>NZ_CM160041.1:0-5655976 GCF_056711425.1 Achromobacter sp. SX5 | reverse complement strand
GCCTGCGTCTCGTCATACGCAAGCGGGACCAGCGGTCGTATCCACGCGCTGATTTGTTGGGGGGGAAGTTCCTGCTCAAGACGACTGACGCAGGTCTGCCAGAATTCTTTCATGTCGCTCTTATTCAAACCTCGATTCTACCTTGCCTGGGCTGGGGTTATCCACAGGGCGCGCCATAAGTGTGCGCAGGGCGCACGCTTAACTGTTTGACAAGACAGGGAAAACTTGCTGAAATGGTGGGCTTTTCCGAATTCTGTCTGTCAGAAGGTTTCACAGCGAGCGTGACCGTTTGCAGGAAAGGACAGGGCTTGCGCGGGTTTGAGACTTGCGCTTTGGCCGGGCCATTGGCCTATCCACCTGGCTTTTCAGCACGGCAGCCGCTAATAGGTCGCCTGGGAATTTTCCCGGTCAGAGCCCCGTCTGCAGGTTGTTTTTTGCCGATGTTGCAAAAATGCCCGCCAGATACCCGCTACCTGAATACGCGACCAGGAACCCTCCGGGCAGGTCCCTTCTGACTTTTGTTCTTTTTGTGGATCGTCCATGAAACGTACCTACCAACCTTCCGTTACCCGTCGCAAGCGCACCCATGGTTTCCGCGTGCGTATGAAGACCCGCGCTGGCCGCGCCATCCTGAGCGCTCGCCGCGCCAAGGGCCGCAAGCGTCTGGCCGTCTAAGTCCGTGTCTTCCGGTCCTGCCGGAAACCTGACGCCCGATCCGCAGTCCATGCCGCGCGCCACGCTTCCCCCGGAGGCGCGGCTGCATCGCCCCTCCGAGTTCGCCGCCGCCCTCAAAGGCCGGCGTCTTGCCCGAGGGGCTTTCTTCATTGTGAGCGCCGCTCCCAATGAGCTGCCCGCCGGCCAGGAAGCCTGCGCCCGCCTGGGCCTGGTGATCGCCAAGCGCTTTGCCGCGCACGCCAGCACCCGCAACGCCCTGAAGCGGGTCATCCGCGAGGCGTTCCGCCATCGGCGCCTGGAGCTGCCCGCGCGCGACTACGTCGTGCGGCTGCACAGCAAGGTCGCGCCCGCCACGCTCACCGCGCTGAAACGCAGTGCGCGAGCCGAAGTGGACGCTCACTTTGGACGCATCGCGCGATGACCGGGCGCAGCCGCAGGCTGGGGGCCGCTTTACTCATTGCCCCGATCCGGTTCTACAGGTTCTTCCTGAGTCCCTGGATCGGACGGCAGTGCCGCTTTACCCCGACCTGCTCGGCCTATGCGATCGAGGCGATCGAGCGCCACGGCGCCGGCCGCGGCTTCTGGCTCGCGCTGCGGCGCATCGGCCGCTGCCACCCGTGGTCGTCGGGCGGCCTGGACCCGGTTCCGCCGGCCAAGGGAACCAATGGCGCCCCGCGCTGTTCCCACAGCCACCGCATCGAGCATGATTGACGCTAAACTGGCGGGCTTTGCTGGCCCGTATTCACTTCAGTAGGCACCATGGATATCCGACGAACCGTCCTCTGGATGATTTTTTCCTTCTCGCTGTTGCTCCTATGGAACAACTGGCAGATCCATAACGGCAAGCCGTCGCTGTTCGGGGGCCCCACGCCCACGGCCAGCACGAGCGACCCGCAGGCTGCGGCCAACAACCAGGCGTCGAACGCCACGCCCTCGGTGCCCAGCGCGCCCGCGGCGGCTCCCGCCTCGGCCGTTCCCGGCGCCTCCGCCCCCGCGGCCGCCGCGCGCTCGGAAGAAGTCGTCATCACCACCGACGTGCTGCGCCTGACGTTCGACACCATGGGCGCCCAGCTGGTGCGCGCCGAGCTGCTGAAGTACCCGGCCACCGGCCAGCCCGACAAGCCCACGGTGCTGCTGGACCGCTCCGCCGGCCTGAACTACGTGGTGCAGACCGGCGTGGTCGGCGCGCCCAACGGCCAGAGCTTCCCCACCCACCAGACGCCGTTCCGCGTCGTGTCGTCCGAGCGCCAGCTGACCGGCGACAGCCTGGTCGTCGCCTTCGAGGGCGAGTCCGGCGGCGTCAAGGTCACCAAGACCTTCACGCTGCACCGCGGCCGCTACGACATCGACGTGCGCCACGACCTGGCCAACACCGGCTCCGCCGCCGTGACGCCCTCGCTGTACCTGCAGCTGGAGCGCGACGGCAACGACCCGGCCGACACCTCCAGCTTCTATCACACCTTCACCGGCTTCGCGGTCTATTCCGAGCAGGACAAGTTCCAGAAAGCCACCTTCAGCGACATCGAGAAGAAGAAGGCCAGCTACATCAAGCAGGCGGACAACGGCTGGATCGCCGTGGTGCAGCACTATTTCGCCACCGCCTGGGTGCCGCCGCAGGGCAAGCCGCGCACCAACGAACTGCTGGAAGTGCAGAAGAACCTGTACGCCGCCCGCAGCATCGAAGCCGTCGGCGAAGTCGCCCCGGGCGCTTCCGCGCGCGTCGATTCGCACCTGTGGGTCGGCCCGCAGGACCAGAAGGCCATGGCGGCGCTCGCCCCCGGCCTGGAACTGGTGGTCGACTACGGCTGGCTGACCATCATCGCCAAGCCGCTGTTCAAGCTGATGACCTGGCTGCACTCCATCCTGGGCAACTGGGGCTGGACCATCGTGGCGCTGACCGTGCTGATCAAGGCCGTGTTCTACCCGCTGGCCGCCGCCAGCTACCGCTCCATGGCCCGCATGAAGCAGGTGGCTCCGCGCCTGCAGGCGCTGAAGGAAAAGTACGGCGACGACAAGCAGAAGCTCAACGCCGCCATGATGGAGATGTACCGCACCGAGAAGATCAACCCGCTGGGCGGGTGCCTGCCGATGGTGGTGCAGATCCCGGTGTTCATCTCGCTGTACTGGGTGCTGCTGGCCAGCGTGGAAATGCGCGGCGCGCCGTGGATTCTGTGGGTCCACGACCTGTCGATCCGCGACCCGTTCTTCATTCTGCCCGCCATCATGATGGCCACCATGTTCCTGCAGATCAAGCTGAACCCCACGCCGCCGGACCCCGTGCAGGCCAAGGTCATGATGATCATGCCGCTGGTGTTCGGCGGAATGATGTTCTTCTTCCCGGCCGGCCTGGTGCTGTACTGGTGCGTCAACAACATCCTGTCGATCGCGCAGCAGTGGTCCATCACCCGCGCCATCCAGCGCAAGGCGGAGGCGGCGGCGAACCGCTGATCTTTTCCCTGCAAGCGAAAGCCGGCCCCATCATCGGGGCCGGTTTTTTTTCGTCCGCGCTGGCCCCTGTACGATAGTTATTATTTATCAAGCCAGCTATTGCAATCAACTTCACAACGTCATGCAGGCCACCTATGATGGGCAGGCGTCGGGTCCCGGCCGGCCCGTGCATCAACTCAAGGAGCGTGCAATGAACGACAAGAAGCATCTGACCACCGCCTCCGGGGCGCCCGTGGCGGACAACAACAACACCATGACGGCGGGCCCCCGCGGCCCGGCGCTGTTGCAGGACTTCTGGCTGATCGAAAAACTCGCCCACTTCGACCGCGAGCGCATCCCTGAACGGGTGGTGCACGCCAAGGGCTCGGGCGCCTACGGCACCTTCACCGTCACCCACGACATCACGCGCTACACCCGCGCCAGCCTCTTTTCCCAGGTCGGCAAGCAGACGCCCCTGTTCCTGCGCTTTTCCACGGTGGCCGGCGAACGCGGCGCGGCCGACGCCGAACGCGACGTGCGCGGCTTCGCCATCAAGTTCTACACCGACGAAGGCAACTGGGACCTGGTGGGCAACAACACCCCCGTGTTCTTCATCCGCGACCCGCTGAAATTCCCCGATTTCATCCACACGCAGAAACGCGACCCCAAGACCAACCTGCGCAGCGCCACGGCCGCCTGGGACTTCTGGTCGCTCAATCCCGAATCGCTGCACCAGGTCACCACCCTGATGAGCGACCGCGGCATTCCGGCCAACCTGCGCCAGCAGCACGGTTTCGGCTCGCACACGTTCAGCTTCATCAACAAGGACGGCGAACGCTTCTACGTGAAATTCCACTTCAAGTCGCAGCAGGGCATCGCCTGTCTGACCGACGAAGAAGCGGCCCAGGTCGTGGCCCACGACCGCGAAAGCTCGCAGCGCGACCTGTTCGACAACATCGAGCAGGGCAACTTCCCGAAGTGGACGCTGAAGGTGCAGATCATGCCCGAGGCCGAAGCCGCGACCTACCACATCAACCCCTTCGACCTGACCAAGGTCTGGCCGCACGGCGACTACCCGCTGATCGAGGTCGGGGTGCTGGAGCTGAACAAGAACCCGGAAAACTACTTCGCCGAAGTGGAGCAGGCCGCCTTCACGCCGGCCAACGTGGTGCCCGGCATCGGCTTCTCGCCGGACAAGATGCTGCAGGGCCGGCTGTTCTCGTATGGCGACACGCACCGCTACCGCCTGGGCATCAACCATCACCAGATCCCGGTGAACGCGCCGCGCTGCCCCTTCCACAGCTTCCACCGCGACGGCGCCGGACGCGTGGACGGCAATGCCGGCGGCACCCTGAACTACGAGCCCAACAGCTTCGGCGAATGGAAGGAAACCCCGTCCGCCGCCGAGCCGCCGCTGCCGCTGGACGGCCAGGCCGCGGCGCGCTGGAACCACCGCGTGGACGATGACTACTATTCGCAGCCGGGCGCGCTGTTCCGCCTGATGACGCCGGCCCAGCAGGAACTGCTCTTCGGCAACATCGGCCGCCACATGGCCGGCGTGCCCGAGGAAATCCAGCGCCGCCAGCTGGAGCACTTCCGCAAGGCCGATCCGGCCTACGCGGCCGGCGTGGCCAAGGCGCTGGGGCTGAAGCTGTAATTTCCTGCGCCGGCAGCAAAGGCGGCCCTTGCGGGCCGCCTTTTTCATTGCCGCTCGCGACCGCTCAGCGCTGCATGCCCCAGCGCCTGACCGTCAGGCGCTCAAGCGTGTCGAATCCCAGGTTTTCCACAAGCAGGCCGATGATGACGACGGCCGCCAGCCCGGCGAACACGCGGTCTGTGTACAACTCGTTGCGGTTCTGGAAGATGTACCAGCCCAGGCCGCCCTTGCCGCTGGACGCGCCGAACACCAGCTCGGCCGCGATCAGGGTGCGCCAGGCGAAGGCCCAGCCGATGCGCAGCCCCGCCAGGATGGCCGGCAGCGCCGCCGGCACCAGGATCTGCAGCACGTAGCGCAGGCCGCCCAGGCCGTAGTTGCGCCCCGCCATGCGCAGCGTCTCGGACACGCCCAGAAAGCCCGCATACATGTTCAGGGCCAGCGCCCACAGCACGGAATGGATCAGCACGAACACCAGGCTGCCCGTCCCCAGGCCGAACCACAGCAGCGCCAGTGGCAGGAGCGCGATGGCCGGCAGCGGATTGAACATGGCGGTCAGGGTCGACAGCAGGTCGCGCCCGAAGCGCGTCGAGACGGCCAGCGTGGTCAGCACGAAAGCCAGGGCCACGCCGGCCGCGTAGCCCTGCACCAGCACCTGCAACGACTGCGCGGCGCGGGCCGGCAGTTCGCCGCCGGCCAGGCCCTGCGCGAAGGCCTGCGCCGTCTGCAGGGCGCCGGGCAGCAGCAGCTCGTTGTCGGTATAGCGCGCGGCCAGCTCCCAGATGCCGGCCAGCAGCGCCAGGATGGCCAGCTTGCGCAGGCCGGCATGCTGCCACAGGCGTTCATGCCAGGGCAGCGGCGTTTCCGCGGCCTGCGCCGGCAGCGGCGGCAACGCGTATTCGATCTCGGGCCGGATCGGGACCGGCCCGGCATGGACGTGATTCATGCTTGCTCCTCAGGCCGCGGCCCGCTGGGCCGGCTGCGGCGCCGGCTCGAACAACAGGTCGTGGATGCGCCGGGCGGCCGCCTGGAAGGCCGCCGATCCCTGGCTGTGCAGGCCGAAGGCATGCGCGTTCAGCTCGGCCCGCACCCGGCCCGGATGCGGCGACAGCAACAGTATGCGGCTGCCCAGCACCAGGGCCTCTTCGATGGAATGGGTGACGAACAGCAGCGTGAACCGCACCTCTTCCCACAGCGCCATCAGCTCTTCCTGCATGCGCCGGCGCGTGAGCGCGTCCAGCGCGGCGAAGGGTTCGTCCATCAGCAGCACGCGCGGCTGCATGGCCAGGGCGCGGGCGATGGCCACGCGCTGCTTCATGCCGCCCGACAGCGTGTGCGGATAGGCGTCGGCGAAGGCGGACAGGCCCACTTTTTCCAGATAATGCATGGCGCGTTCGTCGGCTTCGCGCCGCCCCAGCCTGCGCGCGGCCAGCAACGGGAACGCGACGTTCTGGCGCAGGGTCTTCCAGGGCGGCAGCTGGTCGAATTCCTGGAACACCACGATGCGGTCCGGCCCCGGGCCGCGCACGGCCTGGCCGTCGATCTCGATGCGCCCTTCGGTGGGCGGGATGAACCCCGCGATGGCCTTGAGCAGGGTCGACTTGCCGCAGCCCGACGCCCCCAGCAGGATCGTGCGCTCGCCCTCGTGCACCGAGAAACTGGCCTGATGCGTGGCGCGCATGCGCCGGTCGCGCGTCTTGTATTCGATCGACACCTTATCCACAAGCAGCAGGGGCGCGGGCTTGTCAGGCTTATCCACAGGCGTGGCGGCGGTCAGGCCCATATCAGCTGCCTTGCGCCGTGAGCGGATCGTCGAAGAAATAATCCTGCCAGCTCGCCGGCGCGTTCTTGATCGCGCCCACCTTGTGCATGAACTCGGCCAGCGCATAGGTGTTCTGCGGCGCCAGCTTGAACTGCACGTCCGGATTCTTGATGACCCCGATCAGGAAGCCGCGGTCCAGCTTGGCGCCGGTGACGCGCAGGTAGGTGTCGGCGGCCTGTTCCGGATGGGCGGCGGCGAAGGCGGCCGCTTCCTGCAAGGCGGCCTGGAACGCCTTGTAGGTCTTGGGATTTTCCTTGCGGAATTTTTCCGTCGCGAACAGCACGGTGGAGGAACTGGGCCCGCCCAGCACGTCGTACGATTTGAGGACGATGCGCGCCTTGGGGTTTTCGGCCAGCTCCTGTTCCTGGAACGGCGGATTGCCGAAATGCGCCGTGATCTCGGTGCCGCCGGCGATGATGGCGGCCGCGGCGTCCGGATGCGGCAGGGCCACCGACAGCTTGTCCAGCTTGTTGTACTGCGCATCGCCCCACAGCTTGGCCGAGGCCAGCTGCAGCACGCGCGACTGCACCGAAACGCCCACCGAGGGCACGGCGATGCGGTCCTTGTCGGTGAAATCCGCGATCGTCTTCACGTCCGGATTGTTGCTGACCAGGTAATAGGGAAAGTTGCCCAGCGAGGCCACGCCCTTGACGTTCTGCTTGCCGCGCGTGCGGTCCCAGATCGTCAAAAGCGGCCCGACGCCGGCCCCCGCGATATCCACAGCCCCCGACAGCAGCGCGTCATTGACCGCCGAGCCGCCGGACAGCTTGGCCCATTCGACCGAGATGTCCAGGCCTTCGGCCTTGCCGTGCTTCTCGATCAGTTGCTGGTCGCGGGCCACGTTGAGCAGCAGGTACACGATGCCGTACTGCTCGGCGATGCGGATGCGGCCTTCGGCCAGCGCCGGCGTCGGCGAGGCGAGCGCCAGCACGGCCAGCGCCAGCGCAAGACCCGCGCCGGTGGCGGCGCGGATGAAGCGGTCCCTCAGGTTGGAAGAAAAATGCATGGCGTTCCTTGTGGATAAATCGTGGGGCGGGCGCAGGCGCCGGTTTTCAGAACGGCGTATCGCCTTCGATGGTGGTGCGGTACAGCTTGCGGCGCAGGTGGTCCGGCGTGCCGGCGGCCAGGTGGATCAGCGAGCGGTTGTCCCAGAACACCAGGTCGTGGGGCTGCCATTGGTGGCGGTAGATGTGTTCGGGCCGGATGCTGTGGGCGAACAGCTCGTCCAGGATCTGGCGGCTCTCGTCCTCGGGCAGGCCTTCGATGCGGGTGGTGAAGCCTTCGCTGACGAACAGCGCGCGGCGGCCCGATTCGGGATGCGTGCGCACCACGGGATGAACGACTTCCTGCACCTGCGCCAGCTGCTGCGCGCTCAGGTTGGGACGCCAGGCGCCTTCCTTCTGCAGCTGCCCGTACTTGGCCAGGTAGGAATGCACGGCGCGCCTGTCTTGCACGGCATCGCGCAGCGCGGCGGGCAGCGTGTCGTAGGCCAGGTGCATGTTGGCGAAAAGCGTGTCGCCGCCCTGCGCCGGCAGTTCCTGCGCATGCAGCAGCGAGCCCAGGCTGGGCAGCGCCTTGTACGAGATGTCCGAATGCCAGTACTTGCCGGCGTCGCCCAGGCCCACCGGCTTGCCGTTTTCCACGATGTTGGACACGACCAGGATCTCCGGATGTCCGGGCAGGTGGAATTGATGCAGCACGTGGATCATCAGGCGGCCGAAGCGGCGGCTGAAATCGATGTGCTGCTGCGGCGTGATGCGCTGGTCGCGGAACACCAGCAGATGGTGGTCCAGATGGGCCCGGTGCACCCGGGCGAAATCGGCCGCGTCGAGTTCCTGCGACAGGTCGATGCCGACGATTTCGGCGCCCATCGCGCGCGCCAGCGGGCGGATTTCGAAATCCTGGGGGGCGGGGGCGCCGGCGTAACGCGGCGCGGTTTGCGCTTCGGGCAGGCGCAGCGCGTTGCTCTGGGACATGGATCGCTCCTTGCGGTTGGGCCGCCGACCGGGCCGGCATTGGAGCGATCCATTATGAAAAGCCGGCAGCCCGGCACCAACGAATTATTCGGCCTTTGTTCAAGCCGCTCCGGCATAAAGGGGACTGTGCCGGCCTGTGGATAAACCTATGGATAAACCTGGAGACAAGCCCGGGAAAAGCGGTGAATAGCCGGTGGATACCCAGGGGATATCCCGGTGGATAGCCGGTGGAAAGCCAGTGGACAGGCGGTGCACAACCCGGCCCGCGCATGGAAAAAGGCGCGGACCTCGACGGTTCCGCGCCTTTTAAATCAATGACTTGCGTATATCAGGGGGCGGCCAGGAAGGTCTGAGCCAGTTTCACCCAGTAAGTCGCGCCCACCGGCAGCAGGGCGTCGTTGAAGTCGTAATTCGGGTTGTGCAGCTGGCACGGCCCCATGCCGTGATAGGTTTCCAGCCGGTGCCCGCCGTCGCCGTTGCCCAGGAACAGGTAGGCGCCCGGCACCGCCTCCAGGAAGAAGGAAAAGTCCTCGGCGCCCATGAAGGGCGGCATGTCCCGCAGCACTTGGTCGGCGCCGAACACGTCTTCGGCCACCTGGGCGGCGAAGGCCGTTTCCTTTTCCCAGTTCACCAGCGGCGGATAGGCCCGCACGAAATCCAGTTCGCCCGTGCCGCCGTATACCTGAGGCAGCGTGGTGGCGATGCGGCGCATGTCGGATTCGATCTTGTCCAGCGCCTCCACCGTATAGGTGCGCACGGTGCCGCGCAGCACGGCCTCGCCGGGAATCACGTTGTAGGCGTCGCCGGCGTGGATCTGCGTGATCGACAGCACTGCCTGGTCCAGCGGATTCTTGCTGCGCGAGATCACTGTCTGCAGCGCATGCACCATGTCGGCCGCCACCACGATGGGATCGACCGAGGCGTGCGGCTGCGCCGCGTGGCCGCCCACGCCCTTGATGACGATGTCCCAGCGGTTGCTGGAAGCCATGGTCGGCCCGGCGCGGAACCCGAACTGGTTGACCGGCATGCCCGGCATGTTGTGGATGCCGAACACCGCGTCGCACGGAAAGCGGTCGAACAGGCCGTCCTCCATCATGGCGCGCGCGCCGGCGTTGCCGCCTTCCTCGGCCGGCTGGAAGATGAACACGATGGTGCCGTCGAAGTCGCGATGCCTGGCCAGATACTGCGCCGCACCCAGCAGCATGGTGGTGTGGCCGTCATGGCCGCAGCCGTGCATGCGCCCGCTGATAGTGGACTTGTGCGCGAACCGGTTGTGCTCGGGCATGGGCAGGGCGTCCATGTCGGCGCGCAGCCCGATGGTTTTCTTGCCGCTGCCGGCGCGCAGCACGCCCACCACGCCGGTTTTCCCCAGCCCGGTGTGGACTTCCAGCCCCCACTCCCGCAGGCGTTCGGCCACCAGCGTGGAGGTGCGCGTTTCCTGGAAGGCGAGTTCGGGATGGGCGTGGATATCGCGGCGCAGCGCGGTCAGCTCGCCGTGTACGCGTTCGATTTCGGCTATGGTTTTCATGGCTGTGGATAAACGGTAGGAGTGTAGATAGGCGTTTTTTCTAGGCCGCGTCGTTCAAATGGCAGGCGCTGAGCTGGCCCGGCGCGACTTCCTTCAGCAGCGGCCGCTCGGCGGTGCAGCGCGGCATGGCGTGCGGACAGCGCGGATGGAAGGCGCAGCCGCTCGGCGGGTCCAGCGGCGAAGGCAGTTCGCCCTTGATCGGCTGGTACGTGCGCCGCCCCGGCTGCAGCGTCGGCAGTTCTTTCAGCAGGGCCTGGGTGTACGGATGGTTGGCGCGCCGGAAAACGGTGTCGGTGGGCGCCAGCTCCACCACGCGGCCCAGGTACATGATAGCCACGCGGTCTGAAATATGGCTGACCACGCTCAGGTTGTGGCTGATGAAAAGATAGGTCAGGTCCAGGTCGGCGCGCAATTGTTCGAACAGATTAAGCACCTGGGCCTGGATCGACACGTCCAGCGCGGCGACCGCCTCGTCGCACACGATGACCGAAGGCTTGAGCGCCAGCGCCCGCGCAATACCTATGCGCTGCCTCTGGCCGCCCGAGAATTGATGGGGATAACGCTGTGCAAAACTCGCGTCCAGGCCCACCTGGCGCATCAGCCCCGCCACGTACTCGGCCTTGTCGCGCGAGCGCACCAGGCCGTGCGCCACCGGCGCCTCGCCGATGATCTCGCGCACCCGCATGCGCGGATTCAGCGAGGCGTAGGGGTCCTGGAAAATCATCTGCACGCCCAGTTCGTACGCCTTGCGCGCCGGGCCCGCCAGGTCCTGCACCGGCTTGCCCTGGTAATGCACCTCGCCGGCCGTCGGCGGCAGGATGCCGCAGACCACGCGGCCCAGCGTGGATTTTCCACAGCCCGACTCGCCCACGATGCCGATCACCTCGCCGGGCATCACGTCCAGGTCCACGCCGGCCACCGCGTGCACGACCTGCGTCTTCAGGCCCGCGCCCAGCAGATTGGCGATGCGGCCGGCCAGGTCCACGCGCTGCACGAAGCGCAGCTCGACCTGGCGCAGGGACAGGATGGGGCGGGAATCGGCGGCGTTCATTGGATGTCGGGGCCTCCTGCATGCCAGCAGCGCACCCATTGCGCCGGACGGACTTCCACGGGCTGCGGCTCGACCAGACAGGCGTCGGTGGCGCGCGGGCAGCGCCCCCGGAACGCGCAGCCCGCCGGCAGGTTGAGCAGCGACGGCGTCATGCCGGGAATCGGCACCAGCGGCTTGCCGCGAGATTGCGGCGTGGGAATGGAAGCGATCAGGCCATGCGTGTAGGGATGCATGGGATGGCTGATCACGGCCTCGGTGCTGCCGGTTTCGACCACGCGGCCCGCGTACATCACGGCCACGCGGTCGGCCAGCCCGGCCACCACCGCCAGGTCGTGCGTGATCCAGATCAGGCCGGTGCCGGTCTCGCGGCACAGCTTCTGCACTTCGAACAGGATCTGCCCCTGTATGGTCACGTCCAGCGCCGTGGTCGGCTCGTCGGCGATGATCAGGCGCGGCGAATTCAGCAGCGCGATCGCGATCGCCACGCGCTGGCGCATGCCGCCGGACAACTGGTGCGGATAGCTGCGCAGCCGCTCCTGCGGAGACGGAATGCCGACCATCGCCAGCGTCTGCAAGGCGCGCTGGCGCGCCTGTTCGCGCGTGGCCGGGCCGTGCGCCTGCACCGCCTCTATCATCTGCGTGTCCACGCGCAGCACCGGGTTCAGCGTCATCATCGGGTCCTGGAAGATCATCGCGATCTCCTGGCCGCGCAGTTGCCGCCAGCGCGCCGGCGTGGCGCCGCGCAGGTCTTCCCCGTTCAGCCGCAGCTCTCCGTCGACGATGCGGCCCGGCGGGTCCAGCAGCCCCATCAGCGAAAAGCCGGTAATGCTCTTGCCGGAGCCGGACTCGCCCACCAGCCCCAGGATCTCGCCTTCGGCCAGATGCAGGTCCACGCCGTCGACCGCCTTCACCACGCCGGCGCGCGTGAAGAAATGCGTCTTCAGCCCGCGCACTTCCAGGATGGAGCGCGGCGCGGCGGACGGGTTTTCCACAGGCTGGGTCTGCATCGCGGCGCCCCTCAATTCGCGTGGCGCGGGTTGAGCACGTCGCGCAGGTGATCGCCCACCAGATTGATGGCGATGATGGCCAGCGCGAGCGCGATGCCGGGAAAGAACGAGATCCAGTACTGGCCCGACAGCAGGTATTCGAAGCCGTTGTAGATCAGCATGCCCAGCGACGGCTCGGTCACCGGCACCCCCACGCCCAGGAACGACAGCGTGGCTTCCAGCGCGATGGCGTGCGCCAGGTCTATGGTGGCGATCACGATCAAGGGCGGCATGCAATTGGGCAGCACGTGGCGAAACAGCACCCGCCCCCATGACAAGGACATGCAGCGCGCCGCCTCCACGTATTCCTTGCCGCGCTCGACCAGCGCCGCGCCGCGCGCCGCGCGCGCGAAATACGCCCACTGCACCACGATGAGCGCGATGATCACCTTGTCCACACCCTTGCCCAGGATCGCCAGCAGCATCAGCGCCACCAGGATGGCCGGAAACGACAATTGGATATCCACAATGCGCATCAGCAAGGCGTCGATGCGGCCGCCGAAATAGGCCGCCACCAGGCCCACGGTGGCGCCGATGCCGAAGGCGGCCAGCACCGACACCGTGGCCACCAGCAGGCTGGTGCGCATGCCGTACAGGATCGCCGACAGCAGGTCGCGCGCCTGGCCGTCGGTGCCCAGCCAGTAGCGCATGCTGGCGTCGCCGCTTTCGCTGCCCGGCGGGAGCTTGGAATCCATGATGTCCAGCATCGCCAGGTCGTACGGATTCTGCGGCGCGATCCACGGCGCCAGCAGCGCGGCGCCCACGATCAACACCAGCATCGCCAGGCCCAGCGTGGCCAGCTTGCTGGCGAAGAAATCGCCCAGGAAGCGGCGCCAGGGCGTCTGTTCCCGGACCGGTTGCGCGGTCGCGGCGGCGGGGGCGGAGACGGGCGTGGTCATCGGCGGCTATCCAGTCGTACGCGGGGGTCCAGCACCGTATAGATGATGTCCACCACCAGGTTCAGCATGACCAGGAAAAACACGATCAGCAGCAAGTAGGCCACCACCACCGGACGGTCCAGGTTGATGATGGAATCGATCAGCAGCTTGCCCATGCCTGGCCAGGAAAACACCGTCTCGGTCACCACCGCGAACGCCATCACCTGCCCGAACTCCAGGCCCGCGACCGTCACCACCGGAATCAGGATGTTCTTGAGCAGATGCACGCCCAGCACACGCTTTTCCGACAGTCCCTTGGCGCGCGCGAACTTGATGTAGTCCATCGGCAGCGCCTCGCGCGTGGCCGCGCGCGTCACGCGGATGATCATGGCGCACTTGGCGAACGCAATGGTGGCGGCCGGCAGCGCCAGGCTGAGCCAGCCGTCGAAAGTCAGCACGCTGAGCTGCAGGGCGCCGATGCTGACGGTCTGCCCGCGCCCGCCGGCCGGCAGCCAGCCCAGCATGACGGCGAACACCATGATGAGCATCAGCCCCACCCAGAAGTTGGGCAGCGAAAAACCCAGCACCGAGCCCGTCATGATGGCCCGCGATCCGGGCGCCTCCGGCTTGAGGCCGGCGCGTATGCCCAGCGGCACGCCGATCAGCACCGACATCAGCATGGCCACACAGGCCAGCTCCACCGTGGCCGGCATGCGCTCCAGGATCAGCCGCATGGCCGGCTCGCCGGTCAGGAAACTGTTGCCGAAGTCGCCGCGCACCGCCTGGCCCATGAAGATCAGGTACTGCCGCCACAACGGCAGGTCCAGGCCCAGCGAGGCGCGCACCGCGGCGCGCTGCGCCTCGGTGGCTTCCGGGCTGGCCAGCATCGAGACCGGGTCGCCCACCATGTATATGCCGGCGAAGACCAGCGCCGACATGACGAACATGACGACGATGGTCTGCAGCAGCCTTCTTACGATCGTGGCCAGCACGTGGCGTTATCCGCGGGCACGCTACTTCTTCAGGGTCGCGTATTGCGCCAGCGTGACCTGGTCCGGCCGGCCCTGGTAGCGGATGTCGTTCTTCATGGCCCACACCGACAGCTCGAAATGGATGGGCAGCATGGCGTAGTCATCCATGGCGATGTTGCCGGCCTCGGACAGCAGCTGCGCGCGCTTGGCGTCGTCCATGGTGGACGAGGCCTCCTTGACCAGCGCGTCCATCTTCGGATTGGAATAGCGGCTGCGGTTGGTGGTGCCCAGGCCCGCTTCCGGGTTGCGCGTCACCAGCAGCGACGTCAGCGCGTTGGACATTTCGCCGCTGGTCACCGACCAGCCCGCCAGGTAGGCCGAGAACTTGTAGCTGTCGCGGCTCTTGAAGAACACCGGGGGCGTCAGCGCGTCCACGCTGGTCTTGACGCCGATGCGCGTCCACATCGAGGCGATCGCCTGCGCCACCTTGGAGTCGTTCACATAACGCCCCGAAGGCGAGCCCAGCGTGATCGAGAAACCGTCGGGATAGCCCGCTTCCTTGAGCAGCGCCTTGGCTTTCTCGACGTCGGCCTTGGGCGCCTTGGAATGTTCCTTGCTCGATCCGAACATGGGATAGGGCAACAGGTTGCCGGCCGGCAGCGCCACCCCGCCCATCACGCGTTCGACCAGCGCCTGGCGGTTGATGGCCAGCGACAGCGCCTCGCGCACGCGCTTGTCCTTCATGGGGTTCTTGTCGGTGCCCTGCACGCCGGGCGACGGCTCGGCGTACTGGTCCAGCGCGACGTACACCACGCGCACCGACGGCGTTTCCTCGACGTAGAGCTTCTTGTCGGCCTTCAGCTTGGGCAGGTCGTCGGTCGGGGGATCCTCGATCATGTCCACGTCGCCGGCCAGCAGCGCCGCCACGCGCGCGGCCGCATTGCTGATCGGGCGGTAGACCACGCGATCCCATTCGGGCTTCTTGCCCCAGTAATTGTCGTTGCGCGCCAGCACGAACTCGGCGCCGCGTTTCCACGACACGAACTTGTACGGGCCGGTGCCAATCAGGCCGTCGCCGCTATTGAGTTCGGTGGTGGTCTTGCCCTCCGGCGCCGGCCCCGAGGCCGCCTTCTTGGACATGATGGGCAACTGCGCCAGGTTGACCAGCAGGTTCGGCGCCACTTCCTTGGTGGTGATGCGCACGGTATGCGGATCGACCGCCTCGGTCTTTTCCACCGCGCCCAGGTACAGCGTGAAGGGCGACGGGCTGTTGGGCACCTTGGGCACGCGCGCATAGGTGAAGACCACGTCTTCGGCGGTGAACGGCGTGCCGTCGGAGAACTTCACGCCGGGCCGCAGCTTGAAGGTCCACACCTTGCCGTCCACGGTCCAGGACTCGGCCAGCGCGGGGCGCGGCTTGAGCTGCGCGTCGGTCGCCACCAGCGTGTCGAAAATGGTCTGGGAGATCTGCGTATTCGGCGTGAGCGCGTGATACTGCGGGTCCATGGAGGACGGTTCGGTCTTCAGGGCGATCACCAGATCGCGGGCCATGGCCGAACCGAGAGTGCCCAACGCCAGAACCGCCGCGGCCGCGCCGCAGGTCAAGACACGCGAAAACCGAGACGCCATAGTGATCTCCCAGAGTAGTTTCGGGTTTTGAACCTCCGGGCCACATTAACCAGCAAACAAGCCGCCGCGCAACAGTTATATTCCCTTATTGTCCTTGCCCCGCCCCGCCTGAAATATGTCTGTCCACGCCCCCATCGCCGCCATCGCCACCGCCCCCGGAAGAGGCGGCATCGGCGTCGTACGGGTCTCGGGCGCGGACCTCTCGGGTTTGGCGCGCCGCCTGTTCCAGCGCGACCTGACCCCACGCCATGCCCACTACCTGCCCTTCAAAACCGAATCCGGAGAACTGCTGGACGAAGGCATCGCCATTTATTTCCGGGCGCCGCACTCGTACACCGGCGAGGACGTGCTGGAACTGCAAGGCCACGGCGGGCCCGCCGTGCTGCGCCGCGTGCTCGACAGCTGCCTGGCCGCCGGCCGCGACCTGGGCCTGAGGCTGGCCGAGCCCGGCGAATTCACGCGCCGCGCCTTTCTCAACGACCGCATGGACCTAGCCCAGGCCGAGGCCGTGGCCGACCTGATCGACGCCTCGTCGGTGGCCGCCGCGCGCGGCGCCATGGCCTCCCTGTCGGGCGAATTCTCGGCGCGCGTGAACGACCTGTCCGACCGCATCGTGCATCTGCGCATGCTGGTCGAGGCCACGCTGGACTTCCCCGAAGAGGAAATCGACTTCCTCGAAAAATACCAGGCGCGCCCGACGCTGGAAGCCCTGGCCACCGACCTGGCCGCGCTGATCGCCCAGGCGCGCCAGGGCGTCATCCTGCGCGAAGGCCTGCACGTGGTGTTCGCCGGCCAGCCCAACGTCGGCAAATCCAGCCTGCTCAACGCGCTGGCCGGCGACGACATCGCCATCGTGACCCCCATCGCCGGCACCACCCGCGACAAGGTCGTGCAGGAAATCCATATCGACGGCGTGCCGCTGCACATCGTCGACACCGCCGGCCTGCGCGAAACCGAAGACACCGTCGAAAGCATAGGCATCGCCCGTACCTGGCAGGAAATCGAACGCGCCGACGTCATCCTGCACCTGCAGGACGCCACCCAGCCCGGCGACCAGCTCGACGCCCAGATCACCGGGCGCCTGCCGCCGCGCACGCCGGTGCTCAAGGTCTACAACAAGATCGACCTGCTGGCCGCCCCCTTCGCCGCCGGTCCCGGCGAACTCGGCATCTCGGCCAAGCGCGGCATCGGCCTGGACGCGCTGCGCGCCGAACTGCTGCAGATCGCCGGCTGGAACCCGGGGGCGGAATCCCCTTGGCTCGCGCGCGAACGCCATCTGCACGCGCTGCAGGCGGCCGCCGAACACCTGGCGCTGGCCGGCGAACACGCGCAACAGGACGACCGCGTGCTGGACCTGTTCGCCGAAGAACTGCGCCTGGCGCACGACAGCCTGTCCAGCATCACCGGAAAATTCACCAGCGACGATCTGCTGGGGGAGATTTTTTCGAGTTTTTGTATTGGGAAGTGAGGCCAGCTTCAGGGCCGGCAAAATGCTTGCTCGACCATTTTGCGCAAGTCCGCAAAATGGTCCGCCACTGATTCGTAGATCAGGCTGCAGCTTTCTAAGGCAATCCGGACCGCGATACCGGCAACCCGCAATCACTGCTACGGCTTGCGCGCCGCCTCCACCAGGCATTCCGACAGCCGGTCGAAATGCTTGAGCGCCGCCTGGCTGAGTTCGACCTGCTTGCGGCGGGCATCCTCGGTGTCGACCAGCTGCACCCAGCCTTTCTCGCGCATGGATTTCAGGCGCGCGTGCAGGGTCGCGGGCGAGCCTATGCTGTCGACGGCCATGACGTCGCGCACCGACAGGCGGCGCTCTTCCTGAGAGGCGCGCGCCACCAGCGTGAGGATGCGTTCTTCCACCGGGTCCAGAGTGGGCAGCGAGGGCAGGCCTCGCAGCGCGTCGGCCAGGCGCAGAAAGCGCAGGTAGATGTCGGCGGGCCTCTTTCTTTGTTTCATGGATAATGACGCGGCGACCGAGGGCGGGCAACGAAAAGTGGGCAAAGATACTTAGGTTATGGGCGACATTCTAAGGCAGGGAAAATGGGTGCTGGCCACGACCTTCCTGTTTCTCGCCAGTCTGGCAATCAACGAGTGGGTGTTCACCAATCTGGAATTCATGCGCGGCGTGAACTGGGTCTACCTGCCCGCCGGCGTGCGGCTGGTTGCCACGCTGCTGTTCGGGCTGCCGGGGGCGATGGGCGTGCTGATCGGTTCGTGGACCGCCTACTTTTTCTACCATTTCCCGAACGACGTCGTGCAATCGGTGGCCGGTGGCATCATGGAAGCCGCGGCGCCCTATCTGGCCTATCTCTGGGCCCGGAGCGCGCTGCGGCTGCGGCCGGACCTGGGCAATCTGACCACCGGACGCCTGCTGGCCTGCGCGGTCAGCTACGCGCTGGTGAATTCCGCCATCCACCACGCCTGGTTTTTCCTGCATGGCGCGCGCGAAACGCTGGCCACCGGGTTCGTGGCGATGTTCATCGGAGACCTGACGGGCGCCCTGTTCGTGCTGTATGCGCTCAAGGCGGCCACGGCCGTGCTGCGCCGGCTTGCGGCCGGCGCACGCACTGACCGATAGCGGTATCAGCCTGCCAGCACCGCCGGGTCCCGTTCGGGCGTTTCGCTGTCCAGGGCCGGCGCGACGGTTTGCTGGTTGCAGCCGGCCAGCGCCCGGTCCAGGCGCGCCGCAAGCTGGCGCATGTCGCGGGCGCGCTTGCCATGCAGCACGCGGCCCAGCGCGCCCAGGTTGAGCGCCATGATTCTCAGTTCCGCGCATTCGTTTTGCGCCAGCGGAATATGCGGGTCCGCGCGCTGCTCGATGCGGTCCAGAACGGCGACGCACGCCTCGTGGAATCTGGCGTACTGCTGCCAGAGATTGGGCGCGTCGCTACCTGCCGTGGCAGACTTGCCGGGTGCCATGGATGCTCCTGTGGGTACTGCTGATCATTCTTCTTGTGACTGCGCGCCCTCATGGGGCGCGCAGCGGTTTAGTTATAAATTCTATAACTAAATTGCCGGCAATGCCGGCGACCGCCTGCAAGGCCGCGGCCGGACTCGTATTTTTCGCCCGGCCAGAATACGAGTATTTACTCGCAATCAAGCGGCAGGCTTGCTTTCGGCCCTTTCTCCAGGGACCGCGAGCCGCGCCCGCCGGTTGTTGGCCAGCGACTTGGCGTACACGGAATCCGGCCTGATCCGGTGCGCGATCACGTAGGCCGTGACGCAGGCCAGCATGAGCGGCAGCATGACTTCGTAGCTCAACGTCATCTCGAAGATCATCAGGATGGACATCAAGGGCGCATAGGTGGTGGCCGCCAGCAGCGCGCCCATGCCGACGATGGCGTAGCTGGACACGGCCGAAAGATCGCCCGCGGGAAACAGGGCTTGCAGGCCGGTGCCGTACAAGGCGCCGAGCGCCGCCCCCACGAACAGGGTCGGGGTGAACACGCCGCCCACCGCGCCCGACCCCACGCTGGCGGCGGTGGCCAGCGTTTTCAGCAGCAGGATGGCGGCGACCGCCTGCCATGCCCATTGCGTGTGCAGCATGCTGTTGACCACGCTGTAGCCATTGCCCCAGACCTCGGGGTTGACCACCGAAAGCGCGCCCACTATCAGCCCGCCCGCGGCCATCCTGGCCCACAAGGGCCAGGGCAGCCGGCCGAAGGCGCGCCGCGCCACGTCCAGGAAGCGCAGGAACTGCGGCGCCGCCAGGCCGGCGATCAGGCCCAGGCCCAGATAATTGATGACTTCCCAGCCCGACACGAAATCGAAGCGCGGCATATGGAACACCGCGTCGTAGTGCAGGATCTGGCGCGTCACGATATTGGCCACCACCGACGAGACCACCAGCGGCACCAGCGTGGCCGAGGAAATCGCGCCGTAGACGATTTCGGAAATGAACAACGCGCCGGCGATCGGCGCGTTATAGGCGGAGGTGATGCCCGCGGTGGCGCCGCAGGCCACCAACAGCCGCAGATGCCGGGGCGGCAGCACCAGGTAGCGCCCGCTCAGCGAGGACAGCATGGCCGCCAGCTGCACCATGGGGCCTTCGCGGCCGATCGAGGCGCCCGAACTGATGGAAAAGATCGACGACAGGCTGCGCGCGATGGTCTGGCGGAAACCGATGACGCCGCGGCCCACCGAGATCGCTTCCATATAGTCGGCCGCGCCGCGCTTGGGCAGGCGGCTCGCGGCCAGCTGCAGGATGACGCCGGCCACCGCGCCGCCGGCGGCGGGCAGCAGAAACCGCTGCCAGGGGTCCAGCCCCCGCGCCAGCGACACCATGCCGTGGGGCGCGTCGCCCCCGCCGAGCAATACCTGCGTCCAGCCCAGCAGTTCCCGGAACACCACGGTGGCCAACGCCCCCAGCAGGCCCATCAAGGCGGCCGCGCAGACGGTGGCGGGCAGGTTGTCGGCCAGCAGACGCCCTCGCAGCCAGGTCGCCCAGCCCGAATGCTTGATTCTGATTTCTTTCGCCATGGCTCGGATTTTACGGCGAAAGCTGCTCACTTTTTGTTCAGTCCCTTGTAATGAAAGCGGGCGTTCCAGGCCCCGAATCCCGGTTTCCGATAGGCGCTCAGCGGGCCTTTAAACGCGTCTGGAAGGCCGAAAAAGCGGGGATGCACAAGCCGGTTTTTCGGGGTAAAAGTGCCCGTTTCCCGGTCCGCACCCAGGAACAGGGCTGTGGATAACTCCTAGGGCGGCCGGTTGTGCACATTTTGTGGAGGCAAGTTGAACAAGCAGGGGTTTCGGACCGGGTCCAAAATCTTGTCCAACTTCAGCTTTTTTCCCACACAGAGTTCTTGCACAGCCAAAAACGGCCGCAAGACTATGAAAAAAAAGAGGTTTTAAGGGTTAAGGTAGTTATCCACAGCCCTTATTAATCATTAGTCTTTATATAAAGAGAAATAAAGGAAAAGCCAAACATGTCTTCCCATTCCGCCCAGCCATCCCCCCGCGGACTCCGTCCATGCGCATCCTGCTGATAGAAGACGAAGCCGAACTTGCCCGCTGGCTTTCACGAAGCCTGGCCCGCCATGCCGGCTTCGTCGTCGAGTGGGCCGATGACGGACTGGTTGCCGAACGACGCCTGGCGGTCGAGGAATTCGACGCCGTCATCCTGGACCTGGGACTTCCCGGCATGGATGGCCATACTTTGCTGGCCAAGATCCGCGCGCGGGACGACCGTACGCCGGTGCTGGTCCTGACCGCGCGCGATTCGCTGGCCGAAAAAATCGGGACACTCCACCAGGGCGCGGACGATTTCCTGCCGAAACCCTTTGTCGTGGAAGAATTGGAAGCGCGCCTGATTGCGCTGATCCGGCGTAGCCGCGGGCGCGAACATCCGCGGCTGACTCTGGGAAACCTGGTTTTCGAGACTGCCGCGCAAAAATTCACGGTCCACGGACAGGCCCTGCAGTTATCCCCACGTGAACACGCGGTGCTGCGCGTGCTGATCCAGAAAAGCGGAGAACCCATCAACAAGCAGCAGATCCTGGACCGCATCCTGACCGACGACGCGGACATCAACCTGGAGGCCATCGAGGTCCTGGTGCACCGGCTGCGCAAAAAATTGGCGGATACCGGCGTGCAGATCGTGACCATGCGGGGCATGGGCTACTGCCTGGAGAACGCTGTTGACAACCCGTAGTTCGAAAAAAACCGGGCAGAAACGCAACCGCACCCTGAAGACCCAGTTGCTCTGGTGGCTGATTCCAACCCTGGTCCTGGTGATGGTGGGCGCGCTCTGGATGTCCAACCAGCAGCTGCGCAACCAGGTCGATACGGCCTACGACCGATCCCTTGCCGGAGCGCTGCGCGCCATCGACCACAACATATCCACAGCCAGCGGTGGATTAGCCATGGAGCAGCCATACCTGATGCTGGAATTTTTCGAGCTGACGGCCAATGGCAGCGTGTTCTACCGCGTGGCCACCGAGGACGGGCTGGCCGAAATCGGCTATCCCGACCTGCCCATGCCCGCCGAACCGCTGGTTTCAGGCGAGCCGCGCTTTTTCTACGCCACCTACCAGGGCACGCCGGTGCGGGTGGCAGTGCTGGCCCGCCCCATGGACCCGCCGCTGTACGACAACAAAGGGGGACGGGTAGTAGTGCAGGTCGCGGAGGGGCTGGGCACGCGCCAGGCCTTCCTGCACCGGGCCCTGGTGCGCTCCGTGGAGCGGGACCTGGCCGTCATCCTGATCAGCGTCCTGGTGATCATCGTGGGCGTTTTCATGGCCTTGCGGCCCCTGGCCCGGCTGCGGCAGGAGGTCGAAGGGCGTTCTGCGGACGATTTAAGCCCCGTCAGCGCGTCCGACATGCCGGGGGAGGTCCTACCCCTGGTGGCGGCCGTAAACCTCCACATGGCCCGTTTTGCGGCCCAGGCGAGGGTCCAGAGCCAGTTCCTGGACGACGCATCGCACCAGTTGCGCACGCCGCTGTCGGTTTTGCGGACCCAGATGGCCTATGCCCTGCGCGAAACAGACCCCCAGGAGGTCCGTACAGCCCTTCTGGCGATGCAGGAGGGGCTGGACAGGGCCGTACGCACCACCAACCAGATGCTGGCCCTGGCGCGCGCAAAAGACGCCTCCCTGGCCGAAGGGGGATTTGTCCCCGAATCGGTGGACCTGGTGGACCTGGCCGACGGCGTCATCCGCGGCCTGCTGCCCACCGCCCGCCTGCGCCAGCTGGACATCGGCCTGGAGGCCGAGCAGCGGCCCGTCATGGTGCGCGGCGCTGACTGGCTGCTGCGCGAAGCGGTCAGCAACCTGGTGGACAACGCCATCCGCTACACCTCGCCGGCCGGGGAGGTCACGGTGCGGATACAGGCCGACGCCGTCCAGGCCCGCCTGCTGATCGAGGACAGCGGCCCGGGCATGTCCGCCGACGACATCGCGCGGGCCTGCGTGCGCTTTCGCCGCGGCGCGGCCGGCAAGAACAAGCCCGGCGCCGGCCTGGGCCTGGCCATCGTCGGCACCATCGCCGAAATCCTGGGCGCGCGATTGGTGCTGGAGAACCGCGCGCCGCTGCCTGGACTGCGGGCGGCATTGGTGTTTACCCTTGGATCGGCGTCGGATGCTGCGCCGCGGCAAGAAATCGGTCCAGTTTGAAAGGTGTTGGAAAGGTTCGATTTTGTACGGTTGCGTTCACTGGGGCAGCCACCGTGCAGAATCGGCGGCGCGGCTTCCAGACACACCTAGACCTATAAATCTCGGAGACGCAAAAATGCAGACGAGTCTGAAGCTGCGCCTGGCCGCCTTTGCGGCGCTTGGCGCGATCACCCTGTCCCTGGGAGCCGCGCAGGCGGCCGAAGAGCCCCGCCGTCCGGAATGCATCGCCCCGGCCCAGCCCGGCGGCGGCTTCGACCTGACCTGCCGCCTGGCCACCGAAGGCCTGAAGCAGAGCGGCGCGCTCAAGAGCGCCATGCGCATCGTCTACATGCCCGGCGGCATCGGTGCGGTGGCCTACAACAACATCGTGGCCCAGCATCCCAACGAGCCGGGCACCATCGTGGCCTTCTCCGGCGGTTCGCTCCTGAACCTGGCGCAGGGCAAGTTCGGCAAGTACAACGTCAACGACGTGCGCTGGCTGGCCGGCATCGGCACCGACTACGGCGTGGCGGTGGTCCGCAACGATTCGCCGTACACCGATCTCAAGAGCCTGATGGAAGCGTTCAAGCAGGACCCGACCAAGATCGTGCTGGGCGCCGGCGGTACCGTGGGCAGCCAGGACTGGATGAAGGCCGCGCTGACCGCCAAGGCGGCGGGCGTGGACTTCAAGAAGATGCGTTTCGTGGCCTTCGAGGGCGGCGGCGAAGCCGTCACCGCGCTGCGCGGCGGCCATATCCAGGCCTACATGGGCGACGCGGCCGAAGCCTTCACCATGCTGGAAGGCGGCGCTCCGATCCGCGTGCTGGCGGTGTTCAACGACGAACGCCTGCCGGGCAAGCTGGGCACCGTGCCCACCGCCAAGGAACAGGGCTATGACATCGTGTGGCCGATCATCCGCGGCTTCTACGTGGGCCCGAAGGTGTCTGACGCCGACTACCAGTTCTGGGTCGACGCCTTCAACAAGGCGACCAACTCGCCCGAGTTCGCGAAACTGCGCGAGCAGCAGGGCCTGTTCCCGTTCAACAAGACCGGCGCCGAGCTGGACGCCTACGTGAAAGAGCGTGTCCGGCACTACGGCGAGCTGGCCGATTCCTTCGGCCTGATCAAGAAGTAAGCCAGGCCTTACTCCCCCGTTCGCGCCCGTCAGGGCTCCTTTCCGCCGCGGTCCGGCCGCGGCGGCGGGAGGCGCTGCGCCGCGTGATGCGACTACATCGGAAAAGTGATCATGAACGATCGAATACTGGGATTGGCGGCGCTCGGGCTCGCCGTCTTCCTGACCGCCGCGGGCTGGGGCATCGAAGCCCCGTTCGCCTATGAGCCCGTCGGCCCGCGCGCCTTTCCGCTGCTGCTGGCGCTGATCATCGGCCTGTGCGGCCTGTGGCTGGTCTACAAGGGCGGCCACCAGGTGGAGGCGAATCCGCCGGGCGCCAACGGCCGCATCGCGCTGATGGTGGTGTTCGCCACGGCCTATGCGTTCCTGTTCCAGTGGCTGGGCTTCGTGATCGCCACCACCCTCATGACGGTGTTCGTCGGCCGCCTGTTCGGCGGCGGCTGGATCAAGTGCGCCATCGGCGGCGTGGTCATGAGCATTTTCTTTTTCGTGCTGTTCGACAAGGTGCTGGACGTGGTCCTGCCGGCCGGACTGCTGGAGAACCTGATATGAGCGCCATTCTTGATCATCTGTCGATCGGCTTCGGCGTCGCCTTCTCGGCGACCAACCTGCTGGTGGCCGCCATCGGCTCGTTCTTCGGGACGATGGTGGGCGTGCTGCCCGGGCTGGGGCCGATCAACGGCGTGGCGATGCTGATACCGATCGCCTTCGCCATGAATCTGCCGCCCGAGACCGCGCTGATCCTGCTGGCGGCGGTGTACGTGGGCGCGGAGTACGGCGGGCGCATCACGTCCATCCTGCTGAACGTGCCGGGCGAGGCCAGCGCCATCATGACGACGCTGGACGGCTATCCGCTGGCGCGCCAGGGCCTGGCCAGCGTGGCCTTGTCGCTGTCGGCGTGGTCGGCGTTCTTCGGCGCCATCGTGTCGGTGGTCGGCATCATCCTGCTGGCGCCGCTGCTGGCCAAATGGGCGCTGGCCTTCGGCCCGGCCGAGTACTTCGTGCTGATGGTGTTCGCGTTCTGCTGCCTGACCAGCCTGCTGGGCAAGCAGCCGGTCAAGGGCGTGCTGGCCGCGATGATCGGCCTGGCGATTTCGGTGGTGGGCGTGGACGCCAACTCCGGCGTCTACCGCTATACGTTCGAGTCGGTGCACCTGGCCGACGGCATCGACTTCGTGGTGGTCGTGATCGCGCTGTTCGCGGTGGCCGAAATGCTGGAGATGCTGGAGAAAGTCATGGCCGGCCACAGCGTCGAGGTCAAGCCCAGCGGCCGCAAGATCTTCAATCTGAAAGAGCTGGTCTTCACGTGGTGGAGCGTGGTGCGCAGCGCTTTCGTGGGCTTCGGCGTGGGCGTGCTGCCGGGCGCCGGCGCCAGCGTGGCCGCGGCCGTAGCGTACTCGCAGGAAAAGCGCATCATCGAAGCCAAGGACCCGAACGCCAAGTTCGGCAAGGGCGACATGCGCGGCCTGGTGGCGCCCGAGGCCGCCGCCACGGCCTCGGCCATCGGCTCCTTCGTGCCCATGCTGACGCTGGGCGTGCCCGGCTCGGGCACCACGGCGGTGATGATGGGCGCGCTGACCCTCTACAACATCACGCCGGGCCCGGTGCTGTTCGATTCCAAGCCGGATCTGGTGTGGGGCCTGATCGCTTCGCTGTTCGTCGCCAACGTGCTGCTCTTCATCATGAACGTGCCGCTGGTGCGCCTGTTCTCCAAGGTGCTGTCGGTGCCGGGCTGGCTGATGGTACCGGGCATCCTGTGCATCAGCTATATCGGCGTGTACGCGATCAACGCGGGCACCTTCGATCTGCTGCTGGTGGCCGGCATCGGGACGCTGGGCTACTTCCTGCGCAAATTCGGCGTGCCGATGGCGCCGCTGGTGCTGGGCGTGGTGCTGGGAGACATGATGGAGCAGAACCTGCGCCGCGCGCTGTCGATCACCGACGGCGACGTAGGCGTGCTGTTCGCCAGCCCGGTCTCGATCGGCCTGTGGGCAGGCGCTGCCGCCGTCGTGATCGTGCCGCAAATCATGCGCAAGCTGCGCGCAGCAAGAAAGGTTGCCGCCGACCCGGCCTGATGCGAAGCCGGCGCGGATGCGCCGGGGCATCGCCGGAACTGCATGGGGCGCCTCGCGGCGCCCCTTTTTTATCCATCGAAACCGGCAAAATATGAATATGAGCTTTTACTCATATTCGGTCGAAGTTGCCGTCAGACCCGGGCCAGCCGCTGCAGCGCGGAGTCCAGGGTTTCGTCCTTTTTCGCGAAACAGAAACGCACGATGCGATGGTTCGATTCGGGCGCGTCGGGATGGCGGTAGAACGCCGAAACCGGGATCACGGTGACGCCGTGATTGACGGTCAGGTCGCGCGCGAAGTCGGCCTCGTTCTGGCGCGAAATCTCGCTGTAATCGGCCAGCAGGAAGAACGTGCCGGGGCTGGGCAGCGGGCGGAAACGGGTCGTTTCCAGTCCTTGCGCCAGGCGGTCGCGCTTGGCCTGGTAGAAGGCCGGCAGATCCAGGTAGGGCTTGGGGTCGCGCATGTATTCGGCCAGCGCGAACTGCATGGGCGAGGGCACCGTGAACACCATGAACTGATGCACCTTGCGCAGTTCGGCGCTGAGCTGGCGCGGCGCGCAGCAGTAGCCTATCTTCCAGCCGGTGGTGTGATAGGTCTTGCCGAAGGACGAGATCACGAAGGCGTGCTCGGCCAGCAGCGGGCGGCGCGCCACGCTGGCGTGCGGCCTGCCGTCGAACACGATGTGCTCGTAGACCTCGTCGGAAACCAGCAGCACGCCGGTGTCGCGCACGATGGATTCGAGCGCGTCGAGGTCGCTGTCGTCCAGCACGGCGCCGGTGGGGTTGTGCGGGAAGTTCAGCATCAGCAGGCGCGTCTTGGACGTGATCGCGTCGCGCACTCGCTGCCAGTCGATGCGGTAGTAGGGATCGTCTGCGGTCGGCGCGCGCAGCGGCACCGGCACCGCGGTGCCGCCGGCCAGGCGGATCGCCGGCAGATAGGAGTCGTAGCAGGGCTCGATGACCACGACTTCGTCGCCGCTGCCCACGGCGGCGAGCACCGTGGCCATCAAGGCCTCGGTGGCGCCGCTGGTCACCGTGATCTCGGTTTCGGGATCGTACGCGTGGCCATAGCATGCGAGCGTCTTGGCGGCGATGGCTTCGCGCAGCGGCGCGACGCCGGGCATGTAGGGGTACTGGTTGTGGCCCTCGGCCATGGCCTTGGAGACCAGCTCGCACAAGGCGGGATCGGGATCGAAGTCTGGGAAGCCCTGGCCCAGGTTGATGGCCTTGTGTTCGACGGCGAGGCGGCTCATCACGGTGAAGATGGTGGTGCCGACGTCAGGAAGTTTGGATCGGATCATGGTGGACGAGGAAGTGGACGCTACCAGCGCAGAGAGTTTTCGTAAGTATCCCACTAACTCATAATTCGTTTTCTCGAAACGCAGCGATATGGAAGGGGGCGTGGTGCAGAGTATGTCGGGTAGGGTGCTGGGCGGTTTCGTGATCGCGCTGGCCGGAGCGTTGCTGGCCGTATGGGCGCATATTCCGCTGCCCTGGATGCTGGGCGCGCTGCTGTTGACGGCCGCGACGCGGATCGCCGGATTGGGCACGGCCTGCCCCAGGCCCGCGCGCAACGGCGGGCAGTGGGTGATCGGCACCTCGCTGGGCCTGTACTTCACGCCGCAGGTGATCGGGCATATCGGCAACAACGCCGGCCCCATCGTCGTGGGCATGCTGTTCGCGCTGGGGCTGGCGTTTCTGGGCACGGCGATTCTGCGCCGCTACACCGACGTGGATTTCAAGACGGCCTGGTTCTCGGCGGCCATCGGCGGCGCCAGCGAGATGGCCAACCTGGCCGAGCGCCACGGCGCGCGCATCGACCGCGTGGCGACGGCGCACAGCGTGCGCGTGCTGCTGGTGGTGGTGACCGTGCCGTTCATTTTCCAGTGGTGGGGCGTGGCCGGGCTGGACCCCACCGTGCCCGGGCCGCGCGAGGTGCATGGCGCCGGCCTGGCCTTGCTGGTGGCGCTCACCTGCGTCGCCGGCGCCATCTTCATGAAGCTGCGCCTGCCCAATCCCTGGGTACAGGGGCCGATGCTGGTGGCAATGATCCTGACGGCCTCCAGCATCGAGCTGTCGGCGCTGCCCGACTATGTGCCGAAGATCGGGCAGCTGTTCATAGGCTGGTCGCTGGGAGACCGCTACCGGCCCGATTTCTTCCGCGCCGCGCCGCGCTTCATCGCGGCGATGGCCGGCTTCACCATTCTGGCGCTGGCCCTGGCCTTCGGCCTCGGCGCCCTGTTGTCGCTATGGTCGGCGGCCCCGATCCCGACCCTTATTCTGGGCACCACGCCGGGCGGCATCGCCGAAATGGCCATCACCGCCAAGGTGCTGCAGCTGGGCGTGCCGGTGGTCACCGCGTTTCACGTGACGCGGATGGTGTTCGTGGTGCTGGTGACGGGGCCGCTATACCACCTGCTGGCGCCGCGTCAGGCGCGCTCCGCCTGAGCCGGATTGCTTCAAGTCTGAAAAATACGACATTGGGGAAAACAACTATATGAGTCTGTAATGTCCGGTGAGTATGCTGGTCAGGCAGTTGATTCAAGCAGCGCGCGGACTCGTTCTGCAGCCTGGCGGCAGGCGGGAACGCAGCAGCAACGCAGGTGTCACAACCGGTCGTTCAGTTCTCACGGCGTCCTTGATTCATTGCATTTCGAGTTAATTACAGGACGCTAGAAAAAATGGCTCAGAAGGGCAAAGTTAAGTGGTTCAACGCTGACAAGGGTTACGGTTTCATCACTCCGGACGTCGGCGGCACCGATGTTTTCGCACACTTTTCCGCCATTCAGGGCCGCGGCTATCGCAGCCTGAATGAAGGGCAGGAAGTCGAATTCGAAGTCAAGGATGGTCCGAAAGGACCTCAAGCGGCCGAAATTCGCCCGCTCTAAATCGGGAAATCCCAATTTCCCGTCTGCCAGGCTTGGCCTGGCTACAACGCCCCAAGACCTCAGGTCTGGGGCGTTGTTTCATTTGGGCGGCGTCGTCCAATGCGGGCGCCGCCGATTTTCCGTTTCGGGTTTTCAGCCATTTGTTAGTAGCTACTAACATATTCTCGGGCCGTGGATAAGTTTGTGGATAATTATTTTCGGGCATGAGTATTTTCATGCGCAGTAATGAAGCATTTCATTGCTCCCACGCAAGGATTTGCAGAGTTATCCCAAATTCCGTACCGCATTCCTGGTCTTGCCCAGGCAATGGCGCAAGGACCGCTACGGTGGTCTGACTGTCCTCAATACGCGCATTTTCCCCAGTAAATACGCAGGTTTGGGCGGATTTTCCCGCTCCAGCGGGGCACAGGCCTCTATATTCTTCCGGCGCCCCAAGGCCGATTTTTGGCCCGCCGGCGGGCGGTTGTTCACAAAGATATCCCCATCTCGGTTATGCACAGAATTAGGCCTTTGGTAGCCCGATTCGGGTGTTCGCGCCTGTGGATATAAATGGGGATAGCAGGAGCTCGCTAAGACTTTCGGATGGCATGGATGCCCAATGGCAGATGGCCCACGCCAGGCCGCTAGCCGTCGTGCGCGGTTAATTTTTCTGTCTTGAATCGTGCAGGCGAGTTTTCCACAACGCGCAGGGGATAATCCGGCACTCACCCAAAAGGATGATGGCGCGGCGAGCCGGGCAGGAGCAAGATACTTGCTTCATCAAAGATTCCCGATGACGGCGCTCTATGGATGCGATAGATCCGGAATATGGCTGCGGCATGGGATAACACTGGGGATAAGCCAAGGCGATGAACTTGGCAGGCGATTCCAGTTCGGAAATCAAATCTTGTTGGCCGGCGATGTCAGCCCGGCGGTGAGTTTTTCGGCGCGGCCGTTCGGCGGCGCCATCTTATCCACAAAGTTTTCCACGGTTATGCAGGGCGCTATGCGGCTTTTCGGCGCTGCGCTTTTTGCTGCTTTCTTGCTTTCATTTTCGAGTACTGCACGCGCCGCTTTCATAGGGGGCAGCTTGCGTATTTGTGCATTTTCATGGATTTGGCCTGGCGATTCCGGTGCGCGGCGAATAGGCGTGGGAACGCCCCTTGCGGCTGTCCGTATTCGACTTATCCCCAAAGTTGTTCCACGTGAAACGCGGGCACGCAGTAATTCAACGACAGCTGGATTTGTTGATAACTTTGTTATGAACTCGAAGCCGGTTTTATTGGGTCAATTTTGCTGATCTCGGCCAGCATGGAACTTTGCCGGAATGTTTTTCATAACGTGTAGCGGAGCGATCGTGGACAACAGTTCACGAATGCGTCGTCTGCCTTTGCTTGATTATGTGGTGAATACTTCGGAAAAATTGATTTTTCAGGGGTAGGGGTAGGGTAGGGGTGGAAATATCAGTTTTTCTTCGTTTCATCGGAACTTCGTGGTTTCACGTGAAACAACGATGAGGGACTGACGTTTTCATCTGCCTTATGTTTCACGTGAAACACGAAAAACGCTGTGGAGACGATGTTTCACGTGAAACATCGAGATCGGCGTCTTATGTGTCGAACCTGGAAATGACTATCCGGCTAAATGGGACTCCAAGGTAGTGTTTCACGTGAAACATCGCAGCACCGCGGGCCTTCCTTTAGACATCTGAATCCCGATGTTCCACGTGGAACACGCATTCGAAACACCGGCAGGTGCCGACATATTGTGCGGGTCTCCATGCCTGTCGTTGTCAATTGCCGACGCCTGAAGGGAGCTGCGACGCTTCGTTGCTGCAGCGAAACATGTTTCACGTGAAACATGGAAGCCCTGCCTCTATAATGAGCACCGAACGCTCTCTTACCTCCCCATCATGGACTATCCCCGCGCATTCGATGTCATCGTTGTCGGTGGCGGCCACGCCGGCACCGAGGCGGCTTTGGCTGCCGCGCGCACCGGCGCACAGACGCTGCTGCTGACGCATAACATCGAAACCCTAGGTCAAATGTCTTGCAATCCCTCCATCGGTGGGATCGGCAAGGGACACCTTGTCAAAGAAGTCGACGCCCTGGGCGGCGCAATGGCTTTGGCGACCGATGAGTCGGGGATTCAGTTCCGCATCCTGAACAGCTCCAAGGGGCCGGCCGTGCGAGCCACTCGCGCCCAGGCCGACCGCGTGCTGTACCGCAAGGCTATCCGTGGCCGTCTGGAGAACCAGCCCAATCTGTGGCTGTTCCAGCAGGCCGTGGAAGACTTGATGGTGGAGGGCGACCGTGTGGTCGGCGCGGTGACGCAGGTAGGCCTGAAGTTCCGGGCCAAGACCGTGGTGCTGACTGCCGGCACGTTCCTCAACGGCCTGATTCACGTGGGCCTGCAGAACTACTCGGGCGGCCGGGCGGGAGATCCTCCCGCTATTTCGCTGGGGCAGCGCCTGAAGGAGCTCAAGCTTCCGCAGGGCCGGCTCAAGACGGGCACGCCGCCGCGCATCGACGGGCGCTCGATCAATTACGGCATCCTGGAAGAGCAGCCTGGCGACCTGGACCCGATCCCGGTGTTCTCGTACCTGGGCAATGTGGCGATGCATCCGCGGCAGCTGCCTTGCTGGATCACGCACACCAATGCTCGCACGCACGACATCATCCGCGGCGGCCTGGACCGTTCTCCCATGTATAGCGGCGTGATCGAAGGCGTGGGCCCGCGCTACTGCCCGTCCATCGAGGACAAGATCCACCGTTTCGCCGACAAGCAGTCGCACCAGGTGTTCCTGGAGCCCGAGGGCCTGGACACGCACGAGGTGTATCCGAACGGGGTGTCCACCAGCCTGCCGTTCGACGTGCAGCTGGAACTGATCCACTCGCTGCCCGGGCTGGAGAACGCGCACATCCTGCGCCCCGGCTACGCCATCGAATACGATTACTTCGATCCACGTGGATTGAAGAGCACGCTGGAGACCAAGGCCATCGCCGGCCTGTTCTTCGCCGGGCAGATCAACGGCACCACCGGCTATGAAGAAGCTGCGGCCCAGGGCCTGCTGGCCGGCACCAATGCCGCGCTGCTGTCGCTGGAGCGCGAGCAATGGACGCCGCGCCGCGACGAAGCCTACCTGGGCGTGCTGGTGGACGACCTGGTCACGCGCGGCGTGACCGAGCCCTACCGCATGTTCACGTCGCGGGCGGAATACCGTCTGAGCCTGCGTGAAGACAACGCCGACTTGCGCCTGACGGAAATCGGCCGCCGCCTCGGCATCGTCGACGACGTGCGCTGGGACGCCTTCAACCGCAAGCGCGACGCGGTGGCCGCCGAAGTCGAGCGCCTCAAGTCCTCCTGGGTCAATCCGCGCGTGCTGCCGGCCGAGGTCGCCGAGCCGCTGCTGGGCAAGGCGATTGAACGTGAGTACTCACTTGCAGACCTGCTGAAACGCCCCGGCGTTTCCTACGAAGCGCTGATGGCCGCCCGCAATACCGACGGCACGCTGCTCGCCGGTCCTGGGGTGGTCGCCGACGAGGTGCTGGCCGAGCAGGTCGAGATCCAGGTCAAGTACGCCGGCTACATCGCGCGCCAGCAGGACGAGGTCCAGAAGCACATCGCGCACGAGCAGCAGGCCATTCCCGCCGACGTGGACTACGACGCCGTGACCAGCCTGTCGTTCGAAGTCCGCCAGAAGCTCAAGGCGCACCGTCCCGAGACCATCGGCCAGGCCGCGCGGATCTCGGGCGTCACGCCCGCCGCCATCTCGCTGCTCCTCATCCACTTGAAGCGCCTGCACTACGGCTCGCGCAAGCAAGCGGCATGAGCCCCGTGGGGCGCCCCAAGGGCGAGTACCGCAGCGTACATGAAAGCCATTCCGTGACCGGCCGCGCAGACCAGCCCGCCGACATGGCCGGCCGGCTCGCGCGCGCGTGCGAACAGCTGGGGCTGGACGCCGACGCGTCCGCCCGGGCCAGGCTGCTCGACTACCTGGCGCAGATGCAGCGCTGGAACCGGACCTACAACCTCACCGCGATCCGCGATCCGCAGCAGATGCTGGTGCAGCACCTGTTCGACAGCCTGGCCGCCGTGGCGCCCTTCAGCGAGGCGCTGGGAGGTTCGGACGCGCCGGCCAAGGTCTACGACGTCGGCTCGGGCGGAGGCCTGCCTGGCGTCGTCCTGGCCATTATGCGGCCGCACTGGTCCGTGACCTGCGTGGACGCCGTCGAAAAGAAAACCGCATTCGTGCGCCAGATGAGCGGCGCGCTGGCCCTGCCCAACCTGCAGGCGCGCCACGCCCGCATCGAAACGCTGGAGCCGGCCGAGTGCAACATTGTCACGTCGCGCGCCTTCGCATCGCTGGACGATTTTGCGCAGCTCGCAGGTCGGCACGTGCGCAACGATGGTACCCTCGTCGCCATGAAGGGCAAGCACCCCGAGGATGAAATCCAGGCGTTGCATGCGCGCGGGCAATGGCAAGTCGATCACATACAGCCGCTGTCCGTGCCGGAACTGCAAGCGGAACGCTGCCTGGTCTGGATGCGCCGCAGTCAAGGAACCCTATGAAGAACATACCCCCCAGCACGACCGCCCGCGTATTCTGCATTGCCAACCAGAAGGGCGGTGTGGGCAAGACGACCACCGCCATCAACCTGGCGGCCGGCCTTGCCACGCACAAGCAACGCGTGCTGCTGGTGGACCTGGACCCTCAGGGCAACGCCACGATGGGCAGCGGCATCGACAAGAACTCGCTCGAATCGAACCTGTACCAGGTGCTGATCGGCGAAGCCGGCATCGAACAGGCGCGCGTGCGCTCCGAATCGGGCGGCTACGACGTGCTGCCGGCCAACCGCGAACTCTCCGGCGCCGAGATAGACCTGGTGCAGATGGAACAGCGCGAGCGTCAGCTCAAGGCCGCCATCGACACCGTCTCCAGCCAGTACGACTTCGTGCTGATCGACTGCCCGCCCACGCTCTCGCTGCTGACCCTGAATGGCCTGGCCGCCGCCCACGGCGTCATCATTCCGATGCAGTGCGAATACTTCGCGCTCGAAGGCCTGTCCGACCTGGTCAACACCATCAAGCGCGTGCATCGCAACATCAACGACGACCTGCGCGTCATCGGCCTGCTGCGCGTGATGTTCGACCCGCGCATGACGCTGCAACAGCAAGTGTCCGCGCAACTCGAGGCGCATTTCGGCGACAAGGTCTTCAAGACGGTCGTGCCGCGCAACGTGCGCCTGGCCGAAGCACCCAGTTACGGCATGCCCGGCGTGATCTATGACCGCGCGTCACGCGGCGCGCAGGCCTACATTGCATTTGGTGCCGAAATGATCGAGCGCGTAAAACGGGATTTGAAGTAATCCATATCCATGTCGGCCTCCGCGCGCATCGCTCCGCTTCCGTCGATCGCCCGCCGCGCGCCTTGCGCCGGCGAGCGCGACAGCCTGCGCGTGCGTCTCGAAGAGGCCGCGCTGAACGCGACGGCGGTCGGCGCGCAGGTGCTTTATGATGGCTGGCTGGTGCGTTTCGCGCAGTCGCCGGCCAAGCGCATGCGCAGCGTGAATGTGCTGGGGTTATCCACACGTACGCTGGATGAGCGGCTGGCGTATTGTTCATCGTTGTACGCGCGCCATGGCCTGCCTATGGTGCTGCGCCTGACCTCCATCGGCCCCGACTTTTCCCTCGATGCCGACCTGGAGGCCCGCGGTTATGTTTACACCGGCGAGACCCGGGTCATGAGCATGCCGCTCGCGCCCGGGCACGGTGCCACGGGCGGGCTGCGGTTCCAGACGATCGCCGCAGACCGTTTCGCGCAGGCGGTCGGCGCCATGCGCGGCGCCTTGCCCGAGCACGTCGACGAACACCGCAGGCGCCTGCAGGGCCTGGCTGTGGATATCCTGCCGGTGCTTGCCACGGACGCGGCGGGGCGCGGCGTCGCCGCCGGCCTGGCCGTGCGCGACGGCGATCTGCTCGGCCTGTTCGACATCGTCACCGACCCCGCAGAGCGGCGCAAAGGCCATGCCGGCGCCCTGGTGGAACACTTATTGGCTCTGGGCGCTGCCGGCGGCGCCACGACAGCCTATCTGCAGGTCGAGCCGGAAAATTCAGCCGCGCGCGCCTTGTACGGCCGCTACGGTTTCAAAGACTGTTACGCGTATTGGTATCGCGTGCCCGCCGAGCACGCGGACACCTGAGCCTGGCTCGGGATACAAAAACAGAAGGAAAGAGGATTTAACTATGGCCACCAAGAAACCCAAGGGATTGGGCCGCGGACTGGACGCCTTGCTCGGCGCGGACGCGCCCGCCATCGAGAACATCGGCAAGGCCGCGGCCAAGCCCGAGGGTCCGCCGTCCACCTTGCCCGTCTCCAAGATGCGCGCCGGCAAATACCAGCCGCGCACGCGCATGGACGAGGGCGCCCTGGGCGAACTGGCCGAATCGATCCGCACACAAGGCATCATGCAACCCATACTTGTGCGCGCGCTGGGCGAGGCCGCGCCCGGCCAGTACGAAATCATCGCGGGCGAGCGCCGTTTTCGCGCCGCCCAGATCGCCGGCCTGAAGGAAGTGCCGGTGCTGGTGCGCGAAGTGGCCGACGAGAACGCGGCCGTCATGGCGCTGATCGAAAACATCCAGCGCGAAGACCTGAACCCGCTCGAAGAGGCGCAGGGCGTGCGCCGCCTGCTGGACGAATTCGGCCTCACGCACGAACAGGCCGCGCAGGCCATCGGCCGCTCGCGTTCGGCCACCAGCAACCTGCTGCGCCTGCTCAACCTGGCCGCCCCGGTGCAGACCATGCTGCTGGCCGGCGACGTGGACATGGGCCACGCCCGCGCGCTGCTGGCCGTGGACGCGGCCACGCAGATCCAGCTGGCCAATCTCATCATCGCGCGCCGCCTGTCGGTGCGCGAAGCCGAAAAACTGGTCGCCAAGACCGCCAAGGACGCCGACGCGTCGGCCGCGCCGCGCAAGAAAACCAACGGCGCCTCGCGCGACCTGACGCGCCTGGAGGAAGCCCTGTCCGATCACCTGGGCACGCGCGTCGCGCTCAAGGTGGGCGCCAAGGAAAAAGGGCAGATCGTCATCGACTTCCACGGCTGGGAGCACCTGAATTCGCTGCTGGAACGCCAGGGCCTGTCCGGAGTGGTGGATGCCTGAGCGCGCGCTGCCTGTCATCGCCGTACTGGCGACGGGCGGCACCATCGCCGGCGCCCAGCCCGACGCCACCGCCGCCGGCTACAAGGCGGGCTCGGTCGGCGTGGGCGAGCTGCTGGCCGCCGTGCCGCAGCTGGCCGCCATCGCCGACATCCGCGCCGAACAGGTCGCCAACGTCGGCAGCCAGAACATGACGCACGAGGTCTGGCGCGCGCTGGCGCTGCGCGTGGACGCGCTGTGCCAGGACCCCTCGGTGGCCGGCATCGTCATCACGCACGGCACGGACACGCTGGAGGAAACCGCGTATTTTCTGAGCCTGGTGATTCGCCACGACAAGCCCATCGTGCTGGTGGGCGCCATGCGTCCGGCCACCGCGCTGGGCGCCGAGGGCCCGGCCAATCTGTATAACGCCGTGGCGCTGGCGCGCCATCCCGACGCCCGCGGCCGCGGACCGCTGGTGGTCATGAACGAGGACCTGCACTACGCCCGCGAGATCCAGAAGACCGCGGCCGCCGGCCTGTGCGCGTTCGCGTCGCCGAACCGCGGCCGCGCCGGCGTCATGCACGGCGGCGCGCCGCAGTTCTATTCGCGCAACACTACCGCGCACACCACAGAAAGCGAGTTTTCACTCGCATTGCTGGAGCGGGCCGGCTGGCCGCGCGTGGCCATCGTCTACGCCCACGCCGACCTGCAGGACGACCTGATCGATTTCCTGGCCGGCGCGGCCGACGGCATCGTGCTGGCCGGCGTCGGCGACGGCAACGCCACCGACCTGGCCATCGACGGCCTGCTGCGGGCCGCCGCCAGCGGCGTCGCGGTGGTGCGCGCCAGCCGCACCGGCAGCGGCCTGGTGGCGCGCGACGTGGAACTGGACGACGCCGCCCTGGGCTTCGTCGCCGCGCGCGACCTGAACCCGCAGAAGGCGCGCATCCTGCTGATGCTGGGCCTGTGCGTCACGCGCGACCCGCAGGCGCTGCAGCGCTTCTTCGACCGCTACTGAACGCCTGAATCGGCCGCCTGGAGCCCGCGGCCCAGGCCGAGCTGGGTCTTGAGCATGTCGTAGACCTGGCGCGTCAGCGGATTGATCAGATCGCGTCTTATCCACAGGAAGTAGGTCACGTCCGGCAGCGGCGGCAGCCCTTCCTTCTCGCCCAGCACCCGCATCTCCGGCCCCAGCAGTTCCACGCTGCGCGCCGTCACGCCCAGGCGCGCGCGCAGCGCGGCCTTGATCCCCACCAGGTTCGGCGCCACGTAGTTGGTGTGCCAGCGCACCTGCGCCTGTTCCAGCGCATTGAGCGCCAGCCGGCGGAAGATGCTGGGCTCGTCGGCCAGCACCAGCGGCACCGGGGCGTGCATATCGTGTACATAGTCGGCGCAGGCCAGCCACACCGTGGGCGAACTGCGCAGCGCCACGCCTTCGAACTCCTGGTCGAAGCGGGTCGAGATCGTCAGGTCCAGCTCGCCGGCGCGCAGCGCGTCCATCAGGAACGGGCTGCGATCGGTGCGGATCTCCAGTTTCACGCGCGGCGCCGAGCGCGCGATGTGCATCAGCAGGGTGGGCAATATGGTGTCGGCCACGTCCAGCGGCGCGCCCAGGCGCAGGTCGCCTTCCAGCGGCCCGTCCTGCAGGGCGCGCAGCGCCTCGTCGTTGATGGCCAGTATGTGGCGCGCGTAGGCCACCAGGCGCCGGCCATGCGAGGACAGCACCTTGTTGCGGCCCTGCTTTTCGAACAGCGGCTGGCCGATGACCGATTCCAGCCGCTGCATCTGCTGGGTCACGGCCGACTGGGTCTTGTGCAGCCGGGTGGCGGCCTGCGAGAAGGTCTCGTATTGGGCGATGGCGGTCAGGGTGCGGAGCAGGTCCAGGTCCAGATTGCGCATGGCAGGCTAAAAGTATTAGGAACGCTAATGGAATATTAAGGCAATTTAAATTGTTTACGCCGGGCGCGGGGGATACATTGGCTTTGATAACGACCGACAACAGGGAAAATCAAAGTGAGCACTCCGCATCCCCATCAGGCCGGCATAGACGGCGCCATCGGAAATATTAAGAAAACTGTAGGAAATAAGGGGCTGAACCGCGACAGCCTCAAGCTGGTGCTGGACGAGCTGATCGGCCTGGCCGGCCACACCGACTGGTGGGCGGCCGACCGCTATCCCGCGCCCGAGGACGGCGAGCGCCAGGCGCGCTACCTGATCGCCGAAGACCCCGACAAAAGCTACGCGCTCTATCTGAACGTGATGCGTCCGGGCAAGCAGATCGTTCCCCACAACCACACGACCTGGGCCTGTATCGCGGCCGTGGAAGGCGTGGAACACAACTACGTGTACGACCGCCTGGACGACGGCGCGACGCCCGGCGTGGGCCGCCTGAAGCAGACCGGCACCGTGGTGGTGGGGCCGGGCGCCGGCATCGCGCTGATGCCGGATGACATCCACGCGGTGGAAATCCAGGGCGACAGCGTCATCCGCCACCTGCACATGTATGGCCGCGCACTGGAGACCCTGAACGAACGCCTGGCGTTCGACCTGGAAGCGGGCACCTGCAAAGTCATGCCGATCGGCGTGCAGACGCGGCGCTGAGCATGGACAAGCCGCTGCGGCCCGCGACGCGCCTGCTGCGCGCAGGGCGTCCCCACCGGGGCTGGGTCAATACGCCGGTCACGCGCGCCAGCACCTATGTCTTCGACAGCGTGCAGGCCTGGCGCGATACGCGCGCCCGGCGCGAACAGGAACGCCTGCCGTCCTATGGCGCGCGCGGCACCGACAGCACCCACGCGCTTGAGGATGCGCTGGTCGAGCTGGAGGGCGGCCACCGCGCCCATCTGTATCCGACCGGCCAGGCCGCCATCGCCACCGTGCTGCTCGCCTATCTGCGCGCCGGCGACCACGTGCTGCTCACCGATGCTGTGTACGAGCCGGTGCGCCGCTTCTGCGCCGAGCACCTGTCGCGGCTGGGCGTCGAATACACGTACTACCGGCCGGACGGCGCCGGCATCGCGGCGCTCATCCGCCCCAACACGCGGATGATCTATGCCGAGTCGCCCGGTTCGCTGACCTACGAGATGCCGGACCTGCCCGCGCTCGCCGAACTGGCGCGCCGGCATGACTGCTGGCTGGCTGTGGACAACACCTGGGCCTCCGGCCTGCTGTGCCAGCCGCTGGCGCTGGGCGCCGACATCTCCATTCTCGCGGCCACCAAATACCTGGGCGGACATGCCGACGTGATGATGGGCGCGGTCGTGACCAATGCGCGCGCCTGGCGCGCCCTGGAGCGCGCCACTATCGATTTCGGCCAGACGGTGGGCGCCGACGACGCGTACCTGGTGCTGCGCGGCATGCGTTCGCTGCCCCTGCGCATGGCCCAGCATGCGCGCAGCGCGCTGCGCGTGGCGGACTGGCTGCTGGGCCGCCCGGAAGTGGCGCGCGTGCTCTGTCCGGCGCTGCCTGGCGATCCCTCCCACGCCATCTGGAAGCGCGACTGCAGCGGCGCCAACGGCTTGCTGACGGTGGAGTTCTCGGCCGGATTCGGCGAGGCGGACGTCGAACGCCTGCTCGACGGGCTGCGGCTTTTCGGCATCGGCGCGTCGTGGGGCGGCTTCGAAAGCCTGGCGATCCCGGTGCGGCTGGAGAGCTGCCGTTCGCTGCCCGACACCGAAAAGCGCGGCGTCATGGCGCGCCTGCACATCGGCCTGGAAGACCCCGAAGACCTCATCGCCGATCTCGAACATGCGCTGTCCGCGCTTTCCTCCGTTTCCCGTTCCCTCTGAATCCGATGATGCATCCCACCCCTGACCATACCGTCGCCGACGTCGATACGCACACGCTCAAGCAATGGCTGCACGACGGCGGCGAAATCGCGTTGCTGGACGTGCGCGAACACGGCCAGTACGGCGAGTCCCACCTGTTCTACGCCGTGCCGCTGCCCTACAGCCGGCTCGAAGTGGACGTCGTGCGCCTGGCGCCGCGGCGCGACGTGCGGATGGCGATCTACGACGAGGGCGGCGACGACGCCACTGCCTTGCGCGCCGCGCGCGCGCTGGCCGCGCTGGGCTATACCAATGTGCACCGCCTGGCCGGCGGCATCGCGCAGTGGCGCGAAGACGGCTACGCCGCCTTCGCCGGCGTCAACGTGCCCAGCAAGACCTTCGGCGAACTGGCCGAAGAAGTTTTCCACACCCCGCGCATCGGCGCGCGCGAACTGGCCGAGCGCCAGCGCCGCGGCGACGACCTGATCGTGCTGGACGGCAGGCCCTATTCCGAATACCAGAAGATGAGCATCCCGGGCGGCGTCTGCTGCCCCAACGGCGAGCTGGCGCTGCGCGCCCACACGCTGGCCAAAAGCCCGCAGACCACCATCGTGGTCAATTGCGCCGGCCGCACGCGCAGCATCATCGGCGCCCAGACGCTGATCAATCTGGGCGTGCCCAATCCCGTGTACGCGCTGGAAAACGGCACGCAGGGCTGGTATCTCGAAGACCTGCAGCTGGAACACGGCGCGCTGCGCCGCTACGGCGACGACATCGCGCCGCAGGACCTGCCGGCGCTGGCGCAGCGTTCCGCCGCGCTGGCCGAGCGCCACGGCGTGCCCATGGTGTCCGCCGGCGACGTGCAGGCCTGGCTGGACGACGCGGCGCGCAGCACCTTTCTGTGCGACGTGCGCAGCGCCGAGGAATACGCCCAGGGCTCTTTGCCCGGCGCGCAGCACACGCCCGGCGGCCAGCTGATCCAGGCCACCGACCAGTACGTGGCCGTGCGCGGCGCGCGCATCGTCGTGTTCGACGCCGAAGGCGTGCGCGCGCCGGTCATCGCCAGCTGGCTGCGGCAGATGGGCTGGGACGCCAGCGTGCTGAAAGAGGGCGTGCGCGCCCGTCTGGCGTTGCGTGTGGACAGGACGCCCGCGCCGCAGATCCGCGTGCTGGACGACGCCGCGCTGGCCGAGGCGATGGCGCAGGGCGCGCAGCTGCTGGATATCCGCCCGGGCATGCGCTATCGCGCCCGGCATATCGACGGCGCGCGCTGGGCCATCCGCCCGCGCCTGGACCGCCTGCGCCTGGACGCCTCGCGCCCGGTGGTGCTGCTGGCCGAAGACGCCGCGCTGGCCGCCTGGGCCGCGCAGGACTTGAAGGCGCTGGGCGTCGACGACGTCAGCGCCAATACCGGCACGCCGGCCGGCTGGTCCGCCCAGGGCATCGCGCTGGCGTCCACGCCTGACGAGCCCGCCGACGCGGACTGTATCGACTACCTGTTTTTCGTGCATGACCGTCACGACGGCAACAAGGCCGCGGCGCGCCAGTACCTGGCCTGGGAAACCAATCTGGTCAGGCAGATCGACGATCGAGAACGCGCGGCCTACCGCTTTCCGGCCGGCTGACCTATCGCGCCGCGAGGCGCGGCAAATGCATCCAGACAGTACGCCCCGCGGCTGACGCCGCCGGGGTGCGGGCGGTTCATTGCGAACCGAAATGCAACGGACGGCCGAGCATCCGGCCGCCAATACCAGGGGAAATCCAAATGAAGCAGATCGCATCGTACTTTTGCGCAACCGCGGCCGTGGCCGGCCTGCTGTGCGCCGGCGCCGCCCATGCCCAGGCGCCCGCGCCGCTGGCCGACTATCCCAAGCAGGCCATCACCATCGTCTCGCCGTTCCCGCCGGGCGGCGGCAACGACAACGTGGCGCGCCTGATCGCGCAGGAGCTGGGGGCCATCACGGGCCAGAGCGTGGTGGTGGAAAACCGCTCCGGCGCGGGCGGCAACGTCGGCACCGCGCAGGTCTCGCGCGCCAAGCCCGACGGCTACACCCTGGTGATGTCGCAGACCAGCGTGATGGCGGTCAATCCGCGCGTCTACAAGAACGTGGGCTTCGACCCGATCAAGGACTTCGTGCCCATTTCCCAGATCACCTCGGCGCCGCTGGTGCTGGTGACGCGCACCGAAAGCCCGTACCAGTCGCTGAAAGACTATCTGGAGGCCGCGCGCAAGCAGCCCGGCGTGGTCACCTACGCGACGCCCGGCAACGGCACCATGAGCCACCTGATGGGCGCGCTGGTGTCGAAGAAGGCCGACGTCCAGCTGGTGCACGTGCCGTACCGCGGCGCCGCGCCCGCCATCACCGACCTGATGGGCGGCACGGTGGACATGCTGATCACGTCTCCGGCCTCGGCCGAGCCCATGGTGGCCGCGGGCAAGCTGCGCGTGCTGGCGATGAGCCACGAGACCAGCATCGGCCGCTTCAAGGGCGCGCCCACGCTCAAGCAGTCCGGCATGGAGGGCATCACGGCCGATGACTGGTACGGGCTGTTCGCGCCGGCCGGCACCCCGCCCGAGCGCATCGCCTATCTGGCGCAGGCGGTGGGCCAGGCGATGAAGTCGCCCGAGGTGGTCGCGAAGATCAACGGCGGCGGCAGCAATGCGGTGGGCAGCCAGCCCGAGGCCTTCAAGACGCGCCTGGCGCAAGACACGGCCTATTGGGCCGGCATGGTCAAGACCGCCGGCGTGTCGCTGGACTGAAGCCGGCGCGGCGGCGCCCTATACGGCCAGGACGTCGCCGACCGCCGCCTTCAGCGCGGCGTAGGCCGGTTTTTTCTGCGCGCTGGTGTTGGTGACCAGGTGGTCGATGCGGTCCACGCCGCAATAGGACACGCGGCTGCACAGGCCGATCTTGCTGAAGTCGGCCAGCAGCACCAGCCGTTTGGCGTTGGCGGTCATGGCGCGCGCCACTTCGGCTTCGCGCAGATCGTAGTTGGTGGCGCCGAACTCCGCGTCCACGCCCACCGGCGACAGCAGCGCCAGGTCGGCTCGGTAGCGGTGGATTTCCGCGATCGTGATGTCGCCGGCGGTGGCGCAGACCGGGCCGCTGACCGAGCCGCCCAGCATGATGAGCTGGTTGGCGCCGCTGCCGGCGGTGCCGACCTTGAGGGCCACGTCGAACGAGTTGGTGATGATGGTCAGGCCCGACAGCTTGGCCAGTTCGTCGGCCAGCACGCTGGTGGTGCTGCCCGCGTCCAGGAACAGGGTCTGGCCGCTGGAGACCAGGCCGGCCGCCGCCCGCGCGATGGCGCGCTTGTACTTGACGCGGGTGTGCACGCGTTCGGCGATGGGCGGCTCGCTGTGCACCGGCACCGCGCCGCCATGCACCCGGCGCAGCTCGCCCATCGATTCCAGCTCCAGCAGGTCGCGCCTGACGGTCTCCCGCGATACCCCCAATTCGCCGACGATGCGGTCGGTCGATACCTGCTGCAATGAAGACAGCAGGGCGCGGATTCTCTGATACCGCTCTTCTTGCCACATATCCGATGTTTCCTAGTTCTCTATCCCTATGCCCGCCGCCGCGCGGCCCACGCAATCAGCGCGCGCAGGGCCAGCAGGGAACCTCCAACGACCAGCATGATAAGCGTTGAATAGGCCGCCGCTTGCGAGACGAATCCGGCTTCGTCCAGGCGCAGCACCGAAACCGGGGCCACGCTGACCGAAGGCGTGACCAGGAAGATCACCGCCGACAGCGTGACCATGGAGCGCATGAACAGGAAAAAGAAGACACCCAGCACCGTCGGACCGATCAGCGGCAGCACCGCGTCGCGCAGCACCCGCAGGGTGCCGCCGCCCAGGCAGCTGACCGCTTCCTCCAGGGCCTGCGGCACGGCCCGCATGCCGGTCATCATCGTCAGGAACCCCTGCGTATGGTAGTGGTAGAAGTTGCACAGCGCGATCAGCGCCGCGCTGCCGTACAGCGCGTACAGCGGCGTGCCGGGCGCGTTGAACGCGAAGATGTAGGACAGGCCCAGCACCAGGCCCGGCACCCCCACCGGCAGCACCGACAGCATGTACACCGGCTTGGCCCAGGCGCGCGGGATGCGGCAGACGCCGAAGCTCAGGAAGAACAGCAGCAGCACCCCGCCGCCGGCGGCGGCCAGCGACAGGTACAGCGAGGTCCACAGCGGCGCGTAGCCGCCGCTGACCGTGATGTCATAGTGCTTCAGCGTCCATTCCATGCGGTAGGGCCACAGCCGCATGAAACTGGCGAACACCACCGTGGCCACCGTGACGATGATGGCGCCGGCGGCCAGCAGCACGGCGGCGCCGAAGGCGGCGTCGCGCGCCCGCGCCGGCTGCGGCGCGACCCTCAGGCCGCCGGGCGAGGCCGAGCCGAACTGGCGCTGCGAGGCCACGCGCTCTATCTGCACCGATATCAGCGAAGGCAGCAGCAGCAGGATGCCCACCACCGACCCCAGGCCGAAGTTCATCTGGCCGGACACCTGGCTGTAGATCTCGGTGGCCAGCACGCGGTAGTTGCCGCCGATCACCGCGGCGTTGCCGAAATCGGTGATGGTGATGACGAACACCACGAAGGCCGCGCTCAGCAGGCCGAACTTGCAGTTGGGCAGGGTGATGTCGAAGAACTGGCGCGCGCTGGAGGCGCCCATGACTTCGGCCGCGTCGTAGTAGCGCGCATCCATGTTGCGCAGCGCCGCCTGCAGGATCAGCACGGCCTGGGGCAGGGCATAGAACACGTTGGAGATCAGCAGCCCCCAGAAGCCGTAGATGTCGATGTCCCAGCCGGTCCAGCGGTGCACCAGGCCGTTGCGCCCCAGCAGGAAGATCAGGCCCAGGCCCTGCACCAGCGAGGGGGCCAGCAGCGGTAGCACCAGCGCCACCCGCACGATGGCCTTGCCGCGCATGCAGCTGCGGTCCAGCCCATAGGCGATGGCGAAGCCCAGCACGATGCTGACCGCCGTGGTGGCGAAGCTCATGACCAGGCTGTTGAGCGTGGCGGTCAGGATGCCGCGCGTGGCGAAGACTTCGGCGTAGTTGCCCAGGCCGATGGAGCCGTCTTTCTCGACCAGGCTGTTCCAGGCCACGGTCGCCAGCGGATAGAGGAAGAACAGCGCCAGGCCCGCCATCGGTATGCCGACGCAGGTCCAGAGCAGCAGGCGGTCGGCCGTCCAGGGCGCGCGGCCGGCGGGGGCGGCCAGCGCGGCGCCGGCGTGGGCGGCGCTCATCGGAGCGCCCTCATACGCTGACCCAGGCGCACTGGCCCGGCTCCGCGTCCAGGCGCACGGGGGCGCCGCGCGCCAGCCCGGCCGCGCCATGCTGCTCCACCACCAGTTCGCGTCCGCGCCACGCGATGCGCAGGCGGGTCAGGTTGCCCATGAACGTCATGTCCTGCACGCGGCCGGCGCCGCGCTCGTCGGCCGCCACCCGCAGGTTCTCGGGCCGCAGGCAGGCTTCATAGCGCTCGCTGGCGCCTTCGGGGCGGCTCGCCAGCAGCTCGGGCATGGCTTCGCGCACCCAGTCGGTGGGCAGCAGGTTGCTCAGGCCGACGAAGTTGGCCACGAAACGCGTGCGCGGGCGCAGATAGAGGTCGGCCGGCGAGCCGACCTGCTCGATGCGCCCGTCGTTCATGCAGACGATCTTGTCGGCCAGCGTCAAGGCTTCTTCCTGGTCGTGGGTGACCATGATGGTCGGGATTTTCAGGCGCCGCTGCACGTCGTGGATCTCGGCGCGCATATCGGTGCGCACGCGCGCGTCCAGCGCCGACAGCGGTTCGTCCAGCAGGATCAGCGCCGGGTCCACGGCCAGCGCGCGCGCCAGCGCCACGCGCTGCTGCTGGCCGCCGGAGAGCTGGTGCGGGTAGCGTTCGGCGTGCTCGGGCAGCTTGATCAGCGCCAGCAGTTCGCGCACCCGCGACGCGATGCGCTCGCGGCTTTCGCCGCGGATGCGCAGGCCGTAGCCCACGTTCTCGGCCACGGTCATGTTGGGAAACAGCGAGTACGACTGGAACACGATGCCGAAGCCGCGCTTGCGCGCCGGCAGCGCGCTCAGGTCGTGCCCGCCCAGCGTGATGGCGCCGCGGTCGAACGGCAGCAGCCCGGCCACGATGCGCAGCAGCGTGGTCTTGCCGCAGCCGCTGGGCCCGAGCAGGCAGACGAATTCATGCTCGCCCACCGACAGGTCGATGTCCTGCAGCGCGACCGAGCCGTCGAAAGTCTTGCGTATCCCGCGCAATTCCAGGTACATGGGCGTCTCCAGGACGGGACGCGGCCGGCGGCGGCCGGCCGCGCCGCCGTCAACGCTTGATGGTTTCCTGCCAGGTCTTGATGATGGCGTCCCGCTCGGCCGCCGACTTCTGGAAGTCCACGGGGTACAGCACCGTGCCCAGGTCCTTGGGCAGGCCCGCGGCCTCGGCGGCCTTGTTGGGGGCGGCGCCGGGGATGGTGACGAGTTCCTTGTACTTGCTGTAGAGGCCGCCGGCCTGCTGCGACAGGGTCCAGTCCAGGAAGCGCTTGGCGTCCGCGGGATTCTTGGCCGTTTTCATCAGGCCCGAAGCCTCCAGCTCGTAGCCCACCCATTTGGACGGGATCACCATCTTGATGGGATAGCCCTCTTCGATGGACTGCATGGCCGGAAAGGCGAAGGACACGCCGATCGCGTACTCGCCGGCGCGCGCCATCTTGCAGGGACGCGAACCGGAAGGCGTGTACTGCGCCACGTTCTTGTCCAGGTCCTTGAGCAGGGCCCAGCCCTTTTCCTTGCCCAGGCCCTGCAGCAGGGCGGCGATCTGCAGATAGCCGGTGCCGGAGGCGGCCGGGCTGGGAATCACGATCTCGCCCTTGTAGGCGGGCTTGGTCAGGTCTTCCCACGACGTGGGCATGGGCAGGTTCTTGGACTTCAGCCTGTCGGTGTTGACACAGAACGCCGCCACGTAGCCGGTGGCGGCGAACCATTTGTTGTCGGCGCCCTTGTAGCGGGCGGGCAGGGCGTCCATGCCCTTGGCCGCATAGGGTTCCAGCAGGTTCTGCAGGCGCGGGTCGAGCATATTGCTGACCGCGAAGCCCCAGATCACGTCCTGCTGCGGGTTGGAGGCCTCGGCGATCAGGCGCGCGCCCAGGTCGCCGGTGGACAGGCGCAGCACGTTGACTTTCAGGTCGGGCATGGCGGCGTTGGCCGCCTTGAGGTAGGCCGCGATCTCGTCTTCCTCGAGCGCGGTGTAGACGGTGATGGCGCCGGCATGGGCCTGCGAGCCGATGGCACCTAGGGAAATTACTGCAACCACAAGGCTGAGCTTCTTCATACATTGCATGATGGGACTCCGGTTGGAATACACGGCAACGGTGCGAGCTACATATGCGGACTGCGGGGCTGCAAGACAGGTGCGAGTTGCAGTTTTAAGTATATTTGCAAATTTGTGGCAACGTGTCTAGACTGGAAAAACCTCGTATGCACGGTTTTTTTTGGCCTGGGCCCGATCCCGCGGCCGGTCTGGAGGCATCACCGATGCAAACCTCATTGCCGCTATCCGCGCCGCAGCTGGCCGCCTATCGCGCGTTCGCCCAGACGCTGGCCGACCGCGTGCGGCCGCTGTCGCGCAAGTGGTTCCGCCATCCGCTGGCGGTCGACACCAAGGCCGACGCCAGCCCCGTCACCCAGGCCGACCGCGAAGTCGAGACGGCCCTGCGCGCGGCCATCGCGGAGCAATACCCGGAGCACGGCATCCTGGGCGAGGAGTTCGGCGTATCGCACATGGAGGCCGAGCTGGTCTGGTCGCTCGATCCCATAGACGGCACCCGCGCCTTTATTTCCGGCAACCCGCTGTGGGGCACGCTGCTGGCGCTGCTGCACCGCGGCAGGCCGGTGCTGGGCCTGATCGACATTCCCGCGCTGGACGAACGCTGGATCGGCGCGGCCGGCCAGCCCGCCAGCCTGAACGGCCACGCGTGTCGCGTCAGCGGCTGCACCGAACTGGGCGAGGCCATCCTCTACGCGACCTCGCCGGACATCTTCGCCGGCGCCGAGCTGGCCGCCTTCGACGCGCTGGCGCAGGCCGCGCGCATGCGCCGCTACGGCGGCGACTGCTACAGCTACGGGCTGCTGGCCAGCGGCCACGTCGACCTGGTGGTCGAGTCCGGCCTGCAGCCATACGACTATCTGGCGCTGATGCCCGTGATCGAAGGGGCAGGCGGCGTCATTACCGACTGGTCCGGGCAGCCGCTCGGCCTCCAGTCGCAGGGCCGCGTGATCGCGGCCGCCACGCCGCAGCTGCATCGCCAGGCGATGCGGCTGCTGGGGGCGGCCGCGACCTGAACGCCACGCCGCCCGCCCGACAGGTCAACGCAACGCTACAGTCACAGCAAGGTGGACAAGCATGCATGCACTAGGGGTAGCAACGGTGGAAGACGCGGAGCGGCTGGTGCAGGCCAGCGCGCTCTCGCACATCAAGGTCGGCCTGTCCGACGTCGACGGCGTCATGCTGGGCAAGTACCTGCGCCGCGATAAATTCCTGGGGGCGCTGCGCTCCGGGCTCGCATTTTGCGACGTGGTGTTCGGCTGGGATCTCGACGACCAGCTCTACGACAACACCAAGTACACCGGCTGGCATACCGCCTATCCCGACGCCAAGCTGCGGATCGTCCCGCAAAGCGCCCGCAGGCTGCCGCTGGAGCAGGGGCCGGGCGGCGAGGACATGCTGTTGTTCCTGGCGGAATTCGAAGGCGAGGCCGGCGCCATCTGCCCGCGGCGCCTGCTGCACCGGGTCATCGACCGGGCCGCCGACATGGGCTTCGACGCCTACGCCGCGCTGGAATACGAGTTCTTCATGTTCCGCGAGACCCCGCACTCGGTGCGCGCGAAGCACTACCGCAACCTCGAGAACTGGACGCCCGGGAATTTCGGCTACTCGGTGCTGCGCAGCACGGTGGAGGGCGATTTCTACCGCAAGCTGCTGGACATGTGCGAACGCATGGACATGCCCATCGAAGGCCTGCATACCGAGACCGGGCCGGGCGTGCTGGAAGCCGCGCTCGCGGTCGACCAGGCCGCGGCCGCCGGCGACAAGGCATTCCTGTTCAAGACCTTCACCAAGGCGCTGGCGCAGCAGAATGGCCTGATGGCGACCTTCATGGCGAAGTGGTCGCACGAGCATCCCGGCCAGAGCGGCCACATCCACCTGTCGCTGCGCGACCGCAAGACCGGGCGCTCGGCGTTCCACGACGAGTCGCGGCCGCATTGCATGAGCGCGACGCAGGCTTCCTTCATGGCCGGCGTGCAGCGCTACCTGCCGGAATTCATGGCCCTGTACGCGCAGACCGTCAACAGCTACTCGCGCCTGGTGCCCGGCTACTGGGCGCCGCTGGACGCCACCTGGGGCATGGAGAACCGCACCACCGCGCTGCGGCTGATTCCCGGCAGCGACAAGTCGCAGCGCGTCGAAGTGCGCATCGGGTCGGCCGACGCCAATCCCTACCTGGCGTTGTCGGCCGCGCTGGCCTCGGGCCTGTACGGCATCGAACAGGGGCTCGAACCCGAGCCCATGGTGCAGGGCAACGCCTATACCCAGCAGTTTCCCGCGCATCTGCGCCTGCCGAGCACGCTGTGGGACGCGGCCCAGCGGCTGGGCGAATCCGAGGCCGCGCGCCGGCTGTTCGGCGACGCCTTCGTCGAGCACTACGTGGCCACGCGCGAATGGGAAGAAAGGCAGTTCCGGCGCCACGTGACCGACTGGGAACTGGCGCGCTACTTCGAAATCATCTGACCATCGACCACACCGTTTGCACAGGGCAGCCATGACGCAGGAACTCATCACCATCAGTCCGATCGACGGGCGCGAGGTCGTCCGCCGTCCCTATGCCAGCGAGGCGCAGATCGCGCGTGCGCTGGCCGACGCCCACGGCGCGCAGCCGGGCTGGGCGGCGCTGGGCGTGCAGGAGCGGGGGCGCATCGTGTCGGCCGCCGTGGACCGCTTCGTCGCGGCCAGGGACGAAATCGCGCGCGCCATCACCGTGCAAATGGGCCGGCCCCTGCGCTACACGCCGGGCGAAGTGGCCGGCTTCGAGTCGCGCGCGCGTCACATGATCGCCATCGCCGCCGAGGCGCTGGCCCCGATCCGGGTTCCCGAGCAGCCCGGGTTCACGCGCTTCATCAGCCGCGAGCCCATCGGCGTGGCGCTGACGATCGCGCCGTGGAATTATCCGCTGCTGACCGCCGTCAACAGCATCGTGCCGGCGCTGATGGCCGGCAACGCCGTCATCCTCAAGCACTCGGATCAAACGCCGCTGTGCGCCGAATTCATCGAGCGCGCGTTCCGCGAGGCCGGCGCGCCCGCGGGCGTGTTCCAGTACCTGCACGCCAGCCACGAGATCGCGCAGCGACTGATCCGCGCGCCGGAAATCGGCTATGTGTCCTTCACCGGCTCCGTGCGCGGCGGACACAGCGTGGAAGAGGGCGCGGCGGGGCGCTTCATCGGCGTCGGCCTGGAGCTGGGCGGCAACGATCCGGCCTATGTGCGCAACGACGCCGACATCGGCCACGCGGTCGAGACGCTGGTCGACGGCGCATACTTCAATTCCGGCCAGTCCTGCTGCGGCATCCAGCGCATCTACGTGGCGCGGCCGCGCTACGATGAGTTCGTCGAGCGCGCCGTGGCGCTGACCGAGCAATACGTGCTGGGCGATCCGCTGCAGGACGGGACCACGCTCGGGCCGGTGGTGCGCAAGCGCGCCGCCGACGAAATCCGCGAGATCGTCGACGCCGCGGTCGCGGCCGGCGCCAGAAACCTGATAGATCCATCGCGTTTCAAAAACGCGAACAAAAACTCGCCTTACGTCGCGCCGGCGCTGCTGACGCAGGTGGACCACGGCATGCGCGTCATGAACGACGAATGCTTCGGCCCCGTCGTCGGCATCATGCCGGTCGACAGCGACGAGCAGGCCATCGCGCTCATGAACGACAGCCCCTACGGCCTGACGGCCGCGGCGTTCACGCAGGACCAGGAGGCCGCGCTGCGCATCGGCCGCCAGGTCCGCACGGGCACGTTCTTCATGAACCGCTGCGACTACCTGGACCCCGCGCTGGCCTGGACCGGCGTGAAGAACTCGGGCCGCGGCGTATCGCTGTCCGTGGTCGGATACGAACAGCTCACGCAGGCCAAATCCTTCCATCTGCGCAGCCTCTAACCAGATATCCACAGGAAGCCGACCATGAGCGTGCCTAGCGTCAACTGGAATTACCCCACCGCCATCAAGGCCGGTCCCGGCCGCATCAGCGAACTGCCGCAGGCATGCCGCGAACTGGGCATGGCGCGCCCGCTGCTGGTGACCGACCCCGGCCTGGCGGCGCTGCCGATGGTGGCCGCGGCGCAGGCCGCGTGCCGCGAAGCCGGCCTGCAATGCGGCCTGTTCCACGATATCAAGGGCAACCCCACGGGCCGCAACGTCGACGACGGCGTGGCGGCGTACCGGCAGGGCGGCCATGACGGCGTGATCGCGATGGGCGGCGGGTCGGCGCTGGACGCGGCCAAGGCCATCGCGCTGATGGCGGGCCAGCAGCGGCCCCTGTGGGACTTCGAGGACGTGGGCGACAACTACCTGCGGGTGAACGTGGCCGGCATGGCGCCGGTGGTGGCGGTGCCCACCACCGCGGGCACCGGCTCGGAAGTGGGACGCGCCTCGGTCATCACCGACGAGGCGGCCGAGGTCAAGCGCATCATCTTCCATGCGCGCATGCTGCCGGCCATCGTCATCCTGGACCCCGAACTCACCGTCGGCCTGCCGCCGAAGATCACGGCCGCCACCGGCATGGACGCGCTGTCGCACAACCTGGAGGCCTATTGTTCGCCGGTGTTCCATCCGATGGCCACGGGCATCGCGCTCGAAGGCATGCGCATGGTCAAGGAATACCTGCCGCAGGCGGTGGCCGACGGCGCCGACCTGCAGGCGCGCCAGCAGATGCTGGTGGCCTCCAGCATGGGCGCCACCGCGTTCCAGCGCGGGCTGGGCGCCATGCACGCGCTGGCGCATCCGCTGGGCGCGCTCTACGACGCGCACCACGGCCTGCTCAACGCCATCCTCATGCCCTACGTGCTGAAAGCCAACCAGCACGCCGTGGCTCCGCGCCTGGAAGCGCTGGCGCGCTACCTGGACCTGCCGGCCCGGCCGGGCGCGGTGCTGGACTGGGTGCTGGCGCTGCGCGAGGCCATCGGCATTGCGCACACGCTGGCCGAGATCGGCATCGATGACGCCCAGGCCGAGCGCGTCGGGCGCATGGCGGCCGCCGACCCTTCGGCCGGCACCAATCCGGTGGACTACTCGGCCGCGCAATACACCGAACTTTTCCGTGCAGCGGTTCACGGAAATCTGTAAGATTGCCCCCCTCTGCGTGCAAACGCGGGGTGACTGAACCGGAGTTCTGAATATTTTTCGTCCGAATCGTTTGACAGCGATTTAGAAAGTGTTCATAATCTCGAATTCTCCTCTGGAGGAGTGCCCGAGTGGTTAAAGGGGGCAGACTGTAAATCTGTTGGCCTTGCGCCTACGTTGGTTCGAATCCAACCTCCTCCACCAGAGACCCGTACCTCGTGTAGTAGTACACAGGAATCCAGGCGCAGTTGGCCTGGATTTACAATGTGAGGTTCTGGATGCTTGGCCGCCTTTGCAAGAAAGGCGGCACGGTTTTCCAGGCTTTGTATTGAAAGAGGTTCGGGAAGAGAGAAGGTGAAAGGATAGCCGCGGGTGTAGCTCAATGGTAGAGCAGAAGCCTTCCAAGCTTACGACGAGGGTTCGATTCCCTTCACCCGCTCCAGCTTTATATGCCCATGTGGCTCAGTGGTAGAGCACTCCCTTGGTAAGGGAGAGGTCGCGCGTTCGATCCGCGCCATGGGCACCACTAATTCCCTAAGTTCTTTTCTTCAGTCGCAGCTTTAGTCAAAAGCGCAATCCAGGTCAGGAGTCAGCCATGGCAAAAGGCAAGTTTGAACGTACCAAGCCGCACGTGAACGTGGGTACGATTGGTCACGTTGACCACGGCAAAACGACGTTGACGGCGGCCATCACGACCGTTCTGTCGACCAAGTTCGGCGGCGAAGCCCGCGGCTACGACCAGATCGACGCGGCTCCTGAAGAAAAGGCTCGCGGCATCACCATCAACACCGCCCACGTCGAGTACGAAACGGAAACGCGTCACTACGCGCACGTTGACTGCCCGGGCCACGCCGACTACGTGAAGAACATGATCACGGGCGCGGCGCAAATGGACGGCGCGATCCTGGTGGTGTCGGCCGCTGACGGCCCGATGCCGCAGACCCGCGAACACATCCTGCTGTCGCGCCAGGTGGGCGTGCCCTACATCATCGTCTTCCTGAACAAGGCTGACATGGTCGACGACGCCGAGCTGCTCGAGCTGGTCGAAATGGAAGTGCGCGAACTGCTGTCGAAGTACGACTTCCCGGGCGACGACACCCCGATCATCAAGGGTTCGGCCAAGCTGGCGCTGGAAGGCGACAAGGGCGAACTGGGCGAACAGGCCATCCTGTCGCTGGCCCAGGCGCTGGATTCGTACATCCCGACGCCGGAGCGCGCGGTTGACGGCTCGTTCCTGATGCCGGTCGAAGACGTGTTCTCGATCTCGGGTCGCGGCACCGTGGTGACCGGCCGTATCGAACGCGGCGTGATCAAGGTCGGCGAAGAAATCGAAATCGTGGGCATCACCCCGACGGTCAAGACGACCTGCACGGGCGTGGAAATGTTCCGCAAGCTGCTGGACCAGGGCCAGGCTGGCGACAACGTCGGCATCCTGCTGCGCGGCACCAAGCGTGAAGACGTCCAGCGCGGCCAGGTTCTGGCCAAGCCGGGCTCGATCACCCCGCACACGGAATTCACCTCCGAGGTGTACATCCTGTCCAAGGAAGAAGGCGGCCGCCACACCCCGTTCTTCAACGGCTACCGTCCCCAGTTCTACTTCCGTACGACGGACGTGACGGGCACGATCGACCTGCCGGCCGACAAGGAAATGGTTCTGCCGGGCGACAACGTGACGATGACCGTCAAGCTGCTGGCCCCGATCGCCATGGAAGAAGGCCTGCGTTTCGCCATCCGTGAAGGCGGCCGTACCGTCGGCGCCGGCGTGGTCGCCAAGATCATCGCCTAAGCAGTCTCCAGAGTGGATAGAGCGGATTTTTCAATCCCTCTATCCATTCTTGCAGTAAAAGTAGTATGATGTATGGTTCCGCGAGCTGATATGGCGCGGAAAGCAGCGGTGAAGAGCGGCTGCGAACTAATGCAAGTGTTTTAGGGGCATAGCTCAATTGGCAGAGCGTCGGTCTCCAAAACCGAAGGTTGTAGGTTCGATTCCTACTGCCCCTGCCACCGCCAGGATAAACCCGCGGGAGATCATCGCGAGTTACGCATTCACGGCGGCTCGCGTCGCAAAATGTCTAATACCAGCGTAGAAACCGTAACCAGTACCGCCGACCGGGTCAAGCTCGGGCTGGCGGTTCTTGTCGTTATTGCTGGCATCGTCGGGTTCTCCGTGCTCAGCGCGCAGCCGATGCCTGCTCGTATCGGCGTGTTCGTCGCCGGCCTCGTGATCGCCGCCGTGATCGCGTGGTTCAGCGAGCCGGGCCGCCGCACCCTGAGCTTCGCGAGCGAATCCTACAACGAAGTCAAGCGTGTCTCGTGGCCCACGCGCAAGGAAACGACCCAGATGACGGGCATCGTTTTCGCGTTCGTGGCGATCATGGGCATTTTCATGTGGGTGCTCGACAAGGGCATCGAATGGATTCTCTACGGCCTGTTGTTGGGCTGGAAATAAGGACGGCGAATGAGTAAGCGTTGGTATGTCGTCCATGTGTACTCCGGCATGGAAAAAAGCGTACACAAGGCCCTGAACGAGCGCATCGAGCGCGCAGGCCTGCAAACGTCGTTTGGCCGCATTCTTGTGCCCTCCGAGGAAGTCGTCGAGGTCAAGGGCGGTCAGAAGTCGATCACCGAGCGCCGCATTTTCCCCGGTTATGTCCTGGTTGAAATGGACCTGACCGACGAAACGTGGCACCTGGTCAAGAACACCAACCGCGTCACCGGCTTTCTGGGTGGCTCGGGCAATCGTCCGACCCCGATTTCCGAAAAGGAAGTCGAAAAGATCCTCTCCCAGATGGAAGAGGGCGTCGAGAAACCCCGCCCCAAGATCCTGTTCGAAGTGGGCGAGATGGTTCGGGTCAAGGAAGGTCCGTTTGCGGACTTCAACGGCAACGTCGAAGAAGTCAACTACGAAAAGAGCAAGGTGCGTGTGTCGGTCACCATTTTTGGTCGCGCCACCCCCGTCGAGCTCGATTTCAGCCAGGTCGAAAAGACCTGATTTCAACCCCCGGGGAGCTTCGGGCCTGAACGGCGCGAAGCGATATAACCCGCAAGGAGCAAAGCATGGCGAAGAAGATCGTCGGCTTTATCAAGCTGCAAGTGCCGGCTGGTAAGGCTAACCCCTCCCCCCCGATCGGTCCGGCGCTGGGTCAGCGCGGCCTGAACATCATGGAATTCTGCAAGGCGTTCAACGCCAAGACGCAGGGCATGGAGCCCGGTCTGCCGATTCCGGTGGTGATCACCGCCTTCGCGGACAAGAGCTTCACCTTCATCATGAAGACCCCGCCCGCGACGGTCCTCATCAAGAAGGCCGCTGGCGTGCAAAAGGGTTCGGCCAAGCCGCATACCGACAAGGTCGGCACGCTGACCCGCGCTCAAGCCGAAGAAATCGCCAAGACCAAGAGTCCGGACCTGACGGCTGCCGACATGGAAGCCGCCGTCCGCACCATCGCTGGCAGCGCCCGCAGCATGGGCATCACGGTTGAGGGGATCTAATCATGGCAAAACTGTCCAAGCGCGCCGCCGCCATTGCGCAGAAGATCGACCGCACCAAGCTGTACCCGGTCGCTGAAGCCCTGACCCTGGTCAAGGAAACCGCCGTCGCCAAGTTCGACGAATCCATCGACGTGGCCGTGCAACTCGGCATCGACCCGAAGAAGTCGGACCAGCTGGTCCGCGGCTCGGTCGTGCTGCCCGCCGGCACCGGCAAGTCGGTCCGCGTGGCCGTGTTCGCCCAGGGCGACAAGGCTGAAGCCGCCAAGGCCGCCGGCGCCGACATCGTCGGCCTGGACGACCTGGCCGAGCAGATCAAGGCCGGTCAGATGGACTTCGACGTGGTCATCGCCTCGCCCGACACGATGCGTGTCGTGGGCGCCCTGGGTCAGATCCTGGGCCCCCGTGGCCTGATGCCGAACCCGAAGGTCGGCACCGTGACCCCCGACGTCGCCACCGCCGTCAAGAACGCCAAGGCCGGTCAGGTTCAGTACCGCACCGACAAGGCCGGCATCATCCACGCCACGATCGGCCGCGCGTCGTTCGGCGTGGAACAGCTGCAAACCAACCTGGCCGCTCTGGTCGACGCCCTGCAAAAGGCTCGTCCCGCTGCTGCCAAGGGCATTTACCTGCGCAAGCTGGCCGTCTCGTCCACGATGGGCGGCGGTGCGCGCGTGGAAATCGCCTCGCTGTCGGCCTGAGTCCGACAGTAGTAAACGTACTTTGGGCCGCATCCGGAGTTCTCCGGATGCTGCTGTCAAAGACCGCTGGAGCAGGGTGGTTCAAGCCGTACCGGGCCACCCCGCTTAATCCCGAAGCTCACATAGTTCGGATCCAGCGTAGACGGCGTCCCCAGGAAGATTTCTTTACCCGAAGAACTCGACCAGGCGCCGCATTCGGTTGACGCGCAAGGCATTCGCCCCAGGCGTCTTTTGATGGAGTGTTCAAACCGTGAGTCTCAATCGTCAAGAGAAAGCGGTGGTGATCGAGGAAGTCTCGGCTGAAGTTGCCAAGGCTCAATCGATCGTTATCGCCGAGTACCGTGGTCTGGACGTCGCCTCTGTCACCGTACTGCGCAAAACTGCGCGTGAATCGGGCGTGTATCTGCGTGTTCTGAAGAACTCGCTGGCCCGTCGTGCCGTTGCCGGCACGGCTTTCGAGCCGTTGGCCGAGCAACTCACCGGTCCGCTGATCTACGGTATCAGCGCCGATCCGGTCGCGGCGGCCAAGGTCCTCGCAGGTTTCGCGAAAAGCAATGACAAGCTGGTCATCAAGGCGGGCTCGCTGCCCAACAGCCTGTTGAACCAAGAAGGCGTGAAGGCCCTGGCCACCATGCCCTCGCGCGAAGAGTTGCTGTCGAAACTGCTGGGCACCATGCAAGCCCCCATCGCGCAATTCGTGCGTACGCTCAACGAAGTTCCGACCAAGTTCGCCCGTGGCCTCGCCGCCGTGCGCGACCAGAAGGCTGCGGCTTAATCCCCGCCCTTCCCGGAATTCGCTGAACGACCGAGCGACACCCAAACCCTGGCATTACCAAAATATTTGGAGTTCTTAAAAATGGCACTTAACAAAGCTGAAATCCTTGACGCCATCGCTGGCATGACCGTGCTCGAACTGTCCGAGCTGATCAAGGAAATGGAAGAGAAGTTCGGCGTGTCGGCTGCTGCCGCCGCTGTCGCTGTCGCTGCTCCCGCCGCTGGTGGCGCCGCCGCCGCTGCTGAAGAGCAGACCGAGTTCACCGTTGTCCTGGCTGAAGCCGGCGCCAACAAGGTTTCCGTCATCAAGGCCGTGCGCGAGCTGACCGGTCTGGGCCTGAAGGAAGCCAAGGACCTGGTCGACGGCGCTCCGAAGCCCGTCAAGGAAGGCGTTGCCAAGGCTGACGCCGAAGCCGCCAAGAAGAAGCTGGAAGAAGCTGGCGCCAAGGTCGAAGTCAAGTAAGACCTGCGTCAACTTGCCCGGGGACAGCGCAGTTTGCAGTCCCCGGGCTTTTGCGTTTCCAGGAAACCCCTACTGGGGGAATGCCCTTTTCAGGGGGGTTTCCTGGAGTCGTATCACCTGGGGCCGTGGTTGACGGCCCATGCAACCTCGAGTCGGAGTGCTCATGCCTTACTCGTACACCGAAAAAAAGCGCATCCGCAAAAGCTTCGCCAAGCGTGAAGACGTTCAAAACGTTCCCTTCCTGCTGGCGACTCAGCTTCAATCCTACCTAACTTTCCTGCAGGCGGATACCGCCCCGTCCGAACGCGTAGCCGACGGTTTGCAGGCGGCGTTCTCGTCGATTTTCCCGATCGTTAGTCACAACGGTATGGCGCGCTTGGAGTTCGTGAGCTATGTGCTCGGCGAACCGGTGTTCGATGTCAAGGAATGTCAGCAACGTGGCCTGACCTATGCCTCGCCCCTGCGAGCCAAGGTCCGCCTGGTGCTGCTTGACCGCGAAGTCAGCAAGCCCACCGTCAAGGAAGTGAAGGAACAGGAAGTCTACATGGGCGAGATTCCGCTCATGACCAGCACCGGTTCCTTCGTCATCAACGGCACCGAGCGCGTCATCGTGTCGCAGCTGCACCGCTCGCCCGGCGTGTTCTTCGAGCACGACCGCGGCAAGACCCACAGCTCCGGCAAGCTGCTGTTCTCGGCCCGCGTGATTCCCTACCGCGGCTCGTGGCTGGACTTCGAGTTCGACCCCAAGGACATCCTGTTCTTCCGCGTCGACCGCCGCCGCAAGATGCCCGTCACGATCCTGTGCAAGGCCATCGGCATGACGCCGGAATCGATCCTGGCCAACTTCTTCGACTTCGACAACTTCGAACTGAAGAGCGAAGGCGCGATGATGGAATTCGTGCCCGAGCGCTGGAAGGGCGAAATGGCCCGCTTCGACATCTCGGACCGCTCCGGCAAGGTCATCGTCGAGAAGGACAAGCGCATCAACGCCAAGCACCTGCGCGACCTGGCTGCCGGCGGCATCCAGCGCATCTCCGTGCCGGAAGACTTCCTGTACGGCCGCGTGCTGGCCAAGAACATCGTTGATCCGGACACCGGCGAAGTCATCGCCAACGCCAACGACGAGATCACCGAAAGCGTGCTGGGCGCGCTGCGCGCCGCCAACGTCCACGACATCCAGACGCTCTACACGAACGACCTGGACCGCGGTCCCTACATCTCGCAGACCCTGCGCACCGACGAGACCGCCGACCAGATGGCCGCGCGCGTCGCCATCTACCGCATGATGCGTCCCGGCGAGCCGCCCACCGAAGAAGCGGTGGAGGCCCTGTTCCAGCGCCTGTTCTACAGCGAAGAAACCTACGACCTGTCGCGCGTGGGCCGCATGAAGGTCAACAGCCGTCTGGGCCGTGGCGAAGACACCAGCGGTCCGATGACGCTGACCAACGAGGACATCCTCGAAACCATCAAGGTGCTGGTCGAGCTGCGTAACGGCCGTGGCCAGATCGACGACATCGATCACCTGGGCAACCGCCGCGTGCGCTGTGTGGGCGAACTGGCCGAGAACCAGTTCCGCGCCGGCCTGGTGCGCGTCGAGCGCGCCGTCAAGGAACGTCTGGGCCAGGCCGAGACGGAAAACCTGATGCCGCACGACCTGATCAACTCCAAGCCGATCTCGGCCGCCATCAAGGAGTTCTTCGGTTCGAGCCAGCTGTCGCAGTTCATGGACCAGACCAACCCGCTGTCGGAAATCACGCACAAGCGCCGTGTTTCCGCACTGGGCCCGGGCGGTCTGACCCGCGAGCGCGCCGGCTTCGAAGTCCGCGACGTGCACCCGACCCACTACGGCCGCGTCTGCCCGATCGAAACGCCGGAAGGCCCGAACATCGGCCTGATCAACTCCATGGCGCTGTACGCCCGCCTGAACGAGTACGGCTTCCTGGAAACGCCTTACCGCAAGATCATCGACGGCAAGGTCAGCGACCAGATCGATTACCTGTCGGCCATCGAGGAAAGCCACTACGTCATCGCGCAGGCCAACGCCGCGCTCGACGACGAAGGCCGCTTCGTGGACGACCTGGTTGCCTGCCGTGAAGCCGGCGAAACCATGCTGACCGCGCCGGCCAACGTGCACTACATGGACGTGGCGCCGTCGCAGATCGTGTCGGTCGCCGCCTCGCTGATTCCGTTCCTGGAGCACGACGACGCGAACCGCGCGCTGATGGGCGCCAACATGCAGCGTCAGGCCGTGCCTTGCCTGCGTCCGGAAAAGCCGGTCGTGGGTACGGGCATCGAGCGCACCGTGGCCGTCGACTCGGGCACCACCGTGCAGGCGCTGCGCGGCGGCCTGGTCGACCACGTCGACGCCGAGCGTGTCGTGATCCGCGTGAACGATGAAGAAAACGTCGCCGGCGAAGTCGGCGTCGACATCTACAACCTGATCAAGTACACCCGTTCCAACCAGAACACCAACATCAACCAGCGTCCCATCGTCAAGCGCGGCGACCGGGTCGCCAAGGGTGACGTGCTGGCCGACGGCGCATCGACCGACCTGGGCGAACTCGCCCTGGGTCAGAACATGCTGATCGCGTTCATGCCCTGGAACGGCTACAACTTCGAAGACTCGATCCTGATCTCGGAAAAGGTCGTGGCCGATGACCGCTACACCTCGGTGCACATCGAGGAACTGACGGTCGTGGCCCGCGACACCAAGCTCGGACCTGAGGAAATCACGCGCGACATCAGCAACCTGGCGGAAACCCAGCTGAACCGCCTGGACGATTCCGGCATCTGCTACATCGGCGCCGAAGTGAGCGCCGACGACGTGCTGGTCGGCAAGGTCACGCCCAAGGGCGAGACCCAGCTGACGCCGGAAGAAAAGCTGCTGCGCGCCATCTTCGGCGAGAAGGCCTCCGACGTTAAGGACACCTCGCTGCGCGTGCCCTCGGGCATGACCGGCACCGTGATCGACGTGCAGGTGTTCACCCGCGAAGGCATCGTGCGCGACAAGCGCGCCCAGTCCATCATCGACGATGAACTGCGCCGCTATCGCCAGGACCTGAACGACCAGCTGCGCATCGTCGAGAACGACCAGTTCGACCGTATCGAGAAGATGCTGGTCGGCAAGACCGTCAACGGCGGCCCGCGCAAGCTGGCCAAGGGCGCCACGATCACCAAGGCCTACCTGGCCGACCTGGACCGCTGGCAGTGGTTCGACATCCGCCTGGCCGACGAGCCCCACGCCGTGGTGCTGGAGCAGGCCAAGGAATCGCTCGAGCAGAAGCGCCACCAGTTCGACCTGGCCTTCGAAGAGAAGCGCAAGAAGCTGACGCAGGGCGACGAGCTGCCCCCGGGCGTGCTGAAGATGATCAAGGTCTACCTGGCCGTCAAGCGTCGTCTGCAGCCCGGCGACAAGATGGCCGGCCGCCACGGCAACAAGGGCGTGGTCTCGCGCATCACCCCGGTGGAAGACATGCCGCACATGGCTGACGGCACGCCGGCCGACATCGTTCTGAACCCGCTGGGCGTGCCCTCGCGGATGAACGTCGGCCAGGTGCTGGAAGTCCATCTGGGCTGGGCCGCCAAGGGCGTGGGCCATCGCATCGCCGACATGCTGCGCGACGAGCGCACCGCGCAGGTCAAGAACGTCCGCGCCTACCTGGACAAGGTCTACAACACGACCGGCACCGGCGCGCGCATCGACGAGCTGACCGACGACGAAGTCATGGAAATGGCCCAGAACCTCAAGAACGGCGTGCCGTTCGCGACGCCCGTCTTCGACGGCGCGACCGAAGAGGAAATCACCAAGATGCTGGAACTGGCCTATCCGGACGACGTCGCCAAGCGCATGGCGCTGACGCCGTCGCGCACGCAGGCGTGGCTGTTCGACGGCCGCACCGGCGAGCAGTTCGAGCGTCCCGTGACCGTCGGCTACATGCACTACCTGAAGCTGCACCACCTGGTCGACGACAAGATGCACGCGCGTTCGACCGGCCCGTACTCCTTGGTTACCCAGCAGCCGCTGGGCGGCAAGGCGCAGTTCGGCGGCCAGCGTTTCGGGGAAATGGAAGTGTGGGCGCTGGAAGCATACGGCGCCGCCTACACCCTGCAGGAAATGCTGACGGTGAAGTCCGACGACATCACCGGCCGCACCAAGGTATACGAAAACATCGTCAAGGGCGATCACGTCATCGACGCCGGCATGCCGGAATCGTTCAACGTGCTGGTCAAGGAAATCCGCTCGTTGGCCCTGGACATGGATTTGGAGCGTAACTAATGAAAGCGCTACTCGACCTCTTTAAGCAAGTCTCGCAAGACGAGCAGTTCGATGCCATCAAGATCGGCATCGCCTCGCCCGAGAAGATCCGTTCGTGGTCTTACGGCGAAGTTCGCAAGCCCGAGACCATCAACTACCGTACGTTCAAGCCCGAGCGCGACGGCCTGTTCTGCTCCAAGATCTTCGGCCCGATCAAGGACTACGAGTGCCTGTGCGGCAAGTACAAGCGCCTGAAGCACCGCGGCGTGATCTGCGAGAAGTGCGGCGTGGAAGTCACCGTCGCCAAGGTCCGCCGTGAACGCATGGGCCACATCGAGCTGGCCAGCCCGGTCGCGCACATCTGGTTCCTGAAGAGCCTGCCCTCGCGTCTGGGCATGGTGCTCGACATGACCCTGCGCGACATCGAACGCGTGCTGTACTTCGAAGCCTGGTGCGTGATCGAACCCGGCATGACGCCGCTCAAGCGCGGCCAGATCATGTCGGACGACGATTTCCTCGCCAAGACCGAAGAGTACGGCGACGACTTCCGTGCCCTGATGGGCGCGGAGGCCGTGCGCGAACTGCTGCGCACCATCGACATCGACCGCGAAGTGGAAACGCTGCGCGGCGAACTGAAGGCCACCAGCTCGGAAGCCAAGATCAAGAAGATCTCCAAGCGCCTGAAGGTGCTGGAAGGCTTCCAGAAGTCCGGCATCAAGGCCGAGTGGATGGTCATGGAAGTGCTGCCCGTGCTGCCGCCGGACCTGCGTCCGCTGGTGCCGCTGGACGGCGGCCGCTTCGCGACCTCCGACCTGAACGACCTGTACCGCCGCGTCATCAACCGCAACAACCGTCTGAAGCGCCTGCTGGAGCTGAAAGCGCCGGAAATCATCCTGCGCAACGAAAAGCGCATGCTGCAGGAAGCCGTCGACTCGCTGCTGGACAACGGCCGCCGCGGCAAGGCCATGACCGGCGCCAACAAGCGCCAGCTCAAGTCGCTGGCCGACATGATCAAGGGCAAGAGCGGCCGCTTCCGTCAGAACCTGCTGGGCAAGCGCGTCGACTACTCGGGCCGTTCGGTCATCGTGGTGGGTCCGCAGCTCAAGCTGCACCAGTGCGGCCTGCCCAAGCTGATGGCCCTGGAACTGTTCAAGCCGTTCATCTTCAACCGCCTGGAGATGATGGGCCTGGCCACGACCATCAAGGCCGCCAAGAAGCTGGTGGAAAGCCAGGAACCGGTGGTCTGGGACATCCTGGAAGAAGTCATCCGCGAGCACCCGGTCATGCTCAACCGTGCGCCCACGCTGCACCGTCTGGGCATCCAGGCGTTCGAGCCGGTGCTGATCGAAGGCAAGGCCATCCAGCTGCACCCGCTGGTCTGCGCGGCGTTCAACGCCGACTTCGACGGCGACCAGATGGCCGTCCACGTGCCGCTGTCGCTGGAAGCCCAGCTCGAAGCCCGCACCCTGATGCTGGCCTCGAACAACGTGCTGTTCCCGGCCAACGGCGAACCGTCGATCGTGCCGTCGCAGGACATCGTGCTGGGTCTGTACTACACGACCCGCGAGCGCATCAACGGCAAGGGCGAAGGCATCTTCTTCATGGACGTCGCTGAAGTCCAGCGCGCCTATGACAACGGCGAAGTCGAGCTGCAGTCGCGCATCACCGTGCGCCTGAAGGAGCACGAGCGCGACGAGAACGGTGAATGGCAGCCGGTGATCCGCCGCCACGAAACCACGGTCGGCCGCGCGCTGCTGTCGGAAATCCTGCCCAAGGGTCTGCCCTTCACCGTCCTGAACAAGGCGCTGAAGAAGAAGGAAATCTCGCGCCTGATCAACCAGTCGTTCCGCCGCTGCGGCCTGCGCGACACGGTGATCTTCGCCGACAAGCTGATGCAGTCGGGCTTCCGCCTGGCCACGCGCGGCGGTATCTCCATCGCCATGGGCGACATGCTGATCCCGACCGCCAAGGAAGGCATCCTGGCTGAAGCCAGCCGCGAAGTGAAGGAAATCGACAAGCAGTACTCGTCGGGTCTGGTCACGTCCCAGGAACGCTACAACAACGTGGTGGACATCTGGGGCAAGGCCGGCGACAAGGTCGGCAAGGCGATGATGGAACAACTGGCCACCGAGCCCGTGATCAACCGTCACGGCGAAGAAGTGCGCCAGGAATCGTTCAACTCCATCTACATGATGGCTGACTCGGGCGCCCGCGGTTCGGCCGCCCAGATCCGCCAGCTCGCCGGCATGCGCGGCCTGATGGCCAAGCCGGACGGCTCGATTATCGAAACGCCGATTACCGCGAACTTCCGTGAAGGCCTGAACGTGCTTCAGTACTTCATCTCGACTCACGGTGCGCGTAAGGGTCTGGCCGACACGGCGCTGAAGACCGCGAACTCGGGTTACCTGACCCGCCGTCTGGTCGACGTGACGCAGGACCTGGTGATCACCGAGGACGATTGCGGCACGTCGCAGGGCTACAACATGAAGGCCCTGGTCGAAGGCGGCGAAGTCATCGAACCGCTGCGCGACCGTATCCTGGGCCGCGTCGCGGCCGTGGACATCGTCAACCCGGACACGCAGGAAACGGCCATCGTCGCCGGCACCCTGCTGGACGAAGACATGGTCGACACCATCGACCGCATCGGCGTGGACGAAGTCAAGGTCCGCACCCCGCTGACCTGCGAAACGCGCCACGGCCTGTGCGCGCACTGCTACGGCCGCGACCTCGGCCGCGGCACCTCGGTCAACCAGGGCGAAGCGGTCGGCGTCATCGCCGCCCAGTCCATCGGCGAACCGGGCACGCAGCTCACGATGCGTACGTTCCACATCGGTGGCGCGGCTTCGCGTTCGGCCCTGGCCAGCGCGGTCGAAACCAAGTCCAGCGGCACCGTCGGCTTTGCCAGCACGATGCGCTACGTCACCAACGCCAAGGGTGAACGCGTGGCCATCTCGCGTTCCGGCGAACTGGCGATCTTCGACGACAACGGCCGCGAACGCGAACGCCACAAGATCCCGTACGGCGCGACCGTGCTGGTGGGCGATGGCGAGGCCGTCAAGGCCGGCGCCCGCCTGGCGACGTGGGACCCGCTGACCCGTCCGATCGTGTCGGAATACGGCGGCGCCGTGCGCTTCGAGAACATCGAAGAAGGCGTGACCGTGGCCAAGCAGGTCGACGAAGTCACCGGCCTGTCCACGCTGGTCGTGATCACGCCCAAGACCCGTGGCGGCAAGATCGTCATGCGTCCGCAGATCAAGCTGGTCAACGAGAACGGCGAAGACGTCAAGATCGCCGGCACCGATCACTCGGTGAACATCTCGTTCCCGGTGGGCGCGCTGATCACGGTGCGCGACGGCCAGCAGGTTGCCGTGGGTGAAGTCCTGGCGCGTATTCCGCAGGAATCGCAAAAGACCCGCGACATTACCGGCGGTCTGCCGCGCGTGGCCGAGCTGTTCGAAGCCCGTTCGCCCAAGGACGCCGGCATGCTGGCCGACGTCACCGGCACGGTCTCGTTCGGCAAGGACACCAAGGGCAAGCAGCGCCTGGTCATCACCGACCTGGAAGGCGTCAGCCACGAGTTCCTGATTCCGAAGGAAAAGCAGGTGCTGGTGCACGACGGCCAGGTGGTGAACAAGGGCGAAATGATCGTGGACGGCCCGGCCGATCCCCACGACATCCTGCGCCTGCAAGGCATCGAGAAGCTGGCGACCTACATCGTCGACGAAGTGCAGGACGTCTACCGTCTGCAGGGCGTGAAGATCAACGACAAGCACATCGAAGTGATCGTGCGCCAGATGCTGCGCCGCGTGAACATCGTGGACGCCGGCGATACCGAGTTCATCCCGGGCGAGCAGGTCGAGCGCTCCGAGCTGCTCAACGAGAACGATCGCGTCACGGCCCAGGACCTGCGTCCTGCCACGTACGAGAACGTGCTGCTGGGTATCACCAAGGCGTCGCTGTCGACCGATTCGTTCATCTCGGCCGCTTCGTTCCAGGAAACCACCCGCGTCCTGACCGAAGCCGCCATCATGGGCAAGCGCGACGACCTGCGCGGCTTGAAGGAAAACGTCATCGTCGGCCGCCTGATCCCGGCCGGCACCGGCCTGGCCTACCACCATGCCCGCAAGGACAAGGAAGCGCTGGAGGCCGCGGAACGCGAAGCCGCCCGCCAGCTGGCCAACCCGTTCGAAGACTCGCCGGTCACGGTGGGCTCGGATACGGAAACGCCGGCTTCCGACCTGGGCACGGACGACGCCGAGCAGTAAACCGGTACTGGCGGGACCTCCCGCCAGCAAAAAGGCCGCTGATTGTTATCAGCGGCCTTTTTTTTGCCTTGAAGAAGCGGGGCCAGGCCTACTTCGCGGCCTGCGCCTGGGCGCGCTGGAATGCCGGGCCCCAGACCGGGTGGCCGGCCTCGTTGGGCGCCAGCACGAAAGCGGGGTCGAGCGCGAGAATGCGCGAGAAGCTGTCCTGGCAGAGCTGCGGATAGCGGCTGACGCAATAGCTGAACGCCTGCAGCTTGTACGCTTCGATGCGCACGGCCTTGGTGGAAGTCGCCAGGGTGTCCGAGGTGGCCACGGTGCGGATCACGTCGCCGTAGCGGCCCGCGCTGTATTTCTCGCGCACTTGTTGCAATTGATCCAGCGCTTCGGCGGTCGGCGGACCTTCCGGCTGCATGGAAGTAAGACCGGCACAGCCCGTCAGGAGGGCGGATAAGCCAAGCAGACTACTCAAAACGCGAATTTTCATGGGCTTCCAAAGAGGTAGGGAGTTGATGCCATACGCTATCGTGCCACAGCCTGATGCGCTCGGACATTTTCGGCAATGTCCTTGTGTGGCGGATTGGATAATATTCGCCCTATCCACTTTTGATACCGTATTCGCGCCGTGGCGCAGCTCTCGATCATGTCTCCTACCGCCGGCCTGCCGATGCCGCGTGGCCCGTTTTCCGGCGCCGCGCCGCTCGCGCTGCGCCCCTTGAGCGCCATCGCCGCCAGCACCGCGGGCGGCGTGCCCCAGGCGCGCATCAAACGGCTCCTGTCCGACCTCCTGCCGTCCCTGATCGCCCTGCACGGGCAGGGCGAAATCTGCGGCGACATCTCGCTGGAAACGGTGGGGATGGACGAAAACGCGCGGGCCCACCTGGTGCCCGAACTCATCGTGGCCCGTTCGCGCCGCGTCACCCGCAGTCCGTCGGCCGGCTTCGCGCCGTTCGAGCTCTATACCGATTCAATGGAATGGCCGCGCGGCCCCTGGAGCGACATCTACGCGCTGTGCGCCGTCATGCACGCGCTGGTCACCGGCCGCCGGCCGCCGCCGGCGCCCGAGCGCCGGGCGGAAGACACCTACCAGCCGCTGGTCTCCCTCGATCTGCCCAAGTACAGCCAGGATTTCCTGTCGGTGATCGACGCCGGCCTGTCGATGGTCCCGGCCGACCGCCCGCAGACGCTGGACGAACTGGCCGAGATGCTGGGCGTGGCCGCGCAGCCCGAGGCCGCGCCCGCGCCGGCCGAAGCGAACGAGGCGGCCGCGGCCCAGGCGCTGCCCGCCGCGGCCGCCGCCGCCTCGCAGCGTCCCGCGCGCGGTCGCCGCGTGCTGTTGTGGCTGCTGCTCATCGCGGCCCTGATCGGCGCCGGCGTCTACGCGTGGCAGCAGTACGGCCCCGGCGCGCAGAACGCGCTGATCACCCGTTCCGAACTGGTGCAGCCGAATCCGCCCGCGGTCCATCCCTTGCCGCAGGCCGCGCCGGAGCCGGCGCCCGCGCCGGTCGTCCCGCCGGGCCCTGCGCCCGCGCCCCAGCCGTCCGAACCGCCCGCGCCGGCCGGCGCCAATGCCGCGGAAAATCCGGCGCCGGCCGACACGCCCGCGCCGCCGGCGGCGGCGCCCGAGGCCGCGCAGCCCGAAGCGCCGGCGGCGGCCGCCGCCGAAGAGGCTCCCAAGCCCAAGCCCGTGCCCGTGCTGGTGCGGCTCGACATACGTCCGTGGGGCGAGGTGTGGATCAATGGGGTGGCGCGCGGCGTCAGCCCGCCGGTCAAGGAGCTGCGGCTGATTCCGGGCAAGTACCAGGTGGTGCTGCGCAATGCCGGCCTGCCGCCGTACCGCATGACCCTGGAGGTCAAGGCCGGCCGCCCGGCGCTGATCTCCCACACCTTCCAGTAGGCGCTACGCCATCGGCAGGCGCAGCGTGAAGACCGAGCCGGCGCCCGGCTCGCTGCTGACTTCCACCGAGCCGCCGTGGCGTTCGGCCACGGTGCGCACGAACGCCAGCCCCAGGCCCGCGCCGCCCACGTCGCCGCGGGTGTCGACGCCGACGCGCGAGAACGGCTCGAACAGCCGTGCCAGGTCCTCGGCCGCGATGCCCTGGCCCTGGTCGCGGATGGCGGCGCGCCAGAAGCCCGGCTCTTCGTCTATGCCGCATTCGATGCGGGTCTGCGCGGGGCTGTACTTGATCGCGTTGTCGATCAGGTTGCACAGCGCGCGCATCAGCAGGGTCTGGTCGCCGCGCACATAGGCCGCGGGCAAGGGCAGGCGCAACTCCAGCGCGATGCCGCGCTTTTGCGCCGAGGCCCAGAATTCGTCCGCGGCGTCCTGCAGCAGGCTGGCCAGGTCCAGTTCCACGGCGCTGATGACCATGGACTCGGCGCGCGTCAGGTGCACGAAGTCGTCGACCAGGTGCAGCGTGCGCCGCGCCAGCATGGCGATGCGGTCCAGCGTGGCGCCGTGGTCCCCCTGCGCCGCGCCTTCCTGCTTCATTTCCACCAGCGCCAGGATGGAGCTCTGCGGCGCGCGCATGTCGTGCGAGATGAAGCGCAGCGTCTCTTCGCGCTGGCGTTCGGCCTGGCGGATGCGGGAGATGTCGGTCAGCGTGGCGACGGTGCCGGCGAAGTTGCCCTCGGCGGTATGGATGGGCGCGCATTTCAGGATCAGATCGCGTCCCGCATGGTCGCGCAGTTCCAGGTCCGCGCTCCACGGCGAGCCGGCGGCGGCCGGCCCCTGGCCGCTCAGCGCTTCGGCCACGCGCTGGCGCGTGGCGGGATCGGAGATGGTCTTTTCCAGCAGGTGGATGGCCGGGCGGCCCACGCGCGGCGGCCGCATGCCCAGGCGCTGGAAGTACATGACGGCGGCCCGGTTGCGGAATTGCATGCGCCCGTCCTGGTCGAACACCAGCGTGGCGTCGGGCATGCCGTCCAGGCCGTCGGCCAGGAAGCGCCGCAGGTTGCGCACGCGCGCCAGCGCGCGGCGCAGTTCGCCGACGCGGCTTTCGAGCGAAGCGCTGGGCCCCGCGGCCTGGGCGCGCGCCTCGTTCATCACCGGCGGGTACTCGCGCTGCAGGCGGCGCAGTTCATTGTCCATGTAGCGCAGCGCCGCTTCCTGGCTGCGCCAGCTCCACAAGGGATAGCACAGCGCCACCCCCAGCAGCGCCGCCGAGGGCGCGAACCAGAAGCGGCCATAGGCCAGAAACAGCAGCGCCGCCAGCAGGATGCCGGCCAGCAGCCCGACACAGACCAGCAGCGCGCGCTTGGGCGACAGCCGCCACAAGGCCAGGCAGGCCAGCATCACCGGCAGCGCCGAGAACAGCGCGCTCCACCAGGCCGGCGGCTGCACGTACGCGATGTCCTCGCGCGCCGCGTGCAGCAGGTTGGCGATGATCTCCACTCCCGACATGCCGCTGACGTCATGCGAGACGGGCGTCGGATAGGCGTCGCCCAGGCCGGTGGCCCAGGCGCCCACCAGCACGTACTTGCCGCGCAGTTCATCGGGCGGGATATCGCCGCGCAGCACCGACAGGTACGACACCGTGCGCACATGCGCGGTGGGGCCGGCGTAGGGAATCAGGATGCTGCCGTCCGGCGCGGCGCGCCGCAGCAGGCGCTGCGCCTGTTGCGCCTGGCCGCCGACTTCCAGCATCGACAGGGCCAGGTGCTGCCAGCGTCGGCCGTTCACGTGCGCGGCCAGCGTGGCCGCGCGCACCACGCCGTCGGAATCGATGCGGGCATTGATGAAGCCCAGGCCGGCGGCGGCCTGCGCCAGCGGCGCGATGGGGGCGTTGACGGCGGAGGGATGGTCCAGCCGGTTCAGCACGACCGGCAGCACCGTGCGGCCGTTGCGCCGGATGCTGTCGGCCAGGAAGCGGTCGTCGTCCGAATAGACCCCGTCCGCTTCGCCGAAGATCAGGTCCAGCCCCACGGCGCGGGCGTCATGCAGCCGGTCCAGCAGCGCCGCGTGGACCGCGCGCCGCCAGGGCCAGCGGCCCAGTGCGTCGATGCTGGCGTCGTCGATCGCCACGATCAGGATGTCGGGATCGGCGCCGCGGCCCGTCACCGAGACGGCGCGGTCGTAGAGGATCTGGTCGACCCGGCCGAGTCCGTTGAACCAGCCCAGGACCGCGGCCAGCAGCGCCAGCGCCAACGTCAGCCATAGCCCTGAGCGCGAGGTCCGGTCCTGCGGATCGGCGGCGGCCATGAGGGTCCTTGCGGCGCTAGTACTCGGTGAGCGTGATGAAGCCGCCCGTGCCGCTGGCCACGCCCAGCCCGTAGGCGGTCATGAGCTGGTTGGCGCCTTCGAAGGTCGCGACCGCGTCCTTGCCGCTCAGGCCCAGGTCGTCCACGGCCCGCACCGATACGTAATACGTGCCCGGCCCGGGCGCGGAGAAGCGGATGTCCTGGTTGTCGGGAAAGTCGGCCGACGATACCGGCAGGGCGCCTTCGGCATCGCGCGAGACCCGCACCAGATAGCTGCGGGCGCCGGCCACGGGCGAGACCGGGGCGGTCCATACGCCGCCGCCGGCGCGCACGGGTTCGCCCAGCTGCGGCGCGGGGAGGAGGGCCCGCATGCCGGCGACCGTGCCGTCGGCGCCGACCGCCGCGCCATAACCCTTGGCCACGGCCACCGGCCTGGCCGGGCGCGCGCCCGGGGCGTGGGGCTGCAGGCGGACGCTGCCGTCCAGCACCTCGCTGTGCACGCCCTGCGCGCTGCTCTGCACGCGGAAACGCGTGCCGCGCACCCCGGTCACCGCCACCGGCGTGCGGACCTCGAAGCGGCCCACGCCTTCGCCGGCGGGCGCCACCGAAGACTCGACGCCGCCACGGCGCACCTCGACGATGGAATCGGTCAGCGCCGTGCCTTCGAACTGGCGCAGGCGGGTCAGTTCGACCGCGCCGCCGGCCGGCAGGGTGAGCTTGGATCCATCGGCCAGTTCCAGCGTGACGAAGCCGTTGGCGGCGGTGGACACGGTGCTGCCTTCGGCCACCGCGTCGCCGGCGCGCAGCGATTTGCCGTCGAGCTCGGCCTGGCCGCTGACGTGCACCACGCGGGCGCTGGCCGGGCGCACGGGAATCATGGAAAGCGGAATGTGCAGTTCCAGGCCGATGGGCAGCAATTCCGGCGTCACCACGCGGTTCAGGCTCTGCAGCGGGCCCCAGTTGGCCTGGTTGCGCGTGTAGCGGGTGGCCAGGTCGATGAGGGTGTCGCCCTGGCGCACGCGATAGATGAAATCGTCGCCGAGCGCGCCCGCCGGCTGGCTGTGCGCCGGCGCCAGGATGCTCAGGCAGGAAATCAGGGCAAGCAAAGAAAGCGCGCGGCAGCGGCTCATGACTAGCGGTTCTCCAGGGGTGCGCGCGGGGGCGCTTACAGTGGATGGGCGGGCGCGTCTTCGGCCGGGCTGGTCAGTTCCAGCCGGTAGCCCAGCGCGTAGGAGGAAGACAGGCGCACGCCGTGCTCGGGGCGCAGCTGGAGCTTTTGCCGGATGTTCGACAAATGGGTGTCCAGCGTGCGCGAGGTGGCCGGGATCTCCCGGTTCCAGACGCACTCGGCCAGCACGTCGCGCGACATGAGGCGGCCGATATTGCGGAAAAACAGCAGCGCCAGATCGAATTCCTTGGGGGCCAGCGCGACCGGCGCGCCGTCCAGGGAAATCGTGCGCGCGCCCGGCTCGATGCGGTAGCGGGCGACCTCGAAGCCCTCGCGGGCGGGCTCGGAGATCTGGCTGCGGCGCAGCAGCGCGGCCACGCGCGCCAGCAGTTCCTGGGGGCGCAGCGGTTTGACGATGTAATCGTCGGCGCCCGCGCGCAGGCCCTCGACCAGATCGTCCTCGCTGGAGCGGTTGGTCAGGAAGATAACGGGAATGCGCGCGCCGATATTGGCGCGCAGCCAGCGCACTACGTCGTCGCCGTCGATATCGGGCAGGTGCCAGTCCAGCAATACCAGGTCGAAATGCTCCGTGCGCAGTGCGGCCAGGAGATCCCGGCTTTGCTGGTAGCTGGCGCAGGAGTATCCGGCGGTGGTCAAGACTTGCTGGATGCGGCGGGCTTGGTCCAGGTCATCTTCCAGCGACGCGATTTTCATCAGACGTGTTCTCGCGAAGGTTTGCTACGCAAGCGCGCGCTATGGCGCCCTACTGCAAGAGGGTAAGGGAATTCGTGTAAACGAATGATAACTCGGGCTGTGTCCCCGCTGGCTACGTTATGCCAAGAACTGTCAAACATTGCAAAGTTGACGAATCTTGACTGGAGTTGTTGCGCAACACCGCGCCACACTGTCTCAAACATCCCACTACCAGAGGCACTGGAGGGAATCGACCGTATTGCTGAGTGGAACAAACATGAATCAATTGTGCGTACTTATGATGTCGCCGGACGAAGCGGCCCGCGGGGCGGCCGTGTCCGCGCTGCTGCAGGCCGGCATATCGGCGCGCGGCTGTTCGACGTCCCTGGAGCTGTTCGGATTGCTCAACGGCGGCGCCTATGACGTCGTGATCCTGGACGTGGGCGCGCTGGGCGAGATCGGCTACGCCCTGGTGGCGCGGCTGCATGGCTCCTCGTCCCTGGGCATCGTGGTGACGGGCGCCGACCTGTCGGTGGACGGCCGCCTGCGCTGCCTGCAAAGCGGCGCCGACGCCTGCCTGCCCGAGCCGCAGGACCCGCGCGAGCTGGCCTGCATCCTGCTGGCGCTGGCGCGCCGCCTGCCGCCCGGCCGCGCGGGAGCCGGAGCGGAAGCGCCCGGCAACGGCCAATGGGAGCTGCGCGACCAGGGCTGGACCCTGGCCTCGCCCAGCGGCACCACCATTTCGCTGTCGGCCAACGAGCGCCTGGTCGTGCGTTCGCTGCTGGAAGTGGCGGGCAGGGCGGTCGGGCGCACCGAGCTGGGCGAAGGCCTGCAGGTCGAAGGCGGCAGCGCGCGCGCCAGCGGTTCGCGCAGCATCGACGTGATCGTCAGCCGCCTGCGGCGCAAGGCCGAGCTGGCCGGCGTGATCCTGCCGATCCGCACCGTCTACGGCAGCGGCTACCTGTTCGCCGACCAGTAAAAAACCGGCGCAAACCCGCGCGCGCGGGGCTACACTGATCGCTGCCGCCGCATACGTGGAAACCCGGACCGGGCGGCGCGGCCCGCGACCCGGATCTGCGGTTTATGCGGCCCCAATTTTCATGACCGGCGCTTAACTGGCCGTCTTCTGCCGGCAACATGCCGTCTGGCAGGGTTTACAAATTTCTTTGACAGTGCGCCCGAATCTCAGTTATGCTAAAGGGCTAACTGCTTTATCTCGCGCGCAAAATCTGTACGCGGTAGGGTTTGGAAGTTCGGGTCATGGGCGAAGGTGCGTCACGAGCCATTCAAGCATGATCCGCTAGGCGGGGGGCTGGTACTCCCGCGGCGACTTCCCTGCCGCATCCGGTTTTGTGCGTTTTGTCACAGTTTGTTGGCAAGCCCGCTCTTTTACGTATTCGAACGTTTGAGGCGGTTTTGCGCGAACTGCCTGCTCCGGAGGCTCTCCGCCTCGGGACACTAGTACGAAAGTACTTACCAGTGGTACGTAAAAGGGATTTCAAAGGTCATGCCTACCATTAGCCAACTCGTGCGCAAGCCGCGCGAAGTCAGCATCATCAAAAGCAAGAGCCCCGCGCTCGAAAACTGCCCGCAACGCCGCGGCGTGTGCACTCGCGTGTACACCACCACCCCCAAGAAGCCGAACTCCGCTCTGCGTAAGGTTGCCAAAGTGCGTCTGACCAACGGTTACGAAGTCATTTCGTACATCGGCGGCGAAGGCCACAACCTGCAAGAGCACTCGGTGGTTCTGGTGCGTGGCGGTCGTGTGAAGGACTTGCCCGGTGTGCGTTATCACATCGTGCGCGGTTCCCTCGACCTGCAAGGCGTCAAGGATCGTAAGCAAGCCCGCTCGAAGTACGGCGCCAAGCGCCCGAAGAAGGCCTGATAACGAATCGGTAGTACCCCGAAGTGGCGGAAGTCCGTCACCAGGGAAGTGCAACCGCGCCATCCGCATACAGGAAGGTGCGCGGCACGTAAGGGGTCGTCCCATTGGGCGGCCATGGCCGTGTAATGAAGCACGGTTCAACTGAACAGACACAAGGAAGCAACAATGCCCCGTCGTCGCGAAGTACCCAAGCGCGAGATTCTGCCCGATCCCAAGTTCGGCAGCGTCGAGCTCGCCAAGTTCATGAACGTCGTCATGCTGGACGGCAAGAAGGCCGTCGCCGAGCGCATCGTCTATGGCGCCCTCGAGCAAGTCGCCACCAAGACCGGCAAGGAGCCGATCGAGGTGTTCAGCCTGGCGATCAACAACATCAAGCCGATCGTCGAAGTCAAGAGCCGCCGCGTGGGCGGTGCCAACTACCAAGTGCCGGTTGAAGTGCGCCCCGTGCGCCGCCTGGCCCTGGCTATGCGTTGGCTCCGTGAAGCCGCCAAGAAGCGTGGCGAAAAGTCGATGGATCTGCGCCTTGCTGGCGAACTGATCGACGCATCCGAAGGACGTGGCGCCGCGATGAAGAAGCGCGAAGACACGCACAAGATGGCCGAGGCCAACAAGGCCTTCAGCCATTTCCGCTGGTAATTTAAGGACTAACCCACCATGGCCCGCAAAACCCCGATCGAGCGCTATCGCAACATTGGTATCTCTGCGCACATCGATGCAGGGAAAACCACCACGACCGAACGTATCCTGTTCTACACCGGCGTCAATCACAAGATTGGCGAAGTGCATGATGGCGCAGCCACCATGGACTGGATGGAGCAAGAACAAGAGCGTGGCATCACCATTACGTCGGCTGCTACGACGGCGTTTTGGCGTGGCATGGCTAAGAACTACCCCGAGCACCGCATCAACATCATCGACACCCCGGGGCACGTGGACTTCACCATCGAGGTGGAGCGTTCCATGCGCGTCCTGGACGGCGCCTGCATGGTGTACTGCGCGGTGGGCGGCGTTCAGCCGCAGTCCGAAACCGTGTGGCGTCAGGCCAACAAGTACGGCGTGCCGCGTCTGGCCTTCGTCAACAAGATGGACCGCACCGGCGCCAACTTCTTCAAGGTCTATGACCAGCTGAAGACGCGCCTGCGCGCCAACCCCGTGCCCGTGGTGATCCCCATCGGCGCCGAAGACACCTTCAAGGGCGTCATCGACCTCGTCAAGATGAAAGCGATCATCTGGGACGAAGCCAGCCAGGGCATCAAGTTCGAGTACGAAGACATCCCGGCCGAGCTGCAGAGCACCGCTGAAGAGTGGCGCGAAAAGCTGGTCGAGGCTGCCGCCGAATCGTCCGAGGAACTGATGAACAAGTACCTCGAGACCGGCGCGCTGGAAGAAGCCGAGATCAACCTGGCCATCCGCCAGCGCACCATCGCCGGCGAAATCCAGCCGATGCTGTGCGGCACCGCCTTCAAGAACAAGGGCGTGCAGCGCATGCTCGACGCCGTCATCGACTACCTGCCCTCGCCCGTGGACATCCCGCCGGTCGAAGGCACCGATGACGCCGGCAACGAAGTCAAGCGCCAAGCCGACGACGGCGAGAAGTTCTCGGCCCTGGCGTTCAAGCTGATGACGGACCCGTTCGTCGGTCAGCTGACCTTCGTGCGCGTGTACTCGGGCGTCCTGAAGTCGGGCGACACCGTGTACAACCCGGTCAAGGGCAAGAAGGAACGTATCGGCCGCATCCTGCAGATGCACGCGAACAACCGCGAGGAAATCAAGGAAGTTCTGGCTGGCGACATCGCCGCCGTCGTGGGCCTGAAGGACGTGACCACCGGCGAAACGCTGTGCGACGTCGACTCGCACGTGACGCTGGAGCGCATGGAGTTCCCCGAGCCCGTGATTTCGCAGGCCGTGGAACCCAAGTCCAAGGCCGACCAGGAAAAGATGGGCCTGGCGCTGTCGCGCCTGGCGCAGGAAGACCCGTCGTTCCGCGTGCGCAGCGACGAAGAATCCGGCCAGACCATCATTTCCGGCATGGGCGAGCTGCACCTGGAAATTCTGGTCGACCGCATGAAGCGCGAATTCGGCGTGGAAGCGAACGTCGGCAAGCCCCAGGTGGCCTACCGCGAAACCATCCGCAAGACCTGCGAGGAAGTCGAAGGCAAGTTCGTCAAGCAGTCGGGCGGTCGCGGCCAGTACGGTCACGTGGTCCTGAAGGTCGAACCGCTGGAGCCGGGCGGCGGCTACGAGTTCGTGGACGCCATCAAGGGCGGCGTGGTGCCGCGCGAGTTCATCCCCGCGGTGGACAAGGGCATCCAGGAAACGCTGCCTTCGGGCATCCTGGCCGGCTACCCGGTCGTGGACGTCAAGGTCACGCTGTTCTTCGGTTCGTACCACGACGTGGACTCGAACGAAAACGCGTTCAAGATGGCCGGCTCGATGGCGTTCAAGGAAGGCATGCGCAAGGCCAGCCCTGTGCTGCTGGAACCGATGATGGCCGTTGAAGTCGAAACGCCTGAAGACTACGCCGGCACCGTGATGGGCGACCTGTCCTCGCGTCGCGGCATGGTCCAGGGCATGGACGACATGGTTGGCGGCGGCAAGACCATCAAGGCCGAAGTTCCGCTGGCCGAGATGTTCGGTTACGCCACGAACCTGCGTTCGCTGACGCAAGGTCGTGCCACGTACACGATGGAATTCAAGCATTACTCCGAGGCCCCCAAGAACGTCGCTGACGAAGTCATCGCCGCTCGGGCCAAGTAAATAACCCTCGCCGCGTCCGCCCACAAGGCGGCGCGGCAAATATCGAAATTTCCTTGAAAGTCAAAGGATAGAGATCATGGCAAAAGGCAAGTTTGAACGCACCAAGCCGCACGTGAACGTCGGCACCATCGGTCACGTCGACCACGGCAAGACCACCCTGACGGCGGCCATCACGACCGTTCTGTCGACCAAGTTCGGCGGCGAAGCCCGCGGCTACGACCAGATCGACGCGGCTCCTGAAGAAAAGGCTCGCGGCATCACCATCAACACCGCCCACGTCGAGTACGAAACGGAAACGCGCCACTACGCGCACGTTGACTGCCCGGGCCACGCCGACTACGTGAAGAACATGATCACGGGCGCGGCGCAGATGGACGGCGCGATCCTGGTGGTGTCGGCCGCTGACGGCCCGATGCCGCAGACCCGCGAACACATCCTGCTGTCGCGCCAGGTGGGCGTGCCCTACATCATCGTCTTCCTGAACAAGGCTGACATGGTCGACGACGCCGAGCTGCTCGAGCTGGTCGAAATGGAAGTGCGCGAACTGCTGTCGAAGTACGACTTCCCGGGCGACGACACCCCGATCATCAAGGGTTCGGCCAAGCTGGCGCTGGAAGGCGACAAGGGCGAACTGGGCGAACAGGCCATCCTGTCGCTGGCCCAGGCGCTGGATTCGTACATCCCGACGCCGGAGCGCGCGGTTGACGGTTCGTTCCTGATGCCGGTCGAAGACGTGTTCTCGATCTCGGGTCGCGGCACCGTGGTGACCGGCCGTATCGAACGCGGCGTGATCAAGGTCGGCGAAGAAATCGAAATCGTGGGCATCACCCCGACGGTCAAGACGACCTGCACGGGCGTGGAAATGTTCCGCAAGCTGCTGGACCAGGGCCAGGCTGGCGACAACGTCGGCATCCTGCTGCGCGGCACCAAGCGTGAAGACGTCCAGCGCGGCCAGGTTCTGGCCAAGCCGGGCTCGATCACCCCGCACACGGAATTCACCTCCGAGGTGTACATCCTGTCCAAGGAAGAAGGCGGCCGCCACACCCCGTTCTTCAACGGCTACCGTCCCCAGTTCTACTTCCGTACGACGGACGTGACGGGCACGATCGACCTGCCGGCCGACAAGGAAATGGTTCTGCCGGGCGACAACGTGACGATGACCGTCAAGCTGCTGGCCCCGATCGCCATGGAAGAAGGCCTGCGTTTCGCCATCCGTGAAGGCGGCCGTACCGTCGGCGCCGGCGTGGTCGCCAAGATCATCGCCTAAGTAGCACCCATCAGCGAAGGCGGCTCAGTCCTCCCCGGCCGCCTTCGTCTTTCGTTCTTTAGGAAACGCCATGAAAAACCAAAAGATCCGCATCCGTCTGAAGGCTTTCGATTACAAGCTGATCGACCAGTCCGCTGCGGAAATCGTCGATACCGCCAAGCGTACCGGCGCCGTTGTCCGTGGCCCCGTGCCGCTGCCCACGCGCATCCGCCGCTACGACGTCCTGCGTTCGCCGCACGTGAACAAGACGTCGCGCGACCAGTTCGAGATCCGTACCCATCAGCGCCTGATGGACATCGTGGATCCCACCGACAAGACCGTTGACGCCCTGATGCGTCTGGACCTGCCGGCCGGCGTCGACGTCGAAATCGCGCTGCAGTAAGACCGCAAGACCTTCGAGCCTGCTACCTTCGCCGGCAGGCCCGGAAAAAGAAAAGCCGCATTCCCCGGAATGCGGCTTTTTTGTTTGTGGCGCGCAACGGTCAATCGCGCTAAGTGCTTGTGCTGCCTGAAAAAAACGTGCTAATATGCGAAGCTTGCCATTTTGTGGCAAGAGCAGCTATGGAAAAAAGGCAGGCGGGTTCGATTTTCAGAGCCATCGTGCCTTTGACCAGGTTGAACATAGTCGTAGGGCAGAGGCCGTTACCCTTTGCCTGATTAGCCCCGACCAATCGCAGTCGGGAATGGAGAAAACGATGTCGAATTCGACACCCACGCCCGCCGCTCACCGGCTGGGGCTGGTGGGTCGCAAGGTCGGCATGACCCGCATTTTCACCGAGGATGGCGAATCCATTCCGGTGACCGTGCTGGACGTGTCGAACAACCGCGTGACCCAAGTTAAGTCGCTGGAAACCGACGGCTACGCCGCGATCCAGGTGGCTTATGGCACTCGTCGTGCCTCGCGCGTGGCTCAGCCGCAAACGGGCCACTACGCCAAGGCCGGCGCTGAAGCCGGCAGCATCCTGAAAGAATTCCGCCTTGATCCCGCCCGCGCCGCCGAATTCGCGGCTGGTGCCGTGATCGCCGTGGAATCGGTGTTCGAAGCCGGCCAACAGGTCGACGTCACGGGCACCACCATCGGTAAAGGCTTCGCCGGTACCATCAAGCGCCACAACTTCGGTTCGCAGCGCGCGTCGCACGGTAACTCCCGTTCGCACCGCGTCCCGGGCTCGATTGGTCAAGCTCAAGATCCGGGCCGTATCTTCCCGGGTAAGCGCATGGCCGGTCACCTGGGTGATGTCACCCGCACCGTTCAAAACCTCGACGTCGTTCGCGTTGACGCTGAGCGCGGCCTGCTGCTGGTCAAGGGCGCCGTCCCCGGCCACGCTGGCGCCGACATCGTCGTGCGTCCGGCCATCAAGGCCCCGGCCAAGAAGGGAGCGTAAGTAAATGGATCTCAAGCTCCTGAACGACCAAGGTCAGGCCGCCGCGACTTTCAGCGCGCCCGACACGATCTTCGGCCGCGACTTCAACGAAGCCCTGATTCATCAGATCGTGGTGGCCTTCCAGGCCAACGCCCGTTCCGGCAACCGCGCTCAGAAGGATCGTGCCGAAGTCAAGCACACCACCAAGAAGCCCTGGCGCCAGAAGGGTACCGGCCGCGCTCGCGCCGGTATGACCTCGTCGCCGCTGTGGCGTGGGGGTGGTCGGACTTTCCCGAACTCGCCCGAAGAGAACTTCAGCCAGAAGGTCAACAAGAAGATGTACCGCGCCGGGATCCGCTCGATCCTGTCGCAGCTGGCTCGCGAAGACCGCATCGCCGTCGTCGAATCGTTCGATCTGGAATCGCCCAAGACCAAGGCCGCCGCTGCAAAGCTGAAGAGCCTGGGCCTGGACTCGGTCCTGATCATCACCGACAGCGTCGATGAAAATGTTTACCTCGCCACCCGCAACCTGCCGCACGTTGCCGTTGTCGAGCCCCGTTATGCCGATCCGTTGTCGCTGGTCCACTACAAGAAAGTGCTGATCACCAAGCCGGCCATCGCTCAACTCGAGGAGATGCTGGGATGAACGCTGAACGCTTGATGCAAGTCATTCTGGCGCCGATCGTGACCGAAAAGGCCACCTTCGTTGCCGAGAAGAATCAGCAAGTCGCTTTCCGTGTCGTGGCTGACGCTACCAAGCCGGAAATCAAGGCTGCCGTCGAACTGCTCTTCAAGGTGCAGGTCGAGTCCGTGCAGGTCCTCAACCGTAAGGGCAAAGTCAAGCGCTTTGGCCGATTCGTTGGCCGCCGCCGCAATGAGCGCAAGGCCTACGTCTCGCTCAAGGACGGCCAGGAAATCGACTTTGCGGAGGTGAAGTAAATGGCCCTCGTAAAAGTTAAGCCGACTTCGGCTGGCCGCCGTGGCATGGTGAAGGTCGTCAGCCCGAACCTGCACAAGGGCGAGCCCTACGCGCCGCTGCTGGAAAAGAAGACCCGTGGCTCGGGCCGTAACAACAACGGCCACATCACGGTCCGCCATCGTGGCGGCGGTCACAAGCAACACTACCGTGTCGTCGACTTCCGTCGCGACAAGGATGGCATTCCGGCCAAGGTCGAGCGTCTGGAATACGACCCCAACCGTACGGCGCACATCGCTCTGCTGTGCTACGCCGACGGCGAACGTCGCTACATCATCGCTCCGCGCGGCCTGGAAGTGGGCGCCACGCTGGTCTCGGGCATCGAAGCCCCGATCCGCGCCGGCAACACCCTGCCGATCCGCAACATCCCGGTGGGTACGACCATTCACTGCGTCGAAATGATCCCTGGCAAGGGTGCCCAGATGGTCCGCTCGGCCGGCGCTTCCGCCGTCCTGCTGGCCCGTGAAGGCGTCTACGCTCAGGTCCGTCTGCGCTCGGGTGAAGTCCGCCGTGTGCACATCGAGTGCCGCGCCACCATCGGTGAAGTCGGTAACGAAGAACACAGCCTGCGCCAGATCGGCAAGGCCGGTGCAATGCGTTGGCGCGGTGTCCGCCCGACGGTCCGTGGCGTCGCCATGAACCCGGTGGATCACCCGCACGGTGGCGGTGAAGGCCGTACCGGTGAAGCACGCGAACCGGTCAGCCCGTGGGGCACTCCGGCGAAGGGTTACAAGACCCGTCGCAACAAGCGGACGAACAATATGATCGTCCAACGGCGCAAGCGCAAGTAAGAGGCGAACACTATGTCACGTTCGATCAAGAAAGGCCCGTTTGTCGATGCTCACCTGATCAAGAAGGTGGACACGGCCGTCGCGGGCAAAGACAAGAAGCCGATCAAGACCTGGTCGCGTCGCTCGACGATCCTGCCCGAGTTCATCGGTCTGACGATCGCTGTGCACAACGGCAAGCAACATGTTCCCGTGTACATCAACGAGAACATGGTCGGTCACAAGCTGGGCGAGTTCGCGCTGACCCGCACGTTCAAGGGTCACGCCGCGGACAAGAAGGCGAAGAGGTAAGCGATGGAAACTACTGCCATTATCCGTGGGGTTCACATCTCCGCTCAAAAGACGCGCCTGGTTGCGGATCTGATCCGCGGCAAGTCCGTCGCGCAAGCGTTGAACATCCTCACCTTCTCGCCGAAGAAGGCCGCCGCCATCCTGAAGAAGGCTGTCGAGTCCGCCATCGCCAACGCCGAGCACAACGACGGCGCCGATATCGACGAACTGAAGGTCACCACGATTTTCGTGGACAAGGCCCAGTCGATGAAGCGCTTCTCCGCTCGCGCCAAGGGCCGCGGCAACCGTATCGAGAAGCAGACCTGCCACATCACGGTCAAGGTCGGAGCTTAAGGAGTCACGATGGGTCAGAAAATTCACCCCACTGGGTTCCGTCTCGCGGTCACCCGTAATTGGTCCTCGCGTTGGTTCGCCGACGACAAGGCCTTCGGCTCGATGCTGGCCGAAGACATCCGCGTGCGCGAGTACCTGAAGAAGAAGCTCAAGAGCGCCTCCGTCGGTCGCGTGATCATCGAGCGTCCCGCCAAGAATGCCCGCATCACCGTCTACTCGGCTCGTCCGGGCGTGGTGATCGGCAAGCGCGGCGAAGACATCGAAAGCCTGAAGGCTGATCTGCAGCGCCTGATGGGCGTGCCCGTGCACGTCAACATCGAAGAAATCCGCAAGCCGGAAACCGATGCTCAACTGATCGCCGACTCGATCTCGCAACAGCTCGAGAAGCGCATCATGTTCCGCCGCGCCATGAAGCGCGCGATGCAGAACGCCATGCGTCTGGGTGCCCAAGGCATCAAGATCATGAGCTCGGGCCGTCTGAACGGTATCGAAATTGCCCGCACCGAGTGGTATCGCGAAGGCCGTGTGCCGCTGCACACGCTCAAGGCCAACATCGACTACGGCACCTCCGAAGCCCACACCACGTACGGCGTGATCGGCATCAAGGTCTGGGTCTACAAGGGCGACATGCTGGCCAACGGCGAACTGCCGCCGGAAACCGCCGCCCCGCGTGAAGAAGAACGTCGTCCGCGCCGCGCTCCGCGTGGTGATCGTCCGGACGGTGCTCGCACCGGTCGTCCGGGTGGTCGTGGCCGTGGTCCCCGCAAGGCGGACGCTGCTCCGGCGCCTGAAGGAGAATAACCATGCTGCAACCCTCTCGCAGAAAGTATCGCAAAGAGCAGAAGGGCCGCAACACCGGTCTGGCGACCCGCGGCACCAACGTGTCGTTCGGCGAATTCGGTCTGAAGGCCACCGGCCGTGGCCGTCTGACCGCCCGTCAGATCGAAGCCGCTCGTCGTGCCATCAATCGTCACATCAAGCGTGGCGGCCGTATCTGGATTCGTATCTTCCCGGATAAGCCCATCTCGCAGAAGCCTGCCGAAGTCCGTATGGGTAACGGTAAGGGCAACCCGGAGTACTGGGTCGCCGAAATCCAGCCCGGCAAGGTGCTCTACGAAATGGAAGGGGTTAGCGAAGAGCTCGCGCGTGAAGCTTTCCGCCTGGCCGCTGCCAAGCTGCCGATTTCGACCACGTTCGTCGCGCGTCATATCGGTGCTTAAGGAGTACTAAGATGAAAGCCAGCGAACTCCGTTCGAAAGACGCCGCCGAGCTCGGCAAAGAGCTCGAAAGCCTGCTGAAGGCACAATTCGGTCTGCGTATGCAGAAGGCCACGCAGCAGCTTGCCAACACCAGCCAGCTGCGCAACGTGCGCCGCGACATCGCGCGCGTGCGTACCTTGCTGACCGAGAAGGCAGGGAAATAAAGATGAGCGAAACTCAAAACACCCAAGTGGCCAAGCGCCAGCGTACGCTGGTCGGCAAGGTCGTCAGCAACAAGATGGACAAGACTGTCGTCGTGCTCGTCGAGCGCCGCGTCAAGCACCCCATCTTCGGCAAGATCATCATGCGTTCCGCGAAGTACAAGGCGCACGATGAATCGAACCAGTACAACGAAGGCGATACGGTTGAAATCGCTGAAGGCCGTCCCATCTCGCGCTCGAAGTCGTGGCGCGTGGTGCGTCTGGTTGAAGCCGCACGTATCATCTAAGTGAAAGCAGTTTGTCGGAACGGTTCGCCGTTCCGATAATGAAACGGCAAGGGATCAAACCCTTGCCGTTTTTTTTGCGCCGTGCGGAAGTGTGGCGGGGCTTGTTTTCAGCGGTGGGCCATCTCCCGCAGCCGGCCCGCGATGCCGGTGGGAAAGTAATACACCGACACCACGAACAGGATGCCCAGCCACAGCAGCCAGCGGTCGGGTTCGAACAGCAGGGCCAGCGGCGCGACGCCGGAGACCAGGCCGTGCACGTGGTGCAGGCCGTCCTGCAGATAGCTCTGGGCGAATACGAACAGGCTGGCGCCCACCACCGCGCCATACATGGTGCCCATGCCGCCGATCACCAGCATCAGCAGGATATTGAGCATGATCTCGAACGACAGCGAGGCGTCGGGGCCGTTGTAGCGCAGCCAGAGCGCGTACATGGCGCCGGCCAGCGTGGCGAAGGCGGCCGCCAGGAGATTGGACAGGCTGCGGTACAGCACGGTGCGGTAGCCGATGGCTTCGGCGCGGAAAGGGTTCTCGCGGATCGCCTGCAGCACGCGGCCGAAGGGCGAGTTCACGATGCGCAGCAGCAGCAGGAACAGCACCAGGCAGACCGCGGCGATCAGGTAGTAGGTGATGATGCGGCCGTCCACGTTCACGCCGAACAGCGGTTCGGAGAACGGCCGGAAGGCCGGGCGCAGCATCTGCGGCACCTTGAAGCTCAGGCCGTCCTCGCCGCCGGTCAGGTGCGACAGCTGCGACACCAGGGTCTGGAACGCGGCGGCCACCGCCAGCGTGATCATGGCGTAGAAGATGGCGCGCACCCGCAGGCTGGCCAGGCCGATCAAGAGCGCGAAGGCCAGCGACACCGCCAGGCCGGCGGCCGTGCCGGCCAGTATCGCGGTCCAGCCGGGCTCCATGCGCACGCTGGCGATGGCCACGCCATAGGCGCCGATGCCGAAGAACATGGTGTGCGCGAAACTGACGATGCCGGTGTAGCCCAGCAGCAGGTCGTAGCTGGCCACCAGGATCACGAACACCAGGATCTTGGCGGCCACGGCCAGCGACTTCGGGCCGGGAAACAGAAAGGGCGCGGCCGCCAGCGCGGCCACGATCGCGATCAGCAGCAGCGTCAGCACGGCGCTGCGGGGAGGGTCGCCGGAAAGCAGGCGTACGGACATGTCGGTTCCTAGCGGTTCGTGACCGGATACACGCCCTGCGGGCGCCACAGCAGGATGGCGACCATCAGCGCGATGTTCGAGAACAGGGCGGCCTTGGGCATCAGAAAGCCCGTGTAGTTGGCCATCAGGCCCACCAGCAGCGCGCCGATCAGGCAGCCCACGGTCGAGCCGAGGCCGCCGATCATGATGACGATGAAGATCAGCACGTTGACCTGCGCGCCCAGCTGCGGCACCACCGACTGCTGGTACATGCCCCACAGCACCCCGCCCAGCCCCGCCAGCATCGAGCCGGCGACGAACACGCCCACGAACAGGTGGCGGATGCGGTAGCCCAGGCTTTCCACCATCTCGCGGTCTTCCACCCCGGCGCGGATCAGCAGGCCGAGCTTGGTGCGGTTGAGCAGCCACAGCATGCCGCCCAGCACCAGCAGTCCGGCCACCAGCGCCACGATGCGGAACTTCTCGATGGCGGCGTCACCCAGCAGGAACGCGCCGCGCATGGCCTCGGGCAGCGGCAGCGAAATCGTCTGCGGGCCCCACAGCATCTTGATGATCTCTTCGCCGATGATCATGCCGCCCATCGTGATCAGGATCTGCTTGAGATGCTGCCCGTACACCGGGCGCACGATGACGCGTTCGAACGCCAGGCCGACGGCGCCGGCCACCAGCATGCCGACGATCATGGCCGGCAGCACCGCGGCCAGGTTCACCCACAGGCTGCCTGACTGGGTCCAGTCGGCCATGGCGCCCAGCACCGTGGCCGCCATGTACGCGCCGATGGCGATGAACAGGCCGTGGCCGAAGTTCAGCACGTCCATCAGCCCGAAGACCAGCGTCATGCCGGAGGCCACGATGAAGATGATCATGCCCATCGCCAGGCCGGCCAGGGTCAGCGTGACCCAGGTCGACAGCGAGCCCACCAGCGGCAGCGCGATCGCCGCCAGGGCCAGCACCAGCAGCGCCGGGCGCAGGTCCGCGCGCACGCGCGGCAAGGGGGTATCGAGTTCCAGCGTGCTCATTGGTGGCTTCCCAGCGACAGGCCCAGCAGGCGCGTCTGCAATGCGTCGTCCTCGGCCAGCTGCGCCATGCTGCCGGCATGGACCACGCGGCCGTTGTCCATCACGGCGACGTGATCGCCCACGAAGCGGGCGAAGTTGAAGTTCTGCTCGACCAGCAGGATGGTGGTGGAGGCCTGCTTCAGTTCGATGAAGGCGTCGATCATGTTCCGCACGATGGCGGGCGCCAGGCCCTTGCTGGGCTCGTCGACCAGCAGCAGCCGGCGCGGCTCGATGATGGCGCGCGCCACCGCCAGCATCTGCTTCTGGCCGCCCGACAGCTTGCCGGCCGGGTGCAGCCAGAATTTCTTCAACGCCGGGAAGAAACCGAAGATCCATTCCAGCCGGGCGCTGTCGAGCTGGCTGGCGTTGCGCGCCTGGCGCGCCGCCAGCAGGATGTTCTCCTTGACCGACAGGTCGGCGAAGATGCCCATGTTCTCGGGCACGTAGGCCATGCCCAGGCGCGCCATGTCGGGCGGCGAGGTGCGCGTGCCGGGCCCGCCCACCGGCGCGCCGTCGAAGCTCACCTGGCCTTGCGAGGCGCGCCACAGTCCCATGATCGTGCGCAGCGTGGTGGTCTTGCCCGCGCCGTTGCGTCCCAGCAGCATGGTCACGCCGGCGGCGGGCACCGCCAGGTCGACGCCGTGCAGGATGTGGTAGGCGCCGATGTGCGTGTGCACGTCTTTCAATTCCAGCAGCGCTTGCGTCATGCCGCCTTCTCCGTGGGGCTCACGCCCAGATAGGCCTGCTGCACGATGGGCGAGGCGATGACTTCGGCCGGCTCGCCGTCGGCCATCAGGCGGCCGTTGTGCAGCACCACGATGCGGTCGGCCAGTTCGCGCACCACGTCCATCTTGTGCTCCACCAGCAGGATGGTCTTGCTTGCGTCGTTCTTGATTTCGCGGATCAGCTCCAGCACCACCGGCACGTCGTCCACGCTCATGCCGGCCGTGGGCTCGTCGAACATGAACACCTGCGGATCGAGCGCGACCAGCATCGCGATCTCCAGCTTGCGCTGGTCGCCGTGCGGCAGGTCGGCGGCCGGCTGGTCGCGGCGCGCCGACAGGCGGGTGCGCGCCAGCAGCGCGTCGGCGCGTTCGATCAGGGCGCGGTCGTCGCTCCAGGTGCGCCAGAAACGGATCTGGCGCCAGCCCAAGCCTTGCTGGCGCGACTGCAGCGCCAGCCGCACGTTCTCGTGCACGCTCAGGCGCGGAAACAGCTGGGTCAGCTGGAACGCCCGGCCCAGGCCCGCGTGCATGCGCGCCGGCGCGCCCAGCGCGGTGAGGTCGCGCCCGTTCAGGCGCACCGTGCCGGCGCTGGCGCGCAGCTGGCCGGAGATCAGATTGAAGTAAGTGGTCTTGCCCGCGCCGTTGGGGCCGACGATGGCCGTCAGCGTGCCGGGCGCGTAGCTGCAGCTGACTTCGTCGACGGCCACGTGCCCGCCGAAACGGATGGTGAGCGATTGGGTCTCCAGCATGGACGGATGCAGGCTCAGCGCTTGTTCTGGATGGGCACCGACATCTGGTCGGGCGTGATTTCCCTGACCAGGTCCTGCACCGCCCACGGCACCGAGGGATCGTTCTTGATGCGGAAGTGGTACATGGACTGCATGGCCTGGTGGTCCTCGGGGCGGAAGGTCATCTTGCCCTTGGGCGTGTCGAAGCTCATGCCTTCCATGGCCTTGATCAGCGCGTCGGTGTCGGAGTCGCCCTTGGTCCTGGCCAGCGCCGTCGCGATCGCGATGCCCGAGGCCATGCCGCCGGCGGTGAAGAAGTCCGGCGGCTGGCCGTAGCGCTTCTGGTGTTCGGCCACCAGCCAGTCGTTGACCGGGTTCTTGGGTATGCCGTAGTAGTAATAGGTGGCGCCTTCCATGCCGACCAGCGATTTCAGCGGCGTCATGGCCGCCAGCGTGTTGCCGCCGGTGGCGATCTCGATGCCGAAGCGCTGCGGGTCGAGGTCGGCGATCTTGAACGGGTTGCCGGCGCCGGCCCACAGGATGAAGATGATCTTGCGCCCGGGCTGGTCCTTCAGCGCATCGAACAGGCGCTGCGCGCCGGCGGTGAAATCGGTGGCGTTGGCCGGCAGATATTCCTCGTGCACGATCTTGGCGTTCTTCAGGGCGCTCTTGAACGCCTTGACGCCGTCGCGGCCGAAGGCGTAGTCCTGCGCGAGCATCGCGATGGAGGTGCCGGCCTGGTCGAAGGCGACCGCGTTGGCGATGGCGTCCTGCGAGGAATTGCGGCCGGTGCGGAAGATGTACCGGTTCCACTTGTCGCCGGTGATGGAGTCCGCCACGGCGGGCTCGACCAGCAGGATCTTCTCGTACTCTTCGGCGATCGGCAGCATGGCCAGCGCCACGCCGGACGACGTGGGGCCCACGGCGATGTCGGCATTGTCGTCGGCATAGGCCGAGGCCAGCTGGGCGCGGGCCACGTCGGGCTTGCCCTGGTTGTCCTTCTCGATGACGCGGATCTTGCGCCCGGCCACCGTCATGCTGCCCTGGGTCGCGTACTCCAGGCCCAGCATCAGGCCGGCCTGGGTCTGCTTGGCGTAGGCCTCCAGCGGGCCGGTCTTGTCGTAGACGTGGGCCACGACGAAATCCTTCGCCGCGGCCGCGGAACTCATGCACAGGCCGGCGAGCGCGGCGAGCAGTAGGCGTTTCATAGGGGACTCCTGTTTATCAGTGACGTGCGGCGAGGAATTGGCGGACGGCTTCGATCTGCGGGGCGACGTTGAGCGCGGGGGCGTGGCCGCAATCGGGGAAATCGATGCGCTGCGCGCGCGGGCCGCGCCGCGTCATGGCCTCGGCCACTTCCGGCAGCAGCAGATCCGACTCGGCCCCGCGCAGCAGCAGCAGCGGCATGCGCAGCGAGTCATAGCCGCTCCAGCGGTCGTAGTCGTCGGGATGATGGCTGAACTGGCCGACGATGGCCGGGTCGTAGTGCGCGGTCACGCGCCCGTCCGGCAGGCGGCGCATCGAGGTCTCGGCCATGCGGCGCCATTGCTCGTCGCTCTGCCAGCCATAGGGCTTGTAGGCGGCGCGCAGCCAGGTCTCCAGTTCGGTGACCGTGTCGAAGGCAGGCGGATCGCCGGCGTAGTCCAGGATGCGCCGGATGGCGGGGCGCGGCAGTTCCGGCCCGATGTCGTTGACCACCAGGCGCGAGATGCGGTCGCGCAGGGTGGTGGCCGCGGCATGCATGCCGATGGCGCCGCCCATGGACGTGCCGACCCAGCGCACGCTGGCGAGCGCCAGCCCGTCGAGCAGGGCGCGCGCCAGCCGCGCGTAGAAGTCCAGCCGGTACTCGGCCACCGGGTCCGGGCTCCATTGCGACAGGCCGCGGCCGATCGTGTCCGGGCAGATGATGCGGTAGTCGGGCGCCAGCGCCTGCGCCAGCTCGTCGAAGTCGCGCCCGGTGCGCGCCAGGCCATGCCACATGACCAGCGGCGGCGCGTCGGGGGCGCCCCATTCGGTGTAATGCAGTTCGCGGCCTTCGCAGCGCAGATAGCGCGAGGCCGGCGCGGGCGCGGTCGCCATGAGTCTCCTCCCGGTGGGTCCAGGTCGTTCTGTGCGGTTGTTGTACGCTTATGCGGGTGAATATAGACTTGCGCCAGGCGCGCGCACAATGCGCCGCCCGCCCTGCTGCAGGCTGAGTCAAGAACTTGTAGACGCAAGATCAATTTGCGCTTCGCATCCCAGGAGACCGCGCCATGTCGGAGACGGAATTCGCCATTTCGGCCGGCGCCGGCGCGGACCGGCGCGATCAATGGCGCGCGGCGCTGGCCGACGCCTTCGGCCCCTTCGAGGTCCACGGCGGCAAGCCCGGCCATTTCGCCGGGCGCCTGCGCTACGCGCGCCGCGCCAGCCTGCAGTTCAACGACCTGCACTACCAGGGCCAGCAGCTCGAACGCACGGCCGGCAATGTCTCGCGGCTGGACCAGGAGTTCTATACCTTCGGCCTGCCGCTGGCCGGGCCGCTGGCGGTGCGCCAGCAGGGGCGGGACTTCCAGGTCGAGCCGGGCTGCGTGTACCTGATGAACCAGAGCCTGCCGTACCAGGCCACGGCGCTGGGCGCCGGCGGCTACCGCAGCCTGAGCATCTCGTTTCCGCGCAGCGCGCTGTCGCAGCGCGATTCGCGCGTCGGCGCCTTCCACAAGCTGCGCATCGATGACGGCTCGCCGCGAGGCGCCATGCTGGCCAGCTACATGGAACACATGTTCAAGGGCATGGACGGCTGGTCCGACGCCGAGGTCGCCGAACTGGGCGAGCGCCTGATCGACCTGATCGTGCTGTTCCTGGTGCAGCCGGGGCAGGGCCATGCGTCGGAGTCGGACAGTAGCGTGACGGTGGCGCACCGCCAGCGCGTGCTGGCCTACATCCGGCAGCACCTGGCCGATCCCGAACTGTCGCCGGCGCGCGTGGCCGAAGGCTGCGGCATCTCCGTGGCCTACCTGCACCGCATCCTGCGCGCCGGCGGGCTGTCGGCGGAGTCCTTCATCTTCGACCAGCGGCTGGAACGCTGCCACGCGCTGCTGCTGGACCCGCGCCATCGCCATCGCGCGATTTCCGAACTCGCCTACCAGGTCGGGTTCTCGCATCCGGCGCATTTCAGCCGCCTGTTCAAGCGGCGCTTCGGCATGTCGGCGCGCGAACTGCGCGCCCGTTCCTAGGACGCGGCCGCCGCCAGCGCCGCGTCCAGGTCGCCGATGATGTCGGCGTGGCTCTCGAAGCCCACGCCGAGCCGGATCAGTCCCGGCGGCAACCCCGATTCCGCCAGCTGCTGCGGCGTCATCATGCCCGCCCACATGGCCGCCGGATGCACCACCAGGGTCGAGAACGAGCCGAAGCTGGCCGAGCGATGCGCCAGCGTGAGCGCGCCCACGACGCGCTCGGCCTGCGCCATGCCGCCCGGCACCTCGAAACTCAGCACGCCGCCGTATCCGCTCATCTGCGCGCGCGCCAGCGCGTGCTGCGGATGGCTTTCCAGGCCGGGATAGTGCACCGCCGACACCGCCGGGTGCGCGGCCAGGTGCCGGGCGACGGCCAGCGCGGTTTCGTTCTGGCGCGCCACGCGCATGGGCAGGGTGCGCAGGCCGCGCAGCACCAGCCAGGCGGCGAAGGGGTCCAGCGTCGCGCCCAGCAGATAGGCCTTTTCCCACACGGCCTTGATGCGCTGCTCGTCGCCCACCAGCACGCCGGCCGAGGCGTCGCCGTGGCCGCACAGGTACTTGGTGGCGCTGTGCATCACCAGGTCCATGCCCAGCGCCAGCGGCTGCTGGTTGATGGGCGAGGCGATGGTGTTGTCGACCAGCGTGGTGATGCCGCGGGCGCGCGCGATGCCCGACATGCGCGCCAGGTCCGTCAGGCGCAGCATCGGATTGGACGGGCTTTCCAGCACGAAGAGGCGGGTCTCGGGGCGCGCGGCGGCGGCGAAGCCGTCGGCGTCGGCCTGGTCCACGAAGCTCACGTCGATGCCGAGCTGCGGCGCGATGTTCTGCAGCAGGCCGGTGGTGCCGCCGTACAGCACGCGCTGCGCCACCACGTGGTCGCCGCGGCCGGCGAAGGCCAGCAGCGCCGCCGTGATGGCGCCCATGCCGGAGGCGGTGGCCAGCGCGCATTCGCCGCCTTCCAGCCCGGCCACGGCGGACTCGAACGCGCGCGTCGTGGGGTTGCCGTAACGTGTATAGAATCCCGGATGCAGGGGCCGCGTCGCCATGTCCAGGAACACGCCGGCCTCGTCCGTAGCGAAGCTGGCCGTCTGGTACAGCGGCGGGGCCACGGGATACGAGCTTTCCGGCAGCAGTACGGCCGCCTGCGCCAGGCGGGTATGGGGATCGGAATGGGAAGACATCGTCTATGACCTCATCGAATGATTTCAGGTCCTACGATCTTATGGATGGCGGCGAGGCTGTCTTGTCTGATCCTGCTGTCGCCGCCCACGGCCTCTACGGCGGCCTGCGCGACGGCGTGCGGGTGTGGCGGCAGGGCGCCTGCGGCGCCATGGCGACCGCGGCGCGCTTCGTGCGCCACCGCTTCCGGCCGCATACCCACGACACCTTCATGTTCGGCCTCATCGAAAGCGGGGCCAAGGAATTCCAGCGGGGGCGCGCCACCTATCTCGCCGCGCCGCAATCGGTATCGGTGGTCAATCCGGGCGACCTGCACACCGGCCGCCGGGCCGCGGGAGCGGAGCTGCGCTATCGCGCGCTGTACGTCCCGGCCGACGCCATGTCGCAGGCGCTGGGCGCGGCCGCGGCCGTGGGCTTCCAGTCGGGCGTGGTCCAGGACCCCGCGGTGTTCCGCGCCATGCTGCGCGCCCACGACGCCCTGGTCGAAGGCGATTCGCGCCTGGCCTGCGACGGCCTGATGCTGGCGGCCCTGGGCCTGCTCGCCTCGCGCCATGGCGGCGCGGCGGCCGCCGGCCCGGCGCGGGAGGCCCGGCCCGAGATCCGGCGGGCCCGGGCGCTCATCGAGGATTGCCACGCGCAGGCCTTGTCGGTGGCCGAGATCGCGCGGGAGGTGGCGCTGAGCCCCTACCACCTGATGCGGCAGTTCCGCAGCCAGGTCGGCATGCCCATGCACGCCTACCAGCTGCAGGTGCGGGTCGAGCGCGCCAGGCGGCTGCTGGCCGCGGGCCAGGCGCCGGCCGACGTGGCCCTGAGCGTGGGCTTCGCGGACCAGGCCCATTTTTCCAAGCGCTTCAAGAGCCTGGTGGGGGCCTCGCCCGCCTCGTATCAGCGCGACCTGCGCCGCTGATGCGCCGGCGGCCCGGACGAAAAAACGGGCTCCCGCGGGAGCCCGTCAGTACATCCTGGCCGCGGAGCGGTCAGATGTGGGTGATGAACTTGGTCACCAGGTAGCCGTCGAACGTTTCCAGGCCGCCTTCGCTGCCGATGCCGCTGTCCTTGATGCCGCCGAAGGGCGTCTCGGCCAGGGCGCTGCCGAAATGGTTGATGTTGACCATGCCGGCTTCCAGGCCGTTGGAGACCTTGGTGGCCGTCTTCAGCGAGTTGGTGAACACGTAGGACGACAGGCCGAAGGGCAGGCTGTTGGCGCGGCGCAGCACTTCATCGGTGTCGGTGAAGCGGACCACGGGCGCGACCGGGCCGAAGGGCTCTTCGGTCATGAGCATGGAATCGTCGGGCAGCTCGGTCACGACCGTGGGGGCGAAGAAGAAGCCCTTGCGGTCCAGCGGGCCGCCGCCGACCACCACCTTGCCGCCGTGCTTCTTGGCGTCGTCGATGAAGGCGGTCATGGCGGGGACGCGGCGCTCGTGCGCCAGCGGGCCCATGTCGGTGCCGGTTTCAAGGCCGTCGCCGACCTTGATGTTCTTCAGCACTTCGGAGAAGCGCGCCAGGAACTGCTCGTAGGCGCCGTTCTGCACGTAGAAGCGGGTCGGCGATACGCAGACCTGGCCGGCGTTGCGGATCTTGAACTTGGCCAGCATGGTGGCGGCGCGGTCGATGTCGGCGTCGTCGAACACCAGCACCGGCGAGTGGCCGCCCAGTTCCATGGTGACGCGCTTCATGTGCGCGCCGGCCAGCGCGGCGAGCTGCTTGCCCACCGGCACCGAGCCGGTGAACGACACCTTGCGCACGATGGGCGAGCGGATCAGGTAGTCCGAGATCTTGGCGGGTTCGCCCCACACGATGTTCAGGCAGCCCTTGGGCAGGCCGGCGTCGTGGAACATGCGGGCGATCGCCATGACGGCGCTGGGGGAATCCTCGGGACCTTTCAGTACCACCGTGCAGCCGGCGCCGATGGCGGCGGCGATCTTGCGGATGGCCTGGTTGTACGGGAAGTTCCAGGGTGTGAACGCGGCGCAGACGCCGATGGGTTCGCGCACGACGATCTGGCGCACGTCGGGGTTGCGCGGCGGCACCACGCGGCCGTAGATGCGGCGGCATTCCTCGGCGTGCCAGTCGGCGTGCTCGGCGCAGGAGGTGACTTCGCCCACGGCCTCGGCCAGCGGCTTGCCCTGGTCCAGCGTCATGTTGCGGCCGATCTCGTTGGCGCGTTCGCGCGACAGCGTCGCGACCTTGCGCAGGATGGCCGAGCGGTCCATGGGCGAGGATTTCTTCCACGACTCGAACGCGCGCTGGGCGGCGGCTAGCGCCCGGTCCAGGTCCGCTTCGGTGGCGTGGGGCAACTGGCCGAGAACTTCCAGCGTGGCCGGGTTGATGACGTCCTGGGTGCGCCTGCCCTCTCCGGCGACGAATTCTCCGTCGATATACAGCGCCAACTGTTCATACATGCCTGTCTTCCCTTGCTAAATAGGAGTGGATAGCGATCACTGTCGCCCGCTCCAGTCTAAACCAGCTTGTGGATGGCGGGGAGGGCCAATGGCGGACGGGGCCGTGGAGCCAATCGGACCGCAAACCTTGCACGCGCGCCCGGGCATGGCCAAAATGGGGCATCTTTGGCCGCCTACCCGATTCCCTATCGTGCAACCCGTCGATGCGCGTCCGTCCGGCAAGCCCAGCCTCTATTCCCGGGTGTTCTTCCGTTTCATCGACTGGCTGCGCCAGCGCATCGCCCAGGCGTCGCTGGTGGGGGACCGGCCCATCTTCCGAAACGACCAGTTCCCCTGGCTGGCCGCGCTGGAGGCCCAGGCGCCGGCCATCCGCGATGAACTGAACGGGCTGCTGTCCGAACGCCAGCAGCTGCCGTCCTTCCACGAGCTGTCCCCCGACGTGGGCATGATCACGTCCGACGACCAATGGAAGACCTTCGTCTTCATGGGCTACGGCCTGCGTTCCGAGCGCAACCTGGCGCGCTGCCCGGCGACCGCGCGCGCCCTGCAGGGCATTCCGGGCCTGCGTACCGCCTTTTTCTCCATACTTGAGCCCGGCAAGCGGATTCCGCCGCATACCGGACCCTATAACGGCGTGCTGCGCCTGCACCTGGGACTGGTCGTGCCCGAGCCGGCCGAACGCTGCTGGATCGAGGTGGGCGGCGAGCGCTACCACTGGAAGGAAGGCGAGGCCGTGGTGTTCGACGACCTCTACCTGCACCAGGTGCACAACGACACCGAGGGCCTGCGCGCCGTGCTGTTCGTGGATTTCGAGCGGCCCTGCCGGGCGCCGGTGCGCTGGCTCAACCGCCTGGTGCTGGCGGCGGCGCCGTTCACCGACGAGATCCGCCGCGGCAAGGCCAACCACGACGCCTGGGAACGCAACTATTACGGCGGCAAGCGCGCCGGAAATAAAACGGGGGCGGATTGATTCGGGGCAGAAACGGCCTGCGGCCCGGAGTTGTCCACAGGCGTTGTCGTGTATTTGCTCTCTATGTCAACAAAGGGCTTGCGCTCAAAATATAAGCAGGCTAGAATTATCAGCTTTCCCAGATTGTCTGTTGGCTTAGAGGTCTACGTAGAGGTCTAAGCCCAGGTGATTGGGGGAATTACCCGCAGGATTTCAACCCAGGGTCGTTGCGTTGCCACCAGTTGCTGGTCTTTGGAGCGGAAAAGCTCGAGGCGCCAGCCAACAAAAGCAGGGCGGCTGACCTGACGGGACCAAAACTGGCAGGAATTGCAGTGTTCCTAAGGGGGAGAGCCCCGGGGGAAAACCGTATTTCCAGTTAAGTTGGAACAGGAAAAATCATGATCCAAATGCAGACCACGCTGGATGTGGCCGATAACACTGGTGCGCGTCATGTCATGTGCATTAAGGTGCTCGGTGGCTCCAAGCGCCGTTATGCCGGTATCGGCGACATCATCAAGGTGAGCGTCAAAGATGCGGCTCCGCGCGGACGCGTCAAGAAAGGCGAAATTTACAATGCCGTGGTGGTTCGTACCGCCAAGGGCGTGCGCCGTAAGGACGGTTCGCTGATTCGTTTCGGTGGCAATGCCGCCGTGTTGCTCAACGCCAAGCTGGAGCCCATCGGCACCCGCATCTTCGGACCCGTGACGCGTGAACTGCGTACCGAGAAGTTCATGAAGATCGTGTCGCTGGCCCCGGAAGTGCTGTAAGGAGCCCTACGATGAACAACATTCGTAAAGGCGACGAAGTCATCGTCCTGACCGGTCGCGACAAGAAGCGTCGCGGTACCGTGCTGGCTCGCGTTGGCGCCGACCACGTGCTGGTCGAAGGCGTCAATGTCGTCAAGAAACACGTGAAAGCCAACCCGATGGCCAACAACCCGGGCGGAATCGTCGAAAAGACCATGCCGATCCACATCTCGAATGTGGCGCTCTTCAACCCCGCGACCGGTCGTGGCGACCGCGTCGGCGTGCAGGAAGTCGAAGGTCGCAAGGTCCGCGTGTTCCGTTCCAATGGTGCCGTTGTCGGCGCCAAGGCGTAAGGGGCGATAGACATGTCTCGTTTGCAAGATCTGTACAAGAGCAAGGTCGCTGCCGACCTGCAGGCCAAGTTTGGCTACAAGAGCGCGATGGAAGTGCCGCGCATCACCAAGATCACCCTGAACATGGGTGTCTCGGAAGCCGTCGCTGACAAGAAGGTCATCGAGCACGCCGTCTCGGACCTGACCAAGATCGCCGGCCAGAAGCCCGTCGTGACGAAGACCAAGAAGGCTATCGCCGGGTTCAAGATCCGCGAAAACTACCCGATCGGTTGCATGGTCACGCTGCGTGGTCAGCGTATGTACGAATTCCTGGATCGCCTGGTGGCGGTTGCGCTGCCCCGCGTGCGCGACTTCCGCGGCATCTCGGGTCGTGCTTTCGACGGCCGTGGCAACTACAACATCGGGGTGAAAGAGCAGATCATTTTCCCCGAAATCGAGTACGACAAGATCGACGCGCTGCGTGGGCTGAACATCAGCATCACCACCACCGCCAAGACCGACGAAGAAGCCAAGGCGCTGCTGACCGCCTTCAGCTTCCCGTTCCGTAACTAAGGGGCTGATGACGTGGCTAAACTTTCCCTCATCAATCGCGACATCAAGCGCGCCAAGCTGGCTGACAAGTTCGCCGCCAAGCGCGCTGAGTTGAAGGCGATCATCGACGACCAGTCGAAGACCGACGAAGAACGTTACCAAGCTCGGCTCAAGCTGCAACAGCTGCCGCGCAATGCCAACCCGACGCGTCAACGTAACCGTTGCGTGGTCACCGGTCGTCCGCGCGGCGTGTTCCGCAAGTTCGGCCTGACGCGCCACAAACTGCGTGAAATGGCGATGAAGGGTGAAATCCCCGGCATCACCAAGGCCAGCTGGTAGGAGAAACAATATGAGCATGAGCGATCCCATCGCCGATATGCTGACCCGCATTCGCAATGCGCAGCAAGTGGACAAAGTTACGGTGAGCATGCCCTCCTCGAAGCTGAAGGCGGCCATTGCCGCCGTGCTGAAGGACGAAGGCTACATCGACAGCTTTGAAGTCAAGGGCACCCAGGCCAAGCCTGAGCTCGAGATCACCCTGAAGTACTACGCCGGCCGTCCGGTCATCGAACGCATCGAGCGCGTTTCGCGCCCGGGCCTGCGTATCTACAAGGGCCGTACCAGCATTCCTCAGGTCATGAACGGCCTGGGCGTGGCCATCGTTTCGACCTCGCGCGGCGTCATGACCGACCGTAAGGCTCGCGCCAACGGCGTCGGCGGCGAAGTGCTTTGCTACGTGGCCTAAGGAGAGTCGAATGTCACGTATCGCTAAGTATCCGGTCGAACTGCCCAAGGGTGTTGAAGCCAACATCCAGCAGGATCAGATCATCGTCAAGGGCCCGCTGGGTTCCCTGACCCAAGCCCTGACCGGCGACGTCACGATCGCGTTGGACGAAGGCAAGCTCACGTTTGCCGCCGCCAACGAGACCCGTCACGCCAACGCCATGTCGGGCACCGTGCGCGCGCTGGTGGCCAATATGGTCAACGGCGTGAGCAAGGGATTCGAGCGCAGGCTGAACCTGGTTGGCGTGGGTTACCGCGCCTCGGTTCAAGGCGACGCCGTTAAGCTGCAGCTCGGTTTCTCGCACGACGTCGTGCATCAGTTGCCGGCCGGTATCAAGGCCGAATGCCCCACCCAGACGGAAATCGTCATCAAGGGCGCCAACAAGCAAGTCGTCGGTCAGGTGGCCGCTGAAATCCGCGCGTACCGCGAACCCGAACCCTACAAGGGCAAGGGCGTGCGTTACTCGGACGAACGCGTCGTCATCAAAGAAACCAAGAAGAAATAACGGCGCACGCAAGGACGAATCATGGACAAAAAAGTTTCCCGTTTGCGTCGTGCGGTTCCGACCCGCCGGAAGATCAGCGAGCTGCGCGTTCATCGCCTCTCGATTTTCCGCTCGAACCAGCACATCTACGCCAACATCATTTCGCCGGAAGGCGATCGCGTTCTGGTCAGCGCCTCGACGGTCGAAGCCGAAGTGCGCGCGCAACTGGCCGGCCAAACCGGTCAGGGCGGCAACAAGGCCGCTGCGTCGCTGGTCGGCAAGCGCGTGGCCGAAAAGGCCAAGGCTGCCGGTATCGAACTGGTTGCTTTCGATCGCTCGGGCTTTCGTTACCATGGCCGCGTGAAGGCGCTGGCCGATGCCGCGCGTGAAGCCGGCCTGAAGTTCTAAGCGAGGATCTGTCAAATGGCTAAAGTACAAGGCAAGAACGCCGCGGAAAAAGAGAACGATGACGGCCTCCGCGAAAAAATGATCGCGGTCAACCGCGTGAGCAAAGTCGTCAAGGGTGGTCGCACCATGAGCTTTGCCGCGCTGACCGTGGTCGGCGATGGCGACGGCCGCATCGGCATGGGCAAGGGCAAGGCGCGCGAAGTGCCGGTGTCCGTTCAGAAGGCTATGGAACAGGCCCGTCGCGGCATGTTCAAGGTGGCCCTGAAGAACGGCACGCTGCACCACTCCGTGGTCGGCAAGCATGGCGCCGCCACCGTGCTGATTTCGCCCGCTGCTGAAGGTACCGGCGTTATCGCCGGCGGCCCGATGCGCGCTATTTTCGAAGTGATGGGTGTGCGTAACGTGGTTGCCAAGAGCCTGGGCTCGAGCAACCCCTACAACATGGTTCGCGCCACGTTGAACGGCCTGCGCGCCTCCCTGACCCCGGCGGATGTTGCTGCCAAGCGCGGCAAGACCGTCGAAGAAATCCTGGGGTAAATCATGGCTCAGAAGCAGATCAAAGTGACCCTCGTGCGCTCGGTGATCGGTACCAAGCAATCGCACCGTGATACGGTTCGCGGTTTGGGCTTGGGCCGTATCAACAGCAGCCGCGTGCTGGTCGATACGCCCGAGGTGCGTGGGATGATCCGTAAGGTGGATTATCTCGTTTCCGTCTCGGAAGCCTAAGGAATCACCATGTCGGATATGCAACTCAATACGCTGAAGCCCGCCGAGGGCAGCAAGCACGCCAAGCGCCGCGTCGGCCGTGGCATCGGTTCGGGTCTGGGCAAGACCGCCGGCCGTGGCCACAAGGGTCAGAAGTCGCGCTCGGGCGGTTTCCATAAGGTTGGCTTCGAAGGCGGTCAAATGCCGCTGCAGCGTCGTCTGCCCAAGCGCGGTTTCACCCCGCTCGGCCAGCACCTGTACGCCGAAGTCCGTCTGTCGGACCTGCAAGCCGTGCCCGTCGACGAAATCGACGTGCAAGTGCTGAAGGCCGCTGGCGTGGTCGGTCAGGCGGTTCGCTACGCCAAGGTCATCAAGTCGGGTGAACTCTCGCGCAAGGTCGTGCTCAAGGGCATTACCGCGACGGCCGGCGCTCGCGCCGCCATCGAAGCCGCGGGCGGCTCGCTTGCCTGATCACGAGGTGACGAGTGGCTAACGCGCAGGCATTGGGCAAAACCGGAGGACGTTACGGCGATCTGAAGCGCCGTCTCGTTTTCCTGGTGCTCGCCCTGGTGGTTTACCGGTTGGGTACACACATCCCGGTACCGGGCATCAACCCGGATGCGCTGGCGGACCTGTTCCGCCAGAACCAGGGCGGGATCCTCGGCCTGTTCAACATGTTCTCGGGCGGGGCGCTTTCGCGCTTCTCGATTTTTGCCCTGGGGATCATGCCGTACATTTCGGCATCCATCATCATGCAGCTGATGTCTGTGGTGGTGCCGTCGCTGGAAGCCCTCAAGAAAGAGGGCGAATCCGGCCGTCGGAAGATCACCCAATACACCCGCTACGGCACCGTGGTGCTGGCGCTGGTGCAGGCTGTGGGCATTTCGGTTGCGCTGGAGTCCCAACCGGGGCTGGTGATCGATCCGGGCATGCTGTTCCGCTTCACGACCGTCGTGACCCTGGTCACCGGCACCATGTTCGTCATGTGGCTGGGTGAACAGATCACGGAACGCGGTCTGGGCAACGGGATTTCCATCCTGATCTTCGCAGGTATCGTTGCGGGTCTGCCCGCGGCGCTGGCTGCATTGCTGGACCTGGTCCGCACCAACTCGATGTCCGTGCTGTCGGCGCTGTTCATCGTGGCTCTGGTGGTGCTGGTTACCGCTTTTGTGGTGTTCGTCGAACGCGGACAGCGCAAGATCACGGTGAACTACGCCAAGCGTCAGGTCGGCAACAAGATCTACGGTGGCCAAAGCTCGCATTTGCCGCTGAAGCTGAACATGGCAGGGGTGATTCCGCCGATCTTCGCATCGTCGATCATTCTGTTCCCGGCCACGATCACGAGCTGGTTTTCCAGCAGCGAGAACATGCGCTGGCTTAGCGACCTGGCTGCGGCCCTGTCGCCTCGTCAACCGCTCTACATCACGCTGTATTCGGCCGCGATCATTTTCTTCTGCTTTTTCTACACGGCTCTGGTGTTCAACAGCCGCGAAACGGCGGACAACCTGAAGAAGAGTGGTGCGTTCGTTCCGGGCATCCGTCCGGGCGAACAAACGGCGCGCTACATCGACAAGATCCTGATGCGTTTGACGCTCGCAGGTGCCATCTACATCACGTTGGTGTGCCTGTTGCCGGAATTCTTGGTGATGCGCTGGAACGTTCCGTTCTACTTCGGTGGTACGTCTCTGTTGATTATTGTGGTGGTGACGATGGATTTCATGGCGCAGGTCCAGGCCTACATGATGTCTCACCAGTACGACTCGTTGCTCAAGAAGGCTAACTTCAAGGGCCCGGGTTTGCCGATGCGGTAAGCAAGAGAATGTCCAAGGACGACGTCATTCAGATGCAAGGTGAGGTTCTGGAGAACCTCCCGAACGCGACATTTCGCGTCAAGCTCGAAAACGGCCACGTGGTGTTGGGCCATATTTCCGGCAAGATGCGTATGCATTACATCCGGATCCTGCCGGGTGACAAGGTCACAGTGGAGCTCACGCCCTATGACCTGACGCGAGCCAGGATTGTTTTCCGCTCCAAGTGAGCGGAACCGGATTACGGAAAATTAGGAGTCAACCATGAAAGTAATGGCATCGGTTAAGCGGATCTGCCGCAACTGCAAAGTTATCAAACGTCACGGCGTGGTGCGCGTTATCTGCACCGACCCGCGTCACAAGCAGCGTCAAGGCTAACCCGGGTTAGCGACTACGCAACGGATTTATTCAAGGAACAGTCATGGCCCGTATTGCTGGCATTAACATTCCGCCGCATCAGCACGCCGAGATCGGCCTGACCGCCATTTTTGGCATCGGTCGCACGCGCGCTCGCAAGATTTGCGAAGCGGCAAACGTCCCGTTTGACAAAAAGGTCAAGGATCTGAGCGACGCTGAACTGGAACGCGTTCGCGAACACGTTGGCGTGTTCACGGTCGAAGGCGACCTGCGTCGTGAAGTGCAGCTCTCGATCAAGCGTTTGATCGACCTGGGAACCTACCGAGGCATGCGCCACAAGCGCGGCCTGCCCGTGCGCGGCCAGCGCACTCGCACCAACGCCCGCACCCGCAAGGGCCCGCGTCGTGCTGCTGCGTCCCTGAAGAAATAATCGAGGAACTGGATTATGGCGAAAGCTTCCACCAGCGGCGCTTCGCGCGTGCGCAAAAAGGTCAAGAAGAACGTCTCGGACGGCATCGCGCACGTTCACGCTTCGTTCAACAACACCATCATCACCATCACCGACCGTCAGGGCAACGCGCTGTCGTGGGCCACGTCGGGCGGTGCTGGCTTCAAGGGTTCGCGCAAGTCGACCCCGTTCGCTGCGCAGGTCGCCGCTGAAACGGCCGGCCGCGTCGCGCTGGAGTACGGCATCAAGACGCTGGAAGTGCGTATCAAGGGCCCCGGCCCCGGCCGCGAATCGTCGGTCCGCGCTCTGAACGCGCTGGGCATCAAGATTTCGAGCATCGCCGACATCACGCCCGTTCCGCACAACGGCTGCCGTCCGCCGAAGCGTCGTCGTATCTAAAGGGAATCCACATGGCACGTTATACTGGACCCAAATGCAAGCTCTCGCGCCGCGAGGGTACTGACCTGTTCCTGAAGAGCGCCCGTCGCTCGCTGGATTCCAAGTGCAAGCTGGATTCCAAGCCTGGCCAACACGGCCGCACTTCGGGCGCCCGCACTTCCGACTACGGCCTGCAGCTGCGCGAAAAGCAAAAGCTCAAGCGCATGTACGGCGTGCTGGAAAAGCAATTCCGCAAGTACTTCGCCGAAGCCGAGCGTCGTCGCGGCAACACCGGCGAAACGCTGATCCAGCTGCTCGAATCGCGCCTGGACAACGTCGTCTACCGCATGGGCTTCGGCTCGACCCGCGCCGAAGCTCGCCAGCTGGTGAGCCACCGCGCGATCGAACTGAACGGCCACACCGCCGACATCGCCTCGATGCTGGTCAAGGCCGGTGACGTCGTCTCGGTCCGCGAAAAGGCCAAGAAGCAAGGCCGCATCAAGGAATCGCTCGACCTGGCCGCCAGCATCGGCATGCCCCAGTGGGTCGAAGTCGACGCCAACAAGATGACCGGCACGTTCAAGTCGGCTCCCGATCGCGCTGACGTCGCTCGCGACATCAACGAATCGATGGTCGTCGAACTGTACTCGCGTTAATCAGGCCTGCCGGCGCTACCTTCGCAATGCGCCGGCGAACTGGTCCCGCGACCCGTTTGCAAGTCCCGCAGCAGCCCGCTTTCCGCTTTTCGGCGGAGCGGGCTTTGCGGTAAGTATCGGCCCGCGCTTCGCGCCGGCCCTGTTTCACGTTTCACCCTGTCCATCAGCCTTATCGGTGTAACGAGCCGAGGGTATTGAAAAGGAACACAGTAAATGTCCACTCAAGGTTTCCTGAAGCCGCGCTCCATTGAAGTCGAACCGGTCGGCACGCACCATGCCAAGATCGTGATGGAGCCGTTCGAGCGTGGCTACGGTCACACGCTGGGCAACGCCCTGCGCCGCATCCTGCTGTCTTCGATGACCGGCTACGCGCCGACCGAAGTGCAGATGACCGGCGTGGTGCACGAATATTCGACCATCCCGGGCGTTCGCGAAGACGTCGTCGACATCCTGCTGAACCTGAAGGGCGTGGTCTTCAAGCTGCACAACCGTGACGAAGTCACCCTGGTCCTGCGCAAGACCGGCGCCGGCACCGTGCTGGCCAGCGACATCGAGCTGCCGCACGACGTCGAGATCATCAACCCCGGCCACGCCATCTGCAACCTGACCGACGCCGGCAAGCTGGAAATGCAGATCAAGGTCGAAAAGGGCCGCGGCTACGTGCCGGGCAACGTGCGCGCGCTGTCGGAAGACCGCACCCACACCATCGGCCGCATCGTGCTGGACGCCTCGTTCAGCCCGGTCCGCCGCGTCAGCTACGCGGTCGAAAGCGCCCGTGTGGAACAGCGCACCGACCTGGACAAGCTGGTCCTGGACATCGAAACCAACGGCGTGATCTCGCCCGAGGAAGCGGTGCGCCAGTCGGCCCGCATCCTGATGGACCAGATCTCGGTCTTCGCCGCCCTGGAAGGCGCCGGCGACTCGTACGAAGCCCCGGTCCGCGGCACGCCGCAGATCGACCCGGTGCTGCTGCGCCCGGTCGACGACCTGGAGCTGACGGTGCGTTCGGCCAACTGCCTGAAGGCCGAAAACATCTACTACATCGGCGACCTGATCCAGCGCACCGAGAACGAGCTGCTCAAGACCCCGAACCTGGGCCGCAAGTCGCTCAACGAAATCAAGGAAGTGCTGGCCGCACGCGGCCTGACGCTGGGCATGAAGCTCGAAAACTGGCCCCCGCTGGGCCTGGAGCGCCCCTAAGTCCTGAAAGGGAGTCCGCCCTCGCAAAGGGCGGCCCCTGCAGGCGGGCCGGGGAAATCCCGGCCGGTTTGCGAAACCGTCGTAAAATGCACCGTTTTCTACCGGACCGCAGCCTGATCGCAGGTTGATAGAAGAGCCGGCAACCCGATGGCGGAAACGCCGTCTTTAGATTCAAAGGAAACTTATCATGCGTCACGGTAATGGCTTGCGTAAGCTCAACCGCACCAGCAGTCACCGTCTTGCCATGTTCCGCAACATGGCCGTTTCGTTGATCACCCACGAAGCCATCAAGACCACGCTGCCGAAGGCGAAAGAATTGCGCCGCGTCATCGAACCCCTGATCACGCTGGGTAAAGAACCCACCCTCGCGAACAAGCGTCTGGCTTTCGCCCGTCTGCGCGACCGCGATGCCGTGGTGAAGCTGTTCGCCGAAATCGGCCCGCGCTACGCGGCCCGCAACGGCGGCTACACCCGCGTGCTGAAGATGGGCTTCCGTCAAGGCGACAACGCTCCCATGGCTTTCATGGAGCTGGTCGACCGTCCGGAAGTCGATGAAGCCGCTGAGGACAGCGCCGAGTAAATCCGGCTGCTCGATAAGCGACAAGGGCGGGTCTTCGGACCCGCCCTTGTTTTTTGCGCGCCGCCTCAGGAGGCGTGCAGTTCGGCGCGCAGCTGCTCGGCGGTCGCGGCCAGCGCGTCCGGCGCGGCCTGCGGCGGCATCCGAAAGGTCAGGTCCTGCTGCTCGATGTACTGCGTGGACGTGACGTCCTGCGGATGGTGCATCGGGATGACGTGCGCGTGCGCATGCGCGACGTGGATGCCGGTGAAGGCGAAGCCCACGCGGTCCACGCCGTACAGGCGCTTCATGTGGCGGCCGAGCTTCTGCCCCAGGTTGAGGATGTTGCCCGCCAGGTCGGCCGGCATGTCCTCGTAATAGGGGTAATGCTGCTTGGGGATGATGAGCGTGTGCCCGGGGCGCACCGGCTGGATGTCGAGAAAGGCCAGCACGCGGTCGTCTTCGTGCACGATGTGGGCGGGGATCTCGCGGCGGGCGATGCGGCAGAACAGACAGTTGTCGGACATGCGTGCCTCGGTGGTAGCGGGTTGCATGGCGGCGCGGCGGCCGTGGGTAGCCGGGCGTTGGCCGCAATACCGATAAAATACCCTGAGTTACGCCCCATACGGGCTTTCCAAGGAGACATCATGTTGCGCGATGACGACGTTGTGCTGGTCATCAGCAATGCGCCCGACCTGCTCCTGGCCAAGCGGATCGCGCACGTCCTGGTCGAAGACGGCCTGGCCGCCTGCGTGAACCTTGGCGCGCCGGGCCTGTCCATCTACATGTGGAACGGAGAAGTCGAAGGGGCTGAAGAGATCCCCATCCACATCAAGACCACCTATGCGCGCCACCAGGCCGTTGTGCAGGCCCTGGCGCAGATGCATCCGTACGACGTGCCTGAAATCATCGTGCTGCCGGTCATCGGCGGCGCCGCGCCTTATCTGGACTGGGTGCGCGAGCAGACGGCCGTCACGCCGAACAAGAGAGACTGATGTTGCAACATGCCGGTATGGTCGGCGCGCCCCGGCGCGACTTTCGCGCGGTCCGCGCTTTCTTCGGGCGCTGCCTCGCCCTGTTGGCGGCGGCGCTGCTGTTGCTGGGCTGGCAGGCCGCGGCGCGCGCCGAGGCCGAGTTCCTGGACCCTGAAAAAGCCTTCGTGTTCAGCGCCGCCATGGCCGCGCCCGACACGCTGGAGATGCGCTACCGGGTCGCGCCCGGCTACTACATGTACCGCGAGCGCTTCGGCATCACCATCAGCCCCATTGGCGCGGCCACCCTGGGCGAGGCCGTCTATCCGAAGGGCGAGGTCAAGTACGACCCGACCTTCGAGAAGGACATGGAGGTCTTCCATGAAGACGTGGTCATCCGCGTGCCCATCGCGGCCGGCGGGCAGCCGTTCACGCTGACCCTGACCGGCCAGGGCTGCGCCGACGCGGGCCTGTGCTATCCGCCCATGGACAGCAGCGTCAAGCTCACGCCGGTGGCCGGCGGCTATGCGCTGGCCGGGCCGGCGGGCGCGCCGTCCGCCGCTTCGTCCGCGGCGTCGGGCGGCCTGGGCGCGCTGGTCAACGCCGGCGATACCGGGCTGGCCGACGCGCTGGGCGGACTGGGCTGGGCCAAGACCGCGGGCGTGTTCCTGGTGCTGGGCCTGCTACTGGCGTTCACGCCCTGCGTGCTGCCCATGATTCCCATCCTGTCCTCCATCGTGGTGGGCGGCTCGGCCCAGGCCAGGCCCAGCCGCAAGCGCGGGCTGGCGCTGGCGGCCACCTACGTGCTGGGCATGTCGGTCGTGTACACCGCGCTGGGCGTGGCGGCGGGCCTGAGCGGCGCGGGCCTGGCGGCCTGGCTGCAGACTCCGTGGATACTGAGCCTCTTCGCGATCCTGCTGGCGGTGCTGGCGCTGGCCATGTTCGACGCGTTCACCTTCCAGATGCCTTCGGGCATCCAGGCGCGGCTGTCCGAGCGCGCCTCGCGCATTCCCGGCGGCCGCTACACCGGCGCGCTGCTGATGGGCGCCTTGTCGGCGCTCATCGTCGGGCCCTGCGTGGCCGCGCCGCTGGCCGGCGCGCTGCTGTACATCTCGCAGACCGGCGACGTGGTGCTGGGCGGATCGGCGCTGTTCGCGATGGCCTGGGGCATGGGCGTGCCGCTGCTGATCGTGGGCGCGTCCTCGGGCGCGCTGCTGCCCAAGGCCGGTCCGTGGATGGACGGCGTGAAACGGCTGTTCGGCATGCTGTTGCTGGCGACCGCGTGGTGGATGCTGATCCCGGTGGTGCCCACCTGGGTGCAGATGACGGGCTGGGCCTTCCTGGCGGCGGTTTCCGCCGTGATGCTGCGCGCCTTCGACGCCCTGCCCGCGGGCGCGGGCGCGGCGCGCATGTTCGGCAAGGGCGTGGGCCTGCTGCTGGCGCTGGCCGCGGCCGCGTGGCTGGTGGGCGCGGCCAGCGGCGGGCGCGACGTGCTGCAGCCGCTGTCGCACCTGGCGGCGCGCGCCGACGGGGCCGTCGCCACGGCGAACGCCGGCGGCGAAGTGCGCTTCACCCGCGTGCGCAACAACGCCGAGCTGGATGCCGTGCTGGCGCAGAGCCGCCAGCCGGTCATGCTGGATTTCTACGCGGACTGGTGCGTGTCCTGCCGCGAAATGGAGCGCTTCACCTTCACCGATCCGGGCGTCGCGCAGCGCATGGCCGGCATGGTGCTGGTGCAAGCCGACGTCACGGCCAACAACGCCGACGACCGCGCCTTGCTCAAGCGCTTCCGCCTGTTCGGCCCGCCCGGCATCATGTTCTTCGAGCCCGGCGGCAAGGAGCTGCCCGAGGCCCGCGTCGTGGGCTTCCAGGACGCCAGGCGCTTCACCGAATCGCTGGACAAGGTGCTGATGCGCTAAGCGCCTAGCCCAGGCGCGAGGCGCGCGCGTCGCGGTTCTGCCAGCCCAGTTCGGCCGAGATGGCGTCGGCGCACTGCCTGATCTCGGCCACCAGCGGGCTGCTCCAGCGCGCGTCGAACACCCCGGCCGCGCCGATCGCGGTGATGACGAGCACCACGTTGCCGTTGGAATCGAACACCGGCGCGCTCAACCCGTTGATGCCGGGTATCGGGTCGCCGACCGCGCGCGCCACGCCGCGCTGGCGCACTTCTTTCAAGGTCTGCTCGAACTTCTCGCTCCTGGCCCGCGACGGCACCGCGCCCAGGCGCAGGAAGTCCTCGTGCAGCAGGCTTTCTATCTTCTTGGGCGGCAGCAGCGCCGCGAACACCTTGCCGGTGGCGGTGTTGGTCAGCGACATCACGGTGCCGGTGCGCATGTTGACGTGGATCGGGTAGTTGGACTCGTGCAGGTGCACGATCACCGGACCCAGATTGCCCAGCACCGCGATGGCGATGGTCTGGCCGGTTTTTTCGGCGAGCTCGCGCGTCATGGGCACGGCGATCTTGATGGGATCGAGCCGGTGCAGCGCGGCCAGCCCGAGCTGCAGCGCCAGCGGGCCCAGCTCGTATTCGCCGGTGCTGGCGTCCTGCCGGACCAGGCCCAGGTTGCCGTAGCTCACCAGGTAGGCGTGGGCGTTGGCGCCCGACATCCCGGCAGCCTTGGCCAGGGCGCCCAGTGGCAGCGAGGACGAGTGCTCCAGCAGCGCAAGCAGCAGCTTGCCGCCGACTTCGATGGATTGGATGCCGCGCCTGCGCGGCGATTTGACGGAGGGTTGGGCGGCGCTGCGCGCGCCGGCGGTGGTGTGGGCAGTCATTTTTCTTTATCGAACGTGATCGCCTATGTTAGTACTTTCGCAACTAGCGAATCCTATTGACAGTATCAAATCACTTATCTACAGTCGCTACAAGAACAAAGCCATCCCGGCCCCGAGGGCGGGACAAGGCCACCCAGTGGGTATGGAGACAACGTGGAAGATACTCGTCAATACGACTGCGACGTGCTGGTCGTCGGGTCGGGCGCGTCCGGTATGTCGGCGGCGATCACCGCGGCCACGGCGGGCCTGAAGGTCCTTATCGTTGAAAAAGAGCCGCGCTTCGGCGGCTCCACCGCGCGTTCGGGCGGCTGGCTCTGGATTCCGGGCACGTCCCTGGCCAAGGCGCAGGGCATGCACGAAACCCCCGACGAAGCGCGCGCCTACCTGCGCCACGAGGCCGGCGACAGCTACAACGCCGAGCGCGTGGACGCATTCCTGGAGCACGGGCCGCGGGCCGTGGACTTCTTCACCTCGCAGACCGAGGTGCAGTTCGACATGCCGCTGGTGTTTCCCGACTATCACGCCGAAGCGCCGGGCGGCAAACAGGGCGGCCGCTCGATGGTGGCGCGGCCCTACGACGGCCGCAGGCTAGGCGCCCACGTCCGCGACCTGGCGCCGGCGCTGCCCGAGCTGACCGTGTTCGGCATGATGCTGGGTTCGGGCAAGGAGATCGTGCACTTCATGCGCGCGACGCGCTCGCCGGCCTCGGCCTGGTACGTGGCCAGGCGCCTGACCAGGCATTTCCTGGACGTGGCCAAACATGGGCGCGGCATGACGCTGACCAACGGCAACGCGCTCGCGGGCCGGCTGGCCGCCAGCGCGTTCAAGCTGGGCATTGCGCTGTGGCTGCGCGCCCCGGCCCGCTCGCTCATCATCGAAGACGGGGCCGTGCGCGGCGCGGTGGTGCAGCGCGACGGCGCCACGGTGCAGGTGCGCGCCGCGCGCGCGGTGGTGCTGGCCGCCGGCGGCTTTCCGTACGACATCGAGCGGCGCAAGCGGCTGTACGCGCATGCGCCCACGGGCACGGAGCATTATTCGCCGTCGCCCGCCGGCAATACCGGCGACGGCTTGCGCCTGGCGGAGAGCGCCGGCGCCTGCGTCAACACGGCGCTGCCCAACGCCGCCGCCTGGGTGCCGGTGTCCGTGGTTACGCGCAAGGACGGCAGCCCCGGCTACATGCCGCATTTCATCGACCGCGCCAAGCCGGGCGTCATCGCCGTGACGCGCCAGGGCAGGCGCTTCGTCAACGAGGGCAGCTCGTACCATGACTTCGTGCAGCAGATGGTACGCGCCTGCCAGGGACAGGACGAGATCTGCGCCTGGCTGATCTGCGACCACCGGACGCTGCGCAAGTACGGCCTGGGCAGCGTCGCGCCGTTTCCGCTGCCCATCAAGCGCTATCTGGAAACCGGCTACCTGACGCGGGCCGCGACGGTGGCTGAACTGGCGCAGAAGACCGGCATCGACGCCGGCAGCCTGCGCCAGACGGTCGAGGCCTTCAACCGCGAGGCCGCGCTGGGGCGCGATCCCGAATTCGGCAAGGGCAGCATGGCCTACAACCGCTACCAGGGCGATGCGCTGCACGGCCCCAATCCCTGCGTGGCGCCGCTAGTGAAAGCGCCGTTCTACGCGATCAAGGTCATGATCGGCGACATCGGAACCTTCGCCGGCCTGAAGGTCGACGGCGAGGGCCGCGCGCTGAACGCGCAGGGCGAGGTCATCGCCGGCCTGTACGCGGTGGGCAACGACGCGTGCAGCATCATGGGCGGCAATTATCCCGGCGCGGGCATCACGCTGGGGCCGGCCCTGACCTTCGGCTACATCGCCGGACAGAGCATCGCCGCCGCCGCCAAGGCCGCGGCGGCCACACCTGCGCAGGCCACGGCATGAGCGCGGCGCGGCAAGGCGGTTCGGCGAGCGCCGCGCCAGCAGGCCTGCTGCAAGGCAGGCTCGCGCTGGTCACCGGAGCGGGGCAGGGCAACGGACGCGCATTGGCGCTGGGCCTGGCGGCCGCGGGCGCGCGCGTGGTGGCGACCGACCTGCGGGCCGACAGCGCCGCGCAGACGGCCGAGGACATCGCCGCCGCCGGCGGCCAGGCCTGGAGCCATGCGCTGGACGTGACGGACCTGGAAGCCTGCGCGGCCGTTGCGGCGCGGGTCCGGCGCGAAGCGGGCCCGATCGACGTGCTGGTCAACAACGCCGGCATCCTGATCCGCGAGGGCATGGACAGCCCGCGCGCGGCCGAGAACTGGCGGCGCGTGCTGGACGTGAACCTGAACGGCAGCTTCAACATGATCCACGCCTTCCTGGAAGCGCTGCGCGCGACCCGCGGCGTCATCATCAATGTCGGCTCGATCGCGTCGTTCGCCGGCGTGGGCGCGACGCTGGGGTACTCGCCGTCCAAGGGCGGCGTGAAGATGATGACGCAGGCGATGGCGCGCGATCTCGCGCCCGACGGCATCCGCGTCAACGCCATCGCGCCCGGCGTCATCGAGACGCCGATGACGCAGTACACGCGCGACGATCCCGCCCGCCTGGCCGGCTTTATGCAGCGCATACCGCTGGGACGGCTGGGCCAGCCCGAGGACCTGGTCGGTCCCGTCGTGTTCCTGGCCTCGCCGATGGCGCAGTACGTGACGGGCGTGTCCCTGCCGGTGGACGGAGGCTATCTGGCGGTATAGCGGGGACGGGAACAAGCATCATCGAAGTGCGGCACATCCGAAAAAAACACAGGAGACAACGATGAAGGCAACAGGCATTTTCTCCACCTTGTCCAAGGCGGCCATGATGTGCGCGCTGGCCATCGGCGCGCAGGCCCAGGCCCAGGACATCAAGATCGGCTTCAACGGCGACCTGTCGGCCTCGCCCTCGGCGCAGAGCGGGCAGGCCGCGGTGCTGGGGCTGCGCACCGCCATCGACGACATCAACGCGGCCGGCGGCCTGCTGGGGCGCAAGGTGGTGCTGGTGGTGCGCGACGACCTGTCGCAGCCGCCCAAGTCGATCCAGAACATGACCGACCTGATCGACAACGAGAAAGTGGCGGCGATCGTCGGCCCCACCAACTCGGGCAATGCGCTGGCCTGGAAGCACATTCCGAACCAGAAGAAGATTCCGGTCATGGGCGCCATCGGGTCGGGCACCGACATCACCAAGCCGGTGCGCGCGGGCGCCGACAACTACATGTTCCGCGTCGGCATGGTGGACCGGGAGCAGGTCGAGGGCGTGATCGGCTACCTGAAGAAGAATCCCAAGGTCAAGAACGTGGGCTTCATGATCGAGACCACCGGCTATGGCCAGAGCGCGCTCAAGGACCTGGAGGCGGTCGGCCCGGCGCAGGGCATCAAGGCCGCGGCGGTGGAGAAGTTCGGCGTGGCCGACACCGACATGACTTCGCAGCTCAACAAGCTCAAGGCCGCGGGCGTGGACACCGTGGTGATCTGGGCGCAGAGCACGCCGATCGCGCACGTGTTCCGCAGCATGGAGAAGATCAACTGGTTCCCGCTGACGCTGACGTCCTGGGCGGCCGACAACATCGCGTTCTACGACACGGCCGGCAAGACGCTGTCGGAAAAGCCCTTCTTCCTGCGCACCATCACCGACAACCGCACGCCCGCGCAGCAGAAGCTGTATGACCGGGTTTCGGCCAAGATGACTTCGCCCACCGCCTTCGGCTTCCTGGCGCATGCCTACGACGGCATGAACCTGCTCGCCATGGCGATCAAGCAGGCCGGCACGACCGACGGCGACAAGGTGCGCCTGGCGCTGGAGAACCTGCAGGGCACTTACGAGGGCGCCATGAAGACCTACGAGAAGCCGTTCTCGGCCACCGTGCACGACGCGCTGCTGGTGGGCGACTACAAGTGGGCGCACTGGCAGGACGGCAAGCTGGTGCCGTATGCCGACGACGTGACGGCGATGGCCGCGAAGTAGCTGCGAGGCCCTCATGTTGGCGACATTGCTGCAGGCGCTCGTCAGCGGGCTGGCCGTGGGAGGCGCGTATGCGCTGGTGGCGCTGGGTTTCAGCATCACCTACACCACGACCCGCACGCTGAATTTCGGGCATGGAGAGTTCGTGTCGGTGGGCGCGTTCGTGGGCGTGGGCGCGCTGTTCCTGCTGGCCGGCAAGCCGGTCACCACGGCGGCGTTCACCGGACTGGACCTGAGCGGCTGGCAGTACCTGCTGGCGGGGCTGGCCGCGGTGGCGGCGATGGGGCTGCTGGGCATGCTGCTGTACGTGTTCGGCGTCAAGCCGTTCGCCGCGCGCCCGGGAATGGCCTGGGTCATGAGCACGCTGGGCTTCGGCATCCTGCTGCAGAGCACGGCCTTCGCGGTCTGGGGGCCGGCGCCGGTCACCGTGCCCGCGCCGTTCGGCGACGAGGTGATCCGCGTGTTCGGCGCAGGCGTGCGCAGCCAGGAACTGCTGCTGCTGGCGGTGGCCGTCACCGTCATGCTGCTGTTCGACCGCGTCATGAACCGCACCGTGCTGGGCAAGGCGATGCGGGCGGTGGCGGCGAACCCGGCGGTGGCCAACCTGATGGGCATCAACGTCAACGCGATCATGACCGGCGCCTTCTTCGCCAGTTCGGCGCTGGCCGGGCTGGCGGGTTTCCTGGTCGCGCCCATCACGTCGGCGTCGATCTTCATGGGTCTGGCCATCGGCCTGAAGGGTTTTTCCGGCGCCATGATAGGGGGGCTGTCCAACCCGCGCGGCTGCGTGCTGGGCGGTTTCGTGCTGGGCATCCTGGAGTCGTACGTGAACCTGTGGCAGTCGCAGTGGCGCGAGGTCGCGGTGTTCGCGCTGGTGATCCTGGTGCTCGCGGTCAGGCCCACCGGCCTGTTCGGCAAGCGGCTGGTGGAGAAGGTATGAAGCGGCACGGCCAAACCCTGATCGCGGTGGCGCTGGCGGCGGCGCTGGCGGCGTTCGCCGCGCTGGTGGACAACGATTACTACCTGCGCATCGTCTTCATGGCCTGCGTGTACTACCTGTGCGCGGCCGGCGTGAACGTGCTGGTGGGCTATGCCGGCCAGAAGTCGCTGGGCCAGGCGGGCCTGTTCGCCGCGGGCGCCTACACGGCCGCGCTGCTGACCTCGCGCTGGCAGCTCGATCCGTGGCTGGCGCTGGCGACCGCGCCCGTGGTGGCCGGCGTCTTCGGCGTGCTGATCGCGCTGCCGTCGCTGCGCGTGAAAGGCCCATACCTGGCCATGGTGACGCTGGCGTTCGGCATCGTGGTGGAGAAGATCGTCACCGAGTGGGTCGACGTGTTCGGCGGACCGTCGGGCCTGTTCGGCATCATGCCGCTGACCTGGGGCGGCGAGGCGTTCACCAACCAGCAATGGGTGTGGTTCGCGCTGGCGCTGTGCGTGGTTACGCAGCTGCTGCTGCGCAACGTGCTGGACGGACGCTTCGGGCGCGCGCTGCTTTCGGTGCAGGCCGACGAGATCGCCTCGTCCTCGGTCGGGGTCAGGGTGTACCGCGCCAAGGTCATCGCCTTCGTGGTGGCGGCCGTGACCTGCGGCATCGCGGGGGCGCTGGTGGCCCAGCAGAACCAGTACATCAATTCCGACTTCATCACCTTCAACCTGTCCATCTTCATCCTGCTGCTGGTGCTGTTCGGCGGCGCCGGCTCGAAGGCCGGGCCGGCGGTCGGCGCGATCGCGCTGACCGTGATCGACGCGCTGCTGGCGCGCTGGCCGTCGGTGCAGCATTTCTTCTACGGCGCGCTGCTGCTGTTCGCGCTGTACTTCATGCCCGGCGGCGTCATGGGGCTGTTCGCGCCGCGCGCGCGGCGCGTGGCGGACGCGCAGCCGCGGCAGGAGGGAGAGCCGGCGCCCGCGCAGCGCACGCCGGCCGGGGGCCAGGACGAGCTGCTGCTGGTGGTCGAGAACCTGTGCAAGGCCTATGGCGGCGTGAAGCCGGCGCAGGATATTTCCTTCTGCCTGCGCCGCGGCCACGTGCATGCGCTGATCGGCCCCAACGGCGCGGGCAAGAGCACCCTCATCAACATGCTCAGCGGCGTGGTGCAGCCCGACGCGGGCGTGGTGCGCTTTCGCGGCGCCGACATCGCCGGCGAGCGCCCGCACGCCATCTGCGCGCTTGGCATCGGCCGCAGCTTCCAGAACCTGCGCCTGTTCGGCGAGCTGTCGGTGCTGGACAACGTGCTGCTGGGCCGACACAGCCGCATGAAGAACGGTTTCTGGGCGTCGCTGCTGGGCCTGCCCGGGGCGCGCGCCGAAGAGCGCCGCGCGCGCGAGCACGCCGGGCGGCTGGTGCGCATGGTGGGCCTGGCGCATCTGGCCGACACGCCCGCGGGCAGCCTGCCTTACGGCCTGCAGCGGCGCGTGGAGCTGGCGCGCGCGCTGGCCACCGAGCCGGCGCTGCTGCTGCTGGACGAACCGGCCGCGGGCCTGAATCCCCAGGAGACGGCGGAACTGGGCGAACTGCTGCTGCGCGTCGGCGCCTCCTGCGGCATCACCCTGCTGATGGTCGAGCACCACATGGACCTGGTGATGGCGATATCGGACCACGTGATCGTGCTGGACTACGGCATCAAGATCGCCGAAGGCGTGCCGGCGCAGGTGCAGGCCGACAAGCGCGTGATCGAGGCTTACCTCGGGACCGGCATGGCCTGAGCCCGGACTCACATTCATCGACAGGCCGCAAGACGATGCTGAAACTAGAATCCGTGCAGATTTCGTATGGCGCCATCCAGGCCGTGCGCGACGTATCGCTGGAGATACGCGCCGGCGAGATCGTGACCATCATCGGCGCCAACGGCGCGGGCAAGAGCACGCTGCTCAAGGGCGTGGCCGGGCTGGAGTCGCTGCAGGGCGGCCGGGTCACGTTCGACGGGCGCGACATCACGCCGGTGCCGGCGCATCGGCGCGTCGGCCTGGGCCTGGCGCTGTCGCCGGAAGGGCGGGGCGTGTTCGCCGACCAGACGGTCTACGACAACCTGGCGCTGGGCGCCTACCTGCGGCGCCGCGATCCGGCCGCGGTGGCCGAGGGCGTGGAGCGCGGCTACCGGCTGTTCCCGCGCCTGCGCGAACGCCGCGACCAGCTCGCCGGCACGCTGTCCGGCGGCGAGCAGCAGATGCTGGCGATGGCGCGCGCGCTGATGAGCGCGCCCCGCCTGCTGTGCCTGGACGAACCCTCGCTGGGGCTGGCGCCGCTGATCGTGCAGGACATCTTCGCCGCCATCCGCAAGCTGCGCGACGACGGCCTGACCATCGTGCTGGTCGAACAGATGGCCAACCAGGCGCTGGGCGTGGCCGACCGCGCCTATGTGCTGGAAACCGGGCGCATCACGTTGAGCGGCAGCGGCGCCGAGCTGCTGCGCGACCCCGGCGTGCGCGCGGCCTATCTCGGCGCGCATTGAGTCCGCGCGCCGGGCGCGATACCATGTCCGCTGCGCCGCGTGGGCGGCGCCCTCATCCCCTTCAGGCCGGCGCCGTGACGTCCCCTACAGTTGATGCAAGCCAGGACCGCACCGGTCTTATCTATCTTCAATTGATGTTCGTCATGGCCACGTGGGGCCTGAACATCGTCTCCATCAAATACCTGACGCAGCACATGGACGTGCAGGCGCTGGCGGCCGTGCGCATCGTGATCGCCTTCGCCGCCGTCACCTTCATCATCAAGGCGCGCCGCGGCCGCATTCCCAGGCTGGGCCGCGCCGAACTGGTCTGGGTCGCGCTGGCCGGATTCCTGGTGGTGTACGCGCACCAGGTGGCGCTGGTCTCGGGGCTGCGCCTGTCTTCGGCGGCCAACGGCACGCTCATCATGGCCACCAGCCCGCTGCTGTCGGCGCTGCTGGCCGCGCTGTTCTACCGCGAGCGGCTGACGCCGTCGCGCATCGCCGGCGCGCTGCTGGGGCTGCTGGGCGTGGGCATGGTGGTGGCCGGCAGCGGCGGGCGCTTCGGGCTGACCGGCTGGGGCGACGCCATCGTGTTCGTGGCGGTGCTGGTCTTCGTCTGCGGCGGGCTGGTGATCCAGCGCATGTCGCGCATGATGGACCCGCTGGGCATGCTCTGGTACATGTACCTCGCCGGCGGCCTCATGCTGGTCGCGCATGCGCTGCTGACGCCGGCCTCCTATGACGCGGAGATGTGGCTGATGTCGTGGTGGCCGTGGGTGGTGCTGCTGTACTCGGCGGTCATCGCCTCGGGGGTCAGCAACATCGTGTGGAACGCCGGCATCGCGCGGCTGGGCATCAGCCGCGCGGCGCTGTTCGTGAACTGGCTGCCGATCTTCGGGCTGCTGTTCGCGGCGCTGTTCCTGGACGAGGCCGTCACGCCCACGCACGTGGCCGGGCTGGCCTGCGTGCTGGGCGGAACCTGGCTGGGCCTGCGGCGCGTCAGCGCGCGTTCTTAAGCAGGCGCGCGGCTTCGATCGCGAAGTAGGTGAGGATGCCGTCGGCGCCGGCGCGCTTGAACGCCAGCAGCGCTTCCATCATGACCTTGTCGTGGTCGAGCCAGCCGTTGGCCGAGGCGGCCTTGATCATGGCGTATTCGCCGCTGACCTGATAGGCGAAGGTCGGCACCCGGAAGGCGTCCTTCACGCGGCGCAGCACGTCCAGGTAGGGCATGCCGGGCTTGACCATGACCATGTCGGCGCCTTCCTGCAGGTCGGCGGCCACTTCGCGCAGCGCTTCGTCCAGGTTGCCCGGGTCCATCTGGTAGGCCATTTTGTTGGACTTGCCCAGGTTGCTGGCCGAGCCCACCGCGTCGCGGAACGGGCCGTAGAAGGCGCTGGCGTACTTGGCCGAGTAGGCCATGATCTGCGTGTGGATGTGGCCGTTGGCTTCGAGCGCGCGGCGCACGGCGCCGATGCGGCCGTCCATCATGTCGCTGGGGGCGACCATGTCGACGCCGGCGTCGGCCTGGGCCAGCGCCTGCTTGACCAGGATCTCGACGGTAGGCTCGTTCAGCACGTAGCCGTTTTCGTCGATGACCCCGTCCTGGCCGTGGCTGGTGTACGGGTCCAGCGCCACGTCGCACAGCACGCCCAGCTCGGGGAAGCGGCGCTTGAGCTCGCGCACCACGGTCGGGATCAGGCCGTCGGGATTGATGGCTTCGATGCCGTCGGGCGTCTTGAGCGAGGGCTCGATGGCGGGAAACAGCGCCAGCACCGGAATGCCCAGCGCCACGCATTCCTCGGCCACCGGCAGCAGCGTGTCCAGCGAATAGCGGACCACGCCGGGCAGCGAAGGCACCGCCTGCTGCAGGCCCGAGCCTTCGGCCACGAACACGGGATAGATCAGATCGTTGACCGTCAGCGCGTTCTCGCGGACCAGGCGGCGCGTGAAATCGTCGCGGCGCAGGCGGCGCGGACGGGAGACCGGGAATTCGGGGGAGATGATCTGCGGGTTCATGGTACGACCTTCGGTGAAATCCAGTTTTCGATGTGCGCGCCGGCCTCTTCCAGCCCGATGCGCTCGGGCGCCGAGAAGGGAACGGTGTGCAGGGCGCCGATATCGGCCAGATCCTTGCGCACCGCGAACACGGTGCGCATGCGCTGGCCGTAGGGCAGCTTGTCGGCCTTGGTCAGCAGCGCCAGCACCGGGCGGCCGGTGGGGGCGATGAAATTGGCCAGGCGCCGGTCCAGTTCGGTGACGCCGCGGCGGATGTCGATCAGCAGCACGATGCCGACCAGCGATTCGCGGTCGCGCAGATAGCCGCCCAGGATGTCCGCCCATTTTTCCTTTTCGTCGCGGGCCACCGACGCATAGCCGTAGCCGGGCAAGTCGACGAGAAAGCCGATCTGGCCTTCGGGGTCCAGCGGGTCGGGCAGGCCGAACATATTGATCAGGCGCGTGCGGCCCGGCGTCTTGCTGGAGAACGCGAGACGGCGCTGGTTGCACAGCACGTTGATGGCCGTGGACTTGCCGGCGTTGGAGCGGCCGACGAAGCAGACCTCGGGGGCGCCGGCGGCCGGCAGCTGGTCGAGGCGAGCCGCGGAAGTGAAGAAGGAGGCGCGATGTAGGAGGGACACGGATGGCTTCGGATGCGGTTGGTTTCAAGCCCTATTGTATAATCCGGCGTTTGCAACAGTGGTCCCCGTGCGCGGAGCCGTCTTTTTTGGCTCGATACGGTATATCCGGGTGTGCGGGTAGGCGTGGGCGCCTTTTTGCGCCTTGATCGATGCGATTCGTCGAGGTCTTCATGAAGCGTGTGCTGTCCCGGATGTTGGTTGCGAGCGGGCTGTTGCTCGGCGCCTCCGCCTTATCTACTACGAGTTTCGCCGCCGAAGGCGCTGCGGGCCCGGCCAAACCAGATGCCGCCAAGGGCGGGCAGCTGTTCGAGCAGGGGGACGCCGCCAGAGGCATCATTTCCTGCGCGTCCTGTCATGGCGCGGCCGGCAACAGCACCATCCCGGCGAACCCCAACCTGGCCGCGCAGCCGCACGAATACCTCGCCAAGCAACTGGCCGACTTCCAGGTCAAGTCCGGCGCCAAGGTGCCCACGCGCAACGGCCCCGAGGGCAATCCCACCCCGATGACGGCCATGGCGCAGAACCTGACGCCGGCCGACATGCAGAACATCGCGCTCTACCTGGCGCAGCAGCCGCTCAAGGAGCCGGCCACCGCCGGTCATGAGAACCTGGTTGATCTGGGTCAAAGAATCTGGCGCGGCGGTTTGCCCGAACGCAACGTTCCGGCGTGCGCGGCGTGCCATTCTGCCAATGGCGCGGGCATGCCCGCCCAATACCCCCGTCTGTCGGGCCAGTTCCCGATGTATATCGAAGCGCAGCTGAAGCTGTTCCGCAGCGGCGATCGCAAGAACGACATCATGTTCGCCATTGCCGATCGCATGTCGGATGCCGATATCAAGGCGGTCTCGGACTACGCAGCCGGTCTGCGATAGGCGCTTGCCCGCAACGCGCGCGGCTGGTCCGCGCCCTGCAACCGAGCGCGACGGAACCTGAGTCCGCCGCGCGCTGTCTATGAGGGGGGTAGCCGATAGCGCGGCCCCCCTTTTTTCATGAATTCAGCCCGTACACATACCCGTCCCTCCCTGCGCACCCTGCCCGGCGATTTCTTCGAATTGCTGGGCTCGATGCGTTTTGCCGTCAGCCTGCTGATGTTCATCTGCGTGGCGAGCCTGGTGGGAACGGTGCTGCAGCAGAACCGCGCGTCCAGCAATTACATCGACCAGTTCGGCCCGTTCTGGTTCGAAGTGTTCGACAAGTTCTCGATCTGGCACGTCTACAACAGCTGGTGGTTCCTGCTGATCATGGCGTTCCTGGTCGTGTCGACCTCGGTCTGCCTGATCCGCAACGCGCCCAAGATGCTGCGCGACGCGCGTTCGTTTCGCGAGCACGTGCGCGTCGGCAGCCTGCGCGCCTTCCCCCACCGGGTGGAAACGGACGCCGCCACCGACGTGCCGCAGACCGCGGCCGGCCTGAAGAAGCTGCTGGGCGGGCTGGGATACGCGGTGCGCGAACGCCAGGACCAGGACGGCGTGCTGCTGGCGGCCAAGAAGGGCAGCGCCAACCGGCTGGGCTATGTGTTCGCGCACTCGGCGCTGGTCATCATCTGCATCGGCGGGCTGCTCGACAGCGAACTGCCGGTGCGGCTGCAGGTCATGTTCGGCGGCAAAAAGCCCATCGTCGAGAACATGCTGATCTCCGAGGTGCCCGAAAGCGGGCGCCTGTCGGTGAACAACCCGAGCTTTCGCGCCAGCGTGCTGGTGCCCGAGGGCAGCCAGGCCAGCACCGCGGTCGTGATGGTGGGCGACGGCGCCCTGGTGCAGCCCATGCCGTTCTCGCTCAGGCTCAAGAAGTTCGTGGTCGATTATTACTCGACCGGCATGCCCAGCCGCTTCGCGAGCGAGGTGGAGGTGACCGATCCCGACACCGGCAAGACCTTCGATTCCACCATCGAGGTCAACGAGCCGCTGCGTTTCAAGGGCATGACGGTCTACCAGTCCAGCTTCGACGACGGCGGCAGCACGGTGGTGCTGAAGGGCTACCCGCTGGTCGGTGCCGAGGCCACGCCTTTCGCGGTGGACGGCACCGTGGGCAAGAAATCCGAAGTAACCGCTCACACAGCGTCCGGCCCGCGCAGCATGGGCATCGAGATCACGGCCCTGCGGCCGATCAACGTCGAGGACCTGACCGGCGGCACGCCCAAGGGCGCGAACCAGAGCTTCGCCGAGCATGTGGCTTCGGTCTCGGGCAGCGCCGCCGGCAAGAAGAACGAAAACCTGCGCAACGTCGGTCCCAGCGTCGAATACAAGCTGATCGACGACGCCGGCCAGGCCCACGAATTCCAGAATTACATGCTGCCGGTCGAACTGGACGGCGCTTCCGTGTTCCTGGCCGGGGTGCGCAACAACGCCTCCGAGCCGTTCCGCTACCTGCGCATCCCCGCCGACGCCGACAGTTCCATCGGCGAATTCATGCGCCTGCGCGCCACGCTGGCCGATCCGGCCGCCCGCAAGGAGGCGGCGCGCCGCTTCGCCGAGCGCAACAGCCCGTCGGGCACGGATCGCCAGCCGCTGCAGACGGCCGCCGAACGCGCGCTGGACACCTTCGCCTCGGGCGGCCTGCAGGCCGTGGCGGCGTTCCTGCAGGCCAACACGCCGGCCCAGGACCTGGAGCGGGCCGCCGACGTGGTGATACGGCTGATCGGCGCCAGCATGAACGAGCTGCGCGCCGTCGAGCGCGAGCGCGCCGGCCTGCCGCCGGTGGCGGCTTCCGGCCCTGACGCCGAACAGGCCGCGGTCTGGTCGCGCCTGGCGGTGGCGGCGCTGTCGGACCTGACTGTTTATCCGGCGCCGGTGTTCCTGTCGCTGGCGGACTTCCAGCACGTGCAGGCCAGCGTGTTCCAGGTCAGCCGCACCCCCGGCAAGAACACGGTGTACCTGGGCAGCCTGCTGCTGGTGCTGGGCGTGTTCGCGATGTTCTATATTCGTGATCGCCGCATCTGGATCTGGATCAAGCCGCAAGACGGCGGCAGCAGCGTGCTGGCGGCCATGACGTCCCAGAAGCGTACACTGGACTTCAACCAGGAGTTCGAACGCTTCAAGCAGGCGCTGTTGCGCCACAAGAGGTCTTAAGGTTCCCTATGTCCACGACGACCACCACCCATTCCACGTCGCCGGACCTGCTCTGGCAGGACCAGCTGTCCGAAACCGGCGACAGCCGCGCGCGGCGCGGCCGGCCCGACTGGACCGACATCGTCTTCTTCCTGCTGCTGTCGGCGGGGGCGGCCTTCGCGCTGACCCGCTACAGCGGCGCGATGGACTACTACGAGAAGATCATCCTGTGCGGCACGGTGCCGGTGCTGGCCTGGATGGGCTGGCTGTGGCGTCCGCTGCGCCGGCTGATGGTGGCCTGTGCCATCGCCGCCGGGCTGGCCCTGATGCTGTACGGCAACGACCTGGCCCGCGCCGAGCAGGTGTTCTTCCTGAAATACCTGTTCTCTTCGCAATCCGCCATTCTGTGGATGTGCGCGCTGTTCGCGCTGGCCACGGTGTGCTACTGGATCGGGGTGTTCAGCCCTACCGCCGCCTGGCTCGGCACGGCCCTGACCTGGGGCGCGGTGTTCGCCGGCGTGACCGGCCTGCTGGTGCGCTGGCGCGAGGGTCACCTGATGGGCCCGGACCTGGGCCACATCCCGGTCAGCAACCTGTACGAAGTCTTCGTGCTGTTCGCGCTGATCACGGCGCTGTTCTACCTGTATTACGAACGCAAGTACGCCACGCGCGCGCTGGGCGGGTTCGTGCTGCTGGTGGTGACCTCGGCCGCCGTGTTCCTGCTGTGGTATTCGTTCACGCGCGACGCCGGGCAGATCCAGCCGCTGGTGCCGGCCTTGAAGAGCTGGTGGATGAAGCTGCACGTGCCGGCCAACTTCATCGGCTACGGCACGTTCTCGCTGGCCGCCATGGTGGGCTTCGCCTACCTGGTCAAGCAGCACGGGCAGACCACGTCCTGGGCCAAGCTGGCGCCGCTGTTCGTGCTGGGCGTGCTGCTGGCGGCCGAGCCCATGGTGTTCCGCACCGATGGCCTGTCGGCCACCTGGATGCTGTATTTCGGCGTGGGCGCGGTGATCGTGGGCGCCATCCTGCTGGGCCGCCGCCGCATCGCCGCGGTGCTGCCGTCGCTGGAGGTGCTGGACGACATCATGTATCGCGCCATCGCCATCGGCTTCGCGTTCTTCACCGTCGCCACCATCCTGGGCGCGCTGTGGGCGGCCGACGCCTGGGGCGCATACTGGCAGTGGGACCCCAAGGAGACCTGGGCGCTGATCGTCTGGCTCAACTACGCGGCCTGGCTGCACATGCGCCTGATCAAGGGCCTGCGCGGCACCATGGCGGCCTACTGGGCGCTGATGGGGCTGCTGATCACCGGGTTCGCGTTCCTGGGGGTGAACATGTTCCTGTCGGGGCTGCACTCGTACGGGGAGCTTTGACGGGTGCCGGCATTTGCGCTTGCCACGAAAATCGGCGGCTTGCGCCGCCTGATGGGTTCCGCGCGGTGAACGTTGGGGTTCTTGCTTAAGGACTCTGGCGCTGCACCCATCCTACAGCGTCGATTCCCCGCGTAGCAGGTCGTCCAGCGTTTCGCGCCGGCGCACCACGTAGTACTGGTCGCCGTCGACCATGACCTCGGCCGCGCGCGGGCGGGTGTTGTAGTTGCTGGCCATGGCCATGCTGTAGGCGCCGGCGGATTCCACGGCCAGCAGGTCGCCGGCCTCGATCGCGAGCTTGCGCTGCCTGGCCAGCCAGTCGGCGCTTTCGCAGACCGGGCCCACGATGTCGTAGAGGGTTGCTTCGCCGGCGCGCGGATGCACCGGGCGCACGCCGTGGAAGGCGTCGTACAGCGCCGGACGCAGCAGGTCGTTCATGGCGGCGTCGACGATGGCGAAATTGCGCGCCTCGGCATGCTTCAGGTATTGCACCGTCGTCAGCAGCACGCCGGCGTTGCCGACCAGCGAGCGGCCGGGCTCCAGCACCAGGTGCAGATGGCCCAGGCCGCGGGCCTGCAGGCGTTCGAAGACGGGGTCGAGCAGGGCGCGCGGCGAGGGCGGGGTTTCATCCGCGTAGCGGATGCCCAGCCCGCCGCCCAGGTCCAGGTGCCGGATCGCGATGCCGGCCTGCGCCAGCCGGTCGATCAGGTCCAGCAGCTTGTCCAGCGCGTCCAGGTAGGGGCCGATCTCGGTCAGCTGCGAGCCGATATGGCAGTCCACGCCCACGATTTCCAGCGCGGGCAGCGCCTGCGCGCTGCGATACACCGCCAGCGCCGATTCGATGGCGATGCCGAACTTGTTTTCTTTCAGGCCGGTGGAGATGTACGGGTGGGTCTGCGCGTCCACGTCGGGATTGACCCGCAGCGAAACCGGCGCGCGCGCGCCCATGTCCTGGGCGACCTGCGACAGCAGGCGCAGCTCGGCCTCGGATTCGACATTGAAGCACTTGACCCCGGCCGCCAGCGCGTCGCGCATCTCCCAGGCCTGCTTGCCCACGCCCGAAAACACGATGCGGGCCGGATCGGCGCCGACCGCCAGGGCGCGCTTGAGCTCGCCGCCCGAGACGATGTCGAAGCCCGCGCCCAGGCGCGCGAATTCCTTGAGCACGGCCAGGTTGGAATTGGCCTTCATGCCGTAGCAGACCAGCACCGGGCGCTGCCCGACGGCGCTGTGGTAGGCCTGCCAGGCGGCCTTGAGCGCGGCGCGCGAATATACGTACAACGGGGTGCCCAGCCGCTCGGCCAGGTGATCCAGCGGCACGTCCTCGGCGTAGAGGACGTTGTTGCGGAACTGGAAGTACGGATGGCCCGCCAGTTCCGGCTGCGCTGGAAACCGGGCGGTCATAGCACGGGGGGCGCCGGCGGGATCGGCACCGAGGGTTGCGGCTGGGAGTCGCGCGGCGGCTTGCCGTCGGGAGTCGGCATGTACAACGGCCCCTTGTACCCGCAGGCCGCCAGCATGCCGGTCGTCACGAGCGTGGCTACAATGCGAAGAGCCATGCGGCTGAATGCCAATTGGAACACTGGGAACTCCGTAATTCTTGCAGGCTCGATTATGACCGAAACCGAATTTCTTGCGTTGATCGACCAGGTGCTGGACAGCATCGAAAGCCAGGCCGATGACTGGGCGGCTTCGCTCGACGTCGATGTCGAAACCAGCCGCAGCGGCAATGTGCTGACCATGGTTTTCGAGGACAACACCCACGTCGTGGTGAACAGCCAGGCCGCCATGCAGGAGCTGTGGGTCGCCGCGCGCAGCGGCGGCTTCCACTACCGTTACGACGGCCTGCACTGGAACGATACCCGAGGCGGGCCGCAATTGCCGGATGCTTTGTCGCAAATCTGTTCCGCGGCCGCCGGCGTGCCGGTGACGATACGGCTGTAGGCGGGTAACCCCTGCGCGGCGGGGGCGGCTGGCGCCGCCCGATGGGTTCCGCGCGTTCGACGGTCGAGTTTTTGCGTAGACGGTCTCGCGCTGCACCCCTCCTATGGGCGCCGATCTTGTGGTCCATCCTTTAAAAAAAACCGGCCCCTTGGGCCGGTTTTTGCATTTGCGCGATCAGAACTGGATCTGTTGCGACCAGGGGGCGGGCTTCTGGGAGCCGACGCCCGGCGCGACCTTGATGCGGGTGTCCTCGTTGGTGCTGCCGTTCAGGCCGTTGAGGAACTCGCCCAGCGTGTCGGCCTCGGGCAGGCCCAGGCGCGCGACGGCCTGGCCCGGCGGGAATTCGGAGAAATAGAACTCGCCGTTTTCCACCAGCAGGCCATCGGGGCGGGGGCGCGGCTTCTCTTCGGGCACGCCCTTGAGCACGTCCTGCATGTAGTCGACCCAGATCGGCATGGCCACGCCGCCGCCGGTTTCGCGCGAGCCCAGCGACTTGGGCTGGTCGAAGCCCAGCCACGCGGTGGCGACCAGCGAGGGGGTGTAGCCCGAGAACCAGGCGTCCACGGATTCGTTGGTGGTGCCGGTCTTGCCGGCGATGTCGCTGCGCTTGAGCAGCGCGCGGGCGCGGGCGGCGGTGCCGTAGGTGGCCACGCCGCGCAGGATGTCGTCCATGACCCAGGCGGTGCGCGGGTCGATGGCGCGGGCCTGCTCGTCGCCGGCCACGACCGGCTTGGCCTGCATGATGACCTTGCCGCTGCTGTCGGTGACGCGGTCGATCAGGTAGGGCGTGACGCGGTAGCCGCCGTTGGCGAACACCGAGAACGCGCCGGCCAGCTGCAGCGGCGTGACCGAGCCCGCGCCCAGGGCCAGGGGCAGCACGGCCGGCTGGCGGGCCTTGTCGAAGCCGAAGCGGGTCAGGTAGTCCTGTGCGTATTGCGGGCCGATGGCCTGCAGGATACGGATCGACACCATGTTCTTGGATTTGTACAGGCCCTGGCGCAGGGTCAGCATGGGCTCGTACTGGTTGCCGTAGTTCTTCGGGTTCCAGGCCTTGGAGCCGGTCTGCTCGGCGGTCAGCATGAAGGGCTGGTCGGAGATCTGCGTGCCCGGGGTCAGGCCGCGCTCCAGCGAGGCGGCGTAGATGAACGGCTTGATGTTCGAGCCGGGCTGGCGCCAGGCCTGGGTCACGCGGTTGAAGTTGCCGCGATAGAAATCGAAGCCGCCCACCATGGCGCGGATGGCGCCGTCCTGCGGCGCCAGCGCCACGAAGGCCGCCTGCACCGAAGGCAGGTTGATGATTTCCCAGTTGTCGCCGAACTTGCGGATATAGACCACCGAGCCGCGCTTGATGCGCTGCTCGGGCTTGGCCTTGTCGTTGAGCGCGCGCGCCACCACGCCCAGCACCTTCTTGTCGGTGACCGTGATGATCTCGCGCGAGCTGCGCGCCAGTTTCACTTCGGTGGGGCTGGCCGACAGCACCACCGCGGTCAGCAGGTCGCCGCTGTCGCTGAACTTGTCGAACACGCCGTCCAGGAAATCGTCCAGCGCCTGCGGGTTGTTTTCGACGCCGGCCGGCAGTTCGAGCTGCTCTTCGGGACCCGGGTAGGGCGCGCGGCGGGTGTATTGCAGCACGCCTTCGCGCACGGCGCGGTAGGCCGCTTCCTGGTCCTTGGAGTGCACCGTGGTGTAGATATTGATGCCGCGCGAATAGACGTTGTCCTGGTACACGTTGTACAGCAGCTGGCGCGCCAGCTCGGCCACGTATTCGCCATGGATGGAATAGCCGCCGGCCGGCGTGCCTTCGGCCGACTTCATGACGATGGGCTGGGCCAGGGCCTGCTTGTATTCAGGCTCGGTCAGGTAGCCCAGCGAATGCATGCGGCTCAGCACGTAGCGCTGGCGCAGTTCGGCGCGGGGGCGGTTGGCGATCGGGTTGAAGCGCGAGGGCGCCTTGGGGATGCCGGCCAGCATGGCGGCCTCGGCCGGGGTCACCTCGGACAGGGGCTTGCCGAAATAGGTGCGCGAGGCGGCGGCGAAGCCGTAGGCGCGGTGGCCCAGGTAGATCTGGTTCATGTAGAGCTCCAGGATCTGGTCCTTGCTGAGCTCGGATTCGATCTTGAAGGTCAGCAGCAGCTCGTAGAACTTGCGCGAGTAGGTCTTTTCCGACGTCAGGTAGAAGTTGCGCGCCACCTGCATGGTGATGGTGCTGGCGCCCTGCGTCTTCGACATGTTGATCAGGTTGGTCAGGCCCGCGCGCACCACGCCGGCCCAGTCGATGCCGCCGTGCTGGTAGAAGCGGTCGTCCTCGGCGGCCAGCACCGCGGATTTCATGACGTCGGGAATCTCGTTGAAGCGCAGCACGTTGCGGCGCTCTTCGCCGAATTCGCCGATCAGCACCTTGTCCGCCGTGTAGACGCGCAGCGGCACCCGCGGGCGATAGTCCGTCATGGCGTGCAGGTCGGGCAGGTTGGGCCAGGCCAGCGCCAGCGCCATTCCCGCCAGCAGCACGCCGCACAGGAACAGGCCGGCACAGAAGATGCCGGTCTTGACGAAGAATCGCAGTATCGGGGAGCCGCTCTTGGAGGGCTTGTCTTTCTTGGAGGAATTCTGGGGCTTGCTCATCGCGGCGATTTTACGGGTATCTCCGGTCGGGGCTTAGCGCGGGGGACCGGTTTCTGTAACAAGATTGTGCAGTGTGGTGCGCGGGCAACTTGCGGGCAATGTGATAATGCCGGCATGAACGTTTCCGCTATCTCATGTCCGGAGGCTGCCCCGGACCCGGCGTCCCCCGGCGAGACGCCCGAAAATCCGCCTTGTGCCGCGGAGTGCGCAGGCGCGACCGCGTCGCTGCCGCACGATCTGCCCGTCTTCCTGGTGGGCATGATGGGCGCGGGCAAGACCACCATCGGCCGTGGCCTGGCGCGTGCGCTGGGGCGCGAGTTTGTGGATCTGGATCATGAGCTCGAGGCGCGTTGCGGCGTGCGGGTGCCGGTAATCTTCGAAATCGAAGGCGAAGCCGGTTTCCGTCGCCGGGAAGCTGCCGCCTTGGAAGAGTGTACCCAACGGCGCAACATTATTCTCGCCACCGGCGGCGGCGCCATCCTGGCGGCGGAAAACCGCCAGCGCCTGCACGAGCGCGGCATCGTGGTCTATCTGCGGGCCAGCGTGGACGAACTGTTCCGCCGCACCTGCCGCGACCGCAACCGTCCGCTGCTGGCCACCGCCGACCCGCGCGGCACCCTGCGCGAGTTGATGACGCTGCGCGAACCCCTTTACAAAGAAGTGGCCGACATGGTCGTGGAAACCGGCACCATGCCCGTCCACACCCTGGTCAAGGCCCTGCTGCCCCAACTGCAAGCCTTCGAGAAGCGCATATGAACGTAGTCGACGTCGAAACCCCGGGCGGGAGCTATCCCATCCATATCGGCCCGGGCCGCCTGGACGCCCTGGACCAGTGCATTCCGGCCGACGCCACCGCCATCGCCGTGGTGACCAATCCCACCGTGGCCGCCCTGTACGGCGAGCGCGCCGAAGCCGCGCTGGCCCGCAGCGGCAAGCGGGTGCTGCGCATCGAGCTGCCCGACGGCGAGGCCTACAAGGACTGGCAGTCGCTGAACCTGATCTTCGACGCGCTGCTGGCGCAGCGCCTGGACCGGCGCTGCGTGCTGGTGGCGCTGGGCGGCGGCGTGATCGGCGACATGACCGGCTTTGCCGCCGCGGTCTACATGCGCGGCGTGCGCTTCCTGCAGGTGCCCACGACGCTGCTGGCCCAGGTGGACTCCTCGGTCGGCGGCAAGACCGCCGTCAACCATCCGCTGGGCAAGAACATGATCGGCGCCTTCTACCAGCCGATCGCCGTCGAGATCGACACCGACGTGCTGGGCACGCTGCCGGCGCGCGAGGTATCGGCGGGCCTGGCCGAAGTCATCAAGTACGGGCTGATCCTGGACGCCGGCTTCTGGGCCTGGTGCGAGGAAAACGTGCAGAAGCTGCGCGCGCTGGACCCGGACGCCATCGCCTACGCCATCCGCCGCTCCTGCGAGCTGAAGGCGCAGGTGGTGGGCAAGGACGAACGCGAATCCGGGCTGCGCGCCATCCTGAACCTGGGCCACACCTTCGGCCACGCCATCGAATCGGGGCTGGGCTACGGCGCCTGGCTGCACGGCGAGGCGGTGGGCTGCGGCATGGTGCAGGCCGCCGAGCTTTCCGCCGACGTGGCCGGGTTCGACCGCGACGACGTGGCCCGCGTGCGCGCCCTGGTGGCCGCCATCGGCTGCCCGGCCGTGGCGCCGGACCTGGGCGCGGACCGGTGGCTGGAACTCATGCAGGTGGACAAGAAAACCGAGGGCGGCTCGATCCGCTACGTGCTCATGAACCGCATCGGCGCGGCCGTCATCCAGGCGGCGCCCGACGATGCCGTGCGCGCCGTGCTGGCCCGCACCACCCAATAACCGCGAGGAGGGCGGTGTTGCAGATGAAAGAACTGGCTTCCTATGCATCCCACCCGTCTCAATCGCGCGGACGGACCTATGCCGAGCCGCCGCCGGAAAACCGAACCGAATTCCAGCGCGACCGCGACCGCATCGTGCATTCGGGCGCTTTCCGGCGCCTGGAGTACAAGACCCAGGTCTTCGTCAACCACGAAGGCGACCTGTTCCGCACCCGGCTGACGCACAGCCTGGAAGTCGCGCAGATCGCGCGCACCCTGGCCCGCAGCCTGGGCCTGTCGGAAGACCTGACCGAAGCCATCTCGCTGGCCCACGACCTGGGCCATACGCCTTTCGGCCATGCCGGCCAGGACGAGCTGAACGCCTGCATGCGCGAACTGGCGCCCGAGGCCGGCGGCTTCGAGCACAACCTGCAGAGCCTGCGCGTGGTGGACGAGCTGGAGGAACGCTATGCGGACTTCAACGGCCTGAACCTGTGCTTCGAAACGCGCGAGGGCATCCTGAAGCATTGCTCGGCGGCTCACGCGCGCCAGCTGGGCGAAGTGGGCGAGCGCTTTCTCAACCGCACCCAGCCCTCGCTGGAAGCGCAGCTGGCCAATCTGGCCGACGAGATCGCCTACAACAACCACGACATCGACGACGGCCTGCGTTCCGGCCTGATCACGCTGGAGCAGCTGCAGGAGGTGTCGATCTTCGAGCGCCACCACGCCCACGTGCTGCTGCGCTATCCCGGCCTGGCGCCGCGCCGCGCGGTGGCCGAAACCATACGGCGGATGATCAACACGCTGATCGTCGACCTGACGCGCACCTCGCTGGCGCGCATCCGCGAATACGCGCCGGCCAGCGCCGACGATGTGCGCCGCGCCCCGCCGCTGGCGAGCTTTTCCGAAGAAATCCGGCGCGAGGCCGACCAGTTGAAGAAATTCCTGTTCGACAACCTGTACCGCCACTACCGCGTGCTGCGCATGACCACCAAGGCGCGCCGCATCGTGCGCGAACTGTTCGTCGCCTTCCTGGAAGATCCGCGCCTGCTGCCGCCCGACTACCGCCGCCCGGCGCCGGACCAGCAGCCCCGCGCCATCGCCGACTACATCGCCGGCATGACGGATCGCTACGCGATCCGGGAGCACCGGCGTTTGTTCGAGATGTCGTGACGGCGTATCACCGGTGCTTGCGGTACGGCTCGTCCTCGGGCACGAAGGTGGCTTCGGCGCGGGCTTCCTGCATCCACGACTGCATGGCGGGCAGGGCCAGCACGGCGTCCATGTAGTCGCGCACCGGGCCGGCGGCTGCGATGCCGTAGGTGGTGAAGCGCGACACCACGGGCGCGAAAAAGGCGTCGGCGATGGAGAACGCGCCGAACAGGAACGGCCCGCCGCGGCCGAATTCGGCGCGGGTGTCCTGCCAGAGGGCCTGCACGCGGGCGATGTCCTGGCGCGCGGCCTCGGGCAGGTCGATGCCGGGCAGATGGGCTTCGATGTTCATCGGCAGCGCCTGGCGCAGCGCGCCGAAGCCGCTGTGCATCTGGGCGGACAGCGAGCGCGCCCGGGCGCGGGCGCGCGCGTCCTGCGGCCACAGCTGCGCCTCGGGATGGCGTTCCGCCGCGTACTCGCAGATGGCCAGCGAATCCCAGACCGCGAAGTCGCCGTCCAGCAGCACGGGCACCAGGCCCGCCGGCGTGAGCGCGCCCAGGCGTTGCGCGAACGCCTCGGAGAACAATGCGAGCTTCTGCTCTTCGAAGGGGATGCCGGCGGCGCGCAGCGCGATCCACGGCCGCATGGACCAGGAAGAGTAGTTCTTGTTGGCGATGATCAGGGTGTACATGCCGCGGGTCCCCTTATGGGTTGAGAGTGGTCACGATTGTTGCGCGGTGCGGCGCAGCAGCTTGCCCAGGTACTGGCCGGTGTGGCTGGCCTCGGTGGCGGCGACCTCCTCGGGCGTGCCCTGGGCGACCACGCGGCCGCCGCCGTCGCCGCCCTCGGGGCCCATGTCGACGATCCAGTCGGCCGTCTTGATGACGTCCAGGTTGTGCTCGATGATGAGCACCGTGTTGCCGCTGTCGACCAGCTGGTTCAGCACCTGCAAAAGCAGCTCGATATCGCGGAAATGCAAGCCCGTGGTGGGCTCGTCCAGGATGTACAGCGTGCGCCCGGTGCTGCGGCGCGACAGTTCCTGCGACAGCTTCACGCGCTGCGCTTCGCCGCCGGACAGGGTGGTGGCGCTCTGGCCCAGCCGGATGTAGGACAGGCCCACGTCGATCAGCGTGTGCAGCTTGCGCGCGATGGCCGGCACGGACTCGAAGTATTCGAGCGCCTGCTCCACCGTCAGGTCCAGCACCTCGCTGATGTTGCGGCCGCGGTAGCGGATCTCCAGCGTCTCGCGGTTGTAGCGCTTGCCGTGGCAGACGTCGCAGGGCACGTACATGTCCGGCAGGAAGTGCATCTCCACCTTGACCACGCCGTCGCCCTGGCAGGCCTCGCAGCGCCCGCCCTTGACGTTGAAGCTGAAGCGGCCCGGATCGTAGCCGCGGGTGCGCGCCTCGGGCACGCCGGCGAAAAGCTCGCGGATGGGCGTGAACAGGCCCGTGTAGGTGGCCGGGTTGCTGCGCGGCGTGCGCCCGATGGGGCTCTGGTCCACGCTGATGATCTTGTCGAAATTCTCCAGTCCCTGCATCGAGGCGTAGGGGGCGGGCTCGCTTTGCGCGTGGTGCAGCTGGCGCGAGACGGCGACGGCCAGCGTGTCGTTGACCAGGGTGGACTTGCCCGATCCGGAAACCCCGGTCACGCAGACCAGGCGGCCCGCCGGGATGCGCAGGTCCACGTTCTTCAGGTTGTTGCCGGTGGCGCCCGACAGCACCAGCCAGGGCTGGTCGTCGCCGACCGGGCGGCGCTCGGGAATCGCGATGGCGCGCGCGCCGCTGAGGTACTGGCCGGTCAGCGAGGCCGGATCGCGCTGCACCGTGTCGGGGTCGCCCTGGGCCACCACTTCGCCGCCGTGCTCGCCGGCGCCCGGGCCCATGTCCACGACCCAGTCGGCCATGCGGATCATGTCCTCGTCGTGCTCGACCACGATGACGCTGTTGCCCAGGTCGCGCAGGTGCTGCAGGGTGCCGATGAGGCGGTCGTTGTCGCGCTGGTGCAGGCCGATGGAGGGCTCGTCCAGCACGTACATCACGCCGGTCAGGCCCGAGCCGATCTGGCTGGCCAGGCGGATGCGCTGCGCCTCGCCGCCCGAGATGGTGTCGGCGCTGCGGTCCAGCGACAGGTAGTTCAGCCCCACGTTGTTCAGAAAGCTCAGGCGCGCCTCGATCTCGCGCACGATGCGCTGCGCGATCTCCTGCTTGGCGCCGGTCAGGCTGAGCGCGCGGAACCACGCCAGGCAGGTCGACAGCGGCATGGCCTCGACCTCGTAGATGGCCTGGCCGTGGCGCTCGCCGCCGCGCGGGTCCTGGCCGATCAGTACGTTGCGCGCCTCGGGGCGCAGGCGCGAGCCGGCGCAGTCCGGGCAGGTCTTGATGTTGCGGTACTTGCCCAGCTCCTCGCGCACGGTGGCCGAATCGGTCTCGCGCCAGCGGCGTTCCAGGTTCGGGATCACGCCCTCGAACGTGTGGCGCTTGACCGTGCTGCGGCCTTTCTCGTTGAGGTAGAGAAACGAGATTTCCTCGTCGCCCGAGCCGTACAGCACCTTGTCGCGCAGCGCCTCGGGCAGCTCCTCGAAGGGCGTTTCGATGTCGAATTCGTAGTGCGCCGCCAGGCTGGTCAGAAGCGAGTGCGTGAACGCGTTGCGGCGGTCCCAGCCGCGGATGGCGCCGGCGGCCAGGCTCAGTTCGGGGAAGGCGACCACGCGCTTGGGGTCGAAGAAGCCGACTTGGCCGATGCCGTCGCAACTGGGGCAGGCGCCCATGGGATTGTTGAAGCTGAACAGGCGCGGCTCCAGCTCGGGCAGGCTGTGGCTGCAAACCGGGCAGGCGTAGCGGCTGGAGAAGACCTGTTCGCGCCCGCCGTCCATGTCCAGCGCCAGCGCGCGGCCGTCGGCCAGCTGCAGGGCGGTCTCGAAGCTCTCGGCCAGGCGCTGCTTGCTTTCGGGCCGGATGCGCAGGCGGTCGATGACGACGTCGATATCGTGCTTCTCGGTCTTCTTCAGCGGCGCCATGCCGTCGATTTCCATCATCTGGCCGTCGACGCGCAGGCGCACGTAGCCCTGCGCCTGCAGGCTGGCGCATTCGTCCTCGAAACTGCCTTTCTTGCCGCGTGCGATCGGCGCCAGCACCGCCAGCCGGGTCTCGGGCGCCCAGGCCAGCACCGCGTCCACCATCTGGCTGACGCTTTGCGCCTGCAGCGGCAGGCCGTGGTCCGGGCAATAGGGCGTGCCGACCCGCGCGTACAGCAGGCGCAGGTAGTCGTGGATTTCGGTGATGGTGCCGACGGTGGAGCGGGGGTTGTGCCCTGCGGCCTTCTGCTCGATCGAGATGGCCGGCGACAACCCCTCGATCAGGTCCACGTCCGGCTTGTCCATCAGCTGCAGGAACTGGCGGGCGTAGGCGGACAGGCTCTCCACGTAGCGCCGCTGGCCCTCGGCGTACAGGGTGTCGAACGCCAGGGAAGACTTGCCCGAGCCGGACAAGCCGGTCACGACCACCAGTTTGTGGCGCGGCAGGTCCAGCGAGACGTTCTTGAGATTGTGGGTGCGGGCACCCCGAATGCGTATCGCGTCCATCGGGCTCTTAAGCGGTTTCAAAGGCCAACTTGGTACTATAGCGCGCCGGCCCCCCTCGCGTTCCGGGCAGTCCTCCAGCCCTCGCAGGCCCCGGGGCCGGCGCCGCACCGCCAAATCAGACCGTGAGCGTATGACTCCCACGCGCGCGCATAGCCCCAGTCATTGTTGAAATTTCCGCATGCCGGCAGATAAAAAACTGAAATTGACTCCGTCCGAGCGCCGCGCCAGCGTGGCGCTGGCGGGCCTGTTCGCCGCGCGGATGCTGGGCTTGTTCCTGTTGCTGCCCGTGTTCGCCGTGGCCGCCAGCGGCATGCCGGGCGGCGACGACCCGGCCCGCGTCGGCCTGGCGCTGGGCATGTACGGCCTGACCCAGGCGTTCATGCAGATCCCGTTCGGCCTGGCGTCCGACCGCTGGGGGCGGCGTCCGGTGGTCCTGTTCGGCCTGCTGCTGTTCGTGATCGGCAGCGTCGTCTGCGCGCAGGCCCCGGACGTCTACTGGATCACCATCGGCCGCGCCATCCAGGGCGCCGGCGCGATCTCCGCGGCGGTCACCGCCTGGCTGGCGGACGCCACCCGCGACGAGGTGCGCACGCGCGCCATGGCCATGGTGGGCGGGTCGATCGGTCTGTCCTTCGCCGTGTCGCTGGTGCTCTCGCCCGTGCTGGTGGGCTGGTGGGGCCTGTCGGGCCTGTTCTGGACCATCGCCTGCCTGGGCGTCGTCTGTGTGGCCGTGGCGCGCTTCGTCGTGCCGGTGGTGCCGCGCACGCAGGCCCGCAGCATGCAGGCGGCCAGGCCGCGCGAGGTCCTGACCCACCGCGACCTGCTGCGCCTGAACTTCGGCGTGTTCGTGCTGCACCTGATCCAGGTGTCGCTGTTCGTGGTGGTGCCGGCGCTGCTGGCGCAGGCCGGCGGCCTGGACGCGCGCGACCTGTGGAAGGTCTATCTGCCGGTGATCCTGGTGTCCTTCGTGCTGATGGTGCCGGTGGTGTTCGTCGCCGAAAAACGCCGCGCCCACCGCGGCGCGCTGCGCGCGTCGGTGGCGGGGCTGATCGTGGTGTGCGCGCTGCTGCCGGCCGCCAGCCACGGCTTCTATACCCTGGCGATCGCGCTGACGGGCTTTTTCGTGGCGTTCAACGTGCTGGAGGCCCTGCAGCCTTCGCTGGTGTCGCGCGTGGCGCCGCAGGCCTACAAGGGCCTGGCGCTGGGCTTCTACAACACCGCCCAGGCCGCGGGCCTGTTCGCCGGCGGCGCGCTGGGCGGCTGGCTGGCCGCGCATTCCGGGGCCAGCGCGGTGTTCATCGCCGCGGCCGTGCTGTCGGCGCTGTGGCTGGCGGTCACCTGGGCGCTGCGGCCCCTGGCGTAAACCCTGGTGGGCGGCAAAGTCACGGATCTCGCGCCGAACGGCGTCCAACAGCGGGCAAATCCCGAAGCAACGGGGACGGTTTTGTCACTATTTCCGTTTGGCGCGCCGGACTCTTTTCGTCGATAATACATACCAATCCAAGGGCTTCACCCGGCGTCGCCGGTCATCGTAATGATGACCGGCGTGTTTCATGAAGCCGGTCTTCAACATCGCTTTTATGTTGTTGCCGGCGCGTCCGCGGCAACGCACAGGCGCAGGCTGTCAACAACAGAGGGACAACGGCATGGCATCGGTTAACAAAGTCATACTCGTGGGCAATCTGGGACGCGACCCGGAAGTCCGCTACAGCCCCGACGGGGCGGCAATCTGCAATATGTCCATTGCCACCACCTCCACCTGGAAAGACAAGGCTTCCGGCGAGCGCCGCGAAGAAACGGAATGGCACCGCGTGGTCATGTACAACCGCCTGGCCGAAATCGCCGGCGAATACCTGAAAAAAGGCCGCTCGGTCTACATCGAAGGCCGCCTCAAGACCCGCAAGTGGCAGGACAAGGAAACCGGCGCTGACCGCTACAGCACCGAAATCGTCGCCGACCAGATGCAGATGCTGGGCGGACGCGACGACAGCAGCGGCGGCGGCGCCAGCTACGGCGGTGGCGGCGGCTTCGACGAGGCCCCGCGCCAGCAGCGCGCCCCGGCGCAACGCCCGGCGCCCCAGCAGCGCCCGGCCCCCGCGGCGGCCCCGGCCAGCAGCGGCGCCAACCTGGCGGACATGGACGACGATATTCCGTTCTAAGCCGGGTGAATTCACGGCGGGTACAGGCCCGCGTCCCCTTGGGGGCGCGGGCTTTTTGTTTGTTGGCGGGGGTGTGAAATATTCAGTTTCACAAAACCGCTGGCGCTATCTACCTAGTAGTAGATAAGATTCATCCATCGACGCAGCACACCAACCGAATCCGCCGCCGTCGAAACCAGAAATACAGTAGTCCGTCTTTTTTATTTACTCAGTTATCTACCTATAAGTAGATAGTTTGTTTGAACAGCAACACCATCCTTATCCGGAGATTGACCATGAAGACCCTCGTATCCGCCCTGATCCTGTCCGCTTCCTTCATCGGCGCCGCCCAGGCCGGCGAACTGGACTATCCGCCCGCCCTGAACACGGAAAGCACGCTGACGCGCGCCCAGGTGCAGCAGGAGCTGGCCGCCGCCCGCGCCAATGGCGAGCTCGCGTTCGGCGAAGAAGGCTATGCCGCCACGACTTACGCCGCCCGCGCCGACAAGACCCGCGCCCAGGTGCGGCAGGAACTGGCCGCCGCCCGCGCGCAAGGCCTGACCGACAGCGCCGAACTGGCCTACCCGCCGGTGCAGGGCTGAGTTTTTTTCCCCAGTCATCTATCTATACATAGATAGCGTCATCCACACCGCTATCGCCGTACCGATCCATTAGGAGCCCGACCATGAAGACCCTCGTATCCGCCCTGATCCTGTCCGCTTCCTTCATCGGCGCCGCCCACGCCGGCGAGCTGGACTATCCCCCGCCGCTGAACACAGAAAGCACGCTGACGCGCGCCCAGGTGCAGCAGGAATTGGCCGCCGCCCGCGCCGCCGGCCAGCTGGAGTTCGGCGAAGAAGGCTATGCCGCCACGACCTACGCCGCCAGCGCCGACAAGACCCGCGCCCAGGTGCAGCAGGAACTGGCTGCCGCCCGCGCCCATGGCCTGACCGACAGCGGCGAGCTGGACTATCCGCCCGTGCAAGGCTGAGCGTGATGCCGACGCATGCGGGCCCCGGGAAGCGGGAATCTTCCCGCCGGGGCCCGCGCGGGCGTTACCGCGGCGTAATCCGCCGCATCGATGACGAATTGACCTATTAGTAGGTAATATTCAGCCATGGACACTCCGACCCCCAGCACCACCCGCGAACTGCTACTGGCCCACGCCGAGAAGCTGATTCGCACGCGCGGATGCAACGGCTTCAGTTACCGCGACCTGGCCGAGCACGTGGGCGTGAAGACGTCCAGCATCCACTATTACTTTCCGGGCAAGGACGACCTGCTGTACGAAGCCGTCGAAGCCTACAGCGCGCGCGCGCTCGGCGCCGTGCGCAGCATCGACACCGCGCAGCCCGCGCGGGCGCAGCTCGACCAATACCTGTCGCTGATGGAATCGCGTTCCTGCGGTTCGGGCGAACTGTGCCTGGGCGGCATGCTGGCCGCCGAGGTCAATTCCCTGCCGGAACGGGTGCGCGGCGCCTTGCAGGGTTTCTTCCGGGCGCACGAAGCCTGGCTGGCGCGCGTGCTGGCCGAAGGCGCGGCGCAAGGCACGATGAAGTTTTCCGGCACCCCCGAGGCGGCCGGCCGCGCGGTGTTCGCGACGGTGCAGGGCTGCATCCTGGTGTCGCGCCTGTTCCAGCAGCCCGCCGCCCTGTGCGAGGCGATCGGCGCGCTGTATGTGCAATGCGAGGACAAAGACGATTGAGCGCGGATTCCCCTGTCGCCGTCGACGGCCGCCATGCGCGATGCAGGCGGCCGTGTCGTTTCAGGGGCTAGGCGGCGAGCAGGGCGCGCGCCATGTCGACGCTGGTGCGCTGCTGCACGCCCAGGTCCCGCATGCGCTGCTGGAACGCCGCCTGCGCGTCGGCGAAGCCGGCCACGGGGCTCATGCAGTCGGTCAACAGCACCAGCCGCGACAGCTCGCGGCCGGGCAGGTGCTCGGCCAGGTGTTCGACGGTGGCCTTGACGCAGTGGCTGCCCGCTTCGCCGGCGACCAGGATGATCTCGGCGCGGTCCAGCGCGTCGAGCAGGCCGCGGTTGAGCTGGCTGCGGGGATCGTCGGCGTCGGGCACTTCGGCCATCAGCGCGCTGTAGTGCTCGGTCCAGGGGTTCACGCCCTTGGGGACCTTGCGCACGATGAACTGGCGCTCGTCTTCCCAGCGGCTGTAGGCGGAGCGCACGTCCGCATGCACGTTGTGGCCCCACGTGCCGATCTCGCAGTGCACGGGCCAGACCATCAGCGTGTAGCGGCCGCGCGCCTCCAGTTCGTCCAGGTAGGACAGGGTGCGCGGCAGGTCGTCGGCATGGCGCGGGCGGAACGCGCCGGCGCGCACCTGGGCCGCGGTGATCGGCGTGAACGGCGCCACCGGCTGGCCGTCGCCGGTGCACCAGAACGTCGGGTGGGCGATATCGAGCCGGTGGTGGGAATCCAGCGTGACGGTGATGGCGGTCAGCGCGGGGGCGGCGGCGTCGATGAAGCGCGCCAGCCGCAGCATGTCCTGGTGCGCGCCGGCGACCGGCAGGGCCGGCGCAAGCGCGGCGCCCGTCAGCGGATCGGTGGGCAGGTAGGCGGGAGGCAGGTCGCAGAAGTCGTTCTGCGGGTCGATGATCAATAGATGGCAGGAGCGCGGCATGACGACGTTCGGTAGGGGCGAACCGAAAATATAGAACGGGACGGCCATGGCAATCTAGAAAAGTACCAGATGCTCGGGGCGGTCGGGCAGTTGCCGCAGCAGGGCGCGCCATAGCAGCCAGAGGCGCAGGCCGGCGGCCAGGGCGATGAGGGCGATCAGTATCCACATGTGAGGCTCCTGAATGTTTCGCACGATCGTGCGAAATTGGGCGTAAGCAAAGCGCCGCGCCGGTGCGTCCGGGCGGCGCTATCCGATGTACTTGAAGCTGCGGTAGGTGGAAATCAGGCGTTCATAGGCGGCCCGCACGCGGTCGTGGGCCTTGGGGTCGCGCAGGAAGCGCGCGTCGTGCATCAGGCCGATCATCAGGCTGTAGACCTCGAACACCAGCTGTTCGGGGTCGGTGTCCGGGCGCAGGTGGCCGGCTTCCAGCGCCTGGTTCACGGTGCGGACCATGGCCGCGCGCCAGCGCCGCAGATTGTGCTCCAGCACGCTGCGCAGCGGCGATTCGACGTCGTCGTACTCGAAGGCCCCGGCCACGTAGATGCAGCCGGTCAGCATTTCGACGTTGCTGGCGCGGTCTATCCACAGCGACACCAGGGCGTTGAGCCGCGGCAAGCCGCGGGCGTAGGCCATCGCGGGGGTGAAGACCGCGGCCACGAAGCGCCGGTCGTACTCGTCCAGCACCGCCTGCTGCAGGGCCTCGAGCGAGCCCACGCGCGAGAACACGCCGCTCTTGCTGATGCCCAGGCGCCGGGCGACCTGGCCCAGCGACAGGCTTTCCAGGCCCTGCGCGGCGGCCATGTCCAGCGCGGCGTCGACGATGGCCGCGAAGGTCAGTTCGCTTTTCTCGGTTTTGGCGGTCATGAGGCAAATTTAGCACGACCGTGCGAAAAAGGCGCGATATTTTCCGGCGGACAAGCAAAAGGCCGGACAGCAACGCCGTCCGGCCCCAACGCTGTCCGGCCCGTTCGGGTTGCGGCGCTCAGGCCTGGGCGGCCTTGAACTCCAGGCGGTACTTGTGCAGCAGCGGCTCCGTGTAGCCGTTGGGCTGCGTCAGGCCTTCGAACACCAGCGCGCAGGCCGCCTTGAAGGCCAGCGAGGTGTCGAAGTGGCCGGCCATGGGGCGGTAGAGCGGATCGCCGGCGTTCTGGCCGTCGACCACCTTGGCCATGCGCTTGAAGGTTTCCATGACCTGGTCGCGGTTGGTGATGCCGTGGCGCAGCCAGTTGGCGATGTGCTGGCTGGAGATGCGCAGCGTGGCGCGGTCTTCCATCAGGCCGACGTTATGGATGTCGGGCACCTTGGAGCAGCCCACGCCCTGGTCGATCCAGCGCACCACGTAGCCCAGGATGCCCTGCACGTTGTTGTCCAGCTCCTGCTGGATGTCGGCGGCCGACCATTTGGACGGGTCGCCCACCGGCACGGTCAGCAGGCCATGCAGCAGTTCGTCGCGCACGCTGTCCAGGCTGGTGCGTTCCAGTTCCTGCTGCACCGCCTGCACGTCGACCTGGTGGTAGTGCAGTGCGTGCAGCGTGGCGGCCGTGGGCGAGGGCACCCAGGCGGTGTTGGCGCCGGCCTTGGGATGCGCGATCTTCTGTTCCAGCATGGCGGCCATCATGTCCGGCATGGCCCACATGCCCTTGCCGATCTGGGCGCGGCCGCGCAGGCCGGCGTCCAGGCCGACCAGCACGTTATTGCGTTCGTAGGCGGCGATCCAGGCGGTGGACTTCATGTCGCCCTTGCGCATCATCGGGCCGGCTTCCATGCTGGAGTGCATTTCGTCGCCGGTGCGGTCCAGGAAGCCGGTGTTGATGAAGGCCACGCGGCTGGCGGCGGCTTCGATGCAGGCCTTGAGGTTGATGCTGGTGCGGCGCTCCTCGTCCATGATGCCCATTTTCAGGGTGTTGCGCGGCAGCTTCAGCAGGTCTTCGACGCGGTCGAACAGCTCGCTGGCGAACGCGGCCTCGGCCGGGCCGTGCATCTTGGGCTTGACGATGTAGACCGAGCCGGTGCGCGAGTTCAGCTTGCGCTCGCGGTCGGCCAGGGCGGCCAGGCTGGTGACCACCGCGTCCAGGATGCCTTCGGGGATTTCCTGGCCGTCGCGGTCCAGGATGGCCGGGTTGGTCATCAGGTGGCCGACGTTGCGCACGAACATGAGCGAGCGGCCGTGCAGGGTGAGCGGCGAGCCGTCGGGGCGGGTGTACTGGCGGTCCGGGTTCAGCTTGCGGGTGAAGGTCTTGCCGCCCTTGGTGACTTCCTCGGTGAGGTCGCCCTTCATCAGGCCGAGCCAGTTGCGGTAGATCTGCACCTTGTCGTCCGCGTCGACGGCGGCGACCGAGTCCTCGCAGTCCATGATGGTGGTCAGCGCGGCCTCGACCACCACGTCCTTCACGCCGGCGGCGTCGGTGCTGCCGATGGCGTGGGCGCGGTCGATCTGGATCTCGAAATGCAGGCCGTTGTTGACCAGCAGGATGGCCGTGGGGGCGGAGGCCGGGCCCTGGTAGCCGGCGAACTGGGCGGGCGACTTCAGGCCGGTGGCGCCGTCGGCCAGCGCCACGCGCAGCTGGCCGCCTTCGACGGTGTAGCCGCGCGCGTCGGCGTGCGAGCCCTGGGCCAGCGGGGCGGCGCCGTCCAGGAAGGCGCGGGCGCGGGCGATGACGGCCGCGCCGCGCTGCGGGTTGTAGCCGCCGCCGGTGTCGCCCGGCGTGGCGGGGATGGCGTCGGTGCCGTAGAGGGCGTCGTACAGGCTGCCCCAGCGCGCGTTGGCGGCGTTCAGCGCATAGCGCGGGTTGGACATGGGCACCACCAGCTGCGGGCCGGCCTGCTGCGAGATCTCGGTGTCGACGCGGTCGGTGCTGGCGCGCACGCTGGCCGGCTGCGGCAGCAGGTAGCCGATGCCTTCGAGGAATTTGCGGTAGGCGGCCGGGTCGGCGATGGGGCCCGGATGGGCGCGGTGCCAGGCGTCGAGCTCGGCCTGCAGGCGGTCGCGCTCGGCCAGCAGCTTGCGGTTCTTGGGGGCCAGGTCTTGCACCAGGGCGGCGAAACCCTGCCAGAACGCGTCGGCATCCAGGCCGGTGCCGGGCAGCGCTTCCTGTTCGATGAATTGGCTGAGATTGGCCGCCACTTGCAGGCCGTGGTGCTGGATGCGTTGAGTCATGCGGTTCTCTGACGGTAAGTGAGGCTGGCCGGCGCCGCGCGCCGGGCGGTTCTTCGCGACATCATCGTCCGCGCCAGCGGCGATGTCCATATCAAAACCCGCTGGTCATACCAGTTTATTTTGGTCGTCCCGGGCAGACCTTGATTTTTTATGGTTTTATATCAGCTACTTACAGAGGCCTGATCGGCCGGTTCCCATGGGGGGCGGGCTTGGTCATACCACTGGTACGGAGAGCGCATGTACGCGGAAACAGAAGCAAAACCCCGCCAGGTGGCGGACGAGGTGGCCGAGCGCATCGAGCGCCTGATCCTGGACGGCGTGCTCAAGGCCGGCCAGGCGCTGCCCTCGGAACGCCGCCTGACCGAAAAGCTGGGCGTGTCGCGCACGGCCCTGCGCGAAGGGCTGAAGCTGCTGCGCGCGCGCGAGATCATCCATACCTCGCAGGGCAAGGGATCGTTCGTGGCGCAGATCTCCAAGGTGGACGCCGGGCCGCTGATGCACCTGTTCAATTCGCAGCCGCGCACGCTCTACGACCTGCTGGAGGTGCGCTCGCTGCTGGAGGCGGAGTCGGCGCGCCTGGCGGCCATACGCGGCACCGAGGCGGATTTCATCATGATCCGCCGGCGCTACGACGAAATGGTGGCGGCGCAGGATGCGGCCACCGACATGACGACGCACGCGCACCTGGACCACGCCTTCCATCTCGCTATCTGCGAGGCCTCGCACAACCCGGTGCTGGTGCATACGCTGCAATCCCTGACAGACCTGCTGCTGGGTTCGGTGTTCGCCTGCGTGAACAACCTGTATCACCGAGAGCCGGAAAAGCGCCAGATCGACCGCCAGCATGCGCGGCTGTTCAACGCCGTCACCGGGCGCCAGCCCGAGCAGGCGCGCAAGGCGGCCGCCGACCACGTGGACAGCGTGCGCCGCAGCCTGTCGGATATCGAGCAGGAAGAACAGCGCCTGGTGCGCGCCACGCTGCGCCTGGAAGGCTGGGCCTAGGGTCTAGCGCCCCAGCATCGACAGCGCGATGCCGAGCACCGATTTCCTGAAGGCGCGAGGCCGTTGCGGCAGCGATGAAAAGCGGCCCAGCAGGTGGCTGTACGACACCGTCTTGGTGATGCCATTGAGCAGCATCATCGACATGACCATGGGATCGTGGCGCGCCATCTCGCCGGCGTCCATCGCCGCGGCCAGCAGCGGCGTGAGCACGCGGTAGTACGGCCGCATCACGCGCTCGACCAGCAGGTCGAGCCGCTCCCCGTCTTCCAGCGCCGCCGTGGAAAAGAACAGGCCGAGGTCCGGTTCGCCGATGACCCGGTCGACGAAAAGCGCCAGCGCCCGCTCGACCCGTTCCCGTGGGGCCATCGGCTCGCCGGCCAGCTTGCGCGTGGCCTCGACCATGGGCTCGGCCCGTTGGGCGATCCGGTCGATGATGGCCGTCCACAGTTCCTGCTTGGAGCCGAAGCGATGCGCGATCAATGCCGCGTCGACGCCGGCCGTGCGTGCGATCTCGCGCACGCTGGCCGCTTCGTAGCCGTGGCGCGCAAATACCTGCTGCGCCGTATGGAGCAGCGTGTCCGGGTCCACGGTCTCCCTGACGGCCGGCCGTCCGCGCGCGCGCTTCGTTCCATCGCAGGAATCTGGAAAAGACAATTTCATCGCCCGCCTGTCGTTGATTAATTCATCAGGCGATGAATATACTGGATTCAGGGCTTTCCGCGGCATCGCCGGATCATCGGCATTTTTCAAAGGAGTTCATCATGAACAATCTGAATGGCAAGGTTGCCGTCGTCACGGGCGCGGCCAGCGGCATCGGCAAGGAAATCGCCATGACGCTGGCGCGGGCCGGCTGCGCGGTCGCGATCGCAGACCTGAACGTGGACGGCGCGAATGCGGCCGCGCAGGCGATCCGCAGCGCCGGCGGCAAAGCCGTGGGCGTGGCGATGGACGTCACCGATGAAGCCGCGGTCAACCGGGGCATCGATCAGGTGGCCAAGGAATTCGGCTCGATCGATATCCTGGTTTCGAACGCCGGCATCCAGATCGTCAATCCGATCCAGGACTACGCTTTCGCCGACTGGAAGAAGATGCAGGCGATCCACGTCGACGGTGCGTTCCTGACGACGAAGGCCGCGCTCAAGCACATGTACAAGGACGACCGGGGCGGCATCGTGATCTATATGGGCTCGGTGCATTCGCACGAGGCCTCGCCCCTGAAATCGGCCTACGTCGCGGCCAAGCACGCGCTGCTGGGCCTGGCCAGGGTGCTGGCCAAGGAAGGCGCGCCGCACAACGTGCGCTCGCACGTCATATGCCCCGGTTTCGTCAAGACGCCGCTGGTCGACAAGCAGATTCCCGAGCAGGCGAAGGAACTCGGCATTTCCGAGGAGGAGGTGGTGCGCGACGTCATGCTCGGCGGCACCGTCGATGGCGTTTTCACCACCGTCGAGGACGTCGCGCAGACGGTGCTGTTTCTTTCCACGTTCCCGAGCGCCGCGTTCACCGGACAGTCATTCGTCGTGAGCCACGGCTGGTTCATGCAGTAAGCCGCGCTCAGAGGGCGACCCCGGCCAGCGCCAGGGGCTTGCCTGCATACACCCGGCCGTAGCGGTTGTGCACAAAGGTCTCCAGGTCGATCGCTTCCTGGCCCACGAAACCGCGCTGCGGCAGCACGCCCTGGGCCACCAGGTCGAGCGCCGCGCAGATGCCCGCCGCCGTGGACAGCTGGATCGCGCTCAGGCGGTGGCCTTCCACGTCCGCGCCGAAGATGCGCACCGGGTAGGACTCTTCTTCCAGCCGGCCGTCGCGCCGGCCCGAGGCCGAAGCCTGGATCACGATCACGTCCTGGCCGGTGGTGGGGATGGCCGCTTCGAAGATCTCCTTGAGCAGGTCGCGGCGGTCGCGCAGGCGCAGATCGTTGAGCAGCAGCTTCATGATGGCGCAGTGTCCGGGGTAGCGCACGGACTTGTAGTCCACGTTGCGGGCGCGGCCCAGCAGGGTGGCGGGCAGGGTGCCCAGGCCGCCCGAGGTGTTGAAGGCTTCGTACTCCACGCCGTCGAGCGCGAAGGTTTCGTAGCCTTCCAGCGCGGGCACGCTGGTGAGCTGGCCGTCGACGATGGCCTCGCACGGGTTGCAGTATTCGTTGATCAGCCCTTCGGTGCTCCAGGTCAGGTTGTAGCGCAGGCCGTTCGAGGGATAGCGCGGCAGGGCGCCGACGCGCATGCGCAGGTCCAGCAGGGTGTCGAAGCGGCGCGCCAGCGCGTTGCCGACGATGCCGATGAAGCCCGGGGCCAGGCCGCATTGCGGCATCAGCACGCCGCGGGACTCGGCGGCCAGCGACTGGATGGCGTGCGTGCTGGCGACGTCCTCGGTCAGGTCGAAATAGTGCACGCCCGCTTTGGCGCACAGGCCGGCCACCGCGATGGCGCGATGGAAGGGCAGTGCGTTGACGACGGCGTAGCGGCCTTCGATGCAGCGCGCCACGGAGTCGTCATCCGAAATCTGCCGGGTTTCGCAACCGAGTTCGGCCACGGCCCGCAGCCGCGCGGGGTCCTGGTCGGCGACCAGCACGCGATAATCGCCGCTGCGTTCGAGCATCAAGGCGATGGCGAAGCCGATCTTTCCGGCGCCCAGGAGCAGGATGGGACGGGGCGATGATGCGAGGGACATGGCGCGGACTCCTGTGGATAGGGGAAGGCAGTGGCCTCATGCTATGCCCGCGCGCTGTCGATGTGTAGAGAGCAGAAAGTCGAATCGGCTTAAGAAATAGTCGATTCGACATTAATAAACGTCGAATCGGCAAAAACAAAGCCCCCCGGCGGGGCCGGAGGGCTTTGGGGCGCTGTTCGCGGCCGCGGGGGGAAGCGGCCGTGGGAGGGGATCAGCTGCCCAGGGGCGGGTAGTCCAGGTTGCCGAAGGTGACCAGGCCTTCCGCCTTGGCTTGCGCCAGTTCGGTCTGGACCTGGGCGCGGCTCAGCGTGGTGGTCTTTTCGGCGGCGGCGACGGGCGGATAGTCCAGGTTGCCGAAAGTCACTTCGCCGGCGTTCTTGGCCTGGGCCAGTTCGGCCTGGACCTGTTGCGAGGTCAGGCTGGACGTCTGGGCGATGGGGGCGGGATAGCCTTCTTCGCCGAACGTGTACTGGCCGGATGCCTTGGCTTGTTGCAGTTCGGCCTGGACCTGGGCGCGCGTGACGCCTTGGTCGGCTTCGGCGGCTTGGGCGCCGGCGGCCAGAACGGACATGGACAGCATCAAAGCGGTAGCAAGGGTTTTCATGGCAGACCTCCGTTGATCTTGAGCTTGGGAGCCGAACCGCCGGCCTGATTGCCTGGGGGTTCGCTTGCTGTGTCCCGATGAGTTGCATTCTGTGCGCAATCACCCCTGGGATAAACCCTTATTACCTGAAAACATTTTTCCAAAATCTTGGCTAATCGGGTGCTATTTCACCAAATAACCCCATCAATGGTGATGTTTCCATTTGATGACGCAATAGGAGGCCGCGCCCCTTGCGGCGGGGCGGGAAGGTGGGACGAACGGGATCAGCGGTTCAGTTCCGCCAGGGCGGCGTCGTATTCGGCGCGGGCCTCGTCCAGCTTGCGCTGGGCCTTGTCGATCTTGTCCTGCTTGCCCTTGGCGCGGGCCGCCTTGAGTTCGCTTTCGCGCTCGGCCACTTCGGCCTGCTTGTCGCGGACTTTGGCTTCGCGGCTGTCCTGCAGCCGGCTGTCGGTGCAGCTGGCGCGGGCTTCGGCCAGGGCCTTGCGCAACCCGGCTTCGCGCCGCGTGTTGTTCTGCGCCTGGGCCGCGGCGATGTCGTTTTCGATATGGCAGAACTTGGCGGCGCAGCCGCGCGCCGCGGAGCAGTCGGCGGCCTGGGCCGGCAGGGCGCCGAGCGCGGCGGCGGCCGCAGCGGCCAGGACCAGGGGTTTGAGCAAAGCGGGCATGCGGATCTCCATCAAGGGGGAATGGCGGCCGTCTGCGCCCGAACCGGCGCGTTTCAGCGGATCAGGGTGCCCGCCAGCGCGGCGGCCACCAGCAACGCGCCCAGCCAGAGGTTGGCGCGAAACAGCATGAAATTGCGGTCGGGACGCTGGATGTCGAACACCTTGAGCTGCCAGGCCAGGTGCACCGCCACCGCCGCCATGCCGACCTGATAGGCCCACGACAGGCCGATGGCGTAGCCGCCCCAGGCCCACAGCGCCACGGTGGCCGCGTAGAAGCCGCCGATCCAGAGCTTGCCCTGGTCGCCGAAGCGCATGGCGGTGGAGTGCAGGCCCAGGCTGCGGTCGTCGCGCACGTCCACGTAGGCGTAGATGCTGTCGTAGCCCACCTGCCACAGCACGGCGCCCGCCCACATCGCGATGGCGGCCAGCGGCACATGGTTCTGCGTGTCGGACCAGGCCATCAGCATGCCCCAGTTGAAGCAGATGCCCAGCACCACCTGCGGCCAGTACGTGACGCGCTTGCACAGCGGATAGATGAAGACGAAGGGCAGCACGGCCAGCGCCAGCCAGCGGCTCATTTCGTTCAGGAAAAACAGCAGCGAGCCGCAGACCAGCAACTGCCCGAGCAGGAACCAGACGGCGTTCTTCATCGTGAGCTGGCCGCTGGTCAGCGGCCGGAAGCGCGTGCGCTCGACGTGCTTGTCGAAGTTGCGGTCGCACATGTCGTTGACCGTGCAGCCGATGCCGCGCATCAGCAGCGCGCCCAGCGAAAACACGATCAGGCGCTGCAGATCGGGCAGCCCGCCCGCGGCCTGCACCAGCGCGGCGACGGCGGGCAGCAGGGTCAGCCAGGTGCCGATGGGTCGGTCCAGCCGGCAAAGCCGGGCATAGGGCCGCCATGATTTCGGCAGCCAGCGTTCAACCCAGTCGGTAAAGACGATGTCGGAGAGGTCGACGGGAGATTGTTGGGGGGCGCTCACTGTCACGGCGAAACGGAGGAAGGAAAACCGACAGCATAAAACAACCGCGCGCCGGCTTCCTGTCCAGCAGAACCCCGAGCGATTCGAGGCACCCTCACCGCACGCCACAAGCGCTCCCAGATCGGGGCTGCACGGATCCGGCTCCGCCGGTCCGTAGCGGCGCCCCCTGGGGGGAAGCGCCAAGGGCGCTTCGGGGGGGGAAACTTACAGCGCTTTCAGCAGCTTGCCGAGGATTGCGATGCCGGTGCGGATCTTGTCTTCCGGCACCGTGGCGAAGCTCAGGCGCAGCGTGTTGGATTTGCCGGCGCCGCAATAGAACGGCGCGCCCGGCACGAAGGCCACGTTCTGCGCGATGGCCTTTTGCAGCAGCGCGGTGGTGTCGATGTGCTCGGGCAGCGTCAGCCAGATGAACATGCCGCCTTCAGGCTTGGTCCAGGTGACGGTGGACGGGAACTCGCGCGCGATGGCGTCCAGCATGCAGCGGCCCTGCACGCGGTAGATCTCGCGCACGTTGGGCAGGTGCTCTTCCAGGAAGCCGTCCTTGACGATCTCGTACACGGCCATCTGGGTCAGCGTGGGCGTGTGCAGGTCGGTGGCCTGCTTGGCCTGCACCAGCTTGTCGATGAGCGGGCGCGCGGCGGCGATGTAGCCCAGGCGCAGGCCGGGGGCCAGCACCTTGGAGAACGTGCCCAGGCGCACGACGTTGGCGCCGTATTCGGCGGCCAGCGCGATCAGGCCGGGTTGCGGCTCGCCGGCGTAGCGCAGTTCGCCGTAGGGATCGTCCTCGACGATGGTGAGGTTCAGTTCCGCGGCGCGCTTGACCAGCGCGATGCGGCGCTCCAGGCTCAGCGTGCGGCCGGTGGGGTTCTGGAAATTGGGCAGGGCGTACAGGAAGCGCGCGCCGGCGGCCAATTCAGGGGTGATGGCTTCCGGGATCAGGCCGCCTTCGTCGGTGGGCACCGGCACGAACTTGGGCTGGTACAGGCTGAACGACTGCAGCGCGCCCAGGTAGCTGGGGTCTTCGACCAGCACCTTGCTGCCCGGGTCGATCAGCACCTTGCCCAGCAGGTCCAGCGCCTGCTGCGAGCCCGACACGATCAGGGTCTGGTCGGGCGTGACGTTGGCGCCGGCCTTGTTCAGGTCGTCGGCGACCCATTGGCGCAGCGGCGCGTAGCCTTCAGTGGGGCCGTACTGCAGGGCGGCGCGGCCGTTGGTGGACAGTACCTTGTCGAATGCCGCGCGAACTACCTCTACCGGAAAGCCGCCGGGCGCCGGCAGGCCGCCGGCGAACGAAATGACTTCGGGACGCTCGGTTACCTTGAGAATCTCGCGGATGGCGGAGCTGGTGAGTTGCTGGGCGCGTTCCGAAAAGGAAAACGCAGGTTCGAGAGGCTTGTCCATGGAGTGCTTCTTGATCAAGAAGGGTAGGAAGGTTCGGGCATTTTTTTCCCTTGGGGAGGCCCGGTTGAGAAATTTGCGAAAAGCATTGTCCCACATGGCGGCAGCCCGGCCCCCATAATGGCGGCTGGCCCTAAAATCACCTGCATCGATAATCGCCTGTACAGTTACATTTCCGCCATGTTCGAAGCCGCCCCGATCCACGCCGATTCCAAGGCCGCCCTGTACGCCGGGCTGGCCGCCCAGGCCCGCGCCCTGCTCGAGGGCGAACACGACCGCATCGCCAATGCGGCCAACCTGAGCGCGCTGGCCTACCAGGCCCTGCCGGACCTGAACTGGGCGGGCTTTTATTTCTATGACGGCGCCGAGCTGGTGCTGGGGCCGTTCCAGGGCAAGCCGGCCTGCGTGCGCATCCCGCTGAACCGCGGCGTCTGCGGCGCGGCCGCCAGCCAGCGCCGGACGCAGGTGGTGCCGGACGTGCATGCGTTTCCCGGGCACATCGCCTGCGACGCGGCCTCGCGTTCCGAAGTCGTCGTGCCGCTGGTGCACCGCGGCGAACTGATCGGCGTGTGGGACGTGGACAGCCCGCTGCCGGGCCGTTTCGACGAAGACGACCGCCAGGGCATGGAAGCCCTGTGCGCGGTATTCCTGGCCAGCCTGGCGTGATCCGCGGCGCCGCCGCCGTTGACACGGCGGCGGGCTGCCGGTAGATTTGCCGTCTTTCGCGCTCGCCGCGCACCGATTTCCCGATTCATGATTCCTCAGGCCAACCAATCCGCTTTCCCGCTTCGCGCCCTGTGCGCGATGCTGGCTTGCGCCGGCCTGAAATCCAAAAAACAGCCGCTCATCTGACCGGAGCATGCTGTTCCGTCAGATGGGCGACGGAACAGCGGCCTCCTGGCGGCGCATGGCGCCGTCCGCGCATCCCCTCTGATATCCCGAGCACTTCTGTACGGTCCAACCACGGTCCGTTTCACACCGAAGGAGTGTTCACATGCAATCTCATCAATCTCCGATCCAGGGCGTCTGGGTGCCGCTGGTCACGCCGTTTTCCGGCGGCGCCGTCGACGGCGGGGCCTTGCGCCGCCTGGTGCGCCACTATGCCGCCGCGGGCGTGGACGGGCTGGTCGTCTGCGGCAGCACGGGCGAGGCCGCGGCGCTCGACGACGCCGAGCAGCTGGCGGTGCTGGACGCCGTGCTGACCGAGGCGGGCAGGCTGCCCGTCATCATGGGCCTGGCCGGCAACCACCAGGGCCACGTGCTGCAGCGCCTGGCGGCCTTCGGCACCCGGCCGCTGGCCGGCATCCTGGCGCCGGCGCCGTACTACGTGCGGCCGGGGCAGGAGGGCGCGGCCGCCTATTTCCGCTGCCTGGCCGACGCCTCGCGCTTTCCCCTGGTGCTGTACGACATACCCTATCGCACCGGCGCGACGCTGGAGACCTCGACCCTGCTGGGGCTGGCGGCGCATCCCAACATCGCCGCGATCAAGGATTGCGGCGGCTCGCTGGAAAAGACGGTGGCGCTGATCGCCGACGGCAATATGGCCGTGCTGGCGGGCGAAGACCTGCATGCCCTGTCCGTGCTGTGCCTGGGCGGGGCCGGCATGATCGCGGCGGCGGCCCACATCCGGCCGGACCTGTTCGTGGCCATGTACCGCGCCGTGCGCACGCAGCAGCTCGACCAGGCCAGAAAGCTCTTCCATGCGCTGGCGCCGGTGATCCGGCTGGCGTTCGCCGAGCCCAATCCCGGCCCGGTGAAGGCGCAGCTCGAACGCCTCGGGCTGCTCAACGCGGAGGTGCGCCAGCCCATGCCGCGCGCAAGCGCGGAACTGGCGGCCCGCATGGAGGGCGCGGTCGCCGGACTGAACCGCCTGTACCCGGCCTAGGGCGGCCCGCGAGCTTTGTGGCGCCTGGATTCATTTTGTAATAAATATCCTGCCTGGAAGCTGACGGATTGCTTATGATGCGGCCATTCCTCGGGTGAAACAAAACGTTCATGGCCCTGGCTTTCGAATCGCTGTCCGCCTGGCAAGTCATGCTGGCGGGCTTGCTGTTCTTCGGCGGCATCTATCTGGTTTTCGGCGCGGCCACCTGGCTGCTGACGCATTATCTGCTGCCCGCGCTGGGCATCGGGCGCCCGCTGGACCCGCGTCCGCTCGGCCCGGGCCAGCTGCGCCGCGAGTTCGCGCAGTCCGGCCTGTCCATCCTGCTGTTCGGCACCGGCATGATTTTCCCGTGGGGCCTGGTGCAGCTGGGCTGGGCGCGGCTGGACCCGGACGCCGGCTGGCGCCAGATCTTGGTCGAGATCCTGGTGCTGGTGGTGTGGAACGACGTGCACTTCTGGATCAATCACCGCCTGCTGCACACGCGGCTGCTGCGCCGCTTCCACCTGCCGCATCACCGTTCGGTCGTGACCACGCCGTTCTCCACCTACAGCTTCCATCCGGTCGAAGCGCTGATGCTGGGCAACGTGATCCTGCTGCCCATGGTGCTGCACGATTTCAGTTTCTGGTCGCTGGCCTCGGTGCCGCTGTTCAGCCTGTTCTTCAATTGCATCGGGCACGCCAACTACGACTTCTTTCCGCGGGTGTCGTATGCGCACTGGTTCGCCGCCAGCCGCCGCCATCATCTGCACCACGCCTGCTACAACGGCAATTACGGCTTCCAGTTCACCTTCATGGACCGCCTGTTCCGCACCCGGCTCAAGGCCGAGGCGGCCGCGCCCCAGCTGGACGCCTTCCGGCAGCGAGAATCGCTTGGCGGGCGCGCTTAAGCGGCGGCGCCGGCTGCCGGCGCTGCGCAACCGGCGCGACTGGCAAAGCCTGGCCTACCTGGCCGCGCTGCCTGCGCTGGCCGCCTGGCAATGGGCGTACGGATTCTGGTGGCCGCTGTACGGGCTGATGCTGTTCCTGACGCTGGGCATCGGCGTCATCCACCACAACCATACGCACCTGCGCATGTGGCGCGGACGGCGGGCCAACCGCGCCACCGATTTCTGGATCACGCTGCTGCAGGGCCATCCCACCTTCGTGTTCTATCCCGCCCACGTCGCCAACCACCACCGCTACCGCCACGGCGCGCGCGACGTGGCGCGCACCTACCGCTTCGGCGGCGACACCAACCATCTGTGGGGCTACCTCATCCACCCGCTGCAGGCCGTGTGGGTGCTGTATCCGCTGTTTTTCGCGTGGCTGGGCCGCCTGCGCCGACATAGCCCGGGGGCGTGGCGCTACTGCATGGCGCAGTACGGCGCCTGGCTGGGGCTGTGGGGCGGCCTGCTGGCCGTCAACCCCATGAAGGCGCTGCTGTTCGTCATCGTTCCGCAGCTGCACGGCCTGCACTGGCTGCTGGCCACCAACTACCTGCAGCACGCGCATGCCGACGGCGGCCCGCGCGCCGTCGCCGGCCTGAACTACGCGCGCAACTTCGAGGGGCTGGTCAATCCGCTGCTGTTCAACATCGGCCTGCACACCGCCCACCACGAGCATTCACGCGCGCACTGGTCCGAACTGGGCCGGCTGCATCGCGACCATTACCGCGACCGCGTGAACCCGGCGCTGAACGAGCGCGGGCTTGCGCCCTACATGCTGCGCGTGTTCGTACTGGCCGTCTTCGTGCCGCGGCTGCGCAGCCGTTCGCACATGGCGCCCGAGCACATACGCTAGCGCCGCCACCGATATTTCTCACTAGAGACCTGCCATGCCCATCGCGTTTCATCGTGTCTATCTGGAGAGCGCCGGCTATTTCATGCCGGGCGAGCCCGTGTCCAACGAGGACATGGACCGCTACATCGCGCCGCTGAACCGCATGTCCGGCCGCATCAAGAGCCGCATCCTGGCCGAGAACGGCATCAAGCAGCGCCACTATGCGATCGACCCCGAAGGCGCCACGGTGTTCACCAACGCGCAACTGGCGGCCAACGCCATCCGCGACTGCCTGCGGCGGCACGACAGCGACCTGTCCGCCGTGTCGCTGCTGGCCAGCGGCTCGTCCGGCGGCGACGCGCTGATGCCGGGCTTCGCCAACATGATCCAGGGCGAGCTGGCCGCGCATCCGATGGAGACGCTGTCGGTGCACGGCATCTGCGCGGCGGGCGTGTCGGCCATCCAGACGGCCGCCCAGGGCGTGGAGCTGGGCGGACATGCCAGCGCCCTGGCCGTGGCCAGCGAGCTGCCGTCGCGGCTCTTCAAGCGCTCGCGCTTCGCCGCGCGCGGCTACGACGCCGACTTCGACGCGCACTTCCTGCGCTGGATGCTGTCGGACGGCGCGGGCGCGGTGCTGCTGGGCAATGGCGGGCGGCCCTTGCCGGGCGCTTCGCAAGGCGTGCGCCTGCGCCTGAAGTGGGTGCACCAGCGTTCGTTCTCGGGCGACTACCCGGTGTGCATGCAGCTCGGCCTGTCGGCCGACCGCGCCCGCGGCCACTTGGACTATCCCTCGTGGAACGAGGCCGAGGCCGACGGCGCGCTGTCGCTGCGCCAGGACATCCGCCTGCTGCCGCACCTGTTCGACATCGGCATCCACGAGTACGCCAAGCTGGTGCGCGACGGCTGGGTGGACCCCGACCAGGTGGACCACTTCCTGTGCCACTACTCGTCGGAGAAGTTCATCCCGGTGGTGGAAGACCTGATGGAGAAGGCCGGCCTGGTGATCCCGCGCGAACGCTGGTTCAGCAACCTGGCGTGGCGCGGCAACACGGGCGCGGCGTCCATCCTCATCATGCTGGCCGAGTTCCTGGAAACGCGCGAGATCAAGCCCGGCGAGCAGATCTTCTGCTACATCCCGGAGTCGGGCCGCTTCATGGCCGCCTACATGCTGCTGGAGGCCGAAGCCGTGCATGCCCCGAGCGTGGCCGCCGGCGCGCCCGCGGCCGCGCCGCGCGAAGACGCGCTCAGCGACGACGCCGCCGCGATCGCGCCGCCGCACGATCCGGACGGGGCGCCGCAAGGCCTGGGCCAGCTGCTGACCGAACTGGCCGCGATCTGGCACGACTACCGTTCGCGCGTGTGGCGCACGCCCGTGGTGCGGCGCCTGCGCGAGCGCCGGTTCCGGACGGCCGACTACCTGAACTGGATGGAAAACTGGATTCCTCAGGTGCGCGAGGGCAGCAAGTGGATGCGCGAAGGCGCGGCCTCGCTTTCCGGACAGTACGCGCCCCTGGCCGCGCTGATCGACACACACGCCGGCGAGGAACAGAACGACTTCCAGATCCTGTTCAACGACTACCGCAAGGCCGGCGGCGCCATCGAGGACATCGACGCGCTTCGCCGCAATCCGGGCGGCGAGGCGCTCAACGCCTACCTGCACGGCCTGGCCGCCACGCGCGACCCCATCGGGCTGCTGGGCGCGATCTACATCATCGAAGGCACGGGCCAGCGCATTGTGCCGGCGCTGCTGCCGCTGCTCAGGGCCAGCCTGGCGCTGCCGCCGGACGCCTTCCGCTTCCTGGAATACCACGGCCACAACGACGAACACCACCTGGCGCGCTGGCTGTCGGCGGTGGAGCTGGCGCTGGACTGCGACGAGGACGGCCGCGCCGGGCAGCGCATCGTCGACACGGCGCGCCGCACGGCCGCGCTGTACCTGATGCAGTTCCACCACGTGATGGAAGACGACGCGTCATGAGCAAAGAACCCGAATTCCTGTCCAGGCCGCACGATCCGGCCGACCCCAGCCCGTGGCTGGCGCTGTACCTGGACCGCAGCACGCCCCTGCCGGACAAGGTGAAGAAGGCCTGGCTCACGGATTCGAGCTGCGCCTCGCGCCAGTACCTGCTGCCGTTCCTGCGGCCGCTGGCGCGCGCCTGCATCATCCTGATCCAGGTGATCAAGACCTTCCTGCCGCGCCGCTGGTCGCATTCGAAGCTGCTGCACCGCATCCTGGCATGGGGCCTGAAGCGCTTCGTGTCGCCCGAGGCCAACTGGCTGATCCTGCGCCATTTCCACCTGGGCGCGCAGATCCTGTCGTTCATCGCCGCCAATTCGCCCGTGCCCATCACGACCACGCCGCTGGCGCCGCGCAATATCGACGACCTGAAGGACGAGCTCTTCGTCAAGCATGACCTGAACCTGTTCAACTTCGTCATCCGCCTGAACCAGGCGCTGCGCGAGGCCGGCGTGGAGATGCATGCGCCGCAGCGGGTGGATTTCTCGATGATCGACGATCCCGGGCTGCTGCTCGAAGACATGCCGCAAGGCCGGCTGAATTTCCTGGACCTGCAAAGCGCCATCGAGCTCTTCACGCCGCTGTACCAGCTGATGCTGACCGACAACGACTTCTGGCGCGCGGCCAATTCGCTGCAGCTGGACGAGACCATCGGCATCTACGCGGCCAAGCTGCTGGGCGCGCCGCAGCACCTGATCCTGGTCAACAACAACCATCCGCTGGTGCCGATGTCGACGCTGCGCGCGGGCTACCGGCTGGTGCTGCACGGGCTGTCCACCGAGATGCTGCACAGCCTGCTGATGGAAATGAAGGCGGCGCAGCAGGGCGCGGAACCGCCCGCGCCCATCGCCTGACGCCTCAGGGCTTGTCGGCGTACACGCCGAAGCGCTGCAGCTGGGCCTCGCTGTTGGCGATTTCGCGCAGGCTTTCCTTGCCGCTGTGCGCGACCAGCATGGCGGCCAGCGTCTGCGCGATGGACAGGGCCGGCACCACCGAAGGAAACAGCGAGGGCGTGTCGCTGGCCACCAGCAGCAGCGCCTTGGCGCCCGGGGCGATGGGCGAGACCGCGCTGTCGGTGACCGCCACTACGCCGGCGCCGCGCTCGCGCGCGAATTCCACCGCCGCGACCGCCGCCCGGGCATAGGGCGCCTGGCTGAACGCGATCAGCGCGTCGCGCGGGCCGATGCGGCGCAATTCGTCGGCCAGCGTGCCGCCCACGCCGGTGAGCAGCGTGACGCGGTCCAGGAACATGCCGCAGACGTAGCTGAAGTGATAGGCGGCCGGATACAGGCTGCGCAGGCCGATGACGTAGATGCGGCGCGCGCCGGCCAGCGCGCCGTGCGCGGCCTTGAGCGCGGGCAGGGCGGCGGGGCCGAGGCTGCTGCCCAGGTTGCGCACTTCCGCCTCCAGGATGTCGGCCACCAGGCCGGCGTCGGCGTCGCGCTGCGGACGCTTGCGCAGCGCGGTGGCGCGGCCCGAGAAGCTGGCGCCGCCGGCGGCCAGCCAGTCGCGGTATGGCTGGCGGAAGGCCTCGTAGGTGTCGAAACCCAACTGGCGCGCCAGGCGCAGCATGACGCCGGCCTGCACGCCGGCATGCCCGGCCGCGGCGCGCATCGACTCCAGCGCGATGTCCTTGGGATGATCGATCGCGTAGCGGGCCGCCTGCCGCAGCCTGGGCGGCAGGGCGGAAAACTGGGCTTCGATCAGTTTGTCGATGGCGGCTTTATCCATCTGCGCTCCGGGTAAGGTGCCGCGTATTATGGCGTATCGTCGGCCAGCGCCTGATCGATCGCGCGGGCCAGCGCGTCCACCGCGAAGGCCAGCTCGTCGGCGGTGCTGATGTAGGGCGGGGCCAGCAGCACATGGTCGCCATGCGTGCCGTCTATGGTGCCCGCGCCCGGATAGCACAGCAGGCCGAACTCGCGCGCCTGCGTCTTGATGCGCGCGTGCAGGCGGCGCTGCGGCGCGTAGGGACGCAGGCTCGCGCGGTCCTCGGCCAGCTCCACGCTCCAGAACATGCCGCGGCCGCGGATGTCGGCCACGTGCGGATGGCCGCCCAGGCGCACGCCCAGCATGGCGCCGAACTGCGCGCCGAGTTCGCCCACGCGCTGCACCAGGCCGTCGCGCAACACGATGCGCTGCACCGCCAGCGCGGCGGCGCAGGCCACCGGATGGCCGACATAGGTATGGCCGTGCTGGAACGCGCCCGAGCCCGCGTTGATGGCCCCGATGACGCGGTCGTGCGCCAGCACGGCGCCGATGGGCAGATAACCGCCGCCCAGGCCCTTGGCCAGCGTCAACAGGTCCGGCGTCACGTCTTCCTGCTCGAAGGCGTGGTAGCTGCCGGTGCGCCCCAGCCCGCACATCACCTCGTCCAGGATCAGCAGCACGCCGTGGCGGTCGCACACCTGGCGGATTTTGCGGAAGTAGCCGGGCACCGGCGCGACCGTGCCGGCGGTGGCGCCCACCACGGTTTCGGCGATGAAGGCGGACACCGTGTCCGGGCCCAGCCGCAGGATCTCGGCCTCCAGTTCGGCGGCCAGGCGGTCGCCGTACTGCTCGTCGGTTTCGTCGGCCTCGCGGTAGTGCAGCGGGAAGCAGGGCGAGACATGGTGGCTCTCGATCAGCACGGGCTGGTAGAGCGCGCGCCGGCCGGCGTTGCCGCCCACCGACAGGGCCGCCAGCGTGTTGCCGTGATAGCTCTGGCGCCGGGCGATGTAGCGGTAGCGCCCCGGCTCGCCGCGCTCGACGTGGTATTGGCGCGCCATCTTCAAGGCGGTCTCGACCGCTTCCGACCCGCCCGACACGAAATAGGCGTTGCCCAGGCCGGCCGGGCTGTTGGCGGCCAGCAGCTCGGCCAGCTCTTCGGCCGCCGGCGTGGTGAAGAAGCTGGTGTGCGCATACTCCAGCGCGTCCAGCTGCGCGACGGCCGCGGCCCGCACTTCGGCATGCGCATGTCCCAGGCACGAGACCGCCGCGCCGCCGGAGGCGTCGAAATAGCGGCGGCCGGTCTGGTCGACGATGAAACAGCCCGCGCCCTTGACGGCGACGGGCAGGGGACTGGCGTTGCGATGGATGATGCGGCTCATGGTGTAGGCGAGAGGGTTCGTCAAATAAAACACATGGTATATTTGTTGAAAAAATAAACCAAACGGTTTTATTGCCGTATCGGCGGATTCGCTCAAGGGGGCGTCATGAACTTTTCCAGTCTGTTGCGTGTTTGGACTTTGGGGATCGCGGCGGCCGCCGCCTTGGGCGCGGCGGGGCCGGCCCAGGCCTGGCCGGACCAGCCGCTGCGGCTGGTGGTGCCGTTCGCCGCCGGCGGCACCACCGACCTGCTCGGCCGCCTGATGGCCGAGGGCCTGGGCGCCGAACTCGGGCAGACCGTGGTGGTGGTCAACAAGGCGGGCGCGGGCGGCAGCCTGGGCGCCGCCGAGGTGGCGCGCGCGCCGGCCGATGGCTACACCCTGCTGCTGGGCACGCCCGGCACGCAGATCATCAACGCCTACGTCTACAAGCAGATCGGCTACGACCCCGCCAGGGATTTCGCGCCGGTCGCCTACGTGGCGCAGGTGCCCAACGTGGTGCTGACGCATCCGGGCTCCGGCCTGAAGAACATGGACGACCTGCTGCGCACCGCGCGCGCCGAGCCCGGCCGCCTGAACTGGGGTTCGCCGGGCGTGGGCAGCTCGGGCCATCTGGCGCTGGAGATGGTCAAGCGCATGGGCAAGGTGGACATCCGCCACGTGCCGTACAAGGGCGCAAGCCAGGCCAACAACGACCTGCTGGGCGGGCAGATCGACCTGTCGGCCGACAACCTGCCCACCGCCCTGCCGCTGATCAAGGCCGGCAAGCTGGTGGCCCTGGGCGTGACCTCGGCCCGGCCGGTGCCCGCGGCGCCGGAGGTGGCGGCCATCGCGCAGGCCCTGCCCGGCTTCGACCTGACCTCATGGTTCGTCATCATGGCGCCCGCCGGCACGCCGCAACCGGTCGTCGACAAGCTCAACGCCGCCGCCCAGCGGGTGCTGGACGCGCCCGCCACGCGCCAACGGCTGGCCGCGCTGGCCGCGCAGCCGATGGGCGGCCCGCCGCAGGCGCTGGCCCGGCACCTGGAGGCCGAACGCGAGAAATACCGCGTGCTGATCGAGGGCACGGGCATCCGTCCGGAATAGGCAGGGCAGGGGACACGCATGGGCAAGGGCACGAAAAAACGGCTGGCGGTGGCGCGTTTCTGGTACGAAGGCAACGCCTTCTGTCCGGTTCCCTGCGTCATGGCGGACTTTGAACGGCGCGAGTGGCGCAAGGGCGGCGACGCGCTGGCCGCGGCCGCCGGCACGGCCACCGAATTGGGCAAAGTGGCGGAATTCGCCCGCGCGCATCCCGACTGGGAGGTCGTCGTCCTGCGCTGCGCTTCCGCCTTGCCCGGCGGACCCATCGAGGACGCCGTGCACCGCGCCTTCATGGACGACGTGCTGGCCGACCTGGCGGCGGGCGAGGGCTGGGACGCGGTGTACCTGTCGCTGCATGGCGCGGCCATCACCGACCGGCGGCAGGCGCCCGACCTGGACTTCGTGCGCGCGGTGCGCGCCCTGCTGCCCGGCGTGCCCCTGGGCGCGAGCTTCGACCTGCACGCCAACCTGTCTCCCGCCCTGGACGGCCTGCTGGATTGCGCCAGCGGATACAAGACCTATCCCCATATCGACATGCGCGAGGCTGCAGGGCGCGTGCTGGACATGCTGGTCCGCACGCAGGCCGGCGCGCTGTCGCCGCGCGTGCTGCTGGCCAGGCCGGACCTGCTGCTGTCCAGCTTCAACATGCGCACCGATGCCGGTCCGATGCGCGAACTGCAGGATCTCGCCGCCGCGCAGGCGCAGGGCGGCGTGGCCGAGGTCGCGGTGTTCGGCGGCTTTCCCTACGCCGACACGGCCGACACCGGCGCCTCGGTGCTGGTGGTGGCGGACAGGGCCCGCGATGCCGATGGCGCGCAGGCCGAGGCCGCGGCCGCAACCCTGATGGCGGCCATGCGGCGCCTGGCGCCGCAATTCGCGGTCAGCCTGCCCACGCCGCAACAGGGGCTGGCGCAGGCCGTGGCCCTGGCGCGCGCCGGCGGCGGCCTGGTGGCCGTCACCGATCCGGGCGACAACCCGCTGTCGGGAGGCGTGTGCGACACGCCGGAACTGTTTCGCGCGCTGCTCGACGCGCGGATCGAGCTGCCTTGCGTATTCGCCAGCTTCGCCGATCCCGACGCGGTGCGGCGCGCGCACGAAGCGGGCCTGGGCGGGCTGTGCGAACTGGCGCTGGGTGGGCGCGTGAGCGCCGATTTCGGTCTGCCGGTGCGCGCCGCGTTCCGGGTCGAGCGCTACACAGATGGCGAATTCAGCAACATCGGACCGATGGAGACCGGCGTGCGCACGAGCTGCGGACGCACCGCGCTGCTGTCGCTGCGCGACCGGCCGAACCTGCGGGTCATCGTCACCGAGTCGGTGGCGCCGGCCAACGATCCGGGTTTCTTCGCGCTGCACGGCATCGCGCTCGATCAGGTGCGCCTGCTTTGCGTGAAGGCCAAGAACCATTTCCGCGCGGCCTTCCAGCCGCTGTGCGCGGCCATCATCGACGTGGACGCGCCCGGCCCCGCGGCGCTGGACCTGCGGCTGCTGCCGTTCCGGCATGCGCGCGCGCCTCGGCCTCGGTGTTGACCCGGCGTTACAGGGCGGGGGGCCTTGCGCTATATTGCGACCCTTGTGCGCAAGTCCCGCCGGGCGGGGCGCACGCGCGTTGAACCCTCTTACCCGGAAGCCGCTTTATGCCCCAGACACTTGAAGTCATCGCCACCCTGTTGTTTGCCGTGGCGGTTCTTCATACTTTCTCGGTCCCCGTCTTCGCGCGCCTGGCGCACCGCGGCGGGCCGCATGCGGGCATCTGGCATCTGTTCGCCGAGGTCGAGGCCGTCTTCGGCGTCTGGGCCTTCGTGCTGATCGTGGCGATGGCGGCGTTGGCCGGGCCGACGCACGCCATCGAGTACATGGACACGCGCAATTTCACCGAGCCGCTGTTCGTGTTCGTCATCATGGTGGTGGCGGCCAGCCGGCCCATCCTGGAACTGGTGGGGCTGCTGGTGCGCCTGGTGGCGCGCGTGCTGCCGCTGCCGCGCGAGCTGGCCACGTTCTTCGTGGTCATGTCGCTGGTGCCGCTGGGCGGTTCGTTCATCACCGAGCCGGCCGCCATGACGCTGGCCGCCATCCTGCTGCGCGACGCCTATTTCCGCACCAGCGGGCGCGCCGGCTTCAAGTACCTGACCCTGGGCGTGCTGTTCGTCAACGTGTCCATCGGCGGCGTGCTGACCTCCTACGCCGCGCCGCCGGTGCTGATGGTGGCCTCCACCTTCGGCTGGGATTCCAGCTTCATGATGCAGCATTTCGGCTGGCGCGCCGCGATCGCCGTGTGCCTGAACGCCGCCCTGCTCACGATGCTGTGCCGCAAGGCGCTGCTGGAACGCTCGGTCGGCACGGGCGGCGGCGTGGACGGTCCGGAAGGCGCGGACAAGCGTCCGCCGGTGCCCGTGGTGGTCATGCTGGTGCACGTCGCGTTCCTCGTCGCCGTGGTGCTCAGCGCCCACCATCCGGCCATCTTCCTGGGCCTGCTGATGATGTTCATCGGCTTTGCCGAAGCCTACAAGCGCCACCAGAGCCGCCTGATGATCAAGGAAGGCCTGATGGTGGGTTTCTTCCTGGCCGGGCTGGTGGTGCTGGGCGGCCTGCAGAAATGGTGGCTGCAGGACCTGCTGGGCGGGCTGGAGCCTTTCGTCCTGTTCTGGGGCGCCACCGCGCTCACGGCCATCACCGACAATGCGGCGCTGACCTACCTGGGCTCGCTGGTCGAGGGCACCGGCGAGGCCTGGCGCTACATGCTGGTGGCCGGGGCGGTCACCGGCGGCGGCCTGACCGTCATCGCCAACGCGCCCAATCCGGCCGGCTTCGCCATCCTGAAAAACCACTTCCCGGACGGCAGCATTTCGTCCGGCCGGCTGTTCCTGTCGGCCCTGGCGCCGACCCTGGTGGCGGCCGTGATGTTCCTGCTTCCGGTCTGAGACGGCGGTTCGGGAAGGCCCGCCGGCACGTGCCGGCGGGGACGGACACCGGCGGTTCAAGAAAAACCGCTAAAATTCAAGACTTTCCCCGTTTTTTCCGGCCTCGCCCACCCGCCGCTTTGGCCCGGATCAGGTTTTCCACCCGGTCCGAACCCGGACCTTGCGTCCGGCGCCAGGCGGTTTTTGATTTGCCGGGCCCGCGCCTGGGAGCCCCTTGATGCCCATCTACGCTTACAAATGCAGCGCCTGCGGCCATGCCAAAGACGTCTTGCAGAAGATTTCCGATGCGCCGCTTTCGGTTTGCCCCGAGTGCGGCCAGAGCACGTTTTCCAAGCAGGTGACCGCGGCTGGATTCCAGCTCAAGGGCTCCGGCTGGTATGTCACGGACTTCCGCGGCAACGGCAGCGCGCCGGCCGGCGCGCCGGCTCCGGCCGCGGGCGCCGCGCCGGCGGCAGCCGCCCCGGCCGCCCCGGCCGCGCCCGCGCCCGCCGCGCCCGCCGCCGGCAGTCCCGCCTCCTAGAGCGCGCGCGATGCGTATGCGCGTCATCAAGAAGTACTTCATCACCGGCCTGCTGATCTGGGTTCCCCTGGTCATCACGGTGTGGGTGCTGGGGCTGCTGGTCGCCACCCTCGAAGGGTTCGTGCCCGGCTTCCTGTCGTCCGAATCCCTGTTCGGCATCGACATCCCCGGCTTCCGCTTCGTCCTGGTCGTGGTGGTGGTGCTGCTGACGGGCATATTCGCGGCCAACCTGATCGGCCGCACCATGGTGGACCAGTGGGAAAGCCTGCTGGGCCGCATACCGCTGGTGCGGTCCATCTACAACTCGGTCAAGCAGGTCAGCGATACCGTGCTTGCGCCGAACGGGCAGGCGTTTCGCCGCGCGGTGCTGGTGCAGTATCCCCGGGTCGGCAGCTGGACCATCGCCTTCGTCACCGGCACGCCGGGCGGCGAAGTCGCCGACAACCTGCCCGGAGATCACATCAGCGTCTACGTGCCCACGACGCCGAACCCGACCTCGGGCTTTTTCCTGATGATGCCGCGCGCCGATACCATCGACCTGCAGATGAGCGTGGACGCGGCCCTGAAGTACATCGTTTCCATGGGCGTGGTCGCCCCGGTCCAGGCCTCCGGGCCTGCGGGCCGGCCGGCCGCGCCCGTCCCGGCGCCCGGCGAATCCGATCCGCCCCGCGCCGATTCGTAACCCTTACGCTACTACCAAGCACATAAACGGAGTCATCCCGCATGCGTACCTGCTACACCGGCCAGGTTTGCCGTGACCATCTCGGCCAGACTGTCACCCTGTACGGCTGGGTGAACCGCCGCCGCGACCACGGCGGGGTCATCTTCATCGACCTGCGCGACCGCGCCGGCCTGGCCCAGATCGTGTTCGATCCGGACAACGCCGCCTTCGCCACCGCCGAGCGCCTGCGCAACGAATTCTGCATCCGCGTCACCGGCCTGGTGCGCGAGCGTCCGGCGGGCACCGCCAACGCCGAGCTGGCCTCGGGCGAAATCGAAGTGCTCTGCAAGGAAGTCGAAATCCTGAACGCCTCGGTCACGCCGCCGTTCCAGCTCGACGACGACAACCTGTCGGAAACCACCCGCCTGACGCACCGCGTGCTGGACCTGCGCCGCCCGCAGATGCAGCGCAACCTGATGCTGCGCTACCGCGTCTCCATCGAAGTGCGCAAGTTCCTGGACCAGCTCGGCTTCATCGACATCGAAACCCCGATGCTGACCAAGAGCACGCCCGAAGGCGCGCGCGACTACCTGGTGCCCTCGCGCGTGAACGCCGGCCACTTCTTCGCGCTGCCGCAGTCGCCGCAGCTGTTCAAACAGATGCTGATGGTCTCGGGCTTCGACCGCTACTACCAGATCACCAAGTGCTTCCGCGACGAAGACCTGCGCGCCGACCGCCAGCCCGAATTCACCCAGATCGACTGCGAAACCTCGTTCCTGAACGAAGTCGAGATCCGTGAAATCTTCGAAAGCATGATCCGCCACGTGTTCAAGGTGGTGCAGGACGTGGACCTGCCCACCCCGTTCCCGATCATGCCCTGGACCGAAGCCATGCGCCGCTACGGCTCGGACAAGCCGGACCTGCGCGTGAACCTGGAATTCACCGACATGACCGACGTCATGCGCGACGTGGACTTCAAGGTCTTCGCCGCCGCCGCGGCCGCGCCGGGCAGCCGCGTGGTCGCCCTGCGCGTGCCGGGCGGCGCCGAAATGTCGCGCAGCGAAATCGACGGCTACACCCAGTTCGTCGGCATCTACGGCGCCAAGGGCCTGGCCTACATCAAGGTCAACGACGTGGCCAAGGGCCGCGACGGCATGCAGTCGCCCATCGTCAAGAACCTGCACGACGCCGCGCTGGCCGAACTGGTCAAGCGCACCGGCGCGCAGGACGGCGACATCATCTTCTTTGGCGCCGACCGCGAGAAGATCGTCAACGACGCCATCGGCGCGCTGCGCGTGAAGATCGGCCACAGCGAATTCGGCAAGAAGGCCGGCCTGTCCACCGGCGGCTGGAAGCCGCTGTGGGTGGTCGACTTCCCGATGTTCGAATACGACGAGGAAGACGGCCGCTACACCGCCGCCCACCATCCCTTCACCAGCCCCAAGGACGGCCACGAGGACTTCCTCGAATCCGATCCCAGCAAGGCCTACGCCAAGGCCTACGACATGGTGCTCAACGGTTGGGAAATCGGCGGCGGCTCGGTCCGTATCCACCGCGAGGAAGTGCAGAGCAAGGTGTTCCGCGCGCTCAAGATCGGCCCGGAAGAAGCCCGCGAGAAGTTCGGCTTCCTGCTGGACGCGCTGCAGTACGGCGCGCCGCCGCACGGCGGCATCGCCTTCGGCCTGGACCGCATCGTCACCATGATGACCGGCGCCGAATCGATCCGCGACGTGATCGCCTTCCCCAAGACCCAGCGCGCGCAGTGCCTGCTGACGCAGGCGCCCTCCGAGGTCGACGAGAAGCAGCTGCGCGAACTGCATATCCGCTTGAGGTGACCCCCCCCGGAGCGCCTGCGGCGCTTCCCCCCAGGGGGGCGCCGCGCGGGACCGGCAAAGCCGGCTCCCGGCGGCCCCGCTTGAGTGGCATTGCGTGCTTGCGCAGGGCGGGTCTCGAAGGCGCAGGTTTTTGACGTTTGCATCGGTTTGAATTGGAGTAATCTGGCAGACGCCGTCTGAGTCGGCGGTTTTTCTGTTTTGAAAGGCGCCATCGCTTCCATGTCGCTCATCCGTGTCGTCAGCTACAACATCCACAAGGGCCGCTCGGCGCTGGGCCGGCGCGACTCGCTGAATGAACTGCGTCTGGGTCTCTACGGCCTGCGTCCCGATCTGGTTTTCCTGCAGGAAGTCCAGGGCCGCAATGAACAGAAATCGCTGCTCGACGCGCAGCACGAATCGCTGGCCGCGGCCTTGCGGCTGGACGTGGCCTACGGGCGCAACGCCGTCCGCCACGAGACCGACCACGGCAACGCGCTGTTGTCGCGCTTTCCCATCCTCGACCACGAGAACCAGGACATCTCGGACCACCGCCTCGAACAGCGCGGCCTGCTGCATGCGCGCATCGAGCTCGACGGGCGCGCGGTGCATTGCTTCGTCGTGCACCTGGGCCTGTTCGCCGGCAGCCGCAGCCGCCAGATCCTGGCGCTGACCGAGCGCATCCGGCGCATGGTGCCGGACGGTGAACCCATCCTGATCGCGGGCGATTTCAATGACTGGGGCGATCGCCTGGCGCCTCTGTTCGTGCAGCAGCTGGGCCTGTACGAAGTGTTCTCGCATGCCCCGCGCAGCCACGGCGGCGAACTGCCGCGCCTGCGCGATTCGGTCAAGCGCCTGAGCAACGCGCTGCGCGGCCTGCCCAACGGCGGCATCTCCGTCATGGAGCGCACCAACCAGCTGGGCATGGACGGCAGCTCGCGCCTGCTGCTGCCGCCGCCGCGCACGTTTCCCGCCGTGTTCCCGTGGTTCCGCCTGGACCGCATCTACCAGCGCGGATTCGCCGTGCGCAGCGCACGCGTGCTGCGCGGCCGGGAGTGGGCGCGCCTTTCCGACCATTCCCCCCTGCTGGCGGAGCTAGAGCTGCCGTGAGGGCCGAGCAGTCCCAGCTGGACTGGACGCTGGGCAACGACATCCGGTTGCTGCAGAACGGTTCCGACTTTTTCCCGGCGCTGTGCGCGGCCATCGACGCGGCCCAGGTCAGCGTGCACCTGGAAACCTACATCTTCATGCCCGACCGCACCGGCGCGCGCGTGCTGGACTGTCTGGAGGCGGCGGCCCGGCGCGGCGTCAAGGTGCGCGTCGTGCTCGACGGCTTCGGCAGCGCCGAGAACGTCGACCTGCTGCGCACCCGGCTGACCAACGCCGGCGCGCAATGCCGCATCTTCCGCCCCGAGCCGCGCTGGTTCGCGCGCTACATCCCGTCGCGCAGCCGGCTGCGGCGCCTGCATCGCAAGGTCACCGTGGTCGACGGGCAGATCGCCTTCATCGGCGGCATCAACATCATCGACGACTACGACGACAGGGACCCCACCGACGGCCTCACCGGGCCGCGCTACGATTTCGCGGTGCAGGTGCAGGGGCCGCTGGTGACCGCTGCCGCCTATGCGCAGGAACTGCTGTGGGTCAGGCTGAACTGGGCGCGGCTGCGCCGCCATCCGCGCGACTGGAACCGCATGCGGCTGCTCAAGCCGCGCCACGCCTCGGCCGCGCCGCGCGGCCATCTGCGCGCCGCGCTGGTGCTGCGCGATAACCTGCGCTTTCGCCAGACCTTCGAGCGCGCCTATCTGTACGGCATCTCGCAGGCGCGCCGCGACATCCTGATCGCCAACGCATACTTCTTTCCGGGACGCCAGTTCCGGCGCGCACTGGCCAAGGCCGCCGCCCGCGGTGTGCGCGTGCGCCTGCTGCTGCAGGGCAAGATCGAATACCGCATGCAATACCACGCCACGCGCTCGCTGTACGACCAGCTGCTGCGCGACGGCATCGAGATCTACGAGTACATGCCCAGCTACCTGCATGCCAAGGTCGCCGTCATCGACAACGTGGCCACCGTGGGCTCGTCCAACCTGGATCCCTTCAGCCTGCTGCTGGCGCGCGAGGCCAACGTGGTGGTCGACGACCAGCCGTTCGCCTGGGACCTGCAGGAACGGCTCGAAGCCGCCATCCGCGAAGGCGGGCGCTTCATCCGGCCGCTGGACTACCAGCGCCGCGGCTGGCTGCGGCGCTGGGTCGACGCGGTTTCCTACACGCTGCTGCGCATCGGCGTGGCGTTGACAGGCACGTCCGACAAATACTGAGCCGGCGCGTTCAGCGGCGCCGCTTGAACAGGTCCAGCGCCAGCGCGGTGCCGACCAGGATGATCGCCGCGCCGGCGGCGATCGATCGCGTGATGCGCTCGTCCAGCAGCCAGGCGCCCCACACCACGCCGAACACCGGCACCAGGAACGTGACGCTCACCGCGCCGGTCGGGCCGACGTTGGCGATCAGGCGGAAGAAGATGATGTAGGCCGCGCCGGTGCAGACCACCGCCAGCAGGATCGTGGAGATCCACGCCTGCGGCGAAGCCGGGGCCGAAGGCCAGAACGCGATCGCCAGCGGCAGCAGCGCCAGCGACGCGCCCACCATGCTGCCGGTCGCGTTGGCCAGCGGGTCCACGCCGCTCAGGAAACGCTTGGTCCAGTTGGCCGCGATGCCGTAGAACACCGGCGCCGACACGGCGGCCAGCACGGCGGGGCCGGTGCCGCCCTGGCCGAAGTCCAGCTTGTCCCACACCAGCACCACGATGCCGGCCACGCCTATCATCAGGCCGAGCGAACGGGTCCAGGCCAGCCTGTCCTTCAGCCACAGCCAGCCGATGACCGCGCCCCAGACCGGCGTCACCGCGTTGGCGACGGACAGGAAACCCGCGCCCAGCGACTGGGCGGCGTAGGCATACAGCAGGAACGGCACGGCGGCGTTCAGGATGCCCACCATCAGCAGCGCCTTCCAGTGCCGCGCGATCACCGCCAGCTTGCCGCGCCACATGGCCGCCGGCAGCAGCACCAGCGCGGCCAGTCCCACGCGCAGCTCGATCAGCGCCACCGGCCCGAAGTCGGCGACGGCCACGCGCATGAACAGAAAGGAGCCGCCCCAGACGGCGGCCAGCAGCAGCAGGTCCAGCAGATCGCGTTGACGCATGTTCGGTTCCGGGCGGGTTGACCGCCGCGTTTCACTTCCGGTTGGAGGCCAGGTTCTTCATCTTGACCCGGTGCGCCAGCAAGGCGCAGGTCAGCGACAGCACGATACACAGGACCAGCCCGGCGCGCACTCCGTTTAGTACCGTGCTGTGCGAAATAATGATCCCCACCACCGCCGTGCCCAGCGCGCTGCCGATGGCGCGCGTGGTCTGCACCAGCGCCGAGGCCACGCCGACGTCGCGCCGCTCGCTCAGCATCTGCATGAACAGGGTCAGGTTCGGAAGCAGGAACCCCAGGGCGCAGCCGTTGACGAAAAACGCCGCCAGGATCCACCAGGCCGAGGTGCCCGGGGAGATCAGCAGCACCATCAGCGAACCGGCCGCCAGCAGGCCGCCGCCGAACACCATCAGGCGCTGCGGCTCCGACTGCTTGGGAAAAAGCCGCCCGTTGATGATGCTGCCGACCGAAATCGCGGCCACCAGCGGCGTCAGCAGCAGCCCGGCCTGGCTGGGCGTGTAGCTCAGCACCTGCTGCAGCAGCAGCGGGCTGTAGAAAATCAGCACGAACATCACCGCGCCCACCATCATCGCCGCCACGTTCAGCAGGCGCGACTGGCTCGCCGCCAGCACGCGCAGCGGAAAAATCGGCGAGCGCACGCGGCGCTCGATGGGGATGAGTATGGCGATGGCCGCCGCGCCCGCCAGGGCCAGCGCCACGCCCAGCATGGGCTGAGCATGGTCGCCGCTGGCGAACGCAAGCTCCAGCGCCGCCAGCGGCGCGCCCACGGCGATGCAGAGCAGGATCGCGCCCAGCCAGTCGATCTTGCGGCTGGCGTCGTGCACGGGCCGGATGCGGGGAAAGTAGCGCGCCACCAGGAAAAAAGCGCCCGCGGCGGCGATCGGCGCAATGAAGAAGGCCGCCCGCCAGCCCAGCGCCTGCGTCGCGGCTCCGCCCAGCACCGGACCGATGCCGCTGGCCATGGCGAAGGCCGCCGACACCAGCGCCATCCAGCGCACCCGCTGCTTGGCGTCGGGAAACAGGTCGGCCGGCGCGGCGAAGGCCGTGGCGATCATCATCCCCCCGCCTATGCCCTGCAGCGAGCGGAACACGATCAGCTGCATCATGTTCTGCGCCAGGCCGCAGGCGATCGAGCCCAGCGCGATGATGAGCACCGACAGCAGCATCAGGGGCTTGCGCCCGAACATGTCGCCCAGGCGCCCGAAGACCAGGATCGAGGCCGCCGTGGTCAGCAGATAACCCGTGCCCACCCAGGCATAGAGCGCCATGCCGTTGAGCGCCTCCGCCACCCGCGGCAGGGTGGTGCTGATGATGGTGGAATCCAGGGCGGCCAGGACGACGGTGGCGGACACCCCCGCCATCCCCATCAAGAGATCGCGTCGCGTATGGGCGGGGGGAGCAGGGGGTGTATCGGGCGGCATCGTCATGCCGCAGAGCATATCACCGGCGCGTCAGGGTTTTTACTTGTAGAACGTGTGGTAGCCCAGGAACACCGCGATGACCAGCAGCACCATGATCCACGACCAGCGCGAATTCGACAGCCCGCGCGGTTCCGGTTCGGGCGGCGGGGGCGGCGGCGCGAGCCGGGGCTGGCTCGCCATATGGTCGATGAAGGCGGCGAAGAACTTCTGGATGATCTTGTCGCAGCCTTTGAGCAGCACGCTCTCGCCGCACTCGGCCAGCTTGCCGCCGGCCATGCAGGCCACGGTATAGGCCAGCCGCGTGCCGTGGTCCTTGGCGCTGAGATTGATCTGCGCGGTCCCGATGGCCAGGCAGGCGGCGCGGCCCTTGCCCTCGAAAGCCAGGGTACAGCTGTTGTGCGGGTCCACGTCGGACATCAGGATCTCGCCGTCGTAATCGGTGTCGATCCCCGCGACCTTGGCGCGCAGCTTGAACGCATACTCGGTCGGACTGAGCCGGACCACCTCCACGCAGCCGGGTATGCATTTCTGCAACACGACCGGGTCCGTCAACGCATCCCAGGTCTGGTGCTGGGTAGAAGGAATCCACTGGGCATCTGCAATGCGCATGGTGTTCTCCTTGGAAGGGCCATGTATGCATTCTCACCCCAGTTTGGCAATTTGACCATAGATCGCCCCGCACGCTGGGTTATTGCCGGCCGGATTGCGCCGGCCCCTGTGCTTCTGATTCCGAACGGCACAGCGCCAGGAACCAGGCTAACAAGGTGACGTAAAGCGAGACGTTCTGCATGGAACGGAACATCAATTCAGTGAGGCCGAAGACTGCGAAACCCAGGGCCAGTGCCGCGCCCATCGTCGCGGCAGCTCGCAGCGGCGCTGGATTGGGAGCGGCGAGCCGGCGCAGAAAGAAGCCGGCGGGGACGCAGTAGAGCAATGCCAGTCCCAGACCTCCGAGCAGACCGTAACTGCTTAGCATCTGCAGCATGTCATTGTGGGGTTCACCGAAATCCTGCGCCACGAACGGTGAGACCACACCGCGGGCCACTCGTGCCTGCAGTTCCGGAATGAAGCGGGCCGGGGTGCCAAGTCCGACCAGGGGCTCCGCCTCGATCATTTCGACGCTCGCCCGCCACAACTGCAACCGAATGCAGACGGAGGTGTCCGCCGTCGCCTTTGCGCCATGGCATTCCTGCAACTCGTGGACGCCCTGCGCCACGCGACTGCGCAGGGCCTGACTGGTTGAGCCCAATGCGACGAGGATGGCGAGGCTGGCGGCCAGCACACCTAGCGCGCGCCACGGCCGCTGCATGTGGCAAAATAACCACATTCCCAGAAACAGAAACAAGGGGATTGCCATCCATGCTGTGCGGGTTTGCGTCAGGATGACGCCGGCGAAGCCACAGGCGACCGTCAGCAACTTGAAGCACTGTTCGAGCCGAGGGCGCTTCAAGAGGGGCCAATGCATGCCATACAGGGTAATGAACAGCCAAAGCATCATCAGGTTGGCATATCCCACGGCGTTGTACTGCGGCGTATCTGGACGGTTCCATGCGGGCAGCGACAGCCACAGAACCGTTGCGGTGGATGTCCACAACGCGGCTGCTATACCCCAGAACGCATGACGCAGGCGTGCTGTTTCGATGCTGAGCAATGCTCCCAGAATGACGGGTAGCCCGATACCGATTCTCAGGCCGCGCTCGAGCGAGGGGCCGTGGAACAGGCCATGCGCATACTGGCTGAGCGCGATAGCGCACAAGGGCACGGACATCGCGACGATCACGATACGGTAGGAACGCAGGCTGTGCAGCGTTTCGCGCCAGCCTCCGGGGCGGCTCAAACAACGCAGCGAACAAAGTAGCGCCATTGCGTAGAAAAGGGCGCTGCCGCCGCCGACGGTCATGGCGGCGACAGGCATGGCGCACAACAGCGCCGTAAGAATCAGCGGCAAAGAGACCATCGGGAAATCCGGCCAAGACCGCAGTCGTCACACGATGTGGAACCGCCGATGAAAATAGCGAAGGCGCATCGATTTGGCATCTTCAATAGATCTTTTGGGATAGTTGTAACGACAAGAGAGTTACACCGTTACGGCTTTGTCGCAATCGTACTGCAGGAGGACTCGGCCGGAAGCATTAGGAGGCGTGCTCCCACTTTTTATCGATATGAATTCTCATTACTGCTGCGAGACCTTCATACTGGAGGCCGCGACGACAGCGGCACTCGGACATCTGGCGCGGAAACCGTTAAACGGATCAACCGTAGTGGTGAGCGCGTCATCGGTCCCCAAATTTCTTGAAGGATTTCTTGGCAAGTGCCTACTCCTTATTACGCCCCTGCCTAACGGCGAAAGTGCGATAATTGCGCCATTGTTGCGCCTGGGTGATGGCCAGGACGTAGCGGGTAGGCTTGTAGACGCAAGAGCCGCCAGCAGGTAGAACCTATTTTTCTGCCGGCGCCGCAAAGAAACGGTGAAGAGGTTGATGTACGCAGTCCCTCGTTAAGCGTGGTTAAAGGTCAAGCCGCTGATGCGACTGAGATATTCGGACGGCGTGCCTAACATTAGAAATTCATCATATAACGGCGCTTAAATAGAATATGCTTTATTTGCTTGTGGCGTTCATTGTCTCTTTGGTTTCTACGTTGTTGGTATTGCGATTTAATGCAGTTCATGGAAGATTTACCGCCGACCACGATACCAAGGGGGTGCAAAAGTACCACGACAAGCCAGTGCCGCGGGTGGGAGGGGTGTCCCTCGTATTTGCGATGTTATGTATTTTCATACTGGCCACGATACGCGAATCCTCTTTGACCTACGAGCCCTTGACATTGCTGGCAGTGGCTATGCCGGCCTTTCTCGGCGGCCTCGCGGAAGACATAACCAAGCGTGTGAGGGCGGTGCAAAGGCTGTTGCTGGCGATGATCTCCGGCATGGCGGCCTATTATTTCCTGGGTGCCACGCTGACCCGGCTGGATATCTATGGGGTCGATTGGCTCTTGCAGTTCGGGCCGATTTCCTTTGTGGTCACGGCATTCGCCATTGCTGGTGCGGCAAACGCCATAAATATTATCGATGGTTACAACGGGCTGGCCGCGGTCGTGTCGGCGATGATATTCGCGGGATTTTCGTATGTTGCCTACTATCTGGGCGATCGCCTGCTACTGGTCACTTCGGTCGGAATGATCGGCGCTATCCTCGGGTTTTTGCTCTGGAACTACCCGCGCGGCCTGATCTTTCTCGGCGATGGCGGAGCCTATTTCATCGGCTTCATGATCGGCACGGTTTCGGTGCTGATGCTGGCACGTCACCCCTATGTTTCGGCGTGGTTTCCGCTGCTGCTCTGTATTTATCCGGTTTTCGAAACCCTGTTTTCCATCTATCGTAAGAAATGGCTGCGGGGCGTATCTCCTGGAGCGCCCGATGGTGTCCACCTGCATATGCTCATCTACAAGCGGGTGGTGCGTTGGGCGGTCGGCTCCAGGGAATCCCGCCATCGCAACCAGCGCAATTCGATGACCTCGCCGTATCTGTGGCTGTTGTCGTCCATGGCGGTCATTCCCGCCGTGCTGTTCTGGCAAATGCCCTATGTGCTGATGGCCTGTGCGGCGGCCTTTTCCGTCACCTACATTCTGTTGTATCGCAAGCTGGTGTTGTTCCGCATGCCGCGATGGATGATTATCAAGAAGCGCAGTCGCCACGGCTCGAGTCGCTCACTGCGCAAATGATATTTTTTGTCCGCTCCTATATCGCCGACTTCGACGCCCGTTTGGGGAAGTACTTCGCCGCCCTGGCCGAGGCCGGGATCGGCTTTGGTTTCATCGGCTGGAAAAAGGACGAACAGCAGGCCCAGGAGCGTGCTGGTTTTCATTATTTTTCCAGGCGCGCCCGGCTGGGCGCCGGATGGAAAAATGCCGTCGCGCTGCTTCATTGGAATCTCTACGTATTCTGGAAGCTGGTAAAAGAGCGTCGCAGGATCTGCGCTGTGCATGCAGTCGACCTCGATGCCGGTCTATCGAGCTGGTTGTTCTGCCTGCTGTTCAGGCGGCCGTTGGTGTTGGATCTGTATGATAAATACACCGCCGTGCGCAATATCAAAGGACCGGTAGGACAGATTCTGGACCTCCTGGAAAAGCTCATTGCCCACGCTGCCGCCCTGACGATCATCGCAAGTCCGGAGCGTTATATTCAGCACGGCCTCCGGCCCGGAGATTCCAGGGTCTTGGTTCTGGAAAACGTTCCGAACGCAGCCGTCGAACCTGTTTCGCCCTGGCAGGCGAGCAAGCCGTGGAACATCGGCTACTTCGGCGTTCTAGAGGAGCGCCATCGTGGTCTGGAAGCGTTGCTGGCCGTCTGCAAGGGGCGCGCCGACGTACAGTTGCACGTCGCTGGTTACGGCCGCCTGGCGCCGCAGTTCGCCGCGGCCACCGAAACCGAGGCGAATGTGCATTATTACGGAGCCATGGACAGCCAGGCGGGCCTTGACCTGATGGCGAGAATGGATGTTGTCGTAGGCATGTATTACCTGTCCGTTCCCAATCACCGGTACGCCTCTCCGAACAAGTACTATGAACATCTGATGCTGGGCCGGCCCTTGCTGACGTCCGCCGGAACACCGCCGGGAGCGCGTGTCGAGCAGGATATTTCGGGCTGGGCCGTTGCCGAAGGCGAGCCGCCGCTGGAACAGTGGCTCGGCGGGTTGGACGCCGCCGCGATCATGGCGCGCGGCGGCCGGGCGGTTCGGATTTGGAACGAGCGCTATGCTACGTACTACCGGTCGCACTATTGCGGCCAGTACGTCACGCGGATAAGGCGGCTGTGCGATGGTGGGCGGCGCAATGGCTAATGAGAAACACCCGATTGTTTCTGTGGTGATGCCTGCATACAATGCGCGGCGGTTCATCGGCGAGGCCGTTCAGTCCGTGCTTGACCAGACATACGGGGCCTGGCAGCTGATCGTGGTCGACGACGCCTCCACCGACAATACGGCGGAGATCGTTGAGTCTTACCGGCGGGATGACGAACGGATCTTGTACGTGCGCAATCCCGGCAACATGGGAGTGGTGCATAGCCGGAACCGGGCGCTCGACCTGGCCAGCGGAAAGTATGTCGCGTTCCTGGACGCGGACGATGTCTGGAAACCCGCGAAACTGGCGACCCAGGTTTCGTTCATGGAAGAAACCGGAACATCGGTCTCCTATGGCAGCTATCTTCGAATCGATGGCGACGGGCGGCCAGTCGGCACAGTCCTGGCGCCGGACGGGTTGAGCTACGACGATATGCTGAAGTCCAATTTCATCGGCAATCTGACCGGCATATTTCGCCGAGCGGATCTGGGCGATCTGAGATTCGAGGACATCAGGCATGAGGATTACGTATTCTGGTTGAGGGCGCTGGACAGGGTGGGCTCGGCCCGCGCCACGCCGTCGAGCGAGCCATTGGCGGGCTACCGGGTAAGCGCCGGCTCGCTGTCGGCCAATAAGTTCAAGGCCGCCAGATGGCAGTGGGTGATTTACCGCTCGGTGCTGGGCCTATCCGTTCTTCGCAGTACGTCGTGTTTCATCTGGTATGCATGGTTTGCAGTGATGAAGCGTGGTGTATGGCGAAAATCAATCAATAAAGTCAACCTGTAGGAACTATTGCGCGTGTCTCAAAAGTCAAAACACCGTGCATCTCCACTGTCGCTGCTGAGAAGTCTGGTCAGAAACCGTCAGCTTATCTGGAGTCTCGTCAGGCGTGAGGTTATCGGCCGCTATCGTGGTTCGGCACTTGGGCTGTTGTGGTCATTCTTCAACCCGGTGTTTATGCTTCTGGTCTATACGTTCGTATTCAGCGTGGTCTTCAAGGCGAGGTGGCCCGGCGGCACCGAATCAAAAACCGAATTTGCTTTGGTGCTGTTCGCCGGCCTGATGCTGTTCAATTTCTTCGCGGAATGCATCAACCGCGCGCCGTCGCTGATTCTGGCCAATGTCAACTATGTGAAGAAGGTGGTGTTTCCCCTGGAGATCCTGCCTTGCGTCGCATTGGGCTCGGCGTTCTTCCACCTGTTGATAAGCCTTTCCGTCTGGATGGTGTTTTATGTCGTTTTCTATGGTGTGCCACACCTAACGGTGCTGCTGTTCCCCGTGGTCGTTTTTCCGTTGGTTGTCGTGGTACTGGGTCTGAGCTGGTTCCTGTCGTCGCTGGGCGTATTCCTGCGTGATGTTTCGCAGTTCATCGGCATCCTCACAACGGTGCTGATGTTCATGTCGCCCATTTTCTATTCGGCATCCATCCTGCCCGCAGAATATCAGGGCTTTCTGCACCTGAGCCCGCTTACCGTAGTGGTGGAGCAGGCGCGCAATGTGCTTTTTTGGGGGCGGGGGATCGATTGGGGCATATGGTCGATGTATACAGTGGCCGCTTTCCTGATCGCAGCATTGGGTTATGCATGGTTTCAACGTACCCGAAAAGGCTTCGCCGATGTCCTCTGATAATTTGGCAATCGCAGTCCGGAATCTGAGCAAGTGCTTTCATCTCTATGACAAGCCGCGCGATCGCCTATTGCAAATGGTCTCCTTCGGCCGTAAGCAGTATTATCGTGATTTCTGGGCGCTGCGCGATCTGTCGTTCGAAGTGCAGCGCGGCGAAACCATAGGCGTTATCGGTCGTAATGGGTCGGGTAAATCGACCTTATTGCAGATGATATGTGGAACGCTCACGCCGACTACAGGCGAGATCTGGACGCGAGGCCGCATTGCCGCGCTTCTGGAGCTCGGGGCGGGCTTTAACCCGGAGTTTACGGGCCGTGAGAACGTATACCTAAACGCTTCTATCCTCGGGCTTACGAATCGCGAGACTGACGAGCGCTTTGACGATATTGCGGCCTTCGCGGATATCGGGAGCTTCATAGATCAGCCGGTAAAGATGTATTCGAGCGGAATGTATGTCCGTTTGGCCTTTGCCGTTGCGATCAATTCAACTCCCGACGTTCTGATCGTGGATGAGGCGCTGGCCGTTGGCGATACCCGCTTCCAGTACAAGTGCATGCGGCGTATCAAGGAGATACAGGGCTCGGGTGCTGCGGTCTTGTTCGTCAGCCATGACGTCGGTTCGGTGCGCACGCTTTGTCAACGGGCGGTGTGGCTCGATAAAGGCGGGCTGCGCATGATAGGCCAAGTCGCGAACGTGACGAGCCGGTACGCCGAATTCATGTATCACGACGAAAATGGCACGGAGCCGCCGGCCGAGGTTGCGGCAGGGCAAGAGGAACCGGCCGCGGCCGTCGACGAGGTTACACAGCCGGCGACCGCGACCATGCCTGAGGCGGTGTCGCAGGAGTCCGACGCGTTGCATCTGGACGCGAAGCCTGCCTCGCACTGGGGCAAGCAGACGGGGCTGATCAGCCACGCCGCGGTCCACAGGGCGACGGGGGAGCGCAGAGACGTATTCGAATGGGGTGAAAGCCTCTGCGTGAGGGTCATTTTCCGCCCACCGGTTGGGGTGGATATCGACAAGGTGGGCGTGGCCTTCTCCATCAAAAACGAGAAAGGCATGGATCTGCTCGTGACCAGCACGCAAGAGGACGCAGCTTTTGCGGTGCCCGGTGACCGCTCTTCGGTTCAAGTGGAGTTTCGATTTGACAATTATCTGGTGCCAGGCAAGTACATGCTGGTGGCAGCGCTGGAGGACGCCAGTTTGGGGGATAGATCCTATTTCGAGTACGTGGAAGGCGCACATTATTTCTCCGTCACGGCTCCCACCAGATTCATGGGCGTGTTCCGCCCGGAAGTGACCACAACATGTATTGGAGGGGCTGTATGACCTCGACGGATATCAATAGCCACGAATATTGGAACGGCCGGTTCGACAAAGACTGGGAATCCAATCTCGGAAAGGAACAATCCCGTTTCTTCGCCAGCGTAGCGCTGGCCAACATGCCTCAATGGTTGAGGCCGGTGGCCAACCAGGAAAACTGGACGGTGTGTGACTGGGGATGCGCGCAGGGCGACGGAACCGACGTCCTGGCGAGTCACTTCATTCGGGAACGAGTGACTGGAGTGGATTTCGCCGAGTCGGCGGTCGAGAAGGCTCGTGCCGCTTATCCCGGCCTGCGCTTCGAGGCGGAGGACTGGATCGCGGAGGACGGCGTCGGCGGAAAATTCGATATCGTATTCTCGTCCAATACCCTGGAGCATTTCTTCGATCCATTCAGTGTATTGTCGAAATTGTTCGAGCATGCCGAGCATTGTGTGATACTTGCTCTGCCTTACCGTGAGCTTGACCGGATATCGGAGCATTTTTTCACGTTCACTGCCGAGAACATCCCGCTGGTTGCCGATTCCGATTGGCTATTGGTTCATTCTGCAGTGGCTAACTGCCGAGTAATGGAGCCGACCTATTGGCAGGGTGATCAGATCATTCTGGTATATGCCAACCGCGTATGGGCGCAACAGAAGAAAATCGCTCTGGCGGATGGCGCGTTGGCTTCCGACGCGGTGGAGATACCTGTCGATATCATGCCCGAGCAGATGAGCGCCCTGCGCCAGGAGAACGAGCGCCTGGCCAGCGGCATTTTGGAGATCAAGGAGTTGCTGCATCAACAATCGCAGCAGCTGGAGCAATCCGCGCAATCCGCAGCGCAATCAGCAGCACAGTCCGCAGCGCAATCGGCCGCCCAGTCGGCAGCGCAATCCGCTGCCCTGTCCGCCGAGCATGAAGCAGAGATCCAACGCCTGGAAGGGGAACGGCAACGCCTCGAAGGGGAGCGGCAACGCTTGGAGATCGATCGGGACCAGATGGCGGGAATGCTGGAGCAGATGAAATGCAGCATGTCGTGGCGTGTGACCGGACCTTTCAGAGCCGTGTCGGCAAGCCTGCGAAAGCTGTTCAAAGGCTGAGTCGACCCAGGCACCGGATGCCCCCATTAATGCAGCCGATAAATAGCGCGGCTGCGGTATGGCTGAGTCGGCATCAGAACGACGGATGGCTGCAAACGACTCAAACGGTTCATCGATAAATCGATCTTCGCCATCCGGAATTTTGGCGACATATTTCGAAAATTGCTGGATGCGTTCAAAATATATGGCGGAGCATTTTTAATTTGTGGATTGATTTCAAGTATTAACCGATTTACAAATTTTGTTTTGTCGTGATGATCAGTAATTTTTCCGATCGCTTTTCAGGACCAGTGAAAATAGAGTATCGTGCGGCTAGCCAGGCTGGGAATGCACGGCAATAGATAAGATGCCAACTATATGAATAACCTCAACGGATTCGCAGTTTCTTGGTTTTTTGCACCCTACGTCGGGTCTGCAGATACCGACTTTTTCAAGCGCATAAAAGATACGAGGATATCGTATCTGGTCGCACAGGTGGCTCGTGATACTCGCGATGATTCCATGCTGCGCTATGCGTCCACCGACATCGAACGAGTCGAGATCGAACTGGATCACCAGAATCCGCGTAATATTTCCGTACGTGCGCGTTTCTGTGAAGAGGTTTTAAGGATCTTCAAGGAGTCGAAACGAAAATTCGACTTCCTGATTTCTCATTCCAATGAGCTGGTAAGCCACGAGGCAGTTGGAAAAATAAAGAAACTGCGCCCCGACTTGCCGTGGGTTGCCTATTTCGGCGATCTTTTCGTGCGCAATCCGTATATCCGTCATATGCCAGGCTATCCTCTGGTGGCGGAAGATAGCGCGATCGAGCGGGAGACGCTGCGTGATGCCGACCTGATCATCCTGAATAACGAATATCAGCGCGACCTGATGTTCACGGGAAATCTGGCCACGTTCAAGCATAAGGCCGTGATCATTCCGCATTGCTATGACCCGGCGATGTACCCGGCTGACGTCGTGCCAAAGAACGATAAGTTCGTCTTTTCGCATCTGGGGACGCTGTATTACGTCAAGCGCACCGCCGAGCCGGTGCTTCGTGCGGTCGATCGTCTGCTCGAAATCTATCCGGAATACCGCGGGAAGTTCGAGCTGCGTTTTTACGGCGCCAGCCCTTGCGATAGCGATCGGGCATGTCATGAGGCGATGCGCAATCCCAGCCATGTACGTTTTCTCGGGCCGGTCTCTTACTCCGAAAGCCTGCGCCTGATGGCCGAGTCCGATGCGCTGCTCCTGATAGACGGCCTGTTTTCCGAGGCGGACGACGGTCTGGACTGCAATCCGTTCTTCCCTGGGAAATTGACGGACTACATGGGGGCGCGCCGACCGATAGCGTCGATTACGATGGCCAAGGGGCCCACCGCGGATATTATGACCGAATCAGGAAACCTGATTGCGGACAGCCGCCTGGATCGCGTCGCGTATGTCTTGAAGAGATATATCGACCGAAAAATCCAGCCCAAGTATGACGTATACGATAATTATTCCGTCGGCAAAGTAGCGGGACTGATGGAAGACGCGATCAAATCTATATTGAAGGTGTGAAATGAAGCACTACGACGTAATTATAGTTGGAACGGGTTTTGCGGGCTCCATACTTGCCGAGCGCCTGGCCTCTCAAATGGATCGCAAAGTGCTGCTTATCGAGCAGCGCGACCATATTGCCGGCAATATGTACGATTATAAGGATGAACACGGGGTAATGGTGCATAAGTATGGGCCGCACCTGTTCCGCACGAATAGCCCGCGAGTCCTGTCATATATTTCGCAGTTTACCGACTGGGAGCCATATCAGCACCGAGTCCTGGCGCACGTGCAGGGACAGCTCGTGCCGGTGCCGTTTAATCTGACATCCTTGGAAAAGCTGCTGCCTGAACAGGCCGAGGAACTGAAGTCCATTCTGATCGCCGAGTTCGGCATGGATGTCAAGGTTCCGGTTTCTGTGCTGCGCAAGCACGCAGATGTCCGGGTGCGTGAGCTGGGCGAGTTCATTTTCCAGAACATCTATCTCAACTACACGACCAAGCAGTGGGGCGACAAGCCCGAGAACCTGGATTTTGAGACCATCACCGCGCGCGTGCCGGTGCACTTGTCCTACGACGACAGATATTTCCAGGAAAGTCATCAGGCCTTGCCCAAGCAGGGATATACAGCCATGTTCGAAAGAATGCTGGCCCATCCGAATATCGAGGTTCGCCTGAATACCAAGGCTTCGGAATTGTTGGAGTTCGACTCCAGCAGCGGCAAGGTGCTGTTTGAAGGTCAGCCTTTCGAAGGCGATTTGATCTATACGGGTCCGGTAGATGAACTGTTTGGATATGTATACGGCGAGCTGCCGTACCGTTCGCTGCGTTTCGATCTGGAAACACACGACATGGAGTACTACCAGCCCACGACTACGGTGAACTACCCGAACACCGAACGTTTCACGCGCATCACGGAATACAAGCACTTGATGGGCGATAAGCCGGAAAAGACCACCATCATGAAGGAGTATCCGCAGGAGTACGACCGGAATGTGCCCGCTCAGAGCATTCCGTACTACCCGATACCGAAGGACGCCAGCGCGGCGTTGTATGCGCGCTATGTCGACCTGACGCGCAAGTTCCAGAATCTCAAATTGGTGGGACGGCTGGCCGAATATCGTTACTACGATATGAACAACATCATCGAACACGCGCTTGATGTGTTCGAAAACGACTTCCAGCGGAGCGCGCAGGAATGAGACCCAAGGTAAGCGTAGTGGTTCCGGTCTACAACCTCGAGTTCTATATCGAGCGTTGTCTGGCGTCGCTGGCCAACCAGACTTGCAAGGATATTGAGGTGTTGGTCATCAACGATGGCGGCACCGATGATAGCCAGTTGATCATCGAGGAATTCGTCGCGCAGTATCCCGGAATGTTCCGGTCGTTCGTCAAGCCGAACGGCGGCCATGGCGCCGCCTGCAACTACGGAATCGACAGGGCTAATGGGGAATACATCATCATCGTTGATGGCGATGATTTCCTCGACGAAGATGCGATCGAGTTCATGTACGACAAGGCGCAGAAGACCGGCGCGGACCTGCTCATCGGCAACCTGCGCTATTACTTTACCGATCACACCGCCCAGTTCAAGCCGATTCCCCTCGATTCGGAACGTGAATTGAACGATGCCGATCGCGATCTGCTTTACCGCAACTGGGCCACGCCTTGCGGTCGGATTTACCACCGCTCGATCTTCGAGGATCCTGATGTGCGCCTGCTGCCAGGCATCCTGTTCGCTGACGCGAATTTCGTGCCCAAGAGCTATCTGGTGGCCAAGAAGATTTACTACGTCGACAAGGAACTGTACAACTACGACAATACGCGGCCGACCCAGTCGATGAAGCAGACGGACAAGCGTATTCTGAATATTGTTCCGGCGCTCAATGATATGTTGGCCTTCTACAGGAAGAAGGGCGCTTTCGAAACCAAGCGCAAGCAGCTGATGTGGTATGTCGGCATGCACTGCGTGGCGTGGATCCGGAGGGTGCAGACGCTAGTCGGCTATCCGAAGCTGAAGGCACTGCGCGAGATCTTTGCCGTGGCTGACGGAAACTTTGGCTCTGATTGGCTCAAGACGGGCATCATCTGGGACGTGTTTGGCGTCAACGTGCATCGTGCCATCAAGATTGCACGCATGTTCCAATACGCACCCATTACTCTTTGCTGGCGCTTTGTCGGCGTATGCCGGCGGGTCGACGGCCGAATCGAGCGAGTGCTTGGCTTGCCGTTGCGTGGGTATAAGTGGTTCAAGCGCGGGCTGCGATCACGCCTTGGAGCCTTGCCATGAGTACGACCGGTAAACCCGGGCATATGCGCCGCGTGCTGGTGGCTGGAGGGGCGGGCTTCATTGGCACACATACGCTGGTCAGCCTGGTGGAGAATGGTTATCAGCCGATTGTGCTGGACAATTTTTCCAACAGCTCTCCCGAGGCCTTGGCACGGGTATGCCAGATCACCGGGGTCGAGGTATCGGCCGTGAATGGCGACATTCGCGATCGGACAGCGTTGGACCAATTGTTCCAACGCTGCGCCGATGAAGGCCGCCCGATCGAATGTGTGCTGCATCTTGCCGCGCTCAAGGCTGTGGGGGAGTCTTCGGTCAAGCCGTTGGAATACTACGACAACAATGTGACCGGGACATTGCGCCTGCTCGAGGCAATGCTCGCGGCCGGGGTCATGCGCCTGGTGTTCAGTTCATCCGCGACCGTATACGGCGAACCCGAGTCGCTGCCGTTCCAGGAACAACACCGTATTGCGCCGACCAATCCTTACGGTCAGACCAAGGCCATGGTCGAACAGATCTTGCGCGACCTTTGCGCGGCTCAACCGGACTTCGCGGCCGTCTGCCTGCGTTACTTCAATCCCATCGGTGCGCATGAAAGTGGACTGATTGGAGAGGATCCGCGCGGCGAACCCAATAACCTGTTTCCTTACATCATGCGGACGGCTGTTGGAAAGGCGCCGTTTCTGCGAGTCTTCGGTGATGATTACCAGACGGTCGACGGCACCGGCGTCAGGGACTATCTGCACGTTTCGGATCTGGCGGACGGCCATTCGAAGGCGATCGACTACATCTGCACCGGGAAAGCGGGGGCGAACTTTTCGGCTTTCAATCTCGGTACGGGGCGCGGCACCTCGGTGTTGGAACTGGTCGCGGCGTTCGAACGCGAGAGTGGCGTTCGCGTGCCGTACCAGGTCACGGCACGCCGGCCGGGCGATATCGCCGAAGCATGGGCTGACCCCTCGCAGGCCAACCAGGTGCTGGGATGGGCTGCCCGGAGAACCGTGGACCAAATGTGTCGCGACGGCTGGAACTGGCAGAAAAACAATCCGGATGGATATCCGGAATAGCATGCGGCTTGTCAACCGCATGGGCACGGAGAACAAATGAGCAGTTTGAAATCCATGACGCAGAGCCTGTTCGGCCCTGTGTACCGCGCTTTGCCGCAAGGTGCGCGCGACCTGCTGGCGCCATTGAAGCGCGCCATCCTGGGGGCGGCGGCGGCTCCGCGCACGGAGCCGGTGGCCGAAACAGCGCCGGTCGCACGCACGCCGAAGCAGTTGCACGATATCGATTGGCCGACCTTTCGCGATACCGTGCTGTCCCGACGGCATGAATACAAAGGCGTGTTCATCCAGAACCGTACCATCGATTGGGATGTACCGCTGTTCCAGCGGCCACAGCATATCTGTATCGCTTTTGGCAAGCTGGGATATTTGGTGATCTATCGGACGATCAACGGCGAGTTCGATGACGTGATCGGTTTCCGTCACATGGGCGGAAACGTCTGGCTGACCAACAGCCCCGAAATCGATTCGATCGAGGGAGCTGTGCGATCCATCTACAGTACCGTGGATCCGACTCCGCCCGAGGCCCTGGCGGATTTCCGCAAGAAGGGAAAAATTGTCTACGAATACATCGATCATATCGACGAGGCGGTGTCCGGAGCCACGCGGTTGAAGATGCTGGCCGATGCGCGCGATCATGCATTCGAGAGCGGCGTGGATGTTGTGGTGGCTTCGGCCCGCATGCTGGAGAACGAGGCGCTGGCCAAGCGCCCCAGGGATGAAGTCATTTACGTGCCCAACGGTGTGGATTGTTCCCATTACCGAAAGGATTGGTCTCACATTCCATTGCCGCAGGAATATCGAGACTTCCTGGCGCGCCACGACAAGATCGTCGGCTATTTCGGCGCGCTGGCTCCCTGGCTCTGGTATGACCTGATCCGGGATATTGCAGCGGCACGGCCGGATTATGGCTTCGTGTTCATCGGGCCAGACTATTTTGGCGGGTCCGATAACTTGCCGAAGGCGGACAATTTCATATGGCTGGGGCCGGTCGATTACCGCATATTGCCGGCCTATGCGAAGGAGTTCGATGTCGCCATCATTCCGTTCGCGCATAGCGATGTCGCCCGTACGACGTCGCCCTTGAAACTTTTCGAGTATTTCGCGATGGAGGTGCCAGTCGTGGTGACCTCCTCCATGGACGAATGTTGTGCCTATGACGTTGTTTTGTCTGCGGAAAATGCGCAGGAATACGTGCAGGCTATCGACAAGGCATTTGAGTTGCGCGACGACTCCGGCTATCGGCGTTCGATGGCGGCGCTCGCCGATCAAAACGACTGGATCGTTCGAGCGCAATCGATGGAAGCGGTCTTCAAGCGCCTTTGATCGCCGCAGCGCGCCCGGACCAGTCCGTGAGGACCGGTCCGGATGCGTCGATCAGGATTGGACTTGCTTCAGGCTTTCCACGATGCGGGCACTCGCAGCGCCATCGCCATATGGATTATGGGCGAAGCTCATGGCTTCGTACGTCGCCTGATCTGTCAGCAGCAGGGCCAACTGACCGGTGATGGCATCCACATCGGTTCCCACCAGCTTGACCGTGCCGGCGGCGACCGCTTCCGGACGCTCGGTGGTGTCGCGCATGACCAGCACAGGTTTGCCCAGTGAGGGCGCCTCCTCTTGAATGCCCCCTGAATCCGTCAGGATAACGTGGGAGCGATCCATCAGGTAGACGAAGGGCAGGTAGTCGAGCGGTTCCACCAGGAACACGTTGTCCAGCCCGGTAAGCAGTCGGTTCACCGGCGCACGAACATTAGGGTTCAAATGCACCGGGTAGATGAAATCGTGGTCGGGAAATTGCTTGGCCGAGGCCGCGATGGCCTGGCAAATGCGTTCGAAGCCTGCGCCGAAACTTTCACGGCGGTGGCCCGTGATCAGCACGACACGGCGTCCTTCACGCAGGAACGGAAGCTGCGCCGCGACATGGGCGCGCAGCGCTTCGTCTTGCTGGAGCTTGTTTTGCACCCAGAGCAGCGCGTCGATGACGGTATTGCCGGTGATGACGATGGAAGCAGGCGAAACGCCTTCACGCACGAGATTGTCATGCGAGGTCTGGGTGGGTGCGAAATGCAGGTTGGCTAACGCGCCGGTGAGCTTGCGGTTGGCTTCTTCCGGCCACGGCGAGTAAATATTGCCCGTGCGCAGGCCGGCTTCGACGTGGCCAACGGGAATGCGCTGGTAGTAAGCCGCCAGCGAAGCGGCGAACGTCGTGGCTGTATCGCCGTGGACCAGGATATAGTCCGGGCGGTAGTTTTGCAGCACGTTGCGCATGCCGAGCAGAATGGCGCTGGTTACGTCTGTAATGTCCTGGCCCGCCTTCATGATATCGAGGTCGAAATCCGGCCGGATCTCGAACAGGGACAAGACCTGGTCCAACATTTCGCGGTGCTGGGCGGTCACGCATACGCGTGCCTCTATGGTCGGATCGTGCGCCAGTGCATGTACGAGAGGCGCCATTTTGATGGCTTCGGGGCGAGTGCCGAACACGGTCAGGATTTTCATGAATCGGATCTGGGCTGAAGTTGTTGCAGTGGGCGACGCTGCGCGGCGCTGGCAATTGGGTTTGTAGCCGATTCTACTCCGGGGGCGTCCGGACGCTTCTCCCTGTGTTTCCCCGGGATTTTGTGTTGTACATTCCATCTTTCATCGTATTGCCCAATTCTTGATGCCCACCCGCATTCTCATCGTCCGCACTTCGTCCCTGGGCGACCTCGTCCACATGCTGCCGGCTATCACCGATATAGCCCGGCACGTTCCTGACGCCGAGATCGACTGGGTAGCGGAGGAGGCCTTCGCGGAGATTCCCGCCTGGCATCCGGCGGTCAATGAGGTCATCAAGGTGGCGCACCGGCGCTGGCGCAAGGCCTGGTGGTCGCCCCAGGTGCGGGCCGAGCGGCACGCCCTGAAAGAGCGGCTGCGGGCCAAGCAGTACGACGTGGTGCTGGACATGCAGGCGCTGTTGAAATCGGCCTGGCTGGTGCGCCAGACCCGCGGGGTGCGCCACGGGCTGGACTGGCGTTCGGCGCGCGAGCCGCTGGCGTCGCTGTTCTATAACGTGCGCCATCGGGTGGAATTCTGGCAGCCGGCGGTCATCCGCCAGCGCAAGCTGGCCTCGCTGACGTTCGGCTACCAGTACGCCGGCCAGCCCGATTTCGGGCTGCAGGCGTTTTCGCGCCAGGCCGCCCAGGCCCGCGAGGACGAGGCGGGGGCGGACCAGGGCCAGGCCGAGCCGCCGCGCCTGCATCACGTGGATACGGATCACGGCTACGCGGTCATCATGCCGTCGGCCAGCCGCGACGACAAACTCTGGCCCGAGGACGATTGGCGCGCGGTGTTCCGCCGCCTGCGCGACGCGGGCTGCACGCTGCGCCTGCTCTGCGGCAACGAGCAGGAGGCCGAACGCGCCAGGCTGCTGATCGCCGGCATGGACGGGGCGGAAGTGCTGCCACGCATGGATCTGACCTCGGTGGCCCGGCTGCTGGCCGGCTCGCGCCTGATGGTGGGCCTGGACAGCGGCCTGACCCATCTGTCGGCCGCGCTGGGCCGTCCCACCATCGGCATCTACCGGGCTTCGACCCCGGTGCGCACGCCGCTGGTCGGGTCGAACTACACCGCCAGCCTGGGCGACCGCGGCGCGTCGCCGTCGCGCGAGGCCGTGATGGCGTCGGTGGAGCAGGCGCTGGCGGCCCAGTGACATGAACCGCGGCGTCTACACACTGGCGCTTCGGGCCCTGTCGCCGCTGATCTGGCTGTGGATGGGCCATCGCGCCCGGCGCGCCGGCGGCCAGTGGGAAATCTTTTCGCCGCAGCGGTTCGGCCGGCTGCCGGCCGCTTCCTCTTCCGATTCCCAGGCGGCGCCGGTGTGGGTGCACGCCGTGAGCCTGGGCGAGACCCGGGCCGCGCAGCCGCTGTTGCAGGCGCTGCTGGACCGCGGCCTGCCGGTGCTGCTGACCCACGTGACGGCCACCGGACGGGCCGAGGGCGCGCGGCTGTTCCAGGACGCCATCGGCCGCGGGCAGTTGCGCCAGGCGTGGCTGCCGTACGATTTTCCGGGGGCGACCCGCCGTTTCATGGCGGCCAGCAGGCCGCGCTGCGGCCTGCTGATAGAGCGCGAGGTGTGGCCCAATCTGCTGGCCGCGGCGCGCGCGGCGGGCGTGCCGATGGGGCTGGTCAGCGCGCGGTTCTCGGCTTCTTCGTTGCGCCAGGCGGGCCGGATGGGCGGCGTGATGCGCGAGGCCCTGGCCGGGCTGGACGCGGTGCTGGCCCAGACCGCCGAGGACGCCGCGCGGCTGGCGCAGGCCGGCGCCCGGCAGCCCGTGGTGACCGGCAACCTGAAGTTCGACCTGGCGCTGCCGCCGACGCAGGTGCAGGCCGGCCAGGCCTGGCGCCAGCGCCTGGGCCGGCCCGTGGTGGCCGTTGCCAGCACGCGCGAGGGCGAGGACGGCGCCTTCATCGAGGCCATCAAGCGCCATGTCAAAGTATCAGGGACGCATGATGCGCCCCTGTTTCTGCTGATTCCGCGCCATCCCCAGCGTTTCGACGAGGCCGCGCGCCTGCTGGACGAGGCCGGCCTGGCGTATGCGCGGCGTTCGGCGGGCGCGGAGCCCGGCGCGGACACCACGGTGCTGCTGGGCGATACGCTGGGCGAAATGGCTTTCTACTACGCGGCCTCGGACGTCGCGATCGTGGCGGGCAGCTTCGCGCCGCTGGGCGGGCAGAACCTGATCGAGGCCTGCGCGGCCGGGGTGCCGGTCATCGTCGGGCCGCATACGTTCAATTTCAAGCAGGCGGCCGAGGACGCCATCGAGGCGGGCGCGGCGCAGCGCGCGCCGGATGCGGCGCAGGCGGTGGACGCCGCGATGGCGCTGCTGGCCGACGAGGCGCGGCGGCGGCGCGGCGGCGAGGCGGCGCGGGCCTGGTTCGGCGCGCACGCGGGCGCGACCGGGCGCACGCTGGACGCCTTGGCGTCCTGGCTGGACTAGGACCCGCTGCGGGGAACCAGCTTGACCGCGCCGGGGTTCAGTTCCTGGCTGAAACGGCGGGTGTCGCGTCCTTCGTCCTCGGGGCGCATGCCCAGCCAGCCCTGGCCGAGCGCGTAGACGCCCAGGTTCGCCAGCAGGATGAGTACGAAAAGCACGCGCATGCAGGCCTCTCAGTCGGCGGCCGGCGGGTTGGCGCGCGCGATCGCGGCCAGCCCGTCCAGCACGGGATGATCCAGGTAGACCGGCACGGGCGTCGCGCCGAATGCGCCGCCCGCGTCGGCCAGCAGGCGTTCGATTTCCTGGTGGACTTCGGGCCAGCCGCCGCCGGCGGCAAAGATCTGCGGCGTCTGGCCGTAGCGCTGGCGTCCGGCCAGCCATTGGCGCACGACCGCGCCGGCCTGCGCCGCGGCGATACCCGAGGCGATGGCTTCGTGCGTGTCGGCGGGGTAGGCCACGACCTGGCCGTTGGCCACCGGCAGGTTGGCGGTGCCGTGCGCCAGGGCGTTGCGCATCATGGCGGGGCCGGGCAGGATCAGGCCGCCGGCGAAGACGTTGTCGGGGCCCACGGTGTCGATGGTGGTGGCGGTGCCGAAGCTGGCCAGCACGAAAGGCGGGTGGTCTTGCGGCAGGCGCGACAGCACGCCCAGCAGCGACGCCCAGCGGTCGGCGCCCAGCTGCGTGGGCTTGCGGTAGCCGTTGACCAGTCCCAGCGTCGCGGCCTGGGAGGGCGACCAGGTCATGCCGCAGCCGTGTTTTTCGAGGATGGCGGCGATGGCCTTGCCGCGGGCCTCGCCGGCGACGTTCACGCCTATCGCGCGCTGCGGGCGGCGCGGCAGCGCGGCCAGCCAGCGATCCAGGGCGTCCAGGTCCACGCCCTCGAAGGCGACCGCCGCCGGTTCGCGCGGCGCGTCGGCGTTGGCGGCGTCCAGCCAGCCTACCTTGAGACGGCTGTTGCCGGAGTCGATGAGAATAATCATGCTTGGCGTCGGATCGAGATTTCGCCGACCAGGATCGGCTGGGCGCCCTCGGGCGTTTGCACCAGCAGGCGGCCGTGGTCGTCCACGCCGCAGGCGGTGCCGCTAAGAAGGATAGCGCCCTTGTCCAGGACGTTGACCTTGCGGCCGGCCAAAGCGTCCACCTGGCCGAAACGCTGCCTGAATGCGCCGAAGCCCGCGCGCTGCAGCTCCCGGACCGCTTCGTGCCAGGCCGTGGCGCTGGCGCAGACCAGGTCGGCGGCGCTGGCGGCGCGCCCCTGCACCTGGCTCCAGTCGGCGACGTCGCGCCCGAGTTCGGCCGACAGGCGCTCCGCGTCGCGCAGGTTCACCCCCATGCCGATGACCACGGTGTAGCCGGCGTCCGGCCCGCCCGGGTTGCGGGTGGTCTCGACCAGCACGCCGGCGAGCTTGGCGTCATGCCACTGCACGTCGTTGGGCCATTTCATGCACAGTCCCGCCGATTCCGGGCCGGCCACGGCACGCAGGGCCTCGCACGCGGCCACGCCGGCCAGCGGCGACAGCGCGGGCAGTTGCGCGGCGGGCAGGTGCACGTCGAAGGCGCAGGAGAACATGAGATTGGCGCCCGAGCGGTTCTGCCAGGGACGGCCCGCGCGGCCGCGTCCGGTCTCCTGCAGGTGCGTGCCCAGCAGCCAGGGCTTGCCGCCCGCGCCCGCGCGGGCGCGGGCCAGCAGGTCGGCGTTGGTCGATCCGGTGCTGCCGGTCCAGGAGACGTCTTGAAACGCGGGCAGGCGCGTGGCCAGTTCCCGGGCCAGGTCATCGGGCGCGGGCAGATCGATGGTTCGGGCTTGAGCGGACATGGCGGCGATTGTAGGGCACGCAAGCCCGCGCTCGCGGTCGGCACGCGCCTGCGTATATCATTAACGATACATTTTGCATTGGTAAGCTCCCTGCATGCCGCATTCCGTTTCGTCCGCACCCGTCGCCACGCCCCTGCGCCATGAAGGGGGCGTCTGCCATGTGGCCGGCGACTGGAGCGTGCTGGCGCTCGCAGAACCCGGCGAGGTGGAGCGCCGCCGCCAGGCCCTGGCGCAGGCGGCCCGCGATGGCGCGCGCTGGGACCTGCACCGCATCAGCCGGCTGGACACCATCGGCGCGCTGCTGATCTGGCAGGCCTGGGGCGAAAAGCTGCCCGAGCGCGTGCGCTGGTCGCCGGGGCCGCAGGACGTGTTCAACGCGCTGGCCATGAACAAGGGCGGCACGCCGCAGGCCGCGCCCAAGGGCGATCCCTGGGCCTGGCTGCGCGCGGTGGGCGACGCGGTATTCAAGGCGGCCGCCAACGGCCGCGCGCTGCTGACCATGCTGGGGCAGCTGGTGCTGGACCTGGGCGGGCTGCTGCGCCGCCCGCGGCTCGGGCCCTGGCGCGAGATCTCGGCGCAGATCTACCGGACCGGCGCGCAGGCGCTGGGCATCACGGCGCTGGTGGGCTTTCTGATCGGCGTGGTCCTGTCCTATCTGTCGGCGCAGCAGCTGCAGATGATCGGGGCCGACCGCTTCATCGTGCGCCTGCTGGGCGTGTCCATCGTGCGCGAGCTCGGGCCGGTGCTGGCCGCCATCCTGGTCGCGGGCCGGTCGGGCTCGGCGATCACGGCGCAGATCGGCGTCATGCGGGTGACGCAGGAGCTCGACGCGATGCTGGTCATGGGCATTTCGCACGGGCAGCGCCTGATCCTGCCGCGCGTGATCGCGCTGGCCGTGACCATGCCGCTGCTGGTGCTGTGGACCGACGCGATGGCCATCCTGGGCGGCATGCTGGCCGCGCAGGTGCAGCTGGGCGTGTCGGCGCAATGGTTCCTGCAGTCGCTGCCGGACGCCATTTCGCTGACCAATTACTGGATCGGCATCATGAAGGGCGTGACCTTCGGCATGCTGATCGCGCTGATCGCATGCCACTTCGGGCTGTGCATCCAGCCCAACACGGAAAGCCTGGGGCGCGGCACCACCACTTCGGTGGTCACGTCCATCACCGGCGTGATCCTGCTGGACGCGCTGTACGCCGTGGCCTTCAGTTCGGTGGGCATCTGATGGACAGCGTCGCCCAGCACCGGCTGTTCGCGCAAGACGACGTCACCGTCGAGCCCGTCATCACGGTGCGCGGCCTGCGCACCGCCTTCGGCGACCACGTGGTGCACGACAACCTGGACCTCACGGTGTTTCCCGGCGAGATCCAGGTGCTGGTGGGCGGATCGGGCACCGGCAAGACCGTGCTGCTGCGCCAGATCATCGGGCTGGAGCAGCCGGCGGCCGGCTCGATCAAGGTGCTGGGGCACTCGCTGTCCGAGCTGAGTCCGGCCGAGCGCCGCAGCCTGTCGTACCGCTGGGGCATGCTGTTCCAGGCCGGGGCGCTGTTCTCGGCGCTGTCCGTGTACGACAACATCGCCTTGCCGCTGCGCGAGCTGCGCACGGTGCCCGAAGACCTGGTGCGCGACGTCGTCATGTGCCGGCTGGCGATGGTGGGCCTGTCCTCGCGCGATGCCGACAAGCGGCCCTCCGACCTGTCCGGCGGCATGGTCAAGCGCGTGGCGCTGGCGCGCGCGCTGTCCCTGGACCCGGAATTGCTGTTCCTGGACGAGCCCACGGCCGGCCTGGACCCGCTGCGTTCCGACGAGTTCGTGGACCTGGTGCGCAACCTGCACCGGCAGCTGGGCTTTACCGTGGTCATGGTGACGCACGACCTGGATACGCTGCTGGCCCTGGCCACGCGCGTGGCCGTGCTCGCCGACAAGCGGGTGATCGTGAACGACACCGTGCAGGAAGTCCTGAAGGTCGATCACCCGTTCATTCATACGTTCTTCCTGGGCGAGCGCGGCCTGCGCGCGCTGGGAGACATGGCGCCGAAGGGATTGCATCATGGAAAACCGTAGTCATGCGCTCATGGCCGGTATCTTTACGCTGGTCTTGCTGGCCGCCGCTGCGCTGGCGGCCATCTGGATCGGCCGCGACCGGACCCAGCTGCAACCATACGAAATCATCTCCGCCACCGCCGTCAGCGGCCTGAATCCGCAGTCCACCGTGCGTTACCAGGGCGTGCCCGTGGGCAAGGTGCAGTCGCTGGCGCTGAACCCGGACAAGCCGGGGCAGGTGCGCATCCGCATCGGCATCGCGCCGAACACGCCGATCACCGAATCGACCTGGGCCGAACTGGGCGTGCAGGGCGTGACCGGCATGTCCAACATCGAGCTGCGCGACGACGGCACGTCGAGCAAGCGGCTGGAATCCTCGGCGCTGCATCCGGCCGCCATCCCGCTGCGGCCGGGCTTTCTCGAGCGCCTCGGGCAGCGCGGAGACCAGCTCATCTCGAACGTCGAGCAGGTCTCCGAGCAGATGCGCCGCATCCTGAGCGAACAGAACGTGCAGGCGCTGACCGCCAGCCTGCAGAACGTCACCGACCTCACGCAATCGCTGAAAGAGGCCAGCAGCGGCCTCGGCCCGGCGATGGCCAAGCTGGGGCCGCTCATGGAATCGCTGAACGCCACTTCGCGCCAGGCCGATCACGCCGCGCGCGAAGTCGGCGGCCTGGCGCTGCAGGCGCGCCAGTCGCTGGCGCGCCTGACGGCGCCCGGCGGCGCCTTGTCGGTCGCCACCAGCAGCCTCAACGACATCGCCCTGGCCGCCGCGCGGCTGGACGGCGAAACCCTGCCGGCCATCACCGGCATGGCGGCCAGCGTCAACGAGGCCGCGCGCGGCGCGGCCATGACCCTGCGCCGTGTGGACAACACGCCGCAGTCCTTATTGTTCGGCCCGGCGCCCCGCGAGCCCGGACCCGGCGAGGCTGGCTTTGCCGGTTTCGGGAGATAGCCCATGATCAAGATGCGTAGCGCCGTTTTCATCCTGACCCTGGCCTTGGCGGGCTGTGGCTTTGGCCGCGTGCCCGCGCCGCCCACGGTGTTCGACCTGGGCCTGGACGCCGCGCCGGTGCCGGCGCTGCCGTCGCGCGAGCCGATCGCGATGACGTTCCAGGCCGTGCCCAGCCTGTCCGATACCAGCGTGATCTGGCGCGTGGGCGACAGCGCCGCGCCCAAGGCCTATGCCACCTACCGCTGGGCCTCGTCGCCCACCGAGCTGCTGCGCCAGCGCATCGCCGAGCGCCTGTCGCGCCAGGGGCCGGTGCTCAACGAACGCGTCAGCCTGCAGACGCCGCAGCTGCAGGTGTTCCTGTCGCAGTTCGAGCAGGTGTTCGCGGCCGACGGCAGCGCCAGCGAGGGGCGCATCCTGCTGCAGGCCGTGCTGGTGCAGGGCCGGACGGTGCTGGGCCAGAAGCGCATCGTGGCGCAGGCCGACGCGCCCACGCAGGACGCCGCCGGCGGCGTGGCCGCCTTGCGCCAGGCCAGCAATGACGCCGCCGACCAGCTGGCGCAATGGCTGGCTGCGACTCTGAAGCCCGCGCCCAAGGCGGGCGGTTAACATCCTCCTCTTCTTTCCGCTTTACGAGTTTCGCCATGTCCGCACGCACTGAAACCCACGCATTCAACGGCCCCGCAGGCCGCATCGATTGCGCCGTAGACTGGCCCGCCGGCGCGCCGCGCGGCTGGGCGCTGGTGCTGCACCCGCATCCGCTGCAGGGCGGAGCCCGCGAGAACAAGGTCGTCACGACCGTGTCGCGCGCCTGCGTGCAGCACGGCCTGGTGGCGGTGCGCCCGAATTTCCGCGGCGTCGGGCTGTCCGAGGGCGAGTTCGACAAGTCCGTCGGCGAGACCCAGGACATGCTGGCCGTGGTCGCGCAGATGCGCGAACTGCATCCGGAGCTGGCGCAGGCGCCGTGGGTGCTGGCCGGCTTTTCGTTCGGCACCGCCGTCGCCGCGCAGACCTATGCCGCGCTGGCCGAGCAGGGCGACGCGGTGCTGCCGTCGGCGCTGATGCTGATGGGGCCCGCGGTCAACCGCTTCCAGTCGCACGAGGTGCAGGTGCCGGACGACACGCTGATGGTGCATGGCGAAGAGGACGAAGTCGTGCCGCTGTCCGAGGCCATGGACTGGGCGCGCCCGCGCTCCATTCCGGTGGTCGTGGTGCCGGGCGCCTCGCATTTCTTCCACGGAAAATTGCTGGTGCTGCGCCAACTGGTGCAAGCGCGACTGAAGGTCTCCCTAGACTGAACGGGTTGCATCAAGTTGCATGTTTTCGCGGCGGCGGGAACCCTGCCCGGGCTGAACGGGTCTTAGCGTCTGCCTATAATTGTCAGCCACCTGACCCGCGCCGGCGGGCGTCAATCCTGGACCCACGTTGCCGATGAAGAATTTGCCCCACCCCGTTCACTCCCCCGCAGTCTTTACCCGCCGCCTGCTTAGCGGCGCGGTGTTGTCGGCGATGCTCGCGGCCTCGATGCCGGCCTGGTCGCAGCAACAGCAGGCGCCCGCCGCCGCGGCGCCGGCCACAGGCGCGGCCGCTCCCGCGCCCTCGGCTTCGGGCGTGGTGCCGGTGGGCGAAGTGTCGGCGGTGCCGGCGCCCACGATCGCGGCCAAGGCCTGGATCGTGATGGACGTGAACAGCGGCCAGACTCTGGCGGCCTCCAACCCGGACATGAAGGTCGAGCCGGCCTCGCTGACCAAGATCATGACGGCCTACGTCGTCTTCAACGCGCTCGAGGAAAAGCGCCTGACGCTGGAGCAGACCGTGCCGGTTTCCGAGCACGCGTGGCGCACCGGCGGTTCGCGCATGTTCATCGAGCCGCGCAAGCCGGTCACCGTGGACGAACTGAACCAGGGCATGATCGTGCAGTCCGGCAACGACGCCTCGGTGGCCCTGGCCGAAGCGGTCGGCGGCAGCGAAGGCGCGTTCGCCTCGCTCATGAACCAGGAGGCCGAGCGCCTGGGCATGCGCAACACGCACTTCATGAACGCCACCGGCCTGCCCGATCCGCAGCACATGACCTCGGCGCGCGACCTGGCGATCCTGTCGTCGCGCCTGATCACCGATCACCCGGACTACTTCCACTACTACAAGCAGAAAAGCTTCACCTACAACAAGATCACCCAGCCCAACCGCAACCGCCTGCTGTGGGCCGATCCGTCGGTGGACGGCATGAAGACCGGCCATACCGAATCGGCCGGCTACTGCCTGGTGTCGACCGCGATGCGCGGCGACCGCCGCATCCTGGTGGTGGTGGTGGGCACCGACAGCGAAGCCACGCGCGCCGAGGAAAGCCTGAAGCTGCTGAACTGGAGCTTCCAGAATTTCGACACCGTGAAGCTGTTCGACAAGAGCCAGCCGGGCATCGACGCGCGCGTCTGGGAAGGCGTGGCCGAGAACGTCAAGCTGGGTCCGCCCAACCCGGTGTCGATCGCGGTGCCGCGCGGCAAGGCCGGCGAGCTCAAGCCGGTGGCGCAGCGCACCGACCCGCTGATCGCCCCGCTGGCCAAGGGCCAGCAGGTCGGCACCCTGCAGTTCACGCTGGACGGCAAGGTGCTGCGCAGCGAGCCGCTGGTGGTGCAGGACGCGGTCGAACGCGCGGGCTTCTTCGGCCGCATGGTCGATACGGTCAAGCGCTGGTTCGAATAACAGAACGGCCGGGGGCGCGGCCGCGCGCCCCGTGGGTGTAAGCTAGCGACGGGCGTTTCGTGATGAAACGCCCGTCTTCATTCCCGGGGCGGACCTGCCGGTGCGCCCCTATCCTTCGATTCTCAGGAGTGCGTCATGATTCCGGGCGTGCCGGGCGATAGCCAGGTGTATCTCAACGGTGAGTTCCTGCGGGTGGACGAGGCCAAGATCTCCGTCCTCGACCGCGGCTTTATTTTCGGCGACGGCATCTACGAAGTCGTGCCCGTGTACCAGGGCAATGCGTTCCGCATGGCCGAGCATCTCGACCGCCTGGACCGCAGCCTGGCGGCGCTGCGCATCGCCCAGCCCTTCGACCGCGCCGGCTGGATCGACCTGATCCAGCAACTGCTGGCGCGCACCGAGCTGGAAACCTGCATCGTCTATCTGCAGGTGACGCGCGGCGTGGCCAAGCGGGACCACCAGTTCCCGTCGGTTCCCGTGACGCCCACCGTCTTCGGCATGGTGTCGGCCTGGTCGCCGCCGGCCGCCGCGCAGCGCGCCCAGGGCCTGTCCGCCATCAGCATCCCCGACGAGCGCTGGCTGCACTGCGAGATCAAGTCGGTCTCGCTCCTGGGCAACGTGCTGGCCAAGCAGCAGGCGGTCGACGCGCAGGTCGACGAGGTGCTGCAGTTCCGCGACGGCTACCTGACCGAAGGCTCGTCCACCAACATCTGGGTGGTTTCCGGCGGCAAGCTGCTGGCCCCGCCCAAGAACAACCTGATCCTGGAAGGCATCCGCTACGGCCTGATGGGCGAGCTGGCGGCGGAGGCGGGCATCCCGTTCGAATCGCGCCGCATCTCGCGCCAGGAGGTCGAGCAGGCCGACGAACTGATGCTGTCTTCGGCCACCAAGGAAGTGCTGGCCATCGTCTCGCTGGACGGCAAACCGGTGGGCGCGGGTAAGCCCGGCCCCGTTTTTGAGCAACTGCGCGCGGGTTATGATGCCCGCATCGCCGCGCTCTAGGCTTCAAGGCCTTCGGGCCTGCGGCATCGGGCGGCCCCGGCGGGGCCGCGCCGGCGGCCTTGCCGGTGCGCTGCCCGGCTCAAGGTTAAAAGGTAGATCATGCATATCCCGCCCGAAGAGTCCCTCATCGAATATCCCAGCGACTTTCCCATCAAGGTGATGGGCAAGCAGCATCCCGATTTCGCGCAGACGCTGACCGAAGTCGTCCTGCAGTTCGACCCCGGCTTCGACGCCGCGACGGTGGAAATGCGGCCCAGCAAGGGCGGCAACTACATGGGGCTGACCTTCACCGTGCGCGCGACCTCGCGCGAGCAGCTGGACGCGCTCTACCGCGCCCTGCACGGCCATCCCATGGTGTCCATCGTTCTCTGAAGCAAGGCGTGTCGTGATCAAGTGGCTCGCGCGGCCGGCGGATTACCTGTCGACCTGGCAGGAGATGCAGGCTTATACCAACCTGCGCGGCGCCGATACGCCCGATGAGATCTGGCTGTGCGAACACGCGCCGGTCTACACCCTGGGCCAGGCCGGGCTGCCGCAGCATGTGCTCAACCCCGGCAACATCCCCGTCGTGCGCTGCGACCGCGGCGGGCAGGTCACCTACCACGGCCCCGGCCAGGTGATGGCGTACGCGCTGTTCGACCTGCGCCGCGCCGACATGTACGTCAAGGAATACGTGAACCTGCTGGAAGGCGCGGTCATCGACACGCTGTCCGATCTGGGCGTGGCGCACGCCTGTCGCAAGCCGGGCGCCCCGGGGGTATATGTGCCCGACCCGGACGGCGGCGGCGAGCTGGCCAAGATCGCCGCGCTCGGCATCAAGATCCGCAACGGCCGCGCCTATCACGGCGTGTCGCTCAACGTCGCAATGGACCTGGTGCCTTTTCTGGGCATCAATCCCTGCGGCTACCAGGGCCTGCGCACCGTCGACATGGCCAGCTGCGGCGTGCGCTGCGCGCCCACCGAGGCCGGCGACGCGCTGGCGCGCAATCTGCAGCAGGCCTGGCGGCGCGCGAGGGAAACGGCATGAAGACCTACAGCGCGGCCGACGTCGCCGCCACCACGCCCGAGCAACTGGCCCGCCTGCGCGAACAGGGCCCGCCCGAGGAGTACGCCGCCTGGATCGGCGCGGCCGCCGAGCTGGGCCTGGCCGAGGCCCAGGCCATCTACGGGCAGATGCTGCTCGACGGCGCCGGCGTCGAACGCGACCAGGCGGCCGGCCTGGCGTGGTTCAAGCGCGCCGCCAACGCCGACCACCCCATGGCCATCAACATGGTCGGGCGCTGCTACGAGAACGGCTGGGGCGTGGCGCCGGACGATACCGTGGCGGCCTACTGGTTCCGGCTGGCCGCCGATCGCGGGCTGGACTGGGGCATGTACAACTACGCCCACATGCTGCGCAGCGGCCGCGGCGGCGTGGCGCAGAATTCCGCCGCCGCGCTGGCGCTATACCAGCAGGCGGCGCAGGCCGGCCACGTCAAATCCATCGGCATGGTCGGGCGCTACTACGAAGCGGGCGACGTGATCGCCCAGGACATGGAACGCGCCTTCGACTGCTACCAGCGCTGCGCCGAAGGCGGCGATTTCCGCGGCATGTTCCACCTGGGACGCCTGCTGCTGTTGCGCGGACGCAAGGAAGAGGCCGTGCAATGGCTGGTCCGCGTGCCCGAAACCGCCACCCCCGCCTTTCTGCGGGAAGCCAACGCCATGCTGCAGGCCAGCGGATTCCCGGCGTTGTACGAGGGCGTGTAGCCCCGTTACGTGCTCAACCGCTCCTCGAATACGGCCTCGATCGTTTCCCGTTCGCCGGCGGCGCGTTCGCCCTGCAGGCGGTCGAGCAGGAACCGGGCGGCGCGCCGGCCCAGGTCGGCGGCGTCCACGGCCAGGGTGGTCAGGCCTTGCGCCCATTGGGCCGCGCTGCCGTCGTCGCTGAAGCCCAGCACCGCCAGGTCCTGCGGCACGTGCAGGTCGCGGTTATGCGCTTCCGATACGGCGGCGGCGGCCAGCAGGTCGGAGCCGCAGAACACCGCGTCGAAGATGGTGTTGGTGGCCAGCAGGCGCAGAAAGGCCATGCGGCCGTCGTTCAGGTGCTGCACCTCGGGCTGCACGATGTCGGCCACCAGTTCCAGCCCCAGCGCGGCGGCGCTGCCGATGAAGCCGGCGCGCCGCGCGCGTTCCCAAGGGCAGTCGGCGCTGACGCAGGCCACCCGCGCGTAGCGTTTGGCCGCGAAGTGCCGCGCGGCCCGGCGTCCCGCTTCCTCGTTGTCCACCACGACCGCGCCGTCGGGCGGCTGCGCCGAGGCGCTCCAGGTCTCGACCAGCGGGATCTCCAGCGCGGCTACCGCGGCCCGCAGGCCGGGGTCGTCCAGCGGGCCGATGACCAGCGCGGCCGCCGGGCGCAGCGCGTCCAGCATGGCCAGCGCCGCCGGGTCCTGCCAGGGCGCGGCGGCCAGATAGTAGCCGGCGGGCGCCAGCGCTTCGGCGCAGGCCTGCATGGCGCGGGCGGCCGGGGCGGCGTCCAGGCGCGGTGCGATCAGGGCGATGGGGCGGGGCGGGAGCAGGCTGGCCATGGGGAAAACCGGGATTCGTCAGGCGTGACGATAACCCAGGCGGGCCGGCCGCGAGGCGGGCCGTCCGTCCTGGGATCGGTCCGCTTCGGGGGCGTTTCCGGCCGCCAGGGGTAAAATGCCATTTTTGTCCCAAAGCCGGCCCGTTCGCGCGCCGGCCGTGAAGGTGTCCAATGTCCACGCTCGCCGAGTCTCCTGTGCCCTCGAACGAATCCGCCGCCACGCCCGCGGACGCGGCCTACGATCCGACGCAAAAGCAGAAATCGCAGGCCAAGACGGCGCGCATTCCCATCAAGATCGTTCCGGCCGAACGCCTGAAGAAGCCCGAGTGGATCCGCGTGAAGGCCGCCGCGCCCGGTTCGCGTTTCTACGACATCAAGCGCATCCTGCGCGAACACAACCTGCACACGGTCTGCGAGGAAGCCTCCTGCCCCAACATCGGCGAGTGTTTCGGCAAGGGCACGGCCACCTTCATGATCATGGGCGACAAGTGCACGCGCCGCTGCCCGTTCTGTGACGTGGGCCACGGCCGTCCGGACCCGCTGGACACCAAGGAACCCGAAAACCTCGCGCGCACCATCGCCGCGATGAAGCTGAACTACGTCGTGATCACCTCGGTCGACCGCGACGACCTGCGCGACGGCGGCGCCGGCCACTTCGTCGACTGCATCACCCACATCCGCGAACTGTCGCCCACCACCCGCATCGAGGTGCTGGTGCCGGACTTCCGCGGCCGCCTGGACCGCGCGCTCACCATTCTCAACGCCGGCCCGCCGGACGTGATGAACCACAACCTGGAAACCGTGCCGCGCCTGTACAAGCAGGCGCGTCCGGGCTCGGACTACATGCACTCGCTGAAGCTGCTGGCCGAGTTCAAGAAGCTGCATCCCGAAGTCCCGACCAAATCCGGCCTGATGCTGGGCCTGGGCGAGACCGACGAAGAAATCCTGCAGGTGATGCGCGACATGCGCGCGCACGGCGTGGACATGCTGACCATCGGCCAGTACCTGCAGCCGTCCGAACACCACCTGCCGGTGCTGCGCTACGCGCATCCCGACACCTTCGCCATGTTCGAGCGCGAAGCCTACGCGATGGGGTTCTCCCACGCGGCGGTGGGCGCGATGGTGCGTTCTTCGTACCATGCCGACGAGCAGGCGCATGCGGCCGGGGTGAACTGATTCAGTAGAGCGGCGCGTCGCCGAGCAACGCGCCGGCGCGGTCCTTGTCGGACAGTCGCGGCGCCTGTTCGCAGGGCCAGTCTATCGCCAGCGTCGGATCGTCCCAGCGGATGCAGCGCTCGTGCTGCGCCGCGTAATAGTCCGTGGCCTTGTACAGCACCTCGGCCACGTCGGACAGCACCAGAAAGCCGTGGGCGAAGCCCTCGGGTATCCATAGCTGGCGCTTGTTATCGGCGCTCAGCACGGCGCCCACCCATTTTCCGAAGGTGGGCGAGGCGCGCCGCAGGTCCACCGCCACGTCGAAGATTTCACCGGCGCAGACGCGCACCAGCTTGCCCTGCGCCTGGGCGACCTGGTAGTGCAGGCCGCGCAGCACGCCCCTGGCCGAGCGCGAGTGGTTGTCCTGCACGAAGCTGCGTTGCAGGCCGGTGGATCGTTCGAAATCGCGCTGGTTGAAGCTCTCGAAAAAAAAGCCGCGCTCGTCCGCCAGGACGCGGGGCTCCAGGACCATCACGTCCGGAATGGCTTGCGGGATGGCTTGCATCAGAACACCTTGTCGACCAGGATGCGCATCAGGTATTGGCCATAGCCGCTCCTGGCCAGCGGGCGTGCCAGCTGTTCGAGCTGGTCGGCGCTGATCCAGCCCTGGCGGAAGGCGATTTCCTCGGGGCAGGCCACCTTCAGCCCCTGGCGGTGTTCCAGCGTGGCGATGAACTGGCTGGCTTCGAGCAGCGATTCATGCGTGCCGGTGTCCAGCCAGGCGTAGCCCCGGCCCATGATTTCCACCGCAAGCCGGCCCTGTTCGAGATAACGCTGGTTGACGTCGGTGATTTCGAGTTCGCCACGGGCCGAAGGCCGGATGCCGCGGGCGATTTCGATGACGTCGTTGTCGTAGAAATACAGGCCGGTCACCGCGTAGCCCGAGCGCGGCTGAGCGGGTTTTTCCTCGATGGACAGCACCTTGCCGCCCGCATCGAATTCGGCCACGCCGTAGCGTTCGGGGTCCTGAACGTGATAGGCGAAGACGGTGGCGCCGTCCGGGCGGGCATGGGCGCGCTGCAGCAGCCTGGGCAGTTCGTGGCCGTAGAAAATATTGTCGCCCAGCACCAGCGCGCAGGACTCGCCGCCGATGAAGGGCGCGCCGATCAGGAAGGCCTGCGCCAGGCCGTCGGGCGTAGGCTGCACGGCGTATTCGAGGTTCAGCCCCCATTGCGATCCGTCTCCCAGGAGCTGGCGAAAGCGCGGCGTGTCCTGCGGCGTCGAGATGATGAGGATCTCGCGTATGCCCGCCAGCATCAGCGTGGCGAGCGGGTAGTAGATCATCGGCTTGTCGAATACCGGCAGCAGCTGCTTGCTGATGGCCAGGGTGGCCGGGTGCAGGCGGGCGCCCGAGCCGCCCGCCAGAACTATGCCTTTGCGCGCCATGCGGAATCTCCGGGTTCGATGAGCTGGTCGAGCACGCGGTCGACGTGCTCGGTCCATGCGGACAGCGTCAGGTCCAGCGCGCGCGACAGCAGGGTGGTGTCCAGCCGTGAGTTGAGGGGCCGCCGCGCGGCGGCGGGATAGTCGCGCGTGGCGACCGGACGGATGCGTTCGGGGGCCAGCGCCAGGGCCGCGCCGCGCGCCGCGGCGCCCGCCACGATGTATTGCGCGTAGCCGTGCCAGGTGGTCGAGCCGCCGGCGGCCAGATGGTAGGTGCCGGCGGGCAGCCGGGCGTCCAGGCGCCGGCGGATGGCCAGCGCCGTGATGTCGGCGACCAGCGCCGCCGAGGTCGGCGCGCCATGCTGGTCGGCCACCACGTCCAGGCAGTCGCGGCTGCGGGCCAGATGCAGAATCGTCTTCAGGAAGTTGCCGCCGTGCGCGGAATGGATCCAGCTGGTCCGGAACACCAGGGCGTCGCAGCCCGCGTCCCGGATGGCCTGTTCGCCGGCGAGCTTGGTCGCGCCGTACACGTTGATCGGGTTGGGGGCGTCGGTTTCCACATAGGGGCGGGCGGCCGCGCCGTCGAATACGTAATCGGTCGAATAGTGCACCAGCAGGGCGCGCGTGGCCGCGGCATGGCGGGCCAGCACGCCAACCGCTTCGGCATTGACGCGGGCCGCGGCCGCGCGGTCGGTTTCGGCCCGGTCCACCGCGGTGTAGGCCGCGGCGTTGACGATCACGCCGGGCCGGCGCGCTGACAGGACCGCGCCCAGGCCGTCGAGGTCGCACAGGTCCGCCTCGGCGCGCCCCAGCGCCGCCAGCTCCCCCACAGGAGCCAGCGCGCGGCACAGCTCGCGGCCCACCTGGCCGTTCTTGCCCAACAGTAGGATTTTCACGCCGCCCTTGCTATGTCTCGTACTGTTCTTTCGCCCAGTCGCGATAGGCGCCACTGGTGACGTTCGCCACCCACTGGGGATGGCCCAGATACCAGAGTACCGTTTTTCTGAGGCCGGTTTCGAAGGTTTCGGCCGGCATCCAGCCCAGCGTGCGCTGCAGGTGGCCCGCGTCGACCGCATAGCGGCGGTCATGGCCGGGGCGGTCGGCGACGTGGACGATCTGGTCCGCGTACGGGCGCCCGTCCGGCCGCGGGCTGAGTTCGTCGAGCAGGGCGCACAGCTGGCGCACGACGTCGAGATTGGTCTTTTCGTTCCAGCCGCCCACGTTGTAGGTCTCGCCGGGCTTGCCGGCCTCCAGGATCTTGCGGATCGCGTCGCAGTGGTCGCTGACGTAGAGCCAGTCCCGGATCTGCCGGCCGTCGCCATACAGCGGCAGCGGCTTGCCGGCCAGCGCGTTGTGGATGACCAGCGGGATGAGCTTTTCGGGGAACTGGTAGGGGCCGTAGTTGTTGGAGCAGTTGGAGGTCAGCACCGGCAGGCCGTAGGTGGTGTGGAAGGCCCGCACCAGGTGGTCGCTGGCCGCCTTGCTGGCGGAATAGGGGCTGTTCGGCGCGTATCGCGTGGTCTCGGTGAACGGCGGGGCGCCCGCGTCCAGCGAGCCGTAGACCTCGTCGGTGGACACGTGCACGAACCGGAAGCCGGCCCTGGCCTGCGGCTCCAGTCCGCTCCAGTAGTCGCGCACGGCGTCCAGCAGGCGCGAGGTGCCGACGATGTTCGCCTGGACGAAGGCCTCGGGGTCGGCGATGGAGCGGTCGACGTGGGTCTCGGCGGCGAAGTTGATCACCGCGCGCGGCGCGTGCTTGCGCAGCAGGCGCGAGACGGCCGCGGCGTCGCCGATGTCGCCGCGCACCAGGGCATGGCGCGCGTCGCCGCGCAGGCTGGCCAGGTTGTCGGCGTTGCCGGCGTAGGTGAACTTGTCCAGCGTGACGACGGGTTCGTCGCGATGGGCCAGCCAATCCAGTACGAAATTGGAACCGATGAAGCCGGCTCCGCCGGTGACGACTATGCTCATGTTCTTGGAGCGGGGCTAGCGGCGCGCCTGGGCGCCCGCCCAGTACGTGTCTTTCTGGCCCGCATGCAGGTTGATACAACGCGCCAGTACGAACATCAGGTCCGACAGGCGGTTCAGATATTGCCGGACCGGCGGGTTGACCGGCTCGGTCGCGGCCAGCGTCACGACCGCGCGTTCGGCGCGGCGGCAGACGGTGCGGGCCACGTGCGCCTGCGCGGCGCCGCGCGATCCCCCGGGCAGGATGAATTCGCGCAGCGGCGGCAAGCTGGCATTGTAGTGGGCCAGGCGGGCGTCCAGGCGGGCGATATGGGCCTCGGACAGCGCTGTGTGGCCGGGTATGCACAGCTCCGCGCCCATGTCGAAGAGGTCGTGCTGGATCGCCAGCAGGTCGGCGGAAATTTCCGGCGGCGGCGATTCGGCCAGCAGCAGCCCGATGACGCTGTTCAGCTCATCCACGTCGCCCAGCGCGGCGATGCGCGGCGCGTCCTTGGGCAGCCGCGACCCGTCTCCCAGTCCGGTGGTGCCGTCGTCCCCCGTGCGGGTGGCTATGACTGATAAACGGTTGGCCATGCGTGCGTCCTGGAAGGGCTAAAGGAGAATGCGGTTTGCGTCCGGCGGTAAGTCTATGCCCCGGCTCGCGGGGCGGCGCGCAATCATCGGTCAGGATTGTTGCGTTCTGCCGCAGGAACTGTTTCATATCAGCGGTATCCTAGCACTGTGGAAAGCGGCGGGGGCGCCCCGCGCTTTCGCTGTTCAATGGAGGACGCCTAATGGCTTTTGACCGCAAATATGCAACACCCATGGCCGTGGCCACCGCCATGGCCGTCGTTTCGCTGGCCACGCCGCTGGCATTCGCCCAGCAGGCCGACGCCAGCGGCGAAGTGCGGCGCGTGGACCCGGCCGCGGGCAAGGTCACCATCAAGCACGACGCCATCAAGGAACTGGACCTGCCCGCGATGACGCTGGTCTACGAGGCCGATCCGGCGCTGCTGGCCAAGATCAAGGCGGGCGACAAGGTGCGTTTCACCGCCACGCGCCAGGGCGGCAAGTACGTCGTCACGGCGATCACCAACTAGCATCCATGTAAAAACGCCGCCCGCCGCGGCAGCGGTGGACGGCGTTTTGCTGCCGGACAGGGCAGGGCTTACAGCACGTAGCGGGCCAGGTCCTGGCTGCTGGCGGCTTCGGCCAGTTGCGCGTTGACGTAGGCGGCGTCGATCTTGACGTGCTTGTCCTGGCTGGACGTGGCGTCGAACGACAGTTCCTCGAGCAGCTTCTCCATCACTGTGTACAGGCGGCGGGCGCCGATGTTCTCGGTGGTTTCGTTGACCTCGAAGGCCAGTTCCGCCAGGCGGCGCACGCCGTCTTCGGTGAACTCCAGCTCCAGGTCCTCGGTGGCCATGAGGGCCTTGTACTGCTTGGTCAGCGAGGCGTCCGTGTCGGACAGGATGCGCACGAAGTCTTCGGCGGTCAGCGATTCCAGTTCGACGCGGATCGGGAAGCGGCCCTGCAGCTCGGGGATCAGGTCGGACGGGCGCGACAGGTGGAACGCGCCGGAGGCGATGAACAGGATGTGGTCGGTGCGCACCATGCCGTAGCGCGTGTTGACCGTGGTGCCTTCGACCAGCGGCAGCAGGTCGCGCTGCACGCCCTGGCGCGACACGTCGGCGCCGCCGGATTCCTGGCGCGCGGCGATCTTGTCGATTTCGTCCAGGAATACGATGCCGTTCTGTTCGACGTTGTTGATCGCCACGGTGCGCAGGTCTTCCTCGTTGACGCGCTTGGCGGCTTCTTCGTCGACGATCAGCTTGAAGGCTTCGCGCACCTTCATTTTCTTGGGCTTTTTCTTGTCGCGGGCCATGCCGGCGAACATGCCGCGCAGCTGCTCGGCCATTTCTTCCATGCCGGGAGGCGTCATGACGTCCATCTGCGGCACGGCCTGGGCCACTTCGATCTCGATTTCGAGATCGTCGATCTTGCCTTCGCGCAGGCGCTTCCTGAAGGTCTGGCGGGCGCTGTTGTCCTCGCCGCGCTCGGGTTCGCCGGAGGCGCCGCGCGCCGGCGGCACCAGGGCGTCGAGGATGCGGTCTTCGGCGGCGTCCTCGGCCTGGGTGCGCACGCGGCGCATTTCCAGTTCGCGGGTCTGCTTGATCGAGTATTCGGTGAGGTCGCGGATGATGGTGTCGACGTCGCGGCCCACGTAGCCCACTTCGGTGAACTTGGTGGCTTCGATCTTGATGAAGGGCGCGTTGGCCAGCTTGGCCAGGCGGCGCGCGATTTCGGTCTTGCCCACGCCGGTGGGGCCGATCATGAGGATGTTCTTGGGGTGGATTTCATGGCGCAGGGGTTCGGCGACCTGCTGGCGGCGCCAGCGGTTGCGCAGCGCCACGGCCACGGCGCGCTTGGCGCGGTTCTGGCCGACGATGTACTTGTCGAGTTCGGAGACGATCTCTCCGGGCGTCATGTTGGATGCGGACATGAGGGCGAATCCTTGAAGCGAGAGCAGGCTGGGGGGCGGCGCGGCGCCGCGGGTTACTCGCCCAGCGTTTCGATGACGTGGTTCTGGTTGGTGTAGATGCAGAGGTCGCCGGCGATTTCCAGCGATTGCTTGACGATGTCCTCGGGCGGCAGCTCGGTGTTGCGCAGCAGGGCCAGCGCCGCCGACTGGGCGTAGGCGCCGCCGGAACCGATGGCGGCCAGGCCGTGTTCGGGCTCGAGCACGTCGCCGTTGCCGGTCAGCACCAGGGTGTGCTCGGCGTCGGCCACGATCAGCATGGCTTCGAGCCGGCGCAGCACGCGGTCGGTGCGCCAGTCGCGGGTCAGTTCGACCGCGGCGCGCATCAGGTTGCCCTGGTGTTTTTCGAGCTTGGCCTCGAAGCGTTCCTGCAGCGTGAATGCGTCGGCCGTGGCGCCGGCGAAACCGGCAAGAATCTTGTCGTGGTACAGGCGGCGGATCTTGCGGGCCGTGCCCTTGATGACGATGTTGCCCAGGGTGACCTGGCCATCGCCGCCCAGTGCGACGCGGTTGCCGCGGCGCACGCACACGATGGTGGTGGCGTGAAATTGTTCCATGCGTTCCTTCCTATGAAGGGATTAGCTGGGGGCGGCCGCGGAAAAATCAAGACGAGAAAAAAGGCCATGCCGGAAAACCAGCATAGCCTTTTCGGGACGGGGCGAATACGGGACGGATCAGTCGCCGTACAGCTTCTGGCGCATTTCGCGGCGCTCCTGGGCTTCCAGCGACAGGGTGGCCGTGGGGCGGGCCAGCAGGCGCGGAATGCCGATGGGTTCGCCGGTTTCTTCACACCAGCCGTATTCGCCGCTGTCGATGCGGGCGATGGACTGTTGCACCTTCTTCAGCAGCTTGCGCTCGCGGTCGCGGGTGCGCAGCTCGAGGGCGTGTTCTTCTTCGATCGTGGCGCGGTCGGCGGGGTCGGGCACGAACTGCGTTTCACGCAGGTGCTCGGTGGTTTCGCCGGCGTTGGCCAGGATGTCCTGTTCGAGTTGTTTGAGCCGTTCCTTGAAGAACGCCAGCTGGCGGTCGTTCATATAGTCGGACTCGGGCATGGCCAGCAATTCTTTTTCGCTGGGCAGATCAATCGCCGTATCGCTCGTCGACTTGCTTGGTTTCTTGGTTGCTGCCTTGGTAGCCATGAAAACACTCCACTATGAATCGATCCTGGCGCGGGCGTCCATTCCCCGTCCGTTACTTGTTGCCTACGCTATTCGTACCTCACAGTACTGCCTTCGTCGCATCGCGTCACGTCAGGAAGGGGGATTACCCCGCCAGGCACTGCTCCAAGCCCCGGGTAAAAATCTCCTGGGGCAGCTTGCGTCCGATGAACACCATCTTGGTGGACGGTTTCTCGGCCGCGGTCCACGGCTTGCCGGGTTCGGCGCCCATCATCATGTGCACACCCTGGAACAACATGCGGCGGTTGATGCCCTTCATGTACAGGATGCCCTTGTAGCGCATCAGGTCGGGACCATAGACCTGCACCACGCCACCCAGGAATTCCTCGAGCCGGGCGGGATCGAACGGCTTGTTGGAGCGGAACACGAACGCGCCGATTTCATCGTCGTGCTGGTGGTGGTGGTGATGGTGGGCATGATTGCAGTGCGCCCCGCATTCGCCTTCGTGGTCATGATCGTGATCGTGGCCATGATCGTGGCCGTGGTCGTGATCGTGCCCATGGGAATGGGCGGCGTCGGGGTGCTCATCGGCCAGGAATTCCGGGTCGATGTCCAGAATGGAATTCAGGTTGAAGCCGCTGATGTCGATGATGGACTTCAGGTCGGCGTCGCCGAAGTTGACGGGGGTGATCGGCGCGCGCGGGTTCATGTGAACCAGGCGGTGGCGCAGCGCTTCGTAGTCGACTTCGTTGACCAGGTCTTTCTTGGAGACCAGGATGCGGTCGGCGAAACCGACCTGCTTCTGGGCCTCGGGCTGTTCGTCGAGGGTGGCCATGCCGTGCTTGGCGTCGACCACGGTGATCACCGCGTCCAGGCGGTAGTACTCGGCGATGTCGTCATCCATGAAGAACGTCTGGCAGACGGGGCCGGGATTGGCCATGCCGGTCGTTTCGATGATGACGCGTTCGAAATTCAGTTCGCCGGCTTCGCGCTTGGCGCGCAGTTCGCCCAGCGTGCGCATCAGGTCGCCGCGCACCGTGCAGCAGACGCAGCCGTTGGACAGCTCGATGATTTCCTCGTTGCTGTCCTGCACCAGCAGGTCGTTGTCGATGCTTTCCGGCCCGAATTCGTTTTCGATGACCGCGACGCGGCGGCCATGATATTCGGTCAGGATGCGTTTGAGCAGGGTGGTCTTGCCCGCACCGAGAAAGCCGGTGAGGATGGTGACGGGAACCATTTTGTCCAAACTGCGCGGGGTATTCATGGCGAAGCTGCTAGCGTGAAGTCAAGGCGTTAAACGGAACTCTCGGCGCCGGGACTGCAATTCCGGAAGGTGTGATTCCGGCGATTGCCCTGCCCTGTGGACCGGAGTTTCCGATCCTGGCCGAAAGGCGTGTTTGCCACGGGCTGCAAAGGCCGCCGACAGCGGCCGGACGCAGGATTACAGCACAGTCGGGGGCAGGGGGCAAACCCAGGGTCAACCCTTGGCCCGCGGCCTCCCGGATCGCGGCCGTACGCCGTCGCGTGCCCGGCGATAACCCTATTTTGGGACGGTTTTCCGGATTTCAAGAGCGGATCGGTCCGCATGGCCGAGCAGGCCGGCGCGGCGCTACGCCAAAAGCATGAGACCGCAGGGATGAAGCGAGGCGCGGCGGCGCGATTCAGTGCTGGTGGTGATGGTGGCCGGCGGCCTCGGCGGGCTGCTTTTTCTGGCATTGCGGGCACAGCGCGCGGATTTCGGTTTCGTGCGTGGCCAGGGCATAGCCGGTCTGGGCGACGCGTTCGGCCAGCTGCCGGCTCATGGCCGGGTCGGACACTTCGGCGACCGCGCCGCAGCCGGTACAGACCACCAGCAGGTCGTGCGGGGCGCCGCCGGCGTCATGGCAGGCGCTCCAGGCGTTGACCGCGTCCAGGCGGTGGATCAGGCCCTCGTCCATCAGGAAGTCGAGCGCGCGGTAGACCGTGGGCGGCGCGGCGCCGGGGTGCACCGCGCGCATGGCGTCCAGCAATTCGTAGGCCTTCAGGCTGCGGCCATGGCGCAGCAGCAGCTCCAGCACCTTGCGGCGGATGGGGGTGAGGCGGCGTCCGCGCTGCTCGCACAGCGTCTCGGCGACGCCGAGCTGGGCGTCCACGGTGTCGCTGCGGGGAGAGCGGGGCGTTGCGGGCATGGCTGGCTTCATGTGTATGGCTGACGCGCGCGATGCGCGCGAGATGCCTGGAAGGTAGCAGAAAACACCCAGATGCGGGCGAAACCCGGTCAATCAAGATTTTAGTTATGATATAACATAATAAAATCTTCGATCCCATTGCCCGATCTCCGATGTCGCATTTCACGCTGCTGCCCGCGCGGCCCGGCGCCGCGCCGCCCGCGCGCTCCGCTTTTCTCGTCTCCGCCTGGCGCCGCATGGCGATCGCGCTGGCCGTGGCCGCGGTCTTGTGGGCCCTGACCGGCTGGGCGCTGGACTGGTGGCCGCGATGAGCGCGCCCATCGCCATCGAGCTCGACAACGTCTCTTTCGGCTGGCATGGCCATGCCGCGCTGAAGTCGGTGTCGGGACGTTTCGCGGCCGGCGGCATGACCGCCGTGGTGGGGCCCAACGGCGCCGGCAAGTCCACGCTGATCAAAGGCATCATGGGCGTGCTGCGCCCCATGAGTGGCAGTGTGCGCGTGACCGGCGCCGGCCGCGCCGGGCTGGCGTGGCTGCCGCAGGCCGCCGAGCTGGACCGCTCGTTTCCCGCCACGGTGCTGGAACTGGCAGCCATGGGCGCGTGGCGCCGCGTGGGCGGATGGCGCCGCGTCGCGGGCGAGGAACTGGAGCGCTGCATGGCCGCGCTGGAAACGGTGGGCCTGGCCGACGCGGCCGGGCGCGCCGTGGGCGCGCTGTCCGGCGGCCAGATGCAGCGCGCGCTGTTTGCGCGCATGCTGGTGCAGGACGCGCCGGTACTGCTGCTGGACGAGCCCTTCGCCGCCGTCGACAGCCATACGGCCGACGAACTGATGGCCTTGCTTTGCGGCCTGCACGGCCAGGGCCGGACCGTGATCGCGGTGCTGCACGACCTGGACCTGGTGCGCGATCACTTTCCCGAATGCCTGCTGCTTTCAGGCTCGGTGGTGGCCTGGGGCGATACCGCCGGCGCGCTCGACGACGCGCATCTGCGGGCGGCGCGCGCCTGGCGCGCGGAGTTCGCGGCATGAGCCTGGCGCAATGGGTGGTGTCGCCCTTCCTGGACTACGGCTTCATGCGGCGGGCGCTGGCCGGCGCCTGCGCGCTGTCGCTGGGCGCGGCGCCGCTCGGCGTGTTCCTGGTGCTGCGGCGCATGAGCCTGATGGGCGATGCGATGTCGCACGCCATCCTGCCCGGCGTGGCGGCGGGTTTTCTGCTGTCGGGCCTGTCGCTGGGCGCGATGATGCTGGGCGGCATCGCCACGGGCCTGGCCGTGGCCCTGCTGGCGGGCCTGGTGGCCAGGCTCACGCCGCTGCGCGAGGACGCCAGCTTCGCCGCGTTCTACCTGATCTCGCTGGGGCTGGGCGTGCTGCTGGTGTCGCTGCGCGGCTCCAACATGGATCTGCTGCACGTGCTGTTCGGCACGCTGCTGGGCCTGGACGACGCGGCGCTGCTGCTGGTGACGGCGGTGGCCAGCGCGACCCTGCTGGCGCTGGCCGCGATCTACCGGCTGCTGGTGGCCGAATGCCTGGACCCGGGCTTTCTGCGCGCCGCCGGCGGCGCGGGCAGCCGCGTCCACATGGGCTTTCTGGTGCTGGTGGTGGTGAACCTGGTGGCGGGGTTCCAGGTGCTGGGCACCTTGATGGTGGTCGGGATCATGATGCTGCCCGCCGCCGCGGCGCGGTTCTGGGTCCGTTCCGCGGCCGGCCAGATCGGGCTGGCTGCGGGCCTGGGCGTGGCGGCGTCGGTGGCCGGGCTGCTCGTGTCGTACCACTTCGACGTGCCGGCCTCGCCCGCCATCATCCTGGCCGCCGGCGCCGGTTATCTGTTTTCCGTCGTGGGCGGCCCGCAAGGCGGGCTGCTGCGCACCCCGCGCCGCATGCGGCCGGCCTGATTCAAAAGGAGATTCGACATGGGTTCCGTTTTCCGCGCGCTGCTGGCCGCGGCCGGTTTCTCTCTTGCGGCTGCGTCCGGCGCCGCGCCCGCCGATGCACCGCTGCGGGCGGTGGCCAGTTTTTCCATCCTGGGCGACATCGTGCGCGAGGTGGGAGGCGACGACGTCAGCGTGGCCACGCTGGTCGGCCCCGATGGCGACGCCCACGAGTACGAGCCCACGCCCAGCGATGCGAAGCAGCTGTCCGCCGCCCGCGTGCTGTTCGTCAACGGCCTGGATTTCGAGACCTGGATGCCGCGCCTGGCGAAGTCCGCGGGCTTTTCCGGCCTGACCGTGGTGGCCTCGCAGGGCGTGGCCCCGCGCAAGTTCGCCGGGCCGCGGGAAGAACACGATCACGACCACGACCACGGCCACGGCCACGGCCACGATCATGACGACGACGCCGGCCACGATCACGACCACCATCACGGCGACCTGGACCCGCACGCCTGGCAGGACCTGTCCAACGGCGTGATCTACGCCCGCAACGTGGCCGAAGGCCTGGCCGCCGCCGACCCGGCGCGCGCCCCGGCCTACCGCCAGCGCGCGCAGGCCTACATCGCGCGCCTGCAGGCGCTGGACGCCGAGACCCGCAAGACCTTCGCCGCGATCCCGGCCGAGCGCCGCAAGGTCGTGACCTCGCACGACGCCTTCGGCTATTTCGGCGACGCCTACGGGGTGGACTTCATTGCCGCGATGGGCGTGTCCACCGACGCCGAGCCTTCGGCGGCCGAGGTGGCGCGCATCATCGGGCAGGTCAGGCGCGAGCGCGTGCCGGCGGTGTTCGTGGAAAATATCAGCAGCCCCAGGCTGGTCGAGCAGATCGCGCGCGAAACCGGCGCCAGGGTGGGCGGCACGCTGTATTCCGATGCGCTGTCCAAGGCCGGCCAGCCCGGCGCTACTTATCTGGAGATGTTCGAATGGAACGCACGCCAGCTCGCCACGGCCTTGCGGCCCTGAGCGCCGCCGCGTCCTTGCTGGCCGCCGGCGACGCCGGCGCGCATCCGCATATGTGGATAGACGCCCGCGCGGCCGTCGAGATCGACGCCGGGCGGCGCATCACGGCGCTGCGGCAGGTATGGCTGTTCGACGAGATGTTCGGCGCCTACGCCACGCAAGGCCTGAAGAAGGACCGCAACGGCGCGCTGGCGCCGGATGTCCTGCAGGGCATGGCGCAGGATTGGATGAAGGCGCTGGGCGAACCCGTCACGCACTACTTCACCCGCGTCACGGTGGACGGCAAGAGCCTGGCCTTCGGCGCGCCGCAGGACGCGCGCGTCGACTGGAACCCCAAGACCGGGCGGCTGAGCCTGTCCTTCACGCTGCCCCTGGCCGAGCCGGCGGCGCCGGGCGCGGCAGGCGCGCAAGTGGACATCTACGACCCGACCTACTTTGTCGCCTACGCCTTCGACGCCAAGGACGCGGTCGCGCTTGGCGGCCCGCAAGGCGCGTCCTGTACGTCGGCGTACCGCAAGCCCAAGGAACTGGATTGGAAAACCCTGCAGCAACTGGCCGCGATACCGGCCGACCCGGACGCGTTGCCCGACGAACTCTTCGCCATCACCAAGGGGCTCACGCATCGCATCGAGGTGCGCTGCCTGTAGCTGCGGCCGCGCTGCTGCTGTGGCTGGGATGGAGCGCGGCGGCGGCGCAGGGCGCGCATCCGTTCGGCGTGCCGGAAAGTGGCGGCGCGGGCGGGCCGGGCTGGCTGTCGGGCGTCTTCGGCCAGGTCGCCGTCTGGCAATCGCATTTCTATCGCCAGCTGACGGGCGCGGTGCGCGCCTGGCAGCAGGACGGCGGCGCGGCCTGGGCCCTGGTCGGGCTGTCGTTCGCCTACGGCGTGTTCCACGCGCTGGGGCCGGGGCATGGCAAGGCGGTGATCTCCTCCTATGTGCTGGCGAACCGCCAGACCGCCCGCAACGGCGCGCTGCTGGCGCTGGTGTCCGCGCTGGTGCAGGCGCTGGTGGCGATCGCGATGGTGGCGGTGCTGGCGCTGGCGTTCAACGCCACGGCCGCGCTGATGAACGCGGCTACGCGCTGGCTGGAACTGGCCTCGTATGCGCTGGTGACGGCGCTGGGCGCCTGGCTGGTCTGGGCCAGGGCGATCCGTCCGCTGCGCGCGCGCGCCGCCACTTCCGCGCACGTCCACGCGCACGCACACGATTGCGGCTGCGGGCACGCGCATGCGCCCGAGGCGGCAAGCGTGGCCGGCCCGCTGGACCGCCGGCGCGCCGTGTCGGCGGTGCTGGCCGTGGGCCTGCGGCCCTGCAGCGGCGCGCTGATCGTGCTGGTGTTCGCCTTGTCTCAGGGCTTTTTCCTGGCCGGCGTGGCCTCGGCGCTGGCGATGGGCGCGGGCACGGGCCTGACCGTCGCGGCGCTGGCCATGCTGGCCGTGGCGGCCGGCGGCGCGGCCGACCGCCTGGGGCGCCGGCTTTCGGGCGCGGGCGCGGCGCGCCTGCGCTACGGCGTGCAGGCGCTGGCGGCGCTTGCCGTGCTGTTGCTGGGGGTGATGCTGCTGGGCGGCGCGCTGGCCGCGGGCGGCTAGGTCAGGACTTGCGGCCGGCGCGCGGATGGGCCTGGTCGTAGGCGCGGGCCAGATGCTGGAAGTCCAGCCGGGTGTAGACCTGGGTGGTGGAGATGTTGGCGTGGCCCAGCATTTCCTGCACGGCGCGCAGGTCCTGCGCGGATTGCAGCACGTGGCTGGCGAAGCTGTGGCGCAGCACGTGCGGATGCACGTGGGTGGGCACGCCGGCCGCTTGCGCCACGCGCGCCAGCTGCAGCTGCACCACGCGCGGCGAGATGCGGCGTCCGCGCGCGCCCAGGAACAGCGCGGCGGCGTCGGCCGGCGGCGCGCTGAAGGGCGCGAGCTGCGGGCGCGCGGCGATCCATTTGCGCAAGGCTTCCAGGGCCGCGTGGCCGACCGGCACGGAGCGGCGCTTGCCGCCCTTGCCCAGCACCACGACCTCGGCTTCGTCCAGGTTCAGCCAGCCGCGCGATTCATAGCCGTCGGCGCGTTCGTAGCGCAGGTCCAGCCCGACCAGCTCCGACAGCCGCAGGCCGCTGGAATAAAGCAGTTCGAACATGGCCTGGTCGCGCAGCGCGGCGGGCTCGGTCGCCACCTGCGCGGGGGCGCGGTCCAGCAGCGCCTGCGTCTGTTCCACCGACAAGGCCTTGGGCAGGCCGCGCGGGGCCTTGGGCGCGCGCACGCCCGCCACCGGATTGCCGGCCAGCCCGGCCGCCGGCGCCCACCATTGATAGAAGCCGCGCCAGGCCGCCAGCGTGCGAGCCAGGCTGCGCGGGCCGCGGCCCTCGGCGTGCAGGCGCGCCACGAACTGGCGGATGTGGCCGTTGCCGACCTGCTCCAGCGGCAACCCGGCCTTGTCGGCCAGGGCGCGCAGGAAGTGCAGTTCGCGGCGGTAGCCGTCCAGCGTATGGGGCGAATAGCGGCGGTTGGCCGCCAGATGCTGCAGCCACGCGCACATCGCGTCGGGCAGGGGCGCCGGGGCGGTGTCGTGGGCGGCCTCTGCCATGCTAGGCCTTGGGGCTGGCCGGATTCAGGCGGTGCAGCGCGGCCGAGGCCAGCTGGGCGATGGACTCCAGGAAGGTGGTGCCCATTTCCGGCGTGAAGCGGGCGGGGTCGTCCGAGCCCAGCACCAGCAGGCCGACGGCCGGGCCGTCGGCTTCCAGGCGCAGCGGCACCAGCGCCAGCGACTGGGGCTTGGCGTCCAGCCAGCCGGCGGCTTCGAAGCCGGTGTCGTTGCCGCAGTACGGCGTCTTGAGGCTGTCGGTGAAGGTGCGCACGTCCTGCGAGACGGGCTCGCCATAGCCGGTCGGGGGCAGCTCCGACAGGTCCCACAGGCGCAGCGCCACGTGGTTCAGGTCGAACTGTTCGGCCAGGCCCAGCGCGATCTCGCCCGGCACGCGCTGCGGGTCGCATTCGGACAGCATGCGGCTGCACCACTTGGCCACGTGCGTGCCGATGGTTTCGTTGGCGGTGGCGTTGCGCACCAGCTCGTTGAGGCGCCATTCCAGTTCGCGGTTGCGCTCGCGCAGCGTCATGATCTGGCGTTCGCCTAGCGAAATCGCGCGCGAGCCGTGCGGATGGGGCACTTGCAGCGTGGCGAAGACGTCGGCGTGTTCGTCGAAAAAGCCCGGGTTGTCCTGCAGGAAGACGGCGATGTCCTGGGCGGTGAGAGCGGTATCAGTCATGGCTTATCGGTTCAGCCCCATGGAGAAAACGAGCTTGTCGATGTCGACCTGCCCCGTGTAGACGGATTGCGCCGGGCCCGTCATGCGCAGCTGTTCGCCGTTCCAGGCGACGGTCAGCGTGCCGCCGCGCGTCTGCACGCCCACCGGGGAATCGAGCAGGCCGCGGCGGATGCCGGCGGCGACGGCGGCGCAGGCGCCGGTGCCGCAGGCCAGGGTTTCGCCCGCGCCGCGTTCGAACACGCGCAGGCGGATATTGCCGCGGTCCAGCACCTGCATGAAGCCGGCGTTGACGCGGCGCGCAAAGCGCGGATGGGTCTCGATCAGCGGGCCGAGGATGGCGACGGGCGCGGTGTCCACGTTTTCCACGACCTGCACGGCGTGCGGGTTGGAGATCGCCACCGCCGAAAGCCAGACGCCGCGCGGCAGGCCGGCGGGCGCGTCGAGTTCCAGCTGCCACAGCGTGTCCTCGCCCTCGGGGCGCGAGGCCAGGCCGGCGGTGTCGAAGGGCAGGGCGGCCGGATCGAAGCGGGTGCTGCCCATGTCGACCGTGACCTGCTCGTCGTCGCCTTCGTCCAGGACCAGGATGCCGGTGGCGATCTCGGCGCGCAGCGGATTGCGGTCGGACAGGCCCTGCTCGTGCACGAAACGCACGAAGCAGCGCGCGCCGTTGCCGCAGTGTTCGACTTCGCTGCCGTCGGAATTGAAAATCCGGTAGCGGAAATCGGCGTCGGACCGGGTGGCCGGCTCGACCAGCAGGATCTGGTCGGCGCCGATGCCGAAATGCCGGTCGCCCAGGGCGCGCGCGCGCTCCGGCGTCATTTCGATGGTTTGGCGCACGCCGTCGAGCACGACGAAATCGTTGCCCGCGCCATGCATTTTGGTGAAGTTCCAGTTCATCACCGGATTATCGCCCATTATCGGGGCGCGGGCCGCGCGGCCGGGCTCAGTAGAGCTTGGGCTCGCCCGGCGGGCGCGTCTTGAAACGGCGGTGGACCCAGTAGTACTGGCTGGGGCAGCGGCGCACCCACGATTCGAGTTCGCGGTTCAGGCGGGCGGTGGCCTCCTCCAGCGAGTCCTCGCCCGGGAAGTCGGCCAGCGGCGGCAGCACGTCGATGTGATAGCGGCCGGTTTGCGGATTCCAGAAGCCCACGATGGGCATGACCGCGGCGTTCCACTTCTTGGCCAGTTGCGCGGTGGCCAGCAGGGTGGCGGCCGGCACGCCGAAAAACGGCACGAACACCGAGCCCTGGCGGCCGAAGTCCATGTCGGGCAGGTAGTAGACCGGGCGCGGCGCGCGCAGGTGGCGCAGCAGCTCGCGCACGCCGTCCTTGCGGCTGACCAGAAAGACCTCGTTGAAGCGGGCGCGGCCCGCGGCCACCACCGCGTCGATGTGCGGATCGCTTTGCGGGGTGTACATGGTGGCGCCGCTGGGCACCTCCATGGTGAGCCGGGTGGCGGCGGCGTCGAGCGCGATGAAGTGCGGGGCCAGCAGGATGACCGAGCGGCCTTCGGCCGTCAGGGCGTTGATGCGCTCGCTGCCGGTTTCCGTCACCATTTCCTTGATGGCCTCCGGCGTGCCGTACCAGAGCACGCCGCGGTCGACGATGGATTGCGCCAGCGCGCGGAAGTGTTCGGCCAGCCAGCGCTCGCGCACCGCTTCGGGCTGGTCGGGAAAGCACAGTTCCAGATTGCGCCGGACGATGCGCGCGCGCGACTTGGCCAGGCGCGGCGCCAGCCAGCCCAGGCAGGCGCCGATACGCAGCCGGGTCGACGGTTTGGCGCGGCCGAACCATTTCATCAGGGAGACCAGCGCGCGCGTTTTGAAATCAGTCATAAGTATCAGCAGGGAAACGGGCGGGGGGCGCGGCGGGATTCAACCCGCCGTGGAGTCCGGCGCCGGCGGCGCCCCGCGCGGCGTCTTGTAGCGGTTGTAGCTCCAGAGGTATTGCTCGGGGCAGCGGCGGATCAGCGTTTCCATGGCGGCGTTGAGCAGCGCGGCCTGGGCCTGGGGATCGGCCGGCAGCGGTTCGGGCACGCGCACGTAGTGGATGCGCCAGCCCCGGCCCTTGGGCAGCCGTTCGCCAGCGGTCAGGATGATGGAAACGCCGGTCTGCGTGGCCAGCTTGCCGGGCAGCGTCATGGTGTAGGCCATGCGCCCGAAGAACGGCGCCCACACGCCGTCGCCCACGCTGGGCGCCTGGTCGGGCAGCATGCCCACGGACTCCCCGCGGCGCAGCGCGCGCACGAACTCGCGCACGCCCTGCATGGTGGCCGGCACCGCGTTGACGGCCGAGCTGTTGCGCGCGGTTTCCAGCAAGGGAGCCAGGATGTCCTTGCGCGGCGGGCGGAACATGACCGTCATGGGCATCTGGCGCGCCAGGTAGCGGGCGGTGATCTCGAAGCAGCCCAGGTGCGGGGTCAGGAAGAGGATGCCGCGGTTCTCGGCGCGGGCCGCGTCGACCACCGCGTTGTCGTCCGACACCACCTTGGCGAGGCTGTCCTCGTTGCGGAACCAGACCCGCGGGCTTTCCAGGATCATGGCGCCGATCTCGCCGGCGGCGCGGCGCGCGAAGGCCGGCGAGGGATAGCCGGCCTGGGCCGCGTTGGCCTGCAGCCGGCGCCGGTACTTCCCGGGCCAGGCGTAGATCGCGCGTCCGGCCAGGCGCCCCAGCGCGTGCGCAACGGGAAGAGGAAGGGCGGCGAATAGTCTGAACAGGAAGAGCAGCATGCGGCAATGGGATGGAGCGGGCAGGGGCGCGCCCGGGGCCGGAGCACGGGCGGGCGCCCCGGCGCGAGCAGCAGAACGGCATTTTCGCTTAAAATAGCGCAGTCGCCGAGTTAACCGACAACTTGCGGGGCGACGGCAGGGGGCAGCGCATGCGCGAGTCCTTTGCCAAATCCGCTAAAGCGTCGCGCCCAGATCAGTCATGCATGCCCCCAGGCATGCGATCCGGGGTGCTACGCGCCTCGTGAACCTATGCGCCGGCCAGGCCGGACACGTAAGGACGCATCTGTGGCCAACAACGACTTTCTCTTTACCTCCGAATCCGTCTCTGAAGGGCATCCCGACAAGGTTGCCGACCAGATCTCCGACTCGATTCTCGACGCCATCTTCACGCAGGACCCCAACGCGCGCGTCGCAGCCGAAACGCTGTGCAATACGGGCCTGGTGGTGCTGGCCGGCGAGATCACCACGACCGCCAACGTCGACTACATCCAGGTCGCGCGCGACACGATCCGCCGCATCGGCTACGACAACACCGACTACGGCATCGACTACAAGGGCTGCGCGGTGCTGGTCGCCTACGACAAGCAATCGCCCGACATCGCCCAGGGCGTGGACCGCAGCTCGGAGGACTACCTGAACCAGGGCGCCGGCGACCAGGGCCTGATGTTCGGCTACGCGTGCGACGAAACGCCCGACCTGATGCCGGCCCCGATCTGGTACGCGCACCGCCTGGTGCAGCGCCAGAGCGAACTGCGCAAGGACGGCCGCCTGCCGTGGCTGCGCCCGGACGCCAAGTCGCAGGTCACGTTCCGCTATATCGACGGCCGCCCGGCCGAAGTCGATACCGTGGTGCTGTCGACCCAGCACGCGCCCGAAGTCTCGCAGGAAACCATCCGCGAGGCCGTGATCGAAGACATCATCAAGCCCAGCTTCCCCGAAGGCCTGATCACGCCCAAGACCAAGTTCCTGGTCAACCCGACCGGCCGCTTCGTCATCGGCGGCCCGCAAGGCGATTGCGGCCTGACCGGCCGCAAGATCATCGTCGACACCTACGGCGGCGCGTGCCCGCACGGCGGCGGCGCGTTCTCGGGCAAGGACCCGTCCAAGGTCGACCGCTCAGCTGCCTACGCCGCGCGCTACGTGGCCAAGAACATCGTGGCCGCCGGCCTGGCGCGCCAGTGCCAGGTGCAGGTCAGCTACGCCATCGGCGTGGCCGAGCCCATCAACATCACCGTCTACACCGAAGGCACCGGCGTCATCCCCGACGACCAGATCGCCAAGCTGGTGCGCGAGCACTTCGACCTGCGTCCGAAGGGCATCGTCAACATGCTGGACCTGCTGCGCCCGATCTACGCCAAGACCGCCGCCTACGGCCACTTCGGCCGTTCCGAACCGGAATTCTCGTGGGAAGCCACGGACAAGGTGCCGGAACTGAAGAAGGCGATGTAAGCCTTCCAGGCCAGGTGAACGCCCTCGCGCTGCGAGGGCGTTTTCATTTCAGCCCGGGCTCAATGCCACGGCGGCGGCAGGTCCAGGCCGCGGGCGACGCTTTCCAGCTCGCGCGCCACGGCTTCGGGAATGCGCAGGCCGTCGGCAAGCGCGGCCTGCTCACAGGCCGCGGCGCGGGCGCCCGGTAGGCGGGCCTGCGCGCCGCCGCGCTGCTGAAAGCCCGCGGCCCATTCACGCATGTAGTCGGCAAAGGTAGACGAACCGGCGCGCTGCGGATTCACCAGCCAGATCAGGGTGCTTTGCGCGCCGGCGGCGCCGCTGCGCGGTGCGTGCTGCACTTTCTGGCGCGACTCGGGTTCGCCGCCGGCCAGCGCGCCGGCCAGGCATTCGGCCATGATGGCCAGTCCCATGCCCTTGTGGTCGGCCATCGGCAGCAGCGAGCCTTCCAGCGCGGCCTCGGCGTCGGTGGTGGGGCGGCCTGCGCCGTCCAGCGCCCAGCCGGGCGGAATCCCGCGGCCTTCGCGCGCGGCCAGCAGGATATGGCCGCGCGCGGCCACGCTGCACGCCATGTCGAACACCAGCGGCGGCCCGTCCGGGACCGGGCAGCCGAAGGCGATCGGATTGTTGCCGACCGCGCGCCCCGCATAGCCCGGCAGGGCCATGAGCGGCGGCGTGCGCTGGACCACCAGCGCGATGTGGCCGCGCTCGGCCGCCAGCAGGGCGTAAAGCCCCAGCGCGCCCAGGTGCCCGCAATCGCGGATGCGGCATATGACGGAGACCTCGGTCTCCAGCATCGCCAGGCCTTCCTCGATGGCGGTCAGGGCGGCCACCTGGCCCAGGGCGCCGTCGGCGTCCACGGTGCAGATGCCGGGGCTGCGCTGCACGCGGATGCGGGGCGTGGGATTCACTTCGCCGGATTGCAGCTTTTCCAGATAGGAGGCCAGGCGCGTCAGGCCGTGGGTGGCGACGCCGCGCAGCTCGGTGCGCACCATGGCGCCGGCGGCCAGCGCCGCATGCGCGGCGCCGACGCCGGCGCGCCGCAGCACGGCTTCGACCCAGCCGGTCATCAGGGACGCGGCAACGATGCGGGCGCTCATGGCTGCAGCTCCGGCGCGTGTTCGCGCAAGTGGCGCATGAAGCCCAGTTCGATGCGCGAGATGGAGATCTCCGTGTCGCCCAGCACTTCGCTTTGCGTCATGCGGCCCGCGGCCACGCGCAGCATGGCCTCGCGCAGCGCGGCGGCGGCCTGCTCCAGCGTCTGCCCGTCCGTCAGGATGCCGCTGACGTCCACGTCGATATTGTCGGCAAAGCGCTGCGCGGTGGCCGGGTTGCCGGTGATCTTGACGGTGGGCGACAGCGGATGGCCCACCGGATTGCCCACCCCGGTATTGAACAGGATCAGGTGCGCGCCGCCGGCGGCCAGCGCGGCGATGTTCTCGACGCCCGGCGCCGGCGCATCCATGAACACCAGTCCCTTGCGGCCGGGTTTCTCGCCATAGCCGACCACCTCCTGCAACGGCGAGGTGCCGCCCTTGCGCACCGCGCCCAGCGACTTTTCCTCGACCGTGGTCAGGCCGCCGGCGATATTGTCTTCGCCCAGCGGCCACAGCTGTAGCCCCTGGAACGCGGACAAGGCCTCCAGGCGCGCCACCGCGGCCAGCAGCCGCGCGGCCACTTCCGGGTTGGCGGCGCGCGCCGCGAGGCTGGCCTCGGCGCCGACGATTTCATCGGTCTCCGACAGCATCACGACCCCGCCGGCCTGCACCAGCCAGTCCGCCACCAGCCCGGTGGTGGCGTTGGCGGTCAGGCCCGAGGTGGCGTCCGAGGCGCCGCATTCGACGCCGATCACCAGTTCGCTCAGCGGCATGGGCGCGCGCTCGATGTCCGAGCTTGCGACCACCAGCGCGGCGGCGGCGCGTATCCCCTGGGCGACCGCCTCGACGGTGCCGCCGGCGCTTTGCACGTCCAGCACCCGCACCGGGCGGCCGGCGGCCGCCACCGCGTCGGCCAGCCGCTGCGACGTTACCGGTTCCAGGCCCACGATGAGCACGGCGGCCACATTGGGATGGGTGGCGTAGTTCAGCAGCACGCGATCGTGCCGCGCCAGATCTTCGCCGAACTGGCCGCGCCCGTAGGCCACGCAGACCGGCACTGTGCCCTTGACCGATTCGCAGATCCGGCGCGCCACCGGATTGACGTTGTCCATCGCCGCGATGACGGCGACATGGTTGCGGATGCCGAAGCTGCCGTCGCCGCGCGGATATCCCCAGATGGTTGCGGTCATGAACGGTCCCCCCTGCCGCGCAGGCTTTCCAGATTGTGCAGATGGATGTGCGCGCCCGCGGGAATGGCGCACAGGGCGCGCCCGATGCAAGCGCCGTATTTGCGCACTTCGCCGCCCGCGGCGATGTCGGTGACGGCGAACTTGTGCCCCGACGGGATGGCGTCGCGCAGGGTAATCCGGTAGGCGGCGGGGCCGGCCTGCACCGCGATGGCGTCGCCGGCGGCCAGCGCCGCGAAGGCCGTGGCGACGTGGTCGCCGGGGTCGATCAACAGGGCGAGATTGGCTTTCATCATTGAACCTTGTAGCGAAGAATGGCGTTGCGGTAGTAAGCGGATTCGGCCTGGAGCGCCTGCGAGAACGCGGCCTGCTGCAGCCCCGTGACCTGCACGCCCAGCGCCTGCAGCCGGGCTCGCACCGGTTCCCGGCCCAGCAGCCGTCCGAATGCGGCGGAGATCCGGTCCACTTCGTCGCGGTCCGCCTTGCCCGGCATGAAGAAGCCATACCAGACCTGCGGCAGGTCCTGCTGCTTGAGGTCCTGCTCGCCGATCGCCGGCACCTGCGGCAGCAGCGCGGACCGCTGTTGCGCCAGCACCGCCACGGGGACCAGGCTGCCCGCGTCGAGCAGGGGCTTGGCCGCCGAATAGCCGACCGCGCCGTATTGCGTGGAGTCCGACATCACGCCGGCCAGCACGTCCGGCGCGCCCTTGTACGGCACGGCCAGGAACTGCCCGCCGATCTGGTGCGCCACGTCTTCCAGCGCGACGTGCATGGGCGTTGCGCGGCCGGGGATGCCGATGGACAGGTCTTGCCGTTTTTTCAGGCCCTGCAGCAGGACGGCCGGGCTGGCGTCGGCGCCCGCCTTGGCCACCACCACCGACGGCACCACGCCGACCTGCAGCACCGGCGTCAGGGTTTGCAGCGGCCGGTAGCCGGGGCCTTTCAGCAGGTGTGGCGCGATCGTGATTTCCTGGTTGCCGCCGGCCAGCAGGGTGGTCTGGCCGGCGGGCGCGTTCATGACCGTGCGGGCGGCGATGGTGCCGCTGCCGCCCGGGCGGTTTTCCACCACTACGGTGCGTTGCAGCTCCGTGCCCAGCTGCTGGCCCAGATAGCGCGCCACCGCGTCCACGCCGCCGCCGGCCGGCAGCGAGACGACGATGCGGATGGCCGGGTCCTGGGCCTGCACGGAGCCGGCCAGCAGCGCCGCGCCCAGCGCCGCCAGGACCGCGTGCCGCCGCTTGTGCGTTTCAGACATGGTGTTCTCCTTTCAGCGCTCGGCGTATGGCTGGGCCGCGCTGGAAAAAAAGCGGGATTCGCGGCGTAGTTCCTCCGCGAACGGCTGCGGCGCCAGGGGCCGCGCCTCCAGCCCCGCGCGTTGCAGCGCCTGCCCGACTTCCGCTTCCTGCACGACCTGCTCCAGTTCCGCCGCCAGCCTGGCGCGCACTGCCGCGGGCGTATGCGCCGGCGCGAACCAGCCGAACCATACCGATGGCAGATGAGGAACCTGGACCCCGCCGGCTTCCTGCACCGTGGGCACGTCGGGCACCAGCGGGCTGCGCTCGTCCTGCAATACCGCCAGCGCGCGCAGGCGTCCCGTCTGGATTTGGCCGATCACCGTCGACAAGGTGATGGCCAGCATGTCTATCTGTCCGCCCATCAGGTCGGACATGGCCCGGGCGCCGCCGTTGTAGGGAATGTGGTGCACGCGCACGCCGGAGGCCGTGAAGATGCTGTCCATCATCAGGTGCATGGGTGTTCCTATCCCCGGTGTGGCGTACGAGAGCGTGTCCGGGGCCTGTTCGGCCGCGTCCAGCAATTGCCGCAGGCTGGCGCTTTGCGCGCCCTGTTCGCGCACGACCAGCACGATGGGGGCGGTCGCCGTGCGCAGCAAGGGGACGAGATCGGCGTCCGGGTCGTACGGCAGCGAGGGCCGCAGATGGCGCACGATCGTGAGTTCCGGGTTGGTGGCCGCCAGCAGGGTGTAGCCGTCGGGCGCGGCCCGGGCGACGAAATTGGCGCCGATGGTGCCGACGGCGCCCGGATGGTTTTCCACCACCACGGACTGCCCCAGGCGCGCGGCCAGGCGTTGCGCGGTGATGCGTGTGGCCACGTCGGCCGCGCCGGCCGGCGGATAAGGCACCACCACGCGCAGCGGCTGCCCTGGCCAGGGGCGCTGTTGAGCCATCGCCGCGGGCAGCGCGACGGCGGCGCACAGCATGGCCGCCGCGGCGCGCCGCATCCATGCCGCGCGGCCGGCGCCGCTGGGCTTGATTCGGTGCATGTTGTCTCCAGTGTTATCGGTCTATGCGCCGCGCACGCTCGTCATCTGCCTATAGTGTGTCGAATACCGGGCGCACTGTGCGGTGGCGCAGCAGCCATTGCCCGTTCTCCAGGCATAGCTGGTCGCGGTACTCCGCGATGGTTTCCGGCGGCCGCGCGGATACCGGCAGCGCCGGCGGCACCGGCTCCTGGCCCAGGTGCCGGTAGACGGAGACATAGCTGAAGGCCGCGATCCGGCCGGGGCCGGCGGGCTCCAGCAGCACGTTGCTGATGACGTGGCGCGTCAGGCGCTGGACCGGGCGCGTCTTGAAGGACGAGAGCAGCGCCTGGCGGCCTTCGATGCGCTCATTGGGGCGCTGCAGCACGCCATCGACGGCGAACAGCTGCGCGGCCTCTTCATACCTAGCGGCGTCCACCAGCATCGCGAAGCGTTGAATGGCGGCCACGCAGGCCACGTGGTCCTGCGGTGTGATCGATTGCGGATTCATGGTGCGGGGCGTCTCCTTTGGCGCTGGCCTTATTTTTGCCGCGTTTTTTCTAAACTTGTCGCCATTGATCGTTAGAATTTCTAATGTGACCAATCGAATTGCTTGATCTGCGCCCGACGATGAGCCGCAAACTTCCTCCCTTGAAAGCACTGCAGGCGTTCGAGGCCGCCGCCCGCCTGCGCAGCTTCGCCCAGGCTGCGCAGGACCTGCACGTCACCCCTGCGGCCGTCAGCCAGCAGATCAAGAGCCTGGAGGAATGGCTGGGCTTCGCGGTGTTCCGCCGCTCGCGCGCGGGGCTGGAGCTGACCGAGCGCGGCGAGACCCTGGCGCCTTCGCTCAAGAGCGCCTTCGACCTGATCCAGACCGCGACCGAGGACGTGACCGGCGCCGAGGCGGCCGCCACGCTGACCCTGAGCGTGCTGCCCAATTTCGCGATGCGCTGGCTGATTCCCCGGCTGCCCGATTTCACGCGGCGCCATCCCGGAATCCAGATCAGGCTGCTGTCCGTGACCCATGCGCTGACCGACCTCTACGACACCTGCGATCTGGCCATCCGCGCCTACGAGCACGATCCGCAGTTCTGCTTCGAGCCGCTGGTCAGCCCCGACATGGTGCCGATGCTGTCGCCGCAGCTGTACCGCCGCGGCGCGCTGCGCCAGCCCGATGAACTGCTGCGCTTTCCCCTGCTGCACATCACCACCTCGCCGGAGGACTGGCCGCGCTGGTTCCGCGAGACGCGGCAAGACGGCGAGCGCCAGCCCGATCCCGCGTTGCTCGCCAAGGGGCACCAGTTCGATTCCTACGTGGTGGCGGTCGAGGCCGCGATCGCCGGCCTGGGCGTGGTGCTGGGCCGGCCCTCGTTCGCGGCCGCGATACTGCGGCGCAAGGAACTGCTGATCCCGTTCGAGCGCCGCATCGCCAGCAACAAGAGCTGGTACCTGGTGTATCCGCGCGCCGAGCTGCCGCGCAAATGCCGGGCGTTCCGCGACTGGCTGCTGGAGGCCTGCGCAGCCGGGGCAGGGCTGCCCGAAGGGTGACGGGCGTGGACCGGGGGCGGCGTCACCACACCGCGCCGTCCGAGCCCGGCGCCCGCAGGTGGCGGGCGAAGCGCTGCGCCAGGAATTCGACGAAGGCCAGGGTCTTGGCCGGCAGGTTCAGGCGTTCCGGATACAAGGCGTGGATGTCGGCCGGCGGCGTGCGCCAGTCGGGCAGCACCACGCGCAGGCGGCCGGCGCGCAGGTGCGCGGCCGTCTCCCACTCGGAGCGCATCACGATGCCGTGCCCGTCCAGCGCCCATTCCAGGGCGCTCTGGCCGTCGTTGGAGCTGACCGGGCCGCGCACCTTGACGGTCTCCGCGCGCAGGCCCGATTCCAGCCGCCAGGTGCCGTAGGCCACGTCGTTTTCGCGCACCACGATGCAGCGGTGGCGCTGCAGGTCGCCCGGGGCGCGCGGTTCGCCATAGGTCTCCAGATAGCGCGGCGAGGCGCAGAGCAGGCGCCGGTTCGAGGCGATCTTGCGCGCGGTCAGGCGCGCGTCCGGCAGGTCGCCGAAACGCACCGCCACGTCGAAGCCTTCCTCGATCAGGTTCAGCGGCCTGTCGGTCAGGCGCATCTGCACTTCCACCTCGGGGTACTGGCGCGCGAAGTCGGACACGGCCGGCACGATATGGGCGCGTCCGAAGCCGAAGGTGGCGTTCAGCCGCAGCAGGCCCTGGGGCTGCGCGCGGGCGCTGGACACCGAGCGTTCCAGGGCTTCGAGGTCGGCCAGGATGCGTCCGCCCTCGGCCAGGTACAGCTCGCCTTCCTGGGTGACGCTGACGCGGCGCGTGGTGCGGTTCAGCAGCCGCACGCCCAGGCGCTGTTCCAGCTTGGCCAGCCGCGTGCTGACCGCCGGCGGCGTCAGGCCCAGTTCGCGCGCGGCCGCGGACAGGTTGCCGTGCTTGACCACCAGCGAGAAAAAAGCGAGGTCCGATAGGGCGTCCATGGGCTTATTTATAAATCATATTTAATAAAGCTTTATTCGGATTATTAATTATAAGAATCCAACAGGCCTATACACTGGACTCGCCATACAGAGCCGCCTATCGCGGCCACACGAGGAGACCAGGAATGAAGATCAACACCGCGGCCGGCGCCTTGTGCGCGGCCCTTGCCGTCGCATCCTGTTGGACCCAGGCGGCGGCCGCCGCCGGCGCGTTTCCCGAACGCGCCGTCACGCTCATCGTGCCGTTCGCGCCGGGCGGCAGCGTGGACATCGCCGCCCGCCTGATCTCCGACGCCTGGGGCCGCGCGCTGGGGCAGAGCGTGGTGGTGGAAAACCGCGCCGGCGCTTCCGGCAATATCGGCATGGCCGCCGTGGCGCGGGCCCAGCCCGACGGCTACACGCTGGCGATCAACACCATGTCGCTGGCCATCAACCCGGCGCTGTTCCAGAGCATGCCGTTCGACACGAAGAAAGACCTGCGCTCGGTGGGCACGGTGGGAACCTCCCAGCACGTGCTGACGGTGACCAACGGCCTGCCGGTGGCCAACGTCGGCGAGCTGCTGTCCTACGTGCGCGCCCGGCCGGCCAACGACCTGAGCTTCGGTTCCGCGGGCACCGGCAGCACCTTCCACATGGCCGCGGAACTGTTCAAGTCCGTCTCGCAGACGCAGATCCTGCACGTGCCGTACAAGGGCGGCGGTCCGGCCATGCTCGACACCATCAGCGGCCAGGTGCAGATGAGTTTCCCGGTGCTGTCCGCGGCCAAGCCGCAAGTCGACGGCAAGAAGCTGCGCGCGCTGGGCGTGACCGGCACGCGGCGCTCGCCGCTGTTGCCGGACGTGCCCACCATCGCGGAATCGGGCCTGCCCGGCTACGAATTCAATACCTGGTTCGTCATCAGCGCGCCCGCCAATACGCCGCAGGCGGTGATAGACACGCTCAACGCCAAGCTGGAGCAGGCGCTGCGTTCGCCCGAGCTGGCGCAGCGCATGGGCAAGGAAGGCTTCGATCCGCTGATCTCCACGCCCGCCAGGACGGACGCGATGGTGGACGAAGAAATGACGCGCTGGGCCGGCATCGTCAAGCAAGCCGGCATCAAGGCCAACTGATTCAAGGATGCAAGACATGCCCGGCATGACGCTGTACGACAAACTGGTGGCCAGCCATGAGGTGGCCCGGATCGACGACGAGCACGTGCTGCTGTACGTCGATCTGCACATCATGAACGAATACACCAGCCCGCAGGCCTTCAGCGGCCTGGCCGCGCGCGGGCGCGCGGTGCTGCGCCCCGGGCAGCAGATGGCGGTGGTGGACCACGTCATCCCCACCCATCCGGTCGCGCCGGCGCTGCGCGTCATCGCCGACGAGGCGTCCTCGCGCCAGGCGGGCAACCTCAAGCGCAATTGCGATGCGCAGCAGATCGCGCTGTTCGACACCACCGATCCGCTGCAGGGCATCGAGCACGTGATCGCGCCCGAGCACGGCATGGTGCTGCCGGGCATGGTGGTGCTGTGCGGCGACAGCCACACCACCACCTACGGCGCGCTGGGCGCGCTGGGCTTCGGCATCGGAACCTCGGAAGTCGAGCACATCCTGGCCACGCAGACCCTGGTGTACCGAGTGGCGCGTAACATGCGCATCCGCATCGACGGCACGCTGGGCCGCGGCGTCACGGCCAAGGACCTGGTCATCTGCGTGGTGCATCGCATCGGCGCGCAGGGCGCGCGCGGCCATGCCGTGGAGTTCTGCGGCGAGGCGATAGACGCGCTGTCGGCCGAGGCCCGCATGACCCTGTGCAACATGACGGTCGAGGCCGGCGCGCGCGCCGCGCTGATCGCGCCGGACGCCACCACCGACGCCTATGTCGCCGCGCACGCGCCGCAGTTGCGGGGCGACGTCCTGGCGCAGGCGCGCGCCAGCTGGGCCGGATTGCGATCGGACGCCGACGCCGTCTTCGACGTGGAGTACGTGCTGGACGCCGCAACCATCGCGCCCTTCGTCACCTGGGGCACCAGCCCGGACCAGGCCGTGCCGATCGATGGCGTCGTGCCCGACCCGCAAGCCGAGCCCGACGCGCTCGCCCGCCTGGCGCTGGAGAAGGCCATGGACTACATCGGCCTGACGCCGGGCGCGCCCATCGCGGGCCTGCCGATAGACCGGGTGTTCATCGGCTCCTGCACCAACGGCCGCATCGAGGATCTGCGCGCCGCGGCCAGCGTGGTGCGCGGGCGCAAGGTCGCGGCCGGCGTGCGGGCCATGGTGGTGCCGGGCTCGGGTGCGGTGCGCGCCCAGGCCGAGGCCGAGGGCGTGGCCGCGCAATTGATCGAGGCGGGCTTCGAGTGGCGCCAGCCGGGCTGCTCCATGTGCCTGGCCATGAACGACGACGTGCTGAGCCCGGGCGAGCGCTGCGCCTCCACCACCAACCGGAATTTCGAAGGCAGGCAGGGCCGGGCGGGGCGCACCCACCTGATGAGTCCGGCCATGGCCGCCGCCGCCGCGCTGGCCGGCCGCATCGTCGACGTGCGCGAATGGGAGAAATGAATGAACCCGATGATCGAAGGCGTGGCCGCGCCCCTGCCTTTTTCCAATCTGGACACCGACCAGATCATGCCCAAGCAGTTCCTGCGCATTATCGACAAGTCGGGCCTGGAGCGGGGGCTGCTGTATGACCTGCGCTTCGACGCCGACGGCGCGCCGCGGCCCGGTTTCGTGCTGAACCAGCCGGCCTACGCCGGCGCGCGCATTCTGGTGGCGGGGCCGAACTTCGGCTGCGGCTCCAGCCGCGAGCATGCCGTGTGGGGCCTGCAGCAGTTCGGCATCCGCGCGGTGATTGCGCCCAGCTTCGGCGAAATTTTCTACTTCAACGCGGTCAACAACGGCTTGCTGCTGGTCAGCCTGGCGCCAGCCGAGGTCGATGCGCTGCTTGCCCGGGTATCCGATACGGCCGCCAACCGCGTGAGCATCGACGTGGCGGCCGGCCGTGTCAGCGCCGCCGACGGCTGGACCGCCGGTTTCACGCTGCCCGAACGCCATCGCCGGATGTACGCTCAGGGCCTGGACATGGTGGGCGCGTCGCTGCAGCGGCTGGACGAAGTGCAGCGTTTCGAGGCCGGACATTGGGCGCGCCATCCATGGATGAAAGACGTGGCGCGCCGGGTGCGCGACCGCCTGGACGCCGGCCGCGCAGACTGAGGCAGACCCATGACCGATTTCTTCGACCTACCCATCCGCCGCATCGCCGTCGACGGCGTGCGCATCGCCGCGCGCATCGACGGCTCGGGGCCGCCGCTGCTGCTGCTTCACGGCCATCCGCAGACCCATGCCATCTGGCACCGCGTGTGGCCCGAGCTGACGCGGCACCGCACCTGCGTGGCGGCGGACCTGCGCGGCTATGGCGACAGCGACAAGCCGCCCGCCAGCGCCGGCCACGCCGCGCATTCCAAGCGCGCAATGGCGGCCGACATGGCGGGGCTGATGCAGGCGCTGGGCCATGCGCGCTTCGAGGTGCTGGCGCACGATCGCGGCGCGCGCGTGGCGCACCGGCTGGCGCTGGACCATGCCGCGGCGCTCCAGCGCATGATGCTGCTGGACATCGCGCCGACCCTGGACATGTACGAAGGCACGACGCGCGCTTTCGCCCAGGCCTATTTCCACTGGTTCTGGCTGATCCAGCCGGCGCCGCTGCCGGAAACCATGATCGAGCGCGACCCCGTTTTCTACCTGCGTTCGGTCATGGGCGGGCGGCCCGGCGGGCTGGCGCATTTCTCCAAGGAGGCGATGGCCGAGTACGAGCGCGCCGCGCGGCTGCCGGGCTGGGCCACCGGCATCTGCGAGGACTACCGGGCCTCGGCCACCCTGGACCTGGAGCATGACCGCGCCGGCCGCAAGGCCGGCGAGCGCCTGACCCAGCCGCTGCGGGTGCTGTGGGGCGAGCGCGGCGCGGTAGGCAGGAATTTCGACGTGCTGGGCCTGTGGCGCGCGGTGGCCGACGACGTGTCGGGCGGCCCGCTGCCGGGGGCGCACTACCTGGCGGAGGAGTGCCCCGAGGCGCTGATGGCGCAGGTGCGGGCGTTCTTCGGATGGGACGGCGATCCGGCCCCTTAGCCCACGGGGGCAAGCCTGGACGCGGAGTAGGGCCATCCAAAAAGGGACGCACCGTGGATGTTAACCTTCGGCCCATGAATCGCTACACCGTCGACCTCTCCGAGCTGCCCGCCGCCGAAGACGCGCAACGCGCCTTCAAAGCCACCGATTCGCCCTGCGTGGCGGTGTGCTCCACGCTGTTCGACGAAATCTGCCGCGGCTGCGGCCGCACGGCCATGGAAGTCGCCAACTGGGTCTTCATGACCGAGGAAGAAAAACGCGAGGTCTGGGTGCGCATCAAGGCGCAGGGCTATCCGCGCCGCAACAACTAGTGTGCTGTCCCGTAGATACGCCCGCACGAAATTCCCCCCTTGACGCCAGGGCGTCGTTGCAAATCCTCGCGATACCTACGGGTATCGCTGCGGTTTGCGCCTAGCCCTGACGCCAAGAGGAGAAATTTCGTCGTGCGGACGCATCTACGGGACAGCACACTAGCCGGGCGTTGCGCGGCCGCACAGGCCGTCTTGGGCGTGTCACATGGAGCGGGCTAAATCGCGCTTGTCATCCATTTCCGGCCCCCGCCACCGGCTCCATCATGCGCATCGTCCTGGTCACGGATGCCTGGCATCCGCAAGTCAATGGCGTCGTCCGCACCTGGACGACCATGCAGCAGATCCTGAGCGAATGGGGCCACGAGCTGATCGTGGTGAATCCCCAGGGCAGCCGCACGGTGCCCGCGCCATCTGAGCCGGACCTGCGCCTGTGCCTGCAACCCGGCCGGCAGCTGCGCCGCATCCTGGGCGAGACCGTGCCCGACGCGCTGCACATCGCCACCGAAGGGCCGCTGGGCCTGGCGGCGCGCCGGCTGGCGCTGGCGCGGGGCTGGCGCTTCACCACCTCCTTCCACACCATGTTCCCCGACTATCTGCAGGCGCGCATGGGCATTCCGGCGGCCTTGCCGTGGCGCTACCTGCGCTGGTTCCACCGGCCCTCGCAGCGCGTGCTGGTGCCCACGCCCACGGTGCGCGACGTGCTGGCGCGGCGGGGGCTGGCCAATCTGCGGATCTGGTCGCGCGGGGTGGACCCGCGCAAGTTCCGGCCTGGCGCCGGCGCGGTGTTCGAAGGCCTGCCCCGGCCCGTGTTCCTGAGCGTGGGGCGCGTGGCGCGCGAGAAGAATCTGGACGCCTTCCTGGAGCTGGACCTGCCGGGCAGCAAGGTGGTGGTCGGCGCCGGTCCGGACGAGGCGCGCCTGAAAAAGCGCTTTCCCGGCGCGGTCTTCATGGGCATGCAGCAGGACCCCGCGCTGCCGGCGCTGTATGGCGGCGCCGACGTGTTCGTGTTTCCCAGCCTGACCGACACCTTCGGCCTGGTCATGCTGGAGGCCATGGCCTGCGGCACGCCGGTGGCCGCGTTTCGCAGCGAGGCGCCGCTGGCGGTGGTGGCGCAGGGGGTGACCGGCGTGCTCGACGAGGACCTCGGCCACGCCTGCCGCGCGGCGCTGTCGCTGGACCGCCACGCGGTGCGCGAGCACGCGCTGACCCGCAGCTGGGACGCGGTGGCCTCGGACCTGCTGGCCGCGCTGGTGCCGCTGGACGGCACCGCCCGCGGCGCGCACCTGTTCAGCATGCCGGAGAACGCTGGCCGGCCGGCGCAGCAATAAGCGCCCGTGGCCCCGCGCCTGCTGCCCGCGGCACGGTTCCCGGGTACAATGCTCGGCAATCCTGAGGAGCGTTGCGACGACCCAGCGGTCGCCAGGCTCAGGAATCCTTGTTCAAGCGGCGCGCCCTCGGCGCGGCGCTGCAGCAACGGCGCTCACCTTTGTCGCATATGGCGGAAAAGGCGGGCACTCGACTGTCGTGGTGTATTCGCGTTGTCCGGCCATCTTGCGCGCCGTTCGTATTTCACGTGGAGCCTACACACCATGAACGCTGTGACTGACAAATCCTTCTCCGACTACATCGTCGCCGACCTGTCGCTGGCCGGCTGGGGCCGCCGCGAGCTGGCCATCGCCGAAACCGAAATGCCCGGCCTGATGGCCATCCGCGAGGAATTCGCGGCCCAGCAGCCGCTCAAGGGCGCCCGCATCGCCGGCAGCCTGCACATGACCATCCAGACCGGCGTGCTGATCGAAACGCTGGTGGCCCTGGGCGCCGAAGTGCGCTGGGCTTCGTGCAACATCTTCTCCACGCAGGACCACGCCGCCGCCGCCATCGCGGCCTCGGGCACGCCGGTCTTCGCCGTTAAGGGCGAGACGCTGGAAGAGTACTGGCAGTACACCCACAAGATCTTCGAATGGCCCAACGGCCAGCACGCCAACATGATCCTGGACGACGGCGGCGACGCCACCTTGATGCTGCACCTGGGCACCAAGGCCGAGAAGGACATCTCGGTGCTGGCCAACCCGGGCAGCGACGAAGAACGCATCCTGTTCGCCGCCATCAAGGAAACGCTGCAACGCGATCCCAAGTGGTATTCGACGCGCCTGGCCCAGATCAAGGGCGTGACCGAGGAAACCACCACCGGCGTGCACCGCCTCTACCAGATGTCGCAGAAGGGCGAACTGGCCTTCGCCGCCATCAACGTCAACGACTCGGTCACCAAGTCCAAGTTCGACAACCTGTACGGCTGCCGCGAATCGCTGGTCGACGGCATCAAGCGCGCCACCGACGTGATGGTCGCGGGCAAGATCGCGGTGGTGGCCGGCTACGGCGACGTGGGCAAGGGCTGCGCCCAGGCGCTGGCCGCGCTGCGCGCCCAGGTCTGGGTCACCGAGATCGACCCGATCTGCGCCTTGCAGGCCGCCATGGAAGGCTTCAAGGTCGTGACCATGGAAGAGGCCGCCGCGCACGGCGACATCTTCGTCACCGCCACGGGCAACTACCACGTCATCACGCGCGAGCACATGAACGCCATGAAGGACCAGGCCATCGTGTGCAACATCGGCCACTTCGACAACGAAATCGACGTCGCCAGCCTGGCCGACTGCAAGTGGGAAGAGATCAAGCCGCAGGTCGACCACGTCATCTTCCCGGACGGCAAGCGCATCATCCTGCTGGCCCAGGGCCGCCTGGTGAACCTGGGTTGCGCCACCGGCCACCCGTCGTTCGTGATGTCCTCGTCGTTCGCCAACCAGACGATCGCCCAGATCGAGCTGTACACGCGCAACGAGGCCTACAAGTCGGGCGAAGTCTACGTGCTGCCCAAGCACCTGGACGAGAAGGTCGCGCGCCTGCACCTGAAGAAGCTGGGCGTGAAGCTCACCACCCTGCGCCAGGAACAGGCCGACTACATCAGCGTGCCGGTCGAAGGCCCGTACAAGCCCAACCACTACCGTTATTGAGGGTTGTAGCAAAATAGGGGAAGTACCGCGCCATGTCGGCGCGGGCTTACCGGTCCGCAGCTCCCTCTCGCGACCGCATTGCGGCCGCGAGGCCGGCGGACCCAACACAGGAGGTCGAACATGGCATTGATACTCGTCTGGATCCTGAACGCGGTGGCCCTGCTGGCGGTTGCCTATCTGCTGCCCGGCATCACCGTGGCCAGCTTCGGTTCTGCACTCATCGCCGCGCTGGTGCTGGGCCTGGTCAACATGCTGGTCAAGCCGGTGCTGGTGCTGCTGACGCTGCCCATCACGATCGTCACGCTGGGCCTCTTCCTCATCGTCATCAACGCCTTGTTGTTCTGGTTCGTCGGCTCCGTGCTGAAGGGCTTCCAGGTCAACGGGTTCTGGTGGGCCGTGGGCGGTGCGATCCTGTACAGCATCATCTCGGGCCTGCTCACCAAGCTGATCCCCTAGAGTCGATCCCACCCCCGAGCGCTGCGCGCTCCCCCTCAAGGGGGCATGCCGGCGGACCGGCGAAGCCGGCTCCGCGGCATCCCAGTGGGGCGCACCCGGTTCATGCGGGACGCGTAGTGCTTATAGATAACTGCTGATATGTCCGATTCGATTTCTCCTGCTTTCAGTCTGGAATTTTTCCCCCCGCGCGACCTGGCCGGCCAAGAACGGCTGGTGCGCGCGGCCAAGCAGATGCTGGCCATCCAGCCCAAGTACGTCAGCGTGACGTTCGGCGCGGGCGGCTCCACGCGTGCGGGCACGGCGGACGCCGTGCGCACGCTGCGCAACCTGGGCTGCGATGCGGCGCCGCACCTGTCGTGCGTCGGCGCCTCGCGCCAGGACCTGCGGGACATCCTCCAGGCCTACAAGAGCGAAGGCGTGCGGCGCGTGGTCGCCCTGCGCGGCGACCTGCCCTCGGGCATGGGCGGCGATGCGGGCGAGCTGCGCTACGCCAACGAACTGGTGACGTTCATCCGCGAGGAGACCGGCGACTGGTTCCACATCGAAGTGGCGGCCTATCCCGAAATGCATCCGCAGGCGGCCAACCCCTCGGCCGACCTGGACCATTTCGTGCGCAAGGTGCGGGCCGGCGCCAATGCCGCCATCACGCAGTACTTCTTCAACGCCGACGCCTACTTCGACTTCGTCGACCGGGCCCAGGCCAAGGGCGTGGACGTGCCCATCGTGCCGGGCATCATGCCCATCACGAACCACACGCAGCTGCTGCGCTTCTCGGAAATGTGCGGCGCGGAAGTGCCGCGCTGGATCCGCCTGCGCCTGGCGGAGTTCGGCGACGACAAGGCCTCCATCCGCGCCTTCGGCGTGGACGTGGTGACCGAGCTGTGCCAGACGCTGCTGGACAACGGCGCGCCGGGCCTGCATTTCTACACCCTGAACCACGCCGAAGCGCCGATGGCGGTGTGGCGGGAATTGTCGCGGCAGGGATGAGGGCGGGGGCTTTGGGCGCCTGATGGGTTCCGCGCGCTCGAGCCTTGATTTCTTGTGTCGAATATCGCGCGCTGCACCCATCCTACGGCCTCACCACCGTAGGATGGGCGCAGCGCGAGAACGCCTGGGCAAGAACACGAATATCGAACGCGCGTAGCCCATCGGCCCCCCGGGCCGCCTATTCCGGCTGAATCCCCGCCTGGCGGATCTGCTCGCCCCAGGCTTCATACTGCGACCGGACGAATTGCTGCAAAGGCTCGCCGACCGCCAGGTCCGGCTCCATGCCCATCGCGCGCAGCCGTTCCTGGACGGCGGCATCGCGCATCGTCGCGCTCAACTGGTCGGCCCACCACTTGGCCGCCTCGGGCGCCAGGCCGGCCGGGCCGGCCACGCCGATCCAGCCGGTCAGGTCCAGGCTGCCCATGCCCAGCTCGCCGGCCGTGGGCACCGCGGGCAGAATCGTCGAGCGCTTGCTGGAGACCAGCGCCACGGCGTTCAGGTTCTGCGCGCGGATCTGCGGCAGCACCGCGCCCAGGTCGGCCGCCACGAAATCGATGCGCCCGCCCAGCAGGTCGGTCACGGCGGCGGGCTGGCCCTTGTAGGGCACGCCCAGCACCTCGGCGCCGGCGGCGCGGCTGAAGGCGGCCGCGACCACCTGGCCGGTGCCCGAGCCGTAGCCGCTGGTCACCGACTGCGGCTTCTGCCTGGCCGCCGCCACCAGCTGGCGCGCGTCGCCGTACGAGCCGCTGGCGCGCGTGACGATCACCACGTCGAACCGGACCACCCGGCCCACCTGGGTGAAGTCCTTGATCGCGTCATAGCGCTGGAACGCCTTGGACAGGTAGGGGCCCGAGGAACTGGTGGCGCTGGAGCTGGGCATCATGGTGTAGCCGTCGGGCGCGGCCCGGGCCACGGCGTCCACGCCCAGCACGCCCAGGGCGCCCGGCTTGTTCTCGACGACGATCTGCGCGCCGGTGCGGGCGCGGATGTCGTCGACCACCACGCGCGAGACGTTGTCGATGGTGCTGCCGGCCGGAAAACCGACGATGAAGCGTATGGGCTTGTCGGCCTGCGGGTAGCCGCCGGCGGCGGCCAGCGCGGGCACGCAGAGCGCGGCCGCCGCCAGGGCGGCTCGGATCGGGTTGTGCATGGTTGTCTCCTCTGTTTCTTTGTGCGGGTCAGCGAGCTTGGCCGGCGCGCGCCAGCGCCAGGATCTCGTCGGTGTGTTCGCCCAGCCCCGGCGGATGCCGGCGGATCTCGCCCGGCGTGCGGCTGAACCTGACGGGCAGGCCGGCCTGGATCAGGCGTCCTTCTGTGGGATGCTCCGATTCATGCCAGAAGCCGGTGGCCTTGAGATGGGGGTCGGCCAGCAGCTCCTCGAAGCCGTTGACCGGCGCGAAGGGGATGTCGGCGCTGGCCAGCAGTTCGGTCCATTGCGCGGTGCTGCGTTCGGCCAGCACCGTCTCCACGTAGCGGTACAGCTCCGGGAAATGGCGGCTGCGGCTGTTGAGGGTCTGGTAGCGTGGGTCCTGCGCCATCTCGGGATGGCCGGTCAGGTCGAAAAAGCGCTGCCATTGCGGGGTGGTGTAGGGCACGACGCTCATGTAGCCGTCGCGCGTGCGGAACGGGCGGCGGTATTCGTTGAGCAGGCGCGTGTAGCCCGCCGGGCCCTCGGGCGGCACGAAGGTCAGGCCGGCCAGATGTTCCGGCGCCAGGAAGGCCACCATGCATTCGAACATCGGCACCTCGACCGCCTGGCCGCCGGCGCCGCGTTCGCGCGCCAGCAGCGCGCTGGTCACGGCGTTGGCCACGTACAGGGCCACCACCTTGTCGGCGACCACCGAATTGACGTAGCAGGGCGCGCCGGCGCCCGCGCCGCCTTGCAGCCAGGCCATGCCCGAGGCCGCCTGGATGGTGTCGTCGATGGCGGCGCGTCCGGCGTACGGGCCGGCTTCCGAATAGCCGTAGCAGGCGCAATACACCAGCTCGGGAAAGCGCGCCGCCAGCGTCGCGTAGTCCAGGCCCAGGCGGCGCATGGCGGGCGCGCGCATGTTGGAGATGAACACGTCGGCCCCGCCGATCAGCGCGTCCAGCTGCGCGCGGCCCTCGGCGGTCTTGACGTCGATCACCGCGCTGCGCTTGTTGCGGTTGAGGTTGAGGTGGGTGTGGCTCATGGCGGCATGGCGCTGCGGCGTGACGTGGCGGAACACGTCGCCTTCGGCGGACTCGATCTTGATCACGTCCGCGCCCATGTCGCCGAGCATCTGGGTGGCCATGGGCCCCATGCCCACGCTGGTCATGTCGATGACGCGTATGCCGTGCAGCGGTCCGGGCATGCTCAGTCCTCCCCCAGCAGGCGGCGCGCCAGGCGCAGGTGCGGCCGGTCGATCATCTTGCCGTCCAGCCGCAGCGTGCCCGCGCCGGGATGCTGCGCGAACGCGTCGATCACGGCCCGCGCCCATTGCAGCTGCTGCGCGTCGGGCGTCAGCGCGGCGTTGACGGCGTCGACGTGGCGCGGATGGATCGCCATCTTGCCGACGAAGCCGTCGCGGAAAGCCTCGCGGGACTCGTCGGCCAGCACGTCAGGCGCGTCCAGGTCCACGCAGACCGTGTCGATGGCGCGCACGCCGGCGGCGGCCGCGGCCATCAGGCACAGCGAGCGCGCCAGCCGGAACGGTTCGGTATAGCGGCCGGCATCGCGGTTGCGCAGCGCGCCCACGTCGGCGGCCAGGTCTTCCCCGCCCCAGGACAGGCCCCAGAGGCGGGCGGTGGCGTCGCGGTAATCGTGCAGCCCGAACAGCGACTGCGCGGTTTCGGTGACGATGGCCAGGATGCGGGTGGCGCCGGCGGCGGCGCCCGCGGCCGCCTCGAACGCGTCCAGGTAGTGCGCAAGCTGGCGCATGTCTTCGCGGCTGCGGCACTTGGGCAGCACGATGCCGCAGGGAGCGGCCGGCATCACGGCCGCCAGGTCGGCCAGCGCCGCGCCGCTGTCCAGCGCGTTGATCCGCACCCACAGGGACTTGCCGGCCGCGCCGCGTTCCAGCATGGCGCGCACCTGGGCGCGGGCTTCGGCTTTCTGGTCCGGCGCGACGGAATCCTCCAGGTCCAGGATCAGCGCGTCGGCCGCGCTGGCGGCGGCATGCTCGAATTTGCGCGCGGAATCGCCGGGCACGAAGAGCAGGGATCGGGTCATGGCGAGCCTCCTAGGGCTGCTTGCGCATCAGGGCCGAGCGCTTGCAGGTGGCGACCACTTCGTCGCGGTGGTTCAGGGCGGTGTGCTCGAACTCGACGATGCCCGCGTCCGGGCGCGAGCGGCTCTCGCGCATGGAGAGCACGCGGGTGCGCACATGCAGCGTGTCGCCGGCGAAGACCGGCTTGGGGAAATTCACGTCGGTCATGCCGAGGTTGGCCACCGTGGTGCCCAGCGTGGTGTCGTTGACCGTCATGCCGATCAGCAGGCCCAGCGTGAACAGGCTGTTGACCAGCGGCTTGCCGAATTCGGTCTTCGCGGCGAAATGCGCGTCCAGGTGCAGCGGCTGCACGTTCATCGTCAGCGAGCTGAACAGCACGTTGTCCATCTCGGTCAGGGTGCGGGTCCAGGCGTGATCGAAAGCCTGTCCGACGGAAAACTGTTCGTAATAGAGGCCAGCCATGTTTCTTCCTTCTGGGGGAGAGCGCCGGGCGCCAGCCCGGTTCCGGAGTCGCCGCAACAGAGGGGATTCCGGCGGCGTTCTTACTCTTGAACAAAAGTTTATAGTCATGAACGCGTATCGGCAACGCCCGGGCCTAGGCGTAAACCCGCATGGCGTCGCCGCGGGCCTGGCGGGCGGCCGCGGGAATCCGGGGAAGGAAAGGGGGAAACCGCGCCCGGGAACCGGGCGCGGGCAGCGGCAGGGGAAGAGCCCTACCGGGCGAGCGGGGCGGGGGTGTCGATGCGCTGGGCCAGCTGGCGGCTGGCGGCCAGCAGGGTCTGGCCGATGGCGTCGGCCTTGGCCGCCGACCGGTCCAGCGGCGCGCCCACCACCAGCGCCAGCACCGTGCCGTACAGCACCAGGGGGGCGGCGACCGACAGCGTGTCGGCCTGGTGTTCCGCCAGGTTCACGTGCCAGCCGCGCTCGGCCTCGGACGCGATCAGGCGCAGCAGCTGCTTGTGGGTCTTGACGGTCTGGCTGGTGTAGCGGTCCAGGCTCAGGCGCGCAGCCAGCGCCTCGCGCTCGGCGGGCGCCATGGCGCCCAGCAGGGCGCGTCCGGAGGCCGAGGCGTGCAGCGGCTTGCGCTGGCCGGCCTTGGCCGTGAACCGCACGATGCGTTCGGGTTCGACGACGTCCAGGTAGACCACGTGGTCGCCGGCGCGCTGCGCCAGGATCAGCGTCTCGCCCAGCTCGTCGCGCAGCGCTTCCAGCGTAGGCCGGATGCGCGTGGTCAGCTGGTCATGTTCGGCCACCGTGCTGGCTTCGTTCAGCCAGCGCCGGGTCAGGTAATAGCGCCCCGCGGTCTGGTGCGCATAGCCATCGCCTTCCAGCGTGTCGAGCAGGGCCAGGCAGCTGGATTTGGGTATGCCCAGCCCCGCCGAAATCTGCGACAGGGTGGCGGGCGCCTGGGTGGCGGCGAAGAACTGCAGGATGTCCAGCACCCGCCGGGCGCTTTTTACGTCGTTCGTACTCATGCACGGCAATATATATTCATGAACGGGCACCGGCAACCGCCGCTGCCCGCCGTGCTTCAGTCGGCGTATACCCCCGCCTTGCGGATCACGCCGCCCCACTTGTCGACCTCGCTCTTGAGCCAGGTCTGCAGGCCTTCGGGCGTCTGCTTGGATTCCGGCACGATCTCGGCGCCCAGCTCGGCCATCTTCTGCGTGAAGGCCGGGTCCTTGAGCGCGGCGCGCAGGGCCGCGTTGAACTTGGCGATGGCCTCGGGCGGCGTGCCCTTGGGCGCGTAGACGCCGTGCCACACCTTGACCTCAAAGCCCTTCAGGCCGCTTTCCTGCAAGGTCGGCGCATCGGGCAGCGTCTTGATGCGTTCCAGCGTGGTGACGCCGTACAGCTTCACGCGGTCGGCCTTGATTTGCGGAATGGTCTGCGTGGTCTGGTCGCACAGCACGTCGACCTGGCCGCCCAGCAGCGCGGTCATCGCCGGCGCGGTGCCGGCGTAGGGCACGGTGGTGAACTGCACGCCCAGCGATTCCTGCAGCAGCATGCCGCAAAGCTGCGACACGGCGCCCAGGCCGGCATTGGCCAGGTTGATCTTGTTGCCGTTTTCGCGCGCGTACTTGATGAAGGCCGGCATGCCGTCGGCCGGCAGGTCCTTGCGGCCCAGCAGCGTCATGGGCACGTCGGCCACCTGGCCGACATAGGCGAAGTCGGTCAGCGGATTGAACGACAGCTTGCGGTACAGCGCCGGCGCGGTGGCCATGCCGTTGTGATGGATCAGGAAGGTGTAGCCGTCGGGCGCGGCGCGCGCCACGTGCTGCGAGGCCAGCGTACCGCCGGCGCCCGTGCGGTTCTCGATGACGATGCTCTGGCCCAGCGTCTTGGCCATGGATGCGCCCAGACTGCGCGCGACTACGTCGGTGGGTCCGCCCGCGGCGAAGGGCACGACCAGCGAAATCGGATGGTTGGGATAGGCGCCTTGCGCGGCCGCATTGCCGGCCGCCAGGCACGAAAGGGCCAGGACCGGCCAGGCGGCGCGTCGGGCCGCGCGCATGAAAATAGGGGGCATGTCTCGCTCCTCGTGGTTTTATCGGGGGCCCCCAGGGCAAAGCATGACGGGCCATGGCCAGTGTGGCCCACCTGCGCCCGGATGAGAATTCGCGGTTCTGCAAGCCGGGTTTCGGTAGCTGGAAAGGAGGGTTTATACGGAAGGCTGGCTACCCGCGGGCATCGCTGGCCGTTCGCATCGTTCCAGGCCGCTGCAGGGCAGGGCGACCGCCTGCAGCCGATCGTAAAAGTAGCGGTGGAATATCTCCCAGTCCCGGTACTGGCTGGACGCCACCTCATACGCGCACGGGCGGCCCACCAGACCACAGATCCAGTCCGCGCACTGCAGCGTCTGGAAAAGATGGCTCTCGCCTTGGATCAGCGGCTCGATCAGGGTTCTGCATCGGTGGGCGGCATCTTCGAACATTGCCAGCGTGCAGACCTCCACGTTCATTTCGCGCCAACTGCCGCCGGCTTGTTGCTCGTCGACCAGGAGCATGAAGGTGGCCTGCCGCGCCGAGAAGAAGCGGTCCGCACGTCGGACAATGCGTAGCAGCTGGTGTTTGAAGCGTTCTGCGGACTGGTGCCGCGAGGTGCTGGCCGTCTTGCGTTCGCCGCTGTAGACCACGTGCCCGCCGATCTGCCGGATATGGTTGAGCAATCGGCCCGTGGCGGTCCGCAGTTGGCTGTATCGCTGCACATTCCTGACGGTATAGCGCAGTGTATTGCGCGGGAGCCGGTTGTTTACCCTTCAGTGCATGGAAATGTCACGCATGAAGCGGCCCGGACCAAAACACGAAAGCCCGCCGCAATTCATTGCGGCGGGCCTCGGAAGGTGGGCACATGACGGGCATATGCGTTGGCGAAAATGTAGTCCCCTGCGCGCTCCGGTGCAAGAAGCCGGGCGCCTCGACACCCCTGTATTGGACTGAATCCCGCCAACGAGGGCTAGCGGCCGGATTCGATGGCCCGACGCTAGCCCGCCTGCTTCTTGCCCGGGTCTTCGGCGAGCGACTGCGGCGCGGGGTGGCTTGCGCCCGTTTCGCCGACCGGTTCGGCGCGCAGCGGCTGGTGCACGCGGCTGGGCGGCACCAGCGAGGTCGGGGCCTCGGGGCTGGTCCACAGCGGAGCGGGGATTTCGGCGAAGACCTGGCGCAGGCGCTCGCCCCAGCTGCCGCGGATCATGCGGAAGTATTCATTGTTCTCGTCGATGCAGGCGAAATGCGTGACGCGCAGCGTATCGGCGCCGTAGACCAGCAGATCCAGCGGCAGGCCGACCGAGATGTTGGAGCGCAGCGTGGAGTCCATGGAGATCAGCGCGCACTTGGCGGCTTCGTCCAGCGAGGTGTCGGGGCGCAGCACCCGGTCCAGGATGGGCTTGCCATACTTGGCCTCGCCGATCTGGAAGTACGGACATTCCTGGCCGGCCTCGATGAAGTTGCCGGCCGAGTACACCTGGAACAGCCGGCAGCGCTCGGCGCCGATCTGGCCGCCGAAGATCAGGCTGACGTTGAAGTCGACATGCTGCTCGTGCAGGGCGGCGGCTTCGTGGCGGTAGACCTCGCGCACCGCCGCGCCGACCACGCAGGCGGCCTCGAACATGTCGGGCGCGCTCCAGAGCGTTTCGCAGCCTTCGGGGCGAGGGCGCGTGAGCGCGTTCAGCACGGCCTGGCTGACCGCCAGGTTGCCCGAAGTCATCAGCGTCATGACGCGGTCGCCGGCGCGCTCGAAAACCGTCATCTTGCGAAAGACGCTGATCTGGTCGACGCCCGCATTGGTGCGGGAGTCGGAAAGGAACACCAGGCCGGAATCGAGACGGGCCGCGACGCAATAGGTCATGATCGGAACCGGGAAAAGCCATGCCGCATTCATTGTATTGCGGGGCGTTCCGGCGCGCGTTACGGTTTGCACCGTTTTGGTGCAAACCGCAGGCCGTCGCGGCGGCGTCAGCTCAGGCGGTAGCTGTGCAGCGTGGTGCCGCCGGCGCCGCCTTGCTCCAGCGGCGCGGCGGGCACCCAGCCGTCCTCGGTCAGGACCGCGTCCAGCGGGAAGTCATGCGCGGCCGGCGCGTAGCCGGCGTCCAGCGCGCCGCAGCTCCAGGCGATGCCGATGGCGATGAACGGGTGGCCGCGGTCGCGCAGCGCGGCCAGGCTGCGGTCGTAGTAGCCGCCGCCGTAGCCCAGGCGGTCGCCTTGGGCGGTGTAGCCCAGGGTGGGCACCAGCACCACGTCGGGCAGCAGTTCGGCGCCGTGCACCGGTTCCTGGATGCCGTAGGGGCCCGCGCGCAGTTCGGCCTCGGGCGTCCAGGGCAGGAAGGCGAGCGGCGCATTGCGTTCGCGCACCACCGGCAGCGCCACGGCCACGCCGCCGTCGGCCCATTGCTGCAGCAGGGGGCGCAGGTCGGGCTCGTCGGCCATGGGCCAGAACGCGGCCACGGTGGCCGGCGCGGCGCGGCCGGCGCGGACCGCTTCGTCGCGCGCCGCGTTCAGCCAGGTGAACAGCCGCGCGCGCATCAGCAGGGCGCCGCGGCCGCGCTGGTTTTCAGGCAGTTCGGCGCGCATTTTCCGCAATCGCGCGCGTAGCTGGACTGCGGTATTCTCTGGAATATTTTGCGTACTCATGCGGTGGTAGTGACAGGAATGGACAAAGATGGCGGAAGTGGCGGCGGCTTTGGCGGTCGAATGAGGGACGGCGCATGACACAAACTCTCCAAACCGGACGGTATCAGAAATCCGCGCACAAGGCCGCGGGCCCCGTCGCCGGAGCCGGGCTGCGCCGCTGGTTGCCGCTCCTGGCGCTGTTCACCGCGGCCTGTGCGCCGGTGGACGCGCAGCAGCGCAACGCGTCCATCAATGCCCAGCCGCAGGCCGCCGCCCAGGCCGCGCAGCCTGTCATTTCCGTGCCGCCCGCCGTGCTGGCGGGCCTGCCGCCCACCAACGATACGCCCGCGCTGGCCGCCGTGGTGGCCGCGCGCGAGGCCATGCAGCGCAAGCAGTGGTCCATCCTGGGCGCGCTGGTGCCGCAGGCCAAGTCCGACCCGCTGGGCATGTATCCCGAATACTGGCTGCTGCGCTATCAGCTGTGGACGCCGCCGGCCAGCGGCAGGCCCACCGCCGCGCTGCAGCAGTTCGTCAGCAGCAATCCGGATTCCTATCTGGCCGACCGGCTGCGCGGCGACTGGCTGCTTGCGGCCGCGCGCAGCGGCGACTTCGAAACCGTGCGCAAGCTGGCGCCGGTGAAAAACAGCAACGCCCAGATCGAATGCGCCATCCTGGACGCCCAGCACATGACCGGCAAGCGCGTCACCGCCGCGCAGGCCACCAGCGCCTTCGCGCCGGGCTCGGCCTGCTGGGCGCTGTATGACCAACTGGTGGCCGACGGCGTGCTCGGCTGGCAGGAGATCGAGCCGCAGCTGCGCGACGCCATCGAGGCCAACAAGACGACCGATGCGCGCAAGTTCGTGCAATACATCTTCGAGCCCGGCGACCTGAAAGCCTACGATCAGCTCATGAAGGATCCGATGCGGTGGCTGACGCGCCAGGACCGCCTGCCCGTGGGCCGCAACGAAAAAGAGCTGGTGACCATCGCGCTGGCCCGCCTGGCGCGCTCTGATGTCAGCGTGGCCGATTCCTACCTGCGCCGCGAATGGTCCAAGTCCGGGGAGTGGTCCAAGGCGATGGCCAAGTCGAACCTGGCCTGGGTCCGCAGCCAGTACGCGCTGACCGCCGCGCTCAAGCTCGACAGCCGCGCCGACGACTGGTATCGCGAGGCCGGCCATATCCGCATGACGGAATACAACGCCGCCTGGAAGGTGCGCGCGGCCCTGCGCCAGCCCAAGATCGACTGGAAGTGGGTCATCGAATCCATCGACCAGATGCCGCCGGCGCAGCAGGCGGACCCTTCGTGGGTGTACTGGAAGGCGCGCGGCCAGGCCGCGCTGGGCAACAAGGAACAGGCCGCGGCCGCCTACGCCAGCATCGCGGACCGCTTCGACTTCTACGGCCAGCTGGCGGCCGAGGAGCTGGGCCGGCGCATCAACGTGCCGCCGCGTCCGGCGCCCGTGACCGACCAGGAAATCGCCGAGGCCCGCGCCAACCCGGGCCTGCGCCGCGCGGTCCAGCTGTTCCGCCTGGGCTGGCGCGCCGAGGCGGTGCCGGAATGGAATTACAGCCTGCGCGGCATGAGCGACCGCCAGCTGCTGGCCGCCGCCGAACTGGCCCGGGCCGAGAACATCTACGACCGGGTGGTCAACACGTCCGACCGCACCGAGAAGGAATTCGATTTCAGCCAGCGCTTCATCGCGCCCTTCGAGGGCCGCGTCACCGCCAAGGCCAACGCCATCGCGCTGGACCCGGCCTGGGTCTACGGCCTGATCCGCCAGGAATCGCGCTTCATCATGGACGCGCGTTCGCACGTGGGCGCCTCCGGCCTGATGCAGCTGATGCCGGCCACCGCCAAGTGGGTGGCGGGCAAGATCGGCATGAGCGACTTCACGCCCGACAGCGTCAACGATTTCGACACCAACACCGTGCTGGGCACCAACTACCTGAACATGGTGCTGCGCGACCTGGACGGCTCGCAGATGCTGGCCAGCGCCGGCTACAACGCCGGTCCGCGCCGCCCGCACAACTGGCGCTCGACCTTCACCCATCCGGTCGAGGGCGCGATCTTCGCCGAGACCATCCCCTTCACGGAAACGCGCACCTACGTCAAGAACGTGATGTCCAACGCGGTCTATTACGCCGCCATGTTCAGCGGCCAGCCCCAGTCCCTGAAAGAACGCCTGGGCAGCGTCGTGCCGCTGGGCGCCGAAACCACCGCGCTGCCATGAGCCGCGATCCCGCCATCGCGGGCCTGCGGGTCTATATCGTGGGCGGCGCGGTGCGCGACGCGCTGCTCGGCCTGCCGCCCGGCGACCACGACTGGGTCGTGGTGGGCGCCACGCCGGAAGACATGGCGCGGCGCGGCTTCATACCGGTGGGCGGCGATTTTCCCGTGTTCCTGCATCCGCGCAGCAAAGAGGAATACGCGCTGGCGCGCACCGAGCGCAAATCGGGCCGCGGCTACAAGGGCTTCACCTTCTATACCGGCTCCGACGTCACGCTGGAGGAAGACCTGCGCCGGCGCGACCTGACGGTCAATGCCATTGCCCAGACGCCCGAGGGCGAGCTGGTCGACCCGCTGGGCGGCGTGGCTGACGTGCGCGCCCGCGTGCTGCGCCACGTGGGCGAGGCCTTCGAGGAAGATCCGGTGCGCATCCTGCGCCTGGGCCGCTTTGCCGCGCGCTTCGGCGATTTCACCATCGCGCCCGAGACCCTGGAACTGTGCCGGCGCATGGTCCAGGCCGGCGAGGCCGACGCGCTGGTGCCCGAACGCGTCTGGAAGGAACTGTCGCGCGGGCTCATGGCGTCCACGCCATCGCGCATGCTGGGCGTGCTGCGCGATTGCGGCGCGCTGGCCCGGGTGATGCCGGAGCTGCAGGAGGTGGACGTCACGGCCGCCGACGTGGACCGCGCGGCCGGACTGGGCCTGCCGTTGCCCGGCCGCTATGCGCTGCTGTGCCGCCTGACGCCGGAACGCGAGGCGCTGGGCCGCCGGCTGCGCGTGCCCACCGAGTGCAACGACTACGCGCGCCTGCTGCCCGAGGTGCTGGCCGGGCTGGACGCAGCGCAGCAGGCGGCCGACGCCGCCGACGCGCAGCTGGCCTTGATGGAACGCGCCGACGCGCTGCGCAAGCCGCAGCGTTTCGCCGATCTGCTGGAGACGGCGGCGGTGTTGCGTCCGGTGGACCGGCAGGCGTGGCGCGCGCGCGTGGAAGCGGTGCGTGGCGTGGATGCGGGCGCGATCGCGCGGGCCAGCGCCGGCGATCCGGCGCGCATCAAGGAAGGGGTGCGCGCCGCGCGCCTGCAGCAGCTGCGCGCGGGCGCCGCGCCGCTATAGCTTGCCCAGCCGGTCGCCGCGCGCGAAGCCGGCCAGCGGCTGCGCGATGCCGCGCCCCACCGCCAGCACCTTGAACAGTTCGCCCATCTCCGCTTCGGACAGCAGCTTCTGCACGGGCGCGACGGTCTTGGCGTAGTTCTGCACGTCGGCCGGATCGAGCTGCGCGAGCAGCTCCATCAGCCCGGCGTTCATGAGGAAGCGGGCCTGCGAGGTATAGCCCAGGACCTGCAGGCCGGCGGCCTGCGCCGCGTCGGCCATCGCGGTGAAATCGACGTGCGCGGTGATGTCCTGCAGGCCGGGGGCGGTAAAGGGATCGCCGTGCGCGTGATGGCGCAGATGGCACATGAGCGTGCCGCCGGCGCGTTGCGGGTGGTAGTACTCGCCTTGCGGAAAGCCGTAGTCCACCAGCAGCGCCGCGCCGCGTTCGAGCCAGCGGCCCATCGCGGCGATCCAGGCTTCGGCCTGCAGATTGATCTCGGACACGTAGCCCGGCAGCGGCGGCATGCGGTCGGCCACGGCGGCGGCCAGCGCCGGCGGCGCCGGCCGGTCTTCCCAGACGAAGCCCTGCGCATCGTCGACCGCCACGCCGCGTTCCAGCACGGCGGCGCCGTCGTCGCTCCAGCGAAAGAGCGAGACCGGCATCGCGTCCAGCACTTCGTTGGCCAGCACGCAGCCGGCAAAGGCCTCGGGCAGCGCGTCCAGCCACTGCACGCGGTCGCCGAACGGCGCCAGTCTTTCGGCCTGGCGCGCGCGCAGGTCGGCCGACACTTCCAGGATCAGGTAGCGGGTCTGCGCCAGCCCCAGCGCATCCAGCTCGCGCAGCACGCCTTCGGCCAGCGCGCCGGTGCCGGCGCCGAACTCCAGCACGGCGTCGGCGCCGGTCTGGCGCAGCACCTCGGCGGCCTGGCGCGCCAGCGTGCGGGCGAACAGCGGCGTCAGCTGCGGGGCCGTGACGAAGTCGCCCGCCGGTGTGGCGGCGGAGGCGTCCGCCTCGGCCAGCTTGACGTTGCCTGCCGCGTAATAGCCCAGGCCGGGCGCGTACAGCGCCTGCGCCATCCAGCGGTCGAACGGCAGCCAGCCGCCATGGGCCGCGATGGCATCGCGCAGATGGGCGGCCGCGGCCTCGGAATGTTCGAGGGCGGCGGGCGACAGGGTGGGGAGATTGGCGGGGGCGGAGCGTTGCATGATCGGATGAGGCGGTGGCAGGCCGCCATTTTAAGAAAACCCCGCGTCCGTTACCGGAGCGCGGGGTTTGCGTGGCTCAGACCGTCGGATCAGCCGCGGCGGTCGAAGCGCTTGGGGCCGCCGGGGCGCTTGTCGAACGAGGGCTTGCCGCGGAAACCGCCTTCCGGACGGTCGCCGCCGCGGAAGCCGCCTTCGCGTTGCGGGCGGTCGCCGAAGCTGGCGCGGTCGTTGTAGCTGTGGCGCGAATCGCGGTCGCCGCCGCGGAAACCGCCTTCGCGCGGGCCGCGCTCGCTGAACGGACGCGGATCGCGCTGCGGACGGTCGCCGTAGCTGGGACGATCGTTGTAGCCGCGCGCCTCGCGCTCGCCGCCGCGGAAACCGCCCTCGCGCTGGGGACGGTCGCCCCAGGAGCGGTTGCCCTGGTAGCCGCCCTCGCGCTGGGGACGGTCGCCGAAGCTGGGACGGTCGCCGAAGGAACGCGCCGGACGGTCGCCGAACGGACGATTGCCCTGGTAGCCGCCCTCGCGCGGGGCGCTGTCGCGGTGGCCTTGGTAGCCGCCTTCACGCGGCTTGAACTCGCCGCGCGGGCCGCCGAAGGAACGGCCTTCGCGATGGCCCTGGTAGCCGCCGCCGGGACGCTTGCCGAACGGTTTGCCACCGCGCGGGCCGCCGGTGGACGGACGCGGGGTGCGCTTGGGCTCCAGGCCGGCGATCACTTCGGGCGTGATCGACTGGCCGATGTAGTGCTCGATGCGGCGGACCTTGTGGCGCTCGGAATGCGTGGCCAGCGTGAACGCCAGGCCGTTGCGGCCGGCGCGGCCGGTGCGGCCGATGCGGTGCACGTAGTCCTCGGCCTGCATCGGCAGGTCGAAGTTGACGGCGTGGCTGATGCCCTGCACGTCGATGCCGCGGGCGGCCACGTCGGTGGCCACCAGGATGCGCAGCTGGCCGCGCTGCAGCTGCGACAGGGTGCGGGTGCGCTGGCGCTGGTTCATGTCGCCGTGCAGGGCGGCGGCGGCGAAGCCCTGGTCGGCCAGGTGGTCGGCCAGATCGTCGGCGCCGCGCTTGGTCGAGGTGAAGACGATGGCCTGGTCCAGCGAGGCGTCGCGCAGCACGTGGTCCAGCAACTGCATCTTGTGGCTGGCGTCGTCGGCGTACAGCAGGCTTTGCGTGATGTTGGTGTGCTTTTCCTTGTGGCCGGCGATCTCGATGCGTTGCGGCTCGCGCATCATGCGCGCGGCCAGCTTGGCGACGGTGCCGTCCAGCGTGGCCGAGAACAGCAGCGTCTGGCGGCCTTCGGGCAGGCGGCCGACGATGGTCTCGATGTCTTCGATGAAGCCCATGTCCAGCATGCGGTCGGCTTCGTCCAGCACCAGCGTGTGCACGGTGTTCAGCTTGACGCGGCCCGAGTTCAGGTGGTCGATCAGGCGGCCCGGGGTGGCGACCAGCACGTCCACGCGGCGCGACAGCGCCTTCAGCTGCGCGCCGTAGGGCATGCCGCCGACGACGGTGGCGGTGCGCAGGTCGGCCAGCTTGCGGCCGTAGGTGGCGGTGGCGTCGGTGACCTGCAGGGCCAGTTCGCGGGTCGGGGTCAGCACCAGCACCTGCACGCCCACGCCCTTGTTGGCGGGGTGCTGGGCGATGCGGTGCAGGGCCGGCAGCATGAAGGCGGCGGTCTTGCCGCTGCCCGTCTGCGAGGACACCATCAGGTCGTGGCCGGCCAGCGCCTGCGGAATGGCGGCGGCCTGGACGGCGGTGGGGGTGGTGAAGCCAGCTTCTTGGACGGCCGACAACAGGGCGGGAGCGAGACCCAGGTTTTCGAAAGACATTACTTTCCCTTGCCGCAATCAATGCGACGCAATGCTTGGTCGGGCCAGGGGATTAGGCGGCCGGATCCAGGCGACGGTTGATGGAGCATCGTGCCGACCGGATCAACCATGCGCGTGGCGCGTTCTCGTGTACTGACTGGAACGCAGGGCGAAAGGAAAGGGGTCAGGAATCGATGATAGTTCGGCATGGGGCCGGGGCGGTTGCCCGGCGAACTGCGAAAACTTCCGCTAAATCAAGGCGGTAAATGCCGAACTCGTTTTGTGCAGTGCGGCGATCATAACCCGAATTCGCCTTGCAAGGGAATTATTTTTTTGTCCAGCTCCCAATCAATAGGGTTTTTCCCTTGGTTGGCCAGCCATTCGTTGGTTTTCAGGAAATGGCCGCAGCCCAGGAAGGGCACGGGCGGCCTTCTGGCCGACAGCGGCGAGGGGTGGTTGGCCATCAGGACCAGGTGGCCGCTGTCGGCCGGCAGCAGGGCCTGCTTGGCCTGGGCGTGGGCGCCCCACAACATGAAAACCTTGGGGGACGGATCGCGCGCGACCAGGGCGATCAGCGCGTCGGTCACGGTTTCCCAGCCGCGCCGGGCGTGGGAGGCGGGCTGGCCGTCCTCCACGGTCAGCGCCGTGTTCAGCAGCAGCACGCCCTGTTCGGCCCAGCAGCTCAGGTCGTTGCCGGCCGGCACGCGGGATCCCGGGTACTCCAGCGCGATTTCGTTGAAGATGTTGCGCAGGCTGGGCGGGCGCTTGCAGTCGTCCGGCACCGAGAAGGCCAGGCCCTGGGCCTGGCCGGGGCCGTGGTAGGGGTCCTGGCCCAGGATCACCACGCGCACGTCCGAGGGCGCCAGGCCGTGCAGGGCGCGAAACGGCGTGGCGGGATAGACGGTGGCGCCTTCGGCCAGGCGTTTTTCCACGTGGGCGGTCACCGCGGCCAGCGCGTCGGCCACCGGCCGGTCGGAAAAGGCCGCCAGCCAGGCGGCGGGAAGTTGCGCCGTCTGGGCGGCGAGGGCGGCGGGAATCAGGCGGTTGTCGGTCGGCATGGGCGCGATTTTGGCACACGGCGCGGCCGCGCCTCAGGCCGGCCAGCCGGCCTGGCGATAGGCCGAGTCCCAGAACATCCATTCCAGCTGGGCCGCGTGCGTGTAGGCCTGGTGCATCGCCGCCAGCGTCTGCGCCGAGGCCGATTCCGCGGCGCGATCCACCGAGGCGATCACGGCCCGCACCAGCGCATGGAATTCGTCGCCCGCGTAGGTGTCGATCCAGGCGGCGTAGGGATTGGGCCGGGTGGCGCGCGCGTGGATCTCGCGGCCGATCTCGGCGTAGATCCAGAAGCACGGCAGCAGGGCGGCCAGCGCCACCGGGTACGGCGCGCTCCAGGCGGTGGCGATCAGGAAGCTGGTGTAGTGGTGGCTGGCCGGCGTCAGCGGCGTGGCTTCGAAGGTGGCGGCGTCGATGCCGTACTGCTTCATGAAACCTTCGTGCAGCGAGCGTTCGGCGACCACCGCGCCGCGGGCGGCTTCGGCGAACTGCACCACGCCGTCGGCGTCGTCGGCCTTGGCGGCGGCGATGGCCAGCGCGCGTCCGAACGCCACCAGATAGTGCGCGTCCTGGATCATGTAGTGCTTGAACGCGCTCTCGTCGAGCTGGCCGCTGGCCAGTTCGCGGTTGAACGGCATGTCGCGCGTTTTTTCGTAAAGCGCGGCGTTGCGCGCCCAGGCGTCGGAGCTGAAAGACATGGGGATTCCTCGAGGCGGGTGGGCAGGCTGCCCGGCCAAAGGAGGCTAGGGTACCAAAGACCGGCGCGCCCCGAGGCGGGCCTCAGGCGTGGCGCTTGCCGTGCCGTTGGGCGTAATCCAGCAGCGCGTCGCGCAGCACCACGGCCTGGTTGTGCTCGGCGTCGTGGGCGCCATAGAGCAAGGTCAGCGGCCGCTTGCCGGCGGCCTGCAGCAGGGCTTCCAGGCGGGCCTGCTGCTCGGGCGCGGCCAGCTCGGCCAGGTATTTGCGGCGGAACTCGTCCCAGCGTTCCTCGACGTGGTTGAACCACTTGCGCAGTTCGGTGGTGGGCGCGAGGTCGCGGGCCCATTCGTCCAGCCCCAGGTCGTCGCGGCGCAGCCCGCGCGGCCACACGCGGTCCACCAGCGCGCGGTAGTTGCCTTGCGGTCCGGTGCCTTCGTAGACGCGTTGCAGGGTGATGGCGGGCGGTTTCATGGCGGCTCCTCGGGGTCGTGGCGGCTGACCCCGTCTACCGTCTACTTTAGCGCCGCCCGCCCGTCGTCATGGCGTTTCGGCGCGGCCGCCGGCGCGCAGCAGCACGAACCCCACGATGGCCGAGGCCAGCGAGCCCGTCAGCACGCCGATCTTGGTGGCGTCCACGGCGGCCGGGTCGGTGAAGGCCAGGGCGCCGATGAACAGGCTCATGGTGAAGCCGATGCCGCACAGCAGCGCGACGCCGTAGAGCTGGGTGTAGGTGGCGTGGCGCGGCAGGGTGGCGAGGCCGCTCTTGATGGCCAGCCAGGCAAAGCCGAACACGCCCAGCTGCTTGCCCAGGAACAGGCCCAGCGCCACGCCCAGCGGCACCGGCTGCGCCAGCGTGGCCAGCCCCAGGCCGGCGAAGGAGACGCCCGCGTTGGCGAAGCCGAACACCGGCACGATGAGCAGGGCCACCGGCTTGTGCAGCGCGTGTTCCAGCGCATGCAGCGGGGAATATTCGCCGGTATCGCCCTGGTTCTGCGGGCGCAGCGGGATGGCCAGGGCCAGAGCCACGCCGGCCAGCGTGGCGTGCACGCCGGATTTCAGGACGAAGTACCACAGCACCGCGCCGATCAGCAGATAAGGCGCCAGGCGCAGCACGCCCATGCGGTTCATGCAGAACAGCACGACCAGCAGGGCGCCCGCCATGCCCAGCGCGAAGGTATTGAGCGTGGACGTATAGAAGAGCGCGATGATGACGATGGCGCCCAGGTCGTCAAGAATGGCCAGCGCGGTCAGGAAGACCTTCAGCGAGGTCGGCACCCGGCTGCCCAGCAGCGCCAGGATGCCCAGCGCGAAGGCGATGTCCGTGGCTGCCGGGATGGCCCAGCCGCGCAGCGTCTCGGGGCTGCCGGCATTGATCAGCACGTAAATCAGCGCAGGCAGCACCATGCCGCCCACCGCCGCGATGCCCGGCAGCACGATGCGGGCCGCGCCGCGCAACTGGCCGTCCAGCACCTCGCGCTTGATTTCAAGGCCGACCAGCAGGAAGAACACCGCCATCAGGCCGTCGTTGATCCAGTGCAGCACGCTTTCCTTGAGCACGACCGGGCCGGCCTGGAAGCCGAACTTGGTTTCGAGCGCGCCGAAGTAGTACGGCGCGGCCGGACTGTTGGCGACGATCAGCGCGACCAGCGCGGCCAGCATCAGGACATAGCCGCCGAGCGCTTCGGACTGCAGGAAGGCCTGGAAGAGGGAGGGGGATCTGGGGGTGGACGAAGCCGGTCGATTCACTTTTTACGGCCTTGATTACATTTTGATAATATACGCGGCGAGAACCTGAATTTTACCTGAATACATGAACGATGGCGCTCTATTTCGGATATCTTCGCTGATTTTCAGCAAAAAACGGGCGATTCGCATTCAATCTTTATCCCGCGGTCTCGGACCGATTCCCCTGCCGTATCCGAAAATCCTCTACTAGAGTCTGGCCCAGGCGCATGACCGCGCGATAACCATCCGCCGATTCCCGCAATCGGCCTTTCCCGACATTCCGATCCGCCCCTCGGTCGAGCCGTCCCGGCAACGCCGGCCAGTACATGCCTTTATCTCCTCTCACGGTATTGACCTACACCCCCGCCCGGCCCGGCGCCGCCAGCCGCCTGGTAGATGTCGGCGACGCCCTCGTCGTGCCGGCCGGCCCCATCGCCCACGGCGTTTACCGAACCCACAGGCTCGCGCCCAGCGCGCGCCTGCTCGCCTGGGCCCGTGCCGGGGCGCGTTTCGACCTCTCCCGCACGGGCGCGGCGCGCGTCTGGGCGGACGGCAGCCTGCAGGCCTCCGAGTGCCCGCATGAATGTTGCGCCACGGGTGCGGCCGCGCTGGACCCCGAAGACATCGCCTACCTGGGCGCGTACCTGATGCACCAGGGCCGCCGCTGGAGCGATACGGACGACGCCTCCCCATCATGCTGAACGCCGCCGAAACGCCGCGTCGGCCCGCCGCGGGCCTGCGCATCCTGCATACCGAAGCCGCCACTTCGTTCGGCGGGCAGGAGTTCTGCATCTACAAGGAAATGATCGCCATGCGCGAGCGCGGCCACCATCTCGAGGCGCTGTGCCAGCCCGAGGCGGAACTGGGCCGCCGCCTGCGCATGGCGGGGTTCACGGTGCACCTGATGCCCATGGACGGCCTGCACAATTTCCTGCGGGGCGTGGCGTCGGTGCGGCGCCTGCTGCGGCGCGGGGGCTTCGACGTGGTCAATACGCACAGCCGGCGCGACACCGTGCTGGCCGCGATCGCGGCGCGCCTGGCCGGCACGCCGCTGATCGTGCGCACGCGGCATCTGGCCAAGCCCATCAATTCGCTCTATGCCTACACCTGGCTGGCGCATCGCGTCATCGCGGTCAGCGCCTATGTGCGCAAGCAGCTGCTCGACGGCGGCGCGCGGCCCGCGTCCATCGCCACCATTTATTCGCCGGTGGCGCTGCCGCAGGCGCGCCAGGGCGTCTGCGTCCGGCGCGAACTGGGCCTGGCCGCGGACGACCTGGTCATCGGCTGCGTGGCCGTGATGCGGGCGGACAAGGGCCACGCCGACCTGATCGAGGCCTTCCACCGCATTTCCGGCGCGTTCCCGCAGGCCCGGCTGGTGCTGGCGGGCGACGGCATGCCGCTGTTCGAGCGCCTGCAGGCGCAGGCGGCTTCGCTGGGGCTGGCGCCGCGCGTGCATTTCCTGGGCCGGCGCGACGACATCGGCGACGTGATGGCGGCCTTCGACGTGTTCGCGCTGCCCACACAGCGCGAGGCGCTGGGCACCGTCTTTATCGAGGCCGCGGCCATGGGCGTGCCGGTCATCGGCGGCAACGTGGGCGGGGTGCCGGAAACCATGCAGGCGGACGTGACCGGCCTGCTGGTGCCGCCGCGCGATCCGGCCGCGCTGGCGGCGGCGCTGGAGCGCCTGCTGGCCGACCCCGGGCTGCGCCGGAGCATGGGCCGGGCAGGCAGAGACTGGATACGCGGGCAGGGGTTGTTCTCGGCGGAAACCGCCGCCAGCCAGGTCGAGCAGGCCTACTCGCGCTGGCTGGCCGAACTGGGCGCGCGCTAGTGCGCTAGTGTGCTGTCCCGTAGATGCGTCCGCACGACGAAATTTCTCCTCTTGGCGTCAGGGCTAGGCGCAAACCGCAGCGATACCCGTAGGTATCGCGAGGATTTGCAACGACGCCCTGGCGTCAAGGGGGGAATTTCGTGCGGGCGTATCTACGGGACAGCACACTAGTGCCAGAGCAGGGCGTTCATCGCCTCGACCAGCCGGTTGCGGTAGCGCGGCAGCAGGGCCTGCAGTTCCGCGCGCCGCGCCTTCCATTCCTCGGATTCCGCGCCCTGCGCCACGCGCGGCGGCGCCCAGATCGCGTCGGGGAAGTGGCGGTCGCCGCGCCAGCGCGGGATCACATGCCAATGCAGGTGCGGCACCATATTGCCCAGCGAGGCCAGGTTGACCTTGTCGGGCGACAGTATCGATTGCTGCGTTTCCTCCACCACGTACACGGCCCGCATCAGCAGGTCGCGTCCATGCGTGGACAGGCTGGTCATTTCGGCCAGGTGGCCGTTCCAGACCACCCGCGTGAAGCCGGGATAATCCGGATCGGCGACTTCGATGATGCGCAGGTGCGGGCCGCGCCACAGCAGCGCGCCGCCGTCTTCCTGGCACAGCGGACAGTTGGGATCACGTGCGCTCATGTCAGCGTTTTCCGGTATTGAATGAAGCCGGAGCGGTCGGCGATGCGGTCGTACAACTGAATGGCGGTGGCGTTGGTTTCATGGGTCAGCCAGTATACGCGCGCGCAATTGGCCGCGGCCGCCTGCGCGTAGACGTGTTCGATCAGCTTGCGGCCCGCGCCGGCGCCGCGCACGTCCGGGGCCACGTACAGGTCCTGCAGATAACAGTAGTCGCCGGCGGTCCAGGTCGAGCGGTGGAAGATCCAGTGCACCAGTCCGATGGCGCGGCCGCTGTCGTAGGCCAGCGCGGCGTGCATGGGCTGCGCGCCGTCCAGCAGGCGCGCCCAGGTGTTGCGCGTGACGGCGTCGTCGATGTCGACGCGGTAGAAGTCCTGGTAGCCCTTCCACAGCGGCAGCCAGGCGTCGAAGTCGGCGGCGACGATGGGTCGGATCTCTACGGTACTCATGGCGGGGCCCTCCGGCGGGATTTCAGAGCTGGGTTTCCAGGGCTTCGACGATGTGCCGCAGCACCTGCACGCGAGCGTAGCGTTTGTCGTTGGCCGAGACCACATGCCAGGGCGCGCGGGCCACGTCGGTGCGGGCCAGCATTTCGTTGGCCGCGGCCGCGTAGTCCTGCCATTTGTCGCGGTTGCGCCAGTCCTCGGCGGTGATCTTGAAATTCTTGAACGGCGATTTCTCGCGTTCCTTGAACCGTTCCAGCTGCACGTCCGGCGTGATCGCCAGCCAGAACTTCAGCACCAGCGCGCCGCTGGCGGCCAGCTGCCCTTCGAAGTCGTTGATCTCGGCATAGGCCCGGCGCCATTGGGCCGGCGGGGTCAGTTTCTCGACGCGTTCGACCAGCACGCGGCCGTACCAGGACCGGTCGAAGATGGCGATGCGCCCATGGCGCGGCACCTGGCGCCAGAACCGCCACAGATAGGGGCGGGCCAGCGCTTCGCTGCCTGGCGCGGCGATGGGCGTGATGTCGAACTGGCGGGCGTCCAGCGCATGCGTCACGCGCCGGATGGCGCCGCCCTTGCCGGCGGCGTCCTGCCCCTCGAACACCAGCACCAGCGAACGCTCCTGGAACTTGCGCGAGCGCGCCGCGCGCGCCAGCCGGCCCTGCAGCAATCCGAGTTCGGATTCGTAGTCGCTCTTGTCGAGGCGCGCGTCATAGTCCAGCTGGCCCAGCCGGTCCGCCACGCGCGTCGGCCGCGAGTGGGGCACGAAGCTGGCCGGAATGCGCGGCACGCCGCGCTGGCGCATGGCGGCCAGCACCGCCTCGGCCGTGCGCGCCGTGCGCATCTGCTCGTCGGCGCTGGGGATCACGACCCAGGGCGCATGGCCGCTGTCGGTATGGTTCAGCACCGTCTGCCCGGCGTTGCGGATGCGGTCGTACTTCTTGTAGACCTTGAGGTCGACCGGGCTGACCTGCCACGAGGTCTCGGGGCTGGCCAGCAGGCGCTTGGCGCGCGCCTTCTGGGCCTGGGCCGACAGGTGGAACCAGAGTTTCACGATCTGCACGCCTTCGGCGGCCAGCATCGCCTCGAAGCGCCGGATCGCGACGGCCTGCGCCTCGATGCTGTCCTGGTCGGGCCGCTTGCGCATGGCCTCCAGGATCATCGGCGCGTACCAGGAGCCGAACACGATGCCGGTGCTGCCCTTGGGCGGCAGATCGTTCCAGTAGCGCCACAGCGGCGGACGTTCCAGTTCCTCGCCGACGCGCGGGCCGTAGGCCAGCGTCTTGATGTGGCGCGGGTCCATCCATTCGTTGAGCAGGTTGATGGTGGCGCCCTTGCCGGCGCCGTCGATGCCGGCCACCACCACCAGCAGCGTCTTGTCGGCCTTGGCCAGACGCTGGTATTGCGCATTCAGCAGGGCGACGCGCAGCCGCGCCTCCATCGGCTTGAATGCCTCTTTCGAGAGGCTGGGGTCGGCTTCGGCTTCGGCAAACATGGACGGTCCGTCGGTCGGCATTTCTGCGATCGGCCGATCTTGCGGGATAAGTCCGGGGCACGCAAGCCCGGGGCGCAAGCCCGCGCCGTTCAGAGCGCGTCGACGGGTATCTTCAGGTAGCGCACGCCGTTGTCTTCGGCCGGCGGGAAGTGGCCGGCGCGGATGTTGACCTGGATGGCCGGCAGGATCAGGGTGGGCATGGAAAGCGTGGCGTCGCGCCGCGTGCGCATGGCCACGAACTCGTCCTCGCCGATGCCGTCGCGCACATGGATGTTGGCGCGGCGCTGTTCGGCCACCGTGGTCTGCCAGGCGGCTTCGCGGCCGGCGGGCGGGTAGTCGTGGCACATGTACAGCTTGGTCTCGGCGGGCAGGCTCAGCAGGCGCTGGATGGAGCGGTACAGCTGATGGGCGTCGCCGCCGGGGAAGTCGCAGCGCGCGGTGCCCACGTCGGGCATGAACAGCGTGTCGCCCACGAAGGCGGCGTCGCCGATCAGGTAGGCCATGTCGGCCGGCGTATGCCCCGGCACGTGGATGGCCTGCGCCGTCAGCGCGCCGATGCGGAAGGCCTCGCCGTCGGCGAACAGGTGGCCGAACTGCGAGCCGTCGAGCTGGAACGCCGGCTCCAGGTTGAAGATCTTCTTGAACACGCCCTGCACGGTCTGGATGCTTTGCCCGATGGCGATGACGCCGCCGAGCTGCCGCTGCAGATAGGGCGCGGCCGAAAGGTGGTCGGCGTGGGCGTGGGTTTCCAGCAGCCATTCGGTCTTCAGGCCGTGCTGGCGCACGTAGTCGGCCACGCGATCGGCGCTGCCGGTGCTGGTGCGGCCCGACTTGGGATCGTAGTCGAGCACGGAGTCGATGATGGCGCAGGCGCCGCCCGGGGCCGTTTCATGGACCACGTAGGTGATGGTGGCGGTGACGGGGTCGAAAAAGCCTTGGATATGAGAGGGCATGGACGCTCGCCTGGCAGCGCATTGCTGCGTGCATAAAACAATATATGTTTTTCAATAATATTGTTGAATATTCTATCGGTCAATATAATGATCAACATCCTCCAGGCAGATTGATGCTCATCAAATGAACGAAGTGCTGACCGAATGCGAGGTCGCCGTCCTGCGCGAATCCGCATCCCAGGCCTGCGCGCTGCTCAAGGCGCTGGCCAACGAAGACCGTCTGCTGCTGCTGTGCCAGCTGGTGCAGAACGAACGCAACGTCGGCGAACTCGAGGCGCTGACCGGCATCCGCCAGCCCACGCTGTCGCAGCAGCTGGGCGTGCTGCGCGACGAAGGGCTGGTGGCGACGCGGCGCGTCGGCAAGTATGTGTACTACCAGATGGCCAGCTTCGAGGTCAGCCAGGTCATGAAGACCCTGTCCAGCCTGTATTGCGGGCGCGCCATGGAGTCGCTCAAGTGACGCTGGACTGGCCGGCCTTCACCCCTGTTGCCTCCGCCCTGGGCGGCCTGCTGATCGGCGCGGCCGCGGTGCTGATGATGGGCGGCGCGGGCCGCATCGCCGGCATCAGCGGCATCCTGGGCGGACTGCTGGGGCCCGCGGGCGCGGGCCGGAGCTGGCGGCTGTCCTTTCTGGCGGGCCTGTTCGCCGCGCCCTGGCTGTACCGGCTGGGCGCGGCGCTGCCCGCCATCGCCGTCGAAGCCGGCACGGCCAGGCTGATCGCCGCCGGCCTGCTGGTGGGCCTGGGCACGCGCTATGCGTCGGGCTGCACCAGCGGCCACGGCGTCTGCGGCATATCTCGCGGCTCGCCGCGTTCGCTGGCGGCGACCGCGCTGTTCATGGCGGCGGGCTTCGTCACCGTCTACGCCTTGCGCCACCTGGGAGGCAGCTGACATGGCCGCCTTGTTCGCATTCGCATCGGGCCTGGTGTTCGGCCTGGGACTGATCGTCTCGGGCATGGCCAACCCCGCCAAGGTGCTGGGTTTTCTGGACCTCGCCGGCGCCTGGGACCCGTCGCTGGCCTTCGTGATGGGCGGCGCGGTGCTGGTGACGGCGGCCGGCTTCGCCGTGCTGCGGCGCCGTCGCGCCAGCCTTTCGGGCGAACCGCTGCACTGGCCGACCGCCGCTCGCATCGACAGGCGCCTGGCGCTGGGCAGCCTGACGTTCGGCGCGGGCTGGGGCCTGGCCGGCTTCTGTCCGGGCCCCGCGCTGGTGGCGGCGTCGGCCGGCGTGCGCGAGGCGCTGGTGTTCGTGGCCGCCATGCTTGCCGGCATGGCGGTATTTTCAATCCTTGAAAGAATCAAAAGCCGGTAGACCGGCATGGAGACAAGCATGCCCATGACGCAAAGCCAACGAGATTTCGACGTGCTTGTGGTGGGCGGGGGCGCGGCAGGCATAGGCGTGACCGCCAGCCTGCTGCGCCGGCGTCCGGACCTGCGCATCGGGGTCATCGAGCCCAGCGACAAGCACTATTACCAGCCCGCCTGGACCCTGGTGGGCGGCGGCGCTTTCGACGTGGCCAAGACCGTGCGCGCGACCCGCGACGTGATGCCGGCGCGCGCCACCTGGCTGCAGGCCGCCGCGGCCGGCTTCGAACCCGAGGCCGACCGCGTGCTGCTGGCCGACGGCCGCGCCGTGACCTACCAGCATCTCATCGTCTGCCCCGGCCTGCGCCTGGCCTGGGAACAGGTGGACGGCCTGACCGAGACGCTGGGGCGGCAGGGCGTCACGTCCAACTACCGCTACGACCTGGCGCCCTACACCTGGGAACTGGTGCGCGGCCTGAAGGGCGGGCAGGCGCTTTTCACGCAGCCGGCCATGCCCATCAAATGCGCCGGCGCGCCGCAAAAAGCGATGTACCTGGCGTGCGACCACTGGCGGCGCAGCGGCGTGCTGGACCGCATCGAGGTCGAGTTCGACCTGGCCGGCGCCGCGCTTTTCGGCGTGCCGACCTTCGTGCCGCCGCTGATGCGTTACGTGGAAAGCTACGGCATCGCGCTGGCCTTCAATTCGGCGCTGGTGGCCGTGGACGGCGGCGCCCGCAAGGCCTGGTTCGACGTGAAGGGCGAAGACGGCGCGGTGGCGCGCGTGGAGAAGTCTTTCGACATGCTGCACGCCGTGCCGCCGCAGACGCCGCATGCCTTCATGAAGAACAGCCCGCTGGCCGACGCCGCCGGCTGGTGCGAGGTCGACCCGGCCACGCTGCGCCACGTCCGCCACGCCAACGTGTTCGGGCTGGGCGACGGCATCTGCACGACCAACGCCAAGACCGCGGCGGCCGCGCGCAAGCAGATCGTCACGGTCGCCGAAAACCTGCTGGCGCTGCGCGAAGGCCACGCCATGCCGGTGGCCTACGACGGCTACGGCTCCTGCCCGCTGACGGTGGAGCGCGGCCGCGTCGTGCTGGCGGAATTCGGCTACGGCGGCAAGCTGCTGCCGACCTTCCCGCTGGACCCGACCGTGCCGCGCAAGAGCGCCTGGTTCCTCAAGGCCAGGATGCTGCCGTGGATCTACTGGAACGGCATGTTGAAGGGCCGTGAATGGCTCGCCCGGCCGTTCGGCAACTGAGCGCGCGTCCATGATCGCGACAGTCTGGGCGGCCAGCGCGGCGCTGGGCGGCTGCGTGGGCCTGATACTCGGGCTGACCGGCGCGGGCGGGGCCATCATGGCCGTGCCCCTGCTGGTCTTCGGCCTGCATCTGCAACTGGCGCAGGCCGCGCCCATCGCCCTGCTGGCCGTGGGCCTGTCGGCCGCGCTCGGCGCGGTGCTGGGCCTGCGCAAGGGCCAGGTGCGCTACCGGGCGGCGGGCTTCATGGCGCTGACCGGCATCATCGTGTCGCCGCTGGGGCTTTGGGCCGCGCGGCGCCTGCCGAACGCGCCGCTGTCCATTGTTTTCGCAGGCGTGCTGGGCCTGGTGGCGTGGCGCATGTGGCGCCAGGGCGCTGGCGCCGCGGCAGCGGCCGTGCAGGCGACGCGCGTGCCGCCGTGCCAGCTCAACGCCGGCACCGGCCGGCTGCGCTGGACCGCGCCCTGCGCGCGCGCCTTGACCGGCACGGGCGTGATCGCCGGTTTCCTGTCGGGGCTGCTGGGCGTGGGCGGGGGCTTCGTGATCGTGCCGGCGCTGCGCCGCGCGACCGACCTGCCGATGCAGGCCATCGTGGCCACCTCGCTGGGCGTGATCGCGCTGGTGTCGGCCAGCGGCGTGGTGGCCGCGGCGGCGGGCGGTCACCTGGACTGGGCGATCGCGGCGCCGTTCACGGCGGCCGCGGTGCTGGGCATGCTGGCCGGGCGCGCGGTCGCCGACCACTTCGCACCGCGCCGCCTGCAGCAGGGTTTCGCGCTGTTCGCCGCCGTGGTGGCCGCGGCGATGCTGGCCAAGGGCGTGATGGCGCTGGCCGCCTATTCGTAGGTGCGCACGTCGTCGATGACCTTGCCGTCGTTCGGCAGGCTGCCGACGTCCACCCATTGCACGTCGCTGCGCAGCTTGGTGACGTCGCGCACCGATTCCGCGATGCGCTGGCCGAGTTCCTCGCTGCGGTCCTGCGATTCCACCTTGAGCACCATGCGGTCGGACCCGGTGTTGCCGCTGATCACCAGCCGCGCGCGCAGGATTTCCGGATGGCGGCGCGCCACGTCGGCCACCTGCGACGGATGCACGAACATGCCGCGCACCTTGGTGGTCTGGTCGGCGCGGCCCATCCAGCCCTTGATGCGGGTATTGGTGCGCCCGCAGGGCGACAGGCCCGGCATGACGGCCGACAGGTCGCCGGTGCCGAAGCGCACCAGCGGGTAGTCGGGATTGAGCGTGGTGACCACGACCTCGCCGACTTCGCCGTCGGGCACCGGCTCGCCGGTGCCGGGGCGCACGATCTCGACGATGATGTCCTCGCCCAGCACCAGGCCTTCGCGCGCCGGCGTCTCGAAGGCCACCATGCCCAGGTCGGCGCTGCCGTAGGCCTGGTAGCCCTCGATGCCGCGCGCCGCCAGCCAGTCGCGCAGCGACGGCGGGAAGGCCTCGCCCGAGACCAGCGCGCGGCGCAGCGAATCCAGCTTCACGCCGAGTTCGTCGGCCTTCTCCAGGATGATCTTGAGAAAGCTGGGCGTGCCGGTGTAGCCGGTGGGCGCGAGATCCTGGATCGCGCGCACCTGCTGTTCGGTCTGCCCGGTGCCGCCGGGAAACACGCTGCAGCCGACGGCGTGCGCCGCGGTTTCCATCATGGAGCCGGCGGGGGTGAAGTGATAGGAGAAACAGTTGTAGGCCAGTTCGCCGGCGCGGAATCCCGCCGCGTGCAGGGCGCGCGCGAAGCGCCAGTAGTCGGCGCGCGCGCTTTCCGGTTCGTAGATGGGGCCGGGCGAGGCGAACACGCGCAGCGCCTCGCCCCAGCCGATCGCGGAAAAACCGCCGAAGGCCTTGCGCGGCCCGGCGGGCGCGGCCGCGTCGCCGCGGCTGTGCTGCTGGCGTTCCAGCAGCTCGTGCTTGCGCAGCACCGGCAGGCGCGCCAGCGCGGCGCGCGAGGTGATGGTGGCGGGGTCGACGCCGCGCAATTGCTCGGCGATGGCCGGCGCCCGGGCCATGGCCCGGGCGATCGCGCCGGGCAGGGCGGCCATCAGATCGCGCTCGCGCTGCTCGGGCTGGCGGGTTTCCAGAACATCGAAAAACTCGGACATGGGATCGCACCCTCTCGTGTGCCGTACTGCGGTGTCGTTGCCGGCGGCGGGCCGGGCCGCGCCGGCTTCGCCGCGTCAGGAATCAGGCCAGCCAGCGTTTGCGGCGGCGGTAGAACTTGTTGTCCCGGAAACTCTTGCGCTCGCCGCTGGAGATGCCCAGGTAGAACTCTTTGACGTCCTCGTTCTCGGCCAGGTCGGAGGCGGCGCCGTCCATCATCACGCGGCCGTTTTCGAGGATGTAGCCGTAGTCGGCGTAGCGCAGCGCGATGTTGGTGTTCTGCTCGGCCAGCAGGAAGCTGACGCGCTCGCGCTGGTTCAGGTCGCGCACGATCTCGAAGATCTCTTCCACGATCTGCGGCGCCAGCCCCATGGACGGCTCGTCCAGCAGGATCATGTTGGGATTGGCCATCAGCGCGCGGCCGATGGCGGTCATCTGCTGCTCGCCGCCCGAGGTGTAGCCGGCCTGGCTGGCGCGGCGCTGCTTCAGGCGCGGAAAATACTGGTAGACCCGGTCCAGCGCCGCCGCGGTGTCGCCGCGCCCCATGTTGCGCGTATAGGCGCCGGTCAGCAGGTTCTCTTCGATGGTCAGGTGCGCGAAGCAGTGGCGGCCTTCCATCACCTGGACCACGCCGCGCTTGACCAGCTCGGCCGGAGACAGCTTTTCGATGCGCTGGTCGCGGTACTGGATATAGCCCTTGGTCACGTCGCCGCGCTCGCCCTTGAGCAGGTTCGAGATCGCCCGCAGCGTGGTGGTCTTGCCCGCGCCGTTGGCGCCCAGCAGCGCCACGATCCGGCCTTCCGGCACCTGCAGGGACACGCCCTTGAGCACCAGGATGACGTGGTTGTAGATCACCTCGATGCCGTTGACGTCGAGCAGCACCTTGGGGGCGTCAGCGGCGGCGATATTGGTGGCGTTCATGATCGTTCCTGCTGCGTGGTGAAAGTCGGCCCGCTAGGACCGGCCATCGATTCATACGAAAGTCGAAAGAAAGAGAAAGAACTTCCCCGAAGCACGCCAGACACCGCATGTAGCCAGCGCCCCCAAGCGGGGCCGCGGCAGATCCGGCTTTGCCGGTCTCCTGCGGCGCCCCCCCTGGGGGGGAAGCGCCGCCGGCGCTTCGGGGGGGGGGTCTACTTGCACTCGCGGGGCGTGATGTTCTTTTCCTTGGCGTACTTCGCGGCGCCTTCCTTCACCATCGGGTCCAGGATGGACTTGTCGGATTGGTACCAGTCGGAGACGACCTTGAACTTCGCGCCGTCCCACTGCACGATGCGGGCCCAGTCGTCGCCCATGTGGTTGCCGCAAGAGGTCTTGACCGGGCGCATGATCTTGCCGAAGCCCAGCTTGTCGAGCTTCTCCTGCGTCAGGTCGAGGTTCTCGAAGCCCCAGCGCACCTGTTCCGGCGTGAGCGCCTTGCCCTTGCCGTACTTTTCCTGCGCGGCGCGGATCGCCTCGACCTGCAGCATCGAGATCATCATGCCGCGCGTGTGCGCGATGGTGCCCAGCGTGGTGTTGCCCGACTTGTCCGAGCCCTGGCCCTTGTCGTAGACGTACTTCTTCAGGTCGTCGTAGACCTTGTCGTGGTCGGCGCCGCTGTTGTGGATGGTGATGGCGTTGTAGCCCTTGGCGACGTCGCCGAGGTCCTTCACGTCGCCTTCGGAGCCGGCCCACCAGATCGCGTACATCTTGTCCCGCGGATAGCCGCTGGCCTGGGCTTCGCGGATGGCGGTGGGCGTCATGATGCCGGCGCTCCACAGCAGCACGTAGGCCGGACGCGCCTGGCGGATCTGCAGCCAGGTGGACTTCTGTTCTACGCCGGGGGCGGTCACGGGATAGAGCAGCAGCTCGAAGCCTTCCTTGGCCGCGCGCTTCTGCAGCAGCGGGATCGGCTCCTTGCCGTAGGGCGAATCGTGATAGACCAGGGCGATCTTCTTGCCCTTGAGCTTGGCCATGCCGCCTTCTTTCTTGGCGATGTCCTGGATCATCACGTCGGCCGCGGTCCAGTACGTGCCCAGCAGCGGGAAGTTCCATTCGAACACGCTGCCGTCGACCGACTGCGACAGGCCGTAGCCCATGGTCTCGACCGGCACCTTGTCGACCATGGCCTTGTCGCTGACGGCGAAGGTAATGCCGGTGGACTGGGTATCGAAGCCCGAGGCGCCGGTGCCCTTGCCCTTGAGGCGTTCATAGCACTCCACGCCGCGGTCGGTGGCGTAGGCGGTTTCGCACTCTTCGTACGTGATCTTGACGCCGTTGACGCCGCCGTCGCGTTCGTTGACCAGCTTCAGGTAGTCCAGCTTGCCGTCCGCCCAGGGAATCCCCAGCGGGGCGAAGGATCCGGTGCGATACACCAGCAGCGGAACGAACTGCTCTTCTGCCGCCATCGCCGGCGTGGCCACGGCGCCAACGGCGCCGGCTGCGGCCACCAGGGCTGCCGCCAACTTCAGGTTAAGACGCTTCATCTCCATTTACCTCCTGCGTGGTGTTGGGTCCATGAACCCTGGGACACCGGGGTTGGCCCGGTCTTGAGCCGGGTATTCAGTACAGCAATGTGCTAGTGGGGGAAGGGCCAGATGCGGAGTTTTTCCTTGCCGATGCTCCACAGGCGGGCCAGTCCATGCGGTTCCGCGATCAGGAAGAACACGATCAGCGCGCCGAACACCATGTGCTCGACGTGCGCCGCGGTGTCCACCGACAGCGACAGGCCCAGCATGTGCGGCACGTTGGTCAGCGCCACCGGCACCAGCACGATGAACGCGGCGCCGAAGAAGCTGCCGATGATCGAGCCCAGCCCGCCGATGATGACCATGAACAGCAGCTGGAACGAACGCCCCAGGTCGAAGGCCAGCGGTTCCCACGAACCCAGGTGGATGTAGCCCCACAGCGCGCCGGCCACGCCGACGATGAACGAACTGACCGCGAACGCCGTGAGCTTGGCGTACATGGGGCGGATGCCGATGACCGAGGCCGCCACGTCCATGTCGCGGATCGCCATCCACTGGCGGCCGATGGCGCCGCGCACCAGGTTCTTGGCCAGCAGGCTGAATACCACCACCAGCGCCAGCACGAAGAGATACTTCTCCAGCGCGCTCTGCACCGGCAGGCCGAAGAAGTGCAGCGGCGGCACCGACACGTTGCCCGACGAGGAGTAGTTGGTGAAGAACGGGATGCGCAGGAACGCCCAGTCCACGAAGAACTGCGCCGCCAGCGTCGCCACCGCCAGGTACAGGCCGCGGATGCGCAGGCTGGGTATGCCGAAGACCACGCCGACGATGGTGGCGAAGAAGCCCCCCAGCAGGATCTGCACGATCAGCGGGATCTCGGGAAAGCGCACGCCGAAGTTCCACGCCGCATAGGCGCCGACGGCCATGAAGGCGCCGGTGCCCAGCGAGATCTGGCCGCAATAGCCCACCAGGATGTTCAGGCCCACGGCGGCCAGCGCCAGGATCAGGAACGGGATCAGGATGGCGCGCAGCAGGTAGTCGCTGGCCAGCGCCGGCACGGCGATGAAGGCCGCCGCCAGCAGCAGCCAGATGAAGATGCGGTCCTGGCGGATCGGGAAGATCTGCTGGTCGCTGCGATAGCTGGTCTTGAATTGGCCGTTTTCGCGATAGAACATGTTTTATTCCTCAGACCCGGTCGATGATCTTCTCGCCGAACAGCCCTTGCGGACGGAACAGCAGGAACACCAGCGCAAGCACATAGGCGAACCAGATTTCGATGCCGCCGCCCACGAGCGACCCCAGGTAGACCTCCGACAGTTTTTCTCCGACGCCGATGATCAGGCCGCCCAGGATGGCGCCCGGCACCGAGGTCAGCCCGCCCAGGATCACCACCGGCAGCGCGCGCAGCGCCGCGGTCGAGAGGGTGAACTGCACGCCGAACTTCGAGCCCCAGATCACGCCGGCCACCAGCGCCACCAGGCCCGCCACGCTCCAGACGATGACCCAGATGCGGTTCAGCGGAATGCCGATGGATTGCGCCGCCTGGTGATCGTCGGCCACCGCGCGCAGGGCGCGGCCGGTCGAGGTGTACTGGAAGAACAGCGCCAGCGTCGCCACCAGCAGGGCGGCGATCACGGCCGCGGTCAGGTCTTCCAGGTTGATCAGCAGGCCGCCCTCGAACACGGAGTCCAGGATCAGCAGCGGGTCCTTGGGCATGCCGACGTTGATGGAATACACCGAGCTGCCGAAGGTGATCTGGCCCAGGCCGTCCAGGAAGTAGCTGATGCCCAGCGTGGCCATGAGCAGGGTGGTGGCCTCCTGGTTGACCAGGTGGCGCAGCACGTAGCGTTCGATGGCCATGGCCAGCAGGAACATCACGCCGGCGCTGACGATGAAGGCCAGCACGTTGGCCAGGATCATGTTGTCGAAGCCCAGCCATTGCGGCAGCCACTCCGAGAAACGCGCCATGGACAGCGCGGCCACCAGCACCATCGCGCCCTGCGCGAAGTTGAAGACGCCGGAAGCCTTGAAGATCAGCACGAAGCCCAGGCCGATCAGCGCGTACAGCATGCCGCTCATCAGGCCGCCGAATAAGGTCTCTAGAAAAAATCCCATGTCTGTCCGCCTCAGTGCGACACGCCTAGATAGGCCTTGACCACTTCTTCGTTTGCCCGGACCTCGTCCGGCTTGCCGTCGCCGATCTTCTTGCCGTAGTCCAGCACCACCACACGGTCGGAGATGTCCATGACCACGCCCATGTCGTGCTCGATCAGCACGATGGTGGTGCCGAATTCGTCGTTCACGTCGAGGATGAAGCGGCTCATGTCCTGCTTTTCTTCGATGTTCATGCCGGCCATGGGCTCGTCCAGCAGCAGCAGGCGCGGCTCCATCGCCAGCGCGCGGCCCAGGTCCACGCGCTTTTGCAGGCCGTAGGGCAGCCGGCCCACCGGGGTCTTGCGGTAGGCCTGGATCTCCAGGAAGTCGATGATGTTCTCGACGAACTCGCGGTGCTGGATTTCCTCGCGCTCGGCGCGGCCCAGGCGGAAGGCCTGCGCCAGCAGCCCGCACTTCATGCGCAGGTTGCGGCCGGTCATGATGTTGTCCAGCACGCTCATGCCCTTGAACAGCGCCAGGTTCTGAAAGGTGCGCGCGATGCCCATTTCGGCGGCGCGGCGCGGATTCATGCGCGAGAAGTGCTCGCCGCGGAAGGCGATGGCGCCTTCCTGCGGCGTATAGACGCCGTTGATGACGTTGAGCATCGAGCTCTTGCCGGCGCCGTTGGGGCCGATGATGGCGCGGATCTCGTGTTCGCGCACGTTGAAGGAAATGTCGGTCAGCGCCTTGACGCCGCCGAACGACAGGGAAATGTTCTGCATGTCCAGCATGACGTCGCCGATACGCTGGTCGCGGTCGTTGTGGCTCATGGTCTACGCGGCTCGGGCGGTGATGGCGGGAAACGTCTTTACCGGGCGGATTTTCAGGTCCGCCGAAATCTTGCCGGTGCGTCCGTCTTCGAATTTCACTTCGGTCTCGATGAACTGCGACTGCTTGCCGCCGTACAGCGCGTCGATCAGCACGCCGTACTTCTGCGCGATGAAGGCGCGGCGCACCTTGCGCGTGCGGGTCAGTTCGTCGTCGTCGGGATCGAGCTCCTTGTGCAGGATCAGGAAGCGGCTGATCTGCGAGGCCGACAGCTTGGGATCGGTGGCGAGATCCGCGTTGACCTGCTCCACGCAGTCGGCGATGAGCTGGTAGACCTCGTCCTTGGAGGCCAGGTCGGTATAGCCCGCGTAGGGCATGCCGCGGCGCTCGGCCCAGTTGCCCACGGCCTCCAGGTCGATGTTGATGAAGGCGCAGACGTCGTCGCGGTTGGCGCCGAAGGCCACGGCCTCTTTGATGTGCTGGAAGAACTTGAGCTTGTTCTCGATGTACTTGGGCGCGAACAGGCTGCCGTCGGCCAGCTTGCCCACGTCCTTGGCGCGGTCGATGATCTTGAGCTGGCCATCGGTGTCCAGATAGCCGGCGTCGCCGGTATGGAACCAGCCGTCGGCGCTGCGGGCCTCGGCCGTCGCTTCCGGGTTGCGGTAGTACTCCTTGAAGAGGCCGGGGCTCTTGACCAGGATCTCGCCGTTTTCGGCCACGCGGATCTCCACGCCGTCGACCGGCGGGCCGACGGTGTCGTCGCGCACGTGGCCGTCGGGCTGCACGCAGACGAACACCGAGGTCTCGGTGGAACCATACAGCTGCTTCAGGTTGATGCCGATCGAGCGGTAGAACACGAACAGGTCGGGGCCGATGGCCTCGCCCGCCGTGTACGCCACGCGCACGCGGCTCATGCCCAGCGCGTTGCGCAGCGGGCCGTAGATCAGCACATTGCCCAGCGCGTAGCGCAGGCGGTCCCACGCGCCGACGGATTCGCCGTCCAGGATGCGGGTGCCGACGCGGCGCGCCAGCTTCATGCAGCTGGCGAACAGCTTGCGCTTGATGAGGCCGGCGTCTTCCATGCGGATCATCACATGGGTCAGCAGGCCTTCGAGCACGCGCGGCGGCGCGAAGTAATAGGTGGGGCCGATGTCGCGCATGTCGATGGACACGGTGTCGGGCGACTCGGGATGGTTGACGGTGAAGCCGGTGACCAGCAGCTGCGTGTACGAGAACATGTTCTGGCCGATCCAGGCCGGCGGCAGATAGGCCAGCACGTCTTCCTGGTCGGTCAGTTTTTCCAGTTCGGAGACGGCGCGCGCACGGTCGATCAGCGCATGGTGGGTCAACACCACGCCCTTGGGCTTGCCGGTCGTGCCCGAGGTGTAGAACATGGCGGCGGGGTCCTGCGGCTGCACCGCGGCGATGGCGGCGTCCAGAAAGCCGGGGTGCCTGGCCGCGTATTCGTCGCCCAGCGCTTCCAGCTTTTCATACGACATCAGCATGTCGTCGGCGTAGTGGCGCAGGCCGCGCGGATCGTCGAACACCACGCGCCCGAGCGCGGGGCACTGTTCGCGGATCTCCAGCATCTTGTCGACCTGTTCCTGGTCCTCGACCACGGCGACGCTGATCTCGGCGTCCTGCAGCACGTAGACCATTTCCTGGGCTACGGCGTCCTGGTAGAGCGGCACCGGGATCGCGCCCAGCGACTGCGTGGCCATCATGGCCATGTACAGGCGCGGCCGGTTCTCGCCGACCACGGCCACGTGCATGCCGGGCTGGATGCCCAGGGCGGCCAGGCCATTGGCGACGCGCCGTACGTGCTCGGCCACTTCCGACCACGTAAGGGTTTGCCAGATCCCCAGATCTTTTTCGCGTATCGCGGGCCGCGACCCGCGCACCTTGGCATGCGTGAACAGCAGCGCCGGAAAAGTATCCGACGCCGCCGGCATCCGGGCGGATGCGGGCGGTGTATGTGCCACGTTGTCTCCTCCGGTTTGGGCGCTACGGGCCGGGGCCGCGCGGGGCGGCGCTGGCGATGGGCGCTTGACCAGTTGGTTTTAGATTTACGGCAGGACTTAAGGTATAAGGTTGGGTTGCTACCAACTGTCACCATCGCGACATTCAAGGACCTTTTAGGGTATTCCCGATGCAGCTAGCCGACTCCCTGCAACTCGCCGCGGCCTGGTTTCGCGTGCTCGACCGCGACCAGCAATCGCGGGTCGAGCGGGACCTGACCGTGCAGCAGGCCGCCGCCGGCTCGATCATAGAGCGCAAAGGGGAGCTCGCACAGGCTTGGATCGGCGTGCTGGCGGGGCTGGTCAAGGTGTCGGTGGGCAATGCCGAAGGCAAGGTCGCATCGCTGACCGGCGTGCCGGCCGGCGGCTGGATCGGCGAAGGTTCGCTGCTCAAGCGCGAGATCCGCAAATACGACATCGTCGCGCTGCGCGACTCGGTGGTCGCGCGCCTGCCGGCGGCCACCTTCGACTGGCTGCTCGACACCAGCATTCCCTTCAACCGTTATCTGCTGCATCAGTTGAACGAGCGCGTCGCGCAGTTCATCGGCAAGGCCGAATACGACCGCCTGCTGGACCCGGACGCGCGCGTGGCGCGTTGCCTGGCCGAGCTGTTCAACCCCTTGCTGTATCCCGGCATGGGGATGCGATTGACGATTACGCAGGAAGAGGTCGGCTATCTGGCCCGGGTATCGCGCCAGCGCGCCAACCAGGCCCTGCGCAAGCTGGAAGAAGCCGGCCTGCTGAATGTGGAGTACGGGGCGGTGCGGGTGCTGGACCTGGACGGGCTGAAAGGGTATGGGTCGGATCGTGGGGCGGAGGATGGGACGGGCGGCGCCTGATGGGTTGCGCGCGTTCGGCCGCGGGTTTCTTATGTTGAATGTCTCGCGCTACACCCATCCTACGGATATCGAACGCGCGCAACCCATCTGCCGCCCTCCCTAATGCGATCCCCCCAGATACGCCGCCACCACCGCCGGATCGTGCTTGAGCTTGTCGGCGCTGCCGTGCACCGAAATCCGCCCGTTCTCCAGCACGTAACCATAGTCGGCGACGTTCAGCGCGGCGGCGGCGAATTGCTCCACCAGCAGCATCGTCACGCCCTCGCTCTTGAGCCGCTCGATGATCCTGAATACTTCTTCCACCAGGATCGGCGCCAGCCCCATCGACGGTTCGTCCAGCAGCACCACTTCGGGGTTGAGCATCACGGCGCGGGCCATGGCCAGCATCTGCTGCTCGCCGCCGGAGAGCGTGCCGGCGAGCTGGGTGCGGCGTTCCTTCAGGCGCGGGAACAGGTCCATGGCGCGGCCCAGGTCGGCCTGGACGTCGCCTTTGGGGCGGCTGCCGCTCAGGCGCGGAAAGGCGCCCAACAGCAGGTTGTCGGTCACCGACAGGGTGGGGAACACGCGCCGGCCCTCGGGCGAGTGCGCCAGCCCCAGCCGCGCGATACGGTGGGACTCCAGCCCGTCGATGCGCCTGCCGCCCAGCGTGACCTCGCCCGCGGCGGGGCGGATCATGCCCGAGAGCGCGCGCATGGTGGTCGTCTTGCCGGCGCCGTTCGAGCCGATCAGCGTCACCACCTTGGCCTTGGGCACCTCCATGCTGATGCCGTGCAGCACCTTCACCTTGCCGTAGCCCGCTTCCAGATTCTTGATCGATAGCATGTTGTCGTCTCCCTGGCGTCAGGCGGGCGCGCCGCCCAGATACGCCTCGATGACCTTGGCGTCGCTTTGCACTTCGTTGGGCAGCCCCTCGGCGATCTTCTGCCCGAAGTCCAGGACCGACACGGTGTCGCAGACCCCCATCACCACGTCCATGTGATGTTCGATGAGGATCAGCGTGAGGCCGTGGTCGCGCACCTTGCGGATGATGGCGAGCAGTTCGACGATGTCGGGCGCGGTCAGGCCGGCCGCCGGCTCGTCGAGCAGCAGCAGCTGCGGGTCCAGCGCCAGCGCGCGCGCGATCTCCAGCAGGCGCTGCTTGCCGTAGGGCAGGTTGCGGGCTTCTTCGCCGGCCAGGGACTGGAGGCCGACGAATTCCAGCAGCGCCATGGCGCGCGCGCGGGCGCGCCGTTCCTCGTCCTTCCATCGGGACGTGCGCAGCGCGATGCCGGCCAGTCCGGTGGTAAAGGTGTGGTGCAGGCCGACCAGCACGTTCTCCAGCGCGGTCATTTCGCCGAACAGCTGCACGTTCTGGAAGGTCCGCGCGATGCCCGCCTCGGCGATGTCCGCCGGCGCCAGGCCCACCAGCGACTTGCCGGCGAATTCCACCGCGCCGGCCGTCGGCACGTAGATGCCCGTCAGCACGTTCATCATGGTGCTCTTGCCCGAGCCGTTCGGTCCGATCAGGCCGTGGATGGTGCCGCGCCTGACGGTCAGGTCGACCTGGTTCAGCGCCTTCAGGCCGCCGAACTGCATCAGCACGCCCTTGGCCGCCAGCAGGGTTTCGTTCTTGCCGCGGGCCGCGTCGGGCACGGCGTCCTGGGTTCTGACCAGCTCCGATTCGACCGCCAGCGCGCTGCGGCGTCCCGAGAAGAACAGATTGCGCACGAAACCCACGATGCCGTCCGGCAGGTAGTACACGACGAACAGGATCATGGCGCCGAAGATCGTCAGGCGCCAGTCGGTCACGGCATCGAGCCAGTACGCGAAAATCGCCAGCACGATGGTGCCGGCCACCGGCACGGCCACCCGGCGCGGTTCGGCGCGGCCCTTGGAGACGGCCACCGCGCTGCCGATGGCGACCACGATCGCCACGCCGAGCGCGATCAGGCGGAAGGTGGCGATGTCGTCCAGCATCTTGGGCAGCAGCACGATGATGGCGGCGCCCAGCAGCGCGCCCGTGCGGCTCTTGCGCCCGCCCATGATGATGGCCAGCAGGAACAGGATGGTGAGCTCGAAGTTGTAGGTGTTGGGCGAAATGTACTGTTCCGAGTACGAGTACAGCGCGCCCGCCAGCCCGGCGAAGCCGGCGCTGATGACGAAGGCGAACACCTTGTGCCGGTACACCGACACGCCCATGCAGTCCGAGGCGATCGGGCTGTCGCGCAGGGCCTCGAACGAGCGGCCCAGGTGCGATTTCAGGATGCGGTGCACCACGATCAGCGACAGCACCAGCAACGCGGCCACCAGCCAGAAGTACTCGCTCTTGGTCAGGATGTGCCCGGCGATCGACGGTTTCGGGATCTTGATGCCCAGCGGGCCTTCGGTCAGGAAGGTCATCTCGTTGATCAGGATCTGGATGATGGTGCCGAACGCCAGCGTGACCATGGCCAGGTATGGTCCCGTGACCCGCAGCGCGGGCAGCGCCAGCACCGCGCCGAAGGCCGCCGCGATCAGGATGGCCGCCGGAAGTGTGGCCCAGATCGGCAGCTGCAGATGGAAAAACAGCGCGCCGGCCACGTACGAGCCGATGCCGAACAGGCCGGCATGGCCGAGCGAGACCTGGCCGGTATAGCCCACCACGATGTCGAGCCCGAACAGCAGGATCGCGTAGATCATGATGGTTTCGATCAGGTGCAGGTAGTACGTGTTGGTGACGCCCAGGGGCACGGCGGCCAGGCAGGCCACGGCCACGATGGAAAGCAGGAGGTGCAGGGGTTTCATCGTCACACCTTCTTGATCGCGGTCTTGCCGAACAGGCCGGCGGGTTTGAACGTCAGCACGAGCAGAAGCAGCACCAGTCCGGGCACGTCCTTGTACCCCGTCGACAGATAGAAGCCGGTGGTCGTCTCGGCGATGCCCAGGATGAGTCCGCCCACCACCACGCCCATGCCGCTGGACAGGCCGCCGATGATGGCGACCGCGAAGGCCTTCAGGCCCAGCACCGCGCCCATGGTGGCGCCAGTCAGCGTCAGCGGCGCCACCAGCACGCCGGCGAATGCGGCGGTCAGCGAAGACAGCGCGTACGAGAACGTGATGACCATGCCGGTGTTGATGCCCATCAGGCCGGCGGCGTCGCGGTCGTTCGAGGTGGCGACGAAGGCCTTGCCGTAGATGGACTTGCGGTTGAACAGCTCCACCAGCAGCATCATGGCCAGCGCGCCGAACACCACCAGCAGCTCCATCGGCAGAACGTTGGCGCCCAGCACCTGTATCGGCGCCTCCGGCAGGGGCGAAGGGAAACGCAGGTCGTCGCGGCCCCAGATGTTCTCGGCCACGTTCTTGAAGATGATGCCCAGCGCGATGGTGGCCATGATCCAGCCGAACTCGGAGCGGGTCTTGATGGCGGGCCGCACGCCCACGCGTTCGACCAGCGCGCCCTGCGCGAAGCCGAAGATGCAGACGATGGGAATCATCACCCAGTAGTTCACGCCCAGTCCGACCAGCGTGAGGCCGACGAGCGCGCCCAGCATGAGGGCTTCGCCCTGGCCGAAGTTCAGGGTGCCCGAGGTGGCGAAGGTGAGCTGGTATCCGAACGCGATGACGGCATAGATCATGCCCAGCGCGATACCGCTGTAGACAAGCTGTAGAAGAATCATGGTGTCAGTGTGGTGTAGCGGGACGGAACGCGGCTTGCGGGCGGCACGAGGCCCGCGCCCCGGCGGCCGGGGCGCGGATGGCGGCGCGGCCGCCGCGATGCGTTGCTAGTTGGCTTTGACGACGCGGCCGCTCTTGACCTCGCCGATGACCACTTCCTTGGCGGTGATCGCGTCGTGGTTGTCGTGGCTGAACGGCTTGTTGTAGGTCATCACCACGCCTTCGACCGGCGTCTGCAGGTTCTCCAGCGCTTCGCGGACCTTGGGGCCGTCGGTGGAATTGGCCTGCTTGATCGCGGCCGCCAGCAGGAAGATCGAGTCATAGCCCTGGGCCGCCGACACCGGGGAATCGATGCGGTCGTTCTTGGGCTTGAACTTGGCCAGATAGGCGTCGATGAAGGCCTTGCGCTTGGGCGTGTCCGGGTCCTGGATGAAGGTCTGCGGCATGCGCGCGCCTTCCCCGTTGGCGCCCGAGTTATCGATATAGTTGGCCATCGACAGGGTCCAGCTGCCGATCATCGGCACCTTCCAGCCCAGCTTGGTCATGCCGTTGGCGATCTGGGCCAGCTCGGGTCCGATGCCATAGGTCAGCACGGCTTCGGCGCCGGCGGACTTGGCCTTCAGCAGCTGGGCCGTCATGTCGACGTCCTTGATGTTGAACTTCTCCACGGCCACCGGCTTGATGCCCTTGCTGGCCAGCGCCTTCTCCAGGTCTTCGCGGCCGAGCTGGCCGTAGTTGGTGGAATCGGCCAGGATCGCGACCTTCTTGTAGCCGCGGCGGGTGATCGCCTCTTCGACGATCATGGGCGCCTGGATGCTGTCGTGCGCCGCGTTGCGGAACACGTAGTTGTCCGGGTATTCGGGCGCCTGGAACTGATGCGTGATGACGCTGCCGGTGGCCACGTTGTTGAACACCGGGATCTTGGCGTCCTGGTAGAAGCGCTGCGAGGCCAGCGCCACGCCGGTATTGATGTAGCCGACGGTGGCGGTCACCTGTTCCTTGTTGATCAGCTCCTGCGCGATCTGCACGCCGCGTTCGTTCTTGGCTTCGTCGTCGCGTTCCACCGCGACCAGCTGCCGACCCAGCACTCCGCCGTTCTTGTTGATTTCTTCGATGGCCAGGCGCACACCGTCACGCATGCTCACGCCCATGGAGGACGACCCGCCGGTGTAGGGACCGGCGACGCCGATCTTGATGGGGTCGGCGGCGTGGCTGACGGCCGTTGCGGCAAATGCGAGGGTTCCTGCAAGCAGCTTCAAACGAAAATCCATGGATGTCTCCGTTGTAATTGGTAGGACTGCGTGGAAAACCGAATGCCGGCGCGTAGGTGCTGCGGCGCGCTCTATGTTGCAAGGGTGTGACTGTCTGCCCTATCACTTACGCGAATCTGACGCGATGGGGCTTGTGCGCGTAAATACCTACGCGTGGACGAGGACGCCGGAAACGGCGCCGCGCGCGCCTGGCCAGGGCGGCGGCGCCTTAGGCGGAATATCGTTCCGCCTCTTGCTGGAAATTTATTCCTGACTGGTCCGCGCGCCGCGCGGCCATTGCGATACCCGCCGGCATACGTCGTGCAGCCAGTCGGAGAACGCCTGGCGCGCGCGGGTCAGCGGACGCGAGGCTTCGGTGCAGAGGTAGTACTGGGATTCGCCGGGGATCTCGATGTCGAAGACGCGCACCAGCCTGCCTTCGTCCAGCCACTGCGCGGCCAGGGTGCGGCGCGTAAGCGCGATGCCCTGGCCGGCGCGCGCGGCTTCCAGCGTCATGCCCAGATCCACCAGCCACACGCCGCGCGACGGCTCGGGCCAGTCCAGCCCGGCCGCGTCCAGCCAGGGGCGCCAGGGCTCCATCGGACAGCGCAGCAGCTGCGCCCGCGCCAGGTCCGCGGGCTGTCTGAAGGGACCGTGCGCGTCGAGATAGCCGGGCGTGCAGACCGCGAACACCGGGTCGGCGGTGAGTTGGCGCGTGTGCAGCCCCGGATACTTGCTGCTGCCGAAGCGGACCCAGACATCCGCGTTCGGCGGCATGATTTCCAGGTAGGGGATGGAGAGCATGATCTCCAGCTCCACGTCGGGATGCGCGGTGGTGAACTCGGCCAGGCTGGGGATCAGGACCTGGCGCGCGAAGGTCGGCGTGGACACCACGCGCAGCGTTTCGGGCTTGGGCTCGCCGCGCTTGTGCAGCGAGGCGTCCGACAGCAGGTCCAGCGCGGTGCGGACCTGTTCCAGGTATTCCTGTCCGGCCGAACTCAGGGTCGCCCCGCGGCGGCTGCGTATGAAGAGCGAGACGTCCAGCAGCGCTTCGAGCATGGCGATGCGCTTGCCGATGGCGCTGGCCGTGACGAAGAGTTCTTCGCTGGCGCGCTCGAAGGAGCCGAGCCGCGCGGCCGCTTCGAACGCCTGGATGGCGGCCAGCGGCGGCAGGCGCACGTCTTTGGAGGAGGGTCCGCGCATGATCGTCTGGCGGGCCGGCGCTGCGCCCGACGCAAGATTGGCAAGGGGCCGATTATAAGGACGGCGCCCTTGCCGGGCTGCGCGTCATACGCCCTTGAGGGCCAGGCTCACCGCCAGCGCCGCCATCACCACCGCGATGATGCCGTCCAGCACGCGCCAGGCCGAGGCGCTGGCGAAGAACGGGGCGAACAGGCGCGAGCCGATGCTGAGCACGGCCAGCCACAGCAGGCTGGCGGTGAGCGCGCCGGCGGCGAACGCCATGCGGGCGTCCTCGAAGCCGTGCGCCAGCGAGCCGACCACCACCATGTCCAGCCAGAAGTGCGGATTGAGCAGCGAAAAGCCCAGCGCGCCCAGCATGGCGGCGCGGCGCGACGGCACCACGTCGCGGGCGGCGGCCAGCCCGCCGTTGGCGGTCCAGGCGCGGCGCGCCGATTGCAGGGCGTACCAGGACAGGAAGGCGACGCCGAACCACAGCACGGCGGTCGTCAGCCACGGAAACCAGGTGGTCAGGGCCTGCAGCCCGGAGACGCTGGCGAAGATGAAGACGGCGTCGATCAGCGCGCAGATCGCGACCACGCTCAGCAGGTGCGCCCGCATCAGCCCCTGGCGCAGGATGAACGCGCTTTGCGCGCCCACGACGGCGAACAGGCCCAGCCCGGTGGCCGTTCCGCTGGCCCAGGCAGTGAAGAAGAGGGGGGAAGACAACGTGGCGAACATGACGCAAACACCTTATGACTGCTACGCCTGTGGCGGCGCTTGATTTGGCGCCGGCAGCGGCGGGGCGTGCCGGCAATGCGTCATTTTCCCTTGCCGGATAGATGAAATAAAACTAATTTTCCTTCACTATCTTAAGCAAAGCTAATGATATGAAACTCGATCACGGCAACCTCAGGGCCCTGGCGGCGGTGGTGCGCGAAGGCAGCTTCGAGCGCGCCGCGCTGTCGCTGAACGTCACCCCGTCGGCGGTGTCGCAGCGGATCAAGGCGCTGGAGGACCGCATGGGCCGCCTGCTGGTGCAGCGCACGGTGCCGGCGGCGGCCACCGCCGACGGCCAGGTGCTGGTGCGGCTGGCCGAGCAGACCGCGCTCCTGGAGCACGACGCGCTCAGCCGGCTGGGCGTGGCCGACGACGACGTGCCCTATGCCAGCATCCCCGTGGCGGTGAACCACGACAGCCTGGAAACCTGGTTCGTCGACGCGGCGGTGCAGTTCTCGGCGCGTACCCGCGCCACGCTGGACATGCAGTCCGAAGACCAGGACCACACCGCCGCCTTGCTGCGCAACGGCTCGGTGCTGGGCGCGGTGACCGCGCTGGCCGAGCCGGTGCAGGGCTGCCGCATCCATGCGCTGGGCAGCATGCGCTACGTCGCGACCTGCACGCCGGCATTCCACAAGCGCTATTTCTCGCAAGGGGTCAACGCGCAGACGCTGGCGCAGGCGCCGGTGCTGGTGTTCAACCGCAAGGACGCCCTGCAGGCCCGCTTCGCCCACAAGATCGCCGATCCGGCGCCGTGGCAGCCGCCGGTCTGGTGGGTGCCGTCGACGCGCGCCTTCGTGCAGGCCACGCTGGGCGGGCTGGGCTGGACCATGAATCCGCTGCCGCTGGTGCAGGAGCACCTTGACGCAGGTCAGCTGATGCTGCTGCGCGGGCGCGCCTGGGAGGATGTGCCGCTGTATTGGCAGCATTGGCGGGTAAACTCCGAAGCCATGGAAGCCCTGACCGATTCGGTTCTGTCAGCCGCCCGCAGCCTGGTCAGGAGGCGTTGACCCGCGGCGTTAACCCTTAGGAGTACTAGTCATGAACATCCGCAAGTTCGCTGTGATCGCCGCCCTGGGCCTGTGCACGGCCGGCACGGCCTGGGCGAAGGACTACAAGGTCGGCCAGATCGAGATCGACGACCTGTGGGTGCGCGCCTCGGCGCCGGGCCAGTCCAACGGCGCGGGCTATATGGACATCGACAACGACGCCAAGACCGAGGACCGCCTGCTGTCGATCACGTCCGACGCCGCCGAACGCGTCGAGCTGCACACCGTCCAGACCGAAAACGGCGTGTCCAAGATGCGCCAGGTCGAAGGCGGCATCGCCTTGCCCGCCGACACCGAGGTCAAACTCAGCCCGGGCGGCTACCACGTCATGTTCATCAAGCTGAAAGCGCCGTTCGCCGAAGGCGCAACCGTGCCCGCCACCCTCAAGTTCGAAAAGGCCGGCGAAGTCGCGGTCCAATTCAAGGTCAAACCCGCCACCCACAACCCCGGCATGAACATGAACCACGGCACGATGAAGCATTAAGGAGCACGAAGGCGCGCGCCGCGCGCCTTCGCCCCACGGGGCAAACCCTCCCCAAGAGCGCGGGGCCGCACGGATCCGGCTCCGCCGGTCCGTAGCGGCGCCCCCCTGGGGGGGAAGCGCCAAAGGCGCTTCGGGGGGGGTCTAGTACAAGCCTTGCTGCCGCATAGCGTCAGCCACCTTCACGAAACCGGCGATGTTCGCGCCGTCCAGGTAGTTGACGTATTCGCGCTCGGTGTGGCCGTGGCGCACGCAGTTTTCATGGATGTCGCGCATGATGGCGTGCAGGCGGGTGTCGACTTCCTCGCGCGTCCAGGACAGGCGGGCCGAGTTCTGGGCCATTTCCAGGCCCGATACCGCCACGCCGCCGGCGTTGCTGGCCTTGCCCGGGGCGTACAGCACGCGGGCCGCGACGAAGGCCTTGGCGGCCTCCAGGGTGGCCGGCATGTTGGCGCCTTCGGCCACGCACAGCACGCCGTTCTTGATCAGCGTCTTGGCGTCGTCCAGCTCCAGCTCGTTCTGGGTGGCGCAGGGCAGGGCCACGTCGACCGGCACGTGCCACGGACGCTTGCCGGCTTCGTATTGCAGGCCGAATTCGCGCGCGTAGGTGTCCAGGCGGCCGCGCAGGTCGTTCTTGATGTGCATCAGCGCGACCAGCTTTTCATGGGTGAAGCCGGCTTCGTCGACCACGGTGCCGTTGGAGTCGGAGACGGTGACCACCTTGGCGCCCAGCGCCATGGCCTTCTCGATGGCGTACTGGGCGACGTTGCCCGAGCCCGACACCGAGACGCGCAGGCCGTCGAACGAACGGCCGACGCGCTTGAGCATTTCTTCGGCGAAATAGACGGTGCCGTAGCCGGTGGCTTCGGGGCGGATCAGGCTGCCGCCGAAGGTCAGGCCCTTGCCGGTGAACACGCTGGCGGTCGAGTTCGACAGCTTTTTCATCATGCCGGCCATGAAGCCGACTTCGCGCGCGCCCACGCCGATATCGCCGGCCGGCACGTCGGTGTCCGGACCCAGGTGGCGGTACAGCTCGATCATCAGGGCCTGGCAGAAACGCATGACTTCGGCGTCGGACTTGCCCTTGGGGTCGAAGTCCGAACCGCCCTTGCCGCCGCCCATGGGCAGCGTGGTCAGCGAGTTCTTCAGGGTCTGTTCGAAAGCCAGGAACTTCAGGATCGACAGGTTCACCGAGGGGTGGAAGCGCATGCCGCCCTTGAACGGGCCGATGGCCGAGTTGTGCTGGATGCGGAAAGCGCGGTTGACCCGGGCCTGGCCGCGGTCATCGGTCCAGCACACGCGGAACTGGATCACGCGTTCCGGCTCCACCAGGCGCTCGAGCAGGGCGTGCTCGGCGTAGTGCGGGTGCTTCTCGATGAAAGGCCACAGACTCAGCATCACCTCCTGGACGGCTTGCATGAATTCAGGTTGTTGCGGGTCGCGCGCGGCAACGCCACGCAGGAAGTCGTCCAGACTCTGCACTTTCAACATGTTCTCCTCGGGGGTGCTTCGAATAGGTGCGGGGTGGCCCCGGATTGGGGCGCGATAGACACGGGTTTGGTGCAAGTTCGCACCCGTATGGTGCGGAATTGTAGGGCTAAATTATTGCCCTGCGCAAAGCCGTGAAATGCTGCATCACATTGATATCAAAGCGATTTTTTGCGACCCAGTAATTGGGGCCGCATCATGTCGAAATGGGCGGCTCACGTCTGGAAAATTCCCTGGTCCGGTGGAATTCCGTTGAATTTCCTGGGGGAAACAATATGTCCCCAAATAATTGCACAGGGAGAAATCGGCGCCGGGCAGGCCGGGCCGCACGTAAATCGGACCATTAGCCATGCCTGGAAGCCTCATCAGGCGGACAGTCCGATTTAATGCGTCCCCATTATTAATTTGAGAAAAGTCACACGCAGGCAACAGTTCAGACCTGCGCGACCGCCAGCGCGCCGCCCAGGGCCATCAGCACGGCCCCCACCACCCGGTCCGCGGTGCGCTGATGGTCCAGCAGCGCGCGGCGCAGCACGGGCGAGGAAACCGACCATGCCACGACGCTGAACCACGCCCAGTGCGCGAACGACATGAACAGCCCGTAGCCGAATTGCCGGGTCAGCGGCGTGCCCGGCGAAACCAGCTGGGTGTAGGTGCTGACCACGAACAGCGTGGTCTTGGGATTGAGGGCGTTGGTCAGAAAGCCGTCGTAAAGCGCCCGCCAGGCCGAGATGGCCGGGCGCGCCGACAGGTCGCGGTCGACCGGCGTGCGGTTGAAAAACGTCTTCCAGCCCATGTAGATCAGATAACAGGCGCCGGCCAGCTTGATGCCCTGCAGCACGGGCCGGGCGTAATGGGCCAGCAGGCTGACGCCGAACATGGTGTAGAACACGTGCACCTGCACGGCCAGCGCAATGCCGGCGGCGCAGGTCAGGCCGGTGCGCCGGCCATACAGATAGCTGTAGCGGGTCACCATCGCGAAGTCCGGCCCGGGGCTGATGACGGCAAGAACGGTGATCAGGGCGACGGCTATCAGTTCGGTCATGGAAGGGAAGCGCAAGCAAGAGGGAGCCGGTATTGTCCGGCGCTGGCGCACGCCCGAAAAACGATTTTTAATGCCGGATATACGTCAGAAAAACTCACCGATAACCATGAAACTCCCGCCGCTCAACGCGCTGCGCGTCTTCGACGCCGCCGCCCGCCACCAGGCCTTCGGCAAGGCCGCAGAAGAGCTGAACGTGACCCATGGCGCGGTCAGCCGGCAGATCCGGCTGCTGGAGGACAGCCTGGGAATGCGCTTGTTCGAGCGGCGCAACCGGGGTGTTTTCCTGACTGATCGAGGCGGGCAGCTGCACGAGCTGACCCGCGCGCTTTTCGAGCAGCTCGCCACGGGCCTGGCCAGGCTGCGCCAGCCGGCGCCGGACGCGCCCCTGGTGCTGTCCTGCGAGCCCACGATCGCCATGATGTGGCTGATTCCGCGCCTGCCGGATTTCCAGCGCCTGCATCCGGCCGTGCAGGTGCACCTGTATGCGGCCGGCGGTCCGCTGGATTTCGCGGCCCAGGGCGTGGACGTGGCGCTGCGGCGCAATGATTTCGAATGGGACGCCGCGCTGCATGCCGAGCGGGTGTGCGAGGAATGGACCGGGCCGGTATGCCGGCCGGGCCTGCTGGGTGCCGCCGGCGAGGGCTGGGACGGCGCGCCGGCGCTGGGCAGCGCGACGCGGCCGCAAGCCTGGCGGCAGTGGTCCCAGGCCGCGGGCGGCAGGCCGCCCAGGCGCGCCGGGCCGGCCTATGAGCATTTCTACCTGAGCCTGCAGGCCGCCGCCGCGGGGCTGGGCGTGGCCATCGGGTCAGCCCTGATGGCCTGCGACGCCGTGCGCGACCGCCGCCTGGAGGCGCCGCGCGGCTTCGTGCGCGACGGCTCCGCCTATTTCCTGCTGTCGCCCCGGCCGTATGCCGAGGATCCGCGGGCGCGGGTCTTCCTGCAATGGCTGCGCCGGGAGGCCGCCGAGTCGCTGCGGCAATCCGGCGCCGGGGCCGGCCATCAGAGCGTGGCGTCGTAGTCGATCGTCAGCGGCGCGTGGTCCGAGAAGCGTTCGTCCTTGTAGATGGCGACGCTGCGGGCGCGGGCCGCGATGCCCGGCGTGGCGATCTGGTAGTCGATGCGCCACCCGACGTTCTTGGCCCAGGCCTGGCCGCGGTTGCTCCACCAGGTGTACTGGTCGGGCCGGTCGTCGATGGTGCGGAACACGTCCACGAAGCCGCGCTTGTCGAACACGTCGGTCAGCCAGGCCCGCTCTTCGGGCAGGAAGCCCGAATTCTTCATGTTGCCCTTCCAGTTCTTCAGGTCGATTTCCTTGTGGGCGATGTTCCAGTCGCCGCAGATGATGAACTCGCGGCCGGTGGTCCGGTGCTCGTGCATCAGGGCGTCGATCCAGGGACCGAACCGGTCCAGGAACCGGTACTTGGCCTGTTGCCGCTCGTCGCCGCTGGAGCCGGACGGCAGGTAGGCGCTGATGACGGACAGGTTCTTCCAGTCGGCGCGGATGATGCGGCCCTCGGGGTCGAATTCCTCGCATCCCAGGCCGGTGTGCACGCGTTCGGCGGCATTGCGCAGATAGATGCCGACGCCGCTATAGCCTTTCTTCACGGCATGGTGGAAGTGGCCGGTATAGCCGGGCGGGTGGCGCAGGTCTTCGGTCAGGTCGTCGTGGGAAATCTTGATCTCCTGCAGGCACAGCACGTCCGCGGCGTGCTTTTCCATCCAGGGTTGCAGGCCCTTGCGAAAGGCGGACCGGATTCCGTTGAGGTTGATCGAGGTAATGCGCAGCAAAGCGAAACTCCTATAGGCGGGGCGCGAGGCCCGGGCAATGCCAGGAATTTAACCGACTCGGCGCCCAGGCCAGGGAAAAGCCCCGACAACGGATAAAATGCCGGGGTTTGCCATCTACCGGATCCCTCGCATGACCGCCGCCCAATCCTCCGCCACCGCTCTCGACTTCGTCCGCTTCGCCCTGAACGAGGGCGTGCTGCGTTTCGGCAGCTTCAAGGTCAAGTCGGGTCGTATCAGTCCGTATTTCTTTAACGCGGGGCTGTTCAACAACGGCGGTTCGGTCGGCAAGCTGGCGCAGTTCTACGCGCAGGCGCTGCTGGATTCGGGCGTGGCCTTCGACATGCTGTTCGGCCCGGCCTACAAGGGCATTCCGCTGGCCACCGCCACCGCCGTCGCGCTGGCCGGCCACCCCGACATGCAGGGCAAGAGCGGCGTGCCCTTCGCCTACAACCGCAAGGAAGCCAAGGACCACGGCGAAGGCGGCACCCTGGTGGGCGCGCCGCTTGCCGGCAAGGTCGTCATCATCGACGACGTGATCACCGCGGGCACTTCGGTGCGCGAGTCGGTGGAAATCATCCGCGCCGCGGGCGCCCAACCGGCGGCCGTGCTGATCGCCATGGACCGCATGGAACGCGCCGGCCCGGACGACGCCCTGTCGGCGCACTCGGCCGTGCAGGACGTGTCCAAGACCTACGGCATCCCGGTGGTGGCCATCGCCTCGCTGGCCGACATCCTGGCGCTGCTGCAGGACGACGCATCGTTTTCCGAACACCGCGACGCGGTGCTGGCCTACCGGACGAAGTACGGGGTGTAGCCGGTGCGCAGGGCGCTGCAACCGATTTCGACGTAATCGGTTGCCGGCGGGATGCCATAGTGAGCAGTGGGCTCCTCGAGCTTGTCGGCTAGCGTCGTCTCGAGGGATACGCCGCAGGTGCCGGCAGCCTGCGCCAGCCGCTTGTCAAAGGTGGCAAGTGGCGCGCCGTGGAACATGGCGAGTTCCAGATAAGTGGCGTCATAAACCGTGATCCGGTGTTCTCTTGCGATCGACACGCTGCTGGCGAGCCAGGCTTGCGTGGGGCGCGACTCGATGATGACCGGCGCGCTTTGCACCAAGTCCGAGAACCTGGCCAGTGCGCTTTCCGTCACCGCCTTGGATCGTTCCACGCGCAACGCCCCGTGAGCGACTTCCAGCGGCCATATCATCGGCACGTACGCGGGATTTTTGTGCAGGAGGCTCAGGATGGTCATGGCTTCCGAACTGAAAGGCTGGGTTGGCAGTTGCAGCCAGCTCAGGGCCACTGAGGCGTCGAGCACGAGTTTCATTCGGGCGCCCCTTTGATGATATGCCACCAGGTCGCTTCGTCCATCTCGATCTTGGGGAAACGCTTGAGTTCTTCAATCGCGTTGTGCGCCTCTTCGGTCAGCAGCGGATTGACTTGGCAGATCTGCGCATGAGCCTGGCCGTTGCGGGTGATGACGACGCGCGCGCCGTCTCGCGCAGCCTGAATCATGTCGTCCAGGCAACTGGCTAGCTCTTCCTGCGGGATGGCGACGTAAGGAATGGCCATGAAGGCGTCTCCGGTCTGGGGCGATCCGGAAATTCTTCGCCAAACAAAAGGCCGCAGCAAGATGCTGCGGCCCTTCGTTTCGTCTGGTACGGGCGCTTGCGCGGCCCGTGATCCATCAGCTGTCCAGCTTCTGCTTGAGCAGTTCGTTGACCTGCTGCGGGTTGGCCTTGCCGCGCGCGGCTTTCATGATCTGGCCGACCAGCGAGTTGAAGGCCTTCTGCTTGCCGGCCCGGTACTCTTCCACGATGGCGGGATTGGCCGCCAGCACCTCGTCGATCATGGCGCCGATGGCGCCGGTGTCGCTGATCTGCTTCAGGCCGCGGGCCTCGATGATGGCGTCGGGCTGGCCGCCGTTTTCGCCGGCCCACATGGCGCCGAACACTTCGCGGGCCATCTTGTTGGAGATGGTGCCGTCGATGATGCGGCCGATCAGGGCGGCCAGGGCCGGGGCCTGCACGGGCGAGTCGGCGATGTCCTTTTCTTCCTTGTTCAGCGTCGCGGCCACTTCGCCCATGATCCAGTTGGCCGCCAGCTTGGCCTGGCCGGCCGGCAGGGCCTGCGCCACCGCCTCGAAGTAGGCGGCCAGGCCGCGGCTGGCGGTGAGCTGGGCCGCGTCGTAGGCGCTCAGGCCGTAGTCGGACTCGAAGCGGGCGCGCAGCGCGGCCGGCAGTTCGGGCATGGCGGCGCGCACTTCGTCGACCCAGGCGCTGGAGATCACCAGCGGGGGCAGGTCGGGGTCGGGGAAGTAGCGGTAGTCGTGCGCGTCTTCCTTGCTGCGCATGCTGCGCGTCTCGTCGCGGTCGGCGTCGTACAGGCGGGTTTCCTGCACCACCGTGCCGCCGTCCTCGATCAGCTCGATCTGGCGGCGCGCTTCATAGGCGATGGCGCGTTCCAGGAAGCGGAACGAGTTGACGTTCTTGATCTCGGTGCGGGTGCCGAATTCCTTCTGGCCCACCGGCCGCACCGACACGTTGGCGTCGCAGCGGAACGAGCCTTCCTGCATGTTGCCGTCGCAGATGCCCAGCCACACGACCAGGCTGTGCAGGGCGCGGGCATAGGCCACGGCCTCGGCGGCCGAGCGCATTTCGGGTTCCGTCACGATTTCGAGCAGCGGCGTGCCGGCGCGGTTCAGGTCGATGCCGCTGCCGGGCGAGCCGTCGGCCAGGCGGAAGTCGTCATGCAGCGATTTGCCGGCGTCTTCTTCCAGGTGCGCGCGGGTCAGGTTGACGGTTTTTTCTTCCTCGCCGACGAAGAAGGACAGCGAACCGCCCACGACCACGGGCAGTTCGTACTGGCTGATCTGGTAGCCCTTGGGCAGGTCGGGGTAGAAGTAGTTCTTGCGCGCGAACACCGAGCGCGGCGCGATGGTGGCGCCCACCGCCAGGCCGAAGCGGATGGCGCGTTCGGCCGCGCCGCGGTTCATGACCGGCAAGCTGCCCGGCAGCGCCAGGTCGACTTCGTTGGCGTGGGTATTGGGCGCGGCGCCGAATTGGGTGCTGCTGCCCGAAAAAATCTTGGAGTCGGTGGAAAGCTGGGTGTGCGTTTCCAGGCCGATGACGATTTCCCAGTTCATATTAGGCGTCCTGCTGAGCGGGCGTTTCTTTGTGCCAGCCGGTGACTTGTTGGTAGCGGTCGGCGATGGCCAGGAGGCGGCCTTCGTCGAAGTAGTTGCCGATGATCTGCAGGCCGACCGGACGGCGTTGGTCCTGCCCCCCGAAGCCGCAGGGCACGGACATGGCGGGCAGGCCGGCCAGGCTGACGCCCAGCGTGTAGACGTCGGCCAGCCAGTCGGCGGTGGGGTCGTCGCGGTTGTCGCCGATGTTCTTGGCCACGGTGGGCGTGACCGGGCCCATGATGACGTCGCACTGGCCGGCGAAGGCGCGCTGGAAGTCCTGCGCGATCATGCGGCGCAGGCGCTGGGCCTGCAGGTAGTAGGCGTCGTAGTAGCCGTGGGACAGCACGTAGGTGCCGATCAGGATGCGGCGCTTGACCTCGTCGCCGAAGCCTTCGGCGCGCGAGCGGCTGATCATTTCGTTCAGGTCGCCGTACTGGGCGGCGCGATGGCCGTAGCGCACGCCGTCGTAGCGGGCCAGGTTGCTGGAGGCTTCGGCCGGCGCGATCACGTAGTAGGCGGGGATGGCCAGCTCGGTGCGCGGCAGCGACACCGGCACGCGCACGGCGCCGAGTTCTTCGTAGCGGGCCAGCGCGGCCTCGACCGCGGCGGCCACGTCCGGCGCCAGGCCGGCGCCGAAGTATTCCTCGGGCACGCCGATACGCAGGCCCTTGAGCGGCTGGCTGCCGGCGGCGTCGAAGCGGGCCTGGGCGGCGTCGAAATCGCGCCGCACCCGGCCGGGCTTGTTGGCCGCGCCGTCGCACTGCTGCAGGCTGGTGGCGTCGCGCGGGTCGAAGCCGCTGATGACGTCCAGCAGTTCGAGCAGGTCGCGGGCGCTTTCGGCCAGGGGGCCGGCCTGGTCCAGGCTGGAGCCGAAGGCCACCATGCCGTAGCGCGAGACCGTGCCGTAGGTGGGCTTGATGCCGCTGACGCCGCACAGGGCGGCGGGCTGGCGCACCGAGCCGCCGGTGTCGGTGCCGGTGGCCGCGGCCACCAGGCGGGCCGCCACGGCGGCGGCCGAGCCGCCCGAGGAGCCGCCGGGCACGGCGGCGTGGTCCCAGGGGTTCCTGACCGCGCCGTAGGCGGAGTTCTCGTTGCCCGAGCCCATGGCGAATTCGTCGCAGTTCAGCTTGCCCAGCGACACGGCGCCGGCCTGGGCCAGGCGTTCCACGACGGTGGCGTCGAAGGGGCTGACATAGCCTTCGAGCATCTTGCTGCCGGCGGTGGTGCGCCAGCCGCGGGTGACGAACGCGTCCTTGTGGGCGATGGGGATGCCGGCCAGCGGGCCGGCCGAGCCGGCGGCCAGCGCGGCGTCGGCGGCGCGGGCCTGTGCCAGCGTCAATTCGGCGTCAATATGTAAAAAGCTATTCAGGCCGCTGGCCGCTTCGGCCGCCGCCAGGGCGCTTTGGGCCAGCTCGACGGCGCTGACCTGGCGTTGCGCGAGGGCCTCGCGCAGGCCGGCGATGCCCTTGAATTGGGTGTGCAGTGCGGGTTTCGTCATGTCTCAGTCCAGGACCTTGGGGACCAGGAACAGGCCGTCCTGGGCGTCGGGCGCGTTGGCCAGCAGTTCCTGGCGGCGGGCTTCCGAGCTGGTTTCGGTCACGGCGTCTTCGCGCAGGCGCAGCACGATGTCCTCATGGGCGGACAGGGGGTGGGCCAGCGGCTCGACGCCCTGGGTGTCGACCGACTGGAGCCGTTCGATCAGGTGGAGGATGCCGTTGAGCTCGGCTTGCGCGAGGGTGCGCTGGTCGGGAGTCAGTTCGATTCTGGCCAGCCGGGCAATGCGGGCCACATCTGTGTCATTGAGCGCCATGGGGAGTGCAAAATCGATAAGCGAAGGCCGAAGGGCGGGACGGGCCAGTATGCATATGCCGAACCCGTTACAAAGCTTGAATAGCCTGCATTTATGCGCTATTTCCGCGGAAATTATAAGTTATGATTCACGGTTTAATCGTCGCGAAGACAGGCGGACCCGTCCCCATCCGGGCCCTACGCCCCGCGGCATGTACCCAATTCCCCCCCAGAGTTAGCTGAGCTCCCATGTTCGGATTCCTGCGCAGTTATTTTTCCAGCGATATGGCGATCGACCTCGGTACCGCCAATACGCTGATCTACGTCCGCGGCAAGGGCATCGTGCTCGACGAGCCGTCCGTGGTCGCGATCCGTCATGAAGGCGGCCCGCACGGCAAGAAGATCATCCAGGCCGTCGGCCACGAAGCCAAGCAGATGCTCGGCCGCGTTCCCGGCAACATCGAAGCCATCCGGCCCATGAAAGACGGCGTGATCGCCGACTTCACGGTCACCGAGCAGATGCTCAAGCAGTTCATCCGCATGGTGCATCCCCGCAACATGCTGGCTCCCAGCCCCCGGATCATCGTCTGCGTGCCCTGCGGTTCGACCCAGGTCGAGCGCCGCGCCATCCGCGAATCGGCGCTGGGCGCGGGCGCCTCGCACGTGTTCCTGATCGAGGAACCCATGGCCGCGGCCATCGGCGCCGGCCTGGCCGTCTCCGACGCCAGCGGCTCGATGGTGGTCGACATCGGCGGCGGCACCACCGAAGTGGCGGTCATCTCGCTGGGCGGCATGGTCTACAAGGGTTCGGTGCGCGTCGGCGGCGACAAGTTCGATGAGGCCATCGTCAACTACATCCGCCGCAACTACGGCATGCTGATCGGCGAGCCCACCGCCGAACTCATCAAGAAGGAAATCGGCTCGGCCTTTCCCGGCTCCGAAGTCCGCGAAATCGAGGTCAAGGGCCGCAACCTGGCCGAAGGCGTGCCGCGCAGCTTCACGGTCTCGTCCAACGAGATCCTGGAATCGCTGACCGACCCGCTCAACCAGATCGTTTCGGCCGTGAAGATCGCGCTGGAACAGACGCCTCCCGAACTGGGCGCCGACATCACCGACAAGGGCATCGCCCTGACCGGCGGCGGCGCGCTGCTGCGCGACCTGGACCGCCTGCTGCAGGAAGAAACCGGCCTGCCCGTGGTGGTGGCCGACGATCCGCTCACCTGCGTCGTGCGCGGTTGCGGCGAGGCGCTGGAACATCTTGAAAAGCTGGGCGCCATTTTCATCAACGACTAATTCCGCGCGCCAGCCCGGAGCCCCGCAGGTTCGCGGCTCCGGCCGCTGCCGCAGCGATGGGCGCGGGCGTCCGGGCTGAAATTCATGCAACGACAAGGGACTCCCCCCCTATTCAGGCGCGGCCCTCCTGCGGAGGTGCGGCTGGTCGTCCTGGTCTTGCTTGCTCTGGCCCTGATCGTCATGGATTCGCAGTGGCGCATGCTGGAACCGGCGCGCCGGGCGGTGTCCGTGGCGCTGTATCCCTTCCAGCGCGCCGTCATGGCGCCGCGCGACCTGGTCGAACAGGTCAACGAATGGGTCAACGCGGCCAATCTCATCCGCAGTGAAAACGAAGCCCTGCAGCGCCAGCGCATCGAACTGGCCCAGGTGGCCACGCACGCGGCCCAGCTGGCCGCCGAGAACGCGCAGCTGCGCCGCCTGCTGGGCGTGACCGATACCGTGGCGCAGGCCGCCGTGGTGGTCGAGGTCATGTACGAACCCACCAACGCCTTCACCCAGCGCCTGGTCTTCAACAAGGGCAGCAAGGCCGGCCTGGCGCCGGGCATGCCGGTGATCGACGAAGGCGGCGTGGTCGGCCAGATCGTGCGCGTCACGCCGATGACGGCCGAGGCCGCGCTGGTCACCGACGAGCAGGTCTCCATTCCCGTGCAGCTGCTGCGCAACGGCCTGCGGCTGATCGCCTTCGGCGGCAACTCGCCGGGCAAGATCGAAGTCCGCTACCTGGCGGCCAATGCCGACATCAAGGAAGGCGATACCATAGTCACCAGCGGCGTGGGCGGCCTGTTTCCGGCCGGCCTGCCGGTGGCCAAGGTGACCTCCGTCGAGCGCGATACGGCCTCGGGCTTCGCGCGCGCCGTGGGCGAACCGCTGGCCCATCCCGAACGCTATCGCCACTTCCTGGTGCTGCAGGTGGACGTGGCCCGCGCCGAATCCAACCGTCAGGAGGTCGATTCCGGTGGATCGGACTAATCAATCCGCGGCCCGGCCCCGCCGCCTGGGCACGCCCAGCAACGTGGAGCCCGACCGCCTGTCCGGTCCGGCGCACGGCCTGTTCGTCTGGGGCACGGTGCTGCTGGTGTGGCTGGTGTCGCTGCTGCCGTGGCGGCTGTGGCAGGGCGCGCCCGACGTGCTGCTGCTGATCATCGCCTTCTGGTGCGTGCACGAGCCGCGCCGGGTGGGCCTGTTCACCGCCTTCTTCTTCGGCCTGCTGATGGACGTGCACGACGCCGGCCTGCTGGGCGAGCACGCGCTGTCCTACACGCTGGTGGCCTACGGCGCGGTGGTGCTGCATCGCCGGCTGCAGCGCTTCGACCTGTGGAGCCAGGCGATGCACATGCTGCCGGTGTTCTTCCTGGCGCGCCTGCTGACGCAGATCATCCACGCCTGGCTGGCCGGCAAATGGCCGGGCTGGGACTGGGGCGTCAGCGTGCTGCTGACCGCGGCCCTGTGGCCCCTGGCGGGCTGGGTTCTGCACCTGCCGCAGCGCGGCGCCGACGACGCCGAATCGTCCTCCGCCTGAGGGCGGCGCCGCGTCATGTTCGAATTCAAAAAAACCGGCCAGCAGCAGAAGCAGCGGTTCCGCCTGCGCGCCTGGGTCGGCGGGCTGTTCGCGCTGGCGTGTTTCGGGGTGCTGGTCGGGCGCTTCTGGTATCTGCAGGTGGACCGCTACGAGGGCCTGTCCGAGCGCGCCGACCGCAACCGCATCGCGGTCGTGCCGATTCCGCCGCGCCGCGGTGAAATCCTGGACCGCAACGGCGAAGTGCTGGCGCGCAATTACCGCACCTATACGCTGGAAGTGGTGCCGGCGCAGGCCGGCAACCTGAACGAGCTGTTCGAGCGGCTGACCGAGGTCGTGTACATCAGCCCGGCCGACCAGCGGCGCTTCAAGCGCCGCGCCGCCGAGTCCAGCCGCTACGCCAGCCTGCAGCTGCGCAACAATCTCAACGACACCGAGGCCGCCTGGTTCGCCGCGCATTCCTTCCAGTTCCCGGGCGTGGAACTGCGCGCGCGCTGGGTGCGCGAGTATCCGCAAGGCGTGTCGGCGGCCCATGTGGTGGGCTATATCGGCCGCATCGCCGAGGGCGACATCGAAGAGCTGGACCGCACCGGCCAGATGGGCAATTACCGCGGCACCGACGTCATCGGCAAAAAGGGCATCGAGAAGACCTGGGAAGAACAGCTGCACGGCAAGACCGGGCTGGAAGAGGTCGAGGTGACCGCCGGCGGGCGTCCCATGCGCACGCTGCGCCGCATCGACCCGGTGCCCGGCTCCGACATCATGCTGTCGATCGACCTGGGCCTGCAGAAAGTGGCCGAACAGGCGTTCGAAGGGCAGCGCGGCGCGCTGGTCGCGCTCGATCCCGACACCGGCGAGGTGCTGGCCTTCGTGTCGCAGCCGTCCTTCGATCCCAATCTGTTCGTCGACGGCATCGACGTGGACAACTGGCGCATGCTGAACGAATCGCCGGACCACCCGCTGATCAACCGGCCGCTGTACGGCACCTATCCCATCGGCTCGACCTACAAGCCCTTCGTCGGCCTGGCGGCGCTGGAGCTGGGCAAGCGCCGGGCCACCGACCGCATCTCCGATCCGGGCTACTTCGAGTTCGGCGGCCAGAAGTTCCGCAACGCCGGCGGCGCGGCCTACGGCATGACCGACATGCACCGCGCCATCGTGGTGTCGTCCGACACCTACTTCTATTCGCTGGGCCCCGAGATCGGGGTGAACGCGCTGCACGATTTCACCAAGCAGTTCGGTTTCGGCCAGATCACCGGCATCGACCTGGAAGGCGAGAAGCGCGGCGTGCTGCCCTCGACCGACTGGAAGCGCTCGGCCTACAAGGACAAGGAGCGCCAGCGCTGGTACGCGGGCGAGACGATTTCGGTGGCGGTCGGCCAGGGCTACAACGCCTTCACGCTGCTGCAGCTGGCGCAGGGCACCTCCACGCTGGCCAACAACGGCCTGTACCGCCGTCCGCACCTGGTGCACGCGGTGCGCGATCCGCGCAGCGGCGTGGCCAAGCCGACCGAATCGACGCCCGACTACCGGATTCCCCTGAAGCAGGCCAACGTCGACGTCATCAAGAACGCGATGGCCGACGTGGTGCGCGTGGGCACGGCGCGGCGCGCCTTCGCCAACACGCCTTACCAGGCGGCCGGCAAGACCGGCACCGCGCAGGTGTTCAGCCTGCGCGGCGGCCATTACCGCGCCAGCGCGATCGACGAGCGCCTGCGCGACCACGCCCTGTTCATGGGCTTCGCGCCGCTGGAGCACCCCCGCATCGCGGTGGCGCTGATCGTGGAGAACGCCGGCTGGGGCGCCAGCGTGGCCGCGCCGGTCGCGCGCAAAGTGTTCGATTACTGGCTGGCCAAGGAGCGCCAGGACCAGGTCGCGCAGCCGCGGCCGCAGCCGCAGCCCGCCGATCCCCTGGCTTCGGTCGAAGCCATAGCCTCCGACGTGGTGCGCCAACGATGAAACGCCTGGGTCTCATTCTGCTGCGGGTGTTCACCGCCTTCGACTGGCCGCTGCTGGCGATCCTGCTGATGTTCGCGGCGCTGGGCCTGACCGTCATGCATTCGGCGGTGGGCGGCACCGACTGGCGCTTCGCCGAGCAGTCGCGCAATTTCGTCATCGCGTTTTTCGCGATGTGGACCATGGCCCTGATTCCGCCGAAGTGGCTGATGAAGCTGGCCCTGCCGTTCTATGTGGTGGGGGTGGTGCTGCTATTGGGGGTGGAGTTTTTCGGCGAGACCAGCAAGGGGGCGACCCGCTGGCTGAACCTGGGCGTGACCCGCATCCAGCCGTCGGAAATGATGAAGATCGCGGTGCCGATGATGCTGGCCTGGTATTTTCAGCGCCATGAGGGCGCGGTGCGTATCCGCGACTTCCTGGCCGCGGCGGCGATGCTGGCCGCGCCGTTCGGCCTGATCGTGCTGCAGCCCGACCTGGGCACGGCGCTGCTGGTGTTCGGCGCGGGCTTTTTCGTGATCTATTTCGCGGGCCTGTCGTTCAAGCTGCTGGTGCCGGTGATGCTGGCCGGCATCCTGGCCATCGGCACGCTGGTCTATTACGAGGACCAGCTGTGCGAGCCGGACGTGGACTGGGTGGTGCTGCACGACTACCAGAAGCACCGGGTCTGCACGCTGCTCAATCCCAGTTCCGATCCGCTGGGCAAGGGGTTCCACACGATCCAGTCGATGATCGCGGTGGGCTCGGGCGGGGTGTACGGCAAGGGCTACATGAAGGGCACGCAGACGCATCTGGATTTCATCCCGGAACGGACGACGGACTTCATTTTCGCGGTGTACGCGGAGGAGTTCGGGCTGTACGGGGGGATTGCGCTGCTGGTGCTGTACGGCTTGATGATGGCGCGCGGGTTGACGATCGCGGCGCGGGCGTCGTCTCAGTTCGGGCGGCTGCTGGCGGGGGCGTTGACGATGATGCTGTTCATCTACGTATTCGTGAACGTGGGGATGGTGACGGGGATTCTGCCTGTGGTGGGAGTGCCGTTGCCGTTCATGAGCTATGGGGGGACGGCTTTGTTCACCATGGGGATTGCGTTCGGCATCATGATGAGTATCAGTCGGCATCGGTCGGCTAAGACCTAGCCGCATTTTGTGCGCTTGCGCGAATGCGCTGGGGGGTGATGGGTGGCGCGGGCGCCACCCATCCGGCGGTGGACGGCTGCTCAGCCTTTTTGCGGCAGTGCCTCGGGGACGCCCAGGTCCACGGCCAGTTTGGTCAGGCCTTCCCAGATGCGGGTGTCGAATTCCACGGTGTCCGCGTTGATGGCGCGGTTGCGGGCTTCGTATTCGCCGGGATATTGCACCGATTCGACGCCGGGTTGGGGCTTGCAGGCGTGCAGGTAGTCGATGAAGGCGCCGACTTCCAGGGAGCGCCAGTCGGTGTTGAAGTCCACCTGCGGGTCCAGCAGGAGCGCGAACATGTTGTTCGTGGCCACGCCGTTGCGGGGGTGTTCCGGCTGGATCGTGCCGCCGCCGGACAGGACGCCGGCCAGCAGCTCGGCCACTAGGCCCAGGGCGTAGCCCTTGTGGCCGCCGAAGGGCAGCAGGGCGCCGGGCGGGTCGGTGAAGAGTGCGCCGGGGTCGGTGGTGGGGTTGCCCTGGGCGTCGATCAGCGCGCCTTCGGGGGCGGGTTCGCCCTTGGCGGCCAGCACGCGGGCTTTGTTGACGGCGATGGAGCTGGTGGCCATGTCCACGATGAAGGGCGGGCGGCCTCCGGGCAGGGGGCCGGCGAAGCACAGCGGATTGGTGGTCAGGCAGGCCTGCGCGCCGCCGAAGGGGGCCACGGTGGGGGCGCGGTTGATCACGTTGGTGAAGGCCAGCAGGATCAGGCCCTTGGCCGCCACCATTTCACCGAAGTGGCCCATGCGGCCCAGGTGGTGGCTGTGGCGCAGGGTCAGGATGCACTGGCCGTGCTCCTGGGTGCGCTCGATGGCTTTTTCGATGACCACTTTGCCGACGTACTGGCCCAGGCCGTTGTGGCCGTCGTAGGCCAGCATGGCGCCGCGGTCGTTGACCAGTTCGGGGCGGCCGTCGGGGCGGGCCAGGCCCTCGGACAGCACGCGGCGGTAGTTCGTCAGGATGGACAGGCCGTGGCTGGCGTAGCCCACGCGGTCGGATTCGACCAGGTGTTCGGCCACGTCGCGGGCGATGTCCTCGGGCACGCCTTGCGCCATCAGCACGCGGCGGCCGTATTCATAGGCTTGGGCGATGGAGAGCTTTTTCATGATGCGCGCTCCTTACAGCCAGCCCAGCCAGCGCCAGTAGGTCGCGCCCATCAGCATCATCAGCGCGTAGCCGATGATGGTGACCAGGATGCCGACCTTGGCGAACTGCTTGGCGTTGAAGGTTTCCGTGCCCAGGCACACCATGTTCTGCGGCGCGTTGATGGGCAGGATGAAGCCGTAGCTCACCACGAAGCCCAGCAGCATGGTCATGCCCAGGCGGCTGAAGTCGCCCGGCAGCGTGGCCAGCACCGAGATCAGGATGGGCAGCATCGCCGAGGTCAGCGCGGTGGCGCTGGCGAAGCCCAGGTGGATGATGATCAGAAAGGCCGACAGGATGGCGAAGATGGCCAGCGGTCCCAGGTGGTCCAGGCCGGTGTGGGCCACGACCTGGTTGCCCAGCCATTGGCCGGCCTGGGTGGTCAGCAGGGCGGTGCCCAGGCTGATGCCGACGCCGAACACGATCACGGTGCCCCATGGGATGCGCGATTGCACGTCTTTCCAGGTCATCACGCCGAAGCGCGGCAGCAAGAGGAGCACCAGGCCGAAGTAGGTGGTGGAGGTGGTGTCGAAGCGGTGCAGCTTGCCTTCGGTCGACCAGAACAGCAGCAGCAGGATGGACACGGCCATCAGGCGTTTTTGCGCGCCGGTCATGGGGCCGAGTTCGAGCAGCGATTTCTCGACGGCTTCCTTGCCTCCCGCGATGCTGTCGCTTTCCGGCGGCAGCAGCTTGAGCACGATGATGATGAGCACGGCCGACATGATCAGCGACCAGGGGGCGCCGGCGATCAGCCAGTCCGACCAGGCCACGCGCTGGCCCAGCATTTTTTCCATGAAGCCGACAGTCAGCAGGTTCTGCGCGGCGGCGGTCTGGATGCCGACGTTCCAGATGCTGGTGGCCTGAGCCACGATGATCATGATGCCGGCGGCGATGTTGGAGCGCTTGTCCACGCCGAAGGCCGCGATCACGCCCATCATGATGGGCACCACGGCCGCGCTGCGCGCGGTGGCGCTGGGCACGACCAGGCTGAGCACGATGGTCACGGCGATGCAGCCGATCAGGATGCGGCGCGTGCTGGTGCCGACCCGGGACAGGGTCACCAGCGCGATGCGGCGGTCCAGCCCGGTGAAGGTCATCGCCGCGGCGATGAACAGCGCGCCCGTGACCAGCGCGAGCGCCGAGTTGGAAAAGCCGTTGAGCGCCATGCTGATCGCGGCCGAGGTGCCGTACATCACCTGGGGGTCCTTGATCGTCGGAGCCGTTCCCAGCAGGAAAGCCATCAGCGTGGTGATCATGATCGCGCTGGCTTCGTAGGAAACGGCTTCGGTGATCCAGACCACGACGGCGAACGCGAGGATGGCGAGCATCCGGTGGCCCGCGACCGGCAGGTCGGCCGGCAGAGGCAGCATCAGCACGCCTATCAGCGCGATGATGCCGGCGATCAATCCGATGGGGATTTTGGTTTTCTTTGGCGCCTGTGTGGCAGGCGCGGCGGCTTGCGCGGTCATATCCATCTCCGGTTGAGGTCAAACTGACGACATGCCGCCCCGCGAGCTCGGGCCCTGTTCAATTCGGCATGTCGATGCTACAGAATGATCGTGACGGCATTAAGGAAAACCCGTATTGATGGAGATCAATCGAACTACGAATCACGCTTGTGGAAAACTTGCCTCGCGCATTATGCTCATCGGCCCCCGCCGGCGGCAAGGCGTCTACCCCAGCGCCAGGCGCAACTGTTCGTCCAGGTGCAGCGTGGGCGCAACACGCCAGCCGCTCTGCGCATAGCGCAGCCAGCGGCCCAGCACCAGGTGCGTCAGCAGGCTGGCGTGCGCCGACACATTGGCCTGCGGCGGCAGGCCGCCGTCGCTGACCGCGATGCGCAGCGACTGCTTGAGCGAAGCCTCGATGCGGTCGTTGATGTGGTTGATGCGTTCCTGCAGGCGGTTGTCTTCGGTCACCAGGGCGTCGCCCGTAAGCACCCGCGTCATGCCCTTGTTGCGCTCGGAGAAGGTCAGCAGCATGGCGACCGTCTGGTGCGCCTGGGCCAGGCCCTGCGGCTCGGCCGCGGCGATCTGGTTGACCAGCGTGAAGATGCTGGTCTCGATGAATTCGATCAGCCCTTCGAACATCTGGGCCTTGCTGGCGAAGTGCCGGTACAGCGCGGCCTCCGAGACTTCCAGGCGCGCGGCCAGGGCGGCCGTGGTGATGCGGGAGGCGTGCGGCTGCTCCAGCATCTCGGCCAGGGTCTGCAGAATCTGGGTCTTGCGCTCGCCGGGTTTGCTCGCCATGGAAGTGTCTGCTCTCGCGCAGGCTGACGGTGGAGGGGAGGGAGGAGCGCGCCGCTACCGCAGGGGGCGTCGGCGTAACAGCAAATCACTGACGCAGTTTACCCGCAAGTCCACGTAGGCCGGACGCTGCGAGCGGCCGCGGGAGAACGGCGTGCCCGGGTGATACACATGGACGGTGCGCAGGCCGGCGCTGCGTGCGCCGCGCAGGTTGGCCAGGGTGTCCTCCACCAGCACCGCGCGGCGCGCCGGCACGCCTTCGCGCGCCAGCACGTAGCGCAGCAGGGCGGGCGAGGGCTTGGGCCGGAACTCGCCGTGCAGCTGCATGTGCTCGATGGCCCACAGGCTGTCGAACTGGCGCAGGATGCCCAGCCGCGCCAGCACCGCGCGGGCGTAGTGCAGCGGCGCGTTGGTCAGCAGCACCTTGCGCCCCGGCAGCCGGCGCAGCTTGTACGCCAGCGCCTTTTCCGCCCGCACCAGCGGATTGACGTCGAAGTCATGGCTGCGGTGCAGGAACTCGTGCGCGTTCACGCCGTGGTGCCGCACCATGCCGATCATGGTGGCGCCATAGCGTTTCCAGTACAGCGACCGCACCCGGTTGGCGGTATCGACGTCCACGCTCAGCGCCTCGGCCACCGCCATGGTCATGCCATGGTCGATCTTCGGAAAAATCGCGTGCGAAGTATCGTGCAGCGTATTGTCCAGATCGAACAGCCACAGCCGCTCGGACGCATCCGCGCCCGTGCGCCGCGACCGGCGCACCCGCACCCCCGGCCGCAGCAACTGACGATGAACCCGCATCAAAAACTCCGTGACCCGAACGAGAAAGCCTGACACAAGCACCAGCAAGAACTAGGCGCTCCAAATCCAGCACCCCCTCCACGAGCCGGGCCGCGCGGATCCGGCTCCGCCGGTCCGCAGCGGCGCCCCCCTGGGGGGGAAGCGCTCCCGGCGCTTCGGGGGGGGACCCTCAATGCGAGCTGATCATCGTGCCCACGCCCTGATCCGTCAGGATCTCCAGCAGCAGGCAGTGCGGCACGCGGCCGTCGACGATGTGCACGGAATTCACGCCGTTCTTGGCGGCGTCCAGCGCCGACGAGATCTTGGGCAGCATGCCACCGGAAATCGTGCCGTCGGCGAACAGTTCGTCGATGGTCTGGGCCGACAGGCTGCGCAGCAGCTTGCCGCCCTTGTCCAGCACGCCCGGGGTGTTGGTCAGCATCAGCAGCTTTTCGGCTCCCAGCACCTCGGCCATCTTGCCGGCGACGACGTCGGCATTGATGTTGTAGGCCGTGCCGTCCTCGCCATAGCCGATGGGCGAGATGACGGGGATGAACTGGTCGTCCTGCAGGGCCTTGACCACGGCCGGCTCGACCGTGGTGATGTCGCCGACGAAGCCGATGTCGATGGGTTCGGACGGGTTGTCCTTGTTGTCCATCAGCTTCTTGCGGGCCTGGATCAGGCCGCCGTCCTTGCCGGTCAGGCCCACGGCCTTGCCGCCGACCTCGTTGATCATCATGACGATGTCCTGCTGGACCTGGCCGCCCAGCACCCATTCCACGACTTCCATGGTCTCGGCGTCGGTGACGCGCATGCCCTGGATGAAGGTGCCCTGCTTGCCGATGCGGCGCAGCGCGTCGTCGATCTGCGGACCGCCGCCGTGGACCACCACCGGGTTCAGGCCCACCAGCTTCAGCAGCACGACGTCGTGCGCGAAGCTGCGCTGCAATCGCTCTTCCGTCATGGCGTTGCCGCCGTACTTGACCACGATGGTCTTGCCGTGGAATCGTCGGATGTACGGCAGCGCTTCGGACAGTACGGCAGCTTTGACGGCAGGAGACGAAACGGCAGCAGGGTCGGGGGTGTCGGTCATGGCAGCTAAGTCGGCAAAATAAATATATGAAAGATTAGAAAAAATGCCTGCACAAAAACGCGTTCGGAACGCGGTAGCGCAAGCATACGACGGATTGTAGTACCCACAGGTTTCTTATGCTTTAAACCCATGTTCATATGCCCGACAAATAACCGCCATTCAGGTAAATTGTGGCGCTCAGGCCCACGGGCTATGTTGGCCGGACAAATTGTCCCCAATTTTTAATTCCTACATAAGAGGCAACACATGCGTTTGAATCTTGTCCGCTCGGCCCTGCTGGCCTCGGCCTTCCTGGTGGCGGCCAACGCGGCCCACGCCGAAAAAGTGGTGGTGGGCGCAACCCAGGTGCCGCACGCCGAGATCCTCGAAGTCGTGAAACCCAAGCTCGCCAAGGAAGGCGTGGAGCTCGACATCAAGGTCTTCAGCGACTACGTGCAGCCCAATCTGCAGCTGGCCGACAAGCAGCTCGACGCCAACTTCTTCCAGCACAAGCCCTACCTGGACTCGTTCAACAAGGACCGCAAGGCCAATCTGGTGCCGGTGGCCCTGGTGCACGTCGAGCCTTTCGGCGGCTACTCCAAGAAGGTCAAGAGCCTGGCCGAACTGAAGGACGGCGCCAGCGTCGCCATCCCGAACGACCCGTCCAACGGCGGGCGCGCGCTGGTGCTGCTGCAAAAGCAGGGCCTGATCAAGCTGAAGGACCCCGCCAACATCCTCGCGACCGCGGCCGACGTGGTCGAAAATCCCAAGAAGCTGAAGTTCCGCGAACTGGAAGCGGCGATGCTGCCGCGCTCGCTGGATGACGTGGACCTGGCGCTGATCAACACCAATTACGCGCTGGAAGCCGGCCTGGTGCCGACCAAGGACGCGCTGTTCATCGAGGGTTCCGATTCGCCCTACGCCAATATCCTGGTGACCCGCGAGGACAACAAGAACGCGCCGGGCATCAAGAAGCTGGTCGACGCCCTGCACACGCCTGAAGTCAAGACGTTCATCCAGGACAAGTACAAGGGCGCGGTGGTGCCGGCCTTCTGAGGCCGCCACCGCGGCGGGCGGGCTCAGCCCGCCAGCGCCTTTTCCACCGTGGCGTGGAATTCGGCGACGTCGTATTCGCCCAGGTAGCGCTTGATGATGTTGCCCTTCTTGTCGATCAGGAAGGCGGTGGGCGTGAGGCGGATGTCGCCGAAGGCGCGGGCGATGTCGCCCTTGGTGTCCAGCGCCACCGGGAACGGCAGCTTGCGCGTCTCGGCGAAATTCAGCACGAAGTTGGGCGGATCGTAGTCCATGGCGACGGCGACCGCCTCATAGCCCTGGTCTGCGTACTGCTTGTAGGCCGCGATGGTCTCGGGCATCTGCTTCACGCAGGTCACGCAGCTGGTGGCCCAGAATTTGACCAGCACGACCTTGCCGCGCAGGTCCTGCATGGAGAAGGTCTTGCCTTCCAGGGTCGTGAAGGTGACGTCGGGCGCGGTCTGGGTGGGCCGCAGCACGAACCAGGCGCCGATGCCGACCGCCACCAGGACGGCGAGCGCTACGATGGCTTTTTTCATTTGATGGGCATGACCTCAACGCCGCCGCCCGTGCCGCCCGCGTTGCCGCTGGGCGCGCCGGAGCCGCTTTCGATGGGCGCTTTGGATTCCGTGGTGGGGTTGGACGAGGAACCGCTGTTCGACAGCCGGATCGCTTCCTCGCGGCTGATCGTTTCAAACAGTTTAACCACCTTGGCCACGCCGCCGACGTCGGCGGCGGCATTGGCCGCGTACTCGCCTTCGGTCTGGGTCAGCTTGCCCATCAGGTAGACGACGCTGTGGTCGGTGGTGACGGCGATGGTGCCCGACGGCACGTACTTGGTGTTGAGCAGGGCGGTCTTGACCTTGGAGGTCAGCCAGGTGTCGTTGGAGCGCACGCTGAACGAGGCGATGGGGCCGACCGTCAGCTGGTTGACGACCTGTTTGACGTTTTCCACGCCCTGGGCGATGGCGGTGGCCTGGCTCTTGGCCTCTTCGGAGGGCACGTCACCGGTCAGCAGCAGGTGGCCGCCGTAGGCCATGGCGTTGACGCGGGCGGTTTCGCCCAGCTTCTGCGAGATCTGGCTTTGCGCCTTGAAGGCGATGTTCTGGTCCTCGAGCTGGACGCCGGAGGTCCGGCGGTCGGTCACGACGACCGCCGTGGTGGCGGCGGCGCCGCCCACGATCAGCGGCGCGCAGGCCGTCAGCGACAGGGCGGCGGTGGACAGCGCCGCGGCGAGCATCAGCGGACGGGCAGCGGTACGGACGTCAGAAATCATTCGGTGTCTCCAAGCAGAAGAGCGTCTATGCCGTCGCACAGCGCGTGCAGCAGCAGAATATGGACTTCCTGGATGCGCATCGTGCGATCGCTGGGAACACATAGATGGACGTCCATGGGCGTGATGAGTTCCCCCATGACGCCGCCGCCCTTGCCGGTCAGGGCGAGCACGTGCATTTCACGGGCGCTGGCGGCCTCCATGGCGCGCACCACATTGGGAGAGTTGCCGCTGGTGGAGATCGCCACCAGCACGTCGCCGGCCTGGCCGAAGGCGTTGACCTGGCGCTCGAACACCTCGTCGAAGCCGTAGTCGTTGCCCACCGCCGTCAGGATGGAGGTGTCGGTATTGAGCGCGATGCCGGCCAGGGGCAGGCGCTCGCGCTCGAAGCGGCCCACCAGTTCGGCGATGAAGTGCTGCGCGTCGGCGGCCGAGCCGCCATTGCCGCAAGCCAGAATCTTGCCGTTGTTCGCCAGGGCGCCGAACAGCACGTCCACCGCTATCGCCAGCGGTTCGGCCAGCACGTTCATGCTTTGTTCGTAGGCAGCCATGGCGTCGCGAAAGTGCGACGTCATTCGAGAGGTCATGTCCATGGCCGCGATTATCTCACGGTGCCGTACCGCCGTTCTGTCCAGGCGTAACCGTGGCGGGCGCGGCGTTACGGCCCGGACTCAGTCCAGCGCGAAGGCCGCGCGCAGCCATTCGGCGCGGCCGGCCTCGAAGACCACGGCGTCGAAGCGGGCCGGCGGCAGCCGGCCGTGCCAGTGGCGGCGCGCCAGTTCGGGCAGCCAGTGGGCGGCGGCGCGCGCCAGCCGGGCCTGTTTTTCGGCCCCGATGCTGGCCGCGGCGCCGCCGTAGCGGCCGGCCCGGCGCGCGCGGACCTCGACGAACACCAGCGTGTCGCCATCGCGCATGGCCAGGTCGATCTCGCCGGCTGGGGTGCACAGGTTGCGCGCCAGCAGCGTCAGGCCGCGGGCCAGCAGCAGGCGCAGGGCGGCGGCCTCGTGGCGGTCGCCGCTGCGCTGGGTGGGCGAGCGTTGCGGACAAGGGCGCGGGGCCGGCGTGCTTCGCGCGCGCCGGCGGCGTTTGGCGGCGCGGCGGCGCGCGGCCAGGGCCAGTTCGCAGGCCAGGCGCAAGGTCTCGTCGTTCATGGGAGGCTCCGGGGGCATGGGCGGCTGCGGCTACACTGACATGGTTTTCCGTGTCAGTAGGCAGCAATGAATTCAAATGTCTCACCCGCGTCCGCCGGCGATGCCTGGTCGCGCGTCGCCGAGCGCGTGACCGAGCAGCATTGGCCGGCCGCGACGCTGTACGTCGTGGCCACGCCGATCGGCAATCTGGGCGACCTGGGCCTGCGCGCCTGGCATGCCTTGCAGCGCGCCGATGTGATCGCCGCCGAGGACACGCGCGCCAGCCGCACGCTGCTGGACGCCTGGGGCGTGGCCACGCCGCTCATGGCGGCCCACCGCCACAACGAGGCCGCGGCGGCCCAGGCTATATGCGAGCGGCTGCAGCAGGGCCAGCGCGTGGCCCTGGTGTCCGACGCCGGCGCGCCGGCGGTCAGCGATCCGGGCGCGCGCATCGTGCGCGCCGTGCGCGAGGCCGGCTTCAAGGTGGTGCCGGTGCCGGGGCCCAGCGCCGTGATCGCCGCGCTCATGGGCAGCGGCGTCACCACGGACGAAAACCCGGCCTACGCCTTCGCGGGATTCGCGCCGTCCAAGGCGGCGGCGCGCCAGCGCTGGCTGCGCACCTGGTGCGCCCTGCCGGCGCCGGTGGTGATGTTCGAGTCGCCGCACCGCCTCGCGGCGACGCTGGCCGACCTGCTGGAAGTCTGCGGGCCGCAGCGCCGCCTGACCGTGGCGCGCGAACTGACCAAGCGCTTCGAGGAAATCGCCACCTTCGCGCTGGAAGCGGGCGCGGCCTGGCTGGCCGCCGACGCCCATCGCGAGCAGGGCGAATTCGTGCTGATCGTGCACGCCGACGAAACACAGCCCGAGCAGGACGAGGCCGACCCGCGCACCGACGCGCTGCTCGACGCCCTGCTGGAATCGCTGTCGCTGCGCGACGCCGCCCGCGTCGCGGCCAAGGTCTCGGGCCTGCCGCGCGACGTGCTGTACAACCGGGCGCTGGCCCGCAAGAAATCATCGGAATAAGCCATGACGTACCCGACCGTGGTGTCCAGGCCCGCCGATTCCGGCGAACGGCTCACCTACCGCGACATCCCCACGCCGCTGGGCGACATGCGCCTGGTCGCCAGCGCCAAGGGCCTGCGCGGCGCCTGGTTCACCGACCAGGACCTGCTGCCTTCGGCCGAGGGCTGGCTGTTGACGCATTCCGATCCCATCCTGGAGCAGGCCCGCCGCGAACTGGACGAGTGGTTCGCCAGCCGCCGCCGCGGATTCGAGGTGCCGCTGGACCCCGTGGGCACGGCTTTCCAGCACCAGGTCTGGCAGGCCCTGTGCGATCTGGAGTTCGGCGTGCTGGCCAGCTACGGCGAACTGGCGCGCCGGGTCGGCCGGCCCAAGGGGGCGCAGGCGGTGGGCGGGGCGGTCGGGCGCAATCCGGTCAGCATCATCATTCCGTGCCACCGCGTGATCGGGGCGGATACCTCGCTGACCGGCTTCGGCGGCGGCTTGCCGCGCAAGCAGGCGCTGCTGGCGCACGAGGGCAACCTGTACCGCAGCCGCAATGCGCGCGCGCGCCGCGTCTGCGACGGGCAGGCGGAACTGCCCTGGTAGCGCTGCGGCCGGGTTATTGCGCGGCGATGCTGGGCAGGATGCCGATGCGCTCGGACACCAGCTGCACGGCGTCCAGCGCGCTCTGGCGGTCGGGGTAGGGCCCGATCTTGACCCGATAGAGATTGTTCGACTGTTCCATCAGGGCCGGCGGCGCGCCGGCCGTGCCCAGCTGCGTGTTGATGCGGCTGACCAGCGATTGGGCGTTGGCCGGCTGGCTGAACGCGCCCACCTGCAGATAGACATTGCCCAGGCCCGCGGCCGGCGCCTGGCGGACCGGCGCGGAGCCGGGCGCGGGCGCCGTCAGCGGCTGGGCCGTGAGCGGCGCGGGGGCGGCGGCGATGGGCGAGGGCACCGGCATCGAGCCGGTGGCGGATTCGGGTTCCGGGGCGGCGGCCGGCGCGCCCTGCGAGGCCAGGCGCCGGATCTCGTCGGGCGGGATGGCCTCGACGACCACCTGCCCGCTGCCGGGGCCGACGATGCCCAGCTTGTGCGCGGCGGCGTAGGACAGGTCCATGATGCGGTCGCTATGGAACGGGCCGCGGTCATTGACGCGGACCACGACGGTCTTGCCGTTGACCATGCTGGTCACGCGCGCGTAGCTGGGCAGCGGCAGCGTGGTGTGGGCGGCGGTCATGGCGTACATGTCGTAGGTTTCGCCGATGGACGTGGAATTGCCGTGGAACTTCTTGCCGTACCACGAGGCGATGCCGCGCTTTTTATAGGGCTGGCCGCTGGTGTCCGGCACGTAGCGCTGGCCGAACACCACGTAGGGCCGGTTCGCGCCGCTGGCGTAGGGTTCGATTTTGGGCACCGCGTCGGGGATCTGGTCCAGGTTCGAGGGCGGATTCGCGTCCGGCCCGTCGTCCTTGTAGTAGCCGCCCTTCTTGCGTCCGCCGGTGGAGGAACAGGCGGCCACGGCGAAGGCCAGCAACAGCGTCAGGATCAGGCGCAGCGGTCGGGACAGGGTCATGCGGATTCGTCGGGCAGTTGGGTGCGGTGGCGCACCAGCAGCGGGTCGTGGTCGGCGAAGCGCAGCGCCAGCTGCTCGACCACATAGACCGAACGGTGCTGGCCGCCGGTGCAGCCGATGGCGACGGTGAGGTAGTTGCGGGTGTCCTGCGTGTATTGCGGCAGCCAGCGGTTCAGGAAACCGGCGATGTCATCGATCATCTGCCCGACCTGGTCGAAGCCTGCCAGCCACGCGGCCACGGGTTCGTCGCGGCCGGTCAGGGGGCGCAGGTTGCGGTCGTAATAGGGATTGGGCAGGCAGCGCACGTCGAACACCAGGTCGGCGTCGCGCGGCACGCCGCGCTTGTAGGCGAAGGATTCGAACGTCAGCACCAGCGGCGCGCGGTCGGCGTGGATCAGGTCGCGGATCCAGACCCGCAGCTGCCCCGGCGTCAGGTCCGAGGTGTCGATGACGTGTTCCTGTTCGCGCAGCGGGGCCAGCAGTTCGCGCTCCAGCGCGATGCAGTCGGTCAGCGAGGGCGCGGTGCCGCCGCGCTGCAGGCGGTCGGTGAGCGGATGGCGGCGGCGGGATTCGGAATAGCGCTGCACCAGCGTGGCGGTGCTGGCGTCCAGGAAGACCACGCGCAGGCTGGTGCCCATGGCGCGCAGCGCGGTGACCACGTCCGGCAGCTCGGCCAGTTCGCCGGGCGAGCGCACGTCGATGGCGACGGCCACGCGCTCCAGGCCCTCGTCGCGGGCGTTGGCGATGAACTCGGTCAGGAACCGCACCGGCAGGTTGTCGACGCAGGTATAGCTGGCATCCTCGAGCATGCGCAGGGCGACGGACTTGCCGGAGCCTGAGATGCCGGTGACTAGGACGACTTTCAACATGGACATGATTGTGGCACGCTTTTCCAGGGCGATGCGGCAAGGCGGCATCTGATATGGCCGTAAACTCGAAATCTGATCTGTACCTTTTTTGCGCCGGTGGCGTAAAGTTGGCCGGCATCAGACAGACTTCATCGACAGATTTCACATACGCGCCCCGCCGTCATGCGCTTCGGGGGGATTGGAATTCGACATAGATGTTAGCCTTCATTTCCTTTCGTAGTGTTTCACTGCCGCGGTTTTGGGCAATTCCGATCCTCGCCGCCGCTTTTGCGGCCACGCCAGCCCAGGCCCAGGAGACCCTGCGCCCGGACACCATGGCGGCGCGCGTGGCGGCCTGTACGGCCTGCCACGGCGAGCAGGGCCGCGCCGGCGCCGACGGCTACTATCCGCGCCTGGCCGGCAAGCCCCAGGACTATCTGTACCACCAGCTGCTGAATTTCCGCGACGACCGGCGCCAGTATCGGCCCATGACGCACCTGCTCACCGGGTTGCCGGACGAATACCTGCGTGAAATGGCGGCGTATTTCGCCGGGCAGCACGTGCCGTATCCGCCGCCGGCCCGCCCCGAAGTGTCCGCCGCCACGCTGGAGGCCGGCCGCAAGCTGGCGCTCGACGGCGACGCGGCGCGCGGGCTGCCCGCCTGCGCGGCCTGTCACGGCGCCGCGCTGGGCGGCGTGCTGCCGGCCATCCCGGGCCTGCTCGGCCTGCCGCGCGACTACATCGGCTCGCAGATCGGCGGCTGGAAGAACGGCCTGCGCCGCGCCGCCGAGCCGGACTGCATGGCCGACGTCGCCGCCAAGCTCACCCCCGCCGACATCGGCGCGCTGGCCGCGTGGCTGTCGTCGCGGCCCGTGGTCGAACCTTATGCTCCCGAGCCCGCGGGCTCGCTGCGCCTGCCGGCCGAATGCGGCAGCCAGGCGCAACGCTAGGGAGCCGCGATGAAACTCATGAAGAAAGTCCTGTGGGTCCTGTTGCTGGCGCTGGTCGTGGCGGCCGGCGGCCTTTACTGGGCGGGCACGCGCGACGACGCCAGCACCGGCCCGGCGGCCGCCGCGCAGGACGCGGCCACGCTGGTCGAGCGCGGCCGCTACCTGGCGCAGGCCGGCAACTGCATGGCCTGCCACACCAGCCGCGGCGGCCAGCCGCTGGCTGGCGGCACGCCCATCCCGACGCCGTTCGGCACGGTGTACGGCCCCAACATCACGCCCGACGAACAGACCGGCATCGGCGCCTGGACGGCCGACGATTTCTGGCAGGCGCTGCACAACGGCAAATCGCGCGACGGCACGCTGCTCTATCCCGCGTTCCCGTACACCGAGTACACGCGCATCACGCGCGCGGACGCCGACGCCTTGTACGCCTACCTGCGCAGCGTGCCGCCGGTCAGCCGCGCGAACCGGCCGCCCGAGCTCGAATTCCCGTACGACCAGCGCGCCCTGCTGGCCGCCTGGCGCGCGCTGTACTTCAAGCCCGGGGTGATGGAGCCCGACGCCGGCCAGTCGCTGCAATGGAACCGCGGCCGCTATCTGGTCGAAGGGCTGGGGCATTGCGCCGCCTGCCATACGCCGCGCAACAGCATGGGCGCGCTGCGTTCGGAGCAGCCGCTGGGCGGCGGCGTGATTCCGGTGCTGGACTGGTACGCGCCGCCGCTCACGAATGACATGCAGACCGGCATGGGGCGCTGGTCGGCCGAGGACATCGCCACGCTGCTCAAGACCGGCGTGTCGCGGCATTCCAGCGTCAGCGGGCCGATGGCCGAGGTGGTGCTGGGCAGCACGCAGCACCTAAGCGACGACGACGCGCTGGCCATCGGCGTCTACCTCAAGTCGCTGCCGGCCGCGCCGGCCGCGGCGCAGCCGCTCAAGGCGCCGGTGTCGCCGGCGGCGATGGAACTGGGCGGCAAGCTGTACCAGCAGCAATGCGTGCAATGCCACCAGGCCGAAGGCCAGGGCAGCGGCATGGCCTGGCCGGCGCTGGCCGGCAATCCCACGGTGACCGCGCCGTCGCCCGTCAACGCGATCCGCATGGTGCTGGACGGCGGCTACGCGCCCGCCACGGCGGCCAACCCGCGGCCCCACGGCATGCCGCCGTTCGGGCAATTGCTGAACGACAGCGATGTCGCCATGCTGGTGTCGTACATCCGCAATAGCTGGGGCAACGAGGCCGGGGGCGTGACGCCGCTGGAGGTCAAGCGGGCGCGCGCGGCGTCTACGCGGAATTAGGGGGTGGTGTTGCCTGATGGGTTTCGCGCGTCCGGCGCTTGATTTCTTATGTCGAATATCTCGCGCGGCACCCATCCTACGAGTTGCATCGCAGGATGGGTGCAGCGCGAGAATCTTTGGACAAGAACGCGAACATCGAGCGCGCGAAACCCATCACGCTATTTGCTGCTCTGCAGGATCGCCATCGCCTGGCGTTCCATGAATTCGCCCAGCGTGTCGATGCCGCGCAGCTTGAGGATGGTGTTGCGCACGGCGGCCTCGACCAGCACGGCCAGATTGCGGCCCGCGGCGACCTGCAGCATCACCTTGCGCACCGGCAGGCCCAGCATGTCCTGGGTGATGTCCTGCAGCGGCAGGCGTTCGAACTTGTCCTGCGCGGTGGCGCGCACTAGGTGCACGATGAGCTTGAGGCGCATCTTGCGGCGCACGGAGGTCTCGCCGAAGATGGTGCGGATGTCCAGCAGGCCCAGGCCGCGTACTTCCAGCAGGTTCTGCAGCAGCTGCGGGCAGTGGCCTTCGATCATGTTGGGCGCGGTGCGCGAGAACTCCACCGCGTCGTCGGCCACCAGGCCGTGGCCGCGCGAGATCAGTTCCAGCGCCAGTTCGCTCTTGCCCAGGCCGGATTCGCCGGTGATCAGCACGCCCAGGCCGAGCACGTCCAGGAACACGCCGTGGACCGTGGTGGTGGGCGCCAGCTTCTTGCCGAGGTAGATGCGCAGCAGGTCGATGAGCTGCGCGGCCGCGACCGGTGTGGACAGCAGCGGCACCTGGTGCTGGTCGCACTGGTCGATCAGGTCCTGCGGCGGGCTCAGGCCGTCGGCCAGCAGAATGGCCGGAACGCCGCCGATCAGCAGCTCGTCCATGTGGTGCATGCGCCGGCGCAGGTCGAAGCGGGTGTAGTACGCCAGCTCTTCCTGGCCGAAGACCTGGATGCGCGACGGGTGGATCAGGTTCAGGTGGCCGACCAGGTCGGCGGCCGACATGCCGTCGTCGGGAATCGCGCGGTCCGCCGCGCCCTGGCCCGAAATCCAGTTAAAGGGGATTTTGTCGGCGTTGTCGTCGACGAGTTCCTGCACCGTGAGCATGGCAGCGTGTCCGCGAGTGGATCAGAGTTGCCCGGTCGTCAGCATCTTGTGGACGACGGCCGGATCGGCTTCGGTGGCCAGGGCCTCGCGCAATGCCTTGTTGGACATGAGCTGGGCCAGTTCGGCCAGGATGTCCAGGTGCTGCTGCGTGGCCGCTTCGGGCACCAGCAGGCAGAGCAGCATCGAGACCGGCTGGCCGTCGGGCGCATCGAAGGCGATGGGCTGGGCCAGCCTGATGAAGGCCGCCAGCGCCTGCTCCAGGCCCTTCACGCGGCCGTGCGGCACCGCCACGCCCTGGCCCAGCGCGGTGGACCCCAGGCGTTCGCGGGCGAACAGGCTGTCGAAGACGAGCGCGCGCGCCAGGCCGTGGTTGTTTTCGAAGAGTAGGCCGGCTTGTTCGAACGCACGTTTCTTGCTCGTGGCGAGCATATCGAGCACGACGTTGCCGGCGGGAAGGATGCGCGACAAATGATTCATCGGATCATTATATGGTTATATGACGCAGTGCAATAATCGGCCTCTGGACGCGTCCCCTGCGAAGGCGCGCCGTGGGACGGCAAGAGCGACAGCATAGACCGTAAGCGCCGGATTGTGGGCATTCTTGCGCCGTGCGCCACGGCGTGGACGGGGAATTCGGGGGGCGGGCGGGAAAACGGGTGCGCCGGGCGGGCCGGTACCGGGGAAAACGCTGGGGGGAGGGGGGGAAGCCGGGAGGGGGAAGTTTGCCGATGCCCCGGCTGGACGCGTGGTCTAGCGGGACACCGGGACTCAGGCAGGATTCGAGAATCGCTGTTTCGTTAGCCGCACATGGCGAGCTGTCGTGAGGCGCGTTACTGCTGGGTTGGCGAGAGGTTCGCCGCTTGCCGCTTCACTGACTCGGCCGTGTGGCTTCGTACCTTGTCCTTGTGCTTGATGACCTGACGGTCGACTTTGTCTGCCAGAAGATCTATGGCCGCATAGAGATTTTCATCGGTAGCTTCACAATGAATGTCCTTACCGCTCAGACGCATGGTGATTTCGGCTCTATGCCGCAGGGGCTCTACCGAGAGCATGACCTGGGTATCGATGACGTGATCGAAATGCCGCAGCACTCGCGCCAGTTTGTTCATGACATATTCCCGGATGGCCGGGGTGACGTCGAGGTGACGACCGCAGATGCTCAGGTTCATAGTGTGCTCTCCTTCTAAAAGAGGGAAAAAAATTGCGCAGAAATGCGCGGCTTGTGCGTTAGGCGTTCTCCTTGAATTCAGCGGTTTCGGTTAGTACTAGTGTATAGACTCGGGCCGATAAAACAAGCTGAGCTAGCGCAATAACATGTCATTTTTATGGCTGAGTCCCTAGGATGTACCGGCGGCCCGCCTAGGGTCTTCCCGGACCCGCCGGTTACATGCGGAAGTGTTCGCCCAGATAGACGCGGCGCACCGCGGGATCGCCCACGATTTCCTCGGGATGGCCGTCGGTCAGCACCTTGCCCTCGCTGATGATGTAGGCGCGGTCGCAGATGCCCAGCGTCTCGCGCACGTTGTGGTCGGTGATCAGCACGCCGATGCCGCGCCCCTTCAGGAAGCGCACGATGCGCTGGATCTCGATCACGGCGATGGGGTCGACGCCGGCGAAGGGCTCGTCCAGCAGGATGAAGCGCGGGCTGGTGGCCAGCGCGCGCGCGATCTCGACGCGGCGGCGTTCGCCGCCCGACAGCGAAATGGCCGCATTGCTGCGGATATGGCCGATCTGCAGTTCTTCGAGCAGGGATTCCATCTGCTCGTTGATCTTGGCCGTGGACAGCGCGCGCCCATCCGGCCCCGTTTGAAGCTCGAGCACCGCGCGGATGTTCTGCTCCACCGTCAGGCGGCGGAACACCGAAGCATCCTGCGGCAGGTACGACAGCCCCATGCGCGCGCGCTTGTGGATGGGCATGGCCGTGATGGCGGCGCCGTCGATCTCGATGCGGCCGGCGTCGGCGGGCACCAGGCCCACGATCATGTAGAAGCTGGTGGTCTTGCCGGCGCCGTTGGGGCCGAGCAGGCCGACGACTTCGCCGCTGACGACGGACAGGGAGACGTCCTGCACCACCGTGCGGCCGTTATAGGTTTTGCGCAAGCCGGTTGCGCGCAGGCTGCCCTGCTTGACGCCCGTCGGGGCGGAGGTCACGGGAGTCTGCACTGTGGGTTGGTTCATCGTGGCTGCGTATGGTGTGGCTGGGAGGCGCTTCAACGCCCTTTCTTGGCGGCCTGCTGCTTGCGGCATTCCGCGATGGCGGCGTCGGACTTGGCGCGCGGCTCGGCGACCGAACGCACCCGCCCGCCGGGGGCCGACGAGTTGGGGCCGCCCTGGGCTTCGTAGGTGCCGGTCTTTTCGTTGTAGCGCACCCGTTCGCCGCGGATGGTGTCGAAGGGTTTGCCACAGACGTAGCGGATCACGACCGCCTGGCCGATCAGGTCGAACGTGCTCTTGGAGCCGTCGTACTCGGCGCGCAGGCCCTTGCCTTCGATGAGCTCGAAGGTCTCGGGGCGCTCCTGGCGGATGGTCACGACCTTGCCCTTGTTGGCGGTGGCCGTGCCGAACTGGTTGCCCTTCGCGTCCTCGTTGACCTCCAGCACGTCCGAGGTCAGCGTCATGAGCCCGCGCGTCAGGCTGACGTTGCCCGTGAAGACGCTTTTCTTCTTCACGTCGTCGTAGTGCAGGGTCTCCGACAGGATCAGCGTGCTGGGCTCTTCGGCCGCAGGCGCCGATTTGGAACCCTGTTCCGCGGCGTGGACCGGCGCCAGCGCCGCGGCCGCCAGCAGGGCGGCGCCGATCAGGCGGGTCGTCGGGGCAAGGAGAATCCGGAGGTCGGTCATGGTTTTTTCTGGTCAGTGTTGTTGGCGGGAACGCCGTTCCGGGGCTGCTGCTTGCCTTCGGAACCGGCGATTTCCACATCGGTCGATGCCGAAACCTGCAGCTGGCGCGTTTTGTTGTTGTAGCGCATGCCCTTGCCGTTCATGCGCGAACGGCCCTTGAGGACCTCCGCCGGCAGGTCGGTATAGACCACGTCCTCGTCGGGCAGGATGATCAGTTGCTGGCTGCGCACGTCCAGCATGTCGTTGTTGGCGTCGGGCTGGCGGTGCACGTGCGCGTCGCCGTTCATGACGATGCGCTTGCCGCCTTGCTCCATCACGGCCGTCTTGGAGACGGCCACCGTGATGGGGTTGGTCTCGCGCTGGCCCACCGCGCGCGGCGCGGTGATGTGATAGGAGTCGTCGTCGGGGAAGTGTTCCGCGTACTGGCCTTCGAGCCGGTTGATGGGCCGGCCGCTGGGATCGGTGCGCAGCATGACGAAATCGCGCGACCAGGCGTCCATCTCGTGGGTGACGCGGCGCGGCGGGTCCACCGGGATGGCCCGCTGCGCGTAATCGGCCGCCCACCAGGAGCTGGTGACCAGCACCACCAGCAGGAACAGGGCGATCAGAGAGGGAAAACGTTCTTTCATCGGGTTCGCCGCAAGGGCGTGTCGGTTGTCGCGGCGGTCATTGGATGGCGCCCGGGCCCAGCAGGCCCGGCGCCGCCAGGAATGCCCCCAGGCGTCCCTGGGACGCCAGCAGCAGGTCGCAGCATTCGCGCACCGCGCCGTTGCCGCCGGCCTGCGTGGACACCCAGTGGGCGGCCTGGCTGACGTAGCCCGGGGCGTTCGGCACGCTGGCGGCGAAGCCCGCGCGCTGCATGGCCGGCAGGTCGATGATGTCATCGCCCATATAGCCGGTCTGGTTCAGTTGGACACCGCAGCGTTGCGCAAGTTCAGCCAGCGCGCCGCCCTTGTCGCGCACGCCCTGGACCACCTCGGCGATGCCCAGTTCGGCGGCGCGGCGCGCCACGATCGGGCCCGAGCGGCCGGTCATCAGCGCCACCGTCAGCCCGCCTTCCATCAGCAGGCGCAGCCCGTGGCCGTCCAGCGCGTTGAAGCGCTTCTGCAGTTCGCCGCTTTCGCCGTAATAGAGGCTGCCGTCGGTCAGCACGCCGTCCACGTCGAACACCATCAGGCGCACGGTGGCGGCGCGTTCGCGCACGGCGGCGGGGATGCGGGCGAGGACCAGCGCGTCGGCCGGGTGAGTCACGGAAGCAGGAAGAGTCATAGTCATACCACTTTAGCGGCCATCAGATCATGCATGTGCAGGGCGCCGAGCAGGGCGCCGTCGGCATCCAGCACCAGCATGTGGTTGAGCCGTTGTTCGTCCATTTGCTGCGCGGCCTCGACGGCCAGCGCGTCGGGATTGATGCTGCGCGGCGAGCGCGTCATGCCGGATTCCACGGTCAGGCTGCGGATGTCGCCGTGCCGCGCGATCAGGCGGCGCAGGTCGCCGTCGGTGAAGATTCCCAGGGGGCGGTGCTGCGCGTCGGTCACGACCGTCATGCCCATGCCTTTGGCGGACATGACCTCGAGCGCCTGCGACACCGGCGTGCCGGCCAGCACGATGGGCAGGGCGTTGCCCTGGCGCATCACGTCGCGCACGTGCGTCAGCAGGCGGCGGCCCAGCGCGCCGCCGGGGTGCGAGCGCGCGAAATCCTGCGGGCCGAAGCCGCGCGCCTCCAGGCAGGCCACGGCCAGCGCGTCGCCCAGGGCCAGCGCGGCGGTGGTGCTGGCCGTGGGCGCGAGGTTCAGCGGACACGCCTCCTGGGCCACGCTGGCGTCCAGGTGCACGTCGGCGAGCTCGGCCAGTTCCGAACGCGGATTGCCCGTGATCGCGACCAGGCGCGCGCCCATGCGGCGGGCCACCGGCAGGATGGTCAGCAATTCCTGGCCGCTGCCCGAATACGAAATCGCGATGATCACGTCGTCACGGGTGATCATGCCGAGATCGCCGTGCACGGCCTCGGCCGCGTGCAGGAAAAAGGCCGGCGTGCCGGTCGAGGCCAGCGTTGCCGCGATCTTGCGGGCGATATGGCCGGTCTTGCCGATGCCGCTCACCACCACGCGGCCGCGACAGGCCAGCAGCATGGCGACCGCCTGCGCAAAGCTGTCGTCCAGCCGGGCCGACAGGTCCAGCAGCCCCTGGCTTTCGATTTGCAGCGTTCTGCGCGCAGATGCCAGCGCGGTCTCGGACGTAGTGGTGGGATGGTCAGTCATGGGCGGATTTTAATATCAGTATGCGGGTTTGCCCCGAGCAGGGGGGTATGGCATCCTGGCGGCTCTTTTCAACGGCTTCCAAACTCTCCTGCAGGTTCGTCCATGTCCAGCCTTCCCAGCCCCGTTCTAGGCACGCCTTTGTCTCCCCTGGCCACCCGCGTCATGCTGCTCGGGGCGGGCGAGCTGGGCAAAGAGGTCATCATCGCCCTGCAGCGGCTGGGCGTGGAGGTCATCGCGGTGGATCGGTATGCCGACGCCCCGGGCCACCAGGTGGCGCACCGGGCGCATGTGGTCTCGATGACCGACCCGCAGGCCTTGCGCAAAGTCATCGAACAGGAGCGGCCGCACGTTATTGTCCCCGAAATCGAGGCCATTGCCACCAATTTGCTGGTCGACCTGGAAGCGGCCGGCGTGGCCCGGGTGACGCCGACCGCCCGCGCCGCCCAGCTCACCATGAACCGCGAGGGCATCCGCCGCCTGGCGGCCGAAACCCTGGGCCTGCCGACCTCGCCCTACCGCTTCGTCGACACCGAGGCCGAGCTGCGCCAGGCCATCGACGGCGGCATCGGCTATCCCTGCGTCATCAAGCCGGTCATGTCGTCCTCGGGCAAGGGCCAGTCCCTGATCAAGAGCGCCGACGACATCGCCGACGCCTGGCGCTACGCCCAGGAGGGCGGCCGGGTAGGGGGCGGGCGCGCCATCGTCGAGGGCTTCATCCGCTTCGACTACGAAATCACCCTGCTCACCGTGCGCGCCCGCGGCGCCGACGGCCAGATCGAGACCCGCTACTGCGAGCCCATCGGCCACAAGCAGGTCGACGGCGACTACGTGGAAAGCTGGCAGCCGCACCCGATGTCGCCCGCGGCGCTGGAGCGCGCGCGCGAGATCGCGCTGGCCGTCACGTCCAACCTGGGCGGTTTGGGCATCTTCGGGGTGGAACTGTTCGTCGCCGGCGACCAGATCTGGTTCTCGGAAGTCAGCCCGCGCCCGCATGACACCGGCCTGGTCACCCTGATCACCCAGGTCCAGAGCGAGTTCGAACTGCACGCCCGCGCGCTGCTGGGGCTGCCGGTGGACACCAGCCTGCGTCAGCCGGGCGCCAGCAGCGTGATCTACGGCGGCGTCGACGCCGCGGCCGTGTCGTTCCACGGCGTGGCCGAGGCGCTGGCCGAGCCCGGCACCGATATCCGCCTCTTCGGCAAGCCCGAATCCTTCGTCAAGCGCCGCATGGGCGTGGGCCTGGCCGTGGCCGACGACGTCGCGGCCGCGCGCGCCAAGGCCAAGCGGGTGGCCGCCGCCGTGTCGGTCCAGGCCGGCTAGCCGCTTTTTCTTCGGTTTTCACCAGCAGCCCCCGCCCAGGCGGGGGCTGCTTGCGTTCGTCCGCCGTCGATGCCCGTCCCGCTTGCGTGCATCCCCATGCCGCCGGTGTGGTTTGCGCTTTCTCATGGTTTGTTCGATAATTTCAGAAATTTCTGAAAGTGACGTAACTGGATTTGTCTGGTTCGCCGCTTCCGTACCGCTGGCGCAGGATCGATCATGGCTCTCACCCCGCAAAACGAACGCTTCATCCTGCATTTCGGGGAAATGGGCAGCCGCTGGGGCGTGAACCGCACGGTCGGCCAGATCTACGCCCTGCTGTTCCTCTCCCCCAAGCCCCTGAACGCCGACGACATCGCCGACGCGCTGGGCTTTTCGCGCTCCAACGTCAGCCTCGGCCTGAAAGAGCTGCAGTCCTGGCGCCTGGTCAAGCTCATCCACCAGGTGGGCGACCGCCGCGACTACTTCGAAACCCCCAAGGACGTCTGGGAGATCTTCCGCACCCTGATGGAAGAAAAGCGCAAGCGCGAGATCGATCCCACGCTCTCGCTGCTGCGGGACACCCTGCTGGAGCCGCCATCCGGGCCGGATGAGGCTTACGCGCAACAGCGCATGACCGAGATGCTGGAGCTCATCGAGCTCTCCACCGGATGGTTCGACGAGGTCCAGCGTCTGCCTCCCGAAACCCTGCAGAACCTGATGAAACTGGGTTCCAAGGTGCAGAAGGTGCTGGGCTTCGCCGGCAAATTGCGCGGCAAGGAATGAAAGTGATCTGTCCTGAATTTATGGATAACCCCTATGAAGTTGTATCCAACGCCCTTACCATTGGGCGCAGACGGCCTGGGAACCATGCCGGTTGCCGTGGCATCTCTTTGGGAGCGCCCCGATGATTGATCTCGACGTCGTGAACCTGTCGCGATTCCAGTTTGCCGCGACCGTCCTCTACCACTTCCTGTTCGTTCCCCTCACGCTCGGCCTGTCTTTCATCCTGGCCATCATGGAAAGCGTGTACGTCATGACCGGCCGCCCGATCTGGCGAAAGATGACCATGTTCTGGGGCACGCTGTTCGGCATCAACTTCGCGCTGGGCGTGGCCACCGGCGTCGTGATGGAATTCCAGTTCGGCATGAACTGGTCCTACTACAGCCACTACGTGGGCGACATCTTCGGCGCGCCGCTGGCCCTCGAGGGGCTGATGGCCTTCTTCCTCGAAGCCACCTTCGTCGGCCTGTTCTTCTTCGGCTGGAACCGCATGTCCAAGGTCAGCCACCTGGTGGTGACCTGGCTGGTGGCGTTCGGCACCAACTTCTCGGCGCTGTGGATCCTGATCGCCAACGGCTGGATGCAGAACCCGGTGGGCGCGGTCTTCAATCCCGACACCATGCGCATGGAGATGACCGACTTCGCCGCGGTGATCCTCAACCCGGTGGCCCAGGCCAAGTTCGTGCACACGGTCAGCGCGGGCTACGTGGCCGGCGCCATGTTCGTCATGTCGATCAGCGCGTGGTACCTGCTGAAGGGCCGCCACATCGACCTGGCCAAGCGCTCGATGGCGGTCGCGGCCAGCTTCGGCCTGGCCTCGGCGCTGTCGGTCGTGGTGCTGGGCGACGAAAGCGGCTACCTCACCACCGAACACCAGAAGATGAAGATCGCGGCCATCGAGTCCATGTGGCACACCGAGCCGGCGCCCGCGTCCTTCAACCTGGTGGCCTGGCCCAACCAGGAAGAGCGCAAGAACGACTTCGCCATCGAGATCCCGTACGTCATGGGCATCATCGGCACGCGCTCGCTGACCACGCCGCTGCTGGGCATCGACGACCTGATCCTGCGCGCCGAGAACCGCATCCGCGACGGCATCGTGGCGTACGACGCGCTGCAGAAAATCCGCGCCAATCCCAAGGACGTGGACGCGCGCATGGTGTTCGACCGGACCTGGCCCGATCTGGGCTACGCGCTGCTGGTCAAGCGCTACCAGCCCGACATGAGCAAGGTCACCGAGGCCGACATCAAGCAGGCCGCGGTGGACACGGTGCCCACGGTGGCGCCGCTGTTCTGGACCTTCCGCATCATGGTGGCGGTGGGCATGTACCTGATCGTGTTCTTCGCCGTGGCCTTCTGGCTGGCCTCGCGCGGCCGCCTGGACAGCCGCCGCGGCCTGCTCAAGGTGGCGCTGTGGAGCCTGCCGCTGCCCTGGATCGCCATCGAAAGCGGCTGGTTCGTGGCCGAGTACGGACGCCAGCCCTGGGTGATCGAAGGCGTGCTGCCGACCTACTACGCGGCCTCGGGCCTGACCGTCATGGACCTGGTCATCTCCCTGGCGATCTACCTGGTGCTGTACACGGTGCTGGCCATCATCGGCGTCAAGGTGATGCTGCACGCCATCAAGGCCGGACCGAAGTCCGATCAGCCGGCGCCCGACAGCGCCGCCGATCCCGTCCACGCCGCCGTGCGCGCCTGAGGAGAGCATCATGGAAAATCTGATCCCCTTCGACTACGGCACCCTGCGCGTGGTGTGGTGGGTGCTGATGGGCGCGCTGCTCATCGGCTTCGCCGTGATGGACGGCTTCGACCTCGGCGTGGCCGCACTGCTGCCGGTGGTCGCCAAGACCGACGTGGAGCGCCGGGTGGTGATCAACGTGGTTGGCCCCGTCTGGGAAGGCAACCAGGTGTGGCTCATCACCGCGGGCGGCGCCATCTTCGCCGCGTGGCCGCTGCTGTACGCGGCCTCGTTCTCCGGGTTCTACCTGGCGATGATGCTGGTGCTGATCGCGCTGATCCTGCGGCCCGTGGGCTTCAAGTACCGCAGCAAGATGGAAGACACCCGCTGGCGCAGCCGCTGGGACGCCGTGCTGTGCTTTTCGGGCGTGCTGGCCTCGCTGGTGTTCGGCGTGGCCATGGGCAACATCATCCTGGGCGTGCCGTTCACGTTCGACCCCGTCACGCTGCGGCCCATCTACGAAGGCCACTTCTACCAGCTGTTCATGCCGTTCGCCTTGCTGGCCGGCGTGCTGAGCGTGGTGATGCTGGCCATGCACGGCGCCGTGCTGCTGGCCTGGCGCACCGAGGGCGCGGTGGCCGAGCGCGCCCGCAACTGGGGCCGGCTGTGCGCGTTGCTGACCGCCGCGCTTTTCATCGTCGGCGGCTTCTGGGTGGCCGGCGGCATCGGCGGCCACGTGATCACCAGCGCCATCGACGTGGCGGCCCCTTCCAATCCCATGCAGAAGACCGTGTCGGTGCAGGACGGGGCATGGATGGCCAATTACGCCAAGTGGCCGCTGATGTGGATCGCGCCCGCGCTGGGCGTGGCCGGGGCGGTGCTGGCGGCGCTGCTGCTGAGCGTGCGCGCCAACATGCTGGCGTTCCTGGCCTCGGCTACGTCCATCACCGGCGTGATCCTGACGGCGGGCTTTTCGCTGTTCCCGTTCATCATGCCCTCGTCGACCAGACCGCAGGCCGGGCTTACGGTCTGGGACGGCTCGTCCAGCCACTTGACGCTGTGGATCATGGTCATCGCGGTCGCCGTCTTCCTGCCGATCGTCACCGTCTACACCGCCTGGGTCTACCGCGTCATGCGCGGCAAGGTCACCGAGGAATCGGTCGGCGGCACGCCCAACTCATACTGACTTAGGAGCCTCCACCATGTGGTATTTCTCGTGGATACTCGGCCTGGGCCTGGCGTGCGCATTCGCCATCCTCAACGCGATGTGGTTCGAACTGCGCGAAGGCCATGCGCATGACCCGCGCGCCGGCCGCGACGACGAGTGAGGGGCGACACCAGCGCCCTCGAGCACGATCCCTCCGCAACGCTGGGCAAACCGCCGCGTGAACAGTCGCGGTGGCTGGCGGCGCTTGCCAGGGCCGCCCGGCTGCCGCTGATACTGGCGGGCGCCGCGCCGCTCGTCGGCGGCATCCTGATGGTGGCGCAGGCCTGGCTGCTGGCCAGCGTGCTGGACGCGGCCATCGTCGGGCAGGCGCCCCGGCACGAACTGATCGGCGGCATTCTCGGCATCGCCGCGCTCATGCTGGTCCGCGCGGCCATCGCCTGGGCGGGCGAGCGCGCCGGCGCCGAGGCCGCGGAACGCATCAAGCTGCACGTGCGGCTGTCGCTGTTCCGGCGCCTGCTGCGCCTCGGGCCGCACTGGAGCCGGGGCCGCGCCGCCGGCGAACTGGCCAGCGCGGTGGTGGACCAGGTCGAGGCGCTCGACGGCTATTTCGCCAAGTACCTGCCGGCCATGGCGGCGGCGGCCATGCTGCCGGTGGCGTTCTCCGTGGTGCTGCTGCCGGTGGACGTGATCGCCGGGCTGCTGCTGCTGGTCACCGCGCCGCTGATTCCGCTTTTCATGGCCCTGGTGGGCTGGGGCGCCCAGGGCGCCAGCCGCCGCCACCTGCGCGCGTTCGCGCGGCTGTCGGGCTTTTTCGCCGACCGCCTGCGCGGGCTGTCGACCCTGAAGCTGTATGGCCGGGCCGAGGCCGAAGCCGCCTCGGTGGCCGCGGCCAGCGACGCCCTGCGCCAACGCACCATGTCGGTATTGCGCATCGCCTTCCTGTCGTCGGCGGTGCTGGAGTTCTTCGCCGCGCTGGGCGTGGCGGGCGTGGCCGTCTATATCGGTCTGACCTATCTGGGCTTTCTGGACGTGCGCTGGACGCCGCTTACCCTGCAGGCGGGCCTGTTCTGTCTGCTGATGGCGCCGGAGGTCTATGCGCCGCTGCGCCAGTTCGCGGCGCACTACCACGACCGCGCCACGGCGCTGGCGGCGGTCACGCAGATCGCCGCCTTGTTCGACGGCCTGCCGCAGGACGACGGAACCGGCGATCGCGTCGAAACCGGCGTCCACGCCGCGCCCGCATCGCGCGTCGCGGGCGCGGCGGTGGCCGTGGCGGGCCTGGGCGTGCAGGCGCCGGGGCGCAGCCGCCCGGTGCTGTCCGGCGCCGCGCTGGCGCTGGCCCCGGGCGAGCATGTGGCGCTGATGGGGCCCAGCGGCATCGGCAAGTCCACGCTGCTGGAGGCGCTTGCGCGCCTGCGCCCGGCCGAAGGCGATATCCGCATCGACGGCCTGCCGCTGGCCGAATGGCGCGAAGCGGACCTGCGCGAACGCGTGGTGCTGATCGGGCAGAAGCCGCAGCTGCTGGCGGGCTCCATCGCCGACAACATCCGCCTGGGCCGGCCCGACGCCAGCGACGCCGAGCTGCGCGAAGCCGCCAGGCGCGCCTGCGTGCTGGAATTCGCCGAGGCGCTGCCGCAAGGGCTGCAGACGCGGCTGGGCGGGCGCGGCCACGGACTGTCCGGCGGGCAGGCGCAGCGCGTGGCGCTGGCGCGCCTGTTCCTGCGCGATCCGGGCCTGATCCTGCTCGACGAGCCCACGGCGTACCTGGACGAGGACACGCAGGCGCGCGTGCTGGACGAGATTCTGGCCTTTTCGGCCGGCCGCAGCCTGTTGCTGGCGACGCATGCGCCGGCCGTGGCGGCGCGGCTGGGCCGGACCTTGCGCGTGGCCGACGCGAAAGTGGAAGACGCATGAAGAACCTGTTGCTGCTGCTGCCGCTGTATGCCCGCCGAAAAAGCGGGCTTTTGCTCGCATTATTCTGCGCGCTGGCCACGGTGGCGGCGGGCGTGGGCCTGCTGGGCGTGTCGGGATGGTTCCTGACCGGGGCCGCGCTGGCCGGCGCGGGCGCCGCGTTCAATCTGTTCGCGCCGTCGGCGCTGGTGCGCGCGCTGTCGTTCCTGCGCATCGTGGCGCGCTACGCCGACCGCGTCGTCGGCCATGCCGCCACGCTGCGCCTGCTGGCGGACCTGCGCGCCGTGGTGTTCGCGGCGCTCACGCGGCTGACGCCGCGGCAACTGGCGCGCTACCGCGACGGCGACCTGGTGGCGCGCATGACGGGCGACGTGGACGCGCTGGACACGGTATTCCTGTTCGTGCTGGCGCCGCTGGCCACCGCGCTGCTGGGCGGCGCCATCCTGACCGCGGTGCTGGGGCGCTGGGTGCCCGCCGCCGCGCTGGCGTTCGCGCTGGCGCTGTTGACGGCCTGCGTGCTGGTGCCCCTGTGGCTGTTGCGGGCCGCGCGCCGGCCGGGCGCGGCGGCGCAGGAAAGCGCGGCCGGACTGCGCGCGGCCACGCTGGACGCGGTGGATGGGCATGCCGACATGGTGGCGTTGCACGCGCAGGCGCAGACCACGGATCACTTCGAGCGGCTGTGCCAGGCCAGCGCGGCCGCGCGCGGCGGCCAGGCGCGGGTCGCGGCCCGGGGCCAGTTCTTCCTGCAGTTCGCCGCCGGCGCGGCGGTGCTGGCCTGGCTCTGGTTCGGCCTGGACACGCTGGCCACCGGACGGATCAGCGGTCCGGTGCTGGCCGGCCTGCTGCTGGCGGTCATCGGCATCTTCGAAGTGGCCGGTCCCATCATGCGCGGCGTCTCGCGCATGGGCTCGGCGATGTCGGCGGCGGCGCGCATCCGCGAGGTGACGCAAAGCCAGCCCGACATGCTCGATCCCGATGCGCCGCAGGCCCTGCCCGAGACCGGCGCGCTGGAGCTGGACGGCGTGCGCTTCGCCTATCCCGCCGCGCCCGGGGAGCCGGCGCCGGCGGTGCTGGAAGACGTGAGCCTGCGCGTGGCGCCGGGCGAAAGCGTGGCCGTCCTGGGGGCGAGCGGCGCCGGCAAATCGACCCTGCTGCATCTGCTGCTGCGCCTGGAAGATCCGCAGGCCGGGCAGGTGCGTTTCGGCGGCGTGGACGCGCGCGCCTGCGCGCAGGCCGACTGGCACCGCCGCGTCGCCTTGCTGTCGCAGGAGGCGCCGGTGTTCCTGGGCACGCTGCGCACCAATCTGCTCATCGGCGATCCGCAGGCCGACGACGCCGCGCTGTGGCGCGCGCTGGACGCGGCGCGCCTGGGCGATTTCGTGCGCGGCCTGCCCGAAGGGCTGGACACCTGGGCGGGCGAAACCGGTTCGCGGCTGTCGGCAGGCCAGGCGCGCCGCCTGTGCCTGGCGCGCGCGCTGCTGTCGCCGGCCGCGGTCATCGTGCTGGACGAGCCCACCGCCGGCCTGGACGCCGCCGCCGAAACCGCGTTCTTCCAGGACCTGCGAGCCGCGGTGCGCGGGCGCGCCGTGGTGCTCGCCACCCACGCGGCCTTGCCGCCGGGGGCGGTCGACCGAAGCTACCGATTACGCGCCGGCCGCCTGCATGAACATGGTCGGAACGCCGTCCTGGCTTAAGCGCGGCCGCGAGGTTATAGTTCGCCTTGCTTCAATTCTTCAGGGCCGTCTTCCATGCAGACCGACTACGCCGAGTACATCCGGCGCACCATCCGCAGCGTTCCAGACTGGCCCCAACCCGGTGTCGTTTTTCGCGATATCACGCCGGTGCTGCAGGATCCGCGCGCATTCCGGGTGCTGATCGATCTCTTCGTCTACCGTTACATGCGCCAGCGCCTGGACCTGGTGGCCGGGATCGACGCGCGCGGGTTCATCGTGGGCAGCGTGCTGGCCTATGAACTGAACCTGGGCTTCGTGCCCGTGCGCAAGAAGGGCAAGCTGCCGTTTCGCACGGTGGCCGAGGAATACTCGCTGGAGTACGGCAACGCGTCCGTCGAAATGCACACGGACGCGGTGCGCACCGGCCAGCGCGTCCTGCTGGTGGATGACCTGATCGCCACCGGCGGCACCATGCTGGCCGCCATCAACCTGCTGCAGCGCCTGGGCGCCAACGTGGTCGAGGCCGCGGCCATCATCGACCTGCCCGGCCTGGGCGGTTCGGCCAAGGTCGCCGCCACCGGCACGCCGCTTTTCACGGTCTGTCAGTACGGGGACGATTGATCACGCATCCAGCAACCGCGGCTGGATGAAGTCCAGGAACGCCTTGGTCTTGGCCGGCAGCATGCGCGAGGGCAGCAGCGCGAACAGCGGCAGCGGCGTCAGGCTCCAGTCGGGCAGCACGCGCACCAGGCTGGATTGCTGGATGGCGCGCTCCATGGCGTCGAACACCAGCAGCGGCGTGATGCCCAGGCCCTGGCTGGCCAGGCGGGCGAGCATGCCGACGTTGTTGGCCGACAGCCGCCCCGACACCTGCACGCGTTCCACCTTGTCGCCCGAATGCAGCATCCAGAAGGATGAGTCCTCGCGCATGGTGGGCCGCAGGCATTCGTGGTGGGCGAGATCGGCCGGCGTGCGCGGTTCGCCGTGGCGGGCCAGGTAGTCGGGCGAGGCGTACAGCTGGTGCGCCATCAGCACGATCTTGCGCGATATCAGGCTGGAGTCCGGCTGCTGGCCGAAGCGCAGCACCAGGTCGAACGGATTGCTGATGGGATCGATCGGCCGCATGCTCAGATCGAAATCGCATTCGATGTCCGGATGCTGTTCGCGGAATTCGCGGATCACGGCGGGCAGGAATAGCTGCGCCAGGCTCGTGGGCAGGGAAATGCGCAGCCGGCCCTTGGGCTGCACCGCCATGTCCAGCAGCTGGTCGTGCGCGATGCGCGCCTCTTCCACGATGTGGCGGCAGCGCTCGAAATAGACGGCGCCGGCTTCGGTCAGGTCGATCTTGCGGGTGCTGCGGTTGAGCAGCCGCATTCCGATGCTGCGTTCCAGTTCGCTGACCCGGCGCGAGAGGGTGGAGGTTGGAATATTCAAGGCTTCGGCCGCGTGGCTGAAGTTCTTGCGCTTGGCGACTTCGACGAACAGGGCGATGTCGTTAAGCTGTATATCCATAGGTCCTCGTCATTCAAAATTCCATTTCTGGCAGATTCATATCATAAATGTAATTATTGTCCCGTCAGCAGGAATGTCTATTCAGCGCGGGATAAAAGTCCGGGGCGCGCATGGCGTAATCCGGCGCCGTTACGTAGCTTGCGCGTGGCTGAATGCCGGACAGGCTTGCGGCACAACGGTTTTTCCAAGTCTTGTGCAAAAATTGATCGGGTTTGGCCGGCGATAGCCAGGAATTATCCCGTTCATGAAAATATGTTCGCCAAATTAAGGGTTTTTACTAGGTCGCAATCGCCAGATACTTCGTCCCAGCAATCAAATTGTCATATCGCGGCGCCAGCCTGGCGCCTGCGGTGTGCAAGGTTTAGGATGGAGTCGTCTCAATGAAAGCCCTAGCTACCGCCCTTATGGTTACCGCCACGCTGGTAGGCATGTCCGCCGCTCACGCCGATGGCAAGACGCGTGAACAAGTCCAACAGGAACTGCAGGCCGCCAAGGCCGCCGGCCAGGTCACGTTCGGTGAACTGGATTACCCGCCTGCCGCCGCCGAGCGCAGCGGCATGTCGCGCGAGCAGGTCCAACAGGAACTGCAAGCCGCCCAGGCCGCCGGCCAGGTGACCTCGGCCGAGCTGGACTACCCGCCCAAGGCCGCCGTGTCGCAATCGGCCGGCAAGACCCGCGAGCAGGTCCGCCAGGAACTGGCCGAGGCCAAGGCGCGCGGCGAATACACCTTCGGCGAACTGGATTACCCGCCCCAAGGCAAGTAAGCCGCTCGCGCCGCAAGGCCGTCGAGAACCCCTCGCGCATGCAGGCCGAGGGGTTTTTCTTTGGCGCGCGCGGATCGATAGTGTTGCGCGCGCGCATCGGAATTGGACGGCGGCCGCGACAACTGTTGTGGGCCGACCTGGGCGCGCCAACAATATCCGGGACGGTCGTTCTCCGAATGCGTGCAATGATTCACATTTGATATCAGTGCGTTAGCGGCGGTTTCCAGAAATCGCCTGACCGGCGGCGCCGGCCATTATTCCAACCATGGAAAGTTGTTCTTCGAAATCCGGGTTACTTCGAATTGGCGCAGGCAGGACACTAGCTTCAGTGCATGCGCCGCGGCGTGCCGCGGCACGCAAATTCCGGCCCGCTTGCGTGGTGGGTTTGCGATTTGCCTTTATCTCGCCATATTGGGGACTTATATGAAGAAGACGTTATTGGCCGCAACGCTGCTGGCCGGCTTTGCCGGCGCAGCGCAGGCCGCCGACTCCGTGACGCTGTACGGCTTGATCGACGCCGGCGTCGGCTACGAAAGAGTGAAGTTCGACGGCCATGCGCAAAGCCGCTTCGGCGGCGTGCAGGGCGTGAGCAGCGGCTCGCGTTTCGGCCTGCGCGGCACGGAAGACCTGGGCGACGGCCTGCGCGCCGTCTTCACGCTGGAAGGCGGCTTCGGCCCGATGAACGGCAACTCGCTGCAGAACGGCCGCCTCTGGGGCCGCCAGGCCACCGTCGGCCTGGACAGCGATAGCTGGGGCCGTCTGGAATTCGGCCGCCAGACCAACCTGGCGTCCAAGTACTTCGGTTCGATCGACCCGTTCTCGATCAGCTACAACACCGCCAACATGGGCACCACGTTCGGCAGCGCCAACACGATGCGCCTGGACAACATGGTGCTGTACCAGACCCCCAGCATGGGCGGCTTCAAGGTTGGCGTGGGCTACTCGTTCAGCGCCGATGACACGGTCACGGACAGCAAGCAGACCGGCTTCGAAAGCGGCAACAACAACCGCGTGCTGACCGCCGGCATCCAGTACGTCAACGGCCCGCTGAACCTGGCCGCCGCGTACGACCGCTTCAACCCGTCCAACGACAGCGCCGGCGGCAAGTCGTCCGCGCGCATCCAGGAATACATCGTCGGCGGTTCGTACGACTTCGAAGTCGTGAAGCTGGCCGCCGCGTTCGGCCAGACCCGCGACGGCTGGTTCGTGGGCCAGAACATGGGCACCACGCCGGACGGCATGGAGAAGCTGGGCACGTTCAAGCTGGCCGATGGCTTTCGCGCCAACTCGTACATGATCGGCGCGACCGTGCCGCTGGGCCGCCACGCCGTGTTCGGCTCGTGGCAGCGCGCGACCCCCAGCAACGACAGGCTGACCGGCGACGACGCGACCTTCAACGTCTACAGCCTGGGCTACACCTACGACCTCTCCAAGCGCACCAACCTGTACGCGTACGCCTCCTACGGCGACAACTACGCGTTCCAGCGCGATGCGACCGACACCGCCGTTGCGGTGGGCGTGCGCCACCGTTTCTGAGCGACAGTACGTCCGGCCGATACCTTGCTGAATGCGCGGCCCGTCTCCGCGGGCCGCCGAGTGACAGCGAACCCCCCCTCCCAGGTTGGGGCCGGACGTATCTGGAGCAGGAAAGGGAAGGGCCTCCGCAAGGAGGCCCTCTCGTTTTTCCGCCGCCGCGCCGAGGCGCGCGCCGGCCGCTACAGGAACAGCTTGTAGGCCGGGTTGTCGGTCTCGTTCCAGTGCGGATAGCCGAGCTCGGCCACGAAGCTGCGGAACTGCTTCTTGTCGGCCGGCGGCACCTGGATGCCGATCAGGATGCGGCCGTAGTCGGCGCCCTGGTTGCGGTAATGGAACAGGCTGATGTTCCAGTCCGGATTCATCGCGTTCAGAAAGCGCATCAGCGCGCCCGGGCGTTCCGGGAACTCGAAGCGGTACAGCAGTTCGTTGCGCGCCAGCGCCGAACGTCCGCCCACCATGTGGCGCAGGTGGGTCTTGGCCATTTCGTCATGCGTCAGGTCCAGCGTATCGAATCCGTGGCGGCGGAAATTGGCCGCGATCTTGTCCGGCTCGGCCGCCGACGACACCTGGATGCCGACGAAGACGTGCGCGCGGTCCGAATCCGAGATGCGGTAGTTGAACTCGGTGACGCTGCGCTCGCCCACCAGTTCGCAGAAGCGGCGGAAGCTGCCGCGTTGCTCGGGCATGGTGACGGCGAAGATGGCTTCGCGCATTTCGCCCACTTCGGCGCGTTCGGACACGAAGCGCAGGCGGTCGAAATTCATGTTGGCCCCGCAGGCGATGGCCACCAGGGTCTTGCCCTTCAGGTTCTGCTCGGCCGCGTATTGCTTGGCGCCGGCCACCGCCATTGCGCCAGCCGGCTCGAGCACGCTGCGCGTGTCCTGGAACACGTCCTTGATGGCTGCGCAGATCGCGTCGGTATTGACCACAACGAAGTCGTCGACGTACTGGCGCGTGAGCTTGAAGGTTTCCGCGCCCACCATCTTCACCGCCGTGCCGTCGGAAAACAGCCCCACGTCGTTCAACTGCACCCGCCGGCCCGCGCGCACGCTGCGCAGCATGGCGTCGGAGTCTTCGGTCTGCACGCCGATGATCTTGATTTCCGGGCGCAGCTGCTTGATGTAGGCCGCCACGCCCGCGATCAGGCCGCCGCCGCCGATGGCCACGAAGATGGCGTCGATCGGGCCGGGATGCTGGCGCAGGATCTCCATGCCCACCGTGCCCTGGCCGGCGATGACATCGGGATCGTCGAAGGGATGGACGAAGGTCAGCTTTTCCTTCTTTTCCAGCACCTGCGCGTGCGCGTAGGCGTCGGAGAAGCTCTCGCCGGCCAGCACCACCTCGCCGCCCAGCCGGCGCACCGCGTCGATCTTCACCTGCGGGCTGGTGGTGGGCATGACGATGACGGCCCGGCAGCCCAGCCGGCTGGCCGCCAGCGCCACGCCTTGCGCGTGGTTGCCGGCGGAAGCGGCGATCACGCCGCGGCTGCGCGCCGCCGGGCTCAGGTTGGCCATCTTGTTGTACGCCCCGCGCAGCTTGAAGCTGAACACCGCCTGGGTATCTTCGCGTTTGAGCAGAACCGTGTTCGAAATCCGCTGCGACAGCAGCGGGGCCGCCTCCAGCGGGGATTCGACCGCGACGTCGTAAACCTTGGAAGTCAGGATGCGTTTCAGGTAATCGGTGGACATGGGGCGTGCAGAGTAGGGAAGTGGGGGAGATTATTGCAGACGGCCGGGCGCGGCTACACTCGCCCCACTATGGAAGAAAGTCTGTTGTCCGCCGTTCACTGGATGCTGGGGGTGCTGGCGCTGCCCTCGGTCGGCCTGTCCGCGATCTTCACGGTTTCGCTGGTGTCGGCGACCCTGCTGCCGATGGGCTCCGAGCCCGCCGTGTTCGGCTATATCAAGCTCGCGCCCGACATGTTCTGGCCGGCCGTGCTGGTGGCCACGCTGGGCAACACCATAGGCGGGGCCATCAGCTACGCGATGGGGCTGGGCGCCGAGCGCGCCGTGCAGCGCTGGAAGGAAAAACACCCCCATCCGCACCCCGACGCCACCGAAAGCGGACGCATGCGCGGGCGCTGGAACGAGCGGGCCCACGACTGGATCCACCGCATGGGCCCGCCGGCCCTGCTGCTGTCCTGGCTGCCCGCGGTGGGCGATCCGCTGTGCGCGGTGGCGGGGTGGCTGCGGCTGCCCTTCTGGCTCTGCGTGCTCTACATGGCCATCGGCAAGTTCCTGCGCTATCTGGTCATGACGGCCAGCCTGCTGTGGTTTTTCCCGGGGCAGATCTAGCGCCGGCGTCCCGATAAATAGGGGACGCATTATTTCGGATTTTCCGCGGTTCCATGCCCGTTCCTGGGGGTATTCAGGGACAGACATGAACGATGGCATAAAATGTTTTTTTACGGGCCCCTCTTGCAGCCATGAACGCCCCACTCGCTAGCCACATCTTGAACGGGGCGATGCCGCCCGCAGCACCCGCGCGCTTGCGCGAAATCCCCTACAACTACACCTCGTTCTCCGACCGCGAGATCGTCGGCCGGTTGCTGGGCGACGATGCCTGGAGCCTGTTGACCGACCTGCGCGGCGAACGCCGCACCGGACGCTCGGCCCGCATGCTGTACGAGGTGCTGGGCGACATCTGGGTGGTGCGCCGCAATCCCTATCTGCAGGACGACCTGCTCGACAACCCCAAGCGCCGCAAGCAGCTCATCGAAGCCTTGCATCACCGCCTGGCCGAGATCGACCGCCGCCGCGAGCCCGACGTGCCTGCCGAGGCCGGCCACGACCCGCACCGCGACGAGAAGGTCGTCGGCCTGCTGGCGCGGGCCCGTTCGGCCATCGCCGCCTTCGAGGGCGAGTTCGACCAGACCGCCATGATGCGCAAGCAGGCGCAGAAGGCGCTGGGCCGCATCACCGCGCGCGACAACATCAAGTTCGACGGGCTGTCGCGGGTCTCGCACGTCACCGACGCCACCGACTGGCGCGTGGAGTATCCCTTCGTGGTGCTGACGCCGGACTCGGAAGACGAAGTCGCGGCGCTGGTCACGGCCTGTATCGAGCTGGGCCTGACCATCATCCCGCGCGGCGGCGGCACCGGCTATACCGGCGGCGCGATTCCGCTGACCTGGAAGTCGGCCGTCATCAACACCGAGAAATTCGACAAGCTGGGCCAGGTCGAGTCCTGTATCCTGCCCGGGCTCACCGAGCCCGTGGCGGTCATCCATGCCGGCGCCGGCGTGGTGACCAAGCGGGTCTCCGAGGCCGCCGAGGCGGCGGGCTTCGTCTTCGCCGTCGACCCGACCTCGGCCGAGGCCTCGTGCGTGGGCGGCAACATCGCCATGAACGCCGGCGGCAAGAAAGCCGTGCTGTGGGGCACCGCGCTGGACAACCTGGCCTGGTGGCGCATGGTCGACCCCAACGGCAACTGGCTCGAAGTCAGCCGCCTCGACCACAACATGGGCAAGATCCACGACGTGGACGTGGCCCGCTTCGAACTCAAGTGGTTCGACGGCCGCGGCAAGCCGGGCGAGCGCCTGCTCAAGACCGAGACGCTGGAGATCCAGGGCCGCGTGTTCCGCAAGGAAGGCCTGGGCAAGGACGTCACCGACAAGTTCCTGGCCGGCCTGCCGGGCATCCAGAAAGAAGGCTGCGACGGCCTGATCACGTCGGCGCGCTGGGTGCTGCACCGCATGCCGCGCCATACGCGCACGGTCTGCATGGAATTCTTCGGCCAGGCGCGCGACGCGATCCCGTCGATCGTCGAGGTCAAGGGCTACCTGGACGGCGAGGGCCGCGCGCGCGGCGCCATCCTGGCCGGTCTGGAGCACCTGGACGAACGCTACCTGCGCGCCGTGGGCTACGCCACCAAGAGCAAGCGCGGCGTGCTGCCCAAGATGGTCCTGATCGGCGACATCGTCGGCGATGACGAGGACGCGGTGGCCGCGGCGGCCAGCGAGGTCGTGCGCCTGGCCAACACCCGCCACGGCGAGGGCTTCGTGGCCGTCAGCCCCGAAGCGCGCAAGAAGTTCTGGCTGGACCGCTCGCGCACCGCCGCCATCGCGCGCCACACCAACGCCTTCAAGATCAACGAAGACGTGGTGATTCCGCTGCCGCGCATGGGCGAATACACCGATCACATCGAGCGCATCAACATCGAGCTCTCGACCCGCAACAAGCTCAAGCTGCTGGGCGCGCTGGAGGCCTATCTGCGCACGCCGCTGCCGGTGGGCAAGGCCGACGACAGCGAGACCGACATCGCGGACACCCGCGCCGAGGCGCTGGCCGAGCGCACCCGCCAGGCGCTGGAGCTGCTGGCCGGCGCACGCCGCCGCTGGCAGTGGCTGCTGGACAACCTGGACATGCCGCTGGCGCAGGCCTTGCCCGAGCTGCACGGCCTGGGCATGGGCGAACTGCAGGCCACGCTGTCGGACCGCGTGGCGGCCCAGCCCGGCGCGCGCCTGTTCGACGTGGTGCAGGACCGCAGCATCCGCGTGTCCTGGAAGGCCGAAGTGCTGGCCGGGCTGCAGCGCACCTACTCGGGCGCGGCCTACAAGAAGATCGTCGACGAGCTGATCGCCATCCACGGCCGCGTGCTCAAGAGCCGCGTGTTCGTCGCGCTGCACATGCACGCCGGCGATGGCAACGTGCACACCAACATCCCCGTCAACTCGGACGACTACGAGATGCTGCAGGAGGCCCACCAGGCCGTCGAGCGCATCATGCAGATCGCCCGCGACCTGGACGGCGTGATCTCCGGCGAGCACGGCATCGGCCTGACCAAGTACGAATTCCTGACCGACGCCGAACTGGCGCCGTTCCAGGAATACAAGCGCCGCGTGGACCCCAACGGCCACTTCAACGCCGGCAAGCTCATGCCCGGCGCCGACCTGCGCCACGCCTGGACGCCCAGCTTCAACCTGATGGGCCACGAGTCGCTCATCATGCAGCAAAGCGACATCGGCGCGATCTCGGAATCCATCAAGGACTGCCTGCGCTGCGGCAAGTGCAAGCCGGTGTGCGCCACGCACGTGCCGCGCGCCAACCTGCTTTATTCGCCGCGCAACAAGATCCTGGCGACCTCGCTGCTGGTGGAGGCCTTCCTGTACGAAGAGCAGACCCGCCGCGGCGTGAGCCTGAAGCACTGGGAAGAATTCGAGGACGTGGCCGACCACTGCACGGTCTGCCACAAGTGCTACAACCCCTGTCCGGTCGACATCGACTTCGGCGACGTATCCATGAACATGCGCGCCGTGCTGCGGCGCATGGGCCGCAAGTCCTTCAATCCCGGCACGGCCAGCGCCATGTTCTTCCTGAACGCCAAGGACCCGGCCACCATCAACGCCACCCGCAAGGCGATGGTGGGCGTGGGCTACAAGGTGCAGCGCGCCGCGCACGACCTGCTCTCGGGCCTGGTCAAGAAGCAGACGTCGGCGCCGCCGGCCACGGTCGGCAAGCCGCCGCTGCGCGAGCAGGTGGTGCACTTCGTCAACAAGAAGATGCCGGGCGGGCTGCCCAAGCAGGCCGCGCGCAAGCTGCTGGACATCGAAGACGCCAACTACGTGCCCATCATCCGCGACCCCAAGGCCACCACGGCCGACACGGAAGCGGTGTTCTACTTCCCGGGCTGCGGCTCGGAGCGCCTGTTCTCGCAGGTCGGCCTGGCCACCCAGGCCATGCTGTGGCATGCGGGCGTGCAGACCGTGCTGCCGCCGGGCTACCTGTGCTGCGGCTATCCCCAGCGCGGCAACGGCATGACCGACAAGGCCGAGCAGATCATCACCGATAACCGGGTGCTGTTCCACCGCGTCGCCAACACGCTGAACTACCTGGACATCAAGACCGTGGTGGTCAGCTGCGGCACCTGTTACGACCAGCTGGCCGGCTACGAGTTCGACAAGATCTTCCCCGGCTGCCGCCTGATCGACATCCACGAATACCTGCTGGAAAAAGGCATCAGGCTCGAAGGCGCCAAGGGCGTGCGCTACATGTACCACGACCCCTGCCACACGCCCATGAAGCTGCAGGAGCCGATGAAGACCGTGCGCGCGCTGGTGGGCGAGGGCGCGGTCAAGAGCGACCGCTGCTGCGGCGAATCCGGCACGCTGGCCGTCACCCGGCCGGACATCTCCACGCAGGTGCGCTTCCGCAAGCAGGAGGAACTGCTCAAGGGCGACGCCGCACTGCGCAGCGACGGTTTCACGGGCGACGTGAAGGTGCTGACCTCGTGCCCGTCGTGCCTGCAGGGCCTGTCGCGCTATCAGGGCGACACCGGCATGGACGCCGACTACATCGTGGTCGAGATGGCGCGCCACATCCTGGGCGAAAGCTGGATGGAGGACTACGTCCGCCGCGCCAACGCGGGCGGCATCGAGCGCGTGCTGGTGTAAGTCGGACACACGCGCCCGGCGGCATTGCGCCGGGCGCGTTCATTGACGTGGCGCAATGCGGCGCGGCCCGGCTTCATGTTGAGATTCGTTTTTAAATAAAATCGATTCTCATTATTGAGTCCGGACACCCGTATTGCGCCATGCCCGCTTCTTCCAGAACCACCATCCTCGCCGCCGCCCTGGCGGCCGCGGCCAGCCTGCCTGCCGGCGCCGCCCTGCAGCCCATGTCCGAAGCGCCGCTGGCCGGCGAGGCCGAACTCCAGTGCCGCTTCGGCGAGGACAACAGCACCGAGTGCGTCAGCACCTACCGGTACACCATTCTGACGCCGGCCGGGCGCGACGTGGTCTCGCGCATCGACCGCAGCTATCCGGAGACCGACAGCCTGGAAGTCTTGCGCGCGGAACTGATCCAGCCGGGCGAGCCGCCGGCGCCGCTGGCCGACGAACAGATCGACACCCGCATGGCGCCCAATCCGGACCAGGGCTTTCTGCGGTTCAAGCAGACCTCGCTGGCCTTTCGCAATCTGCGGGTGGGCAGCACCATCGTCTTCACGCTGCGGGAACGTTCCGCCGGCATCGCGCAGGCCACGCAATTCCATTACCGGCTCAATCTGACGCCGGCGCAGGTGCGCCAGGACCGCTTCCGGGCCGAGTTCAGCGCCGGCCGTCCGATGGTCTGGCGCGCCGAGGCCATGGACGACTATCGCATCGAGGCCTCGCCCGACGCCAGGCGCATCACCGTGGCGCTGAAAACCACGCCGTACTACCACGCCTACGTCAATGAATCCGACAACGGCTATCTGCGCCGGCCCCCGCGCCTGGAGATCGGCAGCGCCGCCGGGCTGCAGGATTATTTCGGCCCGTTCGCCGCGCGCTACAACGAGATCCTGTCGGCGCCGCTGCCGCCGGCCGCCGTCCAGGCCGTCCAGGCGCAGCGCGGCAAGACGCCGCAGCAGGCCGTGGCCGGCCTGATGCGCCACATCCACGAACGCTACCGCTACCTGGCCGACTGGCGCGGCAGCGAACGCGGGTTCATTCCGTTCACGCTGGACGAGATCGAGCGCCGCGGCTACGGCGACTGCAAAGACCTGACCGTGCTGCTGACCGCCATGCTGCGCGCGGCCGGCATCGCGGCCGAGCCCGCCCTGGTGGTGCGCGGCGCCGTGGCCCCGAGCGTGCTGCTGCCGGGCATGGCGGCGCCCAACCACTCGGTCGTGCGGGCCCGCGTGCAGGGCAAGACCTGGTGGCTGGACCCGACCAATCCGGTCTTCGTGCCCGACTTCATCATGCCCGACATCCAGCAGCGTTGGGCCTTCGTCATGGACGCCCAGGGCCGCATGCGGCGCGAGGACATTCCGCTGGAGCGGCCGATGCCCAGCTTCGCCGCCACCCGCCGCGAGCGCTTCCTCCAGGACGGGCAGGCCGAGGTCCGCGCCTCGGTGGATCTGGCCGGCATGGCGGCGGTGCAATTGAGCCTGGGCGACCGGCAAGCGGGCACGACGGCGATGGACCAGGTCCTGTGCCGCAGCTTTGCCCCCGAAAACCGCGATTGCAGCCTGCGCCGTCCGGCCAGCGGCTTCGTGATGCCGCCTGTCTATCGCATCGACGCCACGCTGGTGGACCTGCAGGCGCTGGAACGGGCCGGCGCCGGGTACGTGCGCACGCAGTCCGCGCTGGCCGAGGACTGGGAATTCTTCGCGCGCTATCGCCGCACGGGCCAGCTGGCGGACATCTATCTCGGCGCGCCGGAAGTCCTGTCCCATGACGTGACGCTGACCGGCGCCACAATCGATGCGCCGGCGCTGCGCTGCCGCGTGCGTTCGCCCTGGATCGACGTGGACCTGGAAGGCGCGCCGGCCGGGTCGGACTATCGCTACCGCTACCGCAGCCTCAGGAAGGTAGGCTGGTTCAGCCACGCCGACATCACGTCGGAGGCCTTCGGCCAGGCCATCGAACAGGGCAGGAAGTGCGTGGCGTCGCTGCGCATGACGGTCGCGCCGCCGGACCGGTGAGCGCGCCCGCGCCCAAGTAAAAAACGCGGCCGCAAGGGCCGCGTTTTCATTGCCTGCGAAAAGCCGGCTTATTCGAGCTTGATGCCCGCCTTCTTGATCACGTCCGCCCAGGCGCTGCGCTCCTGCTCGGCGTAGGCCTTGAATTCCTGGGCCGACAGCGGCATGGGGATAACGCCCATGTCCAGCATCTTCTGGGACACGGCCGGGCTCTTGAGCGTGGCGTCCAGGTCGGCCGAGAGCTTCTTGACCACGTCGGCCGGCAGGCCGTCCGGGCCCACCAGGCCTTGCCAGGCGTACGCGACGAAATTGGCCACGCCCTGCTCGGCCATGGTCGGCGTGTCGGGCAGCACCGGCAGGCGCTCCGGCGTGGCGGCCGCCAGCACGCGCAGCTTGCCGGCCTTGACGTTGGGCAGGCCGGCGGCCAGGTCGATGAACATCAGGTCCACCTGGCCGCCCAGCAGGTCCTGGATGGCCGGGGCCGCGCCCTTGTAGGGCACGTGCAGCACGTCCGCGCCGGTGCGCTGCTTGAACAGCTCCAGCGCCAGGTGGTGGGGCGAGCCCGCGCCGGCCGACGCCGCCGTCAGCTTGCCCGGTTCCTTCTTGGCGGCCGCCAGCACCTCGTCCACCGTCTTGTACGGGGAATTGACGTTCACCGCCAGCAGCAGCGGGAACTTGGCGATGCCGCCGATATAGGTGAACTTGGCCGGATCGTAGGACAGCTTGGCGTACAGCGACGAGTTGAAGGCCAGGGTGCCGGAGTCGGCGGTGCCGACCACATAGCCCGAAGGTTCGGCCTGGGCGATGGCGGTGGCGCCGATGATGGTGGCGGCGCCCGGGCGGTTCTCGACCACGATGGTCTGGCCCAGCGTCTTTTCCAGGCTGTTGGCGACGGTGCGGGCCACGACGTCGGTGCCGCCGCCGGCCGGGTAGGGCACGATCCAGCGCACGGGCTGGGTGGGCCAGGATTGGGCGCTGGCCGCGCCGGCGGCCAGGGTCAGGGCGGCGAGCGCCAGCAGGCGCTTCATGGGCTTGTGCATGGGGTGTCTCCTTGTGCGGAAGGGCTAAAGCGCGGCGGTCGCAGCCTTGGTCGCCGTCGAATTCACGCCGCTTTTTCTTGCGCCGCCATTATGCCTTGCGCTTGCGCAAACAAACCGGAAAAAAACCCCATGCCCGGCGCGGATCACTGCGGATCGGGGTAGGTCCGGGCGCCGAACACGGCCGTGCCGATGCGCACCTCGGTCGAGCCTTCCTCGATCGCCAGCTCGAAATCCCCGCTCATCCCCATCGACAGCCGGTCCAGGCCGACGCCGGGGATAGGGTCCTGGCGCAAGCGGTCGCGCAGCTCGCGCAGGGCACGGAAACAGGCCCGCACCTCGGCCGGGTCCGGCGAGTTCACGGCCAGCGTCATCAGCCCCTGCACGCGCAGGGTGGGGAAGTCGGCCGCGATCCGCCGCAGAAAGGCCGGCACGTCGGCCGGCGCCATGCCGTACTTGCTGGGCTCGGAGGACGTCTTGACCTGCACCAGCACGTCCAGGACCCGGCCCTCGTTCTGCAGGCGCCGGTGCAGGGCCTCGGCCAGTTCCACGCGGTCCAGCGACTGGACCTCGGCCGCGTCGCGCGCGGCGTCGCGCGCCTTGTTGGTCTGCAGATGGCCGATCAGCACCCATTGCAGGCCCTCGCCGGCCAGCGCGGCGGCTTTTTGCCGGATCTCCTGCGTCTTGTTTTCGCCGAAGCGCGTCAGCCCCAGCGCCATGGCCTCGCGGATGGCTTCCACGCCGAAAGTCTTGCTGACAGGCAGCAGCGTCACGCTTTCCGGCGGGCGGCCGGCGCGCGCGCAGGCCTCGGCGATGCGTTGCTGGATACGGGCCAGGCGCCCGGCCATGGTGTCTACGGCGGTCATGCAGCTCTCTTGCGGAAACGGAAACGCCTCATAGTGTAGGACCGCGCGCGAGGCTTGCGCCACGAGGCCGGCCGCGCCGTTGACCCTGCGTAATCGGCAGGCTTAGAATTTGCAGATATTTGTTTATATTTCAATCTTTTATGCCCTCCGGCGCCGCTTGCGGCACGGCCCCTCAGCCCTTTCCCCGTCCCTCCGCCATGTCCAGCGCAGCGCCCGAATACGCTTTTGCCCAGCCATTTTGCAACCCGCCGGCCTCGCCGATCCGTTCGCTGATGCCATACGCCATGCGGCCCGGCACCATTTCACTGGCGGGTGGCTATCCGGCCCAGGAACTGTTCGACATCGAGGGTCTTACCATCGCCTCGACCCAGGTCATGGCGCGCCTGGGCGCCTGCCTGCAGTATTCCAACATCGACGGGCAGGCCAGCCTGCGCCATGAACTGGCGCGCCTGTCGGCCGAACGCGGCCTGGTCTGCGACGCCGACACCGAGCTGGCCGTGACCGGCGGCTCGCAGCAGGCGCTGGCGCTGCTGAGCCGCGTCATGCTGCAACCGGGCGACCACGCCATCATCGAATCGCCCGCCTTCCCCAATTCCGTCCAGGCGCTGCGCTACACCGGCGCCACCGTGCACACCGTGCCGTCCGGACCCGAAGGCATCGACGTGGACGCGCTGGACGCGCTGGCCGCGCAGGTCAAGCCCAAGATCGTCTGCGTCGTCGCGTCGTTCTCCAATCCCTGCGGCGCCACGCTGACGCGCCAGCGCCGCCTGCGGCTGCTGGAGCTGGCGGTCAAGCACCGCTTCCTGATCGTCGAGGACGATCCCTACAGCGAACTGCGTTTCGCCGGCGAGGCGGTGCCGCCCATCGCGGCCCTGGCCGAAGGCGAGGCGCGCCACTGGGCGGTGTACCTGGCCAGCATGTCCAAGACCATGGCGCCGGCGCTGCGCATCGGCTGGCTGGTCGCGCCGGCCGAGGTCCGCCGCCGCTGCGTCGGCGCCAAGGCCGCCGACGACATGGCTTCCTCGGCCTGGATACAGGAAGTCGTGGCCCAGTACCTGGCCAACGGCCGCTATGCCGAGCACGTGCCGCGCATCCGCGCCGCCTACGGCCAGCGCTGCGACGCCATGGCCGAATCCCTGGCCCGCGAACTGGACGGCCGGATCACGTTCAGCAAGCCCGAGGGCGGCATGTTCTTCTGGGCGCGCCTGACCGGCGAGGTCGACGCCACCCGCCTGCTGCCCTACGCCATCGAACACGAAGTGGTGTACGTGCCGGGCAAGGCGTTCTATGCCGATCCCGCCCAGGCCGACCTGCACGCCATGCGCATGTCGTTCGCCACCATGAACGAAACCCAGATCGCGCAGGGCATGCAGCGGCTGGGCCGCGCGCTTCAGGCCTGCGAGGCCAACGAGCCGGTTTCGATCTCGCTGGCGGCCTGAGGGAGCGCCGGCGCATACCCAAATAAGCGCCGGTTGTTTGGCGCGCGCGCTTCATGTCTATAAGATTGTTGGCTTCGGCGCGCTCCCGCGCCCTGAAGCACAACAGGAAACAGGTCATGAAGATTGCAAAAGGCTTGATGGGCGCGGCGCTCCTGATGGCGGCCGCGCAAGGCGCGCAGGCGGCCACGCTGGACGTGGTGCGCCAGCGCGGCGCGGTGGCTTGCGGCACGACGACCGGCTTCGCCGGGTTTTCCGCGCCCGACGCGCAGGGCAAGTGGCAGGGGCTGGACGTGGACCTGTGCCGCGCCATCGCCGCGGCCGTATTCGGCGACGCCAACAAGATCAAGGTCGTGCCGCTGAACTCGCAGCAGCGCTTCACCGCGCTGCAATCCGGCGAGGTCGACGTGCTGACCCGCAACACTACCGTGACGCAGCAGCGCGACACCGCGCTGGGCATCATCCACGCCGGCATCAACTTCTACGACGGCCAGGGTTTTCTGGTGCCCAAGTCGCTGGGCGTGAAAAGCGCCAAGGAAATCAACGGCGCCACGGTCTGTCTGCAGACCGGCACCTCGAACGAAAACACCCTGGCTGACTGGGCGCGCGCCAATAACGTGAGCTACAAGCCGGTCGTGATCGAAACCTTCAACGAGGTGGTCAACGCCTTCGCGGCGGGCCGCTGCGACGTCTTCAGCACCGACGCCTCGGGCCTGGCCTCGATCCGCATCTCCAAGCTGCAGAATCCCGACGACTACGTCGTGCTGCCCGAGATCATCTCGAAAGAGCCGCTGGGCCCGTTCGTGCGCCAGGGCGACGACGCCTGGCTGAACGTGGTGCGCTGGTCGCTGTCGGCCATGATCGAGGCCGAGGAATACGGCGTGACGTCCGCGAACGTGGACGAGCAGGCCAAGAGCGCCAACCCCAACATCAAGCGCATCCTCGGCGTGACCCCCGGCAGCGGCGCGAACCTGGGCCTGGACGAGAAGTGGGCATACAACATCATCAAGCAGGTGGGCAACTACGGCGAGAGCTTCGAGCGCAACGTCGGCCAGGGCAGCCCCCTGAAGATCCAGCGCGGCCTGAACGCGCAATGGACGCAGGGCGGGCTGATGTACGCCCTGCCGATACGCTGACGCGGCGCCTTCAGGCGCCGGGATGGCGGTAGAGTTCGGCGATCTTCATGAAGGCGGCGCGCAGTTCGCGCGTGCCGCCCTGGAAGATCATCGGCCGCCCGCGATGCGTGAACACCACCAGGCGCTTGGAGAACACCATGGGCACGAAGCGCGCGTAGCGCACGTCTTCCCAGGCCACTTCGCGGCGCGTGAACCAGGTCTGGCGCAGGCCGCGTTCGTCTATGGTGGTGATCGAGGTCTGCATGTGCCAGGACACGAACAGCAGCCCCAGGAAGCACAGCGCCACCACCACCATCAACAGCGTGTCGTAGGGCTGCGAAGGCGCGCGGATGGCGGTGGTCACCACCTGCACGCCCAGCACGGCCAGGATCACCCAGGTCAGGATGCGCACCCAGTCCGGCCATGCCTGCCCCGACAGCGGCAGCGGGCCGATCGCGCGCAGCAGCGCCGCGCGGTCTTCGGGAGCGGGTGCGCCAGTCGAAGCGCTCATGCCGCCCGTTTCGCGGCAATGGCGTTGCCGGCCCGGCTGGAGCCCTTGCGGTTCAGGTGGGCCGACATCCATTGCCCGATATCGACCACGGCGTCGAAGTCCACGCCGGTGTCGATGTCCAGGCCGCGCAGCATGTACAGCACGTCCTCGGTGGCCACGTTGCCGGTGGCGCCCTTGGCGTAGGGGCAGCCTCCCAGGCCGGCCACCGACGTGTGGAAGATGGAAATGCCGGTCTCCAGCGCCGCCAGGATGTTGGCCAGCGCCTGGCCGTAGGTGTCGTGGAAATGGCCGGAGACGCGCGCCGGATCGGCCACCCGCGTCACGGCGGCCATCACCTCGCGCACGCGCTTGGGCGTGCCCACGCCGATGGTGTCGGCCACGTCGATCTCGTCGACCTGCATGGCCAGGTAGCGCTGCACCACGTCCACCACGGCCTCGACCGGGACCTCGCCCTGGTACGGGCAGCCCAGCGCGCAGCTGATGCTGCCGCGCACGCGGATGCCGGCTTCGCGCGCGGCCTGCACCACGGGTTCGAAACGGGCGATGGATTCGGCGATGGAACAGTTGATGTTCTTTTGCGAAAAGGCCTCGCTGGCCGCGCCGAAGATCACGATTTCATCCGCGCCGGCGGCGCGCGCGCCCTCGAAACCCTTCATGTTGGGCGTGAGCACCGAATAGATGGTGCCGGGGCGGCGCTGGATGCGGGCCATCACGTCGGCGCCGTCGGCCATCTGCGGCACCCACTTGGGCGACACGAAGGACGCGGCTTCCACATTCGGAAAGCCGGCGGCGCTGAGCCGGTCGACCAGTTCCACCTTGATGTCGGTCGGCACGAATTCCTTTTCGTTCTGCAGGCCGTCGCGGGGCGACACCTCGACGATCTTTACGCGGGAGGGCAAAGCCATGTGTGTTCCTGTTCCGGGGTGCAATGGGCGCCGTGTGGCGGCGCGACCGTTCAATATTAGCGCCTACTTCAGGCGCTGGTATCGGCCGTCGTCCAGCCTGGCGATCCGTCCCTGGAGTTCCAGTTCCAGCAGTTGCGCCTGCAGCTCGCCGGTGGACAGCGCGCAGCGGGCCTGTATGGCGTCCAGGTGCAGCGGATCGAAGCCCAGCGCGTCCAGCACGGGATGGTCCGGCAGCGCGGCGGGCGCGGCCTGCGTGCCGCGCGCCGCGGGCATGGGGCCGCCGCCGAGTTCGTCGGTGATGTCGCTGGCGGTCTCCACCAGCTTGGCGCCCTGGCGGATCAGCGCATGGCAGCCGCGCGACAGCGGCGAATGGATCGAACCGGGGATGGCGAACACCTCGCGCCCGCTTTCGCCGGCCAGCCGCGCGGTGATCAGCGAGCCGCTCTGCCTGGCCGCCTCGACCACCAGCACGCCGCGCGCCAGCCCCGCCACGATGCGGTTGCGCTTGGGAAAGTGCTGCGGCTGCGCGCCGGTGCCCAGCGGCAGTTCGGACACCAGCGCGCCGTGCGCCGCGATGCGGTGCGCCAGCTCGCGGTGGCGCGCGGGATAAATGCGGTCGATGCCGGTGCCCATCACGGCCACCGTGCCGGCGCCGTCCGGGCCGGCCTCCAGCGCGCCCTCATGGGCCGCGCCGTCGATGCCCAGCGCCAGCCCGCTGACCACGCGCCAGCCGTGCGCGGCCAGGTGGCGCGCGAAGGCGCGCGCATTGTCGCAGCCGCCCGGCGTGGCGTTGCGCGCGCCCACCACCGCCAGCGAAGGCCCTTGCAGAAACGCCGGGTCGCCGGCCACGTACAGCAGGATGGGCGGGTCGGCGATGGTGAGCAGGCTTTGCGGATAGGTCGGGTCCGCCAGCGTCACCAGGTAGCGGCCGGGGGCGGCGGCCCATTCCAGCGCCTGCTCGACCTGCGCGGCCATCCCGGCCGGCATCGGCGCGGCCAGCTGGCGCGCCAGCGCCTCGGGCAGATGACGCGCCAGCGCCGTGGCGCGCTGCGCGTAGATCTGCTCGGGCAGGCCCAGCGCGCTGAGCAGCGTGCAGGCGGTGGCGGAACCGACGCCCGGCTCCAGGGACAGCCGCAGCCAGGCGGCGAGTTCGGAAGAAGATTGCGTGAGCGGCATGTCGCGGGCGCGTGCAGGATGATTCGGTGCGTGAGTGTCGCATGCGGTGTCGCATGGGCGCGCGCGCCGGCCGCGCCGGGTGGACGGAATTGCGCGCCGGCGGGGCGCCGGCAACCGGGGACGCGGCAATCCCGCCAATCCTGAAATTAGGCGAAAACTATTAGAAATCAAGACTCTAATGAATTAAACTCTTACTCAGCATCATTACCAGGCTCCCCCTTTTCAATGGCTTTACTTCCTATTCTTCGCTACCCGGACCCGCGCCTGCACAAAAAGGCCAAGCCGGTCGCCGAGGTCGATGACCGCATCCGCCAGCTCGTGCGCGACATGGCCGAAACCATGTACGACGCGCCGGGGGTGGGCCTGGCCGCAACCCAGGTCGACGTGCACGAGCGCGTCGTGGTGATCGACGTATCCGAGGAAAGCAACCAGCTGCTGGTCCTGATCAACCCCGAGATCACCTGGCGCAGCGACGACTACAAGGTCTACGAAGAGGGCTGCCTGTCGGTGCCCGGCATCTACGATGAAGTCGAGCGCGCCTCGCGCATCCGCTGCAAGGCTCTGGACATCGACGGCAAGCCCTTCGAGTTCGAAGCCGACGGCCTGCTGGCCGTCTGCGTGCAGCACGAACTCGACCACCTGGACGGCAAGGTGTTCGTCGAATACCTGTCCAACCTCAAGCAGAACCGCATTAAAACGAAGCTGAAAAAGGCCGAGCGCGAAGCGCTGAGAGCTTAACGGATAGGCCCACCCCCTACCCGCTGCGCGGGCCCCCTCAAGGGGGCGGCGCTGGCGGACCGGCGAAGCCGGCTCCGCGGCGCCCCGGATCGGGCAGGGCATCTGCATGCGCGGAAGCGCTATTCTTTGAGCCCCTGTTTCATTCTTTTCCAATTCCCATGCGCCTAGTCTTTGCCGGCACGCCGGAATTCGCCCGCATCGCCTTCGACGCCTTGCGGGCCGCCGGCCACGAAATTCCCCTGGTCATGACCCAGCCCGACCGTCCGGCCGGACGCGGGCTGAAGCTCACGCCCAGTCCCGTCAAGCAGGCGGCGCTGGACGCCGGCATCGAGGTGGCGCAGCCGCGCAGCCTGCGCCTGGACGGCCGCTATCCCGACGAGGCCGCGCAGGCGCGCGCGCTGTTGCAGGAAGCGGCGCCCGACGTGATGGTGGTGGCGGCCTATGGCCTGATCCTGCCGCAGTGGGTGCTGGACCTGCCGCGCCTGGGCTGCCTGAACATCCACGCCAGCCTGCTGCCGCGCTGGCGCGGGGCCGCGCCCATCCAGCGCGCCATCGAAGCGGGCGACGCGCAGACCGGCGTGACCATCATGCAGATGGATCAGGGCCTGGACACCGGCGACATGCTGCTCGAGCACGTGGTGCCGATCACGGCCGACACCAATGCGGCGCAGCTGCACGACGCGCTGGCCCAGGCCGGCGGCGAGGCCATCGTCGACGCGCTCGCGGCGCTGGCGCGGGGCGCACTGACCCCGCGCAGGCAGCCCGATGAAGGCGTCACCTACGCGGCCAAGCTCGACAAGGCCGAGGCCGCGCTGGACTGCGCCCAGCCGGCAGAACTGCTGGCGCGCCGGGTGCGCGCCTTCAACCCGGTGCCGGGCGCCAGCATCCGCCTGCCCGGCCTGGCCGATCCGGTGAAAGTGTGGCGCGCCCAGGCGCTGGACGAGACGTGCCCGGCCGAACCCGGCAGCGTGCTGCGCGCGGACGCCGCCGGCGTCGACATCGCCACCGGCCGCGGCGTGCTGCGTCTGCTCGAATTGCAGAAGGCGGGCGGCAAGCGCCAGCCCGTGGACGTGTTCGTGCGCGGCTGGCAGCTCGCCTGAATCCGCGGCCGGCCGTCAGGGCTGGCCGGCCAGCAGATCCAGATAGGCGCCGGACACCAGATGCTCGGGCGCCACGCCCAGCGCCTGCATCAGGCTGCGGGCCTCCTGCATGCCGGCCTCCACCGTTTCGCCGTCGCGCAGCACCACTTCCAGTTCCAGGAATTCGCCCAGGCCTTCGACCCGGTCCAGGTGGATGCGGGTGCGTCCGGTGATGTACAGCAGGCGCTGCTTGCGCACGCGGCCGATCGCGCCGTAGGCCAGCGCCAGCGTTTCGCGCAGCGCGTCGGGCGCGGCGGTCGGCGTGATGATATAGAAGCTTTCCTTGGGCCCGGTTTCGTCGTTGCGGCGGTAGAAAATCAGTTCGCCCGAGCCGTCGGCAAAGGCGCGCAGCTTCAGCCGGCCCCGGGCGCAGGCAAAGAAGGTGTCGTCCTGCGCGATATGCGTGGGCTCCTGGCCCGACAGCGCCGCCGCCAGCGGTTCGATGGCCGCGAGGCCGGGCACCCGGGCCTTGATCTCGACATTGCGCGCCATGCGGAGCCTGCCGGGTTTCAGTACAGGGTGCTGGCCGCCCGCGCGGGCAGCTCGCGGTCGTAGGCCACGCCGTCGATGGTGCCGGACGACAGGTCGGCCAGGATGCGGCCGGTGCTGGGCAGCGCGCTGCGCGGCACCTGCGTCTGCGGGTCCCACAGCTTCGAGCGCAGCAGTGCGCGCGAGCACTGGAAGAACACGGTCTGCACGTCGATGACCAGCACCGAGCGCGGCAGCTTGCCGTCCATCTCGAAGCGCGCGAGCAGGGCCGGCTCCACGCTGATGCGCGCGGTGCCGTTGACCCTCAGCGTCTCGCCCACGCCCGGCACCAGGAACAGCAGGGCGATGCGCGGATCGGCCAGCACGTTGCGCAGCGTGTCGATGCGGTTGTTGCCGCGGCGGTCCGGCAGCAACAGCGTCTTTTCGTCCTCCACCACCACGAAGCCGGCCGGGTCGCCGCGCGGCGAGGCGTCCAGCCCGCCGGGGCCGGCCGTCGCCACCATGGCGAAGGGCGCGGCTTCGATGAAGGCGCGGTAGTGCGGATGCACGTGATCCACTTCCTTCTTGATCGAGGCCTCGCCGGGCTCGCCGTATAGGTCCTTCAGGGCGGCGGCGTCGGAAATCAGGTGGGCGGGATCGAGATGCATGGCGATGGGCTCCGGTTCAGGCCAGGGTGGCGGGCAGGTCGGCGACAGTCAGGAACAGCTCGTCGGGGCTGCGCTCGCGCAGCGCCTCGACGTGGTTATAACCCCAGGCGACGGAGCCGACGCGCACGCCCGCCTTGCGGGCGGCGTCGATGTCGCGCATTTCGTCGCCCACCAGCAGGAAGCGTTCCGGCGCGGTGCCGTGCTGCCTGAGCAGGCGGTCGATCTTGGCGGACTTGCCGAACAGGTCGGTGCCGCATTCGAAATCGTCGAACAGCGCGGCGGTCTGCTCGCCCAGCACGCGCCGCACGTTCTCGATGGAATTCGAACTGACCACGGCCAGGCGCAGCCCGGCCGCCTTCAGCCGCGCCAGCGCGTCCGGGATGCCGTCGAACAGCTGCACGCTGGGGTCGATCTCCTGCATCAGCGTGCGCACGTGGGCCATGATGGCCGGCAGCTTCCACAGCGGAATGCCGAGGTACTTCAGGATCTCGGCGGCCTCGCGGTGGCGCAGCTGGTCGCGCTCGGCGGCGTCGATCTTGCGAAAGCCGTATTTGTCGGCCACCGTGTTGAGGATGGAATTGAACCAGGGCATGGTGTCGGCCAGGGTTCCGTCGAAGTCGAAAGCGGCGAGGTCGTATTTCAAGTGCAGGGTCCAGTGCGCGTCCGGCGCCGGCGTCAGACGCCGTCGGGGTGGAGGAGGTAGTGCACGACCGGCGCCAGGGCTTCCAGCGGCGGGGCGCCGGCCACGACGCGGGCCGCGTCGGTCCACGGATAGTCCAGCGCCAGCAGCCAGCCGAAGACCGCGTCGGCGTCGGCGGCGGGCAGCGTCACCATGGTCTCGATGGTGATGACCAGGCTGGAGGCGCGGTAGGGCTGCGGCTGGAATTCCCAGTCATAGCGGCCACAGCCCACGCGCACGTTGCCGCTGGCCTTTTCGGTCATGCCGACGATCCAGTCGCAGCGGTAGCCCGGCAGCTGCGCGCCGGCCTCGGGCCGCGACAGATAGAAGGTGTAGACGTTGTCGTAGGTCTGGCCGAACTTGCGCACCAGCGTGTCGGCGATGGCCGCCAGGCCATGCGATTCCGGCGGGAAGGCGATGGCCTGCGTGCGCAGCGCCATCTTCAGCACCGCGTCCGGCGCGAACGCGCGCGCCATGTAGTGCGGGCGGTTCTCGTCCTTGGCGTGGAAATAGTCGCGCAAGACGGATTCGGTGCTGGCGGGGGGCAATGTAGCGGGGGACATCGCAAGAGCTTCCATGAATTGGGGGCGTCAGGCCTTGACCGGGTCGAACCACTTCGAGACGTTGGGCGGCTCGTAGATGGCGTAGCGGTCCAGCAGCAGGGCGGGGTCGGATTCCACCACCAGCATGTCGCGATGCTGGGGGCGGATGAATTCCTCGTCGACGGCGTGGTCCACGAACCGGACCAGCGCGTCGTAATAGCCCGCCGTGTTCAGCAGGCCGCAGGGCTTCTGGTGCATGTTCAGCTGCGCCCAGGTCCAGACCTCGAAGAATTCTTCCAGCGTGCCGGCGCCGCCGGGCAGCGCGATGAATCCATCGGCCTTCTCCATCATCATGGCCTTGCGCTCGTGCATGCTCTGCACCAGGTGCAGCTCGGTCAGGCCGCGGTGCGCCTGTTCCTTTTTCTGCAGCAGTTCCGGGATCACGCCGATCACGCGGCCGCCGCCGGCCAGCACTTCATTGGCCACCACGCCCATGATGCCGACCACCGATCCGCCGTACACCAGCCCCAGATCGCGCTTGACCAGCTCCCTGGCCAGCACGCGGGCCTGCTCGATGTAGTCCGGCCGCGATCCGGGGTTGGAGCCGCAATACACGCAAATGTTCTTCAGAGTCATAGGGTTCGGGCGACGCTGTCCCGTTACAGATTGCGTCACGGGTTTTCGGGAAGCCCATAGTTTACGCAAGGTTCCCGAAGCATCCCCGGCCGCCGCCGTATTCGGGGCCAGGGGCAATGTTTCGACACAGCATGTTCCGCCACGATCGGTAGACTGGGAGCTACGGATCGACTGGAAGCCCCAGGTCGCAGCGCTTTCACTTAACCCAAGAGGAGCCACGATATGGAACAAGCAACCCGTACCCGCCCGTTCGACATGGACGTCAAGGCCATACGCGCCAAGGCCCGCCAGGACATCGAATCCGGCGCCGTCACCGACACCTACCGCGCCGACCGGCAGACCGTGCTCAAGCTGCTCAACGAGGCGCTGGCCACCGAAATCGTCTGTGTGCTGCGCTACAAGCGCCACTACTTCATGGCGCGCGGCCTGAACGCCGAACCCGTCGCCGCCGAATTCGCCGAACACGCCACGCAGGAACAGGAACACGCCGACCGGCTGTGCGAACGCATCGTGCAGCTGGGCGGCGAGCCCAACCTGTCGCCCAAGGGCCTGCTCGACCGCAGCCATTCCGAGTACGTCGAAGGCACTACGCTGGTGGACATGATCAAGGAGAACCTGATCGCCGAACGCATCGCCATCGACAGCTATCGCCAGATGATCGAGTACATCGGCGAGCAGGACTCCACCACGCGCCGCCTTCTTGAAGAGATCCTGGCCGTGGAAGAGGAGCATGCCGACGACATGTCGGACTTCCTGGCCAAGCGTTGAACGGCGGCGCGCGCCGTCAGAGGGCGTCGGCCCAGAGGTCGTACTCGTCGGAATCGGTGACGCGCGCGCGCACCATGTCGCCCGCCTTCAGCGGGCGCTCGGCGCTCACGTAGACGCAGCCGTCGATCTCCGGCGCGTCGCCGGCGCTGCGGCCCACGGCGCCGTCCTCGTCCACTTCGTCGATCAGCACGTCGATCTCGCGGCCCACCTTGCGTTTCAGGCGGGCGGCCGAGATGGACTGCTGCAGCTCCATGAAGCGCTCCCAGCGTTCCTGCTTGACCTCGTCGGGCACCGGGTCGGCCAGCTGGTTGGCGGGCGCGCCTTCCACCGGTGAATACTGGAAGCAGCCCACGCGGTCCAGCTGCGCTTCCTGCATCCAGTCCAGCAGGTACTGGAAGTCCTCTTCGGTTTCCCCGGGGAAACCGACGATGAAGGTCGAACGGATCGTCAGGTCCGGGCAGATCTCGCGCCAGCGCTTGATCCGCGCCAGCGTCTTGTCTTCGAAGGCCGGACGCTTCATGGCCTTGAGGATGCGCGGGCTGGCGTGCTGGAACGGGATGTCCAGGTACGGCAGGATCTTGCCTTCGGCCATCAGCGGAATCACCTCGTCCACGTGCGGATACGGATAGACGTAGTGCAGGCGCGTCCACACGCCCATCTCGGACAAGGCCGTACAGAGTTCGGTCATGCGCGTCTTCACCGGGCGGCCGTTCCAGAAGCCGCTGCGGTACTTCACGTCCACGCCGTAGGCGCTGGTGTCCTGCGAAATCACCAGCAGTTCCTTCACGCCGGCCTTGACCAGGCGTTCGGCCTCGTTGAGCACGTCGCCCACCGGCCGGCTGACCAGGTCGCCGCGCATCGACGGGATGATGCAGAAACTGCAGCGGTGGTTGCAGCCTTCCGAAATCTTCAGATAGGCGTAGTGGCGCGGCGTGAGCTTCACGCCCTGCGGCGGCACCAGGTCCAGGTAGGGGTTGTGGTCCTTCCTGGGCGGCGCGGCCTCGTGCACGGCGCGCACGACCTCTTCGTACTGCTGCGGCCCGGTCACCGCCAGCACGCTGGGGTGCACGTCGCGGATCACCGATTCCTCCACGCCCATGCAGCCGGTCACGATGACCTTGCCGTTCTCGGCCAGCGCCTCGCCGATCGCTTCCAGCGACTCCGCCTTGGCGCTGTCGATGAACCCGCAGGTATTGACCACCACCACGTCGGCGTCATCGTAGTCGGGCGTGACCTGGTAGCCTTCGGTGCGCAGCTGGGTCAGGATGCGTTCGGAATCGACCAGCGCTTTCGGGCAGCCGAGCGACACGAACCCTACGCGCGGCACGCGGCCGTCTGCGGCGGCCGCGGCGATCGCGTCGCCCAGTTGCTTGCCGGTTTCGTTCGCGGGCGCCTTGACGTCAGCGTTGACGGAGCCTTTGCCGGCCCGGGATTTTTCCTGAATTTCCAATCTAGTTCACCGTAGTGTTCGTGTCGTCCGCATGCCAGGGCGGCAGGTCGCGCAGTGTTTCCGGGTGCAGGATGGCGACGCGCAACAGGGTCTTGGCCGCGCCCGAAGGGTTGCGGCGGCCCTGTTCCCAGTCCTGCAGGGTACGCACGCTGACGCCCAGCAGTTCCGCGAAATCCGCCTGGGGCAGGCCGACGCGGCTGCGTGCTTCGCTGATGCGCGACGGCTGCCACCGGGCGGCATGTGCCGGTGGGGCTGCTTTTTTCATGACTCGTTCGAAGGTCGGGCGGCGCCTGGCTGCGGCCGCCCAGGGATACAGACCGTCGTGCCGGGGAAGGCGACGAGGGGTAGGGCGTGATTATACGGCATTGCCGTAGGCGCGCATTTGAGGGGCGTGCAACGGCGCCGCCGATCGGCCCGTGCGCGCGAGCGGGCGTCTGCCCTGAGCAGACGCGGCCGCTGGCCAGCCTAAAGATACCTATCGGTACCTTTGTGATAGCGTCCATTTATTCTTATAAATACCTATTTATTAAGGGTAATTTCCTAGGGTATGCCCTCAAATTGACTTATCTAGATACTGCATAGTATGTTCTACCCAGAAAGTGACCCCGCAGGAGACAGGCGCGCGTAGGGTTCACTCACCGGCTCACCAACCCATGGCAAGGATGTCTGGAAATATGGATACCCCACGTTGGAAGCAGCGTCCGGAGGGGTCGAATTGGGGCGATTTCGGCCCCGACGACCAAATCGGCCGCATGAATCTGCTGACCCCGCAAACCCGCTTGCGCGCATTTCGCGAGGTTCAGGAAGGCTTGGCCTTCTGCCTCAGTCTGCCGCTCGACTATCCCGGCGGGAACACCTTGTTCCAGCATCGCCGCGAACCGCAGTTCTCTTACGACAGGCGCGGCGATGGCTACAACTACAACTACCGCCTGTCGCAGGTCTGTCCCTGCTTCAACGACGTCGTCTCCGACGATGCGGTGCTGATGTTCCTGCAGTACTCGACCCAATGGGACGGACTGGGTCATGTCGGGCAGATGTTCGACGCCAATGGCGACGGCCTTCCCGAAAAGGTCTATTACAACGGCTACCGGGGCGGCCTGGAGGTGGTCGGCCCGGACGACGCCAAGAGCGGCCTGGGGGCCAAGGCCATCGGCATCGAGCGCATGGCGACCGCCGGCGTGCAGGGGCGGGGGGTGATGGTCGATCTGGAACGCCGCTACGGGCGCGAGCGCGCCCTGGTCGGCTATGACGAGCTCATGGCGGCCCTGGAGGGCGTCACGGTGTTGCCGGGCGACTTTCTTTGTCTTTATACGGGTTTCGCCGACCTGGTCCTCGAAATGAACAAGCAGCCCGACGGGGAAGTCCTGGCGCGCTCCTGCGCCGTGCTCGACGGCCGGGATGAGCGGTTGCTGCAATGGATTACCGATTCCGGCATCGTGGCGATCTGCGCCGACAACTTTGCGGTAGAGGCGTATCCGGCCACGCCGGGCAAGGGCGAGCACTACCCGGGCCTGCCCTTGCATGCGCACTGCCTGTTCAAGCTGGGGCTGCATCTGGGTGAGCTCTGGTACTTCGCCGAGCTGGCGCAATGGCTGCGCGAGCATGGGCGCAGCACTTTCCTGTTGACCGCGCCGCCCCTGCGCCTGCCCGGCGCGGTGGGTTCGCCCGTCACGCCAGTCGCCACCGTCTGACTCCGCCGGGCGGGATGCCCGGCTTTCAATTGCTTTTATTCGGAGACCGCAATGCTCGCTCGCATTCCGGCCTGGACCCTCGCGGTCCTGGCCAGCCTCGCGCCGCTGGCGCACGCCGCCCCGGGTTATCCCGACAAACCGGTAACGCTCGTCATCCCTTTCCCGCCCGGGGGCACCAGCGATGTGGTGGGCCGGCAGCTCGCCATGCAGCTGGGCGAGGAACTGGGCGGAACGTTCGTCGTGAACAACAAGGCCGGCGCGTCCAGCATGATCGGCGCCACCTTCGTGGCCCGCGCGCCCAAGGACGGCTACACCTTGCTGCTGTCGTCCGGCAGCACCTTCACCGTCACGCCGCACCTGATGACGCAGATGTCGTACACGCTGGACGACTTCGCGCCGGTCTCGGCCGTTGCAACGGTGCCGTTCGCCTTCGTGGTGAAGAAGGACTTTCCGGCCCGGACCGTGGCCGATTACGCCGCCTACGCCAAGGCCCATCCCGGCAAGATCAACAATGCCACCAATGGGCTGGGCAGCATGGTGCACCTGCTGGGCGAGCTGGCCGCAACCGGCATGGGCGTGGAGGTGACCCAGGTGCACTACAAGGGCGCCGCCCCGGCGACCGTGGACATGATCGGCGGCGTGGTCGATTCCAACGTGGAGGCGCTCACCAGCGCGGTGCCGAATGTGCGGGCGGGGCAGTATCGGGCGCTCGCCGTGTTGAGTCCGCAGCGCCAGCCGTTGTTGCCCGACGTGCCCACGTTCGCCGAACTGGGCTATCCGGAGATCGTCGGGGAAACCTGGTACGCGGTGTTTGCGCCGGCCGGCACGCCGCCCGCGGTGGTGGAAAAGCTGAACGGCGCATTGCGCAAGATCACGGCATCGCCGCAATTCGTCAAGACCATGCAGCAGATCGGCAATCAGCCGCGCAGCAGCAGTCCGGAAGAGCTGCGGGAGATCACCCTGCGCGAAAGCCGGCGTTGGGGCGATCTCATCGAGAAACTGAATATCCCGCCCGTGCAGTAGGCGCAGGGACGGGGCGCCCCGGCGGCGCCCCGTTCAGCGCGGCAGATAACCCAGCGCCTGCATTGCGCGCAGATGATCGAGCACCGCCTCCTCGCTATCGATGCAGTCGCCGAAACCCGCCTGGCGCAGCTTGATGGTCGATACGAGCGGGGGCAGCGGCAGCGGATGTTGCGCCGACCATGTCGCATCGGCGTACTGCCACGACAGCCCGATAAGGTCCGAAAGTTCCTCCACCCGCAGCCGTTCGCGCCGCGCGATCCCGCGCCACGCCCGGGCTTCGCCCGGCATGGCTTCGCGCATGCGGGTGCGCACCGGCTCTCCCAGCGGCATGTCGAAGAACTCCGCCAGGCGTTCGAACAGCTGGCGCCAGACGATCACGTCGCCATTGGCGATATTGAACGCTTCGCCCGAGGCCTGCGGCGCGTCCCAGGCCCATTCGACCGCCCGGGCGATCAGGCGCGCGTCAGTACACTCCGTCAGCAGCTCCGGATGTCCCGGGTAGGCCAGCGGCTGCCCGGCCTCGCGCAACAGCGCGGCGTACGCTCCCAGCGTGGCGACCGGATTCATGGCGCTGCCCAGGGCAACCCCAAGCACGATCTGGGGGCGGAAGATCGTCCAGCCGAATCCCCGCCGCCGCGCCAGTTCGGCCACCAGGTCCTGCTGGTCGAAATAGAAGTTCGCGTGGTCGCGCACGGCGTCCTGCTCGCGCGCCGGAACGTGCCTCATCTGGCCGTTATGCACGCCGTATGCCTTGGTCCCCTGCAACAGGGTTACGTGCGCGAGGGGCGCGCCGTCCAGCGCCGACAGCGTGTTGGCCAGCATCCGCGTGTTGAGGGCGACATTGTCCGGGTCCCGCCAGCCTTTGAGCAGGTCGGCCTGCTCATTCAGGGCGGCGTAGACCAGGTGGGTCGTGTCGCGGTGGCCGGCCAGGGCCCGCCGCGTCGCGTCGGCGTCCCGGAGGTCCGCCGAAATCCAGGTCGCTGCCGGCGCGAAGTCGGCCGTGCGGCGCGACAGCCCCGCGCACTGTATGCCCGGCCTGCCCCCCATATGCTCCATGACGGCCCGGCCCACCACCCCGAGGGCGCCCACCACCAGCACTTTTCTCGCTGTCATTGGCCTGCTCCGAATTCCAACGCGCCGTTATCGATGGCTATCGCGTCGCGTTCGGCCACCACGGCGCAAAAGCGCGCCCGCCCGGGTTCGTCCTGCCACACGTCCAGCCGCAGCGTCTCGCCGGGATAGACCGGCGCGCGAAACCGGCCGCTCATCGCGCGTAACCGTTCCGGCGCGCCGCCGCAGCACAGGCGCACCAGGCCATGCCCGGCTACGCCGAAACTGGCCATGCCGTGCAGGATGGGACGGTCGAATCCAGCCGCGCGCGCGGCCGCGGGATCGATGTGCAGCGGGTTCAGGTCGGCCGAAAGGCGGTAGATGAGCGCTGCCTGCGGCGAGGTCGGGCATTCGGTGCGCTGATCGGGCTCGCGCTCGGGCAAGGGCGCAGGCGCCGGGCGCACCGATGGCGCGCCGCCGAAGCCGCCATCGCCGCGGCAGAACACGGTCTGCTGCATGGTGGCCACCAACGCGCCATCCTCCATGTCGAACAGATCGCGCTCGGCGTACAGCAAGGCGCCTTTGCCTGGCCCCTTGTCGGCCAGGTCGACGATGCGCGTCGCGCTCCTGACCCGCCCCTGGGCGGCGAGCGGCCGGTGCAGCCGGATGGACTGCTCGCCATGCACCGTGCGCCGCCAATCCAGGCCCAGCGGCAGGTCGCGCAGCCAGAAGCCGGGATCGGCCAGCACATTGACCAGGGTGGGCTGGACCTTCAGGCGGGTTTCGTCGACGAAGGCGAGATCCGCCTCGTCGGCCGGATGCATGCCGGCGCCGAGCGCGAGCGAATAGAGCACGCAGTCGCGCCAGCCGTACTGCTGAACGGAGTCGGGGATGCGCGCGGCCAGCAGCGCTTCTGGATCGATGGGCATACGGGCCTCACAAGGTGTCGGCGGTGCCGAGGATGGCCGTGGCCTGGCTGGACAGCACGCCGCCGTTGGCATGCGCCAGCGAGACGCGGGCATCCGGCACTTGCCGTTCGCCCGCCTCGCCGCGCAGTTGCTGCACCGACTCCAGCAGGGTGAACAGGCCATACATGCCGGGATGATTGCAGGAGAGGCCGCCGCCATTGGTATTCACCGCCAGCCTGCCCCCGGGCGCGATCGCGCCGCCGGCGACGAAGCTTCCGCCTTCGCCCTTGGCGCAGAAGCCCAGGTCCTCCAGGAACAGAATGGTATTGATGGTGAAGGCGTCATAGAGCATCACGTGGTCGATATCGCGCGCCGACAGCCCGGCCATGGCGTACGCACGCTGTCCGGACTCGACCGCGCAGGTGGTGGACAGATCCGGCATCGCCGAGATCTGGCGGTGGCTGACCGCCACGCCCGTTCCCAGTACGTAAACGGGCGGCCGGCGCAGATCGCGCGCCCGTTCCGCGCTGACCAGCACCACGGCCGCGCCGCCGTCGGTTACCAGGCAACAGTCCGCCTTGCTGAGCGGGTCGCTGATCATGCGCGAGGCCAGCACGTCGTCGCGTGTGAGCGCGCCGCGCGCGTAGGCGTCGGGATTGCGCTGCGCCCACAGGCGGGCCGCCACCGCCACGTCGGCCAGCTGTTCGCGGGTAGTTCCGTATTGGTGCATGTGCCGGGCGGCCGCGAGCGCATAGCTGGAAATCGGATAGCGCGGCGCGAACGGCGTTTCGTAGGGCTGCGGATCGGGCATGGAGGCCAGCTTGCCGCCGGCCGTCAGCTGATTCGAGCCGTAGCAGATCAATGCCACGTCGCAAAGGCCTGTCTCCAGCGCGGCCATGGCCGATTGCAGGTGGAACAGGAACGATGCGCCGCCCACCATGGTGCCGTCGGCCTGGCGCGGGCGGATGCCCAGGCGCTCGGCCACGTTGAGCACGGGCAGCCCGGACGTGGACATGGCGCAGTAAAGGCCGTCGACGTCGCGCAGTCCCAGTCCGCAATCCTCCAGCGCCAGGACCGCCGCTTCCTGCAGTTGGTCGAAGGGCGAACGATCGGGGGAATTCCAGCGTCGGGTGTTGCCGATCCCCGCGATCGCGCAACGGCCACGCAGGCGGGCGCTCATGGGCGTTCTCCTGCGGCGTCGAACACGACGTAGGCGCCTTCATCGCCGGAAACGATGCGGGCGCGGACAGGCAGGCCGATCGCGGGCGAGGAAGCGCCTTCGATGCGCGTCATCATGCGGGCACCGCCTTCCACTTCGACCAGCGCCACGTTGTAATCGCCGGCGCGGTCGCGTACGGTCGTCGTCGAATACACCACGCCCAGTCCGGGCGATTCCCGCCACGTCAATCGCGGACTGCCGCAAGCCCGGCACACCAGGGCAGGCGGAAACCGCACGCTGGCGCAGTCGTCGCAGTGCTGCAACAGAATCCGGCCTTCCAGCAGGCCCGCCTGATGATGGGCGTCAGGCCCCGGCCCATCGAAACGCGCGTCGCTTGCCATGTCCTACCTCCCTTGCCAGATGGGGGCGCGCTTCTCGGCGAACGCTGCCGAACCTTCGCGCGCGTCGGCCGAGGTGAAGACGTGTTCGGTCAGTTCGGTCTGGCGTTGCCAGATTTCATCCGCCGGCCAGCCCTGCGACTCCACGATGACGCGCTTGCTTGCCGCCACCGCCAAGGGCCCGTTGGCCACGATGCGGCGCGCCAGCTCGCGGGCGCGCTGGAGCGCTTCGCCAGGGGCGCTGACCTGATTGATCAGGCCATAGCCCAACGCCCGCGTTGCGGGGAACATGTCGCCGGTGAGCGCCAGTTCCAGGGCCACCCGATAAGGCAGTTGCCGTGGCAGGCGCACGAGGCCGCCCGCGGTGGCGGCCAGGCCGCGTTTGACCTCGGGCACGCCGAACTGGGCATTTTCGGCGGCAACCACCAGATCGCAGGCCAGCACCAGCTCGAAACCGCCCGCCAGCGCGTAGCCTTCTACGGCGGCGATGAGCGGCTTTTTCGGCGGACGCATGGTCAGGCCGCCGAATCCGCGACCCTCGATGCTGGGACGCTCGCCGCGCAGGAAACCTTTCAGGTCCATCCCGGCGCAGAACGATCCGCCGGCGCCCGTCAGGATACCGATGCGCAGATCGTCGCGGGCATCCAGTTCGTCCACGGCCGCCGCGATCGCGCGCGCCACGGCCAGCGTCACGGCGTTGCGGGCCTGGGGCCGGTTGATGGTGATCGTCAATATGCCTTCGCTGCTTTCCAGCAATACTTCGTCCTGCTCCATGGCGGTCTCCTGTTCGTGTCAACGCGGGGCCATGCGCAGGGCACCGTCCAGACGGATGGTTTCGCCGTTGAGCATGGGATTGGCAATGATGTGTTCGGCCAGCAGCGCATATTCCGCCGGCGTCCCCAGGCGCGCCGGATGAGGCACCGATGCGGAAAGGGTCTTGCGGGCGTCTTCGGATACGCGGGCCAGCATGGGGGTGTCGAAGATGCCGGGCGCGATCGTGCACACGCGAATGGCCTTGCTGGCCAGGTCGCGGGCCGCCACGATGGTCATCCCCACGACCCCGGCCTTGGACGAGGCGTAGCCGATCTGGCCGATCTGGCCTTCATAGGCCGCCACCGACGCCGTCAGGATGCAGACGCCGCGCTCGCCTTCGGCGTCCGGCGCATTGCGGGCCATGTGCGCGGCCGCGATCCGCAGCGTGTTGAATGTTCCGATCAGGTTGATGCGGACGATGTCCGTATAGGTCTCCAGCGATCCTGGATTTCCCTCTTTGTCGACCAGCCGCACCGGTCCGCCCCGGCCCGCGCAGTGCACCAGCACACGCAAGGGGCCGAGCGTGGCCGCCCATTCGCAGGCCGCCTGTACGTCCGCTTCGACGGTGACGTCGGCGGGCGCGAACCGCGCTCCGATCTCGCCGGCCACGCGCTCGCCGTCGGACCCCGGCAGGTCCGCGATCACCACCTTTACACCCTGGGCGGCAAGGCGCCGCGCCGTTGCCAGGCCTAGCCCGGACGCGCCGCCCGTCACGAGCGCGCTACTGCCTTCTGTCTTCATGCCATCGACTCCTTGCCAAAAAGGGAGAACCCATAATACATACCATACGGTATCTTTTCAACGAAGAAGTTAAGTCGATATTTTTACTAGGGAAAATGCCTATGAATAAATTAAAAGGCGGAGATTGACCTTTAAAGATACCGAATGGTATGTTTGCGTCGAGACGCGATTCCAACCAGGCGCAGCCCCGGAAAACAGTCGCCGTCGACCGTTGCACCACGCAGTCCCCCTTCACGCAGCACGGGCGGCCTCGGCCGCCGCAGCGCCGGCGCAGACCGGCGATACAAGACGAGGAGACAGGCATGAAGCGGTTACAACAGTTGTTGCAGATGGCGCTCCCGCTGGCGCTGGCAGCCACGATGGCGGTTCCTGCCGGAGCCGCTCCGGCGCCCATCAAGGTGGGAGTCATCTTCCCGTTATCGGGCGGCGCGGGTCCGCAGGGCCAGCACGTCACGCAGGCCATCCAGGCCATGGCGGCGGTGATCAACGAAGACGGCGGCGTGCTCGGCCGTCCGATCGAGATCGTGTCGCGCGACGACGAATCCACGCCGGCCGTCGGCGTGTCGCGGGCCACGGAACTGGTCAGCGCGGGGGTGTCGGTCATCATCGAGGGCTGGAACAGCCCTGTGACGCTGGCGATGCAGCCGGTGATCGCCCGCGCCGGCGTCCTGGACATCACCGCGATATCCAAGGCGGACCCGATACTCTCCGGCGAAGGCAATCCCCTGGCCATCCGGCTGAACAGCTCCAACGCCCAGGACGGAGCGATCATTGCCGATTACATCGCCAGGACGGCGGGCGCCAAGCGCGTCGCTTTTCTGACCGAGAACGATGCCTATGGCAATGGCGCGCAGGAATCCATCGAAAAAGCCCTGAAGGCGCTCGGCCACCCCTACGAGAAAGTGGCCGAGGAGAAATTTCCTTTCACGCAGGCCGATTTCCGGGTGGCCATGACCAACGTGCGCGCGGCCAAGCCGGACGTTACCGTCGCCATCAACGCGAACGAAGGGCTGGGCATGCCCGCCATCATCCGCCAGGCCCGTCAATCGCGGCTGCCGGGCCAGCTTGTGAGCGCGGTGGGCACCGTGGCGCCCAGCGTCATCAACGTGGCCGGCGATGCGTCGGACGGCCTGATCGGCGCCGACATCTATTTTCCCGACGTGGAGCCCTTCGCGTCGAATCCCGCCAACAAGCGGTTCGTAACGAAGACCCAGCAAATGTTCAAGCTCACGCCCGACAAGTTCATGGCGCTGGGCGCGACCTCGCTGCAGGTATGGGCCCTGGCGGCCAACGAGCTCAAGACGCTGGACCGCGAGCCTGTGGCCAAACGCATCCGCGGCGGCAGCTTCAAGGGCACGCTCATGGGCGACATCACCTTCGACCCCAATGGCCAGCTGCAGTCGCACTACTACCTGTTCACGGTCAAGAACCGCAAGATCGTGGTCAAGCCATGACATCGCCGGCCATGACCGCCGCCTTGCGCGTGCAGGGCCTGGGCGTGTGCTACGGCGCCCTGGTCGCCCTGGAGGACGTCAGCTGGGAAGTCAGCCGGGGCGAGCTGCTGGGCATCATCGGCCCCAACGGCGCCGGCAAGAGCTCCTGCTACGACGCGGTGTCGGCGCTGATTCCCCGGCGTGGCAGCGTTTATCTGCATGGACGCGATATCAGCCGCGTGCCGGCGCACGGCCTGGCGCGTCTGGGCATCAAGCGGGCGTTTCAGCAGAACGCCTTCTTCGACCAGCTGACGGTGCGCGACAACATGGTGGCGGCGCTTGGCGGCACGGCCAGCCTCGGAACCAGCATCTTGCGTCCGCTGGCGGCGGGCCGCCACGCGCAGGCGCTGCGCGAGCAGGCCGGCGATTGCCTGGAGCGGTTCGGCCTGCCGCGGGAAAGCTATGGCCTGCGGCCCCACGAGATCTCGTACGGCATGCAGCGCATGCTGTCGATCGCGCTCGCCTACGGCGCGGGCGCCGAGGTGCTGCTGCTGGACGAACCGGCGGCCGGGCTGGGCGGCACCGACATGACCGCGCTGACCGCCTTGCTGCATTCGCTCAAGGCCGAGGGCGTGGCCCTGGTGGTCATCGAACATCACATGGATCTGATCATGTCGGTCGCCGACCGGATCTGCGTGCTCAACCTGGGCCGGCCGCTGGCCTGCGGGACGCCGGCAGAGATCCAGCGCGATCCGCGCGTGCTGCAGGCCTACCTCGGAGGCGAGCAATGACTTCCTCAACCCCTGTATTGAGCGCGCGCCGGCTGGAAGTCTCGTACGCCGGCAACCGGGTGCTCCAGCTCGACCAGCTGGATATCCGTGCCGGCGAGATCGTCGGCGTTATCGGCGCCAATGGCGCGGGCAAATCGACGCTCATCAACGCGATGCTGGGCTGGTCGCGCGGCCGTCCCGCCGTGAGCGGCGAGGTCTCGCTGTCGGGCAGGCCGGTAGGCCGGCTGCCGACGCACGAGCGCGTGCGCGCCGGCCTGCTGCTGGTGCCGGAATCGCGGCTGGTGTTTTCGCAGATGACCGTCCAGGAGAATCTCACTCCCGCCGTCGCGCCGGTGGAGGAGCCGGGGCGCCGCTACTACCGCCGCGACGACGTCTATGCGCTTTTTCCGCGCTTGCAAGAGCGCCGCCACCATCTCGGCGGGCAGCTGTCGGGAGGCGAACGGCAGATGCTGGGCATCGGCCGATCGCTCATGATGGGGCCGCGCGCGTTGTTGCTGGATGAACCTTCCATCGGACTGGCGCCCATGCTGGTGACGCAGGTGCTGCAAAGCCTGCGCGCCCTGGCCAGCGCCGGCCTGGCCGTCCTGCTGGTCGAACAGAACGTGCGCGCCGCCTTGCAGGTGGTCGACCGCCTGCTGCTGCTCGAGCGCGGCAGGCTCGTGCTGCAGGGGCCCGCCGCCGAAGTCGGCGCGGACCCGCGCATCGCGCAGGCCTATCTGGGAGCACATACGGCATGAGCCTGCTACAACAACTGATCAATGGCCTGGTCCTCGGCCATGCCTATGCCCTCATCGCCATCGGCTGGACTCTGTTGCTGGGCGTGGCCCGGCTGGTCAACTTCGGCCACGGCCAGATGTACATGCTGGGCGCCTTCGTCACCTGGTGGGCCACCACCACCGCCGGCCTGCCGTATCTGCTGGCCTTGCCGCTGGCCATGGCCGCCGGCGCGCTGATCGGACTTTTCATGCAGCGCATCATGCTGCGCGCCACCTTCGAACAGAACCTGGTGTCGATCATGATCATGACGCTGGGCTTCGGCTACGTGATGCACGGGGCCGCGTCGCTGGCCTTCGGATCGACCGGCCAGATCCTGGACACCGCATGGTCCCGGCACGATATCGAATTCGGCGAGCTGTGGCTGACGTGGCAGGACGCGGCCATCGTGGCGGCCGCCATCCTGCTGTTCCTGCTGCTCAAGCGCGCGCTCGATGGCAGCCGCGCAGGCCGCCTGGTCCGCATGGTGGCCGAGGATCCCAAGCTCGCACAGCTGGCGGGCATCAACGTGCGCCGGGTCTATTACGGCGTGTTCGCGTTCGAAGGCGCGGCGGTCGCGCTGGCGGCCGGCCTGGTGGCGCCGCGCACTCCCATCCTGACCTCCATGGGTTTCGAGGAGGTGATCATCACCTTCGTGGTGGTGGTGCTGGGAGGCATCGGGAGCGTGACCGGCAGCTATGTCGCCGGGGTCGCGCTCGGCGTTTTCACCGCGCTGTTCAGCGCGTTGATCTCGCCCGCCTATGCGACGGCCGCCGCGTTCGCCGTGCTGATCGCGGTCCTGGTGCTACGCCCCGGTGGCCTGAGCGCCGGCGCCATGAAAGGAGTCCATTGATGGCCACGTTATCCGTCTCCCGCCTCGCGCTGCTGCCGGGCGCCGCCGTCGTGTTCTTCCTGCCCGCCTGGCTGGGCGGCAGCCAGGCCCTTTATAGCGCCGCCGTGCTGATCGCGATCATGGCCGTCATGGCCTATGGCCTGGACGTCATCGTCTCCGACCTGGGCGAGGTCAGCCTCGGCCACACCGTCTTCTTCGCCGCGGGCGCGTATGTGACGGCCTTGCTCGCCACCCGCACCGGAGCGGGCGCCTGGCTGACGCTGGCCGCGTCCATCGTAGTGGCGCTCGGCCTGGCCGCCCTTGTCGGCCTGGTCACGCTGCGCCTGCGCGAATTCGTCTTTTCGCTGGTGACGTACGCCGTCTCGGTGGTGGCGGTGACCTTGGCCGCGAACTGGGCATTCCTGGGAGGCTCGGACGGCATCCGCGGCCTGCCGACGCTGGATCTGTCGATCGGCCCCTGGCCACTGACCGCGGGCAATGACGAGGCGCTCTGGCCCTATGCGTTCGCACTGCTGGCGGTCACGCTCTATCTGGTGGACCGCTTTCGCCATTCCCGCCTGGGACAGGCCGCGCTCATGGTGCACCTGAATCCGCGCCTGGCCACCATGAACGGCATCGATCCGCTCAAGGTACGCCTGCAGGTATTCCTGTTCTCCGCGCCGATCACGGCCTGCGCGGGCTGGCTCTATGCCTACCAGCGCGCCTACGTGAGCGCCGACATCCTGGAGACCTATTTCCTCATCCTGATGCTGACCGCGGTCGTGCTTGTCGGCCGCCGCCAGCTGCTCGGACCGTTGCTCGCCACGGCGCTGGTGCTGATCCAGGAGAAGTTTTTTTCATTCGGCGGCTATGTCGACAAGATCGTGCTCGGCAGCCTGCTGATCCTTGTTCTGGCCTTTTTCCCGCAAGGGCTCATGGGCCTGCTGACGACGCGTCGCAAGCAGCCCCGAGCCATGGCGACCACACTGGAGAACTCGAAGTGACCGTGATCTGGAATCCGACGCTGGACGATACCGCCACCCGCTGGCAAACCCTGGCCCATCGATTGGGCGCCGAACGCTTCGCGCCGCTGGCGCCCGAGCTGGACCGCGAGCAGCGCTACCCCTGGGAGACCATCTCGGCGCTGGTCGAGCACAAGTTCGCGGGCCTGTTCCTGCCCACCCAATGGGGCGGGCAGGGCGCCGACCTCGTCACCACGGTGGCGGCGGTGGAGGCGCTGGGCACGCACTGCGCGTCGACGGCGGCCATCATGTGCGCCTACCAGCTGGGCGCCTTCCCGCTGCTGCTGGCCGGCACGGACGAGCAAAAGTCCTTCTACCTGCGCGAAATGGCCGAGGGCCGCGCCACCAGCTTCGCCCTTTCCGAGCGGATCGCGGGCTCAGACGCCGCGGCCATCGAAGCCACGGCCGTGCGCGAAGGCGACGGCTGGCGGCTGCGCGGCGAGAAATACTGGATCGGCAATGGCGGCGCCTCGCGCTACTACGTCGTGTTCGCCAAGACCGATCCCGCGGCCGGCGGGCGCGGGATCAGCGCCTTCATGGTCGACAAGGAGCAGGAGGGCGCCGTCATCGACGAACTGTCGGACAAGATGGGCATCCGCGGCACCCAGACTTCGAACCTCAAGCTCGATCTCGTGGTGCCGGAAAGCGCCCGGGTGGGCGAACTCAACCGCGCGCTGCGCCTGGCGCTCCAGACGCTGAACGTCGGCCGCATCATGGTTGCCGCCCAGTCGCTGGGCGTGGCGCTCGCCGGCTACCGCGAGGCGGCCGCCCGCGCGGTCGAGCGGCGGACCTTTGGCCAGCCCATCGGCGAAAACCAGGCCATCGGCTTTCGCCTGGCCGACATGGCGACCGAGATCTCCGCCGCCCGCATGATGCTCTACCAGGCTGCGCAAGCCTATGACCGGGGGGAAGACGTGTCCAACCTGGGCGCGATGACCAAACTGTTCGCTTCGGAGGTTTCGCACCGGGTGGTGGACAATACCGTCCAGATCTGGGGCGGGCTGGGCTACTGCAAGCCAACGGTGGCAGAGCGGCTGTACCGCGACCAGCGCATACTTGAAATCTACGAGGGTTCTTCCGAAATCCAGCGGCTGGTGCTGTCGCGAGCGGTTCGCAAGGAGGCGGAAGAGCTGACTAATTGACCCGAATCCGACACGAGGTAGTAATGGTGAGTGCACAACAGAACCCGGCAGAGATGAGCGGCGGCGAGTCGCGAGAGGAAATTCTGCAGGCGGCCGCCGAACTCTTCATGGAGTTCGGCTACGCCGCCACCTCCATCGATGCGGTCGCCCAGCGCCTGGGCGCCACCAAGGGCCGCATCTATCACCATTACCGGAGCAAGGCCGACCTGTTTTTTGACGTGCAGGTGGCGGCGATGACGCGCCTGACCGACCAGATCGAGCCCATCGCCCGCAGCGGCGGCGATGCGGTCGAACGGCTGTCGGCCATGGCGCTGCGCCATACCCAGATCCTGCTCAAGGAACTTCCGATGCAGAAGGTCGCGGTCCAGGGGCTGGAGCGCCATCTGCTCGAAGCGTCCGCGGCGGCCAAGCGGCTGCGGTCCGTGGTGAAGATGCGCGATGACTACGAGCAGATGTTCGTCGAGGTGATCGACGACGGCATCCGCGCCGGTTCGTTTGTGGATCTTCCCGCCAGGCTGTTGAGTAAACCTTTCTTCGGCGCGCTGAACTGGGCCACGGTGTGGTACAGCCAGCGGCGCCTGCAGAGCGAAGAGGCGATCGACGATATCGCGCACACCCTCGCGGCCTATGCGCTGCGGGGTCTACTCAAGGACTCCAACGATGAAGCAGCAAGAGCAACCCCCTTATTCCAATATCATTTGGGATGAGGTCGAAACCTGGTCGCGGGACCGCATCGAAAGTTTCCAGCTCGATGCCCTGCGCAGGCAATTGCGGCGCGTGGCCGACAGCAGCGCGCATTACAGAAAGGTCTTCGCGGACATGGGCTTCGTGCCCGAAGACCTCAAGACCCTGGCGGACCTGAGGCGCCTGCCTTTCACCCACAAACGCGACTATCTCGACGGCCTGCGCGCCGATCCGCCATTCGGCACGCTGGCCGCCGTCCGGCCCGGCGAGGCCGTCCGGGTGCACTTTTCCTCGGGAACCACGGCCCAGCCCGCGCCCGTGCTCTGGACCCAGCATGACGTGGACCGCTGGGCCGAACTCTACGCAAGATATCTCTATGGCCAGGGCCTGCGGCGCGGCGATGTCTTCCAATGCATGTTCAATTACGCCTGGTTCGTGGGCGGCCTGGGGGCGACGCTGGCCGCGCAACGGGTCGGCGCGCTCGTGATCCCGGCTTCATCGGGAGACACGCAGCGCCAGGTGGAAACCATCTTCGAATATGGCACGGACTGCGTCATCGGCACGCCGTCTTTCATGGCCCATATGGCCGAAACGGCCCAATCCATGGGCCGCGACCTGCGCGAAGCGCGGGTGCGCATGGTCTGCGTCGGCGGCGAGCCCGGCGCTAGCGTCGCCGGCACGCGGGAACGCATCGAACGCCTCTGGGGCGCAAAGATGTTCGATTGCTACGGCGCGCTGGAATGCCAGCCCATCGGCTGGGATACCGCGGCGCAGCTCGGTCCCACGCTGGCCGAAGATTTCATCTACGTCGAGGTCCTGCACCCGGACACGCACGAGCCGGTGGCCGACGGCGAACGCGGCGTGCTGGTGCTCACCCACCTCGACAAACAGGCATGTCCGCTGGTGCGCTGGTGGACCGGCGACATCGTGGTGCGCGACAGCCGCCCCGCGCCGGACGGGCGCACCCACGCCCGCCTGCCGGGAGGCGTGCTGGGCCGCGCCGACGACATGCTGATCGTGCGCGGCGTGAACCTCTTTCCGTCCGCCATCGAAGACGTGGTGCGCAGCTTCGCCGGCGTCAGCAACGAGTACGTCATCATCATCGATGACAGCGTGAAAGACCCCAAAACCGGGTTCCTCACCGGCGTGAAGCTGCGGGTCGAACGCGAACCCGGCGCGGGCGCCGATTTGAGCGAGCAGCTGGCGCGGCTGTTGCGCGACCGCCTGAAGGTGCGCTTCCACGTCGAAGTGGTCGAGAACGGCACGCTGCCGCGCACGATCCACAAGGCGAAGCGGGTGCTCCATGTCTGAGCCCGCGACCCCCAGGCCGCTGGCGGGCAAGCGCATCGTCGAACTCTCGCAGTTCATCGCCGGCCCCACTGCGGCTCAGTATCTCGCCGACTTCGGCGCCGACGTGCTGAAGATCGAGTCGCCGCGCGGCGATGGCGTGCGGACTTTGCCGGGCAACGATTTCGGCAGCTTCTATGCGCGCAGCTTCAACACCGGAAAGCGCAGCGAGGTGCTGGACCTGGCCTCGCCCGAAGGGCGCCAGGCCCTGGAAGCGCTGCTGGCGCATGCCGATGCGTTCATCTGCAATCTCGCTCCGGGCTCGCTGGCCCGTCTCGGTCTCCAGGGCGAGGCGCTGCGCGCCCGGCATCCGGGCCTGACCGTCGTGCTCATATCCGGCTACGGCCAGCACGACGACCGCATCTGCATGGACACCATTGCGCAGTGCGAGTCGGGGTTCGCGCTGCTCAACGGCGACGAGGACGGTTCGCCGCGCCTGTCCACCGGCTGGCCGGTGGATATGTTCAGTGGCATGTACGCGGGACTGGCTTGCGCGATGGCGGTGCTGGAAGGCCGCGGACGGCTGATAGACCTTTCCATGATGGAGGTGGCCTCGGCGATGCTGCTGGGGCCGGCGGCGCTGGCGCTGAGCGAAGGCGAGACGCTGGACCCGCCCATGGGCAACCGCGACCGCGCCTCCGCGCCGTCCAGCATTTACCGCTGCGCCGACGGTCACGTCTACATCCTGGGCGGACTCGACAGCTATTGGGCGCGTCTGCGCCCGCTGGTCGGCGCCGACGATGCCCCCATCAAGGAACGCATACGCCGGGCGGCGCATTTCGATGCTCAGGTGGAGGCCTGGACCCTGCCGCAGACCCGCGAAGCGGTGCTCAGGCAGATGCGCGAGCTGCAGATTCCGGCCGGCAACGTCCGGCCGCCCGCCGAAGCGCTGGCGCTCATCCGCGCAATGCGGCCGGGTGCGGTATCGCACGTGCTCGCCAGCGGCGAGCACGTGCCGGCTTTCCCCGCCCTGTTCGACGGCCAACGCATCCCCCGCAGCCCCACGCCTGCCATCGGCGGCGCGCTGCGGCCCCTCTCTTGAATTGAACCCCTGTCTTCAGGTGAGCACGATGAATACTTCCACTTGTACGGATTCGACCCAGGTCATGCGGCCGGGGGTGTTGACAGGCCGCAGCGCGCTGGTGACCGGCGCGGGCTCCGGCATCGGCCGCGGCATCGCCCTGCGTTTGCTGGAACTGGGCATGGACGTGTTTGGCGTCGGGCGGCGCGAAGAGCCGCTGGCCGAAACGGCGGCGATGGCTGAGCGCCTGCCCGGCAGCTTCGGCTACGCCACCGCCAACATCCGCGACACCGCGGCCATCGAGGCGCTGATCGCCGAGGTGGGGGAGCGGCAGGGCATCGATCTGCTGGTCAACAACGCCGGCGGCCAGTTTTTCGCTCCGGCCACGCAGATCAGCCGCAAGGGCTGGGATGCGGTGATCGACACCAACCTGAACTCGGTCTTCGTCGTCACCAAGGCGGCCTACCCGTATCTTAGAAAGCGCAAGGGAGCGGTCGTCAATATTTCATTGTCGGGCGTGGAGCGCGGCTCCATGGGTATCGCCCATTCGATCGCCGCGCGCGCCGGCGTGCTGGGCCTGACGCGCACCCTGGCCCTGGAATGGGCCGCCGACGATATCGCGCTGAACTGCATTGGCCCGGGAGCGGTGATCACGGAAGGGCTGGCGGGCGAGGCCGCGCAGGTCATGCTGGACCGCCTGATCGCCGCCACGCCGATGGGCCGTGCCACTCCCGTCGAAGATGTCGCCGAACTGGTTGCCTTTCTCGCCACGCCGGCCGGCCATCTGATGACCGGCCAGCTATTGCAGATCGACGGAGCCGCCCATCTGGGCAGCGGCTTGCACATGCTGGCCGCATAGCCGGGGGAAGCGATTTATCTGTCCCCTAATTTTGATCCGGAGGGGCCTCAGGGACCGCTGCGCCGATACAGCGCCAGCGTCCCCGCCAGCCCGATCAGCAGCCCGCCGCAGATGCGATTCAGCCAGCGCAGGCCGGTGCCGCGCAGGGCGCGCACCATCTGCGCGCCGAGGACGGCGTAGGCCAGCATCACTGCGATGTTCATGAGCGCCATGACGCCGGCCAGGATGGCGTATTGGGCGAACAGGGGCGCGGCGGGGTTGATGAATTGCGGCAGGAAGGCGGACATGAAGAGCAGCGCCTTGGGGTTGGTTAGGGCCACCGCGAAGCTGCGCAAGCCCAGGGCCAGGCCGCCGGGGTGGGCGGCGTCGGGCTGGGCGGACGGCATGATGGGGGCGGCGTCGGTGCGCAGCATTTTCCAGCCCAGCCAGGCCAGGTAGGCCGCGCCCGCCCATTTGATGAACTGGAACGCGACCTCGGAGGCGGCCAGCACCACGCCCAGGCCCGAGGCCACGGTCCCGATCAGGACCAGGTCGGCCAGCACCGCGCCGCCCATGCCCCAGCAGGCCGCGCGCACGCCGTGGCGCGAGCCGTTGCTCATGGCGAGCAGCACGGTGGGGCCGGGGGTGACGATGATGGCGGCCGAGGCCACGATGAAGAGCAGCAGGGTGGCTAGGGTCATGGCGGGGCTCCGGAACTGGAAACAGTTTGCCGCCGCGGCGGCGATCCGTCCAGGTCCGGCTACCATAGCGGTCTTGTCTTCTGAATCTGCATTATGTCCACGCGTCCCGACTCCCCCAATCTGGCCCCCCCGCTTTCCGCCGTCCTGCTTTCCAGCGCGGAGGTGGTCGAGAGCGTGCTGGACGGCCGCTCGCTGACGGACGCGCTGGCCGATGTGGAATCGTCGCTGCGCCCGGCCGTGCAGGCGGTGTCGTTCCATGCGATGCGTTATCTGGGCTGGGCCGACGCCGTGGGGCGCGAACTGGTGCAGCGCTATCCCAGCGTGCTGTTCGAATCGCTGCTGCTGGTGTCGCTGACCCTGCTGAAGGAAGAGGGCGAGGCGGCCGCGGCCTTGCCGGGCATGCCGGTCTACGCGCCCCATACGGTGGTGGACCAGGCGGTGACCGCCGCCGCGCGCAAGCGCGCGCTGGCCTCGTACAAGGGCATGCTCAACGCCTGCCTGCGCCGCTTCCTGCGCGAACGCGCCGCGCTCCAGGCTGCGGTGGCCGACAGCCCCGAGGCCGAATGGAACCATCCGGGCTGGTGGGTGAAGCAGCTGCGCGTGGCCTATCCGCAGCAATGGCAGGAGATCCTGGCCAGCGCCAACGTGCCGGCGCCTCTCACCCTGCGCGTGAACCGCCGCCGGGCCAGCCGCGAGCAGGTGCTGGCCGCCTTCGAGGCGGCGGGCCTGCAGGCCGAGCCGGTGGGCCAGTCCGGCCTGGCGCTGTCCACGCCGCGGCCCGTGGCCCAGCTGCCCGGATTCGCCGAGGGCTGGTGGTCGGTGCAGGACGCCGGCGCGCAGCTGGCGGCCGAACTGCTGGCGCCGGCCGACGGCATGCGGGTGCTGGACGCCTGCTCGGCGCCGGGCGGCAAGACCGCGCACCTGCTGGAGCTGGCCGATATCGACCTTCTGGCGCTGGACGCCGACGCCGGGCGACTGGCCCGCGTGCAGCAGAACCTGGACCGTCTCGGCCTGGCCGGCGGCCACGTGCGGCTGAAGGCGGCCGACGCCGCCGACCTGGACAGCTGGTGGGACGGCAAGCCGTTCGAGGCGGTGCTGGCGGACGTGCCGTGCACGGCCTCGGGCATCGTGCGCCGCCATCCCGACATCCGCTGGCTGCGGCGCGAGAACGACGTGCGCCGCACGGCCGCGCTGCAGGCCAGGATCCTGGACGCCCTGTGGCGCACCGTGGCGCCCGGCGGCCGGTTGCTCTATGTAACGTGTTCGGTGTTCCCGCTGGAGGGCGTGCGCCAGGCGCTGGAGTTCGCGCAGCGCCATCCCGAGGCGATCCGGCTCGATGCGCCCGGCCAGCTGCTGCCAGTTGCGCTCGATGCAACACCCGCGGCGCAGCGCGACGGTTTTTTCTATGCCTTGTTTGCCAAGCAGTCCTGAATCGCCAAGAATAGGGGCATGACGTAGTCTCGGTGTCGTATGTCCATTATCTCGCGCGTATTTCTTGGGTTGTTGCTGGCATCTGCCTTGCTTTCGCTCGTGCCGGGCGGAGCGGCCCATGGGGCCGAACCCAAGGTCACACAGGTGCGTCCGATGGTACGCGACGGCAAGCTCGAGATCGACGCGGACATCGAATTCGGACTGAACGACCAGTTGCGCGACGCCGCCCAGCGCGGCGTGCCGCTGTATTTCACGGCCGATCTCACCATCACGCGCGAGCGCTGGTGGTGGTTCGACAAGTCCCTGGTGGACACCTCCCGGACCTGGCGCATCGTGTATAACGCGCTGACCCGGCAGTGGCGCGCCGGCGTGGGCGAACTGTCGTTCCCGGTGGCCTCGCTGGACGAGGCCATGAGCGTGGTCCGGCACGTGCGCAACTGGCCGGTGGCCGACGCCGCCGAGTTCGACGCCGACGTGCTCTACGGCGGCCAGCTGCGCCTGCGCCTGGACACCTCCATGCTGCCGCGGCCGTTCCAGGTCAATGCGCTAAATAGCAGTTCCTGGGTGCAGACCACGCCCTGGACCGACTTCTCGTTCGTGCTGAGCGACAAGGAGAAAAACCCCTCATGAGGCTGTTGCTTCGGCTGGCCCTGATGATCGGCGCGGTGAGCGGCCTGGCCCTGCTGGGGTTGCTGGCCTGGTCTACCGGCAATGCCTCGCGCTTCGCGCGCTATTACGACACGCTGCTGGTGCTGAACGGGATTTTCGCGCTGGCGCTCTTCGTCTGGGTGGTGGCGCTGACCGTGCGGCTGGCCCGGCAGATCCGCCGGCGCCAGTTCGGCGCGCGGCTGACGGCGCGCTTCGCCCTGGCGTTCGCCCTGATCGGCGTGGTGCCCGGCGCCCTGATCTACACCGTGTCGGTGCAGTTCATGTCGCGCTCCATCGAATCCTGGTTCAACGTGCGCGTGGACACCGCGCTGGAGGCGGGCCTGAACCTGGGCCGGGCGGCGCTGGATTCGCTGCTGGCCGACCTGGATGCGCGCGCCCGCTCCATGGCGATGGAACTTAACCGCAGCAGCGACAGCGCGGTGGCGCTGACCCTGACCCGGCTGCGCGAGGCCAACGGCGTGCAGGAAGCGATGGTGTTCACCGGCAGCGGGCGCATGGTGGCGTTTTCCACCAGCCAGTACGGCCAGCTGCTGCCGGCCATGCCGCCGTCCACCGTCATGAACCAGCTGCGGCTGGCGCGCGGCTACTCCGCGGCCGAGGCCGACGATCCCATGACGCCCGGCGCCGAAGGCGGGCTGCACCTGCGCGTGGTGATCCCGCTGACCGGCCCGGACCGCTACGACAACCTGCTGGGCACGGCTTCCGAACCGCGCTGGCTGCAGCTGCTGCAGCCCGTGCCGGAGCAGATCGCGCACAACGCCAACCAGGTGCAGCAGGGCTTTCGCGACTACCAGGAACTGGCGCTGTCGCGGCTCGGCCTGCGCAAGCTGTACGGCATCACGCTGACCCTGGCGCTGCTGCTGGCGGCGTTTGGCGCCATCGCGGTGGCGCTGTCGCTGTCCAAGCGGCTGGTGCGCCCGCTGCTCAGCCTGGCCGGCGGCACGCAGGCGGTGGGGGTGGGCGACTACCGTCCGCTGCCCGAGCCGCCGGAGCGCGACGAAGTGGGCCAGCTGACCCGTTCCTTCAACGCCATGACGCGCCAGCTCGACGAGGCGCGCCGCATGGTCGAGAGCAACCGCCAGCAGCTCGAACGCTCCAACGTCTACCTGGAAAGCGTGCTGTCGAACCTGTCCTCCGGGGTGCTGGTGTTCGACGAATCGTTCCGGGTCACCACCGTCAACCAGGGCGCCCAGACCATCCTGGGCGCCGACCTGCGCTCGGTCATCGGCCGCCCGCTGGAGACGGCCGACGGCATGCTGGAATTCGCCAATATCGTGCGCCAGGCGTTTTCCGCGCATGCGGCGGTGGGCTCCGAGCGCCAGCACTGGCAGCAGCAGTTCGAGATCAGCCCGGTGCAGGGCGGCGCGTCGGCCGCGCCGCAGCCCCTGACCCTGCTGGCGCGCGGCACCCACCTGAAGGTGGACGGGCGCGGCAACGGCTACCTGGTGGTGTTCGACGACATCACCGAAGTGATATCGGCCAACCGCACGGTGGCCTGGGGCGAGGTGGCGCGGCGGCTGGCGCACGAGATCAAGAACCCGCTGACCCCGATCCAGCTGTCGGCCGAGCGCCTGGCCATGAAACTCGAAGGCAAGCTGCCCCCGGCCGAGGCCCAGATCGTCGAGCGCTCCACCAACACCATCGTCAACCAGGTGGCCTCGCTCAAGCAGATGGTGGACGACTTCCGCGAATACGCCCGCACGCCGCCGGCCGTGATGCAGCGGATCGACTTCAACGCGCTGGTGGCCGACGTGCTGTCGCTGTACGGCTGGGAACCCGACGGCGGCTCGCCGCGGCATGGCGAAAAGGCGCTGAACCTGGACGTGACGCTGGGGGCCGACCTGCCGGCCATCGAGGGCGATCCGACCCAGCTGCGCCAGGTGATCCACAACCTGCTGTCCAACGCCCGCGACGCCATCGCCGAGCAGGGCGGGCAGGGGCGGGTCAGCGTCACCACGCAGCTCATGCGCAGCGAACAGCCCGATCGGGCCGATCAGAAGGCGCTCCGGTTCACCGTGGCCGACACCGGGCCGGGCTTCCCGCCCCAGGTGATGCAGCGCGCGTTCGAGCCGTACGTCACCACCAAGTCCCACGGGACTGGGTTAGGATTGGCCATCGTGCGCAAGATCGTGGAAGAACACGGCGGGCGCATCGACCTTGCCAACCGCAAGGACGGGGGCGCGCGGATCTCCATATTGTTGACCCGGCTGGCTTCCGAGGCCGATACTATGGACGCGACCGCGCAAGAAAAGGATAATGCGGCTACGCAATAGGTGGATGCTTTATGGCCAGAATTCTGGTGGTTGACGACGAAGTCGGTATTCGCGAGCTTTTGTCGGAGATCCTTTACGACGAAGGACACACGGTCGAGCTGGCTGAAAACGCCGCGCAGGCGCGCGCGGCAAGGCTGCGCATGCGTCCCGACCTGGTGCTGCTGGACATCTGGATGCCCGACACCGACGGCGTCAGCCTGCTCAAGGAATGGGGCTCGCAAGGCCTGCTGGACATGCCCGTCATCATGATGAGCGGCCATGCCACCATCGACACGGCGGTCGAGGCCACGCGCATCGGCGCCATGGATTTCCTCGAAAAACCCATCACGCTGCAGCGCCTGCTGAAAACCGTGGCCGCCGGCCTGGCGCGCGGACGCGCGCCGCATCCGGCGCCCGTGGCCGCGCATCCGGCGGCCGCCAGCCCCGCCGTGGCGCTCGAAGACGAACTCGATCCCCCCGCCCTGGCCGCCGCCGCGCCGGCCAACGAGATCCCGGCCACCTCCAACGGCCAGCTGGGCAGCATCTCGCTGGACCAGCCGCTGCGCGAGGCGCGCGACGAATTCGAGCGCATCTACTTCGAATACCACCTGGTCCGCGAAAGCCACAGCATGACCCGGGTGTCGGAGCGCACCGGCCTGGAGCGCACCCACCTCTACCGCAAGCTCAAGCAATTGGGCATCGAGTCCGCCCGCAAGCGGAGCACATGAAGATCCTGATCATGGGCGCTGGCCGCGTGGGAACCAGCGTGGCCGAGAACCTGGTGTCCGAAGAGAACGACATCACGGTCGTCGATTCCGATCCCGCCCAGCTTCAGTACCTGCAAGAACACTTCGACCTGCGCGTGGTCCATGGCGACGGCTCGCAGGTGTCGGTGCTGGAAGCCGCCGGCGCCGCCGACACCGACCTGCTGATCGCCTGTGCGGCCTCCGACACGGCCAATATGGTGGCCTGCAAGATCGCGCGCCAGCTGTTCAACATCCCCCGCCGCATCGCCCGGATCCGCTCGGTGGAGTTCGCCGAGCATCCCGAGCTCATGAGCGAAGAGGGCTTCTGTATCGACGCGCTCATCAGTCCCGAGCGCAGCGTCACCACCTACCTGCACAGCCTGATCGAGTTCCCCGAAGCCCTGCAGGTGGTGGAATTCGCCGAAGGCCGCGTCAGCGTCGTGACGGTGCGGGTCGGGCACGGCAGCCCGATGGCGCATTCGCCGGTGGATCGGCTGCGCGACGTCTGGCCCGACGTGAAGGCCCGCGTCATCGACGTGCTGCGCGGCGGACGGCCGCTGCGCGCCGGCAGCGGCACCGTCATCGCCCCGGGCGACGAAGTGGTGCTGGTGGTGGACTCGCGCGACGCGCGCCGGGCGGTGCGCCAGCTGCGCGAAGCCGAGCGCGACGTGCGCCGGGTGATGATCGCCGGCGGCGGCAATATCGGCCTGCGCCTGGCGCGCGAGCTGGCCGAGGAGCAATACAGCGTGCGCATCATCGAGCGCGACCTCAAGCGCTGCGAGTACCTGGCCACGCAGCTGCCCGACAGCGTGCTGGTCCTGCACGGCAGCGGCACCGACGAGGCCCTGCTGGAACGCGAAAGCATCGAGGACATGGACACCTGGCTGGCGCTCACCAGCGACGACGAGGACAACATCATGTCCTCGCTGCTGGCCAAGCGCCTGGGCGCGCGCAAGGTGATCGCGCTGATCAACCGCCAGGCCTATGGCGAACTGATGCAGGGCAGCCATATCGACATCGCGGTATCGCCGTCCCAGGCCACCATGAGCGAGCTGCTGCGCCACGTGCGCCGCGGCGACGTGGCCGCGGTGCACCGCCTGCGCCAGGGCGTGGCCGAGGCGCTGGAAGCCATCGCCCACGGCGACCGCTCCAATTCCAAGGTGGTCGGGCGCAAGGTGGGCCAGATCAGCCTGCCCAAGGGCGCCAGCATCGGCGCGCTGGTGCGCGGCGACGAGATCATCCTGCCCGATGCGGATACCGAAATCGAATCGGACGACCACGTCATCGTCTTCGTGCCCTCGCGCCGGCAGATGCCGCGCGTCGAAAAGCTGTTCCAAGTCTCAGCGTCGTTCTTCTGATCCATGAAGCGCGTCCTGGCGACCCTCTACATCCTGGGCCTGACGATGGTGATGTTCGCGCTCACCATGCTGATCCCGCTGGGCGTGGCCTATGTGGGCGGCGACGCGGCGCGCGACGCTTTCCTGGACGGATTCCTGATCTCGGTGGGCATCGGCGGCGGCCTGGCGGTGCTGACCCGCCGCGCCCGCTGCGAGCTGCGCGCGCGCGACGGCTTCGTGCTGGTGTCGGCGGTCTGGGCCGGCCTGCCGCTGCTGGCGGCCATTCCGCTGCTGCTCTACTTTCATGGCGCGGGGCTGCCGCTGTCGTTCACCGGCGCCTATTTCGAGGCCATGTCGGGCCTGACCACCACCGGCGCCACGGTCCTGTCCAACCTGGATGCGCTGCCGGCCTCCATCAACCTGTGGCGCGCCACCCTGATCTGGGTGGGCGGCATGGGCATCCTGGTGCTGGCCGTGGCCATCCTGCCGCTGCTCGGCGTGGGCGGCCACCAGGTGGTGCGGGCCGAAACGCCGGGGCCGATGAAGGACGAACGGCTGACGCCGCGCATCGCCAGCACGGCCAAGGCGCTGTACGCCGTGTATTTCGCCTTCTCCATCCTGTGCTTCCTGGCCTACCGCGCGGTCGGCCTGTCGTGGTTCGAGGCCTGGTGCCACATGGCCACGACCATGGGGCTGGGCGGCTTCTCCACCTGGGACGACGGCTTCGCCCATTTCGATTCGGTGGCCGTGGAAATGGTGGCGATGGTGTTCATGCTGATCGCCGGCATCAACTTCGCCACCCATTTCAACGCCTTGCGCCAGCGCAGCCTGCGGGCCTATGTGATCTGCCCCCAGGCGATTCCGTACCTGGTCCTGGTGCTGGGGACGGGGCTGGTCATCTCCGTCTTCATTTTCTGGAAAGGCGTCTATGCCGATCCGCTGCAGGCGCTGCGCTACGGGATGTTCAACACCATCTCCATGGCCACCACGACCGGCTACGCCAACACCGATTTCGCGCAGTGGCCGCTGTTCGCGCCGCTGACGATGCTGCTGTTGTCGGGCGTGGCCACCTCGGCCGGGTCCACCGGGGGCGGCATCAAGATCATCCGCGCCATCCTGCTGGTCAAGCAGGCCCGCAACGAACTGGTGACCATGCTGCACCCGCACGCGGTCAGCCCGGTGCGGATCAACGGCAGGGCGGTCGAAGCCCGCACCATGTCCTCGGTGCTGGCCTTCATGCTGTTCTACGGCCTGTCCATCGCCGTGTTCACCAGCCTCCTGCTGCTGTCGGGCCTGGACCCGATCACGGCGTTCTCGGCCGTGTTCGCCAGCATCAACAACACCGGTCCCGGCCTGGGTCCGGTCGGCCCCATGGGCAATTTCGCGGTGCTGTCCGACTTCCAGATCTGGGTCTGCACCTTCGCCATGCTGATCGGCCGCCTCGAGCTGCTGACCGTGCTGGTGCTGTTCACGCCGATCTTCTGGCGCAAGTAGCCCGGCAGGCCTCAAATTTATTGGGGATAACCCTATATAGGGTTATCCCTCTCATCCTCCGAAGCCCCGTCCAGACTGGCCTGGCGAGCACCGCAGGCCGGAAACCCGCGCCATTTCTATGCGGTAAGCGCTCGCTCACTTTCTCTCGCAGGGAAAAACCGAAGGTTTCCTGATGTTGCACATAAATGTCACGATTTTCCTTCGTTTTGCCACAAAGTAGCGGCTATCATGCAAGCACAAGCTGCCGTCTAGTGCCCCCCGGGAAGTTGCCGGGCTTCAAGGTCGAACGGCGCACTCCCTCATCAAACATTCAAAGGAGTCCGAGATGGAACAGATTCCGTTCATTTCGTCGGCCCCCAACACCCTGGGCATCGAGCTCGAGCTGCAACTGATCGACCCCCGCAGTTTTGACCTTACCGCAGCCTCTGACGAGCTGCTGGCCCAGATGGCCAACCACCCCATCGCCGACCGCGTCAAACCGGAAATCACGCGCTCGATGATCGAATTGAATTCGTCGGTGCACGAGCACCCGATGGGCCTGCTGGCCGAGATGCGCGAGATGCGCGATGCGCTTGTCGAGGCGGCCGACGCCGTCGGTGTGTCCGTTGCGGGCGGCGGCGCCCATCCCTTCATGCGCTGGCAGGAGCGCTCCATTTCCGACACGCCGCGCTTCCAGTACCTGGCCGAAATGTATGGTTACCTGGCGCGTCAATTTACTGTCTTCGGCCAGCACATCCACCTGGGCGTCCGAAACGGCGACGACTCCATCAAGCTGCTGCGCCGCCTGTCGCCCTACGTGCCGCACTTCATCGCGCTGTCGGCCTCGTCGCCGTACTGCGAGGGCGTGGACACGCTGTTCGCCTGCTCGCGCCTGAACGCGGTCAACAGCTTCCCGCTGGCCGGCCACATGCCGCCCGAGGTCAAGGACTGGTATCAGTTCGAGGCCCATCTGGCGCAGCTGCGCGCCTACGGCCTGGCCGAGAGCATCAAGGACCTGTACTGGGACATCCGCCCCAAGCCGGAGTTCGGCACGGTCGAGATCCGCGTCTGCGATACCCCGCTGACGGTCGAGCGCGCCTGCCAGATCGCGGCCTTCGCCCAGGCCCTGGCGGTGCTGCTGATGCGCGAGGACGATCCCAGCGACAACGCCTGGCTGTCCTACCGCAGCAACCACTTCCAGGCCTGCCGTTTCGGCCTGCAGGGCAGCTACGTCACGCCGGACGGCCAGCGCCTGCGCCTGATGGACCATCTGCGGGTGCTGTTCCAGCGGCTGATGCCGGTGGCCGAAGAGCTGGGCACGGGCGACATGATCGCCACGTTGCGCGACGAGTCCATGCGCAGCGGCAACGATTCGCGCTGGCTGCGCAGCCAGTTCCACCGCCTGCGCGACCTGCCGCTGCTGGTCGAGGCCATGTCCAACGCCTGGCGCGGCGTGGCCGCCGGCGCCCAGGCGCCGGCCGAGCCCACCGCGGTGCTGCGCCGCCGTATCCGGGCCACGTCCGAGCCCATGCAGGCTCTGCCGGCCTCCGAGCCCGGGGTCAGCGTGCCCATGCCGGACCGTCTGCACTAGCCTGCCGCGCAACCCCGCTTCAGGGGTTGCCGCGCTGGCGCCCGCCGATCGCGCTGACCGACAGGCGGGTCTCGCCCGCCGTCGTGCGGTGCGCGGCGGCGCGCCAGGCGTGGCCATAGGCCACTTCGATGCTTAGCGCGATCACGCCGTCCGGGCGCCGTTGCGCCTCCAGCGCGGCGCACAGCCGGTCGCGCCAGTCCCGGCCCACCAGCCCGCCGCGCCGGCCTTCGGCTGGGTTGCCGCCCAGCGCGCGCACGTCCTGCAGCAGCTTTTCGGGGCTGCGGTAGGTCAGGGTCAGGATCTCCTGGTCCATCACCGGGTCGGCAAAGCCGTTTTCCACCAGCAGATCGCCGAAATCGTGCATGTCCACGAAGGACGGCGTGGCCGTGCGCAGCCCGGCGTCGTCCAGCGCCTGGCGCAGCTCCCGCAGCGTGGCCGGTCCCAGACAGGAAAACATGGCCAGCCCGCCCACCTTCAGGATGCGCCGCCATTCCGCCAGCACGGCGTGCGGCGCGCGGTGCCAGTGCATGGCCAGGTTGGACCACACCAGCTCCAGCGATTCGGGCGCCAGCCCCGTGGCCGCCAGGTCGGCCTGCACGAAGGCCGGGGCGGGCGGGCCGCGGCGCGCCAGCTTGCCGATCCAGGCCGACAGGCCGGCCGGCGCGTGGCGCCTGCGGGCCTCGTCCAGCAGCGGGCCGCAATTGTCCAGCCCGGTGTAGGCGGCCTCGGGATAGCGCTCGCGCAGCAGGGGCAGGTTGTCGCCGGCGCCGCAGCCCGCGTCCAGCATGGCCTGCGGCTGCAGGCGGATGTATTGCAGGCGGCCGAGCATGCGGCGGGCGATTTCGCCGTACAGGAACTGGGCCTCGGCAAGATCGCCGCGGCGGGCGAACTGCCTGGGCACGTCGGCGCTGACGATGGGCAGGGTGGGTAGCGTTGCGGGTTCGGGCAGGGACATTTCGGTCGCGCCTGCGCCCTGCGGGCGCGGCGGATCATGGTTTCATGAGGAATGGCATCCATTATTACGCATCCTGGCCGCGGGCCCCGATTGTCCCTACGCGGCATGGCGCGGCGCCTGCTGTCCCGGATCGGCTGCGACTGCCCGCTGTGCGGCGCGCGGGTGGCCGGGGCCAGACTTTGCGCCGGCTGCGAGGCCGACATCCTCTACGTGGCGCCGGACGCGCCGCCGCGCTGCCCGCGTTGCGCGCTGCGGCTACGGCCTGGCGCGCCCTGCTGCGCCGCCTGCCTGGGCACGCCCCGGGCCTTCGCGCGCACCGTGGCGGCCTTCGACTACGAGCCGCCCGCCGACGCCCTGGTCCGGATGCTCAAGGTCCAGCTCCGGCTCAGCATGGCGCCGGTGCTGGCGCGGTTGATCGCCGCCGCCGTCGCGCGCGACGGCCGCCTGCCTGCCGGCGCCCTGCTATTGCCGGTGCCGGCGGGACGGGCCTCGCTCCTGCGGCGCGGCATGAATCCCGCCGCCGAGATCGCCCGCGGGCTGGCCGCGGAACTGGACCTGCCCCTGGCGCACGGCGTATTGCTGCGGCGGCGCGAAACGCCGCGCCAGACCGGCAGGAGCCGCCAGGCCCGGCGTCGCGGCGCGGTGGGTGTGTTCGCTTGCGCAGGCGGCGTGCAAGGCCGGCACGTGGCCGTGGTGGACGACGTCATGACCACGGGCAGCACGGCCGACGCCGCGGCCGCCGCGCTGCTGGCCGCCGGCGCGGCCGAGGTGACGCTGCTGGTGGCGGCGCGCACGCCGTAGCGTCGGGGGCCGGCAAATCGGCGACAATGCCGGCATACCGGCCATCCGCTTCATCCGCCATGTTTCACGTCATCCTGGTCTGCCCCGAGATCCCGCCCAATACCGGCAACGCCATCCGCCTGTGCGCCAATACCGGCGCGCAGCTGCACCTGGTGCGTCCGCTGGGCTTCGAACTGGATGACGCCCGCATGCGCCGCGCGGGGCTGGATTACCACGAATGGCAGCCGGTCCGGGTGCACGACAGCCTGGAAGAGGCCCTGGCCGACACCGGCGCCGCCCCGTCCAGCATCTACGCGCTGACTACGCATGCGCAGCGCAGCGTGGCCGACGTCGGCTTCAAGCCGGGCGATGTGTTCGTGTTCGGCCGCGAAACCGCCGGCCTTTCGGAAGCGCACCAGGCGCTGTTCCCGCCCCAGCAGCGCCTGCGCCTGCCCATGCGCGCCGGCCAGCGCAGCCTCAACCTGTCCAACGCCGTGGCCGTCACGGTGTTCGAGGCCTGGCGCCAGCAGGGGTATGAAGGCGGGGTGTAGGCGGCCCGCCTGCCCGCTCAATCCAGCGACAGCTTCAGCTTTTCGATGACCTGGTCCCACCGCGCCTTTTCATTCTTGATCCGCGCGGTCAGGGCTTCGGGGGTGGACGGCGCCGGCGTGAAGTACTGCAGCGCCAGCTGCTTGCGCACGGCTTCGCTGTCGATGATGCGGGCCAGTTCGCTGTTGAGCCGTTCGATGATCGGGGTGGGCGTGCCGGCCGGGACCAGCACGGCGTTCCACGAAATCGCCTCGAAATCCGGATAGCCCTGGGACGCCATGGTCGGCACGCCCGGCAGCGCGTCGCTGGGCTGCAGGCTGGTCACGGCCAGCAGCTTGACCTTGCCGTCGCGCGCCTGGGGCACGGCGATGGCGGGCACCATGAAGCCGGCCTGCACGTCGCCGCCGATGATGGCGGTGATGACCTGCGGGAAGCCCGAATAGGGGATGTGCGCCAGGTCGACGCCGGCGCTTTCCTTGAACATCTCCATCGCCAGGTGGGCCGAACTGCCCGGACCCACGGAGCCGTAGTTCAGCGAATTGCCGCGCTGCTTGACCAGCGCGACGAAGTCCTTGACGTTGTCGACCTGCAGGCCGGCGGGCACGACCAGCACGTTGGGGCTGGTGCCCACCAGGGACACCGGCGCCAGGTCGCGCAACGGGTCGTAGCCCAGGGTTTTCTTGTAGAGCGTGGGCGCGGTGACCAGCGGGCCGTTGATCGTGTAGAGCAGCGTGTAGCCGTCGGGCTTGGACTGGGCCACCACGCGGGTGCCGATGTTGCCGCCGGCGCCCGGCTTGTTGTCGATCACGATGGGCTGGCCCAGGGCCTGGGACAGCGGCTCCGAAATCGTGCGCGCCAGCAGGTCGGGCGAGGACCCGGGCGGGAACGGCACGACCATGTGGATGGGACGGTCGGGCCAGTCGGCGTGGGCGGCGGCCGGCAGGATGGCGGCCAGGCTCAGGCACAGGCCGCGTAGCAGCTGGCCGACCCGGAACTTGCGGGTTTGCGTCATGTAGCGTGTCTCCTCGGTGTATGGGATGTCGGGTCGTGGGTCAGCTGGGCGATTCGTCCGGCAGGCCCGCGCCGCTTTCGTAGCGGGCGTCGCGGGCGAGCAGGGCGGAGACCGCCGTCATGGGGGCCACGCCGTCGAACAGCACGGCGCAGACGGCCTCGGTGATCGGAAGTTCGACCTGGATGGCGCGCGCCCGCTCCAGGGCCGCGCGCGCGCAGCGCACGCCTTCGGCGGTGATGCCGCTGGCCAGGATGTCGGCCAGCTTGCGGCCGGCGCCGATTTCCAGGCCGACGCGGCGGTTGCGCGAGAGTTCGCCGGTGGCGGTCAGCACCAGGTCGCCCAGGCCGGTCAGGCCGGCGAAGGTCTCGGCCTGCGCGCCCAGCGCGACGCCGAAGCGGGTCATCTCGGCCAGGCCGCGGGTGATCAGCGCGGCGCGCGCATTGGTGCCCAGGGCCAGGCCGTCGCAGATGCCGCAGGCCACGGCGATGACGTTCTTCAGCGCGCCGCCCACTTCCACGCCGACCAGGTCGGTGCTGGCGTAGACGCGCAGCGCCGCGCCGTGGAAGGCGGCGATGGTGGCCGCGCGCAGCGCCGGGCTGTCGCTGGCGACGGTGAGCGCCACGGGCAGGCCCTGCGCGACTTCGCGCGCGAACGAGGGGCCGGACAGGGCGCCGCCGACGGCGCCGGGCAGGGCCTCGCGCATGATTTCGTGGGGCAGCCTGGCCGTGTCGGCTTCGAAGCCCTTGCACGTCCAGACGATGGGGGTGTCCTGCAATCCCAGCGCGGGCAGCCGGCGCGACAGCTCGCCGCACAGCGCGGTCAGCCCGGCCACGGGTACGCCCAGCACGATGAGGGCTTGCGCGCCGTCGTCCTGCAGGCTGCGCAGGGTGGCGTCGAGATCGGAGGAAATAGTCAGGGCCTGGGGCAGGGGAACGCCAGGCAGGTAGCGCGCATTTTCATGCGTGGCGGCCATGTCGGCCGCCTGGGCGGCGTCGCGCGCCCAGAGCACGGTGGTGTGGCGGCGGCTGGCGGCCGCCGCCAGCGCGGTGCCCCAGCTTCCCGCACCCAGGACGGCGACGCGCAGGCGCGGGGTGGGCTTCATGGGGCGGCTTGCTTACTGGCGGGTCGCGCCGGGGGGCAGGATGATGCCCGAGTCGCCGCCGTTGCCATTGCCGTTGGCCGCGTTCTGCTGTTGCTGCAGTTCGGCCAGGCGCTGCTCGTACAGGGCCTGGAAGTTGACTTCGGTCAGGTGCAGCGGCGGCATCGAGGTGCGGGTGATCGCGTCGGCGATGTTGGCGCGCAGGTACGGGTACAGCATGGTCGGGCAGACGATGCCCAGCAGCGGGTCGAGCTGCTCTTCGGGGATGTTGGCGGCCTCGAAGATGCCGGCCTGCGTGCCTTCGACCAGGTACACGACCTTTTCGTTGACGCGGGTGGTGACGGTCACGGTGACCGTGGTCTCGAACACGGTCTCGGCCAGGCGCTGCCCGCCCACGGTGATGCTCACTTCGACCTGGGGCGCTTCTTGCTCCAGGAAGACGTGAGGCGCGTTCGGCATTTCCAGCGAAAGGTCTTTCAGGTAGACGCGCTGCAGATTGAACGAGGGCGCGTCGTTGCTGCCTTCTTGCTGGGTGTTTTGGTCTTGATCAGCCATGAGTGTTTCCGTTGGTGGGAGGGGCAAAAAGGGAGCGGGTTCAGCCGGCCAGCAGGGGAGCCAGGCCGCCTGCGCGGTCCAGCGCCATCAGGTCGTCGCAACCGCCGACATGGGTATCGCCGATGAAAATCTGCGGCACGGTGCGCCGGCCGGTGCGCTGGATCATGACGTCGCGCTGGGCCGGGTCACGGTCGATCTGGATCAGTTCCAGGTCGGTCACGCCACGTTGTTCCAGCAGCGACTTGGCGCGCGCGCAAAACGGGCAATAGTCCTTGCTGTACATGACGACTTTTTTCATGGGCGCTCCTGTGCTGTGGATACAAGTATGGGCAGATGGGGGCGCAGCCCTGGGATTCAACCCTTGCGGGTGACGGGCAGGCTGGCGGCGGCCCAGGCGCGCATGCCGCCTTCCAGCGGCACCACGTCGGTGTAGCCCTGCGCGCGCAGCTTGGCGGCGGCGCGGGCCGAATCCCGGCCGTTGTCGCAAACTACCACCAGAGGCTTGTTCTTGGGTAGAGAGGCAGCCTTCTGCTCCAGCTCGGCGGCCGGCACGTTTCGTGCCTGGGCGATGTGGCCGGCCTGGAACTGCTCGGCGGGGCGCACGTCGACCCACACGGCCTGGCGCTGGTTGACCATCTGGATGGCTTCGCCCGTGCTGACGGCCGAGCCGGCGCGGCCGCGGCGCAGGGCCGGAATGACCAGCATCACGCCGGAAACCACGGCGACGGCGACAATGAAGATGTTGTTTTTATCGAGCAAGAATTGCAGAAGGTCCACGGGGCATCCTGAAGAGCGGCGGCTAGCCTGGTATTGGCGAACCCTGGGCGAGCCGGACCGAAATCGGGGTGCGCCAGGGCCAAATCAAGGGCAAAATCACTCAATTATAAAATGAGCGCATTCCCAGACCATTTCCTAACTTTAACCCGCGATAAACGCGCGCCTAACCATGCATAAACTTGTCCTGATGCGCCACGGCGAAAGCCAGTGGAACCTGGAAAACCGCTTCACCGGCTGGACCGACGTGGACCTGACCGATACCGGCCGCGAGCAGGCCCGCAAAGCCGGCGAGCTCCTCAAGAAAGAGGGCTACACCTTCGACCTGGCCTACACCTCGGTGCTCAAGCGCGCCATCCGCACCCTGTGGATCGCCCTGGACGCCATGGACGCCATGTACACTCCCGTGGGCGTGAACTGGCGCCTGAACGAACGCCACTACGGCGCGCTGCAGGGCCTGAACAAGTCCGAAACCGCGGCCAAGTACGGCGACGAGCAAGTGCTGATCTGGCGCCGCGCCTACGCCATCGCCCCGGAACCGCTGTCGCTGGACGACGAACGCCACCCGCGCTTCGACAGCCGCTACGCGCGCATCCCGGCCGACCAGCTGCCGGCCACCGAGTGCCTGAAAGACACCGTGGCCCGTGTGCTGCCGTTCTGGAACGAATCCATCGCCCCGGCCATCCGCGCCGGCCGCAAGGTGCTCATCGCCGCCCACGGCAACAGCCTGCGCGCCCTGATCAAGCATCTGGACAATGTGTCGGACGACGACATCGTCAACCTCAACATCCCCACCGGGCAGCCGCTGGTGTATGAATTGGATGATGACCTGAAGCCCATCCGCCACTATTATCTGGGCGATGCGGCCGAGATCGAGGCTGCCATGGCGGCCGTGGCCGCCCAGGGCAAGGCCAAGAAGGGCTGATATCCACAGAAGGACTGATATTTCCATGTGTCGCGCGGCGGGGTTGTTGTTGGCGGTCATGCTGGCCGGAGGGGCGTTGCCGGCCGGCGCCGCAACCGACGACCTTGCCGGCCGTCAGTCCGATGCCGAAAGGCAGCAGGCCGCCCTGCGCGACCGCATCGAAAACCTGCAGAAGGAAATCGACGACCGCGAGGCCGCCCGCAAGGAAGCGGCCGACGCGCTCAAGCAGTCCGAGTCGGCCATTTCCCGGATCAACCTGCGCCTGCGCGAACTGGCCGAGGCCAACCGCCAGGCCCAGTCCGACCTGGCCGGCCTGGAACAGCAGATCGACGCCCAGCAGGCCGTGCTGGCCAAGCGCCGCACCGAACTGGCCGAGCAGCTGCGCACGCAGTACACCAGCGGCCTGTCGCCCTGGACCGCGCTGCTGTCCGGCGACGATCCCCAGGTGCTGGGACGCAACCTGGGCTACCTGGATTACGTCTCGCGCGCCCGCGCCGCCGCGGTGCAGGCCCTGAGGGCCGACATCGACCGCCTGGCCGCGCTGCAGGGGCGCGCCGACGCCCGGCGCGCCGAGATCGAAAAGGTCGTGGCCGAGACCTCCGAACAGAAAACCGCGCTGGTCGCGCAGCAGAAAGAGCGCGCCACGCTGCTGGCGCAGCTTGAAGGCCAGATCGCCGCCCAGCGCGCCGAGGCCAACAAACTGGGCCGCGACGACCAGCGCCTGTCGCGCCTGATCACCGACCTGGACGCGGCCATCGCCCGCCAGATCGAAGAGGCGCGCAAGGCCGAAGAAGCCCGCAGAAAGGCCGAAGAGGCCCGCCGGGCCGAGGAAGCGCGCCGCGCGGCCGCCGAAGCCGCCCGCAAGCAGGCCGAGGCCGAACAGGCCCGCAAGAAAGCCGAGGCGGACCGCCTGGCCGCCGCCGACAAGGCGCGGCGCGAACGCGACGCCCGTGAAGCGGCCCAGGCCCGCGAGCAGGTCGAGGCGGCCTCGCGCCAGAACCGCGGCCCGGTGGCCCTGGCCGATCCGGACGCCGCCGGCCTGCGTCCGGCCGAACAGCGCGAATCCCGCGTGATCGTGCCGCCGGCGCCGCCCGTGGAAAAACCCGAGCCGGCGCCGCAGAAAGCGGAACCCGCGCCCGAGAAACCCGCTCCAACCCGCAGCGAGTCCGCGCAGCAGACGACGCGCGCCGCGCCGCTGGGCGGCGGCAACGGCCTGCGCCGCGGCCTGGCCATGCCGGTGCGCGGGCAGGTGCAGGGCCGCTTCGGGGTCGACCGCCCCGACGGCGGCGTCTGGCGCGGCGTGGTGCTGCGCGCGCCCGAGGGCACGCCGGTCAAGGTGGTGGCGCCCGGCACCGTGGTCTACGCCGATTGGCTGCGCGGTTTCGGCAACCTCATCATTGTGGATCATGGGCAGCAGTACCTGACCGTCTATGCTTACAACCAAAGCCTGCTCAAGCGGGTGGGAGATTCGGTGACGGGTGGCGACACGATCGCCACGGTCGGCGCAACCGGCGGCCAAGTGGAATCCGGCCTATACTTTGAAATTCGCCATCGCGGCGCGCCTGTCGATCCAGCCCAGTGGCTGGCGCAGTAAGCGCCGTCGGCAAATGCGTGTCGTTGGCAATTATGTGTCGTTGGTAGAAAACCGTTGGTAAATTTCAAACCCTACCAAACCCCAACCCATCGGCGAAAACACAATTCGGGAAGTGTGCATGGGCACTCGTAAGTTTCGCGGTTTCGGTCTGATTGCCATCGGTGCGGTGGCTGGTGTGTTGCTCAGCGTGGGCGTGACGGCAGTCGCGCAGCGCGGCAGTCCCCTGCCTCTGGACGAGCTCAGGCAACTGAGCAACGTATTTGCCGCCATCAAGAACAACTACGTCGAGGCTGTCGACGACAAGACCCTGATCGACAATGCCATCTCCGGCATGGTGTCGAACCTGGACCCCCACTCCGCCTACCTGGATGCCGACGCGTTCCGCGAAATGCAGACGGCCACGCAGGGCGAGTTCGGCGGGCTGGGCATCGAGGTCGGCGCCGAGGACGGTTTCGTCAAGGTGATCTCGCCCATCGAGGACACGCCCGCCGCGCGCGCCGGCGTGATGGCCGGCGACCTCATCATCAAGATCGACGACACGCCCACCAAGGGCATGACGCTCAACGACGCGGTCAAGCTGATGCGCGGCGCGCCCAAGTCGCCGATCACGCTGACCATCATGCGCGCCGACCGTCCGCAGCCCATCGTGCTGAAGATCGTGCGCGACATCATCAAGGTGCGCAGCGTGCGCAGCAAGATGCTGGACAACGGCGTGGGTTACGTGCGCATCGCCCAGTTCCAGGAAAAGACCGGCGCGGACCTGGCCAAGCAGCTCAAGGACCTGGGCGCCAAGGAAGCTCCCAAGGGCCTGGTGCTGGACCTGCGCAACGACCCGGGCGGCCTGCTGACCAGCGCCATCGGCGTGGCCGGCGCCTTCCTGCCGCCCGATGCGCTGGTGGTGTCCACCGACGGCCGCACGCCCGACGCGCGCCACAAGTACCTGGCTACCCCGTCCGAGTACGCCCGCGGCGAAAGCAACTACCTGGCCGGCCTGCCGGCCTGGACCAAGAAGGTGCCGATGGTGGTGCTGGTCAACGTCGGTTCGGCCTCGGCTTCCGAGATCGTGGCCGGCGCGCTGCAGGACCACAAGCGCGCCAAGGTCCTGGGCAACCGCAGCTTCGGCAAGGGCTCGGTGCAGGTGATCCTGCCGCTGTCGGAAACCACCGCGGTCAAGCTCACCACCTCGCGCTACTTCACGCCCAGCGGCCGCTCGATTCAGGCCACCGGCATCGAGCCCGACTACGTCGTGGCCGACACCGCCGACGGCGACCTGTTCCGCCTGCCGCGCGAAGCCGACCTGCAGCGCCACCTGTCGAACCAGCAGACGGCCAACGAAGTGAAATCCAACGCCGACCAGGACAACGTCGACGTGCCGGCCAAGGTGTTCGAATTCGGCGGCAAGGACGACTTCCAGCTGCAGCAGGCGCTGAACCTGCTGGCCGGCAAGCCGGTGCAGAAGGGTTCGGCCCGCGCCCAGGCCAAGGCCGATTCCAAGCCCGGCGTGGGCGCCGCCCAGCGCATGACGATCACGCCGACCGGAGTCGAGCCCGTCAAGACCAAATGAACGACGAGCAACTGCTGCGCTACGCCCGCCACATCCTGCTCGACGAGCTGGGCATAGAAGGGCAGGAAAAACTGCTGGCGGCGCGTGTGCTCATCGTGGGGGCGGGCGGACTGGGTTCGCCTGCCGCGCTCTACCTGGCCACCGCCGGCGTGGGCGACATCACCCTGGCCGACGACGACGTCGTCGAGCTCAGCAACCTGCAGCGCCAGATCCTGCACACCAACGCCAGCGTCGGCCGCCGCAAGGCCGAGTCCGGGCGCGACATGCTGGCGGCCTTCAATCCGCAGACGCGGGTCCACGCCCGCGTCGAGCGGCTCGCGGGCCAGGCCCTGTCGGACGCGGTCGCGCAGGCCGACCTGGTGCTGGACTGCACCGACAACTTCACCACCCGCCACGCCATCAACCGCGCCTGCGTCCAGCACCGCAAGCCGCTGGTGTCCGGGGCCGCGATCCGCTTCGACGGCCAGGTCAGCGTCTACGACCTGCGCGACGACGACGCGCCCTGCTACCACTGCCTGTTTCCCGAAGCCGACGACGTCGAAGAGGCCAATTGCGCCACCATGGGCGTGTTCGCGCCGGTGGTGGGCATCATCGGCAGCATGCAGGCCGCGGAGGCCCTCAAGCTGCTGTCCGGCGTGGGCGAGAGCCTGTCGGGGCGGCTGCTGTGGCTGGACGTGCGCACCATGCAATGGCGCAGCGTCAACGTGCAGCGCGATCCGGAGTGCGCCGTCTGCGGCCATCGCGGGCGCTGAACCGGCCCGGGTATTGAACCCGCGGACAATATTAAAGGCGTCACAGACCTGCTATAACGCCAGCCTGCCCATCTGAACCCGGATGGACGTGGCCAGGGACGTGACAGCGTGGATACTGCACTGAAGTTCAGCTTGCCCAGATGGCGCCTGACGCGCTGGCTCACGCATTCCGGGCACGATACGCCGGCGGACATCCGCGCGGCGCTGATCGCCAGCCTGTTCGGCACGCTGCCGATCTTCGCCGGCGGCGTCATCAACACCCTGATGATCTCGGGCGTGGTCGCCTGGCGGCGTCCCGAGCCGCTGTACCTGTCCTGGCTGGCGATGGAAGTCCTGCTGGCCGTGGTCCGCGTGACCGTGCTGCGCTCCGCGCTGAAGGCCGCGCCCCGCGGCGGCAACACCCATACCGACATCTACATCCTGCTGGCCCTGCTGTGGGCCTTCAGCGTCGGCTACGGCGTCTTCGTCACCTTCCTCAACGGCGACTGGCTGGCCGCCACGCTGGCCGGGGTGTCCTGCGGCGCCATGGCCGGCGGCATCTGCTTTCGCAACTACGGCGCGCCGCGGCTGGTCGGCGCCATGATCTTCCTCAGCCTGGGGCCGATGTGCCTGGGCGCGCTGTTCACGGGCGAATACGTCACCGCCATCGTGTTCATCCAGATCCCGTTCTACCTGGTCAGCATGAGCATCGCGTCGCACCGGCTCAACCGCATCCTGGTGTCGACCATGCTGGCCGAGCGCGACAGCGAACGCCGCGCCAGCCAGGACGCGCTGACCGGCCTGGCCAACCGCGCCGGCCTGCAGGCCGCGCTCGAACGCGTCTGCGCCAGCGCGCGCAGCCAGGACAGCTCGGCGGCGCTGCTGTACATGGACATGGACGACTTCAAGCTCATCAACGACACCTACGGCCATGCCGCGGGCGACCAGGTGCTCATGACCATCGGCCAGCGCATGCGCGCCATGCTGCGGGTCGACGACATGGCCGCGCGCATCGGCGGCGACGAATTCATCGTGCTGGTGACCGGCATCGACGCCACCTCCGCGCTGCGCCTGGGCGAGCACCTGCTGCACGACGTCTCGCAGCCGATCACGCTGGCCGACGGCACCCGCGTCAGCGTGGGCCTGTCCATCGGCATCTCCATCGTGTCGGGGGCCAACCGCAGCCCGCAGGCGGCGCTGGATTCCGCCGATGCCGCGCTGTATCGCGCCAAGGCGCGCGGTGGACGCTGCTGCGCGGTGGCCGGCGGCGGCGAGCCGGGCGCGGCCGATGGCGGCGTGCTGCCGGACGGCGCGCGCGCGGTGGCCTGAAACGCCGCACCGGTATGCGGGCATCGTTTTCAATAAAGTTATCAGATAACCTGAAAAGTCTGTCTATAATCGCCCCATGCTGAGCAAGAGCCTGACCCTGACCGAACAGGTCGCCCGCCGAATCGCGGGCGACATCGCCGAGGGCGCCCATCCCGTGGGCGCCAAGCTGCCGCCCGGGCGCGTCCTGGCGCAGCAGTACGGCGTCAGCGCCGCCGTCATCCGCGAGGCCACCGAGCGCCTGCGCGCCCAGGGCCTGATCCAGAGCCGCCAGGGCTCGGGCAGCGTGGTGGTGTCGCGCACCGGCGCGCAGGGCTTTCAGGTGTCGGCTGGCATCGCCGACCGCGAACAATTGGCCAGCGTGTACGAACTGCGCATGGAACTGGAAGGCGGCGCGGCCGCGCTGGCGGCGCTGCGCCGCAACGCCGCGGACCTGGCGGCCATGGGGCAGGCCCTGGCCGCGCTGCAGCAGCATCTGGACGATCCGGAGCAGGGCGTGGAGCACGACATCGCGTTCCACGTCGCGATCGCCGCGGCCACCCACAACCGCTACTACCAGGACCTGCTGCAGTACCTCAACCTGCAGCTGCGCCTTGCCGTCAGCACCGCGCGCAGCAACAGCCGCCGCCAGGCCGGCCTGACCGCGGCCGTGCACCAGGAGCACGTGGCCGTGTTCGAGGCCATCAGCGCCGGCGACGCCGAGCGCGCCCGGCTGGCGGCCACCCGGCATTTGCAGCAGGCGGCCAGCCGCCTGAACCTCGAACTCTTCTTTCCGGCCGCAAGGCAGACATCATGAGCGCAACCGACTTCACGCAACGCCTGGTCCAGGCCCTGGGCCCCGACACCGTTCTCACCGCCGAGGCCGATATCGCGCCCTGGCTTTCCGACTGGCGCGGCCTCTACAAGGGCCAGGCCCAGGCCGTGGTGCGCCCGCGCAGCACCGAAGAAGTCGCGACCTGCCTGGCGCTGTGCCAGCAGGCCGGCGTGCCGGTGGTGCCGCGCGGCGGCAACACCGGGCTGTGCGGCGGCGCCACGCCGGACGCGGGCGCGGCCAACGTAGTGCTCAGCCTGGACCGCATGAACGCCGTGCGCGCCATCGACACCGTGGCCAACACGATGGTGGCGGAAGCCGGCGCCATCCTCGGCAACCTGCGCCGCGCGGCCCAGGAAGCCGGCCGCCTGCTGCCGCTCAGCCTGGCGGCGGAGGATTCCAGCCAGATCGGCGGCAACGTGGCCACCAACGCCGGCGGCGTGAACGTGGTGCGCTACGGCATGGCGCGCGAACTGGTGCTGGGCCTGGAAGCGGTGCTGCCCACCGGCGAAATCTTCCACGGCCTGCGCACGCTGCGCAAGGACAATACCGGCTACGACCTCAAGCAGCTGCTGATCGGCTCGGAAGGCACGCTGGGCGTGATCACGGCGGTGGCGCTGCGCCTGTTCCCGCGCACCGACGTGCGCTCGGTGGTGCTGGCCGCGGTGGAGTCGCCGGCGCAGGCCCTGCAGCTGTTCGAGATCCTGTTCGAGCAGTGCGGCGCGCGCCTGCAGGCCTTCGAGTACTTTTCGGGCGATTGCCTGGACCTGGTGCTGGCGCACGCCGAAGGCGTGCAGGAGCCTTTCGCGCAGCGCTACCCGGGCTATGTGCTGGTGGAACTGGCCGATACCGCCGACGAGACGGCCCTGACGAATCTGCTGGAGCACGTGATCGGCGCCGCGCTGGAGCGCGGGCTGTGCCTGGACGCGGCGGTGTCGGCGTCGCTGGCGCAACTGCAGGCGCTGTGGAAGCTGCGCGAAGAGATATCAGAAGCGCAGCGCGCCGACGGTCCGCACCTCAAGCACGATGTGTCGCTGCCCATCGAACGCATCCCGGAATTCATGGAGTCGGCCGAGGCGCGGGTGCGGGCGCTGTTCCCGGACATCCGTCCGTTCATCTTCGGCCATTTCGGCGACGGCAACCTGCACTACAACCTGTCGCGGCCGGCCGGCGCCGACCGCGACTGGGTGGCGGTGCATGGAGAGGCGATCACGGACGCCGTGCTGGACGAGGTGAATCGCTACGGCGGAAGTATTTCGGCCGAGCACGGAATCGGGCAGCTCAAGCGAGCGCATTTCCTGCATAGCAAGGACCCGCTGGAGCTGCGCTTGATGCGCCAGATCAAGGCGGTGCTGGATCCGGCCGGGATCATGAATCCCGGGAAGTTGCTGTAGGAGGGGTGCAGCGCGAGAGTCCTTGAGCAAGAACTCATATCTCAAACGCGCGTAACCCATCAGGCGGCGCCAGCCGCCGTTTTTCGTAGCAAGAGACAAACGGCCGGCTCTCGCCGGCCGATGGGTTACGCGCCGCCTGTCACTGCCGGTGATAAACCTCGGCTCCCTTCTTCACGAACTCCACCGACTTCTCCTGCATCCCCTTCTGCAGCGCGTCCTTCTCGCTCACGCCCTGCGCCGCGGCGTAATCGCGCACGTCCTGCGTGATCTTCATGCTGCAGAAGTGCGGGCCGCACATGGAGCAGAAGTGCGCGACTTTCATCGAGTCCTTGGGCAGGGTCTCGTCGTGGAACTCCTTGGCGGTGTCGGGGTCCAGGCCCAGGTTGAACTGGTCGTCCCAGCGGAACTCGAAGCGCGCCTTGGACAGGGCGTTGTCGCGGATCGCGGCGCCGGGGTGGCCCTTGGCCAGGTCGGCGGCATGGGCGGCGATTTTGTAGGTGATGATGCCGTCCTTCACGTCCTTCTTGTTCGGCAGGCCCAGGTGCTCCTTCGGCGTGACGTAACAGAGCATCGCGGTGCCGTACCAGCCGATCAGCGCCGCGCCGATGCCGGAGGTGATGTGGTCGTAGCCGGGGGCGATGTCGGTGGTCAGGGGGCCCAGCGTGTAGAACGGCGCCTCGTGGCAGTGCTCCAGCTGCAACTCCATGTTTTCCTTGATCATCTGCATCGGCACGTGGCCGGGGCCTTCGATCATGACCTGCACATCGTGCTTCCAGGCCACCTGGGTCAGCTCGCCCAGGGTCTTGAGTTCGGCGAATTGCGCTTCGTCGTTGGCGTCGTAGCCCGAGCCGGGACGCAGGCCGTCGCCCAGCGAGAAGCTGACGTCGTAGGCCTTCATGATTTCGCAGATTTCCTCGAAGCGCTCGTAGAGGAAGCTCTCCTTGTGATGGGCCAGGCACCACTTCGCCATGATGGAGCCGCCGCGCGAGACGATGCCGGTCATGCGGTCGGCGGTCATGGGGATGAACGGCAGGCGCACGCCGGCGTGAATGGTGAAGTAGTCCACGCCTTGCTCGGCCTGTTCGATCAGGGTGTCGCGGAAGATCTCCCAGGTCAGTTCCTCCGCCTTGCCGTCGACCTTCTCCAGCGCCTGGTAGATCGGCACGGTGCCGATGGGCACGGGCGAGTTGCGGATGATCCATTCGCGCGTTTCGTGGATGTGCTTGCCGGTGGACAGGTCCATGACCGTGTCGCCGCCCCAGCGGATCGCCCAGGTCATTTTCTCGACTTCCTCGCCGATGCCGGAGCTGACCGCGGAGTTGCCGATGTTGGCGTTGATCTTCACCAGGAAATTGCGGCCGATGGCCATCGGCTCGATTTCGGGGTGGTTGATGTTGGCCGGGATGATGGCGCGGCCGCGCGCGATCTCGTCGCGCACGAACTCGGGCGTGATGGCCGCGGGAATCGAGGCGCCGAACGATTGGCCGGGATGCTGGCGCAGCAGGCGCTTGACCATCTTCTCGCCGTCGGGACCGCTGTCGCGCAGCGACTGCAGGTATTGCTCGCGGCGCAGGCTTTCGCGGATCGCCACGTATTCCATTTCCGGCGTGACGATGCCGCGGCGCGCATAGTGCATCTGGGTCACGTTGGCGCCGGCCTTGGCGCGGCGCGGCGGACGCTGCAGGTCGAAGCGCATGGCCGTCAGCTTGGGATCGGCCAGGCGCGCCTTGCCGTAGTCGCTGGTGGGGCCGGCCAGCACCTCGGTGTCGCCGCGTTCCTCGATCCAGGCGCGGCGCACTTCGGGCAGGCCGCGGCGGATGTCGATGCGCACGTTCGGGTCGGTATAGGGGCCGCTGCAGTCATAGACCGTGAGCGGCGGGTTCTTCTCGCCGCCGAACATGGTCGGCGTGTCGGCCTGTTCGATCTCGCGAAACGGCACGCGGATGTCGGGCCGCGAACCGGTTTCGTACACCTTGCGCGATTTGGGCAGCGGCGCGACGGCGGCCGCGTCCACTTCTGCGGTGGCGGCCAGGAATTTGGGATTTGCGTTCATGGAAAGCTCCAAGCGAGTGGTTGGAGCCGATCGGGAAGGAATTTCCGCCGCGCGCGGGCGGACGGAAATACGGCTCCCAGCATCGGCATTATCCGTACTGGTACGAAGGGACTCTCTCAACACGTCGCGGCGTTTAAGCCGCGGCGAGTACCCCTGCACGAAAGCGGAGTATAGATGCTGGCGGGCGATTCCGACGAATCGCGGCGTGCGCGGCCGGCGAGCAGGCTGGTATTACCGCTTTACAATTGGAATCAGACTGCGGCGACACGCCGATTCAGGTTCGGTACACTTTTCAGACGTGCCGGGCGCGCGCCGCGACCTGGTCTTAGTCCACTTGAGAAGGAATCGAGCATGCAACTTACCTTACGCAAATTGGCGCCCGCCCTGGTTGTCGTGACGTTGGCGCTAGCGGGTTGCAAGACCGCCCCGACCAAGACCTCCGACACCGGCGCCACCGCGCCCGCGGCCGGCCAGCAATCGACCACGCCGGCCACCGCCGCCAGCGTGGACTTCTACCTGGCCCACAAGCAGCCCGGCGCGGGCCTGCGTGAAATCAGCCTGCCCGACGGCAAGCTCTACATGCAGGAAGTGCCCGTGCTCACGCGCGCCGACCTGACCGACGCCGCCGCGCTGGTCGACCGCCAGGGCCAGAACTTCGTGGGCCTGCGCTTCTCCGAAGCCGGCGCGCGCAAGCTCAACGACGTCAGCTCCAAGAACGTCGGCAACATGCTGGCGCTGGTGATCGACCGCGAACTGGTCGCCGCTCCGCTGATCGGCGAACCGCTGAACCGCGGCGTGCTGGCCTTCGGCGTGCCCTCGGCCAAGGCCGCTTCGGAAATCGCCGCCAAGATCCGCGGCGACGCCGCGGTGCCCGCCACCAGCACGACGCCGGCCGCCAAGCCCTGATCGGCTCGCGCACGAAAGCCCGCTACGGCGGGCTTTTTTTCGTTTGAAATAGGACCACGATACGGCCCCGATCGTCAGCCGCTCTTGCGGCCGCGCGGCTTGGCGTTGCGGCGGATGCGCAGGACCTGTTCGATATAGGTCTGCGCAATGGCTTCCAGTCCGATGCGTTCGTCGGATGTGAGCGATTCCACCTGGGCTGGCGATATATTGAAGAACGGCCAGGGCGCATGCGGACGATGCCGGCCGCTGGCGCGCGGCGGACCTTCCGCCACGCCGGTGACCGGTAGTGTGTCGCTCAGGTCGTATCCGTCCATGGGCAGTTCCATCGGGCCCTTGCCGGTCTCCAGCCATTCGGCTTCGACCTTCAGCACCTGCGCCAGCTTGCGCGAAGAACGGCTGGAATGCCGCAGTCCGCTCTCATAGCTGCCGATGGCGCTTTGCGAAAGGCGCGCCATACGGGCGAGCGTTTTCTGCGTGTGGCCACGCAAAAGACGCGCATGCTTCAGCCGGTCCGAGAATGTCTTCACAAGGCGATTGAAGCGTGGCGTCAGTTTACGTTGGTAGTTATAAATATTACCTAAGTGATAAACGTATTGATGGGCAGGAGGACGGCATGCAGCAACGAGGCAGCGTTTTCGTACTCGCAAGCGATGGTGCGGCTCGCGATCTGGTCGCAATGTTGCGCACGTTCCATTGGACGGTTTGCGCGTTTGATTCCCTGGCGGCGCTACTGGACGGCCTGCAGGCCCAGATGGTCGATGTGCTGGTGTTGCAGGGCAGTTGGCCGGACGTGGCCGAGCGCGTGGTTTCGCTGGGCCGAGCGGTGCCGGCGGCGGCGCTGGTCTGGCGGGTGCGCGGCGGCGTCACGGTCGAGCGGCGCATCGCGGCGCTGGATGCCGGCGTGGACGTCTGCGTCGAAGCCGGCATGCCCGGGCCGGAATGGGATGCCTTGCTGCGCAGCCTGTGCCGGCGCGGGCGCCGGGGCGGCTCGCCGTGGCGCGTCGACCTGCAGGCCGGCGCGCTGGCCGGGCCTGCCGGCCAGCGCGTGCCCCTGACTGCGGCTGAATGTGCGTTTCTCGTCCGCCTGCTGAACGCGCCCGGCCACAGGCTGCCGCGCGAAGCGCTGCTGCCCGAGGAAGTGCGCGGCTCGCAGGTCGGGATGCGGCGGGTGGACGTGCTGGTGTCGCGGCTGCGCGCCAAGGCGCGCCGCCTCAATGTGGAATTTCCGGTGCTCGCGGTGCGCGGCTGGGGCTATATGCTGCTGCCCGACGGCAGTTAGCGCCTTGCCGCTACAGCACTACCAGGTTGTCCCGGTGCATGAGTTCCGGTTCGGTCATGCTGCCCAGAATGCGTGCAATCTGAGACGAAGGCTGGCGCAGGATGCGCCGCGTATCGGCCGACGAATAATTGATCAGCCCGCGTGCGCATTCATGTCCCTGGCTGTCCACGCAGGCCACCACGTCGCCGCGGCCGAACTCGCCTTCCACGTCGGTCACGCCGATGGGCAGCAGGCTCTTGCCTTCGCGCAGCAGCGCCCGCACGGCGCCGTCGTCCAGCACCACGCGGCCGCGCAGGCGCAGGTGGTCGGCCAGCCATTGCTTGCGCGCCGACCACACCGGCAGCACGGCGCGCAGTTCGCTGCCTATGCATTCGCCTTCGGCCAGCCGCGTGAGCACGTTACGCTCGCGGCCGGACGCAATCACCGTGTGCGCGCCGCTGTGGGCGGCGCGCTTGGCCGCCAGCACCTTGGTCAGCATGCCGCCGGTGCCGATGCCGCTGCCGGCGCCGCCGGCCATGGCTTCCAGCGCCGGATCGCCGGCCTGGGCGTGCGCCATGAACTTGGCGTCGGGATTCTTGCGGGGGTCGGAATCGTACAGGCCACGCTGGTCCGTCAGGATGATCAGCGTGTCGGCTTCGATCAGGTTCGTGACCAGCGCGCCCAGCGTGTCGTTGTCGCCCAGCCGGATTTCATCGGTGACCACCGTGTCGTTTTCGTTCACGATGGGCACCACGCCCAGGCGCAGCAGCGCGAACAGCGTGCTGCGCGCGTTCAGGTAGCGGTGGCGGTCGGCCAGGTCTTCGTGGGTCAGCAGGATCTGCGCGGTGCGCAGGCCGAATTCGGCGAACGCGGCCTCGTAGGCCTGGCACAGCCCCATCTGGCCCACGGCGGCGGCGGCCTGCAGCTCATGCATCACCGACGGGCGCTTGCGCCAGCCCAGGCGCGCCATGCCTTCCGCGATGGCGCCGCTGGAAACCAGCACGACCTGCTTGCCCTGCTTGTGCAGGGCGGCGATCTGCGCGGCCCAGTGGGCCACGGCGGCGCGGTCCAGGCCGCGGCCTTCGTTGGTGACCAGCGACGAGCCGACTTTGGCGACGAGGCGCTGGGCTTGTGAGACGACGGAAACTGCGGGTGATTCGGCAGACATGATGGCGGCGGGCTGCGGCGCGGAAAAAAGGCGTAATCGTAAGGACTGCGATTATGGCTTATTCGTCGCCGCTGCGCGGCGTGGAACGCGGGTCGGCGTCCGAGCGCTTGTCGTCGAAGCGGGGGTCCGGCGCCACGTAGCTGCCATCGGCCTGGTCCTGCGCCAGCTGTTCCTTTTCACGCTCGGCGTCCAGGTAATCCTGCAGCGCGTAGATCAGGTCCTGCGTGCCCTCGCCGGACAGGCCGGAGATGCCGAACACCGGGCCCTTCCAGCCGTACAGTTCCAGGAAGCGGCGCTTGGTGTCCTCGGAGTCGGCCACCATGTCCAGCTTGTTCAGCACCAGCCAGCGCGGCTTGGCGGCCAGCTCGGGATCGTAGCGGCGCAGCTCCTCGACGATGGCGCGGGCATCGGTGACGGCCTGTTCGACCGGGTCCGCATCGGGATCGGGCGTGGACACGTCCACCAGGTGCAGCAGCACACGGGTGCGCGCCAGGTGGCGCAGGAACAGGTGGCCCAGGCCGGCGCCCTCGGAGGCGCCTTCGATCAGGCCGGGAATGTCGGCCACGACGAAACTGCGCGACGGCGAGGTGCGCACCACGCCCAGGTTGGGGTGCAGCGTGGTGAACGGGTAGTCCGCGATCTTCGGCTTGGCGTTGGAGATGCGGGTGATCAGGGTGGACTTGCCGGCGTTGGGCAGGCCGAGCAGGCCCACGTCGGCCAGCACCTTCAGCTCCATGCGCAGGTAGCGGTGCTCGCCTTCCTTGCCCGGCGTCCACTGGCGCGGCGCGCGGTTCACGCTGGACTTGAAATGGATGTTGCCCATGCCGCCCTGGCCGCCGGCGGCCAGCACCACCTTCTGGTCGTGCTGGTTCAGGTCGAACAGGACTTCGCCGGTTTCCGCGTCATGGATGACGGTGCCGACCGGCACGCGCAGCGTGATGTCGGGCGCGGCCGCGCCGTACTGGTCCGAGCCGCGGCCGTTTTCGCCGTTCTTGGCGCGGTGCAGGCGGGCGTAGCGGAAATCGATCAGCGTATTGATGTTGCGGTCGGCCACCGCGTAGATGGAGCCGCCGCGACCGCCGTCGCCGCCGTCCGGGCCGCCCTTGGGGATGAACTTTTCGCGGCGAAAGCTCGCCACGCCATTGCCGCCTTTGCCGGCGACGACCTCGATGGTGGCTTCGTCTACGAATTTCATGGTGTCCGTGCGTATGAAAAGTGAGGGCAGGGCGGGACGTCCCGGCCGCTGCCTTGAAACAAAAAAGCCCTGCCGCATGCGACAGGGCTTTGCCGAACGCGGCGGACCGCGTTGCTGACCGTGCTCTTGCCGATTACTCGGCGGCGACGATCGAAACGGTCTGCTTGTTCAACGCGCCCTTGAAGCCGAATTGAACCTTGCCGTCGACCAGCGCGAACAGGGTGTGGTCCTTGCCCATGCCGACGTTCACGCCAGCGTGGAAACGGGTGCCGCGCTGACGCACGATGATCGAACCGGCGGGGATCAATTCACCGCCGAATGCCTTGACGCCCAGACGCTTCGATTCTGAGTCGCGTCCGTTTCGCGTAGAGCCGCCGCCCTTTTTCTGTGCCATGTTTAGCTCCTGCTAAGTGGTACCGAGTCGCTACTTAAGCCGTGATGGCTTCGATGCGGATTTCGGTGTAGTTCTGACGGTGGCCCTGACGCTTCTGGTAGTGCTTGCGACGGCGCATCTTGAAGATCTTGACCTTGTCGTGGCGGCCTTGCGCAAGAACCGTTGCCTTGACCACGGCGCCGGAGACGAGGGGCGTGCCAACTTTCAGCTGGTCGCCTTCGCCCACGGACAGCACTTGGTCCAGGGTGATTTCTTGCCCAATGTCAGCCGGTATCTGTTCTATCTTGAGTTTTTCGCCAGCGGCAACGCGATACTGCTTGCCACCGGTTTTTACGACCGCGTACATGGGGTGTTCCTTAAATAGGTAAAAAGGTCCATTTGCCTGGCCGGCCCCGTTGGTGTCTTGCTGGGCGGGCTGCGCGCTGTGCCCGCCTGCCGTGCTCCGGATTGCAGGAGCACCACGTGCATCTGGCACAAATCACTCGGCATAAATGAAACCGACGTAATTCGGCCATTGCTGACCGAATCGAGGATATTAGCCCGAGATGCGCGGAAAGTCAAAAAGCGCTTGCAGGGTAAGGGCTTAGGTGTGGCGTACAGGCTTCATGCGGCATCGCCAGGCCTTGCGCCTTCGGTCCCAGAGTTCCGCCCGGCCGGCCGCCGGCGGCCCGGCGCGCGCCCGCGCACGTTACTCCCCGTATAATCGCTGGTCGAATCCCCCGGCCTGGTCCGGCGGTCCAGCGGTAAGAGCCGTCACGCGTACACCCTACGGCTCGTTTCACACTCCGGATACGTCTTGAATCTCCCCGCGCTCATTGCCCCCATTGCTGACGATATGAAAGCCGTCGATGCGGTTATCCGCGAGCGGCTGAACTCCGACGTGGTCCTGATCCGCACCATCGGCGACTACATCATCGGCGCCGGCGGCAAGCGCATGCGGCCGGCCATGGTGCTGATGGTGGCCCGCGCGCTGGGCTATGAAGGGACGCATCACCAGCTGCTGGCCGCGGTGGTGGAATTCATCCATACCGCCACCCTGCTGCACGACGACGTGGTCGACGAATCCGACCTGCGCCGCGGCCGCGAAACCGCCAATGCGGTGTTCGGCAACGCCGCCAGCGTGCTGGTGGGCGACTACCTGTATTCCCGTTCCTTCGAAATGATGGTCGAGGCCGACTCGATGCGCGTCATGAGCATCCTGTCCGAGGCCACCACCGTCATCGCCGAAGGCGAGGTGCTGCAGCTGCTCAACGTGCACGACCCCGACGTCTCGCAGGAGCGCTATCTGCAGGTCGTGCGCTACAAGACCGCCAAGCTGTTCGAGGCCGCCGCCCAGGTCGGCGCCGTGCTGGCCGGCGCCACGCCCGAGCAGGAAGCCGCCGCGGCGGCCTACGGCCGCCATGTCGGCACCGCCTTCCAGCTGGTCGACGACGTGCTGGACTACAGCGGCGACGCCGCCGCGCTGGGCAAGAACGTGGGCGACGACCTGCGCGAGGGCAAGCCCACGCTGCCGCTGATCCGCGTAATGGAAGTCGGCACGCCCGAACAGCAGCAACTGATCCGCGACGCCATCAAGACCGGTGACGCCGACTTCGCCGCCGTGGCCGCCGCCATCCAGGCGACCGACGCCCTGGAACACGCCCGCCAGGCCGCGATCGCCGAGGCAGAACTGGCCAAAAAAGCACTTTCCGACTATCCCATTTCCCCTTTTCAAAAATCTCTGTTAGAATTCTGCGCTTTCGCGGTAAACAGAGATCGCTGAACAAATTCAGCGGTATCGGAAACCAAGAAAAAATAAGAAGCACGCAGGAATAAAAGCAGGACAGCCCAGCCGTACTGAGCACGGCGAAGCTGAAAGTAGTTGAAGTAAATCGGGGCGTAGCTCAGCCTGGTAGAGTACTGCGTTCGGGACGCAGGAGTCGGAGGTTCGAATCCTCTCGCCCCGACCACTCAATGTGGTCGAATTCATGAAGGTGTTTCCCGACGCCTCAAGCTGAAAGCCGGTATCGCACAAGCGCTGCCGGCTTTTTTGCGTTCGCTTGCGCAAAGACCGTTTACATGCAGGCGCGCGGCATTTCGTTCCTCATCTTGTCCCAGCTGTTCAACAAAATGCCTATCGAGTTCCGGGTTGCCGCAGCAAAACCCCCTACGGTCAATCGACTTCGAGAAGGGCACGAATTGGAACGCCATGCCGTGTCAGCCCTTATCGGCCTTCGACTTGACGCAGGATCTTTTTCCGCGTCGCCGCCGCCCGTTTGAGCGCGGCCGTCGGTTCGGATGATTCGGCGTCAATCGCTGCGGCGATTGTTTCGGAGTCCCGTTTGGACAGCCGCAAAATCACCTGATGCTCGATCTGGCGCAGTGCGGCCTGGTGGGCCGCGTGCACCACGAAGTCGGAGAGCGAGCGGCCGGAAATATCGGCTGCGCGTTGAATGACAGCGCGTTCTTTCGCGGTCAATCTGGCGTCCAGGCGAGCGGTTCGGGGCTCGTCCACGCGCTCAAGTTCCTGGCCGATGAGCTCGCGTAGACAGGCGATGACGTCGCTCGGCACCTGCTCTGTGATTCGCGTTTCCTGGGACGGGTTGTGTTCCGGGCCGGGGTGTTTGCGCTTGGGCTTTTGCTTGAGCGCCGCAATGATGCTTTCTTCGTGCTGTGTGGTCATGGCGCATTCTCTGTGTGGTCATGGCGCATTCTTCATGTACGGAAAATCACGTACAAAAATGTAGTGTACGGAAAAATTCGTACCTGCTCAACGCCCAACCGCCTCCCCGTCCGGCGCGACGCTCGCCACCGCTTGCAGGCATTCGATCAGCCCCCGCATGTGCGCAGACAGGTCCAGGCTGCAATGGCGGACCAGGCCGATGGGGCCGAAGACGGGCGGCAGGTCGATGTCGAGGATGGCCAGGCCCTGGCCGCGGGCCAGGTGGCGGGCCACGCAGCGCGGCATGAGCGACAGGGTGTCGCTGCTGTTCATCAGGATGGTGTTGTTCAGCGCGGACGCCGATTCGATCCGGGCGTAGGGATAGACGCCATGGCGTTGCAGCAGCATGTCCAGGCCGATGCGCACCGGGCTGCCGCGCGGCGGCATGATCCAGGGGTAGGCGGCCAGCCGTTGCCACGGCACGCCCGGTTCGCCGGCCAGCGGATGGCCGGCGCGCGCGCAGACGCACATCGGCTCTTCATACAGCACCTGGCTGGCGAGGTCGGGTTTGCGCACGGCCTCGCCCAGCCTGGCGACCAGCAGGTCGAGCTTGCGGGTGTACAGCTCCGGGGCCAGCGCTTCGAGCGAGCCTTCGCGCACCAGCACGTTGACGTTGGCGGCCTGCTGCTTGAACCGCAGCAGCGCGCGCGGCACGAGGAAGGCGGCGGCGGTGGAGTTGACGCCGATGCTGATGGTCTCGACGTCCAGGTCCGGCGCGCCGGACCATTCGCCGCTCATGCGTTCCAGGTCGCCCAGCACCCAGCGCGCATGGCGGATCAGCGATTCGCCGTGGCGCGTGGGGAAGGTGCCTTTGGGCGTGCGGTCGAACAGGCGCGCGCCGAGCATGTCTTCGAGTTCGGCGATCATGCGCGATACGGCCGGCTGGGTGGTGGCCAGGCGCCGGGCCGCCAGGCCGACGTTGTGGACTTCGTCCAGCACCCGCATCAGGTGCAGGTGGCGCAGCCGCAGCCGCCCGCGCAGATACCAGCCGGGCGGCAGGGCGGGGGAGTCGTCGGCGGGCTGCATCTACATATCAACATTGATATGGAAAGGCCAAAATATATCATTGGACCGGAATGTGCCGCTGTTCCATGATCGTCATGACCAGCGCGCCCGCCGACGAGGCGCGCGGCGGGAAGGAGACGATCATGCTGAAGTTCATACGCGCGCCGCTGGCCATGCTGTGCCTGGCGATTCCGCTGGCCGCCGCCGCGGCCTACCCCGACCGGCCGATCACGCTCATCGTGCCCTCCGTGCCCGGCGGCGGCGCGGACGTGGCGGGCCGGCTGGTGGCCGCGGAGCTGGCCAGGCGGCTGGAGGTGCCGGTCATCGTCGAGAACCGGGCCGGGGTCGCGGGCATCATCGGCTCGCAGGCCGTGGCGCGGGCCAGGCCCGACGGTTATACGCTGCTGCTGGGCCTGGACGCTTCGTTTACCGCGGCGCCTTATCTGATGGAGGAGGCGCCGTACCGGACGGAGGATTTCGCGCCCATCGCCACGCTGGCCACCTTGCAGTACGTGCTGGTGGCCTCGCCCTCGGCGCCGTTCGGCTCGCTGCGCGAGCTGCTGGACCAGGCGCGGGCGCGCCCGGACACGATCACCTACGCCAGCGGCGGGCCGGGCTCGACGCATCATCTGGCCATGGCGCTGTTCGAGCACGATGCCGGCATATCGCTCAAGCACGTGCCGTACAAGGCCGCGCCGCAGGGCTTCGTGGGGGTGATGGGCAGCCAGGTCGATCTGATGTTCATCGTGGCCAGCACGGCGTTGCCGCAGGTCCGGGCGGGCAAGGTGCGCGGGCTGGCCAACGCCGGCACGGCGCCCATCGCGGGCGCGCCCGATCTGCCGATGATCGAGGAGGCCGTGCCCGGCTACACCTTCTATAGCTGGTTCGGCCTGTTCGCGCCGGCCAGGACGCCGGCGCCGGTGGTCGAGGCGCTGGGCAAGGCGGTGGCCGCCGCGCTCAAGAGCCCCGAGCTGCGCGACAAGATGCAGGCCCAGGGCATGATCGTGGGCGACGAAGGCGCCGAGGGCCTGCGCCAGCGCATCGCCCGCGACACCCGTGTTTTCGCTCCCATGCTCGCCGACATCAAGACCGCAGCCGCCAGACAGCCATGAAACCAGCCATGAAACGTCCCAATATCCTGCTCATCACCACCGACCAGCATCGCGGCGACTGCCTGGGCTACGCCGGACGGCGGGTCAAGACGCCGCACATCGACCTGCTGGCGCGCAACGGCACGCACTTCTCGGCCTGCATCACGCCCAACGTGGTCTGCCAGCCGTCGCGCGCGTCCATGCTGACGGGCCTGCTGCCGCTGACGCACGGGGTGTGCGACAACGGCATCGACCTGGACCTGCGCACCGGCGAGGCCGGCTTTGCCGGCAGCCTGGCCGCCGCGGGCTACGACACGGGCTTCATCGGCAAGGCGCATTTCTCCACTCACCACACCTTCGAGGCCACGGGGCGTCCGGAGTGCCAGTACAGCGAGGCGGCCCTGGGGCCGGGCTGGAACGGCCCGTACATGGGTTTCGAGCACGTGGAGCTGGTGGTCGAGGGCCACAACTACTGGCTGCCCACGCCGCTGCCGGGCGGCCTGCACCATTCGCGCTGGCACTACGGCGACGGGCAGGGGGAACTGCGCAACCAGCTCTACCAGAAGGACCTGGGGCCGCCCAGCGGCGCGCCGCAGACCTTCAATTCGGCGCTGCCGGCGGCCTGGCACAACTCGGCCTGGATCGGCGACCGGACCATCGAATACCTGCGCCGGCATGGCCAGGAGCGGCCGTTCTGCCTGTGGGCCTCGTTTCCCGATCCGCACCATCCTTTCGATTGCCCCGAGCCCTGGTCGCGCCTGCATCATCCCGACGAGGTCGATCTGCCGCGCCATCGCAGCACCGACTACGACCGCCGGCCGTGGTGGCACCGGGCCAGCATGGAAAGCAAGCCCATGGGCAATGCCGAGGTGCAGGCGCTGCGCCAGAACTTTTCGCGCATGCCGACGCCGTCCGAAGCGGCGCTGCGGCGCATCACCGCCAACTACTACGGCATGATTTCGCTGGTGGACCACCAGGTCGGGCGCGTCATGAAAGCGCTGGGCGAGTACGGGCTGGACCGGGATACCATCGTGATCTTCACGTCCGACCACGGCGAGTGGCTGGGCGACCACGGGCTGATGCTGAAAGGGCCGATGCCGTACGAGGGCCTGCTGCGCGTGGCCATGGTGGCCAGCGGTCCGGGCATCGAGGCCGGCCGGCAGGTGGCCGATCCAGTATCGACGCTGGACCTGGCCGCCACCCTGTACGACTACGGCGGCGCCTCGGCCCTGGGGCCGGTGCACGGGCGCAGCCTGCGTCCGCTGCTCGAAGGCCGGGATGCCGGCCGCGCGTTCGCGCTCAGCGAATGGGACGTGGCGGCCTCGCGCTGCGGGGTCGAACTGAAGCTGCGCACGGCCCGCACCCGCGACTGGAAGCTGACGCTGGAACTGGATAGCGGCGCGGGCGAGATGTACTGCCTGGCCGAAGATCCGGACGAGATGGACAACCTGTTCGACGATCCCGGCTACGCGGCCCGGCGGCGCGAACTGACCGACATGATCAGGAGCCGTCCCGCCGACCAGCTGCCGGCGCGCCTGCCGGCGTCGGGCATCGCCTGAAGGCGCGCGCCGGCATTTGCTTTATATTCCCTGCGAATACCAATTTCCAGGGATACCCGGCCGGCTGCGACTGCGTCATAGTCTGGCGTGGGCAATACCGCCCGCGCCTTTCTCATGACCGTCGCCATGCTTGCTTCCGAGTCGACCCTGCCTGCCCCGGTGCTGCTGGTGGAGGACGAACCCCTGATCTGCCGCCGGCTCGAAGGCCTGCTGCTGCAGCTCGGGTATGCGCCCGAGGCGCTGGTGTTCGCCGCCACGCTGGCCGAGGCGCGCGCCTGCCTGGCCACGCAGCCCGTGGCCCTGGCGCTGGTGGACCTGGGCCTGCCCGACGGCAACGGCACCGAACTGATCGCGGAAATGCACGCGGCCGATCCGGGGCTGGCGATACTGGTCATTTCGGCCTGGAGCACCGAGGACGCGATCCTGGCGGCGCTGCGGGCCGGGGCCACCGGCTATGTGCTCAAGGAGCGCGACGACCTGGAGGTGTCGCTGTCGATCCGCAGCGTGCTGCGCGGCGGCGCGCCCATCGACCCCTTCGTCGCGCGCCGCATCATCGAGGAATTGCGCCCCAGGCCGGCGGAGCCGGCCGGCGCGGCCGCCGGCGAGACGCTCAGTCCTCGCGAAAACCAGATTCTTCGCCTAGTATCCGAGGGGCTGGGAAACCGCGAAATCGCCGAGGAACTGCACCTGTCGCGCTACACCGTCGAATGCCACGTCAAGCACATCTACCGCAAGCTCGCCGTTTCCTCGCGCACCCGGGCGATCCACGCCGCGCGGTCGCGGGGGCTGCTCGATTGAGGCTGGCGATCCGGCTGGCGGTCTTGTGGCTGGCGCTGGCGTTTTCCCCGGTATGGGCGCAGGCGGAATGCACGGCCCAGGTGCTGTCGACCCAGTCGGCGCAGGGCGATGCCGAGGGCGGCCGTCCCGGGCCGGACGCATGGCGGCCGGTGACGCTGCCCGATGACTGGACCGCGCGCTGGCCCGGCTACAGCGGTACGGCCTGGTATCGCATCGACTGGCGGGCGCAGTGCCCGGACGGGCGCGCCGGGCCGGTGGCGCTGGTGCTCGAATCGGTGGTCATGGCTGGCGAGGTCTACGTCAACGATGCGCGCATCTGGAGCGATCCGCAGCTGAGCGAGCCCCTGTCGCGCAGCTGGAACATGCCGCGCTACTGGCTCATCCCCGAGGCCCTGATGCGCGATGGCGTGAACACGCTGTGGCTGCGGGTGGTGGGCGTGGCCGAGCAGACGCCCGGCCTGGGGCCGGTCTACCTGGGAGAACCCGGCCCGCTGCTGCGGCGCTACGAGGACCTGCGGTGGCGCAACCGCACGCTGTTCATGCTCAACCTGATCGTGTCGGCCGTCCTGGGCGGGCTGTGCTTCTGCATCTGGCTGATGCGCCGCGAGCAGCGCGCCTTTGGCTGGTATGCGCTGATGGCGCTGTTCTGGGTGCTGTTCATCGCCAACGTGCTGGTCACCAGCCCCTGGCCATTTGCCGACAGCATCGGGGCGGCGCGCGCCAACGCCATGGTGCTGGTGCTGTACGTGGCGTGCTTCTGCATTTTCACGTGGCGCTTCGGCGAGCAATCGCTGCCGCGCACCGAAAAGGCCTTGTGGATACTGTCCGCGGCGCTGCTGGCGGCGGTGGCCCTGGCGCCGCGGGCGCAGCTGCCCGAGATCCGGCTGGCCGCGGTGCTGACCGCGTCCGCCATTTTTTTCGCGAACTGCCTGCAGTTCCCGTTCCACGCCTGGCGCACCCGGCGGCCCGAAAACCTCATGCTGGCGGCCTGCCTGCTGGTGTTCCTGGCCGTCAGCGTCCATGACCTGCTGCGCATCCTCAAGCTCATCGCCAGCGACACCGCGTATACGCCGTTCACCAGCGTGGTGGTCACGCTGTGCATATCGGCCGTGCTGGGCCTGCGCCACGCGCGCAACGTGCGCCGCATCGAACGCTTCAGCCAGGATCTGGCCGTGGGCATCGCGCAGGCGCGCACCGAGCTGGCCACGACGCTGGAGCGCGAGCACGCGCTGGCGCTGGCCAATGCGCGCCTGCAGGACCGCCTGCAGATCGCCCACGACCTGCACGACGGCCTGGGCGGTTCGCTGGTGCGCATGATGGCCGCGGTGGAGCAGGCCAGCCAGCCGGTGCAGAGCCAGCAGTTCCTGTCCATGCTCAAGCTGCTGCGCGACGACCTGCGCCAGACCATAGACAGCGGATCGAGCGCGGGCGTGAAGGTGCCGGCCACCCCGCGCGAGTGGATCGCGCCGCTGCGCCACCGTTTCATGCAGCTTTTCGACGAACTGGAGATCCGCGCGAGCTGGGCGGTCCCGGCGCAGTGGCGCACGCCGCCCAGCGCCTTGCAGTGCATGGCGCTGACCCGGCTGGTCGAGGAGTCGCTGGTGAACGTGCTCAAGCACAGCCGCGCGCGCCGCGTCGAGCTGGCGCTGCGCCAGCCCGAATCCGACAGCCTGGAGCTGCTGATCGAGGACGACGGCGCCGGTTTCGATGTGGCGGCGGTGCTGCGGGCCGGTATCAGCGTGGGCATGCGCAGCATGCACACCCGCATCGAGCGGGTGGGCGGCAGGCTGGAGGTGGCGTCCCGACCGGGACGGACCGCGCTGACCGCCACGCTGGCGCTGCGCGCGTCCCAGCCCTGAGGCGCGCCGCTACCGGTTTTCGTCGCCTATCGTCAGCCCGCCGGCCTTCATGATGCGTTGGGCGATTTCTTCGGCGGACTTGCCTTCGAAGCCATGTTCGCCCGCGACGATGCGCAGGTTGTCGCTTTCCAGCGGGGCCATGAGGGTGGCCGACGACAGCACCACGCCGTCGGCGCGCAGCTGGATGCGCTGGCCGACGCGCGCGCGGGTGAAGTCGGCCAGTGCCTTGGCGCTTTCCGGCTTCAGCGTGATTTCCACCGTGCGGGCCGAGGTGGCCGGATCGGCGCTCGCCGTCGCCTGCTGCGCCTGCAGCATGACCGTCTCGGCCTGCGCCGCGCAGGGCAAAAGCGCGGCCAGCAGGGCGGCGCGCAGCAAATGGCGGATGGGCGGCATGGAACTCTCCTTCCGGGCAACGGCCCGCGTTTTCGCATCCTAGCCTATCCCCTGGTGTTGTTAATCGGCCAGAAAATTCGACAAAAATGACGAATTTCTGAATTAAGCCTGACAAATAGTTGAATGCAATAATGGTAATGAATATCATTGGCCTTCTTATAAAACCAAGAGCGCATCCATAGCGCACCCGCCGCGGGGCGGTTTCCGAAAGAGTCCAATGAGCAAAGCAGAGAGTTTGACGGCCGGCGCCAAGGCCGGCGGCAGCATTTCGTCTACGAATTCCACGATCTACGCCGCGGTCTGCGGCGCCCTGATGTCGCCGGGCCTGGTCCTGGCGCAGGGCAGCCTGGCGCCGGGAGCGGTGCCGGAACTGTCGCCCGTGCAGGTGCAGGGCCAGGCGGTCAGCGACGGCTACGAGGCGAACGTCGCCTCGTCTCCCAAGATGACGGCGCCCCTGCTGGACACGCCGCGCTCGGTGACCGTGATCACCGAGCAGCTGATGCGGGACCGCGCCGCCTCGTCGCTGATGGACGTGCTGCGCACCGCGCCCGGCATCACTTTCGGCGCGGGCGAGGGCGGCACGCCCGCCGGCGACCGGCCCTTCGTGCGCGGCTACGAGGCCAGCACCGACATGATGGTCGACGGCATGCGCGACCTGGGCCGCTTCTCGCACGAGACCTTCAACCTGGAATCGGTCGAGATCCTGAAGGGCCCCAGCTCGGCCTACAGCGGGCGCGGTTCGACCGGCGGCAGCATCAACCTGGTCAGCAAGACGCCCAAGCTGGAAAACTTCGTCGAAGGCACGGTCGGCGTCGGCACCGACAAGAACTGGCGCCTGACCGGCGACGCCAACTGGGGGCTGGGCGAGAGTTCGGCGTTCCGCCTGAACTTCATGAAGCAGGGCGGCGACATCCCGGGCCGCGACCACGTCGAGACCGACCGCTGGGGCGTGGCGCCGTCGTTCACCTGGGGCCTGGGCACGCCGACCCAGGTCACGCTCAGCTACTACCACCTGCAGAACGACGACACGCCCGACCTGGGCATCCCGTTCAAGAACGAATCGCGCCCCGGGCGCGTGACGCCGCCCGACGTGGACCGCGACAACTACTACGGGCTGGTCGGGCGCGACTACCGCAAGAACCAGGCCGACATGGGCACCCTGATGGTGGAGCACAAGTTCAGCGACAGCCTGAAGCTGCGCAACGGCACGCGCTACACCCAGTCCAGCAACGAATACGCCATGACGCGCCCCTCGTTCGACAACTGCGCGGCGCGTACGGGCGGGCGGCCCAATCCGGCCTATGGCGTGGCGCCGTGCTCCACCGAGGCGCCGGGCGTGCAGATGACCAAGGCGCTGCGCACGCTGAACCAGACCAACCGGTCCTTCATCAACCAGACCGACCTGTTCGGCGAATTCCTCGCTGGCGGCGTGCGCCACAGCTATGCGGCCGGCCTGGAATACAGCAACGAGAAGATCATCAAGCGCGACGGCGTGCCCCGCGGCGGCTTCGACAAGGCCCTGATCGACGATCTCTACCACCCGAACCCGCACCAGGCCTATACCGGCAGCCTGAGCTGGGGCCCCAGGTACGACGCCGCCGAAACCATCACCCGCGCGGCCTACCTGTTCGACACGATGAAGTTCAGCGAGCAATGGGAGGCCAACGTCGGCCTGCGCTATGACAACTACCGCGTCACCAGCGGCGACGCGCAGCGCACCGACAATATGTGGAACTACCAGTTGGGCCTGGTCTACAAGCCCGCGCCCAATGGCAGCATCTACGTGTCCTACGGCACTTCGTCCAACCCGTCCGGCGAAACCGCGGCCCAGTCGGGCGGCGCCGACGGCGCGGCCGGCGGCCGCCTGACCGCGGACACGGCGCAACTGGCGCCGGAAAAGAGCCGCAGCATCGAAGTGGGCACCAAGTGGGACGTGTTCGACGAGCGCCTGTCGCTGACGGCGGCGGTGTTCGAGACCCGCAAGACCGACGCGCGCAGCGCCGACCCGATCACCGGCGACGTGACGCTGTCGGGCAGCAACCGCGTGCGCGGCATCGAACTGGGCGCGGCCGGCGCCATCACGCCGAAATGGCAGGTGTGGGCGGGCTACAGCTACATGGACCCCAAGGTCACCAGCTACCAGAGCGGCGGCACGGACTACAGCGGCAACCAGATGAAGTTCATTGCGCGCCAGAGCGCCAGCCTGTGGAGCACCTACCGCCTCATGCCCGAGCTGACGGTGGGCGCCGGCGCCACCTATACCGGCAAGCGCTACGTGGACGACGCCAACGTCTACCAGCTGCCCTCGTACTGGCGCTACGACGCGATGGCGTCCTACCAGTTCAACCGCAACTTCAGCCTGCAGCTCAACCTGAACAACCTGACCGACGAGACCATATACGAAGCCTCGCACGTGGGCCTGTTCAGCTACGTGGCGCCGGGCCGCTCGGCCATGCTGACCGCCACCTTCCGCTACGACTGAGGCGCGAAGCCGGCCCCGCCGCGGGGCCGGCCATGATTGCGCGCCGGTCCGCCATGGTCAAGAATGTTGCTCACCGAGTGTCGGCAACATCAAAGGAGCAACCATGGCAGACATCAAATCCGAAACCCAGGCCCTGTTCGACCAGGGCCTGGAACTGCGCCGCGAGGTGCTGGGCAGCGAATACGTGGACGGCTCGATGGCCCGGGCCAACGAGTTCATGATGGCGTTCCAGCACATCACCACCGAGTGGTGCTGGGGCTACACCTGGGGCCGGCCCGGCCTGGAGAAAAAGACCCGCAGCATGCTGAACCTGGCCATGCTGACGGCGCTGAACCGTCCGGCCGAAATCAAGCTGCACGTCAAGGGCGCGCTCAACAACGGCGTGACGGTCGAGGAGATCAAGGAGATCCTGCTGCAGGCCACCGTGTACTGCGGCATTCCGGCGGGCCTGGACGCCTTCAAGGCCGCCAATCAGGTGCTGGAGGAAGAGGGCGCCTTCAAGGCTGACGCGCCGTAAGCCGGCGCCGCCCGCGGCGGCGGGCATGAGTCTGATAAAGCGCGGCGGCGTCCCGGACGCCGTGCTTTCGCTGGCATAGTCTGCGGCACTTCAACGGACGGATTCCGTCGCGCCAGCCGCATGACCCTACCACCGCAGTCCTTCCCGCGGGCGCTTCCATGAGCGCCGTCATCACGCTGCTGCGTCCGCAGCAATGGCTGAAGAACGGCTTCGTGCTGATCGGGCTGATCTTCAGCAACGGCTGGGCCGATCCCCGCCTGGTGTTCGCCGTGTGCGTGGGCTTCGTGGCCTTCTGCCTGGCGTCCAGCGCGGCCTACGTGCTGAACGACTACCACGACCGCGGCGCCGACGCCGCGCATCCCGTAAAGCGCCATCGTCCCATCCCGGCTGGCCGGGTCGGGCTGCGCGAGGCGCGCGCGCTGATGCTGCTGCTGGCCTGGGGCGCCCTGGCCATTCCGCTGGGCACGGGGCAGTGGGCGGTGGCGCTGGCCGTGGCGGTCTATCTGCTGCTCAACGTCGCCTACAGCCTGAGCCTGAAGCATCACGTGCTGGTGGACGTGTTCTGTATTTCAGGCGGCTTCATGCTGCGGCTGGCCTGCGGCACGTATGCGGTGGGCGTCGCGCCCTCGCGCTGGATGCTGCTGTGCAGTTTCATGCTGACCCTGTTCCTGGGGTTCGCCAAACGCCGCGCCGAAATCGCCGTGCGCGCCGAAGGCGCGCGCAGCGTGCTGCAAGACTACAGCGCGCAGCTGCTGGACGCGCTGGTCGCCATCACCGCCTGCGCCAGCCTGCTGGCCTACGGGCTGTACACCGTGGACCCGGAGGTCGCGGCGCTGCACGGCACCGACCATCTCATCGCCACCCTGCCCATCGTCACCTTCGGGGTGTTCCGTTACCTGTACCTGCTGTACCGGGAAGGCGCGGGCCAGGAGCCGGGCCGCGATCTGCTGGCCGACGGCCAGATCCGCCTGGCGGTGCTGGCCTGGGCGGCGGCGGCCATCCTGTTGCTGGGAGCATGAACATGACCGCGCTGGCGCGAATGTTCGCCTTCGAGCGTCCGGGCTTGCGCCGGTTCCTGCTGTGCTGCGCCTATGTGGTGGTCGCGGCCGCGGCGTTCAACGGCTTCTACACCAAGTGGCGGCTCAATGACGGCAATCCGGCCCTGAGCCTGGCGCACATGGTGGAGGGCACGGCCCACCGTCCCTATGTGTACCGGCAATTCGTGCCCGCGCTGGCCAACGGCATCCAGGCGCTGCTGCCGCCGGCGATGGTGGCGCGCATCTCCGCGCGTCTGGCGCGGCCGGAGCGGGTCGACAGCCGCTGGGGCCTGGCGATGCGCTATCCGGCCTCGGAATCGCTGATCCCCGCGGTCGCGCTGCGCTATCACCTCGTCTATTACCTGGCCTTCCTCGCGCTGGTGGCCGCGCTTTTCGTCATGCGGCGCGTATGTCTGCGGGCCGGCGCCGACCGGATGGGCGCGACCCTGGCGCCGGCCGCCGTCGCGCTGCTGCTGCCGTTCTTCCTGACCGGGGGCGGCTATTTCTACGACTTCTTCGAACTGCTGTTCATGATGGGCGCGGTGCTGCTGGCGCTGGGCGCGGATCGCCGCCGGCCGCTGCGCATGCTCGGGCTGCTGGTATTGACCGGCGTGGCGGCCTGGAACAAGGAAGCCTTTTTCTTTTTCGCGCTCTCGCTCTATCCGCTGTTGCGCCGCGGGCTGCCGCGCTGGCAGGCCGGCGCGCTGGTGATGGGCATGCTGGCAATAAGCGGCTGCGTATACCTGGCGCTGCGCTTGCGTTATGCCGGCAATCCGGGGGGAACCGTCAGTTATCAGCTGTTGCATACCCTGCGCTTTTACGTCAATCCGGGCAACTGGCTGCTGACGGAAAGCACCTACGGCGTGCTGCTGCCGCGCGGCTTCGGCATCGTGAGCGCGCTGGCGCTGGCCGGCGTGGCGGCCGCCGGCTGGGAGCGTCTGCCGCCGGCGCTGCGCCGGCACGCGCGCCTGGCCCTGTGCATCAATCTGCCGCTCTTCCTGCTGTTCTGCTCGCCGGCGGAAATGCGCAACCTGAGCATGCTGTACCCCACGCTGACATGCCTGATGGCCCTGGCGCTGGATCGGTGGGCGCGGGAACGGCCGCCGCCAACGGGTTAGCCCTAGGTGTGGGGAATCGTCAAAGTTGTATGATGACCCGATTACTTCCAGCGCTGTTTCCCATGTCCGAAGAAGCCCGCATCCGCGAAGAAATCTGCACGGTAGGCGCCAGCCTGTACGACCGCGGCTACACGGTCGGGGCGGCCGGCAACATCAGCGCGCGGCTCGACGACGGCTGGCTGATCACGCCCACCGACGCCTGCCTGGGCCGGCTGGACCCGGCGCAGCTGGCCAAGGTGGACGCGGCCGGCAACTGGGTGTCGGGCGCCAAGCCTTCCAAGACCCTGGCGCTGCACCAGGGCATTTACCGCGCCAGCCCGCAGTCGCGCGGCGTGGTCCATACGCATTCCACCCACCTGGTGGCCCTGACCCTGGCCGGCGTGTGGCGGACCGACGAAGTGCTGCCGCCCATCACGCCTTACCAGGTCATGAAGGTGGGGCGGATTCCGCTGATCGGCTATCGCCGTCCGGGCGATGCGCAGGCCGCGGCCGAGGTCGCGGCCGTGGCGGCGCAGGTGCGCGGAGCCTTGTTCGAGCGGCTGGGGCCGGTGGTGTGGGAGCGCTCCGTGTCGCACGCCTCTCATGCGCTGGAAGAACTGGAAGAAACGGCCAGGCTGTGGCTGATGAGCGATCCGCGCCCGCAGCCGCTGAGCGCCGAGGCCATCGAAGAACTGCGCGCCGTCTTCGGCGCGCGCTACTAGGAGCCGCCATGCCGCGCCTGGCCGCCAACCTGAGCATGATGTATGCCGAGCACCCGTTCCTGGACCGCTTCAAGGCGGCGGCGGACGATGGATTTGCCGGCGTGGAGTTCCTGTTTCCCTACGAATTCGCGGCGGCCGACCTCAAGGCGCGGCTGGCCGATCACGGCCTGACGCAGGCCTTGTTCAATGCGCCGCCCGGCGATTGGGAAGCCGGCGAGCGGGGCATCGCCTCGCTGCCCGGCCGCGAGGACGAATTCCGCCGCGGCCTGGACCGGGCGCTGGAATATGCGGCCGCGCTGGGCTGCCGCCGGCTGCACGTGATGGCCGGCCTGATCCGCCCGGACCAGGACCGCGAGGCGCATCGCCAGGCCTATCTGGAGAACCTGGCGCGGGCCGCGCTGGCGGCGGCGCCGGCAGGCATCACCGTGGTGATAGAACCCATCAACCCGCGCGACATGCCGGGCTTTTTCCTCAACCGGCAGGACGAGGCCCAGGCCATCTGCGCCGAAGTCGGCGCCGACAACCTCAAGGTGCAGTTCGATATCTACCACTGCCAGATCGTGGAAGGCGACATCGCCATGAAGCTGCAGCGCGACATGGTGGGCATCGGCCACATCCAGATCGCGGGCGTGCCGGACCGCCACGAGCCCGACCTGGGCGAGCTGAACTACCCCTATCTGTTCGAGCGCATCGACGCGCTGGGCTACGCCGGCTGGATCGGCTGCGAATACCGCCCCAAGGCCGGCACCTCCGCCGGCCTGCGCTGGGCGCGACCCTATCTTTGCGGCACTGGGCACTCATCATGAAAATACTGATTACTGGCGGCGCGGGCTTTCTGGGCCAGCGGCTGGCGCGCAAACTGCTGGAACGGGGCGCGCTGGCGCTGGATGGCGGCGCGCCCCAGCCCATCGGCCGGATCGATCTGCTGGACGTGGCCGAGGCGGGCGCCTGCGCCGATCCGCGCATGCGGTCGCTGGTCGGCGACATCGCCGATCCGGCCGTGCTGCGCCAGGCCATCGACGCCGATACCCGCGTCATCTTCCACCTGGCCGCCATCGTCAGCGGCCAGGCCGAGACCGACTTCGACCTGGGGATGCGGATCAACCTGGACGCCTCGCGCGCGCTGCTCGAAACCTGCCGCCAGCTCGGCCATCGCCCGCGCGTGATCTTCACCAGTTCGGTGGCGGTGTACGGTGGCGACTTGCCCGAGACGGTGCGCGACGACACCGCGCTCAATCCCCAGTCGTCCTACGGCACGCAAAAGGCGATTGCCGAGCTGCTGCTGGCCGACTACACGCGGCGCGGCTACGTCGATGGCCGCGTGTTGCGCCTGCCGACCATCAGCGTGCGCCCGGGCCGTCCGAACGCGGCGGCCTCGTCGTTCGCCAGCGGCATGATCCGCGAACCGCTCAACGGCGAGGCGGCGGTCTGTCCGGTCGGCCCCGATACCCGGCTGTGGCTGCTGTCGCCGCGCGGCGCGGTCCAGGCGCTGATCGCCGGCTGCGAGCTGCCGGCCGCGGCAGTGGCCGACCGCCGGCCGATCAACCTGCCGGGCGTGTCCGTCACCGCCGGCGACATGCAGCAGGCGCTGCGCGAGGTGGCCGGCGACGAGGTCGCCGACCGCATCGCCTGGCAGGCGGACGAACGGGTCGAGCGCATCGTCGGCAGCTGGCCCGGACGCTGGGACACGACGCGCGCGGCCGCGCTGGGGCTGCAGGGCGAGCGCGATTTCGCCGAAATCATCCGCGCCTACCTGGCCGACGACCTGCCGCGCTGATCGCCGGGCTTTCTGGATCTCCATACCATGAACCATTCGCAGACTACTCCGCGCCGCGTCGGCGTGATCGGCCTGGGCGCCATGGGCGCGGGCATCGCGCAAAGCCTGCGCCGCGCCGGCCACGAGGTGCATGCCTACGACATCCGGCCCGGCGTGGCCGAGGCCTACGCGGCCGAGGGCGGCGTGGCCTGCGCCTCGCTGGCCGAGATGGCGCAGGCCTGCGACATCGTGATCAGCGTGGTCGTCAACGCGCAGCAGACCGAGGCGGTGCTGTACGCCGACGGCGGCATCGCCGCCGCGCTGCGCCCGGGCGCCGTGTTCGTGATGTGCTCCACCGTGGACCCGAACTGGTCGGTCGCGCAGGAGACGCGCCTGGCCGGGCTGGGCGTGCTGTACGTGGACGCGCCCATCTCCGGCGGCGCGGCCCGTGCCGCCGCGGGCGAAATGACCATGATGACCGCCGCCCGGCCGGCCGCCTACGAGGCCTGCGGCGGCGTGCTGGAATCGATGGCCGGCAAGGTGTATCGCCTGGGCGACCGGGCGGGGGCGGGCAGCAAGGTCAAGATCATCAACCAGCTGCTGGCCGGCGTGCATATCGCGGTCGCCGCGGAGGCCATGGCGCTGGGCCTGCGCGAAGGGGTGGACGCCGACGCGCTGTACGAAGTCATCACCCACAGCGCCGGCAACAGCTGGATGTTCGAGAACCGCATGGCCCACGTCCTGGCCGGCGACTACACGCCGCTGTCGGCGGTGGACATCTTCGTGAAGGACCTGGGCCTGGTGCTGGACACTGCGCGCCACAGCAAGTTTCCGCTGCCGCTGGCGGCGACCGCGCACCAGATGTTCATGCAGGCCTCGTCGGCCGGGCATGGCCGCGAGGACGACAGCGCCGTGATCAAGATTTTTCCGGGAATCCTCCTGCCGGAGCCGAAATGAGCCTCAAACTGGGTTGCATCGCCGACGATTTCACGGGGGCCACGGACCTGGCCAACAATCTGGTGCGCGCCGGCATGCGCGCGGTGCAGACCATCGGCGTGCCGGGCGCGCCGCTGCGCGGCGACGCCGACGCGGTGGTGGTGGCGCTGAAAACCCGCACCCTGCCCGCCGACGAGGCCGTGGCGCAGTCGCTGGCGGCGCTGGACTGGCTGCAGGCGCAGGGCGCCGAGCAGATCTATTTCAAGTACTGCTCCACCTTCGACAGCACGCCGCGGGGCAATATCGGTCCGGTCATCGACGCCCTCATGGCGCGCCTGGGCACGGATTTCACCATCGCCACGCCGGCCTTTCCGGACAACGGGCGCACGGTGTTCAAGGGCTATCTGTTCGCCGGCGACGTGCTGCTGAACGAATCGGGCATGCAGCATCATCCGCTCACGCCCATGACCGATCCCAACCTGGTGCGCGTGCTGTCGGCGCAGACCTCGCGCAAGGTCGGGCTGATCGACTATGCCGTGGTGGCGCGCGGCAGCGACGCGATCGGCGCGCGCATGCGCGAGCTGGCATCCGAGGGCGTCGGGATCGCCATCGTCGATGCGGTCGGCAACGCCGACCTGCTGGCCCTGGGCCCGGCGCTGCGCGGCATGCCGCTGGTGACCGCCGGCTCGGGCGTGGCGATCGGCCTGCCGGCCAACTGGGGTTTGGCGCCCGGCGGGCGCGCCGCACTGGCGCGCGTGCCGGGGCCGCAGGCGGTGCTGGCCGGCAGCTGCTCGGCCGCCACCAACGGGCAGGTCGCGGCCTTCATCGAAAGCGGGCGGCCGGCGCTGGCGCTGGACCCGCTGCGGCTGGCGGCCGGCGACGACGTGGCCGGCGAGGCGCTGGCCTGGGCTGCGCCGCGGCTGGCCGACGGACCGGTGCTGATCTATTCCACCGCGCAGCCCGAGCAGGTGCGCCAGGCCCAGGGCGCGCTGGGCGCCGAACGCGCCGGCGCGCTGGTCGAGGCGGCGCTGGCGCGCATCGCGGCCGGGCTGGTCGAACGCGGCGTGCGACAGCTGATCGTGGCCGGCGGCGAGACCTCGGGCGCGGTGGTGCAGGCGCTGGGCCTGGAGCAGATCGCCATCGGCGAACAGATCGATCCGGGCGTGCCGTGGTGCGCGGGCTATGCGCCCGCCGCGCAAGGGGACATCAGCATTGCGCTGAAGTCGGGAAACTTCGGTACACGGGATTTTTTCATCAAGGCATTCGCCAAGGCGTTTGCCTAACGATGCGCCTGCCGCAGCCGCCTGGCTGCGTTCACCATATGGATGCGGGCCGCTTCGCGCGCGCCGTCGACATCCTTGTTGCGTATGGCTTCGACGATGGCGGCGTGTTCCTGCAGTACGTCGCGCATGAGGTTGGCGTGGCGCGCCTCGTTGCCGCGCGTGACGCGGGTGGCGGCTTCGAGGAACTGGCTGACGAAGGCCAGCGTGGTCAGGAAGTACGGGTTGCCGGTGGCGCGCGCGATGCTGCGGTGAAACGCCACGTCTTCTTTCACGCCGTCGCCGCCGTCCGCGACCGCCTGCGAGATCGCGGCCAGCGCCGCGTCGATGTCGGCCATGTCCTGCTTCTTGCGCATGGCGGCGGCCTGCGCGGCGATTTCGGTTTCCAGCGCGCGGCGCAGGTCCACGATATGCAGCACCGCCTCGATCGAGGACAGCTCGGCCGCGTCGATGCGCAGGGGGCGGTTGCCGGTGGCGGCGGTGACGTACACGCCGCTGCCCTGGCGCGCCTCGACCACGCCGTCCTGGCGCAGCCGGGACACGGCTTCGCGGATGACGGTGCGGCTGACGCCGAACTGCTGCGCCAGCGTGGTCTCGGGCGGCAGTTTGGCGCCGGGCGGCAGGCGGCCCGTGTCGATCTCGGCGCGCAGCTGCTTGGCGACCGTATCGGTCAGCGTGGGCGGGGAGGGAAGTCGGGGAAACGACATGGATGCGCAGCGCCTGGGAATGAGCCGCTCACGAGTCGGCGGGGCAGCGTCGATGATAACCGCTAGGCGCGCGCCGCGCGGCTCAGGGTTGCGCGGGCAGGCAGCCCTGGCTTTCCAGGTATTGCAGGAAACGCTGGTCGGCGGGGCTGAGGCCGGCCTGTTCGTGGCGGGCCAGGTAGACCGGCAGGACGATGGGCGGCAGCGGCAGTTCGGCCATGCCGGGGTCCTGCGCGGCATAGCGCCTGGGCAGCGCGCCGATGCCGGCGCCGGCGCGCACCAGCGCGGCCAGCGATTCGCAGTCCGGCGCCTCGGCCACGGTGGGGCCTTCCAGGCCGGCGCGTATGCGGTGCACGGACAGCGCGGCCAGCGGCGAGCCGGTCTGCTCGTCCTCGAAGCCGATCACCGGCGCGGCGCGCGGACCATCGGCGCCGTGGACCGCGCCGTGGCCCGTATAGTGGCCCATCTCCTGGTCGAACAGCTTGCGCTGCACCAGCACCGGGCGCGCGTCGCGCGCCGACACCACGCCCAGCGTGGCGTGCTTCTGGGCGAGCTGGCCGAGGATGTCGGCGCAGGTTCCGCGCTTGACGCGAAAGCGCACCAGCGGATAGTGCTGGCGGTAGCCGGCGATCAGGGCCGGCAGTTCCGGCCAATGGATATGTCCGCTCAGGTGCAGCGTGACGATGCCCTGCACCACGCCGTGGGCGGCGTCCAGCGCCTTGGGCAGCGCCGTGACGATGCCGTAGATATCGGCGCAGTGCCGGTACAGCACCTCGCCGGCGGCGGTGGGCTGGAAGGCGGCGGCGCCGCCGCGTTCGATCAGGCGACGTTCCAGGCGCTCCTCCAGCCGGCGCAGCGCGGCGCTGACTGAAGGCTGGGTCACCGACAGGCGGTGCGCGGCCAGCGTGATGCTGCGCTCCTGCACGATCACCATGAAGGTGCGCAGCAGGTTCCAGTCCAGCTGATTGGCGAATTTGTCCAGGAGAGCGGTCATGCCGGGCGACTCGTATCAGCGTGCAGTTTTACCATTCCCGGTCCGGCTTCGGTGTCAGGGCGCCGGCGCATACAGGTGGCAGCGCGCCTCGTGCGCCGCCCCGGTGGCGTACAGGCCGGGCTGCGCGGCGTCGCAGCGGCCCGCGATGGCCTTGCCGCAGCGCGAAGCGAAGGCGCAGCCGCGCGGCAGGTCGATGGGCGAGGGAATGTCGCCCTGCAGCGTGATGCGCCGCTCGGGCTGGCGGCCCTCCGGCACGGGGATGGCGTCGATCAGCGCCTCGGCATAGGGATGGCGGGGCTGGACGAACACTTCTTCGGTGGGGCCTTGTTCGACGATGCGGCCCAGGTACATGACCGCCACGCGCGGGCACAGGGCGCGGATCACGGCCAGATTGTGCGAGATGAACAGATAGGAAAGGTTGAAGCGCGCCTGCAGCTCTTTCAGGAAGCTCAGGATCTGCGCCTGCACCGATACGTCGAGCGCCGAAGTGGGTTCGTCCAGCACCAGCAGCCTGGGCTTGAGCGCGATGGCGCGCGCGATGCAGACGCGCTGCTTCTGGCCGCCGGACAGCTCGTGCGGATAGCGGCTCAGGAACTGGGCCGGCAGGCCGACCATCTCCATCAGTTCGGCCGCCTGCGCGCGCAGGCGCGCGCCGCGCAGGTCGGTGTGCAGGATCAGCGGCTCGGACACGCTGCGCAGAATCGTCATGCGCGGATTCAGCGCGGAATGCGGGTCCTGGAAAATGAACTGCACCGAGCGGCGCAGCGCGCGCAGGTCGCGCGGGCTCAGCCGGGTCACGTCGCGGCCGTCGAAGTGCACGCTGCCGCTGGTGGGGTCCAGCGCCCGCGCGCACAGGCGGCCCAGCGTGGACTTGCCGCAGCCGGACTCGCCCACCAGCCCCAGCGCCTGGCCGGGTTCGATGCCGAAGCTCACGTCGCTGACGGCGTGCAGGCTGCGGCCGTCGTTCATGCGGAATTCTCGGGAGACGGAGCGCAGTTCAAGCAGCATGGGCATCGGGCTCGTGGGCCGGGCGCCGGGCCAGCAGCAGGCAGGCGGCGCTGTGTTGAGGGGCTAGGGAAACCGTGGCCGGCCGCTGTTGGCTACAGGCGGGCACGGCCGCGCTGCAGCGCGCCTGGAAACGGCAGCCGGCCGGCGGATGCAGCAGGTTGGGCACGGTGCCGGGGATGCCGGCCAGCATCTGCGCCGGCTTGCGCGGATGCGGCACGGACGCCAGCAGGCCGCGGGTGTAGGGATGGCGCGGATCGTCGAACAGGCTGGCGACCGGCGCGGTTTCGACCACGGTGCCGGCATACATCACCGCGACGCGGTCGCACACGCGCGAGATCACGCCCAGGTCGTGGGAGATCAGCAGGATGGCCAGGCCCAGATCGCGCCGCAGTTCGTCCAGCAGGTCCAGGATCTGCGCCTGGATGGTGACGTCCAGCGCCGTGGTGGGCTCGTCGGCGATCAGCAGCGACGGCGAGCCGGACAGCGCCATGGCGATCAGCACCCGCTGGCGCTGGCCGCCGGACAGCTGGTGCGGATAGCGGGCCAGCTGCGTGTCCGGATTGGGCAGGTGCACGCGCGCCAGCATGTCCGCGGCCAGTTGCCGGCGCTGGCGCGCGCTGCGGCGTTGCGCGCGCGGCTTGGCGGCGTCGTGCGCGGCGATCACGGCCGACATCTGGTCGCCGATGGTGAACAGCGGATTCAGGTACGTCATGGGGTCCTGGAAGATCATCGCGATCTCCACGCCGCGTATCCTGCGCATGGCGGCTTCGTCCAGGCCCAGCAGGCTCTGCCCGCGGTAGCGCAGGTCGCCGCCGGCCACGCGCGCCGGCGGGCTGGGCACCAGCCCCAGCACGCTCTTGGCGGTGACCGACTTGCCGCAGCCGGTTTCGCCCACGATGCCCAGGCTTTCGCCCGGGGCGATGCTGAGCGTGACGCCGTCGAGCGCCTGGTAGCAGCCGTCGAAGGTGTCGAAATGCAGGCGGAAGTCGTCGAATTCCAGCAGGGGAGCCGTCATGGTGTCAGCTCCGCTGCTTGGGATCGAGCACGTCGCGCAGGCCGTCGCCGATCAGGTTGAAGCCCAGCACCGTGAGGTAGATGGCCAGGCCAGGAAAGGCCGAATACCACCACCATTGCGGCAAATAGTTGCGTCCCACGGAAATCATCGCGCCCCACTCCGGCGAGGGCGGCTGCGCGCCCAGGCCCAGAAAGCCCAGGCTGGCCGCGCTGAGAATCGCCATGCCCATGTCCATGGACGCCTTGATGACGATGGGCGAGACGCAGTTGGGCAGGATGTGCACGAACACGATGCGCAGCGGCCCGGCGCCCATCATGCGGGCGGCGTCGATGTAGACCTCGCCCTTGAGCGACAGCGTCTTGGCCTGGACCAGCCGCACATAGCCCGGCCACCACACCAGCGACAGCGCGATCATGGCGTTCAGGATGCCCGGCCCCAGCGCGCCCACGATGGCGATGGCCAGCACCAGCCCCGGCACCGACAGGAAGATGTCGGTGACGCGCATGATCAGCTCCTGCACGCGGCCGCCGAAATAGCCGGCGATCACGCCCAGCGGCACGCCGATCAGCACGGCGATGCCGGTGATGGTCAGCCCGATCTGCAGCGAAGTGCGCGCGCCCAGCAGCACGCGCGACAGGATGTCGTTGCCCATTTCGTCGGTGCCGAACCAGTGCGCCGGGCTGGGCGGCAGCAGCTTCTGCGCCAGCTTGACGGAGCCGGCCGCGTCTTCCGGATAGGGCGCCAGCCAGGGCGCGAACAGCGCCACCAGCAGGAAGCCGACGACGATGGCCAGCCCCAGCATCGCGGACTTGTTGCGCGCGAAGGTGGCGGCGTACAGCCGCAGCTGGCGCGACAGCCCGTGGCGGGCCGGTTGCGGCTGCGGCGGGGAAATGGCGGTGGTGGTGGACATGAGGCTCAGCCCTGATGACGGACGCGCGGGTCCAGCGCGCCGTAGACGATGTCGATGACGAAGTTGATCAGCATGAAGCTCGCGCCCAGCACCAGCGTGACGCCCATGATGGGCTGGAAGTCCGAGTTCATCGTGGCCTGCACCGCGTATAGCCCGATGCCGGGCCAGTCGAACACCGATTCGATCAGCACGGTGCCGCCCAGCATCCAGCCGAAGCGCAGGCCTATCATGGCCAGGGTCGGCAGCATGGCGTTGCGCAGGGCGTACTTGGCGATCACGCGCCACGGCGCCACGCCGTGCGCGCGCGCCGCCACGATGTAGTCCTGGCGCAGCACTTCCAGCATCTCGGCGCGGTTGACGCGGATGATGGACGCCAGCGCCGGAAACGCCAGCGCCAGCGCCGGCAGGATCATGTAGCCCAGGGCCGAGGCGAAGGTCTCGACGTCGCCATGCAGCAGGCTGTCCACAGTGTAGAAGCCGGTGATGGTGTCGGGCGGAAAGGCCAGCATGTCCAGCCTGCCGCCCAGCGGCAGCCATTCCAGGTGCTGCGCAAACACGTATTTCAGCAGCAGCCCCAGCGAGAACATCGGAAAGGCCACGCCCGAGGTCGACAGCAGGCGGATGAGGTGGTCGGGCCAGCGGTTCTGCGTGGCCGCGGCCACGGTGCCCAGCAGCACGCCGCCCACGATGGCCAGTAGGATGGAGAAGCACACCAGTTCCAGCGTGGCCGGGAAAAAGCGCAGCAGGTCCTGGAACACCGGCCGGGTGGTGGTGATGGAGCGCCCCAGGTCGCCCTGCACCACGCCGCCCAGGTAGGTGGCGAACTGCGCCAGCACCGGGCGGTCCATGCCGTATTCCTCCCGGATGGTCTGCACCATGGCCTCGGTGGCGTTGGGGCCGGCCGCCAGGCGGGCCGGGTCGCCCGGCGCGACATGCGAGATGGTGAAGGTGATGGCCAGCAGGCCGGCCAGCATCAACAGCATGAACGCCGAGCGTTTGACGATGAAGCGCAGCATGCTAGCGGCCGATGTACAGCGGATACAGGTCGAATTCGCTGGCCATGCGGATCGGCGAGTCCACCAGGCCCTGCACGTAATCGCGCGAGGCCGTGGTGCGGTCGCGGATCATGCCGAAGATCTCGGGCTGGGCGGCCACGATGCGGCGCTGGATGTCCTCGTACAGCGGCTTGCGCTCGGACCAGGCGGACAGCGTGCGGGCGCGTTCGATCAGCGCGAACAGTTCCGGATCGTTCAGGAAGTGCGTGCCGTAGTACTGGCCCCAGGAACCCTTGTGGTACATGTAGGCGACCGAATCGGGATCGATCGACATGACCGAGGTGAACGAGGCGAAGATGTCGGGCGAGGTCTCGGCCTTGGCGCCGCGCGCCACCATGTTGGGCCAGGTCAGCGGCACCATGCGCACGCCGATGCCCAGCGGCTTGAGGTTGTCGATCAGCAGCAGGCCCATCTGGCGTTCTTCCTCCAGGCCCTGCACGTACACGTATTCCAGTTCGATGCCGCCCTGCGGCCATTTCGATTTGGCCAGGTACTGGCGCGCGCGCTCCATGTCGCGGCGCGGCATCTCCGGCATCGCCATGTATCCCTGCACCGACGGCGAGAACGGGCTTTCCATCAGGCGCGCCTTGCCGTTGTAGATCTTCAGCAGCGACTCGTAGTCGAACGCGTAGGCCAGCGCGCGGCGCAGGTTCAGGTCCGACATGTACTTGCCCTGGGTGTTGAACTTCAGGCCGAATCCGCCCATGCCGGGCTTGCGTCCGATCTTCACGCCCTTGACCGAAGAGAGCTGGTCGATGTCCTCGGGCGAGAGGCTGGCGGCGATGTCGATCTCGCCGCGCGCCAGCGCCGCGCGGCGGCTGGAGTTCTCGGTGATGACGCGGTAGATGATGCCGCCCAGGCGCGCCTTCTCGGGCTGCGACCAGCCCTTCCAGTAGTCGTTCCAGGTTTCCAGCTCGTACAGGGAGTTCGGCTCCACGCGCTTGACGCGGAACGGGCCGGAGCCGGCCGTGTGTTCGGTCAGCCATTGCTGGCCGTAGTCGCCGTTCTGTTCGTGTTCCATCGCCTGCTTGACGTTGACGATGTACCACCACGGCATCAGGCCCAGGAACGCGGCGTAGGGGCGCGTGAGCTTGAAGCGGATGGTCTGCGGGTCGTCCACCACGATGTTCTCGGGCTTGAGGAAGTCCGCGTACATCCAGGCCGGTCCCTTGTTCAGCTTGAGCGTGCGCTCGAACGAGGCCTTCACGGCGGCGGCGTCGACGGGGTCGCCGTTTTGGAAGCGGGCGCGCGGGTCGAGCTTGAAGGTCCATTCCGAGGCGTCGGCGTTGGACGACCACGAGGTCGCGAGCCAGGGCTTGAGTTCGGGCGGATCGCCTTCGTACTTGAGCAGCGCGTCGTAGGTGGCCTGCTGGATGGTGCGGATGGACAGGTCGTATTTCTGCGCCGGGTCCATCACGGAGACGGCCTGCTGGCCTCCGATGACGAGGATGCGCTTGCCGTTGGAGGTTTCGAACGCATGCGAGGCCATCGGCGCGCAGGCGATGGTCGCTGCCAGAAGAAAGGTGCTGAGGCGTTGCCGCATTGGTGTTTCCCCTTGTATATCGCTTGCCGGTCGGTGCCGGAGGCCGTGGCCCGATATTTGCAGATGCATCAGGCCACGGCAAATAAATACGAAGAATGCGGCACATAGGTTCAACACATGCAGGCGCATGATTTGGGTCTATGCGAGACATGCGCATATTCAATTTGCCCGCCGTATTCGCAGCGAAGTAAGGTTTGTTTCCCATTCCGGCTCACTTCTGACTTCATCGAACCATGCTATCTGTAGCCGCAAGCACGAACACCGGAACGCGCGTCGTTTCCGCCGAAGAGATGGAAGCCCTGGCCGTGGGCGCCTGGATTCTGGGCACCGGCGGCGGCGGCGATCCCTACCAGAAACTGTTGAACATGCGCCAGCTGTACAAGAAGGGCTACAGCGTTTCGCTGCTGGACCCCATGTACCTGGAAGACGAAGACCGCGTGGCGGTGGTGTCGGGCATGGGCGCGCCGCTGGTCGGTCAGGAACGCCTGGCCGATCCGCATTTCGCGGTCAAGCCGGTGCGCATGATGGAGGAGTATTGCGGCGCGCGCTTTCGCGCCGTGATGGCCCTGGAGATCGGCGGCGGCAACGGCCTGCAGCCCTTCATGGTGGCGGCCCTGACCGGCCTGCCGGTGGTCGACGCCGACAGCATGGGCCGGGCCTATCCCGAAGCCCAGATGACGAGCTTCGCCGCCAACGACCTGCCCATGTATCCGCTGGCGGTGGCCGACATCCGCGACAACGAAGTCATCGTCACCCGCGCGGCCTCGGCCACCTGGGTCGAGCGCCTGAGCCGCAAGGTGGTGGTCGAAATGGGCTCCACGGCGGCGACCTGCAAGACGCCGCGCCGCGGCAGCGAGGTCAAGGACCACGGCATTCTCTACACCGTCAGCAAGGCCATCCGCCTGGGCGAAGTGGTGCTGCGCGCGCGCCGCCAGCATGCCGACGTGATCGGCGCCGTGCTGCAGGAGACGGCCGGCAAGCGCATGTTCAGCGGCAAGGTCATCGACGTGGAGCGCCGCACCACGGCCGGCTTTCTGCGCGGCCGCGCGGTGCTGGAAGGGCTGGGCGAGGACCGCGGTTCGCGCTACACGCTGCACTTCCAGAACGAATTCTCGGTGGGCGAGCGCGACGGCGTGCCCGAGGTCATGACGCCCGACCTGATCTGCGTGCTGGACTCGGTCAGCGGCGACGGCATCGGCACCGACGTGCTGCGCTTCGGCCAGCGCGTGAGCGTGCTGGCGCTGCCCGCGCCTGCCGTTTTCACCACGCCGCGCGGCCTGGAACTGGTCGGTCCGCGCGCCTTCGGTTTCGACTTCGACTATCGCTCGGTCTTCGCATAGAGCCCTCACATGAAACACATAGGCATAGACGTAGGCGGCACCAACACGGACGCCGTATTCGTGCAGGACAACAAGGTGCTGGGCGCGGTCAAGTCGCCCACCACCGCTGACGTCACCAGCGGCGTGCGGCGCGCGCTGGCCGCGCTGATCCAGGCCTGCCCGCAGGCCGGCGAGCCCGACGCGGTGATGATAGGCACCACCCATTTCACCAACGCCGTGGTGCAGCGGCGCGACCTGGAGCCGGCCGCCGCGCTGCGCGTGTGCCTGCCGGCCGCTGCCTCGCTGCTGCCGTTCTGCGACTGGCCGGAGGACCTGGCGCAGAAGGTCAACGGCGGCACCTACCTGGTGCAGGGCGGCCATGAATTCGACGGACGCGAACTGATGCCGCTGGACGAACGCGCGGTGCGCGACGCCGCGCGCGCCATCCGCGCCTCGGGCATTTCCACGGTGGCGGTCAGCGGCGTGTTCTCGCCGCTGATCGGCGCGGCCGAACTGCGCGCCGGCGAGATCCTGCTGCAGGAGCATCCCGATTGCCGCATCACCTATTCGCACCAGCTGGGCCGCATCGGCCTGCTGGGCCGCGAGAACGTGGCGCTGTTGAACGCCACGCTGATCGACCTGGCGCACAAGACCACCGACGCCTTCGTGCTGGCGCTTGCCGACAGCGGCATCCGCGCGCCGCTCTTCCTGACGCAGAACGACGGCACGGTCACGCTGGCCGAGAACGCGCGCGATTTTCCCGTGCATTCCTTCGCGTCCGGCCCCACCAACTCCATGCGCGGGGCCGTGTTCCTGGCCTCGATCAACGACGCCGTGGTCTGCGACGTGGGCGGCACCACGGCCGACGTGGGTTATGTGCACAACGGCTTTCCGCGCCAGGCCAACAACATGGTGGAAGTGGGCGGGGTGCGCACCGCGTTCCGCATGCCCGACCTGCTGTCCATCGGCGTGGGCGGCGGTACGCTGGTGGACCCGCAGACGCTGCAGGTCGGCCCGGTCAGCGTCGGCCACCGCCTGCTCGAAGAGGCGCTGGTGTTCGGCGGCACGCAGCTCACCTGCACCGACATCGCGGTTGCCGCGGGCCTGGCGGACATCGGCGACCGTTCCCGCGTGGCGCATCTGGACCCGGCGATGGTGCGCGGCGCGCTGGCGCGCATGCACGACGCCATTTCCGAAGCCTGCGACCGCATGAAAAGCGACGCGCGCGAGGTGCCGCTGATCGCGGTGGGCGGCGGCTCGGTGCTGATCCCGGATCGGGTCGCGGGCTTTTCCGAAGTGGTGCGCGTCGAGAACCACGCCGTGGCCAACGCGGTGGGCGCGGCCATCGCGCAGGTCTCGGGCGAGGTCGACCAGATCTTCACCAACCTGGGCCGCGAGGAACTGCTGGAGCGTGCGCGCGGCATCGCGGTCGAGCGCGCCGTGGCCGCCGGCGCGGACCCCGCCACGATCAGCGTGATCGAACAGGAAGACATTCCGCTGGCCTACCTGCCGGGCAACGCCGTCCGGGCGCGGGTCCGCGTGGTGGGCGAGATCGCCGGCCGCGCGCACTAGGCACGGGAACCTGGGTTGCACCTGCCGCCGCCATTTCCGGCGTCGGGTTGCACCCGCGCGCGGCGGGCGCGCCGCCGCGCGCATGCAAGAGGCTCGCAATAATGGGTTATCCCTAGTTGAGCCGCGCAGCAACCCGTCGATATGCTCTGGTTAACCGTAGATACCGCAGGTTTCTACCCAGGATACTAGCCGGCTGCTGCTGACAAGGAACCAGGGATTTGCATAACGCGCCTCCTTTGAACTCGGCCGCCACGGCCGTCCGGGACCGGACCCTGCGGGTGATTCCGTGGGCGACGTGGTTGCATCGCGTCTTCGTCGTGCTCATGTACGCGTTCATGCTCAGCCCCATCGTGCTGGTGGTCTGGCTGAGCTTCTTCAAGGACGCCATTCTCTACTTCCCGCCGTCGGGCTATACGCTGTCCTGGTACGTGAAGGCCTGGGAAAACCCGGCTTTCGCCAACGGCTTCATCTTCAGCCTGCAGGTGTCGCTGGTGGCGGCCGCCATCGGCGTGGCCCTGGGCGTGCTGGCCGCGGTCGGCATCGCGCGCTACCGCTTCAGCGGCAGCAAGAGCATCAACACCCTGCTGCTGTCGCCGCTGCTGATTCCCGGCATCGTGGCCGGCGTGGGCATCTACCTGTTCTATCTGCGCGCCGAAGAAGCGCTGGACCAGGACATCATCGGCACCTTCGGCGGGCTGGTGATCGCGCACATCTGCCTCACCATTCCGTGGACGGTCCGGCTGGTCACGGCCGGCATGGCTGGCCTGGACGGCTCCATCGAAGAGGCCGCGCGCAACCTGGGCGCCAGCGCGCCGGTCGCGTTCATGCGGGTCACGCTGCCCATGCTGCGCCCGTCCATCGTGGCCGCGGCGCTGTTCAGCTTCGTGGTGTCGTTCGAGAACCTGGAGCTGTCGCTGTCGCTGGTCGGCCCCGGCCGCACCACCTTGCCGATCGCGATCATGCAGTACCTCGAATTCAACCTGGACCCGACCATCGCCGCGGTGGCCTCGGTGCAGATTCTGCTGTTGGGCATCATCATGCTAGTGACCGACCGCTACGTGAAACTCAGTCAGGTGGTATAGAAGATGGCGAAGGTCTCTATCGAAAACATCCGCAAGCAGTTCGGGCAGGCGGTGGCGGTATCCGATTTCTCGCTGGAGATCGGCGACGGCGAACTGGTGGCGTTCCTGGGCCCCAGCGGCTGCGGCAAGACCACCACGCTGCGCATGATCGCCGGCTTCATCGCGCCCACGGCCGGACGCATCCGCATCGGCGACATCGACGTGACGCGCCTGCCGGTGCACAAGCGCGACACGGGCATGGTGTTCCAGCGCTATGCGCTGTTCCCGCACATGACGGTGGCCGAGAACGTGGCCTTCGGGCTGGAGATGCACAAGGTTCCCAAGGCCGACCGCGACGCCAGGATCAGGCGTGTGCTGGACATGGTGCGCATGAGCGAGCTGCGCGAGCGTTATCCGCGCCAGCTCTCCGGCGGGCAGCAGCAGCGCGTCGCGATCGCGCGCGCGCTGGCCATCGAGCCCAAGGTGTTCCTGCTCGACGAGCCCTTGTCCAACCTGGACGCCAAGCTGCGCGTGGAAGTGCGCGAGGAGATCCGCGCGCTGCAGCAGCGCCTGGGCCTGACCACGGTATTCGTCACGCACGACCAGGAAGAGGCGCTGGCGATCGCCGACCGCATGGCCATCATGCACGACGGCATCGTGCAGCAGGTCGGCTCGCCGGACGCGCTGTACGAGCGGCCGGCCAATCTGTTCGTGGCCGATTTCCTGGGCAAGATGAATGTGTTCAAGGGGCGCGGCGAAGCCGGCAACGTATTCCAGACCGACGCCGGCCAGCGCATCGCGGCTCCCGGCGGCGCCGGCGCCACGCACCTGGGCGTGCGCCCCGAGCGCGTGAGCCTGCGCGCGCAGCCGGCCGGCGGCAACGCGCTGGCGGGCGTGGTCGAGTCCTCGCTGTACCTGGGTTCGGTGCTGGAGGTGCGGGTGCAGCTGGAAGGCGGCGAGCGCATGCTCAGCCAGGTCGTCAACGCCGGCGCGCGCCAGCCGCAGCCGGCGGCCGGCGAGCGCGTCTACGCGTGCTTCGAGTCGGACGACTGCGTGGCGTTCACGCAATAGGAGCCGCCATGACGACCGCGACGCAGAACGGGCCCCGCCGGGGCTGGCTGGGGCCGGGGCTGGCGTTTCCGGCCTCGCTGGTGGTGCTGGCCATCATCATGGTGCCCATCCTGCAGCTGGCGCGCTACAGCTTCAACCGTTTCGATCCCGCGGAGCTGATGCAGTCCGCCTTCACCTTCGACAACTACGCCAAGTTCTTCGGCGACCCCTACTACCGCGACGTATTCCTGACGACGCTGGGCATCGCCGGGCTGTGCACCGTGCTGGCGCTGGTGCTGGGCTTTCCGGTGGCGTATTTCCTGGCGCGCACGCAAAGCCGCTACAAGAGCCTGTTCGTGATCCTGCTGGTGTTTCCGCTGATGGTGGGCAACGTGGTGCGCGCCGCCGGCTGGATGGTGGCGCTGGGCAACGCCGGGGTGGTGAACGCCGTGCTGCAGGCAATGGGCCTGATCGACGGTCCGCTGACCATGATGTACACGCCCACGGCCGTGGTGATCGGCACCACCGCCGTGGTCATGCCGTACCTGATCCTGACGCTGCAAAGCGTGCTTGAAGGCATGGACCTGTCGGTGGAAGAGGCCGCGCGCAACGTGGGCGCCAGCTTTTTCACCACGCTGCGCCGCATCGTGCTGCCGATCGCCGCGCCCGGCGTGGCGGCGGGAACCATGCTGGTGTTCATTCTGTGCATGAACGCCTATGCCACGCCGGTGCTGCTGGGCGGCTCCGGCCTGACCATGATGGCGCCGGCGCTGTACGACCAGATCACCAAGGCCTCGAACTGGCCGTTCGGCGCCGCGCTGGCCGTGGTGCTGGTCTGCGGCACCCTCGTCATCGCCCTGATTTCCAACTGGCTGATCCATCGCCGCTACCTCAAGACCATGGCGTCCTGAGTCCGGCGCCACACAAGGAATTCCTCATGGCTTCTGTACTGTTCAAGAACGCGAACCTGCTCGATCCCTTGCAGGCGGAATTGCTGGAAGGCCAGCACGTGCTGGTCGAGGACAGCGTCATCAAGGAAGTCTCCGACCGGCCGATCGCGGCGGCGTCGGCGCGCGTGATCGACGCCGCCGGCCGCACGCTCATGCCGGGGCTGATCGACCTGCACGCGCACGTGATGGCCACGCAGCTCAACCTCAGCGCCCAGGGCGTGCTGCCCGACGCGCTGGTGATGATGCGCGCCGTGCCCATCATGGCCGCGATGCTGCGCCGCGGCTTCACCACCGTGCGCGACGCGGGCGGCGCGGGTTGGGGCCTGAAATGCGCCGTCAACGAAGGCACGGTCCAGGGGCCGCGCCTGTTCATCTCGGGCCGCGCCATCAGCCAGACCGGCGGCCACGGCGACCCGCGGCCGCGCTCCGACCATCTGCGCCCCATGAGCTTCTGCGGCTGCTGCTTCCGCGCCGGCGACATCGGCCGCGTGGCCGACGGCATCGACGATGTGCGCAAGGCGGTGCGCCAGGAACTGCAGATGGGCGCCGACCAGATCAAGATGATGGCCTCCGGCGGCGTGGCCTCGCCGACCGACCCGATCGCGTCCTACGGCTATTCGGAAGATGAAATCCGCGTGATCGTGGAGGAGGCGGCCGGCCGCCAGACCTATGTGATGGCGCACTCCTACACGGCCGACGCCATCGAGCGCGCCGTGCGCAACGGCGTGCGCACCATCGAGCACGGCAACCTGGTCGACGAACGGGTGGCGCGCTACATGGCCGAGCGCGGCGCCTTCGTCGTGCCCACGCTGGTCACCTACGAAGCGCTGGCCAACGAGGGCGCCGACTACGGCCTGCCGCCGGACTCGGTGGCCAAGATCGCCACCGTGCGCACCGCGGGCCTGCATTCGCTGGAAATCTACAAGAAGGCCGGCGTGAAAATCGGCTTCGGCTCGGACCTGCTGGGGCCGTCGCAGCGCCTGCAGAGCGACGAGTTCCGCATCCGCGCCGAGGTGCTGACGCCGCAGGAAGTGATCCAGTCCGCCACCACCACCGCCGCCGAGGTGCTCAACCAGGTGGGGCAACTGGGGCGCATCCAGGCCGGCGCGCTGGCCGACGTGCTGCTGGTCGACGGCAATCCGTACCGCGACCTTTCCTGCCTGCTGGGCCAGGGCGAACACCTCGCGCTCATCATGAAGGGCGGCGTCATCGAACACGACGGACTGGGGGCATAGGCGCCATGAGCGATCCCACGCAACTGCAATCCGAGGTCGGCGAAGAGTCGCGCGACGTCAACGCCGCCAAGGGCTGGCATCCGCCTTCGGCGCCGGCGCCGCGCGACCGCGGGCTGGGTCCGTTTCCGCGCCTGATCCTGCGCGGCGCCACCGTGATCGACGGCACCGGCGCGCCGCCCTGGGGCCCGGTGGACATCGTGATCGAGAACGAGCGGATCACGGCGCTGGTCAACGTGGGCACGCCGCACAAACCCATCGACCCCAAGCGGCGCCCCGGCCCGGGCGACCACGAGATCGACTGCCACGGCAAGTTCGTCACGCCGGGGTTCGTGGACGCGCACGCGCACATCGGCACGCCGTACCACGCCATGAGCGGCATCGTGCCGCCGGCCGACTACATCTACCGGCTGTGGCTGGCGCACGGCGTGACCACGGTGCGGGAAATGGGCGCCATGGGCGGGCTGGGCTGGACGCTGGAGCAGCGCGAGCTGTCGGCGGCCAACAAGATCGCCGCGCCGCGCATGATCGTGCATTCGGTGTTCCCCGCGGTCAACGACCGGGTCAAGACCATCCACACGCCTGAGCAGGGGCGCGAGTGGGTGCGCAAGCTGGCCGCGCGCGGCGCCGACGGCATCAAGTTCTTCGGCGCGCCGCCGGCCATCATGCAGGCCGCGCTGGACGAGGCGGCGCAGCTGGGCCTGCGCTCGGGCTGCCACCATGCGCAGATGGCCGTCACCCGCGTCAACGCGCTGAAGTCGGCGCGCTGGGGCCTGACCAGTTCCGAGCACTACTACGGCCTGCCCGAGGCCTTGTTCGAGGACCGCGTGGTGCAGTCGTTTCCCACCGACTACAACTACAGCGACGAGTACTACCGCTTCGCCGCCGCCGGGCAGACCTTCATGCAGGCCGCCCAGCCGGGTTCGGCAAAATGGCGCCAGGTCATGGACAGTTTCCTGGAACTGGGCCATACCTTCGTGCCCACCTTCAACATCTACGACGCCAACCGCGACCTGATGCGCGCGCGCCGCGCCGACTGGCACGACCAGTACACCTGGAAGGCGGTGTGGAAATACTTCCAGCCGCAGCGCGGCGGGCACGGCGCCTACTGGTACCGCTGGAGCACCACCAACGAGATCGAGTGGAAGCAGAACTACCGCCTGTGGATGCAGTTCATCAACGAGTACAAGAACCAGGGCGGGCGCGTGTGCGCCGGCAGCGACTCGGGCTTCATCTACCAGATCTACGGCTTCGGCTTCATCCGCGAACTGGAACTGCTGCAGGAAGCGGGCTTTCATCCCATCGAAGTGCTGCGCGCCGCCACCTCGCAGAGCGCGGCGCTGCTGGGCATCGACGACGACACCGGCTCCATCGACGTGCAGAAGCGCGCCGACCTGCTGATCCACAACCAGAATCCGCTGACCGACTTCAAGCTGCTGTTCGGCACCGGCGCCATGCGCCTGAACGACGAGACGGCGCAGGTCGAATGGCAGCGCTGCCTGGAGACTACGATCAAGTCCGGCGTGGTGTACGACACGGCCGAACTGCTGGCCGACGTGCGCAACATGGTGCGCGACAGCTGGGCGGGCGATCCGGACGGCGAACGTCCGCCCTTGGGCGGCTCGCCCGCCGGTTCGCCGTGCGACGACGGACAGGCGGCGCCCTGACATGGCGGTCGATCTGTTCCTGCTTTGCGGGTTCCTGGGCAGCGGCAAGACCACGCTGCTGGTGGACTACCTGCGCACCGGCGCGGCCGATACCGGCGTGATCGTCAACGAGGCGGGCGAGGTCGGCGTGGACGGGGCCATCGTCGCCAACGACAGCGACAGCGTGCCGATGACCCTGCTGGCCAACGGCTGCGTCTGCTGCTCGCTGCGCAGCGACCTGGTCCATACGCTGAGCGCGCTGCTGGACGCGCCGCGCCCGTCCGGCGCCGGGCCGCTCAAGCGCGTCATCCTGGAGTGCAGCGGCCTGTCGCGCCCTGGGCCGGTGATCGCGTCGCTGGCCGATCCGGAGCTGGCCAGGCGCGGCCTGCGGCTGACAGTGGTCTGCACCGACGACTGCGGACGCGATCCCGATGCGCTGGCCGAAATGGACGAGGCCATGGCGCAGTTCGGCGCGGCCCATCGCATCGTGCTGACCAAGACCGATCTGCTGCCCGCGGCGGCCCTTGCCCAACGCGCGGCGCGCGCCGCCGCGCTCAATCCGCTGGCCGCGGTCATCGCCGAGCCGGACCGCGAGCGCGCCGTGGCGGCGGCGTTCGCGCCCGCGCAGGGCACGGCCGATCTGGCCGCGCTGGCCGCGCACATGCTGGCCGCCGGCGGCGCGGCGGCGGCGCATCCGCGCATCCGCGTCATGGCGGCGCGCGCCCGCGCCGGCATCAGCTGGACGGACTTTTCGGAATGGCTGGACGACCTGGCCGGCTTTTGCGGCGAGCGCCTGCTGCGCGTCAAGGCCGTGGTGCGGGTCAGCGACTGCGCCGAGCCCATCCTGATCCAGTCGGTCGGCGCCACCTTCAGCGCGCCGCAGCGCCTGACGCGCCAGCCCGACGCGCGCGACGCCATCATCGTCATCGCCCGCGACATCGACGCCGAGGCGATCCGGGCCTGGGCGCCCGCCGCGCCGGTGGAGATGCTTGCCTGATTTTTCGCAGTAAACCGTCAGTTCTCTTCGATACGAGGTCGTTATGCAAGACAAAAACCTGACTCGCCGTGGCTTCATCAAGACGGCCTCCGGCCTGGCGCTGGCTCCCGCCCTGGGCTGGGTGCCGGGCATGGCGCAAGCCGCGGGCAAGGAAATCGTCGTGGGGACCTGGGGCGGCGACTACCAGAACCTGCTGCAGCAAATCATCAATCCCATCGTCGGCAAGGACGGCGTGAACGTGGTGTACGACACCGGCAACGCCGTGGGCCGCGTGACCAAGCTGCGCGCCGAAAAGAATTCGCGCCGCGGCAGCATGGACGTGGCGCTGCTGGGCGAAGTGGACATGTACGACGCCGAGCGTTCGGGCGCGCTGGCGCCGCTGGACACCGCCAAGCTGCCCAACCTGGCGCACGCCATCGGCGCGTTGAAGACGCCGTATTCCATCCCGCACATCTTCAGCGCGATGACGCTGGTCTACAACACCGAAAAATTCCCTACTCCGCCGGATTCGCTGGAGGTGCTGCTGGACCCGAAATGGAAGGGGCAGGTGGGCTTCTCGGACATCCTGTACCTGTACAACGCCGTGTTCGTCGGCCTGGGCGCGGGCGGCGACACCAAGAGCTTCGAAGGCGGCAAGCGCTTCCTGGCCAAGCTCAAGCCCAACGCGCCGCGGATCTATCCGTCCAACGAGGCGGTGGCGGCGGCCTTCAAGTCGGGCGAGATTGCGATTGCCTGCATGTGGAAGGCGCGCGCGCTGCAATGGCGCGACAGCGGCCTGCCGCTGGGTTTCGTGATCCCGAAGGAAGGTTCGGTGCCGGTGGCGTTCGAGGCCGCCGTGGCCAAGAACAGCCGCAACAAGGACGCGGCCTGGGCATACCTGAACGCCATGCTCGATCCGCAGGGCCAGATCGCGTTCGCCGAGAAGATGGGCTATGCGCCCACCGTCACCAACGCCACGCTGCCCGAGCCGCTCAAGCGGGTGGGCTTCTCGGACGCCGAGGTCAAGCTGCTGCACGCCTACGACCTGAAGGGCCTGACCGAAAAGAAGGCCGACATCCTGGAATTCTGGAACAAGGAATTCAAGGCGGGCTGAGCGCGCCGGCTTGCCGCAAAAGGGGCGTCCCGCAAGGCCGGGGGCGCCTTTTTTTTTGTCCGTAGTGATTGAGATGTTATATCATTCGATTTTTATTTGTAATGATATAACATTTAGAGGATCATCATGCGTGGCAAAAAGCAAGGGCGGGAACATGGACGGGAGTTTCGCGGCAGGCTGGCGCCGCTGGCCTGCGCGCTGATGCTGGCCGCGCCGGCGGCCCAGGCGCAGGAAGAGGGCGCGGCGACGCTGGCGCCCATTACGGTGTCGGCCAATCCGCTCGGCCTGGACCTGAACAGCACCACGCTGCCGGCCTCCGTGCTGGAAGGCGGCGAGCTGACCGAGCAGCGCACTGGGACGCTGGGCGAGACCCTGAAAAACCTGCCCGGAGTCAATAGCGACACGTTCGGGGCCGGCGCCAGCCGTCCGGTGATCCGCGGCCAGACCGCGCCGCGCGTGAAGGTCCTGTCCGACGGTTCCGAAGTGATGGACGCGTCCAGTATCTCTCCCGACCACGCCGTGACGGTCGAGCCGCTGCTGGCCGAGCGCATCGAAGTGCTGCGCGGCCCGGCCACGCTGCTGTATGGCGGCGGCGCCATCGGCGGGGTGGTCAACGTGGTGGACAAGAAGGTCCCCACCGCGGTGCCCGAGCGCGGCGTCGAAGCCGAAGCCGAGCTGCGCGGCGCCACCGGCACGCGCGAACGGTCGGGCGCGGTCGGCATCACGGCCGGGGCCGACAATTTCGCCGTGCGGGTCGAGGGCCTGAAGCGGCGCAGCAGTGACTACGACGTGCCGGACTGGCCCGGCGGCAAGCTGGAAGGCTCGTACAGCGAATCCTCGCAGGGCTCGGTCGGCATGTCGTGGATCACGCCGCGCGGCTATGTCGGCCTGGCTTTCACGCACCTGGAAAGCAAGTATGGGCTGCCCGGGCACAACCACGAATACGAAGGCTGCCACCCGCATGGCACGCACCTGCATTGCGGCGGCCATGATCACGGCGAGGAGGAGGACGGCCACGACCACGATCACGAGCATGAGCACGGCGGCGTGCCCTACGTGAAGCTGCGCAGCAACCGCCTGGACCTGCGCGCCGAATACCAGGACCCGTTCGCGGGCTTTGAAAAAATCCGCCTGCGCGGCGGCCTGACCGACTACCAGCACGACGAGATCGAAGGCGGCGAGGTTGGCACCCGCTTCAAGAACAAGGGCTACGACCTGCGCCTGGAACTGCAGCACAAGCCGATGGCGGGCTGGCGCGGCGTGGTCGGGTTGCAGAACGCCTACAGCGATTTCAGCGCCGACGGCGAAGAGGCGTTCCTGCCGCGCAGCACGACCCGTTCCTACGGCCTGTTCGTGCTGGAGGAATACCAGTTGAACGACTGGCGTTTCGAGCTGGGCGCGCGCCAGGACTGGCAGCGCATTTCGCCGGCGGGCGGCAACCCCCGCAGCAGCCTGTCGGGCACGTCGTTCTCGGCCGCGGCCATCTGGGACTTCGCGCCGCAGTATTCGCTGGCGCTGTCGCTGTCGCGCTCGCAGCGCCTGCCCAGCGCGCAGGAGCTTTATGCCGACGGCGTGCACCTGGCCACCAATACCTATGAACTGGGCAACCCGGACCTGGGCCGCGAGACCTCGCACAACATCGACCTGACCCTGCGCAAGCACGCCGGCGACACCACGTTCTCGGCCAGCGTGTTCCACAACCGGGTGAAGAACTACATCTATGCCGACACGCTGGACCGCTACGAGGACTTCCGCCTGATCGAGTACGCCCAGCGTGACGCCGAATTCACCGGCGTGGAAGGCGAGCTGCGCCACCAGTTCACCCCGGTGTTCTCGGCCGCCGTGTTCGGCGACTACGTGCGCGGCAAGCTGACTGGCGGCGAGGGCAACCTGCCGCGGATTCCGGCGGCCCGCGCCGGCGTGCGCGGCAACGTCAAATGGGGGCCGTGGTCGGGCGGCGTGGAGTACGCGCGCGTGTTCGCGCAGAAGGACATCGCGGCCTATGAAGACAGCACGCCCGGCTACAACATGGTCAATGCGGTGGTGGCCTACCGCGGCCAGTACGGCGGCGCGGGTTACGAGGTCTACCTGCGCGGCACCAATCTGCTGAACCGCCTGGCCTATAACCATGCGTCCTTCATTTCCTCGGTGGCGCCGCTGCCCGGACGCAGCGTGCTGCTGGGCGTGCGGATGACATACTGAGGCAGCCGTTGTGCTATTTTCCAGCCATGCCGCCCGGTCCGGAGTCCGCCATGCTGAAGTTCGCCGCCAATCTCTCGATGCTGTATCCGGAACTCGCGTTCCTGGACCGCTATGAGGCCGCCGCGGCCGACGGCTTCGCGGGGGTGGAATGCATGTTCCCGTACGAGGCGCCGGCCGCGCTGGTGCGCGAACGCATCGACGCGGCCGGCGTCGCCCAGGTGCTGTTCAACGCGCCGCCGGGCGTGGCCGGGCGCGGCGAGCGCGGCCTGGCCGCCTTGCCCGGACGCCGGGACGAGTTCCAGGCCGGGATCGAGCTGGCCCTGTCCTACGCCACGACGCTGGCCTGCCCCAACGTGCACGTGATGGCGGGCCTGGCGCCGCAGGGCGCATCGCGCGAGGCCATGCTGGACTGCTATCGGGAGAACCTGGACTGGGCCGCGCGCCAGGCGCGTTCGGCCGGCGTCAACGTGCTGATCGAACCCATCAACACGCGCGACATCCCCGGTTATTTCCTGAACCGCCAGGAAGACGCGCACGCCGTGGTCCAGGCCGTCAACGCGACCAACCTGAAAGTGCAGATGGACCTCTACCACTGCCAGATCGTCGAAGGCGACGTCACCGCCCGGCTGCGCCAGTACCTGCCCACCGGGCGGGTCGGCCATCTGCAGATCGCCGGCGTGCCGCTGCGCCAGGAGCCGGACCGCGGCGAACTGGACTACGGCTGGGTGTTCGGGGTGCTGCGCGAGCTGGGCTACGACGGCTGGATCGGCTGCGAATACCGCCCGGCCGGCGCCACGTCCTCCGGCCTGCGCTGGCTGGCGGCCGCGCGCGCCTGACGCGCGCGGCGCGGCATGCGTAACAGGCGGCGCAAGGTGTAACGGCGGCGTGCGCGCCGGCGGCGAAAGCGTACGATGAAGCCATGTCGATCCTGCCCGGCGCGCCCGGGCGAGGAGCCTATCATGTCTCTGATCGTAGCTGCCCGCTTCGAGGGCTTCGAAGCGGCCCAGGCCGCGGCCGCGCGCCTGTCCGCCAACGGTTTCCCAGACTGGGACGTCAACATCTTCTATGTCAATCCGGCCGGCGAGCATGGCCGCTATCCGCTGGGCGGCGACCGCCGTTCGGACCCGGACGCGGGCCGCGCCGACATGGGCGCCTTCCTGGGCGCCGGCGGCATGGGGGCGGGGTTCGCGGTGTTCGGCGGCTTCGTGATGTCGGAGCTGAGCGACTCCACGCCGCTGATCCTGGCGGCCGCGGGCGTGGGCGCCTATCTCGGCTCGCTTTTCGGCGCGCTGTGGGTGACCGGCCACGGCAGCACCCAGCACGGCTATTTCAATCCCGATGCGCACGCCGAGATCCGCCAGGCCGGCGTCATGGTGGCGGTGCGCGCGCGTCCGCAACGTGAGCTGCTGGCCTGCCGCGTGCTGCGCGACGCCGGCGGCGCCGACGTCGAACACGCCAACGGCCGCTGGCGCAATAACCATTGGGAAGACTTCGACCCGCTGCGGCCGCCCCAGCGGGAAGTGGGTTTCGGCTAAGACCCGGTTTGGCGCCGGCGCGCGTTCTGGCGGCGGGCCGTGGCCGCGCAGCCGGCCGAGGCCACGATGATGCCGCCGATGGCCAGCCATTGTGTCTTGTCCAGGTGCTCGTTGAGCACCACCACGCCGGCCAGCGCGCCCATGGCCGGCTCCATGCTGAGCAGCACCCCGAAGGTCTTTTGCGGCAGGCGCTTGAGCGCCACCATTTCCAGCGAATAGGGCAGGGCGCTGGACAGGATGCCGACGGCGATGCCGGCCAGGATCAGCTTGGGGTCGAGCAGGGCCGCGCCGGCATGCACGGCGCCGATGGGCAGCGCCACCAGCGCGGCCGCCGTCAGGCCCAGCGAGGTCGCCTGCCCGCCGTGCACGTTGCCGGCCATCTTGCCGAAGATGATGTACAGCGCCCAGCACACCGCCGCGCCCAGCGCGTAGGCGATGCCGACGGGGTCCAGGTCGTGCACCGACTGGCCCGTGGGAATCAGCAGCACCAGGCCGGCGGCCGCGCAGGCGATCCAGACGAAGTCGATGGCGCGCCGCGACAGCGCCACGGCCAGGGCCAGCGGCCCGGTGAATTCGATGGCGATCGCCACGCCCAGCGGCAGCGTGCGCAGCGCCATGTAGAACAGCAGGTTCAGGCAGGCCAGCGTCACGCCGTACAGCGCGATCTTGCCGGCGTCGCGGCGCGTGAGCGGAAAGCGCCACGGCCGCCAGAACGCCAGCAGGATCAGCGCGCCGATGGCGATGCGGTAGGCGGTGGTGCCCTGCGCGCCCACCAGGGGGAAAAGCGACTTGGCGAAGGACGTGCCGATGCACAGCGACGCCATCGCGCCGATCAGCGAGAGGGTGGGCAGCAGGGTGGACGGGGAGGCGTTGCGGCCGGTGTTCAAGGTTGCGGTGGTCATGGAAAAAGGCGGCGCGGGCGGATCAGGGCAGGGTTGCGGTGGTGGAATACAGCACGTACAGCGCCAGGGCCAGCATGATGGCTCCCAGCAGGCCTTGCTGCGTGCGCAGGAACCACGGATTGCGGCCGACCCAGCCGCGGATGCGCGAGGCGCCGTAGGCGAAGCCGCTGCCATAGGGCAGGCTGAGCGCCTTCATGGTGATGCCCAGCACCAGCATCTGTATCCAGACCGGCCCGTTTTCCGGACTGGTGAACTGCGGCAGGAACGCGATCATGAAAAGCAGCACCTTGGGGTTCAGCAGATTGGTCATGAAGCCCTGCCAGAACGCGTCGCGCGCATCGCCCGGGCGCGCCGCCAGCGACACCTCGGCCGAGCGGGCGCAGCGCACGATGGCCTTGACGCCCAGATAGCCCAGGTACAGGCCGCCGGCGGCCTTGATCCCGACGAACAGGGAAGGAAAGGCCCGCAACACCGAAGCCAGCCCCAGCACCACCGCCGGCACCTGGATGAACCCGGCGGCGACGTTGCCCAGCACGCTGTGGAAGGCGGGCCGGAACCCCTGCGTCATCCCCCGCGTGAGGGTCAGGGCCATGTCGGGGCCGGGCGTGAGCTTGAGCGCCGCGTCGGCGGCGAGAAATAGCAGGAAAAGCTGGAGTGACGGCATGATACGAGGGAGCGGCCCGCCCGCGGCGCGGACGGAGGGCTCCAAGTGTAAGCAAGCCGGCTGATTAATTCCTGCATCCGGAGGCGTCGCAATGAGGTTTCCCGTCGAAATGGGGGCGGATTGCGGCGCGGCTCGGCTTAGAATCGACGGCGGGCCCGTCCCGCCCGCTTTCAATACGTTCCGAGACCTTTATGGAACTAGACGATTTCGATCTCCAGATCCTGCAAAGCCTGCAGGAAGACAACCAGCGCACCAGCCAGGAGGTCGCGCAGCGCGTGAACCTGTCGCCGGCGTCCTGCCTGCGCCGGATGAAGCGGCTGCGCGAGACCGGCGTGGTCATGGGCGACGTGTCCGTGGTCGACCCGGCCGCCGTCGGACGCGGAATCATGATGGTGGTGCTGGTCACGCTGGAGAGCGAGCGCGCCGACAAGCTGGACCATTTCAAGCGCGCCATGCTGGGGGCGCCGGAAATCATGCAATGCCTGTCGGTCACCGGGGACGTCGATTTCGTGCTCACCCTCACCATGCGCGACATGGACGAATACGAGGCCTTCGCCCAGCGCCATTTCTGGGGCAACCCCAACGTCAAGCGCTTCTCCACCCTGGTGGTGATGAACCGGGCCAAATACGGGATGACGGTCCCGATCGGCTGAGGCCGGAACGCGGCGCTCGCTCGCGACATCCAACCCCATATGCAAGCGCGTTTCGCGCCATTCCGGCGCGCCGCCACGCCTGCATCCATCGTCTTGGGGGGTGAAATGAAAGCGATTCAGACTACATGGTTCTGTGCCCTGGTCCTGGCCGGCGCCAGCGCGTTCGCGCACGGCAACGGCCCGACCGACCCGCAGATCGCGGCCATCGTCGTGGTGGCCAACCAGGTGGACGTGGACGCCGGCAAGCTGGCGCAGCAGAAATCCGACGCCAAGGAAGTCCGCGAGTTCGCCGCGCTGATGGTCACCGACCATACGGCGGTGAACAAGTCGGCCGGCGAACTGGTGCAGAAGCTCAAGGTCACGCCCGAGGCCAATCCCACCAGCGCCAGCCTGCAGAAAGGCGGCGACGAGAACCTGGCCAAGCTCAAGGGCCTGAAGGGCGCGGCGTTCGATAAGGCCTACGTCGACCACGAAGTGGCCTATCACGAGGCGGTCATCCAGGCCCTGGACGGCACCCTGATCCCGGGCGCGCACAACGCCGAGCTCAAGGCCCTGCTGGTCCAGGTGCGGCCCGCGTTCATCGCGCACCTGGAGCATGCCCGCCAGTTGCAGAAGAGGCTCGCCGGTGGCTAGGGCGAACCTGCCCGCAGTGTGGCGGCGCGCCGGCGCCGCCGCGCTCTGCGCGGGCCTGCTGGCCGGCGCGCCGGCGCGCGCCGCGGACGGGTCGGCGGCCGAACACGTCGTGACCATAGAAGGCATGCGGTTCGTCCCGGCCACGCTGGCGGTGCGGCGCGGAGACCGGGTGACCTGGGTCAACAAGGACCTGGTGCCGCACACCGCCACCGCGCAGTCGAAGGCCTTCGATTCGGGGGCCATCGCCGCCGGCGCGTCCTGGACCTACACTGTCGACGAGACGGGCAGCATCGCCTATGTCTGCCTGTTCCATCCGACCATGCAGGCGACCCTGGTCGCGCAATGACGAGGCGGAGGTTGAACGCATGAACACCGTGGCGGCGCCGGCCGCAGTGCTGGCCGAAGAGAACGACCTGGCGCTCGCGCGCCGCATCGCGGCGGGCGAGGCCGCCGCGTTCGAACTGATGATGCGCCGCCACAACCGGCGGCTGTACCGCCTGGCGCGCGCCACCCTGCGCAACGACGCCGACGCCGAAGAGGCCTTGCAGGAAGCGTACCTGGCCGCGTACCGCTCGATCGCGCGGTTCCGCGGCGACGCCTCGCTTTTCACCTGGCTGTCGCGGCTGGTCCTGAACGAGTGCTATGGCCGCCTGCGCAAGCGCGGACGCCGCGAGGCGCTGTGCCCCATGGCCGACGACATCGACGACGAGGCTGACGCGATGACGATCAACGACTTCGATCCGCCCTATCACGCGGCGGCGCGCGCGCAACTGCGCGCCTTGCTGGAGGCGCGCCTGGACGCGCTGCCGGTCGCGTACCGGACCGTGTTCGTGCTGCGCGCCGTCGAGGAACTGTCCGTGGAGGAAACGGCGCGCAGCCTGGGCATTCCCGAGGCCACCGTGCGCAGCCGCCACTTCCGCGCCAACGCGCTGCTGCGCGAAGCGCTGTCGCACGATATCGACGCCACCGAAAAAAGCCTGTTCGAGTTCGACGGCGACGACTGCGACCGGCTGGTGGCAGCCACGCTGGCGCGCTTGCGCGCGTAAGCGGCGGCCGTTTTTTACCTGGCGCCGCGCAGCCGCAGCGCGTTGAAGATCACCGAGGCCGAACTCAGGCTCATGGCCAGCGCCGCGAGCATCGGCGACAGCAGCCATCCCGTGAACGGGTAGAGCAGGCCCGCCGCTATCGGCACGCCGATGCCGTTGTAGACGAAGGCGAACATCAGGTTCTGCCGCATGTTGCGCACGGTGTCGATGGAAATCTGGCGCGACACCGCGATGCCGCGCAGATCGCCCTTGATCAGCGTGACCTGGCCGCTGTTCATGGCCACGTCGGTGCCCGTGCCCATGGCCACGCCGACGTCGGCGCGCGCCAGCGCCGGGGCGTCGTTGATGCCGTCGCCGGCCATCGCCACCACGTGGCCGTCCTGCTGCAGCTTTTCCACCAGGGCCAGCTTGTCCGACGGCTTGACCTCGCCATGCACCTCGTCGATGCCTAGCGCCGCGCCGACCGCCTGTGCGGTGGTCAGCCCGTCGCCGGTGGCCATCACGATGCGCAGGCCGCTGTCGTGCAGGCTCTGGATGGCCTCATGGGTGCTGGGCTTGATCGGGTCGGTCACGGCCAGGATGCCGGCGAAGCGTCCGTCCACCGCCAGGTGCATGATGCTGGCCCCTTCGCCGCGCAGGCGTTCGCCGTCGGCCTGGAGCGCGGCCACCGGCACGCCTTCCTGTTCCATCAGCGCCGTGTTGCCCAGCGCCAGGCGCCTGCCTTGCACCGTGCCGCGCACGCCGATGCCGCTGGCGGAGTCGAAATCCGCCGCCGGGACCAGCGCCAGGCCCTGCTCGCGCGCCGCGCTGACGATGGCGTCGGCCAGCGGGTGTTCGCTGCCCTGGTCCAGGCTGGCCGCCAGCCGCAGCACCTCCTCCGGCGTATAGCCCTGCGCCGCGATCGCGACATCGAAAGCCGGCCGGCCTTCGGTCAGCGTGCCGGTCTTGTCCACGATCAGCGTGTCCACCTCGCGCATCTTCTCGATCGCGCCGGCGTCGCGAAACAGCACGCCCTGCGTGGCCGCGCGCCCGGTGGCCACCATCACCGACATGGGCGTGGCCAGCCCCAGCGCGCAAGGGCAGGCGATGATCAGCACCGCCACGGCGTTGATCAGGCCGAACACCCAGCTCGGCTCCGGCCCGAACAGGCCCCAGGCCAGCAGCGTGGCCAGCGCCACCAGCACCACCAGCACCACGAACTTGCCGGCCACCACGTCGGCCATGCGCTGCATCGGCGCCTTGGAGCGCTGGGCGGACGCGACCATCTGCACGATCTGGGCCAGCATGGTGGCCGAACCCACTTTCTCCGAGCGCATCACCAGTGTGCCGCTGGTGTTCAGCGTGGCCCCGATCAGCGCGTCGCCAGCGCGCTTGCTGACCGGAATCGGCTCGCCGGTCAGCATGGACTCGTCCACCGCGCTGCCGCCCTCGGTGACGACGCCGTCCACCGGAATCTTCTCGCCCGGACGCACCCGCAGCAGGTCGCCCACGTGCACGTGCGCAAGCGGCACGTCCTCTTCGCTGCCGTCGGCGTTGATGCGCCGCGCCGTCTTGGGCGCCAGGCCCAGCAGCGACTTGATCGCCGCCGAGGTCTGCGAACGGGCCTTCAGTTCCAGGATCTGCCCCAGCATGGTCAGCGAAATAATCACCACCGCGGCCTCGAAATACACCGCCACCCGGCCCATGGACATGAACGAATCGGGGAAAACGCCGGGCGCCAGCGTGGCGACGACGCTATAGACAAAGGCCGCCGCCGTGCCCAGGCCGATCAGCGTCCACATATTCGGGCTGCGCCGCGCGATCGACTGCCAGGCCCGCACGAAGAACGGCCAGCCCGTCCACAGCACCACCGGCAAGGAGAGCACCAGTTCCAGCCAGGACTGCGTCGCCATGTCGAACCAGCCCAGCCGGTGGCCGAACATCGCCAGCACCGTGACCGCCACCGTCAGCGGCAGCGTCCACCAGAAGCGCCGCTGGAAATCCCGCAGCTCGCCATCGTCCTCCGCCTCCAGCGGAATCAGCGGCTCCAGCGTCATGCCGCACTTGGGACAGTTGCCCGGATGATCCTGGCGGATCTCCGGATGCATGGGACAGGTGTAGATCGTGCCGGGCGGCGTCTCGGCCGGCGCCGGCGCTGGAGGCGTCGCCTGGTGGTGCGCGCTGTGCTGGGGGGAGTGCTGCGAATGATGCCGATGGTCCATGCCTGTCCCTCGAGTCCCGGAGCGGTGCCGCTCCCTGATTACGCAGAATTTCCAGTGTGACGGCGCGATGATGGCGCGGGGGTTACGCGGGGATTACTTTTTTGTAATCTTTTCCTAGGGATAGCGCTTGCATAAAATCGCTTCATCGGCGATATTCGCAATTCGCGAATAGCGAATATTGCTCTGAAATGGAACTAAAACCCCAGGACCTGCTCGTGTTGCTGAAGGTGGCCGCCCATCCGCCGCAGCGCTGGACCTATGCCGCGCTGGGCGCTGCGCTGTCCATGAGCGCCTCGGAAACCCACGCGAGTGTGCAGCGCGCCGTGGCGTCGGGCCTGGCCGTGGCGCCGGCACGCGGCCAATGGTCACCGATCCGGGCCAACCTTCTGGAGTTTGTCCTGCATGGCGTGCGCTACGTATGGCCCGCCATACCTGGGCCGGTCAAGCGTGGAGTACCGACGGCCTTCGGCGCCGAACCTCTGGCCAGCCAGTTGACGGCGGCGCCAGGCGAGGCCCCCGTCTGGGCACACCCCAAGGGCACATCCAAAGGCCCCACGCTTTCGCCGCTCTACCGCACAGCACCGCAGGCTGCGCTTGCGGACCCGGCCCTGCACCGCCTGCTGGCGTTGTTGGATGCCTTGCGCACGGGGCGCGCCCGCGAGCGTGCACTTGCGGCCAAACTGATGCAGGCCGAACTGATGCGTCTTGACGCAGGAGATGTCGATGCGAGCAGATGATCCTAACCTGCCCCACTTGCGCAGCATTGCCGAAGCGCTGGGCGACCTGCGCGAGCAAGTCGTATTCGTCGGAGGCGCCGTAGCAGGCTTGCTGATCACGGACCCATTGGCCGATCCCGTACGCGCCACGCGAGACGTGGACGCGGTGCTGCAGGCTGATCGCGCCATGTTCCATCGCTTCGAAGAGTCCGTGGCGGCGCGCGGATTTGCACGCGATGTGAGCAGCGACGTCATTTGCCGATGGGTACACAAGGATTCTGGCGTGCTTTTCGATCTTATGCCCGTTCAGCCCGAGATTCTGGGTTTTTCCAATCGCTGGTACCCCTACGCGGTCGAGACCGCCGTCGCCACGGACCTGGGACGGGGTGTCACGATCCGACTGATAAGCGCCGTGGCCTTTGTCGCCACCAAGCTGGAAGCTTTCGCTGGTCGAGGAGGCGGCGACCTCATGAATAGCCATGATCTGGAAGATGTGTTGAACATCATCGATGGGCGTGAGGAGCTGGCCGCAGAAATGGCCGCCGCGCCCGCCGAGTTGCGCCAGGCCGTGGGCGCCGCATTCGCGCGGCTGCTCAAGAATCCCGACTTTGCCAATGTTTTGCCAGGCCTTATTGCCGAGCCGGAGCGCGCCGGCCTCATCATGGAGCGGCTGAATACCCTGAGCCAGTAAGTTTGCGTCACGAGCAGCGGCGCATTCCGTGTCCCGGCGCACCGTCAGAAACCCGACAGGCCAAAGCAAAAATCCCCGCGCAAGGCGGGGATTCTGGAATTCTGGTGGCCTGGGGCGGAATCGAACCACCGACACAAGGATTTTCAATCCTCTGCTCTACCGACTGAGCTACCAGGCCAACGAAGTCCGCAACTATACACAAAATTCGCCTCAGAAGGGGCCGGGCGGCTGTTCGGGTCCGGAAGCGGGACGGCGGGCCTGGGCCAGCGTGGCGCCGGCGGCCTCGGAGATGCTGCGCAGGTGCAGGTCGGTCTGGGGGTAGGGGATCTCGATGCCGGCCTGGGTCAGCGCGGCGTACATGCGCGACAGCAGGTCGCTGCGCACCACCAGGGAACGGTCGAAGTCGGGCGTCCAGGCGCGCAGGCTGAAGTCCAGGGTGCTCTGGCCGAAGCCCATGAAGAGCGCCAGCGGCGCCGGCTGCACCGAGACGCCGGGCGTGGCGCGGGCGGCCTCGGTGAGCAGTTCGAGGGCGCGGGCGGGGTCCGTGCCGTAGGCCAGGCCCAGGTTGATGTCGATGCGGCGGTTGCGGTCCAGCATGGTCCAGTTGGTCAGCTTTTCCGAGAGCAGGGTGCCGTTGGGCACCACCACGTCGGCGCCGTCGAAGGTCCGGATGCGGGTGGCGCGCATGCCGATGTCGCGCACTTCGCCCGAGGTGCCGCCGATGTCCACGGCGTCGCCCGGCTGGATGGGGCGCTCGAACATCAGGATCAGGCCCGAGACGAAGTTGTTGACCACGTTCTGCAGGCCGAAGCCGATGCCCACGCCCAGGGCGCCGAGCACGATGGCGAGCTGGCTGGCCTTGACGCCGGCCGCCGACAGCGCCACCGCCAGGCCCAGCAGCAGCACCGAGTAATAGCTCAGCGAGGCCACGCTGTTGCCCACCCCGCGCGGCAGCGGCATGCGGTTGAGCAGTTCGTCGTGCAGCAGCAGGCGCACCGTGCGCGCGGCCCAGAACGCGATCAGCACCGAAACGACGAACACCAGGATATTGCCCAGGCTGATCGTGATGTTGCCGACCGCCAGCGTGTACGACAGCGTTTGCGTCACGATGCCGTAGACCGCGCGCAGGATGCGGAAGCGGTCCATCGTGTAGACGGCCCAGCCGATGACCGCGCCGACCGTCACCAGCCGGATCAGGAGCTGCACCAGGGGCGGGGCGTGCTCGCGCGCGATCCGGAAGCGCGACACGCCTGGGCGGGCCAGCAGCAATTGCAGCAGCGTGACGATGATGGTGACGCCGGCATACAGCATGAGGCCGAAATAGCCGCTGCTGACCACCGCGCTGGTCAGCATCTCGGCCAGCGACAGGTTGCCGACGATGTTGGCGATCGCGGAAATGGCCAGCAGCGCCGTGGCGCCCCAGGCGATGGCGTGCAAGGCCTTGCGCAGGCGGCCCGAGGCCTGGGCGTCGGGGGCGCGGCGCGCGCGCGCCAGCAGCCAGAGCGAGGCCGCCAGCGCCAGCAGGGTCAGCACCAGGCTGTGGAGCCGATACCAGGTCTCGCTGACCAGGAACAGCACGCCCAGCCGTTCGATCAGATACAGGCCGGTAATGGCGTAGGGCCACAGGCCGAGCTGCTGGCGCGTGGCCGGCGGGAGCAGCCGCAGCACCGGCACCACCGCCAGCAGCAGCGCCACCTGCTGGACGATGAGCGGCGCGTCCGCCTCCAGCAGCAGCACGCCCATCATGGCCAGCAGCAGCCATGCGGACAGCGGGCGGCCCAGCACCCGGGCGGCCGTTACGCTCATCTCCTGCGCGCGGATCGCGGCGCGGCTGCGCCACGCCAGCCAGAGCAGCAACGGCAGCAGCACGGCCTGCAGCACATGCAGGGCGAGCTGGTTGCTGGTGTCGGCCGCGGCGTACTCGCGCGCGAAGCGCAGCTCCAGTTCCAGGCCGGTGCGCAGCAGCGCCAGCGCCTGGCCGGGGGCCACGGGCTGGTCGGCGACGCGCCATAGCGGCGCGGCGTCGAGCTGCAGCAGGCGCGCGTCGATATCGTCGATGGCGCTGGCGACTTCGCGCTGTCCCGCCATGATCCGGCTTTCGACGGCGGCGCCGCGCTGGCTCAGCGCGATCTGGCGGGCCAGCGGGCCGGACAGCGCGGCTTCGGCCTGCGCCAGTTGCGCGATGACCGCGTCCACGCTGCTCATCAGCGCCGGCGGCAGGCGCGCCGCGCCGGGCGAATTGCGGATGGCCTGCCAGGCGTCGCTGCGCCGCGCCAGTTCGGCGGCCTCGGCGGCGTATGCCGCGGTCGCGCGCTGCATGTCGGCCTGCCAGCGATCGAAGCGGCGGGCATCGAACATCCAGTGCCGTTCCAGGCTTTCCAGCCGCATCACGGGCAGGGTGCGCAGCTGGGCGGGCTGGAACTGGTGGAGTTTCTCGTCGCTGGAGCGGGCGATCGCCTCGAGCCGGGGCGCGAGCCTGTCGGCGGGATCGCTGGCCGTGACGTTCTCGATCACGCCTTCGGCATAGCGGTGATCGGTATCGGCGCGCAAGGGAATGTCCGCCACCTGGATCGCCGCGGCGGAAGCGGGCGCCGGCTGGGCGGCCGGCGCGGGCTTGTCCTGCCCGTAAGCGCAGCCCAGGGCCGCCATCCACAATGCGATCAGGCTGAAAAGCGTCTTGGCATAGGCGCGCATGTCGCGGTTCCGGGGGATGAGAGCGGTCGAGGAGAACGGCGGGGCCGCGCAAGGCGCAGGCGCCTCTTACGATATCCCGGAAGCGTCAGTAAGGGGAGGGGGCGCTGCTATTCAGATCTGGTCGCCCAAGTCCAGACCTTGCTGGCCGTCCAGCCGGAAAGCGCCGGGGTCGTAGCCAGCCGACAACAGGATGGTGCGTACCTGGCAAGCCCCGGTATCGCGTAGCCGCTCGCAATACTTATGCAGGGACGAGGCGTCCTCCGTCAGGAGGAACGGGATGCGTTCGTGGCAGGCTTGGGCGATCAGTTTTATGTCGTCGCGCGCCACGGGGCGGGTAGTCTTGTCGTCGCGTGGATCGAAAAGGCATAAAAAATCCCCGCTCAAGGCGGGGATTCTGGAATTCTGGTGGCCTGGGGCGGAATCGAACCACCGACACAAGGATTTTCAATCCTCTGCTCTACCGACTGAGCTACCAGGCCAACGAAGTCCGCAACTATACACAATTTTTTGGACTTGTGCCAGCCGGCAGGAAAATCCCTGGATATTGTCCGCCTGGAGGCGCGAATGGCCGGCGGTCCGGGCCGCCGCTGTTGTTTGGCGGAGACGTTGGCCGTTGCTGCGGCCCGCGGAAGCCGCGGGCTGGCCTGGGGATAACCCGCAGGAGTATAATCGCTAGCGGTCTGCCGCAGCGCACGTGCCTGTATCCCCCGCCCGTTGCGACGCTTGTCGGCGGCAGTTCTTAACTTACCCGCGGATGGCCTGGCCGTCCTTCCCTCATGTCGGTAGCAGTCCTTGCCTTCGGTCTGAATCACACGTCCGCGCCGGTTTCGGTCCGCGAACGCGTGTCCATGCCCGTCGATCTGGTGAAGCCCGCGTTGGAAGGGCTGCGTTCGGCGTTCGGCGGTTCGGTGCGCGAAGCCGCGATCCTGTCGACCTGTAACCGGACCGAGATCTATTGCGCGGCCGACGGCCACGTGGCCGATCAACTGCCGGCCTGGCTGGCCGAGCACAACCGCCTGGACGCCGGCACGCTGCGTCCGCACCTGTACCGCCACCACCAGGACGACGCCGTGCGCCATGCTTTCCGCGTGGCCAGCGGGCTGGATTCGATGGTGCTGGGCGAGACCCAGATCGTGGGCCAGATGAAGGACGCGGTGCGCGCCGCCGGCGAGGCCGGCGCCCTGGGCACGCTGCTGCACCAGATGTTCCAGCGCACCTTCTCGGTGGCCAAGGAAGTGCGGTCGCAGACCGCCATCGGCGCGCAGTCGGTGTCCATGGCCGCCGCCGCGGTGCGCCTGGCCGAGCGCGTGTTCGGCAATCTGGACCAGGCCCGCACGCTGTTCATCGGCGCGGGCGAAATGATCGAACTGTGCGCCACGCACTTCGCCGCGCAGCGTCCGCGCAGCATGGTGGTGGCCAATCGCACCGCCGAGCGCGCCGAAATCCTGGCCAACCGGTTTTCCGCCAGCACGATGAAGCTGTCCGACCTGACGGACCGGCTGTCCGAATTCGACGTCATCGTGTCCTGTACTGCGAGCTCCCTGCCCATCCTCGGCCTGGGGATGGTGGAACGGGCCACCCGGCTGCGCCGCCACCGGCCGATGGTCATGATAGACCTGGCCGTGCCGCGCGATATCGAGCCCGAAGTCGGCCGCCTGGACGACGTCTATCTGTATTCGGTGGATGACCTGGGCCGGCTGGTCCAGACCGGCACGGACGCGCGCCGCGCCGCCGTGGTGCAGGCCGAAGCCATCATCGAAACCCGCGTCCAGGGCTTCATGCACTGGATGCAGTCGCGCGAAGTGGTGCCTGTCATCCGCGACCTGCACCAGGCCGCCGAGGACGTCCGCAGCGCCGAGCTGGAGCGCGCCCGCAAGCTGCTGGCGCGGGGCGAATCGCCCGAGGCCGTGCTCGAGCAGCTGGCCCACGGCCTGACGCAGAAATACCTGCACGGCCCGCTGGCGGCCCTGAACCGCAGCGAAGGCGAGGACCGCAAGCAGCTGCTTGCCTGGATGCCGCGCCTGTTCCCCGGCCGCGACTCGCGCCGTTAGCGACGCTGTCCCACGTCCCGCCCTCTCTGGCGGGCGTTCCGTTTCTGGGCGCCCGCTGTCCTGCTTTTCTTTTTGGTCATTCCCCATGAAATCTTCCATGCGCAGCCGGCTGGAGCATCTGTGCCACCGCCTCATCGAGGTCGACGCCATGCTCGCCGAACCGGAAACCGCCTCCGACATGGAGCGCTTCCGCAAGCTCTCGCGCGAACGCGCCGAACTGGAGCCCGTGGTCGAGGCGTTCACCGCCTTCACGCGCACCGAGGAGGACCTGGCGGCCGCCCAGGAGATGCTGGCGGACCCGGACCTGAAAGCCATGGCCGAGGACGAACTCAAGTCCGGCCGCGCCAGGCTGGAGGAGCTGGAAGCGGCGCTGCAAGTGCTGCTGCTGCCGCGCGACCCCAACGACGGCCGCAGCGTGTTCCTGGAAATCCGCGCGGGCACGGGCGGCGACGAGAGCGCGCTGTTCTCGGGCGACCTGCTGCGCATGTACACGCGCTACGCCGAGCAGCGCGGCTGGCGCGTGGAGCTGATGTCCGAAAGCCCGTCCGAACTGGGCGGCTACAAGGAAGTGATCGCGCGTATCGACGGTGACGGCGCCTACGGCCGCCTGAAGTTCGAATCCGGCGCGCACCGGGTGCAGCGCGTTCCCGCCACGGAGGCGCAAGGCCGCATCCATACGTCGGCCTGCACCGTGGCGATCATGGCGGAAGCCGACGAGATGTCGGACATCGTCATCAACCCGAACGACCTGCGCATCGACACCTTCCGCGCCAGCGGCGCGGGCGGGCAGCACATCAACAAGACCGATTCGGCCGTGCGCATCACCCACCTGCCTACCGGCCTGGTGGTCGAGTGCCAGGACGACCGCTCGCAGCACCGCAACAAGGACAAGGCCATGCAGGTGCTGGCCGCGCGCCTGAAGGACAAGGAAGTCCGCGAGCGGCAGAGCAAGGAGGCGGCCGAGCGCAAGAGCCTGATCGGCTCGGGCGACCGCTCCGAGCGCATCCGCACCTATAACTATCCGCAGGGCCGCGTGACCGACCACCGCATCAACCTGACGCTGTACAAGCTGCAGCAGATCATGGAAGGCGATCTGGAGGAACTGACCGGCGCGCTGATCGCCGAACACCAGGCCGAGCAGCTGGCGGCGCTGGGCGACGATCTCTGACCGGAGCCGCGCCATGACGCCGCCGCAGCTCAAGACCCTGCTGCTCGATGCGCGCCTGCCGCGGCTGGAGGTGCGCATGCTGCTCGAGCACGTGCTTGGCAAGCCGCGCGCCTGGCTGCTGGCGCATGACACCGATGCGCTCGCGCCGGAAGTCGCGGCCGCCTACGAGGCGCTGGCGCAACGCCGCCTGGCCGGCGAGCCCATGGCCTATCTGGTGGGCCATCGCGAGTTCATGGGCCACCGCCTGCGGGTCACGCCGGACGTGCTGATTCCGCGCCCGGACACCGAGGTGCTGGTGGAAACCGCGCTGGAATGCCTGGCCGGCCTGTCCGCGCCGGCGGTGCTGGACCTGGGCACGGGCAGCGGCGCGATCGCGATTTCGATCGCGCTGGCGCGCCGCGACGCGCGCGTGATGGCTTCGGACGTCAGCGCGGCCGCGCTGGCGGTGGCGGCGGGCAACGCCTGGGACCTGGCGGCCTCGGTCCGGCTGGTCGAGGGCAGCTGGTACGAGGCGGTGCCGGCGGGCGAGGGTTTCGACCTGATCGTGTCCAACCCGCCGTACGTGGCCAGCAACGATCCGCACCTGGAGCAGGGCGACGTGCGCTTCGAGCCGCGCGGCGCGCTGACCGACGGCGCCGGCGGCCTGCAGGACCTGTCCCGCATCGTGCAGGGCGCGCGGCGCCACCTGAAGCGCGGCGGCTCGCTGTGGCTGGAGCATGGCTGGGACCAGGCGCAGGCGGTGCGCGACATGCTGGCCGCCGCCGGATTCGAGGCCGTGCACAGCCGGCGCGACCTGGCCGGCATCGAGCGCATCTCCGGCGGCCGGCTCCCCGCCTGAACGATACCCCGGGCCGCTCCCGGGGTATCCGGGCGATTTTTCCCGCTGTACCTATAATTGACGTATTCCCCTACGCCTGTCCAAGAGACCACCATGAGCGACGTTCAAGAATTCATCCGCGAAACCGTGACCCAGCACCCCGTCGTGCTGTTCATGAAGGGCACCGCCCAGTTTCCGCAATGCGGCTTTTCCGGCAAGGCCATCCAGATCCTGAAGAGCTGTGGCGTGAAGAAGCTGGTCACGGTCAACGTGCTGGAGGACGAGGAAGTCCGCCAGGGCATCAAGGAATTCTCCAGCTGGCCCACCATTCCGCAGCTGTACGTGGGCGGCGAATTCGTCGGCGGCTCGGACATCATGAATGAGATGAACGAGTCCGGCGAACTGAAGACCCTGCTGGAGCAATCCGGCGCAATGGCCTGAGCAAGCCCGTGCGGCGGCTGGTCATCGGCATCACGGGCGCCACCGGGGCGCTCTACGCGGTGCGCATGCTGCAGGCGCTGCGCGGCGTGGACGACGTGGAGACGCATCTGGTGGTGTCGGCGTCCGGCGTGCTCAACATCAAGCACGAGCTGGACGTCAGCCGCCACGACGTCTACGCCCTGGCCGACCACGTGCACAGCGTGCGCGACGTGGGCGCCACGCTGGCCAGCGGCGCGTTCCAGACCGCCGGCATGGTGATCGTGCCCTGTTCGATGCGCACGCTGGCGGCCGTGGCCCACGGCCTGTCGGACAATCTCATCACGCGCGCCGCCGACGTCACGCTCAAAGAGCGGCGCCGCCTGGTGCTGATGGTGCGTGAAACCCCGTTCAACCTGGCACACCTGCGCAACATGACGGCCGTCACGGAAATGGGCGGCATCGTCTTTCCGCCGCTGCCGGCCTTCTATCACCGCCCCGCGTCCATCGAGGAAATGGTGGATCACACCGTGGCGCGCGTGCTGGAACTCTTCGATATCGCCGTGCCCGGCCCCCACTGGGAAGGCATGAAGTAGGTCCTACTGGACCAGGCCCAATCCGTTCAGCGCCGCCAGGTTCTCCGGCCATTGCCGGGCCCTGGCATTCTGCAGTTCGATGCGCGCCCAGGCCATCCATCCGGCCCATTCGATGCGCTTGTCCCAGGCCGTGCCCCAGGCCTGCAGGGCCGCGAGGCCGGCGGCGGCATGCGCCTGCGCGGCGTCGAAGTCGCCCGCGGTCAAGGCCAGCTGCGCGAGCAGCAGGCGCGGCTCTCCCACCCAGGGATTGTGCGCCACGGCGGCTTCCAGCAAGTGGCGCGCGCTGTCCATTTCGGTCATCGGGTGCATGCGGGTCACGACCTGCCAGTACAGCGCGCTGGCGGCGGCTTCGTCGCGCGGGCTGAGGGTGGCGCGGCAGCCGTCGAACGCGGGCGGGACCGGAATGCCGGTGTCGGCGGGCATGCGCGACAAGGGCGCCAGCAGGTGCGACAGCATGGACAGGATGTTCGACGGCGGCTTGAGCGGACCGGGCCACATCGAGGCGGTCCAGTTCGTCTTCAGGTCGCGGCGCTGCTGCTGCGGATAGCCGGCGAAGATCTCGTCCTGCCAGCTGTGCCATTGCTCGCCGATGTCGGCGGCCGACACGACGATGAAAGCGGCGACCTGGCGCGGCGTGAGCGCATAGACCTGGCCGTCCGCGCCTTCCAGCTTCAGCCCGTCCGGGCCCGCGCCCTGGCCTTGCAGGATGGCCTGCACGAACTTCGTGCGCGGCATGGCGCAGAACAGGCTCACCCATTCCTCGGCCTCGGCGCCCAGCGCCTCGCGCAGCGTGTTGCGCTCGCGCTCGCGGTCGAACAGGGTGAGGTCCACGTATTCATTGCCGTAGACGCTGTGGAACAGGCCCAGCAGGCGCACTTCGCGCGGCTGGTTCCACAGCGCCAGCGTGCGGTAGACGCCCAGCAGGTGGTGCTTGAAGGTGCCGGCCTTGTGCCAGTCTTCGCCGGCGCTGCGGGCGAACAGCAGGTCCAGCAGGGCGGGCAGGTCGGCGTCCACGGCGGCGTAGTGGTCGGAGAGCAGGGCGCGCGCGTGGGGGTGGAGTTCTGTGGTGGCGGACATGGGATCGCGATGAATGAAAGCAAGCCCGTATTGTGTCCGGATGCCGCCGGCTTGTCATGGCGCGCGGCTTTATATCGTAATTCGCATATCAATATGAGTATTCATCGCTTCCGGTTTTGAAGCCCGCTCACTAGAATGCGGGGTCTTTCCTACCGACTTTGCGAGACTCGTATGCGCCTACGCCATTTCCTGGCCGTTTTCACCGCCCTGGCGGGCTTTGCCGGCACCCAGGCCATGGCGCAGGACGCCGAACTGACGGTGGGCGTGACCGTCGGCCCGCACGCGCAGATCGGCGAGGTCGCGCAGCGCGTGGCGGCCAGGGACGGGCTGAAGGTCAAGCTGGTGGAGTTCAGCGATTTCATCCAGCCGAACGCGGCGCTGGACGCCAAGGAGCTGGACCTCAACATCTACCAGCACAAGCCCTTCCTGGATTCGCAGAACAAGGCGCGCGGCTACAAGCTGGTGCCGGTGGCGACCGCCGTGGTGCAGCAGATGGGCATCTATTCCAAGCGCCTGAAGTCGCTGGACGAGCTGCCGCAGGGCGGCAAGGTGGCCATCCCGAACGATCCCACCAACGGCGCGCGCGCCCTGCTGGTGCTGGCCGCCGCCAAGCTGATCACCCTCAAGGACGGCGTGACCGTGACGGCTTCGCTGTTCGATGTGGAGCAGAATCCGAAGAAGCTGAAGTTCATCGAGATCGAGGCCGCGCAACTGCCGCACTCGCTGTCGGACGTGGACGCGGCCGCGGTGAATTCGGCCTACGCGATCCCGGCCGGCCTGTCGCCGGCCAAGGACGCGCTGGCCCTGGAAAGCAAGGACGCGCCCTTCGCCGCGGTGGTGATCGCGGCCCGCGAGGACAACAGGAACGACCCGCGCGTCGCGCGCTTCATCAAGGCCTACCAGTCGGACGAGGTGAAGGCCTTCGTCGCCCGGCAGTTCCCCGGCGCCTATTCGACCTCCTGGTAAGCCCGCCGTTTACGCGTACTTGCCGGTAAGTCCGCCGTCCACGACCAGTTCCGTGCCGGTGATGTAGGACGCTTCATCCGACGCCAGGAACGCGACGGCATTGGCCACTTCCCACGGCGTGCCCATGCGCCCCATCGGGACCTGCTTGTCGCGCGCCGCGCTGGCGGCCTTGGCGTCGGCGTCGAACATGCGCGCCACATTCTTCGCCACGCGCGGCGTGTCGATCAGGCCCGGAATCACGGTGTTCACGCGGATGCGGTCGGCGGCGTATTGCTGCGCGGCCATGCGGGCGAAGTGGATCACGGCCGCCTTGGTCACGCTGTACGCCAGGTGCGGATAGCCCGTGTAGCGGATGCCGGCCACCGACGAGACAGTGACGATGGCGCCGCCGCCTTGCCCGCGCATCAGCGGGGCCAGCAGGCGCGTGGCGATGAGCAGGCTGGTCACGTTGACCTGCTGGATGCGGTCCCAGTCCTGCAGCGAGATGTCCTCGGGGCCGCCGACCTTGCCGATGCCGGCGTTGGCCTGCAGCACGTCGATGCGGCCATAGCGGCGCAGCGCCGCGTCCACCGCGGCCTGCATCGCGTCCGGATCGGCGACGTCGGCCTGCACGGGCAGGGCGCTGCCGCCGGCCAGCTCGACTTCGTGGGCCGCGTCTTCGGCCGCTTCCATGCTGGCGTCCAGCGCGACGATGGAGGCCCCCTGGCGCGCCATGGTCACGCAGCTGGCCTTGCCGATGCTCCAGCCGGCGGCCGAGGCGCCGGCGCCGGCCACCAGCACGATCTTGCCCGCCAGGCGGGTGTCGTTGACGGCGGTCATGACTGTTCCCCGCCCTGCTGGTGCGACTTGCCCGCGCCCACGTACGGAATGGCGTGGTCGATGGTTTCCCAGATATAGCGGCCCGAGGGGCTTTGCTGTTCTTCGGCCACGTGCGACACCAGGCCGGCGGCGCGCGAGATCACGGCGAAGCCGCGCATCAGGTCGGTGGGCACGCCGATCTCGCTCAGCAGCGCGGCCACCGCGCCGGTGGCGTTGATGGTGATGTGCTTGCCGTAGGTGGCGTCGATGGCCGAGGCCAGCAGGCGCAGCGCCTTGAGCGAGTCTCCCGGCAGATCCGGCTCGGCCTCGGCCAGCGCCAGCAGCTTGATCGAGCGCGGATCGTCCGGCTTGTGCAGATGGTGGCCGAAGCCCGGCAGGGGGCGGCGCGACTCGCGGAATTCGCGCGCGATGGCCAGCGCCTCGGCCTCGCCGTCGGCGGCCTGGCGGATGCGGTCCAGCAGGCGCGAGCAGTTCTCCATGGTGCCGACGAACTGGCTGCCGACCGCCATCAGCCCGGAGGCCACGGCGCCCTGCAGGTTTTCCGGCGCGCTCATGTAGATCAGGCGCGTGGTGATGGCGCTGGGCGTCAGGCCGTGTTCCATCAGCGTGACCAGCACCGCGTCGACGATGCGCAGGTCCACCGGGCGCGCCTCGCGGCCCAGGATCTGCATGATCATGACTTCGGTGAAGGTCTTCTTGCCGATCAGGTCCTCGACCAGATCGACGTCGCGGTAGGACATGCCGGTGAGATGATGCGCGCACAGGCGGGTTTCGGGCGTTTTCATGCTGTCTCCTTGAGGGCCGCGTCGCGCACGGCGTTCTTCAATACCTTGCCCACGTTGGAGCGCGGCAGGCTGTCATGGATATGGAACTGCTTGGGCGTGGCCACCGGCCCGAGCAGGCCGCGCACGTGCGCCTTGAGCTCGTCGGCGCTGGCCTGCGCCCCGGGATGGAACTGGACGGCGGCGTGCACGGCCTCGCCCCATTTGTCGTCGGGCAGGCCGAAGACCGAGCATTCGTACACGGCGGGATGCGCCGACAGCGCATTCTCGACGTCCACGGGATAGATGTTGAAGCCGCCGGTGATGATCACGTCGCGCAGGCGGTCTTTCAGGAACAGGTAGCCGCGCGCGTCGATCAGGCCGGTGTCGCCGGTATGCAGCCAGCCGTCGACGATGGTCTCGGCGGTCTTTTCCGGCAGGCGCCAGTAGCCGGACATCATCAGGTCGCCCTGCACCACGACTTCGCCGATTTCGCCGCGCGGCAGCAGCGCGCCGTCCGGTCCCATGATGGCCACGTCGCTCAGCCAGGTGACGCGCCCGACCGAGGCGCGGTTCTCCGGCGCTTCGAGGTCGGCGGGGCGCAGCACGGTGACGATCTGCGGCGCTTCGGTCTGGCCGTAGGTGGTGCCCAGCACCGGGCCGAAGAAGGCGCGCGCCTTGTCGATCTTTTCGACGGGCATGGGCGCGCCGCCATAGATCAGGTTGCGCAGGCGCGGAAAGTCCGCGCGCGAGACGCCCGGCTGCGCCATGATCATGTAGATCAGCGTGGGCGGCATGAAGCACAGCGTGCCGCCGCGTTCGCGGAAGGCGGCGGTGATGCTGGCCGGGTTGACGGTGTCGAGCAGCAGATGGGTGCCGCCCTGGGCCAGGACCGGCAGCAGGTAGGTGCCGGTGCCGTGCGTGACGGGGGCGGCCACGACGTAGCGGTCGTCCTCGGTCAGTTCCCAGCTGGCGATCTGGTTGACGATGCCGGCGTTCCAGGCGTGGTACGGCTGCATCACGCCCTTGGGCAGCCCGGTGGTGCCGCCGGTGAACTTGATGGCCTGGGTGGCGTCGCGCGGCAGCGCGTGCCGCACCGGCGTGCGTCCGGCGTTGCTGGCCAGCAGGGCGTCCAGGGCCAGCGGCGCCGAGCCGTCTTCCAGGTGGATGCGATGGCGGCCCTGGGCCTCGGGCGCCAGGGGCGCGCCCACGCCGTCCACGATCACGATGGACGGCTCGGTGGCCTCCAGGATGCGCCCGATCTCGCGCTCGGTGCTGCGGTAGTTCAGCGGCACCCAGACCTTGCCGCTGGCCAGCACGGCCAGCAGCGCCAGGATGTGCCGCGCGGAATTGCCGGCGCAGATCGCCACGCGGGTCTGCGGCGCCGGGTCCAGCTCCTGCAGCGCGGCCGCCAGGGCGCGCACTTCGGCGGCCAGCCGGGCATACGTCGCCTGGCCCTCGGGGCCGTCCAGCGCGATGCGGTCCGGATGGCGTTCGGCGGCGCGGAAGAAGAAATCGATCGGGTACACCTGTGCTCCTTGGTCTTGATAAGGCCTAGTTGGCCTTGATGTCGGCGCTCTTGATGACGGCGCCCCACTTGTCGATTTCGCTGGCGATCTTCTTGCCGAACGATTCGGGCGTATTGGGGGGCTGCGGCGCATAGAAGCCCGACTGCTTGTAAGAGGCCTGCAGCGCCTGGCCGGCCAGCGCCTTGTTCAGCGCCTGGTTGAGGCGGTCGATGACCGGCTTGGGCGTGCCCGCGGGCGCGACTAGGCCGAACCAGGATTCCACGTCGAAGCCGGGCAGGCCGGATTCGGCCAGCGTGGGCGTATCGGGCAGCGAGTCCAGGCGCTGCGGCGACGTCACGCCGATGGGGCGCAGCTTGCCGGCCTGCACGTGGGGCAGCGACGAGGGCAGGTTGTCGAACATGGAGTCCACCTGGCCGCCCAGCAGGTCGGCCACCGCCGGGCCGCTGCCGCGGTAGGGCACGTGCAGGATGTCGGCGCCCGTCTTCATCTTGAACAGTTCGCAGGACAGATGGATGGACGAGCCGGTGCCCGAGGACGCGCAGGTCAGCTTGCCGGGATTGGACTTGGCGTAGGCGATGTATTCCTGCACCGTCTTGACCGGCACCTTGGGGTTGACCACCAGGATGTTGGGGATGGTGGCCAACAGGCCGATGGGCTCGAATCCCTTGACGAAATCGTAGTTCAGCTGGCTGTAGAGCGTGCGGTTGATGGTGTTGGCGATGGAGCCCACGTACAGCGTGTAGCCGTCCGGCGCGGCGCGCGAGACGATTTCCGCGCCGATGTTGCTGTTGGCGCCGGTCTTGTTCTCGATCACGAAGGGCTGGCCCAGCTCCTCGGCCAGGGATTTGGCCACCAGGCGCGCGACGATGTCGGTGGCGCCGCCGGCGGCATAGCCGACCACCAGCGTCACCGGGCGTTCGGGATACTGGCCCGCCAGGGCGGGGGCCGCGAACATCGTAGTCAGGGCAGCCGCCGCGGCCCACCGCTTGCTGAAAATCTTCATTGTTGTCTCCGTCCTGTGTTGTCTAGAATTTGGACAGTTCTTTGCCTGTCCCGCCCCATAATGGGCTTTGATAGGGTCCCCATCAACGCAACTTGTCCAAAAATTGAACAACACGGAACCGGAATCGGAAGGCTCGGGCCCGCGCGTGCTGCGCCGCGGCCTGCGCGTGCTGGGCGTGCTGCGCCAGGCCGGCGCGGCGGGCATGCACGTGGTCGACATCGCGCGCGCCGCCGGCATGCAGCGCTCCACTGTCTATCGCTACCTGGACGTGCTGGTGGAAGAGGGCTATGCGCTGCGCGAATCGGAGGCGCCGCGCTGGCGCGTGGCCGAGCTGGGCGTGATGATGGCGGGCGATCCCCATGCGCAGGCGGTGCGCGGCCTGCGGCCGGTGCTGCGCCAGATCAGCGACGTGAGCGGCGATTCGGTATTCCTGATCTGCCGGGCGGGCAGCGATTCGCTGTGCCTGCACCGCGAGGTCGGGAACTACCCCGTGCAGGTGCTGGCCGTGACGGTGGGACACCGCCAGCCGCTGGGCGTGGGGGCGGCCGGGCTGGCGCTGCTGGCGGCGCTGCCGCCGGACGAGGCCGAGGAAGTGATGGCGCAGAACGAACGGGCGTTGCGCGCCTACGGCGGCATGACGGTGGCGCAGATGCGCCGCCTGGTGGAGAACACCCGTGGCCGCGGCTGGTCGGTGGTGGGCAACTCGGCGGTGCCCGGCGTGCTGGGCGTGGGCGTGGCGCTATGCGACGCCGGCGGCTATCCGCGCCTGGCGGTCAGCGTGTCCAGCCTCATCGACCGCATGCAGGCGCAGCGCCAGCGCAGCATCGCCGACCTGATCCGCGCGCAGCTGGCGCCCGTGCCGATGTTCTAGGCGAGCGCCGGCTCGGGCACGCGGTAGGTCTTCTGGTAATGCACGGTGAACGTCCGGAAGGCCTCCAGCGCCTTGTGCGGATCGTGGCCGGGCTTGACCAGGAAGCTGTCGAAGCCGACCCGCGCCTGGTAGTGGATGGTGTCGATCATCACGTCGCCGACCGCGCGCAGCTCGCCCTGCCAGCGATAGCGGGTGCGCAGCAATTGCGCCAGCGAATAGCCGCGGCCGTCGGTGTAGACCGGAAAGTCCACCGCAATGAAGGCGATGCCGGCGGGGTCCAGCACGCCGTCGGCATCGGCCAGCTCGCGCAGGTCGGCGTCCGGCTCCAGCAGGATCGCGACCGGGTGGCGGTGGCGGCGCAGCGTGGCGCGCGAGGTCTTCCAGACCGCCAGCGGCACGATCCAGCCCGGCTCGTCGCCGGGCACCTGGCCTTCGGCGGCCACCTCGGGTTCGGGCACGAACGGGCGGGACGTGTCGGCCTCCAGCCGGCCGCCGCGGATCAGGTGCGGGCCGGGAGCGTCGTGGGCGTAGATCTCAGACATGGGCGGGTTGCTCGATGGGCGCGGGTTTGGCGAAGGCGGGGTCCGAATACACGTCCTGCTTGAACGGCTCGATCCCGACGCGGTCGACCACGTCGATGAAGCGTTCCGCCTCGCTGTCGCGCAGGCCCAGGTAGGTGCGGATCAGGCGGTCGACCACGCCGGCGACCTGGTCGCGCGCGAAAGACGGGCCGATGATGCGGCCGATCGCGGCGCCGCCGCCGCGCGTGGATTCGATGTCGGGCAGCGGCTTGGCCGCGCCGTTCTGGCGTCCGCCTATGGTGACCTGGTACCACTCCTCGCCGGCCTTGTCGACGCCGAGGATGCCGATATGCCCCACGTGATGGTGGCCGCAGGAGTTGATGCAGCCCGAAATGTTCAGGTCCAGCTCGCCGATCTCGAACAGGTAGTCCAGATCGTCGAAGCGGCGCTGGATCGCTTCGGCCACGGGGATCGACACGGCATTGGCCAGCGCGCAGAAATCCCCGCCCGGACAGGCGATGATGTTGGTCAGCAGGCCGATGTTGGGCGTGGCCAGGTTGAGCGCCTCCAGCGCCTTCCACAGATCGTGCAGGCGCGCGCGGCGCACGTCGGCCAGGATCAGGTTCTGCTCGTGCGAGACGCGCAGCTCGCCGAAGCCGTAGTCGTCGGCCAGGTCGGCCACCGCGTCCATCTGGTCGGCGGTGACGTCGCCCGGCGGCACGCCGGTGGCCTTCAGCGACACGGTGACGGCGGCGTAGCCGGCCACTTTGTGCGGATGCACGTTGGTGCGCAGCCAGCGGGCGAAGCGCGGGTCGGCGGCCGCCTGCGCGGCGGTGTCGTCGGGTTCCTGCGCGGCCGCGGCGTCGTACTGCGGCCACACGAAACGCGACTTGATGGTGTCGACGAATTCCTGCGTGATGGTGTCCGGCCCGCCCTTGATCAGCTGCCACTGTTCATCGACCTGCTGGGCGTAGACCTCGGGGGTCAGGTCCTTCACCAGGATCTTGATGCGCGCCTTGTACTTGTTGTCGCGGCGGCCGTGCAGGTTGTAGACGCGCAGCGCCGCCTGCAGGTAGGTCAGCAGGTCCTGCCATTCGACGAAGGGATTGATCAGCTTGCCGACGATGGGCGTGCGGCCCAGGCCGCCGCCGATCCAGACGCGAAAGCCCAGCTTGCCGTCGCGCTCGACCGCCTGCAGGCCGATGTCGTGCACGCCGACGGCCGCGCGGTCCTGCACCGCGCCGCTGACCGCGATCTTGAACTTGCGCGGCAGGAAGGCGAATTCGGGGTGCAGCGTGGACCACTGGCGGATGATTTCGCACCACACCAGCGGATCGACCAGCTCGTCGGGCGCGACGCCGGCGAAGTGATCGGTGGTGGTGTTGCGGATGCAGTTGCCGCTGGTCTGGATGGCGTGCATCTGCACCGTGGCCAGTTCGGCCAGGATGTCGGGCACGTGCTCCAGCCTGGGCCAGTTGAACTGGATGTTCTGGCGCGTGCTGAAATGGCCGTAGCCGCGGTCCCACTTGCGCGCGATGTGGGCCAGCGTGCGCAGCTGGCGCGAGGCCAGCATGCCGTACGGGATGGCCACGCGCAGCATGGGCGCGTGGCGCTGGATGTACAGCCCGTTCTGCAGGCGCAGAACGCGGAATTCGTCTTCGGTGAGCTGGCCGTCGAGAAAGCGGCGCGTCTGGTCGGCGAACTGCGCGACGCGCTGCTCGACGAGCTGCTGGTCGACGGGGTCATACACGTACATGTCACTGCCCTTGAAGTCTTCTCGGTCTGGGCCCCTCTGGCCGGTCGGCGCAAAGCGCGGGGGGTTCATAACCGTAGCAGGCAGCCGCCGGGGCCGTCTAAGTCATTGTGGTAATAAGGTAATGTCGCTTGACTCGGCGCAAGAAACCGGATGACGGGGAGCCGGCTTACTCGACCGTATCGGAAGTCGCCGCCGGCGAGGCGCCGATGCCGCGCACGATGTGCTCCAGCAATTCGCGCGCGGCCGGGGAAATGTGACGGCCGGCGCGGCTCAGCACCTGCAGGCTGCCCTGGTTCAGGATGGGGTTGGCCAGCGGCAGGCTGGCCAGGCGCCGGGCGCGCATGTCGGCCGTGACCGCGATGGGCGGGGTCAGGGCATAGCCGATGCCGGCGGCGGCGAACTGCCACAGCGCCTTGAACGAGGAGGTGGTCAGCACGTTGCGCAGCCGCACCTGCTCGCTGATCTCGGCGGCCTGGATGTGCTGGCGCACGCCGAAGCCTTCCTGCATCGCGGCCCCGGGATACTCGGCCAGGTCGGTCAGCAGCAGGGGGCGGCGCAGGCGGGCCAGCGGATGGTCCTGGCGCACGATGGCGCGGATCGGCTCGGGGCGCGCGTAATGGGCGCGCAGCCGGGCGTCGTTGGGCGGCTGGAACACCAGGCCGATATAGGCGCGGTCGTCGACGATGCGCTGCACGATCTCGGAGGTGCGGGCCACGTCGATGTCCAGCGTGACTTCCGGATGGCTGCGCCAGTAGCCGGGCAGCACCTGGTCGAACATCAGCTCGACGAAGCCTTCGCCCAGCACCAGGTCGATATGGCCGCGCTCGGCGTTGCGCAGGCTGTCGATCTCGGAGAAAAAGCTCTCCTGGATGTTCTGCTGGCGCTTGACGTAGCGCGCCAGGATGTGGCCGGCGTCGGTGGGCACCACGCCGCGGCCGCGGCGTTCGAACAGCGTCATGCCGCAGTCGCGCTCCAGGGCGGCGATGGCGCGGCTGACCGCCGAGGGGTCCATGTCCAGCGCCTCGGCGGCGCCGCGCACGGAACCCCGGCTCATGACCTGCATGAAGTAATGGGTGCGTCGGGCGTCCAGTTTTTCGTCCATGGCGGCGGGAAGTGCGGCGGCAGGTCCACAGGTCGATGCTAGGGTTTACCCTTGCTTTATCCGGGATCATGCAAAATTTTCCCTGGAAAAGCATATGTGTTGCATTTTACGCAACGCTTGGACGCTTGTCCTGTCATGGTTGCATGCCAGCCCCGGGGCGAAAATCGGCCCTGCCGCGCGCAACGCCGGCGCCTGCGGTCCGGCCAACCGTCGCCGCGACCCATTCACGTTCACCAGGGGAATCCGATGTCTCTAGCCAGCGCCAGCCTGGCCGCGCCCACCATGCCGCTTTCCAGCCGCATCCGCATGCTTGCCGCCATCTTGCTGGTGGTGGTGATTGCCGAAGCGATCGGCAGCCTGACGTTCACGGTGGGCCCGGGCAAGATCATCCTGCAGCCGATGCTGTGGGCCATCTTCATCGGCGCGATCGTGGCGGCCTTCGGCCAGCGCCTGCCCGCCGCCGCCGGCGTCGACACCGCCATGCAGACCCGCATCAGCGGCTATCTGCAATATGCGCTGCTGCCGTTCCTGGCCAAGCTGGGCCTGATGGTCGGCGGCGCGCTGCCGCAGGTGCGCGAAGCCGGCTGGGCCCTGGTGTTCCAGGAGTTCGGGCATTTCTTCGGCACCATGGCCGTGGGCCTGCCGCTGGCGCTGCTGCTGGGCATCAAGCGCGAGGCCATCGGCGCCACTTTCTCGGTGGGCCGTGAGCCCAGCCTGGCCATCATCGGCGAGCGCTACGGCATGAACTCGCCCGAAGGGCGCGGCGTGATGGCCGAGTACATCACCGGCACGGTGATCGGCGCGCTGTTCGTGGCGCTGATGGCCGGTTTCATCACCAGCCTGAATATCTTCGACCCGCGTTCGCTCGCCATGGGCGCCGGCGTGGGCTCGGGCAGCATGATGGCCGCGGGCGTGGGCGCGATCGCCTCGCAGCAGACCCCCGAGATGGCGCACCAGGTGGCCGCGCTGGCGGCCGCCGCCAATCTGCTGACCACGGTGGTGGGCGTGTACTTCACGCTGTTCATCTCGCTGCCGACCACCATCTTCCTGTACGGCAAGCTGGAGCCGGTGCTGGGCCGCTTTTCGCGCGGCAAGGCGCCGTCGGCCGTCGAGGACGGCGTGTCCGAAGACGCGCCGGTCCACGGCGCCAAGCTGGGCTTCGGCGACCGCCTGACGGCCTACATCGTGTGCGGCCTGTTCGCGCTGGTGGGCAACCGCCTGGGCTATGGCGTGCCGTTCGCCGACGCCTTGCCGGGCATGGCCATCATCGTGCTGCTGGTCGTCATTACCGACCTGGTGCTGCGCGTGGTGCCCAAGCTGCCGGCCGTGTTCGTGCTGTCGGTGATCGCCATGACGGCGGGCTGTCCCGGCGTGCTGCCGTACTCCGACCAGATCATCGCGATGGTCGGCAAGGTGAATTTCCTGCCCTTCACGACCGTGATCCTGGCGATGGCCGGGCTGTCCATCCTCAAGGACCTGCCGGCCTTCCGCAAGCTGGGCTGGAAGATCGTGGTGGTGTCCCTGGCCGCCAACGCCGGCACCTTCCTGGGCGCGACGATGATCGCCGAGTTCTTCCACTAAGACCAAGGCTGAGGCGCGAAGCCCGGACGGTAGCGCGCCTGGTCGGTGGCGTTTTCCGTGGCGCCGATGCTGGCGACCTTGGGCACGACCGCGCCCATGGCCTTGGCGGCCGCGGCGGCCTGCCATTCCTGCACCTGCGGGTTGCCCATGGCCAGGCGGTAGGGCTGCAAGGGCGCCAGGCCTTCTATGGTGCCCCAGTCGTTGGCCCGGGCCGCCGCCTCGGCAGGCGCGGCGGCGTAGTCGGCGATGGCGCGGCGCATGCGCGCCTCGGCGTACTGGTCGCGCAGCAGGTCCGGGTCGGGGCGCGGCGCCATGCCGGCGATGGGGGCGGGCGGCGCCTGGTCGCGGCTGCGCGCAGGCAGCGGGGCGGGCGGGCTTTCAGCCGCTTCAGCCGCCCGCGGCGTCGCCCAGGCGGGCCGGGTCTCGTCGATCAGCGGCACGCGCGCCGGGTAGGGCGCGGCGACGCGGGCAATGGCGGGGATCGCTGCAATGTCCATGCGAGGCTCCCTGTCGTGGCCGGTCCGCGGGCGGGCCGGTTCAGCGGGTCACAAGTCCAATGTAGCAGGAAACGCCCCGGCGCTCCGGGGCCGCGGCTTATTCGACGATGCCGGTTTCCAGGCAGGGATTGAATTCGCCCGTCTTGGGATCGCGCAGGAACAGCACGCCGGTGGCCACGCCGAAATAGGTGCCGTGCAGCTCCAGCTCGCCCTTCTGCACGCGGCGGCGGATGGACGGGAACGTCATCAGATTCTCCAGGCTGTGCTCGACCGTGGCCAGCTCCAGGCGCTTGAGGTTGGCCTGGCGGTCGCCGGTGGCCGGGCCGAGGCGTTCGGCCACGGGCTCGATCTGCGACATCCACTTGCCGATGAAATCGCCCTTGGACAGCGGCTTGGCGCCGTCGAAGAAGGAGCGGATGCCGCCACAGGAGGCGTGGCCCAGCACCACGATGTGCTTGACGTTCAGGCCGTTGACGGCGAATTCGATGGCGGCGCTGGTGCCGTGGTAGGAGGATTCGGTGTCGGGGTCGCAGGGCGGCACCAGGTTGGCGACGTTGCGGATCACGAACATTTCGCCGGGGCCGGCGTCGAAGATGACTTCGGGCGAGACGCGGGAGTCGCAACACCCGATGATCAGGATTTCCGGGCTTTGCCCAATTTCGGCCAGTTTCTGGTATCGGCTGCGTTCCGAGTGGAAACGGCCTTTCAGGAATGATTGATAGCCTTCAGAGAGTCTTTTTGGAAACATGATCTTTTCTTCCTCGTTGCGCCGACATACGCGACAAGGGGCTTCGTTGGAAGCCCCTTTTATCGAGTCGACAGCCGTGATTTTCCCACACCTGGACCCGCGCCACGGCCGCTAAACCCTGATGAAATCAGGGTTTTTGGCGGCGGGCTGGCCGGCTAGCGGGCGTCCACGTCCAGCGCCGTGACGCGGGCGAACCGCAGCGGCGTGACCGCCCGGATCGGCTTGATCTGACCGGGCGCAAGCGGCCCCGGCACGTCGTTGCGCAGGCGGCCCACTTCGCGGCCCTGCTCGTCGTACAGCACGAAGGTCAGCCAGACGCCGTCGATGGCGCGGTCGGACTGGTTGGCCAGCAGGCCGGTGATGGCCGAGAGGTTCTGGTTGACGTCGCGCACCGCCTGGACGTTGCCCAGCGTGACGCCATAGACGAGATCCTGCGCGCCGGCCGCAAGAGGCAGGCCGGCGAGCAGTGCGCAGGACACGAGTACGGATTTCATGGCGCTCTCCTGTGCGGCCGGGACGGATTGCGCCTATCTCACACCTTTCCGGGCGCGGACACAACAGGGCAAAGGTATGAATCGCCGCCTTGGCGATTCTTGACTTTCCGGGATCTTGCGGCGGCGTCCGGTTTGTTCGATGATGACCGGGCCGGCGATTGGGCCGGCGGATCGAGCGGTCCGCGTCGCGCCTGACCCCGAGGCGCGCGGACGCCCAAGGGAGGAACCATGCTTTCCCGTACCAGCCAGTTTGCTTCTGCCGTTCTGCTGTCGGCCTGTTTCGCCGGCGCGTCCTGGGCCCAGACGCCCGCCGCGACCACGCCCGCCAAGACCCCCACGCCGCAGCAGCAGCGCATGACGGACTGCAACAAGTCCGCCGAAGGCAAGAAGGGCGACGAGCGCAAGGCCTACATGAGCAGCTGCCTGAAGGGCGAGACCGCGCCGGCCAAGCAGCTCACGCCGCAGCAGCAGAAGATGACGGACTGCAATGCGAAAGCCGGCGAGCAGAAGCTCACCGGCGACAAGCGCAAGGCCTTCATGAGCACCTGCCTGAAGGGCTAGCGCCGCGGCTCGGCGCCTCGGCCTACACCGTCGCGACCGGCGTCACCGGCGAACCGATGGCGTGCGGCAGGCGCAGCGGCGGCGCCGTCAGCATGAAGCGGTGGCGGCCGTTGGCGTGCAGCCAGTCGGCCAGCTCCTTCAGATACCACAGCTCCGCCAGGGGCAGGCCCAGCTTGAACAGGCAGTGGTGGTGCAGCGGCAGCATGGCGCGCGGCCCGCTTTTTTCGCGGGCCGGGTAGGCCTCGACCGCGTAGTTGTCGGCGCAGATGGCGGCGATGCCGCTGTCGGTGATCCATTGCAGCAGCGCCGCGTCGGTGCCGTCCAGCGCGGCGCCGTAGCCGTGCAGCACTTCGGCGTCGGGCTTGCCGTTCATGGCGACAACCGCTTCGGCGTAGCCGGTGCGCAGCACCAGCATGTCGCCGGCCTCGATCTCGATGCCGTCGGCCTCGAGCGCGCGGATCAGTTCCGCGTGGCCGATCAGCGTGCGCCCGGGGCCGTAGTGGCGCAGCAGGTCCACCAGCACGCCGCGGCCCTGCATGCCTTTCTGGGCCAGGTTTTCCACGCCCAGCTTCAGCGCCGCCGAGGGGCCGCCGCTGTTGCAGCCGCAGCCGGTGTGGTCGCCGTCGGCCGGGCCGATCACGTCCACGCCGGCCTGGTAGCCGTTGTAGTAGCGCAGTTCCGGCTTGCCGTCGCCGTCGGCGTCGAACAGCGCGCCGACGTGGGCCAGCGCGTCCCACTGGGTGGAGTACTGCATGGACAGCAGCACCTGGTCGTCGCTCAGCACGTCCACGGCGTCCGGGTTGACGTTGCGCAGCGGAAAGTTCAGGTACGGCGTGTCCGCCAGGCGGGTGGGGCTGAGCTGCGGCGGATGGCGCCGCGGGTTGAGCACGTTGCCGCCCGGCAGGTCCAGCGGCAGCGACAGGCAGAAGGTCTTGCCGGCGCGGATTTCGCGCGCGCCCTTGAGGACCTGTTCTTCGGTGATGAGATTCAGGCGGCCGAGTTGGTCGTCGGGCCCGAAGTCGCCCCAGTTGGAGCCTTCGGGCCGCTGTTTCCAGCGCTGCATGCGGGTTACTCCGTCAGGAAGTCGAGCACCGCGCGGGTGAAGGCTTCCGGTTGCTCCCAGTTGGAGATGTGGGAGGTGTTCAATTCGAGATAGCGCGCGCCCGGGATGGCGGCGGCCAGTTCCTGGCCCTGGGCGGGCGTGGCGGCCAGGTCGTGCGTGCTGCTGATGACCAGCGTGGGCGCCGAGATGGAGGCCACCTGTTCGCGGAAGTCCGCGTCGCGCAGCGCGGCGCAGTTGCCGCAATAGCCGGCGTCCGGCGTGCGGCGCAGCATGTCGACCAGCACCTGGGTCAGGCCCGGCTCGGCGGCGCGGTAGCCGTCGGTGAGCCAGCGCTCGACCAGCGTCGGCGCCATGTTCTCCAGCTTCTGTTCGGTGACCGCGGCGATGCGGGCGCTCCAGCCTTCGGCCGAGCCGATGCGCGCGGCGGTGTTGCACAGGATCAGCCGGTCCACCAGTTCGGGGCGCGCCAGCGCCAGCCACAGGCCGGTGGGGCCGCCCATCGACAGGCCGCAGAAGTGCGCGCGCTTGATGCCCAGGTGCGCCAGCAGTTCGGCGACGTCGTTGCCCAGTTGCTCGAAGCTGTATTCGCCTTCGGGGACCGAGGATTTGCCGTGGCCGCGGGTGTCGTAGCGCAGCACGCGGAAATGCTTGCTCAGTTCGGGGATCTGGCGGGCCCACATGTCGGCGCAGGTGCCCAGCGAATTGGAGAGCACGAGCACCGGCGCGTCGGCGGGGCCATCGATGACGTAGTACAGCCGGGCCTGGCTGAGATCGGCGTAAGACATGTGGGTTTCCTTCAATTACAGATAGCAGGCGCCGTCGACGTAGGCCTTGCGCCAGCGCGTGATGGTCACGCGTTCGAACAGGTCGGCCTTGGAGAACGGATCGGCGTCGATGAATTGCTGCGCGGCTTCGCGGCTGTCCAGGTCGACCACGTACAGGCCGCCGCCGGCGTCCGTGCCGTCGTCATGCAGCTTGGCGCCGCAGGCCAGCAGCAGCCGCTTGTTGGCGTCCAGGAATTCCAGGTGGGCGGCGCGGTGCTGCTTGCGCACCTCCAGGTGGCCGGGCTTGTCGAAGGTTTCGATGATGTACGGCATGGACGCCTCCGTTCAGATCGCCGAGGGATGGCGCGCCAGCGCCGTCACCTGGATGTCCATGTAGGGGAACAGCGGCAGCGACGACAGCAGCGTGTGCAGCTCGTCATTGCTTTCGACGTCGAAGATGCTGACGTTGGCGTAGCGGCCGGCCACGCGCCAGAGGTTCTTCCACTTGCCGTCGCGCTGCAGCTGCTGCGCCAGCGCCTTTTCGTCGGCCTTGAGCTTGTCGGCGCGCTCGGCCGGCATGTCGACGGGAAGATTGACCTGCATTTGGACCATGAACAGCATGATGATTCTCTCCGTAAAAAAATCCGCCCCGGCGGGACCGAGGCGGCGCTTCGAAACTCAGTTGGAAAACTTCAGCGGCAGGCCGGTCAGGCGCAGCAGCTCGTCGGCGGTGGTGCCGCCGAACATGTCGGTGACGGTCACGCCGTCGGCGCCGATGTCGAACACCGCCACGTCGGTGTAGACGCGCGACACGCAGCGCACGCCGGTCAGCGGATAGGTGCAGGCTTCGACCAGCTTGCTCTGGCCGTCGCGGGTCTGCAGCTCCATCATCACGAACACGTCCTTGGCGCCGATGGCCAGGTCCATCGCGCCGCCCACGGCGGGGATGGCGTCGGGCGCGCCGGTGTGCCAGTTGGCCAGGTCGCCGTGCTGCGACACCTGGAAGGCGCCCAGCACGCAGATGTCCAGGTGGCCGCCGCGCATCATCGCGAACGAGTCGGCGTGGTGGAAGAAGGAGCAGCCGGGCAGCTCGGTCACGGGCTGCTTGCCGGCGTTGATCAGGTCATAGTCTTCCTCGCCCTTGGCCGGCGCGGGGCCCATGCCCAGCATGCCGTTCTCGGTGTGCAGGATGACTTCGCGGTCGGCCGGCAGGTGGTTGGCCACCAGCGTGGGCAGGCCGATGCCGAGGTTGACGTAGGCGCCTTCGGGGATGTCCCGGGCGACGCGGGCGGCGATCTGGTCGCGGGTCAGTTTGGTGCTCATTGCTGCTCCTTGGGGGCGGGGCGGGCATCGATCTGCACGACGCGCTTGACGAAGATGCCGGGGGTCACGACGGTTTCGGGGTCCAGTTCGCCCAGTTCCACCACTTCGCGCACCTGGGCCACGGCCACGCGCGCGGCGCTGGCCATGATGGGGCCGAAGTTGCGGGCCGTCTTGCGGTACACCAGGTTGCCCCAGCGGTCGCCGCGCTCGGCCTTGATGAGCGCGTAGTCGGCATGCAGCGGATATTCCAGCACATACTGGCGGCCGTTGATTTCCCGGGTTTCCTTGCCGTCGGCCAGCGGGGTGCCGTAGCCGGTGGGCGAGAAGAACGCGCCGATGCCGGCGCCGGCGGCGCGGATGCGCTCGGCCAGGTTGCCCTGCGGCACCAGTTCCAGCTCGATCTTGCCGCTGCGGTACAGGCCGTCGAAGATCTGCGAGTCCACCTGGCGCGGGAACGAGCAGATGATTTTGCGCACGCGGTTCGCGCCCAGGAGGGCGGCCAGGCCGGTGGTGCCGTTGCCCGCGTTGTTGTTGATGATGACCAGATCCTTGGCGCCCTGTTCGAGCAGCGCGTCGATCAGTTCCATGGGCTGGCCGGCGGTGCCGAAGCCGCCGATCATGACGGTGGCGCCGTCGGGGACGTCGGCGAGGGCGTCCGCAGCGCTTGCAACGAGTTTAGAGATCATGGTGTTCGCTCATAAGGTGGCGTGTCATAATTTGTTCTCAATTAGAACTTTCGTTCTTCAGAAGAACATTGATTTCATGGGGGATGGCAATGCTGCGCCGCCCCGGTACAGGGTTGCCGACCAGGGCAACGTTTCTCTTCGCGGTAGACGGATGGCCGAGCAAATCACCCAGCAACCCAGCGACAGCTACGTTCAATCCTTTGCGCGCGGCCTGTCCGTGATCCGGGCCTTCGGCCCCGAGCGTTCGCAGATGACGCTGTCCGAGGTGGCGGCGGTGACCGGCCTGACGCGCGCCGGCGCGCGCCGCATCCTGCTGACGCTGGAGCACCTGGGCTACGTGACCGTGGACGACCGCAAGTTCTCGCTCACCCCGCGCATCCTGGAGCTGGGCTACGCCTACCTGTCCGGCACGCCGCTGTGGAATCTGGCGCTGCCCTACATGGAAGAGGTGGCCGAAGAGACCCGCGAATCCTGCTCCGTGTCGGTGCTGGAGGGCGCGGACATCGTCTATATCCTGCGCCTGTCCACCCACAAGGTGATGACCATCAACCTGGCGGTGGGCAGCCGCCTGCCCGCCTGGGTCACGTCCATGGGCCGCGTGCTGCTGGCCGGCCTGACGGAACCGGAGCTGGACCGGGTGCTGGCGATGAGCCAGATCCGGACCTATACGCCGCACACCATCACCGGCATCGACGCGCTCAAGCGCGTGCTGGCCGGCGTGCGCGCCGACGGCTACGCCTGCGTGGCGCAGGAACTGGAGCCGGGCCTGCAATCGGTGGCCGTGCCCATCATGGACCGCAGCGGCCGCGTGATCGCCGCGATGAACGTCAGCGGCCATGCCAACCGCTATTCGCGCCAGGAAATGCTGGCGGCGTTCCTGCCGCCGCTGCGCCGCGCCGCCGACCAGATCAACCACGCCCTGCTGCGCCGCTAGGCGGCGCAGGCAGGACGGGAGGAAGGACGGCGTGCGCATGGCGGGCCTCAGACGGGCGCGACGCCCAGCGTCGTGCCGCCGCAGACGTACAGCGTCTGGCCGGTGACGAAGCCGTTGTCCGGCGACAGGAAGAACATCGCCGCGCGCGCCACGTCTTCGGGCGTGCCCAGGCGCTTGACCACGATGCTCTTGATGATGCGCTCGGTCTGCGGGGCGCCGGCGGGATTGCTCTTGGTGAACAGTTCGGTGGCGATGGGGCCGGGGCCGATGGCGTTGACCGTGATGCCGTCGCCGCCCAGCTCCATGGCCAGCGTGCGCGTCAGGCCCAGCAGGCCCGCCTTGGTGGCCGAATAGACCACGCGGTCGGGCTTGCCCAGCGCCGCGCGCGAGGCCATGTTGACGATGCGCCCGAAGCCGGCCGCGCGCATGGCCGGCAGCACCGCCTGCACCAGGATCAGCGCCGTGCGCAGGTGCAGGTTGACCACATAGTCCAGGTCCGCCAGCGTGGCGGTGTCGGCCGAGCCCGGGCGCGTCGCGCCCGCGTTGTTCACCAGCCCGACGATGTCGTAGGCGTCGGTCACTTCCTTGGCCACCGCCTTGGTGCGCGCTTCGTCGGTCAGGTCGGCCTGGTACGACACCAGCCCGGCGGGCGGATTCTCGGGCAGCTTGTAGTCGATGTTGACGACCTTGTGGCCGGCATCGAGCAGCATGCGGATGATGGCCGCCCCGATCCCGGCGCTGCCGCCGGTCACGAGATACGCGGTAGGTTTGCTCATATCGTTTCCCTATGCCAACTTTAAAACTTCGCTGGAACGTCGTCGTTCCGATGCATTGCAACCTCCCCCGATCGGGGACACCGCCAGATCCGGCTCCGCCGGTCTGCAGGTGTCGCCCCCTGGGGGGCGCGCGTCAGCGCGTACGGGGGGCTCATCCAGGTGGCTCAATGGGTCAGATAGCCCCAGAGGAGGACGGCCGTGATGTGGATCACGCCGACCCACAGCATCATGATGACGGTATAGCCCATAACATCGCGCAGTTTCAGCTTGGACAGCGCCAGCGCCGGCAGAATCCAGAAGGGCTGCACCAGGTCGTTCCAGGCGTTGCCCAGCATGACGGCCATGGTGGTCTGGTTCAGGGCGCTGCCGATTTCCTTGGCGGCGTCGATCATGAACGGACCCTGGATGACCCAGTGGCCGCCGGCCGACGGCGCGAAGAAGTTGATGACGAAAGAACTGATCAGGCCCCAGAACGGCAGCGTCTCGGGCGTGGCCACGTCGACGAAGACCGCGGAAATCGTGGTGACCAGCCCCGAGGCGGCCATGATGGCCATGATGCCGGCGTAGAACGGGTATTGCAGGATGATGCCGGAAATCGTCTTGATGCCTTCGGTCAGCTTGGCCACGTAGGCGGCCGGCGTGCCCAGCAGGATGATGCCCAGGAACAGGATGATGAAGTTGATCAGGTTCAGGTCCAGCGAGCCGCCGTCCATGAAGTGGAACACCACGTAGGCCACGCCCAGCGCGCCGATCAGCAGGCTCAGCAGGCGGCTGTTGTTCAGGCGCGAGGCCAGCGTGCCCTTTTCCAGCAGGTCTTCGGCGGCGTTGGCGGCGGTGGTGTCGCGGTCGATCGCGGGATCGACCTCGATGACCTTCTCGCCCTTTTTCGGATGCAGCCAGGCGTTGAGCAGCGGCAGCGTGACGATGATGACCAGGCTGGTGATCAGCATGGGCATCGAGAAAATCGTTTCCGACAGCGGGATGGTGCCCATCTGCTTGGCGGTGGGATGGTTGGGCGTGGCCACCAGCACCGGGATGCTGGCCGACAGGCCCAGGCCGTACATGGTGAAGCCGCTGTACGCGGCGGCGATGATCAGCGGGTAGTGCACGCCCTTGACCTTCAAGGCCAGCTTCTTGGCGACGATGCCGCCGATGACCAGGCCGAAGCCCCAGTTCAGGTAGCTGCCGATGCCGCCGACCAGCGTCGCCACGATGATGGCGGTGTGCGGCTTGTGCACGTGGCTGACGATGCGGTTGAGCATGCGGTCGGTCAGCGGGGCGGTGGCCAGCACATAGCCCATCGCCAGGATCACCGCCATCTGGGTGGTGAAGGCCAGCAGGCTCCAGAAGCCGTTGCCCCAGGCGCGGGTGATGTCGCCCAGGCCCTTGCCTTCGACCCCCATGGCCAGCAGTACGGTAAGCAGGGTCAGCGCGATGGCGAAGACAAAGGGATCGGGCAGATACTTGCGCATCAGCTCCGTGAAAAATGAAGCCAGTTTATTCATGGTGCCTCCAACGAACTCCGGTAAGGCTGGTTTTCTGTGATCGGTTTTCTTTGTGTGGCGGGGCCTTGGGGCCCGACGGCGCGGTAGCGGCAGGCTCCGCGCCTTATGTAGTAATGGGTATGCGCCGGCCTCAGGCGTCGTCGGCCCGGGCGTTGAGCCAGGCGGCCAGTTCTCCGAGCGCCGCGCTCTTCTCGCGCAGCACGCGTTCGCGGCGCTCCGGGCTCCAGGTGTAGAAACCCTGGCCGCTCTTGGCGCCGATCTGCCCGCTTTCGACCTTGCTCTTCAAAAGCGCCGAGGGCTCGGTGCGGTTGTCGAGATCCTTGTAGAGGTAGCTGGCGATGGCGTAATGCACGTCGATGCCGTTCATGTCGCGCTGCTCCAGCGGGCCGGACAGCGCAAGCCGGATGCCCAGGCTCCACTTGACCACTTCGTCGATGTCCTCCGCGCTGGCGACGCCTTTTTCCAGCAGCGAAATGGCTTCGCGCGCCAGCGCGTGCTGGATGCGGTTGGCGATGAAGCCGGGAATGTCCTGGCGCACCAGCACCGGCCGCTTGCCGGCGTGGCGCAGCGTGGCCATGACGCGCGCCACCGTCTCGTCGGACGTGGCGTCGTTGCGCACCACCTCCACCAGCGGAATCACGTCGGCGGGGGTGAAGAAGTGCGTGCCCACGAAGCGGTCGCGCCGCAGCACGGCGGTGGCGATGGCGTTGATGGACAGGCCGGAGGTATTGGTGGCGAAAAGGGTGTGCGCCGGGCACAGCGCGTCGAGCCGGGCGAACAGGTCGCGCTTGAGCTCGAGGTTTTCGGGTACGGCCTCGATCACCAGGTCGCTGTTGCAGGCCGCTTCCAGGCCGGGCGACAACTGGATGCGCTGCATGGTTTCCTGGACCCGGCCGGGCGCGTAGACGTTCAGTTGGCGGTCTATCGTCTTGAGCGCGCGCTCCAGCGCGCCTTCGACCGGGTCGATGAGGACGATGTTCAGTCCCTTCGAGGCGAACAGGGCCGCGATGCCGCTGCCCATGGCGCCTGCGCCGACGATGGCGAGATTTTTGAGGGGAGTATCCATGATGGTTCGCTCGGGCTGACTCGCCGGGCTTGCGGCGGGCACGCGCGGAACCAGGGATTGCCGTCTCTTCCGGGTGTGCCTTCCTGTGCGCCTGGCCAGAAAAATCGTTATGTTCTAGATACGAACATTTGTGCGTATATAGAATTAATGAAAACGATAGTACTAAATGTCGCGGGGGGCGGACAAATCAGGGATTTTGGGTGTCCGGCTGGTGGACGGGGCGTGGGAACGTAGGATGGGTGCAGCGCGGCACCTCCCGGGTAAGAAGCCGGACGCCGAACGCGCGTAACCCATCGGCCGGCGAGAGCCGGCTTTATCTCTTGCCACGAAGCGCAAGCCGGCTTTGTCTCTTGCCACGAAAAGCGGCGGCTGGCGCCGCCTGATGGGTTACGCGCGTTCGATATTTGAGTTCTTGCTTATGGGCTCTCGCGCTGCGCCCATCCTACGCCCCGTCCACGATCAGCCTGGCCCGGCGCTGTTGGACCAGCCCTTGGACAGCTCCACCGCCTGCCGCCAGCGCGCCATCCGCGCTTCGCGTACGGACGCGGGCCAGCTCGGTTCGAACGTGCGTTCGGCCTGCCACTTGGACGCGAATTCGTCCTGGCCGGACCAGAAGCCCACGGCCAGGCCGGCCAGGCCGGCCGCGCCCAGCGCGGTGGATTCGGGCACGCGGGGGCGCACGACCGGCACGCCCAGCAGGTCGGCCTGCATCTGCATCAGCAGGTCGTTGCGGGCCGCGCCGCCGTCGACGCGCAGCTCGGTCAGGGCGATGCCGCTGTCGGCGTTCATGCAGGTCAGCAGTTCGGCGCTTTGCAGGGCGATGGATTCGAGGGTGGCGCGCGCGATGTGGGCGCGGGTGGTGCCGCGGGTCAGGCCCACCAGGGTGCCGCGCGCGTAGGGGTCCCAATGCGGCGCGCCCAGGCCGGCGAAGGCCGGCACCATGAAGACGTCGTCCGTGCTGGACACGCTGGCGGCCAGCGCCTCGATCTCCTCGGAGCGCTGGATGATGCCCAGGCCGTCGCGCAGCCACTGCACCGCCGCGCCGGCCACGAACACCCCGCCTTCGAGCATGTAGGTGGGCTGCCAGCCGCCGCCGTCGCGCGGCAGGCCCCAGCCCACGGTCGACAGCAGGTTGTTGCGCGACTGCACGGGCTGCCCGCCCACGTTCATCAGCATGAAGCAGCCGGTGCCGTAGGTGTTCTTGGCCATGCCCGGCCTGTAGCAGGCCTGGCCGAAGGTGGCGGCCTGCTGGTCGCCCGCCACGCCGGCGATGGGGATGGCGCCGCCCAGCCATTCGGGCAGGGTGTCGCCCACCACGGCGCTGCTGGGGGCGATCCGTGGCAGCACGCTGCGCGGGATCTTGAGCAGCGCCAGGATGTCGTCGCTCCAGTCCTGGGTATGCAGGTCGAACAGCATGGTGCGCGAGGCGTTGCTGGGGTCGGTGCTGTGGACCGCGCCGCCGGTGAGCTGCCACACCAGCCAGGTGTCGACGGTGCCGAAGGCCAGTTCGCCGCGCTCGGCGAGCTGGCGCGCGCCGGGCACGTGGTCCAGCAGCCAGGCCAGCTTGGTGCCCGAGAAATAGGCGTCCACCACCAGGCCGGTGCGCGATTGCAGGAAATCGGCGTGGCCGTCCTGGCGCAGCTGGTCGCACATGGGCGCGGTGCGGCGGTCCTGCCAGACGATGGCGCGGGCCAGCGGCCGGCCGGTGGTGCGTTCCCAGATCAGCGTGGTTTCGCGCTGGTTGGTGATGCCGAGGGCGGCGATGTCGGCCGCGGCCGCGCCGGCGTTGCGCAAGGCCTCGCGGGCCACGTCCAGCTGGCTCTGCCAGATTTCGCCGGCGTCGTGCTCGACCCAGCCCGGACGGGGATAGTGCTGGCGGAATTCGCGCTGGCCTACGCCGCGCACCACGCCTTCGCGGTCGAACACGATGGCCCGGGAGCTGGTGGTTCCCTGGTCCAGGGCCAGGACAAATTCATTCGTCGTCACGATTCTTTGCGCCGTTCAGGTGAGCCCCGGCCAGCGGGTCGAGGCGTCCAAATGAGAAGACCGAGGCCATGCACAGCACGCCGATGACGATGAAGCCCGCGACCACGTCCCGTATCGCCAGCGTCTCGGCGCCGCGCAGGGCCATGCTGATGTTCAGCGTGACCGCCGCCACGCCCACGCCCAGGCTGATGCCGAGCTGCTGCGCCATGGCGGCGAAACTGCTGGCGCGGCTCATCTGGGTCGGGGGAATGTCGGCATAGGTTAGCGTATTTACCCCCGTGAACTGCAGCGAGCGGAAAAACCCGCCCACCAGCAGCACGGCGATCATCAGCCAGACCGGCGTGGCGGGCGTGAAGGCGCCGCAGACCACGATGAAAATGCCGGTCAGCAGCGCGTTGACGGTCAATACCCGACGAAATCCGAAGTGCTGCACGATGGGGGTGGCGACGAACTTCATCAGCAGCGCGCCCGCGGCGCTGGCGAAGGTGATCAGCCCGGCCGAGAACGGCGACAGGCCGAAGCCCACCTGCAGCAGCATGGCCAGCAGAAACGGCGTGGCGCCCACGGCGAAGCGGCACAGATTGCCGCCCAGGGTGGCGATGGCGAAGGTCGGTATCCGCATCAGGGACAGATCGATGATGGGATGGGGCGCCCGGCGCGCGTGCCAGCCGTAGAGCAGGCCGCAGGCCAGGCCGGTGGCGATCAGGCCCAGCAGCATGGGCAGCGGCATCACGTCGCGGCCGATCGCCTCGAAGCCGCTGACCAGCGTCGCCAGGCAGATGGCGCTGAGCAGAAAGCCCGGCCAGTCCAGGCGCGGGGCGCCTTCCACGCGGATTTCCTCCACGTAGCGCAGCACCAGGAAAATGCCCAGGATGCCGATGGGAATGTTGATCAGGAAGATCCAGTGCCACGACATATAGGTGACCATGAAGCCGCCCAGCGGCGGCCCGATCACCGGCCCCAGCAGGGCGGGGATGGACAGGAAGGACATGGCCTTGAGCAAGTCCTGCTTGGGCACGGTGCGCAGCAGGATGATGCGCCCCACCGGCACCATCATCGCGCCGGCCATGCCCTGGACGACGCGGGCCGCCACCAGCTGCGGCAGGTCCTGCGACAGGGCGCAGGCCACGGAGCTCAGGGTGAACAGGCCGATGGCCGCCACGAACACGCGCCGCGCGCCGTAGCGGTCGGCCGCCCAGCCGCTGACGGGCACGAACACGGCCACCGACAGCAGGTAGGAGGTGATGGCCACGTTCAGCCGCACCGGGGTCGAGCCCAGGGCCCGCGCCATCGCCGGCAGGGCCGTGGCGACCACCGTGGCGTCCAGCATCTGCATGAACAGCGCGCAGCCGACGATGAAGGGAATCATGCGTGCCGCGCGCATCGCTTCCGGGGTGAGTGAGGGAGCGGGATGGGCGGCGGCGGCGGATTCTGCGGACATGGGCGAGGATACGTAGGGGGCCCCCAGATTGTAACGCCGGGGGAGGGGCCGTCGTGAAGTAAACTCCCCTCATCCGAAACCCACTGAAATTGGCGTCATGGCGACCAACTACGAATCCGAGATCACCCGTTTCCTGAAAGACTACAAGCAGTCGCATCCCGGCACCGAAGAGCGCCAGCGCGAGGGCCGCGCCCGTCTTTGGGACAAACCGCAGGACCCGGAGCTGCTGGAGGCCTTCCGCGCCGGCCGCGTGCCGCAGAAGCCGTACGTATACCAGGCCGACTGAGCCCCTTGCGGCAACCATGGCCCAGAACGCTTTCCCGGGCGACGCCCTGGCCGCGCTAGTGGAACCGCCCGTCGACAGCACCCCCGACACGGTAGACAGCGTGGCGTTCGCGCGCCTGTACGGCGAGCCGCTGTTCCAGATGCCGACCGACCTGTACATCCCGCCGGATGCGCTGGAGGTCTTCCTGGAGGCGTTCGAAGGGCCGCTGGACCTGCTGCTCTACCTGATCCGCAAGCAGAACTTCAACGTGCTGGACATCCCGATGGCGGATGTCACCCGGCAATACCTCTCGTACGTCGAGCAGATCCGCATCCACAACCTGGAGCTGGCCGCCGAATACCTGCTGATGGCGGCGATGCTCATCGAGATCAAGTCGCGCATGCTGCTGCCGGTCAAGAAGACCGACACCGGCGAAGAGCCCGAGGACCCGCGCGCCGAACTGGTGCGCCGCCTGCTCGAATACGAGCAGATGAAGCTGGCGGCCCAGAAGCTCGACCGGATGCCGCAGCTCGGCCGCGACTTCGTCAGCAGCCAGGCGGTGGCAGACCTGAGCGTCGAGCGCATGCTGCCCGAAGTCAGCGTGGACGACCTGCGCGCGGCCTGGGCCGACATCATGAAGCGGGCCAAGCTGAACCAGCACCACCACATCACGCGCGAACAGCTGTCGGTGCGCGACCACATGACGCACATCCTGCGGCGCCTGAACGACGTGCGCTTCATGGAGTTCGGCGACCTCTTCATGGAGCGTATCCGCGAAGGCGCGCCCGCGGCGGTGGTCGTGGTGCATTTCATCGCCATGCTGGAACTGGCCCGCGAATCCCTGCTCGAGATCACGCAGGCGGAACCCTACGCGCCCATCTACGTGCGCCTGGCCTATACCAGCGTGGCGGCGGTCGCGGCCTGAGGCCGGGCTGCGCGTTCCTACTTCCGGAGACTCCCCTTGAAAGTCGTACACACCATCCAGGAATTGCGCGACCACCTGCGCGGACAGAACCGCGTATCGTTCGTGCCCACCATGGGCAACCTGCACGAAGGCCACCTGGCGCTGATGAAGCTCGCGCGCCAGCATGGCGATCCGGTGGTGGCCAGCATCTTCGTCAACCGCCTGCAGTTCGGTCCCAACGAAGACTTCGACCAGTATCCGCGCACGCTGGCCGCCGACATCGAGAAACTCGAACGCGAGCGCGACGTCTACGTGCTGTTCGCGCCCAACGAGCGCGAAATGTATCCCGAGCCGCAGAATTTCCGCGTGCAGCCGCCCGACGACCTGGGCGACATCCTCGAAGGCGAATTCCGTCCCGGCTTCTTCGCGGGCGTGAGCACCGTGGTGCTGAAGCTGTTTTCCTGCGTGCAACCGCGCGTGGCCGTGTTCGGCAAGAAGGACTACCAGCAGCTCATGGTGGTGCGCAACATGTGCCGCCAGTTCCAGCTGCCGGTGGAAGTGCTGGCGCACGAAACCGTGCGCGCCGAGGACGGCCTGGCGCTGTCCTCGCGCAACCGCTACCTGAGCGAGGCCGACCGCGCCGAGGCGCCGGCCCTGTACGCCGCCCTGCAGCAGCTGGGCCAGCGCCTGGCCCAGGGCGAGCGCGACGCCGCCGCGCTGGAGCGCGAAGCCATCGACGGCCTGACCCGGCGCGGCTGGCAGGTGGACTACGTGGCGCTGCGCCGCCAGCGCGACCTGAAGCGCCCCGAAGCCGCCGACCTGCAGGCCGGCGAGCCGGTGGTGGCGCTGGCCGCCGCCAAACTCGGCGCCACCCGCCTGATCGACAATCTGGAACTGGTCTACACGGCCTGAGGCCCGGGCAGGGGGGGGGCGTTTATGTCCACCCTGACAGAATTGCCAGCTTCCGGCGGCTGGCGCGGCGGGGCAGACTCGATGCAAATCTACTTTGCAGGAGACAAGCCCCATGCAGCCCCGCCCCGACCTGGACGACGTCCTCGCCATCCTGACCCCGCGCGAACGCCAGATCGTCGCCTACGTGGCGGCGGGCAGCCCGAACAAGGTCATCGCCATCGACCTGGGCATTTCGCTGCGCACCGTCGAAGCCCATCGCGCCCGCATCTTCACCAAGCTCCGCGCCCGCAACGCCATGCAACTGGCCTGCCGGCTGTGCGCCCACCGGCGTTCGGGCGCCTCGCCCGTGCCGCTCATGCCGGAGGGCGATCCGCACGGCGGGGCCGTCACCCTGCATGAACAGCCCTCGCCCCGATACGCACCGGCCAAGCCATGATGCCTGCGCGCTCAAAAACATCGGGCCCGGCGAACGAGGCGTTCGCCGGGCCCGATGCCAGGCATGGATTCAAGCGCGCGCGGTGCTCAGGGGCACTTGGGCGCGGCGGCCTTGGCCAGCTCGTCGATGGGGTCCAGGTCCGGCTGGCGGGTCAGGTTGTAGTTCAGGTTCGGCGTCTGGCCGGCGATGGAGCGCACGCGCAGCACGTTGTTGGCGGCCACCACGAACTCGACGCGGGCGTTGCCCTGGCCGTCCATCAGGATGACGCGCGGCGGGCGTTCGTCGGTGGCGTCCCAGCAGCCTTGTTCGGCCACTGGCTGGCCCTTCTGGGGATCGTTCTCCAGGTAGGCGGTGCGGCCGCGCCAGCGGCCGTTGGGCGCCAGCGTCAGCGTCACGCGCTGCGCCGTGCACTGCATGACGGGCGAGAAGCACGGCAGCGTGCCCATGTAGGTCTGGGGTTGCGGCACCAGGCTGTGCGCGGCGGCATTGGGCGCCGGCGCGGGCGCGGCGGTCGCTGCGCCGGCGCTACCGCCACCGCCCTCGGCGTGCTCGGGTACGGCCTGGCCGTCTTCGGTGGTTTCCGCGCCTGCCGCGGCCGCTTGCTGGGCCTGGTTCTGCGGCTTGCGGGCATCCGGCTTGAGCGCGATCTGCACCTGCGAAGGCGCGCGGATCACGGTGCGGTAGCCGGCGCCGGAGCCCTGGTACTGCGCGTCGGTCACGGTGCTTTCCGCGGGCGGGTCGTAATAGCCCTCGGTCTTCTGCTGGGCGCAGCCCGCCGCGCCTATGGCGGTGCCCGCCAGCAGCAGCCCCATGACGCTTAGTTTGCGGGAGCGGGTAACAATGTTGTCGACGCGCGCGGTCATGGCAGCTTATCCGTGAATTGAGTCTGTCTCCGATTTTACGCACTTATGCGAAGATTCGATACGTTGCCCTAGCCGCTCCTGGGTGTATTCCGCACTTTATGCACAAATTACGACATGGCCGCCGCCGGCCGGTTCTACATCGCGTCCCGGGCCCGATCGCGCACGTCGCCGGCGCGCGCTTCGGATGACGGCGATGCGCTACGTCTTCGACCTGCCCCCGGGCCTGTTCATCGTCCTGGCGGCGCTGGCGGGCCTGGCCGTGGGCAACTGGCTGACGCTGCTGACGCACCGGCTGCCGCGCATGATGGAGCAGGAGTGGCAGGCGCACTGCCAGGAGGCGGCCGGCCAGGCGCGCACCGAAAGCCGCTACGGCCTGTGGTCGCCGGCGTCGCACTGCCCGGCCTGCGCCGCGCCGGTGACGGGCTGGCGCCGTGCGCCGCTGCTGGGCTGGCTGCTGCTGCGCGGACGCTGCGCCGCCTGCGGAACCGCGATAGGCTGGCGCTACCCGGCCATTGAACTGCTGACCTGCGCGCTGTTCGCCGCCTGCGCCTGGCGCTTCGGCGCCACGCCGCCGGCGCTGTGCGCGATGGGCCTGTCGGCCACGCTGGTGGCGCTGGCCTGGATCGATTTCGAATCGACGCTGCTGCCCGATGCGCTGACGCAGCCGCTGCTGTGGGCGGGCCTGCTGGCCAATCTGTTCGACGCCTACACCAGCGTGCAGATGGCGGTGGCCGGCGCGGTCGCGGGCTACGTGTTCCTGTGGGTTATCTTTCATATATTCCGCCTGCTGACCGGGCGCGAAGGCATGGGCCATGGCGACTTCAAGCTGCTGGCCGCCCTGGGCGCATGGTTCGGCATCGAGACCCTGCCGATGCTGCTGCTGGGCGCGTCGCTGCTGGGCGTGCTGATCGGCGGCGCGCTGACGCTGAGTGGACGCGCCAGCCGCGGACAGCCGCTGCCCTTCGGCCCTTATCTGGCGCTGGCCGGCATCGCGACGCTGCTGGCGGGCGGGCCGCAGGGGCTGTGGCAATGGCTGGGCTAGTACGCGACACGATGGGACGAGCGGCATGTACAAGATAGGACTGACTGGCGGTATCGGATCGGGCAAGACCCGCGTGGCGGACATGCTTGCGCAGTGGGGCGCGTCGGTGGTCGATACCGACGAGATCGCGCACATGCTGACCGCGCCGCAGGGCGCGGCCATGCCGGCGATCGAACGCGAATTCGGCCCGCGGGCGCTGACGGCCGACGGTGCGCTGGACCGCGCATGGATGCGCGAGCAGGCGTTCTCCGATCCGCAGGTGCGGCTGCGGCTGGAAGCCATCATGCATCCGGCCATCGGCCAGGAGACCGAACGCCAGGCCGCCGCGGCCGCCGGATCGTATCTGGTCTTCGTCGTGCCCTTGCTGGTGGAGTCGCTGCCGCGCTGGCGCGCGCGCCTGGATCGCATCTGCGTGGTGGATTGCGATCCCGAGGCGCAGGTGGCCCGCGTGCGCGCGCGCAGCGGGCTGACGGAGCCAGCCATCAGGCGTATCATGGCAGCACAGGCTGCGCGCGCAAGCCGGCTGGAAGCCGCCGACGACGTCATCGTCAACGATGGCGCCACCACGCCCGAGCAACTGCGCGCGCAGGCGAAGACCCTGCACGACCGCTGGCTGGCGCTGGCGGGCACGACAGACCGGCAAGCCCTGGGCCAGGCCGGCACCCCTGAATAACATTGGCCTGCCGGCCAACCACAGATGGGCCTGTAAAAAAGCGTGATTGTTTACGAATATCCCTTCAACGAGCGTATCCGCGCTTATCTGCGGCTGGAATTCCTGTTCGACAGGTTGTTCTTCTTTGCACGCGAGGGGGATTCACGACTGCACCAGGTCGCCGTCACCGCCTTGTTCGATCTGCTCGACGCCTGCGAACGCACCGACGTCAAGGGCGCCTTGCTGCAGGACCTGGAACGCCAGCGCCTGGCGCTGGTCGGCCTGCGCGACCATCCCGGCGTGGCGCAGGACGCGCTGGAATCCATGCTGCGCGAAATGGAAAAGGTCACCGGCGCGCTGGCCGTGCCCGGCAAGACCGGCCAGCCCCTGCGCGAGAACGAATGGCTCACCAGCCTGCGTGGGCGGCTGTCCATGCCCGGCAACGCCACGCAGGTCGACATGCCTTCGTATTTCGCCTGGCAGAACAAGCCCGAGGCGGCCCGCTGCGCCGACCTGCAATCCTGGATCGCGCCCTTCATTCCCCTCTACGACGGCCTGACCCTGGCGCTGCGCCTGCTGCGCGAATCCGGCCGCAAGACCGACATCGTGGCCGAGCAGGGCGCCTACCAGCAGATGCTGGGCGGCAAGCAGTTCCAGCTGCTGCGTGTGTGGGTGGACCCCGCCCACGGCGTATTTCCCGAGATCAGCGCCAATAAGTACATGATCTGGATACGTTTTTCCACGCAGGATGGCGAATTCAAGCCCCAGCAGGTGGCCCGCGACGTGGGGTTCCAGATGACGTTGTGCAACTCGTAGGATGGGTAAAGCGCGAGCGCATCTGAGCAAGAACCCGGCTCTCCAGCGCGCGACACCCATCAGGCGGCGCCAGCCGCCGCTTTTCGTGGCAAGAGACAAACACCCGGCTGCCGCCGGCCGATGGGTTACGCGCGATGGGCAATTGAGTGCTTGCCCAAGAATTCTCGCGCTACACCCATCCTACGCAGAACCCACGTAGCCCCCCGGTACGCAGGAGGGACCCACCCACCCCCCCATTACCTGTTGCGGGGAGTTTCAACCGCCGCTCCCGGTGCTGGACTACGCGATGGTCTAGTAGACAATACGGCTTTCCCTGCCCGCGTCTGCAACGTACATGCCTGAAAGCCGTCCCGTTTCTCCGCCCGCCCATAGGTCCCGCCGCCGCCTGGCCGTGCTGGCGCTGTTGCTGCTTGCCGGGGCCGGCATCGCCTGGCTGTTGCTGCGGCCGGCGGCCAAGCCGGCGGGCGGGGGCCGTCCGCCCGGGGCGGCAATGGCGAACATGGCGGTGCCGGTGCGCATCGCCACCGCCGTCCGGCAGGACATCGACATTTTCCTGAAGTCGCTGGGCACGGTGACGGCCTACAACACGGTCACCGTGCGCAGCCGGGTCAGCGGCGAGCTGGTCGAGGTGGCCTTCCAGGAAGGCCAGCGCGTGAAGGCCGGCGACCTGCTGGCGCAGGTGGACCCGCGCGCCTTCCAGGTGGCGCTGGACCAGGCGCGCGGCACGCAGATGCAGAACCTGGCGCAGCTGGAGAACGCGCGCCGCGACCTGCAGCGCTACCAGGCCCTGTACAAGCAGGATTCCATCGCCAAGCAGCAGGTCGACACGCAGGCGGCGCTGGTGCGGCAGTACGAGGGCACGGTCAAGAGCGACCAGGCCAACGTCGACAACGCCCGGCTGCAGCTGGACTACGCGCGCATCACCGCGCCCATCGACGGCCGTCTGGGCCTGCGTCAGGTGGACCGCGGCAATCTGGTGTCCAGCTCGGACACCAACGGGCTGGTGGTGATCACCCAGACCCAGCCGATTTCCGTGGTGTTCACGCTGCCCGAGACCCAGCTGCCCGAGGTGCGCGCCGAACTCGCCGCCGGCCGCAAGCTGGCCGTGGACGCCTACGACCGCGCCGACACCCGCCGCATCGCCACGGGCCAGCTGGAAACCCTGGACAACCAGATCGACGTGACCACCGGCACCCTCAAGCTCAAGGCCCGCTTCGACAACACCGACGACGCGCTGTTCCCCAACCAGTTCGTCAACGTGCGGCTGCACGTGCTGACGCGCAAGGACGTCACCGCCGTGCCCACCGCCGCCATCCAGCAGGGTTCGGCCGGCGCCTTCGTATTCCTGGTGCAGCAGGACAACACGGTGCTGGTGCGCCAGGTGAAGCTGGGCGCGATCAACAACGGCATGGTGGCGGTCAACGAGGGTCTGCAGCCCGGCGACCGGGTGGTGGTCGAAGGCACCGACCGCCTGCGCGCCGGCGCCAAGGTGGAAGTGGTGGGCGACGCCGGCGTGATTCCGGCTCCGCGCGACAAGTCGCTGGGCGCGGGCGCGCCGGCCGGCACCACGCCGCCGTCGAAATAGACCGGGAAACGCCGTGAGTCCGTCGCGCCTGTTCATCCTGCGTCCGGTGGCCACCACGCTGTCGATGGTGGCCATCCTGATCGCCGGCTTCATCGCCTACCGGCTGCTGCCCGTCTCGGCCCTGCCGGAAGTGGACTATCCGACCATACAGGTGGTGACGCTGTACCCCGGCGCCAGCCCCGACGTGATGACCTCGCTGGTCACCTCGCCATTGGAGCGGCAGTTCGGGCAGATGCCGGGCCTGAACCAGATGTCGTCGACCAGTTCGGGCGGCGCCTCGGTCATCACGCTGCAATTCAATCTCACCCTGCCGCTGGACGTGGCCGAGCAGGAAGTGCAGGCGGCCATCAACGCCGCCTCCAACCTGCTGCCCGGCGACCTGCCGGTGCCGCCGACCTACAACAAGGTCAACCCGGCCGACGCGGCGGTGCTGACCCTGGCGATCACCTCGCCCACCATGCCGCTGCCGCAGGTGCGCGACCTGGTCGACACGCGGGTCGCGCAGAAGCTGTCGCAGATCTCCGGCGTGGGCCTGGTCAGCGTGGCGGGCGGGCAGCGGCCCGCGGTGCGGGTGCAGGTCAATCCGCAGGCGCTGGCGGCCAACGGGCTGTCGCTGTCGGACCTGCGCACGGCCATCGTCGGCGCCAACGTGAACCAGCCCAAGGGCAACCTGGACGGTCCGCTGCGCTCGACCACCATCAACGCCAACGACCAGCTCAAGACGCCCACCGACTACAACGACCTGATCATCGCCTACCAGAACAACGCGCCGCTGCGCCTGTCGGACGTGGCGCGCGCGGTCGAGGGCGCCGAAGACGTGCGGCAGGCGGCCTGGGCCGGCGACAAGCCCGCCATCCTGCTGAACATCCAGCGCCAGCCGGGCGCCAACGTGATCGACGTGGTCGACCGCATCCAGGCGCTGCTGCCGCAGTTGCGGGCTGCCCTGCCGGCCACGCTGGACGTGAGCGTGGTGTCCGACCGCACCCAGACCATTCGCGACTCGGTCGCCGACGTGCAGTTCGAAATGCTGCTGGCGGTGGCGCTGGTGGTCATGGTGACCTTCGTGTTCCTGCGCAGCCTCACGGCCACGCTGATTCCCAGCGTGGTGGTGCCGCTGTCGCTGGTCGGCACCTTCGGCGTCATGTACCTGGCCGGATTCTCGGTCAACAACCTGACCCTGATGGCGCTGACCATCGCCACCGGCTTCGTGGTGGACGACGCCATCGTCATGATCGAGAACATCGCCCGTCATCTCGAAGAGGGCGAGACGCCGCTGCAGGCCGCGCTTAAGGGCGCGGCGCAGATCGGCTTCACGCTGATATCGCTGACGTTCTCGCTGATCGCGGTGCTGATCCCGCTGCTCTTCATGACCGAGGTGGTGGGACGGCTGTTCCGCGAGTTCGCGATCACGCTGGCCGTGTCCATCCTGATCTCGCTGGTGGTGTCGCTGAGCCTGACGCCCATGATGTGCGCGCGCCTGCTGCGCGCCGAGTCGGCGCAGAAGCACGGGCGCTTCCATCGCGCCACGGGCGCCTTCATCGACCGCGTCATCGCCGGCTACGACCGCTGGCTGCAGGTCGTGCTGCGGCACCAGCCGCTGACGCTGCTGGTGGCGCTGGCGACCTTCGCGCTGACGGTGCTGCTGTACCTGGCGATCCCCAAGGGCTTTTTCCCGCAGCAGGACACCGGCCTGATCCAGGCCATCACCCAGGCGCCGCAGTCGATTTCGTTCAAGGCCATGGCCGAGCGCCAGCAGGCCGCCGCGCGCCTGGTGCTGGAAGATCCCGACGTGCAGGCCGTGTCCTCCTTCATCGGCGTGGACGGCAGCAACGCCACGCTCAGCGCCGGACGCCTGCAGATCGCGCTCAAGCCGCATGCCGAGCGCGACGGCGACCTGCGCACGGTGATGGCGCGCCTGGACCGGGCGCTGGCCGCACAGGACGGCCTCACGGTCTATATGCAGCCGGTGCAGGACCTGACCATCGAAGACCGGGTCAGCCGCACGCAGTACCAGATGACGCTGTCCAATCCGGACCTGAAGGTGCTGAGCGAATGGACGCCCAGGCTGGTCGAGCGCCTGCGCCAGGTGCCCGAACTCAAGGACGTGACCGACGACCTGCAGGACGAAGGCCTGCAGGCCTGGGTCGAGATCGACCGCGACGCGGCCTCGCGCCTGGGCATCACGGCCGCCGTGATCGACGAGGCGCTGTACAACGCCTTCGGCCAGCGCCTGATCTCCACGATCTTCACGCAGTCCAACCAGTACCGCGTGGTGCTGGAGGTGCAGCCGCAGTTCCAGACGACGCCGTCCTCGCTGGGGCAGATCCGCGTGCCCACCGCCTCGGGCGGGCAGGTGCCGCTGTCGTCGGTGGCGCGCATCACCGAAGGGCGCACGGTGCTGGCCGTGAACCGGCTGGACCAGTTCCCCATGGTGACGGTGTCGTTCAACCTGGCGCCGGGCGCCTCGCTGTCCGGCGCGGTCGAGGCCATTACCGCGGCCGAGGCCGACATCGGCATGCCCACCGGCGTCGAGACGCGCTTCCAGGGCGCGGCGCTGGCGTTCCAGAATTCGCTGTCGAGCACGCTGTGGCTGATCCTGGCCGCGGTGGTCACCATGTACATCGTGCTGGGCGTGCTGTACGAAAGCTATATCCATCCCATCACCATCCTGTCGACCCTGCCGTCGGCCGGGGTCGGGGCGCTGCTGGCGCTGCTCATCAGCGGCACCGAGCTCGACATGATCGGGATCATCGGCATCATCCTGCTGATCGGCATCGTGAAGAAAAACGCCATCATGATGATCGACTTCGCGCTGGACGCCGAGCGCAAGCGCGGCCTGACCCCGCTGGCGGCCATCCATGAGGCGGCGCTGCTGCGCTTCCGTCCGATCCTGATGACCACGCTGGCCGCGCTGTTCGGCGCGCTGCCGCTGATGCTGTCGTCCGGCACCGGCGCCGAGCTGCGCCAGCCGCTGGGCCTGGTGATGGTCGGCGGGCTGCTGCTGTCGCAGGTGCTGACGCTCTTCACCACGCCGGTGATCTACCTGATGTTCGACCGCATGTCGCGCCGCTGGCGCGGGGCGCGCGCCGCCGCGGCGGAGGATGCGTCGTGATCCTGTCGGCGCCCTTCATCGTCCGGCCGGTGGCGACCACGCTGCTGAGCCTGGCGGTCGTGCTGGCGGGCCTGCTGTGCTATTTCCTGCTGCCGGTGGCGCCGCTGCCGCAGGTGGACATCCCCACCATCTCGGTGTCGGCCAGCCTGCCCGGGGCCAGTCCCGAGACCATGGCCTCCAGCGTGGCCACGCCGCTGGAGCGCTCGCTGGGCAGCATCGCCGGCGTCACCGAGATGACCTCCCGCAGTTCGCAGGGCTCCACCCGCATCACGCTGCAGTTCGATCTCTCGCGCGACATCAACGGCGCGGCCCGCGACGTGCAGGCCTCCATCAACGCGGCGCGCTCGCTGCTGCCGACCGGTCTGCGCAGCAATCCCACGTACCACAAGTCCAATCCCTCGGACGCGCCCATCATGACGCTGGCGCTGACCTCGGACACGCTCAGCCAGGGGCAGCTCTACGACATCGCCTCGACCATCGTGGCGCAGAAGCTGTCGCAGGTGGAGGGCGTGGGCGAGGTGACGGTGGGCGGCAGTTCGCTGCCGGCGGTGCGCGTCACGGTGCTGCCGGGGGCGCTGGCCAACCGCGGCGTGTCGCTCGACGAATTGCGCGCGGCCCTGGCCAACGCCAACGCCAACCGGCCCAAGGGCGTGCTGGAGAACGACCGCTACCACTGGCAGATCATGGCCAGCGACCAGCTCAGCCGCGCCGAGCAGTACCGGCCGCTGATCGTGGCCTGGCGCGACGGCGCGCCGGTGCGCGTGTCGGACGTGGCCAAGGTGGAGGACTCGGTCGAGGACCTGTACCAGACCGGCTTCTACAACCACAGCAAGGCCATCCTGATGATCGTGCGGCGCCAGGCCGACGCCAACATCATGGAGACGGTGGACGCGGTGCGCGCCCAGCTGCCGGTGCTGCAGGCCCTGATGCCGGCCGACGCCAACATGTCCGTGGCGCAGGACCGCACGCCCAGCATCCGCGCCTCGCTGCACGAGGCCGAATTGACGCTGATCATCGCGGTGGGCCTGGTGGTGCTGGTGGTGCTGCTGTTCCTGCGGCGCTGGCGCGCGGCCCTGATCCCCAGCGTGGCGGTGCCGGTGTCGCTGATCGGCACCTTCTGCATCATGTATCTCAGCGGCTTCACCCTCAACACGATTTCGCTGATGGCGCTGATCGTGGCCACCGGCTTCGTGGTCGACGACGCCATCGTGGTGCTGGAGAACATCATGCGCCACGTCGAGCGCGGCATGTCGCCCATGCGCGCGGCGCTGCGCGGCTCGCGCGAGGTCGGGTTCACGGTGCTGTCGATGAGCCTGTCGCTGGTGGCGGTGTTCATACCCATCCTGCTGATGGGCGGCGTGGTCGGGCGCTTTTTCCGCGAGTTCGCCGTGACGCTGTCGGCCGCCATCCTGGTGTCGCTGGTGGTGTCGCTGACCCTCACGCCGATGATGTGCGCGCGCCTGCTGCAAAACGAACCGCGCGAGCCGCGTCCGCCCGGCAGGCTGGCGCGCTGGGCCGAGCGCGGCTTCGAGGCCATGCTCGGCGGCTATCGCCGTACGCTGGGCTGGGCGCTGGCGCACGGCCGCCTGATGATGCTGACCCTGGCCATCGCGGTGGGGCTGAACGTCTACCTGTACACGGTGGTGCCCAAGGGCTTCTTCCCGCAGCAGGACACCGGCCAGCTGCTGGGCTTTTTCCGGGTCGACCAGGGCACCTCGTTCCAGGCCACCGTGCCCAAGCTGGAAGCGCTGCGCAAGGTGGTGCTGGCCGATCCGGCGGTGCAGAGCATGACCGGCTACGCCGGCGGGCGCGGCGGCAGCAACAGCAGCTTCATGCAGATCCAGCTCAAGCCGCTGGAGGAGCGCAAGGTCTCGGCCGACGTGGTCATCAACCGGCTGCGCGGCAAGCTGCAGAACATGCCGGGCGCGCGCATGTTCCTGGTGTCGCAGCAGGACATCCGCATCGGCGGACGCCAGAGCCAGGGTTCGTACGACTACACGCTGATGTCGGGCGACCTGCAATTGCTGCGCACCTGGATGCCCAGGGTGCAGCAGGCCATGGCCAAGATTCCCGAAATCACCGACGTGGACGCCGACGTGGAGGACAAGGGCCGCCAGATCGACCTGGTGATAGACCGCGACGCGGCGACCCGGCTGGGCGTCAGCATGTCCACCATCTCCACGGTGCTGAACAACTCGTTCAGCCAGCGCCAGGTCTCGGTGATGTACGGGCCGCTGAACCAGTACCACGTGGTGCTGGGCGTGGACCCCAAGTTCGCGCAGGACATCGAATCGCTCAGGCAGGTCGAGGTGATCACGGCGGCCGGCGCGCGCGTGCCGCTGTCGGCCTTCACCCGGCTGGAGAACACCAACGCGCCGCTCAGCGTGCAGCACCAGGGGCTGTTCGTGGCCGACACCATTTCGTTCAGCCTGGCGCCGGGCGTTTCGCTGGGCCAGGCGACCGCGGCCATCGACGCGGCGGTCGCGCGCATCGGCCTGCCGTCGGATCAGATCCAGGCGGGCTTCCAGGGCACCGCCGCGGCCCTGCAGCAGACGCTGGCGCAGCAGCCCTGGCTGATCCTGGCGGCGCTGGTCACCATGTACATCGTGCTGGGCATTCTGTACGAGAGCTTCGTGCATCCGCTGACCATTCTGTCCACGCTGCCGTCGGCCGGGCTGGGCGCGCTGCTGGCCCTGCTGCTGCTGCGTTACGACTTCACGCTGATCGCGCTGATCGGGGTCTTCCTGCTGATCGGCATCGTCAAGAAGAACGCCATCATGATGGTGGACTTCGCGCTGGAGGCGGAACGCAGCCAGGGCATGAGCCCGCGCGACGCAATCTTCCAGGCCTGTCTGACGCGCTTTCGCCCCATCATGATGACGACCATGGCCGCCATCTTCGGCGCGCTGCCGCTGGTGCTGGCCACCGGCGCCGGCGTCGAGATGCGCCAGCCGCTGGGCATCACCATCGTCGGCGGCCTGGTGCTGAGCCAGATCCTCACGCTGTACACCACGCCCGTGGTCTATCTTTACCTGGACCGTTTCCGCCTGTGGGCCGCGCGCGGACGCGCCCGCCGCGACGGATCGGCCGCCTCCATAGAACAAACATGATGCGCAACGCCATGCTGTCCGTGAATCGCCTTCTTCCCCGCGGCGCCGCCGCGGCCGCGCTGTGCGCGCTGCTGGGCGCCTGTGCCGTCGGTCCCGACTACCAGCGTCCGGCGCTGGACGTGGGCGCGGCCTACAAGGAAGGCCAGGTCCAGGTCGACGGCTGGAAGCCCGCCCGTCCGCGCGACGAGGCCGAGCGCGGCCAGTGGTGGCGGGTCTACGACGATCCCGTGCTGGACGATCTGGTCGCGCGCCTGAACGCGTCGAACCAGACCATCGCGCAGGCCGAGGCCAACTACCGGCAGGCGCTGGGGCTGGTGCGCGGCGCGCGCGCCGGCTTCTTCCCGACCGTGGGCGCGGGCGCCGGCATGAGCCGCTCGGGCAGCGGCGGCGGGCAGGGCGGCGCGACCTCCGCCTCCGGCGGCAACGTGTCCAACCAGTATTCGCTGACCGGCAGCGTCAGTTGGGAGGCGGACCTGTGGGGGCGGGTGCGGCGCAGCGTCGAATCCTCGGAAGCCAGCGCCGCGGCCAGCCTGGCCGACCTGGGCGCCACGCGCCTGAGCGCGCAGGCCGCGCTGGTGCAGTCCTACCTGCAGCTGCGGGTGCTGGACGAACAGAAACGCCTGCTCGACGCCACCGTGGCGGCCTACGAGAAATCGCTGCAGCTGACCCAGAACCGCTATGCCGTGGGCGTGGCCGGCCAGGCCGACGTGGCCGTGGCGCGCACGCAGTTGGAAAGCACGCGCGCGCAGTCCATCGACCTGGACTGGCAGCGCGGCCAGCTCGAGCACGCCATCGCCGTGCTCATGGGCCAGGCGCCGTCGCAGTTCAGCCTGGCGCCGGCCGTGTTCACGCTGCGCCTGCCGCAGATCCCGGTGGGCCTGCCGTCCGAACTGCTGGAGCGCCGCCCCGACGTGGCGGCGGCGGAACGCCGCGCCGCGGCCGCCAACGCCCAGATCGGCGTGGCGCAGGCCGCCTGGTTCCCCACGCTGACGCTGTCGGCCGACGGCGGGTTTCGCAACGGCCAGTTCGCCGAGCTGCTGACCGCGCCGGCGCGCTTCTGGTCGCTGGGACCGGCGCTGGCGCTGACCATCTTCGACGGCGGCGCGCGCCAGGCGCAGGTCGAACAGGCCCGCGCATCCTACGACGCCCAGGCCGCGGCCTACCGGCAGACGGCGCTGACCGGCCTGCGCGAGGTCGAGGATTATCTGATCCAGCTGCGCGTCATGGAGCAGGAGCAGGCCGTGCAGCGCCGCGCGCTGGAAGCGGCGCGCGAATCGCTGCGGCTGATACAGAATCAATACCAGGCGGGCCTGGTGGATTACCTCAGCGTGGCCGTGGTGGACGCCACCGCGCTGGGCAGCGAGCGCAACGCGCTGAGCCTGCTGGGCAACCGCCTGGCCGCCAGCGTCAACCTGATCGTGGCGCTGGGCGGCGGCTGGGAGCCGCAGCCGGCCGTCGCCCAGGCGCGGGATGCCGCGCCCGCGGCCGACTAGCGCGGCAACGGCGGCTACAGCCCGATCGCGGCGAGGCCGGGCCGGCGCAGGTGCCAGTCGGTCTGCGCCTGGAACGCCATGCCGATGCGGCCCAGCGCGCCTTCCCCGTTGGGCTTGCCCAGCAGCTGCACGCCGATGGGCAGGCCGTCCGCGGTGAATCCCGCGGGCAGCGCCAGGCCCGAGGCGTTGACGTAGTTGCCGGGCCGGGTGAAGGCCGCCAGCGGCGTGGCGGCCTCGTCCACTTCCTCCAGCGGGCAGGCGGCGAAGGGCAGGCAGGGCGCCAGCAGCGCGTCGTAATCGCGCATCCAGTTGCGCCAGTCCTCGCAGGCGGCGGCGTGGGCCTGCAGCGCGCGGATGTAGTCGGCGGCGCTCACGTGCTTGCCGGCCAGCACCCGCGAGCGCACGTGAGGGCCCAGGGGCAGGTTCCCGTCCTCGATGTAGTCGCGATGCTGCGCATAGGCTTCGGCGGCGATGATCTGGCCGTTGCGCAGCATCATGTCGTGGAAATCGAAGGGGAAGGGCGCCTCGACCAGGTCCGCGCCCAGCCCCGCCAGCACGCGCCGCGCGTCGTCCAGGGCGCCTTGCACGGCCGCGTCCACCGCGATCGGATATTGCGCCGGCGGCATGAGCGCGATGCGCACGCCGCGCAGCGGCTGCGCGCCCGCGGCCGGTTCATGGAAGCGGAAGGCCGGCACGGCCTGCGTCACGGGATCGCGCGGATCGGGGCCGGACAGGGCCTGGGTCAACAGCAGCGCATCGCGCGTGTCGCGCGTGAGCGGGCCGATGGAGTCCAGCGTGTGCGACAGCGCCACCGAGCCGTGCAGACTGATGAGTCCGCGCGTGGTCTTCAGGCCGGTGATGCCATTGAGCGCAGCCGGAATCCGCACCGAGCCGCCGGTGTCGGAGCCCAGCGCGGCCGGCGCCAGGCCCGCGGCCACCGCCACGCCCGAGCCGCTGGACGAGCCGCCGGGTATGCGGGCGCGGGCCAGGTCCCAGGGATTGCGCGGCGTGCCCATCACGGGATTCGTGCCCCAGCCGCCGAAAGCGAACTCCACCATGTGCGTCTTGCCCAGCACCACCATGCCGGCGTCGACCAGCCGCGTCACCGCCGTGGCGGTGACCGCGCTGCGGCGCTGCGTCCACGCCTGCGAGCCGGCCGTGGTGACCTGGCCTTCGATGTCGCACAGGTCTTTCACGGCCACGGGCAGGCCGTCCAGCGGACCGAGCAGCCCGTAGCCCGCGCGGCGCCGCGCGTCGGCGGCCTCGGCCAGCTTGAGCGCGCCTTCGCGGTCGACGCTGACGTAGGCGCCCAGCGCCGGATTGGCGCGGTCGATGCGGTCCAGGTAAAGCCGCGCCAGTTCCACCGAGCTATAGCGGCCCGCGGCCAGCCCGCGCGCCAGTTCGCCCAGCGTGGCAAATGCGATGTCAGACATGTTTTCCTCAGAAGATGGACGAGCGGCACGCACCACCGTGCCCCCCGGCAAAAAAAAGTTCCTGCCCCAACTTGCAACTGGCCCCCCCAAAGCGGGGACACCGCCAGATCCGGCTCCGCCGGTCTGCAGGTGTCGCCCCCCTGGGGGGGCGCGCGTAAGCGCGTAGGGGGGGGGACCTCTACCTCGCCTTCCAGTCAGGAGCCGGGTAAACCGGCTTCTGCGTGGCGACGTCCGCCGGCCACACCGGCACCATGCCCTTGCCGGGCAGCAACTGCACCACGGGGAAGGGCATCAGGAGCTGCTTGCCCGTGTCGTCGATGGCGTACGGACCGGCCATGACGGTGAGCTTGCCGGACAGGTCCAGCGAGGCCTTCTTGAGCGCGGCGGCGTCGGTGCCGCCGGCCTTCTTCACGATTTCCTCGGTCAGCGCGCCCGCGCCGTAGGCCAGCGCGGTCTGGAAGTCGGGCGGGAACTCGGCCTTGGGGAACTTGCGGTCATAGGCCGCGGCGAACTGCTCGCGCGTCATGCCGGCGTTGACGTTCCAGTTGATGGCGGGGTGGTAGTTGGTGTGGCTGTAGATGTAGTTGGCGTCCGCGCCGATGGCCTGGAACTGCGGCGTGGATGCATAGACCATGAAGACATACGGGAAGTTGATGTCCAGCTGCTTCATCTGGCGCGTCATGCTGATGAGGTCGCCTTCGTACGAGGTCGGCACCAGCGCCTCGGCGCCGGCCGCGCGCGCCTTCTGCAGGATGGTGCTGAAATCCTTCTGGCCCTTGGGATACTTCTCGAACAGCACCACCTCCATGCCGTTCTTGGTTGCCTGTTCGCGGCCGCCTTCGGCCAGGCCGGCGGGAAACGGTTCGTCCGAATACAGCAGCGCCACCTTCTTCACGCCCTGTCTGGCGGCCAGCTCCATGTTGGCGCGCAGCATGGCCGAGACCGGCATCTGCGTGCCGGACACCATGTTCTTGAAGCCCTGCTTGTAGAGATCGTCGCTGGCGGCCGACCAGACCATCATGTACTTGCCCAGGCGTTCGGTCACGGTGGCGGCCGCGGCCGTCAGCGTGGAGCCGAAGGGCGCGAACACCAGATCGACTTTTTCATCGACAATCAGGCGTTCGTAAACACGGGTCACCATCTGCTTGTCGCTGCGGTCGTCCAGCTTGACCAGTTCTACCGGGTATTTCTTGCCGTTGAGTTCGATGCCGCCACGGCGGTTGACGTCGTCGACCCACAGCTCCACGCCGCGCACGCCGGATTGCGAGGCCAGCGCGAAGCTGCCGGTGGACGACACGGTCATGCCCACCCGGATCTTGTCCGAGGTCTGGGCGGCGGCGAGGGAGGGCGTCAGGGCGGCCAGGGCCAGGGCCACGGCCGGTAAGCGGAACAGCCAGGATTTCGCGAACATGGGTTGTCTCCTATCGTTTTTGGACGTGGGCACTGTCTCCCGCGCAGCTTGAGCGCCAGGCCCGGTGTTGGGCAATAATTGCCCAACACCCGAGAAAGCGTATAACAAATAGGCATGGAGTGCACGCCTTGAATAAATTGAACTACCGGCAGACCGAAATGCTCTGGGCCATCGTGATGGCCGGGTCGATCAGCGGCGCGGCGCGCCTGTTGAACATTTCGCAGCCGGCGGTCAGCCGGATGCTGGCGCAGACCGAGAAATCCCTGGGACTCACGCTGTTCGAGCGGGTGCGCGGGCGGCTGCGGCCGACGCCGCAGGTGCACAGCCTGTTCGAGGAGATCGAAAAGACCCAGCGCATGATGCAGCGCGTCAACGATCTGGCCGACGCCCTGTCCGAGCACGGCACCGGCGTGCTGCGGCTGGCTTCCATCCCCAGCCTGGCGCAGTTCCTGGTGCCGCGCGCCGTGGCGCGTTTCCAACAGCGCCATCCCGAGCTGCTGCTGCGGCTGAACACCAGTGCGCTGCCCAGCCTGATCACCGAGGTGCTGCAGGGCGAGGCGGAGCTGGGGCTGGTGGTCATGCAGGCGGATCATCCTTTCCTGACGTCCGAGCTGCTGCACGTGGGGCGCATGGTGGCGGCGATCCCGAAATCGCACCCGCTGGCCGGGCGCAGCCTGGTCAGCCTGGCCGACCTTTCCCCGCATCCGCACATCGTGGTGGGCACGCGCATGCCCTTCGGCATGCTGGTGCTGGGGGCGTTCGAGCAGGCCGGGCTGCCGTGCAATATGTGCGCGGACGTGCCCTGGAGCCAGCTGGCCTGCGCCCTGGTCAACGCTGGCGTGGGCATCGCCATCGTGGACGAATTCACCGTCATGCAGAACACCATGCCCGACGTGGTGATCGTGCCGCTGGCCGAGCGCATCCCGCTGAACATCTCGGCCGTCTACGCCAGCGGCCGCGAGCCCTCGGCGATCGCCGTGGAGTTCATCAAGGGGCTGCGCCAGGTGCTGGCGGAGGCCTTTCCGGCCGAAAATCAGGGTTAATACTTAACCTAAAGTTATGGTTGTGTAGGCCATAATCTCCTCCAAAGAAATCGGCCGTCCACCCCGGACGGGCCCGGAGGAAGACACCATGAGCAGCAGTCCCGCCCTGGCGGCGGGCGCGGCTTCGCATCGCGCGCAGGATCAGCGCGCGGTGCGATTGCGCACCCGCATCGCAATCACCGTCTTTGTCGCGCTGACCGCCATCCTGGCCGCGATCCCGCTGGCGACCTCGAACATCTCGTTCGCGTTCTACCTGATGCTGTGGATCACCATGGCCAGCGCCATGAACATCTGCGTGGGCTTCACCGGCTACCTGCCTTTCGGCTATGTGGTGTTCTACGGGGTGGGCTCGTACGCCACCGGCATCTGCTACAAGATCCTGGGCTGGCCGATCCTGCCCTCGCTGCTGGCGGCCGGCGGCGTGGGCCTGGCGATCGCGCTGCTGCTGGCGCCCACGCTGCGCCTGCGCGGGGTGTACTTCGGCATCGTCAGCCTGGCGCTGGCCACCATCGTCAAGCTGGTCATCTCCAACCTGCCGCAGTCCTTCACCGGCGGCAGCATGGGCATCATCCTGTCCAACGCCAACAATCCCTCGCACAGCTACTACGCCATGCTGATCGTCATGGGCGCCACGCTGGCCACCGTGACGTGGCTGTCGGCCTCGCGCCTGGGCCGCGCGCTCAAGGCGATCCGCGACGACGACGGCGCCGCCGCCTGCGTCGGCATCCACGTTCCCAATACGCGGCTGAAGGCCTGGCTGCTGGCGGCGCTGTTTCCGGCCCTGGCCGGCGGCATCGAGGCCTGGTACACGAACGTGGTGGACCCGGAGTACGCCTTCCACGTGCTGATCACGGCCAAGAGCATCATCTACGCCATGGCCGGCGGCTTCGGCACCATCCTCGGGCCGGTGGTCGGCACCCTGGCGCTGCTGGGCATCGACCACATGATCTGGCAGAAATTCCCGGTGGTGAACCTACTGCTGCTGGGCCTGATCATCGTGCTGCTGATGCTGTTCCTGCCGCGCGGCATCGTCGGCAGCCTGATCAAGCGCAAGCCGCAACTGCGCCGCTACATCGCCTGAGGAGGCCGCCATGACCGGACTGATAATCCAGGGCCTGATGAACGGCCTGATCCTGGGGGCCATCTACGGCCTGATCGGCGTGGGCCTGAACGTGGTGTTCGGCGTGCTGCGCGTGGTGAACTTCGCGCACGGCGAATTCCTGGTGCTGGGCGCCTATTTCGCCTACTACCTGATGGAGTACGCCGGCATCAATCCGCTGCTGGCGCTGCCGCTGGCCTTCGCCGCCTTCTTCCTGGCGGGCTACCTGCTGTACTTCGTGCTGATCCCGCGGCTGAACAAGGCGGACGATCCCGAGATCAGCTCGCTGCTGCTGATGTTCGGCGTGTCCATCATGCTGGGCGCGCTGATGCTGCTGGCCTTCGACGCCGACGCGCGTTCGCTGCCGTACGAGATCGATCCGGTGTTCCTGAAGTTCGGGCCGGTGCTGATTCCCACCGTGCGCCTGCTGGCGCTGGTCATCGCGCTGGCCATCATCGGCGGCCTGACCGTGTTCCTGTACCGCAGCCAGGTGGGCAAGGCGCTGCGCGCCATCATCATGAACCGCGATGCGGTGCGCATCGTGGGCATCAACGCCGAGCGCCTGTCCGGCGTGGCCTTCGGCCTGGGCGTGGGCCTGGCCGCGGCCAGCGGCGTGCTGGTGGCGATGGTGTTCCCGGCGTTCTCGCCCTTCATGGGCAACGACTACACGCTGATCGGCTTCATCGTCATCGTGCTGGGCGGCCTGGGCCATCCGGTGGGGGCGCTGGTGGGCGCGCTGCTGTACGGCATCACGGAGCAGGTGTCGGTGGTGTTCTTCAACCCGTCCATCGCCACCATCTGCGGCTTCGCGCTGATGGTGGCGATGATCTTCGTCAAGCCCAGCGGCCTGTTCGGCCGCCAGGCGCTGCGCTGAACGGGAGCCGTACATGTTGAAAGTCACGAATCTGAAGAAGCGCTTCGGCGGCCTGGTGGCCCTGCAAGGGGTGGACCTGCACGTGCCGCGCGGCTCCATCCTGGGCGTCATCGGCATGAACGGGTCGGGCAAGACCACCTTGCTCAACTGTATCAACGGCATCTACACGCCGGACGAAGGCCGTATCGAGCTGGAGGGCCGGGACATCGCCGGCCGCCAGATCCACGAGGTGGCGAGGCTGGGAGTCGGGCGCACCTTCCAGGTGCCGCGCATCTTCCGCCAGCTCAGCCTGTTGGACAACCTGGACGTGGCGCAGCAGCAGGCCGGCCGCAGCGCCGACGAGCGCTATGCGCTGTCGGAGTACTGGCTGCACAAGGTGGAGTTGCACCGGCTGCGGCACAACTATGCCGAGGAGCTGTCCGGCGGGCAGCAGAAGCTGGTGGAACTGGCGCGCATCATGGTGGCGCGGCCCAAGGTCGTGCTGCTGGACGAGCCGTTCGCGGGCGTGAACCCGGCGCTGGCCGAGCTGCTGATTTCGGTGATCCGCGAGCTGCCGACCGAGCATGACTGCTCGGTGGTGCTGGTGTCGCACGACCTGACGTCGATCTACCAGCTGTCGCACCACATCATCGTGATGAACGAAGGCGCGATCCTCTGCGAGGGCGACGCGGACCGCGTGCGCACCGATCCGCGGGTCGTCGAAGCCTATCTGGGAGCCTGACATGAGCACGCCTATCATCGCGCTGGAGGACGTGACGGTCGCCTATCACGGCGACATCACGATCCTGAACCGCATCAACGTGCAGGCGCGCGCGGGCAAGGTCACGGGCGTGATCGGACCCAACGGCGCGGGCAAGTCCACGGTGCTCAAGACGCTGTTCGGCTTTCTGCCGCCGCGCACGGGCCGCATCGTGCTGCGCGGACAGGACATCAGCGCGCAGCCCTCGCATGAACGCGCCGGCCACGGCGTGGCGTTCGTGCCGCAGCACCGCAGCCTGTTCGGGGACCTGTCGGTGCACGACAACCTGCTGCTGGGTTGCTGGCCGTTCCGGCGCGACAAGGCGCGGGTGCGCCAGCGGATCGATTCGGTCTATGACCGCTTTCCGATCCTGGCGCAGAAGCGCAACGATCCCGTGTCGAGCATGAGCGGCGGTCAGCAGCGTTTCGTGGAGTTCGGGCGGGCCCTGCTGATCGAGCCTTCGGTGATCCTGCTGGACGAGCCCACGGCGATGCTGGCGCCCAAGATTTCCAAGGAGATCTACGGCTTGATCCGCGGGTTCGCCGACGAGGGGATGACGGTGGTGCTGGTGGACCAGAACGTGCGGCGCTGCGCGGAGGTGGCCGACTATATGTACATCCTGGAGCTGGGGCGCAACAAGGCCGAGGGCGGGCGCGAGTCTTTCGAGGACGGCGGCGGCCTGCGGGAGATGGTCGCGTCCTGGATGGATTACAGGATCGATTGACGCCGTGCGCGGCGCGGCCGCGCGCACGGCGTTTCTGGAACGCGAATCAGAGCAGGCCGCGTATCCCGGCGATGCCGTGCGCGCCATGGCGCAGCGCCGCCGACAGCGTGGCGGCGGACTGGCCGCCCAGCGCGAAGACCGGGATGCCGGCGTCGCGGTTGCCGGCGACGAAGCCTTCCCAGCCCAGCGTGGGCGCGCCCGGATGCGAGGCGGTTTCCAGGACCGGCCCCAGCACGGCGAAGTCCGCGCCGAGTTCGCGCGCATGCACGACTTCGGCGTTGTCGTGGGCGGATACGCCCACCAGCGCGCCGGCGGGCAGGGCGGGGCGGGTGTGCAGGCGGGCCGCGTCGGCGGCGCGCAGGTGCACGCCGTCGGCTTCCTTCCACCAGGCCGCGGGATGCACGCTGTTGACCAGCACGCGCGCGCCGGCGGCGCGGCAGCGCTTGAGCACGCTTTGCAGCACCTCATGCAGCGAGCTGGCACCCACGCCGTCCGGCCATTGCGGCTCGCGCAGCTGCACCAGCTTCACGCCGCGCGCCAGCGCCGCCTCCAGGCGGCCGAGAAACGCGGGCACGCCGGCGCGCGAGCCGATGCCGCTGATGGCGTAAGCGGTGGGCAGCTGCAGCCAGCGCAGCGGCGGCAGCGTGGCGGGCAGCAGGTCGCCGACCGCGCCGGCCTCGGCCGGGTCCACCCATTCCAGGCGCTGGTTCTCCAGGCCGCGCGGCTCGCCTTCCCAGCCCGTGACGTGGCAGAAGGCCAGGCGCACGGTCGTATGCGGATAGGCGTGCACGTAGGTGACCCAGGGGCGCGACTGCGTGACGCGGATGCCGATCTCTTCGTGCAGCTCGCGGGCCAGGGCTTCGAGCACGGTCTCGCCGGGTTCGAGCTTGCCGCCCGGCAGTTCCCACCAGCCGGCCCAGGGCTTGCCTTCGGGACGCTGGCCCAGCAGCAGTTTGCCGTCCGGACGCAGGATCAGGCCGGCGGCGACGTCGACGATTTTTTCAGACATGCCGGGCCGCCCAGTCGCGCGCGAATTGATAGGCCACGCGGCCCGAGCGCGAGCCGCGTTCGATGGTCCACTGCAGGGCCTCGGTGCGCGAGGGCTCGATCTGCGCTTCGGGACAGCCGAGTTCGCGCAGCCAGTGGTAGACGATGTCGAGGTAGTCGTCCTGCTTGAAGGGGTAGAACGACAGCCACAGCCCGAAGCGCTCGGACAGCGAGATCTTTTCCTCGACCGTCTCGCCGGGGTGGATCTCGCCGTCGGGCTGGTGCTTGGCCGCCAGGTTCTCGCTCATGTATTCCGGCATCAGGTGGCGCCGGTTGGAGGTGGCGTAGATGAGCACGTTGTCGCCCGAGGCCGAAACCGAGCCGTCCAGCACCGACTTCAGCGCCTTGTAGCCGGCCTCGCCTTCCTCGAAGGACAGGTCGTCGCAGAACACGATGAAGCGTTCGGGCCGGGCGGCCACCAGTTCGACGATGTCGGCCAGGTCGCCCAGGTCGGACTTGTCCACTTCGATCAGGCGCAGGCCGCGCTCGCCGTAGGCGGCCAGCATGGCCTTGACCAGCGAGCTCTTGCCGGTGCCGCGCGCGCCCGTCATGAGCACGTTGTTGGCGGGCTTGCCGGCGATGAACTGCTGGGTGTTGCGGTCGATGATGGCCTTCTGGCGCTCGATGTGCTGCAGGTCTTCCAGGTCGATGCGCGCCACGTGGCGCACGGCGTCCAGCCAGCCGCGCGAGCCGCGCTTGCGCCAGCGGAACGCGTGGGCGGTCCAGTCGATTTCGGGCGGGGCGGGGGGAAGCCAGGCTTCCAGCTGGGCCAGCACGCGCTCGGCGCGCTGGATGAGGGTCGAGAACTCGTTTGCGGTCACGGCTGCGGTCCGGAAAGTGCGGGGTTCAGGAACGGTAGTCGGCGTTGATCGACACGTACTCGTACGAGAAATCGCAGGTATAGACCGTGTCGCTCACCTGGCCGCGGCCCAGCGCGATGCGCACCTGGATCTCGGCCTGCTTCATGACGCGCTGGCCGTCGGCCTCCTGGTAGTCGGGATTGCGGCCGCCGTCCTTGGCCACCAGCACGTCATCCAGCCACAGGCGGATGCCGGACACGTCCAGGTCGTCGATGCCGGCATAGCCCACCGCGGCCAGGATGCGGCCCAGGTTGGGGTCCGACGCGAAGAAGGCGGTCTTGACCAGCGGGGAGTGCGCCACCGCGTAGGCCACCTTCAGCGCCTCTTCGGTGCTGCCGGCTTCTTCGACGCGGATGGTCATGAACTTGGTGGCGCCTTCGGCGTCGCGCACGATCTTGGTGGCCAGGTCCAGCGCGGCGGCGGTCAGGGCTTCGCGCACGGCCGCGTAGGCGGCGTCGGACTCGCTGAGGACCTCGACGCCGGACTTGCCGGTGGCGGCGATGATGAAGGAGTCATTGGTGGAGGTGTCGCCGTCGACCGTGATGCGGTTGAACGAGGCGTCGGCGATCTCGCCGGCCAGCTTGGCCAGCAGCGGCTGGGCGATGCCGGCGTCGGTGGCCAGGAAGCTCAGCATGGTGGCCATGTTGGGGCGGATCATGCCGGCGCCCTTGCTGATGCCGGTGAAGGTGACGGTCTTGCCTTCGATCTGCACGCGGGCCGAGTAGATCTTCGGCAGGGTGTCGGTCGTCATGATGCCGTGGGCGGCGCTGGACCAGTGGTCCGGGCCGAGGTCGGCGATGGCGCGGGGCAGGCCGGCGACCAGGCGGTCCAGCGGCAGCGGTTCGAGGATGACGCCGGTGGAGAACGGCAGGATCTGGGCGGCGGGCACGCCCAGCAGCTGGCCCAGGGCGGCGCAGGTGTCCTGCGCTTTCTTGAGGCCTTCGGCGCCGGTGCCGGCGTTGGCGTTGCCGGTGTTGATGATCAGCGCGCTGATGGGGCCGCCGGCGGCCAGGTGGGCCTGGCAGACCTGCACCGGGGCGGCGCAGAAGCGGTTGCGCGTGAACACGCCCGCGACGCTGGTGCCTTCGGCCAGGCGGAACACCGTCAGGTCGCGCCGGTTGGCCTTGCGGATGCCAGCCTCGGCGACGCCGATTTCTACGCCGGCAACAGGGAAAATTTCGGACTCGGAGGGGATCTGCAGGTTAACGGCCATGACTTCGTCTCATGAATGAGCAGGACGGAATCGCCGCCAGGCGAGGCGGCGTACGAGGGAAAGCTTTGTATTATCCCACCGCTTTGGGGCGCCCGATGGGTTTCGCGCGCTCGATGGTCGCGTTCCTGTTTAAAGGATCTCGCGCTGCACCCATCCTACGATCATCGGTCGGTTCGTAGGATGGGTGCAGCGCGAGGCCCCTCGAGCAAGAACCCCGATATCGAGCGCGCGAAACCCATCAGGCGCCGCCAGCCGCCCACACCTCCCCATCAAGGCCCCATCCGCATCGCCGCAACGTCCAGAACGCCCGCTTCCCGGTTGCTGAGCACGCTGCGCACGGCGCCGTCCGGCGCCTGCAGCACCGATTGGCCGGCGGGCACGTCCTCGCCGCCGGCGCGCCGCGCCGAGCGCCCGCGCGAAGGGGAGAACAGCAGGTCGCCCGGCCGCGCGCCGGGCAGGCCGGCGCGCGCGGCCAGCACCCGCGTGCCGGCGGGATAGGTCATGTCGCCCAGCGCGGTTTCGCGCGCCAGCAGGCCCTCGAAATCCAGCATGCGGCGCTGGCCGTCGAGCTGCATGTCGACCTTGAGCAGCGGCAGGGCGGCGACTTCCAGCGCGCCGCTGCCCTCGGTGCGCAGCAGCCAGCGCGGCGAGTTCGGCGCGGCGGCGTCGAGCGCCTTGAGCCAGGCGCCCGGGGGCACGGGCTGCTGGCCGAGGGTGTTGCCGATGGCCAGGTGGCAGCTGGCGAAATGCGGATTGCCGTCGTGCAGCGCGAACTCGACGCGGTGGCCGTGCGCGCACAGCCAGCCGTCCAGCGCCTGGTCCCGGGCGATCTCCGCCGACAGCGTCTCGGGCTGCCTGGCGTTGGCCGGGTAGCGGAACAGGCGCGTGGCGCTGACGCCCAGGATCGAGGCCGGCTGCGTCTCGGGAAAGACGGCGCGGTCGAACGAGTCCAGGTCGCCGGGCGTGGCCAGGCGCAGCTCGGTGCCGGCCGGCATCTCCACGCCGGCCAGCCGCGTGGCCTGGGCCAGCACGGTCTTGCGGCCGGCGTCGGCCTGCGCGTCGCGCTGGGCCGCGAACCAGATACTGAATTGCTGATAGGGAAAAATCGAGCCGATGACGGCCAGCAGCGCCAGCAGCGTGGCGCCGGTGCGGCGATGGCCGCCCAGCCAGCGGCGCGCGCTGCGCGTGGTCGCCAGCACGGCCAGCCAGGTCAGCAGCGTGGACAGGCAGGCCAGCGAGACCGCCATCAGCACGTAGTAATTACCGCCAGGGAGGGAAACCGGAATCATGGCGGCAATTATGCGCCTATCGGCGGCCCTCCATCGGCTCAGTTCTTGGCCGCCGCCGAGCGGGTGGCGACCACCTGCAACTTGAGTTCGCCCAAGGCCTGAAACAGCGCATTGCGGGTGGACTCGGGCAGGTCGCCGAACATGGACTTGACCCAGGATTCATGGGCGCGCGCCATGCGCGCGAAGCTCTTCCTGCCCAGCGGCGTCAGCTTGATGAGCGAGCTGCGGCGGTCGGATTCGACCTTGGTGCGCACCACCAGCCCTTCTTTTTCGAGCTGGTCCGTGATGCCGGTGATATTGCCGTTGGTGACCATCATGTGGCGCGACAGCTCGCCCATCTTCATGCCCTTGGGCGCGCGCTGCAGCTGCGCCATCAGGTCGAAGCGCGGCAGCGTGGTGTCGAACTCGGTGCGCAGGCGGCTGCGGATCTCGCTTTCGACGAGATTGGCGCAGGTCAGCATGCGCAGCCACAGGCGCAGCGCATGGTGGTCGTCCGGCGCGGCGCGGGATTCCAGGTCGGGGGCGTTGATCATGGTGGATTACCGGACGGTTGCCAGACCCATCTGCTCGAAGATGGCGCGGGTCAGCGGGCTGTTGGGATCGTTCAGACTGAGCACGATGTCGTAATGGTTGGTGCCGGGCATCGGCACATAACGGCCGGGGAACCCGCGTTCGCGCCAGGCGGCGAGATAGTCGTCGGACTGGCGCTTGAACTCGTCGGTCTCGGTTTCGCCGTAGCTCACCAGCAGCGGGCAGCCCGTTTGCGGCAGCTGCAGGGCGGGGCTGTTGCGGATGGCGTCGGCCTCGCTCATGCGTATCCACTCATTGATATGGGTGTGCACCAGCGGACGCAGGTCGAACAGGCCCGACAGCGGCGCCGCGCCGCGGATCACGTCGGGCGGGACCTCGTAGCCGGCATGCCAGCCGCCGGCCAGCAGCGCGCCCACCAGATGCCCGCCGGCCGAACTGCCGCAGATGTGGATGCGCGCCGGGTCGCCGCCGTATTCGGCGATATGGCGGTGGACCCAGGCCAGCGCGCGCCGGTTCTGGTCCACGATGCGGTCGAGCGTGACGGCCGGCGCCAGCGAATAGTTCACCGCCACCACCACCGCGCCGGCGCGGGTGAAGGCCGGCGCCATGTTGCTGGAATCGCTCTTGGACAGCAGGCGCCAGTAGCCGCCGTGGATGTATACGAACACCGGCGCGCCGCGCGCGCCGCCGGCGGCCGGGAAGATGTCCAGCGATTCGTCGGCATGCTCGCCATAGGACACGTCCAGCACGCAGTCCAGCGTGCGCCGCGCCAGCGCGCTGTCCTCGGCGTATTGCTTGAGTATGGGCTGGATGTCGGGTACTGTCGCGCGAGCGTTGTACTGGACGTCCAGCGCGGCGCGGTCATAATTGCGGTAGAGGGTGGCCATGGCGGTCGCGGTTCGTGAACCCGTTGGTAAAAACCCTAGACTTGTTTTGGGGGATACTTTAAACCTAAACTATGAACCACGCCAGCTTTCCCCCGTGCAACGACGGGGGATCGGGGTAGCCCCGGAGACGGCGCAAAACGCCGGCAGGCCGGGCACAGAAGTCTTTCGCATCGCACCCTGAAGAAGAACAACCTCTGCGCGGCTCGCGCACGGAGCACACCACCATGCGTTTGATCACTTCCCTTCTGGCCGCCGCGGCCCTGGCGCCGGCGCTGGCCGGCGCCGACACCATCAAGGTCGGCATCGCCAACGACATCTCCGGCCCGTTCTCGGCCCTGGGCGCCGAAGCCCGCGACGGTTTCAACCTGGCCATCAAGCAGCTCGGCGGCAAGCTGGGCGGACAGCCCGCCGAATTCCTGCAGACCGACATGGGCGGCAACCCCGATCAGGCGCGCCAGCTGGTCACGCGCTACATCCAGCGCGAAAAGATCGATTTCTTCACCGGCCCCATCGGCTCGAACGTGGCGCTGGCCGTGGGCCCGGCGCTGTTCGCGGCCAAGGTGCCCTACCTGTCGAACAATCCCGGCCCCAGCCAGTTCGCCGGCTCGCAGTGCAACGCCTACTGGTTCGGCACCTCGTACCAGAACGACGCCTTCCACGAGGCGGCCGGCAAGGTCGCCGCGGACCGCGGCTTCAAGAAGATGTTCATCATGGCCCCCGACTACCCGGCGGGCAAGGACGCGCTGGCCGGCTTCAAGCGCGGCTACAAGACGCCGCCGGGCGACGAGGTCTACACCAAGCTCGGCCAGATCGACTATGCCGCCGAACTGGCGCAGATCCGCGCGGCCAAGCCCGACGCCGTCTACATCTTCCTGCCCGGTGGCATGGGCATCAACTTCGTCAAGCAGTTCGTCTCGACCGGCCTGTCGCAAAGCGTCAAGCTGATCGGCCCGGGCTTTTCCGCCGACGAGGACGTGATCCAGGCGGTGGGCGATCCCATGCTGGGCATGTACAACACCGCGCAATGGGCGCATGACCTCGACGTGCCGCAGAACAAGGCCTTCGTCGAGGCCTTCCGCAAGGAATACAACGGCCGCTATCCCTCGGTCTACGCCGCCCAGTCCTACGACGTGATCATGGCCATGGACGCCGCCGTCAAGCAGGCCGGCGGCAAGGCCTCGGACCGCGCCGCCATCATCAAGGCGCTGGAGAAGGCCGACTATCCCTCGGTGCGCGGCAGCTACACCTACGGCAAGAACCACTACCCGATCCAGGCCTATTACCTGCGCGTCGTCGAGAAGGACGGCAGCGGCCGCGTCACCAACAAGCTGGTGGGCAAGGTGTTCGACAAGTACCAGGACGTGTACGTGGGCGACTGCAAGCTATAGGACGTTGCGGTTGTACGGTGCGGGGTCGCACGGAGCCGGCTTTGCCGGTCCGTCGCGACGCCCCCTTGAGGGGGAAGCGCGCAGCGCTTCGGGGGTGGGCTCTCCAGAGGAAATTTCATGACGTTTACGCTGATCGTCGAGCAATTGCTGAACGGTCTGCAGTTTGGGTTGATGTTGTTTTTGATCGCGGCCGGGCTGACCCTGGTGTTCGGCATCATGGACATCATGAATCTGGCTCACGGCTCGCTCTACATGGCCGGCGCCTACGTGGCGGCCGAGACCATGCAGCGCACGGGTTCATTCACCGCCGCCGTCCTGGTGGCGGCCGTCGCCACCGGCCTGGTCGGCGTGGTGCTGGAACTCGTGCTCATCCGACGCCTGGCGCTGCGCGACCACCTGGCCCAGGTGCTGGGCACCTATGCCGTCATTCTCATCGCCAATGACCTGGTCAAGATGATGTGGGGCCCGGCCCCGGTCATGCTGAACATGCCGGCCGCCCTGTCCGGGCCGGTGCGGCTGCTGCCCGACCTGCTGTACCCGGCCTACCGCCTGATGATCATCGTGTTCGGCGTGGCCGCGGCCGCGGGCCTGTACTGGTTCGTCACGCGTACCCGCGCCGGCGTCCTGGTGCGCGCCGGCGCGTCCAACCGCCAGATGGCCACGCTGATGGGCGTGCGGGTGCCGCTGCTGTTCCTGGGCGTGTTCGCGCTGGGCGCCATGCTGGCCGCCGTGGCCGGCGCGCTGCTGGGTCCGATCACCTCGGTGCAGGTGGGCATGGGCGAGGAAATCCTGATCCTGGTGCTGGTGTGCATCGTCATCGGCGGCATCGGCTCGATCCGTGGCGCCTTCGTCGGCGCGCTGCTGGTGGGCATGGTCGACACGGCGGGACGCGCCTTTCTGCCCATGCTGCTGCGCCAGGTCTTTTCGCCGGCCGTGGCTTCCAGCGTCGGACCGACGCTGGCGGCCATCGCCATTTACGTATTGATGGCGGCGGTGCTGGTGTTCCGGCCGTCGGGCCTGTTTCCGGCGCGGGGTTGAGGATGAGATCGATCGTCTGGACCGTGGTCCTGCTGGCCGCGCTCGCGGTGTTCCCGCTGGTCGCGCCGGCCCTGGGCCTGGACTTCTACATTTCCTTCGTGCGGCGCGTGCTGATCTACGCCCTGGCCGCCACCAGCCTGAACCTGATCCTGGGCTATGGCGGCATGGTGGCGCTGGGCCACGCGGCGTTCTTCGGCGCCGGCGCCTACGCGGTGGGCATCCTGGCCATGTCGGGCGTGACCTCGGCGCTGGTCGCCTGGCCCGTCGCCATGCTGCTGGCCGCGGTGCTGGCCTGCATCACCGGCGCGATCTCGCTGCGCACGCGCGGCGTGTACTTCATCATGATCACGCTGGCCTTCGCGCAGATGCTGTTCTACATCTTCATCTCGCTGCGCCAGTACGGCGGCGAGGACGGCCTCAACCTGCCGGGCTATTCCAGCCTGCCCGGCATCGACCTGGCCAATGACGTCAGTTTCTATTACCTGGTGCTGGCGCTGTTCGCGCTGATCATGTGGGTGTTCGGACGCGTGGTGGCCTCGCGCTTCGGCACGGCGCTGCAAGGCATACGCGAGAACGAATCGCGCATGGAGTCCATGGGCTATCCGGTCTACCGCCTCAAGCTGACCGCCTTCACGCTCAGCGGCGCGGTGGCCGGGCTGGCCGGCGCGCTGCTGGCCAACCACAACCTTTTCATCTCGCCCAGCCTGATGCACTGGACCCAGTCCGCCAACCTGCTGATCATGGTGCTGGTCGGCGGCATCGGCCTGCGCTATGGCGGCGTGGCGGGCGCGGTGGTGATGCTGACCCTGGAGGAAGTGCTGCGGCTGTGGACGGAATACTGGCACCTGCCGCTGGGCGTGCTGCTGCTGTGCGTGGTGTTCGGCGCCCCGCGCGGCCTGGTCGGCCTGTTCGGCCCGCTCTTCGGTGGCCGCGCCGCCGCGCAATCCGGCAAGGTGGGATCATGAACGCGTCCGCAACCCCGGCCCTGCAGGCCACGTCGCTGGTGCGCCGCTTCGGCGCGCTGGTGGCCACCGACAACGTCTCGTTGACGCTCCGTCCCGGCGAGATCCACGCCCTGATCGGGCCCAACGGCGCCGGCAAGTCCACGCTGATCCATCTGCTGTCGGGCACGCTGGCGGCCGATTCGGGCACGCTGCTCGTGGGCGGGCGCGACGTCACCGGCATGAACGCGCACCAGCGCGTGTCCGCCGGCCTGTCGCGCTCCTACCAGATCACCAATATCTTCAAGCAGTCCAGCGTGCTGGACAACCTGGTGCTGGCGGTGCAGGCGCACGCGGGCTCCAGCTTCCGCTTCTGGAAGGCGCGCGCGGCCGAGGCCGCGCTGTACGAGCAGGCGCGCGAACTGGCGCGCGAGTGCGCCATCGACGCCAGCCTGCTGGCGCGCCCGGCCGGCACGCTGCCGCACGGCGAACAGCGCAAGGTCGAGTTCGCGCTGGCGCTGGCCGCAAGGCCGAGCGTGCTGCTGCTGGACGAGCCCATGGCCGGCATGGGGCCGGACGAGACCGTGCGCCTGACCGAACTGATCGAATCCCTGCGCGGGCGCGCCGCCATGCTGCTGGTCGAACACGATATGCAGGCGGTGTTCCGCCTGGCCGACCGCCTGTCGGTGCTGGTGTATGGCCGCGTCATCGCGACCGGCGCGCCGGACGAAATCCGCGCCAATCCCGAGGTGCGCCAAGCCTACCTGGGCGACGAGGAGACCGTGTGATGCTGACCATCGAAGCGGCCAAAAGCGGCTACGGCGCCAGCCAGGTGCTGTTCGGCGTGGACCTGCAGATCGGCGCCGGCCAGGTGGTGACGCTGCTGGGCCGCAACGGCATGGGCAAGACCACGCTGCTGCGCACCCTGTTCGGCCAGCTGCCGCTGCGTGGCGGCAGCATCCATTTCGCCGGGCAGGACATCAGCGGCTGGAGCCCGGACCGCATCGCGCGGACCGGCATGGCCATCGTGCCGGAAGGGCGCCAGTGCTTTCCCAACCTGACCGTGCGCGAGCACCTGACCGCCTTCACGGCCGGGCGGAACCCCGACATCGGCGAGCCCTGGACGCCCGAGCGCGTATTCGAGCTGTTTCCGCGCCTGCAGGAGCGCGCGCGCAACATGGGCAACCAGCTCTCCGGCGGCGAGCAGCAGATGCTGGCCATCGGGCGGGCGCTGGTGACCAATCCCCGGCTGCTGATTCTGGACGAGGCCACCGAAGGCCTGGCGCCCAAGATCCGCGAGGAGATCTGGAACTGCCTGGCGCGGCTGCGCCAGGCGGGGCAGACCATCCTGGTCATCGACAAATATGTCGAAAGACTGCTGAGCCTGGCCGACCGCCACGTGATCCTGGAGCGCGGCAAGGTGGTGTGGACCGGCGACTCGCAGGCCCTGGACGCCGACCGCGGGCTGTGGGAGCGCTATCTGGGCGTGTAGCGGGAAAGCTGCAGTGGCATGATGCCCGGCGGATTTGGATTGATATAAATTGCAATAAACCAGTATTTATATTGCAAATTTGAAACTTCCTCCGCCGTGAATGCTTACACTCGTTTTCGACTGTTTCATTTACATCTACTGTTATCTACACTTGTCGCGCCGGGCAAGCCGCGTGGTGCGCCCGCAACCGGAAGGCGGGGCGATCGCGCGGCAAATGGCCGTTTTTTGGCTGCGGCAAAGCTCGCGTCCCCTTTTTACGCACATCGCGTCTTATTCGAGCTGTCAGGAAGACTTCGCATGGCGAAATGGGGTTTGCGCAAAAAATCGTTGATGGCGCTGTTGCTGGCCTGTGTGGTCGCGCTGGCGCCGGCGGCCTTGATCGGCTGGCAGGTGCTGGACGGGGTCCGGGAATACTTCGGACGGGCCTACGCCGATAATTTCACGCAGTTGAGCCGCCAGCGCGTGCTGGCCCCGATCTCGCGCGAGCTGGCGCTGTCGCTGCGGCTGGCCGACAGCGAAGTGACGCGCCGCTGGCTGCGCCACGAAAGCGATCCGGCCGCGCGCGAACTGTTCTTCCGCGAAGCCGACGGCTACCGCCGCGACCTGCTGGGCCGGGCCTATTTCATCGCCAGCGCCGCTTCCGGCAATTACTACTTCAACGACGACCAGCCGCTGTCCGAGACGCCGCGCTACACGCTCAGCCAGACCGCGGCCGATGACGGCTGGTTCTACCTGACGCTGAAGTCGCCGGCCAAATACAACATCAACGTCAACCCGGACCTGAAGCTGCAGACCACCAAGGTGTGGATCAACGTGCAGGTGCGCGACGGCGACCGGGTCATGGGCCTGACCGGCTCGGCGCTGGACGTCGGCGGCTTCCTGCGCGAGTTCGTGCACAGCGGCCAGCCCGGCGTCACGCCCATCATCGTCGATGCCGACGGCGCGATCCAGGCGCACATGGACGCCTCGCTGATCGCCTACAACTCGGGCGCCGGCGGCGCCGACCAGGGCCGCGGCAAGGTGTTCAACCTGATCGACGGCAAGGGCGGGCGCGAGCGGCTGGCCGCGGCCATGCAGGCCGCCCAGGCCGATCCGCAGTCGGTGCAGTCGGCCTGGGTGACGATGGGCGGCGTGCGCCAGCTGGTGTCGGTGGCCTACATGCCGGAACTGCACTGGCACGTGCTGACCATGGTGGACCTGGGCGCGGCGCGCGTGCTGAACACGGACTGGGTATGGCCGGCGGCGATCGGCCTGGTGGTGCTGTTCGCGGCCATGCTGCTGTGCTTCGGCTACGCCATCGAGCGGCTGATGCTGCGCCCGCTGCGCCGCCTGCAGCAGTCGGCGCGGGCCATCGCCGACGGCAGCTACGACGTGCGTCTGCCGCCGGGCGGGCAGGACGAGATCGGCGACCTCAGCCGCGCCTTCGGCGTGATGGCCGACAAGGTGCGCCAGCACACGGCCGAGCTGGAGACCAAGGTGCGCGAACGCACCTCCGAGCTGGAGGACGCCAACCGCGCCATGGCCGCGGCCCACAAGAAGATCGACGACTCCATCGACTACGCCAGCCTGATCCAGCGCGCCATCCTGCCGGACCGCCAGATGACGCAGTCGCTGGGCGCGCACCATTTCGTGCTGTGGAAGCCGCGCGACGTGGTCGGCGGCGACTTCTACGTGTTCCGCTCCGACGGCGCCAACTGCCTGCTGGGCATCATGGACTGCGCCGGCCACGGCGTGCCCGGCGCGCTGATGACCATGCTGGCGCGCGCGGCCATCGACCTGGCCATCACCGAGGCCGGACCGGCCGATCCGGCGGCCATCCTGGGCCGCACCGACGGCGCGATCCGCGCCATGCTTGCGGACGCGCAACTGCCGCGGGCGCTGGCCACCAATACCGATGCCGGGCTGGTATATATTGACCGCCACGCTGGCCGGCTGCGCTACGCGGGCGCCAAGATCAGCCTGTACGCAAGCAACGGCGAGGCGCTGCAGGAAGTGCCCGGCGGCAGGCGCGCGCTGGGCGACAAGCGCAGCGCCGTCTACGAGAACGTCGAATTGAAACTGGAGCCCGGCTGGACCTATTACCTCGCCACGGACGGGTTCCTGGACCAGGCCGGAGGCGAGCATGGCTTCGGTTTCGGCAACACGCGCTTCGCCGCCATGCTCAAGCGGCATGCGCGCCTGCCGTTGAGCGAACAGGCGGCCGCCTTCACCCAGGCGCTGGCCGAGTACCAGGGCGGACTGCCGCAGCGGGACGACATCACCTTGCTGTCGTTCCGTTTCGAATAATCGTAATCAGGGCGTAACCCTCATGAATGCCTCCGATCTCTACGCATTGGGCGAACGATTCAACCAGAATCGCACCTTGCTGTGCTTCAACGGACCGATTTCCCGCAGCCTGATCGAAGAAATCGGCAATGCGCTCAAGAACTACCTGAACGCCGAGCACGCCCGGCCGGCCGAGGCCATGGACGTGTTCTCGGTCTACATCGAGATGATCCAGAACATCCGCCAGTACGCCGCCCTGCGCGGCGACGGCGATGCGTCGGCCACCGTCGTGATCGGCCGGCGCGACGACAGCCGCTACGTGGTGTCGGCCGGCAACCTGGTCAGGGACGAGGACGGCCAGCAGCTGGTCGCGCGCATCCAGGAACTGGCGGCGCTGGACAAGCCGGCGCTGAAGGCCGAATACAAGCAGCAGCTGCACAAGCCGCGCGCCCAGGGCGTCGCCTCGGGCGCGGGGCTGGGACTGATCGACATCGCCCGCCGCGCCGGCGCGCCGCTGCAAGCCAGCCTGACGCCCGCCGCGGGCGCGGGGCAGGCCTTCTTCAGCCTGAGCGTCGTGATTTGAAAGCGCGAGCGCCCCAGCCATATTTTCGGAGTAACGCATGAAAGACCTCAACATTCCCGGGACCCAGTCCACGCCCGCCATCGATACGGATGCCGCCGCCGGCGTGCTGTCGATGCGCGGCGACTCCTATCCCGAGAATTCCTTCGAGCTGTTCGGCCCGGTCATCGAATGGGTCGAGGCCTACCTGCAAGGCGGCACGGCGCCGCTGAAGCTGGAGCTGGAACTGCTGTACCTGAACACCAGCAGCATCAAGTCCGTCATGGACATCTTCGACCTGCTGGAGGCGGCGCACGGCAAGGGCCGCGAGGTCAGCGTGACCTGGTACTACGACATGCGCAACGAACGCGTGGGCGAGCTGGCCGAAGAATTCAAGGAAGACTGCACCTTTCCCTTTTCCGTCGTCGGCCGCCAATGAAACCCAACGCCGCCCTGCTGGACCAACATATCGCCGAGCTGCTGGCCGACCCCGCCTACGCGGGCCATCCGCTGCGCGAGGCGTTGGAGGCGCTGTGGCGGCATACGGCCGAGCAGATGGCGCGCATCGAGCGCGTGACGCAGCTGTCCGACGCCTACCAGAGCATGGCGCACGAGCGCGAACTGGGCCTGTGCGACCGCTTCGACCGGCAGCTGCGCAGGCTTACCCGCATCGCGCGGATCTCCGATCACTACCAGAGCATGATGCGCGACCTCAACGTCGCGCTCCTGGAGACCTCCAACCGCGATCCGCTGACGGGCCTGCTGAACCGGCGCGCGCTGATGGACATGATCAAGCAGGAGGTGCAGCGCGCGTCGCGCGGCGGCGAGAGCTTCGTGGTGGCGATGCTGGACGTGGACCACTTCAAGTCGGTCAACGACCGCTACGGCCACGAAACCGGCGACCGCGCGCTGGTCGAGCTGGCCGGGGTGCTGTGCAAGAACCTGCGCGAATACGACCTGTGCGGCCGCTGGGGCGGCGAGGAGTTCCTGGTGCTGCTGCCCAGCACCCAGGCCGAGGCGGCCCAGCGCGTCATGGACCGGCTGGTCGGCGCGGTGCGGGCCTTGAGCATCGCCGCCGGCGACGGCATGCTGCGGCTGACCATCAGCATAGGCATGGCCTACCACCAGTTGGGAGAGACTTTTTCGGAGACGTTGAGCCGCGCGGACCAGGCCCTGTACCTGGCCAAGCAGGACGGTCGCGACCGTGTCGCGCTGGGTTTTCCCAAGCGTTGAATGAAGCCGGATCAGCCGCTATCCGGCATGGAGCCCCTTATGCTTGAATCCAATCCAGGCGTTTCCCGAGAGCAGCAGCGAGGCGCCGCCTGGAGCACGGACCATTACCTGACTTCGATGGATCGGGCGCTGCTGCTGTTCGATTTCGATCCGGCCGGCGCCTTGCTGAACGCGAACGAAAACTTCCTCGCCGCGGTGGGCCATGACCGCGCCGAAGTCCCCGGCCTGCGTCACGACATGCTGTGCGACAGCATGGACGAGGGCAAGGGCATCGTCGGCGGCGAACAGATCTGGGCGCGCCTGCTGGGCGGCCGGCACTTCTCGGGCACCTGCCGCTACCGCTGCAAGCAGGGCGGTTTCCTGTGGATCGAGGCCACCTACCTGCCGATCCGCGGCCAGGACGGCGAGGTCGCCCGGATTTCCGTCATTTCGCGGCGCTCCATCGCCGACGCCGAGCGCCAGGAAGAGATCCGCCTGCTGCTGCTGGGCATCAACGAGACCGGCAACGCCGTCGCCGTGTCGGGCCGCGACGGCCGCATCGTCTATGTCAACGACGGCTTCAAGCGCATGCTGGGGTTCTCCCGTGGCGACGCGGTGGCCCAGGAGCTGGGCGAACTGCTGTCGGGCGGACGCCAGGACGGCGGCACGCGCGAAGAGCTGGCGCGCCGCATCGCCTGCCGCGACGGCTACCACAAGGACGTGCTGGTCTACGACCGGGTAGGGCGGCCGATGTGGGTGTCGGTGATGGCCAACTCCGTATTCGACGACCGCGGCGCGCTGGTCAATATCGTCGACGTGCTGACCGACATCACGCCCACCAAGGTGCACGAGGTGCTGCAGCGCCGCGTGCTGCAGGCCATGGTGAACGAGGCCTCCGTGGTCGAGGTCATGAACATGGTGTGCCGCGAGGTCGAGCGCCTGGCCCCCGAGCTGGCGGCCTGCGTGCTGCGCGTGGACGAGGCCGGCCTGCTGCGTCCGCTGGCCGCGCCCAGCCTGCCGGCCGCCTACACCGACGCGCTCGACGGCGCGGCCATCGGCCCGCAGGCCGGCGCCTGCGGCACCGCGGCCTTTCTCGGCCGGCCGGTCATCGTGCCGGACATCTCCACCGATCCGCTGTGGGACGGCTACCGCGACCTGCCGCTGCCCGAAGACATCAAGGCCTGCTGGTCCTCGCCCATCAAGTCCAGCGACGGCCGCGTGATCGGCACCTTCGCCTTCTATTTCCGCGAACGCCGCCTGCCCGACGATTTCCACCACCGGCTGGTGGACGTATGCGTCTACCTGTGCGCGCTCGCGCTGGAACGCGAAGAGGCCCGCGCCCGCATCCGCCAACTGGCGTTCTACGACGAACTGACCGGCCTGCCCAACCGCAACCTGCTGCTGGCGCAGTCCGAACAGGCCATCGCGCGCGCCGAACCGGAACGCAAGCGCGTGGCGGTGCTGTTCCTGGACCTGGACCGCTTCAAACAGGTCAACGACACGCTCGGCCACCCGGTGGGCGACGCGCTGCTGCGCGACGTGGCCCAGCGCCTGCGCCGGCTGGTGCGCCCCAGCGACATCGTCGGCAGGCTGTCCGGCGACGAGTTCGTGATGCTGATGCCCGACTTCGAGCACGGCCGCCTGACCGCCGCCGCCGAACAGGTGCTGGTGACGCTGGCCCAGCCGTTCTCGGTCGGCGGCATCACGCTGAACCCGTCGGTCAGCATCGGCATCAGCGTGTTCCCCGAGAACGGCCGCGACATGGACACGCTGCTGCGCCATGCCGACATGGCGATGTACCAGGCCAAGACGGCCGGACGCAACCGTATCTCCTTCTTCAGCGCCGAAATGAACCGCCAGGCCCAGGAACGCCTGGCGCTGGAAGCGGCCCTGCGCGACGCGCTCGAAGAAAAGGCGCTGCGCCTGCACTACCAGCCCCAGGTCGGCCTGAAAAACGGCGCGCTCTACGGGGTGGAGGCGCTGGCCCGTTGGCGCCACCCGAACCTGGGCGACATCTCCCCCGCGCGCTTCGTGCCCCTGGCCGAGGAATGCGGCCTGATCGGCGACCTGGGCGACTGGGCCCTGCGCGAGGCCTGCTCGCAACTGGCGATCTGGCGCGGCAAGGGCCTGCAGGTCCCGTCGGTGTCGGTGAACCTGTCGGCGACCAACTTCCACAACCTCAACCTGCCGCGCATGATAGAGCTGACCCTGACGGAGTTCGGCCTGGCCCCCGCGGACCTGATGCTGGAAATCACCGAAAGCGTGGTGCTGGACGCCACCGCCGGCACGCTGCGCACCATCGCCGAACTGCACCGCCTGGGCGTGCGCCTGTCCATGGACGACTTCGGCACCGGCTATTCCAGCCTGGGCCACCTGCGCCGCCTGATCGTGGACGAACTCAAACTGGACCGCAGCTTCGTCCAGGGCCTGGAAAGCGACGACGCCGCCCGCGCCCTGACCAGCGCCGTCATCCGCATCGGCGAAAGCCTGAGCCTGCCCGTGGTGGCCGAAGGCGTGGAAAACGAGGAACAGCGCCGCTTCCTGATCGAACAAGGCTGCGCCGCCGGCCAGGGCTTCCTGTTCTCTCCGCCGCTGCCCGCCGACGACCTGGAAGACTGGCTGCGAAGCAGATCCTAAAAGGCAAGCGTCAAAGCGGCGGGCAACCGCGCGCCGCCCATCACCCCCCCCACAAAAACCGAAGATCCATTAGCAAGCACCTCTGCGCAAGCGCGCAAGCGAACCCCCGCCCGCCACAAACATAGGCATATGCCGTTTTCGGCCGCCCGCGCGGCCGAAAACGGCGACCCTGCAAATCTCGTCGCAATCCCAGGCGCAGCAGCGCCACGACCCAAGATGAACGAGCCCGCCCGGACGGGCGGCCCAAGCAAGAAAAAGCACCGCACCCCCCGCCACAAAATACGTCCCCATTTAATACCGCCCAAGCCAAGGACGATCTAGATACTTTCCCCATTTGCACACCCCCACCATCAGGTATATATTTCAAGCCTAAACTATCAAGGTTTAAATTTCCGCGACCGCGGAACACAGAGACATCCGTCGCACATCACGGAGCGCATACGGCAATGAAGATAGTCTGCATAGGCGGCGGCCCCGCCGGTTTGTATTTCGGTCTGCTCATGAAACTGCAGAACCCCGAGAACGAAGTCACCGTGATCGAACGCAACCGACCGTATGACACCTTCGGCTGGGGCGTGGTGTTCTCCGACGCCACCATGCAGAACCTCCGTGACGCCGACCCCGTTTCCGCCCAGACCATCGGCGACGCCTTCAACCACTGGGACGACATCGACATCCACTTCAAGGGCCGCAGCATGCGCAGCAGCGGCCATGGCTTCATCGGCATCGGCCGCAAGAAACTGCTCAACATCCTGCAGGCCCGCTGCGAAGACGTAGGCGTCAAGCTGGTATTCGAGAGCTTCGTGCAGGACGACCAGGCCATCGCCCGCGAATACGACGCCGACCTCGTCATCGCCTCCGACGGCATCAACAGCAACATCCGCACCCGTTACGCCGACACCTTCCACCCGGACATCGACCAGCGCCGCTGCCGCTTCGTCTGGCTGGGCACCAAGAAAGTGTTCGACGCCTTCACCTTCGCCTTCGTTCAGACCGAGCACGGCTGGTTCCAGGCCCACGCCTACCGCTACGAAAACGGCATGTCCACCTTCATCGTGGAGACGCCCGAGGAGACCTGGCAGGCCGCCGGCATCGAACAGATGAGCCAGGAAGAAGGCATCGCCTACTGCGAAAAACTGTTCGCCCCGTGGCTCGACGGCAACCGGCTGGTCAGCAACGCCACCCACCTGCGCGGCTCGGCCATCTGGATCCGCTTCCCGCGCGTCATCTGCAACACCTGGGTCCACTGGAACAGCCTGCAGACCGCCCGCGGCCAGCGCCGCGTGCCGGTGGTGCTGATGGGCGACGCCGCCCATACCGCCCACTTCTCGATCGGCTCCGGCACCAAGCTGGCGCTGGAAGACGCGATCGAGCTGGCGCGCTGCCTGAGCGGCGCCGAAGGCAGCCTGGAGGCCGGCCTGAAGCACTACGAGGAAGTGCGCAGCGTCGAGGTGCTGAAGATCCAGAACGCCGCGCGCAACTCCACCGAATGGTTCGAGAACGTCGCCCGCTACGCCGACCTGGAGCCCGAACAGTTCGCCTATTCGCTGCTGACCCGCTCGCAGCGCATCTCGCACGAAAACCTGCGCATGCGCGATCCCGCCTGGCTCGAAGGGTTCGAGCGCTGGATCGCCGAGCACGCGGGCGCCGCCCCGGCGCCGGGGCAGCGTCCGGCCCTGCCCATGCTCACCCCGTACACGGTGCGCGGGGTGCGGCTCAAGAACCGCATCCTGGTCTCGCCCATGGCCATGTATTCCTGCACCGACGGCGTGCCGGGCGACTTCCACCTGGTGCACCTGGGCGCGCGCGCCATGGGCGGCGCCGGCCTGGTGATGGTGGAGATGACCTGCGTCTCGCCCGACGCCCGCATCACCCCGGGCTGCCCCGGCCTGTGGAACGACGCGCAGCGCGACGCGTTCGCCCGCATCGTCGGCTTCGTGCACGCCAACAGCGACGCCCGCATCGGCATGCAGCTGGGCCACGCCGGGCGCAAGGGTTCCACCCAGCTGGGCTGGCAGAAGATCGACCATCCGCTGCCCGAGGGCAACTGGCCGCTGATTTCGGCTTCCGCGCTGCCGTACATCGAAGGCGTGTCGCAGACGCCGCGCGCCATGACGCGCGCCGACATGGACGAGGTGCGCGACAACTTCGTGGCCGCGGCGCGGCGCGCCGAGCAGGCCGGCTTCGACTGGCTGGAGCTGCATTGCGCCCACGGCTACCTGCTGTCGAGCTTCATCTCGCCGCTGACCAACCACCGCGAGGACGAATACGGCGGCAGCCTGGAAAACCGTCTGCGCTTCCCGCTGGAGGTGTTCCACGCCGTGCGCGCCGTCTGGCCCGAGAACAAGCCCATGTCGGTGCGGATCTCCGCCAGCGACTGGGTCGAGGGCGGCATCACGCCCGACGACGCGGTGGAGATCGCGCGCCACTTCAAGGCCGCCGGCGCCGACATGATCGACTGCTCCTCCGGCCAGGTCAGCAAGGAAGAAAAGCCGGTCTACGGCCGCATGTTCCAGACTCCGTTCGCCGACCGCGTGCGCAACGAGGCCGGCATTCCCACCATCGCGGTGGGCGCGATCTTCGAGGCCGACCACGCCAACGCCATCATCGCCTCGGGGCGCGCCGACCTCTGCGCGCTCGCGCGGCCCCATCTGGCCGACGCCTCCTGGACGCTGCGCGAAGCGGCGCGGGTGGGCTACCGTGACGTAGGCTGGCCGAGCCAGTATTTCGCCGGCAAGCGCCAGCTGGAGACCAATTTCGAACGCGCCGCCGCCATGGCGCAACTGGACATCAAATGAACGCAACTCCGCTTCCCCTGGCCGGGCGCCACGCCCTGGTGACGGGCGGGGCCCGCGGCATCGGGCTGGCCTGCGCCCGCGCGCTGCTGGCGCGCGGCGCCCGCGTCACGCTGCTGGGCCGCGACGGCGCGGCGCTGGAGGCCGCGGCCGACGGCCTGGCCCGCATGGGCCAGGTGCAGGCCGTCAGCGCCGACATCGCCGACGAGGCCTCGGTGCGCGCGGCCTTCGCCCAGGCCGAGGCCGAATTCGGGCCGGTCCTGGTGCTGGTGAACAACGCCGGCCAGGCGGTCAGCGAACGCTTCGACCGGACCGACGCGGCCTTGTGGAATTCCATGATTGCCGTGAACCTGACCGGCACGTTCCACTGTATCCAGGCGGCCCTGCCGGGGATGCTGAAAGAGAAATGGGGGCGGGTCATCAACGTGGCCAGCACCGCCGGCCTGATCGGCTACGGCTACGTCAGCGCGTATTGCGCGGCCAAGCATGGCGTGGTCGGGCTGACCCGCTCGCTGGCGCTGGAAACCGCGCAGAAGGGCGTGACGGTCAACGCGGTCTGCCCCGGCTACACCGAAACCGACATCGTGCGCGGGGCGGTGTCGAACATCGTCGACAAGACCGGCATGAGCCCCGAAGCCGCCCGCGCCAAGCTGGCCGAACGCAACCCGCAGGGCCGCCTGGTGCAGCCCGAGGAAGTGGCCGAGACGGTCGCCTGGCTGGCGCTGCCGGCCTCGGCCTCGATCAATGGCCAGGCCATCGCCGTCGACGGCGGCGAGGTGATGACCGGCTGAGGCCGGCGTCGCGTCCACCGAACAACCCTGAATGGAGACACCATGAGCACCCAGCCCGAAGAGCACACCATGAAGCACCACAAGCGTCCGATGGCCGGCTACCAGGCCAGGACGTTCCTGTGGCAGGTGTCGGCCGACGGCAAGATCGGCTCGATCACCCTCAACCGCCCCGAGCGCAAGAACCCGCTGACGTTCGACTCCTATGCCGAGCTGCGCGACCTGTTCCGTTCGCTGGTGTACGCCACCGACATCAAGGTGGTCGTGGTGACGGGCGCGGGCGGCAACTTCTGCTCGGGCGGCGACGTGCATGAAATCATCGGCCCGCTGACCAGAATGTCCATGCCCGAGCTGCTGGACTTCACGCGCATGACGGGCGATCTGGTCAAGGCCATGCGCGCCTGCCCGCAGCCCATCGTGGCCGCGGTCGACGGCGTCTGCGCCGGCGCCGGCGCCATGGTCGCGCTGGCCGCCGACATGCGCCTGGGCACGCCGGCGGCGCGCACCGCCTTCCTGTTCACGCGGGTCGGCCTGGCCGGCGCCGACATGGGCGCCTGCACGCTGCTGCCGCGCATGATCGGCCAGGGCCGCGCGTCGGAACTGCTGTACACCGGCCGCGCCATGACCGCGGAAGAGGGCGCCAGCTGGGGATTTTTCAACGCGCTGCACGAGCCCGGCGCGCTGGCCGAGGCCGCGCAGGCGCTGGCCGCGCAGCTGGCCGCGGGCCCGACCTTCGCCCACGGCGTGACCAAGAAGCTGCTGCACCAGGAATGGAACATGGGCGTGGACGAGGCGATCGAGGCCGAAGCCGAGGCCCAGGCCATCTGCATGCAGACGCGCGATTTCCACCGCGCCTACGAGGCTTTCGTGGCCAAGCAGAAGCCGGTATTCGAAGGGAATTGATCATGCGCGACGCAAGCTGGCTGGACTGGCCGTTTTTCGACGATGCGCACCGCAAGCTGGCGCGCGAGGCCGACGCCTGGTGCGAGGCCTCCCTGGGGGACGTGGATCACCATGACGCCGACGGCGCATGCAAAAAGCTGGTGCGGGCCATGGGCCAGGCCGGCTGGCTGCGCTACGCCGTGGCGGCCGGTCCCGGCGGGGCCTGGGGCGGGGCGCTGCCCGAGGTGGATTCGCGCGCGGTCTGCATCCTGCGCGAGACCTTCGCCCGCCACGAAGGGCTGGCGGACTTCGCCTTCGCCATGCAGGGCCTGGGCAGCGGCGCGATTTCGCTGATGGGCTCTGAGGAAGTGCGCCAGCGCTACCTGCCGCGCGTGGCGCGCGGCGAGGCCATCGCCGCCTTCGCGCTGTCGGAGCCCGAGGCCGGCTCGGACGTGGCCGCGCTGGCCTGCGAGGCCCGCCAGGACGGCGACCACTACGTGCTCAACGGCGCCAAGACCTGGATCTCCAACGGCGGCATCGCCGATTTCTATTGCGTGTTCGCGCGCACCGGCGAAGCGCCCGGGGCGCGCGGCATCAGCGCCTTCGTGGTGGACGCCGGCACGCCCGGCTTCGAGATCAGCGAGCGCATCGAGCTGATCGCCCCGCATCCGCTGGCCACCATCACGTTCGACAACTGCCGCATCCCGGCCTCGCAGCGCCTGGGCGATGCGGGCCAGGGCTTCAAGCTGGCCATGATGACGCTGGACATCTTCCGCGCCTCGGTGGCCGCGGCCGCGCTGGGTTTTGCGCGCCGGGCGCTGGACGAGGCCCTGACGCGGGCGCGCTCGCGCCGCATGTTCGGCCAGACCCTGGCCGACCTGCAGCTGACCCAGGCGGCGCTGGGCGACATGGCGGCCGCCATCGACGCCTCGGCGCTGCTGACGTACCGCGCGGCCTGGATGCGCGACGTGCAGAAGCAGCGCACCACGCGCGAAGCGGCCATGGCCAAGATGACCGCCACCGAATCGGCCCAGACCGTCATCGACCGCGCGCTGCAGATGTTCGGCGGCGCCGGCGTGGTGTCGGGCATGCCGGTGGAGAAGTTGTATCGGGAAATCAGAGCGCTGCGCATCTACGAAGGCGCCACCGAAGTGCAGAAGTTGATCATCGCCCGCGAACTGCTGAAAACCTAAAAATGCCGACCGGCTCCGCCAAGGGGAATTCCATGGAAGCATCCGCCCACATCGACACTTTCGCCCGGGACAACCTGCCCCCGGCCGAACAATGGCCCGAGTTCCTGCTCGACGGTCCCGACGTGGCCTATCCCAAACGCTTCAATTGCGCCGTCGAGCTGGTGGACGCGATGGTGGGCCGCGGGCATGGCGAACGCGTGGCGCTGCGCTGGCGCCAGGACGGCAAGCCGGCCGCCATGACCTACCGCGAGCTGGCCGCGCTGAGCAATCGCATCGCCCGCGTGCTGGTCGAGGACATGGGGCTGGTGCCCGGCAACCGCGTGCTGCTGCGCGGGCCGAACAACCCCATGATGGCGGCGTCCTGGCTGGCCGCGATCAAGGCGGGCCTGGTCACCGTGCCGACGATGCCGCTGCTGCGCGCCAAGGAGCTCAAGCAGATCATCGACAAGGCGCAGGTGCAGGCGGTGCTGTGCGACGTGCGCCTGAAGGACGAGGCCGAATTCTGCGTGCAGCCCGGCCACGAGCACCATTGCCCGGCGCTGTCGCGGGTCATGTATTTCAACGATGCCGCGCCCGACGCGCTGGACGCGCTGGCCGCGGGCAAGCCGGACGACGCCTTCCAGGCCTGCGACACGGCCGCCGACGACGTCTGCCTGATCGCCTTCACCAGCGGCACCACGGGCGCGCCCAAGGGCTGCATGCACTTTCACCGCGACGTGCTGGCGATGTGCGACCTGTTTCCCAAGCACGTCATCAAGCCGGGCCCGGACGACATTTTCTGCGGCACGCCGCCCCTGGCCTTCACCTTCGGCCTGGGCGGGCTGCTGTGCTTCCCGCTGCGGGCAGGCGCCAGCGCCGTGCTGGCCGAGAAGCTGACGCCGGAAAGCCTGCTGCAATTGATCCAGGATTTCCGCGCCACCATCGTGTTCACCGCGCCGACCTTCTACCGGCAGATGTCCGCGCTGGCGGGCAAGTTCGATATTTCCTCGCTGAAGAAGAGCGTGTCGGCCGGCGAGGCGTTGCCCGACGCCACCCGCCAGCTGTGGAAAGAGGCCACCGGCATCGAGATGATCGACGGCATCGGCGGCACGGAAATGATCCACGTGTTCGTGTCCAGCCCGCCCGAGTCGGTGCGCCGCGGCGCCATCGGCCGCGTGGTGCCGGGTTATGTGGCGCGCATCGTGGACGACAAGATGCAGCCGGTGCCCAATGGCACGGTGGGCCGGCTGGCGATCAAGGGCCCCACCGGTTGTCGCTACCTGGCCGACGAGCGCCAGCTGCGCTTCGTGCAGGACGGCTGGAACCTGCCGGGCGATACCTTCGTGCAGGATGACGACGGCTATCTGTTCTATCAGGCGCGCAATGACGACATGATCGTCTCGGCGGGCTACAACATCGCCGGCCCCGAGGTGGAGGACGCGCTGCTGCGCCACGAGGCCGTGGCCGAGTGCGGGGTGGTGGGCGCGCCGGACGACGAACGCGGCCAGGTGGTCAAGGCTTTCGTGGTGCTCAAGCCGGGCTACGAGGCCGGCGGCGAGCTCACCACGGCGCTGCAGCAGTTCGTCAAGGCCACCATCGCGCCTTACAAGTATCCGCGCGCCATCGAGTACGTGGATGCGCTGCCGCGCACCGAGACCGGCAAGCTGCAGCGTTTCGCGCTGCGCAAGATGGCTTGAACAGACCGGAAGGAAACATCATGGCAGCTCCGTTCATCAGCCAGGTAGAGGTGCGTTTCCGCCACTGCGATCCGGCGGGCATCGTGTTCTATCCGCGCTATTTCGAGATGATCAACGATTTCGTCGAGGAGTGGTTCGACAAGGGGATGGGGCTGCCGTTTCATGCGCTGCACGTGGAGCGCCACATCGGCACGCCGACGGCGTCGGTGCAGTGCGATTTCAGCGCGCCGAGCCGCTGGCACGAGCGTCTGCGCCAGGTGCTGGAGGTGCAGCGCATCGGGGGGGCGTCGTTCAAGGTGCTGGTGAAGTTCGAAGGCCCGGACGGCCAGCTGCGGCTGGCGGCGACGCTGACGATCGTGACGGTGGATTTGCGGACGATGAAGTCCATGCCGCTGCCTGCGGACTTGCGCGAGCGGATGCAGGTCTACCTGGTCCCCGCCGCCTGAGCGGCGGGGACCGCCCTGTAGTTTGTTTTTTTGATAATAGGATGACGTTATGAAGATTCTGCAACCGCCGGATTGGATGGCGCCCCGGGGCTATTCGAATGGTGTGCTCACCGAGATGCAGGTGGGCAGCAAGCTCGTTTTCGTGGGCGGACAGGTGGGGTGGAATGGCCAGCAGCAGTTCGAGTCGGACGACCTGGCGGAGCAGGTGCGCCAGACGCTGGCGAACATCGTCGCGATCCTGGCCGAGGGCGGCGCGAAGCCCGAGCATATCGTCCGCATGACGTGGTACGTGACGGACAAGGACGAGTATGTGGCGGCCTATCCCGCCATCGGCAAGCATTACCGGGAGTACATCGGCCGGCACTTTCCGGCGATGACGGCGGTGGAGGTGGCCGATCTGGTTGAGGACCGGGCCAAGGTCGAGATCGAGGTGACGGCGGTGGTGCCGGCTTGATGGGCGCTTCTATAAACGCCCGTCGCGCGGGGCTGGCCTCCGGTTCTTGAGACGCCCGTCGCGGCGGGGCCCCGGGGTGCGCGGGGCCACGATTGCGGTCCGGAGCCTTCGCTCCGGACTACCCCTTCGTCATCTTCGTCACCGCCTTCGGCGGTTCCTTCAGATTCCCTCGGGCTTATCGACGCCCCGCGCACCCCGGGGCCCCACCACGCCGTGCTGCATCGGCCCTAATGTGGCGTTCGCCGGGAACGGGTGGTGTGCTTGGCATTCTGTTCGCGGGCGGCTGTGTTGCGAAGATCTTGCGGGGTCCGCCCCATGTCGGCCGCGCGGGCGGCCTCATGGGGCTTGCAGGCGTCTTGCGGCGCGGATTCGTTGAACCGGTGGTGTACGGAACGTTGGGCCGTAGGATGGGTGCAGCGCGCCAAGGACTAGGCAAGAATTCAATCGCCAAGCGCGCGTAACCCATCGGCCGGCGAAGCCGGCATCCAGCCCCGGCATTCAAACCCGCCGCGTCTCCCGCGGCAATTCCCCGAACCGTTCCCGGTAATACTCCGAAAACCGCCCCAGGTGTCCGAAGCCCACGCCCAGCGCCACTTCGGTGACGCTGGCGCCGGCGTCGGATTTCAGTTTCTGCCTGGCCGTGTCCAGCCGCAGCGCGCGCAGCGCGTTCATGGGGGTGGTGTCGCGGTGTTCCTGGAACAGCCGCGTCAGCGCGCTGGCGCTGGCGCCGGCGTGGCGGGCGATGTCCATCAGGGTCAGGGGGGCGGACAGGTGCTCGCGCATGTAGGACTCGGCCAGGGCCAGGCGGCGGGGGACCGCCGAAGCCAGGCCGGCGCGCGCCTGCCAGCTGTTGGGCTGGTTGTAGAGCAGGTGCAGCATCAGGGTGTCTTCCAGATGTTCCAGCCACGCCGCGGGCGGGCGCGGCGCGCCGTCGTCCAGCGTGGGCAGCAGATGGATCAGGCTTGCGACCATGCTGCACCAGGCGGCCCCTACGGGCGTGTCCATGCGCAGCGCGGGGGCGAAGTCCAGCGGGCCGGCGGCGGCTTCGCCGAAGGCGCGCAGGCCGATGGCTTCGAGCTTGCCGCGCGGAATCTTGAGCAGCAGCTGTTCGCAGCCGGCTTCCCAGTGCAGGCGCAGCGGGCGGTTGGGGGCGATGACGGCGGCGCAGTCGGGGCCGGCGTCGACGCGGTCGACGCCGCATTCGATGCAGGCGCGGCCGCGCAGCGGCACCTGCACCAGCATGAAGTCCTGGAGGCGGTCGGGTTCGATGTGGACTTCGGCGCCGTAGCGCAGCGTACAGACGGTCAGCGAGCCGAAGCGGGCGCGGTTGAGCTGCGCGTCCACGCGTCCGCCTTTCCAGGTCAGGCGGTGCTCCTTCAGCGCTTCGGACACGAGCGTGCGCGTCTCGTCCTGCTGCGTGGAGCTGAAGACGCGCCGCTGCAACAGGGGCGCCAGCGTGGATCGGGACCAGCCATGCATGCATGCCTCCGGCACGGGAACCCTCCCGTATCTGCGGCCAGGGTAATGTAAAGCGCGCGCGCGTGGAATTAAGTGAATCCCGGATAAGGCTGACAGGAATCGGATAGAGCCGCCCGGCCCGCCGGCCTAAGCTGGCAGGACGGCAGGGTGGACCGTGGCAGACGGCTTCTGTCAGCGTTGCGCCGGCGCGGCCGGCGGGGAAAACGGGGTGGCTCATGAATCGAAACCTATGGCGCCGGCGCGCGCTGGCGGCGCTGGCCTGTATGGCCGCCGCGGCGCATGCGTCGGCGGCCGACCAGATCAAGATCGGCCTGCTGACCACGCTGTCCGGGCCGGGCGCGGCGCTGGGCAACGAGATCCGCGACGGCTTCAATCTGGCGCTGCAGCATACGGGCGGCAAGCTGGGCGGGCTGCAGGCGGAAGTGGTGGTGGCCGACGACCAGCAGAAGGCCGACACCGGGCGCCAGGCGGTGGAGCGCCTGCTCAAGCGTGACCGCGTCGACGTGATGACCGGCATCGTGTTCTCGAACGTGCTGCTGCCGGTGATGCCCGCCATCCTGCAGTCGGGCACGATCTACCTGAGCACCAACACCGGTCCGGAAAACTACGCCGGCGCAGGCTGCAACCCCAACTTCTTCGCCGTGGCCTGGCAGAACGAGGACATCCCGGCCGCGATGGGCAAGTACGCCGCCGACCAGGGCTACAAGCGCGTGGCGCTGATCGCGCCGGACTATCCCGGCGGGCGCGAGTCGCTCAACGGCTTCAAGCGGCTGTACAAGGGCGGCCTGTCCGAAGAGATCTACACCCAGCTCGGCCAGCTGGACTACGGCGTGGAAATCACTCGGCTGCGCGCCAGCAAGCCGGACGCGGTGTTCTTCTTCCTGCCCGGCGGCATGGGCGTGAATTTCATCAAGCAGTTCAACGGCGCGGGCCTGGGCAAGGAGATCGCGCTGCTGGCGCCGGGCTTCTCGGGCGACGAGGACACCATCGCCGCGGTCGGCGCGCCCATCGAGGGCCTGCGCAACACGGCCCAGTGGGCCGCCGAACTGGACAACCCCGCCAACCGCAAGTTCGTCGAGGATTTCACCAAGACCTACAAGCGCAGCCCCACGCTCTACGCCTCGCAGGGTTATGACGCGGCCATGCTGCTCGACAGCGCGGTGCGCCAGACCGGCGGCAAGCTCGGCGCCGACGCGCTGCGCCCGGCCTTGCGGCGCGCGGACTTCAAGTCGGTGCGCGGCGATTTCAAGTTCAACACCAACCACTATCCGATACAGAACTACTACCTGCGCATCGTCGAGGCGGGCGCGGGCGGCAAGCTGTCCAACAAACTGTCGGGCACGGTGCTGACCCAGTACCACGACCCGTTCGCCGCTTCCTGCCGGATGAAGTAGGGCGGATGCCCGCAACCAGGAGACACGCATGACCCCCAGCATTACCACGCGCGACGTGACGGTCGCCTCGCACGACGGCAAATCCTTCGGCGCCTATCTGGCGGTGCCGGCCTGCGGGCACGGCCCGGGCCTGGTCCTGTGCCAGGAGATCTTCGGGGTGAACGACTTCATGCGCCGCGCCGCGCAGCTGCTGGCCGAGGAAGGCTACGTGGTGCTGGTGCCCGACCTGTTCTGGCGCCAGCAGCCCGGCATCCAGCTGACCGACGGCCCGGCCGACATGCCGCGCGCCTTCGAGCTGTACCAGGGCTTCGACGTGGAACTGGGCCTGCGCGACATCGGTTCGTCCGTCGCCGCGCTGCGCGATCTGCCCGAGCAGCGGGGCGGCGTGGGCGTGCTGGGCTACTGCCTGGGCGGCAAGCTGGCCTATCTGGCGGCGTGCAGGCTCGACGTGGACGTGGCGGTGGGCTATTACGGCGTGGGCATCGAACAGAGCCTGGACGAGGCCGCCGGGCTGCGCGGCCGGCTGGTGCTGCACATCGCCGAGCAGGACGGCTATTGCCCGCCGCCGGCGCGCCAGCGCATCCTGGAGGCGCTGGGCGGCAAGCCCGGCGTGGAGCTGTACGTCTACCCGGGCGTGGACCACGCCTTCGCGCGCACCGGCGGCGAGCACTACGACAAGCCCTCGGCGCTGATGGCGCACCAGCGCAGCATGGCCGCGCTGCAGCGCGCCATCGGGCCGGAGTTCGATTATTCGCACCTGTGGGACAAGCATTGCGAATACGAATTCGGCACGCGCGACGTGGCGGCCACCATGGCCACGATGGTGGCCGAGCCCTATGTGAACCATATCCCCACCATGACCGGCGGCGTGGGCTACAAGGAGCTGAGCCGCTTCTACCAGCATCACTTCGTTAACAACAACCCGCCCGACACCCGCCTGGTGCCGCTGTCGCGCACGGTGGGCGCCACGCAGATCGTGGACGAGCTGCTGTTCTGCTTCACCCACACCACCGAGATCGACTGGCTGCTGCCGGGCGTGAAGCCCACGGGCAAGTACGTGGAGATCCCGCTGGTGGCCATCGTCAAGTTCCGCGGCGACAAGCTCTACCACGAGCACATCTATTGGGACCAGGCCAGCGTGATGGTGCAGGTGGGGCTGCTGGACCCCAAGGGCCTGCCCACCGCCGGCCGCGAGACGGCGGCCAAGCTGCTCGACGAGACGCTGCCGTCGAACACGCTGATGGCGCGCTGGCAGGAAAGCGCGGGCAAATAGGAGGAAGGCATGTCATACACCGAAGCGCAACTGGCCGCCCTGGTGCGCGGCGACAGCGTGCATCGCGCGGTCTACACCGACCCGGCCATTTTCGACCTGGAGATGCAGCGCATCTACGGCCGCGCCTGGATCTACGTGGGCCATGAAAGCCAGGTGCCCAGGACCGGCGACTATCACACCACCCGCGTGGGCGACCAGGACGTGCTGATGGTGCGCGCCGCCGACGGCCGCGTGCACGTGCTGTACAACCGCTGCCCGCACAAGGGCGCCAAGGTGGTGGCGGACGGCGACGGCTGCGCCGGCAAGTTCTTCCGCTGTCCCTACCATGCCTGGACCTTCAAGCTGGACGGCAGCCACCTGGGCGTGCCGCTCAAGCAGGGCCTGGAGGGCACGGCCTACGACCCGGCCGATCCCGCGTTCTCGATGCGCCGGCTGGCGCGGGTGGAAAGCTACCGCGGCTTCGTGTTCGCCAGCCAGTCGGCCGAGGGGCCGGGGCTGGAGGAATTCCTGGGCGGCGTGCGCTCGTCCATCGACAACCTCTGCGACCGCTCGCCGGTGGGCGAGGTGGAGGTCGCCGGCGGCATTTTCCGCGTCATGCAGCGCTCGAACTGGAAGGTGTTCTACGAGAACCTGCACGACACCATGCACGCCCGCGTCACGCACGAGTCGTCCTATGCCGCCGCGCGCGACGAGGCCAAGGAGCTGGGCGAGATGCCGCTGGAGCTGCACATCATGGACGGCAACGGCGAGCCTTATGAATTCTGGGAAAAGCTGGAGCTGCGCGCCTACGCCAACGGCCACGGCTACATGGAAGGCATCTTCAACCCCGGCGCGGCCGAGCGCGATCCGGTGTCGCGCGCGCATTTCGAAACCCTGACGGCCGCCTATGGCGAGGCGCGGGCGCGCGAGATCCTGGGCATGAACCGCCACAACACCGTGATCTACGGCAGCGGCTCGCCCCACACCGTGTTCCAGCAGTTCCGCGTGATCCGGCCCATCGCGGTGGACCGGACCATGATCGAGATCCAGACCTTCCGCTGCAAGGGCGCGCCGGACGGCGTGTTCAAGCGCGCCATGCTGTACGCCAACGTCATCAACTCGCCCTCGTCGAACGTGATGCCGGACGACATCGAGCTGTACAACCGCTGCCAGGAAGGCAACGCCACGCGCGGCGGCGAGTGGGTCAGCATGCACCGCTACCACGGCGCCGACCGCAGCGACCCCGACGGCATGGTGTCGGTCAACGGCACCAGCGAGCTGCCGATGCGCAATCAGTTCCACGCCTGGAAGACTTATATGCAAGCCGGCGCCACCACCACCGCCGAGGGAGACCGAGCATGTTGCTAGACCTGGATTTCGACGTCGCCACCGACGGCCTGGCGCCGGCCGAGGTCCCGGCCGACGCCTATCACCGGATCGCGCAGTTCCTGTACCGCGAGGCGCGCCTGCTGGACGAGCGCCGCTACGCCGAATGGCAGGCGCTGTGGACGGACGACGGCATGTACTGGATGCCGCGCGTGCCCGGCCAGCAAAGCCCCTACGACCACATTTCGCTGTTCTGGGAGGACCGCATGCTGCGCGACGTGCGCGTGCGCCGGCTGGAGCATCCGCGCAACTGGTCGCAGCAGCCGCCCACGCGCAGCGTGCGGCTGGTGGGCGGGGTGCAGGTCGAGGGCGTGGACGCCGGCGGCAACCTGGTGGTGCATTCCGTTTTTCAGATGACCGAATGGCGCAAGCGCCAGCCGCGCCAGCTGGCCGGACGCTACACGCACAAGCTGGCCGCCGAGGGCGACAGCTGGCGCATCCGCATGAAGCGCGTGGACCTGGTCAATTGCGAGGACGTGCACGACGTGTTCGAGGGCTTCGTGTGACGGCGGCCGATACCGCGGTGCTGGCGCTGCACTACCAGAACGACGTGCTGCATCCGGCCGGCAAGATCCGCGTCGGGCTGGACGCCGACGGCGACACGCGGCGGCGCGTGCTGGAAGGCGCGGCGGCGCTGCTCGCCGGCGCGCGGGCCGCCGGCCTGCCCATCGTGCACGTGCGCATCGCGTTCCGGCCCGACTACGCCGACCTGCTGCCCAATTGCGCCATCTTCCGCAACGTGGCGGCGATCGGCGCGGTGCCCGACGGGCAATGGGGCAGCGAGTTCTACGAGGGCCTGCAGCCGCTGGCCGGCAGCGCGCGCGAATTCGTGGTCAAGCACACCCGCATCAGCGCCTTCTACGGCACGCCGCTGGAAGAAACGCTGCGGCTGCTGGGCGCGCGCCGGCTGGTGGTGGCGGGCGTGGCCACGCATTCGGTGGTCGAGGGCACGGTGCGGCATGCGGCCGACATCGGTTTCGACGTCATGGTGGCGCAGGACGCCTGCGCCGCGGCTGACCCGGCGGCGCACCAGGCCTCGCTGGCCAGCATGCGCCTGATCGCGCGGATCGGCACGGTGGCGGACGCGCTGCGCTGGGCGGCCGCGCCGCCTGGATAAGGAAGAATCATGGACTACACGGGTTTTCCAGGCGTGGCGGGCAGGACCGCCATCGTGACCGGCAGCACCCAGGGGCTGGGCGCGGACATCGCGCGCGGCCTGGCCGCGGCCGGCGCCAACGTGGTGCTGGTCGGGCGCAATGCCGAGGCCGGCCGGGCGCTGGAGCGCGAGCTGGGCGAACGGGCGCTGTACTGCGAGACCGACATCGGCCAGGACAGCCAGATACGGCGCTGCATAGACGCCGCGCTGGCGCGCTTCGGGCGGCTGGACATCCTGGTCAACAACGCCTGCCAGTACGCGGACCGCGGGCTGGCCTCCAGCCGCGAGGAGTGGCACCGCACGCTGGACACCAACCTGGTGTCGGCGGCCATCTTCACGCAGCTGGCCGCGCCGCTGCTGTCGCGCGGCGGCGTGGTGGTGAACCTGGGCAGCACGGGCGGCAAGTTCGGCGCGGCCGGGCGCGCGCTGTATCCGGCCTCCAAGGCGGCGCTGCTGCAGATCACCAAGAATTTCGCGGTGGAACTGGCGCCGGCCGGCGTGCGGGTGCTGGCGGTGTCGCCGGCCTGGACCTGGTCGCCGTCGGTGCAGCAGTTGTCGGGCGGCTCGCGCGAGACGGCCGACGCCGTCGGCGCGCATTTCCATCCGCTGGGCCGGGTCGGTTCGGGCGAGGAGGTCGCGGCGGCGGTCTGTTTCGCCTGTTCCGACGCGGCGTCATGGATGACGGGCGTGGACCTGCCGGTGGACGGGGGATTCTCCATCCTGGGGCCGGACCGCGGCATTTCGCCGCGCGCCTGGTTCCAGGAACTGGCGCCGCAGGACGGCGTCAGCGGATGACGATCTGGCCTTCCTCCAGGCCGGCCTTGCCGCCGATCTGGTCTTCCAGGAATTCCTGCATCTTGTTGCCCAGCTGAATCGTCACGCCGCTGCAAAAGCGCCGCGCCGCGACGATGGTGGCGGTCTGCAGCGGCTGCAATTCACGCGCCAGCTGGGCCTCTTCGGCTTCCAGTTCGGTCAGGTCCTGGCCGAGCTTGAGGTGCGTGTTGCGCGCGCGCTCGGCCACGTCGGCCGGGGCGCGCTGCGGATTGGCCTGCAGAAAGGTCAGCAGCTTTTCGAGCTTGGCCTTTTCCTCGTTCATCTGCTGGCGCTTGCGGTTCAGCGCCGAACGCTTGATGTCGGCGTGCGGGTCCAGGCCGGCCTGCACCAGCGTCGGAATGCCCGAAGGCGCGCCGATGGTGCCGGCGCGCACGCCGGTCAGCGCGCGTGTCTGGCCGCCCACGATGGCGGTCTGCTGCGTGTTGGGCGGGCCGACGTTGATGCTGCCGCCGGCGGCGATGCTGCTTTGGCGGATCTCGCGCTCCACCTCCACGTTGCGGCCGGCGCTGACGATGGCGTTGGTGATGAAGCGGGCGCGCACCTCGCCGCCGCAGATGATGCGGGCGGTGCGCGCCGCGGCGGCGGCGTTCTGCAGCGCCTCGGCCGTGCCGATGATGCCGCCCTTGACCGTGACGCTGCCGCCGGCTTCCACCAGCGCGGCCTCCATCGTGCCGTTGACGACCACGTCGCCGGTCACGCGCACCTCCATGGTGGCGCTGATGTCGCCGCGCACCTGCAGCGAGCCCTCGAAATTGATGTTGCCGGTGGACAGGTCGACGGCGTCGACTTCCACCACCGGATTGACCTGCACGCCGTGGCTGACCAGGGTGGGCGTGCCCGAGACGGTGGCGCGCAGCAGCAGCGGGTCCTCGGGATCGACCTCGACGCCGGCCAGCTCCTTGGCGAAGGGCGTGTCGGGCATTTCGTCGGGCAGCACCGGCTGGCCCAGCACGTCGGTGCCGTCCACGCCGGGCAGGGGCGGCACGCGCCGCATCAGCGGCGTGCCCGGGGTGACCAGCAGCAGATTGCCCAGGTCGCGGTAATCGACCTGGGCCAGTTCGTCGATGTCCTCGCCGCGCGGTTTCAGGCGGTCCAGCAGGCTTTCGAAGCGGGTGGGCGTGCCGCGCACGGGCGGGGTGCCGCGCGCGACCTCCACGGTTCCGGGGGCGCCGCGCTCCAGCGCCGCGGCCAGTTCCTCTTCCAGCACGCCATGGACGATGCCCTGGTCGGCCAGCGCCTGGCGCACGTCGGCCAGCGCCACGGGCTTGCCGCCCTTGGGGGCGTGCAGGGTGAGCAGCGCCGACATGCGGGCGGGGTCGAGTTCGAGTTCGAAACTGCCGTCCACGACCATGCCGACCGCGCCCTCGACGCCGTCCTGGGCCTGGCGGCATTGCTCGATGAAGGCCTGGACGGCGTGGGCGTCGAGCGCTTCGGCGTTCCAGCCCTGCGCCGTGACGGCGGCGCTCAGCGTGTCCCAGGTGGGCAGATCGGCGGGGAAGCGGGGCGCATCGGCGGCCGGAAGATCGGGCGTCTCCGGGACGTCGGCCGGCTCCGGACGAGTCGGCGGCATGTAGCTTGCCGTCAGGACCCGGGTACTGGCGTCCAGCGCCAGCCGGAGCGTGTTTGTTGCGTCCATTTCAGCCTCTCCGCTTGGCACTGGCGGCCAAGTTCTTCATTTGGTAATGATGCGAAATATTAAGACATATTCTAGCGCAGGATTAGGACGTAGGTAGGAGCGACAAAACCGGCGGTCCGCAGCAGCATATGAGCTCGCCCCCGCATCCGGAGCCCGACCCTATGCGCAGCCCCCTCCGCCCCTTTCTACCGGCCCTGCGCGCCCGCCTGGCGCGCGCCGGCGGCATCGCGGCGCTGGCGTGCGTCATCGGCGGGCCGCTGGCGTTGGCGCCCGCCGCCCCGGTCCAGGCGGCCGAGGTCTATCGTTACAAAGATCCCTATGGCGTCTGGCGGGCCATGAAGGTGCCCAACGGCTACGCCAAGCACTACAAGCGGGCCCAGGTCCGCGCCGGCTGGCGCAGCGCCGGCAAGCCGCTGTGCGTGACCTGCGAACCCCAGCCCGGCGACGGCGCGCGCCAGGCGCCGCTGGCGCCGGCTTCGCGCGCGGCGTACTGGGAAGGCAAGGGGGCCAGCGCGCACGACACACTGATCGCGCGCGCGGCCCAGGATTCGGGAGTGGACCGGGCGCTGCTGACGGCGGTCATCGCCATCGAATCGGGTTTCCGCAGCGACGCGCGTTCGCCCAAGGGCGCGCTCGGCCTGATGCAGCTGATGCCGGCGACGGCGGCCACGCTGCTGACGGTGGACGACGTGGAGACGGCGCTGGTGGACCCCGCCACCAACGTGAAGGCGGGCTCGCGCCACCTGCGCCGCCTGCTGGACCAGTATCCGGGCCGGCTGGACCTGGCGCTGGCGGCCTACAACGCGGGCGAGGGCGCGGTGCGCCGCTACGACGCTGTGCCGCCCTATGCCGAGACCCAGGCCTACGTGCGCGACGTCACGGCCCTGTACGAGCACTACAAGGCGCCCTGAGCGGGCGCCCGGCTCACAGCGAGGCGAAGACCTTTTCCGCGATGTCCAGCGTGGACTGGATCACGGCGTCGTCGTGCGTGGCCGAGACGAAACCGGCCTCGAACGCCGAGGGCGCGAAATGCACGCCCTGCTCCAGCATGGCGTGGAAGAAGCGGTTGAACGCCGCCGTGTCGCAGGCCGAGACCTGGGCGAACGAGGCGGGCACCTGGTCGCTGAAGTAGAGGCCGAACATGCCGCCCACCGAATCCGCCGAAAACGGCACGCCGGCGGCGCGCGCGCGTTCCTGCAGGCCCTGGGCCAGCTTGGCGGTCTGGGCCGACAGCTGCTCGTAGAAGCCCGGCGCCGCGATCAGGCGCAGCGTGGCCAGGCCGGCGGCCACGGCCACCGGGTTGCCCGACAGCGTGCCGGCCTGGTAGACGCCGCCCAGCGGGGCGATGTGCTTCATGATCTCGGCGCGCCCGCCGAAGGCGCCCACCGGCATGCCGCCGCCGATCACCTTGGCCAGCGTGGTGAGGTCGGGCTGCACGCCGGTCAGGCCCTGCACGCCCTGCGGGCCCACGCGGAAACCGGTCATCACCTCGTCGAAGATCAGCAGCGCGCCGTGCTGCGTGCAGACTTCGCGCAGGCCTTCCAGGAAGCCCGGGGCCGGCTTGATCAGGTTCATGTTGCCGGCGACCGGCTCGACGATGATGCAGGCGATGTCGGCGCCATGCTTTGCGAAGGCCTCGCGCACCGCGTCCAGGTTGTTGTATTCCAGGGTCAGCGTGTGCGAGACGAATTCGGGCGGCACGCCGGCCGAGCTGGGGTTGCCGAAGGTCAGCAGACCAGAGCCGGCCTTGACCAGCAGGCTGTCCGAGTGGCCGTGGTAGCAGCCTTCGAATTTCACGATCTTGGCGCGGCCGGTGGCGCCGCGCGCCAGCCGGATGGCGGTCATGGTGGCCTCGGTGCCCGAGCTGACCAGGCGCACCTGCTCCAGCGAGGGCAGGCGCGAGATCAAAACTTCGGCCAGCTCGATTTCCGCTTCGGTGGGTGCGCCGAACGACAGGCCGTCGACGGCCGCTTCCTGCACCGCGCGCACCACCTCGGGATGCGAATGGCCCAGGATGGCCGGGCCCCACGAGCCCACGTAGTCGATGTACTGGCGGTCTTCGGCGTCCCACACGTACGGGCCTTGCGCGCGCTTGATGAAGCGCGGCGTGCCGCCCACGGAACGGAAGGCGCGCACGGGCGAGTTGACGCCGCCGGGGATGCTGCGGCAGGCGCGTTCGAAAAGCTGGGCGTTACTGGACATGGCGTTCAAGGCTTGCGAGTGGGGTTGGCGGAATAGGGCGCGGCGCAGGCCGCGGCGGCGGCGCGGATGCTGGGCGCTTCGAAAAGGCCGGTGATGACGGCGATGGCATCGGCGCCGGACTGCGCCACCAGCGCGGCGTTGTCGGGCGTGATGCCGCCGATGGCGACGACCGCGGGGCGGGGCGCGTCGCGCTGGTCGGCCAGCTGGCGCGCCGCGGCCAGCACCGAGAGCGGCGCGCGCACCGTGTCCGGCTTGACGGTGGAGGGGAACATGGCGCCGAAGGCGATGTAGTCGGCGCCGGCGTCGAGCAGGGCCTGGGCGCGGTCCAGGTCGTCGTAGCTGGAGCCGCCCAGGATCAGGTCGGGACCGGCCTCGGCGCGGATGCGCGCCAGGCTGTCGTCGTCGCGGCCCACGTGGGCGCCATCGGCGCCGACTTCCAGCGCCAGACGCCAGTCGTCATTGATGAGGAACACCAGGCCCAGCTCGCGGCACAGCGGCGCCAGCGCGCGCGCCTGTTCGGCGCGCACCGCGTCGGGCACGTTCTTGCGGCGCAGCTGCAGCGAGCGCATGCCGCCTTCGGCGGCCTGGCGGACCGCCCGCAGCAGGCGGTCGGTGTCGTCCCATTCGGGGGTCACGCCGTACAGGCCGGCGGGGAAACGCAGCGCTTTCATTGGGGAGGAATCCGGTTGGGTATGCGCCGGCCCATGCCGGGCAGGAAACTGGCGGCGATCGCGCTGTCGGCGTGCGCCAGGCCCTGGCGTACGGCCTCCGGCATGTCCAGGCCGCGGGCCAGCATGGCCGCGATCGCGGTGGCGGCCACGCCGCCGGCGTCGCCGTTGCGGTCGGGCGGCGCCTGCCAGGGCAGGGTGGCGGTCTGGCCGTTGGGGCCCAGCAGCATGTTGGCGTAATGGCCGGGACGCTGCGGGCTGCCCAGCACCAGCACCCATTGGGCGCCGGCGGCCACCAGGGCGTGCATGGGCGAAGGTGCGTCCCCGATATCTATGTCGCCGTCGGCGTGCCATTGCGCCAGGCGCAGGTGCTCGATGACCAGCAGGTCGGTCTGCGGCAGCACCAGCTCCAGCGTGGCGGCCAGCAGATCGTCGGCCTCGTCCTCGTCGGCGGCGTTGGCCGGCGGCTGGGCGCGCTGGCCCAGGTGCAGCACCAGCGGCACCTGGCTGTAGTCGGCCGCGACCTGCGCGGCTACGCTGGCCGTTTCGGCAGTGTATAGTCCGCCCACCTTGATGGCCTGCACCGGCATGTCTTCGAGCAGGCAGCGCGCCTGGTCGTCGAGCAAGTCGGGCGAAACGGGATGGATTTCTTCGATACCGGCGGTATCCCGCACGGTGAGGGCGGTCACGGCCGCCAGGCCGTGGCAGCCGAGGGCGGCGCAGGTGACGGCGTCCGCCGGCAAACCATCGGAGCCCGAGGGATCGAGCGGACCGAAGACCAGAACGAGAGGGGGAGTAACGGGGGCCACGTGCACAGCGCTTGAGTATGGCTATCCGGACTCATTTACGATGAATCAGGGGAAGCCCTATTGGGTTTCGGTAAGATTGTCCCCATTCTAATGGAAGCCCCTCACCTTTGCCCCGCCGCCGGGGCGCGGGCCGGGATTTGATGTAAGAGAGAACTATGCGTACATGGATGTGTTTGATTTGCGGCTGGGTCTACGATGAAGAAGCCGGCCTGCCCGACGAGGGTATTGCTCCCGGCACCCGCTGGGAAGACGTGCCGCCGAACTGGGTCTGTCCCGAATGCGGCGCGCGCAAAGAGGACTTCGAACTGATGGAAATCTGACGCGGCACTGCCGACAACTTCCGCCAAGGCTCGTAAGATGGGATCAAGCCCCATCCCTCGCGACCACGGGACGGCCAGGATGCGTTTGCGCGGCCGGTCCCTCGGTTCTCTCAGACTACCCACGAAGGGGTTGCCATGACGGAAAAGCACCAAGACGACACTACGACGCAGGCGGCCAATTTCGCCAACCAGTTCCTGATCGCCATGCCGGGCATGGTCGAAGGCAGCCTGGCGGGCTCGGTCATCTATGTCTGCGAACACACGGAACGTGGCGCGCTGGGCCTGGTCATCAACCGGCCCACCGACCTGACGCTGGGCACCCTGTTCGAGCGCATCGACCTGACGCTCGAAATCGGCCCCGTGAAGGACTCGCTGGTTTACTTCGGCGGGCCGGTGCAGACCGACCGCGGCTTCGTGCTGCACGCGCCGGCCGGCGACTACAGCTCCAGCATCAAGCTGGGCGGCATGGCGCTGACCACCTCGCGCGACGTGCTGCAGGCGGTGGCCGAGGGCAACGGGCCGGCGCGCATGCTGGTCACGCTCGGCTATGCCGGCTGGGGCGCGGGCCAGCTCGAAAGCGAGATGGCCCAGAACGCCTGGCTCAGCGTGGGCGCCGACGACAGCATCATCTTCGACGTGCCGCCCGAGGACCGCTACCCGGCCGCGCTGAAGCTGCTGGGCATCGATCCGGTGATGCTGGCGGGCGACGCGGGCCATGCCTGAAGAGACCCTGCTTGCCTTCGATTTCGGCGAGAAGAAAATCGGCATCGCCATCGGCAACACGCTGACGCGCCACGCGCGGCCGCTGGAAATCATCTTCAGCGAAGTCCGCGAGGCGCGCTTCGGCCGCATCGCGGCGCTGCTGCAGGAATGGCAGCCGCGCCGCGTGATCGTCGGGCTGGCCCTGGACGCCGACGGCGGCGAACAGCCGGCCACCGCGCGCTGCCGCCGCTTCGCCAACCAGTTGCACGGCCGCTTCGGCGTGGCCGTCGAACTGGTCGACGAACGCGGCTCCAGCATGGAGGCGCAGCGCCTGCTGGGCACCAACGCCGCCGATGACGCGATGGCGGCGGCTGTTATTCTGCAACGCTACCTGGATGCCTTGCCGGCGGCCTGAGGCCCGCGAACCGCCCCGCCTATGCTCAATCCGCAACTCGATCGCCGCGGCGAACCGATACACCTGCTGACCACGGAAGGCCTGCCCCGCCGCCACGTCGAGCGCCTGCTCGACATGGCGCTCGCGGCTCCACCCGCCGTGCGCGCGCAGCCGGCCTATCTGTGCCTGCCGGACGACGCCGCGACCGAGCGCGATGCGTACTCGGCCGCGGCCGCAAGCCTGGGCCTGCGCCCGGTGGCGCTGGCCGCCGACGCCGGCGAGACGCTGGCGGACGTGGCCGCCGCCCTGGAGCCGGGCCTGCTGGTGCTGCGCCACGCCGCCAGCGGCGCGGCGCATTGCGCCGCCGCCCATGCCGCGCCCGGCGTGCGCGTCATCAACGCCGGCGACGGCGGCCACGCCGATCCGCTGCCGGCGCTGGCGCTGCTGCAGGCGATGCGCGAAGCCCGCCAGGACCTGGCGAATCTTTCCGTGACGCTGGTGGGCGACCTGAGTCACTCGCGCGTGGCGCGTTCGGCCATCCACGCCATGACCACGCTGGGCGTGGCGCAGGTAAGCGCGGCAGGCCCGGGCACCCTGCAGCCCGAAGGCCTGGCGCAACTGGGCGTGCGCGCCTGCGCCTCGCTGCGCGAGGGCCTGGACGCCGACGTCATCGTCATCCTGCCGCTGGACGTGGAACGGATCAGCGGCGCGCTGCTGCCCTCGGCCCGCGAATACGAACAATCCTTTGGCCTGACGCCCGCCATCCTGGCCGGGGCCCGCGCCGACGCCTTGCTGCTGCCCGCGGGCGCGCTGACGCCGGGCGTCGAGGTCGACGCCGACGTCGCGGCCAGCCTGGCTCCCACGCAGGCGCGCCTGGCCGCACTCACGCAGCAGCTGCGCGTGGCGGCCCTGGCCATGCTGGCCGGAGACGCGCCATGAGGCTGCACATCGCCAACGGCCGCCTGATCGACCCGGCCAACGGCGTCGACGGATTGCACGATCTCTACCTCGCGGACGGCCGCGTCGCGGCGGTGGGCCGCGCGCCCGACGGCTTCCAGGCCGACCGCCGGCTGGACGCGGCGGGGCTGGCGGTGCTGCCGGGCCTGGTCGATCTGTGCGCGCGGGTCGCGCAGCCCGGCGCGGCGGCCTTCGCGCCGACCGAACTGCGCGCGGCCCTGGCCGGCGGCGTCACCACGCTGGTGCTGCCGCCCGACGCCGCGGCGCCGCTGGACGAGTCGGGCAAGGCCGAGGCGCTGCTGCGGCAGGCGCAGCCCGGCCAGTGCCGGGTGCGCCCGCTGGGCGCGATGACGGTGGGACTGGCCGGCGAAACACTGGCCGAAATGGATCTGCTGGGCCGGGCGGGCTGCCTGGCCTGCGCCCAGGGCGAGCATGGCATCGCCGACACCCGCGTGCTGTGGGGCGCGATGCGCTATGCCAGCGCCCTGGGCCTGGCCTTGTGGCTGCGGCCGCAAGACCCGTGGCTGTCCCGCGGCGCGGCGGCCGCCGCCGGCGCCTATGCCGAACGCCTGGGCCTGCACGGCCTGCCGCCGCAGGCCGAGACGCTGGCCCTGCACACCATCTTCGAATTGCAGCGCGCCACCGGCGCGCGCGTGCACCTGACGCGCCTGTCCACCGCGGCCGGCATCGAACTGCTGCGCGCCGCGAAGCGCGAAGGCCTGCCGGTCACGGCCGACGTGTCGGCCAACAGCCTGCATCTGTGCGACGTCGACATCGGCTTTTTCGACACCCGCTTCCACCTGTCGCCGCCGCTGCGCGGCCAGCGCGACCGCCAGGCGATCCAGGCCGCGCTGGCCGAAGGCCTGGTCGATGCGCTGTGTTCGGACCATGCGCCGGTCGAGGCGCGCGCCAAGGCCATGCCCTTTCCGCAGTCCGAGCCCGGCGCCACCGGGCTGGAGCTGCTGCTGTCGCTGGCCCTGAAGTGGGCGCGCGACGCCCGCCGGCCCGTGGCCGACGCGCTGGCGCGCGTCACCTGCGGTCCGGCCGCCGTGCTGGCCGCGATCGCGCCGCAGGCGGCGCCCGTCGGCCAGCTGGGCGTGGGCGCGCAGGCCGACCTGTGCCTGGCCGACCTGGAAGCCGAATGGATGGTCGCGCCCGGCGCGCTGCACAGCCGCAGCGGCCAGACCCCGTTCGCGGGTATGATGCTGCCCGGCCGAGTACGCGCCACCGTCGTGGGTGGCAGCCTGGCCTGGGAGACTCCGGTTTGAAGCTGTTGCGCTTTGTCCTAAGGCTGGTCCTCGTGCTGCCCTGGATCGTTCTCGGCCTGCTCTGCGTGGGCCTGGCGTATCCGCTGCTCGGAATCCGCTCGCGCGCCTGGCTCAACCGCCACTGGTCGCGCTGCCTGATGGCGTTCTGCGGCCTGCAGGTCATCATCAAGGGCGAGCCGCGCCTGACCGGGCCGGTGCTGCTGGTGGCCAACCATGTGTCCTGGATCGACATCTTCGTGCTGAATTCGGCGCGCGCCACGTCCTTCGTCGCCAAGAGCGAGATCCGCAGCTGGCCCGTCATCGGCTGGCTGGTGGCCGGCGCCGGCACCCTGTTCATCGAGCGCGGCCAGCGCCACGCGGTGCACGCGATGGGCGAGGCCATGCAGGGGCGCTTCAAGCAGGGCGACGCGGTCGGCCTGTTCCCGGAAGGCACCACCAGCGTAGGCTTCGAGCTGCTGCCGTTCCACGCCAGCCTGTTCGAGCCGGCGCGCGCCGCCGCCGTGGAAATCCAGCCGGTCGCGCTGCGCTTCCTGCAGCACGGCAAGCGCAGCGGCTATGCCGCCTTCGTCGGCGAGGAATCGCTGGTGGCCAATCTGTGGCGGGTGCTGGGAGTTACCGGACTGGCCGTGGAAGTGGTGTTCCTGCCGCCGCTGCCGGCGCGGCATCCGGACGGCAGCCTGCCGACGCGGCTGGAGCTGTCGCACCAGGCCAGGGACGCGATTTCGCGGGTGTTGTGAAGGGGGGCGATGGGTTCCGCGCGCTCGATGGTTGAGTTCTTGCTTAAGGATTCTCGCGCTGCACCCATCCTACGCTGCGAATCCACGGCTCGACCGTAGGATGGGTGCAGCGCGAGAAATTCGACGCAATAACCCCACCGTCAAGCGCGCGGAACCCATCGACCCAAACCCTCATTCAGACAACGGGTCCTGGAACTGCGAGCATTTCACCTGCACCAGTTTGCGGTCCTGCAGGCGCAGCGCCGTCAGCGACCCGCCCCACACGCATCCGGTATCCAGGCAGATCGCGTCCGGCCGCAGCAGCAGTCCCAGCGTCGACCAGTGGCCGAACACCGTCGTGACGTCGCGGGTGGCGCGGTTGGGCACGTCGAACCACGGCACCAGCCCCGCGGGCCAGGCGCCCGGCGTCACCTTGGTGGCGAATTCCATGTGGCCGTTGGGCGTGCACAGGCGGATGCGCGTGAGCGCATTGATGATGACGCGCATGCGCTTGCCGCCCTTGTGGTCTTCCTTCCAGGTGGCCGGCTCGTTGCCGTACATCTTCTGCAGCGCCTTCTGCCAGTTCGGCCCGCGCAGCGCGTCCTGGACCTCGCCGGCCAGGGCCAGAGTCTTGGCGACGTCCCATTTGGCCAGGGTGCCCGCGTGCACCAGCAGATGGTTCTGCTCGAAATGCGCCAGCGGACGGAAGCGCAGCCAGTTGATCAGGTCGTCGGCGTCCGGCGCCCGCAGTATCGCTTCGAGCGTGTCCGACTTCGAGGGCTTGCGCACGCCGGCCGCGGTGGCCAGCAGGTGCAGGTCGTGATTGCCCAGCACCGAGGTGGCGCGGTCGCCCAGGTCGATGATGCGCCGTAGCGTCTCCAGCGACTGGGGGCCGCGGTTGACCAGGTCTCCGGCGAACCAGAAGCGCGATTGCGGATCGCCGACCACGTCGGGATGGGACAGCAAGCGATCCAGCGGCGAGCAGCAACCTTGCACGTCGCCGATCATCCAGATACTGCCGTTCATGCGGGACTTTTACTCCAGGGCCAGCGTTGTTGGATGACGCGAGTGATGGTGTGGCGGTATTCCATGTAGCTCATGGCTCCCAGCGCCAGGATCACCGCGCCCAGGTTCGGCCCCAGCGCGGTGAGCCAGGGCGGCCATTTGCCCAGCATGCCCACGTTCAACGCCAGCTGGTTGACCATGAAGAAGGCGACGCCGAGCAGAATGCCCACGAACACCTTGGCCCCCACGCCGCCGCGGCGGGTCTGCATCAGGCCGATGGGCGCCGCGATCGTGATCATGACGAGCAAGGTGAACGGATATGCCAGTTTGCGCCATAGGGCGACGACCTGGCGACCATATTGCAATTGGTTGTTGCGGAGATACTCCACATAGTCCAGCAGCGTCACGATGGACATGCGTTCCGGCGTCAGCACGCGCGCGATCAGGCGTTCGGCGCTGAGCGTGGTGTCCACCGTGCGCTCGGGCACCTTCATCACGGTGGCCGGCGGCTGCTTGGGCGGGCGCGCGTCGGCCAGCGCTTCGGCGGCGTTGTCGTCCAGCCGAGTTTCGGACACATCCTTGAGCACCAGGTCGCCGTGCGAGAACACGCCGGTGGGCGCGGTCGACAGGGCCGACAGCGTCAGGTCCTTCTTGAATTCGTAGAGCGTCACGGCGTTGACCTGGCCGTCGCCGCGCAGTTCGCCGATATTGATGATGCGGGTGCCGCCGTTGGCGGTGGGTTCCTTGAACCAGTAGCCGCTCTTGAGGCGGTCGCCGCCGGCCTTGCCGCGGAACATCAGGTTGGCCTCGCCGGACTTGATTTCGGCCCAGGGGGTGACGTATTCGGACAGCAGGGTGGCGCCTATCATCAGCGGGATCGTGACGATCCACAGCATGCGCAGCAGCTTCATGCCGCTGACGCCCGAGACCCGCAGGATCACCAGCTCGTTGCGCTGCGCCAGCCCCGCCAGCGCCAGGATGGCGCCGATCAGCAGGCCGATGGGCAGCAGGTCGTACAAGCGGGTGGGAATGGCCAGCGCCTGCATGTAGAGCAGGGCCATCATGGAGAACTTGTCGCCCACGTTGTCCAGGTCGTCCACCAGCGCGAAGAACGTGAAAAGGCCCAGCAGGGCCATAAGGACCACTGCGCAAGAGCGATAGATCTCGCGGGCCAGGTAGCGACGTGCGGTACGCATGTAGGAAAGAGGGAGCGCGTAAACGTGAAAGCTTAACAAATCCTGCCGTCCCGGTCCGGGCCCGGAGGGTCCCGGCCGACGGCGCCTGTATCAGGGAATGTCGACCATGCGCATGCGGCGGGTCAGGACGCCGACCCGGGAGTTCAGGTAGCGGGAATTGCGGTGGCTGTCATAGAAGCGGGGGTTGGGCAGCATGGCCGCCAGCCGGGCCGACTGACTGGCGCCCAGGCCGGCGGCCGAGGTGTTGAAATAGTGCCGGGCGGCGGCCTCGGCGCCGAACACGCCCACGCCCCATTCCGCCACGTTCAGATACAGTTCCAGTATCCGCTCCTTGCTCATGACGTGTTCGATCATGTAGGTCAGGACCAGTTCCTGGCCCTTGCGGATATAGCTGCGCGAACTCGACAGGAACAGGTTCTTGGCCAGCTGCTGGGTGATGGTGGAGCCGCCGCGCATCTTGCTGCGCCCGGCTTCCTGCTGCTTCTGGTTGTATTCCCAGGCCTTGCGGATGGCGTCCCATTCGACGCCGTCGTGCTCGGTGAAATTTGAGTCCTCGGAGGCCACCACCGCGCGCTTGAGGTTGCGGTTGATCTTGTCGTAGGGCACCCACTCGTACTTCAGCTCCAGGGCCGGATTGGTCTCGCGCAGGCGCGACAGTTCTTCGCGCATGATGGCGCTGCTGCCCGGGTCGCGGTAGTTGTACCAGACGACCTGGGCGAACAGCCAGAACTGGTAGAGCAGGATGGCGCACACCAGCGCCATCAGCGCGCCGGTGACGATGCGGAACCAGGAGCGGCCCTTGCGCGTCGCCATGCCGCTCACTGGCCGGCCGCGAGGTCCGCGCGCAACGCCGCGAGGACCGGCGCGGGATCGGGCCGCAGGCCGTGCCAGATGAAGTAGCTCTCGGCCGCCTGGCCGACCAGCATGCCCAGGCCGTCGGCCGTGAGCGCGGCGCCGTCGGCCCGGGCCTGGCGCATGAAGGCCGTGGGCCGTGCGCCGTACATCATGTCGTAGGCGGCCGCGCCGGGGGCGTACAGGCCCGCGGGCAGGTCGGGGGCGGCGTCCTGCAGGCCGCTGGCGGTGGCGTTGATGACCAGGTTCCAGCCGCCGGGGGCGGCGGCGTCGGCCAGGCCGCCGGCGCTGACCCGGGTCTCGGGCGATACCCCGCTTTCGCGCCAGGCGTCGGCCAGCGCCTGGGCGCGCGCCGCGGTGCGGTTGACGATGTGGATGCGGGCGCAGCCGGCCTGCGCCAGCGGCTGCAGCACGCCGCGGGCCGCGCCGCCGGCGCCTACCAGCAGCACGCCGGCGCCATTCAGGCGCACGCCCAGGCGCATCAGGTCGGCGACCAGGCCGACCCCATCGGTGTTACAGCCGTGCCAGGCGCCGTCGCGCCAGGACAGGGTGTTGACCGCCCCGGCCAGCCGGGCGCGGGCCGACAGCCGGCCCGCGGCCAGGGCGTAGGCGTCCAGCTTGAAGGGCACCGTGACGTTCAGGCCGACCCCGCCGTCGGCCACGAAGGCCGCCACCGCCTCGGCGAAACCATCCACCGGCGCCAGCAGCCGGTCATAGCGCAGCGGCTTGCCGGTCTGGCGGGCAAACATGGCGTGGATCTGAGGCGAGCGGCTGTGCGCAATGGGGTTGCCGATGACGGCATATCGGGCAAGAGGGGGCGCCTCGGTCATGGGGCTTCGGTTTCCAGGGTGTCGTTGACGAAATGCCAGGTCCGGGTGATGACCAGCACGTCGGTGTCGCGGGCGACGTCGGGCGGGAAGGGCGGGAAGGGCGCGGCCAGCTGCACGATGCGGCGGGCGGCCTGGTTCAGCACGGCGTGCGGCGAGGGCTGGTCGATCTCGACGTCGGCGATGCTGCCGTCGGCGCGCACCGACACCGTGATCCGCAGCGAGCCGTAGATGCGGCCGCGCGCCTCGTCCGGGTAGTGCTGGGTGCCGACGGTTTCGATCCGGGTGCGCCAGGCGTCCAGGTAGGCGGCGTAGCGCGAGGCCTCGGCCGACGGCGCCACGAACTGCTTGCGCGGTTCGGCGCTGTACTGCTGGACGCGGGCCGCCAGGGCCGCCACCTGGGCGTTCTGCACCAGGCTGGCCTGGTCCTCGGCGTCGCGGCCGAGGTCGGCGCCGTCCGGCCAGGGATTGACGGCCTGGCGCTCGGCGCCGGCCTTGTCGGCCGAGCGCAACTGGGTCATCAGGCGGGTCTGCTCGGCCTCGAGCTGCACCTGGCGGCGGCGCATGGCCTCCAGCACGATGGTCTCGGCCGATTCGCCGGTGCGCGGCAGCGGCGTGGTGGACATGCCGCGCTCGGCGTTGCCGCCGCCGCTCATCTGCTGCTGGGCCTGCGCGCGCGGCGTGTCCGGCGGGGTTTCGCTGCGGGCGTTGAGCAGCACGATCTCCAGGCTGGTGGCCGGCGGGCGCGAGGGCGCCGGCGCGCCGAAGCGCCACGCCAGCGCGCCGGCGTGCAGCAGCAGCGAGATCGCGATGCCGATGCGCAGGTGCTGCTGGGCAGGCGCGCCCAGCCACCGCAGGTAACGGCTCAGCGGAGAGGGGTGGTCAGCAAGACGTTGCACGCACGCATTGTAGAGCGACTCCCGCTCCCGCGGGCGCCGGGGCGCCCGGGGCCGCCCGCGCCGACGAGCGGCCTACGAAGAAGAGGCCACGGCCGTCAGGACAAACAAACCCGCCTTACGACTCCCCGCCGACAGCAGGACTGACAACCCCCACATACCGGCAATCCAGCTCCAGCGACAACTCATCCATCCCCAGGATATCCAGCTCCACGGCAGTCCCCCGTTCCAGCTCCGGCATCCCGCCGACCCGCGTCACCAGCGGCGCATTGGCGAAGCGCACCAGGTCCTCCCGCAGCACGTGGGCCACCGTGCGCGTCACGTTGTGCTGCTTCAGCCAGCGCAGGCACCAGTAGCGCTCCATCGCGCTCTGGAATTCCGCCCACGCGGCGTATTGCGCGTCGAACGCGCCGATGATGGCGAACAGATCGGCGTCGCGCGGCTTGAACGGCGCCACCAGGCGCGCCGATACGCCATGCTCCACCGCCGCGATCAGCTGCCATTGGTTCACCAGGTCCACGTAGCGGCGCAGCGGCGAGGTGCTCCAGGCGTATTGCGGCACCCCAATGGCTTCGTGCGGCAGCGCCTGCGTGCTCATGCGCACGCGCCCGGCCTGCTGCGAGCGGTAGATGCCCGGCACGCCGTGCTGGTGCAGCAGCCCGCCCCACAGGTTGTTCGCCAGAATCATGTACTCGGCCACCATCCGGTCCAGCGGCGCGTTGCGCTGGCGCGGCACCAGCCGCACCGGGGTGTCGGGATCGTCGGGATCGCCGTCCAGGTAGAAGCTGTATTCCACACGCGAATTGTTCTCGGGCTTGCCGCGCACGTTCTCGCGCTGCGCGCACAGCGCCTGCGCCAGCTTCCACAGCGGGCGCAGCCAGTCGCCGTAGGGCAGTTCGGCCGAGGGATCGGCCAGGCTGGCCTCCGTGACGTGGGCGTCGAGCATGTTGTGGCGCAGGTTCTCGCGCACCACCAGGCGCTCCAGGCGCGTCTCCGACTCGATGATCTCGCCGGTCTCGGGGTTGGCCACCACGTACAGCGACAGCACCGGCGCCTCGCGCCCGGCGTCCAGCGAAAACGCCTGGATCACGTTGTCCGGCTGCATCGGAATCTTGTCGCCCGGCATGTAGACCGTGGACAGGCGCGCCCGCGCCAGCTTGTCGAAGTCGCTGTCGCGCGTCACGCTCAGGCCGGGGGCGGCCACGTGCACGCCGACGCGCACGCGGCCGTCGGGCAGGGTGCTGACCGACAGCGCGTCGTCGATTTCGGTGGTGGTGACGTCGTCCACCGAATAGGCCACGGCGTCGGACAGCGGCAGATCGCGGTCGATCGGCGGCAGTTCCAGCTCCGGAAAGCCCACGCCGCGCGGGAAGTTGGTGGCCAGGAAGCGGCGCTTGTGCAGCGCCAGCGCATGCGGCCAGGCGCCCAGCTCCAGCAGCAGGCGGTCGGGGCTCTTGCCCAGCTTGGCGCAGGCGGCGTCCAGGGCCTTCCATTGCTGGGAGTTCTTGTCGGGGCGGATCAGCAGGGACTCGGCGGCCTGCGCGATCGGTTCGGGCAGGCGCCCGGCGGCCATTTCGTCCACCCATTGCTGCTGCTGTTCGGCCTGGCGCTGCTTTTTCTCCAGCGCGGCCAGCGCGGCGGCGAGGATGTCGGGCGGGGCGGGGCGGTAGCGGCCCTTGCCGCGGCGGTGGAAATAGGCCGGCGCGCCGTGCAGGCGCATCAGCAGGGCGGCCTGTTCGACCGGCGTGGGCGCGTGGCCGAAGTAGTCGGCGGCCAGGGCCGGGGCGTCGAATTCTTCCTGCGGCGCGCATTCCCACAGGAACTGCAGGTCCAGCGCCTCGGCGGCCGCCGCCGCCTGGCTCATCAGCGCGGCCGGTTCCGGCGCGGCGAAGGTGAACAGCGTGTTGGCGCGCTTGATCTTGCTGCGCTTGCCGGATTCCGACTCCACCTGCAGGCTGGCGTCGGTCTCCGACAGGATATTGCCGGCCTTGAAGCTGCCGTCGTCTTCGTAAAACACATACATGGTGGGAATCGTCCTGGGCGGCGCGCACGCGCCGCCTTGCGCAGCTATATAGATAGGGTGTTGATGTTTGAAACTGATTATTGGGGGCGAACCTGCTCGTCGCCAAGGGCGAATTCAAGCACCTCCGGCATCCAGCGCTCGAAATCGGACAGCCCGTGGTCGCTGCCTTGCACGATGCGCTGGCGGCAGCCCGCGTACCGGTCGCGCATTTCGCGCCAGTCCAGCACCTCGTCGCCGGTGGCCGCGACCAGGAAGTAGCGGTCTGGCCGGGTGACGCGGGCGACGCGGATCGCAGCGAGCTCGTCCACGTAGCCGGGCAGGAAGGTGAACGGCGCGTCGGAATGATACATGCGGTGTTCGCCGACCTGAGTGGCCAGGTCGCGCGCGGCCTCGACGGCGGGGTTGAGCAGCACGGCCTTGCAGCCCAGCTGCTCGGCCAGCCAGGTGGCGTAGTAGCCGCCCAGCGACGAGCCGATCACGGTCAGCGCCCGCGCGCACGCCGCGCCTTCGAGCTGGCGCCGGGCGATGTCCAGCGCCAGTTCCACGGCCTCTTTGGGGCTGGGCGGCAGCTGCGGGCAGGCCCAGGCCGCCGACAGGCCGCGCGCGGCCATGGCGTCGGCCATCATCCGGGCCTTGAATGAGGTCGGCGAGGAACGGAAACCGTGCAGATAGAGAATCATGTCTCGCCTTTGCCTTGGGGTCTGGATCAGGGGCGCGCCTGCAGGGCGTCCAGCAGCTTGCCGTGCACGCCGCCGAAGCCGCCGTTGCTCATCACCAGCACCTGGTCGCCCGGACGGGCGGCGGCGGCCACCGCGGCCACCAGCGCTCCGAGGTCATCGTAGCTCGAAGCCCGCTCGCCCAGGGGCGCCAATACTTCCGCGGGATTCCAGCCCAGCGCGTGCTTGCCCGAATGGGCGCCGAAGCAGAACACCAGGTCGGCGTCGGCCAAGGCCTCGGGCAGGCGCGCCGCCATGGTGCCCAGCTTCATGGTGTTCGAGCGCGGCTCCAGCACCGCCAGGATGCGCGCCGCGCCGACCTGGCGGCGCAGCCCCTCGATGGTGGTGGCGATGGCGGTGGGGTGGTGCGCGAAATCGTCGTAGACCTTGATGCCGTTGACCGTGCCGCGCAGCTCCATGCGGCGCTTCACGCCGGCAAAGCGGGTGAGGGCCTCGATGCCCTGCGCCGCCGGCACGCCCACGTGTTCGGCGGCGGCCAGTGCGGCCAGCGCGTTCATCCGGTTGTGCTCGCCGCCGAGGTTCCAGCGCACCGTGCCCGCCGGCTCGCCGGCGCGCAGCACCTCGAAGGCGCCGTCCGCGTCCGGCGCGCCCGCCTGCCAGGCGCCATCGGCACCGAACGTGACGGTTTCCGACCAGCATCCGCGCGCAATGACGCGGTCCAGCGCCTCGCAGTGCGTGGGCCGCACGATGCGCCCGGAGCCGGGAATGGTGCGCACCAGATGATGGAATTGGGTTTCGATCGCGGCCAGATCCGGGAAGATGTCGGCGTGATCGTATTCGAGATTGTTCAGGATGGCCGTGCGCGGACGGTAATGGACGAACTTGGAGCGCTTGTCGAAGAACGCGGTGTCGTACTCGTCCGCCTCGATCACGAAGGGCCGGCGGGCCGGATCGTAGCGGGCCGATACCTGCAGGTCCTGCGCCACGCCGCCGATCAGGAAGTTGGGCGCCAGGCCGGCGGCCTCCAGCACCCAGGCCAACATGGAGCTGGTGGTGGTCTTGCCGTGGGTGCCGGCCACGGCCAGCACGTGCGCGCCGGGCAGGATGTTGTCGCCCAGCCATTGCGGGCCCGACACGTAGCGCGCGCCCGACTCCAGTATGGCCTCCATCAGCGGATTGCCGCGGCTGACCACGTTGCCGATCACGTACAGATCGGGTTTGAGCGCCATTTGTTCGGGGCCGAAGCCTTCGATCAGCTCGATGCCTTGTTCGGCCAGTTGCGTGCTCATGGGCGGGTACACGCCCGCATCGCAACCGGTGACCTTGTGGCCGGCCGCGCGCGCGATCAGCGCCAGGCCGCCCATGAACGTACCGCAGATGCCTAGTATGTGCAGGTGCATTGAAAACTCTCCTGCCCTGCATTGTATATATAGCGACCCGGCGCCTGCCGCGGCCTTGCGCGTGCGCAGCGACAAGAAAAGGCGCAAACGGTTATGATCGCGCCATGAATCGACGTCTACTCCTGTCCGCCGGCGTGGCCATCGCGGCCGCTGTCGCTGGCGGCTATACGTTCATGGAACGCAAGGCGCCGGCGCCCGCGGCAGGGCCTGCCGGCGGCGGCGACCCGGTAGCCGACCTGATGCAGCTGCAGCTGCCCGACCTGGCCGGGGCGTCCCATTCGCTGGCCGGCTGGAAGGGCCAGCCCATCGTGGTCAATTTCTGGGCGACCTGGTGCGCGCCCTGTGTGCGCGAGATGCCGGAACTGGACGCGCTGCAGAAAAAATACCCGGATATCCGCTTTGTCGGTATCGGTGTCGATTCCGCAGCGAACATTCAGAAATTCGTCGAGAAAGTGCAGGTTTCCTACCCCTTGTGGGTAATCGGCGCGGGAGCGATAGATACACTCCGCAAGCTGGGAAATCCCGCCGGAGGCCTGCCTTTTACTATTGTTTTCAACGCAGATGGCAGTATTAACCGGAAGATATTGGGTGAAATCCAGCCAGACGATCTGGACAAGACCTTATCTGGTTTAAAGGCGTAAGTCTGTTGGACAAATAGTAGGAATTGGCGTAAAAAGCTGGTTTATCGACTGTTTTGCCAACAATTGGCAAACCACTCTTGGTCAAGCGCATGGCGCAAAACATACTGGTATTGCATGGCCCGAACCTGAACCTGCTCGGCACCCGGGAACCTCACATCTACGGCAGCCTCACGCTGGCCCAGATCAATGAGGGACTGGAACTGCTGGCAGGCGAATTGGGCGCCACGCTGACAGCGTGGCAAGGCAACCACGAAGGCGCGCTGGTCGACCGTATCCAGGCGGCCCGGCAGGACGGCACTGACTTCATCATCATCAATGCGGCGGCCTATACGCATACCAGCGTTGCGATCCGCGATGCGCTGGCCGGGGTCGCGATCCCATTTATTGAAGTACATTTGTCCAATCTGTATAAGCGAGAGCCGTTCAGGCATCACTCTTATCTGTCCGATCTGGCGGTAGGCCTCATCAGCGGCCTCGGCGCGGACGGCTACGAGGCGGCGCTGCGTTACGCAGTGCGGCACTGATCTCGCACCAACTCACAGCAACTACATATCTTTACGGCGCGCGCCCGATGCAGGGACGTTGCCGACACTATCTCGGGAAGCAGCTTCTATGGACCTTCGAAAACTCAAAACCCTGATCGACCTGGTGGCTGAATCGGGCATCGCCGAGCTGGAAATCACCGAAGGCGAAGGCAAGGTAAGGATCGTCAAGTTCTCGCAAACCTTGCAGCCGGTCGCCTACCACCAGCCGGAAGCGGGCGTGCCCGCCGCGCCCGTGGCCCAGCAGCCCGCCGCCCCGGCCGCTCCCGCCGCCGAGGCCGCCCCGGTCATCCAGGGCCACGTGGTCAAGGCCCCCATGGTCGGCACCTTCTACCGCGCGCCGAACCCGGGCGCCGCGCCGTTCGTGGACGTGGGCGCCACCGTCAAGGAAGGCGACCCGCTGTGCATCATTGAAGCCATGAAGCTGCTCAATGAAATCGAGGCCGACAAGTCCGGCGTCATCAAAGAAATCCTGGTCGAGAACGGTGAGCCCGTCGAGTACGGCCAACCCCTGTTCGTCATTGGCTGATAGCTGAACATGTTCGAAAAAATCCTGATCGCCAACCGGGGCGAAATCGCCCTGCGCATTCAGCGCGCTTGTCGCGAGCTGGGCATCAAGACCGTGGTCGTGCACTCCGAGGCCGACCGCGAAGCCAAGTACGTGCGCCTGGCCGATGAATCCGTGTGCATCGGGCCCGCGCCGTCGCGCGAAAGCTACCTGAACATGCCGGCCATCATCTCGGCCGCCGAAGTCACGGATTCCGAGGCCATCCACCCCGGCTACGGTTTCCTGTCCGAGAACGCCGATTTCGCCGACCGCGTCGAGAAAAGCGGCTTCGTGTTCATCGGCCCGCGTCCCGACACCATCCGCCTGATGGGCGACAAGGTCAGCGCCAAGCGGGCCATGATCGAAGCCGGCGTGCCGGTGGTGCCGGGCTCGGAAGGCGCGTTGCCCGACGATCCGCAGGAAATCCTGCGCGTTGCGCGTGAAGTCGGCTATCCGGTCATCATCAAGGCCGCCGGCGGCGGCGGTGGCCGCGGCATGCGCGTGGTGTACACCGAGGCCGCGCTGCTCAACGCCGTCACCATGACGCGTTCGGAAGCGGGCGCCGCGTTCAACAACCCGGAAGTCTATATGGAGAAGTTCCTCGAGAACCCGCGCCATGTGGAAATCCAGGTGCTGGCCGACGGCGGACGCAACGCCGTGTGGCTGGGCGAGCGCGACTGCTCCATGCAGCGCCGCCACCAGAAGGTCATCGAAGAAGCGCCCGCGCCGGGCATCGCGCGCCGCCTGATCGAGCGCATCGGCGACCGCTGCGCCGACGCCTGCCGCAAGATGGGCTACCGCGGCGCCGGTACGTTCGAGTTCCTGTACGAAAACGGCGAGTTCTATTTCATCGAAATGAACACCCGCATCCAGGTCGAGCACCCGGTCACCGAGCTGATCACCGGCGTGGACCTGGTCCAGCAGCAGATCCTGATCGCCGCCGGCGAGAAGTTCACGCTGCGCCAGCGCGACATTTCGTTCAAGGGCCACGCCATCGAATGCCGCATCAACGCCGAAGATCCGTTCCGCTTCGTGCCCAGCCCGGGGCGCATCACCAACTGGCATACGCCGGGCGGCCCGGGCGTGCGCATCGATTCGCACGCGTTCAACGGCTATTTCGTGCCGCCGAACTATGATTCGATGATCGCCAAGGTCATTACCTACGGCGATACGCGCGACCAGGCGCTGGCGCGCATGCGCATCGCGCTGTCGGAAATGGTGGTGGAAGGCATCTCCACCAACATCCCGCTGCATCGCGAACTGTTGCAGGACGCCCGCTTCATCGAGGGCGGCACCAGCATCCACTACCTGGAAAACAAGTTGGCGCAGCGTCCCTGACCAACGATTCTGGGGCCTCACGGCCCCTTTTTGCGCCAAGGAACCCGTCTCTGCGGAGCCGCTCCAAAGCGATAGGGCCGACGGGCCGCGGCATGCGCCGCGGCCCGTCGGCCAGATGGAAGAACTATCATGCGTGAACTCATGCTCCATTGCCTGGAGGCTCAGGCCGAGGCCCTGTCCGATGCGCTGCTCGAAGCGGGCGTGCTGTCGGTGTCGGTCGAAGACGCCGACCTGGGCACCGATGACGAGCGCCCCTTGTTCGGCGAGCCGGGCACCGAGCCCGACGTCCAGGCCTGGGACCGCAACCGCGTCGTCGCGCTGTTGCCCGATGGCGCCGATCCGGCCCAGATCATGGCCGAGGCCGCCGAGGCCGGCGAGCTCGACCCGGTGCTGTTCGCCGGCTGGAGCCTGCGCGAAGTCCCCGACGCGGACTGGGTGCGCCTGACGCAGTCGCAATTCGGCCCCATCCACATCGCCGAACGCCTGTGGATCGTGCCCAGCTGGCATCGCGACAATCCCGACGTGCCCGGTTTCGAGCCGGACGCGCCGGTGCAGGACGGCGCGATCCACATCGAGCTCGATCCCGGCCTGGCCTTCGGCACCGGCAGCCATCCGACCACGCACCTGTGCCTGGCCTGGCTCGAAGCCGACATGCCGCAGGGCGCCACGCTGCTGGACTACGGCTGCGGCTCGGGCATCCTGGCCATCGCCGCGCGCAAGCTGGGCGCGGGTCCGACCCTGGCGGTCGACATCGACGCCCAGGCCGTGCAGAGCACGGCCTTCAACGCCGGGGTCAACCAGGTCGAACTCCAGGCCATGCTGCCCGACGCGCTGCCCGAAGGCACGTTCGGCGTGGTGGTGGCCAACATCCTGTCCAATCCGCTCAAGGTGCTGGCTCCCATGCTGGCCGGGCGCGTTGCCGCCGGCGGCCATCTGGTGCTGTCGGGCGTGCTCGAGCGCCAGGCCGAGGAAGTCGCCGCCGCGTACGCGCCCTGGATCGCCATGTCGGTCTGGCGCGCCCGCGACGGCTGGGTCTGCCTGCACGGCCGCAAGGCCTGAGCGCCCGCGCCGCGTGACCGCGCCATGGCACTGACCACCCGCTGCCCGCAGTGCGGCACCTCCTTCAAGGTGGTGCCCGACCAGCTTCGGGTGCGCAACGGCCTGGTGCGCTGCGGAGCCTGCGCGACCGTGTTCGACGGCCGCGCCTGCCTGCTGCCGGAGGCGGGCGCACCGCCCGTCGCGCCGCCGCCCGCGCCGCCGCCCGCGGCGCCGTCCGTGCCGCCCGCGCATGCCAACGCCGCGCCGGTGCTGACGCCGCCGGCCGCTCCCGTCGCCGCTCCCGCGGAAATCCCTCCCTGGGAAGACGAGCCGCACATTCCTGCCGTCGCGCCCGAGCCGCCGCCTGCCCCCGCGCCGTCGCCCGCCGTGCTGCGCGGCCGCGACGACATCCGCCGGCGCGCCGAACCCATGATCGGCCCGTATACCGATCCGGACGGCCGCAGCCGGCACGTGGACGTGCGCGACGAAGCGCGCGACGACGAGTACGAGGACGAAGACGAATACGCGCAGGACCAACGCGAGGACTACGACGATCCGCGCGAGCCGGTGCTGGGCGACACGCGCACGCGCTATTCCAGCGCCACCGACGTGGGCCGCGCGCCGCCCGAGTTCCTGGACCAGGACCGCGAGGACCGCCGCAGCCTGATCGGCAAGCTGTGGGGCGCGGCCTGCCTGGCCGGCCTGATCGCGCTGGCCTTCCAGTTGCTGTACGTCTATCGCAGCGACATCGCCAACGCCGTGCCGGCCTTGCGGCCGGTGCTGGAAAGCGTGTGCCGGCCGCCCCAATGCACCGTGGGCTACGCGCGCCGCATCGAGCGCATCGCGATTTCGTCGTCGTCGCTGCAGCCGCCGGCCGGCGCCGCCGCCATCGACGACGGGCGCACCCGGCTGGTGCTGCGCCTGGTGCTGCGCAACCGCTACGACAAGCCGCAGCACTGGCCGGCGCTGGTGCTGGACCTGACCGACCTGTCGGACACGGTGGTCGTGCGCCGCGTGCTGATGCCCGAAAACTACCTGACTCCCGAGCAGCTGCGCGGCCCGTTCGCGCCGGCCGGCGAGCTGAAAGTCTCCGTACCCATTGAAGTGACCGGCGTGCAGGTCAATGGCTACCAAATCGATAAATTCTTTCCTTAAAGGATGACAAGCATGGCGACCCCCGTTCTGGTCTGCGGTTCGATGGCGTTCGACACCATCGCGGTGTTCGAAGGACGCTTCAAGGAACACATCCTGGCCGACCGCGTGCAATCCCTGAGCGTGTCGTTCCTGGTGCCCAGCATGCGCAAGGAATACGGCGGCTGCTCGGGCAATATCGCCTACAACATGCAGCTGCTGGGCGGCAAGCCGGTGCCGGTGGCCACCGTGGGCGAGGACGCCGGCGAATACCTGGAGCGCCTGTCCGGCCTGGGCATCGACGTCAGCCGCGTGAAGGTCGTGCCCGGCACCTTCACGGCGCAATGCTTCATCACCACCGACCTGGATGACAACCAGATCGCGGCCTTCCACCCGGGCGCCATGTCGCACTCGGCCGACAACGACCTGAGCGACGCCGACGCGGCCTGGGCCATCGTCGCGCCCGACGCCAAGGAGGGCATGTTCGCCCACGCCGAGCGCCTGAACAAACGCGGCATCCCGTTCATTTTCGACCTGGGCCAGGCCATGCCGCTGTTCGACGGCGCCGACCTGGAGCGCATGCTCGGACTGGCGCAGGCGCTGGCCGTCAACGATTACGAGGCCGGCGTGGTGGAGCAGCGCACCGGCCGCAGCATGGCCGATATCGCCCGCTCGCTGCAGGCCGTGGTGGTGACGCGCGGCGGCGAAGGCGCCACGCTGCTGACCGAAGGCAAGACCATCGAGATCGAGCCGGTGCGCGCCGCCGCCGTGGTGGACCCCACCGGCTGCGGCGACGCGCAGCGCGGCGGCCTGCTGTACGGCCTGACCAGCGGCTGGAGCTGGCAAGACAGCTGCCGCCTGGGCAACGTCATGGGCGCCATCAAGATCGCTTCGCGCGGGCCGCAGAACCATGCGCCGTCGCGCGCCGAGATCGACGCGGTGCTGCACGCCACCTACGGCATCCGCCTGCCGGCCTGAGCGGCCGGGAACCCGGCGGCGCGGGCCAGGTCGAATCATCGTCGGGACGGCCGCCGCGCGGGCTGCGCTGTTTGCAGCTTCTGGCCTTGCGTTTCAGTATGTTGCAGCAGCGTGAACCGTCCCTCGCGGGCAGAGTATGATCGAATAGTCGTCGGCCTTGCCGATCGAGGAGTCCAAATGAACCAAAGCAAATCCATTACCCTGGCCGCGCCGCGCACCGGCCGCTGGCTCGCCATCGCCGCCGTCGTCACCTCGCTGGCCGTGCTGGGCGGCTGCGCCAACCGCAGCGCTTCCAGCGGCGTCTACAGCTATGACCAGGCGCAGCGCGAACAGATCGTGCGCACCGGTACCGTCACCGGCGTGCGCCCCATCGTGATCCAGGACGACAAGTCCAGCGGCGTCGGCATGGTTGCCGGCGGCGCGCTCGGCGGCGTGGCGGGCAACGCCATCGGCGGCGGCACCGGCCGCACCATCGCCACCGTCGGCGGCGTCATCCTGGGCGCGCTGGCGGGCAATGCCGTTGAAAACCGCGTCGGCAAGAGCTCCGGCTACGAAATCACCGTGCGCCTGGACAACGGCGAAACCCGCGTGGTCGCCCAGGAAGCGGACGTGCCCATCAGCGTGGGCCAGCGCGTCCAGGTGATCAGCGGCTCCGGCCCCACCCGCGTCACGCCGATGTAAATTGCCGCCATCCCGGCACCAAGCCCGCGCAAGCGGGCTTTTTTTCGGCCTGTCGCGGCGCCGCAACGCGGCGTCTCGGGACTTACCCGCAAGCGCCCGCCTACCGCAAAAGTTCAATGGCGGTCCGGCCTGCGTAGTGACATGATTGCGCCTGCGATCGACGCCGCCGCGCGTACATCATGTAACCATCTGCTTCGCGGCGTCGTTCATGGCGGGCTGGAATTTCAGTTCGGTTTCAGCATTTCCTCAGTAATCTCATCGTCCTCTATCCCAGGGCAGGGGACGTTCGCCCACAAGGCAACGCAACGCTGCACGAACCATGCATTCCGAGCAAGAACTCCACACCAGGATCGGCGAGATCGTCGAGTCGATCGTCATGAAGAAAGTCACTCCCGACACGCAACTGATCGCCAGCGGCCTGGTCGACTCGCTGGCCGCCGTCGACATCACGCTGGCGGTCGAGTCGGAGTACGGTTGCAGCATCCCGGCTCCCGAGATCGCGGAGCATCTACAGTCGGTCCGCACGCTTGCCGGCTATGTCGCTGCCCATACTGCGTAATTCGCGCTTCTGTTCGCACGTCGCGGCCGCCGCGACGGCGGTGGCGCTGGCCATCGGCGCCTATTGCGGCGCCGACGAGCTGCTCAGCCGCATGGTGGTCCCCACGCAGCAGGCCGCGGTCGCGGCCGGCAGAAGCAACTACCTGCCCAACCTGGGGCCGGACTGGGGCACGCAGCACGTCAACCTGGAGCGCCTGGGCAACGCCCTGAGCGACGGCACGCTGGTCGTGCTGGGCTCGTCGGAATTGTCCAGCCATGACCTGCGCTTCGTGCCCTACCGCTTTTTCCCGCAAGAGCTGAAGGTGCCCACGCTGGCCTATGGCCACGCCATGTTCCAGTCCTACGGCATCGTCAGCGTGCTGGAGTCGGTGGCGGATTCGCTCACGCCCAACACCCGGCTGGCGATCATGCTCTCGCCGGCCTGGTTCGCCTCGGGCGGCCAGTTGCCGCGCAGCGCCTTCGCCGAGCACGTGACCGGCCCGGTCTGGGACCGCCTGTGGGACCGCCCCAGCACGCGCGAGCAGATGCAGAACTGGATCACCGACAACGCCAACTGGGGCCTGCTCTGGCTGATCGCCAACGGCCAGGTCGCCGAGCTCAAGGACAAGCTGGCGCTGTGGTGGCAGGCGCGCAAGGAGCCGGCGCCCGACCGTCCGCGCAGCAAGCTGTCGGTGCCGGCGCACCGCTACGTGGCCTGGCCGTCGGCGGCGCGCCTGGACGCGGGCCAGTGGAGCCGGATCACGCACCAGGCCCGCGAAGTCGAGCGCAAGCTGGGCGGCCACAATCCCTACGACGTGCGCGACGATTATTACCAGCAGTACCTGGCGCCCCTGTATTCGCCGGCCCGCAACGAGTTCGCCGACGTGGATCCCATCACCCGGGCCGAACTGGGCGACCTGTCGCGCGTCATGGCCTTGCTGCAGAAGCGCAAGGTTCACGCCTATTTCGTCATCCAGCCGTTCAATCCCAAGCTCATCCTGGACGTCGAGCGCTTCGATCCGGTGGTGGCCGCCATCACCGGCATGTGCGCGCGCTACCAGATGGGCTGCCTGGACCTCTACAGCATCCCCTTCGAGCCGGGCATGCTGCGTGACGACATGCACCTGGCCGAGCTCGGCTGGGCGCTGGCCGACCAGGGCATTGCGGAGTACTTTTCCCGATGAACAAATTGTTCCACTGGGCCAGGCCCAAGGCGGGCGATCCCGCGCAGGGTCAGGCGACCCGCAAGGCCGCCGCCGCATGGGGGCGGCGCTTCCTGTGGCACCTGTGCCTGTATCTCGGGGTGATCCTGGTGTTCGTGCTGCAGGCGCAGCCCACCACGGGCAGCGGCGGACCGATCAAGGTCGAATTCCAATACCAACAGTTCTGAGCCCGGCATGGAATTGTTCGCAAGCCTGAGTTTTTTCGGCGGCGCCCTGTGCGGCGGCCTGGGCCTGTTGGCGTACCGCTTCTTCGGCATGCCGATGCGCATCGGCTACCGGCACATCATCGGCGTGGTCTGCCTGGGCGTCTGGATGGCGGTGTTCTGGGCGCGCCCCTACCAGCCCATCGCGCTGATGGCCATCGCCGGCGGCGCGCTGTGGGCGGTGCGGCGCGGCTACATCCCGACCTGGCTGGGCGTGATCGTGACGATGGCGCCGCTGCTGCTGGTGAAGACCGGCGTGTCGCACCTGGGCGCCATGCTGGGCCTGTCGTTCGCGACTTTCCGCGCCATCGACGTGCTGCTGTTCGCGCAGCGCAACGAGCGCGTCTCGCCGCTGGACTACTTCATCTACCTGTTCTTCCCGCTCGCGCTGCTGGCCGGCCCCATGTACCGCTGGCGCAATTTCCAGGCGGATCTGAAGCGCGGCTACGAAGGCGTGAACCTCAACACCTGGCTGGCCGGGCTGGAGCTGATCATGCTGGGCGTGATCCAGAAGTTCGGCCTGGCCGAGCTGATCTGGCGCTACGGCCTGGCGACGCTGGACGCGCACGACTATTCGCTGACCGGCGTGGCGCTCAATGCCTCGCTGTACAGCGCCTACCTGTTTTTCGATTTCGCCGGCTACTCGACCATGGCGATCGGCATCGGCATGCTGTTCGGCTTCACGCTGCCCATCAATTTTCGCAATCCGCTGGCGACGCTGAATCCGCAGGACTTCTGGCGGCGCTGGCACATCAGCCTGTCGGAATGGCTGCGCGACGTGGTCTTCATGCCCATCTACAAGGCGCTGAGCAAGACCGCGTACTTCTCGCGCCACCGCCTGGCCGCGCAGAACATCGGCATCTTCGCGACCCTGCTGGCCATGGGCGTGTGGAACGGCCTGTCGCTGCATTACATCGTCAGCGGCCTGATGTTCGGCGCCTATTCGGTGGGCCACAACCTGCTGGTCAACGCCGCGCGCACCCGCCCTGCATTGCAGGCCGCGCTGGCGCGCCCGCTCATGCGCCTGCTCGGGCGCGTGCTGACCCTGGTCCTGGCGGCGCTGGCGCTCTACGTGTTCAGCGGCCGCAGCCCTATTTGACGCCGGGAGCATCGGCATGCGTTTCGACCTGAAATCCTTCCGTTTCGCGGATTCCGAACTCGCGCCCGAGGCGCTTGCCGTCGCCGGCGCCGACCGCAGCCTGAGCTGGGCGCAGCTGCGCGACGAAGCGGCCGCCTGGGCCGGGCAGGCGCGCCGCCACGGGCTGGGGCCGGACGTGCCGGTGGCGATATACGGCCACAAAGAGGCGTCGTTCTTCGTCGCCATGGTCGGGGCGCTGTCCATCGGCGCGCCGTTCGTGCCGGTCGACACCATCTATCCCGCCGAGCGCCTGCGCCGCATCGTCGAGATCGTGCGCCCCGGCGCCGTCTACGACGCGGCCGCCGGCACGTTCGCGCCGCACGAGGGCGCCATGCTGCAGGAGCGCGGCCTGGCCTACGTCATGTTCACCTCGGGCAGCACGGGCGATCCGAAGGGCGTGCAGATCGGCCGCGAAAGCGTGGGGCTGCTGGGCGACTGGATGCTGGGCAGCTTCGGCCTGGGCGAGGCGCCGGTGTTCATGAACCAGGCGCCGTTCAGCTTCGACCTGTCGATGTACGAGGTGTTCGCCACCCTGGCCTCGGGCGGCAGCTGCGTGCTGAACGCGCGCGAGCAGATCGCGCAGGCCGCCGCCTGGGTGCCGCGGCTGGCCGCGCATGGCGTGACGGTCTGGGTGTCGACGCCGTCCTTCGCGCACCAGCAGCTGGCCAACCGCGATTTCTCGCCGGCCGCGCTGCCCACGCTGCGCACCTTCCTGTTCTGCGGCGAGCCGCTGCCGGCGGCGCTGGCGCGCAAGCTGCGCCAGCGCTTTCCCGACGCGGTCATCCTGAACACCTACGGCCCGACCGAGGCCACCGTGGCCACCACCTGGATCGAAGTCACCGACGCCGTGCTGGCCGCGCACGACCCGCTGCCGGTGGGCCGCGCCAAGCCGGACAGCGTGCTGCTGGTCGACGAGGGCGGCGAGATCTGCATCGTGGGCGACCACGTCATGCGCGGCTATCTGAACCGCGCCGACCTGAACCAGGCCAAGCTCTACACCTATGCCGACGGCCGGCGGGCGTTTCGCACCGGCGACCTGGGGCAGATGGGGGAGGAGGGGCTGCTGTTCTGCCGCGGCCGCATGGACGACCAGATCAAGCTGAACGGCTACCGCATCGAACTGGCCGAGATCGACGAGGCGCTGCACGGCCTGCCGGGCGTGGAGGGCGGCGCCTGCGCCGTGCTGCGCCGGCCCGACGGCACGGCGGTGCGCCTGATCGGCTTCGTGGCCGGCGTGGCGCCGGCGGACCAGCCGGCGAGCCTGCTGGCGCCGCAGGCCCTGGATGACTGGAAGGCGCGGCTGGCGCAGCGCCTGCCGCCTTATATGGTGCCGTCCGAACTGGTGGCCTGCGCGGCGCTACCCATGTCGAACAACCACAAGATCGACCGCAAGAAGCTGGTCGAGATCTACAGCGCGATTCCGGTGTAGCTAGATGCCCATCATGCCGTAGCTCAGGCGGGCCAGGATCATCAGCAGGATCTGCGCGGCCACCAGCAGCACCAGCGGCGAGAAGTCGATCGAGGTGCGCGGCAGCACGCGGCGGATGGGGTTGAGCAGCGGGTCGGTCAGCGCCTGCAGCAGCGGCATCATGGGCGCCATCGGATTGACCCACGACAGCACCGCCTGGATCAGCGTCAGCCAGACCACCAGGTTGAGCGCCCATTTGGCCGCCAGGATCAGCGCCGAGCCCATGGCCGCGGGCAGCAGCTCGGCGGGAATCAGCGCGCCGATGGCCACCAGCCAGATCAGCACCAGGTAGACCAGCGCCGACAGCCATACGGCGACCAGGCTGGTCCAGTCGATCTTGTTGCCGGCGGGAATGATCTTGCGCAGCGGCGACACCAGCCAGTTGGTGGCCTGGTAGACCGCGCGGGCCAGGGGATTGAAGGGATGCAGCCGTATGGCGTGCATCCATGCGCGGGCGATCAGCGCCGCGCCGAACAGCGTGAACAGGATTTCGAGAAGGAAACGGAAGATTTCACCGAGCATGGACACGTTCACCCTGAAAAAGAGGAGTCAATTGTCGCACGCGCCACCGTGAAAAAAACCCCTCCATGCGGCCGGTGCAGACGGCCTCGCGACAAAAAAGCCGCCCGGCATGGGCCGGGCGGCTTCTGGCGAAGCTAGGGCTTCGAACCGTCCTGATTAGGGACGGCCACCGGTCGGGAACGGCCACGACGCGGCGGGGTTCAGCGCGGTCTTCGCGCCCGGGGCGGCAGCCGTGGACGGCGGCGTTACGGGCTTCTTCGGAGCGGCTTTCTTCGCGGCAGGCTTCTTGGCAGCGGCCGGCTTCTTGGCAGCAGCAGGCTTGGCGGCAGCGGGAGCCTTCTTGGCGGCGGGGGCCTTCTTGGCAACCGCCTTCTTGGCGACGGCCTTCTTGGCTACCGCTTTCTTGGCAACGGCCTTCTTGGCAGGCGCCTTCTTGGCGACGGCCTTCTTGGCAACCGCCTTCTTGGCGACGACCTTCTTGGCTACCGCTTTCTTGGCGACGGCCTTCTTGGCAGGCGCCTTCTTGGCGACGGCCTTCTTGGCTACCGCTTTCTTGGCGACGACCTTCTTGGCTACTGCCTTCTTGGCGACGGCTTTCTTGGCAACCGCCTTCTTGGCGACGGCCTTCTTGGCTACCGCTTTCTTGGCGACGGCCTTCTTGGCGGCAACCTTCTTGACTGCCGGCTTCTTGGCGGCAACCTTCTTCACTGCCGGTTTCTTGGCGGCGACTTTCTTGACGGCTACCTTCTTGACGGCAGCTTTCTTGGCCGGGGCGGCCTTCTTAGCTACTGCCTTCTTGGCGGCGGGCTTTTTCACCGCTTTCTTTACGGCTTTCTTGGCTGTTGCCATGGTCATGCTCCTTAGGTTCAGGGGTCCCAGAACTTAAACCCGTGCCCCGACCCACCCTTCGGCGGACCGTGCCCGGGCTATTCATCGGCGCATGCCGCTGTCCTGTGCGAGCAACAGCTACTACGGTTTGCGCTAATGAATTCGGCACAGCCATTTGATATGGCCCCCGCTCCTTTGGCGCGAGCCATTTCAAATGGCGCCGGCCGGCAGCCCGATCACGGGCCCCGACCGCTTGTTCTACGTGTTCGAAAACGATTCCGGAACACCCTGACCAGAGAGCGCATCATCGAGCCTGTCGCGAACGCGACGCCCCTGGTTCAGGGGCGTGCCCGCGCCGGGCCCGATGGCGTACTGCCTTACTCCCAGCTCAGCGTGCCACCGGTTTGGTATTCGATCACGCGAGTTTCAAAAAAGTTGCGTTCCTTTTTAAGGTCGATCATTTCCGCCATCCACGGGAAGGGATTCTCTTCCTGCGGGAACAGCGGCTCGATACCGATTTGCTGGCAACGGCGGTTGGCGATGAAGCGCAGGTAGGACTTGAACATGGGTGCGTTCAGGCCCAGCACGCCGCGCGGCATCGTGTCTTCGGCGTAAGCGTATTCGAGTTCGACCGCTTTGCGGAAGAGTTCTCGGATTTCTTCGCGGAATTCCGGCGTCCACAGATGCGGATTTTCCAGCTTGATGGTGTTGATGAGGTCGATGCCGAAGTTGCAGTGCATGGATTCATCGCGAAGGATGTACATGTACTGCTCGGCCGCGCCGGTCATCTTGTTCTGGCGGCCCAGCGCCAGGATCTGCGTGAAGCCAACGTAGAAGAACAGGCCTTCCATCAGGCAGGCGAAGACGATCAGCGACTTCAGCAGCGTCTGGTCGGCTTCGGGAGTGCCCGTCTTGAAGTTGGGGTCGGCGATCGCGTCGATGAACGGGATCAGGAATTCGTCCTTGGCGCGGATGGACGGGACTTCGTTGTAGGCGTTGAAGATCTCCGCCTCGTCCAGGTCCAGGCTTTCGACGATGTATTGATAGGCGTGCGTGTGGATCGCTTCCTCGAACGCCTGGCGCAGCAGGAACTGGCGGCACTCGGGCGCCGTGATGTGGCGGTAGGTGCCCAGCACGATGTTGTTCGCGGCCAGCGAGTCGGCCGTGACGAAGAAGCCCAGGTTGCGCTTGACGATGCGGCGCTCGTCCTCGGTGAGCCCGTTCGGGTTCTTCCAGAGGGCGATGTCGCGCGACATGTTGATCTCTTGCGGCATCCAGTGGTTGGCGCAAGTGGCCAGGTACTTCTCCCATGCCCACTTGTACTTGAAGGGCACGAGCTGGTTGACGTCCGTCTGGCCGTTGATGACGCGCTTGTCGGCAACCTTCACGCGTTGCGAGGTGGCGGAGCCGCTGACCGCCAAGCCGGCCGCGTGTTCAGGCGCGGCAGGCGTGGGCAGGGCGGCGTCGCCGAACACGCCGGTCGCGGCCCGCACGGCGGGCTCGGCCTGGCCGCCCGCCGCGGGAGCGGGCGATTGCGCAGGTTGCGTGGCGATGTTGTCGTCTTCCCAATTAATCATGATTCATTCTCCGGAGGCGGTTATTGGCAGGCTTCGCACTCTTCGAAGCCGGGGTCGCCCGGCCGCATGGTGCAAACCGCCCCGAGAACTTCGGGTTCCGGCAAAACAGTTGCGGCAGCCACGGCAGGCGCCGTGGATTGGACTCCCGCGCTGACGGCGTTCAGTTCGCCGCCGCGACCCGTGGACTTCTCGGCGCTGGTGGCGCCCAGGGTGCGCAGGTAGTAGGTCGTCTTCAGGCCACGCTTCCAGGCCAGCTTGTAGGTGTCGTCCAGCTTCTTGCCCGAAGCGCCGGCCATGTAGATGTTCAGCGACTGGGCCTGATCGATCCACTTCTGGCGACGCGAAGCGCATTCCACCAGCCAGCTCGGTTCGACTTCGAACGCGGTGGCGTAGAGTTCGCGGAGTTCGGAAGGTACGCGATCGATGCGGGACAGGCTGCCGTCGAAGTACTTGAGGTCGGCGACCATGACTTCGTCCCAGAGACCGAGTTTCTTCAGGTCACGCACGAGGTAATCGTTAACGACCGTGAACTCGCCGGAGAGATTCGATTTGACGTACAAGTTCTGGAAAGTGGGTTCGATGCACGCAGATACACCAATGATATTGGAAATAGTCGCGGTTGGGGCGATTGCGATGCAATTGGAGTTGCGCATGCCGTGTTCTTTGATGCGCGCGCGCAACGCATCCCAATCGAGCGTGCTCGACTCATCGACGTCGACGTGACCGCCGCGCTCATCGCGCAGCATCTTCAACGTGTCTTGCGGCAGGATGCCGCGCGACCACAGCGAGCCTTCATACGATTGATAGCGGCCGCGTTCTTCGGCCAGCAGGCTCGAAGCCCAGTACGCGTGATAGCACACGGCTTCCATCGAGGTGTCGGCGAATTCGACGGCGGCCTGCGAAGCGTAAGGCACGCGCATCATCTGCAGGCAGTCCTGGAAGCCCATGATGCCCATGCCCACCGGACGATGGCGCGCGTTCGAGTTGCGGGCCTTGTCGACGGCGTAATAGTTGATGTCGATCACGTTGTCGAGCATGCGCATGGCGATGCGCACCGTGCGCTTGATCTTCTCGTGGTCGAGTTCGAAACCGCCGCCGGCGGCCGGCTTCATGTGCGCGACCAGGTTCACCGAACCCAGGTTGCACACCGCGATTTCGGATTCGTTGGTGTTCAGCGTGATCTCGGTGCACAGGTTCGAGCTGTGGACCACGCCCACGTGCTGCTGCGGCGAACGGATGTTGCACGGATCCTTGAAGGTGATCCACGGGTGGCCGGTTTCGAACAGCATCGACAGCATCTTGCGCCACAGCGAGACGGCCGGCATCTTCTTGAAGAGCTTCAGTTCGCCGCTGGCGACGCGGGCTTCGTAGCCCAGGTAGGCGCGCTCGAATTCCTGGCCGACCTTGTCGTGCAGGTCAGGGCAGTCCGACGGCGAGAACAGGGTCCATTCGCCGTTTTCCATGACGCGCTTCATGAACAGGTCGGGAATCCAGTTCGCCGTGTTCATGTCGTGGGTGCGGCGGCGTTCGTCGCCGGTGTTCTTGCGCAGTTCGAGGAATTCCTCGATGTCCAGGTGCCACGTTTCCAGGTAGGTGCAGACGGCGCCCTTGCGCTTGCCGCCCTGGTTCACCGCGACCGCGGTGTCGTTGACGACCTTCAGGAACGGCACCACGCCCTGGCTTTCGCCGTTGGTGCCCTTGATGTGGCTGCGCAGCGCGCGCACCGGGGTCCAGTCGTTGCCCAGGCCGCCGGCGTACTTGGCCAGCAGCGCGTTTTCCTTGATGGCGTCGTAAATGCCTTCCAGGTCGTCGGAGACGGTGGTCAGGTAGCACGACGACAGCTGCGAGTGCAGGGTGCCCGAGTTGAACAGCGTCGGCGTCGAGCTCATGAAGTCGAACGAGGACAGGATCTCGTAGAACTCGATGGCGCGCGCTTCGCGGTCGGTCTCGCGCAGCGCCAGGCCCATGGCCACGCGCATGAAGAACACCTGCGGCAGTTCGATGCGGGTGCCGCGGATGTGCAGGAAGTAGCGGTCGTACAGCGTCTGCAGGCCCAGGTAGCTGAACTGCAGGTCGCGCTTGGCGTTCAGGGCCTGGCCCAGCTTGGCAAGGTCGAAGCTGGCCAGTTCGGGCGACAGCAGGCCGCCTTCGATGCCGCGGGCGATGAAGGTGGGGAAGTATTCGGCGTAGCGGGTGCTCATGCCGTCCTGCGAGACTTCTTCGCCCAGCACTTCCTTGCGGATCGTGTGCAGCAGCAGGCGCGCGGTGACCTGGCTGTAGGCCGGGTCTTTTTCGACCAGCGCGCGCGCCGACAGGATGGCGGACTTGAACACTTCGTCGACGGGGATGCCGTCATACAGGTTCTTGACCGTTTCCTTCAGGATCGCTTCGGTGTCGATGAATTCGGCCAGGCCTTCGCCAGCGGCGACGATGGTGGCGCGCAGTTCGGCCAGGTTCAGCGGACGGCGCACGCCGGCGTCGGTCACGTTCAGCGCGTGTTCCTGCGGCGCGGCGGCGGCCTTTTCCTGGCCTTCGGCGGCGGCGGCAGCGGCGCGTTCCTGGGTGCGCTTTTCGCGGTACAGCACGTAGGAGCGGGCGACGTCATGCTGGCCCGAGCGCATCAGCGCCAGTTCGACCTGGTCCTGCACGTCTTCGATGTGGAAGGTGCCGCCGCCGGGGCGATTGCGCACCAGCGCGTTGACGACCTGCGAGGTCAGCGATTCCACCAGTTCGCGCACGCGCGCGGACGCGGCGCCCTGGCCGCCGTTGACCGCCAGGAAGGCCTTGGTCATGGCGATGGCGATCTTGTTGGGTTCGAACCCGACCACCGAGCCATTGCGGCGGATCAGGTTATAGCTGGCCCATTGCCCGTTGTCGGCGGCGGGGGAGTCGGTTTGCGAGGGCGGCACGGCCGTGGGCCGGGTCACAGAGGCGATCGTAGTCTGCATGGAAGCTCCTGTGCGAAAAGCGCGTAGATGACGACATGACGGGGTCATGTCCGGTACGAAATCGGGTCTTTTTGAGGGGAATCGCGACGCTTGGACGCCTAGTCCAAATGGCGTGGCTGAAGGGAATCAGCGCATAAGCGACCACAATATGTAGTGTAGCATCCCTCGATGGACACTAATTCTAGTGATCGAGTGCGACAGCGACAAGAAGAAGATAAGACGGGATTCACAAAAGTTGTTACCAAATGCACTGGGCGCGCCCAGCAAGGCGCGCCCAGGAAGCTGCGGCTGAAAGCAAGCGTTTATGCGGTCTTGCGCAGGGGCATGTCGTGCGGGGCAGGCGCCGTATAGCTTTGCATCAACCGGCTTAACTCGGTCCGATACTTTTCGACGCTTGCCGCCTTCACGTGGCCGTACCCGCGTATGGTTTCCGCAAGGGCGGCGATTGTAGCCGCTTGGCCGATATTGTCCCGGTTCAGGCCCGCAAGCAGCTGCTGCACGGTCTGGCGGTACTCGCCGATCAGCGCCCGTTCCATCCTGCGTTCGGCGGTGCGGCCGAACGGATCGAACCAGGTGCCGCGCAAGCCCTTCAGGCGCGCCAGCGCCTTGAGCGCCGTCATGGTGCGCGGGCCCAGCGTGACCTTGCGCGGCACGCCGGTGCGCGGGTCCTTGCGGGCGAAGATCGGCGGCGCCATGTGAAAGCGCAGGCTGTAGTCGCCCTCGAACTGGCTGTCGAGCTGCGCCTGGAAGGCCGGGGCGGTGTAGAGCCGCGCGACTTCGTACTCGTCCTTGTAGGCCATGAGCTTGAACAGCCCGCGCGCCACCGCCAGCGCCAGGCGCGGGCTGCGGGCGTCGGGCGCCAGTTCGCGCTCGCGCGCGGCCACCGCCTCCACCGTCGCCTGGAACTCGCGCGCGTAGGCGGCGTTCTGGTAGGCGGTCAGGTCCTCGATGCGCCGCGCCACGGCGCGCTCGAAGGTCTCGGGCATGTGCAGCTGCACCACCTGGGCGCGCGGGCGCAGCGCGCCTTCCAGCGCGTCGGGCTGGTGCGCGGCCAGGCGGCCGTTGTCGAACGCGGCGCGGTTGGCGGCCACGGCCACGCCGTTCAGTTCGATGGCGCGGTAGATGGCGGCCTGCGACAGCGGCACGCCGCCGCGCTGCCAGGCATAGCCCAGCATGAACATATTGGACAGGATGCTGTCGCCGAACAGCGCCAGCGCGGCGGCGTGCGCGTCGATCTCGGCGGTGCAGGCCTCGCCGGCCGCGTGGCGGATCTTGGCCAGCAGCGCCTCGGGCCGCATGGCGACGTCCGGATTGCGCGTGAACTCGGACACCGGCGCCACATAGGTGTTGACGGTGACCTTGGTGTGGCCGCGGCGCAGCGCGCCCAGCGAATCCGGCGCCACCGAGGCCACCGGGTCGCACAGGATCGCGGCATCGGCCTGCTGCCAGTCCAGGCGCACCGGGCCGGCGGGCGCGCCGGCCGGGGCCAGCCGGATATGGCTGACCACCGTGCCGCCTTTCTGCGCCAGCCCGGTCAGGTCCAGCACGGCGGCCGACAGGCCTTCCAGGTGCGCCGCCATCGACACGATGGCGCCGATGGTGATGACGCCGGTGCCGCCCATGCCGGCCACCAGCAGGCGGTAGGGCTGCTCCAGCGCCGGCACGGCCGGCAGCGGCAGTTGCGCGATCAGCTGTTGCAGGCGGTCCTGGTCGGCCTTGGGCGCGGCGCTCTTTCTGGGCTTGCCGCCCATGACCGAGACGAAGCTGGGGCAGAAGCCCTCCACGCACGAGTAATCCTTGTTGCAGCTGGACTGGTCGATGGCGCGCTTGCGGCCGTAGGGCGTCTCCAGCGGCACCACCGACAGGCAGTTCGACTGCACGCCGCAGTCGCCGCAGCCTTCGCAGACCGCGCTGTTGATCAGCAGGCGGCGCGCCGGATCGGGGAACTGGTTCTTCTTGCGGCGGCGGCGCTTTTCGGCGGCGCAGGTCTGGTCGTGGATCAGCACGGTCACGCCGGGGATCTCGCGCAGTTCGCGCTGCAGCGCGTCGAGTTCGCGGCGGTGGTGCACCTTGATGCCGGGCCCCAGGTTCACGCCCTGGTACTTTTCCGGCTCGTCGCTGGTGACGACGATGCGGGCCACGTTCTCGCCGCGCAGCTGCTGGCAGATCTGCGGCACCGAGATCGGGCCGTCGACGGGCTGGCCGCCGGTCATCGCCACCGCGTCGTTGAAGAGGATCTTGTAGGTGATGTTGGCGCGCGCGGCCACGGCCTGGCGGATCGCCAGGTAGCCCGAGTGGTAATAGGTGCCTTCTCCCATGTTCTGGAAGATGTGCGGCATCTCGGTGTAGCGCGACAGGCCGATCCAGTCCACGCCTTCGCCGCCCATCTGGGTCAGGCCGCCGGTGTGGCGGTCCATCCAGGCGGCCATGTAGTGGCAGCCCACGCCGGACAGCGCCTGGCTGCCTTCGGGCACCTTGGTCGAGGTGCTGTGCGGACAGCCCGAACAGAAATAAGGGCGGCGGCGCATGCCGTCGGCGTCGTTGGACAGCGGCGCCTGGCATTCGAAGGCGGCCAGGTCCGCGGCCAGCGGCAGGCCGGCCGCGCGGCTGAGCCAGCCGGCCAGCGGGCGCGCCAGCAGCGAGGGGCGCAGCTGGCCGGCCGAGGGCACCATGGGTTCGCCGTCGAAGCCCTTCTTGCCGACGACCGTGGGCCGGTCCGGCAGATTGAACAGCAGGTCCTTGATCTGGCTTTCGACCACCGCGCCTTTTTCCTCGACCACCAGGATGTGCGAGAGGCCGCGCGCGAACGCCAGCAGGCGCTCCGCGTCCAGCGGCCAGGTCAGACCGGGCTTGTAGATGCGCACCGGCGCGTTGGCGGTGACGGTGTCCACGCCCAGGCGCGACAGCGCCTCCATGGTGTCCAGGTGCGCCTTGCCCACCGTGACGATGCCGACGGCGGCCTTGGGCGCCGCGCAGACCAGGCGGTCGATGCTGTGGCGGCGCGCGAACGCGGCCACCGCCCGCATGCGCAGGTTCATGCGCGTCTCGACGGCCAGCGACAGGAAATCGCGCGCCGAATATTCCAGCGATTCGGGCGGCAGGTCCGGGTCGGCCGGCATGTCGTACGAGACCGGCTGCGCCGGCGTGAAGGAGTGGCCGCTCTCGATGGTCTCGGACACCGCCTTGAACGCGACCCAGGTCCCCGAATGGCGCGACAGGGCCCAGCCCCACAGCGCGAAGGTTTCGTATTCGTCGATCGAGGCGGGATGCACGATGGGCATCTGCCAGCCGATCAGCGAGGCCTCGCTGGCGTGCGGGATCGAGGACGAGACGGCGGTGTGGTCGTCGCCCACCACCACCAGCACGCCGCCGTGACGCGAGGCGCCCGCCGCGTTGCCGTGGTGCAGCGCGTCGCCGGCGCGGTCCACCCCCGGGCCCTTGCCGTACCACATCGCGAACACGCCATCGACCTTGCGGTCGGCGCGCATGCCGGCCTGCTGCGTGCCCATGACGGCGGTGGCCGCCATGTCTTCGTTGATGCCGGGCAGGAAGCTGATCTGGTTGTCGTCCAGCGCCTTCTTGGCCTTCCACATCGCCATGTCCACGCCGCCCAGCGGCGAGCCGCGGTAGCCCGAGACGAAACCGGCCGTGTTCAGGCCGCGCTCGCGGTCGAGCCGGCGCTGGGTGAGCATGATGCGCACCAGCGCCTGCGTGCCGGTCAGGAAGATGCGGCCGGCGCTGCGGGTGAGGTTGTCGGCCAGCTGGTAGTCGAGGTCCAGCTCGGGTTCGGCGGCGGGGGTACCGTCCATAGTGAATACTCCTGGTTTTCGGCACTATGATAGGTTCGCCCCGGAGCCGATTCATTGCGTTATCGGATCGTGCTATCCCTATAATTCGAAATAAACATTTCGTTTGTATAAAACCAGGAGACAACGCATGGACAAGACCGATATCGGCATACTCAAGGCCTTGCAGGAGGATGGCCGGGCCTCGGCGCAGCAACTGTCGGAAAAGGTCGGCCTGTCGGCCGCGCCGGTGTGGCGGCGGGTCAAGGCGATGGAGGCCAGCGGGGTGATCCAGGGCTACAGCGCCCAGGTGGACCGCAGCAAGGTCGGGCTGGGCTGCATGTTCGCGCAGATCAGCCTGGAGCGGCATTCCGCCAATACGGTCGAGAACTTCGAGCGCTCGGTGCGCGACGCGCCCGAGATCCTGGAATGCTATGCGGTCACGGGGGATTCGGATTTCCTGCTGAAGATCCTGGTGGAAAGCCCCGAGGCCTACGACCGCTTCCTGCACCGCTTCCTGTTCAACATGCCCGGCATCCGCCAGACGCGCACCATCGTGGCGCTGCGCGAGATCAAGCACGAGCAGCGCCTGCCGCTGTAGCGGCGCCGCCCTCTATATAGATATAGAGGGCGGCGGCTTTATTGCGGCTGGATGCCGGAGATGCGGATCCATTCCTTCCAGCGCTGGGCGTCTTCCTTCACGAAGGCATCGAAGCGCGCCACGTCCATCGATTCCGGCGTCAGGCCGAGCGCGCGCAGCTTGTCCGAAGTGGCCGGGTCCCGCACGGCGGCCTGCAGGTGGGCGTTCATCCGTTCCACGATGTCCGGCGGCGTGCCCTTGGGGGCGGACAGGCCGAGCCAGCCGGCCACCACGAAATCCGGATAGTAGGAAGCCATGGTCGGCACCTCGGGCCAGGCCGGCTGCGCCTGCGCGCCGGTGACGGCGATGGGGATCAGGCCCTTGCCGTCGATCTGGCCCATCGCGGTCAGGTAGTCGACGAAGGCGAAGCCGATCTGCTTGCCGCGCAGGTCGGTGATGATCTGCGTGATGTTCTTGTAGGCCGCGCCGGTGATCTCGATGCCGGCGCGCTGCTTGAACAGTTCGGACGGCACCTGCGACGACGAGCTGTAGTAACCGAAGAACACTTCGCCCGGATGCTTCCTGGCGTAGTCCACCAGCTCGGGCACGCTGCGGTACGGCGCGCCCGGCGCCACCACGCCCACGGTGCCGAAAGTGCCCAGCAGGCCGACCTGGCTGAAATCCTTTTGCGCGTCGTAGGGCAGGCTCTTGTATAGGTACTGGTTGGCGGCGTGGGTGGAATTGGTCGACAGCAGGAAGGTGTAGCCGTCGGGCGCGGCGTTGCGCGCGGCATTGGTGCCGACGATGCCGCCGGCGCCGGGACGATCCTCGACGACCACGGTCTGGCCGGTGCGCTCGCCCAGGAACTGGGCGAAGGTGCGCGCGGTGAGGTCGGCCGCGCCGCCGGCGGCCGACGGCACGATGAGGGTGACGGTCTTCTCGGGCCAGCCGGCGGCCTGCGCCGCCGAGGCCAGCAGCAGGCCGGCGCCGATCAGCGCCGGGCGTAGGAATCGGGAAATGGGCATGGGGGTCTCCTGTTTATGAGCTTGCGCGTGTGGGCGCTGCCGTTGTCGTCATGGGCCGAAGGAATCAGCCGAATTGCGTGCGGTGCCATTGCAGGATGGCGCGGGCGCTGGTCTGCCAGTCGTCCGCGTACATCATGCAGTGCGGCTGGCCGGCAAGCACCGCGTGCGAAAAGCCATAGCGCCGCGCGATGGCGAGGTCCTGGCCGGGCGGATGCCGGTCGTGGGTGTCCAGCCCGGCTTCCAGGCACAGGCCGGGCGCGCCGAAGGGAGCGTCGCCGATCGCCACGCGCAGCAGATAGCGGTCATTGAGCACTTCGGGGCTTTCGGCGCACAGGCGCCGGATCACGGCGTCGACGTCGCGGTCCGGCGCCGTCGCCAGGAAGCGGGCGCGGATCTCGGCGGCCTGCGGCGCCGGGCGCGGCGCGGCCGGCGGCACCGGAGGCAGGGCCAGCGCGCCGGGCAGGTCGCCGGGCGGCGAGGGCGCCAGCAGCACCACGCCGGCCACCGCGCGCCGGCGCGCGGCCAGCAGCGCCGGCAGCGCGCCCATGCTGTGGCCCACCACCACCCAGGACCCGGCCAGCGCATCGAGCGCGTCGGCCACGTCCTGGCCCAGGTCGGCGATGGTGGCGGACGCGAACGCCGCGTCCTGCGCCAGCGCGCCGTGGCCGCGCAGATCCAGCGCGGCGCAGCCCAGGCCGGCGGCGGCGAAATAGGCCAGGTAGTGCGCGTAGCACCAGGCGCCGTGATAGGCGCCCGGCACGAACAGCAGGCCGGGCCGGGCGTCGCCGGGCCGCGCGCCGATCACCAGCCGGCCGCGGCCGGCCTCGTGCGCCGGCAGCCGGTCGATGAGGCTGAAGTCCAGCGGGTCTGCGCCGGTGTCCGAGAGTAAGGGGGAGAGGGCTGCGGTATTCATCTTGCGGCCATGTTAAGTGCCGGCTGCTGATGAGAAAACTTTATTTTTCCTATGCTTTGATAAGATTTCCAAATTGCATCCCCGCCGCTGAACCATGCCCTCGCTGCCCGACCTGTCGATCACGCACTACCGGCATTTCCTGCTGGTGGCCGAACTGGGCAGCTTCCGCGCCGCGGCCGCCCGCGCGTTCCGCTCGCAGCCGGCGCTGTCGCTGTCCATCCGCGAAATGGAGCAGCGCCTGGGCCAGCCGCTGTTCGAGCACGGCAACCGCGGCACGCTGACGCGCTTCGGCCAGGACTGCCTGCCGCTGGCGCGCGAACTGGTGGAACACCACGACCGCGTGGCTGGCGCGCTCGCCGGGCTGGCCACCAGCGGCGCGGGCACGCTGGCCATGGCCTCGGTCGCCACCGTGGCCACGCACTGGCTGCCCGAGCTGGTGGCCGCCTACCGCGAGCGCTATCCGGCGGTGGCGCTGCGCCTGTTCGATGACAACTCCGAAGGGGTCGAGCGCATGGTGCTGGCCGGCGAGGCCGAACTGGGCGTGTGCAGCCCGGTGTCGCGCGACCGCCGGCTGGCGTTCGAACCCTTGCTGCGCGACGCCTTCGGGCTGGTGTGCCACCGCGGCCATCCGCTGGCCGGGCGCAAGTCGGTGACCTGGCGCGAGATCGCCGACCTGCCGCTGGTGGGCACCATCGCGCATCGCCAGCTTGCCGGCTATCCGCAGGCGGCCTTCATGCTGGACCGGCAGGTGTTCGTGTCCAACATGATGTCGCTGCTGGCCATGCTGGAGCGCGGCGTGGGCGTGACGGTGCTGGCCCGGCTGGGCGTGCCGCCGGATTCGCCCGAACTGGCGTTCGTGCCGCTGGCGCGTCCGCGCATCGAACGCGAATTGGGCATTACCCGGCTGGCCGGGCGCAGCCTGTCTCCGGCGGCCGCGCGCATGGAGGAAATGCTGCGCGCGAAAGCGCGCCGCAGCGGCCGCGGTGTCGTTTGAAACCAACGCATTTTTGCGGATTCCGGCGCTAAAACCGGCTTGCCGCCGGCCGCACTGTTGCGCAATTGCACTAGGCGCGGATCGGCGTTGATTCTTGCCTGACGGCTCTTTAGAGTGCGGAGTGTTTGCTGCGCGAGGGTGGTGCCGGTGTGATCGGCGCGGCGCGTCGACAGACGTGTTGAGGAAGTCATGAGCAGTGTGTATTTGCGTTCGGCCGGCGTCGCTTGCGCCGTCCTGATCCTGGCGGGCTGCGCCGCCAGGAAGCCCGCCGCCATCGCCGAGGCCCAGCCGGCGCAGGCCTCGAAACCGGTGGTTTGCACCCCCGCAAAAAGCGGCGATCCCATGATCGGAACCTGGCTGTCGAATTCGCGCCCGCGCGACGTCAGCGGCGAATTCCGGGCGCTGACGGTGCTGTCGGCCGACGGCACCATGTCGTACGAAACCCAGTTGAAGATCGGCCGCAAGACGCGTCCGGCCCTGCGCGAGACGGGCTGCTGGAGCGTGGCCGACGGCGTCTACACCATGCAGACCACGCGGTCCAACGGCGAGGACGTGGACACCAAGGACCCGATCTACCTGAACCGCTATCGCATCGAGCGCGTCGAGCAAGCGAAGCTGACGCTGCGCGAAATCAAGGCCGGCGGCCAGGTCGTGACCGCGCGCCGCATGCCGGCGGGCTACCGCCTGCCGTACTGAGGCATCGCAAGGCACGCCAGGCGGACACGGCGCCCGGCGTCTTCGCCAAGCCGGCCCGGCTGCGGTAAGGTGCGATCTTCGCCTTTTGCAGCAGCGCCGCCGATCCATGTCCGCCCCATCTTCCGAAACACGCGCCATCGCGCTGCTTGCGCTGGCCGCCTTCGTCAGCGCCAGCGCGTTCCGTATCTGCGATCCCATGCTGCCGCAGCTGGCGGCGGAGTTCGACACCACCACCGGCCAGGCCGCGCGCGCCGTGACCGCGTTCGCGGTGGCCTACGGCGTGCTGCAGATGTTCTTCGGCCCGCTGGGCGACCGCTACGGCAAGTACCGGGTCGTCAGCGTGGCGACCCTGGCCTGCGCGCTGGGCAGCGCAGGCGCCGTGATGGCGCGCTCGCTGGACGTGCTGGTGTTCTTCCGCGTGCTGTCCGGCGCGGCCGGGGCCGGCATCGTGCCGCTGTCCATGGCCTGGATCGGCGACAACGTGCCTTACGAGCGCCGCCAGGCGACCCTGGCGCGCTTTCTGACCGGCACCATCCTGGGCATGTCGGCCGGCCAGCTGGTCAGCGGGCTCTTCGCCGATACGGTGGGCTGGCGCTGGGCCTTCGCGGCGCTGGTCTGCGGCTATCTGATAGTGGGCCTGCTGCTGCTGGCGGAAGTGCGCCGCCAGCGCGCCGCCGGCCTGGGCCGCGTCGATCCGGGCGCGGCGCGGCTGAGCTTCGTGGCGCAGGCGCGGCTGGTGCTGGGCACGCCGTGGGCGCGCGTGGTGCTGGCCACCGTCTTCATCGAAGGCCTGCTGGTCTTCGGCGTGCTGGCCTTCGCGCCGGCCTATCTGCATGAACGTTTCGGCATTTCGCTGACCGCCGCCGGCGCGCTGGTGGCGGTCTACGCCGTGGGCGGCCTGGCCTACACGGTGGTGGCCGGCCCGCTGCTCAAGCGCCTGGGCGAACGCGGCCTGGCCATCGCCGGCGGCCTGGTCCTGGGCGTGGCGTTCCTGTCCTATCTGCTGGGTCCGGTCTGGGCCTGGAGCCTGCTGGCAAGCGCGCTGGCCGGCTTCGGCTATTACCTGCTGCACGCCACCTTGCAGACCAACGCCACCCAGATGGTGCCGTCGGCCCGCGGCACGGCGGTGGCCTGGTTCGCGTCCTGCCTGTTCATGGGGCAGGCGGCCGGCGTGGCGCTGGCCGGCGCCTTGCTCGACCGCGTGGGCGCGGCCGCCCTGTTCGGCGGTTCGGCGCTGTTGCTGCCGATTCTGGGAATGGGGTTCGCGCGGGCGCTGCGGGGGCGGGTGGCTGGGGGGGGCTGATGGGTTTCGCGCGTTCGATATTGGAGTTCTTGCGTTGAGGCGCTCGCGCTGCATCCATCCTACGGTCTTGCCATCGTAGGATGGGTGCAGCGCGGCACCATCAGCGCAAATAATCCGACGCCGACCGCGCGAAACCCATCAGGCGGCGAAATCAAAAACCGATCAGATCCCCGCCAGCCGCTTCAACACCGCCTGCTTGCCCAGCAGCGCAAGCACCGCGTCCACGGCCGGCGTCTGCGTCTGGCCGGTGACGGCCACGCGCAGCGGAATGGCGAGTTGCGGCATCTTCATGCCGCGGTCGGCCAGCACGGCCTTGATCAGCGCCGACAGGGCCTCGCGGGTCCAGTCGATGTCCTGGGCGCGGGCGGCGAAGTCGGCCAGCGCTTCGCGCGCGGCGGCGGTCAGGTGCTGTTCGGCGAGTTCGGCCGGCGCGCCCTTGAATTCGGCGCAGAACAGCATCGCGCCGTCGGCCAGCTGTTCCAGGGTTTCGGCGCGGTCCTTGAGCAGGCCCATGACGCCCGGCAGGTCGATCTTCTCCGGATGGCCGCCGCGGTTCGCCACGCGCGGGGCGACGCGCTCGGCCAGTTCGGCGTTGTCCATCTGCTTGATGTAGTGGGCGTTGACCCAGTTCAGCTTCTTCGGGTCCCACTGCGAGGCCGACTTGGACAGGTGTTTGGCGTCGAACCACGACACCAGCTGCTCGCGGCTGAACAGCTCGTCGTCGCCGTGGCTCCAGCCCAGGCGCGCCAGGTAGTTGACCATCGCCTCGGGCAGGTAACCCTCGTTGTCGTACTCCATCACGTTGACCGCGCCGTGGCGCTTGGACAGCTTTTCGCCGTCCGGGCCCAGGATCATGGGCACGTGGCCGTATTCGGGCAGCGTGGCGCCCAGCGCGCGCAGGATGTTGATCTGGCGCGGGGTGTTGTTGACGTGGTCGTCGCCGCGCAGCACGTGGGTGATGCCCATGTCCCAGTCGTCGACCACCACGCAGAAGTTATAGGTGGGCGTGCCGTCCGGGCGCGCGATGATCAGGTCGTCCAGCTCGGCATTGTCGAAGCTGATGGTGCCCTTGACCATGTCGTTCCAGGAGGTGGCGCCTTGCTGCGGGTTCTTGAAGCGCACCACCGGCTTGCGGCCCTCGGGGATGGCGGGCAGCGTCTTGCCGGGTTCCGGACGCCAGGTGCCGTCGTAGCGCGGCTTGTCGCCGCGCGCGCGGGCGGCCTCGCGCATGGCTTCCACTTCCTCGGGCGTGCTGTAGCAGTGGTAGGCGGTGCCGGCGGCCAGCATCTGCGCGACCACTTCGCGGTAGCGGTCCATGCGCTGCATCTGGTAGAACGGGCCTTCGTCGGGCTGCATGCCCAGCCACTCCATGCTGTCCAGGATGGCCTGCACCGCCTCCGGCGTGGAGCGCTCGACGTCCGTGTCTTCGATGCGCAGCACGAAGGTGCCCTTGTGGTGGCGCGCGAAGGCCCAGGAGAACAGCGCCGTGCGGGCGCCGCCCAGGTGCAGGAAACCCGTGGGCGAGGGCGCGAAACGGGTGCGAATGGGGGAAGAGGCGTTGGAAGTCATAGATGGCAATGATAGCGGCTGCGGCGCCACAATACGGCGTCAGGCTTGGCCCGGGTCAAGCGCAAGGCGGGCTGGTCTTGTTACGATGAACGGTATTTTAGATTAGGCCCTGGGCCCCGGCCCGCGACCCCTATGCTGCGACACGCTCTCGCCCCGATGTTCGAGCCCAGTTCGCTGGTGATCGTTGCCGACCGGCCCCTGCCGGCGGCCGCTTCGCTGTCGGCCGCGCTCAAGGCCAGGACCACGGTGGTGGCATGCGAACCGGGCGCCGCGCCCGAGCTGCCGGCGGCCCTGCAGGGCCTGGCGGCGGGCGAGCGGCCCGATCTGGCCCTGGTTTGCGTATCGCCGGCCGTGCTGCCGGAGACGCTGCGGCGCCTGTCGCCGCTGGCGCCGCGCTCGGTGATCCTGCTGCCGCACGAGCTGCCCGATCCCTATCCGCGCGGCACGCTGGCGCTGTGCCGCGCCTGGGCCGAGGAAAACCGCTGCGAGCTGCTGGGCCCGCGCTCCTTCGGCGCGCAGCGTCCCCACGCCGGCTTCAATCTCAGCCAGCATCCGGTGCTGGCGCGCGCCGGCCGCGTGGCGCTCGCGGCGCAGTCGCGCTCCATCATGGCCGCGGTCATGGACTGGGCAGAGGACGTGCACATCGGTTTTTCCACCGTCGTGTCGCTGGGCGACGAGGCCGTGGTCGGCCTGCCCAAGGTGCTGGACTATCTGGCCAGCGACCCGCGCACCGACAGCATCGTGCTCTATCTGGAAGACGTGGGCCCGGCCCGCGAATTCATGAGCACGCTGCGCGCGGCCGCCTCGATCAAGCCGGTGATCGTGCTCAAGGCGGGCCGTTCCGACGCCGACGGCGGCGACGCCATTTTCGACGCCGCCCTGCGCCGCGCGGGCGCGGTGCGGGTGCGCTACTTCGTGCAGCTGTTCTCGGCGGTCAAGGTGCTGGGCTACACGCGCCGTCCCAAGGGTCGGCGCGTGGCGCTGATCTCCAACGGCAGCGGCCCGCCCCAGCTGGCCATGGACCTGATCGGCCCCGAGGCCGCGGTGCTGCGCGCCGAGTTCGCGCCCGCGACCCAGCGCGCGCTGGCCGCCATGCTGGAGCCGGACGCGGCCACCAGAAACCCCGTCATCACCTTCACCCCGCTGACGCCCGAGCGCATCCGCGCCATGCTGGACGCGGTGCTGGACGACAGCGGCGTGGACGGCGTGCTGGTGCTGCTGGCGCCCGACGCGCTGGCCGACATGCAGGCGGTGGCGCGCGAACTGGCGCAGATCGCGCCCAAGGCCAAGAAACCGGTGGTGACGTGCTTCATGGGCGACGCCGGCATGCGGCCGCTGCGGCGCATGCTGGACGACGCCGGCACCCCGGCGTTCCGCACGCCGGAGTCGGCCGCGGACGCCTTCGGCGTGCTGGCGACCCACCACTACAACCAGCAGCTGCTGCTGCAGACGCAGCCGCCGGAGCCGGCCAGCCACGTGCCCGACCTGATCACCGCGCGCGAGGTGCTGGCGCGGGTGCGCGCCGACGGCCGGCGCGAACTCACCAGCTCCGAGATCCGCACGCTGCTGGCGCTGTTCTACGTGCCGCTGCGCGACATGCCCATGGACATCATGGCGGCCGAACCCGAATCGCGTCCGATGGCGATCCGCGTGCGGCGCGATCCGCAGTTCGGCCCGGTCATCCGTTTCGGCGCGGGCGGCCCGGACGCGGCGCTGTCGCAGTCGGACCGCGGCGTGGACCTGCCGCCGCTCAACGGCTTCCTGGCGCGCCAGCTGATCGAGCGCAGCCGGCTCTGGCGCCGCGTGCTGGCGCCGCGCATCGGCCATATGGCGGCCGAGGCGCTGCAGCAGGCGCTGGTGCTGGTATCCGAAATGGTCTCGGAACTGCCCGACATCGAAACCCTGGACATCGATCCGCTGTACGCCGGCGAAACCCATCTGCGCGCCGGCGGCCTGCGCATGACGCTGACCGAAAAGCCCGGTTGCGGTTCGCCCCAGGCCGAGGGCTATCCGCATATGGCGATCCACCCGTATCCAGCGCGGCTGGTGCAGGTGCGCCGCTTCGACGACGGCATCCCCTGGGTGCTGCGGCCGATCCGGCCCGAGGACGCCGAGCCGCTGCAGGAGTTCATCCGCGGCCTGTCCGAGCGTTCGCGATACATGCGTTTCGTGTCCATGATGCGCGAGCTGACCCCGCGCATGCTGTCGCGCTATACCCAGGTCGATTACCACCGCGAACTGGCGCTGGTGGCCGCCACGCAAGTGCCCAACCCGGCCAACCGCGGCCATCCGCGGGAGGTGCTGGTGGGCTTTGCGCACTACCTGCGCAACCCCGACGGGCGCGGCGCCGAGTACGCGCTGGTGATCGGCGACGACTGGCAGCGCCGCGGCCTGGGCCGTCAGCTCATGACGGCCCTGATCGACGCCGCCCGCGAACAGGGCCTGGAATACATCGACGGCCTGGTGCTTTCCAGCAACCGGCCCATGCTGGCGCTGATGACCAGCCTGGGCTTCACCAACGACGCGGACCCCGAGGACCCGACCATGCGCCGGGTCTGGCTCAACCTGGCCTGAGCCTGTCGGTGGCCTCGTCCACCGACAGCACGTCGCCGAAGAACATGATCCAGCCATGCAGCGCGTGCTCGTGCTCGGCCGGCGTCACCGCCGCCAGCGCGTCGTCGATCATGATGCTGCGGAAGTCGCGCATCATCGCGTCGCGCCCGGTGGATTCGCAGCATACGTTGGTGACGGTGCCGGCGATCAGCAGGGTGTCCACGCCGCGCCCGCGCAGCAGCGGTTCCAGCTCGGAAGATCCCGGCGCCATGGCGCTGTAGAAGCGCTTGACCACCCGCAGGTCCGAGTCGTGGGCGCGCAGGTCCGGGTGCAGCGCGAAGCCGGGCGAGTCGCGGCGCAGCGTCTGCAGGCGCCTGGCGCTGCGTTCGGGCGTCAGCATCACGCCGTGGTGGTGCGACCAGAACGAATCGGCGTTGTCGGACGCGGTCTGCACCCAGACGATGGTGCCGCCGGCGGCGCGGACCGCTTCGCACAGGCGGTTGATGGGGCCGATGATTTCGCGCGCGGGCGCGCATTCGCCCTGGTAGCCGGGCAGCGTGAAGTACTGCTGCATGTCGATCACCACCACGGCCAGGCGCGAGGCCGGCAGCTCGTCGTAGGGATGCAGGCAGCCCTGGCGGGCCACCACGCGGTCGCGCACCCACTGCGGGAATTCCATGTCGGCTCCTTATCCGTAGCGCCGCGCGATGGCGGCTTCGATGCGGTAGACGGCCAGGTACATCAGGCTGGAGATCACGGCCAGCACGGCGATCGCGGTCATGACGATATTCAGCTTGAAGATCTGGCTGCCGTTCATGATGAGAAAGCCCAGCCCGGAATCGGCCGACTGGAATTCGCCCACGATCACGCCCACCAGCGCCAGGCCGATGTTCATCTTCACGGCCGCGATCAGCGTGGGCACGCTGCCGGGCAGCACCACCTTGGTCAGCACCTGCCAGCGGCTGGCGCCGAAGGTGTGGGCGAGCTTGACCTTGTTCAGGTCGATGCCGCGAAAGCCCGCGTAGACCACCATGATGGTCACGAACACCGCGATCGCCACGGCCATGCCGTACACCGCGTAGTCCGAGCCCAGCCACAGGTAGAAGATCGGCACGAACGCGATCTTGGGCATGGCGTTGGCCACCACCAGGAACGGGTCGAGCACCTTGTACAGGAAGTCCGACCACCACAGCGCCGCCGCCACCGCGATGCCGATCAGCATGCTCAGGCCGAAGCCCACCAGCGTGGCCGACAGCGTGGTCAGGATGTGCTTGCCCAGGTTGCCGTTGTTCCACAGTTCGATGAAGGTGGGCCACAGCGCGCTGGGATAGCTGGTCAGCATGGGGTTGAGCACGTGCATGCGCGGCAGGATCTCCCAGGCGCACAGGAACAGCGCCAGCAGCAGGACCTGCGCCACGCGGATGTGGCGGCGGCGCGCGCGGTCGCGCCGCAGGTAGTCCAGGTATTTCTCGCTGGGCGCGCGCACGGCGCGCAGCGGCACGGTATTGGCGACGGGGGCGTTCATGGGTCAACCCTCCACGTGGACGTCCAGCTCGTCCCAGAGCTGTTTGAAGTAGGCGTTGAATTCCGGACGCGAGCGCGCCTGGAACGGCGTCGGCCGCGTCTGGCCTTCGTAATGGATGCGGTACTGGCTCTTGAGCCGCCCGGGCCGGCGCGACAGCACGATGACGCGGTCGGTCATCGCGATGGCCTCGCCGATGTCGTGGGTGACCAGCACCACCGTCTTGCCTTCGCGGCGCAGGATGTCCACCACTTCGTCGGAGATCGCCAGCCGGGTCTGCGAATCCAGCGCGGAGAAGGGCTCGTCCAGCAGGATCACGTCGGGCTCGGTGACCAGCGTGCGGGCCAGCGCGGCGCGCTGGCGCATGCCGCCCGACAGCTGGCGCGGCGTGTGCGACAGGAACGCGCCCAGCCCGCATTTCTCCAGCAGGTGCACGGCGCGCGCTTCGCTGCGCGCGTCGCGCCGGCCCTGGATCTCGGCGCCGAGCATGACGTTGTCGAGGATGGTGCGCCACTCGAACAGATAGTCCTGCTGCAGCATGTAGCCGATGCGCGGATTGGGCTTGGTCACGGCCTGGCCGTCTATCGCCACCGAGCCGGAGGTGGGCGGGATCAGCCCGGCGATCAGCGACAGCAGGGTGCTCTTGCCGCAGCCGCTCTGCCCGATCAGGCTGACGAACTCGCCGGCGGCCAGCGTGAACGACACGTTCGACAGCGCCTCGGTTTCGCCTTCCTGCGTGAAGTACGACAGACAGACATCGCGCAGCTCGATCTTCGCGGTGGCCGCGCCGGGTTTCAGGTTGTGGACGACGGCTCCCATCATTGCGCCTTCCTTGCAAAGTCGGTCACCACCACGTCCTCGTACTTGACGCGCGCGCCGTCCTTCATGACCGCGCTGGCGACCAGCATGTCCTGAAGCTGGTTCATGGCCTCGGCCGTCACCAGCGGCGTGCGCTTCCAGATCTGGTACTTCTTGTAGCGCTCGATCGCCTCGGTCACCGCGGCCTGGTCCATGCCGGGGAAAAAGCTCATGATCTGCGGCGTCAGGGCGGCGGCCGGCGTGTCCTGGACGTATTTCTCGGCGCGCGCCACCACGTCGGTCCAGGCCTGTATCACCTTGGGGTTGTCGCGGATGTATTTGTCGGTGGCGGTGAACACGGTGTAGTCCACCTGGCCCACTTCATGGCCGACCGAGGCCACGATATAACCCTTGCCATTGCGCACCAGTTCCCCGGCCTCCGGCTCCAGGAAAATGCCGTACTCGCCCTGGCCCGCCATCCAGGCCCCGGCGCGCGCCGGAATGCCGATGTTGTTCAGCAGCTTGACGTCCTTCTGCGGGTCCACGCCATGCTTGCGCAGCGCCGTCTCCAGGAACACCAGCGGATTCGAGCCGGGCCGGAAACCGATGATCTCCTTGCCCTTGAGCATGGACCAGTCGAACTTCTCCACCGGCTTGCGCGACAGCAGGAAGAAGCCGTCGGTGGCGGTCAGCCCGGCGAAGATCCGCGGCTTGACCGGCGATTCGCTGTTCTGCACGTAGATGGAGGCTTCCGGACCGATCAGCACGATGTCGGCGCTGCCCGAGAGCAGGGCGGTCATGCCCTTGTCGGTGCCCTGCGAGGTCTTCATGGAGACCTCCAGGCCGGCGTCCTTGAAGTAGCCCTGCGACAGGGCCACGTACTTGGGCACATAGAGGATGGAGCGCACCACCTCTTCGTAGCGCACCTTCACGGGGGGATTGAGGGCTTCGGCCTGGGCGGCCAGGGGGGCGAGCAGCGCGAACAGCGCCGCGCCCGCCAGTCGGGGCGATGGCAAGGATTTCACGGGACTTTCTCCTGCGTCTTGAATGCCACGCCGCTACCCGGCGCAACACACGGCCAAGGGAATGGATCGACTGCAACAACAGGAAAGCCCGAACACCTGCAAGCTCGGGCCGATACGGCTTGGATCGAATACTATATTCAATACAAACAGGCGACAAGCCCTTTTGGTGTTGTGGTATCTCTCTATGGACGAGCGGGGAGAAGCCCTGAAGAATTCAGGGTTGAATTGCAGTTGGTATACAGAATGGGAGGGCGCCGGCGTTTGCCGCTGGCCACGAAAGGCGGCGGCCGGGGCCGCCTGATGGGTTACGCGCGCTCGATATTTGGGTTCTTGCCCAAGAACTCTCGCGCTGCACCCATCCTACGCCAGCACTTCCTTCAAGAACCCCGAAATATCCCGCACTTCCTCGGCGCAGACCGAGTGCGGCATCGGGTAGGTGTGCCAGCGCACGTCGTAGCCCAGGCGCTGCAGTTCGGCCAGCGAAGCCTGGGCGCGGGCCAGCGGCACGACCGGGTCGTACTGGCCGTGGGCCAGGAAAATCGGGGTGTCCCGGTTGGCGCCGTCGCGCTCGGCCTCGGCCGTGTCGATGAGGGGCAGGTAGCCCGACAGGCCCATCATGCCCGCCAGCTTCTCGGGCAGGCGCAGGCCGGTGTGCAGGGTCATGGCGCAGCCTTGCGAGAAGCCGGCCAGCACGATCTTGGAGGTCGGGATGCCGCGGGCGTTCTCGCGCGCGATCAGCTTGCGGATCGCGGCTTCGGAGGCGCGGATGCCGCGGCCGTCCTCGACGCGCACCAGGTCCATGACCAGGATGTCGTACCACGACCGCATCGCCATGCCGTTGTTGATGGTCACGCGCTGCACCGGCGCGTTGGGGAACACGAAGCGCACGGCGGCGCCGGCCGGCAGGTCCAGTTCCGGCACGATGGGCGCGAAGTCGTTGCCGTCGGCGCCCAGGCCGTGCAGCCAGATCACGGCATGCGTGGGGTTGGGGGCGGTTTCGATCTCGATGCAATCGAGCAGGTCGGTCGGAGCGTTCATGGACGGCGGCGGAGGAATCAGGGGGTAAGGGTCTTGAGCGCCTGGAACAGCGCGCGGTAGTGCTTTTTCTGCGGTTCCTGGCCCTGCAGCAGCGAGGCGTTGGCCAGCCGCTCCTTGCGCGCGGCGCGGATCAGGGCGCGCAGCTGCTGCGCGTCGGCCTGCGGATTGTTGTTCAGCAGGCGGGTCAGGGCGTCGTCGTCGTCGAGCAGGCGGTCGCGCAGGGTTTCCAGCCGGTGCATGGCGGCGGTTTCCTCGCGCGAGCCGTTTTCCCAGATGTCGAGCTGGGCGCGGATTTCGTCGGCCGGCGCGTCGCGCATCAGCTTGCCCACGAAGTGCACCTGGCGGCGCTTGCCTTCGCGGCCGGTGGTGCGCTGGGCCATGCGGATCGCCTCGTAGAGGCGTTCTTCGAGGGGCAATTGCTTGAGGCGCTCGGGCGACAGTTCGATCAGCTGCTTGCCCAGGTCCAGCAAGGCGTGCATTTCGCGCTTGATCTGGGATTTGCTGGGGCGGTCGTAGCCGTTCTCGTCGTAGCCGTCGCCGGCGGATTCTTCTGCGGGGTGGGAATTCATGGAAAACTGCGCAATGACAGACTTGGCTATGATAACCGTCTCTGCAAATTGGACAGCAATGGTTAAAACTTCCTCATCCTTGCCGCTGGCGGCGAATCACGCGCGTTTTTCCGAACTCGTCGAACAAACCCTCGCCTACGCGCGCCAGATCGGCGCGTCGGACGCCGCGGCGGAAGTCTCGGAAAGCCTGGGCCTGTCGGTTTCCGTGCGCAAGAACGACATCGAAACCGTGGAGCAGACCCGCGACCGTTCGCTGGACCTCACGGTCTACGCCGGCCAGAGTCGCGGTTCGGCCTCGACTTCCGACTTTTCCGAAGCGGCGCTGCGCCAGACGGTGGAAGCCGCGTGGCACATCGCCCGCCATACCGCCGCCGACCCGGCCGCCGGCCTGCCCGACGCCGACCAGCTTGCCACCGAATTCCCCGACCTGGACCTGCACCACGCCTGGAGCGTGTCGACCGAAGAGGCGGCCGAACTGGCGCTGCGCGCCGAGCGCGCGGCCCGCGAGGTCGACGCCCGCATCACCAACACCGACGGCGCTACCGTGGGCACCTACGAAGGCCAGTTCGTCATGGGCAACACCCGCGGCTTCCTGGGCGGCTATCCGTACTCGCGCCACAGCCTGTCGGTGGCGCCCATCGCCGGCCGCGGCAACGGCATGCAGCGCGACTACTGGTATTCGTCCGAGCGCGACCCGGCCAAGCTGGCCTCGCCCGAGGCCGTCGGCCGCTACGCCGCCGAGCGCACGCTGTCGCGCCTGTCGGCCCGCCGCATCCGCACCGGCAAGTTTCCCGTCCTGTTCGAGGCGCCGCTGGCGCTGGGCCTGGTCGGCGCGCTGACCCAGGCCGCCAATGGCGGCGCGCTGTACCGCAAGGCCAGCTTCCTGGTGGACGCGCTGGGCAAGCCCATCTTCCCCGAGCACATCAACCTGACCGAAGACCCGCACGTCCGCGGCGCCATGGGCAGCTCGCCCTTCGACGACGAAGGCGTGCGCACGCGCCGGCGCAACGTGGTGTCGGCCGGCGTGCTGGAAGGCTACTTCCTGTCGTCCTACACCGCCCGCAAGCTGGGCATGGCCACCACCGGCAACGCCGGCGGTTCGCACAACCTGGTGTTCAGTTCCACGCGCACCCGGCGCGGCGACGATTTCGAGGCCATGCTCAAGAAGATGGGCACGGGCTTCCTGGTGACCGAACTCATCGGCCAGGGCGTCAACTACGTGACCGGCGACTACTCGCGCGGCGCCTTCGGCTACTGGGTGGAAAACGGCCAGATCCAGCACGCGGTGCAGGAAGTCACCATCGCGGGCAACCTGGCCGACATGTTCAAGCAGATCGTCGCCGTGGGCGCGGACGCCATTTCGCGCGGCACCAAGACCACCGGCTCGATCCTGATCGAGGAAATGGCCATCGCCGGGATCTGACCGCCGCCGCAACTGCTTTGCCGCCTGTTCTTTGCAATCCCTTACCGGAACAGGCCTTCCTTTCTGTCCCCATCTCGGCGTGTAATATCCGGCGGGTATCGCTCGATGTCCCAGGTGTCGCTGTAAAGGAGCAAAGAGATGCAACGACGTTCGTTCTTGAAGCGCGCCGGCTTGGGCGCGGTCGCAAGCGGTGCCGCCATCAGCGCGCCCGCGTTCGCCCAGGACATGCCGTCCGTCAGCTGGCGCCTGGCGTCGGGGTTTCCCAAGGCCCTGGACCTGCGCATCGACACCGGCGAACGCTTCTGCAAGTACGTCTCCGAGGCCACCGCCGGCAAATTCAATATCCGCCACTTTCTCGAAGGCGAGGTCGTGGCCGCGCCGGACGTGATGGACGCCGTGTCCACCAAAAAGGTGGAATGCGGCCACGTCTCGTCGCGCGCCTATTACGCCAAGAACCCCGTATTCTGCTTCGACGCCGCCGTGCCCTTCGGGTTGAACGCGCGCCAGATGAACGCCTGGATGAGCGAAGGCGAGGGCCTGCGCCTGACCCGCGAGCTGTTCAAGCCCGAGAAGATCATCAACTTCCCGCTGGGCAACACCGGCGCCCAGATGGGCGGCTGGTTCGTCAAGGAAATCAAGCGTCCCGGCGACCTCAAGGACCTGAAAATGCAGGTCGGCGGCCTGGCCGGCATGGTGCTCGAGCGCATGGGCGTGGCGCCGCAGCAGCCGGCGCCGGGCGGGCTGGCCGAGGCCTTCGAAAAGAACGGACTGCAGGCCGTGGCGGGCGCCGGCGCCTACGACGACGAAAAGCTGGGCCTGAATAAAGTTGCCAAGTATTACTACGCACCCGGCTGGTGGGCCGGCGGCGAGCAGCTCTCGCTGTACGTCAACGAAGAGGCCTGGAACGCGCTGCCCAAGCATTACCAGGCGCTGCTCGAAGCCGCCGCGCAGGCCGCGCACGCCGCCGCCACCGCCCGCTACGACGCGCGCAACCCCGCCGCGCTGGCGCAGCTGGCCGCCAACGGCGCGCAAATCCGCGCATTTCCGCGCTCCATCATGGACGTGGCGTTCGAGACCACGCAGCAGGTCTACAAGGATTTAGGCGCCAAAGACCCCAGGTTCCAGGCGATGCACGATAGTTACATGGGCTTTCGCGACAGCGAGATGCCGTGGTTCCGCCTGACCGAAAGTGCCTACGGCCAGTACCTGGGCGTGGCGCTATCGGGCAGAATATAGGGCGCCCGCCGACGCTGAATGGCGTTCGGCAAGCGTTAGGGTTTTTGCTAGTAACCTCGCATTTTTTACAAAAAAATGGGCGGTTTGTAGGCTTTTGTTGAATGGCATTCGAGTTTCGGCCTGATACAAAGGAGTAATATCCCGGGTCTTGACGCGCAAACATGGCGCCTTTAGGCGGCATCCGACGTCAATCCGGCAGGATTACATCAGCCCGGATTACCAATATTCCGAGACAGACTTTAAGGTGGTACCAACCATGCAATCCAAGACCAAGAAGCTGCTGGCCGCGCTGATCGCCGCCGGTGTCGTTCCGGCCGCCTATGCTGCCGACATCAAGATCGGCGTGGCCGAAGCCCTGTCCGGCGGCGCCGCCCAGTACGGCGTGTCGATCCGCAACGGCTTCCAGCTCGCCGCCGATGAAATCAACGCCGCGGGCGGGATCAACGGCAACAAGATCGTGCTCGTGATCGAAGACGAGCAGGGCAAGAAAGAAGAAGCGATCAACGTCTTCAAGAAGCTGATCTTCAAGGACAACGTCCTGATGGTCTTCGGTCCCACCCTGTCGAACTCGGCCCAGGCCGCCGACCCGATCGCCCAGGCCGCCAAGACCGTGGTCTTCGGCACCTCCAATACCGCCGACGGCATCACCTCCATCGGCAACTACGTGTTCCGCAACTCGGTCACCGAAGCCGACGTGCTGCCGGCCACCATCTCCACCGTCAAGGCCAAGACCGGCCTGAAGAACGTCGCCGTCCTCTACGGCAACGACGACGTCTTCACCAAGAGCGGCTACGACAACTTCAAGAAGGCCCTGGAAGACCAGAAGATCCCGGTCACCACCACCGAAACCTTCGCCAAGGGCGACGTGGACTTCAAGGCCCAGCTGACCAAGATCAAGGGCACCAACCCCGACGCCATCGTGCTGTCCGCGCTGCTGGCCGAAGGCGCCCCGATCATGGTCCAGGCCCGCCAGCTCGGCCTGAACGTGCCGGTCATCGGCGGCAACGGCATGAACTCGGTCAAGATCTTCGACCTGGCCCCCGGCGGCGCGTCGAACAATCTGTGGATCGGCAGCCCGTGGTCGATCGAGAACAAGGCCCCCGAGAACGTCAAGTTCATCGACGCCTACAAGGCCAAGTTCAACGGCGCGCCCGACCAGTTCGCGGCCCAGTCGTACGACGCCATGTACATCGCCGCCCAGGCCCTGAAGAACGTCAAGATCAGCGGCGAACTGGCCAAGGACCGCGCCGCCGTGCGCGACGCCCTGCCGTCGGTGACCTGGACCGGCGCCACCGGCCCGTTCAAGTTCCGCCAGGCCAAGGACCGGGCCGGCAAGCCCGCCGGCTACGACGCCGACCAGGCTCCCATCGTCAGCGTGACCAAGGACGGCAAGTACGTCATCGAGAAGTAAGCTGACACGCATCCCCGCGCGGGGGATGTGCCTTGTGGACGGCCGAGGCCGTCCACAAGGCGTTTTTTGATCGCAAGGGCCCGTTCAGGACGAAGACCCCCTCAGGGGGCGGAAAGTCCACGCCAGGGGAGCGGCGTGCGGGCCCGGGTCCCCGGATGAAAGTGCGTCCCTGGAACAGGGGCAGCCGGCCCACGCAGAGGACGTCGCGTGGACGCCTTTTATACAAAGGGCCGCCCCTCGGGGGCCTTATTTTTTGATTTGGAACGTCCCATCATGTTGGAACAACAATTCGTCAACGCCTTGTCGCTGGGCTGCGTGTACGCGCTGTTCGCGCTGGGCTTCACGCTGGTCTTCGGCGTGCTCGGGGTGATCAACCTGGCGCATGGCGCCGTGTTCATGGTCGGCGCCTACGCCGCGCTGACCGTGGTCCAGCACTTCAGCCTGCCCCTGTGGGCCGCGCTGATGGTCGCCTTCTTCGTCGCCGGCTTCACCGGCGTCATCATCGACTACCTGGTGCTCAAGCCGCTGCGCAAGCGCAACGCGCCCCACCTGATCCCCATGATCGCCACCATCGGCGTGGGCATCATCCTGAACAACGGCGCCCAGGGCATCTTCGGCGCCAGCAACCTGCGCTTCCCGCACGGCACCGTGCCGGAAGAGGTGATCGAAATCGCCGGCCTGCACCTGACGGTGATCGAGCTGGGCATCATCTTCCTGTCGTTCGCGCTGATGGCGGTGCTGATGTTCGTCATGCGCCGCACCCAGTTCGGCCGCGCGCTGCGCGCCATCGCCGAATCGCCCAAGGCCGCCTGGCTGCTGGGCATCAACGTCGAACGCCTGTTCGTCACCACCTCGTTCGCCGCCGCCGCGCTGGGCGGGGTGGCCGGCGTGCTGATCGGCCTGTACTCGAACGCGCTGTTCCCGCTGATGGGCCAGCCGATGCTGCACAAGGGCATCGCGGTCATCATCCTGGGTGGCATGGGCGACATACGCGGCGCCATGCTGGGCGGTCTTTTCCTGGGCTTCGCCGAGGTGCTGTCGGTGGCTTACATCGGCTCCACCATGCGCGACGCGGTGGCTTTCGGCCTGCTGTTCCTGATCCTGCTGGTGCGCCCGCAAGGTCTGTTCGGCAAAGTGGTTCAACGCAAGGCTTGAGTATGAGCGGATTCGAAAACTTCTGGGCCATCTATGGCAACCTGGTGCTCACGCTGGGCACCAACGCATTGTTGGCCCTCTCCATCTGGCTGACCCTGGCCTGCGGCATGCTGGCCATGGCCAACGCCGCCTTCATGGGCATCGGGGCGTACACCGCCGCGCTGCTCACCATGAACTACGACGCGCCGTTCACCGTCGCGCTGGCCGGCGGCATGGCCGCGCCCGCGCTGGTGGCGGCCCTGATCGGCCTGCCCACCCTGCGCCTGTCCGGGGTCTATCTCGCGATGGCCACGCTGGGCTTCGGCGAAGTGGTGCGCGTGACGGTGCTGAACACCGAATCCATCACCGGCGGCGCCCTGGGCCTTAACGGCATTCCGCAGCTGACGCAGTGGTGGCACGTGCTGCTGGCGGTCGTCATCGTGCTGCTGGTGCTGTGGCGCGTGCGCGCCTCCAAGGTCGGCCGCGCCTTCGACGCCATCCGCGGCGACGAAACCGCCGCCGGCCTGATGGGCATCGACGTGCGCGCCAACAAGATGCTGGCCTTCGTGGCCGGCGCCGTGATCGCGGGTCTGGCCGGCGCGCTCAACGCCCACCTGACCTTCTTCATCGGCCCCAACGAATACGGCTTCGACCGTGGCGTGGAAATCCTGACCATGGCCATCCTGGGCGGCATCGGCGGCCTGACCGGCCCCGTGCTGGGCAGCTTCATCATCACGGTGCTGCCCGAACTGCTGCGCGGATTCGCGGATTTCCGCCTCGTCCTCAACGGAGTGATTCTGGTGGTGATAGTGCTGTTCCTGCCGCAAGGCATCTGGGATCCGGCGCGCTTCAAGCGCTGGATGCGTCAAGGAGGCAAGCGCCATGCTTGAGCTCTCCTCCGTCTCCAAGAACTTCGGCGGCCTGCACGTGCTGCATGACGTCAGCCTGTCGGTGCCCGAAGGCGCCATCTTCGGCCTGATCGGCCCCAACGGCGCCGGCAAGACCACGGTGTTCAACCTGATCACCGGCCTGCTGCCGCCCAGCGGCGGCGCCATCACCTTCCAGGGCGAGAGCGTGCTGCGCAAGAAGCCGCACAGCATCACGCGCATGGGCATCGCCCGCACCTTCCAGAACATCCGTCTCTTCAAGGAGATGACGCTGCTGGAGAACGTGGTGGTGGGCGCCTACCGCCACATGAACTACGGCTTTCCCGGCCTGCTGCTGGGCCTGCCGGGTTACCGCGAGGCCGAGCAGCGCGCCCGCGAGCGCGCCCACGAACTGTTGACCTGGATGCGCCTGGACCACAAGGCCAACGACCTGGCGGATAACCTGTCCTACGGCGAACAGCGCCGCCTGGAGCTGGCGCGCGCGCTGGCCACCGAGCCCAAGCTGCTGCTGCTGGACGAGCCCGTGGCCGGCATGAACACCGGCGAGCGCGCCGAACTCATGCGCGAGATCCTGGCGATCCGCGACCGCGGCTACACCATCCTCATGATCGAGCACGACATGCGCTTCGTCATGGGCCTGTGCGAACGCATCGCGGTGCTGAACTTCGGCAAGATCATCGCCTGCGGCGGTCCCGAGGAAATCCGCAACAATGAGCAGGTCATCGAGGCCTACCTGGGCCGCGAAGACGACGACGACACCGAACTGGCGGAGGGCGCGAAATGAGCGCAATGCTGGAAGTCCGCGGGCTCGAGGTCAATTACGGCCACATCGAAGCTGTCCGCGGCATAGACCTGGATCTGAACGCCAAGGAAATCACCGCGCTGGTCGGCGCCAACGGCGCCGGCAAATCGACCACGCTGCTGGCGCTGTCGGGCCTGCTGCCCAAGGCGCGCGGCCGCATCACGTTCGAAGGCGAGGACATCACCAACCTGGCGCCGCACCAGCTGGTGGCGCGCGGCATCGTGCAGGTGCCCGAAGGCCGCGCCATCCTCACCACCATGACGGTGCTGGAAAACCTGGAGCTGGGCGCCTACCGCCGCGGCCTGAAGAACGTCGGCGACGACCTGGAATACGTGTTCAACCTGTTCCCGCGCCTGAAGGAGCGGATCACGGGAATCGCCGGCAACCTGTCCGGCGGCGAACAGCAGATGCTGGCGATCGGCCGCGCCCTGATGGCCAAGCCGCGCCTGCTGCTGCTGGACGAACCGTCCATGGGCCTGGCGCCCATCGTGGTCCAGGAAATCTTCCGCTCGCTGCGCGCCATCAACGCCGACGGCCTGACCCTGTTCCTGGTGGAGCAGAACGTGCGCCAGGCGCTCAAGATCGCGCAGCAGGGCTACGTGCTGGAAAACGGCGCCATGGCGCTGACCGGCACCGGCCGCGAACTGCTGGGCCATCCCCGCGTGCTGGAAGCCTATCTCGGCGGCTGATACGGGGCAGGGGGGATGCGTCCCTCCTGTCGGATTCTTCCGTGTGCGCACGGGGTTGCCCATTTTTTGAGCAACTGTGCTAGAATCGTTGGCTTTCCCTCATTTTGGCCAGAAGCACGGGCGGGTAATAACGCTTAGGCAGACGCCGATATGGGCTGGAGTTGCCGGTTTTTTTTCCGGCAATTCGGCTTAGTTGGGGAAAAAACCTGGTTGGATGGTCCAGCCAGAGAAAATTTTTACTAGGAACCATCATGAAGACCTTTGTGGCCAAGCCGCATGAAGTCCAACGTGACTGGTTTGTGATCGACGCCAAGGGCAAAGTCCTCGGTCGTGTGGCCAGCGAAGTCGCACGTCGTCTGCGTGGCAAGCACAAACCTGAATTCACGCCGCACGTTGATACCGGTGACTACATCGTCATCATCAACGCTGCCGATATCGTCGTTACGGGTAGCAAGGCGAAGGACAAGAAGTACTTCCGCCACACCACGTACCCGGGCGGTATCCGTGAAACGAACTTCGAGAAGCTCCAAGAGCGTTTCCCCGGCCGCGCCATCCAGAAGGCTGTCAAGGGCATGCTGCCCAAGGGTCCTCTGGGCTACGCCATGATCAAGAAACTGAAGGTGTACGCCGGTGCCGAGCACCCGCACACCGCCCAGCAGCCCAAGACGCTGGATATCTAAGGAAACGCCATGATCGGTAACTGGAACTACGGAACCGGCCGTCGCAAAACCTCGGTGGCTCGCGTTTTCATCAAGAAGGGCACGGGCAAGATCGTCGTCAACGGCAAGCCCGTCGACGAGTTCTTCGCTCGCGAAACCGGCCGCATGATCGTGCGCCAGCCGCTGGAACTGACCGGCCACCTGGAATCGTTCGACATCAAGGTCAACGTGCACGGCGGCGGTGAAACCGGCCAGGCCGGCGCAGTCCGTCACGGCATCACGCGTGCCCTGATCGACTACGACGCCACCCTGAAGTCCGCGCTGTCGCAAGCCGGCTTCGTGACCCGCGATGCCCGCGAAGTCGAACGCAAGAAGGTCGGCTTCCGCAAGGCGCGCCGTCGCAAGCAGTTCAGCAAGCGCTAAGGCGCTCTGCACCAAAAGCCCGCTTCGGCGGGCTTTTTTCATATGGCCGCCGCGGGCCGGCGCGGAACTCCGCGCCTCGGCCGCGGTCCGAACCTGGTGTTGCGGCGCCATCCCGGCCGCTGTGCCGCAACGCCGCTGTCCCGAGCGATACAATCTATCCTCGTTCTTCGAAGAGCACTTACCATGGCCCAAGCATCGAACACCCGCATCAAGGTCGGCATCGTCGGCGGCACCGGCTATACCGGCGTCGAACTGCTGCGCTTGCTGTCGCAGCACCCCAACGTGGAACTGACCGCCATCACGTCCCGCAAGGAAGACGGGCTGCCTGTCGCCGACATGTATCCGAACCTGCGCGGCCGCGTGAACATCGCCTTCTCGGCGCCGGAAAAGGCCACGCTGACCGATTGCGACGTGGTGTTCTTCGCGACGCCGCACGGCGTGGCCATGGCCCAGGCCCAGGAACTGATCGCCGCCGGCACCCGGGTCATCGACCTGGCCGCGGACTTCCGCCTGCAGGACATCCCCACCTTCGAACGCTGGTACAAGATTCCCCATACCTGCCCCGACATCCTGGCCGAATCGCAGTACGGCCTGGTCGAACTGAACCGCGAAGCCATCGCCAAGGCGCGCGTCATCGGCAACCCGGGCTGCTATCCCACCACCGTGCTGCTCGGCCTGGCGCCGCTGCTCGAAGGCGGCAAGAAGCTGGTCGACGCGCAGACCCTGATCGCCGACTGCAAGTCGGGCGTGTCGGGCGCCGGCCGCAAGGCCGAAGTGGGTTCGCTGTTCTCGGAGGCTTCCGACAACTTCAAGGCCTATGGCGTGGCCGGCCATCGCCACCACCCCGAAATCGTCGCCCAGCTGGAAAAGATCGCCGGCGGCAAGGTCGGCCTGACCTTCGTGCCCCACCTGGTGCCGATGATCCGCGGCATGTTCTCCACGATCTACGCGCGCATCCTGCCCGAGGCCCGCGACACCGACTTCCAGGCGCTGTTCGAAGAACGCTACGCGAACGAGCCCTTCGTCGACGTGATGCCGGCCGGCAGCCTGCCCGAGACGCGCTCGGTGCGCGCGTCCAACAACCTGCGCATCGCGCTCAGCCGTCCCGGCAACGGCGACCAGCTCATCGTGCTGGTGGTGCAGGACAACCTGGTCAAGGGCGCCGCCGGCCAGGCGGTGCAGAACATGAACCTGATGTTCGGCGTGCCCGAATCCACCGGCCTGGACCAGGTCGCCATCCTGCCCTGACGTAAACAAGGTCCGCGGCCCGGCCGCGGGCCGCCGTCCTTCATGCCTCCAGACCCCAACGCAACGCCCCAGACCCGCCCGGCCGGCGGGCTGCTGCGCGTGTTCGCGGGCCTGCTGGCGGGCGTGCTGCTGGGCGGCTCCGCGGGCTATTTCTACGCCCGCCAGCTCTACCGGCCGCAGGACGCCGTCGTCATCAGCGCCCGCCAGGCCGAGGCCCAGGAAGAGTCCATGCGCCAGCAGGCCACGCAGCTGCGCTACGTCCAGGGACAGCTCGACGCCGCTGACGGCGAACTGGTCATCGAGCGCGCCGCGCGCCAGGAACTCGAAACCGAGCTGCGCGCCGTCCAGGCCGAAGTCGGCCGGGTGCGCGACCAGCTGGCGTTCTATGAGCAGCTGCTGCCGCCGGGCCCCGAAGGCGCCGTCGACATCCGCGGCGTGCAGATCGACCGCGGCGGCGGCGGCCTGCGCTACAAGGTCCTGCTCATGCGCAGCGGCCGCAATGGCGGTACGCCGTTCGCCGGGGCCTTGCGGTTCCAGGCCACCGGCACCCTCCAGGGCGAGACGGTCACCGTCGAGCTGGCGCCGCTGCAGGTCAAGGCCGAATCCGGCCCGGTGACCAATACCGGCGAAAGCACCGCCGCGGCCTCGCTGGCCCTGCAGTTCGACCAGTACCAGCGCAGCCAGGGCGTGCTGGCGCTGCCAGAGGGCTTTGTCCCCGAAAGCGTGACCGTCAGCGTGCTGGAAGGCGAAACCGTGCGCGCGTCGCGCAACGTCAAGCTGGAACTTTGAGTCTGCGCAAAGCGTGCGCTATAGTGACAACATACGGGCGGCGAGGCCGCTCACCGAAATATGGCCGAACCGGCCAGGAGTGAACCATGAATGCAGTGACCGAAACCGTCGACCTGCAGGCCGCCCCGCCTGCTCCCTTGCTCTTTACCGACTCGGCCGCGGCCAAAGTGAAGGATCTGTTGGCCGAAGAGGGCAATCCCGAGCTCAAGCTGCGCGTATTCGTGCAGGGCGGCGGCTGTTCGGGCTTCCAGTACGGCTTCACCTTCGATGAAGTCGTCAACGAAGACGACACCGTGCTGGACAAGGCCGGCGTGCAGCTGCTGGTCGATCCGATGAGCTTCCAGTACCTGGTCGGCGCCGAAATCGACTACAAGGAAGACCTGGAAGGCGCGCAGTTCGTCATCCGCAATCCCAACGCCAGCACCACCTGCGGCTGCGGTTCCTCGTTCTCGGTGTAAACCGCCGGTTCCGAGTCGCCAAGAAAAGCCCTTCGGCATGCCGAAGGGCTTTTTTGCGTGTGAGGGGTTGATGCCAGCCCACAGCCCCCCTTTTCATCCCGCCTAAGCCGGATAAAGCCCCCCCAGAATACGCTCCCCCCGCGCTCCCGTGACCGCGGGCATGCCCGCCGGCCGCCGCTCCAGGAACGCCTGCGCCAGCCACGCAAACGCCAGCGCCTCGACTTCCTGCGCCGGCACGCCCAGCGCGTCGGTGGCCTGCACCGGCCGCTGCAGGCAGTACGCCAGCTCGCGCATCAGCCCCGGATTGCGCGCGCCGCCGCCGCAGACGTACACCTCCTGGGTGCCGGGTGCGGCGGCGTCGATGGCATTGGCCACGCTGCGCGCCGTCAGCCGCTCCAGCGTGGCCTGCACGTCCTGCGGGGCCGGGCTGGGGCCGTCGTAGGCCGCCAGCCGGCTGTCCAGCCATTGCATGTTGAACAGGTCGCGGCCGGTGGATTTGGGCGGCGGCAGGGCGAACCAGGGCTCGCCGGCGATCAGCTGTTCCAGCAGCGGCGCCAGCACCCGGCCGGTGGCGGCCCAGCGGCCGTCGGCGTCGAATGGCGCGCCCAGGTGGCGCTGGCACCAGCCGTCGAGCAGCACGTTGGCCGGGCCGGTGTCGAAGCCGCGCGGGGGCTGGCCGGGCGCGAGCAGCGTCACGTTGGCGATGCCGCCCAGGTTGAGCACGGCGCGGCCGTGGGCGGCGCCGAAGACGGCTGCGTGAAAGGGCGGCACCAGCGGCGCGCCCTGGCCGCCGGCGGCCACGTCGCGGCTGCGGAAGTCGGCCACCACGTCGATGCCGGTCAGTTCGGCCAGCAGGGCGGGCGCGTTGAGCTGCACGGTATAGCCGCGATCGGGGCGGTGCCGCACCGTCTGGCCGTGGGCGCCGATGGCCGCCACGTCCTGCGCCGCCACCGCGGCGTCCTGCAGCAGCGCGGCCACGGCCTGGGCATACAGGCGGGCCAGCGCATTGGCGGCCAGCGCGCCACGCGCCAGTTCGTCCTCGCCGGGCTGGTTCAGCGCCAGCAGTTCCTGGCGCAGGCCGGCCGGCATGGGCAGGCTGGCGCTGGCCAGCACCTGGGGCGGCTGCCCGCCGCCCAGGCGCGCCAGCACGCCGTCGACGCCGTCGACGCTGGTGCCCGACATCAAGCCGATGTAGAGCCTGGAATCCTTGGAGACTCGGGAAGTCACGGGATGGCCTCTCGCAATAAAAAAAGCGGCCGCGCAGTGATCGTGCGGGGCCGCCTTCGGGGTGACGTCTTGCCTAGCGGCTGGCCACGTTGGTCAGCGCGTCGGGCAGGGTCTGCTGGAACTGGGTCAGCAGCTGGATCTGCTGCTTGTACGGCGCCACGGCCTGGTTGAACGCGCGCACTTCGGCGGGTTCCAGGCTGCGCGCCACGGGCAGGTCCACGGCCAGCGGGTCGACCGGCTGGTTGGCCACGCGGAACTCGTAGTGCAGGTGCGGGCCCGTGGCCCAGCCGGTGGAGCCGACGTAGCCCAGCAGCTGGCCTTGCGAGATCTTCGCGCCCTTGGTGATGCCCTGGGCGATACGGCTCTGGTGCGCGTACAGCGTCGAGTACTTGCCGTGGTGCTTGACGATGACCACGTTGCCGTAGCCGTTCTGCCAGCCGGCGAATTCGACCGTGCCGTCGGCGGTGGAGTGGATCGGGGTGCCGGACGGCGCCGCGTAGTCCACGCCCTTGTGTCCCGTCCAGGTCTTGTGGATGGGGTGCATGCGCATGCCGAAGGTGGAGCTGATGCGGCTGAACTTCAGCGCGGTGCGCAGGAAGGCGCCGCGCAGGCTGGTGCCGTCGAAGTCGTAGTACGAGCCGCTCTTGTCGTCGGGGCTGAACCAGACGGCGCTGTAGGTCTTGCCGCCGTTGATGAATTCCAGCGCCAGCACGCGGCCGGCGCCGGCGTAGCGCCCGTCGTGCGAGCGCACTTCGTAGACCACGCGGAACTGGTCGCCCTGGCGCAGGTCGCGCAGGAAGTCGATCTTGGCGCTGAGGATGTCGGCCATCTGCATGGTGACCGAATCCGGGATGCCGGCCTCGTCGGTGGCGCCGAACAGCGAGGAGCGGATCGTGCCCACGGCCACGCGGGTCTGGCGCTCGGTGTTTTCGGTGACTTCCTCGGCCTTGTAGCTGTCGCCCGACGGCGCCACGTGCAGCAGGCGCGTGACGATCTGGCCGTCGGCCTCGTTGCCGGGGGTGTGGATGTAGCGCAGCCAGAGCAGCTTGCCGTCTTCGTCGGTCGCGGCCTGCACGGAGCGGCCGGGGTACAGCTTGTAGATGCTGCGGGCGCTGGCGTCGTGGGTCAGGAAGGCCTGCAGGTTGGGCGCGTCCAGGTCCAGGCGCTGCAGCACGGCCGACAGCGTGTCGCCCGGGCGGATGCGGGTCTCGCTGATGTAGGGCGCGGCGCTGGGGGCGCTGACTTCGACCTGCTCGGCGCTTAGCGGCAGGACGCTGCGGATGATGCGCGACGGGGGGAGTTCGGTGCGGTCGGGTTGCTGCACCATGCCGAGGGCGGCGGCGCCGGCAAACAGGCCGAGTGCGGTGACGAGAAGAGTGCGACGGAAAAGTCCCGAGCGGTGCGGCTTGGGTTCTACGGGCGCAAACAGGGCAGCAACTTTGCGCTTGATGCTACTCGCCAGTTCGTGGAGGCCACGAGTCATCGTGAAGTTACCCTCTCAGGTGGCAGGAGCTCGCAGGGTGCGTATGCGGACATACCCTCGCGCGCCACGGTTTCCGGGGCAAGGGCAGGCGCGAGGCGCATCTTGTGAACAACGGGTGAGTGAAACGGAAAAAACCGGGGTAAAGCGGCCGCAACTGCGTATAGCTGGCAATTGCGTATGATTAGGGCGGTATCCTAGCCGATTCGGCTAGAATTTTCGATAGTTTTCGTCACTTTTTACACCTTTTTGTCGGCCAAAGCCGCGTCAGTCCCCCTGCCATGTCATCCTCAGAAGCCCCCATCACTCCCGAAGTCGAAGCCGATCTGCGTATAGCCCAGCGTGGCTGCGACGAACTCCTGGTCGAATCCGAGTTCGTCCGCAAGCTGGCCCGCAGCCGCGCCACCGGCGTGCCGCTGCGCATCAAGCTGGGGCTGGACCCCACCGCGCCCGACATCCACCTGGGCCACACGGTGGTGCTGAACAAGATGCGCCAGCTGCAGGACATGGGGCACAACGTCATCTTCCTGATCGGCGATTTCACCTCGACCATCGGCGACCCCAGCGGCCGCAACAACACCCGCCCGCCGCTGACCCGCGAGCAGATCGAGGCCAACGCCCAGACCTATTACGCCCAGGCCAGCCTGGTGCTGGACCCGGCGCGCACCGAGATCCGTTACAACTCCGAGTGGTGCGATCCGCTGGGCGCGCGCGGCATGATCCAGCTGGCCTCGCGCTACACCGTGGCGCGCATGATGGAGCGCGAGGACTTCACCAAGCGCTTCAAGAACGGCGTGCCGATCTCGGTGCACGAATTCCTGTATCCGCTGATGCAGGGCTATGACTCGGTGGCGCTGAAGTCCGATCTGGAGCTGGGGGGCACCGATCAGAAGTTCAACCTGCTGGTCGGCCGCGAGCTGCAAAAGGAATATGGCCAGGAGCCCCAGTGCATCCTGACGATGCCGCTGCTGGTGGGCACCGACGGCGTCGAGAAGATGTCCAAGTCCAAGGGCAACTACATCGGCATTTCGGAGTCGCCCGACTCCATGTTCGGCAAGCTCATGTCGATTTCCGACACGCTGATGTGGCGCTACTTCGAGCTGCTGTCGTTCCTGTCGCTGGACGCCATCGCCGCGCTCAAGCAGGAAATCGACGGCGGGCGCAACCCGCGCGACGCCAAGGTCATGCTGGCCCAGGAAATCATCACGCGCTTCCACTCGGCCAAGGCCGCCGAAGCGGCGCTGGCCACGTTCGAGGCCCGCTTCCGCGACGGCGCCATCCCCGACGACATCCCCGAAGTGAACATCGGCGGCGCGCCGGTGGGCATACTCAAGCTGCTGCGCGAAGCCGGCCTGGTGGCGTCCGGCTCGGAGGCGCAGCGCAACGTGGAGCAGGGCGGCGTGCGCGTCAACGGCGACCGCGTGGAAGACAAATCGTTGCAATTGCCCGCGGGGTCTTACGTGGTCCAGGTGGGCAAGCGCAAGTTCGCGCGTGTTAATTTGAAGCCGTGACAATCAGGATTTGATACCCTGTGAGCGTACGGGCAGGGGCTGTGGGGCCTTTGCGGCAAATCTAGGAGCACGACATGGAACTCTCGAGTTTGTCCTTTTCCGATCACGAGTCGATTCCGGAGCGCTACGCGTTCGGCAAGATCGATGCGCAATCGCACGTCGCGCTGGCAGACAACTACAACCCGCAGTTTTCCTGGGACGACGTCCCGGCGGGTACGCAGTCGTTCGCCCTGATCTGCCACGATCCCGACGTCCCCTCCAGTCCCGACGACGTCAACCAGGAAGGCCGCGAAGTGCCGGCCGACCTGCCGCGCGTGGACTTCTTCCACTGGGTGCTGGTGGACCTGGCCGCCGACATGCGCGAAATCGACGAAGGGGCCTTCTCCAACGGCATCACGCCGCGCGGCAAGGGCGGCCCGCTGGCGCCCATGGACACGCGCCAGGGCATCAACTCGTATTCCTCGTGGTTCGCCAATGACCACGACATGAGCGGGGATTATTTCGGCTATGACGGCCCGTGCCCGCCCTGGAACGACGCGCTGGTGCACCGCTATGTGTTCACCCTGTACGCGCTGGACGTGCCGACCCTGAACCTGCAGGGTTCGTTCACCGGCGAGGACGCGCTGCGCGCCATGCAGAACCACGTGCTGGCCAAAGCCTCGCTGACCGGCACCTACACGCTCAACCCCAGGCTTGCGCCCAAGCAGATCGGCGCCACCTCGGCCTCCTGAGGCCGCGCCGCCGGCAAGGGGCCGCTTTATGCGGCCCTTTTTTTCTTGCCGGCTTGCATGAAAGTTCCTCAAGCCGGCTTGAGGCGTTTTGCCGTACGCGCCGCGATGCCGTGGTTTTCGCGCCCGTCGAGGCATTTTTGCCCGGGTTGCGCGCATTTTGGCGGCAATTTGCCCGGCCCGACGCGGTAAACTATCCGCCATTGTCCGGGTTTACCCCGTCCGACGCCGTTTTCCTCTCTTTCTTACCGTCTCAGGAACCCCCCGTCATGTTTGACCGCAACCTCACCCTGTCCAAGGCTGACCCGGACGTTTGGGCCGCCATCCAGAAGGAAGACGTGCGCCAGGAGCAGCACATCGAGCTGATCGCTTCGGAAAACTACGCCAGCCCGGCCGTCATGGAAGCCCAGGGCACGCAGTTCACGAACAAGTACGCCGAAGGCTACCCGGGCAAGCGCTACTACGGCGGTTGCGAGTACGTGGACGTGGTCGAACAGCTGGCCATCGACCGCCTGAAGCAGATCTTCGGCGCCGAAGCCGCCAACGTGCAGCCCAACTCGGGCTCGCAGGCCAACCAGGGCGTGTACATGGCCGTCCTCAAGCCGGGCGACACCGTGCTGGGCATGAGCCTGGCCGAAGGCGGCCACCTGACCCACGGCGCTTCCGTCAACGCCTCGGGCAAGCTGTACAACTTCATCTCGTACGGCCTGGACGAAAACGAAGTCCTGAACTACGCCCAGGTCGAGCAGCTGGCCAAGGAGCACAAGCCCAAGCTGATCGTCGCCGGCGCCTCGGCCTACGCCCTGCACATCGATTTCGAGCGCATGGCCCGCATCGCCCACGACAACGGTGCGCTGTTCATGGTCGACATCGCCCACTACGCCGGCCTGGTCGCCGGCGGCGTCTACCCCAACCCGGTGCCGCACGCCGACTTCGTCACCTCGACCACGCACAAGTCGCTGCGCGGCCCGCGCGGCGGCGTCATCATGATGAAGGCCGAGTACGAAAAGATCATCAACTCGGCGATCTTCCCCGGCATCCAGGGCGGCCCGCTGATGCACGTCATCGCCGGCAAGGCCGTGGCCTTCAAGGAAGCGCTGGAACCCGAGTTCAAGACCTACGCCGAGCAGGTCGTCAAGAACGCCAAGGTCCTGGCCGACACGCTGGTCAAGCGCGGCCTGCGCATCGTTTCCGGCCGCACCGAAAGCCACGTGATGCTGGTGGACCTGCGCTCCAAGGGCATCACCGGCAAGGAAGCCGAAGCCGTGCTGGGCCAGGCCCACATCACGGTCAACAAGAACGCCATCCCGAACGACCCGGAAAAGCCCTTCGTGACCAGCGGCATCCGCCTGGGCACGCCGGCCATGACCACCCGCGGCTTCAAGGAAGCGGAAGCCGAGCTGACCGCCAACCTGATCGCCGACGTGCTGGACAACCCGCGCGACGAGGCCAACATCGCCGCCGTGCGCGCCCGCGTCAATGAACTGACCGCGCGCCTGCCGGTCTACGGCAAGAAGTAAGCCCGCCTGCGGGCCGCGCGCCCGCACTGGCCTGGCTAAGGGACGGTCCCGCAAGGCGCCGTCCCTTCGCTTTTTTGCGGGCCCCGGCCTTGCGGCCTGGCCTGTATGGATGGCTGCGGGTCGCCGTTACAATATGCTTAACTATTGCCTCCAGCGCCTTTAGGGATCACACATGCGGTGTCCATTTTGCGGCAATGCCGAAACGCAGGTCGTCGACAGCCGGGTCTCCGAAGAGGGCGACGCCATCCGGCGTCGCCGCCGCTGCCTGTCCTGCGACAAGCGGTTCACCACGTATGAACGGGTGGAGCTCGCCATGCCTTCGGTCGTCAAGCGCAACGGCAGCCGCAGCGATTACGATCCCGGCAAGCTGCGCGCCAGCCTGAGCCTGGCGCTGCGCAAGCGGCCGGTCAGCACCGAAGACGTGGACGCCGCGGTCGCCCGCATCGAAGAGCAGCTGCTGGCCAGCGGGCTGCGCGAGGTGCCCACCGAGCAGATCGGCGAACTGGTCATGAACGAGCTGCGCAAGCTCGACAAGGTGGCCTACGTGCGCTTCGCCTCGGTCTACAAGAGCTTCGAGGACATCGGCGAATTCGTCGAGGCCATCCGCGAGATGCAGGGCCCGCTGCTGCCGGGCAAGCTGCGCAAGGACTAAGCCCCGTCCCGTCAGTGTTCGGCCGCCGCGCGCGCCAGGCTGGGCGTGAGCGGCTGGAACTTGCGCCAGACCCGCCGCATGTGCTGGGCCGAGCCGAAACCCGATTTTTCGGCCACGCGCTCCAGGTCCAGCCGGGTGTCGCGCAGCAGGTCGCGCGCCAGCGCCACGCGTATCTGGTAGAGATAGTCCATCGGCGTGCAGCCCGCGTGCTCGCGGAACAGGCGGGTCAGATGGCGCGCGCTGGTATGCGCGTGGTCGGCCAGCGATTGCGCCGACCACGGCGCCGCCGGATCGCGGATCACGGCGTCCTGCACCCGGTGCACGCCCGGATGCAGGTGGCTGCGGTGGTCCAGCCAGGGCGACAGCGCCGAATCGGTGCCGGCGCGCCGCTGGTAGACCACCATGTCGCGCGCCACCTCGCTGGCCACCCGCGGCCCGCAATGGCGCGACACCATGTGCAGCGCCAGGTCGATGCCGGCGGTAATGCCGGCGCTGCTGACCAGTTTGCCGTCCTCGACGAAGATGCGGTTGTCGTGCAGCCGCGCGCTCGGGTCTATGGCCGCCAGCTGCTGCAGGCAGCTGTGGTGCGTGGTGCATTCGCGCTGCCGCGTCAGTCCGGCGCGGGCCGCGAACAGCGCGCCCGCGCACACGGTCATCAGCGTGAAGCCGTCGGCCGGGTGGCGCTGCGCGAGCCACTCGATGATGGCGCGGGCCTGCGGTTCGTCCAGGCGCGTGGGCTGGCCCACCACGCCCGATACGATGACCAGCGCGTGCGCCGGCAAGGCTGCCGGCAGCGGCTTGACCTGGGCCAGGTGCAGGCCGGGCAGGCCGCTCTCGACCTCGCGCGACGGGCCGCAGAAATGCAGTTCGAACGCGCCGGGGCAGAGTTTGTTGGCCACGCGGAACGCTTCGGCCGGGCCGGCCACGTCCAGCAGGACGACGCCTTGCGACAGCACGAAATACACCGGCACCATGCGCGGCTCCTAGCCCGCCAGCGCGTCGGCGGCCCGCGCGATGCGGGCGAAGCGCCCCTGCAGCACCAGTTCGGTGCGGTCGCGGATCTCGGCCGGCGTGTAGTTCTTGCCGGACGGACTCTGCATGGCGAAGGTCAGCGTGGCGTCGGTCGGGAATACGACCTTGAAACCGGCGTCGCTGGCGTGGCGGGCCGTGGTTTCGCAGCACTGCTCGGTGCGGATGCCGCAGACGATGACGCCCTCGATGCCGTGCTCGCGCAGCCAGTCGTGCAGGCTGGCGCCGTCGGCGTCGACCGCGTAGAGCGAGGAATGCACGGTCTTGTGGAACACGGCGGAGGGGGCGAGGTGCAGCTCCTTCAGCGTGCGCACGTGGCCGGAAGCCAGCGAGAACGGGTTGGCCGGGTCGTTGGCGGCGCTGGTGTGGAACACCTGCAGCACCGGCATGTCCCGGGCGACGGCGGCGTCGATCAGGGACTGGATCTGCCCGAGGAACGCCGGATATTCCGTTTCGTCCCAAAACGGACGCAGCCGGAAAGATTCTTGTACGTCGATGACGATCAGCGCTTGTTTCATGGACCGGCTCCAGGCAGTGGAATAAAAAGGGGTGTAGCGACAGTTTTACTGCAATCCCGGCCCCGCCGGCGCGCCGCGAAAGACGCCTATCGGCCCAAAACGGACATTCACTGCTGGCCCCGTCGCAGGCGGCCGGCGCGGCATACAATCCTGGGCATGATGACCCCGAGCGACCCCGACGACGTTTTCTGGATGCGACGCGCGCTGGACCTGGCGCGCACCGTCATGTACTCCACCGCGCCCAACCCCCGGGTCGGCTGCGTGATCGTGCGCGACGGGCGCGTGCTGGGCGAAGGCGCGACCCAGCCCCCCGGCGGTCCCCATGCCGAAGTCTGCGCCCTGCGCGACGCGCAGGCGCGCGGCGAGTCGGTGGCCGGCGCCACGCTGTACGTGACGCTGGAACCCTGCAGCCATTACGGCCGCACGCCGCCCTGCGTGGATGCGGTGCTGGCGGCGCGTCCGGCGCGCGTGGTGGCGGCGCTGGGCGATCCGAATCCGCTGGTCAACGGGCAGGGCCTGGCGCGGCTGCGCGAGGCCGGCATTGCGGTCACCACCGGCGTGTGCCGGGAAGAAGCGCTGGCGGTCAACGCGGGCTTTATTTCCCGCATGAGCCGCGGGCTGCCCTGGGTGTGGATGAAAATGGCGGCCTCGCTGGACGGCCGCAGCGCCCTGCATAACGGCGTATCGCAATGGATCACCGGCGCGGACGCCCGCGCCGACGGCCATCGCTGGCGCGCGCGCAGCTGCGTGGTGCTGACCGGCATGGGCACCGTGCTGAAGGACGACCCGCAGCTGAATGTGCGCGGCGTGGATACGCCGCGCCAGCCGCGCAAGGCGGTGGTCGACGGCCGCTTCGAGATCCCCGAGCACGCCAGGCTTTTCGACGGCGCCGAAGTCATCGTCTTCACCGCCCGCGAGGACGCGGCCAAGGCCGCGCGGCTGCATGCCATGAACGCGCGCGTCGTGCCGCTGCCCGGCGCGACGCCGGACCGGGTGGACCTGCCGGCGATGATGCGCTGGCTGGCGGCCGAGCAGATCAACGAAGTGCACGTGGAGGCCGGCGCCGGCCTGAGCGGCGCGCTGGTCGCGGCAGACTGCGTCGACGAACTGCTGCTGTACATGGCGCCGGTGCTGCTGGGCGATGCCGCCGGCATGGTGCGGCTGCCGATGCTGGAGCACCTGGAAGCCGCCCGTCGCTACGAATTCATCGACGCCGAACGGGTGGGCGCGGACCTGCGCGTGCGTGCCCGGGTCGCCGAAACGTGGCGCCAGCTCATGCAGCGCGTGGAATTGCCCGCGCTGTCCTGAGGCGCATAAACCGCACTGGCGCAAGGGCTGCTAGCACTCGGCATGTGCGGCTGCCAGCCGCGCAACGCCGCGCGCGCGATGCGATGACGCCAAATTCGCGAGCTTTTATCCGCATGTTTCGTGCCGCCGATGCGCGCCGCCGCGCATGCCAAGATACGGACTATTTTGGGCATTGCGCAAAATGAATTGCCACAAAACCTTCAATTGGCTATAGCATAGGCACATGACTAGGCGATACGTCCTGAAGGCTTAAACCGCTCAGTGCCACATGCCCTCGTCACCACGGATTCCCGTGCCGCGTTATCGGCGCTTTTTCACGACCGGAGCGGCACGCTGCTGAACGAAGACGCCACGCGCCGTTCAGACCGTCCGCTGCCATCGCATAGCGGGCGCATCGGGTTTGGCCCGAATCATAAGAATCCTCGGGATATCGCTCTTCCCTTCAAATCATTGCCGAGCATTTCATTGCAGGCGCGCTTATCGTGCGCGCATACGGCGATATGCTGACAGCGAATGAGCGAACATTCTTCACGTAAGTTGCAATCCCTGACGGAACTTGTGTCCGAAGGGTGCAGCCTAAACGGAAAGGGCCTGATCGTGCTCATGGTTGATGTGTGGCGAAAGCAACATACCTTCCGGCCAACAATGCATATCGCGAGATTGTCTAGTAATGCGCGAGCGCTGAGGCACAATGGGGACACGTAGGGACGTATTGGATTTTTCGCGTGTTGTAGGAGGTTTCCGTGCAAAACATCGTCGAAGGCTTCAAGTCGCAGTATGCAAAAGAGCAGGAATCAGAACTCTCCCTCGAGGAGTACCTGAATCTCGCGAAACGCGATCCCATGGCGTACGCCAGTCCCGCTGAGCGCATGCTGGCCGCGATCGGCGAACCCGAGATCGTGGATACGCGTAACGACCCACGTCTTTCCCGTTTGTTTTCCAACCGGACCATCCGGCGCTATCCGGCGTTCCAGGAGTTCTACGGCATGGAGGACGTGATCGGGCAGATCGTTGCGTTCTTCAAGCACGCGGCCCAGGGACTGGAGGAGCGCAAGCAAATCCTGTATCTGCTGGGGCCCGTGGGCGGCGGTAAGTCGTCCATCGCGGAGCGGCTCAAGGCCTTGATGGAGACCTATCCCATCTATGCCTTGAAGGGCTCGCCGGTCAACGAATCGCCGCTGGGCCTGTTCCATCCGGAACGGTTCGGCGACATGCTGGAAAAGGAATACGGCATTCCGCGCCGCTACCTGACCGGCATCATGTCGCCGTGGGCCGTCAAGCGCCTGAAGGAATACGACGGCGACATCTCGCAGTTCCGCGTGGTGCGCCTGAATCCGTCGGTGCTGCGCCAGACCGCCATCGCCAAGACCGAACCGGGCGACGAGAACAACCAGGACATCTCCTCGCTGGTCGGCAAGGTCGACATCCGCAAGCTCGACCGCCATTCGCAGGACGACCCGGACGCCTACAGCTATTCCGGCGGCCTGTGCCTGGCCAACCAGGGCCTGCTCGAGTTCGTGGAGATGTTCAAGGCCCCGATCAAGATGCTGCACCCCTTGCTCACGGCCACCCAGGAAGGCAACTTCAAGGGCACCGAAGGCTTCTCCGCGATCCCGTTCAACGGCATGATCCTGGCCCACTCGAACGAATCGGAATGGCAGACCTTCCGCAACAACAAGCACAACGAGGCGTTCCTCGACCGTATCTACATCGTCAAGGTGCCGTACTGCCTGCAGGTGTCGGAAGAGGTCCGCATCTACGAGAAGCTGCTGCAGCACAGTTCGCTGTACTCGGCGCCGTGCGCCCCGGGAACGCTGGACATGATGGCGCAGTTCTCGGTGCTGACGCGCCTGAAGGAACCCGAGAACTCCAGCATCTACTCGAAGCTGCGCGTCTATGACGGCGAAAGCCTGAAGGACGTGGACCCGAAGGCCAAGGCCTTGCAGGAATACAAGGACTACGCGGGCACCGACGAAGGCATGGCCGGCGTCTCCACGCGTTTCGCCTACAAGATCCTGTCCAGCGTCTTCAACTACGACCAGACCGAAGTGGCCGCCAACCCGGTGCACCTGATGTACGTGCTGGAGCAGCGCATCGGCCGCGAGGACTATCCCGACGAAATCCGCCGGCGCTACCTTGAATTCATCAAGGGTTACCTGGCGCCGCGCTATGCGGAATTCATCGGCAAGGAGATCCAGACCGCCTACCTGGAGTCGTACTCCGAGTACGGCCAGAACATCTTCGACCGCTACGTGACCTTCGCCGACTGCTGGATCCAGGACGAGGAATTCCGCGACCCGGAAACCGGCGAAAGCTTCGACCGCAGCGCGCTCAACGACGAACTGGAAAAGATCGAAAAACCGGCGGGCATCGCCAACCCCAAGGACTTCCGCAACGAGATCGTCAACTTCGTGCTGCGGGCGCGCGCCAACAACAACGGCCGCAACCCCACCTGGACCAGCTATGAAAAGCTGCGCGAAGTGATCGAGAAGAAGATGTTCTCGAACACCGAAGACCTGCTGCCGGTGATTTCGTTCAACGCCAAGGCCTCGGCCGAGGACAAGTCGAAACACCAGAGCTTCGTCGATCGCATGGTGGAAAAGGGCTACACGGAAAAGCAGGTCAGGCTGCTGTGCGAGTGGTATCTCCGTGTGAGGAAGTCCTCCTGAGCGAGGTGAATCATGAATTCACTGATCGATCGCCGTCTCAACGGGCGCAATAAAAGCGCCGTCAACCGGGAGCGTTTTCTCCGGCGCTACAAGGACCAGATCCGCAAGGCGGTGCACGGGATGATCCGCGACCGCTCGATCCAGGACATGGACCAGGGCGGTGAAATCAACCTGCCCGCCCGCGACATCTCCGAGCCGACCTTCCGGCACGGCACGGGCGGCGACCGCGAGATCGTGCACCCCGGCAACCGCGAGTTCGCCAAGGGCGACACCTTCGACCGGCCGCAGGGCGGGCAGGGCGAGGGCGGCTCCGAGCCGGGCGAAGGCGAATCGGTGGACCAGTTCACCTTCAGCCTGTCGCGGGCCGAGTTCCTCAACCTGTTCTTCGAGGACCTGGAGCTGCCGCACATGGCGCGCACGCAGCTGGGCGAGGTCAGCCAGAAGAAGTGGCAGCGCGCGGGCTACACCACCACCGGCTCGCCCAGCATGCTGAGCATCAGCCGCACGCTCAAGTCCTCGCTGGCGCGGCGCGTCGCGCTCGGCGTGAAGGCCCGCGCCGACCTCGAGGACGCCGAAGAACGCCTGGCCAAGGCGCGCGAGGCGGGCGCCTCCGCCGCCGAAATCCAGGTGCTGGAACAGGAAGTCGAGGACTGTCGCGAGCGCCTGGCGCGCGTGCCGTTCCTCGACGACCTGGACCTGCGCTACCGCAACCGGGTGTCGGTCGCCATCCCCATGGCGCGCGCCGTCATGTTCTGCCTGATGGACGTGTCGGGCTCCATGGACGAAGGCAAGAAAGACCTGGCCAAGCGCTTCTTCTCGCTGCTCTACCTGTTCCTGTCGCGCAAGTACGAGCACGTGGACCTGGTTTTCATCCGCCACACCGACAACGCCGAGGAAGTGGACGAGCAGACCTTCTTCTACGACCCCAAGAGCGGCGGCACCATCGTGCTGTCCGCGCTGGAGCTGATGCGCGACATCCTCGAAAAGCGCTATCCGCCGGGGTCCTGGAACGTCTATGCGGCGCAGGCCAGCGACGGCGACTCGTTCGGCGCCGACGCGGGCAAGAGCGCGCGCTTTTTGGCCGAGCACCTGCTGCCGGCCACCCGTTACTTCGCCTACATCGAAGTGCCCGACTCGCAGGAGGCGCGCAAGAGCAGCCTGTGGGCCGAATATGAACAGAAACTGGAGCCGCATTTCGTGATGCGGCGCATCTGCGAACGCAGCGAAATCTTTCCTGTGTTCCATGATCTGTTCAAGAAGGAGACCGCATGAACACCCACGTCGGAGCACTCGTGGAGCCGGAGACCGCCGGCGGCGCCCGGCCGATCTCCCAAGGTTCCGAATGGACGTTCGAACTGATCCAGTCCTATGACGAGGCGATCTCCAAGGTCGCCGCCGAATACGGCCTGGACACCTATCCGAACCAGATCGAGGTGATCACCTCGGAGCAGATGCTGGACGCCTATGCCTCGGCCGGGCTGCCCATCGGCTATCCGCACTGGTCATACGGCAAGGAGTTCATCCGCAACGAGCAGTTCTACCGTCGCGGCATGCAGGGCCTGGCCTACGAGATCGTCATCAACTCCAACCCCTGCATCTCGTACCTCATGGAAGAGAACTCCATGACGATGCAGGCGCTGGTGATCGCGCACGCCTGCTACGGGCACAACTCCTTCTTCAAGGGCAATTACCTGTTCCGCCAGTGGACCGACGCCGACGGCGTGCTGGATTACCTCGTCTTCGCCCGCAAGTACGTGATGTCCTGCGAGGACCGCTACGGCATCGACGCCGTGGAGGCGGTGCTGGACTCGTGCCACGCGCTCTCGCACCACGGCGTGGACCGCTACAAGCGTCCCACCCCGATCTCCTACAAGGAAGAGGCCGCGCGCCAGGCCGAGCGCGCCGAGCACGCCCGTCTGCAGTACAACGACCTCTGGCGCACCCTGCCGCGGCTCGAGGACGAAAAGGACACCCGCGTCGAGGCCTCTGTGTTCCCGCCCGAGCCCGAGGAGAACCTGCTGTACTTCATCGAGAAGTACTCGCCCAAGCTCGCGCCCTGGCAGAAGGAACTGGTGCGCATCGTGCGCAAGATCGCCCAGTACTTCTACCCGCAGACCCAGACCAAGGTCATGAACGAGGGCTGGGCCACGTTCTGGCACTACACCATCCTCAACCGGCTGCATGAAAAAGGCCTGGTCAACGACGGCTTCATGATGGAGTTCCTGCAAAGCCACACCAACGTCGTCAGCCAGCGCGGCTTCGACGAACGCGGCTACGGCGGCATCAACCCGTACGCGCTGGGCTTCGCCATGATGTCGGACATCCGCCGCATCTGCGAAGCGCCCACGCCCGAGGACCGCCAGTGGTTCCCGGACATTGCCGGCGGCGATTGGCTGAAGACGCTGGACTTCGCCATGCGCAACTTCAAGGACGAGTCCTTCATCTCCCAGTACCTGTCCCCGCGCCTGATCCGCGAGTTCCGCTTCTTCGCCATCTCCGACCACCAGGCCAACCCCAAGCTCGAAGTCGCCGCCATCCACGACGACGAAGGGTACCGCGACATCCGCCGCCTGCTCGCCGCGCAGCACAACCGCGACAACCAGGTGCCGGACATCCAGGTGGTGCGCTTCAACCGCGACTCCGACCGCTCCCTGGTCCTGCGCCACCTCAAGACCCGCGGGCGCCCGCTGGCCGGCGAGGACGCCGAACAGGTCATGAAGCACCTGGCGCGCCTGTGGGGCTTCCGCGTGCGCCTGGAAGAGACCGAGACCGACGGCACCGTCAGCTCCTACCGCGAACAGGACCCGCCCGCCGCCACGTAGAGGCCGAAGCGCAACGAGGGGGACGCTACGGCGTCCCCTATTTTTGCAGCCCTTGCCGCGCCCGCGCCCAATCTGCTAGAATCGCGGATTCGCATTTTTCGCAGCGGCGAATGCCGCCCGCGCAAGACGCAGATAGGACAGGTGGCCGAGTGGTTGAAGGCGCACGCCTGGAAAGCGTGTATACGTGAATAGCGTATCGGGGGTTCGAATCCCCCTCTGTCCGCCAGGAATTCATAAAAGCCCCTGATCTCATCGAGATCAGGGGCTTTTTGTTTGCATCCGCCGATCGATGGGTTACGCGCGACAGGCAGCGGTTATCCTGCGACGGGGGTGCCGCGCTGCACCCATCCTACGGCATCGGTTCGTAGGATGGGTGCAGCGCTAGCATCCTTAAGCAAGAACCCGAATACTCAACGCGCGAAACCCATCAGGCGGGGCCTCAGCCGCCATCCGGGACTTAGGCGCCGACCGGCTTGCCGTCGGTGCGGCGCACGACGATCGTGGCCGAGCGGGCGTCGCCGCCGCCGGCGCGCAGCGTGTTCCAGCTGGCGTTGGGGTGCTGGATGTTGATGAAGAACGTCGTCAGGTCGGGCGTGTAGGCGATGCCGGTGATTTCGCAGCCCAGCGGGCCGACCAGGAAGCGCTTGGATTCGCCGGTCTGCTGGTCGATGTAGTACATCGAGTTGTTGCCGAAGAAATCGGTGGTCGACGTGCCGGTGCCGGCGTCGGTCTGCACCCACAGGCGGCCCTTGGGATCGACGCGGATGCCGTCCGGGCTGGAGAAGGTGTCGCCGTTGACGTTGCCGGTCAGGTTGGGCGCCGCGCCGTCGGCGGGGTCGCGGCCGGCCAGCAGCAGCAGGTCCCATTCGAAGGTCGTCGCCAGCGGCGAATCGCCGCGCTCGTGCCAGCGGATGATCTGGCCGTGCGAGTTGTTCACGCGCGGGTTGGCGGCGCTGGTGCGCTGGCGGCGGCTGTTGTTGGTCAGCGTGCAGTACACGGTCTTGTCCACGCCGACCGTGATCCACTCGGGGCGGTCCATCAGCGTGGCGCCGGCCACGCGGGCGGCGGCCTGGGTCTTGACCAGCACGTCGGCCTGCGTATTGAAGTCGACCAGCGTGCCGGTGATGACGGTGCCGCTGGCGACCTGGGTGAAGTTGCCCGGATCGGTGGCGCCGGTCGTGAGGTTGTTCTTGCCCACGGTCAGCTCGACCCAGTTGCCGCTGCCGTCGTCGTTGAAGCGCGCGGCGTACAGCGTGCCTTCGTCGAGCAGATTCATGTTGTTGGCGCGGTTGGCCGGGTCGTAGGGCTTGCTGGGCACGAACTTGTAGATGCAGCCGGGCGTGGTGTCGTCGCCCATGTAGAACGCGACGCGGTTGTTCTCGTCCAGCATGTAGGCCGTGTTCTCGTGGCTGAAGCGGCCCATGGCGGTGCGCTTGACGGCGGTCGAGCCGGGATTCTGCGGATCGATTTCCACCACCCAGCCATAGCCTTCGTCGGCCGGCTGGCCGGCGTCGCCGGACTTGTAGTGGTAGTTGTTCAGCGTTTCTTCACAGGTCAGGTACGTGCCCCACGGCGTGTTGCCGCTGGAGCAGTTGTTCAGGGTGCCGACGACGGTGGCGCCGACCACCGATTTGGCCGGGCCGCTGACGTTGTAGACCGTGTTGCCGGTGTAGCGCTTGTTGTAGCGCGAGTCGGTCTTGACCGACCACTTGCCGTCGGCGGCGCGGGCGATTTCGACGACGGATACGCCGACGTTCGACAGCCGGGTCTTCAGGCCTTCGACGCTCTGGTCCAGGGTGGCGTCGTCGAGGGCTTCGTGGTTCACCACCAGCAGGCCGCCCTGGTTGGGGTCCACGCCTTCGAGCGGGTAGAAGTGCATGCCATCGTGCTGGCCGCCGGACTGGGTTTCGGTGGCGGGGTAGGACTGCGGAATGCCGGTGTAGCCGACCGAACCGATCACGCACTTGTCGCCGGCCGAGTACAGCACCTCGGCCACGTAGCCTTCGGGCACCGTGACGGTGTCGGCGACGATCTTGTCTTCCAGGGGCTTGAACGTGACGGAGTAGTCGGGGCCTGCCGGCTCCGGTTCCGGCGTCGGGGTGGGCGTGGTGCCTTCGCCGGTGTCGCCGCCGCCGTCGCCGCCGTTGGAGGGCGCGTCGTCGTCATCGTCATCGCCGCCACAGGCCGTCAGCAGCGAGGAGGCGCCGAATACCGACAGCATCGACAGGCCGAAGCTGTTCTTCAACAATGTGCGGCGTTCCGGGTTCGCGGCGACGATGTCTTCCAGCATCTGGCCCGGAACCGTGACTTCTCCCTGGGCTTCACGATGGGGGGCGCGCAGTTTGTCGGTCAAGTAGGACATTCCAACCTCAATAGAGTAGCGAACAATTCGCTAAGTTATTTGTCAGGATTGCGGCAGCGAGGTTAGAAGCTGCGCATGACACCGGGGTGACGGATGGATGAATTCCAGATGCCGCGTTCACATTCTGGCGGGAGGCTCGGCCCGCGAGTAGCGGGCCGGTGGGATTACATCGTTTGGAGAGACTGGCCGACGATGGGAGCGACGTCCAGCACGTACATCTGGCGTTCGCCTTCATGCACGGAGTCGATGCAGACCTGGGTGCCGTCGCGGCTCCAGCGGGGATGCAGGTCGCAGCGGTTTTCCTTGGACAGCGCGGGATCGGCGTAGAAGCTGCCCAGGGCGTGGCGCTGGCCGCTGTGCATGTCGTAGAGGAACAGCACGCGCTCGTGGGTGCGCGAGTCGGGATAGGTGTCGCTGAGCAGCCAGCGCGGGTTCACCGGCGAGAAGGTCATGTGGCCGTTCTCGGTCAGCACGCCGTCGCCCACGACCTCGACGCGGCCGTCGGGCGCGTCCTCGTAGAGATGGTAGTGGATGCTGCCGGCGTGCGGGCCCCAGACGATGATGCTGCGGTCGTCGCGCCACAGCGGATGCGAGATCTGGTATTCGGACTTTTCGTAGTCGAAGGTGCCGACCGCGGTGGGGTCGAAGTCGTCGGCCAGTTGCGGTAGCGGATGGTCGGAGCATTCCAGCAGGCGCATGTCGCTGCCGTCGGCGTTCATGGTGATCAGCCGGTGCAGAAAGCAGGTCTCGTCCTCGACGCGTTCGGTCCAGCGGTGCAGGAACAGGATGCGGGTGGAGGACGGGTTGACCTCGATGTGGCTGACCCAGTGGATGGCGCGCGCCATCGAATCGCGCGGATGGAAGTTGCGCAGGTCGGCGTAGCTGACCAGCAGCCGGTGCTCGCCGCTGTCCAGGTCGAGGCGGCGGATGCCGTCGTCGGCCGGCGCGTTGGCGACCGGGCCGGGCGCGTGTTCGCTGTAGCCGATGGTCTGGTGCGTGATGTAGAGCCGGCGGTAGTCCACGCAAAGCGCGTAGCGGCTGTCGGGCGCGGCCACGTAGATGGGCAGCGGCAGGATGCGCGTCTGGCCGGTGGCCAGGTTGTGGATGGCCGAGCGGAAGCCGGGATACACGCCGCTGTCGTCGCCGCTGCGGCAGTTGTAGATCAGCTGCGGTTCGGCCAGGCCGTCTAGCCATTGCAGCTGGCAGCCCATCTGCCAGTTCCATGCCGTGGTGGTCCCCACGGCATGGTAGCGGTCGCCGTCGCGCAGGTCGAAGTAGCCCACTTCGGCGCTCAGTTCGGGCGTCAGCCGGGCGTCCTTGAAGGCGGTGCGATTGGCCAGCAGATAGCGGCCGTCTCGGTGCCAGACGGTTTTGTTGTAGTAGCCGAAGAAATGGTGGTGCGGCGTGGCGCCCAGGCGGCGGCAGGCGGTGGACGTGGCAAGCATGCGGTTCATGAGAATCAAAGGGGGCGGCGCTCAGCCGGCGGTGATGTGTTCGGTTTCGATGACTTTGTTCCAGCGGGCGCGCTCGCGTTCGACGAACTCGCGCGCTTCGGCCGGGCTGTTGCCCACCGGCGTCATGCCCAGGCGTTCGAGGCCGGCGCGGAAGGCCGGGTCGGCGTAGACGCGGCGCAGGTCCGCGCTGATTTTTTCGATGAGGGCGTCGGGCACGTCCTTGCTGGCGGCCAGCGTGGTCCACGAGGTCACCGTCAGGCCGGGCAGGCCGGCTTCGGCGGCCGTGGGCACGTCGGGCAGGGCGGGCGAGCGCGTCGCGCCCGTGATGGCCAGGGCCTTGAGCTTCTTGGCCTCGATATAGCCGATGGTGGTGGGCACGTTCTCGAAGAGCAGCTGGATCTGGCCGCCCAGCAGGTCATTGGTGGCGGCGGAGCTGCCGCGGTACGGAATGTGCACGATGGGCGCCTGCGCGGCCATTTTGTAGAGTTCGCCGACCATGTGCACCGACGAGCCCACGCCCGCCGAACCGAAGTGCAGTGTCTCCGGCTGGGCGCGCGCCAGCGCGGTCAGTTCGGCCAGGGTATTGGCCTGCAGCGAGGGGTTGGCCACCACCACGTGCGGCATTTCGGCCACGACGGTGATGAGCTTCAGGTCCTGCGCCGGGCGGTAGTTGAGGCTTTTGTAGACGCCGTAGGTGGCGTGCAGGCCGATGGAGCCCAGCAGCAGGGTGTAGCCGTCCGGGCCGGAGTCGGCCACGAACTTGCCGCCGATGTGCCCGCCGGCGCCGGGCCGGTTCTCCACCACCACGGACTGTCCATAGAGCTTGCCCAGGTGCTCGGCCAGCAGCCGGCCCTGGATGTCGGAGCTGCCGCCCGCGGTGAACGGCACGATGATGCGGATCGGGTGGTCGGGATAGTTGGCCTGGGCCTGCGCGGCCAGCGGCGCGACGGCGGCGGTGGCCAGGCACAGTGTTTGAACGAGCTTGCGCCAGTAGCGGCTGGGATTCATGGGGCTTCCCCTGGAAAGTTGGGATCGCGGGCGCGTCTGCCGGCACCCTGGGAAGCCCAGTGTAGGAGGCTGCATGTATTTGAAAAAATTCTTTTTTACGCATAGGCTATGCAGAATTGCCATACTCTATGCCGCCCATGAGCCGTCCGCTGAATTTCCGCCAGATCGAAGCCTTCCACGCGGTGATGCTGGCCGGCACCACCACCGGCGCGGCGCAGATGCTGCGCACCACGCAGCCGTCCATCAGCCGCCTGCTGGGCCAGGTGCAGCAGGCCAGCGGCCTGAAGCTGTTCGACATGGAGCGCGGCCGCCTGCGGCCCACGCGCGAGGCCAAGGACCTGTTCGATACGGTCAAGCGCCATTTCGTGGGCCTGGAACGCATCGAGGACCGCCTGGCCGCCATGCGGCGCAGCGGCAGCGGCGTGCTGCGGCTGGCCTGCACGCCGGCGCTGGGCCTGGGCGTGCTGCCCGGCGCGGTCGAGGCGTTCGCGCAGCGCTATCCCGAGGTCCACATCAATATGCAGACCATGGGCAGCCAGTACCTGCGCGAGGGGCTGCTGCACGGCACTTACGACGTGGTGGTGACGGCGGCGCCGCTGGACGGCGCGCTGCTGGACCTGCACGTGCTGCACGAGAGCGAGGCGGTCTGCGTGATGCGCCCGGACCACGCGCTGGCCGCGCAGGACGGCATCGACATCCTGGACCTGAACGCGCGCAGGCTGCTGGTGCTGAACGCGGACGACGACGTCTACCTGCAGTTGCGCGGCGCGATGCAGGCCCACCGCGTGCAGCCGGCCTCGGAGATCGAGACCACGTATTCCTCGACCATCTGCGCGCTGGCGGCCGCCGGCCACGGGCTGGGCGTGGTCAACCCGTACATTGCGGCGGTGTTCGCCGACCGGCTGGCGATACGCCCGTTCACGCCGCGCCTGCCGGTCCGCGTGTGTATGGCCTATCCGGCGCAGACGGCGGTATCGACGGTGACCGAGGCGTTCGTCGAGATCCTGGCGCAGCGCTTTCGCGACCCGGGTATCATCTCGCCATCCTGACGGGCTCAGCCCTTGCGCTGTTCGTACGAGGTGTCGAGCAGGTCGTCCTCGGGCGTGATGATGCCGGGTTCGCCGGGCTCCACGATGGCGCGTCCGCGCCGCGGCATGCCGGCGACCAGCGGGTTGCGTTCGTCGGGCATGGGCATGATTTCAGTGCCTTTGCGCGGATCGGCGGGGACCGGTTTCTCGGCTTCGGCGGGTTTGGCGAGGTTGGGATCTGGGGCAGTTTTCAACATGACGATTGCTCCGCTTGCGGGCGCCCCGGGATGGCGGCGCGCCTGATTCCACATCCATCTTAGGCCCGCGCGGCGCCGCCGTGGCGCGTCAGGCTGTCACGTTTGCAAGGGGCTGTTGCAGCGCCCGAACCTTATAATTTGCCGCGCCGCCCGGACACCGGGCTTCACTCTTTTCCACACGCCTACTTTGACCGAATCCGCCGAACGCTCCCTTCATGCAGAACTCGTCGCCGTGCTGGTTGCCGTCACCAACGGCGAGCCGCGGGTGCTGACGACCGAGGATGCGCGCGCGTTGCCGGCCGGGCCGTTCGAACTGTCGCACCGTTCGCTGCAGGCCGGCCTGCGCGCCTGGGTCGAAGCGCAGACCCATCATCCGCTGGGCTATGTGGAGCAGCTCTATACCTTCGCCGACGGCGACCGTTCCGACGAATCGGGCGCGCGCGTCATGTCGGTGAGCTACCTGGGCCTGACGCGCGAGGCCGGCGAGACCGGCGTGGCGCAGGTGGGCTGGCAGGACTGGTATCGCTATTTTCCGTGGGAGGACCGGCGCGCCGGCACGCCCGCGCTGGTCGAGCAACTGATCGTGCCGCGGCTGGCCGCCTGGTGCGAGGACAGCGCCGACGCGGCCCTGCGCAAGCGCCGCCGCCAGCGCGCGGCGGTCACCTTCGGGCTGGATGGCGCGTCCTGGAACGAGGACATGGTGTTGCAGCGCTACGAACTGCTGTTCGAGGCCGGGCTGGTGCCCGAGGCGGCGCGGCGCGGCCGCGGCAGCGGCGCCGTGGTGCCGGGCGAGCCCATGCGCCACGATCACCGCCGCATCCTGGCCACCGGCATCGCGCGGCTGCGCGCCAAGATCAAGTACCGGCCGGTGGTGTTCGAACTGATGCCCGAACAGTTCACCCTGTTGCAGCTGCAGCTGGCGGTGGAGGCCCTGGCCGGACGCGGCCTGCACAAGCAGAATTTCCGCCGCCTGATCGAGCAGCAGGCGCTGGTCGAGGAAACCGGCGAGATGGCCACCGGCACGGCAGGGCGGCCCGCCAAGCTGTTCCGCTTCCGGCGCGACGTGCTGATCGAACGCGCCATCGCCGGCAGCAAACTGCCGCTGTCGCGCGCGCTCTGAGGCTTGACACGGTTTATGCTCGGTCTTAGCATAAGTGCTGCGCAATCGTTGCGCGCCTTTTTTTACTCTCAAAATACTCAAAATGAGCATTAAAGCCGCAGCCTCCTCGACCGTCTCCCGACTGGCCGTTCCCCCCTTGCCGGAAGTCATGCTGGAGCCGCTGGTGCGCGCGGCGCTGCTCGAAGACCTGGGCCGCGCGGGCGACCTGACCACCGACGCCATCGTCCCGGCCGACGCCATCGCCGAGACCCGGCTGGTGGCGCGCCAGGACGGCGTGCTGGCCGGGCTGGACCTGGCGCGCCTGGCGTTTCGCGCGATGGACCCGGGCATCGAATTCGCGGTGTCCCAGCGCGACGGCGCGGACCTGCGGCCCGGCACGGAAATCGCGCGCATCCGCGGCAACGCCCGCGCCATGCTGAGCGCCGAGCGCGTGGCGCTGAATTTTCTTTGCCACCTGAGCGGCGTGGCCAGCGCCACGGCCTCGATCGCGCGCGCCATCGCGGGCTACGGCGCGCGCGTGACCTGCACGCGCAAGACCATGCCGGGCCTGCGCGCGGTGCAGAAGTACGCGGTGCGCGTGGGCGGCGGCAGCAACCATCGCCACGGCCTGGACGACGCGGTGCTGATCAAGGACAACCACATCGCCCTGGCCGGGGGCGTCGCCATCGCGGTCGAGCGCGCCCGCGCCGGCGTCGGCCACATGGTGAAGATCGAGCTGGAAGTGGACACGCTGGAGCAGCTGGAAGTGGCGCTTTCGCTGGGCGTGGACGTGGTGCTGCTGGACAACATGAGCCTGGACGACCTGCGCCGCGCCGTCGCCATGGCGCGCGGCCGCGCCATCACCGAGGCCTCGGGCCGCATCACGCCCGAAACCGCGGCGGCGGTGGCCGCCACCGGCGTGGACCAGATCGCCGTGGGCTGGATCACGCACAGCGCCAAGGTGCTGGACATCGGCCTGGACGCCTGAGCCTCGCAACCAACCGGTCCGCAAGATGAAACGCCTGCTGCGCGCCCTGGCGCCGATGCTCGTCCTGTCGCTGGCCGCCTGCGGCAACCCGCCGTCCGGCGAAGCGCCCAAGGACGCCGCCTATCCTGCCCATCCCATCACCATTGTCGTGACCTTTCCGCCCGGCGGCGGCACCGACCTGCTGGCGCGCCGCATCGGCGCCGAGTTGCAGGAGACGCTGGGTCAGCCGGTGGTGGTGGAAAACCGCCCCGGCGCCAGCGGCAATATCGGCGCGCGCGTCGTGGCCGAGTCGCCGCCCGATGGCTATACGCTGCTGATGGTCAACAGTTCCTTCGCCATCAACCCCGGGGTCTACCGCCATCTGGGTTTCGATCCGGCGCGTGACTTCGCGGCCGTCATCAACGTGGCCTTCGTGCCTTCGGTTTTCGTGGCGCCGGCGCATTCCGGCCTGCGCGGCCTGGACGACGCGCTGGCCGCCGCCCGCGCCGGCCAGCCGCTGCCGTTCGCGTCCTGCGGCAACGGCACGCCGCAGCACCTGGCCGGCGAGATGCTGGCGCGCGCGGCCGGCGGGTCGTTGCAGCACGTGCCCTACAAGGGCTGCGGGCCGGCGCTGACCGACGTCGCGGCGGGTCAGGTCGCAATGGGCGTGGTCACCGCGTCCAGCGCGGCCCCGCTGATCGCGGCCGGCAAGCTGCGGGCCCTTGCCGTCACGTCGCCGGCGCGCTCGCCGCTGATGCCGACCGTGCCCACGGTGGCGGAGCAGGGCGTGCAGGGCTACGCGCTGGACCAGTGGCATGGGCTGCTGGCGCCGGCGGCCACGCCGCCCGCGGTGGTGGCCAAGCTGAATGCGGCGGTGGCGCAGATCGTGCAGCGCCCGGCCATGCAGGCGGCCCTGCGCGAACAGGGCTTCACGCCCGCCACCAGCACGCCGCGCGAGTTCCAGGACATGATCGCCGCGGACATGCGGCGCTACGGCGCGCTGACCGCCGCGATCGGGCTGCGCGCGGACTAGGCGGCCGGCGTCCGGGCGTGCTGCTCCAGCTGTTCCTTGAGGCCGGGCTGCAGCTTGAGCTGGCGCGCCAGTTCGTCCAGGTAGGCGCGCTCCATATAGCTTTCCTCGTCCACCACCAGCAGGCTGGCCAGGTACATTTCGGCGGCCATTTCGGGGGTCTGGGCCGACCGGGCCACGGTGGCCGGGTCCAGCGGACGCGAGAGTTCGGTTTCCAGCCATTGCCGGTCCTGCGCGTCGGAGGACAGCTTGGCCAGCTCGGTTTCGAGCAGGGCGCGTTCTTCCGGGCCGATGTGGCCGTCGGCCTTGGCCGCGCCGATCATGGCGGTGAGCACGGCGGTGCTGTGCTGCTCGGCCTGCGGGGCGGGCAGGCGGTCCAGCGTCTGGGGGGCGGGGGCAGCCGCGCCGCCGGCCTGGCTGCGCTGCCAGTCGCCATAGGCGCGGTAGGCCAGCGCGCCCAGCGCCGCCATGCCGCCGTACATGGCGACCTTGCCGCCGATCTTGCGGGCCTTCTTGCTGCCCAGTAGCAGCCCCAGCGCGCCCGCGCCGAGCGCGCCGCCGCCCAGGCCGGTCAGGAAGGACGAGCCCTTGCCGCCCGTGGCGTTCTGCACGCGGCTGGTGGTGTCGGAAAGCAGGCCTTGCCCGGACTGCAGCAGTTGATCGAGGAGTTGTCTGGCGCTCATGCGGCCCCCTATAGGTGTATTCCGGATAGAAATATCCGACCGTGTCCGCATCAGGAAGTTCAGCGTCCAGTCAGGTGTGGCGCAGCGCCGCCTGGTGTTACAACGTCGATTGGGGCCGCCGCGGCGGCCATCCACCGAACCCCAGCCAGGAGACTTCACCCATGAGCAGCATCCGCTTGCGCCAGAACGCGCCCAATACCCTGCAGTTCACCGCCACGGCCGAAGGCCATGAGCTTCCGCTGGCGATGCCGCAGCCGCAGGGCGAGGGCCCCGATCCGCACGATTACTTCGATACTGCGCTGGGCGGCTGCAAGGCGCTGACCCTGATGGTGTATTCGCAGCGCAAGGGGCTGCCGCTGGAATCGGTGGGCGTGGAGGTGGTGCGCGACGACAGCGAAGAGCGCAAGGGGATCTACCGCCTGACCGCCAAGCTGACGCTGCATGGCGAGCTGTCCGATGCGCAGATCGACGAGCTGCTGGCGGTGGCCGAGAAATGCCCGGTCCACAAACTCATGACCGCGGTGGACGTGCAGGTTTCGACGCTGGTGGTGCGTCCGGCCTGAGCGGCCGGACGCGCCGCCGGTTTCAGTCTTCCATGCCCGGGACGACGGTGGAGAAGCCGCCGTCCACGTGGGTGATTTCGCCCGTCACGCCGGCGGCCAGGTCCGACAGCATGAAGGCGGCGACGTTGCCCACGTCTTCGATGGTGATGTTTCGGCGCAGGGGCGCCTGGGCCTCGACGAACTTCAGGATGGCCGAGAAGTCCTTGATGCCGCTGGCGGCCAGCGTCTTGATCGGGCCGGCGGAAATGCCGTTGGCGCGGATGCCGCGCGGGCCCAGCGCCGTGGCCAGGTAGCGTACGCTGGCTTCGAGCGAGGCCTTGGCCAGGCCCATGGTGTTGTAGTTGGGAACCACGCGCTCGGCGCCCAGGTAGGTCAGCGTCAGCACCGAGCCGTTGCGGCCTTCCATGAGCGGCAGGGCGGCCTTGGCCATGGCGGGGAAGCTGTAGGCCGAGATGTCGTGCGCCACGCGGAAGGCTTCGCGCGACAGGCCGTCGAGGAAGTTGCCGGCGATGGCTTCGCGCGGGGCGAAGCCGATGGAATGCACCAGGCCGTCCAGGCCGTCCCAGTGCTGGCCGAGTTCGGCGAAGGCGGCTTCGATCTGGCTGTCCTCGGCCACGTCGCAGGGCAGCACGATCTTGCTGCCGAATTCGGCGGCGAATTCGCTCACGCGGTCCTTGAAGCGGTCGCCCACGTAGGTGAACGCCAGTTCGGCGCCTTGCTGGTGACAGGCGCGCGCGATGCCGTAGGCGATGGAGCGGTTGGAAAGCACCCCGGTGACCAGGATGCGCTTGCCGGCGAGAAAGCCCATATTTCTATCCTTTGATTTTTTCCCTTCTGGAGACCGCCTATTTTAAAGAGTTTGGCGGCCCCTCCATTAAAAAGAAAAGGGCGCGCCCGTCGGGGTGCGCCCTTTTGCCGTGCCGTTGCGCTCAGCCCCGCGCGTTGGTGCCGGGGACCCGCAGCGGCGTGCCGACCTTCAGCGCGCTGCCCTTGAGGTTGTTCAGCGCGCGCAGCGCGTCGATCGAGGTGCCGTATTGCTTGGCCAGCGAGTACAGCGTGTCGCCCTGGCGCACCTTGTGGGTGCGCACGTTGGGACGGGCGCTGGCGACGCGGGCGCTTGCCACGCGCGCGGCGGGCGCCTGCTGGGCGCGGCCGCGCGTGGCCGGGGCCTTCTCGGCGGCGGGCGCCGCGTCCAGCACCGGCGGCGCCAGCGAGGCCAGCTGCACGTTGCCGGCGCTGTCGCCCGGCACCAGCAGGGACTGGCCGGAAGCGGATTTCTGGCGCGAACCGATGTCGTTGATCTGGCGCAGCCGGCTTTCGGTCACGCCGAAACGCTTGGCGATCGAGGCGTAGGATTCGCCGCGGCGCGTGTGGTAGACCTTCCAGGCGCTCAGGTCGCCCTTGTAGTTGGTCAGGTTGGCGTTGAAGATTTCGACGCGGTCGGCCGGCAGCAGCAGGGTGGGGCCGTGGTCGCCGCGGATCAGCGGGCGGTTGAACGACGGGTTGAGCGCCTTGAATTCGTCCAGCGGCATTTCGGCCAGCTTGGCGGCGATTTCGAGGTCGATGTCGCTGTTCTTCTGCACCGTCACGAAGTAGGGCGTGTTGCCCACCGGCGGCAGGGCCACCGCATAGCGCTGCGGGTCGGCGATGATGTTCTTGATGGCCTGCAGCTTGGGCACGTAGTTGCGGGTCTCGTCGGGCATGCTCAGCGACAGGTAGTCGGTGCGCAGGCCGGCGGCCTCGTTCTTGGCCATGGCGCGCTGCACCGAGCCTTCGCCCCAGTTATACGAGGCCAGGGCCAGATACCAGTCGCCCTGCATTTCGAACAGTTTTTCCAGGTAGTCCAGCGCCGCGTTGGTCGAGGCGATGGGGTCGCGCCGCTCGTCGCGCCACCAGTCCTGCTTGAGGTTGAAATGCTGGCCGGTGGCCGGCACGAACTGCCACAGGCCCGAGGCCTGCGAGCGCGACAGCGCGGTGGGGTTGTAGGCGCTTTCGACGAAGGGCAGCAGCGCCAGCTCGGTGGGCAGGCCGCGGCGGTTGATCTCGTCGACGATGAAATACAGGTACTTGCCGGCGCGTTCCGCCATGCGCTGCACCGACTCGGGGTGGGCCGCGTAGTAGTCGGTCCACTGCTGCGAGAGGTCGGTGTTCAGGTTGGGGATGGCGAAACCGCGGCGGATGCGGTCCCAGGCGTCGGCGGGAGGATTGGTGAGGTCCACCGTCCGGGAAGTGTCGCGGGCGATGTAGCGCCCTTGGGAATTGGTGGTGAGATTCTTGCTATCGGGGGATTTGGTTCCTGCGCAACCGGCGAGGACTGCCAGCATCAGCGGCAGAAGGAGTCGGGATAGATTCATCGGGCTGTCACTTGAATTCGTTCTTCCATTCGCGAAGGGAGGCAAATACCTCTACCGGCGTAGCAAGGCTGTGGCCGGCCCAGCGCTCTGCGGCGCGGACGACCTCGGGTTGTTGCGTGCGCAAAAACGGGTTCGTCGCGCGTTCCTGACCGATGGTCGACGGAAGCGTGGGAAGGCCTGCTGCTCTTAATTGCCGGGCCCGCTGATGCCATTGCTGCAGGTTGCGGTTGGCCGGTACGACTGCCGACGCCCAGCGCAAGTTCGCTAGAGTGTACTCGTGTGCGCAAAAAACCTGTGTATCCGCCGGTAAAACAGAAAATTTTTCCAAGGAATCAAGCATTTGCGCGGGGGTGCCTTCGAACAGCCGGCCACAGCCGCCGGCAAACAGGGTGTCGCCGCAGAAAAGAACCGGCTCCACGCCGGCCGCCCGGCCGGTGTAGGCGATGTGGCCGGCCGTGTGGCCGGGCACATCCAGCACGGCCAGGTCCAGGTCCAGTTCGGGTATCAGCACGCGGTCGCCCTGCGCCAGCGGCACGTCGCAGCGCGGCAGGCGTTCTTGCGCCGGGCCATATACGGTAAGGCCTTCGATGCGGGACAATTCGGATACGCCGCCGACGTGGTCGCCGTGGTGGTGCGTGAGTAGAATGGCGCGCAGTCTCAGGCCTTGCTGCTCGAGCAGCCGCAGCACCGGGCCGGCCTCGCCCGGATCGACCACGGCGGCCTGGCCGTCGCGCACGATCGCCCAGATGTAGTTGTCGGTGAAAGCGGGTAGCGGCAAGACCGCGGCGTTGCGCTCGCGGCCGCCGTCGGAGGCGGTCAGGGCTTGCATGGGATTCGAAGGATAGAACGTGGCAGAAGAAGATACTCCGCCGATTGTAGAACTGGCCGAATGGTTCCAGACGCCGCCGGGACAATACGTTCTGGCCTGGGAGCGGGCGCAGTTCGACGCGGCTGTCGCGGACGTATTCGGATATTACGCCTGGCAGGTCGGCCTGGCCGACATGAACCTGCTGGGCGCCAACCGCATGCCGTTCAAGGGATACGTGGGCACCGAGGCGCCCTCGGCCGAGAGCGCGGCCGGCTGGCAGTCGCGGGTGGTGATCGCCCAGCCCGAAGCCCTGCCGTTCGAATCGCAGAGCGTGGACCTGCTGATCCTGCCGCACGCCTTCGAATGCACGCAGGAACCCCACAACGTGCTGCGCGAGGTCGAGCGCGTGCTGGTGCCGGAAGGGCGCGTGGTGATCTCGGGCTTCAATCCCTGGAGCATGTGGGGGGCGCGCACGCGCATGCCGGGCATGGAGCCGTGGCTGCCGCAGCCGCCTTCGTCGCAGGTGTCGCTGCCGCGCCTGAAAGACTGGTTCAAGCTGCTGTCGCTGGAGGTCGAGCAAAGCCATTTCGGCTGCTATGCGCCGGCCTGCCGCAGCGAAAAATGGCTGCAGCGCTGGGCTTTCCTGGAGTCCGCCGGCGCGCGCTGGTGGAGCGTGGGCGGGGCCGTCTATCTGGTGTCCGCCGTCAAGCGCGTGGCCGGCATGCGTATCATAGGCCCCGCCTGGAAGACCAAGCCCAAGCGCGCGCGCGCCGCGTCGGTGGTGGTCAACCGCCAGGCGGACGACGGCTACGACCGCTCCTGAGCGGCCGGCCGGCAACGAATCAAGCACGAAGGAACTCCGGGCAGCACCATGCAGGACAGCAAAGCGAACGAACAGAAAGTGGAAATGTGGACCGACGGCGCCTGCAAGGGCAATCCGGGGCCGGGCGGCTGGGGCGTGCTGATGCGCGCCGGCAGCCACGAAAAAACCCTGCACGGCGGCGAACTCCAGACCACCAACAACCGCATGGAGCTGCTGGCGGTCATCCAGGGGCTGCGCGCGCTCAAGCGCCCCTGCGCGGTCACCATCCACACCGATTCGCAGTACGTCATGAAGGGCATGACCGAGTGGCTGGCCAACTGGAAGCGGCGCGGCTGGATGACGGCCGACAAAAAACCGGTCAAGAACGCCGAGCTGTGGCAACTGCTGGACGAGCAGGTGGGCCGCCATACTGTGTCCTGGCGCTGGGTCCGCGGACACGCCGGCGACCCGGGCAACGAACGCGCCGACCAGCTCGCCAACCAGGGCGTGGAAGCGGCCCGCCGCGCCTGAACGCCCGGGCGCCGGCCCGCAGGGCATTGGGATATACCCTTAAATCGCTTCATCGGGCGAATTTAGTTCTTTCATCCGGCTTCTGGATTGTTCCAGTATGTAAATCCGGGTGCTAAAGTGCCAACCCTCATTCTCCCTTCCTGCGGCGCCCGGCCCGCGCCGCGCGACCGCCACATTCGCGCATGAAAAAAGCAGTATTGCTGGCCGCCGTAGCGGCGGGATTGGCTGCGGGAGCGGCGCTCGGTGTGCTGGTGCCGCGCTGGCTCGCGCCTGCGCCGCCCGCCGTCCAGGCCGCCGCCCAGGCTCCCGTCGCGCCTGCCGCGCCGGTGCGGGTCGAGGTGGCCGCCGTCAAAGAAATCCCGTTCGCGCGCGGCCTGTCGGCCGTGGGCAGCCTGCGGTCCGACGAATCGGTGGTGCTGCGCCCGGAAGTCGCCGGCCGCATCCAGTCCATCGGCTTCAAGGAAGGCCAGCCGGTCAGGCAGGGCGAGGTGCTGATCCGCCTGGACGATTCGGTGCCGCGGGCCGAGCTGGCCCAGGCGCGGGCCAATCTCACGCTGGCGCAAAGCCATTTCCGGCGCTCGGTGGAGCTGCAGGGCAAGGGCTTCGTCAGCCAGCAGGCGCGCGACGAGGCCGCCAGCAACCTGAAGGTGCAGGAAGCGGCCGTGGCGCTGGCGCAGGCGCGGCTGGACAAAATGACGATCAGCGCGCCGTTCGGCGGCATCGTGGGCCTGCGCAGCGTGTCGGTGGGCGACTACGTGAACCAGGGCCAGGACCTGGCGCCGCTGGAGGCGATCGACCCGCTCAAGGTGGATTTCCGCGTGCCCGAAATGTATTTGAGCAAGGTGGGCGTGGGCCAGCAGCTGACCCTGCGCCTGGACGCGCTGCCGGGCCAGGAGCGCCAGGGCATGGTCTACGCCGTCAGCCCGCTGGTCGACGCCGGCGGCCGTTCGATCCTGCTGCGCGCCACCGTCGCCAACAAGGACGCGGTGCTGCGCCCGGGCATGTTCGCCCGCGTGCAGTTGCTGTTCAGCCAGGACAAGGCGCTGGTGGCGCCGGAAGCCGCGCTTTCGCCCTCGGGCGAGACGCAGTACGTTTACCGGGTCAGGGACGGCGTGGCCGAGCGGCGCGAGGTCACCATCGGCGAGCGCCGCGAAGGCCGCGTGGAGATCCTGACCGGCGTGGCCGCGGGCGACCAGCTGGTGGTCTCGGGCCTGCAGCGGGTGACGGACGGCGCGGCCGTGACCGTGCTGGGCAACGGCGCCTGAAGCCGGCCTTTTTCTCTTTTGGGCGGTGGCGCAATGCGTATTTCGGAAACCTGTATCAAGCGGCCGGTATTCGCGTCGGTCCTGTCGCTGATCATCGTGCTGATCGGCCTGATCTCGTATTCGCGCCTGACCGTGCGCGAGTATCCGAAGATCGACGAGCCCATCGTCTCGGTGGACACCACCTACAAGGGCGCCTCGCCCGAGGTGATCGAATCCCAGGTGACCAAGCCGCTGGAGGACCAGCTCGCCGGCATCGAGGGCGTGGACGTGATGACTTCGCGCAGCCGCTCCGAACGCAGCCTCATCAACATCAAGTTCAACCTGTCGCGCGATCCCGACGCGGCCGCGGCCGAAGTGCGCGACAAGGTCTCGCGCGCCCGCCGCTTCCTGCCCGACGAGATCGACGAGCCCATCATCGGCAAGGTCGAGGCGGACTCCCAGCCCATCATCTACATCGCGGTGGAGTCCGGCACGTACTCGGCGATCCAGACTTCCGACTACATCAACCGCTACATCAAGACCCGGCTGTCGGTGCTGCCGGGGGCGGCGGAAGTGCGCGTGTTCGGCGAGCGCCTGCCGTCCATGCGCATCTACGTGGACCGCGACAAGCTTGCCGCCTACGGCCTGACCGTGCAGGACGTGGAGGCTGCGCTGCGCAGCCAGAACGTGGAAATCCCGGCCGGGCGTATCGAGTCCCGGGCGCGCGAATTCTCGGTCGTGTCCTCGACCGACCTGCAGACGCCGGCGCAGTTCGAGGACGTGATCGTCGCCAACGTCAAGGGCTATCCCGTGCGCCTGCGCGACGTGTCCAAGGTGGAAATCGCCGCGGCCAACGACCGCATCCTGTCGCGCTTCAACGGCAAGCCGGCGATCAACATCGGCCTGACGCGGCAGTCCACCGCCAACCCGCTGGAGCTGTCCAAGGCGGCCCGCGAGGAGGTCGAGCGCCTGAACGAGAACCTGCCGGCGGGGATGCGGCTGAACATCGCCTACGACTCGTCGGTGTTCATCGAACGCTCGATCGACTCGGTGTTCAACACCATCGGCGAGGCCATCGTGCTGGTGGTGCTGGTGATCTTCTTCTTCCTGCGCAACCTGCGCGCCAGCATCATCCCCATCGTCACCATCCCGGTATCGCTGGTGGGCGCCTGCGCGCTCATGTATCTGTTCGGCTTTTCCATCAATACGCTGACCCTGCTGGCGATGGTGCTGGCCATCGGCCTGGTGGTGGATGACGCCATCGTGGTGCTGGAGAACATCTTCCGCCACATCGAGGACGGCATGCCGCGCAAGGAGGCCGCGCTGCGCGGCTCGCGCGAGATCGGCTTCGCGGTGGTGGCGATGACGATGACGCTGGTCACCGTGTACGCGCCGCTGGCGTTCGCCACGGGCCGCACCGGGCGGCTGTTCATCGAATTCGCGCTGGCGCTGGCCGGCGCGGTGCTGGTGTCCGGCTTCGTCGCGCTGACGCTCACCCCGATGATGTGTTCGGTGCTGCTGCGCCACCAGAGCAGCCACAGCCGCTGGTACAACCTGATCGAAGGCTGGCTCGACGCCCTGAGCAATGGCTACCGGCGGGTGCTGGCGGCCTCGCTGCGCCATCGCTGGATCGTGGTGGCGGTGGGCCTGGCGGTGGCGGCCGCCAGCGGCGTGCTGTTCAAGGTGGTCAAGAGCGAACTGGCCCCCGTCGAGGACCGCGGCGTGGTGTTCGGCATTGTCAGCTCGCCCGAGGGCGCCACGCTGAACTACACGCTGGAAAGCATGCTGGGCATCGAAAAGTTCTACGCCGATATCCCGGAGGCCAGCGGCAGCCAGGTGACCGTGGGCTTTCCCACCGTGACCGACGGCACCGCCATCCTGCGCCTCAAGCCCTGGGAAGAGCGCGGCCGCCGGCAGCAGGCCATCACCCAGGAGCTGCAACCGCTGTTCGCCTCGCTGCCAGGCGTGCGGGCGTTTCCCACCAATCCGCCGTCGCTGGGCCAGTCCGCGCGTTCCAAGCCGGTGCAGTTCATCATCATGAGCCAGGCCTCGTACGTGGAGCTGGCGCGCCTGACCGACGTATTCATGGCCGAGCTGCGCAAGTATCCCGGCCTCATCAACCTGGACACCGACCTGCGCCTGAACACGCCCGAGCTGCGCGTGCGCGTGGACCGAGACAAGATGGCCGACGTGGGCGCCAACGTGGACACGGTGGGGCGCACGCTGGAATCCATGCTGGGCGGACGCCAGGTGACCCGCTACAAGGACGAGGGCGAGCAGTACGACGTCATCGTCCAGGTCACGCCGCGCGACCGCGCCAATCCCACCGACATTTCCGGCATCTATGTGCGCGCGCGCGACGGCAGCATGGTGCAGCTGGACAACCTGCTGGGCGTGCACGAAGGCGTTTCGCCGCAGTCGCTGAACCACTTTAACCGGCTGCGCGCGGTCAAGATCGACGGCGCCGTGGCGCCGGGCTACGCGCTGGGCGAGGTGCTGGCGCACATGCACCAGGTGGCGCGCGACGTGCTGCCCAACACCATCGTCACCGACCTCGACGGCCAGTCGCGCGAGTTCCGCGACTCCTCGGGCAGCATCTACCTGGTCTTCGCCATGGCGCTGGCCTTCATCTACCTGGTGCTGGCCGCGCAGTTCGAGAGCTGGCGCAACCCGTTCATCATCATGCTGTCGGTGCCGCTGTCCATGACCGGCGCGCTGCTGGCGCTGTGGCTGACCGGCGGCACCCTGTCCATCTACAGCCAGATCGGCCTGATCACCCTGGTCGGGCTGATCACCAAGCACGGCATCCTGATCGTCGAATTCACCAACCAGCTGCGCGACGAGGGCAGGGAACTGTTCGAGGCCGTCATCGAGGCCAGCGTGCTGCGGCTGCGCCCCATCCTGATGACCACCGGCGCCATGGTGCTGGGCACCGTGCCGCTGGCGCTGTCCTCGGGCGCGGGCGCGGAATCGCGCCAGCAGATCGGCTGGGTCCTGGTGGGCGGGCTGATGCTGGGTACACTACTGACCTTGTTCGTCGTGCCGGTGGCCTACACGCTCATCGCCACCGCACGCAAGAAACCCGGCCAGGCCGGCAGCGCAGCGCATTCCGCGGATTCCGTTCCGTCCCCGCATACGCCGCCGGCCGCGCCCGCCCAAGCGTCGGAATAGTTTTATGCGCCAGATCATCTTTGACACCGAAACCACGGGACTGGATCCCGCCCAGGGCCACCGCATCGTCGAAATCGGCTGCGTGGAGCTGGTCAACCGGATGGCCACGGGCAACAACCTGCACATCTACCTGAACCCGGACCGCGACAGCGACCCCGAGGCGCTGGCGGTGCACGGCCTGACCACCGAATTCCTGTCCGACAAGCCGCGCTTTGCCGACATCGCCGATGAATTCGTGCAGTTCATCCAGGGCGCCGAGCTGATCGCGCACAACGCCGCGTTCGACGTGAAATTCTTCAACGCCGAACTGGCCAGGACCGGCCGCGGCCCGATCAGCGATTTCTGCGAGACGGTCACCGACTCGCTGCTGCACGCACGTTCGCTGTTCCCCGGCAAGCGCAACTCGCTGGATGCGCTGTGCGACCGTTTCGGCATTTCCAACGCCCACCGCACGCTGCACGGCGCCTTGCTCGACTCGCAGCTGCTGGCGGAAGTCTGGCTGGCCATGACGCGCGGCCAGGACGCGCTGCTGATCGACGTCGAAGAGGGCGACTCGGCGGGCGCCGACGGCCTGGTGCTGGGCAGGTTCGACGCCTCCGGCCTGCCGGTGATCAAGGCCAGCGACGAAGACCTGGCCGAGCACGAAGCCTATCTGGCCGCGCTGGACAAGGCCGTGGGCGGCGAATGCATCTGGCGTAAACTGGACGCGCCGGCGCCGGCCGCATAAAGTTTTTCGGGGTGACTTGCACACGTTCAAAAAAACGTGCTAATATTTTGCCTCTTTCGGGGTGGTTAGCTCAGTGGTAGAGCACTGCCTTCACACGGCAGGGGTCACTGGTTCGAACCCAGTACTACCCACCAAAGACCCTTGAGAGACAACGCCAGGCCACCAGCCGGCCGTTGTCGGCGTCCAAGGTAAAACGACGCAGCAAAAATAGCCAACCCTTGCGGTTGGCTTTTTTGTTTTTCGCCTATGTTTGGCCGGGTGTTGATATTGCACAACCCCGCGCGCGCCGATTGAGCCGCGCGGCCTGCCAGCTGTCTATGATGGATACCGCGGGGACATATCCACAATAAACCCGCGCAAACTGGAGATGGCGATGTTCGCGAATACCAATACCATGATCATCATCATCGTCACGGCCGTGGCCCTCATGCTGGTGGGCTTCGGGCTGCGTGACCGCAATATCGGCATGGGGCTGATGGGGCTGGGCCTGGTGACGGCGCTGGGCACCATTATCTACAAGGCGTACATCACGTTTTATTGAGCTGGCGCGCCGCGCGCGACAGCAGGGCGTCGAGCTGGTTGGCGAAGGCCTTGCGGTCGGCGTGGCTGAACGAGGCGGGGCCGCCGGTGTCCACGCCGCCGGCGCGCAGTTCTTCCATCATGTCGCGCAGCGCCAGCCGTTCACGGATGGTGTCGGGCGTATAGCGTTCCCCGCGCGGGTTCAGCGCCATCGCGCCTTTTTCCAGGACTTGCGCGGCCAGCGGGATGTCGCCGGTGATCACCAGGTCGCCGGGCGCGGCGCGTTCGGCGATGTGCGCGTCGGCCACGTCGAAGCCGCGCGGCACCTGCACGGCGCGGATCAGCGGCGAGGGCGGGGTGCGCAGCGGCTGGTTGGCCACCAGGGTCAGCGGCCGCTGCCAGCGTTGCGCGGCGCGGAACAGGATGTCCTTGATGACCGCGGGGCAGGCGTCCGCATCGACCCAGATGTGCATCGCGTTACGCGCCCAGCGCCTTGCGCAGCGCCTCGGCCACGATCTCGTTGGTGGACACGCCGCGCTCGGCGGCCGCGGCGCGCAGCCGGTCGGCGTCGGCCTGCGACAGCTTCAGCGGGAACGGCACCAGGCCGGCGGCCTGGTCCAGCTTGCGCTGCTCGCGCCGGTCGGGCGCGTTCGAGGCGCTGCCGTAGCGGTCCGGCGTGCCGGCCTGCTTGAGCTGGCCGGCCAGTTTCAAGGCCTGGTTTTTCTGCAGATCGAATTTATTCATGGGGTTTCCTGATGAGGAGCGCCATCATAAGCGCAACGGCCTCATCGCGGCTTGGCCTTCTCCAGTTCCGTCAGGCCCTCCTGGGCGCCGTCGTGCAGCGGCACGGTCAGTCCGCGCCGCGCGGTGGCGATGGAGACCTGGCTGCCCTGGGTCGATCCCGCGGCCAGCAGGTCCTGTCCGGTCGAATAGACGGCGCGCACGATCACCAGGGCTTCGTCGCGGGTCAGGTCCGCGGTGGTGAGCAGCAGGGCGGCCATGCCGACGGTGGGGATCGCTTCGACCTGGTTGGGATAGGTGCCGGCGACGATGTCCAGCGGCATCAGCGAACTGTCGGCTGCCGTCAGCGCCTTGATGGCGGCGGGATCGAGCGGCAGCAGCTTCAGCCGGGCCTGGGTCAGCGCGTCGCGCAGCGGCGTGGCCGGCACGCCGATCACCTGGGCGGCGGCGTCGACCGCGCCGGAATTCAGCGCCGGCAGCGAGGCCGCGAACGGGGTGTCTGCGACCTTGTAGTCGCGTCCGGCCTGCAGCCCGTGCGCGGCCAGTACCGCCTCCAGCGTGGCCCGCACGGCCGAGCCCTCCGGACCCAGCGCGACGGTCTTGCCCTTCAGGTCGCGCACGCCGCGCACCGAGGCGTCGTCGCGCACCACGATGTGGACCAGTTCCGGATACAGGCTGCCCAGCGCCCGCAGGCCGGTGAACGGCCCCTGGGCCGCGAACGGGCCCTTGCCGTCATAGGCCAGCCGCGCCGTATCGGCCTGGGCCAGTCCGACCACCGCGTCGCCGCTGCGCAGCAGCGCGATGTTCTCGGCGCCGCCGCCGGTGATGAGCGGGGCGACGCGGACCTGCCGCGAGCGGGCCACGTCGCGCAGCGCGCGCGCGAACGCCACGTATTCGCCGCGGTCGGGGCCGCCGGCCAGCGGATAGCCCTGCTGCATGCGGGCCAGCCGGCCGTTGATGCGCGCCACCGAGCGTTCCAGTTCCTGCTGCACCACGTGCTGGGCGGTGCTGGAGCCGGTGTAGGCGACGGAATGGGTGATCTGGTCCAGCGAGTCGAGCAGCTGGCGCGTGACCGGCGGCGGCGCGCCGGTGTCCAGGCTGGGGGCCTGGGCCGCCTTGAAGCCGGCCGGCGTCACCAGCTTCCAGTCCTGGCCGTCCTGCCGGTAGATCGCGCTGGCGTGCGCCACGATGCGGTCGCCGGCCTGGTTGCCGCCGGATTTCACGCCGCTGATGCTGCGCGGACCCGCGCCCAGCAGCGTGACCAGCGAGGCCGCGCCCGGCTGGTCCCAGGCGCCCAGCGAGACGTCGCGGGCCAGGTCCAGCGCGACGTCGTAATAGACCACGCGGCGGGTTTCGCCGGCGGGCGCGCCGTTGTCGACGGCCGATCCCATGCGCTTGAGTTCGGCGATCCGGAACAGCCCTTCGCCATAGGCGGCGTTCAGGCTGCGCTCGACGTCGCCGCGCAGCGCGTCGGCGTCCGGCGCGCGGCCGCAGGCGGCCAGCGTCAGGCACAGCAATACGAGGATGAGACGTTTGAACATGCTTACATCCCTCCCACGAACGGCAAGGAGATCAGCGAGGTCAGCACGATCACGTTGAGGATGTCGACCAGGAACGCGCCGGTGACCGGCACCACGATGAAGGACTCCGGCGCGGGGCCGTGGCGGCGCGTGAGCGCCTGCATATTGGCGATGGCGGTGGCGGTGGCGCCCAGCGAGAAGCCGCAGAAGGCGGCCGACATGACGGCCGCTTCGTAGTCGCGCTTGAGCAGGCGGAACACCACCCAGGCCGCGTACAGCGCGCAGAACGCCGTCTGCACCACCAGCATCAGGGCCAGCGGGCCGGCCAGGCGCGCCACGCTGGACAGGTCCAGCGTCATCATGGTCATGCCCAGGAACAGCGACAGCGAGATGGTGCCGATGATGTCGGTGACGCGGTCGTCCAGTTTCAGTCCCAGGCGCTCGCCGCCGTTGCGGATCACCACGCCCGTGGCCAGGCACCATAGGAAATTGGGCAGGCTGACCGGGGCGTCCTCGACCAGCGCGGCCAGGTAGCCGCCCACCACCAGCGCGACGAAGGCGGCCGTCAGCGACACGATGAAGGAGCCGGCGGTGGTCGGGCCCTGGTCTTCGGTCAGGTCGGGGGCGTCATGCTTGTCGCCGGGCGCGTGGTCCAGGCTGCCGGCCAGCTTGTGGCGCCGCATGATCCATTCCGCGACCGGGCCGCCCACCACGCCGCCCAGCACCAGGCCCAGCGTGGCCGAGGTCATGGCCAGCGCCATCACGTCCTGGATGTTGTTGAAGTCGGCGAAGCGCGTGGCGTAGGCCGCGCCCGTGCCGTGCCCGCCCACCAGCGTGATGGTGCCGCCCAGCAGGCCCATCAGCGGATGCATGTCCAGCAGCCAAGCCATGCCCAGTCCCACGGCGTTCTGCAGGACCAGGAACGGGATCAGGGCCAGCAGGAACGCGATCAGCCTGGGGCCGCCCTTGGCCAGCAGCTTGAGGTTGGCGGTCAGGCCGATGCAGCCGAAGAACAGCAGCAGCAGGGTGGGTTTGATGCTGGTTTCGAGCGAGACGGAGATTCCGCCCCAGGTCGACAGCAGGTAGGCGATCACCGCGAAAAGCAGGCCGCCCACGATGGGATCGGGAATGCTGTAGCGGGCAAGAAACCCGATGCGGGTGGTGAGCACCCGTCCGACGACGAGCACCAGGCAGCAGGCCAGGAGTGATTGAACGGGCGAAAGCGAGATCATAGATACCTTTGCGCCCTGTCGGGGCGCAGTTAGATTTCCGGCTTCGGGAACCCTGCCGCCTCACACACGTGCGGCTTATGTTACGTCCGCGGCGGCAACGTTGTACATGGGGGGACGGAAGCGGCGCTACAGCGGCAGCGCGCGGGACATGTAAAGCGCTTGCGGGCCGTAGCCGGCAAGCTTTTCGGCCAGGCCGGCCGCGGCGACGTCCATCGGCGCGTAGCCGTGGCGCCGCCAATAGCCGGTCGCCGATTCCAGCGATACCAGGCTGGCCCGGCGCAGGCCAGCCTGCCCGGCGGCCGCCGCGGCGGCGCGCAGCAGCGCCTGGCCGACTCCCAGGCCCTGGGCCTGCGGCACCACCGCGCAATCATGCAGGAACCAGTGATCGGCCTTCGACGGCAGCGCTGTCAGCGCGACGTCGAGGGCCGGCGGCAGGCCCGCGTCCCAGGGATAGGAGATCAGATAGCCCAGGAGGTCGCCGCCTTCGGCGCGCGCGACCCAGCAGTGGGCAGGCGCGAGCGCCAGGCGGTTGAGGAAGAACGCCGCGCTCTCCAGCAGGAAATCGGGATAGGCCAGGGTCTGGGCGGCGAGGATGCCGTCCACGTCGCCGGCAAGCATGGGCCTGACTCGGTATTGCATGACTAACGGGAAAAACTGGAATCGGGCGCATTGTAGCGATGCCAACCTGTCCCCGCTTTGCTTGCGGCATTTCATGAAAATTCGACGAGCCCCTGCGCATACTGCCCGCCATAGTGTCCTGCAATCCGAGTTCAGCATTCCATGCATATCCAATTCCGGTCCGATCCCATAGCCGCCCAGGTGCTGGCCAAATCGTTTCCCGTGGAAGCGTTCTGGTCGACGCAGGCGGCCAACGTGCCGTACGACACCTGCGTGACCTGCGTCATCCCCTGCCTGAATGAATGCGACAACCTGCGGGTGCTGCTGCCCCTGCTGCGCAGCCGCCTCACGGCGCTGTGCTCCAGCTGGGAAGTGATCGTGGCCGACGACGGCAGCACCGACGGCACCGAGGCGCTGATGGCGCAATGGACCGAGCACGCCGGCTTTCGCTACGTGCAGCTGTCGCGCAATTTCGGCAAGGAGGCCGCGCTCAGCGCCGGCCTCGAGGCCGCCGCCGGCAATGTGGTGATCTGCCTGGACGCCGACCTGCAGCATCCGCCGGCCCTGATCGAGCAGATGCTGGCGCGCTGGGCCGCTGGCGCCGAAATGGTCTATGCCGTGCGCGAAAGCCGCGCCGACGAATCCTGGCTCAAGCGCTGCGGCGCGCGCTGGTTCTACAAGCTGCTCAGCGGCGCGCGCGGCGTGGACGTGCCGCCGCACGCCGGCGATTTCCGGCTGATGGACCGTAGCGTGGTGGACGCGCTCAACGCGCTGCCCGAACGCACGCGCTTCATGAAGGGCCTGTACGCCTGGGTCGGCTTCAAGGGCGAGGCGCTGGCCTATACACCCGACGAACGCATGCACGGCGACAGCCGCTTCAGCGGCATGCGCCTGTTCCGCCTGGCGCTGGACGGGCTTACCGCCTTCACCACCTGGCCGCTGCGCCTGGTGAGCCTGGTGGGCGTGGCGTTCGCCCTGATGGCGCTGGCCTACGCGGCCTATCTCGTGGCCGACTACCTGCTGTCCGGCAATCCGGTATCGGGCTGGACCACCATCGTCACCGCCGTGCTGTTCTTCGCCGGCGTGAACCTGATTTCCCTGGGCGTGGTGGGCGAGTACGTCGCCCGCATCTTCGACGAGGTCAAGGGCCGCCCCTTGTTCGTGGTGCGCCGCCGCCAGGGCCGCACCTGCCATCCGGACCAGGACCCGCACTGACATGTCCGCCATGACGCAACCGGGGCGTTCCAACTGGACCCCGCCGGCAGGACGCTTCCTGCTCGCCGTCGGCGCCTGGCTGGCGTGGCTGGCCTGGCTCAGGCCCCTGACGCTGCCCGACGAAGGCCGCTACGCCGGCGTCGCCTGGGACATGCTGCGCAGCGGCTCGCATGCCGTGCCGCTGCTGGACGGCATGCCGTACTTCCACAAGCCGCCGCTCTATTACTGGCTGACCGAGCTGTCCTTTTCCGTCTTCGGCGTGCATCCGTGGGCGGCGCGGGTGCCGTCCTGGCTGGCGGCCTGGGCCACGGCGGCGGCGCTGTACGGTTTCGTGCGCCGCTACCGCGACGCGGCGGCCGCCACGCTGACCGTGCTGATCCTCGCCACCATGCCGTTCTTCTACGGCGGGGCGCAGTTCGCCAACCTGGACATGCTGGTCGCCGGCATGATCGCGCTATGCCTGCTGGCCGCGGCCGACGCGGTGCTGCGCGCCGAGCGCGGCCAGGCCTGGCGCCGGATGTCGCTGGCCGCCGCCGCGCTGGCGGCGCTGGCGGTGCTGGCCAAGGGCCTGATCGGCGTGGTGCTGCCGGGCGCGATCCTGTTTCTCTGGCTGGCGTGGAGGCGGTACTGGCGCGGCCTGGCCGTGCTGCTGTGGCCGCCGTCGATACTGCTTTTCATCGCGCTGGCCGCGCCGTGGTTCGTGCTGATGCAGCTGCGCTATCCCGGCTTCTACGATTACTTCTTCGTCTACCAGCATTTCCAGCGCTTCGCCGCCGGCGGCTTCAACAACGCCCAGCCATTCTGGTTCTATCTGCCGGTGGTCGCCGGGCTGAGCCTGCCCTGGTCCTTGTGGGGCGGCGCCATCCTGCGCAAGTCGTTCTGGGCCGACGGCCCGGCGCGCGACCTGAGGCGCTTCGCGCTGTTGTGGCTGGGCGTCGTGATCGTGTTTTTCTCGCTGCCGCATTCCAAGCTGGTGGGCTACGTGCTGCCGGTGCTGGCGCCGCTGGCCTTTTTGCTGTCGGAAGCCATCCTGGCGGCCTGGCGCCGCGAGACCGAGCCCGTCACGCAGCGTCTGGTCCGCCTGAGCGCGGCCGTGGCCGCCGGCATCTGCGTGATCGCGGTGGGCATCGCCGCGCACAATGCGCGCGGCAGCGCCAGCCCGCTGGCCAAGGTGGTGCGCGAGCAGGCCAGGCCGGGCGACACCTTCGTGTCCCTGCACTCCTATCCGTTCGACCTGGCCTTGTACGCCCGGGCGCCGCGGCCGATGTGGGTGGTGGACGACTGGCTCAACCCCGAGGTGCCGGTGCGCGACAACTGGCGCAAGGAACTGTACGACGCCGCCAAGTTCGATCCGCAGACCGGTGAGCAGGTATTGCTTGGCGCGGCCGAATTCAACCAGCGGCTGTGCCGCGCGCCTGACGGAGCGCGCTACTGGGTATGGGGCACCGCCTCGGACAATCAGGCCTATCTGCCGCTGCAAGGCCTGGCGCCCGCGGTCACCAGCGCGAAGTACATGATGTGGCGGGTGGAAGTGGACGCGGCCCTCAGGCAGCGGGTTTGTGGCGGAATGCCCAGAGCCGGCCTGCAATAAAGGTCGCGACGGCAAGCCCGGCCAGTATCAGGGCGAGCAGGACATCGTAGCGGATGGCCGTGCTGTGCAGCAGCCACGCGTAAGCGGCTTCGTTGATGGCGAAGCCGGCGGCTGACACGAGAAAGAAACGGCGCGCTGCTACTGTCCAGGGAATAGTCGAATGTCGGAACGTCAGACGATAGTGGCCCAGGAAGGAAACCACGAAGGCGATCAGCCAGCCGATCAGGTTGGCGGCCAGCGGCGGCATCCCGAAGGCCTCCACGCAGCCCACGGCGACAGCCCAATGGGTGGCGGCGGCGGCGCATCCGACGGCAATGAAGGTGCTTACTTGTTGCAGCAGGGCGCGCATGGAAAGCGTGGCGAAATGGAAGTAAGGGGTATTGCGATGAGCAAACGTATCGTGGTCTGCGGGGACGATTTTGGCATGAATGCCGATATCGATGAAGGCATGATCGAACTGGCCGGCATGGGCCGCCTGAGCGCGGTCAGCTGCCTGTCGCAAGGGCCGTCGTTCGCCGCCCACGTGCGGCGGCTCGCGCCGCTGGACGTGGACGTCGGCCTGCACGTGAACTTCACCGAACAACTCGACCCGAACGCCGAAGCGCTGCCCGCGCTGGGCCGCCTGATCCTCAACGCCTACGCCGGACGCCTGGACGCCGCCTGGATCGACGCCCGCCTGCAGCGCCAGTTCGACGCCTTCGAGGCCGCCACCGGCCGCGCGCCCGATTACGTCGACGGCCATCAGCACGTGCACCAGCTGCCCGGCATCCGCGCGCGCCTGTTGCTGCTGCTCAAGCGCCGCTATGGCGAGAACCGGCCGTGGCTGCGCCAGACCGCGCCCGGCATGCAAAGCGGCATCCCGCTGCGCGAAGCGTTCAAGGCCCGCGTCATCGGCGCGCTGGGCGCGGCCGCGCTGGCGCGCGAGGCGCGCGCCGACGGCCTGCGCACCAATCGCCGGCTGCTGGGCGTCTACGGCTTCGAAGGCGGCAAGCGGCACTACGCCGGCCTGCTACAGAACTGGCTGTTCAACGCGCGCGACTGCGACCTGCTGATGTGCCATCCGGCCGCGGCCAGCCAGGACGGCTGCGCCATGTCGCGCCAGCGCCGCGCCGAATTCGACGTGCTGGCCAGCCCCAAGCTGGGTGATTGGCTCAACGTCAACGGCGTGCATATTTCGCGGCTGCCGGCTGGGGCGCGCTAAGGCCGCCGCTGGGGCGGAAAGCTAGCCGCTGGTCAGGCTCTGCAGCAGCCACGCCCCGGCCGGCCCCAGCGCCCGGCGCCGCGACCAGACCGCATCGACCCGGATGTGGCGCGGCCAGCCCGGTGCCTTCAGCTCGGTCAGCTGGTCCTGCCCGAACCGCTGGATCATCCAGCGCGGCAGCTCGGTCCAGCCGAAACCCCGGCTGGCCATTTCCAGAAGCATCAGATAACCCGGCGCCGACCAGGTCGAATAGGCCGGCTCGGTGTCCTTGTCGCCCAGCTCGAAGGTGCTCAGGCGCAGCGCGCGCTCGGACTTCAGCTGGTCTTCGGTGACGCTGGGCAGCTTGGCCAGCGGATGGTTGCGGCCCACGCACAGCACGATCTCCGACAGTTCCGCCAGCGTGGCGTGGGCCACGTCGGGCGGATAGGTATCCTGCGCGGCCATCAGGCCCAGGTGCGCGCGCCCCTGCTGCACCAGGGCCACCACGTCCTCGTATTCCGCGATCAGGCATTCGAAGCGCAGCGCCGGATAGCGCTGGTCGATCTGGCTGAGCATGGTCTCGAAGGTTTCCGACTGGAACGTATCGGACAGCACCAGGGTGAGCCGGGGCTCCAGGCCCTCGGCCAGCTGGCTGGCGCTGCGGTTCAGGCGATCGTTGGCGGCCAGCACCTGCAAGGCCTGCCCCAGCAGCACCTGGCCGGCCTCGGTCAGGGTGGGCTGGCGCTGGCTGCGGTCGAACAGGGCCACGTTCAGGTCCACCTCCAGGTTGGCAATGGTTTCGCTGATGGTGCTCTGGCTTTTGCCCAGCTTGCGGGCCGCGGCGGAAAACGTGCCTTCCGAGGCGACCTGGGCGAAAGCGGCCAGGGATTCCAGTGAATGGCGCATGGGATGTCCGGCAAAATAGATATCGGTTTTTCCGATGAAAACCATCTTTATCGTACCGGAAATATCGTGGAAAATCCGTTCCGTTCAGTAGTAACCGACCTCAGGTGGGTCATGACGCAAGCCAAAAAATCCCTCAAAGAACGCTTTTTCCACGCCTTTCTGTTCGAAGTCCTGGCCATCGGCCTGTGCGCGCCGGCGGCCGCCTGGGCCATGGGCAAATCCCTGTTCGAGATGGGCGTGCTGACGGCCGTGATCGCCTGGATCGCGCTGGTCTGGAACATGATCTACAACGCTGGATTCGACCGAGTCGAGAACCACTACGGCTGGACCCGCAACCTGAGGGTCCGGGTGCTGCACGCCTGCGGCTTCGAGATCGGCCTGATCCTGATCGTGATCCCGCTGGCCGCCTGGTGGCTGAGCATCAGCCTGTGGCAGTCCTTCGTGCTCGACATCGCGCTGGTGCTGTTCTATCTGCCGTACGGCTTTCTGTACAACCTGGCCTACGACCGCTCGCGTCCCTACGTCATGAAATGGCTGAGCCGCAACGAGCCGGTCGCGGTCGCGCGCCAGACGCCCTGCGCGTAAGCGCGCCGGCGCGGCTTCAGCCCGCGCGGCCGCGGTAGGCGCGGCTGGCGTCGCGCATGAAACTGCCGACGGCGGTTTCGTACTGCGCGCCGCTGCGGAAGGCGCCCGAATGCGAGGCGCCTTCGATCTTCACCAGGCGCTTGAGGTCCGGCGCCACGTTGCGCGCGGCGGCGTAGAGCTCGTCGCTCATCGTATGCGGCACGACGCGGTCGGCGGTGCCGTGCATGAACAGCATGGGCGTGTGCAGGCTGGCCAGTTTCTCCACCGAATCGAAGGGCTGGGTGACCAGCAGGCCGGCGCCCGGCATCTTGCCCCAGCGCAGCGTGGCCAGCATCGCGCCGATGCTGGTGAAGCTGGATTCCACGATCAGGCCGGCGAAGTCCGGCTGTTCCGGACGCGCGGCCAGGTCGATGGCGATCGCGCCGCCCAGACTGTGGCCATAGATGAAGCGGCGCGCCGGGTCCGGCTGCAGCCGGGCCAATTCCTTGAGACCCGCGATGGCGTCTTCCTGGGCGGTGCGCTCGGAAGGCAGCAACGCGGTCGAGGCCCCGAAGCCGCGGTAGTCGATGGCCAGTACGGAATAGCCCATGCGCGTCCAGCCCTCGATGCGAAAGGCGCTGCCGTTCAGATTCCAGCGCGCGCCGTGCAGGTACAGCACGGTGGGGGCGTCGGCCCGCGGGCTCTGCCAGTACCAGGCGCGCACGTGATCGCCGCCGGCCAGCGGCAGGTCATATACCTGGGTGCCGGCGGCCGGCTCGCGCCACCAGGTCTGGGGTTCGGCCTGGGGCGAGAAAATCGTCTGGCGTTGCCAGGAGTCGAGCTGGGTGCAGCCCACCACGCCGGCGCCCGTGAGCAGGGCGGCGGCCAGCAGTCGGCGCAGGGCGGGGCGGGATAGTGCGGGCATGAACGATATGACCCGGGCAGGGCGGCGGGGTTCCGGCATCAGCATACTAGCGGGTCAGCGCCAGCCAGGCCTGGGCGGCGTGCGACAGATAGCCGCCGCGGCGCCAGACCAGCACCATTTCCCAGTCCGTGCCCGCGTCGCGCAGCGGGACGCGGGCCACGCCGGCATGCAGTTCCTCGCGCGCCTTCAGGCGCGGCAGAAAGGCCACGCCCAGGCCGGCCGCCACCAGCGCCACGATGAAATCCACCTGGCTGCTGCGCGCCGCGATCGTGGGGGCGAAGCCGGCGCGCTGGCAGGCGTCATGCAGGATGCGGTTGAGTGCGAAGCCGGTCTCGAACAGGATGAAAGGCGAGTCCCGCAGCTCGCGCAGGCTGACCGACGCGGCGCCCGCCCTGGGATGGTCGGCGGGCATCAGCGCCACCAGGGGCTCGCGCGCCACGGGCTGCCACTCGAAATGCTCGGGCACCGGCTTGAGCGAGGCCGCCAGCTCGATTTCGCCGGCCATCACCATTTCCTCCAGGCGCCGGCTGCCGTGTTCCACCAGGCTGATTTCCACCTGCGGATAGCGGCTGCGAAAGCGCGCGAAAAGCGGCGCGAACAGCGTGCTGCTGCCCAGCGGCGGCAGGCCCAGCCGCAGCACGCCGCGCTTGAGGCCCTTCAGTTCGTCCAGCTCCGCGTACAGGTCGTCGCGCTGGGCCAGCATGGCCTGCGCGCGGCGGTAGACGATTTCGCCGGCGGCCGTCAGCCGCGGCGGCTGGGCGTGGCGGTCCAGCAACGGCATGCCCAGCTCGTCCTCGAGCTGGCGCACCGCCTTGCTGACGGTGGGCTGGGTGGCGTAGACGGCCTTGGCCGCCTGGGAAAAACCGCCCTGGCGGACCACCTCGACCAGCGCGCGCAGGGGGCGCAGTTCCATGGTTATGCCTGATTGGAATACGGTGGATTCAATGAATTCATTTTATCTATGGCGCGCGCCGGCGTAAAACATAGGCATGCCGCTGGAAGTCCTGCCGATGTTTTTGTCCCGTTATTCCATCCTCGCGCGCAGCGCCCTGCGCCGCAGCCGCGTCCTGCAAATCTGCCTGATCGTCCTGTTTTCCTGGCTGGGCCAGGCGCTCGCCGGGTGGCTGGGGCTGCCCATACCGGGCGCGGTCATCGGCATGGCCATCGTGCTGCTCCTGCTGGCCACGCGCCGCCTGCCGGTGCGCAGCGTGCACCGCGGCGCCAGCTGGCTGCTGGGCGAAATGCTGCTGTTCTTCGTTCCCGCGGTCATGTCGCTGCTGGACCACCGCGAATTCCTCGGGCTGCTGGGGCTGAAGCTGCTGGCCGTCATCGTGCTGGGCACCGTGCTGGTGATGGCGGGCACGGCGCTGACCATAGACCTCTGCTACCGCTGGATGAACCGCCATGCCGGTTGATTTCAATCTGCTGTTCTGGCCGGCAGCGACGGTGCTGGCCTACGCCGGCGCCCGGCTGTTCTACCGCCGTTACGCCTATTGGTGCACCTCGACGCTGGTGGTGGCGCCGGCCCTGTTGCTGGCGCTGGCGATCGCGCTGCACACCGGCTATCGCGACTACATGGCCGGCTCGCACTGGCTGATGGCGATGCTGGGTCCGGTGATCGTGGCGTTCGCGCTGCCGCTCTACCAGCAGCGCGCGCTGATCCGCCGCTACTGGCCGGTGCTGGCCGCCGGCGTCGCGGTCGGCAGCCTGGTGGCCGGCGCCAGCGCGTGGATGCTGGGCAGCCTGCTGGACCTGCCGCCCGACCTCCGGCTGAGCCTGCTGCCGCGTTCGGTGGCCACGCCTTTCGCCGTGGAAGTGTCCACGCACGTGGGCGGCATGCCCGACCTGACCGCGGTGTTCGTGATCGTGACCGGCGTGTTCGGCGCGGCCATCGGCCAGCTGATGCGCCGCTGGCTGCCGCTGCGCTCGGCCCTGGCGCGCGGCGCGCTGTTCGGCATGGGCGCCCACGGCGCGGGCACCGCCAAGGCCCGCGAGCTGGCGGCCGACGAGGGCGCGGTGGCCGGCCTGGTCATGGTGATGGCGGGCCTGTTCAACGTGCTGGTCACGCCGGCCGTGGTGGTGGCTTTGCGGGCCTAGTCCGGCAGGGTCAGTGCACCAGTTCGAGGGCCACCGGATACAGCGAGGCCACCAGCAGCAGCGCCATGCTGATGTTGAAGGCGCGGATCGCCCAGGGCCGGTGCAGCACGCGGCGCAGCGCCGTGCCGAAGGTGACCCAGATGCCGACGCTGGGCAGGTTGACGATGCCGCAGACCAGGGTGGCGATGACCAGGTTGGTGAAGAAGCCGTTCTGCGGCGTGTAGGTGGCCACCACGCCCACGGCCATCACCCATGCCTTGGGGTTGACCCACTGGAAGGCCGCGGCCTGCAGGAACGTGAAGGGCTTGCCGCGCACCTCGCCGTCCTCCATGGCGCCCGAATTGGCGATCTTCCAGGCCAGGTACAGCAGATAGGCCGCGCCCACGTACTTCAGCACGGTGTACAGCTGCGGCATCTGCTGGAATACCGAGCCCAGCCCGATGCCCACCAGGAAGATCATCAGCGTGAAGCCGAGGTTCACGCCCAGCAGGTGCGGCATGCTGCGGCGAAAGCCGAAGTTCAGGCCCGAGGACGCCAGCATCACGTTGTTGGGGCCGGGCGTGATCGAGCTGACCAGCGCGAACATGGCCAGCGGACCGAGCAGGGACAGCGACATCAGGGGCGCGTCGGCCCATTGGGAAGAGAGCAGATTCATTTAGGGGTCCTGACTATGGCGCGGCGTCCGCCGGCGATCACGACGATCACGGCGGCGGCGAAGAAGAAGGTCGCCGTTTCCACGGATTCGTCAAACAGCGCTGCCGCGGCCACCACCGTAAGAAAGGGTTGCAGCAACTGAACTTGTCCCACGCGGGCGATCCCGCCCACGGCCAGGCCGCGATACCAGGCGAAGAATCCCAGGAACATCGAGCCGAACGCCAGGTAGGCGCAGGCCAGCACGACCGACGAGCTGGGCCAGCTGGCCTGCGCGGCCATCCAGCCTACGGGGGCCGCCACGACCGGGGCGCTGATCACCAGCGCCCAGCATATTGTGCGCCCGCCGCCCAGCGTGCGCGAGGCCCGCGCGCCTTCGGCATAGCCCATGCCGCCCAGCACCACCGCCACCAGCAGCCACAGATCACCCAGCGACAGCGTGCCGTGGCCCTGGCGCAGGGCGTAGGCGGTGACCAGCGCGGCGCCCAGCAGGGCCCAGGCCCAGAATGCCGGCGACGGGCGCTCGCCGCTGCGCAGCGCCGCGAAGGCCGCCGTCGACAGCGGCAGCAGGCCGTTGAACACTGCGCCGTGCGACGAAGGCACGGTCTGCATGGCGAAGGAGGAGGCCAGCGGCCAGCCCACCACGATGCCCAGCGCGGCCAGGATCACGCCGGGCCATTCCTCGCGGTTCGGCCGCCGCGCGCGCGTCAGCCACAGCAGCGCCACGGCCGGCACCGCCGCCACCAGCGCCCGGCCCAGCCCGATCAGCAGCGGGTCCAGTTCGGCCACGGCCAGCCGCGTCATGGGCAGCGTCAGGGAAAAGACCAGCACGCCCAGGAAGCCATAGGCGTAGCCCTCCCAGACGGGGCCGGCCGCCTTGGCGGCGGCCGGGGAGGAGGGATAGAACGCAGGACGGGTCATGGGCGCCACCAGTTGCAGGTTTTCGTGATTGCTGCCACTCTACGCATAGTCATCGGTACAGTACCGGTACACTTTGGCATATCACTTTAATCACTGGCCTGGTGAAATCTCCATGACAGTTGCCCCCGCGCTCTCATCCTCCCCGCCCTGGCAGCCCGTGCGCCAGGCCGACGCCACCCTGGTGACGCAGCTGGCCGACGGCCTGGCCCGCCGCATCGACGAGCAGGGCCTGCGGCCCGGCACCCGGCTGCCGTCCATCCGCAAGATGGCCGAACAGTCCGGCGTCAGCCGCTTTACGGTGGTGGAAGCCTACGACCGGCTGGTGGCGCGTGGCCTGGTGCAGTCGCGCCGGGGCGCGGGGTTTTTCGTGCGGGCGCGCAGCGGCCCGCTGGCGGCCTCCGCCACGGCGCCGTCCGCCGCTTCGCTGGCGCCGCCGGCGCGCATCGACGTGGCCTGGCTGCTGCGCAGCATGTTCCGCGAAACCGCCGCGCTCGGCATGCCGGGCGGCGCGGGCCTGCTGCCGCCGGACTGGCTGGACCCCGAAATGGTGGCCGGCGCGGTGCGCGCGGTCGGGCGCTCGGTGCGCGGCCACCTGGTCAGCTACGGTCATCCCCAGGGCTTCGCGCCGCTGCGCCAGCAGATCGCCGCCTCGCTGCAGAACGACGGCGTGCCGGCGCATCCGGAGCTGAACCTGCTCACGACCAACGGCGTCACGCACGGCCTGGATCTGATCGCGCGGCACCTGGTCAAGCCGGGCGACACCGTGCTGGTCGAAGACCCGGCCTGGTTCGTCATTTTCGGCCGCCTGGCGGCCTTCGGCGCGCGCCCCATCGGCGTGCCGCGCGGCCCCGACGGCCCCGACATCGCGCTGCTCGAACAGCTGGCCGCGCAGCACAAGCCCAAGCTCTTCATCGTCAACAGCGCGGTGCACAACCCCACCGGCCATACCCTGTCGGCCGGGGCGGCCTACGACATCCTGCGCATCGCCGAGCGCCACGATTTCATGGTGGTCGAAGACGACACCTACGGCGAACTGCATCCCGGCGGGGCCATGAAGCTGGCGGTGCTGGACCGCCTGAAACGCGTGATCCTGGTGGGCGGCTATTCCAAGATGCTGGCGGCCAGCCTGCGCGTGGGCTATCTGGCGGCCAATCCCGACATCCTGCAGAAGCTGGCCGACCTGAAGATGCTGGCCGGCCTGACCTCGCCCGAACTGGGCGAACGGGTCGTGCACCGGGTGCTGATGGAAGGGCAGTACCGGCGCCATATCGAACGGGTGCGCGCGCGCGTGGACGAGGCCCGCCAGCGCTGCCTGAAGGGCCTGCTCAAGCTGGGAATGACGGTGCATCACGAACCGAATGCGGGCATGTTCGTCTGGGCCGATTGCGGCCGCGACAGCGAGGAGCTGGCGCGGGTGGCGGCCGACCACGGCATGCTGCTGGCGCCGGGCACGCTGTTCTCGCCGTCGCAGGCGCCCTCCAGCATGCTGCGTTTTTCGGTCACCATCGCCGATCACCGGGGAATCTGGGCGGACCTGGAAAAAATCTTCGCGCAAACCGGCGCGGGCATTCAATAATATAAAAAGCCCTCATTACCAAGCCATATAAGGAATCGTCATGTCCGCACCCATCAAACCCCTGACCCAGAATTTCGCCGTCGCCCCGCAGCTCGGCCCGGACGACATGGCGGACGTCGCCGCCGCCGGCTACAAGAGCGTCATCATCAACCGTCCCGATTTCGAAGGCGGCCCCGACCAGCCCACCGCCGCCGACGTGTCCAAGGCCGCGCAGGCCGCCGGCCTGCAGATCGAGTACCAGCCCGTGGTGGGCAGCGCCATGACCGCCGCCGACGTCCAGCGCTTCGCCGAACTGCTGCGCACGCTGCCCGGTCCGGTACTGGCGTATTGCCGCACCGGCACCCGCTGCACCAACCTGTTCGCCGCCGCGCAGCAACTGGGGTGAGGCCGCGCTTGACGCGCATCAAGCACATCGGGTTCACATTGATGTACGCGTAGCGGGTTTCCGGTAGCATGGAGACTCCTCTCAAACAGGAGCAGGCAGATGTTCAAGAAGATCCTGATTCCCACCGACGGCTCGCCGCTGTCGGCGCAAGCCGCCAACGCGGGTATTTGTTTTGCGCGTTCCGTAGGCGCTGAAGTCGTCGCGCTGTACGTCACGCAGCCGTTCGCGGCCACCATCGGCTTCGACGGCATGGCCGCGGCCTATGCCATCACCGACGAAGACTACGAAAAGGCCTCGGCCGAACAGGCCGACAAGTACCTCAAGCAGATCACCGACCGCGCCGACACCGCCGGCGTGAAGTCCGAGGCGCGCGCCGTGTCCAACTTCAACGTGGCCGACGGCATCGTGCAGGCCGCCGCCGATGCCGGCTGCGACCTGATCTTCATCGGCAGCCACGGCCGTAGCGGCCTGTCGCGCCTGCTGCTGGGCAGCGTCACGGCCAAGGTGCTGTCGCTGGCAAGCACCGCCGTGCTGGTCTACCGCGTCAAGGAAGACAAGAAGTAAGTCCTTCCGCGCAGGTCGCCCCGAACCCCTCCGCAGCGAGGGGTTTTTTTGCGCCCGGCGCGGCGCGCAAGCGGGCCGCGCGCGTCTTTGTATCTTGCGGCGGCGGGCGTAATATTCATGCATCAGCGCGGGCGCGGCCTCGCCACTACGAAGTCCTTCACGCGGCCTCGCGCCCGCCGCGGCAAGGCCCGGTCGGGCCTGCCGTCTTTGCCTGGCGACTTCAAAGGAAGAGGCCATGACTCGCAAGACGCGTATCGAGCTATACCGCAACATCGGCATCAGCGCCCACATCGACGCGGGCAAAACGACGACCACCGAGCGCATCCTCTTCTATACCGGCATCACCCACAAGATCGGCGAGGTGCACGATGGCGCCGCGGTGATGGACTGGATGGAGCAGGAGCAGGAGCGCGGCATCACGATCACCTCGGCCGCCACCACCGCGTTCTGGAAAGGCATGGCCGGCAACTATCCCGAGCACCGCATCAACATCATCGACACGCCCGGCCACGTGGACTTCACCATCGAGGTCGAGCGCTCCATGCGCGTGCTGGACGGCGCGGTCATGGTGTATGACGCGGTCGGCGGCGTGCAGCCGCAATCCGAGACCGTCTGGCGCCAGGCCAACAAGTACAAGGTGCCGCGGCTGGCCTTCGTCAACAAGATGGACCGCGTGGGCGCGGACTTCCTGCGCGTGCAGCGCCAGATCGCCGAGCGCCTCAAGGGCGACGCCGTGCCGATCCAGCTGCCGGTGGGCGCCGAAGACCATTTCGAGGGCGTGATCGACCTGGTCAAGATGAAGGCCATCATCTGGGACGAGGCCAGCCAGGGCGTGCGTTTCGAATACCAGGACATCCCGGCCGCGATGCAGGCGCAGGCCCGGGAATGGCACGACAAGATGGTCGAGAAGGCCGCCGAAGCCAACGAGGCGCTGCTGGAGAAATACCTGGCGGGCGAGCCGCTGACCGAGGAAGAGATCAAGCAGGGCCTGCGCCAGCGCACGGTGGCCAACGAGATCGTGCCCATGCTGTGCGGCAGCGCGTTCAAGAACAAGGGCGTGCAGGCCATGCTGGACGCGGTGCTCGACTACCTGCCGTCGCCGGTCGACGTGCCGGCCATCAAGGGCCATGACGAGCGCGACCGCGAGATCGAGCGCCATCCCGCCGACAACGAGCCGTTCTCGGCCCTGGCCTTCAAGATCATGACCGATCCCTTCGTCGGCCAGCTGGTGTTCTTCCGCGTGTATTCGGGCGTGGTGAAGTCGGGCGACTCGGTGTTGAACCCGGTCAAGGGCAAAAAGGAAAGGCTGGGCCGCATCCTGCAGATGCACGCCAACGAGCGCCGCGAAATCACCGAGGTCTATGCCGGCGACATCGCCGCGGCGGTGGGGATCAAGGACGTCACCACCGGCGACACGCTCACCGATCCGGCGCACGTCATCATTCTGGAACGCATGGTCTTCCCGGAGCCGGTGATATCGCAGGCGGTCGAGCCCAAGACCAAGGCCGACCAGGAAAAAATGGGCATCGCGCTGGGCCGTCTGGCGCAGGAAGACCCGTCCTTCCGCGTGCGCACCGACGAGGAATCGGGCCAGACCATCATCTCGGGTATGGGCGAGCTGCACCTGGAAATCCTGGTGGACCGCATGAAGCGCGAGTTCGGCGTCGAGGCCACGGTGGGCAAGCCGCAGGTGGCCTACCGCGAAACCATACGCAAGACCTGTGCCGAGGTCGAGGGCAAGTTCGTCAAGCAGTCCGGCGGGCGCGGCCAGTACGGCCACGTGGTGCTGAAGCTCGAACCGCAGGAACCCGGCAAGGGCTATGAGTTCGTCGACGCGATCAAGGGCGGCGTGGTGCCGCGCGAGTTCATCCCGGCGGTGGACAAGGGCGTGCGCGAGGCGCTCAACGCCGGCGTGCTGGCCGGCTATCCCGTGGTGGACGTGAAGGTGACGCTGTTCTTCGGTTCCTACCACGACGTGGATTCGAACGAGAACGCGTTCCGCATGGCCGGCTCGATGGCGTTCAAGGAAGGCATGCGCCGGGCCGACCCGGTGCTGCTGGAACCCATGATGCAGGTCGAGGTGGAAACGCCCGACGATTACACCGGCAACGTCATGGGCGACCTGTCCTCGCGCCGCGGCATGGTCCAGGGCATGGAGGACATCGCCGGCGGCGGCGGCAAGCTGGTGCGCGCCGAAGTGCCGCTGGCCGAGATGTTCGGCTATTCGACCTCGCTGCGTTCGCTTACCCAGGGCAGGGCGACCTACTCCATGGAGTTCAAGCATTACGCCGAGGCCCCGCGCCAGGTGGCGCAGGAAGTGATTGCGGCCCAGGGCACGGGCCGCTGAGGCGGCTCAGGCCGCCGCGGCGGCCGCGCCCGTCGCGGCCGCGCGCCGGCGCGTCGAGGCCAGCCGCACGCCGAACAGAATCATCACGAAGCCGTAGGCGTGGAACAGCTGCGGCGCCTCGCCCAATAGCGGCCAGGCCAGCAGCGCCGCATACACCGGCACCAGGAACATGGCCAGTCCGGCCGTGGCCGGGCCGGCCTGGCTGATCAGCCGGCCGTATACGTAGTAGGCGCCCAGGCTGGGCACCACGGCCAGGAACAGCAGCGTCGCCGCCAGCCGCGGATCGGTCCATGGCGGCACGGCGCCGCTGGCCGCCTCGATCGCCGCGAACGGCGCCAGCGCCAGCACGCCACCCAGCATCAGCGTCGCCAGGCGCGCGCTGTCGGGCACCGCCGCCGGCAGGCTCAACCGCTTCTGCAGCACCGTATAGAGCGCCCAGCCGGTGGCCGCCAGCAGCACCCACAGGTCGCCCTGGCCGAAAGCCAGGCGCGCCAGCGCCTGCGCATCGCCGCGCGACAGCACCGTCAGCACGCCGCCCAGCGCCAGCGCCAGGCCCGCGGCGCGCAGGGCAGACAAAGGCTTGCGCCAGATCGCCGCTTCCAGCAGGGCCACCAGAATGGGGCTGCACGAGAAAATCAGCGCGATATTGGTGGCGCTGGTGGTCTGGGCGCCGATGTACTGCGGCGCCACCGCCACGCCCATGCCCAGCACCGCCAGCGGCAGCAGCGACGGCAGGCTGCGGCGCAGCGTGCGGCGGTGCGCGCGCAGCGCCGGCGCGGCCAGCGGCAGCAGGATCAGCAGGGCGATCAGCCAGCGGCCGAAGGCGAGAAACACAGGGGGGAGGCTGGCGTCGTGGGCCCAGCGGGCCGCGACCATGTTGGAGGCGAATAGCGCCGGGGCGGTAAGAAGCATGGCGGTGCCGGACAGGCCCAGGCCGGATCTTGCGGGTGCTGCTGCGAAGGACATGATTTCCCGCCGCGCGGATCGGCGCGCGGCATGATGCGTTGGAACTGCCGGCGCGCGCGCCGGGTTGTGCCGCAGCGAGCGCGCCGAAATCCGACGGCCGGGGTAGGCGGCCGTCTTGCAGGAAAGTCTACGGCGGGTAGCGAAAAATAGGTTTCCTGATTCACGCCTGATTGGCGGATATAGGAAAATATCTATCCTCTAGAATTGATATTCAGAGAGATTTTCTCCTGGAGCGCCTGCCATCGTGTCCGCCATGCCCAAAATCGACGAAACCGACCGCAAGATCCTGCGCGCGCTGCGCGCCGACGGGCGGCTCACCAACCTGAAGCTGGCCGAGCAGGTGGGGCTGTCGCCCACGCCGTGCTGGAACCGCGTGAAGGCGCTGGAAGAGGCCGGGGTGATCGAGGGCTACGCCGCGCTGTTGAACCAGAAGGCGCTGGGCCTGCCCGATACCGTCATGATCGAGGTCACGCTGGAGCACCACGACGACGACACGCTGGCGCGCTTCGGCGAGGAAATCACGCGCCTGCCGGAAGTGGTCGAGGCCTTTCTCGTGACCGGCGAGTACGACTACCTGATCAAGGTGGCGGTGGCGGGCACCGAGGGCTACGAGTCCTTTCTGCGCAAGCGCCTGTACAAGCTGCGCGGCGTGCGCCACAGCCGCTCCACCTTCGTGCTGCGGCGGCTCAAGCACACGCCTTCGGTCGAGCCCTGATCAGCCGCCGATGAATTCCTCGATGGCGCCGTTGAAGGCGCGCGGATTGCCCAGGTTCATGCCGTGCGAGGAGCCGGCGATGGTCACCCGGTGCGCGTGCGGCAGCCATTGCGCCAGCGCGTCGAGCACGGCGGGGTAGGGGGCGGGGCTCAACGCGCCGCCGATCAGCAGCGTGGGCATTTTCAGGGAGCCGATCTGCTGCGGCGTCAGCGCGGCGGGCGTCTCGCGCGCCTGGCCGAACAGCGTGCCGACGTTGTCGCGCACCATCTCCTTGAACCAGGGCACCATGCGCTGCCAGGTGTTGGGGCCGGTCACGGTATCGACGAACAGCGCCAGGCCGGCTTCGGTTTCGCCGGCGCGGATGAGCTCCAGCGCCCGCAGCCGGAAACCGCCGCGGTGGTCGTCCGCGCCGGGCAGCGGCAGGCCGGGATCGGCCAGGGTCAGGCTGCGCAGCGCGTCGGGACGGCGCAGCGCCGCTTCCAGCGCCACGCGCCCGCCGCGGGAATGGCCCACCAGATGGGCCGGGCCGCCGGCCACGGCGTCGATGAATTCCAGCACGTCGCTGGCGTGCTGCTCGATCGAAAAGCCGTCGCCCGCGCCGTCCCAGGCTTCCGGCCAGTAGCGGCGCAGGCATACCGCCAGCACGCGGAACGACCGCCCCAGCGGCGCCATCTGCGACTTCCAGTAGCGGCTGTCGGACAGGGAGCCATGCACCAGCACCAGCGGCGCGCCGCTGCCATACTCGGTGTAGGACATGGCATAGCCGCCGATCGGCGCGGTTTGCAGGGGCAGGACGGGTTCGGAACGCATGGGAGTCTTGTGCAAAAGCCAGGTGCGCATTCTAGCTCCCCAGCCATCGCGGGCCGGCGCTGATAAACTCGTTTTCCGTTGCGCCGGCCTATCCCAGCGCCGGCATCGCCTGAAACGGAGCCCGCCACGATGTCCCCCGAGTCCCTCGCCGCCCTGCCCGAATCCGCTCGCCGCGTCGCCCAGCTGCTGCTGGACCTGGGGCACGACAAGCCCGTCGTGGTGCTGCCGCAGACCGGCAAGACCTCGGCCGAAGCAGCGGCCGGGCTGGGCTGCGAAGTGGCGCAGATCGCCAAGTCCATCATCTTCCGCCGCGCCGCCGACGATGCGCCGGTGCTGGTGATCGCCAGCGGCGTGAACCGGGTCGACGAGGCCAAGGTGGCCGCGCAGGTCGGCGAACTGGCCAAGGCCGACGCCAAGTTCGTGCGCGACATGACCGGCTATGCCATCGGCGGCGTCTGCCCCATCGGCCACACGGTCAAGCCGGTGATGCTGCTGGACGCGGACCTGTTCAACTACGAAAGCCTGTGGGCCGCCGCCGGCCATCCTCATGCCGTGTTCAATCTGACGCCGCGGCAATTGGCGGACATGACCGGCGCGCCGGTCGCCGACGTGGCGCAGCGCGCCTGAGCCGTCCTTAGCGCGGGCGCGCCTCCAGCCCGTCTATCAGCACCTGCCGCAAGCCGCGCGAGCAGGTTTCGACGCGCCCCTGCACCCCATACACCGCCGCCAGCGAGGCCGGCGTGATGACTTCGGCGGGGGCGCCCGCCGCGTGCAGCCGTCCGCCGTGGATCATGACCGCGCGGTCCGCGTGCTGCAGGGCCGCGTTCAGGTCGTGCAGCACGATCAGGCTGATGAGGCCGTGCTCGCGCGTTTCCTGCCTGAGCAGGCGCATCACGTGGAACTGGTAGTTCAGGTCCAGCGCCGACAGCGGTTCGTCCAGCAGCAGCACGCGCGGATGGCGCACCAGCGCCTGCGCCAGGCCGACCAGCTGCTTCTGCCCGCCGGACAGCGCATCCAGGTAGTGCAGCGCCAGATGGGCGATGCCCAGCCGTTCGAGCAGCCGCTCGACGCTGCGGGCATCGGCCGCCGCGGCGTCGCCGCCGCTGGCCCGCGCCGCCACCAGCACCGATTCCAGCACCCGCAGGTGCACCGCAGCGGGCAGGCTCTGCGGCAGATAGACCACGTGGCGCGCGCGTTCGCCGAAGTTCAGCCGGATCAGGTCCTGTTCGCCCAGCCGGGCGCTGCCGGCGCGGGTCCGGACCAGGCCGGCCAGCGCCTTGAGCAGCGTGGACTTGCCGCTGCCGTTGGGGCCGAGCAGGGCGGTGACTTCGCCGGCGGCCAGCGCCGGCAGGCCCAGCCCGTGCAGCACGTCGCCGCGCCCGTAGCCGGCGCAGAGCCCTTCGATGGCGAGTTGCGGGCTCATGGCAGTTGCCGGCGCAGGACCACCGCCACGAAGAAGGGGATGCCGACCAGCGCGGTCACGATGCCCACCGGCACGATCACGCCGGGCACGAGGTTCTTGGACGCGATCGAGGCCAGCGACAGGATCACCGCGCCCACCAGCGCGCTGCCGGGCAGGTAATAGCGGTGATCCTCGCCGAACAGCCGGCGCGCGATATGGGGCGCCACCAGCCCGATGAAGCCTATCGTGCCGACGAAGGCGACGGCCAGCGACGACAGCAGGCTGACGCGCGCCAGCGCCGCGACGCGCACGCGGCGCACGTCCACGCCGAAGCTGGCGGCGCGGTCTTCGCCCAGCCGCAAGGCGGTCAGCTTCCAGGACTGGCGCATGGCCAGCGGCAGGGCCAGCGCAACGGCGGCCGCCAGCACGGCCACCGCGGCCCAGCCCGGGCGCGCCAGGCTGCCCAGGGTCCAGAACACCAGGTTCTGCAGGGCTTCGGCGCTGGCCATGAACTGCACCAGCGAAACCAGCGCGTTGAAGGTGAACAGCATGGCGATGCCGAACAGCACCACGGTCGACGTATTCATGCCGCCCCAACGGGTCACCGCGTCCAGCAGCAGCGCGGCCAGCAGCGCGAACAGAAACGCGTTGCCGGCCACCAGCCAGCCGTCGGGGATGCCCGGCACGCCCAGCTGCAGCACGATGGCCAGCGAGGCCCCGAAGGCGGCGGCCGAGGACACGCCCAGCGTGAACGGGCTGGCCAGCGGATTGTTCAGGATGGTCTGCATCTCGGCGCCCGCCAGGCCCAGCGCCATGCCCACCAGGGCGGCCAGCAGGGCCGAGGGCAGGCGGATGTCCCAGACGATGACGCGGGCGGTGGGATCGGCGGCGGCGGGCGCGGTCAGCGTCTGCCACAGGTCGCGCCACGGCAGGCCGGAAGGGCCCAAGGTGAAATCGGCCAGCAGCGCCATGAAAATCGCCGCCAGCAGCAGGGCGATCAGCCCCGCGCGGCGGCGCAGGATATGCCGGTAGGCGGCAACCGCCATTACTGGAGCAGCTGCAGGCGGCTCTTGGCGGTGCCGGCGGCCGGCGTGGTGGGGTAGTCGCGCACGATGCGCTGCAGCGTCGTCTTGGCGCCGGCGCGGTTGTTCAGCTCGATCTGGCTGCCGGCGATGACCAGCAGCGCATCGGGGGCGCGCGCGTTGTCGGGGGATTTTTCGACCATGGCGTTGAGCTGTTCGATGGCGCCCTTGAAGTCCTTCAGCGCGTAGCGGCTGCTGCCCAGGTAGAACTGGGCGCTGGGCGCGAGCTGGCTGGAGGGGTAGAGCGCGGTGAACGCGGCGAACGACTCGGAGGCGTCCTTGTACTGGCCCTTGCGGAAGAGGTCGATGGCGCCGTCATAGGCGGCCTGTTCCTGCGGGTCGCCGGCATTGGCGCCCGGCGGGTTGGTGCTGCCGGCGGCGCCGCCCGGGCGCGCGCTGGGCTGCTGGCGCGACACCAGTTCGAGCTGGTCGCGCAGTTGGGCGATTTCCTGCTGCAGGGACTGGATCTGGTCGGCAAGCTGCAGCTTGGCGCGCTGGTTCTGCTCGTTCTGCTGCTGAACCTGCTTGCGCAGATCCAGGATGGCCCGACGGGCCTCATCGTCGGAAAAAGCGTGGGCCGGCGCCGTCAGGGCGGCAAGCACCAGGCCGGTGGCCACAATAAGGGGACGCAGGGACAGAACGTTATCGCGCATGAAAATTCCCGGGTATAAAAACAAACGTCGGGACGGCCGGCTGACCGTCCCGACGCGTGGTAGGACACTCGACTATACGGAAAGTTTAGCGGCGATAGACGATATCGGCACGGCGGTTTTCCGCAAAATCGGCTTCCGACGTACCGGTCGCCTTCGGCTTTTCCTTACCGAAGCTGATGGTTTCGATCTGGTTGTCGCTGACGCCCAGCAGGGTCATCATGCGGCGCACGGCGTCGGCACGGCGCTGGCCCAGGGCCAGGTTGTACTCGGAACCGCCGCGTTCGTCGGTGTTGCCTTCGATCTTGATGTTTTGCTGCGGGTGCGAGGCCAGGTACTTCGCGTGGGTTTCGACCAAACCGCGGTACTGGTCCGACACCGTGTAGCTGTCGAAGTCAAAGTACACCGAGCGCTGTTGCGCCAGGATGCTTTGGGGGTTGAAGGGATCAAGGATTTCGCCGGAGCTCGACGACGATCCTTGGCCAGCGCCTCCGCCCTGACCCGCTTTATCGTCGAGAGGGACGGAGCTGCAGGCTGCCAGGGCGGCAGCCAGAGCGGCGATGGTTAGGCTTTTGGCAATGCGCGACTTCATGATAGTTCCTTTGCAAAGAGAGTCACACGTGTTATCGGGTAAATGGGCCCCAAGTCGGTTCACGTATTTCCCCGTTCAGTACCGATAGCGTCTGCCGTACGCGGCCATCGCTCGAGACACCTGCAAGCACGCTACGACCGTTTTGGACGGCGGCGTAAAGCACTTGCATTCCATTAGGCGCGAAGCTAGGGGACTGATCGTCACGACCATCGGTCAGCAAAGTCTCGGCACCTGAGGACAGGTTCAACGACGCGATACGAAACGCGCCGTCGCGTTTCGCAACGTACAGCAGCGTCGATCCGTCGGGGGAAATTCGGGGTGAGATGTTGTAACCACCATTAAACGTGAGGCGGCGGGCTTCGCCGCCACTCGAGCCGGTCTGGTAGATCTGCGGCCCGCCGCTGCGGTCACTCGTAAAGATAATGGATGCCCCGTCCGGCGTAAAGCGCGGTTCGGTGTCGATGCCGGGAGAACGCGTCACACGGGTCGGATTGGAGCCGTCGGACGCATTAACGATGTAAATTTGCGACAAACCATCGCGGGTCAGAGCCACCGCGAGCTTGGAGCCGTCGGGCGACCAGCCGGGTGCACTATTGTTACCTTTGAAGTTGGCGACGGGAACGCGCGCGCTGGAAGCCAGATTGTGCACGTACACGACAGGTTTGCCGGATTCGAAGCTCACGTAGGCCAGCTTGGAGCCATCGGGCGACCAGGACGGCGAGATGATGGGCTCGCGCGAGCGCAGGGCCACCTGCGGGTTCTGGCCGTCGGCATCGGCCACCTGCAGTTCGTAGGTGGTGCCCTTCTTCAGCACGTAGGCGATACGGGTCGAGAACACGCCGCGAACGCCGGTGATCTTCTCGTAAATGCGGTCGGCGATCTGGTGGGCGACGCGGCGCAGTTCCTGCTCGGTGCCCGAGAACGCGACACCGTCGAGCTGGCCCTTCTTGACCGTGTCGGCCAGGCGGTAGCGGACGTCGTAGCGGCCGTCGGCCCCGCGCGAGATGCTGCCGTAGGCGATGAAGTCGGCGCCCTTGGCGCGCCAGTCGTCGTGCGAGATGGGGGAGTCGACGTTCAGGCCGGAACCGGCGGCGTTGATGAGGCGGAACTGGCCGGTGCGGGTCAGGTCGGCGCGGATGACTTCGGCCAGCGCGCGTCCGTGGGTGTCGTCGACGGCGAAATCGGCGATGGCCACGGGGTACTGGGTGGCGCCGGTCCCCGAGATATCGACGCGCAACTGGGCCTGGGCGGGTCGCATGGCCATCAGGCAGGCCAGCGCCAGCATCAGCAGCCCGAGTCCATACGATCGCCAGAGAGCGAGCTGGGGTACTCGTCGGCTATAAGCGGGAGTCATATTCGTCAATCTCCTGTCAATCATACATTCTGTACACAACGTCAATAATGGGTTCGTAGCGGCCCGTGGAAGGCTTGGGGAAGGGGTTGCAACGGCGGATGCCGGTTTCGACCGCGCGGTCGAAGCCTGCAATGCCCGAAGACCGGGTCAACGTTACGCCGTTGACCTTCCCGTCGGAACCTAACTGTACCCGGTATTGTGCCGTGGGATTTTCCGATCCGCTGCGCGGCGGGGGCGGATAGGCCACCCCGGGCTGCACGCAGGCGCGCACCTTGGCGCCGTAGCCGCTGTCGCGCCCGCCGCCTGCCTGGTTGCGGTCGGCCGTGCCGCCGGGGATGCCGGCGGCGCCCAGGGCGTCGTTGCGGAACGCCTCGCGGAGGGCCTTGTCGGCGGCCGCCTTCTTGGCGGCTTCTTCCTTGGCCTTCTTCTCGGCGGCGGCCTTTTTCTCGGCTGCGGCCTTTTCGGCAGCAGCCTTTTCGGCGGCAGCCTTCTTCTCGGCGGCCGCTTTTTCCTCGGCCGCCTTCTTTTCGGCAGCCGCCTTCTCGGCAGCAGCCTTTTCGGCGGCGGCCTTCTTGGCGGCTTCTTCCTTGGCCTTTTTCTCGGCGGCGGCCTTCTCGGCCGCGGCTTTTTCGGCGGCAGCCTTCTCGGCGGCCTGGCGTTCCTGCTCCAGGCGCTTCTTCTCTTTCAGTTCGGCCTGCTTGCGCTCTTCCTCGAGGCGCGCCTTTTCCTTGGCGGCTTCGGCGGCCTGGCGCGCCTTTTCCTCTTCCTCGCGCTTCTTCTTGGCTTCCTGGAGCGCGATTTCGGGGTCGACCTCCTCGGTCTTGGGCTGAACCTGGGGTTCCGGCTCGGGCGGAGGCGGCGGGGGCGGCGGAGGCGGCGGCTCGGGCGCTTCTTCAGGCTCGGGCTTGGGCTGCGGCTTGGGTTCGGGCTTGGTCGGTTCGGGTTCGGGCGTGGGCGGCGGCGAGTCGGGCGAATTGCCGTCGGCCCAGAGTTCCACCTGCACGGGGCCGGGGTTCTCCGAGCGCCAGCTCACGCCGAAGATCAGCACGATCAGCAGCAGCACGTGCACCGCCACGGCCAGCAGCAATGCCTTGCGGTTGTCGTGATGGGGCGGGGGGGCCGGGGGGCCGCTGCGGTGTCGGATAATGGGTGGCGTCATGGGCGTTGCATGCCTTCGGCGCCGGCCGAAGGCGTCGCGTTAGCGTTTCTTCGCGGGGGCGGGCTGGTTCTGGCCGGCGGATTGGTCCACCAGCAGACCCAGGCGGGTGATGCCGTTGGTGCGCAATTCATCCATGACCTTCACTACCGTCTCGTACGGCACCTTGCCGTCGGCGGCGATGACCACCGGGGTTTCAGCCGTAATGCGCGAGCGCACTTGCGCCACCAGTTCGGGACGCGCGATGTCCTGCGGCGTCGCGCCGGGTTCGCGCATGCGCAGGGCGAGCTTGCCGTCTTCCGAAATCTGGACTTCCAGCGGCTTGACCGGCACCTCGGAGGCGGCGCCGACCGAGGGCAACTGGATCAGGCCGGGCGTGATGAGGGGCGCGGTCACCATGAAGATGACCAGCAGCACCAGCATGACGTCGATGTAGGGCACGACGTTGATGTCGGCCTTCATGCGGCGGCCGGCCCGGCCGCGCGAGCTTACCGAGGGCATTAGCGTACCTGCCGTTGCAGAATGTTCAGGAATTCATCGACGAAGCTGTCGAAGCGGATCGAGATGCGGTCGATGTCGTTGGTGAAGCGGTTGTAGGCGACCACGGCCGGAATGGCGGCGAACAGGCCGATGGCGGTCGCGATCAGGGCTTCCGCGATGCCGGGGGCCACCGAGGCCAGCGTGGCCTGCTGCATGTTCGACAGGCCGATGAAGGCGTGCATGATGCCCCAGACCGTGCCCAGCAGGCCGATGTACGGCGAAACCGAGCCGGCCGAGGCCAGGAAGTTGAGATGCGATTCCAGCGAGTCCATTTCGCGCTGGTAGGCCGCGCGCATGGCGCGGCGCGGGCCGTCGAGCAGGGCGATGGCGTCGCCCGTGGCGTTGCCGCGGCGGGCCTTCAGGAATTCGGTCATGCCGGCATCGAAGATGCGGGCCAGCGCGCCCTGTTCGTCGCGGCGCGAGGCCACGGCCTGCTGCAGCATGGACAGGTCGCCGCCGGACCAGAAATCGTCTTCGAAACGGCGGGTCTGCGCATGGGCGCGCTTGATGGCCAGGCGCTTGGCGAAGATGTAGGTCCAGGACATGATCGAAATGCCCAGCAGCAACAGCATGATCAGCTGGACCGGCACGCTGGCGTCGGTGATCAGGGTAAGCAACGACATGTCGTTGGTGACTTGCATGGTTATTCCTGAATGAATTTCAGTTTGGCGCGAACGTCGGCCGGCAGTTCCGCCGGCCGCATGTGGATGGCATCGACGCAGCAGACTTGGATATTGCCTTCGGCAAGCAGTTCCCCGTCACGCTCGGCGCGCTGCGCGAAGTGTATCGAAGCGCGGCCCAGTCGTGTGATCCGGCTGCGTATGGTAAGCAGGTCGTCCAGCCTGGCCGGTTTGCGGTAGGACATGTCCAGGGAGTGGACGACGAAAAGCCGTTGCTCGCTGGCCGCCAGGGCGGACTGGTTGACTCCCAGGTCGCGCAGCCACTCGGTGCGTGCGCGCTCCAGGAATTTCAGGTAGTTGGCATAGAAAACCACCCCGCCCGCGTCCGTGTCTTCGTAGTAGACACGGACCTGCAGGATGGATTCGGGGAACTTCGGGGCGGTCACGGTACGGATAGGCAGATGTCGGACGGGGCCGATAAGCCCGTAGTTACTATAAGGTTAAAGGGTGTCGAGTTTGCTCAGCACGGCCTCGAGCGCGGACTCTACCGGAATCTTGGCGGCTTCGGTTTCCCGACGGGCCTGCAATTCCAACACACCATCGTTCAGGCCGCGTTCTCCAACTGTTACACGCAGCGGCGCGCCGATCAATTCCCATTCGGCGAACATCACGCCGGGGCGGGCGTCGCGGTCGTCCAGGATGACGTCCACGCCGCGCGCCAGCAGCGATTCATAGAGCTTCTGGGCGGTGTCACGCACGGTTTCACTTTTGCCCCAGCCCACCGGGCAGATCACGACTTCGAAGGGCGCGATCGCGCGCGGCCAGATGATGCCGCGGGCGTCGTGGTTCTGTTCGATGGCCGCGCCCACGATGCGGGTGACGCCGATGCCGTAGCAGCCCATCTCCAGCACCGCCGGCTTGCCGGTCTCGTCCAGGAAGGTGGCCTTGAGCGCTTCGGAGTACTTCTTGCCCAGGTAGAAAACGTGGCCCACTTCGATGCCGCGCTGGATCGACAGCGTGCCCTTGCCGTCGGGCGAAGGATCGCCGGCGACGACGTTGCGCAGGTCGGCGACCAGCTCGGGCTCGGGCAGGTCGCGGCCCCAGTTCACGCCGCGGATGTGGAAATCTTCCTTGTTCGCGCCGCAGACGAAGTCGGCCATGTTGGCCACGGTGCGATCGGCGACGACGTGCACCGGGCGCGCGGTCTTGACCGGGCCCAGGTAGCCGGGCTTGCAGCCGAAAGCCTCGACGATCTCGCTTTCCGTGGCGAAGCGGAAGCCCGCCAGGCCCGGCAGCTTGCCGGCCTTGATCTCGTTGAGCTCATGGTCGCCGCGCAGCAGCAGCAGCCAGATGTCGGCGCCTTTTTCGCCGTCGGTGGCCAGCACGATGGACTTGATCGTGCGCTCCAGCGGCATGTCCAGCAGGCGGGCGACGTCTTCGCACTTGGCCGCGCCCGGGGTGGGCACTTCGGCCATGGCCTCGGCCGGCTCGGCGCGCGTGGCGTACAGCGCGGGCGCCTCGGCCAGCTCGATATTGGCGGCGTAGTCGGACTCGGCGTTGTAGACCAGCAGGTCCTCGCCGGTTTCGGCGATGACCTGGAATTCATGGCTGCGCGAACCGCCGATCGAGCCCGTGTCGGCCGCCACCGCGCGGAATTCCAGGCCCAGTCGGCCGAAGATGCGCATGTAGGCGTTGAACATGATGTCGTAGCTGCGCTGGGCGCCGGCCTCGTCGCGGTCGAACGAGTAGGCGTCCTTCATGGTGAATTCGCGGCCGCGCATCAGGCCGAAGCGCGGACGGCGCTCGTCGCGGAACTTGGTTTGGATGTGATAGAAGTTCAGCGGCAGCTGGCGGTAGCTGTGGATCTCGTTGCGCGCGATATCCGTGATCACCTCTTCGGACGTGGGCTGCAGCACGAAATCGCGCTGGTGCCGGTCCTTGATGCGCAGCAGTTCCGCGCCGTACTGCTCCCAGCGGCCCGACTCCTGCCAGAGCTCGGCGGGCTGGACCACCGGCATCAGCAGCTCGATGGCGCCCGCGGCGTTCATTTCCTCGCGGACGATGGCCTCGACCTTGCGGATGATCTTCAGCCCCAGGGGCATGTAGGTGTAGATGCCGCCCGCGAGCTTGCGGATCATGCCGGCCCGGGTCATCAGTTGGTGGCTGGCGACTTCGGCTTCCGAAGGGGCTTCTTTGAGGGTGTTGATGTGGTAGTTGGATGCGCGCATGTTTAAAGGTGGCAGCAGATACGTATAATCGTCCGTAATTGTATTGAATTCGGTGGGGGTGGCCCATGCTTGACCGCGAAGGCTACCGCCCCAATGTCGGCATCATTCTCGTCAACACCAAAAACGAGGTCTTTTGGGGCAAGCGTATCAGGGAACATGCATGGCAGTTCCCCCAGGGCGGCATCAAGTACGGCGAAAGCCCGGTGCAGGCCATGTATCGCGAGCTCCATGAAGAGGTGGGCCTGAAGCCCGAGCATGTCCGCATTTTGGGGCGTACACGCGATTGGTTACGTTATAACGTGCCCGATCACTTCGTCCGGCGTGAGTGGCGCGGCCACTATAAAGGACAAAAGCAGATTTGGTTCTTGTTGCGCCTGGTCGGCCGTGACAGCGACGTTTGCCTGCGCGCGACGCAGCATCCGGAATTCGACGCCTGGCGCTGGAGCCAGTACTGGGTTCCGCTGGATGCCGTGATCGAGTTCAAGCGCGACGTCTATACCCAGGCGTTGAACGAGTTGTCGGCGATCCTCTTTCGGCGTCACCACGAAACCCGCTACTTGCGCCAGCGGGTGCACGGACAACGTGCGGCTGAGAATTTGCCCGAAGGAACGGACGGTCATGCGCATATTGTTGGTTGAAGACGAACGGGACATGGCGTCCTGGTTGATGCGCGCGCTCGCCCAGAGCGGGTTCGTGCCCGACCACGCGGCCGATGCCCGGACGGCCGAAGCCTTCATGGCCGGCACGGAGTACGACGCCATCGTCATGGACCTGCGCCTGCCCGACAAGCACGGGCTGGTGGTCCTGCGCGAGATGCGCAACCGCGACGACCGCACGCCGGTGCTGCTCTTGACCGCGCAGGGCGCGCTGCAGGACCGCGTGCGCGGCCTGAACCTGGGCGCCGACGATTTCCTGACCAAGCCCTTCGCCCTCGAAGAACTGGAAGCCCGCCTCACCGCCCTGGTGCGCCGCAGCCGCGGCCGCCAGCATCCGCGGCTGCAGTGCGGCTCGCTGTCCTACGACAGCGAAAGCCGCGCCTTCACGCTGGACGGCTCGCTGCTGTTTCTCACGCCGCGCGAACACGCCGCGCTGGCGGCCCTGCTGACCCGCAGCGGCTACCCGGTGGACAAGTCGCAGCTGTTCGGCAAGGTCTTCACCCACGACAGCGAAGCCAACCCCGACGCCATCGAGGTCGTGCTGCACCGGCTGCGCAAGAAGCTGGCCGGCAGCGACGTGCGCATCGTCACGGTCCGCGGGCTGGGGTACATGCTGGAAAGCGTCGCCAGCGAGTCGGCCTAGATGAAGTTGCCGCGCGTCGGCATCCGTGCGCTGCTCATCATCCTGCTGCTGCCGGGCGTGGTGGTGCTGCTGGTCGTCGACAGCCTGAACGACTACCGCACGCTGGCCGAAATCACCAACGAAGCCTACGACAGCGCGCTGGTCGAGCCGGCGCGCGTGCTCGAAAGCAGCCTGGAATTCACGCCCGAGGGCAGGCTGCAGGTGGCCACGCCGCTCTATGCGCAGGTCATGCTGGAATCGCGCGCCGGCCTGCGCAAGTATTTCCGCATCGAAGAAATGGACCCGCCGCTGCCGGACGGCTCGCCGGTGCCGCAGGACCAGGGCAAGACCTTGCTGGGCATGCCCGAAATGCCGCGTCCGCCGAGCTGGCCGCGCTCCAACGGCCAGCCGGTCTTCTACGACAGCGTCTACCGCAACGACCCGGTGCGGGTCGTTGCGGTGGTGCGCGATCTCTACTACAAGGGGCAGCACCGGCAGGTGCTGGTGGTGGTGGCCGAAAGCACCGGCAAGCGCATCGAGGCCGAGAACCGCGCGCGCCGCCAGGAAATCCTGCGCGACACGCGCATGCTGGCCCTGGTGGCGCTGCTGGTGTGGTGGGGCGTGTCGTGGGCCCTGAAGCCGCTGCGCCGGCTGCGCAACGATATCCGCGGGCGCCGGCCCGACGACCTGACGCCGCTGGACGCCTCGCGCGTGCCCAGCGAGGTCAGCCCGCTGGTCGACGCCGTCAACCACCATATCGCGCGCTACCGCCGGGTGCTGGACGAGCAGTCGCACTTCCTGGCCGACGCCTCCCACCAGTTGCGCACGCCGCTGGCCATCATGCTGACGCAGGCGCAGTATGCGCTGCGCGAGCGCGATCCGGCGCGCGCGCAGGAGGGCCTGCGCGCCATCGTCGACCAGCTGGGCCGCACCCGCCGCCTGACCGAACAGCTGCTGTCGCTGGCGCACGCCAACCAGGCCGATCCGCTGCCGCGCCAATTGCTGGACCTCAACGCCGTGTCGCGCGAGGTGGTGCTGCAGTACCTGCCGCTGGCGCACGAGAAACAGCAGGACCTGGGCTGGGTGCCGGCCGGCGCCGAAGAAGGGCAGGAAACCCCCGTGCCGGTCTCGGGCAACGAGGCCGAGCTGCACGAGGCCCTGTCCAACCTGGTCCATAACGCCATCCACTACACGACCCCCGGCGCGCGCATCACCGTATCGGTCTGCCGCCAGGACGGCCGCGCCGAGGTCGCCGTGTCCGACAACGGCCCCGGGCTGGACCCGGTGCTGCGCCAGCGCGCGTTCGCGCGCTTCGAGCGGGTCGGCACCGACAAGCCGGTCGCCTCCTCGGGCTCGGGCCTGGGGCTGGCGATCGCGCGCGCCTACGCGCGCCGCAACGACGGCGACATCGAACTGCGCGACGGCGAGCCCAACGCGCAGGGCGGCGTCGGCCTGGCTTCCGTGCTGTGGCTGCCGATCGCCTCCACGGTCTCGCAGTATCCGCGCCCGGCCGACGTCGAACTCAAGGGCGAGCAATAGCGCGCCGTCACCGTCGCTTACGCGTGCGACACGCCCGCCGCTCAGGGATTACCCCTGGATTCAGCAAGGCGACAGCGCACAGAAAGCGAATCCGCAGCTTCCTTCCGTAATCTGCCCTCCGGCCTGTCGCAAGCGGCCGCGGCGTCCGTTCCGGGCGGCGCATTCAGGGCTGCAAAGGCCTGTGAGGAAGGAGGAAGACGTGCAAAAAACCATCAACAGAAAGGACTATTACGGCGGCGCGCTGATGGTCCTCATCGGCCTGGGCGCCATATACGGCGGCACCGACTATCACGTCGGCACGCTCAGCCACATGGGCCCCGGATTCTTTCCGGCGGCGCTGGGCGGACTGCTGGCGCTGACCGGCGTGCTGATCGCGCTGTCGGCGCGTTCCGGCGAAAGCGGCGGCGCCGCGCCGGGCGAGGGCCACGCCCACGGCCTGCCGGACCTGCGTGGCGGCGCCTGCATCCTGCTGGGCATCCTGGCATTTCTGCTGCTCGGCCACTACGGCGGCCTGCTGCCGGCGACCTTCGCCATCGTGTTCATATCCGCGCTGGGCGACCGCAAGAACACGGTCAAACAGGCGTTCCTGCTGTCGATCGCCATGGTCGCGATCGCGGTCGTCGTTTTCTGGTGGGCGCTGCAACTGCAGATGCCGCTGTTTCGCTGGGGTTGAAGCGCCATGATCTCCCAATCCTTGATGGACCTCTGGTACGGCTTCGGCGTCGCGTTCCAGTGGCATAACCTGATGTGGTCGTTCTTCGGCGTGCTGGTGGGCAACCTCATCGGCGTGCTGCCCGGCATGGGCGCGCTGTCGGCCATTTCGATCCTGCTGCCGCTGACCTATGTGATGCATCCGGTGCCCGCCATCCTGATGCTGGCCGGGATTTTCTACGGCTCGCAATACGGCGGCGCCATCGGCGCGATCCTGCTCAACCTGCCTTCGCATCCGCCGCATGCGGTGACCTGCCTGGACGGCTATCCGCTGACCAAGCAGGGCAAGGGAGGAACGGCGCTGGGCATCACCATGATCTGCTCGTTCTTCGCCGCATCCGTAGGCATCATCGTCATGATCTTCGCCTCGCCGCTGCTGGTGGAGGTGGCGTTCAAGTTCGGCCCGACCGAGATCTTCTCGATCATGCTGCTGGGGCTGCTGGCCGGCGCGACCATGTCGCGCGGCTCGCCGCTGAAGGGCGTGGCGATGACCCTGTTCGGCCTGATGTGCGGGGTGGTGGGCACCGACGTCAACACCGGCACCATCCGCTTTTCGTTCGGCCTGCTGGATCTGTCCGACGGCCTGGAGCTGGTGGCGATCTCGATGGGCCTGTTCGGCGTGGCCGACTTCCTCATGAGCGTCAACCGCATGAGCATCATCGGCAGCGGCGCCAAGCTGCGCCTGAAGGACATGCGGCCCAGCCGCCAGGAGCTCAAGACCGCCTTCTGGCCCATGGTCCGCGGCACCACGGTGGGCACGCTGTTCGGCGCCATGCCGGGCACCGGCCCGACGATCACCACCTTCGTGTCCTACGCGCTGGAACGCAAGATCTCCAAGACGCCGGAAAAATTCGGCACCGGCATGATCGCCGGCGTGGCCTCGCCCGAAGCCTCGTCGCACTCCAAGACGCAGGTCGACTTCATCCCGACGATGAGCCTGGGCATTCCGGGCGACGCGGTGATGGCGCTGATCCTGGGCGCGCTGCTGATCCAGGGCATCCAGCCCGGCCCGCAGCTGATCACCGAACATCCGGACATCTTCTGGGGCCTGATCGCCAGCTTCTGGGTCGGCAACGTGCTGCTGATGGTGCTGAACGTGCCGTTGATCGGCGTGTGGGTGAAACTGCTGCAGGTGCCTTACCGCTACCTGTTCCCGTCCGCGCTGTTCTTCATCGCGGTGGGGGTGTTCAGCACGCAGAACAGCCTCTTCCAGATCTGGGAGGTGCTTGCTTTCGGCGTGATCGGCGCCATCCTGATGACGCTGGAATTCTCGGTCGCGCCCATCCTGCTGGGCTTCGTGCTCGGGCCGATGGTGGAAGAGAATTTCCGCCGCGCGCTGCTGCTGTCGCGCGGAGATCTGGGCGTGTTCATCGAGCGTCCGATCAGCGCCTGGTTCATCGCGGCCAGCGCCTTGCTGATCGCGCTGCAGGTGTGGGCCTTCCTGCGCCGCGGCCGCGGCAAGGGCCGCGGCAAGCCCGAAGTGCCGCAGGCGGCCTGAACGGCGCGATCCGGATCGGCCCGGCGCTTTCGCCGGGCCGTTTGATTTGTCGGGCGGCATCCCTCATGCTTGGGGGTTCCTGAGTTCCGCATACGAAAGCCGCCATGCACATCCTGTTCGCCTGTCCCCACCACGATCCCGACGCCTGGGTGCCCCTGCTGGAGGCCGCCATGCCCGGCTGCCGCATTTCGGTATGGAACCCCGAAGGCCCGCCGTCGGGCGCCGACGTCGCGCTGGTGTGGCGTCCGCCGGCCGAACTGTTCAGGCACGAGACCGGCCTGACCACGCTGTTCAACCTGGGGGCGGGCGTCGACGCCCTGCTGAAGATGCCCGAGATCCCGCCGCACGTGCGCATCGTGCGCCTCGAAGACGCGGGCATGGCGCTGCAGATGGCCGAGTATGCGTTGTACGCGCTGCTGCGCGTCTCGCGCGATTTCGAAGCCTTCGACCGCGCCCAGGCGCGCCAGCACTGGGAGCCGGGCGAAGGCAGCCGGCCGGCCGACTGGCCGGTGGGCGTACTGGGGCTGGGCCAGGTGGGCCTGCGCGTGGCGCAGACGCTGGCCGGCTTCGGCTATCCGGTGGCGGGCTGGTCGCGTTCGCCGCGCGACATCCCGGGCGTCGAGTCCTATGCGGGCATGGACGCGCTGCCGGCGTTCCTGGCGCGCACGCGCTTCCTGGTCAACGTCCTGCCGCTCACGCCGGATACGGCCGGCATCCTCAATCGGGACACGCTGTCGCAGCTGCTGCCCGGCGCCCATCTGGTCAACGTCGGCCGCGGCGAGCACCTGGTCGAGGACGACCTGGTGCAGATGCTGGAAGAGGGCGAGATCGCCGGCGCCACGCTGGACGTGTTCCACACCGAGCCGCTGCCGCGCGACCATCCCTTCTGGCGCGACGCGCGCGTGCACGTCACGCCCCATATCGCGGCGCGCACGCTGCGCGACGAAAGCATCGCCCAGATCGCGGCCAAGGTCGCGCAGTTGCAGCGCGGCGAGGCCATCAGCGGCGTGGTGGAGCGCGAGCGCGGCTACTGAGCCGCCGCGGTCGGCGCCTTTTCCAGCCGCTGATACATGGACGGCAGGCGCTCGGACAGGAAATCGAGCAGCGCGCGCACCGCGGGCATCATGCCGCGGCGCGACGGGTAGATACAGTGCACGATTCCTTCGGGCGACTGCCATTGCGGCAGCACCTGCACCAGCTGGCCGCGGCGCAGCTCTTCATGCGTGGCGATCGACGGCAGCAGCGCGATGCCGCGGCCGCGCACCGCCGCCTCGGTCAGCACGATGAAGTCGTTGCAGGACAGCTGCGGCTTGAGCTCGATGCTCACCTCTTCGCCCTTGTCGTTGCGCAGCGGCCAGCGCACTTCGTGCTGCGGGTCGCTGAAGCTCAGTGTGGTGTGGGTGGCCAGGTCCTGCGGGCTGTCGGGCGTGCCGTGGCGCTGCAGGTAGCCCGGGCTGGCGACCAGCGTGCCGCGTCCGGTGCCGAAGTGGCGCACCACCAGTTCCGCGTCCGTATCCAGCTTGGTGCGCACCCTGAGCGCCAGGTCCACGCCCTCGCGTATCAGGTCCACGCGGCGGTTGGTCACCAGCAGCTGCACCGATATCGCCGGCCAGGCGTCCAGGAATTCCGGCAACAGCGGCGCCAGCACGTCCTGGGCGATGGAAACCGGGCAACTGACGATCACGGGACCGCTGGGCTCGGACTGCAGCTGGCGCATGGCCTCGTCGGCCGCGCGCGCCGAAGCCGCCATTTCGCGGCAATAGTGCAGATAGCGCTCGCCGGCCGAAGTCAGTCGCAGACGCCGCGTCGTGCGTTGCAGCAGGCGTACGCCCAGGCTTTCCTCCAGGTGGGAGATCCGGCGCGACAGGCGGGATTTGGGGATGTCCAGCGCCCGCGCCGCGGCGCTGAAACCGCCTTGCTCGACGACCTGGGAAAAATAATAGAGATCATTGAGGTCTTGCATGATTGTTCTGCACTTGGAACGAACAGTTCATCATAACCCCATTTATATGTGCAATCAGCCCAGTTACAGTGAGGCCATGCATTCGGCGCCTGCCCGAGCCAAGACAGCGACAGGCCCCCGCCCACTGGAGATATTTGCAATGAAGACCCTGGTTATCCTTTCCTCGATTCTCGGCGATCGTTCCAACAGCAAGCAATTGGCCGATCACCTGATTGCGCGCATCAAGTCCGCCAACCCCGCCGCGGCGGTCAAGATCCGCGACATCGGCGCCCAGCCCCTGCCGTATTTCGACGGCGCCACCGTCGGCGCGCTGTTCACGCCGTCCGACGCCCGCACGGCCGAGCAGCACCGTATCGTCGAACTGGGCGATGCCCTGATTGCCGAACTGATGGAAGCCGACCGCATCGTCTTCGCCGTGCCCGTCTACAACTTCAGCCTGCCCGCGCAGTTCAAGACCTACCTGGATTACGTCGCCCGCGCCGGCGTCACCTTCCGCTATACGTCCGAAGGCGTGCCGGAAGGCCTGGTCAAGGGCAAAGAGGTGCTGGTGCTGACCGCCCGCGGCGGCAAGGCCGAAGGCACGCCCGCCGATACGCTCACGCCTTACCTGCGTCAGATGCTGGGCTTCCTGGGCATGGACGACGTGACCTTCATCGCCGCCGAGGGCATGGCCATGGGCGAAGTCGCGGCGCTGGAAGGCGTGGCGCAGGCCAAACAGCGCATCGACGCGCTGCTGGCCGACGCGGCGCCGGTCGGCATCGCTGCATAAGCCCGGTCGTCGGGCCAAAAAAAGGCGAGCCCCAGGGCTCGCCTTTTTGCTTGACTGCGGCGTTCAGTCGCGCAGGCGCTTGATCAGGCTGGACGTGTCCCAGCGGCCTCCGCCCATCTTCTGGACGTCGCCGTAGAACTGGTCCACCAGGGCCGTCAGCGGCAGGCGGGCGCCGTTGTGGCGCGCCTCCGCCAGCACCAGCCCGAGGTCCTTGCGCATCCAGTCCACCGCGAAGCCGAAATCGAACTTGTCGTCGACCATGGTGCCGCCGCGGTTCTCCATCTGCCAGCTTTGCGCCGCGCCCTTGCTGATCACGTCCAGCACCAGCTTCATGTCCAGGTCGGCGGCCTGGCCGAACGCAATGGCTTCCGACAGCCCCTGCACCACGCCGGCGATGCAGATCTGGTTGACCATCTTGGCCAGCTGGCCGGCTCCCGGAGGGCCCACCAGCGTGACGGCGCGGCCGAAGCACTGCGCCACCGGCTTGATCGCGTCGAACACGGCCGGCTCGCCGCCGCACATGATGGTCAGCACGCCGTTGACCGCGCCCGCCTGTCCGCCGGACACCGGAGCGTCGATGAAGTTCAGGCCCAGCTCCTTGGCCTGCGCGTAGAGTTCGCGCGCCACGTCGGCCGAGGCCGTGGTGTGGTCCACGAACACCGCGCCCGGCGCCATGCCCGCGAACGCGCCGTCCGGCCCCAGCACCACGCTGCGCAAGTCGTCGTCGTTGCCGACGCAGGCGAACACGATCTGCGCGCCGGCGACGGCTTCGCGCGGCGTGGCCGCGCTCTTGCCGCCGAATTCGGCCACCCAGGCCTGGGCCTTGGCCGGCGTGCGGTTGTAGACGGTGACGTCATGGCCCGCGCGGGCCAGATGGCCGGCCATGGGCAGGCCCATCACGCCCAATCCGAGGAAAGTGACTTTCTGGGCTACCGCCGCGTCGTAGCTCTTGGTACCGATCGTTGCCATGCAGGACTCCGCTCTATGAGGGTAAGGTCAGTCTGAGGACAGTAACCTTAACGCAATCAAAAGCCGGCGGCGAGCCCATCGCGCCTGCCGTCGCTGGCGCCGACATAGCCATCGACGGCCGGATCGCCCAGCCGCCAGATGAATTGGCCCGACCCGAAATCCTGCCCCGGGTCTTGCGCGGCCAGCAACGCGTGGCCCCGCGCCAGCAGGCCCTGCGCCACGGACGGCGCCAGGCCCGATTCCACGTCCAGCGTCTGGCCGTGGCGCCATCTCCAGCGCGGCGCGTCGCAGGCGGCCTGCGGCTGCTGGCCGTAGTCCAGCATGCGCACCAGCGCCTGCACCTGCCCCTGGGACTGCATGTCGCCGCCCACGACGCCGAAGCTCATCACGGGCGCGCCGTCGCGCATCAGGAAAGCCGGCAGGGCGGCGTGCGCCGGCCGCTTGCCGCCGGCCACCGCGTCCGGATGGCCGGCATCGGCGCTGAACCCGTGGCCGCCGTTTTGCAGGCTGACGCCGGTGCCGGGCACCACCACGCCCGAGCCGAATCCCATGTGGCTCGACTGGGCCAGGCTCACCATCATGCCGTTGCGGTCGACCGCGCTCAGGCAGATCGCGTCCGCACGCGGCGCGTTGCCGCCCGCGCCGCGCCGGGCATGGGCCGGATCGATCAGCCGCGCGCGCTCGGCCAGGTGCCCGGCCTGGAGCAGGTCTTCGGGCGTCATGCCCGGGCGACGCGCGGCGGCGTCGGCCTGGGCCAGCTTCATGGCCTCGATCAGCAGGTGCTGCGTGTCGGGATGGTCGACGGGGCGGGCGGCCACGTCGAAATGCTGCAGCATGCCCAGCGCGAGCAGGGCGGCGATGCCCTGGCCGCCGGGGGCCAGCTGATGCAGCGTATGGCCGCGGTACGTCTGGCCGACGGGGCAGGTCCATTGGGGCGCGTAGTCGCGCAGGTCGGCCAGGGTCAGCACGGCGTCATGCGCCTGGGCATGCGCGACCAGCTTGTGCGCCGTTTCCCCTTCGTAGAAATCGCGTCCGCCGCTGGCGGCGATGCGCTTGAGCGTGGCCGCGGCCCCCTGCAGCACGAAGTGCTCTCCGACCTGAGGCGGGCGGCCGCGGGGCAGGAAGTGCTCGGCGTATCCCGGCTGCGGCTGCAGTTCGTCGGCCTGGGCCGCCCATTTCCGCTGGACGGCCGCGGAGACGGCGTAGCCGCGTTCGGCGTATTCGATGGCCGGTTCGAGCACGTCGGCGAAGGACATGCGGCCCAGCTTCTCGTGCAGGGCGGCCCAGCCCGCCACGCAGCCCGGCACCGTGACGCTGTCCCAGCCGCGCGCGGGAATCCGCCCCTGGTGCTTGCGCCGGAAATAATCCAGGTTCCAGGCCGCGGGCGCCGCGCCCGATGCATTCAGCCCGTGCAGCCTGGAGCCGTCCCAGACGATCGCGCAGCAATCCGAGCCCAATCCGTTGGCGGCCGGCTCGGTCAGGGCCTGCGTGGCCGCCGCCGCGATGGCGGCGTCGACCGCGTTGCCGCCGCGGGCCAGGATACGCAGGCCGGCCTGAGCCGCCAGCGGCTGCGAGGCCGCGACCATATTGCTGGCGTACACCGGCCGGCGCGTGCCGGGGTAGGGGTTGTTCCAGTCGAAATTCATCTCGAATGCCGCATGGGGTAAACCCGTAGCTTAACGTAGGAGATCGGCGCGGCGGAACAATTTGTATTGCGCAGTATCGATTGGTCGCGTCCTGGGACTGTCGGAAAGGCAAAAAAAATCCCCGGCCGGGGCCGGGGATCTTGGCTGGCGTGCGCCGCGGGGCGGCGCGCCGGGATCAGTCTTCTTCGACGAAGGTCTCTTCGCGCTTCTTGCGGATGGCCGGCAGGGCCACCAGCACCACCAGGAACACGGCCACAGCCAGCAGCGAGGCCGACAGCGGACGCGTCACGAAGGTGCTGAAGTCGCCGCGCGACAGCAGCAGGGCGCGACGGAAGTTCTCTTCCATCATGGGGCCCAGCACCAGGCCCAGCAGCAGCGGGGCGCCTTCGCACTTCAGCTTGGACCACACGTAGCCGATGATGCCGAAGATGGCGGTGGTGAAGATGTCGAAGGTGTTGTAGTTCAACGAGTACACACCGATCGTGCAGAACACCAGAATCGCCGGGAACAGGATGCGGTAGGGCACCTTGAGCAGCTTGACCCACAGGCCGATCAGCGGCAGGTTCAGCACCACCAGCATCAGGTTGCCGATCCACATCGAGGCGATCAGGCCCCAGAACAGCTCCGGGTGGCTCGTCATGACTTGCGGGCCGGGCTGGATGTTGTGGATGGTCATCGCGCCGACCATCAGCGCCATCACGGCGTTGCCCGGGATACCCAGGGTCAGCAGCGGGATGAACGAGGTCTGGGCGGCGGCGTTGTTGGCCGATTCCGGACCGGCCAGGCCGGCCGGGTGACCCTTGCCGAAGCGCTCCGGATTCTTGGAGATCTTCTTTTCCAGCGTGTAGGAAGCGAACGACGACAGCACCGCGCCACCGCCCGGCAGGATACCCAGCGCCGAACCCAGGGCCGTGCCGCGCACGACGGCGGGAGCGGCTTCCTTGAATTCCTGCAGGTTCGGGTACAGCGTGCCGATCTTGTCGGTGATGTCGACGCGGTTTTCCTTCTGCTCGAGGTTGGTCATGATTTCGGCGAAGCCGAACACGCCCATGGCCACGATGGCGAAGTCGATGCCGTCCTGCAGTTCGGGAATGCCGAAGTCGTAGCGGGCCACGCCCGAGTTCACGTCGGTGCCCACCATGCCCAGCAGCAGGCCCAGCAGGATCATGCAGATGGCCTTGGGCAGCGAACCCGAAGCCAGCACCACGGCGCCGACCAGGCCCAGGCACATCAGCGAGAAGTACTCGGCGGGGCCGAACTTGAACGCGACTTCAGCCAGCGGGGGCGCGAACGCGGCCAGCAGCAGGGTGGCCACGCAGCCGGCGAAGAACGAACCCAGGGCGGCGATCGCCAGGGCCGCGCCTGCGCGGCCGTTGCGCGCCATCTGGTGCCCGTCCAGCACGGTCACCACCGCGGATGTCTCCCCTGGCAGCGCCACCAGAATGGCCGTCGTGGAGCCGCCGTACTGGGCGCCGTAGTAAATGCCCGCAAGCATGATGAGACCGGCGATCGGCGGCAGCACGTACGTGATCGGCAGCAGCATCGCGATGGTCGGGACCGGGCCGATGCCCGGCAGCACGCCGATCAGCGTGCCCAGAATGCAGCCCAGCAGGGCGTAGGCGAGGTTTTCGGGCGTGAACGCCACGCCGAAACCCAGCATCAGGTGATCCAACAGTTCCATGGCCGATTACTCCTTAATTCATGCCCAGGAAGGACGGCCACAGCGGGAAAATCAGCCCCAGCCCCTTGACGAACGCCAGATACGAGAAGATCACCAGGAAGATGCCGTTGGCGACGGCGACCTTCAGGTTGAACTCGTGGCTGGCCAGGCTGCTGACCACAACCAGGATGAATACCGAAATGTAGATGCCCAGCAGTTTGAGGATGAAGCCGTAGAGCACGACCGATCCGACCACCAGGAAGACGATGCGCCAGTCGAACTTGTCGACGTGCGTTTCATGGGCTTTCTTGGACAGCGAGCCGAGCAGCACGATGGCGCCCAACAATGCCAGAACAATACCTAGCCAGAAAGGAAAATACCCTGGGCCCATCCGTGCGGCAGTACCCATTTGGTAGCTGCTGGCCTGCCAGGCGAATCCCAGTCCGAGGACGATGAACATCACCCCCGACCAGAAGTCCTGTCGATTGCGTAGCTGCATGATTGCTTGGCTCCTGTTTACAGCATGTAGAGAAAAAAAGTTTGTGGCCCGACGGCTTCGCGAAAGGCGGGTGACAGGCACAAAAAAGGCACTTCAGGGTGCCATTTATTCTTTTGAAAGCGACGGCGTGGTTTCTTGGAAGGGCGAATGGTAATGGACGCCTGCCACGCTGCAAACCCTGTAAGTTCGGTGAAAGCCTGGGGTTTTCCCTAAAATTCGGGTACTCCCGAACCTCAGTTGTAACGAGCGGGGAGGTTTGAGGGCTTTTTGAAAGCTAAGTGAAAGTTTATAGAAAGAAATGCGAAAGCCGGATCGGCCAGATGAGGGATTCTTTCCGTGCGCCGGATTCGAGGGTTTCTTTTTCCGGCTGGAATCGGGTAAGGTCGCATCCCGAAATTTCAGACGTAATTCCTACTGAATATTGCCGGGTTTCTCACCTTGCGTGAAGAGGCCCCGTCCAACCCAGGATGGTTTACGATAGCGCCCATGCTGCAAGATCTAGACCAACTCGCTGCCCGCATCGGGCAACTGGTGCAACGCACCCGCCAACTCCACGCAGAGCGTGACGCGTTGCGCGCCCGTCTTAACGAATCCGAAGCTGAGCAGCGCGTGCTGAAGCAGCGCGCCGCCGAGCGCGAGGCCGAGATCGTCACGCTGCAAAGCAAGCTTCAGGAACACGACGGCGCCGTCACCGCCATGCTCGAGCAGGCCCAGCAGGCCGAGGCCGCGCTGCGCGAACAACTGGCCCGCGAGACCGCCGAGCGCCAATCGCTCGAATCGCGTTTCTCCGCCAGGGAAACCGAACTGCAGGGCAGCCTGCAGAACCGCGACACCGAACTACAGCGCTTGCGCGTGGCCGCCGCGACGGCCCGCGAGCGCATCGACGCCGTGCTGGCCCGTCTGCCGGGCGCGCCGTCTGGAGAGCAACACTGATGGAACGCGTAGATGTAACGATACTGGGGCGCGACTATTCCCTGGCGTGCTCGGCCGAAGAAAAGCCGACGCTGGTCGCCGCCGTGCGCCACGTCGACCAGCTCATGCTGCGCATTCAAGGCACTGGCAAGGTCTCCAGCAACGAGCGCATCGCCGTGATGGCCGCGCTGCAGATCGCGGGCGAACTGCTTGCGATGAAAGCGCCCGATGGTCCCCTGGGCGGTTTGGCGGTCGGCGACTTCAAGCGTAGAATCGAGGACATGAATGCAGTGCTCGATGACGCCTTGTCGGGTCAGGAAAAGCTGCTCTAGCATTCGCCAGCTGCAGCCATCAACGCTGCAGTCCAGATTTTTCAGTTTGTCCCTGCCGTGTTCGTGACTAGGCCATACATTCTCTGAACCTATGTCTTATGGCATATTGGTTGCGGGAGTGCAGAGCTGGAGTGATCGTCTCTCGCAGACGAACCCGATGCTCTACGGAACGCGACCACCTTGAACCTCAGGGTTCGAGATGCCGGCCTTGACGGCACAGGCGGGGCATCTATCCCAGCGGGCCTGCCATCGGCGCAGGTCCGCGCCGGGCGCCTCACCCCTCCCCATCGTCCTCTCTCCTAGGACTCGTCCATGTTCAAACACCCTGTTTTTTCGCTGACCAAATTGGGTGCGGCGTGCGCAGCCGTGGCCGCGCTCGCCGCCGTGCAACCGGCTCATGCGCAGGCCCAGGCGCCCGCCGCCACGGAAGCGTCCGCCAGCCGTGCGCCCGAACTGTCCTTGCAGGCCACCGCGTCTTCCGAGGTCAAGCAGGACACCGTGCGCATCACCCTGTCGGCCGAAGTCGACGCGCCGGACCAGCCAGCCGCCGGCAAGAAGCTGAGCGCCGCGCTGGACGACGTGGTCAAGCGCGCGCGCGACGTCAAGGGCGTGGAAGTGCGCACCGGCAGCTACAACGTCTGGCCCAACACCAATAACAAGGGCAAGATCGCATCGTGGCGCGGCCACGGCGAAGTCGTGCTCGAATCCAAGGATTTCGCGGCCGCCGCCGCGCTGGCTTCCAAGCTGTCCGACAAGACCGCCATCTCCAATATCGGCTTCCTGCTGTCGCGCGAGGCGCGCGAAGCCGAAGAGCGCAAGCTGCTCAAGGAGGCCGCGCAGGCCTTCAAGGAGCGCGCGCTGGCGGCGTCCAATGCTTTCGGATTTTCCGGCTACCGCCTCAGCAAGCTCGAGCTGGGCGGCTCCGGCGGGCCGATGCCCATGCCCCGCATGATGGGGGCGGCCATGGCCAAGGATGCTTCGGCCGGCTACAGCCCGGACGTCCCGCTGGAAGCGGGAGACGTCACGGTCAGCATCGCCGTCAACGGGACGATCGTTTTGCAGTAAGGCTGAACATGATGGCGCCCAGGGCGACCATCGGCACGGACAGCCACTGTCCCATGCTCAGCCCGCCCGCGAGCAGGCCCAGGAAATTATCCGGCTCGCGGGTGAACTCCACCAGGAAGCGGAACGTTCCGTAGCCCATCAGGAACAGCGCGCTCACCTGGCCCAGCGGCCGCGGCTTGCTCGAAAACCACCACAGCAGCACGAACAGCACGATGCCTTCCAGGCCCAGCTCATAGAGCTGCGAAGGATGGCGCGCCAGGCCGTCGCCGCTGCCCGGAAACACCATGGCCCAGGGTACGTCGGTGGGCCGGCCCCACAGTTCGCCGTTGATGAAATTGCCCAGGCGGCCGAACCCCAGCCCCAGCGGAATCAGCGGCGCGATGAAGTCGCTGATCGCGAAAAACGGCAGCTTCTTCTTGCGCGCGAAGAGCAGCATCACCAGGATCACGCCGATCAGGCCGCCGTGAAACGACATGCCGCCCTGCCACAGGTACAGCACTTCGAGCGGGTTGGACAGGTAGTAAGAGGGCTTGTAGAACAGCACATAGCCCAGCCGTCCGCCCAGCACCACGCCCAGCACGCTATAGAAAATCAGGTCTTCCAGATCGCGCACGTTCAGCGTGGTGGTGTGGCCGCTGGTGATGCGCCGGCGGCCCAGCAGGTACACCAATGCGAAGCCCAGCAGGTACATCAGCCCGTACCAGTGGATGGCCAGCGGCCCGATCTGCAGGGCCACGGGGTCGAATTTCGGATATTGCAGCATGTTCTGCCCGACACAATGAAGTTGAATGATAATAACCGGCGAGCCCTGAAGATTCGCGAGCCAGCGAGCCAGCTCCCCCGGGGCGCGGCCACCTGCTCCGCGCCCGGCGGCCGACAGGAGACACAGACCATGCCGCATAACGAACGTTCCCGCCACATCACCGAAGGCGTCGCGCGCGCGCCCAATCGCGCCATGTACTACGCGCTCGGTTATCAGCAATCGGATTTCGCCAATCCCATGATCGGCGTGGCCAACGGCCATTCCACCATCACGCCGTGCAATAGCGGCCTGCAGCGCCTGGCCGACGCCGCCATCGACGCCATCCGGGCCTCCAGCGCCAATCCCCAGGTGTTCGGCACGCCCACCATCTCCGACGGCATGTCCATGGGCACCGAGGGCATGAAGTACTCGCTGGTTTCGCGCGAAGTCATCGCCGACTGCATCGAGACCGCGGCGCAGGGGCAGTGGATGGACGGCGTGGTCGTGATCGGCGGCTGCGACAAGAACATGCCGGGCGGCATGATCGCGTTGGCGCGCACCAACGTGCCCGGCATCTACGTCTATGGCGGCACCATCAAGCCGGGCCATTACAAGGGCAACGACCTCACCATCGTGTCCGTCTTCGAGGCCGTGGGCGAATACACCATGGGCCGCATGCCCGAAGCCGACTTCAAGCAGATCGAGAAATGCGCCATCCCCGGCTCCGGCTCCTGTGGCGGCATGTACACCGCCAACACCATGAGCTCGGCCTTCGAAGCCATGGGCATGAGCCTGCCGTACTCCAGCACCATGGCCAACGAGGACGAGGAAAAAGTCGCCTCGGCCGCGGAATCGGCGCGCGTGCTGGTCGAGGCCGTCAGGCGCGGGCTGCGTCCGCGCGACATCATCACGCGCGAGTCCATCGAGAACGCCGTATCCGTCATCATGGCCACCGGCGGCTCCACCAATGCCGTGCTGCACTTCCTCGCGATCGCCCACGCCGCCGAAGTGCCGTGGACCATCGACGACTTCGAGCGCATCCGCAAGCGCGTCCCGGTGCTGTGCGATCTCAAGCCTTCGGGCAAGTACGTCGCGACCGACCTGCATCGCGCCGGCGGCATCCCGCAGGTCATGAAGCTGCTGCTCAACGCCGGCCTGCTGCATGGCGATTGCATCACCATCACCGGCAAGACCGTGGCCGAGACCCTGGCCGACGTGCCCGACGCGCCGCGCGCCGACCAGGACGTCATCATGCCGCTGGACCGCGCGCTCTATCCGCAGGGGCACCTGGCCATCCTCAAGGGCAACCTGTCGCCCGAAGGCTGCGTGGCCAAGATCACCGGCCTCAAGAACCCGGCCATCACCGGGCCGGCGCGCGTCTTCGATTCCGAGGACGAGGCCATGGCGGCCATCATGGCGCGCCAGATCCGCGACGGCGACATCGTGGTCATCCGCTACGAAGGTCCCAAGGGCGGCCCGGGCATGCGCGAAATGCTGGCGCCCACCTCGGCGCTGGTCGGCCAGGGCCTGGGCGAAACCGTGGGCCTCATCACCGACGGGCGCTTTTCCGGCGGCACCTGGGGCATGGTCGTGGGCCACGTCGCGCCCGAGGCCTTCGTCGGCGGTCCGATCGCGCTGATCCGCGAGGGCGATTCGGTTACCATCGATGCCCACAAGCTGCTGCTGCAGCTCAATATCAGCGACGAAGAAATGGCGGCTCGTCGCCAGGCCTGGGTCCAGCCCAAGCCGCGTTATACACGCGGTGTGCTTGCCAAGTTCGGCAAGCTCGCCAGCACCGCGAGCCGTGGGGCCGTAACCGATGCATTTGAAGAGTAATCTGTTGTTGGCCGTCGCCTGCGCGTTGGGCGCGGGCGCGGCGCAGGCCCAGACCACCGGTCTGGACCTGGCCAAGAGCAAGGCCTGCATGGCCTGTCACCAGGTCGAGGCCAAGCGGGTCGGCCCGCCCCTGAAGAGCGTGGCCGAACGTTATGCGGGGCAGGGCGACGCCATGGTGGACTACCTGGCGGGCAAGATCCGCGGCGGCGGCCGCGGCGCCTGGGGCGCCGTGCCCATGCCCGCCCAGACCCAGGTCAGCCAGGAAGACGCCCGCCTGCTGGCGCAATGGATACTGTCGCTGGCGCCGGCCAAGCCGTAAGTCTCTAGAAAAAGGAATCGTCATGGCAGAACAACCCTCTCCCGGCAACGAGGTCGCCGTCCTCGGCGGCGGCTGCTTCTGGTGCGTCGAAGCGGTGTTCACCGACCTGCGCGGCGTCAAGAGCGTGCTGCCCGGCTACAGCGGCGGCCACGTGGATCATCCCAGCTACGAGCAGGTATGCGGCAAGAACACCGGCCACATCGAGGTCGCGCGCATCGAGTTCGATCCGGCCGAGCTGTCCTACAGCGACCTGCTGCGCGTGTTCTTCGCGACCCACGATCCGACCACCCCGGGCCGCCAGGGCAACGACGTCGGCCCGCAATACGAATCCGCCATCTTCTGGCAGGACGAGGCCCAACGAGAGCAGGCCGAGGCCGTCATCGCCGAGGTCGAAGCGCAGAAGGTCTACGACGCGCCCATCGTCACGCGCCTGCTGGCGCCGGCCACTTTCTGGCCGGCCGAAGACTACCATCGCGACTATTTCGCCCTGCATCCCGAACAAGGCTATTGCCAGTTCGTGATCGCGCCCAAGGTCGCCAAGTTCCGCAAGCAGTTCCAGGACCGGCTGAAAAAATAAGTCGGCCACGCAAAAAAAACCTCACCGCGATGGTGAGGTCTGAAGGCCGGCGAGGGCGCTTGCGCGCCACGCCGAGCCGGGGAAGGACGGTATTGGCGGCGTCGGCGTTCAGTCCACCGACTTGACCACGCCGCGGCGCATCTGGTCGAGCTCGATCGATTCGAACAAGGCCTTGAAGTTGCCTTCGCCGAAACCGTCGTTGCCCTTGCGCTGGATGATCTCGAAGAAGATCGGGCCGATCTGGTTCTCGGTGAAGATCTGCAGCAGCAGGCCGCCGCCGGGGGCGCCGTCGAGCAGGATGCGGTTCTTCTGCAGGCGCGCCACGTCCTCGCCATGGTTGGGCAGGCGGCGGTCGAGCAGCTCGTAATAGGTATCCGGCGTGTCCAGGAACACCACGCCATTGGCGCGCAGCGCCTCGATGGTGCCGTAGATGTCTTCCGTGGCCATGGCGATGTGCTGGATGCCTTCGCCGCGGTACAGGTCCAGGTACTCCTGGATCTGGCCCTTCTCGTCGGTGCCTTCCTCGTTGATCGGAATGCGGATATTGCCGCAGGGCGAGGTCATGGCCTTGGACTTCACGCCCGTCACCTTGCCCTCGATGTCGAAATAACGCACTTCGCGGAAATTGAAGAGGCGCTCGTAGAACTCCGCCCACTCGGCCATGCGGCCCTTGTGCACGTTGTGCGTCAGGTGATCCACCAGCGTCAGGCCGGCGCCGCGATGGTTCAGGTCCGCCTGCGCGTTGGCCGGGTCCACCGGCACGAAGTCCACGTCATAGATGCTGATGTCGCCGATGCCGCCGTGGCCTTCCTTGCCGTTCCAGCGGTCCACCAGGTAGATCAGCGAATCGCCGATGCCCTTGATGGCGGGAATGTTCAGTTCCATCGGGCCGCTGTGCGAATCGAAGCCCCAGGCGCCCAGCTCCAGCGCCCGCTTGTAGGCCGCGTTGGCGTCCTGCACGCGAAAGCCGATTGCACAGATCGAGGGGCCGTGCAGGCGGGCGAAACGCTGGGCGAACGAATCCGGCTCGGCATTGATCAGGAAGTTCACGCCGCCCTGGCGGTACAGCGTCACGTCCTTGTGGCGGTGGCGGGCGATGGCCTTGAAGCCCAGCAGCTCGAACACCTTGCGCAGCGCGACGGGGTCCGGCGCCGCGTATTCAATGAATTCGAACCCGGCGGTGCCCATCGGGTTGTCCCAGGGTTGGAAAGCGCTGCTCATAAGTCTGCTCCCTTGCATCGTTTTAAGGATGACCTGTTGATTCAAGTCTAGAGGGAGATTGTAGGAAGGAACGGCAGGCAGACAATTGCAAATATGGCTCAAAAGCCAGTACTCTGAGCAATAATATTGCCGTGATTTGAAAGTTGGGGGCTAAAAATGTCTGGCATCGAGCTCGATAGGACAGATCTAAGGATTTTGGCGGAATTGCAGCGCGACGGACGCCTGAGCAACCAGGAACTGGCCGACCGCGTTTCGCTATCGCCCAGCCCTTGCCTGCGCCGGGTCCGCAGGCTCGAGGAGCAGGGCTTCATCAAGAAATACGTGGCGCTGATCGACGCCGAAAAAGTCGGCCTGGGCTTGCTGGCCTACGTGAACATCCGCCTGAACAAGCACAGCGGCTCCAGCCACGCGCCCATGAGCGACTTCGCGCGCGACGTGCAGCTGTGGCCGGAAGTCGTCGAGTGCTACGCCATGTCCGGGGACATGGACTATCTGTTGCGCATCCAGGTGGCGGACCTGGCGCACTTCTCGCGCTTCGCCATGGATACCCTCATGCGCCATCCGGCGGTGGTGGACATGCGTTCCTTCTTCGCGCTCCAGCAGATCAAGGAAACGACGGAGCTGCGCATCTAGCGCCCGGGCTTTGCTTTTCGTCCCCCTCTATATAGAGGGGAAGGGCTGGCGGACCGAGTGCGTCCCCCAAAAAATTCATTTTTCTGAAAAAAGAGTGTCATGCTGGCGACACACGTTTAAATTCTGTGCTATAGTCTCGCTCCTTCGCAGTTCAAACAGTTTTTCGGGCAGCGAAGCAAGCAGTAAAGCCGGTCCGGCAGGGCGATAGCCCCAAAGGACCGCCGCGAGACGATCAGGTAAGCGTTTAGCGGTTTTGCAAGATAGGATGCAAATTAGGCAGAAGCCAGTTGCAAAATCTGCAAAAGCTGTGTTATAGTTTCAGGCTTGGCAGTTGCCGAAAACTTAGGGTTAACCCTGATGTTTCGATAGCTGGTAAGTAATACAGCAGTACCGCTCTTTAACAATTGAACAACCGATAAGTGTGGGCGCTTGATGCGAGTGCGCAGTGGTCAGGTTTTAAACCTGGTCACAAGCACAAGAAATCAAGTGCTCACTAGAAGTGAAGTACCTTAGATGAAAACGTCAATGTCAAGTCTAAGAATAACCTCACTTCCTTTGAGCAGCGACGTATGACTCGGTTCTTCGGAACCAAGGAAATACGAAACAAAACACAGAGATTGAACTGAAGAGTTTGATCCTGGCTCAGATTGAACGCTAGCGGGATGCCTTACACATGCAAGTCGAACGGCAGCACGGACTTCGGTCTGGTGGCGAGTGGCGAACGGGTGAGTAATGTATCGGAACGTGCCCAGTAGCGGGGGATAACTACGCGAAAGCGTAGCTAATACCGCATACGCCCTACGGGGGAAAGCAGGGGATCTTCGGACCTTGCACTATTGGAGCGGCCGATATCGGATTAGCTAGTTGGTGGGGTAACGGCCTACCAAGGCGACGATCCGTAGCTGGTTTGAGAGGACGACCAGCCACACTGGGACTGAGACACGGCCCAGACTCCTACGGGAGGCAGCAGTGGGGAATTTTGGACAATGGGGGAAACCCTGATCCAGCCATCCCGCGTGTGCGATGAAGGCCTTCGGGTTGTAAAGCACTTTTGGCAGGAAAGAAACGTCGCGGGCTAATACCTCGCGAAACTGACGGTACCTGCAGAATAAGCACCGGCTAACTACGTGCCAGCAGCCGCGGTAATACGTAGGGTGCAAGCGTTAATCGGAATTACTGGGCGTAAAGCGTGCGCAGGCGGTTCGGAAAGAAAGATGTGAAATCCCAGAGCTTAACTTTGGAACTGCATTTTTAACTACCGGGCTAGAGTGTGTCAGAGGGAGGTGGAATTCCGCGTGTAGCAGTGAAATGCGTAGATATGCGGAGGAACACCGATGGCGAAGGCAGCCTCCTGGGATAACACTGACGCTCATGCACGAAAGCGTGGGGAGCAAACAGGATTAGATACCCTGGTAGTCCACGCCCTAAACGATGTCAACTAGCTGTTGGGGCCTTCGGGCCTTGGTAGCGCAGCTAACGCGTGAAGTTGACCGCCTGGGGAGTACGGTCGCAAGATTAAAACTCAAAGGAATTGACGGGGACCCGCACAAGCGGTGGATGATGTGGATTAATTCGATGCAACGCGAAAAACCTTACCTACCCTTGACATGTCTGGAATGCCGAAGAGATTTGGCAGTGCTCGCAAGAGAACCGGAACACAGGTGCTGCATGGCTGTCGTCAGCTCGTGTCGTGAGATGTTGGGTTAAGTCCCGCAACGAGCGCAACCCTTGTCATTAGTTGCTACGAAAGGGCACTCTAATGAGACTGCCGGTGACAAACCGGAGGAAGGTGGGGATGACGTCAAGTCCTCATGGCCCTTATGGGTAGGGCTTCACACGTCATACAATGGTCGGGACAGAGGGTCGCCAACCCGCGAGGGGGAGCTAATCCCAGAAACCCGATCGTAGTCCGGATCGCAGTCTGCAACTCGACTGCGTGAAGTCGGAATCGCTAGTAATCGCGGATCAGCATGTCGCGGTGAATACGTTCCCGGGTCTTGTACACACCGCCCGTCACACCATGGGAGTGGGTTTTACCAGAAGTAGTTAGCCTAACCGTAAGGAGGGCGATTACCACGGTAGGATTCATGACTGGGGTGAAGTCGTAACAAGGTAGCCGTATCGGAAGGTGCGGCTGGATCACCTCCTTTCAGAGCTTAGCGCTCGTGTTAAGCGTCCACTCTTATCGGTTGTTTGATGTAGCTGGGATCGGGTTTTTCCGGTCCAGCGTAGAAGCTAACTGATAGCGCTGCTTGCAGCCTTATCAGTTGGGTTTTACCCAACAGCTATATTTTGTTCTTTAACAATCTGGAAGAAGCACAACGAAATGTGCTCATCGAGTAATCAGCGTTTGCTGATGAAGATGGGTACGGGTTGTGATTGCATTAATTTTGTTCCAAGTTCTCAAGACTGGGGTGAATAACCTCAGACTGCTTTGAAACTTATGAACGGCACAAACGCGAATACTCAGGTCCTATAGCCTACAGCGTTATAGGATCAAGCGACTAAGTGCATATGGTGGATGCCTTGGCGATCACAGGCGATGAAGGACGTAGTAGCCTGCGAAAAGCTGCGGGGAGCTGGCAAACAAGCTTTGATCCGCAGATGTCCGAATGGGGAAACCCACTGCGCAAGCAGTATCCCTGGCTGAATACATAGGCCAGTGGAGGCGAACCGGGTGAACTGAAACATCTCAGTAGCTCGAGGAAAAGAAATCAACCGAGATTCCGAAAGTAGTGGCGAGCGAAATCGGAAAAGCCTTTACGTTTTAGCATTCAGGATAGTCGAACGGGATGGAAAGCCCGGCCGTAGCAGGTGATAGCCCTGTAGACGAAATTCTGAGTGTGGAACTAAGCGTAAGAAAAGTAGGGCGGGACACGTGAAATCCTGTTTGAAGATGGGGGGACCATCCTCCAAGGCTAAATACTCGTGATCGACCGATAGTGAACCAGTACCGTGAGGGAAAGGCGAAAAGAACCCCGGAAGGGGAGTGAAATAGATCCTGAAACCGTATGCATACAAACAGTAGGAGCCTCCTTGTGGGGTGACTGCGTACCTTTTGTATAATGGGTCAGCGACTTACATTCAGTGGCGAGGTTAACCGAATAGGGAAGCCGTAGCGAAAGCGAGTCCGAACAGGGCGATTCAGTCGCTGGGTGTAGACCCGAAACCAGATGATCTATCCATGGCCAGGTTGAAGGCACGGTAACACGTGCTGGAGGACCGAACCCACTAATGTTGAAAAATTAGGGGATGAGCTGTGGATAGGGGTGAAAGGCTAAACAAATCTGGAAATAGCTGGTTCTCTCCGAAAACTATTTAGGTAGTGCCTCAAGTATTACTGCGGGGGGTAGAGCACTGTTATAGCTAGGGGGTCATGGCGACTTACCAAACTATGGCAAACTCCGAATACCCGCAAGTACAGCTTGGGAGACAGAGCACCGGGTGCTAACGTCCGGACTCAAGAGGGAAACAACCCAGACCGCCAGCTAAGGTCCCAAATTATCGCTAAGTGGGAAACGAAGTGGGAAGGCATAGACAGTCAGGAGGTTGGCTTAGAAGCAGCCATCCTTTAAAGAAAGCGTAATAGCTCACTGATCGAGTCGTCCTGCGCGGAAGATGTAACGGGGCTAAGCGATAAACCGAAGCTGCGGGTGTGCACTTTTAGTGCACGCGGTAGGAGAGCGTTCTGTAAGCCTGCGAAGGTGGCTTGTAAAGGCTGCTGGAGGTATCAGAAGTGCGAATGCTGACATGAGTAGCGATAAAGAGGGTGAAAAGCCCTCTCGCCGTAAGTCCAAGGTTTCCTGCGCAACGTTCATCGGCGCAGGGTGAGTCGGCCCCTAAGGCGAGGCAGAGATGCGTAGCTGATGGGAAGCTGGTTAATATTCCAGCACCGTCGTACAGTGCGATGGGGGGACGGATCGCGGAAGATCATCAGGGTGTTGGATGTCCCTGTTGACGCATCGAAGATGGCGCTTAGGCAAATCCGGGCGCGTAAATCAAGGGTGTGGCACGAGCGAGCATTGCTTGCGAAGTGATTGGAAGTGGTTCCAAGAAAAGCCTCTAAGCTTCAGCTGTACGAGACCGTACCGCAAACCGACACAGGTGGACGGGATGAATATTCCAAGGCGCTTGAGAGAACTCAGGAGAAGGAACTCGGCAAATTGATACCGTAACTTCGGGAGAAGGTATACCCCGGTAGTGTGAAGCGCCTGCGCGCTTAGCATGATGGGGTCGCAGAGAATCGGTGGCTGCGACTGTTTATTAAAAACACAGCACTCTGCAAAGACGAAAGTCGACGTATAGGGTGTGACGCCTGCCCGGTGCCGGAAGGTTAAGTGATGGGGTGCAAGCTCTTGATCGAAGCCCCGGTAAACGGCGGCCGTAACTATAACGGTCCTAAGGTAGCGAAATTCCTTGTCGGGTAAGTTCCGACCTGCACGAATGGCGTAACGATGGCCACACTGTCTCCTCCTGAGACTCAGCGAAGTTGAAGTGTTTGTGATGATGCAATCTACCCGCGGCTAGACGGAAAGACCCCATGAACCTTTACTGTAGCTTTGCATTGATCTGTGAACCGGCCTGTGTAGGATAGGTGGGAGGCTTTGAAGCGTAGTCGCCAGATTACGTGGAGCCATCCTTGAAATACCACCCTGGTTTGTTTGCGGTTCTAACCTTGGTCCGTTATCCGGATCGGGGACAGTGCATGGTGGGCAGTTTGACTGGGGCGGTCTCCTCCCAAAGTGTAACGGAGGAGTTCGAAGGTACGCTAGGTACGGTCGGAAATCGTGCTGATAGTGCAATGGCATAAGCGTGCTTGACTGTGAGACTGACAAGTCGAACAGGTGCGAAAGCAGGACATAGTGATCCGGTGGTTCTGAATGGAAGGGCCATCGCTCAACGGATAAAAGGTACTCTGGGGATAACAGGCTGATACCGCCCAAGAGTTCATATCGACGGCGGTGTTTGGCACCTCGATGTCGGCTCATCTCATCCTGGGGCTGTAGCCGGTCCCAAGGGTATGGCTGTTCGCCATTTAAAGAGGTACGTGAGCTGGGTTTAAAACGTCGTGAGACAGTTTGGTCCCTATCTGCCGTGGGCGTTGGATACTTGACGGAGCCTGCTCCTAGTACGAGAGGACCGGAGTGGACGTACCTCTGGTGTACCGGTTGTCATGCCAATGGCATTGCCGGGTAGCTAAGTACGGAAGAGATAACCGCTGAAGGCATCTAAGCGGGAAACTCGTCTGAAGATTAGGTATCCCGGGGACTTGATCCCCCTGAAGGGTCGTTCGAGACCAGGACGTTGATAGGTCGGGTGTGGAAGCGCAGTAATGCGTTAAGCTAACCGATACTAATTGCCCGTGAGGCTTGATCCTATAACACTGATGGTTATGACCTGGTTATAGCGTTCCAAGTGTCGTTCAATACAAAATCTGGCTGCACCGTCGGCAGCCAGCCAACATCACATCCCATCGTGCGCGATCATCGAGCTCGACTCTGATCGCCACGCGTTGTGTTTCTTCCCAGATTGGAGCTGTTGCGCTTAGCCGCAGCTGCTCAACCAGTTACGCCTGACGACCATAGCGAGTTGGTCCCACTCCTTCCCATCCCGAACAGGACAGTGAAACGACTTTGCGCCGATGATAGTGGACGGACGTCTGTGAAAGTAGGTCATCGTCAGGCTTTTATTGCGCAAAACCCCACAGGTGAGCCTGTGGGGTTTTGTCTTCTAGTGTGAGACTATGCTCGTTGCGGGATAGTATGCAAATTAGGCAGAAGCCGATTGCATGAACTGCAAAAAACGTGTTATAGTTTCTGACTTGGCTGTTATCGAAAAATCAGGGTTTTCCCTGGTGTTTCGATAGCTGCTAAAGAGGAAAGAGGCTGAAGAGGCCGCGGCAGGAAAGCAAAGCGATAAGCGACGCTGACTTGACAAGCGATAAAAACTTCTTCATAATCTCGTTTCTCTGCTGACACAGCGACCGGCGCGAAAGCGAAGTTGCTGCGAGGCAGGCAGTAAAGAATTTAGCAGTACCGCTCTTTAACAATTGAACAACCGATAAGTGTGGGCGCTTGATGCGAGTGCAGTGGTTGGGTTTAGGCCTGGCTACAAGCACAAGAAATCAAGTGCTCACTGAAGTGAAGTACCTTAGATGTCAAGTCTAAGCACATACCTCACTTCCTTTGAGCAGCGACGTATGACTCGGTTCTTCGGAACCAAGGAAATACGAAACAAAACACAGAGATTGAACTGAAGAGTTTGATCCTGGCTCAGATTGAACGCTAGCGGGATGCCTTACACATGCAAGTCGAACGGCAGCACGGACTTCGGTCTGGTGGCGAGTGGCGAACGGGTGAGTAATGTATCGGAACGTGCCCAGTAGCGGGGGATAACTACGCGAAAGCGTAGCTAATACCGCATACGCCCTACGGGGGAAAGCAGGGGATCTTCGGACCTTGCACTATTGGAGCGGCCGATATCGGATTAGCTAGTTGGTGGGGTAACGGCCTACCAAGGCGACGATCCGTAGCTGGTTTGAGAGGACGACCAGCCACACTGGGACTGAGACACGGCCCAGACTCCTACGGGAGGCAGCAGTGGGGAATTTTGGACAATGGGGGAAACCCTGATCCAGCCATCCCGCGTGTGCGATGAAGGCCTTCGGGTTGTAAAGCACTTTTGGCAGGAAAGAAACGTCGCGGGCTAATACCTCGCGAAACTGACGGTACCTGCAGAATAAGCACCGGCTAACTACGTGCCAGCAGCCGCGGTAATACGTAGGGTGCAAGCGTTAATCGGAATTACTGGGCGTAAAGCGTGCGCAGGCGGTTCGGAAAGAAAGATGTGAAATCCCAGAGCTTAACTTTGGAACTGCATTTTTAACTACCGGGCTAGAGTGTGTCAGAGGGAGGTGGAATTCCGCGTGTAGCAGTGAAATGCGTAGATATGCGGAGGAACACCGATGGCGAAGGCAGCCTCCTGGGATAACACTGACGCTCATGCACGAAAGCGTGGGGAGCAAACAGGATTAGATACCCTGGTAGTCCACGCCCTAAACGATGTCAACTAGCTGTTGGGGCCTTCGGGCCTTGGTAGCGCAGCTAACGCGTGAAGTTGACCGCCTGGGGAGTACGGTCGCAAGATTAAAACTCAAAGGAATTGACGGGGACCCGCACAAGCGGTGGATGATGTGGATTAATTCGATGCAACGCGAAAAACCTTACCTACCCTTGACATGTCTGGAATGCCGAAGAGATTTGGCAGTGCTCGCAAGAGAACCGGAACACAGGTGCTGCATGGCTGTCGTCAGCTCGTGTCGTGAGATGTTGGGTTAAGTCCCGCAACGAGCGCAACCCTTGTCATTAGTTGCTACGAAAGGGCACTCTAATGAGACTGCCGGTGACAAACCGGAGGAAGGTGGGGATGACGTCAAGTCCTCATGGCCCTTATGGGTAGGGCTTCACACGTCATACAATGGTCGGGACAGAGGGTCGCCAACCCGCGAGGGGGAGCTAATCCCAGAAACCCGATCGTAGTCCGGATCGCAGTCTGCAACTCGACTGCGTGAAGTCGGAATCGCTAGTAATCGCGGATCAGCATGTCGCGGTGAATACGTTCCCGGGTCTTGTACACACCGCCCGTCACACCATGGGAGTGGGTTTTACCAGAAGTAGTTAGCCTAACCGTAAGGAGGGCGATTACCACGGTAGGATTCATGACTGGGGTGAAGTCGTAACAAGGTAGCCGTATCGGAAGGTGCGGCTGGATCACCTCCTTTCAGAGCTTAGCGCTCGTGTTAAGCGTCCACTCTTATCGGTTGTTTGATATATAGCTGGGATCGGTTGTAGGCTTGGGTCGAGGGAATCTTCCCTGGGTCTTCAGCCACCTGACTGCTGATCCGAAAAGGTTTTGGGTCTGTAGCTCAGTCGGTTAGAGCACCGTCTTGATAAGGCGGGGGTCGTTGGTTCGAATCCAACCAGACCCACCAAGTATTCTGCCAGGCAGGATATGGGGGTGTAGCTCAGCTGGGAGAGCGCCTGCTTTGCAAGCAGGATGTCATCGGTTCGATCCCGTTCACCTCCACCACCGGTTCTTATGATCCTGGGTGCAGCGTAGAGGCCAACTCATAGTGTCGTGCTCCACGATGTTATGAGTTGGGTTTTACCCAACAGCTATATTCGTTCTTTAACAATCTGGAAGAAGCACAACGAAATGTGCTCATCAAGTAATCAGCGTTGCTGATGAAGATGGGTACGGGTTGTGATTGCATTAATTTTGTTCCAAGTTCTCAAGACTGGGGTGCAAACCTCAGACTGCTTTGAAACTTATGAACGGCACAAACGCGAATACTCAGGTCCTATAGCCTACAGCGTTATAGGATCAAGCGACTAAGTGCATATGGTGGATGCCTTGGCGATCACAGGCGATGAAGGACGTAGTAGCCTGCGAAAAGCTGCGGGGAGCTGGCAAACAAGCTTTGATCCGCAGATGTCCGAATGGGGAAACCCACTGCGCAAGCAGTATCCCTGGCTGAATACATAGGCCAGTGGAAGCGAACCGGGTGAACTGAAACATCTCAGTAGCTCGAGGAAAAGAAATCAACCGAGATTCCGAAAGTAGTGGCGAGCGAAATCGGAAAAGCCTTTACGTTTTAGCATTCAGGATAGTCGAACGGGATGGAAAGCCCGGCCATAGCAGGTGATAGCCCTGTAGACGAAATTCTGAGTGTGGAACTAAGCGTAAGAAAAGTAGGGCGGGACACGTGAAATCCTGTTTGAAGATGGGGGGACCATCCTCCAAGGCTAAATACTCGTGATCGACCGATAGTGAACCAGTACCGTGAGGGAAAGGCGAAAAGAACCCCGGAAGGGGAGTGAAATAGATCCTGAAACCGTATGCATACAAACAGTAGGAGCCTCCTTGTGGGGTGACTGCGTACCTTTTGTATAATGGGTCAGCGACTTACATTCAGTGGCGAGGTTAACCGAATAGGGAAGCCGTAGCGAAAGCGAGTCCGAACAGGGCGATTCAGTCGCTGGGTGTAGACCCGAAACCAGATGATCTATCCATGGCCAGGTTGAAGGCACGGTAACACGTGCTGGAGGACCGAACCCACTAATGTTGAAAAATTAGGGGATGAGCTGTGGATAGGGGTGAAAGGCTAAACAAATCTGGAAATAGCTGGTTCTCTCCGAAAACTATTTAGGTAGTGCCTCAAGTATTACTGCGGGGGGTAGAGCACTGTTATAGCTAGGGGGTCATGGCGACTTACCAAACTATGGCAAACTCCGAATACCCGCAAGTACAGCTTGGGAGACAGAGCACCGGGTGCTAACGTCCGGACTCAAGAGGGAAACAACCCAGACCGCCAGCTAAGGTCCCAAATTATCGCTAAGTGGGAAACGAAGTGGGAAGGCATAGACAGTCAGGAGGTTGGCTTAGAAGCAGCCATCCTTTAAAGAAAGCGTAATAGCTCACTGATCGAGTCGTCCTGCGCGGAAGATGTAACGGGGCTAAGCGATAAACCGAAGCTGCGGGTGTGCACTTTTAGTGCACGCGGTAGGAGAGCGTTCTGTAAGCCTGCGAAGGTGGCTTGTAAAGGCTGCTGGAGGTATCAGAAGTGCGAATGCTGACATGAGTAGCGATAAAGAGGGTGAAAAGCCCTCTCGCCGTAAGTCCAAGGTTTCCTGCGCAACGTTCATCGGCGCAGGGTGAGTCGGCCCCTAAGGCGAGGCAGAGATGCGTAGCTGATGGGAAGCTGGTTAATATTCCAGCACCGTCGTACAGTGCGATGGGGGGACGGATCGCGGAAGATCATCAGGGTGTTGGATGTCCCTGTTGACGCATCGAAGATGGCGCTTAGGCAAATCCGGGCGCGTAAATCAAGGGTGTGGCACGAGCGAGCATTGCTTGCGAAGTGATTGGAAGTGGTTCCAAGAAAAGCCTCTAAGCTTCAGCTGTACGAGACCGTACCGCAAACCGACACAGGTGGACGGGATGAATATTCCAAGGCGCTTGAGAGAACTCAGGAGAAGGAACTCGGCAAATTGATACCGTAACTTCGGGAGAAGGTATACCCCGGTAGTGTGAAGCGCCTGCGCGCTTAGCATGATGGGGTCGCAGAGAATCGGTGGCTGCGACTGTTTATTAAAAACACAGCACTCTGCAAAGACGAAAGTCGACGTATAGGGTGTGACGCCTGCCCGGTGCCGGAAGGTTAAGTGATGGGGTGCAAGCTCTTGATCGAAGCCCCGGTAAACGGCGGCCGTAACTATAACGGTCCTAAGGTAGCGAAATTCCTTGTCGGGTAAGTTCCGACCTGCACGAATGGCGTAACGATGGCCACACTGTCTCCTCCTGAGACTCAGCGAAGTTGAAGTGTTTGTGATGATGCAATCTACCCGCGGCTAGACGGAAAGACCCCATGAACCTTTACTGTAGCTTTGCATTGATCTGTGAACCGGCCTGTGTAGGATAGGTGGGAGGCTTTGAAGCGTAGTCGCCAGATTACGTGGAGCCATCCTTGAAATACCACCCTGGTTTGTTTGCGGTTCTAACCTTGGTCCGTTATCCGGATCGGGGACAGTGCATGGTGGGCAGTTTGACTGGGGCGGTCTCCTCCCAAAGTGTAACGGAGGAGTTCGAAGGTACGCTAGGTACGGTCGGAAATCGTGCTGATAGTGCAATGGCATAAGCGTGCTTGACTGTGAGACTGACAAGTCGAACAGGTGCGAAAGCAGGACATAGTGATCCGGTGGTTCTGAATGGAAGGGCCATCGCTCAACGGATAAAAGGTACTCTGGGGATAACAGGCTGATACCGCCCAAGAGTTCATATCGACGGCGGTGTTTGGCACCTCGATGTCGGCTCATCTCATCCTGGGGCTGTAGCCGGTCCCAAGGGTATGGCTGTTCGCCATTTAAAGAGGTACGTGAGCTGGGTTTAAAACGTCGTGAGACAGTTTGGTCCCTATCTGCCGTGGGCGTTGGATACTTGACGGAGCCTGCTCCTAGTACGAGAGGACCGGAGTGGACGTACCTCTGGTGTACCGGTTGTCATGCCAATGGCATTGCCGGGTAGCTAAGTACGGAAGAGATAACCGCTGAAGGCATCTAAGCGGGAAACTCGTCTGAAGATTAGGTATCCCGGGGACTTGATCCCCCTGAAGGGTCGTTCGAGACCAGGACGTTGATAGGTCGGGTGTGGAAGCGCAGTAATGCGTTAAGCTAACCGATACTAATTGCCCGTGAGGCTTGATCCTATAACACTGATGGTTATGACCTGGTTATAGCGTTCCAAGTGTCGTTCAATACAAAATCTGGCTGCACCGTCGGCAGCCAGCCAACATCACATCCCATCGTGCGCGATCATCGAGCTCGACTCTGATCGCCACGCGTTGTGTTTCTTCCCAGATTGGAGCTGTTGCGCTTAGCCGCAGCTGCTCAACCAGTTACGCCTGACGACCATAGCGAGTTGGTCCCACTCCTTCCCATCCCGAACAGGACAGTGAAACGACTTTGCGCCGATGATAGTGGACGGACGTCTGTGAAAGTAGGTCATCGTCAGGCTTTTATTCCTCAAAACCCCACAGGTAAATCCTGTGGGGTTTTGTTTTTTATGAGAGCCCTCCGCGGGCGCTTGTCGAGCAAGTCTCCAGGCGCGCGCCGGCAGGGCCGGCTCCAGAATCGGAGCGTTTGCCAGCATGGGCAGGCGTTCGAACAGCTATGCCTGACAACCATAGCGAGGTGGTCCCACTCCTTCCCATCCCGAACAGGACAGTGAAACGCCTTTGCGCCGATGATAGTGGACGGACGTCCGTGAAAGTAGGTCATTGTCAGGCGCCAATCCCGAAACCCCACAGCTCGCGCTGTGGGGTTTTTCTTTGTCTTGCGCAAACCTGCGATCAGGCTGCAAGCCGCGCCAGCATTGAATGTGCCGAAATAACAACGGCCGTGGGCGGGTCGACTTTGTGCGGTAAGATTGACCGAGTCAATTCGTTGGAGCGTTATCGTGAGTGATCCCCAGACCCCCGTGCCCGGTACGACTTTAGATCTGCGCACGCTGACCCACGTGGCCTACGGCCTGTACGCGCTGGGCTTTCTGACGAGTGGATTTCTGGGCATCGCCACGCTGGCCGCCGTCGTGCTGATGTACGTCAAGCGCTCCGACGCCGCGGGCACCGTGTACGCCTCCCACTTCGACTGGCTGCTGCGCACCTTCTGGTGGGCCTTGCTGTGGCTTGCCATCAGCGCGATCGCCACGCTTATTTTCATCGGCTGGATCGGCCTGGCCGCCACCGTGGTGTGGGTGCTGTATCGTCTCATCAAGGGCTGGCTGGCGCTGCTGGAAGGCTCTGCGCCCACCACGTACGCCTGATTCGCGCAGACCCACGCAAAGGCCGGCATATGCCGGCCTTTTCCATTGGACGGCCGCAAGCAGCGCTCAGGCGCGAAGGCTTGGAAAGGAAGTGTGGAGGTAGGGGAGTCGCTGCGCTGCCGGCATGGCTGCCGCAGGCGGAGGAAGGCGCCAGGCGTGGGTCGGGAGGCTCGCCCGGCACTGGAGCCAGGGCGTCGAGGCGAGCTGGAGGCAGGGACGTACGGGGTACGCCCTTTGCCTGCTTACTTCAGATGTGCGTTGACCAGTTTGGTCAGTTCGAACATCGTGACCTGATCCTTGCCGAAGATCGGGCGCAGCTTGGCATCGGCGTTGATGTTGCGCTTGTTGCTGGCATCTTGCAGGTTGTGCTTCTTGATGTATTCCCAGATCTTCTTGGTGACCTCGGTACGCGGCACGGCTTCCGAGCCGATGACAGCAGCCAATTCGGCGCTGGGGGTCAGGGGCTTCATGAATGCAGCGTTCGGCTTGCGCGCGGTCGCGGGTTTGGAGGTTGTGGCCATAATGCGGCGCTCCTTCTCTGGCTGTTGGAAAAATTGTCCTGCGGCCGGAGCATAACGTGTCTCTACCCTAAAGACAAAGGCATTTATCCTCTGTAGCAACTAAAATGCACAGATTCTTCCTACTCTATCGTCTTTCTGTAACCTCCTATGTACGCACGTTCTCCGTTGGAATCGATTCGGCTGTTTCATGACGAATTGACGGCGCTGCGGCGCGATTTGCACGCGCATCCCGAGCTGGGTTTCGAGGAAGTGCGGACGTCCGGGATTGTCGCGGGCGCGCTGGAGGCGCTGGGGATCGAGGTGCACCGTGGCATCGGCAAGACCGGCGTGGTGGGCGTGATCCGCGGCAAGCGCTGCGACAGCGGGCGCATGATAGGGCTGCGCGCCGACATGGACGCGCTGCCGATGACGGAAGACAACGACTTCGGCCACAAGTCGACCAAGCCCGGCCTGATGCACGGCTGTGGCCACGACGGCCACACGGCCATCCTGATCGGCGCGGCCAAGTATCTGGCGCAGACGCGCAATTTCGACGGCACCGCGGTGCTGATTTTCCAGCCTGCGGAAGAAGGGCGCGGCGGCGCGCGCGCCATGCTGGAAGACGGCCTGTTCGATACCTTTCCGTGCGACGCGATCTACGCGCTGCACAACTGGCCCGGCCTGAAGCCGGGCACGGTGGGCATCAATCCCGGACCGATGATGGCCGCGGCCGACCGCTTCGAGATCCAGATAACCGGACGCGGCGGCCACGGCGCGCATCCGTATCAGACCATCGACCCCGTCACCATCGCGGGACAGATCATCACGGCCTTGCAAACCATCGTGTCGCGCAACGTGAATCCGCTGGATTCGGCGGTGGTGTCCATCGGCTCGCTGCAGGCCGGCCATCCCGGCGCGATGAGCGTGATTCCGCGCGAAGCGAAGATGGTGGGCACCGTGCGCACGTTCCGCAAGTCGGTGCAGGAAATGGTGGAGACGCGCATGCGCGAGCTGGTCTCGGCCATCGCCGGCGCGTTCGGCGGCACGGCCGAAGTGATCTACGAACGGATCTATCCCGCCACCTTGAACACGCCGCAGCACGCGAACCTGGTGGCCGACATCGCCACCGAAATGATAGGCAAGGAGAACGTGGTGCGCGACCTGGTGCCGTCCATGGGCTCCGAGGATTTCTCTTTCATGTTGCAGAGCAAGCCGGGCGCCTATTTCCGGCTGGGGCAGGGCGGAGCCGATTCCGGCTGCGTGCTGCACAACTCGCATTTCGATTTCAACGACGCCGTCATTCCCCTGGGCAGCGCGATGTTCTGCGCGCTGGCCGAACGGGGCATGCCGCTGGCAGACTAAGAAGCTTTCCATGTCCACGCAAAACACGACCCAGCTCACCATCACCCGGCCGGACGACTGGCACCTGCACCTGCGCGACGGCGCGGCGCTGGAGGCGGTGGTGGCCGACACCGCGCGGCAGTTCGCGCGCGCCATCATCATGCCGAACCTGCGTCCGCCGGTGACCAACACCGAACAGGCGCTGGCCTATCGCGGCCGCATCCTGGAGGCGCTGGCCAAGGCGGGCGGCAATCCCGCCGCGTTCACGCCGCTGATGACGCTCTACCTGACCGACAACACCTCGGCCGAGGAGATCTTCCGCGCGCACGAGTCGGGCCAGGTCTATGCGGTCAAGCTGTACCCCGCCGGCGCCACGACCAACTCGGACGCGGGCGTGACCGATCTGCTGGGCAAATGCACCAAGGCGCTCGAGGCGCTGGAAAAATGCGGCATGCCGCTGCTGGTGCATGGCGAAGTGACGGACCCGTCGATCGACGTGTTCGACCGCGAAGCGGTGTTCGTCGAGCGCGTGATGCTGCCGCTGCGCCGCGCCTTCCCGGCGCTGAAGGTCGTGTTCGAGCACATCACCACCAAAGAGGGCGCGCATTACGTGCGCGACGCCGAAGGGCCGATCGCCGCGACCATCACGCCGCAGCACATGCTGTACAACCGCAACGCGATCTTCCAGGGCGGCGTGCGTCCGCACTGGTACTGCCTGCCGATCCTCAAGCGCGAAACGCATCGCCAGGCGCTGGTCGAGGCCGCCACCAGCGGCAGCCCGCGCTTTTTCCTGGGCACCGACAGCGCGCCGCATGCGCGCGGCCTGAAGGAACATGCCTGCGGCTGCGCCGGCTGCTACACGGCGCTGCACGCGATGGAGCTGTACGCGACCGCGTTCGACGCGGCCGGCAAGCTGGACAAGCTGGAAGGCTTCGCCAGCTTCCACGGCCCGGACTTCTACGGCCTGCCGCGCAACACCGGCACGCTGACGCTGGTGCGCGAAGCCTACACGGTGCCCGAGGACCTGCCTTTCGGCGACACCACGCTGGTGCCGCTGGCCGCGGGCGAGGCGCTGGCCTGGCGCGCCCACGTCTGAGACGGAAAAAGGGCTGCCTCGCGGGCAGCCCTTCGCAGGTGCGCTATATAGATATGGCGCGTCGGATCACAGCGAGCTTTCGCGCCGCGCTTCCAGCAGTTCCCAGCGCGCGAAGCGTTCTTCGAGCTCGCTTTCCAGCTTGGCCAATTCGCTGTTGATGCGTTCGACCTCGGCCGGCGCGTCGCGGTACAGGCTGCCGTCGGCCAGCTTGCCGGCCAGTTCGGCCTGCTGCGCTTCCAGCGCCGCGATGGCGTCGGGCAGGCCTTCCAGTTCACGCAGCTCCCACGAGTTCATCTTGGCGGCGCGCGCCGGCTTGGGACGCGCGGCCTTGGCGCGCGCCGCGCCGTCGTCGGCCGGCCTGGCGGCGGGCGCGGCCTCCTCGGCGGGCGCGGCCGGCGCGGGCCGCTGCGCGAGCCATTCGTCGTAGCCGCCGACGTAGTCGCGCCAGCGGCCATGGCCTTCGTAGGCGATGGTCTGGGTGACCACGTTGTTCAGGAAGGCGCGGTCGTGGCTGACCAGCAGCACGGTGCCTGCGTATTCCTGGAGCAGCTCTTCGAGCAGCTCCAGCGTTTCGATGTCGAGATCGTTGGTGGGCTCGTCCAGCACCAGCACGTTGGCGGGCCGCGCGAACAGGCGGGCCAGCAGCAGCCGCGCGCGTTCGCCGCCCGACAGGCTGCGCACCGGCGAGCCGGCGCGTGCCGGTGAGAACAGGAAATCGCCCAGGTAACTCATGACGTGCTTGCGGGCGCCGCCGATTTCGACCCATTCGCTGCCCGGGCTGATGATGTCGACCAGCGTGGCGTTCTCGTCCAGCTGCGCGCGCATCTGGTCGAAGTAGGCGACCGAGACGTTGGTGCCCATGCGGGTGGCGCCGCTGTCGGGCTGCATTTCGCCCAGGATCAGCTTGAGCAGCGTGGTCTTGCCGGCGCCGTTGGGGCCGATGATGCCGATGCGGTCGCCGCGCAGGATGGTGGTGGAGTAATCGTCCACCACGACTTTTTCGCCGAAGGCCTTGCTGACGTGCTCGAGTTCGGCGACCAGCTTGCCGGAACGCTGGCCCTCGGCCAGCGCCAGCGATACGTTGCCCACGCGCTCGCGGCGTTCGGCGCGTTCGACGCGCAGGCGCTCCAGGCGGCGCACGCGGCCTTCGTTGCGGGTGCGGCGCGCCTCCACGCCCTTGCGTATCCAGACTTCCTCCTGGGCCAGCAGCTTGTCGAAGCGGGCCTGCTCCAGCCGTTCGGACTCCAGCCACTGGGCCTTGCGTTCCTGCCATTGCGAGAAATTGCCGGGAAAGCTCAGCAGCCGGCCGCGGTCCAGTTCGACGATGCGGGTGGCGATGGCGTCCAGGAAGCGGCGGTCGTGGGTGATGATGACCGCGGCGCCCTTCCAGCCGCGCAGCATGTCTTCCAGCCAGGCGATGCCGTCGAAGTCGAGATGGTTGGTGGGTTCGTCGAGCAGCAGCAGATCGGGTTCGTCGACCAGCGCGCGGGCCAGCGCGACGCGCTTGCGCGTGCCGCCGGACAGGCCGGCGATCTGCGCGTCGGCGGGCAGGCCGAGCTTTTCGATCACGGCGCGCACGCGCGAAGGGCGCTGCCAGTCTTCGTGGTCGCCTTCCACATTGCAGACCACGTCGAAGACCGTGGCGTTCTCGTCGAGCTCGGGTTCCTGCTCGACGGTGGCCACGCGCAGGCCCGAGCTGCGGGCGATGTCGCCGTCGTCGGGCAGGGTGCGGCCGTCCAGCAGCCTCAGCAGGGACGACTTGCCGGCGCCGTTGCGGCCGATCAGGCCGATGCGCTCGCCGGCCTGGATGGCGAAATCGGCGTGGTCCAGCAGCGGATGGTGGCCGTAGGCGAGCTGGATGTCGGTAAGGGTGATGAGAGTAGCGAGTGCCATGTAATGGAGCAGCGTCTGCGTCTGTGCGAATCAAGGCGTATTGTCGCAGGAACCCGCGCGGGCGTCGGCGGTGGCGCGGGCCTTGGGGGACGGAGCCGCCACCTGTACTAGAATACGAACCGCAAGACGGGTCGGGCGATCGCGGTGGATGCGAATCCATCGAGGAAGGTCCGGACTCCACAGGGCAGGATAACGGCTAACGGCCGTCCGGCCGCGTCCCCGGGCGCGGTTGAGGAACAGGGCCACAGAGACGAGTCTGCGGGGCGGGCGCGCGGCGCGCGCACAGGTACGGCCATCTCCGTATCGCGCCGTCCGGCAACGGGCGGCGGCATCGCAGGGTGAAACGCGGCAACCTCTATCCGGAGCAACATCAAATAGGCATGCGTGCGGCCTTCGGGCCGCGAAGGGCGGCTCCGTCCGAGCATGCGGGTAGATGGCTACAGCGGCCCAGCAATGGTCCGCGCAGAGGAATGATCGTCCGCCAGGGCAACCTGGTGTACAGAATCCGGCCTATAGACCCGTCTTGCAACTCATTCTCGAATGCGCGGCCGTCCCGGCGCCGGGCGGACCGGGCTGCGCCATTTTTCGGGCGGCCCCGGACGCCGCAGGCGGTGGGAAGCCTCGCCAATAGGAGCGAAGGACCGATCGTAAAACAATGCAAAGCCATTGTTAGCCGCTACTTCTGAAGAAGGACTTTTAGATAGTGCCGCAACCTCCTGATTTATTGGGAGGTTTTTGTTTTTGCGGATTTACATATTGGCCTAAGTCCTTGTTGTGATTGAAAAAATTGCAACCTCTCCCTTGACCGCCCCTTTCCCATACCGTAGAGTGGGAAATAGTAGGAAATTGTGCAATTAAGTGGGGTAAAAGTGGTGTTTCAGGGAAGCAGCGCGCTCACGCTGGATGCCAAGGGACGGATCTCGATTCCGACCCGGCATCGTGACGCGCTCATGTCGCAGGCCGATGGCCGGCTGACCCTGACTCGCCACCCCGACGGCTGTCTGCTGGTCTACCCGCGGCCCGAGTGGGAAAAGAAGCGCGAGCAGATCGCCGCGTTTCCCATGTCGGCCCGCGCGTTGCAGCGGCTGTTGCTGGGCAACGCTCAGGACGTGGAACTGGACGGCTCGGGCCGGGTCCTGATCGCGCCTGAACTGCGCAACGCTTCCGGTATGACGCGCGATGTGATGCTGCTCGGATTGGGCGCGCACTTCGAGCTGTGGGACGCCGCTACCCTGGCCAGCCGCGAGGCTGAGGACCTGGCCAAGGGTATGCCGGATGTGTTGAATCAGTTTTCGTTCTGAAAAAGTTATGGAATTCGAACATCGGCCCGTCTTGCTGGAGCCGACGGTGGACGCGTTACTGCTGGCCGGCTTCGGCGGCAAGGGCGCGGCACGGTCGCAAGAGCAAGGCGGGCCGGCTGCGGCTACGCGGGCGCAAAGCGGCGTCTTCGTCGACGGCACTTTCGGCCGCGGCGGGCACAGCCGCGAGCTGCTCGGCCGTCTCGGCCCGGACGCGCGGCTGGTGGTGTTCGACAAGGACCCGGAGGCGATCGCCGTCGCCAATGTATTGGCGGCAGCGGACCCGAGGGTCACCGTGGTGCATGGCGGCTTCGCCACCATGGCCGAAGAATTGCAGCAGCGCGGCATCGGCAAGGTCGATGGCGTGATGCTGGATCTGGGCGTTTCGTCGCCTCAGATCGACGATGCCGAGCGCGGTTTCTCGTTCATGCGAGACGGCCCGCTCGACATGCGGATGGACACCACTCGTGGTCCCACGGTGGCGGATTGGCTGGCGCAAGCCAGTGTGGATGAGATGCGGGAGGTCATAGCGGATTATGGCGAAGAACGGTTTGCTTTTCAGGTTGCAAAGGCGATTGCTGCTCGCCGCGCAACAAGGCCGCTGCGCACCACGCTCGAGCTTGCCGAGTGCGTCGCCGGCGCCGTCCGCACGCGCGAAAAGGGGCAGCATCCGGCCACACGCACCTTTCAAGCTTTACGGATTTACATCAATCGGGAACTCGAAGAGCTCGCGCGCACCCTCGCGGCAGCTCTAGACCTGCTGGCTCCGGGGGGGAGATTGGCGGTGATCAGCTTTCATTCGCTCGAAGACCGTATGGTCAAGCAGTGCATCGCGGCGGCGGCTCGTCCGGCTGCCGCGCATGCGCGCCTGCCGCTGCGTGAAAGCGAAATGCCCCAGCCGGTGCTGCGTTCCCTGGGCCGCGTGGTGGCCGAGGACGACGAAGTCTCGGGCAACGCGCGCGCCCGCTCCGCCATCCTGCGCGTGGCCGAACGCACGGAAACCCCGCTGCCCGCAGAGGGCGGCGCCGCGTTCGTCAAGATCGGCTCCCTGCCGGGCAGCGATCTGGCTCCGCCGCCGCGGCGCGGCGGCAAGGGAGGGCGCCGCTGATGGGTCGCGTCAACCTGATCGTTGCGGCTTTGCTGATGCTGTCGGCCATTTCCCTGGTCACCAGCCGGTATCAGTCGCGCCAGCTCTTCATCGAGCTGGGGCGCGATCAGGCCCAGGCGCGCGACCTGGAAACCAACTGGCGGCGCCTGCAGCTGGCGCGCGCCGAACTCGCCCGCAACGCGCGGGTGGACGCCATCGCGCGTGAGGGCCTGAAGATGATCTCCATCGTTCCGGACCGCACGCTCTATCTGAACCAGGCGCCCGTCTCCACCGCCGGAGGTGCCCAATGAAGCGGGTGCCCTTCTTCGACAACCCCGTGCTGCGCGGGCAATTGCCCACCTGGCGCGCGCGCCTGGTGCTGATCCTGCTGTTCGGCGGGTTCGTCGTGCTGGCCGGCCGCGCCCTGTTCCTGCAGGGGCTGTCCACCGAATTCCTGCAGCAGCAGGGCGAGCGCCGCTACGAGCGCACGCTGACCCTGCCCGCCACGCGCGGCAAGATCCTGGACCGCAACGGCGCGGTGCTGGCCTCCAGCGTGCCGGCGCGCGCCATCTGGGCGATTCCCGAGGACGCCAAGCAGGCCACGGCGGCGCAGCTCGACTCGCTGGCCAAGCTGCTGGAGATGCCGGTGGCCGACCTGCGCCGCCGCCTGGTCGACGAGGACAAGAACTTCGTCTACCTGAAGCGCCAGGTCGCCATGGACGTGGCCGACCAGATCAAGCAATTGGGCCTGCCCGGCATACATCAGCAGCCCGAAACCCGCCGCTACTATCCGGACGGCGACGTGATGGCCCACGTGGTGGGCTTCAACAGCGTCGAGGACCAGGGCCAGGAAGGCGTCGAACTCACGTTCAACCAGCAGCTCTCCGGCCGCCCGGGCAGCCGCCGCGTGATCAAGGACCGGCTGGGCCGCGTCATCGAGGACGTGCAGGCCGTGACCCTGCCGGTCGACGGCCGCGACCTGCGCCTGTCCATCGACACCCGCCTGCAGTACCTGGTGTTCAAGGCCCTGAAAGACGCCATGGACAAGCACCAGGCCAAGGGCGCGACCGCCGTGGTCGTGGACGTGCATACCGGCGAGATCCTGGCGCTGGCCAACGTGCCGACCTTCGATCCCAACAAGCGCGAAACCTTCCACGGCGCCAACCTGCGCAACCAGGCGATCACCGATACCTTCGAGCCCGGCTCCATCATGAAGCCGTTCACCGCCGCGCTGGCGCTGGACCTGGGCCGCATCAGCACCAAGACCCTGTTCGAGACCGGCAATGGCCGCTTCCAGTACCAGGGCAGCACGATCAGCGACGTGAGCCGCAACGGCACGCTGGACGTGGCCGGCGTGCTGCGCAAGTCCAGCAATATCGGCATGACCATGATCTCCGAGAAGCTGGAATCCCGCGAGATGTGGGACCGCTTCACCGAACTGGGCCTGGGCCAGGCCCCCCAGGTGGGATTCCCCGGCGCCGCGCCCGGCCGCCTGCGTCCCTGGGACCGCTGGCGCCTGATCGAAAAGGCCACCATGGCCTACGGCTACGGCCTGTCGGTGTCGCTGCTGCAGGTGGCGCGCGCCTATACCGTCTTCGCGCGCAACGGCGACATGGTCTCGCTCACGCTGGTCAAGCGCGACAGCGATCCCACCAGCGTCAAGATCTATACGCCCAAGACCACCGCGCTGGTGCGCGGCATGCTCGAGGCCGCCGCCGGTCCCGAAGGCACCAAGGCCGCGCAGGTGCAGGGCTACCGCGTGGCCGGCAAGAGCGGCACCGCGCGCAAGATCGTCGATGGCAAGTACAGCAAGCAGCGCTACCGCAGTTCGTACGTGGGCTTCGCGCCGGTGTCCGATCCCAAGATCGTCGTGGCCGTGTCCATCGACGAACCGACCGTCGGCGGCTATTACGGCGGCGCGATCGCCGCGCCGGTGTTCTCCCAGATCGTGGGAGGCGGCCTGCGGCTGATGGGGGTGCGTCCGGACGCGCCCTTCGAATCCACAATTGTTGCTGGTCTCAAGGAGCCAGGCAGATGAGCGCCAAAGGCTTCCTCTCTACTTCCCCCGCCGCCACGGTCGCCGAGATCGTGGCGTGGTTGCATGCGCGCGTCTCGCTGACCGCGCACCTCAAGCTGGACTCCCGCGATATCGAGCCGGGCGACGTGTTCGTCGCCTGCCCGGGCCTGTCCAGCGATGGACGCCTCTATATAGATAAGGCATTGGCGCTGGGCGCCAGCGCGGTCCTGTTCGAAGCGCCCGCCAGCGCGGCCGTCGAGGCCGCGGCCGGGCAGGCGCAGATGCTGCCGGTGACCGGCCTGCGCGCCCTGCTGGGCGAGCTGGGCGACACCTGGTACGGCCGGCCGTCGGCCGCGCTGGCGGTGGTGGCCGTGACGGGCACCAACGGCAAGACGTCTTCGGTGCAATGGATCGCCCATGCGCTCAGCCGCAACGACAAGCCCTGCGGCACCATCGGCACGCTGGGCGCGGTGCTGCCCGACGGGCAGACGCTGGGCGGCGAGCTGACCACCCCCGACGTGCTGACCGTGCACCGCACCCTGGCCGCCATGCGCGACGCCGGGGCCAAGGCGGTGGCCATGGAGGCCTCGTCCATCGGCATCGAGCAGGGCCGCATGGACGGCGTGCGCGTGGCGTTGGCGGCGTACACCAACCTGACGCGCGACCATCTCGATTACCACGGCACCATGGAGCGCTACGAAGCGGCCAAGGCGCGCCTGTTCACGTGGCCTGGCCTGACCGCCGCCGTGATCAACGCGGACGACGAGGCCGGCCGGCGCCTGATCGCCAGCCTGCCCGCGGAGCTGGCGATGGGCTACAGCCTGAGCGACGCGCCGGAGGTCCCTGCCCGGATGCGCGCGCGCGACCTGCAGGCGACCGCCCAGGGCCAGATCTTCACGCTGGTGTCGCCGCATGGCGAGGCCCAGATCGTCACGCGCCTGCTGGGCGCGCACAACGTTTCCAATCTGCTGCTGGTGGCGGGCGTGCTGTATCAGCTGGGCCTGCCGTTCGCGCAGATCGCCCGCGAGCTGGCCGCCACCGATCCGGTGGACGGCCGCCTGCAGACCGTGGAGCCGCTGGGCTCGAACGGCGCCCAGGCCGGCACCGGCCGCGGCCCGCTGGTGGTGGTGGATTACGCCCATACGCCCGACGCGCTGTCGCGGGCGCTGTCCGCGCTGCGCGCCGTCGCTGCCGCGCGCTCGGGCCGCCTGGTCTGCCTGTTCGGCTGCGGCGGCGAGCGCGATCCGGGCAAGCGTCCCGAGATGGGCCGGATCGCGGCCGAGCTGGCCGACCACGTGGTGGTGTCCAGCGACAATCCGCGCCGCGAATCGCCCGAAGACATCGTCCGGCAGATCCTGGCCGGCATTCCCGAGTCCGCGCATGCCGTGGTGCAGGTCGATCGCGCGCGCGCCATCATGCAGACCATCTGGGCCTCGGCGCCCGAGGACGTGGTGCTGCTGGCCGGCAAGGGCCACGAGACCTACCAGGACATCGGCGGCGAGAAGCTGCCGTTCGACGACCGCGAATGGGCGCGCCTGGCGATGCTGCTGCCGCAGGTCAAGGGCGTGTCCACCGACACGCGGCGCATCGACGCCGGCGAGCTGTTCGTGGCGCTGGTGGGCGAGAATTTCGACGCGCACGATTACCTGGACCAGGCCGAGGCGCGCGGCGCCTGCGCGGCCGTGGTGGCGCATCCGGTCGCCGGCGCGCGCCTGCCGCAGTTGGTGCTGGGCGATACCCGCGTGGCGCTGATGCGCATCGGCGCGGCCTGGCGCGCGCAATTCTCGCTGCCGGTCATCGCCGTGACGGGCAGCAACGGCAAGACCACCACCAAGGAAATGATTTCGGCCATGCTGGCCGAGTGGCGCGGCGCGGAAGGCCGCCTGGCCACCGCCGGCAACCTGAACAACGACATCGGCGTGCCGCTGACGCTGCTGCGCCTGCGTCCCGGCCATCGCGCCGCGGTGTTCGAGCTGGGCATGAACCACCCCGGCGAAATCGCCCAGCTGGCGGCGCTGGCCGCGCCCACGGTGGCGCTGGTGACCAACGCCCAGCGCGAGCACCAGGAATTCATGCACAGCGTGGAAGCGGTGGCGCACGAGAACGGCGCGGCCATCGCCGCGCTGCCCGACGACGGCGTGGCCGTCTATCCGGGCGACGAGCCGTATTCGACGGTCTGGGATGCGCTGGCCGAGCCGCGCCGCGTGCTGCGCTTCGGCCTGCAGCCCGGCCTGGACGTGTACGCCGAGCAGATCCTGGCCGACGTCGACGCCACGCGCTGCCGCGTGGTGACGCCGGTCGGCACGGCCGACCTGGCGTTGCCGGTGCCCGGCCTGCACAACCTGCGCAATGCGCTGGCGGCCATCGCCAGCGCCATCGCGGCGGGGGCGCCGCTGGACGCCGCGGTGCGCGCGCTGGCGGGTTTCAGCCCGGTGGCCGGCCGCATGCAGCGCAAAAAATTGAGTGACGGAACGTTGCTCATCGACGACACCTACAATGCGAACCCCGACTCGGTTCGCGTGGCCATCGAAGTGCTGGCGCGCGTCGACGGCACGCGCGTCCTGGTCCTGGGCGACATGGGCGAGGTTGGGGACAACGGCCCCGCCATGCATGAAGAGGTGGGCAATTACGCGCGCGAGCATGGGCTCGACGCGCTCATCACGCTAGGCGAAGCCAGCCGGGCGGCAGCGGCCGCATTCGGTGTGGGCGCGCACGCCTGCGCATCGGTAGACGAAGTCGTTGCCGCGTTGCGCGGCTTGCGCCCGTCCTGCGTATTGGTAAAGGGATCGCGCTTTATGCGCATGGAGCGGGTAGTGACGGCTTTTTCGACGAATGAAGGGATGACGGCCAAGGGGCAGGGAGAGCACGATGCTGCTTGAAATCGCCCGCTTGCTTTCGGATGACGTGCGCGCGCTGGGGGTGTTCGAATACATCACCATGCGCGCGGTGCTGGCCTGCGCGACGGCGCTGCTGATCGGCCTGGTGGCCGGCCCGCGCGTGATCCGCAAGCTGACCGAAATGAAGATCGGCCAGGCCGTGCGCTCCTATGGCCCGGAGTCGCACCTGGTCAAGACCGGCACCCCCACCATGGGCGGCGTGCTGATCCTGATTTCCATCGCCATCAGCACCTTGCTGTGGGCGGACTGGACCAACCGCTTCGTGTGGGTGGTGTTGTTGGTGACCTTTGGTTTCGGCTGGATCGGCTGGATGGACGATTACCGCAAGGTGGTCTATCGCGATCCGGAAGGCATGCCGGCGCGGCAGAAGTTCTTCTGGCAGGCCACCATCGGCATGGTGGCCGCCGTGTATCTGGCGTTCGCGGTGTCGGCACCGGCCAATACCGAACTGTGGCCGCTGTTCAAGGCCTGGGTCGGCAGCGGCTTCACGATGTCGCTGCCCACGCGCGCCGACCTGATCGTGCCGTTCTTCAAGACCGTGAGCTATCCGCTGGGCGTGCTGGGCTTCGTGGCGCTGACCTGGGCGGTCATCGTCGGCACCAGCAACGCCGTGAACCTGACCGACGGCCTGGACGGCCTGGCCATCATGCCCACCGTCATGGTGGGCAGCGCGCTGGGCATCTTCGCCTACGTGGTCGGACGGGTCGACTATTCCAAGTACCTGCTGTTTCCCTACATCCCCGGGGCGGCCGAGCTGATGGTGCTGTGCGCCGCGATCGGCGGCGCCGGCCTGGCGTTTTTGTGGTTCAACGCGTATCCGGCGCAGGTCTTCATGGGCGACGTCGGCGCGCTCGCGCTGGGCGGCGCGCTGGGCACCATCGCCGTGATCGTGCGCCAGGAAATCGTGCTGTTCATCATGGGCGGCGTGTTCGTGGTCGAGACGCTTTCGGTGATGCTGCAGGTGACCTGGTTCAAGTACACGAAGCGACGTTATGGAACAGGTCGACGCATATTCCGCATGGCTCCGCTGCATCATCACTTCGAAGTGGGCGGCTGGAAAGAAACCCAGGTGGTCGTGCGTTTCTGGATCATCAGCATGATGCTGGTGCTGATTGGCCTCTCTACCTTGAAGTTGCGATGAATACGATGGAAACCTCCCGTGACGGCGCGCCGCTCGTCCTGATCCTCGGATTGGGCGAGACGGGCGCGGCCGCCGCAAGCTGGTGCGCCCGCCAGGGCGCCCGCCTGCGCGTGGCCGACACGCGCGCCGAACCGGGCGGACTGGCCTCGCTGCGCGCCGCGCTGGCGCAGGCCGAAGTGGAATACCGCCTGGGCTGCGACGGGTCTTTCGACACCGCGCTGCTCGACGGCGTGGACCAGGTGGTGCTCAGTCCCGGCCTGGCGCCGACGCAGGCCCCGGCCGCCGACCTGCTGCGCGAGGCCGAGGCCCGCGGCATCGAGATCGTCGGCGAGATCGAACTGTTCGCACGCGCGCTGGCCGAACTGGCCGAGACGCGCGAATACCGTCCGCGCCTGCTGGCCGTGACCGGCACCAACGGCAAGACCACCGTCACCGCGCTGACGCGCCAGCTGATCGAGGCCGGCGGCCTGTCGGTCGTGGCCGCGGGCAACATCAGCCCGGCGGCGCTGGCCGCGCTGATGACGGCGCTGGACGCCGATGCGCTGCCGCAGGTCTGGGTGCTGGAGCTGTCGAGCTTCCAGATGGAAACCACGCGCTCGCTCAAGGCCGACGCGGCCGTGGTGCTGAACGTCACGCAGGACCACCTGGACTGGCATGGCGATATGCAGGCCTACGCGGCCGCCAAGGCGCGCCTGCTGAAGATGGCCCGGGTGGCCATCGTCAACCGCGAAGATCCGTACACCATCGACATGGTGCCGGCGCTCGACGCCATGAACGTGCGCACATTCGGCCGCGACATGCCGGAGCTGGTCGGCGACATGGGACTGGAGCTGGGCCAGGGCGTGGCCTGGCTGACCGCCTGCGAGCCCAACGATTTCGACGAACCCGCGCCGCCCACGCGCCGCAAGAAGGACGCGCCCGAGCCGGTGCGCGCCAAGGGCCGCATGAGCCGGCTGATGCCGGTCGACGCCCTGCGCATCCGTGGCATCCATAACGCCTTGAACGCGCTGGCCGCCCTGCAGCTGGCGCGCTGCCTGGACCTGGGCTGGGGCCCGATGCTGCGCGCGCTGCGCGACTACGCGGGCGAGCCGCATCGCGCCGCGTTCGTGCGCACCATCGGCGGCGTGGACTACATCAACGACAGCAAGGGCACCAACGTGGGCGCCACCGTGGCCGCGCTGGAAGGCCTGGGCCAGCAGGTGGTGCTGATCGCCGGCGGGCAGGGCAAGGGCCAGGACTTTTCGCCGCTGATTCCGGTGGTCTCGCGCCACGCGCGCGCCGTGATGCTGATCGGCGTGGACGCGCCCGAGATCGCCCGGGTGCTGGCCGCCACCGGCGTGAACTGCGTGACCGTCGAGACCCTGCGCGATGCCGTGCGCGGCGCCGCCGAACTGGCGCAGCCCGGCGACGCCGTGCTGCTGTCGCCGGCCTGCGCCAGCCTGGACATGTTCCGCAACTACCCGCATCGCGGGCAGGTGTTCGTGGAAGAGGTCGAGGACCTGGCCCGCGACCGTGGAGAGATCGCATGAGCCTGATCGCCGATCTCACCGCCAGCGTCAACGCCGTACGGCCCGGCCGTACCAAGATGCGCAACTTCGATCTGCCGCTGGTCATCGCGGCCTCGACGCTGCTGCTGCTCGGCCTGCTGATGGTGTATTCGGCGTCGATCGCGCTGGCCGACGGCCCGCGCTACGCCTCCTATGGCCGCTACTATTTCGTGATCCGCCACGGCCTGTTCGTCACCGCCGGCCTGATCGGCGGGGCCGTGGTCCTGGCCATCCCCATCCGCGTCTGGCAGCGCCTGGCGGTGCCGCTGTTCGGGGTGGCGATCGTGCTGCTGGTCGCCGTGCTGATTCCCGGCATCGGCCGCGAAGTCAACGGCGCGCACCGCTGGATTCCGCTGGGGCCGCTGAACTTCCAGCCTTCCGAACTGATGAAGCTGGCCGCGCTGCTCTACGCCGCCGACTATACGGTGCGCAAGCAGGAACACATGCAGGCGTTCGCGCGCGGCTTCATGCCCATGGCGGTCGCGCTGGGCGGCGTGGGCATGCTGCTGCTGCTGGAGCCCGACCTGGGCGCCTTCATGGTGATCGTGGCCATCGCCATCGGCATCCTGTTCCTGGGCGGCATCAACGGCAAGTACTTCAGCAGCCTGCTGGCGGTGCTGGTCGGCACCTTCCTGATGCTCATCTGGCTGTCGCCGTGGCGCCGCGCGCGCCTGTTCGCCTACCTGGACCCCTGGAACGAAGACAACGCCTACGGCAGCGCCTACCAGCTGTCGCATTCGCTGATCGCGCTGGGCCGCGGCGAATGGCTGGGCGTGGGCCTGGGCGCCAGCGTCGAAAAACTGCACTACCTGCCCGAGGCGCACACCGACTTCCTGATGGCCGTGGTGGGCGAGGAGCTGGGCTTTGCCGGCGTGATGCTGGTGATCATCCTGTTCGCCATCATCGTGTACCGCGGCTTCGACATCGGCCGTCAGGCCATCGCCATGGAACGCACTTTCGCGGGCCTGGTGGCGCACGGCGTGGCGATGTGGATCGGCGTGCAGGCCTTCATCAACATGGGCGTGTGCCTGGGCCTGCTGCCCACCAAGGGCCTGACCCTGCCGCTGATGAGCTACGGCGGTTCCGGCGTGGTGATGAACCTGTGCGCGCTGGCCATGCTGATACGGGTCGACGTGGAAAACCGCATCATGATGCGCGGAGGACGGGTATGACGGCCGCGCGCACCATCCTCATCATGGCCGGCGGCACCGGCGGGCACATCATGCCCGGCCTGGCCGTGGCCGACGTGCTGCGCGCGCGCGGCTGGCGCGTGCTGTGGCTGGGCAATCCCGACAAGATGGAAGGCCGGCTGGTGCCGCCGCGCGGCATCGAGCTGGTCCCGCTGCGCTTTGCCGGCGTGCGCGGCAAGGGGGCGGCGGCGCTGCTGAAGCTGCCGTTCCTGCTGGTGCGCGCGTTCGCGCAGGCCTGGTCGCGCTTGTCCGAGGTGCGCCCCGACGTGGTGCTGGGCATGGGCGGCTACGTGGCCTTTCCCGGCGGCGTGATCGCGGCGCTGCGCGGCACGCCGCTGGTGGTGCACGAGCAGAACGCCGTGGCCGGCACCGCCAACAAGTGGCTGGCCCGCATGGCGCGCCGCGTGCTCAGCGGCTTCCCCGGCGTGCTGTCCAAGGGCGAGGCCCTGGGCAACCCGGTGCGCGCCGACCTGTGCGCGCTGCCCGATCCGGCCGCGCGCTACGCCGGCCGCAGCGGCGCGCTGCGCCTGCTGGTGGTGGGCGGCAGCCTGGGCGCCCAGGCGCTGAACACCACGCTGCCGCAGGCCTTGGCGCTGCTGCCGCAGGACCGGCGGCCGGAAGTCGTCCACCAGGCCGGCGAACAACATCTGCCCGCGCTGCAGCAGGCCTACGCCCAGGCGGGCGTGGCGGCCGACTGCCGCGCTTTCATCGACGACATGGCGGGCGCGCTGGGCCAGGCCGACCTGCTGATCTGCCGCGCCGGCGCCATGACGGTGTCCGAAGTGGCGGCGGCGGGCGTGGCGGCGCTGTTCGTGCCGTTCCCGCATGCCATCGACGACCACCAGACCGCCAACGCGCGCTTCCTGAGCGACGCGCAGGCCGCCTGGCTGCAGCCGCAGACCGCCTTGACGCCCGAGTGGCTGGCGCAGTGGCTGGGCCAGCGCAACCGACAAGAACTCCAAGCCGTCGCAGAACGGGCCCGCGCGCATGCGCGCCCCGAGGCGGCGGCGCATATCGCCGACGCATGTGAACAAGCAGCGGGGCGCGCATCATGAAGCACAGAATCCAACATATCCATTTCGTAGGCATCGGCGGCTCGGGCATGAGCGGCATTGCCGAAGTGCTGCTCAACCTGGGCTACACCATCAGCGGCTCCGACCTGCACGAGTCGGCCGTGACTCGCCGCCTGGCCGAGCTGGGCGTGAAGATCGCCATCGGCCACGTGGCCAGCAACGTCACCGGCGCCGGCGCCATCGTGACCTCGACCGCGGTGGCCGGCGACAACCCCGAAGTGATCGCGGCGCGCGCCGCGCGCATCCCGGTGGTGCCGCGCGCCATCATGCTGGCCGAGCTGATGCGCCTGAAGCGCGGCATCGCGGTGGCCGGCACCCACGGCAAGACCACCACCACCAGCCTGGTGGCCAGCATCCTGGCCGCCGGCGACCTGGACCCCACCTTCGTGATCGGCGGCCGGCTGAATTCCGCCGGCGCCAATGCGCGGCTGGGGCAGGGCGACTACATCGTGGTCGAGGCCGACGAATCCGACGCCTCGTTCCTGAACCTGTTGCCCGTGATGGCCATCGTGACCAATATCGATGCCGATCACATGGATACCTACGGCCACGACGTGGCGCGCCTCAAAAGCGCCTTCATCGAATTCACGCAGCGCCTGCCGTTCTATGGCAGCGCGGTGCTGTGCCTGGACGACGCCAACGTGCGCGAGATCATGCCGTTCGTGTCGCGTCCCATCACCACCTACGGCCTGGCCGAAGAAGCGATGGTGCGCGCCTACGAGGTGCAGGCCGAAGGCACGCGCATGCGCTTCAACGTGCAGCGCACCCACCTCGACACGCTGCTGCCCCCGCTGGAAGTGGAGCTGAACCTGCCGGGCCTGCACAACGTGCGCAACGCGCTGGCGGCGATCGCCGTGGCGACCGAGCTGGGCGTCTCCGACGAAGCCATCCGCGAGGCGCTGGCCTCGTTCAAGGGCGTCGGCCGCCGTTTCACGCAGAGCGGCGAATTCGCGGTGCCCGCCGCCCACGGCGGCGGCAGCTTCACGCTGATCGACGACTACGGCCACCATCCGGTGGAAATGGCCGCCACGCTGGCCGCGGCGCGCGGCGCGTGGCCGGACCGCCGCATCGTGCTGGCGTTCCAGCCGCACCGCTACACCCGCACGCGCGACTGCTTCGAGGATTTCGTGCGCGTGCTCGGCTCGGCCGACGCCGTGCTGCTGACCGAGGTCTACGCCGCGGGCGAGCCGCCGCTGGTGGCCGCCGACGGCCGCGCCCTGTCGCGCGCGCTGCGCGTGGCCGGCAAGGTCGAGCCCCTGTTCGTCGAGGACGTGGCCGAACTGCCGCAGGCGGTGCTGGACTTCGTGCGCGACGGCGACGTGGTGATCGTCATGGGAGCGGGTTCGATCAGCAAGGTCCCCGCCCAGGTAGGAGAGCTGGCATGAATAAGCAATTCGGCAAAGTGGGCGTGTTGTACGGCGGACGCTCCGCCGAGCGCGAGGTGTCCCTGATGTCGGGCGCCGGCGTGCACCAGGCGCTGCTGAGCGCCGGCGTGGACGCGCACCTTTTCGACACCGGCGAACGCAGCCTGGCCGAACTGGCGGCCGAAGGGTTCGAACGCGTCTTCATCGCGCTGCACGGCCGCTACGGCGAGGACGGCTCCATCCAGGGCGCTTTGGAACTGCTGGGCATTCCCTACACCGGCAGCGGTCCGCTGGCTTCCGCGCTGGCCATGGACAAGACCATGACCAAGCGCGTGTGGCTGCAGCAAGGCCTGCCCACCCCCGAATTCGAAGTGCTGGACGCCGATACCGAGCTGCGCCTGGTGCCCGACCGCCTGAACCTGCCGCTCATCATCAAGCCGCCGCACGAAGGTTCGACGGTCGGCATCACCAAGGTGGTGGGCTATTCCGACATGAAGGAAGCCTATGCCGCGGCCGCGCGCTTCGACAGCGAGGTGCTGGCCGAGCAGTTCATCGCCGGCCGCGAGCTGACCGTGGCGGTGCTGGGTTCGGGCAAGACGGCGCGCGCGCTGCCGGTGATCGAGATCGCCGCGCCCGGCGGCAACTACGACTACGAGCACAAGTACTTCTCGGACGACACGCAGTACTTCTGCCCCGCGACCCTGCCCGCCGAGGTCGCCGAGGAAGTCGCGGCCATCGCCGTCAAGGCCTACCGGGCGCTGGGCTGCGAAGGCTGGGGCCGCGCGGACTTCATCCTCGATCGCGACAACCGGCCGTGGCTGCTCGAAATGAACACCTCGCCCGGCATGACCAGCCATTCACTCGTCCCCATGGCCGCCAAGGCCGTGGGCATCAGCTATGCCGAACTGTGCGTGGCGATCCTGGCCGAGGCCGCGTGCAAAGTGCGCAGCCCCGCTCGCAACGCTTGACCTGGACATTCTGTGTGGAACGACGCCCGAACTACCAACCTGATCGCCAACACGCTAGCCGTGCTGGCGGTCTGCGCCATGCTCGTCGCGGGCGTGGTGTGGGTAGCGCAGCGCCCGTACTTCACGCTGTCGGCCATCGAGCTGGAATCGATGCCGGACACCGAGCTGCACTACGTGTCGCCGGGGGCGGTGCGAGCCGCGATCGCCGGCCGCTTCAAGGGCAACTTCTTCACGGTGGACCTGGACGACGCGCGCGAGATCTTCGAATCGGTGCCCTGGGTGCGGCATGCCACCGTGCGCCGCATCTGGCCCAACGTGCTGCGCGTGCGGATCGAGGAGCAGCAGCCGCTGGCGCTGTGGAACGAGAACCAGATGATCAACACCTGGGGCGAGGCCTTCACGGCCAACACGGGCGAGGTGGACGACGACGTCGTGCTGCCGCAGTTCGTCGGGCCCGAGGGCACCGAGTCGCTGGTGGTGCAGCGCTACGCCGAGCTGGCGCGCTGGTTCGCCCCGCTGGACATGCACGTCAAGCAGCTGGAGCTGAGCCCGCGCTACGCCTGGCGCGTGGTGCTGTCCAACGGCATGCTGCTGGACCTGGGCCGCGATCCGGGCGCCGACGCGCCGGACCCGCACGGCCTGCCCGGCGCCTTGCCCTTCGCCGCCCGAATTCAACGCTTCGTGCAAGCCTGGCCCGACGTGGCGGGGCGCCTGGAAGGGCGCACCGTGACGCAGGCCGACTTGCGCTATCCCAATGGTTTCGCACTGGCGCTGGCTCCGTTGCCGGCGTCGGAAACCAAAACCAAATCCACACCGAAACCTCCGAAGAAACGCTAACGCCATGACCCGTGACATCAAGGACCTTATCGTCGCCCTCGATATCGGCACCAGCAAGGTGGTGGCTGTGGTGGCTGAAATTTTGCCTGAAGGGCGATTCGAAGTGCTGGGCCTCGGCCAGCACGAGTCGCGCGGCATGCGCAAGGGCGTGGTCGTCAATATCGAGACCACTGTGAATTCCATCCAGCGCGCGCTTGAAGAAGCCGAGCTGATGGCAGATTGCAAGATTCGCGACGTCTACACCGGCATTGCCGGCAGCCATATCCGCAGCTTCAATTCCAGCGGCATGGTCGCCGTGAAGGACAAGGAAGTCACCGCCACCGACGTCGCCCGCGTCATCGAGACCGCCAAGGCGGTGAACATCCCGACCGACCAGCAGGTGCTGCACGTGCTGACGCAGGAATTCATCGTCGACGGCCAGGAAGACATCCGCGAGCCCATCGGCATGAGCGGCCTGCGCCTGGAAGTGCGCGTGCACATCGTGACGGGCGCGGTCAGCGCCGCCCAGAATATCGTCAAGTGCGTGCGCCGCTGCGGCCTGGAAGTGCAGGACCTGATCCTGCAGCCGCTGGCCTCCAGCCTGGCCGTGCTGACGGCCGACGAAAAGGAGCTGGGCGTCGTGCTGGTGGACATCGGCGGCGGCACCACCGACGTGGCCATCTTCACCGGCGGCGCGATCCGCCACACCGCCGTGCTGCCCATCGCCGGCGACCAGATCACCAACGACATCGCGGCCATGCTGCGCACGCCCACGCCCGATGCCGAGGAAATCAAGCTGCGCTACGGCGTGGCCAAGCAGGTGCTGGCCAGTCCCGACGAGTCCGTGGAGGTTCCCGGCCTGGGCGACCGCGGCCCGCGCCAGGTCAAGCGCCAGGCGCTGGGCGCGGTGATCGAGCCGCGCGTCGAAGAACTGTTCACCCTGGTGCAGCAGGTGGTGCGCGACTCCGGCTACGAGGACCTGCTGGCTTCCGGCGTGGTGCTGACCGGCGGCTCGGCGCAATTGCCCGGCATGGTCGAGCTGGCCGAGGACGTGTTCCTCAAGCCGGTGCGCGTGGCGGTGCCCGAATACGAAGGCAGCCTGGCCGACGTGATGCGCAATCCGCGCTTCTCGACGGTGATGGGGCTGTTGCAGGAAGCGCGCATGCAGCGGGTGCGCGGCCGCAAGGTCGCCGCCCAGACCGGCAACTTCAAGAGCCTGCTGGCGCGCATGAAGGAATGGTTCATGAACTAGGTTGAGGGGGGCAGGTTGGGGCCTGCTCCTTGGTCCGGTCGGCTGGCGGTATCGCAGGCCGGGCCAGAAGAGGGGAGGCGCTTCAAACCCGCTGCGGGCGACGCCGGCGACGTGTTTGAGGCGATTCACAAAAAATAGGTTGTTGGGGAATTTTTGTGATTTGCAAAATCGGACTTGTGAGGGAGTCATCATGATGAACTTTGAGATGCTTGAAAACACCACCAAAGGGACCGTTATCAAGGTCGTTGGTGTGGGCGGTGCGGGCGGCAATGCCGTCGCGCACATGATTCGCAACGGCGTGCACGGCGTGGATTTCATCTGCGCCAACACCGATGCGCAGGCGCTGGCGGCGACCAACGCCCCGGTGCAGATCCGTCTGGGCCGCACCGGCCTGGGCGCGGGCGCCAAGCCCGAGCAGGGCCGTGCCTCGGCCGAAACCGCGCGCGAAGAGATCCGTGCCGCCCTGAACGGCGCGCACATGGTCTTCATCACCGCCGGCATGGGCGGCGGCACCGGCACCGGCGCCGGTCCGGTCGTGGCCGAAGTGGCCAAGGAACTGGGCATCCTGACCGTGGGCGTGGTCACCAAGCCCTTCACCTTCGAAGGCAACAAGCGCCTGAAGATGGCCGAGGACGGCATCGCCGAACTGGCCAAGCACGTGCATTCGCTCATCGTGGTGCTCAACGAGAACCTCTATGAACTGATGGACGAGGACGCGACGCAGGAAGACTGCTTCCGTTCGGCCGACGACATCCTGCACAACGCTTGCGCGGGTATCGCCGAAATCATCAACGTCGAAGGCAACGTCAACGTCGACTTCGAAGACGTCAAGACGATCATGGGCGAGCAGGGCCAGGCCATGATGGGCACGGCGTCGGCTTCCGGCGCGGACCGCGCCCGGGTCGCCGCCGAGCAGGCCATTGCCTGCCCGCTGCTCGAAGGCGTGGATCTGAACGGCGCGCGCGGCGTGCTGGTCAACATCACCGCCAGCCGCTCGCTGAAGATGCGCGAAACGCGCGAAATCATGGAAACGATCCGCAGCTACGCTTCGGACGACGCCACCGTGATCTTCGGCACCGCCTACGACGAGTCCATGGGCGAAACCCTGCGCGTGACCGTGGTCGCGACCGGCCTGGGCCGTGCGCAATCGCGTCCGCAGCTCGTGCAGAACACCGCCGAGGTGCTGCGCACCGGTACCGACAACATGCCCATGGGCGCGATGCCGGCCGGTCAAGGCGACTACCGCAACCTGGACATGCCCTCGGTCATGCGCAACCCGCGCAGCCAGGCTTCGGCCCAGGTGCGCGCGCTGGAAAGCTCGGGCATGGATCATTTCGACATCCCGGCGTTCCTGCGCAAGCAGGCGGATTGAACCAAAGAGCCCATTCCGGGCTCTAAAGCGCACTCCCTCATCTCCGGCCCGCCTGTCCCCTCGGGCGGGCCGGAGGCGGAGCGGTCCGTGTCTCCCTTGCACGGCATAAATAAGGGGACGGAGGTATAGGTCGGTCCGGACGCCTGATGGCGCCAGGGATCGGACAGCGTTACAATACGTCAGTTACGCCGGCAATCTATTGGTTATCTTGCCGGCTTTCTGGCTCAAATCACCCAAGTCTCATGTTCCGACAGCGCAGCATTCAGAATCTCGTCCGCACGACAGGCGTCGGCGTCCACTCCGGACGGCGGGTCGAGCTCACCTTGCGCCCGGCACAACCCAACACCGGTATCGTTTTCCATCGGGTCGATCTGCCCGAGGTCGTGGACCTGCCTGCCCAGGCGTCCGGCGTGGGCGACACGCGCATGGCGTCCGTGCTGCAGCAGGGCAACGTCCGCGTCTCCACCGTCGAACACCTGATGTCCGCCCTGGCCGGACTCGGCATCGACAACCTGCACGTCGACCTGACCGCGGAAGAAGTCCCCATCATGGACGGCAGCGCGGCGACCTTCGTCTACCTGCTGCGCTCGGCCGGCATCGTCGAACAGAACGCGCCCAAGCAGTTCATCCGCGTGCTCAAGCCCGTGGAAGTGCGCGAAGGCGAAGGCCGCAACGAGAAGTGGGCGCGCCTGGAGCCGCACGAAGGCTTCGCGCTCGCGTTTTCCATCGACTTCCGCCACCCCGCGATCGACTCCACGGCCAATTTCGCCGAGATCGATTTCGCCACCCATTCCTACGTGCGTGAGATCGCCCGCGCGCGCACCTTCGGTTTCGTCAACGAGGTCGAGGCCCTGCGCTCGATGGGCCTGGCCCGCGGCGGCAGCCTGGACAACGCCATCGTGATGGACGAGTACCGCGTGCTCAACAGCGACGGCCTGCGCTACGACGACGAGTTCGTCAAGCACAAGATCCTGGACGCCATCGGCGACCTGTACCTGCTGGGCAAGCCCCTGGTTGCGCGCTACGTGGCGTGCAAGTCTGGCCACGGCCTGAACAACCAGCTGGCGCGCGCGCTGCTGGCCCAGCGCGACGCCTGGGAACTGATCAGCTACGAATCGCAGGCGGAGGCGCCCCAGGCGTTCCGCCACGAGTGGAAGCTGGCCTGAAGGCTCCCCCCCTACGCGCTTACGCGCGCCCCCCAGGGGGGCGACACCTGCAGACCGGCGGAGCCGGATCTGGCGGTGTCCCGGCTTGCTCTAGGTAGCACCGATTTAATGCGATGGCTCCCCTTGGACGATGGGGGGCGTCATCCTCTCGCGCTTAGGGCGTAAACCGGTGGCAAACCATAGTATGGCTCCGTCCGAGAACTTGGTTTCGCTTGGTTTCGGGGCGCGGCTGTGGCCGCACAAGCGGGGCGGGTTCAGCTACTCTTGTGGTGCCTGAGCAGTTTGGCGACCGCGTCGGCCAGCGGTCCGGGACGCAGCTTGCCTTGCAGCGTTTCGAAGGCGCCCAGCGCGGTTGCGCCCAGCGGTTGCGCTTCCTTCGGGGGGCGGGGCTGGCGGGCGCCGGGCGTGGGCAAACCCGCTTGTACCTTGACGGCGATTTCGTTAAGGTTCCAGCCTTGGTCGGCCAGAGTCCGCGCGATGCGCGGGGCCAGCTGACGCATCTTGGCCGCATGAGCGGCACTCGGCACCACCAGGTGCAGGCACTGGTTTTCCAGCTTGCCCACCTGGCAGACGGCGCCCAGCGGGGCGGGCAGAACCGCCGCCACCGCGTACTGGATTTGCAAGTGCTTGCGGGCGGTCGCCAGGACGCCGGCGCCCCGCATGTCATGACCCAGCCATCCCAGGGCGGTATTGTCCTCGCGCCGGCTGGAACTGGAACGTTGGCGGTATGAAGTGGGTCTATTCATGCCGGCTCTATGAATTAGGAAGCAAACCTTGAAAATCGTGATTATGCACGCCCGTGACGGGAAGGACGGGCATTTCACCCTGGGCGGCGGCCACCTCGCGCTGTTCCTGGGGCTCGCCTTGATCACGGCCGCCATCTGCGGCGCCGCGCTACAACGATACCTTACTCCGGTATCGCCGGCCGTACACACCGTGGGCTGGCCCCTGGCCAGCCAGCCGGGGCGCGACGCCGATTTCCTGCGCGGCAACATGAACCTGCTGGCGGCCAAGGTCGGGGCGCTGCAGGCCAAGCTGGTCAGCATCGACGGCCTGGGCCAGCGCGTGGCCAAGGTCGCCGGCGTGGCCTACACCGATCCCGAACTCGCCAAGCAGCTGGCCGTGGCCCAGCCGGAAGCGCTGATCCAGCCCGAGGCCACCGAGGTCATGGACGACCTCTTCACCGACCACCCGCCGCCCAGCGCCGCGTCGGCCGAAGCCCTCGGGCGCCAGCTCGACGAGATCCAGGCCAGATTGTCCCAGCAGACCGACAACCTCAAGCTGCTGGACGCGGCGCTGACCCGCCGCTCGGCCGACCAGGCCCGCATGCCGACGGCCATGCCGATCACCGACTATCCCTACCTCAGCTCCTCCTACGGCTGGCGCCGCAACCCGGTGACCGGCCGCAGCGCCATGCACGAGGGCCTGGACTTCGCCGCGCCCTCGGGCACGCCCATCCTGGCTGCCTCCGGCGGCGTGGTGCTGGAATCCAAATACCATCCGGGCTACGGCAATATGGTCGAGATCGACCACGGCGACGGCCTGATCACCCGCTACGCCCACGCCTCTTCGCTGCTGGTCAAGCAGGGCCAGCTGGTCGACCGCGGCCAGCCCGTGGCCCGCGTCGGCAGCTCGGGACGCTCCACCGGCCCGCACCTGCACTTCGAAGTGCGCCTGGCGGGCCAGCCGCTGGACCCGCGCCTGTTCCTGGGACCGCAGCAGAACGCGCCGCCCGCCGTGGCCCACGCCTCGCGCTGAACTGCCGCTGAACTGGCGGCACTCTGGCCGGTCAAACTGCCCGACAGTGCTACCCTGGTGTTGATAGATCCAGGCTATTGCGCTTCAGGTGCGTTAAACTGGTTCGTTTCCCAGCGGACCCCCGCTCAACCAATAACATCAAGTCACGGGCGACGCTGCCCATCCCTGGCGACAGGGCGGCGTGTCCCGTGCGGCCGACATACGCATGGTTTCTCTGCTCAAAAAACTCATAGGCAGTCGCAACGACCGGCTGCTTAAGCAGTATCGCAAGCTGGTAACCCAGATCAATGGGCTCGAGTCCAAGATCTCCGCGCTCTCCGATGCGGAGCTGGCGGCCAAAACCGAGGAGTTCCGTTCCCGCCACGCCCAGGGCACGTCCCTGGACGAGCTGCTGCCCGAGGCCTTCGCCGTGGTGCGCGAGGCGGGCAAGCGGGTGTTCGGCATGCGCCATTTCGACGTGCAGATGCTGGGCGGCATCGCCCTGCACAACGGCAAGATCGCCGAAATGCGCACGGGCGAAGGCAAGACGCTGATGGCGACCCTGCCGGTCTACCTGAACGCGATCGCCGGCAAGGGCGTGCACGTGGTCACGGTGAACGACTACCTGGCCCGCCGCGACGCCGAATGGATGGGCCGGCTGTACCGCTTCCTGGGGATGAGCACGGGCGTGGTGGTGCCGCAGCAGCCCAACGAGGAAAAGAAGGCCGCCTACGCCGCCGACATCACGTACGGCACCAATAACGAGTTCGGCTTCGACTACCTGCGCGACAACATGGAATACCGTGTTGAGGACCGCCGCCAGCGCGGCCTGTTCTACGCCATCGTCGACGAGGTGGACTCGATCCTGATCGACGAGGCCCGCACCCCGCTGATCATCTCCGGCCAGGCCGAGGACCACACCGAGCTCTACATCCGCATGAACGCGGTGCCGCCGCTGCTCAAGCGCATGGCCGGCGAACCCAAGCCGCAGGAACCGGAACCCGAAGGCGACTACTGGGTCGACGAAAAGAGCCAGCAGGTCTACCTGTCCGAAGCCGGGCACGAGAACGCCGAGGGCATCCTGGCCCGCCTGGGCATCCTGCCCGAAGGCGAATCGCTGTACGATCCGCGCCACATCGCGCTGATGCATCACCTGATGGTGGCGCTGCGCGCCAACACGCTGTTCTTCCGCGACCAGCAGTACGTGGTGCAGGACGGCGAAGTGGTCATCGTCGACGAATTCACCGGCCGCCTGATGGTCGGCCGCCGCTGGTCCGACGGCCTGCACCAGGCGGTCGAGGCCAAGGAAGGCGTGAAGATCCAGCACGAGAACCAGACGCTGGCCTCGATCACGTTCCAGAACTACTTCCGCATGTACGAAAAGCTGTCCGGCATGACCGGCACGGCCGACACGGAAGCGTACGAATTCCAGGAAATCTACGGGCTCGAAACGGTCATCATCCCGACCAACAAGCCCATGGTCCGCAAGGACCAGAACGACCAGGTCTTCAAGACCGACCAGGAAAAGTACAACGCCATCCTCAACGACATCCGCGACTGCCACGAGCGCGGCCAGCCGGTGCTGGTGGGCACCACCAGCATCGAGAACTCCGAGCTGCTGTCGGGCCTGCTGAAAAAGGCCAAGCTGCCCCACGAGGTGCTCAACGCCAAGCAGCACGCGCGCGAAGCCGAGATCGTCGCCGAGGCCGGCAAGCCGGGCCACATCACCATCGCCACCAACATGGCCGGCCGCGGCACCGACATCGTGCTGGGCGGCAGCGTCGACAAGCAGGTCGACCTGATCCGCGCCGACGAATCGCTGTCCGAGGAAGAAAAGCAGGCCCGCATCGAAAAGGTGCGCGCCGAATGGAAGCCGCTGAACGAGCAGGTCAAGGCCGCCGGCGGCCTGCGCATCATCGGCACCGAACGCCACGAATCGCGCCGTATCGACAACCAGCTGCGCGGCCGCGCCGGCCGCCAGGGCGACCCCGGTTCCTCGCGCTTCTACCTGTCGCTGGAAGATTCGCTGATGCGCATCTTCGCCGGCGACCGGGTGCGCGCCATCATGGAACGCCTCAAGCTGCCGGAAGGCGAGCCCATCGAGGCCGGCATGGTGACGCGTTCGATCGAGACCGCGCAGCGCAAGGTCGAAGGCCGCAACTTCGACATCCGCAAGCAGCTGCTCGAATACGACGACGTGGCCAACGACCAGCGCAAGGTGCTGTACTCGCAGCGCAACGACGTGCTGGAGGCCGCGAGCGTGGGCGAGACCGTGCAGAACCTGCGCGACGCCGCCGTGATCGAGATGTTCAACGTCCACGTGCCGCCGGAATCGGTGGAAGAGCAGTGGGACGTGCCGGCGCTGCAAAAGGCGCTGGAAGCCGATTGGCACGTCCAGCTTCCGCTGGTGGAAATGCTGGAAAAAGAGGCCAACCTCACCGACGACGACCTGCGCGAACGCGTGGTGGCCGCCGCGCGCGATGCCTACCAGGCCAAGGTCGACCAGGTCGGCCAGGAATCGTGGTCGCAGTTCGAGCGCTCCATCATGCTGCAGGCCATCGACACGCACTGGCGCGAGCACCTGTCGGCGCTGGACTACCTGCGCCAGGGCATCCACCTGCGCGGCTACGCGCAGAAGAACCCCAAGCAGGAATACAAGCGCGAAGCCTTCGAACTGTTCTCGGGCATGCTGGACCGCATCCGCGACGACGTGGTGCGCGTGCTGATGACGGTGCGCGTGCAGTCGCAGGAGCAGGTCGACCAGGCCGAGGCCGAAGCCGCCCAGTCGCACGTGCAGAATGTGCAGTACCATCATTCCGACTACGACGAAGCGCTGGCCCAGCAGGATTCCGAGGGCGGCGCCCAGCCGGTGCGCAACGTGGTGCCCAAGGTCGGCCGCAACGATCCGTGCCCCTGCGGCAGCGGCAAGAAGTACAAGCAGTGCCACGGCAAGCTCGTCTGAACCCGGAGACCTGACCATGCTGCATCCCGTCGGCCGTACCGAATTCGATCACGCAGTGGTCATGGTGCGTGACCGGCTGGATGCGTTGGCGCCGCATTTCGAGCGCCAGGGCTTTCGCCTGAGCGACAAGTCGGTGCACAACCTGGGGTCGTGCAACCGCCTGATCGTGCTGGAAGGCGCTTACGTCGAACTCCTGGGCTGGCCGCCCGGCGCGCCGCCGGCGCGCAAGGAGATCGCCGACTCGCCCTTCGGGCTGGAGGCGCTGGTGTTCCGCACCTACGACGCCGAGGCCACCTACGAACGCCTGCGGGCCGCGGGGTTCGCCGTCAATCCGGTCCAGGAACTGACCCGCGCGGCCATGCTGGACGGCGAGGAAGTCCAGGCCCGTTTCCATACCGTGCGTTTCGCCGAGCAGCCGCTGCCCGGCATCCGCATGTATTTCTGCCGCCACCTGACGCCGGAATGCGTGTGGCAGCCCGACCTGATGGCGCATCCCAACGGCGCGCGCAGCCTGCTGCGCATCGACGCCCGCGCCGCCGACGCGCGCGCGGTGGCCGAGCGCCTGGCGCAGGTCGCCGACGTCGTCGCGGAGCCGGCCGGCGAAGGCTGGGACGTGCCGCTGGCCAACCTGCGCATCCACGTGCGGCCCGACGAGTCGGCCGCCCGGCCGGTGCTGTGCTCCCTTACCCTGGAAAACCGCGACGGCGCCCATTACGCGCTGGATACGGGGCTGTAATACCGTAGGTCGTTCACGTCCCGCCCCGGACAAACCCGCATTGCCGCCCAAAGTGTATGCACTTTAGTATGCACTTAATCCGACCACGCAATCCGGCGGCGCCATGCCCACTCCCAACCCGATCCGTCCCGCCGGCCGCACGCAGGCGGCCCAGGCCGAACTGTACGGCGCCGTCAAGGCGATGGCCGTGCGGTTCGAGTTCAAGCCTGGCGAGCGCATCAACGAGGTGGAGCTGGCGCGCCGGCTGAACGTCAGCCGCACGCCGCTGCGCGAGGTGCTGAACCAGCTGATGGTCGAGGGTTTCCTGACGCGCTCGGTGAACCGGGGCTTCATCGCGCGCCTGCTCGACGCCAAGCAGATCCACAGCCTGTACGAGTACCGCGCGGTGCTGGAGGCCGGCATCGTGCGCGCCGCCTGCGAGCGCGCCAGCGACGAAGAGCTGGCCGGCCTGCGGGCCTTCGTCGAGCGTTCGCGCGACGTGCCCGAGGACAGCGAGGCCACGCGCCTGCTGGAACTGGACGAAGCCTTCCACCTGACGCTGGCGCGCTATTCGCGCAACGAGGAATTCGTGCGGGCGCTGGAAAGCGTCAACGCGCGCATCCATTTCGTGCGCTGGATCGACATGCAGCAGGGCCGCCGCGGCCATACCCAGGGCGAGCACCTGCGCATCGTCGAGGCGCTGGAGCGCCGCGACATCGAGGCGCTGCCGGGGCTGATGAGCGCGCACATCGGCCGCCGGCTGGACCAGATCACCGACGTCATCCGCACCGGTTTTTCCACGATCTACATGCGGGACCAGGCCGAACCCGCATCGCCAACGCCGGCCAACACCATATCAGCAGGGGAAAAGCAATGAACCACAGCTTGAAACGCGGACTGGCGGCGTTATGCGTGCTGGCTGCCGCAGGGGGCGGCCTGGGCGCGGCGCCCGCCTGGGCGGAAGAGCGGCCGCTGGTGATGGTCGTGCCCTATCCGCCGGGAGGCAGCACCGACATCCTGGCCCGCATCCTGCAGCCGCGCCTGTCCGAGGAACTGGGCGGGCGTCCGGTGGTGGTCGAGAACCGCCCGGGCGCGGCCAGCCAGATCGCCACCGCCTTCGTGGCGCGCGCCGAGCCCGACGGCAATACGCTGCTGGTCAGCTTCGACAACCACGGCATCAATCCCGCCGTAAAGCCCAAGCTGCCGTACGACACCTTCAAGGACTTCGTCGCGATCTCGCAGACGGTGCGCTTCCCGCTGGTGATCGGGGCCAACCCGAGCGTGCCGGGCAAGACGCTCAAGGAGTTCCTGGCGGCGGCGGCCAAGCAGCCGCCCAACAAGTTCAACTACGCCTCCACCGGCGTCGGGTCGCTGAATCACCTGGCGCCCGAAGAGCTCAAGCGCCTGTCCAAGGTCGAGCTGCTGCATGTGCCGTACGGCGGCGGCGGGCCGGCCATCCAGGCCGTGGTGGGCGGGCAGGCCAGCATGACCTGGCTGAGCTTCGCGGCGCTGCGCGGGCAGATCCAGGCCGGCAAGATCAAGCCGCTGGCCGTGGCCGGCGACAAGCGCCTGCCCGACCTGCCCAACGTGCCGACGGTGGCCGAGTCCGGCTTTCCCGGTTTCGTCGCCTATTCGTGGAGCGGCATGTTCGCGCCCAAGGGCACGCCCGAGGCCACGGTGAAAAAACTGACCGCGGCGTTCCAGGCCGTGCTGGCCGATCCCGCGATCAGGAAGAAAGTGACCGAGGCAGGCTTCGAGATCGTGGCCTCCGACGGCCCGGCGCTGGACGCCTACGTGAAGTCGGAATACGAGCGCTGGAGCGCCTTCATCAAGAGCAGCAAGATCAACCTGGACAACTGAACGGCGCGCGGCCGGCATGCCCGGCCGCCGCGCGAGCCACAACACTGGAGACGACATGGAAAACCTGACCGGCGCCGAAGCAATGGTGCGGATGCTGCAGCACAACGGCGTCAAGCATATTTTCGGCCTGTGCGGCGACACCAGCCTGCCGTTCTACGACGCGCTGTACCGCCTGGACCACGGCATGCGCCACATCCTGACGCGCGACGAGCGCAGCGCCGGCTACATGGCCGACGCCTATGCCCGTGTGACCGGCAAGGTCGGCGTGTGCGAAGGCCCCAGCGGCGGCGGCGCGACCTATCTGCTGCCGGGCCTGGTGGAGGCCAATGAATCGTCCGTGCCGGTGCTGGGCATCACCTCCGACGTGGCGGTGGGCTCGCGCGGCAAGTACCCGCTGACCGAGCTCGACCAGGAGGCGCTGTACCGCCCGCTGACGAAATGGAACCGCACGATCGACCGCGCCGACCAGATCCCCGGCTTGGTGCGGGCGGCGTTTCGCGCGATGACGACCGGCAAGCCGGGCGCGGCCCACCTGTGCTTCCCGTACGACGTGATGAAGCAGCAGGTGGACGCCTCCGACATCTGGGCCCAGCCCGAGCACGGCAGCTACCCGGCGATGCGCTGCGCGCCGGACCCGGCCGACGTGGCGCGCGCGGCGCAGCGGCTGGTCGGCGCGCGTTCGCCGGTCATCATCTGCGGCGGCGGCGTGGTGATCGCCGGCGCCAGCGCCGCCCTGCAGCAGCTGGCCGAGGCGCTCAAGGCGGCGGTCTGCGTGACGGTGAGCGGGCAGGGCAGCCTGGCCGACACGCATCCGCTGAACGCGGGCGTGGTGGGCTCGAACGGCGGCGTGATGGCGACGCGCGAAGTGGTCGCGGCCGCCGACGCGGTGCTGTTCGTGGGCTGCCGCGCCGGTTCGACCTCGACCGAGCACTGGCGCTTCCCCAACCGCGACGTGCCCATCCTGCACATCGACATCGACCCGATGGTGATCGGCGCCAACTACCTGACCGAAGTCGGCATGGTGGGCGACGCCAGGCTGGCGCTGGAGGCGCTGGGCGCCGAAGTGGCCGAGCGCCTGGCCCATCGCCCCGCCGACGCGGTCGACGGCGCGGTGCTGGCCGGCCGCGCCAAGGCGGCGCGCCGCGCCCAGCTGGAGCCGCTGGCCGGCAGCCTGGACACGCCCATCCGCCCCGAGCGCGTGGTGCAATCGCTCAACCGCCTGCTGCCGGACGACGCCGTGGTGTGCGCCGATCCCGGCACGCCTTGCCCGTATTTCTCGGCCTATTACGACGTGTCGCGCCCGGGGCGCCACTTCATCACCAACCGCGCGCACGGCGCGCTGGGCTTTTCCATGTCGGCCGCGCTCGGCGCCTGGGTGGGCCGGCCGCAATCCAAGTGCGTGTCGGTGATGGGAGACGGCAGCTTCGGCTTCACCGTGGGCGAGCTGGAGACCATCGTGCGGCACAAGGCGCCGCTTTTGATGGTAGTGTTCTCGAACTCGGTCTACGGCTGGATCAAGGCCAGCCAGAAAGCCGGCTACGACAAACGCTACTACAGCGTGGACTTCGATCGCACCGACCACGCGCGCATCGCCGAGGCCTACGGGGTGAAGGCATGGCGCGTCGAGGACCCGGCCAAGCTGGACGCGGCCATCAAGGCGGCCATGGAGCATGACGGTCCGGCGCTGATCGACGTGGTGGCCCAGCCGCTGCAGGACGCCGCGGCGCCGGTCAGCCAGTGGATGGGTTGAAGGAGACAGGCATGGATCTGGGCATCAGCGGCAAGACGGCACTGGTATTCGGCGGCAGCCGCGGCATGGGCCGGGCCTGCGCCCTGCAGCTGGCGCGCGAAGGCGTGGCGGTCACGATCGCCGCGCGCAATCCGGCGACGCTGGAGCAGGCCGCTGCCGAGATTTCGCGCGAGACCGGCGTGGGCGTGGGCTGGGTGTCGGCCGACCTGACCCTGCCGCAGGGCCGCGACGCCGCCATCGCCGCCTGTCCGCGGCCCGATATCCTGATCAACAACGCCGACGGGCCGCTGCCGGGCGACTTCCGCGACTGGTCGCACGAGGACTGGATGGCGGCGCTGGACGCCATGATGCTGGGGCCCATCGACATGATCCGGCGCGTGGTGGACGGGATGATCGAACGGCGCTTCGGCCGCATCGTCAACATCGTCTCGCGCAGCGTCAAGGCGCCGCACGCCGAACTGGGCCTGTCCAACGGCGCGCGTTCGGGGCTGATCGGCTTCGTGGGCGGGCTGGCCCGGCAGACCGTCAGGCACAACGTCACCATCAACAACCTGCTGCCCGGCGCCTTCGCCACCGATGCGCAGGTCAGGCACATCCAGGGCATGCTCGAGCAGTCCGGCGGCAAGACCTTCGAGCAGTTGTGGGACGAGCGCGGGCGCTCGAACCCGGCGGGCCGCTACGGCCAGCCCGAGGAGCTGGGCGCGCTATGCGCCTACGTCTGTTCGGCCCACGCGGGCTACATGACGGCGCAGAACATCCTCATCGACGGCGGCGGCTACCCCGGCACGTACTGAGCGCTTCAGAACTGCCAGCGGCCGAACATGAACAGTACGTTGCCCGCGCCGCTGGAGCCCGGGATGTAGGTCGCGTAAAGCATGGCGTCCTTGTAGCCCGCGCTCACCAGCGGCAGGATGCCGGGGAAAGGCACGTAGCTCATGATGTCGCTGCGCGCCGTCAGGAACACGGTATAGCCCGCGCCCAGGCGGAAGTTCTCGCTGACCTGGCCGATCTTCAGGAAGCCGTAGCCGGCGATGGGCTCGATCTTGCTGTGCGAATCCAGGAAGGCCATGGCGTACAGACCCTGCCAGTCGCCGTCTTCGTCGTAGATGCTGCGTCCGTAGCCGCCGCCCCAGGCCAGTTCGTTGAAGCTGTCGATCTTCTCTTTGCTGTAGGTGGCGCGGTTATGCCACGAATAGCCGGTCAGGTAGAGATCGTTGCCGCCTTCCGACCAGATCTGGTCCAGGCGGTTGCAGGCCGATTGCGCCCACGAGGGCATGCTGTCACAGGCTTGGGCGGCGGAGGCGAAGAAGGAGAGCAGCAGACAGAGGAGCGCTGCCCGGAGTCTGGCGGTCATTGCGGGCGCTGATGGGATGGATATGACAATCCCATTACTGTAATGGAATGACCGCCGCCATCCCTGTCAGCTAGCTGTCAAGAACGCCGTCCCCCTGGGAGAGCCAGGAGGACGGGCGCCGCAATGTGTTGCAGGCAGGCTACAGGAGGAAGATGGTCGCCAGGCCGAGGAAGATGAAAAAGCCCAGCGAGTCGGTGGCGAAGGTCAGCAGCACCGAGGAGCCCATCGCCGGGTCCTTGCCGAAGCGGGCGCGCACCATCGGCACCAGCACGCCGACCGAGGCGCCGACCAGCATGTTGCAGATCATGGCGGCCATCATCACCAGCGCGATCGACACCGAGTGCGAGATCGCCCAGGCGAACAGCGCGGCCACCACGCTGCCGCACAGCCCCACCAGCAGGGTCACGAAGAGCTCGCGCTTGACCAGCTGCCACAGGTTGCGTCCGGTGATGCGGCCCATGGCCAGCGCCCGGATGATGAGCGTCATGGTCTGGTTGCCGGAGTTGCCGCCGATGCCGGCCACGATGGACATCAGGAAGGCCAGGATGACGATCTGGCTGACCGTGCCTTCGAACTGCGAGGCCACGAACGAAGCCGTAGCCGCGGTACAGAGATTGAACAGCAGCCACGGCGCGCGGTTGCGCAAGGCGGTGGCGACCGGCGCGAAGATGTCTTCTTCCTGCAGACCGGCGCGCGACAGCGCCTGTTCCTGGGAGTCCTCGCGCATCACGTCCACCACGTCGGCGATGGTGACGCGGCCGATCAGCCGGCCCTGGTCGTCCATCACGGGGGCGGACACCAGATCGTAGCGTTCGAACGCGCCGGCGGCGTCGGCGTCGGAATCCAGCGGATTCAGCGTCAGGAAATCCGAGTTCATGACCGCGCGCACCTCGGTCTCGGGCTCGCTGACCAGCAGGCGCGACAGCGGCAGGATGCCTTGCAGCTTGTCCTGGCGGTCGACCACGAAGATCTGGTCGGTGTGGTCCGGCAGCTCGTGCAGGCGGCGCAGGTAGCGCAGCACGACCTCCAGCGTCACGTCCTCGCGCACGCGGACCATTTCGAAGTCCATGATCGCGCCCACGCTGTCTTCCGGATAGCCCATGGCTTCCAGCAGCTGCGCGCGTTCTTCTTCGGTCAGGCCCTTCTGGACTTCGGCCACCACGTCCGGCGGCAAGTCGGGCGCCAGGTCGGCCAGCTCGTCGGCGTCCATGCTGCCGGTGGCGGCCACCAGGTCCTGGCGGTCCATCGCTTCGATCAGCGATTCGCGCACCCAGTCTTCGACTTCCAGCAGCACGTCGGCGTCGTGCTCCGGGCTGACCAGCGCCCAGATCGCCTGGCGCTCGTCTTTGGGCAGCGATTCGAGGATGAAGGCGATGTCGGCCGGATGCAGCCCGTCCAGCAGCGTCTTGAGTTCGGCTTCGTGCTGGCGGTGGACCAGGTCTTCGACCAGCGAGGCCTTCGAGTCGCCTTCTTCCTGGCGATGCACGAGGTCGGCGACCAGCTGCTGGCGGCGCAGGCGCTCCTGCACTTCGGCCAGGGCGTGCTGGGCGTCTTCCGGGTCGAGGCGGCGGGGCGTCGCGGGCGGTTTCTGCGCGGCGGCGGACTGCGTCATGCGTTACGGCTCAAAGGGTGGGGAGGGGGCGGCCGCGCCGCGCTTCGTCGGTGGCGACGTAGGTCAGCGTGGCTTCGGTGACCTTGACGATCTCGGCGTCCAGGCGCTGGCGTTCCGCGTAGACCTCGACCGACACCGTGATCGAGGTGGTGCCGGTTTTGATGATGGAGGCGTAGAAGCTGAGCAGGTCGCCCACGAACACGGGCTGCTTGAACTGGAAGGCGTTGACCGCCACGGTGGCCACGCGTCCGGCGGCGCGCCGCGCGGCGGGGATGGAGCCGGCGATGTCGACCTGGGACATGATCCAGCCGCCGAAAACGTCCCCGTGGATATTGGCGTCCGCCGGCATCGGCATGACGCGCAACACCGCGTCGCGGTCGGCGGGCAAGGTCGTGGTAGGGGTTTTGTGGCTGGAGGCCATGCGGCTGACTCCGCTGCAAGAGAACCAGCCGATTATGCAGGAAAAATGCGACTGCCGCGTGCGTGCGCAAGGCCCGCCGCGGCAAGCAGCCGCGGCGGGCGCGCATCAGTAGGCCAGCTTGACGATGGCGTAGCCGCCGGCCAGCAGCCACACGTACAGGATCAGGCCCAGCGCCATCACGCGCGGGCCGGCCTTGCGGATCTGGGCGAAGCGGGTTTCGATGCCCAGCGCCGTCATGGCCATGGTCAGCGCGAACACGTCCAGGCGGCGGATGGCGGCCACGATGTCGGCGGGAATGATGTTCAGCGAATTGACGATGGCCAGCACCAGGAAGCCGACCGCGAACCAGGGGATTGGCAGCTTGGCGCCCTTGGCCTGGCCGCCGGCGTGCGAGGCCGCGCTGCGCAGGTACATGCCCAGCACCAGCAGGACCGGCACCAGCAGGGCGACGCGCGTCATCTTGACGATGGTGGCGACTTCGGTGGTGGCGGGGTCGACGTTGCTGGCCGCGCCGACGACCTGCGCCACTTCGTGGATGGTGCCGCCGATATAGATGCCCAGCGCCTGGGTGTCAAAGCTCAGCCAGCCCGCGTGGTAGAACACCGGGTACAGGAACATGGACAGCGTGCCGAACAGCACCACCGTGGCGACGGCCACCGCGCTCTTGTGCGGCGCGGCCCGCAGCGTGGGCTCGAAGGCCAGCACGGCGGCGGCGCCGCAGATGGCGCTGCCGGCGGCGGTCAGCATGGCGGTGTCGCGGTCCAGGCCCAGCAGGCGCTGGCCGGCCACGGTGCCGATCAGCAGGGTGCTCAGCACCACCGCCACCGAAACGGCCAGCCCCGGCAGGCCGACGGCCGCGATCTGCTGGATGCTGATGTTCAGGCCGTAGAAGGCCACGGCGATGCGCAGCAGGCGGCGGGCGGTGAAATTGACGCCCACGCCCCAGTCGGCCGGCATGGTGCCGCGCAGGAAGTTGCCATACAGCATGCCGCAGACGATGCCCACCACCAGGGGCGAAAAGCCCAGCTGGCGGATGGCGGGCAGGTCGGCCAGCTGCATGACCGCGGCCGACATCAGGCCGACGAACAGCACGCCGTTGAGCTTGTCGCGCCAGGGCGTGGCCGCGGCGGCCGCGGACACCGGCGGCGTGGCGGGCAGGGGGGCGGCGGCGGTGCTGGAGGAATTGCTCATGGTTGGACCTGGTACATATCTAAATAACTAGACGAAATATTAGGGGTTGGCCTGTTATTTGAAAAATTGTTATTTTGAATATTTAATATCGGATTAACTGATAATTAGCCCGCCATGACTCCGGACCAGCTGCTTACCTTCGCCTCGGTGGCCGATACCGGCAACATCAGCCGCGCCGCCCTGGTGCTGAACCTGTCCCAGCCCGCGGTGTCGGGCCAGCTGCGCATGTTGCAGGAATGGTTCGGCGAGCCCCTGTACCGCCGGAGCGGGCATGGCATCGTCCTGACCGAGGCCGGCGAGCGCCTGGCCGAACAGGCCCGGCAACTGCGCCAGGTGTACCGCCAGGCGCAGGCCGTGCGCGAATCCTGGCGCGGCCTGGAAACCGGCGCCCTGCGCCTGGGCGCCAGCACCACGCCGGCCAGTTATCTGTTGCCCAGCCTGGTGGCGGACTTCCGCCGCGCCTTTCCCTCGGTCAGCCTGCATCTGTCCGACGGCAACACCCGCGAAATCGTCGAGCGCCTGCCGGCCCTGGACCTGGCCTTCATCGAGGGCGACGTGCCGACGGGCCTGCCGGCGGACACGGCGGTGCACGCCTGGCGGCAGGACGAAGTGGTGGCCATCGTGCGGGCGGACCACGCGCTGGCGGGCAAGGGGGCGGTGACCCTGCGCGACCTGGCCGCTTCGGCGCTGGTCATGCGCGAACCCGGTTCGGGCGTGCGCCGGCTGGTGGAACGCGCGTTTTCGGACGCCGGGCTGGCGCCGTCGGTGGGCCTGGAACTGGCCGGGGTGGAAGGCGTGAAGCAGGCGGTGCGCGCGGGCCTGGGCGTGGGCTTCGTGTCGGTCATGTCGATGCGCCACGAGGACGGGGCGCTGGCGGCCCTGCGCCTGTTGCCGCGGCCGCTGACGCGGACCCTGAGCATCCTGGTGCCGCACGCGGACGCGGCGGCGCGGGCGGCCGAACGTTTCCTGGCGATGTGCCTGGCGGTCGGCGCGCCCGAAGCGGTATAGCAGGCCCTAGGCCTTGGCCAGGCGCTTGAGCGCCAGCTGGACCCAGTAGGTGCCGCCCAGCGGCAGCAGCTCGTCGTTGAAATCGTAGCTGCCGTTGTGCAGCATGCACGGGCCCAGGCCGTGGCCGCTGTCGCGGTGCTCGCCGGTGCCGTTGCCGATCCAGACATAGCAGCCCGGCAGCTCCTGCAGCATGAAGGCGAAGTCTTCCGCGCCCATGGTCGGCTGCACGTGGTCGTTGACGTTGTCCTCGCCGACGATGTCGCGCAGCACCTCGGCACAGAATTCGGCCTCGGCGGGGTGGTTGATGGTGGGCGGATAGTTGCGCTGGAATGTGAATTCCATTTCGCAGTCCATGGCCGCGCAGGTATGGCGCGCGATCTCTTCCATACGGCGTTCGATCAGGTCCAGCGTCTCCAGCGTGAACGTGCGCACGGTGCCGCGCAATTCGGCATGGTTGGGCACCACGTTGTCGGCGCTGCCGGCATGGATCTGGGTGATGCTGAGCACCGCGGCGTCCAGCGGATTGCGGTTGCGCGTGATGATGGTCTGCAGCGACTGGGCCAGCTGCACGGCCGCCATGACCGGGTCTATGCCCAGGTTGGGCATGCCGGCGTGCGAGCCCTTGCCCTTGACGACGATGGAGAACTCGTTGCTGGAAGCCATGATGGGGCCGGGGGTCAGGCCGAACTGGCCGGGCTTCATGCCGGGCCAGTTATGCATGCCGAACACGGCTTCCATGGGGAAGCGCGTGAACAGGCCGTCGTCGATCATGCGCTTGGCGCCGCCGCCGCCTTCCTCGGCCGGCTGGAAGATCACGTAGACGGTGCCGGCGTAGTCGCGGTGCTGCGACAGGTAGCGCGCCGCGGCCAGCAGCATGGCGGTGTGGCCGTCGTGGCCGCAGGCGTGCATCTTGCCCTCGTGCTTGCTGGCGTGCGCGAAGGTGTTGACCTCCTGCATGGGCAGCGCGTCCATGTCGGCGCGCAGGCCCACGGCGCGTTCGCCCGGCAGGTTGCCGCGGATGATGCCGACCACGCCCGTGCCGCCCAGCCCGCGATGGATTTCGATGCCCCATTCCTGCAGTTTCGCGGCGACCACGTCGGCCGTACGGAACTCCTCGAAAGCCAGTTCGGGATGGGCGTGGATGTCGCGCCGGATCGTGGAAATATCGCGGTGCCACGCGACGATGGGTTCGAGCAGTTTCATGGCATTGCACTCGGGCGGAATATGGGAACGCAACAAGGTTATCATCAATCAAAAATCGATTTAATGGAGACAACTACCATGACGCGTCCGTGGCTTGCCCATTACCCGCAAGGCGTTCCGGCGGAGATCTCGACCGAGGGATATTCCTCTCTGACCGACCTGCTGGACCGGGCCTGCAAACAGTATGCCTCCCGCATCGCGTGCACCGCGATGGGCAGCGACATTACGTACGCGCAACTGGACGCCCATGCCCGCGCATTCGCGGCCTGGCTGCAAAGCCTGGGCCTGCCCAGGGGCGCGCGCGTGGCGCTGATGATGCCCAACGTGCCCGCCTATCTGGTCAGCATGCTGGGCACGCTGCGCGCCGGCCTGGTCGTGGTCAACGTCAATCCCCTCTACACCGCCGAAGAACTGCAGCGCCAGCTGCTCGACAGCGGCGCCTCGGCCATCGTCATCCTGGAGAACTTCGCGCATACGCTGGAGCGCGTGACCGACCGCGGGCAGCTCAAGCACATCGTCGTGACCGGCCCCGGCGACCTGCTCGGCGGCCTGAAGGCGCCGCTGGTGAACCTGGTCGCCCGCCACATCAAGAAGCTGGTGCCCGCCTGGCGCATCGACGGCGCCCACGAACTGCCGCGGGTGCTAAGCGACGGCGCGAAGCTGTCTTTCAAGCCGCCGGTCCTGTCCATGGACGACGTAGCGGTGCTGCAGTACACCGGCGGCACCACCGGCGTGCCCAAGGGCGCCATGCTGTCGCACCGCAACCTGACGGCCAACGTGCTGCAGACCGAGGCCGTGGCCCAGCCCGTGGTGCACGACCTCGCCGGCCAGCAGCTCACCATCATCAGCGCGCTGCCGCTCTATCACGTGTTCGCGATGACGGTCTGCGGGCTGTATGGCCTGTACGCCGGCATGCGCAACGTGCTCATCATCAATCCGCGCGACCAGCCTTCGCTGATCAACGCGTGGCGCAAGACGCCCATCAACATTTTTCCGGGCGTCAATACGCTGTTCAACGCGCTGGCGCACAACGAGGATTTCGCCCGCCTGGACTTCTCCGCGCTGCGCCTGACGCTGGGCGGCGGCATGGCGGTGCAGCGCCAGGTGGCTGAGCGCTGGCTCAAGATCACGGGCCGGCCGCTGGTCGAAGGCTACGGCCTGTCCGAGACCTCGCCGGTGGCCACCGTCAATCCCACCAACGCGACCGAGTACTCCGGCTCCATCGGCCTGCCGCTGCCGTCGACCGACGTGGCCATCATGGACGACGAGGGCCGCGAGGTGCCGCTGGGCGAGCGTGGCGAAGTCTGCATCCGCGGTCCCCAAGTCATGCTGGGGTATTGGCAGAAGCCCGAGGAAACCCGCCAGTCCATGACGGCTGACGGCTATTTCCGCACCGGCGACATCGGCATCATGGACGAGCAGGGCTATACCCGCATCGTCGACCGCAAGAAGGACATGATCGCGGTGTCGGGCTTCAAGGTCTATCCGAACGAAGTCGAGGCCGCCGTGGCGCAGCATCCGGGCGTGCTGGAGTGCGCGGCCATAGGCGTGCCGGACGAGCATTCCGGCGAGGCCGTCAAGGTGTTCGTGGTGAAAAAGGACCCGTCTCTTACCGAGGCCCAGATCCAGGAATGGTGCCGCGAACGGCTCACCGGCTACAAGCGTCCGCGCTTCGTGGAATTCCGCGACGAACTGCCCAAGAGCAACGTGGGCAAGATCCTGCGCCGCGAACTGCGGCCCGATGCGCCGGCGTCGGACCCGGGCAAGGCCGCCTAGGCGGCGGCGCCGAGGTGCGGCGCGATCATCTCGTGCAGGGCGCGCTCGACGGCGCGGTTGCCGGCCACGACGCGCCCGCCGATGGGCCAGGGATCCTGCCGATGCATGTCCGAGCAGGCGCCGCCGGCCTCGCGCACGATGAGCGTGCCCGCGGCCACGTCCCAGGGCGCCAGCCCCATTTCCCAATAGCCGTCGTAGCGGCCGCAGGCGGTCCAGGCCAGGTCCAGGGCGGCCGCGCCCATGCGGCGCACGCCGCGCGAGCGGTTGATGGCGTCGTGCAGCATGGGCATGTACTGCGCGGCGAATGAAAAGTCGCGGAACGGGAAGCCGGTGGCCAGCACCGCGTCCTCGATGGTCTGGGTGCGCGAGCACTGGATGCGCCGGCCGTTGAGCCAGGCCCCCAGCCCGTAGACCGCGGTGAAGAGCTCTTCGCGCTGCGGGTCGTAGACCGCGCCGGCCACGGGGGTGTCCTGTTCCAGCGTTTCGGTGGCCGAGACCGCGGTGCCGGCGTGGGCCACCAGCGCGATCGACACGGCGTAGTGCGGAATGCCGTGCAGGAAATTGGTGGTGCCGTCCAGCGGGTCGATGTACCAGGTGGCGTCGCCCTGGGGCTTGCCCCCGGTTTCCTCGGCGACGATGCCGAACTGGGGCGTGCGGGCTTGCAGTTGCTCGATGATGGCGGCTTCGGCCTCGCGGTCCGCCTGGGATACCAGATCGTTGCGCGCCTTGCGGTCGATCACCAGGTCGCTGCGGTGATGCGCGTAGGATTGCAGGATGGCGGCGCCGGCATGCGAGGCTGTGACGGCCGCGTCGATCGCGGCGCACAGGTCGATGGGCGAGGCCAGCGAACGGGGCTGATCGTAAGTATCCATGAATCGAGTGTAAGCCCATGTATGAGTCAAATCGGTGGCAAGCGGCCGGAAACCGCGCCGCCGCGTGGCTTTCGCCCAACGTATGGACCGCGGTCCGCCGATAATTTGCGTTTATCCCGAATTTCCGGGCTTGGCCCGATACTGTTTGTTTCCGCCGCACCCAATGTCCGTTACCTATTCCCCCCTGATTCCCGCCGTGGCCGAGTTCGACGCCGAAGGCAGGCTGTTCAGCCCCGCCTATGGCGACGTCTACCATTCGCCCTCCGGCGCGCTCGGGCAGGCCGAACACGTGTTCCTGCGCGGCAACGGGCTGCCCGGGCGATGGCGCGGCCGCGGCGCCTTCACGGTCTGTGAAACCGGCTTCGGGCTGGGACTGAATTTCCTGGCGCTGTGGAGCGCCTGGCGCGAGGACCCCCAGCGTTCGGCCGCCCTGCACGTGCTCGCCATAGAAGGACACCCCTTTGCGCGCGCCGACCTGGCGGCCCTGCTGGAGCGCTACGCGCCCGAACCGCTGGCCGGCCTGGGGCGGCAGCTCGCCGATCGCTGGCCGGAGCTGCTGCCCGGACTGCACCGCCTGGAATTCGAAGGCGGGGCCGTCACGCTGACGCTGGGCTTCGGCGAGGCGCAGGCGCTGGCGCCCCGGTTGAGCGCGCGGGTGGATGCTTTCTTCCTGGACGGCTTCGCGCCCGAGCGCAATCCCCGCATGTGGGCGCCGCCGCTGCTGCGCGATCTGGCGGCGCTGGCCGCGCCGGACGCCACGGTGGCCACCTGGGCCTGTACCGGCGAGCTGCGCCGCGCCTTGCAGGAAGCGGGCTTCAACGTGCGCCGCGCCCCGGGCTACGGCGGCAAATGGCACATGACGGCGGGCGAGGCCGCGCGGGAAGGCGCGGTGGCCGCCGGGCTGCGTCCCGTGGCCCACCGCCACGCCGTGGTGGTGGGCGCCGGCCTGGCGGGCGCGGGCATCGCCCAGGCGCTGGGCCTGCGCGGCTGGCGCGTGACCGTGGTCGACGCCGGCCGCGCGCAGGGCGCGCCCGCGCATGCCGGGCACGTCGCCGCGGCGCTGACCCCGGTGCTGGCGCGCGACGACAATGCGCGGGCGCGCCTGTCGCGTGCCGGCAGCCAGCGGGCGCAGGCGCGCTGGCTGGGCCTGGCGGGGGACGCCGCCCCGCGGGTCTGCGGCACCGTCCAGCTCGAACGCGACGCCGGTCGGTCCGCGGCGATGGCCGGCACCCTGGAGGCGCTGGCGTTTCCGGCGCAATGGGTGCGCCAGGTCGACCGCGACGAGGCCAGCCAGCTGGCCGGCCTGCCGCTGGCGCGCGGCGGCGTGTTTTTCGCGCAGGGCATGCTGGTGCAGCCCGGGCGGCTGATAGAAGCCCTGCTGGCCACGCCCGGCGTCACGGTCCAACCCGGCGCGGCGGCGCGGGTCGAGCGGGCCGGGCAGGGCTGGCGCGTGCTGGACGCAGCCGGCGCCGAACTGGCGCAGGCCGATACCGTGATCCTGGCCAATGCGGCGGGGGCGCAGGGCGTGCTGGCGGCCAGCGGACTGCTGGAGCCGCTGCCACGGTTGGCGCAGATGCATGCGCTGGCCGGGGAGGTCACGCTGGTGCCGGCCGCGGCGCTGGCGGGCGGACCGCGCTGCATCGTCGGCGGCGAAGGCTATCTGCTGCCGGACACCGGCGCGGGCTGCGTGGCCGGCAGCACTTATGTGCATGGCGCCGCCGAGGCCCGGGTGAGCGCCGAGGGCCAGCGCGTCACGCTGGACAAGGCCGCGGGCCTGCTGGGCAGCGTGCCCGCGGCGTTCCAGGCCCTGGAGCCGGGCAGCCTGCCGGGCTGGGCGGGATGGCGGGCGGTGCTGCCCGGCCGCCTGCCGGCGGTGGGCGAACTGCCTCAGGCGCCCGGCCTGTGGCTGGCCGTGGGCTATGCCTCGCGGGGGCTGTCGTGGTCGGCGCTGATGGGCGACTTGATCGGCGCCCGGCTGCAGGGCGAACCCGCGCCGCTGGAGACCGACCTGGCCAGGCTGGTGGCGCCGCGCTGAAAAAGTCGGGACGCAGGGCGGGGCGCACGGGGACGGTGGCGTAGAATGCTGGAATTGCCAGGATTTGACGCCAATTGGGCCGGAATTGGTGCCACACCCGGCGCGTCGAGGGCCCGGCAGGCATTCCGCCCGTGGGCGATGACCGGGGGCTTTAGACCCCTTTTTTGGACGATATGGCCGTCCAAAAGAGGGACCGAGTTTATTTCAAAGCCCAAATCCGTCAAAATAGCGTCTTTTGATGGTTTTTGGCTTAAGCCGGGGGATGCTCTGTGCCGCCCAAGTTCGACTTTGCCCATACTACCCAGCTCGATACCGTCGAGCTGCTGACGTCCCGTCCCAGTCGCATAGATTTCGACGCGGGCGATGGGTTGCACCTGGTAGTCGAGGCGCATGCGCCTGGTGTGTTCCGCCTGCGCTGCGGCGAGGCGAATCACCTTACCGATGACAAGCCCACTGCGCGCGCCCGCGCCGTGGCGGAGATGCTGCTCGCGCGCCAGGAAGCGGTGGGTGAAGCCACCGTCGCCCCGCGCGACGACGGCGACGGCTGGCGCATCGCCCAGGGCGACGTGGTGCTGGAGCTGCTGTCCAACCCCGTGCGAGTGGCGCTCTACCGCAACGAAGAGCGCGTGCTGGAATCCGAGGTCTCCGCGCATACGCCCGCGTTCGGGCACAACGCGCTGGACCAGGCCGAAGACGCCGTCTGGACGGCCGGCTTCACGCTGCAGGCCGACGAGCGCGTGTACGGCCTGGGCGAAACCCCGGGCGACCTGAACCGCCGCGAAGAGTCCGTGGTGTCCGACGATCCGGAGCACCGCGCGCTGCCGCTGGCCTGGAGCCCGCGCGGCTGGGGCCTCTATGTGAATTCCATGCGCCGCGTCGAGCACTCGGTCGGCGTCGCGCCGGCCGATTCCGCCTACGTGCTGACGCTGGACGACGCCGTCCTCGACCTGTTCCTGTTCGTCGGCGAGCCGGGCGAAATCCTCAACCAGTACACCGCGCTGACCGGCCGCGCCGGCCAGCCCTCGCTGTGGGCGATGGGCGCGTGGCTGCAGCAGGCCTCGGGCGAAATGCCGACCGAGACCGTGGCGCTGGTGGCGCGCATGCGCGAGAACCAGATCCCGGTCGACGCCGTGACGCTGGCGCAGCCGGCGGCCTGGGGCTTCCAGGCGGACAAGACCGTATTCGAATGGGACGCCCAGCGCTTCCCGGACGCCAAGCAGATGCTGGCGCTCTTCCACAAGCACAACGTGCACGTCGCGGCCTCCGGTTTTCCCGGCGTGCTCAAGACCAGCCCCTTGTTCGAGGAACTGGAAGACCGCGGCTGGCTGCTGACCAGGGACGACGGCTCGGCCCAGGTGTTCGACGGCAACGCCGCCACCTCGGGGCAGCCCTACGGCCTGCTGGACCTGACCTACCGCGACATCTATAACCTGTGGGTGGAGCGCCATCGCCAGCTGGTCGAAGACGGCCTGGACGCGCCCGCGTGCGACGCCCAGATCGCCATTCCCGACGGCGTGAGCGCCCGCAACGGCGAAACCGGCCCGGCGCTGCGCAGCATGTACCCGCTCCTGGTGCGCCGCGCGCTGTTCGACGCGGTCGCCGGCCTCAAGGTCCCGCCCGAGGGCGTGGTGCCCAGCGCCGACCTGTTCCCGGCCGCGCAGCGCCTGCCGTGGCAGGTGGGGCCGCAGGTCGAGAACAGCTGGGAAGGCCTGCGCCATACCCTGCGCACCGCCTTGTCCATCGGCGCCAGCGGCGTGCCGGTGCAGGTGCACGGCATCGGCTCGGCCTCGCGCGACCGCGCCGGCATGACGCCCGAACTCTATTTGCGCTGGCTGACCGCCGGCGTGTTTTCGTCCAACTTCTCGTTCCAGGGCGTGGCAGGCCTGATGCCCTGGGACTTCGGCGAAGAGATCCTGGGGCACGCCAAGACCTGGCTGCAATGGCGCTACCGCCTGGTGCCCTACGTGCTGGGCGCCATCGAGGATTCGGCGCGCACCGGCCTGCCGGTGCAGCGCTCCATGGCCATGTCGTTCCCCAACGATCCCCATGCCCACGACTGGGACCTGCAATACCTGCTCGGCCCGGCGCTGCTGGTGGCCCCCGTGACCGAGCCCGGCAAGCAGGTCCGCGTATACCTGCCCAAGGGCGAGGCCTGGTGGGACCTGAACACCGGGCACCGCTACGAAGGCGGCACCACCTGGACCATGGATTGCGACTTCGGCCAGTTCCCGGTGTTCGGCCGCGAGGGGCACATGCTCTGTCTGGGACCGGCCGCGCAGCATACGGGCGAGTTCAACTCGGCCCGTATCCTCGACGAGGTCTGGATGTTCGGCATGCCGGTGCACAATCCGGTCGTCATGCGCAACAAGATCCGCGTGATGCAGATGCAGGGCTCCAGCTACATCAAGGGTCTGGAAGGCCTGCGCATTTCCCCGTCCGAGGGGCTGGAAGTCAAGCGCCGCGGCGCCGAGGTCCGCATCTCGCGCGCACGTTGATCGCGGGGCCCGCCTCCACGGAGGCGGTCCGGAAAGCAGATGGGCAGTCAGGAGGACATTCCTTCCCGGCTGCCCATTTCCGCCTTTATGAAGGACACTTGCCGCAGGGCCGGCAAGCGCGGATTCGGGCCTTTATATTACTTAAAGTTATAAAAAATGGAAAAAACGGTCGTTCTCTTTAGAAGAGAGAAGATACAAAATCGCTTGCCATGATTCACATCGAGAACCTATCCAAGACCTATGCCACGCCGCATGGACAATTCCAGGCGCTGCGGGGCATCAACCTGCACATCGCGCAGGGCGAGGTCTTCGGCATCATCGGCCCCAGCGGGGCCGGCAAAAGCACGCTGGTCCAGTGCATCAACCTGCTGGAGCGGCCCAACGAAGGTTCGATCGCCATCGGCGGCCAGCCCCTGACCGGCCTGTCCGAGGCGCAGCTGCGCGCCCAGCGCCGCCGCATCGGCATGGTGTTCCAGGGCTTCAACCTGCTGTCGCGCCGCACGGTGTACGGCAACGTGGCGCTGCCGCTGGAAATCGCCGGCGTGGACAAGGCCGAGATCCCGGCGCGCGTCGAGCGCCTGCTGGCGCTGGTCGGCCTGGAGCACCTGCGCGACCGCTATCCCAGCCAGATCAGCGGCGGCCAGAAGCAGCGCGTCGGCATCGCCCGCGCCCTGGCCAACAACCCCGACGTGCTGCTGAGCGACGAGGCCACCTCGGCGCTGGACCCGGAAACCACGCACAACATCCTGGCCCTGCTGCGCGACATCAACCGCAAGACCGGCGTGACCGTGGTCATGATCACGCACCAGATGGAAGTGGTGCGCGAAGTCTGCGACCGCGTGGCCGTGCTGTCGCAGGGCGAAGTGGTCGAGATGGGCAGCACGCGCGAAGTGTTCGCGCAGCCGCGCCATGAAGTGACCCGCGCCATGGTCTCGGCCGCCACCGCTTCCGAACTGACCGACGCCACGCTGGCGGCGGTCAGGCAGCGCATCGAGACGCTGGCCGCGGCCAAGCCGGACCAGGCCCTGCGCCTGCTGCGCCTGTCGCTGACCGGCAACGACGCATCCGGGTCGTTCCTGTCCGACCTGACCAAGCAGCATTCGCTCGACGTGGACCTGATCCAGGCCCGTGTCGAAGACATCCAGGGCGTGGCCGTGGGCACGATGTTCGTGCTGGCCCAGGGCGCGCCCGCCGCGGTCAAGGACGCCATCGCCGCCCTGACCGCCCGTGACATCTCCGTAGAAGAAATCGCCCATGAGCCCGCAACTGATCGACCTGCTTATTACGTCGCTGCTTGACACCCTCCTGATGGTGGGCGTGGCCAGCGCCATCGCGGTGGTGGTCGGCATTCCGCTGGGCGTGGTCCTGACCGTGACGGCCCGCGGCAACATGCTGGAAAACCAGTCCGTCAACCACGTGCTGGGCGCCATCATCAACGCCACGCGCTCGGTGCCCTTCGTCATCCTGATGGTCGCCATCATCCCGTTCACGCGCTTCGTGGCCCAGACCTCGATCGGCACCACCGCCGCCATCGTGCCCCTGTCGGTCGCCGCCATCCCGTTCATGGCCCGCATCGCCGAGAACGCCATGCGCGAAGTCGATCCGGGCCTGATCACCGCGGCGCGCGCCATGGGCGCCTCGCCCATGCAGATCATCCTCAAGGTGCTGCTGCCCGAATCCCTGCCCGGCCTGGTGGCCGCCACCGTGGTCACCATCGTCAGCCTGATCGGCTATTCCGCGATGGCCGGCGCCATCGGCGGCGGCGGCCTGGGCGACCTGGCCATCCGCTACGGCTACCAGCGTTTCCAGTCCGACGTGATGGCCGCGGTCGTCATCGTGCTGATCGTGCTGGTCCAGGTGGTGCAGAGCCTGGGCGACCGCTACGTGCGCCGCATCTCGCACCGCTGAGCGATTTTCTTCCCCCCCACTTCCGATATTCGGGATACACGCAACATGAGCATCAAGGTTTTGAAGTCGCTGGCCGCGTTCGCCCTGGGCGCCGCCGTATTCGCCCAGCCCGCGCTGGCCCAGGACAAGCCGCTGAAAATCGGCGTGACCGCCGGCCCGCACGCCCAGATCTTCGACGTGGTCAAGCAGGAAGCCGCCAAGCAGGGCCTGAAGATCGAAGTCATCGAATTCTCCGACTACGTGCAGCCCAACGTGGCCCTGGCCTCGGGCGACCTCGACGCCAACAGCTACCAGCACCAGCCCTACCTGGACAACGCCAACGCCGACCGCGGCTACAAGCTGGCCAGCATCGCCAAGACCGTGATCTTCCCCATCGGCATCTACAGCAAGAAAATCAAATCGCTGTCCGAGCTGAAGGAGGGCGCCCGCTTCGCGCTGCCCAACGATCCCACCAACGGCGGCCGCGCCCTGTTGCTGCTGCAGGCCAACGGCCTGATCAAGCTGCGCCCCGACGTTGGCCTGAAAGCGACCCCGATCGACGTGGTCGAAAACCCCAAGAAGCTGCGCTTCATCGAACTGGACGCCGCCCAGCTGCCGCGCTCGCTGGACGACACCGACGCCTCGGCCGTGAACACCAACTTCGCCCTGGAAGCCGGCCTGAACCCGGCCAAGGACGCCATCGCCCAGGAATCGCCCGACTCGCCGTACGCCAACGTGCTGGTGGTGCGCGAAAAGGACAAGGACCGTCCCGAATTCGCCAAGCTGGTCAGCGTCTACCACAGCCCGGCCGTGAAGCAATTCATCGAGACCAAGTACAAGGGCGCCGTGGTCGCGGCCTGGTAAGCACGGCAAGTCGGGAATCATTTTTTTGACAAACTTCCCGTAACACGCCATAATGTCTGGCTTCGGTCGGGTTGATAGCTCAGTCGGTAGAGCAGCGGACTTTTAATCCGTTGGTCGCGAGTTCGAGTCTCGCTCAACCCACCACCCCTTCCTTTTTTAGGAAGGCAGAAGAAGGCAGAAGAGAATCAAGCACTTGCGAGCAATCGCGGTGCTTTTTTTTCGCCTGTAGTGAACGAAAGCGGCAGCCGAGCCCGCCATCCATGAAATGACTATTTTCAATGGTCATTTTTGATAAGATGAACGGCATCATCCATCCATCCATGGGAGGCCGTCATGTCGACCCTGCACGTGTCGAAAACCGAGTTCAAGGCCCGGGCGCTGGAGCTTTTCCGGCAGGTCGAAGCGACGGGCGAGCCCATTGTCGTAACCGACCACGGCAAGCCCGCGCTGGAAATCCGGCCCTATCGGGCGGCGCCGCAACGGGACCCGCTCGAGGTGTTGCGCGGGTCCGTTTTGCGGTTCGACGATCCCTTGTCTCCCGTCGGCGATGATGTGTGGGAGGCAGCGCAATGATCGTATTGGACACCCATGTGCTGATCTGGTGGGCGGCGGGCGATCCGCAGCTTAGCCGCACCGCGCGCGACGCCATCGAGGCAGAGGCCCAGGATGGCGAAATCCTGGTCTCGGCCATCAGCGCTTGGGAAGTGGCGATGCTGGCCAAGGCCGGGCGTCTGGCTTTGACCATGGAGGCCGAGGCCTGGCTGGATACGGTCGCCCAGGTGCGCGCAATCCGGTTCGTTCCGGTGGATGTCGGCATTTCGATCCAATCTGTCCAGCTGCCCGGAGAGTTTCACAAGGACCCGGCGGACCGCATCATCGTGGCCACGGCGCGGCGTCATTCGGCCCCTCTGATCTCTGCTGATATGAAGATTCGTGATTACCCTCACGTTCAGACTATCTGGTGAGGCACCCTCCATTAGGGCGCGCCGTATCAATCCTTGCCCGCGACTTCTCTTAATGTGCTCATGAGCAATTCGGCCGGTCGCGACAGGGACCTGCCGGCGCGCCGCAGGATGCCGATATCGCGATACAGCGGCGGGTTGTCGATGGAGATGCGGCGCAGGCGGCTGGTGTCGCCGCCGCGCACCACCAGTTCGGACAGTATGGCCACGCCCAGGCCTTCGGCCGCCATCGCCATGATCGTCGAGTTGTAGACCGCCTCGTAGGCGGCAGGCAGCAGTATTTTCTTTTTGTCGGCGGCCGCTTCGATATGCATGCGGATGCTGCTTTCTCTGACAGGCAGGATCAGCGGCGGGCCCGCTAGGTCGCTGAGCGTGACCGTGTCTTGGGTGGTCCACGGATAGTCCAGCGAGACGAACGCGCAGAAGCGGTCGGTCATCAATTTCTCCCAGACCAGTTCAGGGTCGCGCTTGACCGGGCTGCCCACGCCGAAATCGACCTCGCCGTTGCGGATCATGAAGGTAAGGCGCGAGGCGACCGTGTCGCGGATGCGGACGGTGATGCGCGGATAGTCGCGGTTGAGCCTGCGGATGGCGTGGGGCAGCACGCTCGCGGCCAGCGAGGGCAGGGCGGCCACGGTGACGGCGCCGCGGTCGGGGTCACTGGTGTCGCGCGCGTGGGTGACCAGGTCTTCGATGTCGCTCACCAGGCGCTCGATCCGGGGGAACAGCTCCAGACCTTGCGGCGTCAGGCTGACGCAGCGGCGGTTGCGGTCGAAAAGCTGTGTGCACAGATGCGATTCCAGCTGCTGGATCTGTATGGTCAGCGCCGATTGGGAGATATTGAGTTCGTAGGCGGCCCGGGTGAAGTTGCCCAGGCGGGCGATGGCGAGAAACGCGCGTAGCTGCTTGAGATCACCCAGCATGGCCTGACTCCGTCGGTGGAGCCGATAGCTTGAACTATCGGTTTTTTTAAAAACTCTATTCGCTTATTTGAATTTTACCAATCGTACGCATGTCGGTACATTGTGATCCAGCACTTAACCGAACCTGCAGGCAGGAAAAAAAATGAGCAGCGTCAATAAGGTTGTTGTGGTGGGAGGAGGGACCATGGGGTGCGCGGTCGCGGCCATGTTCAGCGTGGCTGGCTGGGCCGCGCACGTGGTCGAGAGCGACGCATCGGCGCGGCTGGCGGCGCCCGGAAAGGTGGATGCGGCCGCGCGCGCGCTGGGTGCCGATGGCGCCGTGAGCGCGCCGACCGTATATGGTGCGCTTGCTCAGGTCGATTGGGTGGGCGTGGATATCGTCATCGAATGCGTATTCGAGGACCTCGCGCTCAAGCAGGCGGTATTCGCCGAACTCGAGGCGCTGTGTCCGGCCCCGACTCCCTTGACCAGCAATTCGTCCAGTTTTCCGATCAGCCGGATCGGTGCCGGCCTGGCGACGCAGCAGCGCATGCTGGGCCTGCATTTTTTCATGCCGGCCCACCTGGTGCCGGCCGTCGAGGTGATCCGCAGCGAGGTTTCCGACGAGGCGACGGCCGCGCGCGTCAGCGAGATCATGCGCGCCGTCGGCAAGAAGCCGATCCGGGTCAAGCGCGATATTCCGGGATTCCTGGCAAACCGTATTCAGCATGCCTTGATGCGCGAAGCGATTGCGCTGGTCGAAGAGGATTTCGCCTCGGCCGAGGACGTCGACGCCGCGGTGCGTTACGGCTTCGGTTTCCGCTATATCGCGGCCGGTCCGCTGCTGCAGAAAGACCTGGCCGGAATCGATATCCATTGCGCTGCGGCGACCACCATGTATCCCTACCTGCGCACCGACCAGGAACCGAGCGCCTATATGCGCAAGCTGGTGGCCGACGGCAACGTGGGGGTGAAATCGGCGTCGCTGCGCGGTTTCTATCAATGGACGCCCGAGCAGGTGGCCGTGGAGCAGAAACGCTACGAAGCCGCCCTGATCAAGGCCGCGCGCATTCTCCAGGAGGAAGAGGCCGGCCAGTAAATTGTTCAGTCCGAACGCTCGCGGTAAATAAAAAAATAGCGCCGATAACACGATCTGCAATGCAGATTTCGCTTCAAAGCGAGGAGGAGGGGTAATGAAACGAGACAGAAAAGCAGGGGGCACATCATGACTGGCCGCTCCCCCTCGCACCAGAGGTTTCTGGCGCTGCAGCGCTTCATGACATCCGTGAACAATGTTGCCGAAAAATGCGCCGGGCTTTTTTTGCTGGGCATGATCGTGGCCATTTCGGTTTCGGTGTTCGCCCGGCTGCTTTACACCTACACGGGCATTCCGCTGTCCGCGCCCTGGGCCGAGGAGCTTGCTCGCTACTTGATGGTGGGCAGCGTTTTCATCGGCGGCGCGGTGGCGGCCTATCATCTGCGCCTGATCGGCGTGGACGTGTTCGTCAGCATGGTGCCGGAATCCGTCGCCCGCTGGCTGCGGCTGCTGTCGCATCTGCTGACTCTGGCGTTGGCGTTGCTGCTGGTGTGGAAGTCCGCCAGGCTGATCGAACTCGGTCTGAAGCAGTGGTCGCCGGCGATGGAACTGCCCATGGCCTACGTCTATGCGCTGATGGCCGTCGGCTGCGTGCTCATGTGCGCCAACACCCTCACCAACGCCGTCAGGGAACTGCTGAACGTGCAGGCGCAGTCCTCGGAGTCGGCGGAAATGGCGGAGGCCATGGAAATCAAGAACAGTATCGAGGGGGCACTATGATCGCCGTCCTTGGCTTGTCGTTTTTCGCGATCATGCTGATCGGCGCGCCCATCATGACGGCGCTGGGTCTGTCGGCCGCGATGGCCCTGCAGTCGGGCGACCGTTCGTTGCTGATCGTGGTGCAGATGGCGTTCCAGTCGCTGGATTCGTTCAGCCTGATGGCCGTGCCGTTCTTCATCCTGGCGGGGCATCTGATGCAGTCGGGAGGCGTCGCGCGCCGCCTGGTCCAGCTGGCCAACGCCGTGGTGGGCTGGATCAGGGGAGGGCTGGGCGCGGTGGCGGTATTGACGTCGTTGCTGTTCGCCACGGTGTCGGGCTCGTCGTCGGCCACGACCGCCGCGATCGGGTCGGTTCTGATTCCCGAAATGGAGAAGAAGGGCTATCCGCGGGCATTCGCCGCCTCGATCGCGGCCTCGTCCGGCGAGCTGGGGGCCATCATTCCGCCCTCGATCCCGATGATCGTCTACGCACTGACCGCCAACGTCTCGGTTGGCGCGCTGTTCATCGCCGGCATTCTGCCCGGCCTCCTGATCGCCGTGTCGCTGATTCTTACGGTCTGCGTGGTCGCCAGCGTCAAGGGCTGCGACGAGGTGCGCCCGGTCAGCCTGTCGCAATGGATCAAGGGCGTGCTGGTCGCCCTGCGCGACGCCACGCTGGCGCTGATGATGCCCGTCATCATCCTGGGCGGCATCTACGGCGGCCTGTTCACGCCCACCGAAGCCTCCTGTATCGCCGTGCTCTACGGCCTGGCGCTGGGGATGTTCGTCTACAAGGAGATCGCGCCCAGGGATCTGCTGGGCATATTCGGGCGTGCGGCGGTGATGTCCGCGATCATCCTGCTGATCGTGGCTTTCGCGGCGGTGTTCGCCTACCTGTTGACGATCAACCAGGTGCCGCAGCGCGTGGCCGCCATGCTGGGTTCGGTCACCTCCAGTCCCGTCGTGTTCCTGCTGCTGGTCAACGCCATGCTGTTCGTGGTCGGCATGTTTATCGAAGCGCTGGCCGCCATCCTGATCATCGTGCCCATCCTGGCGCCCATCAGCGCGAGCTTCGGCATCGATCCGGTCCATTTCGGCATGATCGTGATCACCAACCTGGCGGTCGGCATGGTCACGCCGCCGGTGGGCGTCAACCTGTTCGTGGTGTGCGAGGTCGCGCAATTGCGGATGCACCAGCTGGCGCGCTACCTGGTCATCTTTCTTGCGGTGCTGGCGGTGGACATCCTGATCATCTCTTACGTGCCCGCTCTCAGTACGGCGTTCTTGTAGGCAATCAGAACTAGAAAATCCGGAGAAAAAAATGCAAGCATTCAAGAAAATGATCGGCGCGGGCATATTGGGCGCGCTGATGCTGGCCTCGCCTTCCTATGCGCTGAACATGGACGTGGGCCATACGCTGACCACGGACAGTCCGTTCCACGTCGGCACGCAGAAGTTCGCCGACATCCTGAAAGAGAAGTCCAAGGGCAAGATCAACATCACGGTGTTTCCGCATTCGCAGCTCGGAGGCGAACTCACCATGATCCAGGGGGCGGTGGCCGGCGCCACCGACCTGTTCGTCACCGGCCAGCCGGCGCTGAACAACGTGGTCAAGGAATACCTGGTTTTCGACGTGCCGTTCCTGTTCGACAACGTGCAACAGGCCAACGAAATCCTGAGCGGACCGGTGGGCGACAAGTTTCTCGACATCCTGCCCAAGTACGGCCTGGTCGGCCTGGGCTGGTTCTCGGCGATCGAGCGCAATGTTTTCGGCAATCGGGCGGTCAATTCCGCGGCCGACCTGAAAGGCATGAAGATCCGCGTTATCCAGTCTCCGGGCTACGTGGAAAGCTACAAGGCGCTGGGCGCGCAGCCTACTCCCATGGCTTATTCGGAGCTGTACCTGGCCTTGCAGCAGAAGGTCATCGATGGCGGCGAGACCACGCCAGACCAATTCGTGTCCGACAAGTTCATCGAGGTGTCGAAGTACTTCAACATGACGCACGTGAATATCCATCCCGCGCTGCTCATCATGTCCAAGACCCGCTGGGATTCTTTTTCGCCGGATGAACAGAAGATGATCAGGGAAGCCGCCGACGAAGCCATGGCCTATGCGCGGGACTATTACAAGAAGGTTTATGACGACGGTATGAAAACCATGGCCGAACGCGGGGTGACGGTGGTGTATCCCTCCGACCTGCCTTCGCTGGCGAAGGCGACGGAGCCGGTCGCGAAAAAGCTGATCGGCGAGGCGCCCGACGGCCAGCAGCTTTATGATGCGCTGATGGCAGCCAAGCAAAAGGCCGGCAAGTAAGTCGCGGTTCAACCCTTAAACGGAAATGGACAGTCCGATGACGTGTTTCACCAAACCCGAAGGCCTGCGCGTGCTGATTACCGGGGCCGCCGGCAACATAGGAAAATGTCTGCGAGAGCAATTGCGCGGCCGGTATGCCTTGCTGCGCCTGGCTGACATCGCCCAACAGGAGCCCGCCCGGGAAGGCGAGGAGATCTGCGCCATCGACGTGCGCGACATCGATTCGGTCGAGCGCTGCATGCAGGGCATCGACTGCGTCATCCACCTGGCCGGCATACCTGGCGTGGACACCTGGGAAAATATTCTTCCGCTGAATATCGACGGCTGCTACAACGTATTCGAGGCGGCCCGCCGCCAGGGCGTGCCGCGCGTCATATTCGCCAGTTCGAATCACGCGGTGGGCTATCACAGGCGCGAGAAATTCCTCGACAACACCGTGCAGCCTAGGCCCGACTCGCTCTACGGCGTGTCCAAGGTATTCGGCGAGGCGCTGGGCCGCATGTACGCGGACAAATTCGGCATGTCGGTCGCGTGCCTGCGGATCGGCACCTTCCGCACGCCCGACCATCCGAGCGAGTCCCGCCAGTTGCTGACCTGGATCAGCCACCGGGACATGGCCGAGCTGGCGCGCTGCTGCATCGAGCACGAGTCCTACCACTTCGTGGTGGTCTATGGCGTGTCGAACAATCTGCGCAACCGTTGGGACAATTCCAACGTGAAATTCCTGGGCTACCAGCCGCAGGACGACTCCGAAGTGTTTGCCGCCGAGATACTGGCCAGGAACATTCCGGAGGATCCCATCGCCGCGCAGTTCCACGGCGGTTTCTATTGCCCGCTGGAATTCGTCGGTACGACCGAAAGGATCTCGTGATGTACGCCGCACCACCCGCAATTCGGGCGCAGGTATTCACCCGCCTGCCCGACGAGTTCAGAAAGCCGGAAGGCACTTCCGAGTGGCATCGCTACCAGCCGGGAAACCAGCCACCGCATTCGCTGCTGGAAGGGCCGTCCTTCGACACGCAGGGCAGGCTGTATTGTGTGGATGTGCCTTGGGGGCGCGTGTTCCGGATCGACCGGGAAGGCGGATTCAAACTGATCGCCGACTATGATGGCGAGCCCAACGGCCTGAAAATCCATCGCGATGGGCGGATATTCATTGCGGATTACGCGCGCGGCATCGTCCTGCTCGATCCCGAGACGGGTGAAATCAAACCCGTCATCGAACGCGTACATCTGGAACGGCTCAAGGCGGTCAACGACTTGGTGTTCGCTTCTAATGGCGACCTGTATTTCACCGACCAGGGCCTGACTGGCTGGCAGGACCAGACCGGCCGGGTATTCAGGCGCCGTGCCGACGGCCGTGTCGAATGCCTGCTGGACAACATTCCCAGCCCCAACGGTCTGGTGCTGGACCCTAGCGAGTCCGTCCTGTATGTGGCGGTGACGCGGGCCAATGCGATCTGGCGGGTGCCGCTGGCTAGCGATGGCGGCGTGACCAAGGTCGGCACCTTCATTCAGATGTCGGGCGGTGGCGGTCCCGATGGACTGGCCATCGACGAGGAAGGCAATCTGGCCGTGGCGCACGTGGGCATGGGCGCAGTATGGCTCTTCAGCCATCGCGGCGAACCCATGCTGCGCATCAATTCCCCGCTCGGCGCGCTCACGACCAACATCGCCTTCGGCGGCGCGGACCGCAAGACCCTCTACATCACCGAATCCGAATCGGGTTCCATCCTGACCGCGCCCATGCCGGTTCCCGGCCGCGTCATGTATTCGGGCGTTTAGTCGTGAAGTGTCAAGAGGTTGTATACATCCATCTTGAGTCTGGAGATAGGACATCGATACAACCTATTGAATCTTCACACCCAGGCTGGATTTGCAGCAACACTTTGACCCTTCGAGCCGTCATCACGCGGTCAGAACAGCCGGTCACAATCGCGCATTCTTTTCAGTCGCCTTCAGCGAGATGCGCAGCACCCGTGCCACTTCCCATGACGTGACCCGCCGACCGGGCGTGATTGCCTGGTGGCGCCGCCTGCGCGCGATGTTGCAGGGGCTGTTGGGGCTGGGGCTGATCGCGGCGCAGGCGCCGTCGGTTCAAGCGCAGGCCGTGCCGCAACATTGGATCGGCTATGCACAGTTGGCCAGTAACCAATTCCAGGCCTGGCTGAGCGACCCCGACAACGAAGCCGTGGTGCGCCTGCACGAAAAAATGCAGGATCGCCTGTTGAACAGTCGCTCGTCGACGCCGCCGGGGCCGCTGGTGGTGCGGGTATGGGTGGCGGCGGACGGCAAGGTGTATCGCGTGGAGTTCGCGAGCCTGGGCGATGCGCAGGCCGATGCGGACCTGCACCGGATATTGACGGCACAGCCGTTGTCAGCGCCGCCGCCGCGCGATATGCGCCAGCCGATGGCGCTGCGTCTGAACCTGGAATTTCCGACCTGAGATCCCGCTTTCTTTGAACGTCAGGGGCGGGGCGGGCGCTGCGGCCGGGCCGATGCGCCGAAGGTGTTGCCCATGCGATTGGACGTCGCCGCGCGATTGAACTGGCCGATCTGGTTGCCGGGGCGCGAGACGATGTCTTGGGACGCCAGCGCGGGGTTGTCGCGCGGCGCGTTCGGCGCAGGCGCGATCTGGGCGTTGAGGCACTCGTACGACAGGGCGCGATAGCCATTGACCTCGACATCGACACAGGCGGAATCGGCGGGCTTTCGGGCAGAGGCGGCCTGCTGGGCGGTGGCCGCGACGGGCAGGGCCAGGCCAAGCAGCAGTAACCATTTGGGCGTAAGGGCAACGGACATGAAACGGCTCCTTCAGTGCTACCGAGCGCGAACACAGTGTAGTGTTACCTGCTGCGGCGTGCCGTGAAAGATTCATGTCATGCGCCGGCTGCAAGATGTTGCATCCTTTTTCCGCGCCCCTGTTTTGTCGATGCCAGCACTTGGGCAATCCCCCTTTTTCCTCTGCTCCCGCCATCCATGCGCGTGGTCTGGTTGTTGACGATGACGGTCATGCTGTGGGCGGCCGGGGCGTCGGCATGGGCGCAAGCGTCGGCCGAGACGCACGTGTTCGATCTGCCGGCCCTGCCGTTGGAGCAAGCCTTGCGGCGCTATGGCGAAATCACGGGGCTGTCGATTTTCTTTGACACCGAGCAGGTGCGCGGCAAACGCAGCCCGTCCGTTCGCGGCCGTTATGCCCGGACCGAGGGTTTGAGCCGTTTGTTGAAGGGCACGCAGATGCGCGCGCAGTCGGTGTCTTCGGGCGTGGTCACCGTCGTGCCGTTGGAGGCAGAGGCGCCCGCGCCGGATCGAGGCAATGTGCTGGCGCTGTCCTATGACGGATACCTGCAGCAAAGCATCTTGCATGTGTTGTGCGCGCAGCCTGGCTTGCAGGCCGACCGTCTACGCATCGCATTGCGCTTCTCCATCAATAAGGATCGCCGCGTCGAAGACCTGCGCGTGCGGGTCCAGGCGCGGCCCGAGCTGGAGCCCGTCGTGCGCCAGGCCCTGTCGCAGGCGCGCCTGCGTCCGCCGCCGGCCGGCCTGGCGCAACCCATGATCCTGCTGGTGTCGCCGCAGGCCGCCGCCCGGTGGGGAGGCTGCCAGCGATGAGCAGGAAGGGGGTGGAGCGCCTGCAGCAGCTGATCACGCAGGGTTACGACGCTTTGCGGCGGCAAGTGGCCTACCGTCTCGGGGGCTCGTCGGACATGGCTTCGGACGCGTTGCACGAAGCCTATGTGCGCCTGGCGTCGCAGGACAATCTCGACGAGGTGCGCCACCCGCACGCCTATCTGGTCAATACCGCCGTCAATGTGGCGATCGACCGCATCCGCAGCGACGCCCGCCTGCTGGGCGACGATGAGATCGAGGCCGTGTTCGAGCAGGCGCGCGGCGCGCAGCCGGGGCTGGATAGCGACCTGGCTTCGCGCCAGCGCCTGGACACGGCGATGCGGGCGCTGCAGGACATGCCGCCGCGCCAGAGCGCCTTGCTGATCGCACATCGCGTCCACGGCGAAGATACCGAAAGCCTGGCGCGCCGCTGGGGCATCTCGGCGCGCATGGTGCGCCGCGAGATCCAGACCGCCGCTCAAACCTGCATGGCCGCCATGGAGGCTCGCGATGTTCCGAAGAAAACCCGATGACCGGTTCCGGTTTTGCGCCGTCAATCGTCTGGTCTGTTGATAGCACTTATTTTTGAACGATGAACAAGGCCTTCATGGCGACCGAACCCAACGCTCCAGACGATGACGTCCTGCGTCAGGCGCGCGCGTGGGCGGTATTGCTCAAGACCGGCCAGCCGACCACGCGCGATCTGGAATCCCTGAAGGCCTGGTGCGCGCAAAGCGCCGGGCACGCCCGCGCCTGGTCGCAAGCCGCGCACGAATGGCAGGCCGTCGAGACCGCCGCGCGGCGCGTTCCGCAGGCCCGGCCTGCGCGCAAGGTCCACGGTTTCGCGGGTGCGCGCGCCGGGCGCCGCGCCTTTCTGGGCGGCGCCGTGGCCGCTGGCGCGGCGTATCTGGCCGTGAGCCCGCCCTGGGGGCTGTGGCCATCCTGGTCGGAGTTCAGGGCCGACTACCGTACAGGCGCGGGGGAACAACGCTCGCTGGAGCTGCCGGGCCAGGTGCGCGTCACCTTGAATACGCGCACCAGCATCACCGTGAACGACGCCGCCGCCAGGCCGCGCATCGACCTGATCAGCGGCGAGGCCGCCGTGTCCGCGCCCGCTTGTGAAATCGTGGCGGGCGTGGCCAGCGTCAGGCTCGACCACGCCGATATCGAAATGCGCCAGCTGGAAGACGGCCGCGTGCGCGTGCGCTGCCAGCGCGGCGCGGCCGAGTTGCGGCATCCGGCCGGCAGGGTGGCGTTGGCGGCGCAACAGGAAGCCTTTTACGACGAAAGACGCGTCGGCCCCGCGACGCCGCTGGCCAAGGCAGCGTCGGCGTCCGCCTGGCGCGAGGGGGTGGTGGTGTTCGATGACCTGCCGCTGGATCAGGCGGTGCAGGAGATCAACCGCTATCGGCCGGGCAGGGTGGTGCTGGTCGACGACGCCTTGGCCGATCGACGGTTCTCGGCGCGCGTGCGGGTAAGCGACTTGGACCAGGCCCTGGAGCTGCTGCGGACGGCGCATCACATCCGTTTGCGCCGCGTGGGTGAGCTGGTGCTGATCGGCTGAGTGTCACAAAAGCCTGTCATGAAAGATTCATGGCTTGGTATTTCCGCGTTTCGCGCGTCGAACGTCTAGTGGAAAAGCGTCCGCCCCGATGCTGCCATTTTCACGCTAGATCCTGGAACCGTCGCACATGACTCACCCCGCTGTTTCCGCTCGCTATCGCTTGACCCCTCTGGCCGCGTCGCTGTCGGCCTTGGCCATGCTGAGCGCATTGTCGCTGGGCAGCGCATCCGTTGCGCACGCTTCCGGCGCGTGGTGGGTCGGCGCGGACGTCGCCAAGCAGACGCGCACCCTGCGCCAGAACTCGCCGGGCCTGAGCGCGCAGACGGCGGCCGAACAGCGCCGCCAGGCGACGCAGCAACTGCGCCGTTCGGTCGACAACCTCAATCGCGTGGCCGGCGAAGCGGGCGCCATCGCCCAGGCCCAGGCGCGCCAGACAGCCGCCTGGCAGAAGGAGCGCAATCGCCCGGCGCAGGCCGGCGACTCCCCCGACGGCCTGACGCAGGGCGGCTTGTGGGACAAGGACGCCAACGGTCAGGCGCTGCCCTGGATCGGGGTGTCCGACAAACGCGCCGTGGCCAGCAATGCCCAGGGCAAGACCACGGTGACCATCGAGCAGACCCAGGCCAAGGCGATCCTGGACTGGGACACTTTCAACATCGGCCGCAACACCGAGGTGGTGTTCGATCAGGCGACTTACGCCAACGCGGCCGCCCGCAGCGGCGCGCGAACCGCGCAGTCGGAGTGGGCGGTGCTCAACCGCGTGGTCGGGGCCTCGGCCAAGCCCAGCCAGATCCAGGGTTCGATCCGCGCCGATGGCTCGGTCATGGTGGTCAATCAGAACGGCGTGATTTTCACCGGCAGCAGCCAGGTCAACGCGCGCAACCTGGTGGCGGCGGCGGCCAGGATCAGCAACGACCAGTTCCTCAGCCGCGGCATCTACGGCGCCGACGCCAACACGGCCTCGTTCACCGAAGCCCTGGGTAATGTCTCGGTGCAGGCGGGCGCATTGATTCAGACCCATGAGCCCGCCAGCGTGACGCAGGGCGGCGGCTATGTGCTGCTGATGGGCCAGGAAGTGCGCAATGACGGCGACATCCGCACCCGCAAGGGCCAGACGCAGTTGGCGGCGGGCGACAGCTTCGTGATCCGCAAAGGACTGGTCACCAACAGCACCGATGGCGGCACGACCTACTCGACCACGCGCGGCAATGAAATCGCGCCCAAGGCCGACGCCAATCTCGACCTCGCGCGCATCGACCCGGCGATTCAGCGCGGCCTGGTGCAGAACACCGGCCTCATCCAGGCCCGCGAAGGCGACATCACCCTTGCCGGCCACGACGTGCGCCAGAACGGCGTGGCGCTGACAACGACCTCGGTCAACGCGCGCGGCACCATCCATTTGCTCAATAGCGCGGGCGACGCGCAAGGCCAGGTCACGCTCGGCAAGGATTCCATTACCGCCATCCTGCTCGAAGACGATGGCCAGTCCGCCTTCGATGGCCAGCGCAATGCCTTGATCGAAGCGTCCGCCACGCTGGACCAGCAGCGGCGGGGCATCAGCGGCACCTTCGATAATCTGTCCAAACAGTCCGACCGCCGGGACCAGTCCCGAATCGAGATCGTCTCGGGCCAGAACGTGGATTTCACCGACGGCAGTCTGACGCTGGCTACCGGCGGCCAGGTGGCGGTGAGCGCCGAAGGCAGCGCCACGATCCACGCCGGCGCGGCCGTGGACGTCTCGGGCGCCGTGGGCGTGCAAGTGGCGATGGCCTCGAACAACGTCCAGATCAACATCCAGGGCAACGAGCAGCGCGACGCCTCGGGCAATCGCGAGTCCGGCAATCTGAACAACACCAATGTGTGGGTGGACCGCCGCTACCTGGTGCTGGTGCCGGCCGGTACGGGCGGCTATGAAACCGACCGATGGTATACCCAAGGCGGCCTGCTGGAAGTGGGCGGGTACCTGGGCACCACCGGCCATACCATCGGCGAGTGGATGGCGCAGGGTGGCACCGTCAACTTTGCCGGCGGCGGGGTGACGACGCGAGCGGGCTCGAGCATCAATCTCTCGGGCGGCTCGCTGGACGTGCAAAGCGGCTATCTCAACCAGAGTTGGCTGCGCGGCGGCGACGGCCGTCTCTATACCGTGGATCGCGCGCCGGGCGATCTGCTCTTTCCCGAGGACGCCTCGTACACGGGCTATGAACGCAAGAGCGTGCGCTGGGGGCGCACGGACACCTTCCTCAATCCCTTGATCGCCAAGGCGCAGCGCTGGGAGGAAGGCTACACGGTGGGCCGCGACGCGGGCCGCCTGATCATCGGCACGCGCCAGGCCACGCTGGACGGCGATGTGGAAGCCAAGGCTTTTCAGGGCGTGCGGCAGATCAACGCGCCGCAGTCGCGCCTGGACGGCTATCAGCAGAGCCAGACGGCCGCGCCGCGTCGCGCGGGCCTGATCCTGGGCAGCTGGCAGCCGGTGTATGACGAGGCCTCGGGCAATCTGCGTTATACGCCGGGGGCGGTGGCTGACGAGATCGTGCTGGGCATGCCGCGCGATCCGGAGGACGCCGAGGCGGCATCGACGCAAACCGACCCTGCGCGCATCACACTGAACGCAGACTGGCTCAATGGTCTGGAACTGGGCGAGTTGCGCGCCTACGCGAACGGCGCCGTGCAGGTCGACGGCGCGGTCAAGGTGGCGGCGGGAGGCGAGATCGCGCTGCATGCGACGCAAGTCGACGTCAATGCAGACCTGACCGCGCGCGGCGGCGTCATCACCTTGGGCGACATGGTCGAGCAATACCCCAACGTCAGCTCGGGTTGGCAGGACCTGCCGTTGGCGACGACGGCGCCGGCGGGCTATACGGCGCGTGTGTCGATCGGCGAAGGCGTGACCCTGGACGCGCGCGGCGTCTGGAGCAATCTGCAGCAAGGCGACGGCAACCTCGGCGGTCTGCCGTACATCGACGGCGGTCGCATCGTCGCGCGCAGCAGCGGCGACGTCACCGTCGGCAAGCGCGCACTGTTGGATGTGTCCTCGGGCGCGGCGCTGCTGGGCGATGACAGTCTGCTCGGAGGCAAGGGCGGCGACATCGCGCTGGCCGCCGATGCCTACGCGGCGGCCACCGCCGCCAAGGGAGGGCTGACGCTGCAAGGCGAATTGCGCGGTTACGGCGTCGAAGGCGGTGGCACGCTGACCCTGCAAAATGGCAGCGCCGTCGTGATCGGCGGACTGGTGGCTGGCGCCGACGGCGCCTTGCAGGCAGGCCAGAGCGCGCCGGTGGACCTGGTCACGAGCGAAGATTTCACCATTGCCGAAGGCGCGGTGTTGCCCCTGGACTACCACTCCATCCGCACGCACGCCAATCCCGGCGAGGCGGTGGGCGGCGCGCCAAGAGTGATCGCGAGCGATTCGTCGACCTGGCTGACGGTGGGAGCCGATTGGACCCTGCCCAAGGCCAGCAGCGAAAACGCCTCCTATAGCGTCAACCTGTCGAACGGCCAGTCCCTGAGGGTCGCGGGCTATACCGGCAGCTGGTACGTGCCGCCGACGTTGCCTGCGGGTACGGTCATCACAGGGATCGTCAACCCGGCGAACTTCCCGACCAACTATGTCGTGGATGCCGCGATACATGCCAATGGCATACCGCTGGCGCCCACGCCGGTTGTGATCCCGGCGGGTAATCTCGCGCCCACGGATGTCACCTTCTCGGCCGGGACCTTGATCCGCGCGGGCGCGAGCCTGCCGCGCGCGGTAGCGGTCGAGCCCTTGCTGCTGCTGGACGCCGGCCTTTTCCAGCAGGGGTTCTCGCATTACGCGGTGACGGGCGGCGATGGCCTGGCCGTGGCCAAAGGCGCCGATCTGCGCGTGACCATGCCGGTCTTGCAGGCCGACTTCTCCATCGCGCGCGGCGTCGCCACCGGCGCCGATCCGCACGCGGCGCTGGCGATGTGGCTGCCGCCTTTGTTCACCGAAAGCCCGGCGCGGGGCGCGCTGACGCAGCGAGGCGGCGCAAGCCTGACCCTGGCCGCCGGCAACGCGCGCAGCACGTTGGAGAACGCCGATGCGCCGCCGCTCGTCATCGCCGAGGGCGCGCGCATCGAGGTCGATCCGGGCAAAAGCATCGTGTTGCGGAACAACGGCCAGATCACCATCGACGGTACGCTGCGCGCGGCGGGCGGACGCATCGGCGTCTACGGCCTGGGCGCCGGCGCGCAGGACGTCACGCGTCTCAAGGGGCATGACGGCTCGGTGTGGATCGGGCGCGAGGCGGTGCTGGATGTCGCGGGCCTGGCTCAAAGCGCGCTGGATAGCCAAGGCCGTCGTTACGGCACGGTGCTCGATGGCGGGCGCATCGAGATCGGCGGCGCGTACCGGGCGTACGCCACCGAGGCCGACGCCATGGACAATTTCATCGTCATCCGCGAGGGCGCGCGCCTGGACGCCTCGGGTGCGGCGACGACGCTGGATATGAACGGAATGGGCGCGTTGCGGGTGGCCTCCGACGGCGGCGTGATCCATCTGGCCAGCTTCAACGGCCTGTATCTGGATGGAGAGATGACGGCCGCCTCGGGCGGCGCGGGCGCGGCCGGCGGCACGCTGTCGCTGGCGCTGGAGTCGCCCAACTACCGCATCGGGGGCAGACCGGCAGACCGCGTGCTGGCGCCGCGTGAGTTTCAGTTGCTGCGGGAGCAGACGCCGGAAGGCCTGGCGGCAGACCTGCGGCCGGGGCAATCCGATGCCGGGCTGGTCTATGGCCATGGCCGCATAGGCGCCGACCGCATCAAGGCAGGCGGTTTCGATAACCTGTCCTTGTTGGTCAGCGGCGTCTTGTCGCTGGAAGGCGGCGTCGATCTGACGCTCGGCCAGGGGCTGAACCTGGCCGCCACGGCCTTCGCGCTGACCGACGGCGCTTCCGCCGGCAGCCGCGTCGCGCTGGCCGCGCCCTATGTGCGCCTGGCGGGCGCCTCGCGTCTGGGCAAGGACCAGCACATCATGCCGGCCCTGAACGCACCCACCTCGACCCAAGGCGGCATGGTCGAACTGGGCGACGCCACGCAGCTGCGCGTGGAAGCCGGCGTGCTGGATGTCATCAACAAGGTTGCGTTCGGCGCCTATGGCTATTCGATGCAGGGCGACAAGGCACTGGTGTCGCGCCAGGGATTCGAACTGGTGGAACTGCGCAGCAGGAACGATCTGCGGTTCCTGAAGCATACGGTCGGCGACCGTACGTCCCTGACGACCGAAGGCGATCTGTTGCTGGCGGCCAGCCAGATCTATCCGGCCACCGGCGCCCTGGGCGAGGTGATCGCCGGGCGTAGCGGCGCGTTCAACCAGTGGGGCTCCTATGAAACCCGTTACGACGCCGCGCGCAGCCTGCGTATCGAACGTAGCGGAGACGGCGCCGCGCCGCCCACGCCGTACTCGGCCTTCGGCACGTTGCGCCTGTATTCGGCCAATATCGAACAGAGCGGCGTGCTGCGCGCGCCGCTGGGTATCCTGGAACTGGGCATCGCCCCGAGCGGCGGACAACCGCCGGGCACGATCACCCTGCGTCCGGGCAGCATCACTTCGGTGAGCGCGGCGGGCCTGCTCATGCCTTATGGCGGCACCGTCGACGGCCTGACCTATAACTACGCGGGCGCGGATGCCTTCTATGCCGGCCTGGGCGGCGCGCTGGGCAATGTGAGCCTGACGGCCGACAGTATCGAGGTCCAGTCCGGCGCGCGGATCGATCTGTCCGGCGGCGGCGAGCTGACCGGCGCGGGCTTCTTGACGGGGCGGGGCGGGTCGACCGACGCGCGCCTGAATCCGTTGATGCAGGTGAAGTGGGATGGCAGCGGTTTTACGCTGCCGTCGCTGTCCAGCAACCCGGTCTACGCCATCGTGCCCGGCGCGCAGCCTGCCGCTGCGCCCATCGCGGCGGAGAAGGGCGCGGGCGATCCGATGATCGGCCGGCAGATCACCGTCGGCGACGGCGTGCCGGGCCTGGCGGCCGGAACCTATACCTTGTTGCCGTCCACCTATGCATTGCTGCCTGGCGCTTTCCGCGTCGAGTTGAATGGCCGGGCCGTCGGCAACGCCGCGTTCGGCAGCGGCGGGCGCATGCGCAATGCGTCCTACACCACGGCCGCCCGCCTGGGTTTCGCCAATACCGGCATTGCCGACGTGCAGACCACCTCGGTGGTGTTGACGCCGGCCGACACGCTGCGCACCTACTCGAACTTCAACGAGACGAGTTACGCGCAGTTCGGCCAGAATTGGGCGCTGCGCGACGGCGCGCCGCGCCCGCAGCTCGAGCGCGACGCGCGGCAGCTGAACCTCACGCCGGGCAGCCGGCTGGATGTCGCCGCCGGCACGGTGGACTTCACCCCCGCCAAGGACGGGCGAGGCGGCGCCGCGGTTCTGAACGGCAGCCGCATCGAGATTCTGGCCGACGGCGCCACGCCCACCGAAGGCTTTGCGGGCACGTCGGTTCATGCCAGCACGCTCAACAACTTGAAGGCGGCCACCATCAGCATCGGCGGCGCGCCGACCTCCACCTTTGTCACGCAGACCGCCAGCGGATTCTCCACAGAAAATTCCTGGCAGGTCGGCCTCGGCAGCGCCACGACCGGCGAGCTCATCCTGCGCCGGGGCGCCATGCTGGAAGCCGGCTCCGTCTTCCTGGTGGTGAGCAACAAGGAACAAGGCCTGACCATCGAGCAGGGCGCGGGCATCAATACGCTGGGACAGGGCAGGACGGCCTGGGATTCGAACGACGGTTATGTGCTGCGACCAGGACAGGCGGGCGTGCTGGCCGTCACCAACGGTTGGCTGAACCTGACCTCGCCGACGGCTGACGATTACGGCATGAACGGGGCGGGCTATCTGCACATCGGCACTTGCGCGGCGGGCGCAAGCTGCGCGGGCGATACCATGCTGTATTCGGAAGGCAGCATCACCGCCGCGACCAATAAATCGCTTGAACTGGGCGAGTCGGTACGCTACGGAACGCGCAACCTGACGCTGGCCGTGGGCGGTATCAACATCGGCACGACCGCGACGCTGGCGCAGGCCAAGGCCGCGGGTGTCCTGCCTGCCGGCCTCACGCTGAACCAGGACGTGCTGTCGCGCCTGTTGCGCGGCGACATCAGCACCGGCGCGCCGGCGCTGGAGAACCTGATACTTACCGCAAGCGACTCGGTCAATTTCTACGGCAGCGTGGACCTCAGCACCATCGACAAGGCGACGGGAAAATCGTCGCTCGAGCGCCTGGTGCTGGGCGCGCCGGCCTTCTACGGGCATGGCGGCGCGGGCGACGTGGCCCGCATCGAGACCGGCACGCTGGTCTGGAACGGCGCGACCACGCCTGCCGGCAATGTCATCGCGGGCGGCGCGGGCACGGGCAGCGGCCGCTTTGTGGTCGATGCCCGGACCATCGAGTTCGGCTACGGCCCGCTGAGCCAGCCCGACACCGTGGGCACGCATGAGCGTCTGGCATTGGGCTTTGCCGGCGTCGACCTCAACGCCAGCGAGCGTATCACCGCCAACCATAAGGGCACGCTGTCGGTCTATCAATCGCAGGGGGCCTGGGACGAGGCGGCCAAGGCCTGGACCTACAGCGGCGGCAATCTGCGTCTCAACACGCCGCTGCTCACGGGTCAGGCGGGATCGGTCAACAATATCAAGGCGGGCGGCGCGATCGTGGTTGCCGCGCCGGCCGGTTCGGCGTCGCCCCTGGCCGACAACGCGACCCTGGCGAATGCGCTGGGCGCGACGCTGGGCCTGGATGCCGGCACGCGCCTGACGCTGGATACCGCCGTGCTGCTGCCCAGCGGCAAATTCACCGCATCGGCGCAGCAGGATGTGGTGCTGGAAGACGGCGCGCAGCTGGACCTGGCCGGGCGTGAACTGCATTTCTTTGACGTCAGCAAGTACAGCTGGGGCGGCGACGTCGTTCTCGACAGCCGTCAGGGCAGTGTCGTGCAACAAGCTGCGTCGACCATTGACCTGTCGGCGAAGCAGAACCGCGCGGGCAGGCTGACGGTGCTCGCCCTGGCGGGTACGGCCGACCTGAACGGCACGATACGCGGCGGCAGCACCGGCCATTACGATGCGGGCGGCACGCCCGTGCCATATGCGGCAGGCTACATCGACGTACGAGCCGGGCGGATCGCGGATTTCTCCGGCCTGAACTTGCGCCTGACCGAAGGCGAAGTCTTCGGCGGCCGCAGCTTCCAGCTCAAGCAAGGCGATCTTGTCATCGGCAGCGAACTCAAGGCCCGCGAGATCAACATCTCGGTCGATAACGGCAGCCTGACGGTCAACGGCACGATCGACGCCAGCGGAGAACGCGCCGGCAGCATCCGCCTCGCCGCCAACCAGGGCGTGACGCTTGCCGGCGGCGCCGTGCTCGACGCCAGCGCCAGCGTATTGCGCCGCGACAGCTACGGCCAGATCATCGAGGCGCCCAACCGCGCCATCGTGGAGATCGACTCGGGCTATGGCCGTCTGACATTGGCCGACGGTGTGCGCATGGACCTTGCCGTGGACGGCGCAAGCGCGAACTACGGCACGGTGACCTTGAATGCCCCGCGCCTGGGCGGCGCCAGCGGCAACGACGTCGACATCGACGCCCGGGGCGCGGTAGTCATTACCGGAGCCAGGTCCATCGCCGTCAACGCCTTCCATTCCTATGACGATGCGCCGGTTGGCACGGACGCCTCTGTCGACGGCCGCAGCTATCAACGCATAGACCAGGCCTACCTGGACGCCAAACACGCCGACAGCATTGCCTTCGTCAACAATGCCCTGGCCAACGACACGCTGATGCAGGGCAAGCTCGCGGGGCTGCGCGGCTATGCCGAGCAGTTCCACCTGCGCCCCGGCGTGGAGATCGTCAGCAACGCGGCGGTCAATCCCCATGGGGATCTGCACGTGGATGGCGATATCGATCTCTCGGGCTATCGCTATGCCAGCGTCAACCCGGGTACGCAGCGCACCGGCGTCTACGGTTCGGGCGAGGCTGGCGCGCTGGTGCTGCGCGCCCAGGGCGATCTGACGCTGTTCGGCAGCATTACCGATGGCTTCGATACGACCCGGCTGGGGGTGACGAACGACGACAACGGCTGGGTCCTGCCCGCCGGCCGCATGCCCTTCGGCGGCGATCTCGTCATCCCGCACGGCGGCATGGCGACGCTGGATGCGGGCACGCAATTCGCCAGCGGCCGCACGCTGAACTATGACTTGCCGGTCGACGGCCTGACGCTGCCTGCGGGAACGCGTCTGCCCGTCACCATGCCGCTGGCGCAGCGCTTGACGCTGCCCGCCGGCACGGTGCTGGCCTCGGCGGTGCTGGATGCCTCGGGCAATGTCGTTCACCCCGCCGGCTCGGTGGTGCAAACGCCGCTGACGCTGGACGCCGGCATGCAGCTGGCCGCGGGCTTCCGCCTGCCCGCGCAGGCGGAGATCGGCGCCACCATCTGGCCCAAGGGCGTCATGCTGCCGGTGGCGATGAAGCTGTCACGGCCGCTGGCGCTGGCCAAGGGCGCGCTCGTGCCTTCCGAGACCGACGTGGTGCTGCCAGGCGGCGTCGAGATGGTCAACTTGCGGCCCACCGGCGCCGATGGCACGCAGGGCCGCAATCTTGCGCTGGCGCCGATGCTGCCGGCCGGCTCGCAGTCCTGGGACCTGCGCCTGGTGGCGGGCGCCGATCTGCAGGCCGCGGACACGCGCCTGACCCTGGCGAACACGACGGCCCAGCTGCGCCTGGCGGATCCGCATTTCGGCCTGGGCGCCATGGTCACCGAGGTCCCGGGCACCGGCGGCAAGCCCTCTTACGTATGGGGCGACCTGAGCCAGTTCCAGGCCTTCATGGACATGATGGGGGTCGCGCTCAGCTCGCCGCCGGTATCGGGCGAGCCCGTCACGCAGGCGCAGATCGACGAGCTGGTGGCGTTCGGGCTCATCGGTTCGACTCCCGACGAACTGAATGTCTACGGCATGGGAGAGATGGTCAATGTGAAGGCTCCGGGTTTTGCGTGGGCCGACCTGAGCCAGTTCCAGGCCTTCATGGACATGATGGGAGTCGCGCTCAGCACGCCGCCGGTATCGGGCCAGCCTGTCACGCAGACGCAGATCGACGAGCTGATCGCGTTCGGGCTGATCGGTTCGAGTCCCGATGAATTGAATGTCTACGGCATGGGAGAGATGGTCAGCGGGTCGGCCGGCGGTCCGCCGGAGACGGTCACGTCCTATCATCCCGCGCGCCAGCAGCTGTTCAGCGTGCTGCGCACCGGCGCGGGCGACCTGGACCTGGTGTCCGGGGGCGATTTCAATATGACCTCGCTTTACGGCGTCTATACGGCGGGCACGCCGTCGGCCTCGATGGGCGACGCCTATCACCGGGCGCGGGGGCGCTTGAGCGACGGCACGATATTGCGCGCCGAAGGCGCGGGCTTCGAGTCGCTGGTCGATGGCGGCGCCCAAAGCCTGTACGCGGCCTGGTATCCGGAGCGCGGCGGCAACGTGCTCCTGCGCGCGCAAGGCGATATCAAGGGCGACCTGATCGGCGGCAACGAGAACTACGGCGATCCTGCGGGTTATAAGTTCTGGAACTCGCGCGAGCAGATTCCCACGGTCACGGTGGGCAGCTGGTTATGGCGCCAGGGCACGGGCAGCATCGGAACCGGGCCCGAAGCCACGCCGGCTTCGTGGTGGATCAACTTCGGCACCTATGTGGCGGGCGATGCCAGAGGCACCTACGACGCGTTCGGTTCACGCTTGTTCAACAACGATCCGTTCCTCGTGGGCTTTACCGGCATCGGCACGCTGGGCGGCGGCAATCTGACCGTGGAAGCGGGCGGCGACGCCGGCATCATCGATGCGCGCGGCATCGCTTCGAGCTGGAACCTGCGGGCGCATACACCGCGCAGCCAGGGCCTGCACCTGGCCGTGGCCGGCACCGGCCGCATCACGCCGGCCGGCGAGCTGGTGCAGACCGGCGGCGGCGATCTTACCTTGCGCCTGGGCGGGGCGCTCAACCCCAACCCGCAATTGCGGCGCAACGAATACGACCTCAACGGCACTTTCGTCAACCTGCGCGGCGCCACGGCGATTCATGCCGGAACTGTCGGCGGCGTGAAGGTGAACTACGGCGGCGGGCGGGACCAGATGGACTCGCGCCTGGGCAACGTGTATACGGCCGCGGGCGGTGTGGCCGCCGGCGGCCCCATCCTGGTGCTGGGCGACTCGGCCGTCCGTATCGATACGCGCGGCGACCTGGTGCTGGGCGGCGCGGCCGATCCGGGCCGCACGATGCAGCTCAGCGCGACGCCATTCACCTACCAGGGCGCGGCGCATGACGGCGACGGCTGGAGCTGGTTCTCCCTTTGGACGCCGGCCACCGCGATCGATCTGTTGAGCGCGGGCGGCAATCTTACGCCGACCTCGGCCTGGGATGACATCGCGGGCAGTGAAGACGCGCGTTGGGACAGCGCGGGACATAATCAGTCGGCCAACGGCGACGGCTCGTTCTATCCGTCGATCCTGCGCGCGGTTGCGGCCAACGGCAGCCTGTACTACGGCGCCAGCGCAAGCGGCGCGACCGCCGCCATCCAGGGCCCGGTCCTGCGCTATGGCCACGGCACCGTACTGGCGCCGTCGCCGGTGGGCGCACAGTTTGTCAACGCCACCGGCAAGGGCGAACTGCAATTGCTGGCGCAGGACTCTATCCTGGGCGCGGGCTATGTGCTCTCGGCCTCCACGGCCGATCCGCTGGCCATGGCCAGCCCCTTCCGCCCCGGGTTTGTCGGCAAGCTGGCCGAGACCGGCGGCGGCCCCTGGGGCGGGTCCGCCCTGTTGGTCACCAACGCCGCTGCCGAATCGCAGCCCTACAACGACTGGATCACGATCGGGTACAGCGGCGCGCCGAACCCCGATGGCGGACGACGGAATACGGCTGCGCTGTTCACCTTTGGCAGTCCCGCGACCATCGCGGATGCGGTCGCGGGGCGTGCGCCGGCGCGCTATTACGCGGTGCAGGGCGATATCGTCGGCTTGCGCGTCGGCCAGGCGGTGCTGCCCAGTTTTCAGGCGGATTTCGAGCAAGGGCGTTATGAGGCGTCGATCCCGGTGTCGATCCGCGCCGGCCGGGATATTGTCGGGTCCGGCACCACGCTGGGCGAGAAAGACGCCACCGTGGGCGCCGCCAAGGCGGGTAACGCTTCGACGCGCGGCAACCTGATCGCGCATGCCTATGCCGACGAGATATCGGTGGTGGAGGCCGGCCGCGATGTCCGTGACAGCAGCTTCTACATCATGGGGCCCGGCCTGCTCGAAGTGTCGGCGGGCCGTCACGTCTACCTGGGCAACAAGGGTGAAATCAAGAGCCTGGGGCCGATCGGCGGCGGCGCCGCGTCGGGGGATCGCAGCGGCGGCGCCGGTATTTCGGTGTCGGCCGGCATGGGCGAGGGCGTGTACTGGAACGCCTTTGCCGAGCGCTATCTGAATCCGGCCAATCAGGCAGCGCTGGATCTGCCGCTGGCCGACCAGCCGGGCAAAGTCGTGACGGTCTACGGCGGCTCGCTGAAGCTGGAGCAATGGCTGCAAGACGAGTTTGGCTATACCGGCGACGCGTCGGGCGCCGAGGCTTTCCTGACGCAGAAGCAGGCCGAGCTGGATGCGGCGCGCGCGGCCGCGCTTGCCGAGGGGCGTACCGCCAGCAGCCGTTCGCTGGCGCGCGAGTTCCAGCGGGAGAGCCAGCTGCATCTGGTGAACTGGTTGAGCGAGCGCTTTGGCGGCGCCAACGGTCTCGCCCTGCATTACGATGCGGCGACCATGGACGCGCGGACCTTCTTCGACGCGCTGCCGGCGCAGCAGCAGCGCGCCTATCTGCGCAATGTCTACTACGCCGAGTTGCGTGAGTCCGGCCGCGAATACAACGAGGCCGGGGGCAAGCGCGCCGGCAGCTATCTGCGCGGCCGCGAAGCCATCGCCACGCTGTTCCCCGCGCAGGACGCGCAGGGCAAGGCGTTGAGTCATGAAGGCGACCTCACCATGTTCAGCAGCGCGATCTACTTCAACGCTGACTACGTGAGCAACCCCATCGGGCAGTCACGTCCGCGCGCGGGCGCCAAATACATCACCAAGGCGCAGTGGGAGGCCATGGGCAGCCCCGGCTACAACGTGTCGTTCTATGACGTGTTGGACGCGGGCATCCACACCAACTTCGGCGGCGACATCAACCTTATGACGCCGGGCGGGCGCACGCTGGTCGGCATAGACGGCGGCTTCAACCCGGGGCCGGGTTCGGGCGTGATCACGCAGGGCGACGGCAATATCAACATCTATGCGATGGACAGTATCCTGATGGGTCAGAGCCGCGTCTTCACGACCTTTGGCGGCAGCATCCTGGCCTGGTCGGCGCAGGGCGACATCAACGCCGGTCGCGGCAGCAAGACCAGCATGGTCTACACCCCGCAGCGCCGCGTGTACGACAGCATCGGCAACATCGCGCTGTCGCCGACGGCGCCCAGCACCGGCGCAGGTATCGCGACGCTGAATCCGATCCCCGAGGTTCCGCCGGGCGATATCGATCTGATCGCGCCGCTGGGCACCGTCGACGCGGGCGAAGCGGGTATTCGCGTCTCCGGCGATGTCAACGTGGCCGCCTTGCGCGTGGTCAACGCGGAAAATATCCAGACGCAGGGCGAGGCCACCGGCATTCCGGTGATCGCCGCGGTCAACGTCGGCGCGCTCACCAGCGCGAGCACGGCGGCCTCGAACGCGGCCACGGCCGCCTCCGATGCGGCCCAGGGTGCGCGCGCCGCCGCGCAGAAGGCCCTGCCGTCGATCATCAGCGTGCAGATCCTGGGCTTTGGCAATGAACCGCTTTCGGGCGGCGCCCCGGCGACCGAGCCCACCAGCGCGGTGCCTCCGGCCGGGCAGCAGGCGCAGCGCTATACGCCCAACCACATGGTCCAGGTGCTGGCCCGCGGCTCCCATCCGCAAGGCGACGTGTCGAGCCTGACGCCGGACGAGTTGCGGAGTCTGGGCTTGTAAGCCCGATGCGGGATGGCGAGTCAGGCCGCGGCGGCAGGGGACGCGCCGCGGCCAAGGCGCGCGCCCCGCTTCCGCGGATTTCTGCATGAAGTTTTTGTGACATCGAGCACTCCGCACGATCGCCGTTCGTCTAGGAATGTGTAAATGAGCATGACAGCCGGTTTGCTGGCGTATCTGCCCGAGCCACGGCTGTCTCCATTCCTAAACCAACCGGTATTGAGTGCGGTTCCATGCATCAGTTGAAAAACGCAGGACAGGGCGTGTGGTTCAAGGTCTTGGGCGCGGCATTGCTGGCGCTGGGCATGCAGCCCGGCGCCCACGCCCAGGATGGCGCAGACGAGGCTGCCGCGCCGCCTTCCCGGCAAACGGACGAGCGCCGCGTCAACATCAGCGAATACATCGTGCGCGGCAACTCGGTGCTCAACGCGACCGATATCGAAAAAGCCGTCTACCCATTCCTCGGGCCTGAACGCACGATGTCCGACATCGAGTCGGCCCGTAATGCTTTGCAAGACAGCTATCACCAGAAAGGTTATCAATCCGTGTACGTCGACCTGCCCGAGCAGCAGGTGACGGGCGGGGTCGTGATTCTGCAGGTGACCGAGACCAAGGTGGGGCGTTTGCGCGTGGTGGGCGCGCAGCACTATTCGCCGCTGGAGATCCGCGAAGAGGTGCCGGCGCTGCAGGAAGGCGAGGTGCCCAACTTCAACAAGGCGCAGGTCGAGCTGACGGCGCTCAACCGTACGTCCAGCCGCCAGGTCATGCCGCTGGTGCGGGAGGGCAAGTTCCCCGGCACCATGGACGTCGACCTCAAGGTCGAAGACAAAAGCCCCTGGAGCGCCAGCGCGGGCCTGAACAACGATTACAGCGCCGACACCGAGAAGCTGCGCGCCATGTTCACGCTCGGCCATGACAACCTGTGGCAGCGCGGCCATGCATTCTCGCTGACCTTTTTCACCGCGCCCCAGGAACCGTCCAACGCCCGGGTTTGGTCGGGCTCGTACTCCATGCCCCTGTCCGACCGTTGGAGCCTGCAGTTCGCGGGCTACAAGTCCGACAGCGACGTGGCCACCATCGGGGGCACCAATGTGCTGGGCCGCGGCCACTCGTTTGGCGCGATGGCGACCTACAGCATGGAGCCGTTGGGCAATTGGTACAACAGTTTCTCCTTCGGCCTGGACTACAAGGATTTCGACGAGCAGATCCGTTTCGGCGATGACCGCGATCGCGTGCCGCTCAAGTATCTGCCGTTCACGCTGTCGTACGACGGCTATCGCTATACGGAGATTGCGCAGAGCTCGGTCAGCATGAGCCTGGTCGCGGCCTCGCGCAGCATGTTCGGCGTGGGCAGCAGCGAAGAAGACTTCGACTACAAGCGCTACATGGCCAGCCCCAGCTTCGCGCTGTTGCGCGGCGATCTGACCCACACCCAGAACTTTGGCCGCGATTGGCAGCTGTTTGCGCGCGGCGGCTTCCAGCTGGCGTCAGGCGCGCTGGTGTCCAACGAGCAGTTCTCGGCTGGCGGCGCGACCAGCGTGCGGGGCTACCTGGCCGCGGAACGCGCGGCCGATGAAGGCCTGATGGCGTCGCTCGAATTGCGCACGCCATCGCTGTCGCGCTGGACCGGCCCGCTCGTGAATGAATGGCGCTTCTTCGCTTTCGCCGATTGGGCATTCCTGCGCCTGCGCGATCCGCTGCCCGAGCAACAGCATTCCTTTGGCCTGGCCAGCGTCGGCCTGGGTACCCGCATACAGGTTTTCGACTGGCTGTACGGCGGCCTTAGCTGGGGCTATGCCCTGCGCGACGGCGACGTCACCAAGAAAAACGATTCGCGCCTCAACTTCAATCTGCGCGCCACCTATTAACCCATACGGATGAAGGCCTTCCGGAGCACGACTACCATGCAACGCTTACTCTTTCTGATGCTGACCCTGGTCGTCAGCGCGTTCCCGCTGACCGCCAAGGCTTGGTGGCAGGCGGATTGGAACTTTCGCAAGCAGATCTCGGTGGATACGACGGCGCAGGCCGGCGCCATCAATGACAACGTGGGCCGCGTGCCGCTGCTGGTGCGCCTGCACACCGGCAACTTCGCCTTTGACGGCGTCAATGAAAACGGCTCGGACCTGCGCTTTGTCGCCAGCGACGACAAGACCGTGCTGAACCATCAGATCGAAAGGTTCGATCCGCTCTTGGGCATGGCGCTGGTCTGGGTCGACATTCCGGAGGTCGTGGGCGCGCAGCGCCAGGATATCTGGATGTACTACGGCAACCAGCAGGCGCCGGCGACTTCCAACGGCCAGTTGGCTTTCGACCCCAACTACACGCTGGTGTACCACTTCAACGGCGCGCCCGACGCGCCGCCGCGCGATGCCACCGCCTACAGCAACCACGCGCAGACCGCACCGAACGGCCTGGTGGACGGCGTGATCGGTCGCGCCGCGCAGTTTTCCGGCGGCGCGCCGCTGATGCTGCCCGCCAGCCCCTCGATGGCGCTGCCTTCCGCCGGCGCCTTCACGTTCAGCGCCTGGGTGCGCGCCGACCAGCCCGCCGGCACGCAGCTCGTCTATGCCCGTCGCGATGGCGGCAATTCGCTGCTGATCGGCTTGGACAATGGCGTGCCCTTTGTCGAGGTCAGCGGCCAGCGCTCGCAACCCGGCCAACCGCTGTCGCCGGCCGCCTGGCAACACCTGGCCGTGACCGCCGATGGCAGGCAGGTCGTGCTGTACGTCAACGGGCAGCCCGCCGCCACCCTGGGCGTCAGCCTGCCCGCGCTGAACACGGTCGCCGCGATCGGCGGCAACGTGCCCGGGGCCGCGGCGGCGGTTCCTGCTGCCGCGCCCGCCGAAGGCGATGCGGCGACGGCTGTTCCCGCCGTTGACGCGCAAGCCTCCGCGCCTGTGACGCCTGCAGCGGTTTACGCGCCGTTCATCGGGGCCATCGACGAAATCCGCATCTCCAAGATCGCGCGTCCGGCGGCGGTCATCAGGGCCGACGCGTTGGCCCAGGGCGCCGAGTCGCGCCTGGTGGCCTACGGCGCCGACGAAGAGCAATCGGGCTTCGGCTTTGGCGGCCTGGGCTATCTGCTCAATGCCGTCCCGCTGGACGCCTGGATCGTGATCGCCGTGCTGGTCTTCATGATGATCCAGTCGTGGGTGGTCATGATCTCCAAGAACCGCAAGGTTGCGCGCGTGGAAGAAGGCAATGCCCGGTTTCGCCAGGCTTTCTCCAAGGTCGGCAACCGTCTTGAGATGCTGATGGACGACGCTGCGCTGAAGGGCGCCTTGGGCGAGGCTCCGCTGTGGCGTCTGTACGAAGTCGCCGTCAACGAACTGCGGGTGCGCCGTGCGCAGGGCGCCGACACCTCGTCGATCTCCGGCGCCACCATAGAAGCCATCCGCGCTTCCATGGACGCCGTTCGCACCAGAGAAGCGCAGACGCTGGGCCGCCGCATGGGAGTGCTGTCCAACGCCATCGCCGGCGGCCCGTACATCGGCCTGCTGGGCACGGTGCTGGGGATCATGGTGGTGTTCCTGGGCACCGCCATGGCGGGCGACGTGAACATCAACGCCATCGCGCCGGGCATGGCGGCCGCGCTGCTGGCTACCGCCATGGGGCTGTTCGTCGCGATCCCGGCGCTGTTTGGCTACAACCGGCTGCAGGGTCGCAACAAGGACGTGGGCGCCGACATGCGCGTGTTCGTCGATGAGTTCGTGACCCGCCTGGCCGAGGTGCATGGCGAAAGCCAGGTCGCCGAAATCGCTCGTGCTGCTTAAGGAGATTCGACATGGCATCCGTGTCCACGAGCGATGACGATGACGGCGCGCCGGTCGATGGCATCAACATCACGCCGCTGGTCGACGTGCTTATGGTGGTGCTGGTCATGTTCATCCTGACCGCCACCGCCCAGATCTCCGGCATCCAGGTCAAGCTGCCCAAGGCCAGCAGCACGGTGTCGCTGGCCCAGCCCAAGACCAAGGCCATTTCCATCAACGAGGCCGGCCAGGTGTTCCTGGACGCCTATCCGGTGACCCTGCAGGAGCTGGAAGACCGTCTGCGCACCGAGAAGGCGCTGAATCCGGACTTTCCGATCATCGTGCGCGGCGACGCCGTCGTGCAGTACCAGAAAGTGGTCGAGGTACTGGATCTGCTGCGCCGTCTCGAACTCTCCCAGGTTGGCCTGGTAACCGGCAAGCCGACCCCTTAGAGCGCGCAACATGTCGTCGAACTTTCCTGATCCAGCCGAACGCAAGGGCAAGCGCCGGGCGGTCCGCATCGCCAAGGGCGTGGGGATCGTGGCGGTGCTGGCCGCGCTGGGCTATTTCGCCTGGCAATGGGCCAACGATATGGCGGGCGTGAAGCGACAGGCGCCGCAGGTGCCCGCGATCATTCCGCTGCCGCCGCCTCCGCCGCCGCCTCCGGAACCCGAACAGCCGCCGCCCGAGCCCGAGACAAAGCCGGAAGAAGTGGTCGAGCCGGAACCGCAGCCCGAGCCCGAGCCGATGGAAGAAGCACCCAAGCCCGAGGACAACGCGCCGCCTTCGCCGTCGGACGATCTGGCCGACCCCATGCAGATGGACGCCGATTCGCAGGCGGGCAGCGACGCCTTCAATATCGGCGCGGGCCAAGGGCGCGGCATGTCGGGCTCTGGCGGCGGCCGCGCCGGCAACGCCACTTACAGCCAGTACATGGCCTACGCCCTGCAGAAGATCCTGCGCGAGGACGATCGGACCCGCAATCTGATTTTCCGCATGAACGTCGACATCTGGCTGAACCAGGCCGGGCAGATCCTGCGCGTCGAGCTGACCCGTTCCAGCGGCGATGCCGAGATCGACGAAAAAGTGATAGCCGCGCTGCGCGCCGTGCCCTCCGTGGGCGAACGTCCGCCAGCCTCGGTCAGCATGCCCATCCGCGCGTCCTTGTCGGGCCGCCGCCCATCCTGACCGCATTGTCCTGAACGTGATTCCTAGATTCGGAGTTTGAAGATGAAATTTGAATCCACACGATTGGCCGTTGCATTGGCCGTCGCTATGGTGATGGGCGCGAACCCTGGCGCCGCGCAGGCGCAGACCTCCTCCAACGCCACGATCAACCTGATCCGCATGCTGGTCGAGCAGGGCGTGCTCAAGCAGGAGCAGGCTGACGCCCTGGTCAAGCAGGCCGAGGCCGAAGCCGCCCAGGCCCAAAAGACCCAGACGGCGCAGACGGCCCAGATCGGCGCGGCGGGCGCCGCTATCGCCCAGCCGGGCGACGTGCGCGTGCCCTACATCCCCGAGTCCGTGCGCGCCAGCATCCGCGACGAGGTCAAGCAAGAGGTCATGGTCCAGGCCAAGGCCGAGAACTGGGCCCAGCCCAATACCTTTCCCGACTGGGTCTCCCGCATCACGGTCGAAGGCGACGTGCGGGCGCGCTACGAGTCGCGCCTGTACGACTCGTACAACGCCGACAACATCATCAACTTCAACGCGTGGAACAACAACGGCCCGATCCGCATCACCGCCAACGGCCAGGATTACTCGCTGGATTTCCCGTACACCAACACCCGCCAGGATCGTCGCAATATGCTGCGCGTCCGCGCGCGCCTCGGCGTCAAGGCCCAGATCTCGGATCAATGGCTGGCCGGCGTGCGCCTGGCTTCGGGCAGCGATGACAGCCCCGTGTCCACCACCCAGACGCTGGGCGGCGGCATGAGCAAAAAAGACGTGTGGCTGGACCAGATGTACATCGCATATCGCCCCAGGGAGTGGGTCAACATGACGGCAGGCCGGGCCGCCAACCCCTTCCTGTCGACCGACATGCTGTATTCGAACGACTTGAACTTCGACGGCGTTTCGGCCGTGTTCAAGCAAGCCCTGGCCGACCGTCCGGTCACGATGTTCGGCACCCTGGGCGCATTTGCCCTGGAACAGACCTTCGGCAAGTGGTCCGACAGCAGCTGGAGCGAAGGCGAGACCGAGAACAAATGGCTGTTTGGCGCGCAGGTCGGCGCCAAGTGGGAAATCAACAAACGCAACACGCTGACCGGCTCCCTGGCCTATTACCGCTTTGACAATATCTCCGGTCAGCGGTCGTCGCCTTGCCGCACCGACTACGCGGTCTGCGATACCGATTGGTCGCGCCCGGCCTTCATGCAGCAAGGCAACACCGCCTTCCTGCTGCGCAACCTGATTCCCGCCATTCCCGGGGACCCGACCAACGCCGCCAACGACCAATACCAGTACGTCGGCCTGGCCTCGAAGTTCAACCTGCTCGATATGAACCTCATCTGGGACACCGAGGCTTTCGACGGTCTGGGCCTGCGTCTGCACGGCAACTACGTGCGCAACCTGGCCTACGACGAAGGCGAGATGCGCAGCCGCGCCGGCGGTGTCGGAAACATCGTCAACAATCGCGCGGGCGCGAACGGCGCGTCGATAGAAAGCGGCCCCAATGCCTGGATGCTGCAGGCGGCGTTGGGCCGCGGCCTGGACTTGCGCAACAAAGGCGACTGGATGGTGTTCGCGGGCTACAAGTACATCCAACCCGACGCCATGCCGGACGGCTACAACGATTCCACGTTCCATCTGGGCGGCACCAATGCGCGCGGCTACTTCCTGGGCGGCGGTTACGCCTTTGACGACAACGTCTACGGCCTGGTGCGCTGGACCAGTTCCAAGGAAGTCTACGGCGCGCCGTACGCGGTCGACATCGTGCAAGCGGAAATCAACGCGCGCTTCTGATGGGAAAGGCAAACATGAGAACTTCAGTTCGTACTCGCATGCAGGCGCCGGGCCGCCTGGCGGCATTGGGGCTCGCGCTCGCGGCGGTCCTGGGCGCGCCCGTGACGGCCCAGGCGCAAAGCATGGAAGAGCGCCTGCGCACCGAGCTGCGCAGCGTCACGCAACAACTGCAACAGCTGCAAAGCGAACGCGCCCAGCTCAACGCCGCCAAAAGCACGGCCGAAGCGCAACGCGACGCCGCGCAAAAAGAGATCGAGCAACTGCGCGGCCAAGGCAAGCAACTGCAGCAAAAGCTGGAGGCGGCGCAGACCGAAGCCGGCAAGTTGGACCAGGTGCGCGAAGCTGCCCGGGAACAGGTCGCCGCCAGCCAGGCGCATGCCGCCCAGGTGCGCGGCGCCTACGACGAATTGCTGGGCATGGCGCGCGCCAGCGAGGCCAGGCGCAACAGCCTCGAAACCGCGCTCAAAGCAAGCGAAGGCCTGCTGACGATGTGCGAAAGCAAGAACGCCGATATGTATGCCGCCGGCAAAGAACTGCTGGCGGCCTACGAGTCGTTCGGCACGGGCGACATGCTGAAGATCCGGCAGCCCTTTGCCGGCAAGGCGCGAGTCCTGTTCGACGAGCAGGCCCAGGCCTATGGCGACAAGCTGTACGACGCGCAGTTCATTAGAGACGCGCGCCAGCCGCCGGCCGCCGCGGAATCCAGGCCCGCGGATTGAGTTTTCATTTTTCTTACATGGAAGCAACACACAATGACTGACAGCACTTCTCTCATTCAGACCGTCACGGCCGACAGCCTGACCGAGCTGCTGCAAGACGCCGGCCTGCGAGTGAGCCGTTCCGATCAGAACGGCGCGGTGCAGTTGCTGAGCGCCAGCCAAGGGGCGGGATTTTCCGTGCGTTTCGGTAACCCCGGGCCGAAGGAGGGCGAGTTCGTCGACTACACGTTCAGGTGTGCGCTGCACGTACAGGGCGAACTGCCCGACGACCTGGTGGGCTCATGGAACGTGGGCAAGCGTTTTGCGTGCCTGACGGTGCAGGGCGGCTCCTTCCTGGTGCTGGAAATGGACGTGGTCGTCGCCGGCGGCGTCAGCCAGAACCACCTGCGCGCCATGATCGAACTGTGGGACCGCCTGCTGCAGGAGTTCTTGATGTTCCTGCGCCAGTATGTTCGGCAGGAGGGCGGGCAGCAGCCGGAGGCGGCCGAGGCCGCGGCGCAAGAAGAGGGGGGAGCGGCCAGCCACGCGGCGCAGGAAGCCGTCGCGTGATCGTGATCAGTCCTTTTCGAGAACGTTTATGAACGAATGCAATATCTTGCGCGCGGTGGCGGCAGCGGGTTTGAGCGTGGTCTTGCTGGGCGCCTGCGGCGACAAGAGCGAAGCCCAGGCCAAAACGTCGGAAAAAGCCGCCGCACCCGCGCAGGCCAGCGCCGACGGGACGCCGGCGGCCAGGCAGACCGCGACGCCTGCAGACAAGCCTGTCGCCACGCTGGGCGAGGTCTCGATCTCGCGGGCCGACATCGAGGACGTCCTGCGCGGCCTGACCATCGAGCAACGGACGCAGCTGCAGGCGGACCGGGCCTCGCTGGACCAGTGGCTGCGCGCGCGCCTGGCCGAAAAGGCCCTGATCGCGCAAGCCGGCAACCAGGGGTGGGCCAGCCGCCCGGAGATTCGCCGCGCGCTGGAACTGACCCGCGACCAGGTCGTGCTGCGAACCTATCTGGAGTCTGTCAGCGAACCGCCCGCGGACTACCCTTCCAGGCAGGAACTGCAGGCCGCCTACGATCAGAACAAGGCGCGTCTGACCGTGCCGGCGCGCTATCGCATCAGTCAGATCTACCTGGCCGCGCCGTATACCGACGGGCAGGCCGTGGCGCGCGCCAGCAAGCAGGCCGCCGATCTGGTCAAGCGCGCCCGCGCCGAGAAAGCGGATTTCGCCGCCCTGGCGCGCGAGTACTCGCAAGACAAGACCACCGCGGAAAAAGGCGGGGACAGCGGCGAAATGGCGCTGCAGCAGTTGATCCCGGGCCTGCGCGAAGTCGTGCAGAAAATGGCCGAGGGCGAGGTCAGCGATCCGATCCAGCTGCCCGGCGGCATCCACATCGTCAAAGTCGTGGACGTCCGCGAAGCGCAGGCGCAACCTCTGGCGCAAGTGGAAGATCAACTGCGCGCCGCGTTGCGCACCCAGCGCCAGCAGCAAGCCGCGCGCGCCTACCTGGAGGGTCTGATCAATGGCGGAACAGTCAGTATCGATGGCGGGGAAGTCAACGCCGCTTTCGAGGCGGCATCTCATCCAGCAGTCAGCGCGGCGAGCCCCCCTTCATCCCCGGTGGCCGTTCAATAAGGACGATGCCGGGCAGGGCGCGCGCGTCCGGCTCAACCTGCGCATCCGGGCGTCGCTGGGCTATGTCAGCTCGCCCAGGTCCGTCGCCATCGGGCCGGCGCTGCTCGACGCCCTCCAGGACAGCCTCACGCCGGAACGCCTGGCGCGGCTGTTGCCCCAACCCGGGCCCGCCGCGATGAGTCGCGAGTATGTCGTCGCGCTGTACCGGGGCTTGCGCGTCGTCTGGCTGGCCGAGTTGGTCTTTGGCGATCGGGACGCGGCCCGCGCCTGGCTGGACCAGCCCAAGGTCCGCCTGCAAGGCCGCGCGCCGCTGGACTCGGCGCGCACCGCGAGAGAAGCGGATTTGCTCGAACGTTGGCTGATCATGATCGACGAAGGCAGCTTGATATGACGACACTTTGGCGCTTGAGCAACCGCGACGCGCTGATCGGCACGGCGCCCCTGGCGAGCCGTTGGACCCACGCCGGCGCGCCGGTCATCGTGCTGGATGCGTCTCCCGTCGCCGCGTTGCTCGCGCGCCTGGCCCTGGTCGAGGTTCGACGTCCCGACGAGCTTCCGCGCGGCTATCGCCTGCTCGAAGTGCAGGTCCCGGCGCGCTGCATCGCCAGTCCCGAGCCGCCGCGTTTCTGGCCGCACGACCTCGGCGTCACCCGCGCCTTCGGCCGCAAGTGGCTGGAACAAGGCCCCTTGCTGCTGCGGGTGCCTACCATGGCAGGCGCCCCGCAGTTTCTGCTGAACTGCGCGCATTCCGATTTGTCCCTGTGCAAGACCAGGGAGGGAGAGGCGCATCCTTTCCTGGGGATGATGGGTGCCGTCGAGTCGGTGCTCGCGGACGGCAGCGACTGGTTGAGCTATTCGTAGGCTTCGGAACGCCGTCGGCCATCGCGGGAAATCCTGTCCTATGCCAACAGGACTTATTGGCATGGGATTTTCTGCAGAATGGGCGCGAGCCAGTATCGCGGCGCGCCGACGGACGACCGGCCAGGTCGAGTCTCCCGCGCATGTTGGCCGCACTAGCCAAGGAGACAGACTTGAACCGACGCCACTTTCTTGAAGCGCTCGCGGTCACGGCCATGGCCGCCGCCCCGCTGGCCCGCGCACAGGGCACCTATCCCAACCAGGTCATCAAGTGGGTGGTGCCGTACTCCGCCGGCGGCGGCTCAGACACCCTGGCGCGCACGCTGGCCGAGGCCATGCGGCCCATGCTGGGCCAGCAGATCATCGTGGAGAACCGGCCCGGAGGCGCAACCAATATTGCCGCGGAATACGTGTCCCACGCCAAGCCCGACGGCTACACCATCATGTCCACGGGCAGCGGCGTGTTGGCCTTCAACGAGCACCTGTTCAAGAAGCTGTCTTTCAGTCCGGAAAACGACTTCACCTATATCGGCGCCATCGGCAAGTTTCCGCTGGTGCTGGTGGCCAGCCCGGAGTTTCCGGCAAAGGACTTCAAGGCTTTCCTGGCCATCGCGAAAGAAGCCCCGGGCAAGCTGGATTACGCGTCGCCCGGACATGGATCGTCGCACCGCCTGGCCATGGAGCTGCTGCAGCGCCAGACCGGCACCCGCATGACCCACGTGCCCTACCGGGGCGCCGCCCCGGCCATCCAGGACCTGCTGGGCGGCCGGGTGCCGGTGATGTTCCTGGACCTCGCGTCGGGCGGCTCGATCATCAAGGCGGGCAAGGTCAGGCCGCTGGCCATCGGCTCCAAGGCGCGTTCCCCGCTGCTGCCCAACGTGCCCACGCTGGCGGAACTGGGCGTGCCGGACGCCGAAGTCTTCGCGTTCCAGGGACTGCTCGGCCCGGCGGGCCTGCCGCAGGACGTCGTCGCGCGGCTGAATCTGGCCTTGAACGCGGCGCTGACTTCTCCGGCGGTGGTCAAGCGTTTCACGGACTTCGGCTTCGAACCCCTGCTGGGCTCTCCCGAGGCCTTCAAGACGCTGGCCCGCGCCGAAGCGGCGCGCTGGGGCAAGGTCATCCGCGCCAACAACATCTCGCTCGATTGAGACGGCGGGCGGTCAGTCCACGATGAAGCCGCCCGGCCCGCTCTGGCCGAGCAGTTCGCGCGCGCACTGCGTGGCCTGGTCCCGGGTCGCGACCGCCAGGAACGGCAGGCCGAAAGCGCGCGTCATTTTCTCGCTGCGCTGGCGCAGCTTGCCCAGCATCTCGGCGTTGCTTTCCACCGCGATGAACGCCCGGCAGCGGGCCTTCAGGCGCGGCATGTTCACGGTCTGCCACTCGATCATGGCCTTGCGGTCGTCCTGGCCGGCTTCGTGCTGCATGTCGGGCACCACCATGACGAAGGGGCGGGGATTGTCCACCAGCAATTCCATCTCGCGTATCCAGTCGGCCGAATAGCCGGCCGGCGCGCCGGCGTGCTTCGAGGTGACGATGGGAAAGCGGGATAGGTCGTGGAAGCGAAACTGTTCTGGATTCATTCGAAGGCTCCATGTAGTGGGGTGGGGGCGTCGCGCCGGCAGCCGCAGGCGCCATACAGCACCAGGCTGTAGGAATCCAGCAGGAAGCCGCTGCGCTTGGCGATCTTTCTGACCAGCTGCGCCATGGCGGGGTCGCTGGACTCCAGGATGCGGCCGCAATGCGTGCAGACCAGGTGGTCGTGATGCCCCTTGTCGTTGAGCTCGTACACGGTGGTGTGCGTGTCGAGCTGAGTCCGTTTGAGCAGGCCGACGGCTTCAAGTTGCGTAATCACGCGATAAACCGTGGCCAGGCCGATGTTGCTGCGGTCGGAAATCAGGTAGCGGTAGACGTCGGCCGCGCTCAGGTGCAGGCCGGCGTACTGGTGGAAAATGTCCAGGATTTTCATCCGGGGGAAAGTGGCTTTGATGCCGGCATGGCGCAACGGTGTGTGGTCCATGGGAATATCTCGGTCGGGAGTCGTTGATGAGAATGATGTACATTTTCAAAAACTCCCGCTCGCCGGAAACCGTCAACCTGTAGCTCAAACCTGCCAACCATGCTCCACGTCGCCACCGTTCCTTCCTTGCCGGACGTATTGCTGACGCCGTTCAACGTCCATGGCCCGCGCGAATCCAAAGGCATCGCCGTGCCCGAGCACGTCCATGAAGAGGGCATGCTGGTGCTGGTGCACGCCGGCCTGGTGGTGGTGCAGGCCGGCGCCGAAGTCTGGACGGTGATGCCGGGCAGCCTGGGCTGGATTCCGCCCGACGTGCAGCATGGCGCGCGCTGGTTCGGCGAGGCGCGCGGATCGTTCCTGTACGTGCGGCGCGACGCCTGCGGGCGCCTGCCGCCGGTCTGCCGGTCGTGGCCGTCGTCCAGGCTGGTCGAGGCCCTGATCGACCGCTTCACCGGGCCCGACGCGCAAGCGGTGCCGCCGGCCTACCAGGCGCAGCTGTTCGACGTGCTGCTGGAAGAACTGAGGCAGCGCGAGCACGAACCCGTGCCGCTGCCCATGCCGACCGATCCGCGCCTGCAGGAACTGGCCCATACGCTGCTCGACACCCCGGACGACACCGCCGGTATCGACGAATGGGCCCAGCGGCTCAATATGTCTTCGCGCACCCTGATGCGGCGCTTCCGCCATGAAACCGGCGTCACGCTGGGGCAGTGGCGGCAACGGGCCCGCCTGCTGCGCGCGCTGGAATTGCTATGCCGCGGCGGTTCGGTCACCGAGGCCGGACTGGCGGTGGGATACGAAAGCACCAGCGCGTTCATCGGCAGCTTCCGCGCGGCGTTCGGCGCCACGCCCACCCGCTACCTGGCCGGGCGCGGGTAAAGACGGGCGCTCAGGCCGCGGCCGGCTGGTTGGGGTGCATCGGCCCTTGCGGGTCGTTCTCGGCGTCCGGGCGCGGCGGCACCGGCGCCAGGCCGATCGCCAGCCGCAGCCGCTGGCAGTCCGGATTGGGCGAGCCGTCGGGCATCCAGATGTCGAATTCCCGGCACGGCGTGGGGCGGTTTTCGTAGATGGCGCAATGGATGCCGGGCTGGCCCAATTCGCCGCGCAGCGCGATGCAGCGGCCTCCGCCGGTTTCGGTACCTTTCATGCAGGCGCGCAGCGGGCTCATCTGGGTCACCAGCTCGACAGGGACCTGGCCGCCGCTCTCGCCGGCGAGTTCGCCGCAATAGAACGAAACCCGGAAATGCGCGCAGCATGCGCCGCAGTCCAGGCACGGATTGGCGGCCGGGTCGTCGCCGGCCAGGACGGCGGGGGAGACGAAGGTGATGAGGGAGGAGTCGAGCAGGGACATGGCGCGAGTGGGGCGAAAACCCGGGCGGGGTGCAAATATTAGCTGGAGAGGCGCCCCGCCCGCCACGGTTTTTTCGCGCCCGCTGCGGTAGCATCTGAGGCCGAACGCAGGAGCCCGAATTGAACGCCAAAACCGAATTTCCCGACGGCCTGGCCCGTTGCGGCTGGGTCGACACCTCGGCCGAATACATGGCCTACCACGACACCGAATGGGGCCGCCCCGAAGCCGACGACCGCGCGCTGTTCGAACAGCTCTGCCTGGAGGGTTTCCAGTCCGGGCTGAGCTGGCGCACCATCCTGGCCAAGCGCGAGGCGTTCCGCCGCGGCTTCGCCGGTTTCGATCCGGCCAGGGTGGCGCGCTTCGGCGAAAAGGAAGTGCAGGCGCTGCTGGCCGATCCCGGCATCGTGCGCCATCGCGGCAAGATCGAAGCCGTGATCAACAACGCCGCCCGGGCGCTGGAAATGATCGAGCGCGAAGGCTCGCTGGGCGCCTACCTGTGGCGCTTCGAAGCTCCGCCCGGCGCGCCGTCCACCTATGGCGCATCCACCTCGGCGCAATCGGACGCGCTGTCCAAGGCCTTGAAGAAGCTGGGCTGGAAGTTCGTGGGGCCCACCACGGTCTATGCGTTCATGCAGTCCGTGGGCATGGTGAACGACCACAGCCCCGGCTGCCATTGCCACGCGGCCAGCGAACGGGCGCGCAAGGCGTTCAAGCGGCCGGCCTAGCGGCTCAGGGGGCCGGTCCGGGTACGACGGCGCCGGGCAGGCAATAGCGGCCTTCCCGGTAAGCCCAGCTCGGCCACAGCGCATGCGCCAGCGCCTCGCGGGCCAGGGCGGGGTCCAGCGCCACGGGCGCGTAGTCTTCGGGCGCGGTGTAGCGGTACTGCACCGGCGTCTTGTTGGGCGCCATCACCAGCAGCTCGTCTTCCTTCAGGTAGCCATAGGTGTTGTCGTACTGCATGATGGCCCGGCCGGGAGAACTGCGGGTCAGGTCGTGGCCGATCATCGGATGTTCGGTGTCCACGCCGATCAGCGACAGCAGGGTCGGCGGCAGGTCGACCTGGCTGATCAGGCGGTCGTCGCGGCGCGCTTCGATGCCGGCGCCCAGGATCACGGCCGGGATGTGAAAGTGCCGCACCGGCACCAGGCTGGCGCCGAAGACCCGCGAATCGTGGTCGGCGGCGATCAGGAACACGGTGTTTTCCCAGTAGGGCGCGGCCTTGGCGCGTTCGAAGAAGCGGCCCAGCGCCCAGTCCGCATAACGCACCGTGTTTTCCACCGTGGCGGGGTTGCCGTCGGTCTGGATGCGTCCGGCCGGGTACTCCCAGGGCGAATGGTTGGATACGCTGAAGGCCAGCGTGAAGGTGGGCCGGTCCGCGTCGGCGCGCAGCAGCCGGTCCAGCTGGTTGAACATGTCCTCGTCCGAGGCGCCCCAGGTGCCCACGAACGCGGGTTCGACGAAGTCGGCGCGGTCCACGATCTCCCGGAAGCCGTTGCCCAGGAAAAAGCCCTTCATATTGTCGAAGTGCGATTCGCCGCCATAGATGAAGCGCGAATGGTAGCCGTGGCGTCCCAGCAGGTCGGCCAGCGAGAAGAAGCCGCGCTGCGAGCGCGGCAGCTTCAGCACGGCCTGCGCCGGCGTGGGCAGGAAGCCGGTCGTCACCGCTTCCAGCCCGCGCACCGAGCGCGTGCCGGTGGCGTAGGCCCGGGTGAAGGCCCAGGCCTCGCGCGCCAGCGCGTCCAGCTCCGGCGTCAGGTTGGCCCCGCCCAGCGCGGCGCTGTACTGCGCGCCCAGGCTTTCCTCCAGGATGATCACCAGGTTGAGCGGGCGCGCGGTCTGCCGGCTGGCGGGCTGGCGGTGCAGGCTGGGATAGTCGGCGTTGGCCGGAGGGTGGGGCAGGCCGGCCTGCGCCAGCACCAGCCGGTGCATCTCGTCGTCGTCCATGTTGCCGTAGACGGCCGAGGCCGACTTCTCGTTCTTCATGCTGTAGACGGCATAGAAGACGTTGTAGAGCGAATTCAGCGCCAGCGTATTGAGCATGCCGTCCGAGCAATAGGCCACCGAGGACGGGTTGATCGGGCGGTGGCCCAGGGTGCCGCGGATGGCCAGGATCACCAGCGCCAGGATCGCCAGGCTGGCCAGCGGCATCTGCCACCAGGTCAGCGGCGCGTCCGGCCGGGCGTGGCCGAACAATCCGTAAGCGGCCCAGCCGATCAGCGCCAGCGCGGCCAGCCCGCCCAGCAGCGCCGTCTTGTAGCCGCGCCACAGCATGCCGGAGACCTCGCGCGGGTGCTTCAGGTATTCGACGAACAGGCGGTTGGGGCGCGAATCGTATTCCAGGATGAAGGGCGGCGTGGCCACCTCCAGGAAGGCCAGCAGCACGAACGCGACCAGATACCAGTACCCGGCCAGCGTGGCGGCCAGCGGTATATGACCCAGCAGCGGCGACAGCACCGCCGGCAGCGCCGCCAGCACCGCGATCTGGTGCGCGTCGATGCGCAGCCCGCCCAGCAGCAGCGGCAGCAGGCCCCGGGCGTTGCGCACGCGCCGGTACTGCCAGGCGGCCAGCGCCAGGCGGCTGAGCGTCAGCAGCGCGAATGCCGCCGCCACGAAAATCAAGGTCGAATGCCGCATCGGGCCTCCAGGTTAATCAGCCAAACGGCGTGCGGGGCCGGACGGCGCCAGGGTTGGGACATTTGAACCATGCCGGCGCCAAAAATTCACCCGCCGCGGGTATGCGGCATGACTTCATTTTGTAACCGCCCGCTTCGCCCGCGGGCACGCTTCCTGCTGCGCAAACGCCGGACGAGACGCGACTTGCGTCGCCGCAGGGGCGTTTCGCCATGGAAAGATCCGCATACATTATGGGGCCGGTAGGCCCGAAGGGCGCTGCCGGGCGCGCTACCCTTAAAGGGCAGCGTAAGCCGGCAGCGGTAGGCCGGCCGCAACGGCAAGGATCAAGACCATGACGCGCTCAAGAAAAATAGCGATCGGGATTGTAGGGGCAGCGGGGCTCCTCGTGGCGATACTCGCGGTAGGGATCGCCACTTTCGACTGGAACCGCGCCCGGCCCATGATCAACGAACGGGTCAGCGCCGCGATCGGACGCCCCTTCGCCATCAACGGCGATCTCGCCGTCAAGTGGGAGCGCCAGCCCGACGAAGGCGGCTGGCGGGCCTGGGTGCCGTGGCCGCGCATCATCGCCAACGACATCTCGGTGGGCAACGCGCCCTGGGCCAAGGCGCCGCAGTTCGCCACCCTCAAGCGCGGCGAATTCAGCCTGGCGCCGCTGCCGCTGCTGCGCCAGCGCGTGGTCATCCGCCGCATCCAGCTGACCGAGCCCGCCGCCGACCTGGAACGGCTGGCCGACGGCCGCGCCAACTGGGAATTCACCCTGCCCGAGACCGGCGAACCCTCGCCCTGGGTGCTGGACATCAACGAAATCGGTTTCGACAAGGGCCGCGTCGGCCTGGTCGACGAAATCCTCAAGGCCGACCTGACCGTGCAGGTGGACCCCCTGGGCAAGCCCGTGCCGTTCGCCGACGTGGCCGGCGCGGCTTTCGCCGGCGAGCCGGACAAGCAGGAAGCGGACGCCAAGGCCGCGCCGCGCGACTACGTCTTCGGCTGGAAGGTGGCCGGCAAGTACAAGGGCCTGGCCACCAAGGGCGAAGGCAAGGTCGGCGGCATGCTGGCGCTGCAGGACGACAAGCAGCCCTTCCCGGTGCAGGCCGACGTGACCATAGGCGGCACCCGCGCGGCCGTGGCCGGCACCCTGACCGACCCCGCCAACCTGGGCGCGCTCGACCTGCGGCTCAAGCTGTCGGGCGCCTCCATGGCCCAGCTGTACCCGCTTACCGGCGTCACCCTGCCCGACACGCCGCCGTACTCGACTGACGGCCACCTGGTCGCCAAGCTGCGCAACCCGGGCGGCGCGGTGTTCGACTACAAGGGCTTCAACGGCAAGGTCGGCAACAGCGACCTGCACGGCGACATCGCTTTCGCCCTGGGCGCGCCGCGGCCCAAACTGACCGGCAAGCTGTCGTCCAGGCAATTGCGCATGGTCGACCTGGGGCCGCTGATCGGCGTGCCTTCGGGCAAGGTCGCCGGCGCCGAAACCGACAAATCCAAGGACGCGCCCGCCAAGCCCAAGGGCGGCAAGGTCCTGCCCACCCAGGCTTTTCGCACCGACCGCTGGCGCGACATGGACGCCGACGTGGCGCTGGAGGCCGGCCGCATCGTGCACGACAGCAAGCTGCCGCTGTCCGACCTCAGCGTCCACGTGATCCTGCAGGACGGCAAGCTCACGCTGGACCCGCTGCGCTTCGGCATGGCCGGCGGCAGCATCAATTCCACGATCCGTCTCGACGGCGCCGGCGCGCCCCTGACCGGCCGCGTGGAACTGCATGCGCGCCGCCTGCGGCTCAAGCAGCTCTTTCCCGCCACGCCCGCCATGCAGAAGACATTGGGCGAACTGAACGGCGACATGGCGGTGAGCGGCACCGGCAACTCGGTCGCCGCGCTGCTGGGCTCGGCCACCGGCGACGTCAAGATGCTGGTCAACGACGGCGTCATCAGCCGCAGCCTGATGGAGATCGCCGGGCTGAACGTGGCCAACTACGTCGTCTCCAAGCTGTTCGGCGACGACGAAGTGAAGATCAATTGCGGCGCCGCCGACCTGGCCATGAAGAGCGGCGTCATGACTCCGCGCGTGTTCGTGTTCGACACCGAAAACGCCTTGATCAGCATCACCGGCACGGCCGACTTCAAGAATGAAACGCTGAACATGGACGTCACGCCGGACAGCAAGGGGTTTCGCATCTTCTCGCTGCGTTCGCCGCTGTATGTCAAGGGCACCTTCGGTTCGCCGGACGTGGGCGTGCACGCGCTGCCGCTGGCCGCGCGCGGCGCCGGCATGGTGGCCCTGGGGGTGCTGCTGACGCCGGCGGCCGGCCTGCTGGCCCTGATCGCGCCCAGCGCCAACGAAGAAAACGCCTGCGGCCCGCTGCTGGAACAGATGCGCAAGCCGCCCAAGGCGCCGGCGCCGGGCAAGAAATAACGGAGAAGGGGACTCAGGCGGGCGTTGCGGTCAGCGCGTCCCAGGCGCACATGGCCTGACGCGCCACCGCCTGCAAGGTCTTGCGGCTCGCGCCGTCGCGCGCCTGGATCGACATGCCGTGCAGCACCGTGGTGTAGAACGCGGCCAGGGCCTTCAGATCCGCGTCGGGCGGCAGTTCGCCCGCGGTGGCGCCGGCCTGCAGGCGCGCCAGGATGCGGCCTTGCATCTCGCGGCGGCTGTCGCTCAGGAAATCGCCCACGCTGGCGTGGTTCACGCAGCCCGCGGGCGCGCCCAGCACGATCATGCATCCGTGCGGATGGCCCGGCGCGGTGAAGCGCTCGGCCGAGGCCAGCAGCATGGCCTCGATGGCCGCGCGCGCCGTCGGCGCGTCCTGCAGCGCGCGCCGGCCCGCGCCGCCCTCGGTCTCGCGGTACAGCTCCACCGCTTCGCGGAACAGGCTTTCCTTCGAGCCGAAAGCGCCATAAAGACTGGGCGAGTTGATGCCCATCGCTTCCGTCAGATCGGTCAGCGATGCCGCTTCATATCCCTTCGACCAGAACACATCCATGGCCTTGCGCAAGGCCTGGGCCCGGTCGAAGTTACGAGGACGCCCGCGTTCTGCCATGACCGGGATTTTACCCGCGACGTGAATTTTGTGTCGGTCGATAAAAAAATCATTGACGCCCGGTCATCCGTTCGGCGAATATATTTGTACCGATCACTACAAATATGGATCCCGTCATGCACAAGCTCACTGGAAAAATCGCCTTCGTCACCGGCGGCAGCCGCGGAATCGGCGCCGCCATCGTGCGCCGCCTCGCCGCCGACGGCGCCGACGTGGCCTTCACCTACGTCAGCGCCTCCTCGGCCGCCGCCGCGCAGGCGCTGGCCCAGGAACTGTCCGCCGACGGCCGCCGCGTGCGCGCCATCCAGGCCGATGCCGCCGACGCCGCCGCCGTCAAGCAGGCCGTCGAACGCGCCATCGCCGAACTCGGCCCGATCGACGTGCTGGTCAACAACGCCGGCGTCTTCCTGGCGGGCGTCATCGGCGAAGCCAGCTTGGACGACTACGAGCGCACCATGGACATCAACGTCCGCGCGCCCTTCGTCGCGATCCAGGCGGCCCAGGCGTCCATGCCCGACAACGGCCGCATCATCAACATCGGCAGCTGCCTGGTGGAGCGCGCCGGCCGCCCCGGCGTAGCGCTGTACGCCGCCAGCAAGGCCGCGCTGGTCGGCCTGACCCAGGGCCTGGCCCGCGACCTGGGCGCGCGCGGCATCACCGCCAACGTCGTGCACCCCGGCCCGATCGACACCGACATGAACCCCGCCAACGGCGAACGCGCCGACGCCCTGGTCGCCACCCTGTCCCTGCCGCACTACGGCGAAACCCGCGACATCGCCGGCATGGTCTCGTTCCTGGCCGGTCCCGACGGCCGCTACGTCACCGGCGCCAGCCTGGCGGTCGACGGCGGCTACGCAGCCTGACGCGCGATCCGCCAGATTTTTTGCAGCTGACTTGCACAAACCAAAAAAGCTGCATATAATCTTTCTTCTTCGCACTGCACGCATCGCTGAACGAGCTTCGGGGTTGTGTGGATTGCAAGGGCTGTTAGCTCAGTTGGTAGAGCAGCGGACTCTTAATCCGTAGGTCGAGTGTTCGAGCCACTCACAGCCCACCACCAAGATTCGAGATCGGGCACCCCAGTTGGGGTGCCCGATCTCATTTCCGGCGCGTGTTCTTCGGCACCGCCAGGGTTGATTTCTTACCCAGAAATGGGTAATTTGTTCACAGATAGATGAACCGGGGCCTGAGAAGGCGTCTATCTGCCTCCTGGCAACAGGATCCAGCCGTGCTGGTATTTCAAAGAGCGCCCGCGACACATGAGGCCCCGTTCTACGGGGCCTCACCTTTTCTGGCTTGCGAATCAACGCCGATTGCGGCCCGGGTCGCGCAGCGGCTCTCCGCGGGCGATCTTGGCGGCCATCACCTGAAACCGTATCCGGCCTTTGCGTGCATGGGGAATGCCCGGACCAGGTGAACCGGGTGCGCGAACGTAGGCGCTTTCGACCACCATGCGCAGTGTGTGCTCGCCCAGGCGGCGCAGGCGGAAGTAAATCTCATAGTCCACCTCCCGGCCCTGATCGTCGATGGCCCGGATAACCAGCCAGTTTCCCTGGCCGGTGAAGTTGCAGTCGTGGCGCTCGATGGTGCGGATCAGGTCGGGCAGGGACAGCGACCAGCGGTAGCGATCGAAGCAAAAGGCGCGAGCTACGTTTCGATGGTCGAGAATTCGGCGGTCCTGGCCGAGGACGTCGAAATCGAGGGCCTGGTCTGCTTTAGGCCCGAACGATACGCAATGCGAGGTGAATTCCACTTGGATACGCAACAGCAAGGCCCGATAGCGCGGCGTTGCTGCGATGGCAAGCTCCAAGACGGGGCCATGCATGTGCATGAGATCGTAGCGTTGGCTCTCTACTTCTATGAAACCCTGCTGCAGATACTGAATCCACCTCATGTTGGAGCCACCCAATGAACCCGGATACCAAGCGTCTTGCGAAGCGTAGATCAGCGGCTGGCATGTAGTAGAGACCGACTGCGTCCTATTTCTCTCGCATCCATCGCCGCCCGTCCTCCCGATCCCGAAAATGTGCCAAATTCGACCCTGTCGCCGACAGGTGGCGGGGCGCAGCGGGTTTTGGCGTACGGGGAATCCGGCCAGCAAGCAACAAGTCCCGGTCCGCCAGAATTGATAGAGATCAATGCCGAAACATCGATACTGAAAGAGGGTAACGGCTTCCCATTCTCTCCTCGTCGCCTGGTCGGCGGCACCTGCAGGCGGTGCATGGTGCTTCGCGGTCTTCGGGGTCCATTGGTTGGTTTTATGAGTTTTCTCCATCACTTCTCCGGCGCGTTGGCGCTGCTGGCGTTCTTGCCGTTTGCGCATGCGCAGCCGACGCCTGCCCCGTCGTCGCGGGACACGGGTTCTATCTTTCAGGCGCAGGATGAGGGGGCGCGGAAGCATTGCAAGGCCTTGCAGCGCAAGATCGAGCAGGCGCGCAACAATCCTGGCAATGAAGCCAACCGGGTGGTGCCGCCGGGTTCCATGTCGCGCTCCCAGCGGGAGTTGGCCAGGCAGGGCTTGCAGGACAACCGCCATGCCTTCGAGCGGCAATGGCTGGAGGCGGGCTGCGACGCGCCGTGAACCTATCCGGGTTTTCCCATGGCCCGGCATTCCGCGCGGTTGATGGGAGTCAAGGATTCCGGGCTGTCCATGTCGATACCATGGGTTGCAACGGTCCGCGCGGCACATCGGGAGGCATCGTGTTCGTCAATTTGATCTACTTTCCGGAAATCAAGAAAGGCAAGGAGGAGGCCTTTCTTGCGTGGTTCGACGAGTCCAACCGGCGGCTGTCGAGCTTTCCGGGGTTTGTGCGGCGCACGCTGCTGGAGCCGGTCAGCGCGGGGCAGTACGTCGGGTTGATCGAGCATGCGAGCAAGAAGACGTTCATGGACATGCATCACAGTCCGACGCAGGCGGAACTGCGCATGCTGGGGCGAAGCATTTTCGACGGCGAGCCCGACCCGCAGTTTTACGAAATCGTGCGGGGCGTCTGAGCCGCATTAAGCTGCGACTTAATCGTGGCTAAACCCGCGGTTCACCATGGAGCGCGCGGCGATATTTATAGTGGGCCTCTGTCTTTTATGGAGAGCGCGCCGCATGTCCCATCCATCCGCCTATCCCCGTGTGGTGCTGTTCGACCTGCTGACCGCCTTGCTCGATTCGTGGACGGTCTGGAACCGGGCCGCGGGCTCGGAATCCGCCGGCCGGGCCTGGCGCGCGGAATATTTGCGCATCACTTATGGCTGCGGCGCCTATCGGCCCTATGAGCAGCTGGTGGAGGAGGCTGCGGCCGCCGTGGGCCTGCCGGCCTCGGCCGCGGCGGCGCTGGAGGCGCAATGGGACGGCCTGCCGGTCTGGGACGGAGCGCGCGAGTTGTTGGCGGCGTTGCGTCCGCATTGCCGGCTGGGCGTGGTGACCAACTGCTCGAACCGGCTGGGGCGGCGCGCCGCCGCCTTGCTGGGCGTGGATTGGGACGTGGTGGTGACCTCGGAGGAGGCCGGCTATTACAAGCCTGACCCGCGCCCTTATGCGCTGGCGCTGTCGCGTCTGCAGGCCGAGCCGGCGCAGGCGGCCTTCATCGCTGGTTCGGGCTACGACATGTTCGGCACGCGCCAGGTGGGGCTGCGCACGTACTGGCACAACCGGGCGGGGCTGGCCTTGCCCGAAGGGGCGACGCGGCCCGAGCTGGAGTCGCCGCGGCTGGAGGCGGCGCTGCCGTGGCTGGCCGGTTTCAGCGCCGGGTGACCGGTCCTGCCGGGCAATACAAAATGTTGCCTGTTGTCGCAGTGGCGCTTGCTAGCATGGGCAGGCCGGAATGATCCGGCATACCGATGGGCTAAGTGGAGGTTGCCATGCGTTCAAGAACAATATTCAACCGTATCGCAATTGTTGCGGCATCTGGGGCCTTGCTGGCGGGATGCGCCACGCAACAGCAGACCAATACGGCCGTGGGCACGGGCGCCGGGGCGGCGATCGGCGCGGGCATAGGCGCGCTGATCGGGCACGGCAAGGGTGCGGCCATCGGCGCCGGCATCGGCGCGGTGGCGGGCGGGCTGGTCGGCTATAACTGGAAGGTCGTCAAGGAAGACGTGCAGAATTCGGGCGCGTCCTCGCTCGGGATCGACGTGGTGGAAATGCCCGACGGCAGCCTGAAGGTCAATATTCCCAGCGGCGTGTCGTTCGATACCGACAAGACGCAGCTCAAGCCCGCCTTGCTGCCCGTGCTGGACAGCGTGGCGCGCTCGCTCAACCAGCATGCCGAACTGCGGGCGAAGGTGGTCGGCCATACCGACAGCACCGGTTCGCTGGCTCACAACCAGACCCTGTCGGTCAACCGGGCCAAGAGCGTGACGGACTACCTGAGCAAGCAGGGCGTGGCCGCCAGCCGGCTGTCGGTGGAAGGGCGGGGGCCCAACGATCCGATCGGCGACAATGCGACCGCCGAAGGCCGCGCGCTGAACCGGCGCGTCGAAATCTACCTTTACGCAGTGAAGCAGTAATGCGGGCCTAGGCCCCTGTTCCTGTGTTCCGGGCGGCCGGCGCGTTGCGCGGGGCCGCCCTTTGTTTTTTCAGGAGTCCGTCATGAGCATGTTTCCTCCCGCCCGTATAGGCACCGATACCGCGGTCGCCGCGCTGTCCGGCTGGCAGGCGGTGGCGATGCGAGACGCCATCGAGAAGCGCTTTCGCTTCGCCAGTTTCAACGCCGCGTTCGGCTTCATGGCGCGCGTGGCGATGTTCGCGGAGAAGCTGAACCATCATCCCGAATGGACCAACGTCTATAACCGGGTGGACGTGATCCTGACCACGCACGATGCCGGCGGGGTGACCGAGCTGGACGTGCGCATGGCGCAGTTCATGGACGAGGCCGCCGCGCAACTGGGCGCGACCGCGCCGAAGGCGCACGGGGCCTGAGCGAAAAAAAACCCGCCGTCGGTCGGGCGGGTTTCTGCGGGGGCCGGAGCCGGTTCAGTTGCGCACGTAGTAGATGCGCATCGCGTGCTGCTTCTGCGCGGCGTCCACGACGCGCAGCGTCACGACCTTGGAGGTGAAGCCGTCGGGCAGCTTGAGCTGGCCCATCGCGTAGTCGTAGCGGTCCACGTTCACCGGAGCGCCTTCGGGCGTGATGGTGGCGGAACGGCCGTTGGGGTAGGTGCCCTGGATGGAGAAGGTCAGCGTGCCCTGGAACGGAGCGCCCTGGCGGTCTTCGCGCATGACCAGGACCTGGAAGTCGAGCAGGCCGGGGGCGCGCTTGAAGGTGGCCGAGCGGATGCCGAGGTTGCCGCCGCGCGGGTCGGCGGGCATGGCGTCCTGGAACAGGACCAGCTCCTTGTTCAGGGTTTCGATCTTGCTGCGGGCCGCGGCCAGGTCGGTGGTCAGCTTTTCATGGGTGGACTTGTTGGCGTCGCGCTGCTGCGTGGCTTCTTCGAGCTGGCTTTGCAGGCGCTGGCGCTCGAGGTTGGCCGCGCTCAGTTCGCTGTGCAGCTGCTCGGATTGCTCGACGGTCAGCCGTTGCGGGCCGTAGTTGGTCTGCAGGAAGAGCACGCCGCCCGCGCCCAGGGCTATGCCTACCAGCAGCAGCACCAGCCAGCGCGGCATGCGGCGCGTGCGTTGGCCCGGCTGGTATACGGAGGGCTTGAACACGGCCCGTTGCGATCTTCCGAACATCCCCATTTCCTAGAAAACTTCCTGTAGTGATTGCCCGCTGTGCGAGTGCCGACTGAGGTTTTGCCCGCGCCTTGCGCGCGGCAAAACGCAGAAGAATACCCCGTCAGCCCGGGCGGTTGGGTGCGCGGACAATCCTGGTTGCGCACGTTGATATTGTGAAATATGTGGACATCAGCGGACCGTACCGGCCAGTTCGGCGTCCAGGTCGGCCAGCCGCTGCGGCGTGCCGACGTCGGTCCAGCGGCCGTCGTGGCGGGCGCCGCGCACCAGGCCGCGGGCCATGGCCTGCCTGAGCAGCGGCGCCAGCGGCGCCGCCGTGCCCGCGGCGATGTCCGCGAATAACGAAGGATGGTAGACGCCGATGCCGGCGAAGGTCAAACGCGGTTCCCCCTGGGCATGGACGCGGCCGTCGGCCGCCAGATGGAAATCGCCGGCCGGGTGCTGCACGGGGTTGTCCGCCAGCAGCAGCCAGGCGCCGCCCGCCGGCAGCTCGCGGGCCAGGCCGGGCGCCCGGGCCGGGTCCCAGTCGCACCAGACGTCGCCGTTGATGACCAGGAAGGGCGCGTCGCCCAGCAGCGGCAGCGCCTGGGCGATGCCGCCGGCGGTTTCCAGGGCGCTGGCCTCGGCCGAATAGCGGATGCGCACGCCCAGGGCGCCGCCGTCGCCCAGGGCGCGTTCGATTTCGTGGCCGAGCCAGGCATGGTTGATGACCACGTCGCGGATGCCGGCGGCGGCCAGCCGCCGCAGGTGCCAGACGATCAGCGGCTGGCCGCCCACGGACAGCAGCGGCTTGGGCAGGCGGTCGGTCAGCGGGCGCATGCGCTCGCCGCGGCCGGCCGCAAGTATCATGGCCCGCATCAGAAGGTGTATCCGACGGTGACCTGGCGGTCGTCCAGCTGGTCCAGCAGGCGCAGCAGCGGCGTGAACACGCCGTAGCGCTGGGCGACCTGGCGCACGTAGCCGTTCACCCGGGGCATGTGGGCCAGGTAGTGCGCCTTGCCGTCGCGATGGTTCAGGCGCGCGAACACGCCCAGGATGCGCAGGTTGCGCTGCAGGCTCATCCATTCGTAGGCGCGGTGGAACTCGGCGAAGTCGGCGTCCACCGGCAGGCCGGCCTTGCGCGCCATTTCCCAGTAACGGATGGCCCAGTCCAGCTGCTGGGGTTCTTCCCAGGTGGTGCGGGCGTCGGTGACCAGCGAGGCCAGGTCATAGGTGATGGGGCCGGCCAGCGCGTCCTGGAAGTCGATGATGCCGGGATTGGGGCCGTACTGCGGCTGGTCACAGACCATCAGGTTGGGCGAGTGGTAATCGCGGTGCACCAGCACGCGGGCCTGGCCGCCGTTGCTGGCCGAGAGCAGCGCGAAGATCTTGTCCAGCGCGTTGGCGGTCTTGTCGTCCAGCGTGACGCCGTGGTGCCGGCCTACGTACCATTCGGGAAACAGCTTCAGTTCTTCGGCCAGGCGCGCCGTGTCGTAGACGCCCAGGCCGGCGGTGGAGGCCTGCTGCAGCTGGACCAGCGCGGCCAGGGCCTCGCGGTACAGCGTCTGGAGCTGGGCGTCGGTCAGTCCGGCCTGGATGCGCTGGTAGTAGGTCTGCTCGCCCAGGTCGGTCAGCAGCATCAGGCCGAGGTCCAGGTTCTTTTCCAGCACCGCGGGCACGTTCAGGCCGGCGTCGGCCAGCAGCTGGCCCACGTGCAGGAACGGGCGGGAATCTTCGTGCTCGGGCGGGGCGTCCATTACTATCAGGGTGCGCTCGCCGGCGTCCAGCCTGAAGTAGCGCCGGAAGCTGGCGTCGGCCGAGGCCGGGCGCAGCGTGTCCACGGCGAGATTCAGGGCGGCGGGCAGGCTGCCCAGCCAATTGCGGATCAGCTCCAGGCGGGGGTCGTGATCGTTTTTCAAGAAAGATCCGTATCAGAAAGGCAATATTGCAGAAGTGTTTCGTGCGCGCGCGGGCGGCATGCCGTGAGCAACCGGGGCTGGGCCTGTGGCGCGGCTTCTCTATAATACCGGCTCGTTTCCGTTAGCATTGGCCCTTCGTGGGTGCCGGTGTCGGGTTTCCCCATCGTCGAAAAGGGCTGTTTACACTCGTGCGCAAGGTTCGCTGGTTGATCCTCTCCGCTGTCGGCATGGCCGCCGGGGCCGTCCAGGCTCAGGGCAGCCAGGGCGCCGTTCCCGCCGCCACGTCGGCCACGCAGGCGCCGGTGCTGCGTACATCGCCCGGGCTGCGGATGCACCGGCTGCCGGACGACGACATCCCGGCCTTCATGGAAGCGGACACGATCGAGGGCGATCCCGAGTCGGACCTGACCCTGTCGGGCAACGCGCAGGTGCGCCGCATCGACGGCGTGATCAAGGGCGACCGCATCAATTACCGCAAGGACACGGGCGAAGTCGACGTCCAGGGCAGCGCGCGCATGATGCGCGACGGCACCCTGGTGACCGGGCCGAACGCCAAGTTCAACGTGGACAAGTATTCGGGCGAGGTCGAAAAGCCGAATTTCTGGATGGGCGCCACCGGCGGCTTCGCGGTCGCCGAGCACGCGGACATTTTCAGCAAGTCGCAGATGCGGCTGCATACGGTGACCTACAGCGGCTGCGCCTGCGAGACGCCGTCCTGGTACATCAAGGCCAAGACCGTCGACGTGGATTTCGACGAGAACGAAGGCGTGGCGCGCAACGGCGTGCTGTATTTCAAGGATTTCCCGATCCTGGCCTCGCCCTACATGACCTTCCCGGTCAAGAAGGAGCGCAAGTCGGGTTTCCTGGTGCCGACCTACGGCACCACCAGCCAGGGCGGCATCGACATTTCGCTGCCGTACTACCTGAACCTGGCGCCCAACTATGACATGACCATCCAGCCGCGCTATTTCTCCAAGCGCGGGCTGCAGCTGGGCGGCGAGTTCCGCTACATGGGGTACACCTACGCGGGCACCCTGAACGGCACCTACCTGCCCAACGACAACGTCACCGGCGACGACCGCTGGATGTACTGGTGGCGCCACCAGCAGCAGTTCTCCCACGGTTTCTACACGGATTGGGACATCGCCAAGGTATCGGACGACGATTACTTCCGCGATATTTCCCAGCTGGGGCTGAACCAGGCGTCCACCACCTATCTGCCGCAGCGCGCGCGGGTGGGCTGGGCCTCCACTTACTGGAGCGCGTACGCCCAGGTCTACAAATACCAGACGCTGCAGGACCCCGAAGCGCCGCTGACGCCGCCGTACGACAAGGTGCCCGAGCTGTACCTGCGCGGCGCGCGCTACGACTGGGGCGGTTTCGACGTCGACTGGACCTCGACCGCCGTGCGTTTCAGCATTCCCAAGGTCGGCGGCGTGCGCCAGGGCCCGCAGGGCGACCGGCTGCAGAGCTATCCGACGGTGTCCTATCCGATCGTCAAGCCGGGCTGGTTCATCGTACCCAAGGCGGGCGTGAACTACACGCAGTACCAGACCAACTGGTATGGCCGCGACTGGCTGGGCCTGAACGCCGGGACGCCCGACGCGACCACGTCGATGGGGTATCCGCGCTCGCAGTCGCGCACCGTGCCCATCATGTCGCTGGACACCGGCCTGATCTTCGAGCGCGACACCACGCTTTTCGGCAAGGCCTCGACCCAGACGCTGGAGCCGCGCCTGTACTACCTGTACGTGCCGTACCGCGACCAGTCCAAGATGCCGGTGTACGACACCTCGCTGGCCGACTTCAGTTTCTCGCAGGCCTTCGAGGAAAACATCTATACCGGCGGCTGGGACCGCATCTCCAACGCCAACCAGCTGACCGCGGCGCTGACCACGCGCTGGCTGGACGCCAACACCGGTTTCGAGCGCATGTCGCTGGCCGTGGCGCAGCGCCTGTATTTCGCCGACCAGAAGGTGACGCTGCCCGGCGAGACGCCGCGCGAGAACGTGCGTTCGGACTTCCTGGTGGGCGCCAGCGCCGCCCTGACCGATACGCTGACGACCGAGGTCGCGGCCCAGTACAACCCGTACGACAACAACTGGTCGCGCGGCCTGGTGAGCGCGCGCTGGACGCCGCAGCGCCTGACCACCGTGGCGCTGTCCTACCGCTACCAGCGCGATCCCCAGCAGGGCGTCGCCTACCAGCCGCAGGGCCAGAACCAGGTCAGCCTGGCGTTCCAGTGGCCGTTCAGCAAGCGCTGGTACGGCGTGGGCCGGGTCGACTACTCCTTGCGCTCCGGTCCCTCCAGCACGGTCGCCAACACCACCGAGTCTCCCCGCGTGACGCAGGCCATCGCCGGCCTGGAGTACAAGGGGGATTGCTGCTGGGTGGGCCGCGTGGTCTACCAGCGCTACGCCGTGTCGGCCACGGACGCCAACTCCGCGGTGTTCCTGCAATTGGAGCTGACCGGCCTGGGTTCCCTGGGAACCGACCCGATGAACCTGCTGAACAGAAGCATCCCCGGCTACTCGCGCATTACGCCGCCTGTACCCACCGGGACCACATTTGAAAGGTATGAATGATGCGTAGGTTGCACTCTTTGCGCCGCCTCTCCCGCAATGCACTGCTGCTGGCCGTCTGCGCCGGCTTGCCTGCCGCGTATGCGGCCGAGCAGAACGGCAAGGGCACGAACAACGGCGCCAAGCCCGCCTCCGCACAGAACGGCGCGAAGACAGCGGCCGCGCAGAAGAACGCCGCTCCCGCGGCGCCGCGCGAGCAGTTCGTCGACGGCATCGCCGCGGTGGTCGACAAGGACGTGATCACGCTGCGCGAGCTGCGCGAGGCGTCCCTGCGCATCAGCGGCGAGCTGAAGGCGCGCGGCATCCAGGTGCCCGACGACCAGACGCTGCAGCATCAGGTGCTGCAGCGTCTCATCATGGAGCGCGTGCAGCGCCACGAGGCCGACCGCATGGGCATCCGCGTGGACGACGCTCAGGTCGACAAGGCCGTGGAGGCCATCTCCGCGCGCAACAAGATCACCGTGGCGCAGTTGCGCCAGGAGATCGAGAAATCCGGCATCACCTGGGACGCCTATCGCAAGTCGCTGCGCGAAGAGATCCGCTCCGACCGCCTGCGCCAGCGCGCGGTGGACTCGACCATCGTGATTTCCGACGCGGAAGTCGACGCCTTCCTGAAGGACCAGCGGCGCAATCCGGCCTTCGGCGCGGCGCCCGCGGCGCAGCAGCCCCAGGCGCAGCCGCAACCCGCGCCCGAGCAGGCGCAGGCGCCTGCCGGCCCGATGCTTTACGCGCTGGCCCAGATCCTGGTGCGGGTGCCGGAAGGCTCCTCGCCCGAGCAGCTGGCGGTGCTGCGCAAGAAGGCCGAAGGCCTGCTGGCGCGGGCCAAGCGCGGCGACGACTTCGCCAGCCTGGCCGCGGCGTCCTCGGACGGCCCCGAAGCGCTGCAGGGCGGCGTCATGGGCGTGCGTCCGCTGGACGGCTGGCCCGACCTGTTCGTGCAGGCCATCAGCAATCTGCAGAAAGGCCAGGTCAGCGGCCTGATCCAGAGCGGCAACGGTTTCCACATCATCAAGGTGATGGACCGCGGCTCGGCCCAGCCGGCGCCGGCCCGCACGGCCCGCGCCCCGGCGCCCGCTCCCGCGCCGGCGCCCGCCGCGCGCCCGCAGCCGGCGCAGCAGGGGCCGGTCGAAGTGGTGCAGACCCGCGCCCGCCACATCCTGATCAAGACCTCCACCGTCATGAGCGACGAGCAGGCCCGCCAGCGCCTGGAACAGGTGCGCCAGCGCCTGGTGAGCGGCAGCGCCAAGTTCGAGGACATGGCTCGCCAGTACTCGCAGGACGCGACCGCTCCGCAGGGCGGCGAGCTGGGCTGGTTGAACCCGGGCGAAACCGTGCCGCCGTTCGAGGCCGCCATGAACGCGCTGCAGCCGGGCGAGATCAGCCCGCCGATCCAATCGCCTTTCGGCTGGCACCTGATCCAGGTCGAAGAGCGCCGCCAGCATGACGCGTCCGACGAAGTGGCGCGGATGAAGGCGCGCCAGGTGCTGTTCGAGCGCCGCGCCCAGCCCGCATTCGAAGACTGGCTGGAGCAGCTGCGCGCGCAGGCGTATATCGACAACCGCCTGGAAAAGCAGCAGCAGATCCAGCAGAACAACCGCTAAACGCATTACGGGCCTTACATGTCTCAGCACCAGGCGCGCAAGCGTTTCGGCCAGAACTTCCTGACCGACGAAAGCGTGGTCGAGTCCATCGTCCGGGCGGTGGCTCCCGCCCGCGGCGATACCGTGGTCGAAATCGGCCCGGGCCTGTCGGCGCTGACCCGGCCGCTGCTGGAACGCCTGGACCACCTGACCGCGGTCGAGATCGACCGCGACCTGGCGGCCCGCCTGCGCAAGCAGTTCGAACCCGGCCGCCTGACCGTGGTCGAGGCGGACGCCCTGACGGTGGATTTTTCCCAGTTCGGCGGCGCGCTGCGCGTCGTGGGCAATTTGCCCTACAACATCTCCAGCCCCTTGCTGTTCCATCTGATGACCTGGGCCGACCACGTGCGCGACCAGCATTTCATGCTGCAGCGCGAAGTGATCGACCGCATGGTGGCGCAGCCGGGTTCGGGCGACTTCAGCCGGCTGTCGGTGATGCTGCAGTCGCGCTACCGCATGCACAAGCTGTTCGACGTGCCGCCCGAGGCCTTCGACCCGCCGCCCAAGGTGGTGTCGGCGATCGTGCGCATGGTGCCGCTGCCGGCCGAGCGCCTGCGCCCGGTCAGCGAACGCGCTTTTGAAACCGTGGTCGCGCGCGCGTTCTCGCAACGCCGCAAGATGCTGCGCCGGGTGCTGGCCGACTGGGCCGCGCAAGTGCCATGGGAAGCGCTGGACATCGCGCCCACCGCCCGCGCCGAGGATATCTCGGTGGACCGCTACATCCGCCTGTCGGATGCGCTGGTCGAGGCGGGGGTGTTGCAGGCGGCGTGATGGTGAAGGATATTGCGCGGGGGCGTAGGATGGGTGCAGCGCGAGAGTGCTTAACCAAGAACTCAAGTCTCCAACGCGCGTAACCCATCAGGCGGCGACAGCCGCCGTTTTTCGATGCGGGCAAACAAATGCCGGCTTTCGCCGGCTGATGGGTTACGCGCGTGGGACGCCTGGTTTCTTGTCCAACATGTCTCGCGCTGCACCCATCCTACGACATCCACGACATCCACGACATCCGCAACACTCACAACATCCGTTTCTGCGCCGCCATCCACAGTTGCATGACGTCGCGCGCGCGCTCGGTCAGCAGTTTTTCCGCGTCCGTCAGCGCCTGTTGCAGCGTGATGGGGCCGGGCGCCAGGCTGAACGCGGCGCTGATGCCGGCCGCGTGCAGGCCTTCGTAGCCGGCGCCCAGCGAGCCGGCCAGCGCCACCACGGGCACGCCGGCGCGCTGCGCAATCCGGGCCACGCCAGCGGGCGTCTTGCCGCGCAGGGTCTGCGCGTCCATGCGGCCTTCTCCGGTGAAGACCAGCGCGGCGCCTTCGACCGCTGCGGCCAGGCCGCCCAGTTCCGCCACGATCTCCACGCCCGGACGGAAGCGGGCGTTCAGGAACGCCTTGGCCGCGAAACCCAGGCCGCCGGCCGCGCCGGCGCCGGGGTCGTCGCGGTGGTCCGCCGCCAGATGGCGCGCGCACACGTCGGCGAAGTTCGCCAGCATACGGTCGAGGATTTCCACCTGTTCCGGCGTGGCGCCTTTCTGCGGGCCGAACACGTGCGAGGCGCCCTGCGGGCCGCATAGCGGGTTGTCCACGTCCGAAGCGATGTCGATCCGGATCTGCGCCAGGCGCGGGTCCAGGCCGCGGGCGTCGATGCTGGCCAGCCTGCCGAGCGCGCCGCCGCCCGGCGGCAGAGTGCGGCCGTCGGCGTCGAGCAGCCGCACGCCCAGCGCGGTCAGCATGCCGGCGCCGGCGTCGTTGGTGGCCGATCCGCCCAGGCCCAGGATGATGCGGCTGGCGCCGGCGTCCATGGCGGCCAGCATCAGCTCGCCCACGCCGTGGCTGCTGGCGCGCATCGGGTCGCGCCGCGCGGGCGGAATCAGTTCCAGGCCGGCGGCGGCGGCCATTTCGATCACCGCCGTGCCGTCCGCCAGCAGGCCCCAGTCCGCGTCCACCTTGTAGCCCAGCGCATCGTTCACCGTCTGCTGGCGGGCCTGGCCGCCGGTGGCCGCGAGCACGGCCTCGACCGTGCCTTCGCCGCCGTCGGCCATGGGGATGCAAACGGTATGGGCGCCGGGGAAGGCGAGCTTGACGCCGCGCGCGATGGCCGCGGCCGCGTCGGGCGCGGAAACGCTTTCTTTGAAAGAGTCGGGGGCGATGACGATTTTCACGGGTTCGGACAGGTCTGTTGGGGTTGTCTGATCACCATGATACCTGCGCGCGCGCAGCCGGCGTACCATAACGCTTTTGTCGTTTTAGCGAGAGTGGACCGTCATGCCCGTACTGCGCCGCACCAAAATTGTCGCCACCCTGGGACCCTCGACTTCGACGCCGGAACGCATCGAAGCCATGATCCGCGCCGGGCTGGACGTCGCCCGTCTCAACTTCTCGCACGGCAGCGCGGACGACCACCGCGCACGCGCCCGGCTGGTGCGCGAGATCGCCGCCAGCCAGGGCCGCTTCGTGGCCATCATGGGCGATCTGCAAGGGCCCAAGATCCGCATCGCGCGCTTCATCGACAAGCAGGTGCAGCTGCAGGTGGGCCAGCCTTTCACGCTGTCGCGCGCGCATCCCAAGGAGGCCGGCACCGCCAGCATCGTGGGCATCGATTATCCGGAGCTGGTGCAGGACTGCCGGGTGGGCGACGAGCTGCTGCTCGATGACGGGCGCGTGGTGCTGGTGGTCGACCGGGTCGAGGGCGACGAGGTCCACACCACCGTGACCGTGGGCGGCCCGCTGTCGAACAACAAGGGCATCAACCGGCGCGGCGGCGGCCTGTCCGCGCCCAGCCTGACCGACAAGGACCGCGTCGACATCAAGCTCGCCGCCGAGATGGAGCTGGACTACGTGGCGGTGTCGTTTCCGCGCTATGGCAGCGATATCGAAGAGGCCCGCACGCTGCTGGCGGCGGCCGGCAGCCAGGCCTGGATCATCGCCAAGATCGAGCGCGCCGAGGCCGTGGCCGACGACGAGGCGCTGGACTCGCTGATCCGCGCCAGCGACGGCGTGATGGTGGCGCGCGGCGACCTGGGCGTGGAAGTGGGCGACGCCGAGCTGGTCGGCATCCAGAAGCGCATCATCCAGCACGCGCGCACGCTGAACAAGGTCGTCATCACGGCCACGCAGATGATGGAGTCCATGATCTCCAGCCCCATGCCGACGCGGGCCGAGGTGTCCGACGTGGCCAACGCGGTGCTGGACTACACCGACGCCGTCATGCTGTCGGCCGAAAGCGCCTCGGGGCAGTATCCGGTCGAGACGGTGCAGGCCATGGCGCGCGTCTGCCTGGGCGCCGAAAAACACCCCACCTCGACCAAGTCGCACCATCGCCTGGGCGAGACCTTCTCGCGCTGCGACGAGACCATCGCGCTGGCCGCGATGTACGCGGCCAACCATTTCCCGGGCGTCAAGGCCATCATCTCGCTGACCGAAAGCGGGCACACGCCGCTGATCATGTCGCGCATCCGTTCGGGCGTGCCGATCTACTGCTACAGCCCGCACAGCGTCACGCAGAACCGCGTGGCGATGTTCCGCGGCGTCTACACCATCCCGTTCGCGCCGTCCGACTACGATCCGGCCGATCTCAGCAATGCCGCCATCGACGAGCTGCGCCGCCGCAACCTGGTGCAGACCGGCGACTGGGTGATCCTGACCAAGGGCGATTTCTACCGCGACAGCGGCGGCACCAACGGCATGAAGATCCTGCTGGTGGACTGAGGCCGCGGCGGCCTCAGCCGAAGAACCAGTAGCACACGCCGATGGCCGCCAGCACGCCGGCCAGGTCGGCGACCAGCGCGCAGCCCACGGCGTGGCGCGCGCGCAGGATGCCCACCGAGCCGAAGTACACCGCCAGCACGTAGAAGGTGGTCTCGGTGCTGCCCTGGACCACCGCCGACAGCAGTGCCGGGAAGCTGTCCACCCCGAAATGCGTCATGGTCTCCAGCATCATGGCGCGGGCCGCGCTGCCCGAGAACGGCTTGACCAGGGCCGTGGGCAGGGCGTCCACGAAGCGCGTGTCCCAGCCGGCCGACTGCGCCAGCCAGCGGATGCCGTCGAGCAGGAAGTCCAGCGCGCCGGAGGCGCGCAGCACGCCCACCGCGCACAGCATGGCCACCAGATACGGCAACAGGCTCTTGGCGATGTCGAAGCCTTCCTTGGCGCCTTCGATGAAGGCTTCGTAGACCGGCACCTTCTTCCAGGCGCCCGCGATCAGGAACGCCAGCAGGATGCCGAACAGGGTCAGGTTGCCCAGCAGCGAGGACAGCGACGCGATGGCGGCGGCCGACATGCCCGCCAACAGCGTCATGAAGCCGCCCATCAGCAGCGCCGCGCCGCCCAGCCACAGCATGACGACCGGGTCGGCCAGGCGCAGGCGCTGGCAGGCCGCCACCGCCAGAAAGCCGGCCAGCGTCGAGGCGCTGGTGGCCAGCAGGATGGGCAGGAACACCAGGGTCGGGTCGGCCGCGCCCTGCTGCGCGCGGAACATGAACAGCGTGACCGGCAGCAGGGTCAGCGACGAGGCGTTGAGCACCAGGAACAGGATCTGCGCGTTGCTGGCGGTCTCGGGCGTGGGGTTGAGCGACTGCAGCTCGCGCATGGCGCGCAGCCCGATGGGCGTGGCGGCGTTGTCCAGCCCCAGGCCGTTGGCCGCGAAGTTCAGCGTGATCAGGCCGATGGCGGGATGGTTGCGCGGCACTTCCGGCATCAGGCGCGCGAACAGCGGCCCCAGCAGATGCGCCAGCTTTTCCACCAGCCCGGCGCCCTCGGCGATGCGCAGAAAGCCCAGCCACAGGGTCAGGGTGCCGAACAGCAGCACCATCACCTCCACCGACACGCGCGCCATGTCGAACAGGCTGGTCACCATCAGGTGGAACACTTCGGGTTCGCCGGCGATCAGCCAGCGGTACAGCGCCGCCGCTGCCGCGGTAAGAAAAAAGCCCAGCCAGAGTTTGTTCAGCATGCGGAAGTTGCCCGGATAGCGATTCGTTGCGCCGCCCATTGTCGCATCCCGACAGGGCTAGGATTGGTCCGAGGGCTGCAATTCTGGTACTTTGGCCCCAAGGGGAGCAACCCGTCACTGCGAGGACCGCTCATGGATTTCAATGCCTGGCGCCGACGCCGCATTTCGGAACCCGCGTACCGCTGGGCGCGCAAGGCGCTGCCGCCGATGTCGGCCACCGAGCGCGAAGCCATTGAGGCCGGCGACACCTGGTGGGACGCGGACCTCTTCACCGGCAACCCCGACTGGCGCAAGCTGCTGGACGTCCCCGCCGCCGCGCTCACCCCGGATGAACAGCGCTTCATCGACGGCCCGGTGGCCCGGCTGTGCGCCATGCTGGACGAATGGGACATCACCTGGACGCGGCGCGACCTGCCGCCCGAGGTCTGGGCCTTTCTCAAGTCCGAACGCTTTTTCGGCATGATCATCCCGCGCCGCTACGGCGGCCTGGGTTTCTCCCCCTATGCGCATTCCGAGGTGGTGCGGCGGATCTCGGCCTATTCCATCACCGCCGGCGTGACCGTCATGGTGCCCAACTCGCTGGGGCCGGGCGAACTGCTGCTGCAGTTCGGCACCCCGGAACAGCGCGACTACTGGCTGCCGCGCCTGGCCGACGGCACCGAAGTGCCGTGCTTCGGCCTCACCAGTCCGGAGGCCGGCTCGGACGCGGCCTCGATGGTGGACACGGGCGTGGTCTGCAGGCAGGTGGTGGACGGGCGCGAACTCGTCGGCATCCGGCTGAACTGGCGCAAGCGCTACATCACGCTGGGGCCGGTGGCCACCGTGCTGGGCCTGGCGTTCAAAATGTCGGACCCGGAAGGCATTCTGGGCGGCCCCGAGGACATCGGCATTTCGGTGGCGCTGGTGCCCACCGACGCGCCCGGCGTGGAGATCGGCCGCCGCCATCTGCCGGCCATGCAGGTGTTCCAGAACGGCCCCAACCGCGGGCGCGACGTGTTCGTGCCGCTGGACGCGCTGATCGGCGGGGCGGGGCGCGCCGGCCACGGCTGGCAGATGCTGATGAGCGCGCTGGCCGCGGGGCGCGGCATTTCGCTGCCGTCGCTGTCGGCCGCCGCCGCCGTCATGTGCGCGCACACCACCGGCATGTACGCGCGCGTGCGCGAGCAGTTCGGCATCCCCGTGGGCAAGTTCGAAGGCGTGCAGGAGCGGCTGGCCGCCCTGGCGGGCAACGCCTATCTGGTGGAGGCCGCGAGGCGCCTGACCTGCGCCGCGCTGAACCAGGACGTCAAGCCGGCGGTGGTGTCGGGCATCATGAAGTACCACGCCACCGAACGCATGCGCGGCTCGGTCAACGACGCGATGGACATCCACGCGGGCCGCGCCGTCATGGACGGCCCCGGCAACTACCTGGGCGCGCTGTATCGCGCCGTGCCCATCGCCATCACGGTCGAGGGCGCGAATATCCTGACGCGCAACCTGATCATCTTCGGCCAGGGCGCGATCCGCGCCCACCCCTACCTGATGCCGGAAATGCTGGCGCTGGCCAACCCCGACGAGGAGCGCGGCATCGCCGTGTTCCATGACGTGTTCTGGCGCCACCTGCGCCATGCGGCGCGCAACGCGCTGCGCGCGATCGGCCGCGCCTGGACCGGCGGGGTGCTGGCGCCCGCGCCGGTCTCCGGCCCCACGGCCGGGCATTACCGCCGGCTGGGCCGCTACGCCGCGGGCTTCGCCCTGCTGGCCGACGCCACGCTGGCGCAGCTGGGCGGCGCGCTCAAGCGCCGCGAGATGATCTCGGCCCGGCTGGGCGACATCCTGTCGGAGCTGTACCTGCAGTCCGCGGTGCTCAAGCGCTGGGAGGACGAGGGCCGCAAGCACGACGACCTGCCCCTGGTGCACTGGTGCCTGGAGCAGGGCTATGCAAGCATCGAGAAAAGCATGGACCAGGTGCTGCGCAATCTGCCCGGGCGCGCGCTGGCCTGGGGCCTGCGCGCGGCCATCCTGCCGCTGCGCCTGGCGCGCGGGCCGGGCGACGCGCTGACGCGCGAATGCGCCGAACTGCTGCTCAGGCCTTCGCCGACCCATGCGCGGCTGGCCGCCGACCTGCAGCGCGAGCCGGGCGGCGCGCAGGCCGGCGACGATCCGGTAAGCCTGCTGACGCGCGCCTTCGCGCTGGCCGACGCGGTGCAGCCGCTACGCGACCGGCTGCGCCAGTCCGGCGTGCGCGACTGGCGCGAGGCGCACCGGCGCGGCGCCATCACGGATACCCAGGCCGCTCAGATCGAGGAGGCCGAGACCGTGGTGTCGCGGGTGTTGCAGGTGGATGATTTCGCGCCGGAGGAATTGACGCCGCCGGACGGCGTCAATCGTCCTGCTTCGGGTCCATGCCCGGAAACAGGATCTCGGTGAATCCGAACTTCGAGAAATCCTCGATGCGCGACGGGTACAGGCGGCCGATCAGGTGGTCGCATTCGTGCTGCACCACGCGGGCGTGGAAGCCCTCGGCCTCGCGTTCGATGAGCTGGCCGTAGGGGTCGCGTCCGCGGTAGAGGATGCGGCGGTAGCGCGGCACCAGGCCGCGCAGGCCCGGCACCGACAGGCAGCCTTCCCAGCCGTCCTCGCGCTCGTCGGACAGCGGCGTGATGACGGGATTGCACAGGATGGTCTGCGGCACCGCGGGCGCGTCGGGATAGCGCTCGTTGCGGTCGAAACCGAAGATCACCAGCTGCAGGTCCATGCCGATCTGCGGCGCGGCCAGGCCCACCCCGTGCGCGGCGGCCATGGTCTCGAACATGTCGTCGATCAGCGCGTGCAGCTCGGGCGTGTCGAAGCGTTCCACGGGCGCGGCCACGCGCAGCAGGCGCGGGTCGCCCATTTTCAGGATGGGGTGGATCATGGGCTGGCCTCTTGGCGCTCAGTCTTCGCGGCCTTTCTTCTCGATGAACTCGATCTTGTAGCCGTCAGGGTCCTCGACGAAGGCGATGACGGTCTTGCCGTGCTTCATGGGGCCGGCCTCGCGCGTGACCTTGCCGCCTTTCTGCTTGACCTTTTCACAGGCCTCGTAGGCGTTGTCCACTTCCAGGGCGATGTGGCCGTAGCCGGTGCCCAGGTCGTATTTGTCGGTGTCCCAGTTGTGGGTCAGTTCGATGACCGCGCCTTCGGACTCGTCTTGATAACCCACGAAGGCCAGCGTGAACTTGCCGTCGGGATAGTCCTTGCGGCGCAGCACGCGCATGCCGAGCACGTTGGTGTAGAAGTCGATGGATTTGTCGAGGTTGCCGACTCGCAGCATGGTGTGGAGCATACGCATGGAGATATTCCTTGTACGGTGGAGAGGCGCGCCGCCTCAGAACTGAGGGAGGGACGCGGGATCGTGGCGCCGCAGGATCTTCTTGGCGTCTTCGAAGCCGGGCAGGATCTGTCCCACTTCGCGCCAGAAGTCCTGACTGTGGTTCATTTCGCGCAGATGGGCAAGTTCGTGCGCGATGACGTAATCGATGATGGCGGGTGCGAAATGAATCAAGCGCCAGTTGAGCATGATGTTGCCGTCGCTGGTGCACGAGCCCCAGCGCGTGGCGGCCGAGGACAGGCGCCAGCGGCGGATCTTCAGCCCGCTGATTTGCAGGAAATGGGCCAGGCGCGCGCCGAACCAGGCGCCGGCCCGCTGCTGCAGCCAGGCCTGGGCGGCGTCGCGGATGCGGCCCTGATCGGCCGACGAAGGCAGCGCCAGCCACAGCGTGTCGCCGTCCTCGGGGGCCTCGGCGTCGCCCGACAGATAGGCCTGGCGGCTGTCGCCGCCCACGCCGATGACGATGCGCTTGCCCAGGTAGGGCAGTTCGCCGCCGGGCTGCCAGCGGGTGTGCGCCATGGCCAGCTGCTGCTTGCGGGAATGCCATTCGCGCAGCTTGGTGAGGATCCAGCGGGATTTTTCGCGCACGGCGTCGTCGACCTGCCCCAGCGTGACCCAGTTGGGGGCGGTGACGCGCAAGCCGTCGTCCGTGACCACGAAGCCGATGCTGCGGCGGCGCGAGCGCAGCAGCACGAAGCCGATGGGCTGCTGCTCGGTCGCGACTTCGCGCCAGCGCGCGCCGGGCGGCAGCGGATCGGGGCAGGGCGTGGGCACGCGCGAGGCGGCGTTGGGAGACAGCGTCAGCAGCGGCTCGCCGGCGGCAGCGGAAGGCTGCGGGGCGCCGGGGTGGAGCGGTTTGGGCGGGACCGGCCTGGGCGCGGACGCGGCGGGTCCGGCGGGCGGCCGCGAGGCGCCTTCGGGCGCGCCTTGCGGCTGCACGTCGAACAGGAGCTCTAGCTGGTCAGGGCTGGACATACCTTTCAGGATTGAGACGCCGCATTTCCCCTTCGATCCAGTCCTGAACCTTCTGGTTCAGTTCCTCGGGGGAGAGTCCCTGGGATTCTATCGCGGGTCCGATCGACAGGGTGACCATACCCGGACGCTTTACGAAGGCGTTGCGCCGCCAGCATTCGCCGGCGTTGTGCGCCACCGGGATGACCACGGCGCCGGTGCGCGAGGCCAGCAGCGCGCCGCCCATCTTGTAGCGGCCGACCTTGCCGGGCGCGACCCGGGTGCCCTCCGGGAACAGCAGCGGCCAGCGGCCTTCGTCCAGGCGGGTCTGGCCCTGCCTGACCACCTGTTCGAAGGCGTCGCGCCCTTTGGCGCGGTCGATGGCGATCATGCGCAACAGCGCCAGGCCCCAGCCGAAGAACGGCACCATGTGCAGTTCTTTCTTGTAGACGAAGCAGACCTCGCGCGGCATATAGGCCGGGAAGAACAGCGTTTCCCAGGCGGACTGGTGCTTGGACAGCAGCACCGCCGGGCCGTCGGGCAGGTTTTCCCAGCCCTTGACCTGCCAGCGGATGCCGCAGAAAAAGCGCGCGCCCCAGATGGCCAGGCGCGGCCAGCCCACCGTCAGCCTGTAGCGCCAGTGCAGCGGCAGCGGCGCCCACAGGATGCAGGCGAAGGCGTAGGGGATGACCGTGACGGCCAGGAACAGGGCGTACAGCAGCGAACGGAGCCAGGCCATCGGGTCAGGCGTCCTGCAGCAGGGCGTCGACCACGGCCGACAGGTCGTCGCACACCCGCGTGTTCTCGGGCAGGCCGCCCTTGGCCAGCGCCTTCCTGCCGTTGCCGGTCAGCACCAGCCACGGCGAGCAGCCGGCCGCCGACGAGGCCTGCAGGTCGCGCAGCGAGTCGCCCACCGCCGGCACGCCGGCCAGGTCCACGTCGTAGCGGTGCCCGATCTGCTCGAACATGCCCGGCCGCGGCTTGCGGCAGCTGCAGTTGTCGTCGGGGCCGTGCGGGCACATGAAGATGGCGTCGATGGCGCCGCCCACGGCGGCCAGTTCGCGGCGCAGCTTGGCGTGGATGGCGGTCAGCGTGTCCATGTCGAACAGGCCGCGCGCCAGCCCGGACTGGTTGGTGGCGACCACCACTCGCCAGCCGGCCTGGTTTAGCCGGGCGATGGCCTGCAGGCTGCCGGGCAGGGCGATCCATTCGTCGGGATTCTTGACGAACGCATCGCTGTCCTGGTTGATGACGCCGTCGCGGTCGAGGATGATGAGTTTCACTGTGCGAGCCTGGAAATGTCTGCCACCTGGTTCATCAGGCCATGCAGCTGCGCCAGCAGGGCCAGCCGGTTGGCGCGCACGGCCGGGTCTTCGGCCATGACCATGACGTCGGCGAAAAAGGCGTCCACCGGCTCGCGCACCTGCGCCAGCGTGCTGAGGCTGCCGGCGAAGTCGCCGGCGGCCAGCTGCGCCTCGGCCTGCGGGCGCAGCGCCGACACGGCGGCGGCCAGCGCTTTCTCGGCGGGCTCGGCCAGCGTGGCCGCGTCGACCGCGCCGATCTCGCCTTCGGCCTTCTTCAGCAGGTTGCCGATGCGCTTGTTGGCGGCCGCCAGGCTGGCGGCCTCGGGCAGCTGCGCGAACGCGGCGGCGGCGCGCACGCGCTCGGCGGCCTGGTGCAGCGGCGGGGTCAGGGCGATCACGGCTTCCACCGCGTTGCGGTCGAAGTCGTTGATGAGCTGGTTGCGATAGCGCTCGTAGATAAAGGCGCGCACCTCGGCCAGCGTGCCGGCCGGGATCTTGCCGGCCGGGAAGGTGCCTGCGGCCAGTTCCAGCAGGCCGTCCAGCGACAGCGGACCGTCTGCGCTGATCTTCAGCCAGCCGCCCGCGGCCAGCTGCTCGAACGCGCTGATCAGGCCGAGCGCCGCGCGGCGCAGGCCGAACGGATCGCGCTCGCCGGTGGGGGCCAGGCCGATGGCCCAGATGCCGACCAGGGTTTCCACGCGTTCGGCGATGAACAGCACGGCGGCGGTCAGCGACTCCTGCGTGACGGGCGTGTCGTAGCGGTTGCGGTACTGGTTGCGCAGGGCCTGCACCACGCTGTCGGGCTCGCCGTCGCCCGCCGCGTAGTACGCGCCCATGACGCCCTGCAGCTCGGGGAATTCGCCCACCATGTTGGAGCCCAGGTCGGCCTTGGCCAGCAGGGCGGCGCGGTCGGCGGCGGCGACGTCGCCGCCCAGCTTTTCGGCCACGCCGCGGGCGATGGCGCGCACGCGCTCGACGCGTTCGAGCTGGGTGCCCAGCTTGTTGTGGTAGACGATGGAGCCCAGCTGCTCGACGCGCGCGGCCAGCGGCGTCTTGCGGTCGGTCTCAAAGAAGAACTGCGCGTCGGCCAGGCGCGGGCGCACCACGCGCTGGTTGCCTTCGATGATGTTCACCGGATCGTCCGTGCGCATATTGCTCACGATCAGGAAACGGTGGGTCAGGCGGCCGGTGGCCGGATCGAACAGCGGGAAGTATTTCTGGTTCAGCCGCATGGTCAGGATCAGGCATTCCTGCGGCACTTGCAGGAACTGTTCCTCGAACTGGCCGACGTAGACCGTGGGCTGCTCGACCAGCGCGGTGACTTCGTCCAGCAGCGCCGCCACTTCCGGGTCGTCGCCCAGGGTGGCGGACAGGCGGGCGGCGTGGTCCTGCAGCTGGCGCGCGATTTCGTCGCGGCGGCCTTCGAACGAGGCCACCACGTTGCCGCGCTCGGCCAGCGTGGCGGCGTAGGCGTCGGCGTCGGTAAAGGAAACGGGGCCGGCGCTCATGAAGCGGTGGCCCAACGTTTCGCGGCCGGCCGCCAGGCCCAGCGCCGACACCGGCACCACGTCGGCGCCGAACAGCGCCACCAGCCCGTGCGCCGGGCGCACGAACTTGACGGTGGTGACCCCGTCGGCCAGCTGGTAGCGCATGACCTTGGGGATGGGCAGGCCGTCGATGGCGGCGTCCAGGCCTTCCTGCAGGCCGGCGGCCAGCTGCGCGCCGGGGGCCGTGCCGCGGGCCACCAGGTAGTCCTGCTTGCCGTCGGACTCGCGTTCCAGCTTGGCGACGTCCAGGTGCTCCAGGCCCTTGGCGGCCAGCTTCTTCTGCAGCGCGGGCGTGGCGCTGCCGTCTTCGGCCAGGCCGATCTTCACCGGCATCAGTTTTTCGGCGTAGGGCTGGTCGGGCGCCTGCGCCAGCACGGCCGACAGATGCACGGCCAGGCGGCGCGGCGTGGCGTAGGCGGTCGCGGCGCAGCCCTCGGCCAGCAGGCCGTGGCGTTCGAGCGTGGCGCGCACGCCTTCGGCAAAGGCCTGGCCCAGCTTTTGCAGGGCCTTGGGCGGAAGTTCTTCGGTCAGCAGTTCGACCAGCAGCGGGCGGATGTTCGTCGTCATTTATGCTGCCTCCCCGGCGGCCTTGTCGCGGCCCAGCATGGGAAAGCCCAGTCGTTCGCGGGAATCGTAATAGGCCTGTGCGACGGCGCGCGACAGGTTGCGGATGCGGCCGATGTAGGCGGCGCGCTCGGTCACGCTGATCGCGCCGCGCGCGTCCAGCATGTTGAAGGTGTGGGCGGCTTTCAGCGCGGCCTCATAGGCCGGCAGCGCCAGCGGCACGTCCATCAGGCGCTTGGCCTCGGCTTCGTAGTCGTTGAAGTGCGCGAACAGCATCTCGGCCGAGGAGTGCTCGAAGTTGTAGGTGGACTGCTCCACCTCGTTCTGGTGGAACACGTCGCGGTACAGCACGCGGTTGCCGTTGGCGCCTTCGGTCCAGACCAGGTCGTACACGCTTTGCACGTCCTGCAGGTACATGGCCAGGCGTTCCAGGCCGTAGGTGATTTCACCGGTGGTCGGGGTGCAGTCCAGGCCACCCACCTGCTGGAAGTACGTGAATTGCGTGACTTCCATGCCGTTGAGCCAGACTTCCCAGCCCAGGCCCCAGGCGCCCAGCGTGGGGTTTTCCCAGTCGTCCTCGACGAAGCGGATGTCGTGCTGCGCGGGGTCGATGCCCAGCGCCTTGAGCGAACCGATGTACAGATCCAGGATTTCGGGCGGCGCCGGCTTCAGCACGACCTGGTATTGGTAATAGTGCTGCAGGCGGTTGGGGTTTTCGCCGTAGCGCCCGTCCTTGGGACGGCGCGAGGGCTGCACGTAGGCGGCGCGCCAGGGTTCCGGGCCGATCGCGCGCAGGAACGTGGCGGTGTGCGAGGTGCCGGCGCCGACTTCCATGTCGTAGGGTTGCAGCAGGGCGCAACCCTGCTTGTCCCAGTATTCCTGGAGCGTAAGGATGATTTGCTGAAAGGTGAGCATAGGATTCTTGGAATTCGGCCGCCGGGCAAGGCCTGCCCTGGGCGTGGGAAACCTGGCATTTTAACTGGCGCCGGGCCGGGCCGCCGGCGGGCGGCGCATGGACGGTTACATTCCTGCCCGCGCGGGGCCGGAAGCAGGGGTCAACCAATGGTCGTATGATTCCGGGTTGAGCCAAGTCTTATATAAAAGCCAGGAACCCGATTCCTCGGAATCCCGAAAAAGGAGCAGCCCCTCATGTCCGACCTGATCAAGGTAGAAGTCACCGACGGCATCCAGATCATCACGATCAACCGTCCCGAGGCCAAGAACGCCATCAACCTGGAAACCGCGCAGGCCCTGGCCGCGGCGCTGGACCAGCTCGACGGCAGCGACGACATCCGCATCGGCATCCTGACCGGCGCCGGGGGCACGTTCTGCTCGGGCATGGACCTCAAGGCCTTCGCCGCCACCGGCCAGCGCCCCTACGTGGACGGCCGCGGTTTCGGCGGCCTGGCCGAACGCCCGCCCAAGAAGCCGCTGATCGCCGCGGTCGAAGGCTACGCGCTGGCCGGGGGCTGCGAGCTGACCCTGGCCTCGGACCTGATCGTGGCCGCCAACAACGCCAAGTTCGGTCTGCCTGAAGTCAAGCGCGGCCTGGTGGCCGGCGCCGGCGGCATGCTGCGCCTGCCGCGCCGCCTGCCGTACCATATCGCCATGGAGGTCATCCTGACCGGCGACATGTTCACGGCCGAGCGCGCCCACGCCTTCGGCCTGGTGAACCGCCTGACCGAGCCGGGCGGCGCCCTGGCCGGCGCGCTGGAGCTGGCCCGCACCATCGTCGAGAACGGTCCCTTGTCGGTGCAGACCGCCAAGAGCATCGTGTCGCAGTCCGGCGACTGGACGCAGGAAGAAATGTTCGACCGCCAGCGTCCGCTGGCCGCCCACATCTTTACCTCGGCCGACGCCAAGGAAGGCGCCACGGCTTTCGCCGAGAAGCGCAAGCCGGTCTGGCAGGGGAAATGAGCCCCTCTTCTTTTCGTTATTTTCTTTAGCCCGTATATAGCCATGTCCGTCATCATCAAAGAAGAAGACTTCATCCAGTCGATCGCCGACGGGATCCAGTTCATCAGCTACTACCATCCGGTGGACTACATCCGCCATCTGGCCCGCGCCTACGAGCGCGAGGAAAGCCCGGCAGCGCGCGACGCGATGGCCCAGATCCTGACCAACTCGCGCATGTGCGCCGAAGGCAAGCGTCCGCTGTGCCAGGACACCGGCATCGTCAACGTGTTCCTGAAGGTCGGCATGGACGTGCGCTTCGACACCAAGCGCACCCTGCAGGAACTGTGCGACGAAGGCGTGCGCCGCGGCTACCTGAACCCGGACAATCCGCTGCGCGCCTCCGTGCTGGAAGACCCGCTCTTCACGCGCAAGAACACCCGCGACAACACGCCCTGTATCCTGCACGTCGAACTGGTCCCGGGCGACAAGGTCGACGTGCAGCTGGCCTCCAAGGGCGGCGGCTCCGAGAACAAGTCCAAGTTCGCCATGCTCAACCCCAGCGACTCGCTGGTGGACTGGGTGCTCAAGACGGTCCCGACCATGGGCGCCGGCTGGTGCCCGCCGGGCATGCTGGGCATCGGCGTCGGCGGCACCGCCGAAAAAGCCATGCTGATGGCCAAGCAGTCGCTGATGGAAGACATCGACATGTACGAGCTGCTGGCGCGCGGCCCGCAGAGCAAGCTGGAAGAGCTGCGCATCGAGCTGTACGAAAAGGTCAACGCGCTGGGCATCGGCGCCCAGGGCCTGGGCGGCCTGACCACGGTGCTGGACGTCAAGATCAACACCTTCCCCACGCACGCGGCCTCCAAGCCCGTCGCCATGATCCCGAACTGCGCCGCCACCCGCCACGCGCATTTCGAGCTGGACGGCTCCGGCCCGGCGCGCCTCGACCCGCCGGCCCTGTCGGAATGGCCGGAAGTGCACTGGGCGCCCGACTACAACAAGTCCAGGCAGGTGGATCTGAACACGCTGACCAAGGAAGAAGTGGCCAGCTGGAAGCCGGGCCAGACCCTGCTGCTGTCGGGCAAGATGCTGACCGGCCGCGACGCCGCGCACAAGCGCATCCAGGACATGCTGGCCAAGGGCGAGCCGCTGCCGGTGGACTTCACCAACCGCGTCATCTACTACGTCGGCCCGGTCGATCCGGTGCGCGACGAAGTGGTCGGCCCGGCCGGCCCCACCACCGCCACCCGCATGGACAAGTTCACCGGCATGATGCTGGAGCAGACCGGCCTGATCGCCATGATCGGCAAGTCCGAGCGCGGCCCGGTCGCCATCGACGCCATCAAGAAGCACGGCTCGGCCTACCTGATGGCCGTGGGCGGCGCGGCCTACCTGGTGTCCAAGGCCATCCGCGGCGCCAAGGTGCTGGGCTTCGCCGACCTGGGCATGGAAGCCATCTACGAGTTCGACGTGAAGGACATGCCGGTGACGGTGGCGGTCGACGCCCAGGGCACCTCGGTCCACACGACGGGACCGAAGGAATGGCAGGCCCGGATCGGCAAGATCCCGGTCGCCGTGGCGTAATTACGGGGCCTTCAACCCGGCGCGGTATGCGGCGATGTCCTGCGGCGATTTGCCCAGGACGTCGCGCAGCACTTCCTCGGTGTGTTCGCCCAGCAGCGGCGGCGCATTGCGGTACCGCACCGGGGTTTCCGACAGGCGCAGCGGGCTGGCCGTCACGGCCGCCTGTCCGCCCGCGGGATGCGGCAGGTCGCGGCGCAGCTGCCGCGCCTCGGCCTGCGGATGCGCGAAAGCCTGCGCGATGTCGTTGATGGGGCCGCAGGGCACGCCCGCGGCTTCCAGTTTCGCGATCCACTCGTCGCGCCGTCCCTGGCGCATGATCGCGGCCAGCATGCCGACCAGCAGCTCGCGGTTGGCGATGCGCAATCGGTTGGTGGCGAAACGCGGATCGTCGCCCAGCTCCGCCGCGCCGATGGCGGCGCAATACGCGCGGTACTGCGATTCATTGCCGGTGGCCACGATCAGATGGCCGTCGCTGGCGGCGAACACCTGGTAGGGCACCACGTTCTGGTGCGCGTTGCCGGCGCGCGAGGGCGCCACGCCGGAGTTGAAGTAATTGGAGTTCTGGTTGGCCAGCATCGCCACGTGGCTGTCGAACAGCGCGATGTCCAGGTGCTGGCCCAGGCCGCTGCGATGGCGCTCGTTGAGCGCGGCCAGTATCGCCACCGTGGCGTACATGCCGGTGATGATGTCGGTCACCGCCACGCCGGCCTTTTGCGGCCCGCCGCCGGGCAGGTCGTCGCGTTCTCCGGTGATGCTCATCAGGCCGCCCAGGCCCTGGATCATGAAGTCATAGCCGGGACGGCCGGCATACGGGCCGTCCTGGCCGAAGCCGGTGACCGAGCAATAGATCAGGCGCGGGTTGATTTCCCTGAGGCTGGCGTAGTCCAGGCCGTACTTGGCCAGCCCGCCCACCTTGAAATTCTCGACCAGGATGTCGCTGGCCGTCGCCAGCTCGCGGATCAGCGCCGCGCCCGCGGGCGTGGCCATGTCGGCCTCGATCGAGCGCTTGTTGCGGTTGGCGCTGAGGTAATAGGCGGATTCCTCGGTGTCGCGGCCCTCGCCATCCTTCAGGAACGGCGGGCCCCAGGCGCGGGTGTCGTCGCCCACGCGCGGACGCTCGACCTTGATGACGTCGGCGCCCAGGTCGGCCAGGTTCTGCGTGCACCAGGGGCCGGCCAGGATGCGCGAAAGGTCCAGCACGCGGATGCCGTCCAGGGCGGGAGCGCGCGTCATGGCCGCAGCTCCGCGGTGCCGTTGCTCAGCACCACCACGTCGCGCTCGCGGGCGCGGGCCAGGAAGCGGATCTGCCCGTCCGGCATGCGCCAGATGTCGCACTGCAGGGTCTCGCCGGGATAGACCGGCGCCGAGAAGCGCGTGTTCAGGCTGACAAGGCGCGAGGCGTCGTAGTCGCAGCAGCTCCTGACGATGGCGTGCGCCGCCATGCCGTAGGTGCACAGCCCGTGCAGGATGGGGCGCGGATAGCCGGCGCGGCGCGCCACTTCCGGATCGGCATGCAGCGGATTGCGGTCGGCGTTCAGGCGATACAGCAGCGCGGCGTTGGGCGCGATGCGCAGCTCGCAGCGCAGGTCCGGATCGCCGTCCGGGGCGGCCGGAAGCGGCGGCGGGCCGGCGTCGCCCTGGCCGAAGCCGCCGTCGCCGCGGCAGAAAGTGCTTTGCTGCAAGGTCGCCAGGCAGGCGCCGTCCTCGCCGTGCAGCGTGCGTTCGGTGACGATGAGCGCGCCCTTGTCCGCACCCTTGTCGATCACGTGGATGTTGCGGCTCCTGCCGACGACCACGCCGCTGGCCGGCAGCGGCGCGTGCAGCGTCAGGCGCTGTTCGCCGTGCACCACCTTGACCCAGTCGATGCCGGCGCGCGGGTCCTGCACCCAGAAGCCGGGATAGCCCAGCACCACGCTCATGGTGGGAAAGGCCTGCAGGCCCTGTTCGTAGACGTAGCGCAGCTGGCCGGCGTCCTCGGGGTCCTGCCCCAGGCCGATGCCCAGCGCATAAAGCATGGCGTCTTTCTCGTCGTAGCGCTGGCGCACTTCGTCGAAGCGCCAGTTCTTCACGGTTGCATAGTCCAGGGGCATGGCGGCCTCAGATGGGGTCCCAGTCGATCACGTCGGGCGAACGCTCCAACGCATAGAAGTGCTTGCGCATCGCGGGCACGGCGATTTCGGCGATCAGTTCGGGCGTCCAGCCCTCGCCGTGGTGCACGCTGCGCAGCGGCCGCGGCTGGCTCATCAGCATGATCTCGTTGGCGCGCACCGCGAAGATCTGCGCCGTGACTTCGCGGGCCGCGTCGCTGGCCAGGTAGACCGCCAGCGGCGCGACCTTGCCGGCCTCCATTTTCTTGAGCTTCTCGACGCGCGCCTTCTCCGCGTCGGTTTCGGCGGGAATCGAGCTGGTCATGCGGCTCCAGGCGAACGGCGCGATGCAGTTCGAGCGCACGTTGTAGCGCGCCATGTCCAGCGCGATGGACTTCGACAGCGCGACGATGCCGAGCTTGGCCGCCGCGTAATTCGCCTGGCCGAAGTTGCCGATCAGGCCGGAGGTGGACGTCATGTGCACCAGCGCGCCGGACTCCTGTTCGCGGAAATAGGGGGCGGCGGCGCGGCTCATGTAGAACGAGCCGTTCAGGTGCACGTCCAGCACCTGGCGCCATTCCTCTTCGCTCATCTTGTGGAAGACGCGGTCGCGCAGGTTGCCGGCGTTGTTGACCACCGCGTCGATGCGTCCGTACGCGTCGATCGCGGTCTGCACGCAGCGGCTGGCGCTGTCGTAGGCGGCGACGCTGTCGGTGTTGGCCACCGCCTGGCCGCCGGCCGCCACGATCTCCCTGACCACCGCCTGCGCCGGGCCTTCCGTGCCGCCTTCGCCCGTCAGCGATACGCCGATGTCGTTGACGACCACCTTGGCGCCGGCCTGCGCCATGGCCAGCGCGATGCTGCGGCCGATGCCGCCGCCCGCGCCGGTAACGATCACCACCTTGCCGGAAACGATACCGCTCATTGAAGCTGACTCCTGTGCCATGTGAAAACAGTTCCGCATCATCCCTTCTGGTTTGCGGGCATGGCCCATGGTAGATTCGTGACGGCATTCGCAGAATTCAAAATTAGAAATGCCCCCCTTCTGCGTGGTGGAACATGAGACATGACCTGACCGACCTGCGTTTGTTTCTGAACGTAGGCGAGACCCTCAACCTGACCCGCGCGGCCGAGCGCACCTTTCTGTCCCTGCCCGCCGCCAGCGCCCGGGTCAAGAACATGGAAGAAGCCTTCAAGGCCCGGCTGCTGGTGCGCATGGCCACGGGCGTGGCGCTGACTCCGGCCGGCGAAGTGCTGCTCAAGCACGCCAACGCCATCTTCCGCCAGCTCGAATGCCTGAACGCCGACCTGCAGCCCTACGCAAGCGGCCTCAAAGGGCGTCTGCGCCTGCTGGCCAACACCACCGCCACCAATTCCTTCCTGGCCGACGCGCTCTCCACGTTCCTGGCCGAGAACCCGGACGTGGACGTGGAGCTGGAAGAGAAGATCTCGGGCGACATCGTCATCGCGATCCGCGCGGGCGCCGGCGACCTGGGCCTGGTGGCCGGCAATATCGACGTCGAAGGGCTGGACGTCACGCCGCTGTTCCGCGACGAGCTCACCGTGGTGACGGCGCTGGACCATCCGCTGGCCGCGCAGGCGTCGGCGCATTTCGTGGACCTGGTGGACAACTACCAGTTCGTCGGCATCCATCCCAACAGCGCCATCCAGAGCTTTCTCGAAGACATCGCCAGCGGCCTGGGCAAACGCCTGTGCCAGCGCGTGCACGTGGGCAGCTTCGAGGCGGTGTGCCGCATGGTCGAAGCCGGCGCCGGCATCGCCGTGGTGCCGCGCGCCTGCGTCGCGCGCTACAGCCGCGCGGACGCGCTGCACGTGCTCCGGCTGGAGGACCCCTGGGCGCTGCGCGACCGCCTGCTATGCCGCCAGCGCGGCCGCGACCTGCCGAGTTTCGCGGAGCGCTTCATCGAGCATCTGCAGCGGGCGGCGCAGGCGTAGGCGCGCCAACCCGCAGCAAGGCCTCCCGGTACTCCGCCGCCAGCTGATCCACCAGCGTCTCCACCGGCAGAATCTCCTGCGCCGCGCCGACTCCCTGGCCCGCGCTCCACACGTCCTTCCAGGCCTTGGGCCGTGAGCTCTTGTCCAGGTTCGGCTCGCGGTCCGCGCCGGCGCCGGCAAGCGCAGCCGGGTCCAGACCCGTGGCCTGGATGCTGGCCGCCAGGTAGTTCGCCGGCACTCCGGAAAAATACGGCGTGTAGACCACGTCGGCGGCCTGCGCCTGCAGCACCATCTCGCGGTAGGCGTCGCCGGCCAGCGATTCCTGCGTGGCGATGAAGCGCGTTCCCATGTAGGCGAAATCGCAGCCCATCACCTGCGCGGCCAGGATGTCCTTGCCGTGGCTGATGCAGCCCGACAGCGCCAGCGGGCCGTCGTAGAAGGCGCGGATCTCGTTGACCAGCGCGATCGGGTTGACCTGGCCGGCATGGCCGCCGGCGCCGGCGGCCACCAGGATCAGGCCGTCCACGCCGGCGGCCAGCGCGCGCTTGGCATGGCGCACCGTGGTCACGTCATGGAACACCAGCCCGCCGTGCGCGTGCATGGCGCGCACCACGGCCTCGGGCGGATGCAGCGACGTGATCACCAGAGGCACCCTGCGCTCGGCGCAGATCGCCAGATCGCCTTCCCAGCGCGCATTGCTGGGATGGACGATCAGGTTCACGCCGTACGGCGCCACCCTGGCCGACGGGTCCGCGCGGCGCCGCGCGGCCAGCCCGTCCTCGATGCGGCTGATCCAGGCGTGCAGCTGTTCCTGGGGCCGGGCGTTGAGCGACGGAAACGTTCCGACGATGCCGGCGGCGCATTGCGCGATCACCAGCTCGGGGCCGGAGACCAGGAACATCGGCGCGCCGATGACCGGCAAACGGGTTTGGGCATGCAGCGAGGAGGGATTCGTCATCTAGTTTGCTTGAATGTTGGCGGTCTTGATCACGTCGGACCACAAGGCGTACTCGCGGTCGATGCGAGCCTGCAATGCCTTGGAATCGCCGTTGTTGATGGTGTAGCCGCCGTCGGTCATGGCCTGGCGGAACGCGGGATCGGCGGATACCTCGGCCAGCGCGCGCGTCAGCCGCCCGGATACGGCCTCGGGCAGTTTCCTGGGCCCGACCAGCGCGTACCAGCCGACCACTTCGTAGTCCTTCATGCCGGCCTCCATCATCGTGGGCACGTCCGGCAGCTCGGGGTTGCGCGTGCGCGAGGTGACCGCCAGCGCGCGCGCCTTGCCGCTCTTGATGAACGGAATGGCGGTGCTGGTGATGTCGAACATAAAGGTCACCTTGCCGCTGACCACGTCCATCATGGCGGGCGAATTGCCGCGATAGGGCACGTGCAGCATCGGCGCCTGGGCCTGCGATTTCAGCAGCTCGGCCGACAGGTGGTTGGAGGCGCCGATGCCGGCCGACCCGAACGAGACCGCGTCCGGATGCGCGCGCGCATAGCTCACCAGTTCGCCCACGTTTTTGGCCGGGATCTGCGGGCCGATCAGCAGCACGTTGGCGTAGTCCACCACCAGACCGATCAGCGTGAAGTCCTTGCGCGGGTCGAACAGCGTGCTGCGCTGGACCAGCGGCGACATGGTGAGCGTGGGGCTGGCGGCGAAGCCCAGCATGTAGCCGTCCGGCGCCGCCTTGGCGGTCGCGTCCGAGGCGATCATGCCGCTGGCGCCGGCGCGGTTCTCCACCACCACGGGCTGGCCCAGCTTGTCGCCCAGGTACTTGGCGAACACGCGCGCCGTGGTGTCGACGGGGCCGCCGGGGGAATAGCCCACCAGCAGGCGGATAGGGCGGTCGGGATAGGCGGACTGGGCCCAGGCCGCCTGGCCGGTGGCGATCGTCGCCGCGGCGGCGGCCGCGGCGAACAAGGTCTTGATGCGCATGCTCATGTCTCCTTGTGTGCGTGGCCGGTCGTGCCGCGTGGCGTAGCGCCCGCCTTACGTCAGCCTTTCTCTCAGCGGCTGCTTCAGGATCTTGCCGCTGACTGTGGTGGGAATCGTGTCGATCGGAATGATCTGCGCCGGCCGCTTGTACGGCGCCAGCTGGTTCTGCAGGTGCAGCGCCAGCAGCCGCAGGTCGAGCGTCGCGCCCGGCAGCGGTTCGACGAAGGCGACGACTTCCTCGTTGTGGTCGGCAGTGGCGCGGCCCACCACGGCGGACAGGCGCACGCCGGGAAAGGCGTTGATCACGGACTCGACTTCCAGCGGATAGACGTTGAAGCCGGAGCGGATGATCAGGTCCTTGGAGCGCCCGGAGATGAACAGCGCGCCGTCGGCGTCCACATAGCCGATGTCGCCGGTATGCAGCCAGCCGCCGGGCAGCAGCGCCTGGGCCGTCTGCGCCGGGTTGCGGTAGTAGCCCAGCATCACGCCGGGGCCGCGGATCAGGATGTCGCCGCGTTCGCCGGGCTGGGGCGCGCCGCTGTCGGGCGTGCCGATGCGCAGCTCCACGCCGTCGACGGCGTAGCCGGCGGAGCAGTCGGCGCGCGGCGCGTCGATCGGCGTGATGAACATGGAGCCGGCGTACTCGGTGATGCCGTAGCCGTGGTGCATGGGCACGCCGAAATAGCGTTCCACGTCGCGCTTCTGGGTCGGGTCCAGCGCCGCGCCGCCGGTGTACACGTAGCGCAGCGCGGGCGCGCGCAGCGCGGCCTTGGGCGGGGCTGCGGCCAGCATGCGGCTGAACATGGTGGGCACGCCCTGCAGGATGCTGATGCCCGGACTGGCGAGCGCGCGGAACGCGTCCTCGGGATCGAAGCGGCTGCGCAGCACGAGGCTGGCGCCGGCCTGCACGGTGGCCATCAGCACCGTGGCGATGCCGAAGATATGCGACATGGGCAGCGCCGCGTAGCCGATGTCCTGCGGACTCAGGCGGCGCGAGGCCGCCGACACCCGGGCGAAGTGCAGCAGGCCCCGGTGCGGCACCATGACGCCCTTGGGCGCGCCGGTGGTGCCGGACGTGTAGATCAGGGTGGCCACGGCCTCGGCCTGCTCGCCCGTCTCCGGCTCGGTGGGCGCGGCGGCCCGCCGCGCCCGGATGCCGGGGCCCCAGACTTCAGGATCGGCCTGATCGGCGCCGGCGGCGTCGGCATGGTCGCGCGCGGCCGGGGAGATGCCGCTGGTGTAGAGCGTCAGTTCCGGCTGCGCGTGCCGGCCGATGGCGTCGATCTCGCGCGCCGACAGCCGGGCGTTCACGCCCACCGGCCAGGCGCCGGCCAGGCTGCAGCCGAACAGGGCCGCGATCATGGCGCTGCAGTTTTCGCCCACGACCATGACGCGGTGGCCGGGCCGCACGCCCTCGCGCGCCAGCCAGGCGGCGACGTCCTGCACGCGCCGCCAGCATTGCGCGTAGCTCAGGATGCCTCCGCCTTCCTCGTACAGCAGGACGGCGTCGGGCTGGCGGCTCGCCTGCTGCGCCAGCAATTGGTGGATGCGGGTGTGGGGAGAAGTCTGCGGCATGGGACGTATCGTTTCGTTCAAAGCGTGGCCTGGGTGCCCAGGATGGCGGTGGACTGGCTCGACAGCGTGCCGCCGTTGCCATGCACCAGCGCCAGCTGCGCGCCGCCGACCTGGCGCGCGCCGCATTCGCCGCGCAACTGCCGCACCGCCTCGATCATGATGAACACGCCGTACATGCCGGGATGCACGCAGCACAGCCCGCCGCCGTTGGTGTTCACCGGCAGCCGCCCGCCCGGGGCGATGGCGCCGTCGGCGATGAAGTCCTTGCTTTCCCCCTTGGCGCAGAAGCCCAGGTCTTCCAGGAACAGCAGGGTGTTGATGGTGAAGGCGTCGTAGAGCTCGACCACGTCGATGTCGGCCGGCGCAAGCCGCGCCATCTCGAAGGCGCGCCGGCCCGATTCGGTGGCGGCCGTGACCGTCAGGTCCTCCATGGACGAGATCTGGCGGTTCCAGACCGCCGTGGCGTTGCCCAGCACGTAGACCGGCGGGCGCGGCAGGTCGCGCGCGCGGTCGGCGCGCACCAGCACGTAGGCGCCGGCGCCGTCGGTCACCAGGCAGCAGTCGCGCACGCTCAAGGGGTCGGACACCATGCGCGCGGCCAGGATCTGCTCCAGCGTGGCCGGCTCGCGCAGCTGCGCCTCCGGATTCAGCTGCGCCCATTGGTTGGCCGCCAGCGCCACCTGCGCCAGGTGCTCGCGGCGCGTGCCGTACTGGTGCATGTGGCGCGAGGCGGCCAGCGCATAGGAAGACAGCGGGCTGAGCGGGTCGTAGGGCGTCTCGTAGGGCTGCGGGTCGAACTGCTTGCGGACCCGGCCGATCTCGGCGCGGCTCAGCGTGGACGTGCGCTGGGTGCTGCCGTAGCAGACCAGCACCGCGTTGCACTGGCCCGAGGCCAGCGCGTGCAGCGCCGGCAGCAGGTGCGCGACGAAGCTGGAGCCGCCCAGCATGGTGCTGTCGATGAAGCTGGGCCGGATGCCCAGGTGCTCGATGACGGGCATGGCCCACATCGGCGCGGCCACGCTGGCGGTGCAGATGCCGTCGATGTCGCGCATCGAGAGCCCGGCGTCGGCCACCGCGCGCTGCGCGGCCTGCACCAGGATTTCCATTTCGGTGAAGCCGTTCGCCTGTCCCAGGCCGGCGTGGCCCACGCCGGCCACCGCCACGGCGCCGCGCAGATCGTCGAGTGTCATTGCGCCTCCCGATTGGCAGTGGATGCGGGCACGAACACCACCAGGCCGCGCCCGTCCTGCTGCGCCACCTGGGCGCGCACCGCCATGCCGATCCGCACGGCCTCGGGCGCCACGCCCTCCACCCGGCTCATCATCCGGACGCCTTCCTGCAGGTCCACCAGGGCCACGTTGTAGTCGCCGCCGGCTTCGGGCTTGCGCCGCACCACGGTGGTGGCGTAGACGGTGCCGCGCCCGTCGGGCGCGACCCAGTCCAGCGCGCCCGCGCCGCAATGCGGGCAGATCATGCGGGGATAGAACACGGCGCGCTCGCAGCCGGCGCAGCGCTGGATGAGGAAGCGGCCCTGGTCCAGCGCCTGGCGGTATTGCGCCTCGGCGCCCTGGGGCGCGGTTTCCGGGATATCGGCAACGGTCATGATGCGATGGGACTCTTCTGGTGTGGACAGGCCCATAGTGTCGGCACAGGCGCGGCGCAGGGCCATTCTTCATTGCTGAAGCTGGGCTTTTGCCGGCCCGTAGAGTCCGCCGCCCTACGTCCCGCCCGAAGCCGGGCTTCGGCACAGGCAGATTGCCGCCGTGGCCGGGCCGTGGCTAGATAGCGGCAAAGGAGGTAGACCATGAACCTGACCTGGACGCCGCAAGAGCGTCGATTCCGCGAGGAGGTGCGCGCCTTCGCCGAGGCCAAGCTGCCGGTGGACATCCGCGACAAGGTGCTGCGGCACCAACGGCTGGAACGCGACGATTACGTGCGCTGGCACAACATCCTGGCCGACCAGGGCTGGGGCGCGCCGAGCTGGCCCGTCGAACACGGCGGCACCGGCTGGAACGCCTTGCAGCGCCTGATTTTCGAGGTGGAGTGCTTCAAGGCGGGGGCGCCGCGCCTGCTGCCGTTCGGGCTGTCGATGATCGGTCCGGTGCTGATGAAGTACGGCAGCCCCGCGCTGCAGGCCCGCTTCCTGCCGCGCATCCCCCGAGTCGAGGACTGGTGGTGCCAGGGCTATTCGGAGCCGGGTTCGGGCTCCGACCTGGCCTCGCTGAAGACGCGCGCCGTGCGCGACGGCGACGATTACGTGGTCAACGGCCAGAAGACCTGGACCACGCTGGCGCAGTATGCGGACTGGATGTTCTGCCTGGTGCGCACCGATCCCGAGGCGCGCGCGCAGCGCGGCATTTCCATGCTGCTGCTGGACATGGGCTCCCCGGGCGTCACCGTGCGGCCGATCCGCACGCTGGACGGCGGCCACGACGTCAACGAAGTGTGGCTGGAGAACGTGCGCGTGCCCGCGGCCAACCTGGTGGGCGAGGAGAACCAGGGCTGGACCTACGCCAAATACCTGCTGGGCCATGAGCGCACCGGCATCGCGGGGCTGGGCCACTGCCACCGGGAACTGGGCGTGCTCAAGCGCATGGCGGAAAACGCCCGCTCCCATGGACGTCCGCTGCTGTCGGACAGCCGCATGCGCGACCGCATCTCGCGCATCGAGGTGGACATCATGGCGCTGGAGATGCTGCTGCTGCGGGTCGCCTCCAGCAACGACGGCTCGCCCGGCCCGGAGGCCTCGGTGCTGAAGATACGCGGCTCCGAAATCCAGCAGGACCTGGCCATGCTGCAGATGGAAGTGGCGGGGCCGGACGCCTGGCCCTACGACCCGGACTGGATGATCGCCGAATCGGAATATCACGGCCCCGGTCCCGAGATGGCCGCGGCGGCGGGCGCGGGCTATGCCGACATGCGCAAGACTTCCATCTACGGCGGCACCACCGAGGTGCAGAAAGGCATCATCGCCCGCCAGGTGCTGGGCCTCTAGAGGAACGCGACGCATGGACTTCATCTATACCGAAGAACAGCGCATGCTGGCCGACAGCCTGCGCCGCCTGGTGGACCAGGCATGGACCTTTCCCCAGCGCCGCGCCCGGCAGGCCGCCGGCGCGCTGGATCCGCAGGCCTGGGGCGCGCTGGCCGAGCTGGGCGTGCTGGGCCTGAACATTTCCCAGGATTTCGGCGGCTTCGGCGAAGTGCCGGCCAGCCTGCTGCCGGTGCACCTGGAGCTGGGGCGCGGGCTGGTGTCCGAACCCGTCATCCCCAGCGCCGTCATGGGCGCGGCGCTGATCGGGGCCTGCGGCGAGGCGGCGCAGGCGCGCTGGCTGCCGCCGATCGCGGCGGGCGAGGCCATCGTCAGCGTGGCCTACCAGGAGCCGGGCCGCCGCTACGACACCGATCCGCAGGACTGCCGCGCTGTCGAGGCCGCCGACGGCTGGCGGCTGGACGGCGCCAAGCACCTGGTCTGGCACGGCGCGGCCGCCTCGGCCTGGCTGGTGAGCGCGCGCGCCGCCGACGGAACGCCGCTGCTGCTGGCGGTGCCGGCCGATGCCGGCGGGGTGCGCGTCACGGACACGCCCACGCTGGACGGCGCGCGCTGCGCCCGGCTTGATATGGATGGCGTGCGGGTGCCGTCCGAGGCCCTGCTGGCGCGCGGCGAGGCGGCGCAGCAGGCCCTGGCGCTGGCGCTGCAATGGGGCACGGCGGCCTTGTGCGCCCATGCGGCGGGCGCCATGGAGCGGCTGCTGGAGATCACGGTCGATTACCTGAAGACCCGCAAGCAGTTCGGCCAGCCGCTGGCCTCGTTCCAGGCCCTGCAGCACCGCCTGGCCGAGATGCTGGTGGCCAAGGAACTGGCCCTGTCCATGGCCTACGTGGCGGTGGCGGCCCTGACCGAGCCCGACGCCGCGCAGCGCCGGCGCATGATCGCCTCGGCCAAGCTGGAGGCCGCGCGCGCCGGCCGCCAGGTGGCGCAGATGGCGGTGCAGCTGCACGGCGGCATGGGCATGACGGACGAGCTGGAGGTGGGCGACTACTTCAAGCGCCTGACGATGGTGGACCAGCTGCTGGGCGACACCGCCGAACAGCTGGCCGTGCTGGAGGCGCTGGCCTGATGCGTCGCCGGCGCGGCCTTCAGGCCGCGCGCGGCGCCTGGATCTGCTCGATCAGTTCGCGCGCGCAGCCGGGCAGGGCGTCGATGTCGCGCACCAGCAGCTTGCGCTCGCGCACGACCCAGGGCTCGTCCAGCTCCAGCACGCGCAGCTTCATGTCCGCGCCGTAACGGCGCGCGGCGGAATCGGGGATGACGCCGATGCCCACGCCCGCCTGCACCATCCGGCAGATCGAATCGAAGCTGTACAGCTGGATGCGCTGCGGCAGGCGCTGCCCGACCCGTTCGAGCTGGTCGCGCAGGAACGCCACCAGCGTGGAGCCTTCGTGCATGGTCACGAACGGATAGCGCACGGCGTCGACCAGCTTGATTCTTTCCTGGTCCTGCAGGGGATGGCCGTTGGGCACCACCACCACCAGTCGGTCGGTGCTGAAGTGGATGGTCTGCAGTTCGGGCGCGTCGACCGGCCCGGCCACGATGCCCAGGTCGGTGGTGCCGTCGAGCACGCCGCGCACGATGTCGCGCGTCAGCCGTTCCTGCAGGTCCACCGTGACGCCGGGATGGACCGACAGGAATTGCGCCAGGATGTCCGGCATGAACTCGGTGACCGCCGTGGTATTGGCGAAGATGCGGATGTGGCCCGCGTCGCCGTCGGCCTGTTCCTGGAAGTCGTGCTTCAGGTGGTCCACCTGGCGCATGATGACCCGGGCGTGCTGCAGCAGCTTCTGGCCGGCGGGCGTGATCTCCACGCCGCGGCTGTCGCGGTACAGCAGCCGGGTGTTCAGCTGGTTTTCAAGCGCCTTGATCCGCACGCTGACCGCCGCCAGGGACAGGTGCGCCCGCTTGGCGGCCTGGGTCAGGCTGGGGGATTCGGCGATGTGGATGAACAGGCGGAGGTCGGCGAGGTCGAAGTGCATGGGCCATATATTACGGCGGGCGGGGCCGATTCAGGCGCCGCAAACCCCGCCTTGAGGAAAAACGAATTCACAACGGGAACGGCTTGCGGGCATGCTTCAGGCTGTGAAAAAACCCACCAGAGGACATGGGAATGACGACTAATGATCCGACCGCCTGGATCGGCAGCGGCGAACGCATGGCGGACGCCATGGACCCCGGCCACGCCGCGCGCATCGCGGCCACCCTGGGCGCGCCCGCGCCGGGCCAGGGCGAGGCCTTGCCGCCGCTGTGGCAATGGGCGTTTTTCATCAGCACGGTAGGCATGGACGGATTGGGGACGGATGGACATCCGGCGCGCGGCGGCTTTCTGCCGCCGGCCCACGACCGCAACCGTATGTGGGCCGGCGGGCGCGTGGAATTCCGCCAGCCGCTGAAGGTCGGCGTGCCGGCCGAGCGGGTGTCGCGCGTCATCGACGTCAAGGAAAAGACCGGCCGCACCGGCGCGCTGCTGTTCGTGACGGTGAGCCACGACTACCACCAGGCCGGCGAGATCGCCATCCACGAAGAGCAGGACATCGTCTACCGCCAGCCCACGCCGCCCAAGCTGACGGGCAGCGAGCCGGCGCCCGAGGCGCAATGGCGCGACACGGTCGAGCCGTCCTCGGTGCTGCTGTTCCGCTATTCGGCGGTGACCTTCAACGGCCACCGCATCCATTACGACCATCCCTACGTGACCGGCACGGAAGGCTATCCGGGCCTGGTCGTGCACGGCCCGCTCATCGCCACGGAAATGGTCGCGGCCTTCGTGCGCGCCCATCCCAAGGCGCGCTTGACCCATCTTTCGTACCGCGGCCTGCGCCCGCTGATCGCGCCCAGGCCCTTCCAGGCGGCCGGCCGCTTGACCGAGCCGGGCGTGGCCCAGCTCTGGGCCGAGCAGGACGGCACCCTGGCCCACCAAGCCGAACTGAGGTTTTCCGAATGAGCAATCAGGCTCCCCGTCCGCTGGACGGCATCACCGTCGTCAGCCTGGAACACGCCATCGCCGCGCCTTTCTGCACCCGCCAGCTGGCGGACATGGGCGCGCGCGTCATCAAGATCGAGCGCCCCGGCAGCGGCGACTTCGCGCGCGGCTACGACGAACGCGTGCGCGGCCTGTCCTCGCACTTCGTCTGGACCAACCGCTCCAAGGAAAGCCTGACGCTGGATCTCAAGCGCGAGGAAGCCGGCGGCATCATGGAGCGCCTGCTGGCCTCGGCCGACGTGCTGGTGCAGAACCTCGCGCCCGGCGCGGCCGCGCGCCTGGGGCTGTCGTTCGAAACCCTGCACCGGAAGTATCCGCGCCTGATCGTCTGCGATATTTCCGGCTACGGCGAGGGCGGCCCCTACCAGGACAAGAAGGCCTACGACCTGCTGATCCAGAGCGAAAGCGGTTTCCTGTCGGTGACCGGCACCCAGGAAGATCCGGTCAAGGCGGGCAGCTCCATCGCCGACATCGCCGCCGGCATGTATGCCTATTCGGCCATCCTGAATGCGCTGCTGCTGCGCCAGAAGACCGGCCTGGGCAGCCGCCTGGACGTGTCCATGCTGGAGAGCATGGTCGAGTGGATGGGCTTCCCGATGTACTACGCGTTCGAGGGCGGCTCGCCGCCGGTGCGCGCCGGCGCCTCGCACGCCTCGATCTATCCCTACGGGCCGTTCCCGGTGGGCGGCGGCGCCACCATCATGCTGGGCGTGCAGAACGACCGCGAATGGCGCGTGTTCTGCGCCCAGGTGCTGCGCCAGGCCGAACTGGCGGAAGACCCGCGCTTTACCTCGAATTCGCTGCGCACCGCGAACCGCGCGGACCTGCGCGCGCTGATCGTGGCGGCCTTCGCCGACCTGTCCATCGAGCAGGTGACCCAGCGGCTGGAGGACGCGCAGATCGCCAACGCCCGCGTCAACGACATGGCCGGCGTCTGGGCCCATCCGCAGTTGCAGGCGCGCGCGCGCTGGAGCCGCGTCGACAGCCCGGCCGGCGAGCTGCCGGCGCTGCTGCCGCCGGCCAGCAGCAGCGCGTTCGCGCCGCGCATGGGCGCCGTGCCGGCGGTAGGCCAAAACACGGATGCGGTGCTAGCATCCTTGGGATACGCGCCCGAACAAGTGGCGCAATTCCATGCCTCGGAGGTCGTGTGACCCATCCTGTCGTCCGTAGCGCGCTGTTCGTGCCCGCCTCGCGGGCCGAGCGCATTCCCAAGGCGCTGGCCGCAGGCGCCGATACCGTCATCGTCGACCTGGAAGACGCGGTCGAGCACCTGGCCAAGGACGCGGCCCGCGAAGCGCTCTGCGATTTCCTGGGCACGCATCCGGGCGTGCGGCTGTGGGTGCGGATCAACGACGCCTCCACACCCTGGCACGACGACGATCTCAAGGCCTGCCGCGGCAAGGCCGGCGTGGCCGGCATCCTGCTGCCCAAGGCCGAAAGCCTGGCGCAGGTGCGCCACGTGGCCCAGACCGGGCTGCCGGTGATCCCGCTGCTGGAAACCGCCCAGGGCATACTCAACGCCGCCGAGGTCGCGGCCACGCCCGGCGTGGCGCGGCTGGCCTTCGGCAGCCTGGACTACGGGCTGGATCTGGGGCTGGCGCCCGACACGCCGGGCGCCGCGGCGGTGCTGGACCAGGCGCGCGTGCAGGTGCTGCTGCACACCCGCGCCGCCGGCCTGGCGCCGGCGCTGGACGGCGTGTTCCCCGGCGTGCAGGACCAGGCCGGGCTGGCCCAGGCCGCCGGCCGCGCACAGCAGATGGGGTTCGGCGGCATGCTGTGCATTCATCCGACGCAGGTCGGCATCATTCATGCGGCCTTCGTGCCGGCGCCCGATGAGCTGGACTGGGCGCGCCGCGTCGTCGCCGCGCACCGCGATACCGCCGCCGGCACCTTCATGCTGGACGGCAGGATGGTCGACGCCCCCGTCGTCGCGCGCGCCCGCGTGGTGCTGGCGCAGGCGGGGGAATCCGGCGCCTAGCCGGCAGCTCTTTCCGGCGGCCCCATGCGAGAAGCGCTCTTCATCGGACATACCTACATCGACGTCACCGTGCTGGCCGACCATTGGCCCAGCGGCGACGAGAAGAGCGTGGCGCGCGACTACGCCGTGTCCTTCGGCGGCAACGCCGTCACGGCCGCGTTCGCCTGCGCGCGCCTGGGCATGCCGCCCGACCTGATCTGCACGTTGGCGCCCGACTGGCTGGGCCACATGTACAGCGACATGGCGGCGGCGCATGGCGTGTCGGTGCACGCGCGCCAGGTGCGGCGCTCGTCGCTGTCGTTCATCATGCCCAACGGCGGCAAGCGGGCCATCGTGCGCGCCCGCGACACGGAATACCTGAACGATTTTCCGCGCCTGGACATCGGCGGCTACCGCGCCCTGCACCTGGACGGCCACCAGCCCGATGCCGCGCTGCACTACGCGCGCGCCTGCCGCGAGGCGGGCGTGCTGACCTCGCTGGACGGCGGCGGCGTGCGCGAGAACACCGATGAACTGCTGCGCTACATCGACGTGGCGGTCTGCGCCGAGCGCATGTGCGAACAGCTCGGCCTGTCGCCGCAGGAAATGCTGGACCTGCTCAAGGCGCGCGGCTGCCGCATCGGCGCCGTGACGATGGGCGAACGCGGCATGCTCTGGTACGACGAGAGCGGCACGGTGGCCACGCTGCCCCCGCTGGACGTGCCCGCCGCGCGCATCGTCGACACCTCGGGAGCGGGCGACGTGTTCCACGGCGCCTATGTCTGGTCCTATCTGAACCGGCCCGAACAGCCCTGGGCGGAACACTTCACCTTCGCGCGCGCCGCGTCCGCCCACAAGATCCAGCACCTGGGCAACGAGGCGGGCCTGCCGCGGGTCGAGGACGTGGAGCGGGCGATGATGCGTTTTGCGCCGAAGGCGTGAGGGTGTAGCGCGCGATTGTCTGAATAAGAACTCAAGTCTCGAGCGCGCGTAACCCATCGGCCGGCGCAAGCCGGCATTCTCCTGGTGAAAAGAACTGGCCTCTTGCCACGAAAATCGGCGGCTTGCGCCGCCTGATGGGTTACGCGCGGTTGAGATATGCGTTCTTGCTTAAGGATTCTCGCGCTGCACCCATCCTACGCAACCCGCGCTATCGCCTGGTCGTGGATTTCGCCGAGCCAGTCGTCCAGGCGCCTGCCTTGCAGCGTCAGGTCGGGGGCCAGGTCGCGCAGCGGCAGCAGCACGAAGGCGCGCTGGTGCATGCGGGGATGGGGCAGGGACAGGCGCTCGTGCGCCATGGCGGTGTCGCCGTACAGCAGCAGGTCCAGGTCCAGCGTGCGCGGCGCGTTCTTGTAGGGGCGCTGGCGGCCGTGGCGGTTTTCCAGCGCCTGCAGCGCATCCAGCAGCGCCAGCGGGGCCAGGCGCGTGTCCAGCGCCGCGACCGCGTTGACGAAGTCCGGGCCGGTCGCTTCCACCGGCGCGCTGCGGTAGAACGGCGAAGCCGTCACCGCCAGCACGCCTTCGGTGTCGCGCAGCTCGGCCAGCACCTGGCGCAGCGTGGCCGCGCCGTCGCCCAGGTTGGCGCCCAGGCCGACGTAGGCGCGCGCGGGGGCGGTCGCCATGTCAGCCGGCGCTGGGCGCGCTGCGCGGGCCGGAACGGCGCGGGCGGCGGCGCTTGCGCGGGGCCGGGGCGTCGCCGGCGTCGCGCGGCTGGCGCGCGACTTCTTCGATCATTTCGGCGCGGGCCACGTCGTCGGCGTTGGCCAGGTCCATCCACCATTGCGCCAGCACGCTGTCGAACTCGCCGGCGGCGGCGCGCAGCTGCAGGAAGTCGCAGGCCGCGCGGAAGCGCGGCTGCTCGATCATGCGGAAAATGCTCTTGCCCATGCGGCGCTCGAAACGCGGCTGCATGAACCAGATCTCGCGCATGTCCGAGGAAAAGCGGCGTTGGATCGCGAGCTTCTCGGTCTGTTCGTCGAGCACCGAGTCGGCCGCCTGCGACAGCGCCGGTATGGTGTGCTCGCCCTGGGCGCGCAGCTGCTTCCAGCGCACGTCCACCTGCTGCCACAGCAGCGCGGCGAACAGGAAGCTGGGGCTGATGGTCTTGCCCGCGCGCACGCGCGCGTCGGTGCGTTCCAGCGCCAGTTCCACGAAATGCTCGCCGCCGGGCTGCTCCAGCACCACGTCCAGCAGCGGCAGCAGGCCTTTGTGCAGGCCGTCGGCGCGCAGTTGGCGCAGGCAGTCCATGGCATGGCCGCAGGTCAGCAGCTTGAGCATTTCGTCGAACAGGCGCGAGGCCGGCACGTTCTCGATCAGGTCGGCCATCGTGCCGATGGGTTCGCGCGTGGCCGGGTCGATGGAGCCGTTGAGCTTGGCGGCGAAGCGCACCGCGCGCAGCATGCGCACCGGGTCTTCGCGGTAGCGCCGGGCCGGATCGCCGATGATGCGGATCTGGCGCTTCTTCAGGTCGGCCACGCCGTTGTGGTAGTCGATGACTTCCTCGGTATGCGGGTCGTAGTACAGCGCATTCATGGTGAAGTCGCGGCGCTTGGCGTCTTCTTCCTGGGTGCCGAACACGTTGTCGCGCAGGATGCGGCCGTGCTCGTCGGTCTCCTGGTCTTCCGAGGCGGGCGCGCGGAAGGTGGAGGTCTCGATGATCTCCTGGCCGAACACCACGTGCACCAGCTGGAAGCGGCGGCCGATGATGCGGGCGCGGCGAAACAGCGGCCGGATCTGCTCGGGCGTGGCGTTGGTGGCGACGTCGAAGTCCTTGGGTTCCAGGCCCACGATCAGGTCGCGCACGGCGCCGCCGACGATATAGGCCTCATAGCCATGCTGGCGCAGGACCTCGCAGACCTTGATGGCGTGGCGCGACACGTTGCGGCGGTCGATGCCGTGCTTGTCGCGTGCGATGCGCTGGGGTCCCCGGGGAGCCGGCGCGAACAGTCGGCCGACGAATTTTTTTATGGTTTCTGTGATCATTTAGGACTTCGCATCTTCCATGTGGTCGAACAAGTCGATCACTTGCCAGCCGCGTTCCTGCGCGATCTTGCGCAGGGTGGGGCTGGGGTTGGCGGCGATCGGACGGGTGACTTTCTCGAGCAGCGGAACATCGTTTACCGAATCGCTATAGAAGAACGATTCGGAGAAATCCGCAAGTCCCAGGTCCATGCCGGCCAGCCAGTGGTTGACGCGCAGGACCTTGCCTTCCTTGAAACTGGGGATGCCGAGGATGCGGCCGGTGTAGCGCCCGTGCAGGTATTCCGCGTCGGTGGCCACCAGGTGGGGCACGCCGAAGGCGCGCGCGATGGGCGCGGTGACGAAGCTGTTGGTGGCGGTGACGACCGCGCACAGGTCGCCGGCTTCCAGGTGCGATTGCACCAGCTCGCGCGCCGCCGGCGTCATGGACGGGCGGATCACCTCGTTCATGAAGGACTCGTGCCAGGCGGCCAGGTCGTAGGGCGCGTGCGCGGCCAGCAACCCGAGCATGAACTCGGCGGCCTGTTCGGCGGTGAGTTCGCCGCGGTTGTAGCGGTCCATCAGGTCGTCGTTGCGGCGGCGGGCGGCGTCGGGATCGCCCGCGCGGCCCGTGCGTGCCAGATAGTCGGCCCATTGATAGTCGCTGTCGAGCGGCAACAGGGTGTGATCCAGGTCGAACAGGGCGAGACGTCGGGAGGTCATTTGGGTTGCGAATCAGGGTCTGCGAGCATGGCGCGCAGCAGGGGCAGGGTGATGGGACGGCCGGTGGCCAGGGAATAGCGGTCCAGCGCGTCGAGCAGCGCCGTCAGCTTGCGGATGTCGCGTTCGTGGTGCGTGAGCATCCAGTTGATGATTTCCGGCGCCAGCTGCATGCCGCGCTCGGCGGCCTTGGCCGACAGGGCCGCCAGCTTGTCGGCGTCGGAAAGCGGATCGAGGCGGAAGACCAGGTCCCAGCCCAGGCGCGTGCGCAGGTCCTCGCGCAGCGGCATGGACAGCGGAGCGCGGTCGCCGGCCAGCGCCAGCGCGAAGGCGCGGCCGGTGGCCGCGGATTCGCGCCAGCGGTTGTACAGCGCGAACAGCGCCGCCTGGCGGCTGTCGTCCATGCGGTGCACGTCGTCGACGGCCACGAACTTGGGCATGGGCGACTTGGAATCGGCCTCGGCCAGGCGGCGCAGCATGTTTTCGCCGGTGGGGGCGTCGATGTAGACGGCGTCCCGGCGCGCGGTCAGGGCGCGCAGCAGGTGGCTGCGGCCGCAGCCCGCGGCGCCCCAGATGTACAGGGCGCGGCCGGGCGCGAGCGCGCGCACGGCGGCGAGCGCTTCGCCGTTGGGGCCGGCAATATAGTTGTTCAGCGATGGCGCTGGCGCGGGAAGAACGTCGAGCAGCAGCTGGCGGTTCATGAGAGCTTATCAATCAGGCTTTTGCGAAAGCGGGCGGTCCACATGGCGGGATTTCCGCGAGCGACTGGCCGGGTAGCGCGTCACCGGGGCCGAAAAGCCAAAAAACGGGTCCGGCGAACCCTACACTTTAAACCACCTGGGGCAGCGGTGTCGCGCCGGCCGGAAAGGGCCTGCCGGCGCGCGTTCCCGGCGCCCCGGGCGGCTTATCGCTGCCCGGGCCCGCAACATCGTAAAATGCAGGGCGTTCCACCCAAATCCCAGCAATTGTTACATACCCCACGGCATTTCACATGACGAATCAACCTACCGCCCCTCTGACCTACCGCGACGCCGGTGTCGATATCGACGCAGGCGACGCCCTGGTCGACCGTATCAAACCGCTTGCGGCCCGCACCATGCGTGCCGGAGTGCTGGCCGGTATCGGCGGCTTCGGCGGCTTGTTCGAAGTGCCCAAGACCTTCAAGGAGCCGGTGCTGGTCTCGGGCACCGACGGCGTGGGCACCAAGCTGCGCCTGGCGTTCGACTGGAACCGCCACGACACCGTGGGCATCGACCTGGTCGCCATGAGCGTCAACGACATCCTGGTGCAGGGCGCCGAGCCGCTGTTCTTCCTGGATTACTTCGGCTGCGGCAAGCTCTCGGTGGACACGGCGGCGGCGGTGGTGGGCGGTATCGCCAAGGGCTGCGAACTGTCGGGCTGCGCGCTGATCGGCGGCGAGACCGCCGAAATGCCGGGCATGTACCCCGACGGCGAGTACGACCTGGCCGGCTTTGCCGTGGGCGCGGTCGAAAAATCGGCCATCATCACCGGCAAGACCATCAAGGCCGGCGACGTGGTCCTGGGCCTGGCGTCCAGCGGCGCGCACTCCAACGGCTACTCGCTGCTGCGCAAGATCCTGGAACGCGCCAACGCCAAGCCCGACGACGATTTCCACGGCCAGCCGCTGGCCGACGTGGTCATGGCCCCGACCCGCATCTACGTCAAGCAGGTGCTGGCCGCGCTGGCCAAGCACGGCGCCGCCATCAAGGGCCTGGCCCACATCACCGGCGGCGGCCTGCTGGACAACGTGCCGCGCATCCTGCAGCCCGGCCTGTCGGCCAGGCTGCACCGCGCCAACTGGGAAATGCCCAAGCTGTTCCAGTGGCTGCAGCAGCAGGGCGGCGTCGAAGACACCGAGATGTACCGCGTGTTCAACTGCGGCATCGGCATGGTGCTGGTGGTGGACCCGGCCCAGGCCGAAGCCATCGCCGCCACGCTGCGCGAGCAGGGCGAAACCGTCAGCACGCTGGGCGAAATCGTCGAGCAGCAGGAAGGCATGGCGCAGACCTTCGTCGTCTGACCGCCGTCTTTCGCGGAAAGAAAACCGCAAGGCCCGATGAGGGGCTTGCGGTTTTTTTTCGTCCCGGCCGACCGTCAGTGCGGCAGGACGGCCGCCACCGCGTCTATGGTCCGCGCCACGGCGTCGGCCGCCAGGCAGTCCACGATGACGCGCCCGGGTTGGGCGCGCAGCCAGGTGATCTGGCGCTTGGCCAGCTGGCGCGTGGCGGCGATGCCCTGTTCGCGCGCGGCGTCCAGGTCGATCTCGCCGTCCAGGTGCGCCCACATCTGCCGGTAGCCCACGCAGCGCACGGAAGGCAGGCCCGGATGCAGGTCGGCCCTGGCGTGCAGGCCGCGCACCTCGTCGAGCAGGCCCTGTTCCAGCATGGCGTCGAAGCGCTGCGCGATGCGCGCATGCAGCGCGGCGCGGTCCGAGGGTTCCAGGCTGATGGTGAGATAGCGGTGGGCGCCCTCATCGGGCTGGCGCTGGCCGCGCAGCAGCAGGGCGGACATGGGCTGGCCCGAAAGCATGCAGACCTCGAGCGCGCGCTGGATGCGCTGGCTGTCGTTGGGCGCCAGCCGCGCCGCGGTGGCCGGGTCGAGCCGCGCCAGTTCGGCATGCAGCGCCGGCCAGCCTTGCTGCGCCGCGCGCGCCTCGAGTTCGGCGCGCAGCGCCGGATCGGCCCGGGGCAGGTCGTCCAGGCCGTCGCGCAGGGCCTTGTAGTACATCATGGTGCCGCCGGCCAGAAGCGGAATGCGGCCGCGCGCGCGGATCTCGTCGATCAGACGCTGCGCGTCGGCCACGAACTCGGCCGCCGAGTACGACTGGGCCGGATCGCGGATGTCCAGCAGGTGCTGCGGCACCAGGGCCTGTTCGGCCGGCGAGGGCTTGGCCGTGCCGATGTCCATGCCGCGATAGATGGTGGCCGAGTCCACGTTGACGATTTCCAGCGGCCAGCGCCGCGCCAGCGCCAGCGTGGACGCGCTCTTGCCGGCCGCGGTGGGGCCGGCCAGGCAGATCACCGGCGGCGCCGGATGGGAAAGGGAAGCGGAAGACAAGGCTATTGCCCGCGCAGGAAGAGTTTGTCCAGGTCGGACACCGACCACTGCACCCAGGTGGGGCGGCCGTGGTTGCACTGGTCTGCGCGTTCGGTCGCTTCCATCTGGCGCAGCAGCGCGTTCATTTCTTCGAGCGTGAGCTTGCGGTTGGCGCGCACCGAGCCGTGGCAGGCCATGGTGGCCAGCAGCTCGTTGCGCTGTTCGGTCAGCAGGCGCGACACGCCCACCGCGCCCAGGTCGCGCAGCACGGCGCGCGCCAGGGTTTCGATGTCGCCGCGCGCCAGCAGCGCCGGCACGCTGCGCACCGCGATCGAGGTGGGGCCCGACGGACGCAGTTCGAAGCCGAGTTCATCGAGCTGCGCTTCGAACTCCTCGACCAGCGCCACGTCCTTTTCCTGGGCGTGGAACACCACCGGCACCAGCAGGTCCTGGCGCGGCAGGCTGCGCGCGTCCAGGGCCTGCTTGAGCTGTTCGTAGACCACGCGTTCGTGGGCGGCGTGCATGTCCACCAGCACCATGCCGCGGCGGTTCTGCGCCAGGATGTAGATGCCGTGCAACTGCCCCAGCGCCATGCCCAGCGGATGCTCTTCGTCGGCGGGCAGGGGCGCGGCCGGCGCCGCCGCTGCCGGAGCGGGCTCGCGCAGGGTCTGGGCCTTGGGAGCCATGCCGTCGTCCAGCGGGCGGTAGAGCGATTTCCAGTCAGCCGCCGGTATGCCGGCGGGCTCGGCGTGCAGCCGGAACGGGACCTGGGTGTGCGGGCGTTGCGGCGCGGGCGAGGGTCGCAAGCCGTAGGATGCCGCGGCGCCGCCGTCGTGGGACGGCCTGGCGGGCTCGGCGGGACGGGGCGCGGGGGCCGGGGTCGAAGCCGGCGGCGCAACGGCCTGCGTCTCGAAGCCGGCGTCGTCCGGCTCGTTTGGCGTCACCGCCGACGAGCCGCCGGTCTGCGCCAGCGTCTGGCCGACGGCATGGGACACGAAGCGATGCACCGCGCCGCTGTCGCGGAAGCGCACCTCGTGCTTGGCGGGGTGGACGTTGACGTCGACCGCGGCCGGATCGATGTCCAGGAACAGCACGTAGGCCGGCTGGCGGTCGCCGTGCAGCACGTCCGCGTAGGCCGCGCGCAGCGCGTGGCTGACGGTGCGGTCGCGCACGTAGCGGCCGTTGACGTACAGGTACTGGCGGTCGGCCCGGGCGCGCGCGGCGGTGGGGCGGGTGATCATGCCGGCCAGGCTGACATTGCCCACCGAGTGCGACAGCAGCAGGCCGTGCTCGGCGAACTCGGCGCCCAGTACGTCGCGGATGCGCTGCGGCGGCTCGGCCGGCAGCCATTGGCGCTGCGCGCGGTCGTGGTGGAACAGGCGGAACGCGATCTGCGGGTGCGCCAGCGCGATGCGCTCCATCGCGTCGACGCAATGGCCGAACTCCGTGGCCTCGGAACGCAGGAACTTGCGGCGGGCCGGCACGGCGTCGAACAGCTGGCGCACGTCCACCGTGGTGCCGGGCGGGCCCGAGGCGGGGCTGACCTGCATGCTGCCGGCGTCGATCTGCCAGGCGTGCTCGCCGTCGCGGGTGCGGGAAATGATGCTTACCTGCGCCACCGACGCGATCGAGGCCAGGGCCTCGCCGCGAAACCCCATGGAAGCCACCGACTCCAGCTCGTCGAGCGAGCGGATCTTGCTGGTGGCGTGGCGCGCCAGCGCCAGCGGCAGTTCCTCGGGCGGGATGCCGCCGCCGTCGTCCGTGACGGCGATGCGGCGGATGCCGCCGCCTTCGAGCCGCACTTCGATCGCGCGCCCGCCCGCGTCGATCGCGTTCTCGAGGATTTCCTTGAGCACGGAAGCGGGCCGCTCGATGACCTCGCCGGCAGCGATCTGGCTGATCAGCAGGTCGGGAAGCGCAAGAATGGAACGGCGGTCGGTCATGTGGCTGGATATTTCTGGCATGGCTATGCGGACGATTTTAGCGTCATGGATGCCTGGGCTATAGTCGCTGACACGTTCCCACCTCAAGGTTGGCTTGATGCTCGAATTTTTCAATATGGTGCTCCACATCGACCAGACGCTGGGCGTCTGGGTCGAGCAATACGGCGTGTGGGTGTACCTGGTGCTGTTCCTGATCGTCTTCGCGGAGACGGGGCTGGTGGTCCTGCCCTTCCTGCCCGGGGATTCGCTGCTCTTCATCGCCGGGGCGTTCGGCGCCACCGGCCACATCGATCCCTTCCTGATGGCGGCGCTGCTGATCGCCGCGGCCATCATCGGCAATACCGTCAACTACACGATCGGCCGCTATATCGGGCCGAGAGTGTTCTCGATGAACCTGCGTTTCCTGGACCGCGGCGCGCTGATGCGCACGCACGCGTTCTATGAAAAGCACGGCGGCAAGACCATCGTGATGTCGCGCTTCATCCCGGTCGTGCGCACCTTCGCGCCCTTCGTGGCCGGCGTGGCCGACATGTCGCTGGCGCGCTTCCAGATGTTCAACATCCTGGGCGCGCTGCTGTGGGTGGTGAGCCTGGTGGCCGCGGGCTATTTCTTCGGCAACATCCCGCTGGTGCGCGAGCACCTGAACACCATCGTGCTGATCGGGCTGGCCGCGGCCATCGTGCCGGTGGTGGGCGCCGGGCTGTTCAAGCTGATCAAGGCCCGGCGGGGCAGCTAGCTCACATCCCCCAGCCGCGCCAGCGGCGGGTTGGCGGTGAAATACCGCTGGATGCCGGTCATCATGGCCTGCGCCAGCTTGTCCTGGTGCGAGGCGCTGCGCAGCAGCGCTTCTTCCTGCGGGTTGCTGATGAAGGCGGTCTCGACCAGCACCGAGGGGATGTCCGGCGCCTTCAGCACCGCGAAGCCGGCCTGTTCGACGCTGTTCTTGTGCAACCGGTTGATCTTCTTGATTTCGTCCAGGAAGGCGCTGCCGACCTTGAGCGAATCGTTGATCTGCGCGGTGGTGGACAGGTCCAGCAGCACCTTGGCGACCTGGCGGTCGTGGCCGCCCAGGTTGACGCCGCCGATCAGGTCGGCCGCGTTTTCCTTGTCGGCCATCCAGCGCGCCTGGGCGCTGGTGGCGCCGCGCTGCGACAGCGCGAACACCGAGGAGCCGTTGGCCGAGGGCTTGACCCAGGCGTCGGCGTGGATCGAAATGAACAGGTCGGCGCGCACCCGTCGCGCCTTCTGCACGCGCACGTGCAGCGGCACGAAATAATCGTCGTCGCGCGTCAGGTAGGCGCGCATGTAGGGCTGGCTGTCGATCAGCGCCTTCAGGCGCCGGGCGATGCGCAGCACCACGTCTTTCTCGCGCAGGCCGCTGCGGCCGATGGCGCCGGGGTCCTCGCCGCCGTGGCCCGGGTCTAGCGCGATGGTCAGCATGCGCTGCTTGCCGCGGCTGGCGGTGGCCGGCGGCGGCTTGGGCGTGGAGGGCAGGGGCGCGGCGGGCTGCTGGCCCGGTACGCGCGGCGGTTCGGGCGGATCGGCGCGGGTCACCGGGTTGCGCTGGATGTCTTCGAGGATGCGCGCCAGCGGGTCGTCCACGTCGGGGCCGCTCTGCTTGTTCAGGATGGCGATCAGCGGGTCCTGGGCGATCTTCGGGTACAGGTCCAGCACCAGCCGGTACTGGTAGTCGGCCACGGGCTTGAGGGTGAACACCTGCGGCGCCACGGGCTGCTTCAGGTCGAACACCAGGCGCACCACGTTGGGGCGGTTCTGCGCCACGCGCAGGCTCTGGATGTAGGGATCGTCCGGCCGCACCTTGGAGATCAGGTCGTTCAGCGCGGCGCTGATGGTCAGCCCTTCGATGTCCACCACCAGGCGGTGGGGGTTTTCCAGTGTGAATTGTTCGGCCTTGAGCTCGCTGTCGAGTTCGAGCGTGACCCGGGTGTATTCGTCGGCCGGCCAGGTCCGCACGGCGAGGATGGTCGCGGCCTGGGCCAGGCGCGGCAGGACCGGCAGGACGAGCAGGGTGGCTGCGACGCTGATCAGGCGGCGCCGGGTGGCGCCTGCCGAGGGGAGGGCGCCGCTGGGGGCGGGGGGACAATCGCGTTCAACCATGTTTGTCCTCGGGCGGTGTACGCGGTCAGGGTTGCGTCGCGTCCCTCGCCGGCGTAGGCCAGGGAAATCAGCAGGTCGGGCGGGGGTAAAAGACCCTCCGCCCGTTCAGGCCATTCGATCAAAACGACCGCGTCGTCACGCAGCAAATCCCGGAATCCTGCGTCCAACCATTCGCGCGAATCACTAAATCTATAAAAATCAAGGTGATAGAAGTATAAGTTAGAAACTTTATAGGATTCAAGTAGGGCGTAGCTCGGACTTTTGATTCGGCCGGTGATGCCGCATTCGCGCAACAATGCCCGTGTGAACGCCGTTTTTCCGGCTCCGAGGTCTCCGCGCAGGTGGATATGGGCGCCCGCCGGTCCGCCCTGGCGGCCGGACACCATGGGGGCGAGCTGGCGCGCCAGCGACTCGGTGGCGGCCTCGGAGGGCAGGTGCAAGTTCAGGCTGCAGAGAGGGGCGGACATGGCGCGGGGCGAGTGGTAAAAACAGTGAAGAAAGCTCGAAGGTACGCGCAATTATAGGAATGCGGGTTTCTGCTAACCTAGTATTGATTGTCATTCTCAATTTTACGTGGCCGGCGCGCCGCAGCCGGCCGCGATCGACGTAGCCACGGAGTTGCAAGCGCCATGAAGACCCGCATCGAAAAAGACACGTTCGGCCCCATCGAGGTGCCCGAAGACCATCTCTGGGGAGCCCAGACGCAGCGCTCGCTGCATTTCTTCGCGATTTCCACCGAAAAAATGCCGGCCCCGCTGGTCGAGGCCATGGCGCGCCTGAAGCGCGCGGCCGCCAAGGTCAACGCGGACCTGGGCGAACTCGATCCCAAGATCGCCGACGGCATCGTCCGCGCGGCCGACGAGGTGATCGCGGGCAAATGGCCCAATGAATTCCCGCTGTCGGTCTGGCAGACCGGCTCGGGCACGCAGAGCAACATGAACATGAACGAGGTGCTGGCCAACCGCGCCTCCGAGCTGCTGGGCGGCGTGCGCGGCGAAGAGCGCAAGGTCCACCCCAACGACCACGTCAACCGCGGGCAGTCGTCCAACGACACCTTCCCCACCGCCATGCACGTGGCGGCCGCCGTGCAGGTCGAGCACCACCTGCTGCCCGCGCTGAAGGCCTTGCGCGCCACGCTGGCCGCCAAGAGCGCGGCCTTCTACGACATCGTCAAGATCGGCCGCACCCACCTGCAGGACGCCACGCCGTTGACCCTGGGCCAGGAACTGTCGGGCTACGTCGCCCAGCTCGACCTGGCCGAGCAGCAGATCCGCGCCACGCTGCCGGGCCTGCACCAGCTCGCCATCGGCGGCACCGCGGTCGGCACCGGGCTGAACGCGCATCCGCAGTTCAGCGCCAAGGTGGCCGCCGAACTGGCGCACGCCACCGGCACGGCCTTCGTGTCGGCCCCCAACAAATTCCAGGCGCTGGCCTCGCACGAAGCGCTGCTGTTCGCGCACGGCGCGCTCAAGTCGCTGGCGGCCGGCCTGATGAAGATCGCCAACGACGTGCGCTGGCTGGCCAGCGGCCCGCGTTCCGGCCTGGGAGAGATCAGCATTCCCGAGAACGAGCCGGGCAGCTCCATCATGCCGGGCAAGGTCAATCCCACGCAGTGCGAGGCCGTCACGATGCTCGCCGCGCAGGTGATGGGCAACGACGTGGCGATCAACATCGGCGGGGCCAGCGGCAATTTCGAACTCAACGTGTACAAGCCGCTGGTGATCCACAACTTCCTGCAGTCGGTGCGCCTGCTGACCGACGGCATGGCCAGCTTCGACCAGCATTGCGCCGCCGGCATCGAGCCCAACCGCGAACGCATCGCCGAACTGGTGGACCGTTCGCTGATGCTGGTGACGGCGCTCAACCCGCACATCGGCTACGACAAGGCCGCGCAGATCGCCAAGAAGGCCCACAAGGAAGGCCTGTCCTTGAAGGAGTCGGCGCTGGCGCTGGGTTATCTGACCGAGGCGCAGTTCGCGGAATGGGTCGTTCCGGCGGCTATGACTAATAAATAGGTCCCCCCCGAAGCGCTGCGCGCTTCCCCCCCTGGGGGGGCGTCGCTGCGGACCGGCGGAGCCGGATCCGCGCGACCCGGGTCGGGGGAGGGCGGCTGTTCAGGGGAGGGCGTGCTTCGGAGGGCGATTCTTCAGCCCGTCAGCATCAGCCACAACGGGATCGACAGCGCCGAGAACAGCGTTCCCAGCGAAATCAGCACCGCGACCATGCGGCCGTCGCCGCCCATACGCATGGCCAGCACGTAGGCCGCGGAGGCCGTGGGCAGCGCCGCGAACAGCAGCAGCATGCGGGCTTCTAGCGGCGGCAGACCCAGCAGGCGCGCCACCAGCCACGCAATCGCGGGCAGCGCCAGCAGCTTGACCGACAGCATCCAGCCGATCAGCGCGCCATAGCTCTTGCCGCCTTCCCAGGACAGGCTGGCGCCCACGCAGATGATGCCCAGCGCGATGGCGGCCGCGCCCAGCCTGGCCAGCACCGTGTCCACCGGGCCGGGCAGTTGCAGCCCGGCCAGATTACAGGCCAGTCCCAGCAGGGTGGAGACCAGCAGCGGATTGCGCGCCAGTTCGCGCAGCAGGCTGCCGCCGCTGTGGCGCGCCAGTCCGTAGACCGCGGCGAGGTTGGCCATGGGCACCGCGAAGCCCACGATCAGCGCCATGACGGTCTGGCCCTGCGTGCCGCCCAGGCTGGCCGACAGCGCCAGGCCGATATAGGTATTGAAGCGATAGCCGCATTGCGCCGACGAGGCCAGCGCCAGCGACGAGGGCCGCAGCACCAGCCCGGCCAGCCACGACAGCGCCACGCCCGAGCCGATGACGGCGGCCGTGGCCTGCAGCAGCATGGCGGCGTTGCCGGCCGTGATGGGCGTGCGGATGATGGATTGGAACAGCAGCGCGGGGAACAGCACGAAGTAGACGAGCCGTTCCGTTCCGGCAAAGAATTCGCGCGAAAAACCGAGTTTGTGACGCAGCGCCCAACCTAGCGCAACCAGCATGAAATCAGGGAAAACCAGGAGGGCTACCGACATGGGCGAGTACGATTTGATGGGCGTCAAGCGCGCCGCGGCGCGCTATGCGACTGTAAGCATTTGCTGCTATTCTCCGACATTCTGGCGGCCGCGTGTGCCACAAGCAACCAACAAAAGCAGTGCGATTCGACCAGCACCCTAGCCGCGCGCCGTCTAAGTCAATGGCTGACCCGTCTACAGGCGGGCACATCACGCAGGGTCCCGTTCACATACGGGCTCGCATTATTGGAGGAAACACTTCTATGAACAACGTCCGCTCCCTGGCTGCGGCCATCGCTCTGGCCGCCGGCGCCCTCGGCGTTTCAGCCGCCCACGCCGCCGACGCATACCCGAGCAAGCCGATCCGCGTCATCGTTCCGTTCGCGCCTGGCGGTTCCACCGACATCATCGCGCGCCTGGTGACGCAGCGCATGAGCCAGGAACTGGGCCAGCCCATGGTCGTGGAAAACAAGGGCGGCGCCGGCGGCGCCATCGGCGCTTCGGAAGCCGCGCGCGCCGATGCCGACGGCTACACGCTGTCGATCGCCACCGTGTCGACGATGGCCGTCAACCCCGCCTGCCGCCCCAATGACCTGCCCTACGATCCGATCAAGGATTTCCAGCCGGTCACCAACTTCGCCAACACCGCCAACGTGGTGGCCGTGAACCCGAAGTTCCCCGCCAAGGACTTCAAGGGCTTCCTGGAAGAGCTGAAGAAGAACCCGGGCAAGTACTCCTACGGCAGCTCGGGCACCTGCGGCGTGCTGCACCTGATGGGCGAATCGTTCAAGATGGCCACCGGCACGGACATCGTGCACGTGCCGTACAAGGGTTCGGGCCCGGCCGTGGCCGACGCCGTCGGCGGCCAGATCGAAATCATCTTCGACAACCTGCCGTCGTCGATGCCGCAGATCCAGGCCGGCAAGCTGCGCGCCATGGCCATCGCGTGGCCGGACCGCATCGCCGCCATCAAGGACGTGCCGACCTTCAAGGACGCCGGCTTCCCGGTGCTGAACCAGCCGGTCTGGTACGGCCTGCTGGCGCCCAAGGGCACGCCGATGGACGTCGTGAACAAGCTGCGCGACGCCGCCGTGGTGGCCCTGAAGGACCCCAAGGTCATCAAGGCGCTGGACGACCAGGGCTCGGCCCCGTCGGGCAACACGCCCGAGGAATTCGCCAAGGAAATCAAAGAGCAGTACGACTGGGCGAAGGACGTCGTGAAGAAGCAGAACATCAAGCTGGACTGATGGCGCGCGGGGCGGCGCTGTCCGCCCCGGCTGCATGAATCACGGGCGCCTTCGGGCGCCCGTTGCATTTTGCGCGCGGCCCGCCCGCGTCAGGCGATATCGTCGAGCGCGGCCAGGCGCGCGGCGCAGCCGGCCTTGAGCCGGTCGATCAGGTCGCGGTGCAGCGCCGACAAGGGGTCCTGGTTGCGCACCATGATGCTGATGGGCACGCGCAGCGGCGGGTCCAGCCGGCGCAGGTGCATACCGGGGCGCAGCATGGCCTGCGCGGTGATCGCGTCCACGATGGCGTCGCCGCAGCCGGCGTCCACCAGCGCGCAGCCCACGTAATGGGTCTGCACCTGGATGGCGACCTGCGGGTCCAGGCCCTGCGCGTCCAGCGCCATCTGCAGCAGCGCGCCGGAGGCGTCGCACGCGTCCAGCACGATCAGCGTATTGCCGGCCATGTCGGACAGCTCGGCCAGCCGCAACGGCCCGCGGCCGGGCTTGCGGCTCAGGTGCACCAGCTCGGTGTGGCCCAGGCCCATGCGGGTCAGGCCGGGATAGTCGTTGGTGTCGAAGGTGATGGCCAGGTCCAGTTCGCGCGTGAGCAGGCCTTGCACCAGCTCGGCGCTGTGATGGGTGTGGATGTCGAAGGTGATGCCGGGCTGCGCGTCGCGGCTGTCGCGCACCACGCCGGGCAGCAGCCCCAGGCCCAGCGCGGGCGCGCAGCCCAGGCGCAGATGGCCGTGGGGGCGGTCGCGCAGGCTGGCGGCCAGCCGGCGCACGCTGTTGAGGTCCTGGTTCAGGCGCGCGACCTCGGGGGTGAGGATCTCGGCCTCGCGCGTGGCCACCAGCCGGCCCTTGACGCGTTCGAACAGCTTGAAGCCCAGCTGGGCCTCGGCGTGCGCCAGCAGCTTGCTGGCCGCGGGCTGCGAAATGTGCAGCGCGGCGGCGGCCTCGGTCAGCGAACCGGTGCGGCGGATCGCTTCGAAAATCTCGATGTGGCGCAGGCGCATGGCACGGGCGGGAAAGTCGATGAAAAACCGGATTCTATGCCGGATACGGCGGCGCGGCGCGTTGCTATGATGGACGCCTGCCGCCATGCCGGCGAACCAAGGAGCTTCCCATGCGCGCACCCGGTCCCGCCGCAGCGATCCTGCTGGCCGCCGTCCTGGCCCTTCCGACCGCCATGTCCTCCGCCTGGGCGCGCACGCCCCAGGCGGCCGAAGACCTCAATCCCGAAGCCGCCAGCGGCACGCAGGCGCGCCAGCTGGCCCGCGCAAAGCATTTCATGATGGCCTCGGCCAATCCGCTGGCCACGCGCGCCGGCGACGAGATGCTGCGCCGCGGCGGCAGCGCGGTGGACGCGGCCATCGCGGCCCAGCTGGTGCTGAACCTGGTCGAGCCGCAATCGTCCGGCATCGGCGGCGGCGCCTTCATGGTGCTGTATACGGCCGGCGGCGGCGCCATCCAGACCTACGACAGCCGCGAGACCGCGCCCGCGGCCGCCCGCCGCGACCGCTTCCTCGACGCCGCGGGCAAGCCGCTGCCGTTCGCGCAGTCGGTCAACAACGGCATGGCGGTGGCCGTGCCGGGCCTGCTGCGCGGCCTGGAACTGGCGCACCGGGAGCACGGCGTGCTGCCCTGGGCCGAGCTGTTCCAGCCGGCGATCCGGCTGGCCGAGCAGGGCTTCGCCGTATCGCCGCGCCTGCACAAGCTGCTGGCCGGCAACAAGGAACTGCCCAGGCAGCAGGCCGCCGCGGCCTATTTCTACGCGCCCGACGGCTCGCCCTGGCCGGTCGGGCACATGCTGAAGAATCCCGAATTCGCGCGCACGCTGCGCGCGGTGGCGCAGCAGGGCGCGGACGCGTTCTACCAGGGCGAGATCGCGCGCGACATCGTCGCCGCGGTGCAGGGCCATGCCGTGCCCGGCGACCTCACCGAGGCCGACCTGGCCGCCTACCGCGCCGTCAAGCGCGATCCCGTCTGCGGCGCCTATCGCGGCTATCGGCTGTGCGGTATGGGGCCGCCCAGCAGCGGCCCGCTGGCCGTGCTGCAGATGCTGGGCGAACTCGAGCAATACCCCATCGGCCGCTACGCGCCGGGCAGCGTGGAGGCGGTGCATTACTTCTCCGAGGCCGGCCGGCTGGCGTTCGCCGACCGCGATTTCTACGTGGCCGACCCGTCCTTCGTGCAGGTGCCCGTGAACGCCTTGCTGGACCCCGCCTACCTGCGCGCGCGCGGCGCGCTGATACGGCCGGACCGCAGCATGAAGGTCGCCTTGCCCGGCGACCCCGAAGGCAAGCTGCTGTCGCTGGGCAAGGACGACGCGCTGGAGCTGCCCTCCACCAGCCATCTGGTGGCGGTCGACGCCAAGGGCAACGCGCTCAGCATGACGACCACCATCGAAAGCGAATTCGGCAGCAAGATCTTCGTGCGCGGCTTTCTGCTGAACAACGAGATGACGGACTTTTCCTCGTCCTACCAGGACCCCGAAGGCCGGCTCGTGGCCAACCGCATCGAACCCGGCAAGCGCCCGCGCAGCTCGATGGCGCCCATGATCGTGCTGCGCGACGGCAAGCCGTACCTGCTGGTGGGCTCGCCCGGCGGCAGCGCCATCATCAATTACGTCGCCAAGACGGTGGTGGGCGTGCTGGACTGGGGCCTGGACATCCAGGCCGCCATCGACCTGCCCAACATGGGCAGCCGCAACAAGGACACCGAACTCGAAAAAGGCACGCCGCTGGAGGCGCTGGCGCCCGAGCTCGAACGCATGGGGCATCCCGTGCGCATCACCGAGTTTCCCAGCGGCATCCACGGCATCGTGATCGGGCCCGAGGGGCTGCAGGGCGGGGCGGACCCGCGGCGCGAAGGCGTGGCGTCGGGAGGGTAGGATGGGTGTAGCGCGAGACTATATGAATAAAAATTCGAATTCCGAGCGCGCGTAACCCATCGGGCGGCGCGAGCCGCCATTTTTTATGCTTGCCACGAAAATCGGCGGCTTTCGCCGCCCGATGGGTTGCGCGCGCTCGATACCTGAGTTCTTGCTTAAGGATTCTCGCGCTCCACCCCTCCTACGACCCGTCTCCCCGCGCTCCCTCGGCCCCGAGATCCGGCGGCAATCTCCGCAGCGTCGCCGGCGTGCGCGACAGCTTGATCGGGGAGCCGACCCCGCGGTAGTCGCCCTGTTCCAGCACCATGCCGCGATGCCGGGTATGCGGGTGCGCCAGCGCCTGGTCCACGGTGAGCACGGCGGCGGCGGGCACGCCGTTGCGCAGCAGGCGGTCGGCCAGTTCGGCGGCGTCGAATCCGGCCAGCAGCGCCGACAGGTCGGCGCGCAGCGCCTGGCGGTTTCGCAGGCGGTCGGCGTTGGCGGCGTAGCGCGGGTCTTCGGCCAGCGCGGGCGCTTCCAGCGTCTGCGCCAGCAGCGCGAACTGGCGGTTGTTGCCCACCGCCAGGAAGATCGGGCCGCTGGCCGTGGGCAGGGTTTCGTAGGGCGCGATGTTGGGATGCGCGTTGCCGCTGCGCGCCGGCACCTTGCCGCTGTAGAAGTAGTTGGGCGCGTGCGGATGCAACAGCGACAGGGCGCAGTCGTACAGCGTGATATCGAGGAACTGGCCCAGGCCGCTGCGCACGCGCTCGTTGAGCGCGAGCAGGATGGCCACCGCCGCGTTCAGGCCCGTCACCATGTCCACCACCGGCAGGCCGACGCGGGTGGCTTCGCCGTCGGCCTCGCCGTTGACGCTCATCAGCCCGCACATGGCCTGGGCGCAGGCGTCGTAGCCCGGCAGGCCGCCCAGCGGCCCGTCGGCGCCGAAGCCGCTGACCCGGCAATGGATCAGCGCGGGGAATTCCTGTTTCAGCGTCTCGTATCCCAAGCCCCATTTCTCCAGCGTGCCGGGCTTGAAGTTCTCCACCAGCACGTCGGCGTCGACCAGCAGCCGGCGCAGCAGCTCCTGGCCCGCAGGCTGCGACAGGTCCAGCGTCATGCCTTCCTTGTTGCGGTTCACGCCGACGAAGTAGGAGGCCGTGGCGCCCAGGAAGGGCGGCCCCCAGCCGCGCGTCTCGTCGCCGCCGGGCGGCTCGATCTTGAGCACGTCGGCGCCGTGGTCGGCCAGGATCTGCGTGCAATAGGGGCCGCCCAGCACGCGCGACAGGTCGATGACCTTGCAGCCGGCCAGGGCGCCGGCATTGGGGAGGGTTGCTGCCATGGAAAAGTCCTTCAGTCGATGGAGACGTGGGCGCTGGCGATGACGTCGCGCCACTTGGGCACTTCGGCCGTGATGAAGGCGGACAGGCCTTGCGGCGTCTTGTCCTGCGCCTCGACGATGCCCTGGCTGCGCAGCGTGTTGGCCACCTCGGGGTCGGCCAGCGCGCTCTGGAAGGCTTTGTTCAGGGTCTCCACGACCGGCGCCGGGGTATTTTTTGGCGCGACGATGCCGAAGAACACGCTGACGTCATAGCCCTTGAGGCCCTGTTCGGACAGCGTGGGCAGGTCGGGCAGGGCGTCGGAACGTTGCGCGCTGGCCAGGCCGATGGCGCGCAGCTTGCCGGCCTTGACGTAGGGCAGCGCGGTCAGGATGTCGGTGAACGACATGGACACCTGCCCGCCCAGCAGGTCGTTCAGCGCCGGGCCGGTGCCCTTGTAGGGAATGTGCATGATCTGGGTGCCGGCCATGCGGTTGAACAGAATGCCGGCCAGGTGCGAGGACGCGCCGTTGCCCGACGAGGCGTAGCTCAGCGCGTCCGGGTTTTTCTTGGCGTAGGCGATCAGTTCCTGCACGTTGGTGGCCGGCACCGACGGGTTCACCACCAGGATGTTGGGCAGGTGGCCGATACGGATGATGGGGGCGAAGCTAGTCTGCGGATCGTAGCCCTGCTTCTTGTACAGGCTGACGTTGATGGCCAGCGGCCCGGAAGTGCCGAACAGCAGCGTGTAGCCGTCGGGCTTGGCGTTGGCCACGTATTCCGAGCCGATATTGCCGCCCGCGCCGCTGCGGTTCTCGACGATGACGTTCTGCTTCAGCGGCTGCCTGAGCTTGTCGGCCAGGCGGCGCGCCAGGGCGTCGGTGGGGCCGCCGGGCGGGAAGGGCACGACCAGGGTGACCGGGCGTTCCGCGGGGAAGGCCTCGGCCGCCAGCGCGGGCGCCGCGGGCAGGGCCGCGGCGGCGGCCAGCAGCAAGGGGGCGAAGTAGCGGTTCATGTTTGTCTCCAGTGGTGGATGCGCGCCGGCTGTGCCGCCGGCGTCGGTTTACAGCGCGTATTGCAGGATTTCCCGGCAGGCGGCGCTTTCGTCGGGCGGGATGGCGTAGGGATCGCGCGGGCCCAGGCGATGCAGCAGCACCTGGTCGGCCAGCCTGGCGCGAGCGGCCAGCGCCGGGTCCGCGGCTTCCCAGCGCAGCGCGGCCAGGGACACCGCGTGGTACAGCAGCGACGCGGCCTGGCGCGCCAGCTCGGCGCGGTTTTCCCGCGCGGCGTGTTCGGCCAGCGCGTAGGTCTGTTCCAGCGCGCGGGCCTGCATGTCGGCCAGTTCGGGCGGGCAGGGCGCGCCCTCGGCCAGCAGGCGCTCGATGTGGGCGCGCAGCGCCGGCAGCGATTGTTCGCGCGTGATGGCGCGCAGCACGTCCAGCGCCACGATGTTGCTGGTGCCTTCCCAGATCGAGCCCAGATGCGCGTCGCGCACCAGACGCGGTTCGGTCCACTCCTCGATATAGCCGCAGCCGCCGCGCACCTCCATGGCGTCGCCGGTCACTTTGCGGGCGTCGCGGCAGGCGCGGAACTTGATGAGCGGGGTCAGGATGCGCGCCAGCGCCGGATCGCCGCCGCCCTGGTCGGCCTCGGCCAGCGCGCGCGCGGTCTGGAACATGACGCTGCGCGCCTGTTCGGCCCAGACCGTCATCTTGACCAGCTGGCGCTGCATCAGCGGCATGTCGATGAGCCGCTTGCCGAAGGCGCGGCGGTGCTGCGAGAAATACACCGCCTCGGTGACGGCGCGGCGCATCAGGCCGGCCGCGCGCATGCCGTTGGACAGGCGCGAGTTGTTGATCATGTCGGCCATTTGCTTGAAGCCGCGGCCGCGTTCGCCCACCAGCCAGGCCACGGCGCCTTCCAGGCGGATTTCGCCGCTGGCCATGGAGCGCGTGCCCAGCTTGTCCTTCAGGCGCAGGATGCGATAGTGGTTGTGGCCGCCGCCGGGCAGGTCGCGCGGCAGCAGGAACAGCGACACCCCCTTCAGGCCGGGCTGCGGCTCGCTGCGGGCCAGCACCATGGCGTAGCCCGCGTCGGGGTTGGAGCAGAACCACTTGTCGCCCGACAGGCGCCAGCTGCCGTCGTCCTGCCGTTCGGCCGTGACCTCCGTGGCGCTGACGTCCGAACCCGCGCCTTGCTCTGTCATGAACATGGCGCCCTGGCGCAGCGCGTCGAAATCCTGCGTGGTCACTTGCGGCAGCACGCGCGCCACGAGGTCGGCGTCGCCGAACTTGCGCAGCGTGCGGGCCAGCGAATCGGTCATGCTGACCGGGCAGCACAGGCCGAACTCGGCCTGCACGAACAAATGGCTCAGCGCGTATTTGGCGGCGGCCGGCATGGGCTCGGGCCAGCCCAGCACCCCGCCGCGGTGCGACAGCGCGGCCAGGCCGAACTCGCTGTAGGCCAGGCGTTCCAGTTCCACATAGGCCGGGTGCTTGTCGATGCGGGATTCGTCCTGGCCGGCGCGGCTGCGCACCGACAGCGTGGGCGGATGCTTGTCGGCCGTGGCGGCCAGCTCGTCCATCAGGCCGCCGGCCAGCTCGCCCAGCCGCTCCAGGTGCGGCAGCAGGTGCGCGTGCAGCGCCGGCGGCAGGTAGCGCCGGCACAGCGCCGCGGCATAGGGGTCGGCGTGGAACAGGTTCAGGCCGCGCGCATCCGGAATCGGGGTGGCGGCGGGCGTGGCGGTCTTGACGGGGGCATCCATGGCGGCATCCTGCGCAAAACGGGGGATGCCTCATGGTGCTTGCCTGGATTAATCTATACAAATACTGTTTTGATTTAGAACAATCCAAAAAAAGTATAGATAGGCAAATCAAAGGGAACGCGCATGGATCTGGACCCCCGCCTGCTGCGGTATTTCATCGCCGTGGCCGAAGAGCGCCATTTCAGCCGGGCCGCCGTGCGGCTGCACATCTCGCAGCCGCCGCTGAGCTACGCCATCCGGCAGCTGGAGGAAAACGTCGGCGCGCGCCTGCTCAACCGCAGCAGCCGCCACGTGGAACTGACCGACGCCGGCCAGGTGCTGTACCGCGAGGCCCAGACCCTGCTGCGCCAGGCCGAGGACGTGCGCACGCTGGTGCAGCGGGTGGACGCCGGCCTGCGCGGCAGGCTGCGCATCGGTTTCGTGGGGTCGATGCTGTACCGCGGCCTGCCCGCGCTGCTCAATGCGATGCGGGCCGAGCTGCCCGACGTCGAGCATGTGCTGACCGAGCTGAACTCGCACGACCAGATCGAGGCGGTGCGCCGCGGCGAGCAGGACCTGGGCTTCATCCACGCCAATCCCCTGCCGCCGGGCGTGCAGGCGCGCGACCTGGTGGCCGAGCCTTTCGTGGTGTGCCTGCCGCAGGACCACCGGCTGGCCGGCCGCGAATCGCTGCGGCTGGACGAACTGGCGGGGGACGATTTCGTGTTCTTCGCCCGCGCGGCCTCGCCCAGCTACTACGAGACGGTGCTGGCCATGTGCGTATCGGCCGGCTTCATGCCCGTGATCCGCCACGAGGTGCGGCACTGGCTGAGCGTGGCCTCGCTGGTCTCGCAAGGGCTGGGCGTGTCCATCGTGCCCGCCTGCCTGTCGCGCAGCGGCCTGGCGGGCACGCGCTTCATTGCCTTCGAGCACGCCGCGCGCTCGGTCAGCCAGGCGATCTGGCCGCAGGCCATGCGCACGCCGCTGCAGGAAAAAGCCCTGGAACTGGTGGCGCGGCACTATGCCGGGGCCGGGACATTGGGGGTACACTGACCCGGCCATGTCCTACCGATCGATCCAGCCGCTGACGCGCCGCAAGCGTTTCATTACCCGGCTGCGCCACTGCGGCCCTCCGGCGAAGCACTGAAACCCGTTCCAGGGCTTTTCGGTTTCTTCTCCGGAGTCGATCGTGGATCTTCCCTTTTCGTTTCGTCCGCGCCTCTTGAGCGCGTTGCGTGGTTACGACCGCATCCGTTTCGTGCAGGACCTGGGCGCCGGCCTCACGGTCGCCGTGGTCGCGCTGCCGCTGGCCATGGCCTTCGCCATCGGCTCGGGCCTCAAGCCGGAAGCGGGCCTGTTCACCTCCATCATCGCGGGCTTCCTGGTCGCCCTGCTCGGCGGCAGCCGGGTGCAGATCGGCGGGCCGGCGGGCGCGTTCATCGTCATCGTCTACGACATCGTGCAGCAGTACGGCGTGGCCAACCTCATCATCGCCACTGCGCTGTCCGGCGTGCTGCTGTTCGTGATGGGGCTGCTCCGGCTGGGCACGCTGGTGCGCTTCATCCCGGTGGCCGTCATCATCGGTTTCACCAACGGGATCGCGGTGCTGATCGCGCTGTCGCAGGTCAAGGACTTCCTGGGCCTGGCGATCCCCGAGATGCCGGGTGATTTCTTCGGCATCCTGGGCGCGCTGGGCAGCCACCTGTCCTCCTTCAATCCCTGGGCCGCGGGCGTGGCGCTGGCGTCGCTGGCGCTCATCGTGGCCTGGCAGCGCTGGCTGCCGAAATGGGGCGGACCCAGGGCCGCGCCGCTGGCGCGGGTGCCGGGCTCCATCGTCGCACTGGTGCTGGCCACGGCCGCGGTGGCCCTGTTCGGCCTGCCGGTGGAGACCATAGGCAGCCGCTTCGGCGGCATACCGGCGGCGCTGCCGGACTTCACGCTGCCGGCGTTCAGCTGGGAATCGGCCCGCTACCTGCTGATGCCCACGATCACGCTGGCGCTGCTGGGCGCGATCGAATCGCTGCTGTGCGCGCGGGTGGCCGACGGTATGATCGGCGACCGCCACGACCCCAACCAGGAACTGATGGCGCAGGGCATCGCCAACTTCGCCACGCCGTTCTTCGGCGGCATGCCGGCCACCGGCACCATCGCCCGCACCGTGACCAACGTGAAAAGCGGCGCCACCAGCCCGATCGCGGGCATGACGCACGCCGTGGTGCTGCTGCTGGTGATCCTGGTGGCCGCGCCGCTGGCGTCTTCCATCCCGCTGGCCACGCTGGCGGCCATCCTGATGTTCGTGGCCTGGAACATGGGCGAGTGGCGCGAATTCGCGCGCCTCAAGACCTACCGGCTGCCTTACCGCGTGACCCTGCTGTCGGTGTTCCTGCTGACGGTGGTGTTCGACCTGACGGTGGCGGTGCAGTTCGGCATCTTCGCCGCCTGCCTGACCTTCATCTACCGCATTTCCAGCCTGTCGCGCGCCGAACGCCTGACGCCGGCCGAGCAGCCGGCGCTGGCCGGGCTGGAGGCGCAGGTGGCGGTATGGCGGCTGTACGGCACCGTGTTCTTCGGCGCGACCAAGCTGGTGGAGTCGCTCGAGGACCATTTGCCGGCGCGCGCGCTGGTGCTGGACCTGAAGAACGTGATCTACGTGGACTCGACCGGGGCCGAGGCGCTGGAAAGCCTGAGCCGGGCCTGCGAGGCGCGCGGCGTGCGGCTGATGGTCTCGGGCCTGCTGGGCCAGCCGCTGGACATCGTGCGCCGCGTCGGCCTGTACCAGCGGCTGCTGGGCGACCTGCGGCCGGACGTGGCCGGCGCCACGGCGGCGGCCGTGGCGCTGGCCCGGGGGGAGCGGCAGGATTCCTAGCGGAACACCACCGTCTTGTTGCGGTTCAGCAGGATGCGGTGTTCGACGTGGCTGCGCACGGCGCGCGACAGCACCAGGGATTCGATGTCGCTGCCGACTTGGGTCAGGTCCTGGGCGGTCATCGTATGGTCCACGCGCTCGATGTCCTGGTCGATGATGGGGCCTTCGTCCAGGTCCGAGGTCACGTAGTGGGCGGTGGCGCCGATGATCTTGACGCCGCGGGCGTGCGCCTGGTGATAGGGGCGGGCGCCCTTGAAGCTGGGCAGGAAGCTGTGGTGGATGTTGATGGCGCGGCCGTTGAGCGCGCGGCACATGTCCTCCGACAGGATCTGCATGTAGCGGGCCAGCACCACCAGGTCGATGTTTTCCTGCTCGACCAGGGCCAGCACCTGGCGCTCCTGCTCGGCCTTGGTGTCGGGCGTGACCGGCAGGTGGTGGAACGGGATGCCGTAGGAGGCCGCCAGGCCGGCGTAGTCGTTGTGGTTCGACACGATGGCCGCCACTTCGGCGTGCAGGTGCCCGCTGTGCACGCGGAACAGCAGGTCGTTCAGGCAGTGGCCCTGCCTGCTGACCATGATGAGCAGGCGTTCCTTGCGGCGCGCGTCGTGCAGCTTCAGCTCCATGCCGTATTCCTCGGACATGGGCGCCAGGCGGGCGCGCAGGTCGGCGGCGGCCACGCCGGCCGGCGCGTCGAAGTGCACGCGCAGGAAGAAGCGGCCGGTTTCTTCGTCGCCGAACTGCTGCGAATCCAGGATGTTGCAGCCCAATTCGAACAACAGGCCGCTGACGCGGTACACGATGCCCGTGCGGTCGGGGCAGGACAGGGTCAGGATGTAGTCGTTGTGCTGCATGTGCGTAAGAAAGGGCTGAATGGAAAGTCGTGGAGGTCAGGCGGCCAGGCGGGCCAGGGTTTCTTCGGCCAGGGCCAGGCTGGCCGTCAGGCCGGGAGATTCGATGCCGAATAGGTTCACCAGGCCGGGCACGCCGTGCGCGGCCGGGCCGGCGACGACGAAGTCGGCCGCCGGTTCGTGCGGGCCGGAGATCTTGGGCCGGATGCCGGTGTAGCCGGGCGCCAGCGCGCCGTCGGGCAGGGCCGGCCAGTAGCTGCGCACGGCCGCGTAGAACACGTCGGCGCGGGCCGGATCGAGCGTGTAGTCCTCGACGCCGATCCACTCGGTGTCGGGACCGAACTTGGCCTGCCCGCCCATATCCAGCGTCAGGTGCACGCCCAGGCCGGCATGCTGCGGCACCGGGTAGATCAGGCGCGAAAAGGGCGCGCGGCCGGACAGCGTGAAATAGCTGCCCTTGCACAGGTAGTCGGCCGGGATGCTGGCGGGCGGCACGCCGTCGATGCGGCGCGCCAGCGCCGGCGCATGCAGGCCGGCCGAATTGATCAGCACATTGCAGCTCAGGCTCATGGCCTCGTCGCCGCCGAACTGCAGCTCGACGCCGCCCTCGGGGCGCACGCGGCCCGACACCAGCGGCGTGTGGAACACGCACTGGGCGCCCGCGTTCTCGGCGTCGCCCTGGTACGACAGCATCAGCGCGTGGCTGTCCACGATGCCGGTGGACGGCGAGGACAGCGCGGCCGCGCATTGCAGCGCCGGCTCCAGGCGCATGGCGTCTTCGCCCGACAGGAACTGCAGGTCGTCCACGCCGTTGGCGCGGGCGCGCTGCGCGATGCTTTCCAGCTGCGCGGCCTGTTCGGCGTCCGCGGCGACGATGAGTTTGCCCAGGCGCTTGTGCGGCACGCCGCGTTCGGCGCAATAGGCGTACAGCAGGTGCTTGCCGCGCACGCACAGGCGGGCCTTGAGGCTGCCCGCCGGATAGTAGATGCCCGCGTGGATGACTTCGGAGTTGCGCGAGCTGGTGCCGGTGCCGATGGCCTCGGTGGCCTCGGCCACCAGCACTTCGCGCCCGGAGCGGGCCAGCGCCCGCGCGATCGCCAGGCCCACCACGCCCGCGCCGATGACGACGCAATCGATATCTGCGCTCATGGGCTACCCCTTTTTTTCCGCGCGGTCGCCGGCCGGCGTCAGGTCGAAGCCGCCGGCATGGAAGACCAGCGGCGGCTCGGCGCTATGGCCGCAGCGCTCCACCTCGCCCACCATGATGATGTGATCGCCTTCGACGTAGCGGCTGCGGTTGTGGCATTCGAACCAGGCCGCGCAGTGGCCGTCCAGCATGGGCGTGCCGCCGGGCGCGCGGTGCACCGGCAGCCCGGCGTAGCGGTCCGGGGTCTTGCCGGTGGCGAAGCGGCGCGCCAGCGCGATCTGCTCGGCGCCCAGCACGTTGACGACGTAGCGCTCGCACTGCTCGAAGGCCGCCAGCGAGGACGAGCCGCGCGACAGGCTCCACAGCACCAGCGGCGGGTCCAGCGACACGGAGTTGAAAGAGCTCACCGTCAGCCCGATGGGCGCGCCGTCCAGGCCGGCGGTCGTCACGACGGTCACGCCCGTGGCGTAGCGGCCCAGCGCGGTGCGGAAAAAAGCAGCGTCAAAATCAGGGGAGGAGGCGGTCATGCAATCATGGATAGGGGGCGCGCCCGGCATCAGGGCGACAGGCGTTCGATCTTCCAGGCCGGGCCGTCGGCGACGTAGCGCAGGCGGTCGTGCAGCCGCGAAGGCCGGCCCTGCCAGAATTCGAAGGCGGTGGGCTTCAGGCGGTAACCGCCCCAGTGCGGCGGGCGCGGCGGCGCGTCGCCGTAGCGTTCGCGGAATTCCTGTTCACGGGCTTCCAGCTCTTCGCGGGTGATCGGCTGGCTCTGGCGCGAGGCCCAGGCGCCGATGCGCGAGCCGGCGGGCCGGCTGTGATAGTAGGCGTCCGACTCCTCGGCGGGGACTTTTTCGACCACGCCTTCGATGCGGACCTGGCGCTCCAGCGGCTGCCAGAAAAACAGCAGGCTGGCGCGCGGCTCGGCCTGCAGGTCCAGGCCCTTGCGCGATTCGTAGTTGGTGAAGAAGGTGAAGCCGCGCTCGTCGAATCCCTTGATCAGCACGATGCGCGCGCTGGGCTGGCCGTGGGCGTCCACCGTGGCCAGGGTCATGGCGTTGGGCTCGGGCACCTTGGCGGCCAGGGCCTCGTCGAACCAGAGCGCGAATTGCGCGAACGGCGAAGCCAGGGCCTGGCTTTCGAGCAGGACATGCTTCTCGTAGCTTTGACGCAGATCAGAGACGGACATGGGAGTAAGGGTCAGCGTTGATAACAGGAAGTTTATACCGCTTGGGCGACTGTCCCTATATTGACCCTGCTCAGGCCGCCGGCAAGCGCCGTCCGGCGGCGCGGCGGCGGCTTCAGGCGCCTTCCGGCAACGGGTGCCCTTCCTGCTCGAGCCGGCGCGCGATGGCGTCCAGGCGGGCGTCGTGGATGCCCGCGGCGCGCAGCGCCTGGGCGGTCTGCACCACGTAGTCGGTGCAGGGGCCGTAGCGGCCGGCGGCGCGGCGCACGATGGCCAGCAGTTCCGGTTCGGGCAGCGCCCGGATGTAGGCCGGATTGTCGCGGTTCATGATGAAGACCAGCGCCCGGACGTTGCCGCCGTCGGTGGTGCAGTTGATCCAGCGCGGCAGATAGGCGCCGGTGGACATTTCGCGCTCCCAGAGCGCCGGGAAGTAATTGGGCACCTGGCTGCCGGCCAGCCGGTAGACCACGCCGCGGCAGGAGCCGCCCCGGTCCAGGCCGAACACCAGGCCCGGGCATTCCGGCGTGCCGCGGTTGACGCGCGACCACAGGCACAGCGCCCGGTGATGGCCGCGCAGCGTGGCCAGCCGGCGCTCCACGAAGTCGAAGTCGGGGCGCCAGATCAGCGATCCGTACCCATATACCCATACGTCCTCGCCCGACTGCCAGTGGCGCAAGGCCTCGTCCAGAGAGGCCTGCCGCTCTTCGGGGGTCCAGAGGCGAAACGGCAGGCTGGCGCCGGAGGGAATGGGGGATGGGGTATTCACGGCTTACGGTCGGATTCGATCGGGGGATTGCGATTGGCCCAGCCGCCGGCCATCAGCGCCAGCGAATAGGCCCAGAACAGCGGGGCCACGCCAATTACCGCACCGAGCGCGCCGAAGGTCAACGGCAGGGAAACCTGGGAACCGTTGATCAAGGCCATGCGCAGGCCCACGGCCTCGGCCGCGCGCCCCGGGGGCGAGTGCTGGTGCAGCAGAGACAGCATGCTCGGCTGGCAACAGCCCAGGGCCAGCCCCAGGATGAAAGACAGCACGATCAGCACGGTAACGTCGGTGAACAGCGGGTAAAGCATGAAGTCGATGGCGGCCGTGGCCATGGCCGCGCGGACCAGCGTCCAGGAACGGACCCGGCGCTGGATCAAGGGCAATACCAGGCGAATGACGAAAGTTGCCGCCGCAAACGAAGCAAGAATGACCCCGATGGTGGTGGCCGACAGGCCGATGGCCACGCCGAAGATGGGCACGACGAACAAGTGGGTGTCCCAGGCGCCGGACAAGATGGTGTTCACCATCAGGATGCGGCGCAGCGCCGGCACGGCCAGCAATTCGGTGACGCGGCGGCGTTCGGCCTCTTTTGCGCCGGAAAGCAGCGCATCTGCCGCCTTCAATTGGTGACGCAGCATGTAAAGCCCGCCCGCCGACAGCAGCGGGCCCAGGGCCAGCAGCCCGAAGGCCAGGCGCGTGCCCAGGTGGTCGATGGCCAGGCCGGCGATCAGCGGGCCGGAGAAGCCCGAACCGGCCAGCGCCAGCGACATGAAGGAGAAATTGCGCAGGCGCTGCGCGGGTTCGGCATGGCCGAGCAGGTCCTGGGTGGCCACCTGGTGCAGCATGAAGCCGATGCCGATACAGCACGAGGCGATGAGCAGCGCCAGCTGCGTCTGGAAGACAAAGGGCAGCAGGGTGCCGACGGCGACCAGCGAGGTGCCCAGCACCAGCGGGCGGACGATGCCGACCCGGTCCACCCAGCGCCCGGCGCGCACCGAGAACAGCATGGGCAGGACGGCGAAGACCGCGACCAGCGTGCCGACCTTGAAGGTGGACAGCCCCATCTGCAGCGCCGTCAGCGAGACAGTAATGCGTCCCCCTGTCAGCGCCACGTGATTCATCATGGCCAGCACGCACAAGAGCGCCGCCCCGGAAAACTCCGGGGAACTTGGGGAAGAAGAGGGGGATCTAGGGGAACTGGACACGGCCACGACGTAACTGCAGCCATTCTGTCCCCAACGTCTACCAATGTCGAGGCAAGCTTGTTTTGCGCTGCCGCAAACGGTGGCGTGTAGAGGTTTCACGATAGGCATCATGTAGAGGCAAACTCCGGGGCTTATGGTGCAAGATGCCGGCGTGTTCGGCGCTTCTGGGCGCATTCAGCATGAGTATCCGCCGAAGCCGAACGCTGTATCGTTCTCACAACGGAACAATCAGACTGGTCCGGCCGCATCTTGCGGCTTTACGGTTTTTCACGGTTTCGACACAGATTGGCCATGGTTTGGGCCGGCCATGCGTTTAGGATGCACACATCGCGCCGGGGCCCGTCCCCGGCCCGCAACGCAATACCGGCACGGGCGCCGTCCCGCGCCCCATCCGACAGGTTCAATGAAAAAGTCCCGCAGCAAATTCAAACGCAACCTTCTGATCGTCGTCCTGGTCCTGCTCGCCGGCTTCGCGGTGCGGGCCGCATTTTTCTCGGCGCCGCCGCCGCCCACCTTCGGGGTGGCCGAAGTGACCCGCGCCAATATGGAAGACAGCGTGCTGGCCAGCGGCACCATAGACGCGATCGAGCGGGTCAGCGTGGGCGCCCAGGTCTCCGGCCAGCTGAAATCCCTCAAGGTGGCGCTGGGCGACCGGGTCAAGAAGGGACAGCTGGTGGCCGAGATCGACGACCTGACCCAGCAGAACGAACTGCGCAACGCCGAAGCCGCCCTGCAGACGCGGCGCGCCGAAAGGGCCGCCAAGGTCGCCATGCTGAAGCAGGCCGAGCTGGCCTTCCGCCGCCAGCGCCAGATGCTGGCCGCGGACGCCAGTTCGCGCGAAGCCTACGAGAACGCCGAGGCCACGCTGGGCGTGACCCGCGCCGAGATCGCGTCGCTGGACGCCCAGATCGCGCAGGCCGAGATCCAGGTGGACACGGCCCGGGTCAATTTGGGCTACACCCGCATCGTCTCGCCCATCGACGGCGTGGTGGTGGCGGTCGTCACCAAAGAGGGCCAGACGGTCAACTCGATCCAGAGCGCGCCCACCATCATCAAGGTGGCGCAGGTGGATACCATGACGGTCAAGGCCCAGATCTCGGAAGCCGACGTGACCCGCGTCAAGCCCGGCCTGCCGGTCTACTTCACCATCCTCGGCGAGCCGGACGAGCGCTACCACGCCACGCTGCGCGCGGTGGAGCCGGCGCCGGACTCCATCCAGAAGGAAGACGCGGCCTCGTCGCTGACCGGCTCGTCCAACGGCAATTCCACCAGCGCCGCCGTCTACTACAACGGCCTGTTCGACGTGCCCAATCCCGACGAGAAGCTGCGCATCTCGATGACGGCGCAGGTCTTCATCGTGCTGGGCGAGGCCAAGAACACCGTGGTGGTGCCGTCCTCGGCCCTGGGCAAGCGCGGCGAGGACGGCCGCTACGTCGTGCGCGTGGTGCTGAAGGACAACAAGACGGAAGAGCGCCAGGTCCGCATCGGCATGAACAACAACGTCCAGGCGCAGGTGCTGGAGGGGCTGGAGGTGGGCGAGCGCGTGGTGTCGGCCGAAGCCGCCCCGGCCGTCCCGGGGGCCTGAGATGAGCGGTCCTCTCATCGAGCTGGCCGGCGTGCGCCGCGAATTCCCCGCGGGCGAGCAGACCATCGCCGTGCTGAAGGACGTGGACCTGTCCATCGAGGCCGGCGAAATGGTGGCCATCGTCGGCGCATCCGGCTCGGGCAAGTCCACGCTCATGAACATCCTGGGATGCCTGGACCGGCCCACCCGCGGCGAATACCGGGTGGGCGGGCGCAGCACCGGGGCGCTGGACCCGGACGAACTGGCCGAACTGCGCCGCGAGCACTTCGGCTTCATTTTCCAGCGCTATCACCTGCTCTCGGACCTGAGCGCGCTGGGCAACGTGGAAGTGCCGGCCGTCTATGCCGGCAAGCGGCGCGAGGCGCGCCTGGCGCGCGCCGAGACGCTGCTGGAACGCCTGGGGCTGGGCGAGCGCGCCGGGCATCGTCCCGGCCAGCTGTCCGGCGGCCAGCAGCAGCGCGTCAGCATTGCGCGGGCGCTGATGAACGGCGGCGACATCATCCTGGCCGACGAGCCGACCGGCGCGCTGGACACGCACACCGGCCAGGAGGTGCTGCGCATCCTGGAAGAGCTGAACGCCGCGGGGCACACCATCATCATCGTGACCCACGACATGAACGTGGCGCGCCATGCCCAGCGCATCATCGAGATCAGCGACGGCGAGATCGTGTCCGACCGGCGCAATCCCGACGCCGCGCGCCCGCCGGCCGCCCGCGATGAGCCGCCGGCGCTGGCGCAGCGGCCCGCGTGGCAGGCCTATCTGGACCGCTGCGGCGAAGCCCTGCGCATGGCGCTGCTGGCCATGAACGCGCACCGGCTGCGCACGTCGCTGACCATGCTGGGCATCATCATCGGCATCGCTGCGGTGGTTTCGGTGGTCGCGCTGGGCGAGGGCTCGCGCCGCAAGATCCTGGACGACATCAGCGAGATCGGCACCAACACCGTGGAGATCTTCCCGGGCAAGGACTTCGGCGACGAGAAGGCGGTCAACATCCGCACGCTGGTGGCGGCCGACGCCGACGCGCTGGCGCGCGAGTCCTATGTGGACAGCGTGACGCCGGAGGTCTCCACCAGCAGCACGCTGCGCTACCGCAACGTGTCGGTCAACGGCTCCATCCAGGGCGTGGGCGAACAGTACTTCAGGGTGCGCGCCATCAAGCTGGCGCAGGGCAAGTTCTTCGACGGCGTCAGCGTGACGCGGCGCGCCCAGGAAGTGGTGATCGACGACGGCACGCGCCGCAAGCTGTTCGGCTCGCACACCGATCCGATCGGCCAGGTGGTGTTCCTGGGCTCCATGCCGGCGCGCGTGATCGGCGTGACCGAGAAGAAGGACACCGTGTTCGGCAGCAACGACACGCTCAACGTCTGGATACCCTACACCACGGCGCTGTCGCGGGTGCTGGGCCAGCAGCATCTCAAGAGCATCACGGTACGGGTCAACGACGCCACGCCGCCGGCCGCCGCCGAGCAGGCCATCGTGCGCTTGCTGACGCGGCGCCACGTGACCAAGGACTTCTTCGTGTTCAACACGGACGCGATCCGCAAGACCATCGAACGCACCACGGCCACCATGACGCTGCTGGTGTCGATGATCGCGCTGATTTCGCTGATGGTGGGCGGCATCGGCGTCATGAACATCATGCTGGTGTCGGTCACCGAGCGCACCCGCGAGATCGGCGTGCGCATGGCGGTGGGCGCACGGCGCAGCGACATCATGCAGCAGTTCCTGATCGAGGCGGTGCTGGTGTGCCTGATCGGCGGGGCGATCGGCATCCTGCTGTCGCTGGGCCTGGGCGTGCTCGTGTCCAAGGCCACGGGCGGCTCGTTCCAGATGATCTATTCGACGGCGGCGATGGTGGCGGCGTTCACCTGCTCGACGCTGATCGGCGTGCTGTTCGGCTATCTGCCGGCGCGCAATGCGGCGCGCCTGGACCCCGTAGAGGCCCTGGCGCGCGAATGAGGATGACGATGGCGGTTTCTTTCCTACGCAAACCCGCGGCCCTGACGCTGCTGCTCGCGCTGGCCGGCTGCGGCAGCCTGCTGCGCAGCGACTACGAAACGCCGGCGGTCAGGCTGCCCGCGGCGTGGTCCCATGACGGCCAGGCGCCCGGCGCCGGGACCGTGGCGCAGTCCCAGGGCGGCGCCTGGTGGCGCAATTTCAACGACCCGGTGCTGACCGGTCTGGTCGAGGGCGCGCTGGCGCGCAACAACGACCTGGCCGCCGCCGCCATCCGCGTGCGCCGGGCGCAATATCAGGCGGGCCTGTCCGAAACCCAGCTGTGGCCGCAGCTGGGCGGCAGCGCCAACGTCACCCGCACCCGCACGCTGAGCGGGGACCGCATGACCACGCGCAGCAACGCGGCCGAGCTGACCGTCAGCTACGAAGCCGACCTGTGGGGCAAGCTGTCGCGCCAGCGCGACGCCGCGCAATGGGCGGCCGAGGCGACCGAGCAGGACCGCCAGAGCGCGGCGCTGTCGCTGGTGGGCACCACCGCCACGCTGTACTGGCAGACCGCGTTCATCAACCAGCGCATCGCCAGCAGCGAACAGAGCATCGCCTACGCCCGCAAGACCCAGGACCTGGTGCGCGCGCAATACGCCGCCGGCGGCGCGTCCGCGCTGGAACTGGCCGAAGCCGAACAGACCGTGGCCAGCCAGCAGGCCGCGCACGCGCTGCTGGTGCAGGCGCGGGTCGAGTACGCGAACGCGCTGGCGATCCTGTTCGACGGCCCTCCCGACCGCAGCATGGCCAACCCCGCCCGCCTGCCGCCGTACCCACTGCCCGAGGCCCGCGCCGGCGTCCCCGCCGACCTGCTGGGCCGCCGCCCCGACCTGCGCGCCGCCGAACTCCGCCTGCGCCAGGCCCTGGCCACCGCCGACGCCACCCGCGCCAGCTTCTATCCCCCCTTGACCCTGACCGGCGCCCTGGGTAGCGCCAGCCCGACGCTGTCCAACCTCCTGCAAAATCCGATAGGCACCCTGGGCGCGGGCCTGACGCTGCCGTTCCTGCAATGGAACCAGATGCAGCTCAACATCAAGATCTCCCAGGCCGACTACGAGGAACGCGTGGTCACGTTCCGCCAGTCGCTCTACCAGGCGATGGCGGACGTCGAAAACGCGCTGTCCAACCGCACCCAACTGGCGCTTCAGGCCGAACAGCTCGACGCCTCGCTGCAGGCGGCGCGCCAGGCCGAATCCTTGTACGAAATCCGTTACCGGGCGGGGGCGGTGTCGCTCAAGGACTGGCTGGACGCGCAGGAGAAACGCCGAATCGCGGAAGTGGCGCGGGACGAGAACATGCTGAACCGGCTGGTGAATCAGGTGACTGTTTATCAGGCGCTTGGTGGGGATGATGTTCGGGAGGCTGCTGGTTCTTGACCCGCCCGGCACGGCGGCGCCCTGGGCTGCGCGGCGCCGCCGCCGTGCCGGGCGTCTAAAGAACCCACCCGCAAAGAACCAACGCACAACCTCCACCCCGACAAACTATAAAATCCTCCCCCATGAACTCCCTGGATTCCCCCCCCGATCTGGCCCGCCGCTTCGGAAGTCTGTCGCGTTTGTATGGCCCCGAAGCCCCGGCCCGCCTCCAGAACTCGCATGTGGCGGTGGCGGGGTTGGGCGGCGTCGGCTCCTGGACCGTCGAGGCCCTGGCGCGCTGCGGCGTCGGCGCGCTCACGCTGATCGACCTCGACCACATCGCCGAATCCAACGTCAACCGGCAGATCCACGCGCTCACCTCCACCCTGGGACAATCCAAGGTCGAGGCCATGGCCGAACGCGTACTGGCCATCAACCCCGAATGCCGCATCACCCGCGTCGACGACTTCGTCTCGCCCGACAACGTGGCCAACGTCCTGCCCGGCCCCTACAGCGTCATCGTCGACTGCACCGACCAGGCCGCCGCCAAGATCGCCATGATCCTGCACGCGCGCGCGCTCGGCGTGCCCATGCTGCTGTGCGGCGGGGCCGGCGGCAAGACCGATCCGCTGGCCTTGCGCGCCGGCGATCTGTCGGCGGCCGTCAACGACGCGCTGCTCGCCAAGCTGCGCAACAAGCTGCGCCGGGAGCACGGGTTCGCGCGCGCCAGCGACCGGCATGGGCGCGCCCTGAAGCGCGTGCCCAAGATGGGCATCCACGCCTTGTGGTTCGACCAGCCGGCCATCCTGCCCGACGCCTGGACCCGTCCCACCGAGGGCGAGGACGACATGGGCGCGGCCGGCCAGGCGCCGGCGCCGCAAGGGCTGTCCTGCGCCGGCTACGGTTCGGTCGTGACGGTCACCGCGGCGATGGGCATGGCCGCGGCCAACGAGGCCTTGCGCCTCGCGCTCTGATCTTCAAAGCGCCACGAACACCACGCCGTCCTCGATCCTGACGGGATAGGTCGCGAGGTTGTCGCGCAGCGGCGAGCACAGCGCCCGGCCGTCGCGCACGTCGAAGCGGCCCTGGTGCAGCGGGCACTCGATTTCGTGCCCGGTCAGGAAACCGTCGCACAGCCGCGCGCTGCCGTGCGTACAGAGGTTGTCGGTGGCGTAGACCTCGCCGTCCACGCCGTACAGCGCGATCTCGCGCCCGCCGGCCTCCACGGCGATCACGTCTTCCTGCGGCACGTCGGCCAGCGCGATGGCCTTGATCCATTGCATGCTCATTGTGGCGTCCTGTCAGATGGGATAGATAAGTGAATTCGGCACCAGCTCGCTGTCGAAGATGCACAGCCTGGATTCGAACTTCAGGCCGTCGGGGCCGCGCCGCACCACGTCCAGGTAGCGGCCCACGTTGAACACCGTGGTCAGCTGGCTGGGCTTGGTGCGGAACACGGCGTAGTTGGCTTCCGATTCGATGCGGTCGCCCTGCACCGACAGCACGCGCGGCGCGCCCACCACGTGGCGCTGGTAGTAGGGATCGTGGAAGATCGTGTCGGTGGCGCCGTAGATGCGGTCCTTGAGCATGCCGCGGCTTTCGAACGCCATGGTCGCCAGCGGATAGCCGCGCTCGTGGTTCTCGCGCGGCAGCACCTTGTAGACGCAGTCCTCCAGGAAGAAGTCGGGCCACTTCTCCCATTCTTCGGCGTCCAGCGCGGCGGCGTAGTCGTTGTACAGGCAGGTCAGTTGGTAATAGAGCGGAAGGTCCAGCATCTCAGGCCTCCATGACGCGGCGCCAGTACGCGTACATGCCGCGGATCAGCGTCTCGGTCACCATGTGGTCGGTGTTCTCGGCCGTCTTGCCGCCCAGCTCCGCCACGCTGCGGTGCCAGGGCTTCTGCTCGAAGCCGGCCTGCGAGAATTCGATGACCTCGCCGTCGTCGGCCGACACGAAGCCCGCGGGGCCGAACAGATTGGCCTGGCGCAGCCGGCGGCGCGTCATCTCGGGGCTGTCGTCGGCGAAGCCGAAATGCGTCCAGACGAAATCGAAGGCGTCGTGGCCCACCGGCTGGGTGTGGCGGGTGGACAGCGAATTGACCTGCTGCTGGATGATGACGCTGGGAAACAGCGTCATCAGCACGGCGGTGGGGCCGTTCCACCACGGCTCGGGCACGATGTCCAGGAAGCGGTCGTCGTTCAGCGACATCTGCTCCTTGAAGCTGGAGACGCCGCTGGTCACGCTGCCCTTGCCGCCCTGGCCGCGCGTGGAGATCATGGCGGCGTGGCGGAAATGGCCGTCCATCTTCAGTTCGGAGCGGTTGTCCGCCCGCCACAGGCCGAAGGTGACGAACCAGGTGTGCAGCAGCCCCGGATGGTAGGGGTCCTTGATGTTCTCCTGCATCAGCTTCCAGTTGCCCGGGATGCGCTGGCGGCTGTAGCCGTGGATCACCAGTTCGCGGCCGTCGAAGACGCGGTCGAAGTAGTGCAGGATGTCCGGCCCCAGGTAGTCCTCCAGCGGCTCCACGTCGTGGTCGAAGGAGGCGAACACCACGCCGTTGCGGCAGGCCACGGCCAGCTTGGTCAGGCCGTGCTCCTCGGGCTTGAAGTCCGGCGGCATGCCGCCGTTGACGCGGCCGTCCTGCTTGACGCCGCGGCGAAACGGCACGCCGATCAGGTTGCCCTGCAGGTCGTAGTTCCATTGGTGGTAGGGGCAGACGAATTCGCTGCGGTTGCCGGCGCGCTCGCGGCAGAACTGCACGCCGCGATGGGCGCAGACGTTCTCCACCACGCGCACCTGGCCGTCGTTGTCGCGCAGCAGGATGACCGAGCGTTCGCCCACGGCGGTGCGCTTGAAGTCGCCCGGCCGCGGGATCTCGGCCTCCAGGCCCACGTAGCACCAGTGCGAACGGTAGAAGAAGCGCTCCATCTCGCGCTGGTGCAGCGCGGCGTCGGTATAGACGCCGAAGGGGATGCGGTGGGAGCCGTCGCCCTGCCAGGGCGGCACGAATTCGAGCGGGCTTTCGGCGGCGGCGGTTGTGCTCATACAGGACTGCATGGCGGGTCTCCTTGGTTCGGCGGGCCAGTGCGGCCCGGCAGAGCCGGCGCGGCATGGGCGCAGGCGTTTGCTGCATGATCGGGCAGCATGCGAAATAAATAAATAGAATCTGCTTGATGAGATAAATCACCAGAATCAATATTGGTGGAGACAAGCGCATGAACCTGCAAGACGTGGACCTGAATCTGCTGGTCGTCTTCAACGAGCTGCGCAGGCACGGCCGGGTCGCGGCCGTGGCCGACAGCCTGGGCATTTCGCAGCCGGGGGTCAGCAACGCGCTGGGCCGGTTGCGCAAGCTGCTGGGAGACGAGCTATTCCTGCGGACTTCGCGCGGCATGGTGCCCACGCCCTATGCCGAGTCGCTGGCGCGGCCGATCGCCGACGCCCTGGACGCGCTGCACAGCACGCTGAACGCGCGCGCGGCCTTCGATCCCGGCCATAGCGAACGCGCCTTCGTGATCGGCGTGAACGACGTGGGCGAGACTTACTTCCTGCCCAGGCTGATGCGCGCGCTGGAACGCGCGGCGCCGGGCGTGACCGTGCGCACGGTGCGCACGACCTCGATCGACGTGAAGGACGAGATGGAGCGCGGCCGGATCGACCTGGCCATGGGCTTTCTGCCTGCGCTGAAAAGCGGTTTCTTCCAGCGGCTGCTGTTTCGCCAGCCGTATGTGTGCATCTTCCGGCGCGACCATCCGCTGGCCCGCACCGGGGTTTCGGCCCGCCAGTTCCGCGCGGCCGAACAGGTGGCCATCGTGTCGGAGGGCACCGGCCACGGGGTGGTGGACGAGGTGATCGCACGCGCCGGCATCCGTCGGCGCGTGCGCCTGACGGTGCCGCATTTCATGGCGGTGGGGCCGGTGCTGGCCGCCACCGACATGGTCGCGGTGGTGCCGCGGCGTTTCGCGGACTGCGCCTGCGGGCCGTTCGGCCTGGCCACCGCGGCCTGTCCGGTGAAGATTCCGGAGTCGGTGATCAACGTGTTCTGGCACGCCCGCAACCACCGCGATCCGGCCAATCAATGGCTGCGGCAGGTGGTGGTGGACGAGTTCGCCGACTGAGGCGCGGCGCGGACCTCAGCGGCTGCGCAGGGTGACCGGGAACCAGCCGCGCAAGGCGTTGGACAGACGGATTTCCTCGGCGGCGTGCAAGTCGGCCAGGGACAGCACGCGCTCTTCGACGCGGCCCGTGTCCAGCAGTTCGGCGCGCTGCACGCCGGGCAGGCAGCCGCAGTCCACCGGCGGCGTGTACCAGTCGCCGTCCAGCCGCAGGTAGACGTTGCTGCGGCTGCCTTCGCACAGCTCGCCGCGCTCGTTCAGGTAGAGCAGGTCGAATATGTGCGGATGCGAGGGCAGCCATTCTATGGTCTTGGTGTACCAGGGCCGGTAGGTGGTTTTGTAGCGCAGCAGCGGTTCGGAGGCGCGCAGCGCCTCGGGCGCCAGCATGGCTTCCTGGGCGGGCGCCAGCGGGGGCAGGGGAGCGGTCTGGATGCTGCGGCTGCCGTCGCGCGCCACCAGCAGGCGCAGGCGGTGCGGTCCCGGCGTGGACAGGCCCAGCGCGGTGATCATGATGTCGCCCTCGACCGCGCGCCCGCCCCAGGCGTAGCCCAGCGCCTGGCATGAGGCTTCGAGCCGGGCGAGATGGCGGGCTAGCAGCGGCACGCGGCGTTCGGCGTCGACCAGGATGGTCTCGATCAGTTCGGGTTGCATGGGACTCCCCTGGTGCACATGAGCGGCCGATGGCCGCGCTCTATCCTACTACCGCCGCGCCCGTCCCGGGCGTTCAGGCCCGCAAAATCCGGGCTTTCCAGTGGCATTCCTGCCATTCCTCGGCGGGGTCCGAATCCTGCACGATGCCGCCGCCCACGCTGTAGACGCCGCGGCCGTCGGCCTGCAGCACCAGGGTGCGGATCGCCACGTTCAGCGAGAAATCGCCGTCCGGGGCCAGCCAGCCGATGCTGCCGCAGTACAGGCCGCGCGGCGCCGCCTCCATCTGACGGATGCGGCGCATGGCCGCGACCTTGGGCGCGCCGGTGATGGAGCCGCAGGGAAACAGCGCGCGCAGCACGTCCTCCAGGCCGGCGCGCGGGGCCAGCGCGGAAACGGTGGAGGTCATGGTCCAGACGGTGGGATAGCGTTCCAGCGAAAACAGCGCGTCCACCCGCACCGAGCCCGGTTCGGCCAGCCGGCCCAGGTCGTTGCGCAGCAGGTCCACGATCATCAGGTTCTCGGCGCGGTTTTTTTCGCTGGCCAGCAGCGCCTGGCCGAGCCGTTCGTCCTCGGCCGGGTCGGCGTGGCGCGGGGCCGTGCCCTTCATGGGCCGCGTGGTCAGGCGCGGGCCGTCGCGGCGCACGAACAGCTCGGGCGAAAACGACAGCACCGTGCGCGCGCCGTCCTGGATGAAAGCGCCGTGCGCCACCGGGTTGCGCGCCGCGATGCGCCGGTACAGCGTGGCGGGATCGCCCTGGTGGCGCAGGTCCAGCGGCTGGGTGAAATTCAGCTGGTACAGCTCGCCGGCGCCGATCAGTTCGCGCACCGCTTCGATCCGGCGCGCGTAGTCGGGCTCGGTCATGCGCGGCGCGGGCAGGCTGATGGACGCGGCGGGGCTGCCGGCGTCCGGGGCGTCCCAGGGCGCCTCGTCGATGGCGCGTTCGAACACCAGCGCGGTCAGGCGCGCCTGGCCGTCGTCGCGCGGCGCAGTCCAGGGGCCGGAGGGCGGGGCCTGCGTGGCTTCCGGCAGCAGCCATTCGCCCAGTTCGTAGTCCAGCAGCAGCGCCACCCAGCGGCCCTGGCGCCGCGCCGCCTCGATGGCGGCCAGCGCCGGCCCTACCTCGGCGGCGGCGCGCGCCTCGATGCGGGCGCAGTAGCCCTCGAATCGCAACGCGCGGCCGGCCAGCCGGTCTTCAAAACGACATTCCATGCTTTTACTGCTCGGGTTACTGCTGTTGATGCGCCAGGAATTCCTTCAGGACCCGGCCCGTGTGGGAATGGTCGCTCAGGGTCATCACGTGCTCGGGCGAGCCTTCGGCCACCAGCTTGCCGCCGCCGGTGCCGCCTTCGGGGCCCAGGTCCAGCAGCCAGTCGGCTTCGGCGATCACGTCCAGGTTGTGCTCGATCACCACCACCGTGTTGCCGGCTTCCACCAGGCGATGCAGCACGTGGATCAGCTTTTCCACGTCGGCCATGGACAGGCCGACGGTGGGCTCGTCCAGCACGTACAGCGTGTGCGGGATGCGCGAGGCGCGGCCGGTCTTGATCAGGCCGTCGGTCAGCCTGGCCTTGGACAGCTCGGTCACCAGCTTGATGCGCTGAGCTTCGCCGCCGGACAGGGTGGGCGAGGGCTGGCCCAGGGTCAGGTAGCCCAGGCCCACGTCCTGCATCAGCTGCAGGGGGCGGTGGATCTTGGGGTGCGCCGCGAAATAGCCGATGGCGTCGTCCACTTCCATGGCCAGCAGCTCGCCGGCGTTCTTGCCGCGCATCTGCACGCCCAGCGTGTCGCTGTTGAAGCGCGCGCCGTTGCAGGCGTCGCACGGCACCTTCACGTCGGGCAGGAAGTTCATTTCGATGGTGCGCATGCCCTGGCCTTCGCAGATCGGGCAGCGGCCGTCGCCGGTGTTGAACGAGAAGCGCGCCGCGGTCCAGCCGCGCATGCGGGCTTCGCGCGTGTCGGCGAACTGCTTGCGCACGTCGTCCCAGAAGCCCACGTAGGTGGCCGGGCACGAGCGCGGCGTCTTGCCGATGGGCGTCTGGTCCACTTCCAGCACGCGGTCTATGGCCTGCCAGCCCGTGATCTCTTCGCAGCCGGCCCAGGCGGGCGCCTTGCCCTTGGACACGGCCTGCATCAGGTTGTCCAGCAGCACTTCGCGCGCCAGGGTCGACTTGCCCGAGCCGGACACGCCGGTGACCACGCTCAGGCGCCCGACCGGGATGCGCGCGTCCACGCTGCGCAGGTTGTGCAGGCGCGCGCCCCTGATCGAGATCATGGGCGTGTCCGGCTCGACCGCGCGGCGGCCCTGCAGCGGGTGCGCCAGCGGCTTGGCCAGATAGCGGCCGGTGACCGATTCGGGCGCGTCCACCAGGTCCTGCGCCGTGCCCTGCGCCACCACGCGGCCGCCGCGGATGCCCGCGCCCGGACCGATGTCGATGATGTGCGAGGCGCGGCGGATGGTGTCGTCGTCGTGCTCCACCACCACCAGCGTATTGCCGTTGCCTTCCAGGCGCGCCAGCGCGTCCAGCAGGATGCGGTTGTCGCGCGGGTGCAGGCCGATGGTGGGCTCGTCCAGCACGTAGCAGACGCCCTGCAGGTTCGAGCCCAGCTGCGCGGCCAGGCGGATGCGCTGCGCCTCGCCGCCGGACAGCGTGGGCGCGGCGCGGTCCAGCGCCAGGTAGTTCAGGCCCACTTCCTGCATGAAGTTCAGGCGGCCGCGGATTTCCGTCAGGATGTCGCGGGCGATCTCGCCTTCGCGGCCGCGCGCCACCAGTCCGGTGAAGAAGGTGTGCGCGTCCGACACCGGCAGCGCGGCCAGCTCGGCGATGGACTTGTCGCGCCAGCGCACGGCGCGGGCCACGCGGTTCAGGCGCTCGCCGTTGCACTGGGTGCAGACCTTGGCCTCGCCCTCGTACCAGGCGTTCCAGGCGGTTTCCTCGCCGGTCTGCGCTTCGTCGAAGCCTTGCAGCTGCAGGCCGGTGCCGTAGCAGCCGGTGCACCAGCCATGCTTGGAGTTGTACGAGAACAGGCGCGGATCGGGCTCGGGGAAGCTGGTGCCGCACGAAGGGCAGGCGCGCTTGACCGAGAAGTGCTGCTGCTGCAGTTCGCTGTCCAGCGCCTCGTGCAGCCTGTTCACCGGCCAGACCACCGACATGACGCCCTGGCCGTTCTCCAGCGCGCTCTTGACCGCCGCGCGCAGCTCGGCCTCGTTGGCCGGGTCCACGACCACGTCGGCGATCGGCAGTTCGATGGTGTGTTCCTTGTAGCGGTCCAGGCGCGGCCAGGGCGCCACGGGGATGAACTCGCCGTCCACGCGCAGGTGCGTGTGGCCCTTGGAGCCGGCCCACTTCGCCAGGTCGGTGTAATAGCCCTTGCGCGCGGTGACCAGCGGCGACAGCAGGCCGATGTGCTCGCCCTTGTGCTCGCGCAGCAGCCGCGCCACGATCTGGTCGGCGTTCTGCGGCTCCACCGCCACGTTGCAGTCGGGGCAGTACTGCGTGCCCAGCTTGACGTACAGCAGGCGCAGGAAGTGGTGGATCTCGGTCATCGTGGCCACGGTGGACTTGCGGCCCCCGCGGCTGGTGCGCTGCTCGATGGCGACCGTGGGCGGAATGCCGAAGATGGCGTCCACGTCCGGCTTGCCGGCCGGCTGCACGATGGCGCGGGCGTAGGCGTTGAGCGACTCCAGGTAGCGGCGCTGGCCCTCGTTGAACAGGATGTCGAAGGCCAGCGTGGACTTGCCCGAGCCGGACACGCCGGTGATGACCGTGAACTTGTCGCGCGGGATTTCCACGCTGACGTTCTTCAGGTTGTGCTCGCGCGCGTTGCGGATCTCGATGGCCATGCTGGCCTGGCGGCGCTCGCGCACCAGCGACTGCAGCGGGCGGCCCACGTCCGCGGCGTAGGTTTCGCCGGGCTCGGCGATGCGCGCGGTCAGGCCGGCCTGCTCGGCCTCCTGGGCGTCGGCGTCGCTGCTCACCAGCACGTCGGCCGGCAGGATGCTGACCTCATAGTCGCGCAGCGCCGCGCCGGTGTGCGACGCCGGGTTGTCCATCAGGTCCTGCGGCGTGCCCGTGCCCACGACCTGGCCGCCGGCGTCGCCGCCTTCGGGGCCCAGGTCGATCAGCCAGTCGGCCGCGCGGATCACGTCCAGGTTGTGCTCGATGACCAGCAGCGTGTGGCCGGCAGCCAGCAGCTTGCGGAAGGCGCGCATCAGGCGCGCCACGTCGTCGAAGTGCAGGCCGGTGGTGGGTTCGTCGAACAGGAACAGGCTGCCTTTCTTGGCCACCTTGGCGGTCGAGATGCCGCTGCGCGCGGCCTCGGCCAGGTGGCCGGCGAGCTTGAGCCGCTGCGCCTCGCCGCCCGACAACGTGGGCACCGGCTGGCCCAGCCGCACGTATTCCAGGCCCACGTCGGCCAGCGGCGCCAGGCCCGTCTGCACGTCGCGCAGGCCCTTGAAGAAGTCCAGCGCCTCGCTGACCGTCATCTCCAGCACTTCGTCGATGGACGCGCTCTTGCCCAGGTGTTCGACGCGCACTTCCAGCACTTCGGGGCGGAAACGCTTGCCGTCGCAATCGGGGCAGCGCAGGTATACGTCGGACAGGAACTGCATCTCCACGTGCTCGAAACCGGTGCCGCCGCAGGTCGGGCAGCGGCCGTCGCCGCCGTTGAAGCTGAAGGTGCCGGCGGTATAGGCGCGCTCGCGCGCCAGCGGCGCCTGCGCGAACAGCTTGCGAATCGCGTCGAACGCGCCCACGTAGCTGGCCGGGTTGGAGCGGGTGGTCTTGCCGATGGGCGTCTGGTCCACCATGACCACGTCGGCGATCTGCTCGGCGCCCAGCAGGCGCTCGAACGGGCCCGGGGCCTCCGAGGGACGGCCCTTCTGCTTCAGCAGCGCGGGGTAGAGCACGTCCTGCACCAGGGTGGACTTGCCCGAGCCGGACACGCCGGTCACGCAGACCAGGCGGCCCAGCGGCAGTTCGACCGACACGTTCTTCAGGTTGTGCGCGGTCACGCCTTCGAGCAGCAGGCGCGGGGTGTTGGCCGCCACCGGCATGGGGCGCGGCGCTTCCACGCGCTGGCGTCCGCCGAGATAGTCGCCGGTCAGGGTGGGGGCCGCGCGCAGCTGCGCCGGCGTGCCGTCGAACACGATGCGTCCGCCGCGCTCGCCCGGGCCGGGGCCGATGTCGATGATGCGGTCGGCGGCCACCATGACCTGCGGGTCGTGCTCCACCACCACCAGCGTGTTGCCGGCGTTGCGCAGCCGGTGCATGACCTCGACCACGCGGTGCATGTCGCGCGGGTGCAGGCCGATGGACGGCTCGTCCAGCACGAACAGCGTGTTCACCAGCGAGGTGCCCAGCGCCGTGGTCAGGTTGATGCGTTGCACTTCGCCGCCCGACAGCGTGCGGCTCTGGCGGTCCAGCGTCAGGTAGCCCAGGCCCACGTCGCACAGGAACTTCAGGCGCGCGCGCACCTCGGTCATGAGCAGGTCGGTGGCGGCGTCCAGCGCGCCCGAAAACGACAGCGTGTCGAAGAACAGCCGCACCCGCTCGATGGGCAGCAGCATCACGTCATGGATGGACAGCCCGCCCAGCCCGTTGAGCTGCTCGCGGCTCCAGTTGGCGCCGACCGGCATGAAGCGCTGGTAGCGGCCTTCCTGCGGCGGCAGCACGGTGTCGGCTTCTTCCTTGGTGCCCAGGCGCCAGAGCAGCGCGTCGGGCTTGAGGCGCGCGCCGTTGCACGTGGGGCAGGGCGTGTAGCTGCGGTACTTCGACAGCAGCACGCGCACGTGCATCTTGTAAGCCCGCGTTTCGAGCCAGTCGAAGAAGCGCTGCACCCCGTACCACTGGTGCTTCCAGGCGTCGTTGCCGCCCTTCCAGTCGGGCGCGCCGTACAGCACCCAGCGCTTGTGCTCCTCGCTCATCTTTTTCCAGGGCACGCCCAGCGGCACGCCGGCCTTGGGCGCGTATTTCTGCAGGTCGTCCTGGCATTCCTTGTACGAGGGCGTGGTCCAGGGCTTGATCGCGCCTTCCAGCAGGGTCTTGTTCTCGTCCGGGATGACCAGCCCGAAGTCGATGCCGATCACGCGGCCGAACCCGCGGCAGGCCTCGCACGCGCCCAATGGCGAGTTGAACGAGAAGCTGCTGGGCAGCGGGTCGGTGTATTCGATGTCGCAGTCGGCGCAGTGCAGGCGGTCGCTGTACTTCCACACATGGGCGTTGCCGCCTTCGGCGTCCATGGCGTAGACGGCCAGGTGGCCGGCGCCCATGCGCAGCGCGGTGTCCAGCGCCTCCATCACGCGTTCGCGCTCGGTGTTGGCGTAGCGGAAGCGGTCCTGGATCACGTGCAGGATGCGGCGCGCTTCGGTGGCGGGCCTGGCGCTCTTGCCTTTCTTGGCGCCCTTGGCCGCGGCGGCCGCGCGCGGCTCGGCGTTTTCTTCGGCGTGCACGCGGGTGTAGCCCTGCTGCTCCAGAAAGCCGCGCACTTCCTCTTCGGTGAAATTGGCCGGCACGGCGATCGGGAAAGTCACCACCAGCCGCGGGTCGCCGGCGGCCGCGGCGCGCTCGGCCAGCGAGTGGCAGATCGAGTCCGGCGTGTCGCGCCGCACCACCTTGCCGCAGCCGCGGCAGTACAGCCGCGCGCCGCGCGCGAACAGCAGCTTGAGGTGGTCGTTCAGTTCGGTCATCGTGCCGACCGTGCTGCGCGAGCTGCGCACCGGGTTGGTCTGGTCGATGGCGATGGCGGGCAGGATGCCCTCGATGCGGTCCACCTGGGGCTTGTCCATGCGGTCCAGGAACTGGCGCGCATAGGGCGAAAAGGTTTCCACGTAGCGGCGCTGTCCCTCGGCGTACAGGGTGTCGAAGGCCAGCGAACTCTTGCCGGACCCCGATACGCCGGTCACGACGACCAGTTCGCCCGTGGCGATGGTCAGGTCCAGGTTCTTGAGATTGTTCTGGCGGGCGCCAACGATGCGAATTTGAGAGCTCATGGACGGTATCGTAGCCTGACGGAAGAGGCCGGCCCGAACGACGATCCGTCGCTGGTTCCGGACGCGGCGATATGGAATAATTGACTATATTGTGAGGCATGCGTCCATAATATGGACAACTCAAGCATCACTAGCTGTACAAATAAACAGTATCGCAGATTCGTCCGAAATTCGCGCTATCGGCCTTGCAATTTGTCAGCCTGGCGCCCTGGGATGATTCGCATACGCTGGAGACCCACTTTGCCGGAAACCAAGGTCGCGGGCGCTGCGGCGTTCGCCAAGTTCATGACGGTGCTGCAGGCGGTGGCCGACGCGCCGCAGCCGCCCACCGCCGCGGCCCTGGCGCGCAGCTGCGGCTTTCCCCGGCCCACCGTCTACCGCATCGTCGCGGCGCTGGCCGAGCAGGGCATGCTGGCCGACGCCGGCGGCGCCTACCGGCTGGGGCCGCGCCTGATGTCGCTGGCCAGCCGCGCCTGGTCGCAGTTCGACCTGCGCGCCGCGCTGGCGCCCGAACTGCAGGCCCTGCGCGACGCCACCGGGGAAACCGTGCACCTGGCGGTGCCGGCCGGGCGCGAAATGACCTATATCGACAAGCTCGAAAGCCCCGGCCCGGTGCGCATGGCCTCGCGCGTGGGCGCGTCGGTGGCGCTGCATTCCAGCGCGGTCGGCAAGGCCTACCTGGCGGCGCTGGACGAGGCCTCGCGCGAGCGCCTGCTGCGCGAACTGCCGCTGGCCGCGCGCATGCCCGGCACCGCCACCAGCCTGCCCGCGCTGCGCGCCCTGCTGCAAGAAACCGCGGCGCGCGGCTACGCCACCGACAACGAGGAAAACGAAGCCGGCATCGTCTGCTACGGCGTGGCCCTGTGCGACGCCGCCGGCCGTCCGGTGGCCGGCGTCAGCGTCAGCACGCTGCTGTTCCGCCGGCGCGAAGATCCCCAAACCGCCTATATCGAACCCCTGCTGCGGCTGCGCGACGCCGCCGCGGCCAAACTGGCCGTGCTGCCGGCATCGCCCGGCGGCGCCTGACGCGTCTACAAGGAATCCCATGACCGCTCCTACCGCCTCCAAACTTGCCGCCCTGATGGCCGCGCGGGTCGTGCCCGTGTTGCGCTACACCGATGCGGCCGCCGCCGCCTATGCGGCCGAAGTGGCCGTGGCCGCCGGCTGCACCACCCTGGAACTGACCTGGACCATCCCCAACGTCACCGACCTGCTGCGGGCGCTGCGCGACAAGCACGGCAGCGCGCTGCAGCTCGGCGTGGGCACCGTGCTGGACGAGCAGCAGGCGCGCGAGGCGCTGGTGGCGGGGGCCGACTTCCTGGTCTCGCCCGCGCTGGCCACCGACATCGTCGACCTGGCCCACGCCGCCGACGCGCTGTGCCTGCTGGGCGCCTTCACGCCCAGCGAAGTGCTGGCGGCGCGCCGGGCCGGCGCCGACATCGTCAAGATCTTCCCGGCGGACACCGGCGGCCCCCGGCACCTGGCCGCGCTCAAGTCCGTCTATCCGGACACGCCGCTGTGCCCCACCGGCGGCGTGACCGAGGAAAACATGGGCGCGTACTTCGCCGCCGGCGCGGCGCTGGTGGGCATAGGCAGCAACCTCTACGACAAGGCGGCCTTCGCCGCCCGCGACACCGCCGCGCTGGTGGCGCAGATCGTCCGCACCCGCGAGGCCGCCCATGGCTGACTTCGACATCGTCGCGCTGGGCGAGCCCCTGGTCGAGCTCAACCAGACCCACAAGGACCAGCGCCAATACCTGCAGGGCTACGGCGGCGACACCTCCAACGCCGTCATCGCCGCGGCGCGCCAGGGCGCGCGCTGCGCCTACCTGACCCGCGTCGGCGACGACGCCTTCGGCCGGCAGTTCCTGGAACTCTGGCAGGCCGAAGGCGTGGACACCTCGGGCGTGCGCGTCGACGGCGAGGCCCACACCGGCCTGTACTTCGTGCAGCACGGCCCCCAGGGACACGCCTTCAGCTACCTGCGCCGCGACTCCGCCGCCAGCCGCATGACCCCGGCCGACCTGGACTGCGGGCTGGTCGAACGCGCGCGCTTCCTGCACGTCTCGGGCATCAGCCTGGCGATCAGCACCAGCGCCTGCGACACCGTATTCGCCGCCATCGAGCGGGCGCGCGCGGCCGGCGCGCAGGTCAGCCTGGACTCGAACCTGCGGCTGCGCCTGTGGCCGGTGGACCGCGCCCGCGCGGTGCTGCGCGAGACCATGCGCGCCGCCGACCTGTTCCTGCCCAGCATGGACGACATGCAGCACCTGACCGGCAACGACGACCCCGAGCGCACCCTGGACTGGATCCGCGACGGCGGCGCCGCGGGCGTGGTGGTGCTCAAGCTGGGCAAGGACGGCTCCATCATCGACGACGGCGCCCGGCGCACCGCCATGCCGGCGCTGCGGGTGCAGGCCGTGGACGCCACCGGCGCCGGCGACTGCTTCGCCGGCAGCCTGCTGGCGCGCCGCTGCCAGGGCGATTCCTGGGAAGACGCCGTGCGCTACGCCAACGTCGCGGCGGCGCTGTCCACCCAGGGCTACGGCGCGGTCGACCCCCTGCCGCGCGCCGCCGAGGTGCTGGCCCGCATGAAGCCGCCCGCCGGCTGAGCGCCGGTTTTCCGCCGATTGGCGCGTTCGGCTAATTTCAGGCTAAAATGCCAAGTTACCCGAATTTTCCGCCAGCCCAGAGTACTCGGTTGTGCGGTTCTCGTTTACTGCCGTAGTACCAAACTACCTACCGCACAATCTTCATCAGGAGAATAAACATGGCCGAACGCAAACGCGTGCGTCGCAACACCCTGGAACGCCGTTGCCTGGGCAAGGCTTTCAAGCGCCTCTTCGTCAAGTCGCCGAAGGGCGTCTTCAAGATGCTGGAAAAGATCAAGCGCGTCTAAGCCGCGCGCCAGGCCGAGCCGCCTGGCCTCGATCGAAAAAACCCGCTGGCCTGGCGCCATGCGGGTTTTTTATCGTCTGGCCGGAAGCCGATGGCTAACCGGCTTTCGAAGCGTCGTCGCGGGGCGGTCCCAGCTTGGGCAGGATGAAATCCATGAAAGCGCGGGTCTTGGCCGGCTGGATGCTGGACGGATACACCACATAGATGGAGATCGGGTCGACCGACCATTCGGGCAGCACGCGCCTGAGCGAATTGCGCTTGATGATGGGCTCCAGCGCCTGGCAGCGCGGCATGCGCGTGATCGCCAGGTCCAGGCCCGCCAGCGTGCCGGCGATGCTCATGTTGTTGGCCGCCAGGTGCCCCCGCACCGGCACGCGCACCGTCACCGCGCCCTGGCGCAGCGTCCAGTACGAATGCGCGTCGTCGATGGTGGTGCGCAGGCATTGATGCTGCGTCAGGTCGCCCGGCGTCTTGGGCTCGCCGTAGCGCTCCAGATAGCGGTCGGACGCATACAGGTGGTTGTCCAGCGAGACCAGTTCCTTCGCCACCGAGCCGTTCTGCGCCGCGTTGCTGCCGGAGTCCATGATGGACAGCGGGTGCAGGTCGTTGCTGAAGCGCAGCACCACGTCGAACGGCGTGCCCTGGGCGTCCGACGCGGTCAGCATGCTCAGGTCGAATTCGCACTCCACGTCGGGATAGCGCTGCATGAAATCGTTGATGGTTTCCGGCAGCAGCCAGATCGCCAGGCTGTAGGGCATGGACACGCGCAGCGTGCCGGACGGCCCGCCCGACAGCATCTGCAGCTGCTCGTGGGCCAGCCGGGCCTCGTCGATCAGGCCCTGGCAGCGGCTCATGTAGGCCGCGCCCGCCTCGGTCAGGTCCAGCCGCCGCGTGTTGCGGTTGATCAGGCGCAGCCCGATGGCCCGTTCCAGTTCATTGATGCGACGCGACAAGGTCGAGGTCGGCATGTTCAGCGCGCGCGCCGCCATGCTGAAGCTCTTGCGCTTGGCAACCTCCACGAACAAGGCGATGTCATTGAGCTGGACAGTCGAAGCTTCCATAGGCATTCCGAATTGGGCCGCCCGAGTTTACGCCACTCGCGCGCGCCATCCCAAGCCTTGCGCGCCCGCGGCGGCGGCAAGTCCGGCCGGTTTTGTCAGATTTGATTGCAAATTCGAAAGACGCGGCCTCTGTACGCCCAGGCATATCCCCTAAACTTCAGGCGAATACATATAAATACCAAGACCGCAGCGGTTGATCGAAATCGCAAAGGGGCACAGTGGGCATGAATGACACGCCAACATTTTTTACCGTTCTAACGCCCACCTACAACAGGGCGGGAACGCTGCACCGGGTCTATGAATCCCTTTCCCGGCAGACTTTCCGGGGTTTCGAATGGGTGGTGGTGGACGACGGCTCCACCGACAATACCCACGAATCGATTCTGGACTGGCAGGCGCGCGCAGATTTCCCGATCCGTTATTTCTGGCAGAACAACCAGCACAAGAAAACCGCCTTCAACCGCGGCGTGCGCGAAGCGCGCGGCCAGCTCATCGTCGCCCTGGACAGCGACGACGAAATGCCGCCCGACGCCCTGGCCATCTTCAAAGAGGCCTGGGAAAGCATCCCGCCGGCGCGGCGCGACTCCTACGTGGCCGTCACCGGCCTGTGCGCGCGCCCCGACGGCAGCATCGTGGGCGACCGTTATCCGCAGGACGTTTTCGACAGCACCGCGGTCGACGTCTATTTCCGCTACCGCATCAAGGGCGAAAAATTCGGCTGCATGCGCACCGACATCCTCAGGGCCTATCCCTTCCCCGAGGACGTGGCCGGCTTTGTGCCGGAAAGCCTGGTGTGGTGGGCCATCGCGCGCGCCGGCTACCTGAGCCGCTTCATCAACCGCGTCGTGCGCACCTACCACGACACGCCCGGCGGCCTGAGCCAGGCCGCGGTATCGGCCGCCAACAACGCCCAGGGCCTGTACCTGCTGGCCTGGGACATGCTGCAGCATCACCTGGAGTTCTTCCGCTACCGCCCGCGCGAATTCATCATGGCGGCGGCGCGCTACACGCGATTTCGCCTGCACCTGAAGCATTCCGGCGTGCCCACCGCGGTCCAGGCCTACCGGCTCACCAACCCCGTCGCCCGCTTCATGGTGGCGGCGATGTGGCCGCTGGGCTATGCGCTGTACCGCCGGGATCGCCGCAGGGGGGTGGCGTAGGGCGCCGGCCCCCCGTCAGGCGGCCCCGGCCGCCCCATGCCCCAGCCCCAGATAAACCTCCACCACCCGCGGGTCCTGCGCCACCTGCGCGGCCGGCCCGGCCAGCGTGACCGCGCCGGTCTCCAGCACATAGGCATAATCCGCCACTTTCAGCGCGGCCCGGGCGTTCTGTTCGATGAGCAGGATGGACACGCCCATCTCGCGCAGCCGCGCGACGATGCGGAACACTTCCTGCACGATGCGCGGCGCCAGTCCCAGGCTGGGTTCGTCCAGCATCAGCAGCCGCGGCTTGGCCATCAGCGCGCGGCCCACCGCCAGCATCTGGCGTTCGCCGCCCGATAGCGTGCCGGCCAGCTGCGCGCGGCGCTCCTGCAGCCGCGGAAACAGGTCGTAGACTTCGGCCAGGGTCTGGTCGCGGTCGCGCAGTCCGCTGCGCCAGCGGTGGAACGCGCCCAGCATCAGGTTGTCCTCCACGGTCATCTCGGCGAACAGTTCGCGCTTTTCCGGCACCAGGTTCATGCCGGCGGCCACCATCTCCTCGATCTCGGCATGCTGCTGCGGCTTGCCGCCGAAGACGATCTCCCCGGCCGAGGGCAGCACGCCCATGATGGCCGACAGCAGCGTCGTCTTGCCCGCGCCATTGGGGCCGATCACGGTGACGATCTGGCCTTCGCCCACCTCCAGGCTCACGCCCGAGACGGCCTCGACCTTGTCGTAGGCCACGCGCAGCTCGCGCACTTCCAGCAGTTTCGCGCTCATCTATTCCACTCCGCCCAGATAGGCTTCCAGCACCGCGGGGTTGTGCTGCACTTCGGCCGGCAGGCCCTCGGCGATCTTTTCGCCGAAGTCCATGACGACCACGCGGTCCACCAGGCCCATCACGAAGTCCATGTCGTGCTCGACCAGCAGGATGGCCATGCCTTCGGCGCGCAGCTTCTTCAGCAGTTCCGCGAGCTCGCATTTCTCCTGGTAGCGCAGCCCGGCCGCGGGTTCGTCCAGCAGCAGGATGCACGGATCGGACGCCAGCGCCCGCGCGATTTCCAGGATGCGCTGCTGGCCCAGGGCCAGCGAGCCGGCTTCGTCGTGCAGGTGGCGGCCCAGGCCGACGCGTTCGATCTGCCGCGCGGCCTCGGCCAGCAGGCGCGCCTCTTCGGCGCGGTCCAGCCGCCAGGCCGCCGGCAGCACGCCGCGGTGGCCCCGCAGGTGGGCGCCGATGGCGACGTTCTCCAGCACGCTCATGCGGCCCAGCAGGCGCACGTGCTGGAAGGTGCGCGACAGGCCCAGCCGCGCGATCCGGCGCGCGCCGGCGCCGGCCACGGCATGGCCCAGCAGCGTGACCTGGCCGGAGGTCGGCGTGTCCACGCCGGAGATCTGGTTGAACATGGTGCTTTTGCCGGCGCCGTTGGGCCCGATCAGGGCCAGGATCTCGCCGGCGTGGACTTCCAGGTTCATGGCGTTGTTGGCCACCAGGCCGCCGAACTTGCGCGTCACGTCCACGGCCTTTAGCACCACTTCGCCGCGGGGCGGCATGGGCTTGCGCGGCAGCGGCTCGGCGTTCATGTCCAGTTCGCGGACCTTTTTCTTCAGCGGCACGCAGCGCACCAGCACCGGCCACAGGCCGCTGCGCGCGCGGTGCAGCAGCAGCACCATGCCGAAGCCGAAGACGATCACCTCGAAGTTGCCGGTCTGGCCCAGCAGTCGGGGCATCCAGTCCTGCAGCCACTGCTTGAGCACCGTGAACACGCCCGCGCCGACCAGCGCGCCCCACACCTGTCCGGCGCCGCCGATGACGGTCATGAACAGGTATTCGATGCCCATCTGCAGGCCGAAGGGGTTGGGATTGACGAAGCGCTGCATGTGCGCGTAGAGCCAGCCCGAGGCGCAGGCCTGCAGCGCGGCGATGATGAAGATCACCATGCGCGAGCGCGCCGTGTCCACGCCCATGGATTCCGCCATTACGCGCCCGCCCTTGAGCGCGCGGATGGCGCGGCCCTCGCGCGAATCCAGCAGGTTCTGCGTGGACCAGACCGCCACCAGCAGGAAGGCCCAGATCAGGTAATAGATGTTGTCGCCCTGGTTCAGCGTCCAGCCGAACAGCTCGATGGCGGGAATGTCGGGAATGCCGGTGTGGCCGCCCAGGCCTTCGACCGAGCCGAACACGAAGTACAGCGACAGGCCCCAGGCGATGGTGCCCAGCGGCAGGAAGTGGCCGGACAGCTTGAGCGTGATGGCGCCCAGCAGATAGGCCACCGCCAGCGTCAGCGCCAGCCCGGCCAGCAGGGTCAGCCAGGGCGAGGCGCCCAGCCATGCCAGCCAGGCGGGCAGGGCCTCGGCGCGCGTGGTCAGCAGCGCCGTGGTGTAGGCGCCCACGCCCACGAAGGCGGCCTGGCCGAAGCTGGTCAGCCCGCCGACGCCGGTCAGCAGCACCAGGCCCAGCGCCACCAGCGCGTACAGGCCGATGTAGTTCAGCAGCGTCACGTAGAAAGGCGGCAGGGCCAGCGGCGCCAACGCCAGCAGCGCCAGGAATGCGTAGAGGATGTGGCGCGGATTCATTCGTCTTCTTCCTCGACGTGATGGCTTTTCAGCGAGCGCCAGAGCAGCACGGGGATGATCAGCGTGAACACGATGATTTCTTTGTAGGCGCTGGCCCAGAACGAGGAGAAGGCCTCGATCAGCCCGACCAGCACCGCGCCGGCGGCGGCCAGCGGATAGCTCACCAGGCCGCCGATGATGGCGCCCACGAAGCCCTTGAGGCTCACCATGAAGCCGGAATCGAAGTACATGGTGGTGATGGGGGCGATGAGAATGCCCGACACCGTGCCGATCAGCGCGGCCAGGAAAAACGTGGCCTTGCCGGCGAAGATCGGCGAGATGCCCATGAGCCGCGCGCCCAGGCGGTTGAAGGCGGCCGCGCGCAGCGCCTTGCCGTACATGGAGCGTTCGAAGAACTGGTAGAGCACCACGATGAGCAGCGCCGACACCGCCAGCACCCACAGCGCCTGGCTGTTGACGTTGAGCGGCCCCAGCGTCAGGCTGGCGTCGCTGAACGGCGCGGTGCGCGCGCCCTCGGCGCCGAAGGCGAGCAGCCCCAGCCCGACCAGCGCCAGGTGCACCGCGATGGACACGATCAGCAGCACCAGCGTCGAGGCCGACGCGATCGGCTGGTAGAACAGGCGATACAGCTGCGGCCCCATCGGCACCACCAGCAGCAGCGTCAGCAGCGCCTGCGCGGCCATCGGGAGCTGCGCCAGCGGCAGCTTGTAGAACAGCGCGGCCAGCGCCAGCGGATAGGCCAGCTTGGCCGCCATGCGCCACGCGCCGCGGCCGCGGCCCGGCCGTTTGCGCCGCGCCAGCAGGTCGGCGCCGACCTCGGCCAGCGCGAAGGCGAACAGCAGCCAGACCAGCAGCACCGGCTTGCCGGCCTGCAGCGCGGCCATGGTCAGCGCGCCGAAGGCCACGAACTCTCCCTGCGGGATGAACAGCACGCGGGTAACGGTAAACACCAGCAGGATGGACAAGGCCAGCAGCGCATAGATCGCGCCGTTGGTGATGCCATCCTGCCCGAGTATCAGGGCAATCTGAGCATTCATGCAGAATTCCGACTAGTACAGCGCCGCACAGGCGCCAGCGGGATGCCGCGGATCCGGCTCCGCCGGTCCGCAGGCATGCCCCCCTGGGGGGGAAGCGCGCAGCGCTTCGGGGGGGGACCTATTTCACCAGAGTCCAGGCCCCGTCCTTCACCGTAATCAGCTCGCGCCCGCGCTCGTCGAACCCGCTATGGTCGGCGGCCGTCATGTTGTAGACGCCCTGGGTGCCGACCAGCTCCTTGGTCTGTTCCAGCGCGTCGCGCAGCGCGCTGCGGAACTCCTTGGTGCCCGGCTTGCCGGCTTTTTCGGCCAGCGGCACGGCCTGCTGCAGCAGCAGGCCGGCGTCGAATACGTTGGCGCCGAAGGTGGCCGGACGCGAGCCGTTGAGCTTTTCGTAGGCCGCGATGTAGTCGGAAGCGACCTTCTTGGAGGGGTTGCTGTCCGGCATTTCCGGCAGCACCAGCATCAGGCTGGCGGCCAGCACCGTGCCCTCGACCTTCTTGCCGCCCAGCTTGAGGAAGTCGGGCAGGGCCGCGCCGTGGGTCTGGTAGAACTTGCCCTTGTAGCCCTGGTCGTACAGCGTGGTCTGCGGCAGCACGCTGGCCGCGCCGGGGGCGGCCACCAGCACCGCGTCGGGCTTGGCGGCCAGGATCTTCAGGGCCTGCCCGGTGACCGAGCTGTCGAAGCGCAGATAGCGTTCGTTGGCGGTGATCTTCAGGCCCTTCTCGGCGGCCATGCCGGAGAAGACCTTGTACCAGTTCTCGCCATACGGATCGTTCAGGCCGATGAAGCCGACCGTCTTGATGCCGGACTTGACCATGTGGTCCACCAGCGCGCGCGCGATGATGTCGTCGTTCTGGGTGGTCTTGAAGACCCACTTCTTCTGTTCGTTCATGGGCAGCACCACGGCGGCCGTGCCCACCGGCGCCAGCATCGGCACGCCGGCCTCGGCGGCGAACTGGATCACGCCCATGGCGTTGGGCGAACCCGACGGGCCGATCAGCGCGTCCACGTTCTGCTCCGAGATCAGCTTCTTGAAGGCCGTGACCGAGTTGGTGGAATCGCTGGCGTCGTCCAGCGAAATGTATTCCACCGTCAGGCCGCCGATCTGCTTGGGCAGCAGCGGCACGGTGTTCTTCTGCGGGATGCCGACCAGCGCGGTGGGGCCGGTGGACGAGGTGACGACGCCGACCTTCATCTGCGCCAGGGCGGGCAGTGCGAACAGCGCGGCGACCGCAGCGGCGGCGGCCAGGGGGATTTTCTTCGACAGCATGGCAAGACCTCCGGATAGGGAGCAGGGTGGGAGTGCGGCTGGAAAACGGAGAAAACGGGAACTGCGAAAAATGCTTGTTACTTAAAATTTCTGTTGCGCAGGCTCTGCACTGTAGACCCGGGCGTCGCGCTTACCTATCGGTCAAAACCCGAAGCGCGGCTCCCGTGCGGTTCAGATGGTGATGGAGCTGACGCTCGCGCCGCCGCACACGAACAGGGTCTGGCCGGTGACGAAGCTGTTGGCCGGATCGGCGAAGAACATCACGGCGCGCGCCACGTCGTCGGCGCGGCCCAGGCGCTTGACCGGAATGCCGGCGGCCAGCTGCTTTTCGCGCTCGCTGCCGGGGTCGATCACTTCATAGAACATGTCCGTCTGGATCGGGCCGGGCGCCACCACGTTGACCGTGATGCCGTGGGGCGCCAGCTCCAGCGACCAGGTGCGCGCCATGCCCACCATGCCGGCCTTGGTGGCCGAATACGCGGTGCGCGTGGGCAAGCCCAGCGCGCCGCGCGAGGACATCAGCACGATGCGGCCGAACCTGCGCTCCTGCATGCCGGGCAGGGCCGACTGCACCAGACTGATGGCCGCGCCCAGGTGGATCTGGGTCAGGCCGTGCAGTTCTTCCTGGGTGACCTGCGGCAGCAGGTTGGGCCAGATCACGCCGGCGTTGTGGATCACGTGGCTGATCGGAAACCGGGCCGCGGCCTCGGCCCCGGCCTGCGCGGTGGCCTCGGCGTCCAGCAGGTCGACCTGGATGTTGTGCAGGCGCGGATGGCTGAAGTCGGCGGCGCGGCGCGCCATGGAGACGACCTCGTAGCCGGCCTCCAGCATGCTGCGGCAGATTTCGGCGCCGATGCCGGCGCTGCCGCCGGTCACCAGCGCGACGTGGTTTTGCGTCATGGTTTCCCCCTTTTCTTGTCGTCGTTCAGGCCTTGGGCGCCAGCGCCAGCACGCGCAAGGGGCTGCCCGAGCCGCTGCGGATCTTGAGCGGCGCCGAGAAGATCACCGCGCCGGTGGGGGGCAGCTGGTCCAGATTGGTCAGGCACTGCAGGCCGTAGCGGTTATTGCCGTGCATGTAGTAATGGCAGGGATAGGGCGGGTCCAGGTGCTGGGCCTGGCCGGCGTCGGTGCCCACCGATTCGGTGCCGAAGCCGTGCACGTCGCGCTCCTTGATGAGCCAGGGCACGACCTCGGCGTCCGGGCCGGGCGAGTGCGCGCCGTCGTCCTGCATGTTGAGGTATTCGGCCGGCTTGGCGCGCTTGGACCAGTCGGTGCGCATCAGCACCCAGGAGCGCGCGGGTATGCGGCCGTGGCGCTCCTCCCACCGCTGCACGAAGTCGACGGTCAGCAGGAAGTCCGGATTGTCGCGGGCCTCGGCCGAGCAGTCGATGACGCAGGCGTTGGCGATGAAGGCCTCGATCGGGATGGTGTCGACGGTATTGTCGGGCTGGTCCTTGCCGGTGATCCAGTGCACCGGCGCGTCGAAGTGCGTGCCGGTGTGCTCCGAGCAAGAGAAGTTATTCCAGTACCAGCCCGGGCCGCGCTCGTCATAGCGCGAGATCTCTTCAATGCGGAAGGGCCAGGCCTGGCCGAATTCCGGCGGCAGCACGATGGTGGGAAATTCCGGCGTCAGCGTCTCGGTCAGGTCCACCACGCGGATGCGGCCCGAAACCAGTTCGGCCATGAATTGGGCGAGTATGGGTTGGCTCACTGTTTGCTCCTGTCGTTCGTATCGTCGGGGCGGCGGCCTTAGGCCCCCAGTTCCCGCTCCAGTCCCTTGGGGTTCTGCGCCAGGCGCGCGCGGAACTCCTGCGCCACGTCGCCGACGTAGACGTCCTCGGTGCCTTCCTTCAGGGCGCGCACGATGGCGGCGGCCAGCGCGGCCGGCGCCACGCGCGGCGGCGGCGTGCGCTGCTCCCATTCGTGGTCCACCGGCCCGGGGAACACGTTCACCACCCGCACGCCCGCGCCGCGCATTTCGGCGCGCAGGCACTGCGCCAGCGACAGCGCGGCCGCCTTGGACGCCGACCACATGCCGCGCGAGGGCAGGTTCATGTGGGCATAGATCGACAGCACATTGACCCAGGCCGCGGCGTTGTTCACGCCGTCGGCCGCGCGGCCGCACAGCGCCGGGCCGAAGCCCTGGGCCAGGCGCATCAGTCCCAGCACGTTCACGTCCATGGCGTCGCGCGCGGTGTTCACGTCCTTGCGCCCGAGCAGGCCGCCTTCGCGTTCCAGGTCGGCGGTGTTGACCAGGATCTCCACCTTGCCGCCGATCGACGCGGCCACGCGCTCGACCGAGTCGGTATCGGTCACGTTCAGGTCCACCGCCTGCACCCGCGGGTCGGACGCCAGCGCGTCGAACGCGGCGTCGCGGCGCCAGGGCTGCGGATCGCCCAGGAACACCATGGGGCTGCCGGCATCGAGCAGGGCGCGCGCCACGGCCTGGCCCACCGCCGACTTGCCGTCGGTGACGAGCGCGCGGCGGAACTTCGGATCGCACGAGGTCTCGCGCAGGGTCTTGTCGTCTTCCATGTTGGGCGTGTTCCTTTCGGGCAGGGCGATCATCACGGCCTGGCCGCTGCGGTCGAGCTTGAGCGCCAGCCGCACGCGGCCGCCGTCGGCGCAATCCTGGTGCACGTGGGCCACCACCGAGGGGCCGGCGGCCATGCGCACCGTGCCCACGCGCCAGGGCAGGCGCTCGCGGAAATACAGGTCGTTGCTGTGGTGCAGGACGGTGCTCGCCAGCAGCACGCCGGCGGGATCGACCGCAAGCCACGGCAGGCGTTCGGACAGGCAATGGCCGCAGACCTCGCGCGGCGGGTACTGCACCGTCCCGCAGTCGGCGCAGGTCTGCAGTTCGAAGCGGCCTTCGGCGGCGGCCGCGGTCAGCCCGAGCGCGGCGCGGCTGCGCGAGCCGGGCGGCAGCGTCGGCTGGCGCGTGCGCGCGACGGGATTCTTGCGGGGCGGCCTGGCCAGCGGTTCCGTCATGCCTCGCTCCTTGCCAGGATGGCCGCGGCGGTGCACAGCCCGCGGTCGTAATTGATCATGCCGAAGCCGCTGACCATGCCTAGGCGCGCGTCGGCCACCTGCGTGCCGCCGGCCGTGCCGGTCAGCTGGCGCAGGGCCTCGACCAGCCCCAGGTAGCCGCCGGCCGCGCCGGCCTGGCCCACCGACAGCTGCCCGCCGTTGGTATTGAAGGGAAAGCTGCCGTCCACGGTGAAGCTGTGGCGGCGCACGAAGTCCGGCGCCGCGCCTTTTTCGCAGAAGCCCAGGTCTTCGATCTGCATCATGTTGATGACTGGGTAGTCGTCGTAGGCCTGCAGGAAATCCATGTCGGCCGGCGCGACGCCGGCCTGTCCGTACAGTTCGTCCACGTCCATGGTCCAGCCGCCGCGCGTCTGGATGGGATCTTCGATCCAGGCGTTGTGGCGCTCGATGGTGGAGAGGATGCGCACATGCGGCAGGCCCAGCGCGCGCGCCCGGTCCTCGCTCATGACCAGGAAGGCGTCGGCGCCGGCGCAAGGCATGACGCAGTCGAACAGGTGGATGGGGTCGGTGATGACGCGCGCGTCCAGGTACTGGGCCAGCGTCAGCGGCTTTTTCATCAGCGCATGCGGAAAGCGCAGCGCGTTGTCGCGCTGCGCCACGCACAGCTTGCCGAAATCGGCGCGCGTGGCGCCGGTGGCGCGCATGTAGTTGGCCGTCAGCAGCGCGAAGCTGGCGTTGGGGCCGCCCGCGCCGTACGGATACACCGCGTCCTGCGCGAAGCGCGAGAACTGGCTGACCGTGTTGCGAAACGAGTCCACGTGGTTGGTGTCGCCCGCCAGGCAGGCCACGATGCCGGCGTCGCCGGCCTGCACGGCGCGGGCGGCGCGGCGCAGGGCCGCCACGCCGCTGGCCCCGCCCATGGGGATGTGGTCCAGCCAGCGCGGGCTCATGCCCAGATGCTGCACCAGGCCGACCGCGGTGTCGGGCGCCAGCGTGAAGCTGGACACGCAAAGCCCATCCACCTCGGCCTTGGCGATGCCGGCCTGGCGGATCAGCGCGCCCAGCGCGCGTCCCAGCCACCAGTGGGCGGCATGGGTGCAATAGCGCTCGTACGGGATGGTGACGGGCAGGGCCGCCACCACGCCGTCATAGCCCAGGCGCGCGCTCATCGAAGCGGCTCCTGCGGCTGCGCGGCGGGCCGCTTCTTCATCGAGCAGGTATCCACGCAGCGGGCCGTGCCGGGCAGGGTGGGCGCCAGCGCCTTCATCTCGCCGCGCTGGATCTTGTTGGTGGTGGTGAGCGGCAGGGCGTCCACGAAGGCCACATAGCCCGGCGCCTTGTAGTACGCCAGCTGTTCCAGGCTCCATTGCACGATGCTGCGCGCGGCCTCGGCCAGCTCGGCGTCGGAGGCGGGCTGGGTCTCGGGCACCACGCAGGCCAGCACCTCGTCGCCGCGCACGGTGTCGGGCACGGCGGCCACCGCCACCGCCTTGACCAGCGGATGCTGCATCAGCACGCTTTCGACTTCCACGGCCGAGATGTTCTCGCCGCTTCTGCGGATCACGTTCTTCTTGCGGTCCACGAAGCGCAGCGCGCCGTCGGCCTCGCGGCGCACGATGTCGCCGGTATGGAACCAGCCGCCTTCCCAGGCCTGAGCCGTGGCGGCCTCGTCCTTCAGGTAGCCGGCGAAAAAGCCGTAGCGCGGGTCGTCGCCGGCATGGCGCACCAGCAGCTCGCCGGGCTCGCCGATGGCGGCCTCGGCGCCGGCGTCGTCGACGATGCGCACCTGCACGTCGTCTTCCTCGCGGCCGAAGCAGCTGCTGCCGATGTGACGCGGCTCGCGGTTGGCGATGATGACGGCGCCCGCGCCGGTCTCGGTCATGGCCCAGGCCTCCAGCAGCGGAAAGCCGAAGCGCGCCTCGAAAGGCTGGTGCAGCTTGCGGTCCACGCCGGCGCCGAAGCCGAAGCGGATGGCGGGCTGCAGATCGCGCGGCGACGCCTCGGCCTTCATCAGGATGGCGGGCATGACGCCCAGGTAGTGCAGCACCGTGGCGCGCGATTCGCGCACGCTGTCCCACCAGGTCCTGGGATGGAAGCGGTCCAGCGGGATCAGGCAGCCGCCGGTCAGCAGCATGGCCATGGCCGAATACGCCATCGCGTTCATGTGCACCAGCGGCAGCGGCGTCAGCATGCGTTCCTCGCCGGGCCGCAGGGCGGCCAGGCCGCCGATGCGCGCATACCAGCCGCCGGCATGCAGGAAGTAGCGGTTGGGCAGGATGCAGCCCTTGGGGCGGCCGGTGGTGCCGGACGTGTAGAGCAGGGCGCATTCGGTCAGGACATCCGGCTCGCTGCCTGCCAGCGGCGCGCCAAAGGGCGCGGGCGGGGGCGCGTCGTCCGGGCCCATCACGCGCAGCTCGCGGCCGGCGCGCCGGGCGGCCGCGATCAGGTCGTCGTGGCGTTCGGGCAGGGCCACCGCCAGCGCGATCTCGGAGTGCCCCGTCAGGTATTCGAGTTCCGCGGCGCGCAGGTCCGGGTTGATCGGCACCACCGACACGCCCAGCGCGTTCAGCGCGAACCAGTGCAGGAAGAACGCGGGGCGGTTCTCCAGCAGCAGCCCGGCGCGGTGGCCGTGGCCGTAGCCGGCGCGGGCGTAGGCCGCGCGCAGCGTCTCGACGGCGCTGGCGGCCTGGGCGTAGCTCAGCTCGCCGGCGCCGACGCCATAGGCCTGCGCCGTCTCCGGCAGTATGCACAGAAAGGGCCGGGCGCCGTGGCGCGCGGCGGTGTCGAGCAGTGCCTGATGGACCGTGGTGTTCACGAGCCGCTCCTACATGAACAGTTGGATATTGCCGAAGGCCGCGTCGCAGTTGACGAGGTCCACGCGCTTGAGCTGGATGCGCAGGCCGCCGTCCTGCTCCACCAGGTGGTGGGTGGCCCAGCCGGCGTACAGCGTCTGCGTGTCGAGCCGGGTCTCCACGTAATGAAAGGCGGTGCGCACCACGTGGCGGCCTTCGGCTGGCGCGGCTTCGGGGTGGCCGTGCTCGACGGTGGGCGCCTGCAGCAGGTGGTGGCAGCGGCTCCTGGGCTGCTGCGAGTAGGTGCGCTGGCCGGCCAGCCGTTGCACGCGCACGCGCAAGAGCAGCTTGTCTTCGTACATCAGCGAGGCGTGCAGCCTGGGGTCGGTCTGGCCGTGGGCCAGCGGCATCCAGTAGCGGCCGTCCTCGGTGTACAGGTCCAGCCATTCCTCGAAGCGCTGCTCGTCCAGCATGCGCGCCTCGGCGTAGACGAAATCGATCAGTTCACGGTCGCTCGCGCTCATACCGGCTCCGTTGCGGTCATGTAGCGGCCCCATGCGCGGTACTGGTTGCGCATCTGCCATTCGTTGGTGCCGTTGGTGGTGACGTTCTTGCGGCCGGTCTCGTCGGGCGAGTAGAGCCGGCCGACGTTCACCCATTCGCGCGCGCGCGAATGCAGGCCGTCCTGCGCGCGCTCGTACATTTCCAGGTCGTCATGGCCGACCACCGAGGTCGGCGCGTTGATCAGCCGGTTGTACATGAGGGTGCGCTCCAGCAGCAGGTCGGGCGCGCCCACCAGGCGGAAGGTCCAGGACTCCACCAGCGTCCGGTCGGCCGCGATCGGCTTGAACACGCGCAGCGTCTGGATCGGGCCCTTGACCATGATGTTGGGGAAGTACACGGTGTTGTGGCGCACGTCGCCCAGGATCTGGCCGGCGCGTTCCTCGCCGTAGGCCGCCACCATGGCGTCCCAGTAGCCCGGAATGCCGGAATAGGAAGCGTGGATGGAGTCGGCCACGCCGGTGTGGCCGTGGCCGTTTTCCCATACGCGTATGCCCATGTTCTCGAAGAACTCGTAGGGCGAGATGAACGGCGCGAACAGTTCCACGGCCATGGGCTTGGGCGTGCCGGCGGGCGCCTGCTCCCAGACCTTGACCGCGGTGCCCGCCGACGATTCGTGCGCCACCATCGGGTGGCAGGTGTCGGTCTGGTTATCGACCAGCATCTTCCAGTTGCAGCGGTGCATGTAGCGCATCACGCCGCCGGCGACTTCCAGCCGGCCTTCGGGCGAGCGGTCGACCATGTTGTCCAGGGTCGACAGCGAATCGCCGAAGAATTCCTCGAACGACTGGCCCTGCGGATTGAGGCGGCAGAACACGAAGCCGCGGTGGTTGCGCACGTCCTGCACGGCGGCCATGCCCTTGCTGGCCTCGCAGTGCTCCAGGCCGGTGTTTTCGTAGCCTTTCTTGAGCGGGATGGACAGCAGGCTGCCGTCGGTTTTGAAGGTCCAGGCGTGATACGGGCAGCGGAAGAACTTGCCGGTGTTGCCGCAGGCGTCGCCGGCGACCATCGTGCCCTTGTGCGGGCAGCGGTTGTGCAGCACGCGCACGCTGCGGTCGCTGTGGCGCACCATCACCACCGGCTGGTCGCCCACCGTGGTGGTGATGTAGTCGCCCGGGTTCGGCACCTGGCTGTCGTGGCCCACGTAGACCCAGGTGTTGGCGTACAGGCGCTCCATTTCCAGCTCGAACAGTTCCTGGTCGACGAACAGGTCCTTGTGCACTTCGGTCTCGCGCAGCAGGGCGCGGATGGCGTCGGGGTTGTCGCGGTATTTGCTCATGATGGCGCTTCCTTGCGTCGTGCCTACAGATCCAGCACCAGGCGCGCGGATTTCGCGCGCGAGATGCAGATCTGGATGATCTTGCCGCTGGCCTTCTCGGTGTCCGAGAGGTAGTAGTCGCGGTGGTCGGGCTCGCCCTCCAGCACCGTGGCCTGGCAGACCCCGCATTCGCCGCGCTTGCAGTCGTACATCGGATCGCAGCCGGCTTCCTCCATGACCTCGATGATGGTCTTGTCCGCGGGGATGGTCAGCACCTGGCCGGACTGGCGCAGCTCGACCTCGAAAGCCTGGTCGCCGGCCTGCGGCGCGGCCGTGGTGAACAGTTCGAAATGGATGTGGGCGTCGGGCCAGTGGCGGGCGCGGGCTTCGTGGATGACGGCGTCGATCAGGCCCTTGGGGCCGCACACGTACAGGTGCTGGCGCGGCGAGGCCGAATCCAGCAGCGCGCGCAGGTCGAAGCAGCAGTCGGGCTCGTCGTCGGCGTGCAGGCTCAGGTCGGCGCCGGCCAGCGCCTGCAGCTCGGGCAGGAAGGCCAGCTGGCCGCGGCTGCGGCCGCAATAGTGCAGATGGAACGCGCGGCCGGCGGACTTGAGCGCGGCGGCCATGGAGGCGATGGGCGTGATGCCGATGCCGCCTGCGATCAGCAGCACGGGTTCGTCGCCGGCGGGCGCTTCGTGCAGCGGAAAGTCGTTGCGCGGGCCTTCGGCCGTGATCAGGTCGCCCTCGGACAGCGCGTGCATGTAGCGCGAACCGCCCTGGCTGGCTTCTTCGAGGCGCACGCCCAGGCGGTATTCGAGGGGCTGGGCGTAGCGGCCGGCGTCGGGCGCGAGCTGCACCAGCGAGTAGCAGCGCGGCTCGCGCTGGCCCGGCACCGACACCTTCAGATGCGCGCCCGGCCCGAAGGCGGGAAGGGGGCCGCCGTCTTCACGGGCCAGCCGGAAAGAGCGGATCAAGGGCGATTCCTGGCGGACTTCGCGAACGATGAGTTTCAATGTTTGCACGGCGTCTGTCTCTCTCTTTGTGCGGATTCGCCGGGGCCGCCGCGCTGGCGGCGGTCCGTCGCTCAGGCCGCCAGCTTTTCGGCCAGCTGGCGCTCCATGGGCTCGCATTTTTCGTGGGCCAGGGCGGTGTCGCGCAGTTCGCGCAGCGTCGCCGCGGCGTTGGGCTGGCCGGCCAGCCGTTCGGCGGCGGCGATGAGCTGGCGGTACTTGCCGCCGCCGCGCACGTGGGTGTCGCTATAGCCCTTGACCAGGCGGCGGCAGTTGACGGTTTCGACGGCCAGCGCGTAGTCGCGCGGCGCCAGCCTGGCGATCAGGTCCAGCCATTGCCGCAGGCCCGCGGCCTCGGTCTGGTGGCGCAGCGTGCCGCGGCGGAACCGCCGCATGCCGGCCAGCGCGTACAGCATCAGAAAGCCGCTCAGCGTGCTGCTCTGCATGCGGCGCCCGCGGCCCAGACGGCGCGCGACGAAACCGCCGAAGGCCTTGGAGCCCTCCAGCCAGCGGCCCAGCCCGGCCGGCAGCGTGCCGCAGATTTCCTCCAGCCGCGGGTGCATGAATTCGGTGGTGTAGACCAGCTGGTCCGGACGCGCGCCCACTTCCTGGCGCACGCGCTCGAAGCGCGTGCCGCGGGTTTTCAGGTCGGCGACGCGGATCACGTCGTCGTAGGCCATGGCCGTGGCCACATAGCGCGCCGCCGCGCAGGTCAGCGCCCACTGGCGCGCGTCGCCGCCGTGCGCGGCGTCCAGGTCGCGGATGGCTTTCATGTGGCGCAGATAGTCGCCGGCGTAGGCCAGGTCCTGGAACTCGATCTGGCGGCGCACGCCGGCCACCAGCATGGGCTGCGCACAGGCGGGGAAATCGCGCTTGATGGCGTCCAGCAGGGCCTGCGCGCGCGGGCTGGCGGCCGTCTCGGGCAGCGCCGGCAGCGGCCGTTCCAGGTCGATGGCGGCGGGCTGCGCGGGGGCCTGGTCGGCCGCTTCGAAACCCAGCGCGAAGGCGCGCAGGCTGGCCTCCACGCCCAGGCCGGCGCGCCGCACCGTGGCCTCGAAATCGTCGCGCGCGAACGGCAGCGCGCCGCTGCCCGCCACCGCGCCGAACAGGCTGGCGCTGATGACGCTGCCGGCCCGGTCGGCCAGGTCCTGCAGGTCGAAGCAGAGAAAGCGACGGGCCGCCGCGCGGCCGGCTTCCAGCACTTTGTTGGGATCGGCGATGCCGTTGCCGGGCGCGGATTTTTCGCTGACGGCGTAGCTGCGGTGCGACGAGGCCAGCAGCACCGTGCGCTCGGGCGTGACCAGGCCGCGCTGGATCGCGCGCCCGCCTTCCATCAGCTCGGCCGCCACCACCAGGTCCACGTCGCCGGGCGTGGGCATCAGCGCCAGCGCCGGCTGCCTGCCGGCGCGCCGCACTTCGGCCTCGGGCATCAGCTCCACGTAATAGATGGTGGCGCCGGTGCGCTGGGCCACGCCGGGCACCGAAGTGGTCTGGGCCCACCAGCCGGCGTGCTCGGCCATGTCGACGATCCAGTCGGCCAGCACGCCGCCGCCCTGGCCGCCCATGGCCAGGATGGCGATCTTGATCGGGTTGGCTTGCTGCATAGCGGCCGCGTTCATGGAGCAGGGTTCCTCAAAGGGCGTCATGGGTCAGGCGCGCGGCGCGGCGCCGTTGCAGAAAGCCGATCACGGCGCCGCGCATGCGCGCCATGAAGCGGTCCCGGCCGGTCGGGTTGTGGACGATGTCGGCGCGGTAGAACGACGGGCACAGCACGGCGGCATGGGCCACTTCGCCGCAGTTGCCGCAGCCCACGCAGCTGCTTTCGACGTGCGCGACCGGATCTTCCTTGAGCGGATCGCCGCTGTCCTTGACCGTCAGCGACGGACAGCCCGACAGGCGGATACAGGCGTGGTCGCCGGTACAGACGTCGGGGTCCACGCCGAAGCGTTCCTTGACCGCGCGCTTGCCCGCCTTCACCGCCTGGTTGAATAGCGGCTTGACGCGGCGCTGCTTGTTCAGCATGCATTCGGACTGCGCGATGATGACCTTGGGGCCCTTGACGTCGGTGGTCAGCGCCTCTTCGAGGGTGGCGCGCACCTTGGCCACGTCGTAGGTGCGGTCCAGCGTGCGCACCCATTTCACGCCGACCCCGCGCACGGCCTCGTCGATGGGGTTGTTGGTCGAGCGGTCCGGGTTGTCGGCGCGCGAGGACAGGATGTCCTGGCCGCCGGTGGCCGAGGAGTAGTAGTTGTCGACGATGACGATCACGCCGTCGTACTTGTTGAACACCGCGTTGCCGATGCCCGAGGCCAGCCCGTTGTGCCAGAAGCCGCCGTCGCCCATGATGGAAATGGGCCGCTTGGCCGCCGGCACGTTGAACGCCGCCGCGCTGGAGGCGCCCAGGCCGTAGCCCATGGTGGTGGCGCCCAGGTTGAAGGGCGGCAGGATGGAGAACAGGTGGCAGCCGATGTCGCACGAAATGTGGTGCTGGCCCAGCTTATCCTGCGCCAGGGTCAGCGCCGAGAAGATCGGCCGCTCCGGACAGCCGGTACAGAAGCCCGCCGGCCGCGGCGGCACCACCGCCGCCAGGCCTTCGACGTGCTTGTGGAAAGTGATGGGCTGCTCGGCCGGCCGGGCCGGCCTGGGCCGCGCTAGTTCGGTGATTTCGAGCTGGCGTTCGGCGGCCTGGGCGTCGGCCGCCACGGCAGGGTGCGTCTGCAGCGATTGCGGGCGGTTGCGCTTGAGGAATTCGCGCAGACCGTCGCGCATGACCTGGGTGGTGTACTCGCCGGCCATGGGCAGCACGTCCTTGCCGGACAGCCGCGTCTGGACGCCGGCGCGGCGCAGCACCGCGTGCAGGTTCTGCTCGATATAGTCGGGCTGGCCTTCTTCCAGCAGCAGCACGGCGCGCTTGCCCCGGCAGAACTCGACGACCTCGTCCTCGATCACGGGATAGGTCACGTTCATGACGTACAGCGGAATGCGGCTGTTGCCGAAGTGGTCGGCCAGGCCCAGCAGCTGCAGCGCGCGGATGACGCCGTTGTAGAGGCCGCCCTGCAGGATCAGGCCCACGTCGTCCTGCTCGCCGTCGAAGAACTCGTTGAGCCTGTGTTCCTTGATGTAGCGGATGGCGGCGGGCCAGCGCTCCTTGATCTTTTCCTGCTCGTGCAGGAACGAGGCCGGCGGCAGCACGATGCGGCTGGTGTCGCGCTCGGGGCTTTCCAGCGCCTGGGCCAGCGAAAACGCAGGACGCTTGTTTTCCTTGGCGATGAAGCGGCCATGCACGTGGCAGCCGCGGATGCGCAGCTGCAGCATCACCGGCGTCTTGCTGGCCTCGGACAATTCGAACCCGTCCTCGACCGCCTTGACCATGCTTTCCAGGTTGGGACGCGGGTCCAGCAGCCAGATCTGCGACTTCATGGCGAACGCGTGCGAGCGTTCCTGCATGATGGACGAGCCTTCGCCGTAGTCCTCGCCCACGATCACCAGCGCGCCGCCGGTGACGCCGCCCGAGGCCAGGTTGGCCAGCGCGTCGGAGGCGACGTTGGTGCCCACGGTGGATTTCCAGGTGACCGCGCCGCGGATCGGATACATGACCGAGGCCGCCAGCGTGGCGGCCGCGGTGGCTTCCGAGGCGCTGGCCTCGAAGTGCACGCCGAGTTCCTGCAGGATGTCGTTGGCGTCGGCCAGCACGTCCATCAGGTGCGAGATCGGCGAACCCTGGTAGCCGGCGACGTAGCCCACGCCGGATTGCAGCAGGGCCTTGGTGACCGCAAGAATCCCCTCGCCGCGGAACTCTTCGCCCGCGCCGATTCGCAGTTGCTGGACTTCTTTCTTGAAAGACCTTTCTGCCATCAGGAACTCCTTGCGGGCCCGGTCGTCGGGTCCTCAGCCGTTGCTGCTGCGCAGCATCGCCACGTCATGGAAAATTCATCTAAAAAATACTTTAGGAGTCAACGTTTTAGCTGTCAACAAAAAAGATGAAATTTCATGGAAAGAAAAAAATATCGCAATAAAACAAGGATGTATATACTCGTTGATCACTAGTTTGGGGCACGCCGCGCGCCCCGTCAGAGTGCAAAAACGGGTTGCGATTCCGGGTATACCCTGTGTTGCGCAACAGCATGCGCCCGGGCGCGGACATCGGAGCAGAACAGCATGGAATTGCAGAAGCAGCGGGACACTTCCACGGCGGCGCGCGGCGCTCCCCGTTTCGTCGACGGCTACCTCGCCTATCTGCTGGCGCAGGCCAGCCAGCGCATTTCGGCGGAGTTCCACCTGCAGGTCAGGGCGGCCGGCCTGTCGGTGACCCAGTGGCGGGTGCTGGCCAGCCTGCAGGGCAGCGAGGGCGAAACCATAGGCTCGCTGGCGGTGCTGGCCATCACCAAACAGCCCACGCTGAGCAAGGTGGTGCAGCGCATGGAGGCCGAAGGCCTGGTGGCGCGCAACGGCGTGCGGGCGGACCGGCGCCAGACGCGCGTGCGCATCACGGCCAAGGGATCGAACCTGATCGCCTCGCTGTGCGAGCAGGCCATGCAGCACCAGAAGGCGGTGCTGGCGCCCTTCGGCGAGGAAAAGGCCGCGCAGCTGATCGAGATGCTGGAAGTGCTGATGACCGAGCACGTGCCGCTGGAACTGCCGATTGCAGAAGAAGAATAGGCGGCACAAAACCGAACAGCGTTCGTCCTATTTTTTTGTTACAAGCATATGCGTCCCTAATAGTTTTCCCTCTGGGAAAACCTGTTCCGGTACGCATAAACCCTGAATTGACGGGGGTTCCGCGGGTAGGCAATATCGCGCCGGTATTCAGACTACTGTCAGGAGTTGATCCTATGCGCCGCACTTTGATTGCTATCGCGATCGCCGCAGCCGCCGTGGCCGCGCCCTCGATCGGGCAGGCCAAAACCTTCCGCTGGGCCGCCCAGGGCGACATCCTCACCTTCGACCCGCACTCGCAGAACGAAGGCATGACGATCGCCGCCAACAGCTATATCTACGAACCGCTGGTGGACTACGACAAGTCCTTCAAGCTGACCCCGCGCCTGGCCACCGAATGGCAGCAGGTCTCGCCCACGCTGTACCGCTTCAAGCTGCGCCCGAACGTGAAGTTCCACGACGGCGCCGCCTTCACCGCCGACGACGTGGTGTTCTCGATCCACCGCGCGATGGCTCCGACCTCGAACTACAAGGCCTACACCACCGGCATCAAGGAAGCGCGCAAGGTCGACGACCTGACGGTCGAGGTGGAGACCTCGGCACCCAATCCCGTGCTGCTGCGCCAGCTGACCAATGTGTTCATCATGAACAAGGCCTGGGCCGAGAAGCACAACATCGCCAAGCCGCAGGACTTCGTCAACAAGGAAGAAACCTACGGCGCGCGCAATACCAACGGCACCGGCCCCTACAAGCTGAAGTCGCGTGAAGTGGACGTGCGCACCGTGTTCGAGGAGAACAAGGACTGGTGGAACAAGGCCGGCAAGGTCGGCAACGTGACCGAAGTCGTGTTCACGCCGATCAAGCAGAACGCCACGCGCACCGCGGCGCTGCTGTCGGGCGAGATCGACTTCGTGCTGGACCCGGCGGCCCAGGACCTGGATCGCCTGCGCCAGTCGGCCAAGGTGGTCGAGGGCAACGAATACCGCACCATCTACCTGGGCCTGGACCAGAAGCGTCCCGAGCTGCAGTACTCCACCATCAAGGGCAAGAACCCGTTCCAGGACGTGCGCGTGCGCGAGGCGCTGTACCGCGCCATCGACGTGGACGCGATCAAGCGCGCCGTGATGCGCGGCCTGTCCGCGCCCACCGGCACCATGATCGCGCCGCAGGTGCACGGCTGGGCCGAGTCGCTGCACAAGCGCGTGCCCTACGACGCCGACAAGGCGCGCGCGCTGCTCAAGGAAGCCGGCTACGACGGCACGCTCAACTTCACGCTGGACTGCCCCAACAACCGCTACATCAACGACGAGGCCATCTGCCAGGCCGTCATCGGCATGTGGGCCAAGGTGGGCGTGAAGGCCACCATGAACGCCATGCCGCGCGCCACCTACTTCCCCAAGGTGCAGTCGTACGACACCAGCGCCTACCTGTTCGGCTGGGGCGTGCCCACCTTCGACGCCATGTACACGCTGCAGAACCTGATCCGCACCAAGGGCGAAGGCGCGGACGGCATGTACAACCTGGGCAACTACAGCAACAAGGAACTGGACGCCGTCATCGACCGGATCAAGACCGAGACCGATCCGGCCAAGCGCGACGCCGACATCATCAAGGTGCTGGAAGGGCACGCCAAGGACTTCGGCCACATCCCGCTGCACGACCAGGTCATTCCCTGGGCCATGCGCAAGAACGTGACGGTGGTGCACCGCGCCGACAACCGTCTGGTCGCCGACTGGGTCAAGGTCGACTGATCCCGTCCAGGGTTGAAAGACCCTAATCCAGGGCGGGGCCCTTCCGGGGCTCCGCCAATTCGCCTTTTCTCCTATGTTTGCTTTCATACTGCGCCGCCTGCTGCAGGCCGTGGCGGTGATGCTCACCGTCGCGCTGCTGGCATTCGTGCTTTTCCAATACGTCGGCGATCCCGTCACCATCATGCTGGGGCAGGACGCCACCGACGCCGAACGCATGGCACTGCGTGAACGCCTGGGCCTGAACGAGCCGGCCATCGTCCAGTTCGGCCACTTCGTGGCCAACGCCGTGCAGGGCAATTTCGGCATCTCCCTGCGCCAGAGCGAACCCGTATCCGCGCTGCTGAAGTCGCGCCTGCCGGCCACGCTGGAGCTGTCCGTCGTGGCCGCGCTGCTGGCGCTGCTGCTGGGCGTGCCGCTGGGCGTCTACACCGCGCTCAAGCGCAACAGCCTGCTGTCGCAGCTGCTGCTGGCCGGCTCGCTGCTGGGGGTGTCGCTGCCGACCTTCCTGATCGGCATCCTGCTGATCCTGGTGTTTTCCGTGCAACTGGGCTGGCTGCCCAGCTACGGGCGCGGCGATACCGTCGGCATCGGCTGGTGGACGTCGGGGCTGTTCACCGTCACGGGGTGGAAGCACCTGATCCTGCCGTCCATCACGCTGTCGCTGTTCCAGATGACGCTGGTGCTGCGGCTGGTGCGCTCCGAAATGCTGGAGGTGCTGCGTTCGGACTACATCAAGTTCGCGCGCGCCCGCGGCCTGAAGCGCCGCGCCATCCACTTCGGCCACGCGCTGAAGAACACGATGGTGCCGGTCATCACCATCACCGGCCTGCAGCTCGGCGGCATCATCGCCTTCGCCATCGTGACCGAGACGGTGTTCCAGTGGCCGGGCATGGGCCTGCTGTTCATCCAGGCGGTGCAATTCGCCGACGTGCCGGTCATGGCCGCGTACCTGTGCCTGATCGCGCTGGTGTTCGTGGTCATCAACCTGGTCGTCGATCTTCTGTATTTCGTCGTGGACCCGCGCCTGCGCTCCGGGCTGACACGCGGGGGGGCTCACTGATGCGCGCCGTACTCAAACGCTGGTGGGACAGCGACATCGCCTGGGCCTGGCGCCGGGCTCCCGTGGCCATCGCCGCCACCGTGCTGCTGGCGCTGCTGCTCGTCTGTTCCTTCGGGGCCGGCTGGGTGGCGCCGCACAACCCCTTCGACCTGACCAAGGTGGAGCTGCTGGACGCGCTGCTGCCGCCGGTCTGGGAGGCCGACGGGCAGTCCACCTATCTGCTGGGCACGGACAGCCAGGGGCGCGACCTGTTTTCGGCCATTCTGTACGGCACGCGCGTGTCGCTGCTGATTGGCCTGGCCTCGGTGCTGCTGTCCATGCTGATCGGCATCGTGCTGGGCCTGGTGTCGGGATACGCGGGCGGGCGGATCGACGCCTTCATCATGCGCGTGGCCGACGTGCAGCTGTCGTTTCCCGCCATCCTGATCGCGCTGCTGATCGACGGCGTGGCGCGCGCCGCCGTGCCGCGCGAAATGCACGAGCTGATCGCCTTTCCCGTGCTGATCGGCTCGATCGCGCTGGCGGGCTGGCCGCAATACGCGCGCACGGTGCGCGGCTCCACGCTGGTGGAGAAGAACCGCGAATACGTGCAGGCGGCGCGGGTCATCGGCGTGGCCTCGCCGGTCATCATGTTCCGCCACGTGCTGCCCAACGTGCTGGGGCCGGTGCTGGTGCTGGCCACCGTGCACCTGGCCACTGCCATCATCACCGAGGCGACGCTGTCGTTCCTGGGCGTGGGAGTGCCGCCGACGGCGCCTTCGCTGGGCACGCTGATTCGCATCGGCAATGACTTCCTGTTTTCCGGAGAGTGGTGGATCACCATTTTCCCGGGCGCGGCGCTGGTGCTGCTGGTGTTGTCCGTCAATCTGCTGGGCGACTGGCTCCGCGACGCGCTCAACCCCAAACTGAATTGAGGTGTCGCGCATGAGCGCTTTACTTGAAGTCCGCAACCTGCGGGTGGAATTTCCCACCCGCCGCGGCACGCTGCGCGCGCTGGACGACGTGTCGTTCTCCATCCAGGAAGGCGAAGTGCTGGGCGTGGTGGGCGAGTCCGGGGCCGGCAAGTCGCTGACCGGCGCGTCCATCATCGGGCTGCTGGAGCCGCCGGGGCGCGTGGCCGCGGGCGAGATCCTGCTGGCCGGCCGCCGCATCGACAACCTGCCCGACGAGCAGATGCGCCGCGTGCGCGGCCGCGAAATCGGCGCGGTGTTCCAGGACCCGCTGACCTCGCTCAATCCGCTGTACACGGTGGGCCGGCAGCTGGCCGAGACCATCGTCACGCATCTGGACATGAGCTGGTCGCAGGCGCGCAACCGCGCCGTCGAGCTGCTGGCGGCCACCGGCATTCCGGCGGCGCGCGAGCGCATCGACCACTATCCGCACCAGTTCTCGGGCGGCATGCGCCAGCGCGTGGTGATCGCGCTGGCCCTGGCGGCCGAGCCCAAGCTGGTGGTGGCCGACGAGCCGACCACGGCGCTGGACGTATCGATCCAGGCGCAGATCATCGAACTGCTCAAGCGCCTGTGCCGAGAGCACGGCACGGCGGTGATGCTGATCACGCACGACATGGGCGTGATCGCCGAAACCGCCGACCGCGTGGCGGTGATGTACGCCGGGCGCGTGGCCGAGATCGGCCCGGTGGCCGACGTCATCCACAAGCCGCGCCATCCTTACACGGCGGGGCTGATGGGCTCCATTCCCACACTGGACGCGCATGCCGACAGGCTGGTGCAGATCGACGGCAGCATGCCGCGGCTGAACGCGATTCCGCCCGGCTGCGCCTTCAATCCGCGTTGCGGGCAGCGCCTGCCGCGCTGCGAGCGCGACCGGCCCGAACTCATGCCCGCAGGAACGTCACAAGCGGCCTGCTGGCTCCATGAAAACAAAGCGGAGGTGGCGGCATGAGCACCCCCCTGGTTGAAGTCAAGGACGCGGCCCGCTGGTTCGACGTGTCGCCGCCCTGGCTGGAACGCAAGCTGGCGCGCAAGCCGCAGGTGATGCTGCGCGCCGTGGACGGCGTGTCGTTCGAGATCGCGCGCGGCGAGACGCTGGCGCTGGTGGGCGAATCGGGCTGCGGCAAGTCGACCGTGGCGCGCATGCTGGTCGGCCTGTACGAGCTGACGCGCGGCGACATCCGCTTCGACGGCCAGCCCCTGTCGCGCATGGCGGAGCCGGGCGGACGGGCGCTGCGCAAGCGCCTGCAGATGATTTTCCAGGACCCCTATGCCAGCCTGAATCCGCGCTGGCGGGTCGGACGCATCATCGCCGAGCCCATGCTGACCCATACGCGGATGACGCCCGCCGAGCGCAGCGCCCGCGTCGGCGAGCTGCTGCGGCAGGTCGGCCTGGACCCGGCGGACCAGGGACGCTATCCGCACCAGTTCTCGGGCGGCCAGCGCCAGCGCATCTCGATTGCGCGGGCGCTGGCGGTCAATCCGGAATTCCTGGTGTGCGACGAGCCGACCTCGGCGCTCGACGTGTCGGTGCAGGCCCAGGTGCTGAACCTGATGAAGGACCTGCAGCGCGAGCTGGGGCTGACCTATCTGTTCATTTCCCACAACCTGGCGGTGGTGCACCACGTGGCCGACCGGGTGGGAGTGATGTACCTGGGTCGCATGGTGGAAGTGGCGCCGCGCGACGAGCTGTTCGCGCGGCCGCGGCATCCGTACACGCGGATGCTGCTGCAGGCCATTCCCGACATCAACGGCGCGGGCAAGCCGCGCACGGCGGTGGCGGGCGAGGTGCCGAATCCGCTCAATCCGCCGTCGGGCTGCACGTTCCATCCTCGCTGCCCGCACGCCAATGACCGCTGCAAGCGCGAAGCGCCGGCCGCGCTGGCCTCGGGCGTGTCGGTGGTGGCCTGTCACGCGGTGCAGGAGGGGCGGATCACGGTGTGATCCGCGCGGGGCGGTCAGTGGCGGCGGGCGTCGCCGTCCGCTTCTTCGCCCTCATCCTCGTCTTCGTCGTCTTCATCGTCGTCTTCGTCCGGATCTTCCGGCATGGGCTCTTCGGTGAGCGCGAACGGCAGCACGTCTTCCAGGCTGTCGGACCAGGCGGATTCTTCGCCGTCCTGGTCGAGCTTGACGAAGCGCTCGCCTTCGTTGAGCGAGATTTCGATGGCCCAGAGATACAGGCAATCGTAGCTATCGTCGTCGGACGGCGGCAGCCCGCCGCGGTTGCCCAGCAGACGCGCGCCGGGGCCGCCGAGCTGGACGTGGGTCTGCTCGTCGTCGGGCTTGGCGTTCTCGTCCACGGGCACGCCATAGGTCACCCATTCGGTGCCTTCGTCGCCCAGCACCACCTCGGCCAGCACCGGCTTGCCCAGATAGGCGCTCAGGGCGTCGGCGGTCTTGGCCAGCATGTCCAGTTCGGCGGCGTTGAAATGGGTCAGGGAAGCTGGGGGAGTGGCGGAGGCGGACATGAGAGGTTCCTGGGCGCGATGAAGCCGCGACGGCACGGCAATACGAAAGTAAACCGTATTGTCTCGCGATCGGCCCGCGCTTGCATCCGACGCTTGGCCGACGCGATTTTCCCGGGTCAGGGCAGGACGTCGCGGCGGCGCGCGCTGTCGGGCGACGTGCCGGTCAGCCGCTGGAACATGGCGATGAAGGCCGACGGCGTGCTGTAGCCCAGCTCATGCGCCACCGACTGGACCGATCTGCCCGCGTCCAGCAGGCCCAGCGCGCTCACGACCCGCAGCCGCAGGCGCCATTCGTTGAAGGACATGCCCAGGTGCTGCTGGCAGCGGCGCAGCAGCGTGCGCTCCGTGACGCCGGCGCTGGCGGCCCAGTGCGCGGCGCCGCGCTTGTCGCCCGGATGCCGCTGCAGCGCCGCCAGGATGGGCGCGAGCAGCGGGTCGCCGGTGGACGGCAGATAGCTGGCGTAGGCGCGCGCCTGGCGCGCCTGGTCGATGACGATCTGCGCCATCCGCCGGTCTTCGGGCGTATCCGGATAGGTGACCGCCCGCCGTTCGAAGTCGGCCAGAATCGCCCGCATCACCGGACTGATCTCCAGCGTGCAGGGCTGTTCGGGCAGGCCGGCGCATGCCGCCGCCGGAATGTCGATGCAGGCGTAATGCACTTCGTCCTGGTTCTGGCAGCAGTGTTCGACGTGCGGCGGTATCCAGATGGCGTACTGCGGCGGAGACAGGTAGCTGACGCCGCCTATGCCGATTTCCATGATGCCGGAGATCGCGAAATTCAGTTCCGCCCATGGCGAGGCATGGCGGCGCATGCGCGAACGGGGCGTGAAATGCAGGATGCGGCAGGCCAGCGGATAGGGCAGGTGGCCGGCAAGCTGCGGCGCGGAATCGGCGGACGGCATGTCGGAACTTCGCAGGATTTGTCTGTTTCTCATTATATACATCGGGTCAGACACGTCCTACACTTGCTCGCTCCCGTTCTGTTTCGATGTCCCCGCCATGCCCACCCCCGCCGCCGCGCACCCGCCCGCCCGTTATCTGCTGTTTCCCCTGCTGGCGGCCCTGATCTGGTCGGTCAACATGATCGTGACCAAGATGGCCGCCGGCGTGATCGCGCCCGCGGCCATCGGGTTCTACCGCTGGGCGCTGGCCGGCGTGATCCTGACCCCGTTCGCGCTGCCCGGCGTATGGGCGCAGCGCCGCCAGATCCGGCCCAACCTGCTGAAGTTCGCGGTGCTGGGCGGGCTGGGCATGGCGCTGTACCAGGGCCTGGCCTATGTGGCGGCCGCCAGCACCACGGCCACCAACATGGGCATCATCACCGCCATGATTCCGCTGATGACCATCGCCGTGGTGGCGGTGGTGCTGCGCGAGCGGCCTTCGGCGATGGCGATGCTGGGCGGCCTGCTGTCGCTGGCCGGCCTGGCGCTACTGATAGGCGAGGGCGATCCGGCCCGCCTGCTGGCGGTGGGCGCCAATCGCGGCGACGTGCTGATGGGCATAGGCGCGCTGGCGTACGCGCTGTACGGCGTGCTGCTGCGCCGCTGGGCGCTGCCCGTGGGGCCGTGGCAGTCGCTGTACGTGCAGGTCGGCTTCGGCGTGCTGTTCCAGCTGCCGGCCTTCCTGCTGGCGCCGGCCTCGCCGCTCAACGGCGAGAACCTGCCGCTGGTGCTGTACGCCGCGCTGTTTCCGTCGCTGTTCGCGCCTTTCCTGTGGATGCAGGGCGTCAAGCACCTGGGGCCGAACCGCGCCAGCATCTTCCTGAACGTGATGCCGGTGGCCACGGTCGCCATCGCCGCGCTGTTCCTGGACGAAAAGCCGCACGTGTTCCACATCGTCGGCGGCGCGATGGCGCTGGCCGGCGTGATGCTGGCGCAGATGCGCGTCGGCCGCGCGGCGCAGCAGCCCCGCGCGGCCTGACGGCGCGCGCGCCCGCGGGCCGGGGTTCCGGCCTACAATCAGCGGTTTATCAGCTATATCTCCGATACGAGCCCATGGCCCAATACGTCTACACCATGAACCGCGTCGGCAAGATCGTGCCGCCCAAGCGGCAGATCCTGCGCGACATCTCGCTTTCGTTTTTTCCTGGCGCCAAGATCGGCGTGCTGGGCCTGAACGGCTCGGGCAAGTCGACGCTGCTGAAGATCATGGCCGGCGTCGATAAGGAAATCGAGGGCGAAGCCATCCCCATGCCGGGCCTGAACATCGGCTACCTGCCGCAGGAACCGCAGTTGAACCCCGAGCACACCGTGCGCCAGGCGGTCGAGGAAGGCCTGGGCGCCGTCGTCACCGCCAAGAAGCGCCTCGACGAGGTCTATGCCGCCTATGCCGAGCCGGACGCCGATTTCGACGCGCTGGCCGCCGAACAGGCCGAGCTCGAAGCCATCATCGCCGCCGCGGCCTCCAGCGGCGCCGACGACATCGAGCACCAGATGGAAATCGCCGCCGACGCGCTGCGCCTGCCGCCCTGGGACGCCGTGATCGGCAACCTGTCCGGCGGCGAGAAGCGCCGCGTCGCGCTGTGCCGCCTGCTGCTGTCCAAGCCCGACATGCTGCTGCTGGACGAGCCCACCAACCACCTGGACGCCGAAAGCGTGGAATGGCTGGAGCAGTTCCTGCACAAGTTCCCGGGCACCGTGGTGGGCGTGACCCACGACCGCTACTTCCTGGACAACGCGGCCGAATGGATCCTCGAACTGGACCGCGGCCACGGCATTCCCTGGAAGGGCAACTACAGCTCGTGGCTGGAGCAGAAGGAAGACCGCCTCAAGCAGGAAGAGGCCTCGGAATCCGCGCGCCAGAAGACCATCAAGAAAGAACTGGAATGGGTGCGCCAGAACCCCAAGGGCCGCCAGGCCAAAGCCAAGGCGCGCCTGGCCCGCTTCGAGGAACTGTCGTCCTACGAATACCAGAAACGCAACGAAACCCAGGAAATCTTCATTCCCGTGGGCGAGCGCCTGGGCAACGAGGTCATCGAATTCAATAACGTCAGCAAGGCCTACGGCGACCGCCTGCTGATCGACAACCTCAGCTTCAAGGTGCCGCCGGGCGCCATCGTCGGCATCATCGGCGCCAACGGCGCCGGCAAGTCGACGCTGTTCCGCATGATCGCCGGCCGCGAGCAGCCGGACTCGGGCGAGGTCAAGATCGGCCAGACCGTGAAGCTGGCCTACGTGGACCAGTCGCGCGACGCGCTGGAAGACAAGAAGACCGTGTTCGACGCCGTGGCCGACGGCGCCGACCTGCTGACGGTGGGCAAGTTCGAGATGTCCTCGCGCGCCTACCTGGGCCGCTTCAACTTCAAGGGCGGCGACCAGAACAAGCTGGTGGGCCAGCTGTCCGGCGGCGAACGCGGCCGCCTGCACATGGCCAAGACGCTGATCGCCGGCGGCAACGTGCTGTTGCTTGACGAACCGTCCAACGACCTCGACGTCGAAACGCTGCGCGCGCTGGAAGACGCCTTGCTGGAGTTCCCCGGCAGCGTCATGGTGATCAGCCACGACCGCTGGTTCCTGGACCGTATCGCCACCCACATCCTGGCTTTCGAAGGCGATTCGCAAGTGGTGTTCTTCGACGGCAACTACCAGGAATACGAAGCGGACAAGAAGCGCCGCCTGGGCGAAGAGGGCGCCAAGCCCAAGCGCCTGCGGTACAAGGCCTTGAAGTAGGATGGGTGCAGCGCGAGAATCCTTAGGCAAGAACCCAGGTATCGAACGCGCGTAACCCATCAGGCGGCGCCAGCCGCCGCCTTTCGTGGCAAGAGACGAATGCCGGCTTTCGCCGGCCGATGGGTTACGCGCGCTCGATACCGGAATTCTTGCCCGCAAGTCCGCGCGCTGCACCCATCCTACAATCACCATCACGCCCGCAACCGCAACCCGGCACCTTCCTTCAGGAGTCCAGACCATGCTGCTTTCCGCCGCCGATTCCACCTTGCTGATCGTCGACATGCAGGGACGGCTGATGCCGGTGATCCACGAAGGCCAGGCCGTGCTCGACGCCGCGCACAAGCTGGCGCAGGCCGCGCGGCTGCTGGACGTGCCGGTGGCCGCCACCGAGCATCACGCCAAGATGCTGGGCGCGACGGTCGAGCCGCTGCGCGCGCAGGTGCAGACCACTTTCCAGAAAATGCATTTCTCTTCGGCGCTCGAACCCGGTTTCGAGGCCTGGCTGCCGGCGGGACGCAAGACGGTGCTGGTGGCGGGTTGCGAGGCGCACATCTGCGTGCTGCAGACCGTGATCGGCCTGCTCGACCTGGGCTATCACGCGGCCCTGGTCAGCGATGCCGCGGGTTCGCGCAAGCCGTCCGACCATCACGCCGCGCTGCGCCGCGCGCGCGCCCACGGCGCTGAAATCGTCACGTCGGAAATGGCGATTTTCGAGTGGATGCGCACTTGCGAGCACCCGCGCTTCCGCGAGGTGTTACGTCTGGTCAAATAGCGCCGGCCGCCTGCAACACAGTCCCCGGGGGATGCAAAGATTCTCTCGCCCTTTGACACAATTCATGGGCAAACCTAACAGCCAGCGCAAGAATATTTTGCGATCCTGAAGGTTCCAAACCCGCAAGGGAACCGCGTGCTCGCGTCCTGTTTCATAGGCGCGGTCCCGGGTATGAGAATAGGAACCACACCATGAAAATCGCATCTCTCTCCAAAATCTGTGTCGCGCTGGCGATGACCGCCGCCATGGCCGGCTGCTCTTCCTGGGACGGCATGAGCCATCGCCAGAAAAGCGCCGTCGGCGGCGCTGCGTTGGGCGGCGTGGCTGGCGCCGTGATCACCAACGGCGGCGTCCTCGGTACGGTGGGCGGAGCGGCGATCGGCGGCGTGATCGGCGATCAGGTCGGCAAGCGGCGCTAAGCACGGCCCGCCCCATGCAAAACGCCCGGCATCGCCGGGCGTTTTTTGTGGCCGCGCGGGGGCGGTCTCAGGTTTCGTTCTGCGGCATTTCGATCTTCACCTCCAGCACTTCCAGCGTGTCCTGGCGTTCCAGGTGCACCTTGATGTCGTTGGGGTTGATCTTCACGTATTTCGAGATGACGGCGATCAGTTCCTGCTGCAGCTGCGGCAGGTAGTCGGGCGAGTCGCCGCGGCCGCGCTCGTGGGCCAGAATGATCTGCAACCGCTCCTTGGCGACGGAAGCGGAGGTCTTCTTTTGACCGAGTAGAAACGACAGGAAGGACATTGCTTACTTGCCTCCGAACAGGCGTTTCAGGAAACCGGGCTTTTCATAATCGGTAAAGCGCAGGGCCTTGTCTTCGCCAAGGTAACGGGCCACGACGTCCTTGTAGGCTTCGGAGACGTCGGAGTCTTTCAGGTGGATGGCCGGCAGGCCCTGGTTCGACGCCTGCAGCACCGATTCCGATTCGGGGATGACGCCGATCAGCTTGATGCGCAGGATGTCTTCGATATCGGTCAGCGACAGCATTTCGCCGTCGACCACGCGCTTGGGGCTGTAGCGCGTCAGCAGTAGGTATTCCTTGACCGGCTCGTCGCCCTCGACCGCGCGCTTGGACTTGGCCGACAGGATGCCCAGGATGCGGTCGGAGTCGCGCACGGACGAGACTTCCGGGTTGGTCACGACCAGCGCGTCGTCGGCGAAGTAGGCGGCCATCAGCGCGCCCGTCTCGATGCCGGCGGGCGAGTCGCAGACGATGTACTCGAAGCCCATGCCCTTGAGGTCGTTGATGACCTTTTCCACGCCTTCCTGCGTCAGCGCGTCCTTGTCGCGCGTTTGCGAGGCCGGCAGGATGAACAGGTTCTCGAGCTGCTTGTCCTTGATGAGCGCCTGGTTGAGCGTGGCTTCGCCCTGGATCACATTGACGAAGTCGTACACCACGCGGCGCTCGCAGCCCATGATCAGGTCGAGGTTGCGCAGGCCGACGTCGAAGTCGATGACCGCGGTTTTGTGGCCCCGCATCGCGAGTCCCGCAGAAAAACTGGCGCTGGTCGTGGTCTTGCCCACGCCGCCTTTGCCGGAAGTCACCACAACAATGCGTGTCATGACGATCAAACCCTTATGTTCGAATAAATCGCGTTATCGTAAAGCAAAAAGCCTTTGTAAGGCTTCTTACAGGATGTGTTGAAAGTTGCGCAGTCGCAATGCCGGCGCCGGTTCCAGGCCCGCACGGCTCACGCCTTCAAGGCCTCGATGCGCAGCGTGTCGCCGTCCAGCCGCACCAGCGCCGGCTGGTTCTGCAGGCTGCGGTCCAGCTTGTCCTCGACCACCCGGTAGACGCCGGCCACGGCCAGCAGCTCGGCATCCAGATGCGTGGTGAAGACGCGCGCCGACGTGTCGCCGCGCGCGCCGGCCATGGCCTTGCCGCGCAGGGGGCCGTAGACGTGCACGTTGCCGTCGGCGATGACTTCGGCGCCCTGGCTCACCATGCCGATCACCACCAGGTCGGTGTGCCGCGCATAGACGCGCTGGCCGGAACGCAGGGGCCGGGTGATGACCAGCGCCGACGACGAATGCGGCACGGCGGGCGTGGGGCTGGCGGCCGCGGTGGCGCCGCTGGCTTCGCGCTCGGGCAGGGGCTCGCTGTCGGGCTTGGCCGCGGCCGGTTCGGCCGGCGCGGGCGCGGTTTCGATGGCGGCGGCCGGCACCGAAGGCACGGGCGTGGCGACGTCGTTGGGCGGCGCGGTGTCGATGACCGGGGCCGGACGGGCCGCGGGCGTGGACAGCTCCACCGGGGTCAGCCCGGCGGCGCGGGCGGCCTCCAGGTTGGCGCCTTCGGCCACGACGCCGATGGGGGGCAGGTTATGGCCCCGCAGCGCCGCCAGCAGGGCGGTCCAGTCGATGGTCTCTTCGACGCGGCTGGCGTCGATGACCACCGGTTCGTTCTCGAAGAAGCTGCCGGCGTCCGTCATGCGCTTGGCCAGGGCGGCTTCCAGGCGTTCGGGATCGGCGCTGTGCAGAACCACCCTGATCGCATACAGAGTGGCGCTTTTGAAGTCCAGGGCTAGGGATTCAGTGTTCATCTTGGTCGTGGCTGCTGGCGGTCCGGGCGTCTGAAACGGCAGGCGCGCGGCCGGCTGCGGGATGTCGGGCATGATAACCCGCCGTACGTCCCAGGGGAGTGTTTCCACAGGGGGAGCGGGCAAGGAAAAGGCGCCTTGCGGCGCCTTTCGCGGACAGTGCGGATCCGGGGCGCCTCAGCCCTGGGCCCAGGAGTCGCGCAGGGTCACGATGCGGTTGAGCACCGGCGCCTCGGGCGTGGAATCCTTGGCGTCGGCCACGAAGTAGCCCAGGCGCTCGAACTGCCAGGTCGCGCCCGGCGAGGCCACGGTGCCCGGTTCCAGCCAGGCCGTGACGGTCTGCTTGGAATTCGGGTTCAGGCAGGTCAGGAAGTCCTTGTCGCCGGCGTCGGGACGCGGGTCGGCGAACAGCCGGTCGTACAGGTGGATCTGGGCCGGCACCGCGTGGGCCGCGCTGACCCAGGTGATGTTGCCCTTGACCTTGACGCTGTCGGCGCCCGGCGTGCCGCTCTTGGTGTCGGGCAGGTACTCGGCATGGACCTCGACGACCTCGCCCGCTTCGTTCTTGACGAAGCCGGTGCAACGCACCACGTAGCCGTACTTCAGGCGCACGGTGTTGCCCGGGAACAGGCGGAAGTACTTCTTGGGGGCTTCCTCGCGGAAATCGTCGCGTTCGATCCAGAGCTCGCGCGACAGCGGGAACTCGCGCTGGCCGGCCTGCGGATCGTGCGGGTTGCGCGGCGCGGTACAGATCTCGCTCTGGCCTTCCGGATAGTTGGTGAGGACCAGCTTGATCGGGTCCAGCACCGCCACCGAACGGGCGGCCACCGGGTCCAGGTCGTCGCGCACGGCCTGTTCGAGCAGGCTGTAGTCGATGCGCGAGTCGGACTTGGAAACCGCGGTGCGGTCGCAGAACAGGCGGATCGACGACGGCGTGTAGCCGCGGCGGCGCAGGCCGAAGATAGTGGGCATGCGCGGGTCGTCCCAGCCGTCCACGTAGCCTTCGCGCACCAGCTGCAGCAGTTTGCGCTTGCTGGTGACGACGTAGCTGAGATTCAGGCGCGCGAATTCATACTGGTGCGGCAGCGGGCGGGCCAGCTTGCCCAGCTCGGCCAGGCGTTCCAGGATCCAGTCGTAGAACGGACGCTGGTCTTCGAACTCCAGCGTGCAGACGCTGTGCGTGATGCCTTCGAGCGCGTCTTCGACCGGATGCGCCCAGCTGTACATCGGATAGATGCACCACTGGTCGCCGGTGCGGTGGTGGGTGGCGTGGCGCACGCGGTACATGACCGGGTCGCGCAGGTTGATGTTGGGCGAAGCCATGTTGATCTTCGCGCGCAGCACCAGGCTGCCGTCGGGATGCTTGCCATCGCGCATTTCGCGCAGCAGGGCCAGCGATTCCGCGGCCGGGCGGTCGCGCCAGGGCGAGTTGACGCCCGGCTCGGTCAGCGTGCCGCGGTTGGCGCGGATCTCGTCGGCGCTCTGTTCGTCGACGTAGGCATGGCCGGCCTCGATCAGCGCTTCGGCGAACTCGTACATGTAGCCGAAGTAGTCGCTCGCGAAATACAGGTTGTCGTTGCCGTCGGCCTTCCAGTCGAAGCCCAGCCAGTGCACGGCCTCGATGATGGCGTCGACGTATTCCTGGTCTTCCTTTTCGGGATTGGTGTCGTCGAAGCGCAGGTGGCAGACGCCGCCGAAGTCGCGCGCCAGCCCGAAGTTCACGCAGATGCTCTTGGCGTGGCCGATGTGCAGGTAGCCGTTGGGCTCCGGCGGAAAGCGCGTGCGGATGCGGGCCGGATCCAGACCGCCCTGCTGTTGCTGCGCCGCCGGGCCAGGCTTGCCGGCCCAACGCTTGCCAGCGTAGCGGTTGGCGTCGAGATCGTCCTGGACGATGTTCAGCAGGAAGTTTGAGGCGGCGGGGGTCGGCGTCGTGGCGGAGGTCATTCTTGAAAGAATAGGAAAAAGCGGCGACAAAGCGTCAATTTTGCCATGTTCCGCCGCAGATCCCTTTTCAGGGCTGGCGCAACCGGTTTCAAACTGTCCCCACAGTCTTGTAACTGGCTCTACACTACGGCCCATCATGGACATATCCACCTTATCCCTGGCCCGCGCGCAGTTCGTGGCCAGCCTGAGTTTCCTGGCGCTGTTCCTGGCTGTTTCCCTGGCGCTCGCCTGGGTGCTGCTGTTTTTCAAGGTCCGGGCGCGCTGGTCCGGCCTGCCCGGTTGGACGGCCGCCTACCGCTTCTGGGTGCGCATCTTCGCGCTCGCCTTCGTGCTGACGCTGGCGGCCAGCGTGCCCGTGCTGATCCAGCTGGGCAGCCTGTGGGCCGGGCTGATGGACAAGGTCGGCAACGTGGCCGGCCCCTTGCTCGGCTACGGCATTCTTTCCGTGTTCATCCTGAAATCGTGTTTCCTGGGCGTGATGCTGTTCGGCCAGCGGCGCGTGTCCGACGGCGCGCACACGATGGCCGTGCTGATGGTGGCGGTGGGGCAGCTGGTGGCGGTGTTCTGGGTGCTGGCCCTGCAATCCTGGATGCAGACGCCCGACGGCGCGCTGCTGGTCGACGGCCGCTACCAGGTCTACGACTGGGTGGCCGTGGTGCTGAACCCCTCGGTGGGGTGGCGCATGGCCGTGGTGGCGGTGGGCGCGGCGCTGGCCGCCTCGTTCCTGATGATGGGCGTGACCGCCTTGCAGGCGCTGCGCCGCCCGCTGGGCGACGGCGAGCGCAACGCGTTCAAGACCGCGCTGGTGGTCGCGCTGGTAGCCGCCTTCCTGCAGATCCCGGTCGCGACCGGCGCCGGCCAGCTGGTCGCCAAGCTGCAGCCGGCCAAGGCGGCCGCGGCGGCCGGCTACTGGGAAAGCGGCGCCGAGCCGGAGCTGGTGCTGTTCGGCTGGCCCGACGCCCGCAACCATCGCAACCTGGCCGACGTGACCGTGCGCAATGCGGGCGGGATGTGGCTGCACCGCAATCCTGACGGCACCTACCAGGGGCTGGACAAGTATTCGGGCATGCTGCCGCCGGTCGCGCTCACCTTCCTGTCGCTGCGCGTGGCGGCCGGGCTGGGCCTCTTGATGCTGGCCGTGGCCTGCGTGACCTTTCTGTGGACGTTCCGGCGCGGGCTGGACCTGTCCACGCTGCCGCGCTGGTGGCAGCGGGTGGTGTGCGGCATGATGTTCTCGGGCGGCATCGCCGTGGTGGCGGGCTGGTGGGTGTCGGTGATCGGGCTGCAGCCCTTCGTGGTCAACGGCACCGTCACCCAATCGGAAGTGCTGGGTTCGGTTTCGTCCAACACCGTGCTGTACGGCCTGATCGGCTACGGCGTGTTGTACGCCGTGCTGCTGGCCGCATTCGCCGGCATGCTGTTCCACGCGGCGCGCTACGGCGTGGTGCCGGTGCGCAAGCTGGCCGGAGGTGCGCCATGATCGCCATGCTGGCCGCTTCGCAAGGCCTCAATCCCGACGACCCCTCGTTCTGGATGCCGCTGGCGTTCATGGCGCTGCTGTTCGTGGTGATCGCCGCGGGCATGGTGCTCGATGGCTTCGACCTGGGCGTGGGCATCCTGCTGCAGCTCGCGCCCGAGCACGAGCGCGGCCGCATGATGAGCCTGCTGAGTCCGTGGCGCGACGCCAACGAGTTCTGGCTGCTGCTGGGCATGGGGCTGTTCGCCTCGGCCTTTCCGTTCGCCTGGGGCGCGGTGCTGGGCAAGCTCTACGGGCCGCTCACCTGCATGGTGCTGGGCGTGGTGCTGCGCAGCGTGGCGTTCGAATTCCGCATCCGCGCGCGCAACGAAATGAAGCCGCGCTGGATCTTCGGCTTCTGGGCCGGCTCGCTCATCACCGCCTTCGGCCAGGGCATGCTGCTGGGCCGCATCGCCACCGGCTACCAGTCCGACGCCGGCTACGGCTGGTTCTCGGTGTTCGTGGGCCTGTGCGCGGTGGCGGCCTATATCCTGCTGGGCGCGGCCTGGCTGGTCATGCGGGTCGACGGCGACCTGCAGCGGCGCGCGGCCAACTGGGCGCGCCACGCCATCCGCTGGACGGCGGTGGGCATGGTGTCGATCGCGGTGACGCTGGGGCTGGCCAACGCCGGCATCTTCTACAAATGGAGCAACATCGCCCACCTGAGCGTGGCCGCCACGGTCTGGGTGCTGATGCTGGCCGGCTTCGTCGCGGCCGAAATGCTGCTGGCGCGGCTGCCCGGCAAGGCGGACCGTTTCAGCTGGCTGCCCTTCGTGCTGTGCGTGGCCCTGTTCCTGCTGATGCTGAGCGGCCTGGCCTACAGCCTGTTCCCCTATCTGATCCTGGACGACATGACGATCTGGGACGGCGCGGGCGCGCTGGGCTCGATGCGGCTGGTCCTGGCCGGCGCGGTCGTGGGCGTGCCGGTGGTGCTGGTGTTCAACATCCTGGCCTACCGCTCGGTGTTCGGCAAGGAACGCCCGCCGGTGCCGCTGCTGCCGCCGCCGGCGTGAGGGGTGGGGGCGGCCGTGATGCCGATTTGATGCGGGCCGGGATGCCGACTGGGATGCTGGCCGTGATGTCGACGGTGATGCCGGCCGTGATGCCGACGGTGATGCCGGCCGTGATGCTTGCGTAGGATGGGTGCAGCGCGAGGGGATTTGGAAAAGGACGCGGGCCTCCAGCGCGCGGAACCCATCGGCCGGCGCAAGCCGGCATTTGTCTCTTGCCTCGAAAAGCGGCGGCTTGCGCCGCCTGATGGGTTACGCGCGCTCGACAGCTGAGTTCTTGCTTAAGAATTCTCGCGCTGCACCCATCCTACGGCCCCCCGCCAACCACACCCTCATCAAACGATCGGCCTGGACACCCGCTGCAGGATTTCCTCGCCGTAGGCTTCCAGCTTGCGCGCGCCCACGCCGCTGATGTGGCTCAGCGCGTCCATGGAGTCGGGCTGGGCCAGCGCGATTTCGCGCAGCGTGGCGTCGTGGAAGATGACGTAGGCCGGCACGCCGTGGCTCTTGGCCACTTCGCCGCGCCAGGCGCGCAAGGCTTCGAAGACGGGCTGCAGTTCGGGCGGCAGGTCGATGGCGGCGGCCTTGGGGCGGCCGCTGCCGGTCTTGCCCGAGCGCGGTTTCTTTTCCGATTCGCGGCGCAGCATCAGCTGGCGCTCGCCCTTGAGCACGGCGCGGCTGCCTTCGGTCAGGGCCAGCGTGCCGTAGCCTTCGTTGTCCACGGTCAGCAGGCCCTGCGCCAGCAGCTGGCGCAGCACGCCGCGCCATGCGGTGTCGCTGAGGTCGGCGCCCACGCCGAAGACGCTCAGGGTTTCATGGCCATGCTGCCTGGTGCGGTCGGTGACCTTGCCGCGCAGGATGTCGATGATGTGGCCGGCGCCGTAGCGCTGGCCGCGTTCCTTCCATAGCCGGTAGACGGCCGACAGCACTTTCTGCGCCGCGACGGTGCCGTCCCAGGCCTGGGGCGGGTCGAGGCAGACGTCGCAGTTGCCGCAGGCCGTGATCTGCTGGCCGAAGTAGGCCAGCAGCCGCACGCGCCGGCATTCCACGGTTTCGCACAGCCCCAGCATGGCGTCGAGCTGCTGGCCCAGGCGCCGGCGGTAGGCGTCGTCGCCGGGCGATTCGTCGATCATGCGGCGCTGCTGCACCACATCCTGCAGGCCGTAGGCCAGCCAGGCGGTGGCGGGCAGGCCGTCGCGGCCGGCGCGGCCGGTTTCCTGGTAATAGCCTTCCACGGACTTGGGCAGGTCGATGTGCGCGACGAAGCGCACGTCGGGCTTGTCGATGCCCATGCCGAAGGCGATGGTGGCCACCATGACCACGCCGTCCTCGCGCAGGAAGCGCGCCTGGTTGGCCGCGCGCACCTGCGCGCTGAGCCCGGCGTGGTAGGGCATGGCGTCTATGCCCTGGTTGCACAGGAATTCGGCGGTCTCTTCCACCCGCGCGCGCGACAGGCAGTAGACCACGCCGGATTCGCCCTCGTGTTCGGTGCGGATCAGGTCCAGCAGCTGCTTGCGTACCTCGTTTTTCTCGACGATGCGGTAGCGGATGTTGGGGCGGTCGAAGCTGGCGACGAAGTGGCGCGCCTCGTCCAGCGACAGGCGCTGCGCGATTTCGCGGCGGGTGGCGTCGGTGGCGGTCGCGGTAAGCGCGATGCGCGGCACGTCGGGCCAGCGCTCGTGCAGCATCGACAGGCCCAGGTATTCCGGCCGGAAGTCGTGGCCCCATTGGGACACGCAGTGGGCCTCGTCGATGGCGAACAGCGCGATGCGGCCGCGTTCCAGCAATTGCAGGCAGCGGTCGGTCAGCAGGCGTTCGGGCGCCACGTAGAGCAGGTCCAGCTCGCCGGCCAGGAAGGCCTGTTCGACCTCGCGGGCCACGCGCCATTCCTGGGTGGAGTTCAGGTAGGCGGCGCGCACGCCCAGTTCGGTCAGGGCGTCGACCTGGTCCTGCATCAGGGCGATGAGCGGCGACACCACGATGCCGGTGCCTTCGCGCACCAGCGAGGGCACCTGGTAGCAGAGCGATTTGCCGCCGCCGGTGGGCATGAGCACCAGCGCGTCGCCGCCGCCGATCACCTGATCGACAATGGCTTGCTGGTCGCCGCGGAAGGATTCGTAACCGAAAACGCGCTGCAATACGCTGAGGGCGCGCGCGTCAGACATGGGGGTAGGCCGGAAGCATCATGGCAGGGATTTTAAGCCCCAAATCCGGCGGGCCGTCGCGCCAGGGAGATTTCCGTCCGCTACCAGTTCAGCCAGGTGCCGCGCATGAAGGTGTCGACCGGCATGCTGAGGTTGGCGCGCCACTCGTAGTCGCCCGACAGGATGTCGCGGTCGGCGCCGACGGCCAGCTGGACCTTGGGCGCCACGAACATGCTGTGCGACAGCCCGACGCGCTGTTCGGCCTGGGTCGAGCCTTCGCGCAGGCCCGAATAGGTGCCGCTGAAGGTGCCCCAGCCCGAAATGGGGACGCCCGCCGACAGCGTGTTGCGGGTCTGGCCCGTGGCGGCCGCGCCGTCGGCATACATGGACAGGTCGCCGAAACCCGCGCCCACCTGTTCGGCCGTATAGCCCAGGTGGACCAGGTTGGCCACCTCCACGTTGTAGCCGAAGCGGTAGCGCCAGGCGTTGACCGCGTCGAACGAGCTTTGCGTGGCCCCGGCCTGGAAGGTGCCGTATTCGCCGGCGGCGTAGGTGGTGCCCATGCCGCGGGTGGTGAGCGAAGGCGCACTCTGCATCTGGCCTTCCAGGGTGAGGGCCGGCGTGAGGCCGTAGCGCACGCTGCCGCTGCCTGCCGAGGCCCCGTAGTCGACGGCGCCCGAGCGCGCCGCCGGGTCCATGTTGTTGAGCAGGCCGACGGACGAGGAATAGCCGAAGGCGCCTTCGGCGATGGTGGGGCCCGTCCCGGCCCAGTTCGAGATCTGCAGCCCGCCCACGGGGGCGCCGCTGCCCCAGGCCGGGGCGGCGGCGGTGATGTTGCCGACCGCGATGGAGGGGCCGGCCGTGTTGCGGTAGACCCAGTTGCGGCTGCCGCCATAGCGCAGGCCGTCCTGGCCGCTGACCGAGGCGAACCAGGGCCGGGACGGGCGCGCCACACCCGAGATCACGACCACGGGAATGTCGCCTTCCTCCAGCGCGAAGGAGTAGTCGGGCGCGGCCTCCTCGGGGGCGGTGAGGGCGCGGCAGTCGACCGCCGGCGGCCGGACGTCGCCCGACAGCTCGGCCCCGGTGCCGGGAATGCTCAGTTCCGGCGTCTGGCCGTCGCCGCCGCCGTGCACGCGGGTGTCGATGGCGGGTTCCAGGGTCTGCAGGTCGCAGGGGGAGGGGTCCAGCGGCACCGCGCGCGCGCCGATGGCGGGCGCGGGACGCACGGGGATGGTCTGGACCGGCGCCAGCGCGCCGATGCCGCGCACCCAGCCGGCCGGCGTGCCGGACGCGGGCAGCAGGGCGTCCGCCGCGCTGCCGGCAGCGGCCGGCAGCGGGCCCAGCGCGGCCGCGGCCAGGATTGCGCGCAGCAGCCAGTTTCGCCGGAAGAATGCAGGGGCGGGCATAGAAACCAGTGTAGAAAGGGAGCGCCGCGGATGCTGTGAACGTTCATGGGCTGTCCGCGGCTGGGCAGGATTCATTTTATCGCCTCGATCGGCTTCCGATAAAAGCGCCGGAAACGGCGTTCTACATCGTGCAACAGGTATATTTCAGTTGATTTCCTGCCTCTTGCGGCCCGACGCGCCGCGCCCCACTATGGCATCCATGGACAATCCCCACACCAAGCTGCTGGTCGTCGACGACGATCCGGCCCTGCGGCAGCTGCTTGCCGACTACCTGAACCGGCACGGCTACGACACGCTGCTGGCGCCCGACGCCACCGACCTGTCGGCCCGCATCACCCGTTACGCGCCCGACCTGCTGGTGCTCGACCGCATGCTGCCCGGCGGCGACGGCGCCGACGCCTGTCGCCGCCTGCGCGAACAGGGCGAGGACATCCCCGTCATCCTGCTGACCGCCCGCGACGAGGCGGTGGACCGCATCATCGGCCTGGAGGCCGGCGCCGACGATTACGTCGGCAAGCCTTTCGATCCGCGCGAACTGCTGGCCCGCATCGAGGCCGTGCTGCGCCGCAAGCGCGGCCCGTCCGCCCTGACCAAGGACGCGCCGGTCTCGTTCGGCCCGTTCCTGTTCGATCCGTCCACGCGCCAGCTCTCGCGCGACGGCACCGTGGTCAAGCTGACGGGCGGCGAGATCAACCTGCTCGAAGCGCTGGTGCGCAACGCCGGCAAGCCCTTGTCGCGCGAACGCCTGCTGGCCCTGGCGCGCGACGACGACGCCGGCGAACGCAACGACCGCGCCATCGACATCGCCATCCTGCGCCTGCGCCGCGTGATCGAGGACGATCCCAAGCAGCCGCGCTGGATCCAGACGGTCTGGGGCATCGGCTACCGGTTTTCGCCCTAGAGCCCCGTCCCGATGCGCTTTTCTCCCGGTTTCCTGATGCCGCGCTCGCTACGGGCAAGGCTGATCCTGCTGATCCTGGGCGCGGTGCTGCTGACGCAGGCGGCCACGCTGGTGACGGTGTCCTACTTCCGCCACAAGTTCATGGAAGAGGTGGCGATCGGCTACATCGTCACCACCATCCGCACGCTGCGGGCCGCCGTGTCGCAGGTGCCGGCCGACGAACGCGCCGATTTCGTGCGCACGGCCTCGCAGAACCAGTGGCGCCTGTGGTCGCGCGTGCTGCCGGCCGAAGCCAAGCTGCAGCGTTTCAACGGCCGCCGCGCCAAGCCGCCGCCCAAGCCCGCGCCCACGCCGCCCTCGCCGCCGTCGGCCGATCCGCAGCTGCACGGCCCGCCGGCGCCGCCGCCGCCCGAAGTGCGCGACGACGACCGCGACGAACGCCGCGCGGAGCAGGAGTTCAGGCGGCGCCACAAGCCCGAGCCGGACGACATCCGCCAGGACCTGCGCGGGCTGGTGCAGCAGCTCAACGAGCGGCTCAACGACGGCACGCGCGTGGCCCTGTCGCGCGGGCCCACGCCCGAAATCTTCATTTCGCTGGCCCCCAATTCCAACACCGAGGACGTGCCGCGCCTGCGCGAGTGGCTGGTGATCCCGCTGGACCGGCTCGACCCGCCCGTGACCACGCCCTTCATCGCCGCCTGGCTGGGCGGGCTGGGCCTGCTGCTGCTCCTGGCCGTGGGTTTTTCCTGGCACATCACGCGCCCGATCACGCGGCTGGCCGACGCCGCCGACCGGCTGGCCGCGGGGCAGCCGCAGCGGGTCGACCCCTCGGGGCCGCACGAGACGCGGGTGCTGGGCGAGCGCTTCAACGCCATGCTGGACGCGCTGGCCGAATCCGATTCGGTGCGCCGCACGCTGCTGTCCGGCCTGCCGCACGACCTCAAGGGGCCGCTGTCGCGGATGTGGCTGCGCATCGAGCTGGCCGACGATTCCAAGCTCAAGGAAGGCCTGCGCGCCGACCTGCAGGACATGCAGCACATGGTCGACCAGTTCATCGGCTTCGTGCGCGGAACCGACCCGGCCGCCTACCGCTACGCCTCGATGGTGCTGGGCGACTGGCTGATCGAGCGCGTGGGCGCCTGGCAGGGGGCGGGCACCGACATCCGCCTGCGCAACGGCGCCGACGACGACGCGGCGCTGGTGGTGCAGGCCGACGCGGTGGCGCTGGGCCGGCTGCTGGACAACCTGATCGGCAACGCCCTGAACCACGGCGCGCCGCCGGTCGACGTGACGCTGAGCCGCGAAGGGCGCTACGCGGTGCTGGACGTGGCCGACCACGGCGCCGGCATCGCGCCGGAGCGCCGCCGCGAGGCGCTGCGCCCGTTCAGCCGGCTCGACGACGCGCGCACGCGCACCGGCAGCGTCGGGCTGGGCCTGGCCCTGGCCGAGGCCATCGCGCGCGCCCACGGCGGCTCGCTGGAGCTGCGCGCGGCCGATTCCGGCGGCCTGTGCGTGCGGGTGCGGCTGCCCCTGTCGGAAACCGTCTAGGGTTACGGTACGATGCATCCTGCTTTCTCCTTTGCCGTTTCCGCACCATGGCCATCCAGTCCGATTCGCTTTCCTCCCGCCCCGACGCCCCCCGTATCGTGGCGCCGCAGCCGGTATCTCCCAACGAGGAGTCGATCGAACGCGCGCTGCGGCCCAAGGCCCTGGACGAGTACGTGGGGCAGCAGCGCGCCCGCGAACAGCTCGAAATCTTCATCGCCGCCGCCAGAAAGCGCGGCGAGGCGCTGGACCACGTGCTGCTGTTCGGCCCGCCGGGCCTGGGCAAGACCACGCTGGCCCACATCATCGCCCATGAAATGGGCGTGCAGCTGCGCCAGACCTCCGGCCCGGTGCTGGAGCGCCCGGGCGACCTGGCCGCGCTGCTGACCAATCTCGAAAAGAACGACGTCCTCTTCATCGACGAGATCCACCGCCTGTCGCCCGTGGTCGAGGAAATCCTCTATCCGGCGCTGGAGGACTTCCAGATCGACATCCTGATCGGCGAAGGGCCGGCCGCGCGCAGCGTCAAGCTGGACCTGCAACCCTTCACGCTGGTGGGCGCGACCACGCGCGCCGGCATGCTGACCAATCCGCTGCGCGACCGCTTCGGCATCGTCTCGCGGCTGGAGTTCTACGACGCCGCCGACCTGGGCCGCATCGTCACGCGCAGCGCCGGCCTGCTCAACGCCGGCATCACGCCGGAAGGCGCGGCCGAGGTGGCGCGCCGCGCCCGCGGCACGCCGCGCATCGCCAACCGGCTGCTGCGCCGCGTGCGCGACTACGCCGAGGTCAAGGCCGGCGGCATCATCGACGCGGACGTGGCCGGCCGCGCGCTGGCCATGCTGGAAGTCGACCCGCAGGGGCTGGACCTGATGGACCGCAAGCTGCTCGAAGCCATCGTCCACAAGTTCGATGGCGGCCCCGTGGGCGTGGACAGCCTGGCCGCGGCCATCGGCGAAGAGCGCGACACCATCGAGGACGTGATCGAACCCTACCTGATCCAGCACGGCTACCTGCAGCGCACGCCGCGCGGACGCACGGCCACGCTGACGACCTGGCGCCACCTGGGGCTGACCCCGCCGGCCGGCAGCGCCAGCGGATCGGGCGACCTGTTCGGCAAATAGGCCCGCCCGCGCCCGAGGGGCGGCGGCGGGTTTATCATCCTGGGGTTCCGTTTCCCTTCAAGGACCGATTTCCCATGCAGCCCGAATTGCCCTCTTACGACGACGTCGCGCGCGCCAGCGAGCGCCTGGCCGGCAACGCGCACCGCACGCCAGTGCTGACCTCGGCCACCGCCGACGCGATCAGCGGCGCCTCGCTGTTCTTCAAGTGCGAGAACTTCCAGCGCATGGGCGCCTTCAAGTTCCGCGGCGGCTACAACGCGATCGCGCGCCTGACGCCCGAACAGCGGGCCGCGGGCGTGGTCACGTTCTCGTCGGGCAACCATGCCCAGGCCATCGCGCTGGCCTCCAGGCTGCAGGGCGTGCAGGCCACCATCATCATGCCGCTGGACGCGCCGGCGGCCAAGCGCGCCGCCACCGAGGGCTACGGCGGCAAGATCGTCACCTATGACCGCTACACCGAGGACCGCGAGGCCATCGCGCGCCGCATCCAGGCCGAGACCGGCGCCACGCTGATCCCGCCCTACGACCACGCCGACGTCATCGCCGGCCAGGGCACCGCGGCCAAGGAGCTGTTCGAGGACGTGGGCGAACTGGACTATCTGTTCGTCTGCCTGGGCGGCGGCGGGCTGCTGGCCGGCTCGGCCTTGTCCGCCTACGCGCTGAGCCCGCGCTGCCTGGTCTACGGGGTCGAGCCCGAGGCCGGCAACGACGGCCAGCAGTCCCTGCGCAAGGGTGAAGTCGTCCGCATTCCGGCGCCCAAGACCCTGGCCGACGGCGCCGCCACCACGCACCTGGGCAATCTGACCTTCCCGCTGATCCAGAAGCACGTGCGCGACATCGTCACGGTGACCGACGAGCAGCTGGTCGCCACCATGAAATTCTTCGCGGAACGCATGAAGATGGTGGTTGAACCCACCGGCTGCCTGGGCGCGTCCGCGGTGATGCAGAACGTGGTGCCGGTGCGCGGCGCCCGGGTCGGGGTGATCATCAGCGGCGGCAACGTTGATCTCCCGGCCTACGCCAGACTGCTGGCGGGCTGACGCACGCCGGCGGCGGCCGGCGCGGCCGGCCGCCGATGCGCGCTTGCGGTTGTCGCCCGTGCAGGGCAGAATCGGGGCTGAATCCTGACGAACAGGGGCTGCGCATGCGTATTCTTGTCATTGGCGGCACCGGTTTCATCGGTCGCCACCTGATCGCGCGGCTCAGCGCGCAGCCGCAACAAATCATCGTGCCCACCCGCCGTTTCAGCCGTGGGCGCGATCTGCAGATCTTCCCCACCGTCACCCTGCTCGAACGCGACGTCCACGACGACGCCACGCTGGACGCGCTGGCGCGCGGCTGCGACGCGGTCGTCAACCTGGTGGGCATCCTGCATGGCAATTCAGGCCGGCCCTATGGCTCGGACTTCGCGCGGGCGCACGTGCTGCTGCCGCAGCGCATCGCGCAGGCCTGCCGCCGCCAGGGCGTGCCGCGCCTGCTGCACGTCAGCGCGCTGGGCGCCGACCCGCAGGGCGACAGCATGTACCAGCGCTCCAAGGGCGATGGCGAGGCCGCCATCAAGCAGGAATTCGCCGGCTGGCGCGAAGGCGGCTGGACCATTTTCCGCCCCTCCGTCGTGTTCGGCCCCGACGACCAGTTCACCAATATGTTCGCCCGGCTGGCGCGCTGGCTGCCGGTGCTGCCGCTGGCCGGCGCCCACGTGCGCATGCAGCCGGTGTACGTGGGCGACGTGGTGGCCGCGCTGATGGCGGCGCTGCGCGACCCCGGCGCCCGCGGCAAGACCTATGAACTGGGCGGCCCGCAGGTCTATACGCTGGGCGAGATCGCGCGCCTGTGCGCCGCCTGGAGCGGCCATCCGCGGCCGGTGCTCAACATGCCGATGGGCGTGGGCCGCATGCAGGCCATGCTGTTCGAATGCCTGCCCGGCACGCCGCTGATGTCGCGCGACAACCTGGACTCCCTGCGCCGCGACAACGTCTGCGGCGGGCCGATAGCGCCCGAGCTGCACGTGGTGCCGACCGGCCTGGAAGCCGTCGCGCCGCGGTATCTGTGACGGGCGGCGGGCCCCGCTCAGCGCACCAATGCCTTGAGCGCCTGCTTGATCCCGTCGGACACGCCCACGCCTTCTGGCAGGGTCTTCAGCGCCGACAGCGATTCCTTCTCGGAGTAGCCCAGCGCCAGCAGCGCGTTCAGGATGTCCGACTGGCTGTCGGGCGCGGCGTGCGGGGTCGCGCCGATGTCGGCGCCGAGCTTGCCGCGCATTTCCAGCAGCAGGCGTTCGGCGGTTTTCTTGCCGATGCCGGGCACGCGGGTCAGGCGTCCGGATTCCTGCAGGGTGATGGCCTGGGCCAGGTCGGCCACCGACAGCCCCGACAGGACCGCCAGCGCGGTGCGCGCGCCGATGCCGCTGACCTTGATGAGTTCGCGGAACGCGCTGCGTTCGCCGGCGGTGGCGAAGCCATACAGGATGTGGGCGTCCTCGCGCACGGTCAGGTGGGTGTAGAGCGTGACGCGCGCGCCGTTGTCCGGCAGGGCGTACAGCGTGCTCATGGGCACGTCGATGTCATAGCCCAGACCGCCCACGTCCACGCAGATGGTGGGCGGAAGTTTTTCGATCAGGGTTCCGGTGATGCGTCCGATCATGGTGATGGCAGGCCTGGCAAGAGTGGAACCGCGCGCGATGCGCGGCGAATGCGGGGATTCTATACGCTGGGCGCTAGGGCCTGTGCGTGGCTCCTTTTAGTGTGAACAGGCCCTAGCCCAGCAGGCGGCCGTTGCGGATACGGGTCTTGCCGCCCATGTGCAGGGCGCCGCCCAGGCGGTCGAGCTTGTCCTGGAGGGGGCCGACGTGGGCGTGGCAGATCGCGCAGGCCAGCGCGTCGGCCGAGTCGGGCGAGGGCGCGCCGTCCAGCGCCAGCAGGTGCTGCACCATCATCTGCACCTGCTCCTTGGCGGCGCGGCCGGTGCCGACCACGGCTTTCTTGATCTGCAGCGCGGTGTATTCGTGCACCGCCAGCGAGCTGTCGGCCAGCGCGCACAGGGCCGCGCCGCGCGCCTGGCCCAGCAGCAGGGTGGAGGCCGGGTTGGTGTTGAGGAAGATGATTTCCAGCGCGGCCACGTCGGGCCGCGTGTCGCGCGCGACCTCGCGCAGATTGTCCAGGATGACCTTGAGACGTTCGGGCAGGGACAGCGCCGGTGGGACCACGATGGTCCCGCTGGCGACGTAGCGCAGCCGCGGGCCGTCGGCATCGATCACACCGAAGCCGGTGCGGCGCAGGCCGGGATCGATGCCGAGGACGCGCATCAGTGGCGGAAGTGGCGGGTGCCGGTCAGCACCATGGCGATGCCGTGCTCGTCGGCCGCCGCGATCACTTCGTCGTCGCGCACGCTGCCGCCGGGCTGGATCACGCAGGTCGCGCCCGCCGCCACCACCACGTCCAGGCCGTCGCGGAACGGGAAGAAGGCGTCCGAGGCCACGGCCGAGCCCTTCAGGGTCAGGCCGGCGTTTTCCGCCTTGATCGAGGCGATGCGGGCCGAGTCGATGCGGCTCATCTGGCCGGCGCCCACGCCCAGCGTCATGCCGCCGCCCACGAACACGATGGCGTTGGACTTGACGTACTTGGCGACCTTCCAGGCGAAGGCCAGGTCGTTCATTTCCTGCTCGGTGGGCTGGCGCTTGGTGACCACCTTGAGCGCGTCGCGCGGCACGTTGTAGGCGTCCGGGCTCTGCACCAGCCAGCCGCCGCCCACGCGCTTGACGTCGAAGGCGTTCTGGCCCGTGCCCATCGGCACTTCCAGCACGCGCACGTTCTTCTTGGCCGCCAGGATGGCCAGCGCGGCGCCGTCATAGGCCGGCGCCAGCAGCACTTCCAGGAACTGCGAGCTGACGGCTTCGGCCGTGGCCGCGTCGACCGGGCGGTTGAAGGCGATGATGCCGCCGAAGGCCGAGGTCGGGTCGGTCTTGAAGGCCTGCTGGTACGCGCCCAGCGTGTCGGCCGCGACCGCCACGCCGCAGGGGTTGGCGTGCTTGACGATGACGCAGGCCGGGGCCTCGAAGCTGCGCGAGCATTCCCAGGCGGCGTCGGCGTCGGCGATGTTGTTGTACGAGAGTTCCTTGCCCTGCAGCTGGCGGTAGTTGCCCAGCAGGCCGGCCGGACGTTGCGCGTCGACGTAGAAGGCGGCGGTCTGGTGGGGGTTCTCGCCGTAGCGCAGCGCCTGCTCCTGCTTGACCTGCAGCGTCAGCGTGCCCGGCCATTCGTTGCGCGCCGGCACGGCGTCCTGCTTGGGCTCGGCGTCGGCCAGGCTGCTGAGGTAGGCGGCGATGGCGCCGTCGTAGGCGGCGGTGTGGGCGTAGACCTTGGCGGCCAGCGCCAGGCGCAGGCCGTAGGAGGTGGCGCCGCCCTGGTCCATTTCGGCCAGCACGCGCGAGTAGTCGACCGGGTCGATCACCACCGTCACGCCGCCGGCTTCGGTGCCGTGGTTCTTGGCCGCCGCGCGCAGCATGGCCGGGCCGCCGATGTCGATGTTCTCGACCGCGTCGGCGAAGGTGCAGTCCGGCTTGGCCACGGTTTCGCGGAACGGATACAGGTTGACCACCAGCATGTCGATGCGATCGATGCCCGCCGCCTTGATGGTGTCCATGTGCTCGGCGCTGTCGCGGCGCGCCAGCAGGCCGCCGTGGATCTTGGGATGCAGCGTCTTGACGCGGCCGTCCAGGATCTCGGGCGAGCCGGTGTGGGCGGCCACTTCGGTGACGGTCAGGCCGGAGTCGGCCAGCAGCTTGGCGGTGCCGCCGGTCGACAGCAGGCGCACGCCGCGCGCGGCCAGCGCGCGGGCAAATTCAACGATGCCGGTCTTGTCGGACACCGAAAGCAGGGCGGTTTCGATTTTCATGGTGAGGGACGGGAGTGGGGCGGGACGCCTTTCTCGTTCTGGTCAGATGGGAAATCTTGAAGGAGCGGGCGGCGCGCCGCGGCGCCTCTCCCGCGCGGGAAAGCTATACCTGGATATTGTGCGCCAGCAGCTTCTTGCGCAGCGTGTTGCGGGTGATGCCCAGCATTTCGGATGCGCGCGACTGGTTGCCGCCCGAGCGCTCCAGCGCCACTTCGAGCACCGGGCGTTCGACGCAACGCATCACCATGTCCCACATGTCGTGGGGCTCGGATTCGCCCAAGTCTTCGAAATAGCGCTCCAGGCTGGCGCGCACGCATTCTTCCAGGACATCTTTCTTGCTCATTTGAGTACAGATATTTTTATGTTGGTGGTGTTGAGGCGGTTATGCCGCCAGCAGGGCTTCTGCGATCGGCGCCGGATGAGGCCCGCCGTCGCGCGAGATGAGGTCGAACCAGTCCGACACCGCCCGCCACTGGTCTCGGGTATTGTCGATCAGATTCATGCGGGCGCAGAACGAATCCGCTCCCGGCAGGCCGTCCAGATACCAGCCGATGTGCTTGCGCGCCGTGCGTACGCCGGTGTGCTCGCCATAGAACCGGTAGTGGTCGTCGAGATGTTCGAGCAACAGCTCGCGCATTTCCCCGTATGAGGGAGGGGCCAGTGTTTCGCCCGTGCGCAGGTAGTGGTCGATTTCGCGGAAAATCCACGGACGGCCCTGGGCCGCCCGGCCGATCATGACCGCATCGGCGCCAGTGTAATCCAGGACGCGCCTGGCTTTTTCAGGAGTATCGATATCCCCGTTGGCGACCACGGGGATGTCCAGCTCCGCCTTGACGGCCCGGATGGTGTCATATTCCGCCTCGCCCGTATAGAGGTCGGCGCGCGTGCGGCCATGCAGGGTGAGGGCGGCGATGCCGGCCTCCTGCGCCATTTTCGCGATGCGCAAGGCGTTGCGGTTCTCCCGGTCCCAGCCGGTGCGGGTCTTGAGCGTGACCGGCACGCCCAGCGGCGCGCAGGCCGACACCACGGCATCGAGAATGCGGGCCACCAGGTCTTCGTGGCGCAGCAGCGCCGACCCGGAGGCGACGTTGCAGACCTTCTTGACCGGGCAGCCCATGTTGATGTCGATGATCCGGGCCCCTTTATTCGCGTTGAACACCGCCGCCTCCGCCATCATGGCGGGATCGGCGCCGGCGATCTGCACCGAGACCGGGGCGATTTCGCCGTCGTGGTTCAGGCGGCGCGAGGTCTTGACGCTATCCCACAGCTTCGGGTTGCTGGCGGCCATTTCCGAGACGGCGTAGCCGGCCCCCAGCTTCTTGCAGAGCTGGCGGAAAGGACGGTCCGTCACGCCCGCCATGGGCGCGACCAGAACGTTGTTGGGAAGGGACCATTGGCCTATGCGCATGCTCACATTTTAACCGGCTCGATCGCGCCCTCATTTTTCCGGCCGGCAAACGGCTGGTAACGATGGACGACCAAAGCAAACCGAGCCGCCCCGACAGGGGACGGGTCGAGAGGACTCAGGCGCGGAACCCCTGCAGCAGATGCTGGGCCAGCGGCGCGCGCAGCGGCGAGGCCAGGTCCAGCGCCAGCAGGGCCAGGCCGCAGGCGTGCTCGACCGGCGCCAGGCCGGTGGCGAAGACCCGCGGCATCAGGTCGGTCAGGCCGGCGGTGAGGGCGCGGTCCACGTGGCGGGCGCGGGCGAACTCGGTCAGGGCCGCGGCCGGGCTGCCCTGGGGATGGGCCAGCCAGCCGCCCAGCGTCTGGGCCAGGCGGGCGGCGTCGCGCAGCCCCAGGTTCAGGCCCTGGCCGGCGACCGGGTGCAGGGTCTGGGCGGCGTTGCCGATGGCCGCCACGCGGCCGTGGACCTGCGCGCGGCGCGCGCTCAGCGCCAGCGGGAAGACGTGGCGCGGCGCCTGGCTCGACAGGCGGCCGAGGCGGTCGCCGAAGGCCGCGGACAGGGCTTGCGAAAACGCGGCGTTGTCCAGCGCGGCGAGTTCGGCGGCGCGTTCCGGCGCGCAGCACCAGACCACCGAATAGGCGTCCGGCGTCTGCGGATGGGGCAGCAGGGCCAGCGGACCCTCCGCGGTGAAGCGTTCCCAGGCCCAGCCGCGGCGCGGCAGCGTGGCCTGGGCGCTGGTCAGCACGGCGTGCTGGCCGTAGTCGCGGCGCAGGTCGGAAGCGCCCGCGCCGTCGGATTGCACGGCGACCTGGCACAGCAGTTCGGTCTCGCCCTGCCGGATGCGCACGCCGTCGCCGTCCTGGCGGTCGATCCGGGCGGGCGGCCCGGACAGCACGGTCACGCCGCTGTCGGCCACGCGCTCGTCCAGTTTCGCGTACAGCCCGGCGTAAGCGACCACGCTGCCCAGCTGGGGCACGCCGAAATCGGTGTTCTGGATCAGGGTGCGGCCCAGCCGCCCGCGCTGCGACACATGGATGTTGCGGATGTCGGCCGAGCGCTCGGGCCAGGCCTGCAGCGATTCCAGCAGCACGCGGCTGCCGTGGTTCATGGCCAGCACCCGCGGGTCCGCGGCCGGCGCAGCGGCCGCCGCGGCCGGGGCGGGCGCGTTGCCCGCGAGCAGGGCGATGCGGGCCGGGTCCGGCGCCACGCGCGCCAACATCAGGGCCAGCACCCGGCCCACGGGGCCGGCGCCGAGTATCGCAATGTCGAAGGCGGATGAGGTCATCCGCGGATTTTAACCGTCCACTACAATCGCACGCAGAGCCGGCGCGCCCAGGCGCCGGCGTTCCCCTTACCGGTTGATCGACATGACGCAGGCCCAGGCGCAATCCTCCCCGTTGTCCACCGCATCCGCCCGCCGTCCCCGCGGCAAGGTCGCCGTGGGCCTGCTGGCCTGTTTCTTCGGGTGGATGGGCGCGCACTGGTGGTATCTGGGCCGGCGCCACGCCTGGGTGGTGACCGCGCTGGCGCTGGTCAGCGGCTTTTGCGCACTGCGTTTCTATCCGGTCTGGTACGACAACCCCGCCTTCTTCCTGCTGTTCATTCCGATGATCGACGGGTTCATCGAAAGCGCGGTGTTCTCGCTGATGCCGGACGAGAAATTCGACCGCCTCTACAACCCCGGCCTGGGCCGGCCCAGCAACACGGCCTGGGGGCCGGTGCTGGTGGCCCTGCTGGCCTGCCTGGTCGGCGCGATCGCGTCGATGGGCGCGATCGCGATGGTGGTGGTCTATACCTGGGTGGCGATGGGCTGGCTGGACGGCTACGTGTTCTAGCGCCCGCTATTCCCGCATCAGCGCCTCGATCTCGCCGGCCTGCACCGGCACGCCCCGCGTGATGATCTCGCAGCCCTCGTCGGTGACCAGCGCGTCGTCCTCGGTGCGGATGCCGATGTTCCAGTAGGCCTCGGGCACGTCGCCGGCCGGCCGCACGTAGATGCCGGGTTCTATGGTCAGCATCATCCCGGCCTCCAGCCTGCGCCATGGACGCTCGGCGCCCTGGGCGGGGCCGGGCTGGCGGTAGTCGCCCACGTCGTGCACGTCCAGGCCCAGCCAGTGGCCGGTGCGGTGCATGTAGAACCGGCTGTAGTCGCCGGATTCCAGCACGCCGTCGAGCGAGCCTTTCAGCAGTTTCAGGTCCAGCATGCCCTGCGCCAGCACGCGCAGCGCCGCCTGGTGGGCGTCGTTGAAGCCGCGCCCGGGCGCGGTGGCCTGGGCGGCGGCCTCCTGGGCCGCCACCGTCAGGTCGTACAGCGCGCGCTGCGGGCCGCTGTAGTGGCCGTTGACCGGAAACGTGCGGGTGATGTCGCTGGCGTAGCTGTCCACCTCGCAGCCGGCGTCGATCAGGACCAGGTCGCCGTCGCGCAGCACGGCCTCGCCGGCCGGATAGTGCAGCACGCAGGCGTTGGCGCCGGCGGCCACGATGCTGTTGTAGGCCACCGACTGCGCGCCGTGGCGGCGGAATTCGTAGAGCAGTTCGGCTTCGAGTTCGTACTCGTGCATGCCGGGGCGGCACACGCGCATGGCGCGCGCGTGGGCGCCGGCCGAGATCTTGGCCGCGCGGCGCATCGCCGCGATCTCCGAGGCGTCCTTGACCAGCCGCATCTCGGCCAGCACCGGCCGGATGTCCTGCTGGCGCGCGGGCGGCGCGTGGCCGCCGCGGCTGGCCTCGCGCGCCGCCGCCAGCCAGCGGTGCAGCCGCCCGTCGGTGCGCTTGTCGCCCGCCAGCGGGGCGTACAGGGTAGGGTGGTCGAGCAGCAGCGTGGGCATCAGCTCGTCCAGCGCGTCGACGGGATGGGCGTCGTCGAAGCCGAAATGCGCCGCGGCGGCCTCGGGGCCGAAGCGCTTGCCTTCCCAGATTTCGTGTTCGGCGTTGCGCGGCCGGCAGAACAGCAGGGCGCGGTCGGACGCGCCGGCGATCAGGACCAGCCACGCGTCCGGCTCGGTGAAGCCGGTGAGGTAGAAGAAATCGCTGTCGTGCCGGTACGGATATTCGGCGTCGCGGTTGCGCACGGCCTCGGGCGCGGTCGCCAGGACGGCGATACCGCCTCCCGCGGCGCGCATCTGTTCCATCAGGCGCTGGCGGCGGGCGGCGAAGGGGGCGATATCGTCGGGAGGCAGGCTCATGGCGGGCGGGGGCGCAAGCCCCGGCAAGGGTTGGGGATGGCGTTTACTTTACCTGCCATACCGCAAACACGACACCCCGCGCGGTCATGCCGAAATGACTGGACGGATCGGCGCGGGCTGCTACAATCGCCGCTCTGTCATTGGGGAGTAGCCATCCTTTGCCCCCTCAAAGGAGCTAGCGTCAACAGACTTGGTGGTTCAGCGCTGCGGAGCAGCCGCTAGAACTCCATGGCGTTAGCGGTTTCCATGCTCGGCGGCGCGCCCGCCGCATGGATCAGCCAGGCGAGACCTTTGGCCGCATTGCGTTCACCCCTGGCCGGGCGAGCCGCGATGTCGCGCCAATGGTTTCTGCTCGTCCGGCTGCGTCTATATGTTCCTCACCCTGTTCCTGTTCTTCCTGTCTGCGGCAGTGATCTACTTCGCCTGCGAATTCTTCGTCAACGGCGTCGAGTGGGTCGGCCACCGCTTCCAGCTCGGCGCCACCGCCACGGGCACCGTGCTCGCGGCGTTCGGCACGGCCTTGCCCGAGAGCGCGGTCACCTTCATGGCCGTGGTCTTCGGCGACACCCCCGAGCAAAAGGACATCGGCGTCGGCGCCGCCATGGGCGGGCCGCTGGTGCTGGCCACGCTGGCCTATGCCGTGGTCGGCCTGGCGCTGTGGCGCGCGCGCCGCGGCCGCGTGAGCCAGGCCGACTGTATCAATGCGGACCAGCGCAGGCTGGCCCGCGACCAGGCCTGGTTCATGGGGATCTTCGTGTTCAAGGTCGGCCTGGGCCTGCTGGCGTTCGCCTGGAAACCGTGGCTGGGCATCCTGTTCCTGGCCACCTACGCCCTCTACGTCAAGCGCGAACTCAGCAACGACGAGGAAAGCCTGGACAGCGAAGACCTGGAGCCGCTCAAGCTGCGCCCGCGCGACGAGGACCCGTCGCTGTCCTGGGCGATCGTGCAGACGGTGCTGGCGCTGGTGGTGATCGCGGGCGCCTCGCACGTGTTCGTGAACCAGATCGAGGCGCTGGGCGTGGCGATGGGCGCCTCGCCCCACGTCGCGGCCCTGCTGCTGGCGCCGGTGGCGACCGAACTGCCCGAAATCATGAACGCGCTCATCTGGGTGCGGCAGGGCAAGGAGCGCCTGGCGCTGGCCAACATCTCGGGCGCCATGATGATCCAGGCCACCATACCCAGCGCGCTGGGCATCTTCATGACGCCGTGGCTGCTGGACGCGCCGCTGCTGGTGGCCGGCCTGTTCACCATGCTGTCGATCGGCCTGCTGTGGCTGCGCTTCCAGCGCGCGGCCATGAGCGTGCCGGCGCTGTCGGCGGTGGGCGGCCTGTACCTGGCCTTCGCGGCCTACCTGGGCTGGCATTTCTACGCCTGATGGCGGGCGGCGCGCAAACCGTCCGCGCCGCCCCTTTTTCAAGCCGTGAATGGCCGCTGGCCCAGGGTCTCCATGACATAGTCCACGAAGCAGGTGATGCGCGCCGCCAGCGCGGTATTGCGGTAGTAGACCGCGTTGATGGATTGGCGCACGTCCAGTGTCTCGGCGGCAAACAACTGCACCAGCTTGCCGCTCTTGCGGTCTTCGCGCGTCATGAAGTCCGACAGGCAGACGATGCCCAGGCCTGCCAGGGCCATGTGGCGCAGGGTTTCGCCGCTGGAGGAGGCTATCGTCGGCTGGATGCGCAGGGTGTCGCCGGCCGGGCCGCGCAGCGGCCAGTCATTGAGCGATTCGGGCTGGGTGAAGCCCAGCAGCGAATGCCGGGCCAGCTGTTCCGTGCCGGTGGGCGTGCCGTGGCGCTTGAGGTAGGCCGGACTGGCCAGAACGCGCACCTGGCTGCTGCCCACGGGGCGGGCGTGCAGCGTGGAGTCCTTGAGGACGCCGATGCGAAAGGCCACGTCGGTGCGTTTTTCGATCAGGTCGATGATGCCTTCGTTGGAGTTCATTTCCAGTTCCACCTGCGGATAGCGCTCGCGAAAACCGGCTATCAGCGGCACCAGCACATGCAGCATGAAAGGAGTGGCCGCATCGACGCGCAGCCGCCCGGCCGGGCGCATGCGGCGCGCGGCCATCTGTTCCTCGGCTTCGTCGACCGAGGCGATGATGGCGCGGGCGCTCTGCAAAAAGCTGGCGCCTTCCTCGGTCAGTTCCAGACGGCGCGTGGTGCGGCGTAGCAGCGTGGTCTGAAGCTTTTCTTCTAGCCTGGCCAGCGTGCGGCTGGTGGCCGAGATCGTAAGGCCCAGCAGCTCCGAGGCGGCGGTGATGGAGCCCGTGTCCACGACCGCCACAAAAGCCTGCAACTCATCGAGGGTGGTCTTCATTATTGAACTTAATTCAAAAGAATTTGTTTGATATTGGGCTTAATCCGCAAATATAAACCGAGGACACTGCAAGCCATTGAAAAATATCACTGGATCGCAGCCATGCCTCTCGCCCTGCTTGCCCTCACCCTGGCGGCCTTTGCCATCGGGACCACCGAATTCGTCATCGTCGGATTGATTCCGACCATCGCCTCCGATCTGAGCGTTTCCCTGCCTTCGGCCGGTCTGCTGGTCAGCCTGTATGCGCTGGGCGTGGCCATCGGCGCACCCGTTCTGACGGCGCTGACCGGCCGCGTGCCGCGCAAGCTGTTGCTGGTCGGCCTCATGGCCTTGTTCACCGCGGGGAACCTGGTGGCCTGGCTGGCGCCCGGCTACGAAACGCTGATCGTGGCCCGCCTGCTCACCGGCCTGGCCCACGGCGTGTTCTTCTCGGTGGGCACCATCGTCGCCACCAGCCTGGTGCCGCGCGAGAAGGGCGCCAGCGCGATCGCGACCATGTTCAGCGGCATGACCGTGGCATTTGTCACCGGGATTCCGCTGGGTACGTTCATCGGCCAGCATTTCGGCTGGCGCACTACCTTCCTGGTCGTCGCGGCCTTTGGCCTGGTGGCGATGATCGGCGCATGGGCCCTGGTGCCGCGCAATATCGCGCATGCCCAACCGGCGCCGCTCAGCCGCCAACTGCGCGTGCTGCTGCAGCCGCGCCTGCTGCTGGTCTATGCCATGACGGCCGTGGGCTACGGCGGTTCGCTGATCGCCTTCACCTTTCTGGCGCCGATTCTGGAAGACATCACCGGCTTCAGTCCCAACATGGTGAGCCTGGTGTTGCTGGCCTACGGCGTTTCGGTGGCCGTCGGCAATTTCTGGGGCGGCCGCCTGGCCGACCGCAAGGGTCCGGTGGTGGCGCTCAAGCTCATCTTTGCGCTGCTGGCCGCCGTGCTGCTGGTGTTGACCTTCACCGCGCCCAGCAAGCCGCTGATGCTGCTGACCGTGCTGGCCTGGGGAGCCGTGGCCTTCGGCAACGTGCCCGGCCTGCAGGTCTATGTGGTGCGCCTGGCGGAAGAAGTGGCGCCCGAGGCCACCGACGTGGCCACCGGCTTCAATATCTCCGCCTTCAATCTGGGCGTGGCCGGCGGTTCCTGGGCCGGCGCCCAGGTCGTCAGCCACCTAGGCCTGGCCCACACCCCCTGGGTTGCAGCGCTGGTGACGCTGGGCGCCCTGGGCCTGACCGTGCTGTCGGGGCGGCTGGACCGCCGCGCCGCCTCCCGGCAGCTGGCCAGCGCCTGAAAGTCCATGGCGGGCGCGGGCGCCGCGAACCTGAGGCCAGTCGTTCGACTGGCTTTTTTTTTGCTCCGATATTTGACTTTATTTCAAAAGAATTTGTTCGATAAGGGGCTTAATTGGCAAATATGAAAAGCGCAAACTGCAGCCTATCGGGAAACCACCCCGCCTTTCACATCATCCCAGGAGTCCTTCCATGAGCAATATTCCTTCCTTCGGCGTCGGCACCTTCCGCCTGAACGGCCAAGTCGTGATCGACTCGGTCCGCAACGCCCTGGACGTGGGTTACCGCGCCGTCGATACGGCGCAGATCTACGGCAACGAGGCTGAAGTCGGCCAGGCCATCGCCGAAAGCGGCGTGCAGCGCACGGACCTCTTCGTGACCACCAAGATCTGGGTCGAGAACTACAGCAAGGCCAGGCTGGTCCCCAGCCTGCAGGACAGCCTCAAGAAGCTGCGCACCGACTATGTGGACCTGACCCTGATCCACTGGCCCGCGCCCGGCAATGGCGTGGAGTTGTCCGAGTACATGGAAGCCCTGGCCGATGCCAAGGCCCGGGGCCTGACCCGCCAGATCGGCATCTCCAACTTCAATATCGAGCTGACCCGCCAGGCCATCGCCGCCGTGGGCGAGGGCGAGATCGCGACCAACCAGATCGAGCTCAGCCCCTACCTGCAAGGCCGCAAGCTGACGGCTTTCCTGAAGGAGCAAGGCATCCAGGTCACCTCCTACATGACCCTGGCCTACGGCAAGGTGCTCAAAGACCCGGTGCTGGCCCGCATCGCCGCCAAGCACAACGCCACGGTGGCGCAGGTGGCGCTGGCATGGGCGCTGCAACTGGGCTATGCCGTGATTCCGTCCTCGACCAAGCGCGAGAACCTGGCCAGCAACCTGCTGGCGCGCGACTTCAAACTGGACGCCGAAGACATGGCCCTGATCGCCTCCCTGGAGCGCAACGGCCGCGAAGTCAGCCCCGAGGGCCTGGCTCCGGTGTGGGACTAAGGAGCGCTTGAAATGGCGACTCTGGCTCGCTTGACCGAAGGCGGCTTCAGCATAGGCATCGAGGCGCCGCTGGACAACGACTGGACGCCCGCGGGCGAACAGGCGCGACGGCAGGACGGCCGCCTGCCCGGCGAGCCGGACCTGCGCCGCCATGCCGAACTGGCCCGGCTGGCCGACAAGCTCGGCTTTCGCGCCCTGTGGGTGCGGGACGTGCCGCTGTACGACCCGTCCTTCGGCGATGCGGCCCAGGTGTTCGAGGTGTTTTCCTACCTGGGCTACCTGGCCGGCGTCACGCAGGACATTCTGTTGGGCACGGCCGCCGTGGTGCTGCCGATTCGTGAGCCGCTGCTGACGCTCAAGTCCGCCGCCACCGTGCAGCGCCTGAGCGGCAACCGCCTGCTGCTGGGCGTGGCCAGCGGCGACCGTCCCGTGGAGTATCCGCTGTTCGGCCGCGACTTCGCGGGCCGCGGCGCGAGCTTCCGCGAGCAGGTGCAGCTGCTGCGCGACAGCGCGCAGGCCCGTTTGCCGGGTGGGCTCGATGTGCTGCCGCGCATGGACGCGGCGCTGCCGCTGCTGGTGGCCGGCCTGGCCCAGCAGACTCCCGACTGGGTGGCTGAAAACATGGACGGCTGCCTGGCCTACCCGGGCACGCCCGAGGACCATGCGCGCCGCGTGGCGGCCTGGCGCGCCGTGGCGGGCGGCAAGCCATACGCCAGCTTCATCCATCTGGATTTGACCGAAGACGCCGACGAGCCGCTGCAACGCTGGCGCTTCGGCCTGCGCGGCGGCCGCCGGGCCCTGATCGCCGAACTGCACGCGCTGCGCGCGGCCGGCGTCGATCACGTGGGCCTGCATTTCCGCCGTAACCAGCGCCCGCTCGACGAGACTTTCCATGAGATCGCCGAGCACGTGCTGCCTGTTTTTCATCGTTCAGCGGCCAAGGTGACAGCGCCGGCCGAGGAGATTTGCAATGCCTGATATCCAAGACCCCTTGTTCAAGCCATATTCGATGGGCGGCCTCGACCTGCCCAACCGCATCGTCATGCCCCCGATGACGCGTTCGCGCGCCAGCCAGCCCGGCGACGTGCCCAACGCCCTGATGGCCGAGTACTACGCCCAGCGCGCCAGAGCCGGCCTCATCGTCAGCGAAGGCACCTGGATCTCGCCGCTGGGCAAGGGCTATGCCTGGACGCCCGGCATCCATACGCCGGAGCAGATAGCAGGCTGGCGCCTGGTGACCGAAGCCGTGCACGCCGCCGGCGGCCGCATCTTTGCTCAGCTCTGGCACGTGGGCCGCTTGAGCCACAGCAGCCTGTTGAATGGCCAGTCGCCCGTGTCTTCCTCGGCCATCCAGGCCCAGGGCGTGAATGTGTTCGTGGCCGAGGCCGACGGCAAGCCCGGCTTCGCCCAGGCGTCCATGCCGCGCGCACTCAGCGTCGACGAGATCCACGCCATCGTGGCCGACTACCGCCAGGCCGCGCGCAACGCCATGGCAGCCGGTTTCGACGGCGTGGAGCTGCATGCGGCCAACGGCTACCTGGTCAACCAGTTCATCGACTCCAACGCCAACGACCGCACCGACGAGTATGGCGGCGCGCTGAAAAACCGCCTGCGCTTCCTGGGCGAAGTGACCCAGGTGCTGATCGAGGGCACGGGCGGCGCCGGCCGCGTCGGCATTCGCCTGGCGCCGCTGACCACGCTCAATGGCTGTGTGGACGCCGACCCTGAAACCACTTACCTGGGAGCGGCCCGGCTGCTGGCCGGCATGGGCGTGGGCTATATCCACATTGCCGAGGCCGACTGGGAAGACGCGCCGCTCATGCCGGTGAACTTCAAGCAGCGCCTGCGTCAGGCCTTCCCCGGCGCCATGATCTATGCCGGCGGCTACACGGCCGAGCGCGCCCGCCAGGCCCTGGAGCAGGGCTGGGCCGACCTGATCGGCTTTGGCCGGCCTTTTGTCGCCAACCCCGACCTGCCCGAGCGCCTGCGCACCGGCGCGCCGCTGAACCTGCATGACCGCGAAACACTGTTCGGCGGCGGCGAGTGCGGCCTGACCGACTACCCCGCACTGGAAACCGAAGAAGCCTGAGCCATGAACATGAACACCGACAGTCTTGCCGCCCCCAAGCGCATGTCCGCACCGACCGCGATCGGCTTCGGCACGGCGCCCCTGGGCAACATGTACCGCAACATTCCCGAGCAGGAAGCGCTGGCCACGGTGGAGTCCGCCTGGCAGCAGGGCATACGCTACTTCGACGCAGCCCCGCTGTATGGCGCGGGCCTGGCCGAGCTTCGCCTGGGCGAGGCGCTGCAGCACCATCCGCGCAGCGAATACGTGCTGACCACGAAGGTGGGGCGCCTGATCCTGGACGAGGTGGAGGACACCTCCAAGCGCGACCTGGGCGAGAAGGGCGGCCTGTTCGAGCACGGTCTGCCCAACAAGATCGCCTACGACTACACGGCCGACGGCACCATGCGCGCCATCGAGGGCAGCCTCAAGCGCCTGAAGACCGACCACATCGACCATGTCTTCATCCACGACCCGGCCGTGGATTTCCACGGCGACAGCTGGAAGGACGTGTTCCAGGTAGCCATGGACGGCGCCGCCCGGGCCTTGACCCGCCTGCGCGAGCAGGGCGTGATCAAGGGCTGGGGCCTGGGCGTGAACCGCGTCGAGCCCTGCGAGATGGCGCTGGAGCAGTCCGATCCCGACGGCTTTCTGCTGGCGGGCCGCTACACGCTGCTCGACCATGCCGACGCACTGCGCAAGCTGATGCCGGCCAGCCTGAAGCGCGGCGTGGGCATCGTGGTGGGCGGTCCGTACAACTCCGGCGTGCTGGCCGGGGGCGATCACTACGAGTACCAGAAGGCATCGCCGGAAGTCCTGGAGCGCGTGGCGCGCCTGCGCCGCTTGAGCGAGGAGCACCAGGTGGACATCCGTGCCGCGGCCCTGCAGTTCTCGCTGGCCCACCCCGCGGTGATCGCGGCCATCCCCGGCGCCAGCCGCCCCGAGCGCATTGCCGAGAACCTGGCGTTGGCCAAGGCGCCGATTCCGGCCGCGTTCTGGACGGCGCTGCGCGATCAGGGCCTGGTGTCGGCCCACGCGCCTCTACCTCTCTGATCGAAGCCATGAGCACCACTACCCCCTCCCGCCCGTTGTTCGCCGGGCGCAGCTTTCGTGTCGACTACGACGGTCTGTCGGCGCACAACATCTATTCGGAAGACGGCAAGACGATCCGCTACGCCATCGTCTCGGGCGCCTACGCCGGCGCCAGCGGCGAGGCGCAATGCCAGTGGCAGGAGGTCAGCGATGGCGTTTACGCGATCTCCTGGCAGGAAGCGGATGGCGCCACCGTCGTGCATATCGACGATTTCATCCGCGGCCGTTCGCAGGCCTTCTTCACCGCCGCCGATCTGAGCTTTTACCGCATGCAGGGGCCGCTGACCGAGCTCCGCTGAAAAAGGAAGCAAGCATGAACACCATGCAAGCCTGGTTGCTGAACCAGCAGCAGATCCGCCTGGGCCGCAAAACACGGCCCAGCCCCACCGGCGCCACGGTGCTGGTGAAAAACCGCGCCATCGGCCTCAATCCCGTCGACTGGAAGCTGATCGACGGACGGCTGGGCCGTTTCGACACCGACACCATTCCGGGCGTGGACGGCATGGGCGTGATCGCCGCCGTCGGGGATGCGGCATCGCAACTGCGCGTGGGAACGCGGGTGGCCTACCACACCGATCTGCGCAAGGACGGCAGTTTCAGCGAATACACGCTGGTCGACGCCCGCGCGCTGCTGCCCGTGCCCGACAGCCTGAGCGACGTGGCTGCCGCGGCTTTTCCGTGTCCGGTGCTGACCGCCTGGCAGGCGCTGCAGAAGTTGCCAGCCATTGCCGGCAAGACCATTCTGGTGAACGGCGCGGGCGGCGCCGTGGGCAGCGCGATCTGCCAACTGCTGGCCCAGCGCGGCGCCAAGGTCTATGCCACGGCCAGCCCGCGGCGCCATGCCTTCCTGGCGCAAGCCGGCGTGGTGCAGGCGGTGGACTACCGTGACGAGCGCTGGGCCGAGCGCTTCGCGGGCATGCGGTTCTATGCCGCCTTCGATACGGTCAGTGGCGACAGTGCCCGGGGGCTGGCGGCCATGCTGGAGTACTACGGCCATCTGGTCTGCATTCAGGACCGGCTGGACGCCTCGCCGGTCGCGCCTTTCAGCAGCTGTATTTCGCTGCACGAAATCGCGTTGGCCGCCCAGCACGGCCATGGCAGCGATGCGCAGTGGAGCGAACTGGTCGCCGCCGCAGCGCAGCTGCTGCAGCAGGTCCAGCAGGGCAAGCTGGTGCTGCCGGCCATCCAGACCGTGGCCTTCGAGCAGCTGGATACCGCCCTGGCCCGGCTCAAGGCAAACAACGACGGCAGCAAGTACGTGGCGGTTTTTGCGTAGGCCGGCGCTCTCAGGGCGGCCCATATGGATGCCGGGCATTTTTTCTGTGGATAACCCTTGTCCATAAGTGGAAACCCGGCTAAAATCTTGGGCGTTATCCATCCCAGGAGCAATCTTCGTGAATACCGATTCCGGCGAAAGTTGTCGATCTTGCATCGACGCCGCTGTCTGACAGGTCCACGCAGAACTCCGTCTGCCGCAGCCTGTTGAACAGGTTGCGGTCTTCCCGGTCGCATCAGGCTTACCGGGAACCTCCCCAACGTATACACCGGCGTACCAACCGCCAGAACCGCCGCTAGCCGCAGCGCCCGCGTACGCGCACGCCTGTTTCGTGCCGTGCTTCCAGCGCCGCGCAGGCCTGCGCGCGTATTCGCGATCACGCTCCCCGTTCCTGCAATGGAGGTCGTTATGCGTTTCTTCGACTTGTTCCTGCGCCGCGCCGGCGTGGACCGTGCCGCCGCCCTGAGCCGCCGCCGCGGCACTTCGCGCCTGACCGTCATTTGTCCGCGCGGCGAACTGGGCGCCCTGCGCAAGCAGATCTATCTGGACTTCAGCGCCGCCGGCCTGGCCGTCTCGCAAGTCCAGATCGAACCGGGCCACGACCCCGACACGGCATCGGCCTGCATCACGGTCAATTGCCCCCCCGAGCTGCGCGGCGAGCTGATGTCGCAGGCCCGCCGCCTGAGCGCCAACCCCGCCGTGCGCCGCGTGCATTTCGGCGCGCAGGCCGCGATGGCCTGAGCCGTCCGGCCCAAACCAGGAGAGATCCATGCCCAGTGCCTTAGACCCTGAATCTCGATTGCGCCGTGCAGTGCGCGGCACCGGCATGCCTGTCTGACCCGTCTTCTCGCTGCGAGCCGACGATCGGACAGCCGTTCCGGTCCGTACGGAGCCCGCAGCCCAGGATCCCCGGCCTGGCCCACGCCACGTGAGCCGCTAGCGCCGCCCCGGATTCCTTCGCCAGCCTTTCTTCCGTTTTCCGCACCCGGCGCATCTACGACGCGATCCGGACACCGGCAACATCGCCCCGGCGTCTGCGCACGCCCGTAAGCGGAACGACGACCTGCCCCCCGCAGGCCGTGGCCCGCGGCCGGCCGCACGCAGCCGCGGGCGGAAGCGTCAGTGTCTCCGACAACACCAGAAAAACCGGAGCACTCCAATGTTCAAGTTCCTTCATTCCTTCTTTTCGTCGGCGGCCGGCCTGCGCCATGTCGCGCGCCATTTCCGCCGCACGCCCATGCCGTTGCGGGCCGGCGACGCCGCCGCGTCGGTCGAAGCCGGCCGCCGCGCCAACCGCCAGATGCTGGCGCTTGCGCGGCTGGACGACGACGCCCTGTTCGCCCGCTACGGCAGCAGCCGGGCGGGGCTGAGCGAAGACCAGGCCCGCGCCGCGCGCGAGCGCCACGGCGCCAACGAGGTCGACCACGAAAAGCCGCTGTCCTGGCATGCCCATCTGTGGCTGTCCTACCGCAATCCGTTCAACCTGCTGCTGACGGCGCTGGCCGTGCTGTCGTGGCTGACCGACGTGCGCATGGCCGCGCCGGCCGAACAATCGTGGACCGCGGCCCTCATCATCGGCTCCATGGTGCTGATCTCCACCGTGCTGCGCTTCGTGCAGGAGCGGCGCTCCAACCGCGCGGCCGAGGCGCTCAAGGCCATGGTGCAGAACACCGCCACGGTGCTGCGCAGCGATGCCGGCCCGGCGCCGCGCCAGTTCGGCGGCGCGCAGGCCGGCGGGCCGCGCCAGGCGGAAGTGCCCCTGGCCGCCCTGGCGCCGGGCGACGTGGTGCTGCTGTCGGCCGGCGACATGATTCCGGCCGACTGCCGCATCCTGGCGGCCAAGGACCTGTTCGTGGCCCAGGCCGCGCTGACGGGCGAATCCCTGCCGGTCGAGAAGCACGCATGCCAGCGCACCCCGGCCGCCGCCGCGCTGGAGCTGGAAAACATGGCGTTCATGGGCACCAACGTGGTCAGCGGCTCCGGCCTGGCCCTGGTGGTGGCCACCGGCGCGCGCACCTATTTCGGCCAGCTCGCCGGACGTGTGACGCAGGCCAGCCGCCAGCCCACCCAGTTCCAGCAAGGCATCAACCGGGTGAGCTGGGTGCTGATCCGCTTCATGCTGGTGATGGCGCCCATCGTCATGCTGATCAACGGCTTCACCAAGGGCGACTGGCTGGAGGCGCTGCTGTTCGCGCTGGCCATCGCCGTGGGGCTGACCCCCGAAATGCTGCCCATGATCGTCACGGCCACGCTGGCCAAGGGCGCGCTGCGCATGTCGCGGCGCAAAGTGGTGGTCAAGCGCCTGGACGCCATTCAGAACCTGGGCGCGATGAACGTGCTGTGCACCGACAAGACCGGCACTCTGACCCAGGACCGCATCGTGCTGGAGCGGCACATCGACGTCTACGGCGCGAGCTGCGACGAGGTGCTGGCCTACGCCTATCTCAACAGCTACTACCAGACCGGGCTGAAGAACCTGCTGGACGTGGCCGTGCTGCAGCACGCCGAAGTCGAGCGCAGCCTGGAGCTGGCCGCGAAGTACCGCAAGGTCGACGAGATCCCCTTCGACTTCGCGCGCCGCCGCATGTCGGTCGTGGTCAACGAAACCGAGAACGGCCGCGACCACCACGAGCTGATCTGCAAGGGCGCACTGGAGGAAGTGCTGGCCGCCTGCACCCGCCTGCGCGTGGGCGGCGAGACGCATCCGCTGACCGAGGCGCGCCGGCAGGACATCCGCCGCGTGACGGCGGCGCTGAACCGCGACGGCCTGCGCGTCATCGCCGTGGGCGTGAAGGAAATGCCACCGGCCGGCCGCGCCTACGGCGTGGCCGACGAGTCCGACCTGGTGCTGGTGGGCTACATCGCGTTCCTGGACCCGCCCAAGGAGTCCACCGCGCCCGCGCTGGCGGCGCTGCGCGAGTCCGGCGTCGAAGTGAAGGTGCTGACCGGCGACGTGGAGCTGGTCACGCAGAAGGTCTGCCGGGAGGTCGATTTCACGGTGCGCAAGGTCTACCTGGGCGCCGAGATCGAAGAGATGGACGAGCGCCAGCTGGCCGCCGCCGTGCGCGAGGCCAACGTGTTCGCCCGCCTGACGCCGGCGCACAAGGAAAGAATCGTGCGCAGCCTGCGGGCGCAGGGCTGCACCGTGGGCTTCATGGGCGACGGCATCAACGACGCGCCGGCGCTGCACGCGGCCGACGTGGGGATCTCGGTGGACTCGGCGGTCGACATCTCGAAAGAGGCCGCCGACATCATCCTGCTGGAGAAAAGCCTGATGGTGCTGGAGGACGGCATCATCGAAGGCCGCAAGACCTTCTGCAACATGCTCAAGTACCTCAAGATGACGGCCAGCTCGAATTTCGGCAACGTGTTTTCGGTATTGGTGGCCAGCGCCTTTCTGCCGTTCTTGCCCATGCTGCCCATCCACCTGCTGCTGCAGAACCTGATCTACGACATCTCCCAGGCCGCGATCCCGTTCGACAACGTGGACGCGGAACTGCTGCGGCGGCCCCAGCAATGGGACCCCGACGGCCTGGGGCGGTTCATGGTCTTCTTCGGCCCGATCAGCTCCATTTTCGACATCGCCACGTACGCCCTCATGTGGTACGTGTTCCAGGCCAACGCCCCCGAGCACCAGACGCTGTTCCAGTCGGGCTGGTTCGTCGAAGGGCTGCTGTCGCAGACGCTGGTGGTGCACATGATCCGCACGCGCAAGATTCCGTTCCTGCAAAGCCGTCCCGCCTGGCCGCTGGCGGCGATGACGCTGGCGGTCGTGGGCGTGGGGCTGCTGCTGCCGTTCTCGCCGCTGGCCGGGTATTTCCAGCTGCAGGCGCTGCCGTGGCGCTATTTCCCCTGGCTCGCGGGTATCCTGCTCAGCTACTGCGTCCTGACGCAGCTGCTGAAAACGATCTGGGTGCGCCGTCATGGCTGGCAATAGCCGCGGGCGTCCGTGGCCGTATCGGGAGACCGGCATGAAAAACTTCTGCATGGGCGCGCTGGCCCTGGCCGGCGCGGTTCTGGCGCCCTGGGCGCAGGCCGCGGACGCGGCGAGCGGCGCGCTCCTGTACGGGGTGGTGGACGCCGGCGTGGCCGTCACCAGCACCTCGGGCAAGGGCAGCCGCGCCGGCCTGCTCGACGGCGGGCTCACCGACTCCCAGTGGGGGCTGATGGGCGCCGAAGAGCTGGGCGGCGGCTGGCGGTCGCGCTTCCAGCTGGAAAGCGGCTTCGACCCGTCCTCGGGCCGGCGGGCCGACGGCGACGGCAAATTGTTCGACTACGCCGCCTGGGTCGGGCTGGCCAGCGACGACTATGGCGAGCTGCGGCTGGGCCGCCAGCACCCGGTGGGCCAGCTGTACGGCAGCGCGCTGGAAATCGCTTCCTGGAAGGAAATGGGCATGGGCGCCACCTTCAAGGCTTCGGACAACTACCAGCTCGACAATATGGTGAATTATCTTTCGCCGACGTGGAGCGGTTTCCAGGCCGGCCTCGGCTATTCCTTCGACGCCGACGGCCAGGATCGCTTCCGCACCGCGGCGAACAACCGGGCCGTCAGCGCCGGCCTGAAGTACGAGCAGGGGCCGCTGCTGGCGGTCGCTACCTGGGACCAGCTGCGGCTGGCCGACGGCCCCGAGGCCGGCGGCCGTCCCCAGGCCGTGCAGCTCGGCGCGGCTTACGACTTCGAGGTGCTGAGGCTGTCCGTGGCCTGGTCTCGCCAGCGCAACGGCTATGCCGGGCTGGACGAGGGCCGCCGGCGTTCGCGCGCGGCGGCACGGTCGACGCCTGGCTGATCGGCGCCAGCGTGCCGGCCGGGCCGGGTACGCTGCTGCTGCAATGGTCGCTGGCGCATCCGGACTGGCGCTGGGACGACGGCGCCCGGGCGCGCAACGCGCAGGTGGCCACGCTGGGCTATACCTACGGCCTGTCGCGGCGGACCACGCTTTATGCGTTTGCGGGCTATGCCTCGAACTACACCCTGGAAGAACAGTTCGATCCGGCCCATTCCCACACCATCCGGTGCGGCGCCGGCATCTCCCACCGTTTCTGAGCTCCGCAGCTACAATCGACGGGATGCGGCGCCTGGCGCCGGTCCTCGTCATCCCCGCAGTTTTCCGGACGGTTTGCATGGATAGTCTCGAATGGCTCGTACCCTGGGAGTTCTCTCCCACGCTGGTGGCTTCCTTTGCGGTCGCCATCGCGCTGTTCGTGCGCGGCCAGCGCGTCCATCGCGTGACCGGCGCGCGCAAGATCCTGTTCTGGGCGGGCCTGGTGCTGCTGTACCTGTCCATGCATACCCGGCTGGACTACTACGCCGAGCGCATGTTCTTCATCCACCGCATCCAGCACCTGGTGCTGCACCATCTGGGGCCGCTGCTGGTGATGGCGGCTTTCCCGGGGCAGGTCATGCGGGCGGGCCTGCCCATGGCCTGGCGGCTGCGGCTGCGGGACTTCCTGCGCACCGGCGCGGGCCGCGCCACGGTGGCGGTGCTGACCAACAAGATCTTCGTGCCGTCGCTGTTCGTGTTCCTGGTGCTGGTCTGGCTGATCCCGTCGGTGCAGTTCTATTCCATGCTGGACTGGCGCCTGTACCGCCTGATGAACTGGTCGGTGGTGATCAGCGGCTTCATGTACTGGAACCTGATCCTCGACCGCCGGCCCGCGCCGCCGGCGGCCATGACGCCCGGCGGCCGGGTCATTTCGCCGGTGCTGACGATGCTGCCGCAGATGGTGGCGGGCGCGGTCATCGCCTTCACGGAAAGCGATATCTACCCTTTGTTCGAGTTGTGCGGCCGCGCCATCGCGATGTCGGCCCAGACCGACCAGACCATCGGCGGGCTGACGATGTGGATTCCCGCCGCGCTGGTCGAGGTGATCGGCCTGATGGTGGCCCTGGGAACCTTGATGCGGCTGTCGGCCAAGGGGCGCCTGCGCAAGGCCGACCGCGACGCCCAGGCCCGCGCGCGGGCCAAGAGCCGTGCGCTGTCGGCCTAGCCGCCTAGGGCGGGTTCATTCCGGTTCGAGGCCGTGGTACTTCTTGCCCAGCGCCACGGTGGCCTGGAACATGCCAGCCTTGCTGCCGCAGTCGTAGCGCACGCCGTCGTAGCGGTGCGCGTACACGGCGCGTTCGCGCATCATCGAGGCGATGCCGTCGGTGAGCTGGATTTCGTTGCCGGCGCCCATCTTGGTGGAGCGCAGATGATCGAAGATGGCGGCTTCCAGCACGTAGCGGCCCACCACCGCCAGCGTGGACGGGGCGACTTCGGGATCGGGCTTTTCAACGATGTGCGTGACGCGCTCGGTGCGGCCGTCGGCGCGGGACTCGCCCTCGCGGGTGGCCACGATGCCGTACTTGCGGGTGTCGGCGCGGGGCACGTCCTGCACGCCCAGCACGCTGGCGTTCTGCGCCACGGCCACGTCCACCAGCTGCTTCAGGGCTGGCGTGTCGGAGTCGATCAGGTCGTCGGCCAGCAGCACGGCGAAGGGCTCGTCGCCCACGGCCGGGGCGGCCGACAGCACGGCGTGGCCCAGCCCGAGCGGGGCCGACTGGCGGATGTACAGACAGTTGACGTGCGCGGGTAGAATGCCGCGCACCATGGCCAGGAGCTCGTGCTTGCCCTTGCTTTCCAGGTCGGATTCAAGCTCGGGGGCGGAATCGAAGTGGTCTTCGATTGCGCGCTTGTTGCGTCCTGTCACGAAAATCAGGTCGGTGATGCCGGCGGCGACGGCCTCTTCGACAGCATATTGGATGAGCGGCTTGTCGACCACGGGCAGCATTTCCTTGGGCATCGCCTTGGTGGCGGGCAGGAAGCGCGTGCCCATGCCAGCGACGGGGAAAACGGCTTTACGGACAGGACGCATTGAGACCTCGTTGGGGAGTCGATGAAACATTTTAATCTCATCGCTATCATAGGCTTATGAACCGCAGGAAAATGCCATCCATTTGCTCGATTGCGAAACGAGGCGCAATTTTCGGCCTCTGTGCGGCGCTGGCCGTGCCGGGGTTGCCGGCAACCGCCTGGGCGCAGCCGATGGGGCTGCCCTCGATGGGCGCGGCCTCGGCGGCCGAACTCTCGCCCATGCTGGAGCGCAGCCTGGGCCAGGCCATCATGGCCCAGGGGCGGCGCGACCCCACCTATATCGACGACCCCGAACTCAGCCAGTACCTCACCACCATGGGGCGCAAGCTTGCGTCCTACGCGTCGGGCGCCGTGCCCGAGGTGGAAATGTTCGGCGTGCGCGACCCCGAGATCAACGCCTTCGCCATGCCCGGCGGCTACATCGGCGTCAATACCGGCCTGATCGTGTCCTCGGCCAGCGAATCCGAACTGGCGGCGGTGCTGGCGCACGAAATCGGCCACGTCGTGCAGCGCCACATCGCGCGCGGCATGACGCAGCAGAACCAGAACGGCATGGTGATGCTGGCCAGCCTGGCCGGGGCGCTGCTGGCCGCCCTGGCCGGCGGCGGCGGCAACCTGGCGGTGGGCGTGGCCGCGTTCGGCCAGGCCGCGGCCATCAACCGCCAGCTGGGCTTCTCGCGCGACGCCGAGCGCGAGGCCGACCGCGCCGGGGTCCAGATGCTGACCAAGGCCGGTTACGACGCCAGCGGCATGTCGCAGATGTTCGCGCGCCTGATGAACGCCTCGCGCCTGAACGAAGGCGCCGGCGGCGGCTCCTGGGCCAGCACCCACCCGCTGTCCATCGAGCGCATGTCGGACATCCAGAACCGCGTGCGCGGCATGCCGGCCTCGCGCCATATCGACAGCGACGATTTCTGGTACTTGCGCGCCAAGATGCGGGTGGTGCAGGGGCGCGACGCCGTCAGCCTGCGTTCGGCCGCCCAGCAGCTCCAGGACGAGGCGCAGGCGCTGTCCGGCGTGCGCCGCTCTGCCGCCTACTACGGCCTGGCGCTGCAGGCCTTCCAGCGCAACAACCTGGCCGAAGCCGAACGCAACCTGGAACTGGCCGCCGCGGACGGACGCAACTCGCCCCAGCTGGCCAAGCTCGGCATCGACGTGGCGCTGGCGCGCAAGACCTACCCCAAGGCGCTGGAACTGGCGCAGGCCGCCACCAAGCGCTGGCCCGACCAGCGCGCGCTCGGCATCGCCTACGCCCAGGCGCTGCAAAGCGTGGGCCGCCACGCCGAGGCGCAGGACTACCTGCGGGCCAAGATCAAAGTCTGGGGCAGCGACGAGCCCAGCCTCTACCAGATGCTGGCGCAAAGCGAGGAGCGCAACGGCAAGCCCGTGCAGGCGCGCCGCGACCTGGCGCGCTTCTATGTCATGACCGGCGCGTTCGCCGCCGCCGAATCGCAGCTGCAGCAGGCGCGCGGCATGTCCAACGATTTCTATGAGCAGTCGCAGATCGACGTGCAGATCAAGGAAGTCAAGGACAAGCTGGCCGAGGAACGCCAGCTGCTGGAGCGCTTCAAGTCGGGCTGAACCCTACAGCCCGGTTTCGAAAAAGCGCCCCAGCCGCTGCGGCAGCCAGTTCAGGTGGGCCGGGAAGCTGCCCGTGGGAAAGCCCGCGTGCCCGCCGTCCGTAGGTTGGTGCAGCAGGATGGAAGGCGAGCAGTCCTGCGGCGTGGGCAGCGAGGCGGCCGGGATGAAGGGGTCGTTGCGCGCATTGAGCACCAGCGTGGGCACGGCGATCTTCGGCAGCCAGGGCTTGCTGGAGGCGCGCGTCCAGTAATCGAGCGCGTTGCGAAAACCGTGCATGGGCGCCGTGTAGGTGTCGTCGAATTCGCGCAGGTCGTGCGCGTGCGCGATGCGCATGACGTCGACGGCGCCCGGAAAGCGGTGCGCCTTCTCCAGCACCTTGTGCTTGAGCGTCTTCAGGAAATGCGCGGTATAGACGCGGCGGTTGAAGACGCCCGTGGACAGGGTCTTGCCGCAGGCCACCAGGTCCAGCGGCGCCGAGACGCCCGCGCAGGCGTTCAGCCAGCGGGTTTCCTCGTGGTGCTCCCCCAGGTACTTCAGCAGCGCGTTGCCGCCCAGCGAGACGCCCACGGCATGCCAGCGCGCGTGCGGGATGCGCTGGCGCACGGTCTCCAGCATGAAGCCCACCTCGGCCGAATCGCCCGAGTAATAGGCCCGCGCCAGGCGGTTCGGCACGCCCGAGCAGCCGCGGAAGTGCGCGATCACCACGATCCAGCCGCGCGCGCGGAAATGGTGCGCGATGGACTGCGCGTAGCGGCTGCTGCTGCCGCCTTCCAGGCCGTGGAACAGGATCAGGGCGGGGGTGTCGGGGTTGTGCGGCAGGGATTGCCAGTCGGCTTCGGTCATCCACCTGGCCGCGGCGGTCTTGCCGTTGGCCACCGGACGCTGGCCGCTGACCGGCGCGCCGTCGGCGGCCTTGTGCGGAAACAGCCCCGGGCCGGTCCAGTCGAAATCGACGAAGTCGGTGTCGGGTGTATCGACCCGCTCGCGCACGAAGGCGATGCGGTGGTACTGCGCGAACAGGGCGGCATAGACCGTCTGGCTATCGCCTCCGGGCAGCCAGGAAGGAACGGGGCAGGGTGTTGTATCCAGGCGAGCAGCGGCCAACGAGAAATCCACCCCGGTCAATGCAGCATGTCGGGTACGTCGTGCAGGTCGAGCACCCCGGCTTCCGTGGGCGCCGGCGAAGCGTGGTGCATGACCATGCGCCACCCCGTGGGGCCCTTGTGGTAGATGTTGGTGGCGTAGCAATTGGCGAATTGCGTGCCTTCCCGGGTGCGCATCGCCACCTGTTCGACCAGCACGTGCACCGCGCACATCATGCTTTGCATGACCAGCGGGCGCAGCGGGCGGATGTGCAGGGGGCCGTTGGCCAGCACCTGCTGCCACGACTCCTGCACCGCCGAGTGCCCGACGATGCGCAGGCCTCCCGGATGGATGCAGACGACCTCTTCGTCGTCGGCCCAGATCTGCATCAGGCGAACGCTGTCCGCCTGTTCCAGGGCTTCGTAGAACGCGTGTTCTGCTTCTTCGGGCGTGGCGAACATGGTGACGGAAACGGGTATGCGTTGTAAGGCCGGCTCAGTGCCCGTGGCCGTGCAGCACGGTGCCGGGCTTCAGGCGGTACTGGGCGCCGCAATAGGCGCAGCTGGCCGAACCGGTGCGGGCCACGTCCAGGAAGACGCGCGGGTGCATGCTCCAGAGCGGCGCCTTGGGGCCGGGGCAGAAAACGGGCAGGTCTTCGGCGCCGACTTCGATGACTTCGTGGGAGTGGGGGACGGCGGCCGGGGCAGCAGCGGTCATGGATATTCCTGAATAAAAAAACCGGTAAACGGCAGGTTGTGGCGATGGCGCGGCCCGATCGCGGGCCGGGCCGCTGGGATCAGACTTTGCTCAGCCAGTGATGGTACTTCGGGTTGCGTCCATTCACCATGTCAAAAAACGCTTTCTGCAGCTGTTCGGTGATGGGGCCGCGCCGGCCGGAGCCGATCTGGCGGTTGTCGACCTCGCGGATGGGCGTGACTTCGGCGGCGGTGCCGGTGAAAAAGGCCTCGTCGGCAATGTAGACGTCGTCGCGGGTCAGGCGCTTGGTGACCACGCGCAGGCCGAAGTCGGCCGCCAGCGCGTGGATGGTGCTGCGGGTGATGCCGGTCAGGGCGGAGGCGATCTCGGGCTCGCAGAGCACGCCGTCCTTGACGATGAAAAGATTCTCGCCCGAACCCTCGGCCACGAAACCCTCGGTATCCAGCAGCAGGGCTTCGTCGTAGCCGTCCTGCAGGGCCTCGGTGTTGGCGAGGATGGAATTGGCGTAGGTGGTGGCCACCTTGGCGCGCGGCATGGTGACGTTCACGTGCTGGCGCGCATAGGACGACACCTTGACCCGGATGCCCTGCGACAGGGCTTCTTCGCCCAGGTAGGCGCCCCAGGGCCAGGCGGCGATGGCCACGTGCACGCGCGCGCCCTTGGGGGACACGCCCATTTTTTCCGGACCGTAGAACACCAGGGGGCGCAGATAGCCGGATTCGAGCTGGTTTTCGCGCACCACCGTCCGCTGGGCCTCATTGATCGTGTCGCGATCGAAAGGCATGGGGATCTGGTAGATGTGCGCCGAGTTGAACAGACGGTTGGTGTGGTCTTCGAGGCGGAAGATGGCGGTGCCGATCTCGGAGCGGTAGGCGCGCACGCCTTCGAATACCGACAGGCCGTAGTGCAGGGAATGGGTCAGGACGTGCGTGGTTGCGTCCCGCCACGGGACGAGTTTGCCGTCATACCAGATGAATCCGTCGCGGTCTGCCATCGACATGGTCTTCTCCCCGGGTCTGCTTCCCGTCTGCTCCTCTATAGAGGCGCATATTGTATCAAGCAGCGAGGGTACAATACGCGCCTATTCCGCGCCCTGGCGCGGCGCCGCCAGCGCATTGTGCCGCCGGCGGGCGAACGGGTTGTCGTGCGTTCCTTTCCTTAGAGTTTCCATGTCGTCCTGTCCGAATCGCCAGGGGGCTGCCGTTGTCCTCTGAATCTGCGCTTTCCGAAACCGAAGACCCGGCCGTGCACCGGCGGGAACGCGTCACCGCCTTCCGTGCCGGCGTCCACGCCATCGTGCCGGCCCTGATCGCCACGGCCACCTGGGGCCTGGTCACCGGCGTGGCGATGGTCAAATCGGGCCTGACCGAATCCATGGCGCTGGCCATGACGCTGCTGCTGTACGCGGGCTCGGCCCAGCTGACCTCGCTGCCGCTGATCGCCACCGGCGCGCCGCTGTGGCTGATCTTCGCCGCCGGCTGCGTGGTCAACCTGCGGTTCCTGATCTTCGGCGCGGCCCTGCAGCCTTATTTCCGCCATCTTTCCTGGCCCAAGCGGCTGGGCCTGGGTTATTTCACCACCGACATGGGCTTCGTGCTGTTCATGCCGCGCTATGGCGACGCCGCCGAGCGCGGCACGCGCGAGCAGCTCTGGTACTTCATCGGCGTCATCACGCCGGGCTGGTTCGTGTGGCAGGGGTCTTCCATCATCGGCATCTACCTGGGCACGATGGTGCCCGCCGCCTGGTCGCTGGACTTCGCGGCGGTGCTGGCGCTGCTGGCGATCACGGTGCCGCTGGCCAACTCGCGTCCCATGCTGGTCTCCATGCTGGCCGCCGGCGTGGTCGCCTGGGTCGGCCAGGCGCTGCCGCTGCGCCTGGGCCTGGCGGCCGCCGTCGTGGCCGGCGTGGTCGCCGGCATCTGGGCGGAACGCTTCTTCAAGGGCCGCGCATGACCCTCTGGCCTTCCGAGATCTACGTCTATTCCGCCATCCTGCTGCTGGCGCTGTGCAGCGTGCTGACCCGCGCCGGCTTCATGCTGTTCGGCGACTACATCCCGCTGCCCGAAGGCGTGCGGCGGGCGCTGCGCTACGCGCCCGCGGCCGCCCTGACCGCCATCATCGTGCCCGATCTGCTGCCCTGGAAGGCCGGGCTGGGCCCGGTGTTCGACTACAAACTGGTGGCCGGCGTGCTGGCGGTGCTGGTGTTCCTGCGCACCCGCAGCGCGGTGCTGGTCATCATCGTCGGCATGCTGGCCCTGTGGGGCCTGCGCTGGCTGGCGGGTTGACGGCCGTTCCGTTCCGGGCGTCCATCAGGTGGACGCTTCCGGCCTGCCTGCCGGACGCTTGCATCCGGCCGCGCAGGGGCCTTGTAACGGCTTTCGAAAGCCGGTTTGACAGCGGCGTAATCCGGCTGCGCTAAAATCAGCCGATACACAGCAATCCGGGCCTGGTACTGCCCTCATAGGTATCGAATCCAGAACGCGCCGCCTGGCCTGCAAGGGCAGGACCCACATGGCGCGTGTTCAGGCTGTCCCGATGCATATGCAGGGCAGTGCGTGCAGCACTCTCGTTTTGTTCTTTTTCATTGGTCCCGGTATCTGCCTAACCCTGATGACTGAATCCACTCAACCCGTAGCACCCGCCTCCGAAGCGCCCGCGCCGACGTTCGCCGACTTCGGGCTGCATCCCCTGCTGTTGCAGTCCATCGCCGAAACCGGCTACACGACTCCCACGCCCATCCAGGCCCAGGCCATCCCCGTAGTGGTGGAAGGGCGCGACGTCATGGGCGCGGCGCAGACCGGCACAGGCAAGACGGCGGCCTTCACGCTGCCCATCCTGCACCGCCTCATGCCGCTGGCCAACACCAGCGCATCGCCCGCGCGCCATCCGGTGCGCGCGCTGATCCTCACGCCCACGCGCGAACTCGCGGACCAGGTGTACGAAAGCGTCAAGCGCTACAGCAAGCAGACGCCGCTGCGCAGCGCGGTGGTGTTCGGCGGCGTGGACATCGGGCCGCAGAAAGAAGCTCTGCGCCGCGGCTGCGAAGTGCTGGTGGCCACGCCGGGCCGCCTGCTCGACCACGTCGAGCAGAAGAACGTGAATCTCAGCCAGGTCGGCATCCTGGTGCTGGACGAAGCCGACCGCATGCTGGACATGGGCTTTCTGCCCGACCTCGAACGCATCATCCGGCTGCTGCCCGCGCAGCGCCAGGGCCTGCTGTTCTCCGCCACGTTCAGCAACGAGATCCGCAAGCTCGGCCGTTCCTACCTGAACCATCCGGTCGAAATCGAAGTCGCCGCGCGCAACGCCACCGCCGCGACGATCACGCAGATCGCCTACAAGATGCCCAGCGACGCCAAGCGCGCCGCCGTCGTGCATCTGGTGAAGTCGCGCGGACTGAAGCAGGTCATCGTGTTCTCGAACACCAAGATCGGCACCGCGCGCCTGGCGCGCGAGCTGGAGCGCGACGGCGTCAAGGCCGAATCGATCCACGGCGACAAGACCCAGGCCGACCGCATGAAGGCGCTGGAAGCCTTCAAGGCCGGCGAGCTGGAAGTGCTGGTGGCCACCGACGTGGCCGCGCGCGGCCTGGACGTGGCCGGCGTGCCCTGCGTCATCAACTACGACCTGCCGTACAACGCCGAAGACTACGTGCACCGCATCGGCCGCACCGGCCGCGCCGGCGCCTCGGGCGAGGCCATCGCGCTGTTCACGCCCGACGAAGAACGCTTCCTGCTCGACATCGAAAAGCTGATCAAGCGCGAAGTGCCGCGCGGCACGCTGGACGTGCCGGCCGACCTGGTGGCGCGCAGCCACCGCCGCAGCGACGACCGCCGCGGCGGCTCGTCCTCGCGCGAAGGCCGCGGCGAACGCGGCCGTTCGGGCGATCGCCGCTCCAGCTACGCTGGCGCGCCGCGCCAGCCGGTGGACGATTTCTTCCTCAAGCCCTACGAGCCCTCGGCGCCGTCGGCGCCGGCCGAAGCGCCCGCCGCGCCCAAGAGCAACCCGTCGGCGCCCAAGCGGCAGCTCGCCGTGCTGCTGGGCGGCAGCCGCAAGCCCTGAGTCCTCCCATGAAAAAACCGCAAGCCCTCGATGCGAGGCCTTGCGGTTTTTTTATGGACGGGCGCTTCAGGCGGCCAGCAGCCGCGGCAGGTCGGGCAGCGCCGTCTGCACCGTCGCGCTGTTTTCGTCCAGGCTTTCGAGCAGGCGCTCGAGATGGCCGATGTGCGGCAGCATGGGTCCGTAGAACACCACGCGCGGGCCGATCTGCACCAGCAGCGTGGGGAAGTTCTCCACGTCTTCCTCGCCCAGCAGCTCCGCGTGGTCTTCGATGTCTATCCATGCGAAGACGTGTTGCGGCATGGCCTGGGCCAGCGCCTGCAGCTTGGGCTTGTACCGTTCGCAGGTATCGCACCAGGCCGCGCAGAAACAGGCGACCAGCCAGGTGTCGGGCGACGAGGCCAGGCGCGCCCGCAGCGCGGCCTGATCGGTATCGGGTACGAGTAGAGACATGTGGGCAGATCGAGGCGTGTTTGACTATCATACCCGGGATGTCCACCGCCTCTTTGTCCACGCCATGACCGTTATGCGCACCGATTCCCCCACGCCCGAGCAGGACCGTCTTTCCAGCGCCGGCGCGGGCGCGGCCAACGTGGGCCAGGCGTTCAAGCGCGCGCTGGTGTCGCAATGCCACCCGACGATGCTGTTCGCGGTCCTGCTGCCTTTCCTGATCGCGCTGGTGGGCGCCTTCCTGCTGCTGTGGCTGTTCTGGACGCCGCTGACCGATTGGCTGCGCGCCGAGGTCTCGCACTGGGACGTGGTCAACCGGGTCGACGAATGGCTGGTCGCCGTCGGCCTGTTCTCGCTCAAGATCTATCTGATCCCGGTCATCGCCGCGGCCATCCTGCTGCCGGTCTCGGGCATTCTGGGGCTGGCCATCGCCGCCGTCTTCGTCATGCCGCTGGTGCTGCGCCACGTGGGCCAGCGCGAGTACGCGTCGGTCAGCCGGCAGGGCAAGTTTTCCACCGCGGTCAGCGTCTGGAACGCGGTGTGGGTGTCGGTCGCCTTCGCCGTGGGCTGGACGCTGACCTTGCCGCTGTGGCTGGTGCCGCCGATGGCGGTGGTGCTGTCTATCTTCTGGTGGGCCTTCGCGTTTTCGCGCATGATGCGCGTGGACGCCATCGTCGAACATGCCAGCCCGGCCGAGCGCAAGCTCATCCTGGAACGCAACAACGGCGGCTTCTGGACCATCGGGCTGATCTGCTCGCTGCTGAACCTGTTGCCGCCGGCGTGGATCATCCTGCCGGTGTTCTCGGCCCTGGTCTACGCGCACTACGGACTGGAGGCGCTCAAGCGCCTGCGCCAGGACCGCGTCATCGACGCCTGAGGCGTCATTCTTCTCACCACTCTGGAACCGTACATGGCCGCAGAACCCGCCGCCCGCCGCATCGGCCTCATCATCGTGGGGGATGAAATCCTCTCGGGCCGCCGTCAGGACAAGCATTTTTCCAAAGTCGTCGAGCTGCTGGGCGCGCGCGGCATGCAGCTGGGCTGGACCGAGATCCTGCCCGACGACCGCGACACGCTGACGGCGGCGTACCGCCGCAGCTTCGCCTCGGGCGACGTGGTGTTCTCCTGCGGCGGCATCGGCGGCACGCCGGACGACCACACCCGGCAGGCAGCGGCCGCCGCGCTGGACCTGCCGCTGGCGCTGCATCCCGAGGCCGAGCAGGCCATCGCCCAGCGCACCGCCGAGCTGGCCGCCAAAGGGCAGGGCACGGCCGACATGAGCGCGCCCGAGAACCAGCAGCGCCTGCAGATGGGCGTGTTCCCACAGGGCTGCGAGATCGTGCCCAACCCCTACAACCGGATTCCGGGCTTCTTCATCCGCGACCATACCTTCGTGCCCGGCTTTCCCGTCATGGCCTGGCCGATGCTGGAATGGACGCTGGACACCCGCTATCGTGCGCTGCAGCATGTGCGCGTCCACGCCGAGCATTCCTTCCTGGTGTTCGGCATGCCGGAGTCGCGCATCACGCCGGCCATGGTCAGCGTGGAAACGCGCTGGCCGGGCGTGCGCGCCTTCAGCCTGCCCAGCGTCGGCGAGACCGGCGGCGCCCCGCATATCGAGCTGGGCGTGAAGGGCGAGCCCGAGGGCGCGGCCGAGGCCCTGGCCTTCCTGCGGGCCGAGGTCCTGCGCCTGGGCGGCAAGCTGGAAGCGCCGGCCGGCGTCTGACGGCCGGCAGGCGGATAAGGTGTGGCCCCGTTTTATTTACGAAAAATCCATTGCCAAACAGGCTGGTAAATTTCACAATACGGGATAGAAATGTTTGTTGCGTCGCCGCAAGCAGTTCGCCTGCGGCGCAGACCCACATCATCCCATGGCCCGTCTTTCGCCCTCCCGCAATCCCCTGGACGCCGAAACCGAAGGCGCTTCCGCCCATCCCATCGCCATCCAGGTGATCGAGCGCGCCATGCGCCTGCTCGACGCCCTGGCCGCGCAGCCGGACCCCGTGACGCTCAAGGAATTGTCCGCCACCACGGGCCTGCACGCGTCCACCGCGCACCGCATCCTCAACGATCTGGTGGTCGGCCGGTACGTCGAGCGGGTCGACAACGGCCTGTACCAGCTGGGCATGCGCCTGCTGGAGCTGGGCTCGCTGGTCAAGGGGCGCCTGAACGTGCGCGAGGCGGCCATCTCCGCCATGCGTTCGCTGCACAAGCTGACTGGGCAGACCATCAACCTGTCGGTGCAGCAGGGCGACGAGATCGTGTACATCGACCGCGCCTGGAGCGAGCGCTCGGGCATGCAGGTGGTGCGCGCCATCGGCGGACGCGCGCCGCTGCACCTGACCTCCACCGGCAAGCTGTTCCTGTCCACCGGCGATGCGCGCCTGGTGCGCGCCTACGCGCTGCGCACCGGGCTGGCCGGCCACACGCGCAACAGCATCACCGACCTGGACCGCCTGGAGCGCGAGCTGGCGCTGGTGCGCCGCCACGGCTATGCGCGCGACAACGAAGAGCTCGAACTGGGCGTGCGCTGCATCGCCGCGGGCATATTCGACGATACCGGCAAGCTGGTGGCCGGGCTGTCGATCTCGGCGCCGGCCGAACGCCTGCAGGACGAATGGATCAAGGCGCTGGTGGACACCGCCGCCAGCATCTCCGAGGCGCTGGGCTACGAGCCGTCGGTGTCCGCCAGCTTCAACGGGCTGGGCATGGCGGCCGAGGCGCTCAGGGGCTGACCGTCCCGCGCTCAAAAAGAAAAGCCCCGCGGGGCTTTTCTTTTTTGCATCCGCCTGAGCGGGCGAGGCGGCCTTATTGCGCTTCGACGCCGGCCTTCTTGAACAGCTCGGCCCATTGCGGGACCTGCTGCTTGACCTTGGCTTCCAGCGCCTGCGGGTTGGCTTCGGCCGTCAGGACCGTGGCGCCCAGCTGCTTCATGCGTTCCTGGAACTTGGGGTCGGCCAGGCCGGCCTGCAGGCTCTTGACCAGCTTGTCCACGACCGGCTTGGGCGTGCCCTTCGGCACCCACATGCCATGCCAGATGCCGACTTCGAAGCCCTTGTAGCCGGACTCGTCCATGGTCGGCAGCTTGGGCAGCGTGGGCACGCGCTTCAGGCTGGTGACAGCGTAGGCCTTGACCTTGCCGCTGTCGATCTGCTGCGTGGTGTTGGTGGTCTGGTCGCAGAGCAGGTCCACCTGCTTGCCCAGCAGGTCGTTCATGGCCGGCGCGGTGCCCTTGTACGGGATGGTCAGCAGCTGCACGCCCAGCGCTTCGACCAGCATGGTGCCGCACAGGTGGCTGGCGGCGCCGATACCGGCGTTGGCCAGCGAGACCTTGTCCTTGTTCTTTTTGACGTAGTCGGCCAGTTCCTGGATGTTGTTGGGCGGGAAGTCCGAGCGCGCGATGATGGTCATCGGCACGTCGACCACCAGGCCGATGGGCTCGAAGCTCTTGTAGGGGTCATACCCGGGGTTCTTATACAGCGACGGCGCCGTCGAAAAACCGGCGTGCATCAGCAGGACGGAATAGCCGTCGGGCTGCGCGCGCGCCACCTGGGTGGTGCCGATCGTGCCGCCGGCGCCGCCCTTGTTTTCGACCACGACTGTCTGGCCCAGCGCGGTCCGCATGGCCTCGGCCAGCGAGCGCGCGACGTTGTCCGTCGGGCCGCCTGCGGCGAAAGGCACCACCATATTGACGGGGCGATCCGGGTATTCCGCCTGGGCTGCGCCGGCAGCGAGCATGGCGCTTGCGGCGAGCAGGGCCGACAGCGTGCGGGGAATGAGGGTCATGGAGTCTCCAGTTGCAGGGTTTTGCTTGCTGCGATTTAGTTATTGCCGGCTGACTTGTCGATTATGTTTTTTTCAGCGGCGTGAAAGCAGTGTAGAAAAGAATTGATACGCCGTCACGTCCGGTTTTTCCCCAAGCGGGGGGCTGTTTGTCTTGGATCAAACGCCGGTCCGCGGGGCCTCGCCGGGAAAGTGCAATCATTTATTGCGCCGCACAAAAACTCCTTGACAAGTTTTTTTCCCAGCCTAGAATGGCAATTGTGCAGTGCATCAAACGAGCCGGCGGTAGCTTGTAGTACCAGTTTCCGCGCACGTTTACCCCTTCGTCGCAGACAACCAATCCTTATTTGCCGGATCGCCCCCCGGCTACCTCCCAAGGAGCATTCTATGAGCGCCATTCCGCAACAAGTCCTGGACCGTCAAAAGGCCAACATCAACACCCTCGTGGCCGCTCAATCGGCTGTGTTCGCCGGTTTCGAAAAGCTGGTCGAGCTGAACCTGAAGGTCGTCAAGGCCACCCTGGACGAAGTCGCCCAGAAGTCGCAGCAAGCCGCCGAACTGAAGGACCCGCAGGAAGCCGCCGCTTTCGCCTCGGGCCTACTGCAGCCGGGCGCCGAAAAGGCCATGGCCTACACCAAGCACGTGTACGACATCGTCGCCGGCGTGCAAGGCAGCCTGGTCAAGCTGACCGAAGAACAGATCGCCGAAAGCCAGCAACAGCTGAGCGAAGTGGTCGACCAGTTCTCCAAGAACGCCCCGACCGGCTCCGAAAGCGCCGTCGCCCTGATCAAGTCCTCGCTGGCCACCGCGACCAGCGCCTACGATTCGATGAGCAAGGCCGCCAAGCAGGCCGCCGAAGTCGCCGAGTCGAACCTGAACGCCGCCGCCAACGCCACGTTCAAGGCCGCCACCGACGCTGCCGAGGCCGCCAACAAGGTCGCCAGCCGCAGCCGCCGCAGCGCCGCCTGAGCCTTTGGCGCGCGCACCGGCGCGCAAACCGCTAGTGCGCAAACCGCAGTAATGTAGTACTGTTGAGTGACAGAGCAGAGCTGGAATTAGGGCCACCCGATGGGTGGCCCCTTTTTTTTCCCGGTCAGCGGGCCACCGCCCGCACGCATTCGCCCACCAGGGCCGGGCCGCGGTAGATCAGGCCGGTATAGAGCTGCACCGCATCGGCGCCGGCTTCCAGCTTCTCGCGGGCCTGGCGGCCCGACATCACCCCGCCCACCCCGATGATGGCCAGGCTGCTTCCCAATTGCTGCTTGAGCCGGCGGATGACTGCCAGCGACAGTTCGTGCACCGGCGCGCCCGACAGGCCGCCGGCTTCTTCGGCATGCGGCTGGCCGGCGACCGCGTCGCGCGAGAGCGTGGTGTTGGTGGCGATGACGCCGTCGATGCCGTGGCGCGGCAGGGCGTCGGCGATGGCGTCGATCTGTTCCTGCGTGAGGTCCGGGGCGATCTTCACCGCCATCGGCACGCGGCGCTGGTGCCGGTCTTCCAGCGCCTTGCGCTTGTCGGCCAGCTGCGCCAGCAGCGCCGACAGTTCGTCGCCGCCCTGCAGCGCGCGCAGGTTCTTGGTGTTGGGCGACGAGATATTGACCGTCACGTAGTCCGCGTGCGGATACACGCCTTCCAGGCCGATCAGGTAGTCGTCGGCCGCGCGTTCTATCGGGGTGTCGGCATTCTTGCCGATGTTCAGGCCCAGGATGCCGCCCTGGGTGCGCCAGGTGCTGCGCTGCACGTTGGCCAGGAAGGCCGGCAGGCCCTGGTTGTTGAAGCCCAGCCGGTTGATGAGCGCGTTGGCGCGCGGCAGCCGGAACATGCGCGGCTTGGGATTGCCGGGCTGGGCGCGCGGCGTGACCGTGCCCACTTCGATGAAGCCGAATCCCAGGTTCCCGAGCGCGTCGATATAGGCGCCGTTCTTGTCCAGCCCCGCGGCCAGCCCGATCGGGTTGGCCAGCTGCATCCCCATCAGCGTGCACGGCGCCTTGGGCTGCGCGTGCAGCAGCTTGCGCGTGGCGCCGCAGTCATAGGCGCGCTGCAGCCCCGACAAAGTGACTTCGTGGGCGGTTTCCGCGTCCATGGCGAACAGCGCCGGGCGGGCCAGGGGATAGGCGTGGAAGAGAATAGACATGGGGCGGAATTGTAGAGCGAATTCGGCCGGCCCTGCGCCCGCCGCCGGGATCAGGCGGCCGGCGGTTCGGGCTGGTCGCGCCAGGCGCCGTCGACCAGGAACTGCGCGGGATGGAAATTCGACTTGTAGGACATCTTGCGGCTGGCGGCGATCCAGTAGCCCAGGTACAGCCAGGGCAGGTTCAGGATGCGGCATTGCTCGACCTGCCACAGGATGCTGTAGGTGCCGAGGCTGCCGGGGTGGTCCGGGTCGTAGAACGTGTAGACCGAGGACAGGCCGTCGTCCAGCACGTCGATGATGGACACCATGACCAGCTCGCCCTCGGGGCTGCGGAATTCCACCAGCCGGGTATTGACGCGGCTGGTGAGCAGGAATTGCGCATACTGGGTGCGGCTGTCCTCATCCATGCCGCCGCCGGGATGGCGGCCTTGCTGGTAGCGCGTATAGAGCCGGTAGTGCTCGGGCGACCAGGCCAGTTCGGCGACGAAGGACTGCAGGTCCTGGTGCGCGCGCCAGGCGCGGCGCTGGCTGCGGTTGGGCGCGAAGCCGGCCGCGTCCACCCGCACCGGAATGCAGGCCTGACAGTTGTCGCAATGGGGGCGGTAGGTGAACAGCCCGCTGCGGCGAAAGCCCTGTTCCACCAGCTGCGAGTACGTGCCCGCGTTGATCAGGTGACCGGGCGCGGCGACCTGCGAGCGGGCCTGGCGGCCAGGCAGATAGCTGCAGGGGTAGGGAGCGGTTGCGTAGAACTGCAGGGTCGAGAAGGGAAGTTCTTTAAGCTGGCTCATGGCGATCCCGGAAGACGGCGGCGAGTCCGCGACGGGACGGCTACATAGTAACGCCGTTCCCCGGTCCGCAGGCGCCGTCCGGATGCAGGCGTCCGGCGCTGTCGAGCGTGCCGCGCGTCCACGGCGGCCCGGGCTGCGCGGTGGCGCCGCGCACATGCTGCAGGAACGCGACGCGCGAGATCGGGCGCGCGCCCAGGCTCGCCAGGTGGCGGGTCTGCTGCTGGCAGTCGATGCGCTGCACGCCGTGCGCGGCCAGGTAGCGCACCAGGTAGGCCAGCGCCACCTTGGAGGCGTCGGGGCGGCGGACGAACATGGATTCGCCGAAGAACATGCGGCCCAGGCTGATGCCATACAGGCCGCCGGCCAGTTCGCCATCGATCCAGGTTTCGATGCTGTGCACGTAGCCGGCCTCGTGCCAGGCGCGGTAGGCCTGCTGCATCGCGCCGGTGATCCAGGTGCCGGGCTGGCCGTCGCGCGGCGCGGCGCAGGCGGCCATGACCCGCTCGAACGCGGTGTCCACGCGCACCTGCACGCGGGCCTGGCCCGCGGCCTCCTCGCGCGCGAGCCTGCGCAGCAGCTTGCGCAGCGAGTGCGAGGGCGCGAAATCCCTGACCGCCAGCACCATGCGCGGATCGGGGCTCCACCACAGAATGGGCTCGCCTTCCGAATACCACGGGAAGATGCCGTTGGAGTAAGCCTGGATCAGCCGCGGGATGGACAGGTCAGCGCCCGCGGCCAGCAGGCCGTCGGGGTCCGTCAGCGCGAACTCGGCAGGCGGGAACGGCGTATCGACGGCGAGCCAGGGCAGTTTCAACGGTGCGATTCTAGGGTGTAGTGGTGAGGCGAGAACACGCCGGACTTGCGGTCCTCGAAATAGTGGCGCAGCGTGGTGGCCACGGTGCGGAACGCCAGGTCGTCCCAGGGGATTTCGGATTCTTCGTAGTAGCGCGCTTCCAGGCTCTCGGGGCCGGGGTCCAGGTCGGGCGACAGGGCCTGGGCCAGGTAGAACACGTGCACCTGGTCGATCTGCGGCAGGTCGATGACGGTGTAGAGCTCGCCCAGCTGGATGCGGGCGCCGGCTTCTTCCAGCGTTTCGCGCGCGGCGCCCTGCGCCGTGCTTTCGCCCAGTTCCATGAAGCCGGCGGGCAGCGTCCAGGTGTTGTAGCGCGGCTCGATCGCGCGCCGGCACAGCAGCACGCGGTTTTCCCAGACCGGCACGGTGCCGACCACGAGGCGGGGGTTCTGGTAGTGGATGGCCCCGCAGTGGTCGCAGATGTCGCGTTCGCGGTTGTCGCCCTCGGGCACCCGGCGATTGACGGGCGAGCCGCATTGGCTGCAGAAATGCGAACGGCGCGGCGCGGGGAAGTATTCGATGGGCGATTTGGCGGTCATGGGTAGGATTCTACCGGCTGCGGCGGGGACTGGCGCGCCGGCCCGGCACGGGCGGGGGCGCCGCCCCGTAGCGCGCTTCCAGGTGTTCGACGAAGGACCGCACCTTGGGCGACAGAAAGCGCCGGTGCGGGTAGAGCGCGTACATGGAGATCGGGGTGTGCGCGTAGTCGGTCAGCAGCGCCACCAGCCGTCCGGCGCGCACGTCTTCGCCCACCAGGAAGTCGGGCTGCAGGATGATGCCGTGCCCGGCCAGCGCCGCGGTGCGCAGCACGTCGCCGTTATTGGCGCGCAGCGCGGCGTTCACGCGCACCAGGTGGGTCACGCCGTCCTTCTCGAAATGCCATTCGTTGCCGGTGCTGGCGTAGGCGTAGTGCAGGCAGCGATGCTGCCTGAGTTCTTCCGGGCTTTGCGGCGTGCCGTGGCGCGCCAGATAGGACGGGGCCGCGCACACCAGCAGCTGCTGCGGCGCCAGCGGACGCGCCACCAGCGAAGAGTCCAGCAGCGGGCCGATGCGCACCGCCACGTCGAAGCCGTCTTCCACCAGGTCGACAACGCGGTCGTTCAGGTCCAGGTCGATGACCACGTCGGGATAGCGCTGCAGGTATTCGGCGATGGCAGGGCCCAGGTGCAGGATGCCGAAGGACACCGGCGCGCTGACGCGCAGCCGGCCGCTGGGACGCTGGCCCTCGGCCTGCAGCGACTGCTCCAGGTCCGCCACTTCGGCCAGGATGGGGCGCACGCGCTCGTAGAACGCGCGGCCGGCGTCGGTCATGCTGAGCTTGCGGGTCGTGCGGTTCAGCAGCCGCACGCCGTAGCGCTGCTCCAGGTAGGCGATCTGGCGCGTGACGACGGAACGGGCCAGGCCCAGCTTGTCGGCCGCCGCCGCGAACGAGCCCAGTTCCACCACCTTGGCGTAGGTCTGCATGGCGGTATGCGTGTCCAAGATTGTTTCCTATCGAGGAACAATAATTTGCGATTCTCCATCTTTATCATTGTTTTTGGAATCGCAAGAATAGCGCTCCCGAATGATCGCTCCAGGAGAGTGCAATGGTTGATACCCGTACCGCGCCCTATGCCGCGCTGCTGCTGCGCTTGGCGCTAGGCGCCATGTTTCTGGCCCATGGCCTGACCAAGCTGCTGGTGTTCACGCTGCCCGGCACGGCCCAGTTCTTCGCCAAGATCGGCTTCGCCGGCTGGCTGGCCTATCCGGTGACCTTCTTCGAGATCGGCGCCGGCGTGTTGCTGATCCTGGGCGTGGTGCCGCGCTGGATCGCCACCATCGCCGCGGTGCAGCTATTGGTGGCCTCGACCGTGCATTTCGGCAACGGCTGGAGCTCCGGCAACCCGGGCGGCGGCTGGGAATACCCGGTCTTCCTGACCGTGGCGGCTGCCGCGCTGGCGCTGCTGGGCGACGGCAAATTCGCGCTGTACGGCAGCCGCCGCGGCTGAGCGCCGCGCGCGGCCCATAGAATGGAACGGTCGTCCCCAAACACCGGAGTTGCCATGTCCTTGCCCCTGTCGTTTCTCAAGCGCGCCGCGGCCGCGTCGCTGCTGGCCGCCGCGCTGTCGCCATTGGCCGCCCATGCGTCGGCCGAACAGGAAGCCGCCAACAAGGCGGCGGTGCTGGCCTTCTACGAGAAGGGCCTGAACCAGAAGGATGCCGAGGCGGCGCTGAAATACGTGGGCGACCGCTATGTGCAGCACAACCCGAACGCGGAAGACGGGCCGGACGGCTTTCGCAAGTTCATCGCCTTTCTGCGCGACAAGTATCCGCAGTCCCGGAGCGAGATCAAGCGCGCCTTCACCGACGGGGACTACGTGATCCTGCATGTGCACGCGGTGCGCGAACCCGGCACGCGCGGCAGCGCCATCATCGATATCTTCCGCCTGGAACAGGGCAAGATCGTCGAGCACTGGGATGCGGTCCAGCCCATCCCCGAGCGGTCCGCCAACGCCAACGGCATGTTCTGAGCCGCCGCTCAGGCCGCGGGCGGCCGGGGATCGGGATCGAACCCCAGCTCCCGCGCGACGTCGGCCTGCGCGACCGGCGCCAGCGGCGCGGCCGGATAGGCGCCGGGCCATGCGACCTGGATCGCGCCGCCGGGCGCCAGCTCGTCCAGCGCTTCCAGCAGCGGCGCGCCGTCGCCGGTGACCAGCTTTTCCAGCAGCGGCGGCAGGTCGCGGTCCAGCACGACGCCCGCGCCCAGCGGTGTCATGGCGTAAAGCCGGCCGGCATCGTCCAGCCGCCAGCCGGTCACCGCCTCGACCGCGGCGTCCGTGTGGGTGAGCAGGGCGCCGGCCTCATCGTCGAGCCGCAACACGTAGGGCGCGGCATCCAGGCGCAGGTACACGCGCTGCGGGCCGTTCTGGAAATACCAGCGGCCGGCCTCGTCATGTTCGTAATTGCGGTTGATGAACGCCAGGATCTGGCTGTTGGTAATGGATTCGCCCGGCCCGCCCTGCGCGGACAGGCCCTGCGGATGCAGCCGCCAGCGGCCCCTGGCGTCCAGCGACAGCCAGCCGTACACCGCGGGCACGTCGGGCCAGCGGGCGAGAGCGTCTTTTACTGATTGGTCCATATTCCCCGTGCCGCAATGGCATGCGTCGCGCAGCCGATGGTCAGCAGGCAAGAATAGCGGAAAAGGGGGGAGACTGGAGAAGCTGCTGGAGGCGCAAGCCGGAATCGAACCGACGTACACGGATTTGCAATCCGCTGCATAACCACTCTGCCATTGCGCCAGCATTTCAAGAAAAAAGGAAGCTCGGTATAGGCCGTTGCTTCCTTTTTATAATTTGGAGCGGGAGACGAGTCTCGAACTCGCGACCTCAACCTTGGCAAGGTTGCGCTCTACCAACTGAGCTACTCCCGCATATGCATTGCATTCGATGCCCTGCATGTGTTTTTGGTGCGTTTTTCTTTTTCAAGAAAAAGGCCGTGTTCACCAAAGACAGCGATTATACACAGAATTTCGGACTTGTGCCAATAACGGGATTCAGTGCGTTTCCGCCGCGGGCGCGGCTTCAGCCTCGGCCTGCGGCGCGGCGTCGGCGGCCGCATCGGGCTTCGGCGCGGGCGCGGCCTTGGCGCGCGGCTTGCCGGCGGGGCGGCGGCTGGCCTGGCGGCGCGCGTAGGCGGCCTGCTGTGCGGTCACCTTGCCCACGGGCTGGCCTTGCAGGTCGATGCGCGGCGCGTCTTCGGTCAGGCAGGCCCAGTAGCGGCTGCCCTTGCACCATTCGGCGATGGCCAGCTTGAGCTGTTCCTGCGTCATGGACAGCGCTTCGAGGTGTTGGGCGGCATCGGCCAGGATGCCCTCCTTGAGCGGCACCTTGGGCGCGGGATTCTTGGGGAAGGCCAGCGGGAACTGCTTCTGCAGGCGCCAGATCGCCTCGATCGTGGGATCGACCGGCTCGCGCTTCCTGGCCTCCTGCTTGCGGGCGGGATTGCGTTGCTGCTTGGCGGCATCGCGCTTTTTCGACTGGCCTGCGGCTTTCGGTTGGGCTGGCGCCGCTTGCTGGGCTTGCGCCCGGAGCTGCTCTCGCAGGTCGGCAAGTTTTTCAAAACCCATTGTTCTTTCCAACACCTCTGACTTGTGCAACCAGAAGGTTACCCCATGTCCGTGACCGGGGCACTGCGAGTGGTTGCGGATGGGCCGGGCGATAAAAAAAGGGCCCGAGGGCCCTTTTCACCGGGATTTCCCAAAAACCGCGCATGCGTTTTCGGAAATCGAAATCTGGAGCGGGAGACGAGTCTCGAACTCGCGACCTCAACCTTGGCAAGGTTGCGCTCTACCAACTGAGCTACTCCCGCATCGTTGCCTGGACCGTCTGCGATCACGGGGACCGGCGGCGGCTTGTGGCAAGCGAGGCGGAAGTATACCCAATTTTTTCGGAAACGCCAGCCGCGCAGGCGACGGCCCATTGAGATTGATCCACATCAAGATTCTGCGCATGTGTTGATGGACAGGGCCGGGCGGCTGGTCCCATACTCTGCTTCGAATTAAGTGATACAGAAAAATGTAGATAACAAAAAATTCAGTATCACTTAATCGGGTCGCGACACTTCGCGATCGCACGACGCCCATCCGATCAAGGAGGAGAGGAAAGCCATGGAAAAGCAACGTTATGCCGCCACGCAGGAACTGCCGCCGCCGATAGAGCAGCCCAACGTCTATCCGCTGTCGTGGGTCTGCAAGACCCGCAAACTTCAGGAGGTCTGGGAAGCATCCCTGCGAGAGAACTGGGACCCGGAGAAACTGCCCTGGGACACCCTGGACCTGGAAAGCTACAGCTGGGAAGAACGCGAGGCGATCGCCTATTGGTGGACGCTGTTGTCGGTGTTCGACGCGTCGGCGCCGCCGGTATTCGCCGAGGCCCTGGTCAAGACCTACGAGGTCCATGAAGAGGACGTCGTGCGCAAATGTTTTTTCTCGGTCACGCGCGACGAACAGAACCACGAGATCATGTGCGGTCTGGCCATCACGCGGCTGCTGGAGCATCCCGACCCGCTCACCTACACGCCCAAGACCGAACTCGGCAAGCGGCTGCAGAAGAACGCGCAGTGGCTGTACTTCAACGGCTCGCGCTACTGGACGGGCTACAAGAAGGCGGTGCCGAAATACGATCTCGCGGTGCTGTTCAGTTCGTTCCTGATGGGCGAGATCGCGGCCGCCACGATCTTCAAGCAGATGTACGAAAACTCGCGCGAAGCCGTGTTCAAGGAAGGTTTCAAGAACATCGGCCGCGACGAGGGCCGCCACATGGCCATCTGTATGGCCGTGATGGAGCGCGACTATCCCGGCCTGAAGGACGACGTCAAGGCGGTGGTGACCAAGCAGATCCGCGCCGGCTATCTGTTCCTGTCGGCCGTGCTGTTCGAGCCGCCGATGGAGTTCTGGGACCTGCCGGCCGACTTCATCGCCAACCAGCGCGAGGCCGAGGAAGTGGCGCGCGAGGCCGGCTTCGGCATTCCCACCCATGAGGCCAAGCTGGAGAACTGGCGCAACGCCATGCTCAACCTGAAAGGCGTGCTGGACCGCTACAACATTCCGTTCCCCGCCATCCCCGAAGTCGGCATCACCGGCCAGGAAGTGTCGGACGTGGACCTGGAAGACATCATCCCGGTGTTCTGACCTCATGACATGACTACCATCACCATACAACCCTCCGGCCGGACGGTGGAATGCCTGCCCGGCGACACCGTGCTGACGGCGCTGGAGCGGGCGGGCTACGCCCTGCCCAACAACTGCCGCGCCGGCGCCTGCGGCGAATGCAAGGTCAAGGTGCTCGCCGGCGCGTTCGATCAGGGTACCGTGCTGGACATGGCCTTGACCCCGCAGGAGCGCGCCCAGGGCTACGGCCTCATGTGCATGGCCAAGCCGCTGGACGACGCGCTGGAGATCGAATGGGGCACGGCCGACGCGCGGCCCAAGCTGTTTCCGCCGCGCGAAAACCAGCTGTTCGTGGTCACCGACAAACGGCCGCTGGCCCCGCGCGTCATGGAGCTGCGCCTGCGGCCGCTGGGCAAGCCCATGCGCTACTGGCCCGGCCAGTACGTGATGCTGGGCGACCCCGGCGCGGGCGTCGCGCCGCGCGCGTACTCGATCTCCAACGCGCCGCGGCCCGACGGCGAACTGGTGCTGCAGATCGCGCGCCAGGACGGCGGCGCCACCAGCGTGTGGGCGCACGATACGCTGATGCCGGGCGACAACATCAAGCTGGCCGGCCCCTACGGCACTTTCATCGGCGATCCCGCCGTGGACGCGCCGATACTGTGCCTGGCCGCCGGCACCGGGCTGGCGCCCATCCTGGCGCTGACCGAAGCGGCCATGCGCCGCGGCTTTCGCCAGCGCGTCATGCTGGTGGTGTCGGCGCGCACCCATGCCGACGTATACGGGCTGGGCATGCTGGCGTGGTGGCGAGCCCGTCACCGCAAGTTCGATTACCGCATCGCGCTGACCCGCGAGCAGCGCGACGGCTGCCTCGCGGGCCACGTCCAGGACGTGCTGGCGGAGGTGGCGGCGGACCTGTCGCGGCACACGGTGTTCGCCGCCGGCAGTCCCGGTTTCGTCGGCTCGGCCGTGGCCGCGGCCACGCGCCTGGGCGCGCAACCGGACGCGATCTACACCGAAGGTTTCCACGCCCAGCAGCGGCCCACGGTGGCCGACGACGCCCATTTGCTGTCGGGCGCCGCGGCCTGACGGGGCGCTATCGGCGCGGCGCCGGCCTGAAAGCCGGCGCGGCCAGCAGCAGAAAGCCGCCCGCGATCGCCAGGTTCTTCAGGAAGTTGTTCAGCTGGCCGGAGAACTGCGCCGGTTCCGCGGCCCAGAACGGATGGCCGATGAAGGCCGTGAGCACCGTGAACGCGCCCATCGCCAGCGCCACGTCGCGCAGCCGCCAGCCCAGCGCCACGGCGACGGCCCCGCCGATTTCCACCAGGATCACCATGATCGCCAGAAGCTCGGGCGCCGGCAGGCCGAGCTTGGCGAAATAGCCCGCCGTGCCGCCGAAGGCGAGGGCCTTCCTGATGCCCGCGACCAGGAAAAGCAAGGCCAGCAGCAGGCGTGCGGCGAGTTGAAGGCGGTTTTGGTCCATGTCACTTTGCTCCTTGTGGTGATGTGATGGTTGCGTGGTGGACGTTCTGCGCGGCGAGCAGGTCGGCGTACAACTGCTGTGTCTGTGCGACGAAACCCTGCACGCCGAATTCGGCCACGCTCTTGGCGCGGGCCTCCTGGCTCATGGCGTCGAGCCGCGGCCGCTGCGCAAGAATGCGGGTCAGGCATTGCGCGATGTCCTGCGGCGAGGATGGCTTCACTAACCAGCCGTTCACGCCGTCGTCGATGTTCTCGGGCAGGCCCGCGTAGCGGCTCACCATGACCGGCTTGCCCATGGCCATCATTTCGCGGCAGGCGAACGAGATGGTCTCGATGCGGCTGGACAGCACGAAGCCCAGGTCGAACTCCGCCACGAAAGGCCGCACGTCGGTGAGTAGCCCCGCGTAGTACACCTGGCCCATCATGTCCAGTTCCTGGATGCGCGCGAGCTGCGCGGCGCTGGGCGGCTGGCCGGCGACCGCCACCAGCGCCTGTTCGCGCAGGTGCCGTGGCAGCAGCGCCACCGCCTCCACCATGTGCAGCCAGTTCTTGTAGTCCGCCGTGCCGGCGTTGCTGCCGATCACCAGGCGGCCCCGGATCGGGATGGGCCATACCGGGGAGTCCGAGGGCGGGCGCGGCCGGTAGTATTCCGTGTCCACGCCGTTCTTGATGGTGCTTATGGGGCAGCGCGCATAGGGCGAGGCGCGCAGCCTGCGCGCCGTGTCGTCGCATACCGCGATGACCTGGTCGGTGCCCAGGCCGGCGCGCAGCCGCGCGCCCAGCCCGGAAATTTCATGGTTGTCGTGCTTGGTGTAGACGATGCGGGGGCGCGGCCCGCGCATGCGCATGCGCGCCAGCATCACGCAGCGGTGGTCCAGCGGGCCGTTGACGTGCACGATGTGAAAGCGCTCCGCCTCCATGAGCGCCTTCAGCCGGGCGACCAGCGCGGGCGTGCGCCAGATGCGGCTGGAGTATTCCACCGCCACCTTGCGGCTCATGCCGGCCAGGCTGGAATCGCGGTAAAGCCGGCTCGACGCGGGCACGGCAAGCGTCAGGTTGTGCAGCCCGCCCAGCTGCCGGATGAGGGTGGACAGGTAAGTGGTGTGGCCGCCGCCGTCGCCTTTGTGGTAGTTGGTGTACAGAATCTTCATGGATCTCGGGCCCGCATTTCCCGCCGGATGTGCATGTTTCCGCACTCTATGCAAGGGCCGCTGACCCCAGCGTGACCCAGGCCTGACACGAACATGACGGCAGGCTGACCGGCCCGTTTCCTGACAATTGCGTCAGGTTCGAGTCATGCTGCTGACGGCGCCGGCGGTATAAATTCAGGAGGCGCCCCGTGACGGCGGCCGGCGCATCGAAAGCAAATCTCGAAGGAAACCCATGCGCCTGCTGGTAGTGGAAGACGAGCCCAAGACGGCTTCGTACATCAAGCGTGGGCTGACCGGCCTGGGCTACACCGTGGACGTCTCCGGCGACGGCGTCGACGGCCTGTTCCTGGCCCTGGAACACGAATACGACGGCATCGTCCTGGACGTCATGCTGCCAGGCCAGGATGGCTATGCCTTCCTGGAGCGCCTGCGCGCGCGCAAGCAGACGCCGGTGCTGATGCTGTCGGCCCGCGGCTCGGTGGACGAGCGCGTCAAGGGCCTGCGCAAGGGCGCCGACGACTACCTGCCCAAGCCGTTCTCGTTCACCGAGCTGGTGGCGCGCATCCAGGCGCTGCTGCGCCGCCGCGGCGGAAACGGCGTCGACATGACGCTGCTGCAGGTCGACGACCTGCAGGTCGACATGATGGCGCGCCGCGCCACCCGCGCCGGCCAGCGGCTGGATCTCACGGCCAAGGAGTTCGCGCTGCTCAGTCTGCTGGCGCGCCATCAGGGCGAAATCCTGTCCAAGCTGATGATCGCCGAACAGGTCTGGGACATGAATTTCGACAGCGACGCCAACGTGGTCGAAGTGGCGATGCGGCGGTTGCGCGTCAAGGTCGACGCGCCCTACGAAAAGAAGCTGCTGCACACCGTCAGGGGCATGGGCTACCTGCTGGAAAGCCGCGACGAAACTGCGTCCGACGCCTCATGAGCCCCTCGATTTCGTCGCGCCTGGCGCTGATGTTCGCCTTGTCGGTGGCCTTGATCGTTTCCGTCTGCGCGGTGCTGCTGCAGGGCTCGCTCAAGATGTCGCTGCGACAGCAGATGGAAAACGAGCTGGAGCTGCGCCACGCCTTCCTGGACCCGCTGGTGATGTCGCGCGAGTCGCCCGCGATGTGGCCCAAGCTGGTCTCCCGGCTCGGCGCCATGACGCCGGACGACGGGCTGGACGCGCAGCACTGGATCATCAGCGACGATCCGCGCTACCGCTACGGCGGCCCGGCGCCCGAGGGCGTGGAGTGGAGCCGCGTGCCCGACGGCTTTTCGGTCCTGCCCGGCAACAAGGGCTGCTGTCCGCTGAACGTCCTCATCACCACCATCGGGCCGGCCGGCGACCGCCCCTCGGTGCGCCTGGTCGTCGCGCTGGATTCCACGCCGTACATGAAGACGCTGGGCGATTTCACCAGCGTGCTGATCGCCATCTCCATCGCCGGCGTGCTGCTGGTGGCCTTGCTGGGCTACGGCATCGCGCGGCTGGGGCTGGCGCCGGTGCGGCTGTTGAGCGGCCAGGCGCACGGGCTGGCGCCCGGCAACAACGGGCAGCGCCTGGACATCCGCCGCCTGCCGGCCGAGATCAAGGACCTGGCGGTGTCCTTCAATGGCGTGCTGGAGCGGCAGGAGGTGGCCTGGCGCCAGCTGGAGAGCTTCAACGCCGATGTGGCGCACGAACTGCGCACGCCGCTGACCAACCTGATCGGGCAGACGCAGCTCGGGCTGGCGGTGGGCAAGGACCGGCAGGAATTCAAGGAACTGCTGCAGTCCAACATGGAGGAGCTGGAGCGCATGACCTCCATCGTCAACGACATGCTGTTCCTGTCGCACGCGCAGGTCGGCAGGATGGCGATGGACCTGGGCGAAGTCTCGCTGCGCGAAGAAGCCGCCAAGACCGCGGAGTACGTCGAGCCGCTGTTCGTCGAGAAGGAACTGACGGTCCTTATGCAGGGCGACGCCCGCGCCTGCGTGGACCGCAGGCTGTTTCACCGGGCGCTGGCCAACCTGCTGGAGAACGCGGCCTGCTATGCCGATCCCGGCACCGAAATCGGCGTGACGATGCGCGAGCGGCAGGGCTACGCTTACGTCGAAGTCTCCAACCGCGGCGCGCCGATAGATCCCCAGATCCTGCCGCGCCTGTTCGAACGCTTCTTCCGCGCCGAGTCCGCGCGCAGCCAGAGCGGCAAGCACCACGGTCTGGGTCTGGCGATCGTCAAGGCGATTGCCTCGATCCACCGCGGCGACGTGTTCGTGCGCAGCGAGGGCGGAGTCAATACGTTTGGGTTTTCAATGGCGAGCGGGGAGGCGAGGGCGGGCGGGGAGTGAGGCTGGACCGCGCGTTCACAGGCCGAAATCTTCCCGAAGGCGGTCGATCCGGTGCATCCGTTCGTGGAGTGTCGTCACGATGCCGATATCGTTGTTGGAGAGCCGGCGCCAGTAGGCGAAGTGTTGCTCGTAGCGAAAAAAATAACCGTCTATGCCGAATTCGGCCGGTACGGGACCCGATGGCGTCTTGCGGGTTTCGATTCCGTCGAAAGCCTTGAACAGGCCGGTGATATAGCGGTCGGCCTGCTGAGTGCCCCAACGGTTCCGCGTATATCGATAGATCTCGTCGAGCCGGTAGGCCGCGGCCTCTTGGACTCGTATCCTTGTCTGCGCCACGCTGTCAGGCCCGGTTGCGCGCGATCACCTCGGCCGCTGACAGCGGCAGGTACGAAGATTCGGGAGCGGCGTAAGCAAGGGCCAGTTCCGCTTTCAAGCGGTCGGATGCCTCCTGTTCCACGCGCTCCTTGTCTCGTCGGATCAGATCGCGCACGTATTCGCTGACGTTCTCATAAGCGCCATGCTCGCCGACGTTGGCGGCGACGAAATCGCTAAGCGGGCCGCTAAGGCGGACCGTCATGGTCGTAGTGGTCTTGGGCATGATTGATTCCCATGAGGGATTTGTATTCAATATTATTAAATTTGAATACAACAACAAATCCTGGGACGACGCTTTGCCGGGCGGGGCGGAAAAGCAAAAAGGCCCAAACCGAAGTCTGGGCCTTTTCTGGAATCTGGAGCGGGAGACGAGTCTCGAACTCGCGACCTCAACCTTGGCAAGGTTGCGCTCTACCAACTGAGCTACTCCCGCGTGGGTTTCGTGCCATCACACTCTGCAATGCCGAAACCGGTTTCTTATTCACTCCGATCAACTTGGTTATCGATCGGAAGGCGCGCATTCTACATGATTTTTTTGAGCTTGTCATTTGATCTGTGCCGTCCAGTCTTGTTCACTGCACGGGGTGCGGATAAGACAAGGCAGGCAAAAGCCAGATCAAACACTCAATCAAGTAATATGAGCGAAGACAGAAACTATAGCATACACAGTCGTGCCCATGTCAAATTCCTTCGCTGACGCCGTCGCGCCGATTTCCATGTCTCCGGTCAGCCAGGATCTCACCCGGCTCAATACGCTGGGCCTGGCGTCGCGGGCCGAGGCCTTCGTCACGCTGGACGATCCGGCCCAGCTGCCGGCGCTGTCGCGCCTGGCGCGGCAGGCGTCGTCGCTGCTGGTGCTGGGCGGCGGCAGCAACCTGGTGCTGCCCGAGCGGGTGCCGGGGCTGGTGGCGCGGGTCGGGTTCAAGGGGGTGCGTCTGCTGCAGGCGGGGCCGGATGCCTGGCTGGTCGAGGCGGCGGGCGGTGAAAACTGGCATGGCTTCGTGCAGACCTGCATCGAACAGGGCTGGGACGGGCTGGAGAATCTGGCGCTGATACCCGGCACCGTGGGGGCGGCGCCGGTGCAGAACATCGGCGCCTACGGCGTCGAGCTGCGGGAGCGTTTCCACGGGCTGACCGCCTGGGACGTGCGCGAGGCGCGCTACGTCGACATGGACGCGGCGGCTTGCCGGTTTTCGTACCGCGACAGCGTGTTCAAGCATGACGAGCCGGGGCGCTGGATCATCGTGAGCGTGCGTTTCGCCTTGCCGCGGCCCTGGCGGCCGGTGCTGAACTACCCCGACCTGCAGCGCCATGCGCGGCTGGCGGCGCAGGCGCCGACGGCGCGCGCGATTTTCGACGCGGTGTGCGAAATCCGCCGCGCCAAGCTGCCCGATCCGGCGGTCACCGGCAACGCCGGCAGCTTTTTCAAGAATCCCATCGTGCCGGCCGACGTGCGCGACGCGCTGGCCGAACGCCATGCGGGCCTGGTGTCCTACGCGCAGCCGGACGGCCGCTACAAGCTGGCCGCGGGCTGGCTGATCGACCAATGCGGGTGGAAGGGGCGGGCGCTGGGCGCCGCCGGCGTGCACGACCGCCAGGCCCTGGTGCTGGTCAACCGGGGAGGCGCCGGCGCGGCCGACATCATGGCCCTGGCGCGCGCGATCCAGGAGTCGGTGTTCGAGCGCTACGGCGTGCGGCTGGAGCCCGAGCCGGTCGTCGTGTGATCCGGCTGGTTCCGGGCAGAAAAAAAGGACCTTGCAGGTCCTTTTTTTGTCGGGGCGCGGACTCAGAGGCCGAGCACCGATTGCATGTCGTACAGGCCGTTGTGCTTGTCTTCGAGGAAGCGCGCCGCGCGCAGCGCGCCCTGGGCGTAGGTGGCGCGGCTGGAAGAACGGTGCGTGATCTCGATGCGTTCGCCGACGCCGCAGAAGGACACGGTGTGATCGCCCACGATGTCGCCGCCGCGCAGCACGGAAAAGCCGATGGTGCCGGGCTTGCGCACGCCGGTGTCGCCGTGGCGGCTCCAGGTGGCGACGTCGGGCAGCGCGACGTCCCAGGCCGAGGCGATGGTCTCGCCCATCTTGAGGGCGGTGCCGGAGGGCGCGTCGACCTTGTTGCGGTGGTGGGCTTCGAAGACTTCGACGTCGTAGCCGGCGTTCAGGATGCGGGCGGCCATGTCGAGCAGCTTGAGCGTGGCGTTGACGCCGACGCTCATGTTGGGCGCGAACACGATGCCGGTCTTCTGCGCGGCGACTTCGATCGCGGCGCGGCCATTGTCGTCGAAACCGGTGGTGCCGATGACGGCCTTGACGCCGTGCTTGACGCAGGCCTGCAGGTGTTCGAGCGTGCCTTCCGGACGGGTGAAGTCGATCAGGCAGTCGGCCTGGGCCAGCGCGTCGAGGTCGTCGGTGATGGCCACGCCCGTCTGCTTGCCCAGCGTGGCGCCGGCGTCCTGGCCCAGCGCGGTCGAGCCGGCGCGGTCGAGCGCGACCGTGAGCTCCAGGTCGGGGGCGTTCAGGACGGCGTCGATCAGCATCTGGCCCATACGGCCGCTGGCGCCGGCAATTGCAATACGCATGGCGGGGTCCTTGGAATTAGTTGAGCGGCTGGGGCGCGTTGCCCGGCTGGCCGGGGTATTGGTTCAGCGGGCTGACGGGCGCATCGGCCTCGCGCCGGCTCTCGGCTTCGTCCTGTTTCTGGCGGGCCTCGTCCTCGCTCAGGCGCTTTTCCGCCTTCTCGTCGGCGGCGGCGTCGGGCGTGTTGATCTGGTAGGGCTGCAGGTCGGGCTGCTTGTCGCCTTCCCAGCGGACCAGGCGGTCGTTTTCGAACCAGACGGTGAACTTGCGCTCCTGGGCGTCGCCGTAGCCGGGCTTGAAGTAGTAGGGGTAGTCCCAGCGATTGGCGTGCAGCACGCTGGTCAGCGTCGGGCTGCCCAGCGCGAAGCGCACCTGTTCCCGCGTCATGCCCGGCTGCAGCAGGGCGACCTGTTCCTGGGTGATCCAGTTTCCTTGCTGGACGGGGGCCTTGTAGGGGAAGCCCCACTTGTCGCCCGAGCATCCGGCCAGGGCGACGGCCAGGGCGGCGACGGCCAGGCCGGTCTTCAGCGAACGGGAGGGAATTCGTGCAATCATGGACACTACGCGCCCCTATTATTTGGAAGCAGACAAAACCGTTATCATAAAGGTTTCATAAGGATAGTTCCGCGTGGCGGCATGAATTCGGTGAGCCGGCTCGCGGTGAACCCATCCTTGCCCATGCCAACGCGGACGGAGAGCGATTACACCATGAGCGACCAAAGCGAATTGAAGAACATGGGTTTGAAGGCGACTTTCCCGCGCCTGAAAATTCTTGATATTTTCCGCAAATCAGACCAACGGCACCTCAGCGCCGAAGACGTCTATCGCGCCCTGATCGGCGAAAACGTCGAAATCGGGCTGGCCACCGTGTACCGCGTGCTGACGCAGTTCGAGCAGGCCGGCATTCTTGCCCGCAGCCAGTTCGACAGCGGCAAGGCAGTGTTCGAACTCAACGACGGCGATCACCACGATCACCTGATCTGCACGAATTGCGGCAAGGTGGTGGAGTTCTCGGATCCGGAAATCGAAAAGCGCCAGCAGAAGATTGCCAAGGACAACGCCTTTGCCCTGGAAAGCCACGCCATGGTGCTTTACGGCATCTGCGGCAGCTGCCTGAAAGGACGCTGATCCGATCCTCCGGCCCGTGGCTGCGCTCGCGGCGGGCCAGTGAGTTCCAAAACCTCTTCAAATTGAAGGGGTTTTTTTATTGCAGGCGGTATTGCCGACGGGTCAGGCCGGCGCCTGCCCGAAGCCCTGGAGCATCTCGCGCGCATGTTCGCGCGTGGTGGCGGTGAGCTTGATGCCGCCCAGCATCCGGGCGATTTCCTCGACGCGGGCCGACGGGTCCAGCTCTTCGATGCTGGAGCGCGTGGTGCCGCGCGATTCGGCCTTGCTGACCAGGAACTGGTTGTTGGCGCAGGCCGCGACCTGCGGCAGGTGGGTCACGCACAGCACCTGGTGGCGTTCGCCGAGTTCGCGCAGCAGCTTGCCCACGACTTCGGCGACCGCGCCGCCCACGCCGCTGTCGACTTCGTCGAAGATCAGCGTGGGCACGCGCGCGGCGCGGCTGGCGATGACCGACAGCGCCAGCGAGATGCGCGACAGCTCGCCGCCCGAGGCCACCTTGGCCAGGGCGCGCGGGGTGGTGCCGGCATGGCCGGCCACCAGGAATTCGACCTGCTCGTTGCCGTGGGCGGAGGGCGCGGCGGGCGCCAGCGTGGGCTCGAACCGGCCGCCCTGCATGGCCAGCGTCTGCATGGCCTGGGTGACCAGCTTGCCGAGATCGCGGGCGGTCTTGCGGCGGGCCGTGGTGAGCTTGGCGGCGGCGGCGTCGTACTGGGCCTGGGCGGCCTGCGCTTGCGCCCGCAGCGCCTCGACGTCGCCGGCAGCCTGCAGGGCCGCGAGCTGGGCGTGCAGGTTTTCGCGCAGTTCGCACAGGGCGTCGGGCTCGGTGCGGAACTTGCGGGCGGTCTCGAACACCAGGCCCAGGCGGCTTTCCACGGCGCTAAGGCGTTGCGGATCGAGATCGACGCGGCTGACGTAGTTGTTCAGGTCGGAGACGGCCTCGCTGATCGCGATGCGCGCGGATTCGAGTTCGTCGTACACCCCTTGCAGCCCGGGGTCGTGGCGCAGCATCTGCTGGATGCGCTGGTTGGCCTGGGTGACCCGGTGGTGCGCCGAATCGCCTTCGCCGTCCAGGGCTTCGAGAATCTGGCTGGCGCCGTCGAGCAGCGATTGCGCGTGCGACAGGCGCGTGTGCTCGGTCTGCAGCGCGTCCCATTCGTCCGGGCCGAGGGCCAGCTGGTCGAGTTCGTCCACCTGCCATTGCAGGCGGTCGCGTTCGGTCGCCAGGCTGGCGGCGTCTTTTTCGGCGGATTCCAGCTGGCGCGCCAGGGCGCGCCATTGCTTCCAGGCCTGCGACACGGCCTGGCGCAGCTCGCCATGGCCGCCGTGGGCGTCGAGCAGGTCGCGCTGCGCGTCGGCGCGCATCAGGCTCTGGTGCGCGTGCTGGCCGTGGATGTCGACCAGGCTGTCGCCCAGTTCGCGCAACTGCGCGACGGTGGCGGGCGTGCCGTTGATGTAGGCGCGGCTGCGCCCCTGGGCGTCGATCACGCGGCGCAAGGCGAGTTCGTCGTCGGCGTCGATCTCGCGTTCTTCGAGCCAGGCGTGCAGCGTCTTGGGCGTGTCGAAGACGGCGGTGATGTCGGCGCGCGCCGCGCCTTCGCGCAGCATGCTGGCGTCGCCGCGCTCGCCCAGCGCCAGCGCCAGCGCGTCCACCAGGATGGACTTGCCTGCGCCGGTCTCGCCGGAGAAGACGGTGAAGCCGGGGCCGAAATGGATCTCGGTCTGTTCGACGATGACGAAGTCGCGGATATGCAGGGTGCGCAGCATGTCGGGGCGCTTACTACTCTACGTTGTCGGTGGCCTGGGGCATCAGGTTCCAGTGCAGCTTGCGGCGCAGCGTGGAGAAGAAGCTGTAGCCTTCCGGATGCACGAAGCGGATGACGTAAGGGGCGCGCTGCACGACGATGCGGTCGCCCGGCTGCAGGTCGGACCAGGTCTGCATGTCGAAATGCACGCTGGCGCCGACCTCCACGCGGCCCATGGCCGTGAGCGTCATGTTGAGCACGCCCGTGTCGGGAATCACGATGGGGCGGTTCGACAGCGTCTGCGGGGCCACGGGCACCAGCACCATGGCGTTCATGCCGGGGTGCAGGATGGGGCCGTTGGCCGACAGCGCGTAGGCGGTCGAGCCGGTAGGGGTGGCGATGATGAGGCCGTCGGCGCGCTGCGTGTACATGAAGGCGCCGTCGAGTTCGACCCGGACCTCGATCATGCCGCCGCGCCCGGCGCGGTTCAGGACCACGTCGTTCAGGGCGGTGGCGGAATACATCTGCTGGTCGCCGCGCCACACGCTGCCTTGCAGCAGCGTGCGTTCCTCGATCTGGAAGCTGCCTTCGAGCACGCGCGCCAGCGCGCCGTGCGCGTCCTGCAGCGCGATGTCGGTGATGAAGCCCAGGCGGCCGTGGTTGATGCCGATCAGCTGCACGCCGTAGGGCGCCAGGTGGCGGCCCGCGCCCAGCACGGTGCCGTCGCCGCCCATGACGACGGCCAGCGAGGCGGTCTGGCCGATTTCCTCGAGCGTGGCCACGGGGTATTCGGTCAGCCCGGTATTGCGCGCCGTGTCGGCGTCGATGAGCACATGCCGGCCGGCCTGCGCCAGCGCGTGGGCGAGGGCTCTCAGCGGTGTGTCCAGGCCGGTGTCCTGGTATCTGCCGATCAGGGCGACGGTAGGAAAGTGCATGGCTGCTTGCGTATCCAGAAAGGGCGGGCGCGGGCCGAAATCCGCCCGGAATGTGCTATTAAGCCGATTATATGGGGCCGCATATTGGCTTGCGGGACAAAAATCGCCTCAATCGGAAAAGTTTCCCTAAAATACCTGTTATGGATGACCGTGCACGCGCCCTACTGAAGGCGTTGATCGAACGCTATATCGCCGATGGGCAGCCAGTCGGCTCGCGGACGCTATCGAAAGTATTCGATCTGTCTCCGGCCACGATCCGCAACGTCATGGCGGACCTCGAAGAACTGGGCCTGATCCACAGCCCGCATACCTCCGCCGGCCGCGTGCCCACGCCGCGGGGCTATCGCATGTTCGTCGATTCGCTGCTGGCGGTGCAGTCCTACCAGCTCGAGCCCCACAACATGGGCGAGATGCTGGCGGCGGCCGAACCCACCCGCGCCGTCAACGCCGCGGCGGCGCTGCTGTCGAACCTCACCCAGTTCGCCGGGGTGGTGCTCACGCCCAAGCGCGCGCAGGTGTTCCGCCAGATCGAATTCATCCGCCTGTCCGACAAGCGCGTGCTGCTCATCATCGTCACGCCCGACGGCGACGTCCAGAACCGCATCCTGTTCGTCCAGCGCGATTACTCCGAGACGGAATTGCTGGAAGCCGGCAATTTCTTCAACATGCATTTCGCCGGCAAGTCCTTCAACGTGGTGCGCCAGACCCTGTCGACCGAGCTGGCCCAGCTGCGCGAAGACATTTCGCGCCTGATGCAGGCCGCCGTCGAGGCCAGCGCCGAGGCGGCCGAGGACGGCGACGCCATGGTGATCTCCGGCGAGCGCAAGCTGCTCGACGTGACCGACATCGCCTCCGACATGGACCGGCTGCGCAAGATGTTCTCGCTGTTCGAGAAAAAAACCGACCTGCTGCAGCTGCTGGACGTCTCCAGCCGCGCGCAGGGCGTGCAGATCTACATCGGCGGCGATTCGCAGCTGGTGCCCATGGAGGAAGTGTCCGTCATCACCGCGCCCTACGGGGTCGACGGCAAGGTGGTGGGCACGCTGGGCGTGATCGGCCCGACCCGCATGGCGTACGAGCGCGTCATTCCCATCGTGGACATCACGGCGCGCCTGTTGTCCAACGCCCTCAGCCACAACCAGTAGGCCCATTCAAAACGACATCCTCCTTGCGGAGGAAGGGGAGTGTTTGTGTTTCTTCGCCTGTTCAAATACTTGTGGCCTGAACGGTATCTGCCCGAGCCCGAGCAGGACGACCCCTTCGACGAAGATCCGCCGCCGCGCGAGGCCGGGCGGGTCGGCGTGCTGCTGGTGAACCTGGGCACGCCCGATACGCCGGGCAGGAAGGACATCCGCAAGTACCTGGGCGAATTCCTGTCCGATCCGCGCGTGATCGAGATTCCCCGCTACCTCTGGAAGCCGATACTGCATGGGCTGGTGCTGACCATGCGGCCCAAGAAGCTGGAGCCGCGCTACGCCGGCGTCTGGCTGCAGGAAGGTTCGCCGCTGATGGTGTACAGCCGGCGCCAAGCCGACGGCGTGCGCGCCGCCCTGCGGGCCGCGGGCGTCGACGCCGTGGTCGAGCTGGGCATGCGCTACGGCAATCCTTCCATCCCGGACGCCATCGCGCGCCTGCGCGCCCAGGGCTGCGAGCGCATCCTGACCGTTCCGCTCTATCCGCAATACGCGGCCAGCACCACGGCCACGGCGGTGGACGCGGTAACCCGGCATGCCGGCCGGCTGCGCGACCAGCCGGAGCTGCGCTTCATCAAGCGCTTCCACGAAGAGCCGGCCTACCTGGACGCGCTGGCCGGCCATATCGAACGCTATTGGCAGGAGCACGGCAAGCCCCAGAAGCTGGTCATGAGCTTTCACGGCCTGCCGCGCTATTCGATCGAGCTGGGCGACCCTTACTACCGCGACTGCATGGAAACCGCGCGCCTGCTGTGCCAGCGATTGTCGCTGCCGCGCGCCCAGATCGAGGTGACTTTCCAGAGCCGTTTCGGCTCGGCCCGCTGGCTCGAACCCTATACGGAACCGACCCTCAAGGCGCTGGCCGCCTCGGGTACGACGGAGGTCGATGTGGTGTGCCCGGGTTTTGTGGCAGACTGTCTGGAAACCCTGGAAGAGATCAGCCTGGAATGCCGCGACGCCTTCATGGCGGCGGGCGGCAAGCGCTTCCGCTACATTTCCGCGCTCAACGACGATCCGGCCTGGATCGCGGGGCTGGCCGGCCTGGTGGAACGGCACTTGCAGGGATGGCTCACGCAGTCCACCGACTTGAAGGAGAAGGCGCATGCACCATGATCCCAAGACTGGCAAGACGGTAAAAAAGGGGACGGTTAGCACTCCCGTAGACGAGGATCAGGTCGAGCACGAACTCGACGAGGCGCTTGCGGAGACCTTTCCGGCCAGCGATCCCATTGCGGTCAACCCCGAGCCCGACGATGAAGAGGAGCGCATGGACCGCGCGCTCAAGGAGAGTTTCCCGGCCAGCGATCCGGCCGCGCCGGCGCAGCCTCCCAAGAAATAGCGGGGAGGCGTCGGGGAATATTTCGTTTTCCCGGGCTTGAAATAGGGGTATTGGCCCCCATTCATGTCTGCGAAAGCCATTCTTTTTGGAGGATTCCCCATGACGGCACCCCACGAGCCTGCGGACCAGGCGCCCGAGATCGGCCAGAACGCCGACGCGGCTCCCGCCGGACAGGACGCCGCGCAGGCCGAGCTGAACGAGTTGCGCGCCCAGCTGGACGCCGCCCAGGCTACCGTCAATGAACAGCGCGACCAGGTGCTGCGCGCGCACGCTGAAGTCGAGAACATGCGCCGCCGCGCCCAGGAAGACGTGTCCAAGGCGCGCAAGTTCGGCATCGAGTCGTTCGCCGAAAGCTTGGTCCCGGTGAAAGACAGCCTGGAAGCCGCCCTGGCCCAGCCCGACCAGACGATCGAGGCGCTGCGCGAAGGCGTGGAAGTCACCCTCAAGCAGCTGTCGGCTGCCTTCGAGCGCAACCTGCTCAAGGAAATCGCGCCGGCGCAGGGCGACAAGTTCGACCCGCACCTGCACCAGGCCATTTCATCCATTCCCAACGAGCAGCCCGCCAATACCGTGGTGCAGCTGCTGCAGAAAGGCTATTCCATCGCCGACCGGACGCTGCGCCCGGCGCTGGTGGTGGTGTCGGCCGGCCAGGGCTGAGGCATCTCATGAACGATCCCCGCTTCGACCCCGCCCAGGTATTCCAGGTGTTCGGCATGCGTCATGTCGACTCCGACGGATTCGACCGGGCGGTGATCGAGGCGCCGGGAACGGATTTGCGCTGCGTGTTCCTGTGGGGCCAGGATTGCTACAACTGCAACCTGTTCAAGCAGGCCGCGCTGCTGCACCGGGAGACCCTGCTGGGGCTGGGCCTGACGTGGTTCGAGGCCGACGTCTACGCCGACGAACCCCTGGGCCGGCGCTTTTCCCTGCATGGCGTCCCCACTTTTGTGCTGTATCGCGCCGGCAAGCGGCTGGGGCGCATCACCGGCTGGCCCGGGCTGCCCCAGTTCACCGAGGCGATCCGGCGCCAGCAGGAAACGGCCGCGGAAAATTCTGGCCCGGCGTCTTGAAAAACCTTACGGGCAGCCCCAGTTATGTGGGGACAAGACGTTTCCCCCTATTTACACAGATTCAATCAAGGTAACCCACCATGAGCAAGATTATCGGCATTGACCTGGGCACGACCAACAGCTGCGTGGCTGTCATGGACGGCGGGCAGGTCAAAATCATCGAAAACGCGGAAGGCGCGCGCACCACCCCCTCCATCGTCGCCTACATGGACGACGGCGAAACGCTGGTCGGCGCCCCGGCCAAGCGCCAGGCGGTGACCAACCCCAAGAACACCCTGTACGCGGTGAAGCGCCTGATCGGCCGCAAGTTCGAAGAAAAGGCGGTGCAGAAGGACATCAACCTGATGCCCTACGCCATCGTCAAGGCCGACAACGGCGACGCCTGGGTGGAAGTGCGCGGCAAGAAGATGGCGCCTCCCCAAGTGTCGGCCGACGTGCTGCGCAAGATGAAGAAGACCGCCGAGGACTACCTGGGCGAAGAAGTGACCGAGGCCGTCATCACCGTGCCCGCGTATTTCAACGACAGCCAGCGCCAGGCCACCAAGGACGCCGGCCGCATCGCCGGCCTGGACGTCAAGCGCATCATCAACGAACCCACCGCCGCCGCGCTGGCGTTCGGCCTGGACAAGACCGAAAAGGGCGACCGCAAGATCGCCGTCTATGACCTGGGCGGCGGCACGTTCGACGTGTCCATCATCGAAATCGCCGACGTCGATGGCGAGAAGCAGTTCGAAGTGCTGTCGACCAACGGCGACACCTTCCTGGGCGGCGAAGACTTCGACCAGCGCATCATCGACTACATCATCGGCGAGTTCAAGAAGGAACAGGGCGTCGACCTGTCCAAGGACGTGCTGGCCCTGCAGCGCCTGAAGGAAGCCGCCGAAAAGGCCAAGATCGAGCTGTCCTCGGCCCAGCAGACCGAAATCAACCTGCCGTACATCACGGCCGACGCCTCGGGTCCGAAGCACTTGAACCTGAAGATCACGCGCGCCAAGCTGGAAGCGCTGGTCGAAGAACTGATCGAACGCACGATCGAGCCCTGCCGCGTGGCCATCAAGGACGCCGGCGTGAAGGTTTCCGACATCGACGACGTGATCCTGGTCGGCGGCATGACCCGCATGCCCAAGGTCCAGGAAAAGGTGAAGGAATTCTTCGGCAAGGATCCGCGCAAGGACGTGAACCCCGATGAAGCCGTCGCCGCCGGCGCCGCGATCCAGGGTTCCGTGCTGTCGGGCGACCGCAAGGACGTGCTGCTGCTGGACGTCACCCCCCTGTCCCTGGGCATCGAAACCCTGGGCGGCGTGATGACCAAGATGATCCAGAAGAACACGACGATCCCGACCCGGTTCTCGCAGACCTTCTCGACCGCCGACGACAACCAGCCGGCCGTGACGATCAAGGTGTTCCAGGGCGAGCGTGAAATCGCCGCGGGCAACAAGGCCCTGGGCGAGTTCAACCTCGAAGGAATCCCGCCGTCGCCTCGCGGCATGCCGCAGATCGAAGTCACGTTCGACATCGACGCCAACGGCATCCTGCACGTGTCGGCCAAGGACAAGGGCACCGGCAAGGAAAACAAGATCACCATCAAGGCCAACTCGGGTCTGTCGGAAGACGAGATCCAGCGCATGGTCAAGGATGCCGAGGCCAACGCCGAGGAAGATCACCGCGTCGCCGAACTGGCCCAGGCGCGCAACCAGGCCGACGCGCTGGTGCACGCCACCCGCAAGTCGCTGACCGAGTATGGCGATAAGCTCGAAGCCTCCGAAAAGGAAGGCATCGAAGCCGCCATCAAGGAACTGGAAGACACGCTGAAGGACGGCGACAAGGCCGCCATCGACGCCAAGGTGGAAGCCCTGTCCACGGCCTCGCAGAAGCTGGGCGAGAAGATGTACGCCGACATGCAGGCGCAGCAGGCTGCCGGCCAGCAACAGGCCGCTGACAACGCGAAGCCGGTGGACGACAACGTGGTCGACGCCGACTTCAAGGAAGTCAAGCGCGACCAATAATGGCCAGGCGCTGACCTGCCTCTGCCGCCCGGTAGCCGGAGAAATCCGGCTACCGGGCGCACTCATTCTGTAGCACTGAAAAGAAGGCTCGATTCGAGCCCACGGATCATGGCAAAACGTGACTATTACGACGTTCTGGGCGTGGCGAAGAACGCCTCGGACGACGAACTCAAGAAGGCCTATCGAAAGCTGGCCATGAAATACCATCCGGACCGCAATCCGGACAGCAAAGAAGCCGAAGAGAAGTTCAAGGAAGCCAAGGAAGCCTACGAGGTCCTGGGCGACGAACAAAAACGCGCCGCCTACGACCGCTACGGCCACGCGGGGGTGGACCCCAACGCCGCCGGCATGGGCGGGGGCATGGGCGGCGGTTTCGCCGACGCCTTCGGCGATATTTTCGGCGAGATCTTCGGCGGCGGCGGCGGCCGTCGCGGCGGCGGTCCGCAGGTCTATCGCGGCGCCGACCTCAAGTACGCGCTGGAGATCACGCTGGAACAGGCCGCGGCCGGCTTCGACACCGAGATCCGCGTGCCCAGCTGGGAAAACTGCGACATCTGCCACGGCTCGGGCGCCAAGCCCGGCACCTCGCCCAAGACCTGCCGCACCTGCGGCGGCTCGGGCGCCGTGCGCATGCAGCAGGGCTTTTTCAGCGTCCAGCAGACCTGCCCGACCTGCCACGGCAACGGCAAGGAGATCACCGATCCCTGCCAGGCCTGCGACGGCGTCGGCCGCATCCGCCGCAACAAGACCCTGCAGGTCAAGATTCCGGCCGGCATCGACGACGGCATGCGCATCCGCTCCAGCGGCAATGGCGAGCCCGGCATCAACGGCGGGCCTCCGGGCGACCTGTATGTGGAAATCCACATCAAGCAGCACAAGATCTTCCAGCGCGACGGCGACGACCTGCACTGCGAACTGACCATCCCGTTCACCACCGCGGCCCTGGGCGGAGAGCTCCAGGTCCCGACGCTGGGCGGCAAGGCCGAGATCTCCATCCCCGAAGGCACCCAGTCCGGCAAGACCTTCCGCCTGCGCGGCAAGGGCATCCGCGGCGTGCGCGGCAGCTACCCGGGCGACCTGTACTGCCATGTCGTGGTGGAAACGCCGGTGCGCCTGAGCGACGACCAGAAGAACATCCTGCGCCAGTTCGAGGCCTCGCTCAACGACGGCGGCGACCGCCATTCGCCGCAGAGCAAGTCCTGGACGGACCGCGTGAAGGAATTCTTCAGCTGAGGCCGCGCCCGAGGCGCCAGGAACGCAAAAAGCCGCGACAGCCGTCGCGGCTTTTTCTTTGCGCGCAAGAAAAAACCGCGGCTTGCGCCGCGGTTCGTACTGCTACTGCTACTGCTACTTCAACTTCGACTTCAACTTCTACTGCTGCTACTTCTACTGCTACTTCAAGCGCCGCTGTCGCCGAAAAATACCGGCCTCAAGCCATGATGCCGCCTGAGGCCGGTCGGGCCACAGCAAGCAGCTCACCGGGCGATCGGCGGGTATTCCAGCTCGCCGAACGTGTATTGGCCGTTGGCCTTGGCCTGGGCCAGCTCGGCCTGGACCTCGGCGCGCGTGAGGCCGGCGGCAGCGGGCTTCGCGGCGGGCGGGTATTCCAGTTCACCGAACGTGTACTGGCCGTTGAACTTGGCTTCCTGCAGCTCGGCCTGGACCTGATCCGAACTCAGGCTGGCGGCCTGCGGCCGGGCGGGCGGGTAATCCAGTTCACCGAAGGTGTATTGGCCGTTGGCCTTGGCTTCCTGCAGTTCGGTCGCCACTTGGGCGCGGGTCTTGGCCTGCTCGATGCCGGCAGCCTGGGCGCCGACGCCGGCCAGGGCCAGGGAAAGCAGGAGAGTGGTGGCTAGGGTTTTCATGGTTGACCTCCAATTCGTTTTGGGTGGGGACCGAATCCGGCGGCCTTCCGTCGTGGTTCGTTGTCTGTTCCCGATGACTGAATTCTGCGCGTTATCCCACCTGGGATAAACCCTGATTAGTTGAAAACATCTTTTCAAATTCATGGCTAATCGGATTTTATTTATCGATTGCCCCCATGGGTGGCATGGTGGCCATGAATTCAGACGGCTCCAGCGCGGGCCTGCAATAAAAAACCCGCCGGCGGGCGGCGGGTTGGAAGCCGGGAGGCGGGGACGGATCAGGGGGTGGCGTTCTTCTTGAAGTCGCCGGCCACCGCCGTGCTGAAGCCGTCGGCGCGCAGGTACTTGCGCAGGGCGGCGTTGACCGCCTCGGGCGTGAGCGCGGAGATCTTCTGGTCCATTTCGGCCGACCAGGCGAACGTGCGGCCGCGCTGCAGGTAGTCCAGCCAGGTGCTGGCCAGGATGTCGTCCTGGGCGCGGGCCAGGTTGCGGTAGTTCAGCAGCGCGTGCTTGCCGTCGGCGATTTCCTTGTCGGTGAAGCCGTCTTTCAGGACCCGGGCCAGCTCTTCGCCGATCGCCTTTTCCAGCCGTTCGCGGTTCTGCGGCGCGTAGATGGCGTACATGGTCCAGCTGGCGGTGGGTTCGAACGACGAGACCGACAGCGAGCTGCGCACGTTGTAGGACAGGCCTTCGGTCTCGCGCACCCGGTTCCACAGGCGCGAGGTTTCCGAGGCGCCGAACAGGTAGTTGGCCAGGTACAGCGCGGCGTAGTCCGGGTCCGTGTCCTGCAGCTTCAGCGGCATGCGCGAGATGTAGAAGGCGTTGGCCTTGTCGGGCGTGGCGATCTCGAACTGCTTGGCGGCGATGTCGCGGTACGGATTGGGCACGCGGGTGTAGGCGGGCGCCTTCTTCCAGCCGGCCAGGCCGGTCTTGAGCGCCTTCTCGACGGCCGCGGGCTCGAAGTCGCCGACGGCCGCGTACTCGATGTCGCCGGCGCCGTAGAAGCGCGAATGGAACTTGACCAGGGCGTCGCGGGACAGGCCCTGCGCGCTGGCCAGCGCTTCATCGAAGGTCGGCACGTAGCGTACGTCGTCGACGGGCCAGGGGTTGTCCTGGCGCGCCAGGGCGCGTCCGGCCAGGGCCGAGGGCTCGGTCATGGCGTTGCGGATCGAGGTTTCGAGCTGGCGCTGGTATTCCTCGAGCTGCTCTTGGGGGAAATTGGCGTTGCGCACGATGTCCAGCGCCAGTTCGGTGAGCGCAGGCAGGTTCTCGCCCTTGGTCGACATGGCGACCTTGAGCGTGGTGCCGCTGCCGCTGAAGCCCAGCTCGGCCTGCAGCGCGTCCAGGCGGTCCTGGATGTCCTGGCGCGACAGCCTGGGCGTGCCGCGCATCAGCAGATCGGCCGTGGCGTCGGCGTTCACGCGCTGACCGCGCAGATCCTTTTCGTTGCCGAACTGGATCAGCATCTGCGCCTGCACCCGGCTGCCGCGCGTGGCCTTGGGCAGCAGCGCCAGCTGCACCGGGCCGTTGGGCAGATCGAGCTTGCGGCGCTGGGTCAGCTTGTCGATGTTCTCGGGCGAGGGATCGAAGGCCGAGGCGGCCTTGAAGTCCGGGTCGCCCTTGTAGTCCTTGAACACGGCCGTCAGGTCCACGCGCTGCGCCTGCGGGGCGCGCACGGGTTTTTCCGTGGGGATGTAGCGGCCTTCGATGCGGTTGCTCTGGACCAGGTAGGCGGTGGCGGCCTGCTGCACTTCGGTCAGCGTGGCCTTGCGGGCGCGGTCGCGCTGCAGGAAAAAGAGGCGCCAGTCGCCGGCGGCGATGGCTTCGGACAGCGCCACCCCGACCTGTTCGGGATCGCTGTACGTCTGCTCCCAGGCGGTCAGCCACTTGCTGCGGGCGCGGTCCAGCTCCTGCTGGGTGAAAGGCTTCTTGGCCAGCGATTCCAGCGTGCCGGTCAGCGCCTTCATCGCGGCGTCCATGTCCTTGCCCGGGGTCAGTTGGGCGGCGAACATCGCCAGGCCCGGGTCCAGGTTCTCCATGGTGAAGCCGAACACGCCCGAGGCCAGCTTGGTCGGGACCAGGGCGTGGTACAGGCGGCCCGAAGGCGTGTCGGCCAGGATGGTGGCGGCCAGGTCCAGCGGCACGTAGTCGGGGCTGCCGGCGGCGGGGATGTGGTACATGGCGGCCACCAGCGGCGTGCCGCCGGCGCGGCGCAGCGTCACCGCGCGTTCGCCGTCCTGCGCGGGCTCGACGGTGTATTCGGGCGGCAGCTTGCGATCGGGCTTGGGCAGCTTGCCCAGCGTGGCCTCGATGTCGGCCAGCGTGGTCTGCGGATCGAACTTGCCGGCCACGATCAGCACCGCGTTATCGGGCTGGTAGTACTCGTGGTAGAACGCGCGCAGCTGGCCGATGTCGACGTTTTCAACGTCGGAGCGCGCGCCGATCGTGGTCTTGCCGTAGCTGTGCCACTGGAACGCCGCCGACTGCATCTTCTGCATCAGGATGCGGAAAGGGCTGTTCTCGCCGCTTTCCATCTCGTTGCGGACCACGGTCATTTCCGAATCCAGGTCTTCCTTGGCGATCAGGGAATTGACCATGGCGTCGGCCTGCCAGCCCAGGTACCACTTGAGCGTGTCGGGGTTGGCGGCGAAGCTGGCGAAGTAATTGGTGCGGTCGCTGGAGGTCGAGCCGTTGGCCTGCAGGCCGCGGCGCGAGAACTCGCCCATCGCGTTGCGCGTGGTCGAGGTGCCTTTGAACAGCATGTGCTCCAGCAGGTGGGCCATGCCCGTCTGCCCGTAGTTCTCGTTGCGCGAGCCCACCAGATAAGTCATGTTGACGGTGGTGGAGGGCTTGGATTCATCGGGTACCAGCAGCACCCGCAGGCCGTTGGCCAGGCGGTACTCGGTGATGCCTTCGATCGAGGCGGCCTCCGAGACGCCGGCCGGCAGGCTGGCGGCCCCGGCCTGAAAGGCCAGGAAGGAGGTGAACAGCAGCGCGCCCAGCGGACGCGGCAGCTTCGACAGGGAAAGGCGCATGGCAGATAATTCCTTAGGCATGGCAGAATCCGTTGGAGTGTATACGCTGGCATTGGTTCAGGGACGCCCGGTTAGGCGCGCCCGGCCAGGGGCGCCGCTGGCCCCCAAGACTCAAGGAAACCCCGCATGTCCCTGTCCATCGACGTCGAAACGCCGCGCCTGCTGCTGCGGCAGTGGCTTGCGGCCGACCGCGAACCTTTCGCGGCGCTGAACGCGGACCCCGAGGTCACCCGATACCTGCTGCCGCTGGCCAGGCCCGAGAGCGATGCGCTGGCCGACCGCCTGGCCGCCGGCATCGACGAGCACGGCTGGGGGTTCTGGGCGGTCGAGGCGCCGGGCGTTGCGCCCTTCATCGGCTTCGTGGGCATCAAGCCGCTGGCTCCCGCGCTGCCGTTCGCGCCCGGCGTGGAGATCGGCTGGCGCCTGGCGCGGCCATACTGGGGCAGGGGCTACGCCTGCGAGGCGGCGCAGGCCGCGCTGAAGGTGGGGTTCGAGCAGGTGGGGCTGGACGAGATCGTGGCGTTCACGGCCACCGGCAACCTGCGCTCGCGCGCCGTGATGGAGCGCCTTGCGATGCGCGCGGACGCGGCGCCCTTCGACCATCCCGCCGTGCCGCCGGGCCATCCGCTGCGCGAGCACGTGCTCTACCGCATCGCCCGCCGGGACTGGCGCGCGCGGGAAAATGGTGACACGGACCCCGGCGACGCCCCGGTGGCGGCCGCCTGATTTGAGGCGTCCGGGCTTGCGGGTGTAAGATTTTCAGCACGTAGTAGCTGTCCGCCGACGGGATGCGCGATAGCCGCCTACAGGCTTCCCGTCCAACGCCAGGCGCCGCCCCTTGCGCGCGGCGCCGGCGCTTGTCGTTCGCGCCTTCGCTGCCGGCATTCTGCCGGCGCATCTTTCGGAGGAACGACCCATGCTGACCGAGATCGTCACGCGTGCGCTGTCCCAATTGACCGGAACCCCCCTGAGCGGCGACGGAATCAAAGGGCAGTTTCAGTACGCCTATGCCAGCGATGACGGCCAATTCGTGGCCATACTGACCCACGACATGACCACCTACGTGGTGGACTTGAACACGCAACGATATTTTGCCGAGTGCGGCGGTTCGCCCAGGGGGTTTGCCGGGCACGTGCTCGAGATGGAAGGCACCGCGGCGCGCAGCCACCCCTGGCCCGCGGCCAACGACCTGTTCGACCTGGACATGGACGCCGACGAGCTGTCGTGGCGCAAGTGCCCGGGCCTGCGGCGCACGCCGCCGGCCGACCGATCAGTGGAGAGCCGCGCCGCCTGAGAGTGGCCAGAAGCGGCAACAAAGTTCATTGAACCGGCGCTTGCGCCGGTTTTTTTGTCGCCGGCGTGCGCAGTATGGGGGCATCTCCTATCTGTGCGGCCGGCTCGCTAAAATCAGCGCCATGACTACGCCCGCCCCAACCCGCGCGCCCGAAGGCGCCATCCTGGTCGATTGCACGCACGAGCGCCATGCCGACCAGATCCTCGCCATTTTCAACGAGGCCATCGCCACCTCCACCGCGCTGTACGACTACAAGCCGCGGCCGCGCGAGGCGATGGCGGGCTGGTTCCAGGCCAAGCGGCAGGGCGGCTTTCCGGTGGTGGGCTACGAAAACGCCGAAGGCGAGTTGATGGCGTTCGCCAGCTACGGCACGTTCCGCGCCTGGCCGGCCTACAAGTATTCGGTCGAGCATTCCGTGTACGTCGACAACCGCTTTCGCGGCCGCGGCCTGGGCATTGCGCTGATGCGCGAACTCATCGAACGCGCGCGCGCCCAGCAGGTGCACGTGCTGGTCGGCGGCATCGACGCGGCCAACCAGGGCAGCATCGCGCTGCACGAGAAGCTCGGCTTCACGCACGCAGGCACCATCCGCGAGGCCGGCTTCAAGTTCGGCCGCTGGCTGGACCTGGCGTTTTATCAGCTGGTGCTGGAGACGCCGGAACAGCCGGTGGATGGGTGAGGGCGCGGCCTACTTCGACAGCACGCGCATGGCCTGTTCCAGGCCGGCGACGGTGACCGGGTACATGCGGTCCTGCATGATGTCGCGCAGCAGCGCGATGGACTGGCGGTACTGCCAGGACGCGGTGGGCTCGGGATTGAGCCAGACCGATTTGGGCCAGGCTTCCAGCAGGCGGCGCAGCCATTCGGCGCCGGGTTCCTTGTTGTAGTGCTCGACCGAGCCGCCCGGCTGCAGGATTTCGTACGGGCTCATGGTGGCGTCGCCGACGATGATCAGGCGCCAGTCGGGGTTGTACTTGCGCAGCACGTCCCAGGTGTCGAAGCGTTCGCTCTGGCGCCGGCGGTTGCTTTGCCACAGGCTTTCGTACGGGCAGTTGTGGAAGTAATAGACCTCGAGGTGGCGGAACTCGCTGCGGGCCGCCGAGAACAGTTCCTCGACGCGCGCGATGTGGTCGTCCATGCTGCCGCCCACGTCCAGCAGCATCAGCACCTTGACCGTGTTGTGGCGCTCCGGGACCATGCGCAGGTCCAGGTGGCCGGCGTTGCGCGCGGTGCTGGCGATGGTGTCGTCCAGGTCCAGCTCCATGTCGGCGCCCTGGCGCGCGAAGCGCCGCAGGCGGCGCAGCGCGACCTTGAAGTTGCGCGTGCCCAGCTCGACCTGGTCGTCGTAGTCCTTGAACTGGCGCATGTCCCAGACCTTGACCGCGGTACGGTTGCCGGCCGACGCGCCGCCCACGCGGATGCCTTCCGGGTGGTAGCCGCCGTTGCCGAAGGGCGAGGTGCCGCCGGTGCCGATCCACTTGCTGCCGCCGGCATGGCGTTCCTTCTGCTCTTCCATGCGCTCCTTGAAAAGCTCCATCAGCTTGTCCCAGCCGTGCTTTTCGATGGCGGCCTTTTCTTCCGGCGTCAGGCTTTTCTCGAACTGCTTGATGAGCCAGTCCAGCGGGATTTCCTTGCCCGCCGGCAGGGCGGCCGCGATGCCCCGGTAGTAGGCGCCGAAGGCCTGGTCGTAGCGGTCGTAGAGCGCTTCGTCCTTGACCAGCGCGGCGCGCGCCAGGAAGTAGAAATCGTCCAGCGTCGGCGCCATGAGGTTGTGGCGCAGGGCGTCCACCAGGGTCAGGTATTCCTTGACCGAGACGGGCAGCTTGTGCGCCCTGAGGTGGTAGAAGAAGTCGATCAGCATGTGCGAACCGCCACGGATGGTGCGCCGGATCAGCGGCGCTGGCCGCCGCGCGTCATGGCCGCCAGGCGCTCCAGCAGATGCACGTCCTGCTCGTTCTTGAGCAGGGCGCCGGCCATCAGCGGCACCGCCGTGGCGGTGTGCGCGTCGATCTCGGCGGCGCTGGCGCCTTCGGCCAGCAGCAGGCGCAGCCAGTCCAGCAGTTCGGAGGTGGAGGGCTTTTTCTTCAGGCCCGGCGCCTCGCGCAGCGCGAAGAAGGTGTCCAGCGCCGCGCGCAGCACGTCCTGCTTGAGGTCGGGATAGTGCACGGCGACGATGTCGCGCATCGTCTCGCGGTCGGGGAAGCGGATGTAGTGGAAGAAGCAGCGCCGCAGGAACGCGTCGGGCAGGTCCTTCTCGTTGTTGGAGGTGATGATGACCAGCGGGCGGTGCCGCGCCGAGATGGTCTCGCGCGTTTCGTAGACATGGAATTCCATGCGGTCCAGCTCGCGCAGCAGGTCGTTGGGGAATTCGATGTCGGCCTTGTCGATCTCGTCGATGAGCAGCACCGCCGGCTCCGGCGACTGGAAGGCCTGCCACAGCGTGCCCTGTACGATGTAGTTGCGGATGTCGCGGACTTTCTCGTCGCCCAGCTGCGAGTCGCGCAGGCGCGAGACGGCGTCGTATTCGTACAGGCCCTGGTGCGCCTTGGTGGTGGACTTGATGTGCCATTGCAGCAGCGGCCGGCCCAGCGCGCGGGCGACCTCTTCGGCAAGCATGGTCTTGCCGGTGCCGGGTTCACCCTTGATGAGGAGCGGGCGCTGCAGGATCAGCGCGGCGTTGACGGCGAGTTTCAGGTCATCGGTGGCGACATAACTGTCGGTCCCGTCGAAGCGGTCAGGCGTGGCGGAAGTGGCGGGCTGAGCTGCGGACATGGTTCGATGGCATCCGGGTTTTGATGATGGTCAATACCATATTAAGGTATTAATCCTGAGCAAGTATCGTACAATCAGGCGGTTTTGCTTTGGGTTCGACCCGCAACATGTTTGCCGAGGGCCTTTCTTGCATGCAGGCCCTAGTCCTTAGCCATACGAAGAAGAGCCACTCCAATGAAGTTGCGAACCTCTCTGAAGTACAAGCTATCCCTGTTGGCCGCAGCGGCATCCTGTGCGATCGCCGGCCAGGCCGTCGCGGCGGAAGCCGCCGCCGTGGTCGGTAATGTACAGAACGCCCGCGACAAGGTCTCGATGTGCATCGGTTGCCACGGAATCGAAGGCTACAAGGCGACGTTTCCCGAGCTCTACCACGTTCCGATGATTGCCGGCCAGAACGCCAAATACATCGAAACCGCCCTCAACGAGTATAAGAAAGGCGCGCGCAGCCATCCCACGATGGACGCCATCGCCGGCAGCCTGTCGGACCAGGACATCGCCGACCTGGCCGCGTATTACTCGAATCTCAAATAAGGGGCACACATGAATCGCACCATGCTTGCCCTCGCGGGCGCGACCCTGGCCGTGGCGGGCGCCGCGGCCCAGGCCCAGGACCTGGCGGCCGGCAAGGCCGTGTTCGACAAATTCAATTGCGCGTCCTGCCACGGCGCCGACGCCAAGACGGCCGTGGACCCGGCGTACCCGACCCTGGCCGGGCAGCACGCGGACTACCTGGCCCATGCCCTGAAGGCCTACAAGCGCGGCGCCTCCGGCAGCGCGGCCACGGCCAACGTGCGCAAGAACCCGATCATGGGCGCCTTCGCCACGCAGCTGTCCGACCAGGACATCACCAACGTCGCGGCCTGGCTGTCCACGCTGCCCAGCGACCTGGGCGTGCGCAAATAACGGCCCGAAGCAAAGGTCCGAAAAAAGGCGGTACCCAGAAAAAACCCCGGCACGATGACCGGGGTTTTTTTCAGCGTCCCGCGCGCTGGCGGATCAGGTCGATGTAGGTGTCGCTGTCCAGCGGCGTGCCCAGCCGCTGGGCTTCCCAGACCACCTGGCCCAGGCATTCCATGATCTCGTGCGCCGCCTGGTGCGCGTCGCTGCGCGCCACCAGCTGCTGGTAGGCGTTGCGGATGCCCGGCGGATGGTCGATGGACAGCTGCTCGGCGATGGCCAGGTGCATGGACAGGTGCAGAAACGGGTTGGTGCGCCCCTTCTCCACGGAGTATTCCGCGGTCATGGCGTCGGGGCTTTCCAGGTCGCCGTGGTATTCCGGATGTTCGATGATCCAGTCCAGCGCGATGGCCTCGAGCGGGGTCAGCACCTCGGCCGCGCGGTGCTTGCGCCAGGTTTCGATGAAGAATTCGCGGACTTGGTCGCGGGAGGGATTGAACATCTGGAAGGGACGGAAAGCGGGCTGAGGATGCATTATTTTACCGCCCGGCGCGGCCCGCCGGGCCGGCCGGCCCCGTTGCGATATAGAATGGGTTGCTATCCGCCATCCGGTGTGCGGTTCCCCAGGACGGGTTTCCCCGGGAGCCGGACGCTTCCCGATGCCGGCGCGTGCAGAAAAATCACCCGGAGCAAATGGAGCATTCATGTCCTACCAACATATCAAGGTTCCCGCCGGCGGCCAGAAGATCACGGTCAACGCCGATTTCTCGCTGAATGTGCCCGAGCAGCCCATCGTTCCCTACATCGAGGGCGATGGCACGGGCGCCGATATCACCCCCGTGATGATCAAGGTCGTCGACGCGGCGGTGCAGAAGGCCTATGGCGGCAAGCGCAAGATCCACTGGATGGAAGTCTATGCCGGCGAAAAGGCCACCAAGGTCTACGGCCCGGACGTGTGGCTGCCCGATGAAACCCTGGATGTCGTCAAAGACTATGTGGTGTCCATCAAGGGCCCGCTGACCACCCCGGTCGGCGGCGGCATCCGCTCGCTCAACGTGGCGCTGCGCCAACAGCTGGACCTGTATGTCTGCCTGCGCCCGGTGCGCTATTTCAAGGGCGTGCCCTCGCCGGTGCGCGAGCCCGAAAAGACCGACATGGTGATCTTCCGCGAGAACTCCGAAGACATCTACGCCGGCATCGAATACATGGCCGAAGGCGAGCAGGCCAAGGAACTGATCCAGTTCCTGCAGACCAAGCTCGGCGTGAAGAAGATCCGTTTCCCGAACACCTCGTCCATCGGCATCAAGCCGGTCTCGCGCGAAGGCACCGAGCGCCTGGTGCGCAAGGCCCTGCAGTACGCCATCGACAACGACCGCAGCTCGGTCACGCTGGTGCACAAGGGCAATATCATGAAGTTCACCGAGGGCGGGTTCCGCGACTGGGGCTATGCCCTGGCGCAGAAGGAATTCGGCGCGCAGCTCATTGACGGCGGCCCGTGGTGCAAGTTCAAGAACCCCAAGACGGGCCGCGAAATCACCGTCAAGGATTCGATCGCCGACGCCTTCCTGCAGCAGATCCTGCTGCGTCCGGCCGAATACGACGTGATCGCCACGCTCAACCTCAACGGCGACTACATCTCCGACGCGCTGGCCGCGCAGGTGGGCGGCATCGGCATCGCCCCGGGCGCCAACCTGTCCGATTCGGTGGCCATGTTCGAAGCCACCCACGGCACCGCGCCGAAGTACGCGGGCAAGGACTACGTGAACCCCGGTTCCGAAATCCTGTCGGCCGAAATGATGCTGCGCCACATGGGCTGGACCGAAGCCGCCGACCTGATCATCTCCAGCATGGAGAAATCCATCCTGTCCAAGAAGGTCACGTATGACTTCGCCCGCCTGCTCGAAGGCGCGACCCAGGTGTCGTGCTCGGGCTTCGGTCAGGTCATGATCGAAAACATGTAACCCTCGATAGGCCACTTGCGAGCAAGTCCTGGACGAAATCCGCCCGCCGTCATGGCGGGCGGTTTTGTCTGCATGCTCGGCAGGGCGCAGATGTTCCGCTACGTTTTTCCAGGTTGATTGTTGTGCCCCGACTGTACGTTTCCTTGGCCACCTGGCTGGTGTTGCTGATTCCCGCGCTGGCGTTGACCAGTCCCGTGGGCGGGCCGGCCATTATTTATCTCACCGGCCTGATCGCGCTGGCGGCGCTCGCCGCCAATGCGATCAAGCGCTATGAACCGATGGATTTCCAGGCCCTGTGGCCGATCGCCCTGGCGCTGCTGCTGCCGCTGGCCTGTATGTTCATCACCTCCGCTGTGCGGGGCGTGTGGAGCGGCTCCGAACTCGAGAAACTGCTGCGCTTCGCGCTGGCGGTGCCGGTCCTGTGGCTGTTGCTGAGAGCGCCCCAGCAATGGCTCAGGCAGATCCAGTGGAGCCTGCTCATCGGCGCGCTCGCCGGCTCGATCATGCTGATCGTCACCATGACCTGGTGGGAGCGCGCCACCGTGGCGGAGATCGGCGGGCGCTATAACGCCGTGGCCTTCGCCAACCTGACGCTGCTGTTCGGCATGATGTCGCTGCTGTCCATAGGCTGGGGCGCGACCACGCGCTGGCCGCGCGCCGAAGCCGCCGTCAAGGTGCTGGTGGCCGTGCTGAGCGTGTGGGGCACCTGGGTGTCCGAGACGCGCAGCAGCTGGATGCTGCTGCCCATCCTGGCCGTGGTGTTCCTGCTGGGCCTGCGCGGCTGGCGGCGGCGCCACAAGGTGTACTGCGCGCTGGGGCTGGCCGTGGCGCTGGCGGTCTCCGCGGTCGGCATCTGGAACTTCAGCAGCCGCATGCACGAGATCCAGAGCGACCTGCATGGTTTCACCACGTCGAGCAACCGCGACACCTCGTTCGGCATCCGCCTGCAGTTGTGGGAAGCGTCGCTGCTGATGTTCGAGAAAAGCCCGGTGGTGGGGCTGGGGCCGAACCAGTTCCGCAGCGAACTGCTGGCGCTGGAGAAGCAGGGCGTGGTGACGCGCGAGGTCGTCGACGGCTTCGGCGAGCCGCATAACGACATGCTCGCGGCCCTGGCGGGCTACGGGCTGCTGGGCCTGGCGAGCATCCTCACCCTCTACCTGCTGCCGGCGGCGGTGTTCCTGCGCAGAATGGCCAGCGACGACCGCGTGATACGCGTCGGCGCCCAGATGGGCCTGTTGTTCTGCCTGGGCTATTGCGCCTACAGCCTGACCGAAATGATGTTCCGCAACATGCGCAGCGTGCCTACCTATGCGCTGATCATGGTGGCGCTGATCGCGCTGACCACGCCGCGTCCGGCCGCGCCGCGCCAGCCCTGAGCCGGGCCCCGGTTCAGGCCGTCTGCAGCCGGCCGGGGCTTGCGTGCAGCGCGTCCATCGCCCGTTGCAGGCGTGCGCCCAGTTCGCGGCTGGCGCTGGTCATGGGCAGGCGCAATTCGTCGGCGATCAGCCCCTGCATGGCGAGCGCGCGCTTGATCGGCGCCGGATTCGGTTCGGCGTACAGCAGCCGGATCAGGCCGCGCAGCGGCTCGAACAGTTCGCGCGCGGCCTCGGCATCGCCGTCGCGGGCCAGCTGTGCGATTGCGACGTAGCGCTCGGGATACAGATGCGCGGCGGCCGGGATGGCGCCGCGGCCGCCGGCCAGGAAGTGGTCCAGCAGCGCGGGTTCCGTGCCGCACAGCGCCGGCAACGCGCCGCGCGCATTCAGCGCCGCCAGCACCGATGGATTGCATTCCTTGACCGCGCTGAAGCCGGGCAGGGACGCCAGCGCCTCCATGGTCTCCACCGTCATCGCGACGCCGGCGCGCTTGGGGATGTTGTACAGGATGATGGGCTGCCGCGTGGCCCACGCGATCTGCCGGTAATGCCACAGGATGCCGGCCTGGGACGGACCCAGGTAGTAGGGCGGCGGCACCAGATAGCCGGCGGGCCGGTACTTGTCCAGGCGGCGGATCGCGGCGGCCACCCCGCGCGTGTCCACGCCGCCCGCGCCGAACACCAGCGGCAGCGCGTGCGGGTCGCTGGAGATCGCCTCGATCATCTCGATCTTCTCCGGCAGGCTCAACAGGCTGCCTTCGCCCGTGGAGCCGAACAGCACCAGGCCCGCCATGCCGGCGTTACGGTAGTAGCGCGCCAGCGCCTGCGCGGCGTCCAGGTCCACGCGGCCGGCGCGCATCGGCGTGACCATGGGCAGCCAGATGCCCTCGAAGGCGGTCTTGGTCGGCATGTCCATGGCTCAACGCGCCGTGTACGCGGGGGCGGCGAGCACCGGGCCGAATTCCGCGCGCGGCAATCCGGACATGACCGCATGCATCAGCGCGTCCAGCTGGCCGCGGCCGCATTGCAGCTGCAGCGCGCAGCGCGCGCCGGCGCCATCGACCGACAGCACATAGACGCCAATGCGCTCGCCCAGCGCGCGGTGCAGGGCCAGGCGCAGATTGAGGGCGTCGAGCGTGTCTATCGTGACGGTCAGCGCGACCCGGTCGTTGCGCGGGGCGGGCAGGGGGCGGCGGCGCGGTTGCAGTCTGGGGATCATGGCGGGGGCGGGATGGACGCGCCGCTGGCGGCGCTTCGGTATCCGGTTGGTTGATGACGGTTTCACTATAGGAAGCGCGCCATAAAAGCTGCCGATAAATGCGAACGGGACGCGTAAAAAACGCGTCAATGCCCGCGGCGGATCAGAACGTCTTGGTCACGGATAGCAGGCCCGCGGCGCGGCCCATGTCGCGCCCGCGCGTGTTGGTGTAGACGGCGCGGTCGGCGTCGGTGTCCAGATAGGCCAGCGACACCGACAGGCCCTGGCCGAAGTCTTTCGTCAGCCCCAGCTTCCAGTCGGTGTACGAGCCGTCGTCCACGTTGCGCACCAGTTGGCGGCCGACGTGGGCATTGAGCGTCAGGCCCCAGATGCCGGTATCGATATTGCCGGACAGGTCGAAGTACTGGCTGTACTTGCTGTCGGCGAATCCGAACAGGTTGGTCATGGCGATGGAGTACTTGAACGTGAGCGGGCCATAGCCGATGCCGGCGTACAGCTCGGTGGTATCGGGGCTGGTGTAGTGCGACGGGTAATCGCCGGGGTAGTAGTACTGCAGGACGCCCAGGTCGACGGGCACGTCCTGCGCCAGATTGGCTTTGTAGCCTCCGTAGAAATCCATTTCCACGGGCGCGGAGACGCGGCTGTCGGCGTCGTTGAGCCAGCTGATGCTGGAGTTCCAGTTGCCGAGGTAGAAGCCGCTGGCGTGGACCACATCGAATCCGCCCTGGATGGCGGGCTTGTTGTTGGTCTGCATCAGACCGCGATAACGGTACTGGCTGGCCAGCGTGACGTTCGCGGTCAGCGTAAAAGCGGGCGCGGCGGGCGGCGCTTCGGCGGCGCACGCATGGCCGGCGTGCGCGGCGGCAAGGGTCAGCAGCGCGGCCGCGGCGAGTGAGTGGCGGGGCATCGGAATCTCCTGTTGTTGGATGGGACCGCAACAATAGGATCAACCGCATAAAGGCCGAGACAACACTTGCCGGCCGCGCGTAAACGCGGCGTCAACGCCAGGCGCGCGTTTCAGCCCGCGAAGCGGTAGCCCACGCCGATCTCGGTCAGCAGATAGACGGGCTGGGCGGGATCGGCCTCCAGCTTCTGGCGCAGGTGGCCCATGTAGATCCGCAGGTAGTGGTTGCTTTCGACGTGCGAAGGCCCCCATACCTCGCGCAGCAGTTCGCGGTGCGTCATGACCTTGCCGCGATGCGCCAGCAGCGCCGCCAGCAGCCGGTACTCCATCGCGGTCAGGTGCACGTGGCGTCCGCCGCGCTCGACCACGCGGCGGGCGAAATCCACGCGCACGTCGCCGAACACGATCTCCGCCGCATTGCCCGCGCCGCCGCGGGCGTGGCGCCGCAGCAGCACGCGCAGGCGCGCCAGCAGTTCGCTGACGCCGAACGGTTTGGTCAGGTAGTCGTCCGCGCCGGCATCCAGCGCGGCGACCTTGTCGGCCTCGGCGCTGCGCGCCGACAGCACCAGCACCGGCACCTCGGTCCAGCCGCGCAGTTCGCGGATCAGGGTCATGCCGTCCTCGTCCGGCAGGCCCAGATCCAGCACCACCGCGTCGGGCTGGCGGGTGCCGGCCTCGATCAGGCCGCGCCTGACGGTGTCGGCCTCATGCACGACGCAGCCCTCGGTTTCCAGGGCCTGGCGCACGAAGCGCCGGATATGGGCGTCATCCTCGATGAGCAGGAGGGTCGGCTGGTAATCGAACATGCGGGGCGGCGCTCAGGCGGTTTCGGGTTGGATCGGGGGCGGCGTGCCCAGCGGGAGCGTGAAGACGAACTGCGCGCCGGCCTGCTGGCCCGGCGCGTGCTCGACCCAGATTCTGCCACGGTGGGCGGCGACGATGGCCTCGCAGACGGCCAGGCCCAGGCCCACGCCGGGCGTGGCGGACTCGCGTTCGCCGCGCGTGAATTTCTCGAAGATGCGGCGTTCGGCGCCCGGCGGCACGCCGGGGCCGTTGTCGCAGACGGCCACGCGCAGCTCGCCGTCGCCGGCCGCCGCCGACAGGCGCAGCGTGCTGCCGGGCGGCGTGTACTTGGCCGCGTTCTCCAGCAGGTTGCACAACACCCGCTCGATCAGCACGCCGTCGCATTCCACCAGCGGCAGCTGCGACAGGCTGTCGACGACGACCTGGTGCGCGGCCAGCGGCTCGCGCATGGCGGCCAGCGCCGCGCCCACCAGTTCCTCGATGGACTGCCATTCCAGCCGCAGCGGCGTGTCGCGGTTCTGCAGCCGCGCCATGTCCAGCAGGTTGGCGACCAGCGCGTGCATGCGCTGGGCCTGGTCGCGCATGGCGCGGATGGTGTCGTGTACGTCGGGCGGCAGCGCCGCCTGCTGGCGCATCAGCGTGTCGGTCATGCCGACCAGGCTGGTCAGCGGGGTGCGCAGGTCGTGCGACACCGCGGCCAGCAGCGAGTTGCGCAGCTTCTCGGATTCCATGCTGACCAGCGCCTGCTGCGCGACCTCCACGTAATGCAGGCGTTCGAGAGCGATGGCGATCAGGGTGGCGTAGGCTTCGATCTGGCGGCGCGAATCGGGATCCGAAAACAGGCTGCGCCGCGCCGCCGCCAGCGCCAGCACGCCGCGGATGCGCATGGGCGCTTTCAGCGGCAGGTACAGCAGCGCGCCGTGCGCCAGCGTGGCGGTGCCCGCGCCGGCCGGCTGGCCGTGGTCGTAGACCCATAGGGCCACGGCGGATTCCGGCGGCGGCATGTCGGGCTCGGGCGGCGAGGCCAGTTGCAGGCGCTCGTCCATGCCCAGGATGTACAGCGCGCAGCGCGAGCCGAAGGTGGCGTGCACGAACGCGCCGGCCAGCGCGACGATCTGTTCGGGCAGCAGCGCCGACGAGAGTTCGCGTGCGAATTCGTAAAGGCTGCGGGCGTCGGCTTCGCGCTTGACCGAGGCCTGCGCCTGCAGGCGCAGCCCGGCCGTCAGCTGCCCGATCAGCAGGCCCACCGACAGCAGCACGCCGAAGGTCAGCAGGTACTGCACGTCCGACACGGCGAAGGACGCCAGCGGCTGCACGAAAAAGAAATCGAACAGCCCCACGCTGACCACCGAGGCCAGCGCCGCCGGCCCGCGGCCGTGGCGCAGCGCCACGGCCACCACCGCCAGCAGGAACAGCATGACGATGTTGGTCTGGTGCAGGGTGGGAAAGGCCAAGGCAGACAGCGCGGTGGCGCCGGCGCAATAGCACAGCGCCCAGGCGTAGCCGGCCAGCGGGCGCGCGCCGCGCTCGTCGCCACGCCCCTTCGGCGCCAGCGCGTCGCGCACGGAGGCGGCGCTGGCGGGCAGGGGCGGGGCACCCAGGCGGATCACATCGATCTCGGGGCAGCCGGCCGCCAGCATGTCGGCGAAGCTGTGGCGGCGCCAGAGCCAGCCCGGCGCGAGGGCGCTGGTCAGCGCGGCCGACAGCGACAGGCGCAGGCGCTGCAGGCCGGCGGCGCGGGTGCGGCCGATGACGGCCTTGGTGATGTTGTGGCGGCGCACGTAGCGCACCACCGCGTCGACCATGTCGTCGCCGGCCAGCGTTTCGCTGCGCGCGCCCAGCGAATCCGCCAGGGCCAGGCTGCGCTGCATGCGTTCGCGTTCGGCCTGCGGCGGCGGGGCCGCGCGCGGCGTGTCGATGGTGACCACGTGCAGGTCGCAGTCCAGCTGCCGGCTCAGCTGGTGGGCGCTGCGGATCACGTACTCGGCGTCGATGTCCGGGCCGATGCAGGCGACCACGGCCTCGCGCGTGCGCCATACGGATTCGATGGCGCGGTCGCGCCGGTAGGCCTGGACGTCGTCGTCCACGTGGTCGGCCGTGCGGCGCAGCGCCAGCTCGCGCAGCGCGATCAGGTTGCCCTTGCGGAAGAAGTTGCGGGTGGCGTGGCGCGCCTGCTCGGGCACGTAGACCTTGCCTTCTTTCAGGCGGCGCAGCAGCTCGTCGGCCGACAGGTCGACCAGGATCACTTCGTCGGCCGAATCGAAGACCGCGTCCGGCACGGTCTCCCAGACCCGCACCCCGGTGATGCTGCCGACCGCCATGTTCTGGCTGTCCAGGTGCTGCACGTTCAGCGTGGTCCAGACGTCGATGCCGGCCGTCAGCAGTTCTTCGATGTCCTGCCAGCGCTTGGCGTGGCGTGAGCCGGGCGCGTTCGAATGCGCCAGCTCGTCCACCAGCACCAGGTCCGGGCGCCGCGCCAGCGCGCCGTCCAGGTCGAATTCCTTCAGCAGGTGGCCGCGGTACGGCGCCTCCTTGAGCGGGAGGACGGGCAGGCCTTCGAGCAGCGCCGCGGTTTCGCGCCGGCCGTGGGTTTCGACCACGCCGGCCAGCACGTGCGCGCCCTGCGCGGCCTGGGCGCGGGCCGCCACCAGCATGGCGTAGGTCTTGCCCACGCCGGCCGAAGACCCGAAGTAGATGCGCAGCCGGCCGCGCGCTGCCTGGCGCGCGGCATCGTCCAGCGTCTTCAAGAGCGCGTCGGGGTCCGGACGCGCGCCGGCGGTATCAGCCATGAAAATAGTGTGGGGTGACGGCTGGCAATACTATACGCCGCGCCATCAGCGCGCCGGCGCCAGCCGGTCCAGCGCCAGGTTCAGCGTCAGCACATTGACCGCGGGCTCGCCCAGCACGCCCAGCCAGGGCTTTTCGGTATGCGCCTGGATCAGCGCGTCGACCTGCGCGCGCGGCAGATGGCGCGCGCGCGCCACGCGCGCGGCCTGGTAGGCCGCCGCGGCCGGGCTGATGTGCGGGTCCAGTCCGCTGCCGGACGCGGTGACCAGGTCCACCGGCACGGGCACGGGGTTGTCGGGATCGGCCGCCTTCAAGGCGGCGATGCGCGCCTGGATGGCCTCGGCCAGCGCCGGATTGCGCGGCCCCAGGTTCGAGCCGCCGGAGTTGGCGCCGTTGTATGGCGCGGGCCCGGTGGCCGACGGCCGGCCCCAGAAGTAGCCGGGCGCGCTGAACGATTGGCCGATCAGTTCGGAGCCGACGAAGCGGCCGTCCTGCTCGATGAGCGAGCCGGCCGCTTCGCGCGGAAACACGGCGGCGGCGATGCCGGTGGTCAGGAACGGATAGGCCAGGCCGGTCACCAGCGACAGCGCGGCGAAGACGACCAGCGCCGGGCGCAGGATGCCGGCTTGGCGCGGCAGGGTAGCGGAGGATTTCATGATTGGTTCCTTGGAATAAGCCCGGGCCTAGGCCCAGCCCAGCGCGGCCAGCACCATGTCGATCAGCTTGATGCCGGCGAACGGCACCAGCAGGCCGCCCAGGCCGTAGATCAGCAGGTTGCGGCGCAGCAGCGTCGCCGCGCCCAGCGGGCGGTAGCGCACGCCCTTGAGCGCCAGCGGAATCAGCGCCACGATGATCAGCGCATTGAAGATCACGGCCGACAGGATGGCCGAGGCCGGCGTGGCCAGGCCCATCACGTTCAGCACCTGCAGCTGCGGATACACGGCGGCGAAGGCGGCGGGAATGATGGCGAAGTACTTGGCCACGTCGTTGGCCACGCTGAAGGTGGTGAGCGCGCCGCGGGTCATCAGCATCTGCTTGCCGATCTCCACGATCTCGATCAGCTTGGTGGGGTTGGAGTCCAGGTCCACCATGTTGCCGGCCTCCTTGGCCGCCTGGGTGCCCGAATTCATCGCCACCGCCACGTCGGCCTGCGCCAGCGCGGGTGCGTCGTTGGTGCCGTCGCCCGTCATCGCCACCAGCCGGCCTTCGGCCTGGTAGGTGCGGATCAGCTTGAGCTTGGCCTCGGGCGTGGCCTCGGCCAGGAAGTCGTCGACGCCGGCCTCGGCGGCGATGGAAGCCGCCGTGAGCTTGTTGTCGCCGGTGATCATGACGGTCTTGATCCCCATGCGGCGCAGCGCCGCGAAGCGCGACTGGATGCCGGGCTTGACGATGTCCTTCAGTTCGACCACGCCGAGCGCGCGGCTGCCGTCGCTGACCATCAGCGGCGTGCTGCCGCGGCGCGCGACGTCCTCGGCCAGCTGGCGCGCCTGCGCCGGCACCGCCGAGTCCTGCGCCGCCAGCCACGACTGGACGGCGTCGACCGCGCCCTTGCGGATGCTGCGGCCGCCGGCGTCCACGCCGCTCATGCGCGACTGGGCGCTGAAGGGCACGAACTGCGCGCCCGCCATGGGCGCGGCCGGCGCGCGCAGGAGCTTGTCGGCCAGGGCCACGATGCTGCGGCCCTCGGGCGTTTCGTCGGCCAGCGAGGCCAGGCGCGCGGCGTCGGCCAGTTCGCGTTCGGACACGCCGGGCGCGGGCAGAAAGGCCGAGGCCTGGCGGTTGCCGAAGGTGATGGTGCCGGTCTTGTCCAGCAGCAGCACGTCCACGTCTCCGGCGGCCTCGACCGCGCGGCCCGAGGTGGCGATGACGTTGGCGCCCATCATGCGGCTCATGCCGGCCACGCCGATGGCCGACAGCAGCCCGCCGATGGTGGTGGGGATCAGGCAGACCAGCAGCGCCACCAGCACGGTCACGGTGACCGCGGCGCCCGCGCCGGCGGCGTCGACCGCGTAGATCGAGAACGGCAGCAGGGTCGCCACCACCAGCAGGAACACCACCGTCAGGCCGACCAGCAGGATGGTGAGCGCCAGTTCGTTGGGCGTCTTCTGGCGCTTGGCGCCTTCGACCATGCCTATCATGCGGTCCAGGAAGCTCTCGCCCGGGTCGGCCTCGATGCGCACGAAGATCCAGTCAGACAGCACCCGCGTGCCGCCGGTGACCGAGGAGAAGTCGCCGCCGGACTCGCGGATCACCGGCGCGGATTCGCCGGTGATGGCGCTTTCGTCCACCGAGGCGACGCCGGCCAGCACCTGGCCGTCGCCGGGTATGGTCTCGCCGGCTTCGACCAGCACCACGTCGCCGCGGCGCAGCAGGCCGGACGGCTGGCTGACCGCCAGGCCGCGCCATTCGGCCGGCTGCGCGTGGCGCGCGTCGGCCTCGCGCCAGCCCTTGAGCAGGCGGGCGTTTACGGTGGTGCGCAGGCCGCGCAAGGCGGCGGCCTGCTGCTTGCCGCGGCCTTCGGCCAGGGCCTCGGCGAAATTGGCGAACAGCACGGTGAACCACAGCCACGCGGCGATCGCCAGGATGAAGCCGGCGGGCGCGTCGGCCATGCCGCGCAGGGCCATGACCCACAGCACGGTCGTCAGGATGCTGCCCGCGTAGACCGCGAACATCACGGGGTTCTTCAACTGCGCCGCCGGCGACAGCTTGCGCAGGCTTTCCAGCAGGGCGGGGGCGACCAGCGCGCCCGACCACAGTCCGAAGCCGCGTTCCTGCGGGGCGGCGGCAGGGACGTGGGCGGCGCCGCCCGCGGCGCCGAAGGCGGAGGTTTCAATCTTGGCCATTTTCATATTCCAGTTATGCGGCGCTACCGCATCAAGTGTTCGGCGACCGGCCCCAAGGCCAGCGCGGGCACGTAGGTCAGCGCGCCCACCATCAGCACCGCGCCGATCAGCAGGGTCACGAACAGCGGACCGGTCGTGGGCATGCTGGCCGGACCGGCGGGCAGGCGGCGCTTGGCGGCCAGCGAGCCGGCCAGCGCCAGCACCGCGACGATGATGGCGAAGCGGCCGAACCACATGGCCGCGCCGAGCAGGACGTTGTAGAAGGGCGTGTTGGCCGACAGGCCGGCGAAGGCGCTGCCGTTGTTGTTCGCCGCCGAGCTGAGGGCATAGAGGATTTCCGAAAAACCGTGGATGCCCGGGTTCAGCACGCCGGCCTGGCCGGCGGCGACCGACACGGCCAGCGCCGTGCCGCCCAGCACCAGCAGCGGCGTGGCCAGGATGACGATGGACACCATCTTCATGTCGTGGGCCTCGATCTTCTTGCCCAGGTATTCGGGACTGCGGCCTATCATCAGCCCGGCGATGAACACGGCCAGGATGGCGCAGGCCAGCATGCCGTACAGGCCCGAACCCACGCCGCCGAAGACTACCTCGCCCAGCTGCATCAGCAGCATCGGCGTGAGCCCGCCCATCGCGGTGAACGAATCGTGCATGCCGTTGACCGCGCCGCAGGAGGCCGCCGTGGTGACGGTGGCGAACAGCGAGGTCGCGGCGATGCCGAAGCGGGTTTCCTTGCCCTCCATGTTGCCGCCGGACACCGAGGCGCCGGCCTGCGCGGCCATGGGATTGGGCTGCTGCTCGAAGTAGCCGGCCGACAGCGCGAACGCGCCGAACAGCAGCGTCATGGCCGCCAGGATCGCAATGCCCTGGCGCCGGCTGCCCACCATCTCGCCGAACGAGAAGCACAGCGCCGCCGGGATCGCCAGAATGGCCAGCATCTCCAGGAAGTTCGCCAGCGCCGTGGGGTTTTCGTACGGATGCGAGGAGTTGGCGTTGAAGAAGCCGCCGCCGTTGGTGCCCAGCAGCTTGATCGATTCCTGCGAGGCCACCGGGCCCATGGCCAGCGTCTGGGTCTGGCCGGCCAGGGTCTGGACTTCCTGGTAGGCGCTGAAGTTCTGGATCACGCCCTGGCTGACCAGCGCCAGCGCCAGCACCAGCGACAGCGGCAGCAGCACGTACAGCGTGCAACGCACCATGTCGGCCCAGAAATTGCCCACCGTAGTGGAGCAATGGCGCGCCAGGCCGCGCACCAAAGCGAACAGCACGGCGATGCCGGTCGCGGCCGAGACGAAGTTCTGCACCGTCAGCGCCAGCATCTGGGTCAGGTAGCTCATGGTGGACTCGCCGCCGTAGCCCTGCCAGTTGGTGTTGGTGACGAAGCTGATGGCGGTGTTCAGCGCCGAGTCCGGCGCCACCGCGCCCAGGCCGGCCGGGTTCAGGGGCAGCACGCCCTGCAGGCGCTGCAGGGCGTAGACCGCCGCGATTCCCACGATATTGAAGGCCAGCACGGCCAGGGCGTAGCGCTGCCAGCCCATTTCGGCCTGGGGGTCTATGCCGGCCAGCCGGTAAATGCCGCGTTCCAGCGGGCGGCCCCAGGCCGTCAGCCGGGACTGCGGGTTTTCCATGGCCGCGCGGATATACCGCCCCAGAAACGGCGCGACGGCCAGCAGGACCGCCAGGTAGGCGGCGAGCAATCCGATGAATTCGGCGGACATCAGAATTTCTCCGGTTTGAACAGCGCCACCAGCAGGTAGACGAACAACAGGGCGGCGGTCACGCCGCTCAGCCAATAAAGCGCGTTCATGCCCGTGCTCCCGAAGACAGGGCCAGGCAGAAGCGCAGCAGGGCGTAGGTCAGCCCCGCAAGCACGGCGAAAATGGCGATATAGATGGCATCCACGTTTTTCTCCCGAAAGCGGACGGCCCGCGCGCCGGCAGGCGCGGCCAGGGCCGATCAGGACACCGGCAGGTTACGCAGCGGGGGGTAAAAACGGGGTATAGGTTTGGCGGGGCGGGATAAATGAAACGTAAAAACAAAAAATCCCAATATTTAGGATGTTTCGATCGAAATGCACTTATATGGTGCAGCGAATATGTAAATGAATGCTCCTTCTTAGGGCATTCCCCTAGTGTGACAATCCCGCTACTGGTGCAGAATCTCATCCCATGCAGGTGAGGAGACAAAGCCCTGCATGGGCAAATACCGGCGGCACCGGTATATAAAAAAAGTAAGCAGTACCCAGAAAAAAAGCAAAACGCACAACGGCTGGCACCTGGTAGTGCCAGCCGTTGTCGCATAAAAAGCCGGCATTGCTTCCGCAGGGGGCTTTTCAAGCGCCGCGTTTTCGCGACATTCAGGCGGAGCCCCGCTCACCCTAGTTATGCCGGAATCGCGTCATTCACACCCTGATCCCGCACCGACTCCCTATTGGCGCCGCAACCTGCGGCTGATTCTGCTGCTGCTCGCCATCTGGGCGGCGCTGACCTTCGTTCCCTCGTATTTCGCCCGCAGCCTGAGCTTCGGCTTCCTGGACTGGCCCTTCGCGTTCTGGATGGCCGCCTACGGCGCGCCGCTGGCCTATCTGGTCATCATCGCCGTCTACGCCCGGACCATGAATCGCGCCGATGAACGCGCCGACGAGGCCGGGGAGGAGCGCTGATGCCGTTTTTCAGCGGCGACACGCCCCAGCAGTTCCGCCTGCGCCTGCGGCGCATCTACGTGCTGTACACCGCCGGCTTCGCGCTGATGATCCTGCTGATGGCGCTGGCCGAGATCCTGGGCATGCCGCGCAACTGGATCGGCTACGTGTTCCTGCTGGTGACGGTCAGCCTGTACGCGGGCATCGGCATCGTCTGCCGCACCTCCGACCAGGTGGAGTACTACGTGGCCGGGCGCCGCGTGCCCGCCATCTACAACGGCATGGCCACCGCGGCCGACTGGATGTCGGTGGCTTCCTTCATCGGCGTGGCCGGCACGCTGTACCTGACCGGCTACGGCGGGCTGGCCTACATCATGGGGTGGACCGGCGGCTACGTGCTGGTGGCGATGCTGCTGGCGCCCTATCTGCGGCGCTTCGGCCAGTACACGATTCCCGACTTCATGGGCGCGCGCTACGGCGGCAACATGCCGCGCATGGCCGGCGTGGCCTGCGCGATCCTGTGTTCCTTCACCTATCTGGTGGCGCAGATCTACGGCGTGGGCATCATCACCACGCGCATGACCGGCATATCGTTCGAGCTGGGCATTTTCGTGGCGCTGGGCGGGATGCTGGTGTGCTCCTTCCTGGGCGGCATGCGCGCGGTGACCTGGACGCAGGTGGGCCAGTACATCATCCTGGTCATCGCCTACCTGGTGCCGGTGATATGGCTGTCGGTCAAGCACACCCACATGCCGGTGCCGCAGCTGTCGGCCGGCGCGGTGCTGCAGCAGGTCACCGAGAAAGAGGTGTACCTGCAGAACGACCCCTCGGAGATCGAAGTGCGGCGCCTGTGGCAGCAGCATGCCGACGACATGGCGCGGCGCGTGGCGGCCCTGCCGGAATCCTGGACCCTGGAAAAGGACAAGCTGCGCAGCCGGCTGGCCCAGCTGAACGCGAGCGAGGCGCCGATGGTCGAGATCCGTTCGGCCGAGCGCGAACTGGCCAGCTACCCGGCCAGCGTGGAAGAGGCGCGCACGGTGTGGTCGCAGGCGCGCGCCACGTTCGAGGCGCGCGCCGCGCCGCCCACCCCGCATGCCGAGCCTTTTCCGGCCAAGGACGCCGAAGAGCGGCGCAATATGCGCGTGAATTTCCTGGCGCTGGTGCTGTGCCTGATGCTGGGCACCGCCGGCATGCCGCATATCCTGATGCGCTCGTACACCACGCCCTCCATCATCGAGGCGCGCCGTTCGGTGTGCTGGTCGCTGCTGTTCATCCTGCTGCTGTATTTCATGGCGCCGGCGCTGGCGCTGCTGGTGAAGTACGAGGTCTATACCCAGGTGGTGGGCTCCAGCTTCCTCAGCCTGCCCAACTGGGTGCACGCCTGGAGCGCGGTCGACAGCAACCTGCTGGACGTCACCGACCTCAACCGCGACGGTATCGTGCAGCTGAGCGAGATCAGCATGGGGGCGGACGTGGTGGTGCTGGCCATGCCGGAGATCGGCGGGCTGCCCTATGTGATCTCGGGCCTGGTGGCGGCGGGCGGGCTGGCCGCCGCGCTGTCCACGGCCGACGGGCTGCTGCTGACCCTGTCCAACTCGCTGTCGCACGACATGTGGTATCGGATGGTGTCGCCGCGCATGTCGGCCGCGCGCCGGGTGATGGTGTCCAAGATCCTGCTGCTGCTGGTGGCGTTCGGCGCGGCCTGGGTGGCGGCGCGCAAGCCGGCGGACATTCTCTTCATGGTGTCGGCGGCGTTCTCGTTCGCCGCCTCCTCGTTCTTCCCGGCCCTGGTGATGGGCGTGTTCTGGCGGCGCGCCAACAAATGGGGGGCGACGTTCGGCATGGCGGCGGGCCTGGCTGCGACTTTCGCCTATATGACGCACACGCATCCGTGGCTGCGCGAATGGGTGCTGGGCGTGTCGCGCACGCAGCCGGTGGACCTGTGGTGGGGCATCCAGCCGATCGCCGCCGGCGTCTTCGGCGCGCCGGTGGCGTTCCTGACGATTATCGTGGTGTCCCTGCTGACGCCGGCGCCGGACAGGGCCACGCTGGCGCTGGTGGACTACCTGCGTAGCCCGGGCGCGGCCCGGCCGCAGAGCGAGAATCCCTAGCAGGCGCCGGGGTCGGGATTGCGCGGGTCGGCGCAGGCCGCCCACGCCCGTTGCGGCATGGCGGGCAGCAGCGCATAGATCTGGCCCGGCGCCCACAGCCAGTGCACCAGGCCGGGCGACTGCCGGATTGCATCCCAGATGCGCCGGCCCTGGGCGGATGACAGCGTGAAGCGGCCGTCGCCGCCGCTGGTGCCGCTGGCGAGCACGGCGGCGGGATCGCTGGCGGCCGCGTACAGGCTGGCGTCGTCCGCGTCGCGCGTCTGCACGATGGACCAGGCGTAGCCATACGAATCCAGTGCGGGCGGCGTCCAGTCGGGGCCCGGCACGATGAGCGCGGGATTGGCGGTTTCCATGGCCCGGTACGGCAGGGCGCCGTCCTGCCGCAGATAGCGCCGGGCGGGCCGGCCCTGCTCGTCGTATACCACCACTTCCTGCGGCTGGTCGCGGCCTTCCGGATAAAGCAGGGTGCGCAGCAGACGGCCCGCCGCGTCGTGCACATAGCGGGCCTGGGGCCGCGGAGCACCGTTGCACGAGCCCTTGCCCAGTTCGGCCAGCCAGCCGTGCTCGTCGTAGCGCAGGCAGTGGCGTTCGGACTGGCTGCGGCTGCCGTCCCAGGCGCGCCAGCGCTGTTCGTAGCCGCTCAGGCGGCTGGTTTCGTCGTAGTAATAGCGGATTTCCTGGTCGGGCGCAGGCAGGCTGGCGGAGGGCGAGGCGAGCGCTTCTTCCACGGTGCGCGGGTTGTACAGGGCGATGCCGCACAGATGCCTGGCGCCGTCGGCGCCGCGTTCGTAGCGCAGCAGCGTGGTCGCGATGCGCGCGCCGGGTTCGGCGGCATAGACCGACCAGTCCACCCGTTCGGCCCAGATGTAGGGGACGGCGCGCGCGCCGGTTTCCACGCCCGCCGGGGGCTGCCAGGTCTCGATCCGCGAGCCGTCCAGGCCGAGCAGTGTATTTGTTTCGTCGAGCCGGACGTCGGCCGCCAGCGTCTCTTTATGGCCGGACGCGGCCAGCGGCGTGCACAGGGCATGGGCCAGCCCCGGGGCCAGCAGCAGCGCCGTCAAGGCGGCCAGGGCGGTTCGGTCAGAGCGCGGCATTGTGCAGATGGACGATGAGGCCCCAGAGTTCGCTGCTGACGCCGCCCAGGCGCAGCGTCCCGTCGCGCGATTCCATCAGCAGGAAGGGATAGGCCTTGCGTTCCAGCGTGCCGGCCGGCGGCAGCCGGTAAGGGGTGAAATTCTCGGGCGATTTCAGGTAAGTGTTGGCCATGTCGCCCGCGTCCACGTGCATGTACCAGACCGTCAGCTCGGGGCCTTTCAGGGCGGGGTCGGTTTCGGGATAGACGCCGCCCTGGCCGGCGGGGATGGCGTTTTGCAGCACGCCCATGAAGACCCGGCGCGGGCCGTAGCGGGCAACGTACGTGCCGTCGTCGCCGCGCTGCGTGAAAGTGCCCCGGATGAACGCCGCCGCGCGCGACCCCGGCACCACGGTGCGTGCGAACAGCGCGTCCAGCTGCGCGTCGCTGAGCGGCCGGCGGGCGGCCGACAGCCGCTCGATGTCCTGCGTGAAAGCCTGGAACCAGGCCCGGTAGCGCTTCAATTCAGCCGCCCGGTTGAACTCCTGCGCCAGAGCCGCGCGCGAAAGCAGGCCGCCCAGCCAGCCCAGGCAGAATCCGGCCGCCAGCAGCCGGCGCCGGGCCGTGTGCGCGGAGGCGTTCAATGCGCGACGGATTTGGAGAACACGTTCATCACCACCACGCCGGCGATGATGAGCCCGATGCCGATCAGGGCCGGCGCGTCCAGGTGCTGCTTGAACAGCACGGCGCCGGCGATGGAGATCAGCACGATGCCCACGCCGGACCAGATGGCGTAGGCGATGCCCACCGGGATCACGCGCAGCGTGAGCGACAGGAAATAGAACGAGATCAGGTAGCCGACCACGGTGACGATGGAGGGCGTCAGCCGGGTCAGTCCATCGGACGCCTTGAGCGCGCTGGTCGCGAAGATTTCCGCGATGATGGCCACGGCCAGGTACAGCCACTTCATTTGCGGGCTCCTTCGGATTGGCGCAGCAGCACCAGCAGCGCGCCGGCGCCGCCTTCGCGTTCGGGCGCTTCGGAAAACGCCATGACTTCGGCCTTCTGCACCAGCCAGGTGCGCGCCTTGTCCTTGAGCACCGGCTCCAGCCCCTGCGAGCCGTAGCCCTTGCCGTGCACCACGCGCACGCAGCGGATGCCGTGTTCCAGGCATTCGTCCAGGAACGAGAGCAGGGCGTGGCGGGCCTGTTCCACGCGCAGGCCGTGCAGGTCCAGTTCGGCGCCCGCGCGCCATTGGCCGCGGCGTAGGTTGCGCGCGGTGTCGGGGGCCGCGTCGCCGCGCACGAAGGCGGTGCCGCCTTCGGATAGCAGGTGGGTGATTTCGCCGCCGTCGGAGACCCCGGCGTCGGCGCGCGCGGGCGTCTCGCCTAGCGCGTTGGCGCGGCGCAATGCCGGGGCGGGCTGCGCCGGCGGCTTGTGCGCCACGCGCGCGGATTGCGACGGCTTGAGCGGCGTGACCGACTTGAGCGTGCGCCGGAACGCGGCCAGGTCGTCCTCGGGCGCGGCTTCGGCCTTGGCCGGCGCCGCGCGCGGCGGGGCCAGGGCGGCGCGCTCGCGTTCTTCCTGGAGGTCTTTCTTCAGGCGCTTGAGGTCGGCCAGGCCGACCTTACTGCCCCGCATTCTCCAGCCACCGCTGTGCGTCCAGGGCCGCCATGCAGCCGGTGCCGGCGCTGGTGATGGCCTGGCGGTAGACGTGGTCCTGCACGTCGCCGGCGGCGAACACGCCCGGCACCGAGGTCATCGTGGCCATGCCGGACAGGCCGCTCTTGGTGACGATGTAGCCGTCCTTCATTTCGAGCTGGCCCTGGAAGATCTCGGTGTTGGGCTGGTGGCCGATGGCGATGAACGCGCCGGTGGCCGCCATGTCCTCGGTGGCGCCGGTCTCGACGTGGCGCACGCGCACGCCGGTGACGCCGCCGTCGTCGCCCAGCACTTCTTCCAGCGTATGGAACAGCTTCAGTTCCATATTGCCGTTCTCGACCTTGCTCATGAGCTTGTCGACCAGGATGGGCTCGGCGCGGAACTTGTCGCGGCGGTGGATCAGGGTGACCTTGCGGCAGATGTTGGACAGGTACAGCGCCTCTTCGACGGCGGTGTTGCCGCCGCCCACCACGACCACGTCCTGGTTGCGGTAGAAAAAGCCGTCGCAGGTGGCGCAGCCCGACACGCCGCGGCCCATGAAGGCCTGCTCGGAAGGCAGGCCCAGGTACTTGGCCGACGCGCCGGTGGCGATGATGAGGGCGTCGCAGGTGTAGACCTTGCCGGTGTCGCCCGTCAGGGTGAAGGGACGCTTGGAGAGATCGACCTTGGCGATGTGGTCGAACAGCATCTCGGTGTTGAAGCGCTCGGCGTGCTTCTGGAAGCGCTGCATCAGGTCCGGACCCTGCACGCCGTCGGCGTCCGCCGGCCAGTTGTCCACGTCCGTGGTGGTCATGAGCTGGCCGCCTTGGGCCAGGCCTGTAACAAGTACCGGGTTCAGGTTGGCGCGTGCCGCATAGACGGCCGCCGTGTAACCGGCGGGGCCGGAACCGAGTATCAAAACTTTAGCGTGCGTGGCAGTGGACATGGGCGGGATCTTTAGCAGGTATCTTTAGGTTGACGCCCAATTATAATGAGCCGCATGCCGCGTATCTCGACTGCTTCTCCGCGCGCTTCGCGCAATACCCGTAACGGGCCTTCGCCCCTGCAGACGCGTCTGTCCGCGTTGCTGCGCGAAGCCCGATGGATTCTGTTCGCCGCCCTGGCGGCCTGGCTCACCCTGGTGCTCGCCACCTGGAGTCCGTCCGATCCTGGCTGGTCGCATTCCGTCCCCGCCGGCGCCATCCACAACCGTGGCGGCACGCTGGGCGCCTATCTGGCCGACATCCTGCTTTATCTGTTCGGTTTTTCCGCCTGGTGGTGGGTGGTGTTGCTGCTGCACCGCGTGCGCGCGGGCTACCGCCGCCTGGCCAGCCATCTCAAGGTAACGAACGGTAAGCAACCGGAAGTGCTGCCCCGCGTCCACTGGGAAGAGGGCATCGGATTCTTCCTGCTGCTGGTCGGCTCGCTGGGCATGGAGGCCCTGCGCCTGGCCAGCCACGGCACGCGCCTGCCGGGGGCGTCCGAAAACGCCAGCGGCGCCGGCGGCGTCATCGGCCAGACCCTGGCCGACCTGATCGGCCGCAGCATCGGCTTCACCGGCAGCACGCTGGCCTTCCTGGTCATGCTGGCGATCGGCCTGAGCCTGTTCTTCTCGTTCTCGTGGCTGTCGGTCGCCGAGCGCGTGGGTTCCTGGCTGGAGGGCCTGCTGCGCCGCGTGCGCGATTCCTACACCGCGCGCCAGGACCGCAAGGTCGGCGAGGTCGCCAAGGCCGTGCGCACCGAGCAGGTGGTGGCCAAGCAGGAAAAACTGGTCCACGAGCAGCCGGTGCGCATCGAGCCCGCCATCACCGTGGTGCCCAAGTCCGAACGGGTCGAAAAGGAAAAGCAGCAGTCGCTGTTCTTCGCCCCGTCGGGCGGCGCCGAGGGCGACCTGCCGGCCATCAGCCTGCTGGACCCGCCGCTGGCCAACCAGGAAACCGTGTCGGCCGAAACCATCGAATTCACCTCGCGCCTGATCGAAAAGAAGCTGGCCGACTTCGGCGTGTCCGTCACGGTGGTGGCGGCGCAGGCCGGCCCGGTCATCACGCGCTACGAAATCGAACCGGCCACCGGCGTCAAGGGCAGCCAGATCGTCAACCTGGCCAAGGACCTGGCGCGCGCGCTGAGCCTGGTCAGCATCCGCGTGGTGGAAACCATCCCCGGCAAGAACCTGATGGGCCTGGAACTGCCGAACCCGCGCCGCCAGATGGTGCGGCTGTCCGAGATCCTGGGGTCGCAGACCTACCACGCCAGCCATTCCGTCGTGACGATGGCGCTGGGCAAGGACATCGCCGGCAACCCGGTGGTGGCCGACCTGGCCAAGATGCCGCACCTGCTGGTGGCGGGCACCACCGGTTCGGGCAAGTCGGTGGGGATCAACGCCATGATCCTGTCGCTGCTGTACAAGGCCGACGCCTCCCACACCCGGCTGATCCTGATCGACCCGAAGATGCTCGAAATGAGCGTCTACGAAGGCATCCCGCACCTGCTGGCGCCGGTGGTCACCGACATGCGCCAGGCGTCGAACGCGCTGAACTGGTGCGTGGGCGAGATGGAAAAGCGCTACCGCCTGATGAGCAAGATGGGCGTGCGCAACCTGGCCGGCTACAACACCAAGATCCGCGAAGCCATCAAGCGCGAGGAACCGATCCCGAATCCGTTCTCGCTGACGCCGGACGCGCCCGAGCCGCTGTCGCCGCTGCCCACCATCGTGGTGGTCATCGACGAACTGGCCGACCTGATGATGGTCGTGGGCAAGAAGATCGAAGAGCTGATCGCGCGCCTGGCGCAGAAGGCGCGCGCGGCCGGCATCCACCTGATCCTGGCTACCCAGCGCCCCAGCGTGGACGTCATCACCGGCCTGATCAAGGCCAACATTCCCACGCGCATCGCCTTCCAGGTCTCGTCCAAGATCGACTCGCGCACCATTCTCGACCAGATGGGCGCCGAAACCCTGCTGGGCCAGGGCGACATGCTCTACATGCCGCCGGGCACCGGCCTGCCGGTGCGGGTGCACGGCGCCTTCGTGAACGACGATGAAGTCCACCGCGTGGTCGAAAGCCTGAAGTCGCAGGGCGAGCCCAACTACATCGAAGGCCTGCTCGAAGGCGGCCTGGACGGCGACGGCGAAGGCGCCAGCAGCGTCACCGGCATCGGCGGCGACGCCGAATCCGATCCGATGTACGACCAGGCCTGCGAAGTGGTGCTCAAGCACCGCCGCGCCTCGATCTCGCTGGTGCAGCGCCACCTGCGGATTGGTTACAACCGTGCGGCGCGGTTACTGGAGCAGATGGAGCAATCGGGTATGGTGTCGGCGATGCAATCCAACGGCAATCGCGAGATCCTGGTTCCCGCGGCGGCCGCCCGTGAGGAAGCCTGATGAAGACGTTACGCCGACTGGCCGCCGTGGCGGCCCTGACCCTGGCGCCCGCCGTGGCGCTGGCCGCCAGCGCGCAGGAACAGCTGCGCGCCTTCGTGGCCACGGTTTCGTCCGCCACCGGTTCGTTCTCGCAATACACCGTGAACAACCAGGGCCGCACGCAGCCGGCCCAGACCGGCGTGTTCTCGTTCCAGCGCCCCGGCAAGTTCAAATGGGCCGTGCAAAAGCCCTATGAGCAGCTGGTGGTGTCCGACGGCCGCAAGGTATCGCAGTTCGATCCCGACCTGGCGCAGGTGACCGAGCGCAAGGTCGACGCCGCCATCGGCACCTCGCCGGCGGCCATCCTGTTCGGCTCGGGCTCGCTCGAACAGTCTTTCGACGTCTCGGCGCTGCCGTCCAGGGACGGCGTCGACTGGCTGCGCGCCAAGCCGCGCACCGCGGACGCGGGGTTCTCGCGCGTGGACATCGGCATGAAGAACAACCTGCCGGTGCGCGTCGAACTGCTGGATTCCTTCGGCCAGACCACGCGCGTGGACCTGTCCGACATTTCCGCCAATCCCCAGCTTTCCGCCAAGGAATTCGAATTCGTCGCCCCGAAGGGCGTCGATGTCGTGAAGATGTGAGCGGCGCGGGGCGCGCGGCGCCCCACGAGCCACGACCTTTCGTCAGCCGGCGCGCTTGTACGCCACGCAATCCACCTCGACCTTGGCGTCGACCACCAGCGACGACTGCACGCAGGCGCGGGCCGGCGGATGGTCGCCGAAGTACTCCCTGAACACCTTGTTGAACGAGGCGAAGTCGCGCGCGTCGTCCAGCCACACGCCGCAGCGCACCACGTGCTCGCGCCCGTAGCCCGCTTCGTGCAGGATGCCCAGCACCTGTTCGATGGCCTTGCGGCTCTGGGCGACGATGCCGCCTTCGATGACTTCGCCATGTTCCATCGGCACCTGGCCGGACACGTACAGCCAGCCGTCGGCCTCGACCGCGCGGGCGAACGGCATGTGCGAGCCGCCCTGGCCGGTGCCGCCGGCGACTCCGTAGCGCTTGATGCCGTTATCGTCGGCGGTGGAAGCGTTGCTCATGGCTTTCTCCTTGGAATGATGATGCGCGGTTAAACGAAATTCCTGCGCAGGTCGCCGTTGCGCGGCAGCCAGCGGCCGGCGCGCTCGCCGGTGGGCTGGCCGTGGCGGTACGACAGCGCGCCGTTGACCCACACCGCCTCGATGCCGGCGGCGGTCTGCACCGGAGCGTCGAAGGTGGCGCGGTCGATGACCGTGGCCGGATCGAACAGCACCAGATCGGCATGATAGCCCTCGCGCAGCAGGCCGCGTTCGGCCAGGCCGAAGCGCGCCGCCGACAGGCCGGTCATCTTGTGCACCGCCTCGGCCAGCGGAAACAGGCCCACGTCGCGGCTGTAGTGGCCCAGCACGCGCGGAAACGCGCCCCACAGCCGCGGGTGCGGCATGGGATCGTTGGGCAGGCCGTCCGATCCCACCATGGTGAGCCGGTGCGACAGCACGCGGCGCACGTCGTCCTCGTGCATGTTGTGGTAGACGGCGCCGGCCGGCTGCAGCCGCGCGGCCGCCTCCAGCAGGCTCACGCCCCAGTCGGCGGCGATGGCGGCCAGCTTGCGGCGGGCCTGCTCGGGATGCGGCACGGACCAGGTGATGTCGATGTCGAACTCGTCGGTGACCTGCTTCAGATCCAGCGTGGACGAGCTGGCCGAATAGGGATAGCAGTCGCAGCCCACGTGCTGCAGCCGTCCGGCGTTCTCCAGCGAGGACAGCACTTCGCGCGTGCGGCCCCAGTTGCCGGCGCCGGCGCATTTCAGGTGCGACACCACCACCGGCACGCGCGCATGGCGCGCGATGTCGTAGGCCTCCTGCATGGCTTCCAGGATGGCGGCGAATTCCGAGCGCAGGTGGGTGGTGTAGAGCGCGCCGAATTCGTCCAGCGCCTCGGCCAGCAGCTTGACTTCGTCGGTGTCGGCCTCGAAGGCGGAAGCGTAGGCCAGGCCGGTGCTCAGGCCGATGGCGCCGTGGGCCAGCGCGTCGCGCAATTGCGCGCGCATCGCCAGGATTTCGGCATGCGTGGCGGGCCGGTCGAGCCGGTCCATGTGGTTGCTGCGCAGGGCGGTATGGCCCACCAGCGCCGCCACGTTGACGGCGGGGCCGGCGGCCTCGATGGCGCGGGTGTAGTCGGCGAAGCTGGGGTAGCTGAAGTCTTCGCGCCCGCCCAGCAGGTTCATCGGGTCCGGCGGTTCGCCGCGCAGGGTCACGGGCGAGGCGCTGATGCCGCAGTTGCCCACCACCACGGTGGTCACGCCCTGCGACAGCTTGGGCAGCATGCCGGGCGTGCGGATGACGTTGGTGTCGTCGTGCGTGTGCACGTCGATGAAGCCGGGCGCCAGCGCCAGGCCGGCGCCGTCGATGCGCTGGCGCGCCTGCGCGCCGGGCAAGTCGCCGATGGCGGCGATGCGTCCGCCGTCCAGGGCCACGCTGGCCCGGTAGGCGACGCCGCCGGTGCCGTCCAGGACCTGCACATTGCCGATGAGGGTGTCGTACATCTCGTGTTTCCGTTCAATCGCCCAGCGGCAGGCGGTTGGGGCCGCCCCGGTGTTCGTCCAGCACCAGCTTGATGCGGCGCAGGCGTTCGCGGTTTTCTTCCTGGTTCAGCATGGCCAGCTCGGTCGAGAGCAGGTCGATGGCCAGCATCATGGCGTAGCGCGAGGCCGAGGGCTTGTAGATGAAATCGGTTTCGTCGGTGCGGATCGGCAGCACCACGTCGGCCAGCGCGGCCAGCTCGGAGGTGGCGTCCGTGATGGCCACCAGGCGCGCGCGGTACTGCTTGACGATGCGGGCCGCGCCCACGATTTCCGGCGTCAGGCCGGAAGCCGACAGCACCAGCACCGCGTCGCGCTCGTCCAGCGTGGCCGCCACCATGCGCAGCAGCACGGCGTCGCTGTAGACCGCGATGGGATAGCCCAGCCGCACCAGGCGCGACTGCACTTCCTGCGCCAGCATGGCCGAGGCGCCGCCCATGCCGAATACGTAGATCATGCGCGCGCCGTCCAGCCTGGCGGCGGCGGCCTCGAACAGCGGCTCGGTGAAGACCGGCAGATGGGCGCGCAGCGTGCTTTCGATGTCGCCGTAGATGCGCGCGTAGAACGTGCTTTCCTCGGCCGGCGCGCTTGGATCCAGGAAGCGGCTGCCGACCGTGCTGGCCTGGGCCAGCTTCATCTTCAGGTCGCGCGTATCGTCGCAGCCGACGGTGCGGGCGAAGCGCGAGATGGTGGCGATGCTGACGCCGGCCTTGGCCGCCAGCTGGTCGACGGTGGCGCTGGCGCTCCAGATGATGTCGTCCAGGATGGCGTCGGCCACCTTGCGCTCGGTCACGCTCAGTGCGTCGCGCCGGCTGCGTATCTGGAAGACGATGTCGCGGATGATGTTCATGGAGATTCCTGGTTTACCGGGCCAGCTCGGGATCGTCGAGGCGCGAACAGGCCGCGTAATGGCCGGGGCCCACGTTGATCGTCTGGACGGCGGTCGTCGCGCAGGCCTCGATCGCGTGCGGGCAGCGCGTGCGGAACACGCAGCCGGAGGGCGGATCGACCGGGCTGGGAATGTCGCCCTTGAGCAGGATACGCGAACGCGGGGCGCGCGGATCGGGCACGGGCGCGGCCGACAGCAGCGCGCGGGTGTAGGGATGGCGGGGGCTGGCGTAGACCTCGCGGGTCGGGCCGCGCTCCATCACGCGGCCCAGGTACATCACCACGACCTCGTCGCACAGGTAGTCCACCACCGCCAGGTCATGGGCCACGAACAGCATGGTCAGGCCCAGGTCGCGCTGCAGGTCCTGCAGCAGGTTCAGCACCTGCGCCTGCACCGACACGTCCAGGGCCGAGACCGGCTCGTCGGCCACGATGAAGTCCGGCTCCACCGCCAGCGCGCGGGCGATGCCGATGCGCTGGCGCTGGCCGCCGGAGAACTCGTGCGGATAGCGGCGGGCGTGGTCGGCGTTCAGCCCCACGCGCTCCAGCAGTTCGCCGATGCGGGCGGCGCGGCGGTGCTGCGCCAGCTTGTGGGTGTCCAGCGCCTCGCCCAGGATCTCGGCCACGGTCATGCGCGGATTGAGGCTGGCGTACGGGTCCTGGAACACGATCTGCATGCGGCGGCGCCACGGCAGCATCTGTTTTTCGGAAAGCGTGGTGATGTCCTCGCCGTCGAACAGGATGCGGCCGGCGGTGGGGGCGAACAGGCGCAGCAGCGCGCGGCCCGTGGTGGTCTTGCCCGAGCCGGATTCGCCGACCAGGCCGACGATGGTGTTGCGCGGCACGTCGAAGCTGACGCCGTCGACCGCGCGCACCACGGGCGCGTGGCGCGCCTGCGACGTGGGGAAATGGACCTTCAGGTCCTGGATCTGCACCAGCGGCGCTTCGGCGCGTACGGGAGCCGGTCGGTTCGTCATATCGGGTTCACCTTGATGCAGCGCGCGCGGTGGTCGTTCTGCACCGGCACGAGTTCGGGCACGGCCGCCAGACAGTCGTCGGCGGCCAGCGGGCAGCGCGGCGCGAACGTGCAGCCCGGCGGCAGCGACAGCACGCTGGGCACGTTGCCGGGAATGGCGCGCAGGCGCTCGCCCGAGGCCAGCAGCGCGGCGGTGGGAATGCAGGACAGCAGACCGCGGGTGTAGGGGTGGCTGGGCTTTTCGAACAGGTCGTAGACGTCCGCGTCCTCGACCACGCGGCCCGCGTACATCACGGCCACGCGATGCGCGATCTCGGCCACCACGCCCAGGTTGTGCGTGATGAACAGGATGCTCATGTTCATCTCGGCCTGCAGCCGGCGCAGCAGGTCCAGGATCTGCGCCTGCACGGTCACGTCCAGCGCGGTGGTGGGCTCGTCGGCGATCAGCACCGCCGGATTGCAGGCCAGGGCCAGCGCGATCATCACGCGCTGGCGCATGCCACCCGACATCTGGTGCGGATACTCCTTGACGCGCCGGTCGGCGGCCGGGATTTCGACGCGCTCCAGCATTTCGCGGGCGCGCTTGAGCGCCGCGGCGTACGAGCCGCCTTCATGCTGCAGCACGGCTTCGGCGATCTGGTCGCCCACCGTGTACAGCGGATTCAGGCTGGTCATGGGCTCCTGGAAGATCATCGCGATCTCCGCGCCGCGGATGCGGCGCAGCGTCGCCGCCGAAGCGCGGGCCAGATCGTGCTGCGCGCCCTGGCGGTCGCGAAACAGGATGCGCCCGCCTTCGATGCGGCCGGCCGGCTTGGGCAACAGGCCCATGATGGAAAGGCTGGTCACGGACTTGCCGGAGCCCGACTCGCCGACGATGGCCAGCGTCTCGCCGCGGGCCAGCTCGAAGGTCACGCCGTCGACCGACTTGGCGACGCCGTCGCGGCTGTGGAACCAGGTCTGCAGGCCTTCCACGGAAAGCACGATGTCTCGGGTGCTTGCGGTCATGATTACAGCTCCTTGCGCAGGCGCGGATCGAGGACGTCGCGCAGCCCGTCGCCCACCAGTTGCAGCGACAGCACGGACAGCACGATGGCGATGCCGGGGAAGATCATGATCCAGTCGGCCGAGCCCATGTACTGCTGGCCGGCGTTGATCATGGTGCCCCAGGTCGGAATGTCGGGCGATACGCCCACGCCGAGAAACGACAGCCCGGCTTCGGCCAGGATGGCGTAGGCGAAAATGAAAGTGCCCTGCACCAGCAGCGGCGAGACCAGGTTGCGCAGCACGTGCACCGTGACGATGCGCCAGGTCGGCACGCCCAGCGCGCGCGCCGCTTCCACGAAAGGCAGCTCGCGGATCACCAGCGTCGAGGCGCGCACGATGCGGGCCAGGCGCGGCGTATAGACGATGCCCAGCGCGATCACCACGTTGATCAGCGACGGGCCGAGCGCGGCCACCAGCGAGATCGCCAGCAGGATGTCGGGAAAGGCCATCATGGCGTCGATCAGCCGCGAGACGAACTTGTCGGCCGAACGGAAGAAACCGGCGGCCAGGCCCAGCGCGATGCCCAGGATGCTGGAGACGATCACCACGGAAAAGCCCACCATCAGCGACAGCCGGCCGCCGTAGATGACGCGGCTGAACACGTCGCGGCCGAAATCGTCGGTGCCGAACCAGTGCGCCGCGCCCGGCGCCTTCAGCCGGTTCATGATGGACAGCTTGAACGGATCGTAGGGGCTGACCCATGGCGCCAGCAGCGCCGCGGCCACCAGCACGGCGATGACGATCAGGCTCACCAGCACCGTCTTGCGCGCCACCAGCAGGCGCAGCACCTGCCAGCGGTCGACGCCGGAATTCGGGGAAGTTGCGATAGCCATATCAGATCAGTAACGCACTCGAGGATCGACCAGCAGGTACAGCAGGTCGATGAAAAGATTGATCAGGACGTAGATGGCCGCGATGATCAGCAGCGCGCCCTGGATGACGGGGTAGTCGCGGCGCAGCACCGCCGACACCACCAGGCTGCCCACGCCGGGCAGGCCGAACACGGTCTCGGTCACGACCGCGCCGCTGATCAGCAAGGCGGTGGTCAGGCCCAGCACCGTCAGGATCGGGATCAGCGCGTTGCGCACGGCGTGCTTGAGGATCACCTTGCGCTCGGGCAGGCCCTTGGCGCGCGCGGTGCGCACGTAGTCGTCGCGCAGCACGTCCAGCATGCTGGCGCGGATGAAGCGGGTGATCAGCGCCGAGTTCACCAGGCCCAGCACCACCGCCGGCAGGATCAGGTGCGACATGCGCGTGGCGAGCGAGGCGTCCGGGCCGCCGTAGCCGGCCACCGGCAGCCAGCCCAGCTTCACCGAGAACAACTGCATCAGCAGCAGCCCCAGCCAGAAGCTGGGCACGCTGGAGGTGAACATCGAGAACGACAGCACCGACTGGTCCAGCGTGGTGCCGCGCTTGACCGCCGACAGTATCCCCACCGGCAGCGCGATGGCGCTGGCGATCAGCAGCGACAGCAGCGTCAGCAGCAGCGTGGGTTCGGCGCGGTCGGCCAGCGCCGCCAGCACCGGCTTGTTCATGAAGATGGACTGGCCTAGGTCGCCCTGGGCCAGCTTGCCCAGCCACGACAGGTACTGCACCGCCATGGGCTGGTCCAGCCCCAGCTGCGCGCGCAGCGCGGCGATGTCCTGCTGGCTGGCCTGCGGGCCCAGCATCACCGCGGCGGGATCGCCCGGCGTGATGCGGATGATCACGAACACGATGGTCGCGACGATGAACATCACGGCCACCAGCCCGACCAGCCGGTTCAAGAGATAGCGCAACACGATGAAAGCCCCGAAAAAATTGGAACGCCGAAGGACGTGGAGGGCGGCGCGAACCGCCATGCCCCCCGCGCCCTCAAACCATTACTTCGCCGCCTTCCACGCATTCCAGAAGTACGGCCACGGCACGGCCCGGGTCCCTTGCAGCGACGGCGAGCGCGCGGCCTGCGCATTGAAGTCGCCGACCTTGATGAAAGGCACCTCGTCATACACCGCCTGCTGCACGTCGGCCCAGCGCTTGACGCGTTCTTCCTGCGTGCGGGCCTGATTGAAGGCGTCCAGCACCTGGTTGCGGCGCGGCGTGTCCCACCAGCCCGGCGCGTCCTTGGACGGGAAGTCGATCAGCGCGGGCTCGGGCAGGAACGGGCTGTGCGTAATGAAGATGTCCCACAGCGCCGGGTCCTGGCGGCGCTGGGTCAGCGTGGCCCAGTCCACCACCTGCATGTCCACCGTGAAGCCGGCGGCCTTCAGGTATTCGGCGGCCACCAGCGCCATCTTGTAGTGGAACTCATACTGCTGGCTGGTCAGGATGCGGATCTTGCGGTCCTGCACCTGCGCGCCGTCCACCAGCTTCTTGGCCGCGGCGGCGTCGCCCTTGTTGTAGACCTTGCCGCCCAGCGAGGTGGCCCACGGGAAGCCTTCGGGATACAGGTCGCCGTTGAGCTTGTAGAAATCCTTGTTGCCGAACGCGGCGTACAGCATGTCCTCTTCGTTCAGCGCGAGCTGCACCGCCTGGCGCACGGCCAGGTTGGACATGATGCCCTGCTTGGTGTTGAGCACCAGCCGGGGCCAGCCGAAAGGCTTGAGCATGACCGGATCGGAACGGCCGTTCTTGAGCTTGGGCAGCGACTCCACCGGCAGGGCGTCGACATAGTCGAACTGGCCGGCCACCGCGCTTTCGACGCGGGTATTGGCGTTGCTGACCGGCACGAAGCGGATTTCGTCCAGGTATTGCTTGCGCGCGCCGCCGTAGCCGTCGGGCTCGCCATCGCGCTGCTTGTAGCCTTCGAAGCGGACCAGCTGGATGTACTGGTCGGGCACGCGCGCCTTCAGCTGATAGGGGCCGGTGCCGACGAACTCGGTCAGGGCGGGCGCGATCTTGCCCTTGGGCATGATGATGGCGGCGCTGTTGTTCATCGCCAGCAGCGCGGTCAGCGGCGCATAGGGCTGCTTGAGCGTGATGCGGACGGTGTTGGCGTCCGGCGCCTCGATGGCGCTGATGATCTTGGCGGCCATCTTGCCGCGCGTGGCGGTTTCGGTCCAGCGCTTGAGCGAGGCCGTCACGTCGGCCGAATCCATCCTGGAGCCGTCATGGAAAGTGATGCCCTGGCGCAGGGGAATGGTGTAGACCAGCCCGTCGGGCGACACCTCGGGCATCTTGTCGGCCAGCAGCGGCGTCAGGTTCCATTTGGCGTCGAAGGTGTACAGCGTTTCGAAGAAATGCTGCGTCAGGATGCCCACCAGGTCGGCCGTGCTGGTCATCGGGTCCAGCGTCGGCGGCTCGCCGACGGTGGCCACCGAGATCGTGCCTCCCTTGACCGGCGCGGCACTCAGGGCGGGGGACGACAATGCGGTCAAACCAATTGCGCCGGCCAGCAGCAGGCTATTGAGCCTGCCGCCTCGCGGGGAGGTGCGGAAGTTCATGATGCTCTCTCCAGAGGGTAGAAAACAGGATGTCGCGTGCGGATCGGGATTGCCCCGCGAGGGGGGCGGGAGGTCAGAAGAAAGTCGCGGCCACGTCGATGACGCCGTAGTGTTCGTCGACCAGCAGCACCTGGCGCCACTTGTCGAAAGTCAGGCAGGGGTGGGAGATGTCGAAGGCGATCATGTCGCCGACCTGGATGTCGTCGTCCGCGCCGATCTGCATGAAAGCGTGCTGGTCCATCATGGCGGTAAGCTTCCAGTGCGCGGGCGCGGCGTCCGGGGCCTGCGCGCCGGGGCGGTAGCGCAGGGCGGGCGTGGGCAGGCCGGCGTCGAAGGCGGCGTCGCGCTTGCCCAGCGCGACGATGGCGCGGCCCGGTTCGGGCAGCGATTGCACATAGGCCCAGACCTGCAGCGCCGGCTGCAGGCCGGGTTCCATGCCGCGGGCCACCGGATTGTTGGCGTTGATGCGCTCGGCCGCCGAGCGGTAGATGCCCACGTCGTGCGACAGGTAGCAACCGGGGCGCAGCACGATTTCCAGCGGCGCGCCGATATCGACCTGCGAGAATTCCTCGGCCACCACGTCGAACCAGGCCGAGCCCGCGCCCGAGATCAGGGCGGGACCGTTCCTGCGCAGCCGGCCGGCGGCCGCCAGTTCGCCGAGCGCGCCGGTGGCGCGGCGCAGGAAGGGGCGGATGGCGCTTTCTTCCTGCAGCACGCCTTCGTAGACCTCGATGCCGGCCAGCGCCAGGCCGGGCCAGCGCGCGATCTCGTCGGCCACGGCCTGCAGCTGCGCCTCGTCGCGCACGCCGGTGCGCCCGCCGGCCGGGCCCAGCTCGATCAGCACCGGCAGCACCAGGCCCTGCTCGCCGAAATAGGCGCCCAGCTGGGCGGCGTTGGCGGGCGAGTCCACGATGCAGAAGTAGGTGAAGGACGGATCGCGCAGGAGCCGCGCGATGATGGCCATGTTGGCGCGGCCCACCAGCTGGTTGGCCATCAGCACGCGGCGGATGCCGTGGCGGTAGGCGGCCAGCGTCTGCGGCGCCGTGGCCAGCGTGATGCCCCAGGCGCCGCCGTCGATCTGGCGCTGGAACAGGGCCGGACTCATGGTGGTCTTGCCGTGCGGCGCCAGCTTGACCTTGTAGGCCTCCATGAAGCGCTGCATCCATTGCAGGTTGTGCCGCACCCGCGATTCGTACAGCACGGCCACCGGCAGGCTGACGTCCTCGCGCAGCAGATTCCATTGCAGCCCGGCCACGCCGGCGGCGTCACAGGATTCGGGGAAGGCGCCCAGGCCTTTGCCGTTCGGGTCCAGCGGGGCGGGGGAGGAGGAGGGCGTCATGGCGGCTTCCTGGAAAATATTTACCGTCAAATCGGATTTTTTTCATTATCCTGAAAGAAATTTACAAGCGGCAGCTAGGAGTTTCCCGTAGTGCGCGGCGGCGCGACAATGGAACGAACGCTCGGTCTCAGGAAAAGGAAACGTCATGCTGAAAGTCGCTTTGGGCCAGTTCGCCGTCAGCCGCGTCTGGGAAGAAAACGCGCAGGTCTGCATCGACCTGATGGAACGCGCCCGCGCCGGCGGGGCCGGGCTGCTGGTGCTGCCCGAGGGCGTGCTGGCGCGCGACATCACCGATCCGCAGATCGTCCTGAAGGCCGCGCAGCCGCTGGACGGCCCCTTCATCGGCAAGCTGCTGGAGGCCAGCCGCGGATCGCCGCTGGCGACCATGATGTGCGTGCACGTCCCGACCGGAGAAGGGCGGGTCTGGAATACGCTGGTCACCCTGCAGGACGGCCGCATCCTGTCGCAGTACCGCAAGCTGCATCTGTACGACGCCTTCACCATGAAGGAATCCACCAACGTCACCGCCGGCGACGAGATCCCGCCCCTGCTCGACATAGGCGGGCTGCGCGTCGGCCTGATGACCTGCTACGACGTGCGCTTTCCCGAATTGGCGCGTCGCCTGGCGCTGGACGGCGCCGACCTGCTGGTCCTGCCGGCCGCCTGGGTGCGCGGCCCCTTGAAGGAAAAGCACTGGGAAGTGCTGGTCACGGCGCGCGCGCTGGAGAACACCTGCTACGTGGCCGCCACCGGCGAATGCGGCGAGCGCAACATCGGCTGCAGCATGGTGGTGGACCCGCTGGGCGTGGTGACGGCGCGCGCGGGCGAGGCGCCGGCGCTGGTGTACGCCGACATCGATCCCGAGCGCCTGGCGCACGCGCGCAAGGTGCTGCCGGCGCTGGCCAACCGCCGCTTCGCGCCGCCGCAGTTGGCCTAGGGCGCGGCATGGTGTAATGCTGGATTGATTATTCGCTTTCTTCCCCCATCTGCTGCCAATGAGCAATGATCTCTTTGCGGCCGATCCCGCGCATCGGCCCTATGTGCCCCTGGCCGAACGGCTGCGCCCGCGCACCCTGTCCGACGTGGTGGGGCAGTCGCACCTGCTGGGTCCGGACAAGCCGCTGCGCGTGGCTTTCGAATCCGGCCGCCCGCACTCCATGATCTTCTGGGGGCCGCCCGGCGTGGGCAAGACCACGCTGGCGCGCCTCATGGCCGACGGTTTCGACGCGCAGTTCATCGCCATCTCGGCGGTGCTGGGCGGCGTCAAGGACATCCGCGACGCGGTCACGGTCGCGCAGGTGGCGCAGGGCCAGGGCCGCCGCACCATCCTGTTCGTCGACGAGGTGCACCGCTTCAACAAGTCGCAGCAGGACGCCTTCCTGCCCTATGTGGAAAGCGGGCTGTTCACCTTCATCGGCGCCACCACGGAAAATCCCTCGTTCGAGGTCAACTCGGCGCTGCTGTCGCGCGCCCGCGTCTACGTGCTGCAATCGCTGACGGCCGAAGAACTGCAACTGCTGGTCGACCGCGCCGAGCAGGCGCTGAACGACGGCCGCGAGCCCGGCGAGACCATCCGCATCGAGCCCGACGCGCGCGAACAGCTGGCGGCCTGGGCCGATGGCGACGCGCGCCGCCTGATCAGCGCGGTGGAAGTGGTGGCGGAATCCGCCCAGTCGGCCGGCCGCGACAGCGTGGACGCGGCCTGGCTGGAGATTTCGCTGTCGCAGAACCTGCGCCGCTTCGACAAGGGCGGTGACGCGTTCTACGACCAGATCAGCGCCCTGCACAAATCGGTGCGCGGCTCCAATCCGGACGCCGCGCTGTACTGGTTCTGCCGCATGATCGACGGCGGCGCCGATCCGAAATACCTGGCCCGCCGCCTGGTGCGCATGGCGGTCGAAGACATCGGCCTGGCCGATCCGCGCGCCACCGACCTGGCCGTCAACGGCGCCGACATCTACGAGCGGCTGGGCTCGCCGGAAGGCGAACTGGCGCTGGCGCAGGCGGTGGTCTACATGGCCTGCGCGGCCAAATCCAACGCCGTCTACAACGCCTACAACCAGGCGCGCAAGTTCGCCGCCGAGCACGGCAGCGCGCCGGTGCCCATCCACCTGCGCAACGCGCCCACCAAGCTGATGAAGCAGCTGGGCCACGGCAAGGCCTACCGCTACGCGCACGACGAGCCCCACGGCTACGCCGCCGCCGAGCAATATTTCCCGGATGGACTGAATCCCTCCTTCTATCGGCCGACCGATCGCGGCCTGGAGGCTAAAATCCAGCAAAAGCTGGCATTCCTGCGTGAGCTGGACGCGCAGGAACGTGCCAGGAAACGCTAACGGGCCGCGCCCGTTGTCTCTCGCAACCTCACCGACCAAACCATGCTAGACCCGATACTGCTGCGCAAAGACCTGCAAACCGTCGTAGACCGCCTCAAGACCCGCGGCGTGTCCTTCGACACGGAACGGTTCAACGACCTGGAATCCCGCCGCAAGGCCGTCCAGACCGAAACCGAATCCCTGCAAGCCCGCCGCAACGCGCTGGCCAAGCAGATCGGCCAGCTCAAGGCCAAGGGCGAGGACGCCAGCGCCGTCATGGCCGAGTCGCAGGCCGTGCCGGTGCGCCTGAAGCAGCTGGAAGAAGAACTGGCCGCGCTGCAGCAGCCGCTCAACGATCTGCTGATGTCGGTGCCCAACCTGCCGCACGCCAGCGTGCCGCAAGGCGAGTCGGCCGACGACAACGTCGAGGTGCGGCGCTGGCTGCCCGGCCCGGCCGGCGCCGATGGCAATCCGCCGGCCCTGCCGTTCGAGGCGCGCGACCACGTCGCCGTGGGCGAGCCGCTGGGGCTGGATTTCGACACGGCCGCCAAGCTGTCGGGCGCCCGTTTTTCGTTCATGCGCGGCCCCATCGCGCGCCTGCACCGCGCGCTGGCGCAGTTCATGCTGGACCTGCAAACGGGCACGCACGGCTACACCGAGTGCTACACGCCGTACATCGTCAACGCCTCGACGCTTTACGGCACGGGCCAGCTGCCCAAGTTCAAGGACGACATGTTCGCCGTGTCCAAGGGCGGCGGCGACGACGATCCGAAACAGGATGAACAGGGCAAGCCCTATGTGCGCGAAGACCAGTACCTGATCTCCACTTCCGAAATCACGCTGACCAGCGTGGCGCGGGATACCATCCAGGCCGCGGCCGACCTGCCGCTCAAGCTCACCGCCCACACGCCGTGCTTCCGTTCCGAAGCCGGCAGCGGCGGGCGCGATACGCGCGGCATGATCCGCCAGCACCAGTTCGACAAGGTCGAAATGGTGCAGATCACGCATCCGGACCAATCGTACGAGGCGCTCGAAGAGATGGTCGGCCACGCCGAGCGCGTGCTGCAGCTGCTGGGCCTGCCGTACCGCGTGATGCTGCTGTGCACCGGCGACATGGGCTTCGGCGCGGCCAAGACCTACGACCTGGAAGTGTGGCTGCCGGCCCAGAACACCTGGCGCGAGATTTCTTCGGTCTCCAATTGCGAGACCTTCCAGGCCCGCCGCATGCAGGCGCGTTTCCGCAACGCCCAGGGCAAGCCGGAATACGTGCACACGCTCAACGGTTCCGGCCTGGCGGTGGGCCGCACGCTGGTGGCGGTGCTGGAAAACTGCCAGCAGGCCGACGGCAGCGTGCTGGTGCCTGAGGCCCTGCAGCCTTATATGGGCGGCCTGACGGTCTTGAAACCTTAGGTCCATCCACCGTTTGGAGGATAAAAAGGCGGAGTCTGCGGGCTCCGTTTTTTTTTTATTATGTGGACATATTCCTGTCGCCGCCGGACATTAACCTAGCGGCGCTGGTGGCTGATTTTGATGTGAACAGTTGTGTATTGCAATAAAAGGGCCGGATAGTTGAGGCACAATACGCAATGTGTTCGACACGCTTCATTCACTTAAATAAAAAGGAGTTGTCCATGACTTCAAGAATGATTGGAGATTTTCGTGTGAGATGCTCCGTGGCCCGTGAAGACGAACAGGGCTACCGCGTGCAGATATGGACTCGCCGCATCGGCGGCACTGCGCCGGAAAAATGCTGGACCGTCCCGGGGCAGGCGCCTTTCGCCAACCTGCAAGAGGCCGAGCAGCAGAGCCAGCAGTTGTTCCAGGGCATCAATGGCGTGCGTTTCAACGGTGAACCGGAGTTTGCTCATGCGTCCGCATAATGGCTGGTGGCGGGCGTCGAGTACGCCGCGCCGATGGATCGACCTCGTCCAGGAATCGCCCCGCTGGGCCGACGGCAAAACCGGCCAGGCGCCGCAGCAGCCGCCCGCGCTGGCGGCCAAACCCGCGCAGGCCCCGGCGGCCTGAAGGCAGTTCCCCCGGGGCACCGGACATGCCCCGAACGCCGCGGCTATTTCCGCGGCAAAAAAAGGCCACTCGCGAGAGTGGCCTTGGTATTTCCGGCGCTGGCGTCCGATCAGTCGCGGTCGTGTCCGCGGCCGCGATGGTGATGCTTGTAGCCGCCGTGGCGATAGTAACCGCCGCGGTCGTAGTAGCGGCCGCCGCGATAATAGACCGGCGCCGGATAGACTACCGGAGGCGCGACGTACACGGGCGCCGGACGGTAATAGACCGGGGGCGGCGGCGGCACGTACACCGGCTGGGGCGCCACGTAGACCGGCGCCGGGAAAACCACCCCGGGCACGCCGATGGAAATGCCCACGTCCACCCGGGCCAAGGCGGCGCTCGAGATCAGCAGACCCGCAGCACCGGCACCAGCGATAAGCCATTTTTTCATGTTGCACCTGCCTGCTGCATGACGCAGCAAAGTTGAGTATTCGTTGAGCCTATTTTCCGGCTTTTTCGCCGGCCATTGGTAAGCGAGCCGGCCTCAATCGCGACAATCCGCAACCGTCCCCCAACCCCCGTTCCCCGCCTTGCTGCCCTGCAGCAGCCGTCGCCCGCTATGGTGAAACGGATGATGAAATCGATTGAAATCGGCTGGAATGCGGTGTAGTGGGACGCCACGGTTACAGGCGGTCACGATCGGCGGGCGATTTCACGCGCGGGTGTTGCAGGAATGCGCCATTGCCGCGGCCGTCAGCCCTGCTGGCAGCGGAATTCGACCACCCAGACCCAGGGATTGGCGGCCCAGGCGTGGGCGCCGTAGCGTTCGCACCAGGTCAGGGCGAAGGCGGTTTGCAGCGGCACCCCGGGCAATAGCGACGAGGATTGGTAGAGCGCCGGGATGCCTTCGGCCCGGGCGTCGGCGTCGGACAAGTTTTGCAGCCGCTGGATGCGCACGCCCACGATCACGGCCGATGTGAAGGGATTGCCGGCCTCGTCGGTCAGGAGAATGCTTTCGCCCGATTTTCCGTACGGACATCGGACCCAGCTGGAAGTTTTCCGCAGCTCGGCGGGATTATCCACGGACGGCCCCATGGCCACCCATCTTCCGGAATCCGACGCGTCGGCATACCAGACGGTAGTCGGTTTGGTAGGCTGCGGTTTCAAGATACGCCGGCTCTGTACTTTATCGCCGTTCAATACAGCCTGTTTAAGCGGTTCGCTGAATTGAAGAGATTGCCTTTTCATACACTCGCGGTTCCTCTCACGATCAAGGCATGCGCCACAGCGGCATTTGCCCAGCCGGCGCATGCGAGAGCGCGGTCCGAGCCTGGCATCTTGCAGTATGCCGCCTAGCGGTCATCATGTCAGGGGTTCGCAAGGGATGTGTGTCATTTTGAATACGTTGCGAGGAAGTTTGTATACTCGAAGCATGAACACAGACCTGCACGATCTCAAGCCGGGTTACTACTGGTACACCATGGCGAACGACCCGCTGGCCATCATCCATATTCATGAGGATGGCGGCGCCACGCTGATGGGCACGGATTACCGTATCGGCGCCGAAGGCGTGGCCGATATGGTGCGCCAGGGCGAACGCTTTTTCTGGATCGAGCCGCCTCAAGTCTGAGCCGCCGGCGCACCGTCCACCATGACCGACCTCTTATTGAAAAACGTCCGGGCCGGTCGCGATCCGGTGGATGTGCTGGTGCGCGGCGGGCGCATCCGGAAAATCGGCCCGGCGCTGGAAGCCGAGCCCGGCATGGCCTTGGAAGACGGCGGCGGCGCCTTGCTGCTGCCCGGCCTGATCGAAGGCCATACCCATCTGGACAAGACCACCTGGGGTTCGCCCTGGTACGTGAACCAGGTGGGTCCTGCGCTGACCGACCGCATCCACAACGAACGGCAATGGCGCGCCAGCACCGGCCATGACGCCGCCAGCCATGCGCGCGCGCTGGCGCTGGCGTTCCTGCGCGAAGGCGCGACCCGCATCCGCACCCACGTCGACGTCGATACCGATGCCGGGCTGCGCCACCTGGACGGCGTGCATGCCACGCGCCAGGAACTGGCCGACCGCGTCGAGATCCAGACCGTGGCCTTTCCCCAGTCGGGCCTGCTGGTGCGGCCCGGCACCGCCGAGCTGCTGGACCGGGCGCTGGCGAACGGGGCCGATGTGCTGGGCGGACTGGACCCTTCGGCCATCGACCGCGATCCCGCGCGTTCGCTGGACGTGCTGTTCGGCCTGGCCGACAAGCATGGCAAGCCCGTGGACATCCATCTGCACGAACCGGGCGAACTGGGCGCGTTCACGCTGGAACTGATCCTGGACCGCACCCAGGCGCTGGGCATGAACGGCAAGGTCGTCATCAGCCACGCATTCTGCCTGGGCGGGGTGGACGCGAAGCGCCTCGAGGGCCTGCTGGGCCGGCTCGCCGCGCTGGACGTGGCGCTGCTGACCACCGCGCCGCCTTCGCGTCCGGTGCCTTCGCTGCGCGCCTGCCGCGACGCCGGCGTGACGCTTTTCGGCGGCAATGACGGCATCCGCGACACCTGGACCCCTTACGGCAGTCCCGACATGCTGGCGCGCGCCATGCTGATCGGGCTGCGCAACGACCTGCGCCGCGACGACGAGGTCGAATGGGCCTTCGATTGCGTGACCGCCGCCGCGGCCCGCGCCTGCGGCTTCGCCGATTACGGCCTGGCGCCGGGCGCGCGCGCCGACCTGGTGCTGGTCGACGCCAGCTGCGTGGCCGAAGCCGTGGCGCAGCGCGCGCCGCGCCGGCTGGTGGTGTCGCGCGGCGCAGTCGTGGCGCGCGACGGCCGCGACGCCTAGTCCCGGGCCAGCCCGAGCTGCGTCTCGGTCAGTTCCACGAAGGCCTGCATCAAGGCCGAACGCACGCCCGCGCGCGGCCAGATCGCGCCCACGGTGCGCACCGGGCAGGGCGCCGGCAGCGGCCAGCGCCTGACGTCGGCGGCCGGCGCGTCCGTGCTGGCCCAGTCCGGCAGCAGCGCGACGCCCAGCCCTTCCGACACCAACCTCGCGATGGAGTCGATGCCATCGAGCTCGAAGCGCACGTGCGGGCGCAGATTGCGCGCGCGCAGATAATCCTCGGCCATCTTGCCGCCCACCACGCTGCGGTCGTAGCGGATGTACGGCTCGCGCGCGAGCACGGCCAGCGGGTCGCGCACTTTCATGCTGGCCGGGGTCACCAGCACCAGCGGCTCGCGCCGCAGGTCGCGCCACGCGCAGGTCTTGGGAATGGAAAACAGGGGGTGCACCAGCAGCGCGCCGTCCAGTTCGCCGGACAGCACCTTGCTGTAGAGCAGGGTGGTGGGGGCGGGTTCTATGTAGATCTCGATCTGCGGATGGCGCGCCACCCAGGTCCGCAGCACCGGCGGCATGATGCCGGTCAGCGCCGTGGGCGTGGCCCCCAGCCTGAGCGGGCCGGCGGGCAGTTCGGTGTCCGAGGCCGCAGAGCGCAGGTCGCGCACGTCGCGCAGGATGGCGCGGGCGCGTTCGAGGATGCGCAAGCCGGCCGGCGTGGGCTTGACGGTGCGGCCCGAGCGCGCGATGAGCGCGCTGCCCATGTCGGCTTCGAGCGCCCGCAGCCGCTGCTGCACGGTGGCCGGCGTCAGGCCCTGGTGGCGCGCGGCCTGGGCGATGGAACCGAGTTCCACGACGTGCACGTAGGTTTGCAGAAAACGCGAGTCCATGGCGGCGGCAGCCCTGTGGAAGATGGTTTTTCCATATTCTAAAGATGGGTGACGATAATTGTTGTTTTCTTTGGCCACGGCAAGAATACGTGCAGGGCGTCGCGCTGGCGGCGCCAGCCGAACCTCTCAGCCCCCCAAAGGAGCCTGTTGTGCCCATCATCGAATCCATAGACGTCTGCGCCGCCGCGGTGCCCCTGGACAAAGTCACCTCGTTTTCCAACCGCACCGTGTCGTCGCGGCACTATGGCCTGGTGAAGGTCCGCTCTTCCGACGGCGTCGAAGGCATAGGCTTCTGCTACGTGGGCAGCGCCGGCGGCGCCATTTTCGAGGCGGCGGTGCAGAGCCTGCTCGCGCCGGTGCTGCTGGGCAAGGATTCCCATGCCGTCGAGGGGCTGTGGCAGGCCATGTACCAGGAGGCGCTGCTGCAGGGGCGCCAGGGCACGGTGATGCGCGCGCTCAGCGCGCTGGACATCGCGCTGTGGGACCTCAACGCCAAGGCCGCCGGCCTGCCGCTGCACCGCTACCTGGGCGCGGTCGAGCTGGAGTCGGTGCCGGCATACGCCAGCGGCGGCTACTACCTCGACGGCAAGACGCCGCAGCACCTGGGCGAGGAAATGGCCAGCTACGTGGACAAGGGATTCCGCGCGGTCAAGATGAAGACCGGCCGCCTGTCGCCGGCCGAGGAAGAGGCGCGCCTGAAGGCCGCGCGCGAAGCCGTGGGGCCGGACGTCGAACTGATGATGGACTGCAACAACGCCTGGCAGGACGTGACCCAGGCCATGCAGTACATCCGCCGCTTCGAGCAATACGATCCCTACTTCATCGAGGAGCCGTTCGGCCCCGATGACATCGATAGCCACTCCAAGCTGGCGCGGCTGACGCGCCTGCCCATCGCCACCGCCGAAATCGGCTACGGCCGCTGGTATCACAAGGAGCTGCTGGACAAGGGCGCGGCGGGCATCCTCCAGACCGACGCCGCCGTGTGCGGCGGCATCACCGAATGGAAGCGCATCGCCGCCACCGCCGCCAGCTACGGCGTGGTGGTCTGCCCGCACTGGTTCCACGACGTGCACGCGCCGCTGGTGGCTGCCACGCCGAACGCGCGCTACGTCGAATTCTTCTGGGACGACCAGGTGCTGAACTTCCGCAAGCTGGTCGACCGCCAATTGAGCCACAAGAACGGCCGCGTGATCCTGCACCAGGAACCCGGCCTGGGCTTCGGCTTCGATGAGCGCATGGTGGAGCGCTACGGCAAGTGGACCCGCGTCGGCCGCTGAGCGCCGCGGGCGGCGTCGCGACCCGCGGCGCCGCATGACTATCAGTCGCCGGCGGCAAGACCGGCGCGCGAGGAGACAGCAATGCAACGTAGGCAATTCATGAGCGGCGCCGTGGCGCTGGGCGCGGCGCTGATGCTGCCGGCGATGGCGCGGGCGCAGGACATGCCGTCGGGGCCGGTGAAAATCGTGGTGGGGTTTCCCGCCGGCGGCGGCACCGACGTGCTGGCGCGCCTGCTGGGCCAGAAGCTGGGCGTGCTGTGGAACCTGCCCGTCATCGTCGAAAACCGCGCGGGCGCGGCCGGCGTAATCGCCGCCGAGCAGGTGGCCCGCCAGCCCAATGACGGCAATACGCTGATGATGGCGCACGTCAACAGCCACGGCATCGCGCCCGGGCTGCAGCCCAAGCTGGCCTATTCGGTCGAGCGCGATTTCTCGCCTATCGCGCTGGTGGGCAAGACGCCCACCATCCTGATCGGCGGCGCCTCGCAGCCGGCCAGGACGCTGCCCGAACTGGTCGCGCTGTGCCGCGCCCAGCCGGGCAAGATCGTGTTCGGTTCGGCCGGCAGCGGCTCGGCCCAGCACCTGGCGCTGGAGATCTTCAAGGCGCGCGCCGGCATCGACGTGCTGCACGTGCCCTACAAGGGCTCCGCGCCGCTGATGAACGACCTGATGGGCGGCCACGTGCAGTACTGCTTCGAAGGCATGACCACCGCGACGCCGCTGCTGCAGTCCGGCAAGGTGATCGGCCTGGCGCAGACGCTGCAGCGCCGCTCCAAGAGCCATCCGGACGTGCCCACCGTGGCCGAGCAGGGCTATCCCGGATTCGAGGCCAGCATCTGGTTCGGCATGGTGGGCCCGGGCAATATGCCGGGCCCCATGGTCCAGCGCATGAACCAGGACATCGACCGCGTGCTGGCCATGCCCGACGTGCAGGAAAAGCTGGCGCAGATCGGCGCGGAAGAAGGCGGCGGCAGCGCGCAGCGCTTCGCCGATTTCATGCGGCAGGAACAGCAGAAATACGCCAGGACCATCAAGGACGCCAAGCTCGTCGCCGAGGGCTGAGCGGCCGCGGGCGGGCCGCTCAGCCCCCGGCGGGGGCCGCCCAGCCGGCCGAGGCCGAGATCGAGCGCGCCTTCTCGCCGAGCAGGCGCGCGGTCTCGGACTGCAGATCGTCGTCGATGGAGCCGACCGGCCCCATCAGCGTGATGGCGGCCTTCATTTCGCCCAGCATGTCGAAAATGGGCGCCGACAGCGACGTGAAATGCGGCAGCAGCGCGTCGCGGCAGCGGCTCAGGCCGTGCTTGAGCACCTCGTCGCGGATGGCCTGCACGTCCTGCAGCGTGTACGAGTTGCCCGCCGCGCCGCCGGCGCCCTCGGGCACCGGCGAGGCCATTTCCTGCTCCAGCAGCTCGCGCGTGCTGGCTTGCGGCAGATGCGCCAGGAAGTTGCGGCCCAGCGCCGACGACAGCAGCGGCAGCACGCTGCCCACGCGCAATTCCAGCAGCGGCCGGCTGCGGCTGCCCTCGACCCGGTAGACGATGGTCGGACCCTTGTTGCCCCAGACTCCCAGGAACACCGTCTGGCCGGTGATCGCGGCCACCTCGGCCATGACCGGCCGGGCCGTGGTGAAGACGTCGAACTGCTCCAGCGCCGCCAGTCCCAGCCGCAAGGCATAAGGGCCCAGGCCGTAATGGCCGGTGTCCGCGTGCTGCTGCACCACGCCCACCTTCTGGAAACTCACCAGGTAGTAATGGACGTTGGGCACCGTCAGTTCACAGGCCTGCGCGATTTCCTTCAACGGGATCGGGCGGCCGGCCTTGCGGATCAGGTCCAGGATGCGGAACCCCACTTCGATCGACTGGATGCCTCTGCGCGCGGCGGCTGGCGCTTTTTCTGCGTTTTCATCGACCTTGCCGGCGGGCCTAGCCATGACTGCCTCCTCTGTTTCTGGCGGGAGTGTAGCAGCGGCGCCGGGGGCCTTCCGGGGCCGCGTGCCGGGTTTTCCCCAGCTTTTTCAGCCCCGGCTTTAGATTTGATAATAGTTAATGACTACAGCAGTATCAATCTAAGTGATCGGGAAAGCAGGCATGGACGCAAATATTGCAATGCAGCATCCGGGTGGCGCGCAGACGCTCAGCCGCAAAGAGGAACGCCAGGTCGTGGTGGCATCGACCCTCGGCACCTTGTTCGAGTGGTACGACTTTTTCATCTATGGAACCCTGGCCGTCTTCATGAGCCAGGTGCTGTTTCCGCAGGACAATCCGACCGTGGCGCTGCTGGCGGCGCTGGGCGCGCTGGCGGTGGGCTTCATCATCCGGCCGCTGGGCGCGGTGCTGTTTGGCTATCTCGGCGACAGGCTCGGGCGCAAGTACACCTTCCTGATCACGGTGGTGATGATGGGCGGGGCGACCGTGCTGATCGGCTGCCTGCCCACCTATGAATCGGCGGGCCACCTGTCGTGGATACTGCTGCTGACCCTGCGCGTGGTGCAGGGCCTGGCCGTGGGCGGCGAATACGGCGGCGCGGTGATCTATGTGGCCGAGCATTGCGAGCCGCGGCGCCGCGGCCTGTTGACCGGCTGGATCCAGATCACCTCGTCGGCCGGGCTGATCCTGTCGCTGGTCGTGATCCTGTGCACCCAGGCCGCGATGAGCGCCGAGGACTTCCGCCAATGGGGCTGGCGCCTGCCGTTCATCCTGTCGATCGTGATGCTGGCGATTTCCATCTATGTGCGCGCCAGGCTGCACGAGTCGCCCGTGTTCACGCGCATGAAGCAGCAGAACCGCCTGTCGAAGAATCCGGTCAAGGAGACCTTCGGCCAATGGTCCAGCCTGCGCCTGGTGCTGCTGGCGCTGGTCGGCGTCACCGCCGGCCAGGGCGCGACCTATTTCACCGGCCAGTTCTACGTCATGATCTTCCTGCAGCAGGCGGTGCAGCTGGACCAGACCAGCGTGTACACGCTGATTCTGATCGGCTTCATCATCGGCGCGCCGACCTTCGTGCTGTTCGGCTGGCTGTCCGACCGCATCGGCCGCAAGTGGATCATGATGGCCGGCCTGTTCATCGCCGCCATCGGCTACCATGCCATGTTCGACGTGCTGCTCAAGGCCGGCAATCCCGCCCTGGCGCAGGCCATGCAGACCACGCCGGTGCGCGTGCATGCCGATGTCGGCGGCGGCGCCTGCGACTTCGGATTGCAGGCGGCGATGGTGGGCAGCCATGCCGACCACAAGAAAGTCTGCGTGCAGGCCAAGAAATTCCTGGTCGCCAAGGGCATCAACTTCGAGTATGCCGAGCCGCTGCCGGGCCAGGAGATCGCCATGAGCGTGGGCGGCCAGACCGTCAACGGCTTCGACCGGGCCGGCTACGCCGCCGCGCTGGCCGCCGCCGGCTACCCCGAGCGCGCCGATCCGGCGCGAGTCGACAACACCGTCATCGTGCTGATCCTGGTGCTGATGACCGCCGTGGTCGCCATGGTCTATGGCCCGGTCGCGGCCTACCTGGTGGAGCTGTTTCCGGCCCGCATCCGCTATACGGCGCTATCCTTCCCGTACCACATCGGCGCCGGCATCTTCGGCGGCATCGTGCCCTTTACCGCGACCTACCTGGCCCAGGCCAGCGGCAATATCTTCGGCGGCCTGATGTACCCGGTCGCCGTGACGGCGGTGGTCGGCGTCATCGGCAGCCTGTTGCTGCCCAACACCCGCGCCACGGCCATCGACGACGACCCGACGCACTGAGAGAGAGGAGAGACATGTCCGTGCAACCCAGATTCAAGGCCGCCGTCATTCAGGCGGCGTCCATCCCCACCGACAGCCTCGCCTGCGCCCGCAAGGCGGCGGCGCTGATCCGCCAGGCGTCCGAGCAGGGCGCGCGGGTGCAGGTGTTCCCCGAAGCGTTCCTGGGCGGCTATCCCAAGGGCAACTCCTTCGGCGCGCCGATAGGCATGCGCAAGCCCGAAGGCCGCGACGCCTACGCCAGCTACCACCGCCAGGCCGTGCGCCTGGACGGCGAGGAAGTCGCGCTGATCGCGCAGGCCGCGGCCGATACCGACAGCTTCGTGGTCATGGGCTGCATCGAAGCCGACGGCGGCACGCTGTACTGCACCGTGCTGTACTTCAACGGCCAGCAGGGCCTGGCGGGCAAGCACCGCAAACTCATGCCCACGGCCGGCGAGCGCCTGGTGTGGGGATTCGGCGACGGCTCGACCCTGCCGGTGTTCGACACGCCCTACGGCAAGATCGGCGCGGTCATCTGCTGGGAAAACTACATGCCCATGCTGCGCATGTACATGTACGGCCAGGGCGTGGCGCTGTATTGCGCGCCCACCGCCGACGACCGCGACTCCTGGATTCCCAGCATGCGCCACATCGCGCTGGAAGGGCGCTGCTACGTGCTGACCTCGTGCCAGCACCTGCGCCGCGACGCCTATCCCGACGACTTCGAATGCGCGCTGGGCGACAAGCCGGACACGGTGCTGATGCGCGGCGGCAGCGCCATCATCGACCCGCTGGGCGAAGTGCTGGCCGGGCCGGACTACTCGGGCGAGACGATTCTGTACGCGGACATCGACCCCAACCAGATCCTGCGCGGCAAGTTCGATTTCGACGTCGCCGGCCACTACGCGCGGCCCGACGTCTTCCAGCTGCAGGTCGACACCCGCGCCAAGCGTCCGGTGTCGGCGCTGGACGACGGCCGGCAGGAGGCCTGACCCATGCATTTCGATTTCAGCGCCTTGCCGGCGCAGACGGTCTACAACGTGCTGACCTCGACCGTCACCCCGCGTCCGATCGCGTGGCTCACCACCATCTCCGGCAAGGGCGTGGTGAACGCGGCGCCCTTCAGCTTTTTCAACGTCATGGGGCACCAGCCGCCCACGGTGGCCATCGGGCTGATGCGCCATGCCAACGGCGAGTTCAAGGACTCCGGCGCCAACATCATCGAGAACTGCGAGTTCGTCGTGAACCTGGTGCCCGAGTCCCTGGTCCGGCAGATGAACCAGACCTGCGCCGACTATCCGCCCGAGGTGGACGAACTGGCGGCGGCCGGCCTGACCGCCAGGCCGGCCATCCACGTGCGTCCGCCCCTGATCGAAGGCAGCCCGGTGTCGTTGGAATGCGTCAGCCAGGCCACGGTCGTGACCGGCCCGCGCCAGATCGTGGTGATCGGCCGCGTGCTGGGGGCGCACGTCGACGACGCGTACGTGCGCGACGCCGCCCGCGGCCACGTGGATACGCCGGCCCTGGGGCTGATCGCGCGCATGCACGGGGGCGGCTGGTATGCTCGCTCCTCGGACCTGTTCCAACTGGCCCGGCCCACGGCGCCGGTCTGAGGAAACGCGGGTCTTCAACCCAGGATTTCGGCGCAAGGAGGCCCGGCCCCGATGGCATGTGTTGCAAGTAGCGTTCGTTGCGCCCTGCTGGGCGCGGCACTGATGGCGGCGGCGCTGCCGGGCCATGCGGCAGACGTGGCGGGCTCCAGGGACCACCCGCTGGTGGGGCGTTTCTCGGGCGCGCAGATCAACGCCTACAAACAGCTGGATTACGACGAAGCGCTGGCGCCCGACCAGGCCATCCCCAAGGAGTCCGAGGCCAAGGCCCTGGCGCTCGAAGGCAAGGTCACGCGCATCGGCTATCGCATCGACGGCGGCAAGTCGGCGCTCGAGGTCTACCGCAATTACCAGGACACCTTGCAGGCGGGCGGCTTCAAGACCGTCTTCGAGTGCAAGGGCGACGAGCAGTGCGGCGGGGATTTCCAGTCCTACGTCTTCAACAGCGGCAAAGTCAGCCCGCTCGGCCACGGCGACGCCGTCTTTGGCGGCAAGTACTACGCCATGCTTGCCAGGAAGCAGGCGCCGTCGGGCGACGTCTATGCGTTCCTGGACGTCATGCAGGACGAAGCCAACAAACGCACGCCGGTGTTCCTGCAGGTGGTCGAACTCAAGGCCATGCAGACGGGCCAGGTCGAATTGCCCGACGCGACGGCCATGCAGAAAGCGCTGACCGAGTCCGGCAGGGTCGCCGTCTATGGCGTGTATTTCGATACCGACAAGGCCGAGGTCAAGGCCGATTCCAAGGCCGCGCTGGACGAAATGGGCAAGCTGCTGCAGGCCAATCCCGCGCTCAAGGTCTACATCGTCGGCCATACCGACAACCAGGGCAGCCTGGCGCGCAATATGGACCTGTCGCAAAAGCGCGCGGACGCCGTGGCCAAGGCATTGGCCGAGTCCTACCGCATTCCCGCCGGCCGGCTGTCGGCCAGGGGCGTGGCATCGCTCGCGCCCGTGGCGTCCAACGACGCCGAGGAAGGCCGCGCCAGGAACCGGCGCGTGGAGCTGGTGAAGCAATAGGGAGAGGTGCCCGGGTCACCGACAGAAAAAAGGCCAATCCCGAGGGATTGGCCTTTTTGAATACTGGCGGAGAGGGTGGGATTCGAACCCACGGTACGGGGATACCGTACGCCTGATTTCGAGTCAGGTACATTCGACCACTCTGCCACCTCTCCTTTTCGCTATTGATGTTCCGATGACGGCGAAAGCCGGATCTTGCGATCCGCTTTTAGCGAAAGATCCCTGGTCGGAAGAATCTTCGTCGTCGAACTAGCGAAGCCCGCAATTCTACAGGATTTTTTTCGTTTGTGTAAAGGGGCCTGAAAAAAGCCCGCCACGGGGGTTTTAACTAACTACCGGCGCCGCCGTTCTTTGCCCAGAATCCCGGCAACGCCGGCGCGCCGCGCCGGTCTTTCCGCTCCCTTGCGCCCATGGATCTGATCCTCATCCTCCTGCTTGCGGCCGTGCTGTGCGTGCCCATCACCCAGCAGCTGGGGCTGGGCGCCATTCCGGGTTACCTGATCGCCGGCATCCTGGTGGGGCCGTCCTGCCTGAAGCTGGTGACCAACGTGGACACCATGATCGGGGTGTCGCAGTGGGGCGTGGTGATGATGCTGTTCATCATCGGGCTGGAACTGTCGCCCAGGCGGCTGTGGGCCATGCGCAACGAGGTGTTCGTCCTGGGCTCGCTGCAGATGCTGGTCTGCGGGCTGCTGCTGGGCGTGGTGTTCGGCGCGGCGCTGCGGCACCTGGCCGGGATGAGCTGGCAGGCGGCGGTGCTTTGCGGCCTGTCGCTGGCGCTGTCGTCCACGGCGGTGGCCCTGCGCCTGCTGGAGGAACGCGGCCTGACGCGGATGCCGCTGGGGCGGTCGGCGCTGGGGGTGCTGCTGTTCCAGGACATGGCGGCGATACCGATGCTGGTGGCGGCCGGCCTGATGGGATCGGACGGAAGCTCGGCGCCGTCGTTCAAGGAGGCGTTGATCGCCGTGGCCGTGGTCGCCGCGGCTCACCACTTGCGTCTGCTGGGCTGGGCCGCGCGCGCCCAGTTGAACGAGCTGTTCACCGCCGCGGCGCTGCTGATGGTGGTGGGCGCCGCCCAGCTGTTCGACTATGCCGGGCTGTCGGCCGGCCTGGGCGGGTTCCTGGCGGGGGTGCTGATGGCCGAGTCGCGCTACCGCGAGGAACTGGAAAAGGCCATCGACCCGTTCAAGGGCTTGCTGCTGGGCCTGTTTTTCGTGGCCATCGGCATGTCGGTGAACCTGAAAGTGGTGCAGCATCATTGGCTGTTCATCGTCGTCGGGGTCACCGCGCTGCTGCTGGTCAAGGGCGCGGTGCTGTACGGCTTCGCGCGCTTTTTGGGGCTGCCGCGCTACCACCGGCTGCTGTTCGCCGTGGCGCTGGCGCAGGGCGGCGAATTCAGCTTCGCCATCTTCAACGAAGCCTGGGACAACCATCTGGTGGACCTGGAACAGCGCGACGTGCTTTCCGTGGTGGTCGCCATCTCCATGGGCGTGGTGCCGGTGCTGATCAAGCTGCTCGAGCGCATCCCGGAAAACCGCGGCGGCATGGCCGAGCTGCCGGCCGTCCAGCCGCCCGCCGACGAGGCCGGCACGCCGCGCGATCCGCCTTCCGCGGCTTGACCCTGACGGTCTTGCGGGCATGGCATGATGGCCGACATGCGGGGCAGCTACACTTGACGCCTGCTTCGCTTTCCGCCCCATGCGAGATCACAGGAGAACGTCCATGTTCAAAGGAAAAGTCGCCCTCGTCACCGGTTCCACCAGCGGTATCGGCCTGGGCATCGCCACGGCCTTCGCCGCGCAAGGCGCCGATATCGTCCTGAATGGTTTCGGCGACGCGGCCGAGATCGAAAAAGTCCGCGCCGGCCTGGCCGAAAAACATGGCGTGAAGGTGATCTACGACGGCGCCGACCTGTCCAGGGGCGAGGCCGTGCGCGGCCTGATCGAGAACGCCGTGCGCCAGCTGGGCCGCATCGACATCCTGGTCAACAACGCCGGCATCCAGCACACCGCGCCGATCGAGGAATTCCCGGTCGAGAAATGGGACGCCATCCTGGCGCTGAACCTGTCGGCCGTGTTCCACGGCACCGCCGCCGCGCTGCCGCACATGAAGAAGCAGGGCTTCGGCCGCATCATCAACATTGCTTCGGCGCACGGCCTGGTGGCCTCGGCCTACAAGTCGGCCTACGTGGCCGCCAAGCATGGCGTGGTGGGCTTCACCAAGGTCACGGCGCTGGAGACGGCCGGCCAGGGCATTACCGCCAACGCCATCTGCCCGGGCTGGGTCCGCACCCCGCTGGTGGAAAAGCAGATCACCGCGCTGGCCGAAAAGAACGGCATCGACCAGGAAGCCGCCGCGCGCGAACTGCTGGGCGAAAAGCAGCCGTCGCTGCAATTCGTGACGCCGGAACAACTGGGCGGCACCGCCGTGTTCCTGGCCTCCGACGCCGCGGCCCAAATCACTGGAACGTCCGTCTCGGTCGATGGCGGCTGGACGGCGCGCTGAACAAAGGAAACCCGCAATGCTGTTTTTGCTTTCCCCCGCCAAGAAGCTGGACTACGACTCGCCGCTGCACATCGAGACGCATACCCAGCCGCTGTTCGTGGACCAGGCCGCCGGCCTGATCAAGGTGCTGAAGACCAAGTCGGCCGAGGACATCGCCGAGCTCATGAGCCTGAGCCCGGCGCTGTCGGAGCTGAACGTGCAGCGCTACGCCCACTGGAAGCGCAGCTTCACCCAGGCCAATTCGCGCCAGGCGGTGCTGGCCTTCAACGGCGACGTGTACGAAGGGCTGGAAGCCTCGACCCTCTCGGCCAAGCAGCTGGACTGGGCGCAGGAGCACGTCGCCATCCTGAGCGGCCTGTATGGCGTGCTGCGTCCGCTGGACCTGATGCAGCCGTACCGGCTGGAAATGGGCACGCGCCTGCAGACGCCCAAGGGCAAGAACCTGTACGAATACTGGGGCAGCGCCATCGCCGATTACCTCAACGAACGCCAGGCCGGCCAGAAGGCGCCGGTGGTGGTCAACCTGGCGTCCGAGGAATACTTCAAGTCGGTCGACCTGAAGACCCTGAAGGCGCGCGTGGTGCAGTGCGTGTTCCAGGACTGGAAAAACGGCGCCTGGAAGGTCATCAGCTTCCATGCCAAGCGCGCGCGCGGCCTGATGGCGCGCTACGCCATCCTGCACAAGGTCTCCAAGCCGGAAGGCCTGCAGGGTTTCGACCTGGAAGGCTATGCGTATGACGCCTCCGCGTCGTCGGCGGACAAGCTGCTGTTCCGGCGCAAGGCGTAATACGGGGGGCGGCGCTCAGGCCGCCACCGCCATCTGCGGCGCGTGGGCGGGATCTTCCAGCGCCTGCAGTTCCTGGCGGATCATGTGGGCGGCCTTCAGTATCTGCTTGATGGGATAGACCAGCGCGGCCTGTTCGCCTTCGGTGTCGAACTGGGTGGGCAGGTCGGCGGGCGGCTGGGCGCGGCTCTGGTCCAGCAGCCCGGCCACGCCGTTCAAGGCCCGCTGCACGGCCTCGGGCGTGGCGGGCAGGGCGGCCAGGATGGGAATGGCCGCCGTGATCTGCGAGGCCAGCACGTGGTTCTGGATCAGCAGGTTGTTCAGCTCCGGCACGTTCACCTGGTGCGACTTGGGCTCGCTCATCATCCGGTAGAAGGCTTCGGCGAAATTGCTGAACGCGATGTGCACGTTCTTGCGTCCCAGCCGCCACGCCAGGTCGGCGTCGGTCACGGCGGGCGTGTCGCCGGCGGCCGCGCCCACGGGGGCGCCGTGGGCCTGCATCGCCTCGACGTAGCGCAGGCCCGCCAGCAGGTATTCGCGGTTGGCGCGTGTGGCCGCCGTGGCCAGCGGGCGCAGGTAGCGCGCTTCCCACCAGGGCAGGATATAGCTGCAGACCAGCGCCAGCGCGCAGCCCAGCAGCGTGTCCAGCGCGCGTTCGCCGATCACCGCCATGGACACCGTGCCCGGCGAGACGAAGTGGAACACCAGCACCACGAACAGCGTATTGAAGATGGCGCTGGCCATGTAGTTGAGCTGCACCAGGCTGTTGCCCATGATGCATGCGCCCAGCAGCACGGCGAACAGGATTTCGGGCTGGTCGGTCAGGTGGAACAGCAGCAGGGCGCCCAGGCAGCCTATCAGCGTGCCCATCAGCCGCCAGCCGTTGCGCTGGCGCGTGAGCGCGAAGCCCGGCTTCATGATGATGACGATGGTCAGCATGATCCAGTAGCTGTGCGAGGAGAACGCCGGCGACAGCCAGCGGCTGGCCAGCGTCATGGCGATCGCGGCCGCCGCCGTGACCCGCAGCGCGTAGCGGAAGTGCGGCGAGTCCAGCCGCAGGTTGCTGGTCAGCAGCCCCAGGCGGAATTCCTGGCGCGAAATGAAGCGCGTGAGCGACTTGTTGATGCGCAGCACGTCGGTGGGCTTGGCGTCCGGCGAGGCGGCGGTGTGGTCGGCGAGCCGGTCGACGATGCGCGCCGAATTGCGCAGGCGGCGCAGCACCTGGATGATGAGCGCCAGCATCTCGGGCTCGCGCTCGCCCAGGCCCTGCTGCTTGAGCTGTTCGATCTCGTACTCGATGGCGCGCAGCTCGGCCTTGGCGCTGCTGCGGTACTGCACCTTGCGTCCGCGCGACACGTCCAGCGCGATGCGGTTGAGCTCCAGCGACATCTTCACCAGCGCGTCGCGCATGAACATCAGGCAGTCGTTGCCGGCCAGCGCGCGGCGCAGCGCCGCGTAGTCGGTGTGCGTGGCCACCAGCGTGTCCAGGAGCAGCAGCATGTCGACGAACATGTTCCAGATCATCACGCGCTGGCGGTCGCCCAGGCCCTTGCCGCGGGGCAGGGCGCGCAGCACCATGTCGCGCGCGGCCTGGTGCTTGTCGGTCATGACGGACTGGCGCTGGATCAGGTCGCGGTAGGCCTCGTCCAGGTCCGACGTGGTGTCGTAGAAGGCGGCGCGGGCGGCGACGTAGTCGGCGGTGGCGAACAGCGCCACCGACATGGCCTGCTGCTCTTCGCGCAGCCAGAACAGGCGCGAAAAGCCCAGGCTGAACACCAGGTAGAACAGCGCGCCGCCCAGCGTGGCCGTGGCGTGCGCCAGCACCTCGTGCGGCTGCAGCGGCGTATGCATGGTCAGCGTCATCAGCAGCAGGCCGGCGAAGCCGATCAGCCCGCCGCGCTTGCCGAACACGCTGAACATGGAATAGACGAAGCACTGCGCGATGACCGCCAGCCAGATCAGCACCGGATAGCTGGACGCCAGCCCCGTGATGACCACGGTCAGGGTGCCCAGCGCTGCGCCGCCCAGCATTTCGTTGGTGCGGTGGCGCTGCGGGCCGCCGGGCTGGTCGATGATGGCCAGGCACTGCGCGCCGAAGGTCGCCACCAGGCCCGTCGTGTAATTGCCGAACAGGCCGCCCACCACCAGCACGGGCAACAGCATCCCCACCCCCTGGCGCACCCCGCCGAAGAAGTAGTGGCTGTAGAGGAAGCGGCGGATGCTGGCGATGCGCAAATCCATGGGCGGGCTCGATTCTGGGCGACGGGATAAGTATAGAGAGACTGTGGATTTTTTCGGGGTCGGATGGTTACCGAAACTTCCACGCAACGCCGATTTGCCACCTTTGACGCAACGCGGTAAATTCCCCCACTTGCGCCGGCCCGCTATCCGAAGCCGGCGCGTTGAGGCGGATGGCCAGGGTCACCTCCCAGCCCTCCCGCAGCAGTTACACCTGCCGTTGGCCGCGCCACAAGCGTGTGTTGCCAAGGCTTCCATTTCGACCTCCAGCGTCCCCCAGGGGCGTTTGCACTGCGTTCTGTCGAGCGTGTGCCGGGTCGGCAGGGTGTCCGGGTGGCGTGGCTCCGTGAGCCGCTAAGCGCCGGATCATGTTGCCGCAGCCGGTATGGGTTCAGTTGCCGTCGTATCCGGGCGGGCAGCAGACAGGGTTTGCAGGGCCGGTTTTGAAAGGAATGACAACATGGAACTGAATGGCGCCGATATCGTCGTGCGCTGCCTGGCCGAAGAAGGCGTGGAACACGTTTTCGGCTACCCCGGCGGCGCGGTGCTCTACATCTACGACGCGATTTTCAAGCAAGACAAATTCCAGCATATTCTGGTGCGCCACGAGCAGGCTGCCGTGCACGCCGCCGATGCCTATTCGCGTTCGTCGCAAAAGGTCGGCGTCTGCATCGTGACCAGCGGCCCCGGCGTGACCAATGCCGTCACCGGCATCGCCACCGCCTACATGGACTCCATCCCGATGGTCATCATCAGCGGGCAGGTGCCCACTGCGGCCATCGGCGAAGACGCCTTCCAGGAATGCGACACCGTCGGCATCACGCGCCCCTGCGTCAAGCACAACTTCCTGGTGCGCGACGTCAAGGACCTGGCCGAGACCATGCGCCGCGCGTTCTACATCGCGCGCACCGGCCGTCCCGGCCCGGTGCTGGTGGACATCCCCAAGGACATCACCGTCGCGCAGTGCAAGTACGCGCCGCCCAAGGGCGAAATCTCGATGCGCTCCTACGCGCCCGTCAACAAGGGCCACCAGGGGCAGATCAAGAAAGCCGTGCAGATGCTGCTGTCGGCCGAGCGCCCGATGATCTACACGGGCGGCGGCGTGATCCTGTCGGACGCCGCTCCCGAACTGAACAAGCTCGTCACGCAGCTGGGCGCGCCGTGCACCAGCACCCTGATGGGGCTGGGCGGCTATCCCGCCAGCAGCGGCCAGTTCGTGGGCATGCCCGGCATGCACGGCACCTACGAAGCCAATATGGCGATGCAGCACTGCGACGTGCTGCTGGCCATCGGCGCGCGCTTCGACGACCGCGTGATCGGCAATCCCAAGCACTTCGCGCAGAACGCCCGCAAGATCATCCACATCGACATCGACCCCTCGTCGATCTCCAAGCGCGTGCGCGTGGACGTGCCGATCGTGGGCAACGTGAAGGACGTGCTGGCCGATCTCAGCACCCAGTACGACATTGCCGCGGCCGAACACAAGCCCGCCTCCATCGCCAAGTGGTGGGAGCAGGTCGAGGCCTGGCGCGGCAAGGAATGCCTGAAGTACGCCAACTCGGACGAGGTCATCAAGCCGCAGTTCGTGGTGGAAAAGCTCTGGGAAGTGACCGGCGGCGACGCCTTCGTCACCTCCGACGTGGGCCAGCACCAGATGTGGGCGGCCCAGTACTACAAGTTCGACAAGCCGCGCCGCTGGATCAATTCCGGCGGCCTGGGCACCATGGGCGTGGGCCTGCCCTACGCCATGGGCGTGCAGATGGCCAATCCGGGCAGCGACGTGGCCGTGATCACCGGCGAGGCGTCCATCCAGATGAACATCCAGGAGCTGTCGACCTGCCACCAGTACCGCCTGACGCCGAAGATCGTCTGCCTGAACAACCGCTTCCTGGGCATGGTCCGGCAGTGGCAGCAGATCGACTACGGTTCGCGCTATTCCGAGTCCTACATGGATTCGCTGCCCGATTTCGTCAAGGTGGCCGAGGCCTATGGCCACGTGGGCCTGCGCATCGAGCGCCCGGCCGACGTCGAGCCGGCGCTGCGCGAAGCGTTCAAGAAGCACAAGGACCGCCTGGTCTTCCTGGACTTCATCACCGACCGCACCGAAAACGTGTGGCCGATGGTCAAGGCCGGCCGCGGGCTGACCGAAATGCTGCTCGGCTCTGAAGACCTGTAAGGAGGCCACCCATGAAGCATGTGATTTCCGTCCTCCTCGAAAACGAACCCGGCGCGCTGTCGCGCGTGGTGGGCCTGTTTTCCGCGCGGGGCTACAACATCGAGACCCTGACCGTGGCGCCCACCGAGGACGCCACCCTGTCGCGCATGACCATCGTGACCACCGGGTCCGACGAGATCATCGAGCAGATCACCAAGCACCTGAACCGCCTGGTGGACGTGGTCAAGGTCGTCGACCTGACCGAGGGCGCGCACATCGAACGCGAGCTGATGCTGGTGAAAGTGCGGGCCGTCGGCAAGGAGCGCGAGGAAATGAAGCGCATGGCGGACATCTTCCGCGGCCGCATCATCGACGTGACCGACAAGTCCTACACCATCGAACTGACGGGGGTGCAGGAAAAAGTACAGGCCTTCCTGGAGGCCCTGGACCGCAGTGCCATCCTGGAAACCGTGCGCACCGGCGTGTCCGGCATCGGACGCGGCGAACGGATTCTGAAGCTTTGACCGCCGCACCCTACATCTGAACTGAAAAAATCCAAAATACTGGAATCTGGAGCACAACCATGAAAGTTTTCTACGACAAAGACTGCGATCTCTCCCTCATCAAAGGCAAGACCGTCGCCATCATCGGCTACGGTTCGCAAGGCCATGCGCACGCGCAGAACCTGCATGACTCGGGCGTGAAGGTCGTGGTCGGCCTGCGCAAGGGCGGCGCCTCGTGGAACAAGGCCGCCAACGCCGGCCTGGAAGTCAAGGAAGTCGCCGAAGCCGTCAAGTCGGCCGACATCGTCATGATGCTGCTGCCCGACGAGAACATCGCCGCCGTCTACAACAAGGAAGTGCACGCCAACATCAAGGCCGGCGCCGCGCTGGCCTTCGCCCACGGCTTCAACGTGCACTATGGCCAGGTCGTGCCGCGCGAAGACATCGACGTCATCATGATCGCGCCGAAGGCGCCGGGCCACACCGTGCGCAACACCTACAAGCAGGGCGGCGGCGTGCCGCACCTGGTGGCCGTGTACCAGGACAAGTCGGGCGCCGCGCGCGACGTGGCCCTGTCGTACGCCAGCGCCAACGGCGGCGGCCGCGCCGGCATCATCGAAACCAACTTCCGCGAAGAAACCGAAACCGACCTGTTCGGCGAACAGGCCGTGCTGTGCGGCGGCACCGTCGAACTGATCAAGGCCGGTTTCGACACGCTGGTGGAAGCCGGCTACGCGCCCGAAATGGCCTACTTCGAGTGCCTGCACGAGCTGAAGCTGATCGTCGACCTGATCTACGAAGGCGGCATCGCCAACATGAACTACTCGATCTCGAACAACGCCGAATTCGGCGAATACGAGACCGGCCCGAAGATCGTCACCGACGAGACCCGCAAGGCCATGCGCCAGTGCCTGACGGACATCCAGACCGGCGAATACGCCAAGAAGTTCATCCTGGAAAACGCCGCCGGCGCCCCGACGCTGACCTCGCGCCGCCGCATCAACGCGGAATCGCAGATCGAAGTGGTGGGCGGCAAGCTGCGCGCCATGATGCCCTGGATCGCCGCCAACAAGCTGGTGGACAAGTCCAAGAACTGATCCCTTTGCGGCGCGGGGCCCGTTCCCCGCGCAATCAGGGTCAAAACGGCATGCCCGCAGGGGCATGCCTTTTTTTTCGGGTATTCGACTGGCTAATGCCGGGCACGCCGCTTGCGGCGGCCCGCAAGCGGGGCCAGATGGGTTAACCTTTGAAAGTCCGTTGTAAGTTATTGAGACCATGCCCAATTTTTCCATGCGCGATTCCGAGAATCGCCACCGAAGCATCTACCTGCTGCCCAACGCGTTCACCACCGCGGCGTTGTTCGCGGGGTTCTACGCCGTCGTGCAGGCCATGAACGATCGCTTCGAAGTCGCCGCCATCGCCATTTTCGTCGCCATGGTGCTGGACGGCATGGACGGCCGCGTGGCGCGGCTGACCAACACGCAGTCGGCCTTCGGCGAGCAATACGACTCGCTGTCCGACATGACCTCGTTCGGCGTGGCCCCGGCGCTGGTGATGTACGAATGGATCCTGAACGACCTGGGCCGCTGGGGCTGGCTGGCCGCCTTCGTCTACGTGTCGGGCGCGGCGCTGCGCCTGGCGCGCTTCAACACCAATATCGCCGTGGTCGACAAACGCTATTTCCAGGGCCTGCCCAGCCCGGCCGCGGCCGCGCTGGTGGCCGGCTTCGTCTGGCTGGCGGTGGACAACAAGCTGCCCATCCACGACAGCCTGATGGCCTGGGTGGCGTTCACGCTGACCATGTACGCCGGCATCACCATGGTGTCGAACGCGCCGTTCTTCAGCGGCAAGAGCTTCGCGCTGGGCCGCAGCGTGCCGTTCTGGGGCATCCTGCTGGTGGTGGCGGTCTTCGTGTTCGTCTCCAGCGATCCCCCGGTCGTGCTGTTCGGCCTGTTCGTGCTCTACGGCCTGTCGGGCTGGATCACCTGGGCCTGGCGCTGGAACCGGGCGCGGCGCCTGACGCAGGAACGCCGCAACCATACTTCCTGACCGCCGCCCGCCCGTAAACACAAAACCCGCCGACGAACCGGCGGGTTTTGTTTTGGGCCGGGCCCGGCGCTACCACCACATGAAGCGGTCTTCGTCGTACATGGGGTCGGGGCCGGGGTGGAAATGCGTGACCTTATTGCCGTCGCGGCCCATGTATACGTACATGAGCGAGTTCCACACGCCGTTCTCCTTGTAGCGGTACGACCACACCACCTCGCGTTTTTCGCCCAGGCCGGTTTCCTCGATGCGGGCCGGCGGGCCGAATTCGCAGCGCACCCGGTCGGGGCTCCAGTCGCCCTGTTCCAGCACCTTGAAGTGCGCGTCCGTCAGCAGCGGCAGCACGCGGTCCACGCGGCCGTCGGCGCCCACGTTGGTGCCCCAGGCGTACTGGCCCATGGGCTGCTGCGTCCAGATGACGCGGCGCCCGCCGTTGGCCTGCGGGCATTCGAAATTCGGGTTGCCGAACTGGGTCAGGACCTCGCCGTAAGGGGTGCCCGGCTGTATCTGGGCCATGTTGGCGCAGGCCGACAGGCCGGCCAGCGCGGCGGCGGCCAGCGCGCCGCGGGCGATCTTGTAGTATTTGGACATATTCATCTCCTGCGAAGCTCGGTTCGCGGCCGTCCAGCCGGGCCCGAAAGGGAGAGGCGGGCGGTGCATTGGGGTAATTCTAGCGAATCGGCTATAATCATCGAGCTTTATCAAGTGTATTGATTTGAGCAAGGTATTTAAGCAAGTACTTTGTGCCGGCCACAGCAACCGGAAAGTGCATCGAAAGTCGGGCGTCGAAGCTCGCCTGAGCACGTTTCAGGGCGCTGTTTGAGTCATCATTGGCAGCAGTGAGAAAGCGAATACAGCCAGGCTCGCACAAATTTTTTCCAAACCACGTCAGGGCGCCTCGGCCCTGTCGCATGTCCGAAGAGGTCATTAATGTCTGTTGCTGACATCAAGAAATCCGATATCGTTGCGCAATTCCAACGCGCTCAAGGCGATACCGGCTCCCCCGAAGTCCAGGTGGCTCTGCTCACCGCCCGTATCAACGAGCTGACCGGTCACTTCAAAGAACACATGAAGGATCACCACTCGCGCCGCGGTCTGCTGCGCATGGTCAGCCGTCGCCGCAAGCTGCTCGACTACCTCAAGGGCCGCAATCCCGATTCGTACCGCGCACTGATCGAAAAACTCGGTCTGCGCAAGTGATCGACGGGGCTGGCTCCCCATGACGCAACCGTGGTCGGTGCGACGCATGTCGCGGCGGCCACGGTTTTTCATTTGTAAGGAATAATCGTCATGTTCAATAAAGTGACAAAATCGTTCCAGTACGGCCAGCACACGGTCGTCCTGGAAACCGGCGAGATCGCCCGCCAGGCTTCCGGCGCCGTGATGGTGTCGATCGAGGACACCGTCGTCCTGGCCACTGTCGTGGCTTCCAAGAAGGCCAAGCCGGGCCAGACGTTCTTCCCGCTGACCGTCGACTACATCGAAAAGACCTACGCCGCCGGCCGCATTCCCGGCGGCTTCTTCAAGCGCGAAGGCAAGCCGTCCGAGAAGGAAACGCTGACCTCGCGCCTGATCGACCGTCCCCTGCGTCCGCTGTTCCCCGAAGACTTCTACAACGAAGTCCAGGTGGTCATCCACACGCTGTCGGTCAACCCCGAAATCGATCCGGACATCGCCGCCATGATCGGCGCCTCGGCCGCGCTGGCCATTTCGGGCATCCCGTTCAACGGCCCGATCGGCGCCGCCCGCGTGGGCTACATTGATGGCCAGTACGCCATCAACCCGACCGCCTCGCAGCTGAAGTCGTCGCAGCTGGACCTGGTCGTCGCCGGCACCGAGAACGCCGTGCTGATGGTGGAATCGGAAGCCCGCGAGCTGTCCGAAGAAATCATGCTGGGCGGCGTGGTCTACGGCCACGAGCAGATGCAGGCCGTCATCAACGCCATCCACGAACTGGTCAAGGAAGCCGGCAAGCCCGATTGGGACTGGCAGCCGCCGGCCAAGGACGAGGCCCTGATCGCCGCCGTCACCGCCGCCGCCCAGGAAGGCCTGAGCGCCGCCTACCAGATCCGCGAAAAGCAGGCCCGCACCACGCAGCTGCGCGAAGTCTACGCCAGCGTGTCGGAGAAGCTGAACGCCGCCGCCGCCGAGAAGGCCGAGCCGGCCCCGGACGCCGTGACCGTCGACAACATCCTGTTCTCGCTGGAATCGGCCATCGTCCGCGGCCAGATCCTCAACGGCGAGCCGCGCATCGACGGCCGCGACACCCGCACCGTGCGTCCGATCAGCGTGCGCCTGGGCGTGCTGCCCCGCGCGCACGGCAGCGCGCTGTTCACCCGCGGCGAAACCCAGGCGCTGGTCGTCGCCACGCTGGGCACCAAGCAGGATGAGCAGATCATCGACGCGCTCATGGGCGAGTACCGCGACCGCTTCATGCTGCACTACAACATGCCTCCGTTCGCCACCGGCGAAACGGGCCGCATCGGCGTGCCCAAGCGCCGCGAAATCGGCCACGGCCGCCTGGCCAAGCGCGCGCTGATCCCGCTGCTGCCGGCGCCCGAGGACTTCCAGTACACCATCCGCATCGTGTCGGAAATCACCGAGTCCAACGGCTCCTCGTCGATGGCTTCGGTCTGCGGCGGCTCGCTGGCCATGATGGACGCCGGCGTGCCGGTCAAGGATCACGTGGCCGGCGTGGCCATGGGCCTGATCCTGGACGGCGGCAAGTTCGCCGTGCTGACCGACATCCTGGGCGACGAAGATCACCTGGGCGACATGGACTTCAAGGTCGCGGGCACCGAGAACGGCGTCACCGCGCTCCAGATGGACATCAAGATCCAGGGCATCACCAAGGAAATCATGCAGGTGGCGCTGGCCCAGGCCCGCGAAGGCCGCCTGCACATCCTGGGCAAGATGAAGGAAGCCCTGGACGGTTCGCGCGGCGAGCTGTCGGCTTTCGCCCCGCGCATGCTGACCATCAAGATCAACCCCGAGAAGATCCGCGACGTGATCGGCAAGGGCGGCGCCACCATCCGCGCGCTGACCGAAGAAACCGGCACGCAGATCGACATCTCCGACGACGGCACGATCGTGATCGCCAGCGTCGACGAAGCGCAGGCCAAGGAAGCCCAGCGCCGCATCGTCGAGCTGACCGCCGACGTCGAAGTGGGCCAGATCTACGAAGGCTCGGTGCTGCGCCTGCTGGACTTCGGCGCCATCGTGCAGGTGCTGCCGGGCCGCGACGGCCTGCTGCACATCTCGGAGATCGCCAACTACCGCATCGCCAACATCAACGATGTGCTGAAGGTCGGCCAGCAGGTCCGCGTCAAGGTCATCGAGGCCGACGACAAGGGCCGCCTGCGCCTGTCGATCAAGGCCATCGGCGGCATCGAGCAGCAGCAGGCCGCTGCCGCTCCGGAAGCCGCCCCGCAATCGGAACCGCAAGCCGAATAAGCCTGCGCGACCGGTAGCCAGGAACGGCGCCCCTCGGGGCGCCGTTTTTCATTCTGTAGCCGGCCGCGGCCGACGACGCGCCGATTTCCTGTAAAGTCTTGCGCGAAGAGCCGGACCGGGCCGATGCCGCCGGCGGCCGGTAGAGCGCATGGGGGAAACGGATGGGCAAGGCATGACCGTATGGCTGAGATCCGCTGGCGCGGCGGGGCTGATCGCGGCGCTGCTGGCCGGCTGTATGAACCCCGCGCCCGGCCAGCGCGGGCCCAAGAGCGAGGACATGTCCGCCGACCAGTTCGGCCAGACCGACTTCAACCGCACCGTCACGCTGGAGGTGCGCGACAACCTCGCCAGCCTCTACGTGCTGCTGGACAAGCTGTATCGCCGCAACCCGCGCGAATGGCGCAAGACCGGGGCCCCGGACCAGGCCAAGGCGGTGGCGCTGGTCAAGCACGCGATCGAAGTCCGCATCCCGCCCCGCGACCTGCAGGGCCTGCGCGACATCCAGATCCTGGCGGTGTCGCTGGACCCCAACTACACCGGCGACCGCGTCGGCGCATTCATCTACGGCCTGGCCGACACCATCATCGCGGCCCATAATGGGAAAACCCGCTTGTACGCCATGGACGCGCTGGACGGGCAGCGGGTCTACAATGCCGCACGGAACGTCGAAGCGGCCGCCTGGCTGCTGGCGTCGCGCCGCGACAACCAGGGCGAACCGCTGCTGCTGGCCAACGAAATGTCCCAGAACGCCACGAACCTCAGCTTTGAGCGCGAATTCGGCGCCATCATCGGCCGGTTGGACCTGATCGCCAACCTGCTGGGCGAGAACGCGCGGCGCATCGGGATCAACTATGCGCAGGGGCTCTTGCTCTTCAATTTCCTTCCGGTGCGCTAAGGATTTCCCATCGTGATCGATATCGCTTCCATTCAGACCGCCCGCGAGAACCTGCGCGGCCAGGTGCTGAAGACCCCGTTTACCCTTTCCCGCACGCTGTCCGATATTTTCGGCGCCGAGATCTGGCTGAAGTTCGAGAACCTGCAGTTCACGGCTTCCTTCAAGGAGCGCGGCGCGCTGAACCGCATGCTGACCCTGTCGGACGCCGAGCGCGCCGCCGGCGTGATCGCCGTGTCCGCCGGCAACCACGCCCAGGGCGTGGCCTACCACGCGCAGCGCATGGGCGTGCCGGCGGTGATCGTGATGCCGCGCTTCACGCCCACCGTGAAAATCGCCAACACGCGCCGCTTCGGCGCCGAGGTGGTGCTGGCGGGAGACACCTTCGACGACGCCAAGGCGCGCGGCTACGAGCTGGCCCGGGAGCGCGGGCTGACCATGATCCATCCGTACGACGACGAGGCCGTCATCTCGGGGCAGGGCACCGTGGCGCTGGAAATGCTGGAAGACCAGCCGCAGCTCGACATGCTGGTCATCGCCATCGGCGGCGGCGGCCTGATATCCGGGGTCGCCACCGCGGCCAAGGCGCTCAAGCCCGGCATCGAGATCGTCGGCGTGCAGACCGAACGCTTCCCGTCCATGTACGCCGCGGTCACCGGCGTCTCCATGCCGCAGGGGCAGTACACCATCGCCGAAGGCATCGCCGTCAAATCGCCCGGCGCGCTGACCCAGCCCATCGTCAGCAAACTGGTCGACCGCATCGAACTGGTGTCCGAAAGCGATATCGAACACGCCATCGTGGTGCTGCTGGAGATCGAAAAATCCGTGGTCGAAGGCGCCGGCGCGGCCGGCCTGGCCGCGCTGCTGCACGCGCAGGAAGCGGGCAGCGACCGCTACAAGGGCAAGCGCATCGGCCTGGTGCTGACCGGCGGCAACATCGACCCGCTGATGCTGGGCGAACTGATCGAGCGCGGCATGGTGCGCGCCGGACGCCTGGCGCGCATCCGCGTGGACCTGCGCGACCTGCCGGGCGCGCTGGCCCACGCCACCAAGCTCATCGCGGACGCCCAGGCCAACATCACCGAGGTCCACCACCAGCGCGCCTTCACCTCGCTGCCGGTGCGCAACGTCGAAGTCGACTTCGTGCTGCAGACCCGCGGCCCGGACCACATCCAGGAAGTGATCGACGTCCTGAACGCGGCGGGATTCGCCGCCAGCAACCACGACCACTGAGCGCGGCCGCGTGGCGGCTCAGCCCGCCTCGCGCGCCAGCAGATTCCTCAGGCCGTACAGCCGCTCGCGATGCAGGGTGGCCGCCAGCGGCTCGGGTTCGCGCCCCAGCGCGACGTAGTCGGCCGGCACCTGCGCCACCGCTTCGCGGATACGGTCGGCGCCGGTCTGCCACCATTGCACCAGCATGCGGTCCGGGTTATAGACGTCCAGCCCCTGGCGCCGCAGTTCGGAACGGTTGAAATCCTTCAGGTTCCAGGTCAGCACCTGCACCACCGGCGGCTGCTGCAGGCCGCAGCGGGCGCGCCGCGCCAGCCCGGCCGCGATCACGTGGAAATCCTTGGGATCGCTGTAGCGCAGCGACGCCTCGTAGACCGCTGTGTCCAGCTCCCGGGCGGCCGGGAAACGCGCATTCATCTCGTCCCACATCTCGCTCATGACCTCGGGCGGGATCTCCCAGATACGCGAGGCGTTGCGGCGCCATTCCTCGCCGATGCGGTCGGTCCAGACCGGCACGAACACCCCCGCCTCGGCCAGCCGCAGCAGCAGGCGGCGCAGAATGCCGGACATGAGAACGCAGGCGTCCAGGACGATGAAGGGCGGAGAGACGGCAGGGACGGTCAAGATGCGGCCGGACAGGGTGGAAAGGCGAGGCGCAAGAATAATGGACTCTTCGGCAGCGCTGCGCGACTGGCGCAGGCGATGCGCGGGGAATGGGTGGTGCCCGAGACCGGAATCGAACCGGTACGGCCGCGAGGCCGAGGGATTTTCTTACCACTTCGGCTTTCGCCGCCAGCGCGGGCGCTGTTCGTGGTCTGGAGCACGCCTTCACCTTAGCCTTGCGGCCTTAGGTGCCCGCCGTCTGCTCTCTACACCTTCCCCGGCGATACGGCCTGGGCTTGGCTCGGCGTTGGCTCGGAACGGGTCCAGGGCATTCGCCGAGTTTGACGGGCTACACCTTTGGAGTTTCCTCCAAAGGGCTCAAATTGATTCAAGTCCCTTGTGTCTACCAATTTCACCACTCGGGCGTTGCCGGCCCGGTGAGGGCCGGCAGCGGGCGTGACTATACCATCCCGCGCATGGGGATATTGGCGGCGGCGTCCATCACTCGGTGAAACGCACGGACGTGCGCGGCCGTTCGTCCACGGTCAGGGAAAACACGTCGGGACGCGCATAATGCCCCACCACGTCGAAATCGTAGCGGGCCCGCACCAGCTCTTCGGTATCGACCTCCGCGGTCAGCAGCCCCGTCCCGCCGTGCATCGGCCCGGCCAGCACCTGGCCCAGCGGGCCGACGATGACCGAGCCGCCGTTGATCAGCGGCCTGGTGGCTTCCCAGCCCGGCACGTCCTGGCCGAGTTCGGCGGGCGAGGGCTGCACCTGGCAGGCGCTGACCACGAAGCAGCGGCCTTCGTGGGCGATGTGGCGCATCGAGCATTGCCAGATGTCGCGTTCGTCCACCGTGGGCGCGCACCAGATTTCGACGCCCTTGGCGTACATGGCGGTGCGCAGCAGCGGCATGTGGTTTTCCCAGCAGATGGCGCCGCCGATGCGGCCGGCGGCCGTGTCGACCACGGGCAGGGTGGAGCCGTCGCCCTGGCCCCAGATCAGCCGCTCGGTGCCCGTTGGCATGAGCTTGCGGTGCTTGGCGGCCAGGCCCGCGCCGGGCTCGAAGAAGAGCGCGGTGCAGTACAGCGTGCTGCCGCCGCGTTCGATCACGCCCACGACCAGGCTGGCGCCGGTGCGCTGCGACAGGGCGGCCAGCGCGTCGGTTTCCGGGCCGGGCACGTCGATGGCGTTCTCGTAATAGCGGGCATAGGCCTCGCGGCCTTCCGGCAGGCGGTAGCCCAGGCGGGTGCCGAAGATTTCGCCCTTGGGGTAGCCGCCCAGCAGCGCTTCGGGCATGACGACCAGCGCGGCGCCGCTGGCGGCGATGTCGGTTTCGAAGGCCAGGATGTGTTCCAGCGTGCGGGCCTTGCCTTCGGGGGAAGCGCCGATCTGCAGCGCGGCGACGGTTTTCGCGGTCATGGGGGTCTCGCGGGTGGATGGAGGGTCGGCACAGTGTCCGGCCCGCCCTAAAATCAATCAATCCCGCCCGGAGATAAATGATATGAACAGAATTGATATCGAATCGACGGACCTCAACCTGCTGAAGGTCTTCGAGGCGATCTACGACGAGGGCGGGGCCGGCCGCGCGGCCTTGCGCCTGGGCGTGACGCAGTCGGCAGTCAGCGCCGCGCTGGGACGCCTGCGCACGCTGTATGCGGACCCGCTGTTCGTGCGCACCGGCCGGGGCCTGGCGCCCAGCCTGCGGGCGCGCGAGCTGCGGCCGGTCATCGGCGAGGCGCTGGACAAGTGCCGCCAGAGCCTGGCGCTGGCGCGCCCGGAGGCGGCGGATTTCGCCGGGCGGTCGGTGACGCTGGGCCTGTCCGACGACTTCGAGATCGCGCTGGGGCGGCAGGCGATCGGCGCGCTGGCCGCCAGCGCGCCGGGCCTGCGCCTCATCTTCCGGCAGACCCACAGCCGGCTGGCCGCCGACATGCTGATGGCGCGCGAGGCCGATCTGGTCATTGCTTCGGGCGGCCTGGCTTCTCATGCCCTGCAGCGGGTGACGGTCGGGCAGGGCGGCTACGCCTGTCTGCTGGACCCGGCGAGCCTGACGCCGGGACAGGCGGCGCTGACCGTGGACGAGTTCATCCGCCGCCGGCACGTGCTGGTGTCCTCGGGCGGCTTCATCGGCGTGGTGGACGAGGTGCTGCACGGCCTGGGGCTGGCGCGGCGGGTGCTGGCGTCGACCACGCATTTCGCCGCGTTGGCCTTTCTGTTGCGCGGCAGCGATTCCATTTCGACCCTGCCCGCGCATGCCGCGCGCGGACTGGCCGCGGCCACGGGGCTGCGCATGCTGCCCTGTCCGCTGGCCATGCCGGGCTACGCCATCGAAATGGGATGGCGGACTGACGCATTGCGCGACGCGGCGGTGGCGGCGGTGAGGCGCAGCGTGCTGGGCCTGCTGGAGGCGTTCGACTGGATGCCTTCGGGCACGGCTATCGGGGAAACCCCCGTGACCGCTGCGGCGGACAACGCGGGACACTTGCGCCCATGAAACCCGCCGCACCCCTCATCCCGCCGCCGCGCGACATCGACCTGGTGTCGCTGCGCCTGTTCCTGTCCGCCCTGCAGGAAGGCAGCCTGGCGCGCGCCGCCGCCCGCGAGAACATCGTGCCTTCGGCGGTCAGCAAGCGCATGTCGGAAATGGAAGAGGCGTTCGGCGTGCTGTTGCTGGAACGCGGCGTCAAGGGCGTGCAGCCCACGCCGGCCGGCGATGCGCTGGCCGCGCACGTGCGGCGCCTGCTGCAGGACATGGAGCGCATGCACCGCGAAATGGCGGGATTCGCGACCGGCGTGCGCGGGCGCGTCAGGCTGGCGGTCAGCGTGGCGGCGCTGTCCGGCGAGCTGCCGGAGCAGATCCAGTCGTTTCGCCGCGCGCATCCGCAGATCGACATCCTGCTGCAGGAGGACACCACGCAGGCCGCGTTTCGCGCCGTGCTGGAAGGGCAGGCCGACGTGGCGGCGGGCTCGGACTTCGGCCACGAGGGCCTGCAGGTCTATTCCTGCGGCCATTGCGAGCTGGCGGCGGTGGTGCCGGGGCAGCATCTGCTGGCCGAACGCGAAACGCTGGACTATGCGCAGCTGCTGCCCTATGAGCAGATCGAGCTGAACCGCGACAACGGCATCAGCAGCGTATTCGAGCAGGCCGCCCGCGAGGCCGGCGTGACGCGGCGCATCAGCGCCCGCGTCAGCGCGCACGAGACCATCTGCACGCTGGTTGCCCGCGGCATGGGCGTGGCGGTGGTGCCGCTGTACCTGAAGGCGCGCCACGCGCACCTGGACATCCGTTTCATCCGCCTGACCGGTCCCTGGTCCAGCACGCCCTTGTGCATCGCCGTGCGCGACCCGGACGCGCTGGCGCCGGCGGCGCGCACGCTGCTGGCGCACCTGGGCGTGCTGCCCGCCGCCGGCGCATGACGCCTCACTGGGGCTAACCCGGACGTTCCGAAACGAGAATGCCCCGGTGCTGAAAGACCGCTACCCGCGACGCGCCCGCGGCGGCGATCATGGATGCATTGCGGCGGCGGCCGGCCCGGTTTCCGGAGCGGGCCGCGCCGGTTCATCCAACGCGGGCCAGAGGAAACATCGATGAGCGCAGCACCGGCTTCACCCTTCATGGACAACGACGAATTACCCTTGCGCGGCATCAAGGTGCTGGAGCTGTCCCACATGATCATGGGGCCGGCGGCCGGCCTGGCGCTGGCCGACCTGGGCGCCGAAGTCATCAAGGTCGAGCCCATCGAAGGCGACCGCACGCGCCGCCTCAAGGGTTCGGGCAGCGGCTATTTCCCGGTGTTCAACCGCAACAAGCAAAGCCTGGCCATCGACCTGAAGGCGCCGCAGGGGCAGGCGGTGGTGCGCGAGCTGGCGCTGCAGGCCGACATGCTGGTGGAGAACTTCCGCGACGGCAGCCTGGCCCAGTACGGGCTGGACTACGAATCGCTGTCGGCCGCGAACCCGAGGCTGATCTACGTATCGCTCAAGGGCTTTCTGTCCGGCCCCTACAAGCACCGCACCGCGCTCGACGAAGTGGTGCAGATGATGGGCGGGCTGGCCTATATCAACGGGGGCGCCGATACGCCGCAGCGCGTGGCGGCGTCGGTCAACGACATCCTGGGCGGAACGTTCGGCGTGGTGGGCGCGCTGGCGGCCCTGCACGACCGCCATCTGACGGGGCGCGGCCGGCACGTGCGCTCGGGCCTGTTCGAGAACAACCTGCTGCTGGTGGCGCAGTTCATCGCCCAGTACCAGTTGACCGGATCGGCGCCCAGGCCCATGGGCGCCGAGCGGCGGCCGCCCTGGGGGGTATACGACATCTTCGATACGGCCGACGGCCGGGTGTTCGTGGCGGTGGTCGGCGATGCGCAATGGCGCAACTTCGCGCAGACCTTCCTGCCGCCGGAATGGGCCGCCGATCCGCGGCTGGCCACCGCCGTCGATCGCGAAGCCGCGCGGCCGTGGCTGGTGCCGGGCGTGGCCGAGATCCTGAAGACCTGGAAGACGGATGCGCTGTGCGCCGCGCTGGAGGCGGCCAACCTGTCCTACGGTCCGATCCGCCAGCCGCACGACCTGCTGCAGGACGCGCACCTCAACGCCGGCGGCGCGCTGCTGAAGACGCGGCTGCCGGACGGCGGCGAGATCGACGCGGCGGCCCTGCCGATCGAATTCGACGGCCGCAAGGCCGGCAAGCGCTGCGACCCGCCCCACCGGGGCGGCGACACGCAAGCCATCCTGCGGGGCCTGGGCTGGGATGCCGAGCGTATCGACGCCTTGCGCTCGGCCGGCGTCATCGCCTGAGGGGACGCAGGCGCCCGAACCCCGTCGAGGCGGCGACAGACCGCCAAGACTTCCATCGAAGAGGAGACACCCGAGATGATCCGCAAACTTCTGGCGGTGGCCGCCCTGGCCGCCGCGTGCACGGCGCACGCGCAGGACTACCCCAACAAGCCCATCCGCATCATTATTCCGTCCACGCCCGGCGGCGGCACCGACTATATCGGCCGCCTGATGAGCACCAAGCTGCATGAACTCAACGGCTGGGCCGTCATCCCGGAAAACAAGCCGGGCGCGGGCACGGCGCTGGGCCTGGCCGAGGCGGCGCGCTCGCCCGCCCAGGGCTACGACCTGGTGATAGGCCAGTCCGACAACGTCACGCTGATACCGCTGCTGATGAAGGTGTCGTACGACCCGGTCAAGGACCTGGCCCCGGTGGCGCTGGTGGCCACCACGCCCATGGTGCTGCTGGTGGCCGACGGCTCGCCGTACAAGACCCTGCCCGAAGTGATCGAGGCCGCCAAGAAAGAGCCCAACAAGATCTCGTACGGCACCTCCGGCACGGGCGGCGGCGTGCACATCGCCATGGAGATGCTGCAGCACGAGGCCGGCTTCAAGATGCAGCACGTGCCATACAAGGGTTCGGCGCCCGCGCTGGCGGACCTGATGGGCGGCCACCTGCAGTTCGCGGGCTCCTCGATCTCGTCGGCCGCGACGCTGATCAAGTCCGGCAAGGTGCGCGCGCTGGCCGTGACCTCGCCCAAGCGCAATCCCGCGCTGCCGGACGTGCCCACCGTCGCCGAGCTGGGCTACAAGGACTTCAGCGTGGTCACCTACTACGGCGTGCTGGCTCCGGCCAAGACGCCCAAGGCCGTGGTGTCCCGCCTGAACAGCGATTTCAACAAGCTGCTGGCGCGCAAGGACGTGCAGGAGGCGCTGGCCTCGCAGGGGCTGGAGACCGATCCGGTTTCCACCGAGCAGTTCGCCGCGCTGATCCAGTCGGACATCGGCAAGGCGCGCGAGACCATCAAGAGCGCGGGCATCGTGGTGCAGCAATAAGCCCGCTTCAGACCACAGGACGCCGCATATGAACCAGGAAGTCAGGCTTTGCGAAGTGGGCCCGCGCGACGGGCTGCAGATGGCCAGGGGCATGATGTCCGCCGCCGACAAGCTGCGCTGGATAAGGCAGTTGGCCGAGGCCGGGCTGCGCGAGATCGAGGTGGGCAGTTTCGTGTCGCCGCGGCTGGTGCCGCAGATGGCCGACACCGGCGCCATCCTGCCCGAAGCGCTCAAGGTGGAGGGGCTGACGGTCTGTGCGCTGGCCTGCAACCTCAAGGGCGCCATCGCCGCCTACGAGGCCGGCGCGCACGTGCTGTCGTTTCCCGTCTCGGTCAGCGACACGCACAGCCGCGCCAACGTGGGCAAGAGCACGGACGCGCAGCTGGAGGCGCTGGCGGCCATCGTCGACTGGGTCCGCGCCCAGGGCCGGCCCATGCGCATCGACGCGGCCGTGGCCACCGCCTTCGGCTGCTCGCTGGAGGGCGCGGTGCCGCTGCCGCGGGTGGCCCGGGTGGCGGCGGCCGCGGCCCGCGCCGGCGCCGACGAGATCGCCTTGGCCGACACGGTGGGCTACGCTCATCCCGCCCAGGTCCGCGACGCGGTGCGCGCCGCCCAGGACGCCGTGGGCGCGCGCCTGACCAAGCTGCACCTGCACGACACGATGGGGCTGGGGCTGGCCAATGCGCTGGCCGGCCTGAATGAAGGCATCCGCAGCTTCGACGCCTGCCTGGGCGGGCTGGGCGGCTGCCCGTTCGCGCCCGGCGCGTCAGGCAACATCGTCACCGAGGACCTGGTGTTCATGCTGGAAAGCATGGGCTATGGCACCGGCATCGACCTGCCGCGGCTATTGGCCGCGCGTCCCCTGCTGGCCGAGGCGCTGCCGCAGGAAAGCCTGCGCAGCGGCGTGGCCGCCGCCGGGATTCCCAAGACCTTCCGGGCGGCGGCCTGACAGGCCTCAGCGATACACCAGCACCGGCAGCGTGGAGTGCGCCAGCACCTTCTGCGTTTCGCTGCCCAGCAGCATGGCGGCCATGGCGCCGTGGCCGCGCGAGGACATGGCGATCAGGTCGCAGCCCTGGGTCATCGCCAGGTCGATGATGGCCTGGTAGGGGCTGTTGCTCTCGCGCATTTCGGTCGTGCAGGCCACGCCGGCGGCCTGCGCCTTGGCCGCGGCCTGCGACAGGTACGACTGGGCCAGGTCGCGCGCGTGGCGCTCGTACTCCGTGCGCACGCCCTGCAGCTGCACGGCTTCCATGGAAATGGTATGGAAGGGGCTGTAGACCGTCAGCACCGTGACTTGCGCGCCCAGCGCGCGGGCCATGCCCAGTCCTTGCTCCAGTCCGGAGAAGGACAGCGCGGAGCCGTCGATGGGGATGAGTATGTGCTTGTACATGACAACCTCCCTGGAGTGGGGGAGGGCGCGCCGGTCCGGGAGCCCTCCGCAGGAGCGTGAACAGCGACAGCTATCGTCATACTACGCCTTGCGGCGCATTCCGGCGAACCGGGCCGGCGCCGCGGATGCCGCGCGGGGACGAAAAAAAGCCCTTGCGCACGCAAGGGCTTGATTTCCTGTGTTGGCGGAAGCGGTGAGATTCGAACTCACGAACGGTTGCCCGTTGCCGGTTTTCAAGACCGGTGCAATCGACCACTCTGCCACGCTTCCGGGGGGCTTTGCCGCGCATTGTGCGGCACAGTATTGTGCGGCAAATCTTGCGGCGATTCGACCATCTGGCAAACAATCGGGCCGAGGCGGACGCGATCCGCAGCAAAGGGCGCAATAATAATCCATTTGATGCAAAGGAAGGAGGCACGCGATGCACGCCGTAGAAATCTCCCGCCCGGGCGGCCCCGAGGTCCTGGTCCCCGTGGAGCGTCCCACGCCGCAAGCCGGCGCGGGTGAAGTCCTGATCAAGGTCAGCGCGGCCGGGGTCAACCGCCCGGACGTGTTCCAGCGCAAGGGCAACTACGCGCCGCCTCCCGGCGCCTCTGACCTGCCCGGCCTGGAAGTGGCCGGCGAGATCGTCGGCGGCGACGTCGCCGGCAGCGGCCTGGCCGTGGGCGACCGCGTCTGCGCGCTGGTGGCCGGCGGCGGCTACGCGGAATACTGCGTCGCGCCCGCGGCGCAATGCCTGCCCATCCCCAAGGGCCTGTCCGATATCGAGGCCGCGGGCCTGCCGGAAACTTATTTCACGGTCTGGAGCAACGTGTTCGACCGCGGCCGGCTGTCCGAGGGCGAGAGCCTGCTGGTGCATGGCGGCGCCAGCGGCATCGGCACCACGGCGATCCAGCTTGCCCGCGCACTGGGCCACAAGGTCTACGCCACGGTCGGCAGCGACGAGCGCGCCCGCGCCGTGGAAGCCCTGGGCGCCACGCTGGGGATCAACTACAAGACCCAGGACTTCGTCAAGGAAGTGCTGGAGGCCAATGGCGGGCGCGGCGTGGACGTGATCCTGGACATGGTGGCCGGCGACTACATCGCCCGCGACATGCAGTGCCTGGCCGACGATGGGCGCATCGTCATCATCGCCCAGCTGGGTGGGGCCCGCGCCGAGGTGGACACGGCCCAGGTCATGCGCCGCCGCCTGACCATCACCGGTTCGACCCTGCGTCCGCGGCCGGTCGCCTTCAAGGGCGCCATCGCCCGCGCGCTGCGCGAACGCGCCTGGCCGCTGCTGGAAAAAGGGGACATTAAGCCCATCGTGCACGCGACCTTCCCGCTGGCCGAGGCCGCCCGGGCCCACGCCATGATGGAAAGCGGCGAAAACATCGGCAAAATCATTCTGACGATGTAAGAATCGCGGGGCCTCTCGGCGTAGCGCCCCGCAACAGGATACAATCACGGGTTTCGCCTGGAATTATTTCCAGGCAGGCCCGTGGGCGCTTTTCGCCGCCCGCATCCTCTCTAGACACTACGCCATGACTTCAGTCGAAAACCGCGCCCGCCTCGTGCTGGGCAACTGGAAGATGCACGGTAACCTGGCCGAGAACGCTGCGTTGCTGACCGAGCTGCGCGCCGCGGATGCTGCGAGCCACTGCGAAATCGGCGTCTGCGTGCCGTTTCCGTACCTGGCGCAAGCCGCATCGGCCCTGACCGGAAGCAGTGTGTCCTGGGGGGCGCAGGACGTCAGCGCGCACGAAAAGGGCGCCTATACCGGCGAGGTGTCCGGCCCCATGCTGAAGGAATTCGGCTGCCGCTGGGCGCTGGCCGGCCATTCCGAGCGCCGCGTGCTGCACGGTGAAACCGACGAAACGGTGGCCGCCAAGGCCCAGGCCGCCCTGGCCGCCGGCCTGACGCCGGTGGTCTGCGTCGGCGAATCGCTGGCCGACCGCGACGCCGGCAATACCCTGGCCGTGATCGAGCGCCAGCTCAAGCCGGTGCTGGCCCTGGGCGCCGACGCCGTGTCGCGCATGGTGCTGGCCTATGAACCGGTCTGGGCCATCGGCACGGGCCGCAGCGCCAGCCCCGAGCAGGCCCAGGAAGTCCACGGCGCCATCCGCGCCTCGCTGCGCGCGCTGGGCGCGGAGCAGGTGCAAGTGTTGTACGGCGGTAGCGTCAAAGCTGCCAACGCCGCCAGTCTGTTCGCCATGACTGATATCGACGGGGCCCTGGTCGGCGGCGCGTCGCTCGTGGCCGAAGAATTTTTGCGTATCGCCGCCATCTAAGTTTCCGCTCCGGAGTCTGTAATGCCCATCACGTTCAAACTTCTGCTGGCCGTCCAAGTGATCTCGGCGCTGGCTATCATCGTCCTGGTCCTGCTGCAGCAGGGCAAAGGCGCCGACATGGGGTCCGCCTTCGGCAGCGGCTCGGCCGGCAGCCTGTTCGGCGCCACCGGCGCCGCGAACTTCCTGTCGCGCGCGACCAAGTGGGCCGCCGTCGTGTTCTTCGCGTCCACCGCCGGCCTGGCCTACTTCAGCCACCAGGGCTCGGCCGCTCCCGGCGTCGATTCGGGCGTGATGCAAAGCTACCCGGCCGACCGTTCGGTGCCCCAGGTGCCGGGTTCGTCGGCGCCGGCCTCGTCCGTGCCGGGCGCCGCATCGGTGCCCGCCGCCCCGGCCAAGCCCGACGCCTCGGTGCCGTCGGTGCCGGCGGCTCCGGCCACCCCCGCGCCCGCCGCGCCGGCTCCGGCCGCCGGCGACAAGCCGGCCGAAACGCCGGCGAAGTAAGCCACAGCAGTCCACGGGGCCGGCGCAAGCCGGCCTTTTTCTTGGGCGTCTGCCGGAGCCGCTGTCATGCGAGGCGGCAACGGGTAGGGTATCGTTGCCCACGCACTCGTTTTCCGCTCATCGATCCGCCATGGCCACATCCAAACGCTCCTCCCGCCTGCCGTCCGCTCCCGCCGAACCGCAACGGGGTTCGCCGCAGGCCATGCTGGCGCGCATCCAGAGCCTGCTGCCGTCCATGGGCGCGGCTTCGCAGCGTATCGGCGAGTTCGTCATCCGCCATCCGGCGGATGTGGTCCACATGTCGGTCAGCGAGGTAGCCGAGCGCACCCAGTCCAGCGAAGGCAGCGTGGTGGGTTTCTGCAAGCTGCTGGGCGCCACCGGCTTTCAGCAGCTGAAGATCGCGCTGGCGCAGCAGATCGTGCAGCCGGTGCAGTACATCCACGAAGACCTGGCCGCGCGCGACACTCCGGAGCAGGTCGTCAGCAAGATTTTCCATAGCAATATCCAGACCTTGCAGGAAACCGAATCGGTGCTGGACGTGGCCGCGCTGTCTACGGCGGTGGAGCTGATCCGCGGCGCGCGGCGAGTGGAGATCTACGGCATCGGCAGTTCTGCGGTGATCGCGCATGATGCCCACTACCGCATGCTGCGCATCGGCCTGCGCGCGACGGCGGTGACCGATTCGCACGTGCAGGCCATCAGCGCTTCGCTGACGGGGCCGGATGTGGCGGTGCTGACCATCTCCCACTCGGGCAGTACGCACGAAACCGTGCTGGCGACGCGGCTGGCCAAAGAGGCGGGCGCACGCACCGTGTGCATCACCAACTTCGGCAAATCGCCGATCCAGGAATATGCGGACGTGGTGCTGCACACCATGTCGCGCGAAACGCGCTTTCGCACCGAAGCGATGACCAGCCGCCTGGCGCAGCTGGCCATCATCGATACGCTGATCGCCTGCCTGGCCCTGTCCGACTACGACAAGGCCGTCGCCACCTTGCGCAGTACCTTCGACGTGCTCTCGAACAAGCGCTACTGATTCGCGACCCCGGCCGGCAGCGCATGCCGGCGCGGGCAGGCTGATCCGAGCAGCCGCGCCATGTCCGGCGCATCTGCGTGCGGCGCGTCGCCCACCAGCAGATAGCCCATTCCCAGCCGGGTCGCTCCAAGCGCGTCGGTGCGCACGTTGTCGCCGATGACCGTGACGTCCTGCGCCGCCAGTCCGAGCCGGCGTAATCCCTCTTCGAACAGCATGGCCGCGGGCTTGCCGAGTATTTGCGGCCGTACGCCGGGCGCGCAGGCCAGCACTGCCTGCAGCAGCGCGCCGGTCTCGGGCACCAGCGACCCTTGCGGACCCGGATGGGTGAGGTCGCCGTTGCTGGCCATCAGGGCGGCGCCGCGCGCCAGTTCGCGCGCCAGAACCTGCAGCATGGCGTAGCTGAAGCTGCGGTCGCGCGCCAGCAGCACGATGTCGGCGTCCCGTGAAACCAGCGCCAGGCCGAGGCCGGCGGCGCAGGCGCGCAGGGTTTCGGAGCCGCACAGCATCAGCCTGGCGCGCGGATGGCTGCGGGCGATGTGGCGCACCGCCTGTTCGCCGGCCAGAACCAGCGCATCGGCCTGCACCGGCAGGCCCTGAGCCCGCAGCCGCGGCGCCAGGCCGGCGGCCGTATCGGTGGAATTGTTCGACACGACGACGTGGCGACCGGCCCAGCGGGTCAGCAGTTCCGCGGCGCCAGGTATCACTTCGTGCCCCCGGATCAGCGTGCCGTCCAGGTCCAGGATCAGGCCGCGGGAGCGCTGCGTCCAGGGCGGCTCGTCAGGCGGAAGATCGGAAAGCGGCGGCATGGAGGCATGGGCAACACGGGTCATGGATGGGCTGGGTGGCGCAGACGGTTATGCGGGGGCGCGGGGCCGGTTTACGGATCGAATTCTATCTGAATAAAATTCAAAAATAGTCTTTTGTGTATTGAGTGTTTTTCATTTTTCTGTCATGTGCGATGCCTAATCTGCGTTCCGGAATCAGGGCCGGCCTTCAACGCGCCCCGATGGCAACCTCACCAAGACAAGGAACCACACATGAAATCGCTGCGCTTGCAGGCTCCCGCACTGGCGCTCATCTCCCTGCTGGCGGCCACGCCGCTGGCCCAGGCCCAGTCCCTGGCCGACGGCTCCGCGCAGCGTCCGCTGCGCGTGCTGCTGATTCCCGCCGACGGCGGAACGGAGTCGGGCACCAAGGCCGACTACGCGCCCATCTTCAATGCCATCACGCGCAGCACGGGCCTGCATTTCCAGCTGACGGTCGGCCAGTCCTACGGAGCGGTGGTCGAGGGGATGTGCAACCAGTTGGCCGAGGTCGCGTTTCTCGGCCCCGTCTCGTATGTACAGGCGCATGAGCGTCAGTGCGCGCAATTGCTGGCGGTGGGCGTGCAGAAGGGCGAGTCGGCTTATTACGCCGCCATGTTCGCCAAGGCCGATTCTCCGATAAATTCGCTGGCCGATCTGAAGGGCAAGCGGGCCGCGTTCGGCGACGTGAACTCGGCCTCCAGCTTCACCTTCCAGGTGGCTTCGATGGTCAAGGACGGCATGAATCCGGCCAAGGATCTGGCCGCACTGCAACTGACCGGCAGCCACGCCAGCAGCCTGGCGGCGCTGGTGCAGGGGCAGGTCGACGCGGCCGCGCTGTCGTTCGATTCGTTCGACAAGGCGGTGCGCCAGGGCGCGGTGGATCCCAAGTCCGTCAAGGTGTTCTTCAAGAGCGAGCCGATTCCGTATCCGCCGCTGGCGATGAACACCAGGCTGCCCGAGACGCTGAAGGCCACGCTCAAGCAGGCTTTCTCCAAGGTGCATCAGGCGCCTGGCGTGACGCCGGACATGGTGCGCGGCTATGGCGGCGCCAAGCTCGACCGCTACGACACGGAATTCTCCGAAGCGCAGTTCGCCGGCCCGGCCTCGAAGCTGTCGCTGCTGACCGACGAGCTCAAGGGCGAAATCCTCGACAAGGCGGCGCAACGGTGAGCGCCCACGCCAAGAAAACGGACATGCTGCGCTACGAATCCGTGGGCATGCGCTACGCCGACGGCACCGCCGCCCTGAATTCGGTTTCGCTGCAGGTGCCGCGCGGCCAGTTTTGCGTGATCCTGGGCGCCTCGGGCGCCGGCAAATCGACGCTGCTGCGCATGGCCAACGGGCTGACCACGCCTACACAGGGCCAGGTGTGGGTGGACGGCGAGCAGGTCCGGCCCTCGACGCTGGCGGCGCTGCGTCCGCGCATCGGCATGGTGCACCAGCATTTCAACTTGGTGCCGCGCGCCACCGTCGCCACCAACGTGCTGTCCGGCGCGTTGCCGATGCTGCCGGCCTGGCGCGCCTATCTGCTGCGCTTTCCGGCCGATTTGCGCGAGCGCGCCTGCCGGCTGGTGCGCGAAGTGGGCCTGCAGCCCGAGCATTTGCGCCGCCGCGTAAGCGAGCTGTCGGGCGGCCAGCAGCAGCGCGTGGGCATCGCCCGCGCCTTCATGCTGGAGCCCGCGCTGCTGCTGGCCGACGAGCCGGTGGCCAGCCTCGATCCGCGCATCAGCCGCGACATTCTCGGGCTGCTGCGCGACCAGGCCCGCGAGCGCGGCGCCACGGTGTTGTGCAGCCTGCACCAGGTCGACCTCGCCCGCGAGTTCGCCGACCGCATCGTCGCCCTGCGCCAGGGGGCGATGGTGTTCGACGGGCCGCCCGGCGCGTTCGACGAGGCCACGGCGCGGGCGCTCTATCAGGCGGGCGGGCCCGCTGCGCATCTGGAGGCGCAGGCCGGCGGCATGCCGGCGGGACGGCGCCTGGCGCCGCTGGCGCGCCCGGCGATTCTTTCCGCGGGAGGTGCGCGATGAACACGCAGACCGACAACGCCGCCTGGCGGCTGGACCCGCCGTATGGCGCGCGTGCGCTGCTGGTCGTCATCGCCGCGCTGATGCTGTTCCTGTACACCGGCAAACGCGTCGAGATGGACCGGATGGCCGTGCTCACGGCCGACGGCGCGCTGGCCGCGGTGGGGCTGAAGCAGCAGTCCCAGGTCACCTCCGGCCTGGGCGCGCTGGCCGACAGCCTGTTCCCGCTGCAGATCTCCTACCGCACCGAAACCTCGCGCATCGAAGGCTTCGACCCGGACAGGCTGCCGTGGCTGGCGCGGATCGAAACGCAGCAGGTGACCGAGAGCAGGCTCAATCCGCACACGCTGAAGATGGAAGACGAGGTGTCCACGCGCACCTATCTGGTCGAGCCGGTGGGCTATCTGTGGCGCGTGGCGGTCAAGATGGTCGAGACCTTCGAGATCGCCATCTGGGCCACGCTGCTGGCGATGCTGGGCAGTGCGCCGCTGGCATACTGCAGCGCGCGCAACTACGCGCCCAACCGGTTGCTGTACGTAGCCGCGCGGGCGTCGGTAAGCCTGTTTCGGGCCATGCCGGAACTGATCTGTGCGCTGTTCCTGGTGCTGGCCTACGGCTTCGGACCCATCGCCGGCGTGTTGGCGCTGGCCATCCATTCGATGGGGTTCCTGGGCAAGTTCTACGCCGAGGACATCGAGACGGCCGACACCAGGCCGCAGGAGGCGCTGGCCGCGATCGGCGCCAGCAAGCTGCGGGTGCTTGCCTACGCGGTGCTGCCCCAGGTGCTGCCCAAGTTCACCGGCTACACGCTCTACATCCTGGACCGCAACGTGCGCATGGCCACCGTGGTGGGCCTGGTGGGCGCTGGCGGCATCGGGCAGGAGCTCAAGGGCCGCTATGACATGTACCAGTACGCGCACGTCGGGACGATTCTCGTCGTGATTTTCATCACCGTGTTTTTGCTCGACCAGGTGGCCGCCCGGCTGCGGCGCCGCCTGATCTGAATTCCCTGACCTGGAGTAGACATGACCCCGTACTTTTTTGCACCGGGCCGCGCCCTGGTTGCGGCCATCGCCCTGAGCCTGACGCTTGCCGCATGCGGCGGCGACGATTCGGATGACGGAACACCCACACCGCCCCCGACCGAAGAACCCGGACAGCCCGGACAACCCGAACAGCCGCCGACCGCGCCGCAATTGCGCTGCGCGCCGTGAACGACCGTCCCGTCCAATCCAACGCCCGAGTCTCCCCATGACCAAGACCTCCGCTCCCCACTCCGCCGTTCCCGCGTCGCCGGGACGCCGCCAGTTCTTCCGCGCATCGGCCAAGACCGCCGGCGCGCTATCGGCGATGGCCTTGCTGCCCGCCTCCATTCAGCGCGCGCTGGCGATTCCCGCCGCCGTCGAAAGCGGCACCATCAAGGACATCAAGCACGTGGTGATCCTGATGCAGGAGAACCGCTCGTTCGACCATTACTTCGGCACGCTGCGCGGCGTGCGCGGCTTCGGCGACCGCTTCCCGATTCCGCTGCCCACCGGAAAGTCGGTGTTCTACCAGCCCAACCCGACCGGCGGCCAGGATATCCAGCCCTTCCGCCGTGACTCGCGCATCAGCAACGCGCTGATCGGGTCCGGCACCCCCCACAACTTCCCCGACCAGCAGGCGGCATGGAACCAGGGCAAGATGGACCGCTGGATCCAGTTCAAGAACCAGGCGACGATGGGGTTCTTCATGCGCGAGGATATCCCGTTCCAGTTCGCGCTGGCCGACGCTTTCACGATCTGCGATGGCTACCACTGTTCCATTCTGACCGGCACCGATCCGAACCGGATCGTGTTCTGGTCTGGCGCCAACGCCAATCCGGAACTGCAGAAGCTGGGCGTCAATTGCACAGACACCGATTCCGAACCGGTCAATTCGCGCTGCTGGCCGAGCCCGTCGAACTGGGTCGCCGGCCGGGCGCAGCAGCCGGACGGTTCGGGCCAGATCGATCCCGCGACGGGCGCCTACAACTACAAATACAAGAACAGCGCCTTCAAGTGGGATACCTTGCCGGATCTGCTGGAACGGGCCGGCGTCAGCTGGCACATCTACCAGAACATGAACAACAACTGGACGGGCGCCATGCACGGCTGCCTGGCTTTCGAAAGCTTCCGCAAGGCCCAGCCGGGTTCGCCGATCTATGAACACGGCCTGACGGGCGGCCCCGAGAAGAGCGACGGCGCCGTCAACTTCCTGGCCCAGCTCAAGCAGGACGTGGCCAACGGCACCTTGCCGGAGGTTTCGTGGGTGCTGCCCACGCAGGCCCTGGCCGAGCACCCCGGCAGCAGCGAAGGCGTGGCCGGCGCGGCCGACTTCGTCTCGGACGTGCTGGACGCGCTGACGTCCAACCCCGAGGTCTGGAGCAAGACCGCGCTGTTCGTGACCTTCGACGAGAACGACGGCTTCTTCGACCACCTGGCGATGCCGGCGGTACCGTCGTACGACGCGAACGGCGTGTTGATGGGCAAGTCCACCGTGCCGCTGGACGGCGAGTACTTCGACGCCTCGGTGGGCAATTACCTGAAGTCCGAGGACACTATCACCGGCAAGATCCGCCCCTGGGGCTTGAGTTCGCGCGTGCCGATGTACGTGGTCTCGCCGTGGAGCAAGGGCGGCTGGGTCAACTCGCAGGTGTTCGACCACACCTCGGTGGGGCGGTTCCTGGAGCAGCGTTTCGGCATTTCGGTGGACGCCATCAGCCCCTGGCACCGGGCGGTGTGCGGCGACCTGACCACCTGCTTCGATTTCGTCAGCCCGAACGATCCGACCGTGCCCAGGCTGCCCGACACCAGCAACTATCCCGCGATCAACGCGGCCCAACGGCTCTTGCCCACCAGCCCGGTAACGCAGGCGCCCGCCACGCCGCAGCCACTGTATCAGGAGACCGGCACGCGCCTGTCGCGAGCGCTGCCGTACGAACTGCACACTAGCGCCCGTATCGGCAGCGACGGCGCCGTCGAACTGCTGTTCGCCAACAGCGGGGGGACCGGCGCGGTATTCCATGTCTACGACAAGCGCAACCTGGACCTGATTCCGCGGCGCTACACCGTCGAGGCCGGCAAGACGCTGTCCGACGTCTGGACCGGCGGGGATTACGAGCTGTGGGTCTACAGCAGCAATGGCTACGTGCGCACGTTCGCCGGCAACACCCAGCGCGGCGCGGCCGTGGAAGTCCAGGTCTGCTACGAGCCCGCAGGCAGCAAGCTGTACGTGAAGCTGTCCAACCGCGGCGCGGCCGCCGTGCAGGTCGCGTTGCAGGCCAACGCCTACCGCGCCGACGGCCCCTGGAGCCTGGCGGTCGAACCGGGCGCGGTGGCCGAACACCACTGGTCCATCGCAGAGAGCGGCAACTGGTACGACTTCACCGTCGCCGCCGAAGGCTTCGAGCGGCGCTTCGCGGGGCGCATGGAGAACGGCCGCCACGGCGTCAGCGACCCGGCCATGGCCCTGCATCTGTGATGCAGGAAGAATGAGCGGGCGGGCGTGCATCGCGGGGTGCGCGCCCGCCTGCTACGGACAATAAACAACCAATTCTCATGAAACACACATACGCAGTACTGGCCGCCAACGGGCTGTCGGTGGCTTTTCTGGTGGGCGCGCTGGCCGCGGGGCAGGCCGTGCAGGCGCAGTCCGCGCCGCCGGTGCAATGGGACGGCAGCAACCTGGGCTATGGCGTGGGCGCCGGCCTGGGCGTGACCGGCAAGGGCAATAGCGCGATCGGCAAGAACGCCGGCGCAAACGTGTCCGGCAGCAACAACGTGGCTCTGGGCAACGGCGCCGGCAAGAGCGTGTCCACCAACTGGAACCTCGCCATCGGCGAGGGCGCGGGTTCCAATGTGAGCGGCAAGAACGCCAACCAGGCCATCGGCTACTACGCCGGCACCAACGTACAGGGCGGCTGGAACCAGTCGTTCGGCCGCAGCGCAGGCCAGAACGTCGTGGGCGACTATAACGACGCCTACGGATTCTGGGCCGGCACCGACACCGTCGGCAACAACAACGCCGCCTACGGCACCAACGCCGGACGTAACGTCACCGGCAACGGCAACTCGGCCTTCGGCCAGGAAGCCGGCCGCGGCGTCATGGGCGACGGCAACCTGGCGCTGGGCCAGAATGCGGGCCTGGAGGTCACGGGCGACGCCAATCTGGCGCAGGGCAAGAGCGCCGGGCAGCACGTGACCGGCTCCAACAACATGGCCACCGGCGCCTATGCGGGCTATGGCGTCAAGGGCGACGGCAACGCGGCCAGCGGCCTGGCCGCCGGCCGCGACGTCGTCGGCGACAACAACGTGGCGCAAGGCACGGCGGCGGGATCCGGCGTGCGCGGCAGCGACAACGTGTCGATAGGCTCGAACGCGAACCGCGGCATGTCGGCCGACCGCAGCGTCGCCGTGGGCGCGGCCTCGGCCGCGGCCACCGGCAGCGTGGCGGTGGGGGCGGGGGCGGTGGCTGCGGCGGGCAACAGCGTGGCGCTGGGCGCCGGCTCATCGGCGGCGCGCGGCGCGCAGGAAAACTACGAGGCCTACGGCCTATCGCAATCGCAGAACTCCGCCGGCGAGGTCAATGTGGGCGGGCGCCAGATCACCGGCGTGGCGGCCGGCAGCGAGGACACGGACGCCGCCAATGTCGGACAGCTGCGCGCCGTCAGCAGCGCAAGCGAAGCGCGGGTGGGGGCGGTCGAACGCTCGCTGCAGAACCTGCGCAGCGACCTCGATTCCCAGGAAAGCACGCTCAGCGCCGGCGTGGCCGCCGCGATGGCGACGGCATCCCTGCCGCAAGCCTATCTGCCGGGGCGCAACATGCTGTCGATGGCCGGCGGCACCTGGAACGGCGAGTCCGGCTACGCCATGGGCCTGTCGCGCGTCTCCAGCGGCGGACGCTGGGTGTACAAGGTCTCGGCCAACGGCAGCTCGCGCGGCGACTTCGGCGGCGCGGCTGGCGTCGGATACCAGTGGTGAGGCCGGGCCTGCGATAATGCGCGTGGGCGGCGGCCGGCGTGGACGCGCGCGGGCCGCCGGCACAGGTATTTTCGGATCGGCCTCCATGGAAAAGCGTTTGATGCCATCGATGATGGCGCTGCAGTGTTTCGAGGCGGTGGCGCGGCACATGAGCTTCACGCGCGCCGCCGAGGAACTGCACATGACCCAGAGCGCGATCAGCAAACAGATCGCGCAACTCGAGGCGCTGCTGCGCAACCCGCTGTTCCTGCGGGTGCGGCGGCGCCTGCAGTTGACGCCGGCGGGCGCGCTGTACCAGTCCGAGGTCCGGGCCATCCTGAACCAGGTGGACATGTCCTCGCGCTACATCCTGACCTACGGCAGCGAGACGCAGGTCCTCACCATCGGCACCCAGCCGACCTTCGGCGCGCGCTGGCTGATCCCGCGCCTCAAGCGCTTCATGGCCGCGCATCCGGACATCCAGGTCAAGGTCCGCAGCGAGACCCGGCCGTTCGACCTGATGCAGGCCAAGATCGACATTTCGTTCTTCTTCGGCCACGGCACCTTGCCCGGCGCCCAGTGCCGCGAATTGTTCGAGGCCGAAGTGGTGCCGGTCTGCGCGCCCGGCTTCCTGCCGGGCGACCGGGTCGACAGCCTGGAAGCGCTGAGCGCGCAGGAACTGATCCAGTGCGCCTCGCGGCCCGAGGCCTGGCACGACTACTTCTCGCACCAGCAGTTCCAGTCCGACCGCAGCTACCACGGGCCGCGCTTCGACACTTTCTACATGTGCGTGCGCGCCGCCGAAAGCGGCTGCGGCATCGCGCTGACCCCGCGCCTGCTGGCCGAGGAAGAGCTGCAGGCCGGCAAGCTGGTGATCCCGTGGGGCTACGTGCAGCCCAGCGACGGCGCGTATTTCGTCGCCTATTCCGAGCATTCGGCCGAGGTGCCGAAGATCAAGCAGTTCGTCGCCTGGGTCGAGCAGGAAGCCGCGCGCCGTCCATGAAAAAATGGACTGATTAAGCCGAATTTTTTCATTTGATTGCGGCGGCGCGGCATGATTTCATGCGGGCCTTGTCTACCTATGCGCCACGCCCGCCATGAATCAGAATTTCGTCAGCCCCGACCAGATCCGCGCCTGGTTCTCCCGCGCCATGTCCGACATGTACAAGTCGGAAGTGCCCCTGTATGACACGCTGCTGGACCTGGTCGCCCAGGTCAACGCCAAGACCCTGGCCGAGCAGCCCGAACTGGCCGCACAGCTGGCGCGCACGGGCGAGATCGAGCGCCTGGACATCGAGCGCCATGGCGCCATCCGCGTCGGCACGGCCGAAGAGCTGTCCAATATGCGCCGCGTGTTCGCCGTGATGGGCATGCAGCCCGTGGGCTATTACGACCTGTCGCCGGCCGGCGTGCCGGTGCACTCCACCGCGTTTCGCGCCACCCACGAGCAGGCGCTGCAGGCCAGCCCGTTCCGCGTCTTCACCTCGCTGCTGCGCCTGGAACTGATCGACGACGCCGCGCTGCGCGAGAAGGCCGCACGCATCCTGGCGGCGCGCCGCATCTTCACCCCCCGGGCGCTGGAACTGGCCGTGCGCTTCGAAGCCGAGGGCGGCCTGGACGAGGCCTGCGCCCGGGAATTCGTGGCCGAAGCCCTGCACACTTTCCGCTGGCACGGCGAAGCCACCGTCAGCCTGCAGGACTACCAGGAGCTGCATGGCCAGCACCGCCTGATCGCCGACGTGGTGGCCTTCAAGGGCCCGCACATCAACCACCTGACGCCGCGCACGCTGGACATCGACGAAGCCCAGGCCGAGATGCCGCGCCGCGGCGTGGCCGCCAAGGCCGTGATCGAAGGCCCGCCGCCGCGCAAGTGCCCGATCCTGCTGCGCCAGACCAGCTTCAAGGCGCTGGAGGAAGCCGTCAGCTTCATCGGCGCCGACGGCCGCGCCGCGCCCGGCAGCCATACGGCCCGCTTCGGCGAGATCGAACAGCGCGGCGTCGCGCTCACGCGCAAGGGCCGCGCGCTGTACGACCACCTGCTGGACCTGGCGCGCAGCCGCAATCCGGGCGCGACCAACGAAAGCAATGCCGCCGCCTACATGCAGAACCTGCAGGACTGCTTCGCCGCGTTTCCGGACGACTACTCGGAACTGCATGCCCAGGGCCTGGCTTATTTCCGCTACTACCTGACCGGCAAGACCGGCGCGCCGGCCAGCGCCGACGCGCAAGCGCTGATCGAGCAGGGCTACATCCGTTACGAGCCGCTGGTGTACGAAGACTTCCTGCCGGTCAGCGCCGCCGGCATCTTCCAGTCGAACCTGGGCGACAAGGGCCAGGCCGAATACGCGCAGAACGCCAGCCAGGCCGCTTTCGAGCAGGCGCTGGGCGCGCCGGTGCTGGATGAGCTGGCGCTCTACCAGGACACGCAGGACCGCTCGCTGGCGGCCTGTCTGCAGGCGCTGGGCGTGCAGGCCGGCGAGCCGGCGGTAGCATGAGCCGGCTGGACCGCTGCCTGTCGGTGCGCGACTTCGAGCGCGAGGCGCGGCGCATCATGCCGCGCTGCGTCGAAGGCTACGTCTGCGGCGGCACCGAGGACGGCGCTTCGCTGGCCGAGTCGGTGCGCGCCCTGGGCGACGTCGGGTTCCGGCCGCGGGGGCTGCGCGTAGTGGACCAGCGCAACAGCAAGGTCGAACTCTACGGCCAGACCTACGCCATGCCGGTGGGTTTCGCGCCCACCGGATTCTCCGCCATCGTCATGCACGAGTGCGACCTGGCGCTGGCGCAGGCCGCGCAGCACGCCGAGATTCCGTTCATCATCAGCGGCGCTTCCAGCGTGCCGCTGGAACGCCTGCAGCAGGCCACGGGCAAGCGCTGCTGGTACCAGGCCTATCTGCCGGGCAACACCGAACGCATCGGCAGGCTGTTGGGCCGCCTGCGCCAGGCCGAGATCCCGGTGCTGGTGGTCACCATCGACACCTGCGTAGGCGCGAACCGCGAGAACCTGCAGCGCCTGGCCTTCACCGTGCCTTTCAAGATGAGCGCCAGCGTGGTGCTCGACGGCCTGCGGCATCCGCGCTGGAGCCTGAACGTCTTCATGCGCACGCTGCTGGGCAGCGGCGTGCCGCGCTTCTCGAATCTTTACGAGGAGATCGGCCCGCCCATCACGCAGGACCCACCCAACGGCTTTCGCGGCGAACGCGACAAGCTGTCGTGGGAGCACATCCGCTGGATTCGCGAGAACTGGCCGGGCAAGCTGGTGCTCAAGGGCGTGATGCATCCCGACGACGCGCGCCAGGCCTGCGCGGCCGGCGCCGACGGCGTCATCGTCTCCAACCACGGCGGCCGCCAGCTGGACGGCTGCATTTCGCCGCTGCAGGCGCTGCCCGAGATCGTGGCGGCGGTGCCGCCCGGATTTCCGGTCATGGTCGACGGCGGATTCCGCCGCGGCTCGGACGTGCTCAAGGCGGTGGCCCTGGGCGCGCGCATGGTGTTCACCGGCAGGCCGCAGCTTTTCGGGGCGGCGGTCGGCGGCCAGGCCGGCATCCGCAAGGTGGCCGCGATTTTCCGCAGCGAAATCTCGACCGACCTGGCGCTGCTGGGCTGCAGCAGCCTGGCCGACGTCACGCCGGATCTGATCGCGCCGATACGGCCGGCCAGCCCGGCATAGGCCGCCGCCAGCCCCCACAACGATAAAAACGGCCGCGCCCGCCCGGGGCGCGCCGATCCGCTTTCGACAGGAGGAAACATGAAGAAGATCCATACCAGACTGGCCGCCGCCGCGGCGGCGCTCGCCTGCTTCGCGTCGGCGCCGGCCCACGCCCAGGCCGATGCCTATCCGTCCAAGCCGGTGCGGCTGGTCGTGGGCTATGCCCCCGGCGGCACCACCGACATCAGCGCCCGCATGATCGCCGACGTGCTGGGCAAGGAGTTCGGCCAGACTTTCGTGGTCGAGAACAAGCCTGGCGCCAACAGCAACATCGGCGCCGAGTCGGTGGTGCGCGCGCCCGCCGACGGCTACACCTTGTTCGTGGGGTCCATCTCGACCGCCATCAACCAGTCCCTGTACTCCAAGATGTCGTTCGACGCGCTCAAGGACCTGGACGCCGTCGCGCTGCTGAACGTGGTGCCCAACATCCTGGCCGTCAACGCCGCCGTGCCCGTCAAGACCGTGCAGGAATACATCGATTACGCCAAAAAGCATCCCGGCAAGCTGACCTGCGCCTCGCCCGGCAACGGCTCGTCCGCGCACCTGGGCTGCGAGCTCTTCAAGATGAAGACCGGCATCGACATCCTGCACGTGCCGTATCGCGGCAGCGGCCCGGCCGTGGCCGACCTGCTGGGCGGACAGGTCGATTCCATCTTCGACAACCTGCCGCCGCTGCTGCCGCACGTGCGCGCCGGCAAGCTCACCGGCCTGGCCGTCACCACCGGCAGCCGCGTGCCGTTCGCGCCCGAAATCCCCACCATCGCCGAATCCGGCGTGGCCGGCTTCGACGTGGCGGCCTGGTTCGGCGTATTCGCGCCCGCCGGCACCCCGGCGGACATCGTGCAGAAGGTCAATACCGCCATCAACAAGGCCCTGGCATCCGACCCCGCGCTGGCGGCCAGCTACCAGAACAACGGCTTTCTGATGCCCCCGCCGCCCAACACGCCGCAGGCGTTCAAGGCCTTCATGGAAAGCGAAACGCGTAAATGGGACGAAGTCGTCAAGGCGACGAACCTGCAGATCAACTAGAATTGCTGCAACTCGGCGGGAGCGGGCCGGACGACAAAGAACCGGCCGTTTCCCCAGAATCGCAATTTGCGTGGTAGAATGCTCGACTTTCCAGGAAGTTATGATTTTCTGGAAACCCCAGCCGACGTGGTGAAATTGGTAGACACGCTATCTTGAGGGGGTAGTGGCGAAAGCTGTGCGAGTTCGAGTCTCGCCGTCGGCACCAGAATTCTGTTTCCGGATCAACCCAGGAAAATCGTAAAAAAACCCGTAAGGATCTATGCCTTACGGTTTTTTTTTGGATTCCACTAGGCGAGTTCAGGGAGGCGAGTACACAGATCGAGCGTTATAGCTGCTTGAACTTCGTGGCAGTACGCCATGGCACCTCGAGCGTGGCCCGTTCCACGGCATTGGTCTGTTCGACGATTCTTGGCCACCACAGAATGAATTGAGCAAGCTTGTCCCAATAGCGACGACTTGACCAGGACGGTTGAAGCACGAATACGGACAGGCCATATTGCCGAATGACTTGTCGTTCTGCGCCATTTCTCTTCCGGAATGCATCGCCTGAGACTACGGTCCAACCGCCTTCCTGCCCGAGAGTGGTCAGCCATTCCGTATCGACAGCGTTGGGCGGAAAGCGATCCCGAAGATGGCACACCTGCTCGACTTTGCCGGCGGCAAACATGTTTACGCTGGCGCGTGCAACGGCAGCCGCCCAATGGGGAGGCAGGTTATGGTCGAACAGAAAATTCAATGGACCCGCTGTCGCAGGCTCTCTTCGAACCTGACGGCAGCTTTCACATACCGTACCTGTACTTCATAGGCGGAAGCGGTCTGTTTGATTGCCGCTTCGTGTCCGCCCTCGGCCAAGTACGAGGCGTAAATGACGTCGGTTGGCGTGCCCGAGTCTTCGAGGATGGGGCTGCCGAACTGCCGGCACGGATCAAGCACGACCCGATCCCGTTTGAGGGCGGGATACCATTTCAAGGCTTGATCCTGGTGGTACTCAATACCCGCGTACAACGATGGATTGATGATTTCTCGGAAAACGTGTTGCCGGTTTCTCAGATCGACCAGCGCACCATCTTTTTCTGCTTGACGTAAGGCTTCGCCAAATATCGTTCGGCCGTCCGTTTTGAAGCGAAGGGTAGTGAAGGGATACTTCACTCCATACAATTGCTGAGCGCTCTCCAGGCAGCGGCGCACGACAATCAACGGCACGCCATACCTTACGAAAGCGCCTACGAAGCGGACTTCCAGCAGGTCATGAAAGCCGATGACTTTTTCGTCGAAGTCCTGATCGGCCAGTTCTGGCGTCCAAAGAGGGGGTGACCAGCTTTTTACACGCGAATTGTCCGGGCCTTTCGTATAGCGATAACCGAAAAGCCAGCGATTCAATTGGGGAGAAGGAACACCGATCAAACGTGCCGCTTCGCCAAGTGTGTACATGCCGGTACCTGTGTACATAGCTCGGAAACCTCGGGCAGGGCAACAGCAGCGAAGTTTAGCATTCGGTGTCCTGCGCTAAATCAGGGGCGCATTGCGATAACTACGTGCCCACGGGGGTGAAGCACGCGACACGATGAAGTCGCCTCCCAGCTCCGCCAGGTCGCGGCACCCCAGCAACCCCAGGTTGCGGTCGATTTCGGTTCCCAAAATGTCGATGATGCGCGCCACGCCGGCCTGTCCGGCCACGGACGCGCCGTAGAGGAAGGGGCGGCCCAGGAACACCATGCGCGCGCCCAGCGCGATGGCCTTGAGGATGTCGGCGCCACGGCGAAAGCCGCCGTCGACCATCACCGGAAAATTCGGGCCCACCGCGGCGGCGACCTCGGGCAAGGCGTCCAGGGCGCCCTGCGCGCCGTCGAGCTGGCGTCCGCCGTGGTTGGAGACGATGACGCCGTCCAGGCCCATTTGTTCCGCCAGCTGCGCGTCGCCGGGATGGGCGACGCCCTTGAGGACGATGCGGCCCGGCCAGATGTCGCGCATCCAGGCCAGGTGCGACCAGTCCAGCCGGTCGCGGCCGCCGCGCAGGCCGCCCTTGGGTTCTTCGGTGATGCGGTAGCCGCGCGTATCGGCGACCACGTTGCAGAAGCGCGGCACCTGCCGGTCCGAAAGCAGGGTACGGAGAAACACGTTGGCGGACCAGCGGGGATGACGAAGCCCATCCCAGAGCAGGCCTCTGCTGAACTTGAACGGGACGGTGAAACCGTTGCGCTGGTTGTTCTCGCGGTTCGCGCCCACGGGCGTGTCGATGGTGACGACCAGCACGTCGATCTCGTTGGCGCGCAGGCGCTGCAGCAGCGGTTCGATGACTTCCTTGTCGCCGGGGATGTAGCCCTGATACCAGAAATCGGCATCGGCCTGGCGCACGGTTTCCATGGCCAGCGTGGAAAGGCCGCTGAGCACGAACGGAATTTTCGCCTCTGACGCGGCCTTGGCCAGGTCCCATTCGCACCGATGGCGGCACATGGCGGTCATGCCCATGGGCGCGATCCCGAAAGGATGCCGGTACTGCCTTCCCCAGAGTTCGACGGCCTGCGTGCGCTGCGCGACGCCGACCAGGCCGCGCGGACGGAACTGAACCGAACGGAACGCTTCCCGGTTGGCTTCCAGCGTCAGGCAGTCTTCGGTGCCGCCGTTGACGTAGCCGAACACCGCGTGCGGCAGGACCGCCTTGGCTGCGCGTTCGTAGTCGCCTACCGACAAGAGTTTCTTTGCGTTCATTGCGCTTGGATTTGTCTCGGTTATATATCAGTCAATAGTAGAAATTAAAGAATCATCTATTGAAAGTTTTATTTCGATATTATGATTCTGCAAATTGGCGTAGAACGCAAGCGCCTTGCAGACCGGACCATGCCGAAACCGCTCAAGAATCGCGCAATTTCCACGGCCGCCGAACCGGCCGCGACCTCCGACAACGCCCCGGGAAGCGGGCCGCCGGCCGGCACCCTGCTGCGCGGACTGGCCTTGCTGGATGCCCTGATCGCCGCCAGCCATCCGATGACGCTGGCGGAACTGGCCGCCGCGGTCGAACTGGACCTGAGCACCGCCTTGCGCCTGCTGCGGACGCTGGAGGAAGCCGGGCGCGTGATCCGCATCGGCGACGGCAAGCGCTATCTGGCCTCGCCGTCCGCCATGCGTCCGCTGGCCTTGAAGCATCCGCTCGAAGAACTGCGCCGCCAGGCCGATCCGCTGGTGCGCGGCCTGGCGAACAAAGTGGGGCAGTCCGTCGTGCTGGTGGCCTATGTCGGAGGCGAACGCATCGTGGTCGACGCGATGCCGGCGGGCACGTCGCTTAATCCGTATTACACGACCTGGCTGCATGGCCCGCTGCATGCCTCGGGCCCGGGCAAGGCCCTGCTGCTCGCATCCGATCCGGCCAGGCGCGAGGCCCTGCTCGGCGAGCCGCCGTACGCGGCGCACACCGGCAAGACCCTGACCACCCGGGCGGCGCTGGAGGCGGATCTGGCCCGGGCCGCCGAGAACGGCTACGTGCTGGTGCGCGACGAGCTTTACGATGGCCTGAGCGCCATCGCGGCCAATTTCCATTCCTGGGACGGGGCCGCGCTGGGCTGCCTGGTGATCACGGTGTATTCCGAGGGCTTCGACGACGAGGCCATCGCCTTCGCCGCCCGGGAGCTGCTGGCATGCACCCGCCTGATGCCGCTACAGGTGCCGGCGCTGCAGCAGATCGCGCAATTGTCGGGCCGTTGAGGCTCGTCCGGACCGCCGCAGGAGGATGCATCGCATGGCGACACCCGAAGAAATCATGAAACACCACGAACCGGACCCGGACGAAGACCCCTGGGTCCGAGGCCGGCCGGCGCCGGCGCCGGTGGAAGTCGTGCCCTACGATCCCCGATGGCCGGCCCGCTACGACGCGCTGGCCGCGGCGATACGCGAGGCGCTGGGGCCGGCGGCGCTGGACGTGGAGCATATGGGGTCCACGGCGGTGCCGGGGCTGGCGGCCAAGCCGGTGATCGACATCGACCTGACCGTGGCCGATCCGGCGCGGGAGGAAGACTACGTGGGGCCGCTGGAGGCGATCGGCTATGTGCTGGCGCTGCGCGAGCCGTCCTGGCATCAGCACCGCGCGCTGCGGCTGGAGGCGCCGGCGGCGAACCTGCATGTGTTCGGGCCGGATTGTCCGGAGAATATCCGGCACCGGATGTTCCGCGACTGGCTGCGCGCCAATCCGGCGGACCGCGACCTGTATGCGTGGGCCAAGCAGTCCGCGGCCGTGGGCGCGATGCAGGTGATGGCGTACAACAAGCGCAAGGAGGCGACGCTGCGCGAGATCTACGAGCGCATGTTCCGCGCGGCCGGCTTTCTATAAGGCGCTCAGGCGCCCGGCAGCATGTAGCGCGCGGATACGGCGAGGATGCGTTGGGCGGATTCGCGCAGCTGGCGGGCTTCGCGGTAGGCCTGCAGGGACACGACGGCGTCATAGCGGCGCGCGCTGCGGGGGCCGGCGAGCAGCGCCGGACGGCGGCTCAGGATCGGGGATATCAGGCGTTGCATATTGGAACCTTCGTGGAACCTTGGTACGGGCGTCTGGCCCGGGGTATGGCAGGCATCGTAGGCCGGCCGGCAAGGCGCGGCAACGAATTACCTTTCATATGGATATCCAGGGATATCCAGAGATATCCGGGCCTTTCCCCGGGGATGCCGGGGAGTTGCGCGCATTGCGGAGCCAGTATCGCCGGCTTATATGACAGTCTGATGCCGGCGGCGGACGCTAGCCCAATATGCGCGAGGAGGAGACGGCGGCGACCCAGACCCAGCGCTCGCCGCGCAGTTCGAAGTCGTAGGTCATGGCGTCCGAAGGCCTGTGCAGGAACGGCGCGAACCAGACGCGCACGCGGCCGGGCGACGGGGTCTGCCATAGCGAGACGCCGCTGATGGGACTGTTCGGCGTCAGGCCCAGCATGGAGATATAGGCCTCGTCGCGCGGGCTGTGGCTTTCGATCTCGATGGGCCATTCGCCCAGTTCCTTGCTGCCGGAGTAGAACGTCATGCCGGTGCCGAACGAGTCGGCCGCGTCCTCGCCGTAGCGGGCGATGGAGAGTTTGCCCATGCCGTCGTCGGAGCGGGCGCACAGGATGCGCTGGAACAGGTCGAGCAGGGCGGCCTCGTGCGCCACGCCGAGCTGGCCGCGCAGCTGCGCGGCGACGGGCGCCTGGCCGTCGATGCAGTGGCGCGTTTCCAGCAGCAGTCCGCGGTCGCTGCGGACGATGGCGCTGCCGCTTTTGGCGCCGGAAAGCATGGCGCCGATGTCGCGCAGCACGGGTTGTGCGAGGGCGGGGTTGCCGGCCGCCAGGGCCGCGCAAAGAGTCAGTGTGGGGGTGATGCGCATTGCTGCTTGTCGTGATCGTCGTTGCGGTATCGGCGCCAGGTGCGCGAGTCAGGCGGGTTTCAGCCGCGAGGGCACTTCGTCGGTGTCGCTGCAGACCGCCAGCACTTCGGCCGGCTTTTTGCTCAGCGACAGGTAGACGTGGCCGATGCTGCTGTCGAAATAGGCGGTTTCGTGCTTGGCAAGCACGACGCTGTCGCCGTTCTCGAACTGGATGCGGACCTTGCCCGACAGCACCACGGCGAATTCCTGGCCGGGATGCCGGATGTAGTCCTCGAACTCGACCACTTTGCGCGAATCGATGAGGGCGACCATGGGCGTCATTTTCTTGCCCGGGTATTCGCCCATCAGCAGGCGGTAGTGGTAGTTCTCCGTGACGTAGTCGCAGGCGTCGCCGAGCTTGTTCTTGACGTAGGTCGGCGCGACGGCGGCCTGGGAGGCGTCGCCCAGCATGAACAGCCGGGTCATGTCGACGTCCAGCGCGCGGGCCAGCGCGCCGAATTTCTCGTAGCTCAGGGCGATCTGCCCCAGCTCGGCCTTGGAAAGCGTGGACACCGCGATGCCGCTGGCGCGGGAGACTTCCTGCAAGGTCAGTTTTCTTGCCTTGCGCTCGGCCCGCAGGCGAGCGCCCATTTCTTCCTTGCCCACGATTTCGGGCGGAACGGTCTTGCCGGGTAGGGCCATGTAGCGGTCTGGCATCAAGGGTTGAGGGCTGGGGCTGGGGCCCGCAAGCCCCGCCGCGTTTGCCGGATTGTAAAGGTTGCGCCCGGTTCAGGCGGCCCGGTTCAGCACGCGCCCGGCGTGCAGGCCGGTAAAGGCCTGGTCCTGCCAGACCGGCGCGCCGTTGACGTAGACCGAATGGATGCCGGCGGCGCTCTCGGTGGGCCGCTCGAAGGTGGCGGAGTCGGCCACGGTGGCCGGGTCGAAGACCGTCAGGTCGGCGTAGTAGCCGGGCCGCACCTGACCGCGTTCGGCCAGGCCGAAGCGGGCGGCGGTCAGGCCGGTCATCTTCCAGACGGCTGTCTCCAGCGGGAACAGGCCCAGGTCGCGCGAGTAGTGCCCCAGCACGCGCGGGAAGGTGCCCCACAGCCGCGGGTGCGGGCGCTCGTCGTGGGGCAGGCCGTCCGAGCCGATCATGGTGGGGCCGAAGGCCAGGATGCGCTGGACGTCGGGCTCGTCCATCATGAAGTAGATGGCGCCGGCCGGCTGCAGTTCGGGCACCACGTCGTACTTGGACTTGCCGCGTTCGGCGGCGATCTCGTCCAGGTCGCGCCCGCTCAGTTCGGGGCAGGGCTTGCACCAGGTGATGAGGGTGCGGCCGGCGAGCAGCACGCGGTCCTGCTTGAGCATGGTGGAGCCGGCCACGTAGGGATAGGCGTCCAGCGAGACGTCCTGGCCGGCCATGGCGGCCTCGATCAGGGCCAGGGTTTCGCGGGAGCGGCCGAAGTTGGGCTTGCCCATGACCTTGTGGTGCGAGATCACGACGGGCACGCCCAGTTCGCGGCCGATGCGGAAGGTTTCTTCCAGCGCCGCGACGATGTGCTCGCCTTCGTCGCGCATGTGGGTGGCGTAGACGCCGCCGCGCGCGGCCAGCGGCCGGCAGACTTCGATGATCTCCTCGGTGCTGGCGCAGGCGGCGGGCGGGTAGAACGCGCCGGTGGAGATGCCGATGGCGCCGCTGGCCAGGGCTTCGTCGGCCAGCGCCCGCATGGCCTCGATCTCGGCGGGCGTGGCCTCGCGCTGCAGCTCGGGCATGACGGCGGCGCGCAGCGTGGAGTGGCCCACCATGCAGGCGGCGTTGACGGCGGCGGGCGCGGCGCGCAGCGCGTCGAGGTAGTCGCGGAAGCGTTCGTAGCGATAGGAGCCGCCTTCGTCCAGCAGGTCCAGCGGCGCGGGCGGATTGGCGTGCGCCAGCGGCGCCAGGCTGATGCCGCAATTGCCGGTGACCACGGTGGTGACGCCCTGCGAAATCTTGGGCGTCATGTCGCGGCGCTTGAGCAGGTAGTTGTCGTCGTGCGTATGGGAGTCGATGAAACCGGGCGCCACCACCTTGCCGGCGACGTCGATGCGGCGTGCGGCGGTATGGCCGGCCAGGTCGCCGACGGCGGCGATGCGGTCGCCGCGCATGCCCACGTCGGCGCGGCGGCCGGGGGTGTTGGCGCCGTCGATGACGGTGCCGCCGGCAAGAATGTAATCGAACGGGGTGGCGTCGGGCTGGGACATGCGTATCTCCGTCTAGGCAAAGTGGCAGGCGACCTGCTGCCCGGGGGCGACGTGGCGCGGCAGCGGGGTTTCTTCGGCGCAGCGCGGCCGGGCCATGGGGCAGCGGCTGCGGAACGCGCAGCCCGAGGGCGGCGACAGGGGGCTGGGGATTTCGCCCCTGAGCACCTCGACCGGCGTGCGCTCGCCGCGGCGGGCGGACGGCACCGCGGCCAGCAGGGCGCGGGTATAGGGATGGGCCGGGCGCCCGAAGATGGCGTCGCGCGGGCCGCTTTCGACGATGCGGCCCAGGTACATCACGGCCACCTGGTGGCTGATGTGGCGCACCACGCTCAGGTCGTGCGAAATGAACACGTAGGTCAGGCCGAGGTCGCGCTGCAGGTCCATCAGCAGGTTGATGACCTGGGCCTGGACCGAGACGTCCAGCGCCGACACCGGCTCGTCGCACACGATCAGCCCGGGGTCCAGCGCCAGCGCGCGCGCGATCACGATGCGCTGGCGCTGCCCGCCGGAGAATTCGTGCGGGTAGCGGTCGGCGGCGTCGGGGCGCAGGCTGACGCGGGCCAGCAGCTGGGCCACGCGCTCGCGGATCGCGGCGCGGCCGTGGCCGAAGTTGCGCAGCGGCTCGCCGATGATGTCGCGCACCCGCATGCGCGGATTCATGGACGAAAACGGGTCCTGGAAGATGAACTGCACCCGCTGGCGCATGGCGCGCAGCTGGCGGCCGTTCATCGCCGCCAGGTCCTGGCCTTCGAGCAGGATGCGGCCGGCGGTGGGTTCGGCCAGCCGGATCAGGCATTTGCCGGTGGTGGATTTGCCGCAGCCGGATTCGCCGACCAGGCTCAGCGTCTGGCCGCGCGGCACCGACAGCGACACGCCGTCGACGGCGCGCAGCACCTTGCCGCCGTCCACCGGAAAGTGCTTCTTGAGGTCGATGACTTCCAGCATGGGCGCGGCGGATGCGGACATGGCGGACGCGGCGGGCGGGGGGGGGATATCGTGCAGGTTCATGGCGGCTCTCACGCGGTCAGGGCGCCGGTCGCGGGCGCGGCGGCCAGTCCTTCGGCGCGCGCCCAGCACCAGACGCGGTGGCGGCTGCCGGCGTCCACGGCGGGCGGGGCGGCGTCGCGGCAGCGCGGCTGCGCCTCGGGGCAGCGCGCGGCGAAGGCGCAGCCGCGCGAGGCCGGCGTCATCACGGGCACGATGCCCGGCAGCTCGGCCAGCCGGGCGTCGTGGCCCTGGCCGTCGACGAAATCGGGCAGCGATCGGATCAGCGCCCGGGTATAGGGATGCTGCGGCCGGTCCAGCACGTCGTCCACGCCGCCTTCCTCGACCTTGCGGCCGGCGTACATGACGATGACGCGCTGGCACATCTGCGCCACGACGCCCAGGTCGTGCGTGATCAGCACGATGGCGGTCCCCAGGCGCGCCTGGATGTCGCGCAGCAGGTGCAGGATCTGCGCCTGGATGGTGACGTCCAGCGCGGTGGTGGGTTCGTCGGCGATCAGCACCTTGGGCTGGCAGGCCAGCGCCATCGCGATCATGGCGCGCTGGCGCATGCCGCCGGACAACTGATAGGGGTACTCGCGCACGCGGCGCGCGGGGTCGGCGATCTGCACCAGGTCCAGCAGTTGTTCGGCCTGGGCCAGGGCGTCGCGGCGCGACAGGCCCTGGTGCAGCATCAGCGATTCGCTGATCTGGCGGCCGACGGTGAACACCGGGTTCAGGGACGTCATCGGCTCCTGGAAGATCATCGAGATCCGGTTGCCGCGGATCGCGCGCATGGCTTTCTCGGGCAGGGCCAGCAGGTCCTGGCCGTCGAACTCGATGCGTCCGCCGGCATTGCGGCCGGGGGCGCGCAGCAGACGCATGATGGACAGCGAGGTCACGCTCTTGCCGCAGCCGGATTCGCCCACCAGGCCCAGGGTTTCGCCGGGCATCAGGTCGAACGACAGGCCGTCGACGGCGACCACCGTGGTCTCGTCGCCGTCGAAACAGGTGGTAAGGTCGCGCACGCTCAGGACGGGTCGGGTTTGCATGGACGCTCCTACAGCTTTTTGGCCAGGCGCGGATCGAGCATGTCGCGCAGTCCGTCGCCCACCAGGTTGACGGCCAGCACGGCCACGCCCAGGAACAGGCCGGGATACAGGATGATGTGGAAGGCCACGGCCACGAAGTTGCGACCCTCGGCCATGATGTTGCCCCAGCTCGGTATCTGCGGCGGGATGCCCACGCCCAGGAAGCTCAGCACGGCCTCCGTCAGGATGGCCGAGGCCGCGATGAAGGTGGCCTGCACCATCAGCGGCGCGAACAGATTGGGCAGGACGTGGCGCAGCAGGATGGCCGGCACGCGCGTGCCGCAGGACACCGCGGCCTCGATGTAGGGCTGCTCGCGTATCGTCAGCACCAGCGCGCGCACCAGGCGCACGACGCGCGGCACTTCCGGGATCACGATGGCGACGATCACGGTGCCCAGGCCGCCCTTGAGCGTGGCCATCAGCGCGATCGCCAGCAGCACGCCGGGAATGGCCATCAGGCCGTCCATGATGCGCATGATGACGGCGTCCAGGCGGCGGAAATAGCCTGCCGCCATGCCCAGCGCGACGCCGCCCGCGGTGGCGACCGCCGCCACCACCAGGCCGACCACCAGGGACACGCGCGCGCCCCAGAGCGTGCGCGAGTAGACGTCGCGGCCCAGGGCGTCGGTGCCGAAGTAGTGCTCGGACGAGGGCGGCTTCATGCGCGCCATCGGATTGATGTCCTGCGGATCGACCGTGGCCAGCCACGGCGCGGCCAGCGCGATCGCGGCCAGGAGCAGCAGGATGGCGCCGCCGGCATACAGCATCGGGTGGCGGCGCAGCGATTTCAGCGCGCGGCGCAGGCGCGTACGCCTGGCGGGCAGCGGCAGGGTTGCGGTAGTCATGCGTCTCCCCGTCAGTAGCGGATGCGCGGATCGAAGAGCCGGTAGCTCAGGTCGACCAGCAGGTTGATCAGCACGTAGATGCCCGAGGCCACCAGCAGCACGCCCTGGATGACCGGATAGTCGTGGCGCAGCACCGCGTCTATGGTCAGGCGGCCCAGGCCGGGAATGGCGAACACGGTCTCCGTGACCACCACGCCGCCGATCAGCAGCGCCACGCCCACGCCGATGGTGGTGACGATGGGGTTGGCGGCGTTCTTCAAGGCATGCCATACGATGGGGCCGGCCGACAGGCCCTTGGCCCGGGCGGTGCGGATGTAGTCCTCGGACAGCGCCTCCAGCATGGTGGCGCGCGTCATGCGCGTGAGCAGCGCCATATACACCAGGCCCAGCGACAGGCAGGGCAGCACCAGGTGGCGCAGATAGGGCGCCAGGCCGGCCGACAGCGGTTTGTAGCCCTGCACCGGCAGCCAGCCCAGCTTGATGGAGAAACCGTAGACCAGGCTGTAGCCGATCAGGAACACCGGCACCGAGAACGCGCAGACCGCGCCCACCATGACCAGCCGGTCCAGCCAGCGTCCGGCGTTCCAGGCCGCCAGCACGCCCAGCGGTATCGCCGCGACCACGGCGAACAGCATGGTGAAGGCGGCGATGGACAGGGTGGGGCCTATGCGCTGGCCGATCAGTTCCGAGACCGGCATCTGCGTAGCGATGGAGGTGCCCAGGTCGCCGCTGGCGATGTGCGCGACCCAGATGCCGAACTGCTGCAGCAGCGGCTTGTCCAGGCCCAGGTTCTGGCGGATCTTCTCCACGTCGTCGGCGGTGGCGTTGTCGCCGGCGATGACGGCCGCCGGGTCGCCCGGCGACAGGTGGATCAGCAGGAACACCACGACCGCGACCACGGCCATGACGGGAATGACGGCCGCGACGCGGCGCAGTATGAATTTCACGCTGTTTTCCCCCCGGCTTGCGGCCGGGCGCAAGCCGCGCCCGGCGTCTGCCTTACGGTTTTTCGATGTTCCACATCACCGGGATGCCGGTCTTGAGCAGCTCGGTGTGCTGCAGCCCGCGAAACGCGGAGACCGGCTTGAATTCGCCCCACATGACGTACGGCACCGTCTGGTAGGCGCGCGCCTGCAGCTGCGCGGCGATCTGCTTGCGCTTGGCCGCGTCGGTTTCGCGGATCCATTGCGTGCGCAGCGCGTCCAGCTCCTTGTCGCAGGGCCAGCCCGGCAGGCTGTTGCCGCAGGCCGCGGACAGCCAGGGGTTGGTTACCGGCGTGCTGGCGTCGTAATAGCCGCCCCAGGTCAGGAAGATGTTCCAGCCGCCTTGCGCGGGCGGGTCTTTCTTCAGGCGGCGCGCGGCCAGCGAGGCCCAGTCCATGGATTGCAGGTCCACGTTGATGCCGGCCTTCTTCATGTTCTGCGCCAGGACCATGACGGCCGGCGCGCTGATGTGGTCGGTCGGATACAGCACCACGACCTTTTCGCCCTTGTAGCCGGCCTCCTGCAGCAGCTGTTTGGCGCGTTCCGGGTCGCGCTTGGCGTAGGGCGCGGCGCCGGCGTCGGTGGCCAGGGGCGAGCCGCAGACATAGAGCGTGGCGCAATAGTCGACCCGGTACTTCTCGGGGTAGCCCATGGCCGACAGCATTTCCTTCTGGCTGACCAGATAGTAGAGGGCCTGGCGCGCCTGCGGCTTGTCGAAGGGCGGATGCAGCGAGTTGAGCACGACCATGCCCTGCGAGGACACCGAGGTGTTCAGCGTGATGTCCGGATTGCTTTCCAGCACCGGCAGGAAGTCCGGCGTGGTCTGCTCGATCATGTCGACCTCGCCGTTCATCAGCGCCGCCGTCGCGGTGTTGCCGTCGGGGATGTAGACCCATTCGACCCGGTCCACCTTGACCTGCTTGCCGCCGGCCAGGCCGTCGGCCGGCTCGGCGCGCGGCACGTAGGCGGGGTTCTTGACGTACACCACCTTGTTGCCCGGCACCCATTCGTCGCGCTTGAACAGGAACGGGCCGGAGCCGACCATTTCGGTGACCTGGGTGTTGGGGTCCGTCATCGCCAGGCGCTTGGGCATGATGAAGGGCGGCATGCCGGAAGGCTTGGACAGGGCGTCCAGCACCAGGCCGAAGGGCTGTTTCAAGGTCAGCGTGAAGCTGTTGTCGCCGGTGGCGGCAAGCTCGGCGCCGGCGGCCATCATGGCCTGGCCCAGCGTGTCCTTCTTGGCCCAGCGCTGGATCGAGGCCACGCAGTCCTCGGCCTTGACCGGCGTGCCGTCGTTGAACTTCAGGCCCGGGCGCAGCGTGAAGCGCCAGGACTTGCCGTCGTCCGACACGGTCCAGGTGTCCACCATCTGCGGCTGCACCTGGCCCTTGCCGTCCTGCGAGAACAGAGTGTCGAACACCATGTAGCCGTGGTTGCGCGTGATGTAGGCGGTATTGAACAGCGGGTCCAGCGTCTTGAGGTCCGCGTGCGGCACCAGGCGCAGGGTCTTGGTCTGCGCGGCCGCGCCGGTGGCGGCGCCGATGGCCAGCAGGGCGGCTGCGCCCAGCAAACTGATACGTCGGATCATTGTTTTCCCCTTGGTCTTGCGGCGCCCGTGGCGGGCGGCGGTGGATGGCGCTTCACGCCGTGAACGGCCATTTCGGCAGCTTGCGCTTGACGAACGGCAACGCGTTGTAGTCCTGCGTGATGGCGCCCGGCGTCTCCACGTAGATGACGTGGCGGCCCACCTTCGAGTACGAGGCGTAGAAGTGCTGCGACGATTTCACGATGATGAGTTTCATGGCCGCCAGGTCCACGCCGAACTGCGTGAACAGGTCGGTGCCCATGGCCTGGGTGCGATTGGTGGTCAGGGCCAGCGTCACGCCCTGGCTGCGCACGATGGCGGTGTCGCCCAGCAGGGCCGGCGTGCCGGCCAGGCCGGTCATGACGGCGTCGCGCTGCAGCGCCAGGATTTCGCAGTCCAGGTCCAGCGGCCGGCCCGAGACCGGCGCGACCTTGCCGCCGATGCGCAGCTTGATCTGCGCGCCCACGCCGGCCTCGAAGCAGAGCTGCACGGCCACCGGGTCCCAGAACGGACCCGTGGCCACGTCGCGGATGCCGCGCGCCAGCACGCGTTCCAGGATGAAGGTGGCGTCGCTGGGCGCGCCGCCGCCGGCGTTGTCGGCGGAGTCCGCCAGCACCACCGGAAAATCGTCCAGCGCCAGCGCCTGGTCCAGCGCGTCGTCGGCGCCCGGGTAGGGCGGCGCGAGCTGGTCGCGAAAACCGATGATCTCTGCGCCCAGCGCGCGCGCCAGCGCGTCGGCGCCGGCCTGGTCGCCGTCGGTGTAGACCAGCACCTTGGAGCCCATGTCGGGCGTGTCGCCCCACGGAAAGCCATGCGCGATGGACACCGACAGCACGCCGTCCTTGCCTTCCATGGCCAGCAGGCGGTCCACGAAGCCGCGCATCGGCTCGCGGCTGGTGTGCATGATGGAGATCATCTCGCAGTCGTACACGGCGCGCGTGGGGCGGATGCGGCCTTCGGCGCGCGCCACGCACAGGTCCACCAGGTCGTAGGCGCGCTCCAGGATGTCGGTGTGGGGATATTCCTTGAAACAGACCAGGAAGTCGGCGCTGTCCGTCATGGTCGCGGTCAGGTGGCAATGCGGGTCGAGCTCGGCGCCGATCACGGTATCGGGTCCCACGATCTCGCGCGCGCGGCGCAGCAGGTCGCCCTCGCAGTCGTCGTAGCCGTCGGCCACCATGGCGCCATGCAGGCCGAACAGCGCGATGTCGACCTTGCCGGCGCGGCGCAGGTCGTCCAGCAGTTCGTCGCGCAGGGTTTCGTAGGCATGGCGGGTGGTGATGCCGGCCGGCGTGGCGCCGGCCGTCATGCCTTCGATCAGGGTCCAGTCCTTGCCCTGCGCGCGCTGGCGCGCGGCCCACAGCGGGCCGGAGAACATCTGCATGCGGTCGGGATGCTGGCCGGCGGGGTAGTAGCCGCGCGCGCGATAGGCGGACAGCCCGGTGGGAATGGGAGAGAAGGTGTTGGTCTCGGTCGCGAGGGACCCGGAAAATATTCTCATGCTGCCGCTCCGCGTAAAGAGAGAGTTGGGGGTCGATGAACAATCAGCGCAGGCGCGCGGGACGCACGGCGGCGGCGTCCACCCCGTGCATGTGCAGATCGGCCGGCAGCGGCTGGCGCATGAGCAGCGCGGCGGCCAGCTCCGAGGTCGCCGCCGCGGTCTGGATGCCATAGCCGCCTTGCGCCGCCAGCCAGAAAAACGCCGGCGCCTCCGGGTCCCAGCCCACCACGAAGTCGCCGTCGCGCACGAAGGAGCGCAGCCCGGCCCAGGTGTGCCGGGGGCGGCGGATGGTGAGCGAGGTCGCGGACTCGATCCGGTAGATGCCGGTGGCCACGTCCAGTTCTTCGGGCACCACGTCGTGCGCCTCGACCGGATCGGCGTTGGCGGGCGAGCCCAGCAGCTGGCCGGCGTCGGGCTTGAAGTAATAGCTTTCGTCGACGCCGACCACCGCGGGCCAGCGCGAAAAATCCACGTCCTGCGGGCCGGAGAAGGTGAAGGCGGTGCGGCGGCACGGCTGCAGCCCGACCTGGCGCGCGCCGCACAGGGCGGCGGCCTGGTCGGCCCAGGCGCCGGCGGCGTTGACCACGGCGCGCGCGCGCACTTGGCGGCCGTCGGCCAGCGTCAGCGTCCAGGCGTCGTCGGCGTGGACCGCGGCCACCACTTCGGCGCGGTTGAGCAGCGCCGCGCCCTGGCGCGTCATGGCGCGCAGGAATCCCTGGTGCAGGGCGTGCACGTCGATGTCGCGGGCGTCCGGCTCCTCGATGGCGCCGCAAAGCTGTTCGGCGCGCAGGCAGGGCACGCGGGCGAGCGCCTGCCCGGCGTCGATCAGCCTCACGTTGGGCGACTGGCTGCGGAAGTCTTCATACACCTGGTGCAGCAGGCCTTCCTGTTCGGGCGTCGCCACGTACAGCACGCCGCGCGGATGCAGCAGCGGCGTGTCGCTGAAGCCCGGCGGCGGGTTTTCGTAGAAGGCGCGGCTGGCCCGCGTGAGCGCCTTGATCTGCGCGGTGCCGTAGGTTTCCATGAACATGGCCGCCGAGCGGCCGGTGGAGTGATAGCCCGGCTGGGGCTCGCGTTCCAACACGGCGACCGAGGCCGTGGCGCTGAGACGGTAGGCGACCGAGGCGCCGGCGATGCCGGCGCCGATCACGGCGTAATCGTATAGGGGCTCTGCTGTCATTTTGTCGGAACCGAGAATTCTCTTATTTGATAATTCTCGAATACGATAGTTTTTTGACGGCAGACGGGTAATAGGGGTAAGCCCTGATGGGCTCGGCAGGCTTCAGGCTGGCGGGTAATGCATAAACGCATCCGCGATGCCGGAAGATTTGGCGCATGAGTGGAACGGTTTGTTCCGGCCGGAAACGCGGCGGCATCGGCGCTTTACGCCATTGCGGGCCGTAGAATTCCTCATGCACGTTTCTCTATCTACCAGTCGGAAGGTCATATCGTCATGAGCAATGCTTACCTCGAAGCGCTGAAGAAGCGCCGCACCCAATATTCGCTGGGCCGCAATCTGTCGATGCCCAAGGATGAACTGGCAACGCTGATCCAGGAAGCGATCAAGCACAGCCCGTCCTCGTTCAACTCGCAGAGCTCGCGCGCGGTGATCCTGTTCGGCGCGGAAAGCGAAAAACTGTGGGACATCGCCATCGAGGAAGTGCGCAAGGTCGCCCCGGCCGAAGGGTTCGACAAGACCGAGGCCAAGCTCAAGAGCTTCGCCGCCGGCGTGGGCACCGTGCTGTTCTTCGAGGACCAGGACGTGGTGCGCAGCCTGCAGGAGAAGTTCGCGCTGTACGCCGATAACTTCCCCGTCTGGTCCGAACAGGCCGGCGGCATGGCGCAGCTGTCGGTCTGGACCGCCCTGGCCAACGCCGGCGTGGGCGCCAGCCTGCAGCACTACAACCCGCTGATCGACGCCGCCGTGGCGAGCCAGTGGGATATCCCGGCCTACTGGAAGCTGCGCGCGCAGATGCCGTTCGGCTCCAATGAGAACGGCTTCGGCGAGAAGCCGTTCATGGGCGACGCCGAACGCTTCCGCGTGATCGGCTGATCGCGCCGGGCGCCCGCCGGTCAGCGCTTGAGCACGACCGGCGGCGTCGGCGATTCGTCGACCACCAGCTGGAAGATGTCCGGCCGCGCATAGTGGCCCACCACGTCGAAATCGAACTTGCCGCGCGCAATGTCGTCCAGGTCCAGGTCGGCGGTGAGGATGCACTCTCCCTCATAGTCCGGTCCGGCCAGGACCTCGCCCAGCGGGCTGACGATGGCGCTGCCGCCGCGCATCAGCACGGTGTCGGGCGCGTTGCCCTGGATCGCGTCGTAGTCCTCCGGGAAGTCGGCGCGGGTCAGGTACTGGCAGGCGGTCAGCACGAAGCAGCGGCCTTCCAGCGCGATGTGGCGGGCGGTGGCCAGCCACGAATCCTTGTCGTCGGCCGTGGGCATGCAGTAGAGCTGGATGCCCTTGCCGTACATCGCCATGCGCAGCAGCGGCATGTAGTTTTCCCAGCAGATCACCGAGCCCAGCTTGCCGAAGGGCGTGTCGAACACGGGCAGGGTGGAGCCGTCGCCGTAGCCCCAGACCAGCCGCTCCATCGCCGTGGGCATGAGCTTGCGGTGCTTGCCCAGCAGTTCGCCCTCGGGCGAGAAGAACAGCACCGTGCAGTACAGCGTGCCGCCGTCGCGCTCGATCACGCCGATGACCACGTACGAGCCGGCTTCGCGCGCGGCCTCGGCGATCTGTTCGGTCTCGGGGCCGGGCACGTCGATGGCGCTGTCGTAGTAGCGCAGGAACTCATCGCGTCCGCGCGGCAGGCGTCCGCCCACGCGCGCGCCGAAGTCGGCGCCCTTGGGATAGGCCGACAGCAGGGCCTCGGGGAACACCTGCAGGCGCGCGCCCTGCGCGGCAGCCTCCAGGATGAGCTTGACCACCTTCCTGGTGGTGGCGGCGCTGTCGAAGGGAACCGATGCGGTCTGGATCACCGCGGCTCGCAAATGCATAGGGACTCCTTAGTGGGTCTGTCTGGCGGCGTTTGCCGCGGAAATGGCGCCCCGTTCGATCGACAGGGTGCGATCGGCCATGGCGTCGAGCAACTTGGGGTTGGATTCGGTGATGATGATGGCCAGCTCGGGCTGCTGGCGGCGCAGCGTGCGCAGGCTGTCCGCATAGCGCAGCGCCAGCGCCGGGGCCAGGCCCTGGAACGGTTCGTCCAGCAGCACCAGCCTGTGGCCGGCCATCAGCGCGCGGCCCAGCGCCACCATCTTCTGCTGGCCGCCCGACAGCAGGCCGCCGGCGCGCGCGCTCAGCGCGGGCAGCTCGGGGGCCACGGCGTAGATCAGGTCGAGCCGCTGGCGCACCGCGCGCGCGGGCAGGCCGCAGGCCCAGGCCGGCACCATGATGTTCTCCAGCACCGAGAATTTGCCGATCAGGCGGCGTTCCTCGGGCGCGTAGCCGATGCCCAGGCCGGCGCGCCGGTGCGCGTCCATGGCGCGCAGGTCCTGTCCGTCGAAGCGCAGCGTGCCGCCGTCGGCGCGCAGCACGCCCATGATGGCGCGCAGCAGCGAGGTCTTGCCCGCGCCGTTGCGTCCGATCAGGGCCAGCGTTTCGCCGGCGGACAGATCCAGGCCGACTTCGCGAAGGACGGCGGCGCCTTCGATGCGGGCGGTGAGTCGGTCGATATGCAGCATCACATCGCTCCCACCACGTCGCGCAGCACGTCCTCGCGCTGGAGGATGTCGGCCGGCGTGCCGACCGCCGCCACCTGGCCGGCGTTCCAGAACACCACGCGGTCCATGTAGCGTTCGACCAGTTCCATGTCGTGCTCGACCAGCAGGGCGGTGATGCCCTGGTCGCGCAGCACGGGTATGAGCATGTCCATGATGGCGAATTTCTCCTGTGAACTGACGCCGCTGGTCGGCTCGTCCATCAGCAGCAGACGCGGCTTGAGCGCCAGCGCCACGGCGATGTCGATGAGCTTGCGCACGCCTTCGGGCAGCGAGCCGATCTCGCGCTTGCTGTGACCTTGCAGGTGGAACAGGCGCAGCAGCGCCGCGGCTTCGTCGCGCGCCTCGGGGGTGGACAGCGGCGACAGCCGCCAGAAGCCGCGGCGCGCGGCGATGGCGAGCAGCAGGTTCTGTTCGACCGTCTGTTCGGTGAAGAGCTGCGGCAGCTGGAAGGCGCGCGCGATGCCCAGCCGGGCGATCCGGCGCGGCGGCAGCCGCGTCAGTTCCACGCCGTCGAACTGCACGCTGCCGGCCGAGGCCCGCACATAGCCCGTGCACAGGTTCAGGAAGGTGGTCTTGCCCGAGCCGTTGGGGCCGATGATGGAGGCCAGTTCGCCCGCGTGCAGCGTCAGGTCCACGCCGTTGGCGGCCTTGACCCCGCCGAATTCGATGTGCAGGCCGCGGGCCTGCAGGATGGGCGCGCTCATGCCGAGGCCTCCTTGGCGGCGCGGGCCGCGCCCGCTTTCCTGACCAGGCCGCACAGGCCTTGCGGCGCGAACAGCACGATGAGTATGAGCACCGCGCCCATGATGAGCTGCCAGGCGTTGGCGGCCGCGGCGCTGGCGTAGCTGCGCAGCAGTTCGAAGCCCACCGCGCCGGCCAGCGCGCCGGCCACGTGCCCCACGCCGCCCAGCACCGCGATGAACACGAATTCGGCGGACTTGGTCCAGTAGCCCAGTTCGGGCGTGACGTGGCCGGTGCCCAGCGCCGCCAGCGCGCCGCCCAGGCCGGCCAGCGCCGCCGAGGCGACGTAGGCGCGGTAGAGCACGGCGCGGCCCGACACCCCCAGGTATTCCAGGCGGGTCTCGTTGGTTTTCAGCGCCGACAGCGCCTGGCCCTGGGGCGAGGCCAGATAGCGCGAGGTGGCGAGCAGCGCCAGCGCCAGCAGCGCCACCGCGAGCGCATACGTGGCCGGGCCGTAGTCGTCGGCCGGCAGCGCCAGGCCGGCGTAGCGGTGCTGCGCGACGGTCAGGCCGTCGCTGCCGCCGGTCAGGTCATAGAGCTTGAGCAGCAGCGTGAAGCCCACCATCGAGAAAGCCAGGTTCAGCATGGCGAAGAAGATGTCGCGGTAGCGCACCAGGATGGCGCCCAGCGCCGCGCCCAGCAGCGCGCTGCACGCCACGGCGAAAGGCAGCGTGAGCAGCAGTTCCGGACCCAGCCAGCGCGATCCGAACGCCACCGCATAGGCGCCGGTGGCGAAGTACAGCGCGTGGCCGTAGGAGATCTGGCCGGCGCGCAGCAGCACCAGGATGCCCAGCGCCACCACCGCCTCGGCGACCGCCATGAACAGGATGGCGCGCAGTCCGGGCGCCATCGCGGGCGCGGCCAGCAGGATGGCCGCGGCCAGTAGCACGGGCGCCTTGTCGCGTAGAGAAAATTGCATGATTCAAACCCTCTTCACCTGCGCGCGGCCGAACAGCCCGTAGGGCCGGACCAGCAGGATTAGCGTCATCACCACGTAGGGGACGACCGATGCGATTTCGCTGTACAGGTGCACGCACAGCGCCTGGCCCAGCCCGATGATGAGCGCGGTCACCGCCGCGCCCTGGAAATGGCCCAGCCCGGCCGCGGCCACGATGGCGAAGGACAGCACGATGGTGTCGGCGCCGATGCCCGGCACCAGCGAAGTGGTGGGCGAGGCCAGCGCGCCGCCCAGCGCCGCCAGCATGGCGCCCAGCGTGAAGGTCAGCAGGTAAACGCGCCTGGCGTTCACGCCCAGCGTGCAGGCGACCTCGTAGTCCTCGATCACGGCGGTGATGAGCTTGCCCTGGCGCGTGTACGAAAAGAACCAGGTCAGGCCCGCCATCACCGCCACCGCCGCGGCCGGCAGCAGCACGAGCTGGTAGACGGTGTAGTAGATGCCGCCGATCTCCAGCATGCCCAGGCGCGCCAGCGGCGCGTCGGCGAAGATGGGCTCCACGCCGAACAGCAGCTTCTGCGCGTCCTCCAGCATCATGAAGATGCCGAAGGTGATGAGGATCTGCAGCGAGGGTTCCTTGCCGTAGACGCGCCGCAGCAGCACGCGCTCGATTACCGGGCCCAGGGCCAGTCCGACCACCAGCGCGGCCGCGAGCAGCGCGGGATAGGTCCAGGCGCCGCCGTCGGGGCCGGCCAGCCACAGGCCGAGCGCCGCGGCCGTATAGGCGCCCAGCGCGTAGAAGCTGCCATGGGCGATGTTGAGGATGCGCATGATGCCGAAGATCAGGCTCAGCCCCACCGCGACCATGAACGAGACCGACGCCTGCGCCAGCCCGTCCAGGAGCGCCAACAATAGGGTTTGCTGCATGGTCGCCGCCGTTATTCAGCCGGGATGGAGATCTGTTCGAGCAGCGACGGCTTGAGCGTGCGCAGCCAGTCGTCGGTCTTTTCGCCCACCGGCGGCGAGACCAGCTCGGGCGGAATCAGCGCCAGCCGCGACAGCGTCAGGAACGGCTGGCCCTCGGCCGGCTTGCTGACGCCGTAGAGCTGGCCTTCCATGGCCTGGTGGTCCGCGCGGATGGCCAGCTTGCCGGTGTGGTCGTCCAGCTGCAGGCCGTCCCAGCCTTGCAGCAGCGCGGTCTTGAGCGTGGCGGGCTGGCCGTCCCAGCGCTGTTCCAGCGCCTGGCGCACGGCCGACAGGGCCTGGGCCATGTGGTAGGCGGGGAAGCTGGGATAGGCGCGCGTCTTGGCGCGGAAGTCTTCCACGAACTTGCGGTGCTGCGCGTTGTCGCGCATGGCCGGGTTGAACGCCCAGCTGTCGCCGCGCATGCCCACGATCGCGTTGGCCGGGAAGGTCTTGCCCAATTGCTCCAGCGAGCTCTGCCCGTTGGGCGCCACCAGGCGGCTGGTGCGGAACAGCGCGCGCGAGGACGACTGCTTGACGAAGGTGTTCATGTCGCCGCCCCACAGCGTGGTGAAGACGACGTCGGGGCGCAGCGCCGACAGGCGCGAGATTTCGGTCGAATAGTCGGCCGTGCCCAGCTTGGGGAACAGCTCGGCCACGAACTTCACGTCCGGCCGCAGCGCCTGCACCGCCTCCTTGAACGCGGCCCAGTTGTCGCGGCCGAAGGCGTAATCCTGGTTGATGCCGGCGATGGTCTTGACCTGCGGCATGTCCTTGAGCAGGTAGAGCGCGGCGGCCACGTTGTTCGAGGGCGTGTAGTCGGCGGTGCGGTACACGTGGTCGTAGCGCTGTTCCTCGAACAGCCGCGCGGTGCCGCAGTCCCACAGCAGGGTCGGCATCTTGAGCTGCTCGGCCACCGGCGCCACCGCCAGGCAGGTCGAGCTGGACAGCCCGATCACCATGGCGTCGACCTGGTTCGATTCGACCAGGCGCTTGTACTCGATAACCGTGTTGTCCACGCCCTGGTTCTCGTCGAAGAACGTCAGCTTCACCTGCGCGCCCTTGATGCCGCCCTGGCGGTTGATGTCGGCGGCCACCAGTTCGGCGGCGTCGCGGGCCGGCACCCCGAACACCGCGCCGGCGCCGGACAGGAAGGTCGAGATGCCGATCCGGACGCTGCGGTCGGATTGGGCCTGGGCTGCGCTGGCGCACAGCAAAAGGGCGCTGACCGTGGCCAGTGCGGTTTTACGGGATAGGCGCATGAGTGACTCCCCTGGGTGTACGCGTCCGGACAAAGATGACGGAAATTTCCGACATCGATTTCTTTTGCTTCCCGTTTTACGGGAATCATGACGCCGAATCGTAAGTTTGTCGGGTTTATGCGTCAATGTCGCATGTGCCGGTTTTATCTTGGGAAGTTTATTTAATGCATTGATTTTTAATGATAAGTTAGTAAAACTAGGTGTTTTCCCTGTTTATGTTCCGGTGATTTGAGCGCCAAAAGCGATATAGTGTCGGAAAATTCCGACTTGAAAGTTCTAAGTCGGATTGTTCCGACAGATTGAATGGCAGAGCGCTTCGTTACACTGCGGCAGGTGGCTCTGGCCATTCACCAACAACGAGCGAACCGGCGCAATGGATGTAGAAGATCAACTCGCCCGCCTGGGCATCAGCGGCAATCTGTTCAAGGTCTATCGCGCCGCGATAGAGCTGGGGGAGGCGCCCGTGTCGGAGGTCGCCACGCGCGCGGGGCTGCCGCGCACCACGGTCTACGACGCCGTCACGCGCCTGCAGGAGCACGGGCTGATCGCGCTGGACGATCGCGGCAGCCGGCGCTTCGTCACCGCGCTCGATCCCAGCGTGCTGCTGGAGCAGGCGCAGGCGCGCCGGCAGATGCTGGAAAACATGATGCCGCAGCTGCGCTCGCTCTATAACCAGGCCAAGGGCAAGCCCAACATCCGCTTCTACGAAGGCGCCGAGGGCGTGCGCACGGTGCTGCGCGATTCGCTGTCGGCCGAGTCCAAGCAGCTGCGCGCGATCTTTTCCATGTCCGAGCTGGAGGACGCGCCCGGCCTGGACGAGATCGACGTCTATCGCGCCGAGCGGATCGCCCTGGGCATCCACATGAAGGTCGTGCGCTCGCGCAGCCGCGACACCGCCGACATCTGGCCGTCCAGCGTGGACGAGCTGCGCGAACTGCGCTTCGCGCCGGAACACATGACGCTATCCATGACCGCGCTGATCTACGACCACCGCGTCGCGCTGGTGTCGTCGCGGCGCGAGAACTACGGGCTCATCATCGAAAGCGAGGAATTCGCCGCCTTGCAGCGCACGCTGTTCGACGCGATCTGGTCGCTGAGCCACCCGCCCGAAGCCGAGGGCTGAGGCGGGCGGACCCGGTCAGTCCGTCTTCCAGCCCCACTTGCGGAAGATGGCCTTGCCTTCGGGCGCTTCGAGGAAATCGACGAAGGCCTGGGCCTGGGGATTGGCCTTGCCCTTGCGGGTCACGACCGCGCCGGCGTCGCGATAGATGCGGTACGGCTCTTCCACCTCGACCATGCTGGCCAGATCGGGATTCGACACCTGCCAGATGTTCCAGATCAGCCAGGCGTCGATGCTCTGGTCCTCGGTCCATTGCTTGCGGGCCTGGGCGCTGTTGCCCGCTTCCGGCAGGATCAGGTTGGCGCGCAGCGCCCGCACGCTTTCGATGTCGCCCAGCCGGCCGGCCACGTCCTCCCACAGCCCGGTCTGCCCGGCGCCCGAGACCGCCATGACCTTGACGCCCGGCTTGAGCAGGTCCTTGAAGCCGCCGATGCCCTTGGGGTTGCCGGGACGCACCAGGATGGCGGCGGGACGCAGGTACAGCGGGCGGGCCTCGCGCAGGTCGAACACGCCGGGCAGCGCCGTGGCGAAGCCGCTCATCATGTTTTCCGCGCCGCTGTAGATCACGTCGGCGTCCTGTTTGGCCTGTTCGGCCCAGGCCGGCGTGGGGCCGGCGGTGACCGTCACGCGCAGGCCGTGCTGCTTGCCGAAGGCGGCGGCCGCTTCCTTCATGGCCGGGGCGGGGCCGCCCGGTCCGTACACATTGAGGTCCTGCGCCGCCCAGGCGGCGGGGCCCGCCAGGCAGGCCAGGGCGGCCACGCCGCAGGCGAACTTTCTGATCGACTTCATGGTTGTTTCCGCTGTATTCCGATGCGCGCCGGGGCCGGCGCGCCAGGTTGGTCTGAGGGCATGCCGTGGCGTGCGGGGCATGCTTTCGATGGACGCATGCGGGAAAGCGGATATTCCGCAAGACGGTCCGCCGGCGCGTCCGGCGGACAGCAAAATCCGGAAGATAGGGGTGGTCAGCGCGCCGTTAGCGGCTTTTTGGCAAGAAATGCAGGATTTTGCGGGTATCGTGTCTATGTGTAAACGCGGCGGGCCGGCCGCGCGGGGGAAGCCGGAACGGCTTGCAAGATTTTGAAACGGCCTACCCATCCTTCGGTCCGATTCGTCCATACCCCGGACGTAGAATGCCGCTTTTCACCCGTGCCATCCGGCTCAAAGGACCGAACCATGAAAAAAACCATTCTCCTTGCGTCCGTATGCGCCGCGCTGCTCCAAGCTTGCGCCCCGGCATCGTCCCCTCGCGAAGAATCCTCCATGCCTACCAACGCCGCCACCTCCGCCTCCAGCCAAGTGACCCTGCCCGCCTACTACTGGCGCCTGGCTTCCGCCGTCGACGCCTCGGGCAAGCCGATAGCCGCGCTGCAGGAAGGCATCGGCCGTCCGCTGCGCCTGGAGTTCAGCGACGACAAGATGAGCGTGCGCGGCGGCTGCAACACCCAGTTCGGCGGCTACGCCTACAAGAACGGCGTGCTGCGCATCGACAACCTGGCCTCCACCATGAAGGCCTGCGAACCGGCCCTGATGAAGCTGGACGCCGAACTCGGCCTGCGCCTGAAGGGCGAGCTGCGCGCCACGCTGGGCGGCGACAGCGCCGAGCCCGCCCTGGAGCTGGTGGCCAAGGACGGCAGCGTGCTGAAGTTCGTCGGCGAGCCCACGCCGGAAACGCGCTACGGCAGCGCCGGCGAAATCATGTTCCTGGAAGTCGCGCCGAAGAAAACGGCGTGCAGCCATCCGCTGATTCCCGGCTACCAGTGCCTGATGGTGCGCGAGCGCCGCTACGACGAGGCCGGCGTCGCGCAGCCCACGACCGACGAATGGCGCCCGCTGTACCAGTCGATCGAGGGTTATGAGCACCAGGACGGCATGCGCACCGTGCTGCGCGTCAAGCGCTACGACTGGAAGAACCCGCCGGCCGACGCGCCGTCCCAGGTGTACGTGCTGGACATGGTGGTGGAGCAGGGCGCCGCCCGCAAGAAGTAAGAAGCACAGTAAGAAGCACGTGAAAGCGCGGGGCGAGGCGGCTACGCCTCGGCCCGGCAGAACGTGATCTGGAAGCTGCCCGGCAGCTCGAACGCCACGTGGTGCCGCACCTGCGGCTCGATCACCACCTGCTGGCCGCTGGTCAGCACCACCTCGGTATGCGGCGGGTCGTCCAGCGTATAGCGCAGCACGCCCGCATGCACCAGCAGCAATCCCCATGTGCCTTCCTTGACCGTATGCGCGGTGCGCAGCGCGGCGGGCAGATTGTCGGGGGTGAATATCGGACTTTGTGAGTAGGGCCGCACGCCTTCCGGCAGCACGTCGGGCAGGCTGGGCAGGCTGTGCCGCGTCTGCCACACGCTCCAGAGCTTGGCGGCGATGCCTTCGGCCATGATGTCGGCCTGTTCCTGCAGCAGCGGATGCCCGAGGCTGGCGGTGACGCCGTGGAACAGCCCCAGCCAGCGCTGGAACAAGGGCCAGGACAAGTCCGGTATGCGCACGTGCGCCTGCACCGGCGCGCCCTTGAAGCGGCCCGTGCCCAGCAGCACCGACGACCAGAAATCGCACAGCATCTCCAGGTGGTGATCCCAGTCGGCCACGCGGGAGTTGAATATCGGCCCCAGTATTTCGTCCTGGCGCACCAAGGCATAGAAGCGGTGCACCATCTGCTGGATGTCGGATTCGGCGATGAAGTTCGGAGCGGATGCGGGGGCGGTCAGGGGCATGGCGGAACCAGGCAGGGTAGTGGGCGCGCAGCCATTGTCCGGCGCGGCCGGCCGGCCGCCGATGACAATCGTCATTGGGCCGCGCGGCCGGGCTGGACGCCATGCCGCCGGTTCGGCATTGATAATCGTCATTCTGGGTGCTTCGGCGTGAATGAGAAGATTTTTATGTAAATCATTCTCGTGTGATATCCAGGAATTCAATGACAGACTCTTTCGCGCGCCGCCACGCTTGCGCCAACCTTTCCGGCGCCCTGCTTTTGCCAGCCCGGACGGCCCCGGTGCGGATCTCGCCGGCCTGGTGCGCGGCCGGCGTGCTGCTGCTGGTGCTGGCCTGGCATCTGGCGGCGCGCCAGCTCGGCCCGCAAGTGCTGGCCACGCCCTGGCAGGCCTTGCGCGCCATCGGCCCATTGCTGCACAGCCCGCAGTTCTACGCCAATGCCGGCGTCTGCCTGATGCGCATCGGCGCGGGCGTGCTGGCCGGCGCAACCGTCGGCTTCGCGCTGGGCATGCTGGCCGGGCACAGCGGCCGGCTGCGGGGGCTGATCGAGCCGCTGCGCTGGCTGTTGACCGCCTTGCCGCCGGTGGTGGCGGTGGTGCTGGCCGCGCTGTGGTTCGGCCGCGGCTCGCCCATGGTGATCGTCATCACCGCGCTGATCATGGCGCCGGGCATGTACTCCCATACCGTCCAGGGCGTGCAGGCGGTGGATTGCAAGCTGGTCGAAATGACGCGCGTCTACCGCTATGGAATGTGGCGCAGCCTGCGCCACCTGTACCTGCCGGCGCTCCGGCCCGTGCTGTTGGCCGCGCTGATCGGCGCAGCCAGCACCGGCGCGCGGCTGGTGGTCATGGCCGAAGCGCTGGGCGCCGAGAGCGGGGTGGGCCACGCGCTGGCCAATGCCCGCGGCGCCTTCGCCAGCGCCGAGCTGATCGCCTGGGCGCTGTTGATCCTGGGGCTGGCGGCGGCGCTGGAATTCGCCTGCCTGCGGCCGCTGCGGCGCCGGCTGGAACCTTTGCTGGAGCAGTCCCGCCATGCTTGAAATGCAATCCGTTTCGCTGCGCTACGGCGCCCGCCACGTGCTGCACGACGTGGACCTGCGCCTGCGGCCGGGCGAGCGGCTGGGCCTGATCGGCCCGCGCGGCGCGGGCAAGACCAGCCTGCTGCGCCTTGCCGCCGGCCTGGCGCGTCCCAGCGGCGGCGTGCTGCGCAATGGCTTCCGGCATCCGCTGCTGATGTTCAAGGAGCCGCGGCTGCTGCTCTGGCGCCACGCGCTGGAGAACGTGGCGCTGCCGTTGCGGGCGTCGGGATTGCCGGAGCCGGAGGCCCGCAGCGTGTCGGCGTACTGGCTGCGCCGCGTCGGCCTGGACGCGGCGATGGAGTCGCCGGCCGCCGAACTGCCCCGCGCCCTGGCGCAGCGCGCGGCCCTGGCGCGCGCGCTGGCCTTGGCTCCCGACCTGCTGATGCTGGACCGGCCCTTCAACGCAATGGAGCCGGCCGCGCGCCGCCAGCTCGCCGACTGCTGCCGGCAGGCCGTGGTCCGCAGCGGGGCGGCGCTGCTGTGCGTCAGCGACGACCCCGACGAACTGCTGGGGCTGGTCGATCGTTGCGCGCTGCTCCACCGGGGGCGGCTCAGGCCGGTCTCGCTGGTCTCGCCGTTTGGCGGCAGCATGCAGGCCGACGCGCAGCGCCTGCGCGAACTGCTGGCGGTGGCCGGGGCCGAACCCTGACTGGCTCGGGCCGCTTTGATTTAGCTCATCCATCGGTGGGGCGGCGGGGTGAGACAATCGTTTGCAGGAGCTCCCAGCCATGAATACCTATCCCTTGCTGCTCGTCCTGCATCTGCTGGCCGCTTTCGTGTTCGTCGGCACGGTGACCTTCGAGGTGCTGTTCCTGGAACCCGTGCACAAGCGCCTGCCCGCCGAGGTGCGCAAGGCATTGGGCAGCCAGCTCGGCCCGCGCGTGCGCTCGGTGGTTCCGTGGGCGGTGCTGGTGCTTTACCTGGCCGGCCTGGGCCTGGCCTGGCAGTACCGGGGCGCGCTCGCCAGCCCCGGCTCGTCGCCCTTCGGCATCCTGTTCAGCCTGAAGATCCTGCTGGCCTTGAGCGTGCTGGCGCATGTGGTGACGGCGCTGACGATGGCCCGGCGCAAGCGGCTCACGCCCGAGCGGCAGCGGCGCATACACCGCAGCGTGTTCTGCCACATGGTGGCCATCGTGATCCTGGCCAAACTGATGTTCTACGTGAACGGGTAGCGCCGGGTCAGCGCGACAGCCGCAGGCACTCCATGAAGTAGGCAGCATGTTCCGACGCCAGCGCCGCGTCGCGCCACACCATGCCGGTGATGCCGCGGCTGCGCATCGCCAGCGGCAGCACCTGGATCATGTTCTGTTTGGCGAAATGGCGCGCCAGCCGTTCCGAGATCGGCATCACCAGGTCCGAATCCGCCAATAGCGAGAGGTTGACGAGAACCGACGAGGACTCGACCTGCTGCCAGGGCGCGGGCTGCCCGGCCAGGGCCAGTTCATAGTCCATCCGCATGCGCATCGGGGTGGAGGGGCCGGGCACGATCCAGGGATGCGCCTGCACGTCGCGCCAGGTGACCGAGCGCTTGCCGGCCAGCGGGTGGCTGCCGCCCACGGCCAGGCAGATGGGCTCGTCGTAAAGCTCTTCGTAGTGCAGATTGCGCGGCAGCGAGTGCTGCTCGAGGCGTCCCACCAGCACGTCGTAGGAGCCTTCCTGCATCAGCGGAAGCAGGTGGTCCAGCGTGTTTTCCGCCAGGCGCAGCAGCACCTTGGGATAGCGTTCGCGGAAGCGCCGGATGCCGGGCGGCAGCAGCACCGGCGCGATATTGGGCGTGACGCCCACGGCCAGCGTGCCGGTGGCGCCGTGGGCCAGTTGCGCCATGGTGTCCTGGGCGCGGCCCAGCTTACCCAGGATTTCACGCGCGTGGGTGCGCAGTTCCAGTCCGTACAGCGTGGGTTCGATGCCGCGCGCATGCCGCTCGAACAGCGGCAGGCCGATGTCTTCTTCCAGGCTGCGCAGCCATTTCGACAGCGCCGGCTGGGTGATGTTGAGTTCGGACGCAACCTGGCTCAGGTTACGGCTCTCGCACAGGCGCACCAGGATGGCCAGGTGGCGCAGGCGGATGCGGTGGGTCCAGTCCATGCGTGTCCGTCGTCTTTTCAGACATGAGTCTGTGGTTATGGCTCAGTAATATTAATTCATTATCAATTCATGTCTGCCCTGCACATAATGGCCGCACAACAGAGCCATGCCGGCATCGACCCGGCGGCGAGGAGACACGATGCAGCCGAATTTCCTGCTATTCATCACGGATCAGCAGCGCGCCGATCATCTGGGCAGCTATGGCAACGCCATAGTGCGCACGCCGGAACTGGACGCGCTGGCGGCGCAGGGGTGGTCCGCCGACCGCTTCTACGTGGCCTCGCCGATCTGCATGCCCAACCGCGCCACGCTGATGACAGGCCGCATGCCTTCAGTGCACGGCGTGCGCCACAACGGCATCCCGCTATCGCAGCGCGCCACCACCTTCGTCGAACGCCTGCGCGGCGCGGGCTACGCCACCGCGCTGGTCGGCAAGGCGCATTTGCAGAACATGACGGGCAACGGCCCCGCCTGGCCGCCGGCCGGCGGCGACGGCACGCAGGGCGAAGCCTGGACCGCGGAACCTGGCGACTACGACCAGGAGTGGGGGCCGCTGTGGCGCACCGATCCGGCCCACGACCTGGATACGCCGTTCTACGGTTTCGGCCGCGTGGCGCTGGCGGTGGACCACGGCGACCAGGTCTGGGGCCATTACGAGCGCTGGCTGGCGCAAGAGCATCCCGAGGCGCGGCGCCTGTGGGGGGCCGAGCACGCCTTGCCCGCGCCGGAGTTCGAGCTGACCCGGCATCACCAGGCCTGGCGCACCCGCGTGCCGGAGGAGTGCTCCACCAACGCCTATATCGGCGACCAGACCATCGCCTTGCTGCGCGAGCATGCCGCGGGCGGCAAGCCGTTTTTCATCCAGTGTTCGTTTCCCGATCCGCACCATCCGTTCACGCCTCACGGCAAGTACTGGGACATGTACCGTCCCGAAGACGTGGAGCTGCCGGCGTCCTTCCATGCCTGCGCCGCGCCCGGCCACCGTCCGCCGCCGCACGTGGCGTGGCTGCATGAGCAGCGCGACCGCAACCAGGCGGTCAAGCACACGCCGGCGATCTTCGCCTGCACCGAGCGCGAGGCGCGCGAGGCCATTGCGCTGAACTACGGCTCCATCAGCCATATCGACGCCACCATCGGCCGGGTCATGCAGGCCTTGCGCCAGACCGGGCTGGACCGGAACACCGTGGTCATCTTCACCAGCGACCACGGCGATTACCTGGGCGATCACCAGTTGCTGCTCAAGGGGCCGGTCCATTACCAGAGCCTGATCCGCACGCCTTTCATCTGGCGCGACCCGCAGGCCGCGCCGGCCGCGCCGCGCAGCCAGGCGCTGTGCTCGACCGCCGACATCGCGGCCACGGTGCTGGCCCGCGCCGGCCTGCCCGCCTACAACGGCATGCAGGGCCAGTCGCTGCTGCCGCTGATGTCCGGCGCGGCGACGGCGGTGCGCGACGCTGCGCTGATCGAAGAAGAGGGCCAGCGCACCATGTTCGGCTTTGCGGGCCGCACCCGCATGCGCACGCTGCAGACGCCGCGCCACCGCCTCAGCGTGTACGCGGACGCGGACTGGGGCGAACTCTACGACCTGCAGGAAGATCCTCACGAACTGCGCAACCTGTGGAGCGATCCGGCCGCCGCCGCGCTGCGCGGCGAGCTGCTGATGACGCTTGCGCGCAGCATGATCCGCCACGCCGAAACCAGCCCGCACCCCACCGCCATCGCCTGACATCCAGGCAGGAGACAACCATGATCAAGCCCATGCTGCTGTTCTGTACCGCGATGTTGCTGGGAGGCGCCGCGGCCGCCGCGCCGTCGGACTACCCCACGCGCCCCATACGCCTGGTCGTCAATTTTCCGCCCGCCGGACCGCTGGACCTGGAGGCCCGGGCCATCGCGCAGCATGCCGGACAACTGCTGGGGCAGACCGTGGTGGTCGAGAACCGCTCGGGCGCGTCCGGCAACATCGGCGCCCAGTCCGTGGCCCAGGCCGCTGCCGACGGCTACACACTGCTGATGACCCTGGACACGCTGATGACGGTCAATCGCTTTATCTTCAAGGACCTGGAGCGCGACGTCACCGCCCGGCTGGAACCGGTGAGCCTGGCCGGCAGCTTCGGCATGGCCCTGGCGGTGCGGCCCGAACTGGGCGTCGCTTCCCTGGACGAGTTCCTCAGCTATGCCAGGTCGCATCCCATCAGCTACGCCTCCGCCGGCTACGGCAGCCCGGGCAACCTGGCCTTCGAAAAGCTGCGCCTGGCCGTCGGCATACCGGCCGCGCACGTGCCTTACCGCGGCAACGCCCCGGCCGTCAACGCGCTGCTGGGCGACCAGATACAGGCCGCCTTTCTCGCCACGCCCGGCATTCTGCCGCACGTCAAGGCGGGCAAGCTGCAGGCCCTGGCCGTGTCGGGCGGGCAACGCGACGCCGACCTGCCCGAGGTGCCGACGGTGGCGCAGTCCGGCGTGGCCAGCCTGAAGAACTACGACGTGGCCTTCGGTTTCCTGGTGATGGCGCCCAAGGGCACGCCCGAGCCGATCGTGCGGATCTGGGAAAAGACCCTGGCGCAGGTCTATGCCATGCCGGAATTCCAGCGCAGCATGGCGAGCCTGGGCATACGCCAGCCTTACGCCGGCCAGGCGCAGGCCCGCGAATGGGTGCGCAAGGAATCCGAGGGCTGGAAGGCCGTGATCGAGCAGGCCGGCATCAAGGCGCAATAAGTCCCGTCACGCGCCGGCCAGCGCCGGCGCCGGCGGATGGCCGGGCGCCGCCTGCGCGCGCAGGCGCGGCGCTTCGGCGGAAGGGCCGTCGTCCTGCAGGCGGAACACGCCCACGGCCTGCAGCAGATGCGCGGCCTGCGATTGCAGCGCCGTGGACGCGCTGGCGGCCTGGGCCACGCGGGCCGCGGTCTGGCGGGTCAGTTCGTCCATCTTGTCGACCGCCTGGTTGACCTCTTCGATGCCGGCGCTCTGGGCGCGGCCGGCCTCGCCGATCTCGGCGACGATGCCGGCGACGCGGTCGATGCTGGAGACGACCTCGCGGATCACGCCGGCGGCGGCGTCGGCCTGGCGGAACCCGTTGCTGGTTTTCTCCAGCGAGCCGTCGATCAGGCCGCGGATCTCGCGCGCCGCGCCGGCGCTGCGCTGGGCCAGCGCGCGGACTTCGCTGGCCACCACCGCGAAGCCGCGTCCGCTTTCGCCCGCGCGGGCCGCTTCCACCGCCGCGTTCAACGCCAGGATGTTGGTCTGGAACGCGATGCTGTCGATCAGGCCGGTGATCTCGGAGATCTTCTGCGATTCCTGCTGGATCTCGCCCATCACGGCGGCCACGCCGGCCACCGCGGCGCTGCCCTGTCCGCCGATCTGCCGCGCCTGCTCGCTGAGCTGGCCGGCCTGCTGGGCGCGCTGCGCGTTGTCATGGACGTTGGCGGCCAGCGCGTGCATGGAGGTCGCGGTGCGCGCCAGCGATTCGGCCTGGGTGCGCGCGCGTTCGTCCAGCTGCAGATTGTCCTGCATCATGTGGTGCGAGGCGGCCGACAGGGCCGACGCGGTGGAGCGCACTTCGCTCATGGTGCGATGCACGGCGTCCATGGTGGTCTTGAAGCTGCGGCCCAGGCCGCTGGCCATGCTCAGCCCGCCGAAGCGCAGGTCGAACATGCCGGGTTCGCGTCCGATGTGCGCGCTGAGCCGCGCCAGTTCTTCGGCGGCGACGGCGGCGCGCTCCATTTTCCAGGCCAGCCATCCCAGCGCCGCGGCCTGCACCACCACATAGGCCGCATGCAGCAGCACCATGCCCAGGCTGGGCTCGGTGAAACAGAGCGTGCCGTATCCCCATTGCTGCAGGTAATTGAAGGACAGGTGATGCACGGCGATCACCAGCGCCGCGCACAGGATGGTGCGCCAGTCGCGATAGGCCAGCAGCAGCGACAGCAGCACGAAAATGCCGAAGTGGACTTCCGTCTGGCCGGATGCGAGGTGGATGTGCAGCGCGGCCAGCACCATCAGGCCACAGGCCACGGCCAGGCGGGTGGAGAGGCGGCCGGGACGCCAGAGGATCAGCAGCGTGGGTATGCCCGCCGCCAGCAGCCCCGCGGTGGTGGCTTCGCCCCAGCGGTTGTAGAGCGGCGCCATGCCGAGCCCTACGATGCACAGCAGCCACAAGAGCGGCAGCATGGCTCGGTCAGTCCGGCGATACGAGTCTTCCAGCAAGCGGCTTGCGGTGCTCATGGGGCGGTTCCTCGGGCTAGGTGGCGCGCGGTGTCGCGCAATCGCGATTCTGCTCGAAAAAACGCAATTTGTGAACAATTATGGCAAATTATGCAGCGATGCAACAAAGGCCTCGGCGGCGGCCGGCGCTATAGTCGAAATCCACACTCTTCCCACGGGAGCTCCCATGCAGACGCACGAAATCCATCGCGGCCGGCTGATCGACCACATCCAGCTGGTGGTGCGCGACCTGGCCGCCAGCAGGCGCTTCTATGAGGCGGTGTTCGACGTGCTGAAGGTGCCGCTGGGCGGCGCCGGCGAGGACTATTTCTGGGCCGACGAGTTGTTCGTGTCCACGGCCGACAGCAAGGCCGCGCTGGGGCAATTGACGGGCCGCCACCATCTGGCGTTCCAGGCGCGGGACCAGGCCATGGTGGATGCCTTCTACCAGGCGGCGCTGGCGAACGGCGGCAAGGACAACGGCGCGCCGGGACCGCGCAACTATCACCCGGGCTATTACGGGGCCTTCGTGCTGGACCCGGACGGCAACAATATCGAAGCGGTATTCCACGGCGAGGCGCAGCGCAGCGCGCCGTCGGTCAAGGTGACGTTCTGACCGAAGGCGGCGCGCCGGCTGCGGACCGGGTTCACTGTGCGCGGACCGGGGGCGCGGCGGCGGGCTTCACCGTGTCCATGTATTGCCGGTAGCTGGCGCGGTATTGCGGGCTGTAGACGTCAGGCGTGCTGTCGCCGCTCCAGCTGTTTTCCAGTCCGGCCTGCTTCCAGGCGGCCAGGTCGCGCATGACGTCCTCGCGGGTGACGGTGGAATTGTCGTCGGGGGAGGCCGCGGCCGATTGCGCGCTTGCCGGACCGGACAGCAGCGCGGCGGCCGCCAGGGCGGCCGGGACGGCGACACGGAAGAATAGGGCGGTTTTCATGAGGTGCTCCTCGATGGCAAGAGTGAGCGCGGCGTTGGGACCGGTGTCCTCGGGGCTTGCGGGAAGGCAGTCTCGGCAAGGGCAGCCGCGCGACCGGTTATATGCATCCGGCTTCATGCTTTCGAGTCCATCGTAGGTCGCATACCGATGCGGCCGCATACCCAAAATGGAGTACGCGGCCGGGCGCGGCCTACAGCAGGGAGGCGAGCCGCACCAGTTCGGACTGGCGGCTGCATTCCATCTTGCTCAGCAGCGACGCCACCTGTTTGCGCACGGTCAGCACCGAGGCCTGGCGCAGCGTGGCGATCTCTTCGACGCTGTGGCCGGCGGCCAGTCCGGCCAGCACGGCGGCTTCGGCATGCGTGATGGCGAACACGGATACCAGCCGGTCGATGTCGGGCGGCGCGAAGGCGCTTTTGCGCCGCATGCGCACCAGCAGCATGTGCTCGCCGACCAGGTTGAGCGCTTCCGGCGCCACGCTGACGTCGATCCAGCACAGCTCGCCCCAGCCGGTGGACGAGGCCAGCGAATGCGTGCGTCCATCGCGCACGACGGCCGCGCGGCAGGCGTCGAGCTGCGCCTGCATCTTTCCATCGGCATGGCGCAGGCGCCCGCCGTTCACGTTCCAGCCGTGTCCGTCGTCCAGGTAGCGCGCGGCCAGCGGCGACATCCTGGCCACCAGGCCGTTGTTGGTCATGAGCAGGACCGCTTCGCCGACGTCGCCGAATGCGCTCTCGATGGAGCGCCAGCCGATGGCCAGCGCTTGCTCGCGTTGCGCCAGCAGGCCGCGCAGCATGCGGAAATAATGCGCGTAGGCGCCTTGCTGGACGCGTTCATAGGTCTTGTCGTCGATCGTCGAACGCTGGAAGCCGATGCCCGCGTGCATGGTGGCGTTCGATTCGACCACCAGCGACACGATCTGCGCCATACGGTGCTTGACCATGAAGTCCGCGTAGTATTCGGTGCGATGCAGCTGTCCGCGCTGGTGGAGGTTGGCGGTGTCCAGCCACGTGCCGGCCGGCGACAGGCGCGCATCTTTTTCGAGCACGTCGTGGCGGTAGTAGTGCTGCTGGTAGTCCGCGGTGCAGCCCTCGGGACAGCCGTGCGAATACAGGTTCACCAGGTTGTTGCGCCTGTCGAACACCAGCAGCGCGCTGCTGTCGGCGCCCACCATGTCGCGCGCGGTAGTGAGTATGTCCTGCCAAGGCGGATCGGGATCGGTAAGGTGGCTGACGGCCTCGATGGCTCGCCGGACCGCAAGCATGTGTTCGGCCATTTGACGCCTCCGACTCTGGTTCAGGCAGGCATGGCAGCCGCTGCCGCTTTTGCAAATTATCCTCGCAAATGCGCGCTTCGGATGAGAATCATCGATCTGGTGCGGCCGTACCGGAGCGTTTCAATCAAGCGCGCCGCCGGGGCCCGGGCCGCCCGTCGCCGGCGCGCCCGCGGGACCGGCGGCCGGCGCCTGGACCGCCGCACGCCACAGGTCCAGGAAGTGTTTTTTCTTCAGCGGGTCCAGGTACACCAGCAGGCCCACGCCCAGGCCCACCGGGCGCACGCCGGCGGCGGCGATGACCGAGGCGTTCACCGGCCGCATGCCGGATTGCTCCTGCACCATCTGCTGGCCGCGCGGCGACAGCAGGTAGTCCAGGAATTGCGCGCCGAGATCGGGACGCGGCGCCTGGCGCGGGATGATGGCCGAGCGCGACAGCATCAGCGTGTAGTCCTGCGGGTACACGATGGCCAGCGGCGCGCCGCGCGCGATGCGGTGGCGCGTATAGGATTCCAGCAGGTTGTAGGCCAACGTGGTCTGGCCGCGCTCGAGCTGGTCCAGCACATGTTCGGTGGACGCGTGCATGGCGACGCGGTTGCGTCCGAACGCGGCCAGCAGCGCGCCGGCCATGCTGTCCAGGCGCGTGTCCTGCGTGGCGGCCAGATAGCCGATGCCGCTGCCCTGCACGTCATAGGTCGAGATGCTGCCGGCCAGCGGCTGGTCCGGCGCCTGCAGCAGCGACAGCAGTTCGCGCCGCGTGCGCGGCGCGCGCGCGGCCGGCAGCCTGTCGGTGTTGTAGACCATCACGATGGGATCGGTGCCGATGCTGAAGACCTCGTCGCGCCAGTTCGCCCAGCGCGGCAGCGCCTGCGTCTGGGGCGACACATGGGGCAACGCGTAGCCGTCGTTGACCAGCTTGGTCTGCAGGTCCATGGCGCTGCTGATGACGATGTCCGGGCCGGTGCGCGCGCCGGGCGCCTGCCACGCGCGCGCCACGGCCTGCGCGTACAGGTCCTGCGTGGAGATCTCGGTGTATTCCAGCCGCACGGAGGGATTGAGCTGGCTGAAATCCTCCAGCACGCCGCGAAACACCTGCACGCTGTTGGAGGCATGCACCACCAGCACGTTGCGGCTGTCGGCCGGCCCCAGCGTCAGCCCGTCGCCGCTGGTTTCGGCGGCCTGGCCGGCCAGCGGCAGCAGCACGGCGGCGGCGATGGCGAGCCCGCGCCAGGCGGCGATGAGCCTACTTTTCATGGGCCGTCCCCGGCAGCGTGATCGCGGCTTCCAGTCCGCCGTCCACCCGGTTGCTCAGGACCAGCCGGCCCTGGTGGATCTCGACCACGCGCTTGACGATGGACAGCCCCAGGCCGGCGCCGGACGAGCGCGGATTGGGGCCGCGGGTGAAGCGCTCGAACGCCGCGTGGGCCAGCGCCGGCGGTATGCCGGGGCCGCGGTCCGACACGGCGACGCGCCAGCCCGCGTCCGCGCGCTCCAGCCGCACTTCGATGTGGCCTTCTTCGTTGGCGCCGTGGCGCAGCGCGTTGTCGATCAGATTCTTGAAGGCTTCGCGCAGCATCAGGCTGTCGCCCGGCACGACCGGCGGATGCGCGTCGCCGGCGTCGGGCAGGCGCAGCCGCACGTCGGGCTGCGGGTCGGCCTGCGGCACCGTGTCGTACACCGCCTGGCCGAGCAGTTCGGCCAGGTCCACCGGCTGGAACTGCCTGACGTTGCTGCGGTGGATCACGCTGGCGTCGGACAGCAGCTGGTTGACCAGGCGCGAGAGTTTCTCGGCGTTGCGCAGCACCGCCAGCAGGCTGCGGCGCTGTTCGGCCGGGTCTTCCTCGTCCAGCGCCACTTCCATCTGGGCGTGCAGCGCGGCCAGCGGCGTGCGCAGCTGGTGCGCGGCCTCGGCGATGAACAGGCGCAGCGTGTCCAGGTTTTCCGACAGGCGCGCCATGAAGCCGTCCAGCGCATGCACCAGGGTGTCGAGCTCCTGCGGCACGGGCGCATCGATGGGATGCAGTTCGGAGGCGCCGCGCGCGGCCAGTTCGCGCTCGATGCGCTGGATCGGCGAGAGCGAGCGCTGCAGGCCCCAGTAGGCCAGCGCCAGCGCCGCGGCGGCAAAGCCGATCAGGGCCAGCGTGCCCTGCCACAGTATGCCGGCGGCCAGCGCGTTGCGCGCCTCGCGCGTCTGGGCGACTTCGATGACGGCGGTTTCTGCGTCGCGCGGGCCGGCGATCTTGCGCTCCATCCAGGCCACGCGCACCGGCTCGTCCTGGTAGCGGGCCTCGAACAGGCGCGGCGTGTCGGCCGGCGCGGCCTCGGCGCGCGCGGGCGGCGAGGGCAGGTCGGCGTAGCCCGAGACCAGTTCGCCGCCGCCGGCGGTGACGCGGTAGAACACGCGGTCGCGCGGCGCCTGCTCCAGCAGCGCCAGCGACGCGTAGGGCATGTCCATGCGCCATTCGCCCTGCACCAGCTGCAGGCTGTCGGCGATCGACAGCACCGAGGCGCGCAGCAGCTGGTCGTAGGTGGTGTCGGCGGTCTGGTAGGCGTAGCCGCGCACCAGCAGGTAGAGCGCGGCCAGGGCGGCCGCGAACAGGGCCAGCAGCGTGGCCAGCATGCGGCGGCGGACGGAGATTCGGCGCTGCGGCACGGGCTACTCGGAATCGTCGGCCGCCTCGCCGACCGCCGTCAGCAGGTAGCCGGTGCCGCGCTGCGTTTCGATGCGCAGCGGCGTGCCTTCGAGCTTGCGGCGCAGGCGGGCGATGTAGACCTCGATGGCGTTGGGGGCGGCGTCGTCGTCGAAGGCGAACAGCTTGCTGGCGATTTCGGCCTTGCTGACGCTGCGGTTCATGCCGGCCAGCAGGATCTCCAGCAGGCTGTATTCGCGCTTGGGCAGTTCGATGCGCCGTCCGCCCAGCGTGACCTGGCGCGCCGCGCTGTCGATGGCCAGTTCGCCGAAGCGCAGCACGCCCGCGGCCTGGGCCGCGGGCCGGCGCAAGAGGGCGCGGCAGCGCGCCTCCAGCTCGCGGAAATCGAAGGGCTTGGCGAGGTAGTCGTCGGCGCCGGTATCCAGGGCGTGGACCCGGTCTTCGATGTCGATGCGCGCGGTCAGCGCCAGCACCGGCGTCTTGCCGCCCCGGTCGCGCAGGCGCAGCAGGATGTCGAAGCCCGACATGCGCGGCAGGCCGATGTCCAGAATGACCAGGTCGAAGGTCTCGTATTGCAGCACGCCGTCGGCGCTCAGGCCGTCGTTCTGGCTGTCGACCGCATGGCCGAGCCGGCGCAGCCGGCGCACGATGGCGTCGGCCAGGTCCTCGTCGTCTTCGATCACCAGTATGCGCATGGCGGGAATTGTCGCACGGAGATTCAGGGGGACGGACCAGCGCCCGCCACGAAAAAGACAGGTTGTCGACAGCTTTAGTTTCTAGTCTTGCGGTCCAGCTTCCCCCGCCGGAGGCTGCCTCGCATAACAACGACGAGTCGGAGATAACCCTCATGCTATTGACCCTGCTTGGCTTCGGCATGGTGATCACGTTCATGACGCTGATCATGACCAAGCGCCTGTCGCCCCTGGTGGCGCTCATTCTTGTTCCCATTCTTTTTGCCTTGCTGGGCGGCTTCGGGGCGGGCATAGACAAGATGATGCTGGACGGCATCCGCAAGATCGCGCCGACCGGCGTGATGCTGATGTTCGCCATCCTGTATTTCGGCGTCATGATCGACGCCGGCCTGTTCGACCCCATCGTGGGCCGCATCCTGCGCGCGGTGAAGGGCGATCCGCTGAAGATCGTGGTGGGCACGACCGTGCTGGCGCTGGTGATCTCGCTGGACGGCGACGGCTCGACCACCTACATGATCGTGGTGGCCTCGATGCTGCCGCTGTACCGGCGTCTGAAAATGAACGCATTGGCCATGACCTGCCTCGCCATGCTGGCCAGCGGCGTCATGAACCTGACGCCCTGGGGCGGGCCCACGGCGCGCGCGGCCAGCGCGCTGCACGTGGACGCCGGCGACATCTTCGTGCCGCTGGTGCCGGTGATGGGCGTGGCCATCGTCGCCATCCTGGTCCTGGCGTTCTGCCTGGGGCTGCGCGAACGCCGCCGCCTGGGCGTGCTGTCGCTGCCCGAGGGCGCGTCGCTGCACGCCGGCTACGACGAGGACGGTCCCAAGACGCTGCCCGAGATCGAGGTCGACCACGACCTGCGCCGTCCGCGCCTGCTGTGGGTGAACGCCGGCCTGACGCTGGCGCTGATGGTGAGCCTGATCCTGGGCGTGCTGCCGCTGCCGGTGCTGTTCATGATCGCCTTCGCGATCGCGCTGGTCATCAACTACCCCGACCTGGCCGAGCAGCGCCGCCGCGTGACGCAGCACGCCGGCAACGTGCTGTCGGTGGTGTCGCTGATCTTCGCGGCCGGCATCTTCACCGGCATCCTGTCGGGCACCGGCATGGTCGAGGCCATGTCGCGCAGCCTGCTGGCGGTGATCCCGGACGCGATGGGGCCGTACCTGGCCGGCATCACCGCGCTGGTGAGCCTGCCCTTCACCTTCTTCATGTCCAACGACGCTTTCTACTTCGGCGTGCTGCCGATCCTGAGCGAAGCGGCGCAGGGCTACGGAATTTCCGCGGTCGAGATGGCGCGCGCCTCGCTGGTCGGCCAGCCCGTGCACCTGCTCAGCCCCCTGGTTCCTTCCACCTACCTGCTGGTGGGCCTGGCCGGCGTCGACTTCGGCGACCACCAGCGCTATTCGCTGAAGTGGGCCACCATGGTCTGCCTGGTGATGCTGGCCGCCGCGCTGGCGTTCGGCCTGTTCCCGCTAGTGGGTCAAACTTCCTGAGGACTTGTCATGGCTTTGCGCATTGCTTATGTCACCAGCGGAATGGGCCACACCGGCACCGCGATCTGCCAGGCGCTGCACCTTGCGGGACACCGTGTGGTGGCGGGCTGCGGCCCGCGCTCCACGCGCAAGGACCACTGGCTGAAGGAACAGAAGTCGCTGGGCTACGACTTCATCGCCTCCGAGGGCGACGCCACCGACTGGGCCTCGACCGAGGCGGCCTTCGCCAAGGTGCGGCGCGAGGTCGGCGAGATCGACGTGCTGGTCAACAACGCCGGCGCCATGCTGGACATGCGTTTCCGCCAGATGAGCCACGCCGACTGGTCGGCGGTGCTGCGCAGCAACCTGGACACGCTGTTCAACAGCACCAAGCAGGTGGTCGACAGCATGGCCGACCGCGGCTGGGGCCGCATCATCAACATCGGTTCGGTGGCGGCCGAGAAAGGCCAGATCGGCCAGATCAACTACGCCACGGCCAAGGGCGCGGTCATCGGCTTCACGCGCTCGCTGGCGCAGGAAGTGGCCGCGCGCGGCGTGACCGTCAACCTGGTGTCGCCGGGCTTCATCGCCGACGACACGGTCAAGGCCTTCCCGCCGGCGCTGCTGGACCGCATCGTCGAAAGCGTGCCGGTCGGCCGCCTGGGCACCGCCCAGGACCTGGCCGGGCTGTGCGCGTGGCTGGCCTCGGACGAGGCCGCTTTCGTCACCGGCGCGAACTACGCGATCAACGGCGGCGTCTACATGAGCTGAAGCGCCTGCTTCAGTTCTGCAGCTTGACCGCGCCGCTGTCGAGCAGCTTCTTCCACTTGGCGTCGTCGGCCTCGATGAACTTCTGCAGGTCGGCCGGCGAGCCGCCGCCGGCGATCATGCCGGCGTTGTCGACGGCGGCCTTGAATTCCGGGGTGGCGATGGCGGCACGCAGCGCCGCGTTCACCTGTTCCAGCTGCGCCGCCGGGATGCTGTTGGCGGCGGCGACCGAGAACCATTGCGTGGCGGCGTAGCCCTTGAAGCCGGTTTCCTCCACCGTGGGCACGTCGGGCAGGCTCTTCAGGCGGTACGGCGTGGTGACCGCGTAGGCCTTGAGCGCGCCGGCCTTGATCTGCGGCATGACGGGGGCCGAGCCCAGTATCGCCAGCGGAATCTGGCCGCCGGCCACGTCCGACACCGCCTGCCCGCCGCCCTTGTAGGGCACGTGCACCATGCGCGTGCCGGCATACTGGTTCAGCAGTTCGCCGGCCAGGTTCTGCGAAGTGCCGTTGCCCGAGCTGCCGTAGCTCCACGCTTCGGGCCGGCGCCTGGCGTCGGCCAGCACGTCCTGCAGCGTGGCGCGCGCGTTTTTGGCCGGTCCGACGATGACCATGGGGCCTTCGGCCATCAGGATGACGGGCGACAGTTCATGGCCGATCCGCGGCTGCGGCGTGGGGTAGACCAGCGGCCCCGGCACGGTCAGCAGATAGCCGTCTTCCGGCTTGCTGCGCGCCACCAGCTGCAGCGCGATGGCGCCGGCCGCGCCCGGGCGGTTTTCCACGATCACGTTCAGCCCGCTTTGCCGCGCCAGTTCCTGGGCGGCGATGCGGGTCAGGACGTCGGCGGTGCCGCCGGGCACGAAGCCCACGACCCAGGTGATCTGTTTGGCGGGCCAGTCCAGCCCGGCCTGCGCCGCGCCGGCGGCGGCGAAGGCCGCGGCGCCGAACAGCAGCGCGCCGCAACGGATGACGAACTTCATGGTATTCCCCTGATGCTTTTCTTGTGTGGTGTTGGCGGTTCCGCCCGGGCCTTCAACTGGGGTCCGGCTTGCCGGGCGGCGTGTTCGGGTGGGCGAGGCACGACTGGTTGAACGCCTGCACCATTTTCAGGATGGGGCCGAGCACCCAGGTGTTGAAGATGAGGATGTCGCTCTCTTCCTTGGGGTCCTGCTTCAGGTTGAACAGATAGGGCGACTCCAGCTTGCCCTTGCCTTCGTTGACCTCCGGCTCCCAGTAGAAATGCAGTTTCCAGTCGCGCCACTTGACCGCGCGCAGGTCGTTCTTGATGTAGAACAGAAAGCCCTCGCGCGCCGAGGCCGGGCTGGCGCCGGTGAAGAAGTCGGTCTGGTCCACGCCGTCGATGGGCCGGTCCTGTGGAATCGGCGCGCCGCCGATGCGCGACAGCGTGGTGTACAGGTCGGTAACGTGCACGATCTCGTTGGAGACCCGGCCCGGCTCGACCTTGCCGGGCCAGCGGATGATGAAGGGCACGCGCAGGCTGCCTTCCATGGCCGTATGGTAGGTGCCGGTCCAGGGGCCGGCGGTGCCGCGGTACGGCTTGCGGAACTCGGGGCCGTTGTCGCTGCAGAAGATGAAGACGGTATCGTCGCGCAGGCCCAGCTCGTCCACCGCCTGCGAAATCTGGCCCACGCGGAGGTCCATTTCCACCATGGAGTCGGCGAAGTCGCCGGCCCCGGTGCGTCCGGCGAAATCCGGGTGCGGCAGGGTGGGGAAATGCAGGTGCACCAGCGGCAGGTACAGGAAGAAGGGGCGCGCGGCCTGCGCGTGCCTGCGCATGAAGCCGATGGAGCGCTCGACCAGTTCGGCGTCGATGCCGCGGCGCGTGTCCAGGTCGTAGACCTTCACGTTCTCCGAGGGCGAGCCGGCCTGCCCCTGCATGATGTGCGGGATGTCGGCGACCGCGGGATCGAAACCGATCGAGGACGTGAACTGGCTCTCGTCGGTGGTGCGCGGAATGCCGTACCACTCGTCGAAGCCGCGGTCGCTGGGGTAGCGGCCGGGGATGTCGCCCAGGTGCCATTTGCCGTAGTGCGCGGTGGCGTAGCCCTGCGCCGACAGCTGCTGCGCCAGCGTGATTTCGTCGCGCGCCAGCCCCTGCGGCAGCCCGGGAGGCACCGATTGCAGGCAGCCGGTGCGGATCGGATGGCGGCCGCTCATCAGCGCGGAGCGAGTCGGCACGCAGTCGCTTTCCACGTTGAAGTTCTGCAGCAGCAGGCCTTCGGCGGCGAGATGGTCTATGTGCGGCGTGGGCGCGCCGCGCAGGGCGCCGCCGCCATAGCAGCCCAGTTCTCCCCATCCCAGGTTGTCGGCCACGATCAGTACGATGTTGGGCTTGTTTGCCACGCGCTGCACCCTCTGTTTTTTGTCGGTTACGACGGAAATTCTAGGTCGGGGCGCTTGGCGTAATATTCCTGAAGGTACGAATTCCCATAAATAATATTCATGAACCTGTCGCTGCGTGACATCGAATACTTCCTGGCGGCCGTGGAACACGGCAACCTGGGCCGCGCCGCGGCGGCCTGCGACATCAGCCAGCCGGCGCTGTCCAAGTCGCTGCAGCGCCTGGAGGCCGACACCGGCCTGGCGCTGCTGGACCGCGGCGGGCGCGGCCTGCGCCTGACCTCGGCGGGCCTGGTGTTCCTGGAGCACGCGCGCAAGCTGTGGGCCGAGTATCGCGATGCGGTCAGGCACGCGATGGAGTTGCGGGTGGGCGCGGCCGGACTGCTGCGCGTGGGCGCGACCGGCGCCACGGTGGACAGCTTCGTGATGCCGGCGCTGCGCCTGCTGCTGCCGCGCCGTCCGGCCCTGCGCATCGAGCTGACCCAGGGCCTGTCCGACGACCTGAACGAACAGGTGGCCAGCGGCCGGCTGGACCTGGCGGTGACGCCGGTCTATGCGCCCGCGCCGGCGGCGCTGCTGCAGGAGCCCATCATCGAGGATCAGTTGTGCGTGGCGGCCAGCCGCAAGCATCCCCTGGCCGCGCGCCGCAAATTGTCGCTGCGCGATCTGCAGGGACAGCGCTGGATACTGCCGGCTTCCAGCTCCATCGCGCGCAAGGCGCTGGACGCGCGCTATGCCGAAGCCGGCCTGGGCCTGCCGACGGCCGCGCTCGAGGTGGAGCATTTCTCCAAAGGCACGCTCGCGCTCCTGGCCGGCTCGGACCTGCTGGCGGTCGCGCCGCAAAGCGCGCTGGACGCCGAGCGCAGCATCGCGGTGCTGCCGGTCGCGCTGGGCCGGCCCCTGCAGCGCCACATTGCGCTGATTTCGCGCCACGACACCACCTGGTCGCCGTTGATGACGGAGTTTCGCGAGGCGATTCTGGATAGCACGGGGATGGGCGGGTAGATGGCGGCAGGGGCCGCCTCAGACCCTCACCCCTTCAACCCGATACGCCGCGCCAGCTTGTGCAGGTTGCTCGGGTCCACCTCCAGCGCGCGCGCGGCGTTGGCCCAGTTGCCCTGGTGCGCCTGCAGCGCGCGGCGGATCGCCTGGCGCTGGCAGGCGTCGACGGCGGCGCGCAGCGGCTGCGTCACGCCGGCGGCGTGCGCGTCGGAATCCGCGTCGTCTTCCGGCGGCGACGACGGCATGTCGCCGTCGGCCAGGTCCAGCAGCTTGGCGCCCAGGGTCACGATTTCATTGCGGCTGGCGCCGTGGCTGACGGCCTTGATGGCGGCGCGGCTGATGACGTGCTCCAGCTCGCGCACGTTGCCCGGCCAGCGGTAGCGGCGCATGACTTCCTCAGCCTCGGCCGACAGCCTCAGGCTGCGCAGGCCCAGGCGCGCACGGTTCAGCTCCAGGTAGCGGCCGGCCAGCAGCAGCACGTCGTTGCCGCGGTCGCGCAGCGGCGGGATCGGGATCGGGTAGACCGACAGTCGGTGATAGAGGTCGGCGCGGAAATCGCCCGCCTGCACCAGGTCGCGCAGGCTGCGGTTGGTGGCGGCCACGATGCGCACGTCCACCCGGCGCGGGCGGTCGTCGCCCAGGCGCTGGATTTCGCCGTTCTGCAGGGTGCGCAGCAGCTTGGCCTGCACCAGCAGCGGCAGTTCGCCCACTTCGTCCAGGAACAATGTGCCGCCGTTGGCGGCCTCGAAGCGGCCGGGGCGGTCGGTGACCGCGCCGGAGAAGGCGCCCTTGGCGTGACCGAACAGTTCGCTCTCGGCCAGCGATTCGGGCAGCGCGGCGCAGTTCACGTGGACCAGCGGCTTGTCGCGGCGGCGCGAGAGGCGGTGCACGCGGTGCGCGAACAGCTCCTTGCCCACGCCGGTCTCGCCCAGCAGCAGGATGGGCAGCTCGGAATCGGCCACCACTTCGATCTCGTGCAGCAGCCGGCCGATGGATTCGCTCTGCCCCAGGATCTCGTTGCCGTCGAGCGCGGCGCTGTCGGCCGGTTCGGCGCCGCGCGCCACGCGCAGCGCGCGGATCTCGGCTTCCAGCCGGGTGGTGCGCAGCGCCGCTTCCAGCAGCACGATGTAGTCGCGCAGGTCGGCCTGGGCCTCGGCGTCGAAGGTGCCCACCTCCAGCGCGTCCAGCGTCAGCACGCCCCAGGGCCGGCCCTCGGTGTGCAGGCTGGTGCCCATGCAGTCGTGCACCGGCAGCGGTTCGCCAGCCATGCCGTTGATCAGGCCGTCGTAGGGATCGGGCAGGGTGCTGTCGTGGTGGAAACAGGTGACCCCGCGCCGCGCCAGGATGGCGGCCAGCCGCGGGTGCTGCTGCACCGCGAAGCGGCGCCCCAGCGCGTCCTGGGTCAGCCCGTCGACCGCGACCGGGCGCAGGTGGTCTTCTTCCAGTTGCAGCAGCGCCACCGCGCCGCAGCGGAAATGCGTGCGCAGGCTGGAGACCAGCCGCTGCAGGCGGATGGCGGGAGGCAGGTCTACGACCAGGTCGGCGAGCAGGAGGTTTTGCATGGGGTGAATTCTACCGCCGAGGGTGATTATTACCCAGAACCGATAGGGTGATATTCACCCATTAAATTGCAGGCGATTGATAAATAACAAGTTTTTCCTGGCACGGATTTCGCTCTATTCCAGTTACCCGTTACGCACACTGGAGAATACGATGAGCTTGGTTGAGCAATCCCTGGGGCAGTTGGCCCGCAGCATTCCTGGCGCCACCCAGGTCTTTCACGAATATGAGCTGGACTTCTGCTGCGGCGGCAAGAAAAGCCTGGCCGAGGCCGCGGCCCAGCGTTCGCTGGACGTGGCGCAGATCGAAGCGCGCCTGGCCGAACTGGCCAGGAACCCGTCCACCGAAACGGACTGGGGCCTGGCCACGCCGGCCGACCTGATCGACCACATCGTGCAGCGCTATCACGAGGTTCATCGCCGCCAGCTGCCCGAACTGATGCGGCTGGCGCTGAAGGTCGAGCAGGTGCACGCCGACAGCCCCGACTGCCCCGCCGGCCTGGCCGACCACCTGCGCGTCATGCAGCAGGAACTCGAAAGCCATATGCAGAAAGAGGAACAGGTGCTGTTCCCGATGCTGGCCCGCGGCCACGGCGCCATGGCCACCATGCCGATCCGCGTCATGCGCATGGAGCACGACGACCACGGCGTGGCGCTGGAACGCCTGCTGGCCCTGACCAACAACGCGACCTTGCCGCGCGCCGCGTGCAACACCTGGCGCGCGCTGTACCTCGGCATCCGCGCCTTCAAGGAAGACCTGATGGCGCACATCCACCTCGAAAACAACATCCTGTTCGAGAACGGTTCCGGCGACGGCGGCGCGTGCTGTGGCGGGCAGGCGTCAGGCTGACGACGCGGCAGGTGAGCCCGCATCGAAACGCGCTAGCGCTCCTCGGGCGCAACGCCTTCCAGGCTGCGGCGCAGGGCCTCATGCGCCGCAAGATCCACCGGCCGGTGCCGGCGTTCCTGGCTGGCCGGATACCGGCCCAGGTAGTTGCCGCCCTTGCGGTCGCTGGCCGGCCGCACCGGCCGGGGGGCGAAGCCGCCGCCGCAATTGGGACAGACGTTGCCCAGCAGGCCTTCGGCGCAATCGGCGCAGAACGTGCATTCGAAGCTGCATATCCGGGCCTGGGTGGAGGCCGGCGGCAGCGCGGCGTCGCAGTGTTCGCAGGTGGGGCGCAGGGCGAGCATGGCAATCTCCCGGGACGGAAAACCTACAGAGTAGGCGGCGGCGGGCCGTCCGGCCATGCCGATCTGGACACAAAAGGAATGAAAACGGCCATACGCGCGGCGGTGCGCCGCCTGTACACTCGGAAAACCTTACGAGGACAGGGGTCTGCCGATGGCCGGAAGCAGTTTCTTCGCGTTGTTCGACGATATCGCCACCATCCTGGATGACGTCTCCGTCATGACCAAGGTGGCGGCCAAGAAAACCGCCGGCGTGCTGGGCGACGACCTGGCGTTGAACGCGCAGCAGGTCACCGGGGTGCCGGTGGACCGCGAACTGTCGGTGGTCTGGGCGGTCGCCAAGGGCTCGTTCGTCAACAAGCTGATCCTGGTTCCGGCGGCGCTGCTCATCAGCGCCTTCGCGCCCTGGGCGATCACGCCGCTGCTGATGCTGGGCGGCGCGTTCCTGTGCTACGAGGGCGTGGAGAAGCTGGCCCACAAATACCTGCCGCACGGCGATTCGCCCGAAGGCAACCATGCGGCCCGGGCCGAGGCCCTGCAGGACCAGGCGGTCGACATGGTGGCGTTCGAGCGCGACAAGATCAAGGGCGCGGTGCGCACCGACTTCATCCTGTCGGCGGAAATCATCGTCATCAGCCTGGGCGCGGTGGCCGACGCCGACTTCACGCGCCAGGTGCTGGTGCTGTCCATCATCGCCATCGCCATGACGGTGGGTGTCTACGGCCTGGTCGCCGGCATCGTCAAGCTCGACGACCTGGGCCTGTACCTCAGCCGCAAGTCCTCGCAGGCCCTGGCCTGGCTGGGCCGGCGCATCGTCGGGGCCGCGCCCTATCTGATGAAGACGCTGTCGGTGGTGGGCACGGCGGCCATGTTCATGGTCGGCGGCGCCATCCTGACCCATGGCATCGCGCCGGTGTCGGCCGCGATCGAACACGCCGCTTCCGCGGTGGGCGGCGGCGTGGCCGCGGCGCTGGTCTCGACCCTGCTCAACGCCTTGTTCGGCATGGCGGCCGGGGCCGTGGTGCTGGGCGCGGTCAGCCTGGTGAAGCGGCTGCTGGGGAAGCGCTGACCGGCGCGGGGCTCGCGGGCGAGCCCATGGCCTGGAACAGCGCCGCCGTTTCGGTCAGGCGCGCCTCGGCGTAATCGAGTTCGCGCAGCCGGGCGGCGACGTAATGCTGCTCGGCCGCGTATTCGGTGTAGGGCGGCAGCGCGCCCAGCCGCACGCGGCTGGCTGTGTTGCGGTAGGACTGTCCGGCCGCCTGCCGCGAGGCTTCGGCCGAAGCCAGCGCCTGGCCGCCGCCCTCCAGCCGCGACAGCGTGTCGGCCACGTCCCGGAACGCCATCAGCACCGTCTGCCGGTATTGCAGCAGCGAGGCCTGGTAGCGCTCCTTGGCCGCATCGCGTTCGGCCAGCAGCGCGCCGCCGTGGAACAGCGGCTGCGTGAGCGAGGCGCCCACGGCCCAGATCGCGCCGGCGCCCGACATGGCCGCGGGCCAGTTGAAGCCGGCCTGGCCCATGGAGGCCGACAGCGACAGGCTGGGAAAGAGCTGCGCGGTGGCCGCGCCCACGTCGGCCGCGGCGGCCTGCACCACGGCGTCGGCCAGCAGAATGTCCGGGCGCGAGGCCAGCAGTTCGGACGGCACCACCACCGGCACCTGCTGCGGCACGGCCAGGCTGTCGAAATCCAGGTCGGGCGGCGCCTGGTCGGGGTTGCGGCCCAGCAGCACGGCCAGCGCATGGCGCGTGGCGTGCCAGCGCGCCCGCAGCATCGGCAGCGCGGCTTCCAGCGCGGCGGCGTCCTGGTCGGCGTCGAGCGCGTCGTTCTGCGAGGCCGCGCCCAGCTCGTAGCGGCGTTGCGTATCGCGCGCCACCTGCCGCGCCAGCAGCGCCTGCTTTTCGTTCAAGGCCACGCGCTGCGCCAGCGCCGAGGCGGAGATGGCGCCGGTGACGATATTGCCGGCCAGCGCGCGCCGCGCGGATTCGAGCTGGAACGCCTGCTGCGCGACCTGCGCCGTCAGCGACAGGTTGGCGAAGCGCGCCGCGCCGAACAGGTCCAGGTCGTAGCGGGCCTGCACCTGGCCGGTGAAGACGTTGTAGCGGGCCGTGGGCTCCGGCAGGTTGGGCATGGTGAGCGCGCGCCGGCGCGTGGCGTCGGCGCCGGCGTCCACGGCCGGCAGCAGCGACGAATTGACCTGGCCGCGCAGCTGTTCGCGCGCGCCGGCCAGGTTGCGCTCGGCCGCGGCCAGGTCGGGACTATTGGCCAGGCCTTCCTGCACCAGCGCGTCCAGCGCCGCGGAGCCGTAGCGCTTCCACCATTCGGGCACCGGCCGCGCGCCGTGTTCGAAGCGCTGCGCCACGCCCTGGGCCGTGGCGCCGGCGGCCGGCGTGGGGGCCACGCCGTATTGCGCGGGCTGCGTCACGGCCGGCGGCTTGCCGTCGGGCGCGAAGGCGCAGCCGCCCAGGGCCAGCAGCAACGCCAGGACGGCGGGACGGATCGGGGTTCGTGGCATCGTCATGCTCCGCGCTCCACGGTATCGCCGGCGTTGGCGCCGGGCGGCACGCCCGCGGGTTCGTCGCGCTCGTCGCGGCGCACGCGGAACCAGGCCGCATACAGCGCCGGCAGGAAGAACAGCGTCAGCACCGTGGCGCTGGTGATGCCGCCCATGAGGGCGGTGGCCATCGGGCCGAAGAAGTTGCTGCGCAACAGCGGGATCAGCGCCAGCACGGCGGCCGCGGCCGTCAGCGTGATGGGCCGGAAGCGCCGCACCGTGGCGCCGACGATGGCGTCCACGCGCTTGTGGCCGGCGGCGATGTCCTGTTCGATCTGGTCCACCAGGATGACCGAGTTGCGCATGATGATGCCGAACATGGCGATCACGCCCAGCATGGCCACGAAGCCGAACGGCTTGCCGAACAGCAGCAGCGCGGCGACCACGCCGATCAGCCCGAGCGGGGCGGTCAGCACCACCATGAGCACCCGCGCGAAACTCTGCAGCTGCACCATCAGCAGCGTCAGCACGGCCACCGCCATCAGCGGCATCTGCGCGTTGATGGACGACTGGCCCTTGCCGCTTTCCTCCACCGGCCCGCCGACTTCGATGCGGTAGCCCACCGGCAGGCCGGCGCGCAACTTGTCGAGCCGGGCGTCGATGGCGCGGGTGACGTCGATGCCCTGGGCGTCGCCCAGCACGTCGGCCTGCACCGTGATGGTGGGCTGGCGGTCGCGTTCCCAGATGACGCCGTATTCCAGGTCGTAGCGCACCTGGCCCAGGCTGCCCAGCGGCACCGGGCCGTTGGGCGTGGGCATGGCCAGCGTGGCCAGGCGCGCGGGGTCGACCCGTTCGTCGCGCGGCGCGCGCAGGCTGACGGTGATCAGCTTGTCGCGTTCGCGGTATTGCGTCACCGCGTAGCCCGACAGCGTCATGGCGAGGAAGTCGGAAATGTCGCTGGAGCTCACGCCCAGTTCGCGCGCCTTCTGCTGGTCGATCTCGAAGCGCACCGAGCGCTCGGAGGGTTCGTCCCAATCGAACTGCACATTGGTCGAGCGCGCGTCGGCGCGGACTTCGGCGGCCACCTGCTCGGCCACCGCGCGCACGTCGGCGATCTGGTCGCCGCTGACGCGGAACTGCACCTGGAAACCCACCGGCGGCCCGTTCTCCAGCCGCGACAGGCGGCTGCGGATGGCCGGGAATTTTTCGCGCAGCATGGGCTGCAGCCATTGCGCCAGCTTTTCGCGGTCTTCCACCGAATGGGTGGTGATGACCAGCTGGGCGAAGTTGGGCGTAGCCAGCTGCTGGTCCAGCGGCAGGTAGAAGCGCGGCGCGCCGGCGCCGACGTAGCTGACCGAATGCTCGATCTCGGGACGGCCCTGCAACGCCTGTTCCAGCCGTTCCACCTGGCGCAGCGTGGCGTCGAACGAGGCGCCTTCCTGCAGGCGCAGGTCCACCAGCAGTTCGCTGCGGTCGGAGCTGGGGAAGAACTGCTGCGGCACCAGCCCGAAGCCGGCCATCGCCAGCGCGAAGGCCGCGACCGTGCCGCCCAGCACCAGGTAGCGGCGCTCCACGCACCAGGCGACCCAGCGCCGCAGCCGCCGGTAAAAGCCGGTGTCGTAGATGTCGTGTTCGTGGTCCTCGGGCAGGTGGGCTTCGCGCTTGCGCTCGGGCAGCAGGCGATAGCCCAGCAGCGGAATCAGCACCACGGCGGCGAACCACGAGACGATCAGCGCGATGGCCGAGACCTGGAAGATGGAGCGGGTGTATTCGCCGGTGCTGGACTTGGCCAGCGCGATCGGCAGAAAGCCCGCCACCGTCACCAGCGTGCCGGTCAGCATGGGAAAGGCGGTGCTGGTGTAGGCGAACGCGGCCGCGCGCGCGCGGCTCCAGCCCTGTTCCAGTTTCACCGCCATCATCTCGACGGCGATGATGGCGTCGTCCACCAGCAGGCCCAGGGCCAGCACCAGCGTGCCCAGCGACACCTTGTGCAGGCCGATGCCGAACATCTCCATGAAGAGCGCCGTGACGGCCAGCACCACCGGAATCGAGATCACCACCACCATGCCGGTGCGCAGCCCCAGCGAGACCAGGCTCACGATCAGCACGATGGCGACCGCTTCGGCCACCGAGCGCAGGAATTCGTCGACCGAATGCGACACCGCCCGCGGCATGCTGGAGACTTCCTTCAGGGTCAGGCCCGCCGGCAGCTGCGCCTGCAGCTCGCCGAACCTGGCGCTCAGCGCGCGGCCCAGGTGGACCACGTCCTGGCCGGGCTGCATGGTGATGCCGATGCCCAGCGCCAGGCGTCCGCCCAGGCGCATCTGCTCCACGGGCGGGTCGTCGTAGCCGCGGCGGATGGTGGCGATGTCGCCCAGCCGCAGCGACTTGCCGTCGATGCGGATCAGCGTGTCGGCCAGGGCCTGCGGGCTGTCGTACTGGCCGGTGGGGCGCACGAAGACGCGGTCGTCGGCGGTGGTCAGGGTGCCGGCGGCGGTGACGGCGTTCTGGCTGTTGATGGCCTGCGCGATCTGCTGCGGCGACACGCCCAGCCGGCTCAGCCGGGTATTGGAGATCTCGATGTAGATGTGTTCGGGCTGCTCGCCGAAGTAATCCACCTTGGCCACGCCGGGCACGCGCAGCAGCACCGTGCGCAGCTTGTCGGCGTAGTCGCGCAGCTGCGCGGGCGTGAAGCCGTCGCCCTGCAGGGTGTAGATGTTGGTGTAGACGTCGCCGAATTCGTCGTTGAAGAAGGGGCCCTGTACGCCGGGCGGCAGCGTGGCCGAAATATCCCCGACCTTCTTGCGGATCTGATACCACTGGTCAGCCACGGTGCCGGCCGGCGCCGAGTCCTTCATGGTGTAGAAGATCAGCGACTCGCCGGGCCGCGAATAGCTGCGCAGGAAGTCGGTGTTGGCGGCTTCCTGCAGTTTTCTGGCGATGCGGTCGGTGACCTGTTCCTGCACCTGGCGGGCGGTGGCGCCGGGCCACATCGTCTTGATCACCATGACCCGGAACGTGAAGGGCGGGTCTTCCGATTGCGCCAGCCGGGAGTAGGACAGCACGCCGAACAGCGTCACCAGCGTGATGATGAATATCACCAGCGGCTGGTGGCGCAGCGCCCAGGCCGAGAGGTTGAAGCGGCCTTCCTCGTGGCCCGGCGCGCTCATGAGGCGTGGTCCTCGGGATGCAGCGGCGCCACCGGGCGTACTTTTTCGCCGGCGGACACGGTATGCACGCCCTGCCACACCACGCGTTCGCCGGCCTGCAGGCCGCCGGCCAGGGTCACGGTGCGCGCGTCGAAGCGCAGCACCTCGACGCGGCGCAGCTCCAGCGTGTCTTCGCCCTGCCTGACGACCCACACCGCGGGCGCGGGGCCGTCATGGAACAGCGCGGTGGCCGGCAGCGTATACGTGGGCGGCCCGTCGCCGGCCGGGTTGTCGAAACGGATATTGGCCGTCATGCCCAGGCGCACTTCCGGGGCGGGCGCCTGCAGCGTGAGCTTGGCGCGATAGGTGCGGCTGCGCGGATCGGCGGCCGGCGATATTTCGCGCAGCACGGCGGCAAAGCTGCGGCCGGGCAGGGGGCCGAGCGTGACGCTGGCCTGCTGACCGATCTCCAGGCCCGCCAGCACGCTTTCCGGCACGTCGCAGATGGCGTCGATGTCGCCGGACCAGGCCAGGCTGTACACCGGTTGGCCGGCGGCCACGTTCTGGCCGGTGTCGGCCTGCTCGGCGGTGATGACGCCGGCATGGTCGGCCCGCAGCGTCGTGTATTCGAGCTGGTCGGCCGCCAGCCCCGCCTGCTGCGCGGCCTGGTCGCGCTGCGCCAGCGCCGCGGCGTAGGCGTTGCGGGTCTGTTCCAGTTGGGTCGTGGCGATCAGGTTTTCGCGCGCCTGGGCGCGGTCGCGGTCGAGCTGCCGGCGCGCATAGTCCAGCTGGTGCTGGGCGGCGGTCAATTGGGCGCGGGCGCTGGCCGCGTTCTTGCTGGCGTCGGCGGGATCGAGCCGGGCCACGACCTGGCCGGGTTCGACCGCGTCGCCCAGCCTGACCGCGCGTTCGACGATCTTGCCGCCCACGCGAAACGACAGCGGCGTGCTGTAGCGCGCCTGGACTTCGCCGGGCAGGGTCCAGGCCGGCAGGCGTTCGTCGGCCTGGGCCGGCATGGCGACGACCGGGCGCGGCGCCGGCGCGGGCGCCGGCTCGCGTCCGCAGCCGGCAAGCGCAAGCGCCAGCAGCGCGGCGGCGGGCAGCCGCAGCAAATGGGTACTCGGGGAAGAGGACGCCGCGCCGGGGGCGGCACGGCGCAGTCCTGGGCCAGGGCAATTCACGGAACACCTCGCGGCGCGGAGAAACAGGCGGCCGCTACCGGCCGATACGGCCTGGATTCTAATACATCAATGTATCTGGATTCAATGTTGAATCCGAAACTGCGTCCGATGCTAAACTTGCCGCCATGTCAAAAGTCCGTCTTACGCGAGAGCAAAGCCGTGACCAGACGCGGCAGCGTCTGCTCGACGCTGCGCAATCGATTTTTCTTGCCAAGGGGTTCGTGGCCGCCAGCGTCGAGGACATCGCCGAGCAGGCGGGGTACACGCGCGGGGCGTTCTATTCCAATTTCTCCAGCAAGTCCGAGCTCTTCCTGCAGCTGCTCAAGCGCGACCACGAAAGCGTGATGGCCGACATGCGCGCCATCTTCGAGGACGGCGAGTCGCGTGCGCAGATGGAGGCGCGGGTGCTGGAGTATTACTCCACGCACTACCGCGAGAACGATTGCTTCCTGCTGTGGATGGAAGCCAAGCTGCAGGCCGCCCGCGACCCGGAGTTCCGCGTCGGTTTCGCGACCTGTATGCGCGAGCTGCGCGAGGCCACCACCGAATACATCCGCCAGTTTTCGGCCCGCGTCGGCACGCCTTTGCCGCTGCCGGCCGAACAGCTGGCGCTGGGCCTGCTGGCCCTGTCGGACGGCATGCAGTTCAGCTATGCCTTCGATCCGCAGGCTGTCACCCCGGAGATGACCGAGGCCGTGCTGGCCGGATTCTTCCGCCGCGTGGTGTTCGGCGAATCCGGCCCGCCGCAGGCGGAACAGCCCTAGGGCAGCAGCTCGGAAATCTCGATCAGGTTTAGGTCGGGGTCGCGCAGGTACACCGAGCGGATCTTGCCGGTGGCCCCGGTGCGCGGCACCGGGCCTTCGATGATGGCGGCGCCGGCCTGGCGCAGCCGTTCGATGACTTCATCCAGCGGGCGATCGGCGATGAAGCACAGGTCCAGCGCGCCCGGCACCGGCAGATGGGCCTTGGGTTCGAACTCGCGGCCGCGCACGTGCAGGTTGATCTTCTGGTTGCCGAAACGCAACGCCTGCCGGCCTTCCCCGAAAGTTTCCAGGCGCATGCCCAGGATACGGGTGTAGAAATCCACTGTGGCTTCCGGGTCGGTGCAGGTCAGGACCAGGTGGTCCAGATGGTCGATCATGAGGGCTCTCCGGCTGGCCGCCTGCATTGGGATCGAGTTTGGCAGACGGCGCTTGGCCGTGATAGTAATACTTGCGGCGCGCAGCCGGACTGAGGGGGGCGCGCGCCGGATTTTCCCACCCTCGCCGCAAGGATCTGCTGCATGACTTCAGAAACCCGGCCATCCACCATAAACCGACCCGTGTTCTTTCCCGCGGCCCTGTTCACGCTGCTGCTTGTGGGCTTCGCGATACTCGCGCCCAAGGCCGCGCAAAGCCTGTTCGGGTCCGTGCAAAGCTGGATACTGGGCAACGCAAGCTGGTTCTACATACTGGTGGTGGCCATCATTCTGCTGGCCGTGGTGTTCCTGGCGGTCAGCCGCTACGGCGACATCAAGCTGGGCCCCGACCACAGCGAGCCCGACTACCGCAACTTCACCTGGTTCGCCATGCTGTTCTCGGCGGGCATGGGCATCGGCCTGATGTTCTTCGGCGTGGCCGAGCCGGTCATGCATTTCATGTCGCCGCCGGTGGGCGAGGGCGGCACGGTCGCGGCCGCGCGCGAAGCCATGAACATCACCTTCTTCCACTGGGGCCTGCACGCCTGGGCCGTGTACGCGGTGGTGGCGCTGATCCTGGCGTTCTTCAGCTATCGCCACGGGCTGCCGCTGACCCTGCGCTCGGCGCTCTATCCGCTGATCGGCAACCGCATCCACGGGCCGATCGGCCATGCCGTCGACATCTTCGCCATCATCGGCACGGTGCTGGGCGTGGCGACCTCGCTGGGCCTGGGCGTGGCGCAGATCAACAGCGGCCTGAACCAGCTGTTCGGCATCTCGGTGGGCGTGCCCACCCAGATCGTCCTCATCATCATCACCTGTGGCCTGGCGACCCTGTCGGTGGCCAGCGGCCTGGACAAGGGCATCCGCATCCTGTCCGAAACCAACCTGGCGCTGGCGGCGGTGCTGCTGCTGTTCGTGCTGGTCGCCGGTCCCACCGTGTTCCTGCTGCAGACCTTCGTGCAGAACACCGGCGCCTACCTGTCCGACATCGTCAACAAGACCTTCAACCTGTACGCCTACGAACCCACCGACTGGATCGGCGGCTGGACCCTGTTCTACTGGGGCTGGTGGATCGCCTGGTCGCCCTTCGTGGGCCTGTTCATCGCGCGCATCTCGCGCGGACGCACCATCCGCGAATTCGTGACCGGCGTGCTGCTGGTGCCGGCCGGCTTCACCCTGTTCTGGATGACGGTGTTCGGCGATACCGCCATCCACATGATCCTGGTCGACAAGGTGCAGGGCTTCGCCGAGGTCGTGCAGGCCGATTCGTCGCTGGCGCTGTTCGCGTTCCTCGACCAGCTGCCCTGGAGCAGCGTGCTGTCGGTCATCGCCATCGCGATGGTGGCCGTGTTCTTCGTGACGTCGGCCGACTCCGGCGCGCTGGTGGTGGACCTGCTGGCTTCCGGCGGTTCGGACCGCACGCCCGTGTGGCAGCGGATTTTCTGGTCGCTGCTGATGGGCGCGGTGGCCATCGCGCTGCTGCTGGCCGACGGGTTGACCGCGCTGCAGACGGCCACCATCGCCAGCGCGCTGCCGTTCTCCATCATCCTGCTGCTGTCCCTGTGGGGGCTGTTCAAGGCGCTCAAGCTGGACGCCACCAAGCGCGGCATCCGCTACCAGTCGCTGACCCTGTCGCGTCCGGCCCGCGGCGGCCAGTCCTGGGAGCGGCGCCTGCGCAACATGGTCATGATGCCGCGCCGCGCCCACGTACTGCGCTTCATCGCCGACGTGGTGCGCCCGGCGCTGGAAGACGTGGCCGACGAACTGCGCCGCCAGGGCTACGCCGTGGCCGTGCGCGACGACGAGAACGAAGGCGCCGTCACGCTGGAGGTCTCGCATGGCGATTACCTGGACTTCTGGTACGCGGTGCGCCCCGAGGCCTTCGTGCGGCCCAGCCTGACGCCGGAAGAGGCGGCCGACGAAGACGAACGCAAGTACTTCCGCGCCGAAGTCCACCTGCGCGAAGGCGGGCAGGACTACGACATCATGGGCTGGAGCCGGGATGCCGTGATCGGCGACATCCTCGACCAGTACGAACGGCACCGCCATTATCTGCACATGGTCCGCTAGCGCGCGCCGCCGCACCATCCATCGCCGCCGGATTTTTCCGGCGGTTTTTTTTCGCCGGGCCATCCCCGTTCATCGGCAATAGGCCGACGCTATGTAGGGTTTTGCGTTTTCTTCTTTGACGAAATCTACGATTTCAAGGATTATTCAAAGCCGTGTCTTTGATAAATAACGAGACGGGCATGAGATCGAATTCTGGAACGTGGAAGGCGGGTGCCGTGGTGCTGGCGGTGGCGCTGGCCGGCGCGGGACTGTACTGGAAGTATGGCGGCGCGAAGCAGAGCGGCGGCTGGAGCATGGCGCCGGTCAAGGTGGCGGTGGCGGCGGCGCAGCAGGCGGATTTCCCGGTGACGCTGGGCGGCATCGGGTCGCTGGAGGCCACGCGCCAGGTGCAGGTGGCCGCCGAGGTCGACGGCCGCCTGGCCCGCATCCTGTTCTCGCCGGGCGAGCGGGTGCGGGCCGGCCAGCTGCTGGCGCAGCTCAACGACGCGCCCGAGCAGGGCGAACTGGCGCGGCTGCAGGCCCAGGCGCGCAATGCGCGGGCGCAGCTGGAACGCACCCGCCGCCTGCTGCCGCAGCAGGCGGCCACGCGCGAGCAGCTGGACCAGGCCCAGGCCGACTACGACCAGACGGCCGCCGATATCAGGCGGGTGCAGGCGCTGATCGAGCAAAAGCACATCAAGGCGCCGTTCGACGGCGTGCTCGGCGTGCGCCGGGTGCACCTGGGGCAGTTCCTGCGGGCGGGCGATCCGCTGGTGTCGCTGACCGACGCGTCCGTCATGTACGCCAACATCACGCTGCCCGAACAGGCGCTGGGAGCGTTGCAGGTGGGCCAGCCGGTGACGCTGACGGTCGACGCCCATGCCGGGCGCGAGTTCACCGGCAAGGTCACCACTGTCGAGCCGCAGGTGGACCCGGGTTCGCGCACCGTGCGCATCCAGGCGACGCTGCCCAACCCCGACGGCGCGCTGGCGGCCGGGATGTTCGCGCATGGCGAGGTCGGCCTGCCCGCCCGTCCCGGCGTGATTACCGTGCCGGAAACCGCCATCAGCTACAGCGCCTACGGCGATTCGGTCTATGTGCTGACCCCGCCCGAGGCCGGGCAGGAGTCGGCCCCGCCGACCGTCAGGCAGGCCTATGTCAAGACCGCCGAGCGCGTGCGCGGCCGGGTGGTCGTGACCGAGGGCCTGCGGCCCGGCGACCGGGTGGTGACCTCGGGCCAATTGCGGCTGCACAACGGCGCCGCGGTGGCCGTCAGCCCCGACGACACGGTGGCGCTGGACGGCGCGCCGCGGGCCGTGGCGCAGGCTCGGTGACGGCGCGGAGACCGACATGAAATTCACCGATCTCTTCGTGCGCCGGCCGGTGCTGGCCCTGGTGGTCAGCACCCTGATCCTGCTGCTGGGCATCAAGGCCCTGAGCGGGCTGCCGGTGCGGCAGTATCCGCTGACCGAAAGCACCACCATCACCATCACGACGCAGTATCCGGGCGCCTCGCCCGACCTGATGCAGGGCTTCGTGACCCAGCCCATCGCGCAGTCGGTGGCCACCGTCGAGGGCATCGACTACCTGTCCTCGTCCTCGACCCAGGGGCGCAGCGTCATCACGGTGCGCATGAAGCTCAACGCCGATTCGAACAAGGCCATGACCGAAGTGATGGCCAAGGTCAACGAGGTCAAGTACCGGCTGCCGCAGGACGCCTACGACCCGGTGCTGGTGAAATCCTCGGGCGAGGCGACCGCCGTGGCCTATGTGGGCTTCTCCAGTTCGACCCTGTCGCTGGCCGCGCTGACCGACTATCTGTCGCGCGTGGTGCAGCCGCAGCTTTCCTCGATCGACGGCGTGGCCAGCGTGGAGCTGTACGGCGGCCAGAAGCTGGCCATGCGCGTGTGGCTGGACCCGTTCCGCATGGCCGCGCGCGGCATCTCCGCCGGCGAGCTGGCCGACGCGCTGCGCCAGAACAACGTGCAGGCCGCGCCGGGTCAGGCCAAGGGCCTGTACGTGGTGTCCAACATCCAGGTCAACACCGACCTGGTCAACGTGGCCGAGTTTCGCGACATGGTCGTCAAGCACGATGGCGACGCCATCGTGCGGCTGGGCGACGTGGCCACGGTCGAGCTGGGGGCGGCGTCCTCGGATTCCAGCGGCCTGATGGACGGCGAGCCGGCCGTGTACTTCGGGCTGAACGCCACGCCGGTGGGCAATCCGCTGGTCATCGTCAAGCGCCTGAACGAACTGCTGCCCGACATCAAGCAGAACCTGCCGCCGGGAACCAGCGTGCAGGTGCCGTTCGAGCTGGCGCGCTTCATCAGCGCCTCGATCGACGGCGTGGTGCGCACGCTGCTGGAGGCCGTGGTCATCGTGGTGGCCGTGATCTTCCTGTGCCTGGGCTCCTTGCGGGCGGTGCTGATCCCGGTGGTGACGATCCCGCTTTCCATGCTGGGCGGAGCGGCCATCATGGCCCTGTTCGGCTTCAGCGTGAACCTGCTGACCCTGCTGGCGATGGTGCTGGCCATCGGCCTGGTGGTGGACGACGCCATCGTGGTGGTGGAAAACGTGCACCGCCACATCGAGGAGGGCAAGTCGCCGGTGCGCGCCGCGCTGATCGGCGCGCGCGAGGTGGCCGGGCCGGTGATCGCCATGACGATCACGCTGGCCGCGGTGTACGCGCCCATCGGCCTGATGGGCGGGCTGACCGGCTCGCTCTTCAAGGAGTTCGCCTTCACGCTGGCCGGGGCGGTGGTGGTCTCCGGCGTCATCGCGCTGACGCTGTCGCCGGTGATGAGTTCGTTCCTGCTGGACAGCCGCGTCTCGGAAAACTGGATGGCGCGCCGCGCCGAGCATTTCTTCGGCTGGCTGGGCGCGGCCTACGGCCGGCTGCTGGACGTGTCGCTGCATCACCGCTGGGTCACCGGGCTGGTCGCGGTGGCGGTGCTGATCAGCCTGCCGTTCCTGTACAACGCGGCCCAGCGTGAGCTGGCGCCGGTGGAAGACCAGTCCACCGTGCTCACCGCGATCAAGTCGCCGCAGCACGCCAACATCGACTACGTGGAGAAGTTCGGCAAGAAGTGGGACGACGTGATGAAGACCCTGCCCGAACAGAACGGGCGCTGGCTCATCAACGGTTCCGACGGTGTGTCCAACAGCATCGGCGGCGTGGATTTCGTGCCGTGGGAGCAGCGCAGGCGCTCGGCCGACGAGATCCAGGCCGACATGCAATCCATGGCCAACCAGGTCGAAGGCAGCAATATCTTCGCTTTCCAGCTGCCATCGCTGCCGGGCTCGACCGGCGGGCTGCCGGTGCAGATGGTGCTGATGAGCGCGGCCGACTACCCGGTGGTCTACGAGGCCATGGAAGCGCTCAAGCAGGCGGCGCGGGAAAGCGGCCTTTTCATGGTGGTAGACAGCGACCTGGACTACAACAACCCCGTCGTGCGCCTGAAGGTGGACCGGGCCAAGGCCAACAGCCTGGGCGTCACCATGAAAGCCATCGGCGATACCCTGGCCGTGCTGGTGGGCGAGAACTACGTCAACCGCTTCGGCATGGACGGGCGATCGTATGACGTGATTCCGCAGAGCCTGCGAGCCCAGCGTATTTCGCCCGAATCGCTGGCCCGCTACTACGTCAAGAGCGCCAGCGGCGCGCAGGTGCCCCTGTCGAACCTCGTGAGCGTGTCCATGGGCGTCGAGCCCAACAAGCTGACCCAGTTCAACCAGCTCAACGCCGCCACCTTCCAGGCCATCCCCATGCCGGGCGTGACCATGGGCGACGCGGTGCAGTTCCTGACCCGCCAGGCGCAGGCGCTGCCGGCCGGCTTCAGCTACGACTGGCAGTCCGACGCGCGCCAGTTCAGCCAGGAAGGCGCGGCGCTGATGATCACCTTCATCTTCGCCATCATCGTGATCTACCTGGTGCTGGCGGCGCAATACGAAAGCCTGCGCGACCCCTTCATCATCCTGGTGAGCGTGCCCATGTCCATCTGCGGCGCGCTGATTCCGCTGGCGCTGGGCATGGCCACGGTGAACATCTATACCCAGATCGGGCTGGTGACGCTGATCGGCCTGATCAGCAAGCACGGCATCCTGATGGTGGAGTTCGCCAACGAGATACAGGTCAGCCACGGGCTGGACCGGCGCGCCGCCATGGAGCAGGCCGCGCGCATCCGCCTGCGCCCGATCCTGATGACGACCGCCGCCATGGTGATGGGGCTGATCCCGCTGCTGTTCGCCACCGGCGCGGGCGCGCACAGCCGCTACAGCCTGGGCCTGGTCATCGTGGTGGGCCTGCTGGTGGGCACGCTCTTCACGCTGTTCGTGCTGCCCACCGTCTACACCGTGTTCGCCCGCGACCACCGGGCGGCGAGCGATACGCCGCGCGCCCGGGAACTGGCGCTGGCGCAGGCCGAGGACGCGGCGGCCTGAACGAAGGAATCATCATGAAACACTCGACCCCGGATTTTCCCTTCCGCACACGGCTGCGCCGCGGCGCCGTGGCGCTGCTGGCGGCGCTGGCCGCCGCGGGCTGCGCCGTGGGGCCCGACTACCGGGCGCCCAGGCCCGATCCCGTCACCCTGGCCAGCCCCGAGCAGGCCCTGTTCTCCACCGATCGGGTGCAGCGCGACTGGTGGAAGCAGTTGCAGGACCCGCAGCTGGACCGGCTGATCGCGCTGGCGCTGGAGCGTAACCTGGACATCCGCCAGGCGCAGGCGCGGCTGGCCGAATCGCGCGCGGTGCTGGACGAGCGCGAACTGGACCGGCTGCCCGCCGTGACTCTGGGCGGGGGCTACGAACGCAGTCTGTCGCAGGCCAACCCCGGGCCTGCCGGACGGCGCAATCTGGCCGAAAGCTACCGGGCCGGCTTCGACGCCACCTGGGAGCTGGACCTTTTCGGACGCCTGCGCCGGGCGGCCGAGGGCGCGGCGGCGCGCAGCGAGCAGCAGGCCGCCGACCTGACCCAGACCCGCATCGTCGTGGCCGCCGAGGTGGCGCGCAATTACTTCGAGCTGCGCGGCGCGGAACAGCGGCTGGCGGTGGCGCGCGCCAATCTGGCGAGCCAGCGCGACAGCCTGCGCGTGATCCAGGCGATGGTGACGGCCGGGCGCGGCGACGAGGGCGACCTGGCTAGCGCGCGGGCCGAACTGGAAACCGTGCAGGCCAGCGTGCCGGTGCAGATCGCGGCGCGCCGGCTGGCGTTGTACCGGATCGCGGTGCTGGCGGCGCTGCGCCCGGTGGAGCTGGGCGAGCTGGAGGCGGGCAAGCCCCTGGCTCCGCTCAACGTGCGCCTGCCGATCGGCGACGTGAGCGCCTTGCTGTCGCGCCGTCCCGACGTGCTGGCGGCCGAGCGCGGCATGGCGGCCGCCAACGCGGACGTGGGCGTGGCCACCGCGGAGCTGTATCCGCGCATCGACCTGGGCGGCTTCCTCGGATTCGTCGCCCTGCGCGGGGCGGACTTCGGCTCGTCGTCCAGCCGCGCGTTCAGCGTGGCCGCCGGCGCCGACTGGCCCGCGTTCCACCTGCCCACGGCGCTGGCGCGCAAGCGCGGCGCGGTGGCGCGGGCCGACGGCGCCACCGCCGGCTACGAGCAGACCGTGCTGCGCGCGGTCGAGGAACTGGAATCGGCGCTGACCGAATACGGCCAGACCCAGCAGCGCCTGGGCAGCCTGGTGCAGGCGGCCGCGCACAGCGGCCGGGCGGCGGAGCTGGCGCAACTGCGCTACCGCGAAGGCAGCGCGCCGTATTTGACGGTGCTGGACGCGCAGCGTACGCTTTTGCGCGCCCAGGACGCCGTGGCCGTGGCCGAGACCGAGTCCTATACCCGGCTGATCGCGCTGTACAAGGCGCTAGGCGGCGGATGGGAGGCGCCGGACGCCGGCTGACCGGCGGCCGCGGTTCGTGGCACCATAGCCGAACATCCCAGGCAAACATCCGGAGAATCCACATTCATGTCCGACAGCCCGTCCCGCCCCGTCGTCTGGGAGCACCAACCCGCGGACCGCGTGCTCATGACCTTGAAGACGCGCGGCCCGCAATCCGTGACCGTCATCGCCAAGGCCCTGGACGTGACGGCCGAGGCGGTGCGCCAGCAGATGGCGCGCCTGCACGCGGAAGGACTGGTGGATTGCGAAAGCCATAGCGCCGGCCGCGGACGGCCCACGCAGATCTGGTTCCTGACCGATGCCGGGCACGGCCGCTTTCCGGACACGCACGCCGAAATGACGGTGCAGATGATCGGCGCCATCCGCCAGGTGTTCGGCGAAGAGGGCGTCGAAAAGCTGATCGCGGCGCGCGAAGCGGCCATGCTCAACGGCTATCGCCAGGCCATGCAGGGCGCGCGCAGCCTGAAGGAGCGGCTGGAGCGGCTGGTGGAAGTCCGCTGCGCCGAAGGCTATATGGCCGAGCTGCGCAAGGACGGTCCGGACTTCCTCTTCATCGAGAACCATTGCCCGATCTGTTCCGCGGCGAAAACCTGCATGGGCTTTTGCCGCAGCGAACTGGAACTCTTCCACAAGGTGCTCGGAGACGAGTTCCGGGTCAGGCGCGAGGAGCACATCCTCTCGGGCGCGCGCCGCTGCGCCTACCGCATCGACAAGGCCGGATAAGCCCTCATGAGCCGGGCGGCTCCCAGCCGCCCAGCGCCTTGTAGAGCGCTACCGCATTGACCAGCCGGCGCTGCTGCAGCCGGATGAATTCCTGCTCGGACTCGAACAGGCTGCGCTGCGCCTCCAGCATTTCCAGATAACTGGCCACGCCGCGCTCGTAGCGCCTTTCGGTCAGGCGCTGGCGGTCGCGGTCGGCGTCGCGGACCTTGCGCTGCGCGTCGATCTGGGCGCGCAGCGTGTCGCGCGCGGAAAGCGCGTCGGCCACTTCGCGAAAGGCCTGCTGGATGCTGCCTTCGTACTGCGCCACCGCGATGTCCTTGCGCGCCTCGGCCAGCGACAGGTTGGCGCTGTTGCGTCCGGCGTTGAAGATGGGCAGCGTCAGCCTGGGCGCGAAGGTCCAGGCGCCCGTGCCCGCGCCGAACAGGTCCGAGAAGCTGCCGGCCGTGGTGCCGATGTCGGTCGTCAGCTGCACGGACGGAAAGAACGCCGCGCGCGCCGCGCCGATGTCCGCATTGGCGGCCCGCAGCATGTCCTCGGCCTGGCGCAGGTCCGGGCGCCGGGCCAACAGGGCCGAGGGCAGGCCGGCGGCCAGCGGCGTCAGGCTCTGGCTTTCCAGCGTGACGGCGTCGGTGTCCGGCGGCAGGGTGAAGTCGCCCGCCAGCAGGCCCAGGGTGTGCACGGCCTGGCGGTATTCCCGGCTCAGCTCGGCATGCGTGGCGCGCGAGGATTCCACCAGCATCTGCGCGGTGCGCAGGCCCACCGCGGTTTCCAGCCCGGCGTCGTAGCGGCGCTGGGTGAGCCTGAGCGTCGCCTCGCGCAGCGCCAGCGTGCTGTCGGTCAGGCGCAGCTGCTCGGCCAGCGAACGCTGGTTGAAGTAAGCCGTGGCCGTTTCCGACACCAGCGACAGCGTGGCGGCGCGGTGCGCTTCCTCGCTGGCCAGGTAGCGCGACAGCGCGGCGTCGCTCAGGCTTTTCACGCGGCCGAAGAAATCCAGCTCGAACGCGGCGATGCCGACGGCGGCGCGATAGCGGTCCGCCACCGGCATGCGCGGCTGGCCGGGTTCGACGGCGCGTCCGCGGCTGAACTCGGCCGCGCCGTCGATGGCGGGCAGGCGGTCGGCCTGCTGCACGCCGTACAGCGCGCGGGCTTCCTGGATGCGCAGCGCCGCCACCCGCAGGTTGCGGTTGTTGCGCAAGGCGGCGTCGATCCAGGCCTGCAGCGCCGGGTCGTTGAAATAGGCGCGCCAGTCCTGCGGCATGGCGGCTTGTCCGTCGGCGGCGGGCGCGCCGTAGGCCTCGGGGACCGGCGCGGCCGGACGTTCATACACAGGGGCCAGCGAGCAGCCGGCCAGGGCCAGCGCAAGCAGGGGTGTTGCCATAGCCTTCATGGCGAGGTCTCCAGCGGTTCGCGGCCTTGCGGACGCGCGGGGCGCGCGCGCATGCCGAGCGCGCGGCCCACGATGAGAAAGAAAAGCGGCACCAGGAAGATGGCCAGCACCGTGGCGGTGACGATGCCGCCCAGCACGCCCGTGCCGATGGCGGCCTGGGCGCCCGACGCCGCGCCGGTGGCCAGCGCCAGCGGCAGCACGCCCACGCCGAAGGCCAGCGAGGTCATCACGATGGGCCGCAGGCGCAGCCGCGCCGCCTCCAGGGTGGCGGACACGATGCCCTGGCCGTCGCGCACCAGGTCCTTGGCCACTTCGACGATCAGGATCGCGTTCTTGGCCGACAGCCCGATCGTGGCGATGAGGCCGACCTTGAAGTAGATGTCGTTGGGCATGCCGCGCAGCGTCACGCCCAGCAGCGCGCCGATCACGCCCAGCGGCACCACCAGGATCACCGCCAGCGGGATGGACCAGCTTTCGTACAGCGCGGCCAGCGCCAGGAACACGACCAGCACCGACAGCGCGAACAGCATGGGCGCCTGGTTGCCGGACAGCCTTTCTTCATACGACTGTCCCGACCAGTCGAAGCCGATGCCGCGCGGCAGCTCGGCCGCCAGCGCCTCCATGGCGCGCATGGCCTCGCCGCTGCTGTGCCCGGGCGCGGCCGCGCCGTTGATGGTGAAGGAAGGAAAGCCGTTGTAGCGCTCCAGCTGCGGCGGTCCCATCGTCCATTTCAGCGTGGCGAAGGCCGACAGGGGCACCATCTGGCCCTGCACGTTGCGCACGTGCAGGCGCGACACGTCGTCCATGTCGACGCGGCTCCTGCCGTCGGCCTGCACGGTCACGCGCCGCACCTGGCCGTTGAGCATGAAGTCGCCGATGTAGTCCGACCCGTACATCACCGCCAGCGCGGTGTTGATCTCGTCCATCGGCACGCCCATGGCCTGGGCCTTGTCGCGGTCGATGCGCAGCTCCAGCTGCGGCGCCTCTTCCTGGCCGGCGAAGACGACCTCCGCGAGCGCGGGATGCTCGGACGCGGCCGCCAGCAACTGCCGGCGGGCCCGGGTCAGCGCCTCGTAGCCCAGGCCGCCGCGGTCCTGCAGACGGAAGTCGAATCCCGACGTGGAGCCCAGGTCCGGCAGCGGCGGGGCGTTCAGCGCGTGCACCATGACGTTCTTGCGGTCGGCGAAGGCGTCGTTGATGCGGTCCACCACGGCGTTCACGTGCAGGTCGGCGGCGCCGCGCTCCTTCCAGTCCTTCAGCGTGACGAAGAACATGGCCGAGTTGGGCCCGCTGCCGTAGTTGCTGAAACCGTTGACCGAATACACGTACTCGACGGGTTCGTTCTCCATCATGTAGCGCTCGACCTCTTTCACCATCGCCATGGTTTCGGCCTGCGGCGACCCCTGCGGCAGGATGACCATGGCCATGAAGCTGCCCTGGTCCTCGTCCGGCAGGAAGGAGGAGGGCAGCCGCGCGAACAGCAGCGCCGCCGCGGCGATCACCGCCAGGTAGGCCAGGCCGAAGCGCACGGGGCGCGCCAGCACGCCGGACACCCGCGCCGTGTAGCGCGCGGTCAGGCGCGCGAAGGCCCGGTTGAACCAGCCGAAGAAGCCGCGCTTGTCGTGATGGCCGGCGGCGATGGGCTTGAGCAGGCTGGCGCACAGCGCCGGCGTCAGCGACAGGGCCAGGAACGCCGAGAAGGCGATCGAGACGGCCAGCGTCACGGCGAACTGGCGGTAGATATTGCCCACCGCGCCGTCGAAGAACGCCATGGGCACGAACACCGACACCAGCACCACCGTGATGCCCACGATGGCGCCGCTGATCTGGCCCATGGCCTTCACCGTGGCCGCGCGCGGCGGCAGTCCCTCTTCGGCCATGATGCGCTCGACGTTTTCCACCACCACGATGGCGTCGTCCACCAGGATGCCGATGGCCAGCACCATGCCGAACATCGTCAGCACGTTGATGGAATAGCCCAGCCCCAGCATCACGCCCAGGGTGCCCAGCAGCGCCACCGGCACGACCAGCGTCGGGATCAGCGTGGCGCGCAGGTTCTGCATGAACAGGTACATCACGCAGAACACCAGCGCCACGGCTTCCAGCAGGGTCATCAGCACCTTGCTGATGGAGATCTCGACGAAGGTGGAGGTCTCATAAGGAATGTCCCAGGTCACGCCCGGCGGGAAGTACTGGGCCAGCTCCTCCATGGTCGCGCGGATGCGCCGGGTGGTGTCCACGGCGTTCGAGCCCGGGGCCAGCTTGATGCCCAGGCCGGTGCCCGTCATGCCATTCACGCGCGACAGGTACATATAGTCGGTGCCGCCCAGCTCCACCCGGGCCACGTCCTTCAGGCGCAGGGTGGCGCCGTCCGGCTGCGCGCGCAGCGGAATGTTGCCGAACTGCTCGGGCGTGCGCAGGGATTCGCCGGCGACGATGCTGGCGTTCAGCGGCGCGTCCTTGGGCACGGCCTGGTTGCCCAGCTCGCCGATGGTGACGCGCGCGTTGTGGCTGCGCAGGGCCGAGACGATGTCGCCCGGCGTCAGGGACATGGCCGTCAGCTTGGCCGGGTCCGGCCAGATGCGCATGGCGGCCTCCGCGCCGAAGGCCTGCACCTTGCCCACGCCTTCCACGCGGCGCAGCGCCTGCAGCACGTTGGAGGCGGCCAGCTCGCCAAGCTGCATGTCGTCCAGGCTGCCGTCCGACTTCAGCGACACCACCAGCTGGATGTTGTCGGCCGCCTTCTCCACGCGCACGCCGTCGCGGCGCACGGATTCGGGCAGGCGCGGCTCCACCGCCTTCAGGCGGTTCTGCACTTCCACGGCCGCCAGGTCCGGATTGGTGCCCTGCTTGAAGGTCAGGTTGATGCTGGCCCAGCCCGTCGAGTCGCTGCTGGACGAGGTGTACATCAGCCCCGGGGCGCCGTTCATCTCGCGTTCGATGATGGCGGTGACGGCCTCTTCGACCACCTTGGCCGAGGCGCCGGGATAGCTTGCGCCGACGTTGACCACCGGCGGTGCGATGTCGGGATATTGCGCCACCGGCAGCGCGCGGATCGACAGGATGCCGACCAGCACGATGAGCAGCGAGATCACCCAGGCGAAGACGGGGCGATCGATGAAAAAACGCGCCATTGCGGTTTATCCTTGGTGGCCGGATGCGGGCGCGGCTGCCCGTTCCACCGGCTTGATTTTCTGTCCCGCCGCCAGTTGCGCGGCGTTCTCGACGACGATGCGCTCGCCGCCCGCCAGTCCCTGCGTGACGACCCAGTTCGGGCCTTGCAGCCGCTGCGCGGTGACGGCGATTTTCTGCAGTTCCCCGTCCGGCCCGGCGGCCAGCACGTGCGCGCCGTCGGCGTTGCGCAGCAGGGCGTTGCGCGGCACCAGGTAGGTGTCGCGGTTGATCGCCTGTTCCAGCCGCACCCGCACGTACATGCCGGGCAGCAGTTCGCGGTTCGGGTTTTCGAACACGGCCCGCATCGTGACGTTGTCCGTGCCCGGGTCCACCGCCAGGTCGGCGAAGGACAGCGCGCCGCCGCGGCCGTACTCGGTGCCGTCGGGCAGCAGCAGCCGCACCCGCACCTGTTCCGGCGCCACGCCCTCCAGCGCGCCCGCGCGGATCTGCTTCTGCAGCTGCATCACCTCGGCGGCCGGCTGCGCGAAGTTCACGTAGATGGGGTCGATCTGCTGCACCACCGTCAGCGGCGTGGCCTGGCCTTCGCCCACCAGCGCGCCCTCGGTCACCAGCGCGCGCCGCGCGCGGCCGTCGATGGGCGAGGTGACGCGCGCATAGTCCAGCTTGAGCCTGGCGCTTTGCAGGTTGGCGCGGGCCAGGGCGACTTCGGCGCGGGCCTGGCGTTCCTGCGCCACGCTTTCGGCGTGGTCGCGTTCGCTGATGGCGCGGTCCGACACCAGGTCGGCGTAGCGCCGCAGCTTGTCGGCGGCGGCGGACAGGTTGGCCTGGGCGCGCGCCAGGTTCGCCGCTTCGGAGTCGTAGGCGGCCTGCAGCGGCGCGGGATCGATCTGGAACAGCGCGGCGCCGCGCGCCACGTCCTGGCCTTCCTCGTACAGGCGGGCGGTCACGATGCCGGCCACGCGCGCGCGCACTTCCGCTTCGCGGTAGGGCTCCAGGCGGCCCGGCAGTTCGGTGGCGACGCTGGTGGGCGTGGCCCGGGCGACGATGACGCCGATCTCGGCCGGGGCGTCGGCGGCTTGCGGGGTTTCGGGCTTCGAGCACCCGGTAATAAGAATTAATACGGAAGATAGGGCGAGCGTGCGTAGGGAGACTTTTTGCTTCATTTTTGAAATTGTCTTGATGGGCCCGCGGCGGGGCTTACGTGGGGAAAGGCGCCAACTTTCCCGGGTGGGGAAGCGAGTCTATCATTTAATCCGTCACGCTTGATTAATTATTTTGTTCGGAAGTATGCTCTTCGCTTCACACATGTTCACAGTGTCCAAAAAGGCGGCTTCGAGGCCGCCTTTTTTTTGCACCCCGTTTTTTGAGAAGGAGGTCCCCGCATGGCCCGCAAGACGAAAGAAGAGTCCCAACGCACCCGCGACCGCATCCTGGATGCGGCCGAGCACGTGTTCCTGTCCAAAGGGGTGGCCGCCACCACCATGAGCGACATTGCCGACCACGCGGGCGTGTCCCGGGGCGCCGTCTACGGCCACTACAAGAACAAGATCGACGTCTGTATCGCCATGTGCGACCGCGCGCTCGGCGAGGCGGCGCCGCTCACCCAGGTGTCGACCGAGGGCGAGGCCCTGGAATCGCTTTACGCCTCCATGCGGCAGTACATCCAGATCTACGCGCAGGAAGGATCGGTGCAGCGCGTGCTGGAAATCCTGTACCTGAAATGCGAGCGCAGCGACGAGAACGCGCCGCTGCTGCGCCGCCGCGACCTGTGGGAGCGCCATGCGCTGCGCACCTCGGAGAAACTGCTGCGCGCCGCCGTCAGGCGCGAGGACCTGCCGCGCGCGTTGGATGTGCGCCTGTCCAATCTGTACCTGCACGCCCTGGTCGACGGGGTGTTCGACAGCATCTGTTGGTCCGATCGCCTCAAGGGCGATATGTGGCCGCGCGTCGAGCGCATGCTCCGCGCCGCCATCGACACCCTCCGGTTCTCCGCGCACCTGCTGACGCCCAAAACCGCGTGATTCCACGGGTCGCCCGGGCGCTGCGCGCCTCTACAATCCGGGCATGACCCTCAAGCAACTCGAAGCCTTCTACTGGGCCGCCACCTGCGCAAGTTTCGCCGTGGCGGCCGAGCGCCTGCATCTGTCGGTGTCGTCGCTGTCCAAGCGCATCGCCGAACTCGAACAGGCGCTGGGCCAGCCGCTGTTCGACCGCAGCGGCCACAAGGCGGTGCTGACCGACGCCGGCCAGCGCCTGTTGCCGCAGGCCGGCGAACTGCTGGCCGCGGCCGAGCGGGTGCGCGCCTCGCTGGCGCAAAGCCCGGGCCTGCGCGGACGCTGCCGCTTCGGCGTGGGCGAACTGAGCGCGCTGACCTGGCTGCCGCGCCTGATCCGGGGCGTGCGCAGCGCCTACCCGGAGCTGGTGCTCGAACCCTATGTGGACATCGGCCAGGTGCTGGAGCAGCGCGTGGCCGACGGCGAACTGGATTTCGCCGTGATCGCCGGCCGTTCGTCGCGGCCCGGCATCGCCTCCGCGCCCATCGGCCAGGCCGAGTTCTGCTGGACCGCGGCGCCGGCCGCGCTCGACGGCGCCACGCGCATGTCGCCCGAACTGCTGGCGCGCCTGCCGCTGGTCACGCTGCCGGCCGGGGCCGGCACCACGCGCATCATCGACGACTGGCTCGCCGGCCGCGACGCCGGCGGCGAACGCCTGTGCTGCAACAACTGGGGGGCGGTGGTCGGCCTGCTGATCGAAGGCACCGGCGTGGGGCTGCTGCCCAGCCATTGGGCCCGCAAGCTGCAGGACGAAGGCAGCCTGCGCGTGCTGGACTGCGAGCCGGCGCTGGCGGCCTTGCCCTACGCGTTTCAATACCGGCGCGACGACGCGCGTCCGCTGGTGGCCAGCCTGCGCGAGCAGGTCCAGGCCTGCGTGGACTTCGCCGCGCCCTGCCGGATTCCCTGAAGCGTCCGCATGGCGGCCGCCGCCGGCGCCCCGGGCGTGAGGGGCGTCCGCCGCTCTATACAATCCCCGCGCGCCTGGCGCAGAATCGAACCCTATATAGACGGAGACAAGCATGCGTAAACTTTGCCTCGCCATGGCCATGGCCGGAATGCTGGCCAGCGGATGGGCCCAGGCCCAGTCCACCCTGCGTATCGGCCTGCAGGACGACCCGGACGTGCTCGATCCGGTGCGCGCCCGCACCTTCGTCGGCCGCATCGTGTTCGCCTCGCTGTGCGACAAGCTGGTGGACATCACGCCGGACCTGAAGATCGTGCCGCAGCTCGCGCAGTCCTGGACGGTGGCCGACGACGGCAAGACCCTGACCTTCAAGCTGCGCACGGACGCCGTGTTCCATGACGGCACGCCGATAGACGCCGCCGCGGTCAAGGCCAACCTGGACCGCGCCCGCACCCAGCCCGACAGCAACCGCAAGAGCGAGCTGGCCACGGTCGCCAGCGTCGAGGCGCCGGACGCCGGGACCGTGGTGCTCAAGCTGTCCGAGCCCGACGCGTCGCTGTTGTCGCAGCTGTCGGACCGCGCCGGCATGATGATGTCGCCGGCCAGCTTCGACAAGGACCCGGGCGGCAAGCCGGTGTGTTCCGGTCCGTACCAGTTCAAGGAGCGCGTGCAGAACGACCGCATCGTGCTGGAGAAATTTCCCAAGCACTGGGACGCGGCCAACTATCACTTCGACCGCCTGGTCTACACGCCGATTCCCGACACCACGGTGCGCCTGAACAACCTGCGCGCCGGCGACCTGGACATCATCGAGCGCGTCGCGCCCAGCGACGCCAAGGCGGTGAAGGACGACAAGAACCTGCGGCTCGCGCCGGTCACCGGCCTGGGCTTCCAGGCGATCTCGGTCAACCTGGGCAACGGCGCGCGCGCCGACAACCCGCTGGCCAAGGACAAGCGCGTGCGCCAGGCGCTGGACCTCGCGATCGACCGCGACGTGCTCAACCAGGTGGTCGGCGAAGGCATGTTCCAGCCCGCCTACCAGCCGTTCCCGCCCGCCAGCTTCGCCTACGACAAGGCGTCCGAGCACACGGGCCGCGACCCGCAGAAGGCCCAGGCGCTGCTCAAGCAGGCCGGCTACGACCGCGTCAAGTTCGAGATCACCTACGGCAACAACACCACCATGCAGCAGGTGTTCGAACTGGTGCAGGCCATGGGCGCCGAAGCGGGTTTCGATATCACGCTGCGCCCGGTGGAATTCGCGTCGCTGCAGTCTTCGCTGGCGCGCGGCGACTTCGAAGTGGGCCAGAGCGGCTGGTCCGGCCGGGTCGATCCCAGCGGCAACATCCATCAGTACGTGAGCTGCAAGGGCAACCTGAACGACGGCAAGTTCTGCGATCCCGCCGTGGACAAGCTGCTCAACGACGCCCGCGCCGAGTCCGACGAGGCCAAGCGCCGCGCCCTGTACGACCAGGTGCTGGCCGCCATGCAGGACCAGCGTCCCATCGTCTACCTCTTCTACCTGCCGTGGACCTTCGGCGTGCAGAAGAAGCTCGATGGCTTCGTGCCGTATCCCGATGGCCTGATCCGCCTGAAGGGCGTGAGCCTCGCCAAAAAGTAAATCAGCCCAGGTGCCCCCATGTTCACCACGCGTCCGGAAATCCTCGGCACCTTCGGTGTCGTGACATCCACTCACTGGCTGGCCAGCGCGGCCGGCATGTCGCTGCTGGAACGCGGCGGCAATGCGTTCGACGCTTGCGTCGCCTCGGCCTTCGTGCTGCAGGTGGTCGAGCCCCACCTGGTGGGGCCGGCCGGCGAAGTGCCCGCCGTGTTCTATTCGGCCCGCACCGGCCGCGTCGAGGTGCTGTGCGGGCAGGGCGCCACGCCGGCGGCGGCCACGCTGGAGCGCTACCGCGCCGAAGGCCTGGCGCTGATTCCCGGCAACGGCCTGCTGGCCACGGTCATTCCGGGCGCGTTCGACGCCTGGATGCAGCTGCTGCGGGACCACGGCACCATGTGCGTGCGCGACGTGCTGGAACCGGCCATTTATTACGCCGAGCACGGCCACGCGCTGATGCCGCGCATCTCCAACACCATCGCCGGGCTCAAGGACTTTTTCGAGACCCACTGGCCGACCACGGCCCAGGTCTACGTGCCGGGCGGCCAGGTACCGCAGGCCCGCAAGCTGTTCCGCAACCCGGCGCTGGCCCGCACCTGGACCCGGGTGCTGCAGCAGGCCGAAAGCGCGGGCGGAGACCGCGACCGGCAGATCGAGGCGGCGCGCGACGCGTTCTACCGCGGCTTCGTGGCCGAGGCGATCGACCGCTACGCGCGCGGCAACGAGGTCATGGACGAGAGCGGCGTGCCGCATCGCGGCGTCATCACGGCCGACGACCTGGCGGGCTGGTCGGCCGGCTACGACACGCCGGTCACCTACGATTACCACGGCTATACCGTGGCCAAGGCCGGCGCCTGGAGCCAGGGGCCGGTGTTCCTGCAGACCTTGGCGCTGCTCAAGCACATGGATCTGGGGGCCGCCGGGCCGAACAGCGCCGAGTTCGTGCACCGGCTGACCGAGGCCATGAAGCTGGCCTTCGCCGACCGCGAGGCGTATTACGGCGATCCGGCATTCGTCGACGTGCCGCTGGCGCATCTGCTGTCGGACGCCTACAACGACGAACGCCGCGCGCTGATCGGCGCCGCGGCCTCGCACGAACTGCTGCCCGGCATCGTGCCCGGCTACGAGGCGCAGGTGGCGCGCGTCATGGAGACGCTCGCGCGCCTGTCGCCGGTCACGGCGCCCGGCAGCGCCACCAACGAGCCCACGCTGGCCGACATGCGCGCCTCGGCCAGGCGTGGCGACACCACGCACGTGGACGTGATCGACCGCTGGGGCAACATGATCTCGGCCACGCCGTCGGGCGGCTGGTTCCAGTCCTCGCCGGTCATTCCCGAACTGGGCTTCGGCCTGAACACGCGCGCCCAGATGTTCTGGCTGGAAGCGGGGCTGCCGGGCACGCTGGCCCCGGGCAAGCGGCCGCGCACCACGCTCACGCCCTCGCTGGCGCTGCGCGAAGGCAAGCCTTACCTGGCCTTCGGCACGCCCGGCGGCGACCAGCAGGAGCAATGGCAGCTGCTGTTCTTCCTGCGCCACGTCCACCACGGGCTGAACCTGCAGGAAGCGATCGACCTGCCCATGTCGCACACCATGCATTTCCCCACTTCCTTCTATCCGCGCGACCGCAAGCCGGGGCACCTGGCGCTGGAGGCCGGTTTCGGCGCCGAGGTGATCGAGGCGCTGCGCCAGCGCGGCCACCGGATCGAAGAGGTGCCGCAATGGTCGGTGGGGCGCCTGACGGCCGCCTCGCGCGACGCCGACGGCCTGCTGCACGCGGCCGCCACGCCGCGCCTCATGCAGGCCTACGCGATCGGCCGCTGATCGGCCAGGGGCTTTGTTGCGGCGCGTCGCCGCCATGGGGTATGTTTTACCCATGACGCCATCCCAGCAGAGCCCCGCGGCGGGGGCCCGGTCCCTGACGGGACAAGAGCCGCTCTTCATCGTCCTCAACACCGGATCGGGGCGCGGCGACGCGCAAGCGCTGCAGGACACCATCCGCGGCATGCTCGATGCGGCCGGACGGCGCTACGAACTGATGCCCGTGCAGGACCCGTCCCGTTTGGCCGAACAGGCCCGCGAGGCGCTGCGGCGCGCCCGGCAGGAGCAGGGCGTGGTGATCGCCGCCGGCGGCGACGGCACGCTCAGCGCCGTGGCCGGCGCCGTGCTGGGCCAGGGCGTGCCCTTCGGCATCCTGCCCCAGGGCACCTTCAATTACTTCGGCCGCAGCTACGGCATTTCCCAGGATACGGAAACGGCGCTGCGCGGGTTCCTGCAAGGCCGGATCCAGCCGGTGCAGGTCGGCCTGCTCAACGGCCGGCTGTTCCTGGTCAACGCCAGCCTGGGCCTGTATCCGCAACTGCTCGAAGACCGCGAAGCCTACAAGCAGAAGTACGGCCGCAGCCGGCTGGTGGCCCTGTGGTCCGGCATGGTCACGCTGCTGCGCGCGCCGCGCCAGCTGAGCCTGACGCTGGACTACGAGGGCAAGGCGCGCAGCCTGCGCTCTCCCACCCTGGTGGTCGGCAACAATCCGCTGCAGCTCGAACACATCGGGATTCCGGCCGAGGAACTCGAACGCGGACGCCTGATCGCCATGGCGGCGCGGCCGGTCGGCACCCTGGCGCTGTACGGCCTGCTGCTGCGCGGCCTGGCCAGCCGGCTGGGCGACGCCGAGCACGTCGTCAACTTCGCCTTCGACCGGCTGTCGGTGGGCGTGCGCGGACGGCGGCGGGTCAAGGTGGCGATGGACGGCGAGATCTCCTGGATGGACACGCCGCTGGAATTCAAGGTGGCCCCCGAGCGGCTGCCGCTGGTGGTGCCCACGGACCCGCAATACCTGGACCGTTCATGACGCGCATCCTGCATCTTTCCGATACGCACTTCGGCACTGAACGCAAGCCGGTCGTCGAGGCCGTGCTGGACCTGGCCCGCAGCCTTGCGCCCGACCTGGTGGTGCTGAGCGGCGACATCACGCAGCGCGCGCGGCGCGGCCAGTTCGCCGCCGCCCGCAAGTTCATCGAGCGCCTGTCGCTGCCGGTGCTGGCCGTGCCGGGCAACCATGACATCCCGCTTTTCAACGTGTTGGCGCGCGCGCTCAACCCCTACGGCAACTACAAGCGCGCCCTGGGCGCGGTGCTCGAACCGGTCTACGAAAGCGACGGCCTGCTGGCCATCGGCCTGAACACGACGCGCCCGCGCCGCCACAAGGACGGCGAAATCTCCGGCGGCCAGATCGCCCGCGTGGCCCAGCGCCTGCGCCAGGCCCGGCCGGGCCAGCTGCGGGTGGTGGTGGCGCACCACCCGGTGCGCGCCAAGGTCGAGTCCGACCTGTCCAACCTGCTGATCGGGCGCGAGCGCGCACTGCAGGCCTGGGGCGAGGCCGGGGTGGACCTGGTGCTGGGCGGCCACATCCATCTGCCTTATGTGCTGCCGCTGCGCCCCGAGGCGGGGGGCGGGGGCTGGATCGTGCAGGCCGGCACCGCCTGCTCGCACCGCGTGCGCGGCAGCATTCCCAATTCCGTGAACGTGATCGAGCGCGACGCCGACGGCGGCTGCCGGGTCGAGCGTTGGGACTACGCCGCCGGGACCCATGCTTTCGCACCGGTCGACAAGACGCTGGTCGCGCTGTAGCGTGGCCGGCGGCGGAAATCTCCTCGTGGACGCTTGCAAATGACCAACGTCTATGCGGCGTGGGTCGCGTCCCATGCCTTGCTATTGTTCATCGCGCTGCCGCTTCTGAGCGGCGCGGCGGCGATGCTGGCCGCGCGCGGCTGGCAGCAGCTGCCGTGCCGCGGCCGCGCGCCGTGTTTCGCGGCGGCCGCCGGCGCTTCGTTCGCCCTGTTCCTGGTCTTCGCCTACGCCGTCGGGCAGCAGGGCGCCGTGGTGGCGTTCGACGAGGCGCTGGCCGGCGCCCTGAGCCTGTCCATGTCGATGTGGCTGCTCTGGCTGCTGTCCTGGTTCACCTACCTGGGCGACCGGAATTTCCTGACAGTGGTGAGCGTGCTGATGACGCTGGGCCTGCTGTGGAACCGGCAGTGGCGGCTGGCCCTGTTCTGCGCGGTCGCCACCGCCGCGGGCGGCGCGCTCAACTGGATGCTCAAGCACAGCTTCGAGCGCGTGCGCCCCGAGCACGGCTACGGCTACATCAACGTGTCGGGCTGGAGTTTCCCCAGCGGCCACGCCTCGGCGGCGATGGCGGTCTACGGCACGGCCTGCTACCTGGTGTGGCGGCTGGCGCCGCCGGCCTGGCGGCTGCCGGCGGTCGCGATCATGGCGGCGCTGGTCATGGCGGTGGGGCTCAGCCGCATCCTGCTGCAGGTCCATTTCGCCAGCGACGTATTCGCCGGCTTCGCGGTCAGCTTCGGCTGGCTGGCGCTGTGCGTGGCGGCGGCGCAGCGCTGGCGCTGAACGCCAGCGCCAGCAGCAGGCGGGCCTCGGCGCTGCCGGGGGCCGCGGCGCCGGGCAGCGGCGCGCAGATATAGCGCCCGCCGGCCTCCACGATCGCCTGGTCCAGCCGGCGCGCGCGTTCGGCCGAGGGCGGCTCCAGGTCCACGATCAGCTTGCCGGCCACCGGCGCGGTGACGTGGCCGTCGCTGAAACGTTCCAGGGTGCGGTCGATCTCGCGCTCGCGCGGCAGGGCCAGCACGATGGTGTCGGACTCGGCCAGGGCCTCGCGCGCGGAGGTGGCCAGCGTGGCGCTGCCGCGGAAATCCTCGCAGCGGTCGGGCTCGATGTCGTAGAGGGTCAGCGCGATGTCCGGTTCGGCCGCCAGCAGGCGGCGCGCGGCCCGCGTGCCGGTCCTGCCCATGCCGACGATGCTGACGCGCAGGCTGGCGGGCGGGTTCATGGCCTGGGCACCGACCAGGTGCTGACGATATGGGCCAGGGGCTCGTCCGAGTCTTCGCCCGTCAGTATCACTTCGCCGGCCGACAGCCGCCCGACCTTGAGCAGGCGGGCGTCGGCGTAGATCGCGCCGGCGGGACTCTTGCGCAGGAAATTGATGGTCAGGCTGGCGGTGACGGCGTGCGCCTGCCCGGTGGCGCCCACCACCGCCGCATACATGGTCAGGTCGGCCAGGCCCATCAGCATGGGACCGGCCACGATGCCGCCCAGCCGCTGGTGGGCGTCGCGCGCCGGCAGCACGGCGCGCGCGGTGCCGTAGCCGATGCTGATCACGTCGATGCCGAGCAGCATGGAGAACGGATGCTGGTCGGCCAGCAGGATGTGGAAGTCGGCCAGGCTGATGAGCGGGGCCTCGGCGCGGGTGTCCAGGTCGGTTGCGGTCATCGTTGCTCCAGGGCGTTGCAATAGCTGTCCAGCAGCGCGTCGGCGCGCTGGCCCAGGGATTTCAGGCGGTGGGTGTGCTGCAGCAGGAGCAGGCCCATCAGGTAAGTGAAGAGATTCATCTGTTCGACCTCGACCACGGCGGCGTCCCAGGACTTGGTGCGGGCCAGGGCCAATCCCAGCAGGTCCACGCATTGCCGCAGCCGGGCGTTGAGGCGTTCGTCCATCTCGCGGCCCAGTCCGCGCGGGCCCAGGCCCTGGAACAGGTACATGCCCAGGGAGAAATCGGTGCGGCGCTCGGCGTAGTAGCCATAGAAGGCGTGGATCGCCCGGCGCGCGGCCGTGCGCGCCTCGCCCGTGGCCGCGGCTTCGCTCAGGTGGGCGTGCAGGCGCTGCAGCGAGGCTTCCAGCAGCGCACCGTAAATGGTTTCCTTGCCCGCGAACCAGGGGTAGATGGCGCCGGTGGTGCAGCCGGCCTCGTTGGCGATGGCGCGGATCGTGGTCTTCTCCAGCCCGTCGCGTTCGAACACGCGCTGGGCGGCGTCGAGGATGAGCTGGCGGCGCAGCGCGTTCAGGCTTTCGCTACGGCCGCTGCGGGGGGAAGTGGAGGGCATGGCGCGGGAACCGGTTGTCGATGCGTTCGATCATAGCGGCGATTTTTATTGATAACAATGTTATTGAAAGCCGGGGGACGGAAACGGATCGGCATATGGATTGCAGCCGCCAAACCGATCGCGGCTGAAAGGTTCGTGCCGGCCGGCCGCGCCGGATCGCGGCTGCGCGGCAACGTAGCTCGCGCCAAAAACAGGGCTCCGAAATGCCTCAAAAAATTAGGGGCAGGGCTGAAAGTCGCATGAATAGGGGCTTGGTCAGTTTCATCAGGGTTAGCCCTAGGCCGATCGGCCAGGCCTTGCCGTGATGTTGCAATATCCCAACAAGCCTGTCGCAAACCTGCACTTTTCTGATGCCGGCCGTAGCCAGCCCCCCTGATTTTTGATGCAATAGCGTCAACTTCCCTTCGCGGAGTTAGGGGGGCGGCAGGCTGGTTTGCTGGATTGCTGCTCTTGTCACTCAAATCAACGGAGATTTCTTAAATGAAAAAGACTCTGCTCGCTGCCGCCCTGCTCGCCGGTTTTGCCGGTGTCGCCCAGGCAGAAACGTCTGTCACCCTGTACGGCATCATCGACACGGGTATCGGTTACAACAAGGTCAAGGGCAACGGCTTCGACGGCAGCCGCGTCGGCATGATCAACGGCGTGCAGAACGGTTCGCGCTGGGGTCTGCGTGGTTCGGAAGATCTGGGTGACGGCCTGCGCGCTGTTTTCCAACTGGAATCGGGCTTCAACTCGGGTAACGGCAACTCGGCTCAGAACGGTCGCCTGTTCGGTCGTCAAGCCACGATCGGTCTGGCCTCCGACAGCTGGGGTCAACTGGACTTCGGCCGTCAGACCAACATCTCGTCGAAGTACTTCGGCTCGATCGACCCGTTCGGCGCTGGTTTCGGCCAAGCTAACATCGGTGTCGCCCTGAGCGCTGCCAACACCGTCCGCTACGACAACATGGTCCTGTACCAAACCCCGTCGTTCAGCGGCTTCCAGTTCGGCGTCGGCTACTCGTTCAACGCTGACGACAACAACGCTCGCCAAAGCGGCTGGCGCACCGCCGACAACACCCGCGCGATCACCACCGGTCTGCGCTATGTCAACGGTCCGCTGAACATCGCTTTCTCGTACGACCAGCTGAACGCCTCGAACAACCTGACGCAGCCGGAAGTTGACGCCACCCCGCGTATGTACGCCCTGGGCGCTTCGTACGACTTCGAAGTTGTGAAGCTGTCGCTGGCCTATGCCCGCACGACCGACGGCTGGTTCGGCGGCCAAGGCGTGTCCGGCCCCGCTGGCAACATCAACTTCGGCAACAACATCTTCGCTGACGGCTTCAAGGCCAACTCGTACATGGTCGGCCTGTCGGCCCCCATCGGCGGCGCTTCGAAGCTGTTCGGTTCGTGGCAGATGGTTGATCCGTCGAACGATCGCCTGAACACGGCTCCGGGTGCTGACGAGACGATGAACGTCTTCTCGCTGGGCTACACCTACGACCTGTCCAAGCGCACCAACCTGTACGCCTACGGTTCGTACGCCAAGAACTACGCCTTCATCGACGACGTCAAGTCGACCGCCGTCGGCGTCGGTATCCGTCACCGCTTCTAATCCAACGCAGGGCGCAAGCCCTGCCTGGATTTGAAAAAGTGCGCGAACGGGCTTCGGCCCGTTCGTACGAAAACCACTCTCCGGAGTGGTTTTTTTTCGTTCCGGCGTTGTTTTTCGCCGCCTGGTCGACGGCGCGCAAAGCGCTTGTAGTAAGCTTGTCCGGTCGCTGCGCAAGCCGCGATTGTTCCGGTGAAGAAATGCAGTCTTTCACCCGCTGTTCAGGCTACAGAGTTCAGCCAGAAGTAACCCCGCGAATGCTACAATCCTAAGGTTTGCGCATTTGACGGACGCCTGAATGAACCTGCAACAGTATTTCCCCGTCCTGCTGTTTATCGTAGTGGCCACCCTCATCGGGTTCGCGCTGCTGACGGCCGGCTCCCTCCTTGGTCCGCGGCGTCCGTACGCCGAAAAGCTTTCGCCGTACGAGTGCGGCTTCGAAGCTTTTGAAGACGCCCGCATGAAGTTTGACGTGCGCTACTACCTGGTGGCGATCCTGTTCATTCTTTTCGACCTCGAAATCGCGTTCCTGTTCCCGTGGGCCATCGCCCAGGGCACGGTCGGGCTCGTCGGATTCTGGACGGTCATGGTCTTCCTGGCCGTGCTCACCGTCGGCTTCATCTATGAATGGAAAAAGGGCGCGCTGGACTGGGAATAAGCCCCGGGCTTCCTGTACAGCACGCTATCAGAGACGAATATGGCTATAGACGGCATTCTCAAGCAAGGGTTCATCACAACCAGCGCCGACAAGTTCCTTAACTGGGCGAAGACCGGCTCCATGTGGCCCATGACCTTCGGTCTGGCCTGCTGCGCGGTTGAGATGATGCACGCGGGCGCGGCCCGCTACGACCTGGACCAGTTCGGCATCATTTTCCGGCCCAGCCCGCGCCAGTCCGATCTCATGATCGTGGCCGGCACGCTGTGCAACAAGATGGCGCCGGCGCTGCGCAAGGTCTATGACCAGATGCCCGAGCCGCGCTGGGTGGTCTCGATGGGCTCCTGTGCCAACGGCGGCGGCTACTACCACTATTCGTATTCGGTGGTCCGTGGCTGCGATCGCATCGTACCGGTAGACGTCTACGTGCCGGGCTGTCCGCCTACGGCCGAGGCGCTGGTCTACGGCTTGCTGCAAATGCAGAACAAGATCCGCCTGACCAACACGATTGCGCGCTGAGCCTTCGCCCGCCGGGCGGCAACCCGCCGCCGGCCTCGCGAAACCAGCGTATCGGTTCACCTAAGCGTACAAGATGATGACCAGGCTCGAAACCCTGAAAAACAATTTGCAGACCACCCTCGGCGCCGATATCGCGCTGACCGAGGCGCTGGGCGAGCTGACGCTCGAAGTGCCCGCGCAGCAGTGGTTCTCGGTCTGCAACAAGCTGCGCACCGAAGCCGGCCTGCGCTTTGAAACCTGTATCGACCTCTGCGGCGTCGACTACCTGACCTGGGGCAACGGCACCCGCCAGATGCCCGAGGAAGCCAACGCCAAGGTCCAGCGCGCGCGCTTCGCCGTCGTCGTGCACCTGCTGTCCATCGAGCACAACTGGCGCCTGCGGGTGCGCACCTGGGCCGAGGACGACGAGTTCCCGGTGGTCGCCTCGCTGATCGAGTGCTGGCCGGGCGTGGGCTGGTTCGAGCGCGAAGCCTTCGACCTGTACGGCATCGTCTTCGAAGGCCACCCGGACCTGCGCCGCATCCTTACCGACTACGGCTTCATCGGCCACCCGTTCCGCAAGGACTTCCCGTTGTCCGGCACCGTCGAAATGCGCTACGACCCCGAACAACGCCGCGTCATCTACCAGCCGGTCACGATCGATCCGCGCGAGATCACCCCGCGCGTGGTCCGCGAAGATTCCTACGGCTTGGGGCGTTAAATCATGGCAGAAATCAAGAACTACACGCTCAACTTCGGTCCCCAGCACCCGGCCGCGCACGGCGTGCTGCGCCTGGTGCTCGAGCTCGACGGCGAAGTGATCCAGCGCGCCGACCCGCACATCGGCCTGCTGCACCGCGCCACCGAAAAACTGGCTGAACACAAGACCTACATCCAGGCGCTGCCCTACATGGACCGCCTGGACTACGTGTCCATGATGTGCAACGAGCACGCCTACGTCATGGCCATCGAGAAGCTGCTGGGCATCGAAGCGCCGCTGCGCGCCCAGTACATCCGCGTGATGTTCGACGAAATCACGCGCCTGCTGAACCACCTGATGTCGCTGGGCTCGCACGCCCTGGACGTGGGCGCCATGGCGGTGTTCCTGTACGCCTTCCGCGAGCGCGAAGACCTGATGGACTGCTACGAAGCGGTCTCGGGCGCGCGCATGCACGCGGCCTACTACCGTCCGGGCGGCGTCTACCGCGACCTGCCGGATTCCATGCCGCAGTACGGCGCCACCAGCAAGTACCGCGGCGACAAGGAACTGCGCGCCATGAACGACGCGCGTTCGGGTTCGCTGCTGGACTTCATCGAAGACTTCACCAACCGCTTCCCCGGTTGCGTGGACGAGTACGAAACGCTGCTGACCGACAACCGCATCTGGAAGCAGCGCCTGGTCGGCATCGGCGTGGTCGATCCCGAGCGCGCCAAGGCGCTGGGCTTCACCGGCCCGATGCTGCGCGGTTCGGGCGTGGCCTGGGACCTGCGCAAGATGCAGCCCTACGAGGTCTACGACCTGGTCGATTTCGACATCCCGGTGGGTGTCAACGGCGATTGCTACGACCGCTACCTGGTCCGCGTCGCCGAAATGCGTGAAAGCAACCGCATCATCCGCCAGTGCGTGGAATGGCTGCGCAACAATCCGGGCCCGGTCATGATCGAGAACCACAAGATCGCCCCGCCCAAGCGCACCGCCATGAAGACCAACATGGAAGAGCTGATCCACCACTTCAAGCTCTTCACTGAAGGCTTCCACGTTCCTCCCGGTGAAGCGTATGCCTCGGTGGAACACCCCAAGGGCGAATTCGGCATCTACGCGGTGTCCGACGGCGCCAACAAGCCCTACCGTCTGAAAATTCGGGCGCCGGGCTTTGCCCACCTCCAATCGCTGGATGAAATGTCTCGCGGTCACATGATCGCCGACGCCGTCACCATCATTGGCACGCAGGACATCGTTTTCGGCGAGATCGATCGCTGATCCGCCCAGACAGTCACGAGCACGCCCGCATAACCCGGATTCAAACTATGCTGCTTTCCGAACAGGCCTACCAGAAAATCGACCGAGAACTCGCCAAGTTCCCGGCCGACCAGCGGCAGTCCGCCATCATGGCCTCGCTTGCCATCGCGCAAGAAGAGAAGGGCTGGTTGGCTACCGAAATCATCGAAGATGTGGCCAACTACATCGGCGTCCCGCCCATCGCGGTCCAGGAAGTCGCCACTTTCTACAACATGTTCGACGTCAAGCCCGTCGGCAAGAACAAGATCGCCGTCTGCACGAACCTGCCCTGTGCCTTGCGCGACGGCGAACGCGCCGGCGACTACCTCAAGCGCAAGCTGGGCGTCGACTACCGAGAAACCACCGCCGACGGCCAGTTCACGCTCGTGGAAGGCGAGTGCATGGGCGCTTGCGGCGATTCGCCGGTGCTGATCGTGAACAACAAGCATATGTGCGTGCGCATGACCGAAGAGAAGCTGGACGCGCTGGTCGCGGCCCTCAAGGCGCAAGGAGAGTCGGCATGAACGCGCCCGACCTGTACAAGCAGTTTGCGCAGGGGCTGGACCCCAACCCGCTGAACGACCTGACCAACTCGATGTGCCTGCACGGCCGGCACATCCAGCCGCAGATCCTGGCCGACGTCGACGGCGCCAACTGGCGCCTGGCCGACTACGTCAAGCGCGGCGGCTACGAAGCCCTCAAGAAGATCCTGACCACCGGCATGAAGCCGGAAGACGTGATCGCCGAAGTCAAGGCCTCGGGCCTGCGCGGCCGTGGCGGCGCGGGCTTCCCGACCGGCCTGAAGTGGAGCTTCATGCCGCGCGCCTTCCCCGGCCAGAAGTACCTGGTGTGCAACTCCGACGAAGGCGAGCCGGGCACGTTCAAGGATCGCGACATCCTGCGATTCAACCCGCACATCGTGATCGAAGGCATGGCCATCGCCGCCTACGCCATGGGCATCAGCGCGGGCTACAACTACATCCACGGCGAAATCTTCGAAGTCTACGAGCGCTTCGAGGAAGCGCTGGAAGAGGCGCGCGCCGCCGGCTTCCTGGGCGACAAGATCCTGGGTTCGGATTTCAGCTTCCAGCTGCATGCGTTCCACGGTTACGGCGCCTACATCTGCGGCGAGGAAACCGCGCTGCTGGAATCGCTGGAAGGCAAGAAGGGCCAGCCGCGCTTCAAGCCGCCGTTCCCGGCCAGCTTCGGCCTGTACGGCAAGCCCACCACGATCAACAACACCGAGACGTTCGCGGCGGTACCGTGGATCATCCGCAACGGCGGCCAGGCCTACCTGGAAGTCGGCAAGCCGAACAACGGCGGCACCAAGCTGTTCTCGATCACCGGCGACGTCGAGCGTCCCGGCAACTACGAGATCCCGCTGGGCACCCCGTTCTCGACCCTGCTGGAACTGGCCGGCGGCATGCGCGGCGGCAAGAAGCTCAAGGCCGTGATTCCCGGCGGCTCCAGCGCCCCGGTGCTGCCCGCCGACATCATGATGGAATGCACGATGGACTATGACTCCATCGCCAAGGCGGGCTCGATGCTGGGCTCGGGCGCGGTGATCGTCATGGACGAGACGCGCTGCATGGTGAAGTCGCTCATGCGCCTGTCGTATTTCTATTTCGAGGAAAGCTGCGGCCAGTGCACGCCGTGCCGCGAAGGCACCGGCTGGCTCTACCGCATGGTGCATCGCATCGAAAACGGCCAGGGCCGTCCGGAGGACCTGGACCTGCTCGACAGCGTGGCCGGCAACATCATGGGCCGCACCATCTGCGCCCTGGGCGACGCCGCGGCCATGCCCGTGCGTGGCTTCCTCAAGCATTTTCGCGACGAATTCGCGCACCACATCGAGCACAAGTCTTGTGTGGTCCCGCAATATCTGTAGGTCTCAGGAACAGCAATGGTTGAACTAACCGTCGACGGCAACAAGGTCGAAGTGCCCGAAGGCAGCATGGTCATGCATGCCGCTCAGAAGATCGGGCTTTACGTGCCGCATTTCTGCTACCACAAGAAACTGTCCATCGCGGCCAACTGCCGCATGTGCCTGGTTGAAGTGGAAAAGGCGCCCAAGGCGCTGCCCGCCTGCGCCACGCCCGTAACCAACGGCATGGTCGTCCACACCTGCTCTGAAAAGGCGCGCGCCGCCCAGAAGTCGGTGATGGAATTCCTGCTCATCAATCACCCGCTCGACTGCCCGATCTGCGATCAGGGCGGCGAATGCCAGCTGCAGGACCTGGCCGTGGGCTACGGCGCCTCCTCCTCGCGCTACAACGAGGAAAAGCGCGTGGTCTTCCACAAGGACCTGGGCCCGCTGGTTTCCGCCGAGGAAATGAGCCGCTGCATCCACTGCACCCGCTGCGTGCGCTTCGGCCAGGAAATCGCCGGCATCATGGAGCTGGGCATGCTCAACCGCGGCGAGCACTCCGAGATCACGACCTTCGTCGGCCGTTCGATCGAATCCGAGCTCTCCGGCAACATGATCGACATCTGTCCGGTGGGCGCGCTGACCTCCAAGCCGTTCCGCTACAGCGCCCGCACCTGGGAGCTGGCGCGCCGCCGTTCGGTCAGCCCGCACGACAGCCTGGGCGCCAACCTGGTGATCCAGGTCAAGGGCGACCGCGTCATGCGCGTGGTGCCGTTCGAAGACGAAGCCATCAACGAATGCTGGATCTCCGACCGCGACCGCTTCTCGTATGAAGGCCTGAACAGCGAAGACCGCCTGTCGGCCCCGATGATCAAGGGCACCGACGGCAAGTGGCAGGAAGCCTCCTGGTCCGACGCGCTGGCCGCCGTGGCCCAGGGCCTGTCGCGGGTGCGCGACAGCTTCGGCGCCGGTCAGATCGGCGCGCTGGCCTCGGAATACGCCACCACCGAAGAATACGCGCTGCTGGGCCGCCTGGTCCGCGCGCTGGGTTCGGAAAACATCGACTTCCGCCTGCGCCAGACCGACGCGGCCTTCGACGCCGCCCTGACGGGCGCGCCGTGGCTGGGCATGCCGATCGCCGAACTCGACAACCTGGACCGCGTCCTGGTCGTGGGCTCGTTCCTGCGCAAGGACCACCCGCTGATGGCGCAGCGCCTGCGCCAGGCCGCCAAGCGCGGCACGCAGATCCTGATGCTCGACAGCGCCGCCGACGATCCGCTGATGCCGGTCGCCGCCCGCGTCACCGTGGCCCCGTCCGAACTGGCGCGCGCGCTGGCCGAAGTGGCCGTCGCGCTGGCCCAGGCCAAGGAACAGGCCGTGCCGGCCGAGTTCGCCTCGGTCGTCCCGGGCGACAATGCGAAGGCCATCGCCGCCAGCCTGGCGTCCGGTTCCAACACCGCGGTCCTGATGGGCAACCTGGCCGTGGCCAGCCCGCAGGCCTCGACCCTGGCGGCCAACGGCCGCGCCGTGGCAGACCTGGCCGGCGGCAAGTTCGGCTTCCTGACCTCCGGCGGCAACACCGTCGGCGGCTACCTGGCCGGCGCGATTCCGGGCAAGGGCGGCAAGAACGCCGCCGCCATGCTGGCCGAGCCGCTCAAGGCCTACGTGGTGCTGCACGCCGAGCCGCTGCTCGACGCCGACAACGGCCAGCAGGCGCTGGCCGCGCTGCGCGGTGCGCAGTTCGCCGTGGCCCTGACGCCTTACCGTTCGGCCGCCGCCGAATGGGCCGACGTCATGCTGCCGGTCTCGCCCTTCACCGAAACCTCCGGCACCTTCGTCAACGCGCAAGGCCTGGCCCAGAGCTTCAAGGGCACGGTCGCGCCGTTCGGCCAGACCCGTCCGGGCTGGAAGGTCCTGCGGGTGCTGGGCAACGTGCTGCACCTGGCCGGCTTCGACGACGAGACCTCCGAGTCCGTGCGCGACGCCGTGCTGGCCGGCGGCGTCGAAGGCCGCCTGTCCAACGACATCAAGGCGCCGCTGGGCCTGGGCCAGGCGGCAGCCGGCCTGGAGCGCGTCGCCGACGTGCCGATCTACCGCAGCGACGCCATGGTGCGCCGTTCCGAGCCGCTGCAGGCGGCTCCGGCCTCGAAGAAGCCGGCCGCCGCCATGAACGGCCGCACGCTCACCAGCCTGGGCCTGACGGCCGGGGCCAAGGTGCGCGTGTCGGGCGGGCAGGGCGCCGTCGAACTCGAAACCGTGCAGGACGATGCCGTGGCCGACCGCGCCGTGCGCATTTCGGCTGCCTTTGAAAACACCGCGGCCCTGGGTGGCGCATTCGGTCAAATCAGCGTGGAGCGTGCCTGATGGAATGGCTTAATGTTCTTGAGAGCCAGGGTACGGCATTGCTGGGCCCGACGGTCTGGATGGTCCTCTGGACCCTCATCAAGATTGTGATCATCGCTGTGCCCATCATCCTGTGCGTGGCCTACCTCACGTACTGGGAACGCAAGATGATCGGCGCCATGCACGTGCGCATGGGTCCGAACCGCGTCGGCATCAAGGGGCTGCTGCAGCCGTTCGCCGACGTGTTCAAGCTGCTGACCAAGGAAGTGGTGGTTCCGTCGCAGGCCAACAAGGTGCTGTTCGTCGTGGCCCCGGTGGTCACGCTGATGCCGGCCCTGGCCGCCTGGGCGGTGGTGCCGTTCGGTCCCGACGTGGTGCTGGCCAACGTCAACGCCGGCCTGCTGTACATCATGGCCATCACGTCCATCGGCGTGTACGGCGTGATCGTCGCCGGCTGGGCGTCGAACTCCAAGTACGCGTTCCTGGGCGCGCTGCGCGCCTCGGCGCAGATGCTGTCGTACGAACTGGCCATCGGCTTCGTGCTGGTGACGGTGCTGCTGGTCTCGGGCAGCCTCAACATGTCGGAAATCGTGCACGTGCAGAACCGCGGCTGGTTCGCCGACAAGGGCCTGACGTTCCTGTCCTGGAACTGGCTGCCGCTGTTGCCGCTGTTCGTGGTCTACGTGATTTCGGCCGTGGCCGAAACCAACCGCCACCCGTTCGACGTGGTCGAAGGCGAATCCGAAATCGTGGCCGGCCACATGGTCGAATACTCGGGCATGGCGTTCGCGCTGTTCTTCCTGGGCGAATACGCCAACATGATCCTGCTGTCCTGCATGGCCTCGATCATGTTCCTGGGCGGCTGGGCCTCCCCGATCGACATCGCGCCACTGACCTGGATTCCGGGTTGGATCTGGCTGGGTATCAAGACGTTCGTCGTGGTCTCGTTGTTCGTGTGGTTCCGCGCGACTTTCCCGCGCTACCGCTACGACCAGATCATGCGTTTGGGTTGGAAAATCTTCATCCCGCTGACCGGCGTGTGGCTGGTCTTGGTGGCGATCTGGATGCAGACGCCCTGGAACATTTGGCGCTAAGCCGCCAGGCAGAGGCAGGATATGGAAGCGATCAAGGATTTCTTCGGCAGCCTGATGCTGACCGAATTGCTCAAGGGCATGCGCCTGACGGGCAAGTATTTCTTCAAGCGCAAGGTGACCTTGCGCTACCCCCAGGAAAAGACGCCCGCGTCGGCGCGTTTCCGTGGCCTGCACGCGCTGCGCCGCTACCCCAACGGGGAAGAGCGCTGCATCGCGTGCAAGCTGTGCGAAGCCGTGTGCCCGGCCCTGGCGATCACCATCGAGTCGGACCAGCGCGACGACGGCACCCGCCGCACCACGCGCTACGACATCGACCTCACCAAGTGCATTTTCTGCGGCTTCTGTGAGGAAAGCTGCCCGGTGGACTCCATCGTGGAAACGCATATCCACGAATACCACGGCGAAAAGCGCGGCGACCTGTATTTCACCAAAGACATGCTGCTCGCCGTGGGCGACCGCTACGAAGCCGAAATCGCCCAACGCCGGGCCGAAGACGCTCCCTATCGTTGAAGCCCAGGGTCTGATCCATGACTTTTACCACTGTCCTGTTTTACATACTGGCCGCCGTGCTGGTGATCGCGGCCTTCCGCGTGATCACCGCGCGCAGCCCGGTCACCGCCGTCCTGCACCTGATCCTGGCGTTCGCCAACGCGGCCATGCTGTGGATGCTGCTCGGCGCCGAGTTCCTCGCGCTGCTGCTGGTGCTGGTGTACGTGGGCGCCGTGATGGTGCTCTTCCTCTTCGTCGTGATGATGCTGGACATCCGCATGGATGCGCTGCGCCAGGGCATGAAGACCTACCTGCCCCTGGGGCTGGTGATCGGCCTGGTGCTGGTGCTCGAGATGTCCTTCGTGCTGGGCTCGACCTGGTACGGCGCGGGCCCGCAGGCCCCGGTCGCCGGCGACTACAACAACGCCCGCGCGCTGGGCGAGGCCATGTACACCCAGTACATCTACGCCGTTGAAGTCGGCGCCGCGCTGCTGCTGGTCGGCATGGTCGCCGCCATCGCGCTGACCCTGCGCCGCCGCCGCGACGTCAAGTACAACGACCCCGTCGCCGCCGTGCGCGTGCGCGCCAAGGACCGTTTCCGCCTGGTGAGCATGCAGCCCCAGAGCGAGCGCGCCCAGTCGCAGATCGGTGCCTCGTCCGCCGCCGCGCCCCAAGGAGAACAAAAATGACGCTGACGCTGGCCCATTACCTGATCCTGGGGGCGGTGCTGTTCGCCATCGGGATCTTCGGCATCTTCCTGAACCGCCGCAACCTGATCATCCTGCTGATGTCCATCGAGCTCGTGCTGCTGGCCGTCAACATGAACTTCGTGGCGTTCTCCAGCTGGTTCGGCGACACCGCCGGCCAGGTGTTCGTGTTCTTCATCCTGACCGTGGCCGCCGCCGAAGCGGCGATCGGCCTGGCCATCCTGGTGCTGCTGTTCCGCAACCTGAACACGATCAACGTTGACGAACTCGATCGCCTGAAGGGCTGACGGGGTATTGGAAGAAAATGTCTAGCTCACCCAATCTCTACTTGCTCATCGCGCTGGCCCCGCTGGCCGGAGCGATTCTCGCGGGCCTCTTCGGCACCGGCTTCCTGGGCCGTCCCATCGGCCGCCGCGCTTCGCACGTGATCACCATCCTGGGCGTGCTCGTCTCCACCATCGGTTCGGTGGTGGTGCTGAACGACGTGCTCAACGGCCTGCGCTTCGACGGCGCGGTCTACACCTGGAGCCTGATCGGCCAGACCAAGCTGGAAATCGGCTTCCTGATCGATCCGCTGTCGGCCATGATGATGGTCGTGGTCACCTCCGTGTCGCTGATGGTGCACATCTACACCATCGGCTACATGGCCGACGATCCCGGCTACCAGCGCTTCTTCTCGTACATCTCGCTGTTCACGTTCTCCATGCTGATGCTGGTGATGTCGAACAACATGGTGCAGCTGTTCTTCGGCTGGGAAGCGGTGGGCCTGGTGTCCTACCTGCTGATCGGCTTCTGGTACACGCGCCCGACGGCGATCTTCGCCAACATGAAGGCGTTCCTGATCAACCGCGTCGGCGACTTCGGCTTCGTGCTGGGCATCGGCCTGCTGTTCGCCTACGCCGGCACCATGCAGTACGCCGAAGTGTTCGCCCAGGCCGACAAGCTGGCCGCCCTGACGCTGCCCGGTTCCGACTGGATGCTGCTGACCGTGGCCTGCATCTGCCTGTTCATCGGCGCCATGGGTAAATCGGCCCAGGTTCCGCTGCACGCCTGGCTGCCCGACTCGATGGAAGGCCCGACCCCGATCTCCGCGCTGATCCACGCCGCCACCATGGTGACGGCCGGCATCTTCATGGTCGCGCGCTTCTCGCCGCTGTTCGAGCTGTCCGACACCGCGCTGTCCTTCATCATCGTGATCGGCGCCATCGGCGCGCTGTTCCTGGGCATCCTGGGCATCATCCAGAACGACATCAAGCGCGTGGTGGCCTACTCCACGCTGTCGCAGCTGGGCTACATGACCGTCGCGCTGGGCGCCTCGGCCTACTCGGTGGCGATCTTCCACCTGATGACCCACGCCTTCTTCAAGGCGCTGCTGTTCCTGGGCGCGGGCTCGGTCATCATCGGCATGCACCACGACCAGGACATCCGCAACATGGGCGGTCTGCGCAAGTACATGCCCATCACCTGGATCACCTTCCTGCTGGGCACGCTGGCCCTGGTCGGCACCCCGTTCTTCTCGGGCTTCTACTCGAAGGAACACATCATCGAGGCGGCCGGCGCCGCCAACGTGTGGGGCGCGAACTTCGCCTACTACGCCACGCTGATCGGCGTGTTCGTGACCTCGCTGTACTCGTTCCGCGTGTACTTCCTGGTCTTCCACGGCAAGGAACGCTTCGACACTTCCGACCACGGCCACGGCCATGGCCACGATGCGCACGGCCACGACGACCACGGCCACCACGGCGGCAAGCCGCATGAGTCGCCCTGGGTGGTCACGCTGCCGCTGGTGCTGCTGGCGATCCCGTCGGTGCTGATCGGTGCCTGGGTGGTCGACCCGATGCTGTTCGGCAAGTTCTTCGACGGCGTCATCAAGGTCCTGCCGCAGCATCCCGCCATGCACGAGCTGCATGAAGAGTGGCACGGCTGGGTGGCCTTCGGCCTGCACGCCTTCCAGACGGTTCCGTTCTGGCTGGTCGTGGCCGGCGCGGTCATCGCCTGGTACTGCTACCTGATCAATCCCAAGGTTCCGGCCAAGATCCAGTCCAGCCTGTCGGGCATCAACAAGCTGCTCGAAAACAAGTACTACGTCGACTGGATCAATGAACAGATCATCGCCCGCGGCGCGCGCTGCCTGGGCCGTGGCCTGTGGCAGACCGGCGACCGCGGCATCATCGACGGCCTGCTGATCAACGGCAGCGCCCGTGTGGTGGGCTGGGTGGCAGCGATCAGCCGCCACCTGCAGTCCGGCTTCATCTATCACTACGCGTTCGCGATGATCATCGGCATCATGGCGCTGGTGACTTTCTTTGTGCTGATTCCCCAATGATGGCAAGCGAGATGGCATCCAACACTTTTCCCTGGCTCACGCTTGCGATCTTTGTTCCGATCGTATTCGGCCTGCTGGTGCTGGCGGTTGGCCGTGACGACCGCCCCGGCCTGACGCGCGGCCTGTCGCTGATCGGCTCGATCGCGGGTTTCCTGGTCACGATTCCGCTCTACACCGGGTTCGACTCCTCCACGGCCGCCATGCAGTTCGTGGAGAAGACCTCCTGGATCGAGGCCTTCAACGTCAACTACCACCTGGGCATCGACGGCATCTCGATGTGGTTCGTGCTCCTGACCGCCTTCATCACCATCATCGTGGTGCTGGCCGGTTGGGAAGTCATCACCAGCCGCGTCGCCCAGTACATGGCCGCCTTCCTGATCCTGTCGGGTCTGATGGTGGGCGTGTTCGCGGCGGTCGACGGCATGCTGTTCTACGTGTTCTTCGAAGCCACGCTGATCCCGATGTACATCATCATCGGCGTCTGGGGCGGCCCGAACCGCGTGTACGCGGCGTTCAAGTTCTTCCTGTACACGCTGATGGGCTCGCTGCTGACCCTGATCGCGTTCATCTACCTGTGGAACGCCTCGGGCGGCTCGTTCGACATCCTGACCTGGCAGCAGACCAAGCTGGGCTACACCCCGCAGATCCTGATCTTCGTGGCGCTGCTGGCGGCCTTCGCCGTCAAGGTGCCGATGTGGCCGGTCCACACCTGGCTGCCGGACGCCCACGTCGAGGCGCCCACGGGCGGCTCCATCGTGCTGGCCGCGATCATGCTGAAGCTGGGCGCCTACGGTTTCCTGCGCTTCTCGCTGCCGATCGCCCCTGACGCCTCGCACAGCCTGGCCGGCCTGATGATCACGCTGTCGCTGATCGCCGTGATCTACATCGGCCTGGTCGCCATCGTGCAGGACGACATGAAGAAGCTGGTGGCCTATTCGTCGGTCGCCCACATGGGCTTCGTGACGCTGGGCTTCTTCATCTTCAACACGGCCGGCGTCGAAGGCGCCATCGTGCAGATGATCTCCCACGGTTTCGTGTCGGGCGCCATGTTCATGTGCATCGGCGTGCTCTACGACCGCATGCACTCGCGCCAGATCGCCGACTACGGCGGCGTGGTCAACGTGATGCCGCGCTTCGCCACGTTCTTCATCCTGTTCTCGATGGCCAACAGCGGCCTGCCCGCCACCAGCGGTTTCGTCGGCGAATTCATGGTCATCATGGGCGCGGTCGAGCACAACTTCTGGATCGGCCTGCTGGCGGCGACCGCCCTGATCCTGGGCGCCTCGTATTCGCTGTGGATGGTCAAGCGCGTGGTCCTGGGCGACGTCGCCAACGACCATGTGCGCGAGCTGACCGATATCAACCGCCGCGAGTTCGTGATTCTTGGCGTGATGGCGATCGCCGTGTTGTACATGGGGATCTATCCCAAGCCCTTCACCGACGTGATGCACGTTTCGGTGGAGGCCCTGCTGCAACACGTTGCCGTCTCGAAACTGTAAGACAAGACAATGATGCAATCCCAAATCGATTTCGCCCTGGCGACACCGGAAATCCTCTTGCTGGTTTTCGGCCTGGCTATCCTGCTCATCGACGCGGTCAGCAATCACCCCGAGCGCAAGCCGACGTTTCTGCTGACCATGCTGGCCTTGGGAGTGCTGACCGTCGTGTCGGCGCTGCAATGGAGCAACGGCGTGACCGGGTCGACCTTCAACGGCCTGTACGTCACCGACGAGCTGTCGCACCTGCTGAAGATCGCGTCCTACATCGCGGTCGCCGTGACCCTGGTGTATGGCCGCCTGTACGCGCAGGTGCGCGACATGATGCGCGGCGGCGAGCTCTACGTGCTGACGCTGTTCGCGCTGCTGGGCCAGATGGTCATGATCTCCTCCGGGAACCTGATCTCCATCTACCTGGGCCTGGAGCTGATGTCGCTGGCGCTGTACGCGCTGATCGCCCTGCGCCGCGACAACGTCACGGCCACCGAAGCCGCCATGAAGTACTTCGTGCTGGGCGCGCTGGCCTCGGGCTTCCTGCTCTACGGCATGTCCATGGTCTACGGCGCCACCGGCCACCTGGACCTGGCCGAAGTGGCCAAGGTCATCGCCGCCGGCAAGGCCGAGAACCTGGCGCTGGTGTTCGGCATCGTGTTCCTGGTTTCGGGCCTGGCGTTCAAGCTCGGCGCCGTGCCGTTCCACATGTGGGTGCCTGACGTCTACCAGGGTTCGCCGACCGCCGTCACGCTGATCCTGGGCGCCGCGCCCAAGCTGGCCGCCTTCGCCATCACGCTGCGCCTGCTGGTCGATGGCCTGCACGGCCTGGCCGCCGACTGGCAACCCATGCTGATGATCCTGGCGGTGCTGTCGCTGGCCATCGGCAACCTGACCGCCATCGCGCAGACCAACTTCAAGCGCATGCTGGCCTATTCGACCATCTCGCACATGGGCTTCGTGCTGCTGGGCCTGATGTCGGGTTCGGTCGCCGGCAAGCCGGACCTGGCTTCGGCCGCCTACGGCGCCTCGCTCTTCTACATGCTGACCTACGTGCTGACCACGCTGGCCAGCTTCGGCATCATCCTGCTGCTGTCGCGCCAGGGTTTCGAGTGCGAGCAGATCGACGACCTGAAGGGCCTGAACCGCCGCAGCCCGTGGCACGCCGCCATCGTGCTGCTGCTGATGTTCTCGCTGGCCGGCATTCCGCCGCTGGTGGGCTTCTACGCCAAGCTGGCCGTGCTGCAGGCGCTGATCAGCGCCGGCCACGTCACGCTGGCCGTGATCGCGGTGCTGTTCTCGCTGATCGGCGCGTTCTACTACCTGCGCGTGGTCAAGGTGGTGTACTTCGACGAGCCGGCGGCCGACGCCGCGCCCATCGCCGCCACCTGCGGCCAGCGCGGCGTGCTGTCGGTCAACGGCGCGCTGATCCTGGTGCTGGGCGTGCTGCCGGGCGGCCTGATGGCGCTGTGCGTGCAGGCCATCCGCAGCTCGCTGAACATGTAAGAGGGCGGCCGGGCATGAACCAGACCCTGGCGGTATGGCTGTTGATCGCGCTGGCCCTGGTCAGCGCCAACCTGCCGTTCCTGACCGAGCGGGTGTTCGCCGTCATGCCCTGGAAGCGGGGCGGGGCGGCGGCGGTCAAGCCGCTCTGGGTCCGCCTGATCGAGGTGCTAGTGTTCTACCTCGTCGTCGGCGCGCTGGGCTTCGCGTTCGAATCCGCGCTGGGCAACCGGTTCTCGCAGACCTGGGAGTTCTACGCCATCACGCTCAGCCTGTACCTGGTGCTGGGTTATCCGGGTTTCGTCTACCGGTATCTGTTCAAGCGGCATCCGCGCCTGCGCACCTGAAGCCCGGATCCGCTTTGTGAAAAACGCCCCTTTGGGGCGTTTTTTTATGCGGACATGGATAGGTGCCAACCACCGGCCGCGGCGCGTCCTGAGCCGATCCTGGAGGCTCTGGAAGGCCTTGGAACGGCAAAAGGTGTTGTATTTTCATCTTTCATGACCGTTTGGTGGAAATGTTCAGGTTCCATTCAGCCAGTGGGTTCAGAATCGCAAACGTTTAAAAAACAAGAATCGTTGCTATTCACACTGGAGAAGCTGGTTTGAAGCCCCAAGACTCGTATTCGCTGAATACGCTCGCCACCTCGCTGGCCGCCGCCATCGCCGTTCCCGCGCTGTTCGTCAGCCCCCACGCCGCCGCCCAGTCCGCCGACGGCGTGACGCAGCTTGCGCCGGTGCGCGTGGAAGGAGAGGGCTCGTCGTACCAGACCACGACCGTGTCGTCGCCGAAGATGACCGCGCCGCTGCTGGACACCCCGCGCACCGTGCAGGTCGTGCCCAAGCAGGTGATCCAGGACCAGTCGGCTTCGACCCTCCAGGACGTGCTGCGCAACTCGCCGGGCATCACCTTCGGCGCCGGCGAAGGCGGCCGTCCGGGCGGCGACCTGCCCATCATCCGCGGCCAGAACTCGGCAGGCAGCATCTTCCTGGACGGCATCCGCGACTCCAGCACGCAGGTGCGCGACACCTTCAACCTGGAAGAAGTGGAAATCATCAAGGGCCCGGACTCGGTGTACTCCGGCCGCGGCGGCGCCGGCGGCAGCATCAACATGGTCAGCAAGACCCCGCGGGCCACCGACTTCACCGAAGGCACGATCCAGCTCGGCACGGACAACAACTACCGCGCCACCATCGACAGCAACTGGAGCCTGGACGAAAAAGCCGCCTTCCGCCTGAACGTGATGGGCAACAAGGGCGACGTGCCGGGACGCGACGACGCGGTGGACTTCGAGCGCTGGGGCGTGGCCCCGTCGCTGACGCTGGGCGTGGGCACGCCGACCCGCATCACGCTGAGCTACTACCACTATCAAGACGACAGCATGCCGGATTACTCCATCCCGTATGACCCGAAGACGGGCCAGCCGGTGACGGAGACCATGGGCGTGAGCCGCAAGAGCTTCTACGGCCTGACCGGCCGCGACTTCATGAAGACGCGCGACGACGTCGCCACGGCCGACTTCCAGCACGATTTCTCCGACAAGCTGCAACTGCGCAGCGTGCTGCGCTACGGCCGTGGCACCACCGACTTCGCCGCCACCAACCCGGACGACAGCAAGGGCAACGTGCCCAACGGCCTGGTGTACCGCGCGCTCAAGTCGGGCTATTACGTCACCAAGACCTTCGCCAGCCAGACCGACCTGACCGGCGAATTCGAGACCGGCAGCCTCAAGCACAGCTTCGACCTCGGCTTCGAATACAGCAACATCAAGCAGGACAAAGACGGCTACACCCAGTCGGGCGTGCCGACCAGCGCGACCTGCACCGGCCTGTCGGTGGTGTGCGCCTCGCTGTGGGACCCGGACCCGCACACCGATTACACGGGCCGCCTGACCCGCAACAACAATCCGGCCCGCTACAATACCGACACCATCGCGCTCTACGGCTTCGACACCATCAAGTTCAACGAGCAGTGGCAGGCCAGCCTGGGGCTGCGCTGGGACAACTACCGCACCAGCGGCAGCAACATCGCCCGCGGCCGCAACGACCCGGCCGGCACGCCCGCGTTCTACAGCACCAGCCGCGAGGACAACCTCTTCAACTACCAGATCGGCCTGGCCTACAAGCCCATGCCCAACGGCACGATCTACGCCACCTACGGCACGTCCTCGACGCCGTCGGCCATCGCCGCCGGCGCCATCAGCGACGCCGCGTCGGCCGTGAGCGAGTCGCTGGAGCCCGAAAAGAGCCGCACGGTGGAACTGGGCACCAAGTGGGACGTGTTCGACGACCGCCTGACGCTGTCGGCGGCCGCCTTCCAGGACATCCGCAAGAACACCAGCGTGGCCGTGTCGGCCACCGAGACCGAGCAGATCGGCGAGGCCAAGGTGCGCGGCATCGAACTGGGCTTTTCCGGCAGCATCACGCCGCGCTGGAACGTGTTCGGCGGCTACACCTTCATGGACAGCGAAATGACCAAGGGCGCCTTCAACAGCGGCGCCGTGGGCCAGGACCTGCCCAACACCCCGCGCAACGCCTTCAGCCTGTGGACCACCTACAAGGTGCTGCCCAAGCTGACGGTGGGCGGCGGCGCCTACTACGTGGACAAGGTGTACGGCAACTCGGATTCGAGCAAGAACCCCGACGGCACGCCCAAGGCGCGCTGGGTACCCTCGTACTGGCGCTTCGACGCGATGGCGTCGTATGAATTCAACCCGAACGTGTCGGCCCAGCTGAACGTGATGAACATCTTCGACGAGACGTATTACACCAAGGCCTATGCCGCGCACTATGCGGCGCTGGGCGGCGGGCGTGCGGCGTTGCTGTCGCTGCGTGTGCGGTATTGACGGGAGAAGGGGAGGCGCCTGCCGCGAAAGGCGGCGGCTGGCGCCGCCCGATGGGTTTCGCGCGCTCGAGCGGATCGGTTCGGTCGACGTTCATCGCGAACCGGTATCGTAGGATGGGTGTAGCGCGGCAACCGGCGGACAAGAACGCCGGTGCGCAACGCGCGCAACCCATCAGCCGGCTTTATTTCATTACCCCTCGAACCAGCTCAACACCCCGTCCAGCCCCGACACGTTGAGCGCATAACGCGTCTGCTGGCGCACCAGCGGCTTGGCGTGGTAGGCCACCGGAAAACCGGCCGCGGCCAGCATCTTCAGGTCGTTGGCGCCGTCGCCCATGGCGATGATCTGTTCCTGGGCGGCGCCATGGCGGCGCGCGAATTCGCGCAGGTGCATGGCCTTGGCGTCGGCGTCGAGGATGTCGCCCAGCACCTTGCCGGTCAGCACGCCGTTGTCGATCTCCAGCGTGTTGGCGTGCGCGCTGTCGAGCTTGAGGCGTTCGCGCAGGCGGTCGGTGAAGAAGGTGAAGCCGCCCGAGACCAGCAGCACCTTGATGCCGGCGGCCTGGGCCGTGGAGATGAGGCGTTCGGCGCCCGGGTTCAGGCGCAGCTTTTCCGCGTAGACCTGGTCCAGCGCCTCGGCCGGCACGCCCTCGAGCAGGGCGACGCGGCGCCGCAGGCTTTCGGCGAAGTCCTTGATCTCGCCGCGCATCGCGGCCTCGGTGATTTCCGAGACCTTGTCTTTCACGCCGACCACGCCCGCGATCTCGTCGATGCATTCGATGTTGATCAGCGTGGAGTCCATGTCCATGGCCAGCACCTTGCAGTCCGACAGCTTCAGGCCGGCGGGCAGGAAGGCGGTGTCGATGCCGCGGCCCTCGGCCCACGCCACGACCTCGGCGCGGGTGGACTCGTCGTGCTGCACGTCGAGCAGGCGGGCGGCGGTGGCGCTGATGCGCGCGATGCCCTGCGCCTGGGCCAGGGCCGCGAGCTGTTCCGCGTGTTCGGCGCTCAGGGCGGGGGATTGGACGACTAGGTGGTGGGTGGTCATGGGGTTCGGGTGATGGCTACGGTTACTTCAGGGCGCGCAGCACGGCGCGCACGGCGTCGACGCGGGCCGGCACCTGCGCGGCCTTGATCTCGACCCGTAATTTATCCTGTCCCGCCAGTTTGATGTGGCGCTGGCGCTGGACCAGCTCGATGATCCTGGCCGGGTCCACCGAGGTCTTGGCGCCGAACTGCAGCAGCGCCTGGGTTTCGCTGGCGTCGATCTTGACCACGCCCAGCGGCTGCGCCGCCAGGCGCAGGCGATGCGTGGCCAGCAGGGTCTGCGCGGCTTCGGGCAGCTTGCCGAAGCGGTCGATCAGCTCTTCCTGGATGTGGATCAGGTCGTCCTCGCCCGCGGCGTGCGCCAGGCGCTTGTAGATGCCCAGGCGGGCGTGCACGTCGGCGCAATAGTCCGATGGCAGCAGCGCCGGCGCGTGCAGGTTGACCTCGCAGGCCAGGTTGAAGGGCGCTTCCAGGTCGGGTTCTTCGCCGGCGCGCAGCGCGCGCACGGCCTCGTTGAGCATCTCGTTGTACATGGAGAAGCCCACTTCCTGGATATTGCCCGACTGCGAGTCGCCCAGCACCTCGCCGGTGCCGCGGATTTCGAGGTCGTGCATGGCCAGGTAGAAGCCCGAGCCCAGTTCCTCCATCGCCTGGATCGCTTCCAGCCGCTTCTTGGCGTTGCTGGTGATGGCGTCTTCGCCGGGCGTCAGCAGATAGGCGTAGGCCTGGTGGTGCGAGCGCCCGACCCGTCCGCGCAGCTGGTGCAGCTGGGCCAGGCCGAAGCGGTCGGCCCGGTGGATCACGATGGTGTTGGCGCTGGGCACGTCGATGCCGGTCTCGATGATGGTGGTGCACAGCAGCACGTTGTAGCGCTGCTGGTAGAAGCCCTTCATCACCTGTTCCAGCTCGCGCTCGGGCATCTGGCCGTGGGCCACGGCGATGCGGGCCTCGGGCACCAGTTCTTCGAGGCGGGCGCGGCGGTTGTGGATGGTCTCGACCTCGTTGTGCAGGAAATAGCACTGGCCGCCGCGCTTGAGCTCGCGCAGCAGCGCCTCGCGCAGCGTGCTGCCGTCCTCGCGGCGCACGAAGGTCTTGATGGCCAGGCGCTTCTGCGGCGCGGTGGCGATGACCGAGAAGTCGCGTATGCCTTCCAGCGACATGCCCAGGGTGCGCGGAATCGGCGTGGCCGTCAGGGTCAGCACGTCGACCTCGGCGCGCAGCGCCTTCAGCGCCTCTTTCTGGCGCACGCCGAAACGGTGCTCCTCGTCGATGATGACCAGGCCCAGGCGCTTGAACTTCACGTCCTTGGACAGGATCTTGTGGGTGCCGATGACGATGTCCACGCGCCCGTCGTTGATGCCCTCGATGGCGGCCGACACTTCCTTGGCCGAGCGGAAGCGCGACAGCTCGACCACCCGCACCGGCCAGTCGGCGAAACGGTCGGAGAAGGTCTGCGCGTGCTGCTCGGCCAGCAGCGTGGTGGGACAGAGCAGGGCGACCTGCTTGCCGTTGGCCACGGCCAGGAAGGCGGCGCGCAGCGCCACCTCGGTCTTGCCGAAGCCCACGTCGCCGCACACCAGCCGGTCCATGGGGCGTCCGGAGGTCATGTCGGCGATGACGGCCTCGATGGCGGCGGCCTGGTCGGCGGTCTCCTCGAAGCCGAAGCCTTCGGCGAAGGCCTGGTAGTCGTTGAGCGGCAGGTTGAAGGCGTAGCCTTCGCGCGCGGCGCGCTGGGCGTAGAGCGCCAGCAGCTCGGCGGCGGTGTCGCGCACCTGCTTGGCGGCCTTGCGGCGCGCCTTGTCCCATTGGCCCGAGCCCAGCTGGTGCAGCGGCGCGGCCTCGGGGTCGGCGCCGCTGTAGCGCGCGATCACGTGCAGCTGCGAGACCGGCACGTACAGCGTGCTGCCGCTGGCGTATTCGAGGTGGAGGAACTCCATCCCGCCTTCGCCCATGTCCATGTTGACCAGGCCGTGGTAGCGGCCGATGCCGTGCTGCGCGTGGACCACCGGGTCGCCCTCGCGCAGTTCGGACAGGTCGCGCACCATCGCCTCGACGTTGCTGGCGCGCTCCTGGTCGCGCTTGCCGCGCCGGCCCGTGGCCGCCAGGCCCGGGTAGAGGTCGTTCTCGGTCAGGAAGGCCAGGTTGGCCTGGGGCAGCTGGAAGCCGGTGGACAGCGGCGCGGCGACGATGCCGAAATGCGCGTCCGAGGCCAGGAAGGCCTCGATGGCGTCGGGCTGCGCGTCCGGAGTGAGGCCGAATTCGTTCAGCATCTGCACCAGCGTCTCGCGCCGGCCGGCGGAGTCCGCGCACAGCAGCACGCGCGTCTGGCTGCCCGCCACCAGCGCGCGCAGCTTGGCGATGGGGTCGTCCGAGCGCCGCGCCACGCTGACGTCGGGCGCGGCGCGGAAATCCGGATGCGGCTGGCCGGAGCTGAGCGCCAGCCGGCGGAAGGCCTTCAGGCCGGCGTAAAGCGCCTCGTTGTCCAGGAACAGCGCCGAAGGCGGCAGCACCGGGCGTTCGCGGTCGCTTTTCAGAAAGCCGTAGCGGCTGGCGGTGTCCTGGTTGAAGCGCTGGATGGCGTCGTCGATGTCGCCGACGGTGACCGTGACGGTGCCTTCGGTCAGGTAGTCGAACAGCGTGGCCGTGTCCTCGAAGAACAGCGGCAGGTAGTACTCGACGCCGGCGAACGGAATGCCGTTGCCGATGTCCTTGTACGGCAGCGCGCGCGAGGGATCGCCCTCGAACACTTCGCGAAAGCGCGCGCGAAAACGCGTGCGCGCCTCGTCGTCCATCGGGAATTCGCGTCCCGGCAGCAGCTGCACCTCGCGCACCGGGTACAGGCTGCGCTGCGTGTCCACGTCGAAGCTGCGGATGGTCTCGATTTCGTCGTCGAACAGGTCCAGGCGGTAGGGTACCGCCGATCCCATGGGGAACAGGTCGATCAGGCCGCCGCGCAGGCAGAATTCGCCGGGCGCCGTCACCTGCGTGACGTGGTTGTAGTTGGCCAGCGTCAGCTGCGCGCGCAGCGCGGCTTCGTTGAGTTTGTCCTTCTGCCTGAAGGAAAAGGTGTAGGCCGCCAGGAACGCGGGCGGCGCCAGCCGGTACAGCGCGGTGGTGATCGGCACCGTCAGCACGTCCACCGATTTGGTCATCAGCGCGTGCAGCGTGTGCAGGCGTTCCGAGATCAGGTCCTGGTGCGGCGAGAACGCGTCGTAGGGCAGGGTTTCCCAGTCGGGCAGCTGGCGCACGCGCAGTTCGGGCGCGAACAGCTGGATCTCTTCGGCCAGGCGCTGGGCCTCGACCGGCTCGGCGGTCAGGATGACCAGCGGCGCCGCGGCCTGGCGCGCCAGGTCGGCCAGCAGCCAGGCGTCGCCGGAACCGGGCGGGCGCGGTTGCGCGTAGCGCGCGCCGGGCTTGAGCGCGGACAGGGTGGGAGCCGTGGCGGGGACGGGGGCGGCGAGAGTGGGGGAGGGCATCAGGCTGGCAGCAGGCATCAAGCGGAAGATTATAAAATCACCGCACCATGTCTGCCTCCATCATCGCAATCGTGCCTGCCGCCGGCGTCGGCGCCCGCGCCAGCCGGCCCGGACACGAAGCCGTGCCCAAGCAATATCGCCCCTTGTCCGGCCAGCCCATGCTGCGCCACGCGGTGTCCGCGCTGCTGGCCGACGACCGCATTTCCCAGGTGCGCGTGGCCGTGACGCCGGGCGACGGCTGGGTGGACGCGGCGCTGGCCGGGCTGCCCCGCACCGTGTGGCGGGCCTGCGGCGGCGCGACGCGCGCCGACACCGTGGCCGGCGCGCTGGCCGACAGCGGCGTCGCCGACGACACCTGGGTGCTGGTGCATGACGCCGCGCGCCCCGGGCTGCCGGCGGCCGCGCTGGCCCGGCTCATCGACGCCTGCCTGGCCGATCCGGTGGGCGGGCTGCTGGCGCTGCCGGTGGCGGACACGGTCAAGTCCGGCGACGCGCGCGTGGAGCGCACGCTGGACCGCAACGGCCTGTGGCTGGCGCAGACCCCGCAGATGTTCCGCGCCGGCGTGCTGCGCGATGCGCTGACGGCGGCCTCGGTAAGCGGCGCCGCCGTCACCGACGAGGCCTCCGCGATCGAGGCGGCCGGCTATGCGCCGCTGCTCGTGCCGGGCGCCTTGCGCAACTTCAAGGTGACCTGGCCGGATGATTTCGAACTGATGGAAAAATGGCTATGAGCATTCCCTTTCGCGTCGGGCAGGGCTTTGACGTGCACGCCCTGGTCGAGGGCCGTCCGCTGATCATCGGCGGCGTCACGATTCCTCACACGCACGGCCTGCTGGGCCATTCCGATGCCGACGTGCTGCTGCACGCCATCACCGACGCGCTGCTGGGCGCGGCCGGCCTGGGCGACATCGGCCGCCACTTTCCCGACACCGACCCGGCCTTCAAGGGCGCCGACAGCCGCGTGCTGCTGCGCGAGGCGATGGCGCGGGTGCGCAAGGCTGGCTGGACGCCGGTCAACATCGACGCCACGCTGCACGCGCAGGCGCCCAAGATCGGCCCGCATGCGCCGGCCATGGTGAAGAACATCGCCGCCGACACCGGGCTGGCGGAAACCGAAGTCAACATCAAGGCCAAGACCAACGAAGGCCTGGGCTATCTGGGCAGGAAGGAAGGGATCGCGGCGACGGTCGTCGCGCTGCTGGCGCGAGCCTGACCCCGGGGGGGGCAGGCTGCGCAGGGAGTACCGGGCGGCCGGGGAGCCGCCCGCGGGCCTTAGGCCTTGCCTTGGGCCGCCAGCGCCAGGGCGGCGGCGTTGACGACTGCGGCGATGCGGCCGACGTCGCGCATCTGTTCGACCGACAGGCCGTCGTTCTTCAGGTTCTCGTAGTGCGAAGCCACGCAGAAATGGCACTTGCCGATGATGGAGGCGGCCAGCGCGAACAGCTCGAAGCGCTTTTTCTCGACGCCGCCGTGGGTGGCGTAGGCGTTCATGCGCAGCTGCGCGGGCAGGCTCTTCAACTGGGCGTCGCCGGTCATCTCCACGTAGGGATACCAGGTGTTGTTCATGCCCATCAGGGACGAAGCGGTCAGCGCGGCGTTGGCGTCGGTTTCCGACAGGCCGCTCTTGAAGGCTTCGACCAGCGCCGGGCTGCGCGCGGCGAAGGCGGCCGACAGGGCGGCGCCGACGGCGTCTTCGGGCGCCAGGGTCGAACGGGCGATCACGGCGTCCAGATTCAGGCGGATGTCCTTGGCCCAATCCGGCAGTTGATCCTTAATGGTGGCGAGAAATTCCATAGTTTTTACCTATCATCTAGCGCAGTTAAAGCCCAGCGCGGGACCTGCTGGGCAGATCCCGGGCCGGGCTGGAAATTACAGCGTGGCGCCGCCAACCGAGCGGTTGCACGGGCACAGCTCGTCGGTTTGCAGGCCGTCGAGCAGACGCAGGACTTCTTCGGGGTTACGGCCGACGTTCAGGTTGTTCACCGAAACGTGCTGGATCGTGTTGTCCGGGTCGACGATGAACGTAGCGCGCAGGGCAACGCCAGCGCCCTTTTCACGCACGCCCAGCTGGTCGATCAGGGCGCCGGTGGTGTCGCCGAATTGGTAGTGACCCAGCTTGTTCAGGTCCGGGTGCTCACGGCGCCATGCCAGCTTGACGAATTCGTTGTCGGTGGAGCCGCCCAGCAGAACGGCGTCGCGGTCTTCGAAATCCTTGGCCAGCTTGTTGAAGCCGACGATTTCGGTCGGGCAAACAAACGTGAAGTCTTTCGGGTAGAAGTAGATCACCTTCCACTTGCCGGGGAACGAGCTTTCGGTGATGTCTTCGAATGCCGACACGCCGTTTTCTTCGTGTTGGTTGAAGCCGGGCTTGACGCCGGTGACCTTGAAGGGCTCGAGTTTGTCGCCAACAGTTTTCATGTTTACTCCCAGTTTGTCGGTGAAATTAAGGCACTGCCTCAAACCCCAAATTCTACGCTATGGATTGTCGTTGTCTAATTGATAATTCCTAAACTTGGCTTTGGGCAACTCTATCCGGGCGGTCAGGCCGCCGCCCTCGCGGGCGAGCATGCGCAACGAGCCGCCCACATGCTTGAGCAGGCGCTCGACGATGGCCAGGCCCAGGCCGGCGCCGCTGACGCCGGTGCGCGCCGCCTCGCCGCGCGAGAATGGCCGCAGCAGGCGGTCGACGTCCTCGGGGGCGATGCCGGGGCCGCGGTCGGACACCTCGATCGCGATCATGGCGCCGTCGGCCTGCAGCGTCATGGTCAGATGGGCCATGCCGTCGGGCGAGCGGCCATAGCGGCGGGCGTTCTCGATCAGGTTGCTGACGATGCGCTTGAGGTCCAGCGCCGTGATGCGGGCCCGCAGGCCCGGCTCCAGCGAGGCGTCCAGTTCGCCGCCCAGCGACGCGGTATGGCTGCGTTCGCGCTCGTAGAGTTCGGCCAGCACGGCGGAAATGTCGGTGGCCAGCTGCGGCAGCGTGCCGGCCGGGCGCGCGTACTCCATCAGCTGTCCGATACTGTGGTCGATCTGGCCCAGGTCTTCGTCGATGGCCTGGCGGGCGTCCTCGGACACGCCGCTCAGCTCGATCTCCAGCCGCATGCGCGCCAGCGGCGTGCGCAGGTCGTGCGAAATCCCCGCCAGCATCAGCTCCCGGTCGGCTTCCGCCTGTCTGAGATCCTTGGCCATGCGGTTGAAGGAAGCGTTCAGGTCGCGGATTTCCAGCGGCCCCTGCTCGGGCAGGGCGGCCGGCGTCTCGCCGCGCGAAAGCACCTGGGCGGCGCGCGCCAGCCGCGACAGCGGCCGGTTGACGAAGCCCACGCTCACCGCGGCTCCCACCAGAGACAGCAGCAGCGCCGTGGCGCCCCAGCCCAGCCATTCGATCCCGCCCGTCAGGCCGATCTGCTCGCGCTCGAACACCAGCCAGTACAGGTCTTTCTCTATCTGGAAGCTGACCCAGAAGCCGGGCACCTGGTTCACGCCCCAGGCGATCTGCGTCTCGGGGCCGAAGCGCGTGCGGATGTGCTGGGCCACGCGCTGCCAGTAGTCGTCGTCGGGCAGGGCTTCGGCGAAGTCCGTGACCTCGCGCGGATAGACCTGGATGCCTTCGTTGGTGGCCAGGTCCAGCAGCAGCTTGCTGCGCTCGTCGTTATGGGAATAGATCAGCGCGGTGCGCGTGATATTGACGGCCGTGATCACCCGCTGCGCCATTTGATTGGCGCGCGGTCCCAGCTCCATGCTGAAGAAGACTTGTAGCCACGCGCCCAGGCTGACGAGCATCAGCGCGGCGAGCAACAGGAACGTGCGGCCGAACAAGCCGAGCCGCAAACGTGAAGTCAGGTTCCTGAAGGTTCTGCGCAAGCGGGGCACGAGGCTGCGCTCCTGCCCGGGGCGGGCGAGCCGGTCAGCTGCCACCGTCCGGCACGAACACGTATCCCAGGCCCCAGACGGTCTGGATGAATACGGGCTTGGACGGATTCGGTTCGATCAGCTTGCGCAGGCGCGAGATCTGGACGTCGAGGCTGCGGTCGAAGGCCTCGTATTCGCGGCCACGGGCCAGCTCCATGAGCTTGTCGCGCGACAGCGGGATCTTCGGGTGGCGCGCAAACACCTTGAGCACCGAGAATTCGCCCGTGGTGATGGGGACTTGTTCGCCGTTGCGCGTGAGCGTGCGGGTCGACAGGTTCAGCACATAGGGGCCGAACGCGATGGATTCGTTCTCCTGGCTGGGGGCGCCGGGGTGTTCCTCGGTGCCGCGGCGGCGCAGGATCGCATTGATCCGCGCGAGCAGTTCCCGGGGGTTGAACGGCTTGGACAGGTAATCGTCCGCGCCCATCTCCAGGCCGACGATGCGGTCGATCTCTTCCGCCTTGGCCGTCAGCATGATGATGGGGGTATTGTCATGGCCACCGCGCAGCCGGCGGCAGATGGACAGGCCATCCTCACCGGGCAGCATCAGGTCCAGCACGAGCAGGTCGAAATGCTCGCGTTGCCAGAGCTTGCCCATCTCTTTCGCGTCTTCGGCAACGAAAACGTTGAATCCCTGCTCGGACAAATACCGGCGCAGCAGATCGCGCAAGCGCGGATCATCGTCGACGACGAGGATTTTTCGGGTGGGGGTGGTGTTTTGCGTATTCATGGCCGGAAATGTAACAGTGGCAAGAACCAGCGGCTAGTGGGCGTTCACAAGATATTACACATTGCGATCCATGGTTGAAATCCCCCTAATAACCGGGGGCGGAGCCGCCGTATTTCGTACAATCTGCATCTATGGAACTAAACCTGCTGGCCCTGGAAACCTCTTCGTCCCGCTGCGGCGTGGCCCTCTTGCGCGCGGCCGACGGCCGGGTGGAGGTCAGCGTCAGGGAGCACGAGGGCTCCCAGGAGCACGCGGAACGGCTTTTGCCCATGGCCAGCGAGCTGCTCGCGGCCAGCGGGCTGGCCCCGGACGCCCTGCATGCGGTGGCCTTCGGCCAGGGGCCGGGCGGCTTCACGGGGCTGCGCGTGGCCTGCGGCGTGGCCCAGGGCATGGGACTGGGGCTGGGCATTCCGGTGTTACCCATTGTCTCTCATATGGCGGTCGCCGCCCAGGTGGACGCGACCCCCGCCGACGCCATCGTGGTGGCGCTGGACGCCCGCATGAATGAAGTCTATCTGGCCGTGTACCGGCGGCTGGAGGGGACCGACGGCGAAGCCGGCTGGGATACCCTGCAGGCGCCGCTGCTGATCGCGGCGGCCGAGGTCGCGCCCTGGACCGAACATCATCTGCCCGGCTGGTCGGCGCGCGCGGGCCGTCCGCTGAACGCGGTGCTGGCCGGCGACGCCTGGGACGCCTACGCGGCCGACATGGCGGCGCCCGCGGACTGGCGCCGCGCCGCAGGCGCGCAGCGGCCCGAGGCGGCCAGCGTGGCGCGCCTGGCGCGCCAGGGCTGGCTGCGCGGCGAGGCCGTGGCCCCGGAACTGGCCGCGCCGCTCTACGTGCGCGACAAGGTGGCTTTCACCACCGCCGAACGCCTGCGCGGCGAGGGCGGCAATCCCAAGGCCCGGCCCGCGCTGGCGCCCTGGGTGCCGCAGCCCATGACCGACGCCGACCTGGACGAGGTGGTGGCGCTGGAGGCGCACGTGCAGGCCTTTCCCTGGACCCGCGGCAATTTCGCCGACGCGCTGGCGGCCGGCTACGGCGCCTGGGTGCTGCGCCGCGAAGGCCGGCTGGCGGGGTTCTGCATCGTCATGCACGCGCCCGACGTGGCGCATCTGCTGGTGATCGCGGTGGACAAGGCGCTGCACCGCCAGGGCCTGGGCGGCCTGCTGCTGGACTGGTGCGAGCAGCAGGCGCGCGAACACGGACTCGAAGGCGTGCTGCTGGAAGTGCGCCCCTCCAACGCATCGGCCGTTTCTTTCTACAAGCGCCACGGCTACCTGCAGATCGGCGTGCGCCGCGGCTACTATCCGGCCGAGAAGGGTGGACGCGAAGACGCCCTGGTCATGCAGAAGCGCGTTGCGGCGGCGGGAGCGGCCGCATGATGCCGCCCGCAGCGCCCCGGCCGCCCAGCGTCAACCCGCTGCAGCGCTTCTGGCTGCGCGAGATCGGCATGGAACGTTTGTGGCTGCGCCCGGCGCCGGCCGCCGAGCGGCCCGCGCCCCAGCCTCAAGTCCCTGTTTCCAAACCGGTTTTGCCGGCCGAAGCGCCCGCCGCGCCCGCAAGCGCGCCGGCGCCGGCCCGCCCGGCCGCGGCCGAACCCGCGGCGCCGCCCGCGACCGGGCGTCCGGGCATTCCGGCTTCCATCCTGAACCGCAGCGGCCCGCCGCCGCGCCCGGCGCCCAAGGTGGCCGAGGAAGCGCCGCCGCCCGCGCCGATTCCGGTGGCCGAGGCCGTCCGCAACGCCAGCCTGGACGAAATGCGCGAACAGGTCGTGGCCTGCGAGGCCTGCGGCCTGTGCAAGGGGCGCCGCAACGCGGTGTTCGGCCACGGCGGCCAGCCCACGCGCTGGCTGGTGGTGGGCGAGGCGCCGGGCGAGCAGGAAGACCGGCAGGGGCAGCCCTTCGTGGGCCGCTCGGGCCAGTTGCTCGACGCCATGCTGTCGGCCGTGTCCATGAGCCGCGAGCGCGACGTCTTCATCACGAACGTGATCAAGTGCCGCCCGCCCGGCAACCGCAATCCCAAGCCCGAGGAAATCGCCGCCTGCAGCCCGTACCTGATGCGGCAGATCGCGCTGCTCAAGCCGCAGCGCATCCTGGTGCTGGGCCGTTTCGCGGCCCAGACGCTGCTGGGCACGGACGCCACCATCGGCAGCCTGCGCGGCCGCATCCATCAACTGAAGACCGAGGACGGCCAGCAGATCCCAGTCGTGGTCAGCTACCACCCGGCCTATCTGCTGCGCAGCCCCGCCGAGAAGGCGCGCGCCTGGCAGGACCTGAAGCTGGCGGCCCGCATGGACTGAGGCCGCCGGCCGCGCAGACGAAAAAAAACCGGGCGCCAGCCCGGTTTTTCTTTGCAGCGTCCGTATTCAGTGCGAGGAATCCAGCGCGCGGCCGTGGCCTTCCTGGCCGATCTGCTCATGCAGTTCGGGGTTGGCCTGCAGATTGCGCTTGCTCCAGCGCATGAACACCACCATCAGCACGGTGACCACGGTGCCGAAGATCACGATGATCAGGTTGATCGGCAGTTGCAGCCACAGCAGCAGGGTGTACATCGCCACCATGAGCAGGATGTTGAGCTGTTCGTTGAAATTCTGCACGGCGATCGAATGGCCGGCCGACAGCAGCACGTGGCCGCGGTGCTGCAGCAGGGCGTTCATGGGCACCACGAAGAAGCCCGCCAGCCCGCCGGTGATCAGCAGCAGCAGGTAGACGCTCCAGGGCGAATACACCAGCGGCATCAGCAGCACCACCAGGCCCATGGCGGCGCCGACGGGCAGCACGGCCAGCGCGCGGCGCAGCGGGATGCGGCCGGCCAGGATGGAGCCGACCACCGTGCCCAGGGCGGCCACGCCCATCAGCATCGAGGCCTTGTCCAGCTGGTATCCGAGGTGGCTGCGGCCCCATTCGATGACGATGAGCTGCAGCGTGGCGCCGGCGCCCCAGAACAGGGTCGTGACCGCCAGCGAGATCTGGCCCAGCTTGTCCTTCCACAGCACACAGACATAGCCCCAGAAGGTGCGGACCAGGCGGACCGGGTTCTTCTGCTGCGGGGGGTAGCGCACGTGGGTGTGCGGAATCATCAGGTTGCACAGCGCCGCCAGCAGATACACGAAGGCGATGACCAGGATCGCGGCCTCGGCCGGGGTGTGGACCAGGCTGCCGATGAACGAGTGGCTGAGCAGGGCGGCCGAGACGGAAGACGAAATCAGCAGGCCGCCCAGCACGGTGCCCAGGATGATGGAGAAGACCGTCAGGCCCTCGATCCAGCTATTGCCCTTGACCAGCATGGCCGGGGGCAGCATTTCGGTCACGATGCCGTACTTGGCCGGGGAATAGGCCGCCGCGCCGATGCCCACGATGCCGTAGGCGACACAGACGAGATAGGTCTGGTAGTGGGGCGGAATGCCGATATTGGCGTAGGAGAACATCAGCAGGCAGCCGCCCACCTTCAGCGCATTGGTGGAGAACATCACGCGGCCCTTGGGGAAGGAATCCGCCAGCGCGCCGACGAAGGCGGCCAGCACCACATACGCCAGCGCGAACGACCATTTCATCATGGGGGCAAGCCAGTCGGGCCCGTGCAGCTCCTGTATCAAGGCGATGGCTGCGATGAACAGCGCATTGTCCGCCAATGATGAGAAGGCCTGCGCGGCCATGACCAGATAGAAACCACGTTTCAAGAATGTCCCCGTGCTTGGGCCGGAGTCCGGCCGGTCCGCGTGAAAATTTTGTGTGTCGTGCCAAAAAGTGTCAGGGAGTATAGCCGGACGCCAGGCGGCGGCCATTGCGCGTTTGCCCGCGTGTTGACCGTTGCTAACGTTCTGGCCGGGGGCGCCTGCGGTATCATACGGACCATATGAGAGCCGGCCCTGAATGGGCCGGTTTGCAATCTGCGCGGCAGGTCCAGGTCCCCAGGTCCATTAACGCCTTTGGTTCAACCCCTCCGTCGTCACCCATCGTACTGTGCGTCTTACTCAGCTCAAACTCGCCGGCTTCAAGTCTTTCGTCGATCCCACCGTGATTCCCGTGCCCAGCCAGCTGGTGGGCGTGGTGGGTCCCAATGGCTGCGGCAAGTCGAACATCATCGACGCCGTGCGCTGGGTGCTGGGCGAGGCCAAGGCCTCGGAGCTGCGCGGCGAGTCCATGCAGGACGTCATCTTCAACGGCTCGGGCAACCGCAAGCCGGCCGCCCGGGCCTCGGTGGAAATGGTGTTCGACAACAGCGAAGGGCGCGCCGCCGGGCAATGGAGCAGCTACGCCGAAATCGCCGTGCGCCGCGTCCTGACCCGCGACGGCACCAGCAGCTACTTCGTCAATAACCAGCAGGTCCGCCGCCGCGACATCCACGACATCTTCCTGGGCACGGGCCTGGGCGCCCGCGGCTACGCCATCATCGGCCAGGGCATGATCAACCGCCTGATCGAGGCGCGCCCCGAAGAACTGCGGGTGTTCCTCGAAGAGGCGGCCGGCGTGTCGCGCTACAAGGAACGCCGCCGCGAGACCGAGAACCGCCTGTCCGACACCCGCGAGAACCTGACCCGGGTCGAGGACATCCTGCGCGAACTCAACAGCCAGCTCGAAAAGCTGGAGGCGCAGGCCGAAGTGGCCACGCGCTACCGCGAGCTGCAGGCCGACGGCGAAAAGAAGCAGCACGCGCTATGGCTCCTGAAGGAAACCGGGGCGCGCGAGGAGCGCGCCCGGAAGGCCCAGGAAATGGCGCAGGCCCAGAACGAACTGGAAGCCGCCATCGCCGGCCTGCGGGCGGGCGAGGCGGCGCTGGAGTCGCGGCGCCAGGCCCATTACGCGGCCAGCGACGCGGTCCATACGGCCCAGGGCGCGCTGTACGAGGCCAATGCCCAGGTCAGCCGCCTGGAGGCCGAGATCCGCCACGTGGTGGATTCGCGCAACCGCCTGCAGGCGCGCCGCGAGCAGCTGCAGCAGCAGATCGGCGAATGGACCGCCCAGCGCGAGCACTGCACCGAGCAGATCGCCCAGGCCGAGGACGACCTGGCGACCGGCGCGGCCCGCACCGAAGAGGCGCGCGCCAAGGCCGAGGACGCCCAGGCCGCGCTGCCGGCCATCGAACAGCGCGTGCGCGAAGCCGCCTCCGGACGCGACGAGATGCGCGCCGCGCTGGCCCGGGTCGAGCAGAACCTGGCCCTGGTCGCCCAGACCCAGCGCGACGCCGACCGCCAGATGCAGTCCCTGGAGCAGCGCCGCGAACGCCTGCAGCAGGAACTGCGCGAACTGCACAGCCCCGACCCCGTGCGCCTCGAACAGCTGGCCGGCGACCGCCTGGCCGGCGAGGACCAGCTCGAGGAAGCCCAGCAGGAACTGGCCGCCCTGGAAGGCCGGGTGCCGGAAGCCGACGCCGAGCGCAGCCGCGCCCAGGCCGCCGCCCAGACCGAGGCGCAGAACCTGGCGCGCCTGGAGGCCCGCCTGTCGGCGCTGGTCAAGCTGCAGGAAGACGTGCAGAAGCAGGGGGCGCTGGAGCCCTGGCTGGCCAAGCACGAACTGGCCGGCCTGGCGCGCCTGTGGCAGAAGCTGCACGTCGAGCCGGGCTGGGAAACCGCCCTGGAGGCCGCCCTGCGCGAACGCATGGCCTCCATGGAAGTGCGCAGCCTGGACTGGGCCCGCGCCTTCGCCGAGGACGCGCCGCCGGCGCGCCTGGCGTTCTATCAATTGCCCGTGGCCGCGCCCACGCCGCCGGCCCCGGCCGGGCTGACCCCGCTGGCCAGCCTGCTGCGCATCACCGATCCCGACCTGCGCACGCTGCTCAACGAGTGGCTGGGCGGCGTCTACACGGCCCCCGACCTGACCCAGGCCCTGGCCATGCGCGCCAGCCTGCCGGCCGGCAGCGCCTGCGTGGTCAAGGCCGGCCACCTGGTCGACGCGCACAGCGTGCGCTTCTACGCGCCGGACTCCGAGCAGGCCGGCCTGCTGGCCCGCCAGCAGGAAATCGAAAACCTGCAGCGCGAGATCAAGGCCGAGCAGCTCATCGCCGACCAGGCGCGCGCCGCGGTGGCCCGCGCCGAGGCCGGCTGGCAGCAGGTGTCGCAGGCCATCGCGCCGGCGCGCCAGCGGGTCGCCGAGGTCACCCGCCGGGTCCACGACATCCAGCTCGAACATTCGCGCCTGCAGCAGCAGGCCGAACAGTCGGGCGAGCGCGCCTCGCGCCTGCGCCAGGACCTGGAGGAAATCAAGGTCCAGGAAGAAGACCTGCGCGCCACCCGCGAAGAGGCCGAAGCGCGCTTCGAGACGCTGGACGAGGAACTGGCCGAGCACCAATCCCGCTTCGCCGACGCCGAAATGGACGGCGAGACCCTGGCCGCCCAGGCCGAGGCCGCCCGCAACGCCCTGCGCGAGCTGGAACGCGCCGCCCAGGAAGCCGAATTCGCCGAACGCAGCATCCAGGTCCGCATCACCGAGCTGCAGCGCAACCAGCAGCTGGCCGCCGACCAGAGCCAGCGCGCCAGCGTCGAACTGGAACAATTGCAGGACGACCTGGCCGAACTGGACGCCTCGGCGTCCCAGGCCGGCCTGCAGGACGCCCTGGAAGTGCGCGCCGAGCGCGAGGAAGCGCTGTCGCGCGCGCGCCAGGAGCTCGAAAACCTCGCGGCCCTGCTGCGCGGCGCCGACGAAGAGCGCATGCAGCAGGAGCAGACCCTGGAACCGCGGCGCGCCCGCATCATGGAATTGCAGCTGCAGGAACAGGCCGCCCGCCTGGCCGAAGAACAGTTCACCGAGCAGCTCAACGCGCGCGAAGTCGACCGCGAGGCCCTGGCCCAGGAACTGGCCAACCAGCCCGACGAATGGCGCCGCGCCAGCTGGCTGCAGTCGGAAGTCGGCCGCATCTCGCGCCAGATCGAGTCGCTGGGCTCGGTCAACCTGGCCGCGCTGGACGAACTCAACACCTCGCGCGAGCGCAAGGGCTTCCTGGATTCGCAGCACCAGGACCTGATGACCGCCATCGAGACCCTCGAGGACGCCATCCGCAAGATCGACCGCGAGACCCGCGAGCTGCTGCAGGAAACCTTCAACGTCGTCAACGGCCACTTCGGCGAGCTCTTCCCCAAGCTGTTCGGCGGCGGCGAGGCCAGGCTGACCATGACGGGCGAGGAAATCCTCGACGCCGGCGTGCAGGTCATGGCCCAGCCTCCGGGCAAGCGCAACAGCACCATCCACCTGCTGTCCGGCGGTGAAAAGGCCCTGACCGCGACCGCCCTGGTGTTCGCGCTGTTCAAGCTCAACCCCGCGCCGTTCTGCCTGCTGGACGAGGTGGACGCGCCGCTGGACGACGCCAACACGGAGCGCTACGCGAACCTGGTCGCCAACATGAGCGAGCAGACCCAGTTCCTGTTCATCTCGCACAACAAGATTGCGATGCAGATGGCCAAGCAACTGATCGGTGTAACCATGCAAGAGCAGGGGGTTTCGCGTATCGTTGCGGTAGATATAGATTCGGCCGTCCAGATGATGGCCTCCGAAGCGGCATAAACCAATACTAAGAAGGGCGCCGGGCGTTTCGGCGCGGGATTGATACATGAGTGATTTGCAGATCGGGCTGATTGCCCTGGGCGTCCTGCTGATACTGCTGGTGCTGGGATTCAACTGGTGGCAGGACCGGCGCGTGCGGCGCAGGATGCAGACCCATTTCCCGGCCTCCGAGCAGGACCCCCTGCTGGGGGCAGGAGCCGCCGCGGGCGGCGCGGCCGCGGCGCGGCGTGAACCCGGCATGGGCGGCGAGCCCACGCGCGCCCAGCCCGGCCAGCCGGCCCCGGTCGATCCGGGCACGGACGCCGACGACACGGTCGAGCCGGACCCCGCCTGCGAGGTCGTGATCGAAATCAACTTCGCCGAACCGGTGCGCGGCGCCGAGCTGCTGCCCTACATGCAGAGCCTGCGCCACGTGGGCCGCAAGCCCATGCGCGTGTTCGCCGAGACCGACCAGCGCCGCCACCGCGCGCACATCCACGCCGACGAATCCTATGCCTCGATGCAGCTGGCCGTGCTGCTGGCCAACCGCAGCGGTCCGCTGACGGCCATCGAGTGGTCGCAGGCCTGGGCCCGCGCCCAGGACATGGCCGAGCGCTTCGACGCCACCATCGAAGGCCCCGACCAGCAGGCCGTGCTGGAGCAGGGCGCCCGCCTGGACGATACCTGCGCCGCGCTGGACACCCAGGTCGGTCTGACCCTGCTGCTGGGCACGGCCCAGCCGGCCGCCGAAGTGCTGGCCGTGGCGCGCGAGATCGGCTTCGTGCCGGACGGCAACCGCCTGGCCTGGCCGGCCGAGAACGGCGTGGCCCGCTTCACGCTGGCCCGCGCCGACGGCGCCGCCTTCGACGCGGGCATGGGCGGCATCGAACGCCTGTACCTGCTGCTCGACGTGCCCTGCAGCCCGGCCGACAGCCGCGCCTTCGGCCGCATGGTCGACGTGGGCCGCGACCTGGCCGCGCGCCTGCGCGCCGAACTGGTCGACGACCAGGGCAAGCCGCTGGCCGAGGGTTCCGAGACGGTCATCGACGAACGGCTGCAGGTGCTGTTCGGCCAGCTGGAACAGGCGGGCCTGCCCGCCGGCAGCGAACGCGCCCAACGGGTCTTTGCGTGACCCCCCCGAAGCGCTGCGCGCTTCCCCCCCAGGGGGGCGCCGCAGCGGACCGGCAGAGCCGGCTCCGCGCGGCCCCGCGCTCACGTTGACGCGTCAGGTGTTTTGGGCGGTTCGCGGCGTTATGGATAACTGAAATGAAAAGCTCTTCCGGTGAAAGCGCGGCGCAGGCCGCCGCGCGCCTGCGCGCAGAAATCGAACAGCACAACGTCCGCTACTACGTCTACGACGAGCCCTCCATCTCGGATGCCGAGTACGACGGGCTGATGCGCGAACTGCAGGCCCTGGAGGCCGAGCATCCCGAACTGGTCACGCCCGAGTCGCCCACCCAGCGGGTCGGGGCCGCGCCGGTGTCGGCCTTCGGCGCCGTGCGCCACGCGGTGCCCATGCTGTCGCTGGGCAATGCCTTCGACGAGGAAGACGTGCTGGCCTTCGACCGCCGCGTGACCGACACGCTGCGTGGCGCCGGCCTGCTCGGCCCGGCGCAGCAGGCCGATTATTTCTGTGAACTCAAGCTCGACGGGCTGGCCATCAGCCTGCGCTACGAGGACGGCCGCCTGGTGCAGGCCGCCACCCGCGGCGACGGCCAGACCGGCGAGGACGTCACCTCCAACATCCGCACCATCAAGGCAATCCCGCTGCAGCTCAAGGGCCCCGCCCCGAAAGTGCTGGAAGTGCGCGGCGAGGTGCTGATGAACCGCGCCGACTTCGTCAAACTCAACGAAGCCCAGGCCAGGCGCGACGAGAAAGTATTCGTCAACCCGCGCAACGCGGCCGCCGGCAGCCTGCGCCAGCTCGATCCGCGCATCACCGCCAAGCGCCCGCTGCGCTTTTTCGCTTACGGCTGGGGCGAGGTGCATGGCCTGCCGGGCTCGCAGGGCGGCCTGTTCGCCGAGGCCTCGGCCGGCGCCGCCGAAACCTCGCAGCTGCCCGAGAAGTCCCACGGCGCCATGCTGGACTGGCTGGTCTCGCTGGGGTTGCCGGTCAACGTGAAGCACAACCACCGCGCCACCGGCGCCGAGGGCCTGATGGCCTTCTACGCCAAGGTCGGCGCGCTGCGCGCCGAGCTGCCCTACGACATCGACGGCGTGGTCTACAAGGTCGATTCGCTGCCGGCGCAGAAAGTGCTGGGCTTCGTGGCGCGCGCGCCGCGCTTCGCGCTGGCGCACAAGTTCGCCGCCGAAGAAGCCACCACCACGCTGCTGGACATCGAGGTCCAGGTCGGCCGCACCGGCGCCATCACGCCGGTCGCCCGCCTCAAGCCCGTGTTCGTCGGCGGCGTGACCGTCACCAACGCCACGCTGCACAACGAAGACGAAATCCGCCGCAAGGACGTGCGCATCGGCGACACGGTCATCGTGCGCCGCGCGGGCGACGTGATACCCGAGGTGCTGGGACCGGTGCTCGACAAGCGCCCGGACGACGCCCGCGAATTCGCCATGCCCACGGCCTGCCCGGTCTGCGGCTCGGCCATCGAACGCCTGGAAGGCGAGACCATCGCGCGCTGCACCGGCGGCCTGTTCTGCGGCGCCCAGCGCAAGCAGACCCTGTGGCACGCCGCCAGCCGCAAGGCGCTGGACATCGAGGGCCTGGGCGAGAAACTGGTGGACCAGCTGGTCGACAGCGGCCGGGTCAAGACCCTGGCCGACCTGTACAGCCTGCGTCCGCTCGAACTGGTGGGGCTGGACCGCATGGGCCAGAAGTCCGCCGACAACCTGGTCGCCGCCATCGAAAAGGCGCGCACCCCGAGCCTGTCGCGCCTGCTGTTCGCGCTGGGCATCCGCCACGTGGGCGAAACCACGGCGCGCGACGTGGCGCGCCATTTCGGCAGCATCGACGCCATCATGGACGCCGATGAGGAAGCCCTGTCCGCCGTGCCCGACGTGGGCCCGGTGGTGGCGGCCTCGATCCGCCATTTCTTCGCCGAGCAGCACAACCGCGACGTGATCGGGCAATTGAAGGCCCAGGGCGTGAACCCCGTGGCCGAGGCCGCGCCGCAAGGCACCACGCTGGCCGGCAAGACTTTCGTGCTGACCGGCACCCTGCCCAACTGGACGCGCGAAGAGGCCTCCATGCATATCCAGGCCGCCGGCGGCAAGGTCAGCGGCTCCGTGTCCAAGAAGACCGCCTACGTGGTGGCCGGCGAGGACGCCGGCAGCAAGCTCGCCAAGGCCCAGGAACTGGGCGTGGCGGTGCTGGATGAGGACGGGCTGAAGGCGTTGCTGGGCGTCTGAGCGCCTATCCTGCGTTCGTTGCGCCGATCGTAGGATGGGTGTGGCGCGGCAAGATCCGGACAAGAACGCCACCGCTCAACGCGCGAAACCCATCAGGCGGCGCCAGCCGCCGCTTTTCTGGGCACGAAAAAAAGCCGGCTTTCGCCGGCTGATGGGTTACGCGCGTTGAGCGGTCGAGTTCTTGCGCAGAATCTCTCGCGCTCCACCCATCCTTGTATGGTTCTATAGCCCTCACCGAAATGTGTTCGGTGGGAGCTGGGGATAGGGACACACCCATCCATCAGCCGTTCGTGCGGACTGACGTCGGTAGATATCCCACCCCGCCCAAACACGTCGATTAAGAATCTAGCGGCCAGGACCGCCGATTGATCGCAAGGTAACGCATCGGGCGAGGCTTCCCCAGCAGGCTTAACGCTAGCGCAAGGGGTCTACAGATGCAAATCGCATGCTCTTTCTTCGGTGCGGATGTCGGCAAGGCCGAAATCGTGGTGGCCGACTATCGCCACACCAAGCCCGTCACCAAAACCCTCAAGAACACCCTCAGCGGCCTGACGCCTTGGCTGCAAAGCTTGCCCGAGGGCAGCGTACTGGCCATGGAATCGACCGGTGGTTACGAACGCCTGCTGGCTGATCTGGCCTACGAGCGGGGGCTGCGGGTCTACGTGGTCAATCCCAAGGTTTTGTTCCATTACGCCAAATCCCTGGGCCAACGCGGCAAGACAGACCAGCTTGATGCCGTCATGATCGCCCGATTTATCGCCTCAGAACACCATCGCCTGCACCCGTATCAGCCGACTCCGCACCACATCCTGCGTCTGCGCCAGATGCTGCACTTACGCAAAATGACCGTGAACACCCGGACCCAACTGCGGCTGTCCAGCGAGCGTCACCAGCAGGCGTGCGCCCAGGCCCAGGTGCAGAAGGTACTCGATGCCCTGACCGAGCTGGCTGACTCTCTCGAAGACCAGATGATTGTCCAGATCGAAGCGGAGCCGGAACTGGAGCAAGACTTTAAGTTGCTTACCAGCATCACCGGTGTAGGTAAGCTGACCGGTACGGCCCTGGCGACCACCTTCGCTCGCATACCGTTCGCCAGCTCCGATGCCGTGGTGGCCTATGCGGGTCTGGACCCCAGGCCCAAAGAGTCTGGCACCTATAAAGGCCTGCGTGTGCTTAGCAAGCAAGGCGATGCCATCCTGCGTAGCCTGGCCTACAACGCCGCCAGCGCAGCCTCCAGATCGGAGGTCTTCAAACCCTTGTATCAGGCATTGCGCGCCAAAGGCTGGGCTACCACCCAGGCCTTGAACATCATCGCCAGAAAGCTCTTGCGCATCGCCTTCGGCGTATGGAAATCACGCAAACCCTTCGATCCGACGCGCTTCAACGTCAATCAGGCTTGCGCGAAACCATAGAATCTACTGGATCTTGGCCTTTTCGCGCAGTTCCTTCTGGTAGTCGGCCAGGGTTTGCTGGCGCAGCATTTCTTCCAGTTGGGTGCGCACCTGGTCCAGCGGCGGGAATTCCACCGGGCGGGTGTCGTCGACCATGATGATGTGCCAGCCGAACTGGGTCTGCACCGGCTTGTCGACCAGTTCGCCCTTCTTCAGCTGGGTCACGGCCTGCGCGAACGGCTGGACGTAGTTGGTCGGGGGCGCCCAACCCAGGTCGCCGCCCTTTTCGGCGCTGCCGGGGTCCTTGGAGTTCTTCTTGGCCAGGTCGTTGAACTTGCTCTTGTTGCTCTTGATCTGGGCCAGCAAGTCATTGGCCGTCTTCTCGTCTTCGACGAGGATGTGACGGACCTTGTATTCCATCTTGCCGGCCTGTTCCTTCTTGATCTTCTCGTATTCGGCGTTGACCTTGGCTTCCGAGACCGGATGCTTGGCCAGGTAGTCGGCCATCAGGGCGCGGACCAGGATGCCCTGGCGGGCCAGTTCGATCTCGGTCTGGACGTCGGCCTGCTTGGCGATGCCGCTGGATTCGGCGGCCTGCACGAAGATCTGGCGGTTGATCATTTCCTGCTTGACCTGTTCGCGCAGTTGCGGCGAATCGGTCGCGCCCTGGCTGACCAGCAGCTTGACGAATTGATCCAGGCTCTTTTGCGAAATGGCCTTGCCATTGACGGTGGCCACGTTCTGGGCAATAGCCGGCACGGCGATGACGCAGGCCGCAGCCAGCATGACGATGCGTTTCATGAATATCCTTTGCTTTCTATTTGGGAGCCTGGGCATCTAGCGCAAGCGCATGAATCGGATAAGGGATCAAATCTTGCAAATGATGATACACCAGCCGATGCCGCGCGACCGGCGAGAGCCCCGCGAAGCAAGGCGCTACGATGATCACGCGATAGTGGCCGGCGCCGTTTTTACTGCCTTCGTGTCCGGCGTGCAAATGGGAGTCGTCGATAATTTCCAGGCTGGCGGGTTCCAGGACGGCGAGCCGTTCCCGGATCAGGGCGATGCGGTCGGTGGTGTCTGACATGGCTGAGGAAGAATGGACGCCGGCGCGCGGGGCGCCGGACGGAGCAGGGCGGTTCAGGGCTTGCCGGCCGGGGAGTCGGGGCCGGAGGGCGTCTGTTCGTCGGACTGGATGTGCTTGCCCAGCCAGATCGACTGCCCGATCACGAAGACCACCATCAGGCCCATCAGGCCGAAGGCCTTGAAGCTGACCCACTGCGACTCCGTGAACTGGCCGGAAAACGCCACGTAGAGATTGAGCGCGCCGGCGATCAGGAAGAAGGCGGCCCACACCAGGTTCAGCCGCTCCCAGGCCGCGTCGGGCAGCTGGATCTGCTTTTCCATCAGGCGGCGGATCAGGTTGCGGCCGAAGAACAGGCGCGCAAACAGCAGCGCGCCGCCGAACAGCCAGTACAGCACCGTGGGCTTCCATTTGATGAAGACGTCGCTGTGCAGCCAGATCGTGGCGCCGCCGAACACCAGGATGACCGTGAGGTTGATCCAGTGCATGGCCTCGGTGGCGCGGCCGGTGGCCTTGAGCCAGACGATCTGGACGACCGCGGCGGCCATGGCCACGCCGGTGGCGATGAAGATGTCCGTGTACCGGTAGGCGATGAAGAAAAGGAACAGCGGAAACAGGTCGAACAGGAACTTCTTCATTCAGTCGTCTACGGGTTCGAACGTCATTGACAGGGAATTGATGCAATAGCGCAGGCCGGTGGGCTCGGGGCCGTCGGGAAAGACGTGGCCCAGGTGCGAGTCGCAGACGTTGCACAGCACTTCGGTGCGCACCATGCCGTGGCTGGTGTCGCGCTCTTCGCGCACGTTTGCCGGATCCAGCGGCTGGAAGTAGCTGGGCCAGCCACAGCCGGCGTCGAATTTGGTGTCGGACGCGAACAGCGGCGTGCCACAGCCCACGCAGCGGTAGATGCCGTGCGTGAACGTATTCCAGTAACGCCCCGTGAACGCGCGTTCGGTACCCTTTTCACGGGTGACGACGTATTCTTCCGGGGAAAGCTGGGCGCGCCATTCGGCGTCGGATTTGCGTACTTTGTCCATATGAGCTCTTGGAGTCCCGATGCCCGAAATGGTTCGGGCATAATCCCGCCCCATGTTAATCGAGTTTGACCAGGCGGTTGTTTCCACGCCCCGGGCCGAAGTGCTGCGCGGGGTGAGCGCGACGCTGGCCGAACGCCGCATCGGCATCGTCGGCCCCAACGGCGCAGGCAAGAGCACGCTGGCGCGACTGGTCAACGGGCTGGTGCTGCCCTCGGCGGGCAGCGTGCGGGTGGGCGGGCTGGACACCCGCCACGACCTGAAGGCGGTGCGCCGGCAGGTCGGGTTCGTGTTCCAGAATCCCGAGAATCAGATCGTATTCCCCATCGTGCGCGAGGACCTGGCCTTCGGTCTGAAGCAGCTGGCGCCGGACCGGCGCCAGCGCGAGGCCCGCATCGAGGCCCAGCTCGACAGCCTGGGCGTGGGGCACCTGGCCGACCGGACCAGCCACACCCTGTCCGGCGGCGAGCGCCAGCTGGTGGCGCTGGCGGCGGTGCTGGTCATGGAGCCGGCCCTGATTGTGTTCGACGAGCCCACCACCCAGCTGGACCTGCGCAACCGCAACCGGGTGCGCGACGCCATCGGCGCGCTGCCGCACGACGCCATCGTGGTCAGCCACGATCTGGAGCTGCTGGAGGATTTCGACCGGGTGCTGGTCGTGCGCGACGGCAATATCGCGGCCGACGACGCGCCGGCCGCCGCGCTGCGCTGGTATCGGGAGCACTGCGCATGATGGAGCCGCTGTACGTGCCCGGCGCCACCGCGCTGCACCGGCTGCCGGCCGGTTTCAAGCTGGCGGCGCTGGTGCTTGCGGGGGCGGGGCTGTTCCTGCTGCGCGATCCGCGCTGGCTGGCGCTGGCCTGCCTGGCGGCGGCCGTGCTGGTCTGGTCCACCGGCGTGGCGGCGGCCGCGGTCTGGCGGCAGGTGCGGGGGCTGGTCTGGGTGCTCGCGGCGGTGGGCGGCTTCACCGCGTGGTTCCAGGGCGGGGAGGCGGCGCTGGCGGTGCTGCTGCGCGTGGGCGCGCTGGTGGGCCTGGCGCTGGCCGTCACGCTGGCGACGCGCACGTCGGACCTGATCGCCGTCTGCGAAAAAGCACTGATGCCGCTGCAGCGCGTCGGACTGGTCGACGCCGGCAAGGTCGCGCTGGCGCTGGCGCTGGCCTTGCGCTTCGTGCCCGAGATCTGGCGCAATTTCCAGGAAATCCGCGAAGCCCAGGCCGCGCGCGGCCTGGGCGCCAACCCCGTCGCGCTGATCGTGCCGCTGATCGTGCTGACCCTGAAACGGGCCCAGGAAGTCGCCGAGGCCATCGACGCGCGCAGCGCCTGACCTTATCCACCAGCAAGGAACCACCATGAAATCCAGCAACACCGTGCTGATCGCGTTGTTCGCGGCGCTGATCGTCGTCCTCAGCCTGATCCCGCCCATCCCGCTGCCGGCCATTCCGGTGCCGATCACCTTGCAGACGCTGGGCGCGATGCTGGCCGGCGCGATGCTGGGGCCGTTGCGCGGCGCGCTGGCGTGCCTGCTGTATCTGGCGCTGGCGGCCATCGGCCTGCCGGTGCTGCCGGGCGGGCGCGGCGGGCTGGGCGCGTTCTTCGGGCCGACCGGCGGCTTCCTGGTGGGCCTGGTGGCCGGCGCCTGCGTGACCGGCTGGCTGGCCCGGCGCCTGGCCGCGCGAGCCCGCGGCGCCGCGCAGGCGGCGGCCTACGTGCTGGCCTGCGTGGTCGGCGGCATTCTGGTGGTGTATGCGTTCGGCGTGCCGTGGCTGGCGGTGGTGGCCAAGATGGAACTGGCCAAGGCGGCGCTGGCCGTGGCGGTGTTCCTGCCGGGCGACGTGGCCAAGGCGCTGGTGGCCGGCTGGGTGGCCTGGCGGGTGGAGCGGGTCTGGCCGATGCTGGAGCGCTGAAGCCCGGGCATGGTCCAAGGGAATCCCCCAACTGACGCGCCGCGGGCTTTTCTAGTACAAGTTCGCCATTAACGAATGCGTTTGCTGAAAGCGCTTCTTGTAGCACATCAGGGATTTACCGGATTTGCGCGTAGTCATCTGATACTGTTTTAACCCTATAATATTTTTTTCTGTATAACTTTAACTAGGCTCGCACCAGCCTCGACCGAGGCGCTCGCAAGCCACCACAGGAGACAAAAATATGCGCAAGCACTTCGGCTTGTCCGCGGCGGCTGCCGCTCTCGCCCTGACGCTGCCGCTGCTGGCGAGCGCGCAGGTCAAGGTAGGCGTGACGGTCGCCAGCACCGGCCCGGCCGCGTCGCTGGGCATCCCCGAGCGCAACACCGTGGCGCTCTTGCCCAAGGAAGTGGCCGGCCAGAAGATCGAGTGGATCGTCCTCGACGACGCCACCGACACGACGCAAGCCGTCAAGAACTCGCGCAAGCTGGCTTCGGACGACAAGGTCGACGTGCTGATCGGCACCTCGGTCACGCCGGGCTCGCTGGCCATGGTCGACGTGGCCGCCGAAGCCAAGGTCCCGATGATCAGCGTGGCCGCCAGCGCCAAGATCGTCGAGCCCGTGGACGAGAAGCGCCGCTGGGTCTTCAAGACCCCGCAGAACGACGCGCTGATGGCCGGCGCCCTGGCCGACGCGATGGCCAAGTCCAAGGTCAAGACCCTGGGCTTCATCGGCTTTGCCGACGCCTACGGCGACGGCTGGCTGGACGTGATGCAGAAGGCCGCCAAGGCCAAGGGCATCGAGATCGTCGCCATCGAGAAATACGGCCGCACCGACACCAGCGTCACCGGCCAGGTGCTCAAGCTGGTCAGCGCCAAGCCCGACGCCATCCTGATCGCCGGCGCCGGCACGCCCTCGGCGCTGCCGCAAAAGGAACTGAAGGCCCGCAACTACGGCGGCACCATCTACCAGACCCACGGCGCGGCCAACAACGACGTGCTGCGCGTCTGCGGCAAGGACTGCGACGGCATGCTGCTGCCGGCCGGCCCGCTGCTGGTGGCGGCGCAGCTGCCGGACAGCAACCCGGTCAAGAAGTCGGCCCTGGCCTACGTCGAAGCCTACGAGAAGGCCAACGGCGCCGGTTCCACCAACACCTTCGGCGGCCACATGTGGGACGCCGGCCAGCTGGTGGTGGCGGCCCTGCCGACGGCCCTGAAGTCGGGCGCCAAGCCGGGCACGCCGGAGTTCCGCGCCGCCATGCGCGACGCGCTGGAAGGCGTGAAGGACCTGGCCGCCTCGCAGGGCGTGTTCAACATGTCGCCGACCGACCACGCCGGCTTTGACGAGCGTTCGCGCGTCATCGTCAAGGTGCAGGGCGGCAAGTGGGTGTACCAGCCCGATCTGTAAATCCCTGGATCGCCCGATCCACGGGGGCCGCCCGCGGCCCCCGCGCAATGCCACACACCGGCCTTTCCGGCCGGTGTGTCGTATCGGCGTCCCGGATGCCGCGGAACGCCCAGAACCCAAAGGTAGTTGTTAGATGGATTCCTCAATTGCGCTGATCCTGCTGCAAGACGGAGTGGTCAACGGCGCCATCTATGCCCTGCTGGGCATGGCCCTGGTGCTGGTCTTCGCCGTCACGCGCGTCATTTTCATACCCCAGGGCGAGTTCGTGGCGTTCGGCGCCCTGACCCTGGCCATGCTGGTCGACGGCAAGGTGCCCGGCACCGCGTACCTGCTGCCCCTGCTGGGCGCTGTCTGTCTGGTGCTCGAACTGCTGCGCGCGCTGCGCACCCGCAGCGCCGCCGGCCTGCCCAGGACCGTGGCGACCTGCGTGGTCCTGCCGCTGGCGCTGCTTTGGCTGACGCTGACCTACACCGCCGCTGGCAACTCGCTGTGGCTGAACATGCTGCTGACGCTGCTGCTGGTGATCCCGATGGGCCCGATGGTCTACCGCATCGTCTACCAGCCGCTGGCCGAAGCCACCGTGCTGGTGCTGCTGATCGTTTCCGTGGCCGTGCACTTCGCGCTGACCGGCCTGGCGCTGGTGTTCTTCGGCGCCGAAGGCTGGCGCACCCCGGCCTTCGTCAGCGGGCAGGTCGACCTGGGCTTCGCCACGTGGTCCGCGCAAAGCCTGTTCGTGGTCGCGACCTGCGCGATCCTGATCGTGGGACTGTGGCTGTTCTTCGGCAAGACGCTCTACGGCCGCGCGCTGCGCGCCACGGCGGTCAACCGCCGCGGCGCCCGCCTGGTCGGCATCAGCACCACCATGTCCGGCAGCCTGACCTTCACGCTGGCCGTGGCCATCGGCGCGATGTCCGGCATGCTGATCGCGCCCATCACCACCGTCTATTACGACACGGGCTTCCTGATCGGCCTGAAGGGCTTCGTGGGCGCCATCATCGGCGGCCTCGCCAGCTATCCGGTGGCGGCCGCGGGCTCGCTGCTGGTGGGCGTGCTGGAATCCTTCTCTTCCTTCTGGGCCAGCGCCTACAAGGAAGTGATCGTCTTCACCCTGATTATCCCGGTTCTGGTCTGGCGTTCGTTCAGCACCCATCACGCGGACGAAGAGGAATAAGCGTCATGAACCGTATCCTGCTTGCCGTTTTCATCGTCGTCCTGGCGGGCCTGCCGCTGGTGTCGGCCACGCCCGAATTCTGGGTCACGCAACTGAACTACATCGGGCTGGCCAGCCTGGTGGTGCTGGGGCTGGTGCTGCTGACCGGCGTCGGCGGCCTGACCTCGTTCGGCCAGGCGGCGTTCGTGGGCCTGGGCGCCTACACCACCGCCTACCTGACCACGCAGTACGAGCTGTCGCCGTGGCTGGCGCTGCCGGCCGGGCTGATCCTGACCGCCGTGGTCGCCTATCTGCTGGGCGCCATCACGCTGCGCCTGTCGGGCCACTACCTGCCGCTGGGCACCATCGCCTGGGGCCTGTCGCTGTATTTCCTGTTCGGCAACATCGACTGGCTGGGCAAGCATGACGGCATCGCCGGCATCGAGCCCATCAGCATTTTCGGCATCTCGCTGGCCAGCGGCCGCCATATCTATTACCTGATCTGGATATTCGTGCTGCTGGCGCTGTGGGCCACCCGCAACCTGCTGAACTCGCGCCCCGGCCGCGCCATCCGCGCGCTCAAGAGCGGGGCCGGCATGGCCGAGTCCATGGGCGTCAACACCGCCGCCTACAAGATCGTGATCTTCGTCTGGGCCGCGTTGCTGGCCTGCGTGTCGGGCTGGCTCTACGCCCACATGCAGCGCGCGGTCAGTCCCAGCCCCTTCGGCATCAACTACGGCATCGAATACCTGTTCATGGCCGTGGTCGGCGGCGCGGGCTACGTCTGGGGCGCGCTGCTGGGCTCCAGCGTCATCCTGGTGCTGAAGGACCAGCTGCAGAACCTCCTGCCCAAGCTGCTGGACACCAACGCCAACTTCGAGATGATCGTCTTCGGCGTGCTGCTGATCCTGATGCTGCAATACGCGCGCAACGGCCTGTGGCCGATCCTGGCCGGCTGGTGGGACAGCCTCACCGGCGCCGACGGTTCGCGCCGCAACCTGGCGCCGCCGGCGCAGGCGCCGGCCCTGCCGACGCGGGTGCGCCCGCAGGCCGGGCAGGTGGTGCTGGAAGTCGACGCCATCCGCAAGGAGTTCGGCGGCCTGGTCGCGGTCAACGATATTTCGTTCAAGGTCAGCTCCGGCGAGATCATGGGCCTGATCGGCCCGAACGGCGCCGGCAAGAGCACCACGTTCAACCTGATCAGCGGCGTGCTGCCGGTCACGCGCGGCAAGGTCACGTTCATGGGCCAGCGCATCGACAACCGCTCGGCGCGCGAGATCGCCAAGCTGGGCGTGGGCCGGACCTTCCAGCACGTGCAGCTGCTGCCGGGCATGACGGTGCTGGAAAACGTGGCGCTGGGCGCGCACCTGCGCTCCGACGTGGGCGTGCTGGCCGGCGCGCTGCATTCGGACCGCGCGCGCGAAGCCCAGCTGCTGCACGAGGCCGCCGAACAGCTCAAGCGCGTCGGCCTGGGCGAATACCTGTACGAGCAGGCGGGCAACCTAGCGCTGGGCCAGCAACGCATCCTCGAAATCGCGCGCGCCCTGGCCGCCGATCCGGTGCTGCTGCTGCTGGACGAACCGGCCGCCGGCCTGCGCTACAAGGAAAAGCAAGACCTGGCCCGCGTGCTGGAGCAGCTGCGCGCCGAGGGAATGAGCATTCTGCTCGTCGAACACGATATGGATTTTGTGATGCGCCTGACCAACCACCTCGTGGTGATGGATTTCGGCACCAAGCTGGCCGAAGGCGTGCCGGCCGACGTGCAAAAGAACCCTGCGGTGCTGGAAGCCTACCTGGGCGGGATCGACGACGACCTGCCCGAGTCGGACCAGGCCAAGCCCGTGTCGGCAGGAGGCGTGTGATGAGCGCGACGCAATCCCCCGTCCTCGAAGTCAGCCAGCTGTCGGCCCGCTACGGCAAGGTCGGCGCGCTGGTGGGCGCCTCGCTCACGGTGCCGGCCGGCAGCATCGTCACGGTGATCGGCGCCAACGGCGCCGGCAAGTCCACCATGCTCAACGCCATCATGGGCTCGCTGCCCCACACCGGCCATGCGGCCGGCGCGGTGCAGTACGCCGGCGCCGACGTGTCGGGCTGGCAGGTCGAGCGCCGCGTGGCCGCCGGCATGTCGCTGGTGCCCGAGCGCCGCGAGCTGTTCGGCACCATGTCGGTGGAAGACAACCTGCTGCTGGGCGGTTTTCGCCGCTACCGCAGCCGCGAAAGCGGCTGGCGCGATACCTTGAACGAGGTCTTCGACCTGTTCCCGCGGCTGCGCGAGCGGCGCACGCAGCAGGCCGGCACGCTGTCCGGCGGCGAACGCCAGATGCTGGCGGTGGGCCGCGCGCTGATGGCCAAGCCCAATCTGCTGATGCTCGACGAGCCCAGCCTGGGCCTGGCCCCGCGCATCGTGCGCGAGATCTTCCACATCATCGCGCGCCTGCGCGAAACCGGCGTGGCCATCCTGCTGGTCGAGCAGAACGCGCGCGCGGCGCTGCAGGTGGCCGACTACGGCTACGTGCTGGAAACCGGCGAAGTCATCCTGCACGGTCCGGCGCGCGAGCTGGCCGGAGACCCCAAGGTCATCGAGAGCTACCTGGGCCTGGGCAAGGGCGGCGAGGAAGGCTGACGCTTTCCGTCCTCGTCTTGCCGCTCACGAAAGCGCCGGGCCCAGCCCGGCGTTTATCTTCTATTCCGGCAATTTGCGCGGCAACCACACCCAGGCCGCCAGTCCGACCAGCAGCATCAGCAGGCCCCCCACGCCGACTGCCAGATGCAGCCCCGAGAGAAAGGCTTCCCTGGCCTGCATCGCGGCAGCTTCTGTGATCCTGGGATGGCCCAAGGTCTCGTTCAATGTTCCCGCCACGCCCGGGCCGGACAGCCGGAACACCAGCGCCGCCAATGAACCCAGCAAGGTGATGCCCAAGGCATTGCCGATCTCGTTGCTGGTTTCCGCGATGGAGCCTGCCGCCCCGGCGCGCTCGCTCGGCACCGCCGACACGGCGATTTCGGCGACGAGGCTGAACGACAGGCCATAGCCCACACCCGCAATCACCGTCGAAGCCACGAACGCGATGACTCCGGCCTCGGTCGTGGTGAACAGCAGCAGGAACACGCCCAGGCCAATCAGGAAATGCGTGCCCACCAAGGCGGCCCTGCGCCCGATGCGCTCGACGATGCGGCTGGTTCCCACGCAGGTGGCCGTAAGCACCACCGCGCCCGGCAAGGCCATCAGCGCCGCCGTGAAGACCTCATGGCCCAGCACCGACTGCAGATAGATGCCAGACAGATAGCCTGCCGCCGACCAGACCACCAGCGACAACAGCCCGGTCAGGATGGCGATCGAGAAAATCCTGTCCTTGAACAAGCTCAGGTCCAGCAGCGGAAAAGCGATCTTCGTCTGTCGGCCCAGGAAGGCCGCCAGGGCAAGCAGCCCCGCGATTCCTGCGACGGACTGCACCGGTGTAAAGCCCGCGGCCGCCGCGCTCTTGATCGAGTAGGTGAACAGCAGGATTCCTGCGAAGGACAGCAACAGGCTCGGCACGTCAATGCGGCCGGAGGTGGTGGTGCGCACTTCGCGCAGCAGCGCTGGCGCGACCAGCAGGAAGGCCAGCACCACCGGCACGTTGATCAGGAACACCACGCCCCAGTCGAAGCGTTGCAGCAGCAGCCCGCCGATGATCGGCCCGATGGCAAATCCCGCCGCGAATGTGGCCGCAAAGATTCCGATGGCCTGCGCCCGCTGCCGTGGGTCGGGGAACAAGGCGCTGACGATGGCCAGCCCCGACGGCAGCAGCGTGGCGCCGCCCAGTCCCATCAGCGCGCGAAAGCCGATCATGCTGGCGGGCGTCGTGGAGTGCGCCGCGCCCAGAGATCCCAGCCCGAAGATCACGGCCCCCGTCATCATCAGCTTCAACCGTCCATAGCGGTCGCCGATGTTGCCGAAGGCGATGAGCAGAGAGCCGACAACAAAGCCGTAAATGTCCAGAATCCACAGCGCCTGGTCCGCCGTCGGCAAGATGGCGGCCGTCATGCGCGGCATGGCGAGGTACAGGACGGAGCCGTCCATCGCCACCAGCAACACCAGGGCGAGAACGGTCAGAAGCCCCAGCCATGCCTTGCGGCTGGCGGGCTGTGGAAGTGAAAGCGTATTGGAGGTCATGGTCATGGTCCGGTTGTGGACGCCACCCGGTTGCCTGCCGGGCCGCGATCCAATATACTGAAAGTAACTTACGGATGGTAAGTTACCTTTGGTATATAGCGATGTCAAGCCCCCTGAAAAAACCTGTCCCCTCCAAGGACTCCCCGCGTCGCCGCCTGTCCAGGGACGAGCGGCTGCGTCAGCTTCTCGATGTTTCATGGCAGTTGATCCGGGCCGAAGGCACGGATGCCTTGACCCTGGGACGGCTGGCCGACGTTGCGGGTGTCACCAAGCCCGTCGTCTATGACCACTTCGGCACCCGCAATGGACTGCTGGCAGCGCTCTACCAGGATTTCGATGTGCGTCAGACGGCCGTGATCGACGCGGCCATCGCCGCCAGCAAGCCCACGTTGAAGGACAAGGCCAGCGTCATCGCCGGCAGCTACGTCGATTGCGTGCTGACCCAGGGCCGTGAAATTCCGGAGGTGCTGGCCGCCCTCAGCGGCTCGCCGGAATTGGCGGCCGTCAAGCGCCAGTACCAGCAGGCGTTCATCGAGAAGTGCCAGAAAATCCTTGAACCCTTTGCCGGGCCGCGGAGCGTGTCGCCGGCAAGCCTGTGGGCGATGTTGGGCGCGGCGGAGGCGCTGTCTCAGGCGGCGGTGGCCGGAGACCTCAGTGAAGCGCAGGCGCGGGACGAGTTGACGGAAACCATTCTGGCGATGGTCAAGCGCAGCAGGCTCGTCGATAGCCAGTGATCGCGGCGGCGTTGCAGGAAAAACCTGACGACGGACACTTCATGCCGCCGGCGTCCAGCGCAATACCGGCTCGCCGCCCATCGCGGGATCGGAGGTGGAGGGCGCGCCGGTTTCGATGCGCCCGGCCAGCCGTCGGACGTAGGCCGGATCGCTTTCGTCGCGCACCGTCACGTCGTACCAGCCCGCGCTGCGCGCCATGTCCCAGGACAGGCTGATGGCCTCGCCCGCGGCCAGCGCCGTGGCGGCCTGCGCCGGATAACCGTAGGCGTTGGCCTCCACGCGGAACGAGCGGGTTTGCGGGCCGGGGTTGCTCACGGTCAGGCGTAGCGGCGCGCCCGGCCCTGCGTGATCGGCCGTGACCTCCAGCGGCGGCTGGGCCGCCGTGTCCAGGCGTCCGCAGCAATGCCGGTGGAATCCGTTGGGGCCGAGCACCCACAGGTCGTAGCGGGCGCCGTCGACCCAGGCCGGCCATGCGTCCTGCAGGGACTTGCCGGCCTCGACGGTATAGCGGCGCGGACCGCGTTGCAGGTCGAGGCGGTCGTACACATGGAACACGGCGCCGGCCCGGCCGGTATTCTCGAAGCGCAGCGCGATGCGTCCGTCCCGCGCCTGCGCGTGGACCTGCAGCGCATAGGGCAGGGGGCGCGACGGGCGCGTGCCGGCCGGCTGCCGGGCCACGTCGGGGCGCAGCGGAGCCGCCGGGACGACGGTCTGCGGCAGCGCGCGGGCCAGCCCGGCGCGCTCGGCCGTGGGCGGCAGGCCGCGCAGCAGGTCGGCGTCGTCGGGCGCGGCGAAGTCGAAGATCGAAGTCAGGTCGCCGCAGACCGCGCGCCGCCACGGCGAAATATTGGGCTCGGCCACGCCGAACCGCTGCTCGACGAAGCGCAGCACGGACGTGTGGTCGAACACCTGCGAATTGACCCAGCCGCCCTTGGTCCAGGGCGACAGCACGTACATGGGCACGCGCGGCCCCAGCCCGTACACCCCATGCAGATGCGCCGCCGTGTCGTCCTTTTCGAGGCCGGTGACGATCTCGTGGTATTCGCCCTTCGTATCGACCGTGGACGCGCCGGCCAGCGCGCCGGCGGCATCGCGCGAGGGCGGCGCGGGCGGCGGCGCGTGGTCGAAGAAGCCGTCGTTCTCGTCGAACATCAGCAGCAGGACGGTCTTGCTCCAGACCTCCGGGTTGGCCGTCAGCGCGTCCAGCACGCGGGCGGTGTAGTCCGCGCCCTGCGCCGGGCTGGACGGGCTGGGATGCTCCGAGCCGGCCTTGGTCGCGCAGATCCACGACACCTGCGGCAGCCTGCCGTCCAGCACGTCCTGGCGCAGCAGGTCCAGGCCGCGGGTGGTCAGCGCCTTCTCTTTCAGCGCGGGCTGAGAGCCGGGCGCGCCGTGGTAGGCGTCGCGGTAGGCCTTGAAGCCGGCCATGGGGTTGAGCGAATAGTTGTCCGCCATGTCCTGGTAGATGCGCCAGCTGACGCCGGCGGCCTCCAGCCGTTCGGGATAGGTGGTCCAGGTGTAGCCGCCGGCCGGATCGCCGCCCGACAGCTTGTTGTAGAGATTGCCCAGCGCCGGGCCGTTGCCGCGTCCCAGGCCGTCGTTGGTGCCGGTCCACAGGAACAGCCGGTTGGTGTTGGTGCCGCCGGTGAACGAGCAGTGATAGGCGTCGCACACGGTGAAGGCGCGCGCCATGGCGTACTGGAAGGGCATGTCGTCCTCCGTGAAGTACGCCATCGAATGGTTTTTCTTGGCCGCCGGCCAGTTGCCCATGCGGCCGGCGTCCCAGGCGTCCTGGGCGTTGGACCAGGTATGCGGCGTGCTGGCCACGCGCATGGTCTCGAAGGCCTCGCGGGTATCCAGGTGAAACGGCAGCACGGTGCGCGGCGCGCCTTCCTCGGGCCTGTCGTTGTATTGCGCCCAGACGGTGCGGTGGCGCGCGTCGGGGCTGTCGGGCGCCGGTGCGGGGAAGCGGTCGCCGAACCCGCGCACGCCGGCCAGGGCGCCGAAGTAATGGTCGAACGAGCGGTTCTCCTGCATGAAGATCACGATGTGCTCCACGTCGCGGATCGTGCCCGTGCGGCGCGCGGCCGGAATCGCGAGCGCGCGGCGGATGGAGGCGGGCAGCAGGGCCAGGGCGCTGCCGGCGCCGGCCAGCGAGGCGCCGCTGCGGAGAAAATCACGTCGGGTCTGCATGAGGACTCCTGAGAACGACGCTGCCCGCACGGGGCGGGCAGCTTTGGGGGAGAGGGCGACCTATCTGGCGCGCGTGCTTTCCGCGTAGTCCATGTACAGCTTGTGCGCGCGGCGGGCCATGGGGCCGTATTCCAGCTTGCGGTCTTCGACGCGGTTGACGTGCACCACCTTGCCGTAGTTGCCGGACGAGAACACTTCGTCGGCTTGCTCGATGTCGGCGCGGGTCAGGCTGCGTTCCTGGACCTCGACGCCGTCGGCCTGGAGCAGGGCCAGCACGCGGCGGCGCGTGATGCCGTTCAGGAAGGTGCCGTTGTCGACCGGCGTGGACACCACGCCGTCCTTGGCGATCCACAGGTTGCTGGTGGCGAACTCGGCGATGTTGCCCGCGCCGTCGAGCATGATGGCGTTGTCGAAGCCTTTTTCGGCGGCCTCGCGGATGGCGCGCTGGCCGTTCGGGTAGAGGCAGGAGGCCTTGGCGTCGGTGGGCGCCATATTGGGCCAGGAGCGCGCGTAGCTGGAGAAGCAGGCCGAAAAGCCCTGATCGCCGGGCATGGGCACCTTGAACACGTGCAGCACGAACTGCGTCTTGTCGGCGTCGGGCAGCAGGAAACCGTCGGCGCAATAGAACATCGGCTTGATGTAGAGCTCCGAACCTTCGGGGAACCTGGCCACGGCCTGCAGGCACAGCGACTGGATCTCTTCCCAGCCGAGCTGGGGCTTCATCAGCATTTTCTCGGCCGAGCGCACCACGCGCTGGCAGTGCAGGTCCAGGTCGGGCGTCAGGCCGCGAAAGGCGCGCGCGCCGTCGAAGACCATGCTGGCCATCCAGAAGGCGTGATCGGCGGGGCCGAGCAGTTTGGGGTTTTCAGTGGTCCAGCGACCGTCGTGCCAGTACAGGGCGTCCATGGTTGTCTTCCTTCGTTCGTATGGGGTGGCGTGTGGGCCGCGTCGAAGGCGGCCCCGCCGAAACGTCAGGATACATGAGCCCGGGCCGTGCGCCTCATTCCCGCGCCAGCGCCGCCTCCACGCGGGCGGCCGCGTCGGCCGGCATCCACTGCCGCCAGACGGCGCCGTACTGCTTGAGGAAGTAGCGGGCGGCGTCTTCGGGTTCCTTGCCTTCGTTTTCGAGCCAGCCCAGGGTGGCGTCGATGGCGTCGTCCGGCACGGCCAGCTTGGCGAAGAAGGCGGCCAGCTGCGGCGCCTGCCGCGCGAACTCGGCGTTCAGGCCGGTGACCACCGGGTTGGGCTTGAATTCCGTGGCCACGGGTTGTTCGCACTTGGGGTCGGTCATGCAGGTATAGGCCGCCTGGTCGAAGGGCGGCAGCTCCAGCTTGACCAGGTCCAGCGCGCCGACCAGCGAGGTCGGGGTCCAGTAGTAGAAGACGATGTCGCGCTTGCGCTTGTAGGCCGAGACGATGGCGGCTTTCTGCGCGGCGCCCGAGCCGGGCGCGAACAGCGAGTAATCCTTTTCCAGGCCGAGGGCGCGCAGCAGGTTGCCGTTGAGCGTGCCGCAGGCCCAGCCCGCCGGGCAGCCGTAGATGCGGCCGCGGCCCGGGTCCTCGGGATCGGCGAAGACCTGCTTGAAGCGCGCCAGATCGGAAGCCGACTTCAGGTCGGGATGACGCTCCACGGTGTAGCGCGGCACGTACCAGCCTTCGCCGGCGTCGTACACGTGGCCCACGCCGAGCACGCGCCCGCTGGCCAGCGCCTTTTTCCATGCGCCTTCGATCTGCCCCGGCCAGACTTCGGGTGTGACGTCCACGTCGCCGCGCTGCAGCGCGGCCAGCATGGGCAGGGTCTCGCCGATTTCCACCTGGGTCTTGCAGCCGTAGCCGTGTTCCAGCACATAGCGTTCGATGCCGGCCAGCACCAGGTTGGATTCCCAGTTCAGGCCGCTGAAGCGCACGGGACGGTCGACTTCACAGACGGGCGCGGCGGGCGCGGGCTGGGCCGCGCTGGCGGCCGGGGGAACGGCCGCGGCCAACGCCACGGCGAAAAGGGCGGAGGCGACGTGCAAGTTGCGCATGGTCAGGCACCTGTCGAGTGGTTTGTGCCATTGTAAGGCGCACCACCGGCGGGGCCGCCGCGGCCCGAACGACGAAGGGGCCGCTGTCGCGGCCCCTTGCGGCAATCACCGGTCTGGCGTGTCAGGCGCGGGCGGCGCGCCGGCGCTGCATGAAGGCGCCGATCTCGCCCACGATGCCGCGGCGGAACGCCAGCACGCAGATCACGAAGATCAGGCCGATCACGATGGTGACCGATTCGCCCAGGCGCAGGAACCAGTCCATGCCGGTGGCGCGCGCCAGCATCTGGCCGAAGTCGCCCACCTTGTTCTCGAGCAGCACCACGATGAAGGCGCCCAGCACGGGGCCGGTCAGGGTGCCCAGGCCGCCGATCAGCGTCATCAGGATCACTAGGCCCGACATCTGCCAGGTGGCGTCGGACAGCGTGGCGGACACGAACACCAGGGTCTTGGTGGCGCCGGCCAGTCCGGCGATGGCGGCCGACAGCACGAAGGCCAGCAGCTTGAAGCGGTCGACGTCGTAGCCGAGCGAGACCGCGCGCGGCTCGTTCTCGCGCAGGGCCTGCAGCACCTGGCCGAACGGCGAGTGCACGGTGCGCCAGATGATGAAGAAGCCCAGCGCGAACACGCCCATCACCACGTAGTACAGGTTCAGGTCTTCGGACAGGTCCACCAGCCCCAGCAGGGTGCCGCGCGGCACGCCCTGCAGGCCGTCTTCGCCGCCGGTGAAGTGCGCCTGCAGGAAGAAGAAGAACACCATCTGCGCCAGCGCCAGCGTGATCATGGCGAAGTAGATGCCGCTGCGGCGGATCGCCAGCGCGCCCATGGCCAGGCCCAGCAGCGCCGCGACGGCCACGCCGAACAGCAGGCCGATCTCGGTGGGAAAGCCCCAGACCTTCAGCGCGTGTCCGGCGGCGTAGGCCGCGCTGCCCAGGAAGGCGGCGTGGCCGAAGGACAGCAGGCCGGTGAAGCCCAGCAGCAGGTTGAACGCGCAGGCGAAGAGGGCGTAGCACATGACCTTCATGGCGAAGATCGGATACACCCCGACGAAGGGAAGAATGGCCACCACGATGGCCACTGCCGCATAGCCCAGGAATTGACGATTCATTTCTCTTTTCCGAACAGCCCGGCCGGGCGGATCAACAGAACAATGGCCATGATGATGAAGACGACCGTGCTGGAGGCTTCGGGCCAGAACACCTTGGTCAGGCCTTCTATGACGCCCAGGCCCAGCCCGGTGACGATGGCGCCCAGGATGGACCCCATGCCTCCGATCACGACGACCGCGAACACGACGATGATGAGGTTGGAGCCCATCAGCGGGGAAATCTGCAGGACCGGCGCGGCCAGCACGCCGGCGAAGCCCGCCAGCGCCACGCCGAAGCCGTAGGTCAGCGTGATCATGCGCGGCACGTTCACGCCGAAGGACTCGACCAGCTTGGGATTCTCGGTGCCGGCGCGCAGCAGCGCGCCCAGGCGGGTGCGTTCGATCACGAACCAGGTGGCCAGGCACACCACGACCGAGGCCGCCACGACCCAGCCGCGGTAGTTCGGCAGGATCATGAAGCCCAGGTTGGTCGCGCCGCGCAGCGCGTCGGGCGTGGGATAGGGCTGGCCCGACACGCCGTAGAAGCTGCGGAACAAGCCCTCGATGAGCAGCGTCAGCCCGAAGGTCAGCAGCAGCCCGTAGAGGTGGTCGAGCTTGTACAGGTGCTTGAGCAGCAGCTTCTCGATGATGATCCCGAACGCGCCCACGATCAGCGGCGCCAGGACCAGCATGATCCAGTAGTTCAGTCCGAAGTAGGACAGGCCCATCCAGGCGACGAACGCGCCCAGCATGTAGAGCGCGCCGTGCGCGAAGTTGATGACGTTCAGCAGCCCGAAAATGACCGCCAGCCCGAGCGAAAGCATGGCGTAGAAGGAGCCGTTGACCAGGCCTAGCAACAACTGGCCGAACAAGGCCTGTATGGGGATGCCGAAAATGTCAGTCATCTTGTAAAAATCCTGCGCTTACGGATAGAGGCGGGCGATTCGGGAAACTGCCCGGCGGGTGGCCGGGCAGCATCGGGACACGGGAGCCGGTTTACTTCTTGACCAGCTTGCAGGTGGACTCGGACAGCTTGGTGTAGACCTCGTCGCCCGGCAGCGTCGCCACGACCTTGTAGTAGTCCCACGGACCCTTGGATTCGGCCGGGGTCTTGACCTGCATCAGGTACATGTCGTGGATCATGCGGCCGTCTTCGCGCACATAGCCGCCCTGCGCGAAGAAGTCGTTGACCTTGTTCGACTTCATCCACTTCATGACGGTGTCGCCGTCGTCGGTGCCGGTGGCCTTGACCGCGTTCAGATAGAAGCTGAGCGCGGAGTAGTCGCCGGCCTGCAGCATGGAAGGCTTGCGGCCGACCTTGGCCTCGAACTTCTTGGACCAGGCGCGCGAGGCGTCGGATTGATCCCAGTACCAGCCATCGGTCAGGTACATGCCCTGCGTGGCCTGCAGGCCCAGCGCGTGCACGTCGTTGATGAAGACCAGCAGGCCGGCCATCTTCATGGTCTTGGTCACGCCGAATTCGTTGGCCGCCTTGATCGAGTTGATGGTGTCGCCGCCGGCATTGGCCAGGCCCAGGATCTGCGCCTTGGAGGCCTGCGCCTGCAGCAGGAAGGACGAGAAGTCCGACGCGCCCAGCGGCGCGCGCACCTGGCCCTTGACCTCGCCGCCGGCGGCCTTGACCACGGCGATCGTGTCGCGTTCGAGCGCATGGCCGAAGGCGTAGTCGGCGGTCAGGAAGAACCAGCTCTTGCCGCCGTCCTTCACCACGGCCGAACCGGTGCCGCGCGCCAGCGCCACGGTGTCGTAGGCATAGTGCACGGTGTAGGGCGAGCACTGGGCGTTGGTCAGGTCCGAGGCGCCCGCGCCGATGGCCATGAAGGGCTTTTTCTTTTCGGCGGCCACGCCGGCCATGGCCAGGCTGGTCGACGAGTTGGTGCCGGCGATGATGACGTCCACCTTCTGCTCGTCGAACCATTCGCGCACGCGCGCCGAGGCCACGTCGGCCTTGTTCTGGTGGTCGGCCGACACGACTTCGATCTTCTTGCCGTTGATGGCGCCGCCGGCGTCTTCGATCGCCATGCGCACGGCCTCCAGGCCGGCCTTGCCGTCGATGTCCGAATACACGCCGGACATGTCAGTGATGAAGCCGACGCGGATGACATCGTCGGAGATACCCTGCGCGTGGACGGTAGCCCCGGCAAATCCCAGGCCAGCCATGGCCAGTGCAGCAGTGATGGTGTGCAGCTTCATGGGATGACTCCTCTTTTTTTCCTACGGTGTAGTGTTGCCGGGGGTCCGGCGGATGACAGGTGTGCTTACACGCCCAGCAGTTCGTTGAGCGTGTCCTGTTTTTCTGAAAGTTCGTTGGCTTCGAAGTGTTCGACGATCTGGCCGTGCTCCATGACGTAGAAGCGGTCGGCCAGCGGCGCTGCGAAGCGGAAGTTCTGTTCCACCATGACGATGGTGTAGCCGCGCTGCTTGAGCGCCGTGATCATGCGCGCCAGCGCCTGCACGATGACGGGCGCGAGGCCTTCGGAGATCTCGTCGAGCAGCAGCAGGTTGGCGCCGGTGCGCAGGATGCGCGCGACCGCCAGCATCTGCTGTTCGCCCCCCGACAGCCGGGTGCCGGGCGAGTTGCGGCGTTCCTGGAGGTTGGGGAACATGTCGTAGATTTCGGCCAGCGACATGCCGCCGCCCAGCGAACCGACCACCGGAGGCAGCAGCAGGTTCTCTTCGCACGACAGGCTGGCGAAGATGCCGCGTTCCTCGGGGCAGTAGCCGACGCCGAGATGAGCGATCTTGTAGGTCGGCAGGTCGATGGCCTCGGTGCCGTGGATGCGCACCGAGCCCTTGCGCGAGCCGGTCAGGCCCAGGATGGCGCGCAGCGTGGTGGTGCGGCCGGCGCCGTTGCGTCCCAGCAGCGTGACCACTTCGCCCTGTCCGACGCGCATATCCACGCCGTGCAGGATATGCGATTCCCCGTACCAGGCCTGCAGGCCCGAAATTTCCAGTGCCGGGGTGCTCATGCGTGTGCTCCTTGAAGTTCGCCCTCGGTGGTGCCCATGTAGGCCTGCATCACTGCCGGATGGCGGGAGACTTCGGCGTAGGATCCTTCCGCCAGTACGGAGCCGCGCGCCAGCACGGTGATGGTGTCGGCGATGGAGGACACGACGTTCATGTTGTGCTCCACCATGAGTATGGTGCGGCCGGCGCTGACCCGCTTGATCAGCTGGGTGACGCGGTCCACGTCCTCGTGGCCCATGCCCTGCGTCGGCTCGTCCAGCAGCATCAGCTCGGGTTCCATCGCCAGCGTGGTGGCGATCTCGAGCGCGCGCTTGCGGCCGTACGGCAGGTTCACGGTGGTCTCGTCGGCGAAGGCGGCGAGGTCGACCTGTTCGAGCAGCGCGCGCGCCGGCTCGTTCAGCGAGGCCAGCTGCTTGTCGCTTTTCCAGAAATGAAAAGACAGACCGGTCTTGCGCTGCAATCCGATACGCACGTTTTCCAGCACGGTGAGGTGGGGAAACACCGCCGAGATCTGGAACGAACGGATGATGCCGCGGCGCGCGATCTGCGCGGGGCGTTCGCCGGTGATGTCGATACCGTTGAACTTGATGGTTCCCGACGTGGGAGCCAGGAACTTGGTGAGCAGGTTGAAGCATGTGGTCTTGCCCGCGCCGTTAGGCCCGATCAAGGCATGAATCTCGCCGCGCTTGATACGCAAATCGACCCCATTGACCGCGACGAAACCGCGGAATTCCTTCGTGAGGCCTTTTGTCTCCAGGATCGTGTCGTCCATGTTCGCTGCACCAGCGTTGTATTTATTGGTCTGCACCCGCCGTTATCGCGGCGGGTCCCCGCAGGGTCGGAAGACTGCCGATGTAGCGCAGTTTTCCGGTGAGTTGCCGGCGAGTATGCGCACCTATTTATCAAAATTCCATGAGGGTTTGTCATAGGTTTTGCAGTGCGGAAAGGGCAATTGTCGGCAGGCCGACAATGCATGCGCAGCAGAGGGAGATGACAGTGCTGCAAGGGAAATGCATTGCAGCAAATACGCATTGACGAACGTCAACGCGTCACATTCTTCTGAACGAGGGAAAACCCGGTTTCGCGGCGGCGCGCGCCGCTCAGGCCGGGGTCTTCTGCTTGAATTCGCAGAGGTCGGAAATGCCGCACTGGGGGCATTTGGGCTTGCGCGCCACGCACACGTAGCGGCCCAGCAGAATCAGCCAATGGTGCGCGTCCTGCATGTATTCGCGCGGCACGAATTTTTCGAGCTTGCGCTCGACTTCCAGCACGTTCTTGCCGGGCGCGATGCCGGTGCGGTTGGAGACGCGGAAGATGTGCGTGTCCACGGCCATCGTGGGCTGGCCGAACGCGGTGTTGAGCACCACGTTGGCGGTCTTGCGGCCCACGCCGGGCAAGGCTTCGAGCGCCTCGCGCGTCTGCGGCACTTCGCCGCCGTGCTGCTCCAGCAGGATTCTGCAGGTGGCGATGGCGTTCTTGGCCTTGGTGCGGTAGAGCCCGATGGTCTTGATGTAGTCCGCCAGGCCTTCCTCGCCCAGCGCCAGCAGGCCTTCGGGCGTGCCGTGCTCGGGGAAGAACTTGCGCGTCGCGATGTTGACCGACTTGTCGGTGGCCTGCGCCGACAGCAGCACGGCGATCAGCAGCTGGAACGGCGTCTCGTATTCCAGCTCGGTGGTCGGGTGGGGATTGGCGGCCTGCAGGCGCGCGAAGATTTCCTGGCGTTTGACGGCGTTCATGGCGTGGCGTTGCGGCGGGCGCGGGCGCGTGCCAGCGCGGATTCGATGGCGGAACGCTTGCGCTCCTCGTTGCCGGCGTCGGCGGGGGCGGAGGCGGGCGTTTCAGGGACCTCGGGCGCCATCAGGCGCGCGTTGTCGGCGGCCAGGCGCGCCATGCGCGCCAGATGGCGGCGATGGCGTTCGCGCCCGAGCGCGGCGTCCTCTGCGGTCCACGGGCGGCCGGCCGGCGTCATTTCGATGCAGTCTACAGGACAGGGCGCCACGCACAGGTCGCAGCCGGTGCACCAATCGGCAAGCACGGTGTGCATCTGCTTGTTGGCGCCCACGATGGCGTCGACCGGACAGGCCTGGATGCACAGCGTACAGCCTATGCAGTGGGCTTCGTCGATGCGGGCCACCAGCAGGGGGCCGGGCTCGCCGCGCGTCGCGTCCAGCGGCAGCACGGGCACGCCGAGCAGGCCGGCCAGCGCGGCGATGCCTTCATCGCCGCCCGGCGGGCAGCGGTTGATCGGGGCGGCGCCGTCGGCGATGGCCTCGGCATACGGCCGACAGCCGTCGTAGCCGCATTTGGTGCATTGCGTCTGAGGCAGCAAGGCATCGATGCGGTCTGCAAGGGAACAACAGGACATGAGGAAGAAAGGACGCGGGATGAATCCGACCGAGGTCGGATTCATCCTGCAATCACGATTGCCGGATGAATTCGGCGATTTTAGGACAGATCATTTCGCGCCAGCGGCGGCCCGAGAAAATCCCGTAGTGGCCGCAGTTCGGCGCGGTGTAATGCATCTTGCGCTCGGCCGGGATGTTCTTGCACAGCTTGATGGCGGCGCGCGTCTGGCCCTGGCCGGAAATATCGTCCAGCTCGCCCTCGATGGTGAAGAGCGCGACCTTCTTGATGTCGGCGGGGCGCACCGGCTTGCCGTCGACCTCCCAGGTGCCATTGGGCAGCTGGAATTCCTGGAACACCATGCGGATCGTGTCCAAGTAGAACTCGGCCGGCATGTCCAGCACGGCGTTGTATTCGTCGTAGAAGCGGCGGTGCGCCTCGGCGTCGCTGTCGTCGCCGCGCAGCAGGTCCAGGTAGAAGTCGTAGTGCGACTTCATGTGGCGGTCCGGGTTCATGGCCATGAAGCCCGCGTGCTGCAGGAAGCCGGGGTAGACCTTGCGGCCGGCGCCCGGATAGCGCGGCGGCACCGGATGGATGACCTGGTTCTCGAACCACGAGTAAGGCTTGGTGGTGGCCAGGCGGTTGACCTGCGTGGGCGACTGGCGCGGGTCGATGGGACCGCCCATCATCACCATGCTGCGCGGCTGGCAGGGGTCGTTGGCCGAGGCCATCAGCGAAACGGCGGCCAGCACCGGCACCGTGGGCTGGCACACGGACATGACGTGCACGTCCGGGCCCAGGTGGCGGATGAAGTCCTGCACGTAGCGCACATAGTCGTTCAGGTGGAACGGGCCTGCCGACAGCGGCACCATGCGGGCGTCGATCCAGTCGGTGACGTAGATGTCATGGGCCGGCAGCAGGGCGCGCACGGTGTCGCGCAGCAGCGTGGCGTGGTGGCCCGAGAGCGGGGCCACCAGCAGGATGGTGGGATCGTCCGGGCGCGCGTGGCGGACGTCGCGGTGGAAGTGCACCAGGCGGCAGAACGGCTTGTCCATCGCCACGGATTCGGTGACGCGGACGGTCTTGCCGTCGATCTCGGTGGTGGGCAGGTTCCAGGCCGGCTTCTGGTATTCCTTGCCGATCCGGGTCATCAGCTCGTACCCGGCCGCCATCTGGCGGGAAATCGGGGTGTAGGCGAGAGGGCTGTATGGGCTGGAAAACAGTTGAGAGCCGGCGTCCGTAAATGCAGCAAACGGAGTCAGGAAGGCGCGCTGCATTTCGTGCAATTGATACAGCATTTGAAAAGGTCCTTCTGGGTCGTGCGTGTGCCCCGATTATTGCCCCGGGGATTAACGATATTTCCAGATAGCCTGAAGAAACACCGACAAAAAAAGCAAATATGTTGCTAAAAAACGACCCAATAGCGGTTATGCACCAGTGTAGGGCCGTGCGGGGACGCGGTGGCTGGGCCGTTTGGCGGAGTTATGCACTACGCCCGGGCTTACCAGTAGTTTTCCACCGCCAGGTTGCCGGGGATGCCGCGGCGGCCCGGCTTGAAGCCGCGCTCGCCCAGCAGCTTGCGGGCGTCGGCCAGCATGTCCGGATTGCCGCAGAGCATGATCTTGGCGTTCTCGGGGTCCAGCGGCTGGCCGGCCAGCTGCTCCAGGCGGCCGTCGGCGATCAGCGTGGTGAGGCGCTCCCGGGGCATGCCGGGCAGCGCCTCGCGCGTGGCGATGGGCAGGTAGACGAGCTTGTGCGGGTCCGCCGCGAACATCTCGGCCAGCGCGGGCTGCTTGCGCCAGGACTCGATTTCTTCGCGATAGGCCAGCTCGGCCGCGGTGCGCACGCCGTGGATCAGGATGATGCGGCGATAGGCGCGCCAGGCGGCCGGGTCGCGCAGGATGGACAGATAGGCCGACAGGCCGGTGCCCGAGGCCACCAGCCACAGGTCGCCGCCCGGGGCGAAGCGCTCCAGGGTCAGGAAGCCGTAGGGCGCTTTTTCGACGTACAGCGAATCGCCGGGCTGCAGCCGCGCCATGCGCGGGCTGAACAGCCCTTCGGGCACCACGATGGAATAGAACTCCAGCCAGGGCTCATGCGGCGCCGAGACCATGGAATAGGCGCGCCACAGCGTGGGCGCGCTGTCGGGCGCGTCGGCCTCGGGCAGGCCGACGCGGGCGAACTGGCCGGGCTGGAACGTAAACGCGTCGTCGCGCGTCACGCGTACGGAGAAGAGTTTTTCCGGCACCCAGGTGTGGACGTGGGTGACTGTCTGGCGCGTGTATTTGGAGTCGTCGGTCATCGGGGCATCGCGCGATGCCGGCCGTCAGGCGGCCGGCGCTCGCGGATTCATCTTTCCAGGTATTGCAGCTTGTCCTCTTTGCCGTTCCAGTCGTCGGCGTCGGGCAAGGGCTTCTTGGCACGGCTGATGCTGGCGAACTCGGGAGAGAGCTCGGCATTCAGGGCGATGAAGTTCAGTTGGTCCTGCGGCACGTCTTCTTCGGCGTAGATCGCATTGGCCGGGCACTCGGGGATGCAGACGGCGCAATCGATGCATTCGTCGGGATCGATCACCAGGAAGTTCGGACCCTCGCGAAAACAGTCCACCGGGCAGACGTCTACGCAGTCGGTGTACTTGCACTTGATACAGTTTTCGGTGACAACGTGGGTCATTAAGGAACTCCGGGATTCGGCGGCTTTGTGTCTTGTTGCGTCGATTTTACCCAATGCCGTGCCGATGTGCCGGTAATACCCGTATTGACATCGTGGCCCATGGGCCCTTGCCCCGCGCGCTCTATGCTATGGTGTCGCGAAACGAAACGCGCAATCATGATAATCACCTCGCTGCTCGACACCGACCTGTATAAATTCAGCATGATGCAGGTGGTTCTGCACCACTTTCCGGCTGCCCAGGTCGAGTACCGTTACAAATGCCGCACGCCAGGGGTCGACCTGCGTCCCTATCTGGACGAAATCCGCGAGGAAGTGCACCAGCTGTGCCAGCTCCGGTTCACCGAAGACGAACTTAAATATCTCGGCGGCTTGCGCTTTATCAAAAGCGACTTCGTTGATTTCCTCGGCCTGTTCCACATGCCCGAGCGCTGCATCTTCATCGGCGAGGGCGAGGCGCCCGGCGAAATCAGCATCGAGGTCAAGGGCCCGTGGCTGCACACCATCCTGTTCGAGATCCCGGTGCTGGCCATCGTCAACGAGGTCTATTTCCGCAACACGCGCAAGAATCCCAACTGGGAAGAGGGCCGCAAGCGCCTGCAGTCCAAGATGCACCTGGTGCTGGACGATCCCGCGCTGGCGGACTTCCGCGTGGCCGAATACGGCACGCGCCGCCGCTTCTCCAAGGTCTGGCACGAGGAAATCGTGTCCACCATGAAGGCGCAGATGGGGCAGCATTTCGCCGGCACCAGCAACGTGCTGCTGGCCAAGCAGCACGAGGTCCTGCCGCTGGGCACCATGGGCCATGAATACCTGCAGGCCTGCCAGGCGCTGGGCCCGCGGCTGCGCGATTCGCAGGTGTTCGCGCTGGAGGTCTGGGCCAAGGAATACCGCGGCGACCTGGGCATCGCGCTGTCCGACGTCTACGGCATGGATGCCTTCCTGCGCGATTTCGACATGTATTTCTGCAAGCTGTTCGACGGCGCGCGCCACGACTCGGGCGACCCCTTCGTCTGGGGCGAGCGCCTGCTCGAACACTACCGCAAGAACCGCGTGGACCCGCGCGCCAAGACGCTGGTGTTCTCGGATTCGCTGACCTTCCCGCGCGCCATCGAGCTGGCCCGCCAGTTCTCGGGCCGCTGCAAGGTGTCCTTCGGAATCGGCACCAACCTGACCAACGACCTGGGCCACGAGCCCCTGCAGATCGTCATGAAGATGGTCCGCTGCAACGGCCAGCCCGTGGCCAAGGTGTCCGACGCGCCGGAAAAGACCATGTGCGACGATCCGGCCTACCTGGCTTATCTGCGGCAGGTGTTCCAGTTGCCTCCCGCCTAGTTTTTTGACCCAACCACTTCCTAGGGGAATATTCATGAGCAGCATCAAGCGCTTCAACGTCGACAAGCGCCTGTCGGACATGGCCGTGTACAACGGCGTCGCGTACCTGGCCGGCCAGGTGCCCGACGATGCGACGCTGGACATCACCGGCCAGACCGCCCAGGTGCTGGCCACCATCGACCGCCTGCTGGCCGAGGCCGGCACCGACAAGACCAAGATCCTGATGGCCCAGATCTACGTGGCCAACATGAAGGAATTCGACGGCATGAACAAGGCCTGGGACGCCTGGGTCGCCGCGGGCAATTCGCCCCCCCGCGCCACGGTCGAAGCCCGCCTGGCCAACCCCGACTACAAGGTCGAGATCGTCGTCACGGCGGCGCTGTAGGCGCCGTAGGATGGGTGCAGCGCGCGGATGCCCGAGCCAAGCGCTCCGCCATCAAGCGCGCGAAACCCATCAGGCGGCGCAAGCCGCCGTTTTTCTAGGCACGAAAAAATGCCGGCTTGCGCCGGCTGATGGGTTACGCGCGTTCGGCGGTTGAGTTTTTGCGCACGCATCCGCGCGCTACACCCATCCTACGTCCAACACCCCCAACACCCCCAACCCCCCCACTCATAACAACAGCGTCCCCGCCAGCAATCCCCCCAGTTCCTCGCATTTCGCCAGATCCGCCGGCGCCACCGTCTTGGGCGCGAGGATCTGCTGCGCCGTCTGCGCGCCCATGTTGACGATGAGCGGCGGCGCCACGGGGTTGAGCCGCCAGCCGGTGCAGATGCGTTCGGCCTGGCGGGCGGCGCCCGAGCCGTCGCTGCCGGCGCTGATCGCGCAGGCATAGGGCAGCCCCTGTATCCGGTCCAGCACCGCGTAGTAGTTGCGGTCGAAGAACTCCTTCATTTCGCCGCTCAGGCCCGCCAGGTTCTCGGGGGCGCAGAACAGATAGCCGTCGCTGGCCAGCAGCTCGTCGGCCTGCACGTCGGCCGCCCGCCGCAGCGCGACGCGCAGATCGTTGTGCTGCGCCATTTCGGCGGCGGCCGACCGCGCGCCGCGGGCGGCGGCCTCGGCCATCTGGCGGGCCGCGCCGGTGCGCGAATGCCACACGATCAGCAGCTGTTTCATGCGTAGCGTTCCAGTGGGTCCTGCCTATAGTAGGCCTTCAGCAGCGCATACCATTGCGGCAGCGCTTGCTGCATGGGGTAGGGGTCGACGAAGAAATGCTCGGAGCTGACGGCGAAGAATTCGGCCTCGTCGGTGGCGGCATACGGGTCCATCGGCAAACGGGCGTACCAGGCGTCGGCTTCCTCGCTTTCGGGATCGACGTGCGGCGGGATGGCGGCTTCCACCGCGTCCAGGGCGGCGATGAAGCGGTCCAGGCTGTCGTCCAGCACGCGGCGCCAGGCGCGCGGCTGCAGTTCGGGGTGGGCCGCCAGCGACGGCATGCCGTCGGCGAAACCCGAGCGCAGGTCCAGCTTGTGGGCGAATTCGTGGATGACCACGTTGAAGCCGCCGTCCGAGAGCTGCGTGTCTTCCCAGGACAGGACCAGCGGCCCGCCTTCCCAGGCCTCGCCGGCCGCGTCCTCGATGTATTCGTGCACCACGCCGTCCTCGTCCTGGCGCGAGCGGGGAATGCGAAAGCCCGCCGGATACACGATGATCTCGTCCCAGCCTTCGTACAGTTCCGGCGCCAGGTTCAGGATGGGCAGGCTGGCCTGGGCCGCGATCGACAGGCGCATGAAGTCGGACACCTCCAGCCCCTGCGCGCCGTTGATGTTCTTGCTGGCCAGCAGCCACGCCGAGCGCGCCAGCAGCTGGGCCGATTCGTCGGCGTTCAATACCGCCAGGAACGGGTGGGCGTCCAGCACCTCGCGCCATAGATCCGGCGCGATGCGGGCCTGCATTTCGGCGACCGCGGAGGGGCGGGCGCCGCGTCCCTTCAGCCAGCGCAACATGAGTTCGGGTTCCTTCCATATGCCGCGCGCGGCGGCGTTTTCCAGTGTCTGCAAACCCTAGTGTAGAGTGTCGGAATATCAACCTCTATCACCCATGTCCGTCATGTCCGCCCCGCCCGTATCCGACGCGCCTACGCCTTTCGACGCCGCCTGGCGCAAGGAGGCGGGAGCCGGCCTGGACGCCGACGGCCTGGCCCTGCTCGACCGGGCCGTGGCCTGGGCCGAACCGCGCTTCGAAGGCCAGCACGCGCTGACCGGCGAGCCCCTGGCCGGCCACGGCGCCGGCGTGGTGCGGGTGCTGGCGGCGCTGCAGACCGACGCCGCGACCCGCGCGGCGGCCTTGCTGGCCGCCTTGCCCACGGACCTGATGGCGCCCGCGCCGTCCCTGCGCAACGATCCGATCGCGGCCGCCTTCGGCGCCGAGGTCGCGCGGCTGGTGCAGGGCGCCTGGGCCTTGCTGCGGCTGGGCGTGGTGGCCCGCCAGGCCAGCGACGCGGCGGCCGAGAGCGGCTCGCAGAAAGAGATGCAGCGCAAGATGCTGCTGGCCATGGCGGCCGACCTGCGCATCGTGCTGATGCGGCTGGCCTCCAGGCTGCGTTCGCTGCGCTGGCACGCGGAAAGCAAAACGCCGTGTTCGACCGCGTTCGCGCGTGAAACCCTGGACCTGTACGCGCCGCTGGCCAACCGCCTGGGCATCTGGCAGATCAAGTGGGAAATGGAAGACCTGGCGTTCCGCTTCCTGGAGCCGGAGAAGTACAAGCAGATCGCCCGCCTGCTCGAAGAAAAGCGGGTCGAGCGCGAGGCCTTCATCGCCGGCGCCATCGAGCGCCTGCAGGCGGCGCTGGCCAAGAGCGGCGTGCAGGCCGAGGTCAGCGGGCGGCCCAAGCACATCTACAGCATCTGGAACAAGATGCGCATCAAGCGCCTGGACTTTTCCCAGATGTACGACCTGCGCGCGCTGCGCATCATCGTCGACGACGTGCGCGCCTGTTATACGGCGCTGGGCATGGTGCACGAGATGTGGACGCCGATCTCCGAGGAGTTCGACGACTACATTTCGCGGCCCAAGCCCAACGGCTACCGCTCGCTGCACACGGTGGTGGCCGATGACGACGGCCGTCCGTTCGAGGTGCAGATCCGCACCCGCGAGATGCACCAGTTCGCCGAATACGGCATGGCCGCGCACTGGCGCTACAAAGAAGCCGGCGCCAAGGGCGGCCAGGTGGCGGCCTCCAGCGAATACGACCGCCAGCTGGCGTGGATGCGCCAACTGCTGGCCTGGAACGCCGACGTCGAGGGCGGCGAGCCGGCCGCGCCGGCGGCCAAGCCCGCCTCGGGCAAGGGCCGCCACGCGGCGGCGGCGCCCGCGCATACCGACGAGCGCATCTACGTGTTGACGCCGCAGGCCCGCGTGATCGAACTGCCCGCCGGGGCCACGCCGGTGGATTTCGCCTATCACCTGCACACCGACCTGGGCCATCGCTGCCGCGGCGCGCGGGTGGACGGGCAGATGGTGCCGCTGCAGACGCGGCTGTCCACCGGCCAGACCGTGGAAATCATTTCCGCCAAGTCCGGCGGCCCGTCGCGCGACTGGCTCAATCCCCAGCTGGGGTTCCTGGCCAGCCCGCGCGCCCGCGCCAAGGTGCGGATGTGGTTCAACGCCATCGAGTTGCAGCAGCGCATCACCCAGGGCCAGGCGCTGGTCGAAAAGGAACTGCAGCGGCTGGGCAAGACCGCCGTCAACCTCGAACAGCTGGCGCAGAACCTGGGCTTCGCCCGCGCCGACGACCTGTACGTGGCGGCGGCCAAGGAAGAGTTCAGCCTGCGCCAGATCGACACGCTGTTCCAGCAGCCTGCGCCCGCGGCCGAGCCGCAGCCCGCGGCATTGCGCCACGCCAGCGCGGGCAGCGCCGAGAAAAGCGGCAAGAGCGGGGTGCTGGTGGTGGGCGTGGGATCGCTGCTGACCCAGCTTGCGCGCTGCTGCCGCCCGGCGCCGCCGGACGCCATCGCCGGCTTCGTCACGCGCGGGCGCGGCGTGTCCATCCACCGCTGCGACTGCCACAGCTACCAGGCCCTGGCCGCGCGCGAGCCCGAGCGCGTCATCGAAGTGGCGTGGGGCGAGACCTCCGACACCTTCTATCCGGTGGACATCAGCGTGCGCGCGCACGACCGTTCCGGCCTGCTGCGCGACCTGTCCGAAGTCTTCGCCCGCCTGCGCCTGAACGTGGTGGGCGTGAACACGCAGAGCCGGCAGTCGCTGGCCCATATGGTGTTCACGGTGGAGGTGCGCGGCGGGGAATCGCTGTCGCGCGCGCTGGACGCGCTGGCCGAAGTGCCCGGGGTGTCCTCGGCCGTGCGCCGCTAGGGCTCTAGCCCGACTGCCGCAGCAGCAGATTGGGCCGGACCACGTGGTTCTGCTGCGGGGCGGCGGGATTCCTGATGCGCTCCAGCAATAGGGCAGCGGCCTCTTCACCGAGCTTACAGGGATGCACGTCCACGGTCGTGAGCGGTGGATTGGACAGCGCGGAGGCCAGGACGTTGTCGAAACCGATCAGCGAAAAGTCCGGTCCCGCGCGCAGGCCGCGCTCGCCCAGGGCGGCCAGGGCGCCGAAGGCGACGATGTCGTTGTAGCAGAGGGCGGCCTTGATGCCGGGCTGTTCCGACAGCAGCCGCGTCATCGCCTCGTAGCCGCCGGGATGCGTCGGGTTGGCCATGATCAGCAGCGCGGGGTCCGGTAGCACGCCGTGCGCGGCCAGCGCCCGCCGGTAGCCGGCCAGGCGCTGTTCGAGCACCACGCCGGCCTGCCCGCCCAGGAATGCGATGCGGCGGTGGCCGCCGCGCAGCAGGTGATCGGCGGCGTCGAATACGCCCTGTTCGTTGTCCGCGCCCGCGAAATCGTAGCCGCCGGGGCCGAGCGTGCGCACCATGACCACCACGGGCACTCCCCATTGCTGCACTTCTTCGGGCAGCGAGCTGGGCGTGCCGTAGGCCGGGCATAGCACCAGGCCGGCCGCGCCCTGTTCCCGCATGGCCTGCAGCACCTGCCGCTGGCGCTCGGGGTCTTCGTTCGTGTGCGCCATGAGCACCACGTAGCCGGCGTCGACCAGGCGCCGTTCTATACCGCTCAGGATCTCGGCGAAGAAGGGATTCATCAGGTCGTTGATGACCACGGCGATGGTGTTGGAGCGGCCCGCGCGCAGCTGGCTGGCGCGGCGGTTGACCACGTAGCCCAGGCGGCTGGCCGCCGCCCGCACGCGTTCGGCGGTCTCGAAGGGAATGAGCGGGCTGTTCTTGAGCACCAGGGAGACGGTGGACTTGGATACCTTGGCCTCGGCGGCGACGTCCATGATCGTGACGGAGCGGGAGCGGGGTGTCGTGTTCATACGGTAGGTATTTACCCTGGATTCGGACAAGCCGGTATTGTCTTTTCATTGGATCGTTCCAATAATACATTGGAACGATCCAATAAGGGGTTCGACGTGGCCAGCCAACCATACGGATGGGGACTCATCGGCGCCAGCACCATCGCCGCCGAACACATGATCGGCGCGATACGCGCGCAGCCCGGCCACGACGTGGTCTGCGTCGCCAGCCGCAGCCCGGCAAGGGCGCGCGACTACGCCGCCGCCCACGGCATCGCGCGGGCCTGCGATAGCGTGGCCGGCCTGCTCGCCGATCCCGCCGTGCAGGCCGTCTACGTCAGCACCACCAACGAACGCCATCGCGATGACGTGCTGGCCGCCGCCGCGGCGGGCAAGCACGTGCTGTGCGAAAAACCCCTGGCGCTCACGCTGGCCGAGGCCCGCGAAATGGCCGCGGCCTGCGAGGCCGCCGGCGTGGTCATGGCCACCAACCACCACTTGCGCAACGCCGCCACCCATCGCCGCATCCGCCAGGCGCTGCGCGAAGGCGCCATCGGCAGGCCGCTGTTCGCCCGCGTGTTTCATGCGGTGCATCTGCCGGCCGCCTTGCGCGGCTGGCGCATCGACAACCCCGCAGCCGGCGGCGGCGTCACGCTGGACATCGCGGTGCACGATACCGACACGCTGCGCTTCATCCTGGACGCCGAACCCCTGGAGGCCGTGGCCATGGCCCAGGCTCCGGTCATGGCCCGCCAGGGCCTGGCGGACGGCGTCATGGCGGTCCTGCGTTTCGACAACGGCGTGCTGGCGCAGCTGCACGACGCCTACACCACCCCCCACGCCGAAACCGGCATCGAAATCCACGGCGAGCGGGGCTCCCTCATCGGCCGCAACGTGATGACCCAGCATCCCGCCGGAGAAGTGATCCTGCGCGACGGCGCCGGCGAACGGCGGCTCGACGTCGCCCACGAGGACCTCTACGCCAGGGGCGTCGCGCGGTTCTGCGCCGCGTTGCGCGGCGCAGGCCCGGCCGCGGCCACGGCGGCCGACGGCATCCGTTCGCTGGCCGCCGCGCTGGCCATCGCCGAGGCCTGCCGCAGCGGCCAGCGCGTGCGCATCGTCCAAGCCCAAGCGGGGGAAGCGCCATGACCAAGCTCATCACCGCGGAGCAGGCCGCCGGGCTGCTGCGGTCGGGCGACATCGTGAGCGTCAGCGCCTCCAGCGCCCTGGGCTGCCCGGACCGCGTGCTGGAGGCCATCGGCGCGCGCTACGACCGCGAGGGCGCGCCGGCCGGCCTGACCGCGCTGCATCCCATCGCGGCCGGCGACATGTACGGCGTGCCGGGCATGGACCACCTCGCCAGGCCCGGCCTGCTGGCGCGGGTGCTGGCGGGGTCCTATCCCAGCGGCCCGTCGTCGCTGCCCATGCCGCGGATCTGGCGCATGGTGGTCGACAATCAGATCGAGGCCTACAACATACCCAGCGGTATCCTCTACGACATGCACCGCGAGGCCGCGGCCCGGCGTCCGGGCGTGCTCACCCAGGTCGGGCTGGGCACCTTCGCCGACCCCGACCTGCAGGGCTGCGCCATGAACCCGGCCGCGGCCGCCAATCCGGTGGTGCGCAAGGAAACGTTCGACGGCCGGCAGTGGCTGTATTTCCCCGCCATCGCGCCGCGCGTGGCGATCCTGCGCGCCACCACCGCCGACGAACGCGGCAACCTCGCCTACGAGCACGAGGGCGCGCTGCTGGGCGGCCTGGAGCAGGCGCTGGCCGCGCGCAACAACGGCGGCATCGTGATCGCGCAGGTCAAGCGTGTCGTGGCCGAGGGCAGCCTGCGGCCGCACGACGTAAGAGTCCCCTGCAACCTGGTCGATTACATCGTGGTCGACCCCCACCAGCGGCAGACCACGCAAACGCCCCACGACCCGGCCATCAGCGGCGAACTGCGCCAGCCGCTGTCGACCTTCGCGCCGCAGCCCTGGGGCGCGGACAAGGTCATCGCCCGCCGCGCCGCCCAGGAACTGGCCCGCGGCGACGCCGTCAACCTGGGCTTCGGAATCTCGGCCAACGTGCCCCGCATCCTGCTCGAAGAAGGCCTGCACGGCCAGGTGACCTGGGTGATAGAGCAGGGCGCCGTGGGCGGCATGCCGCTGCTCGGGTATGCGTTCGGCTGCGCGTCCAACGCCGACGCCATCGTGCCCTCGCCGAACCAGTTCACCTACTTCCAGGGCGGCGGCTTCGACATCGCGCTGCTGTCCTTTCTGCAAGTCGATGGCGATGGCAGCGTGAACGTATCGAAACTGGCCGCCAAGCCCTACCTGACCGCGGGCTGCGGCGGCTTCGTCGACATCACCGCGCACGCCCGGCGGCTCGTCTTTTCGGGCTTCTTCACCGCCGGCGCGAAGCTGACGGCAGGCCAGGGCAGGCTGACCATCCTGGCCGAAGGACGGGTCCGCAAGTTCATCGGCCGCGCCGAACAGATCACCTTCAGCGGCCTGGTGGGCCGCGACCGCGGCCAGCGCGTCACCTACGTCACCGAGCGCTGCGTGATCGACCTGCAGGCCGATGGCCTGGTCGTGCGCGAAATCGCGCCGGGTATCGACCTTCGACGCGACGTGCTCGATCAGTCCGGCGTGCCCCTGCGCGTGGCCGCAGACCTGCGCCTGATGGACGCCGCGCTGTTCACCGACGCGCCGCTGGGGCTGCGGCTGAAAATCCGGGAGGCGCATCGTGGCTGAATCGCTGGTGCTGCTTGCGCGCGAAGGGGCGGTGGCGACCGTCACGCTGAACCGCCCGGCCAAGCTCAATGCGCTGACGCAGGCGATGCTGGACGACCTGGAGCGGATCGCGCGCCAGCTCGACGCCGACGCCGGCGTGCGGGCCGTGATCCTCACCGGCGGGCAGGCGCGGGCCTTCTGCGTGGGGGCGGACATCAATGCGTGGGCGGCGTTGCAGCCGTTGGACATGTGGCGGCAATGGGTGCGGCGCGGCCACCAGGTCTTCGACCAATGGGCCGGGCTGCGCCCGCCGGTCATCGCCGCCATCAACGGCCATGCGTTCGGCGGCGGGCTGGAACTGGCCATCACCGGCGACATCCGGCTGGCGGCGGCCGATGCGACCTTCGCCCTGCCGGAAGCATCGATCTCCACCTGCCCGGGCTGGTCGGGTACGCAGCGGCTGGTCGGACTGGTCGGCGCCAGCCACGCCAAGTACCTCGCGCTCGGCGGCATCCATCTGAGCGCGGCCGAAGCCCAGGCCCGCGGCCTGGTGCACGAGGCCGTGGACGGCGCGGTCCTGCTCGAACGCGCGCGGGAGCTGGCCGCCGGCATGTGCGCCAAGGCGCCGATCGCGCTGCAACTGACCAAGCAGTTGCTCAACGCCGCGGCGGGCGAGGACGCCGCGGCGACGCTGGAGGCGCTGGCCGGCGCGGTCGCCGCCGGCACCCACGACGCCGAGGAGGGCATCCGCAGCTTTATCGAAAAGCGCGATGCCGTCTACCAGGGCCGCTGACGACGCCATACACCGGAACCGCCATGAACCGAACCGCCGCTCCCACCCCTTTCGACGCCGTTTCCGAACAGTTGCCCTGGCACGGACAGCTCCTGATCGGCGGCGCGTGGCACGATGCGCAAGACGCCGCCACGTTCGAACGGCTTTCTCCGGCCCACGGCAAACGGGTCGGCGTATACGCCCAGGCCGGCGCCGCCGATGTCGACCGCGCCGTCGCCGCCGCGCGCGCGGCCTTCGATGAGGGGCCCTGGCCGCGCATGCAGGGCGCGCAGCGCGCATACGTCCTGCGCGCCGTAGCCGACGGCATCGCAAGGCGCAAGCAGGCGCTTGCGCTGCAAGAGACGCTGGAGACCGGCAAGCCGCTGGCGCAGTCGCGGGCCGAGGTCGATGGCGCGGCGGATCTCTGGCACTACGCGGCGTCCCTGGCCCGGGGGCTGCACGGCGACAGCTGCAATACGCTGGGCGAACAGACGCTGGGCGTGGTGCTGCGCGATCCCATCGGCGTGGTCGGCATCATCACGCCATGGAATTTCCCGTTTCTGATCGTCAGCCAGAAGCTGCCGTTCGCGCTGGCGGCCGGCTGCACGGCCGTCGTGAAGCCGGCCGAAGACACGCCGGGCACGACCGTGATGCTGGGCGAAATCCTGCAAGAGGCGGGCATGCCGCCGGGGGCGGTGAACATCCTGAGCGGCTTCGGCCCGGTGGCCGGCGAGGGCCTGGCGGTGCACGCCGGCGTGGACATGCTGTCGTTCACCGGCTCGACCGCCGTCGGCAAGCGCGTGGTGGCGGTATCGGCGCAGACGCTGAAGCGGGTCTCCCTGGAGCTGGGCGGCAAGAACCCGCAGATCGTATTCCCGGATTGCGACTGGGACGCCGCCGTCGACGCCGCGGTCCACGGCATCTGCTTCAACGCAGGCCAGTGCTGCAACAGCGGCAGCCGCATCCTGGTGCACGAGTCCATCGCGCAGCGCTTCCTCGACGACATCGTCGAGAAATGCCGCCGCGTCAAGGTCGGCGACCCGCTGGCCGAAGGCGTGCAGGTCGGCGCCATCACCACCGAAAAGCAGTACGACGCCATACTCGACCACATCGCCGCGGCGCGCCGGGACGGCGCCGACATCGTGCTGGGAGGCGCCGCGCTGGCGTCGGCGGGCAGGTTCATCGAGCCCACCGTGGTCGCCGGCGTGACGCGCGACATGGCCATCGCCAGGGTCGAGGTGTTCGGGCCGGTGCTCGCGGTGCTGACGTTCCGTGACCTCGACCACGCCATAGCACTCGCCAACGACACGCTTTACGGCCTGTCGGCCGCCGTCTGGAGCCGGGACGTCGACACCTGCATTGGCGCCGCGCGCCGCATCAGGGCGGGCACGGTCTGGGTCAACACCTTTCTGGAGGGCAACGCCGAGCTGCCCTTCGGCGGCTACCGCGAAAGCGGCATCGGCCGCGAACTCGGCCGGTTCGCGGCCGAGGACTACACGCAAACCAAGACGCTGCACCTGCGCCTGGGCGCGCGCACCCATTGGTACGTGCCGCGCCAAATCCCATGAGAAGAACGGAGGCTTCCATGAACCTATCCCTGATGACATTCGCGATCGCCGCCGCCGCGGCCGTGCCCCTGACCGCAGGCGCGCAGAGCGTGGAAGTGCTGCACTGGTGGACCGCCGGCGGCGAGGCGGCCGCGCTCAACGTGCTCAAGCTCAAGCTCGAAAAACAGGGCATCAAATGGAACGACATGCCCGTGGCCGGCGGCGGCGGCGAGGCTGCGATGACGGCCGTGCGCGCCCGTCTGACGGCGGGCAACCCGCCCACCGCGGTGCAGCTGCTCGGCTTCGACATCCAGGACTGGGCCCGGCAGGGCGCGCTGGCCGACCTGGACGAACTGGCCGGCAAGCAGAACTGGGACCAGGTGGTGCCGCAGGCGGTGCGCAGGTTCTCGAAGTACGAGGGCAAATGGGTATCGGCGCCCATCAACATCCATTCCACCAACTGGGTATGGGCCAACCGGGCGGTGCTGGAGAAGGCCGGCGTCGCCGCCGCGCCCAAGACCTTCGAGGACTTCATCGCCGCCGCCGAGAAAGTCCGCGCCGCGGGCTTCGTCGCCATCGCGCACGGCGGCCAGCCGTGGCAGGACGCGACGATCTTCGACGGCGTGGCGCTGGCCACGGGCGGCGCGGACTATTACCGCAAGGCCTTCATCGAGCTGGACGCGAAAACCCTGGAATCGCCGACCACGCTCAAGGTGTTCCAGCGCATGGGCCAGATACGGCGCCTGGTGGACAAGGATTTCTCGGGCCGGGACTGGAACGTGGCCTCCGGCATGGTGATCAGCGGCAAGGCCGGCTTCCAGATCATGGGAGACTGGGCCAAGGGCGAGTTCGTCAACGCCGGCAAGGTGGCGGGCCGGGACTACCTCTGCTATCGCGTTCCGGGTTCGCAGGGCTCGGTGACCTTTCTCAGCGACCAGTTCGCGATGTTCAAGCTGCCCGACGCCAAGATGCGCGAGGTTCAGCTGACGCTGGCTTCCAACGTCATGGCGCCGGACTTCCAGGCCGAGGCCAACGTGGCCAAGGGCGCCGCGCCGGCCCGCACCGACGTGCCGGACGCCGGCTTCGACGACTGCGGCAAGAAGGCCATCAAGGACATCATCGAGGCCAACGCCAGCAACACGATGGTGGGCTCCATCGCGCACGGCCATGCCGTGCCCGCGTCCATGAAAAACGCCTTCTACGACGTGATCACGCGCCACTTCAACGGCGAGCTGGACGACGCCAAGGCGGTGGCAGAACTGGCGGCGGCCGCCCAGGACTAGCCCCGCCTGCGCCGCTCCCATGAAAGCCGGATACCTGCCCAAGCTGCTGTTCAGCCCCAGCGTGCTGCTCGTGCTGGTGTGCGTGTACGGCTACATCATGTTCACGGTCTATCTGTCGTTCACGGGTTCGACGCTGATGCCGTCCCTGACGTTCACGGGGGCCGGCAGCTATGTCCGCCTGGCCGGCCTGGCCAATTGGCGGGTGTCGCTGGCCAACTTCGGCATCTTCGCCAGCCTGTACATCGTGATCGCGCTGGCGCTGGGCCTGGCGCTGGCCATCCTGATCGACCAGGGCATCCGGGCGGAAAGCGTGTTCCGGTCGATCTTCCTGTACCCGATGGCCTTGTCCTTCATCGTCACCGGCACGGCCTGGAAATGGCTGCTCGATCCGGGCGTGGGCCTGGAGCGCTCGGTGCAGCTGCTGGGCTGGGAATCGTTCCGGTTCGGCTGGATCAAGGACAGCGACCTGGCCATCTACTGCGTGGTGCTCGCGGCGGTGTGGCAGACCAGCGGCTTCGTGATGGCGATGTTCCTGGCCGGCCTGCGGGGCGTGGACACGGAACAGGTCAACGCGGCGCGGGTCGACGGCGCCGGCACGGGGCAGATCTACCTGCGCGTCATCCTGCCCCAGCTGGGCCCGATCTTCGTGTCCGCGTTCGTGATCCTGGCGCACATGGCCATCAAGTCCTACGACCTGATCGTGGCCATGACCAACGGCGGGCCGGGGCGTTCGACCTGGCTGCCGTCGGTGTTCATGTACCAGTACACGTTCACGCGCAACGAGATGGCCGTGGGCGCGGCCAGCGCGGTGCTGATGCTGCTGCTGACCGCCGTGGTGGTGGTGCCGTACCTGCGGCGGGAAATGCGCGGGGCGCGGCATGGATAAGGCCATCGCCCGGGTTTCGCCGCCGGCGCGCGGCGAAACCGGCCGCCTCGGGCTGCAGTGGTCCAGGGCCGCGCCCAGGGTGGTTCTCTACCTGCTGCTGGCGGCCGGGGCGCTGCTGTTTCTGGCCCCCGTCTACGTGATGCTGGTGAATTCGTTCAAGCCGCTCGCGGAAATCCGCGGCGCCAGCCTGCTGGCGCTGCCGTCGGACTGGACCATCGACCCCTGGATCGCCGCCTGGGCCACGGCCAAGATCGGCGTGCAGGCCACCGGCCTGAGGCCGTATTTCGCCAATTCCTTTCTGCTGGTCATCCCCGCGGTGGCGCTGTCCACGCTGATCGGCGCGCTCAACGGCTACATCCTGACGCAGTTCCGCTTCCGGGGCGCGAACCTGATGTACGCGGCGCTGCTGTTCTCGGTGTTCATCCCGTTTCAGATCGTGTTGATTCCAATGGCCAAGACGCTGGGGTGGCTGGGTTTGGCCGGTACGGTCAAAGGACTGATTTTCGTCCATACCGTCTATGGCCTCGGCTTCACGACGCTATTCTTCCGCAACTATTACGCGGCCTTTCCGGTCGAGCTGATCAAGTCCGCGCGGATGGACGGCGCCGGTTTTTTCGGCGTGCTGCGCCACGTCCTGCTGCCCAACAGCGCGCCCATCGTCATCGTCACCGTGATCTGGCAATTCACCAGCATCTGGAACGAGTTCCTGTTCGGCGCGTCGTTCAGCGACTTCAGCTCGTTTCCGCTGACGGTGGGGCTGAACAACCTCGTCAACAGCAGCACCGGCGTCAAGGAATACAACGTGCATTTCGCCGGCGCGTTCATCGCCGCCTTGCCGACGCTGGTGGTCTACGTGGTGTCGGGCAAGTACTTCGTCCGCGGCCTGATGGCCGGCTCGGTCAAGGGCTGAGGCCGGCGCGTCCACTCGGAGAATTCGCATGGCCTCCCTAGACATCGTCAACGTGCACAAGCGCTACGGCTCGGTCGATATCCTGCAGGACATCTCCATCGACATCCAGGACGGCGAATTCCTGGTGCTGGTCGGCCCGTCCGGCTGCGGCAAGAGCACGCTGATGAACATCATCGCGGGCCTGGAGCCGCCGACGCAGGGCGTCTTGCGGCTGGACGGCCAGGACATCACGCAGGCCACGCCGGCCGAGCGCAACATCTCGATGGTGTTCCAGTCCTATGCCCTGTATCCCCACATGACGGTGGCGCAGAACATCGAGTTTCCGCTGCGCATGCGCAAGGTGGAGAAATCGGTCCGCGCCGAGCGGGTGCGGGCGGTGTCCAGGCTGCTGCAGATCGAACATCTGCTGGCGCGCAAGCCCAGGCAGCTGTCGGGCGGGCAGCGCCAGCGGGTCGCCATCGGCCGGGCGCTGGCGCGCGAACCGCGGCTGTATCTGCTGGACGAGCCGCTGTCGAACCTGGACGCGCAACTGCGCGCGGACATGCGCACCGAGATCAAGCGCCTGCACCAGCGCCTGCAGGCGACCATCGTCTACGTCACCCACGACCAGATCGAGGCCATGACGCTGGCCACGCGCATCGCGGTCATGAACGGCGGCGTATTGCAGCAGCTGGGCACGCCCGACGACGTCTACTACCGTCCCGCGAACACCTTCGTGGCGCGCTTCGTGGGCGCGCCGCGGATGAACCTGATCCGCGCCAGGGTGGCGCTGCACGCGGGGCAGGCGCGCCTGGAGTTCGCCGATGGCGCCCGGCCGTTCAGCCTGCCGGCGCCGGCCTGCGCCGCCCTGCGCGCCTATGAAGGGGCCGAGGTCATCGCCGGCATACGTCCCGAAGCGGTCAGGCTGGCCGATCCCCAGGATGCGGCGGAAGACGGCGCGATAGACGCCGGCGTCGACGTGGTCGAACCGACCGGCGCCGACACCCTGGTCTCGCTGGACCTGGGGGGAGGCGGGTTCACCGCCAGGCTGGCGCCGGACGTGCGGCTGGCGTCGGGGCTGCGCGCCCGCTTCCGGATCGACACGTCCCGGCTCATCTGTTTCGATGGGCGCACCGAGACGAGGATAGGGTGATGGCCGCGCACGAATACGTCGATGTGCTGATCATCGGGTCCGGCGTGGGCGGCGGCGCGGTGGCGTATCAGCTCGCCGGCAGCGGCGCCCGCGTGCTCATCGTCGAGCGCGGGCCGGAACTGCCGCGCGAGCCTCAGAACGCGGACCCGGAGGCCGTCTTCGTGGACCTGCGCTACCGCAGCCCCGAAATCTGGACCAGCGGGCAGCGACGCTTCCGGCCGGGCCAATACTATTTCGTCGGCGGCCATACCAAGTTCTATGGCGCGGCCATGTTCCGGTTCCGCGAACGCGATTTCGAGGCGCGCGAACTCGAGGACGGCGTCACGCCGGCCTGGCCGATCCGCTATGCGGACCTGGAGCCGTGGTACGAGCGGGCCGAGGCCCTGTTCGGCGTGCGCGGCCTGGCGGGCGTCGATCCCACCGAGCCGCCGCGCCGCGCGCCCTACACGCATCCGCCCATTCCGCACGAGCCGGTGATCGCCGCGATCGAGGCGCGGCTGCGGCAGCAGGGGCTGCGGCCCTTTCCCATGCCGGCCGCGGTCGACTATGGCGGGCTGTGCCGGCGTTGCGGAACCTGCGATGCGTTTCCATGCCGGTTCGACGCCAAGGGCGATGCCGAGCGCTGCCTGCTGCGCCCGGCGCTGCGCCAGCCCAATGTGGCGCTGCGGCCGCAGACGTTGGTGGAGCGGCTGCTGACGGACGCGAGCGGCCGGCGCATCGAGGCGGCCGAAGTGCTGGAGCACGGCCAGCGCAAGCGCATCGCCGCCGGCCTGTTCGTGCTCAGCGCCGGCGCGGTCAATTCGGCGGCGCTGCTGCTGCGCTCGGCCAACGCCCGGCGGCCGCTGGGGCTGGCCAATGCCAGCGACGTGGTGGGCCGGCATTTCATGAATCACAACTGCACGGCCCTGATGGCGCTGCATCCCACGCGCAGGAACCCGACCCGGTTCCCCAAGACGCTGGCGCTCAACGACTATTACCAGGGCGGCCCGGGGCGCGCGGAGCCGCTGGGCAACCTGCAGTTCCTGGGCAATATTTCCGAACCCATCCTGCGCGGCGCGATGCCCGCATGGACGCCGATGGCGCTGCGCCGGTGGCTGGCCGCGCACAGCGTCGACTGGTACGTCATGTCCGAAGACCTGCCGCATCCGGACAGCACGGTGCGCCTGAACGGGGCGGGCGGGATCGAACTGCGCTGGCGCCGCACCAACATGGGCACGCACCGCCGATGGCGCCGCATCGCCGCCGGCATCATCCGGCGCTGCGGCTATCCGGTAGTGCTGTCCAAGCCGTTCGGCATGGACACGCCATCGCACCAGTGCGGCACGGTGCGGTTCGGCAGCGATCCGCGCACGTCCGCGCTGGACCCCTATTGCAAGGCCTGGGACCACGACAACCTGTACGTGGTCGACGCGAGCTTCTTTCCGTCCGCGGCCGCGCTCAATCCGGCCCTGACCATCGCCGCCCAGGCGTTGCGCGTGGGCCATCACCTGAGGGCCGTCCTGCAATGAGCGCCGCCCGCCCCATCGCCCTGGTCACCGGCGCCAGCCGCGGCATAGGCGCGGCCGTCGCCGCCGAACTGGCCGCGCAGGGCTTCGACCTGGCCCTCATGGCGCTGGACGCCGCGGACCAGACCGCGCGCGCGGTCCAGGCCGCGGGCGGCCGCGCCCTGGCGCTGCGCGCCGATCTGGCGGACATCGTCGCGCACGACGCCATGCTGGACCGGATCGAGGCCTGGGGCGGGACGCCGGCCTGCCTGGTCAACAACGCCGGCATGGGCTCGCCCAGCCGCGGCGATCTGCTGGACCTGCGTCCGCAGGCGTACGACGCGGTGCTCGACACCAATCTGCGCGGCACCTTCTTCCTGACGCAGGCGGTGGCGCGCCGCATGCTCGCCGGCAGGGCCGCGGGGCCGCGCAGCATCGTGACCGTGTCGTCGGTCAGCGCCGAACTCGCTTCCGTCGAGCGCGGCGAGTATTGCCTGTCCAAGGCGGGTCTGGGCATGTTGACCAAGCTGTTCGCGCTGCGCCTGGCCGCGCAGGGCATCGGCGTATTCGAGATCCGGCCCGGCGTGATCCGCACCGCCATGACCGCGGGCGTGGCCGACCGGTACGACCGGCTGATCGGCGAGGGCCTGGTGCCGATGGCGCGCTGGGGCGAGCCCCGCGACGTGGCGCATGCCGTCGCGGCGCTGGCCGGCGGGCGCCTGGCTTTCGCGACCGGTTCGGTGATCGCCGTGGACGGCGCGCTGTCGATTCCGAGGCTGTGAGCATGGAAACCTATGACTACATCATCGTCGGCGGCGGGTCCGCGGGATGCGTGCTGGCCAACCGCCTGAGCGTGGACCCCGGCATCAAGGTGCTGCTGATCGAGGCCGGCGGCCCCGACGGGCATCCGCTGTTCCATGTGCCGGCCGGCTTCGCCAAGATGACCCGCGGCATCGGCTCCTGGGGATGGCATACGGTGCCGCAGAAACACCTGGGCCAGCGCGTGCTGCGCTATACCCAGGCCAGGGTCCTCGGCGGCGGCTCGTCCATCAACGCCCAGCTCTATACGCGCGGCGCGCCGGCCGATTACGACGAATGGGTCAGCCGGGACGGCGCGGCCGGCTGGTCGTTCGCCGAGGTGCTGCCGTACTTCAGGCGATCCGAGAACAACCAGCGCTTCGCCAACGCGTTCCATGCCTATGGCGGGCCGCTGGGCGTGTCCAATCCGGCCAGCCCCCTGCCCATTTGCGAGGCCTTCTTCCAGGCGGGGCAGGAACTGGGCATACCTTTCAACCCGGACTTCAACGGCGCGACCCAGGAAGGGCTGGGCTACTACCAGCTGACCCAGCTCGCGGCCAGGCGCTCGTCGGCCGCCACCGGGTTCCTGGACCGGGAGGTCCGGGCCCGGGCGAACCTGGCCATCAGCCTGCGCACCCGCGCGCTGCGCGTCGTGATCGAAGGCGGGCGCGCCTGCGGCGTCGAGATCGCCGAATACGGCGCGCCCGTCACGCGCGTGGCGCGCGCGCAGCGCGAGGTCATCGTGGCCAGCGGCGCGATAGGCTCGCCCAAGCTGCTGATGCACTCGGGCATCGGCCCGGCCGACCATCTGCGCGCCGTCGGCATCGAAGTGCTGCACGACCTGCCGGGCGTGGGCGGCAATCTGCAGGACCACCTCGACCTCTTCACCATCGCCGAATGCACCGGCGACCACACCTACGACAAATGCAAGGCCTGGTCGCACGCGGCCTGGGCCGGCCTGCAGTACCTGCTGTGGAGAACGGGGCCGGCCGCCTCCAGCCTGTTCGAGACGGGCGGCTTCTGGTATGCGGACGCCGATGCGCGCGAGCGTTCCCCGGACATCCAGTTCCACCTGGGCCTGGGGTCGGGCCTGGAGGCGGGCATGGCCCCGCTGCGCGCCGCCGGCGTGACCCTGAACTCCGCCTACCTGCGGCCGCACTCGCGCGGCAGCGTGCGGCTGGCGGACAAGGACCCGGCCGCGGCGCCCTTGATCGACCCGGACTACTGGTCGGACCCACACGACCGCGACATGGCGCTCAAGGGCCTGCGCCTGGCCCGGGAAATCCTCGCGCAGCCGGCCCTGAGGCGCTACGTCAGGGCCGAGGTCCTGCCGGGGGCGGCGCTGAGGCGCGATGCGGATCTGGTCGAGTACGCCTGCGCCCATGCCAAGACCGACCATCATCCCGTGGGCACCTGCCGCATGGGACCGGCCGATCGCGCCGACAGCGTGGTGACGCCGGACCTGCGCCTGATCGGCCTGGACGGCCTGCGGGTGGCGGACGCGTCGGTCATGCCCAGCCTGCCGTCGTGCAACACCAACGCGCCGACCATCATGATCGCGGAGAAGGCGGCCGACCACATCCTTGGCCGCATCGCCGGCTGAACCCGACCAGGAGCCACGCATGGACATACGACTTCCCCAGCCGGACGGCAGCCTCCGGCGCTATCGCCTCAAGGCCCGGCCCATCCGGCCCGCGCTGCCTTTGCCGGCCTTCAACCGCACGGTCTACGCGGCCGCCCACGTGGTGATCGATCCGCTGGGCACGCCCGACCCGTGGGACGCGGCGCCCGCGCTGGACTGGGAGGCCACGCTGGCGTTTCGCGAGCACCTCTACCGGCTGGGCTTCAAGGTGGCCGAAGCCATGGACACCGCCCAGCGCGGCATGGGCCTGGACTGGCCGGGCGCCCGGACCCTGATCCAGCGCAGCCTGCGGCATGCGCGCACGGCGGGCGGCGACCTGGCCTGCGGGGCGGGAACCGACCAGCTGGACGCGGCGCGCGTGGCCACGCTGGCCGAGGTGGAGGCGGCCTACCGCGAGCAACTGGAGGTGATCGAGGCCGAAGGCGGGCGCGTGATCCTCATGGCCAGCCGGGCCCTGGCGCGCTGCGCTGGCGGGCCGGACGATTATCTGGCGCTGTACGGCAGGCTGTTGCGCGACGTTTCCCGGCCGGTCATCCTGCACTGGCTGGGCGAGATGTTCGATCCGGCGCTGCAGGGCTACTGGGGGTCGGGCGACCGGGAACGGGCCCTGGACACCGTGGCCGCCCTGATCCGCGACAACGCGGCCAAGGTGGACGGCATCAAGCTGTCGCTGCTGGACGCCCACTGGGAGCGCGAACTGCGCGCCAGGCTGCCCGCCGGCGTGAAGATGTACACCGGGGACGATTTCAATTACGCGGAATTGATCGCCGGAGACGACACGGGCCATTCGCATGGCCTGCTGGGCATCTTCGATCCCATCGCGGCGGTCGCGGCGGCGGCGCTGGCCGAGCTGGCGGCCGGCGACATGGCCGGTTTCCGCCGCCTGCTGGACCCGACCGTGGCCTTGTCGCGCGAGATCTTCCGGGCGCCGACGCGGCACTACAAGGCGGGCATCGTGTTCCTGGCCTGGCTCAACGGCCAGCAGACGCACTTCTCGCTGGCGGCGGGGCTGCAGTCGGCGCGCGGCGCGGCCCATTACGCACGCGTGTTCGAACTGGCGGACCAGTGCGGCGTGCTGGCCGATCCCGAGCTTGCCGCGTCACGCCTGAAAAGCTACCTGGCCCTGTCTTGCGGCATCGAGGCCTAGGTTCAGTGGTCGAGCGCGTCGTGGGCGCGTTCGCGCATGTAGAACGCGGCGACCAGGCCCAGGGCCACGCCGAACATGACGTAGTAGGCCGGCGCCATCGGCGAGCCGGTGGTCTTGATCAGCCAGGTCACGATGAACTGGGCGAAGCCGCCGAAGATCATCACGGCCACGTTATAGGCCAGCGACAGGCCCACCGAACGCACGCGCGCCGGGAACAGCTCGGCCATGACCGTGCTGAACACGCCGAAGAAGGCCGACACGAACAGGCAGACCACCACCTGCACGGTCAGCAGGCGCGCGATCGAGGGCGCGTCCGACAGCCAGTGGTACAGCGGGTACAGCACCAGCAGGTAGCCGATCAGCGAGCCGATCACGATGGGACGGCGGCCGACGCGGTCGGACCAGGCGCCCATGAACGGCGTGAGCAGCACCATCAGCGCCGCGCCCGCCATCTGCACCAGGAAGGTCTGGTTCAGCGGCAGTTTCAGGATCTGGGTGGAGTAGGTCACCAGGTAGGTGAAGGTGATGTAGATGGAAACCGTGGCGGTCACCACCAGGCCCACGCCGATCAGGGTTTCGCGGGTATGCGTCTTCAGCATCTGGCCCAGGGTCAGGCGCTGCACGTCGCCGCGCGCGGCGGCCTGGCGCTCTTCTTCCTTGATCTGCTTGAAGGCGTCGGTTTCGTCGACGTTGCGGCGGATATAGATGGCGATCGGCACGATGACCAGGCCGAAGGCGAAGGGCAGGCGCCAGGCCCAGTCGGCGATCTGCTCGGGCGTGAAGAACTCGGTGATGAGCGTGCCGCAGGCCGCGCCGATCAGCAGCGCCAGCATCTGGCCGGCCATCTGCCACGAGCCGTAGAAGCCGCGGCGGCCGTTGGGCGCCATTTCGATCAGCAGCGCCGTCGACGTGCCGAACTCGCCGCCCGCCGAGAAGCCCTGCAGCAGGCGCGCGATCAGGATGAAGATCGGCGCCAGGATGCCGGCGGCATGGTAGGTGGGGGCGACGGTGATCAGCGCGATGGACACGGCCATCAGCGAGGTGACCAGCACCATGGCCGCCTTGCGGCCCTTCTTGTCGCCGTACAGGCCCAGGATGATGCCGCCCACCGGACGCATGAAGAAACCGACGCCGAAAATGGCCGTGGTCATCAGGATGGCGTTGAGCTCGCTGCCGGGCACGCTCGGGTCGGTGGGGAAAAAGAGCTTCGAGATGATCGGCGTCATGAAGGCGAACACCAGGAAGTCATACCATTCCAGGGCGTTGCCGATTACCGCCGCCACGATGTTGCGCGTGGGAACTGCCTTGTGCTGCACGATGTCTCCTCAGGGGGATGTTTGCTGATTCCGGGCGACATTCTAGTGCCCTGTCCGGCCGGCGCCTCCGGACGGGGGCCGAGACGCGCGCGCCGGCTGGCTTTACACTTCTCTTTTTCCCCCACGAGAGTAGTGACATGAACGCGCGCACCTGGCTGGAAACGCTGGTCGGTTTCGACACCACCAGCCGCAATTCCAATCTTGCCCTGATCGAAACCGTCCGCGATTGGCTCAAGGGCCAGGGCGTCGACGCGTGGCTGGCGCACAATCCGGAGCGCACCAAGGCCAACCTGTTCGCCACCCTGCCGGCGCAGGACGGCGGCCAGCAGGGCGGCATCGTGCTGTCGGGCCACACCGACGTGGTGCCGGTCGACGGCCAGGACTGGAGCACCGATCCGTTCAAGCTGGTGGAAAAGGACGGCCTGCTGTATGGCCGCGGCGCCTGCGACATGAAGGGCTTCATCGCCGGCTCGCTGGCGCTGGTGCCGGAATTCCTGGCCATGCCGCGCAAGAAGCCGATCCACCTGGCCTTTTCCTATGACGAGGAAGTCGGCTGCGCGGGCGCGCCCTACATGCTGGCCGACCTGCACGACCGCGGCATCCGGCCGGAAGGCTGCGTGGTGGGCGAGCCCACCGGCATGCAGGTGGTGGTGGCGCACAAGGGCATCAACCTGTTTCGCTGCAAGGTGCACGGCAAGGCGGCGCACTCGTCGCTGACCCCGCGCGGCTGTAACGCCATCGAATACGCCGCCCGCCTGATCTGCCGCATCCGCGACTTGGCCGACAGCTTCAAGGCCCAGGGTCCGTACGACCAGTTCTACGACGTGCCGTTCTCCACCATGACCACCAACCAGATCCAGGGCGGCATCGCGGTCAACACCATTCCCGAATCCTGCGAGTTCAGCTATGAATTCCGCAACCTGCCGGGCATGCAGCCGGACGCCATCCAGGCCGAGGTCGAGAAATACGTGCGCGAGGAACTGCTGCCGCGCATGAAGGCCGAGTTCGAGGGCGCCAGCATCGAGATCGAGACCGGCGCGGCCGCCCCGGCGCTGGAAGCCTCGGAAGAGGCCGCCATCACCCAGCTGGTGCGCGCCCTGACCGAAGACCGCGCCACGCGCAAGGTGGCCTACGGCACCGAGGCCGGCCTGTTCCAGGGCATTGGCATCCCGACGGTGGTCTGCGGCCCCGGCCACATCGAACAGGCCCACAAGCCCGACGAATACGTGGCGCTGGACCAGCTCGCGTCCTGCGAAACCTTCCTGCGCCGCCTCGGGCAGTCGCTCTGACGCCGCCGCGGCGGTTTCCAGGCCCGGGCGCGGCCGCGCCCGGGCGGCTGCCGCGTCAGGTAAAATGCCGGGTTGCAAACTGGATTTGCGGCCGGTAATGGCCTGCCGCGATGCCGGGGGAGATGCTAGTTGAAACCTTACGACTTTCCGGATGCCCAGGGCCATTTCGGCCCCTACGGCGGCGTTTTCGTGGCGGAAACGCTGATGCACGCGCTCGACGAGCTGCGCGCGGCCTACGACCGTTATCGTGTCGACCCCGCCTTCCTGGAAGAGTTCAATTATGAACTCAAGCATTTCGTCGGCCGGCCCAGCCCGGTCTACCATGCCCGCCGCTGGTCCGAACAGCTGGGCGGCGCCCAGATCTGGTTCAAGCGCGAAGACCTGAACCACACCGGCGCCCACAAGGTGAACAACTGCATCGGCCAGGCCCTGCTGGCCAAGCGCATGGGCAAGCCGCGCGTCATCGCCGAGACCGGCGCCGGCCAGCACGGCGTGGCCACGGCCACGGTGGCGGCCCGCTACGGCATGGAATGCGTGGTCTACATGGGCAGCGAAGACGTGCGCCGCCAGGCCTCCAACGTCTACCGCATGAAGCTGCTGGGCGCCACGGTGGTGCCGGTCACGTCGGGCTCGCGCACCCTCAAGGACGCGCTCAACGAAGCCATGCGCGACTGGGTCACCAACATCGAGAACACGTTCTACATCATCGGCACGGTGGCCGGGCCCGATCCGTACCCCCGCATGGTGCGCGATTTCCAGACCGTGATCGGCAACGAATGCCTGACCCAGATGCCCGAAGCCATCGGCCGCCAGCCCGACTACGTCGTGGCGGCGGTGGGCGGCGGCTCCAACGCCATGGGCATCTTCCATCCCTACATCCCGTACGAAAACGTGCGCCTGATCGGCGTCGAGGCGGCGGGCGAGGGCATGGACACCGGGCGTCACGCCGCCTCGCTGGCGGCCGGCCACGTGGGCGTGCTGCACGGCAACCGCACCTACGTCATGCAGGACGCAGACGGCCAGGTGCAGGAAACCCATTCCGTCTCGGCCGGCCTGGACTATCCCGGCGTCGGCCCCGAGCATGCCTGGCTGAAGGACTCCGGCCGCGCCGAATACGTGGGCATCACCGACGACGAGGCCCTCAAGGCTTTCCACGACTGCTGCCGGATCGAAGGCATCATGCCGGCGCTGGAGTCCTCGCACGCCATCGCCCAGGCGGTGAAAATGGCGCCCACGCTGGGCCGTGACGCCGTCATCCTGGTCAATTTGTCGGGCCGTGGCGACAAAGACATGCATACCGTCGCCGAGAAGGCCGGTATCGAGCTGTAAGGGTTCCGACCATGGCAACTCGCAACGACCGCATCGCCGCCGCCTTCGCGCGCACCGCCGAATCCGGCCGCGCCGCGGCGCTGATCCCGTACATCGCCGCGGGCGATCCCTCGCCGGCGGCCACGGTGCCCCTGATGCACGCGCTGGTCGAGGCCGGCGCCGACGTCATCGAGCTGGGCGTGCCGTTCTCGGACCCCATGGCCGACGGCCCCGTCATCCAGCGCGCTGCCGACCGCGCCATCGCGCAGGGCGTGGGCCTGGCCCGCGTGCTGGAAATGGTGGCCGAGTTCCGCCAGCGCGACGCCGACACCCCGGTGGTGCTGATGGGCTACGCCAACCCGATCGAACGCATGGGCCAGGACCGCTTCGCGCAGGACGCCGCCCGCGCCGGCGTGGACGGCGTGCTGGTGGTGGACTATCCGCCCGAGGAAGTGGTGGAGTTCGCCGCCACGCTGGGGCAGCAGGGCATCGCGCCGATCTTCCTGCTGGCGCCCACCTCCACCGAGGAACGCATCAAGGCCGTGGCCCAGGTGGCCCGCGGGTACGTCTATTACGTGTCGCTCAAGGGCGTTACCGGCGCCGGCTCGCTCAACACCGATGACGTGGCCGAGCGCGTGGCCCTGATCCGCCGCCACGTGCGCGACATCCCGGTCGGCGTGGGCTTCGGCATCCGCGACGCCGAGAGCGCCCAGCGCGTGGCGCGCGCCGCCGACGCGGTGGTCATCGGCAGCAAACTGATAGAAACCATGGAGCAGGCGGCGGCGGATGCCCCGGCTGCGCAAAAGAACGATGCCGCCGTCGCCGCCGCCAGCGGCTGGCTGCGCACGATCCGGCAGGCGCTGGATCAAGTGAAACGAGCAAACGCGTCGGCCTGACAGCGCGGGCGCGACCTCATACGGGATGAAAAATCAATGAGCTGGATCGAAAAACTCCTGCCTCCTCGCATCAATAAAACCAGCGACAGCGGCGCCCGCCGCGTTCCCGAAGGCCTATGGGTGAAATGCCCGTCGTGCGAGTCGGTGCTGTACAGCGAAGACCTGGCGGCCAACCTGCACGTCTGCCCCAAGTGCGACCATCACATGCGCATCGGGGCCCGCGCCCGCATCGATTCGCTGCTCGACGTGGAAGGCCGGGTCGAGATCGGCCAGACCACGCGTTCGGTCGACTCGCTGAAGTTCAAGGACACGCGCAAGTATCCCGAGCGCCTCCAGGAAGCGGTCAAGCAGACCGGCGAAAGCGACGCGCTGGTGGTCATGAGCGGCTCGATTCGCGGCGTGCCGGCGACGCTGGCCTGCTTCGAATTCGAATTCATGGGCGGCTCGATGGGCTCGGTGGTGGGCGAGCGCTTCGCGCGCGGCGCCCAGGCCGCCCTGGACAACAAGACCTCCTTCATCTGCGTGGCCGCCTCGGGCGGCGCGCGCATGCAGGAAAGCCTGCTGTCGCTGATGCAGATGGCCAAGACCAACGCCATGCTGACCCGCCTGTCGGCGGCCGGGCTGCCCTTCATCAGCGTGCTGACCGACCCCACCATGGGCGGCGTGTCGGCCAGCTTCGCCTTCATGGGCGACGTGGTCATCGCCGAACCCAAGGCGCTGATCGGCTTTGCCGGCCCGCGCGTGATCGAGCAGACCGTGCGCGAAAAACTGCCGGAAGGCTTCCAGCGCGCCGAATTCCTGCTGCAGAAGGGCGCCATCGACATGGTCGTGGACCGCCGCCAGCTGCGCGAGGAAATCGCGCGCCTGCTGGCGCTGCTGACCAACCAGCCGGCCGACGTGGTCACCGCCTGAAGCGCGCGAGCGCTCAAGCCAGATGCCGCCGGCGCCCCAGGGCGCCGGCGGCTTTTTGCATTCAGGACGGGCACGCCGCTTGCTGAGCGGCTAGCCGTTTTTGCGGAACAGTGTTTTCCATTCGCGATGTTGCCGCCGAGCGACAAAAATTACACGGTTTGGTCTGGTTTTTGCTATGTTGCAACCTAGAGTTGAAATAGACGGAGTTATTCCAATGCAGTCCACCAAGAACAAGATGCTTGCAGGCCTGGCCGGACTGGCCCTGGCGGCCACCGCGACCTTCGCGAATGCTCAATCGTCCGAAGGCACCCAGGGCGGAGTGAGCATGCATTACGGCATTGGAGACCATTACCAGCGCCTGACCCTCAACTACGAAACGCCTTCGGTCTGGACCCACCAGTTCGGCGGCAACTGGGGCCGCCTGGACCTGACGCCGGAATTCGGCGCCTCGTACTGGTGGGCCGACGGCTCGCGCTCGCCGGGCCACGTGTGGCAGTTCAACGCCATCCCGATGTTCCGCTGGTGGACCGGCGAACGCTTCTACATCGAAGCCGGCATCGGCGCCACGCTGTTTTCCAGCACCCGCTTCGCCGACGAGAACATCAGCACGGCCTTCCAGTTCGGCGACCACGTCGGCCTGGGCTTCCTGCTGACGCCGAACAACCGCATCGGCCTGCGCTATTCGCACTTCTCGAACGCCAGCATCAAGCGCCCGAACCCGGGCCTGGACGTGGTGCAGCTGACCTACACCTACCAGTTCTGAGCGGTAAGCGCTTCTCGAAAAATCCACCCGGCCGGGTGGATTTTTTTTGCCTGCGCGCGGCGCTGAAACCATAAAAATATTGTGCTTTGAAGGCGCATCCAGATGCTTGTACCGATGGGGTGCGATGGCCACAATGGCCTGGCATCGTCCGCCTCGACGCGGGCGGCCAACGGAGACAAAACCATGAAAAAACCCTGTACGACCGCGCGCCGGATGGCGCGCGGGCTCGGCGTCGTCGGCCTGGCCGCGGCGCTGCTGGGCGCCTCGGGCGCCGCGCTGGCCGAGGCGTTTCCCAGCAAGCCCTTGCGGATGGTGGTGGGCTTCGCACCCGGCGGCGGCGCCGACATCGTGGCGCGCCTGATCGGCGCCAAAATGGCCGAGAACCTCGGGCAGCAGGTGGTGGTGGAGAACCGCGCCGGCGCCACCGGCACCATCGCCGCCGACAACGTGGCGCGTTCGCCGGCCGACGGCTATTCGCTGTTCCTGGGTTCGCAGTCCACCATGGTGGTCGCGCCCTCGCTGTTTCCGACGCTGCCGTTCAAGCCCGAGAAAGACTTCGCGCCGGTGTCGCAGGTGGTGACCATGCCCCTGATCCTGGTGGTCAATCCGGCCCTGGTCGACGTCGGCACGGCGCAGGAACTGGCCGACTACATCCGCAAGCGCGGCGACGCGGCGGTCAGCTACGCCTCGTCCGGCCAGGGCGGCCCGCAGCACATCGCCGGCGAGCTGTACGCGCACATGGTGGGCGCCAAGGTGACCCACGTGCCGTACAAGGGAGAATCGGCGGCCATCGCCGACGTGCTGGGCGGGCACGTGCCGTACATGTTCGCCAACCTGCCCGTGGCGCTGCCCCATATCGCCTCGGGCAAGCTGCGCCCGCTGGCCATCACCAGCCTGAAACGCGATCCCAAGGCCCCCGGCATCCCGACGCTGGCCGAGTCCGGCTTCAAGGACTTCGAGGTCTCGACCTGGTACGGCGTGTTCGCGCCGGCCGCCACGCCGCGGCCCGTGGTCGACAGGCTGTCGCAATCGATCCGCGCCGCGCTGGACCAGGGCGACACGCAGGCCCGGCTGAGCGAACAGGGCTTCACCGTGGTGGGCAGCGACGCCGAGGCCTTCAGCCGCTTCGTGGGCGCGGAACTGCCGCGCTGGTCCGTGGTGATCCGCGACATCGGCATCAAGCCGGAATAGCCGCCTGCAACCTTCCTCCATCCGAGACGACGACATGATAGAAATGAATGAAAAGCGCGCCGCGGGGCCGGTGATACGGCTGCACTCCGGCGACAACATCGTGGTGGCGCGCGTGCCCATCGCCATAGGCATGGCCGTGCCCTCCGAGGGCATCGTCAGCCGCAGCCAGATTCCGGCCGGGCACAAGATCGCGGCGCGCGACCTGCGCGCCGGCGAGCCCATCCTCAAGTACAACGTCTGCATCGGCTTCGCCGCGGCCGACATCCCGGCCGGCACCTACGTGCATGCCCACAACATGGCGTTCCGGGAGTTCGACCGCGACTACGCGCACGCGCGCGACTACGTGCCCACGCCGGTGCTGCCGGAGTCCGAACAGGCGACCTTCCAGGGCATCGTGCGCGCCAACGGCCAGGTGGCCACGCGCAACTTCATCGGCGTGATGGCGACGGTCAACTGCTCGGCCACGGTGGTGCATCGCATCGCCGAGGCCTTCACGCCCGAGCTGATGGCGGCCTATCCGAACGTGGACGGCGTGGTGGCGCTGAGCCACGGCATGGGCTGCGGCATGGAGATGTCGGGCGAGCCCATGGACCTGCTCAGGCGCACGATGGGCGGCTATGCCTGCCACGCCAACTTCGCGGCCGTGCTGATCGTGGGCCTGGGCTGCGAGCGCAACCAGCTCGACGCGCTGCTCAAGGACCAGGGGCTGGAGGCGGGCGCGCGCCTGAAGACCTTCATCATGCAGGAGACCGGCGGCACCCGCAAAACCATCGAGGCCGGCGTGGCCGCGCTGCGGGCCCTGCTGCCCGAGGCCAACGCGGTCGAGCGCCGGCCGGTGCCGGCGCGCCACCTGAAGGTGGGCCTGCAGTGCGGCGGATCGGACGGGTTTTCGTCGATCACCGCCAACCCGGCGCTGGGCGCGGCCATGGACATCCTGGTGCGCCACGGCGGCACCGCCATCCTGTCCGAAACGCCGGAGATCTATGGCGTGGAGCACACGCTGACCTCGCGCGCGCGCAGCCGCGAAGTCGGCGAGAAACTGGTGCAGCGCATCCGCTGGTGGAAGGAGGAATACTCGCCGGGGCGCGACGTGCAGATCAACGGCAAGGTCAGCCCCGGCAACCAGATGGGCGGGCTGGCCAACATCTTCGAGAAATCGCTGGGCTCCTCGATGAAGGGCGGCACCACCGGCCTGATGGAGGTGTACCGCTACGCCGAGCCGGTGCGCGAGCCGGGCATGGTGTTCATGGACACGCCGGGATTCGATCCGGTCTCGGCCACCGGCCAGATCGCGGGCGGGGCCAACATGATCTGCTTCACCACCGGCCGCGGTTCGATGTTCGGCGCCAAGCCCGTGCCGTCGATCAAGCTGGCCACCAACACGCCGATGTATGAACGGCTGACCGAAGACATGGACGTCAATTGCGGCGAAATCCTGGACGGCGCGGCCAGCATGCAGGAGATGGGCCAGCGCATCTTCGAGGAGATCCTGCGGGTGGCCTCGGGCGCGCGCAGCAAGAGCGAGCTGCTGGGGCTGGGCGACCACGAGTTCGTGCCCTGGAACATCGGCGTGGTCAGCTGAACGGGCGGGCGATCCGGCGGGAATCGCCCGCGGCCGGCGTTCAGGCGTCGGCCAGCGCGGCGGCGCCCGGCATGTCGAAGCCGTTTTCGTCCAGGGCGGCGCGCAGCGCCGCGGCCTGGCCGGCGTTCAGCTCCACCAGGGGCGGGCGCACCGTGGCCCAGGCGCCGTCGCCGGATTTCCAGGCGATGGCGGCCTTCATGGCGGGAATCATGGGGAATTGCTGGAACACGTTGCGGGTGGCGTTCAGCCCGGCCTGGCGCGCGTCGGCGTCGGCCTCCTGCCAGCGCTGCTGCAGCGCCACGATGGGGCCGGGATTGACGTTGCCGGTGGCCGTGATGCAGCCCACGCCGCCGGCGCGCAGGGTCTGCAGCAGAAAGGCCTCGCTGCCCGCATAGACCTGGAAGCCGCGCAGCGCGAAGCGCTCGATCATGGCCGCGGTGTTGTTCCAGTCGCCGCCGCTGTCCTTCACGCCGGCGACGATGCCGGGATAACGCGCCAGCAGGCGGTCGATCAGGTCCAGGCTCAGCGGCACCTGGCTCACGGGCGGGATGTGGTACAGGTACATGCGCAGCCTGTCGTCGCCCACGCCCTCGATCAGCTCGGCGTAATAGCGGAACAGGCCCTCGTCGCTCACGCCCTTGTAGTAGAAGGGCGGCAGCACCAGCACGCCCATGCTGCCGCTGCGCACCGCGTGCCGGGTCAGCTCGACCGCGTCGGGCAGGGCGCAGGCGCCGGTGCCGGGCATCAGGGCCTGCGGCTCCACGCCGGCATCCAGCAGCGCGTCCAGCAGCTCGTGTTTTTCCGCCAGCGACAGCGAGTTCGCCTCCGAATTGGTGCCGAAAATCGCCAGCCCGACCGATTGCTCGCGCAACCAGCGGCAGTGCTTCACATAGCGGCCCAGGGCCGGCCGGTAGCGTTCGTCGAACGGCGTCAGGACCGGAGAGAAAACGCCGGGAATGCGGGCTTGGGTCGTCATGGTCTGTACTCGTAGTCGGGGTTCGGGAAGGGCGCGCCGCGGCGGCGCGCCAGCAACACCTGATTCTGGCACCGATCCGGCCCATGAACATCTGCTGTTTAATTGCTTCAATCCATAAAATTGTTATGGTTTGCCGTAACGCAAACCGGCGGCCGGAAAAAGGGGGAGACCGTGGATACGCGATATGTGCAGAGCTTTGTGACGGTGGTCGAAAGCGGCTCGCTGGCCGAGGCGGCGCGGCGCCTGGACCTGACCCCGGCCGCCATCGCCGCGCGCGTGCGCACGCTGGAGGAGGAGCTGGGCGCGACGCTGATCAAGCGCGTGGGCCGCAGCGTCAAGGCGACCGAGGCGGGCCTGAAGGCGCTGGAGCGGGCCCGCGCCGTGCTGCGCGAGGTGCGCGACCTGCGCGCCAGCGCCGGCGACGACGCGCCGCTGGGCGAATTGCGCCTGGGCGTGTCGGCCTCGGCCCTGACCGGCACCATGCCCATCGTGCTGGCGCGCCTGTACCGGCGCATGCCGAAACTGGCCGTGTTCATGGAGCCGGGCACCTCCAAGCACCTGTACCACCGGGTGGTCAACGGCGACCTGGACGCCGCCTTCATCGTCAAGCCGCAGTTCAACCTGTCCAAGGGCTACGCGTGGCGGCTGGTCACCGAGGAGCCGCTGGTGGTGCTGGCGCCGCCGGACACCGCCAGCGACGACGCCCACGAACTGATGCGGACCCAGCCCTTCATCCGCTACGACCGCAATGTCTGGGGCGGCCGGCTGGCCGACCAGTATCTGCGCCAGCACGGCATCGCCCCGCGCGAGCGCCTGGAGGTCGACGGCCTGATGGGCATCGCCTGCATGGTCTCGGAAGGGCTGGGCGTGTCGCTGGTGCCCGACTGGGCGCCGGACTGGCTCGACAGCCGGCGCGTCAAGCGCGTGCCGCTGCCCGGACGCGCGCCGCTGCGCCGCATGGGCATTCTGTGGGCGCGTCACATGCCGCACTCGGCCCTGGCCGAAGCCTTCGTGGAAGAGGCCGCGCTGGCCCTGAACCTGCCTGACAGCGCGCCAGGGGAAGACTGAGCGGCACGCCAAATGAAAACGCCCCGGAAACTTGAATCTCCGGGGCGTTTGGCTGGGAGCCGGACGGCTTAGTGGCGCGTCTCGACCTGGACCAGCGGTTCGTTGGACACGGGCGCGACCGGCTTGCGCTCGCGGCCCAGGCGGACCGGCTTGTGCGCGGCCGCGATGCGCAGCTGCGTCTGGGCGTGGCGGTCCGGGTCGGTCTCGATCCATTGCAGGCCGGCGGCGTTGACCACTTCATGCAGAGCCTGGGCCTTGGCCGACGGCGCCGAGGCCGGCACCACGATGGGCTGCTGCGCGGCGGCTGCCGGCGCCGGGGCGGCTTCGGCCGGGGCCGGGGCTGCCGCGACCACCGGTTCGACGGCGGCGGCTTCCTCGGGCGCGGCGGGCGCCGCGGGCGCGGACACCACGCTGGCGGGCTGCACCGTCACCGGTTGCGTGGTCTGGACCGGTTCCTCGGCTTGCGGGGCGGTCTCGGCGGGCGCGGGGGCGGCGACTTCGGCGGCGACTTCCGTGGTCGCTTCGGCGGTCACTTCCGTGGTCGCTTCAGCGGTCACCTCGGTGCTTACCTCGGCAGCGGCTTCGGCGGCCGGGGCTTGCGCCTGAACCTGCGCCGGAGCCGGCTGGGCGGCCGGTTCGGACTCGGCGGCGGATTCGACGGCGGCGGCTTGCGGCTGTTCGCCGGCTTCCTCGTCGGCGCCTTCTTCGAGCTGCTCGTCGCCGGCGCTCACGCCTGCTTCTTCCTGGCTGCGGCGGCCGCGGCGGCTGCGGCGGCGGCGGCGCTTGCGCTCCGGATCGGCCGCGCCTTCGGCGCCTTCGGCGGCCGGCGCCGCGTCAGCGGCCTGCTCGGCCGTGGCGTCGGCGGCGGCTTCCTCGGCGGCCTGGACGGCCTGGGCCGCGGGCTGGCGGGTGTCGGGCAGGGCAGTGGCGACCGTCTGGGCCAGCGCGGCGACCATGCTTTCCTGTTCGCTCATCGGGGCGTCGGACTGGCCTTCCTCGCGGCGGTTGCGGCCGCGGCCGCGACGGCGGTTGCGGCCGGCGCCGGCGTCTTCACCGGCGGCCTGGTCGGCCTGCTCGGGGCGGCTGGAGGCCAGGGCCGCCTGCGTGGCCTGGGTGTCGCGCTCGGCGCGGGCTTCGTTGCGCTGGTGGCGCTCGCCGCGTTCCTGGCGCTCGCCTTCGGCGCGGCGGCCGCCGCGCACGTGGTGACGGCCGCCTTCGCCGCCCTCGGCGCCTTCGCCGCGCGCTTCATTGCGGCGGTTGCGGTTGCGGTCCGAACCGTGGCGCTCGCCGCGGCGTTCCTGGCCGTCATGGGCCGAGCGGCCCTTGCCGCGGCCGGAGGCGGCGCGCTTGGCGCTGTCTTCCTGGACGGCGGGGGCGGGCTTGGCGGTTTCGGCGTTGCCGGTCAGCCAGCCGACCAGGCGCTTGAACAGGCCGCCCAGGCCGCCGCCGGCGGGAGCGGGCGCGGCAGCGGCGGGCGCCGGAGCCGGGGTCGAAACGGGAGCGGGCTGCGAGGGCGTGATGCCCTTGACCAGCGCTTCCGGACGCGACTTGACTTCGTGCTCGCGCGGCTGCCAGGGGGCGTCCGTGGCCGGGGCCTCGACCAGCTCGAAGCTGGTCTTGAGCTCTTCCAGGCGCGGATCGTCGTGGCGCAGGCGCTCGATGTGGTGGTGCGGGGTCTCCAGGTGCTTGTTGGGGATCAGCAACAGGTTGACCTTGAGGCGGGCTTCCATCTTGGTGATGTCGGCGCGCTTTTCGTTCAGCAGGTAGGTGGCCACGTCCACCGGCACTTGCGCGTGCACGGCGGCGGTGTTTTCCTTCATGGCCTCTTCCTGCAGCAGGCGCAGCACGTGCAGGGCGCTGGATTCCGCGTCGCGGATCACGCCGGTGCCGTTGCAGCGCGGGCAGGTGATGTGCGAGCCTTCGTTCAGGGCCGGGCGCAGGCGCTGGCGCGACAGTTCCATCAGGCCGAAGCGCGAAATCTTGCCCATCTGGACGCGGGCGCGGTCGAAATGGAGCGCGTCGCGCAGGCGCTGTTCGACGGCGCGCTGGTTCTTGCTGTCCTCCATGTCGATGAAGTCGATGACGATCAGGCCGCCCAGGTCGCGCAGGCGCAGCTGGCGGGCCACTTCGTCGGCCGCTTCCGAGTTGGTGCGCAGCGCGGTTTCCTCGATGTCGGCGCCGCGGGTGGAGCGGGCCGAGTTGACGTCCACCGACACCAGCGCCTCGGTGTGGTCGATGACGATGGCGCCGCCCGAGGGCAGCTGCACCGTGCGCGAGTACGCCGTCTCGATCTGGTGTTCGATCTGGAAGCGGGAGAACAGCGGGATGTCGTCGCGGTAGCGTTTGACGCGCTGGACGTTGTCAGGCATCACCACGCTCATGAAGGCGGTGGCCTGGTCGGCGATCTCGTCGGTATCGATGAGGATTTCGCCGATTTCGGGGGAGAAGTAGTCGCGGATGGCCCGGATGACCAGGCTGGACTCGAGGTAGATCAGGATGGGCGCGGAGTTGTCGCGCGCGGCGCCGTCGATGGCGGTCCAGAGCTGCAATAGGTAGGACAAGTCCCACTGGAGTTCTTCGACGCTGCGGCCGATGCCGGCGGTGCGGGCGATGATGCTCATGCCCTGGGGCAGTTCGAGCTGCTCCATGGTGTCGCGCAGTTCCTGGCGGTCCTCGCCCTCGACGCGGCGCGAAACGCCGCCGCCGCGGGGGTTGTTGGGCATCAGGACCAGGTAGCGGCCGGCCAGCGAGATGAACGTGGTCAGGGCCGCGCCCTTGTTGCCGCGCTCTTCCTTCTCGACCTGGACGATCAGTTCCTGGCCTTCGCGCAGGGCGTCCTGGATGCGGGCGCTGCGCACGTCCACGCCTTCCTTGAAGTAGCTGCGGGCCACTTCCTTGAAGGGCAGGAAACCGTGACGGTCTTCACCGTAGTTGACGAAGCAGGCTTCGAGGCCGGGTTCGATCCGGGTAATGACACCTTTGTAGATATTGCCTTTGCGTTGTTCGCGGCCGGCAGTCTCGATGTCGAGGTCGATGAGTTTCTGCCCATCGACGATAGCGACGCGTAATTCTTCCTGGTGCGTCGCATTGAACAGCATGCGCTTCATGAGAGGGGTTCTCCGTTGTCATGACGCGCCGATATCGGCGCGTGACCTCGGGTCACTCGGGCTGCGGACTGAAGCGGGCAAGAAAGAATGCGGACCGTACCTGGGCGGCGCCCAGGCGTATCCGCCGCGGGTCAGGCGGGCACGTCGTGCCGTGGGGCACGGGGTTCTGTCAGCAGGAGGGTCAGCTTCACTGAATGTGGTTTGACGGAAAGATTGCTGTGAACGGCAGTTGCGGCAGGAGTGGTTGCCGGCACGCAACTGGTGCTTTAAATATGCGACGATTCTTGCAGTGCTTCAGAGCCGCTTGCGGCATGCAACGGACCTGCTGGGACAGCGGGCAAAATGAATGCCACACCACTGTTCCGCAGGGCGCGGTTGCGCCGGCGACCAAGAGACCCAGAGGCTGAAATGAGCAGGCAGTACAATGGCGGCCCACGCGCTCGACGGAGTTGCGCACTTTGCATCTCTACGTCAGGCGGCTAGTTCAGCCCCTTCAGGCTGTCCCGATTATATGTCGCTTTCCGCAATGCGCAAAGAAACTTCCTCCCCTGTCTCCCCCTCTAAAGCCGCTCCCGCCGTCCGCATGGTCGAGGTGGGCGCCGAGCATGCCGGCCAGCGCCTGGACAACTACCTGGTGCGGCTGTGCAAGGGCGTGCCCAAGACGCATATCTATAAAGCCATCCGGGGCGGCGAGGTGCGGGTAAACAAGGGACGTATCTCGGCCGATTACCGCGTGGCCGAAGGCGACATGGTCCGCATCCCGCCGCTGCGCCTGCCCGACCCGGGCGCGCCGCGTCCGGTGCCCGGCGCCGAGTTCCCGGTGGTGTTCGAGGACGACTCCCTGCTGGTGGTGGACAAGCCCGCCGGCGTGGCGGTCCACGGCGGCAGTGGCGTGTCCTTCGGCGTGATCGAGCAGCTGCGCGCCGCGCGGCCCGACGCCAAGTTCCTGGAACTGGTGCACCGGCTGGACCGCGAGACCTCCGGGCTGCTCATGGTGGCCAAGAAGCGCGGCGCGCTGCTGGCGCTGCACGCCATGCTGCGCGAAGGAAAAGGGGACAAGCACTACCTGGCCCTGGTCGAGGGCGATTGGGTCAACGACCGCCAGCACATCAAGCTGGGCCTGTCCAAGTGGACCACGCAGTCGGGCGAACGCCGCGTCAAGGTGGACCCGGACGGCCAGTCGGCCCACACCATCGTCACCCTCAAGCGCCGTTTCGGCGATTACAGCCTGGTCGACGCCGAATTGCGCACCGGGCGCACCCACCAGATCCGGGTGCACCTGGCGGCCAGCGGCTTTCCCATCGTGGGCGACGACAAATACGGCCACGACGAAGTGCGGGCGCACTTCGCGCGCCTGGGCTTCGGCCGGATGTTCCTGCATGCCCACCAGCTGACCCTGAACCACCCCGTCACGGGCGAGCCGCTGACGCTGACGGCCGAACTGCCCCCGGCCTGCCTGAAAATACTGAAACAACTGGAGTCTGCCTGATATGTCGTATTCGCTGGTCGTGTTTGACTGGGATGGCACCCTGATGGATTCCACGCACAGCATCGTGGCCGCCATCCAGGGCGCCTGCCGCGACCTGGAACTGGCGGTGCCGTCGGCTTCCGACGCCAGCTGGGTGATCGGCCTGTCCCTGGAAAGCGCGCTGCGGCGGGCGGTGCCCGAACTGACCCAGGCCATGCTGCCGCGCTTCCTGGAGCGCTACCGCACCCATTACCTGCTGCGCGACCCGGAGCTGCGCCTGTTCGACGGCGTGCGCGAGCTGCTGACCGAACTGGCCGGGCACAACGTGCGCCTGGCGGTGGCCACCGGCAAGAGCCGCGTCGGCCTGACCCGCGCCCTGGCCGCCACCGGCCTGGGCCCGCTGTTCGACGCCACCCGCACCGCCGACGAAACCTTCAGCAAGCCGCACCCGGCGATGCTGCACGAATTGATGCAGGAGCTGGACGTGGCGCCCGAGCGCGTGGTGATGATCGGCGACACCTCGCACGACCTGCAGATGGCGGCCAACGCCGGCGTGCATGGGCTGGGCGTCACTTATGGCGCGCACACCCTGAAGGAGCTTGAGGGTTGCGGCCCCCAGGCGGTGCTCGACAGCGTGCCCGGCGTGCGCGAGTGGCTGCTGGCCCGTACGGCGGCCGCGCAGTAACGCAGCAATACCGGACGCGGAACGTCCGGGCGGCGCGCGGGTCTATAACCAAATACCGCCAGCGCCGCGGAATATCATGGGGTCCTGTGCCGTCCATGGGTTATGCGAGGCGCCGCCATACGGAGACCATGATGCTGATACGCAAGCCCGACGATATTCTTTCCTCCGAGATCACCCCCGAGGCCGTCTGGCGCTCGCGCCGCGAGCTGATGCTGCGGGCCGGGCTGGTGGCCGCCGCGGCAGGGCTGCCGGGCTGGGCGGCGCGCAGCGCGTTCGCGCAGGATGCCGGCGCGTTGCCGGGCAAGCCCAACCCGGCCTTCAGCGTGATGGACAAGCAGACCCCCTTGTCCGACATCACGTCCTACAACAACTTCTACGAATTCGGCCTGGACAAGAGCGATCCCGCCGCCAACGCCGGCAAACTCCAGACGCGCCCCTGGACCGTCAGCGTCGAGGGCGAGGCCGGCAAGCCGCGCACCTTCTCCATCGAGGAACTGCTCAAGCTGGCGCCCATGGAAGAGCGGGTCTACCGGTTGCGCTGCGTCGAGGGCTGGTCCATGGTCATCCCGTGGATGGGCTATTCGCTGGCCGAGCTGCTCAAGCAGGTCGAGCCCACCGGCAACGCCAAGTACGTGGAGTTCGTGACCGTGGTCCAGCGCGAGAACATGCGCGGCGTGCGCAGCGGGGTGCTGGACTGGCCCTATGTCGAGGGGCTGCGCATCGACGAGGCGATGAATCCGCTGTCCATGCTGGTCTTCGGCGTCTACGGCAAGCTGCTGCCGGGCCAGAACGGCGCGCCGGTCAGGCTGGCGGTGCCGTGGAAATACGGCTTCAAGTCGGCCAAGTCCCTGGTCAAGATCCGCCTGGTCGAAAAACCGCCCGTCTCCTCGTGGATGAAGGCCGCGCCGCAGGAATACGGCTTCTACGCCAACGTGAATCCCAACGTCCCGCACCCGCGCTGGAGCCAGGCGACCGAGCGCCGCATCGGCGAGGACGGCCTGTTCTCGCCCAAGCGCAAGACCCTGATGTTCAACGGCTACGGCGAGCAGGTCGCCTCGCTCTACCAGGGCATGGACCTGAAGGCCAATTACTGAGGCGCGCATGGAAGCAGGCATTTCGCAGGCGCCGCCGCGCAGGACGCAGCTTTCCGCCAAGACCGTCGGGCGCTTCAAGCCCGTGCTGTTCCTGCTGGGGCTGGCGCCGTTCCTGCGCTGGTTCTGGCTGGGCGCCAACGACGGCCTGACCGCCAATCCGGTCGAATTCCTGACCCGCTCTTCCGGCACCTGGACGCTGGTGTGCCTGCTGGTCACGCTGGCCATCACGCCGCTGCGCCGGCTGACCGGCCAGCCGGCCCTGGTGCGGCTGCGGCGCATGTGCGGGCTGTTCGCGTTCTTCTATGGCGCCATGCATTTCATGGCCTGGGTCTGGTGGGACCGCGGCTTCGACCCCGCGGCCATGCTGCGCGACATCGGCGAACGGCCCTTCATCACGGTGGGATTCGCGGCCTTCGTGCTGATGACCGCGCTGGCGGCCACGTCCACCCAATGGGCCATGCGCCGGCTGGGCAAGCGCTGGCAAAGCCTGCATCGCGCCGTCTATGCCATCGGGCTGCTGGCCATCCTGCACTACTGGTGGCACAAGGCGGGCAAGAACGACTTCGAAGCGCCGCTGATCTATGCGGCCGTGCTGGCGCTGCTGCTGGGATGGCGGGTGGTGGAGCGGTGGCGGCGGAATGCCTGATGGGTTTCGCGCGTTCGATGCTCGTGTTCTTGCCTGGAGAATCTCGCGCTGCACCCATCCTACGACGGTCGGAAACCGTACGGCGAGGAATCGTACGGCAATCCGGAATCGTAGGATGGGTGCAGCGCGAGACCCCCTGAACAAAAACTCAAATATCGAACGCGCGAAACCCATCGGGCGGCGAAAGCCGCCTCACAACATCGCCAGCATGATGGCCGCCGTCTCGGCGTCCGGCTGCCCGTCGTAAAGCGCCGGCCGGTAATGCATCTGGAACGCCGCCAGCGTGTTGATGGTGGCCTTGTCCAGCACGCCGTCCTGCGGGCAGGCGTAGCCCAGGCGCTGCAGCTGCTGCTGGAACCACGCCACGTCGGGAACGCCCTGCGCCTGCAGCCGGGCCAGGTGCGCCGCCGCCCCGGCCTCGTCGTACCAGCGCCCGATGCCGGCCCCGGCCAGCGCCTTCCATGGAAAGAGCGGTCCCGGATCGACCTTGCGCTGCGGCGCGATGTCGCTATGGCCCACCACGTTCTCGGGCGCGATGCCGTGGCGCTGGATGACGTCGCGCAGCAGCACGGTCAGCGCGCGCAGCTGGCGTTCGCCGTAGGGATGCCATAGCGGCTTGCCGTCCGGGCCGTCGGTCCAGCCGGGATTCACGATCTCGATGCCGATCGAGGTGCTGTTCATGGCGATGTTGCCGTACCAGGCGCTGGCGCCGGCGTGCCAGGCCGCCCGGTTTTCATCGACCAGGCGGTAGGTGCGGCCGGACTCGGTCACGAGGTAGTGGGCGCTGACCTTGCCGCGCGACAGCAGCTGCAGCGAGCGGGCGTCGTCGACCGAGGTGTAGTGCAGCACCACGGCGCGCACCCGGCTGGCCTGGCCGACCGCCGTGACGGAGGTGTCCAGTTCCAGGCCGGCGGGGCCGCGCGCGGCGCATCCGGCCAGGGCCGCGGCGGCCAGCAGCGCAAGAGCGGGGCGCAGCATGGCTCAGCGGGCCAGGTAGAGGAACAGGGTGGGCAGCTTGTCCAGCTGCGGCGCCGGCTGCTGTTTCCAGTCGGCCACGCTGCGGGTCTGGATCCATTCGTCGGCGGTGGTGACCGAGCGGGCCACGCACAGCCGGGTATCGCCCTTTAGGCTGGCCAGCAGCGTGGCGAACATGGCGGCGTTGCGGTAGGGCGTCTCGATCAGCAGCTGGGTCTGGTTGTGCCGGGCCGAATGCTGCTCCCAGGCGCGCAGCTGCCTGGCGCGCTCGGCGGGGTCGACCGGCGCGTAGCCGTGGAACGCGAAGCGCTGGCCGTCCAGTCCGCTGGCCATCAGGGCCAGCAGGATGGAGGACGGACCGACCCAGGGCCTGACGGTCAGGCCCTGCCGGTGGGCGGCCTCCACCACCTTGGCGCCCGGGTCCGCCACGGCGGGGCAGCCGGCCTCGGAGACCAGGCCGATCTCGGCGCCGCCGGCGATGGGCGCCAGCCAGGCCTTGATCTGGGCGGCGTCCACCCGGTCGTTCAGCGTGTGGACGGTGATTTCCTGCAGCGGCCGGACCGTGCCGATCAGCTTGAGGAAGGCGCGCGCGGTCTTGGCGTTCTCGGCGATGTAGGTGTCGAGCCGCCCGGCCAGGGCGCGCACTTCGGCGGGCAGCCAGCGCTCGGGCGGGGCCTCGCCCAGGCCCACGGGAATCAGGTGCAGCGCGCCGCTCATACGGGCGCTCCGGGCACTCCGGGCGCGTCCAGCGGATTTAGCCCGAAGCGCATCAGCATGCTAGTCAGCGCGATCAGCGGCAGGCCGATGATGGCGGTGGGGTCGTCGCTCTGGATGCTTTCCATCAGTGCGATACCCAGGCTTTCCGCCTTGGCGCTGCCTGCGGTATCGTAGGGTTCTTCGACGAGCAGATAGGCCACGATCGCCACGTCGCTCAGCTGGCGGAAGCGGCAGCGCGTGACGACGTCGGCCTTTTCCACCCGGCGGCCGTCGGTGACGGCCAGCGCGCTGTGGAATTCCACCTCCCGGCCCGACAGCGCCTGCAATTGCGCCATCGCGCGCGGGAGGTCGCCCGGCTTGCCGATGGGCTGCCCGTCCACGGTGGCCACCTGGTCGGAACCGATGACGATGCAGCCGGGGTGCTTCGCCGCCACCGCCATGGCCTTGGCCACGGACAGGCGCAGGGCCAGCGCTTCGGGCGTTTCGCCGGCGTGTGGCGTTTCGTCCACATCGGGCGAAATGGTGGTGAACGGCATGCACAGGCGGGACAACAATTCTTTGCGGTAGCGCGAGCTGGAGGCGAGGATGAGGTCAGGCTTCAAGGGCATACGATATTTGACGCTGATACGTAAGTCACAGTATTATCTAACGTTTTGCGGCATTTTTGCAGGAACACCGAAGTGACTGGTACTGGCGTGAATGCAAAGAGCATCGACGCGTTTGCTTTTGCCCGTCTGGGCAAGGAAACGCAAGGCAGCGTGCCGCTGGCGAGGCTTACGCGATTGGTCGACGGGCTGCCCGAGCAGCCCGCGGGCGAGGCGGGCCTGGCGCACTGGTCCGTGCGCGGAGAAGTGAGCAAGTCCGGCCTTCTTGCCGGGCAGCCGCTCTTGCATCTTCATGTGCGGGCGAATCCGCTGGTCGTGTGCCAGCGGTGCAACGCGCCGTTCGCCTACCCGGTCGACAGCGAAGTCGTGCTGCAGCTGGTCAAGTCCGAAGACGAACTCGATGACGGTTTTGGCTCTGGAGAACACTCCGGAGGCTACGCCGGCGAGGACGAGGACGACGAGGACGAAGAAGGAAAAGGTTTTGTGTCCAACCTGCCTGAAAGGGTGGTGGGTTCACATCATTTCGATCTGCTGGCCCAGATCGAAGATGAGCTCATTCTGAGCGTTCCGTATGTGCCCAAGCATGATGTATGCCCGGGCGCGCAGGCCAATGCCGGCGAGGCTGCTCCCGAGGAGCCCGCCGTCAAGCGTCCGTCGCCGTTTGCGGTGCTGGAACAACTGAAGCACAAAGATTGAGATCAACATCGGGCCGCATCGCGTACAATGCGCCCCGTTTCTAGGAGTCATCATGGCCGTTCAACAAAACAAGAAGTCCCCGTCCAAGCGCGGTATGCACCGCTCGCACGATTTTCTGGTGAACCCGCCGACCGCGATCGAGCCCACCACGGGCGAAGCGCATCTGCGTCACCACATCAGCCCCAACGGCTTCTACCGCGGCCGCAAGGTCCTGAAGACCAAGGCCGACGAATAAGGCCCCCGGGCCGAACTCGTACTCGGACCATTTCGGCTGAGCGCTGATACCTGGCACCCGTGATACGCATCGCCATAGACTGTATGGGCGGAGACTTCGGTCTGCCCGTCACGATTCCGGCTGCGATCGAGTTCGCCCGGCAATTTCCGGATACCCGGCTGTTGCTGGTCGGGCTTCCCGACGCTATCGAAGCGGCGCTCTCCGAGCACCGCGGCGTGGCGCGCGATCGTCTTGAGATCGTGGCGGCTTCCGAAGTCGTCACCATGGACGACCCGGTCGAGGTCGCCCTGCGCCGCAAAAAAGACTCCTCCATGCGCCTGGCCGCCCAGTCCGTCAAGGACGGGCGCGCCGACGCCTGCGTCTCCGCAGGCAATACCGGCGCGTGGATGGCCATTTCACGCTACGTGCTCAAAACGCTGGACGGCATAGACCGCCCGGCCATCGCCACGTCCATTCCGAACCAGACGGGCCGCGCCACCACGGTGCTGGACCTGGGCGCGAACGTGGACTGTACGGCCGAGCACCTTCTGCAATTCGCCATCATGGGCGCCGCGCTGTCGCAGGCGGTCGACCATCGCGAGCGGCCTTCGGTGGGCCTGCTCAACATCGGCGAAGAAGTCATCAAGGGCAACGAAGTCGTCAAGGAAGCCGCCGAACTGCTGCGCGGCAGCCCGCTGAACTTCTACGGCAACGTGGAAGGCAACGACATCTTCAAGGGCACGGTCGACGTGGTCGTCTGCGACGGCTTCGTCGGCAACGTCGTGCTCAAGTCCGTCGAAGGCCTGGCCAAGATGCTCTCCAGCGTCATACGCGAAGAGTTCAAACGCAACCTGATCACGCTGCTGGCCGGCGCGGTGGCCAAGCCGGTGCTCAACCGCCTGCGCACCCGCGTCGACAACCGGCGCTACAACGGCGCCGCGCTGCTGGGCCTGCGCGGCGTGGTCATCAAGAGCCACGGCTCCGCCGACGTCTACGCCTACGGATTCGCCTTGCAGCGAGCCCGCGAAGCCGTAGTGAGTAAACTGCTGGAGCGCACCGCCGAGACGGTCGCTCAGATTACCAAGCGCGTTCAATCCGGCGATGCCGCTACGGCGCCGCCGCAAGACGTGGCTGGGGACACCGCTTGATGGATACCGCAATGAAATATTCCGTGATCGCGGGCACCGGCAGCTTCCTGCCGGAACGCGTGGTTTCGAATGACGAGCTGGCTGCGGAACTGGCGACGCGCAACATCGCCACCTCCGACGAATGGATCGTCGAGCGCACTGGCATTCGGCAGCGCCATCTGGCCGAGCGCGGCGTCACCACCAGCCAGCTGGCGACCGAGGCCTCGCGCCGCGCGCTGGCCGACGCGGGCGTGGACGCCTCCGACATCGACCTCATCATCCTGGCCACTTCGACGCCCGACTTCGTGTTCCCGAGCACCGCCTGCATCGTGCAGGCCAACCTCGGCTCCAAAGGCTCGGCGGCGTTCGACGTGCAGGCCGTGTGCAGCGGCTTCGTCTACGCGCTGACCACCGCCGACAGCTTCATCCGCGCCGGCCGCGCGCGCTGCGCGCTGGTCATCGGCGCCGAAGTGTTCTCGCGCATCCTGGACTGGAACGACCGCAGCACCTGTGTGCTTTTCGGCGACGGCGCCGGCGCCGTGGTGCTGAAGGCTTCCGACAAGCCCGGCATCATGGCCGCGCAGCTGCATGCCGACGGCAGCCAGAGCAAGATCCTGAACGCGGCGGGCAACGTGGCCTATGGCGACGTGACCGGCGATCCGTTCCTGCGCATGGACGGCCAGGCCGTGTTCAAGCAGGCCGTCACCGTGCTGGACCGCTCCGCGCGCGACACCTGCGCCGAAGCCGGCGTGGACGTCGCCGACGTGGACTGGATGATCCCGCACCAGGCCAACGTGCGCATCCTGAATTTCCTGGCGCGCAAGCTGTCCGTGCCGGTCGAGAAGGTCGTCATCACCGTCGACAGCCACGCCAACACTTCCGCAGCCAGCGTGCCGCTGGCCCTGGACGCCGCGCGCCGCGACGGCCGCGTCAAGCCGGGCCAGCTGGTCCTGATGCAGGGCGTGGGCGGCGGGTTCACCTGGGGCTCGGTACTGGCCCGCATGTAGGGGCGGGCCGGGCGGCAGGCGGCGCGCGCCGCGGCCGCCGGGCAGGCGCACCCGACATTCCTCACAGACACTGAATCTCATCCTAACGGTCAACCATGAAAATCGCTTTTGTCTTTCCTGGTCAGGGTTCTCAAGCTGTCGGCATGCTGGACGCCTGGTCGGGCGTTTCCGCGGTCGCCGATACGGTGGCGCGCGCGTCGCAGGCCCTGGGCCAGGACCTGGGCGCGCTGATCGCGCAAGGCCCGGCCGAGCAGCTCAACCTCACCACCAACACCCAGCCCGCGATGCTGACCGCCGGCGCCGCGCTGTACGCGGCCTGGTGCGCCGCGGGCGGCCGCAAGCCGGACGTGGTCGCCGGCCATAGCCTGGGCGAGTACGCCGCGCTGACCGCGGCCGGTTCGCTCGCGCTCGAAGACGCCGTGCGCCTGGTGCGCGTGCGCGCCGACGCCATGCAGGCCGCCGTGCCGGTCGGCACCGGCGCCATGGCCGCCATCCTGGGCCTGGACGACGACGCCGTGCGCGCCGCCTGCGCCGCCGCCGCGCAGGGCGAAGTGGTCGAGGCCGTGAACTTCAACGCGCCCGCCCAGGTCGTGATCGCCGGCCACAAGGCCGCCGTCGAACGCGCCTGCGAGCAGGCCAAGGCCGCGGGCGCCAAGCGCGCGCTGCTGCTGCCGGTGTCCGCGCCGTTCCACTCCAGCCTGCTCAAGCCCGCCGCCGAGGTGCTGGCCGGCGCGCTGGCCGGCGTGACGGTGTCGGCCCCGCAGATTCAGGTCATCAACAACGTCGACGTGGCTTCCCCGGCCGATCCTGGGGCTATCCGCGATGCGCTGGTGCGCCAGGCATGGCATCCTGTGCGCTGGGTCGAAACCCTGCGCGCGATGAAGGCGCAAGGCGTCACGCACGTGATCGAATGCGGCCCCGGCAAGGTGCTCGCCGGCCTGACCAAGCGCATCGATCCCGAACTCACGGGCATGGCCATCACCGATCCGGCTTCCCTCGAAGCCGCGCTGGCCGCCGTCAACGGAAACCAATGAACATGGACAACCCCTCGATCGAACTGCAAGGCAAGATCGCGCTGGTGACCGGTGCCACGCGCGGCATCGGCCGCGCCATCGCGCTGGAACTGGCCGCGCGCGGCGCCACCGTCGTCGGCACCGCCACCTCCGAATCGGGCGCGGCCGCCATCACCGAAGCGCTGGCCCCCTCGGGCGGACGCGGCGTGGTGCTGGACGTGACCGACGCGGCGGCCTGCGACGCGCTCATCGACGCGCTGGGCAAGGAAGGCGGCGGCCCACACATCCTCGTCAATAACGCCGGCATCACGCGTGATACGCTGGCGATGCGCATGAAGGACGAAGACTGGTCGGCCGTCATCGACACCAACCTGGCGTCGGTGTTCCGCCTGTCGCGCGCGGTGCTGCGCAGCATGATGAAGGCCCGCTGGGGACGCATCATCAACGTGACCTCGGTGGTCGGCTCCAGCGGCAACCCCGGCCAGGCCAACTACGCGGCCGCCAAGGCCGGGGTGGCCGGCATGTCGCGCGCCCTGGCGCGCGAGCTGGGCAGCCGCAACATCACGGTCAACTGCGTGGCCCCCGGCTTCATCGATACCGACATGACGCGCGCCCTCGGCGAAAATCAGACTGCGGCTTTGCTGCAGCAGATTCCGCTGGGCCGCCTGGGAGCGCCCGAGGACATCGCGCACGCGGTGGCATTTTTGTCCGGGCCGCAGGCGGGTTACATTACCGGCACCACCCTGCACGTCAACGGCGGGATGTACATGCAATAAATCACGAACCGCGCGCAGGCCGCTCCGCACGGGGCGATGCGCGGTTCAACCGGAAACGCCGCACACGGGTTTCCTGCGCCATTCCCGGCGACAGATCAAGTGCGCGGTGTTATTTTTGTCACGGCCAGGCGTCGCAAAACTCCGCGCTTGGCTATAATTCGCGGGATTTTTCCCAATTGGAGATCTGCATGGAAAGCATCGAACAGCGCGTCAAGAAGATCGTCGCTGAACAACTTGGCGTCAACGAAGCCGAGATCAAGAACGAATCCTCCTTCCTTGACGACCTCGGTGCCGATTCGCTCGACATGGTCGAACTGGTCATGGCGCTCGAAGACGAATTCGAGACCGAGATCCCCGACGAAGAGGCCGAAAAGATCACGACCGTGCAACAAGCGATTGACTACATCAATTCGCACGGCAAGCAGTAAGCTGGGCTTACTCCCTTCCGGCGGTCCGAGGACGGACTTCGGGGCCAGCCGGAAAATCGGGGCGGTTTCAGGAGTTGCCTTTGCGGTGCGCATGCGGGAAGGGCGTGAAAACGCCCGACCCGCTTTTGTGTGTACCGCAAGCGCAGCGCATCCCGAAAACCGCCTTTCTTTTGTCTGTTTGAGGAGTCATCCGTGAAGCGACGTGTCGTCATCACCGGCCTGGGTATCGTTTCCCCCGTGGGGAACGACGTGACCACGGCTTGGGACAATATCGTCAACGGACGTTCTGGCATCAGCCGCATCACCCGTTTCGATCCCTCGGCCATCACCACCCATATCGCCGGCGAAGTCAAAGACTTCGACATCAGCGCCTATATCTCGGCCAAGGAAGCCCGCCAGATGGATACCTTCATCCATTACGGCCTGGCTGCCGGGATGCAGGCCTGGCGCGACAGCGGCCTGGAAGTCACCGAAGCCAACGCCGAACGCATCGGCGTGATCGTCGGCTCGGGTATCGGCGGCCTGCCGCGCATCGAAGAAACCCAGGTCGAATACCTGTCCAAGGGCCCGCGCCGCATTTCGCCGTTCTTCGTGCCGGGTTCGCTGATCAACCTGATCTCCGGCCACCTGTCCATCGCCTACGGCATGAAGGGCCCGAGCTACGCCGTCGTGTCGGCCTGCACCACCGGCCTGCACTGCATCGGCGATGCCGCCCGCCTGATCGAGTACGGCGATGCCGACGTCATGCTGGCCGGCGGCGCCGAGTCGACCGTGTCGCCGCTGGGCATCGGCGGTTTCGCCGCCATGCGCGCCCTGTCGACCCGCAACGACGATCCTCAGACGGCTTCGCGTCCCTGGGATCGCGACCGCGACGGATTCGTGCTGGGCGAGGGCGCCGGCGTGCTGGTGCTGGAAGAATACGAACACGCCAAGAAGCGCGGCGCGCGCATCTACGGCGAATTCGTGGGCTACGGCATGAGCTCCGACGCGCACCACATCACGGCGCCGGACAAGGACGGCCCGCGCCGCGGCATCGTCAACGCGCTGCGCAACGGCGGCGTCAACCTCGAAGACGTCCAGTACGTCAACGCGCACGGCACCTCCACGCCGCTGGGCGACAAGAACGAGACCGACGCGCTGAAGCTGGCCTTCGGCGACCACGCCAAGAAGCTGGTGGTCAACTCGACCAAGTCCATGACCGGGCACCTGCTCGGCGCGGCCGGCGGCATCGAGGCGGTGTTCACCACGCTGGCCGTCTACAACCAGGTCTCGCCCCCGACGATCAACATCTTCAATCAGGATCCGGAATGCGATCTGGATTACTGCGCCAACGAAGCGCGGCAGATGAAGATCGACGTGGGCCTGTCCAACTCGTTCGGCTTCGGCGGCACCAACGGCTCGATGGCCGTTCGCCGGGTCTGATTTGGCAGGCCCGGTCGGGGAGCGCTGGTCGTTTCGCGTGCCCGTCGTGCGTCCGGGCAGCGTCCAGGCGGTTTACGGCCTGGCGCTGGCCCTGGCCGCGGGCAGCGCGCTGACGGCCGCCTCCTGGCATGGCCCGGCCGCGCTCGCGGGGGCGGCGCTTGCGCTGCTGCTCGGGCTCGGCGGGCTGTTACACTCGGCACGGAGCGGCCCGTCCCCGGTATCCGCGTTACGTACGGCGGCCGGGGCAGGGCATTGGCAGCTGCGGCTGCCGCAGGGCTGGCGCGACGCAAGTCTGCTGGACCGGCGGCGCGGCCCGCGCTGGCTCACGCTCACCTTGCAGCCTTTGCCCACCGGGAGTACCGCCTTTACCCCTAGCACCATCACCCTCACCGTCTGGCAGCGGACGCTGCGACCCGAGTCCTGGCGGCGCCTGTGCCTGCTGACGGGCACGGCGCGGCGCACGCCGCCGGCGGCCGGCCCCCAGGAGGCGTCATGAGCGAGCGCGAAGTCGACGCCGAGCTTGTCGCGCGCGTCCAGCGGGGTGACAAGAAAGCCTTCGACCTGCTGGTGCTCAAGTACCAGCGCAAGATCCTCCGCCTGCTGGCCCGGATGATCCGCGACCCCGCGGAAATCGAAGACGTGGCCCAGGAAGCCTTCATCAAGGCCTACCGCGCCCTGCCCCAGTTCCGGGGGGAGAGCGCCTTCTACACCTGGCTGTATCGCATCGCGATCAACACCGCGCGCAACTGGCTGGCCTCCCAGGGCCGGCGTCCGAGCGCGCCCAATGCGATAGAAACGGAAGACGGTGAAACTTTTAACGAAACCGACAACCTAACCGATATAAGCACGCCGGAATCCATGGTCGCCAGCCGCGAAATCGCCGAAACGGTGAACGCGGCCATCGAGGAATTGCCTGAAGAGTTGCGCACCGCAATCGTCCTGCGTGAAATCGAAGGTATGAGTTACGAAGACATCGCCCAGAGCATGGACTGCCCGATCGGTACGGTGCGCTCCCGCATTTTTCGTGCGCGTGAAGCCATCGCCACCAAGTTGCGCCCATTGCTAGGCACCGATGACGAGCGTCGCTGGTAAGGAGTGGCAGTCATGCAAACAGCAGCCAAATCCGTCGAGATATCCGAGTCCTCCTGGGAGGAGTCGCTCTCCGCCTGGATGGACGGAGAGGAATCCGACGATATTTTTCCCGGCTTGTTGTCCCGCGAGGGACGCCAGACCTGGGACACCTATCACTTGATCGGTGATTCCCTGCGCAACGCCGACCTGGCGCTGACCCCCAGTTCGGCCTTCCAGGCCCGGCTGGCGCGCGCCCTGGACGCGGAATTGCCCATTGTCGCGGCGCCTCGGCGCCGCTCGCCTTTGCGCGTGGGCCTGTCCGGCCTGGCGGTGGTGGCGGCCGTGGCGACCGTCGCCTGGGTGGCCCAGCCCTACCTGACCGGCGAATCCGGCGGGGAAGTGCGGGTGCTGGCCGACGCCAGCGCGCCGTCGTCGGCCTCGGCCGCGGACGATTCCGGCCTGCGCGACTACCTCGAGGCGCATCGCCAGATGGCCGGCCCCAGCGCCGTGCGGCAGGTGTCGTTCGAGATGGGAGCGGGGCGCTGATGGCGTTGGTGATTCCATCGCGCTGGCCGGTGCTGGGTCTGGGACGAACCGCTACCTTGCAGGCCCATCGCGCCGCCTGGCTTGCCGTAACGCTGTTCACCGTTTTCCTGGCGGCGCAGGAGCCGGCCCGCGCCGCCGACGCCGCGCCGCCCGCCGAGGACGTGGTGCAGCTGCTCACCAGCATCCAGCAGGCGGCCCGCAAGCAGGACTACGCCGGCGTGTTCATGTATCAGCAGGGCGAGACCATGCAGTCCTCGCGCCTGGTGCACGTCCTGGACGGCACCGGCGAGCGCGAGCGCCTCGAGATCCTCGACGGCCAGCCGCGCGAATACCTGCGCCACAACGACGACGTGCAGTGCCTGATCCCCGAGCGCAAGACGGTGCTGCTGGAGCGCCGCCGCGGCGACCGCTTCCCCGGCCTGCTGCTGGGCGAGGCCGCCGGCCTGTCCGAGAACTACACGATCCGCACCGAGCCCAAGCTCTATCGCGTCGCCGGCCGCGAGTGCCGCCTGATCACCATAGAGCCGCTGGACAAGCTGCGCTACGGCTACCGGCTGTGCGCCGACGTCGAGACCAATCTGCTGCTCAAGGCCCAGACCCTGAACGCCGCGCGCGGCGTGGTCGAACAGGTGGCCTTCACCTCGCTGCGCCTGGGCGCCGAGGTCGATCCCCAGCTGCTGACTTCCCGCTGGAGCACGCGCGACTGGAAGGTGATGGAAGCCGCCATGAAGCCGGTGGACCTGGCCGCCCAGGGCTGGCGCATTCCGGCCCCCAAGGGCTTCAAAACCGTCATGCAGGTGACCCGGGCCATGGGCCGCGGCGCCACGGTCAGCCAGATGGTATTGTCTGACGGGTTGGCGGCCATTTCCGTGTTCATCGAGCCCTACGACAGCCAGCGCGGACACCGTCCGCCCCATGGCGCGGCGCAGCGCGGTTCGATTACCGTATATGGCACGCGCATCGCCGATTTCTGGCTGACGGCCGTGGGCGAGGTGCCCGTGGCCACGCTGGAACAGCTGGCCGAGTCCACAGAATACGTGCCCGCCGCCGGGTCCCGCTGATCCGGGGCGGCAAGCAGCAATTTCGGAGAAGTCTATGAATGCAATGACAGTGTCGAACGGGTATTTCCGACGCTTTCTGGCGGCCGCCGCGCTGGGCGTGGTGATGTCCGTCGGCCAGGCGCCGGCGGCGCTGGCCCAGGCGCCGACGGTCGCTTTGCCTGATTTCACCAGCATCGTCGAAAAGGCCGACCCCGCGGTCGTGAACATCCGCACCACGGCCACCGTGCCGGTGCGCGGCATGGGACCGGGCGGCGGCAACGACCCCTACGAGCTGTTCCGCTGGTTCTTCGGCCCCGAATTCCAGCCGCCGGGCGCGCCGCCGTCGCCGCGCCAGCGTCCCCAGCCCCAGCCCGAAGAGCGCACCGTGCCGCGCGGCGTGGGCTCGGGCTTCTTCATTTCCGAAGACGGCTACATCCTGACCAACAACCACGTGGTCGTGGACGCCACCGACATCTACGTCACCCTGACCGACGGCCGCGAATTCAAGGCCAAGGTCATCGGCACCGACGAGCGCACCGACGTGGCCCTGATCAAGATCGAGGCCAAGGACATGACGCCGCTGGTCATCGGCGATCCCAAGAAGCTCAAGAAGGGCCAGTGGGTGCTGGCGATCGGCTCGCCGTTCGGCCTGGATTCCACCGTGACCTCGGGCATCGTCAGCGCCATCGGCCGCGACACCGGCGAATACCTGCCCTTCATCCAGACGGACGTGGCGGTCAACCCCGGCAACTCGGGCGGCCCGCTGATCAACCTGGAAGGCGAGGTGGTGGGCATCAATTCCCAGATCATTTCGCGCAGCGGCGGCTTCATGGGCATTTCGCTGGCCATCCCCATCGACGAGGCCATGCGCGTCGTCGACCAGCTGCGCACCACCGGCAAGGTCACGCGCGGACGCGTCGGCGTGCAGATCGGCGAAGTCGGCAAGGACGTGGCCGAGGCCATCGGCCTGCCCAAGGCCGAAGGCGCGCTGGTCAGCAGCGTCGAGCCCGAAGGCCCGGCCGAGCAGGCCGGCGTGCAGCCGGGCGACGTGATCCTGAAGTTCAACAACGAACCCATCAAGCGCTGGTCCGACCTGCCGCGCATCGTCGGCGAAACCAAGCCGGGCACCCGTGCCGACATGCAGGTGTGGCGCAAGGGCAAGACCGTGACGCTGACCGTCAAGGTGGGCGAGATCCCGACCGAGAAGAGCCCGGCCGCCGGCAAGCAGGGCGCGGCGCCCGTGCCCGAGGCCACCAACGCGCTGGGCCTGGGCGTGGCCGACGTGCCGGCCGACGTGCAGAAGAAGCTGCGCATCAAGGGCGGCGTCCAGGTCAAGATCGCCGAGGGCGCGGCCGCCAAGGCCGGCCTGCAGGAAGGCGACATCGTGCTGGCCCTGAACGACACCGACGTCACCAGCGCCAAGCAGTTCGGCGAACTGGTCGCCAAGCTCGACAAGGGCAGGGCAGCCGGCCTGCTGGTGCGCCGCGGCGACCAGACCCAATGGGTGGCGGTTCCCGCCAGCAAGTGATGCTTTACGGCGACGCCCCTGAAAAGGGGCGTTTTTTGCCGTCGCGGGCCTGGCGGCAAAAAAATGGTTCAAGACCGGCTAAAATGGCTGGTTGCCGCAAGAGGGGGCGCATGGCGCCCCCTCGTTTTGCCCGGGCTATGCCCACAGGCACCCCTCTCGTCAGCCGTGCGTACTCCGGCGGCGGTGTCTTCCGGCCTTGTGCCGAGTGTTCCGTCCCCTTATAACTTCAAGCATGCAGCATATCCGCAACTTCTCCATCATTGCCCACATCGATCATGGCAAATCGACCCTGGCCGATCGCCTGATCCAGCGCTGCGGCGGATTGGCGGACCGCGAAATGTCGGCGCAGGTGCTCGACTCGATGGAAATCGAGCGCGAGCGCGGCATCACCATCAAGGCGCAGACGGCCGCCCTGCACTACAAGGCGCAGGACGGCAAGGTCTACAACCTGAACCTGATCGATACCCCGGGGCACGTGGACTTCTCCTACGAAGTCAGCCGCTCGCTGTCGGCCTGCGAAGGCGCGCTGCTGGTGGTCGACGCCTCGCAGGGCGTCGAGGCCCAGACCGTGGCCAACTGCTACACCGCCATCGAGCTGGGCGTGGAAGTCGTGCCGGTGCTCAACAAGATGGACCTGCCCCAGGCCGATCCCGAAGGCGCGCGCCAGGAAGTCGAAGACGTGATCGGCATCGACGCCTCGCAGGCCGTGCTGGCCAGCGCCAAGACCGGCATGGGCATCGACGAAATCCTCGAGGCCATCGTCGCCCGTGTGCCGGCGCCCCAGGGCGATCCCGACGCGCCGCTGCAGGCGCTCATCATCGACTCGTGGTTCGACAACTACGTGGGCGTGGTGATGCTGGTGCGCATCATCAACGGCGTGCTCAAGCCCAAGGACAAGATCCTGCTGATGGCCTCCGGCGCCACCCACCTGTGCGAGCAGACCGGCGTGTTCACGCCCAAGTCGCAGCAGCGCCCGCACCTGTCGGCCGGCGAAGTGGGTTTCGTCATCGCCGGCATCAAGCAGCTTGCCGACGCCAAGGTCGGCGACACCATCACGCTGGCCGGCAAGCCGGCCGCCGCGCCGCTGCCGGGCTTCAAGGAAGTCAAGCCGCAGGTGTTCGCCGGCCTGTACCCGGTGGAAAGCTCCGAGTACGACCAGCTGCGCGACTCGCTGGAAAAGCTCAAGCTCAACGACGCGGCGCTCATGTTCGAGCCGGAAGTCTCGCAGGCGCTGGGCTTCGGTTTCCGCTGCGGCTTCCTGGGCCTGCTGCACATGGAAATCGTGCAGGAGCGCCTGGAGCGCGAGTTCGACATGGACATCATCACCACGGCGCCGTCCGTGGTGTACGAGGTCGAGCAGCGCGACGGCTCCATCATCACGGTCGAAAGCCCGTCGCGCATGCCGGAGATCGGCAAGATCGCCGACATCCGCGAGCCCATCGTCAAGGTCACGCTGTTCATGCCGCAGGACTACGTCGGTCCGGTCATGACGCTGTGCAATAACAAGCGCGGCGTGCAGATCAACATGAGCTACCACGGCCGCCAGGTGCACCTGGTCTACGAGATCCCGCTGGCCGAGATCGTGCTGGACTTCTTCGACAAGCTGAAGTCGGTCTCGCGCGGCTACGCCTCGATGGACTACGAGTTCCAGGAATACCGCTCGGCCGACGTGGTGCGCGTGGACCTGCTGATCAACAACGACCGCGTCGACGCGCTGGCCATGATCGTCCACCGCAGCAACGCGCGCCACCGCGGCCGCGACGTGGTGACCCGGATGCGCGGGCTGATCCCGCGCCAGATGTTCGACATCGTGATCCAGGCCGCCATCGGCGCCGAAATCATCGCGCGCGAAAACGTGAAGGCCCTGCGCAAGAACGTGCTGGCCAAGTGCTACGGCGGCGACATTTCGCGCAAGAAGAAACTGCTGGAAAAGCAGAAGGCCGGCAAGAAGCGCATGAAGCAGGTGGGTAGCGTGGAAATCCCGCAGGAGGCGTTCCTCGCCATCCTGCAGGTGGAAGACAAATAGAACCAAAAGAAGGCGGTTAGCTGATGAGTTGGAACTTTGCCCTGATCCTGTTTGTATTGCTGGTGGTGACCGGCATTATCTGGGTGCTCGATCTGGCGGTGCTGCGGCGGGGCCGGGAACGCCGGGCCCAGGCGGCGATGGCGCAATACGACGCGGCCCTGGTCGGAGACGCCCAGGAAGCCGAGCGCCTGCGCCGCGAGGCCGGCGACGCGGCGCGCCGCGTGCCGTGGTGGGTGGAGTACGCGGTCAGCTTCTTCCCCGTGATTCTGTTCGTGTTCCTGCTGCGCTCGTTCGTGGTCGAGCCGTTTCGCATCCCGTCGGGCTCCATGCTGCCCACGCTGCAATCGGGCGACCTGATCCTGGTGAACAAGTTCAGCTATGGCCTGCGGCTGCCGGTCATCGACAAGAAGGTGATCGAGGTGGGCGAGCCCAAGCGCGGCGACGTGTTCGTGTTCCGCTATCCTGTGGACCCGGACGTCGATTACATCAAGCGCGTGGTCGGCCTGCCGGGCGACGAGATCGCCTACCTGGACAAAAAACTGTATATCAACGGCGAACTGGTGCCGCACGTGCGCGACGGGGATTATTTCGAACCCGACCGTGTCTCGTATATTGCGCAATATAAAGAGAAGTTGGGCGAAGTTGAGCACCAGATCCTGCTGGATGAGGGCAAACCCCAGGAATACGGGCCGATGTGGCAATTTCCCAACCGTCAGAACTGCCAATACAGCCGCAATGGGGTACGCTGCAAAGTACCCGAAGGCCAATTTTTCGCTATGGGCGATAATCGGGACAACAGCGCGGACAGCCGGTACTGGGGCTTCGTACCCGAATCCAATATCGTCGGACGCGCGTTCTTCATCTGGATGAATTTCAGCGACCTCAGCCGCATCGGCCGGTTCAACTGATTATGTCGCTAGCCACGCTAGAAAACCGCCTGGAGCACCACTTCGGTGATCCGGCATTGCTCGAACAGGCGCTGACGCATCGCAGTCACGGTTCGCGCCATAACGAGCGCCTGGAATTCCTCGGGGATTCCGTGCTGAACTTCGTCGTCGCCGCGATGCTGTTCGAGCGCTATTCCAAGATCGACGAGGGCGACCTCTCGCGCCTGCGGGCCAACCTGGTCAAGCAGGCCTCGCTGGCCGACATCGCCCAGCGGCTGGAGCTGTCGCAATACCTGCGCCTGGGCGAGGGCGAACTCAAGAGCGGCGGTTTCCGCCGCCCCTCGATCCTGGCCGACACGGTCGAGGCGCTGTTCGGCGCCGTGTTCCTGGACGCCGGCTTCGACGCCGCGCGCCGCGTGATCGTGCGCCAGTACCAGCCGGTGCTGGCCTCGGTCGATCCCAAGACCCTGGGCAAGGACGCCAAGACGCTGCTGCAGGAATTCCTGCAGGGCCGCAAGCTGGCGCTGCCGCAGTACACGGTGGTGGCCACGCACGGCGCGGCCCACAGCCAGCAGTTCGAGGTCGAATGCGCCATCCCGGCGCTGGAGATCAAGGTCATGGCCGCGGGCGCCAGCCGCCGCGCGGCCGAGCAGTCGGCGGCCAAAGTGGCGCTGGAGGCCGCGTTGGCCGTCAGCCCGGCTTCCAAGGCTGCCCGCAAGTCGGGCAAGGCGCGCAAGACCGCGCAATTGTCGCTGCCGGTGGCAGTGGCTCAAGAGACTAAATGAGCGATACCCCTTTCCGTACCGGCTTCGTTGCCATCGTCGGCCGTCCCAACGTCGGCAAATCCACGCTGACCAACGCCCTGATCGGCTCGAAGATTTCGATCGTCTCGCGCAAGGCGCAGACCACGCGCCACCGCATCCACGGGGTGCTGACGCGCGAGCACGAACAGTTCGTGTTCGTCGACACGCCGGGCTTCCAGACGCGCCACGGCGGCGCCATGAACCGCATGATGAACCGCGTGGTCACGCAGGCGCTGGCCGACGTGGACGTGGTGGTGCACGTGGTCGAGGCGGGCAAGTGGTCCGAGGGCGACGCCAAGCTGCTGCCGCTCTTGCCCGCGCCGGAGCGCACCATCCTGGCCATCTCCAAGATCGACGCGCTCAAGAACCGCGACGATCTGTTCGCCTTCGTCTCCAAGATCATGGCGCTGCATCCGTTCGGCGCGGTCGTGCCGGTCAGCGCCACCAGGAACCAGCAGCTCGACCAGCTGCTGCAGGAAATCGCCGCGCGCCTGCCCGAAGGCGAGCCGATGTTCGAAGAGGACACGCTGACCGACCGGCCCATGCGCTTCATCGCCGCCGAGCTGGTGCGCGAGAAGATCTTCCGCCTGGTGGGCGACGAACTGCCCTACGGCTGTACGGTCGTGATCGAGCAATGGGAAGAGAACGACAAGGGCGCGCGCATCGCCGCCTGTGTGGTGGTCGAGCGCGACAGCCACAAGCCTATCCTGCTGGGCGCGGGCGGCATGCACATGAAGCGCATCGCTACGGAGGCGCGGCAGGACATCGCCAAGCTGCTGGACAAGCCGGTGCACCTGGAGGTCTACATCAAGGTGCGCAAGGGCTGGTCCGACCGCGAGGGTGCGCTGCGCGACCTGGGCTATGAGTAGAAGGGCGCCTCGCGTCCAGGACCGACCCGGCTATATGCTGCACGCCACCGCGTGGCGTGAGACGTCCCTCATCGTTCAGACTTTCTCGCGCGACCACGGCTGTGTGGCCATGGTCGCCAAGGGCGCCAAGCGCCCGTATTCCGTGCTGCGGCCCGTGCTGTCCGCGTTCCAGCCGCTGCTGCTGTCCTGGACCGGCAACGGCGAGGTCAAGACGCTCACGCGCGCCGAGATCGCCGGCATCTGGCCGCTGACCGGCACCGCGCTGATGTCGGCCTGGTACATGAACGAGCTGCTGCTGCGGCTGCTGCCGCGCGAAGACGCCCACCCCCTGCTGTTCGACGCCTACGATTTCGCCCTGCAGCAGCTTTCGGGCGGCACGCGCGCGGCCGGCGCGCTGCGCCGCTTCGAATGGACGCTGCTGCGCGAGACCGGCTATGGCGTGGACGAGGCGCCGCCCGATTTCGACGATCCGGCGATCGAGCCGGCCCTGCGCCGCGACCTGCGCGAGCGCCTGGCCGAAATCCTCGCCGGCCGGCCTTTGTCCACGCGCCGCGTGCTGCTGGACCTGCAGCGCATCTGAGCGCCATGACCTTCACGCTCAAACAGGTCGAGACCTTCCGCACCGTCTACGAGACGGAAAGCGTGACCGCCGCCGCCCGGCGGCTGGACGTGTCGCCGGCCACCGTCAGCGCGACCCTGGCCGCGCTGGAAGCCAGCATCGAGCTGCGCCTGTTCGAGCGCGTGCGCCAGCGCATGCAGCGCACCCCCGAGGCGACGCTGCTGTACGAGGAAATCCGGCGCCTGAACGTCGGCCTGGAGAGCCTGGGCCGCAAGATCCGCGCGATCCGCGGCGCCGCGCAGCCGCGGCTGCGCGTGGGCTGCATCCACGCTTACAGCGGCGCCATCATCAGCGACACCATCGCGCGCTTTCGCGCCCGCTATCCCGACACCGCGCTGTACCTGCAGATCCGGGATTCCAACACCTTGCGCGACATGGTGGTGTCGGGCGAGCTGGACCTGGCCGCCGTGGCCGACGAGTCCGAACTGGAAGGCCTGCGCGGCCACCGGCTCGCCAGCCTGCGGGCCGTGGCGGTCTTTCCGCGCAACCATCCGCTGGCGCGCCTGGAGTGCGTGGAGTTCTCGCACCTGGCCGGCGCCGACGTGATCGCGCTCAACGCCGAGGACGGTTCGCGCAAGCGCCTGGACGCCTTGCTGGCGCAGGCCGGGCAGCATCTGAAGGTGGCGATCGAAACGCCGTATTCCAGCACCGTGTGCCAGCTGGCGCTGGCCGGCCACGGCGTGGGCATCGCCAATCCGGCGACCGCGCTCGGCATGGAAGCGGCCGGCCTGGGGCACCGGCCGCTGGCCGCGTCCGTGCATTTCGAATGCCACATGATCCTGCACGGCAGCCGCCCCTTGTCCGAGGCGGGAAAGTTCTGGGCGACCTGTTTGCGCGCGGCCTTGGCGCCGCTGGTGGAGCGGTATGGGGTTTAGGTTTCGGGCGGGGTGATGGGTTTCGCGCTGCACCCATCCTACATTCCAAACGTAGGATGGGTGCAGCGCGAAGAACCCCTGAGCAAGAACACGAACATCAAACGCGCGAAACCCATCACCCCCGCCGCCCATCCGAAGTCAACACCAGCACGACCGACGATTCCGCGTCCAGCAGCCCCGACCGCCGCAGCCGCGACACCGCCGCCAGCGCCGCGGCCGACGACAGTTCGGTGGCCAGCCCGGCGCGCTCCAGGCGCTGCTGCGCCTGCGCCGCGGCGGCGTCGGACACTTCCACGGGCGAGCCGCCCGAGCGCGCCAGCGCTTCCAGCGACTGCAGCGTGCTGGTGCTGCCGGCGATCGAGTACTGGTCCGTCACGCCCTCCCAGTTGCCGCGCGCATCGCCCGTGGCGCGCGCCCGCGACAGCCGGGCATAGGGCTCGACCGCGTGCATGCGGGGCAGGCGGTCGATGCGGCCGCTTTCCCGCAGATGCTGCCAGCCCAGGTAAATGCCCCACAGCAGGTCGCCGCGCGCGGTGGGAACCACGATATCGGTGGGCACGCCGCAGGCTTCGAAGATCTCCAGCGCGATGGGCTTGTAGCCTTCCACGCCATAGGCATGGGTGCCCACCGGCGGATTCAGATAGTTGGTGCCGGCGAACGCGCCGTGGTCGCGGCACAGGTCCGCGACATAGGGCCAGCGGCTCAGGCTGTCGTCGAAGGCGCGCAGGCGCGCGCCGAAGCGCTGCATGGCGTCGCGCTGCAGCGGCGGGCAGTCGCGCGTGATGGCGATGTCGGCCTCCAGGCGCGCCGCGGCGCAATAGGCGGCCAGCGATACGCCGGCGTTGCCGCTGGAGGCCGCCGCGACGCGGGTGGCGCCGGCCAGGCGCGCGCGCGAGACCAGCTGGGCCGCCATGCGGTCCTTGTGGCTGCCGGTGGGATTGGCGCTTTCGCACTTGAGCCACATCCGGCCAACGCCCTCGGCCTGCGCCAGCGCCGGCGCGGCCAGGCAGGGCGTGGCGCCTTCGCCCAGCGTCACCGGGTCCAGCACCGGCAGCGGCATGGCCGCATCCCCGCCGGGCTCGTAGCGGCATTCCAGCGAGGCGGGGTGGCCGGCCTCCAGGCAGCCGGGGCAGCCTTCGGGATAGTCGGCGACGGGCCACAGGCGTTCGCAGCGGATGCAACGCAGGCCGGACAATCTGGGGTTCATCTGCATGGTTCTTCAGTACCTCGAAGGAAGCGTATCCAGGGGAAGGGCGGGCGCGATCTGGAACAGGCAGTCGCCCTCGCCGCTGCGGGCGATGGCGCGCAGGCACACCACGGTGCCGCTTTGCGGGCTGACCAGCGCGCGCGGCGCAAGCTCGGGGCGGGCGGGTTCTATCAGCTGGCCGATGCGCTGGCGCGCCGTGACCGCCTGCCCCAGCTCCACGCCGGGGACGAACACGCCCGCTTCGCGCGCGCGCAGCGTGGCGGCCGGCGCGTCCAGGTCGTAGAGCCGGACCTCGGGGTTGCGCGGCAGCGGGCGGCCGGGCAGCAGGCCCAGCTCGGTCAGGCAGCCCAGCAGCCCGTCGCGGCAGCGTTCGACCAGGGCGGCGCTGGTTTCGCGGCCGCCGCCGATCTCCGCGCTCAGGCGCAGCACGCCGTGGCGGCTGGCGGCGGCCGGCATGGACCCGGCTTCGACGCCGCGGAAGAACACGCATTGCGGCAGCCCGAAGGCGCGCGCCAGGTCCGCCAGGCGCGGATCGTAGGCGTCCTCGCCGTACCGGGTGATCACCGACGAAGGCAGGTAGCGCAGCGAGGCGCCGCCGCTGTGCACGTCCACCAGCGCCTGGATGCGCGGCAGCAGCCGGGCCTCCAGCGCGGCGGCCACGCTTTCGGTGTAGCCGCGCGCCGGCGCGCCCAGGAAAGCACGGTTCAGGTTGCCGCCGTCGGAAGGCGAGAGCCGGGTGCCGGCCAGCGAGGCCTCGACATTGGCCGCCGGCAGCAGGTAGACCGTGCCGCGCTGGAGCATGCCGGGCAGGCTGTGCCACAGGTCCAGGATGGCCGCCTGGCCTTCCCATTCGTCGCCGTGCACGCCGGCCATCAGCGCGACGGCCGGCCCGGGGCCGGCGTCGATCCTGAGCACCGGCACCGTGACCCGGCGGTAGGCCGATTCGTTGGTGGCGGCGGCGCAGGAAAAATCCTCGCGGCTTACCGTGGCCATGCGCGCGCTCCTGCCTGGCTCAATCCAGCGTGGTGCCGGCGGCCTTGATGATGCCTTCCCATTTGGGCAGCTCCTTGCGAATCTGGGTCTGTACGTCCTGCGGCGTGCCGCCCAGCGGTTCCTGGGAGCGGCTGCGCAATTCCTTGCTGACATTGTCCGAGCGCAGCGCCTGGTTCATGGCCTCGTTGAGCCGGGCGATGACGGCGGGCGGCGTGCCGGCCGGCGCGACCAGCGCGCTCCAGGCCGACTGCTCGTAGTCGGGGTAGCCCTGCTCGGCCACGGTGGGCACGTCGGGGTTGGAGGCGGCGCGTCCGCGCGTGGTGACGGCCAGCGCGCGCAGGCGGCCGTCCTTCAGGTTGCCGATCAGCGGCGGCAGGTTTTCCATCATCGAATCCACGTGGCCGCCCAGCAGGTCGGACAGCTGCGCGGCCGTGGCCTTGTACGGAATCTGGCGCACCTCGGCGCCGGTCTGGGCGATGAACAGCTTGACGCCGACCTCGCTGGTGGTGCCGGGGTCGGCCGAGGTCATGGTCAGGCGCTGCGGCTGGGCGCGGCTGGCTTCGATGAAACCCTTCAGGTCGCGATAGGGCGAGGCCGCGTTCACCACGATGACGTTGGGCGTTTCGGCCACCAGGCCGATGGGCGCGATGTCGCGGTCCAGGTCGTACAGCTGCTGCTTGAACAGGTAGCGGTGCAGCACCAGCGTGCCCACGTGGGCGTAGCCGATGGTGTAGCCGTCGGGCGCGGCGCGCACCACGGCCTGGGTGCCGATGCGCCCGCCCGCGCCGACGCGGTTTTCCACCACCACCGGCTGGCCCAGCTGGCGGCTCATTTCCTGCCCGATGAGGCGGGCGGTGATGTCAGCGTTGCCGCCGGCGGCGGCCGGCACGATCAGCGTGATCGCGCGCTCCGGGTAGTCGGCCAGCGCGGCAGGCGCGGCCAGGCAAAGCGACAGGGCGGCAAGACAGGCGATGGCGTTGCGGTTCATGGCGGTTCCCGAGGCATTGAAAGCGCTGCCATTGTGCGGCGGCGGCCCCCGGAATCCGTTTGGGCCAATGATATGCATGTTCAGTAAAACCTAATCGCCGTCGGCGCGCCTCCCCAGCGCGTAACCCACGGCCGCCGCGCCCAGCGCGAAGGCGGCGCCCAGCAGCGCGACCAGGGCCGCGCCGTGGCCCAGCATGTCCACGCCCGCCTTGACCCAGCCGCTGGCCGCGTCGCCGGCGCGGTAGACCACCGTGTCGATCACGTTCTTGGTCTTGTACTTGTCCTCGGGCGGGACCGTGGTGAACAGCATTTCGCGCCCGGGCCGGATGAGCGCGTATTCGCCCACGCGGCGCGCGATCATGACCGCCGCCAGCACGCCGAAGACCGGATACGCCGCCAGGACCAGGAACCCGGCCGCCATCGCCAGCGGCACCGCGGCCAGCAGGAAGCGCAGCCCCAGCCGCGCGGCCACGCGCCCGGTGACGAACACCTGCGACAGCAGCGAAAGCGACTGGACCGTGAAATCCAGCACGCTGAAGACCCGGATGCGCTGCGCCGTGTCGGGAAAGGCGTCGGCCACCAGCCGCGCCTGCTCCATGTAGAGAAAGGTGTTGAGCGTGGCCAGCAGGATCACCAGCAGCGAGATTCCCATCAGGTAGCGCGAGCGGAACACGCCCGACAGGCCGGCCAGGATCGAGCCTTCGATGGGACGCCGCATGTCGTCATTGGCCGTCTCCTGGCGGTCGGCGGCGCGCCAGCGCAGCAGCCGGGCCTTGAGCGGCAGCGTCGCCGCCAGCAGCAGCGCCGACAGCAGCAACAGGCCGGCCGGGCCCAGCGCGCCGGCCAGCAGCCCGCCCAGCAGCGGGCCGCACAGCCCGCCCAGCAGCGGGCCGCACAGCCCGCCCGCGCTGGCGCCGGCGGCGATCAGGGCGAACAGGCGCTTGGCCGATTCCATGCGGAACACGTCGGCCATCAGGCTCCAGGCGATGGAGACCACGAACAGGTTGAACACCGACAGCCACACGTAGAACACGCGCGCGGCCCAGGCGCTGCCGGGCAGCAGGTGCAGCACCGCGCCGAAGCCCGCCATGGCCAGGGCGAACACGGCGTAGACCCAGCTCACCAATGTGGCGCGCGGCACGCGCGCCGACAGCCAGCCGAACAGCGGCGCCACCGCCAGCATGGCCACGAAGGTGGCGGTGAACAGCCATTGCAGCTGGTCCACGCCGGCCTGTATGCCCATGGTTTCGCGGATCGGGCGCAGCATGAAATAGCCGCAGAACAGGAAGAAGAAAAAGGCGAAGCCGCAGGCCGCCGGGCCCAGTTCGTCCTCGCGTATGCCCAGCGCCAGCGCCGCTCGGCCCCGCAGGGTGGCTGGGGGCGCCATGCCGTCAGGCCAGCAGGGCGGCGATGCGTTCGCGCAGCGCGGCGTCGGGCTGCTGGCCGAACCCCGCGCGGGCGTTGTCCGCCATGTTGGCCGGCTTGGAGGTGGCGGGGATCACCGCCGTCACGGCGGGATGGCCGATGATGAATTTCAGGAACAGCTGCGCCCAGGAGGTGCAGCCCAGCTCCGTGGCCAGCGGCGGCAGCGCCATGCCGCGCACCTGGCGAAACAGCGCCCCGTCCTGGAACGGCCGGTTCACCAGCACCGCCACGCCCCGCGCCTGGCAGGCCGGCAGCAGGCGCTTTTCGGCGTTGCGCGCGCCCACCGACAGGTTGACCTGCACGAAGTCCGGCCGCTCGCGCTCGACCAGCGCGGTCAGTTCGTCATGCGCATGGTCGGCGTAATGCGTGATGCCGACGTAGCGGATCACGCCCTGGCGTTTGAGGTCGCGCAGCAGCGCCAGCTGGTTGGCGGTGTCTATCAGGTTGTGCACCTGGACCAGGTCCAGCTTGTCGCTGCCCAGCGCCTTTTGCGACTGGCGCAGCTGGCGCATGGCCGACTCGTGCCCCTGCGTGCTGATCTTGGTGGCCAGGAAGGCCTGCGACCACAGGCCGCCGTTGCGGGCCAGCAGCGCGCCGGTCACGGCTTCGGCGTGGCCGTAGCTCGGGGCCGTGTCGATCAGCGAGCCGCCCGCCTGCAACAGCGTGTCCAGCACCTGGGCCAGCGGCGCCAGGGCGGCGGCGTCGCCGGGCGGAACGTTGAAGGTGTCGGCCGTGCCCAGCCCTATCACCGGCAGCGCCTCGCCGGTGGCGGGGATGGCGCGCGTCAGCATGGGCGCCTGCCGGCTGAGCGCGCGGGCGGTCCAGGACGGGCCGAGCAGGGCGGCGCCGGCGGCGGTCTGGATGAAGCGGCGGCGGTTCGGCATGGCGCGGGCTTCCCGAATGAAAAAAGGGCCTACATGGAAATGTAGGCCCTTTGGACTGGCAGGCGGACGGCGATTACTCGCGGTTACCGCCGAAGATGCCCAGCAGCATCAGCAGGTTGGAGAAGACGTTGTACACGTCCAGGTAGATCGCCAGCGTGGCGGACACGTAGTTGGTTTCGCCGCCGTTGACCACGCGCTGCAGGTCCACCAGCATGAAGGCCGAGAAGATCACGATGGCCAGGACCGAGATGGTCAGCATCAGCGCCGGCAGCTGCAGGAAGATGTTGGCCAGGGCCGCCACCAGGATCACCACCGCGCCGATGAACAGGAACTTCTGCAGCCCCGAGAGATCGCGCTTGATGGTGGTGGCCAGCGTGGCCATGGTGCCGAACACGACGGCCGTGCCGCCGAAGGCCGTCATGACCAGCTGGGCGCCGTTGCCCATGCCCAGCACGAAGCCGAGCAGGCGCGACAGCATGATGCCCATGAAGAAGGTGAAGGCCAGCAGCAGGGCCACGCCCAGCGAGTTGTTCTTGTTTTTCTCGATGGCGAACATCATCCCGAACGCGCCCACCAGGAACACGATCGCGGACAGGCCGGGGCTGGCGCCCATGACGGTGTTGATGCCGGTGTACAGGCCCACGGCGGCGCCCAGCACGGTGGGGATGAGCGACAGCGCCAGGAGCCAATAGGTGTTGCGCAGGACCTTGTTGCGCGCGACCTCGCCCGGCGCGCCGGCCAGCGCGCCGGAACGGTTAAAAGGGGACGGACGATATTCGTTCATGGAGAACTCCTGTGTGCGGCGAAATGACGATTGCCTAGAATTAGATGCGAAGGATACCTTACAGTTCCCTGAAGAATCCAGTTTCGTCAGGAATTAGACCAGACGCCGGGCGAAGGTTCCAGGCGGATCAACCTGGGCGCACGTCGCGCAGCACGCGGGCCACGATGACGGGCAGTTCGGCGTCCATGCGGGCCTGGATCTGTTCGACGGCGTCGGCCAGCGCCTGCTGCATGAGCTGTTCCACCTCGGCCTGCAAGCGGGCGCTGAGCACCGCCGGGTCGGGCAGGGGGACGGATCTGGCCGGCGCGGGCTGCGCCACTTCGGTCAGCACCGGAAACGCCTCGTCGGCGTCGTCCGCGCCCGGGGGTAGCGCGGGTTCGGCCCGCTGGGTCAGGGTGGGGATGCCGGGGTCGTAGCGGCGAGAGGGCATGTTGGCTCCCGAAAATCGATGGGGCGGCGGCGCGCGGAGCGCCGGCTGCCGGTTCAGCCGCCGGCGGACTGGCGGCTGAGGTCGTGGCTGTGCGGCGTATGGCCGGCGCCCTGGTAGGCGCGCCAGCGCTGGCGCGCGGCCTGCTTGTCCTCGGGGTCGTCGGAGACGATTTCGAGCAGCCTTTCGAAGGCCTCGAAGCCGGGCGGGCAGTCGTTGTCCAGGTTCAGCAGCCAGGCGGGGGGCGGCTGTTCGCCCTGGCCCGCGGCCGCCGCGGCCTGCTGCGGATCGCCCGCCGTCAGCACCACCGGGGTGTCGGCCGCCAGCGGGTCGTTGGCCAGCACGTGCGGCACGAAAGACGTGTCGTCGAACGCCCACAGCATGCGGTCGAACGCGGCCAAGCGGCTGCCGTCTTTACAGTACACCACCAGCCGCTGGCCTGCCAGGTAGCGCTTGCGCACGACCTGGCAGGCCATGCGCAGGCGGTCCGGCGCGCCGAAGGCGAAATCGATGCGCGTCATGCCGGATACCGTCGCAGGCGCTTCAAGCCTGGTCCAGCAGGTACTGCATCAGCAGCGGCACGGGGCGGCCGGTGGCGCCCTTGTCCTTGCCGCCGCGCCAGGCGGTGCCGGCGATGTCCAGGTGCGCCCACGGATAGGCCGTGGCGAAGCGCGACAGGAAGCAGGCCGCCGTGACCGCGCCGGCCGGGGGGCCGCCGATGTTGGCCAGGTCGGCGAAGTTGGACTTCAGCTGTTCCTGGTAGGCCTCGTCCATGGGCATGCGCCAGGCCGTGTCCAGCGAGGCGCGGCCGGCGGCGGCCAGCGCCTCGGCCAGCGCGTCGTCCTTCGAGAACAGGCCGCTGTTGACGTTGCCCAGGGCGACCACGCAGGCGCCGGTGAGGGTGGCGATGTCGATGACGGCCGAGGGCTTGAAGCGCTCGGCGTAGGTCAGCGCGTCGCACAGCACCAGGCGGCCTTCGGCGTCGGTGTTGAGGATTTCGATGGTCAGGCCGGACATGCTGGTGACCACGTCGCCCGGCTTGTTGGCCTTGCCGCTGGGCAGGTTTTCGCAGGCCGGGATCAGGCCGACCACGTCCAGCGGCAGCTCCAGCTCGGCCAGGGCGCGGAACGAGCCCAGCACGCTGGCGGCGCCGCACATGTCGTACTTCATTTCGTCCATGGTGGCGGCGGGCTTGAGCGAGATGCCGCCGGCGTCGAAGGTGATGCCCTTGCCGACCAGCACGATGGGGCCGGGGGCGTTCTTCGCGGTCTTCTTGGCGGTCTTGCTGCCGGCGTGGCGCAGCACGATGAAGCGCAGCGCCTCGTCGGAGCCGCGCGCCACCGACAGGAACGAGCCCATGCCCAGCGCCTCGACCTGCTTCTTGTCCAGCACTTCGACCTTGAGCGACTTGAATTCGCGCGCCAGGCGCTTGGCGGTTTCGCCCAGGTAGGTGGGGGTGCAGATATTGCCGGGCAGGTTGCCCAGCGTGCGCGTCAGTTCCATGCCGTTGGCGATGGCGGCGCCTTCGCGCAGGCCTTTCTGGGCCTGGGCGGCGTCGGCGCGCTCGACGACCTGCACGATCTTCTTGAGCTTGGGACGGGCGTCGCGGTCGGGCTTGCCGAAGCTCGCGTCGTAATGATAGGTGGCGTTGCCGGCGGCGATGGCGGCGCTGCGCGCGCGGGCCGCGACGGCCACGTCGGCGATGGGGTTGGCGACGAGCGTGGACACGCCTTCGGCGAGCTGGGCGGCCACGCAGGCCGCGGCGAAGGCCTGCTCGGCCGAGGCGTGGGCGCGGGCCGAGTATTCCTCCTGCTTGCCCAGGCCCACCAGCACCACGCGCTGCGCGGTCACGCCGGGCAGGTTGCGCAGCGTCAGCGTCGAGCCGGCGCGGCCGCGGAACTCGGCCTTGACCACCGCGCGCACGGCGCCGTTGGAGGCGCGGTCGATGAGGTCGGCGGCCGGGCTCAGCACGCCTTCCGCATAGACGCCGACGGCCAGGGCGGCGGTTTTCACCTGGTGCAGGGAAGCAGTGGTCTGTGTGCTAAATTCCATGAGGGTTTCCCGTGTACGTCTGTGTATGATGCGGTCGATTATCCCGCATATTCTCCCATGTCTCTATTCAAACGATCGGTCGTCAGCGAGATCACCAGTCACGCTGTCGTTGTCTTCTCCACTCTGCTCGTCGTGTGGCTCAGCGTGTTGCTCGTGCGCCTGCTCGGCGAAGCCGCGGGAGGCAACATCGGGGCCGACGTGGTGCTGGTGCTGGCCGCGCTGTCGACCATCACGGCCCTGCCGACCGTGCTCGCGGTCTCCGTCTTCATCGCGGTCCTGACCACGGTCACGCGCAATTACCGCGAATCCGAAATGGTGGTGTGGTTCGCCAGCGGCCTGTCGCTGGCCGACTGGCTCAAGCCCGTGCTGCGCGTGGCCATTCCGGTGGCGCTGGCGGTGGCCGGGCTGACGCTGGTGGCCGCGCCGTGGGCCTATCGCCAGATCGGCGAATACCACGAACGCTTCGAGCAGCGCTCCGACCTGGCCAAGGTCACGGCCGGCCAGTTCGCCGAATCCTCCGGCGGCAGCCGCGTGTTCTTCGCCGAAGATCCGCTCGACGCCAGCGACGAGCTCGGCACCGTGTTCGCGCGCGAAACCGGTCCCGAATGGCTGAGCGTCCTGACCGCCAGCAGCGCGCACAGCGAAACGCAGCCCAACGGCGACCGCTTCCTGGTGCTGGGCGAAGGCCACCGCTACGATCTCAAGCCGGGCACGCCGGAACTGCGCCTGGTGCACTTCGAGAAATACGGGCTGCGCCTGGAAAGCAAGGCGGGCGCCGATCCGGTGGCCGAGGCCCGCGCCGCCGCCGAGCGCTCGTCCAAGGCGCGCACCACCATGCAGCTCATGGAAGACAACACCGACAGCAGCTGGTCGCAGGTCATGTGGCGCATCTCGCTGCCGCTGGCGGCGCTGAACCTGGCGCTGCTGGCGATTCCCCTCGGGGCGGTCAACCCGCGCCTGGGCCGCTCGGGCGACCTGCTCATCGCGGGCCTGGTGGGCCTGCTCTATATGAACCTGATCAACCTGTCGCGCGCCTGGATCTCGGGCGGCAAGCTCAGCTTCGGCGTGGGCGTGTGGGCCATCCACGGCGTGGTGGCCCTGTTGACGGTGTTCCTGCTGATGCGCCGCCTGCGCGTGAAGGCGCCGCGCAACAACGCCTGAGCCCGGCCGTCACGGCAGGTATTTCATGGTGCCGCGGCGGCCGGCCAGCAGGTCGGCGTTCTTCAATATCGACCTGCGGATGAACTCCCACAAGACCGTCACGCGCTTGAGCTTGCGCAGGTCTTCGTGGCAGTACATCCAGAACGAGCGGGTGATGGCCACCTCGTCCTCCAGCACCGGCTTGAGCCGCGGGTCCTGCGCGGCGATGAAGCAGGGCAGGATCGCCAGCGACTGGCCCTGCAGCGTGGCGTGGTATTGCGCCACCACGCTGGTGCTGCGCAGCACCACCTTGCTGGCCGGCAGCAGGTCTTCCAGATAACGCAGGCGTTCGCTGAACAGCAGCTCGTCCACATAGCCGATGAAGGAATGGCCGGCCAGGTCCGCGCGCGACGTGATCGGCGGGTGCCGGGCCAGGTAGCCCGGCGTGCCATACAGGCGCAGCGTGTAGTCGCACAGCTTGCTGCATACGTAGGGGCCGCGCTGCGGGCGTTCGATGGTGATGGCCAGGTCGGCCTCGCGCTTGGACAGGCTGACGAAGCGCGGCACCGGCAGGATGTCCAGCGTGATGTGCGGATAGCGCCGCTGGAAGTCGGCGGCCAGCGGCGTCAGCACATAGCTGCCGAAGCCCTCGGTGGCGCCGATGCGCAGATGCCCGGACAGCGCCTGGCCGATGCCCGACAGGTTCTCGCGCGCGGAGTGCACCGCGCTTTCCATCTGTTCGGCGTGGACGAAGAGGCGCTGGCCGTCGTCGGTCAGCATGAAGCCGGCGCTGCGCGATTTCTCGAACAGCAGCGTGTCCAGCTCCGCCTCCAGCGCGCGGATGCGCCGCGACACCGTGGTGTGTTCGACCCCGAGCTTGCGCGCGGCCGCGCTGACCCGCTGCGTGCGGGCCACTTCCAGGAAATACCGCAGACTGTCCCAATCAAGCACGATCCGGCGCTCCGCGCCCGCGCCGCCATGGCGGCGCGGGCATCCATCCTATTGTTCATTCATGCACAAGGAATGTGCATTTCTGGCCTTGCTTGTTGATTTTCACACATCTACACTGGGTTGGCAGGTCCAGGGGGAACCCCCGGGGCCGCAGGCCGCAAAGACGGCGCAACAACGCATAAAACTCAGGAGACAAATCCATGAAATTGCACGCACGCGGGCTGGCCGCAGGGCTGTGTCTGGGCGCCGCCCTGGTCGCCCAGGCCCATGCGGCGGATAAGCCGCCGGTGAAGATCGGGATTCTGACCGATATGTCGGGCACCTACGCCGCCATGGGGGGCGCGGGATCGGTGGCTGCGGCCCAGTTGGCGATCGACGATTGCCTGGCCGCGGAGTGCAAGGGCATGAAGATCGAGCTGGTGTCCGCGGACAACCAGAACAAGGCGGACGTGGGCGCGGCCAAGGCGCGCGAATGGTTCGACCGCGACGGCGTCACCGCCATCGCCGACCTGACCAACTCCGCCGTGGCGCTGGCGGTGCAGGGCATCGCGCGCGAAAAGAACAAGGTCGTGATGTTCTCCGGCCCGGCCACCACGGCCCTGACCAACAAGGAATGCTCGCCGGTCGGCTTCCACTGGATGTTCGACACCTATTCGCAATCGGCCGGCGGCGCCAAGGCCACGGTGCGCGCGGGCGGCAAGTCCTGGTTCTTCATCACCGTGGACTACGCCTTCGGCCACTCGCTGGAAGCCGACACCGCCAAGGCCGTGCAGGCCCTGGGCGGCACGGTCGCCGGCAGCGTGCGGCATCCGCTGAACGCGCCCGACTTCGCTTCCTACCTGCTGCAGGCGCAAAGCTCCAAGGCGCAGGTGGTGGCGCTGGCCAACGGCGGCCAGGACACCGTCAACGCCGTCAAGCAGGCGCGCGAATTCGGCATCGTGGCGGGCGGCCAGCGCCTGGTGTCGCTGCTGATCTTCCTGTCCGACCTGCGGGCGCTGGGCCTGGAGAACGCCCAGGGGCTGTCGTACGTCGACGGCTTCTACTGGGACTACGACGACAACACCCGCCAATGGTCCGGACGCTTCGAAAAGGCCTTCCGCGGCCTCAAGCCCACCATGACCCAGGCCGGCGTGTATTCCAGCGTGCTGCACTACCTGCGCGCGGTGGCGGCTACCGGCAGCACCGACGGCAAGGTGGTGGCCGACAAGATGCGCGAGCTGCCCATCAAGGACCCGATCATGCGCAATGCCTCGATCCGTCCCGATGGCCGCGTGATCCACGATATGTACCTGTACGAAGTGAAGAAGCCCGCGGAATCCAAGGGCGGCTGGGACTATTCCAAGCTGGTGGCCACCATCCCGGCCGCCGAGGCCTTCCAGCCCCTGTCCGATTCCACGTGCCCGCTGGTGAAGAAATAAGGCAATGCGGGCGCCGCCCCCGCGGCGTCCGCTGAATCCATGAACGCGGAGTCCGCTCCGCATCGACTAGGCAGTGTGAGGAGCATCAAATGAGTGAAGTCCCGCGCGTTCCGCTATTGATCGGCGGCAAGCTAGTGCAGTCCAAAACCACCGAATGGCGAGACGTGATCAATCCCGCTACCCAGGAGGTCGTCGCCAAGGTTCCCTTCGCCACCCGCGAGGAACTGGACCTGGCCGTCTCCAACGCCAAGGAGGCCTTCAAGACCTGGCGCAACAGCGGGCAGGGCTTGCGCATGCGCGTCATGCTGAAGTTCCAGGAGCTGCTGCGCGCCAACACCGGCAAGCTGGCCGAGATGATCACCCGCGAGCACGGCAAGACCCTGCCGGACGCCGAGGGCGAAGTCGGCCGCGGCCTGGAAGTGGTCGAACATGCTTGTTCCATCGCCAACCTGCAATTGGGCGAATACGCCGAGAACGCCGCCACCGGCATCGACGTCTACACCCTGATCCAGCCGCTGGGCGTGTGCGCGGGCATCACCGCGTTCAACTTCCCGGTGATGCTGCCGTGCTTCATGTTCCCGATCGCCGTGGCTTGCGGCAACACCTTCGTGCTCAAGCCCTCCGAGCAGGACCCGACGTCCTCGCTGTTCCTGGCCCAGCTGGCGCTGGAAGCCGGCCTGCCGCCGGGCGTGCTCAACGTCGTGCATGGCGGCCCCGACATCGCCAACGGCCTGTGCGAGCATCCCGACATCAAGGCGGTCTCGTTCATCGGCTCGACCCGCGTGGGCACCGAGATCTACAACCGCGCCTCGGCCGCCGGCAAGCGCTGCCAGTCCATGATGGGCGCCAAGAACCACTGCGTGGTGCTGCCCGACGCCGATCCCGAAGTCGCGCTGAACCAGCTGCTGGGCGCCGCCTTCGGCGCGGCCGGCCAGCGCTGCATGGCCTCGTCCGTGGCCGTGCTGGTCGGAGAAGCGCGCAACTGGCTGCCCGACTTCGTCGAGCGCGCCAAGAAGCTCAAGGTCAACGCCGGCACCGACCGCGCCGCCGACCTCGGCCCGCTGGTCTCGCCCAACGCCAAGAAGCGCGTCGAAAGCCTGATCCAGAAGGGCGTGGACGAAGGCGCCAAGCTGCTGCTCGACGGCCGCGAACTGAAGGTGGCCGGCTTCGAGCAGGGCAACTTCGTGGGCCCGACCATCTTCGAAGGCGTCACCGAGAACATGACCATCTACACCGAAGAAATCTTCGGCCCGGTCCTGTGCGTGGTGGGCGTCGAAACCCTCGAAGAAGCGGTGGAGTTCATCAACCGCAACCCCAACGGCAACGGCGTGGCGCTGTTCACCCAGGACGGCGGCGCGGCCCGCTACTTCCAGAACAACATCGACGTTGGCCAGGTCGGCATCAACGTGCCGATCCCGGTGCCGGTGGCCTGGTTCAGCTTCACCGGCTCGCGCGCCTCCAAGCTGGGCGACCTGGGTCCCAATGGCAAGCAGGCGGTGCAGTTCTGGACGCAGACCAAGACCGTCACCGCGCGCTGGTCGGCCCATGCCAAGAGCGTGAACACCACGATCACGATGCGCTGAAAGCGGGACGCCTTGCGCCTAAGCATATACAAATAAGTCATATAGCAAGGCGTCCTTATTACTTATAATTGGCCCGTCTAACAGGGGCCAATTCATGAACCTGCAGCAATTTCGTTTCGTGCGGGAAACCATCCGGCGCGACTTCAACCTCACCGAAGCCGCCCGGATGCTCTATACCTCCCAGCCGGGGGTATCCAAGGCGATCATCGAGTTCGAGGACGAACTCGGCATCAAGATCTTCGAACGCCACGGAAAACGCATCAAGGGGCTGACCAAGCCCGGCCTGGCGGTGTCGCAGGTCATCGACCGCATCATGCGGGAAGTGGACAACCTCAAGAAGGTCAGCGACGAGTTCGCGCGCCGCGACGAGGGCGGCCTGGTCATCGCCTGCACCCACACCCAGGCGCGCTACCTGCTGCCCAGGGTCATCCCGGCGTTTCGCAAGCAATTCCCCAAGGTCCACCTGTCGCTGGCCGAAGGCAGCCCCGCCCAGCTGGCGGAAATGGTGCTGCACGAGCAGGCCGACCTGGCGCTGGCCACCGAATCGCTGGCCCTGACGCCCGGCCTGGCCACGCTGCCGGTCTACGCCTGGGAGCACACGGTGGTGGTGCGCCCGGACCATCCCCTGGCCGAACTGACCTCCAGCGCCGCCAAGCGGCTGACGCTGGCGCAGCTGGCCGAATATCCCATCGTCACCTATGACCGCGCCTTCACCGGCCGCACCACCATAGACGAGATCTTCGCCAACCAGGGCATACACCCGGACATCGTCCTGGAAGCCATCGACGCCGACGTGATCAAGACGTACGTCGACGTAGGATTGGGCATAGGCATCATCGCCGGCGTGGCCTACGACCCGCGGCGCGATTCCAACCTGGTCGGGCTGGCCGTGGGCCACCTGTTCGGCACGCATACCACCCGTGTGGGCGTCAAAGCGGGCGTGTTCCTGCGGGACTACGTCTACACGTTCCTGGAAATGCTGGCGCCGTCCCTGACCCGCGCGGTGGTGACCGAAGCCGTGCAGGGAAGCCCCAAGTAGGCTTGGCATGCCTTCGCGGGCCACCCGCACGGCGCCTTCGGGCGCCATTTTTTTTTGTCGATCCGGGGATCTCGCTATCCCCGTTCAGGGGCTCATAAAAATAATTAAATAAGAACCGATCTCATTTGGGTTGACTAAAAAATGGGAATCATTATCATTACTACCAGTCTCAACGACCCAGCGAGGTTCATCATGACCGCAGGACTCAGTGCAGTGATAGTGGGCGCCGACCGCCTCGGCAACATTCCCGACCTACTCAAGGGGCACAACATTTCGATCACGCACCACATCAGCGGGCGCGATCCTTCGCACCAGAAAAAAACCTTGCAGCTGCCCTCGGGCACCCAGCTCGTCATCCTGCTGACCGACTTCCTCGGCCACAACGTCATGAAGACCTTCCGCAACGCGGCGCAACGCGGCGGCATCCGGGTCGTCGCTTGTCGCCGCTCGGTATGCAGCATGCAGCAGGCGCTGCAGCAATGCGGCCTGTGCGCGCACGCGGGCACGGTGCACTAGGCAGGTCCTGCCGCCGGGGCAAGCTGGGTAGACCCGCTGCCGGCAGGCCGCAAGATCAAGGCAAAACGCCGCCGGACTTCGCAGTCCGGCGGCGTTTTGCTTGTGCGTTATCCGGGGGGGGGGCGGGCGGATCAGTTGGCCGCGCGGGCCGAGGCGATCAGGCTGTTGTCCAGGCGGCGGGCGCCGTTATAGCGCTTGGCCCAGTAGGTCATGGTCATGTTCTCGACGCGGACCACGCCGCCGGAACTGGGCGAGTGCACGAAACGGTCGTCGCCAAGATAGATGCCGACGTGCGAATAGCGGCGGCCCAGCGTGTTGAAGAAGACCAGGTCGCCGGCCTTCAGTTCGCTCTTGTCGATGACGGTGCCCTGGCGCGCCATTTCGGCGGCGTTGCGCGGCAGTTTCAGGCCCAGCGAGCGTTCGGCCGTGTAGGTGACCAGGCCGCTGCAATCGAAACCGGTGTCGGGAGAACTGCCGCCGAAGCGGTAGCGGATGCCGAGGTAGTTCAGCGCTTCGCTGACCATGGCGTTGTCGCTGTCGACGCCGGTGTGGGGCTTCTGGCGCTCGCGCTTGAATTTCTGCGCCACCAGCATGCCGATGGGGTCGTAGCTGGCGGTCAGCGCGCCGGATTCGTAGGGATCGATTTCCGACGTATAGGCGGTAGACTTTTGACTTGTGCCGGCACAGCCGGCCAGAACCACGCACGCCGCCAGCGCCAGCAATTGCAGACTGCGAGGCAGACCGCGGCTTGCTTGGCCCGGGGATGAATTCAGTCGCGCGCGTGTGGAGTGTCGATGCATTCGCCTGGGGAAGATCCGCTGATGACGGCAGAAAACACGGCGATCACCGTGAATCTGGCCAAGATGTCAGCAAAATCAACATTTTTGTACAACTTCGCGGGGATTCTACCAAACTTTCAAGTCCGGTTTGTGACGTTTGTGTCACTTTAAGGACTTTAATGTCCATGCAGCGTGGACGTCGGGCAGAATGTTTTGACTTGCGGCAAGCCTCGTGCAAGGTTCGCCTACCAAAATGTGGCTGAAAGATTCCAGAAAAAAGCAATCAGCCCAAAGGCGGAAGAAAGATAACAGGAGACATAAATGCAAAAAACCCGGGATTTCCATTACCGCTCGGTACATGACCGCGACGCATTCTGGCGCGAACAGGCCGACCGCGTGCATTGGGAGACGCCGTTCGAGTCCGTGCTGGACTTTTCGCGCCCGCCGTTCGCCAAGTGGTTCACGGGCGGGCGCACCAATCTCTGCTACAACGCGGTCGACCGCTGGCTGCCGACCCAGGCCGACAAGCCGGCCCTGATCTGGGTCTCCACGGAAGTGGACCGCGAGCGCGTCTATACCCGCCAGGAGGTCTACGACGAGGTCAACGCGGCCGCCGCCATGCTCAAGGAACTGGGCGTGGGGCGGGGCGACCGGGTGCTGCTTTACATGCCGATGGTGCCGGAAGCCGTGTTCACCATGCTGGCCTGTGCCCGTATCGGCGCGGTGCATTCGGTGGTGTTCGGCGGTTTCGCCTCGGTCAACCTGGCGCAGCGCATCGACGATGCGGCGCCCAAGGTGGTGGTCTGCACCGACGGCGGTTCGCGCGCCGGCAAGGTGGTGCCGTACAAGCCGCTGCTGGACCGCGCGCTGGCCCTGGCCAAGTCGCCGCCGGCCTCGGTCGTGGTGTTCGACCGCGGCCTGGCGCCGTTCGAGCCGGTGGCCGGGCGCGACCTGGACTACGCCACGCTGCGCCAGCGCCACCAGGGCGCGCGGGTGCCGGTCGAATGGCTGGAGTCGTCCGAGCCCAGCTATATCCTCTACACCTCCGGCACGACCGGCAGGCCCAAGGGCGTGCAGCGCGACACCGGCGGCTACGCCGTGGCGCTGGCCTCGTCCATGGAATACCTGTTCAACGGCAAGGCCGGCGACACCTTCTTCTGCACCAGCGACATCGGCTGGGTGGTGGGCCATTCCTATATCGTCTACGGCCCGCTGATCGGCGGGCAGGCCACGGTGCTGTACGAAGGCACGCCGGTGCGTCCGGACGGCGCGATCCTGTGGAAGCTGGTCGAGCAGTTCGGCGTCAACACGCTGTTCTCGGCCCCGACCGCGGTGCGCGTGCTCAAGCGCCAGGACCCCGAACTGCTCAAGCGCCACGACCTGTCTTCGCTGCGCGCGGTCTACCTGGCGGGCGAACCGCTGGACGAGCCCACGGCGCAATGGATCTCCAGCGGCCTGGGCAAGCCCATCATCGACAATTACTGGCAGACGGAGTCGGGCTGGCCCATTCTGTCGGCGCAGCCGGGCGTGGAAAAGGTGCCCACCCGCTATGGCAGCCCGTCGTTCCCGGTGTACGGTTTCGACGCGCGCATCGTCAGCGAATCGACCGGCGAGGACCTCGGGCCCGACCAGAAGGGCGTGGTGGCCATCGTGCCGCCGCTGCCGCCCGGCGCCATGTCCACCATCTGGGGCGACGACGAACGCTTCGTGCAGACCTACTTCACGTCCATCCCGGGTCGCCAGGTGTATTCGACCTTCGACTGGGGCCTGGTCGACGCCGACGGCTACTGGTTCATCCTGGGCCGCACCGACGACGTGATCAACGTGGCCGGCCACCGGCTGGGTACGCGCGAGATCGAGGAATCGGTCAACAGCCACAGCGCCATCGCCGAATGCGCGGTGGTGGGCGTGGCCGACTCGCTCAAGGGGCAGGTGGCGATGGCCTTCGCCGTGCTCAAGAATCCCGCCGGCGCCGAGACGCCGGAGGCGGCAAAGCAGCTGGAAGGCGATATCATGCGGCTGGTGGAAGATCAGCTGGGAGCGGTGGCCCGACCCGCCAGGATCAGGTTCGTGGGCGCATTGCCCAAGACCCGCTCCGGCAAGGTCCTGCGCCGCGCGATCGTCGCGGTATGCGAAGGACGCGATCCCGGAGATCTGACCACCATAGAAGATCCAACCGCCCTGGAACAGATAAAGGAGTCGCTGCAATGAATACCAAGCCCGTGCTGAGCGCCGAAGACGTCAAGAAGATCCTGGCCGCGGCCGAAGCACACGCCCTGCAGAACAAGTGGGCCGTCACGATCTCCGTGGTCGATGACGGCGGCCACCTGCTGGGCATGCTGCGCCTGGACGGCGCGGCTCCGATCTCGGCGCACATCGCTCCGGCCAAGGCCAAGACCGCGGCGCTCGGCCGCCGCGAGTCGCGCGTCTACGAAGAGATGATCAACAACGGCCGCTACTCGTTCCTGTCGGCCCCCTCGCTCGACGGCCTGCTCGAAGGCGGCGTGCCGGTCGTGGCCGATGGCCACGTGGTCGGCGCGGTCGGCGTGTCCGGCGTGAAATCGAGCGAGGACGTGCTGATCGCTCAGGCAGGCATCGCCGCGCTGGACCTATGAGCGATGGCATGCCGCCGCAGGCGCCGTCCGGCGCTTGCGCGAAAAACGCCGGGGCAGGCGACGACAGTCCCCTGAACCCCGGCGTGGCCAGGCGCGAAGTCTGGGCCTGGGCCATGTACGACTTCGCCAATTCCGGCTACACCACCGTGATCCTCACGGCGGTGTTCAGCACTTATTTCGTCGGCGTGGTGGGCGGGCGCGCCCCGTGGGCCACGCTGGCATGGACCGCGGCGCTGTCGCTGTCCTATCTGCTCATCATGCTGACCATGCCCAGCCTGGGCGCCCGCGCCGACGCGCGCGCCGGCAAGCGCCGCCTGCTCTACGCGAGCACGGTGGGCTGCGTCGCGGCCACGCTGATGCTGACCCAGGCGGGTCCGGGCGATGTCTGGCTGGCGCTGGCCGCCATCGTCGTCTCCAACTACTGCTATTGCGTGGGCGAGTCGGTGGTCGCGGCCTTCCTGCCCGAACTCGCCAGGCCCTCGGCGCTGGGGCGGGTCTCGGGCTGGGGCTGGAGCTTCGGCTATTTCGGCGGCATGCTGACGCTGGGCCTGTCGCTGCTGGTCGTGACGCAGGCCGAGGCGCGCGGCGCGGGCGCCGAGCAATTCGTGCCCTGGGTCGTCGTCGTCACCTGTACGGTGTTCGCGCTGGCGGCGCTGCCGTCTTTTTTCATGCTGCGCGAGCGCGCCCGGCCGCAGCCCGGCCAGACGCAGGCGCTGCACATGCTCAAGCGCCTGGCCTACGCCTGGCGCGAGACCGGACAGCACTTTCCCGAGTTCCGCCGGCTGTTGATGTGCATCGCCTGCTACCAGGCCGGCATCTCGGTGGTGATCACGCTGGCGGCCGTCTACGCCTCGGAAGTCATGGGCTTCACCACGCCCCAGATCATGCTGCTGGTGTTCGCCGTGAACATCGGCGCGGCGGCGGGCGCGTTCTCGTTCGGCTACGTGCAGGACCGCATCGGCCACAAGCCGGCGCTGGCCATCACGCTGGCCGGCTGGATCGCGATGGTGCTGGTGGCCTACGCCGCCGTGACCGCGCCGGTGTTCTGGGTGGCCGCCACGCTGGCCGGGCTGTGCATGGGCACGACCCAGAGCGCGGGCCGGGCCATGACGGGCGCGCTCGCGCCCGCGGGCCGGCTGGCAGAGTTCTATTCGCTGTGGACCTTCGCGGTGCAGCTCGCCGCCGTGATCGGTCCGCTGACCTATGGCCTGGTGACCTGGGCCACGCACGGCAACCATCGCCTGGCGATCCTGGTGACCGGCCTGTTCTTCGTCGGCGGCCTCATCCTGCTGGCGCGCGTGGACGTGCGCAGCGGCCTGGCGCGGCGGGGCGCCTGACTCGCGAAAGCGCCGCCGCGGCTGCTATCCTTATGGTCTGCCCAGCGGCGCCGCCACCATGCGGCGCCGATGCGCCAATGGCTTGTGCGGGCCGCGAGGCCTATGCCCTGCGATCCCGGCGCTCCAGGCGCCTGCGCACGCGGACTCCGGCCCGCATTTTGCGTAAGGTGCCCGTAAGAGCGTGGCGATACGGTTGCAGGTAGGTCTGAAAAAGCGGCACAAACAACAGAATCACCGATTGGAGACAAAAATCATGTCGAACGCTATTGAGTCCGTCCTGGTGGAAACCCGCGTATTCCCGCCGCCCGAGCGCGCGGCGCAGGGCGCCGCGATTCCCAGCATGGACGCCTACAACGCGCTGTGCGCCCAGGTCGAGAACGATTTCGACGGCTTCTGGGCCGGCCAGGCGCGCGACAACCTGCAATGGACCAAGCCCTTCACGCAGGTCCTCGACGAATCCGACGCGCCGTTCTACCGCTGGTTCGGCGACGGCGAACTCAACGTTTCGGCCAACTGCCTGGACGTGCACCTCACCAACGGCAACGCCGACAAGACCGCCATCATCTTCGAATCCGACGACGGCAAGGTCGACAAGATCACGTACCGCGAACTGCTGGCGCGCGTGTGCCGCTTCGCCAACGGCATCGCCGCGCTGGGCTACAAGAAGGGCGACCGCGCCATCATCTACATGCCGATGTCGATCGAAGCCGTGGTCGCCATGCAGGCCTGCGCGCGCCTGGGCGTGACGCACTCGGTGGTGTTCGGCGGCTTCTCGGCCAAGAGCCTGCAGGAGCGCATCGTGGACGTGGGCGCCACGCTGGTCATCACGGCCGACGAGCAGGTGCGCGGCGGCAAGACCATCCCGCTCAAGCCGGCGGTCGAGGAAGCTTTCGCCATGGGCGGCTGCGAAGCCGTCTCCAAGGTCATCGTGTACCGCCGCACCGGCGGCAAGGTGCAGTGGAACGAAGGCCGCGACCTCTGGATGCATGACGTGGAAGCCGGCCAGGCCGACACCTGCGAACCGGTGCCGGTCAACGCCGAGCACCCGCTGTTCATCCTCTACACCTCCGGCTCCACCGGCAAGCCCAAGGGCGTGCAGCACTCGTCGGCGGGCTACCTGCTGTGGGCGCTGCTGACCGTGAAGTGGACCTTCGACGCGCGCAAGGACGACGTCTACTGGTGCACGGCCGACGTGGGCTGGGTCACCGGCCACACCTACATCACCTACGGTCCGCTGGCCGCCGGCCTGACGCAGGTGGTGTTCGAGGGCGTGCCCACCTACCCGAACGCCGGCCGCTTCTGGGACATGATCGCGCGCCACAAGGTCAACACCTTCTACACCGCGCCCACGGCGATCCGCTCGCTGATCAAGGCGGCCGAGGCCACGCCCGAAGCGCATCCCGGCAACTACGATCTCGACAGCCTGCGCATCATCGGCACGGTGGGCGAGCCCATCAACCCCGAAGCCTGGATGTGGTACCACAAGAACGTGGGCCGCGAGCGTTGTCCCATCGTGGACACCTGGTGGCAGACCGAGACCGGCGGGCACATGATCACCCCGCTGCCCGGCGCCACGCCGACCAAGCCGGGTTCCTGCACCTTGCCTCTGCCTGGCATCGCGGCGGCCATCGTCGACGAGACCGGCGCCGACGTCGAGCAGGGCAACGGCGGCTTCCTGGTGGTCAAGCGTCCGTGGCCGGCCATGATCCGCAACATCTGGGGCGACCCGGAGCGCTTCAAGAAAAGCTATTTCCCGTCCGAGCTTCGCGGCTACTACCTGGCCGGCGACGGCGCGCAGCGCGACGCCGACGGCTATTTCTGGATCATGGGCCGCATCGACGACGTGCTGAACGTCTCCGGCCACCGCCTGGGCACGATGGAAGTCGAATCGGCCCTGGTGGCCCACGAAATGGTGGCCGAGGCCGCGGTGGTGGGCCGTCCGGACGATACGACGGGCGAGGCCGTGGTGGCCTTCGTGGTGCTCAAGCGCGCCCGCCCCGAAGGCGACGAGGCGCAGGCCATCGCCAAGACGCTGCGCGACTGGGTGGCCAGGGAAATCGGCCCCATCGCCAAGCCCAAGGACATCCGCTTCGGCGACAACCTGCCCAAGACGCGTTCGGGCAAGATCATGCGCCGCCTGCTGCGCGTGGTCGCCAAGGGCGAGGAAGTCACGCAGGACGTCTCCACGCTGGAGAACCCCGCCATCCTGGAACAGCTGTCCAAGCCGCTGTGAGCGGGCCCGGCCGGCGCCGTCCGGCCGCGCGCTGCGCGACAGGCGCATAATGTGAGGCGCCCGTGCTCTTTCCGGCACGGGCGCCTTCTTTTTTTCTCGAACAACACGGAGTCGAAGACGTGAGCCGCAGCAGTTTCGATCGCGCAGGGCTGGCCCTGATGCTCAGCACCATCCTGGTCTGGGCGGGTAGCTGGATCGCGATGAAGCTGATCGTGCCCTACATCGGCCCGTTCGATTTCGTCGCGCTGCGCTACGTATCGGGCAGTCTGGTGCTGTTCGCGCTGGCCATCGCGACCCGCCGGCCGCTGGCCATGCCGCCGTGGAAGCTGACACTGCTGATCGGCCTGACCCAGACCGCGGGCTTCCAGGGCTTCGTGCAGACCGCGCTGGTGACGGGCGGGGTCGGCAAGGTCTCGCTCATGGCCTACACCATGCCGTTCTGGGTGATCCTGTTCGCATGGTGGCTGCTGCGCGAACGGCCCACCGCCACGCACGCGCTGGGCATCGGCCTGGCCGCCGTCGGCCTGGTGTGCTTCGTCGAGCCCTGGAACGGCCTGGGCGACATCCGGCCGGTGCTGCTGGGGCTGGGCAGCGGCCTGAGCTGGGGCGTGGGCACCGTGCTGTCCAAGCGCATGTTCGAGCGTCACGCGCCGGACGTGATGACGTTCACCGCGTGGCAGATGCTGTTCGGCGGCCTGGTGATGGTGCCGGTGGCCTGGCTCATGCCGCAGATGCCGGCGCAATGGGGCTGGCAGCTCTGGGCCGGCATGGTCTATATCGTGCTGATCGCCACCGCCGCGGGCTGGCTGCTGTGGCTGCAGGTCGTGCGCCGGGTGCCGGCCTCCATCGCCGGCCTGTCCAGCCTGGGCGTGCCGGTGGTGGCCATGCTGCTGGCCTGGCTGCTGCTGTCCGAGCGGCCCACTGCCGTGGAACTGGGCGGCATGGCGCTGATCCTGGCCGGCATCTGGGTGGTGAGCCGCGCCGCGCCGGCCCAGCGCGCCGACTGACCGGACTCCCCATCCCATTTATCGAGGACTAATCATGATCGATCTGCGCAGCGACACCGTCACCCGACCCTCGGCGGCCATGCTGCAGGCCATGGTCGCCGCGCCGCTGGGCGATGACGTGATGGGCGACGATCCCACCGTGATCCGGCTGCAGGAAGCGGTGGCCGCGCGCGCCGGCAAGGAGGCGGGCCTGTTCTTCCCGTCCGGCACGCAGAGCAACCTGGGCGCGCTGATGGCGCATTGCGGGCGCGGCGACGAATACCTGGTGGGCCAGCTGGCCCATACCTACAAGTACGAAGGGGGCGGGGCGGCCGTGCTGGGCAGCATCCAGCCGCAGCCGATCGAGCACGCCGAAGACGGCACGCTGCCGCTGGAAAAACTGGCGGCGGCGCTCAAGCCGGCCGACGACGCGCACTTCGCGCGCACCCGTTTGCTGGCGCTGGAGAACACCTTCCACGGCAAGCTGATCCCGGCCGCCTACGTGCAGGCCGCCACCGACTGGGCGCGCCGCCACGGCCTGGCCACGCATCTGGACGGCGCGCGCGTGTTCAACGCGTCCGTGGCCAGCGGCCTGCCGTTGGCGCAGCTGTGCCAACCCTTCGATACGGTGTCGATCTGTTTTTCCAAGGGCCTGGGCGCGCCGGTGGGCTCGGTCCTGGCGGGCAGCGCCGAACTGATCGCGCGCGCCCACCGCTGGCGCAAGATGCTGGGCGGCGGCCTGCGCCAGGCCGGCGTGCTGGCCGCGGCCTGCCTGTACGCGCTGGAACACAACGTCGAGCGCCTGGCCGAAGACCATTCCAATGCGCGCCTGCTGGCCGAGGGCTTGCGCGGCATCGCCGGCGTCAGGGTGCTGAGCCAGGACACCAACATGGTGTTCGCCGAATTCGAGCCCGCGCGCTGCGAGGCGCTGACCGCCGCGCTGGCGGCCGAGGGCATCCTGATGCGCGCCGTCTATGGCGGCCCGACGCGCCTGGTCACGCACCTGGACGTGTCCGCCGACGACGTGCGCCGGGTGGTCCAGGCCGTGGCGCGGCACCTGGCCTGAGGCTGCGGGCGCAACCTCAGCCGTGCCGTTCGCGGCTGTCGGCCGGGGCCTGTTCGCGCTCGTGCATGCCGTAGTCGCGCAGCACCTGCGCGACCCGCAGCCGGTAGCCGGCGAACACGCCGCCGCGCCCGGCTTCCTGCGCGCGGCGGTGCGATTCCAGCGAGCGCCAGCGCCGCACGGCGTCTTCATCGCGCCAGAACGATAGCGACAGCAGCTTGCCCGGCTGGCTCAGGCTCTGGAAGCGTTCGACGGAAATAAAGCCGTCGACGGCCCGCAGTTCCTCGACCAGTCCCGCGGCGATGGCCAGATAGGGCTCGGGGTTGCCGTCGGCCGGCTCGACTTCGAATATCACGGCGATCATGGAGTGTGGTCCTTGGCAGTGTCGGGATGGCGCCAGTATCCGGCGCGTGCGCGGCCCACGCTTCGGCGCGCGGCGAACTATGTCTGCGGCGGCCGGGCCTCGGCCAGCAGCGCGGCGTAGCCCAGGCGCGAGTCGGGCCACTGCAGCGTGAAGCCGCTGGCGCGCAGGCGGGCGTTGCTGAGTTTCTTGCTGCCGACGTTGGCCGGGGCGGGCGCGGTGCGCGGCGCGGGCGCGCCGGCCAGCCTGGCCAACTCGGCGTACAGCGTATGCAGGGGCAGCGGCGTGTCGTCGCAGCCGATGTACACCGGCGCGGCCTCGGGCAGCAGCGCCAGATGCGCCACGGCCGCGGCGGCGTCGTCGATATGGATGCGGTTGGCCCAGTGTTCGGGCTGGCGCGGCGCGCCGGCCGCGCCGCTGCGCAGGCGTTCGATCAGCTGCAGCCGGCCCGGGCCGTACAGGCCCGCCAGCCGCAGCGCCGCGGCGGGCAGGCCGCGCGCCGCCAGCGCGGCCTCGGCCTGCAGCAATATGCGGCCGTTCTCGCCCAGGGGAGCAGGGGGCGTGTCTTCGGTGACCCAGTCGCCGTCGTGCTCGCCATAGACGGCGCTGGAGGACACGAATACGATCCGCGCCAGCCGCGAGGCGTCCAGCGCGTCCAGCACCCGCGCCAGGCCGTCGATGAATACGCCGCGATAGGCCGCGGCGTCGCGCGCGCCGGGCGCAGGCAGGTGGATCAGGCGCGTGACGCCTTGCGGCAGCGCGCCGATTCCGCCGGGCGCGGCGATGTCGCCGCGCAGCCAGCGGATGCCCGAAGGGCCGTCGGCCGGCGGATGGCGGCGCAGGGCATGGACCTCGTCGCCGCGCGCCAGGAAGCGCCGGGCGACCCGCAGGCCCAGGTCGCCGCAGCCGATGAGCAGCACGCGTTCGGTCATGGGATTCGCGCCATTGCGCGCCGCCCCGCGGGGCGGCGCCGGTTACATGCCGCTGTAGACCGGACCTTCGCCGCCTTGCGGCGCCACCCAGACGATGTTCTGGGTCGGGTCCTTGATGTCGCAGGTCTTGCAGTGCACACAGTTCTGCGCGTTGATCTGCAAGCGGTCCTCGCCGTGGTCGTCCTTGACGAACTCATAGACGCCCGCGGGACAGTAGCGCGCTTCGGGCCCGCCGTACTTGGCCAGGTTGATCCGCACCGGAACGGTGGGGTCCTTCAGCGTCAGGTGGATGGGCTCGTTCTCTTCGTGGTTGGTGTTCGAGATGAACACCGAACTGAGCTTGTCGAAGGTGAGCTTGCCGTCCGGCTTGGGATAGTCGATGCGCGCGCATTGCGAGGCCGGTTGCAGGCAGGCGTGATCGGGCTTGTTGTGGCGCAGGGTCCAGGGCATCTTGCCCTTGAACACCAGCTGCTCGATGCCGGTCATCAGCGTGGCGATCGTGCGGCCCTTCTTGAACCACTGCTTGAAGTTGCGCGCCTTGTTCAGCTCGGCGTGCAGCCACGAGGCTTCGAAGGCCTGCGGATAGGCGGACAGCTCGTCCTGGCGGCGATCCGCGGCCAGGGCGTCGAAGGCCGCTTCGGCGGCCAGCTTGCCGGACTTGATGGCGGCGTGGCTGCCCTTGATGCGCGAGGCGTTGAGGAAGCCCGCTTCGCAGCCGACCAGCACGCCGCCCGGGAAGGTCAGCTTGGGCAGCGCCAGCAGGCCGCCGGCCGTGATGGCGCGCGCGCCGTAGGCGATGCGCTTGCCGCCTTCGAAGGTGCCGCGGATGGCCGGGTGCGTCTTGTAGCGCTGGAATTCGTCGAACGGCGACAGCCACGGGTTGGCGTAGTCCAGGCCCACGATCATGCCGACGGCCACCAGGTTGTTGTCCAGGTGGTAGAGGAACGAGCCGCCGTAGGTGTCGGAATCCAGCGGCCAGCCGGCCGTGTGGATGACCAGGCCCGGCTTGGACTGGGCCGGATCGACTTCCCACATTTCCTTGATGCCGATGCCGTAGGACTGCGGGTTGCGGCCTTCGTCGAGCTTGTAGCGTTCGATCAGCTGGCGGCCGAGCTGGCCGCGCGCGCCTTCGGCGAACACTGTGTAGCGGGCATGCAGTTCCATGCCGGGCTGGTAGTGGTCGGTGTGGCTGCCGTCGCGCGCCACGCCCATGTCGCCCGTGGCCACGCCGCGCACCGCGCCCTTGTCGTCATACAGGACTTCCACCGCGGCGAAGCCGGGGAAGATGTCCACGCCCAGCGCCTCGGCCTGTTCGCCCAGCCATTTCACCACGTCGCCGAGGCGCACGATGTAATTGCCTTCGTTGTGGAAACAGGGCGGCAGCAGCCAGTTGGGGGTCGCGCGCGCGCCGTTCTCCGACAGGAACAGGAACTTGTCCTGCGTGACGGGCACGTTCAGCGGCGCGCCTTTTTCTTTCCAGTCGGGGATCAGCTCGGTCAGCGCCAGCGGGTCCATGACGGCGCCGGACAGGATGTGCGCGCCGAGTTCAGCGCCTTTTTCAAGTACGCAGACGCCGATCTCCTGGTTCTTTTCAGCGGCCAACTGCTTCAGACGGATAGCAGTGGCCAGGCCGGCGGGTCCACCGCCGACCACGACCACGTCATATTCCATCGACTCGCGTTCAGACATTTGCAAAGCTCCCCGTATGTATTCCATATTTGGCTGGAAGTATTATCGGCGATTGTATTGCAGGCGGAGCCATGCCTGCCTTCGTATTTCATTCAGCCATCAGGAGTTATTGGTGAACCCGGACAATCTGTCTGCACGGATTCTTGCGGTGGGCGATACCCACCAGACGGAATTGCCTTTGCGTTGGGGCGATTCCGACGCTTTGAACCATCTCAACAACACGCTGTATTTTCGGCTCATGGAAGAGGCGCGGATGCAGATCCTCTATGGCGCCGGCTTCAAGCTGCCCTCGGAGACGGGCCTGATCCTGGCTCACGCATCCTGCGATTTCCTGCGTTCCTTCACCTATCCCGCGGACGTGCTCGTCAAGCACACGGTCACGCGCATCGGCCGTTCCAGCGCCGAATTCGAGCTGACCCTGGAGAAGGCCGGCGACCCGAGCGGCCCCTATGCGCGCGGGCGCAACGTGCTAGTCTGGATGGACTACGTGGCCAACGTGTCCGCCCCGTGGCCGCAGCAGGTGCTGGCGCAACTGGGCGCCATGTTCACGCCGGCCGCCTGAGGGACGCGCCGCGACTGCGGCAAAATGGCGATGGCGCCGGCCGGTCATGCCGGTAAAATCGAACGCAAAGCACAATAGCAACAGGAAAAACAGGGTCCGTTGCGGCGCGGGACGGGCTCTCTACGGTTTTACCTTAACTAGGAGTTGGAGCGATGGACAAGGTTTATGCAAGCGCGCAGGAGGCGCTGGCAGGCATCGTCAAGGACGGCCAGATGATTGCCGTCGGCGGTTTCGGCCTTTGCGGCATTCCGGAGGCGCTGATCGCCGCGTTGCGCGATTCGGGCGTCAAGGATCTCACCTGCGTGAGCAATAACGCGGGCGTCGACGGCTTCGGCCTCGGCCAGCTGCTCAACACGCGGCAGGTGCGCAAGATGATCGCCTCGTACGTGGGCGAGAACAAGGAATTCGAACGCCAGTACCTGTCGGGCGAGCTCGAACTCGAATTCACGCCGCAGGGCACGCTGGCCGAGAAGCTGCGCGCCGGCGGCGCCGGCATCCCGGCCTTCTTCACCCGCACCGGCGTGGGCACCATCGTCGCCGACGGCAAGGAAATCCGCGAATTCGACGGCCACCAGTACGTGATGGAGCGTTCGCTGGTGCCGGACGTGTCGCTGGTCAAGGCCTACATCGCCGACCGCAGCGGCAACCTGGTGTTCCGCAAGACCGCGCGCAACTTCAACCCCAACGTCGCCATGGCCGGCAAGCTGACCGTGGTCGAGGTCGAGAAAATCGTTGACACCGGCAGCCTGGACCCCGACCAGATCCATCTGCCCGGCATCTATGTGCAACGGATCGTGCTCAACGCCACGCCCGAAAAGCGCATCGAACAACGCACCACTCGCCCGGCCTAAGGAGAACAGACATGGCATGGTCCCGCGATGAAATGGCGGCTCGCGCCGCGCGCGAACTGCAAGACGGTTTTTACGTGAACCTGGGCATCGGCTTGCCGACCCTGGTGGCCAACCACGTGCCCAAGGGCGTGGAAGTGTGGCTGCAATCCGAGAACGGCCTGCTGGGCATCGGCCCGTTCCCCACCGACGACGAGGTCGACGCCGACCTCATCAACGCCGGCAAGCAGACGGTGACGACGCTGCCGGGCTCTTCGATCTTCTCCTCGGCCGATTCGTTCGCGATGATCCGCGGCGGCAAGATCAACCTGGCCATCCTCGGCGCCATGCAGGTCTCCGAAAAGGGCGACCTGGCGAACTGGATGATCCCGGGCAAGATGGTCAAGGGCATGGGCGGCGCCATGGACCTGGTGGCCGGCGTGGGCCGCGTCGTGGTCCTGATGGAGCACGTGGCCAAGAAGAAGGACGGCACCGAGGACATCAAGCTGCTGCCCGAATGCACGCTGCCCCTGACGGGCGTGGGCGTGGTCGACCTGATCATCACCGACCTGGGCGTGATGGAAGTCACCGAAAACGGCCTGAAGCTGCTGGAACTGGCTCCGGGCGTGACGGCCGACGAAATCCAGTCCAAGACCCAGGCCAAGCTCGACGTGTCCGGCGTGTGATGCCGCGCCGTTGACCGCCCGAGTCTTTCGACGCCCCGCGAGGGGCGTTTTTGTTTTTTGCGGAAAGGACGGGCGGCTGGAGCCGTCCTTCGATCAAGCCCCGCCCGCTTCCAACAACATCCCCACATGCGGGATGCCATCCTCCATATATTCCTCGGTGACCACCACGAACCCGTGTCCGCCGTAGTACCCGCGCAGCCGCGCCTGCGCGCCCAGGTACACCGGCTGGCCGGGCCACAGGCGTTCGACCTCGGCCTTGGCGCGGCGCATCAGTTCGTGGCCCAGGCCGGCGCCGCGCGCGGCCGGCGCGGTGATCACGCGGCCGATGACGGCGCGGCCGTCGTTCAGGGCCGGTTCCAGCAGGCGGCAATAGGCCAGCAGCGCGCCGTCCTGCCAGGCCATCAGGTGTTCGGTCGCGCCGTTCAGGTCCTTGCCGTCCATGTCGAGGAAGACGCAGTTCTGTTCCACCACGAAGACTTCGGAGCGCAGGCGCAGGATGGCGTAGAGCTCGGCGGTGGTCAGGGCGGCGTGCGGTTTGCAGGTCCAGACGGGCATGGGGGCGTGCGGCAGGAGAGGGAGGGGCGGATAGGGTACCGCATGCCGGCGCCGCTTTTCAGGCCGCTCCGTTACATTTTTACGCGGGTATACCCCTAGTATGAAAATCTATTTTCTTATCTAAAATTTGCATGTAAACAGATTTACATAGATCTCCGCTACACATTCCCCCGCTTTCCCGATGACCAAGGCCGCACTCACGATCGCTGATCGGATCGCCCGGGCCCAGCCCGCGTTGAGCCGCACCCAGCACAAGATGGCCGACTACGTGCTGGCGCACCAGTTCCGGGTCGCCACCATGACCATCGACGAATTCGCCGCGGCGGTCGGGGTGTCCGTGGCCACGGCGAACCGTTTCGCGCGCGCCCTGGACCTGCCGGGCTATCCGCAATTCCGCGCCGAACTGGCGCGCGGCTTCGAGGCCGCGCTGGAGCCGGTCGAAAAGCTCCGCACCGAGCTGGCCCATTCGGCCAGCGCCGTGCAGATCTTCGCCGCCACGCTGGAAGAGGACGTGCGCAACGCGCAGCGCAACCTGCAGTCGCTGGACGCGGCCGCCTGCGAGCAGGCGGTGCAGGCCATCCTGGCGGCCGAACGCGTGTTCATCATCGGTTTCGGCGCCAGCGGTTTCCTGGCGGGGCTGCTGCAGCGCGGCCTGTGCATGCATCTGCATTCGGTCGAATCGCTGGCCGGACCCGGCGGCGTTTCGCACGCGGCGCGCCAGATGTCGCGCATGACTTCCCAGGACCTGGTGATCGCCATCGGCTTTCCGCGCTACCTGGCCGACACCGTGACCCTGGCCGGCGCGGCCCGCCAGGCCGGCGTGCCGGTGCTGGTGCTGACCGACAAGCCCACTTCGCCGCTGGCGCCCACGGCCTCCGTGGTGTTGTACGCGTATTCCGCGCGCCAGCTCAGTCCCAATTCCGAAACCGCCGCGCTCGGGCTGATCGAAGCCCTGTCGGCGGCGGTGGCCTATCGGGCCAAGAATTCCGTCGCGGCCGCCGCTGGGGTGACCCAGTCCGTCATGCCGTGGCTCATCCATGGAGTAGGTAAACGATGATTCAACCCGTGATCGCGATCCACGGCGGCGCCGGCGCGATGTCCCGCGCGGCCATGTCGCCGGAGAAAGAACAGGAATACCTCGACGCGCTGGAATCCATCCTGGCCGCCGGCCAGGCGGTGCTGGCCCAGGGCGGCAGCGCGCTGGACGCCGTGACCGAAGCGGTCCGCCTGCTGGAAGACTGCCCGCTGTTCAACGCCGGCCACGGCGCCGTGTTCACCAGCGCCGGCACCCATGAGCTGGACGCCGCCATCATGGACGGCGCGACGCTGCGCTCGGGCGCCATCGCCGGCGTGCACCGCGTGCGCAACCCGGTGTTCGCCGCGCGCAAGGTCATGGAAAACAGCAAGCACGTGTTCTTCGTGGGCGAGGGCGCCGAAGCCTACGCCAAGGAAGAGGGCCTGGAGCTGGTCGATCCGTCGTACTTCTCCACCGAAGCCCGCCGCGAGCAGCTGCTGCGCGTGCAGCGCGAGACGCCGGAAGCGGCGGTGCTGGACCACGACGGCCAGGCCCTGGTCGCGCGCGGCCAGCCCGCGCCGGCCGATCCGCTGGACGCCGACAAGAAATTCGGCACGGTGGGCGCGGTGGCGGTGGACGCCCAGGGCAACCTGGCGGCGGCCACGTCCACCGGCGGCATCACCAACAAGCAGGTCGGCCGCGTCGGCGACGCGCCGCTGATCGGCGCCGGCACCTACGCCAGCAACAAGACCTGCGCGGTGTCCACCACGGGCACCGGCGAGATGTTCATCCGCATGGTCGCCGCCTATGACGTGGCGGCGCAGATGGAGTACTGCGGCGCCACGCTGGAAGCGGCGGCGGACCGCGTCGTGCATGAAAAGCTGCCCACCATCGGCGGCAAGGGCGGCCTGGTGGCCGTGGACGCGCAGGGCAACGTGGCCCTGCCGTTCAACACGGAAGGCATGTACCGGGGCTACGCCCGGGTCGGCGAAAAGCCGGTCACCGCGATCTATCGATAAGCGGCGGCAGGTTCATTTTTTCAGTATTTGGGGAATCAAAAAAGATGGTTGATCGCGCAAACAGCCTGGCGCTGCCGGATAACCGCGTGGTCCAGGTCGACGACCTGACGGTGCGCTTCGTGGGTTCCGAGCGCACGGTCGAAGCCGTGCGCAATCTGTCGTTCCACGTGGACCGGGGCGAAACCCTGGCCATCGTGGGCGAATCGGGTTCGGGCAAGTCGGTGACGTCGCTGGCGCTCATGCGGCTGGTCGAGCACGGCGGCGGACGCATCGCCCAGGGCAGCATGGCGCTGCGCCGGCGCAACGGCTCCGTGATCGACCTGGCCGGCTCCAGCCAGCGCGTCATGCGCAATGTGCGCGGCGCGGACATGGCCATGATTTTCCAGGAGCCGATGACCTCGCTGAACCCGGTGTTCACGGCCGGCGACCAGATCGCCGAATCGATCCGCCAGCACCAGGGCAAGGACGCGGCCTCGGCCCGCGCCGAAGCCCTGCGCATGCTGGAGCAGGTGCGCATCCCGGAAGCCAAGTCGGTGCTGGACCGCTACCCGCACCAGCTCTCGGGCGGCATGCGCCAGCGCGTCATGATCGCGATGGCGCTGGCCTGCAAGCCGGCGCTGCTGATCGCCGACGAACCCACCACCGCGCTGGACGTCACCATCCAGGCGCAGATCCTGCAGCTGATCCGCCAGCTCCAGGAAGAAATGCACATGGGCGTGGTGTTCATCACCCACGACATGGGCGTGGTCGCCGAAGTGGCCGACCGCGTGCTGGTCATGTACCGCGGCGACAAGGTCGAGGAAGGCCCGTCCGACCGGGTGTTCGCCGCGCCCCAGCACCGCTATACCAAGGCGCTGCTGTCGGCCGTGCCGAAGCTGGGCGCCATGCAGGGCACCGACCTGCCGGCGCGTTTCCCGCTGCTGCAGGTCGACGGCCAGGCCCAGCCCGAGGAAGCGCCCGCCGTCAGCGCGCCGCAGGCCGGCGAGGCCAAGCGCGAGCCCATCCTGAGCGTGCGCGACCTGGTCACCCGCTTCGACCTGCGCGGCGGCATCCTGAGCCGCGTGCAGCGCCGCGTGCACGCCGTGGAGCGCGTCAGCTTCGACCTGTACCCCGGCGAAACCCTGTCGCTGGTGGGCGAGTCGGGCTGCGGCAAGTCCACCACCGGCCGTTCGCTGCTGCGCCTGGTCGACAGCCAGGGCGGCGAGATCCGCTTCGGCGGGCGCGACATCGTGCGCCTGAAGAACAACGAGCTGCAGTCCCTGCGCCGCGACATCCAGTTCGTGTTCCAGGACCCGTTCGCCTCGCTCGACCCGCGCGTGACCGTGGGCTTCTCCATCATGGAGCCGCTGCTGGTGCATGGCGTGGCAAAGGGCCGCGACGCCGAACGCCGCGTGGCCGAGCTGCTGGAGCGCGTCGGCCTGCCGGCCGAGATGGCGCAGCGCTATCCGCACGAATTCTCCGGCGGCCAGCGCCAGCGCATCTGCATCGCGCGCGCCCTGGCCCTGAACCCCAAGGTGGTGATCGCCGACGAATCCGTGTCGGCGCTGGACGTCTCGATCCAGGCGCAGATCGTGAACCTGCTGATCGACCTGCAGCGCGACATGGGCATTTCGTTCCTGTTCATCTCGCACGACATGGCCGTGGTCGAACGCGTCAGCCACCGCGTGGCGGTGATGTACCTGGGCCAGATCGTCGAGATCGGCCCGCGCCGCGCCATTTTCGAGAACCCGCAGCACCCGTACACCAAGAAGCTGATGTCGGCCGTGCCGATCGCCGATCCGGCGCGCCGCCACCTCAAGCGCGCGTTGCTGTCCGATGAAATCCCAAGCCCGATCCGCAAACTGGGCGACGAGCCGGTGGTGCAGCCGCTGGTGCAGGTCGGAACGGATCACTTCGTCGCCCGCCATGCGGTCGGCGGAGCGTATTGAGTCTTTGCCGTACTTGTTTTTCTTCCACCAAACCCCCTAATTCCTCACGGAACCAGGAGTTGCAATGATGAAAGTTCTGCGCCCCACCAAGCTGATGGCCGCCGCCGCCGTGGCCTTCGGCATGCTCAGCGCGCCGCTGGCGCACGCCTCGAAGGACGTGACGTTCGCCGTCCAGATTGCGCTGGAAACGCTCGATCCGTACAACACCAACAGCACGCTGAACCAGGCTGCCGGCAAGGCCTATTACGAGGGCCTGTTCGAGTTCGACAAGGACCTGAAGATCCAGAAAGTGCTGGCCACCGACTACTCGGTCAGCGAAGACGGCCTGGTCTACACCTTCAAGCTGCGTCCCGGCGTGAAGTTCCATGACGGCACCGATTTCAACGCCGAAGCCGTCAAGGTCAACTTCGACCGTCCGTCCAACCCGGACAACCGCCTGTCGCGCTACATCCAGTTCAGCGTCATCGAGAAGACCGAAGTGGTCGATCCGATGACCGTCAAGATCACGCTGAAGAAGCCGTTCTCGGCCTTCATCAACGCGCTGGCCCACCCGGCCGCCATGATGATCTCGCCGGCCGCCCTGGCCAAGTACGGCAAGGAAATCGGCTTCCACCCGGTGGGCACCGGCCCGTTCGAATTCGTCGAATGGAAACCGGCCGAATACCTGAAGGTCAAGAAGTTCGACGGCTACTGGAAGAAGGGCTATCCCAAGATCGACACCCTGACGTTCCGCACCGTCACCGACAACAACACCCGCGCCGCCGTGGTGCAGACGGGCGAGGCGCAGTTCGCCTTCCCGGTGCCCTACGAGCAGGCCGCCGTGCTGAAGAAGAACGACAAGCTGGACGTGGTCGACAACAAGAACTCGATCATGGCCCGCTACATCGCCATGAACACGCAGCAAAAGCCGTTCGACAACGTCAAGGTGCGTGAAGCCATCAACTACGCCATCAACAAGGAAGCCCTGGCCAAGGTCGCTTTCTCGGGCTACGCCAGCGTGGTCGACGGCGTGGTGCCGGCCGGCGTGGACTTCGCCCACAAGACGGGTCCGTGGCCGTACGACATCAAGAAGGCCAAGGCCCTGCTGGCCGAAGCCGGCTACCCCAACGGCTTCGAAAGCACGCTGTGGTCCGCCTATAACGACGGCACCTCGGTGAAGGTCGTGCAGTTCCTGCAGCAGCAGCTGGCCCAGGTCGGCATCAAGGTCTCGGTCGAGGTGCTGGAGTCCGGCCAGCGCGTGCAGCGCGTGCAGCAGGTGCAGAAGCCCGAGGACGCCAAGGTCCGCATGTACTACGCCGGCTGGTCGTCCTCGACCGGCGAGGCCGACTGGGGCCTGCGTCCGCTGCTGACCACCGCCGCGTTCCCGCCGGTGCTCAACAACGTGTCGTACTACTCGAACAAGTCGGTCGACGAAGGCATCCAGCTGGCCCTGGCCACGACGGATCGCGCCAAGAAGGCGGAAATCTACAAGAACGTCCAGGAAACCATCTGGAAGGACGCTCCGTGGGCCTTCCTGGTGACCGCCAGCAACCTGTACGTCAAGTCCAAGAACCTGTCGGGCGTGTACGTGGAGCCGGACACCTCGTTCTGGTTCGGCGACATCGACCTGAAGCAGTAACCCTAGCAGCAACCCCCGGGGCCGTCAGGCCCCACAGTAAGGCCGCATACGGCGGGGACGCGGTGTCCCCGCCGATGTCGCAGGAATTTCAATGCTGACCTACATCGTCAAACGTCTTTTGGGCATGATCCCCACGCTGCTACTGGTGGCCGTGGTCGTGTTCCTGTTCGTGCACATGCTTCCGGGCGATCCGGCTCGACTGGCCGCCGGCCAGGACGCCGACCAGGCGACCGTCGAACTCGTGCGCCAGGAGCTCGGGCTGGACCTGCCCCTGCCGCAGCAGTTCGTGCGCTACTTCAGCCACATGCTGCAAGGCGACCTCGGCACCTCGCTGCGCACCAAGCGCCCGGTGTCGACGGAAATCGCGGACCGCTTCATGCCCACACTGTGGCTCACCATCGCCAGCATGGTCTGGTCGGTGGCGTTCGGCATGGTCATCGGGATCGTGTCCGCCGTGTGGCGCAACCGCTGGCCCGACCGCCTCGGCATGACGCTGGCGGTGTCGGGCATCTCGTTCCCCGCGTTCGCGCTGGGCATGATGCTGATGGAGATCTTCTCGGTCAAGCTCGGCTGGCTGCCGACCGTGGGCGCCTCCACCTGGCAACACTACATACTGCCGTCCATCACGCTGGGCGCCGCCGTCGCCGCGGTGATGGCCCGCTTCACCCGCGCCTCCTTCGTGGAAGTCATCCAGGAAGACTTCGTGCGCACCGCCCGCGCCAAGGGCCTGACCGAGAAACGCGTGGTCATCAAGCATGCGCTGCGCAACGCGCTGATCCCGGTGGTCACCATGATGGGCCTGCAGTTCGGCTTCCTGCTGGGCGGCTCCATCGTGGTCGAGACCGTGTTCAACTGGCCCGGCCTCGGCCGCCTGCTGGTGGACGCCGTGACCCAGCGCGACTATCCGGTGATCCAGGGCCTGGTGCTGCTGTTTTCGCTGGAATTCATCCTGATCAACCTGATTGTCGACGTGCTCTACGGCGTCATCAATCCCAGCATCCGTTACAAGTGAGGCGGCCATGAGCAATACCACCCCCGCCGCGACCCTCGCCGCCGCGCCCAAGAACGACGTGCGCACCCCCGCCACCGAGTTCTGGCGCAAGTTCAAGAAGCAGAAGCTCGCCGTCGGCGCCGGCATCTTCGTCCTGCTGCTGGTCGCCGTCGCGGTCTTCGCGCCGTGGATCGTGCCGTTCGACGCGGAAAACTACTTCGACTACGACGCGCTCAACGCCGGGCCCTCGGCCGCGCACTGGATGGGCGTGGACTCGCTGGGCCGCGACATCTTCAGCCGCATCATCATGGGCGCGCGCATTTCGCTGGCCGCCGGCTTCCTGTCGGTCGCCATGGGCGCCGTCGTCGGCACCTTCATGGGCCTGATGGCCGGCTACTACCAGGGCTGGTGGGAGCGCATCACTATGCGCATCTCCGACGTGCTGCTGGCGTTCCCCGGCATGCTGCTGGCCATCGGCGTGGTCGCCATCCTGGGCTCCAGCATGGTCAACGTGATCGTCGCCGTGGCGGTGTTCAGCGTGCCGGCCTTCGCCCGCCTGGTGCGCGGCAACACGCTGTCGATCAAGCAGATGACCTACGTCGAAGCCGTCAAGAGCGTGGGCGCGTCCGACTGGACCATCATCATGCGCCACATCCTGCCCGGCACGATCTCGCCGATCGTGGTGTACGGCACGATGCGCATCGGCACCTCGATCATCACCGCCGCCAGCCTGTCCTTCCTGGGCATGGGCGCGCAGCCGCCCACGCCCGAGTGGGGCGCGATGCTCAACGAGGCCCGCGCCGACATGGTGATCGCGCCGCACGTGGCGATCTTCCCGGCCCTGGCGATCTTCCTGACCGTGCTGGCGTTCAACCTGCTGGGCGACGGCCTGCGCGACGCGCTCGATCCCAAGATCGACCGCAAGTAATCCTTCGCCGCCGTTCTTCGTCGCGCAACGCGCGCGCTGGCGCGCGCCGGCGGCGAAGACCGGCGGTGTTTTGCATTCTGGAGCGTGGCGACACGCAGCAAGCATGGAAAAACAAGTGCTGGAAATTCCCCGCATCGGGCGCCTGCCCGCGGGTCCGCTGGATTCGATCTGCGACGTGGGCGACGTGACCGTCGGCCACTGCACGCTGTCGGAAGGCGCGCTGCAGACCGGCGTGACCGTGGTGCGTGCGCACGGCGGCGATCCCTATCTGGACAAGACGCCCGCGGCCGCGACCGTGCTGAACGGTTTCGGCAAGAGCACGGGCCTGGTCCAGGTGCAGGAACTGGGCGTGCTGGAAACCCCGATCGGCCTGACCAACACCTTCGGCGTGGGCACCGTGGCCAATGCCCAGATCCGCGCCGCCGTGGCCGCCAACCCCGAGATCGGGCGCGGCATGGCCACCGTCAATCCGCTGGTCTTCGAGTGCAACGACGGCTACCTGAACGACATCCAGGCGCTGGCGGTGCAGGAAGCGCACTACGCGCAGGCGCTGGCCGCGGCCGGCAAGTGCTTCGAGCAGGGCGCGGTGGGCGCCGGCCGGGGCATGTCCTGTTTTTCCTTCAAGGGCGGCATCGGTTCGGCGTCGCGAGTGGCCGCCATCGAAGGCGAGCGGGCCTATACGGTGGGCGCGCTGGTGCTGGCGAACTTCGGCCGGCTGCCCAACCTGACCGTGGCCGGCCGGCCGTTCGGCCGCCGCCTGGTCCAGCAAGTCGCCGGCGGGCAGGCGGGTGTGGCGGAGAACGCCGCCATCGCGCCGGAGAAAGGCTCCATCATCCTGCTGCTGGCCACCGACGCGCCGCTGGATTCGCGCCAGTTGCGCCGCCTGTCGCTGCGCGCGGGCGCGGGCCTGGCGCGCACCGGCTCGGTGTTCGGCCACGGCAGCGGCGACATCGCGCTGGCGTTTTCCACCGCCTACACCGTGCCGCAACAGCCCGACCGGCCCATGCCCGCGCTCGCCATGCTGCACGAGGCGCGCATCGATCCGCTGTTCGAGGCGGCCGCCGAGGCCTGCGAGCAGGCCATCATCGCCGCGCTGTGGCGCGCCGAGGCCGTGACCGGCCGCGACGGCCATCGGCGCGCGGCCATCCGCGAGGCCGCGCCGCACTGGCGCCAGTGGCTGGCCGACACGGAATTCTGAACCTCCACCCAAGGCACTCCCCATGAAGATCCTCATCTCCACCGATATCGAAGGCGTCGCCGGCGTCTTCCATTCCGAGCAGGTCCGCGCCGGCAACGGCGAATACGAGCGCGCCCGCGCCTGGATGACCGCCGAGGCCAACGCGGCCGTGCTGGGGGCGATCGCCGGAGGCGCGGAAGAAATCCTGGTCAACGATTCGCATGGCGGGTTCCGCAACCTGCTGCCCGACGGCCTGGACGAGCGCGCCCGCCTGGTGCTGGGCAAGCCGCGCTACCTGGGCATGATGGGCGGGCTGGAAGAGGGCTGCGACGCCGTCGTCATGATCGGCTACCACTCGCGCTCGCAGGGCCGCGGCATCCTGGCCCACACCATCAACAGCTTCGCCTTCGCGCGCGTGTTCATCAACGGCATGGAGCTGGGGGAGGCCGGCCTGTACGGCGCGCTGGCCGGGGAGATGGGCGTGCCGGTGATCCTGGGTTCGGGCGACGACGTGTTCATCGAAGAAACCCGCGATCTCTTCCCCGGCGCCGAATGGGTGCAGACCAAGACGGCGCATGGCCAGGGCAGCGGCGTGACCCTGTCGCCGGCCGCCTCGCGCCGCGCGATCGCCGCGGCCGCCGAGACCGCGGTGCGCAAACTGAAGGCGGGCGGCGCCGGCAAGGCCGTTCCTTTCCGCATTCCCGCCCCTATAGAATGCCGGTTGCAGACGCAAAGCGCCGCCCTGGCCGACCTGTTCTGCATGTGGCCCAGCCTGGAGCGGGTCGATGGCGCGACCCTGCGGTTCACTACCGACAGCATGCAGTCCGCCATCCGCACGCTCAACAGCCTGGCGGCCATGTCCTTCATGTTGCGCTAGGGCCCACAGCCTTCGAGGATTCCATGCCAAGCACCGACGCCCGTATCGCCCAATTGCGGCAGGCCATGAGCCGCCGCGGCCTGTCCGCCTATATCGTCCCGTCTTCGGACCCGCATCTGTCCGAATATCTTCCGGAGCGCTGGCAGGGGCGGCGCTGGTTGTCCGGTTTCACCGGGTCCGTCGGCACGCTGGTGGTCACCGCCGATTTCGCCGGCCTGTGGGTCGACAGCCGCTACTGGGTGCAGGCCGAGGCGCAGCTGGCCGGGACCTGCGTGCAGCTGATGAAGATCGCGCTGGCGTCCACGCCCGGCCACGTCGACTGGCTGGCCGCCAACACCGGCCCGGGCGACGTGATCGGGGTGGACGGCCAGGTACTGGGGCTGAGCGCGTTCCGCGCGCTGTCGGCGGCCGCGGCGTCTTGCGGCGCCGCGCTGGAGATCCGGCTGGACCTGCTCGACGAGATCTGGCCCGGCCGCGCCGGCCTGCCGACCGCGCCGATCTACGACCACGTGGCGCCCGAGGCCTGCGTCACGCGCGCCGACAAGCTCGCGCAGGTGCGCGAAGCCATGCGCGCACACGGTGCGGACGTGCATTTCCTGTGCACGCTGGACGACATCGCCTGGCTCTTCAACCTGCGCGGCGCGGACGTGGACTACAACCCGGTGTTCGTCGGCCATGCGCTGGTCGGCCTGGACCACGCCACGCTGTTCGTGGCCGACGGCAAGATCGACGCCGCCCTGCGCGCGCTGCTGGCGCGCGACGGCGTGGAGGTGGCCGACTACGCCCAGGCGGCCGATGCGCTGGCCTCGCTGGAACGGGACCAGAAACTCCTGATCGATCCGGCGCGCGTGACCTGCGGCGTGTTCCATGCGATGGACCCGGCCGTGCCGCGGGTCGAGGCCATCAATCCGTCGACGCTGCTGAAATCGCGCAAGACCGACGCCGAACTGGCCCAGGTGCGCCAGGCCATGGCGCAGGACGGCGCGGCGCTGTGCGAATTCTTCGCCTGGTTCGAAGGCGCGCAGGGCCGGCAGACCATCACCGAACTGACCATAGACGAGCAGATCACCGCGGCCCGCGCGCGCCGGCCCGGCTACGTCTGCCCGAGCTTCGCCACCATCGCCGGATTCAACGCCAACGGCGCGATGCCGCATTACCGCGCCACGCCCGAGTCGCACGCCGTGATCGAAGGCGACGGGCTCTTGCTGATCGATTCGGGCGGCCAGTACCTGGGCGGCACCACCGACATCACCCGCGTGGTCGCGGTGGGCGAGCCCAGCGCCGACCAGAAGGTCGATTTCACGCTGGTGCTCAAGGGCATGATCGCGCTGTCGCGCGCTTCGTTTCCGCGCGGCACGCCGTCGCCCATGCTCGACGCCATCGCGCGCGCGCCGATCTGGGAAGGCGGAGCCGAGTACGGCCACGGCACGGGACATGGCGTGGGCTATTTCCTGAACGTGCACGAAGGGCCGCAGGTCATTTCGTACCGCGCCGCGCCGGGTCCGCACACGGCGATGGAGCCGGGCATGATCACCTCCAACGAACCGGGCATCTACCGCCCGGGGCGCTGGGGCGTGCGCATCGAGAACCTGGTGGCCAACCGCGCCTGGCTGACTTCCGAGCTGGGCGAGTTCCTGTGCTTCGAGACGTTGACGCTGTGCCCGATCGACACGCGCTGCATCGAGCCCTCGCTGATGCGCCCCGACGAGATCGCCTGGCTCAACGACTATCACCGCACGGTGTACGACCGCCTGTCGCCGCTGGTCCAGGGCGAGGCGCTGGCCTGGCTGGAACGCCGCACGGCGGCGATCTGAACGGCCGCGGCCCGGCGGCGCGCCGGGCCGCGATAAAACAGGGACGCAGCACACGCGCGACAGCGTGGGAGTGCTGCCAAATGTTACGCCTGTTCGCTAAGGGAAAACCCAAACAAGTTCCGCCTCCCGGCTATAATCCAAATTTCCCGCACGCGCCCGTTCGTCCCGGGTGCTCATTACGATGACCAAATACGTATTTGTCACCGGCGGTGTGGTGTCTTCCCTGGGCAAGGGCATCGCCGCCGCGTCGCTTGCCGCCATCCTCGAGTCGCGTGGCCTGCAAGTCACCATGCTGAAGCTCGATCCGTACATCAACGTCGACCCGGGCACCATGAGCCCGTTCCAGCATGGCGAGGTTTTCGTCACCGAAGACGGCGCCGAGACCGACCTGGACCTGGGCCACTACGAGCGCTTCATTTCCGCTCGCATGCACAAGGTGAACAACTTCACCACCGGCCAGATCTATGAATCCGTGCTGCGCAAAGAGCGCCGCGGCGACTATCTGGGCAAGACCGTGCAGGTCATTCCCCACATCACCAACGAAATCCAGGACTTCATCGCCCGCGGCGCCGAAGCCGCCTGGAACGGCAACACCGACGTCGCCATCGTCGAGATCGGCGGCACCGTGGGCGACATCGAGTCCCTGCCGTTCCTGGAAGCCGCGCGCCAGATGAGCCTGCGCATGGGCCGCAACAACGCGGCCTTCGTGCACCTGACGCTGGTGCCGTTCATCGCCTCGGCCGGCGAACTCAAGACCAAGCCCACCCAGCATTCGGTGCAGAAGCTGCGCGAAATCGGCATCTACCCGAACGCGCTGCTGTGCCGCGCCGACCGCCGCATCCCGGACGACGAGCGCGCCAAGATCTCGATGTTCTCCAACGTGCCGCTGGACGCGGTGGTGTCGGTGTGGGACGCCGATTCGATCTACAAGATTCCGGCCATGCTGCACAAGCAGGGCGTGGACAACATCGTCTGCGAAGCGCTGGGCCTGACCCCGCCGCCGGCCGACCTGTCCATGTGGGACAACCTGGTCGAAGCGCTGGAAAACCCCCAGCACGAGCTCACCATCGGCATGGTCGGCAAGTACGTCGACCTGACCGAATCGTACAAGTCGCTGACCGAGGCCCTGGTCCACGCCGGCATCCACACGCGCTCGAAGATCAACATCGAGTACATCGATTCCGAAGACATCGAGACCCGCGGCACCGACCAGCTCAAGCACCTGGACGCCATCCTGGTGCCGGGCGGCTTCGGCAAGCGCGGCACCGAGGGCAAGATCGCCGCCATCCGCTACGCCCGTGAAAACGGCGTTCCCTACCTGGGCATCTGCCTGGGCATGCAGCTGGCCGTCATCGAGTTCGCCCGCCACGTCGCCGGCCTGGGCGGCGCCAACAGCACCGAGTTCGATCCGTCCGCCCCGCATCCGGTGGTGGCCCTGATCACCGAATGGATGGACCGCGAAGGCAAGGTCGAAAAGCGCGACCACTCGTCCGACCTGGGCGGCACCATGCGCAAGGGCGCGCAGCGCGTGCCGATCAAGCCGGGCACCCGCGCGCAGGCCATCTACGGCGACGAAGTCAACGAGCGCCACCGCCACCGCTACGAAGTCAACAACGTCTACGTGCCCCGCCTCGAAGAGGCCGGCATGGTGATCAGCGCGCGCACGCCCACCGAGAACCTGCCCGAAATGATGGAACTGCCCAACCACCCGTGGTTCGTGGGCGTGCAGTTCCACCCGGAGTTCACGTCCACGCCGCGCGACGGCCACCCCTTGTTCTCCAGCTATATCCGCGCCGCCATCGAGCAGAAGGCTCGCCGCGGCCAGGAAGCGTAATGCGCGGCTGCGGTCTCGAGTTCCGCGTGCGGATCTCCGGGACCGCGGCCCCGCGTAGCGGCGCCGCCCTGTACGGCGGCGCTGCTTTCGGATACAACCAATTAGCATCGGATATGCGTCGCCAGGCCGCCTTGCGCGACACTGGCGGCGTCGCCGCATCCGGCGTCACACCGAAACCAACGCAACTGTCCTGAAGGAACCCCATGAGTGCTTACCTCATCGCCGACGTCACAGTGACCAAGCCCGCGCAATACGAGGACTACAAGCGTCTGTCCACGCTCGCCATGCGCGCGTACGATGCAAAGGTCCTGGTGCGCGGCGGCGAGTCCAAGCACCTCGAGGGCCGTAAGCCTGGCCGCACCGTCGTCATGGAGTTTCCCTCCCTGGCCGCGGCCCAGGCCTTCTACGACTCCTGGCAGTACCGCCGCGCCCGCAATGCCCGCGAAGGCGCGGCCGTCATGAATATGTTTATCGTTCAGGGAATGTAAAGTCATGAGTGCAATCGTCGACATCATCGGCCGCGAGATTCTGGATTCGCGCGGCAACCCCACCGTGGAATGCGATGTGCTGCTGGAATCCGGCGCCATGGGCCGCGCGGCCGTGCCGTCGGGCGCCTCCACCGGCGCGCGCGAAGCCATCGAACTGCGCGACGGCGACAAGAGCCGCTACCTGGGCAAGGGCGTGCTGCGCGCCGTCGAGAACCTGAATACGGAAATCTCGGAAGCCCTGATGGGCCTGGACGCCCAGGAACAGACCTTCGTCGATCGCACCCTGATCGAACTGGACGGCACCGAATCCAAGGAACGCCTGGGCGCCAACGCCATCCTGGCCGCTTCCATGGCCGTGGCCCGCGCGGCGGCCGACGAATCCGGCCTGTCGCTGTACCGCTATTTCGGCGGCAGCGGCCCCATGAGCATGCCCGTGCCGATGATGAACGTCATCAACGGCGGCGCGCACGCCAACAACACCCTCGACCTGCAGGAACTGATGATCCTGCCGGTGGGCGCCGGCAGCTTCCGTGAAGCCCTGCGCTGGGGCGCCGAAGTCTTCCACATGCTCAAGAAGCTGATCCACGGCCAGGGCATGTCCACGGCGGTGGGCGACGAGGGCGGTTTCGCGCCCAACGTGGCCAGCCACGAAGCCGCGATCCAGCTGATCCTGAAGGCCATCACCGAAGCCGGCTACGAGCCGGGTTCGCAGATCGCCCTGGGCCTGGACTGCGCCAGCTCCGAGTTCTACCGCGACGGCAAGTACACGCTGGCCGGCGAAGGCGGCATTTCGCTGTCCTCGCAGGAATTCGCCAACCTGCTGGCGACCTGGTGCGACAAATACCCGATCATCTCGATCGAAGACGGCATGGCCGAAAACGACTGGGAAGGCTGGAAGCTGCTGACCGACCAGCTCGGCAAGAAGGTGCAGCTGGTGGGCGACGACCTGTTCGTCACCAACACCAAGATCCTGCGCGAAGGCATCCAGAAGGGCGTGGCCAACTCGATCCTCATCAAGATCAACCAGATCGGCACGCTGACCGAAACCTTCGCCGCCATCGAAATGGCCAAGCGCGCCGGCTATACCGCCGTCGTGTCGCACCGTTCGGGCGAAACCGAGGATTCCACCATCGCCGACATCGCCGTGGCCACCAACGCCATGCAGATCAAGACCGGCTCGCTGTCGCGTTCGGACCGCATGGCCAAGTACAACCAGCTGCTGCGCATCGAGGAAGAACTGGCCGAAGTGGCGTCGTATCCCGGCCTGGAAGCCTTCTACAACCTGCGTTGATGAAAAACGCGGCCCGCAACCCGGGCCGCGCAAACGCCGCGACTGCTGAGGGTTCTCGCGTATGCGCCTGTTGTTCCTGGTGCTGTTCGTGCTGCTAGGCCTGATCCAATACCCGCTGTGGCTGGGCAAGGGAGGCTGGTTCAAGGTCTGGGATCTGCAACGCCAGGTGGCGGAGCAGCGCGAGACCAACGAAGGCCTGCGCGCGCGTAATGCCGCGCTCGAAGCCGAAGTGCGCGACCTGGAGGGCGGCTCCGGCGCCATCGAGGAGCGCGCCCGCGGCGAGCTGGGCATGATGCGCGAGGGCGAGGTCTTCGTGCACATCCTGCCCCAGAACACCCAGCCGCCGGCAGGCGGCGCCTCGCTGGCGGCCGAACCGGCCGCGGCGCCGGCCAAGCCGGCCAAACCCGCCGCCGGCACGCCCGCGCGCGCCAGCGCCCAGGCGCCCAAGCCCGCCAATCCGGCGCCCGCCCGCCACTGAGGGGCCGCCGCAGGCGCGGCGCTCCATTCCCCATTCCCCATTCGCGTTTCCGTTCAGCCGCAGCGCAGCCTGCGGCATTCGCCGTACACGATGCCGGCGGGCGGTGGCGCGCCGCGCGCCCAGTCCGCCGGGTGCGAGTGCATTTCCGTTTCCAGTTCGACCCGGATGGGCAGCAGGCCTGCGCGCAGCGCATTGCCGGCATAGCCGGCGCGGCCGCGGCCCAGCAGCGCCAGCAGGCCGCGCACGGGCGGCAGCAGCGGCCGGTGCAGATAGGTCAGGCGCAGTCGCAGCGTATTGGCCTGGAAGATGCTCTGGCCGCCCGGGCGCGGCGGGCGGCGCGCGTGCTGCAGGTCCTGGTAGTCGTTGTCGATGGCGCGCAGCCCGGGGCCGGCGCGCAGGCCGGGCCGGGCATGTTCGCGAAACGATTGCGCGTCGGGCAGCAGCACTTCGATGCGCCACGGATGCGCGCCGGCGATGGCCGCGAGGTCGGCCCGGCCCGGGCGCGGCGGCAGGGCCTGCAGGAAGGCCGCGCGCATGCGCGCCGGATCGCCGTGCGCGGTGGCGCCGGCGCGCGCGGCTTCCATCAGCGCCAGGTGGGCCAGCTGGCGCGCGCCCTGCCAGTGGGCGGCCTCGATGGCCAGCAGGCCCAGCAGCAGCACGATGGCCGCCGCCACGGCGAACTCGACGGCGGCGGCGCCGCGCTGCGGGCAGCGGGGCGGGACAATGAAAAAGGCGGTCATGGCAGCGCAGTCTGGCGCCGGCATGACCGCCTGTCGATGCGGACTATCCGAGGGGGGCTCAGTGCACGGTGGGGGGCGTGTCGCCCGCGGCCGGCTGGTGGGGCGAGAACAGGGCGGCACAATCGACCGCGTCGAACTTGTAAGGCTTGCCGCAGAAATCGCAGGACACGTCCACCTCGCCGCGTTCGGCCAGGATGTCCTGGATCTCGGCCTCGCCCAGCGAGCGCAGCATGTTGGCCACGCGTTCCCGGGTGCAGGGGCAGTGCCAGCGCACCTCCAGCGGGTCGAAGCCCACCAGGGTCTCTTCCCAGAACAGGCGATGCACCAGGGTATCGATTTCGGCGGCCAGCAGTTCGTCGCGCTTGAGGGTGCCGGCCAGGGCGCAGATGCGGTCCCAGGTTTCGGCGGCGTCCTGGTCGGTCAGGACCGGCGCGTCCGTGCCGCCGTTGTGCGGCAGGCGCTGGATGAGCATGCCCGCGGCGTGTTCGGCGTCGGCCGCCAGCCACAGCCGGGTGTCCAGCTGTTCGGAGGCTTTCATGTAGTGCTGCAGCGCTTCGGCCACGGTCTCGCCTTCCAGCGGCACGACGCCCTGGTAGGCCTGCTGGCCGGGCAGCTTGCGCTGCGGGTCCAGCACCACGATGAAACGGCCGTTGCCGCCGGGATTCAGCAGGCTTTGCATATCGCCTTCGGCGGGGACCTCGTGGCCTTCGCGTATCTTTACGGTGGCGCGCAGGCTCAGGTCGTGGCGGCATTCCACCACCAGCAGGGCGATGGGGCCATCGCCCTGGATCTGCAGCACCAGGGAGCCGTCGAACTTGATGTTGGCGGCCAGCAGCGTGGACGCGGCCACCAGCTCGCCGAGCAGGTTGGTGATGGCGGGCGGGTAGTCGTGGTTGGCCTGCACGGCCTTCCAGGTCGCTTCCAGGCGCACGGCCTGGATGCGGCCGCTACGGTCTTCGGTAAGGTATTTTTTAAGCTGATCGGTCATGGGGGAATGTTAGCCGATCGGACCGGCCAAATTCCCCTGTTGCCGGCAGGGGCAGGGGCGCCGCGGGCGGGCCTCAGCCGATCCGCTTCAAGGCGGTCTTGTAGTGTTGGCCCCGCGCCACGTAGTGGGCGGTGTTCTTGTGCAGATTGGCGATTTCCTCGTCGGAGAGCTCGCGCACGATCTTGCCGATGCCGATGACCAGGGAGTTGTCGGGGATGACGCGGTCCTCGGGAATGATGGCGCCGGCGCCGATCAGGCAGTTGCGGCCGATGACCGCGTTGTTCAGCACGATGGCCTGCATGCCGACCAGCGCGCCTTCGTGGATGGTGCAGCCGTGCAGCATGGCCTGGTGGCCCACGGTGACGTTGGGGCCGATGGTCATGGGGCAGCCGGCGTCCACGTGCAGCACGCTGCCTTCCTGGATATTGGTGCCCTGGCGGATCAGGATGGCGTCGTTGTCGCCGCGGATCGAGACGTTCGACCAGATGCTGACGCCGGCCTCCAGGGTCACATTGCCGATGATGTCGGCGCTGTCGGCCACGTAGGCGGCCGCGTCGATGCGCGGAATCAGGTCGTCGAGCTGGTAGATGGGCATGCCTGGGGTCTCCTGTGCGGCCTCAGGCCTTGGAGGCCGGCGGCGCGTCTGTCGTGGCTGCGGCCAGGCGCGCGAGGTCTTCTTCGCGCTGGCGCAGGATGCGACGTTGGATTTTACCGGTGGTGGTCATGGGCAGCTCGTCGACGAACTCGATCTCCTTCGGATATTCGTAGGGGGCCAGGCGCTCGCGCACGTGTTCCTGCAGGCTTTCGACGAGTTCGCCGCGCTCGCGCTGGGCGAATTCCGGGGTCAGGACCACATAGGCCTTCACCAGCGCGCCGCGCTCGGGGTCGGGCTTGGGCACCACCGCCGCGTTGGCCACGGCCGGATGCCCGACCAGGCAGCTTTCGATTTCCCCGGGACCGATGCGGTAGCCGGCGGACTTGAAGACGTCGTCGGCGCGGCCGGCATACCAGAGGTAGCCGTCGGCATCCACGGTGGCCAGGTCGCCGGTCAGGCACCAGTCGCCCTTGAACTTGGCCTGGGTGGCGGCTTCGTTGCGCCAGTAGCCCAGGAACATCACCGGGTCGGGGTAGCCGTGGATGTCGAGCCGGTTGACGGCGATCTCGCCGGTGCCGCCGGGGGCCACCGGCTTGCCTTCGTCGTCCAGTACGGCGACGTTGTGGCCGGGATAGGGGCGGCCCATGCTGCCGGGCTTGGCGGGCCAGCGCTTGTGGCTGTTGCCCACCACGTAGTTCATTTCGGTCTGGCCGAACATCTCGTTGGGCGTCACGCCCAGCGCCGAGCGGCACCATTCGAACACGCTTTCGCCCACGCTTTCGCCGGCGCTCATGACCGAGCGCAGCGCCAGCTGGTAGCGGTTGCGCGGCTCGGGCACGGCCTTCATCATCATCTTGAGGGCGGTGGGGAAGAGAAAGGTGTTGGTGACCTGGTAGCGCTCCATCAGCTCGAACGCGCGCTCGACGGAAAAGCGCCCGCGCGTGCCGACGATGGCGTGGCCGAAGTAGAGCGTGGGCAGCAGCGCGTCCATCATGCCGCCGGTCCAGGCCCAGTCGGCGGGCGACCAGAAGACGTCGCCGGGCTTGGGGAACCAGTCCTGCGAGGCCACGAAGCCCGGCAGGTTGCCGATCAGCACGCTGTGCGGCAATAGCGCGCCCTTGGGCGCGCCGGTGGTGCCGGAGGTATAGAGCAGGATGGCCGGGTCGGAGGAGCGGGTCGGGACGGCCTTGAATTCGCTGGGCTGGCGGGCCAGCAGGCTGCGCCAGGGCAGCACGCGTTCGTCGGCGAAGCCGATGCCGATGATCTGCTGCAGCGCGGGACAGTCGTCGCTGATGGACAGCAGGTTGGCGCTGGAGGCGTAGTCCACGATCGCGACGCGGGCCTCGGCGTCGCGCAGGCGGCTCTCCAGGGCTTCCGGGCCGAACAGGGCGGATAAGGGCAGGACCACGGCGCCGACGCTGTAGATGGCCATGTGCGCCACCACGGTCTCGGGACGTTGCCCCAAAACCACACCGACCCGGTCGCCGCGGCCCACGCCCATCTTGATCAGGCCGTTGGCCAGCTGGTTGGCGGCTTCCGCCAGGCGCGCATAGGTCCAGACCTCGCGGTTGCCGGATTCGTCTTCGTAGTAGATGGCGATGCGCCGCGCATCCGGACTGCTGGATGCCCAGCGGTGGCAGCACGCTTCCGCGATGTTGAACTGGGTGGGTACCAGCCAGCGGAATGTTTGGTAGAGCGCCTGATATTGGTCGTTCATGGCCCTATGTTGTGAGCATGTTGCAGCGTGAACGGGTCAGATCGCCCGTCGCCCCAGGTGCAAGCATGACCTAGAGGGCCGTGAACTGCAACATCCCCGTTGCGTAACGGGGACGCATAAGGGTTATCACGGGTGTTTGCTTTGGCGGCGCAGCGCCGAAGGCAGGGCGGGCAGGGTCAGCGAGCGCTGGCGGGGGCCGGGCTGGGTGCGCCGTTCGGCCTGCATGGCGGCCCAGTCCAGCAGCTGGAGCTGGCCTTCGTGGGTTTCGCCCAGGGCCGACAGGCTTTCGACCCAGTCTCCATCGTTGCAATAGAGTATGCCGTTCACGTCGCGCAGCTCGGCCTTGTGGATGTGGCCGCAGACCACGCCGTCCAGGCCGCGGCGGCGGGCCTCGCCCGCCAGCGCTTCCTCGAAGTCGGTGATGAACGACACGGCGTTCTTGACCTTGTGCTTGAGGTATTGGGACAGTGACCAGTAATGCAGCCCCAGCCGGTGGCGCAGCCGGTTGAAGTGATGGTTGACCCACAGCGCCAGCTGGTAGAGGCCGTCGCCCAGGTGGGCCAGCCAGCGGCTGTGCTGGACCACCCCGTCGAACTGGTCGCCATGCAGCACCAGCAGCTGCAGGCCCTTGGCGGTGACGTGCACGTCCTCGTCGAGGATTTCGATGTCGCCGAAGGCGTAGCCGGCGAATTCGCGCGCGAACTCGTCATGGTTGCCGGGAATGAACACCACCCGGGTGCCGTTGCGCGCCTTGCGCAGGATGCGCTGGATCACGTCGTTGTGGGCGCGCGGCCAGTGCCAGTGCTTGCGCAGCTGCCAGCCGTCGACGATGTCGCCCACAAGGTACAGCGTGTCGGAATCGTTGTGGTCCAGGAAGTCCAGCAGGAACTCCGCCTTGCACCCGGCGGTGCCCAAGTGAATATCGGAGATCCAGAGGGTGCGCCAGTGTGCAGGCTGGATGTCGTTCACGGTCGCGTCCCCAAGGGCTGTGGTTGTTCATGGCAATGAAACCACCCCGCGATGACGGGACCGTGAAACCTTTATGACGCTGTTGTGACGTTAGTGTGCTGTCCCGTAGATACGCCCGCACGAAATTCCCCCCTTGACGCCAGGGCGTCGTTGCAAATCCTCGCGATACCTACGGGTATCGCTGCGGTTTGCGCCTAGCCCTGACGTCAAGAGGAGAAATTTCGTCAAGCGGACGCATCTACGGGACAGCACACTAGCGCGCTTTTTTATGCGGCGGCGCGTTGCGCAGCCGCGTGCCCAGGATGCGGTCATGCAGGAACTGGCCGTCGGGATCGAACCACGACCAGATGAAGATGGTGAAGGGCGCGGCCACGATGAACATGTCCATCGACGGCCAGCCGGTGGCCTGGGCGGCCGCCCAGACCAGGCCGGCGCCGGCCAGCACCAGCGGCCAGGCCAGGACGTAGCGCAGGATCAGGCGGGGGGTGGACGGAATGCTGCCGTCCTGCTCGACCAGGCGGATGTTCCAGGTCTTCATGGGCAGCGTCTGGCCGCGGCGGCGCCAGCACAGCACGAAATAGGCGCCGATCGCGACGAACAGCCAGGCCTGGCGGGCGCTGCGCAGGTCCAGCGCGTTCCGGCTCTGGGTCAGCGTGTCCATCAGGTAGCCGGCCAGGAACACCACGCCGAACAGCAGCACGGCTTCGTACATCATGCAGGCGAATCGGCGCAGCCGATTGGGGGTCTGGTCGAGATGGGCGTCGGTCATGGACGCGTATTATGCCCGGAATGCCGGCGCCGGCATTCCGGCCTGTGCGTGGATCCTTTTAGTGTGAACAGGCCCTAGGCGTCGACCGAATCTTCCAGCGTCGACAGCGGCAGGTCGCGGCCGTCCTCGCGCACCCGGGTCTCCAGGCCCATGGCGGCCAGCAGCGACAGGAAGGGGCGGGGCGGCAACTGCTCGATGTTGGCCATGCGGCGCACGTCCCAGGTGCCGTCGGCGATCAGCAGGGCGGCCGCCGCCGCGGGCACGCCCGCCGTATAGGAGATGGCCTGGCTGCCGATCTCGCGATAGCTTTCCTCGTGGTCGCAGACGTTGTAGATGAAGATCTCGTGCGCCTTGCCGTCCTTTTCGCCGCGCACCAGGTTGCCGATGCAGGTCTTGCCGGTATAGGTGGGCGCGAGCGAGGCCGGGTCGGGCAGCACGGCCTTGAGCACCTTCAAGGGCACCACTTCCAGGCCCTCGGCCGTGCGCACCGGCTTCTCGGACAGCATGCCCAGGTTCTTCAGCACGGTGAACACGTTGATGTAGTGCTCGCCGAAGCCCATCCAGAAGCGGATGTCGGGCACGTCCAGGTGCTGCGAGAGCGAATGCAGCTCGTCGTGGCCCGTCAGGTAGGCGGTCTGGCGGCCCACCACCGGCAGGTCCCATTCCTTGCGGTACTGGAACATCTGGGCGGAGGTCCACTGGCCGCCCTGCCAGGACCAGACCGTGCCGGTGAATTCGCGGAAGTTCACCTCGGGATCGAAGTTGGTGGCGAAGTAGCGGCCGTGCCTGCCCGCGTTGATGTCCACGATGTCGATCGACTCGACGCGGTCGAAGTAGTCGTCGCAGGCCAGGCGCGCATAGGCGTTGACCACACCGGGGTCGAAGCCCGCGCCCAGGATGGCGGTGACGCCGGCGGCCTGGCAGGCCTCGCGCCGCTTCCATTCGTGGTTGGCGTACCAGGGAGGCGCTTCGCAGACCTGGTCGGGCTGCTCGTGGATGGCCGTGTCGAGGTAGGCGGCGCCGGTGCGCAGGCAGGCCTCCAGTACCGACATGTTGAGAAAGGCCGAGCCCACGTTGATGACGATGCGGGCGGCGGTCTTCCTGATCAGCGCTTCGGTGGCGCCGATGTCCATCGCGTCCAGGCGGTGCGCGCGCAGCAGGCCGGGCTGGCGCAGGCTGCCCTTGGCGTGCACGGACTCCAGGATGGCCTGGCATTTTTCCAGGGTGCGCGAGGCGATGTGGATTTCGCCCAGGCGGTCGTTGTGCTGGGCGCACTTGTGCGCGACCACGTGCGCCACGCCGCCGGCGCCGATGATGAGGATATTGGGCTTCATCTGGACAACTCCTTGTTGTGGATGGCCTGGCCGGACGCTCAGGACAGACTGTCGACGTAATCGCGGTAGCCGAACTGGCGCACCACGCGTTCGGTGCCATCCAGGTCGCGCACGACGATGGCGGGCATGGTCAGGCCGTTGAACCAGTTTTTCTTGACCATGGTGTAGCCGGCGGCGTCGCGGATCGACAGCCGCTGTCCCACGGCCAGCGGCTGCGGGAAATCGAATTCGCCGAAGATGTCGCCGGCCAGGCAGGACTTGCCGTAGACCAGGCAGCGGTGCGGCCCGGCATCGGGCTCCACGCGCGCCTGCAGGCGGTAGATCAGCAGGTCCAGCATGTGGGCCTCGATGGAGGCGTCCACCACGGCCAGCTGCTTGCCGTTGTACGAAGTGTCCAGCACCGTCACTTCCAGGCTGGCGCTGTCGGTGATGGCGGCCTCGCCGGGCTCCAGGTAGACCTGCACGCCGTACTTCTCGGAGAAGGCGCGCAGGCGCGCGCAGAAATCGTCCAGCGCATAGCCTTCGCCGGTGAAATGGATGCCGCCGCCCAGGCTCACCCATTGCACCCGCGCCAGCAGCTCGCCGTAGCGCGCCTCGACCTCGCCCAGCAAGGCGTCGAAGCGCGCGAAATCGCGGTTCTCGCAGTTGTTGTGGATCATGAAGCCGCTGACGCGGTCCAGCACGGCCGCGATGCGCGCCGGATCGCTTTCGCCCAGGCGGCTGAACGGGCGCGCCGGGTCGGCCAGGTCGAAGCCCGAACTGCTCACGCCCGGGTTCAGGCGCAGGCCCACCGGCAGCCCGGCCGCGCGCGCGCCGTAGCGTTCCAGCTGGCCCAGGCTGTTGAAAATGATCTTGTCGGCGTACGAGACCACTTCGTCGATTTCATGGTCGGCGTAGGCCACGCTGTAGGCATGGGTCTCGCCGCCGAACTTCTCGCGGCCCAGCCGCACTTCGTACAGCGACGAGGACGTGGTGCCGTCCATGTATTCGCGCATCAGGTCGAATACCGACCAGGTGGCGAAGCATTTGAGGGCGAGCAGCACCTTGGCGCCGGAATGCCGGCGCACGTGGTCGATGCGCCGCATGTTCTCCATGAGGCGCGAGCTGTCGATGAGGTAGTAGGGCGTCTGGATCACGATGTCCCTTGTACGTAAGCGCAGGCCCGGCGGGGCGCGCGCAATGACGGAACCTGTCCGGCTTGCGGCCGGGCGGGCGCGGGGGCGGGCAGCAAAAGCGGCCCTCGGTATCCGGGCTAGATGCTCGGGAAGTGCTCGGGATGAGGCCGGCCACGGCCGACGGCCAGGCGAGCGCGGGAATATTCCCGGCTATCTGGGGTTTCCGGGGTTTCCGGGGTTTCCGGGGTTTCCGTTAGGGAGGTGTTCAGACGGACTGAGACGATCCCCAATTGGAACAGGGCGTCTGGCGACATGGCGTCCTCTCCAACCAGCAGATGTGGTTCCGGCGCAAGGCCGGGCGTAACCGATTATTCTAATTCAGTACGCGCGCAAGCACAAAAGCGGCGCGGCGCGATTGGCCGCATTTCGGACCAGATGACCGCATCATGGCCGCAATTCGCGCCATGCGATCGATGCGCAGGCCGTCTTGGCCGCCGCCGGCCAGCGAGTACATGCTGCCGAGCGCGACTGGCTGCGCCGCGGCGAAAAAAAACCCGCCGGTAAGGGCGGGTCTTAAAAGGGGCTGTGCAGCCCCCAAGGGGAAAATCGTCGGGGCCTTGCGGCCCGGGCCATGCTCAGGCGGCGGAGTGCGCGTCTTTGGCGCTCGTCTTGCCGGCCAGGGCACGGACGCCGTGGGCCAGCTTACGCAGGCCGGCGGCCAGCGCCCGCATCGGGTGCGGACGGAATTGTTCTTCAATAGCCTGGAGCATCAGTTGGCGCTCGAGTTCGTCGGTCAGGCGGATGGTGTTGTTCGGGTTGATCACGTTAGCCTCCACGGGCTTGCACAGTTGTTTCGCTACTAGGGATAACCCGAATTATAGGGGTTAACCCTGAACTTGTGCAAGAGGCTGGTGCATATCGGCAACACCACCGTCCGATGATGCACCAAAACGGCACGGCGCAGCACCATAAGCAAAGATAGATGCACTATGTTGCTGCGCGTTGACAGGCAGGCGAGGGGATTCAGGCGTCGCGATAGCCGGCCGCGACCAGTTCGAAGCCGAACAGTCGGCAGTCCAGCGAGCCGTTGTGCAGGGGCACCCGACGCTTGGGCTTGAGGCGCATCTGGTTGGGCAGGGTCAGGTCGCTGGTGATGGCGTGCAGCTGCCAGCCGGCGAAGTTGCGCTTCAGGCAGGCCGCCCAGTCGCGCCACAGGTCCGGGTCCTGTTCCGTCCCCATGCGTTCGCCGTAGGGCGGGTTAGTGACGATCCAGCCGTGGTCGGCGGGTGCCGTGATGTGGCGGGCGTCGCCGACTTCGAAGCGGATCGAATCCGCCGTCAGCCAGGCGCGCTCGGCGTTGTTGCGGGCGAACTCGATGGCTTGCGGGTCCAGGTCGTAGCCGACCAGCGGCGCTTCCAGTTGCGGCAGGATGCGCGAGCGGGCGTCTTCCTTGAGGTCGCGCCAGCGGTAGGGATCGTGGCCGCGCAGGCGCTCGAAGCCGAAGGGGCGCGAGATGCCCGGCGGCACGCCCAGGGCGATCCAGGCGCCCTCGATGAGAATGGTGCCGGAGCCGCAGAACGGGTCGAGCAGCGGCGCGGCCGGGTCCCAGCCCGCCAGCGCCAGCATGCCGGCGGCCAGGTTCTCGCGCAGCGGCGCCTCGCCCTTGTCCAGGCGCCAGCCGCGCTTGAACAGGGATTCGCCGGACGTGTCCAGGTACAGCGTGGCGGTGTGGCCGGTCAGGAACAGGTGCACGCGCGCGTCTGGGCGCACCGTGTCGATGCTCGGACGTTCGCCTTCGCGTTCGCGCAGGCGGTCGCAGATGCCGTCCTTGGCGCGCAGGTTGCAGTATTGCAGGCTTTGCACCGGGCTCTTGATGGCCGAGGTGTCCACGCGCAGCGTCTGCTCCGCGCCGAACCAGCGTTCCCAGGGCGTATCGCGCGCCAGGTCCAGGATGTCGTCCTCGTGCGAGATCTCGGCGTGCGCGACCTGCACCAGGATGCGGGTCGCCAGGCGCGAATACAGGTTGGCGCGCTGCACGCCCGACCAGTCCGCGCTGAACGAGCAGCCGGCCCGGCCGATGCGGGCGTCGTCGAAGCCCAGCGCCTGCATTTCCGCCGTCAGCGCTTCTTCCAGCCCCTGGGGGCAGGGCGCGAAGACCGGGAACACCTCGGCCTGGCGCGGTTCGCGCGGGCGGCGGGGGCGGACTTCGACGGCGGGTTCGTGGCGCTGCGGCGCGTCGTCGGGCTCGGATTGCTCCAGGTAGCCGGGCGGCGGGGCGTCGTCCTCGAACGGGTCGTAGAAGCGTCCGGCCGGCGTGGCCGGGGCGATGTACTGGTCGTCGCGTTCGCGCGGGGCGCGGCGCGGGCCGCCGGCGCGCTTGCGTGCCGGGCCGCCGGCCTCGTCCTGCCTGGACCGTGGCGCGGGCGCCGGATTCTTCTGCCGCTCGGCGGCTTCGCGGGCGCGTTCGTTCTGCGCCACCAGCCGGGCGCGGGCGCCGCTGCGGGTGCGCTTGCGGCTGTCTTCGGCGTGCGCGTCGCGCGCGGTTTTCTTGATGGTCAGCGTCTTGCGCGGACGGTCCTGGTCATCTGAGGACATACGAATCCTGGCGAATGCAGAGGTAGGGGGAATCAGAAGGGTTTGACGACGACCAGCGCCACCACCACCAAGAGCAGCAAGACGGGAACTTCGTTGAACCAGCGATAGAACTTGTGCGTACGGGTGTTTTCGCCCCGTTCGAATTTGCGCAGCATCGAGCCACAGGCGTGATGGTAGCCGATCACGAGCAGGACGAAAAAGAGCTTGGCGTGCATCCAGCCGTTGCCGGGCCCCATGCCGATGCCGTAGCCGATGTACAGCCACAGGCCGAGCAGCACGGCGACCACGGCGAGGATGCTGGTGAAGCGGTACAGGCGGCGGGCCATGCCCAGCAGCGTGGCCTGGACGGTGGGGTCCGATTGTTGCGCCAGGTTCACGTAGATGCGCGGCAGGTAGAACAAGCCGGCGAACCAGGAGGCGATGAAGACTATGTGAAAGGTCTTGACCCAAAGCATGGCCATGGCGCGATCCGTCCGAGGAAAGCCGCATTGTAAGCTGCGCGGCCACGGCAGGCCCGCGTTCGCGCGGGCCCGCGGCCAGCCTTCGGATCAAGGTTCAGATCACATACAGATCCACGTACTCGTGCACCGGCATGGCCTCCAGCGCGCCCTGGTCCAGCGAGGCCTGCAGGATGCGCGCCTGCTGGCGCGGCGGGAACATGCGCGCCAGGTTGGTGCGGAATTTTTCCTCCAGCAGCGGGATGCCCTCGGCGCGGCGGCGCTTGTGGCCGATGGGATATTCGCAGACCACTTCGTCCAGGCGGGCGCCGTCATTGAATTCCACCGTCAGCGCGTTGGCGATGGAGCGCTTGTCGGGATCGTGGTAGTCGCGGGTGTAGGCCGGGTCCTCGACGCAGACGATGCGGTCGCGCAGCGCGTCGATGCGCGGATCGCGGGCCACCGAGTCCTCGTAGTCGGCCGCGGTCAGGCGCCCGAACAGGATGGGCACGGCCACCATGTACTGGATGCAGTGGTCGCGGTCGGCCGGATTGGCGAGCGGGCCTTTCTTGTCGATGATGCGGATGCACGCCTCGTGCGTGCGGATCGTGATCTTCGCGATGTCCTCGGGACGCTTGCCCGCCGCGGCGAGCCGGCGGTGGATGTCCATGGCGCATTCGACGGCGGTCTGCGCATGGAATTCGGCCGGGAACGAGATCTTGAACAGCACGTTTTCCATGACGTAGCTGCCGTAGGGGCGCTGGAAGCGCAGCGGCTGGCCCTTGAACAGCACGTCGTAGAAGCCCCAGGTGGGAGCCGTCAGCACCGAGGGATAGCCCATTTCGCCGGTGCGGGCGATCAGGGCCAGGCGCACCGCGCGGCTGGTGGCGTCGCCGGCGGCCCAGCTCTTGCGGCTGCCGGTGTTGGGCGCGTGCCGGTAGGTGCGCAGGCTTTGTCCGTCGACCCAGGCCAGCGAGACGGCGTTGATCACTTCGTCGCGGCTCAGGCCCAGCATCTGCGCCACCACGGCGGTGGAAGCGACCTTCACCAGCACCACGTGGTCCAGGCCGACCTTGTTGAAGGAATTCTCCAGCGCGATGCAGCCCTGGATTTCATGCGCCTTGATCATGCCGGTCAGCACGTCGCGCATGGACAGCGGCGGCTTGCCGGCGGCCACGGCGGTGCGCGAGAGCCAGTCGGCGGTGGCCAGGATGCCGCCCAGGTTGTCGGACGGGTGGCCCCATTCGGCGGCCAGCCAGGTGTCGTTGAAGTCCAGCCAGCGGATCATCGCGCCGATGTTGAACGCGGCCTGGACCGGGTCGAGCTGGAACTGGGTGCCGGGAACCTTGGCGCCGTGGGGAACGGCGGTGCCGGGCACGATCGGACCCAGCAGCTTTCTGCACGCCGGATATTCCAGCGCTTCCAGGCCGCAGCCCAGGGTGTCGATGAGGCAGTTGCGGGCGGTCTCGTAGGCCAGGCCGCTGTTGATTTCGTAGTTCAGTACGTAGTCGGCGATGTCGACCAGGACCTGGTCGGGATCGGGACGCACGTTGGATATCGGGGCAGACATGTCGGAACCTCTCCTGAGTGAGTACAGGAGGCCCGGGGCCCGCGCGGCGCTGCCGGTTTCATGCGCGGGCCCATGGGTCGCCTTACTTGCGCTTTTCGATCGGCACGAACTTCTGATCTTCCGGACCCACGTAGTTGGCGGTGGGGCGGATGATCTTGTTGTCGATGCGCTGTTCGATGATGTGGGCCGACCAGCCCGCGGTGCGCGCGATGACGAACAGCGGGGTGAACATGGCGGTGGGCACGCCCATCATGTGGTAGCTGACGGCCGAGAACCAGTCCAGGTTGGGGAACATCTTCTTGATGTCCCACATCACGGTTTCCAGGCGCTCGGCGATGTCGAACATCTTGGTGCTGCCGGCCTTCTTGGACAGCTTCTTGGCCACGTCCTTGATGACCTTGTTGCGCGGGTCGGACACGGTGTAGACCGGGTGGCCGAAGCCGATCACGACTTCCTTGGCTTCGACGCGGCGGCGGATGTCGGCCTCGGCCTCGTCCGGGGTCTCGTAGCGCTTCTGCACTTCGAAGGCGACTTCGTTGGCGCCGCCGTGCTTGGGACCGCGCAGCGCGCCGATGGCGCCGGTGATGGCCGAGTACATGTCCGAGCCGGTGCCGGCGATGACGCGCGAGGTGAACGTGGACGCGTTGAACTCATGCTCGGCGTACAGGTTCAGCGAGATGTGCATGGCCTTGACCCAGTCCTCGCTGGGCTTCTCGCCGTGCAGCAGGTGCAGGAAGTGGCCGCCGATGCTGTCGTCGTCGGTCTGCACGTCGATGATGCGGCCGTTGTGGCTGTAGTGGTACCAGTACAGCAGCGCCGAGCCCAGGTTGGCCATCAGGCGGTCGGCGATGTCGCGCGCGCCGGGGATGTTGTGGTCGTCCTTCTCGGGCAGCACGCAGCCCAGCACCGACACGGCGGTGCGCATCACGTCCATGGGGTGGCTGGCGGCGGGCAGGGCTTCCAGCGCGGCTTGCAGCTGGGCGGGCAGGCCGCGCAGGCTGCGCAGCTTTTCCTTGTAGGCCTTCAGTTCGGCCTTGTTGGGCAGCTTGCCGTGCACGAGCAGGTGGGCGACTTCCTCGAACTCGCTGGCGTCGGCCAGGTCCAGGATGTCATAGCCACGGTAGTGCAGGTCGTTGCCGCTTCGGCCGACCGTACACAGCGCGGTGTTGCCGGCGACCACGCCGGACAGCGCCACCGACTTCTTGGGTTTGAAGCCGGCCTTTTCTTCCGGCTTGGCGTCGGTCTTCGCTTCCTGCTTCTTGGGAGCCATGCTCATGTCTCTACTCCTTTCCTTTCGCGGGGGTCGATGCAATGGGTGGGTTTGCATGGCGCCGGGCCGTGGCCGCGGCGCCGGTTATCGTCAGGCCTTGCCCTTCTGGAACAGCGCGTCCAGTTTCGATTCGAATTCGTGGTAGCCGATGCGGTCGTACAGTTCCTCGCGCGTCTGCATCAGGTCGATCACGTTCTTCTGGTGGCCGTCGCGGCGGATGGCGGTGTAGACGGCTTCGGCGGCCTTGTTCATGGCGCGGAAGGCCGACAGCGGGTAGAGCACCATGCCCACGCCCACGCTCTTGAGCTCTTCAACCGAGAACAGCGGGGTCTTGCCGAATTCGGTGATGTTGGCCAGCACCGGCACCTTGACGGCCTTGACGAAGCGGTCGTAGGTGGGCAGGTCGTAGGCGGCCTCGGCGAAGATGGCGTCGGCGCCGGCTTCCACGCAGGCCAGCGCGCGCTCGATCGCGGCGTCCACGCCGTGCGAGGCGATCGCGTCGGTGCGGGCGATGAGGTAGAAGTCGCTGTCGGTGCGGGCGTCGGCCGCGGCCTTGACGCGGTCGGCCATTTCCTCGGTCGAGACGATTTCCTTGCCCGGACGGTGGCCGCAGCGCTTGGCGCCGACCTGGTCCTCGATGTGGCAGGCGGCGGCGCCGAACTTGATCAGGCTCTTGACGGTGCGGGCGATGTTGAACGCCGACGGGCCGAAGCCGGTGTCGATGTCCACCAGCAGCGGCACGTCGCAGACGTCGGTGATGCGGCGCACGTCGGTCAGCACGTCGTCCATCGTGTTGATGCCCAGGTCGGGCAGGCCCAGCGAGCCGGCCGCCACGCCGCCGCCCGACAGGTAGATGGCGCGGTAGCCGGCGCGCTTGGCCAGCAGCGCGTGGTTGGCGTTGATGGCGCCGATGATCTGCAGCGGGCTTTCTTCGGCGAGCGCGCGGCGGAAGAGGGCGCCGGCGGATTCGGGTTTGGACATGGGTGGTCTCCGTATGTATGTGAGGCCCGGGTGTTCTTGGAAGCCCCGGATGGCACGATGGGGAAGCGGGCTGCGGGCCCGGAACATAAAGCTGTCCCCTTCGCGCGGGCAAAGGGACAGGTTTATGCCGCGCATGCGCGGGCAGCTAGGAATTGGGCCCGAAAACGGGCCCAATCCTTTCATCCTGCGCTGCTTACTTCAGCAGGTCCTTGACGCCGTCGCGCTCTTCGAGGAGCTCTTTCAGCGTGAAGTCCAGGCGCTCGCGCGAGAAGGCGTCGATTTCCAGGCCTTCGACGCGCTTGTATTCGCCGTTTTCGGTCGTGACCGGCACGCCGTAGATGATGCCTTCGGGGATGCCGTAGGAGCCGTCCGACGGGATGCCCATCGTGACCCACTTGCCATTGCTGCCCAGGACCCAGTCACGGACGTGGTCGATGGCGGCGTTGGCGGCCGAGGCGGCCGAGGACAGGCCGCGGGCTTCGATGATGGCGGCGCCGCGCTTGCCCACGGTGGGGATGAACGTGTCGCGGTTCCAGGCGTCGTCGTTGATCAGCTTGGCCAGCGATTCGCCGCCGACGGTGGCGAAGCGGTAGTCGGGGTACATGGTGGGCGAGTGGTTGCCCCACACGACCAGCTTCTCGATGTCGGCCACGGCCTTGCCGGACTTGGCGGCCAGTTGCGACAGGGCGCGGTTGTGGTCCAGGCGCAGCATGGCGGTGAAGTTCTTGGCGGGCAGGTCCGGCGCCGACTTCATGGCGATGTAGGCGTTGGTGTTGGCGGGGTTGCCCACGACCAGCACCTTGACATTGCGGCTGGCCACGTCGTTCAGGGCCTTGCCCTGCGCCGTGAAGATCTGGGCGTTGACCGACAGCAGGTCCTTGCGCTCCATGCCGGGGCCGCGCGGGCGGGCGCCGACCAGCAGGGCCACGTCGGCGTCCTTGAAGGCGGTGCGCGGGTCGCTGTGGGCGGTGACTTCCTGCAGCAGCGGGAAGGCGCAGTCATCCAGTTCCATGATGACGCCCTTCAGGGCCTTTTGCGCCTTCTCGTCGGGGATTTCCAGCAGTTGCAGGATGACGGGTTGATCTTTACCCAGCATTTCGCCCGAGGCGATGCGGAATAGCAGTGCGTAACCGATTTGGCCGGCGGCGCCGGTGACGGCGACACGCAAGGCAGGCTTGGACATGGACGTTCTCCGTAATGGTTTGGCGAGAAAAAAATCTCACCAATCAGTGTAATCGCTGGGCCGTTGAAACCGGCGCGCGCGCAGCGCGCGACCTGGCGCCCGGATAGCGCTGAATCCTAGATTGATTTTACGTATGCGTCAATTGCTCTTCTATCTTATATAAGACATAAGACGTTGGACAGCGTCAGCCGCGATATGCCACAATAGAGCGTTTATTCGAATGCGCCGCAGCCTCGACGGGCCACGCGCCTGTATCGAGCCGGCACGCTGCACCGACAGCGCGCGGCGGCAGCGCATTGCGGATGGGTTCGCGTCCCTTGCGCCGCCTTCCCATTCTCCGGATAAACATGACACAACCAAAAAGATCCATGGCAGAGTCCCGGCCCGAAACCTCCCTACGCAATCGCGCCGCCCGTCCGGCGGGCGAGGGGGCCGCTTTCAGTCCGCTGTACCGCCAGATCAAGGACCTGCTGGTCCAGAGCCTCGAACGCGGCGAATGGAAGCCGGGCGAGCTCATCCCCAGCGAGATCGACCTCGCCGCCCGTTTCCAGGTGAGCCAGGGCACGGTGCGCAAGGCGGTCGACGAACTGGCCGCCGAGCACATGCTGCTGCGCCGCCAGGGCAAGGGCACCTTCGTCGCCACCCACCACGAAGCGCGCGTGCGCTACCGCTTCCTGCGCCTGGCCCCCGACGACGAGACCGAGGCCGGCCGCGCCGAAAGCCGCATCCTCGAATGCCGCCGCCTGCGGGCGCCGGCCGAGATCGCGCGCGCCCTGGACCTGCGCGCCGGCGAAACCGTCGTGATGATCCGCCGCCTGTTGTCCCTGGGGCATGCGCCCACCGTGGTCGACGACATCTGGCTGCCGGGTTCCATTTTCCGCGGACTGACCCTGGAACTGCTGACCGCCAACAAGGCGCCGCTCTATGGTCTGTTCGAATCCGAATTCGGCGTGAGCATGGTGCGCGCGGACGAGAAGCTGCGCGCGGTCGTCGCGCCGGCCGAGGTCTGTGCGCTGCTTAATGTCCCCGCCGGGACGCCGTTGTTGCAGGTGGATCGGGTGTCCTACACCTACGGTGACCGCCCCATGGAAATACGTCGGGGCTTGTACTTGACCGATCGATACCATTACCGCAATAGTTTGAATTGATGAGCTTTTTGACTACGATTTGATACCAACCCTGTCTCTGGGCGAAAATACCGTGATTTCCCGCCAGGGTCCCCGCAAGGGGCTCGAAATGGGCACGGCGTTCTTGCCGTAACGATTCCCTAGTTCCGAAACACCGAGGCCGTCATGTCCGACACCGCTGCCAAGCCACGTCCGCAGTTTCGCAATATTGGCATTGCGCAACTCGCCAGCTATCGCCTGCCCCTGGCCGGCAAACTGTCCATCCTGCACCGCGTCAGCGGCGCGCTGCTGTTCCTCTGTCTTCCCTTGGTCATCCTGCCGCTGTTCGCGGCCAGCGTGGCCGCGCCGCAGACGTTCGCCGCCGTGGCCGTGTACGCCGGCAACCCGATAGTCAAGCTCGTGTTCCTGGTCCTCGTCTGGGGTTATCTGCACCACTTCTGCGCCGGTATCCGCTACCTGCTGCTGGATCTGCATCTCGGCATCGACAAGCTGTCGGCCAAGAAGAGCGCCGGCGTGGTTTTCGGGGTGAGCCTCGCGCTGACCCTCGTGTTCGCCCTCAAACTGTTCGGAGTGCTGTAATGGCCGACGTCAAAAACTACGGACCCAAGCGTCTGGTCGTGGGCGCCCATTACGGCGTCATGGATTTCATCATTCAGCGCGTCACCGCGGTCATCATGGCCGTGTACACGCTGGTGCTGCTCATCGGCATCCTGATGATGCCGGCCTTCACGTACGAACACTGGACCGCGCTGTTCAATTTCTACGTGGGCGTTCTTCCGGTCGGCCAGATCCTGGCCACCCTGGCATTCGTTGCGCTGGCCTGGCACGCCTGGATTGGCGTGCGCGACATCTGGATGGACTACGTCAAGTCGGCGGGCCTGCGCCTGCTGCTGCAAGTGCTGACGATCCTCTGGCTGGTCGGTTCGGTCGTTTACTTTGCGCAAATCCTCTGGAGCATTTAAGCCGTGGTCTCTGTCCTGAAATCCCTGCCGCGCCGCCAGTTTGATGTGGTGGTCGTCGGTGCCGGTGGAGCCGGCATGCGTTGTTCGCTGCAACTGTCCCAAGCGGGCCTGTCCGTTGCGGTGCTGTCCAAAGTGTTCCCCACGCGTTCGCACACGGTTGCCGCCCAGGGCGGCGTGAGCGCCTCGCTGGGCAACATGAGCGAAGACAACTGGTACTGGCACATGTACGACACCGTCAAGGGGTCGGACTGGCTGGGCGACCAGGATGCCATCGAATTCATGTGCCGCGAAGCCCCGAACGCCGTGTACGAGCTCGAGCACTTCGGCATGCCCTTCGACCGCAACCCCGACGGCACGATCTACCAGCGCCCGTTCGGCGGCCACACCGCCAACTTCGGCGAGAAGCCGGTCCAGCGCGCCTGTGCCGCGGCCGACCGCACCGGCCACGCGCTGCTGCACACCCTCTACCAGCGCAACGTCGCCGCGCGCACCCAGTTCTTCGTCGAATGGATGGCGCTGGACCTGCTGCGCAACGAGGCCGGCGACGTCGTGGGCGTGACCGCCCTCGAAATGGAAACGGGCGAAATCTACATCCTGGAAGCCAAGACCACGGTGCTGGCCACCGGCGGCGCCGGCCGCATCTGGGCCGCTTCCACCAACGCCTTCATCAATACCGGTGACGGCCTGGGCATGGCCGCCCGCGCGGGCATCCCGCTGCAGGACATGGAATTCTGGCAATTCCACCCGACCGGCGTGGCCGGCGCCGGCGTGCTGATCACCGAAGGCGTGCGCGGCGAAGGCGGCATCCTGCTGAACAAGGATGGCGAGCGCTTCATGGAGCGCTATGCGCCCACGCTGAAGGACCTGGCCCCGCGCGACTTCGTCTCGCGCTCGATGGACCAGGAAATCAAGGAAGGCCGCGGCTGCGGTCCGGACGGCAGCTACGTGGTCCTGAAGCTCGACCACCTGGGCGCCGACGTGATCAACAAGCGCCTGCCCTCGATCCGCGAAATCGCCATCAAGTTCGGCAACGTCGACCCGATCAAGGAACCGATCCCCGTCGTCCCGACCATCCACTACCAGATGGGCGGCATCCCGGCCAACTACCACGGCCAGGTGCTGACGCGCGAAAACGGCGAGAACAAGATCGTCAACGGCCTGTACGCCATCGGCGAATGCGCCGCGGTGTCGGTGCACGGCGCCAACCGCCTGGGCACCAACTCGCTGCTCGACCTGATCGTGTTCGGCCGCGCCACCGGCAACCACATCGTGAATTCGCACCCCGAGCGCCAGCACTCGCACCAGCCGGTGCCGCAGCAGGCCGTCGAGTTCTCGCTGGACCGCGTCAACCGCCTCGAATCGCGCACCTCGGGCGAGAAGCCCCAGGACATCGGCAACGCCATCCGCTTCTCGATGCAGCGCCACTGCGGCGTGTTCCGCACGCTGGATCTGCTCAACGAAGGCGTCGAGCAGATCGAAGACCTGGCCAAGCAGGCCCAGGACATCTACTTCAAGGACAAGTCCAAGGTGTTCAACACCGCGCGCGTCGAAGCGCTGGAAATCGCCAACATGACCGAAGTGGCCCGCGCCACGATCAAGTCGGCGGCCAACCGCACCGAAAGCCGCGGCGCCCACGCGCTGGATGACCACCCGAACCGCGACGACGAGAACTGGCTCAAGCACACGCTGTGGTACTCCGAAGGCAGCCGCCTGGAGTACAAGCCCGTGCAGATGAAGCCGCTGACGGTCGAGTCCTTCCCGCCCAAGGCACGTACCTTCTAAGTCCGGATAGAGCCTATTATGAGCACCAAGAGAATCGTCAAGTTCGAAATCTACCGCTACGATCCGGACAAGGACGAGCGCCCTTACATGCAGAAGCTGGAAGTCGAACTCCAGCCCACCGACAAGATGCTGCTCGATGCGCTGGTGCGCATCAAGAACGACGTGGATGACAGCCTGGCCCTGCGCCGCTCGTGCCGTGAAGGCGTGTGCGGTTCGGACGCCATGAACATCAACGGCAAGAACGGCCTGGCCTGCATCACCAACCTGCGCGAACTGAAGGAACCCATCGTCCTGCGTCCGCTGCCGGGCCTGCCCGTGATCCGCGACCTGATCGTGGACATGACGCACTTCTTCAATCAGTACCACTCGATCCGCCCGTACCTCATCAACGACACGCCGCCGCCCGAAAAAGAGCGCCTGCAGTCGCCCGAGGCCCGCGAAGAGCTCGACGGCCTGTACGAGTGCATCCTGTGCGCGTGCTGTTCCACTTCCTGCCCGTCGTTCTGGTGGAATCCGGACAAGTTCGTCGGCCCGGCCGGCCTGCTGCAAGCCTACCGCTTCATCGCCGACAGCCGCGACGAAGCCACCGGCTCGCGCCTGGACAACCTGGACGATCCGTACCGCCTGTTCCGCTGCCACACCATCATGAACTGTGTCGACGTCTGCCCCAAGGGCCTGAACCCGACCAAGGCGATCGGCAAGATCAAGGAACTGCTGGTCCGTCGCACGGTCTAGTGTTTACGGTCTGTATGTAATGCCGGGCCATGTCCCCTGTAAAACGGGGACGGCCAGCCTGCCTGACGGGCCCGGCGCAGGACTTTTTATTAAGGTGTAATGATGAGCAGGCTTACTGAACTACAGCGGGCGCGTCTGCGTTGGCGGGCACGCCGTGGTCTGCTCGAAAACGACTTGATCATCACCCGGTATCTCGATGCCCACGAGGCCGAGCTGACCGATGATGACGTAGCCGCATTGACGCAGTTGTTCGAGCTGGGAGACAACGATCTGCTCGACCTGCTGCTGGCCCGCAAAGAGCTGGAAGGCGAGCTGGACACGCCCAGGCTGCGGAGCATTATTGGCCAGATGCGCGCGCTCTGATTAATTGAGAGGAAAAAAGCATGAACCTGTCTGACAAAAAAGCCACGCTATCCTTTTCGGATGGCAGCGCCCCCATCGAGTTCCCTGTGTACAAGGGCACGGTCGGTCCGGATGTGATCGACATCCGCAAGCTTTACGGCCAGACGGGCATGTTCACGTTTGACCCGGGCTTCATGTCCACCGCCGCCTGCGAATCGGGCATCACGTACATCGACGGCGACAAGGGCGAACTGCTGTACCGCGGCTACCCCATCGAACAGCTGGCCGTGAACTGCGACTTCATGGACATCTGCTACCTGATCCTGAACGGCGAACTGCCCAACAAGGACCAGAAGGCCGATTTCGACTCGCAGGTGACCCATCACACGATGGTCAACGAGCAGCTGCATTTCTTCCTGCGCGGCTTCCGCCGCGACGCGCACCCGATGGCCGTCCTGACGGGCCTGGTCGGCGCGCTGTCGGCGTTCTACCACGACTCCACCGACATCACGAACCCGCAGCACCGCCACATCTCGGCCATCCGCCTGATCGCCAAGATGCCGACGCTGGTCGCGATGGCCTACAAGTACTCGCAAGGCCAGCCCTTCATCTACCCGCAGAACGACCTGTCCTACACGGGCAACTTCCTGCGCATGATGTTCGCCACCCCGTGCGAAGAGTACAAGGTCAATGAAGTGGTCGAGCGCGCGCTGGACCGCATCTTCATCCTGCACGCCGACCACGAACAGAACGCCTCCACCTCGACCGTGCGCCTGTGCGGTTCGTCGGGCACCAACCCGTTCGCCGCCATCTCGGCCGGCGTGGCCTGCCTGTGGGGTCCGGCCCACGGCGGCGCCAACGAAGCCTGCCTGCAGATGCTGGAAGACCTGCAAGCCAACGGCGGCATCGCCAAGGTCGGCGAGTTCATGGAGAAGGTCAAGGACAAGAACTCGGGCGTGCGCCTGATGGGCTTTGGCCACCGCGTCTACAAGAACTACGACCCGCGCGCCAAGCTGATGCAGGAAACCTGCAAGGAAGTGCTCTCGGCCCTGGGCCTGGAAAACGACCCGCTGTTCAAGCTGGCCATGGAACTGGAACGCATCGCCCTGGAAGATCCGTACTTCGTGCAGCGCAAGCTGTACCCGAACGTCGACTTCTACTCGGGCATCGTGCAGCGCGCCATCGGCATCCCGACCTCGCTGTTCACGGCCATCTTCGCGCTGGCCCGCACGGTGGGCTGGATCGCCCAGTGGAACGAAATGCTGTCCGATCCCGACTACAAGATCGGCCGTCCGCGCCAGCTGTTCACCGGTTCGGTCACGCGCGACGTGCCCCCGATGGACAAGCGTTGATACGCTTTCCGGCTTGAACAATAAACCGCCTTCGGGCGGTTTTTTGTTGCCGGGCCGGCCCGCGCGGCGGGCAGGCGCCCGTAGGCGTATATCATCCTGCCCATGATTCCGATCGCACTGCCTTCCGCCGGCTTCTATATCTTTGTTTCCCTCGGTTTTCTTGCCGGCCTGGTGCTGCTCGGCTGGGCGCTGGTCCTGGTCGCCAGCGCGGGCGCGCGCCGCACGGTGCGCAGGTACTGGAAGACCTCTACCCTGATATTCGCGGTGCTGGCCGTGCCTTTCGCTTTCTATGCCTGGGTCCAGATGGCGATCTGGCAGGTGGAGAAGGAAAGCGCGCGCGCCCAGGCCGCGCGCAAGGTGACCTTGCAGCAGGAGACCACGGTGGGCGGCGTCGCCATGCCGGCCGGCACGCGCCTGGAGCTGCAGGACGAAGCGCAGCTGGAAACCTATCTCGAAGCGCAGTTCCCGCGGCCGGTGGCCATGTATGGCGTTCAGGCCACGAGCGCGCGCCGCTACCTGGATTCCGACTACGACCGCGAGACCTACGCCTTGCTGGGCCGCCATCCGCGCAACGTCATCCTGCGCGGCGAGGGCAGCCAGACGGTGCTGGGCTGGCGATGCGACGCCACCCAGGATATCGAGTTCGACGTGGCGCCCGACGGCGCCATGAAGGCGCTGGATAAGTGCGTGCTGGGTCCGGGCAACCGGGCCGGGGACCTGGCGCTTGCGCCGGGTTCGGTGGTCTATGGCTCGGACGGTTCGGTCTACACCGATGGCTCGCGCGATCCCGACCGCTGGCGCATCGAGGTCAAGAATCCGGTGGCGCTGCGCATTTACGGACTGCCCCTGAGCGAGCCCACGCTATATCTGGACGAAGCGCGGCGCCTGCTGCGGGTCGACGACGCGGAACTGGCCTGCGCGGCGCGGCTGGGCGGGATGAGCTATGCCGCCGGCACCCGGGTCAAGACGACGCGGCGCGGCCGCGGCGACCGGCGCGAGCCGTTTCCGGGCGTGCTGGTGTTGAGCCCCTGGAACGGCCAGGCCGCGCAGCGCGATGGCGCGGCCGACGTACCCGAGGGCATGTCGGTGATGCAGACGCTGGCCGGCGAGGTCGTGGAGGTGGTGAAGAACGACGCGGTGGGCGTTTTCCATTTCGCCACCATCACTGTCGGCGACCAGGAGCCGCAGCAGACCAGGGCGTCCTGCCCCTGAGCGGCGGCGGGCGTCCTACGCGCCGATGCCGCGCGCCATCAGCACGGCGAACAGCGGCAGGAAGATAAACAGGTGCGATTCGATCATGACCCAGCGGCGGGCGCGCTTGATGTCGGCCGCCGCCGGCAGGAATTCCGGCTGCTGGCGCGACTGCCTGGCCCAGCGCAGGAAGGTCATGGTGGGCGGGATCGAACACAGCGCGATGATGACGAACAGCGTGATCTTGGCGTGGAACCAGGGATTGGCCATGTAAAAGGCGGCGCCCTTGATGCCCAGCGTCAGGCGCAGCACGCCGGTGATGAGCACGACCACGGCGCTGGCCAGATAGAGGCGGTCGTAGATGACCAGGCGCTTGAGGCCATTGACGGTGAGCTCGGGACGCAGCAGCACCGCTTCGGCCGTCAGGACCACCACGAGCAGGAAAATCGCCAGGTAGTGAAACCAGGCATACAGGGCATCGGCCAGCATGTTGACTCCATAAGCAAGGGCAACACCGGTTTTACCATCAGCACAGGCAGGCGGGCCAGCGCGATGGCCTGGTCGCCTGCAAAGAAAAAGGGCGCCGCCGCGAACGGCGGGCGCCCCTTGCCTTAGCGGCCGTCGGGAATCAACGGCGCTTCTTGGCGGCCTCGGCGGCTTCCTGCTGCGCGTCCACCACGGCCAGCGCCGTCATGTTGACGATGCGGCGCACGGTGGCGCTGGTGGTCAGGATGTGCACCGGGCGCGCCGCGCCCAGCAGGATCGGACCCATGGCGATGCCGTTGCTGCCGGTCATCTTCAGCATGTTGTACGTGATGTTGCCGGTGTCCAGGTTGGGCATGACCAGCAGGTTGGCGCGGCCCTTCAACGTGCTGTCCGGGTAGGCCAGCATGCGGATCTTCTCCGACAGGGCGGCGTCGGCGTGCATTTCGCCGTCGACTTCCAGGTCGGGGGCGCGGTCGCGCACCAGCTGGTTGGCCTGCGCCATCTTGCGCGAGGAGTCGGTCGCGCGGCTGCCGAAGTTGGAGTGCGACAGCAGCGCGATCTTGGGCACCACGCCGAAGCGCACCATCTCGTCGGCGGCCTGGATCGTGATGTTCGCCACTTCTTCGGCCGTCGGGTTTTCGTTGACGTGCGTGTCGGTGACGAACAGCGTCTGGTCGGGCAGCATCAGCACGTTCAGGGCGGCGTAGGTCTGGCCTTCCTTCCGGCCGATGATCTCGTCCACGTACTTGAGCTGGTTGTCGTACTTGCTGGCCACGCCGCACAGCAGCGCGTCGGCGTCGCCGCGGCGCAGCAGCATCGCGCCGATCAGCGTGTTGTGCTTGCGGATCATCGCCTTGGCGATGGCCGGGGTCACGCCTTCGCGGCCCTTGAGCTGGTAGTACGCGTTCCAGGTTTCGTTGAAGCGGCTGTCGTCTTCGGGATCGACGATCTCGAAATCCTTGCCGGCGAGCAGGCGCAGGCCGAACTTCTTGATGCGCATCTCGATGACGGAGGGGCGGCCGACCAGGATCGGGAAGGCCAGCTTCTCGTCGCTGACGGTCTGCACCGCGCGCAGCACGCGCTCGTCTTCGCCGTCGGCGTAGATGACGCGCTTGGGCGCCTTCTTGGCCTGGGCGAACAGCGGACGCATCAGCTGGCCGGAGTGGTAGACGAAGCCCATCAGCTTCTGGCGGTAGGCCTCGATGTCCTCGATGGGACGGGCGGCCACGCCCGAGTCGGCGGCGGCCTGGGCCACGGCCGGCGCGATCTGGACGATCAGGCGCGGGTCGAAGGGCTTGGGAATGATGTAGTCGGGGCCGAACGACAGCTCCTGGCCGGCGTAGGCGCGGGCCACTTCGTCGTTCTGCTCGGCCTGGGCCAGTTCGGCGATGGCCTTGACGCAGGCCAGCTTCATTTCTTCCGTGATGCGCGAGGCGCCGGCGTCCATGGCGCCGCGGAAGATGAAGGGGAAGCACAGCACGTTGTTGACCTGGTTCGGGTAGTCCGAACGGCCGGTGGCGATGATGCAGTCGGGGCGCGCGGCCTTGGCGACTTCCGGCCGGATTTCCGGTTCCGGGTTGGCCAGCGCCAGGATCAGCGGGCTGGCGGCCATGGTCTTGACCATGTCGGCGGTCAGCACGCCGGCGGTCGAGCAGCCCAGGAACACGTCGGCGCCGTTGACCACGTCGGCCAGCGTGCGCGCGTCGGTCTTCTGCGCGTAGCGCTTTTTGTTGGCCTCCATGTTCTCGTCGCGGCCTTCCCAGATCACGCCGCGGGAGTCCACCACGTAGATGTTCTCGCGCTTGACGCCCAGGTTGACCAGCAGGTCCAGGCAGGCGATGGCGGCGGCGCCGGCGCCCGAGCAGGCGAGCTTGACCGAGCCGAGATCCTTGCCCACGACCTTCAGGCCGTTGAGGATGGCGGCCGACGAGATGATGGCGGTGCCGTGCTGGTCGTCGTGGAAGACGGGGATCTTCATGCGCTCGCGCAGCTTCTTCTCGATGTAGAAGCACTCGGGCGCCTTGATGTCCTCGAGGTTGACGCCGCCCAGCGTGGGTTCGAGCGCCGCGATGATGTCGACCAGCTTGTCGGGGTCGTTTTCGGCCAGTTCGATGTCGAACACGTCGATGCCGGCGAACTTCTTGAACAGGCAGCCCTTGCCTTCCATGACCGGCTTGGCGGCCAGCGGGCCGATATTGCCCAGGCCCAGCACGGCCGTGCCGTTGGTGATCACGCCCACCAGGTTGCCGCGCGAGGTGTACTTGGACGCGGCGTCGTCGCCCTGGTCGAAGATGGCCATGCACGCGGCCGCCACGCCGGGGGAATAGGCCAGGGACAGGTCGTCCTGGTTGGCCAGCGTCTTGGTCGGGGTGACCGAGATTTTGCCGGGGGTGGGGTAGGCGTGGTAGTCCAGCGCCAGTTTGGTGAGAGTTTCGTCCATGGGTACAAGCCTTAGAGGCGTAAAACGGAAGAGAAAACGGACTGCAAAAAGCGGGCTCGCGGCCCGCCGTATTGGTTTGGCAATGCTTGGGAACACCCGTATTTCAACAGAAAGCGGGGCGACTTGGTTGTTGCGGTGCAGCGAACGTTGACGGCTGGGCGCCTCGTCCGCCCGTCTTGCGGCCGTTACAGCTCCCAGGGCGGGGTCTGGCGGCCCGCCGCGTTCAGCCGGGCGCGCACGGCCTGGGCGTCGTCCTGCCGGCCCAGGCTGTCGAGGGCGTAGAGCACGATCCAGTCGGCGCTGACTTCGAAGAAATCGCGCAGCTGGGCGCGGGTGTCGCTGCGGCCGAAGCCGTCGGTGCCCAGCGTGCGATAGGGCGCGGGCACCCAGGCGCGGATCTGTTCGGGCACGGCGCGCACGTAGTCGGTGGCGGCGACGACCGGCGCGTCGCTGCCGCCCAGGCAGGCTTGCACCCAGTCGGCGGCCGCGCCGGATTCCAGGCCCAGCACGCGGGCGCGCTCGGCCTGGCGGCCGGCGCGGGCCAGTTCGGAAAAGCTGGTCACGCTCCAGACTTCGGCGTCCACTCCGTGGTCGGCCAGCAGCCGCTCGGCGGCCATTTCGGCCTCGCGCAGCATGGGGCCGGCGCCCAGCAGGCGCACCTGGGCCTGGCCGCAGGCCGGACGCAGGCGGTACATGCCGCGCAGAATGCCCTCGCGCGCCTGCGGGTCCGAGGGCATGTCGGGCTGCGCCAGGTTCTCGTTGGTGACGGTCAGGTAGTAGAACTCGTCGTGCTGCTCGTCGAGCATGCGGCGCATGCCGTGCTCGACGATCACGGCGACCTCGTAGGCATAGGCCGGATCGTAGGCGCGGCAGTTGGGCACCGCCGCCGCCATGATGTGGCTGGAGCCGTCCTGGTGCTGCAGGCCTTCGCCGCCCAGCGTGGTGCGCCCCGACGTGGCGCCGACCAGGAAGCCGCGCGTGCGCTGGTCGGCGGCCGCCCAGATCAGGTCGCCGATGCGCTGGAAGCCGAACATCGAGTAGTAGATATAGAACGGCAGCATCGGCAGGCCGTTGACCGAGTAGCTGGTGCCGGCGGCGGTCCAGGAGGAAATCGCGCCGGCCTCGGTAATGCCTTCTTCCAGGATCTGGCCGTCGCGGGCCTCGCGGTAGTACAGCACCGAGCCGATGTCTTCGGGCTCGTACAGCTGGCCCTGCGCCGAATAGATGCCGATCTGCCGGAACAGGTTGGCCATGCCGAAGGTGCGGGCCTCGTCGGCGACGATGGGCACGATGCGCGGGCCCACGGTGGCGTCCTTGAGCAGCGCGGTCAGCATGCGCACGATGGCCATGGTGGAAGACATTTCCTTGCCGTCGGCGGCCAGCGCGAAGCGCGCCCATTGCTCGGCGGCCGGCGGCGCCAGGCGCGGCGCCTGCGTGCCGCGCCGCGGCAGGTGCCCGCCCAGCGCCTCGCGGCGCGCCTGCAGGTGGCGCAGTTCGGCGCTGTCCTCGGCGGGGCGGTAGAACTTCAGCGCCAGGCAGTCGGCGTCGGAGATCGGCAGCGCGAAGCGGTCGCGGAAGGCCAGCAGGGCCTCGTCGTCCAGCTTCTTCTGCTGGTGGGTGGTCATCTTGCCCTGGCCGGCCGCGCCCATGCCGAAGCCCTTCTTGGTCTGCGCCAGGATGACGGTGGGCTGGCCGCGGTGGTTCGCCGCGCGGTGATAGGCGGCGTAGATCTTCACCATGTCGTGGCCGCCGCGGTGCAGGCGGTCGATGGCTTCGTCGGTCCAGTCGGCCACCAGCGCGGCCAGCTCGGGATTCTGGTTGAAGAAATGGGCGCGGTTGAAGGCGCCGTCGTTGGCGGCGAAGGTCTGGAACTGACCGTCCACGGTATTGGAGAACGCGCGCGCCAGCGCGCCGCCGGTGTCGCGGCGCAGCAGCGCGTCCCAGTCGCTGCCCCAGACCAGCTTGATGACGTTCCAGCCGGCGCCGGCGTACAGCGTTTCCAGCTCGTCGATGATGCGGCCGTTGCCGCGCACCGGGCCGTCGAGGCGCTGCAGGTTGCAATTGACCACGAACACCAGGTTGTCGAGCTTTTCGCGCGCGGCCAGGGTCAGCGCGGCGATGGATTCGGGCTCGTCCATTTCGCCGTCGCCGAAAATGCCCCAGACCTTGCGGTCGCCGCCGGGCATCAGCGAGCGGTGTTCGAGATAGCGCATGAAGCGCGCCTGGTAGATCGCGTTGATCGGGCCGATCCCCATCGAGCCGGTGGGAAACTGCCAGAAATCCGGCATCAGCCACGGGTGCGGGTAGGAAGACAGGCCGCGCAGGCCGCGTCCGGTGGCGGTGATTTCCTGGCGGAAATGCGCCAGGTCGTCCTCGCTCAGAAAACCTTCCAGGTAGGCGCGGGCGTACACGCCGGGCGCCGAGTGCGGCTGCATGTAGACCAGGTCGCCCGGTCCCTGCGGCGTGCGCGCGCGGAAGAAATGATTGAAGCCCACCTCGAACAGGTCGGCGGCCGAGGCGTAGCTGGCGATGTGCCCGCCCAGCTCGCCGTGCGCCTGGTTGGCGCGCACCACCATCGCCAGCGCGTTCCAGCGGTTGATGCGGGCGATGCGCTCTTCGACGGCCAGATTGCCCGGAAACGCCGGTTCCTGGTCGGCGGGGATGGTGTTCAGGTAGGCCGTGCGCGTCTGGCGCCGGGCGCGCAGGCCCAGCGTGGCGGCATGGCCCAGCAGATTGTCCAGCACGTAGGCCGCGCGCACGGGGCCTTCGGCCTGCGCCAGCGACTGCAGGGCGTCGCGCCATTCGGCGGTTTCGTCGGGGTCGATATCGTGGTCCGGGTCCTGCCCCGAACGCAGGGAACTGGCGTCGCGCATGGTGGTGTTGTCTCCTGGTTTAATGTTCATGCTAGACCCCAACCCCTGGCATGGGTGATTGAAATTCCGACGCAATTCCCGCGGTTTCAGCATAATCTTTTGCAGGGTGGGCTGCCTGCAGCAGCTTATGCCGCCGATTCGCCCGATCGCCACCTTCCCGGACCGATGCCTGCGAGGCGCTAGAATTCGCGGCTAGAAATTAAGGAAGATTTCCATGACCCAACCCAACAGCGTCCCCGCAGAGGTCACGCTGCCGGAGCTGACGTTCCGCGGCATCCTGCTGGGCGCCCTGATCACCATCATTTTTACCGCCTCCAACGTGTTTCTGGGGCTGAAGGTGGGCCTGACGTTCTCGTCGGCCATCCCGGCGGCGGTGATTTCGATGTCCGTGCTGCGCCTGTTCAAGGACGCCAATATCCTCGAGAACAACATGGTGCAGACCCAGGCCTCGGCGGCCGGCACCCTGTCCTCGATCATCTTCATCCTGCCGGCGCTCGTCATGATGGGCCACTGGCAGGGCTTTCCGTTCTGGCAGACGCTGGGCATCTGCGCCGCCGGCGGGATGCTGGGCGTCATGTTCACGATTCCGCTGCGCCACGTGATGGTGGTGCAGAGCGACCTGCCGTACCCCGAAGGCGTGGCGGCGGCCGAGATCCTGCGCGTGGGCAGCGCCGAGCGCAGCCAGGACGAGGCGGCCGACGCCGGGCAGGCGCCGGCCAGGACCGCCACCGGCATGGGCGACATCGTGGCCGGCGGCCTGGCCGCCGCCGCGGTCAGCTTCGCGGCCAGCGGCCTGCGGGTGCTGGGCGACAGCGTCAGCGGCTGGTTCTCGCTGGGCGGGGCGGTGTTCCGCCTGCCCATGGGCTTTTCGCTGGCGCTGCTGGGCGCCGGCTACCTCATCGGCATCGTCGCGGGCCTGGCCATGCTGACCGGGCTGGTCATTTCGTGGGGCATCGCGGTGCCGATCCTGAGCGCGATGGGCGACATGCCCGCCGGCCAGACGATCGCGCAATACGCCAACGGCCTGTGGGCCACGCAGGTGCGCTTCATCGGCGCCGGCGTGATCGGCGTGGGCGCCATCTGGACGCTGGCCACGCTGTTCATGCCGATGGCGCGCGGCGTGAAAGCCTCGTTCGCTGCCCTGACCAAGGCCGGCGCCGCCCGCGCCGGCCGCGCCCCGCGCACCGAGCGCGACCTGTCGGCGGGCTGGATCTCGGTGGTGACGCTGGCGCTGGTGGTGGTGCTGGTCGTGACCTTCCAGGTGTTCCTGTCGGGCGCGCCGCTGTCGGCCGGCGCGATCTGGAAGCTGGTGGCCTACGCCGTGCTGTTCGCCTTCGTGTTCGGCTTCCTGGTGGCGGCCGCCTGCGGCTACATGGCCGGCCTGGTGGGGTCGTCGACCAGCCCGATCTCGGGCGTGGGCATCGTGGCCATCGTGCTGGTGTCGCTGCTGATGCTGACCTTGGGCGGCGAGCTGCTGGGCGCCGAGAACGGCGTGCAGATGGCGATCGCGCTGTCGATCTTCAGCACCTCGGCGGTGGTGGCCGTGGCCTCGATCTCCAACGACAACCTGCAGGACCTGAAGACCGGCTGGCTGGTGGGCGCGACCCCGTGGCGCCAGCAGGTGGCCCTGCTGATCGGCTGCGTGGCCGGCGCGGCGGTGATTTCGCCGGTGCTGGAGCTGCTGTACAACGCCTACGGTTTCGCCGATTCCATGCCGCGCGAAGGCATGGACCCGGCGCAGGCCCTGTCGGCGCCCCAGGCCACGCTGATGCTGGCCATCGCCCGCGGCATCTTCACGCACCAGCTCAACTGGACCATGATCGTCATCGGCATGCTGGTCGGCCTGGGCCTGATCCTGGTGGACCAGGTGCTCAAGCGCACCTGCCGCGTGGCCCGCATGCCGGTGCTGGCGGTCGGCATCGGCATCTACCTGCCGCCGACCGTGGCCGCGCCCATCGTGGCCGGCGCGGTCCTCGCCTGGCTGCTCGAGCGCGCGCTGCGCCGCCGCGCCGCCGCGGCCGGCCAGCCCTACGAGCAGTTCGCCGACGCGGCCAACCGCCGTGGCGTGCTGATCGCCTCCGGCCTGATCGTGGGCGAAAGCCTGGTCGGCGTGCTGATGGCCGCCGTCATCGGCGCGGCCGGCACCGAGGCCCCGCTGGCGATTGCCGGCGCGGGTTTCGAGCACATCGCGTCCTACCTGGGACTGGCGGTGTTCGTGCTGGTGGCGGTGTTGTTCTGGCGCAGGGTGCTGAGGTTGGCGTAGGCGTTGGCCGATGGGTTCCGCGCGCTGGATATTCGCTTTCTTGTTTTAAGGAATCTCGCGCTGCACCCATCCTACGACCCCATGCCGTAGGATGGGTGCAGCGCGGCAAACCCCCGGCAAAAACGCCGCCGCCGACCGCGCGGAACCCATCACTCTCCCAGCAAATCGCACAGCGTGCGCGCGATCACCTTGGTGGCGCGCCGCAGATCCTCCAGCGCGACGCGCTCGTCGTTGCGCTTGGCGTGCGATTCCAGCACGGTTCTCGGCCCCGCGCCGTAGATCACGCCGGGGACGCCGGCTTCGGCATACAGGCGCACGTCGGTGTAGAGCGGCGTGCCCATGGCCGGTATCGGTTCGCCGAACAGTTCCTGCCCGTGTTTCTGGATGGCCTGCACCAGCGGCTGATTGCCGGGCAGGGGGCGCATGGCGTTGGCCAGCAGCAGGCGCCGGATCTCCACCGTGATGCCGGGCTGGGCGGCGGCGGCCTCGGCGATGATGCGGCGGATGTCGGCCTCGACTTCGGCGGCGTTTTCCTCGGGGATCATGCGCCGGTCCAGCTTGAACACCACCTTGCCGGGCACCACGTTGGTGTTGGTGCCGCCTTCGATGCGGCCGATGTTCAGGTAGGGGTGGGTGATGCCGGGCACCTGCGAGCGGATCTCGCGGTAGCGCGCATTCTGCGCGTACAGCGCGCCCAGTATCGCGACGGCGGCCTGCAGCGCGTCCACGCCGGTGGCGGGAACGGCGGCGTGGGCCATCTTGCCGTGCACGGTCACTTCCATCTGCAAACAGCCGTTGTGCGCGGTCACGACCTCGTAGCTGAAGCCCGCCGCGATCAGCAGGTCGGGCCGGGTCAGCCCCTGCGACAGCAGCCAGCCGGGTCCCAGCAGGCCGCCGAATTCCTCGTCGTAGGTGAAGTGCAGTTCGGCCGCGCCGCGGCCGGGACGGGCCACGGCCTCGAGCGCGCGCAGCGCGAAGGTGTAGCTGGCGAAGTCGCTCTTGCTGACGGCGGCGGCGCGGCCGTAGAGGCAGCCGTCCTCGATTTCGCCGCCGTAGGGATCGTGCCGCCAGCCCTCGCCGGGCGGCACCACGTCGCCGTGGGCGTTGAGCGCGATGCGCGGCCCGCCGGCGCCGTATTCGCGGCGCACGATCAGGTTGGTGATGGATTGCAGGCCGTAGTCGCGGACCTGCGCGGCCGGCACCGGATGGGCCTCGGCCTGCAGGCCGAAGCCTTGCAGCAGCTCGGCGGTGCGCTCGGCGTGCGGGGCGTTGTTGCCGGGCGGCGTGTCGGTGGGCACGCGCACCAGCTCCTGCAGGAAGCGGACCTCTTCGTCGAAGTGGGCGTCGATCCAGGCGTCGAGTCGGGCGTAGTCGGTCATGGCGGTCATGGTGTTTCGTGGGCGAGGTTGTCGAGCAGGTTGAGCATGGCCTGCGCGGCGAGCTGGATGTCGTCGCTGGTGGTGGATTCGCGCGGGTTGTGGCTGATGCCGGCATTCTGGCCGCGCACGAACAGCATGGCCTGCGGCATGATTTCGTGCAGCTTCATGGCGTCGTGGCCGGCGCCGCTGGGCATGCGGTGCACCGGCAGCCCGAGCGCGTCCACGGCCCGCTCCCAGCGCTGCTGCCAGGCGGGATCGCTGGGGGCGGCGGCGGCGCGCATGGTTTCCTCCAGCGCGTAGCGCAGGCCGCGGCGGCGGCACACGGCTTCCAGCTCGGCCAGTACGTCGCGGGCCAGCGCATCGCGCTGCGCGTCGCTGGGCGCGCGCAGGTCGAGGCTGAAGCGGCACTCGCCGGGCACCACGTTGATCGAGCCGCCGGGCACTTCCAGCATGCCTACTGTGCCGACCGAATCGCCGTCGAGCGCGGCGCGCCGCTCCACGTACAGCACCAACTCGGCGGCCGCGGCGGCGGCGTCGCGGCGCCGGTCCATCGGCGTGGTGCCGGCGTGGCAGGCCAGGCCCGAAACCTGGACCTGGTAGCGCAGGCAGCCGTTGATGGACGTGACCACGGCCAGCGGCAGTCCCATCTCGTAGAGCACGGGACCCTGTTCGATATGGATTTCGACAAAGCCCAGGTAGCGCGCCGGATCGCGGCGCAGCGCCGGGATGTCCTCGGGGCGCAGGCCGGCGCGCGCCATGGCCTCGCGCATGCTGACGCCGTCGGCGTCCTGCTGCGCCAGCCATTCCTCGCGAAAACCGCCGATCAGCGCGCCCGAGCCCAGGAAGGTGGCGCGGTAGCGCTGGCCTTCCTCTTCGGCGAAACCGATCACTTCCAGGTGATAGGGCAGGCGCCGGCCGGCGCGGCTCAGTTCGCGCACGCAGGCCATGGGCACGAAGATGCCCAGGCGGCCGTCGTACTTGCCGGCGTTGCGCACCGTGTCGTAGTGGCTGCCGGTCATCAGCGTGGGCGCGTCGGCGCGGTCGGCCAGGTAGCGGCCCACCACGTTGCCGACGGCGTCGATGCCGATCTTGTCGAAGCCGCAGTCGCGCATCCATTGCGACAGCAGCCCGGCGCAGGCGCGGTGCGCGTCGGTCAGGTAGGTGACGGTCAGCTGGCCTTTTTCCGCATAGCCCGGATCGCTGTGCGCGGCGAGCCGTTCGCCCCAGTCCCAGATGTCGTTGCCGATGGCCGGCGCCTCGGCGAAGCGGTCCTGCAGGCGGATCTCGGCGACGCGGTGCAACTGGTGCAGCGCCTCCTGCAGCTCGACCTCGGGCGGGTTGCCCTCGCGGCGCGCGAATTCGTCGGCGATTTCCTGGCGCGTCAGATCCGTGCCGCGCGGGCCCTGCGGGGCCAGCACGAAGGGAAAGCCGAAGCGCTCGCGGTAGGCGGCGCCGGGTTCGGGCAGGTGCGCAGGCTCGGGATGGGCGCGCACCAGCGCCAGGCGCGTTTCGGCGTCGGCCTCGTCGACCGCCTGTCGCATGCGCTGGCGCAGCTCGGCCAGCGAGCGGAACGGACGCGAGCGCAGCGCGCTTTCGGCGATCCAGGGGGCTTGTTCGTAGAGGCCCTCGAGCATCGCGGCGGCGGCCGCGGGCGGGGCTGAATTGAGTTGGGCTAGGGTGTGGGCCATGGCCGTCCTGTTCAGGGCTGAGGGGTGTAGGGATGCGCCGCTCTCCAGTGGCGCGCGATGTCGATCCGGCGGCAGACCCAGACGCGGTCGTGGCGGGCGATGTGGTCCAGGAAGCGCTGCAGCGCGACGATGCGTCCGGGGCGGCCCAGCAGCCGGCAGTGCATGCCTATGCTCATCATCCTGGGCGTCTCGTCGCCTTCGGCGTAGAGCGCGTCGAAACTGTCTTTCAGGTATTGCAGGAACGGGTCGGCGTGCGAAAAGCCCTGCGGCAGCGCGAAGCGCATGTCGTTGCAGTCCAGCGTATAGGGCACGATGAGCTGCGGCGCGCTGCCGCCGTCGGTCTTGCGCACCAGCATCCAGAAGGGCAGGTCGTCGCCGTAGTAGTCGCTGTCGTACTCGAAGCCGCCGTAGTCGGCCATCAGCCTGCGGGTGCGCGGGCTGTCGCGGCCGGTGTACCAGCCCAGCGGGCGCGTGCCGGTCAGCTGCGTGATGGCCTGCATGCCCAGGCGCATGTGTTCGCGCTCGGTGGCTTCGTCCACGTCCTGGTAATGGATCCAGCGCCAGCCGTGGCAGGCGATCTCATGGCCCAGCTCGACGCAGGCGCTGGCCACCTCGGGGTGGCGCTGCAAGGCCATGCCGACGCCGAACACGGTCAGCGGCAACTGCCGCTTTTCGAATTCGCGCAGGATGCGCCACACCCCGACCCGCGAGCCGTACTCGTAGATGCTTTCCATGCTGAGGTGGCGCTCGGGATAGCTCGCGGGATTGAACATCTCGGACAGGAACTGTTCCGAACCGGCGTCGCCGTGCAGCACGCTGTTCTCGCCGCCTTCCTCGTAATTCAGCACGAACTGCACGGCGATACGCGCCTGTCCCGGCCAGCCGGCATGCGGCGGGTTGCGGCCGTAGCCGATCAGGTCGCGTGGGTAGGGGCGGGTGGCGTCGTAAGTCATGGCGGGCGAAGAGTGGGAATGCGAACCGGCGATGACCGGCACCATAGCCGGAAATCGCAGTTTTGTATACAAATTATGTACATCATCTGGACGGTCAAGCCGGCGCCGGATACAGAACGCCCCGCTCGGGGACACTCCCGGCGGGGCGCGGGCCCATGGCCATCATGGGCGCGGAAGGGGCGGGCTGGCAAGTCCGGGCGGGCCCGGCGTTCAGCGCAGGTCGCCGCAAGGCCAGCCCAGCGGGCCGTAGGCGCTCTTATCCGTTGCGGTACAGAAAGCTGTAGGCGTTGATCGCCGGCACCCCTCCCAGGTGCGCATACAGTACGCGGGAACCGGCGGGGATGTCGCCGCGGCGCACCAGGTCCATCATGCCCTGCATCGATTTGCCCTCGTACACCGGGTCGGTCATCATGCCTTCGAGCCGGGCGCACAGGCGGATGGCCTCGTTGGTCTCGGCCGAGGGCAGGCCGTAGGCGGGGTAGGCGTAGCGCGTGTCCAGCACCACGTCGCGGTCTTCGATGGCCCGGCCCAGCCCCACCATGTCGGCGGTGCGCCGCGCGATGCGCAGGATCTGCGCGCGGGTCTGGTCCGGCGTGGCCGAGGCGTCGATGCCGATGACGCGGTCCGCGCGCCCGTCGGCGGCGAAGCCCACGACCATGCCGGCCTGCGTGCTGCCGGTGACGGCGCAGACCACGATGTAGTCGAACTTGAAGCCCAGCTCGGCCTCCTGGCGCCGCACTTCCTCGGCAAAGCCCACATAACCCAGGCCGCCCAGTTCGTGATCGGAGGCGCCGGCCGGAATGGCGTAGGGCTTGCCGCCGCGCCGCCGCACCTCTTCCAGCGCTTCCTCCCAGCTCGGGCGCAGGCCGATGTCGAAGCCCTGGTCCACCAGACGCACGTCGGCGCCCATCAGGCGGCTCATCATGATGTTGCCGACGCGGTCATACACCGCATCCGAATAATCCACCCAGTTCTCCTGCACCAGCACGCAGCCCAGTCCCAGCTTGGCCGCGACCGCGGCGACCATGCGGGTGTGGTTGGACTGGATGCCGCCTATCGTGACCAGCGTGTCGCAGCCCTGTTCCAGGGCCTGCGGAATGAGGTACTCCAGCTTGCGCAGCTTGTTGCCGCCGAAGGCCAGGCCGCTGTTGCAGTCCTCGCGCTTGGCGTAGATCTCGACCTTGCCGCCCAGGTGCGCGGACAGGCGGTCGAGCTTTTCGATCGGGGTATCGCCGAAGGTCAGGCGATGACGGGGAAAGCGTTGCAGATCCATGCGGGCTCCTGTGGGGTCTGGACGTGTCGGCCGGGATGGCTCGCACGGAAAAATCATAGGAATCGCACGAATATTTGGTCAATTGCGTATTTTTTTTATTTATCGTTTTTTAAAACAGGTAATTATCCAGATATGGATTTATTATTTGGTATATAAAAATCCTGGCGAAATTTAATTTTTAGGGACGTATTAATGCCAGCCATTTCCGGCCTGGACCGCATCGACCGCCAGATCCTGCGCGTGCTGCAGGACGACGCCCAGATCACCAACCTGGAACTGAGCGCGCGCGTGCACCTCAGCCCGGCCGCCTGTCTGCGCCGGGTCGAAAAGCTCAAGGCCGAGGGCATCATCCGCAAGACCGTCGCGCTGCTCGAACCGGCCGAGGTCGACATGGCCACGCTGGTCATCGTGGGGGTGGTGCTGGACCGCTCCACGCCCGAATCCTTTACCGACTTCGAAGCCGCCGCGCGCGGCATCAGCGGCTGCCTGGAATGCCACCTGGTGGCTGGCGAGTTCGACTACTTCCTGATGCTGCGCATCCGCGACCTGGAACGGTTCAACAAACTGCACGCCGGCGAGATCATCAAACTGCCCGGCGTGCGCCAGATCCGCACGTTTTTCGTGCTCAAAGAGATCCTGTCCACCACCGAGTTGCCGGTCTGATCGCGGCGAACACGCAACACTCGCCTTGCGTCCGATCAAAAATGACGCGCCGCCGCATTTTGGAATGACGGTTTTTGAAGGCGCGTAGACGGCTCGATAAAAGGGGTTCGCCGGACATTCCAATACCGCATGCAGCCATTCCCCATGCGCTTTTGCGGCACGCAATCGCAGGCAGACGCCCGTAAACTCAAAGGGTTATACTTCCGGGCATACGGCTTTCAAGGCTTGTACGCGCCTTCTGCCCCTGCTATCCGCTAACCGGGAAGCCCGTGTCGCGGAAGGTTTTCCTGCATCGTGTCGAGTGAAGCACTCGTAAAGGTGAAGCGATATGTCTTCGGAATTGGAATCTCTATCCACGTCTTATCTATTCGGGGGTAATGCCCCGTATGTCGAGGAGCTTTACGAAGCCTACCTCGATAACCCCGGTTCGGTGCCCGACAACTGGCGCGAATATTTCGACCAGCTGCAGCACGCTCCCGCCACCGACGGCCAGGAGTCCACCCGCGATCAGGCCCACGCGCCCATCGTCGAATCGTTCGCTCAACGCGCCCGCGCCAACGCCTTCGTGCAGCGCTCGGCCGAGCCCGACCTCAGCGTCGCCAGCAAGCAGGTTTCCGTTCAGTCGCTGATCGCCGCCTACCGCTCCCTGGGTTCGCGCTGGGCCGACCTGGACCCGCTCAAGCGCCAGGAACGTCCGCCCATCCCCGAGCTCGATCCCGCCTTCTACGGCCTGACCGAAGCCGACCTCGACCAGACCTACTCGGCCACCAACACCTACTTCACGACCGCCAGCACCATGACGCTGCGCGACATCCTGAAGGCGCTGCGCGACACCTACTGCCGCAGCATCGGTGCCGAATTCACGCACATCTCCGACCCCGCCGCCAAGCGCTGGATCCAGGAACGCCTGGAAGCCACGCTGGGCGCGCCCACCTACACGGCCGAAGAAAAGCGCCACATCCTGCAGCAGCTGACCGAGTCCGAAGGCCTCGAGCGCTTCCTGCACACCAAGTACGTCGGCCAGAAGCGCTTCTCGCTGGAAGGCGGCGAAAGCTTCATCGCCTCGATGGACGAAGTGGTGAACCACGCCGGTGAAAACGGCGTCCAGGAAATCGTGGTCGGCATGGCCCACCGCGGCCGCCTGAACCTGCTCGTGAACATCATGGGCAAGATGCCCGGCGACCTGTTCGCCGAATTCGAGGGCAAGCACGCCGAAGGCCTGACCGACGGCGACGTGAAGTACCACAACGGTTTCTCGAGCGACCTGTCCACCCGCGGCGGCCCGGTCCACCTGTCGCTGGCCTTCAACCCCTCCCACCTGGAAATCGTCAACCCGGTGGTCGAGGGCAGCGCCCGCGCCCGCCAGGAACGCCGCGGCGACGCCGAAGGCAAGCAAGTGCTGCCGGTGCTGGTGCACGGCGACGCGGCCTTCGCCGGCCAGGGCGTGGTCATGGAAACGCTGAACCTGGCGCAGACCCGCGGCTACGGCACGGGCGGCACGCTGCACATCGTCATCAACAACCAGATCGGCTTCACCACCTCCGACCCGCGCGACTCGCGTTCGACGCTGTATTGCACGGACGTGGTCAAGATGATCGAAGCCCCGGTCTTCCACGTCAACGGCGACGATCCCGAAGCCGTGGTGTTCGTCACCAAGCTGGCGCTGGACTACCGCCTGCAGTTCCGCCACGACGTGGTCGTGGACATCGTCTGCTTCCGCAAGCTGGGCCACAACGAGCAGGACACCCCCTCGCTGACGCAGCCCCTGATGTACAAGCGCATCGGCCATCACCCCGGCACGCGCAAGCTGTACGCCGACAAGCTGACCACGCAGGGCGTGCTGGCCGAAGGCGAAGCCGACCAGCTGGTTAAGGACTACCGCCAGCTGATGGAAGACGGCCAGCGCACCATCGAGCCGGTGCTGACCGACTACAAGAGCAAGTACGCCATCGACTGGTCGCCGTTCCTGGGCGCCAAGTGGACCGACCAGGCCGACACCGCCGTGCCGCTGGCCGAGCTCAAGCGCATCGGCGAACGCATCACCACGGTGCCGGAAGGCTTCACCGTGCACCCGCTGGTCGCCAAGCTGCTGAACGACCGCCGCACCATGGCCAAGGGCGAAATGAACCTGGACTGGGGCATGGGCGAGCACCTGGCCTTCGCCACGCTGGTGGCTTCGGGCTACGCCATCCGCATCACCGGCCAGGACTCGGGCCGCGGCACGTTCACGCACCGCCACGCCGTGCTGCACGACCAGAACCGCGAACGCTGGAACGACGGCACCTACATTCCGCTGCAGAACGTCTCGGAAGGCCAGGCTCCGTTCACCGTGATCGACTCGGTGCTGTCCGAAGAGGCGGTGCTGGGCTTTGAATACGGCTACTCCAGCGCCGAGCCCAACACGCTGACCATCTGGGAAGGCCAGTTCGGCGACTTCGTCAACGGCGCCCAGGTCGTGATCGACCAGTTCATCAGCTCCGGCGAAGCCAAGTGGGGCCGCCAGTCGGGCCTGACCCTGATGCTGCCGCACGGCTACGAAGGCCAGGGCCCCGAGCACTCGTCGGGCCGCATCGAGCGCTTCCTGCAGCTTTGCGCCGACAACAACATGCAGGTGATCCAGCCGACCTCCGCGTCGCAGATCTTCCACGTGCTGCGTCGTCAGATGATCCGCCCGTTCCGCAAGCCGCTGGTGCTGTTCACGCCCAAGTCGCTGCTGCGCAACAAGGACGCCGGCTCGCCCCTGACCGAACTGGCCGGCGGCAGCTTCCGCCCGGTCATCGGCGAGGTCGACGAGGCCATCGACGCCGCCAAGGTCAAGCGTGTGCTGGCCTGCTCGGGCAAGGTCTACTACGACCTGGTCAACGCCCGCCGCGAGCGTGGCGCCGACAACGTCGCCATCATCCGCGTCGAGCAGCTGTACCCCTTCGCGCACAAGTCCTTCGAGGCCGAACTGCGCAAGTACCCGAAGGCCACCGAAGTCATCTGGGTCCAGGACGAGCCCCAGAATCAGGGCCCGTGGTTCTACATCCAACATCACGTGTACGAGAATATGGCCGAAGGCCAGAAGCTGGGTTACGCGGGCCGCGCCGCGTCGGCATCGCCGGCCGTGGGCTACCTGGCCAAGCACCAGGAGCAGCAGAAGGCGCTGATCGAAGCGGCTTTCGCTCCCAAGTTCAAGGTCATGTTGACGAAGTAACCATCGCTAGCTGCGCGCGTGGCGCGCGGCAGGTTTGCTGAAAGCCTGCCGCGCCTCGCGGTCAGAACTCAAACCTCTACGGAATAAACAAAATGGCTATCACCGACGTCGTCGTCCCCCAACTTTCCGAATCCGTCTCCGAAGCGACGCTGCTGACCTGGAAGAAGCAGCCGGGCGCTGCCGTCGAAGCGGACGAAATCCTGATCGAAGTCGAAACCGACAAGGTCGTCCTGGAAGTGCCGGCTCCCGCCTCGGGCGTGCTGGCTGAAATCGTCAAGGGCGACGGCAGCACCGTCACCTCCGGCGAAGTGCTGGCCCGCATCGACACCGCCGGCAAGGCCGCCGCCGCCGCGACCGCCCCGGCCGAAGCGCCCAAGGCCGCCGAGCAGGCCGCTGCCGCCGCCGCGCCGGCCGCCGCCCCGGCCTCGACTTCGGCCGCCGGCGTGGCTTCGCCCGCCGCCTCCAAGATCCTCGCCGAGAAGGGCGTGGACGCCGCCAGCGTCGCCGGCACCGGCCGCGACGGTCGCGTGACCAAGGGCGACGCCCTGGCCGCCAGCGCGCCCGCCAAGGCCGCGCCCGCCGCCGCCCCGGCCCCGACCACGCTGTCGCTGGACGGCCGTCCGGAACAGCGCGTGCCCATGAGCCGCCTGCGCGCCCGCATCGCCGAGCGCCTGCTGCAGTCGCAGCAGGAAAACGCGATCCTGACCACCTTCAACGAAGTGAACATGCAGGCCGTCATCGACCTGCGCGCCAAGTACAAGGACAAGTTCGAGAAAGAGCACGGCATCAAGCTGGGCTTCATGTCGTTCTTCGTCAAGGCCGCCGTCGCCGCGCTGAAGAAGTTCCCGCTGATCAACGCCTCGATCGACGGCAAGGACATCATCTACCACGGCTACTTCGACATCGGCATCGCCGTGGGCAGCCCGCGCGGCCTGGTCGTGCCGATCCTGCGCAACGCCGACCAGCTGTCGATCGCCGACATCGAAAAGGCCATCGCCGACTTCGGCCGCCGCGCCGCCGACGGCAAGCTGGGCATCGAAGAGATGACCGGCGGCACGTTCTCGATCTCCAACGGCGGCGTGTTCGGCTCGATGCTGTCCACCCCCATCATCAACCCGCCGCAATCGGCCATCCTGGGCGTGCACGCCACCAAGGAACGCCCGGTGGTGGAAAACGGCCAGATCGTCATCCGCCCGATGAACTACCTGGCGCTGTCCTACGACCACCGCATCATCGACGGCCGCGAAGCCGTGCTGGGCCTGGTCGCCATGAAGGACGCCCTGGAAGATCCGCAGCGTCTGTTGCTGGACCTGTAATCTCGACGCCCCGGCCCGGCGCCCGCGCGGCGCCCGGGCCCGGCTTGCAGCCGGCCCGCAGGGCGGGGCGTGTTTCACTCCCTTCCTCACCGCGAGAACACTATGTCCCAACAATTTGACGTCGTCGTGATCGGCGCCGGCCCCGGCGGCTACATCGCCGCCATCCGCGCGGCCCAACTCGGCATGTCGGTGGCCTGCATCGACGCCTGGCAGAACGGCCAGGGCGGCCCGGCTCCCGGCGGCACCTGCACCAACGTCGGTTGCATCCCCTCCAAGGCGCTGCTGCAGTCGTCCGAGCACTTCGAACAGGCCAACCACCACTTCGCCGAACACGGCATTGAGCTCAAGGGCGTCAGCCTCAAGCTCGACACGCTGATCGGCCGCAAGAACACGGTGGTCAAGCAGAACAACGACGGCATCCTGTACCTGTTCAAGAAGAACAAGGTCACCTTCTTCCACGGCAAGGGCGCCTTCGCCGGCCAGGTCGACGGCGGCTGGTCGATCAAGGTCACCGGCACCACCGAGGCCGACCTGGTCGCCAAGCACGTCGTGGTCGCCACCGGCTCCTCGGCGCGCGAGCTGCCGGGCCTGCCGTTCGACGAAAAGGTCGTGCTGTCCAACGACGGCGCGCTGGCCATCGGCGCCGTGCCCAAGACGCTGGGCGTGATCGGCGCCGGCGTGATCGGCCTCGAAATGGGCAGCGTGTGGCGCCGCCTGGGCTCCGAAGTCACCATCCTGGAAGCGATGCCGGAATTCCTGGCCGCCGCCGACCAGCAAGTGGCCAAGGAAGCCCTCAAGGCCTTCACCAAGCAGGGCCTGAACATCCAGATGGGCGTCAAGATCGGCGAGATCAAGGCCACCGCCAAGTCGGTGACCGTGCCCTACGTCGACGCCAAGGGCGCCGAGCAGAAGCTGGTGGTCGACAAGCTGATCGTCTCGATCGGCCGCGTGCCGTACACCGGCGGCCTGAACGCCGAAGCCGTGGGCCTGAAGCTCGACGAGCGCGGCTTCGTCGCCGTCGACGGCGACTGCAAGACCAACCTGCCCAACGTCTGGGCGGTGGGCGACGTGGTGCGCGGCCCGATGCTGGCGCACAAGGCCGAAGAAGAAGGCGTGGCGGTTGCCGAGCGCATCGCCGGCCAGCACGGCCACGTCAACTTCGACACCGTGCCGTGGGTGATCTACACCTCGCCGGAAATCGCCTGGGTCGGCAAGACCGAGCAGCAGCTCAAGAAGGAAGGCCGCGAGTACAAGGCCGGCAGCTTCCCGTTCCTGGCCAACGGCCGCGCCCGCGCGCTGGGCGACACCACCGGCTTCGCCAAGGTGATCGCCGACGCCAAGACCGATGAAGTCCTGGGCGTGCACATCGTCGGCCCGATGGCCTCGGAACTGATCTCGGAAGCCGTGACCATCATGGAATTCCGCGGCGCCGCCGAAGACATCGCGCGCATCTGCCATGCGCACCCGACGCTGTCGGAAGCCGTCAAGGAAGCCGCCCTGGCGGTGGACAAGCGCGCGCTGAACTTCTGATCGGCGCGCAGCCGATGCAAGACGAGGGCGGGTTCTCGGATCCGCCCTTTTTTCATGTTGCTTCTTAACCGCTTTCCCACATGAACGTCAGCGAATACTACGAACACGCCTTGGCCGAGCGCGGCTACAAGCCCGACGCCGCCCAGAAGAAGGCGATCGACCGGCTGCAGCGCTATTACGACGACTGGGTCAGGTTCAAGTCGATGCGCTCGAACGCGCTGAAGAAACTGCTGAACCGGCCGGACGTGCCGCGCGGCGTCTACCTGTGGGGCGGAGTGGGGCGGGGCAAGAGCTTCCTGATGGACGCCTTCTACGCCACCGTTCCGGTGGTGCGCAAGACCCGCCTGCACTTCCACGAATTCATGCGCGGCGTGCACCGCGAGCTGGAAGAAGTCAAAGGCATGCAGGACCCGCTCGACGAAGTGGCCCGCCGCCTGGCCAAGCGCTACCGCCTCATCTGCTTCGACGAGTTCCACGTCTCCGACGTGGCCGACGCGATGATCCTGTACCGCCTGCTGCTCAAGCTGTTCGAGTACGGCACCTCGTTCGTGATGACCTCCAACTACGAACCGTCCACGCTGTACCCCGACGGCCTGCATCGCGACCGCATACTGCCCGCCATCGCGCTGATCGAATCGCGCATGGACGTGCTGAACGTGGACGCCGGCATCGACTACCGCCGCCGTTCGCTGGAGCAGGTGCAGTGCTACCACACGCCGCTGGACGAACACGCCCGGCAGGCGCTGCAAAAGGCCTTCGACACGCTGGCCGACACGCCGCCGCAGGAACCGGTGCTGCACATCGAGCACCGCGAGATCCGCGCGCTGGCGCTGGCCGGCACCGTGGTGTGGTTCGACTTCGCCACGCTCTGCGGCGGCCCGCGCTCGCAGAACGACTACCTCGAACTGGCCAACCGCTTCCACGCGGTGATCCTGTCCGGCGTGCCCAAGATGGGGCCGCGCCAGGCCTCCGAGGCGCGCCGCTTCACCTGGCTGATCGACGTGTTCTATGACCACCGGGTCAAGCTCATCATGTCCGCCGAATGCGAGCCCGAGGAGATCTACACCGAAGGCGCGCTGGCCAACGAATTCCATCGCACGGTCTCGCGCATCCTCGAAATGCAGTCGCGCGAATATCTGGAATCGGAGCGCCGGTTGACGGTGTCGCTCTAGGGGAGGGCGGGGGGCGCCGCCTGACGGGTTTCCCAACGCCACATCGTAGTGAGAATGGTTATAATTCACGGCTCTGATTGAGCAAACCCGGCCTGGCCGGTCGTGAATCAAACCCATCTTGGCGTCCATACCCCAGTGAAAGCTCCCGCTGCCGGCGCAGGCATGATGCGCTACCGATTTGCCGTATTGTCCCGGGCCGCGGCCGCCATCCTGGGCGGTTATCTGCTGGCCTCGGCCGCGGCGGCCTGCCTGGCCGTGTGGCTGCCGCTGCAGCGCGCCGACGCCGTGGTCACGGCCCAGATGCTGTCTTTCGTGTTCTACACCTGCGGCGTGATCTGGGTTTTCGCCACGCGCAATGCGTGGCGCGCCTGGGCGGGCCTGCTGGCGCCGGCCGCGCTGCTCGGCGCGCTATTCCTGGCCGGGCGCGCGATGGGGGCGGCATGAAGGCGGCCAAGGCGCCGGGCCAGGAGGGCCTGCGCCAGGCCATGTCGTGGCTGCACACCTGGTCGGGGCTGATCTTCGGCTGGGCGCTGTTCGCGATGTTCCTGACCGGCACCCTGGCGTTCTTCCGCCCCGAGATCACGCGCTGGATGCAGCCCGAGATCGACGCGCAGCCGGTGCCGGCGGTCCAGGCGGTGGCCCTGGGGCAGCGCTACCTCGAGCAGCACGCGCCCGACGCCACGCGCTGGTTCATCACGCCGCCGTCGCGGCGCGAGCCGACGGTCCAGCTGCTGTACCAGCAGCCCAAGCCCAAGCCGGGCACGCGCGGTTTCGTGCGCGTCAAGCTCGACCCGGCCACCGGGCAGGCGGTGAGCGCGCGCGAGACGCGCGGCGGGGATTTCTTCTACCGCTTTCATTTCGAACTCGAAATGGCGTTTCCGTGGGGGCGCTGGCTGGCCAGCATCGCCGGCATGTTCATGCTGGTGGCCATCATCAGCGGCATCATCACCCACAAGAAGATTTTCGCCGATTTCTTCACCTTCCGGCCGCGCAAGGGCGGCCAGCGCGCCTGGATGGACGGGCACAACGCGCTGTCGGTGCTGGGGCTGCCGTTTCACCTGATGATCACCTTCAGCGGCCTGGTGCTGTTCATGACCATGCTGATGCCGGCCGGCATCCAGGCCGTCTACGAAAACCCGCGCCAGTACACCGACGAAGTCTTCAAGTCGTTCAAGATCACGCCGGCGCGCAATGCGCCCGCGCCGCTGGCCGAACTGGCGCCGCTGGTCGAGCAGGCCCAGCGCCATTGGCAGGGCCGGGTCGGCCGCGTGATCGTCAATCACCCCGGCGACGCCGGCGCGACCATCACGCTGGTGCGCGACGCCGCCGACGGCGTGTCGTTCGGCCGGCTGGCGCCCTATGTGCGGCTCGACGGCGTGAGCGGCCAGCGGCTCGAAGGCGAGGACGACCTCAGCGCCGCGGTGCGCACCGCGGGCGTGGTGACCGGCCTGCACCTGGGCCTTTTCGCCGAGCCCCTGCTGCGCTGGCTTTACTTCCTGGTCAGCCTGGCCGGCACCGGCATGGTCGGTTCGGGCCTGGTGCTGTGGATCGCCAAGCGCCGCCAGAAGGCGCGTCCCGGCGCGCGCGAGGCGTTTTCGCTGCGGCTGGTGGACGCGCTCAACGCCGGCACCGTCGCCGGCCTGTTCCTGGCGGTCGCGGCCTTCTTCTGGGCCAACCGCCTGCTGCCCGCCGACCTGCCCGGCCGCCAGCTCTGGGAAGTGCGCGCCTTCTTCGCCGGCTGGGGCCTGTCGCTGGCCTATGCCTTCCTGCTGCCGCGGCGCAAGTGGCGCGACCTGCTGGCCGCCGCCGCCACCGCGCTGGCGCTGGTGCCGGTGCTCAACGCGCTGACGACCTCGCGCCACCTGGGCGCGTCGCTGCCCGCCGGCGACTGGGTCATGGCGGGTTTCGACCTGACCTGCCTGGCCGCAGCCCTGCTGCTGGCCTGGATGGCCCGCAGAGCGGCACGCGCCGGCGCGGCGCAGTCCGCCAGGCGCGCTCCGGCGCCGGCCGCTCCGACCCAACAGGCGCCGGCCCTCGGCGCCTACGAAGCAAGAGGTGATACGCCATGACGCTAGCCGCCTTCTGCCTGGCCTACGCCGGATTCTCCGCCTTGTGCCTGGGCATGGACCGCCACTACGAAGACCTCTTCAACCGCGCGCTGACGCGGCGCCATCGCGTGCCGCTGCGGCTGTTCGGCTGGGCCGCGCTGGCCCTGTCGCTGTGCGCGTCTGCGGCGGTCTGGGGCTGGAGCTACGGTACGGTCGAATGGATAGGCATACTCAGCATCGCCGGCCTGCTGCTGATCTGGTTCCTCACCTTCCGCCCGCGCGCCGCGCTGACCGCCGGCGGCCTGTGCGCGCTGGCCGCGCCGGTGCTGGCCGTACTGTAGCGGCGGCGGGCGCGGCGCCCGTCCGGCACGTTACACTGGGCGTTTTCCCCCAACGCCTTTTCGCCTCATGAATACCCGCGTCCTCACCGGCATCACCACCTCTGGAACTCCCCACCTCGGCAATTACGCGGGCGCGATCCGTCCCGCCGTCCAGGCCAGCACCCAGCCCGGCGTGGACGCATTCTTCTTCATGGCGGACTACCACGCGCTGATCAAATGCGACGATCCCGTCCGCGTGGCGCGTTCGCGCCTGGAGATCGCCGCCACCTGGCTGGCGGTGGGGCTGGACCACGAGCGCGTGACCTTCTACCGCCAGTCCGACATCCCCGAGATTCCCGAGCTGACCTGGATGCTCAACTGCGTCACGGCCAAGGGCCTGATGAACCGGGCGCACGCCTACAAGGCCGCGGTGGACCAGAACGAGGCCAAGGGCGTGGAGCCGGATGACGGCGTCACGATGGGGCTGTTCTCGTATCCGGTGCTGATGGCCGCGGACATCGTCATGTTCAACGCCAACAAGGTGCCGGTGGGCCGCGACCAGATCCAGCACCTGGAGATGGCGCGCGACATCGCGCAGCGCTTCAACCATCTGTACGGCCGCGATTACTTCACGCTGCCGGAAGTGGTGATCGAGGAAGAAGTGGCGACGCTGCCGGGCCTGGACGGCCGCAAGATGTCCAAGAGCTACAACAACACCATTCCGCTGTTCGAGGGCGGCGCCAGCGCGCTGCGCGCCTCGGTGATGCGCATCGTGACCGATTCGCGCCAGCCCGGCGAGCCCAAGGACGCCGAGAACTCGCACCTCTACACCATCTACCGCGCCTTCGCCACGCCGCAGCAGTCCGCCGCCTTCCGCAAGCAGCTCGAAGAAGGAATGGGCTGGGGCGACGCCAAGCAGGCGCTCTACGACCATCTGGAGAACCTGCTCGCGCCCATGCGCGAGAAGTACTTCGACCTGATGGCCAACCCCGGCCGCATCGAAGACATCCTGCAGGCCGGCGCCGCCAAGGCGCGCAAGCTGTCCACGCCGTTCATGCAGGAACTGCGCCAGGCCGTGGGCCTGCGCAACCTGCAGGTGGCCAGCGCCGCGCAGGGCGCGCCGGCCAAGAAGGAAAAGGGCAAGGGCGCGCGCTTCGTCAGCTTCCGCGACGAGGACGGCGGCTTCCGCTTCCGCCTGCTGGCCGCCGACGGCGAGGAACTGCTGCTGTCGCAGCGCTTCGCCGATCCGAAGGAAGCCGGCGCCTTGATGCGCCGCCTGCAATCGGAGCCGGCCGACGCGGTGCTGCAGGCCGACGGGCAGGGCTATGCCGCCGTGATCGACGGCGTGGCCGTGGCGGCCGCGCCGGCCGGCGCGCAGGCCGAAGCGCTCGAGCGCGCACGCGCGGCGCTGGCTTCGATGGCCCAGGAATAGGCGATGGCCGGCAGGTCCGGCCCACGAATAAAAAATCGGCGCGATTGCGCCGATTTTTTTTGCAGGCCGGGAACGGGACTCAGCGCTTGAGCTTGGCGAAGGCGTCGGCCATGGCGCTGTTCATCATGCCGCCGCCGGCGCCGCCACGACCGCCATCGCCTTGCGGACGGCGGCCGGCGCCGGCGCCCTTGGGCGCATCGCCGCTGCGGCGGGCAGGGGCCGCGGTGTCGTTCAGGCGCATCGTCAGCGCGACCCGCTTGCGCGCCACGTCCACTTCCAGCACCTTAACGCTGACCGTCTGGCCCACGCGCACCACGTCGCGCGGGTCCTTCACGAACTTCTCGGCCAGGGCCGAGATGTGGACCAGGCCGTCCTGATGCACGCCGATGTCGACGAAGGCGCCGAAGTTGGCGACGTTGGTCACCACGCCTTCCAGGATCATGCCCGGATACAGGTCGTTCAGGGTTTCCACGCCTTCCTTGAACTGCGCGGTCTTGAACTCGGGACGCGGGTCGCGGCCGGGCTTTTCCAGTTCGGCGAAGATGTCGCGCACCGTCGGCAGGCCGAAGCGCTCGTCGGTGAAGTCCGAAGGCGACACGCCCTTGAGCGCGTCGCGCTGGCCGATGATCTGTTTGACCTCTGCCTTGATCTTGGCGACGATGCGCTCGACCACCGGATAGGCTTCCGGGTGCACCGACGAGGCGTCCAGCGGGTTCTCGCCGTTCGGGATGCGCAGGAAGCCGGCGGCCTGCTCGAATGCCTTGTCGCCGAAGCGCGGCACCTTGCGCAGCACTTCGCGGGTGGGGAAGGCGCCGTTCTCGTTGCGCCAGGCCACGATGTTCTTGGCCAGCAGCGAGTTCAGCCCGGACACGCGCGCCAGCAGCGCGGCCGACGCGGTGTTCACGTCCACGCCCACGGCGTTCACGCAGTCCTCGACCACGGCGTCCAGCGAGCGCGCCAGCTCGCGCTGGTTGACGTCGTGCTGGTACTGGCCCACGCCGATGGCCTTGGGATCGATCTTGACCAGCTCGGCCAGCGGGTCCTGCAGGCGGCGCGCGATCGACACGGCGCCGCGCAGCGTCACGTCGAGGTCGGGGAATTCCTGCGCCGCGGTTTCCGAGGCGGAATAGACCGACGCGCCGGCCTCGGAGACCACCACGCGGGTGACCTTGAGGTCGGGGAAGCGTTCCATCATGTCGCCGACCAGCTTTTCGCTCTCGCGCGAGGCGGTGCCGTTGCCGATGGCGATCAGGTCGACGTTGTGGCGCGCGACCAGCGCGGCCAGCGTGTTGATGGTGCCGTCGCGGTCGCGGCGCGGCTCGAACGGGTAGACGGTGGTGGTGTCCACGACCTTGCCGGTGACGTCGATGACCGCGACCTTGCAGCCGGTGCGGATGCCGGGGTCCAGGCCCAGCACGGCCTTGGGGCCGGCCGGCGCGGCCAGCAGCAGGTCCTTGAGGTTGGCGGCGAACACGCGGATGGCCTCGGCTTCGGCGCTTTCGCGCAGGCGGCCGATCAGCTCGCTTTCGAACGCCGTCAGCAGCTTGACGCGCCAGGTCCAGCGGCAGACTTCGCCCAGCCAGCGCGCGCGCGGCGAGGCGTCCAGCGCGAACAGGCCGTTGCCCAGCTTGAGAAAGCCGGCGATGCGGGCCACGCAGGGATGCGGCAGCTGCGCTTCGAGTTCGGCTTCCAGGCCCAGGCGCAGTTCCAGCACGCCTTGCTGGCGGCCGCGCAGCAGCGCCAGGATGCGGTGCGAGGGCAGGGTGCGCAGCGGTTCGCTGAAGTCGAACCAGTCGCGGAAATTGGCGCCCTCGGCTTCCTTGCCTTCGACCATCTTGGAATAGAGCAGGCCGGTGGACCACAGGTGTTCGCGCAGGTCGGCCAGCAGGTCTGCGTTTTCCGCGTAGCGCTCGGCCAGGATGTCGCGCGCGCCGTCGAGCGCGGCCTTGGCGTCGTTGATCGAGGCCTCGGGGTTCAGGTATTGGGCGGCCAGCGCGGCGGGATCGCAGGCCGGATCGGCCAGGATGGCGTCGGCCAGCGGTTCCAGGCCGGCTTCGCGCGCGATCTGGGCGCGGGTGCGGCGCTTGGGCTTGTACGGCGCGTACAGGTCTTCCAGGCGCTGCTTGGTGTCGGCGGCGCTGATTTCCTGCTGCAGTTCGGGCGTGAGCTTGCCCTGCTGCGAAATCGATTCGAGGATCGCGCCGCGGCGCTCTTCGAGTTCGCGCAGATATCCCAGGCGGACTTCCAGGTTGCGCAGCACGGTATCGTCCAGGCCGCCGGTGGCTTCCTTGCGGTAGCGGGCGATGAAGGGCACGGTGGCGCCGTCGTCCAGCAATTCCACCGCCGCGGCGATCTGGGAGGCGCGCGCGCCGAGTTCGGTGGCGAGTTGCGCGACGATGCGGGCGTTGTCGACGCCGGCGGCGACGTTCGTGATAGTGGAAGTTTCAGACATCTCTATACGACGACAAAAAGGGAAAACAAGGGGCGGATTGTGCCATAAGCCGCTGTTACAAAACGTGCCAGAGCGGACCGATATGTCCCTCTTGCGGCGCGCCGAAGTCCGGAAGCGGATGCGGCAGCAGGTATCATTTGGTCCTTTCCCACATAAAGTTGTCTGGCGCCCGAACCGCAACCGGCACCGGCGAGACTGTTCTGATGCTGGACCTGGATATTTCCGAATTCTTCGACGAGGACGGCCCTCTGGCCACGGCCTTGCCCGGCTACAAGCCGCGCCCCGCGCAAGTGGAGCTGTCCCAGGCCATCGGCCAGGCCATCCAGGATCGCGCCACGCTGGTGGCCGAGGCCGGCACCGGCATCGGCAAGACCTGGGCCTACCTTGTACCCGCCTTCATCCAGGGCGGCAAGGTGCTGATCTCCACCGGTACCCGCACCCTGCAGGACCAGCTTTTCTCGCGCGACCTGCCGCGTGTGCGCGCCGCGCTGGCCGCGCCGGTGACGGCCGCGCTGCTCAAGGGCCGCGGCAACTACGTCTGCCATTACCACCTCGACCGCCTGCAGGGCGACGAGCGCGCGCTCAAGTCGCGCAGCGAAATCCAGCAGCTGCGCCAGATTCAGGTGTTCGCCGGCATCTCCAAGACCGGCGATCGCAGCGACCTGGCGCAGGTGCCCGAAGACGCCGACATCTGGCAGCGCGTCACCTCCACGCGCGAGAACTGCCTGGGCCAGGAATGCCCGCGCATCCGCGACTGCTTCGTGGTCAAGGCCCGCCGCCAGGCGCAGGAAGCCGACGTCGTGGTCGTCAACCACGCGCTGTTCATGGCCGACCTGGTGCTGCGCGAAGAGGGCGTGACCGACCTGCTGCCCGAAGCCGACACCGTCATCTTCGACGAAGCGCATCAGTTGCCCGACACCGCCACGCGTTTTCTGGGCAGCAGCGTGTCCACCCACCAGCTGATGGACTTCGGCCGCGCCATGGAGGCCGCGGGCCTGGCCTACGCGCGCGAAGCGGCCAAATGGAGCGACGTCAGCCGCCACCTGGAGACGGCCGCGCGCGAGCTGCGCCTGGTCTGCGCGCCGCTGGACCGCATGCCCGGGCGCAAGGCCACCTTCGAGGCCATTCCCAATGCCGACGAGTTCGACGCCGCGCTGCACATGCTGCGCGAGGCCGTCGACGGCGCGGCGCAGGCCCTGGCCGCGGTGTCCGAAAAACATCCCGACCTGATGGCCGCGGCCCGCAGCGGCGCCGAGATTTCCGCGCGCCTCAAGCGCTGGGCCACGCCCGGCCGCACGGGCGCGGAGCCGGCCGACGAAGGCTGGGGCCGCGACGACCTGGCGCCCGAACCGGTGGCGCAATCCGTGGCCGGAGACGGCCTGCCCACGCCGGCCGCCATCCTGGCCGGGGCCGCGGCCGCCGCGCAGCAATGGACCGGCCCGGCCGTGCGCTGGGTCGAGCACGGGCAGCACCATGTGCGCCTGCATTCCGCGCCCTTGTCGGTGGCGCAGGCCTTCTCCAAGTACCGCAAGCCCGGCCAGGCCTGGATCATGACGTCGGCCACCTTGTCGGTGAACGGCGAGTTCACGCACTTCACCAGCCAGCTGGGCCTGGACCAGGCGCGCACCGGCAAATGGGAATCGCCGTTCAACTATCCCGAGCAGGCCTTGCTGTTCGTGCCCCGCGGCATGCCCGAGCCGCAGTCCCCGCAGTTCCTGGACCGTTTCGTGCAGACGCTGATGCCGCTCCTGGAGGCCAGCCCGGGCGGTACGCTGGTGCTGTGCACGACGCTGCGCGCGGTGGACAAGGTCGCGAACCTGCTGGCCGATGAATTCGACGACGCCGGCCACGACTGGCCCCTGCTCAAGCAGGGCGATGGCACGCGCCGCGACCTGCTGGACCGCTTCTGCCGGCTCCAGCATCCGGTGCTGGTGGGCAGCGCCAGCTTCTGGGAAGGCATCGACCTGCCCGGCGACGTGTTGACCCTGGTGGCGATCGACAAGCTGCCGTTCGCCCCGCCCGACGATCCGGTGATCGAGGCGCGGCTGCGCGCCTGCCGCGCGCAGGGCGGCAATCCGTTCTCGGAATACCAGTTGCCCGAGGCCGCGATCTCGCTCAAGCAGGGCGCGGGCCGGCTGATCCGTACCGAATCGGATTGGGGGGTGTTGATGGTGGGCGACGGCCGTCTGGTCGAAAAACCCTACGGCAAGCGTCTGTGGCGCGGGTTGCCGCCGTTTGCGCGGACCCGGGAATTGGAAGAGGTGCTGGCGTTTTATCGGCGCAAGGCCGAGGGCGGGTAGCGCGCGGCCCATCGGCCGCGCGCGGAAATCAGATCAATCGAACGGATTCCACCAGCTCCGGTCCGCCTTCAGGCCCTTGGTGCGGAACTCGCTGTTGGGGAAGTTCTTTTCGTAGACGCGCTGCGAGTCGTTCTTCAGTTCGGTCATGCCGAGCTTGTCGTAGGACTCGACCATCAGGTAGAGCGCTTCCTCGGTGGCCGGCACGCCTTCGAAGTCGGTGATGACGGTCTGTGCGCGGTTGGCCGCGGCCACGTAGGCGCCGCGCTCGTAGTAGTAGCGCGCGACGTGCACTTCGTTCATGGCGATGGTGTTGACCAGCCAGGCCACGCGCTTTTCCGCGTCCACCGTGTACTTGCTGTCCGGATAGCGCTTGATCAGTTCGTTGAAGGCGTCATAGGACGCGCGCAGGCCCTTGGGGTCGCGCTCGGACGGGTCCTGGCCGGTGATGTTGCTCATGAAGGCGCTGGCCGGCGTGAAGTTGATCAGGCCTTTCAGGTACAGCGCGTAGTCGGTGCCCGGATGGTTGGGATAGAGCTGCTGGAAGCGGTCGATGGCGGCCAGGGCCTGTTCGTTTTCGCCGTCCTTCCAGTTGACGTAGGCCAGCTCCAGCAGGGCCTGCTGGGCATAGACGCCGAAGGGGTAGCGGCTTTCGATGGCGGTCAGGCGTTCGCGGGCTTCTTTCCAGCCGCCCGAGGACATTTCGGCCTTGGCGTCGGCGTAGAGCTGCTCGGCGCTCCAGTTTGCGGTCTTGTCGTACTTGCTGTTGGACGAGCCGCAACCGGCGATCGCGATGACGGCAACCAGCGCGATGACCACGCGCAAGATCGGCCCGCTGCGGGAGGCGGGGTTCGAGGGAGCTGCGGAGTGGTGAATCACGAGAATCCTATCCTTGGTGTTAGCATGGCAGGCTGATTATATGATTTGTCTCCATGTCTGATACAGCCGCCGGCGCCGATCTCGTTTCCGACGATGACTTCCTGGGTATTCCGGACGGAAATCCGGAGCAGAATCCCAGGGGAGAACCACAACTTGTAACCGTGCCTGACGGCACGCGGGCCGACCGGCTCGACAAGGTGCTGGCGGGGCTGATGCCCGATCATTCCCGCAGCCGGCTGCAGGGCTGGATCGAAGCCGGCAACGTCCACGTCAACGGCGCGCCCGGCAAGGTCCGGCAGACGGTCGGCCCGGGCGACGAGATCGCCGTGTGGCCGCAGCCCGCGCCCGAGGCGCTGGCCTTCTCGCCCGAACCGGTGGAATTCGGCGTGGTCGCCGAAAGCCCGGACTGGATCGTGGTGAACAAGCCCGCGGGGCTGGTCACGCATCCCGGCGCGGGCAACTGGAGCGGCACCCTGCTCAACGGCCTGCTGCACCGCTATCCCGAACTGGCACAGGTGGCGCGCGCCGGCATCGTGCACCGGCTGGACAAGGACACCTCCGGCCTGATGGTCGTGGCCCGCAACGAAACCGCGCAAACCCATCTGGTGCGCCAGCTGCAGGCGCGCAGCATGGGCCGCGAATACGTGGCGCTGGCGCATGGCTGGCTGGCCGCGGCCGGAAAGGTCGATCGCCCGATCGGGCGCGATGCGCGCGTGCCGGTGCGCATGAGCGTGGAGCGGCCGGTGGCGCCCAAGCCCGCCGTGACCCATTATGCGCCGGCGCGCCGCGGGCAGGTCGAGCCCGGCGGGCGCGTCACCGAAGTGGTGTGCCGCCTGGAAACCGGCCGCACCCACCAGATCCGGGTGCACCTGGCCAGCCTGGGGCACCCGCTGCTGGCCGATACCATTTACGGCGGCAAGCTCATCGCGGGCGCGCAGCGGCAGATGCTGCATGCGCGCGCGCTGCATTTCGAAGATCCGGGCGGCCGTGGCGAAGTCGAATTCACCGCCGCGGCGCCCGCCGACATGACCCAGGTACAGGAAAGCATCGCATGGAACGCGTAGTGGCAGGCCTGCCGGTGGTGACCGGCCCGCAGTGGGCGGGCGTGAACTATTTCTGCACGACGCGCGCCGGCGGCGCCGGCGTCGCGCCGCACGACACGCTGAACCTGGGCCGGCGCGCCGGCGACGATCCCGACACCGTCGCGGAGAACCGGCGCCGGGTGCGCGCGGCCGTGCCGGACGAGCCGCTGTGGCTGCGCCAGGTCCACGGCAGCGAGGTGGTGGATGCGGATCGCGCGGACCTGCCCGAGGAGCCGGCGGTCGACGCCAGCGTCACCGCGCGTCCCGGCCGGGTGCTGGCCGTCATGGTGGCCGACTGCCTGCCCGTGGTGATCGCCGACGCGCAGGGCACGGTGCTGGGCGCGGCGCATGCCGGCTGGCGCGGCCTGTCGGGCGGCGTGCTCGAAAACACGCTGGCGGCCATGCGCGCCAAGGCGCCGCAGGCCGCCGGCTGGCGCGCCTGGGTGGGGCCGGGCATCGGCCCGCAGGCGTTCGAAGTGGGCCAGGACGTGCTGGACGCCTTCGTCGCGCAGGCCGAGGACGCGCAGCGCTACTTCACGCCGCGGCCCGAGCGGCCGGGAAAATGGCTGGCTGACCTCGCCGGTCTGGCCGATTTCCGCCTGCGCCGCGCCGGTGTAGAAGAAGTGCACCTGAGCGGCCTGTGCACCGTGGCTCAAGCGGACCGGTTCTTTTCCTACCGGCGCGATGGAGAAACCGGCAGAATGGCCTTATTGGCCTGGCTCCAGCGGAATTCTTGATCTTTCGCAAGAAGACCGTTTGGGTTTGCGGTCTGCGCGGCAGCTCTCCTTGTATACCCGCATTGACAGGCCCTGACCCGGAATGCAACATCAATCGCGTAGTTTCGATAACAAGGTGTCGAAGTGAATGCCAATCTCTCCGCCGCAGGGCCCATTCCGGTGAGCGTGGCACCGGAAGCACTGGCCGACATACAGGCCGAATTCTCTCGCGAATGGCAACGCCTTTGCGATGATGCACGCCGCGGCGCGCTCGCCCCGCCGCCGGACCGCCGTTTCGCGGGCCAGGCCTGGGCCGCCAATCACTCGCACCTGCTGCTGGCGCACACCTATCTGTTGTCGGCTCGCGCCATGTCGCGCATGGTCGACGCCGCGCAGGTCAGCGAACCCTTGCGCGAGCGGCTGCGCTTTTCCATCATGCAGTGGGTCGACGCGCTGTCGCCGTCGAACTTCCTGGCGCTGAATCCGGACGCGCAGCAATCCATCGTCGAAAGCGCCGGCCGCGCGCTGAACGAAGGCCTGGCCAATCTGCTGGGCGACGTCAAGAAAGGCCGCATCACGCAGACCGACGAGACCAAGTTCGAGATCGGTCGCAACGTGGCGGTGACGCCCGGCGAGGTCGTGTACGAGAATCCGCTCTTCCAGCTGATCCAGTACGCGCCGTCCACCGCCACCGTGCACGAGCGCCCGCTGGTCATCGTGCCGCCCAACATCAACAAGTTCTATATCCTCGACCTGCAGCCCGAGAACTCCTTCGTGCGGCATGCCGTGGAGCAGGGTTTCACGGTCTTCCTGATCTCGTGGCGCAATCCGGTCGCCAGCGACACCGACGGCGTGGACCGCGCCACCTGGTCCGACTACCTGGACAACGCGGTGCTGCAGGCGCTGCGGGTGGCCAGCGACATCACCGGCCAGCCGCAGGTCAACGCACTGGGTTTCTGCGTGGGCGGCACGATGCTGGCCTCGGCGCTGGCGCTGGCCGAAGCGCGCGGCGAGCATCCGGTGGCCTCGCTGACGCTGCTGACGTCGCTGCTGGACTTCCACAACACGGGCGTGCTGAACGTGTTCGTCGACGAGGCCCACGCGCTTTTGCGCGACCATCAGCTGGGCAAGGGCGGGCTGATGCCGGGGCGCGAGCTGGCCACCACCTTTTCGTTCCTGCGGCCCAACGAACTGGTCTGGAACTACGTGGTCGGCAACTATCTGAAGGGCCAGACGCCGCCGGCCTTCGACCTGCTGTTCTGGAACGGCGACAGCACCAATCTGCCCGGTCCCTTCTTCTCCTGGTACTTCCGCAACACCTACCTCGAAAACAATCTGAAGGTGCCCGGCGGCGCGCAGGCCGCGGGCCTGCCGCTGGACCTGACGCGCCTGCAGATGCCGGCATACATCTTCGGCTCGCGCGAGGACCACATCGTGCCCTGGGTCTCGGCCTATGCGTCCACCCAGGTGCTGCGCGGTCCGCAGCGTTTCGTGCTGGGGGCTTCCGGGCATATCGCCGGCGTGGTCAATCCGCCGGCCAAGAAACGCCGCAGCTACTGGGTGGCGGACGAACTCGAACAATCGGGCCATTACCTGCCCGGCGATCCCAACGCCTGGCTGGCGCAGGCGGTGGAGCAGCCAGGCAGCTGGTGGCCGGACTGGACCCATTGGCTGGCCGGCCATTCCGGCAAGCAGGTCAAGGCGCGAACCAAGTTGGGCAACGCCAGGCACCGGCCGATCGAACCGGCGCCTGGCAGGTATGTGAAGGTCCGGGCAGCCTGAAACCGCGGATTGCGGTAGGCCCGGGGCAGTAAATCAATCAACGAGGCGTCCGTCGCACACAGGAGGAAATCCAATGAGCGGAAAACTGGCTTACGTTACAGGCGGGATGGGCGGGATCGGCACCTCAATTTGCCAGCGCCTGGCCAAAGATGGCTTTCGCGTGGTGGCAGGCTGCGGCCCCAGCCGCAATTACCAGCAGTGGCTGGACGAACAGGCAGCGCAGGGCTATACGTTCTACGCGTCCGTGGGCAATGTGTCCGACTGGGACTCCACGGTGGAGGCCTTCGAGCGGGTCAAGCGCGACCTCGGTCCGGTCGACGTGCTGGTCAACAACGCCGGCATCACGCGCGACGGCTTGTTCCGCAAGATGAGCGCCGACGACTGGCGCGCCGTCATCGACACCAACCTCAACAGTCTTTTCAACGTGACCAAGCAGGTGATCGACGACATGGTCGAACGCCAGTGGGGCCGTATCGTCAACATCAGCTCGGTCAACGGCCAGAAGGGGCAGTTCGGCCAGACCAACTATTCCACGGCCAAGGCCGGCATCCACGGCTTCACCATGGCGCTGGCGCAGGAAGTGGCCAGCAAGGGCGTCACGGTGAACACCGTGTCGCCCGGCTACATCGGCACCGACATGGTCCGCGCCATCCGTCCCGACGTGCTGGAAAAGATCGTCGCCACCATTCCGGTGCGCCGCCTCGGCACCCCGGAGGAAATCGCGTCGATCACGTCGTGGCTGGCCTCGGATGAGTCGGGCTTCTCGACCGGAGCGGACTTCTCGCTCAACGGCGGCCTGCACATGGGCTGACGCACACGGGCCGCCGGCAGGCGGCCCCATGGCGCCGGACGGTCTCGGGGAGTGGGCCGTCCGGCATTACACTAACCTTATTCTAAGTCTTAGAGATCGCCCGATCCGGGGACAACCATGACGCAAGCACAAACCGGCGCCAGCCTGCGCCTGATTAAAAAGTACCCCAACCGTCGCCTGTACGACACCCGGACCAGCACCTACATCACGCTCGCCGATGTCAAGCAACTGGTCCTGGCCAACGAGGAGTTCCAGGTCGTCGACGCCAAGAGCAGCGAAGACCTGACCCGCTCCATCCTGCTGCAGATCATTCTCGAAGAGGAAAGCGGCGGCATGCCCATGTTCTCCTCGAACATGCTGTCGCAGATCATCCGTTTCTACGGCCACGCCATGCAGGGCATCATGGGTTCGTACCTGGAGAAGAACATCCAGGCCTTCATGGAAATCCAGCAGCGCATGGCCGAGCAGTCCAAGGGCCTGTACGGCAGCCAGTTCGGACCCGAGGCCTGGGCCCAGTTCATGAACGTGCAGACGCCCATGCTGCAGAACATGATGAACAACTACATCGACCAGAGCAAAAACCTGTTCGTGCAAATGCAGGACCAGATGCAGGACCAGACGCGCGCAATGTTCTCGACCTTCCCGTTCACGCCGGGCGGCACGCAGGGCCCGGGCCGCAAGTAGCCGCGCCGTCGCGCCACACCTTGAATGTGCACGCCCCTGCGGGGGCGTTTTGTTTTGCCGGCCGCCGCGCCGGGCCGCGAAGCGCGCTTGACCAAACGCAACGATCTCGGAATTTTCCCAGGCGCAGGTTCAGGGATATGTCAGTTGTTTTGGTTACATTAATGAAAACGGTTCTTGTTTATGTTTTTGAGCCGCCACTTCATTCGTGTCTCGAGGATTATGCACATGTTCAAGAAAGCCTTGGCCCTGGCCATCGTCGCGCTGAGTGCTTCCGCCGCGCATGCGGCCGAATACCCCATCGGCAAGCCGGTGGAGAAGGGCGGCATGGAAATCGGCGCCGTGTACCTGCAGCCGATCGAAATGGACCCGCCCGGAATGATGCGTCCGGCGAAGGATTCGGACGTCCACCTCGAGGCCGACATCCACGCCACCGCCGGCAACAAGACCGGTTTTCCCGAGGGCGAGTGGGTGCCTTACCTGGTCGTGAAGTACGAGATCCAGAAGGTCGGCAGCGACAAGATCCAGAAGGGCACCTTCATGCCCATGGTCGCCAACGACGGCCCGCACTATGGCGAAAACATCAAGCTGGAAGGTCCGGGCAAGTACAAGCTGAAGTACTCGATCCTGCCGCCGACGGCAGACAAGATGAGCCACTTCGGCCGCCACATCGACAAGGAAACCGGCGTGGGTCCGTGGTTCGAGCCGTTCGACCTGGAATATGAATTCGTCTTTGCCGGCACCGGCAAGAAGGGCGGCTACTGATCGTGAAACGCCTGCTCCGCGTCGCCGCCGCATTGCTGATCGGCCTGGCCGGCCTGGCCGGCACGGCGCCCGCGCGGGCGGCCGACCTGCCCACCTTCACCCTGAAGTTCAAGCCCGACGGCACGTTCGAGCCCGCCACGCTGGAAGTGCCGGCGGGCCGTTTCAAGATCGAACTCATCAACGAAAGCAACGAGCCGGTGGAATTCGAAAGCATTCCGCTGCGCAAGGAAAAAGTCCTGGGCCCGGGGGTGAAATCCTTCGTGGTGATCACCATTTCGCGCCCGGGCGAATATCCGTTCTTTGACGACTTTCACCAGAGCGTGAAAGGCACCCTGGTCGTCAAACCCAAGGAATAACGCGGTACCTATACATGGAACAGGTTCTATTCATCGTCTGGCGTGAAAGCGTCGAAGCCATGCTGGTGGTGGGCATTCTGTACACCTGGCTGCGCTCCACGCCGGAAGGCAAGCGCGGGCTGAACTACCTGTGGGGCGGCGTGGCCGGCGGCCTGGCCCTGGCCGTGGCGCTGGCGCTGGTGCTGCTGGGCGTGTCGTCCTGGCTCAGCGACGAAGGCCAGGAATGGTTCCAGGCCATCATGTCGCTGGCCGCCTGCGCGCTGGTGGTGCAGATGGTGGTGTGGATGAAGAAGCACGGCCGCACGCTCAAGGGCGAACTCGAAGGCGGCGCGCGGGCGTCCATCGCCAACGACAACTGGTGGGGCCTGTTCGTGCTGGTGGCCATCGCCGTGGCCCGCGAAGGCAGCGAAACCGTGGTGTTCCTGTACGGCACCGTGTCGGCCGGCAGCGACGGCAGCAGCATGCTGATGCTGGCGCTGGCCGGCGTCGCCGGCTTCGCGATGGCGCTGCTGACCTTCTGGCTGCTGCAGCTGGGCGGCAAGCTCATCACCTGGCGCCGCTTTTTCCGCGTGACCGAAATCCTGCTGCTGCTGCTGGCCGGCTCGCTGCTGGTCGGCGGCCTGGACCACCTGATTTCCCTGGACGTGCTGCCCACGCTGGTCGATCCGGTCTGGGACAGCTCCTGGCTGCTGGACGACAGCACCGGCCTGGGCAAGGTGCTGGCCGACTTCGCCGGCTACCGCGCCTATCCCGCCCTGATCTCGGTGCTGTTGTGGGCGGCGTACTGGCTCGCCGTCTGGGCGCTGCTGCGCTGGGCCGATGCAAAGCCCGGCCGGGCGGCGTCGGCGGCCCGCAGCGCGTCCTGACCCGGAGCCGCACCGGACCGAACACTCGAAGGCTAGACCATGGCTGCTGCACTCGGGAGGGCGACCTCCCGTATCGCCGATTTCCTCCGCGACCATGCCCCGCTGCTGCGCAAGCTGCAGTGGGGCATCGTCGCGATATACGCATTCCTGCTGATCGTGCCCGTGCTGCTGCCGCTGCCGGACAACGCGTCATCGGTGTTCAACAACCTGACCATCGTCGCGCAGTTCGCGTTCTGGGGCGTGTGGTGGCCGTTCGTGCTCATCTCCATGCCGATCCTCGGCCGCGCCTGGTGCGGCTGGCTGTGCCCCGAGGGCATGCTGACCGAATGGGCCAGCGAACGCGGCAAGGGGCTGGCGATTCCCAAATGGATACGCTGGGGCGGCTGGCCGTTCGTGGCGTTCGCGCTGACCACCATCTACGGCCAGCTCGTCAGCGTGTACCAGTATCCGCTGGCGGTGCTGGCGGTGCTGGGCGGTTCCACGGCGGCCGCCATGGTGGTCGGCTGGCGCTATGGCCGCAGCAAGCGGGTCTGGTGCAAATACCTGTGCCCGGTCAACGGCGTGTTCAACCTGCTGGCCAAGCTGGCGCCGTGGCACTTCAAGGTCGATGAAGAAAAATGGCGCCATCCCGTCATCCGCATCGAACCCATCAACTGCGCGCCGCTGGTGCCGCTGCGCCACATGAAGGGCGCGGGCGATTGCCACGTCTGTGGACGCTGCAGCGGCTACCGCGGCGCGATCCAGCTGACCCCGCGTTCGCCCGAAGAGGAAATCGTCCGCGTCGCCTCGGGCGATCCCTGGCAGACGGCGCTGCTGTGCTTCGGCATGATGGGCATCGCCATGGGCGCCTTCCTCTGGACCGCCAGCCCCTGGTACGTGACCGCCAAGCAATGGGCGGCCACCTGGCTGGTCGAGCACGACATCATGTGGCCGCTGCTGGACAACGCGCCCTGGTTCATCCTGACCCATTACCCCGAAGTCAACGACAGCTTTTCGTGGCTGGACGGCGCGGGCATCTTGCTGTTCGTCTTCGGCGCCGCGATCAGCGTCGGCGGCGCGGCCTTCCTGTCGCTGTGGATCGCCGACCGCCTGGCCCCGGCCGCGCCCGAGCCGGGCGAAACCGCGGGGCGCTGGGGCCGTCCGGGCCTGCACAAGCTGGCCCAGGCCCTGATCCCGTCGGCCGGCATCGGCGTGTTCCTGGGCCTGTCGGCCACCACCATCAACCTGCTCAAGCACGAGGGCGTGGAGGCTGCGTGGGCCGCGCCGGTGCGCTTCACGCTGTTGAGCCTGGCGGTGCTGTGGACGCTGCGCCTGTATGCGCGCCTGCTCAAGCCGCGCGCGGCCAGCGCCTGGCGCAAGGGCCTGGCCTGGCTGACGCTGGCGGCCGGGCTGGCGCCGTTCTGCATCGCCTGGGTGCTGTTCTTCGCGATCTGGTAGCCGGCCCCGGGGGGCTGCGATAAAGTGGAGGGCCGCTTCCACGACATCGCCTGCTCCCATGGCTTCATACGCTTTCCGCCTGCTCAATGTTTTTGCCGCCACCACGTTCGGCGGCAACCAGTTGTGCGTCTTCGAAGACGCGCGCGGCATGGACGACGCCACCATGCTCAATCTGGCGGCGCAATTCAACCTGTCCGAAACCACGTTCATCCTGCCGTCGCAGCGCGCCGATGCGCGCGTGCGCATCTTCACGCCGGGCTACGAAATGAAATTCGCCGGCCATCCCACCATCGGCACTTCGCAAGTGGTGCGCGACCTGTTCAAGACCGGCGATGCGCTGACACTGGAATTCACGGCCGGCGTCGTGCCGGTGACCGCGCAAGGCGACGCCTGGACCTTCACCGCGCCCTGTCCCGACGGCGTGCGCACCGCGCCGCCGACGCTGGGCCGGGCAGAGATCGCCGGCCTGGCCGGGCTGGACGAGTCGGACCTGCTGGACGACCCGATCTGGGTGGACACCGGCGCGGACCAGCTGCTGGCGCCGCTGGCCAGCGTGGACGCGGTGCGCCGCGCCGCGCCCGACGCCTCGCGGCTCGAGCGCTGGCAGGCCAACAGCCTGGATCGCAAGATCCTGTACGTGTTCGCCTTCGACGGAGACCGCAGGCAGGACGGCCGGCAGGTCGTGGTGGCCCGCTACTTCTACGCCAAGCCCGGCGGCGGCGTGAACGAGGACGCCGGCACCGGCTCGGCCTGCGCCAACCTGGGCGGCTGGCTGCGCCATCGCGGCCATGCCTTGCCCGCCAGCATCCTGGTGGAGCAGGGCGACCAGATGGGCCGCCCATGCCGGCTGCTGCTGGACGTCCAGGCCGACGGCCGCATCCAGGTGGGCGGGCGCGCGCTGGAGATCGGGCGGGGTGTCGTGGATATCTGATCGCGCGGTTGTCTTCCAGCGCCGGTTGCACTACCGTGGAACCAGACCATGTAGGGAGACCGCCCGATGAAACCGTCTGAAGCCCTGGACTCGAACCGCATCGTGATCCGGCGTGTGGTCGAATCCCATCGAGCCCGCAATGCCAGGGTTTTCGGTTCCGTGCTGTACGGCCTGGATACCGAAGGCAGTGATTTGGACATACTCGTCGACCCGACAGCGGAAACGACGCTGATGGACGTGGCCGCCATTCAAGTGGAATTGCAACGTCTGCTCGGCGTGTCGGTCGACGTGCTGACGCCCAAGGCTTTGCCCGATGCGTTTCGCAACCGGATTCTCTCCGAAGCCGTGCCGGTATGACGCAAGCGCAGCGCATCCCCGACTACCTCGCGCATATTCTGGAGGCGATCGATCGCATCCATCGTTATACGTCCGACATGGATGAAGCCTCGTTCCTGGCCAATGAGCTGGTGCAGGACGCTGTCATTCGCAATATTGAGAGATTCAGAGCGACTTACCCGCCTTGCGCAAGCAGATCCATGGCGTGCAGGCCGATATCGCTCCCAACCCAGGCATGAAGTCCTGACGAAGCATTCACTGATCCGGGGCCCAAAGGCTTTGGGTCCGCGCATGGAACCGCAAAGAAAACGGCGCCCGCATATCGATGCAGGCGCCGTTTGCCGCTTCGGGCGCAGCCCGAAGCCATCTTGCCTTAACGCTTGTTCTTGGCAGGGTCGACCTTGACGTTGTTCATCACCTGCTTGACGCCTTCGACTCCGCGCGTGACGGTGGCGGCGTGATCGGCTTCGGCGGCGGTGCCGACGGTGCCGGTCAGGGTGACGACGCCGTTATTCGTTTCCACGGCGATGTCGAGCGCGCTCAGCTGCTTGTCGGCCACGAAGGCTGCCTTGACCTTGGTGGTCACGGTGGCGTCGGACGCATATTCACCCACGGACTGTTTCGGCTTGCCGTCGTCGGCGGCAAAGGCGATGGAAGTGAAGGCGGCGCCCGTGCCCAGTGCGGCGGCGGCGATCAGCTTGCGTAGTTCCATAGTCGTGCTCCTTGTTGATATGGTTGGGCGCGTTCGAGGCGCAACAGTGGTCGGAATGCCTTGGGTACGGGTTCTATTTCTTGCGGAATGCGCCGCCCAGGATGGACAGCAGCGCCAGTACCAGGAAGACGAAGAACAGGATCTTGGCGATGCCCGCGGCGCCGGCGGCGATGCCGCCGAAACCCAGGACAGCCGCGATGATGGCGATGACGAAGAAAACGACGGCGTAGTGCAACATGTCAGCTTCTCCTGGTGGGGTGAGGGATCAGGGATTGCGGTCGAAGAAGTCGCGGACTTCCTTCTCGGCTTCTTCCCGGGTCTTGCCGTAGCGTTCCTGGATCAGGCCCGCCAGGCGTTCGGCGTTGCCTTCGGTGCGGGTCAGCTCGTCATCGGTGAGTTCGCCCCAGGCCGCTTTCGCCTTGCCCGTCAGTTGTTTCCATTTGCCCGCGATGATGTCGTTATTCATGGTGACCTCTCCGTTTGCATGCGGCGGCGGGGTTTGCGGCCTACAAACCTTGCCCCCGCGGTTGAGTGGGACACTGATCAGTCGGCCTGTCTGGCGGATGCCGCCGGCGCAGGCCATGTGTTCAACGTACGGGGGGCCGGCAAGCGCTGTCAAACGCGGCTGTGGGCAAATGTAACGGCGCCGCGAGGGCGGCTTCGCGGAATTTCCGGCGGCAGGGGTTGCAGGCGCACTAGGGGCGTACGTTACATTCTGGCAACGTCTTGTCCGCTTTTGTGGGGAGGCTGGTAACGGGATCTACGGGCGGAGCCGGGCGCCGCGGCAGGGTATAGTCGTGGCGGAATCCGCGCGGGCGGAATGAAAGAGGAGCAGGGATGACGCAACGACTTTGCAGTGCGATCTTGTTGGCGCTGGCCGCGATGGCGGCGACGGGATGCGCGCAGGTGACGGACCGCTACCAGGCCAATGCGCCGGCGGCGGCCGCCGCCGGCTGAGCCGGGCCGCAAGCGGCCATGCATGAAAAAGGGGCGCCCGCGGGCGCCCCGTTGCATTGCGCCGACGCGCCGCTTCAGGCTTGCGCGATGCGGCCGGCGATATGCGCCAGCGCCTCTTCCACCTGGTCCACCAGGATCAGGCACAGGTCGCCCGGCGTCAGGCGCGCGAGCGCGGTGTCGATGGCCAGGAACTCGCCGTAGATCTCATCGACGCGCTTGCTGCGCGTGGCGTTGGCCAGGCCCTGCTGCAGCAGCGCCAGCACCTCGCCGTCGGCGCGGCCGCGCTGGCACTGGTCCTGATAGAGCACCACCTCGTCGAAGGCCTCGCCCAGGATCTCGGTCTGCATGCGGATGTCTTCGTCGCGCCGGTCGCCGGCGCCACTGATGACGACCGAGCGGCGCTTGGCCGGCATGGCGTCCACCGCGCGCACCAGCGCCAGGATGGCGTCGGGGTTGTGGCCGTAGTCCGCGATCACCGTGGCGCCGCGGTAGTCGAACACGTTGAAGCGTCCGGGCGCGGTCTGGGCGTCGTTGACGAAGCTGGCCAGGCCGCGGCGGATCACGTCCTCGCTCAGGCCCAGCGCCCAGGCCGCGGCGACCGAGGCCATGGCGTTCTCGACCTGGAAGCTGATCGTGCCGTTGCGCGTGAGCGGAATCGCCGCCAGCGGATAGCGCGTCTCCGCCGCGCCCTGCGCGGCCACGATCGCGTCGCCGTCGCGGTACACGGCGCGCAGGCCCTGCGCGCGGTGCGTGGCCATCACCGGATGGTTGCGGTCCTCGGCGAAGTAGGTGATGGAGCCCGGGCAGCTCGCGGCCATTTCGGCCACGATGGGGTCGGCCGCGTTCAGCACGGCGGTGCCGTCGGGATGCACGTGCTGCACGATCACGCGCTTGACCACGGCCAGGTCCTCGACGGTGCTGATGTAGCCCAGGCCCAGGTGGTCGCCCATGCCGATGTTGGTGACCACGGCGACGTTGCAGCGGTCGAAGGCCAGGCCTTCGCGCAGGATGCCGCCACGCGCGGTCTCGAACACGGCCGCGTCCACGTCGGGATGCATCAGCACGCTGCGGGCGCTGCGCGGGCCGCTGCAGTCGCCGGTGTCGATGCGCAGATTGTCCACATAGACGCCGTCGGAATTGGTCATGCCGACCCGGTTGCCGGCCACGCCCAGGATGTGCGCGGTCAGGCGCACCGTGGTGGTCTTGCCGTTGGTGCCGGCCACCGCCACCACCGGGATGCGGCCGTCGTCGCCGTCGGCGTACATGTTCGCGATGATGGCCTCGCCCACCGCGCGGCCCTTGCCGAACGAGGGGTTCAGGTGCATGCGCAGGCCGGGCGCGGCGTTGACTTCGACCACGCCGCCGTGCTGGTCCTCGAGCGGATACAGCACGCTTTCGGCCACCACGTCCACGCCGCAGATGTCCAGCCCGATCATGCGGGCCGCGGACACCGCGCGCGCCGCCATCTCGGGATGCACTTCGTCGGTCACGTCCGTGGCCGTGCCGCCGGTGCTCAGGTTGGCGTTGTTGCGCAGCAGGATCAGGGTGCCGGCCGGCGGCACGGAATCGGCCTCGAAGCCCTGCTTCTTCAGCGTGGCCAGGGCGATGTCGTCGAAGCGGATCTTGGTCAGCGAGGTCGCGTGGCCGTCGCCGCGCAGCGGGTCGGCGTTGACCTGGTCGACCAGCTGGCGGATGGTGTGCTGGCCGTCGCCGGTGACCTGCGGCGGGTCGCGGCGCGAGGCCGCCACCAGCGAGCCGCCCACCACCAGCAGGCGGAAGTCATGGCCCGGGATGTAGCGTTCGACGATGACCTCGGCGCTGATCTCCTCGGCCGCCTCGAACGCCTGGATCACGCGCTCGCGGGTCTCGATATTGACCGCCACGCCGCGTCCCTGGCTGCCGTCGCGCGGCTTGACCACGACCGGGCCGCCCAGCTCCTGCGCCGCGGCCCAGGCGTCTTCGGCGGTGGTGACCGAGCGTCCCATCGGCACCGGCACGCCGGCGGCGTCCAGCAGCATCTTGGTCAGGTCCTTGTCCTGCGCGATGGATTCGGAGATGGCGCTGGTCCTGTCGGTTTCCGCGGCCTGGATGCGGCGCTGCTTGCTGCCCCAGCCGAACTGCACCATGCTGCCCTGCGTCAGGCGGCGGTAGGGAATATTGCGCGCGACCGCGGCGTTGACGATGGAGCCGGTGCTGGGGCCCAGGCGCACGTCTTCGTCCAGCTCGCGCAGGCGCTTGAGGGCGTCGGCCAGGTCGAACGGCGCGTCGTCCAGCGCGGCGCGCACCAGCGTCTGCGCCAGCTCCATGGCCAGCCGGCCGACTTCCTCCTCGCTGTATTCCACCACCACCTGGAACACGCCGGGCTCGATGGTGGAGGCGACGCGGCCGAACGTGACCGGGCAGCCGGCGTGGGCCTGCAGCGTCAGCGCGACGATCTGCAGCACGTGGGCGATGGACACCGCGCCCTGGTGGCCTTCGGGGCGCAGCACCCCGGTCTGCGGCAGCCGCGCGCGCAGGCGCGCTTCGAACTCGGGCAGGTTGTCGATGGAGCACTCGGCGTCGGCGCAGGAGACGATGGCCTCGATCGCCGTGTTCTTGCTCCACAGATTGGGACCGCGCAAGGCTCGGATACGGGAAACTTCCATGGCAGGTATTCCTGTCTAGCTCGCGCGCGCCCGCGCGATGCGCAGGGCGCGCGCGGATATTGTCAGTATTGCTGAATCCAGCGGCGGACCAGGTCGATGGTGGGGCCGGAGAACGCCTCGTCCGATTGCAGCAGGATGAAGTCGCCCGCGACGATGCCCTTGAGCAGGCTGTCGATCGCCTTGCCGTGGTCGGGCTCGTCCAGCACTTCCTGCACCCGCGAACCCTGCGCCAGGCCCTGGCGCAGCAGCGCGCGCGCCTGGCCCGGCGGGCGCTTGCTCCGCACCGTGAGGTCGTCGTAGAGCACCACGCGGTCGAAGGCGTCGCCCAGCAGCCTGCCTTGTTCGACCAGGTCCTGATCGCGCCGGTCGGCGCCGGCCGAATAGGCGGCGGCGCGGCGCGCCGACGGGAACTGGTCGATGGCGGCGATCAGCGGGCGCAGGGCCGAGGCGTTGTGCACGTCGTCGACCACCACGGTGCTGCCGTTGCGCTCGAACAGCGTGAACTGCCAGGGCGCGTCGGCCTGGTCGATGTCGAAGGTCTCGATGCCGGCGCGGATCAGTTCGACCGGAATGTCCAGCGCCCAGGCCGCGCCGACCGCGGCCAGCACGTTCTCGACCTGGAAGGCCACGCGCCCGCCGTGGGTCAGCGGAATGGCGGCCACGGCGGCCAGATTTTCCTCGCGCGCGCCTTGCGCCAGCACGATGGCGCCGTCGCGCACGAACACGGCGCGGCCATCCTGGGCCAGGTGCGCGGCGATGGCGGGCAGGGCGGGGTCGATGCCGAAGAAGATCACCGCGCCGTCGCACAGCTCGGCCATCTCCACCACTTGCGGATCGCGCGCGTTGAGCACCGCCGCGCCGCCGGGCAGCACCACGTCGACCTGGGTGCGGAACACATTGAACATGCGCTCCGTGTCGTTGATGTCGAAGTCGCCCAGGTGGTCGGCGTCGTCGATATTGGTGACCACGCCGACCTGGCAGCGGTCGTAGGAAAGGCCCTGGCCCAGGATCACGCCGCTGTCGTTCTCGATGACGGCGGCGTCCAGGTTGCGGTTCATCAGCAGGCGCGTGCCGGAATCGAAATCGGCGCGGTCGCCTTTCTGCACCAGGCGGCGGTCGAGGTACAGGCCCTCGCTGCAGGCCAGGCCGGTGCGCTTGCCCGACAGGTGCAGCAGTCGCGCCACCAGGCGCGCCACCACGGTCTTGCCGTTGGTGCCGGTCACGCCCACGATGGGGATGCGGCCGCTGTCGCCCTCGGGGAACAGGTGGTCGACGATGGCGCGGCCCACCGGGCGCGGCGCGCCGTCGGCCGGCTTCAGGTGCATCAGCAGGCCGGGGCCGGCATTGACCTCGACGATGGCGCCGCGCTGCTCGTCCAGCGGGCGCGAGATGTCTTCGGCCACCAGGTCCACGCCGGCGATGTCCAGGCCGACGATGCGCGCGGCCAGGGTCACGGTGGCGGCGACGCTGGGATGCACGCGGTCGGTCACGTCGAAGGCGACGTTGCCGCTGCGCTGCACCAGCACGCGCTGGCCTTCGGCCGGCACGCCGTCCTCGGACAGGCCCTGGCGCGCGATCTCCAGGCGCGCCGCCGAATCCAGGCGCACCGGATTCAGCGGGTGGTTTTCGGTGCGGCCGCGGCGCGGGTCGGTATTGATCTGGCTGTCGATCAGCTCGGCGATGGTGGACTTGCCGTCGCCCGTCACCCAGGCCGGCTCGCCGGCGGCGGCGGCCACCATGCGGTCGCCGACCACCAGCAGGCGGTGCTCGTTGCCCAGCACGAAGCGTTCGACGATCACGCCGCTGCCTTCGTCCACCGCCACGCGGTAGGCCGATTCCACTTCCTCGCGCGTGACCAGGTTGGTGAATACGCCGCGGCCGTGGTTGCCGTCATAGGGTTTCACGACCACCGGCAGGCCGATGTCCTCGGCCGCCGCCCAGGCGTCTTCCGCGCTGTCGACCAGGCGGCCTTCGGGCACCGGCACGCCGCAGGTGGACAGCAGCTCCTTGGTCAGGTCCTTGTCGCGCGAGATGCCTTCGGCGATGGCGCCGGTGCGGTCGGTCTCGGCCGTCCAGATGCGGCGCTGCGCCGAGCCGTAGCCGAACTGCACCAGGTTGCCCTCGAACAGGCGGATGTACGGGATGTCGCGGTCGTCGGCGGCGTCCACGATACAGGCGGTGCTGGGACCCAGGCAGTGCTGGTCGATCAGGCCGCGCAGCTTGGAGACGGCGGCGGGCACGTCGTAGGGGCGGTCTTCGATGGCAGCCATGACCAGGTCGCGCGCCTCTTGCAGCGCGGCGCGGGTGACCTGTTCCTGCCAGGCGCGCACGACCACCTTGTAGACGCCGCGGGTGGAGGTTTCGCGGGCCTTGCCGAAGCCGCCGCGCAGCCCCGCGAGGTTCTGCAGCTCCAGCGTCACGTGCTCCAGGATGTGGCCCGGCCAGGTGCCTTCGCGCACGCGGGACAGGAACCCGCCCCGCACGCCCGGGCTGCAGCGGTGCTCGATCAGCGTGGGCAGCCATGCGGTCAGGCGTTCGTAGAAGCCGGGAATCGTGTTGGAGGGATAGTCCTCCAACTCTCCGATATCCACCCATGCTTCCAGAACCGGGCGATACGTCCAAATGTTCGGGCCGCGCAAAGCCACGACATCGAGAAATTCAATGTCTTTCTTTTTCATGTTTTAATTTGCTGAAGAAGCAGGTTGGCACGCGCGGACGCCCCTATGCTAGACCGCGAATTTATTGGGGTTGCGCCTTTAGAATAATGCCAACGAGTCGGGGGATCCCAGATATTCCTAATTAGAAAAATCGGCTGATACTATACGACGCCTTCAGGGCGTTAACTCGTTGTGTTGTAAGGAAGGGACACGTTTCCCGCCCCTCCCGGTGGCGAACCGGTGGCCTCGTAGGGCAGAGTCCTGGCCCGGTATGCGCTTCAATGAAAAAAACACACCTGTTTTCCGGCTTGGCCGCTGCCGTTCCTGCCCGCTGGCAGGATGAAATCCGCGCCGAACTGGCCGATGGCGAGAGCCTGCTCGCCTGGGTCGAGACCGATCTGGACGCCCGTCTGCAATTCCGGCCCGGCCTGGTCGCCGCCACCGACCGACGCCTGCTGGCCCGTCGCGCCGACGGCGCCGGCTGGGAATCCTGGGCCTATGGCCCCGGGCTGAAGCTGGGCCTGAGCGACCACGCCGGCGCCGCGCTGCTGGAGCTGCACGACGACGCCGCCCGCCTGGGCGCGTGGCGCTTCACCCTGGCCCGCAACCCGGCCGCGCTGCGCCTGCTGGCGCAGTTCGAGGCCCAGCAGGCCATCCGCCTGTCCGGCCGCCCCGCCGAGGAGCCGGCCGAACGCACCTGTACGATCTGCAACAACGCCATTCCCGCGGGGGCGCAGGAGTGCCCCACGTGCAAGCAGGAACAGGCGGCGCCGTCCTCCACCTGGGCGCTGCTGCGCCTGTGGCGTTTCGCGCGGCCCTACCGCGGCCCGCTGCTGGCCGGTTTCCTGCTGACGCTGATGGGCACGGCGGCCACCCTGGTGCCGCCGTACCTGACCATGCCGCTGATGGACGACGTGCTGATCCCGTTCCAGAACGGCGCGCCCATCGACTACGGCAAGGTCCGCCTGTACCTGGGCGGCCTGCTGGCGTCGGCCTTCCTGGCCTGGGGGCTGGGCTGGGCTCGTACCTACATCCTGGCCTGGGTCAGCGAGCGCATCGGCGCCGACCTGCGCACCACCACCTACGAACACCTGCAGCAGCTTTCGCTGGAATACTTCGGCGGCAAGCGCACCGGCGACCTGATCTCGCGCATCGGCAGCGAGACCGACCGGATCTGCGTGTTCCTGTCGCTGCACCTGCTGGACTTCGCCACCGACATTCTGATGATCGTCATGACGGCGGTGATCCTGGTGTCGATCAATCCCTGGCTGGCGCTGGTCACGCTGGTGCCGCTGCCCTTCATCATCTGGATGATCCACGCGGTGCGCGACCGGCTGCGCCACGGCTTCGAGAAGGTCGACCGCATCTGGTCGGAAATCACCAACGTGCTGGCCGACACCATACCCGGCATCCGCGTGGTCAAGGCCTTCGCCCAGGAAAAGCGCGAGGTCGCGCGTTTCCGCGAGGCCAACAACCGCAACCTGGAAGTCAACGACCGGGTCAACACCACCTGGTCGCTGTTCTCGCCCACGGTCACGCTGCTGACCGAAGTCGGCCTGCTGGTGGTGTGGATCTTCGGCATCTGGCAGGTGTCGCAAAAGCAGATCACCGTCGGCGTGCTGGCCGCGTTCCTCGCGTACATCGGCCGCTTCTACACGCGCCTGGATTCGATGAGCCGCATCGTGTCGGTCACGCAGAAGGCGGCCGCCGGCGCCAAGCGCATCTTCGACATCCTGGACCACGTCTCCAGCGTTCCGGAGCCGCAGAATCCGGCCCGGCTGCCGCACATCGACGGCCGCATCGAACTGCGCGACGTGGGCTTTCGCTACGGCAACCGCCAGGTCATCCGCGGCCTGAACCTGAACATCGAGCCGGGCGAGATGATAGGCCTGGTCGGCCACAGCGGTTCGGGCAAGAGCACGCTGATCAACCTGATCTGCCGCTTCTACGACGTGTCGGAAGGCGCGGTGCTGGTCGACGGCGCCGACATCCGTTCGGTGCGCGTGGCCGACTACCGGCGCAACATCGGCCTGGTGCTGCAGGAGCCTTTCCTGTTCTTCGGCACCATCGCCGAGAACATCGCCTACGGCAAGCCCGAGGCCACGCGCGACGAGATCGTGGCCGCGGCGCGCGCCGCGCACGCGCACGAGTTCATCCTGCGGCTGCCGCACGGCTACGACTCGCTGGTGGGCGAGCGCGGCCAGGCGCTGTCGGGCGGCGAGCGCCAGCGCATCTCGATCGCGCGCGCGCTGCTGATCGACCCGCGCATCCTGATCCTGGACGAGGCCACCTCGTCGGTCGACACCACCACCGAAAAGGAAATCCAGAAGGCGCTCGACAACCTGGTGCGCGGACGCACCACGATCGCCATCGCCCACCGCCTGAGCACGCTGCGCAAGGCCGACCGGCTGGTGGTGCTGGACCGCGGCCAGATCGTGGAGCAGGGGCCGCACGAGGAACTCATGGCGCGCGAGGGCGCCTACTACCGGCTCTATCAGGCGCAGGCGCGCCAGGCCGAGGCCGACGCCCAGGCGTCGGGCAGTGAAGACATGGCCGCCGTGGCCTGACGCCAACCGGGATGACCGCCATGACCCTGCCGCCGTTTCAATTGCGCCGCAACGCCTTCGGGCGCCTGGAGTTCCAGTCCGCCGAGGGCGACGTCCACGAGGGCGTCATCCCGGTGCGCGCCTTCCCGATCAGCGAGGCCGGCCGCGGCCTGTCGCTGGTGACCGGCGAAGGCCGCGAACTGCTCTGGATCGAACAGCTGTCCGACCTGCCCGCCTGCGCGCGCGCGTTGGTCGAAGAAGAGTTGCAGCGCCGGGAATTCATGCCCGAGATCCGCAAGCTGGCCAGCGTGTCCAGCTTCGCCACGCCCAGCGTCTGGAAGGTCGAAACCGACCGCGGGCCGACCTCGTTCACGCTGCGCGGCGAAGAGGACATCCGGCGCCTGAGCCCGCAGACCCTGCTGATCGCCGACAGCCACGGCATCTTCTATCTGGTGCGCGACATCCAGTCGCTGGACAAGCACAGCCGCAAGCTGCTGGACCGGTTTCTGTAGGATGGGTGCAGCGCGAGAATTCTTGAGCAAGAACTCCAACATCCAACGCGCGAAACCCATCAGGCGGCGCAGCCGCCGTTTTTCGTGGCAAGAGCCAAACGCGGGCCGATGGGTTACGCGCGTTCGGCAGTCGATTCCTTGGGCCGGATCTCTCGCGCTGCACCCATCCTACGTCCACGCCATCCACCTCAACCCACCCGCTTGAACGGCGTGTGCGTTTCCAGTTCTCCAAGATAATCCGCCACCGCAACCGTCTCTTCGTCCAGAAAGCCCCGTATCGCGTCGGCGAAGCCGGGGTGGGCGACCCAGTGGGCCGACCAGGTGGGGGTCGGCAGCAGGCCGCGCGCCATCTTGTGCTCGCCCTGCGCGCCGCCCTCGAAGCGGGCGATGCCGTTCGCGATGCAATAGGCGATCGACTGCATGTAGCAGGTCTCGAAATGTAGCCCCGGCACGTACTCGGTCGCGCCCCAGTAGCGGCCGTAGAGCGCGTCGCCGCCGGCCAGGTTGAGCGCGGCCGCCACCGGTACGCCGTCGCGCTGGGCCAGGATCAGCACGAAGGCCTCGGGCTGTTCGCGATGCGCGCGTTCGAAGAATTCGCGGCTCAGGTAGGGCGGATTGCCGTGGCTGAAGTAGGTGCGGCAGTAGCACTCGTAGAAAAAGCCGAGTTCGGCCGCGCCGATCTGCTCGCCGCGCAGCCAGCGGTAGTCCAGGCCGGCGGCGGCGACCTTCTTGCGGTCCTGCCGGATTTTCTTGCGCTTGTCGTGGCTCATCGCGGCCAGGAAGGCCTCGAAGTCCGCATAGCCCGGGTTGGTCCAGTGGAACTGCACGCTTTCGCGCACCATGAAGCCGGCCGCGCGCAGCGCGCGCAGGTCGCCGTCGTCCGGAAACAGCAGGTGCAGCGAGGACACGCCGATTTCTTCGGCGAAGGCGACCAGCCCGCGCACCAGCGTGTCGCGGTCCTCGTCGGTGCGCGCCAGCAGCCGCGGGCCGGTCACGGGCGTGAACGGAATGGCCGACAGCAGCTTGGGGTAGTAGCGCATGCCGTGGCGCTGGAAGGCGTCGGCCCAGGCGTAGTCGAACACGTACTCGCCGCGGGAATGCGATTTGAGGTAGAGCGGCGCGGCCGCGGCCAGCGCGTCGTCCCGCCACAGCGCCAGGTAGTGGGGCGCCCAGCCGGTTCGGGGCGCGGCGCAGCCGGTCTCGTGCAGCGCGTGCAGGAAGGCGTGGCGCAGGAAGGGCTGGTCGCCCGCCAGGGCATCCCACTGTCCGGCGTCGATGCGGGCCAGGTCGGTTTCTATGGTCAGGCGCAGGGAATCCATAGGCGGATGATAAAGTCTCCGTGCTTGCACGGCGTTGAAGCCGTGGCGTTTTTTGGCGAGGCGTCGTTTTCCGGCGCGGGATGGAGTATGGATATCAAGACGGCGCCGCCGGCTGGCGGCAATGGGCGCGATTGCCTGCGCGGACAGGCCCTGGCGGCGCTGGCCGCCACGGCGTGGCAGGACAAGCTGGCCGCGGTGCGCGCCATTTCGGACGCCGCAACGCTGGACTGCGACGCGGTGTTCACGCCCGACGCCGCGCTGCCGGGCCGCCCGGCGCGGCCGCCGCTGGTTGCGCCGTCCGAAGTCAGGCAGCGTTCCATGGCCACGCAGGAAGGGCGCGCGGCGCTGCTGCACGCCCTGGCCCATATCGAGTTCAACGCGATCAACCTGGCGCTGGACATCATGTGGCGCTTCGAAGGCATGCCCGAAGCCTTCTATCGCGACTGGCTGCGCGTGGCGCGCGAAGAGGCGTATCACTTCGACCTGCTCAGGCAGCGCCTGGAGGCCCTGGGCCACGCCTACGGCGATTTCCCCGCCCACAACGGCCTGTGGGAAATGGCGGAGCGCACGCGCGACGATCTGCTGGCGCGCCTGGCGCTGGTGCCGCGCACGCTGGAGGCGCGCGGCCTGGACGCCTCGCCGCTGATCCGCGACAAGCTGGCCGGGGCCGGCGACCGCGAAAGCGCGGCCATCGTCGACATCATTCTGGCCGACGAGATCGGCCACGTCGCCATCGGCAACGCCTGGTACAAGCGCCTGTGCGAACAATCGGGCCAGGACCCCGTCGCCTGTTACGCGGAACTGGCCAGGCGCCACGGCGCGCCGCGCCTGCGCGGGCCGTTCAACCTGGAGGCGCGCCGCGCCGCCGGCTTCGACGACGCCGAGCTCGCGGCGCTGCAGGAGGGCTGAACCCATGCGCAAGCGTATCCCTGCCCACGCCTTGCTGGCCTGCGCCGCGCTGGCGCTGCCGGCTTTCGCGGCCCAGGCCGCCGAGCCCTTCGCGGCCTGCCTGGCGCAGCTGCGCGGGCCGGCCCTCAAGGCCGGCGTGTCGGGCGCGACCTTCGACACCCATACCGCGGGCCTGGCGCCCGACATGGCGGTGATCGGCCTGCTCGACGCGCAGCCCGAATTCAAGACGCCCATCTGGGACTACATGGCCGGACTGGTCGACGACGAACGCGTGGCCGACGGCCAGGCGGCGATGGCGCGCTGGCAGGCCGAGCTGCAGCGGGCCGCCTCGCGCTATGGCGTGGACCCGGCCACCGTGGCCGCCGTCTGGGGCGTGGAAAGCAATTACGGCCGCACGCTGGGCGGACGGCCGCTGCTGGTCTCGCTGTCGACGCTGTCCTGCTTCGGCCGCCGCCAGGCCTATTTCCGCGGCGAGTTCTATGCCACCCTGAAAATCATCCAGGACGAGGGCATGGCGCCGGAACGCCTGACGGGGTCCTGGGCCGGCGCCTTCGGCCAGACCCAGTTCATGCCGTCCACCTACCTGCGGCTGGCGGTGGATTTCGACGGCGACGGCCGCCGCGACCTGGTCGACAGCGTGCCGGACGCGCTGGCCTCGACCGCCAATTTCCTCAAGCGCGCGGGCTGGAACCCGGCCCTGGACTGGGGCTACGAGGTCCGGCTGCCCGCCGGCCTGGACGCCGGCGTGTCCGGCCGCAAGAACAAGCGCCCGATGTCCTATTGGGCGCAGCGCGGCGTGGCGCGCGCGGACGGCCGGCCCTTGCCGGCGGGCGACGCGCCGGCCGGCCTGCTGCTGCCGGCGGGACGCAACGGTCCGGCCTTTCTGGTCACGCGCAATTTCGACGCCCTGTATTCCTACAACGCCGCCGAAAGCTACGCGCTCGCCATTGCCCATTTGTCGGACCGGCTGCGCGGCGGCGGGCCGCTGGTCCAGGCCTGGCCGACCGACGACCCGGGCCTGTCGCGGGCCCAGCGCCGCGAACTGCAGCGCCTGCTGATCGCGCGGGGCCATGACGTGGGCGAGCCCGACGGCATGATAGGCGCGCGCACCCGGGCCGCCTTGCAGGCGGCGCAGCGCGAGCTGGGCCTGCCCGCGGACGGGCGCGCCGGCCTGAAGTCGCTGCAGGCGCTGCGGGCGGGCCAGCCCAAGGCGGTCGACTGAAACGGCCGGCAACGACAAGCTTTGCAAAGATCTGCAACCGCGAGCGCCGGATGACGCCCGCCGCGCCGGACTCGGGCCTATACTGGTTTTCCGATTTTTCTGGAGCACGATGATGAGCCTATTGGATACCTTGGCCTCGATGGCCGGCGGCAATCAGCAAGGGGGCTCGGCGTCGCTGTTGCCCGCGCTGATCGAGCAGTTGAACAACTACCCGGGCGGACTGGCGGGGCTGATCGCCGCCTTCCAGAAGGGCGGCCTGAGCGAGATCGTTTCCTCCTGGGTAAGCACCGGCCAGAACCTGCCGGTCAGCGCCGACCAGCTGGGCTCGGTGCTGGACCCTGGCGTGGTCAATGAGCTGGCCGCCAAGACCGGTCAGGACACGAATTCGGTGCTGGGCTCGCTGGCCTCGCTGCTGCCGCAGCTGGTGGACCAGGCCACGCCCGACGGCGCGGTGCCGGCCAGCCCGCAGTTCAACCCGGCCGACCTGCTGGCCTCGCTGTCGGGCATGTTCGGCAACCGCGCGGGCTGATTCCCATCGCCCGGCAGTCCCAGCCCGCATCTTCCGGCCGGCGGCGCCTGTTGTGCGGCCTGGGCCTGGCGGCGGCCGCCGCCGGCCTGCCCGCATGCGCGCCCGCCTGGTCGCCGCAAAGCACGTTCTGGCAGTTGTGGCCCAGCCACCTGGACCTGGCGCCGCAGGCATGGCGCGAACGCATCGCCGCCATGCACGGGCTGGGTTTCCGCGAGATCGTCATCCAATGGGTGGGCGCCAGCGGCGGACCCCGGCCGTGGCAGCTGCCGGCCGCCACGCTGGGGCTGATCTTCGACGAGGCCGAGCGCCTGGGCATGGGCCTGCAGCTGGGCCTGCCCTACGACGAGCGCTGGTGGCGGCAGCTGGGCGATCCCGACGACGCGGCGCTGGCCGCATTCCTGCAGGCGGCGGGCGCGGCCGCGCTGGACTATGCCGGTTCCTCGCCCTGGCCGCGGCGCGCGGCGTTTCGCGGCTGGTACATCCCTTACGAAATCGAGCAGCACAGCTGGGCCGCGCCGCAGCGCCGCCAGCGCCTGCGCGAATGGCTGGCCGGCCTGTGCGCGCCGCTGGCGCAGCAGGCCGGCGCGGCCCTGCCGATCTCCACCTATCACAGCAAGCTGCCCGGGCCGTTGAGCCTGGCGGACCTGTGGAGCGAGCTGCTGGACGCGGCGCCGCTGCATCCCATGCTGCAGGACGGCGTGGGCGTGGCGGGCATGGCCGCCTACGATGCGCTGGAGCCGCTGCACCGCATGCTGCTGGCGCGGCGCGCGCCGTTCGACCTGATCGTGGAACTGTTCGAGGAACTGCCCTCGGAACGGCAGGACGGCACCACCTTCCGCGCGCGCTCGGCCGACGCCGCGCGCGTCCGCAGGCAGCTGCGCATCGCGCGCGGCTATCGCGCGCAGCGCGTGGCCGCCTTCGCCGCCGATCCCTGGCTCATCGGACCCACGCCCGAGGCCGAGCGCCTCAGGCGGCAATGGCCGCCGTAGCGCCGCGGCGCGTCAATACGACAGCGTCATGTTCATGAACCAGCCCTTGGCGCGGTCGCTCGCGCCGCCGCCGATGCTGGCCCGGTACTGCACGCCCAGGTCCAGGTAGGAGCGCGGCGCGTTGTAGTGGTCTTCGCGGAACCAGTAGCGCACGTTGAAGCCCGGGCCCACGCCCAGCGACCAGGAACTGTCGTGATTGGACAGGACCACGGACTGGCTGCCATAGAGCGGCATGTCGTCCAGTTTGGCTACGTCTTTCTGCCACAGCCAGTCCGCGCCCACCACCGCATAGGGGAACAGCACCAGCTTGTCGCTGATGGCGGTCGCGCGGAAGCTGCGGCCCACGCGCAGCTCGCCGGACAGGAAAGCCTGCTCGCGCTTGAGGCGGCCGGAGGCGCTGCCCAGTTCCTGCTGGCGGTTGCCGCGCGAGTCCACCGAATAGGCGGTATAGCGCGCGCTGTTGTCGTCCCAGGCATAGCCGGCCTGCGCGTAGCCCTCGATGGTTAGCCAGCTGGGCGTGTCCACGCGCAGTTCGCGGCCCTGGTAATAGCCATAGGTGACGTAGGTCATCCATCCGCCGGCGTTGCCGTTGAGCTTGTAGCGCGCCACCGCGCTCTGGTCGTCCAGGCCGGGGTATTGCTGGTGGAAGGCCTTTTGCGCATTGCACTGGACCGAGCTGGATTCGGGATAGGCATAGCCCTGGCGCGTGGCCGAACCCAGGTAGAAGCGGCGTTCGATGCCGAAGGTCACGCCGGTGTCGGCCAGCAGGTAGCGCAGGCCCAGCGCGCCGATGGTGCTGGGGATGCCCGAGGCCGTGCGGTTGTCGCGGAAGCGCTCTTCGTCGTCGCGTTCGTCCGGCGTGCGCTCGCCGGTGCAGGGGTCGACGTTCTGGCGCGATTCGTAGGTGCTGCCGCTGTCGTGCAGCGTGTTGGAGCTGCGCGCATAGGCTTCCAGCATGCCCCAGCGGTTGTTCAGTTCGGGCGGGCGCCAGAAGATCTCGGCGGTGCTGAACACCACGTCGCCGGGCGTATTGATGGCGGCCCCGCCCAGGCTGGAGCTGGCCGGCCGCGCGCCGCGGTACGAGGCCGAGAACGACGCGCCCCATTCGCGCGACAGGTTGGCGATGGCGCTGCGCGTGTTGTAGCGCTCCAGCGGGTTCAGCCCCAGCTGGCCGGCGTCGTCCTGGTCTATCGCCTGCTTGAGGGTATCGGTGGCGGCGCGGTTGTCTCCCATCGCCGATTGCGCATAGGCCTGGTCCAGGATGAGGCGGGGCGGGGCCTTGCCGGTGGCGCGCGCGGCGGCGAAATCGTCCGCCGCGCCGGCCGGCTGGCCCAGGCGCTGGCGCACGTAGCCGCGTTGCGCCAGCAGTTCGGCCGAATCCGGCTGGCGGGCGATCTCGTCGTCCAGCCGGGCGCGCGCCTCGGCGGCCTGGGCCGGATTGCCCGCGGCCAGCGTGGTCGTCAGCAGACGGGCGTAATCCGGATTGCCGGGCGCCTGCGCCACGGCCTCGCGGGCCTGCGCGATGGCCTGCTGGTATTCGCCACGGTCGTAGGCGGCATAGGCGCCGGCGGCGGCCTCGCTGCCCGGGGCGGGAGCCGGCGGCATCCGGCTGGCGGCGATCTGCCGCTGCAAGTCCTGCTTGCGCGCGCGCAGCGCGGCCTTGTTGGGCGCGCCCAGCGCCAGCGCGCTGTCGACGGCGCGGCCGGCGGCTTCGAACTGCTGCTGCGCGCCCAGCGATTCCACCCACAGCAACGCCCATTCTCCCTGCGACGGCACGGCGCGGAAGGCGCGCTCGGCGCCGGCGGCGGCCGCGGCGTAATCGTGGCGCGCATAGTCCGCGTAGGCGCGCGCAGCCACGGGATAGGCGCGCTGGTAGGCGGTCCTGGGCGCCGCTTGCGCGGGCTGCTGCGCGGATTGCGGCGCGGGCGTGCGCACGGCGGCGGCCGGCGCGGCCCGCAGGCCGGCCAGGGCCTGGCGCAGTTCGGGCGTGCCCAGGCCGTCGGCGATCGCGCGGTCGGCGGCGCGCGCCGCCTCCTGGCGCTTGCCCTGCTTCTCCAGCGCGTAGACCAGGAGCAGCCGCAGCCGCGCCACGTCGGGCCGCAGCCGGATGGCGTTCTCCGCCATGACCTGGGCGGTTTCGTAGCGGCCGGCGTCGTACTGTTTGTAGGCCTGGTCGGCGAGCTGGTAGGCGTCGCCGTCGAGCGGCCGTTCGGCGGCGCCGGCCGCCGCCGCGCACGTCAGCAGGGCGGCGATCGCCAGCGAGCGGGAAAGAATAGTCATGGCGAAGACGGCTTGTGGGAGGGCGGGTCGGCCGGGGCGCCTTGCTGGAACGAGAGCGCTTCGTGCAAGGTATGCGGGTCCAGCGAGCCCTGTTCCATCAGGATCTCCCCGAGCGGGCGTTTCTCGCGCGACTGGATCTCCAGCGCGCGTTCCAGCGCGGCGTGGTCGATGGCCTGCCACGACAGCAGCAGGTCGCCCAGGCGCTGGCGCTGCTGGCTCAGCTGGTCGGTGGACGGGAAGTCGTGCATGGTCTTGTCCCACGCCAGGCGCTTGCCGGTGATCAGATGGCCGATGAACAGCCGCCACGCGCGCGCCGCCGCCATGGCGTTGATGAAGTTGCCCACGATCATCCGCGGCATGGAAAGCAGGGCGTGCTCCCAGCCGTACATGCGGTTGACGAAATAGGCGCGCTGCACGACCCGCAGCAGCAGCGCGACGGCGTTGACCCACATCAGCGTGACCAGCCAGCCGTCCGGCCGGAAGTACGAGGGGTAATACACCGTCCACCAGCCGTAGCGGTCGGCCAGGTAGAACAGGAAGAAATTGGCCAGCAGCAGGTAGGCCAGGATCGCGATGAACGAGGTGACCAGCCCCTTGCGGTCGCGAAACAGCAGGTACTTGGTGGCCAGCGTGCCGGTCCAGCCCACCTGCTGCCAGCCCTGCAGCCCGATGCCCAGCGTCCAGCGCGCCTTCTGCCGGTAGGCGGTGCGGAAGGTGTTGGGGAAATACTCGCGCACGCCCAGCGGCATCGAGATGGCCGAGACTTTCTCGGGGCCCAGGCCGAACCACGAGCGCCGGCGGGCGACGTACTCCACTTCGAACTTGCCGAAAATCTGGCGCATGCCGCGCTGCGCCAGGCGCGCGCCGATGTCGTAGTCCTCGGTCAGCGTGTCGGTGTTGAAGGGCTGGTTCTGGGTTTCCGCCGCCAGTTCGGTCAGGGCCCGGCGCGAAAAGCAGGTGCCCACGCCGGCCGAGGGCACCATCTTCGACAGGCTTTCGCGCACCACCAGGTCCTTGGTGTGCCATTCCGCGAATTCGTCCATGTAGGTGCCGGCGACCAGCTCGTACCAGTGCCGTTCCAGCGAGGTGACCGGCAGCTGGATGAAGTCGATGCGCGGCAGCAGGTAGTTGTAGTACTTCAGTTCCAGCGGGTGCAGCACGTCCTCGCTGTCGTGCAGGATCACGCCGGCGAAGGGCACCGGCTGGCGGCCGTCCTGCGCGAAGATCGCCTGCACGATCCAGTTCAGGCAGTCGGCCTTGCAGGTCGGGCCGTCGTGCGGCACTTCCACCCGTATCAGCTGGCGGTAGCGGCGCCGCATGCGCTCGACTTCCTTGATGGTGCGCTCGTCGTTCTGGTAGGTGCCGGCGAAGATCATGTAGTTCTTGTATTCCAGCGTGGAAACCATGGTCTCCAGCATGGACGCGATCACGTCGTACTCCAGCCATGCCGGCACCATGATGGCCAGCGGCTGCTCGGGCTTGGCGCGCAGCTGTTCGGCGGTCAGCGGCGCGTAGCGGCGCTTGACCGTCAGCGCGCGGCGTGCCTGCCGCAGCCAGTACCAGGCGTCGATGAACAGGTCGTCCAGGCTCGACAGCAGGATGATCACGCCGACCGCCGCGGTCACGATTTCCAGGCCGCGGTAGTAGTCGGCGATGAGGTAGGGCCAGTAAAGCGAGGACATGGCGCCGCCTCCGGATTACTTGGGGCCCTTGTTCCTGCGATTGATCCGCATCGCGGCGATCAGGATCAGCAGCAGCACCAGCAGTCCGACGCTCAGCGCCGGCACGCCCCACGACAGATAGCGGCGCCATTCGAAGAACGCGCTGTCGCCCGCGCCCGGCGCCTGGCCGGCGCCGGGATTGGCGCTGTCGATCCAGGCCAGCGGGCCGGCTGCGCCGATGATGGCGATGTCGCCGCGGTTGAGCACGAAAGGCGTGTCCAGGCCCGGCTCCGGGCCCAGCGCGTGCCACAGCACGCCGTCCTGGCCGCCCGCGCTCACGACCTCGGCGGTGCTGAGCTTGTCCAGGCCCGAGATGTCCAGCCAGGTCGCGCGCTTGCCGGCGACCGTGAGCTGCTTGCGGTCGGCGACCTTGACCTGCGGCTGGGCGCCGTCCAGCGCCACTTCCATCGCCACGAAGGGACGCCCCGGCCTGGCGGCCTGGCCGGCCGGCGCGACCGACAGCGCCGCGCGCGAGGCCGACAGCCCGCTGGCCGCGGCGATGCCGATCACGCGCTTGAGGCTCGCGGGGGCGTCGGCCAGATAGGCGTCGGGCACGATCAGTTCGGGATGGCCCGCCAGCAGCGGCAGCAGGCCGATGAAGCTGCCGTCGGGCCGGGCGCGGCCGGGCTTCACATGGCTGGTGGGCAGCACGTTGACGGGATAGCCCTGCGGCGTCTCGTTGCAGTCCACCGAGACAGGCTGGCGCTGGAACGTCACGCGCACGGTGTTGGCCACGCCCAGCGCATAGCCGGGCACGCGCGCCGTCAGGCGTTCGGGCTTGCCGTCGGCGTCCATCTGCCTGGCGCCCAGCAGGATGCCGTTCCAGAACACCGAGGCCACCGGCCGGGTGGACGAAGCGCCGGGCGCGGCGGCCAGGTCCAGCACCAGTTCTTCGGGCATGCCGCCGTCGGCCGACACGGCGGCCAGCGGAAAGCTGAGGTTCCAGTCTCCGCGCGCCACCACGTCGAAGCTGGCCGACGAGCCGCCCAGCGTGCTCAGACGCAGGCCGCCGTGGTCCAGCGCCTGCGGCGGGGTGGCCGCCTGCACCTGGACCTGGCGGGTCACCAGGATGCGGCGCCAGGCGTTGTCGAACGCGCCCGCGCCTTGTGCGCCGGCATCGGCGGCCACCGCGATGGCGGGCTGGCGCCCCAGCGGCAGCACGCGGATCTCGCGGGATTGCAGCGCCTGGTCGGCCAGCGGCATGCGCCGCGCGCGCCACGTCTTGTAGGCCTGGGCCGCGTCGGCGTCCGAGTCGAACTGCGCCTGCAAGGCGTCGAGCGCCTCTTTGTAGCGGGCGCGCAAGGCGGCGTCGGCGATCACCACGTCGCCGCTGACCGCGGGCGCGCCCATCACCAGCAGCGCGCCGATTTCGGCGGGGTTGGCGAGCTTGTGCTTGTCGCCGCCGGCCAGCGCGGCGAAGGCCGCGACCTGCCCCAGCCCGGCCGGGACCTGCAGGCCGCGCGTGTCGACCTCGTCTCCCACGGACGGGAAGCCGCGGACCGCCACGCGCTTGCCGCTGCGTTCCATCGCCACGCCCAGGCGCCAGGCGCTGTCGAACGCCTGCTGCTCCAGCCGCGCGCCCGACACCATCAGCACCGGCCGGGCGGGCAGCATGCCCCAGGCTTCGTCCAGGCTGTCGATGGCCGAAGCGTCGTAGCGGTAGCTCAGCCGCGTGCGCGGCGAGATCGTCAGGGCGTTGGCGGTGGCGCGGTTGCTCTCGCACTGGCGCAGGCCGATGTCCGATTGCCAGTCCACGCTCAACCGCAGAAAGCCGGTCTCGCGGCTGCGGCGCTCCACCTTCAGGCTGCGCGCGGCCGAGCCTTCCCCGTCGGCGATGCGCTGCGCGGTCTGCGGCACGCCGTCCACCCACAACACCATGCTGGCGCGGCCCGGCTCGCCCTTGGCGTAGCGCGCGTCGAATTCGAGCGCGGCGTCGGCGATGGGCGCGCTGCGCGGCACCGGCAGATAGAACTCCTGGCGCGCGTCGCTGTTGCTGAGCACCACCGGCTCGCGTATGCCCAGATCCTCCAGGCTGACCTCCCGCGCGACCCAGTCGTCGGTCTGGCGCCGCAAGGCGTCGCCGGCGGGACTGGCCAGGGCGCCCAGGGGAAGCAGCAGCCCGGCGGCCATCAGGGCGCGGCGGAGAAGGCGGGCGGAGGAGTGCGGGGCGTGAGACATGAGGGCTCCGGGCAGGGGAGGTATCGCGGGAACAGGGACTAGCCGGCGGCCGGGCCGTAGGGATCGAATTCGGCGACGGCGCGGCCGCACAGCGCATCGACGATGCGCCGGCTCGCGCGGCCGTCGCCATAGGGATTGATGCGGCGCGAGTAGGCCGCGTGCAGCTCGGGATCGTCGAGCAGCCGGCTCACTTCGGCGAGGATGCGCTGCGTGTCGGTGCCGACCAGCGCCACCGTGCCCGCGCGCACCGCTTCCGGACGTTCGGTGACCTCGCACATCACCAGCACCGGCTTGCCCAGGTAGGGCGCCTCTTCCTGCACGCCGCCGGAATCGGTCAGGATCAGATAGGCGCGCTGCATGAACCACACGAAATCCAGGTAGTCCAGCGGTTCGATCAGATGCACGTTCCCCAGGCCGCCGAGTTCTTTCATGACCACGTTGCGCACCTGCGGATTCAGGTGCACCGGATAGACGATCTGCAGGTCGTCGCGCCGCGCCAGTCCCGCCAGCGCCGCGCAGATGTTGCGAAAGCCCTCGCCAAAGCTCTCGCGCCGATGGCCGGTGACCAGCAGCAGGCGGCGCGACGGGTCGAGCCAGGCGTAGCGCGCGGCCAGCTCGCGCGCCAGCGGCCCGGGCGCGGCCAGCTTGGCGCAGGTCGCGGCCAGCGCGTCGATGACGGTATTGCCGGTCACGGTGATCCGCCCCGCCAGGTTTTCGCGCAGCAGATTGCCGCGCGATTCGGCGGTGGGGGCGAACAGCCAGTCGCCGACCGCGTCGACCACGCGCCGGTTCATTTCCTCGGGGAAGGGCAGCGCCAGGTTGCCGGTGCGCAGGCCCGCTTCGACGTGGCCGATGCGCGCGCGCCGGTGGAAGGCGGCCAGCGCGCAGGCCGAGGCCGTGCTGGTGTCGCCATGGACCAGCACGCAGTCCGGCCGTTCGGCCTCGAGCACGCCGTCGACGCGGCTGATCAGGCGCGCATACAGTCCGTTGAGCGTCTGGTTCGGCACCATGATGTCCAGGTCGTGCTGCGCATGCAGCTCGAACAGCGCCAGCACCTGGTCCAGCATCTCGCGGTGCTGGCCGGTCACGCAGACGACGCTGTCGATCCGGGGTTCGCTTTGCAGCGCCGCGACCAGCGGCGCCATCTTGATCGCCTCGGGGCGCGTGCCGAATATGGACAGGACTTTCATCGCGGGCGGCCCCCAACCGGTGGCATTTACTCGCGAGAATTATCGATTGAAAGCATTGGTAATACGTGACGGAATATTTCCTTTCGATAAACACGCAAGGAAATATGTCGTCACATTCGCGATGCCGCCGGGCGGCGAACGGGGGATGGCACGAGGGAACAGGGCGATCCTCGCACGGGAAAGCGCGTCCGCCGGGGCACTACCGCCTGTTACGTTGTCGTCCGTCCGCAACAGCCGCGAGGCGCGGCCGGCTCACGATGCGCGCCACAGCGTGACGCGATTACGCCCGTCCTGCTTGGATGCATACAGCGCCTGGTCGGCGCGTTCGATCACGGCCTGCGGCGCGGCGCCGTCGCGGGGCCACAGGGCCACGCCGATCGACACGGTCACCGCGCCCACGCCTTCGGGCATGGGCCGGGCGGCGACCGCGGCGCGCAGGCGTTCGGCGACTTCCGCGGCCTGTTCGGGCCGGTCGGTGGGCAGCAGGGCGATGAACTCTTCGCCGCCGGTGCGAAACGGCCGGTCAGGGCCGCGCAGTCCCTCGCGCATCGCCTGCGCCAGCGCGATCAGCACCTGGTCGCCGACCGCGTGGCCATGGGTGTCGTTGATGCGCTTGAAGTGATCCAGGTCCAGCGCGATGACGGCGAACGGCTCCTGCTTGTCCTCGTAGTCCGCCAGCGCCTCGTCCAGCGCGCGGCGGTTCATCAGGCCGGTCATCGGGTCGGTCAGGGTTTCGCGGTTGAGGCGACCCACCTCGCGCCGGTGCTGGGCCAGCGTGGTCTTGACGGCTTCGCGCAGCGTGTCGGCTTCGGCGTACCAGGCCGGCAGCCGGTCCAGGTCGCGGCCCTCGTCCTGGCCGCGCACCAGCGCGCGGCTCAGGCGCGACAGCGGCGACGCCACCGCGTAGGCCAGCGCGCACACCAGCGCCAGCGTCAGCACGAAGGCCGGCACCGCGAAGCGCAACGATTCCGCCAGCAGGGCGCGCAGCGGCGAAAGCACGTGGTCCAGCGTGCGCTGCGTGACGATGGCCCAGCGTCCTTGCGCCAGCGGCGCGTAGCCGGTCAGCACCGTCTCGCCGGCCGCGTCCTGCAGCGGCGCGGCGCCGGCCTCGCGTATGGGCGCCAGCCGGGCCAGCACCAGCGCGCTGCGGGCGCTTTGACGGCGATACAGCACGTCGCCCGCCTGGTTGACCAGGAACACCGAGGTGCCGTCGGCCGGCACCTGGCCGCTGATCACGCGGTCCATGCCGCTGCCTGCGTCGAGCGCCACCGCCATGGCCACATAGCCGGCCGCGCCGCCGCCGCGCATCACCGGCTCCACCACGACCAGCGCCGCGCCGGCCGGACGCAGCCATATCCATTGGCCCGCGCGCAATTCGTCCACGCCCAGCTCGGCCAGGCGCCGCACGCCGCCGGCGGTGCCGTCGATGACGCGGCCTTCGGCGTCGGCCAGCCAGACCGCGTGCACGGCGTCGGCCTGGCTGGCCAGGCGCTGCAGTTCGGCGCGCGCGGCGGGCGCATCGTTTTCCAGAAGCGCTAGCTGGCGCGCGCCCGCGCGCAGCTGCAGATGCACGGCGTCGACATAGACGTCGATGACCTGCGCGAGCTTTTCGGCATAGACGCGGTTGGACGCCAGCGAGTTCGCCAGCACCTGCGCCTTCTGCACCTGGTACCCGGAATACAGCGCGTTGCCGAAGCCCACGCACACGCCCAGGACCGCCAGCAAGGTGAGCACGGCCAGCAGGCCGATCTTGCGCTTGCCGCCGGATGCCGCGCCACGCCGTTCGATCATCGTCGCTCCCGCACAGAATGTGCATCGTGGAAAGAAAGGGGCGCGGCCATCGCGCGGCGCCGTTGCATTTGTAGCATTGGCCGTTGTATTACGCGAAATCTTGTGTACGATTTATGCAAACAACGCACACATTTGCACGACCTCATTGCCTGACTGATCCCGCGTTACCGCGCGGCCATCCATTCCACACGTCTGGAGCGCATGTCATGATGAAGTTAGACCGCGGTGCAGCTGTTTTTCCCGATATCCAAACACGTTCCCGCGCGCCCAAGAGACGGCTGGCGCAGGCGGCGTTGACCACGCTGGCGTTTTCGCTGGCCGGCGGCGCGTGGTCGGCCGAGCAGGCCAAGCCCGCGGAGGCCGCGACCAGGGACGCCAACGCGGCCCTGCTCAAGGAACTGCCGTTCGACGACAAGACCTCGTTCGACCTGGCGCACAAGGGTTTCATCGCGCCGCTGCCGGCCACCGTCATCAAGGGCGCGCAGGGCAACCTGATATGGGACCCGGCCAAGTACGACTTCATCAAGGAAGGCGCGCCGGCGCCGGACACCGTCAATCCCAGCCTGTGGCGCCAGTCCCAGCTGCTGAACATCTCGGGCCTGTTCCAGGTCACCGACGGCATCTACCAGGTGCGCAACTACGATCTGTCGAACATGACGATCGTCGAGGGCAAGGAAGGCCTGACGATCATGGACCCGCTCATTTCGGCGGAGACCGCCAAGGCCGCCCTGGACCTCTATTACCAGCACCGCCCCAGGAAGCCCGTGGTGGCGGTGATCTACACCCATAGCCACGTCGACCACTATGGCGGCGTGCGCGGCGTGGTGGACGAGGCCGACGTCAAGGCCGGCAAGGTCAAGATCTATGCGCCGCTGGGCTTTCTGGAACACGCCGTCGCCGAGAACGTGATGGCCGGCAACGCCATGAGCCGCCGCGCTTCCTACATGTACGGCAACCTGCTGGCGCCCAGCGTCACCGGACAGGTCGGCGCGGGCCTGGGCACGACCACCTCGGCCGGGACCGTCACGCTGATTCCGCCTACGGACATCATCGAAAAGACCGGCGAGACGCGCACCATCGACGGCCTGACTTACGAATTCCTCTATGCGCCCGGCAGCGAAGCGCCGGCCGAGATGCTCTACTACATCAAGGAAAAGAAGGCGCTGAATACGGCCGAGGATTCCACCCATACGCTGCACAACACGTATTCGCTGCGCGGCGCCAAGATCCGCGATCCGCTGGCCTGGTCCAAGTACCTGAACCAGGCGCTCGCGCTGTGGGGCGACGACGTCGAAGTCATGTACGCCATGCACCACTGGCCGGTGTGGGGCAAGAAGGAAGTCCAGGAACAGCTCGGCATGCAGCGCGATATGTACCGCTACATCAACGACGAGACCTTGCGCCTGGCCAACATGGGCTACAACAAGGAAGAAATCGCCGAGAAGGTCAAGCTGCCCGAGTCCATCGCCACCAAGTTCTCGAACCGCGGCTACTACGGCTCCGTGAACCATGACGTGCGCGCCACCTACGTGCTGTATCTCGGCTGGTTCAACGGCAATCCCGCCACGCTGCACACCCTGCCCATCGAAGAGTCTTCCAAGCGCTACGTCGACATGATGGGCGGCGTGCCGGCCATCCTGAAGAAGGCGCGCGAGTACTACAAGCGCGGCGACTACCGCTGGGTGGCCGAAGTCGTGAACTACGCGGTCTTCGCCGATCCGAACAACCAGGAGGCCAGGAACCTGCAGGCCGACGCGCTCGAACAGATGGGCTACCAGGCCGAGAGCGGGCCGTGGCGCAACTTCTACCTGACCGGCGCCAAGGAACTGCGCGAGGGCGTGCAGAAGCTGCCGACGCCGGACACCGCCAGCGCGGACACGGTGCGCGCGATGACGCTGGACATGCTGTTCGACTATTTCGCGGTGCGCCTGAACCGTGACAAGGCGGCGGGCAAGCACGTGGTGCTGAACCTGGACTTCACCGACACCAGGCAGAAGTACACGCTGGAGATGGTCAACAGCGTGCTCAACCATACCGAGGGCAAGCAGGCCAAGGAGCCCACGGCCAGCATGACGCTCAGCCGCGACACGCTCAACCGCATGATGCTCAAGGAAACCACGCTCAAGGACGCCATCGCCAAGGGCGACGTGCAGGTCAGCGGCGACCAGCAGAAGATCACCGACATGTTCGCCGCGCTCGACAACTTCGAGTTCTGGTTCAACATCGTCACGCCGTGACGCGCTGAAGCGCCCGGCGCCGCCGCATCCGCGCGGCGGCGCCGGTTCTTGTTCCAGATCATATCGGCCCGGATTTCCCCGGGGCGTCTGCTACGCCCCTGCGTGATACCATCTGCGCTCATCGGGAAATACGAATGCATACAGCTATCAACGCCAACAGACGGTGGGTCGCGCTTGCGGCAGCGCTGCTGTTCGTGTTCCAGGCGTTGATCGCATCTTCCTCGATGGCCTCGCCGGGCCCCGCGCCAGGCAGGACCGCCACCACCATCGTCTGCACGGCCAGCGGGCCGCGCGTCGTCTCCCTCGATATCTCCGGCGCCACCCAGGACGCCAGCCAGCACAGCGGCTCCCTGCCGCATTGCTGCGTCGCCGGCTGCGCCATGCTGTCCGGCGCCACGCTGCCCGAGCTTTTCGTGCTGGCATGGCTGTTGCCCGAGGCCGCGCCCGTCCTGCCGCGCCCGAGCGTCGCGGTCCATTTCTCCAGCGCGCTGGCGCGGCTGCCGCAGAAATCGCGCGCCCCGCCGCCGTCCGCCTGACCGTCTTCCTGCGCCTTCGATGCGTTGCGTGCGCGGCCGCCGGCCGCGCGCGCAGGCACGCACGCGCGCCGACCTGATTCCCGACACCGCGCAGCGGCGCCGCTTTGGCGCGGCCGTCGCACGCGGGTGTCCGACAAGAATTCCGATAGAGCCCGACATGTACAAGAAAGACGAACTCCTGCGCACGGCCGGCCTGGCCGCCGCGCTGGCCGCCCTGTTCCCGGCAGGCGCGCAGGCCGCCGACGCCAACGCCGCTCCCACCATGGACACGGTGGTTATCACCGGCGTGGCGCCCAGCGCGCCGCTGACCTTCACCACCGATCCGAAAATCCCGCGCCAGCCGCTGCCGGCCAGCGACGGCACCGACTATCTCAAGACCATTCCCGGCTTCTCGGCCATACGTAACGGCGGGACCAACGGCGATCCGGTGCTGCGCGGCATGTTCGGCTCGCGCCTGAACCTGCTGACCAACGGCGCCTCCATGCCCGGCGCCTGCCCCGCCCGCATGGACGCGCCCAGCTCCTATATCTCTCCGGAGAACTTCGACCAGCTCACCGTCATCAAGGGACCGCAGACGGTGCTGTGGGGGCCGGGCGCGTCGGCCGGCACCATCAAGTTCGACCGCGACACGCCGCGCTTCACCGGCGCCGGCGTGCGATTCGACGGCAGCCTGCTGGGCGGGTCGTTCGGCCGCAACGACCAGGCGGCCGACCTGACCGTGGGCAACGAAAAGGTCTACACCCGCTTCACGGCCAACCATTCCCACTCGCAGGACTACAAGGACGGCGACGGCAATACGGTGCCGTCGCGCTGGGACAAATGGAACGCCGACGTCACGCTGGGCTTCACGCCCGACGCCGACACGCTGTACGAACTGACCGCCGGCACCGGCGACGGCGAGGCGCGCTATGCCGGGCGCGGCATGGACGGCGCGCAGTTCAAGCGCGAGACCTTCGGCCTGCGCTTCGAGAAGCGCAACATCGGGACCGTGTTCGATCGGGTCGAGGCGCAGCTCTACTACAACTACGCCGACCACGTGATGGATAACTACACGCTGCGCTCGCCCGACCCGATGAGTTCGATGCCCATGCGCATGGCTTCCGACGTGGACCGCGCCACCTGGGGCGGGCGCTTCGCCGGCACCTGGAACCTGTCCGCCGACGTGGAGCTGGTGACCGGCATGGATTTCCAGCAGAGCCGCCATCGCTACCGCAACGGCATGGGCGCGATGTCGTACCGCAGCCAGTCGTGGATCAAGGACGCCGACTTCTCCAATACCGGGCTGTTCGGCGAACTGACCTGGCGCGCCGCGCCCGGCAGCCGCGTCATCGGCGGCGCGCGCGTGGACTGGGCCTCGGCCAAGGACTTCCGCCAGACCACGGGTTCGATGATGCCCATGCCCAATCCCACCGCGGACGAGCGCCGCCGCGACACGCTGCCCAGCGGTTTCCTGCGCTACGAGCATGACCTCGAAGCCGTGCCCGCCACCGTCTACGTAGGCCTGGGACACGTGGAGCGCTTCCCCGACTACTGGGAGCTGTTCTCGCCCAACCGCGGGCCGGCCGGTTCCGTCAACGCCTTCGACGGCGTGCGGCCCGAGAAGACGACGCAGCTGGACTTCGGCGCGCAATACCGTACCGATGACCTGGACGCCTGGGTGTCGGGCTATGCGGGCTACGTCGACGACTTCATTCTGTTCAACTACACCTCGGGCGGCATGATGGGGCCGTCGTCCCAGGCCACCAACGTGAACGCCAGGATCGCCGGCGGCGAGCTGGGCGCGTCCTACCGGGTCGCGCCCAGCTGGAAACTCGGCGCCACGCTGGCCTATGCCTGGGGGCAGAACCGCAGCGACGGCAGGCCGCTGCCGCAGATGCCGCCGCTGGAAGCCCGGCTCAGCGCCGCCTATGACGACGGCACCTGGTCGGCCGGCGCGCTGTGGCGCATCGTGGCGGCGCAGAAGCGCTACGCCTTGAACGAAGGCAACGTGGTCGGCAAGGACTTCGGCCCCAGCGCGGGTTTCGGCGTGCTGTCCATCAATGGCGGCTACGCGGTCAACAAGCAGGTGCAGTTGTCGGTGGGCGTGGACAATCTGTTCGACAAGACCTATAGCGAGCACCTGAACCTGGCCGGCAACGCCGGTTTCGGCTATGCCGCCAACACGGCGGTCAACGAGCCGGGCCGCACGTTCTGGGCGCGCCTGAGCTTCAAGTACTGAGGCCCGCGGGCCCGTGTCGTCGCCGCGCCAGCTGGAAAAGTTGCTACGATACGGGCTCATTGCCGCAACGGACGGCGCAGCGCGTTCAGACCGTCAAAACGTCGTGGGGAGTATCCGCCTTGCCCGCCGTTCCTGCCCGCATCCTGCCGACCATCGTCCTGTCGCAATTCGCCGCCACCTCGCTGTGGTTCGCCGGCAATGCGGTAATGCCCGACCTCAGCCGCAGCGCCGGCCTGCCGGAATCGGCGGTCGGCGACGTCACCATTGCCGTGCAGCTCGGCTTCATCGCCGGCACCCTGGTCTTCGCCTGGCTGGCGCTTGCCGACCGCTATTCGCCGCGCAGGCTGTTCTTTCTGTCCACGCTTGCCGGCGCGGCGGCCAACGCCGCGACGCTGGCCGCCGGCGGCGAATTGCTGCCGCTGCTGGCGGCGCGCTTCGCCACCGGCTTTTTCCTGGCGGGCATGTATCCGGTGGGCATGAAGATCGCTTCGGGCTGGTACGACCGCGACCTCGGGCTGGCGCTGGGCTGGCTGGTCGGCGCGCTGGTGCTGGGCACGGCGCTGCCCCACCTGATCCGCGGCCTGGGCGGCGACCTGCCGTGGCAGGGCGTCATCCTGTCGGTGTCGGCGATCGCCGTGGCCGGCGGCCTGGCGATCCTGCTGCTGGTGCCAGACGGTCCGCATCTGCGCGCCGGCGCGAAATTCGACCCGGCCGCCTTCGTCGAGATCTTCCGATCGCCGGACTTCCGCGCCTCGGCTTTCGGCTATTTCGGCCACATGTGGGAGCTGTACGCGTTCTACGCCTTTCTGCCGGTGCTGCTGGCCGCGCGCCTGGGCGGCGACGGCGCGGCGGTATCGGTATGGAGCTTTGCGGCCATCGGCGCGGGCTTCCTGGGCTGTACGCTGGGCGGCTATCTGTCGCGCCGGATCGGCAGCGCGCGCGTCGCGTTCATGCAGCTGGGGGCGTCCGGCCTGTGCTGCCTGGTCTCGCCGCTGGCCTTCGCGGCGCCGCTGCCGGTGTTCCTCGGATTCCTGTTGTTCTGGGGCGTGGTCATCGTCGGCGATTCGCCGCAGTTCTCGACGCTGAATGCGCGTTTCGCCCCCCCGGCGCTGGTCGGGTCGGCACTGACCATCGCCAACTGCATCGGCTTTTCGATCACCATCGCCGCCATCGCGCTGCTGGCCCGCCTGATAGATGCCGTCGGCCCGCAGTATGTCTTCCTGATCCTGGCGCCCGGGCCGGCGCTGGGACTGGCGGCGTTGAAACGGCTGGCCGTCCGGCCGGCGTGAAGCGCATTCTGCTTACATATTTATCGGTTTTGCCTCTACGCCAAAAGATTGGACCCGCTCTAGAATCGGTGCAGTCTTTCGGTTGAGAGGAGTCATCCATGAAACGTCGTCCCGCACTCAAGCATGTTGCCGCCGCCATTCTGTGCTGCGCCTTCGCGGCCGGCCAGGTCCTGGCCGCGCCGCCCGACGGCAAGGGCAAGCCGGACAACGCCGGGCAAGGGCAGGGCAAAGGCAATAGCGGCAAGGGCAATAGCGGCAAGGGCAATAGCGGCAAGGGCAATAACGGCAAGGGCAATAGCGGCAAGGACAATAACGGCCACGGCAATTCGTCGGGAGGCGGAAACAAGGGCGGCGGCGACGTCACGCTGCGCCACGCCGGCATCACGATCACCACCGCCCGCGGGTATGCGCAGGAATACGGGCTGTCCGGCTACAGTTCGCTGCCGCCGGGCGTGCGCAAGAATCTGGCTCGCGGCAAACCGCTGCCTCCGGGAATCGCCAAGAAAATGGTGCCCGGACCGATGCTGGCGCGCCTGCCTGTTTATCCCGGCTATGAATGGCGGGTGGCCGGTTCCGACCTGATTCTGGTGGCCGTGGCCACCGCCATCGTGGCCGACGTGCTGTTCGACGTTTTCGACTGAATTCGACATTCCGGATACTAAAAAGTAATCAAGCTGTCCGGATTCTGTCGGGAGGACATCCGTAGAATCTGCAATGACGGTTCCGGAATGCCGATGCGGCTGTTGTCGAGTTCAACCGCGTCGGCATTTGCGGGAATCGTTCAGGGCGTGACCTCCATCCTCCGCGAAGGGATGAGGCATTCCGGCCGCGCATACCATGCAGGATCATGGTATGCGCGGTTTTTTTACGGCCGCGCGCGGCGCCAAGCCGGTTTATCGGAAACCTGCGCAGCGATGACCAAAAAGTAATTTCCCGGTCGACATTTAGCCAGAACCCGATATTTAGAATTTGTTTTACCCCTTGGTTGAACGCCCACTGATGGAGTAAAGCATGAAGACGACTACTAAATATCTGGCCGCCGCACTGGCTTTGATCGCCGCGCAGTCCGTATATGCCGGCGCCTCCAATTCCGACAAAACCTTTGCGCAGAAAGGCGAACTTACCCGCGCCGAAGTGCTGGCCGATCTGGCGATATGGAAGCGCGCGGGCATGGATAAATTCTGGCGCGGAAACAATACGCCGGATATTTACAGCCGCGAATATCGCACCGCCCAGGCCGAGTATCTGCGCATGCGCAGCGGCCCCGAATACCAGCAGGAACTGCAGCGGCGCACGCAGTAACTTCAATACCGGCCCAGCCGCGCGCAACGTAGGCCGTTGCGCCGCAGCCATTCGGCCATTTCCGGCCGCTTCCATACCTCGAATTCCGCCTGGCGCTGGGCCGCCCGCGCATCCTGCGCGCCCGGTCCGGCCGGGTGGCAGACCAGCAGGTCGCCGTCGCAGGCATTGTCCAGCCAGCGCTGCAGCAGTCCCGCATAGCGGCGCGCGCCGCCGCGCATGTCATAAATGCCGTGCATGCGACGGTTGATCGGCCAGTTTTCCCGGCGCGCGGCGCGTTCGACGCCGCGGGCGCCAAGCGCGCCGATCAGCCGGGCCCTGGCGCAATCCGCCATCGGGATGCCGTGTTGCGATCCGGCTGCGGTGTGGCGCAGCCAGGGCCTGGGGCCGTTCCCATAGTGCCGGCGCAGCGCGCCCAGCAGCGCCGGCAGCACGGCCGGCAGTTGGTGGACCTGCCGGTAGCCGCCGATATGGTCCGGCGCGCGGCCCAGCACCCGCTCGAAAGTTTCCAGCTGCGCCCGCAGCTGCCGCTCGATCCAGGCGGAATCCAGGCGGCCCGAGCAGGCCCGCGCCAGCAGTTTTCCCGGCGCCAGCACCTCGGGCTGGGCGGTCGATCCGAAGCGCTCCGTGAGATTGAAATGCAGCCCGACGTCCAGGCCGGCGTCGCGCAGCGCCGGCCCGTGAGCGGCGAAGGAGGGCCCATGCGCCAGGCAGCTGACCGCGCTGAGCCGGTTCAGCCCCGCCAGTTCCAATATGCCGACATCGACGCCGGCGTTCAGGCCGAAGTCGTCGCCGCAGAATACGATGCGCCGCTGCATGGTGGCCCGGTCCGCTTCAATCGGCGCCGGATGCCGGCTGCCGGGCGGCGGCGCCCGTCAACTCGTACAGCGTGAAACGGCGGCTGGAATAGCGCGCCTGCGCGCTTATGCCGGGCTGCTGCAGCAACGGCCAGGACTTGCCGCGCGGCACGGCCACCAGCATGCGGCGCGCAGGCCCGGGCGCGGCGATTGCCGCGTCCTGCCAGGAAAGAAGCCGCGTGGCGCCGCGCGAATAGAAGCGGGCGGAAAACGGCTCCGAGCCGACGAAGTAAAGCGTCTCGCCCGGCGCGAGAATCCGGCCGGCCGCCGCGATCAGGCCTTTTTCGGACTTGAACCGCTGCTCGTCGTAGATACCCAGCACGCCCAGCGTGACGGCCGCCGCCGGAATCAGCAGCAGGGCCGCCGTCAGCGCATGGCCGGCCAGCCGCGCGCGCCCCGCGGGCTGGACGCGCGCCAGCCAGAGGCCCAGGCCCAGCGCCGCGGCGGGCAGGCTGGGCAGCACATAGGTCCACAGGATATTGCCCGAAAGCGTGAACAGCCCGGGCGCGGCCAGCGCCCACAGGATCAGCAGCTTGACCGCCGGTTCGCGCAGGCGGTTCGTTGCGGCCTGGCGCGCGCGGCGGCTGAAGGCCAACGCGGCGATGGCGGCCACGCACAGCAGGCTCCAGGGCGCGCCGGCCGCCAGCCAGTCCAGCCAGATCGCGCCCCACGGACGGGCATGCGCCGAACCGTAGCGGTCGCCCGCCCAGCCCGAATCCACGAAGCGCATGAAGTGTTCGCCCACCAGGAAGTAGTTCAGGAAACCCGGCGTCTTCAGTTCGGCCGCGACGTACCAGGGCAGGCTCAGGGCCAGCATCAAGCCCAGCCCGCCCAGCCAGGGCAGGGCGGCCAGCCTGGCGCGCGCCTCGCGCGACCAGAGCGCCCAGGCGGCGCACACGCCGCCGACCAGCGCCAGCGCGAGCGGGCCCTTGGCCAGCAGGCCGATGGCCAGCCCCACGAAGAAGCCATAGCGCCAGAATGCGTTCAGGCGCGGCGGCGGCACCAGCAGCGCCAGCATCGGCAGCGCCACGCCCAGCGCCAGGAACGGATCGGTCAGCACGGCGCCGGCGCAGAGCAGCGGCAGCAGCATCGTCGCCAGCACCAGGGTGGACCAGCGCGCCGTCTGGCGGCCGAAGCCGGCGAGGGCGGCGGCGTAGACCAGGCCGGCCACCAGCGCCATGACCGCGAACGTGGGCAGCCGCAGCGCGAATTCGCTCAGGCCGAACAGCTCGATGCTCAGGGCCTGGGCCCAGAAGGCCAGCGGCGGCTTGCCCCAGAACGGCACGCCCGGCTCGAACCATGGCGTGATCCAGTCGTCCGAAGCCGCCATCAGGCGCGCGATCTCCGCGTAGCGCGGCTCCGAGGTGTCGGCCAGCGGAATTGCGGCCATCGCGAACAGGCGGGCCACGATGACGAGACCCAGGACGATCAGGAAGCGCTTATTGCCGATGGGCATCGAGGATCTCCACGTTGGCGCGCATGCTGCCGGACGCCGCGGCGGGTTCGATCACCTCGCGCACCAGATAGACGGGGCGCTGCTTGGATTCCATGTACGTCTTGCCCAGGTACTCGCCCAGCAGGCCGATGGTCAGCAGCTGGATGCCGCTGAGCACGGTGATCATGGCCATCAGCGAGGGATAGCCCGGCACCGTGTCGCCGTACAGCAGCGTCTTCAGGACGATGGCCACGCCGAAGCCGCCGCCCAGCAGCGCGATCACCGCGCCAATGGCCGTGGCCCAGCGCAGCGGCGTGGTCGAGAAAGAGGTAATGCCCTCCATCGCCAGGCCGAACAGGGAAAAGTAATTCCACTTGGTGGCGCCGGCCGCGCGCGGGGCGCGGTCGTAGTCGATCACCGTGGTGGGCATGCCGACCCATGCGTACAGGCCCTTCATGTAGCGGCAGCGCTCCGGCAGGCTGAGCAGAGCGTCGACGGCGCGCCGGCTCATCAGGCGGAAGTCGCCGGTGTCGGCGGGAATCGTGGAACGGCTCAGGCGGCTCAACAACCGGTAAAAGGCATAGGCCGAGAGCCGTTTGAGCAGGCCTTCTCCCTGCCGCGAGCGGCGCCGCATGGACACCACGTCGGCGCCCGCGCGCCAGGCTTCCATCATTGCCGGGATGAGCTCGGGCGGGTCCTGCAGATCGGCGTCGAGCACGATCACCGCGGCGCCGCGCGCATGCGCCAGGCCGGCCGACATGGCGGCCTCCTTGCCGAAGTTGCGGCTCAGGCGCACGATGCGCAGCGTCGGATCGTGGCGCGCCGCCGCCGTCAGCAGGGCGACGCTGGCGTCGGTGCTGCCGTCGTCCACGAAAACGAGTTCATACGGATACCCCTGGTCCTGCAGCAGGGGCCGCAGGCGTTCCAGGCACAACGGCAGCACTTCCTGCTCATTGAGAAACGGAATCACGACGGACAGGCAGATCGCGTCGGAGGCGGTGGCGGATCGCGCAGGCGCTGGCGCTTCGGAAAACAATGCGTGCATGGGAGCAATCGATAATGCGATGCACCACTCTAATCGGCCGCCCGCGACAACATACGGTCCGCAAAATTACATTTCTGTCTGGTTCGAGACGCGCGCGCCCCAGGCCTTTCCGCCCAGCACTTCCACCGCCTCGAGCGTCATGAGGCCGATGTCCGTGACCTGCTCCAGCGAGGCGGCGAAGGCGCGCAGCTTCGCCTCGGTGTCGACGATCTCCACCACCACCGCGCGGTCGTTTTCCAGCACGTGTCTGCGGTGGATCTGCGCGGCATGGCCGAAGCCCAGCAGGGCTTCCAGCACGGTCACGCCGCCCAGCCTGGCGTCGCGCGCGGCCGAGGCGATGTATTCGAACACCCGCCGGTCGCCCACGTAGGCGGATTCGTCGGTGTAGATGCGCAGCAGTTTCATGTCGGATGCGTTCACAATGCTTCTCCCGGTTGCGGCCGGACCGTGCCGGCGGGCCCGCCTTCCTCTTCCTTCTTCGATCCCAGCACCACCCTGGCGATGGCCGGCAGCACCAGCAGCGTCAGGATCGTCGCGGCGATCAGGCCGCCGATCACCGTCGTCGCCAGCGGCTTCTGCACTTCCGCCCCGGTGCCCATGGCCAGCGCCATGGGCACGAAGCCGATGGCCGGCACGAAGCCCGTCATGATCACCGCGCGCATTTTCTCCTTCATGCTTTCGCGGATGGCGTCGGCCAGCGGCAGCCCGGCTTCGGTGTGGGTGCGCACGGCCGACATGACGACCAGGCCGTTGAGCACCGCCACGCCGGCCAGGCAGATGAAGCCCACCGCCGCGGAGACCGAGAAATTGATGCCCGTCAGCGCCAGGGTGTAGACTCCGCCGGCCAGGCCCAGCGGCACGGCCAGGAACACGGCCAGCGCGCGGCCCAGTCCGCCCAGGGCCATGTAGAGCAGTCCGAAGATGGCCAGGAAACATATCGGCACCACGATGGACAGCCGCTGCGAGGCCGCCTGCAGGCTTTCGAACTGGCCGCCCCATTCCAGGTAATAGCCGGCGGGCAGCTGCAGCTGCGCGATCTTGGACTGCGCTTCCTGCACGAAAGAACCGGCGTCGCGGCCCGCCAGGTTGACCTGCACCACCACGCGCCGCTTGCCGTTCTCGCGGCGAATCTCGTTCAGCCCTTCGGTCAGGCGGATCTGCGCGACCCGGGCCAGCGGCACCTGGCGGCGCAACTGGCCTTCGGTTTCGGGCAGCAGGATGGGCAGCGACTGGATGTCGTCCAGGTTCTTGCGGGTCGCTTCGGGCACGCGGACCGTGATGTTGAAGCGCCGGTCCCCTTCGTACAGCAGGCCGGACGGACGTCCGCCCAGGGCAGCGGCGATGGTGTCCGAGACGTCCTGGATGGTCAGGCCGTAGCGCGCGATCTCCGCGCGGTCGAGCTTGATGTCCAGCGTCGGCGCGCCGCCCACCTGGTCGGCCTTGACGCTGCCCGCGCCGGGAATGTCCTGCAGCACGCGCACCATGTCATTGGCGGTCTGCTGCATCTTGTCGAGATCGTCGCCGTAGAGTTTGATCGCGATGTCGCCGCGCACCCCCGCGATCAGCTCGTTGAAGCGCAGTTCGATGGGCTGGCTCACTTCGTACAGATTGCCCAGCTGGCCGCCGGCGGCCTTCTCGATGCGCTCGATCACCTGCGCCTTGGTGGTGACGCCGTCGGGCCAGGCTTCCTTGGGCTTGAGGATCACGAACGCGTCGGAGACGTTGGGCGGCATCGGGTCGGTCGCGACTTCGGCCGTGCCGGTCTTGGAGAACATCAGTTCCACCTCCGGCAGCTGCTTGATCGCCGTCTCCACCTTGCGCTGCATGGCGAGCGACTGCTCCAGGCTTACCGACGGCACGCGGGTCGAGGCCAGGGCCAGGTTCTTCTCGTCGAGCTTGGGGATGAACTCCGAACCCAGCAGGCCGAAGGCGGGTATGGCCGCCAGGAAGAACGCCAGCCCGGCGAAGATGAACGGCCAGGGGCGCGCGATGGCCCGGTCCAGCAGCGGCAGATAGCGCGCCTTGGATTTGGCGATGAGCCAGACTTCCTTTTCCGCCACGCGGCCGCGGATCAGGATCGCGACCAGCGCGGGAACCAGCGTGATCGACAGGATGAACGCCGCGATCAGCGCCAGCATGATGGTGATCGCCATCGGGGAGAACGTCTTGCCCTCGACCCCGGTGAACATGAGCAGCGGCGCGAAGGTCAGCAGAATGATGAGCTGCCCGAACACCGTCGGCTTGATCATCTCCTGGGCCGCGCGCATGGTCTCTTCCAGGCGCTCGCGCAGGTACAGCAGCCTGCCTTCCTGCTCCTGCCTGTGCGCCAGCCTGGCCAGGCTGTTCTCGATGATGATGACCGCGCCGTCGACGATCAGGCCGAAGTCCAGCGCGCCCAGGCTCATCAGGTTGCCGGGCACCTTGAACGCGTTCATGCCCATCGCCATCATCAGGAACGAGAACGGGATCACCAGCACCGCGATCAGCGCCGCCCGCCAGTTGCCCAGCAGCAGGAACAGCGAGGCCGCGACCAGGATCGCGCCTTCGGTCAGATTGCGCTCCACGGTGGCGACGGTGGCCGACACCAGCTTGGCGCGGTCCAGCACGATTTTCACCTCGACGCCGGGCGGCAGGCTCTTGGCGATCTGGTCGAGCTTGGCCGAGACGTCCTCGGCCACCACGCGGCTGTTCTCGCCGATCAGCATGAGCACCGTGCCGATGACCGCTTCTTCGCCGTTCATGCTGCCGGCGCCGGTGCGCAGGTCGCCGCCGATCTTCACGTCGGCGATCTGCCCGACCGTGATCGGCACGCCGCCGCGCGTGGCGGCCACGGCGCTGCGGATCTGGTCCACCGAACGCACGCGCGCATCGACGCGCACCAGATAGGCTTCGCCGCCGCGGTTGTAGTAGTTGGCGCCCACCGCCAGGTTGGCCCGTTCCAGCGCCTCGCCCAGCTCGCTGTACGAGATGCCGTAGCTGGCGAGCCGGGTCGGATCGGGCTCGACCACGAAGGTCTTGGCGTAGCCGCCGATGGAGTCCACGCTGGCCACGCCGGGCACCGCCTTGAGCTGCGGGCCGACGATCCAGTCCTGCACGGTGCGCAGATACCCGGCCTGGCCGACCTCGTCGGTCAGCAGATCGCCCTCGGGCGTCAGATATGCGCCGCCGGGCTGCCATCCGGGCTGGCCCGCCACCGCCTCGGCGCCGGCGCCGTCGGGATTGCTGTAGCCGACGGTGTACATGATGACTTCGCCCAGGCCCGTCGTGACGGGGCCGATCTGCGGCTGCACGCCGTCGGGCAGGCTTTCCTGCGCCTTGATCAGGCGTTCGCCGACCTGCTGGCGGGCGAAGTACAGATCGGTTTTCTCGCTGAAGATCGCGGTCACCTGGCTGAAGCCGTTGCGCGAAATCGAGCGGGTCGATTCCAGGCCCGGTATGCCGGCCAGCGAAATCTCGACCGGATAAGTCACCAGTTTTTCGATCTCCACCGGCGACAGGCGCGGGTCCACGGTGTTGATCTGAACCTGGTTGTTGGTGATGTCCGGCACCGCGTCGATGGGCAGCTTGATCAGCTGCCAGACGCCGAGCGCGCCGATGGCGATGAAGATGAACAGGACCGCCCAGCGCGCGCGTACCGATAGGGCCATGAGGCGTGCAATCATGCTTTATTCCTCCTCGCCCGCGCCCTTGGCGAGTTCGGCCTTGAGCAGGAACGCCTGGCCGGTGGCGATGGTCTCGCCGGCGGACAGCCCCTTGGCGACTTCGATGCGGCCGGCGCTGCGCGGCCCGATCGTGACGAAGCGGGCCTTGAAGCCTTCGGCGGTGCGGATGAACACCGCGTCCTTGCCTTCCAGCGTCTGCACCGCCTCCTCGGGAATGACGATGCCGGCGGAAGCCGTCTTCTTTTCTGGAAAGATGCGCACGCGCACCGCCAGTCCGGGCTGCAGCGAGCCGGCCGCGACGTCGATGACGGCGGTCGCCTGGCGGGTGGCGCTGTTGAGCGATGGCGTGACCGAGCGGACCTGCGCCTCCAGCGTGGCGTTGCCGGGCAGTTCGACGACCGCGCGGTCGCCGGCGGCGATGCGTGCGGCGTCGCCGGGCAGGATGGCGGCCTCGACCTGGATTTTCCGGGGGTCGGCGATCCGGAACAGTTCGGCGTCGGGCTGCACGTAGGCGCCCAGGCTCGCGCTTTGCGCGGTGATGCGGCCGTCGATCGGGCTGGCCACGGCCACGCCCTGGCCGTCCTTGGTGACGTTGGCCACTTCGGCTTCGACCTGCGCGCGGCGCGCATCGGCGGCGGCGGCGCGCGCCTCGGCCTGGGCCTGCTCCAGGTCGACCCGCGCCGAGACCTGCTGCTTGTAGAGATACTGCTCGCGCGCCAGATTCTTGCGCGCCAGTTCGGCGCGCGCGTTGGCGGCGGTGCGCGCGGCGGCCAGCTGGGCGGCATCGCGGCTGGCGACCACCGCCAGCGCCTCGCCGGCCTGCACCGGATCGCCCAGCCGCTTGAGCACCTGCGTCACCGCGCCCGCGGCGCGGGCGGTGACGACGGCCTCGCCGCCGGGCTGCGGCGCGACGATGGCCTGCGCATTGATCTCCGATTGCAGGCCGCCGGCGCGCAGCACTTCCGTGGTGATACCTGCCTCGCGTATCGCTTCCTCGCTCATCGCCAGGCTGTCGGCGGGGGCCGGTTCGGCGGCGGCCGCCGCCGCAGCAGCCGGCGCGCTGCCGGCGACGGCCGCGGCGGGCGCCGTATAGCGGGCGAGGGCGAAGCCGCCGGCGCCGGCCAGCAGCACGGCGCCGATCACGCTGCGGATCAGGCGCTTGTCATATGGATTCATTTCCGGTCTCCGAAACAGTTGTGCAGCGGGCGCCATGCTCAGCGGCCGATGATGCGGTCGATCTCCGCGCGGGCGAGAAAGGCCTCGCCCAGCACGTTCAAGTAGGAGATGTTTCCCTGCGTCAGGGTGCGCTGCGCGTCCAGCACTTCCAGGTAGTTCATCTTTCCCGCGGCGAAACCGGTCCGGGCGGCCTCGTACGCTTTCTGCGCGCCGGGCAGCACGGCGTCCCGGTACTCCCTGGCGGACGCCGCGGCCAGGTCGTAGCGCGAGGCCGCCTGCAGCAGCGCCGTGCCCAGACGCGCCTGAGTGTCGCGGTAGAGATCCTGGGCCTTGTAGGACCGCATCGAGGCGGCGTAGACGTTGCCCTGGTTGCGGTCGAACAGCGGCAGCGGAATGGAGACGCCGAACTGCCCGCGGTTGCGCCCCATCTGGTTGTCGCGCGCCACACCCACGCCCACGGTCACGTTGGGAAAGCGCTTGGTCTTTTCCACTTCCAGCTCGGCCCGGCTGAGTTCGACCGACGCGCGGCCGGCCTCCATGCGCGGAGACTGGCCCAGCGAGGCCTGCAGCTCGTCGAGCGACGGCCGGGGCGGCAGGCTGTCCAGGCTGGCCGAGACGCGCTCGAAGTCGGGCGCGCTGTCGCCCCAGTTCAGGGCAAGCGCGCGGCGCGCGTTCTCCCAGTCGTTGCGCGCCTTCTTTTCCGCCAGGCGCGCATTGCTCAGCTCGACCTGCGCGCGGGTTTTTTCCAGCGGCGCGCCCTTGCCGGATTCGACCCGCGCGGCGGCGATGCGCAGCGCGTTCTCGGCGATCTGCCGGGTTTCGTCGGCCACGCGCATGTTCTCCTGGGCCACGGCCACCTCAAAAAATGCCGTCGCCACCGCGGCGCGCAGATCGGATTGCGCGGCCTGCACGTCCAGCCTGGACATGTCGCGGGCGAGGCTGGCGGCCTTCACCCGCGCGCCGCGCTTGCCGCCGGTTTCTATCGGAATGTTCAGCATCGTCGTGGTGGTGCGCGTCGCGCGCTTCTGATCGTCCACGTTGATGTCGATGCTGGGGTTGGGTATGAGCCCGGCCTGCGTCACCAGCCCGTCGGCGGCGCGCGATTCATTGCGCGCGGCGGCCAGCATGGGATTGCGTTCCAGGGCCCGGTCCATCGCCTGTTGCAGCGTGATGGCGCCGCCCTGATCCGCCGCCGCGGCCGCGGCTGAAAGCGCGCAAAAAACGGCGCCCGTCATGAATTTCCTGATACGTGGGGAAAGCATAGTTACGTTCCGCTGGAACTGCAGACCGCTGGTACTGTATCGAAGCGTTCCCGTCAGAATGTCGACGTCAGCATGACAAATTTGTCGGATGTTCGTGGCCCTGGCGGACGCTGACCGATTTGTAATCTGGTGGAACGGCGCCTGACGCGATTGCGTCTGTAAGATGTCGGCAATCGATGAGGACTGTTCATGATTCATCCCCGCCGATCGTTGCGGCGTTGGCTTTCGCGCTGGCTGGTGTTGCAGACTTTCGCCGCGCTGGGGCTGGTGTGCGCGGTGGTCTATATCTCCGTCGACCTCAACCTGATGTTGCGCCAGAGAATTCACCTCGAAGAAAGAAAAGAGGTGATCGTCCACCTGGTCCAGGAATTCGATTCCTACGGCGACCTGTCCAGCCTGAAGCACAAGCTGGAGGATTTCTTCTATGGCAAGTCCGAACTCAGCCTGCGGCTGAACGTCAATGGCGAACTCGTCACTTACGGCCCGGACGTGTCGCTGCTGGACGCCGGGGATCTCAAGCTGACCCGCTTCACGCTGGCCATGCCCGGCCGGCCCGACATGCGCATGGAGGCGCAACTGCTGCTGGACGCGTCATCCGACCGCCATCTGCTGTCGATGCTGGCATGGACCCTGTTCGCCTGCGCGCTCGGGGGCGCCCTGATCGTGTCGGTGATCGCCGACGTGCTGGTGCGCCGCGCCCTGGACCCGCTGCGCGACGTGGGCCGCCAGGCCGAACAGCTGTCGCCCGACCGCATAGGCGAACGGCTGGACGAGAGCGGCCTGGCCGAGGAGCTGCAGCCGCTGGTGCGGCAGTTCAACCAGGTGCTGCAGCGCCTGGAACGCGCCTACGTGCAGATGGAAGGATTCAACGCGGACGTGGCGCACGAGCTGCGCACGCCGCTGGCGACGCTGGTGGGCCAGACCGAACTCGCGCTGTCGGCGCCGCGCTCCAGCGAAACGCTGCGCGAGATGCTGGGCTCCAACCTCGAAGAACTGCAGCGCATGTCCGGCATCATCAACGACATGCTGTTCCTGGCGCAGGCCGACGGCGGTGCGACGGCGCGCTCGCGTCAGCCGGCGGACCTGCGCGAACTGGTGCGGGAAGTCCTGGCCTACCACGAGGCCGAAGCGCTCGACGCCGGCGTGAGTTTCGCCATCGTGGGCGACCGGAGCGCGGAGGTGGACCGGACCCTGTTCCAGCGCGCGGTCTCGAATCTGGTGTCGAACGCCGTGCGCTACGCCTATCCCGACACGCAGGTCGAAGTCCATATCCAGGACATCGGCGACAGCCAGGTCCGCATCGCGGTGAGGAACATCGGCGATCCGATAGACGCCGAGCATCTGCCGCGGCTGTTCCACCGTTTCTATCGCCTGGACTCGTCCAGGGCCAGCGATACCGTGCATCACGGGCTGGGCCTGGCGATCGTGGCGGCCATCGCCCGCATGCACGGCGGCCAGTCGTATGCGGCGAGCGACGCCGCCGGCACTACCATCGGCTTCAGCGTCGACCTCGGGCGCTAGCGGACGGCGCGGTCCGAACCTTGCAGCGACATTACATTTTTCGCGGCGCAGCGTGTCATATTCGTAATGCACATGTCTGCCTTTTGACGCTGGCGCGGGAATAAAGTTTTCAGTACCGACTATCGGCGTGGGCGCGCATCGCGCCGGCGCCGGCGTCGCGCCATTTCGGAACTATTCAGGCCGACCGGATGAAAATACTGATAATCGACGACGAGAAAAAACTAGCGGACATAGTAAGACGCAGCCTGATGGAGAACGGCTACCTCGCCGATATCGCGCTCGATGGCACCAGCGGCCTGCAGCTGGCGTATGAAGTGCAGTACGACCTGATCATCCTGGACATCAATCTTCCCGACATGGAGGGGTTTGAAGTCCTGCAGCGCATTCGCCAGAACGATGCCGTGATGGTCATGATGCTGACCGCGCGATCCAGCCTGGAGGACCGCGTTCGGGGGCTGGAGCAGGGCGCCGACGATTACCTGCCCAAGCCGTTCGCGCTGTCCGAACTGCAGGCCCGCGTGCTGGCCCTGCGCCGCCGCGGCGCCAGCGTGGAGAACGGGCGCGGCCCCAACGTGCTGCGCGTGGCCGACCTGGAGCTGGACCTGCTGCGGCGGCGCGTGATGCGCGCCAACGCGCGCATCGACCTGACGGCAAAGGAGTTCTGTCTGCTCACCATACTCATGCGGCGCCAGGGCGAAGTGGTGTCGCGGCTGGTGCTGGCCGAGCAGGTCTGGGACATGAATTTCAGCAGCAACACCAACGTCGTGGAGGTGGCGGTGCGGCGCCTGCGCTCCAAGATCGACGATCCCTTCGACACGCGGCTGCTGCATACGGTGCGCGGCATGGGCTACACGCTCGAACACCGCTCGGACTGAACGGGAGCGGCGCGAGGCCGCTCCCGGTTTGCTGCTTAGAACGAGTGGCGCATGCCCACCAGCGCTTCGGTGGCCTTGGCGTCGCTCAGGAACGCGAAGTTCTTGGTGTACGAACCCACGGCATACAGGCTGGTGCGCTTGGACAGGCTGTAGGTATAGCCCAGCGCGAACGTATTCGACGTGGAGTCGCCGCCGGTCAGGTCGCGGCCGTTCGGATCCACGCGCTGCCACGATGCGAACATGCCGCTGGAGGCGCCGGTGGGAACCGACACGGCGAGCAGGTACGAGTTGGTGTTGAAGTTGTTGAGGAAAGCGTTCGACGGCGTTCCGCGGAAGCCGTTGATGGCGGCCCCGGACGGCAGCCCTTTGCCTGCGAACCAGCCGTCGGTCGCGCGTTCATAGGCCGCGGCGATTTTCAGCGCCTCGAAGTCATAGGACGCGCCCACGGTGTACGCGCGCGGCGTGGCGCTGGTCTGGGCCGAACTCAGCTTGTTGGAGGGATTGAGCTGCTCGTACGAAACGAATGCCATCAGCGGGCCGTTGTTGTAGCTCAGGCCGCTGGTGATCGCGCGGGTATTGTCGGCGGTGGCGAAGCCGGTCTGGGCCGCGGTCTGGTCGTTGGCGTTGAAGGCATAGCCGGCGGAGAAGCGGAAACCGCCGCCGAAGCTCGAGGACTCATACAGGGCCAGGTTGTCGTAGCGGACCCAGTACGAACTGCTGAAACCCAGCCCGCCGCCGGTATTCAGCTGGGTGAAACCGCCGCCGAAGTTCGAGCCGAACATGCCGGCCATCATGCGCGTGGCCACGTTGTACTGGCGGCCGAGGCGGAATTCGCCCCAGTCGGCGCTGCCCAGGCCGATCGTGGCGTTACGGCCGAACAGGCGGCCGCCCTGCGACGAACTGCCGTTGGTCGAATCGAAGCCCGACTCCAGCTGGAACGAGGCATACAGGCCGCCGCCCAGGTCTTCCTTGCCGCGCAGGCCCCAGCGCGAACCGGCGGTCTGGCCGGTGGTGGCGCCGAAGCGGCTGGCCTTGAAGTCGCTGCTCACCCCGGTGACCGGGTTGGTGTACGAACCGTCCACCTTGGCGAAGCCGATACCGGTATCGATCTTGCCGTAAAGCGTGACCGACGTTTCCGCGTGCGCCGCCGCGGTCGAGAGCGTGGCCGCCGTAGCGGCCAACAGGATGGTCTTTTTCACGATTGCTCCTTGATAGATTTGGGCTGCTTGCTTGCGCCAGGCCGGCAGAAGGAGCGTCGGGAAAAAGAAGAGCTGTCATTCACGATGCAACTGCCCGATCCACCGGCCTTGGCTTTTGCCAGTGTGGGTAGCGGCATTCGTCAATCAGCCGACATGGGAATTACATATTTGTTCCGATATGGTTATCTTGGCCGCGGAGCATATCCGACGCCATCGTCTAAGTCCTTGTTTTTGCAGGGGAGCCAGGCGACCCGTCGGGAATGGGCGCGAGCGTCCGATATTCAAGCCGCTGTAAGAGCAGGGCAGTTTTACTGTCGCAAATCCACCACGAACAAATAATCCCGCGCGGCCCGATCATGACCAAAAAGTAATTTCCCCGTCGGGATTTTGGCAGAACCGGATAGGTAGACTTTTTCCTACGCGCTGTCGTCGGCCTGATATCCGGACCGATGACGGATGATGAAACTGCCTACAGGAATGCCCTATGAAAAACTCTCTGAATATGCTGCTGGCCATTATCGCGATCGCAGCCGCGCCGCAAGCCATGGCCCAGTCCGCGCCCCGCGCCGTGGTTCAGGATGCCGCCCGCTCCGCGCCCCAGCGCGAACTCTCCCGCGCCGAAGTCCAGGCCGACCTCGCCCTCTGGAAACGCGCCGGCGTGGCGGACTTCTGGAACCGCGAGCTGACGCCCGATATCTATAGCAGCGAATACCGGGCGGCTTATGCGGAGTACCTGCGACTGCGTTATGGGCCGGCATATCAGGAAGAACTGCAGCGGCTGCAGTAATGCATTTTGATTGAGTGAATGAAAAAGGGCGGACCGGTTATGCGGTCCGCCCTTTTTTAAATCTCAGGAGTGAATATTATTCGTCCAGCTTGCGAGCCGATTCCAGCGCTCCCGCCGCGGCCTCATAAATTCCGCCGTCACGGCGGCCCACGACCAGGACGACTATGTCCGGCGGGATTGCATTATCCCTCACCAGATATACCAATCTATAGCCGACGCCGCGCAGCTTGATCTTGTAGCAACCAACCAAGGGCGGATGAAGTTGCGACCCAGGCAACCGGGGAGTGTCCAGCAGTTCTTCAGAGCCGCTTTGAACAGGGTTTTGATGGAGCCATCCAACGCGTCCCATTCCTGCCTTGCCTCTGGAACAAAGAAAAGCCTGTATGCCGCTTACAGCTCGTCAAGGCTGACTTCGACGGCCCAATCGACCGATTTCAGGCGCGAGCGAACCAACGATTCGAGCTGGCGCCCATCGTACAGCTCAGCCATCTGCGCCATGAGTTCCGGTGAAACAGTGTAGAAGGCCGGACGATTGTGGTTTAGCACCGCCACCGGCTGCCCCTGGGCATCTTCGACCACCTTGCCGGGATTCTGTTTGAACTCGGAGATACTGACGGTCAGCAAGCTATGGATGCGTTCCATGCGTCACCTAAATAGGACTAAATTTAGAGCTACTTTGGCTGAAGAAGCGTGTAATTCCGAGCATGAGAGGGGAAGGCATGGGAGTGGCAGCGTGTATGGATCCTGCGGGCTGACGTGCCCCCGGAATGTCCGTACAGATACCAAAACGTCGGTTGCGCCATGTGGCGACAACTGAGACAGTTTTAGACAGAAAAGGGCGGATCGGTTAACCCGTCCGCCCCTGTCCTGTACTGTCTAATGCTTGCTAATTTGGTGGAGCCGGGGGGAATTGAACCCCCGTCCGCAAGCCCTCCGCAACCAGTTCTACATGCGTAGTCGATCTATTTGGTTTTAACCCTGGACTTAGCCAACCGACAGGCCGGACCAGAGCGATTCACGTAATTTAAATTTGAACCGTGTGACCCCAGTTCAAACCGATTCCTTGTAAATGTCGCTGCTGCGGTTCGAGGGTTGCCCCCCTAGGAAGTTGCCTTCCTCCGCCTGACCCAAGGACAGATCAGTGCAGCGGCTCACCGCTTAAGCGGCGAGAGCGAAACGCTCGTCGTTGGCGTTTGTAGTGTTCCAGTGGATTAACGAGCGAACTGGTGCTCGGCATGCCCTGAGTTGTTTCGCGACCCACGTCGAATCCGGATCGGCCCCAAGTAAGACCTATTGTACTGGGAAATCCCATAGCCTGCACGGTTTCCCGTGCAGGCGTGGCCCGGGGGAGACAGCGCCGGTCAGGCCGGGTTCGGGCAGGCGGCCTTGGCCGCCGGGCGGGCGCGGGAGGCGGCCATCAGCAGCAAAGCCAGACCGACCGAAAGGCCGACGATGGCGGCGGCGGCCCAGCCCAGGGCGCCCAGGCCGTACTGGTCGATGACGTGGCCGCCGACCACGGCGCCCAGGCCGATGCCGATGTTGGCGCCCGAGATATTCAGGGACGCGGCAAACGCCGGCGCTTCGGGGGCGGATTTCATCAGCCGCACGTGGCAGACGATGAAGAGCGCCGCCTGCGCGATGCCCCAGACGCCCAGCGCCACGGCCAGCAGGCCGTGCGAGGCCATGACCGGCGCCAGCGCGGCCAGGCCGGCGGCCATCAGGCTGGAGAAGAGGGCGGTGGCGCCCAGCGGGCTGCGGTCCACCAGGCGGCCGCCCAGGGTGTTGCCGACCAGGCCGACCGCGCCGAACGCCATCATGGTCCAGCCCACGATCTGGCCGTTGAAGCCGGCCAGCCGCTCCAGCATGTCGGCCAGGTAGGTGTAGGCGGTGAACATGCCGGTGAAGACCAGCAGCGAAAGCAGCACGTGGCCGACCACGATGGGGCGGCGCAGGATGCGCAGCTGCGTAATGAGCCGGACGCCGTCGCCGTGCACCCGGATGCTGGGGAAGGCGAAAAGCAGCAGCACGGCCTTGGCGAAGGCGACGGCCGACAGCACGGCGAAGGCGGCGCGCCAGCCGAAGGCGTCGGAGATGAGCACGCCGATGGGAATGCCGAACACCGTGGCGGCCACGATGCCGAAGGCCACCGTGGAAATGGCGCGTCCGGCGCGGGCCGGGCCGACCAGCTCGACCGCCGTGGCGCTGGCCAGGGACCAGAACACGGGCAGCGCCAGCGCCGGGACGAAGCGGGCGACGGCCATGACCCAGATGTTGGGGGCGACCGCCGCCAGCGCGTTGGACAGGCCGAAAAGCAGCAGCACGCCGATGAACAGCCGCTTGCGCTCGATGTTGGCCATGAGCGCGGTCAGCAGCGGCCCGGTCGCGGCCACGGTGAAGGCGAACAGCGAGACCAGCAGGCCGGCCTGGGACACGGTGACGTCCAGGTCGCGGGCCAGTCCCGGCAGCAGTCCGACGATCAGGAATTCCGTCGTCAGGATGGTGAAGCCGGCGGCGGAAAGCAGCAGGATGGGCAATAGCATGGGCGTTCTCGGGCGCGACGCACCGCGGCGCGCGGACAGGCGATGGTGAAGGGAGGGCGGCGCCGCGTCGGAGATTGCGGCGAAGGCTTCGGGTAGACCCTGATGCCGTGCATGGATCACACTTTAAGTGACCGGGCTATCAGGATAAAGATGGCGATTGCGGAAAGATTATTCCGTCTACCAGACTAATTCGCCTGACCGGCGCCGGGACCGGGACGGGCGCGGCCCGTCCCTTCGGGCGGCCCTAGCGCAGGTCGCTGGGCAGCAGGGGCTCGATGGCCGGCCACAGCTCCGCGGGGGAGTGGGCGCAGGTCTCGGCTTCCCAGGTCGTGATGTTGTCGTCTTCGCCGACGTAGCCGTAGGCCGCGGCGACGGCGGGCATGCCGGCGGCGTGCGCGGCCTGGATGTCGCGCAGGTCGTCGCCGACGTAGACGCAGCGGTCCACGGCAAAGCCGGCCTCGCGCGCGGCGTGCTGCAGCGGCAGGGGATGGGGCTTGGCGTGCGCCGTGGTGTCGCCGCAGACCAGCACGGCGCTGTCGCGCGTCAGGTCCAGGTGTTCGACGATGGGCAGAGTCAGGTAGGTGACCTTGTTGGTGACGATGCCCCAGGACAGGCCGCGGCGGCGGATATCGGCCAGCAGCTCGCCGATGCCGGGGAACAGCTTGCTGTGGACGGTGGAGCCGGCCGCGTAGTCTTCCAGGAACTGCAGGCGGGTGGGCTCGTAGTCGGGATCTCCGGGCTTGAGGCCCAGCGCCACGCGCAGCAGGCCGCGCGCGCCCTGCGAGGCCACCGGACGCAGCAGTTCGTAGGCCATCGGTTCCAGACCCTTGCGGGTGCGTTGGCGGTTGGCCGCAGCGGCGAGGTCGGGGGCGGTGTCGGCCAGCGTGCCGTCGAAGTCGAACAGGATCAGGGCGCTCATTTGCGGGTAGCCATCAGGTAGTTGACCGAAGTATCGGATGACAGGGAGTAGATCTGGGTGATCGGGTTGTATTCCATGCCGCGCATGCCGACCGGCTCCAGGCCGGCGCCGCGCGCCGCCGCCGACAGTTCGCTGGGCTTGATGAACTGCTCGTAGCTGTGGGTGCCGCGCGGCAGCAGGCGCAGCACGTATTCCGCGCCCACGATGGCGAACAGGAAGGATTTGGGGTTGCGGTTCAGGGTGGAGAAGAACACCCAGCCGCCCGGTTTGACCAGGGTCGAGCACGCGCGCACGATGGAGGCCGGGTCCGGCACGTGTTCCAGCATTTCCATGCAGGTGACCACGTCGTAGTGGCCGGGCCGTTCGGCCGCCAGCTCTTCGACCGGGACCTTGCGGTATTCCACTTGCACGCCGGATTCCAGGCCGTGCAGGCGCGCCACCTTCAGGGATTTGTCGGCCAGGTCGATGCCGGTGACCGCCGCGCCGCTTTTGGCCATGGACTCGGACAGGATGCCGCCGCCGCAGCCCACGTCCAGCACGGTCTTGCCTGCCAGGCTGCCCGCGCACTCCTGGATCCATTCGAGCCGCAGCGGATTGATGGCATGCAGCGGCTTGAACTCGCTTTCGGGGTCCCACCAGCGGCTGGCCAGGGCGCCGAACTTGTCCAGTTCGGCCTGGTCGGCGTTGACGGCGGGGCGGGCGGTGTCGTGGGTTTGCGTGGTCATGGGCAGTCCAGCGTAAGGCGACGCTATATATAGAGGGGCTCCTGCGCGCCTGGCGAGGAGGGGCGCCGCACCGCTGCACCAAAAGGGTGCGCAGGCGACGAAAAAAAGGCCTCGCTATGCGAGGCCCCTTTATTGTAGCTAGTCCGGCAATTACTTGCGGCTACCCACGATTTCGATCTCAACGCGACGGTTCTGGGCGCGGCCTTCCTTCGTCTTGTTGGAAGCGATCGGGTTCAGCTCGCCCTTGCCTTCCGTGTAGATACGGTTGGGGTCGATACCCTTGCTGACCAGGTAGCTCTTGACCGAAGCGGCACGACGCTCGGACAGCTTCTGGTTGTAGGCTTCGGTGCCGATCGAGTCGGTGTGGCCCACAGCGATGATGGTTTCGAGGTCGATGCCGTTGGCTTGCTGGGCGACTTGGTCCAGCAGCTGGCGGCCTTCGGGCTTCAGGGTCGACTTGTCGAAGTCGAAGAACGTGTCGGCGTTGAACACGACCTTGGCCGCCATCGGGGCGGGCTTCGGCTTCTGTTGCGCAACCGGAACGCCGTCGCAGCCGGGGATGCCGGTGGCCGGGGTCCAGAACGCATCGCGCCAGCACAGTTCGTTCGTGCCGTTCTTCCAAACGTCACCGAACGGATTGCGCCAGTTGTCCACCGTGTCGGGATAGGTCTGGGCCGAGGCTACACCCGAGGCCGTGACGGCGGCGAAGGCGAGCGCCAGAGCGAATTTGGAGGGTTTGTTCATGTTTCTCCTCGTTGAGCTTGAAGCTGGATAAGTGACTCGCAGCGAACCCCCGCCGCATATCAGGAAAACGGGGCCAGTATAGCAACGCCAAGAGCTGGTTCAAAGGAATAGCTACTGGGTTTCCTGCGTGCTGGAAACAATCTTAAGGCATTTGGGGGGCTTTGGCTTCCCTGGACAGGCGCATTGACGCTGGATATGACGTTTTCGGCGCTCCATCGGTTTTCCATGTTGGTTTTTGACAACAGGCCCGCAGGGCGCGGGCGGACGCGCCGGCGGCCGGGTCTGGATGTCGTCCGGCCGGGCCCGCCGGCGAGCGCCCCGGGGCGCTCCTTCTGACCGCTCGGTGAATCGAATGATAGAATTTCCTGTTTACCCGGCCCGGGTTCCTCCTTACACGATTCTGTCGTTATATATATGGATTCCTTTGCCAAGGAGACGCTTCCGGTATCGCTGGAAGAAGAGATGCGCCGCAGTTACCTCGATTACGCGATGAGCGTGATCGTGGGTCGGGCGCTACCGGATGTGCGGGACGGCCTCAAGCCCGTCCACCGGCGCGTGCTCTACGCGATGCACGAACTGAACAACGACTGGAACCGCGCCTACAAGAAGTCGGCGCGTATCGTCGGGGACGTCATCGGTAAGTACCACCCCCACGGCGACCAGTCCGTCTACGACACCATCGTCCGCATGGCGCAGGATTTCTCCATGCGCTACATGCTGGTGGACGGCCAGGGCAACTTCGGCTCGATCGACGGCGACAACGCCGCGGCGATGCGTTACACCGAAATCCGCCTGGCCAAGATCGCCCACGAGCTGCTGGCCGACATCGACCAGGAAACGGTGGACTTCGGCCCCAACTACGACGGCAGCGAACAGGAACCGCTGCTGCTGCCGTCGCGCCTGCCCAACCTGCTGGTCAACGGCAGTTCGGGCATCGCGGTGGGCATGGCCACCAACATTCCGCCCCACAACCTGCAGGAAGTGGTCGACGGCTGCCTGTACTGCCTGCGTAATCCGGCGTGTTCGGTCGACGAGCTCATGGAGCTCATCCCGGCGCCCGATTTCCCCACCGGCGGCGTCATCTACGGCATGTCGGGCGTGCGCGAAGGCTACCGCACCGGCCGCGGCCGCGTGGTCATGCGCGCCAAGACCCACTTCGAGGACATGGAGAAGGGCAACCGCCAGGCCATCGTGGTCGACGCGATTCCCTACCAGGTCAACAAGAAGACGCTGCAGGAGCGCATCGCCGAGCTGGTCAACGACAAGAAGATCGAAGGCATCTCCGACATCCGCGACGAGTCCGACAAGGACGGCATGCGCCTGGTCATCGAGCTCAAGCGCGGCGAGGTCCCCGAGGTCGTCCTGAACAACCTCTACAAGAACACGCAGCTGCAGGACACCTTCGGGATGAACCTGGTGGCGCTGGTCGACGGCCAGCCGCGCCTGCTCAACCTGAAGCAGATGATCGACTACTTCCTGCAGCACCGCCGGGAAGTGGTCACGCGCCGCACGGTGTTCCAGCTGCGCAAGGCCCGCGAACGCGGCCACGTGCTGGAAGGCCTGGCCGTGGCGCTGGCCAACATCGACGACTTCATCGCCATCATCAAGGCTGCGCCGACCCCGCCGGTCGCGCGCCAGGAACTGATGGCGCGTTCCTGGGATTCGTCGCTGGTGCGCGAGATGCTGTCGCGCGCCGACGGCGACACGCCGGGAGGCCGCGCGGCCTTCCGCCCGGACGACCTGGGCGCCGAATTCGGCCTGCAGGGCGACGGCCTGTACCGCCTGAGCGATACGCAGGCCCAGGAAATCCTGAACATGCGCCTGCAGCGCCTGACCGGGCTGGAGCAGGACAAGATCGTCGGCGAATACAAGGACATCATGTCCACCATCGCCGATCTGCTCGACATCCTGGCGCGCCCCGAGCGCATCACCACCATCATCGGCGAGGAACTGCAGGCCATCAAGGCCGAGTTCTCGACCGGCGCCAAGGACTCGCGCCGCTCGGAAATCGAGCTCAACGCAACCGAACTCGACACCGAAGACCTGATCACGCCGACCGACATGGTCGTGACCCTGTCGCACGGCGGCTACATCAAGAGCCAGCCGCTGTCCGAATACCGCTCGCAAAAACGCGGCGGACGCGGCAAGCAGGCCACGGCCATGAAGGAAAACGACTGGATCGACCAGCTCTTCATCGCCAACACGCACGACTTCCTGCTGTGCTTCTCCAACCGCGGCCGGGTGTACTGGCTGAAGGTCTGGGAAGTGCCGCAGGGCACGCGCAATTCGCGCGGCAAGCCCATCGTCAACATGTTCCCGCTGGCCGACGGCGAGAAGATCACGGTGGTGCTGCCGGTCAAGGAATTCAGCGAAGACCACTACGTGTTCATGGCGACCTCGCGCGGCACGGTCAAGAAGACGCCGCTGTCGGACTTCTCCAATCCGCGCAAGGCCGGCATCATCGCCGTGGACCTGGACGACGGCGATTACCTGATCGGCGCCGACCTGACCGACGGCAAGCACGACGTCATGCTGTTCTCCGACGCCGGCAAGGCCGTGCGCTTCGACGAGAACGACGTGCGCCCGATGGGCCGCAACGCCCGCGGCGTGCGCGGCATGATGCTGGAAGACACCCAGACCGTGATCGCGCTGCTGGTCGCGGGCGACGAAACCCAAAGCGTGCTGACCGCCACCGAGAACGGCTACGGCAAGCGCACCCCGATCACCGAGTACACGCGCCACGGCCGCGGCACCAAGGGCATGATCGCCATCCAGACCAGCTCGCGCAACGGCAAGGTGGTGGGTGCGGTGCTGGTCATGCCTTCGGACGAGATCATGCTGATCACGACCGGCGGCGTACTGGTGCGCACGCGCGTCTCGGAAATCCGTGAAATGGGCCGCGCCACGCAGGGCGTCACCCTCATCAACGTCGACGACGGCAGCTCGCTGTCGGGCGTGCGCCGGGTCGTGGAAAGCGACGCGGACGATGACGGCGACCTCGACGAGGACGGCCAGGGCACGGATGGCGGCGACGGCAACGGCGCAGCCGACACGACGGATTCGACCGAACCTACGGAGCAATAATGGCCCGCCCCTGGAACTTCTCGGCAGGCCCCTCGGCCTTGCCCGAGGTGGTGCTGCAGCAAGCCGCTGCGGAAATGCTGGACTGGCACGGCAGCGGCATGTCCGTGATGGAAATGAGCCATCGCGGCAAGCACTTCGTGCAGATCTGCGATGAAGCCGAATCGGACCTGCGCGACCTGCTGCAACTGCCGGCGGACTACGCCGTCATGTTCATGCAGGGCGGGGGTTCCGGGGAAAACGCCATCGTGCCCATGAACCTCATGGGGCGCCGCGGCACGCCGGCGGCCGACTTCGTGGTCACGGGCCACTGGTCCAAGCGTTCCTACAAGGAAGCCGGCCGCTACGGCAGCACGCAGCTTGCGGCCAGCAGCGAGCAGGCCGTCGAGCTCGACGGCCGCGAGCAGGCCCCGCTGACCTGGGTGCCGCCGGTCGAGACCTGGCAGGTGCGCAAGGATTCCGCCTATCTGCACCTGTGCAGCAACGAGACCATCGGCGGCGTCGAATTCATGGACTGGCCGGACACCGCCGCGCTGGGCGCGCCCGACGTGCCGCTGGTGGTGGACGCCTCTTCGCATTTCCTGTCGCGTCCCATGGACGTGACGCGCTGCGGCCTGCTGTATGCGGGCGCGCAGAAGAACGCCGGCCCGGCGGGCGTGACCGTCGTCATCGCGCGCCGCGACCTGATCGGCCATGCCCTGCCGATCTGTCCGTCCGCGTTCGACTACGCCAACGTGGCCGCCGAGCACTCGCGCTACAACACGCCGCCCACTTTCGCGATCTACGTCGCGGGCCTGGTGTTCAAGTGGGTCAAGGCCAACGGCGGCGTGGCCGGCATGGAAGCCGCCAACAAGGCCAAGGCCGACCTGCTGTACGGCTACCTGGACAGCACCTCGTTCTACCGCAATCCTGTACACGCGCCGGTGCGTTCGCGCATGAACGTGCCGTTCGTGCTGCGCGACGAATCGCTCAACGAGGCCTTCCTGCAAGGCGCGGACGCCGCCGGCCTGACGCAGCTGAAGGGCCACAAGAGCGTGGGCGGGATGCGCGCCTCCATCTACAACGCCGTGCCCCTGGCCGCCGTGCAGGCGCTGGTCGAGTATCTGAAGGAATTCGAGCGCCGCTATGGATGATGAACTGCAAAGCAAGCTGCTTCCGCTGCGCCAACGCATCGACGCGCTGGACGCGCAGATCCTCGAATTGCTGACGCAGCGCGCGCGCGCCGCGCTCGAAGTGGGCGAGGCCAAGCACGCCGCGCACGCCGACGGCCCGGTGCTGCGCCCCGAGCGCGAGGCCGACGTCATCCGGCGCCTGCAGCAGACCAACCCCGGCCCGTTCCCGAACGCGGGCGTGGCGGCCGTGTGGACCGAGATCATCTCGGCCTGCCGCGGCCTGGAACGCGGCATGACGGTCGCCTTCCTGGGGCCGCAGGGCTCGTTTTCCGAACAGGCGGCGATGGAGCATTTCGGCCATGCCGTGCAGCAGCTGCCGTGCGCGTCCTTCGATGAAGTGTTCCGCGCCGTCGAGGCCGGCCAGGCCGACGTGGGCATGGTGCCGGTGGAGAACTCCACCGAAGGCGCCGTCAACCGCAGCCTGGACCTGCTGCTGAACACGCCGCTCAAGATCCTGGGCGAGCGTTCGCTGGTGATCCGCCATTGCCTGATGTCGCAGTCCGGCAGCATGGACGGCATCAAGACCATTTCCGCGCATCCGCAGGCGCTGGCCCAGTGCCAGGGCTGGCTGACGCGCCACTATCCCGGCGTGCCCCGCGTGGCCGCGTCCAGCAATTCCGAGGCCGCGCGCGCGGCCGCGTCCGACCCCTCCATCGCCGCGATCGCGGGCGAGGTGGCCGCGCCCGCCTGGAACCTGAAGATCGCCGCCGCCGGCATCCAGGACGACCCGCAGAACCGCACCCGGTTCCTGGCCATCGGCAATATCGAGCCGCTGGTCAGCGGCCGCGACAAGACCAGCCTGATCCTGGCCGTGCCCAACCGCGCCGGCGCGGTCTACGAAATGCTGGCCCCGCTGGCGGCCAACGGCGTGTCGATGACGCGTTTCGAATCGCGTCCGGCCCGCACCGGCCAGTGGGAATACTATTTCTACGTCGACGTGCTGGGCCACCGCAACGATCCGAACGTCGAACGCGCGCTTGCCACCCTGCAGGCGCAGGTCGCCTACCTGAAAGTGCTGGGTTCCTACCCGGCGTCGTGAGCCTCCACAACATGACCACCGCATCCAAGCCCCTCGCCGCCCCGGCGCACGTCAGCGCCATCGCCCCCTACCAGGCGGGCAAACCCATCGAAGAACTGGCCCGCGAGTTCGGGCTGGATCCGGCCGGCATCGTCAAGCTGGCGTCCAACGAAAACCCGCTGGGCATGCCCGGCTCGGCGCGCGAGGCCATGCTGGCCGCGGCCGAATCGCTGGCGCGCTACCCCGATCCCAACGGCTTCGATCTGAAGGCCGCGCTGGCCGAGCGCTACGGCGTGCCGATGAACTGGATCACGCTGGGCAACGGCTCCAACGACATCCTGGAAATCGCCGCGCTGGCGCTGCTGGAGCCGGGCGCTTCCGCCGTGTACGCGCAGCACTCGTTCGCGGTGTACCGCCTGGCCACACAGGCGCGCGGCGCGCGCCACATCGTGGTGCCGGCCAGGGACTACGGCCACGACCTGGACGCGATGTTCGACGCCATCGCCGACGACACCCGCCTGGTGTTCATCGCCAACCCGAACAACCCCACCGGCACCTTCGTGCCGGGCGAGCAGGTCGCGGCCTTCCTCGAACGCGTGCACGCCGCCCACGGCGAGCGCGTCACGGTGGTGCTGGACGAGGCCTATAACGAATACCTCGATCCCGAGTTCCGTTTCGACAGCACCGAGCTGGTGCGCCGCTATCCCAACCTGATCGTCTCGCGCACCTTCTCCAAGGCCTACGGCCTGGCCGGCCTGCGCGTGGGCTTCGCGGTGGCGCAGCCGGCCCTGACCGACCTGCTCAACCGCGTGCGCCAGCCGTTCAACGTCAACACGCTGGCGCAGGCCGCCGCCGTGGCCGCGCTGGGCGACGCCGCCTACCTGCAGCAGGCCTACTCCCTGAACAAGGCCGGCAAGGCGCAGCTGTGCGCCGCGTTCGAGGCCCTGAAGCTGCGCTACGTGCCCAGCTACGGCAACTTCGTGCTGGTGCACGTGGGCGATGCGCCGCGCATCAACCTCGAACTGCTCAAGCGCGGCGTGATCGTGCGCCCGGTGGCCGGAGACGGCTTGCCCGAGTGGCTGCGCGTGTCCATCGGCTTGCCCGAAGAGAACCAGCGTTTCATCGACGCGCTGGGCGCCATCCTGTCAGCATGAACGACGCTGCACTGTCTTCCGATCAGGGGGCCGCTGGCCCCCTGATTCCTGTATTGGCCGTCGTCGGCGTGGGCCTGATCGGCGGTTCGTTCGCCGCGGCGCTGCGCAGCGCCGGGCAGGTCGGCGTGGTGCTGGGGGCGGGACGCAATCCGCAGTCGCTGGCGCGCGCGCGCGAACTGGGCCTGATCGACGAGGCCGTGTCGCTCGAAGAGGCGGCCGCGCGCGCCGACCTGATCCTGCTGGCCACGCCGGTGGGCGGCCTGGCCGACGCCTTGTCGCGCATGCGCGCGCACCTGCGCGCCGGCGCCGTGCTGACCGACGCCGGCAGCACCAAGGCCGAGGTGGCCGCCGCGGTGCGCGCCGCGCTGGGCGAGCGGGCCGCGCAGTTCGTGCCCGGCCATCCGATCGCCGGCGCCGAACGCACCGGACCGGAAGCCGCGCAGGCCGACCTCTATCGCGATCGCACCGTCATCCTGACGCCGCTGCCCGGGAATTCCGCGGCCAGCGTCGATCTGGTGCGCCGCGCCTGGCTGGCCTGCGGCTCGCAAGTGATCGACATGGACGCCGACGCGCACGACCGGCTGCTGGCCTCGGTCAGCCATCTGCCGCACCTGTTGTCGGCGGTCTACATGAACCAGGTGGCCACGGCCGCCGACGCCGCCACCCGCCTGGACCTGGCGGGCAGCGGCTTTCGCGATTTCACGCGCATCGCGGCGGGTTCGCCGGAGATGTGGCGCGATATTTTCCTGTCCAACCGCGACGCGATGCTGGCCGAGCTGGCCGAGGTCCGCGCGGTGCTGGACCGGGCCGAGCACGCCATCGCCGCGGGCGACGGCGCGGCCTTGTCGACGCTGCTGGAGACGGCAGCGCGGGCGCGCCGCAACTGGCGCAAGGAGTAGCTGACATGGGCGCTTTGCCTTATCTGGATCTGCCCCGGGTGCGCCAGGCGCGGGGCGAAGTGGCCCTGCCGGGCTCCAAGAGCATTTCCAACCGCGTGCTGCTGCTGGCCGCGATCGCCGAAGGCGGCACGGCCATCACCGGGCTGCTGGATTCGGACGACACCCGCGTGATGCTGGCCGCCCTGCGCCAGCTGGGCGTGCAGGTCTCGGACCTGGACGCCGGCCGCGTCACGGTGCAGGGCGTGCCGCGCTTTCCGGTCGAAAGCGCCGACCTTTTCATGGGCAACGCCGGCACCGCCATCCGTCCGCTGACCGCGGCGCTGGCGCTGATGGGCGGCGACTACCGGCTCTCGGGCGTGCCGCGCATGCACGAGCGTCCCATCGGCGACCTGGTCGACGCCTTGAACGCGCTGGGCGCGCGCATCGATTACCTGGGCCAGCCGGGCTATCCGCCGCTGCGCATCGGCCGCGGCAAAATCGCCGGCGACGCGGTGGCGCGGGTGCAGGGGTCGGTCTCCAGCCAGTTCCTGACGGCGCTGCTGATGGCCGCGCCGCTGCAGGCGCGCGCCAGCGGCAAGCCGGTGGCGATCGAGGTCATCGGCGAGCTGATCTCCAAGCCCTATATCGAAATCACGCTGAACCTGATGGCGCGCTTCGGCGTGCAGGTGCGGCGCGAGGGCTGGAGCCGCTTCGTCATCGAGGCGGGCGCGTCCTACCGCAGCCCCGGGCAGATCGCGGTCGAGGGCGACGCGTCCACGGCGTCCTACTTCATGGCGCTGGGCGCGATCGGCGGCGGTCCGCTGCGCGTGACCGGCGTGGGCGCCGACAGCATCCAGGGCGACGTCGCGTTCGCCGACACCCTGGCCGGGATGGGCGCCCAGGTCAGCTACGGCCCCGGCTGGATCGAAGTGTCCGGCGCGCGCGTGGCCCGGGGCGAGCGCCTGAAGGCCTTCGACACCGATTTCAACCTGATCCCCGACGCCGCCATGACCGCGGCCGCGCTGGCGCTGTACGCCGACGGCCCGTGCCGGCTGCGCAACATCGGCAGCTGGCGCGTCAAGGAAACCGACCGCATCCACGCCATGCAGACCGAGCTGGCCAAGCTGGGCGCGCAGGTGGAATCGGGGCCGGATTGGCTGCGGGTCACGCCGCCGGCCGTCGACGGCTGGCGCGACGCGCACATCGGCACCTGGGACGACCACCGCATGGCGATGTGCTTCTCGCTGGCGGCGTTCGGCCCCGCGGCCGTACGTATTCTCGACCCCGGCTGCGTCAGCAAGACCTTCCCGGGTTACTTTGATGTCTACGCGGGCCTGGTTGCGGCCTAGCGACAATTACTCCATGACTTCGACTTCCTCCGAACTCTCCACCGCCGTTCCCGTCATCACGATCGACGGCCCCACCGCGTCCGGCAAGGGCACCGTGGCCCACCGGGTCGCCAAGGCCCTGGGCTGGGAAGTGCTGGACAGCGGCGCGCTGTATCGCCTGACCGCCCTGGCCGCGATCGAGCGCGGCCTGTCGGCCGACGACGAGCCCGCCGTGGCGCGCGCGGCCGAGACGCTGGACGTGCGTTTCGACGGCCCCCATATCTACCTGGAGGGCAGGGAGGTCGGCCACGACATCCGCCGCGAGGAAGTCGGCAATTTCGCCTCGCGCGTGGCGGCGTTCCCGGGCGTGCGCCAGGCGCTGCTCGAGCGCCAGCGCGCCTTTCGCCGGGCGCCCGGCCTAGTGGCCGACGGGCGCGACATGGGCACGGTGGTGTTTCCCGACGCGCCGCTGAAAGTGTTCCTGGTCGCCGACGTGGTCGCGCGGGCGCAGAGGCGCTGTAAGCAGTTGATCGAAAAGGGAATTTCTGCTAATCTAGACGACCTTTTGCGGGATATGCGCGAGCGCGACGCACGGGATACCGGGCGGGCGGCCGCGCCATTGGCTCCCGCAGCGGATGCACGCGTACTGGATTCGTCGAATCTGACGATTGCGGAAACGGTGCAGGCAATACTGGATTTCTGGGGCGCCACGGCGTCCGGATCTGAATAGATTTGTTTTTTAGGCCCTGCTCAAGCCAGGCGACACCCCCACGGGCCACCCCGCAAGGGTAAGCCAGCAGGCAGGTATTTTGACTCCACTGTGGCGGGCAATCCGCTGCGGTGTGTTTTTAACGGCCATTGCGGCCCAATGGATTTCAACCCCATGTCTTCCGTTTCCACTACCGCCACCGGCGGCGAAAGCTTCGCCGACCTTTTCGCACAAAGCCTCAAGAGCCAGGACATGAAGTCCGGCGAGGTCATCAGCGCCGAAGTCGTGCGCGTCGACCACAACTTCGTCGTCGTCAACGCCGGCCTGAAGTCCGAAGCGCTGATCCCCCTGGAAGAGTTCCTGAACGACCAGGGCGAACTCGAAGTGCAGCCCGGCGATTTCGTCTCGGTGGCCATCGATTCCCTGGAAAACGGCTACGGCGACACCATCCTGTCGCGTGACCGCGCCAAGCGCCTGTCGGCCTGGCTGCAACTGGAAAAGGCCCTGGAGAACGGCGAACTGGTCACCGGCACCATCACCGGCAAGGTGAAGGGCGGCCTGACCGTCATGACCAACGGCATCCGCGCGTTCCTGCCGGGTTCGCTGGTGGATCTGCGCCCGGTCAAGGACACCACCCCGTACGAAGGCAAGACCCTCGAATTCAAGGTCATCAAGCTCGACCGCAAGCGCAACAACGTCGTGCTGTCGCGTCGCCAGGTGCTGGAAGCCAGCATGGGCGAAGAGCGCCAGAAGCTGCTCGAAACCCTGCACGAAGGTGCCGTGGTCAAGGGCGTGGTCAAGAACATCACCGACTACGGCGCGTTCGTGGACCTGGGCGGCATCGACGGCCTGCTGCACATCACCGACATGGCCTGGCGCCGTGTGCGTCACCCGTCCGAAGTCCTGCAAGTGGGTCAGGAAGTCGAAGCCAAGGTCCTCAAGTTCGACCAGGAAAAGAGCCGCGTCTCGCTGGGCGTCAAGCAGCTGGGCGAAGATCCGTGGGTCGGCCTCGCTCGCCGCTACCCGCAAGGCACCCGCCTGTTCGGCAAGGTCACCAACCTGACCGACTACGGCGCGTTCGTTGAAGTCGAAGCCGGCATCGAAGGCCTGGTGCACGTCTCCGAAATGGACTGGACCAACAAGAACGTCGATCCGCGCAAGGTCGTGACCCTGGGCGAAGAAGTCGAAGTCATGGTCCTGGAAATCGACGAAGACCGTCGCCGCATTTCGCTGGGCATGAAGCAGTGCCGCCAGAACCCGTGGGAAGAGTTCGCCACCAACTTCAAGCGTGGTGACAAGGTCCGCGGCGCCATCAAGTCGATCACCGACTTCGGCGTGTTCGTCGGCCTGCCCGGCGGCATCGACGGCCTGGTCCACCTGTCCGACCTGTCGTGGACGGAAGCTGGCGAAGAAGCCGTGCGCAACTTCAAGAAGGGCGACGAGATCGAAGCCGTGGTCCTGGGCATCGACACCGACAAGGAACGCATCTCGCTGGGCATCAAGCAGCTGGAAGGCGACCCGTTCAACAACTTCGTCGCCACTTTCGACAAGGGCGCCGTGGTTCCGGGCACCATCAAGTCGGTCGAAGCCAAGGGCGCCGTCGTGACGCTGTCCGTGGACGTCGAAGGCTACCTGCGCGCTTCCGAGATCTCCTCGGGCCGAGTCGAAGATGCCACCACCGTCCTGAGCGTCGGCGAAAACATCGAAGCCATGATCGTCAACATCGACCGCAAGACGCGTTCGATCCAGCTGTCGATCAAGGCCCGCGACAACGCCGAGACCGCCGAAACGATCCAGCGTATGTCCGATGCCAGCGCCTCGTCCGGCACCACCAACCTCGGCGCGCTGCTGAAGGCCAAGCTGGACCAACAGCGCAACGACGGTTAATTCGTGACCAAGTCGGAGCTGATCGCCGCCTTGGCGGCCCGCTATCCTCAGCTGGCCGCCCGCGACACCGATTACGCGGTCAAGACCGTGCTCGATGCGATGACCCAGGCCCTGGCCTCGGGCCAGCGCATCGAGATCCGCGGTTTTGGCAGCTTCTCGCTGTCGCAGCGGTCTCCCCGAATCGGGCGCAACCCGAAATCCGGCGAACAGGTGCTGGTGCCTGGCAAACAGGTGCCGCACTTCAAGGCGGGCAAGGAATTGCGCGAGCGGGTGGACTTGGCCGGCGGCAACGATGAGGACGCTCAATCCTCCGGATCGAGTGAACCGATGCCGTCGATGGTGAGTCTGCACGCCATGCATTGACGGCACGGCTGAAAGGCTGCCTTCGGGCGGATCGGACCGCGAACCAAGCCCCTTGAGCAATCAAGGGGCTTTGTTTTTGCGGGCCGGGTTTTTTCTCGCGGCGGGCGGGAGACGTCGCTTACAATTGAAAGTCTCGATTTCTAAGGAGCATGCGCCATGCGCTACCTCGTCTGGGCCCTGCGATTGCTCGTGTTCGTTGCGGTATTGATGTTCGCCTTGAAAAACACCGATCCGGTCGCCGTGAAGTTCTACGCCGACTACGTGGTGCAGGACGTCCCGCTCATCGTCGTGATGCTGGTGGTTTTCGTGCTGGGCGCCTTGTTCGGCCTGCTGCTGACCGTGCCCGCCGCCGTGCGCCGCCGCCGCGAGGCCATGCGCCTGCGCCGCGAGCTCGACCGCGTCCAGGCCGCCGTCAACGGCACCACGCCGGCCGTGCCGCCCGAAGCCGTCGCGCCGATGTCGCCGCTGTAATGCCGTTGCCCATCTCGTTTTCCGTACCGACCTGCCGCAAGGGCCTGAACAGTGGATTTTGAACCTTGGTGGTTGATTTTCGTGCCGGTGCTGTTCGCGCTGGGCTGGCTGGCCGCGCGCTTCGACATCCGGCAAATGCTGCGGGAAACCCGCAGCCTGCCCGACTCCTATTTCCGCGGCTTGAACTTCCTGCTCAATGAAGAGCCGGACCGCGCCATCGACGCCTTCGTCGAAGTCGCCAAGCTCGACCCCGAAACCACCGAGCTGCACTTCGCGCTGGGCAGCCTGTTCCGCCGCCGCGGCGAGATGGAACGCGCCATCCGCGTGCACCAGAGCCTGCTCAACCGCTCCGACCTGCCGGCCGCCGAGCGCGAACACGCCCAGCACGAACTGGCGCAGGATTTCCTCAAGGCCGGCATGCTGGATCGCGCCGAAAGCGGTTTCGAGCTGCTCAAGGACACCCGCTACGCCTTGCCGGCGCTGCGCTCGCTGATCCGCATCTACGAATCCGAGCACGACTGGCCGCGCGCCATCGAGGCCGTCAAGACGCTGCAAGGCCTGGTCGACGAGCCGGTGCCGCAGATCGTGCACTACTACTGCGAGCAGGCGCAGTCCGCGCTGGCGGCCAAGCCGGCCGACATCGACGCCGCCCACAAGGCGCTGGACGCGGCCGACCATGCGCTGTCGGGCATAGACGCCGCCTCCAGCCGCGGCGCCATGGTGCGCACCGCGATGCTGCGCGCGCGCCTGGCCCTGACCGAACAGGACCCCAAGCGCGAGCGCCTGTACCTGGAATCGGTCATGAACGACGCCCCCGAATACGCGGGCCTGGTCGCCGAGCAGGTGCTGGCCAACTACCGGGCCGCCCACCAGGAACAGGCCGGGCTGGACGTGCTGCTCAAGCAGTACGCGCGCCATGCCTCGCTGGACCTGTTCAACGTGCTGTTCCGCGAGCTGCGCGTGCAGCAGGGAGCTACGCCGGCCTGGACGTTCGCGCGCGGCGCGCTGCGCAGCCATCCGTCCCTGCTGGGCCTGGACCGCCTGCTCGAGGCCGAACTGGCCAATGGCGAGGGCGACGCCGACCACGGCCCGGTGCCGGGCGCCGACCTGACGCTGCTGCGCAGCCTGATCCACAAGCATACGCAGCGGCTCGACCGCTACGCATGCCGCAGTTGCGGTTTTCAGGCGCGTCGTTTTTACTGGCAATGTCCCGGCTGCAACGCCTGGGAGACCTACGCGCCGCGCCGCCTGGAAGAACTCGAATGAAATCTTTTCCCGCCGAAGCCATCTCGCACAGCCGCGTGCTCGTGGTGGGCGACGTGATGCTGGACCGGTACTGGTTCGGCGAGGTCGAACGCATCTCGCCGGAAGCGCCGGTGCCGGTGGTGCGCGTGGCGCGCCGCGAAGACCGCCTGGGCGGCGCCGCCAACGTCGCGCGCAACGTCGCGGCGCTGGGCGGCCACGTGACTCTGGTGGGCGTGCTGGGCGCCGACGAAGCCGGCGACAGCGTGCGCCGCCTGTCGACCGAGGCCGGCATCCAGGCCGACCTGATCGCCGACCCGTCGCTGCACACCACCTTGAAGATGCGCGTGCTGGGCCGCCAGCAGCAGCTGCTGCGGGTGGACTTCGAACAGCACCCCGAACAGGCCGCGCTCGACAGCGTGGACGCCGCGCTGGCCCGGCACCTGGCCAACCACGACATCATCGTGCTGTCCGACTACGCCAAGGGCGTGCTCACCCGGGTCGAGTCGCTCATCGCGCTGGCGCGGGCCGCGGGCATCCCGGTGCTGGTGGACCCCAAGGGCGACGACTACAGCCGCTATCGCGGCGCCACCCTGGTCACGCCCAACCGCTCGGAAATGCAGCAGGCCGTGGGCCGCTGGAATTCCGAGGCCGAACTCACCGATCGCGCGCAGCGGCTGCGCGCCGATCTGGACCTGGAAGCCCTGCTCGTGACGCGCTCCGAGCAGGGCATGACTTTGTTTACCGATGCGGGACGCGACCACATCGACGCGCAGGCGCACGAGGTGTTCGACGTGTCCGGCGCGGGCGACACCGTGCTGGCCACGCTGGCCGTGTCGCGCGCCATCGGCCTGCCGTGGGCCGATGCCATGGGCTGGGCCAACCGCGCCGGCGGCATCGCCGTGGGCAAGCTGGGCACGTCCGTCGTCACCGCCGCCGAACTGGCTGGAGAATCCTCATGATCGTCGTTACCGGAGCCGCGGGCTTCATAGGCAGCAACCTGGTGCGCGGGCTCAACCGCCGCGGCATCGAAGACATCATCGCCGTCGACGACCTCACCGAAGGCGACAAGTTCGTCAACCTGGTCGACTGCAAGATCGCCGACTACCTGGACAAGGACGACTTCCGCCGCCGCGTGGCCGACGGCAGCATCGGCGAGGTCCGCGCGGTCCTGCACCAGGGCGCCTGCTCGGACACCACCGAGCGCAACGGCCGCTACATGCTGGACAACAACTACCGCGTCACGCTGGAACTGTTCGAGTTCTGCCAGGCGCGCCGCATTCCCTTCCTGTACGCCTCGTCGGCCGCGGTCTATGGCGGCTCTTCGGTCTACGTGGAAGCCCCCGCCAACGAAGGCCCGCTGAACGTCTACGGCTATTCCAAGCTGCTGTTCGACCAGGTCCTGCGCCGGCGCATGGACAGCCTGACGGCCCAGGTGGTGGGCCTGCGCTACTTCAACGTTTACGGCCCGCACGAGCAGCACAAGGGCCGCATGGCCTCGGTGGCCTTCCACAACATGAACCAGTTCCTGGAACACGGCCACGTGCGCCTGTTCGCGGGCTGGGACGGCTACCCCGACGGCGGCCAGAGCCGCGACTTCATTTCCGTCGAGGACGTGGTGGCGGTGAACCTGCACTTCCTGGACCATCCGGAGCAGTCGGGCATCTTCAACTGCGGCACCGGCCGGGCGCAACCGTTCAACGACGTGGCCGCCGGCGTGGTCAACGCGCTGCGCGCCGAACGCGGCGAGGCCGAACTGCCGCTGGCGCAGCTGGTCGAGCAGGGCCTGATCCGCTACATCCCGTTCCCCGACGACCTCAAGGGCCGCTACCAGAGCTACACCCAGGCCGATGTCTCGCGCCTGCGCGCGGCCGGTTTCCAGGCGCCCATGCGCGACGTTCGCACCGGCGTGTCGGAGTACGTGCGGTACTGGCGCAACCTGACGCGCTAGCGCCCGGGCGCGGGGCATCGCCCCACGCAGACCACATCCACCCGCGGGTTTCCGGGGTGGATGTTTTCATTCACGGCGAACTCCTGGCGACGGGCCGCGCGGCATGATCGCTGCGTGGCTCGACAACCGTCGCGCCCGGTCCTTCAGGAGACTCGCATGAACCCGTTCCTACATTCCGTCACGGCGCGGCCGTCGCCGTCCACGCAATGGCGCAGCGCCGCCCGGCCCGGGCGCCAGCGCCAGGCCGGCGGCCAGCCGTGCGCCGCGCAGCCGCGCCCGTTGCGGCAGGCGCTGGGCGCGCTGCTGCTGACCGCGGGGCTGGGCCTGGCGGCCTCGCCGGCGCAGGCGGTGGACGTGAACCAGGCCAGCGTGCAGCAGCTCGAGGGCGTGCGCGGCATCGGCCCGCGCACCGCCGAAATCATCGTCCAGGAACGCGAGCGCGGCGGCAAGTTCGAATCGCTCGACGACCTGGCCGAACGCGTGCGCGGCATCGGCGCGAAAAAGGCGCAGGCCCTGAAGGCCGCGGGCCTGCAGGTGGGCAAGGCGGCCGCGGCGCCGAAGCCCGCCGCCGCAAGGCCGGCGCCGGCCCGCGCCAAACCCTGACGCCGGCGTCCGCGCCGGTGGCCCTGGCGGCAGCGCGGATTTAGCCGCCGCGCGCCGCCGGGCGGAGTTATCATCATCCGCATGACTACTACCTATCCCACTATCGAGCAAACCGTCGGCAACACGCCGCTGGTGCGCCTGCAGCGCATCCCCGGAGCCGCGGGCGCCGCGCGGGGCAACGTCATCCTGGCCAAGCTGGAAGGCAACAACCCCGCCGGCTCCGTCAAGGACCGTCCCGCGCTGTCCATGATCAAGCACGCGGAAGAGCGCGGCGACATCAAGCCGGGCGACACCCTTATCGAAGCCACCAGCGGCAATACCGGCATCGCGCTGGCCATGGCGGCCGCCATGCGCGGCTACCGCATGATCCTCATCATGCCGGACAACCTGTCGTTGGAGCGCCGCGCGGCGATGACCGCCTATGGCGCAGAGCTGATCCTGACGCCGGCCGACAAGGGCGGCATGGAATACGCCCGCGACCTGGCCACCGAAATGCAGGCCGACGGCCGCGGCCTGGTCCTGGACCAGTTCGCCAATCCGGACAACCCCCGCGCCCACATCGAAACCACCGGCCCCGAAATCTGGAACCAGACCGAAGGCCGGGTCACGCATTTCGTCAGCGCCATGGGCACCACCGGCACCATCATGGGCGTGTCCACCTACCTCAAGTCGCGCAATCCCGCCGTGCAGGTCGTGGGCGCCCAGCCGGCCGAAGGCTCGTCCATTCCCGGCATCCGCAAATGGCCCGAGGCCTATCTGCCGAAGATCTTCGATCGCAGCCGGGTGGACGCCTACGAATCCATCGCGCAAACGGAAGCCGAGGTCATGGCCCGCCGCCTGGCCGCCGAAGAAGGCATCTTCGGCGGCATCTCGTCGGCCGGCGCCCTGGTCGCCGCGCTGCGCGTGGCCGAGCGCGTCAACGACGCCACCATCGTGTTCATCGTCTGCGACCGCGGCGACCGCTACCTGTCCACCGGCGTTTTCAACTGATCTTTCCCGGGCTTATTCGGGCTGGATGCCGGCGTCCTGCATCACCTTGATCCAACGCTTGCTTTCGGCGAGGTTGAAGGCTTCGGCTTCCTGATAGCTCATGGCGCTGGGCAGCGTGCCCTGCGACTTCAAGGCCTCGATCACCTTGGGCGACTGCGAGGCTTCGATCATGACCTGATTGAGCTTGGCGATGATCGGTTCCGGCGTGTCCTTCGGCGCCCACATGCCGTACCAGGTGACGATGTCGAAGCCGGGCAGCACGGTTTCCGCGATGGTCGGCACCTCGGGCAATTCGGCCAGGCGCGTCTTGGTCGTGACGGCGATCGGGCGCACCTTGCCGCTCTGGATGAGCGGCAGGGCCGGCGCCAGCGGCGCGTACATCAGATCCACATGGCCGCCCGCGACGTCGGTCAGCGCCGGGCTGCTGCCGCGATAGCCGACGTGGGTGATCTTGGCCTTGGTGGAAGTATTGATCAGTTCGCCCGCCAGGTGGGGCAGGGTGGCGACGCCGGGCGAGGCGAAGCTCAGCGAGCCGGGCTGGGCCTGGGCCTGCTTGATCAGATCGCCGAAGGTCTTGAATCTGGAATCGGGCGGAACCACGGCCACCATCGGCACCGTGCCCAGCACGCCCACCATCCGGAAGTCCTGGATCGGGTCAAAGGACAGGTTCTTGAACTGGGCCGGGTAGATGCCCTGGACGGACGGGTTCATCAGCAGGGTGTAGCCGTCGGCGGGGGCCTTGGCCACCTGGGCCGTGCCGATGGTGCCGCTGGCCCCGGCGCGGGTTTCGATCACCAGCGGTTGCCCCAGGATTTCACCCATCTGGACTGCGATCAAACGGCCGACGACGTCGGTGGGGCCGCCCGCCGCCCACGGCATGATCACGCGTATCGGCTTGTCCGGATAAGCGGCCTGCGCATAGGCGTTTGCAACCGGCAGGGACGCCATGACGGCCGCCGAGCATGCCGCGGCCAGGAAAGTGCGTTTGTTCATCTACTGTCTTCTCCTACAAAAGTGAGATTGGCCGAGGGCAGGGCCGCGCGCAGCAGCGTCTTTACCTCGGTCAGCCGTTGACCCGTGATGGCTTCGTTCTTTTGCATCCTGCCCAGCGGGCCGGCCACCACGATTGCAAACGGTTGTTCGTATGCCCGGAATCCGAGCGAAATGGACATGACGTCCTCGACGTTTTCGCCGACGGAGCGCTGCCAGCCGCGAGCGATGCCCGCTTCCAGGTCGCGGTCGAAGGCCTCCCGGCTGGTCAGCGTGCTGTCGGTATAGGCAGCAAAACCGCTATAGGTCTTGAACCATTTCTGCCGCTCGTCGGCGGACAGCACCGATAGCAGGGCCTTGCCGGAACTGGTGGCGTGCACCGCCTTGAAACCGCCGGGTTGATGGGAAAAGCGGATCGTCTGCTTGGATTCGGCGACGATCAGGTAAACGACCTTGTCGTCGGCGAGCTTGGCCAGCAGCGCCGTCTCTCCCGTGATGTCGCGCACCTGGGCCAGTACCGGCTCGATCACCGCGTTCAACGGGTCGCTCTGGCAGATCAGGGTCGCCACGTGGATGAGCTTCTGCGTCGGGTAATAGCCATGCTTTTTGCCGATTTCATACAGATAGCCGCGCGCCACCATGGTCTTCAGCAGACCGTGGCAACTCGAGAGCGGAATCCCCATCTGCGTAGCGATCTCGCTGTACAGCAAGGGCTTCTGCGCTTCGGCAAACAGATTCAAGACATCCAGCACACGGCCAGCAGTCTTCACATCCATGATGGTAGTATCCTATACGTGATAAATTTATGTCAAATTGCTAATTGCCAAGGAGGTGCGACGCATGAGGTGGAAGAACCGTCCCGAAGGATCGAACTGGGGAGATTTCGGGCCTGACGACCAGCGAGGCTGCCTGAATTACATCACTCGCGAGAACGTGCTGAGCGGCATGCGCGAAGTCCGCGAGGGCCTGAGCTTCTGCCTGTCGCTGCCGCTGGATTACCCGGGCGGCAATGGCGTGAACGTGCGCCGCCATCCGCCCAAGCTGCGTCCGACCGAAAGGGATGGCGACCAGTATCTGAACTTCCCGCTGGGGCGCCTGCGCCCGGGCTGCGTCGACGTGCTCAGCGACGATATCGTCGAGATGAGCCTGCAGTATTCGACGCAATGGGATTCGCTGGCGCACGTGGGCGCGCTGTTCGACGCCAATGGCGACGGACTGCCCGAGCGCGTCTACTACAACGGCTACCGGCCCAATGAACACGTGGTGGGGCCGGTGGACTACGACGTCGATAACGGTTTCGCCAAAATCGATCTGGGTCAGGGAACGGCCTCCAACGCCAAGAAACTGGACATCACCCAGCTTGCCGAATCATGCGTGCAGAGCCGCGGCGTGATGGTGGACCTGGCGCGCCACTACGGCCGCGAGCAGAAATCCGTGGGCTATGACGAGCTGATGCGGATACTGGACGCCGACCGGATCGAAATCGAGCGCGGCGACATCGTGCTGTTCCACACGGAATTCGGCGACGCCCTGCTGGAAAAGCGCCGCGAGCCCGATCCGCATACGCTGCATGAAATATGCGCGGGCCTGGACGGCAGCGACGAGAAGCTGTTGCAGTGGATCACCGACTCGAAGGTGGCGGCCATGGCGTCGGACAACCATGCGCTGGAAATCTATCCCACCAAAAAACCCAACGCCTGCTGCGCGGCGCTGCCGCTGCATCACCATTGCATTTTCAAGCTCGGCATGCCCATAGGCGAGATGTGGTATCTGGGCGAGCTGGCGCGCTGGCTCGCCGCCAACGGCCGCAATCGTTTCCTGCTGACGGCGCCGCCGCTGAACCTGCCGGGCGCCGTGGGTTCGCCCGTCACGCCGGTCGCGACGGTCTAGGAGAGGGGCCGCGCGATCGCGGCCCCCGCTCATCACCGCCCCACGCGCGCCTCGATCTCGTCGGCCAGGTCGGCCACCGAGGTGGCGTAGAAATAGCTGCGGTTGTACTTGGTCAGCGCGAAGAAGTTGGGCGTGCCCACGCGGTACTGCGCGGTGCCGCGGGCTTCTTCCACCAGGTCGACCACGCCCAGCGGCTGGCTGGTCCAGCGGTCGGCGGAGGCGCCGGGGCGCAGGCGCGCGCCGGCGGCGGTCAGCGAGTTCCAGCTTTGCTTGGGTTCGAGGCCGCCGTCGACCAGCGGCGCGGGATCGACCGGCAGGATCACGGGAGCGAACACCGGCAGGCCGCGCTGCCAGCCGTGCTGGGACAGGAAGCTGCCCACCGACATGATCGCGTCGCGGGTGTTGTTGCTCAGGTCGATATGGCCGTTGTCGTCGCCGTCCACGGCGTAATGCATCACGCTGGTGGGCATGAACTGCGGCATGCCGATGGCGCCCGCGTACGAGCCGCGGGTTTCCAGATCGAGCTTGTCCTGCATGGCCAGCGTCAGGAAGTCGGCCAGCTGCCCGCGGAACATGGTGGCGCGTTCGGGCTTGGCCGGATCGGGATAATCGAAAGCCAGCGTGGTCAGGGCGTCCAGCACGCGGAAATTGCCCATATTGCGCCCGTACAGCGTTTCCACGCCGATGATGGATGCGATGATGGGCGCAGGTACGCCGAAGCGCTGCGCGGCCTGGTTGAGCAGGTCGCGGTTTTCGTTATAGAAGTCCACGCCCCAGCCGATGCGCTTGGGTTCCACGAAGCGCGAGCGGTACGTCAGCCAGCTGCGCCAGATTTTCTTGCCCGGGGGCGACGGCGCAATCAGGCGCGCCACCGTGGCGTTATAGCGCGAGCCCTCCAGCGCGGCGACCATGGGCGCCAGCGGCAGCTGGCGCTCGGCGGCCAGGCTTTCCACGAATGAACGGACTTCCGGGCGCAGCGCGCCGTTGGCGCCGAGGGCGGCGGGGCCGTCGTCGGCCAGTCCGAAGCCTGGAGTCGGCGCACTGGGTCCGATGCGGATGGGAGCGGGAGAGGACGAGGCCGCGGCGGATGGCGAGGCCGGGGCGGTAGCGGTGGGGGCGGTGGTGGTACAGCCCGCCAGCAAGGCGCAAAGGGTTCCGAGTTGCAGTATTCGCCGACAGATGAACATAATCTTCCTTATGGAGACCATGTATCTTACCCACCCGGCATGCCGCTTGCATGAAATGGGCAGTTGGCATCCCGAAAGCCCGCAGAGGCTGGACGCCATTTCCGACCAGCTGCTTGCGAGCGGATTGATGCCTTATCTGGACGACCGCCAGGCCCCGCAGGCGTCGCGTCACGACGTGCTGCGCGTGCATACCGTCCAGTACCTGAACAGTCTGCGCGAAAACACGCCCGAACAAGGGTATTTCCCGATAGATCCCGACACGCTGATGAATCCGCACACCTACGAGGCCGCGCTTTACGCCGCGGGCGCGGGGGTGGCGGCGGTGGATGCGGTGATGGGCGGCGAAGCCCGCACGGCGTTCTGCGCGGTCAGGCCGCCCGGCCACCATGCCTGCCGTTCGCAGGCCATGGGATTCTGCTTTCTCAACAACGTCGCCATTGCGGCGCAGCATGCGCTGGAATTCCACGGCCTGGCGCGCGTGGCCATCGTCGATTTCGACGTCCACCACGGCAACGGCACCGAAGAAGTCTTTGCCGGCGACGAGCGCGTCCTGATGTGCAGTTTCTTCCAGCATCCGTTCTTTCCGAACAGCGGCGCGGACCACCCGGCCGCGAACATGCTGAACGTGCCCGTGCCCGCGTACACGGCGGGCGCCGCCGTGCGGGCCATCGTCAGCGACTCCTGGCTGCCCAGGCTGGAGGCGCACCGGCCCGAACTGATCCTGGTGTCGGCCGGCTTCGATGCGCACCGCGAGGACGACATGGGCCAGATGGGCCTGGTCGAAGCCGACTACGCGTGGATCACCGACAGGCTGGTCGAAGTGGCCGAGCGCCACTGCCAGGGGCGGATCGTCAGCACGCTGGAAGGCGGTTACAACTTGTCAGCTTTGGGGCGCAGCGTCGTCGCGCACATACGAGCCCTGGCTAAGCTGTAGAATCAGGAAAAAATTGTGCACTGCAATCCCGGCGCAAGCCGGGGCAACTATTTCATTTTCATTTTGGAGACAGCGGGATGAAGGTATTGGTACCTGTCAAGCGCGTGGTTGACTACAACGTCAAGGTGCGCGTCAAGTCTGATCAAACCGGCGTGGACATCGCCAACGTGAAGATGTCCATGAATCCGTTCGATGAGATCGCCGTCGAGGAAGCGACGCGCCTGAAGGAAAAGGGCGCGGCGGCCGAGGTGGTGGCGGTGTCTTGCGGCGTTGCGCAATGCCAGGAGACGCTGCGCACGGCCATGGCCATCGGCGCCGACCGCGGCGTGCTGGTGCAGACCGACGCGGAGCTGCAGCCGCTGGCGGTGGCCAAGCTGCTGCGCGCGCTGGTCGACAAGGAGCAGCCGCAACTGGTGATCCTGGGCAAGCAGGCCATCGACGACGACGCCAACCAGACGGGCCAGATGCTGGCCGCGCTGCTGGGCTGGCCGCAGGCCACGTTCGCCAGCAAGGTGGAGCTGGCCGACGGCAAGGCGACGGTGACGCGCGAAGTCGACGGCGGGCTGGAGACGGTGACGCTGAAGCTGCCGGCCATCATCACGACGGACCTGCGCCTGAACGAGCCGCGCTACGTGACGCTGCCCAACATCATGAAGGCCAAGAAGAAGCAGCTGGACACGGTCACGCCTGAAGAGCTGGGCGTGGACCCGGCGCCGCGGCTGAAGACGCTGAAGGTCAGCGAGCCGCCCGCGCGCAAGGCCGGCATCAAGGTGGCCGACGTTGCGGCCCTGGTGGACAAACTCAAGAACGAAGCGAAGGTGGTTTGAACATGACGACGCTGGTTATTGCAGAACACGATAACGCCCAGCTGAAGGGCGCAACCCTGAACACCATCGCCGCGGCCGCCAAGATCGGCGGCGACGTGCATGTGCTGGTGGCCGGCGCCAACGCGCGCGCCGTGGCCGAGCAGGCCGCTGCCGCCGCCGGCGTGTCCAAGGTGCTGCTGGCCGACGCCGCGCAGCTGGCCGACGGGCTGGCCGAGAACCTGGCCGCGCAGGTGCTGGCGGTGGCCTCGGGCTACAGCCACATCCTGTTCCCGGCGACGGCCTCGGGCAAGAACGTGGCTCCGCGCGTGGCGGCCAAGCTGGACGTGGCGCAGATCTCCGACATCATCGGCGTGGAATCGGCCGATACGTTCCAGCGCCCGATCTACGCGGGCAACGCGATCGCCACGGTGCAGTCGGGCGACGCGGTCAAGGTGATCACGGTGCGCACGACCGGCTTTGACGCCGTCGCCGCGCAAGGCGGTTCGGCCGCGATCGAAGAGGTGGCGGCGGTGGCCGATTCGGGCCTGTCGAGCTTCGTGGGCCGCGAAGTGGCCAAGAGCGACCGTCCGGAACTGGCCGGCGCGCGCGTGGTGGTGTCGGGCGGCCGCGGCCTGGGCAGCGCCGAGAACTTCAAGATCCTGGACCCGCTGGCCGACAAGCTGGGCGCGGCGCTGGGCGCGTCGCGCGCGGCGGTCGACGCCGGCTATGCGCCCAACGACTGGCAGGTCGGCCAGACCGGCAAGATCGTGGCCCCGCAGCTGTACGTGGCGGTGGGCATCTCGGGCGCCATCCAGCACCTGGCCGGCATGAAGGACTCCAAGGTCATCGTGGCCATCAACAAGGACCCGGAAGCGCCGATTTTCGGCGTGGCCGATTACGGCCTGGTCGGCGACCTGTTCCAGGTCGTGCCCGAACTGACCAGCGCGCTGTAATGGTTTAGATCCGGGTTTGAAACCGGTGTGCATCCGGTTTGAATCCGGTTTAATCCCGCGTTATCCAAAACCCGCCGGCGTGCGCGCCGGCGGGTTTTCTGTTTTTGGAGACACCCGTTCACCGCTATTTAATCGGAACGCTATAAATCTTTTGCTTTATTGCAAGATTCTGATAATGTTTCCGACGCGCAGCAAGATTCGCGCAAGTGCTTGGCCTGTACAGAACGAAGGAGATTCGGGATGGAATGGTTTTTTGACACTTTGCGGAAATATCCGGAGCTCGCGATATTCCTGACCTTGGGCCTGGGTTACTGGATAGGCGCCAAGAAGATATTCGGGTTTAATCTCGGCGCGGTCACCGGAACGCTGCTGGTGGGCGTGCTGGTCGGGCAGCTCGATATCACTATCGCTCCCATCGTCAAGCAGGTTTTCTTCCTGCTTTTTCTTTTCGGGCTGGGCTATGGCGTCGGCCCGCAATTCTTCCGCGGCATGAAAAGCGATGGCCTGCCCCAGGTCATATTCGCGGTCGTCATTTGCGTCGTCTGCCTGCTGGTCACCTGGGGCACCGCGGTGGCTTTCGGTTTTGACGCCGGCACCGGCGCGGGCCTGCTGTCGGGCGCGCAGACGATCTCGGCGGTCATGGGCGTGGCCACCGACACCATCAACGGCCTGAACGTGGACGCCGCGACCAAGAAGCAATGGATCGACAGCATCCCCGTGGCCTACGCGGTCTGCTACATCTTCGGCACCGTGGGCAGCGCCTGGATACTGGCCTCGCTGGGCCCCAAGCTGATGCGCGTGGACATCGTGAAAGAATGCAAGGAGTACGAGGCCAAGATGTCCGGCGGCGCCGATTCCATGGAGCTGTCGGGCTACCGCAAGTTCACGGCGCGCGCCTACAGGCTGGAGCGCGAGGATTGCGTGGGCAAGACGGTGGGCGAGCTGGAGTCGCGCTTCGTCGATGCGCGCGTCTTCGTCGAGCGCATCCGCCGCGGCGACCAGATCCTGGATTGCGATTCCAAGACCGTGCTGCAGGCCGGCGACGTGCTCGGCGTGACCGGCAGGCATGATGCGCTGGTGCAGCAGGCGCCGGGCATCATCGGCGGCGAGGTCGAGGACCGGGACGTGATCAACCTGCCCGCCGAGATCGTCGAGGTGGTGCTGACCAACAAGAACCTGGCCGGCAAGACGGTGCAGGAAATCGCCGAGCACGACGCCGTGCGCGAACTGGGACGCGGCGTGTTCCTGCGCAAGGTGGTGCGCGGCGGCCACGAGATGCCGGTCAACTGGGGCCTGAAGCTGGACCGCGGCGACCGGCTGTTCCTGCTGGGCGCCAAGCGCGACGTCGAACGCGTGGTCGGCAAGGTCGGCTACGTGGATCGCGCCACCGACCAGACCGACATGGTGTTCGTGGGCTTCGGCATTCTGCTGGGCGGCCTGTTCGGCTCGCTGGTGCTGACCGTCAAGGGGATACCCATCACGCTGTCGACCTCGGGCGGCTCGCTGATCGCCGGCCTGGTCTTCGGCTACCTGCGCTCGGTGCATCCGACCTTCGGCCGGGTGCCGGAGCCGGTGCACTGGTTCCTTACCTCCGTGGGGCTGACGACCTTCGTGGCGGTGGTCGGCATCTCGTCCGGACCGGGCTTCGTCCTGGGCTTCCAGCAACTGGGCGCCAAGCTCTTCGTCGCCGGCGTGATCGCCACCAGCGTGCCCATGATCCTGGGCGTGCTCATCGCCCGCTACATCTTCAAGTTCCACCCGGCCATCGCGCTGGGCGTCTGCGCCGGCGCCCGGACCACGACGGCTGCCATCGGGCAGATTACCGAAACGGCCAAGAGCCAGGTGCCCGCCCTCGGCTATACGGTGCCCTACGCGATCGGCAACACGCTGCTGATCATCTGGGGGATCGTCATCGTCATGCTCATGACCTAGCGGCTCGTCCGCGGGCCGCCAGGCCCGCGGACCGCTGCCCAAGGCTGGCGGGCGCAACGGCCCGCCACGCAGCCAACGCCCGTCACCACGCAAACCAGGAGTACTGAACCATGGCTTCCACCGCGCCTCTCACCGTCAGTCTGGCCTCGGCACTGAAAACCACCCGCTCGCACCAGCGCGACCTCGAACAGCTTTCGCCGTTCGAACTGAAGGACTACCTGATCACGCTGGCCAAGGACAGCCAGCAGCTGTCGGCGGCGACCATGCTGAACGCCGGCCGCGGCAATCCGAACTGGATCGCCACCGAGCCGCGCGACGCCTTCTTCCTGCTGGGCCGGTTCGCGATGAAAGAGGCGCGCCGGGTGCGCGACGAAGGCATCCTGGCGGGCATGCCGGACAAGCAGGGCTGCGCCGGCCGGCTGCGCAAGTTCCTGTCCAAGCACAAGGGCGAGGACGGCCGCGACTTCCTGGCGGGCGTGCTGGAATACGGCGTGAAGGTCAAGGGCTTCGATGCGGACGAATGGGTCCACGAGCTCACCGACAGCATCATCGGCGACCACTACCCGGTGCCGCCGCGCGCGCTGGTGCACATGGAGCAGATCGTGCACGACTACCTGATCAAGGAAATGTGCGACGGTCGCCCGCCCAAGGGCAAGTTCGACCTGTTTCCGGTCGAGGGTGGCACGGCGGCGATGTGCTACATCTTCGATTCGCTGCTGCAGAACGGGCTGCTCAAGCAGGGCGACACCATCGCGCTGTTCCTGCCCACGTTCACGCCCTATATCGAAATCGCGCACCTGGAGCGCTTCCAGTTCAAGATCGTGCCCATCAACGCCAGCAGCATGCGGGCCGACGGCACGCATGACTGGCATTACCCGCCCGAGGAAATCGCCAAGCTGGAGAACCCCAAGATCAAGCTGGCGGTCACGGTCAATCCCAGCAACCCGCCGTCGGTGGCCTTCAGCCCGGTCGAAATGAAGCAGATCGTGCGCCTGATCCGCAAGAACCCCGACCTGGTGCTGGTCACCGACGACGTGTACGGCACCTTCGTGCCGAACTTCCGCTCGCTGATGGCCGAGGTGCCGCACAACACGATCTGCGTGTATTCGTTTTCCAAGAACTTCGGCTGCACCGGCTGGCGCCTGGGCGTGATCGCGACCCACGAAACCAACATCATGGACCGCCGCATCGCCGAACTGCCGGCGTCGTGGAAAAAGCGCCTGCACAAGCGCTACAGCGCCATGACGATGGAGCCGGAGAAGCTCAAGTTCATCGACCGCATGGTCGCCGACAGCCGCAACGTGGCGCTGAACCACACGGCCGGCCTGTCCCTGCCGCAGCAGGTCCAGATGGGCTTTTTCGCGTTGTCCCACCTGCTCGACCTGAAGGACGCCTACAAGCACCTGACGATGGAAATCGTGCGCAAGCGGCGCGACGCGCTGTGGCAGGGCCTGGGCATTCCCATGCCGCCGGAAGATCCGACGCGCGCCTGGTATTACGTGGAACTGGACTTCATGGTCTGGGCCAAGGTGATGTACGGCGACGGCTTCTGCAAGTACATGGTCAACAATTACGAGCCGGTGGACTTCCTGTTCCGCCTGGCCGAGAAGACCGGCGTGGTGCTGATGGACGGCGGCGGTTTCGGCGGCCCGCCCTGGTCGATCCGGATCTCCCTGGCCAACCTCGACGACGGCGACTACGCCAAGATCGGCAAGCACATGGTGGCGGCCGCGACCGAATACGTCGACGCGTGGAAGGCCTCCGAGCTGGTGCGTTCGGGTCCGACCGCGGGCAAGGGCCAGAAGGTCAAGGCCGCGGCCGGCAAGAAGGCGGCCGGCAAGAAGGCCGGCGCGGCCGTGGCGCGCAAGGCGGTCAAGCAGGCGGTGCAGCGCGCGGATACGGCGGCCAAGTCGGCCAGGAAGGGCGCCGGCAAGTAGGCGGTCACGGCAACCCCAGGGTGATATGAACATATGACTTGCAGCGTCGGGTTTTTCAATAGCGTCCCCATCGCAGTGCTGTTCGTGACGGTGGGTTTGGGATACCTGATCGGCAAGCTCCGGATCGGCCCGATCCAGCTGGGCGGGGTGTGCGGAACGCTCATCGTCGCCCTGCTGATCGGGCAGACCGGCTGCCAGATCCGCGGCGACCTGAAGGAAGTCGCGTTCGCGCTGTTCATCTTCGCCATGGGGTACTCGGGCGGTCCGCAGTTCTTCGCCAACCTGAACCGCTCCAGCCTGCGCTTCATCGCGCTGCCGCTCATCGAGGCCGTGCTGGTGCTGACCATCGTGCTGGCGGCGGTGCCGCTGTTCGGCCTGGACGCCGGCACGGCGGCCGGGCTGGCGGCCGGCGCGGCCACCGAATCGGCCGTGGTCGGCACGGCCGCCGAGGCGCTCAAGCACCTGGGCCTGGCCGACGCCGACGTCCAGCGCATGGAAGCCAACATCGCCACCGCCTACACGCTGACCTATCTGGTGGGCCTCATCAGCATCGTGTTCTTCACCAGCCAGGTCGCGCCGGCGCTGCTGCGCATCAACCTGCGCGAAGCGTCCAAGGCGATGGAGGAAAAGCTGGGCGTGGCCGCCGGCGACGGCGAGGACGCCAATATGCCCACGCTGCCGCGGCTGGTGGGCCGCGCGCACGTGGTCAAGGACGCCGGCGGCATGAGCGTGGCCGAGGTGGAGGCCAGGCTGGGCGGGCGCACCGCCGTCAGCCGCATCCTGCGCGACGGGGCGGCGGTGGACGCGTCGCCCGAGGACGTGCTGGCGGTGGGAGACATCGTGGTGGTGCTGGGCATGCGGCGCTTCGTGCTGGGCGCCGGCGGCGTCATCGGCCCCGAGATCCAGCTGCCCGAGGCGCATGCCGACGACCTGCAGCTCAGCGAACTGGCGGTCATCGTCAACAAGAAGGCGGTGAACGGACACACCGTGGGCGAACTGGCCCGACGGCCGCGCGCGCAGCGGGCGCGCGGCGTGTTCCTGCAGTCCATCGTGCGCTCCGGCCATTCCCTGCCGATCACGCCGTCCACCGTGGTGCAGTACGGCGACCTGATCACGCTGGTGGGCGCCGAACCCGAACTGTCGGCGGCCGGCGCGGCGCTGGGCAACGAGCTGCGCCGCAGCGGCGTGACCGATCTGGTGTTCCTGGCTTTCGGCATACTCGCGGGCCTGCTGATCGGCAGCCTCAGCGCAAACCTGTGGGGCATTCCGGTATCGCTGGGCAGCGGCGGCGGGGCGCTGGTCAGCGGCCTGGTCTGCGGCTGGATCAACGCCAAGCGGCCGGCGCTGGGCCACATGCCGGACCACGCGGTGCAATTGCTCAAGGACCTGGGGCTGGCGATCTTCGTGGCTTGCGTCGGCCTGTCGGCCGGGCCGGAGGCGGTGAAGCTGATCCGCGAGCACGGCGCGGTGCTGCCCGTGATCGGCCTCCTGGTGTCGCTGGGCCCGGCATGCCTGTCGCTGTGGGTGGGCCACAAGATCCTGAAGATAGAAGGGCCGCTGCTGGTGGGGGCCATCGCCGGCCAGCACGTCAGCACGCCGGCCATCAGCGCCATCCTGAATTCCAGCGGCAGCGCGGTGCCGCTCCTGGGCTACACCGTGACTTACGCCATCGCCAACGTGCTGCTGCCGGTGCTGGGGCCCATCATCGTGTCGCTGGCCCACCACCTGGGCTAGCCGTTACCGCAGCAAGGTGCAGCCCTGCCACGCCTGATCCTCGATCAGGCGTTTTATTTCGTCCTGGCACAGCTCGATGACCCGGTTGACCGCGGGCGAGGGCGGCAGGCTTGCGCTGGCGCACAGCACCAGTTCGCGCGACAGCGCCCGGTCGAGCGCGTGCGCGACGATGGAGCCTTCCGCGATCTCGGGCTGCGCGGCCGAGCTGGGCAGGATGGTGGCCGCCATCGCCTCGCGCACGGCGGGGATCAGGATGGCCGAGGTGCTGGCCTCGGCGAACAGGTTGCAGGTCAGGCCGGCGGTCAGGAAGGCGTGGTCCAGCCGCGCGCGCAGCGTGTTGGGCAGGCTGGGCAGCACCAGCGGCAGCGCGGCGAAGTCCTCGATGGCCAGGGTGCGGCGCGGCAGCGCCACGCTGGCGTGCGCCAGCAGGAACAGGCGTTCGCGCAACAGCGGCGTGCGCAGGAGGCCCTGCATGGGCTGCTGGTCCGGCGACAGCGAAAAGTCGATGCGTCCTTGCAGCACCAGCTTGGTCAGGTCGGCGCTGGGCACGTCGACGATCTCCAGCACCACCGAGGGCAGCTCCGCCTTGACCCGGCGCATCAGCGGCAGGGCCAGCATGCGCGCCGTGCTGGAGGCCAGCCCGATCGAGACCGTGCCGGTGATCTGGTCGGCGGTCCGCGACAGCAGGCTGCGCGTGCTGTCGACCTGGCGCAGGATGATCTGCGCGTGGCGGTACAGCAGCAGGCCTTCGGCGGTGGGCTGCACGCCCTTGGCGCCGCGCACCAGCAGCGCCACGCCCAGGTTCTCTTCGAGCAGCGACATCTGCTGGCTTAGCGCGGGCTGCGCCACGTGCAGGCTTTCGGCGGCCCGCGTCATGTTCTGCAGTTCCACCACGCGGACGAAATACTTCAGCTGACGCAGATTCATGGAATAAGAAAAACTTATGGATGGATCGGAAAATAGTATTTTCTATGCCTTTGCGGCGCTGCCTAGAATGGGCCTCACATCAGAGGAGGACGACCGACATGAGTCTGCCATTGGCCGGGCTGAAGGTGCTGGATCTGACCCGGGCGCTTTCCGGGCCTTTCTGCACAATGATTCTTGGAGACCTGGGCGCCGAGGTCATCAAGGTGGAACCCATGCCGGCGGGCGAGATGGCGCGCCAGTGGGGGCCTTTCGATGATGACATAAGTGTTTATTATCTTAGCGCCAACCGCAGCAAGCAAGGGATAGGCGTGGACTTCCGCAAGCCCGAGGGGCTGGCGCTGCTGCGCAAGCTGGCCCTGGCCTCCGACATCGTGGTCGAAAACTTCAAGGTCGGCACCATGGACGCGATGGGCCTGGGCTATGACGCGCTGGCCGAGGAGCATCCCGGCCTGATCATGGCGTCGATCTCCGGCTTCGGCAGCAAGGGCCCGGCGCGCGACTGGGCCGGGTTCGACCAGGTGGCGCAGGGCTATTCCGGCTTCATGAGCCTGACCGGCACGCCCGAGTCCGGCCCGATGCGGGTCGGCGTCGCCATCGGCGACCTGACCGCGGGCATGTGGCTGGTCATCGGCATCCTGTCGGCCGTGGCGCAGCGCGCCGCCACCGGGCGCGGACAGCACGTCCAAACCTCGCTGCTGGCGGGGCTGATGGCGCTGCTCAGCGTGCAGGGCCAGCGTTATCTCAGCAAGGAGGAGGTGCCGCAGCCCTGCGGCAACGTGCATCCCGTCATCGCGCCCTACGGCACTTTCGAGACCGCCGACGGTCCGCTCAACCTGGCGCCGGCCACCCAGGCCATGTGGGTCAAGCTCTGCGCCATTCTGGACCTGTCCCATCTGACGTCCGACCCGCGCTTTCTCACCAACGCCGAACGCATGCAGCACCGCTACGAGCTGAAGCTGGAACTGGAGGCGGGGCTCAAGCGCAAGACGCGCATGGAATGGACCGCGCTGATGATAGACGCCGGCATTCCGGCCGGCCCGATCAATACCCTGGAGGACGTGTTCGCGGACCCGCAGGTGCAGGCTTGCGGATTGGTGCGCACGCTGGCGCATCCGGTGCTGGGCGAACTGCGGCAGGTGGGCCTGCCGCTGGAGCTGGGCGGCGCGCAGGCCGCCGCCGACCGCGCGCCGCCCGTGTTCGGCCAGCACACGCGCGACGTGTTCGCGCGCTATGGCATGGACGGCGCCGAAATCGACAGGCTGCTGGCCGATGGCGTGGCCTACCAGGCGGAGGCGGCATGAACGCGCCCGGCGAGACGCCCAGCCTGTCGGTGGACGGGCACGTCGCCACGCTGCGCCTGCGCCGGCCCGGCCACGCCAACCGGCTGTCCCCGCGCGACCTGGAGGTGCTGAGGGACCATCTGGCGACCGTGAACGCCGACGACGCCGTCCGCGTGCTGCGCATCCAGTCCGACGGCAAGTACTTCTGCAGCGGCTACGACATTGCTTCCCTGGCCTCGGACAGCGCGCCCAGCTCGCTGTACTTCGGGCAGACCATGGACCTGATCGAAGCGGCCCGGCCCGTCACTATCGCCGCGGTGCAGGGCGGGGCGTATGGCGGCGGCACCGACCTGTGCCTGGCCTGCGATTTCCGCATCGGCACGCCGCAGGCCGATATGTTCATGCCGGCCACGCGGCTGGGCCTGCATTTCTATCCCGGCGGCATGTCGCGCTACGTCACGCGCCTGGGCGTGGACCAGGCCAAGCGCCTGTTCCTGACCGCCGAGCGCATCCAGGCCGACGAAATGCTGCGCATCGGCTTTCTGACCGAGCTGGTCGACGAGGATCGCCTGCAGCAGCGGCTGGACGCGCTGAGCGCGCAGATCGCCGAGATGGCGCCGATACCGCTGTTCGGCGTCAAAGCCCAGCTCAACCGGATCGCGCGCGGCGAGATCGACGTGGCCGCCATCGAGGAGGCGGTGCTGCAGTCCGAGCGCTCGCGCGACCTGGCCGAAGGCGCGCTGGCCTGGCGCGAAAAGCGCAAGCCGCGCTTCACCGGCCGCTGAAGCGGCCGGCGCATCAACAGAGGGCCGCAAGACAAGCGGCTCCGACATCCACAAAGGAGACTTCGATGAAACCCGCCATCACCGCCTGCGGCGCCTTGCTTGCCGCCGTTGTTTCGTTGTCCGCCATGCCGCAGGCCGCGCAGGCCGCCGCGCCGTATCCGTCCAAGCCGCTGACCCTGGTGATCGGATTCCCGCCCGGCGGCGGGGCCGACCAGGTGGGGCGCGTCTACGCGAACGCGCTGGCCCGCCAGCTCAAGCAGCCCGTCGTCATCGAAAACCGTCCGGGCGCCGGCTCGACCATCGGCGCCAGCCTGGCCGCGCGCGCCGCCGCCGACGGCTATACCCTGTACCTGGGCAATTCCAGCGTCATGGGCAGCGACAGCGCGCTGTACAAGGTGGATTACACGCCCGACGACTTCGTGCCCGTGGCGCAGCTCACCACCGGCCCCATGGTGCTGATCGCCAACGCCAAGCTGGGCTTCAAGAGCGTGCAGGACCTGATCGACCGCGCCAAGAGCAAGCCGGGAACCATCAACGTGGCCTCGTCCGGCAACGGCATCATCACCCATCTGGCCGCGGTCGAATTCATGTCGCTGACGGGCGTGAAGCTGATGCACATTCCGTTCAAGGGCGGCGCGGCCGCGGCGCAGTCGGTGGCCGCGGGCGACACCGACGTCTCCTTCGCCACGGCGCCCTCGGCCAAGGCCGTGATCGACAGCGGCAAGGTGGTGGCGCTGGCGGTGACGTCGGGTCAGCCCTCGCGCCTGCTGCCCTATCCGCCGATCGCCGCGACCGTGCCCGGTTACGAGCTGTCCAACTGGTGGGGCGTGTTCGCGCCCAAGGGCACGCCGCCGCAAGTCCTGGAAACGCTGTTCAAGGCCAGCAACGAAGTGCTGGCGCTGGCCGAGGTGCAGCAGGGCATGGCGGCCGGCTACGAGGAAGTCACGCCGTCGGCCTCGCTGGAAGCCTTCGGCGCCTTCGCCCGCAAGGAGGGAAGCAAGGGTTTAAGATTGGCCAAACAAAGCTTGGACAGCGCCAATTGATGGAGACACCATGCCCTACGCAACCCCATTGCAGGACTTCCGTTTCGCCCTGCGCGAACTGGCCGGACTTGAAGAGGTCCTGAAACTTCCCGGCTTCGAAGAGGTCACGCCCGATCTGGTCGACGCCATCCTCGAAGAGAACGGCCGCTTCGTGGAACAGGCGATCGCGCCGCTGAACGTGCCGGGCGACACCCGCCCGCCGGTCTGGCAGGACGGCCACGTCGCCGCCACGCCGGGCTATGCGCAGGGCTTCAAGGATTACGCGGCCGGCGGCTGGCAGGGTCTGCAGCATCCGGCGGCCTGGGGCGGGCAGGGGCTGCCCAAGCTGGTGGCGGCGGCGCCGGGCGAGAACATCCAGGCGGCCAGCCTGGCGTTCTCGCTGTGCCCGATGCTGACCGACGGCGTCATCGAAGCCCTGCTGACCGTGGGTTCGGAGGCGCAGCGCCAGCAGTACGTGCCCAACCTGATCGGCGGCAAGTGGACCGGCACCATGAACCTGACCGAGCCGCAGGCCGGCTCGGACCTGGCCCAGGTCGCCACCCGTGCGGTGCCGCAGCAGGACGGCAGCTACCGGCTCAGCGGCCAGAAGATCTTCATCACCTACGGCGAGCACGATCTGGCCGAGAACATCATCCACCTGGTGCTGGCGCGCATGCCGGACGCGCCGGCCGGGGTGAAGGGCATTTCGCTCTTCATCGTGCCCAAGTTCCTGGTCGAGCCCGACGGCTCGCCCGGCAAGCGCAACGACGTGTGGTGCGCCTCGCTGGAGCACAAGCTCGGCATCCACGGCAGCCCCACCGCCGTGCTGCTGTACGGCTCGGGCAAGGGCGACGTGGGCGAGGGCGCGATCGGCTACCTGGTCGGCGAGCCCAACCGCGGCCTGGAATACATGTTCATCATGATGAATGCCGCCCGCTATTCGGTGGGGCAGCAGGGCATCGGCGTGTCCGAGCGCGCCTACCAGCACGCCCTGGCCTATGCGCGCGAGCGCGTGCAGGGCCGCGCCGTCGAAGGCTCGCCCGGCCCGGTCGCCATCGTGCGCCATCCCGACGTGCAGCGCATGCTGATGACCATGAAGGCGCTGACCGAGGCGGCCCGCGCCATCTCTTACGTGGCCGCCGCCGCGCACGACAAGGGCACGCATCATCCCGACCCGGAGCAGCGCGCGCGCAACCGCGCCTTCTACGAATACCTGGTTCCCATCGTCAAGGGCTTCTCCACCGAGAACGCGGTCGAGATCGCGTCGCTGGGCATCCAGGTGCATGGCGGCATGGGCTACATCGAAGAGACCGGGGCCGCGCAGTTCTACCGGGACGCGCGCATCCTGCCGATCTACGAGGGCACGACCGCGATCCAGGCCAACGACCTGGTCGGACGCAAGACGCAGCGCGACGGCGGCGCCGCCGCGCATGCCGCCATCGCGGCGATGCGCGAGACGTTGCGCGCGCTCAGCGCCGAGGCCGCGTCGGCCGCGGCGCAGGACCGCGCCGGCCTGGGCCTGCTGCGCGATAACTTCGACGCCGCGATCCAGGCGTACGAGGCCGGCGTCGCCTTCATCCTGGAGCAGTCGGCGGCCAATGTGCGGGCGGCCTATTCCAGCAGCGTGCCCTACCTGATGCTGGCCGGCGTCACGCACGGCGGATGGCAGATGGCGCGCGCCGTGCTGGCCTGCCGCCGGCATCTGGCCGGCGGCTCCACCGACCCGTTCCATGCCTCGAAAATCGCCACCGGCCTGTTCTACGGCGCGCATATCCTGCCGCGCGCGCTGGCATTGTCGGCGGCGGTGCGAGCCGGGGTCGTGGCCGACGCCTGTGGCGCCAGCCTGAATATTGCATAAGGTTATATGTCTTGCGTATTTCCCCGACTGCGGGTTTGATGGAAGAATCGTCTTCCGGGAGACGATCAGCCTGCGCCGCCCGTTTCGGCGGGCGGCCAGCCCCCACTGAATCCGCATACAGGAGATATCATGAGTCAACTACGCCTGGGCGATACCGCCCCCGATTTCGAACAGGAATCCTCGGTCGGCCCGATCCGCTTCCATGAGTATCTGGGCAACAGCTGGGGCGTCCTGTTTTCGCATCCGGCCGACTTCACGCCGGTCTGCACCACCGAGCTGGGCTACACCGCCAAGCTGGCCGATGAATTCGCCAAGCGCAACGTCAAAGTGCTGGCCCTGTCGGTGGACGACACCGACTCGCACACGCGCTGGATCGAAGACATCAACGATACCCAGTCCACCACGGTCAACTTCCCGATCCTGTCGGACAAGGACCGCAAGGTATCCGAGCTCTACGACATGATCCACCCGAACGCCAACGCCACCCTGACCGTGCGTTCGGTGTTCATCATCGACCCCAACAAGAAGGTGCGCCTGATCATCACGTATCCGGCCAGCACCGGCCGCAACTTCAATGAGATCCTGCGTGTCATCGATTCGCTGCAGCTGACCGACAGCCACAGCGTGGCCACGCCGGTGAACTGGGAAAACGGCGACGACGTGATCATCGTTCCGTCGCTGCAGGACGAGGCCGTGATCAAGCAGAAATTCCCCAAGGGCTACAAGGCCGTGCGTCCCTACCTGCGCATCACGCCCCAGCCGGACAAGTAATTCCGGGTTTCATGCCCGGCGCGAACCGCCGCCTTCTCCTTGTGGAAGGCGGCGGTTTTTTCTATGCACGCCGCATGCGCGCAGACATATAGGACGCAATAAAGACGACGGTGCCAGCAAAACGAACTAGCGTTTCTTCGCAGAGATTCATCGAAGCGCTTTTCAATCAAGGGCATCCGTGCGCACCAATAATCCGAAGCGGACGCGCGTCCGGCACGAGGGTTGGCGCAAGGCGCTGTCGGCGGCACTGACGGCGCTGTGCGTTTCCTCCGCGGCCGCGCAGCAGGCCCCGGCCGGGGCCGGCATCGACGCCACCGGCATCCAGCGGCGCCAGCAACAGGAGCTGGATGTCCAGCGCGCCCGCGCGCAGCAGCGTCCCGACGTGCTCTCGGCGCCCGGGGAAGGGCGCGCGCAGCCGCTGGTATTGCCGCGCGAGACTCCCTGCTTCCTGTTGCGCCAGGTCGCCTGGGACGGCCCCGAGCCGCCGTCGCAACTGCGCCGGCTGGCCGCCGCCGTCATCGGCGCCTGCGTGGGCGGGCAGGGCCTGAAGGCGCTGCAAGAGCACCTGCATGCGCGCCTCGTCGAACAAGGTCTGGTCACGGCCCGGGTGCTGCTGCCCGAACAATCGCTGGCTGGCGGCACGCTGACCCTGCGCTACCTGCGCGGGCGCATCGCCGCGGTCCGCAGCGAGGGCGCCGTGGGCTGGTGGCGCACCGCCATGCCCACCGGACCCGGCGGGCCGTTCAACCAGCGCGACCTGGACCAGGCGCTGGAGAACATCCGGCGCCTGCAGGGCCAGGCCGACGCCGTCATCGACGTGGCGCCCGGCGCCGAGCCGGGCGATTCCGACGTCCTCATCAAACCGGGCAGCGGCAAGCGCTGGCACGCCTACCTGGGCGGCGACAACGCCGGCATGGAATCCACCGGGAAGAACCAGATCAACGCCGGCCTGACGCTGGATTCGCCGCTGTTCCTGTACGACCGCCTGTCCGTCTCATGGAACGGCAACGCAGGCCTGCGCCGCGACGACGCGCTGACGCGCGCGGCCTCCATCGACTACAGCGTGCCTTTCGGCTACTGGGCCTTCTCCATCGCGGCCAGCCGCTCGCGCTATCGCCAGACCGTGGCGGGTTTCGACGCACCCATCGTCTACGGCGGCAGCACCCAACGGCTGGACTTCGGCGTGTCGGTGGTTGCCTATCGCAGCAGCCGCTACAAGGGCACCGCGGCGCTGAAGCTGCTGCGCAAACGGGTCGGCAGCCGCGTCAACGACGTCGACATCGCGGTGCAACGCCGCGACGTCGCGGGCTACGAGTTCAGCTACGGACACCGCCAGTACCTGGGCCGCGCCGTGCTTGACGTGGGCGCCGGCGTGCGCGGCACGCTGCCCCGATTTTCCAGGCAGCCCGGCCAGGTCTACGGCGATCCCGCCTGGACCGGCCGCAGCGCCGTTCTCAGCGCCAGCGCCGGCCTGTATCTGCCGTTCGACGCGGCGGGCCGGCAGTGGGTCTACCAGCTCAACTGGCAGATCCAGCATGCCAGGACGGCGCTGGTCCCCGCCGACTATTTCACCATCGGCAACCGCTATGCCGTGCGCGGCTTCGATGGCCAGTCGACGCTGGCCGCCGAAGATGGCTGGAGCCTGCGCAATGACCTTTCGCTGCAGCCCGGCGGCGCCTGGCCGCAGCTGTACGCCGGCCTGGACGCCGGCCGCGTGGGCGGCCCGTCCGCCGCGTCCCTGTCCGGCCGCACCCTGGTAGGCGCCGTCGCCGGCCTGCGCGGACGCTTCGCCATGCCTTACCTGAAAGCCAGCTACGACCTGTCGGCGGGCTGGCCGCTGAAGAAGCCCGCAAACCTCAAGACGCGCCGCACCGTGCTGGCGGCCTCGCTGATGCTGGAGTTCTAGCACAGGGCGAGGCCGCGCCGGCCGTGGGGTTGCATCGATCATCGGGAGTCGCCGCAACATGTCCAAGCTCCGTCGCGCCATCGTCTGGCTGATCCTCTACACGCAGGTCTGGACGCCCGTGCTGGCGCAGGCCCTGCCCATCGCCGTGGACCGCGGCGCGCCGGGTCCGCGCCCCGTGATCGGCGTCAGCCGGGGCGTACCGGTGGTGCAGATCGCGCCGCCGTCCGCAGGCGGCGTATCGGACAACCGCTACACGCAGTTCAACGTCGGCGCCTCCGGCGTCGTGCTGAACAACAGCGGCGGCGCCAGCAGCACGCAATTGGCCGGGCAGATCGGCGGCAACCCCATGCTGGGCAACCGCCACGCGGCCACCATCCTGAACCAGGTCACCGCGCCCAATCCCTCGCAACTGCTGGGCACGCTGGAAGTCGCCGGCCGGCGCGCCAATGTCATTGTCGCCAACCCGGCCGGCATCACCTGCAAGGGCTGCGGCTTTCTGAACGCCGGGCGCGCCACGCTGGCCACCGGCAGGCCGACGGTCGGCCCGGACGGCGGCATCGGCCTGGACGTGGCGTCCGGCACGCTGCGCGTCGAAGGCGAGGGCCTGCTCGGGTCCAACCTGAAACAGCTCGACCTGATGGCGCGGTCGCTGGAGGTCCGCGCCGGCATCTGGGCCGGGCAGCTGAACGTCACGGCGGGCGCGGCGCGCGTGGACTACGGCACGGGCGCGGTCACGGCGCGTCCGGGCGAGGGCCCCGCGCCGGCCCTGGCGGTGGACACGGCGGCGCTGGGCGGCATGTACGCCAACAGCATCCGGCTGATCGGCACCGAGGCCGGCGTGGGCGTGAACGTGGGCGGCAATCTGGTGGCGCTCACGGGCCCGCTGGAACTGAACGCGGCCGGCGACGTAACGATCGCATCCGGCGGCACGCTGCAGTCCGCGCGCGAGCTGCGTGTGACGGCCGCGGGCGACCTGTCGGTCGAAGGCCGCGCGCAGGCCAAGGCGTCGGCGACGCTGCGTGCGGGCGGCAAGGCCTCGGTATCGGGCGAGGCCTGGAGCGATGCGGACCTGGACATCCAGGCCGCGGGCGACCTCCGTCTGGACGGCAGCGCGCTGGCCGACGGCGGCGCCTTGCGCCTGGCCAGCGGCGGCGACCTGTGGCTGGCCGAAGGCAGCCGGGTCTGGGGGCGCGGCGTCCAGGCCACCGCCGGCCGCGGCCTGAGCGCCGACGGCAGGATCGGCGCGGCCGGCAGGCTCGACCTGTCCGCGGGAGGCGACGCGCGCATCGGCGCGGCGGGCGCGCTCGACGCGATGGACACGGCCCGCCTGCGCGCCGATGGCGACGTGACCGTCGCCGGTCAGCTGCGCGCCAATGGCGGCGCCGAGGTCAAGGCGGGCGGCGCGCTGCGCGTGCAGGGCCTGATCGGCTCGGCGCAGGGAACGCTGAACCTCGCGGCCGGCCAGGACCTGAAGCTGGGCGAACGCAGCCACGTCTGGGCCGATGGCGCGCTCGACGCGCGCGCCGGCAATGACATCGAAACCGGCGGCACGCTGGCCGCGGGCGCCGCGATGACGCTGGCGGCCGGCCGCGACCTGCGGCTGGGCGGCACCGTCGCCGCGCTCGGCAAGCGCGGCCCCGGCAAGCTGGCCGCCTCCAGCGGGCGGGATCTGCGCGTCAGGCAGGACGCGCAGGTGCAGGCCGCGGACACGATGGATCTAGTCGCCGGCCGCGACCTGGCCGTTGCCGGCACGGTGACCTCGATCAAGGCGCTGATGCTGGCCGCGGCGCGCAATGCGCGCGTGGACGGTACGGCGGCCAGCGATGCGGCCTTGATGCTGACGGCCCGCGGCATCACGGTCGGCGGCCAAGGGCGCATGCTGGCGGGCGAATCGCTAGGGCTGGATGCGGGCAAGGCGCTCGTCAACAACGGCCTGATCGCCTCCAACGGCCGCGCGGTCCTGAACGCCGGCGCCACGCTGACCAATACCGGCACGGCGATGGCCGGCGGCGATCTCGACGCCCGTGCAGGGCAGGCACTGGACAACGCCGGCCGCCTGGTCGCCGGCGTGGACGCCAAGGGCAAGCTGAGCCGGCCGGGCAGCGTGACGCTATCGGCGCAGACCATCGCGCATGCCGGCGTCACGCTGGCCGGCAAGGACGTGAAGGTGGCTGCCAAGGCGCTGAAGCTGGCGGGCGAACTCAGCGCCACCGGCGACGCCAGCGTTGAAGTGGACGACGAACTGGACAACGCCGGCGGCCTGATCGAGGCCGGCGGCATGCTGGCCGTGTCGGCGGCCAAGCTGATCAATCGCGCCGCACCGCCTGCCACCGACGCGCCGGCGCGCGGCCTGCAAGGCAAGGCGGTCGAGATACAGGCCGACGAGGTCGACAACCGGGGCGGCCTCATCCACGCCGCCCAGGACCTGAAGCTGCGGGTCCGCAAGCTCGACAACCGGGCCGACGGCGAACTGCTGGCCGGGCGCAACAACAACCTTGACGTTTCCGGCGCGCTGACCAACGACGGCCTGATCGACGGCGCCGCAACGGACATCACGGCGCCAGAGCTCATCAACCGCGGCCGCATCTACGGCGACGCCGTGTCGATCGGCGCGAAGAGCCTGCTCAACGACGCCACGGCCGTCATCGCCTCGCGCACCGACCTGGACCTGGGCGTCACCGAGCTGACCAATCGCGAGCACGCGCTGATCTACGCGGCCAGGGACCTGCGCATCGGCGGCGCGCGCGACGCCAAGGGCCGCGCCACGGGCCAGGCGCAATCGCTGCTGAACGCCTCGGCCACCATCGAGGCGGCGCGCGACGCCGATATCTCGGCCGTGCAGCTGCGCAACCGCAACGACCGCTACGCCAGCGAGACGGTGACCGTGTCGTCCACGCCCAAGGTGTATTACTCGCCGGCCGGCACGACCGACATGTACGACGCGCAGGACCACTGGCTGTGCGATGAGGTCACACCCATGTGCGGCAAGGACCCGGCGTGGCTGAGCGACGATCCCGAGCGCCGGTTCCTGCTGCCGTCCGAGCAGTATCCGGCCGAGCGCTACGGCCCGCCCTTTTTCTACAAGGCGGGCATGAAGGACACGTCCCGCGAGAACGTGCCGATCTGGCTGTCCTATACCCCCCCTAACAAAGGCTGCGAGGGCACGGAAACAGAGACATGCTGGTCGTACCCGGAAGAGTTTCGCTATGCCAGGGACGACCGCGTCTGGGGCATATTCGGGGTGACGCCGCCGTCCGGCCCGATGCCCAGATGGTACGAACCAGAGTACTCATGCGAATGGCCCAGCAAAGCGTGCCGCGAGCAGGCCGAACGCCGCGAGGAGTACGAAGCCGCCTACGCAGAATACAAGGCCCGGCACCTGGAGCTGGACAGGCACATCCGGGCCTTCAACCGCGACTTCGCCCGACGCCTGGTCGGCAGCTTCACCTACTACCGGGTCACCGAGACCGTCACCGAAACGCGCACCACTTCGTCCGATCCGGCCCGGATCCTGGCCGGCGGCGCGATGCGGCTGAACGGCGAGGTCATCAACGATAAAAGCCGGATCGCCGCCGGCGGCGATCTGGCGGTGGAAGGACCGGCGGTCCGCAACATCGGCGCCAGCGGCCAGCGGGTCGTCACCCGCGAGGGCACAGCCACCTACACCCAGCCGCGCCGGCGCCACCGCCGGGAAACCACGGTCCCCTACGTCGCCACGCTGTCCAGCGAGTCCGTGGAGGTGCCGGTGGGCACGGTCGGCGGCCACGCCCAGGTCGATCTGCGCGGCCGCGCGCCCGCGCCGGTCGAGGTGCGTAGCGTCTCGGGCTCGGCCGGCATCCCCGACAGCCAGCTGTTCACCGTGGACGGCCGCCCCGACGCGCCTTACCTCGTGGCTACCGACAAGCGATTCGCGGGCCGGGACCCGGCCGTGTCCAGCGACTATCTGCTGGAGCTGCTGCGCGGGGCCGGCGCAGCGGGGCCGGACGCGCGCTTCCTCACGCCCTCGGGCCAGCCGCGGCGCCTGGGCGACGGCCTGCATGAACAGCAGGCCGTGTCCGACCAGATCCTGGCCACCACCGGCCAGCGCTTCCTGGAGAACTACGGCAGCCAGGACGCGCAGTACAAGGCCCTGCTTGCCGCCGGCGCCCGGTTCGGGCGCGAACACGGACTCAAGCTCGGCGTCGCGCTGACCGAGGCGCAGCAGCGCCAGTTGACGACCGATCTGGTCTGGCTGGTCGAACAGACCGTGACACTGCCCGACGGCACCACCCGCACGGTGCTGGCGCCGAAGGTCTACCTGCTGGTGCGCGAGGGCGACCTCAAGGGCGACGGCACGCTCATGGCGGGCCGTACGGTCCGTATCGCCGCGGACGGCGAGGTCGCCAACAGCGGCACGCTCGCCGCGCGCGAGGCCACCGTCGTCGGCGCCGGCCGCATCGTCAACCAGGCCGGCGGCACGATACAGGGCCGCCGCGTCGATCTCGACGCGCGCACGGACCTGAGCAACGTGGCCGCGCGCATCCAGGCCGGCACGGCGACGCTGCGCGCCGGGCGCGACCTCGCCCTGACTTCGACGGCGGAATCCGAGCAGAACGGCAACACCTGGGGCACGCATGTCAGCGGCGTGGCGCGGGTGGACGCCGACCGCCTGGCCATGCAGGCCGGGCGCGACCTGAGCCTGACCGCCGCGCAGGTGCGCGTGCAGGACGACGCGCGCCTGGAGGCCGGGCGCGACATCCGGCTCGACACGCTCACCGAGCGTCACGGCGAACGCATCGTCGCCGACAGGCGCAACCGCCACGACCTCGACACCCGCAAGGAGGTCGGCACGACACTGGCCGCCGGCGGCAACCTGACGGCGGTCGCCGGTCGCGACATCGACGCCCGCGCCGCCGACGTCACCGCCGGCAAGCATCTGGGCGTGGGCGCGCAGCGCGACATCAACCTGCGCGCGGGCGAACAGGCGGGCTCCGCGCGCGACGAAAGCTACTACAAGACCAGCGGCTTCTTCTCGTCCAAGACCACGCACACCATCCAGTCGACCGACTGGACCCGCGCCCAGGGCACGACCTTCACGGGCGAGACCGCCTCGCTGCTGGCCGGCCGCGACCTGAAGCTCGCCGGCGCCAACGCCGGCGCGCAGCAGGACCTGCTCCTGTTCGGCGGGCGCGACGTCGACATCGCCGCGGCCCGCAACACCCAGGACGACTACGACTACAGGATGGTCAAGAAGTCCGGCTTCGGCGCGCTGGGCGGCCTGAGCATCGGCACGCGCAGGCAGACCGACGCCATCGACAGCAAGACGGCCTTGTCGGCCGCCAGCACCGTGGGCAGCGTCGAAGGCGACGCCCGGATCGCCGCCGGCGACCGGCTCGACATCGTCGCCGGCAAGGTGCTGGCGCCCCAGGGCAGCGTCAGCCTGAGCGGCAAACAGGTAAATATCGGCGCCGCGCTGGACACGTCCCGCGAACGCGAGGTCCATGAGATCAAGCAGTCGGGCCTGTCCATCACGGCCAGCAACCCCGTGATCGGCGCGGTGCAGACCGGCCGGCGCATGACGGAGGCCGCCGGCAAGGTCGACAACCCGGTGATGCAGGGCCTGGCCGGCGCCACCACGGGCCTGGCCGCGGTCAATGCCTACGACGCCCTGCAACAGGCGCGCGGCGCGCCCGACGCCAGCGCGCTGCAGCAGGCCGGCGGCGTGAGCATCCAGCTGAGCCTGGGCACGAGCCAAAGCCGCAGCACCACCGACCGCACCACGACCCGCGCGGCCGGCTCGCGCATCGAGGCCGACCGGGACGTGCGCGTCATCGCGCAAGGCGCGGGCCGTGACGCCGACATCACGGTCACCGGCTCGACCCTGTCGGCCGGCGGCAACGCCATGCTCCAGGCCGAAGGCGACGTCCTGCTGCAGGCCGCGAGCAACACCGTCGAACAGAAGACCGACAGCCGCAGCAGCAGCGCCAGCATCGGCCTGGGCCTGGGCGCCGTCAACAGCGGCGTCACGCTGGAGCTGGGCGCTTCCGCGGGCCGGGGCCGCGCCGATGGACGCGACCAGCGCGCCACCCCCAGCCGCGTCACCGCCGGCGACACGCTGGCGCTGCAATCCGGCGGCGACACCACGCTGCACGGCGCATCCGGCGCCGCGGAGCGCATCGTCGTCTCGGCCGGCGACGAGCTGCTGCTGCAAAGCCCGCAGGACAGCAGCCAGTACCAGGCGCAGAACCGGAGCACGGGCATCGGCGCCTCGATCTGCCTGACCGGAACCTGCGTCAGCAGCATCAGCGCCAACGCCGGCGCGGGCCGGATGCAAAGCGACTTCCAGGCCGTCGCCGAGCAGACGGGGCTGCGGGCCGGCGACGGCGGCTTCCAGATCGTGGTCAAGCGCGGCGCCACGCTGATCGGCAGCGTCATCGCCAGCGGCGACCAGGCCGTGGCCGACGCGCTGAACCAACTGAACACCGGCACGCTGGTCGCGCAGGACCTGGAGAACCGCGCCGACTACAACGCCAGCCAGGTCGCGCTAGGAGGAGGCGTCGCCCTGGGCGACGGCAAGGCCGGCATCAATGCGCCGGTGGCGCTGGGCGCCCAAGGCAGCGCCAGCTCGGCCACGCAAAGCGCGATCGGCGCCGGCCGCATCGTCATCCGCGACGCGGCCGCGCAGCAGGACCTGACCGGCATGACGCCGTCGCAGACGATCGCGTCGCTGAACCGCGACACGGCCGGCGCGCACAACGCGCTGCAGCCAATCTTCGACAAGGAAAAGATCGAGGCGGGTTTCGAGATCGCCTCGGAAGCCAGCCGGCAGGTGGGGCAGTTGCTGGCGAATCGGGCGGCCGAGATAGACGCGCTGGAGCGGCGTTCGAAAGATACGTCGCTATCACCGGCCGAACGCATCCAGGCGGCCAAAGCCTATGCCGACTTGGAGACGCAGTGGGGCCTCAACGGTACGTATCGTCAGCTGAGCACCGCGATTCTGGGCGCCGCCAGCGGCAACGTAACAGGCGGCGCAAGCGAGTTCGTTCGGGCCGCGGCCGTCAATTACCTGCAAAGCCTGAGCGCGGCCAAGATCAAGGAACTCAGTCGCCACCTTGGCGGCGAGGGATCGGCCGGGCATGCCGCCTTGCATGCCGTGCTGGGCTGCGCGGGTGCGGCCGCGCAACAGGGCTCATGCGCGGGAGGCGGTGCGGGCGCGCTCTCCGGTGTGGTGCTGAACCAGCTGCTCGAAGGCACCACAGACGCCGAAACCAAGAAGCTGAGCGCGGGGGAAAAGGATGCGCGCCTCAATCTGGCGAACAGCATCATTGCCGGCATCGCCGCACAGATCGATCCTCGGGCGGCAAGCTCGGCTTCCGTGGCTTCGCGCATAGAAAGCGAAAACAACGCGCTTTACCAAAATCGCGACAAGGTCGCGCGCATGAAGGCGCAGTTGTATCAGCAGTTGGAGCAGCGCTGCGGCAGCGACAACGCTTGCTACGAGTCAGGCTTTCAGCGAGCCGACCGAATGGCGGCGGCATATGACGTCACGCTGACGTTGCGCCATTACCCGCCGATGACCCGAGAGATGGCCGACATGCTGGCGCAAGGCGTGTTGGACCTTGCTCCAGGGGTTTCCAACATCAGTGCGCTGTATGAACTGGTGACGGGCGAGACCGCCACGGGTGACGAAGCCAATCGGTACTTCGCGGCAATGGGAATCGTGCCGGTCGTCGGCGGGGTGCTGAAAAAGGGCGCGAAAGCGCCGCAGCTCTTCGCTGCGGCGGATCAGGCAATCGATGTTGGTAAGGTTGGCAAAGCGGGCAGTTCCAGCGCAAAGGCAGCGCGTGATTTACCGCAAGTCACTCTCAATCGTCTGAATGGTCTTGCTTTTGAGCGTCAAGTTGTCGAGGCGTTGGCTCATGTCGGTGCGACGAAGAACACCCAGGCGATAACGGTTCCGCTTGCGAATGGTGCAATCGTGACAACCATTCCCGATTTGTGGGGGAAAACGGTTGGAGGGGTATTGGAGGTTAAGAACGTTATAGATCTTTCAATGTCGAACCAGCTGCGAGCACAGATTGAGTTTGCCTCCAGTGTCCGTCAACCTTTAAATCTTGTTGTGAGCCCCAGGACGACCAATGTGTCGAGGGAAGTGATTGAAAGAGTGCAAGAGACGGGTGGTGGTATTTTCAGGTATGACCCTGCTTCAGGGGAATTAACGAAATTTGAGAGACTATGAAGCCCTACATAAAAATTTCTATTAGAACGAAAATCGAAACAACCGACTGGGCTGTCGGAGAAAAATTCATTGATTCATTGGGTTTGGAAGGCGGTCTGCTGATTCCGGAATTGATTTCGCATAACGCAGACAGGTTTAGAGATCCGTTCGTGGGAAAAGCGCTTTGCAGGGACGTTTGGGCTTCTAAGGTTTTAATGCGTGGTGGAGGATTTTTGCTAGACTATTTTCAGGATTTTGCATGGAAGAGAAGGAGGTTCATTACATCAAAGGGCCGGGTGGCGCATACAAAAAAAGATATAAAAGATCAGCTGGTGCCTGGGTCGATTTCCTTCTACGCTGCTTTTACAGACAAAGTGGATTGGCATAGCGTTTTCAAAACCTGGTGCGAAATTTTTCCGCCTCAGCTAGGAATGCTTCATGTTTTCGCAGGACCCGAGCTGGCTCCGTCGGCAAAATACGATAGTTTCCAGATTGGCTCGTTTAACGCGCTCTTGAAACCTGAGGTGCCGAATATCGGCTGGGCAATGGTTTATGGTGATGAATTCGCTCAGGAGGTGAATGTCCGACGCATTGTCGAGGCGGGATTTGCTATTGAAAATATCGGCAATGGTTATCTGGTCAGGGTTACGGATAGTATTAATGACGTAGTTGACAATTTTTGGCAGTTTTCAAGGCGACGTGCCGAACTTAAGAAGTTGTTCCGAGACGGATTTTTCCTGACCGAAGATGAGCCGCTCCGAGATAAGAATGTTTCTGATGCATGAGCGATTCGGAGCAAGCCCTCGAACTAGCAAATGATTGTGGCGTTGTGGCTTATGAAGCGCTATATAGAGATATCTATTACAACAAGAAAAGAAACAATTGACTGGGCAGTCGGTGAAAAATTCATTGATTCATTGAGTATGGAAGACGGTCTGTTGATTCCGGAATCAATTTCGCATAACGCGGATAGATTCAGGAATTCGTTCGTGGGAAAAGCGTTTTGCAAGGAGGCTTGGGCGTCGAAAGCTGTGCTTCACACTGGTGATGGATTGCCGTCAGATTTTTTTCAGGATTTTGCATGGAAACGAAAGAGGTCGATTGCATCAACAGGATATGTGATGCATACGCTCGAAAACGTCCGAGGGGAGGTGGTGCCAGGGTCAATTTGCTTGACTGCTGTTTTTAGTAGGGATGTGGATTGGAATCGCCTTTTCAGGACCTGGTGCGAAATTTTTCCGCCACAACTGGGAATGCTTCACGTTTTTTCTGGACCCGAACTGGTTCCGTCAGCGCGCCGCAATAGTTTCCAGATTGGCTCGTTTAACGCAGCGTTGAAGCCTGATGTGCCGAATGTAGGTTGGGCAATGTTTTATGGTGATGAATTCGCTCAGGAGGTGGATGTTCGACGCATTGTCGAGGCGGGATTTGTTATTGAAAATATCGGCAATGGCTACTTGGTAAGAGTTACGGATAGTATTAATGACGTGGTAGACGATTTTTGGCAATTTTCAAGGCAACGTGCCGAACTTAAGAAGTTGTTCCGAGACGGATTTTTCCTGACCGAGGATGAGCCGCCTCACGATAGAAATAGATCAAGCGCATAAACGACTGGAAACGGCATCCCAGAAAGAATGCGTTAGCCAGAATAGTGAATGCCGTAGTGGCCTTCCGGTAAGAGGCGAAATAATTACGGGTAGGAAAATAGAAATTTGTCAATCGATGTAAAAAGGTGAAATCCCTCTTCGCCATCCGGTTGCGTTCGCTCGCCGCGGTTGCGTTCGATCGGTGGTGATATCGAACGCTGGAATAGCTACAAGAATAGTTTTGAAAAGGATATGAGACTCGGATTCGTGCCCTACATCACTGTAGACATGATCGATCGAGCGATCCTGATCGCTCAAAAAAAACGTGAAATCATCGAAGAATAGCCAGGATTCAATCTGATTCCTGCGTGAGGCTGTGGCAGTCAAGCGAATAAGCCAAAAAGGCAGTGACGAGACGGATGGCTTAGCGGATGCAAAGGTAGTTGCCAACGCTCATGATCGGTCCGCAGGCCACTCAGAAATTCCCGCAAGCAAACGACGGTAATTCGATCCCAAGCAGAAAGCTCGTTCAGAAATTCGGTCTTATTCCCGACGATTCGCCAAGAGGGTAGGGCTATTCTGAAGGCATTCATATCGATGCCTAACCCTTCTTGAATCAATTCTTGAAATGAACGGGACCATTCAAAAGCTGTGGGCGGAGGTCAAGGCGAATAGGGATTTCATTTTCGTGCAGACCCTATCGGGAAATGTCATTGCGCTTCCCGATCCCAAGGGAAGCAGTTTCTTTCTGTCGCGCGTATCCCCCGATAATGAATTGGGAGCGAGCCTGCTGCAGGCCCTGGCTGCAAGCCGAATGATCGACCCGGAGGACGAGCCAGGGTTTTTCGATGTCAAAGGCCGTGCCACGGAAAAATACAACGAGTGGGTGGCCGCGACGATGGCAAGGTTTTCCTATAAAAGAAAGTCGGATCTCTTTGATCGAATGAAATTCTGCTTCGTGGACGTCGTGGAGGGCGTCCTGATCATATATCCCAGCCACCGCGACAGAAGGGGAGCGTGGACCAGCAAGGGGATAACGAAGGAACACCACGTCACGCTTGCCTATAACAGTTATCCCGATGCGGTCGGCGCAGCGCTTCGTCTGGCCCTGGAACGTTGCAAGGGAAAGGTGTAGCCGGCGTGGCGGGTGCGTCGCCGGCCAGTCCGTCTCGCCGGCCCATCCTATATGCCTCAAAGCGATGAGCAACCAAATAATGATTCGTTCCGTTCAGATCGGCTAGCCCGCAAACTTGCTTCCACGTTGCTAGACACAGGGAGCAGGGATGTCTTTCAGGAAAGCCGGTTGGCTGGCCGCCGTGGCCGCCGTTACGTTGTCGTTCGCCTCCATCGCGCCCGTCCAGGCGCAGCAGAAGCAGACGCTGCTCAATGTCTCGTATGACCCGACCCGCGAGCTGTATCGCGCCATCGATACCGCGTTCGCCGATCAGTACAAGGAACAGGCCGGCGTCGAGCTGACCATACGCCAGTCGCACGGCGGCTCGGGCCGTCAGGCGCGCTCGGTCATCGACGGGCTGGAGGCCGACGTGGTGACGCTGGCCCTGGCCTATGACATCGACGCCATCGCGGACCGCGGGCTGCTGCCCGCCGACTGGCAGGCGCGCCTGCCGCAGAATAGTTCTCCCTATACCTCGACCATCGTGTTCCTGGTGCGCAAGGGCAATCCCAAGCAGATCAAGGACTGGGACGACCTGGTCAAGGACGGGGTGCAGGTGATTACGCCCAATCCCAAGACCTCGGGCGGGGCGCGCTGGAATTATCTGGCGGCCTGGGCCTATGCGCTGGATAAGAACGGCGGCAGCGAGGAGCGCGCCCGGGCTTTCGTCGGCGATCTGCTGCGGCACGTGCCGGTGCTCGATACCGGCGCGCGCGGCGCCACCACCACCTTTGTGGAGCGCGGCGTGGGCGACGTGCTGCTGGCGTGGGAGAACGAGGCTTTTCTGGCGCTCGAGGAGCTGGGGCCGGACAAGTTCGACATCGTGGTGCCGTCCCTGTCGATCCTGGCCGAGCCGCCGGTCGCCGTGGTCGACAAGGTGGTGGACAGGAAGGGCACGCGCAAGGCGGCCCAGGCCTATCTGGAGTTCCTCTATACGCCGGCGGCCCAGGAAATCATCGCGAAGAATTACTACCGGCCCATCGATCCGGCCGTGGCGGCGAAATACGCGGACAAGTTTCCCAAGGTCAAGCTCGTGAACATCGACGACAAGATCTTCGGCGGCTGGCGCAAGGCGCAGAGGGACCACTTCAGCGACGGCGGCACGTTCGACCAGATTTACCTGCCGCAGAAGAAATAGGCGCATCGACCGGACCATGGCCATGACTTCTGCCGCCACTCATACGGCCAGCGCTGCGCCGGCCTTGTTCGCCGCGCGCCGGCGCAGCCCGGGCGTGCTGCCCGGCTTCGGCATCTCGATGGGCTATGCCGTGCTGTACCTCAGCGTGCTGGTGCTCATCCCGCTGGCGGCGCTGCCCATCCGCAGCGCGGCGCTGGGCTGGCAGGGGTTTTGGGACACGGTGGCCGCGCCGCGGGTGGTGGCCTCGTACCAGCTGACGTTCGGGGCTTCGCTGGTCGCGGCGCTGGTGAACCTGGTGTTCGGCACCATCGTGGCCTGGGTGCTGGTGCGCTACCGTTTTCCGGGCAAGAAGATCCTGGACGCGCTGGTGGACCTGCCGTTCGCGCTGCCCACGGCGGTGGCCGGCATCGCGCTGACCGCGCTGTATTCCGAGAAGGGCTGGCTGGGCGCGCCGCTGGCCGAATGGTTCGGCTGGAAGGTGGCGTTCACGCCGCTGGGCATCGTGGTGGCGCTGATTTTCATCGGCGTGCCGTTCGTGGTGCGCACGGTGCAGCCGGTGCTGGAGGACGTGGAGCGCGAGATCGAGGAAGCCGCCGCCAGCCTGGGCGCGAGCCGCTGGCAGACCATTCGCCGGGTGTTGTTTCCGATCCTGCTGCCCGCCCTGATGACGGGTTTCGCGCTGGCCTTCGCGCGCGCCATCGGGGAGTACGGATCGGTGGTGTTCATCGCCGGCAACATGCCCATGGTGTCGGAGATCACGCCGCTGCTCATCATCGCCAAGCTGGAGGAGTTCGACTACGCAGGGGCGGCCGCCATCGCGACCGTGATGCTGCTGCTGTCGTTCGCGCTGCTGCTGGTGATCAACCTGCTGCAAGGCTGGCAGTCGCGCCGCAATCTGGGGAGGCTGGCATGAGCGCATCGGACCGTCCCGCCCACCTGACCGAGCCGCGCTGGGCGCGCGGCCTGCTGCTGACCGTCGCGCTGGCGTTCCTGGCGCTGTTCCTGATCGTGCCCTTGGCGGCGGTGTTCGCCGAGGCCTTCAAGAAGGGCTGGGAGCTGTACCTGGCCGCCATCGTCGAGCCGGACGCGCTGGCCGCGATCCGCCTGACGCTGCTGGTGGCGGCGATCGCGCTGCCGCTGAACCTGGTGTTCGGGGTCGCGGCGGCGTGGGCGGTCACCAAGTTCCAGTTCCGGGGCAAGCAGTTCCTGATCACCTTGATCGATCTGCCGTTTTCGGTGTCGCCGGTGGTGGCCGGCCTGGTGTTCGTGCTCCTGTTCGGCTCGCAGGGCTGGTTCGGCGGCTGGCTGCAGGCGCATGACATCAAGATCGTCTACGCCGTGCCCGGCATCGTCCTGGCCTCGCTGTTCGTGACCTTTCCGTTCGTCGCGCGCGAGCTGATACCGCTGATGCAGGCGCAGGGCAGCGAGGAAGAACAGGCCGCGCTGACGCTGGGCGCCAGCGGCTGGCAGATCTTCTGGCGCGTGACGCTGCCGAACATCAAATGGGGCCTGCTGTATGGCGCCATCCTGTGCAACGCGCGCGCCATGGGCGAGTTCGGCGCGGTGTCGGTGGTGTCCGGGCAGATCCGGGGGCTGACCAACACCATGACCCTGCACGTCGAGATTCTGTACAACGAATACCAGTACGCGGCGGCGTTCGCGGTGGCCTCGCTGCTGGCCTTGCTAGCGCTGGTGACGCTGGTGGCCAAGAACCTGGTCGAGTGGCGCAATGCGCGCCTGCTGCAGCCCGCCGACCAGCCGGCCGAGCATCCCGGCCAGACGGCCCCCATCCAGCCGGCCGCCGCCTGAGACTGGCGGCCCACACGGAGACCAGAATGAGTATCGAAGTCCGCAACCTGTCCAAGCGCTTCGGCGAATTCCGCGCCTTGAACGACGTATCGCTGCACATCGAGACGGGCGAGCTGGTGGCGCTGCTGGGGCCTTCGGGCTGCGGCAAGACGACGCTGCTGCGCATCATCGCGGGGCTGGAGTCGGCCGACGCCGGCTGCGTGCTGTTCGCGGGCGAGGACGCCACGGCGGTGGACGTGCGCCGCCGCCAGGTCGGTTTCGTGTTCCAGCACTACGCGCTCTTCAAGCACATGACGGTGTTCGAGAACGTGGCTTTCGGGCTGCGCGTCAAGCACCGGTCGCAGCGCCCGCCCGAGGACCAGATCCGGCGCAAGGTGCACGACCTGCTGGGCCTGGTGCAGCTGGACTGGCTGGCCGACCGCTATCCGGCGCAGCTGTCCGGCGGCCAGCGCCAGCGCATCGCGCTGGCCCGCGCGCTGGCCGTGGAGCCCAGGGTGCTGCTGCTGGACGAACCTTTCGGCGCGCTGGACGCCAAGGTGCGCAAGGAACTGCGGCGCTGGCTGCGGCGGCTGCACGACGAGCTGCACGTGGCCAGCGTGTTCGTGACCCATGACCAGGAAGAAGCGCTGGAGGTGTCCGACCGCGTGGTGCTGATGAACGCCGGCCGCATCGAACAGGTGGGCACGCCGCGCGAGGTCTGGGAAGCGCCGGCCACGCCGTTCGTGTATGGCTTTCTGGGAGACGTGAATTCGCTGCAGGGCGTGGCCACGCGCGGGGTCTGGAGCGGCGCCGGCCTGTCGCTGCCCGCGCCCGAACTGGCCCAGGCCGAAAGTCAGCGCGCCACCGCCTACGTGCGGCCGCACGAATTCGACATCGAACGCTACCGCGCAGGCGCCGAGGGCATCGCGGTGCGCCTGTCGCACGCCTATCTGGCCGGGCCCAGCGCCTACCTGGAACTGGCGCGCGAGGACTCGGCGGCGCTGATCGAGGCCGAGGTGCCCGAGTCGCGATACCGCGAGCTGGGCCTGCGCGACGGCGAAATCCTTCTGGCGCGTCCGCGGCGGGCGCGCATTTTTGCGGTGCCGGCATGACGACTGAATTTTTTCCCCAACTGGAAGACGGGCTGGCCGCGCGCTGGCGCGAACTGAACCTGACCCTGGCCGACATCCGGCGCCGCTACCCCGATGCGGCGCTGGCTTCGTCGCTGGCCGCCGAGGACATGGTGCTGACGCACGCGCTGTACGCCGCCGGCTCGGACCTGGAAGTCTTTACGCTGGACACGGGCCGGCTGCATGCCCAAACGCTGGGCGTGCTGGACGCGGTGCGCGAGCGCTACGGACGCGAGGTGACCGTGTACCGTCCCGACGCCGAGGCCGTGGCGCGGCACGTGGCCGAGCACGGCGCCTATGCGTTCTACGAGAGCGTGGAACTGCGCAAAGCCTGTTGCGGCATCCGCAAGGTCGAACCGCTCAAGCGCGCGCTGGCCGGGCGCGGCGCCTGGATCACGGGGCAGCGGCGCGCGCAGTCCACCACCCGCGGCGAACTGCCGCTGGAAGAGCGCGACGAGACCTTCGGCCTCTACAAGTTCAACCCGCTGGCCGAGTGGAGCGAGGAGGAGGTCTGGTCCCTCATCCGCGCTTTCGGCATTCCCTATAACCCGCTGCACGACCAGGGCTACCCGTCCATCGGCTGCGAGCCCTGTACGCGCGCCGTGCGGCCGGGCGAGGACCTGCGCGCCGGGCGCTGGTGGTGGGAGTCATCGGACTCCAAGGAATGCGGCCTGCATGCGGGCAACCGGGTCATCTCCGTCGTGGCGCGCGCCGAATGACGCCGCCCCTGAATTCGAAATCTGTTTTAGTGGAGTAGTCATGTCTGCCGTCATCCAACGCAGCCACCTGGATTGGCTGGAATCGGAAGCGATATTCATCCTGCGCGAGGTCGCCGCGGAAAGCGAAAAGCCGGTGCTGCTGTTTTCGGGCGGCAAGGATTCCGTGGTGCTGCTGCGCCTGGCGGAAAAGGCCTTCCGGCCCGGCCGCTTTCCGTTTCCCCTGATGCATATCGACACCGGACACAACTTCGACGAGGTGATCGCTTTCCGCGACGCGCGCGCGGCCGAGCTGGGCGAGACCCTGATCGTGCGCAGCGTGGAGGACTCGATCGCGCGCGGCAGCGTGGTGCTGCGCCGCGAGACCGATTCGCGCAACGCGGCGCAGGCCGTGACGCTGCTGGAGGCGATCGAGGAATTCGGCTTCGACGCCTGCATCGGCGGGGCGCGGCGCGACGAGGAGAAGGCGCGCGCCAAGGAACGCATTTTTTCGTTCCGTGACGAATTCGGCCAATGGGACCCCAAGGCCCAGCGTCCCGAGCTGTGGAACCTGTTCAACACCCGCGTGCACCGCGGCGAGAACATGCGCGTGTTCCCGATCTCGAACTGGACCGAGCTGGACGTCTGGCAGTACATCCAGCGCGAACGGCTGGCGCTGCCTTCCATCTATTACAGCCACGAGCGCGAAGTGGTGCGCCGCAAGGGCCTCTTGGTGCCGGTCACGCGGCTGACGCCGCCGCAGGAAGGCGAGCAGGTCGAGCGCCTGCCGGTGCGCTTTCGCACCGTGGGCGATATCTCCTGCACCTGCCCGGTGGCTTCCGAGGCCGCGGACCCGCTGGCCATCATCGCCGAGACCGCGGTGACCGACATCACCGAGCGCGGCGCCACCCGCATGGACGACCAGACTTCCGAGGCCTCGATGGAGCGCCGCAAGAAGGAAGGCTATTTCTGATCGCAAAGGACGCACATGAACGCACTGAACGAATCCTTTCTTTTTGGCGCCGACGCGGGCGTGCTGCGCCTGATCACCGCCGGGTCGGTGGACGACGGCAAGTCCACCCTGATCGGCCGCCTGCTGTACGACAGCAAGGGCGTGTTCGCCGACCAGCTCGACGCGATCTCGCGCGCCAAGCACAAGCGCGTGGCGGGCGACGGCATCGACTTCTCGCTGCTGACCGACGGCCTGGAGGCCGAGCGCGAGCAGGGCATCACCATCGACGTGGCCTACCGCTATTTCTCCACGCCGACCCGCAAATTCATCATCGCCGACGCGCCGGGCCACGAGCAGTACACGCGCAACATGGTGACCGGGGCATCGACGGCGGACGTGGCCGTGATCCTGATCGACGCCACCCGCGCGGCCGACGGCCAGCTGCTGCCGCAGACCAAGCGCCACAGCACCATCGCGCGCCTGCTGGGCATCCGCCACATCGTGGTGGCGGTCAACAAGATGGACCTGGTGGACTGGGATCGCGCCGTATTCGAACGCATCCGCGATGCCTATGCGGCGCTGGCCGCCAAGCTGGGCATCGCGCATTTCGACGCGCTGCCGCTGTCGGCGCTCAACGGCGACAACGTGGTCACGCTGTCTGCCAACACGCCATGGTACGAAGGGCAGCCCCTGCTGGCGCTGCTGGAATCGCTGGACCTGGCGGCCGACGGGCGCGCTGCGCCGCTGCGCCTGCCGGTGCAATGGGTCGCGCGCCATGACGGCGACCGCAAGGAAGACTTCCGCGGCTACGCCGGCCGCGTGGCCAGCGGCGTGCTGCGCCCGGGCGACGAGATCGCGGTGCAGCCTTCGGGCGTGACGGCCAGGGTGCGCGAGCTGCGCGCCTTCGACCGCCTGCTTGACGAGGCGGTGGCCGGCGATTCGATCACGCTGGTGCTGGACCGTGACGTGGACGTGTCGCGCGGCGACGTCATCGTGCACGCCGCGGCGCCCGCCACGGTTGCGCGCGAGTTCGAGGCCGAGCTGTGCTGGCTCGACGCGCAGGCCTTGAACCCGGCGCGCAAGTATCTGCTGAAGTCGGGCACGCGGCTGACGTCGGCGAAGATCCGCGCGGTGCTGTCGCATCGCGATATCCATGAGCTGCAGGAAGTGGAGAACACCGAAGGCACGCTGCGCATGAACGATATCGGCAGGGTCAGCTTCACCACGCGCGACGCGCTGGCGGTCGACCGTTATGCCGACGTGCCGGCGACCGGGGCGTTCATCCTGATCGACGAAGCCACGCACCAGACCGCTGCGGCGGGCATGCTGCGTTAGGCGGCGGGAGCGGCCGCCCGGCGGCGGCCCCACGGCCCAGATCCGCGCTGTTGTTTTTGTGCTAAACCTAGCATTGGCGCGGGTTTGCGGGCGATATCGCCTGATGAAATCGATTTGTCCTCCCGGCGCGGGCGTCTTGCGGTAAAGTGGGGTTGTCTTACGAAAAGGCTTTTGGTGCTTGTCAAAACCACTGTGTTTTTGTACAGTAGTTTTCATGGCACGCACCGATCATTCTTTTCCCGCCGGTTCTGGGTCCCCGGCTGCCGCCCCCGCCGCCTTGCGCGGTCGGGGTGCGGTTACTAATGTTCGGCATCGCTTTCAGCGCGATGACCGCGTGCAGGTCGACGACGGCTGGTCCGCCTCCGGATTACCGGCCGATTTCGTAGACACTGTCCCCGATAATTATTCCGACGCAGCCTCCACGGAAGCGCCTTCCCGGGTCATCCCCATCCTGCCCGACACGCGCCATGCGCCGGCCGCGCCCAAGACCACGGTCACGGCGGAACAGGCCCGCAAGATGCTGTCGCGCAACGATTCGCCCGACATTCCCTTCGACGCCGCGATCAACCCCTACCGGGGCTGCGAGCACGGCTGCGTGTATTGCTACGCCCGGCCCACGCATTCCTACCTGGGCTATTCGCCCGGGCTGGATTTCGAAACCCGGCTGGTGGCCAAGGCCAATGCGGTCCAGGCCCTGCGCGCCGAACTCAGCCGCCCCGGTTACAAGCCGTCGCCCATCAATATCGGGTCGGCCACCGATCCGTACCAGCCCATCGAGCGCGAGTGGCGCCTGACGCGCGGCCTGCTCGAACTCATGCTGGAAACCCGGCATCCGCTCACCATCGTCACCAAGAACGGCCTGGTCGCCCGCGACCTGGACCTGCTGGCGGCCCTGGCCGAACAAAAACTGGTGGTGGTCTACATGAGCATCACCACGCTGGACGCCGCCATGGCCCGCACGCTGGAGCCCCGCGCCGCCGCGCCCTGGCGCCGCCTGGAGGCCGTGCGCAGCCTGACCGACGCCGGCGTGCCCGTGGGGGTGCTGGTGGCGCCGGTCATTCCGTTCATCAACGACGAATCCATGGAGCACATCCTCCAGGAGTCCAAGGCGGCCGGCGCCCATTACGCCAGCTACACCGTCCTGCGCCTGCCGTGGGAGGTCAAGACCCTGTTCGAGGACTGGCTCAACGTCCATTTTCCCGACCGCGCCCAGCGTGTGCTGCACCGCGTCGAAGACCTGCGCAACGGCCGCCGCAACGATCCCAATTTCGGTTCGCGCATGCGCGGAACCGGCGTCTGGGCCGACCTGCTGCGCCAGCGTTTCGCCGTCGCCACGCGCAAGCTGGGCCTGAACCGGCACCGGCTGGCCCTGGATTGCAGCCGCTTCCTGCGCCCGGCCGGCGCGCAGGCGGGCGCAGATTTCCCTCTATCCCCGGCTGGCGCGCAAGCGTCTTCAGGGGTCCCCGTTTCCCACGTATCGCCCCGTCGCGGTTCGCCCCGTCACGTATCGCCCGCGGCCGCAGGCCAGTTGTCATTGTTCGATTGACCGCGGGCTGTCGCCGCGGAGGGTTGCCCGGGCGCCTGCCCAGGCGCTGGATCGTCTTTTCAAGGAGTTCACATGAACACCGCCGATATTTCCGTCCTGCCGGACGAGCTTGCCGTCTCGCTGAATCCGCTGCGCCGTGGCGCGCAGCGCGCCCGCATGGTCTGCGCCCGGCTGGCGGGCCTGGCCTCGCCCTGGGACGCGTCCCTGTCGGAAGGCGGCGCGCGCCGGCGTGCGCGCCCCGGTTCCATGCCGGCTCGCTGGCCGTTCCCGCCGGCGCCGGCCGAAGCGGGCGTGCAGACGCCGCCGGCCGCGCCTGCCGCGGCCCCCACGCCCGTCGGCCGTCCCGCCGCAGCCCCGGCCGCGCGCGATCACAGCCTGGGCAACGCCACGGTCGAGCCCGTCACGGCGCGGGTCACCCGCAAGCAGATGGTGGTGGACGTGATCATGGTGCTGGCCTGGGGCGCCATCATTCCCGGGCTGATGTGGCTGGGCGCGGCCGCCGGCTTCTGACCGGCCCGGCGGCTCAGGTGGAACCCAGCAGCACCACGCCCACCAGTATGGACAAACAGCCGGCCAGGCGGCCCGGCCCGACTTTTTCGCGCAGCAGGAACATGCCCGCCAGGGTGCCCAGCATCATGGACATTTCCCGCGCAGGCGCCACCAGGCTCAGCGGCGCGCCGTTGCGCAAGGCGTACAGCACCAGGATGTAGCCCAGCGGCGACAGCAGGCCCACCGCCAGCGCCAGGTGCCAATGGCCGCGCATGGAATCCCAGGCCTGGGCCCGGCGGCTCAGCATGTGGGGCGTCATCATGGCCGTGCGGGTCACGCAGGTGAACCAGTCGAACAGCACCGGGCTGATCAGCAGCACCTTTACGCCGTAGGCGTCCACCACGGTATAGGCCGCGATGAAAAGGCCGATCACCATGCCCCAGCGCACGCCGATCCAGGCCTGGGCCTGCTTGAAGATGGCCAGCCGGCCCTGGGTGGCGATCAGCAGCACGCCGATCACCACGCACAGCATGCCGGCGATGCCGGTGCCGGTGGCGGGTTCGCCCAGCAGCAGGAAGGCGCCGGTGGTCGACAGCAGCGGGCCGGTGCCCCGGGCGATCGGATACACCACCGACAGGTCCGCCACCTGATAGCCGCGCTGCAAGCACAGGCTGTAGCCCAGGTGCAACAGGCTCGAAGTCAGGATGGCGCCCACCACGGGCCAGGTCCAGGTCATGCCGTCGTGCATCAGCACCCAGGCCACCCACGGCGCGTACAGCACCGAAGCGCACAGCCCGTAGGCGAACACGAAGGGCGCGCCCACCATGGCCGCGCGCTTGGCGAGCAGATTCCACGTTGCGTGGGCCATCGCCGCCAGGACGACCAAAAGCAGGGACGAGTACGACATGTAGGGAGCCGCGCCGTGTGACGTGTTTGTTACAGAGAGTGGAAGCGTACAGCAAAGCTGCGGCGCACGCATATTCTACCCAGCGTGTTTTGGGATTTTTGGTGTAGAATCATTGGTTTGCCAAATCTCATCCTCTGCTTGCGGCAAGAGTGGGGCGGGGCCACAGGCCCGGGCTCACAGGCACGCGGCTTCTTTCGAGCGTCTTTTTTGCATCGTCAGGAGCCCGCGCGCAAACAATATCGGACGGCAAATTCAGTCCGCAATGACACGATGATCTAGGAGTTCTCATGAACCTTATCGCTATCCTGGAACAGGAAGAAATCGCCCGCCTGACCGGCGGTGTGGCCAAGCCTGAATTTGCTCCCGGTGACACCGTCATCGTGAGCGTGAACGTCGTTGAAGGCACCCGCAAGCGCGTGCAGGCCTTCGAAGGCGTCGTCATCGCCAAGCGCAACCGCGGCCTGAACTCCGCGTTCACCGTGCGCAAGATTTCGTCGGGTGAAGCCGTGGAACGTACGTTCCAGCTGTACTCGCCGCAAATCGCCGGCATCGAAGTCAAGCGCCGCGGCGACGTGCGCCGCGCCAAGCTGTACTACCTGCGCAACCGCTCGGGCAAGTCGGCGCGTATCAAGGAAAAGCTGGTCAGCAAGCAAGCCTCGGCGGCTTGATCGCTTATCGGCACACGGCCCTACCAGTGTCGGACGCTCACGCCCTCCCGCGTTTTCGTCCGGCACGGGTTTCCGGGTTAAAAAGGCACCTGCGAGGGTGCCTTTTTCTTTTCAAAAAGCCGTATGTCTGATTCCTCGTCTTCTCCGCGGCCACGCCGGCCGTTGGCGCGTCCCGGCTTCGATCCGGCGACGCAACCGTGGGTGACGGCCAACGAGGCCCTGCCCGCCGTGCCCGCCAGTCTGCTGACGCCCGACCGCTTGCGCGGCACGCTCAGCCAGCCGTCGACCTGGACGCTGGAACTGTCGCGCGATACCGACCTGCGCTATCCGGGCCGCGAAGGCGTGCCGGTGCCGGCCGCGGTGCTGATTCCGCTGGTGGCCCGCGACAACGGCGTGTCCATCATGCTCACGCAGCGCGCCGCCCACCTGCACGACCATGCCGGCCAGATCAGTTTTCCGGGCGGGCGCATCGAACTCAGCGACGCCACGCCGCAGGCCGCCGCGCTGCGCGAGGCCGAAGAAGAAACCGGCCTGCCGGCCAGCCACGTGGAAGTGCTGGGCAGCATGCCGCCTTATCTGACGGCCACCGGTTTTTCCATCATTCCCGTGGTGTCGCTGGTGCGCCCGGGCTTCGATCTGGCGCCCGACGCCTTCGAGGTGGCCGAGGTGTTCGAAGTGCCGCTGCCATTCCTGATGGACCCGGCCAACCACCGCCTGTACCAGGCCCGGCTGGACGACGGCCGGGTGCGCCAGTACTACGGCATGCCCTATGGCAAGCATTTCATCTGGGGCGCCACCGCCGGCATGCTGCGCAACCTGTATCACCTGGTGCGCCACGGCTTCGAGCCGCGCTGACGGGACGCCGGGGCGCCGGCAAGGCTAATAGCGCTGCTGGCCCGCCAGGTTTTCTTCGAGGATGCGCTGGTACAGGGCGTAGCGCGAGGGATCGATGGCGCCGGCCTGCAAGGCGGCGACCACGCCGCAGCCCGGCTCGTGCCGGTGGGTGCAGTTGTAGAAGCGGCACTGCTCGATGGGGCCGGTGAATTCCGGGAACCCGCGGATGATGTCCTCGCGGCTCAGGTGCTGCAGGCCGAAGGCCTGGAATCCCGGCGAATCTATCAGGTCGCCGCCCGGCGCGGGCAGGTGGTAGAGCCGCGTGCTGGTGGTGGTGTGCTTGCCCATGTCCAGCGCGGTGGAGTGTTCGCGGGTGGGCGCGGCCGCGTCCGGCACCAGCGCGTTCAGCAGCGTCGATTTGCCCATGCCGCTTTGCCCCAGCAGCAGGCTGGTGTGCCCGGCCAGGCGCGGCGCGAGCAGGGTGTGCACCTTGTCGGGTTCCAGCGCGCTCAGTTCGATGATGTCCACCCCCAGCGCCGCGATGGGCGCCAGGCGCGCGCGCGCCGCCGGCAGTTCGTCGGCCAGATCGGTCTTGTTCAGCACGATGATGGGGGCGATGCCGGCGCTCCAGGCCCCGGCCAGGGCGCGGCCGGTCAGGTCGTCCGAGAACGTGGGCTGCACCGCGACCACGATCAGCAGCTGGTCCACGTTGGAGGCGAACTGCTTGGAGCGCATCTCGTCGGACCGGTAGAGCAGATTGCGCCGCGGCAGGATGGCGTCGATCGCGCCTTCGTCCTTGCCCTGGGGCGTGATGCGCACGCGGTCGCCGACGGCGGCGCCGGCCTTCTTGCCGCGCGGAAAGCATTTGCGCAGCGTGCCGTCGGCCAGCTCGACCGTGTAGTGGCGGCCGTGGGCCGCGATGATGCGGCCTTCGTTCGGCCCGGGGGCCGGCTCTGCGTGGTTTACGCCCTTGGGGCGGCCCGGGCCGCTCATGCAGCGGCCGCCGTCAGGTGGCGGATGCGCACGGCGGCGGGGGGATGGCTGTCGTAGAAGGCGGAATGCACGGGATCGGGCGTCAGGGTGGCGGCGTTGTCGTCGTAGAGTTTGACCAGCGCGGAGACCAGGCGTTCGGCCGAACTCTGTTCAGCCGCGTAGCGGTCCGCCTCGAATTCGTCGCGCCGCGAGTACCAGCTGGCCAGCGGGGTAAGCATGAAGGTGAACACGGGGATCACCAGGAAAAACAGCAGCAGCGCCATCGCGTCGTTGCGTCCGCCCAGCTGCGGCAGCACGCCCAGCCCGACGTAGAACCAGGGCTGCTGGGAGACCCAGCCCAGGATGGCGAAGAACACCAGCGCCGCGGCGAAACTGAACAGCACGCGCTTGATGATGTGGCGCTTGGCGAAATGGCCCAGCTCGTGGGCCAGCACGGCCTCGATTTCGTCGCCGTTCAGGCGCGCCAGCAGGGTGTCGAAGAACACGATGCGGCGCGAGCGCCCGAAGCCCGTGAAATAGGCGTTGCCATGGGCCGAGCGGCGCGAGCCGTCCATCACGAACAGCCCGTTGAGCGCGAAGCCGCAGCGCTGCGCCAGGCGCTGGATGCGCCCGGCCAGCTCCGGATCGGACAGCGGGGTGAATTTGTTGAAGAGCGGGGCGATGAACATCGGGTAGATGACCAGCAGCGCCAGGTTGAACGCCGTCCAGAGCGCCCAGGCCCAGATCCACCAGTACGCGCCCGCGCTGCCCATCAGCCACAGCACCGCGGCCGCCAGCGGCAGGCCCAGCACCGCGGCCACGGCCAGCCCCTTGATGGCGTCGGCCGCGAACAGCCGCGGCGTCATGCGGTTGAAGCCGAAGCGGGCCTCCAGCCGGAACTGCCGCCACAGGGTGAAGGGCAGCCCCAGCAGGCCCAGCAGCAGGGCAACCGCAACCAACAGCAGCATCTGCCTGACGAAGTCGTTGCTGGTAAGCTGGGCCATCGCCAGGTCGATGAACTGCAGCCCGCCCATCAGGGTCAGGCACACCAGCAGGATGGCGTCGTAAGTGCGTTCCAGCATGCCCAGCTTGACCCGCGCCACGGTGTAGTCGGCCGCGCGCTGGTGGCTGGCCAGCCCGATCCGGTGGGAGAACTCGGACGGCACCTGGTCGCGGTTGCGCGCGACGTGACGGATCTGCCGCGACGCCAGCCACAGGCGCACGGCGATATCGGTCAGCAGGAAGGCAACGAACAGCAGAGTGAACATGGATATTGCGGTGGACTCTGAAATGTATGTGAGAAAATCGCGTGTTTTTACCGGCGGGCCGTCCCGAGGTAAAAAACCGCCCCGTTTGCCGAAGGCGCTGCGCGGGGGCATTCTCTTATAGGCAAATTATATGGCTGTGAACGAAAACCGCCTGGTCTGGCTGGACATGGAAATGACCGGCCTGGACCCTGAAAAAGAACGCATCATCGAGGTGGCCGTGGTGGTGACCGAGGCCGACCTGACGGTCGTGGCCGAAGGCCCCGTGCTGGTGGTGCATCAGCCCGACAGCCTGCTCGACGCCATGGACAACTGGAACAAGTCCACGCACGGCAAGAGCGGCCTGATCGACAAGGTCCGCGCGTCCACCATTTCCGAGGCCCAGGCAGAGGATACGCTGTTGGCATTTCTTGCGCAGCACGTGCCGGCCGGCAAGTCGCCGCTGTGCGGCAACACCATCAGCCAGGACCGCCGCTTCATGTTCGCCTACATGCCGCGCCTGGAGCAGTTCTTCCACTACCGCAACCTGGACGTCAGCACCCTGAAGGAGCTGGCGCGCCGCTGGGCGCCGGCGGTCTACAAGGGCTTCGAGAAGAAAAGCCGCCACGAGGCGCTGGCGGACATCTACGAGTCGATCGACGAGCTCAAGTATTACCGCGAGCATTTCCTGAAAGTGTAAGGGGTACGTCCCCATGCCCGCCGCCCCGTCCGCCTGCGAGCCGCTCATCGGGGACCACCCATCGATGGTGGCCTTGCGCGACCTGGTCGGCCGGGTCGCGCGCAGCAAGGCCAGCATCGTCCTCATCTACGGGGAAACCGGCACCGGCAAGGGGCTGGTCGCGCGCAACCTGCACGCGCAATCGGCGCGCGCGGCCAAGGGCTATACCGAGATCAACTGCGCCGCCATCCCGGGCAATCTGCTTGAATCCGAGCTGTTCGGCCACGAACGCGGCGCCTTCACCGGCGCCGTGGCGCGCAAGGCCGGGCTGCTGGAAGCCGCCAACGGCGGCAGCGTGTTCCTGGACGAGATCCGCGAACTGGACCCGGTCATGCAGGCCAAGATCCTGACCTTGCTGGACAGCCGCCGCTTCAGGCGCATCGGCTCGGTGCAGGAGGTCTCGGTCGACGCCCGCTTCATCGCCGCCACCAACAAGATCCTGCTGGGCGAAGTGCAGGCCGGGCGGTTCCGCGACGATCTCTATTACCGGCTGCAGGTCGTATCCATCAACCTGCCGCCTTTGCGCGAGCGGGGCGACGACGTCATCGTGCTGGCGCAGCGCTTCCTGGAACGCTATAACGCCACCCACGGCAGCCGCTTCACCGCCATCGATCCGGAAGTGCGGCGCATCTTCAAGGCCTACGCCTGGCCGGGCAACGTGCGCGAACTGGGCAATCTGCTGGAGCGGATCTGCATCCTGGAGGATGGCGACACCGTGCTGGCGCGCCATCTGCCGCAGCGCATCCTGCGCGAAGCGGGCAAGCCCGCGCCCGCGGCGCCGTCCCCGGGAGGGGGCAGCTATGCCGAACAGACCGCGCAGTTCCAGCGCGGCCTGATCCGCGCGGCGCTGCAGGCCCAGGGCGGCAACCTGGGCCGCGCCGCCGATTCCCTGGGCCTGACGCGCCACGCCCTGCGCCACCAGATGCTCAAGCTGGGGCTGGACGGCTGACGCGGCCCCGGGCGCGCACTATTGCGCGCTGATGTTGTGCTTGCGCGCGATTCCCTGCCATAGCGCCAGGTCCTCGCGCACGCGCGCGCCGAACGCGGCGCTGTCCATGCGGGCCGGCACGGTGCCGTCCAGGTCCAGCAGAGCGCGCATCTCGGAAGAGGCGGAGATTTCATTGAGCGCGGCGTTGACCTTGTCTATATAAGGCTGCGGCGTGCCCGCCGGCGCGAACACGCCCACCCAGATCTGCACCGAGTAGCCGGGCAGCGACTGCGCCGCCGGCGACAGGCCGGGGAAGGCCGGCGAGGCCGCCTGCGCGGTGGTGGCCAGCAGCTTGACCTTCTTGCCCTGCACCACGGGCGCCAGCGTGCTGTAGTTGGACAGCATGACGTCGATCAGGCCGCCCGCCAGGTCGGAGGCGGCGTTGGCCGCGCCCTTGTAGGGCACGTGCGTCATCCGGGTGCCCGCGGCGTCGTCCAGCATGACCGTGGCCAGGTGGGCCAGCGAGCCGATGCCGGCGCTGCCGTAGTTCAGGGCGCCCGGCCTGGCGCGCGCGGCGTCCAGCAGCTCTTTGAGCGAGCCGTACGGCGTTTGCGCCGAGGCGGCGATGACCAGCGGGCCCTGGCCGATCATCGCCACCGGCGCGAACTGCTTGAGGGCGTCGTAGGGCAGGTGGGGCTGGGTGGCGGCGGTGGTGAGGAAGGTCGACGAGGTCAGCAGCAGCACCGAACCGTCCTTGGCCGAACGCGCGACGTACTCGGAACCGATCGCGCCGGCCGCGCCGCCGCGGTTTTCGACGATCACCGTATTGCCGAAGCGGGCGGCCAGCTGCGGCGCGATCACGCGGGCGATCGCGTCGTTGCTGGCCCCGGCGGTGAACGGCACCACGATCTTGATCTGCTTGGGCACTTCCGGCTGGGCGGCGGCCGCGCCGGCCAGCAGGGACGCCGCCAGGAACAACGTTGTTTGCATTAGCGCATTCATGCTCGATTCTCCAGGAGGGCGGAGGGGATGGCGGGCACCGGACCCGGCGCCCGCGGCGTTCAGTCCGGCATGGGGACGGCGACGTCCAGCAGCGGCGCGTACTGCTGCGCGCCGAAGATGTCGCCGTCGCCCGCCGACCCGCTGGGAACCAGCCGGTAGATCGTGAACTTGATGGCCAGGCCGGGATCGTAATGCACGAAGTCGGAGATGCGGGCGTCGTCGATCCGGTACAGGGCCGCCACGCTGGCGCGCGTCAACGCGCCGGAGCGCTTGACCGCCTCGTAGGTCGCCGGCTCGCGGAAGATGATGTCGAAGGTGATCTTGTTCACGCCCGCGTTCTTGCTGCGGATGGTCTTGGCCAGGCTGCTGAGTTTCTGGGTGCTCATGGTCTTGCCGGCTCAGGCGCCGGCCTCGGTGAGGTGGATCGGGAAGAGTTCGCCGGCGTCCTGCACCGGCAGCGTGTGGTTCAGGGTCCAGCGGTAGGCGGCGCTGGTGCGCACCACCTCGTCCAGCGGGAAAGACACCGAGCCCGCCGTGCCCTTCACGTCGGGCAGGCGGGCGTAGAACATCTGGCGCAGGCCCGTGAGCGTCAGTTCCTCGGCCATCTCGGCCGTGGGCGCGACGCCCTGGACCATCACACAGAGTTCATGGCCGGGCTGGTCGCGCAGCGGCTCCAGCTCGCCCATGACGCCGTCGCGCCCGTAGACCTTGTAGTGCAGCTCGTAGCCCGTGTCGCCGAAACGCTCGCGCACCTTGTCGCGCGCCCAGGCGATGACGCGGTCCACGTTTTCGATGGTGTAGGGGTCGCGTATGCCGCAAAGCCCCATGTAGCGCTCGCCGACCTTGCCCGAGCCCTCCAGCTTCACGCGCACCTGGGCGGCGGGTTCGAAGCGCGAGCCGGTGATGCGGGTGGTTTTCTCGCTGAGCTGCTCGTAGCGGCATTCGGACATGTCGAGCCGCCCGCCGGCGAAGAATTCTTCGTAGGGGTTGGAGCGCTCGTACATGGCGTGGCCGGCCACCGAGGCGATGGTGCAGCGCTGGTCCGGATGCATGGCGGTGACGCGCACGTCTTCCTTCGAGATTTCGCCCATCACCGTTTCCTTGCCGCCATAGGGTTCGGCGCAGAACGAGGCGCACTCCAGCACCTTGCCCAGGTAATAGGCCTTGTCCGCGTCATAGCCTTTGTGCAGGGCCGGGGCGGCGAATACGGCGGCGTCGGAGCTGCGCCCGCCGATGATCACGTCCGCGCCCGCTTCCAGCAGTTTGATGTAGGGGTGCACGCCGGCCACCGCGACGATGCGGTCGCTGGCGTCCAGCTCGGCTTCGGTCAGGTCGGCGTAGCCGTCCAGGCCGGCCACCTGCTGGCCGTCGCGCAGCGCGCGGCGCACGCGTTTCTTGTCGACTTCCGAATAGAAATAGCCCAGCTTGAACGGCGCCAGCTTGTGCTGCGCGGCGATTTCCTTGATGAGGCTCACGTACAGGTCCACGCGGCTGTTCGCGCCGGTGTCGCCGGCCGATCCGATGATCATGGGCACGCCCAGCTTGCGCGCGGCCAGCAGCATCTGCTCCAGGTCGTGGCGCTGCCAGGCTTGCGGGCTGGTGGAGGTGTCGGAGCCCAGCGGCACGGGACCCACGTCGTCGCTGCCCGAATCGGCGGCGATGAAGTCCGGCCTGGCGGCGACGCCGAGCTGGAAGCTCTCGGTGCGCAGGGGGGCGAATCCTAAATGCCCGTTCGGGCAGATGATGCTCATGGAACGCATTGGTGTAGTCTCTTTCAGTTGGGTCGTCCGGTCCGGCTCGTCCCGGCGATGACTACAACGCAAAATGCATGCCAATCGGCCGACGCCCCGCGCCCCGCGTGTTTGCTGGGAGTCCGGGGCGGCATCTTCCAATTTGTTGGTGGAATTTCACGCAATGCGTGAAATTCACGCATAGGAGGCTATCGCCATGCCGACTTTCCTGCCCGTAGCCCGGATCCGTGACGCCGAACGCCGGGCGCTGGCCGAGGGCCGGCGGCTGATGCCGCTGGCGGGGGCGGCCGCGGCGCGTTTCGTCGCCGCGCGCGTGCCGCCGGGCACGGCGCTGCTGGCCCTGGCCGGTCCCGGCAACAACGGCGGCGACGCCCTGGAGGCGGCGACCTTGCTGCGGGCCATGGGCCACGACGTGCGCGTGCTGCTGCCGTCGGGCGCGCGCAACCTGCCTGCCGACGCCGCCCGCGCCCATGCCGGCTGGCTGGCGGCGGGCGGTCAGACCTGGTCCGCCCTCGAATCGGGCTTCACGCCGGGACTGGTCATCGACGGCCTGTTCGGCATCGGGCTGAACCGTCCGCTGGGCGCGGACTGGCAGGCGCTGGCGGACCAGGCCAATGCCTGGGGCGTGCCGGTGCTGGCGCTGGACGTGCCCAGCGGCATAGATGCCGATACCGGCGCGGCGCTGGGCCGGCCGGTGCGGGCGCGCTGGACCCTGTGTTTCATTGCGCGTGCGCGCGGGCTGGCGCAGGGCGCCGGCGCCGACGCCGCCGGCGAAATCCACCTGGACACGCTGGGCGTGACGCTGCCGCCTGCCGGCGGCGGCTGATCGGGCGGCCTCAGGCGGGACGGCCGCCGAAGCGCGATTCGACCTCGCCGGTCAGCGGCGTATAGCGTTCGTTGTCGCGCCCGGCCAGGGCGTCCAGGTGCGCTTCCGAGGCGTCGAACACCTGCCAGTAGATGCGTCCGCAGATCTCGCGGGCGGCGTGGCCGGGCCAGTCGTCGGGCAGCATGGGGCCCGGCAGCTGGGGGTCGTGCAGCACGATCCGGCGCCAATTGTGCAGCAGCATGACGCGGATGATGAAGGCCTCGGCGGGCGAGGGCGGGGCGTCGAGCAGCTTTTCCAGCGGCCCGAAATTGCGGGTGAACTGCCGGTACTGTTCGGCCAGGTCTTCCAGGTTCCAGCAGAGCGAGGCCAGGCTGGCTATGGGCAGGCCGCCGGCGCCGGCCAGGTCGCGCGCCGACAGCACCAGCGCGCGGTCGGGGATGCCCAGCTTTTCCAGGATGTCGTGCGCCGCGCTCGCCTCGGTGTGCGGATGGGCGAAGAGGCCCGGCGCGATCATGCCGAACCCTTCCCAGACCAGTTCGCGGCGCAGTTCCGCGCGCTCGGCCAGGCCGTTGCCGGTGCGTGGCAGCGCCACCAGCGTCCATTCCCCGTTCCATTCCTGAGGCGCGCCTTCGTAGATGCGCTGGGAGGCGTGCGCGGTGTGGCGCAGGCCCTGTTCGGAAATCAGGTACAGGCTGCGCCGGCCGTGGCGTTCGGATTGCAGCCAGTTCTGCGCAACCAGCCGGAACACGCTGGTGCGCAGCAGGCGCTCGTTGATGCCCAGCGGCGCCAGCAGTTCGATCAGGTCGCCCAGCCAGATGGCGCCGCCGTGCGGGGCCAGGGCGTCTCCCAGCAGGCTGACGCAGAGCGATTTCGCGCGCGGCGGATCGTTCTTGATCAGACGGGAAAGAAAGCGCTCCAGGGACGACTGAGGGTTTGCCATTAGAGGGGGCCGCGGGCGGCCGATATCGGTATCCGCAATATGATACATAAATCCAATGTGATACAGATTTGAGTTTGACAATGGATTTTTTGTATTAAATAATCCGCCTATGACATGACGGCATTGCGCAACGTTTGCTTTGCGTTTTCGCAAACTGCCTCAAGGAGACAAACATGTACGCACAACTCGTCGAAACCGGCGTCAAGCAGGTCAAGACCGCGGACCAGCTCGAAGGCCAGGAACAGGCGTTCCAGCGCCGCATCGACGACGGCATCCGCATCGAGGCCAAGGACTGGATGCCCGAGGCCTACCGCAAGACCCTGGTGCGCCAGATTTCCCAGCACGCGCATTCCGAAATCGTGGGCATGCTGCCCGAAGGCAACTGGATCACCCGCGCGCCTTCGCTCAAGCGCAAGGCCATCCTGCTGGCCAAGGTCCAGGACGAAGCCGGCCACGGCCTCTATCTGTACAGCGCCGCCGAAACCCTGGGCGTGTCGCGCGACGACCTGGTCGACGACCTGCACGCCGGCCGCGCCAAGTACTCCAGCATCTTCAACTACCCCACGCTCAGCTGGGCCGACATCGGCATGATCGGCTGGCTGGTCGACGGCTCGGCCATCATCAACCAGATCCCGCTGTGCCGCTGTTCCTACGGCCCGTACGCGCGCGCCATGGTGCGCGTCTGCAAGGAGGAATCCTTCCACCAGCGCCAGGGCTACGACCTGCTGATGCAGATGTGCCTGCACGGCACGCCGGAACAGAAGGCGATGGTGCAGGATTCGCTCAACCGCTGGTGGTGGCCGGCGCTGATGATGTTCGGCCCTTCTGATGCCGACTCCCCCAACAGCGCCCAGTCCATGGCCTGGAAGATCAAGCTCTTCTCCAACGACGAGCTGCGCCAGAAGATGGTGGACCAGACCGTGCCGCAGGCCGAGTACCTGGGCCTGACCATCCCCGATCCCGAGCTGAAGTGGAACGCCGAGCGCGGCCACTACGACTTCGGCGAAATCGACTGGGCCGAGTTCTACGCGGTGCTCAAGGGCAACGGCCCGTGCAACCGCGAACGCCTGGCCGCGCGCGTCAAGGCGCACGAGGACGGCGCCTGGGTGCGCGAAGCCCTGGTGGCCTACGCCGACAAGCAGGCCGAGCGCAAGGCCGCCTAGGCCGTCTCGCGGCCGCGACTCTCTCTCCATCATTGCAGACCGGTGCGCGCGGGGCGCGCCCGGCATTCGAGGATATCCATCATGAGCAAAGACTGGCCTTTGTGGGAAGTGTTCATCCGCAGCCAGCACGGCCTGGCGCACAAGCACGTCGGCAGCCTGCACGCGCCCGACGCCGAAATGGCGATCAACCACGCCCGCGACGTCTACACCCGCCGCAACGAAGGGCTGAGCATCTGGGTGGTGCGCGCCAGCGACATCTCGGCCAGCAGCCCGGGCGACAAGGACCCCTTGTTCGAACCGGCCAACAGCAAGGTCTACCGGCATCCCACGTTCTTCCCGATGCCCGAAGAAATCAAGCACATGTAAGGCGGCGGGGCAGACATGGACAAGACGCTGTTTGAATACCTGCTGCGGCTGGGCGATTCCTCGCTCATCCTGTCGCAGCGCCTGGGCGCCTGGACCGGCCACGGCCCGATCCTGGAAGAAGACCTGGCGCTGACCAATACCGCGCTGGACCTGCTGGGCCAGGCCCGCATGTGGCTGACGCTGGCCGGCGAGGTCGAAGGCGCCGGGCGCGACGAAGACGCGCTGGCCTACCTGCGCGACGCCCACCAGTTCCACAACGTGCTGCTGGTGGAGCGCCCCAACGGCAATTACGCCGACACCATGGCGCGCCAGTTCCTGTTCGACGTCTGGCACTACTTCCTGCTGCAGCGCCTGGAGCAGTCGAGCGACGAGCGCGTCGCCGGCATCGCGGCCAAGTCCATCAAGGAAGTGACCTACCACGTGCGCCGCTCGTCGGACATGGTGGTGCGCCTGGGCGACGGCACGGCGGAAAGCCATGCCAAGATGCAGGCGGCCATCGACGACGCCTGGCGTTTCACCGGCGAGCTGTTCACCGACGACGCCGTCGATCAGGACGTGGCGGCCCGCGGCATCGGCTGTGAGCTGGCCTCGCTGCGCCAGCCCTGGCTGGCGCACGTGCGCGAAGTGCTGGAAGAAGCCACCCTGACCGTGCCCGACGAAGCCGCCGCCGGCCATCCGGCGCACCGCGGCGGACGCCAGGGCAAGCACACCGAGGAACTGGGCTACGTGCTGGCCGAAATGCAGTTCCTGCCGCGCGCCTATCCGGGAGCCAAGTGGTGAACGCGCTGGCGCCCGTGTCCGCCGACCAGGTCTACGCCTGGCTGCAGGAGGTCCCCGATCCGGAGATCCCCGTGCTGTCCGTGGTGGATCTGGGCGTGGTGCGCGAGGTGTCCTGGGACGGCGACGCCTGTGTCGTGGTCATCACGCCCACGTATTCCGGCTGTCCGGCCATGCGCGAGATCACCCAGGACATCGAACGGACGCTGGCGCGCCACGGCATCGCCGAGGTGCGGGTGCAGACCCGCCTGGCGCCGGCCTGGACCACCGACTGGATGAGCGAGAAGGGGCGCCAGGCGCTCAAGGGCTACGGCATCGCCGCGCCGGCCGAACGCGCCGTCGACATCTCCGGCATCAGCCGCCGCGCGGCCGGCCCGGCGATCGCCTGCCCGCGCTGCGGGTCGCGCGATACGCGCCTGGTGAGCAATTTCGGCTCCACGTCGTGCAAGGCGCTGTATCGCTGCGTCTCCTGCCGCGAGCCCTTCGATTATTTCAAGACTCACTAAGAGCGGTTTCGAAATGAGCCAGAATCAATTCCATTCCCTGAAGGTGGCGTCGGTGGCGCGCAACACGCGCGACGCGGTCGTCGTGACCTTCGACCTGCCCGAGGCGCTGGCGGACGAATTCGCCTTCCTGCCGGGCCAGTACCTGACCCTGCGCACGCAGCTCAACGGCGAGGAACAGCGCCGCTCCTATTCCATCTGTTCGGCCCCGCACGACAAGCTGCTGCGCGTGGCGATCAAAAAGGTGGACGAGGGCGTATTTTCCAGCTGGGCCAACCACGAACTGCAGCCCGGCCAGACCCTGGACGTGATGGCCCCGGCCGGCAACTTCACCGTCGACTTCGCGCCCGGAAACCGCCGCCACTATGTGGCCTTCGCCGTGGGCAGCGGCATCACGCCGGTGTTTTCGCTGGTCAAGACCGCGCTGTCGACCGAGCCCCACAGCAAGTTCACGCTGTTCTTCGGCAACCGCGCCTCGTCGGCGGTGCTGTTTCGCGAAGAGATCGAAGACCTGAAGAACCTCTATATGGAGCGCTTCTCGCTGGTCTACATCATGAGCCGCGAAACCCAGGACATCGAGCTCTTCAACGGCCGCCTGGACGGCGACAAGGTCGACCAGCTGATGTCGGCCTGGATGAGCCCCGAGGATATCGATTACGCTTTTGTGTGCGGTCCGCAGACCATGACCGAAAGCGTGGTCGAGCGGCTGCAGGCCCGCGGCATTCCGAAGTCGAACATCAAGTTCGAACTGTTCGGCGCGCCCAAGGGGCCGCGCGCGCTGCGCACCGGCCACGACGCCCGCCAGGCGCCGGGCAAGGGGCAGTGCGAGGTGACGGTGGTGCAGGACGGCCACAGCCGCATGTTCGTCATCGACAAGAACAAAGACAGCGTGCTGGATTCGGCGCTGGCGCAGGGCATCGAGCTGCCGTATTCGTGCAAGGGCGGGGTGTGTTCCACCTGCCGCTGCAAGGTGATCGAAGGCGAGGTCGACATGGACGCCAACTTCGCCCTGGAAGACTACGAAGTGGCGCGCGGCTTCATCCTGAGCTGCCAGAGCTTTCCGGTCAGCGACCGCCTGGTGATCGACTTCGACCAGGAAACCTGACCCGGCCCGCGCCAGGCAGAAAAACCTACTTATCTGGAGAGACGCAGTGTCCCAACAATTCTTCGAACGCCATCAGCCCCTGCTGGAACAGGCACTGGCCGCGGCCGCGCTGCGCGGCTACTGGAGCCCGTTTGCCGAGTCGCCCAGCCCCCGCAACTATGGCGAGACCGCCAACGACGAGGGCCGCGCCGCCTTCGAAGCGTTGCAGGGCAAGCCTTTCCCGCTGAACCTGCATGACGCCGACGGCGTCGTGGGCGGCGAAAAATCGCCTTACGGCTTCGACCTGGGCATCACCTATCCGCGCGTGCCCGCCGACAAGCTCATCGCCGCCTCCAAGCGCGCGCTCGAGGACTGGCGCCGCGCCGGCCCGCGCGCCTGGGTCGGTGTGTCGCTGGAAATCCTGGCCCGCCTGAACAAGCTCAGCTTCCAGATCGCCTACGCGGTCCAGCACACCACCGGCCAGGGCTTCATGATGGGCTTCCAGGCCGGCGGCCCGCACGCGCAGGACCGCGGCTTCGAAGCCGTGACCTACGCCTGGCAGGAAATGTCGCGCATCCCCGGCGTGGCCGTCTGGGAAAAGCCGCAGGGCAAGAACGAACCGATCCGCATGGAAAAGCAGTTCACCGTGGTGCCGCGCGGCGTCGCGCTGGTGATCGGCTGCTCCACCTTCCCGACCTGGAACGGCTACCCCGGCATGTTCGCCAGCCTGGCCACCGGCAACACCGTGATCGTCAAGCCGCACCCCGGCGCGATCCTGCCGCTGGCCATCACCGTCAAGGTGGCGCGCGAAGTGCTGCAGGAAGCGGGCTTCGATCCCGACGTGGTGCAACTGGCCGCGCATGAAGCCGGCGACGACACCGCGCAGAAGCTGGCGCTGGACCCGGCCGTCAAGATCGTGGACTTCACCGGCAGCACCGCCAACGGCGACTGGCTCGAGAACAACGCCCGCCAGGCGCTGGTCTACACCGAGAAGGCCGGCGTCAACCAGGTCATCATCGACTCCACCGACGACCTCAAGGGCGTGGCCCGCAACCTGGCGTTCTCGCTGGCCCTGTATTCGGGCCAGATGTGCACCGCGCCGCAGAACATCTACGTGCCGCGCGACGGCATCCAGACGCCGGAAGGCCGCGTCAGCTTCGACGACGTCGTGGCCGCCCTGGGCGCCGCGGTCGAGAAGCTGGGCGCCGACCCGGCCAAGGCCGTCGAGCTGACCGGCGCGATCCAGAACGAAGGCATCGTCGAGCGCATCGAAAAGGCGCGCGCGCTGGGTCTGCCCGTGGTGGCCGACAGCAAGGCGCTGACGCACCCGCAGTTCGAGAACGCCCGCGTGCGCACGCCGCTGCTGCTGCGCACGGAAGCCGGCAACGCCGCCATCAGTCAGGAATGGTTCGGCCCGATCGCCTTCGTGGTGGCCACCGATTCCACCGCCCACAGCATCCAGCTGGCGCGCGACAGCGTCATCCAGCACGGCGCGCTGTCGCTGTCGGCCTACACCACCAGCGACGCCGTCGCCGAGCAGGTGCAGGACGCGGCCGAGGTCTCGGGCGTGTCGCTGTCGCTGAACCTGACGGGCGCGGTGTTCGTGAACCAGACGGCCGCGTTCAGCGATTTCCATGGCACCGGCGCCAACCCGGCGGCCAATGCGGCGCTGTCCGATACGGCTTTCGTGTCGAATCGCTTCCGGGTCGTGCAGACGAGAAAACACATCTAATCTCCCCTTCCCCCCCCGGAGCGCTACGCGCTTCCCCCCCCAGGGGGGGCACCGCCTCGTTATTCGTTAGTGTTTCGTATTTGGATGCTATTGGCGTGCGCGCCATGGATACCGACATGAGCTACCAAGATATCCAGTTCGACCTGTCAGGCGGCATCGCGCGCCTGACGCTGAACCGTCCCGACAAACTCAACAGCTTCACCGCCAACATGCACGGCGAAGTGGCCGACGCGCTGGCGCGCGTGGAAGCGGAAGGCGCGCGCGTGCTGGTGCTGACCGGCGCCGGCCGCGGCTTTTGCGCCGGGCAGGACCTGAGCGAGCGCCGGCCCGCCGCCGACGGCACGCCGCCCGACCTGGGCGAGACCGTCGACAAGTACTACGCGCCGCTGGTGCGCCGCATCAATGCCCTGCCCATGCCGGTGGTGGTGGGCGTGAACGGCGTGGCGGCGGGGGCGGGCGCGAACCTGGCTTTCGCCGGCGACATCGTCATCGCCAAGGCCTCGGCCAGTTTCATCCAGTCGTTCTGCCGCCTGGGCCTGATCCCGGACACCGGCGGCACCTTCGTGCTGCCGCGCCTGGTCGGCCGCGCCCGCGCCATGGGGCTGGCCATGCTGGGCGACAAGCTCAGCGCGCAGCAGGCGCAGGACTGGGGCCTGATCTGGCAATGCGTGCCGGACGAGGAATTCGACGCCGCGCTGGAACGCCTGGCGCAGCACTTTTCCAAGGCCCCGACCAAGGGGCTGGCATACACCAAGCGGGCCATCCAGGCCAGCCTGGCCAACGATCTGTCGACCCAGCTGGACCTGGAGCGCGACCTGATGCGCGAACTCGGGCGCAGCGCCGATTACGCGGAGGGCGTGGACGCCTTCCTGAACAAGCGCGAACCGCAATTCAAGGGGCAATGATGAACGCACACGTACCCGCCGTCGAGGCGCCCACCGATCCGCAGGAGCTTGCGCAGGCCGTCGGCGCCGTGATGTACGCCGGCGATGCCGCCTCGCAGGGCCTGGACATGAAGGTCGAAGAAATGGCGCCGGGTTACGCGCGGCTGAGCATGCGAGTGCGCGCCGACATGCTCAACGGGCACAAGACCTGCCACGGCGGCTTCATCTTCGCCCTGGCCGACAGCGCCTTCGCGTTCTCCTGCAATTCGCGCAACGTCAGCACCGTGGCCTCGGGCTGCACCATCGACTACCTGGCCCCGGGTTTCGAAGGCGACCTGCTGACCGCGGTGGCGCAGGAGCGCTCGCTGGCAGGGCGCACCGGCGTCTATGACGTGACCGTCACCAACCAGGAGGGACGCAACGTGGCCTTGTTCCGCGGCCGCTCTTATCGAATCAAAGGCCAGATCGTCGGCGCTCCCGCGGACGCCTGAGGCCGTCATCCAACCAAAGACGAGGCCGCCGGCCCGGCCGCACGCGCGCTTGCGTATCCGCGCGCATGCGGCCGGGCCGGCGTAGTGAGAATTTCAGGAGAGAGATAACCATGTCCAACACCATGAGCAAGCCGGGACTGGACCCCATCGAACATGCCAGCGAGGACGAGCTGCGCGCCTTGCAGCTGCAGCGGCTGAAGTGGTCGCTCAAGCACGCCTACGAGAACGTGCCGCACTACAAGAAGGCCTTCGACGAGGCCGGCGTGCATCCGGACGACCTCAAGCAGCTGTCCGATATTTCCAAGTTCCCCTTCACCACCAAGAAGGAACTGCGCGAGAACTATCCCTTCGGCATGTTCGCCGTGCCGCGCGAGCGCGTCTCGCGCATCCACGCTTCCAGCGGCACCACCGGCAAGCCGACGGTGGTGGGCTACACCAAGGGCGACCTGGACAACTGGGCCAACCTGGTGGCGCGCTCGATCCGCGCCGCCGGCGGCAAGCCCGGCGACACCGTGCACGTGGCCTACGGCTACGGCCTGTTCACCGGCGGCCTGGGCGCGCACTATGGCGCCGAACGCCTGGGCTGCACCGTCATCCCGATGTCCGGCGGCCAGACCGAAAAGCAGGTGCAGCTGATCAATGATTTCCGTCCGGACATCATCATGGTCACGCCCTCGTACTTCTGCAATATCCTCGAAGAGCAGCGCCGCCAGGGCATCGACCCGCGCCAGAGCTCGCTGCGCATCGGCATCTTCGGCGCCGAGCCCTGGACCGGCCAGATGCGCGCCGACATCGAAACCGAGGCCGGCATCGACGCGGTGGACATCTACGGCCTGTCCGAAGTGATGGGCCCCGGCGTGGCGAGCGAATGCGTCGAGACCAAGGATGGCCCCGTGGTCTGGGAAGACCATTTCTACGCCGAGATCATCAATCCGGATACGGGCGAGCCCGTGGCCGACGGCGAGCCGGGCGAACTGGTGTTCACCTCGCTCACCAAGGAAGCGATGCCCATCATCCGCTACCGCACGCGCGATCTCACCCGCCTGCTGCCGCCGACGGCGCGCAGCATGCGCCGCATCGGCAAGATCACCGGCCGCAGCGACGACATGCTGATCGTGCGCGGCGTGAACATGTTCCCCACGCAGGTCGAGGAACTGGTGCTCAAGATCGCCCAACTGGCGCCGCACTACCAGCTGGTGCTGTCGCGCACCGGCAACCTGGACGAGCTCGAGATCCTGACCGAACTGCGGGCCGAGTTCTCGACCCTGTCCGACGCCGAGCGCGCCAACCTGGGCAAGCAGCTGCAGCACGCCGTCAAGACCCACATCGGGGTCAGCGCGCGCATCCAGGTGTCGGACGCCGGCCACGTGGAACGCACCCTGACCGGCAAGGCCCGCCGCGTCATCGACAAACGCCCGAAGTAGGATGGGTGGAGCGCGAGAGTCTTTAAGCAAGAACACGAATACCCAGCGCGCGAAACCCATCAGGCGGCGCCAGCCGCCGCCTTTCGTGGCACGAGACAAACGCCGGCTGTCGCCGGCCGATGGGTTACGCGCGCTCGATGGTTGAGTTCTTGCCCAAGAACTCTCGCGCTGCACCCATCCTACCCCCGCACCTGCCGCACGATCCGCCGATACCAGAAGTGCAGCAGCGCCGCCGACAGCCCCAGGCCGGCCATAGCCATGAGCCACATGCTGCCGGCGCCCTGGGGCGAACCGGGCACCAGCACGGCGCGGATGCCGTCCAGGCCGCCGCGGCCCGGACCGAAACCGAACCACCAGCCGCCGGCCAGGCCCACGCCGGCCAGCGCGACCGTCTGCAGGATCAGCGGCACCACCGCCACCTTGTAGGCGCGCAGCAGGTACGAGTTGATGCATTGCATCGAGTCGAACAGGTGGAATAGCGGCAGCACGGCAAGCAGGGTGGTGGCGACGGCGGCCACGCCGGCATTGTCGGTGTAGGCCGCCAGGATCAGCGGACGACCGGCCAGCAGCACGGCGGCGGTCAGCAGCGCGCCCAGCAGGCCCAGCGCCAGGCCGGCCATGCCGGTGCGGTGCGCGTGCTCCAGATTGCCGGCGCCGATGGCCTGGGCCGTCAGCGCGGCGGTGGCCACGCCCAGCGCCATGGGCATCATGTAGCACAGCGCGGCCAGGTTCGACATGATCTGGTGGCCGCCGGTCACGAAAGTGCCTTCGCGCGCCACCAGCAGGGCCATGAAGGTGAAGGCCGAGACCTCGACCAGATACGACCCGCCCATCGGCAGGCCCAGGCGCAGCAACTCCTTGAGCGTCTTCCAGTCGGGCCTGCCCACGCGCAGCTGGAAGCGCCGGTAATAGCGGTCGTGGGTGATGACCCACAGCCCCAGGCCCAGGCTGATCCAGGAAACCAGCGCCGTCGCCAGCCCGGCCCCGGCCGCGCCCATGGCCGGCAGCCCCAGGTTGCCGTAGATCAGCAGCCAGTTGAAGAAGGCCTTGAAGCCGATGGCGGTCAGGTTGATCGCCATGACCAGCTTGGGGCGCGAGACCGCCGTGCCCAGCGCGTAGATTGTGCGGAACACCAGCGCGGCGGGCAGGGCCAATACCAGCGCCCGGAGATAGGCGGCGATGCGCTCGCGCACCGCCGGATCGACGTCGCCCGACAGGGACAGCCACATGTCCGGGAACAGCATCAGCGCGGCGCCGGCCACGGACAGGCCCAGCGCCAGCCACACGCCCTGGCCCCAGCTGCGGCCGACTTCGGCGTTCTGGCCGGCGCCGAAATGCTGCGCCAGGATGGGGATGAGCGCATGCACGACGCCCATCAGCCCGACGAAGATGGTGATGTAGATGGACGCGGACAAGGCCATGGCCGCCAGGTCGCTGGCGCTGGAATGGCCCGTCATGGCCGTGTCCAGCACCCCGAAGGAGATGCCGGCCCATTGGCTGACCAGCACCGGCCAGGCCTGCCTGGCGATGCCGCGCAGGGTGGCGCCGAAAGTCATCGGCGCGGCGGTCGGCGGCGTCATCGGTTCGAACCGATGCGCAGCAGGCGGAACACCTCCTGGCGGTCCGCGCGCCGGCCGCCCTGCCACAGCACGTCGGCGCCCTCGCTATAGGCGGCGGTGTTGTCCCGCAGGCTCTGGTTGTTGGTCTGCTGCAGGATCACCGTGCACTTGGCGTCGAAAGTGAAGGTGAGGTTGTTGAAGATCAGGAACGAGGCGCGCTGGCCGCTGCCCAGGCTCAGCCCGCGCACGCATTCGCCGGGGCGCAGGTTCTGCTCCAGCGCCTGGGCCAGCTGGCCGGAGACGGTGCGGTAGCTGCGCGCGTAATCCACCGCCGGCTGCCACAGCAGCACCAGCAGGATCCAGGTCACGGTGAGCCCGCCGGCCGACAGCACGGTGCCGCGCCACAGCGCCTGCGGCTTGACGCGCAGGCGCCACACCACCAGCGCGATCCAGGCCAGCGTGAACGCCACGCCCAGCGCGAAGGCGATCCAGGAGATGACCGGCTCGTAGCCGGTGGTCTGGCGGGCGATGTTGCGCGAGATCTGCGCGGGCCAGTGGAAGTGCAGGGCGACCCAGCCCAGCCAGACGGTGGCCGCGGTCAGCGAAAAGCACATCACGGCGAACCAGTCCAGCGTGTTGACCACGCCGCGGCGCAGCGTCGGCAGCGAAAACGCGCCCAGCACCGCGCAGGGGACGGCGAGCAGCACGTATTCGGAGTCGGTGGCCTCTTCCAGGCCGAACAGCACCAGCGTCGCGCAGGCCAGCAGCGTCAGCGGCAGCCAGATGTGCGGCGCGTAGATCCACGAACGCCAGCGCCAGATCGCCACCAGGGCCAGCGGCCAGGTCGGCCACAGATACCAGGGCAGGTCGCGCAGCGTGCGGCCGATGTCGTGCCAGGACGGCGGCGCGAAGGACGCCAGGTTCCAGGTCTTCCAGTTGCGGATCCAGTATTCGCTGCCCTGGCTGGCCGGAATCCACCAGGCCAGGATCAGCACGGCGGTCACCAGCGCCGCCCAGGGCAGCCAGCGCCGGCTTTGCCACAGCAGGCTGCGCGGGTAGAAGGCCAGCAGCGCGCCGATCATGATAGGGACCGCGCCCACCCAGCCGCGGGTCAGGAAGCTGGCGGCCAGCGCGAAGCCCAGCGTGGTGCAGCCCGTGAAAGGACGGTCCACGCTGCGCGCCAGCGAATAGAAGGCCAGCGCCTGCCAGGCCATGATGGCCGGCACCACGGTGGTTTCGTGGGTGCGCTGCAGAATGCCCACCGTGGCCAGCAATAGCAGCAGGGCGGCGTCGGCCAGCATGCGGCCGTAGTCGCGCGGCTCGGGTTCGCCGCCGAAGGGCAGCGCCAGCGGCTGGGCTTCGGCGCGCCGGCCCAGCAGATAGGTGCCGTACCACACGCTGGTGGTGGTGATGGCGAACCACAGCAGGTTGGGCAGGCGGCCGGCCGTGATGTCGCCGATGAACGGGCCGAACAGCCAGATGCAGATCGCGCCCACCCAGGTGATCAGCGGACCTTCCTCGGCGTGGGCCAGCAGCCCCACCTGCGGCAGCAGCCAGGTCAGCCCGCCCTCGCGGATCGCCGTGATCATGGTCGCCAGTCCGACCGCATCGTCCGTTTTCCAGGGGTCGCGCATGAACAGGCCGGCCACGATATAGGCCAGCAGCAGCCCCAGCAGGATCAGGCGGGGCAATTTCGCGGTAGCCACGGACGTCAGCCGGGCCGGGGTGGAAAGGGAGATTGGGGACACGGGCGTTAATGTAACCGAGTGGTCGGGTTGCGCTAGCCCCCCAGCAGAAGAATAGGTCGCTAGGGAGGAAAAAAAAGCAGCCCGAAGGCTGCCTTTTTGCTGTGGCTCCTGCGGGAGCGACAGGATCAGGAAGCGGACTTGACCGTGCCGGCCGTACGGGCGAAGCGGGCGCGGAACTTTTCCACGCGGCCGGTTTCGACGATGCGGGTCTGGGCGCCCGTGTAGAACGGGTGCGATTCGGAGGTCACGTCGCACTTGAAGAGCGGGTACGTCTTGCCGTCGAGTTCGATGGTTTCGCGCGTTTGCACGGTCGAACGGGTGATGAACTTGCTGCCCGTTTGCAGGTCGGCGAAGACGACTTCGCGGTATTCGGGGTGAATGCCTTCTTTCATGGTGCTTTCCTAGGGCTCGTTCGAGCCTCTCTCGGTTGTTAGGGTCGCCAGCCGGGGGCCATAGAGGCATGTATCCTCTTCCTTACCCAGCAACGTATCCAAAAAGTAACCCTGAATTGTAGCATGGAGATTCCGGCCCGGCCAAGGGGCGAAGGCAAGGCGGGGCCGGATCGCCGTCAGAGATCGGTGCGCAGCTTCCAGATTTCCGGGAACAGCACCACTTCCAGCATGCGCCGCAGATAGGCCACGCCCGAGGTGCCGCCGGTTCCGCGCTTGAAGCCGATGACGCGCTCGACCGTGGTGACGTGGCGGAATCGCCACAGCCGGAAGGCGTCTTCCAGGTCGGTGAGCTTTTCGCCCAGCTGATACAGGTCCCAGTAGCGCTCGGGCTGGCGGTAGACCTCCAGCCAGGCCGCCTCGACTCCGGCCGAGGCCTGGTAGGGCTGGGTCCAGTCGCGTTCGAGATGGTCGGCCGGCACGTCCAGGCCCTGGCGCGCCAGCAGCCGCAGGGCTTCGTCGTACAGCGAGGGGGCCTCGTAGGCGCTCTGCACCTGGGCCAGCAGGTCGGCGCGGTGTTCGTGCGGCTTGAGCATGGCGGCGTTCTTGTTGCCCAGCAGGAATTCGATCTGCCGGTACTGGTAGCTCTGGAATCCGCTGGAGCGGGCCAGGTAGGGGCGCAGGGCGGAATACTCGGGCGGGGTCATGGTCGCCAGCACGTCCCAGGCGTGGACCAGCTGCTCCATGATCTTGCTGACCCGGGCCAGCATCTTGAAGGCCGGCGGCAGGCGGTCGGCCGCCACGTTGGCGATGGCGCCGCGCAGCTCGTGCAGCATCAGCTTCATCCACAGCTCGCTGGTCTGGTGCTGGATGATGAAAAGCATCTCATTGTGCTCGGGCGACAGCGGGTGCTGCGCGCCCAGCAGGGCGTCCAGGTGCAGGTAGTCGCCGTAGGTCATGTCGCGCGCGAAGTCCAGCTGCGCTTTTTCCTCGCGGACGATGTCTTCGGGGCGTTGGGTGTCGGTCATGGGGGCTTCCTGAATCGCGGCGGCGGGATGTCGTCCCGCCGCCCTGAAGTTCGGACCGGCCCGGGCCCTGGCGGCAGGGCCTACAGTTCGCGCAGGACCGCGCGGACCGGGCTGGCGTCAGCCTGGACCAGCGCCAACGGCAGCGCGATCAGCTCGTAATCGCCTTCCGGCACGGCATCGAGCACCAGGTTTTCCAATACCCGCATGTCGTGCCGCAAGATCGCGTGGTGGCTGTCCAGGGTCTTGCTGGAGGCGGGGTCGATGCTGGCCGTGTCCAGCCCGATCAGCATGACGCCGCGCTCGGCCAGCCATTCGATGGTCTGGGGCGCGTAGGCGGAGAAATCGTCGGTCCACCAGTCTTGCGCGGCATGCTTGGCGGTGCGCACCAGCACGCGCGGCGGCAGGTTCAGCGCGGCGTGGGCGATGTGCTCGACCGTGATCAGCGGCCCGCAGTCGATGGCGTGGATGACGCGGCACGGGCCCAGGAAGGGTTCCAGCGGGACGGCGCCGATGGCGGCGGCGTCATTCTGGTAATGCAGCGGCGCGTCGGCATGGGCGCCGATGTGCGGCGACAGCGTGATCTCGCTGACATTGACCGGACAGCCGGGCGCAAGCGACCACTTCCATTGCTGGCGGTAGGGCGTGTCGCCGGGAAAGACCGGCGAAGCGGCGGAGACGGGCGGGGAAATATCCCACAGGCGCTTCATGTCGGGCGTAGAGACTGGAATTACGTTAAGCCTAAAGCAATCGCGGGCGGTAGTCTAACGAATTCCGGCGCGCCGCGCAGCGCTCAGAGGCAGCCCCGTTCCGCCAGGGAAACCACCGTGTCGCCGGCCACGATCAGGTGGTCGACCAGCTTGATGTCGACCAGCGCCAGCGCCTGCTTCAGGTGGCGGGTGAAGCCCTGGTCGGCGGCGCTGGGCTCGGCCATGCCGGAAGGGTGGTTGTGGGCGACGATGAGGGCGGCCGCATGGTGGCGCAGGGCCTCGCGCACGACTTCGCGCGGGTAGACGGAAGCCTGCGACAGCGTGCCGCGCGCCAGCTCGCCGGTGGCGATCAGGCGCAGCTGGTTGTCCAGGTAGAGCGCGATGCAGTGCTCCACCCGGCGATGGCTCAGCGCCAGCTTGCAATATTGTTTCACTTGCAGGGGACGGTTCAGGTTGTCGGCCTGGGGCAGGCCTTCTTCGACGGCGCGGCGCGCCAGCTCCAGCAGGGCGGCCAGCATGCAGGCCTTGGCCGAGCCCAGGCCGGGGACCGCCATCAGCTCCTCGGGCGCGGCGCCCAGCAGGCCCCGCAGGCCGCCGAATTGCTGCAACAGGCGGTTGCCCAGGGTCGTGACGTGCACCCCGGGCAGGCCCGTGCGCAGGGCGATAGCGAGCAGTTCCGCGTCCTGCAGCGCGCAGGCGCCGTGGCGCAGCAGGCGCTCGCGGGGGCGCTCGTGTTTGGGCATCTGGACGGACAATTTCATAAGAGGCTCTAAAATCAAGGTTGATTCAATTGCCTATACGGTGGCAGATCGTGAGTACCGCCTCTAATGAAGTGAACGTTTTGGTCCGTCCGGATTCCTACCTGACGCTGCACTACCGGATTACGCTGGCGTCCGGCCCGGGCAAGGATTCGGTGTTCGCCGATACCTTCGACGGCCGCCCCGGCACCCTGCAGATGGGCAGCGGCCAATGGGCGCCCGGCCTGGAGGCGGCGCTGGTCGGCCATGCCGAAGGCGAGCGCTTCAGCGTCACGGTCGCGCCGGCCGACGCCTACGGCGAACGCAACCCCGAACTGATCCAGCGCGTCACGCGCGCGATGCTGGCCGAGCACGCCGGCGCCGACGCCACGTTCGAGCCGGGCGACCTGGTCGAGTTCTCCGCGCCCAACGGCGCGCGCTACTCGGGCATCCTCAAGGAAATCAACGACGAAACCGCGCTGTTCGATTTCAACCACCCGCTCGCCGGCGTCAGCCTGCGGGTCGACGTGGCGCTGCTGGGGATACTCTGATGAGCCAGGCCGTCACCGCTCCCGGCGCCGAGGTCCTGCTGGCGCAGCCGCGCGGCTTCTGTGCCGGCGTGGACCGCGCCATCGACATCGTCGAACGCGCGCTCGAACTGCATGGCGCGCCCATTTACGTGCGCCACGAAATCGTCCACAACCGCTACGTGGTGGAAGACCTGCGCGCCAAGGGCGCGGTCTTCATCGACGAACTGGAGGACGCGCCCGCCGGCTCCATCGTGGTGTTTTCCGCCCACGGCGTGTCCAAGGCGGTTCGCGTGCAAGCGCAGGAACGCGGTCTGCAGGTCTTCGACGCCACCTGCCCGCTGGTCACCAAGGTCCACATCGAAGTGGCGCGCATGCGCGCGGCCGGCCGCGAGATCATCATGATCGGCCACAAGGGCCACCCGGAGGTCGAGGGCACGCTGGGCCAGGCCCAGGGCGGCATGTACCTGGTCGAGACCGTGGAAGACGTCGCCGGCCTGCAGGTGCAGGACCCCGAGAACCTGGCCTACGTCACCCAGACCACGCTGTCGGTCGACGACGCCGCGGCGGTGTCGCAGGCCCTGAAGGCGCGCTTTCCCAACATCGCCGAACCCAAGAAAAGCGATATCTGCTACGCCACCCAGAACCGCCAGGACGCGGTCAAGGTGATGGCGCCGGAATGCGACCTGGTGCTGGTGGTGGGCAGCCCCAACAGCTCCAACTCGAACCGCCTGCGCGAGGTGGCCGAACGCAAGGGCGTGGCCTCCTACCTGATCGACGGAGCGCAGTCCATCGACCCGGCCTGGCTGGCCGGGCGCACCCGGGTGGGCGTGACCGCCGGCGCCTCGGCGCCCGAGATCCTGGTGCAGCAAGTGATCGAGCGCGTCAAGGAACTGGGCGCGGTGTCGGTGCGCACCATGGCGGGGCTGGAAGAAAACGTGGCGTTCCCGCTGCCCAAGGGCCTGTCGCGCAAATCGGCGCAGACGGAATCGCTGGAATAGGCCCGGACAAGAAAACCAAGGAGACTTCATGCAGTTGTACAGCTACTTTCGCAGTTCGGCCGCCTACCGCGTGCGCATCGCCCTGAATCTGAAGGGCCTGTCCTACGAGTACCTGCCGGTGCACATGCTCAAGGACGGCGGCCAGCAGCTGACGCCCGAATACCGCAAGGTGAATCCCACGGCGCTGGTGCCCACGCTGGTCGACGGCGATGCCGTCATCGGCCAGTCCCTGGCCATCATCGAATACCTCGACGAAACGCATCCCGAGCCGCCGCTGCTGCCGGCCGACGCGCTGGGCCGCGCGCGCGTGCGGGACCTGGCGTTGGGCATCGCCTGCGACACCCATCCGCTGAACAACCTGCGCGTGCTGAAGTACCTGAAGCACACGCTGGGCGTGGACGAGGACGCCAAGAACGCCTGGTACCGCCACTGGGTGCAGCAGGGCCTGGGCGCCCTGGAGGCGCAGCTGGCGGCGTCCAGCGCCACCGGCCGCTTCTGCCACGGCGACACGCCGACCATCGCCGACCTGTGCCTGGTGCCCCAGGTCTTCAATGCGCAGCGCTTCGGCTGCGACCTGTCGGCCATGCCGAACGTGCTGCGCATCGACGCCGCCTGCCGCGAACTGCCGGCCTTCGACGCGGCCGCGCCGGGCAAGCAGCCCGACGCGGAGTAATCCGGCCGCGGGCACGCGCCCGTCAGCCGACCTGCACCGGCACGAAGATCTTGTCCTCGCCGCGCTGCACCAGCAGCGCGACCGTCTTGCCGGCCTTGGACAAGGCTTCCCGCACCTGCCCGACGCTGTGCACGGGCACGCCGTTCAAGGACAGCAGCACATCGCCGGGCTCGATGCCGGCGCGCGCGGCCGGCCCCACCGAACGCTCGATCAGCAGGCCCTCGGCGCCCGCCGCCTGCTGTTCCTGCGGGCTCAGCGGCCGCAGCGCCAGGCCGAGCTGGCCGCGCTGCACGTCCTGGTCGCCCGCCGACGCCTGGGTCTTGTCGGTCGGAACGCTGCCCAGCGTGGCGGTCAGCTGCTTGTGCGCGCCGTTGCGCCAGATGTCCAGCTTGATCTTCTCTCCCGGCGAGGCCAGCGTGATGGTCGAGGCCAGGTCGCCCGACGACAGGATGGTCTTGCCGTCGATCTCGCGCACCACGTCGCCGGGCTGCAGACCCGCCTTGGCCGCGGCGCTGCCTTTCTCCACGCTGGACACCAGCGCGCCCGAGGGCGTATCCAGCTTGAAGGAATCGGCCAGGTCCTGATTCACTTCCTGCACCGTCACGCCGAGCCTGGCGTGCTGCACCTTGCCGTGCTCCAGGATCTGATCCTTGATCTTGTAGGCCACGTCGATCGGGATCGAGAACGACAGGCCCTGGAAGCCGCCGGTGCGGCTGTAGATCTGGGAGTTGATGCCCACCACTTCGCCGCGGTCGTTGAACAGCGGGCCGCCGGAGTTGCCCGGGTTGACGGCCACGTCGGTCTGGATGAACGGCACCGAGGTGTCGTCGGGCAGCGAGCGGCCCTTGGCGCTGACGATGCCCGCGGTGGCGGTGTTCTCCAGGCCGTAGGGCGAGCCGATCGCCAGCACCCATTCGCCGACCTGCAGCTGGTTGACGTCGCCCACCTTGACGGTAGGCAGGTTCCTGGCGTCGATCTTCAGCACCGCCACGTCGGTCTGCGGGTCCGAGCCCAGCACCTTGGCCTTGTATTCGCGCCGGTCGGTCAGCTTCACCGTGACTTCCTTGGCGTCCTGAACCACGTGCGCATTGGTCAGGATGATGCCGTCGGCGCTGACGATGAAACCGGAACCCTCGCCGCGCATGGGCACCTCGCGCGACGGCATCTGGCCGCGCGCGCCGGGGAACTGGCCGAAGAACTGGGCGAACGGGTCGCCATCGCCCAGGGACACCTTGCGGGTGCCGCTGACGCTGATGTTGACCACGGCCGGCCCGTAGTCGCGCGTGATCTGCGCGAAGTTGGGCGGGGTGGACGGATTGATCGCCTGCAAGGGGGCGGATACGGCCGGCGCGCCGGCCGCCATCGAAACGCCGCCGATGACGGCGGTGGCGCCGGCGCCGCCGATGGCGCCGGCGGCCAGCAGCGCCATCACCAGGCGCGAGGGCTTCATTTGGGAGGTCTTCATGTCGGCTCCTGCGTTCATGTTGAAGGACATGGCGCTATCTTCGGGCCCGACACTTAGGGGAATCTTAAATCCGGCCATCCGCGGCGCATCAGGCCGGGAACACCACCTTCACGCGCAGGCCCTGGCCGGACGGCGCGTCCTGCAGCGCGATCGTGGCGCCGTGGCGGGCGGCGATGGCGCGCGCGATGGCCAGTCCCAGGCCGCTGCCGGGTTCGGCGTTGCCTTCCACGCGGTAGAAGCGGTCGAACACGCGCTCGCGTTCGGCCGGCGCGATGCCCGGCCCCTCGTCGTCGATCAGCAGTATGGCCTGGCCGGGCGCCTGCTCCAGCCGCAGGCGCACGCGCTTGCCGGCCGGCGTGTACTTGACCGCGTTGTCCAGCAGGTTGCGCGCCAGCAGCGCCAGCGCATCCCGGTGGCCCTGCACCCAGAGCTGCGGCGCGCCGTCCAGCTCCACGTCGATCGACTTCGCATTGGCCAGCGGCAGGGTTTCGGACAAGGCCTGGCGCAGCACGTCGGCCAGGTCCACGGCCTCGGCCGGCGCCTGCTCGGCCGCGCCCTCGTGCCGCGCCATCGACAGCAGCTGTTCCACCAGGCGCGTGGCGCGGTCGATGCCGGCGGCCAGGCGCTGCTCGGCCAGCCGGCGGGCGTCCGCGTCGCCGGCGCGCTGCAAGGCCTGCAGCTGCAGGCGCAGCGCCGCCAGCGGCGAGCGCAGCTCGTGCGCGGCGTCGCCCACGAACTGCTTCTGCTGCGCGAAGGCGCCGCGCATGCGTTCCAGCAGCAGGTTCAGCTCCTGCACCAGCGGCCGGATCTCGTCGGGCAGGCCCTGCACGCTGACCGCCGAGAGATCCTCGGGCTGGCGCGCCGCCACCTGGGCCCGCGCGCGCTTGACCGGCCGCAGCGACCAGCTCACCACGCACCATACGATCAGCATCAGCAGCGGCGCGGCCGCCGCGATCGGCGCCACCGTGCGCAGCGCCAGCGCCCGCGCCATGTCCCGGCGCACTTCCATGTCCTGCGCGACCTGGATGACCTGGAACGGCGTGGCCAGCGAATACACGCGATAGGTGCTGCCTTCCATGCGGGCGTCGGAAAAGCCCAGCACGATCTGGTCGGGCAGCGGACGGCGCGAGCGCGAATTGAAGACCCGCACGCCGTCGGGCGTCCAGATCTGGATGATGAGATCGTCGGCCATGGGCGACGCCGCGCCGCGCGCCTGGTGCGGGCCGGTGCTGAGCAGTCCGTCGCCGGTGCCCAGCGACAGGGCGGTGCGCTGCAACAGCGAATCGAAGATGTCGTCGGCCTGCGCCAGCGTGCTGCGATAGGCGATCGCGCCCTGTACCAGCGCGCCGATCACGATGGCGGCCAGCAGGAAAAACAGCAGACGGGCCCGCAGCGAATAGCTAAGCGGAATGCTCATGTTTTGGGGATGACATAGCCGACGCCTCGGACGTTCTGGATCAGGTTGGAGCCCAGTTTCTTGCGCAGGCCATGAATATAAACCTCAACCGCGTTGCTGCTGATGCTGTCTTTCCAGCTGTAGAGTTTTTCTTCGAGCTGGGCGCGCGAGAAGATCATGCCGGGACGCGCGATCAGCGGCTCGAGCACCGCCCATTCGCGCGCCGTCAGCGCCACCGGCGCGCCGTCGACCATGGCGGCATGGGATTGCGGATCGATGGTCACGCCTTCGTGCTCGAAAACCGGCTCGGCCCGGCCCGCGCTGCGCCGGATCAGCGCGCGCATGCGGGCCAGCAGTTCGTCCACGTCATAGGGCTTGACGATGTAGTCGTCGGCGCCGGCGTCCAGCCCGGCGATGCGGTCGCTGACCGCGTCGCGGGCGGTGGCGATCAGCACCGGCGTGCGGTCCTTGCGCGCGCGCAGCTCGCGCAGCAGCGCCAGCCCGTCGCGCTTGGGCAGGCCCAGGTCCAGCAGGATCAGGTCGTAGCTGTCGGTGTGCAGCGCCAGGTCGGCGGCATTGCCGTCCTTGACCCAGTCGACGGCATAGCGCTCGGCGCGCAGGAAGTCCAGCACGCTCTCGCCGATCATGAGGTCGTCTTCGACTAGCAGGATGCGCATGGCGGTGTCCGCGGTTATGGTCCGAAAAGTTGGACGCGGCGGGGAGGGCGGGAGTTCCCTTCGTGGCGTGGCTTGGTGGCGTTGTTCGGTTTAATGTTCGTACATAATGAGCCGCCTGATTCTTGTTGTCGCTCCGAAATATCAACAGAATTAGCCATGATTGCCGAATGATTTGGTTTTTCTGGCAGGTTTTCGCGTACTATGTACGTACCTAGTTTCAAATAAAGCTGGGATGCACGAAAAAACCAGGCGCCAGATGCGCCGATACGGAGGTGACAACATGGACTTTGCTGGACTGGCGTCGCGCCTGCTGCTGGCGGCATGCGCGCTGTGGGCGGGCGCGGCGGGCGCCCAATACCCGGAGAAAGCGGTGCGCATGCTGGTGGGGTTTCCCGCCGGACAGACCACCGACGTGATCGCGCGCATGCTGGCGCAGGAATTGACGAGCGACCTGGGGCAGACTTTTTTCGTCGAGAACAAACCCGGGGTGGGCGCGGGCCTGGCGGCCGAGGAAGTGGCGCGGTCGCGGCCCGACGGCTATACGCTGCTGGCCACTTCGAGCGGCCCGCTGGCGGTCAACGGCTGGATCTACAAGAACCTGCGCTACGACAGCCGGTCGGACTTCCAGCCGCTGGCGATGATAGGCATCTTTCCGCTGGTGCTGGTCGTCAACCCGGCCTCCCGCTTCAATAGCGTGGCCGACCTGGTCGAGTACGCCAGGCAGCATCCGGGGGCGGTCAACTATGCCTCTGGCGGCAATGGCGTGACCAATCACCTGGTGATGGAAATGTTCCAGCAGCGCGCCGGCGTGAAGCTCAACCATATTCCGTACAAGGGCGGCGTGGCGGCCATGACCGACGTGGTGGGCGGGCAGGTGGACGTGATGTTCGAAGTCGCCTCGATCGCCGAGCCGCTGGTGCGCAGCGGCAAGCTCAGGGCGCTGGCCGTGGCCAGCGAGCATCGCGTGGCGACGCTGGCGAACGTGCCGACCATCGCCGAGTCGGGGTACGCCGGATTCCGCGGCGACCCCTGGATAGGCGTGGTGGGCCCGAAGGATCTGCCGCAGCCCGTCGTCGACAAGCTGGCCGGGGAGATCGTACGCATCGCCCGCAAGCCGCAATGGACCAGGCGGATGGCGGAGCTGGGCGCGATTCCCCAGGTGATGGAGCCGGCGCAATTCGGCGCCTTCATCGGCGCCGAGGTCGAGCGCTGGGGCGAGGCGGTGAAAGCGGCCAACGCGAAAGCGGAATGAGGTCGTCCGGGCCGCGCCGCCGGCAGGCGGCGATACTGGTCTGCACGCTGGCGATCCAGGCCGTCGGCACGGCCGCCACGCTGGCGTTCGCCGTGCTGGCGCCGCTGATCCCCGGCGCGCGCACCGCCGAGGTGGGCCTGTTCCTGGCCCTGGTCTATGGCGGGGCGATGGTGGGCAGCGCGCTCAGCAGCGCCTTGATCGGACGGCTGGGCGCGGTGCACGTGTCGCAGGCGGCGCTGCTGCTCCAGGGCGCGGGCCTGGCGCTGCTGACGGCCGACGCCGGGCTCGCGCAGACCGGCGCCGCGCTGCTGTGCGGCCTGGGCTACGGCACCATCACGCCGGCCAGCTCCCATATTCTCGCGCGCACGACCGCGCCGCAGCGGATGTACACCGTGTTCTCGCTCAAGCAGACCGGCGTGCCGCTGGGCGGCATGCTGGGCGGGGCCATGCTGCCGGTGCTGGCGGCGTGGTCGTCGTGGCGCACGGCCCTGCTTCTGCTGGCCGGGCTGGCGCTGGCGGTCGCGCTGGCCAGCGGCTGGCTGCGCGCGCAGCTGGACGAGCCCGCGGCGCCGCGCACGGCCGGGATGGGGCAATGGCGGCAGCCCGTCGTCGAGGTATGGCGCAACGCGCAGCTGCGCGCCATGGCGGCCGTCTCCCTGCTGTTCTCGGCTTGCCAGCTTTCGGTCAGCGGCTACCTGATGGTGTTCCTGTTGCGCGAACTCCAGATGGGCGCGGCGCGCGCCGCGCTGATCTACGCCGTGTCCCAGGCGGCGGGCGTGCTGGGACGCATCGTCTGGGGGCGGATCGCCGACCGCACGCGCGCTCCGCGCGGCGTGATGATGCTGATCGGCGTGCTGATGGCGCTTGCAGCCCTGGGGCTGGCCTTGCTGCCGGCGCATCCCGATCCGGTCGTGCTGGCAGTGCTGGCGGCTGTGCTGGGCGCGACCGCGATAGGCTGGAACGGCGTTTTTCTGGGCGAGCTGGCGCGGCTGGCGCCCGCCGGCAAGGTGGCGTCGGTGACCGGCGGCGCGATGTTCTTTACTTATATCGGCGTGGTGCTCGGCCCGCCTGCGTTCGGCTATCTGGCCGAGCGCGCCAGCCTGGGCGCGGCCTATGGCGCGCTGGCCGCGCTGCCGCTGATCGCGCTGCTGCTGCTCGGCCTGCGCGGGCGCGGGCCGGTCGCCCGAGCCGGCTAGGAGGACAGGCCGGGTTTGAGGCCGCGCTTGAGCTGGAAGGCCACGGTCACCCGGTCGGCCGGATAGGTCGTGTCGGTGATTTCCAGGATTCTGCCGGTGGCGTCCTTGTAGTGCCGGATGAGCCGCAGGCCGGCGCTGCCCGCCTGCACGCCCAGGCGTTCGGCCAGCGGCGCATCGATCAGGGTAGCCGTGACCATCTGGCGGATTTCGTCGATGGCGACGGCATATTCGCGTTCGATCAGCGAGCTGATCAGGGTCTGCGGCTGGCGGCGGATGGTGTCGACCAGTCCGGCAAGCGAGGCGTCGATATAGATGTCGGCCTGCGCCACGGGCGTGCCGGCCTTCCTGGCGTCCTCGCGCGTGCCGCTCAGCAGGACCCACGCGCTGCCCACCGGCGCCTCCAGCCGCCGCGCCTTGTTCCGGTCCAGCGTGACGTGGCGCACGGCTTCGATGGCGCGCACCTCGGTGGCCGCGACGCGGACCAGGTCTTCGGGCGTGCCGAAGGACTGCACGAACGCGGTATCCGGATTGGCGCTTTCGACCAGCGTGCCCACCGCCTTCTTGCGCGAGATATAGCCCAGGTCTTCCAGCTTCTTCAGGGAGGCGCGCACCGTATGCCGGCTGACGCCGTACTGCTCGGCCAGTTCATGCTCGGTGGGCAGCAGGCTGCCCACCACGTGACGGCCTTCCTGGATGTCCCGCACCAGCGTGTTGGCCAGCTCCACGTATCGCGGTTGCGCGCCGGCGGATTCCTGCGGGAACTTCTTGCGGATGGCTGTCATGGACATGTCGGACGGGGGGCATGGACTTGCGGCGTATTGTAAGGCGGCCCGTCCGGCCGCGCGGTTCAGTCGGCGAAGAATCGGCGCCGCGCCTCGTCCGGCAGCGGCATGCCGGTGATCTTCGCCTTTTGCAGGACTTCCCAGAAGTAGCGGTAGGTTGCGCGGTCGTGGAGTTCGCCGCGGTATTGGATGGGCCCCCAGTCTTTGTCCTGCGCGGCCAGCAGGATATTGGCGGCGTCCTCGACTTCGTCGAAATCGGGCTGCATGGCCTGCACGATGGGCTGGATCTGCGCCGGATAGATGCTCCACATGCGCAGAAAGCCGAACTCCCGGCGCGCGCGGCCGGCGTCGTCGGCGATGACGGCGGGGTCCTTCAGATTGAGGCAGACGTTGTGGGACGGAACGACACCATGGGCCAGCGCCGCGGCCGCCACGTCGGCCTTGGCCCGCACCAGCAGCGCGTGTTCGAACTGGCCCGGGCTGCGCATGGCGCTGGCCGCGATGGCGCCGTGGTGGCCGCTGACGAAATCCATGAGGCCGAAATCCAGCACCTCGACGCCGGGCAGGGCGGCGATCGCGAACGCGTCGCGCAGCGCGCCGTGGGTCTCCACCAGCACGTGCGCCGGTATCTGCCTGTCCAGTCCGGCCTTGTCCGCGGCCTCGCCGATATAGGCGATGACTTCGGCGGCCTGCTGCCAACTGGTGGCCTTGGGAATGGTGATGTACGCCAGGCGGCGGCCGGCCTGGCCCACGATGATGTCCACGTCCTGGCGCCAGGCCGGATGGGATGGATCGTGGATGCGCGCGCCGGCGCGGTCGTGGCGGTTGCGCGCCGAGTCGATCATGCGCGCCACCATTTCGGCGTGGCCGCGTTCCTGGCCCGCCGCCGCGCCGTCCTCGCAGTCGCAGGTGATGTCGAAGATGGGGCCGTAGTCGGCCTGCAGGTCCATGGCCTTGCCGATCAGCTTCTCGCTGCCGGCGAAATGTTCGCAGGCCGGCAGGATGGGGAAGGGCTTTTCGCCGCTGAAAAGCGCGTCGCGGGGATGGGAGGCGGTGGTCATGTTGGGGGCTCGTGGAGTGAAGTGAAGAAACGGGGCGGCGTCAGGCCTGGCGCCGCGGCATGGCGATGGTGTAGTCCAGGTCCAGCACGACCTGCGCGGGATGTGCTGCGCGGCCTGCGCCGGTATCGGGAAAGACGATGGACGCCGCGTCGGCGTTCTTGACTCCTATGGTGCGCAGGCGCAGCGCGCCGACTTGCGACGGTCCCAGGTCGATGCGTTGCAGCACTTGCGTGGCGCAGGCGATGGTGTCGCCGGCATGGGTGGGATTGACGTGGCTGCCGCCGTTGATGGCCAGGATCGAAAGGCTGTTCTCCAGGCCGTCGTAGGCCAGGGCGCGGCACAGCGAGATGACGTGCCCGCCATAGACCAGCCGCTGGCTGTCTTGCGCCGCCATGGCGCGGCCATCGAAATGCGCGCGGGCGGTGTTCTGGTACAGGCGTGTCGCGATGCTGTGGTCGCTGTCGTTGACGGTCATGGCGCCGGGGTGATCGATGCGCTGGCCCTCGGCGTAGTCTTCCCATAGCTCGTCGGCGCCCGTCACTTCGGTGATGCGCCGTACCGAGGGCTTGTATCCGTGGCGGGCCAGTTGCGCGGCCTCGATGGCCGGCAGCGTCGACGGCGCCAGGCTTTCGGCGCAGACCGCCTGCGGGTCGCGCTTATGCACCATGACCCAGCGCACCCATTGCAGGATCTCTTCCTGGCGCTGGTTGCGGGCGGTGGAGCGCACGTAGACGACGCCGGTCCTGCGGCTGGAGTTCTCTTTCAGGCCGATTACTTCGGACTCGACCGCAAGCGTGTCGCCGGGGTACATGGGCGCGATGAAGCGCAGCTCGGCATAGCCCAGGTTGGCGACCGCGTTCAGCGAAATGTCCGGCACCGTCTTGCCGAAGGCGGTGTTGAACACCAGCAGGTCCTCCAGAGGCCAGCCGTCGCAGCCCAGCAGCTCCGCATTGCTGCGGGCCGTGAACAACGCGCTGCGGCTGCCGGTCAGGCCGATGTAGAGGCTGCGGTCGGCGTCGGTGAGGGTGCGCGGCGTGGCATGCCGCAGCTTCATGCCCAGCCGGAAGTCCTCGAAATAGTTGCCCTTGCGGTCTCTGCTCAATCCCACTTTGGCTCTCCTGTGCGCCTTAATGTTCGTACATAGTGCATATCAAATTCGCCTATGTCAAATAGTCGGTCGAAAAAAAGAATCGGCTGTTTTAAGCGTAAATTTTCCGATCTCCACTTGTGCTTTCGGAATTTTCAGTTCTATTATGTACGTACATTGAAAGTTCTAGATGCGAGGAAAGCATGCAGGGACAGAGCGAAGAGCGACGCATGATCCAGGAGGCGGCGCGGCAGTTCACGATGGAGCGCGTGCTGCCCGTGGCCAACCGGCTGGACCCCGACAAAGGCAAGATTCCCCGCGAACTGATCGAGGAAATGGCCGAGCTCGGTTTCTTCGGCATCCTGATCCCCGAGGAGTACGGCGGATTGGGGCTGGGCGCCTACGAGTACTGCCTGGTGGCCGAGCAGCTCTCGCGCGGATGGATGAGCGTGGGCAGTCTGATTGCGCGCGGCAACGGCCTGATCGGCGCGCTCAAGGGCCTGACGCCGCAGCAGAAGGCGCATTACCTGCCGCGCATGGCGCGCGGCGAATTCCTGGGCGCGTTCTCCCTTTCCGAACCCAATGCCGGATCGGACGTGGCCAATATTTCCTGCCGTGCCGTGCGCGATGGCGACGGCTGGCTCATCACCGGCAGCAAGTACTGGTGCACCTTCGCCGACGATGCGGACTTCATCCTCGTGATCTGCCGCAGCGACCCGGTCGTGGACCCGAAGGCGCGTCACAAGGGGCTTTCCGCCTTCATGATCGAGAAGCCGCGCGGCGAGCTGCCGCCGGGCGTCAAGGGCAGCGTCATTCCCAAGATCGGCTATCACGGCTGGACCACCTGGGAGCTTGCGTTCGACGGCTGCCGCGTGCCGCATTCGTCCCTGGTCGGCGAAGAGGGCAAGGCTTTCTACCTGGCCTGCGCCGGCCTGGAGACGGCGCGCGCGCATACCGCGGCGCGCTCCATCGGCCTGGCGCAGGGCAGCCTGGAGGATTCCATCCAATATGCCAGGGAGCGCGCGCAGTTCGGCGCGCCGATCGCGAATTTCCAGGCCATCCGGTTCAAGATCGCGGAGATGGCGACGCAGATCGAGGCCGCGCGAGCCTTGCTTTATTCCGTGTGCGAAAAGATCGACAGCGGCGTGCGCGCCGACACCGAGGCCTCGATGGTGAAGCTGCTGGCCAGCGAAATGAGCGAACGCGTGACCAGCGAAGGCCTGCAGATCCATGGCGGCGCCGGCTACACCACGCATTTCGCCGCCGAACGCTATTGGCGCGATGCGCGCCTGACGAAGATCTTCGAAGGCACGTCCGAGATCCAGATGCGCATCATCTCCGACGCGCTATTGGGAAAGGTGCCGACGTGAGCGATTCGATCCGGCAAGACAATGGCGGCGCAGCGGCCGCGGACCGGGCGGGCTCGCTCGCCGGATTGCGGGTCATCGACCTCACCCAGATGCTGGCGGGCCCGTTCTGCACCCAGATCCTGGCCGATCATGGCGCGGACGTCATCAAGGTCGAGACGATGGCCGGCGACGGCACCCGGGTGACCGGGCCGTTCCTGTCCGAGGACCAGGCCAGGGACTACGGCGGCTATTTTCAGAGCATCAACCGCAACAAGCGCTCCATCGTCATCGATCTGAAGCGCGAGGAGGGGCGGGACGTCCTGCGCAGGCTGATCGACGGGGCGGATATCGTCATCGAGAATTTCCGCGCCGGCGTGATGGAGCGGCTGGGGCTTTCGTACGAGACGCTGCGGCAGACCAATCCCAGGCTCATCTATGGCGCCGTGCGCGGCTTCGGCGATCCGCGCAGCGGGGTCAGTCCGTACGCCGACTGGCCCGCCTACGATGTCGTGTCGCAGGCGATGGGCGGCATGATGGGCATCACCGGACCGGATGCGCAGACGCCCACCAAGGTGGGTCCGGGCGTGGGCGATACGGTGCCGGCGCTGATGCTGTGCGTGGGCGTGCTGGCGGCCGTGCATCACATGCACCGGACTGGACGCGGGCAATTTGTCGATGTGGCCATGACCGACGCCGTGCTGGCCTTGTGCGAGCGCATCGTCTACCAGTATTCGTATACCGGCCAGGCGCCGCAGGCGCAGGGCAACCGGCATCCCTTGCTGTGTCCGTTCGGGCTGTTCCGGGCGCGCGACGGCCACGTGTCCATCGCCTGCGCGACTGACGCGTTCTGGGAAGCGCTGGCGGGTTTCATCGGACGTCCCGACATGGCGCGGGACCCGGCATTCGCCACCAATGCGGCGCGCGTGCAGCGCCAGCAGCAGGTCATCGACGCCGTGGAGGCGTTCACGTCGGTGCGCACCAAGGACGAGATCGCCGCGGTGCTGGGCGGCAGAGTGCCGTTCGGTCCGGTCTACACGGCCGCGGAGATTTTCCAGGATGAACACTATGCGCGACGGCAAATGCTGGTGGAGGTGGAGCAGCCCGGCGCTTGCGCCGCCGTGCAGATCGTGGGCGTTCCGATCAAGCTGAGCGAGTCGCCGGGCGCGGTGCGCCGGCGCGCGCCGCTGCTGGGCGAGCACACGGGCGAAGTCCTGCGCGCGGCGGGCTATGACGAAGACGGCGTGGTGCGCCTGCGCGCGGCAGGCGTGGTCCGCTGATGCGTGGGCATTGGCGGTGATGGGGTTATGTAATGGGAGGTGGTTCGATGAAAGTGCTGGTGCCTGTCAAGCGCGTGGTTGACTACAACGTCAAGGTGCGCGTCAAGTCTGATCAAACCGGCGTGGACATCGCCAACGTGAAGATGTCCATGAATCCGTTCGATGAGATCGCCGTCGAGGAAGCGACGCGCCTGAAGGAAAAGGGCGCGGCGGCCGAGGTGGTTGCGGTGTCTTGCGGCGTTGCGCAATGCCAGGAGACGCTGCGCACGGCCATGGCCATCGGCGCCGACCGCGGCGTGCTGGTGCAGACCGACGCGGAGCTGCAGCCGCTGGCGGTGGCCAAGCTGCTGCGCGCGCTGGTCGACAAGGAGCAGCCGCAGCTGGTGATCCTGGGCAAGCAGGCCATCGACGACGACGCCAACCAGACGGGCCAGATGCTGGCCGCGCTGCTGGGCTGGCCGCAGGCCACGTTCGCCAGCAAGGTGGAGCTGGCCGACGGCAAGGCGACGGTGACGCGCGAAGTCGACGGCGGGCTGGAGACGGTGACGCTGAAGCTGCCGGCCATCATCACGACGGACCTGCGCCTGAACGAGCCGCGCTACGTGACGCTGCCCAACATCATGAAGGCCAAGAAGAAGCAGCTGGACACGGTCACGCCTGAAGAGCTGGGCGTGGACCCGGCGCCGCGGTTGAAGACGCTGAAGGTCAGCGAGCCGCCCGCGCGCAAGGCCGGCATCAAGGTGGCCGACGTTGCGGCCCTGGTGGACAAACTCAAGAACGAAGCGAAGGTGGTTTGAACATGACGACGCTGGTTATTGCAGAACACGATAACGCCCAGCTGAAGGGCGCAACCCTGAACACCATCGCCGCGGCCGCCAAGATCGGCGGCGACGTGCATGTGCTGGTGGCCGGCGCCAACGCGCGCGCCGTGGCCGAGCAGGCCGCCGCCGCCGCCGGCGTGTCCAAGGTGCTGCTGGCCGACGCCGCGCAGCTGGCCGACGGGCTGGCCGAGAACCTGGGCGCGCAGGTGCTGGCGGTGGCCTCGGGCTACAGCCACATCCTGTTCCCGGCGACGGCCTCGGGCAAGAACGTGGCTCCGCGCGTGGCGGCCAAGCTGGACGTGGCGCAGATCTCCGACATCATCGGCGTGGAATCGGCCGATACGTTCCAGCGCCCGATCTACGCGGGCAACGCGATCGCCACGGTGCAGTCGGGCGACGCGGTCAAGGTGATCACGGTGCGCACGACCGGCTTTGACGCCGTCGCCGCGCAAGGCGGTTCGGCCGCGATCGAAGAGGTGGCGGCGGTGGACGATTCGGGTCTGTCGAGCTTCGTGGGCCGCGAAGTGGCCAAGAGCGACCGTCCGGAACTGGCCGGCGCGCGCGTGGTGGTGTCGGGCGGCCGCGGCCTGGGGAGCGCCGAGAACTTCAAGATCCTGGACCCGCTGGCCGACAAGCTGGGCGCGGCGCTGGGCGCGTCGCGCGCGGCGGTCGACGCCGGCTATGCGCCCAACGACTGGCAGGTCGGCCAGACCGGCAAGATCGTGGCCCCGCAGCTGTACGTGGCGGTGGGCATCTCGGGCGCCATCCAGCACCTGGCCGGCATGAAGGATTCCAAGGTCATCGTGGCCATCAACAAGGACCCGGAAGCGCCGATTTTCGGCGTGGCCGATTACGGCCTGGTCGGCGACCTGTTCCAGGTCGTGCCCGAGCTGGCCGGCGCGATCGCCGCATGACCGCCGAAGTCATATGCTGGCGCCGTATTGCGCCAAAATGAAAACGCCCGCCGGGTCGAGGACCTGGCGGGCGTTTGAATTCTGGTGCCGGCAATAGGAGTCGAACCTACGACCTTCGCATTACGAATGCGCTGCTCTACCAACTGAGCTATGCCGGCTAAACCACTTCCAGCGCCTGCCCCTTGAAAGGGCCGGATCTGGAAAGACCGAGATAATATCAGAGATTCTGGCCGGTGGGAAACCGGGCGGGCGAAAAAGGCAAAAAAAGCGCCGACTTGCACACGCCGGAATTTTCGGTCATAATCTCTCTTCTTAGCAGTTCCCCGATAGCTCAGTCGGTAGAGCGACGGACTGTTAATCCGCAGGTCGCTGGTTCGAGCCCAGCTCGGGGAGCCAAGGAATTCAGGGTCATTCACGCAAGTGAATGGCCCTTTTGGCTTTTGGTCCCCAGCCTGGTGGAGGCGGTGTGGAAAACAGCAACAGCCGCATCGGCGTTACGGTGATTTCGGGCTTTCTCGGCAGCGGCAAGACCACGCTGCTCAATCGCCTGCTGCGCGACCCGGCCTTTGCGGACGCGGTCGTCATCGTCAATGAATACGGTGAAGTGGGCGTGGACCATCATCTGGTGCGCCAGGCTCGCGACAATGTGGTCCTGGTCGAGGGCGGGTGCCTGTGCTGCGCGGTCAGCGGCGCGGTGGTCGACGCCTTGCGCGATCTGTTCATGATGGCGCTGGGCCGGCGCATCAAGCCGTTTCGCCGCGTGCTGATCGAAACCAGCGGTCTGGCCGATCCGGCGCCCATACTCTTCACGCTCAAACACGACAGGTTTCTCGCGGAACGCTATGCCTATCAGGGCGCCATCGTGCTGGTGGACGCGCTGCACGGCGCGCAACAGCTGGCCGGGCAGCCGGAGGCCGCGCGCCAGCTCGCGCTGGCCGACGCCGTGGTGCTGAGCAAGGCGGATCTGGCCGACGCGGCGCAGCTGCGCCGCACCGAGCAGGCGGTGGCGGCGGTCAATCCGGGCGCGCAGCGCTGCGTGCAGCGGCCCGACGCGCCGCTGGCCGAGGTGCTGCAAACCGGGCCGCTGGCGCATGCCGGGCGCGACGGCGTCGCGCTGGCGAACTGGTTGAGGCCCTTCTCCGGGGCGGTCGCGGGCGGGCATGGCCAGATCGCCAGTGTCGCGCTGATCCTGTCGGTGCCGGTGACCCGCGCGGCTTTTCTTGCCGGGATCTCGCGGGTCCAGGAGCGCTATGGCGAGGGCATCCTGCGCCTGAAGGGGTTGGTCTGTTTCGACGGGGAGCCTGCGCCCAGCGAGGTGCACGGGGTGCATGGCGAGCTGTATCCGCTGCGCCGGCTGGATGGGTGGCCGGACGACGACCGCCGTTCGCGGCTGGTCTGTATCGCGCGCGGCCTGGACGGCGGCGAGTTGCGCGACGCCGTGGCGCAGGCCCTGGGCCAGCCGTCGGCCTGAACCTGGCCGGCGCGGGTTTTTGTGTCGGACGGAGTACGGTATAACCGTCAAGTCTGATGCAGAAACCGAGACAATCATGGATCGTCTGAAGGCCATGCAGGTGTTCGTGGAAGTCGCCGACCGGGGCAGCCTGTCGGCGGCGGCCGTGCATCTGGACATGTCGCGCGCGATGGTGTCGCGCTATCTGGCGGAAATGGAGCAATGGGTGGGCGTGCGCCTGCTGCATCGCACGACGCGCCGCCTCAGCCTCACGCCCGCGGGCGCCGAGACCTTGCCGCGCTGCCGGCAGATGCTGGATATGGTGGGCGACCTGCATCATGCGGTCGCGACTCCGGACGATACGCCGCGCGGCCTGTTGCGCGTGACCACCAGCATGTCTTTCGGCTCGCGCCACCTGGCCAGCGCGGTGACCGAATACGTCAAGCGGCATCCGGGCGCCTCGGTCGACCTGATGCTGGTCGATCGCGCCGTCAATCTGGTGGAGGAGCGCGTCGATCTGGCCGTGCGGATCACCAATGACCTGGACCCCAACCTGATTGCCCGCAAGCTCGCGGTGTGCCGTTCGGTGGTCTGCGCCTCGCCGCAATACCTGCAGCAGGAGGGCGTGCCGGCGCGCATCGAGGACCTGTCCCTGCGCAATTGCCTGACCCATTCGTATTTCGGCAAGAGCCTGTGGCGTTTCGAGCGCGACGGCGAACCGGTGGACGTTCCGGTCAGCGGCAATATCAGCGCCAACGAGGTGTCGGTGCTGGCCCAGGCGGCGCTGGAAGGCGCGGGCATCGCCATGCTGCCGACCTACTATGCGTCCGAATATCTGGCCGATGGCCGCCTGCGCGCCATTCTGACCCATTGCAAACCGCAGGAGCTGGGCATTTACGGCATTTACGCGTCACGCCGCCAGATGCCCTTGATTCTGCGCTCGATGCTGGATTTTCTGGTCGAGCGGCTGGAATCCACGCCTTGGGACAAGCCGGCTGCTTGAGGGCAGGGGAGTTGACGGTATAATTTGGCGACGGCTTGAACGCCCTGGCGCCTGGTGCGGCGGGCAGTGCAAGCCGCCATATATGTGGTCTTGGAAAAATATCTAAGAATCGTAGTTCGGCTCGGGGAAGTGCCGCAGCGCCACGGAATGGATTTCCGGGCGCATAAAAAGGGGGCATATCGGCCTTGCGGAAGCTGGCGGTCCAGCCGTCGCGCCGCGAAGTTCGATGCCTGGCGATTCAGGTCTTGATATCGATTGCCGCGGAAAATGGCGGCGCCGGGTGGCCGGCGTGCTTTGTGGTCGTGTTTCCGCAGCCCAGCCGGCGATTTATGCCGGCTTATCCAGAAATTGCTTAGTGTTTGCCGCGCAGAGCCGCGGCGGGCGTTCTGCCAGGCCCGACAGGCGCGATCGTTTGGTCTGCCCATGCGGTCAGTGGCGGACGCGGCGTAAATACAGGAATCCAGTGAAAACTACGCAAACCCATGCTGTCTGCAGCCGGCCATACCGAAAAACCAAAGAAAAAGGCCCGGCAAATGCGCCAGGCCTTGATCAATTGGTTGCGGGGGCAGGATTTGAACCTACGACCTTCGGGTTATGAGCCCGACGAGCTGCCAGACTGCTCCACCCCGCGTCTGAGAAATGAATCATAGCCTTATTTTTAACCTGGCGCAAGTTTCGAGCCTTTTTGAATTTGAATGTCGATGAACGATAGCGAGGCAATAGTCGTGCTGGAAACCGCGCTCTTGTGCGCGGCGCAGCCCATGCAACTGTCCGAAATGCGCAAGCTGTTCGGGGACGATGAGCAATTCGACAACAGCGCGTTGCGCGGGCTGCTGGAGACACTGCAGAACAACTGGGCCGACGGCGGCCTGGAGCTGGTGCAGCTGGCGAGCGGGTGGCGCTTCCAGAGCCGTCCCAGCATGCAGCGCTACCTGGAAAGGCTCAATCCCGAGAAGCCACCCAAGTACTCCCGCGCCGTGATGGAAACGCTGGCCATCGTGGCCTGGCGCCAGCCGGTGACCCGGGGCGACATCGAGGACATACGCGGCGTGACCGTGTCTTCCCAGATCGTGAAGGCCCTGGAGGACCGCGGATGGATCGAGGTCATCGGCCATCGCGACGCGCCCGGACGCCCGGCGCTGTTCGGCACCACGCGGCAGTTTCTCGACGACCTCGGCCTGCGCGCGCTGGACGAACTGCCGGCGCTGGAATCGGCCCAGGCCGCAGCCGCGCTGGCCGGCCTGGACCTGGGCGAAGTGCAGCAGGTGATGGGCGAGGGCGGCCCGGAAGACGGCGCCCAGGAAGAAAAACAAGAAGATTCCGAAGCCGCCGCCGACGCCGCCGCGGTTATCCCGGTTGCGGAATTGTCTGTTTCGGAACAGGATGTACCCATAGGGCCGGTCGATAGCGTAGAATTCCCGCTTTCGCGCACAGAAGAAAGCGCGGAACCCGCCGACGAATCCACCGTCCGGGAGCAAGCCGAAGGCTTGTCCGATACGCCAGCCATGCCCGGTTTTCCCGGGAGCGAGGCTGGCAGCGACATTTCCGATATGGCCGCCGACGCCCCTGAGGCCGGTGCTGCAAAGGAAAGCGTCGAGAACGCAAAACACGCGGAACCGACCGACCCGATTGACGAGACCGATCACGCGGCGCCAGCCGCTGCCGGGCATGAGCCCGCTTCCGGTCTTGCCGATCCTGTTCGGCCTGGCCCGGACGCCGCCTCGCCGGAATCGGACGAGGCAGATCTCCGGCGGCCCGAGGCCGACCAAGAGCCGGTGTCCCCAGATGATGACGAGCCTGCCCCCGGCAGGCCTACCCAAGTTTGAAATTCGGAGCTGTCCCAGTGACAACGAATACAACAATGCAGGATGACAATCCCCGTTCAGATGACGCCGTTACCGGCGGCCAGCCGGAAGCCGCCACGGCGCGCGAGCCGGCGGCCGAGGGTGAAGCCGGCGCGCGCGGCCGCGGCCGCAAGCTGAGGACGCCGTTCCGCCGCCGCCGCGGCGACGCGTCGGCCGAGCCGGCCGCCGCCGGCGAAGCCCAGCCCGCAGCGGCCGAGGCCGCCGCCCCGGTCGAGTCCGCGGACTCCCGCGGCGCCGAGCAGGAAGCCGAGCAGGCGCTGGCCTACCTGGAGACGGCCGACCGCATGGAGCAGCGTCTCGGCAAGTACCTCAACAGCGAAGCGGTCATGCCCAAGCTGCACAAGGTGCTGGCGGACGCGGGCATCGGCTCGCGCCGCGAAATGGAAGAACTCATCGTGGCCGGCCGCGTGTCGGTCAACGGCGAGCCGGCGCACATCGGCCAGCGCGTGGCCCCCAACGACCAGGTGCGCGTCAACGGCAAGCCCATCGTGCGCGCCAACACCAAGAAGCCGCCGCGCGTCATTCTCTACCACAAGCCCGCCGGCGAGATCGTCAGCCATGACGACCCGGGCGGCCGCGCCAGCGTTTTCGCGCGCCTGCCCAAGCTGCGCACCGGCAAGTGGCTGTCGGTCGGCCGCCTGGACCTGAACACCGAAGGCCTGCTGATCTTCACGACCTCCGGCGACATGGCCAACCGCATCATGCATCCGCGCTACGGCACGGAGCGCGAGTACGCGGTGCGCGTGCTGGGCGAGATGGACGAGGCGCAGCGCCAGTCCCTGGTCGACGGCATCGAACTCGACGACGGCCTGGCCGCGTTCGGTTCGCTGGACTACCTGGGCGGCGACGGCAGCAACCGCTGGTATCGCGTCACGCTGCAGGAAGGCCGCAACCGTGAAGTGCGCCGCATGTTCGAGGCGGTGGGCGTCACCGTCAGCCGCCTGATCCGGACGCGCTTCGGCGACATCGTGCTGCCGCGCACGCTGCGCCGCGGCCGCTGGGACGAGCTGGATTCCTCGCTGGTCACCGCGCTGATGGTCCAGCTGGGCCTGTTGCGCGAGGACGACGACGCGGGCGGCAACCGCCGCCGCTCCAAGCAGCCGCAATCGCACGACAGCGCCTTGCCGCCGGGATTCGGCACCATGGATCGCAACGGCATGAACGGCGCGCGCATCGGCCGCCGCGGCAAGCTGCAGGGCGGCGGCAAGGGCAGCGCCGGCCAGACGCTGGCTTGTCCGTCCGATCCGTTCGGCACCGGTCTGATGTTCGCCGGCGGCTACGCCAACGGCCATCCGCTGGGCGGCGACACGGGCAACCGCAAGGGCGGCAAGTCCGGCGGCGGGCGCGGCGCGGCTGCGGGCGGCAAGGGCGGCGGCAAGCCGGGTTCCAAGTCCGGCAAGCCGGGCGGCAACAAGGGCCGTGGCGTGCGCGCCGCGGCGGCCGGCGGCCAGCCGGGCAACGTCGCAGCCGGCAATGTGGCCGAGGCGCCGGCCGGCGCCGGCCGCAAGTCCGGCAAACCGGGCGGCGGCAAGCCGGCAGGCGCGCGCGGCGGCAATGCTGCGCGCGGCGGCAAGCCGGCGGCCGGCGGCCGGGGCGGCAACAAGACCGAGGGCGCGCGTTCCGGCGGCAACAAGGGCCCGGGCGCTGGCGGCAAGCCGCGCGCGGCGCGCAACGCCGCGCCGCGCGGCGACGACTGGCAACCCCGTGGCGCTTCGGCGCACGAATCCCGCCTGGGCATGATGGGCGGGCGCAGCCACCGGGGCCGTTGATGGCCGCGACCCGGCGCGCTGGCTACGCCGCCGGGTGAGATATGTCCCAGATAAACGTGGGTCTGGACGTAAGCCCGTGACGAATCAGGCGTTTTTTCAGTTTATCTGGTAAAATCAATGGTTTTCATGGCTTCGCGTCTTTGCTTTTGCCTGGATGTTTTGCCGGGACGCGTTCGGTGCTGTGTTGCAAACCCGGTGTTGTAAACACGATTGCAACCACGCTTGAACGGCGCCGGCAATAACGGCAGCATAGAAAGCGATTACGGGTCCGGGGCGCCCGGCGCCAAGCCAAATATTAGGTCGCAATATAGGGCACCGCCCGGCATTGCTCCTTACGTGCAGTAGGGTAGCGGCTGGGCGCTGTGCAATACGGTGGGCTGGGCGTGCAGCCCATTTTTTTTGAGTATATGGCTGATTTATTCGCATTGACCAAAGAGGCTCTGGCCGGCATGGACGTCGAACTCGTGGACGTCGAGCGTGCCGCCCTGGGCCTTTTGCGCGTCACGATCGACCGGGTCGGCGGTGTGCGCATCGAAGACTGCGAGCAGGTATCCCGCCAGCTGTCGCGGGTGTTTGAAGTCGAGAACATCGACTACAAGCGGCTGGAAGTCGGTTCGCCGGGCGTGGACCGCCCGCTGCGCAACGAGGCCGATTTCCGCCGGTTCGCAGGCGAGCGCATCGAAATCAAGCTGCGCGAGGCATTGGACGGACGCAAGGTCTTTTCCGGCACGTTGACCGTGCCCGAAGAAGACGCCGCGGCCTCGGATGCGGCTGCTGGAGTGCAAAAGACCGTGTTCGGTCTCGAATTTGAGGCAAAAAAGAACGAAGTCCAGGTGTTGAATTTCACGGTCGAAGATATCGAACGTGCAAAACTGGATCCCGTTCTGGATTTCAAGGGCAAAAAGCGATGAGTCGCGAAATTCTTCTGTTGGTCGATGCCTTGGCGCGTGAAAAGAACGTCACGCGCGACGTCGTGTTCGGCGCGCTCGAAAGCGCGCTGGCCTCGGCAATGAAAAAGCGCTTCAAAGATGATGCGGACATCCGTGTCGCCATCGATCGGGAAACCGGCGATCACGAAGGCTTCCGCCGCTGGCTGGTCGTGCCCGACGAGGCGGGCCTGCAGGAACCCGACAAGCAGGAAATGCTGTCGGACGCGCAGGAAATCGTCCCCGGCATCAAGGAAGGCGAATACATCGAAGAGCCGCTCGAACCCATCGAGTTCGGCCGCATCGGTGCGCAGGCCGCCAAGCAGGCCATCCTGCAGAAGATCCGCGACGCCGAGCGCGAACAGGTGCTGAACGACTTCCTGGAGCGCGGCGAGACCATCGTGTCCGGCACGATCAAGCGCATGGACAAGGGCGACGCCATCATCGAGACCGGCAAGATCGAGGCGCGCCTGCCGCGCTCCGAGATGATCCCGAAGGAAAACCTGCGCGTGGCCGACCGCGTCCGCGCCTTTGTGTTGCGCGTCGACCACGCCGCGCGCGGCCAGCAGGTGATCCTGTCGCGCACCTCGCCGGAGTTCATCCGCCAGCTGTTCGAGAATGAAGTGCCCGAGATCGAGCAGGGCCTGCTCGAGATCAAGGCCGCGGCCCGCGACGCCGGCGTGCGTGCGAAGATCGCCGTGGTGGCATACGATAAGCGTATCGATCCGATCGGTACGTGCGTGGGCATGCGCGGTTCGCGCGTGACCGCGGTGCGCAACGAGCTGGGCGGCGAGCAGGTCGACATCGTGCTGTGGTCGGAAGATCCGGCGCAGTTCGTCATCGGCGCGCTGGCGCCGGCCAACGTCGAATCCATCGTCGTGGACGAAGACAAGCACGCCATGGACGTCGTGGTGGACGAGGAAAACCTGCCCAAGGCCATCGGTGCCAAGGGCCAGAACGTCCGCCTGGCTTCCGAGCTGACCGGCTGGCAGATCAACATCATGACGCCGGAAGAAAGCCTGAACCGCCAGGAAGTCGAACGTTCGGGCCTGCGCAGCACGTTCATGAGCAAGCTGGACGTCGACGAAGAGGTGGCCGACATCCTGATCGACGAAGGTTTCACCGGTATCGAGGAAATCGCCTACGTTCCGCTGCAGGAGCTGCTGGAGATCGAGGCGTTTGACGAAGACACCATCAATGAATTGCGTGCCCGCGCCCGCAATGCGCTGCTGACCGAGGCGATCGCCCAGGAAGAGCGCCTTGAGACCGCGCAGGATTTGCTTGAACTCGAAGGCATGACGCCCGAACTGGCCGCCAAGCTGGCCGAGCGTCAAGTGCATACGCGTGACGATCTGGCTGAACTGGCCACGGACGAACTGGCGGAGATTTCCGGCCTGTCCGAACAGGAATCCAGCGACCTCATCATGCGTGCCCGCGCCCATTGGTTCGACGAAGAATAACCAAAAGGACACGGGTCTGCGGCGGATGGACGCCATCCGTCCCCGCCGCAAGTTCACGTTGTTTGTAATAGCTGCATATAGGGAAGAGAGAGCCTAATGTCGAGTAACACCGTCGCCCAGTTCGCTACCGAGCTGAAAATGCCTGCCAATGTGCTGCTGGAACAGCTGCGCTCGGCCGGCGTTGACCTCAAATCGGTGGACGATGCCGTCACCGACAGCGACAAGGCGAAATTGCTCGAATCGCTGCGCCGCGCCCACGGCGCGACCGAAGGCAAGAAGATCACCCTGACGCGACGCCAGACGTCCGAGATCCGCCAGGCAGACGCCACCGGCCGGTCGCGCACGATCCAGGTCGAAGTGCGCAAGAAGCGCGTGTTCGTCAAGCGTGATCCCTCCGAAATCGCCCTGGAGCAGGCGGCTGCCGCACGCGCCGAAGAGGAAACCGCCGCCGAAGAGGCGCAGCAGGTGTCCGCGCCGGCGGCTCCCGAGGCGCCGGCCGTGGCCGCGCCCCGCGAGGCGGCTCCCGTGCAGGCCGAGGCCGAGGCCCCGGCCAAGAAGGCGGAAGAGCCCGCCGCCGTAGAAGCGCCCGCGCCGGAACAAGCGCCCGCGCCCGTTGAACCCGTCGCGGCCGAAGCGCCCGCCCCCGTCGAGGCGAAGCCCGCCGAAGTCCCGGCCCAGCCTGAGCCCGAACCGACGCCGGCGCCTGCTCCTGCCGAGCCCGTGGCCCAAGAGGCCAAGCCCGAAGTCAAGACTGAATCCACCGAGCCCAAGGCTGAAGAAGCCAAGCCGGAACCCGTTGTGCTAGCTAATAAGTCCGAACCATCTTCCTCCCAGGCCTCGATGCCTGCCGCCCAGGCCCAGCCTGCCGCGAAGTCCGAACCCGCCAAGGCCGCCGCGCCGCAGCCGGCCGCTTCCCAGCCCGCCGCCAAGGCCGGCAACCGCCGCGCCGCGCCGCCGCTGGCCGCTTCCGCTTCCTCGACGGCCCGCGACGAAGCCCGCCGCGCCGCCGAGGCCGAAGCCGCCGCCCTGCGCGAAATGCTGAACCGTCCGCGCAAGGTGCTGCGCGCCCCCGAGCCGGAGGCGCCCGCCGCCGCGCCGATTTCGGGCACGCTGCACAAGCCGGCCGGCAAGCCCGGCGCCGCGCCCGGCGCCAAGAAGGACGCCAAGCCCGCCGCGCCCGGCAACAAGAAGACCATCAAGACGGCCGAAGTCGCTTCGACCTGGTCCGAGGACGCCTCGCGCAAGAAGCCTGCCGACAAGGCGGCCGCGCCGGCCAGCCGCGACGGCTGGCGCGCCGGCGGCAAGGGCGGCAAGGGCGGCGGCCGTGGCGGCCGCAACCAGCAGAACGATCGCCGCAACGAGCCGGCGCCGCAGGAATTCATCGCGCGTGAAGTCCACGTGCCGGAAACCATCAGCGTGGCCGACCTGGCCCACAAGATGTCCGTCAAGGCCGCCGAGGTCATCAAGCAATTGATGAAGCTGGGCCAGATGGTCACCATCAACCAGGTGCTGGATCAGGAAACCGCCATGATCGTGGTCGAGGAACTGGGCCACGTCGCCATCGCCGCCAAGCTGGACGATCCGGAAGCGTTCCTGGACGAATCGGCCGCCGGCACCGAAGCGGAAATGCTGCCGCGCGCCCCGGTCGTGACCGTCATGGGCCACGTCGACCACGGCAAGACCTCGCTGCTGGACTACATCCGCCGCGCCAAGGTCGCCGCGGGCGAAGCCGGCGGCATTACGCAGCACATCGGCGCCTACCACGTCCAGACCGAGCGCGGCATGGTCACGTTCCTGGACACCCCGGGTCACGAGGCGTTCACCGCCATGCGTGCGCGCGGCGCCAAGGCCACCGACATCGTCATCCTGGTCTGCGCGGCCGACGACGGCGTGATGCCGCAGACCCGCGAAGCCATCCACCACGCGAAGGCCGCCGGCGTTCCGATGGTCGTGGCCATGACCAAGATCGACAAGCCCACCGCCAACCCCGACCGCGTCAAGCAGGAGCTGGTCGCCGAGGAAGTGGTGCCGGAAGAATACGGCGGCGACGTGCCGTTCGTGTCCGTGTCGGCCAAGACCGGCGAGGGCATCGACGACCTGCTCGAAAACGTGCTGCTGCAGGCCGAAGTGCTGGAGCTGAAGGCCCCGGTCGACGCGCCCGCCAAGGGCATCGTGATCGAAGCCCGCCTGGACAAGGGCCGCGGCCCGGTCGCCACCATCCTGGTGCAAAGCGGCACCCTGCATCGCGGCGACGTGGTGCTGGCCGGTGCGAGCTTCGGCCGCGTGCGCGCCATGCTGGACGAGAACGGCAAGCCCATCCAGGAAGCCGGCCCGTCCATCCCCGTCGAGATCCAGGGCCTGACCGAAGTGCCGGCCGCCGGCGACGAGCTGATGGTGCTGGCCGACGAGCGCAAGGCGCGCGAAATCGCGCTGTTCCGCCAGGGCAAGTTCCGCGACGTCAAGCTGGCCCGCCAGCAGGCCGCCAAGCTGGAGTCCATGTTCGACAACCTGGGCGAAGGCACCCAGACCCTGGCGCTCATCGTCAAGACCGACGTGCAGGGTTCGCAGGAAGCGCTGGTGCAGTCGCTGGTCAAGTTGTCGACCGACGAAGTGCGCGTGCAGGTCGTGCACGCGGCCGTGGGCGGCATCTCGGAAAGCGACATCAACCTGGCGATCGCCTCCAACGCCGTGGTCATCGGCTTCAACGTCCGCGCCGAAGCCAGCGCCAAGAAGCTGGCCGAGACCAACGGCATCGACGTGCGCTACTACAACATCATCTACGACGCCGTGGACGAGGTGAAGGCGGCCATGTCGGGCATGCTGGCGCCCGAGAAGAAAGAAGAGGTCATCGGCCTGGTCGAGATCCGCGAGGTCTACAGCATCTCGCGCATCGGCAACATCGCCGGCTGCATGGTGCTCGACGGCATCGTGCGTCGCGATTCGCAGGTCCGCCTGCTGCGCAACAACGTGGTCCACTGGACCGGCCAGCTCGATTCGCTGCGCCGCTTCAAGGACGACGTCAAGGAAGTCAAGTCGGGCTTCGACTGCGGCCTTACGCTGCGCGGCAACAACGACATCCAGGTGGGCGACCAGCTGGAAGTCTTTGAAATCAAGGAAATCGCGCGTACGCTGTAAAGCGCACGCCAGGCATTGCTTCCAATGAGCCGTCACAAGTCCAAAGCCATCCCCGGCCGCAATCTGCGGCTGGCCGACCAGATCCAGAAGGATCTGGCCGGGATCATCCAGCGCGAGATCGATACGACCCGCGCTGGCTTGATCACGCTGTCCGGCGTGGAGCTGTCGACCGACTACGCGCATGCCAAGGTGTATTTCACGGTCCTGGGCGCCGAGCCCGAGGCCGCGACCGCCTTGCTGAACGAGAAGGCCGGCTGGCTGCACTCCCAGCTTTACAAGCTGCTGCACATTCATACTGTCCCCACTTTGCGTTTCATCCACGACGAGCAGATTGCCCGTGGCATCGAAATGTCGATCCTGATCGACCGCGCAAACCGGCCCGGCCCGCACTCGGGCGTGCCCGACGAACCTGAAGACCAGTCCTGATCGGGCTGTCGTCACTGCTTTAAACCGGATTCCGACGATGGCTAAACGACGCGGGCTTGCGCTCGACGGTGTGCTGTTGCTCGACAAACCCGTGGGTTTGTCCAGCAACCACGCCCTGCAGCGGGCCAAACGTGCCATGGACGCGGCGAAAGCCGGCCATACCGGCACCCTCGACCCCTTCGCCACCGGCCTGCTGGTGTGCTGCATGGGGCGGGCAACAAAAATTTCCGGCGCCATGCTCGACGCCGACAAGGCATATCGCGCTACGCTGCAATTTGGGTCGGAAACCGACTCGGGCGACCTGACCGGCAACGTGGTGGCCACGGCCGAACCGGGCTACGCGGTGGACGAGGCGGCGCTGCGCGCAGCGCTGTCACGTTTCTCGGGCACGATCGAGCAGATTCCGCCCATGTATTCGGCGCTCAAGCGCGACGGCAAGCCGCTGTACGAGTACGCGCGCGCCGGCATCGAACTGGAGCGCCCGCCGCGCCAGGTCACGATTTACCGCATCGAGCTGCTGTCCCTGAACGGGACGCAGGCAGAAATCGATGTGGCTTGCAGTAAAGGCACATACATCCGGACGCTGGCCCAGGACATCGGGCGCGTGCTGGGCTGTTATGCCCACCTGACGGCGTTGCGGCGCACGCACGTCGGGCCGTTTTCGCTGGAACGCGCCGTCGCGCTGGAAGCCTTGCAGGCCATGCCAGATCCCAAGCAGGCATTGCTTGCACTGAACGAATTGCCGGCGGGCTTGCTGCCCGCCACCACCATAAAGGACTCGCTATGACTCGCGCCTTGCGCAACGTCGCCATCATCGCCCACGTCGACCACGGTAAAACCACGCTGGTCGACCAGCTGCTGCGCCAATCCGGCACCTTCCGCGAAAACCAGGCGCTGACCGAACGGGTCATGGACTCGAACGACCTGGAAAAGGAACGCGGCATCACCATTCTGGCCAAGAACTGTGCCGTCGAATACCAGGGCACGCACATCAACATCATCGACACCCCGGGACACGCGGACTTCGGCGGCGAAGTCGAGCGCGTGCTGTCCATGGTCGACGGCGTGCTGCTGCTGGTCGACGCGGTCGAAGGCCCGATGCCCCAGACCATCTTCGTGACCCGCAAGGCGCTGGCCCTGGGCCTGAAGCCCATCGTCGTGGTCAACAAGGTGGACCGCCCGGGCGCGCGCACCGACTACGTCATCAACGCCACTTTCGACCTGTTCGACAAGCTGGGCGCCACCGACGAGCAGCTCGACTTCCCGGTGGTGTACGCCTCCGGCCTGTCGGGCTACGCCGGCCTGGAGCCCGACGTGCGCGAAGGCGACATGCGCCCGCTGTTCGAAGCCATTCTCGAACACGTGCCGCAGCGCGACGACGACCCCAACGGCCCGCTGCAGATGCAGATCATCTCGCTGGACTACAACAGCTACGTCGGCAAGATCGGCGTGGGCCGCATCAACCGCGGCCGCATGCGTCCCGGCATGGAAGTGGCCTACAAGTTCGGCCCCGACGGCCAGGGCGGCCGCGGCCGCATCAACCAGGTGCTGAAGTTCCACGGCCTGGAGCGCATCGTGGTCGATGAAGCCGAAGCCGGCGACATCGTGCTGATCAACGGCATCGAAGACCTGGGCATCGGCTGCACCGTGACCGACCCGGTCACGCAGGAAGCGCTGCCCATGCTGCGCATCGACGAGCCCACGCTGACCATGAACTTCATGGTCAACACCTCGCCGCTGGCCGGCCGCGAAGGCAAGTTCGTCACCAGCCGCCAGCTGCGCGACCGCCTGGACCGCGAACTGAAGTCCAACGTGGCGCTGCGCGTGCGCGACACGGGCGACGACACCGTGTTCGAAGTGTCGGGCCGCGGCGAACTGCACCTGACCATCCTGCTGGAAACGATGCGCCGCGAAGGCTACGAGCTGGCCGTGTCGCGTCCGCGCGTGGTGTTCAAGGAAATCGACGGCGTGAAGTGCGAGCCGTTCGAATCGCTGACCATCGACGTCGAAGACGCCCACCAGGGCGGCGTGATGGAAGAGCTGGGCCGCCGCAAGGGCGACCTGCAGGACATGCAGCCGGACGGCCGCGGCCGCACCCGCCTGGAATACCTGATCCCGGCCCGCGGCCTGATCGGCTTCCAGAACGAGTTCTTGACGCTGACGCGCGGCACCGGCCTGATGAGCCACATCTTCCATGAATACGCGCCCGTCAAGGAAGGCTCCATCGGCGAGCGCCGCAACGGCGTGCTGATCAGCCAGGACAACGGCGACGCCGTGGCCTACGCCCTGTGGAAGCTGCAGGACCGCGGCCGCATGTTCGTCAGCCCCGGCGAAGCGCTGTACGAAGGCATGATCATCGGCATCCACAGCCGCGACAACGACCTGGTCGTGAACCCGATCAAGGGCAAGCAGCTGACCAACGTGCGCGCCTCGGGCACCGACGAAGCCGTGCGCCTGGTTCCGCCGATCCAGATGTCGCTGGAATACGCCGTGGAATTCATCGACGACGACGAGCTGGTGGAAATCACCCCCAAGTCGATCCGCCTGCGCAAGCGCCACCTGCTGGAAAACGAGCGCAAGCGCGCTGCCCGCGAAGCCGCGATGTAAAGCGCGGCGGGGGCTCGAAGCCCTTGCATGCAGGACCAAGCCGCGCGCCTTCGGGCGCGCGGTTTTGTTTTTGATGCGTGGAAGCACAGCCCGCGTTGTCGCGATCATCGATAGGATGTAGAGTTATTGCATCGAAACCGGCAATTCCCTGTCGTGACGGAGTTTGGTTCCATGACTGCCAGAGATGCTGAATCAGCGCTGCTTGCCAGATGCTCCGTCGTCGCCCGGGAGGCCGCGCAATCGGCCCAGGACCAGCGCGAAGCCAATGTGTTCCGCCTGGCCGCGATGGTCGTCCGCTCCCGATTCCCCCGCGAGTCGATATGTTTGATGCAGGCAAGCGATCAATACTTCGCCTCGCATCCGGACGAAAAACTGGCGCCGGCTGAGGTGGTCAGGAAAGGCTGGGTATCGAGTCTGCCTCGCCTGCGCGACATGCTGAGCCACCGGCTCTGCGGTACCTGAATCAATGGCGGCGAACCAGGCGTTCCATACCCGCACCGCACTGGCCGAAGGCTTGCGGGAACTGTTCAAGCAGCTCGAGAAACGGCTTTCGCTGCGCAGCCCGTTGAACGTCTACCTGGCAGGGGGAATGGCCGTTCATCTCTACACGGCCAGCCGTGTCACGACGGACGTGGACGCGGAGTTCGGGGCACGTGTCTACCTGTTGAAGGCAAAGGAATGAGCGCGCCTTAACAGCCTGCGGCGCGGCGCCTGACCGCGTCCAGCAGCCTGGCGGCGAATTCCTGGGCTGCGCGGCTGCGCGAGGCGTCCTTGCGCCACAGGATGGCGGCGCGCCGGACGGTGGCGGGGTCGGTCAGCGCGATGCTCGCCAGGCCGGACCCCGGCGTGCCGGCGGCCTGCCGGGCCGCGTGCTCGGCGGCGATGGTGGCCAGTTCGCCGGGCCGGCACAGGTGGATCAGCGCGTCCACCGATTCCATTTCGACCCGCACGGCCGGCCTCAGCCTGGCCGCGGCGCAGGCCGCGTCTATCATCCGGCGGGTGGCGAAGCTGCGCGGCAAGAGCGCCAGCGGCACACCGGCCAGATCGCGCACGCGCAGGCTGCGCCGCGCGGCCAGCGGGTGCTGCTCGCCCACCACCACGTGCAGGCGTTCCTCGAACAGGGGCTGGGCCTCGATTTCCCCGCGCGCCGGCGGATGGAAGGAAATGCCGAAATCCAGCCTTCCGGCGATCAGCAGGTCTTCGATGGGGCCGGCGCGCAGGTCGCGCACGTGCACCTGGACCCGGGGAAAGGCCAGGCTGAATTCGGCCACCGCGTCGGGCACGAAATGGGTCAGGAAGGTAGGGATGACGCCCAGGGTCAGCGAGCCCGATTGCAGGCCGGCCAGGTCCGCCAGCGCCATTTTCCCGGCCTCGACTTCCTGCAGCGCCCGGCTGGCGTGGCCGCGCAGCACGCGGCCGGCCTGCGACAGCCGCAGTCCGCGGCCGATGCGGTCGAACAGCGGCATGCCCAGCTCGTCCTCCAGCTGGCGCAGCCCGTGCGACAGCGTGGATTGCGTGACGTGCAGCGCATCCGCCGAACGGGTCAGATGTTCTGTCTCGGCCACGCTGAGAAAGTACCGGAGCTGGCGCATTTCCATGGGAACTCCTTTGCCGGCCGGGCGAAAGCCGAAATGGCCGTCGATGGCAGTGTCGCCATTGTTCGATCCTGTCGAAGGCAAGGTACTAAACAAAGCATCGCGCGCGCATTGGAGCGCGTCCTAATCTTGCCCGGCGTCGCCCACGGCAGGACGTTATGACCGCGCCGGTCCGGCCGCCAGCAGCCAGTCCAGGAACTCCCGGCCCGGGCCATCGCCGCGGACGATGGCGCCGATGGGCTGGAACGAGCCCGCCGCCTCGATCCGCACCCGTTCGAAATGCCCGTGCTGCAGGTACCAGCTGGCCAGTGTCTGCGGCACCATCGCCAGGGCCTGCTGGGCCTGCATGATGGCGATCAGCAGCGGCATGGGCGGCGCGGCGCTGGCCAGCCGGCAGACCCGGGGCACCACGCCGGCGCGCTCGAAGAACGCGCGGAACACGGCGTGGATGGCCAGCTCGGGGCGCGGCTCGATCCAGCGCTGGGCGGCCACCTGGGCCAGCGTGGGCGCGGCGCCGGCGGCGAGCAGGGGATGGCCGGCCGCGGCCACGATCAGGGCCGCGTCCTGCTGCAGCGGCACGAATTCCAGGCCGGCCGGCACCGCTTCCGGGCGCCGGCACAGCAGCATGTCCAGGCTGCCGCCGGCCGCCTGCGGCAGCAGCTGCTCGCGGCTGCCTTCCAGCACCTCCACCTGCAGGCCGGGATGCGCCTGCATGTAGGCGGGCAGGCGCTCGGCCAGCAGGCCGCCGCTGGCCGCCGGGATGGCGCCCAGGCGCAGGCTGCCGGTGGCGCCCTGGCGCAGCGCGGCGACCGAGTCGGTGGTGGCGCGCAGCGTGGTCAGCATGGCGCGGGCGCATTCGGCCATGAGCTGGCCGCTGCGGGTGGTGCGCATGCCGCGCGCATGGCGCTCGAACAGCCGCACTCCCAGCAGCGTTTCGATGTCGGCCAGCGCGTGGGTGGCGGCGGGCTGGCTCAGGCCGATCTGGCTGGCCGCCTGCTGGATGCTGCCGAGGTCGGCGATGTTGGCCAGCAGCTGCAGGTGGCGCAGCCGGCCCTTGGCCAGCAGGCGCGACAGCAGGGTGGCGGGCGCGACGTCCATGGGCGTTCCAGGTATTCAAAATTCGAATATATCCAGGCATTAATGTATTTGAAATAAGGATATGCCCTGGCCACAATGCAGCGATTCCATTCATCGCTTCCGTCAGGAGTGGCTGGTCCATGAAGTTCCGCTTGCTGCATGCCCTCGTCTGCGCCGCCGCCGTCGGCGCTTCCGCCTGCGCGGCCGCGCAAGGCGCATATCCGTCCCAGCCCGTGCGCCTGATCGTGCCGTTCGCGCCCGGCGGCTCCACCGACGTGCTGGCGCGCGCGGTGGCCGAGGGCATGCGCAAGGAGCTGGGGCAGAGCGTGGTGGTGGAGAACCGCGCGGGCGCCGGCGGGCTGCTCGGCACCGAGGCGGTGGCGCGGGCCGAGCCCGACGGCTATACGCTGGGCATGGCCACGGTCAGCACCATGGCCGTCAATCCCTTGCTGTACGGCACCAGGCGCGTGGACCCGGCGACCCAGTTGAAGCCGGTGGCGCAGGTGGCGACGGTGCCGGTCGTGTGGATGGTGAACCCGTCCTTCCCGGCCCAGGACTTCGCGCAGTTCCTGGCCGAGCTGCGCGCCAACCCGGGCAAGTATTCCTACGGTTCGCCGGGCGTGGGCTCGCTGGGGCACCTGAACCTGGCGGCCATGAACGCCAGCCTGAAAGTGGAGGTGCTGCACGTGCCGTACCGCGGCATGGGGCCGGCGCTGACCGCCGCGGTGGGCGGCGAGGTGCAGGTGCAGCAGGACCAGTACGCCTCGGCGCAATCGCTCATCAAGGCCGGCAAGCTGCGCGCCATCGCCGTGTCGGCGCCGGCGCGGCTGGTCGGCATGCCGGAGCTGCCGACCATGCAGGAGCTGGGCTATCCGCAGCTCAATGCGCTGGGCCAGACCTGGTTCGGACTGGTTGCGCCGGCCGGGACGCCGGACGCCGTGGTGCAGCAATTGAACCAGGCGGTGGCGCGGGCGCTGGCCGACCCGGGGCTGGTGCAGCGCCTGGCCACGCTGGGCGCGCAGCCCGACACCGGCAGCCCGCAGGCGTTCGCCGAGCGCATCGCGGGCACGCTGGCCGCCAACCGGAAAATCATCGAAACTGCCGGGATCAAGCTCGACGAGTGACGTGACCGGTTCACAGGCCATTCCCGCCACTGGAGACACTATGGGTGCCATCGACAAACTCGTGCCGTTCATCGACGCGCGCAGCGAGCGCTACGCGGAGCTGAGCGACCGCATCTGGAGCCTGGCCGAACTGCGCTACGACGAGCACAAGTCGGCCGAACTGCATATCGCCATGCTGGAGCAGGCGGGGTTTCGCGTCACGCGCGACGCCGCTGGCATTCCGACCGCGTTCGTGGCCGAGGCCGGCAACGGCGGCCCGGTGATCGGCATCCTGGGCGAGTACGACGCGCTGTCCGGCCTGAGCCAGGAAAGCGGCGCCTACGCCTGCCAGCCCTCGCCGGAAACGCCCAACGGCAACGGTCACGGCTGCGGCCACCATCTGCTGGGCACGGCCGCGCACTTCGCGGCGGTGGCGGTCAAAGAGTTCCTGGAAGCCAACGGGCTGCCCGGCACCATCCGCTTCTACGGCTGTCCCGCGGAAGAGGGCGGCTCGGGCAAGACCTTCATGGCGCGCGCCGGCCTGTTCGACGACCTGGACGCGGCGCTGACCTGGCATCCGGCCTCGCATACCGGCATCTTCCACCAGTCGTCGCTGGCCAACATCCAGGCCTATTTCCGCTTCCGCGGCATCGCGGCGCATGCGGCGAACTCGCCGCACCTGGGCCGCAGCGCGCTGGACGCGGTGGAACTGATGAACGTGGGCGTGAACTATCTGCGCGAGCACATGGTGCCGGACGCGCGCGTGCATTACGCCGTGACCAACAGCGGCGGCATTTCGCCCAACGTGGTGCAGGCCCGCGCCGAAGTGCTTTACCTGGTGCGCGCGCCCATCAACTCGCAGGCGGCGGAACTGTACGAGCGCGTGCAGAACGTGGCGCGCGGCGCCGCGCTGATGACGGGCTGCGAGCTGGAAATCGTATTCGACAAGGCCTGCTCGAACTACATCCCCAACAGCGTGCTCAACCGCATCATGTACGCCAATATGCAGGCCTTGCAGGGGCCGGCCTATACCGAGGGCGAACAGCAGGCCGCGCGCCGCATGTGGGACGCGATCTCCGAAGACGATATCGACAACGCCGGCAAGAACCTGGGCGCGGTGCTGCGCAATCCCACGCCGCTCTTTGCCGGCGTGGCGCCGTACGATCCGGACAAGACCGAGCTCACCTACGGCTCGACCGACGTGGGCGACGTGAGCTGGGTCGCCCCGACCGCGCAATGCTGGGGCGCCTGCTATGCCTACGGCACGCCGTTCCATTCGTGGCAGATGGTGGCCCAGGGCAAGATGTCCATGGCGCACAAGGGCATGGTGCACGCCGCCAAGATCATTGCGGCGACCGCCGCCGATCTGTATGTCCAGCCCGAGGCGCTGGCGCGCGCCAGGGAGGAACTGCTGCAGGCGCGGCGCGGGCAGCCTTATGTCTGCCCGATCCCGGCCGACGTGCTGCCCTCGTTCATGCGAGGATAAGAGCTCCCCACGCCGCGCCTGCCCGGTGCGGGATCAGGCGGGCAGGGACGGCGCGTATTGCGCGTCGGAATTGACCTTGGCGTGGAATTCCACCACCTTGCGCACGACCTTGACGGGATCGTCTTCGATGATGAAGAGATCCAGGTCGTGTGCGCCTATCATGCCATTGCCCAGCACCTGGTCGCCCAGCCATTCCACCAGGCCGGACCAGTATTCGCTGCCCACCAGGACGATAGGAGCGGGCGGCACTTTGCCCGTCTGGATGAGCGTCAGCGCTTCGAAGAGCTCGTCCAGCGTGCCGAAACCGCCGGGCATCGCCACGTAGGCGAAGCTGTGCATGAAAAACGTGGCCTTGCGCGAGAAAAAATACTCGAACGACAGGCTGATGGTCTGGTATTCGTTGTTGTGCGCTTCGTGCGGCAGGCTGATGTTCAGCCCGATGCTGGTGCCGCCGGCTTCGAATGCGCCCTTGTTGGCCGCCTCCATGATGCCGGGACCGCCGCCGGCGATGACTGCGAAACCTGCGTCGGCCAGAGCGGCCGCGATCGCGACGGTGGTCTCATAGTGAGGGGAATTGCGGCTGACCCGAGCACTGCCGAAGACGCTGACGGCGGGCCCGATGTGCGCGAGCTTGTCTGCCGCCGTCCGTATCTCTGACATAATCAGCGGAATTTGTTTGTTGGCGGGTGTTTCCGCAGCGATTGCCATATCTGCCTTTGTAACCATGAAAAAAACCTTATTACTGGTCGACGGTTCAAGTTACTTGTACCGCGCTTTCCACGCTATGCCTGATTTGCGCAATGCGCAAGGCGAACCTACGGGTGCGCTCTACGGCGTGGTGAATATGCTGCGCAAACTGGTATCTGATCATAAGGCAGAGTATGCCGCATGTATTTTCGACGCCCGGGGTAAGACGTTCCGGGATGACATCTACCCGGAATACAAGTCGCACCGCCCGCCCATGCCCGAAGACCTGGCCGCGCAGATCGAGCCCATCCACCGCGCCGTGCGCGCGCTGGGCTGGCCGGTGCTGGCCATCGAAGGGGTGGAAGCCGACGACGTGATCGGCACCCTGGCCAGGCGCGCCGCCGAACTCGACGTGCACACCATCGTGTCCACCGGCGACAAGGACCTGGCGCAACTGGTCAACAGCCATGTCACGCTGGTCAACACCATGAGCGGCGAAACCCTGGACGAGACCGGCGTGCTGAACAAGTTCGGCGTGCCGCCGGACCGTATCGTCGATTACCTGATGTTGGTGGGCGATACCGTCGACAACGTCCCGGGCGTGACCAAGGTCGGCCCGAAGACGGCAGCCAAATGGATTACGGAATTCGGCTCCATCGAAAAGCTGATAGCAGGCGCCGAAGGCATCAAGGGCGTGGCGGGCAACAACCTGCGCGACGCGATTCCGCGCTTCCCGCTCACGCGCCAGCTGCTGACCGTGAAGTACGACTGCGACCTGGCCGGCCACGTCGACCACATCGACGACCTGACGCCGCGCCCGCGCGATATCGAGGCCCTGACCGAACTCTACGAACGCTACGGTTTCCGCACCTGGCTGCGCGAGCTGACCGGCGACGCCGAGCGCGTGCCCACGGGCGATGCGCGCATCGCCCACGACGCACCGGCCGCGCCCACCGAGCTGGATTACCGCATCATTTCCGATTGGGCCGCCTTCGACGACTGGATGACGCTGATGGACGGCGCGCAGCTGGTCGCGCTGGACACCGAGACCACCTCGCTGGACGAAATGCAGGCCCGCCTGGTGGGCCTGTCGCTGTCGGTGGCGCCCGGCGTGGCCTGCTACATCCCGGTGGCGCACCGCGGCCCGGACGGCGCGGCCCAGCTGCCCAAGGACGAGGTGCTGGCGCGCCTGAAGCCGTGGCTGGAGGACGCATCGCGCGCCAAGCTGCTGCATCACGCCAAGTACGACACGCACGTGTTCGCCAACGAAGGCATCCGCCTGGGCGGCGTGGCCGAAGACACCATGCTGCAGGCCTATGTGCTGGAGTCGCACCGCGGCGTGGGCCTGAACGATCTGGCCCAGCGCTACCTGGGCCGCAGCGGCGTGTCCTACGAAGACCTGTGCGGCAAGGGCGCCAAGCAGATCGGCTTTGACGAAGTGGCGGTCGACAAGGCCGGCCACTATGCCGCCGAGGACGCCGACTTCACCTTGCAGCTGCACCGGGTGCTGCGTCCGATGGTGGCCGCCGATGCCGGCCTGGAGCGCATCTACCGGCTGGAGATGCAGGTGTCGGCGGTGCTGACCACGATCGAGCGCAACGGCGTCAAGGTCGACGCCGCCGAGCTCGGCCGGCAAAGCCACAAGCTGGGCCAGGAAATGCTGCAGCTGGAGCAGAAGGCCTATGAGCTGGCGGGCCAGCCGTTCAACCTGAATTCCCCCAAGCAGCTGGGCGAGATCCTGTTCGGCCGCATGGAGCTGCCGGTGGTGCGCAAGACCGCCAGCGGCGCGCCTTCGACCGACGAGGAAGTGCTGAGCAAGCTGGCGCAGGACTATCCGCTGCCGCAGGTGCTGCTGGAATACCGCGGCCTGTCCAAGCTGAAGTCCACCTACACCGACAAGCTGCCGCGCATGATCAATCCGGACACCGGACGGGTGCATACGCACTACTCGCAGGCCGCGGTGATCACCGGCCGGCTGGCCTCGTCCGATCCCAACCTGCAGAACATCCCGGTGCGCACCGAGGCGGGCCGCCGTGTGCGCGAAGCCTTCGTGGCCGAGCAGGGCATGCTGCTGTCGGCCGACTATTCGCAGATCGAGCTGCGCATCATGGCCCACGTCTCGGACGACGCCAACCTGCAGCGCGCCTTCGCCGCGGGCGAGGACATCCACCGCGCCACGGCCTCGGAGGTGTTCGGCGTGCCGCTGGCCGAGGTGTCCTCGGAGCAGCGCCGCGCCGCCAAGGCCATCAACTTCGGCCTGATCTACGGCATGGGGGTGTTCGGCCTGGCGTCCAACCTGGGCATCACGCGCGACGCCGCGCAGGCCTACATCGACCGCTACTTCGCCCGCTATCCCGGCGTGGCCATGTACATGGACGACACCCGCCGCCGCGCGCGCGAGCAGGGCTATGTGGAAACCGTCTTCGGCCGCCGCCTGCAGCTGCCGGAGATCCGCGGCGGCTCCGGTCCGCGCCGCCAGGCCGCCGAACGCGCGGCCATCAACGCGCCCATGCAGGGCACGGCGGCCGACCTGATCAAGATGGCCATGGTGGCGGTGCAGGACTGGCTGGACGCCGAAAAGCTGCAGACGCGCATGATCATGCAGGTGCACGACGAACTCGTGCTGGAAGCGCCCGACGCCGAGCTGGAGCTGGTGCGCAGCACGCTGCCCGGCCTGATGTGCGACGTGGCCAGCCTGCGGGTGCCGCTGGTGGCCGAGGTCGGCGTCGGCAGGAACTGGGAACAGGCGCACTAGGACGGGGCTGGCCCTAACGGGCCAGCCCAAACGGGCCGGCCCATTTCCCGTTTTGGGCTTGCAACGATATAATGTTGCGCCTCCCCGCCCACCTACTACACACTCCCCAACATGCTACTGCTCTGGGTTCTGCTCGCCACCATCACCGGCGGGCTCATCGCGGTACTCATCGCGAGCTGGCTGGCCTACAAGGTCTTCGCCAAATACCTGCACCACATGGTGAGCCTGTCGGTGGGGGTGCTGCTGTCGGTGGCGCTGCTGCACCTGCTGCCCGAAGCCTTCGAGGCCGGCGTGGCCGACGCCCATGTGCTGTTCGCGCTGATGCTGGCCTCGCTGATCGGATTTTTCGTGCTGGAGAAGATCGCGCTCCTGCGCCACAGCCATCATCACGAGGGCGACGGCCATCACCACCACAAGGGCCACGACCGCCACGAGGCCGGCCGCGGCGGCGTGCTGATCCTGATCGGCAGCTCGCTGCACAACCTGGCCGACGGCGTGCTGGTGGCGGCGGCCTTCCTGACCGATCCGCTGCTGGGCGTGCTGACCGCCGCGTCCATCATCATCCACGAAGTGCCGCACAAGCTCGGCGATTTCGTGGTGCTGCTCAACGCCGGGCTGGCGCGCCGGCGCGCGTTCGCGCTGATCCTGTTCACCAGCTTGTGTTCAGCCGTGGGCGGCATAATAGGGTTCTTCGTGCTGCAGCAGGCGCAGGGCTGGGTGCCGTATATTCTGGTGGTGGCGGCCAGCAGCTTCCTCTACATCTCGGTGGCCGATCTGATGCCGCAAATGCACGAAAGGGTATCCCTGGCCGACGCCGTCCCGCAGTTGCTGCTGGTCGGGGTGGGCGTGGCGCTGATCTACAGCGTGACCTCGCTGATGCACCACGGGCACGACCATGGCGCCGAAGCCGGCCATGGCGCGCCGCAGGTCGAACACGTCCACCGCCACTAGGCGGGCCGCCGGGAACCCAGGCTTCGTCGACCCTACACAGGAGGTTCCCATGAGTTTTTCCGCAGCAGCCGGCAACGTCGCTCCCACGGTGATCCATACCGACGCGCAGGGGCTGGCCCACGGCGATTTCAAGCTGCCGGTGGCCGACGGCTCGATCGACGCCTACTACGCCGCGCCCGAGGGCGCGCGCGACCTGCCCATTGTGCTGGTGGTGCAGGAAATCTTCGGCGTGCACGAACACATCAAGGACCTGTGCCGCCGCGTCGCCAAGGCCGGCTACCTGGCCGTGGCCGCCAACCTGTACGAACGCCAGGGCGACGCCTCCGCCTATACCGACATTCCCAAGCTCATTTCGGAACTGGTCAGCAAGGTGCCGGACGAACAGGTCTACGCCGACCTGGACGCCAGCGTGGCCTGGGCCGCGGCGCACGGCGGCGACGCCAGGCGGGTCGCGGTCACCGGATTCTGCTGGGGCGGCCGTCTGACCTGGATGTACGCGGCGCACAACCCGGACGTCAAGGCCGCGGTGGCCTGGTACGGCAAGCTCAGCGTGGGCCACGGCCCGCTGATCAAGCGCGTGGCCTTCGACGTGGTGGACGAGCTGCACGCGCCGGTGCTGGGCCTGTACGGCGGCAAGGACGCCAGCATCCCCCTGGCCGACGTCGAAACCATGAAGGGAAAGCTGGCCGCCTCCGGCAATGAAAACGCCCGGCGTTCCGAGTTCGTGGTGTACCCGCAGGCCGACCACGCTTTCATGGCGGACTACCGCGCCAGCTACCAGGCCGAGGCGGCCAAGGACGGCTGGGGGCGGATGCTGGATTGGTTCAAGCGGTATTTGTAAGAGGGCGGGCGGCGCTGGCCGCCAGCTTGCGCCGCAAGCAACCCCCCTTCAATTCCCCGCTTCCCGCAGCCGGCTCGGCAGCAACTCCCCGTGCCGCGCCAGCAGCGGGTAGGCGGCGGCGCCCACCAGGTGCGAATTGATGCCCTTCATGTCGCGCAGGATATCCAGGTAGAGCGCGCCGACTTCGGCCGCGTCGACCTGGCCGGCCTTGATCTTCTGCAGGTGCGTGTCCGCGGCGGCGGTCTCTATGGTGCGAAAGCGCGCCTTTTCCTCCGCCAGCGAACGCGCCTGGCGCAGGTCGTCGTTGACGAACAGGGCGGCGGCGGTGCGCTGGTTGGCGATCAGCTGGCCCAGCGTCTCGTCCAGGCTGGCGCGCTGTTCCGGCGAGAAGGTCCAGCCCTGCTTGCGCAGCTTGGCGATGTGGCCGAGCAGGCCGTGGTGGGCGATGTCGCCGGCATGGCCGACATTGCTGATGAAGGCCAGGATGTCGTCCAGGCGCTGCAGGTCTTCGCGCGTCATGTTCTCCTGGTCCAGCGTGGCCAGGTAGGTGGTGATGGCGTTCTCCAGCTTGTCCAGCGCGCTGTCGAGCTGGCGCGCCTGCACCATGCGGTGGCGGTTGTCGCGCTTGAAGCCGGCGCGCGCATACAGCAGCAGCGTCTGCAGCATGTCGGCCATGCGCAGGCCTTCGCGCGCGGCGTTGCCCAGCGCCACGGCCGGCACGTCGTGGGCCCATTCGTCCAGGTACTGGGGACGCGACGGGTCGTTCGGGTCGGCGCGCTTGGGCAGCCAGCGGGTGAGCAGGGCGGCGTAGGGCGTCAGCAGCGGCAGGAACACCACGGCGATGACGGCGTTGAACAGCGTGTGGAAGTTGGCCACGGCGCGGGCCGGGTCGTCGGCCAGCTCGCTCATCATCGGCTGCAGGTAAGGCAGCAGCATCAACCCGGCCAGCACGCCGATCACGCGGGTCAGCAGATTGCCCAGCGGCAGGCGGCGCGCGGCGGGGTCGTCGCCGGTCACGCCCTCGATCATGGGATTGATGGCGGTGCCCAGGTTGGCGCCCAGCACCAGCGCGAACGCCACGTGCGGCGCCACCATGTGGTGGGTGGCCAGCGACATCACCAGCACCACCACGGCCACGCTGGAATGCGCCGCCCAGGTGAAGGCGGCCGACAGCAGCACGGCGGCCACCGGCTGGGTCGCCAGCGCGTCCAGGATCAGGCCCAGCATGGGCGCGGTCTGGAACGGCTGGAACAGCTGCACCAGCTGGTGCAGCGACAGCAGCAGCAGTCCCAGGCCGATGAAGACGCGGCCCAGGTCGCGGGTGCGGCCCGGCGGATAGCGGCGGAACATCCAGACCCCGGCCAGGATCAGGATGGGGGCGAGCGAGGTCAGGTCGAACGACAGCAGCTGGACGATGAGGGTGGTGCCGACGTTGGCGCCCAGCATGGCGGCCAGGGCCGGCGCCAGGCTCACGACCCCGCCGGCGGCGAAGCCGGTGATCATCAGGCCGGTGGCGGTGCTGCTCTGCAGCGCGGCGGTGATGCCCAGGCCGGCGGCGAAGGCCCGCAGCCGGGTTCCGAGAGCGCGACCCAGCGCCGCGCCCAGGGCCGCGCCGAAGGCGCGTTGCACGCCGGTCTGGACCATGTGCACGCCCCACAGGAGGAGGGCGACGTAGCCCGCAAAATCAAGCAGCGTGATGAGTCCGGACATCCTGGGGTGTTTCCATTCTTTTTATGACAAGAAATAATTCTGTAATGATCGCATGCGCGGGCCAGGCTGGGGAGCCTGTCCCCACAATACAGCATACGCCTGTCGGGGCCTTTGCTGCGCGCCGCGGGGGCAGCGCGTATCATTGCCTCACCATTCGTCAGATGCACTGGAGTTTTGCGTGGCGGTTTCCGTTTTCGATCTGTTCAAGATAGGCATAGGCCCGTCCAGTTCCCACACCGTGGGACCCATGCGGGCGGCCCTGCTGTTTGCCCAGGGGCTGGAGCGCGACGGCCTGATGCCGCGCGTGGCCTCCGTGCGCGCCGAACTGTACGGATCGCTGGGCGCCACCGGCAAGGGCCACGGCACCGACAAGGGCGTGCTGCTGGGCCTGATGGGCGAGGCCCCCGACACCGTGGACCCCGCGGCCATCGCCGGCATGATCGCCTCGGTGCGGGCCAGCCGCCAGCTACCCCTGCTGGGGCGCTACCCGGTGCCTTTCGTGGAAAAGGAACACATGCTGTTCTACCGCCGCGAAGCCATGGCCGAACATCCCAACGGCATGAAATTCCACGCCTTCGACGCCGAGGGCGAGCGGCTGCGCGAAGCGCGCTATCTGTCGGTCGGCGGCGGTTTCGTCGTGACCGCCGGGGCCTCCAACAGCCAGGTCATCGCCGCGCATGACCAGCTGCCGTATCCTTTCCGCATGGGCCGCGAGCTGCTGTCCATGTGCCGCGACAGCGGCCTGTCGGTGGCCCAGCTCATGATGAAGAACGAGCTGACCTGGCGCGACGAGGCCGAGGTGCACGCCGGGCTGGACCGCATCTGGCAGGTCATGCAGGACTGCGTTTCGCGCGGCTGCGGCATCAACTACCCCGAGGCCGACGGCGAGCTGCCCGGCCCCTTGCGCGTGCGCCGCCGCGCGCCCGAGATGTACCGCAACCTGACGCAGCGCGCCGAGCGCACGCTATCCGACCCGCTGTCCGTGATGGACTGGGTCAACCTGTACGCCATGGCGGTCAACGAGGAAAACGCCGCCGGCGGCCGGGTGGTCACGGCGCCGACCAACGGCGCGGCAGGCATCATCCCGGCCGTGCTGCACTATTACGACCGCTTCGTGCCCGGCTCCAACCGCGACGGCGTGCGCGATTTCCTGCTGACGGCGGCGGCCGTGGGCCTGCTCTACAAGTACAACGCCTCGCTCTCGGGCGCCGAGGTCGGCTGCCAGGGCGAAGTCGGCGTGGCCTGCTCGATGGCCGCCGGCGGCCTGGCCGCGGCGCTGGGCGGCACGGTGGAGCAGGTCGAGAACGCCGCCGAGATCGGCATGGAGCACAACCTGGGCCTGACCTGCGACCCGGTCGGCGGCCTGGTGCAGATCCCCTGTATCGAGCGCAACGCGATGGCCTCGATCAAGGCCGTGAACGCGGCGCGCATGGCGCTGCGCGGCGACGGCCAGCACTACGTGTCGCTGGATTCGGTCATCAAGACCATGCGCGAGACCGGCGCCGACATGAAGACCAAGTACAAGGAAACGGCGCGCGGCGGCCTGGCGGTCAACATCGTCGAATGCTGAGCGCGCAATGAAAAAAGCCGCCAGGCCCCCGCGGGCCTGGCGGCTTTTTGCTGCCTTCGGCGGTGTCAGATCACGCGGGCGTTCTGCAGCGCGGCGATGCGGGCCGGAATCGGCGGGTGCGAGGCGAACATGGCCGCGATGCCGCCGCGGCCGGTGATGCCCGAGGCCTCGAAGGACTTGGGCAGGTCGCCGGGCTCCAGCCCGCCCAGGCGGGCCAGGGCGCGGATCATCGGCTCGCGCGCGCCCATCAGGTGGGCGGAACCGGCGTCGGCGCGGTACTCGCGCTGGCGCGAGAACCAGGCCACGATGATCGAGGCCAGCACGCCGAAGATGATTTCACAGACCAGCACCGTGATGTAGTAGCCGGGCCCCACGCCGCGTTCGTTCTTGAACACCGCGCGGTCGATGAAGTAGCCGACGACCCGGGCCAGGAACACCACGAAGGTGTTGACCACGCCCTGGATCAGGGTCAGCGTGACCATGTCGCCGTTGGCGATGTGGGCCACTTCGTGGGCCAGCACGGCGGCGACTTCCTCTTCGCTCATGCTTTCCAGCAGGCCGGTCGAGACGGCCACCAGCGAATCGTTCTTGAACGCGCCGGTGGCGAAGGCGTTGGGCGCGCCTTCGTAGATGGCGACCTCGGGGCGGCCGATGCCGGCGCGGTCGGCCAGCTGGTGCACGGTGTCGACCAGCCAGGCCTCGCGCTGGTTGCGCGGCGAATTCGGGTCCAGCACCTGGGCGCCGGTGCTCCACTTGGCCATGGGCTTGCTGATCAGCAGCGAAATGATGGCGCCGGTGAAGCCGACCACCAGCGAGAAGATCAGCAGGGCGTTCAGGTTCAGGCCATTGGCGGTGATGTAGCGGTCTACGCCCAGGATGCGCAGCGTGGCCGACAGCACCAGCATGACGGCCAGGTTGGTGACGACGAATAGGATGATGCGTTTCATGTTTTTTTGTTTCCTCTGCGAGCGGGAATTGCCCGAATTCGACCCGGCGGCGGCCCGCCAGTTCCCCGAGCCGGCGGCGCCTCCGCGGTGACGAAGAGTATAGTATCGCTTTCCCTTAGTCCTACTCACCTTTCCCTTAGCGCAGATCCCCATGCAGGCTCTCTGGATGTTAGTGGCGTCCGCCATGTTCGCCGCCATGGGATCGTTCGTGAAGCTGGCCACCGAGCATGGCGCATCGCTGCCGCAGGTCGTGCTGTTTCGCGGGCTGCCCTCCGTAATCCTGCTGCTGATCTGGGCGCGCGCCGGACGCCAGTCCATCGTCCCGAGTAGCTGGAAGCTGCACCTGTGGCGCAACCTGTCGGGCGTCACCTCGATGTGGCTGGGTTTTTTCGCCATTTCCCACCTGCCGCTGGCCACCGCCACCAGCCTGAACTACACGGCCCCGCTGTTCATCGCCTGTTGGATGCTGGGCTGGGGCGGCGCGCAGCGCGACGCCGTGCGCATTATCGCGGTCGCGCTGGGCTTTCTGGGGGTGATCGCCGTGCTGCGCCCCAGCATCAACGAGGACCAGTGGCTGGCCGCCCTGCTGGGCATGGGGGCGGGCGCCATGTCGGCCATCGCCATGCTGCAGATCCGCCAGCTGGGCCGCATCGGCGAACCGGAATGGCGCACCGTGCTGTTCTTCTCGGTGGGGGTGTGCCTGTCGAGTATCGGCGGAATTGCGTATGAAGGCTGGGGCCAGGCCGACTGGAGCGGTTATCTTTCACTGGTCGGCGTGGGCGTGGCGGGCCTGTTCGGCCAATTGGCCATGACGCGCGCGTTCGGCGTGGGTTCGGCGCTGCTGACGGCGGCGCTGCAGTACAGCACCATTATTTTCGCGGCGCTCCTGGGCATGGGCCTGTGGGGCGACCGGCTCGACGCCCTGGCCTGGGCCGGCATGGGCCTGATCATATTCGCCGGCCTGCTGTCGGTGTGGCGCACCATGCGCGACCCCAAGGCGGCATGAGCCCGGCGGGCCGTCTCTATCTCTTACAGGAGCACAGCGCATGACGATGACACTGATTTCCGCCGCCGACCTGGCCAAGCGCCTCGATTCGCCCGACGTCCGCGTATTCGACGTGCGCCACGACCTGACCAACCATGCGGCCGGCCGCCAGGCCTACGAGGCCGGCCACATCCCCGGCGCCCGCTACCTGGACCACGAAACCGAACTGGCGGCGCCGCGCACCGGCGCCAACGGGCGCCATCCGCTGCCTTCGCGCGCGGACTTCGGCGCGCTGATGGCGGCCCACGGCGTCACGCCGCAGACCCTGGTGGTGGCCTACGACGCCAGCGGCGGCATGTATGCCGCCCACCTGTGGTGGATGCTGCGCTGGCTGGGCCACGACCAGGTGGCGGTATTGGACGGCGGCTGGCAGGCCTGGACCGCGGCCGGGCTGCCGACCACGACCGAGGCGGCCCCCGCCGTGCAGGCCGGCCAGCCGGTGGAACCGGGGCCGTCGCTGGCCGCCACGGTGGACGCCCGGACGGTGCTGGACAATATCTCCCGCCCCGCATTCACTGTGATCGACGCGCGCGCGGCCAACCGCTACCGCGGCGAGGTCGAGCCCATGGACCCGGTGGCCGGCCACATTCCGGGCGCCCTGAACCGCCCCAACGGCGAGAACCTGCAGGCCGACGGCCGCTTCAAGCCGGCCGCGCAGCTGCGCGAGGAATTCGCCGGCCTGCTGGCCGGCCGCGATCCCGCCGCCATCGTGCACCAGTGCGGCTCGGGCATCACCGCCTGCCACAACCTCCTGGCCATGGAGATCGCCGGCCTGTCGGGCTCGCGCCTGTATCCGGGGTCCTGGAGCGAGTGGTGCAGCGACCCGTCGCGTCCGGTGGCCAAGGGCGCCTAGGCGTCCCCGCCAGTCGGGCATGGCTTGCCAGCCAGCCCTACCACGCGGCCGTCAGCTTGACCCGTTCCGAGGCGGCCTCGGCGATTTCCAGGAAGTGATCCAGGGGCGGCGTCGCCAGCCCCGGCACCTTGGCCTGGTCGTCCCAGCGCCTCAGGCGGATCGCGTCCGGCGCGCCCCGCAGGCTGGCGAAATCCACCGCCTGGCCCGCATCGAAGCTACCGCCCTGTAGCGCCAGGCTGCGTCTGGAATCCTCCGACAGCGACGCTTCATAGTGCGGTTCCACATAGCAGAGGTAGCGCTTGGCCTCGACGTGCAGCCGGATCGGCTCCAGCACGGGCGGGCCGAACAGGCCGCGCAGAAAGGGCAGCACGAAGTACTGGTGCTTGTCGTCGATGCCGCGCAGGGTCGGCGTGCCGGGCCGGTCGGCGATGAGGTGGCCCAGGTCGTGCAGCAGGCAGGCCGTGATCAGGTGCGGGCCGGCGCCGTTGCGCTCGGCCAGCGCCGCGGTCTGCAGCGCGTGCCGCAGGTGGCTGACGGACTCGCCGTCATAGGAGCGGTGTCCGCGCTCCAGGAAGATCTGTTCGATGTCTTGCAGGGTCAAGGCCATGGTTGTCTCCGGATTGGCCGCAAGGGGGAGGGGGCGCAGCGGGGCTGCGGGCGGTCAGCCGGCGGCCGGCGCCATCTCCAGGAAGCGCGCGATGAGCTGCACCGGTTGGCGCTCGCGCAGGCAGTACAGGTATTCGTGCATCAGGATGTCGGCGCCCTGGATATTCAGCGCCGCCAGGTCCGGGTGCGACGGGATCTCGCGCGAGGGAATCAGGCTGACCCCCAGCCCGCACAGAATGGCCTGGCGGATCGATTCGCGGCTGCCGATCTCCAGCGTGCGCCGCACGGTCACGCCGGCCTGCTCCAGCGCGTCTTCGGTCAGCTGGCGCGTCATGGAGCCGGGCTCGCGCACCAGCAGCGCGTGGTCGGCCAGCTCGGCCAGGCGCACCTCGCTGCGGCGGGCCAGCGGGTGGTCGCGATGCGTGACCACCCGGATGGGGTCGGCGGCGATCATGCGCCGGTACAGGTGCTTGTCATCCATCAGCAAGGACGACGTGGCAATCTCGATGCGGTAATCGTGCAGCGCCTGCAGCATGCTTTGCGAATTGCCGATAGTGAGGGTCAGGTCGATGCCGGGATAGCGCTGGTTGTAGGTGCGCACCGTGTCCATGATGTAGTAGGGGCCGGTGGCGCCGATGCGCAGATTGCCCTCGCGCAGGTCGCTGGCGTCGCGCAGGCGGAAGTCGATCTCGGTTTCCTGCTGGACCAGTTTCTCGACCATGGGCATCAGGCTGTGGCCTGCGTCCGACAGCCGCATGCCGCGGCCCTGGCGATGGAACAGTTCGACGCCGTAACGCGATTCCAGCTGGCGCAGTTGCCCCGTGACCGTGGGCTGGCTGACGCCCAGTTGGGCGGCGGCCTTGGTGACGGTGCCGCAGCGGGCGACGGCATAGAAGGATTTGAGTTCGGCGACGAGCACGGGGCAGGGGGGGCGGTAAATGGGGGCGGCACTGGGCGCGGCAGGGGCCCAATGCACGAGACCGCCAGTACACCAAAATAATTTGATGTTTTTATTACTGCATTTGCGCGAAGTGTCATAAACACTCAATACGCGCCTTCCATACTGCGAGCGTTCCCATACCGGAGGCCCCATGGCCGAACGCGACAACGCATTTCTCTCTGTCAGGCATCTCGTGAAGCGCTTCGGCAGCCACACCGCGCTGTCGGACGTCTCGCTGGACATCCGCGCCGGAGAGCTGGTGTGCCTGCTGGGCCCCTCGGGCTGCGGCAAGACCACCCTGCTGCGCGCCATCGCGGGCCTGGAGCGCCAGGACAGCGGCGCCATCGTGCTGTCCGGCCGCGACATCTCCCACGCCGAGCCGCAGGCGCGCGACTACGGCATCCTGTTTCAGTCCTACGCCCTGTTTCCCAACCTGACCGTGGCCCAGAACGTGGCCTACGGGCTGAGCGGCAAGCGCGCCCATCGCAACCACGTCGCCAACCGCGTCGAGGAAATGCTCACGCTGGTGGGCCTGGCGGGCGCGGCCGACAAATACCCCGGGCAGATCTCCGGCGGCCAGCAGCAGCGCGTGGCCCTGGCGCGCGCGCTGGCGCCTTCGCCGTCGCTGCTGCTGCTGGACGAACCCATGTCCGCGCTGGACGCCCGCGTGCGCGAACACCTGCGCATCGAACTGCGCGCGCTGCAAAAGCGCCTGTCCATCACCACGCTGATGGTGACGCACGACCAGGAAGAGGCCATGGTGATGGCCGACCGCATCGCCGTCATGAACGGCGGCGTCATCGAACAGTACGGCACCCCCACCGAGCTCTACCGCCAGCCCCGCTCGGCCTTCATCGCCGACTTCGTGGGCGAGGCGAACTGGCTGCCGTTCGAGCGCCTGGACGCCCACCGCGCCCGCGTCGGCCGCCAGGAACTGGCCGTGGACGAGGCGCTGGACGCCGCCAGCGGCCGGCTCTTCGTGCGTCCGGAGGCGGTGCGCGTGAGCACCGCCCGCCCGGAGCAGCCCAACGCCATGCTGGCCGACGTGCTCGACGGCGTGTTCCTGGGCCGCGGCTACCGCCTGGCCCTGCGCCTCGAAGGCGTGCCCGGCGCCACCGTGCATTCCGTCGTATCCCCCGAAATCGGAGACGCCCTGCTGGGCCCTCACGCCGCCAGCCGCTGCTGGGTGGAGCTGCCGCGCCATGCGATACGCGCCTACGCTTGATCCGGCGATGACCCGTTCCGCTTCCCCCGCGCCGGCGGTCTGCGCCGCGCCCGCGCCGTCCCTGGGCCGGCGTCCCTTGCCCGCCTGGGTCGGCGCCGCCGGCCTGGCCGGCGGGCAGGGCGCGCTGGCGCTGTGCCTGCTCTTGTTCCTCGCGCTGCCGCTGGCGGCGATCCTGGTCAAGTCCGTGACCGACGGCGACGGCGCCTGGGCCGGGCTGTCGGTGGTCGCCGGCATCATCGGCGGCGAAGGCTTCCTGGGCATGGTCGGGCGCAGCCTGGCGGTCGGCGCGGTGACCATGCTGCTGGTCGTGCCCTGCGCCTACGGGTTCGCCTACGGCCTGACGCGCACGCGCCTGCCGGGCAAGGGGCTGCTGCGCACCGTCGCGCTGCTGCCGCTGCTGGCGCCGTCGCTGCTGCCCGGCATCGCGCTGGTGTACCTGCTGGGCAACCAGGGCCTGCTCAAGGACCTGTTCGGCGGGGCCACCATCTACGGCTTCTGGGGCATCGTGGCGGGCGAGGCGTTCTATACCTTCCCGCACGCCCTGATGATCCTGCTGACCGGCCTGACGCTGGCCGACGGCCGTCTCTACGACGCCGCCCGCGCCATGGGCGCCGGCCCCTGGCGCACCTTCCTCACCGTCACCCTGCCGGGCACCCGCTACGCCGTGTTCTCGGCGTGTTGCGTGGTGTTCACCCTGACCGTCACCGATTTCGGCGTGCCCAAGGTCGTGGGCGGCGACTACAACGTGCTGGCGATGGAGGCCTACAAGGCCGTGGTGGGGCAGCAGAACTTCCCCAAGGGGGCGGCCATCGGCATCCTGCTGCTCCTGCCCGCGGTCCTGACCTTCGCGCTGGACCGGCGGCTGCGCGCCCGCCAGGGCGCCCAGATGAGCGGCCGGGCCCAGCCCTACGCCGCCGGCCCCGACCCTCGCCGCGACGCCGCGTTCCTGGCGCTGGCCGGCGTGGTGGCCGCGTTCCTGCTGCTCATCATCGGCGTGGCGGTATGGGCCTCGTTCGTCAAGATGTGGCCGTACAACCTGTCGCTGTCGCTGCGTTCCTACGACTTCGACAACATGGACGGCGGCGGCTGGCTGGCCTGGCGCAACAGCCTGCAGCTGGCGTTCTGCACCGCCGTGGCCGGCACCGCCGTGGTCTTCACCGGCGCCTGGATGGTCGAAAAAGTGCCGGCCCGCGGCGCGCTGGCCCGCGGCCTGCGCGGCATGGTGGGCATGCTGGCGCTGGTGCCGATGGCGGTGCCGGGCCTGGTGCTGGGCCTGGGCTACATCTTCTTCTTCAACAGCCCGTTCAATCCGCTGAACGTGCTGTACGGCACCATGCCGCTGCTGGTGCTGTGCACGGTGGTGCACTTCTACACCAGCGCGCACCTGACGGCGGCCACGGCGCTCAATGCGCTGGACCCGGAGTTCGAAGCCGCTTCCGCGTCGCTGAAGGTGCCGCGCCTGACCACCTTCCTGCGCGTGACGCTGCCGATGTGCCTGCCGGCCGCCCTGGACGTGGCCCGCTACCTGTTCGTTTCCGCCATGACGACGGTGTCCGCCGTGGTGTTCCTGTACAGCCCCTCCACGGTGCTGGCCGCGGTGGCCGTGCTGAACATGGACGACGCCGGCTTTATCGGCCCGGCCGCCGCCATGTGCACCGTGATCATGGCCAGCTCGGCCGTGGCGGCCCTGGCCCTGCATCTGGCGAGCCGCGCGCTGGTGGCGCGCAGCCAGGCCTGGCGCCGCCCGGCGGCCCATTGACCGATTGTTCTCAAGGATGACCCCCATGACAGTTTCCCCTTTGCCCGTCCGCCTGGAAGCGGTGATCTTCGACTGGGCCGGAACGCTGGTCGATTTCGGTTCCTTCGCGCCCACCAAGGTTTTCGTCGATGCGTTCTCCCAGTTCGGCATGGACGTGTCGCTGGAGCAGGCCCGCGGCCCCATGGGCATGGGCAAGTGGGACCACATCCGCACGCTGTGCAATGAGCCCGCCATCGCCAGCCAGTACCAGGAACGCTTCGGCCGCCTGCCCACCGACGATGACGTGACCGCCATCTACGAGCGCTTCCTGCCCATGCAGCTGGAGAAGGTCGCCCAGTATTCCGCGGCCATACCCGGCGCGGCCGAACTGCTGCGCGCGCTGCGCCAGCGCGGCCTGAAGATCGGTTCGTGCTCGGGCTACCCCGACAGCGTCATGCGCCGCGTGGTCGAGCGCGCCGCCGCCGAGGGCCTGGAGCCCGATTGCATCGTGGCCAGCGACGACGTGCCGCGCGCCCGTCCGGCGCCCGCCATGGCGCTGAAGAACGTGGTCGAGCTGGGCCTGTCGGACGTGGCCGCCTGCATCAAGGTCGACGACACCGCGCCCGGCATCGAAGAGGGCCGCCGCGCCGGCATGTGGACCGTGGGCCTGCTGCTTTCCGGCAATGCCGCCGGCCTGACCCTGGAGCAGTACCTGAGCCTGGACGAGGCCGGGCGCCAGCAGGTGCGGGCCAGGGCCAGCGCCGAGCTTTCCCCGGCCGCGCCGCACTACCTGATCGACACCGTCGCCGACCTGCCCGGCGTGATCGCCGATATCGAATCCCGCTTGTCGGCAGGCAAGCGTCCCTGACCCTTCACCGCCCCGCGTTCGCTGCACACGGGACCGGCTTGCGCCGGCCCCGCGGGGTTTTGCAGCCTTTTTCCGCCTACCAACGGAGTACTCCATGAATCGCTACAAGCTGCTTGCACTGGCCGCCGCCCTGACGGGCGTGATGGGCGCCGCTTCCGCCGAGACCACCCTGACCGTCTACACGGCGCTGGAAGCCGACCAGATCAAGGCCTACCAGGCCGCCTTCGAAAAGGCCCATCCCGACATCAAGATCCAGTGGGTGCGCGATTCCACCGGCATCATCGCCGCCAAGCTGCTGGCCGAGAAAAGCAATCCCAAGGCCGACGTGATCTGGGGCCTGGCCGGTACGGCCCTGGGCCTGATGGACAAGGAAGGCATGCTGCTGCCGTACGCGCCCAAGGGCCTGGACCAGATCGCGCTCAACATGCGCGACGCCAAGGCCGAGCCCTCGTGGGTCGGCATGGACGGCTACGCCGCCGCCATCTGCTTCAACACCATCGAAGCCGAAAAGCAAAAGCTGCCCAAGCCCACCTCGTGGCAGGACCTGACCAAGCCGGTCTACGCCGGCAAGATCGTGATGCCGAACCCGGCCTCCTCGGGCACGGGCTTCCTGGACGTGAGCGCCTGGCTGCAGATCTTCGGTGAAGAAAAGGGCTGGGCCTATATGGACGCGCTGCACAAGAACATCGGTTCGTACACGCATTCCGGCTCCAAGCCTTGCAATCTGGCCGCCGCCGGCGAATTCCCGATCGGCGTGTCGTTCGACTACCGCGCCGCCAAGCTGAAGGCCGACGGCGCGCCGGTCGAGGCCGTGTTCCCGTCGGAAGGCCTGGGCTGGGAAGTCGAGGCCACCGCCATCGTCAAGGGCACCAAGCACCTCGAGGCCGCCCGCAAGCTGGCCGACTTCTCGGCCAGCCGCGAAGCCAACGAGCTGTACAAGGCCAACTTCGCGGTGCTGGCGATTCCCTCGGTGGCGACCGTCAACCCCAACCTGCCGTCGGACCTGACCAAGCGCATGATCAAGAACGACTTCGTGTGGGCCGCCACGAACCGCGAACGCATCATCGCGGAATGGACCAAGCGCTACGACGGCAAGTCCGAGCCGAAGAAGAAGTAAGCAGCGTTATCGGGGCCCCCGCAAGGGTGGCCCCCAATTCTTTCCAGTGGTCCAGAAATGAAGAACTTTGACGTAATCGTGGTGGGCGCGGGCATGCTGGGCATCGCCCACGCCTGGGCGGCCGCCAAGCGCGGCCTGTCGGTGGCCGTGATCGAGCGCAGCCGCCAGGCGCATGGCGCCACGGTCCGCAATTTCGGCCAGGTGATCGTGACCGGCCAGGCGCCGGGCACGATGCTGTCGCACGCCCAGCAGGCGCGCGAGCTGTGGCTGGACCTGGCGGGCAAGGCGGGTTTCCACGTGCGGGCCAACGGCGCGCTGGTGCTGGCGCGCAACGCCGACGAGGCGGACGTGCTGCAGGAATTCGCCGAAACCCGCATGCGGCAGGAAGGCTATCGCGCCGAACTGCTGTCGGGCCGCGAGGTCGCGCGCCTGTACGGCGGGCGGCTGGCGCATCACTGCGCCGCGCTGCAAGGCCATGACGACCTGCAGATCTATTCGCGCGAGGCGCTGCCGGCGATCACGCGCTACCTGGCCGAGTCGCTGGGCGTCACCTTCATCACCGGCACGCTGGCGCGCGCCGTCGAAGGCGGCCGGGTCTGCACGTCGGCCGGCGAATTCCAGGGCGGGCACGTGTTCGTCTGCCCCGGCCACGATTACCTGACCCTGCTGCCGGAACTGTTCGCGCCGCTGAACCTGGAGGTCACGCGCCTGCAGATGCTGCGCGCCGCGTTCGAGGCCGACCCCATCGCGCTCGACCGGCCGCTGCTCACCGGCCTGTCCTGCGTGCATTACGGCGCGTTCTCCGACCTGCCGTCGGCGCTGGCGCTGCGCGAAGTGATCCAGGCGCGCACGCCCATGCTGCTGGAAAACGGCATCCACCTGCTGATCAGCCCCACGCCCTACGGCGAACTGATCATCGGCGATTCGCACCGCTACGGCCAGGATGCTCCGCCGTTCAACGACGAGGCCGTGGACGACGCGATGCTGGACCTGGCGTCGCAGGCCCTGGGCGCGCGGCTGCGGGTGCTGGAGCGCTGGCAGGGCGTGTACGGCGCGCACGGCCCGGCGCCGTTCTCGGTGATGGCCGTGGATGCGGCCACGACCGTGGCGGTGATGCACTCGGGCGTGGGCATGACGGTGGGGCTGGCCATCGGCGAGCGCGCCGTGGCCGGGACGCTCGGCCGCTGATCCGCGCAGCCCGGCTCACCGGCGAAAAAAAAAAGCCTTGCGGGCAAGCAAGGCTTTTTTGTTTGCACGGCAGGGCCTCAGACCCGGTCCTGCATGATGCGGCGATACCATTCGTGGAAGTGCTGCATGCCGTCTTCCATGGGCGACTGGTAGGGGCCGGTTTCGTTGACGCCGCGCTGCATCAGGGCCTTGCGGCCGGCGTCCATGCGTTCGGCGATCTCGTCGTCCTCGATGGCGGTCTCCATGTAGGCGGCGCGCTGCGCCTCGACGAATTCGCGCTCAAAGGCGGCGATTTCCTCGGGGTAGTAGAACTCGACCACGTTCACGGTTTCCTGCGGGCTCTTGGGATACAGCGTGGAGAGCACCAGCACGTGCGGATACAGCTCGATCATGTGGGTCGGGAAATACGTGACCCAGACCGCGCCGAAATCGGGCGCGTCGCCTTCGCGGAACGCCAGCAGGCGGTCATGCCACTGCTTGTAGACCTCCGAGCCCGGCTGTGCCAGCGCGTTGTGCACGCCGACGCGCTGCAGGCTGTACCAGTCGTTGAACTCCCAGCTCAGGTCGTCGCAGGTGACGAAGCGGCCCAGGCCGGGGTGGAACGGACCGACGTGGTAGTCCTCGAGGTAGACCTCGATGAAGGTCTTCCAGTTGTAGTTGCACTGGTGCACCTCGACGTGGTCCAGCACGTAGTCGCCGAAGTCGAACTCGGGCCGCGCGAACAGCGGCGCCATGTCGGCGGCCGGGTCGCGCGGGCCTTCGAACAGCAGGCCGTGGCAGTCGCGCAGGCGGAACTTCTGCAGGTTCATGCAGGGCGTGGTGTCGAACTGGGGCGCGCCCAACAACTCGCCTTTGTTGTTGTACGTCCAACGGTGCAGCGGGCACACGATGTTGCCGCCGGTCGCCTTCAGGTTGCCCTTGGTATTGCAGTTGCCGGCCACGTTGCCGGCTTCGCCGCCAAGCATCAATGCCTGCCGGTGGCGGCAGACATTTGAGATGAGTTCGACGCCTTGCTGGTTGCGGACCAGCAGGCGACCTCCGTTTTCCTGGACCAGCGTGCGCCAGTCCCCGACCTCGGGCACCAATTTCTGGTGGCCGACGTATTGCGAGGATTGCTTGAAAATGAGTTCTTGCTCGCGGGCAAAGAGGGCTTCGTCAAAATATGCGCTGACGGGTAGCTGGGTGCGAGCTGGCACTACATGTGCCATCCGACCGATGTCGGTCATGATTCCCTCCGCTCGGATAAAAAAGCCAGGACGGTTGAGCTGTCGCCGAGCAGCTTTGCCTGGTGGCTCGCCCGGCGTGCGCGGCAATCTCGTCCGGCCGGGCCTGATGGCCTGGCCAAATCCGCCGCCTGAATTCCGCTGGGCAAGTCCGCCAAGTGAAATCCGCAGGGTGAATTCCGTTCTGGCGCGAAGAAAAATCGGTGTCTGGCCGATCAAATAAGCCGTGAATTGTACCCCAAGGGCCAGACCCGCGCCCGCGATGATACGCAAGCACGGACGAAGTCCTGGCGCCGCAGAATTCAGACCAGTCTGCGGGTGGCTGGATGCCTCCTCAGCAGCCAGCTGCTGGCCGCCGACAATGCGAATACGGCGGCCGCCAGCAGCGGCACCGCCCACGCGTCGCTGCGCGCGCCCGTGATCGCGCCGGCCCGGCGCGCCACGTCCAGGAACAGCGGATGGATCAGGTAGACCCCGAAGGTCAGCGGGGCCAGCGAGGCCAGCCGCGGCAGGCGCGGCGACGACACGATGCACTGGAAGGCCGCCAGCGACATGAACGGGACGGTCAGACTGAAATAGTCATAGAAATACGTGTCCAGCGTGCGGCTGTTGGACATGGCATACACGCCCAGCGCGGTCGCGGCCACGCTGGCCGCCAGCATCAGGCGCGGACGCGGCACCCGCATCTGGCCGTCGAAGATCAGGCGGCCGGCCACGAAATAGCCCAGATACGGCAGGAACCAGGTCAGGAAGAAGCCGGCGGGCGCGCCCAGCGCGCGGCGGTACAGGGAGTCCAGGATCGCCACGCCCAGGATGCCGACCACCCACAGCGCGCGCGCCCGCGGCGTGCTGCGCGCATACAGCAGGCGGATCAGGGGCGCGAACAGGTACAGCCCCACGATCATGTACAGGTACCACAGGTGGTAATAGGGCTCGCCTTGGGCGACCTTGCGCGGCCAGAACGAAAAATCGATGCGGCCGTCGTCCCACCAGTCCAGCCCGGTGCGCCAGGCCAGGTAGAACAGCGTCCAGAACAGCAGCGGCGCGCAGATCCGCGCCATGCGCCGGCTGTAGAACTGGCGCGCGTCCTGGGGCTTGTCGGGGTCCAGCAGCAGGGCGCCGCTGACCATGACGAAGACGGGCACGCACCAGCGCGCCGCCGAATCGTACAGGTTGGCGGCCAGCCACGCGCCGCCGCCATAGGCGGCGGGATTGCTGACGATCATGGCCGCGCTGTGCAGCAGGACGACGGCCAGGGCCGCCAGCCAGCGCGCAGCGTCCAGCCGTGCATATCTTTCTTCGAGGTACGGCATCGGGCATTCGCTATGGGGTTTGTTTCACCATAGCAGCCGGGCCGGCGGGGCCGGTGTATCCAGGCGTTAGGGCCTGGTAACAGGGGCTGACAACAAGGGTCCGCCTCGTGTATTCACTGCGGCGCCATGTTGGCCTGCTTGACCAGCTGCGCGACGATGGGCTGTTCGCTCGCGATCTGGCGGTCCAGTTCGGCCGGCGTGCCCGAGCGCGGGTCTATGCCCATTTCAAGCATGCGCTTTTTGATCGCCTCGTCCTGCAGCGTCTCGGCCAGGGCCTGGCGCAGCTTGTCCATGGCGGGGGCGGGCGTGCCCTTGGGCGCCACGAAGCTGAACCAGGCGGTCAGGTCGAAATCCGGATAGCCCTGTTCGGCCATGGTGGCCAGTTTGGGCTGGGTGGGCAGGCGCGTGGGGCTGGTGATGGCGAAGACCTTGACCTTGCCCGCGTCGGCCTGCGGCATGCCGGTGGCCACCATGTCGAAGAACAGGTCCACTTCGCCGCTGATGAGCGCCGGCAGGGCCTGGGTGGCGCCCTTGAAAGGCACGTGCAGGATGTCGATGCCGGCGCGCTTCTTGAACAGCTCGCCGGCCAGGTGCGACGAGGTGCCGGGCCCGAACGTGGCGAAGGTCAGTTTGCCCGGGTGCTGCTTGGCGTAGGCCACCACGTCCTGCGTGCTGGCGAAGGGCCGCTTGGGGCTGGACAGTAGCACCAGCGGCCCCACGCCCACCATGCCGATGCGGGCGAAGCTGTCGGGATCGTAGGGCAGGTCCTTGTACAGGTAGCGGTTGGTCACCAGCGTGGAGTTGGTGGCCATCAGGATGGTGTAGCCGTCGGGCGCCTCGCGCGCCACGAACGCCGCGCCGATGGAGGTGCCGGCGCCGGCCTTGTTCTCGACGATCATGGGCTGGCCCAGCGTCTTGGCCATGCGCTCGGCCAGCACCCGGGTCAGCACGTCGGTGGCGCCGCCGGCCGGGAAGGGCGAGATGACCTTGATGGGGCGGGACGGATAGGTGTCGGCCTGGGCGCTCAGTGCGGCGGCGCCGAGGACCAGGGTAGCCAGCAATTTGAAGCTCGTGCGCATCATGTGTTTCCCCTTGGTTCGCGTACGGGTGTGGATGGCCGGCCGCGGGCCCGCTTGTCATCCGGGCCGGCATGCTTTAAATTCCGAACTATGGAATTTTATTTTGTTATTCGAAATAAACTATAAAAACGAAGCGAATAGAAATGCAATCTTTTTCTGACGCCAGGCGTATCGCGCATCCCGCCGCCAAACCCGACGGCAAGGTCGAGCTCAGCCTGCCCGCGCGCCGCAAGCGCGCCGCCGGCGCAGGAGAGGGCACCAATTCGCCGGACTTCATCACCGCCCTGGCGCGCGGCCTGGAGGTGCTGCGCTGCTTCCGCCACGGCGTGACCGCGCTGGGCAACCTGGACCTGGCGCGGCTGACCGGCCTGCCCAAGCCCACCATCAGCCGCATCACCTACACGCTGACCGAGCTGGGCTATCTGCGCTATCACCCCGACACGGGCAAGTACTCGCCCGGCTACGGCGTGCTGGCGCTGGGCTTCGGCCTGCTGGCCGGCCTGGAGGTGCGCGAACTGGCCAAGGCCTCCATGACGGAGCTGGCCCGCGCCACGGGCGCGGCCGTCGCCCTGGGCGCCTTCGACGGCGACGCCATGACCTACGTCGAGGCCATCCACGGCTCGTCCGCGCTCTATCTGCGCCTGCCGGTCGGCTACCGGGCCAGCCTGGACAGCGCCATGGGGCGGGCCTACCTGGCCAGCCTGCCGGCGCCGGCCTGCGACGAAGCGCTGGCGCGGCTGGGCGAGGCCGCGCCGCCGGCCGCCGCCATCGAGCGCGCCCGCGCGGAACTGCGCGAGTCGGGCTGCTGCTACGCCATCGGCGAGTGGCAGTCGGGCATCCACGCCGCCGCGGTGCCGTTCGCCTCGGTCACGGGCGAGGGCGTGTTCGTCATGAGCTGCGGCGGCCCGGCCGGCCTGCTGCCCGAGGCGCAGCTGCGCACGCAGGTGGCGCCCCTGCTGCGCGCCGCCGTCGCGGGGCTGGCCGGAACCCCCGCCTGAAATGCGTGCCGCGACAGGGTTTGGGTATCTCGTACAATTCACGGATTGATCCACCCCTAGCGTCCTCGGAGACCCGTTTGGCCCACTCCCCACAAGCCGACCCGCAGGTCGATGACTCCTCCTTGCCCCAGGATTTCGAAACGGCGCTGGCCGAACTCGAAGCGCTGGTCGCGGCCATGGAAGACGGGTCGTTGCCGCTCGAGCAATCGCTGGCCGCCTACAAGCGCGGCGTGGCGCTCACGCGGGTCTGCCAGGAGCGTCTGGCGCAGGCCGAGCAGCAGGTGAAGGTCCTGGAGGGCGACCTGCTGCGCCCGCTGGATCCGGCGGCGCTGGATGACGAATAAGAACCGATGAAGCAAATACAACTCCCCTTCCCGGAGTGGCTGCAGGGGCGCGTGCGGCACGTCGAAGACGTGCTGGACGATCTGCTGCCGCCCGCGGACGCGCTGCCGGCGCGCCTGCACGAAGCCATGCGCTACGCCGTCCTCGGCGGCGGCAAGCGGGTGCGGGCCGCGCTGGTCTATGCGGCGGGGCAGGCCTGCCCGGTCAGCGGCAGCGTCCTCGCCATCGAGGCTTCGCTGGACCGCGCCGCCGCGGCGGTCGAACTGATCCACGCCTATTCGCTGGTGCACGACGACCTGCCCTGCATGGACGACGACACGCTGCGCCGCGGCCGGCCGACCACCCACGTGCAGTTCGACGAGGCCACCGCCATGCTGGCCGGCGACGCGCTGCAGCCGCTGGCGTTCGACCTGCTGGCTTCCATGCCGATCGCGCCGGCGCTCATCGTGCAGGCGACCCAGTCGCTGGCGCGCGCCGCCGGCAGCCAGGGCATGGCGGGCGGCCAGGCCATCGACCTGTTCAGTGTCGGGCGCGCGCTGTCGCGCGACGAGCTCCAGACCATGCACAGCATGAAAACGGGCGCCATGCTCGCGTGCAGCGTGGCGCTGGGCGGCATCGTGGCGGGCGCCAGTTCGGCCACGCGCCAGGCGCTGGACGCCTATGCGCAGGCCGTGGGCCTGGCGTTCCAGGTGGTCGACGACATCCTCGACGTCACCGCCGACAGCGCCAGCCTGGGCAAGACGCCGGGCAAGGACGCGGCCGAGAACAAGCCCACCTACGTATCGCTGCTCGGGCTTGACGAGGCGCGGGCATTTGCTGAAGCATTGCGCGAGGACGCGCTGGCCGCGCTGGCGCCGCTGGGCGAGGGAGGCAAGCGCCTGGCCGAGCTGGCCGACTTCATCGTCCTTCGGGACCGCTGAGCCGAGACTAGCCCGGACGGCAGGCAGTCCGGGCCAACGAACCGAATAAAAGCATGACGACAGATTTACTGGACCGCATTCAATCCCCGGCAGACCTCAAGCGCCTGGATCGCCGCGAGCTGAAAAAGCTTGCCGACGAGCTGCGGGGCTTCGTGCTGGAATCGGTATCCAAAACGGGCGGACACCTGTCGTCCAACCTGGGCACCGTCGAGCTCACGCTGGCGCTGCATCAGGTGTTCGACACGCCCCATGACCGCATCGTCTGGGACGTGGGCCACCAGTCCTATCCCCACAAGATCCTGACCGGCCGCCGCGCCGGCATGGCCCGCCTGCGCCAGCAGGGCGGCATCTCGGGCTTCCCCAAGCGCAGCGAGTCCGAGTACGACGCCTTCGGCACCGCGCACTCGTCGACGTCCATCTCGGCTGCGCTGGGCATGGCGGTGGCCTCGCGCAACGCCGGCGTGCAGCGCCAGCACATCGCCGTCATCGGCGACGGCGCGATGTCGGCCGGCATGGCCTTCGAAGCCATGAACAACGCCGGCGTCACGCCCAACATCAACCTGCTGGTGATCCTGAACGACAACGACATGTCGATCTCGCCGCCGGTCGGGGCGCTGAACCGCTACCTGGCCCGCCTGATGTCGGGCCGCTTCTACGCGGCGGCCAAGAACGTCGGCCGCGCGGTGCTGCAGCACGTGCCGCCGGTTCTTGAACTGGCGCGCCGCTTCGAGGAACACGCCAAGGGCATGGTCACGCCGGCCACGCTGTTCGAGGAATTCGGCTTCAACTACGTCGGCCCCATCGACGGCCACGACCTGGACGCGCTGGTGCCGACCCTGCAGAACCTCAAGGCCCTGCAAGGCCTGCAGTTCCTGCACGTGGTGACGCGCAAGGGGCAAGGCTACAAGCTGGCCGAGGCCGACCCGGTGCTGTATCACGGCCCGGGCAAGTTCGACCCGGCCGTCGGCATCCAGCAGTCCAAGGCGCCCGGCAAGCGCACCTTCACTCAGGTGTTCGGCCAGTGGCTGTGCGACATGGCCGAGCAGGACACCCGCCTGGTCGCCATCACGCCGGCCATGCGCGAAGGCAGCGGGCTGGTGGAATTCGAAAAGCGCTTCCCGCAGCGCTATTTCGACGTCGGCATCGCCGAGCAGCACGCCGTGACCTTCGCCGCCGGCATCGCCTGTGAAGGCCAGAAGCCGGTGGTCGCGATCTACTCCACCTTCCTGCAGCGCGGCTACGACCAGTTCATCCACGACGTCGCCCTGCAGAACCTGGACGTCACCTTCGCGCTGGACCGCGCCGGCATCGTCGGCGCCGACGGCGCCACCCATGCCGGCAACTACGACATCGCGTTCCTGCGCTGCGTGCCGAACATGGTGGTGGCCACGCCTTCGGACGAAAACGAAACGCGCCTGCTGCTGTCGACCTGTTACCAGTATCCCGGCCCCGCATCGGTGCGCTATCCGCGCGGCGCGGGCTGCGGCGCCGAGCCCGCGCCCGGCCTGGACACCGTCGAGCTGGGCCGCGGCGTGGTGCGCCGCGAGGGCGCCCGCATCGCCATCCTGGGTTTCGGCACGCTGGTGCAGGCCGCGCTGGGCGCGGCCGAGAAACTGGACGCGACCGTCGCCGACATGCGTTTCGTCAAGCCCATCGACCGCGACCTGGTGCTGGACCTGGCGGCTCGCCACGATGCATTGGTCACGATCGAGGACGCCTCCGTCATGGGCGGGGCCGGCAGCGCGGTGCTGGAAACGCTGAGCGCCGCCGGGGTGCAGATTCCGGTGCTGCAGCTGGGCCTGCCCGACGAATTCATCGACCACGGCGAGCAGTCGGCGCTGCTGGCCGGCATCGGCCTGGACGCGGCCGGCATCGAACGCTCGATCCGCGCGCGCTACGCCGACCTGCTGGGCTGATGAGGCCCGGCCCGCGGACCGGGGCGGCATGCCCGGGTCCGCGGATGAAACACTCTGTTCCGGCCCCGTCAACCTACCCGGCAAAGGGTTTTCACTGGCGAATGCGGCCTTATGGGCGATAATGGCCCCCTTCATCTAGATTCCCAGGCTCCCAGCATATTGACGGCTGTACGCCTGGACAGGTAAGCCGAAATGAATTCTCCGATCGACCCCGCCATCGTGATGCCCGACGTCCAGAGCTCGGCGGACACCCGGCACATCCCGATCCAGCGCGTGGGTATCCGTGGCGTGCGCCACCCCATGCTGATCCAGGGCGGCGATGGCGCGCCCCAGGGCACCGTGGCCAACTGGACCCTGACCGTGGCGCTGCCCTCCGAAGAAAAGGGGACGCACATGTCCCGCTTCGTGGCGCTGCTGGAAAAATACCGCAGCACCCCCATGACGCCGGCCCTGTTCCGCGCCATGGCGGCCGACATGCTGCCGCTGCTGCACGCCGAGCGCGGCGACATCACGGCGGCCTTCCCGTACTTCATCAACAAGTCCGCCCCGATCTCCGGCGTGCAGAGCCTGCTGGACTACGAAGTCCAGTGGGTCGCCCGCGCCCAGGGCGCGGAGGTCGAGTTCGAACTGATCGTGCAGGTGCCCGTCACCAGCCTCTGTCCGTGCTCCAAGGCCATTTCCGAATACGGCGCGCACAACCAGCGCTCGCACGTCACCGTCTCGGCCATCCTGGACGGCGACCTGAGCATGGACAGCGTTATCCGCCTGATCGAAGAAGAGGGCTCGTGCGAACTGTGGGGCCTGCTCAAGCGGCCCGACGAGAAGTTCGTCACCGAACGCGCCTACGACAATCCCAAGTTCGTCGAGGACCTGGTGCGCGACGTGGCGGCCCGCCTGAACGCCCATCCCGGCATCGCGCGCTACCGCGTCGAGGCCGAGAACTTCGAATCGATCCACAACCACTCGGCCTACGCCGTCGTCGAAGGCTGAGCCTGCCGTGCGCCATCCGGCGGCCCACGACTGGCCGCTCATTGCGCGGCTGCAGGGCTGGGAATCGCGGCTGGCCGGCAACCTGGCCGGCCGCGGCCGTTTCGGCGTCGCGCTCTACGAGTTCTTCCGCTTCGGCGTGAAACAGGCCTGGGCCTGCCTGTTCGGCGGCCTGATGTGCGCGCTGCTCCTGGCGACCTACTGGTGGTACCCCAAGGACGTCTGGCTGGCCCGCTACGACTTCCTGACCCTGGCCGCGCTGGGCATCCAGGCGGCGCTGCTCGCGCTGCGCCTGGAAACCTGGAGCGAGGCCCGCGTGATCCTGATGTTCCATGTGGTGGGCACGGCGATGGAACTGTTCAAGACCGCGGCCGGCTCCTGGATCTATCCCGAGGCCAGCGTGCTGCGCATCGGCGGCGTGCCGCTGTTCACGGGCTTCATGTACGCGGCCGTCGGCAGCTATCTGGCGCGGGTCTGGCGCCTGTTCGACTTCCGCTTCCGGGCGCATCCGCCGCTGCCGGCCACGCTGGCGCTGTCGACGCTGATCTACGTGAACTTCTTCGCCCACCATTTCATCGCCGACTTCAGGCTGCTGTTGTTCGCGCTGACGGCGGTGCTGTTCGCCCGCTGCTGGGTGTACTTCCGGATCTGGCGCGACTACCGCCGCATGCCGCTGCTGCTGGGATTCACGCTGGTGGCGCTGTTCATCTGGCTCGCCGAGAACATCGGCACCTTCGCCCATGCCTGGCGCTACCCGAACCAGGCGGCCGGCTGGGAGTGGGTGTCCATCGCCAAGCTGGGCTCGTGGTTTCTGCTCATGATCATCAGCTACGTGATGGTCAGCGTGGTCAACCGGCCTCGGGAAGTCGAGGCGGCCGACGCCGGTCCGGCCGCCGCCGCTGTCGGTGAAATGGCCCGTCCCTGATTGTTCAGGGCAGGGCGGCTTGATTCCAGCCGCCCAATCGGCGATAATCGAGAGCTTTCTTGCTCGACCGCTGGGTTGGTTTTAAAAAACCCCCTGGCAGCGGGCTGCCCCTTGCGGGCCGGCATATCCCTTTTTTTGAAAGAAAAAAAGCCTTCGTGGTGGAAAGCGCGGAGGTGCGGAAGTGGGGGTTACCGGCCAGCGAGACATCCTCAAGGAGTTTTACTCATGCGTCACTACGAAGTAGTGTTTATCGTTCACCCCGACCAGAGCGAGCAAGTGCCCGCCATGGTCGAGCGTTACCAAACGCTGGTCACGGGTCAAGGCGGCACCGTCCACCGCCTGGAAGACTGGGGTCGCCGTCAACTGGCCTACCCGATCCAGAAGCTCGTCAAGGCTCACTACGTCTGCCTGAACATCGAGTGCGGCCAAGCCACGCTGGATGAGCTGGAACACTCGTTCCGCTACAACGACGCCGTGCTGCGCCACCTGGTCATCAAGACCAAGAAGGCCCAGACCGCTCCCTCGATCATGATGAAGTCGGTCGAGCGCGAAGAAGCCCGCAAGGCTTCGGCGGAAGCGGCCGCGGCTCAGGCCGAGTAAGCAGGGCTCACGCAGAGCTCGTTCCATCTGGTCCCCCGGTGCCTGGCAGGATGAACAAACTGGAACTCAGCGCCCGCGTTCTCGAATGCGAGCCTTTGCGCCACACTCCCGCCGGATTGCCAGCGCTGGAAATGCTGCTGGCGCACGAGTCCGAAGTCATCGAAGCCGGCCTTGCGCGCCGTGTGGAACTGACGATCGCGGCCGTGGCGTTGGGCGATCTGGCGCTGCTGTTGAAGGACACCGCCTTAGGGTCCGAATTGCTGGTGCAGGGGTTTCTGGCCCCCGTGCGCAAGGACTCGGTGAAACTCAAGCTGCATCTGCAGCAGGCGCGCAGGATAGCCGGCAGCGCAGGGCGCGACCCGCTGGTGGCCTGAAGGGAATGAGCAAGGGGCGCGATGAGCGCCTTCTGAAAACGGATAGGTTATGGGGATGCGGGCAAGGCCCGGCCCCTCAAACAAAGAGGCACATATCATGGCTTTCTTCGGAAAACGCAAGGAAAAACGCAAATTCACGCAGCAGAACCCGCTCTTCAAGCGCCGCAAGTTCTGCCGCTTCACCGCCGCCGGTGTGGAAGAGATCGACTACAAGGATCTGGACACCCTGCGCGACTTCGTGCAAGAAAACGGCAAGATCATCCCGGCTCGCCTGACCGGCACCAAGGCAATCTACCAGCGCCAGCTGGACACCGCCATCAAGCGCGCGCGCTTCCTGGCCCTGTTGCCTTACACCGATAACCACAACTAATCCGGGGCACTGAAATGCAAGTTATTCTGCTCGAAAAAGTCGTCAACCTGGGTAACCTCGGCGAAGTCGTGCGCGTGCGCGATGGCTACGCTCGCAACTTCCTGATCCCCCAGAAGAAGGCCCGTCGCGCAACCGACGCCGCCATGAAGGAATTCGAAGCCCGCCGCGCCGAGCTGGAAAAGGCCCAGGCTGAAAAGCTGGCCGCCGCTCAAGCCCTGGGCGAGCGCCTGTCCGGCTTCCAGCTGAAGGTCGTCCAGAAGGCCGGCGTCGACGGCCGCCTGTTCGGCTCGGTCACCAACGCCGACGTCGCCGACGGCCTGCGCAAGGCTGGCTTCGACGCCGTCGAAAAGGCCCAGGTCCGCATGCCCAACGGCCAGCTGAAGTCGGTCGGCGAGTTCCCGGCCCAGGTCGCCCTGCACGCCGACGTGCTGGTCGACGTGACGGTTCTGGTCGAAGGCGAACTGTCCTAAGCCGGTACCGCAGTGACAAAAAGCCGGCCCGCGCGCCGGCTTTTTTTTTCCCGGCGCGAACCTTTCCTCAGAGGCCTTTTTTGACCCAGCCACCCGTTCACCAGAACGCCCCTGCCGGCCTGCGAGCCTGGCTCGACAGCGTGGATGCATCGCGTGAACCGTCGGTGCGGGACGTGACCATAGACGGCGTGCGCTGCATCATCAAGCGCCGCCGTCCCAGCCTGGGCCGGGGCCTGGGCTACGTGGCGCGCTATGTCCGCGCCCTGTTCCTGGGTGTGGGCTGCAAGCTGTTCCTGGGGGAGTTCCCGCGCCCCGGCGTGCTGCTGCGCAATGGCCTGGCGCACGAGTCGCAGCGCCTTGCGCAGCTGCTGCAGGCCGGCTGCCGGGTGCCCGAAGTGTGGTGGCAGGAGCAGGATCTGCTCGTGCTGGAATACGTGGGCGAGGACCTGGCCGACCTGATCCGCAACGAGGATTCGACCGCGCGGCTGTGGCTGGCGCGCGCGGCGGCGGCCGACCTGGCCGCGTTCCATGTGCGCGGCATGTGGCACGGCGGCGCGCAGATCCGCAACGTGACGTTGCGCGACGGCGAGCTGTGGCGCATCGATTTCGAAGAAAACATAGGCTCGACCCTGTCGCGCCCGCTGGCCCAGGCCTATGATCTGTTCCAGATGCTGGCCTCGCTGGCGTCGCTGCGCAAGCTGCCGGACGACGACGCCCGCACGCTGGGTAAACTGGCGCTCCAGGTCTACTTCGAACACAATCCGGACTCCGAAGTCAGGGCCCGCCTGACGCGGCTGGCGCGGCTTCTGTGCAGCATCGCCGCGCCCCTGCGCGCCGTGCTGGCGCGCCTGCCCTCGCGCGATGTACAAGGGTTCTTCCGCGTCGCGGAAATCCTGCAGCCGTTACTATTGAAGCCATGAACACACCCGCCGATTCCCAGCTCGAATACCTGCGCGTTCCTCCCCATTCCATCGAGGCGGAACAATCGGTCCTGGGCGGCCTGCTGCTGGACAACGCGGCCTGGGACCGCATCGCCGACGTGCTGGTCGAAGAAGACTTCTACCGCCACGACCACCGGCTGATCTGGCACCACATCGCCCGCCTGATCGGGCTGGCGCGCCCGGCCGACGTCATCACCGTGCACGAGTCGCTGGTCAGCGCCGGCAAGGCCGAGGACGCCGGCGGCCTGGCCTACCTGAACGCGCTGGCGCACAACACGCCGTCGGCCGCCAACATCCGCCGCTACGGCGAAATCGTGCGCGAGCGCGCCATGCTGCGCAAGCTGGTGTCGATCGCCGACGAAATCTCCTCGGCCGCCATGAACCCGCAGGGCAAGGAAGCGCGCCAGCTGCTGGACGAGGCCGAGTCCAAGGTATTCCAGATCGCCCAGGAAGGCGCGCGCGGCGCCGCCGGCTTCCAGGAGATCCAGCCGCTGCTGACCCAGGTGGTCGAGCGCATCGACGAGCTCTACCACCGCGAAAGCACGTCCGACGTGACCGGCGTGCCCACCGGCTTCACCGACCTGGACAAGATGACCTCGGGCATGCAGGGCGGCGACCTCATCATCGTGGCCGGCCGCCCGTCCATGGGCAAGACCTCGTTCTCCATGAACATCGGCGAGCACGTGGCCATCGAGGAAGGGCTGCCGGTGGCGGTGTTCTCCATGGAAATGGGCGCGGTGCAGCTGGCGATGCGTATGCTGGGTTCGGTCGGCCTGCTCGACCAGCACCGCATGCGTACCGGCAAGCTCATCGCCGAGGACTGGCCGCGCGTGACCCACGCGGTCCAGCTCATGCAGGACGCCCAGGTCTACATCGACGAGTCCCCCGCGCTCAGCCCCATGGAAGTGCGGGCGCGTGCGCGCCGTCTGGCGCGCCAGTGCGGCCAGCTCGGCCTCATCATTATCGACTACCTGCAGCTCATGTCGGGCAACGGCTCGGGCGAGAACCGGGCCACCGAAGTGTCGGAAATCAGCCGTTCGCTCAAGGGCCTGGCCAAGGAGCTCAACTGTCCGCTGATCGCGCTGTCGCAGTTGAACCGCAGCCTGGAACAGCGTCCCAACAAGCGTCCCGTGATGAGCGACCTGCGCGAATCCGGCGCCATCGAACAGGACGCGGACGTGATCCTGTTCATCTACCGCGACGAGGTCTACAACCCCGATTCGCCGGACAAGGGCACGGCCGAGATCATCATCGGCAAGCAGCGTAACGGCCCCATCGGCACGGTGCGCCTGACCTTCCAGGGATCGAGTACGCGCTTCTTGAACTTCTCCGGCGCGCAGCCGCGCGACATGTACTGATCCTCCGCACCAACAAAAAACGCGCCTCGGGCGCGTTTTTGTTGGGCTGCCGCGGCGTTCAGTACTTGCCTTCGGGCCGCTTGCCGAAGCGCGCGGCCAGCACGCCGCAGACCATCAGCTGGATCTGGTGGAACAGCATCAGCGGCAGCACGATCGCGCCCACGGCGTGGCCGGCGAACAGCACCTGCGCCATCGGAATGCCGCTGGCCAGGCTTTTCTTGGAGCCGCAGAACAGCAGCGTGATGCGGTCCTCGACGTTGAAGCCCAGCACCTTGCCGGCCAGGGCCGACAGGCCCAGCGCCAGGGCCAGGATCACCGCGCAGCACACCAGCAGGCCGAGCAGGGCCGGAATCGGCGTGGCGCTCCACAGGCCTTCGTTGATGGCCTCGGAGAAGGCCGTATAGACCACCAGCAGGATCGAGCCCTGGTCGACGAACTTCAGCATGGCCTTGCGCTTGTGGACCCAGGCGCCGATCCAGCGGCGCGCGAACTGGCCCAGCACGAAGGGCAGCAGCAGCTGCAGCATGATCTTGCCGACCGCGTCGAACGAGATCGGCGCGCTGCCGGCGTTGGCCACCACCGCGCCCACCAGCAGCGGCGTCAGGAAGATGCCCAGCAGGCTGGAGGCCGAGGCGCTGCACACCGCGGCCGGCACGTTGCCGCGCGCCATCGAGGTGAAGGCGATGGCCGACTGCACCGTGGCCGGCAGGCAGCACAGGAACAGGATGCCGAGGTACAGCTCGGGCGTGACCAGCGGCTCCAGCACCGGCTTGAGCGCCAGGCCCAGCAGCGGAAACATCAGGAAGGTCGCCGAAAAGATGGTCAGGTGCAGCTTCCAGTGCGTCAGCCCCGCGATGACGGCCTCGCGCGACAGGCGCGCGCCGTGCAGGAAAAACAGCAGGCCCACCGCGATATTCGTGATCCAGCCGAACACCTCCACGCCCTGGCCGTGGGCGGGCGCGATGCTGGCGATGATGACGGTGCAGATCAGGTAGAGCGTGAAGCGGTCGGGAAACAGGCGTGCGAGGCGTGACATGAGGGGGATGGGAAGACGGACGAAAAGCGCCGCGGGGGCGCTGGAAACGGGGCGTATTGTAGTCCCGGGACGTCCGGCTTTCCTGACAGCCAGGTGTCGGCCCGGCGCGCCTCAGGGCGTCATCGCCAGCGCCAGGTCGAATGCCGCCACCAGCGAGGCCTGGTCGGCCACGCCCTTGCCGGCGATGTCGAAGGCCGTGCCGTGGTCCACGCTGGTGCGCACGAAGGGCAGGCCCACCGTCACGTTGACGCCGTGGTCCAGCCCCAGGTACTTCACCGGGATCAGGCCCTGGTCGTGGTATTGCGCCACCACGATGTCGAACTCGCCGCGGCGCGCGCGCATGAATATCGTGTCGCCGGGCCAGGGGCCGCTGGCGTCTATGCCTTCGGCGCGCGCGGCGGCGATCGCCGGCTCGATGATGTCGACGTCCTCGCGGCCGAACTTGCCGCCTTCGCCGGCATGCGGGTTCAGGCCCGCGACCGCCACCCGCGGATGGGCGATGCCCATCTGCCGGCAGGCCCGGTCGGCCAGGCGCATGGCCCGCAGCTCCGCTTGCGGCGTGATGCGCGCGATCACGTCGGCCAGCGCCACGTGTATGGTCACCAGCAGCACGCGCAGCTCGTCGTTGGCCAGCATCATCGCGAAGTCGCGCGTGGCCGAGCGGTCGGCCAGGATCTCCGTGTGGCCCGGATAGTCGATGCCGGCGGCGTGCATGGATTTCTTGTTCAGCGGCGCGGTGACGATGGCGCGGATGCGGCCGGCCTGCGCATCGTCGATGGCCGCGCAGACGTAGTCGTAGGCGCCGCGCCCGGCGGCCGCATGGACCTGGCCCAGCGGCAGGTCGGCGGGCAGGGCGGGGCTGCATGCGATGACGTCGATGTGTCCGGCCGCGGCGCTGGCCTGGCCGACCTCGGCGATTTCCTTGATCGTCAGCCTGGCGCCCAGCTGGGCCGCGGCGCGGCGCAACTGGGCCGCGTCGCCATACACCACGCAGGGCGCGCCCAGGCCCTGCGCGCAGGCCTTGACGACGATTTCGGGGCCGATGCCGGCGGCATCGCCCATGGTGATGCCCACGGGCAGGGAGGGGTTCACGGTGCTGGGAATGGGATTGCGTTGCGGATAATGCTACACCCGTTCGCGGGCGCGGCCGGGCTTACTGCTTGCCGTTTTTCGGCGGCTCGATGACGCCGCATTCGAAGGTGACCGTGGCGCGCTTGGAGCCCAGGCCGGTGGCGTGGTTGGAGGTGATCTCCGGCTTGAGCAGCTTGCGTCCCATGGATTCGCAATGCTGCTCGGCGCGCTGCAGCGCCTGGTTCTTGAGCTCCACCCAGGTCAGCAGCTGGCTGCCGGAGCTGTAGGTGACGCTGTAGGTGTCCTTGTCGACCTGCTTGACCTCGCTCATGCTGGAGCAGGCTGCCAGGACGGCGAGCAGGGCGGCGGCGGGGACTAGGCGTACGAGCATGGAAAATCCTGAAATCGGGGCAATCGTCGGAGCAATCGTCATTACACCATTATTTCAGGGCGCGGCGACGGCGCTGCGCCGGTCCAGCTTGCGGCTCAGGACGATGGAAGTCTGCGTCTGCTTGACGCCGTCGATCAGGCCGATGCGGTCCAGCAGCTCGTCCAGCTGCTCATGGGTTTCGCAGCGCAAAAAGATCAGGTAGTCGTAGGGGCCGCTGACCGAGGAGACCTCCTCGACCTCGGGCATTTTCTCGAGTTCGCGGATCACGGCGGCAGGGGTCTTGGGCAGCACGCTGATGAAGCAGTAGGCGCGCACCGCGGCCTCTTCCAGCAGGCGTCCCAGGCGCACGCCGTAGCCGCTCACGATGTGCTCGCGCTCCAGCCTTGCGATGCGCGCCACCACGGTGGTGCGGGCCAGTCCCAGTTTGCGCGCCAGGATCGCCGCGGGTTCGCGCGCGTTGGCTTGCAGCAGGCTCAGCAGTTTGCGGTCGATGTCATCCAGTCTCTGGTTCATGGCCTAACCGTCCGACTCCGGAGGAATGCCGCCCTGATAGATGCGCCCGTCGAATTCGAAGCGCGTGATGGTCTTGCGCGCCGCGTCGAAAATGCGATCGCGGCTGGCGGCGTCCAGGTCGTCGTGGTCGGCGAAGCTGAAACGGCAGAGGTCGATGTCGCTGTCATAGAAGGCGGAGTGCACGTGGCGGCTGACGCCGAGTTCGTGCGCGAAATGCGCGAACTCGCGCAGCTGCTCCATTTCGTGGAAGGCGCCGTTGCGGCTGACCAGCAGCATGCCGAACTTGCGTTCTTCGTCGGCCACCGGTTCGGGGGCCGGCTGCGCGGCGCCGGCGGGTTCGGCGTAGTCGAAGCCCGCGCCCAGCTCGGCCATGCAATCCAGCACGCGCTGCCAGGCCGCTTCGTCCAGGGCCAGGCGCGCGGCCACGAAGAACAGCCGCTGGCGGCCCAGCGCACGCGGCTCGGGCCCGCCGACATAGCTGGACCAGGGCGCGGCCGCGTCCAGGCCGGCCAGTTCGGTCATGCGCGCGTCGCTGTATCCCAGCCTGTCCTGCAGGCGCTGCAGGGACTGGGCCGGCGGGGGAACGTAGTTCTGAATGGTCTTCATGAGCGCGCTCCGTTTTGCTCCAGGCGCCGCGCACGCGCGGCCTGCGCCGATTGGGACTACGCTTCATGCTAGCGTGCCGCGCCTGGCTTGCCTAGCGCCAGGGCGCGAGGGGCCATGCTAGGATTTGCGCCGACTTTTTTCGCCAGGAGGCTTACCCATGGATGTCCAGGAACAAATCGCCGTTATCGTCCACACCATCTCGCACCAGGGCGGCCGCATCGACGCGCTGAACGCGACCCTGATGTCGATGCTGCACCTGGCCAAGGCTTCGCCCGGCCTGCGCGAAGCCATCGAGGCGCAGCTGGAGCAGAACTATTCCAGCCTGCTGGCCCGTTCCGAGAACCCGCAATACGTGGCCGGCTTCGAGAGCGTGCGCGACATGGTCAACGCCGCCCTCAAGTAAGGGCCGCGCGCCGGCGCAGTTACCCACAACTTCTGTGGACAAGCCTTGGGATAGCGCGCGCATAGCTGCGCAAATTCCTTTGATTACAAGGGCTTGCCCGCAGCGGTCAAAAGCCGCTCCAGCCGCGTGGCGGCGCCGCAACGCGGCGATCGTCCAAGCCGGGTAATATGCGCCCCCATGCGGAATCAGTATTCATCGGAACGCCGGAGCGCGGCCATTGCGCAGCGCGTCTCGGAAGCGGCAAAACTGGCGGCGTTCGACCCCGGCAAACTCTCGCCCGAAGCGCGCGAGAGCTGGGAACGCATGGGGCATGGCTTCAAGGCCTGGCACGACTTCGACCAGCGCCATCCCATCCTGCGCCGCCTGGCGCGCCTGCCGCTGGTGGGCGCCTGGTATCGCAAGGCGCGCCGCCGCCACGTGCTGCGCGCCAGCGGCCAACTGGTGTTCTGAGCCACGCGCCGCGCTACTTGCGCCGCCACCTGGCGTACAGGTGGTAGGCCAGCGCGATCAGCGCGCCGATGGCGAGGGCCACCGCCAGCTTGGTCTCGGCGCCGTGCAGCCGCCCCAGCATCGACTCGATGGTCTGCCCGAACGCATAGCCCAGCACGCTGAAGCACAGCGCCCAGATCGCGGCGGCCACCGCGTTGAGCACCAGGAACCGCAGCGCCGGCACCTGCGACACGCCCAGCGCCACCGGTCCCACCGTGCGCAGGCCATACAGAAAGCGCAGCGTCAGGATGAAGCCGTGGGGATAGCGCTCGACCAGGTCCAGCGCCTTGCCGAAGGCTGGCTGCGCGCGGACCCGCGCCACGTAGCGGTGCTCCCGGTAGCGCCGTCCCAGATAGAACAGCAGCTGGTCGGCGGCGAACGAGCCGGCGAACGCGCACAGCATCACCTCGGGCAGGCGCAGCAGGCGCTGGTGCGCCAGAAAGCCCGCCAGCACCACCACGCTCTCGCCTTCCAGAAAGGTGCCGGCCAGCACCGCCCACAGGCCGTAGTCGGCGATGAGCTGATGCAGCGTCGGGTTCATTTGCGCGGCCGCTCGGCCACGATGCGCGCCAGGGTCTGCAGCGCGCGCGTGATCTCGGGTGTGGTGCGCTGCCCGCAACTGATGCGCAGGAAATGCTCGTAGCGCGTGCTGTTGGAGAACATGGCGCCCGGCGCGACCCGTATGCCCTGGCGCAGCGCGCTTTCGAAAACCTCCATGCCGCTGCGCCCGTCCGGCATCTCGACCCACAGCAGCATGCCGCCGCGCGGCATGCTCAGGCGGGTGCCGGCCGGGAAGTGCGCGGCGATGGTCTCGGCGGTCTGGTCGCGCTGGGCCTTGAGGTGGCGGCGCAGCCTGGACAGGTGGCGGTCGTAGGCGCGCGAGCCCATGAACTCGGCCGCGGCCATCTGCGCCAGCGGCTCGTTGGGGCGGCTCTGCGCGAACTTGAGCATGGCGATGCGGGCCTTCCAGCGCCCGCCGATCAGCCAGCCCAGGCGCATGCCCGGCGCCAGCGTCTTGTGCATGGACGAGCAATAGATGACGTTGCCGGTCGCGTCCCAGGACTTGGCCGCCGGCAGCGGCGTGTCGTCGTCGGTCAGCGCGCCGTAGGTGTCGTCCTCGATCAGCGGCACCTGCTGGCGCTCGCACAGCGCCACCAGCCGGGCTTTCTCGGCCTCGGGCATGACGCAGCCCAGCGGGTTCTGGAAATTCGGCACCACCACCACCGCGCGGATGTTGCCGTGCGTCTGGAAGGCCAGGTCCAGCGCCTCGATGGACAGGCCGTGCTGCGGGCTGGTGGGGATCTCCAGCGCCCGCATGCCCAGGCTCTCCAGCACCTGCAGCAGGCCGAAGTAGGCCGGCGATTCGACCGCGATGGTGTCGCCCGGCCTGGCCACGGCGCGCAGCGCCAGGTTCAGGGCCTCGATGCAGCCATGCGTGACGATGACGTCGTCGGGCGTCGCATTGATGCCATTGGCCAGCGCCCGCCGCGCCAGCACCGCGCGCAGCGCCGGATGTCCCTGCGGCGGGACCGGATCGACCAGCGCGCGCGGCGACTGGCGCAGCGCGCGCATCATGGCCTGCTTCAAGGCTTCCATGGGATAGGCCTCGGGCACCGCCGCGGCCAGCGCGAAATTGGCGCTGACCGGGTGGGCCTCGCACTTGGCCACGAAGTCCGAGACGCGGTCGTGGATGCCCACGTATTGCGCGGTTCCCAGCGTCTGGCGGATATCCGGCTCGTCCACCGGCGGCATGCTCGCGCGGCGCGGCTTCAGCACGAAATAGCCGGAACGCGGCCGGGCCTCGATCAGGCCGTCGTCCTCCAGCTGGCGGCAGGCCTGCAGCGCGGTGGAAAGGCTGACGTGATGGGTGCGCACCAGCGTGCGCACCGAGGGCATGCGCTGCGCCGGGGCGAGTACGCCGGTCTGGATGGCGCGCCGGTAGTGGTCGGCCAGGCGTAGATAGAGCGGTTGCGGGTCCATGCGCCGATCATGCTCCCCGAGGTCGGATGGTAGGTAGGCACAGATTCGCCAAAAGTACACCATAACAGCGGCAAAATCGAGGATCTGCTTCGATACAGAAACCCGGGATGTGTGGCTGTTGCGCATAGCAGCGGGCGCGTAGCCTGTCATGGTGTCACAGGAGATGCCCATGACCCCGAATTCCGTTGCGGATATCCAGGCCAGCCGCTGGTCGCTGGCCGCCGGCGCGAGCCGCCAGGTGGTGCTGCGCGCCTGCGCCACCGTGGTCTGCGTAAGCGGCAGCGTGCGCGTGGACGAGCCGGTCACCGGCCCGCAGGCCCCGGACGGCCTGCCTCTGGCCATGTCGGCCAGGCTCCACGCCGGCGAGGGCCACGGCCTGGCCTATGGCGGCGTGGCGCGCATCACCGCCATCGACGCGGCCGAAGTGATCTGCCTGGATCGCCCCGGCCTGGCGGCCCGGCTATGGCGGCTGGCGAGCGCGTTTTTGGGGTCGCGGATGGCGCAAAAGCAAAAAAATTCGCTGGGTGCGCTGCACAAGATTTCAAAATGATGTATGATTCACACATCAGACGCGGGGTGGAGCAGTCTGGCAGCTCGTCGGGCTCATAACCCGAAGGTCGTAGGTTCAAATCCTGCCCCCGCAACCAGTTTTAACAAGAAAGCCGCACTCGAAAGAGCCGCGGCTTTTTTGTTTTTGCGCCCGCTTCAGCGCCGCCCCAGTGCGCGCGAGCGCAGATTGTCCAGGAACACCGCCAGCAGCAATATCACGCCGCGCACGATGTACTGGTAGAAGGCCGGGATGTTCAGCAGGTTCATCGCGTTTTCGGCGATGCCCATGATCATCACCCCCACGATCACCCCGGTCATCGTCGCCCGGCCGCCGGCCAGCGAGACGCCGCCCAGCACGCAGGCCGAAATCACCGCCAGCTCCAGCCCCACCGCGGCGTTGGGTTGCCCCGAGGTGATGCGCGACGCCAGCAGGATGCCCGCGATGGCGCAGACCAGCCCCTGCAGCGCGAAGATGCAGATGCGGCTGCGATCGACCCTGACGCCGGCCAGCCGCGACGCTTCCGGGTTGCCGCCGATGGCGAGCACGTTCTTGCCGAACACCGTCCGGTTCAGCACGAAGCCGAAGATCGCGAACAGCGCCGCCATCACCCAGATCGGGGTCGGGATGGTCAGGAACCTGGACAGCGCGATGTTGAAGAAGGCCGGGTCGTTGATGCCCACCGCCCGGCCTTCCGAAGCGATCAGCGCCAGGCCGCGCACGATCTGCATGGTCGCCAGCGTCGTGATGAGCGCATTGATGTGGAACTTCGCGATCACCAGGCCGTTGAGCCAGCCGACGATGGCGCCGCAGGCCAGCGCGGCCGCCGCGCCCAGCAGGATGGAGCCGCTGCCGTTCGAGACCATTACCGCGACCATGCCGGTGAACGCCACGATGGAGCCCACCGACAGGTCGAAGTCCCGAGCCGCCAGGCACAGCATCATGGTGCAGGCAACGATGCCCACCGTCACCACCGATTGCAACAACCCGAGCATGTTGCGCCCGGTCAGGAAGTTCGGCACGAAAATCGCCACCAGGACGAAAGCCAATACGAAGATGACCAGCAAGCCCTGTTCGCCCAACAGCAGTTTTTTCATCGGGGGAGTTCGCCACGAGTAGGAAGCGGCGGCCCGGCCCGGTCGGGCAGGGCCGCGGCAAGAATCCGGCGCTCGAGGAAATCGCCGCGCGTCAGCTCGGCGTCGATGCGGCCTTCGCACATCACCATCAGCCGGTCGCAGATGCCCATCACCTCGGGCAGTTCCGACGAGACGACGACGATCGCCATGCCATCCTCGGCCAGTTGGTAGAGCAGTTCGTAGATTTCGGATTTGGCGCCCACGTCTATGCCGCGCGTGGGTTCGTCGATGATGAGCACGCGGATGCCCTGTTCCGACAGCCAGCGCCCCAGGATGACCTTTTGCTGGTTGCCGCCCGACAGGTTGACGATGTCCTGATGGCGCGAAGGCGTGCGCACGCGCAGCTTGCGGATATGGGTTTCGGCGGCCGCGATCTCCCTGGCGCGGTCGAGCACGCCGAGGCGCGCGCTGTGCCGCCGCGACGAGATGTTGATGTTCTCGGCGATCGAACGGCCCTGGATGATGCCGTCATGCTTGCGGTCCTCGGTGCACAGCGCCAGGCCGGCGCGGATCATGCCGTGCGGCGTATCGGCCTCGACCGGCGTTCCGTCCAGCGCGATGGTGCCGCCGTGGCGCGCATCGGCGCCGTAGATCAGGCGCATGAGTTCGGAGCGGCCGGCGCCGATCAGGCCGAAGAAGCCGAGGATTTCGCCGGCGCGCACCTCGAAGCTGGCCGGCGCCTTGAGCCGCTCGCCCGACAGGCCCTGCACCCGCAGCCGGACGGCGCCCTGCGCGCGCGGCCGGTAGCCCCAGATGTCGCTGATCTCGCGTCCCACCATTTCGGCCACGATCCGCTCGCGCGTCAGCCCTTCCATGTCGGGATGGTGGGCGGCGAGCCGGCCGTCGCGCAGCACGGTCATGCTGCTGCACAGCCGGAAGATCTCGTCCATCCGGTGCGAGACATAGAGAATCACCTTGCCCTGCGCGCGCAGGCTCTCGATCATCGCGAACAGCACCTCGCTTTCGCGCGAGGACAGCGAGGAAGTGGGTTCGTCCAGCGCGATCACGCGGGCGTCCAGCATGACCGCCTTGGCGATCTCGACCATCTGGCGCTCGCCGATGGACAGCTGCTTGATCCGGCGGCGCGGGTCGATGTCGATGCCGGCGGAGTCGAGCCGGGCCGCGACCGTGTCGATCATGCGCCGCCGCGAGATCACGCCAGCCCTTGCCGGAAACCGCCCCAGCGTGAGGTTCTCGGCCACGGTCAGTTCGGGAACCAGCTGCAGTTCCTGGTGGATGACGATCACGCCGTTGTCGAAGGCGTCGCCGGTCGAGGCGTATTGCTGCGCTTTCCCGTCGATGGCGATGCCGCCCGCGTCAGCCTGCAGATCGCCCGACAGGATCTTGATGAGCGTGGACTTGCCGGCCCCGTTCTCGCCCATCAGGCCGTGCACCGCGCCTTTTTCGACGCCGAAGCTCACGTCCGACAGCGCCTTGACGCCCGGATAGCTTTTGCTGACGCCGGTGAATTCGAGATAGGCCATGGTTGCTCCCGGATGCGGGCGATGCCGGCTCACCGCCCCGGCCGGCAGGATCATTCGATCCCCAGGTTCTTGCGGACCTGCTGGTAATCGTTGCGGGCCGCCAGCGTGCCCGAGGTCAGGATCAGCGGCTCGGGAGCCGCGCCGCTGGCGATCCATTCGTACATGTTCAGCGCCGTTTCGTAGCCGTGGCGCCGCGGCGAGATGATGACCGTGCCGGCGAAGCCGGTGGGCTTGGGCTTCTTGAATTCGTTGATCGCCGATTCCGCGCCGCCGATGCCCACGGCGATGACGTTTTCCGGCGGGATGCCCACGCTTTCGGTGGCGCGCACGGCGCCCAGCGCGGCCTCGTCGTTCAGGCCGAAGGCGACCCAGCGCTTGATGCCGGGATGGGCGTTGAGCACCGTGGTGGCGGCGTTGAGCGCCGCTTCGGTGTCGGTCTTGGCCTGCGGCGCATCGAAGATGGACGCCTGGGGGAAGCCGCCGGCCTTCAGGATCGAGATGGCGCCCTCGACGCGGTCGGTGGCGGTGGGCAGCTGGTCGTAGGACACGCGGATGGCGCCGGCCTGGGCGATGTCCCAGCCGCGCCGCTTGATCTCGGCCATGATCGCGTGGCCGACGGTCTCGCCGATCCGGGTGGCCGAGATGCCCATGTGCGGCACCGATGCGAGCGGCGCGCCCGCGGCGTCGACCAGCCGGTCATCGACCGTCATCATCTTCATCTCGTTGGCCCGCGCCTTGGCGACCAGGCCCGGGCCCAGCTTCACGTCCGGGGTGCAGACGATGAAGCCCTGCACGCCCTGCGCGCCGAGGTTGTCGATCGCGGCCATGAGCTTCTCGCCGTCGGCGGCGCCGATCTTGACCAGTTCGAAGCCTTTTTCGGCGGCCGCCTGGTCGGCAAATTTCCATTCGTCCTGGAACCACGGTTCCTCGGGCTGCTTGACGATGAATCCGATCTTCACGTTGCCGGCCTGGGCCGCGCCGACTCCCGCCAGGGGAACGAGCGCCAGCGCGGCGACCAGCAGCGCCTGCTTCAGGAAACGCATGATTTTTCTCCTTCCGTGCTGGACTGCACGCGGGCCGTCCTGTATGAAAACCGGGTGGATTCATCATATAAATCAAGGCAATAGACATGATGAACAGACTGCGATTCATTAGAGGCAGCAGGGCTTGCAGTGTCAAAGCAATCGGTCCGAAATAGGAGCAGGCAGGAGGCGCAATGACCGTACTGGACGACTACCGCCTGGAACTGGGCGAAGGGCCGGGCTACGACCCGGCCAGCGGGCTGGCCTGGTGGTTCGACATCGTGGGCCGCAGGCTGTATACGCGCGCTGACGCCGGCCGGGGCTGCGGCGGCGCCACGCAGGTGGCCGGGCTGCCGCTGGCGGCCAGCGCCATGGCCATCACCGAGGACGGCGCCCGCCAGCTGCTGCTGGCCGAGAACGGGCTGTACCTGCGCGATCCGGTTTCCGGCGCGCTGGACCTGCATCGGCCGCTTGAGGCCGACAACCCCGCCACCCGCTCGAACGACGCGCGCGTGCACCCCTGCGGGGCCTTCTGGATCAGCACCATGGGCTGGCAGGCGGAACCCGGCGCCGGCAGCATCTACCACTACTACCGGGGGCGGCTGCAACGGCTGCGCGACGGGGTAACGATCCCCAACGCCATCTGCTTTGCGCCGGACGGGCGCATCGCCTATTTCGCCGACACCGCGCGCGGCGTCGTCTTCCGGGTCGCGACCGATCCCGCCACCGGCCTGCCGCAGGGCGCGGCGGAACCGTTTCTGAGCGGGCTGGACGGCGGCCCAGACGGCGCCGTGACCGACGCCGCCGGCGCCATCTGGATCGCCCTGTGGGGCGCCGGCCGGGTCGCCGGCTTCGCGCCCGACGGCCGGCCGGTGGGCAGCATCGAGCTGGGCGCGGCCCAGGTCAGCTGCCCCGCCTTCATCGGCGCCGACGCGCGCAGGATGCTGGTCACCAGCGCCCGCGCCGGGCTGGACGATGCGCAGCTGCGGGCCTCGCCCGAGGCGGGCGCGACCTTCTGCGTGGACCTCGGCTTCGCCGGCAGATTCGATCCCAGGGTGGCGCTGTAGGTCCGGCCCGCGGACTTGTCCGGCGTCAAGGTTTGCGCCGGCCCGGGCTTTCCCGGATGCGCCGGGGCCGCACACCGGGGCGGCCCTGCGCTACGATGGGTCACGCGTGCTAGGTTGCCGCATTCGAGGAGGGTCCATGGGAACCGCGAAATACGATCATCCCGGCTACGTCGCCGACACCGGCGCCGAAGGCAAGTACCACGTGGGAATCTGGTGCCCCCACGGCTATCCCGCCCATATCCATATCGGCCGTCCGGCCGAGAGCGGCGATCCCCAGGCGCTGCTGCGGCTGCGCATCCCGGACGGCGTGTTCCAGTCGCTGCCGGACGATCCCGAAACCCTGTGCCGGCGCGCGCTGGGCCAGGCGCTGGACGCCGGGCTGCTGCCGTCGGTCTCGGTGGACGGCGAGTACCAGGAGCTGCGCTTCCAGCTCGACGCCGAACCCTGGCCGGGGCCGATGCTGGCGGCCGTCCGCAACTAGTTCTCGGCAGGGCAGGGCGGCGAAGTTGCCCACAATGATTGTGGACAAGCCTTGGGATAGCCCTTGTGCATGTCGGCTTTTCCCTGCCATTACAACGACTTGGCGCTTGCGCTCAATAAACGCCCTGAGGGGCGTTTATTGCGTCCGGGCAGGGCTGTGCGACAATCCTGGCCCGCGGCGCGCGCCGCATTCTCTTCCGGTTTCTCTCCCATGCACCGTGCCATGTCCGTCCGTTTCGCCGGCCTGAAGGCGCTTGCGCCATGAGCGCGCCGCACACGGACGATCCGGCGGCGCCGGCCGCCCGGCGCGTCGCCGTCATCGGCGGCGGTCCGGCGGGCCTGATGGCCGCCGAATGCTTGAGCGCGCACGCGGTGCAGGTGGACGTGTTCGACGCGATGCCTTCGGTCGGGCGCAAGTTCCTGATGGCCGGGCGCGGCGGCCTGAACCTGACCCATAGCGAGCCGGCCGGCCCGTTCCTGGCCCGCTACGGCGCGCGCGCGCAACAGGTGGCGCCGTGGCTGGCGGCGCTGGACGCCGACGGCCTGCGCGACTGGGCCCACGGGCTCGGCATCCAGACTTTCGTGGGCTCGTCGGGCCGTGTTTTTCCAGAGGAAATGAAAGCGGCGCCGCTGCTGCGGGCCTGGCTCGCTCGGCTGCGCGCCAGCGGGGTGCGGCTGCACATGCGGCACCGCTGGCTGGGCTGGCCGCCGGGCGCGTCGCCGTCGGCCGGCGCGCTGCGCTTCGATACGCCCGCCGGCGAGCAGGCCTATGCCGCCGACGCCGTGGTGCTGGCGCTGGGCGGCGGCAGCTGGGCCAGGCTGGGATCGGACGGCGCGTGGATGGCGGGGCTGCAGTCCCACGGCGTGCAGACCGCGCCGCTGCGGCCGGCCAACTGCGGCTTCGACGTGGCGTGGTCGGATCACTTCCGCGAGCGCAACGCCGGCCAGCCCGTCAAATCCGTGGCCATGGCCTGCGAGACGGCGACCGGCCGCGGCCCGTTCCGGCAGGGCGAATTCGTCATTTCCGAGACCGGCATCGAAGGCAGCCTGGTCTACGCCTTGTCGGCGCCCCTGCGGGACCGTATCGAGGCCGGGGGCGAGGCCCGCGCCATCCTCGACCTGCTGCCCGACTGGCCGCAGGAAAAAGTGACGGCCGCGGTGACGCATCCGCGCGGCGCGCGGTCCATGTCCAGCCACCTGCAAAGCCGGCTCGGGCTCAAGGGCGTCAAGGCGGGCCTGCTGCGCGAATGCGCGGCGGCCGAGGACTTCCGCGATCCGGCCCGGCTCGCCCTGCGCATCAAGGCCTTGCCGCTGCGGCTGGCGCGCGCCCGTCCCATCGACGAGGCCATCAGCACCGCCGGCGGCGTGGCGTTCGAGGCGCTGACGCCCGCGCTGATGCTGCGGGCGGCGCCCGGCGTGTTCTGCGCGGGCGAGATGCTGGATTGGGAAGCGCCCACCGGCGGCTATCTGCTGACGGCGTGCATGGCCAGCGGCGCCGTCGCGGCGGACGGCGTCGTGGCGTATCTGGAGGAAAGCCGGCCCGCGGCCGGCTGAGGATCAGGACCGGGAGGGCGAGGACGCCATGCCGGCCGGCGCGCGCGGCGCGAGGTCGCCGACCACATGGCCCACCACGGGCGGGCCGCCCTCGGGCTGCGTGATGATGCCGATCACCCGGGTGACGGACTGGGTCTGAATGCGGCTGCCCTGGGCAGGGTCCTGCACTAGTTGCCAGATGGCGGCGTCGTCGCTCTCGGATTCGGCATCGTCGTGTTGCGGAACGCCCAGGCAGTTGCGAGCAAAACAGGACCAGTCTTCCGCGCTGCACGGCAGGCCATGCGCGGTGGCCAGGCGGGCCAGCGCCTGGGGGGCGTCGGCCTGGCTGGCGGCGTGCTGGGCGGCGGCGCCCAGCGTCACATCCAGCGACAGCAGCCGGAGAAACTCTACGACATTGTCCGTGTTCATTCTGCGTCTCCTGCCTGCTACGGCTGTTTTGATTCTGAGCCTGCCTGGACCGGCGTGCGGGCGTTCATCCCGCCTGTCCCAGCATGGATACCAATGATTGTTTCAGGCGTGCCGAAAAAATAGGTACCGTATGGGATACCCCGTTGCGGTCCACGCCTTCCTTGAGTTCGACAGTCTGTCCGAGAAAAATATCCGGCGCCGCGCCGATTTCGTTGTACCGGACCAGCAGTTCGTCCACGTCGCGCTGGGCGTCGTCCAGCGTGCCGCTGGAAGCGAGCTTGCCGGCGGCGTGAGCCTGCAGGATCCGGTGCAGATCGTCGATGAACAGCGCCAAAGCCGCCTGTCCACGGCATTCGGGCTGTTCCCAGCCCCAGCCTTGCGGGGAGGAACCGGGACGCTGCGATACATGTTTCTTGATCATTTGCGAATGCTAATCCATTGCCGGCAATTTCGCGACAGGCGCGGCGTTGCGCCCGCGCAAAGCGGCCCGTCCACAAGGTGATGCGCAAATTGGGGACTTTGCGGTATGCTGATTTCGCCTTCCAAGCCCGACAGGAGATGTTCATGAAAAACAAAGTCTTTCTCGTCATGCTGCTTTCGATCGCCGCGCTATCGGCGGGCTGCAACACGGTCGCGGGCGCTGGCAAGGACATCCAGCGCGGCGGCGAAAAGATCGAAGGCGCCGCTACCAAGTAGCGCCGCCAGCGTCAGCCGCGCTTTGGCCAGAGGCCGTGCGTGAAATGCCCAGCATTTCACGCGCGGTTTTTTTTTCGCCGCCGGGCGGCCCCTGGAAGCGGGAATGGCTGGGGCATAATCTTGCAATCCGAATCTATCTCTGAGCGGGAAGTGTCATGCGCAAGTCTGTGTGGGTGGGAGTGGCGGTCGCGGCCTTGTTGGCCGGCTGCGCAAGCAGGGGGGTCTACGAGTCCGATGCCGTATTGAAGGAGACCTTCGTCGTCAATACCAACTACGAGGCGGCGTTTCGCCGCGCCGGCGAATACGTGCGCGTCTGCCACGTCCAGGTGCAGCACGCCTACAACGTCGCCTATGCCTGGCGCAGCGTGAAGGGCGAAAAGGGCGCGCCGGACGAGGTGCAGCTCTATAAGGTGACGGAGCCTGCCAAGGTGCTGGAGCTGATTACCGCCGAGACCGACACGCCTTCCACCTCCAAGGTGACCGTCACCGTGCTGGGCGAGGACCGCTGGGACCAGGCGGAGCTTGCCGCCGCCAAGGCCTCGATCCAGAGCGCAACGCCCGTCTGCCGCCAAGGCTGAGCGACCATGGACGCCCGTTCCCAGCAGATCCGCGCAAGCGCCATGTCGTTCTCCCTGCTGGCCGGGGCGTTCCGCTTCCTGGGCTGGCTCAACGGCGGGGCGGCGCTGGTGGTGACGGCCTTTCTGCTGGGCATCGTGGGCGGCGAGGTCGCCGCGCCCGACCTGCAACTGCCGCTGGAACTGCTGCTCGGCGGCCTGCTGGCCAGTTGCCTGGGCCTGTTGTTCGCCTACCTCGCGCAGGTCAGCCTGTTGCGCCAAGGCTACACCGGACATCTGACGCGGGCCCATCTGCCCGCGCAGCTTCTGGCCATGTTCTGCTACCTGCTCAGCGCGCTGGCCTTCTGCGCCGCGTGCTGGGTGGCGGCCGCGCAGGCGGTGGTGGACCCTCCGCAGATGACGGCGGCGCTGAGCCCGCGCTGAGCCGACTGCATCGGGGTTTACCCGTGTGCGCAAAAGTGTTGGACTTGAGTTTGTGTTGAGAATAATATGCGCGTTGCGTATATAAATCCTCTGTCTCGGGGCCCGTCATGACCATTTCCCAGCAAGCCTTCCTGCGTGACGCCATGCGGCGCCTGAACCTCACGCGCGACGTTTTCGCCACCCGCATCGGCGTCAAGCGCCGCGCCCTGGATACCTGGCTGCTGCCCGAGGGCTCGCAGGAATTCCGCGCCATGCCGGAAGTGGTGCAGCGCTTCGTCACGGAAATCGTGCAGAACGGGGTCTTGCTGGAAAAATATACGCAAAGCGTACAAGAAGGGCCTCTGCGTGACCGTATCGCGGTGGAAGGCAAGCACCAGCTGCTGTCGGTGGACCAGTTCACCCGCGAATCGGTCGAGGACCTGTTCCGCGTGGCCGACATGATGCAGCCCATCGCGCGTCGCCAGAAAGTCTCGCGCGTGCTCGAGGGCGCCGTGCTGGGCAACCTGTTCTTCGAGGCCAGCACGCGCACCCGCGTCAGCTTCGGTTCGGCGTTCTGCCGCCTGGGCGGCTCGGTGTGCGACACCACCGGCTTCACCTTCTCGTCCATGGCCAAGGGCGAATCCATTTACGACACCAGCCGCGTCATGAGCGGCTACGTCGACGCGATGGTCATCCGCCATCCGGAGCAGGGCTCGGTCGCCGAGTTCGCGCGCGCCACCAACATTCCGGTGGTCAACGGCGGCGACGGCCCGGGCGAACACCCCAGCCAGGCCCTGCTCGACCTGTACACGATCCTCACCGAGTTCTCGCGCCTGGGCAAGCTGCTCGACGGCGCCCACATCGCGATGGTCGGCGACCTGAAGTACGGCCGCACCGTGCATTCGCTGATCAAGCTGATGGCGCTGTACAAGAACGTGAAGTTCTCGCTGATCTCGCCCAAGGGCCTGGAAATGCCGGCCTACATCATCGAGCAGGCCAGCCGCAACGGCAACATGATCGAGCAGAAGAGCTCGCTGGCCGAAGGCCTGGCCGGCGCCGACGTGATCTACGCGACGCGCGTGCAGAAAGAGCGCTTCGCCAACGAAGAGAACGAAGGCTACACGCCCGACTTCCAGATCAACCGCGCCATCATCGACGCCTATTGCAGCCCCGAGACCATCGTCATGCACCCGCTGCCGCGCGACAGCCGCCCGGGCGCCAACGACCTGAGCGTGGACCTCAACCACGATCCGCGCCTGGCGATCTTCCGCCAGACCGACAACGGCATTCCCATCCGCATGGCGATCTTCGCGGTGCTGCTGGGCGTGGAAGGCCTGGTGCAGCACTCGATGCGCGACGTGACGTGGCGCCATCCCTCGCATGTCGGGCCGGACGATTCGACTTTCCACGGCCTGGATTGATCCCCGACCGGTGAAATAGTCCTGCGGCACGGTCGGGCAGTCGGCCGGGCCGCCGCGATTTGAAGCATAATCCGCGCTGGTTTTTGTCTGCCGCGTGTCGCATTCTGCTCCCGGGGCACGCCTTAGCCCTCGGGGGGATTATTCATGTCTATCAGCAGCTTCGGCATTCCGTCTTCTCCGGATCGATCCGAGGCCATGCCTGCCCAGGCTTGCTACCTCAGCGCGTCGCACGAAGCGGCCTGGGTGGCGGTCTACCAGTCGGTCGACGCCTATACCCGTGGCCAGGTCGCCGCGGTGGTGGGCGACAGCCTGCCGCAACTGGTCGATACCTTCTATTCCGTGCTGCTGGCCGACAACGAAGCCGGCCCGCGCCTGTCCCACGACATCGTGGCCACGCGCCTGCACAGCGGCATGACGCACTGGCTCAAGGGCCTGCTGTGCGTGCGCGGGCAGGGCGACATCGGCGCCCTGATGGCCACCCAGAAGAAGGTGGGCGAGGTGCACGCCCGCGTCCACATTCCCATGCACCTGGTGATGGTGGGCGCGCGCATCCTCAAGAACGAGATCGCGCAGCGCCTGCGCGCCAGTGACCTGGACGGCCTGGCGGCCTCCGTGGCCACGCAATACGTATGCAATCTGTTCGACCTGGCGGTCGAGCAGATGAGCCGCGCGTTCATGCGCGACGTCAGCCGCGGCGCGCGCAACGACGAAGCCTACCGGCTGTTCGCGCTGGGGCAGAACATTTCCACCGAACGCGAACGCCAGCGCGCCGCGCTGCTGGAATGGAGCCAGGCCGTGCTGATCGGCCTGCACTATCGCGCGCCGGGCCAGGCGCTGCCGCGCCTGGCCGCCTCCGAATTCGGGCTGTGGCTGCAGCACAAGGGGGCGGCGATGTTCGAAAGCGCGCCGGCCCTGCAGCAGATCACCGAGGCCGTCGCGCAACTGGATCGCGACGTGCTGCCGCGGCTGATGGACGGCGCGGCCGCGTCGATGACGGACCACGTGCGTGAACTGCAGGAGCTGGTGGCGCGCATCAAGCACCTGCTCAACGGCCTGTTCGACATGGTGGCCGAGATCGAGAGCGGCAGCGACCCGCTGACCAACGTGCTGAACCGGCGTTTCCTGCCTTCGGTGGTCAGCCGCGAAATCTCGATCGCGCAGCGCCAGCGCACCGAGTTCTCGGTGCTGCTTTTGGACATCGACCATTTCAAGGCCATCAACGACCAGCACGGCCACGCCGGGGGCGACCAGGTGCTGCGCCAGTTCGCCCAGGTGCTGCATCAGTCGTGCCGCTCCAGCGACTTCGTGTTCCGCTATGGCGGCGAGGAATTCCTCATCGTGCTGGTGGACGCGGGACGCGAAGCCGCCCTGGCCACGGCGCAGAAACTGGGCGCGGAGGTCCGCCGCCAGGAATTCAGCGTGGCCGAGGCCGGCCCGCTGCGGATCACGGCCAGCATCGGCGTGGCCACGTTCGATGGCCACCCCGATTACGCGTATCTGATCGATCGCGCCGACAAGGCGCTGTACCGGGCCAAGCAGGCCGGGCGGGACCGCAGCGAGGCTGCGTAGGATGGGCGCCGGCCCGGGCCGGCGCGCGTTTCAGACCTTCTTTTCGCCGCCCAGCGCGTCGACCAGCTCGGCCATCATCTTGGCCAGTTCGCCCGTCATCAGCATCATGTCGGAATCGAACTTCTCGTCGTCGTTGGCGGCCATGCCTTCGTTGCCTTCCTTCAGCACGTCCAGCGGCGCGACGCGCTTGATGTCCAGGCCTTCGGTCAGCACGAAGGAGATGCGGTCGGCCCAGGTCATGGCTAGACGGGTGCACTGCTTGCCGGACTGGATGTGGCGGCGCACGTCGTCGGCGTCGATGGAGTGCTTGACGTAGCGGATGGCCGCGCCGCTTTCGCCCGAGGAGCGCAGCTCGGTGTCCTGGTCGATGGAGAAATTGACGGGGGCTTCGTCTTCGGCCAGCCAGCCGGTCATGGCCGAGGCGGGCGACTGGGCCACGTACAGGTTCTCCAGCGGGAACGGATCGACGGTCTTGGCGAGCAGGCCGATGACTTCGTCGGCCTTGGCCGAGGCCGCGGCGTCGATCACCAGCCAATGGTTCTGCGTGTCGATCCACACGCGGGTGTCGCGGTACACGCTGAAGGCGCGCGGCAGAAGCTCGTCGGTGACGCGCTCCTTGATTTCCTTCATCTGCTTGCGGCCCGGCTTGTAGCCTTGCTGCTCTTCGATTTCCTGGGCGCGGGCCTTGGCGACCTGGTTGACCACGGTGCCGGGCAGCAGCTTCTTTTCGGCGCGCAGGCTGAGCAGGATCTGGCCGTTGACCACGTGGGCCAGGCCGCCGTTTTCACGCGGAGGCACCCAGCCCAGGCTTTGCATTTCCAGGTTGTTGCCGCTCTGGTAGGCGTGCCGCGCCAGCGTTTCTTCAAGCGGCTCGCCGATCAGCGTCCACGGCGAGGAGAGGCGATAAATCTTGAGATTCTTGAACCACATGAGCGTCGGCCAAAAGGGGTGATTCTATACGACGCGCAGGCTTTGCCGAAGCGCTGCAATACGGAAGCGCGATGCGACACCTTCTGTCACTGACAGCCGCCGGGCTATGCGCTAATGTCCGCGGCAGCAACGTCGCACTGGAGATAACAAATGAAGATCGTTGGCGTCATCCTGATCGCCCTGGGCATCGCCGCCCTGGCTTACAAGGGCTTCAATTACAAATCCGAAGAGACCGTGCTGCAGATCGGATCGGTCAAGGCCACGGCCGAGACCGAGAAGTCGGTGCCGATTCCCGCCTGGGCCGGCATCGCCGCCATCGTGGCGGGCGTGGTGGCGCTCGGCGTGGGCATGCGCCGCTGATTCCGGCAGGCGCGGGCGGCCGGCATGCCGGCCTTGAAATGGCGGCCCCTTGCGGGCCGCCATTGTCGCTTGCGTACGCCCGGAACAAAAAAAAGCGGCCCGGCTCAATAAAGGCCGGGCCGGTACGGGAGCACACGATGCCGCGTCATAAAAGGCTCGCGGGGAACGCGGCATCGGTGTCAGAACACTGGCCCTGCAATCGCCCGACAGGGGGATCAATCGTCGGTCGATCTTGCGCAAGACCGTAATCTGAGCGCCCAGTCTAATGGCGCCGGTCTGACATGGTCCTGAATCTGCGGCCAAAAAAAAAGCTCCCTGTTAAGGAGGAGCTTCTAAAGGCCGGGCGGGCGCAGCAGTCCCGTCCGGCGGGGGATGGAAGGTTCAGGCGTTGATGTCGTTATCCTTGGTTTCGCGGATGAACAGGGTGCCGATGACCAGCGTCATGACGGCGATGATGATCGGGTACCACAGGCCGTCATAGATGTTGCCGGTCGCCGCGACCACCGCGAAGGCCACCGGGGGCAGGAAGCCGCCGAACCAGCCGTTGCCGATATGGTAGGGCAGGCTCATCGAGGTGTAGCGGATGCGGGTCGGGAACATCTCCACCAGCATCGCGGCGATCGGGCCGTACACCATGGTCACGTAGATCACCAGGATGGTCAGCAGCACCACCACCATGACCTTGTTGGTCTGGGCCGGATCGGCCTTGGCCGGATAGCCGTGGTCGCGGATCGCGGTGGTCAGCGCCTTGTCGAGTTCGGCGGCCTTGGCCTTGAATTCGGCCGGCGGCAGGGCCTTGCCGTCGAACGAGGTGAACTCGTCATTGCCGATCTTGACCTTGGCGACCGAGCCGGCCGGCGCGGACTGGTTCTCGTAGTTCACGGAGTTCCGGGCCATGAACGACTTGACCACGTCGCACGAGCTGGTGAAGGACGAAGTGCCCACCGGGTTGAACTGGAACGAGCACGTGGCCGGATCGGCGATCACGGTGACCGGGGCCGAGGCCTGGGCCTTTTCCAGCGCGGGGTTGGCGAAGTGGGTCAGGCCCTGGAAGATCGGGAAGTAGGTGACGGCGGCGATCAGGCAGCCGGCCATGATGATGGGCTTGCGGCCGATCCTGTCCGACAGCGCGCCGAAGATCACGAAGAACGGCGTGGCGATCAGCAGCGCGATCGCGATCATGATGTTGGCCGTGTTGGCGTCGATCTTCAGGGTCTGCGTCAGGAAGAACAGGGCGTAGAACTGGCCGGTGTACCAGACCACGGCCTGGCCGGCGGTCAGGCCCAGCAGCGCCAGGATCACGACCTTCAGGTTCTTCCATTGGCCGAACGATTCGGCGATCGGCGCCTTGGAGCCCTTGCCTTCTTCCTTCATGCGCTTGAAGGTCGGCGATTCGTTGAGCTGCAGGCGGATCCACACCGAGATGCCCAGCAGGATCACCGAGATCAGGAACGGAATGCGCCAGCCCCAGGCCTTGAAATCGTCTTCGCCCATGAACGTGCGGATGCCCAGGATGACCAGCAGCGACAGGAACAGGCCCAGCGTCGCGGTGGTCTGGATCCACGAGGTGTAGAAACCGCGGCGGCCGTGCGGCGCGTGTTCGGCGACATAGGTCGCCGCGCCGCCGTACTCGCCGCCCAGCGCCAGGCCCTGCAGCAGGCGCAGGCCGATCAGGATGGCCGGGGCGGCGATGCCGATGCTGGCGTAGCTGGGCAGCACGCCGACCAGGAAGGTCGACAGGCCCATGATCACGATGGTGACCAGGAAGGTGTATTTACGTCCGACTAGGTCGCCCAGGCGGCCGAACACCAGCGCGCCGAAAGGCCGCACGGCGAAACCCGCCGCGAAGGCCAGCAGCGCGAAGATGAAGCCCGCGGTGGGGTTCACGCCGGAGAAGAAGTGCTGCGCGATGATGGCCGCCAGCGAGCCGTACAGGTAGAAGTCGTACCACTCGAAAACCGTGCCCAGCGACGACGCAAAGATGACGCGGCGCTCATCCTTGGTCATTGGGCGCGGACCCGCGGAAGGGCCGCGGCCTGCCATGGTTGTTGTGCTCATGATGTCTCCTCGTTTTTGTTGCCGGCGGTGGTCCGCCGTGCATTGCCCTCCGCCGGCGGCACCGACATCGAGAGCTATGTGCAACATTGGGGGGCGAGGCTGACGGGGTTCTGACGGAACCCTTACTTGGATCTTAAAATTGAAACAAAATGATTCTGCCGCGGGGGGCGCTAGGGATATTCCTAGCTGTCCAGCGGCTCCGGCGAGTCGTCATAGGACGGGAAAATCACGCGCACGCGCATGCCGGGCAGGGAGGAATGCGCCGTCGGATGGTCATGGATCTCGACGCTGGCCTGGTGCTTCTGCGCGATCTCGCGCACGATGGCCAGGCCCAGGCCGCTGCCGTCGGACAGGGTGCCCAGCACGCGGTAGAAGCGGTCGAACACGCGCTCGCGTTCCTCGGGCGGGATGCCCGGGCCGGAGTCCTCCACCTCCAGTACGGCATGGCCGCGCAGCGACTGCACCCGCACCGTGATGTGGCCGCCACGAGGCGTGTAGCGCAGCGCGTTGTCCACCAGGTTGTTGAGCAGCTCGGCCAGCAGCAGGGGATTGCCGTTGATTTCGACCGGCGCGTCGGCGCCTTCGAAACCCAGGTCGGTGCTGAGCGACAGCGCCTGCGGCACCCAGTGCATGGCCTGCTCGTAGGCGATGGCGTTGAGGTCGGTGCGCGCCATGCCGATGGCGCTGGGATTCTCGGCGCGGGCCAGCAGCAGCAACTGGTTCACCAGGCGGGTGGCGCGTTCCGAACCGGTCACCAGCTGGCGCAGGCTAGACTGCATTTCTTCCGGGCTGGCGTCGCGCAGGGCCAGTTCCGCCTGCGTGCGCAGGCCGGCCAGCGGCGTCTTCAACTGGTGCGCGGCGTCGGCGACGAAGCGGCGCTGCGCCTGCACGTTGGACGAGAGCCGGTCCAGCAGGTCGTTCATGGCCGCCACCAGGGGCGCGATCTCGGACGGCGCGGCACGCTCGTCGATGGGGGAAAGATCGTCCGGCCGGCGCGCGCGCAGCCGCTGCTGCAGCGCGTTCAGCGGGGCCACGCCGCGCGACAGCCCGAACCACACCAGCAGCACCGCCACCGGCAGCACCACGAACTGCGGAATGATCACGCCCTTGATGATGTCGTTGGCCAGCTGGGTGCGCTTTTCGACGGTCTCGGCGGCGATCAGCAGCGCCGGCTGCGTATTCGGCAGATGCAGGTCCACCCAGGTGAACGCCAGCCGGATGCCGAAGCCGCGCAGGGTGGCGTCCTCGTATTGCACCTGGCCGGGCTGGGGCTGGCCCACGCTGGACGGCAGGGGCAGGGCGCGGTCGCCGCCCAGGTATTCGCCGCGGCTGCCCAGGGCCAGCCAGAACACGCTTTCGGTCTCGTCGGCGTGCAGCACTTCGCGCGCGGCGTCCGACATGCGCAGCACGGCGCGCCCGTCCTGCGCATGGACCTGCCGGGTCAGCACGTAGAGATTGTTGGCCAGCGCGCGGTCGTAGGGCACGTTGGCGATGTTCTGCGCCACCACGTAGGTGATCGCCACGCTCATCGGCCACAGCAGGAAGAGCGGCGCCAGCATCCAGTCCAGGATCTCGCCCAGCAGCGAGCGCTGGGGCGGCGCGAAGCTCGGGCCCTTGGACCCGGCCTGCATGACATCCAGTGCTTCCTGATTGAGCGCTTCCGGATGCGCGGGATCAGCTGGCGAGGTAGGCCGCACCCTGGTCCCGCTCAAGACAATAGCCCAGCCCGCGCACGGTCACGATCTTCACGCCGCTGGGCTCGAGCTTCTTGCGCAGGCGGTGCACATAGACCTCGATGGCGTTGGTGCTGACTTCTTCGCCCCATTCGCAGAGATGGTCGACGAGCTGGGTCTTGCTGACCATGCGGCCGCTGCGGGTCAGCAGGATTTCGAGCAGGCTGACTTCGCGCGCCGACAGGTCCAGCGTCTGGTCGTCCACCATGGCCACGCGGCCGGTCTGGTCGAACAACAGCCGGCCGTGCTTGAGCAGCGTCGCGCCGCCGCCGGCGCCGCGGCGGGTCAGCGCGCGCACGCGGGCCTCGAGCTCGGACAGCGCGAAGGGCTTGGCCATGTAGTCGTCGGCGCCCAGGTCCAGGCCCTTGACGCGCTGCTCGATGCTGTCGGCGGCGGTCAGGATGAGCACGGGCAGGGCGGAGTTGCGGGCGCGCAGCCGGCGCAGCACTTCCAGCCCGGCCAGCTGCGGCAGGCCGAGATCCAGGATGAGCAGGTCGAAAGCCTGGGCCGCCAGCGCCGAGTCGGCCGCCAGCCCGTCGCGCACGGCATCCACGGCGTAGCCGTTGTGGCGCAGCGAGCGGGACAGGCCGTCGGCCAGGATGCTGTCGTCTTCGGCGATCAGGATACGCATGGGCTACAGTAGAAGAAACACGGTCCGGCGCTGCGGGGACGAAACGCCGGGCTCGCCTGGGATTCTGGCATATGGCTTGCGGCTTGCCACTCAGGGTATACGTGCAAAACAGTGGCACACTGTTTTTTTGTACAGTACAATCCGATGCCATAATCTAGCTCCGCGGCAAAACCCGCAATCCCGCCGAACCAGCATCACCCCGCTACAACATACGTTACAGACCACGTCACAGACGGGACTACAGACAGGACTTTACATGGACGACAAAACCACCAAGGCCGCCGCTTCGGAAAAGGCCAAGGCGCTTGCCGCCGCGCTTTCGCAGATCGAAAAGCAGTTCGGCAAGGGCTCGATCATGCGCTACGGCGACAACGAGGTATCGCACGACATCCAGGTGGTTTCCACGGGCTCGCTCGGGCTGGACATCGCGCTGGGCGTCGGCGGCCTGCCGCGCGGGCGCGTGGTCGAGATCTACGGTCCGGAATCCTCCGGCAAGACCACGCTGACGCTGCAGGTCGTGGCTGAAATGCAGAAGCTCGGCGGCACCTGCGCCTTCGTCGACGCCGAACACGCGCTCGACGTGCAGTACGCCGCCAAGCTGGGCGTGAACCTGTCCGACCTGCTGATCTCGCAGCCGGACACCGGCGAACAGGCGCTGGAAATCACCGACGCGCTGGTGCGCTCGGGTTCGGTCGACCTCATCGTCGTCGACTCGGTGGCGGCCCTGGTGCCCAAGGCCGAAATCGAAGGCGAAATGGGCGATTCGCTGCCCGGCCTGCAGGCGCGCCTGATGAGCCAGGCGCTGCGCAAGCTGACCGCCACCATCAAGAAGACCAACTGCATGGTCATCTTCATCAACCAGATCCGCATGAAGATCGGCGTGATGTTCGGCAACCCCGAAACCACCACCGGCGGCAACGCGCTCAAGTTCTACTCCTCGGTGCGCCTGGACATCCGCCGCATCGGCTCGATCAAGAAGGGCGACGAAGTCGTCGGCAACGAAACCCGCGTCAAGGTCGTCAAGAACAAGGTCGCGCCGCCGTTCAAGCAGGCCGAGTTCGACATCATGTACGGCGCGGGCATCTCGCGCGAGGGCGAAATCATCGACCTGGGCGTGGCCGCCAACGTGGTGGACAAGTCCGGCGCCTGGTACAGCTACAACGGCAACCGCATCGGCCAGGGCAAGGACAACGTCCGCGAATACCTGAAAGAGCACAAGGAACTGGCCATCGAGATCGAGAACCGCGTGCGCGAGAACCAGGGCATCGTGAGCCGCGCGGCCGAATTCGTGCCCACGGCCGAAGACACGGCCGAGTAAGCCGTCGGCCGGCGGGTCCTGCCCGCCGCCGATCCGGCCCACAGACTCGCGGCAGGCGCCAGCACGGGCCTGCCGTCATTCATGGCAAGCAGGAAACGCATGAGCTGGAAACCGCCGCCCACCTCAGCCGACCGCCTACGCGCCAGGCTCGATGACGAATTCGAAACCGTCGCCAGGCCCGAGGGCCTGCGCCGGACTTCGGACGCCCGGCGGGAGCAGGCGCAGGATGCCGAAGACGACGCCAAGCCGGCCGCCCGCAAGGGGCCGTCGCTGAAGATGCGCGCCGTGGGCTATCTGTCGCGGCGCGAGCACGCGCGCGGCGAACTGGCCCGCAAGCTGGCCGCCCATGCCGAGGACCCGGCCGAGGTCGAGGCCGTGCTCGATTCCCTCGAAAAAGAAGGCTGGCTGTCCAACGAACGCTTTGCGCAGGGCCTGGTCCACCGGCGCGCGGCGCGCCAGGGCACGGCGCGCATCGTCCAGGAACTGCGCCAGCATGGGGTGGACGACAACCAGGTCGCCGAACTGCGCGACCAGCTGCGCGCCACCGAATACGAGCGCGCCCTGGAAGTCTGGAAAAAGCGTTTCCAGGCCCGGCCGCAAGACCGCGCGGCCTACGCCAAGCAGGCGCGTTTTCTGGCCAGCCGCGGCTTCGCGCACGACGTGATCCGCCGCATCCTCGGCGAAGGCGACGAGGACTGAGCCGGCCGGCTATTTCGCCGACTTGATCCCGGACAGCGTCCTGAAGCACACGTCGCGCGTGATGGTCAGGAATTCATCGATGTACGACGCGTCCGTGTCCTCGCTGCGCACCGTGGCGTAGAGCGTGCGCCATACGCCTTGCGGCCCCAGCCGGCACAGGCGCAGCCACCCCTGGTTCATGTATTCGGTCAGCGCCCAGTTGGGCAGGGCGGCCACGCCGCGGTTGCTGGCCACCAACTGCGCGATAATGGGCGTCAGCTCCGCCTTGCGCACGGCCGCGGGCTCCACGTCGGCCGGGTCGAGAAAGGCCGTGAAGACGTCCAGGCGTTGCCGGTCCACCGGATAGGTGATGAGGGTCTGGTCGGCCAGCTGCTCGGGCAGCACGAACTTGCTGCCCGACAACGGATTGGAGTCCGAGACCGCCAGCACCAGCTCGTACTTGAACAGCGGCAGGTATTGCACGGCTTCCAGCGGCTGCGGGTCCGAGGTGATGACCAGGTCGAGGTCGCCGCGCACCAGCGCGGGCAGCGGCGCGAACGAAAACGCGGCCGACAGGTCCAGCGCCACGTCCGGCCACTGCACGCGGAACGCGTCCAGCGCCGGCATCAGCCACTGAAAGCAGGAATGGCAGTCGATGGCCAGGTGCAGCCGCCCACTGCGGCCGGCCGCCAGCCGCTGCAGCTCGCGCTCGGTGGCGCGGATGCGGGGCAGCACCTCGTCGGCCAGCGCCAGCACCCGCAGCCCGGCCGTGGTCAGCCGGGCCGGCCGGGTGCGGCGGTTCAACAGCGGCGTGCCCAGTCGGGTTTCGAGGTCGCGCAACTGGTGCGACAGGGCCGATTGGGTCAGGTGCAGGCGTTCGGCGGCCTCTTGCAGGCTGCCGCCTTCGCGGATGGCCGTCAGCGTTTCCAGGTGGCGGATTTCGAGCATGGGAATACAGGCAAATGGAATAAGCGCATATTTTATGAGATTTCCTCATGTTATGAATGTAGAGATTGATTTTGACTCATATTGGTTTGGCCTCAGAATAACCGTCACTTGAACAAAATTTGTTATCCGACGGTATTGCCATGACTATCATTCATAATTTGGGGTTCCCCCGCATCGGCGCCCAGCGCGAACTCAAACGCGCCGTCGAGACCTATTGGGCGGGCAAGCAAAGCGCCGCCGAACTCGAACAGACCGGCCGCGAGCTGCGCGCCCGACACTGGCAGCTGCAGGCCGACAGCGGCCTGGCCTTCCTGCCCGTGGGCGATTTCGCCTGGTACGACCAGATCCTGGAATGGACCGCGCTGCTGGGCGCCGTGCCCGCGCGCTTCGGCCAGAAGGACGGTGAACCGGTTTCGCTGGACACGCTGTTCCGCATGGGCCGCGGACGCGCGCCGTCGGGCAAGCCCGCCGCCGCCTGCGAAATGACCAAGTGGTTCGACACCAACTACCACTACATCGTGCCGGAACTGGTCCCCGGCCAGACCTTCCGCATCGCCCGCGAATCGCTGTTCGAGCAGATCCAGGAAGCCCAGGCGCTGGGCCATGCCGTCAAGCCGGTGATCCCGGGCCCGCTGACCTGGCTGTACCTGGGCAAGGGCGACGCCTACGCCGAAGGCGCGGCCGACGAGCGCAAGCTGCAGCTGCTGGCCGCGCTGCTGCCCGTCTACCAGGAGGTGCTGGCGCGCTTCGCCCGGCTGGGCGTGCAATGGGTGCAGATCGACGAGCCCATCCTGGCGCTGGACCTGCCGCAAGCCTGGCGCGACGCTTTCGGCGCGGCCTACGCGGCGCTGTCGGCCAGCCCGGTCAAGCTGCTCGCCGCCACCTATTTCGACGGCCTGAAAGACAATCTCGCCACCGCGCTGGGCCTGCCCGTGGCCGGCCTGCACGTGGATCTGGTGCGCGCGCCCGAACAGCTGGCGCAAGTGGCCGCCGGCCTGCGCGGCGACCAGGTGCTCTCGGCCGGCGTCATCAACGGCCGCAACATCTGGCGCACCGACCTGGACGCCGCCATCGCCGCGCTGGCGCCGGTCAGGCAGCAGCTGGGCGAACGCCTGTGGCTGGCGCCGTCGTGCTCGCTGCTGCACGTGCCGGTGGATCTGGCGCATGAAACCGAACTGGACGCCGAACTCAAGAGCTGGCTGTCCTTCGCCGCCCAGAAACTGGACGAGCTGAGCCTGCTGGGCCGTGCGCTGGACGGCGGCGAAGCCGCGGCCGTGCAGGAAGCCCTGGCCAGCCAGCGCGCCGCGCTGGCCGCGCGCCGCGCCTCGGCCCGCATCCACAACCCGGCGGTCGCCCGGCGCATGGCCGCCGCCGCCGAGGTGTCGCGCGAGCGCGCGCCGTTCGCCGGCCGCATCGCCCGCCAGCAGGAACAACTGGGCCTGCCGGCCTATCCGACCACGACCATCGGCTCGTTCCCGCAGACCGCCGAAATCCGCGCCCTGCGGCGCGACTGGAAGGCCGGCGCGCTGACCGACTCGGCCTACGAAAACGCCATCCGCAAGGAGATCGAGGAAGTCATCCGCTTCCAGGAAAAAGTGGGCCTGGACGTGCTGGTGCACGGCGAGCCCGAGCGCAACGACATGGTGGAATACTTCGGCGAACTGCTGGCCGGCTTCGCGTTCACCAGGAACGGCTGGGTCCAAAGCTACGGCTCGCGCTGCGTCAAGCCGCCCATCATCTTCGGCGACGTGGCCCGCCCGGCGCCCATGACCGTGGGCTGGTCGTCGTACGCGCAGTCGCTGACCGACAAGCCGGTCAAGGGCATGCTGACCGGCCCGGTCACCATCCTGCAATGGTCCTTCGTGCGCGACGACCAGCCGCGCGAGCAGACCTGCCGCCAGCTGGCGCTGGCGCTGCGCGACGAAGTGGTCGACCTGGAGGCCGCCGGCATCAGCGTGATCCAGATCGACGAGCCCGCCATCCGTGAAGGCCTGCCGCTGCGCCGCGCCGACTGGCAGGCCTACCTGGACTGGGCGGTGGACTGCTTCCGCCTGTCCACTGCCGGCGTGCGCGACGAAACCCAGATTCACACCCACATGTGCTATTCGGAGTTCAACGACATCATCGAATCCATCGCGGCGATGGACGCCGACGTCATCACCATCGAGACCTCGCGCTCCAACATGGAGCTGCTCAAGGCCTTCGAGGACTTCCGCTATCCGAACGACATCGGCCCAGGCGTGTACGACATCCATTCGCCCAACGTGCCCGAGGTGGACTGGATGGTCGGCCTGATGGAGAAGGCCGCGGCGCGCCTGCCCAAGGAACGCCTGTGGGTCAATCCGGACTGCGGCCTGAAGACGCGCGCCTGGCCCGAAACCGAGGCCGCGCTCATCGGCATGGTGCAGGCCGCGCGCGCGCTGCGCCAGGCGGCCTGACCGCACCAGCGTCCCCTATTTTCGGGAGCGTCGGACCGCCCGGCGGGGGCAACCCTGCCGGGCGGCTGGTTTCTGGGGGAGTCATAGCCGCCTGCGCTATACTTTCAAGGTTTTGTTGCCGCGCACCATGCGCAGGCCATTTTTGCCTCGCAGGCCCCAGCATGCCCTTGCCACCGCCGGATTACCCTCGCCAGCCCCTGCACACGCGTTCCATACGCGTGCAGTCGTACGCGCGCGACGACGGTCTGTGGGATCTGGAAGCCGAACTGATCGACGTCAAGGCGTACGATTTCCCCAAGCGCGACGGCGAGATGTTCAAGGCCGGGCAGCCCATCCACCACATGCACCTGCGCATCACCATCGACGCGAATTTCGAGATCGTGGCCGCGCAGGCCGTCTATGACGCCGCGCCTTACGGCGCGCATTGCATGGCCATCGAACCGGCTTACACTGATTTGGTCGGCATGAACCTGCTCAAGGGGTTTCGCCGACAGGTCAAGGAGCGGTTCGGGCACGTGGAGGGCTGTACTCACATGACCGAGCTGTCGCAGGTGCTTCCCACCGCGGCGGTCCAGACCATGGCCAACCGCCGGCGGCAGGAAAACAACCCGAACCGGCGTCCATTCCAACTGGACGGCTGCCATGCGCTCAGCACCGGCGGCCCGGTCGTGGCTGAGCACTATCCCAAGTGGTACACCGGGGGTAGCGCTGAGGCATCGGCCGATTCGGCTACCGATTCACCCTCTCTTACTCATACGTCCTGACAGGTAACACATGAAAATCCACGAGTATCAAGGCAAGGAACTGCTGAAGCAATTTGGCGTCCCGGTGCCGCGCGGGATCCCCGCTCTTTCCGTCGACGAGGCCGTGGCTGCCGCTGAAAAGCTGGGTGGACCGGTGTGGGTCGTCAAGGCGCAAATTCACGCGGGCGGCCGCGGCAAGGGCGGCGGCGTGAAGCTGGCCCGCTCGATCGAGGACGTGCGCAAGCTGGCCTCCGAAATCCTGGGCATGCAGCTGGTCACGCACCAGACCGGTCCGGAAGGCCAGAAGGTCCGCCGCCTGTACATCGAAGAAGGCGCGGACATCCAGAAGGAATACTACGTGTCGCTGGTCACCGACCGCGCCACCCAGAAGGTCGCCTTCATCGCCTCCAGCGAAGGCGGCATGGACATCGAGGAAGTGGCCCACTCCACCCCCGAGAAGATCATCACCGAATACATCGATCCGCTGACCGGCCTCTCGGCCGAACAGGCCACCAAGATCGCCAACGCGATCGGCCTGCCCGCCGACTCCACCGCCCAGGCCGTGGACGTGTTCCAGAAGCTGTACCAGTGCTACATGGACACCGACGCCTCGCTGGTCGAGATCAACCCCCTGAACCGCGACAGCAAGGGCAACATCATCGCCCTGGACGCCAAGTTCAACTTCGATTCCAACGCCCTGTTCCGCCACCCGGAAATCGTCGCCTACCGCGACCTGGACGAAGAAGATCCCGCTGAAATCGAAGCCAGCAAGTTCGACCTGGCCTACATCCAGCTCGACGGCAACATCGGCTGCCTGGTCAACGGCGCCGGCCTGGCCATGGCCACCATGGACACCATCAAGCTGTTCGGCGGCGAGCCGGCCAACTTCCTGGACGTGGGCGGCGGCGCCACCGCCGAAAAGGTCACCGAAGCCTTCAAGATCATGCTCAAGAACAAGGGCGTGAAGGCCATCCTGGTCAACATCTTCGGCGGCATCATGCGCTGCGACGTCATCGCCGAAGGCGTGATCGCCGCATGTAAGGCTGTCAACCTGAACGTTCCGCTGGTCGTCCGCATGAAGGGAACCAACGAAGAACTCGGCAAGAAGATGCTGGCCGACTCCGGTCTGCCGATCATCAGCGCCGACACGATGGCTGAAGCCGCCACCCGCGTCGTAGCCGCCGTCAAGTAAATATGCCCCCACGCCGCGCCCTTCGGCTTGCTGCCCCCCAAGGGGGCGTCCTGCACCTTGGGGCGGCCCGGCGGTACAAAGAAAATCCAAGGATTCACAAATGTCGATTCTGATCAACAAGGACACCAAGGTCATCACCCAGGGCATCACGGGCAAGACGGGCCAGTTCCACACCCGCATGTGCCGTGAGTACGCCAACGGCAAAGCCGCCTTCGTGGCCGGCGTGAACCCCAAGAAGGCCGGCGAGGACTTCGAAGGCGTGCCCATCTTCGCTTCGGTCAAGGAAGCCAAGGCTGACACCGGCGCGACCGTCTCCGTCATCTACGTGCCGCCGGCTGGCGCCGCCGCGGCCATCTGGGAAGCCGTCGAAGCCGAGCTGGACCTGGTCATCTGCATCACCGAAGGCATTCCCGTCCGCGACATGCTGGACGTCAAGAACCGCATGAAGGCCAAGGGCAGCAAGACCCTGTTGCTGGGCCCGAACTGCCCCGGCCTGATCACCCCCGACGAAATCAAGATCGGCATCATGCCGGGCCACATCCACCGCAAGGGCCGCATCGGCATCGTCAGCCGCTCGGGCACCCTGACGTACGAAGCCGTGGCGCAAGTCACCGAGCTGGGCCTGGGTCAATCCAGCGCCGTCGGCATCGGCGGCGACCCGATCAACGGCCTGAAGCACGTCGACGTGCTGAAGATGTTCAATGACGATCCCGACACCGACGCCGTCATCATGATCGGCGAAATCGGCGGTCCGGACGAAGTCAACGCCGCGCAGTGGGCCAAGGACAACATGAAGAAGCCGGTGGTCGGCTTCATCGCCGGCGTCACCGCCCCTCCCGGAAAGCGCATGGGCCACGCCGGCGCGCTGATCTCCGGCGGCGCCGACACCGCCGACGCCAAGCTGGAAGTCATGGAAGCTTGCGGCATCCGCACCACGCGCAACCCCTCCGAAATGGGCAAGCTGCTCAAGTCGGTGCTGTAAGCCTTTCGGCCACGCACAAAAAAGCGCCCCTCGGGGCGCTTTTTTTTCGTGGCCTTAGGGAAATCCCGTGTCCACGTCACGGCCGGGCAACCATACGGAAAGCTGAACGAAACTATAATGAAAGAAAATCCAGCGCGTACCAAGCAAGAATGCCGTCGAGCTCGCAACCAGGCGGTCAGTACGTTTCAACTTTAAATTCACCCATTCATTTGGTTCGTCCTAGGGGGATCACACCTAGGAAAGAGAGGCATGGAACTCAGTTCAGCGGCATTCTGGATCGCATTGCTCCAGATCATTTGGGTCAACATACTGCTATCCGGCGACAACGCCGTGGTCATTGCGCTGGCGGCGCGCTCGCTACCGCCGACCCAACAAAAGAAAGCGATCGTGATCGGCTCGGCCGCTGCGATCATCATGCGTATCGTGCTGACGCTGGTCGCGGCCAAGCTGCTGCTGCTGCCCTGGCTCAAGCTCATCGGCGCGCTGCTCCTGGTCTATATCGGCGTCACGCTGCTGCTGCCGGAAGGCGAGGAAGACGGCGCGGGCAAGAATCACGGCAATCTGCTGACCGCCATCCGCACCATCATGATCGCCGACCTGGTCATGAGCCTGGACAACGTGGTGGCCGTGGCCGCTGCCGCGATGGGCGATACGACCTTGCTGGTCGTGGGCCTGGCCATTAGTATTCCGCTGGTCATTTTCGGCAGCACGCTGCTGCTCAAGGTCATCGAGCGCTTCCCGGTTATCGTCTGGGTGGGCGCGGCGCTGTTGGGCTTCATCGCCGGCGAACTGCTGGTGGGCGACCCGGCGCTGCAGGAACCGGTGGCGCGCATCGACGCGGCGCTGGGCATGACGCAGCACAACTTCGCGCTGATGACCGGCGCGCTGGGCGCGCTGCTGGTATTGGCGATCGGCAAAGTTTTGCTGATGCGCCAGAAAGCTGACTGAAAGCTGAATTATAATAGTTTGTTGTACTGAATAACCCCGCCGCGCCTGGCGCGGCGGGCTGGCCGGCTCGGGACCGGCCATTCTTTTCATAATGCTCTCCGGGGGTTCATAGTGCTTGAGTTTTTCCAGACGCTGAGTTGGGCAGCGGTATTCCAGATCATCCTCATCGATATCCTGCTCGGCGGCGACAATGCGGTCGTGATCGCGCTTGCCTGCCGCAACCTCGCGCCCAAGCAGCGCATGCAAGGCATTCTGTGGGGCACCGCCGGCGCCATCCTGTTGCGCGTTGTGCTGATCGCCTTTGCCCTGACGCTCCTGTCGATTCCGTTCCTGAAGGTCGTCGGCGGCATCCTGCTGCTGTGGATCGGCATCAAGCTCCTGATCCCCGAAGAGGACGCGCACGGCAACGTGAAGGGCGGCACCTCCATCGCCGCCGCCATCAAGACCATCATCATCGCTGACTTCGTGATGAGCCTGGACAACGTGATCGCCATCGCCGGCGCGGCCCAGAACGCCCACGCCGACCACCAGATCGGCCTGGTCGCCTTCGGCCTGATCGTCAGCGTGCCCATCATCATCTGGGGCAGCACCCTGGTGCTCAAGCTGATCGACCGCTATCCGCTGGTCGTCACCTTCGGCGCCGCGCTGCTGGGCTGGATCGCGGGCGGCATGCTGGTCACCGACGTTGTTGTCGAGCGTCAATTCGGCGTTCAGCCCGCTGCGGTTAAAATCGGCGCAGAAATCATTGGCGCCTTGCTCGTTGTTGTCATTGGACGGTGGCTGGCAAGCCGCAAAAACGCCTCCAAGGAATCAGCACATGAGTCTGCGTAGATCCACCGATCCCCAGCAATCCGAATCGGGCCTGAGCCTGCTTCAAGGCCTGTTCGTGCTGGCCATACTCGGTGTCATTGCGACGGTCGTCGTCTCCAACTTCGTTTGATGACGCCTCGTGTCTCTACCGCAACGCCTGGTCATCGCGACCCGCGCCAGCCGGCTTGCCCTGTGGCAGGCCGAGCATGTGCGCGACCGGCTGCGCACGCTGTACCCGGCGTGCGCGGTTGAACTTCTCACCCTGACGACCCGAGGCGACCAGATCCTCGACCGCACCCTGTCCAAGGTGGGCGGCAAGGGTCTGTTCGTCAAGGAGCTCGAAAACGCGCTGCTCGACGGGCGCGCCGATCTCGCCGTCCACTCCCTGAAGGACGTGCCGGTGGATCTGCAGGCCCCGTTCGAGCTCTGCGCCGTCCTCGATCGCGCCGATCCGCGCGACGCCTTCGTCTCCAACCGCTACGCCTCGCTGGCCGACCTGCCGGCGGGCGCGGTGGTGGGCACCTCCAGCCTGCGGCGCGAATCGCAGATCCGCGCGCGCCATCCGGCGCTGACGGTCAAGCCGCTGCGCGGCAACCTCGACACGCGCCTGGGCAAGCTCGACCGCGGCGAGTACGACGCCATCGTGCTGGCCGCCGCCGGGCTGGAGCGCCTGGGCCTGGCCTCGCGCATCCGCGGCCTGCTCGAACCGGCCGACAGCCTGCCGGCGGCCGGGCAGGGCGCGCTGGGCATCGAAATCCGCGACGACCGCGACGACATGCGCGCCTGGCTGGCGCCGCTGGCCAGCGCCGACACCACCGCCTGCGTGGTGGCCGAGCGCGCCGTGTCGCGCAAGCTGGGCGGCTCCTGTCAGGTGCCGCTGGCGGCCTACGCCGAGATCGAGGCGGGCACCCTGTCGCTGCGCGCGCTGGTGGCCTCGCCCGACGGCACGCGCATGGTCCGCGCCGTGCGCAGCGGCCCGCTGGCCGATGCGCAGTCCATCGGCGAGGCGGCGGCGCAGGAATTGCTCGACGCGGGCGCGCAGGACATTCTGCGCGAACTGCTGCAAGACGACGCCCGGCCGGACTGATGGCCATGACGAGCGCCCCGCGCATCGCCGTGCTGACGCGGCCCGCGGGCCGCAACGAGGCGCTCGCCGAGCGCCTGCGCGCCGCGGGCTGGACGCCCTGCATCCTGCCCGCGCTGGAAATCGAGGCGCTGCCGGCCGAGCCCGGCGCGCTGCCGCGCCCGTCGGACTACGACATGGTCGTGTTCGTCAGCGGCAACGCCGCCCGGCTGTACCTGGAGCAGTGGTTCGAAGCCGACGGCGCGTCGGCCTGGCCGGCCGGCGTGATCGCCGCCACGGTCGGTCCGGCCAGCGCCCGGGCGCTGCGCGAATCGCCCGCTTTTGGCGCGAATACAACAGTTTTGCATCCATCCGGAAACGCGCCCAGCCATGATTCCGAGGCCCTCTGGGAAGTCCTGCAGGGGCTGCCCGCGCTGCCTCGGCGCGTGCTGCTCGTGCGTGGCACGCAGGGCAGGGACTGGCTGGCCGACAGGCTGCAGGCGCACGGCGCGGCCGTGACGCGCTTTGCGGCCTACCTGCGCCGCCCGGCCCGCTGGGACGCCGATCGGCTCTCCCAGCTGCGGCAATGGGCTGCGGAGGGCCTGCGGGCCACCTGGCTGATCACCAGCGGGGAGGGCGCCGACGCGGTGCGCGCGCGCCTGGACGAGGCCGGCCTGGCGCCCTGGTGGGCGCGTTGCGGTTTCGTGCTGACGCATCCCTCGCTGGCGCGGCGCGTGCCGCCGGCCGCGCAAGACGCCGCGGACCGGTCAATGGTAAAAATCTGCTTGCCCAACGACGAGTCGATATTCCAGGCCTTTGTTGCTGCTTGATTCGTTGCTTCGGACCGACACCGAATACAATCGCGTCATGACAGACAAGACTCCCGCTACCGATCCGGTCGTTCCGACGGCCGCCCCGGGCGCAAGCGCGCCCGCATCGGCCCCGGCCGATCCCGTCAAGGCCCGTCCGGCCAAACGCGGCAGTGGCTCCCTGGTCACTGCCCTGGTCATCGTCATCCTGCTGGCTGCCGGCCTGGGCTATGCCCTGTGGAAGCAGCGCACGCAGTTCGTCTCCGCCGGGCGCGAGGTCGCATCGCGGCTCGACACCCTGGCCGCCGACGCGGCCCAGGCCCGCAAGGACACCCGCGAGGCCCTGGCCCTGGCGCAGGCCCAGGCCGGCCGCGTGGCCGAGCTCGAAGCCACCGTGCGCGAAACGCAAAGCCAGTACAACGCGCTTCAGCTGGCCTGGCAGAACTTCAACGACAGCGCCAGCGACGAACTGCTGGCCAACGACATCGAGCGCCTGCTGACCATCGCCAACCAGCAGCTGCGCCTGGCCGGCAACGTCTCCAACGCCATCGTCGCGCTCGAGACCGCGCAGTCGCGCCTGGCGCGCGCCGACCGTCCGCGCTTCTCCACGCTGCAGCAATCCATCAACGGCGACCTGGACCGGCTGCGCGCCGTGTCCACCGTGGATATTCCCGCCCAGTCGGCCCGCATCGAGCGCCTGGTGGCGCTGATCGGCAAGGCGCCGCTGCTGGTGCCCGACGCCGCCGCGCCGGGCGTCGCGCCCGCCGGCGAGGCCCGCCCGGCCGTGGCGGCGCCCTCGGTAGACCCGCAGGCCGGCCTGCCGGCCGACGCGCCCTGGTGGCAGCGCTGGCGCGCCGAGATGGCCTCCTGGCCCGGCCGCGCCGGTTCCGCGCTGGCGCATGAACTCGGCGGCCTGATCACGATCCAGCGCGTCGACGAGCCCGCGGCCCTGCTGCTGTCGCCCGAACAGGCCGACCTCGTACGCGGCTCGCTGCGCCAGCGCCTGCTGACCGCCCAGCTCGCCATGCTGATGCGCCAGCCCTCGGTCTGGAAGAGCGAACTCGACAACGTCGGCACCACGCTGGCCAAGTACTTCGACTCCCGTTCGCCCGACACCGTCGCCGCCCAGGCGCTGGCCCGCGAACTGGCCCAGACCGACATCGCCGTGCGCCTGCCCGACGTGGCCGACAGCCAGGCCGCCGTGGCCGCGCTGCGCGCGGCCGGCTTCAAGACCGGCGAGCAGGACTGAGGCGGCCTATGCGTACCTGGTTCTGGACCCTGCTGCTGGCCGTAGTCGCCGTCGCCCTGGCGGTGGTGCTGCGCTCGCATTCCGGCAACGTGCTGTTGCTGATCTGGCCGTGGCGCATCGAGATGTCGCTGACGCTGGCCGTGCTGCTGATCGTGGCGGCCTTCATCGTGCTGTACGTGGGCCTGCGCCTGCTGGCCTGGCTGCTGGCCATCCCCGACCGCGTGCGGGCCTGGCGCGGCAAGCGCGCGCAGGCGCGCGACCACGAATTGCTGGAGCGCGGCTGGATCGGCCTGCTCGAAGGCCGCTACACCACCGCCGAAAAAGACCTCACCAAGCTGCTGGACCAGACCAAGGTCCGCACCCGCCGCGTGCTCGCCGCCCTGTCGGCCGCCCGCGCCGCGCATGGCCTGGGCGAGTTCGACCGCCGCGACCGCCTGCTGGCGACCGCGCAGGAACAGGCCGGCGCCGAGCCGGGCCTGATCGAGGCCACCGCCACGGTCTCGGCCGACATGCTGCTCGACCAGGGCCGCGCCGAGCGCGCGCTGGCCGTGCTCGAACCGCTGGCCGACGGCGGCGCGCGCCACCTGCACACGATGCGCCTGCTGCTGCGCGCCCACGCCGCGCTGCATCACGACGAAGAGGTCTTCTCGCTGGCCCGCGGCCTGGTGCGCCGCAACGCCATGGCCCGCCCCGAGGCCGACCACCTGATCGACGCCTCCGGCTCGGCGCGCCTGCGCGCCGCCGCGGGCACCGAGAGCTGGCGCGCCATCTGGAAGGACCTGAAGGCCGAAGAGCGCCTGCTGCCCGAAATCGCGCTGGCCGGCGCGGCGGGCTTCGAGGCCGCCGGCGAGGCCAACGAGGCGGCCCGCGTGCTCGAAGCCGCCATCGCCGTGAAGTTCAATCCCGCCCTGGTGGCGGCCTACGCCCGCTGCGAGGCCGAACAGGTCTCGCGCCGCCTGGCGCGCGCCGAAACCTGGCTGCAGCAGCGTCCCACCGATCCCGACCTGCTCACGGCGCTGGGCATGCTGTGTCTGAACGGCCAGCTGTGGGGCCAGGCCGAGCGCTATCTGCTGCGCGCCATCAGCCGCCGCAGCGACGCGCAGACCCACGCGCTGCTGGGCAGCCTGTACGACCGCCTCGACCGTCCCGCTGACGCCGTGCGCCACTGGCGCCTGGCGACCGCCGCCAGCATGGCGCTGCCGGTGCTGGCCTCGGACGCCGCGCTGCCGGCTGCGGACACCGGCTCGGACCCGTACCGCGTGGACGCCGAAGGCGGCTATGCGGTGGGCCTGTCCGATGCCGACGGCGACGCCGACGTCGGCGGCGACTATCCCGCGCTGCCGCCGGCGGTGGCGGCCTCCGCCTCCGACTACGTGCTGGACCCCGACGCCCGCGTCAACAAGGAACAGCGCGAGCGCGCGCTCGCGCCGGAAGATGCGCCGCTGGCAGGCGGCAACACCTCCGACATCGACGAGTACTTCGACAGCGCCCCGATCCCGGCGGCCGCTTTCGACGAGCCCGTGCCCACCTACGCGCCGGCCACGCCCGCCGCGTCCAAACCCAAGCCCGCGCCGGCCCCCGCCGGCGTGCCGGCGACCAAGCCGCCGTTCAAGGACGACGGCTCGGTTTGAATATTCCTTCAGACACACAACAAGGTTGAACCATGAGCCTCGATCGCGTCTCCCCCGGCAAGAAGCTGCCGGAAGACTTCAACGTCATCATCGAAATCCCCATGAACGCCGACCCGGTCAAGTACGAGGTCGACAAGGACTCGGGCGCGATTTTCGTTGACCGCTTCATGCTGACCGCCATGCACTACCCGTGCAACTATGGCTACATCCCGCAGACCCTGTCCGAAGACGGCGACCCCGCCGACGTGCTGGTGCTGACGCCGTTCCCGATCCAGATCGGCGCCGTCGTGCGCTGCCGCGCCATCGGCGTGCTGGAAATGGACGACGAGTCGGGCGGCGACGCCAAGCTGCTGGCCGTGCCGATCGAAAAGCTGTACCCCCCGTACCGCAACATCAAGACCTACGAAGACCTGCCGGCCGAGGACATCGCCCGCATCCAGCACTTCTTCGAGCACTACAAAGACCTGGAGAAGGGCAAGTGGGTCAAGGTCAAGGGCTGGAAGGGCCTGGACGCCGCGCACGAGGAAATCGTCCGCAGCGCCGAGCGCTACGCCAAGGGCTGACCGGTTTCCGGGCCGCCGCCGCGGCGGCCCGCGCCTGCGCCGGTTTCCGGCCACGTATTCATCATAGGTTGATTGGACATGGACTACGTATTGCCCCCCCAGCCGCCTGTCGCGGTTCCCGTTGCCGGCAGCGCCGCGTTGTTTCCGGTGCGCCGCGTCTATTGCGTCGGCCGCAACTACGCCGAACACGCCAAGGAAATGGGCTTCACCGGCCGTGAAGATCCGTTCTTCTTCTGCAAGCCCGCCGACGCGGTGCTGAGCGTGGCCGACGGCGAAACCGCCAAGATGCCGTACCCGCCCAAGACCTCCAACCTGCACTACGAGATGGAACTCGTCGTGGTGCTGGGCAAGGGCGGGCGCGACATTCCGGTCGAGCAGGCCAACGAATGCGTGTGGGGCTACGCGCTGGGCCTGGACATGACCCGCCGCGACCTGCAAGGCGAAATGAAGAAGCAGGGGCGTCCCTGGGAAGTGGGCAAGGCGTTCGACCTGTCCGCGCCGCTGGGCCCCATCCATCCGCGCAGCGTCGTGGGCACCCTGGACAAGGGCGCCATCTGGCTGGACGTCAACGGCCAGCGCAAGCAGTCCAGCGACATCTCGCAGATGCTGTGGAACATCCCTGAAAGCATCTCGTACCTGTCCGGCCTGTTCGAACTGCAGCCCGGCGACCTGATCTTCACCGGCACGCCCGAGGGCGTGGGCGCCGTGCTGCAAGGCGACGTCATCACCGGCGGCGTCGAAGGCCTGGGCGAACTGCGCGTCGAAATCGTCTAAATTACGGTCCGAAACCGTTTCACCACCATAGGAGCGCCAGCATGCGCAGCAAGATCGTGCTGACTGCCTTTGTCGTGTTCGGCTTTGTCCTCGCCGGTTGCAACACCGTCGCGGGCATGGGCAAGGACATGTCCAGGGCCGGCAACGCCATCACCAACGCCGCCGACAAGTAATCGGCGGAAGCAGGAAAAAAGCGCCTGGCTTATCGCAAGCCAGGCGCTTTTTTTGTCGGCGGGAGAGGGATTGCGCCGTTCTACAGCACATCCCCCGCATAATCGGCCAGGCGCGAACGCTCGCCGCGTTGCAGGGTGACGTGGCCGGAGTGGGGCCAGCCCTTGAAGCGGTCGACCACGAAGGTCAGGCCCGAGCTGCCCTCGGTCAGGTAGGGCGTGTCGATCTGGGCGATGTTGCCCAGGCAGATCACCTTGGTGCCCGGACCTGCGCGCGTGACCAGCGTCTTCATCTGCTTGGGCGTGAGGTTCTGCGCCTCGTCGATGATGAGGTACTTGTTCAGGAAGGTGCGCCCGCGCATGAAGTTCAGCGACTTGACCTTGATGCGCGAGCGGATCAGGTCCATGGTGGCCGCGCGGCCCCAGTCGCCGTTGCCTTCGCCGTCGCCCATGTTGAGCACGTCGAGGTTGTCTTCCAGCGCGCCCATCCAGGGCAGCATCTTTTCTTCCTCGGTGCCGGGCAGGAAACCGATGTCTTCACCGACCGGCACCGTGACGCGGGTCATGATGATTTCGGTGTAGCGCTTGGTCTCCAGCACCTGCGTGATGCCGGCCGCCAGCGCAAGCAGGGTCTTGCCGGTGCCCGCCTGGCCCAGCAGCGACACGAAGTCGCATTCGGGATTCATCAGCAGGTTCATGGCGAAGTTCTGTTCGCGGTTGCGCGCGGTAATGCCCCAGACGTTGTTCTTGCCGTGGGTGTAGTCGCGCAGCGTGGCCAGCACCGCCATCTTGCCGCTGACCTCGCGCACCTGCGCGTACAGCGGCATCTGGCCTTCGAAGTAGACGAACTGGTTGACCACGAACTGCGAACACAGCGGCCCGTGGATGCGGTAGAAGGTGGTGCCGCCCTGCTGCCACGATTCCACGTCCTTGCCGTGCTTGTTCCAGAAGTCCTCGGGCAGCTGCATGACGCCCGAATACATCAGGTCCGAGTCTTCCAGGACGTGGTCGTTGAAGTAGTCCTCGGCGTCCATGCCCAGCGCGCGCGCCTTCAGGCGCATGTTGATGTCCTTGGACACCAGCACGACTTCGCGCTGCGGGTACTTTTCCTGCAGCGCGCGGACCACGCCCAGGATCTGGTTGTCGGCCTTGCCCATGGGCAGGTCCGAGGGCAGGGTGCTGTGGATCGCGGTGGTCTGGAACATCAGGCGCCCGGTGGCGTCCTTGTTGCCCAGCTTGGCCAGCTCCAGGCCCTCGTCGAGCTGGGTGGCGTCCTGCACCAGCGCGTCCAGCGAACGGCTGACCTGGCGCGCGTTGCGCGCCACTTCCGACATGCCTTTCTTCTGGTGGTCCAGCTCTTCGAGCGTCATCATCGGCAGGAAGATGTCGTGCTCTTCGAAGCGGAACAGCGAGCTGGGATCGTGCAGCAGCACGTTAGTGTCCAGCACGAACAGCTTGCGCGGCTCGTTCTGGGCGCGCGGCTTGGCGCGCTTGGCGGGCGTGGCCGCGGGCTTGGCCTGGCGCTGCGCGCGCACGGCAGGCGCCGCCGGAGGAGGCGTCTGGCGAGCGGGCGCGGGAGCCTGCGCCTTGCGGGCGGGGGCAGCCATGCCTTCGAGTTGCGGTTGGACGGCCAGGGCCTCGTCGTCGGTTTCGTCGAGGGCTGGCTGGGCGTTGGACCGCGCAGCGGCGGTCTTGGTGCTGCGGGCCTGCGCCCGGGCGGGCTCGCCCGAGGGGAAGGTCAGGATGGCTGCGGGGCGGGTGGGCAACTTCGGAAGCGGCATATGTGTCACTCTCCTGTGTGGGCCGGCAATAGCGCCTGACGGATCTATCTGTGCTTGCGGCTAGCCGATGCTCTTGGCGGCCTGCAGGACTTCCTTGGCGTGGCCCGGGACCTTCACCCCGCGCCACTCCTGCACCAGCACGCCATAGGCATCGATCAAGAAGGTGCTGCGCTCGATGCCGCGCACCTGCTTGCCATACATGTTCTTCTGCTTGATGACGCCGTACAGGTTGCAGACGGTTTCGTCGGCGTCGGAGATGAGCGGGAAAGGAAGTTCGTATTTGTTCTTGAAGTTCTCGTGCGACTTCAGCGAATCGCGCGAGATGCCGATGACCACGGCGCTGGCCGACAGGAACTCGGCGTGCAGGTCGCGGAAGTCCTGGCTTTCGGTGGTGCAGCCGGGCGTATTGTCCTTGGGATAGAAATACAGGATCACGGCGCGGCCCTGGCATTGTTCGAGGCTGATGGGACCGATGGTGCTTTCAGCGGTGAACAGCGGGGCGGGCTTGCCTATGGTCGGCGTCATTATTGGGATTCTCCGTTGGGAGGGATGAGGGCCACGACGACGCGCCGGCCCTCCGCCATCAGGATGTTGTAGGTGCGCGAGGCGGCGTGGGTGTCCATGGTCTCGACCCCGATGCCCATCGCCAGCAGCGGGCGCAGCACGTCGGGGCGCAGGAACTGCTGCCGGGCGCCGGTGCCCACCAGCAGCACTTCGGGCGCGTTGGCGGGGCGTCCGGGCGCGGACTGGGCTTCGGGCTCGTCCAGGAACGCCATGGGGTCGCGCACGGGCTGGGACAGGCCAGCCGCCTGGAACAAGAGGGTGGAGGTGATGTCGGCCGGGGACTCGACGGGCCATTGGGACACTTCGCCCTCGGGGCCGAACGCGACCGACGAGGAAAAACGTACCTGGTTGACCTCGATATAGCCATCACCGTAGGCGGTGACGGTGTTCAGAGCGGCCGTCGCAGGATCGGTATGCAGCTTCAATAAAAACTCCAGCTTTATGTGCCTGATAATAGCGCATGCGCATTCAACCATGTTGTAGAAAGCGCACGGCCCCCGCCGCGCTTGCGCGCCTTCCGCCGGCAAGGGTTTCGCCTCGGGCCGGCCCCGTTTTTTTCCAATTTGCCGCCTACGCTTCCTTGCGCTAGATTACAGGGTTTTGCTGCGCTGCAAATTCCATGGGCGGCGCGGCATTCTGGCCCTTTTCCCCCACGCGCGACCGCGCCCTGGTTTTTTTGCCCTTTTTCCGCCCCTAAGGATTCCCATCATGAGGAAGTTCTCCCGCATCGAGCGTCTGCCCCCGTACGTTTTCAACATTACCGGCGAGCTCAAGATGGCGGCGCGTAGGCGCGGCGAAGACATCATCGACATGTCGATGGGCAACCCGGACGGCGCGACCCCCAAGCACATCGTCGACAAGATGGTCGAGGCCACCACGCGCCCGACCACGCACGGCTATTCGGTGTCCAAGGGCATCCCGCGCCTGCGCAAGGCCATCTGTGACTGGTACCAGCGCCGCTACGCGGTCGAGTTCGATCCGGATTCCGAGGCCATCGTCACCATCGGCTCCAAGGAAGGCCTGGCCCACCTGATGCTGGCCACGCTGGACCGCGGCGACACCGTGCTGGTGCCCAATCCCAGCTACCCGATCCACATCTACGGCGCGGTCATCGCCGGCGCCAACATCCGTTCCGTGCGCATGACGCCGGGCGTGGACTTCTTCGAGGAACTGGAACGCGCCGTGCGCGAATCGATCCCGAAGCCCAAGATGATGGTGCTGGGCTTTCCCAGCAACCCGACCGCGCAATGCGTGGACCTGTCGTTCTTCGAACGCGTGGTCGCGCTGGCCAAGGAGCACGACATCCTGGTCGTGCACGACCTGGCCTACGCCGACATCACCTTCGACGGCTACGTGGCGCCGTCCATCATGCAAGTGCCCGGCGCGCGCGACGTCGCCGTCGAGTTCTTCACGATGAGCAAGAGCTACAACATGGCCGGCTGGCGCATCGGCTACATGGTCGGCAACCGCGAGCTGGTCAATGCGCTGGCGCGCATCAAGAGTTATCACGACTACGGTACGTTCACGCCGATCCAGGTGGCTTCCATCGCCGCGCTGGACGGTCCGCAGGATTGCGTGAACGAGATCGTGGCGCAGTACCAGAGCCGCCGCGACGTGCTCGCGCGCGGCCTGCATGAAGCAGGTTGGAATGTGGAGATTCCGAAGGCGTCCATGTACATCTGGGCGCAAATCCCCGAACCCTACAGGGCGATGGGCTCTTTGGAATTCGCCAAGCGCGTCCTGTCGGACGCGAAAGTGGCCGTGTCCCCCGGGATCGGCTTCGGCGAGTACGGCGACGAATACGTGCGCTTCGCCCTGATCGAAAACGAGCAGCGCACCCGCCAGGCGGTGCGCGGCATCAAGGATATGTTCCGCAAGGACGGAGGGCTGTAGGCCCACCCCCGAAGCGCCTGCGGCGCTTCCCCCTCTAGGGGGCATGCCTGCGGACCGGCGGAGCCGGATCCGCGGCATCCCGATTTCGGGGGGGCACCCGTTCCGCATTATGGAGAACTGAAGATGAATTCCCCTCAACGTCCGCCTGCTGAGGGAGCGGCGATGAATCCGATGAAAGTCGGCCTGCTGGGCCTGGGCGTGGTGGGCGGCGGCACGTGGTCCGTGCTGTCGCGCAACGCTGAAGAAATCGCGCGCCGCGCGGGCCGGCGGATCGAAGTGACGCGCGCCGCCGTGCGCGACGTGGCCAAGGCGCGCACGCGCGTGGGCGACGCGCTGCAGGTCGATGCCGACGTGCACGCGCTGGTGCGCGATCCGGAAATCGACATCGTGGTCGAACTCATCGGCGGCGACACGCTGGCGCGCGAGCTGGTGCTCGAAGCCATTGCCAACGGCAAGCACGTGGTGACGGCCAACAAGGCGCTGCTGGCCAAGCATGGCAACGAGATCTTCGCCGCGGCGCACGAGCGCGGCGTGATGGTGACGTTCGAAGCCGCCGTGGCCGGCGGCATTCCCATCATCAAGGCGATCCGCGAGGGCCTGACCGCCAACCGCATCCAGTGGGTGGCCGGCATCATCAACGGCACCACCAATTTCATCCTGTCGGAAATGCGCTCGCGCGGCCTGCCGTTCGCCGACGTGCTGGCCGAGGCGCAGCGCCTGGGCTACGCCGAGGCCGATCCCACTTTCGACGTGGAAGGCGTGGACGCCGCGCACAAGCTGACGCTGCTGGCCTCGCTGGCCTTCGGCGTGCCGGTGCAGTTCGACCGCGCCTACATCGAAGGCATCTCGCAGCTGGCCGCCGAGGACATCGAGCATGCCGAGCGCCTGGGCTACCGCATCAAGCTGCTGGGCGTGACCAAGCGCCGCCCCGACGGCATCGAGCTGCGCGTGCATCCGGCGCTGGTGCCGTCCGAGCGCCTGCTGGCCAACGTCGAGGGCGCCATGAACGCCGTGCTGGTCAAGGGCGACGCCGTCGGCCCCACGCTGTACTACGGCCAGGGCGCGGGCGAAGAGCCCACCGCCTCGGCGGTCGTGGCCGACCTGGTCGACGTGACCCGCCTGCACACCGCCGACCCCGGCAACCGCGTGCCGCACCTGGCGTTCCAGCCGGACGCCATGTCGGACACGCCGATCCTGCCCATCGAGCAGGTCAGCACTTCGTACTACCTGCGCCTGCGCGTGGACGACCAGCCCGGCGTGCTGGCCGACATCGCGCGCATCCTGGCCGACCGCTCCATTTCGATCGGGTCGATGATCCAGCAGCCCTCGCACATCGGCGGCGCGGATATCATTTTCCTGACGCACGAAGCGGTCGAAGGCAATGTCAACCAGGCGATCGAACGCATCGAGGCGCTGCCGTTCGTGCGCTCCAAAGTTACGCGCCTGCGCGTGGAACACCTCGTATGAAATACATCTCCACCCGCGGCGGCATGAAGCCGCTGGAATTCTCCGACATCCTGCTCGAAGGTCTGGCGCCCGACGGCGGCCTGGCGGTGCCCGAGCAGCTGCCCCAGGTTTCGGCCGAGACGCTGGAATCCTGGCGCGGCCTGTCGTACGCGGACCTGGCGTATGAAGTGCTGTCGCGCTTCGCCACCGACATTCCCGCCGACGATCTGCGCCGCCTGACCCGCGCCGCGTACACGCAGGAGATCTTCAACAGCGAAGACATCGTCCCGCTGCGCCCGCTCGACGGCGGCCTGTCGCTGCTGGGCCTGTCCGAAGGGCCGACGCTGGCCTTCAAGGACATGGCCATGCAGTTCCTGGGCCAGGTGTTCGAATACGTGCTGGACAAGCGCGGCACCACGCTGAACATCGTGGGCGCCACCTCGGGCGACACCGGCTCGGCGGCCGAGTACGCGCTGCGCGGCAAGCGCGGCGTGGCGGTGTTCATGCTGTCGCCGCACGGCCGTATGAGCGCCTTCCAGCGCGCGCAGATGTATTCGCTGCAGGACGAGAACATCCACAACATCGCGGTGCGCGGCGTGTTCGACGAGGCCCAGGACATCGTCAAGTCGCTGGCCGGCGACCTGGCGTTCAAGACCAAGTACCGCCTCGGCGCGGTCAATTCCATCAACTGGGCGCGCATCGCGGCCCAGGTGGTGTACTACTTCCACGGCTGGCTGCGCGCTTCTGATAAGCCCGGCCAGCAGGTCTCGTTCGCCGTGCCCTCGGGCAACTTCGGCAACATCCTGTCGGGCCACATCGCGCGCGGCATGGGCCTGCCGATCCGCCGCCTGGTGCTGGCCACCAACGAGAACAACGTGCTGGAGGAGTTCTTCCGCACCGGCGTGTACCGCCCGCGGCCCGCGGAACAGACCTACGCCACGTCCAGCCCCTCGATGGACATCTCGCGCGCCTCGAATTTCGAGCGCTTCGTGTTCGACCTGGTCGGCCGCGACGCCGGCCGCGTCCAGGCCTTGTGGCAGGCGCTGGCGCGCGACGGCTCGTTCGACCTCTCCGACCTGCTGCCGCAGTTCGAATCGCGCTACGGCTTCGTGTCGGGCGCCAGCACCCACGAGGACCGGCTGGCCACGATCCGCTCGGTCTACGACGCCACCGGCGTGCTGGTCGATCCGCACACGGCCGACGGCGTCAAGGTCGCGCGCGACTTCGTCGAGCCGGGCGTGCCCATGCTGGTGCTGGAAACCGCGCTGCCGGCGAAGTTCTCGGAAACCATCGAAGCGGCGCTGGGCCGCCCGGCCACGCCGCCGGGCAATCTGGCCGACCTGGAATCGCTGCCGCAGCGCGTGGCCGTCATGGACTGCGACCCGGCCGAGGTGCGCCGCTATATCGAGGCCCACGCCAAGGTGTAAAGGCCGCTTGCCGCTTGTGTGAGTGTGCAACCCCTCGCTGGCCCGGCCGGCGAGGGGTTTTTCGTTTGCGCGGCGGCGATCGCCCAGGGCGCAGCGGGAAATGAAATCGGGGCCGGGTGGATTACTTTCTCATGCATTTGGACCACAACCCGTCACGTATGCGGCCGGGGCGTCAGATACAGTAAATCCACATTCATACTCGGAGAACACGCCCATGAATCTGAAGACCATGACGCTGGCCCTGGCTGTGAGCGGATTTGGAGTATTGGCCGGATGCTCGTCTCCCTCGGTCATTCAGCAGCGGGACGGCAGCTCGACCGTGACCCCCGACGAGCCCAGCTACGACAAAGATACCGGCATGTACGAATACGACAAGGACGGCAAGAAGGTCCAGATCAACAAGGATGACGTGAAGTCGATCGAACAGGTGAAGTGACCTTCCGCCGTCCGCGGTAAAGACAAAGCCCCGGCCTGGTGACAGGCCGGGGCTTTGTCATGGGGGGGCGGGAATCAGCCCGCCGCGTCCTCGGCGTGGTAGCGGCCCACGCGCTCGACTTCGTTCTTCGAACCCAGGATCACGCTGACGCGCTGGTGCAGCTTTTCGGGCTGGATGTCCATGATGCGCTGCACGCCGTTGATCGCCGCGCCGCCGGCCTGTTCGACCAGGAAGCTCATCGGGTTGGCTTCGTACATCAGGCGCAGCTTGCCGGCCTTGCCCGGCTCGCGCGCGTCCCAGGGGTACATGAAGATGCCGCCGCGGGTCAGGATGCGATGCACGTCGGCCACCATCGAGGCGATCCAGCGCATGTTGTAGTCCTTGCCCAGCGGGCCGGTGGAACCGGCCAGACAGTCGTCGATGTAGCGCTTGACTGGGGGAGCCCAGTGGCGCATGTTGGACATGTTGATGGCGAATTCCTTGGTGTCCTCGGGCACGCGGATGTCCTCGTGGGTCAGCACCCACGAGCCCATTTCGCGGTCCAGCGTAAAGCCCACCACGCCGTTGCCGATGGTCAGCACCAGCATGGTCTGGGGACCGTACACCGCGTAGCCCGCCACGACCTGCTTGTTGCCGGGCTGCAGGAAATCCTGCTCGCACACCGGCGCGCCGGAGACGTTGTGGGGCGCGTGCAGCACCGAGAAGATGGTGCCGATGGAAACGTTGACGTCGATGTTCGACGAGCCGTCCAGCGGATCGAACAGCAGCAGGTATTCGCCCTTGGGATAGCGGTTCGGGATCAGATGGATGGTTTCCATTTCCTCCGAGGCCATGGCCGCGAGGTGGCCGCCCCATTCATTGGCTTCGAGCAGGATTTCGTTGGACAGCACGTCCAGCTTCTTCTGCACTTCGCCCTGGACGTTCTCGCTTTCCAGGCTGCCGAGCACGCCGCCGAGCGCGCCCTTGCTGACGGCATGGCTGATGGCCTTGCAGGCGCGCGCCACGACTTCGATGAGCAGCCGCACTTCCGGCGCGAGGGCTTGGGCGGAGCGTTGCTGCTCCACCAGGTATTGGGTCAGTGTTTTACGTTTCAAAAGAATCTCCCTATGCGGCGAATTCTAACGCCTTCGATACGATTTCCTGCACGTTGCGCGACAGGCCCTCATGCGCCCGCACGCGCTGCAGCGCGGCCTGCATGGGCGCGCGCAGGGCGGGCACGAAGCGCGACCAGTTGTCCAGCGCGCGGGCCAGCCGGGCGGCGATCTCCGGGTTGAGCGCGTCCAGCGCCAGCACCTGCTCGGCCCAGAACGCGTAGCCCGAACCGTCCGGATGGTGCATGCCGCGGGCGTTGTTCAGGCAGAACTGGAAAATCAGCGCGCGGGCGCGGTTCGGGTTGCGCAGCGTGAACGCGGGATGCTGCATCAGCTCGCGCGCCGTCTGCACGGTAGTCGAACGCGCGCTGGCCTGCAGCGCGAACCATTTGTCCACCACCAGCGGGTTGTCGCGCCATTTGTCGTAGAAGGCGGCCAGCGCCTGCTGCGGAAACTCGCCCTGGCCGAAATTGATCAGGGCCGACAGCGCGGCCATGCTGTCGGTCATGTTGCCGGCCTGGCCATAGAGCTGTTCGGCCAGGCGCTGGGCGTCGGTCTCGCCGGCGGCCATGAGGTGGCTGAGCGCCAGATTCTTCAGCGCGCGCCGCCCGGCCGGAACCGGGGCCGGGCTGTACTCGCCCGGCGTCTGGTTGGCCTCGAAGGCCTGCCGGAATTCGGCGGCCAGCTGGCGGCCCAGTTCGGCGCGCAGGAAGTCGCGGGCCACGGCCAGGGCCGGCGGGTCCACCTGGCGCATGCGTTCGGCCAGCGTCTTTTCCGAGGGCAGGGCCAGGGCGCGGGCGCGGTAGGCGGCGTCGAGCGCCGGATCGGTCAGCAGCGCGCGCCAGGTGTCGATGAAGGCCGGGTCGGCCTGCAGCGTGCGGCCGGCCTGGCGGGCCTCGGCCAGGGCCAGGATCTGGCGCGTGGCGAACTCCTGGCCCGCTTCCCAGCGTGCGAACGGATTGCCGTCATGCGCCGACAGCAGGGCCAGCTCTTCGTTGGTCCAGCCGTATTCCACGATCACCGGGGCCGAGAAGTCGCGCAGCAGCGACGGCACCGGACGTTCGGCGATGTCCTCGAAGACCCATTGCTGGCTTTGCTCGGTCAGTTCCAGCAGGGCGGTTTCGGTGGTGTTGCCTTCGTGGCGCAGCGGCAGGGCGCGGCCCTGGCGGTCCAGCAGGCCGATGGCGAACGGAATGTGGAAGGGCGCCTTGACGTAGTCGGCGCCGGCTTTCTTCTCGACGCCCACCGGCGGGCAGGCCTGGGTCAGCGTCACGGTGCAGCGGCGCGCGGCGGCGTCGTGGTCGAGCTTGACCGTCACGCGCGGCGTGCCGGCCTGGCGATACCAGCGGCGGAACACGGACAGGTCGCGCCCCGGGTGCTGGCGCACGTACACGGACTCCATCGCGGCGACGAAGTCGTCGCAGGTCACGGCCTGGCCGTCGTGGCGGCGGAAGTATTCGTCCATGCCGGCGCGAAAGCCCGCCTCGCCCAGCAGCGTGTGCTGCATGCGGATGACCTCGGCGCCTTTCTCGTACACGGTGGCGGTGTAGAAATTGCCGATCTCCTGGTAGCTTTCCGGGCGGATCGGGTGGGCCATGGGCCCGGCGTCTTCCGGGAACTGCGCGGCGCGCAGCGCCACCACGTCGTCGATGCGCTTGACGGCGCGGGCGCTGGCGGCGGCCGCGGCCTCCATGCCGTCGGCCATCATGTCGGCGCTGAATTCCTGGTCGCGGAAGACGGTCAGGCCTTCTTTCAGGCTCAGCTGGAACCAGTCGCGGCAGGTCACGCGGTTGCCGGTCCAGTTGTGGAAGTATTCATGGCCGATGACGGATTCGATGCCTTCGTAATTGGCGTCGGTGGCGGTGTCGGCGTCGGCCAGCACGTAGGCGGCGTTGAAAATGTTCAAGCCCTTGTTTTCCATCGCGCCCATATTGAAATCATGGACGGCCACGACCATGAAGCGGTCCAGGTCCAGCTCCAGGCCGAAACGGTTTTCGTCCCAGCGCAGCGCGCGCACCAGCGAGTCCAGCGCCCATTCGGTCTTGGTCTCGGAGCCGGGATCGCTGTAGACCTGCAGCAGCACGTCGCGGCCGCTGGCGGTCTTGACCGTGGTTTCGCGATGCGTGAGCTTGCCGGCCACCAGGGCGAACAGATAGCAGGGCTTGGGGAACGGGTCTTCCCATTCGACTTCGTTGCGCCCGTCGGGCAGCTGGCGCGAGGCGACCAGGTTGCCGTTGGACAGCAGCACCGGATAATCGGGCAGGGCGCGCAGGGTGACGCGGTAGCGCGACATCACGTCGGGCCGGTCGGCGAACCAGGTGATGCGGCGGAATCCCTCGGCCTCGCACTGCGTGAAGAAATTGCCGCCGGACACGTACAGGCCCATCAGCGTGGAATTGGCCGAAGGCTTGCAGCGGCTGACGATTTCCACCGTGGCGCTGGCAGGCAGCCCCAGCAGTTCGAGGCGGCGCTCGGAAAGGCGGTAGCGTTCGGCCGGCAACCCCGCGCCATCCACCGCTACCGAGACGAGTTCCAGCTCTTCGCCGTCGAGGACCAGCGCCGCGTCGGCGCCGGCGTCGGGCTTGCGGCGCACCTGCATGGCGCAGCGCACTTCGGTCGCGTCGGGCGCGAGGTCGAAGGCGAGCGCGACTTCGGGAATATCGTAGGGGTAGGGCTGGTAATCCTTGCGATAAACGGTTACGGGCGTGTCGGTGCGCATGGGATTTCAGTCCTGTTATGAACGAGGGCCCTATTGTAGTGGCTGGACCCGCCGGGCCGCCTGAACCTTATGGATTACCGTAAACTTTTCGGGTGCGGACCGGTCAAACCGCAGTAAATGGCGCCGCCGTGCGGAAGGAGTAGCAGAATGTCCAAGTCATCCATGTTCAATGCGGGCCGCTGGGCCGGCGTGCTCGCCGTGGCGGGGGCGCTTGCGTTGACGGGCTGCGCCGCTCCCACGGTATCGGCGCGGGTGACGTCATTTCAACAATGGCCCGCGGGCGTGGAAGGGCAGACCTACCGCTTCGTGCCGGCCGATGCCTCGCAAAACAATAATCTCGAATATCAGTCGTACCAGGACATGGTGCGCGCCGGCATCGGCGCAACCGGCCTGGTCGAGGCGCAGCACGGCGCCAAGAGCCGTTTCGATGTCTCGTTCCGTTACGGAACCACGCAGACCCAGGTAATGGTGCGGCGTGCGTATGACCCGTATTTCTACGGCGGCTACGGCTATGGCGGCTACGGCGGTTTCTACGGTCCCGGCCCCTGGGGCCCGGGCTTCTGGGGCCCCGACTGGGTGGACGTGCCGATGGTGGTCCAGCGCAATTCGCTCACGCTGCAGATCTACGATACCCAGCGCGGCGGCGCCGAGGTATACCGTTCGACCGCATACATATTGAGCGAGCGCGACGATTTCACGCGCACCATGCCGTATCTGGTGCGTGCAATATTTGATAATTTCCCTGGAAATAATGGCGCCGAGCGCGAGATCAAATTTCCCACGCAATGAGTCGCGCTCCGAGCATAAATAAAATCGGCGCACCATAATGGTGCGCCGATTTTATTTCTTACTGCCGGATAGGTTTTATTCTTTGATAAGAAAACTATCGCGGGTGGCGCCGGCGGCTTCTTCGGCGGCCAGCCAGCGCGGCGCCTTGCCGCGGCCGCTCCAGGTTTCGCCGGTTTGCGGATGGCGGTACTTGGGCGCGACGGCGCGCTTGGCGGCGGTGGCGGGGCGCGCAGCGGCGCCAGCCTTGCGGCGGCCGCCGGCGGCGCGGCCGGGCTTGGCGGCGCCATAGGCTGCAATGATCTCCTCGGGCGTGATGTCGTACTCGCGCATCGAGGTGATGATCGAGTTGATCACGGGCTTGCGACGTTTGGTTTGGAGGATTTCAGCCTTCTTCTGGAGCTTGTTGATCTCTTTTTCGATCTTTGCTTGCAGTGCTGCGTAGGTTTCTCGGGCCATGGTTTATTCCTGATTATGGAACTGCTTTTAATCGCCGGCGAAGTTATGTGTAATTGTTGTGCCTCGCATAATACATAAATTACGTCCTGATTTCCTTGTTTTAGGACTAATTACTTTGTATCAAAAGGGTCGGGCGATCTTTAAACTTATCCATATCGCCGCGGCGGACGCCGGCGGGAATGAATATTCGCAGATATGGGACAACTTGAAACATATGGAGTTCCACTACGTGGACACTGAATGACGCCACATATTTGCACAAGTAGTCAGATGACTTGTCATGATAGTTACCGTTTAATCGCCGGCGAGGGTGAATCCGCTGGGGCGCGCGCCGGGCATAATGGCGTCGCGCACGGCGATTTCATTTTCATGTCAAGTTGTACGATGAGCTGGCGTAATCCATCCAAAGCCACAAATTTGCTTAACTTGATAGTTAATGTCCCGCCCCCATATGGGATGGGCGGATAATCCTTGCGGCGGCCGCGACGCCGGGGCCGAGTCGGCGGTACGATACGGTCTTGAGCGCCATTGCAGGCGCGCGTCTCCACGCCGCCGTCCCTGAACAGAGTCCCATGAAAATCATCGATCCCGCCATTGCTTCCCTCGCCACCGCCAAATCGCTGCTGCTCGACCCCTGGGGGCTGACCGAGGCCGATATGGCGCGTGCGCTGGGTGAAATCTTCACCCACAAGGTCGACTACGCCGACCTGTATTTCCAATACACGCGCAGCGAAGGCTGGAGCCTGGAAGAGGGCATCGTCAAGACCGGCAGTTTCTCGATCAGCCAGGGCGTCGGCGTGCGCGCCGTGAGCGGCGAGAAAACCGCTTTCGCCTATTCCGATTCGCTCTCGCCCGAAGCGCTGCTGTCGTCGGCGCAGGCCGTGCGCGGCATCGCGCGGCGCGGCGCGGGCAAGGTGAAAGTGGCGGCCCAGGTCGAAGCCGAAACCGGCCGCAGCCTGTATTCCGACATCGACCCCGTGGCCTCGCTCAGCGCGCCCGAGAAAGTCGCCCTGCTCGAACGCGTCGAGCGCATGGCGCGTGCGCGCGACCCGCACGTGATCCAGGTCATGGCCGGCCTGGGCGCCGAATACGACGTGGTGCTGGTGGCCGGCAGCGACGGCCGCCTGGCCGCCGACGTGCGCCCGCTGGTGCGCCTGTCCCTGACCGTGATCGCCGAGCGCAACGGCCGCCGCGAAATGGGCCATGCCGGCGGCGGCGGGCGCCTGGGCCTGGCTTATTTCACCGACGACATGCTGCAGGGCTACGTCGAGCGCGCCGTGCACGAAGCCCTGGTCAACCTCGAGGCGCGACCGGCGCCGGCCGGCGAAATGACCGTGGTGCTGGGTTCGGGCTGGCCCGGCATCCTGCTGCACGAGGCGGTCGGCCACGGCCTGGAAGGCGACTTCAACCGCAAGGGCTCCAGCGTGTTCTCGGGCCGCATCGGCGAGCGCGTGGCTTCCAAGGGCGTGACGGTGGTCGACGACGGCACGATTCCGGACCGCCGCGGCTCGCTCAACATCGACGACGAGGGCAACGCCACCCAGCGCAACGTGCTGATCGAAGACGGCATTCTGCGCGGCTACATGCAGGACACGCTCAACGCGCGCCTCATGAAAACCGCCGCCACCGGCAACGGCCGCCGCGAATCCTTCGCCCACCTGCCGATGCCGCGCATGACCAACACCTACATGCTGGCCGGCGACAAGCCGGCCGAGGAAATCATCTCCTCGGTCAAGCGCGGCCTGTACGCGGTCAATTTCGGCGGCGGCCAGGTCGACATCACCAACGGCAAGTTCGTGTTCTCGGCCTCCGAGGCCTACATGATCGAAAACGGCAAGGTGACCTACCCGGTCAAGGGCGCCACCCTCATCGGCAACGGCCCGGACGCCATGAACCGCGTCACCATGATCGGCAACGACCTGCAGCTGGATTCCGGCGTGGGCACCTGCGGCAAGGACGGCCAGAGCGTGCCGGTCGGCGTCGGCATGCCGACGGTGCGCATGGAGGGTTTGACCGTAGGCGGCACCGCTTGACGGTGTGGACGGGTGCAACCATCCGGCGAAAACCCGCGTGACGCACGAAAAAATCTGTGCTAGAGTCATTCCCCATGAAATTCGCGTCCCCCGCTTTTTACTTTTACTTTTATGGTTTTCTGAAGCCGCTGGCGGAGGAAGGGACGCGCTCAATCTGAAGTTTGGAAAGAATCCCCCCAAAAAAGCCGCCAGCGAACTGGCGGCTTTTTTTGCGCCGCCGGTTGAGGAACCCCCGGAGGAGTCTCCGGGAGCCTCGGGAACCTTCCCCGCGGCGGGCAACCCAGGAGCAGTACCGTGTCACACAATACCGATGACCTTCGCATTCGAGAAATCAAAGAGCTGAACCCGCCCGCGCACGTCATGCGTGAGTTCGCCTGCACCAAGGAGGCGTCGGACACCGTGTTCGCCGCCCGCCAGGCGATGCACCGCATCCTGCACGGCATGGACGACCGCATGATCGTCGTGATCGGTCCCTGCTCGATTCACGATACGCGCGCGGCCATCGAGTATGCGAAACGCCTGAAACCGGTCCGCGACCGCCTGAGCGCCGACCTGGAAATCGTGATGCGGGTGTATTTCGAGAAGCCGCGCACGACGGTGGGCTGGAAGGGCCTGATCAACGATCCCGACCTGGACGGCAGCTTCGACATCAACAAGGGCGTGCGCGTGGCGCGCGAACTGCTGCTGGACATCAACAGCCTGGGGCTGCCGGCGGGCTGCGAGTTCCTGGACATGATTACGCCGCAGTACATCGCGGATCTGGTCTCCTGGGGGGCGATCGGGGCGCGCACGACGGAAAGCCAGGTGCACCGCGAACTGGCTTCCGGACTGTCGTGTCCGGTGGGATTCAAGAACGGCACGGACGGCAATGTGAAGATCGCGGTCGACGCCATCAAGGCCGCGTCGCAGCCGCATCACTTCCTGTCGGTGACCAAGGGCGGGCATTCGGCCATCGTGTCGACCGCCGGCAACGAGGACTGCCACGTCATCCTGCGCGGCGGCAAGACGCCGAACTACGACGCGCAAAGCGTGGACGCGGCCTGCGCGGACATGGCCAAGGCCGGCCTGGCGCAGCGCGTGATGGTCGACGCCAGCCACGCCAACAGCAGCAAGAAGCCCGAGAACCAGCCGCTCGTCATCGAAGACGTGGCGCGCCAGATGGAAGCGGGCGATGCGCGCCTGGTGGGCGTGATGGTGGAAAGCCATCTGCTGGGCGGACGCCAGGACATGGTGCCGGGCACGCCGCTGGTCTACGGCCAGAGCATCACCGACGGCTGCATCGACTGGGACGCCTCGGTCGCGGTGCTCGAACGCCTGGCCCATGCCGTGCGTGAACGCCGCCGCGTCGCGCTGACCTCGGGCAAGTAAATACGCAACCCGCGCCGCGCGCCGCCCGCCTGCGGCGGTGTGCGGCGCAGCACGCGCGGCGGCGTAGAATATTCGGATTATCGAACCCGAATCCACGCTGACCATGAACGCTTCCCTGCCCGCTGAAACATTGCGCCGTCCGGTGCCGGCCGCCTGTCTGGACGCCCTGCGCGCGCGCTTCGGCGATCGCTTCTCCGAGTCCGCCGCGGTGCGCGAGCACCACGGCCGCGACGAATCCCCTTATGCGGCCATGCCGCCGGATGCGGTGGTGTTCGCGCACACCACCGAGGAAGTGGCCGAGGTCGCCAGGCTGTGCAACGAGCACCGCGTGCCGCTGATTCCGTATGGCGCCGGCTCCTCGCTGGAAGGCCACATCCTGGCGATCCAGGGCGGCGTCTGCCTCGACCTGTCGCAGATGAACAAGGTGCTGGCGGTCAACGCCGAAGACCTGACCGCCACGGTGCAGGCCGGCGTGCTGCGCAAGCAGCTCAACGAAGAGATCCGCGACACCGGCCTGTTCTTCCCGATCGACCCCGGCGCCGACGCCAGCCTGGGCGGCATGGCCGCCACGCGCGCCTCCGGCACCAACGCCGTGCGCTACGGCACCATGCGCGAGAACGTCATGTCGCTGACCGTGGTGACGGCCGACGGGCGCATCGTGCGCACGGCCGGGCGCGCCCGCAAGTCCTCGGCCGGCTACGACCTGACGCGCATCTTCGTCGGCAGCGAAGGCACGCTGGGCATCATCACCGAAGTCACGGTGCGCCTGTATCCGCAGCCCGAGGCGGTGTCCGCCGCGGTCTGCAACTTCCCCACGCTGGACGCCGCCGTGCAGAGCGTGATCGAGATCATCCAGATGGGCGTGCCGGTCGCCCGCGTCGAATTCATGGACGCGGCCAGCGTGCGCGCCGTCAACCTGCACAGCAAGCTGAGCCTGCGCGAAACTCCGCTGCTGGTGTTCGAGTTCCACGGCAGTCCGGCCGGCGTGCAGGAGCAGGCCGAGACCGTGCAGGCCATCACCGCCGAGCACGGCGGCATGGACTTCGAATGGGCCGAGCGTCCCGAAGACCGCAGCCGCCTCTGGACCGCGCGCCACAACGCCTATTTCGCCGGCCTGCAGCTGCGTCCCGGCTGCCGCGCCAGCACCACCGACGTCTGCGTGCCGATTTCGCGCCTGGCCGATTGCGTGCGCGACACCGTCGAGGAACTGGACCGCGCCAGCTTCCCGTACACCATCGTGGGCCACGTCGGCGACGGCAACTTCCACGTGCTGATGCTGCTGGACGCCGACAGCGCCGAAGAATGGCAGGAGTCCGAGGCCATCAACCACAACCTGGTGCGCCGCGCGATCGCCGCCGACGGCACCTGCACCGGCGAGCATGGCGTGGGCCTGCACAAGATGCAGTTCATGGCCGAGGAGCATGGCGAAGACTCGCTGGCGCTGATGCGCAGCCTCAAGCATGCGTTCGACCCGAACAACATCCTGAACCCGGGCAAAATCGTTTCCTGGCAGGGCTGAGGAAACGCAGTTCCGGCGGTCGCGCCTTTACGGCTGGTTACTTCTGAGCCCGCGGAAGACCGCCGGATGCGGGTAAATCCCGGCCTGCTTATGGCCGGCGCTCGCGCTATTGTTGCGCTCATGAATTCATTGGTCGAAACCGGCCTGGCACAAGTGCAGGCGCCTTACTCTTTGCAGCAGCTCATCGAGGCCCTGTCGGCGGCGTTGCCCGCGCACTGCGTGTTGTTCCGCGAAGAGGACACCCGCCCTTACGAGTGCGACGGCCTATCCCTTTATCGCGCGCTGCCGGCGGTCGTGGCCCTGCCCGAAACCGAAGAGCAGGTGCAGGCGGTCATGCGCATCTGCAAGCGCCTGAACGCGCCGCTGGTGGCGCGCGGCGCCGGCACCGGCCTGTCCGGCGGCGCCATGCCGCACAGCCGCGGCGTGCTGCTGGGGCTGTCCAAGTTCAACCGCATCAAGCACATCGACCTGGCCAGCGCGACCGCCGTGGTCCAGCCCGGCGTGCGCAACCTCGCCATCTCGGAAGCGGCTGCGCCGTATGGGCTGTACTACGCGCCCGATCCGTCCAGCCAGATCGCCTGCTCCATCGGCGGCAACGTGGCCGAGAACTCGGGCGGCGTGCACTGCCTGAAGTACGGCCTGACCGTGCACAACGTGCTGCGCGTGCGTGTGGTGACCATAGACGGCGACATCGTGGAGCTGGGCTCGGAGGCGCCGGACGCGCCCGGCCTGGATCTGCTGTCGGTCTTCATCGGCTCCGAAGGCATGCTGGGCGTGGTCACCGAGGTCACCGTCAAGCTGATTCCCAAGCCGGCCTGCGCGCAGGTCGTGATGGCCAGTTTTTCCAGCGTCGAGGCGGCCGGCAACGCGGTCACCCAGGTCATTGCCGCGGGCATGATACCCGCCGGCCTGGAGATGATGGACCGGCGCGCCACGCACATGGTCGAGCCCTTCGTGCGCGCCGGCTACGACCTGGACGCGCAGGCCATCCTGCTGTGCGAATCCGACGGCACGCCCGAAGAGGTGGCGCACGAGATCGAGCGCATGGAAACGGTGTTCCGCCTTGCCGGCTCCACGCGCTGCCAGGTGTCGACGTCCGAGGCCGAACGCCTCAAGTTCTGGGCCGGGCGCAAGAACGCGTTTCCGGCCGCCGGGCGCGTGTCGCCCGACTATTACTGCATGGACGGCACGATACCGCGCCGCCATCTGGCGCGCGTGCTGGGCGCCATCGAACAGATGGAAGACGAGTTCGGGCTGCGCTGCGCCAACGTATTTCACGCGGGAGACGGCAATCTGCATCCGCTGATCCTGTTCGATTCGAACAAGCCGGACGAAGTGGAGCGCGCCGAGAAATTCGGCGCCGCCATACTGGAGCTGTGCGTGCAGGTAGGAGGCACCGTGACCGGAGAGCACGGGGTGGGAATGGAGAAGATAAATCAAATGTGCGTGCAATTCTCTCGCGAAGAACTCGACGCCTTCCTGGCGGTGAAGCGGGCTTTCGATCCGCCTTGCCTGCTCAATCCCGAAAAAGTCATCCCCACGCTGGCCCGCTGCGCCGAATACGGCAAGATGCACGTCCATGCGGGCGAATTGCGCTTCCCCGATCTCGCCCGTTTCTAGGACGCATTCCCTATGGATTTCGTCCTGTCGGAATTGTGCGACCAGGTCATGACGGCCCGCGCCGGCCACAAGCCTTTGTTCGTGATGGGCGGCGGCAGCAAGGCGTTCTATGGCAACTACCGTCCGGTGACGCCGCAGGACGGGCATTGCCTGCTGGACATGACGCCTTATCGCGGCATCGTCAGCTATCACCCGTCTGAACTGGTCGTGACCGTGCGCGCGGGCACGCCGCTTGCGGAACTGGAAGCCGCGCTGGCCGAGCACGGGCAGATGCTGGCGTTCGAGCCGCCGCATTATTCGCCGTCGGCCACGGTGGGCGGCTGCGTGGCGGCGGGCCTGTCGGGGCCGCGCCGCATGAGCGCCGGCGCGCTGAAGGATTTCGTGCTGGGCACGCAGCTGCTGGATTCGGAAGGGCGCATCCTGTCGTTCGGCGGCGAGGTCATGAAGAACGTGGCGGGCTACGACGTGTCGCGCCTGCTGGCCGGCTCGCACGGCATCTTCGGCGCGATACTGGAAGTGTCGCTGAAGGTCGCGCCGCGGCCGATGGAAGAACTCACGCTGGTGCTGCCGGCCACGCAGGCGCAGGCGCTGTCCAGTTTCGCGCTGTGGCGCGGCAAGCCCCTGCCGATCTCGGCCACCAGCTGGAGCGGCGACGACGACCAGGCCGAAGGCGCGATGCGCGTGCGCCTGTCCGGCGCGCCGCCGGCGATCGCCAGCGCGCGCCAGCAGATCGGCGGCGAGCCGATGGCGCCCGACGCGGCGGCGGGCTGGTGGCAGTCGCTGCGCGAGCAGACGCATCCGTTTTTCGCGCCGGGCCAGCCGTTGTGGCGCCTGGCGCTGCCGCCCACGGCCGCCGCGCTCGGGTTGGGGCCGACCCTGATCGAGTGGGGCGGGGGCCAGCGCTGGCTGTCCGGCGCGCACGACGCGGCCATGTTGCGTGAAACCGCGGCCCGGCTGGGCGGCCATGCGACGCTGTTTCGCGCAGGTCACGCCAAGCCGCCGGCCGACGGCGTCTTCCATCCGCTGGCGCCGGGAATCGCGGCGATCACGCGCCGGCTCAAACAAGAGCTCGATCCGGCCGGCTTGTTCAACCCCGGCCGCCTGGTCCTGGAGCTATAAGGCATCATGCAAACCAAGCTGGCATCCTGGGCCCGCGACACCGATCTGGGCAACGAGGCCGACGCCATCCTGCGGCGTTGCGTCCATTGCGGCTTCTGCACGGCGACCTGCCCGACCTATCAGGTGCTGGGCGACGAGCTCGACAGCCCGCGCGGCCGCATCTACCTGATCAAGCAGGTGCTCGAAGGCGCCGAGCCCACGCAGTCCACGCAGCAGCATCTGGACCGCTGCCTGACCTGCCGCAATTGCGAAACCACCTGCCCCTCGGGCGTGGAGTACGGGCACCTGGTGGACATCGGCCGCAAGATCGTCGAGGAACGCGTGCCGCGCTCCTGGGGCGACAGGACCAAGCGCACCGTGCTGCGCAAGGCCATGATGTCGCCCTTGTTCGGCCCCGCGATGCGGCTGGGACAGGCCGTGCGCGGGCTGCTGCCCGAATCGATCCGGCGCAAGGTGCCGGAGCGTCGCGCCGCGGGCGCGCTGCCGCAAGTGGCCGGGCACGCGCGCCAGGTGCTGATGCTGGCCGGCTGCGTGCAGCCCGCCATGATGCCGACCATAGACGCGGCCACCATCCGGGTGCTGGACGCCGTGGGCATCGGCGCGCGCATCGCGCCGGGCGCCGGTTGTTGCGGCGCGGCCAGTTTCCACCTGGACGCGCAGGAAGCCGCGCTGGCGCAGATGCGTGCCAACATCGACGCCTGGTGGCCGCTGGTGCAGGACGGCAAGGCCGAGGCCATCGTCATGAACGCCTCGGGCTGCGGCGCGATGGTGAAGGAATACGCCCATCATCTGCGGCACGATCCGGCCTATGCGCAAAAGGCCGCCGACATCGTGGCGCTGGTCAAGGACGTGGCCGAGATCGTGGCGCCGCACGCCGCGCAGCTGCGCGCGCGCCTGCGGGCGGGCACGCGCGCGGCGTTCCATCCGCCATGCACGCTGCAGCACTGGCAGGGCCTGCGGCCGCTGTCCGAGCAATTGCTTGCCGATCTGGGTTTCGAATTGCTGCCGTTCGCCGACAAGCACCTGTGCTGCGGCTCGGCGGGGGCTTACTCGGTGCTCAATCCGGAGATCGCGCTGGAGCTGCGCGACCGCAAGCTGGGCGCGATTGCGGCCGGCGGTCCGGACGTGATCCTGTCGGCCAACATCGGCTGCATCGGCCACCTGCAAAGCGGCACCGACACGCCGGTGCGGCACTGGGTCGAGGTGGTGGACGACCAGCTGCGCCGCCAGGAGGGCGCGCCGGCCTGAGACCGGCGGCGCCTCCGCAGGCGGTTTACTCCACCGCCTTGACCATGTCTTCCAGCACCTTCTTCGCGTCGCCGAAGACCATCATGGTGCGGTCCATGTAGAACAGCTCGTTGTCCAGGCCGGCGTAGCCGGAGGCCATCGAGCGCTTGTTCACGATCACGGTGCGCGCCTTGTAGGCTTCCAGGATGGGCATGCCGGCGATGGGCGACTTGGGATCGTTCTTGGCCGCCGGGTTGACCACGTCGTTGGCGCCCAGCACCAGCACCACGTCGGTCTGGCCGAACTCGCTGTTGATGTCTTCCATTTCGAAGACCTGGTCGTACGGCACCTCGGCCTCGGCCAGCAGCACGTTCATGTGGCCCGGCATGCGTCCGGCCACCGGGTGGATGGCGTACTTCACGGTCACGCCGCGCTCGGTGAGCTTTTCCGCCAGTTCCTTCAGCGCGTGCTGCGCGCGCGCCACCGCCAGGCCGTAGCCGGGCACGATGGTCACGCTCTCGGCGTTGGTCATCAGGAAGGCGGCGTCGTCCGGGCTGCCCGACTTGACGCTGCGCTGCTGGGCCTCGCCGGCCGCCGCGCCGCCGCCGGCCTGGCCGCCGAAGCCGCCCAGGATGACGTTGAAGAACGAGCGGTTCATCGCCTTGCACATGATGTAGGACAGGATGGCGCCCGACGAGCCCACCAGCGAGCCGGCGATGATCAGCATCGGATTGTTCAGCGAGAAGCCGATGCCGGCCGCGGCCCAGCCCGAGTAGCTGTTCAGCATGGACACCACCACCGGCATGTCGGCGCCGCCGATCGGGATGATGATGAGCACGCCCAGCACGAAGGCGATGGCGGTCATGATGACGAAAGGCGTCCATTCCTGCGTGAGCATGAACCAGATGCCGCAGGCCAGCATCAGCAGCGCCAGCGCCAGGTTCAGCAGGTGCTGGCCGGCGAACACCACCGGCGCGCCCTGGAACAGCCGGAACTTGTACTTGCCCGACAGCTTGCCGAAGGCGATGACCGAGCCCGAGAAGGTGATCGCGCCCACGAAGGTGCCGATGAAGAGCTCGAAGCGGTTGCCGGTGGGAATGGGCATGCCGGCCGGCGCGATGCCGAAGGCATGCGGCTCGGCCACCACGGCCACGGCGATGGCCACCGCGGCCAGGCCGATCATGCTGTGCATGAAGGCGACCAGCTCGGGCATCTTGGTCATTTCGACGCGCTTGGCCATCAGGGTGCCGATGGAGCCGCCGACCAGCAGGCCCAGCACCACCCATCCCAGCCCGATGGTGGCGCCGCCGTCGCGCGCCAGGCCGATGATGAGCGCGGCCGTGGTGAGCACGGCGATGGCCATGCCGGCCATGCCGAACACGTTGCCCAGGCGCGAGGTGGTGGGATGCGACAGGCCCTTGAGCGCTTGGATGAAGCAGACGGAAGCCACCAGGTACAGCAGCGTGACCAGGTTCAGCGAGATCATTGCGCGCCCTCCTTGCCCGGCTTCTTGTCCTTCTTCTTGAACATCTCCAGCATGCGCCGGGTGACGAGGAAGCCGCCGAACACGTTGACCGCGGCCAGCGCCACGGCGAACACGCCCATGCCGCGCGCCAGCCCGCCTTCGGTCAGCGCCGCGGCCAGCATGGCGCCGACGATGATGATGGCGGAAATGGCGTTGGTCACGGCCATCAGCGGCGTGTGCAGGGCAGGGGTGACGTTCCAGACCACGTGGTAGCCGACATAGACGGCGAGCACGAAGATGATGAGGTTCATCAGGGTGGGGTTGATCGCTTCCATGTTCAGGTCCTCCGCGTCACGTTGCCGCCTTCGCACACCAGGCAGGCCGCCACGATCTCGTCGTCGCGCCGGATCGCCAGCGCGCCTTCGGCATCGGTGATGAGTTTCAGGAAATCCAGGATGTTGCGGGCGTACAGCGCCGACGCGTCGGTCGCCACCAGGCCGGGCAGGTTGGTCAGCCCGATGAGGGTCACGCCATGCTTTTCCACGATCTGCCCTTTTTCGGACAGCGGGCAGTTGCCGCCGCGCTCGACGGCCAGGTCCACCAGCACCGAGCCGGGCTTCATGGCCGCGATGGTTTCGGCCGAGACCAGCGTGGGCGCGGGGCGGCCGGGAATCAGCGCGGTCGTGATGACGATGTCCGCCTGCTTGCAGCGCTCGGCCACCAGCACGGCCTGGCGCGCCATCCATGCCGGCGGCATGGGGCGGGCGTAGCCGCCCGTGCCCTGCGCGATCTCGCGTTCCTCGTCGGTCTCGAAGGGCACGTCGATGAACTTGGCGCCCAGGGACTCCACCTGTTCGCGCGCCGCGGGCCGCACGTCCGAGGCCTCGACCACGGCGCCCAGCCGCTTGGCGGTGGCGATGGCCTGCAGGCCGGCCACGCCGGTGCCCAGCACCACGACGCGGGCGGCCTTGAGCGTGCCTGCGGCGGTCATCATCATGGGAATCAGGCGGCCGTAGTGGTGCGCGGCCAGCAGCACGGCCTTGTAGCCGGCGAGGTTGGCCTGCGAGGACAGCACGTCCAGGCTTTGCGCGCGCGTGATGCGCGGCGCGGCTTCCAGGGCGAATCCGACCAGTCCGGCCGCCGCCATCCGCTGCAGGCCTTCGGCGTCGAAGGGGTCGAGCATGCCGACCACGACCGTGCCCGCTTTCATGTGCGCCAGTTCGGCGGCGTCCGGCGCGCGAACCTTCATGACGAGTCCGGCGCCCAGCGCATCCTGGGCGGTGCCCAGCGTGGCGCCGGCGGCTTCATAGGCGTCATCCGGATAGCGGGCGGCGCTGCCGGCCCCGCGCTCCACGACGACGGTGTGCTTGCCGCCTACGTACTTCTTGACGGTCTCTGGTGTTGCTGCGACACGGGTTTCCCCGTCTCGGGTTTCTTTTGGTATCCCGATGTGCATCTACGCCTCTCCTCAGAAGGTTCGCCGTAGTTATACACGGAATGGGGGTACGTACGCGCCCCTCCGTAAAGGAGGGGGCGGCCGCGCGGCCGAAAAAAAAGCCCCATGGCGAACCATGGGGCAGGGGTTTTGCAACCCGGTTTGCGGCCGGACGGGTCGCCCCGCCGGCCGCCACTGCGCGCAAACGTCCGGCGTCAAGCCGTTTGCGCGCGAGTCCATGCGATCAGCGCGGCGGTGAGGTCGCGCAGGTCGGCTTTGAGGCGGGCATAGTTCTCGGACGGGCGCAGAGTGACCTCGTCCATGTAGAGCTTGCGGTTGATTTCGATCTGCAGGCTGTGGCGTCCTTCGTCGGGACGGCCGAAGGCGCGCACCAGCTCCACGCCCTTGTAGGGATCGTTCACGCTGACGTCGTAGCCGCGCTCGCGCAGCCAGGCCGCGACGAATTCGCGGAAGGCCGGGTCGCTGGTGCTGCCGTCGCGGTCGCCCAGCACGAAGTCCGGGTGCACCAGGCCGGGGCGGTCCGTGGCGAAGGCGCCAGCCACGCTGGGCATGGAGTGGCAGTTGATGTGCCAGACCTTGCCGAACCTGCGGTGGGCGTCGTCCAGCACGCGGGCCAGGGCCTCGTGGTAGGGCTTCCAGCAGGCGTCGATGCGGTGGCGGACTTCGGCGACCGTCAGCTTGCGGTCGTACAGCGGCGTGCCGTCGTCGAGCATGCGCCAGATCAGGCCCTTGCCCAGCTTGACCTTGGGCGAGGCGTTCAGCGCGTCGGGCCAGGGCTGGTCCAGCAGCAGTTCGTCGATCTCGTCGGGCGCGCGGTTGGCGTCGATGTAGGCGCGCGGGAAAGCGGCCGCGATCATGGGCACGCCCATGTCGATGGCGTCGCCCCACAGGTCGTCAACCCAGGTGTCCTCGGCGGTGCGCAGTGCGCCATAGTCCACCGCGGCGGCGAAATCGGGAGGGTAGGCGGTGCCGCTGTGCGGGGAGTCCAGCACGAGCGGGGCCGAGGAGTCCGAGTCCGGATATTGCTGCGGAAGGTCGAGCCGGTAAGACAGGGGTTGGGTGATTCGCATAGGGGGGTGGTGCGTTCGTCTATCGGAGGCCTGCGCGCCCCGCGGCGGGGGCGGCAGGCCGAAGATCGATCAGTCGATCTTCACGTTGGCTTCTTTGGCGATGCGCTTGTTCTTGGCGATTTCCGCCGCGATCTGCGCACTGAATTCAGCCGGGGTGTTGGCCGCGGGCGCGGCGCCCAGCGCTTCCAGGCGCGACTTGACGTCGGCTTCGGCGCTGACCTTCTGGACCGCGGCGTTGAGCTTGGCCAGGACCGGCGCCGGCAGCTTGGCCGGGGCGACCAGGCCGAACCAGGAGGCGTCGTTCACGGCGGGCAGGCCGGCTTCGGCGAAGGTCGGCACGTCGGGCAGGGCGGCGACGCGCTTGGGCGCGGCCACGGCCATGGCGACCAGGCGGCCCGACTGCACGTGCGGCAGCGACGAGGGCAGGTTGTCATACATGACGTCGACCTGGCCGGCCAGCGCGTCGTTCAGCGCCGGGCCCACGCCGCGGTACGGCACGTGCATCAGGTTGGTGCCCGAGGACATCTTGAACAGCTCGCCCATCATGTGCGAGACCGAGCCGTTGCCGGCCGACGCGTAGGTCAGCTTGCCCGGTTCGCTCTTGGCCAGCTTGATCAGGTCGGCGATGTTCTTGGCCGCAACCTTGGGGTTGACGGTCATGATGTTCGGCACGGCGGCCAGGTTCGAGATGGGCGTGAAGTCCTTCTCGCCGTCGAACGGCAGGTTCGGGTAGATGGCCGGGTTGATGCCGTGCGTGCTGACGGTGGCGATGCCCAGGACGTAGCCGTCGGGCGCGCTGCTGGCGACGAAGGCGCTGCCGATAGAACCGCCGGCGCCGCCGCGGTTTTCGACCACCACGGTCTGGCCCAGTTCCTTGCTCAGCTTGTCGGCGAACAGGCGGCCGACGATGTCGGTCGTGCCTCCGGGCGGGAACGGAACGATCAGGCGGATGGGCTTGGACGGATACGCGTCTTCTGCGTGCGCGATACCCGAGGCGAGCGGCGTGGCCAGGGTCGCGGCGGCGACGCACAGGCCCAGGACAACTTTACGGCGTTGCATGGATTCCCCTATTGAATGGAAAGCGGATGCGCAAAGGCAGACGCAAACGCAACGATTCTTTCCCGCCAGCCCCGTTTGCGCAAACGAAAGTTTCTCCGTAAGCTATGACTTTTTTTCATACCTCATTTTGGCGGCAGCCGGGGAAGCGAAAGCAATGCGGCGTTTCTGTCCCTCTTTGACCGACCTCCAGGCGTTCGAGGTGGCCGCGCGGCACAGCAGCTTCACGCGCGCGGCCCAGGAGCTGTGCGTCACGCAGGGCGCGGTCAGCAAGCAGGTCAAGCACCTGGAGGAATTCGTCGGGGTCGAACTATTCCTGCGGATCAGGCAAGGCCTGGTCCTGACCGAGGCCGGGCGCAGCTATCTGGCCAAGGTCCAGGCCGGCCTGGGCCAGATCGAGGCGGCCACCGTCGAACTGATCGCCCACCAGGGGCAGGGCGGCACGCTCAACCTGACCTGTATGCCGACCTTCGGCGCGCGCTGGCTGATCCCGCGCCTGACCGCCTTCATGCGCCTGCGGCCGGACATCCACGTGGAATTCCTGCCGCACCGCCAGGGCTACGATTTTTCCACGCCCGAGCTGGACGCCGCCGTGCGCTTCGGCGAAGGCCTGTGGCCGGGCAGCGGAGCCGACTACATCGTCGGCCGCGAAATCCTGCCGGTGTGCAGCCCGCGCCTGATCCCGGGCGGCTGTAGCTCGCCGGCGGACCTGCTGGCGTACCCGCTTCTGCATCACACCTCGGCGCTGGACGGCTGGCGCGACTGGTTCGAGCAGGCCGGCTGCGACACCCGCCGCAGCCTGGAGGGGGCGCGCTTCGACCAGTACGCGCTGTTGTCGCAGGCCGCGGCGGCCGGCTTCGGCGTGGCCCTGATCCCGCGCTGCCTGATCGAGGACGAACTGCGCGACGGCAAGCTGGCCGTGGCCATCCAGCTGCCCATCCGGGCGCGCATGGGCTACTACCTGTGCTATCCGGAACAGAAGGCCAACCTGCCCACGCTGCAGGCCTTCCGCACCTGGCTGATGGAGGTCTCGCGCGCCGCCGAGCCGCAGCCCGAGGACGCGGCCCAGTCCGATCTAAAATAGCGTCATCATGAGTCAAACACACACCAAGAAGGGCCGCGTCGTCGTCGGCATGTCCGGCGGAGTCGACTCTTCGGTCACCGCCTGGCTGCTCAAGCAGCAGGGCTACGAGGTCGTCGGCCTGTTCATGAAGAACTGGGAAGACGATGACGATTCCGAATACTGCTCCACGCGCCAGGACCTGCTGGACGCAGCCAGCGTCGCCGACCGGGTCGGCGTGGAATTCGAGTTCGTCAATTTCGCCGCCGAATACAAGGACCGCGTGTTCGCGGAGTTCCTGCGCGAATACTCCGCGGGCCGCACGCCCAATCCCGACGTGCTGTGCAACGCCGAGATCAAGTTCAAGGCGTTTCTCGACCACGCCATGGCGCTGGGCGCCGAGCGCATCGCCACCGGCCATTACGCGCGCGTGCGCGAAGTGCCGGCGCAGGGCGGCGGCACCGAATTCCAGCTGCTCAAGGCGCTGGACGGCTCCAAGGACCAGAGCTACTTCCTGCACCGCCTGAACCAGGCGCAGCTGTCGCGCACCCTGTTTCCGCTGGGCGAGATCCACAAGACCGAGGTGCGCCGCATCGCCCACGAGATCGGGCTGCACAACGCCGCCAAAAAGGATTCCACCGGCATCTGCTTCATCGGCGAGCGGCCGTTCCGGGAGTTCCTGAACCGCTACCTGCCCACCGAACCCGGCCCCATCAAGACGCCGGAAGGGCAGACGGTGGGCCGCCACGAGGGCCTGTCGTTCTATACGCTGGGCCAGCGCAAGGGCCTGGGCGTGGGCGGCGTGAAAGGCCGCCAGCGCGAGGACGGCACCGCCGAGGCCTGGTACGTGGCGCGCAAGGACCTGGAGCGCAACGTGCTCTACGTGGTGCAGGGGCACGACCATCCCTGGCTGCTCTCGCAAGGGCTGCGGGCGCAGGACGCCAGCTGGATCGCCGGCCGTGCGCCGCAAGCGGGCGCCTACGGCGCCAAGACGCGCTACCGCCAGGCCGACGCGGCCTGCCGGCTGGACGCCGCGGCGCAGGATACTTTCGCGCTCGATTTCACCGAGCCGCAATGGGCGGTGACGCCCGGGCAGTCCGCCGTGCTTTACGATGGCGAGGTTTGCCTGGGCGGCGGCATCATCGTGTAGGCGTCGCGCCGGAACGCCAGTTTCGAGGGCCCCTGGGGCTGAAGCTCCAGGGGCCTTGTTCATGACCAAGAAAAAGAGGAGACCGTTGTGGATGTAACGATGTTGATTTGCCTGCTGGCGCTCGGTGCGGTGGTGGGCTTTGCCGCGGGCCTGCTGGGCATCGGCGGCGGCATGCTGCTGGTGCCGTTCCTGACCATGCTGTTCACCTGGAAGGGCATGCCCGCCGACCTGGTGGTGCACGCGGCGATCGCCACGTCCATGACCTCCATCCTGTTCACGTCGATATCCAGCGTGCGCGCCCACCAGCAGCGCAAAACGATCAAATGGAACATCGTCTGGGCCATGGCGCCCGGCATCATCATCGGCGGCCTGCTGTCGGGCGGCGCCGTGTTCGCCGCGCTCAGCACCCTGTGGCTGTCGCTGTTCTTCGCGCTGTTCGTCGGCTACTCCGGCTGGAGCATGCTGCGCAATAAAAAGCCCAAGCCCAGCCGCCAGATGCCGGGCGTGGTCGGCACCAGCGCGGCCGGGGCCGGCATCGGCTTTCTGTCAGGCCTGGTGGGCGCGGGCGGCGGCTTCCTGTCGGTGCCGTTCATGGTCTGGTGCAACGTGGCCCTGCACAACGCCGTCTCGACCTCGGCCGCGCTCGGCTTCCCGATAGCGCTGGCCAACAGCGTGGGCTACGTCGTGTCCGGCCTGAACGAAGGCGCCTCGCGCCCCGGCATGCTGGGCTACATCTACTGGCCCGCGCTGCTGGCCCTGGTCTGCACCAGCGTGCTCACGGCCCCCCTGGGCGCGCGCATGGCGCACCGCCTGCCCGTCCAGACCCTGAAGCGCGTATTCGCCGCCCTGCTGTTCGCCTTGGCCGCCTACATGCTCTTCAAGGCCTGGCAGACCTTCAGCGCCTAGCGCCGGAACGGAAGAAGAAGCACGGCGCGCGCCCCTCTCACGTGGCAGCCACGAAGCATGAAGAGCGGGGCGGCGCGGATCCGGCTCCGCCGGTCCGCAGCCGCGCCCCCCTGGGGGGGAGGCGCGGTAGCGCCTCGGGGGGGGGTCAGACCACCGGTACGGTGTCGATGAAGGATTGGCGCTGCGACAGCTTCTCGTACAGCCGGGCCAGGTTGGGCTGGCTCGTGCGCCAGTCGAGATCGGCGAAGCGCAGGTCCAGGTAGCCCAGCGCACAGCCGACGGCGATGTCGGCCAGGCTGTAATTGATGCCCATGCAGTGGGCGTTGTCGCCCAGGCTCTTGTTCATCGCGTCCAGGCTGGCGTGGATCTTGGAGTACTGGCGCTGGATCCACTCGGGGCTGCGCTGGGCCTCGGGACGCTGGTTTTCCTTGACAATGGTCACGCAGGCGTCGAGCAGGCCGTCGGCGATGGCTTCCCAGCACTTCACGGCGGCGCGGTCGCGTCCCGGCTGCGGGATCAGGCGGGCGACGGGAGACAGGGTGTCCAGGTATTCGACGATGACGCGCGAATCGAACAGGGCGCCGCCGTCTTCCATGACCAGGCAGGGAACCTTGCCCAGCGGATTGTACGTTTGGATCTGCGTGTCGGCGGACCAGACGTTTTCGAGTTCAAGCCGGTAGTCCAGCTTTTTCTCGGCCATGACGATACGCACTTTGCGCACGTAAGGACTGGTAAGCGAGCCGATCAGTTTCATGGAGTCACAAGCGGAGTCGGAAAGCGGCCGAAGTATAGCAGGCCGCATGACGGGGTTGCCGTCCGCGGGGCGGAATCTTCGCCAGTTTGCCACAATGTTGCAGGCTACCGGATGATAAAATCGGCCGATTCGCTCATTCCCTGTTTTTTTCTCCCTCAGACCATGCAAATCGCCGACCAGCTCAGCCAACTCAACGCCCTTTCGCCACTGGATGGCCGCTACGCTACGCGGGGCGATGCGCTGCGCGGCCTGCTGTCGGAGGCGGGCTTCATGGCGCACCGCGTCGAAGTCGAGGTGGCCTGGCTGATCGCGCTGTCCGACGCCGGCCTGCCGGAACTGCCGGCCTTCTCGGAATCGGCGCGTGCGCGCCTGCAGCAACTGGTGCGCGATTTCTCCGAATCGGACGCCGCCCGGATCAAGGACATCGAACGCGTCACCAACCATGACGTCAAGGCGGTCGAATACTGGCTGAAGGAAAAAGTGGCCGACGACGCCGAACTGGCCCGCGCCGCCGAGTTCATCCATTTCGCCTGCACTTCCGAAGACATCAACAACACGTCGCATGCGCTGATGCTGACCCGCGCGCGCAACGAGGTGGTGGTGCCGCGCCTGCGCGAGCTGGCCGCCAAGCTGAACGAGATGGCCATCGCCCATGCCGACCAGCCCATGCTGTCGCGCACGCACGGCCAGCCCGCCAGCCCGACCACGCTGGGCAAGGAGTTCGCCAACGTGGCCGCGCGCCTGAACCGCGCCATCGCCGCCATCGAGGCGGTCGAGCCGCTGGCCAAGCTCAACGGCGCCACCGGCAACTACAACGCCCATCTGTCGGCCTACCCCGAGATCGACTGGCCCGCGTTCAGCCAGCGCGTGCTGGCCGGCCTGGGCCTGACCCAGAACCGCCACACCATCCAGATCGAACCGCACGACTGGATGGCGGCGCTGTTCGACGCCGTCACGCGCGCCAACATCATCGTGCTGGACCTGGACCGCGACATCTGGGGCTACGTGGCGCTGGGCTACTTCAAGCAGCGCCTGAAGGAAGGCGAGGTCGGCTCGTCCACCATGCCGCACAAGGTCAACCCGATCGACTTCGAGAACTCTGAAGGCAACCTGGGCCTGGCCAACGCCGTGCTGCGCCATCTCGCCGACAAGCTGCCGGTCTCGCGCTGGCAGCGCGACCTGACCGACTCCACCGTGCTGCGCAACCTGGGCGTGGGCCTGGGCTACTGCCTGGTGGCGTGGGACGCCTGCATGCGCGGCCTGGGCAAGCTCGAGGTCAATGCCGCCGCCATCGACGCCGACATCGACGCATGCTGGGAAGTGCTGGCCGAGCCGGTGCAGACCGTCATGCGCCGCTATGGCCTGCCGCAGCCCTACGAGCAGCTCAAGGCCTTGACGCGGGGCAAGGGCATCACCGAGGAAGGTCTGCGAGAATTCATCCAGGGCCTGGAACTGCCTGCCGAACCCAAGGCCCGCCTGCTGGCGATGACGCCGCGCTCCTACATCGGGCTGGCCGCGGCCTTGGCCCGGGCGGTCTAATCGTCTTGCCGCGCGCCGGGGCGCGCGGCCTCTTGTTCGACCTCACCGGAGATAGCAATGAAGAAGTTGTCCACGCTCGTCGCAATGGCCTGTATCACGGTTGGGCCGTTGTTGGCGACGAACGCCTCCGCCCAGTTCGCCAAGCCCGAGGACGCGGTCAAGTACCGCCAGTCGGCCCTGACGCTGATGGCTTCGCACTTCGGCCGCATGGCGCCGGTGGTCAAGGGTCAGGCGCCCTATGACGCGGCCCAGATCAAGGCCAACGTCGAAGTGCTGAAGACGCTGTCGGCGCTGCCCTGGGCGGCGTTCGGCCCGGGCACCGAAGGCGGCGACGCGCTGCCGAAAATCTGGAGCGATGCCGCCGGCTTCAAGCAGAAGCAGCAGGCGTTCCAGGACAACATCGTCAAGCTGTCGGCGGCCGCCGACGCCGGCGACCTGGACAAGCTGCGCGCGGCGTTCGGCGACGTGGGCGCCAGCTGCAAGGCCTGCCACGATTCGTACCGCAAGAAGAAATAAGCCTTTGGCCGTCCTCGGACGGTCCGACGAAAAAAGCCTGGCAATGCCAGGCTTTTTCGTTTTTTCGTTCGTGCGCGGATCAGGAAAAAGACATGTCCGCGGCCACCTCCAGCGAGCGTATCCACAGCACCAGGCCGGTCACGCAGGCGCCCAGCACCAGGGCGCGCAGCCAGACGGCGAAGCCGTCCTGCGCGGGCGGCGTGCCGGCGGGCACGTCCTTGGCGTCGACCTTGCCCGTGATGATGGCGCGCACCAGGCGCTTGCGGCGCACCACCGCGTACCAGGCCACGGCCAGCAGGTGCAGCGCCACCAGGGCGATGATGACCCACTCGTTGAGCTTGTGCCAGGACGTCATGGCGCCGGAAAGGCCTTCGCTGACGTGGCCGAACAGCGGCCCCTGCGTCATGATGTCGTCGGTGGCGAACAGGCCGCTGACGGCCTGGAAACCGATGACCAGCAGCAGCGCCATGACCGACAGCGCGCCCAGCGGATTGTGGCCGGCCGGCGCGGCGGCGCCCTTGAGGTAGCGGGCCACGGCCGCGGGGCCGCGCAGGAACTGCGAAAACCGGGCGTAGCGCGGGCCGAAGAAGCCCCACAGCAGGCGGAACAGGATCAGGCCCAGGGCGGTACAGCCGAAGCGGACGTGCCAGTCCATGTACAGCCCGCCCAGCTTGACGCTGACGAAGGCGCCGACGATACAGACGACGAGCGCCCAGTGGAACAGGCGGGTAGGGAGGTCCCAGATGTGGATCGCTTGGCGGTTGTTCTGCATGTCGGGATTGCAAAGACCTGATTGCCGGAAACTTTATCACGCGCCATCCGCCCGGCCGGGCGGGCAGGGCGAGGCGCGCGGGTTCAGCGGGCGGCGCGGCGCACCGGCTCGATGCGATGCACGTGCTCGTGGCGGAAGCGGATGCGCTGGCCCGGGGCCTTTTGCGCCGCCGCGCCGCAGGGCACGACTTCGGTCGTGTAGGTGGTCATGCCGTCGATCGGCGCGTTGAAAATGACTTCCGCGCGGATGGCGGGGCCGTCGACCGGTTGCAGGTAAACGATGTCGCCGATGTGGATCGGCATGTTGTCCAGCTTGGTGTGGGCGGGACGACGGATCAGGTCCGTGGTGGTGAAGTGAGTGTTCATGGTGTCTGTTCTCTTCTTGGTTTCTAGTTATGGGAAAAGCCGGCAGCTTCATGGCCCGTAGGCCAGTCATGACACTACCGCACAATTGCTGCAGGTTTCTTGCGCATTCTCATACGCGCGCCGGTTTGCGGCGTGCGTGCGCAAGCGTGTTCCGGCGCCAGGGCGCGCCTGGTTGCAGGAATGCTGCTGGATGTGCAGGTGCCCAAGGGGGCGAGCTACTGCCAGTCTTGCTCAGGCCGCACGCCGTTTGTTTTCAAATGAAGTGGCGTGGATGGCGAGAGCGCCGCCGCGTTGCCGGTTGTCTATGCTGGGGCCTATTTCAGGCTCCATACCGATGCCATGTTGGGTAAGCATCGCCCGACGTGGCACAGTCGTGTTCGTCGGGGGTATTTCAGGCCGCCGGTATTTCAAGCCGCCAAGACTATGTAGTGTTTATACTTCGCGTGTCTGGCGGCTAACGAAGAATATTAATCGAAGTTGGCCGATTTTGCAAGCTTTTTGTGCAAGCGCTTCAATGCGCCGAGGAATGGGCCTGGCGCTGCGCCTCGATGATCAGCCCTTCCAGCCGCGGCGACATGCGCAGCGCCACCTGTGCGCCGACTTGGCCGTCCGGCCCGGTCGCGGTTTCCAGCGCCAGCCCGATGCTTTCGTTGTCGAAGGCCTCGGGAGCCGCCTTGATTTCCACGTAGCGCGCGAGCAGTGCGTCGACCGCCTTCTGCGCATCGGCCAGGGCCTCTTCGGACAGCTGCCCGTGGCCCAGGTATTGGTTGACCACGCGCGCGAGGTCGTCCATGAAAAACAGCAGCGCGGCCGCGCCGCGGCAGTCGGGATGGGCGAAGCCCCAGGCGTTTTGAGTCATATGGCAAGTCTGCGTTACGGACAGCCCGTCCGGGCCGAAAACGCCATTTTAGAGGAGCCCGGCTTGCGGCATACTGCGAGGCCTATGATCAGACTCGCACGACCTTCCGACCTGGCCGGCCTGGCCGCCATAGAACATTCCGCCGGCCAGCGCTTTTTGGGCACCGCCATGGCCTGGGCCGCCGACGACGATCCGGTGCCGCTGGCCGAGCTGGAGCAGGCCTGCGCCGCCGGCCTGCTGTGGATCGCCGAAGGGCAGGACGGCCAGCCCGCCGGATTCGCGCTGACGCGGCCCATGGACCGCGATCTCTACCTGGCCGAAATGGCCGTGGCGCTGCCCAGCCAGGGCCGCGGGCTGGGCAGGGCGCTGCTGCAGGCGGTGCGCGCCCATGCGTGCGCCGCCGGCTACCGCTCGGTGCTGCTGACCACCGACCGCGAGCTGTCCTGGAACGCGCCCTTCTATCGCCGCAACGGTTTTTCCGAGCTGGCGCCCGGGCAATTGCCCGCGCCGCTCGCGGCGCGCCTGCGGCTGGAAGCGCAGGCCGGCTTCGATCCGGCGCGGCGCTGCGCGATGGCCTGCCCGGCGGCGGCATGATGCTTGCGGGCCGCCCTGTGTCAACACGCTTCGATGGCAACAAAATCCGCCTGCCGGCGGCGCTGTCCCGGCGCTTCGGGATAATCTGGCGGGGAGCGGCGGTCCTGTGGCCGGGCCGCTCCGCCACCGCACAACCGCATGCAAGGAGGATGCGCATGGCATGGCTGCGAGCTTGCCTGCTGGGACTGGCGACGGCATCGCTGCTGCCGCTCGCGGCCTGCGTCAACAAAGAGCCGCAGGAACGCGCGGCGTTCATCCAACTGCTGCAATCCCGCATCGACAGCGCCGCGCTGCTGCCGCTGCCCGTGCTCAGCGAACCGGAGCAGGAGGCGGTGGGCGACTATGCCGACGCCTATGAGGTGATGGGCGAATTCCAGCAGGCCATGGCCCGCGCCGCCGCGCCCATGCGCGACGTGCTGGCGCTGGAAACCCTGCGCTCGGTGGGCGAGATCGTCGAGCGCAGGCCGCGCTTCGAGGCCGCGCGCAAGACGCTGGCCGAGCAGGCCGCCAAGCTGGGGCAGGCGCGGGCCGAGGCCGACAAGGCGCGCGCGGCCCTGGCGCTGCCGCCCGATCTCGCGCCCATCTACGACGGCGTCTACGACGAAGCGGTCAGCGCCCCGGCCGCCGAGCTGATCGAGGCGGCGTCGAAGATGGACGCGGTCGCGCGCGACGCGCTGGGCGTGGCCGACTTCGTGGCCGCGCACGAGGACGAATTCCAGTTCGTGGACGGCCAGACCCTGGTCACGGCGCCGACCCTGCAGCAGGAGCTGAACCTGCGCCTGCAGGGACTGAACGCGCAGTCCGAGGGCCTGGAGCGGGCCCGCGCCACCCTGGCGCAGGCGGCGGGCCTGGCGCGCGGAGAGCGCTGAAACAGGCGCTTTGTACAATGCGGGTCTCGCGGCGCTTGCCGTGCCTGGGACGGAACATGAGTCAATCTTCCAGCGTGCACTACCGAACCTTTCTGCTCCTGCTGGTAGCGGTTTCCATCGCGTTCGGGTGGTTGTTGTGGCCTTTCTACGGGGCCGTTTTCTGGGGCACCATCCTCGCCATCATTTTTGCTCCCCTGCAGCGCCGCCTGGTGCCGCGCATCGGAGGCCGGCGCAACCTCGCCGCGCTGATCACGCTGTTGCTGGTGCTGCTGCTGGTGATCCTGCCGCTGGTCGTCATCAGCGGATCGCTGGTGCGCGAAGGCGCGAATCTCTATCAAAGCATCAAGTCCGGGCAGATCAATTTCGGCGCCTACTTCCAGCAGGCCATGGCGGCGCTGCCACCGTCGGTGCACGATTTGCTGGCCCGCTTCGACCTGGCCGACATTCCGAGCCTGCAGGAAAAACTGAGCGCCGGCGCGATGCAGGCCAGCCAGTTCCTGGCCACGCAGGCGCTGAGCATCGGACAGGACACGTTCCAGTTCGTGATCAGCTTCGGCATCATGCTGTACCTGCTGTTCTTCCTGCTGCGCGACGGCCCGCAGCTCTCGGCGCGGCTCAAGCGCGCCATGCCGCTGAGCGACGCGCACAAGCAGCACCTGTTCCGCAAGTTCACCACCGTCGTGCGCGCCACCGTCAAGGGCAATGTCGCGGTCGCCGCGGTTCAGGGGGCGCTGGGCGGCATCATCTTCTCGATCCTGTCGATCCAGGGCGCGCTGCTCTGGGGCGTCATCATGGGATTTCTGTCGCTGCTGCCGGCGGTGGGCGCCGGCCTGATCTGGGCGCCGGTGGCGCTGTACTTCCTGCTGACCGGCGCCACGCTCAAGGGCGTCGCGCTGATCCTGTTCGGCGTGCTGGTCATCGGCATGGTGGACAACGTGCTGCGTCCCATCCTGGTGGGCAAGGACACCAAGATGCCGGACTACGTGGTGCTGATCTCCACGCTGGGCGGCATGGCCTTGTTCGGCTTGAACGGCTTCGTGATCGGCCCGCTGATCGCGGCCCTGTTCATGGCCAGTTGGGACCTGTTCGCGCCCTTGCCCGAGAGTGCACCCGGCATCGCCGACCAACGCCCGCCCGCCAGGAAATAGGCGCGCGGTGTATGGTGTAGTGGCGCCCGGCCTCCTGGGGGCCGGGCATTTCGTGTGGACTTCGCCTATCAGGAGCGTGTTGCATATGGAATGGAAACTGCATCGGTCCGGCTGGATCGAAGAGCGCAACTTCGATATTGAATTCGCCGAGGTGCCGGAGGGCTTTCGCACCCGCGTGCGCGTCTTCGGCTTTCCCACGCTGGAAGACACCAAGCACGTGTTTCCCAACGAGGCGCTGGCGGAAAAGGGCGCCTTGACCCTGCTCAAGAGCCAGTTCGCCGGCACACCCGACCTGGAAGAGCCGTAGCGCCGGGCGCTTGCCTCCCGTGGTCCGGCGAGCGCTTTCGGGGTAAATTGGGGACACGAAAGTTTTAGCCACACTATCGCCGCGTATTTTGTTGCGAATTGTGTGGCAGCTGGCGGACCCCGCGGGAGGCGCATGAGTGCAATGGTGTCGGTGCAATCGCAGCAGCGCAAGCCGCGCCGCTACTCCATGCGGACCGGCTTGCTGGCGCTGGTCGTGGCCTGTATTTCGCCGGCGCTGATCGTGGCGTCGATCGCCGTCTACGAAAGCTACGTCATCCAGAAAGAACGGATTTTCCGCGACACCATATTCCTGGCGCGCAATCTCACCGCCATTCTCGACCGTGAATTGACCGGCGTCGAAGCCGGGCTGCGCATGCTGGCGTCGTCCCCCGACGCGGTGGCGGGCAATCTGCAGGGCCTCTACGAGCGCGCCCGCGAAGCGGTGGGCTTCCATATCGCCGAACACTACGTGCTGTCGGACCGCGACGGCCGCCAGCTCATCAACACCCTGGTGCCTTACGGCGAGGCGCTGCCCACGTCCAGTACCTCCCCGGAACTGGCGCGCGTGTTCCAGACCGGCGCGCCGGTGCTCACGGGACTGTTCACCGGCGGCGTCAGCCGCGCTCCGTCCATCGCGCTGGGCGCGCCGGTGATGCGCGGCGGGCAGGTGGTCTACACCCTGAGCGCGGGCATTCCACCCGAGCGCATCGGCCAGGTGCTGAGCCGGCGCGCCTTGCCGGACGGCTGGATCGCGGTGGTGCTGGACGGCTCGGGCACCATCGTCGCGCGCACGCGCGACTCGGCCAGGCTCGTCGGCCAGAAGGCCGTGCCCACGCTGACCCGCGCCGCCCTGCAGGAAAGCGAGGGCTCGCTGGAAACGGTCACGAGAGAGGGCGTGCCCGTCTATACGGCCTTCAGCCGCTCGTCGCTGTCGGGCTGGACCGTCGCCGCCGGCGCGCCCATGTCCCTGGTCACGACCGACCTGTACCGTTCCATCGCCTGGATCGCCCTGGGCACCCTGGCCGCCTTCGGCCTGGGCCTGTGGCTGGCGTTGCGGCTGGCCAACCGGCTGACCTCTTCGGTGCAGGGCCTGGTCGCGCCGGCGCTGGCGCTGGGCACCGGCCGCGCGGTGGAGCTGCCGGGCACGCGCGTCAAGGAAGTGGCGGAGGTGGGCGGCGCCATGCTGCAGGCCTCGCGCATGCTGGCGCACGCGCAGCGCCTGGCGCACTACGATCCGCTGACCGGCCTGTGCAACCGGGTCCTGTTCAGCGAACTGGTGCAGCGCGAACTGGCGGTGGCGCAGCGCAGCGGCGACTCCTTCGCCATCCTGGCGATCGACCTGGACGGCTTCAAGGCCGTCAACGACATGCACGGCCACGCCGCCGGCGACGAGGTCCTGCGGGACGTGGCCGAGCGTATGGTCGAGGCGGTGCGGGTCTCGGACGTGGCGGCCCGCCTTGGCGGCGACGAATTCGCGGTGCTGCTGCTGGGGGTCACCGGGGACAACGCGCGGCTGGTCGCCGAAGCGCTGGTCGAGCGCCTGTCGCAGCCTTACCCGGACATCCAGCCGACCGTGTCGGCCAGCGTGGGCGTGGCCATGTTCCCGCAGTCCGGCATGGAGCTGCAGCAGCTCATGGAGCGCGCCGACGTGGCGCTCTACAAGGCCAAGGGGCTGGGCAAGCGGCGGGTGGTGCTGGATGGCTGACGCCACCGGGGCGTGGCGCGCCCGGGGTTTTCGCTACACTGCGCGGTTCGACGCCGCGCGCGACGCGGCGCACCATCGGAAGCGGAAATGCAATTCACCATCGGCCGGAACATGGCCACGACTTCGGGTTTGCTGGCGGTGCTGCTGTGGGGCACGGTCGTCGGCCTGATCCGCAGCGTCAGCGAAAACTTCGGCCCCGTCGGCGGGGCGGCGCTGATCTATACGGCGGGCTCCATTTTCCTGGTGCTTTTGCTGGGCTTTCCCAGGCTGCGCGCTTTCCCCCGTTCCTATCTCATCGTCGGCAGCCTGCTCTTCGTCGCCTACGAGATCTGCCTTTCGCTCTCGCTGGGCTACGCCGCCGACCGCGCGCAGGCGATCGAACTGGGCATCGTCAACTACCTGTGGCCCTGCTTCACGGTGGTGCTGGCCATGCTCATCAACGGCCAGCGCGCCAGCGCCTGGGTGGCGCCCGGCATCCTGCTGTCGCTGGGCGGCATTGTCTGGGTCGTCGGCGGCTCGGGCGGGCTGTCCTGGGAACGCACCGTGGCCAACGTCTCCAGCAATCCCCTGAGCTACGGGCTGGCGTTCAGCGGCGCCGTCATCTGGGCCTTGTATTGCAACGTGACGCGCCGCTACGCCGACGGCAAGAACGGCGTCGCGCTGTTTTTCATGCTGACCGCGGCGGCCCTGTGGACCAAATACCTGCTGGGCGCGGAGCCCGCGCTGGCGTTCACGTGGCCCGCCACGCTGGAGCTTGGCGTGACCGGCGGAGCCATGGCGGCCGGCTACGCGCTGTGGAACGTGGGCATACTCAAGGGCAACCTGACCTTGCTCGCCACCGCCTCGTATTTCACGCCGGTGTTCTCCACCTTTTTCGCCGCCGTGTGGCTGTCGACGCGCCTGGGCGCGCCGTTCTGGCAAGGGGTGGCCATGGTCACCGCCGGGTCGCTGATCTGCTGGGCGGCGACGCGCAACAGGCCGGCCCGGGGCGTGTAGCCCCAGGCCGGGCCGTCATGTCAAAGAAGAATCGCTCGGTCAGAGCACGGATTGCGCGACCGCGTATCCCAGCGGGATCAGCAGCAGCGAAGCGAACAGGGAACTGACGATCGCCGCCGATATTTTCAGCAAGGGCTCGGGCCCTGCGGTTTGAATCGTTTGAATCACCAACGCGACGATACCCATAACCATCAAACAGCTGATAACCACTGCTACGTGAGTCATGTTGTCTCCGTCCTCGCCTGATTAAAGGGATTCGGCGCCGCTGAGCGGTCTAGATGTTTGTATTGATTGTGCGCCTGTATTCGGGCGGCGGGCCCTAGGGTTTTCCTGACGGCGCGCGCGGTTTGTGGCGTATTAGCCGCGCACCCTGCAGCATGAAATCCATGTGCGCATGCAGCATTTCGGGACGGCCTTCAAAGCGGCGATGCGCCGCTGGTTTGCGCTACGATGGCGGCATCGAGTCCCATCAAGAGGCCGCCACATGCCGCAGAAATTGCGTCCGGGCACGCGCGCCACATTGCAGGTCAGGCAACTGATGCCGGGCGAATTCGCCTGGATCATCACCCTGTTCGACCCGGAAAGCGGCAATGTGCGCAGCACCAATTATTCCGAAAAGCGCTACGGCAGCCAGGACGAGGCGTCGGCCGCGGGCAAGGCCGCGGTGGTGGAATTCCTGGGCAGCGATCCGCAAAGCCCCGAGCCGGGCAAGGACGGCCGCTCCAGGTCCTGAACCGGCCCGCCTCATTCTTCTCCTTTTCCAAGCCCTCGCCAGAGGGCTTTTTGCTGCCCGCGCGGGCACGCGGATTGCTGGAGGGCGCGTGCGCATCCTGCGCCGATCGAGGAGATTCCGCCATGTCCCAGTCCATGCATAGAGAACCCGGCCAGCCCGACGATCTGCCGCCGGACGATCCCACGATACCCGGCAGCCTGCCGCCCGATGGCTCCGTGCCGCCGCCCGACGATCCCGGCGAGGAAGTCCCGCCCGACCCGCGCCGGCCCGACCCCAGCGACCCGCGCACGATAGACCTGGCCTGAGCGCCGCATCCCGCGCTATGCGCAATCCAAGCAAGGAGGCTTACTCATGCGATCGATCCTGTTGTGGCTGCTGGGCGTGCCCATCCCCATCATCATCCTGCTCGCGCTTTTCTGGCATTGACCTACGCCGCAGCCTACCCGCAATGAACGAGGAATAGTCCATGGAAAACGCATCGATGTTGAACCAACCCTATACCGGCGGCGCGCTGCCACGGGAATCCGCGGCCTCCGCGGTCTCGTGGGCGGCCGTGTTCGCCGGCGCGGTCATCGCGGCCGCGCTGTCGCTGGCCCTGTTCGCCGGCGGCGCCGGCCTGGGCTTTCTCTCGGTTTCCCCATGGGGAGACGAGGGCCTCTCGGCGCCCGCGGCCGGCATCGGCGTCATCGCCTGGATGCTGTTCACCCAGATCGTCGCCTACGGCATCGCCGGCTATGTCACCGGCCGCCTGCGCACTAAATGGGCCGACGTGCACACCGATGAGATCTACTTCCGCGACACCGCGCACGGCTTTCTGGTGTGGGCGCTGAGCGCCGTCGTCAGCGCCGCGCTGGTGGGAGCCTCCATCGTCTCGCTGGCCACGGGCGTGGCCAAGACCGGCGCCTCGATGGCGGGCGCCGGCGCCACGGTCGCCGCGTCGGCGGCGGGCGGCGCCGCGGCATCGGGCGCGGGCTCGGGCGGCATGGCGCAGACCGGCGATTACCTGGCCGACCTGCTGCTGCGCGCCGAACGGCCCGACGCCACAGGCGACCGCGCCAGCGCGCGCGCCGAAGTCGGGCGCATCGTGGCCGTCAGCCTGGCGCGCGGCGACATGACGCCGGCGGACCGCGACTACGTAGCGAAAGTGGTGGCGGCGCAGGCCGGCATCGAGCCGGACGCGGCGCAGCGCCGCGTCGAACAGGCGATCCAGGATGCCCGCAAAACGGCCGACGAAGCCAAGCAGAAGGCCAAGGAGGCCGCGGACGCCGCGCGCAAGGCGGCCGCCGCATTGGCGCTGTGGGGCTTCGCCTCGATGCTGATCGGCGCCTTCGTGGCAAGCCTGGCGGCGACCTGGGGCGGACGGCGCCGGGACCTGCCTTAGTCTGGTTTTTCTCGCCGCTCAAACAGCGTATGCCGCGGGCCGGGCAGGCCCGTGGCCGCCAATTTCGGCCCGATGTGTATTTCGCCGCGAGATGGTAGAAATCGGATTCGTATCCGCAAGCGCAGGCGAAGGGGGGATTGGTTGAGAAAGCCGAGAATCACGCTGCTACTGCTTATTGTCGCGTTGGGGGTGCTGACGGCGATGATCGCGTTCGTCAACGCCCTGGCCGCGGCCCAGATCGTTCAGAAGGAGCAATTGATCGCCCGGTCCCTGGAGGCCAACCGGGCGTATGCCGCCAAGCTCGCCGCCACCGTGGACCTGTACATCGGGTCCGTGCAGCGGCAGCTGGAAGTCAGCGCCAGCCGTCTGCCGGCGCTGCTGTCCTCGCCCCAAGCCCTGGCCGCCGAGGCCGCCAGGGTCGCCCGGCAGTCCGACGGCGTGGTCGCGGCTTTCGTCGCCGACCGCGACAACAGAGTCATCGCATTCGAATCGCTGGCGCCCGAACTCACCCAGAAGCCGGCGATGCTGAGCCGCGTCGAAATCGACCAGCGCGAAGTCGCCGGCCATGTCTCGGCCGTCTATTTGTCCGCCGACGGCTTTCCGATAGTCCTATTTTCACAACCGATCCGCGACGCCGAGGGCAGCTATCTGGGCCTGCTCGGCGCGGTGATCTTCCTGCAGCAGGACAACGAACTTGACCGCCTTGTCAGCGTCCATTTCCACCACGACGGTTCCAACGTCTATGTCGTCGATTCCGGCGGCAAGGTCCTGGTGCACCAGGACAAGTCCCTGATCGGAACGAACGAAAGCGGCAACGTGGTGGTCGATGCGCTCGGGCGGGGCGAGGCCGGCGCGGTGGCCGTCACCGGCACGCGCGGCAAGCGTTACTTCGCCGGCTACGCGCCCATGCGCAGCGGCAAGTGGGGCGTGGTGGTGCAGACCCCGGAGGCGGTCACGCTGGAGCCGCAACGCGACCTGCTGCGCCGCGCGCTGCTGTATTCCGTGCCGGCCGCGGCGCTGACGCTGCTGCTGATTTACGTGCTGGCCCGCGGCATCGCGCATCCGCTGTCTCAATTGGCCCAGGCCATGCGGCGCGACGACGGCGGCAGGGACGAGAAGCCCTTGCGCGGCCTGCGGCCGTGGTACTACGAGGCGCAGCAGCTGCGCGAAGCCGTATGCGTGACGCTGGCGCAGCACCGGCGCCGGATCACCCAGCTCAACACCGAAACGCACACCGATCCCATGACCCGGCTCATGAACCGGCGCGGCATGGAAGGCGCGATCGAACGGCTGATGGCCTCGCATCAGCCGTTCTCGGTGCTGGCCCTGGACATCGACCGCTTCAAGCGCGTCAACGACACCTACGGCCATGCCGCCGGCGACAAGGTGCTGATGACGCTGGCCGACCTGCTGCGCGCCGTCATCCGCGCGGGCGACCTGCCGTGCCGCATCGGCGGCGAGGAATTCCTGGTGCTGATGCCGGCAGGCAACCCCCGGGTAGCCCAACTGGTGGCCGCACGCATCCGCGCAGCCGTCGCCAACACCCATATGCCCGACGGCGTGGGCTGCATCACCATCTCCATCGGCGTGGCCCGCTGGCCCCACGACAACGAAGACGTCTGTGAAGTCCTGAAATCCGCCGACCAGGCGCTGTACGCGGCCAAGAAAGCGGGGGGCGACAGGGTGGTGGTGTATCCGTTCTAGGCAGGGAGCGATATGTCCCGCTTGCGGCGCAGGCAGGTGGGCTCAGGCCGCGATTTTCAGTAAGTTGCTTCTGGAAAGCGTTTGCCGGTCAGGCAATCCCGATAGGAGATCCCACCATGATGAAGCTGGTTCGCGAAGGCGGGTACGACTGACCATGCCGGCCGAGGTATGGCTCTGCTTGGGGAATCTAAGGGCTTCTGGATAAACACGGGAACCCTTGTTCTTTCTGCGCTGGTGGCGGCTGGAATTGGATGCCGCCGCCTCGCCAAGTCCGGCAAGAACGCTTCTTGGGTTTCTGATTATTTTGTAGTAACGTACCTACATTGAGAATTCAGGACCGGAGGCGCCACTGTGACCATCACCATGCTATCCAGTCGTGAGCTGAACCAGGACGTTACACGGGCGAAGAAAGCCGCCAAGAACGGCCCTGTAATCATCACGGATCGCGGCAAGCCTGCGCATGTGCTATTGAGCATCGAGGAGTATCGACGGCTTACTCGGCAGCGTCGCAATATTGCCGACGCGCTGGCCATGCCGGACATCGCTGACATTGAGTTTGAGCCTCAGCGAGCCAATATCGTACCCAGGCCGGTTGATCTTTCGTGATGTACCTGCTTGATACCAACGTGGTGTCCGAACTGAGAAAAGTTCGGGCGGGCAAGGCCCATCCGGGTGTGGCGAAATGGGCGGAAAGCGTGGATGCCGCCGATCTTTTTTTGTCAGCCATCACCATCATGGAGCTGGAGTTAGGCATTTTGTCTATCGAGCGCAAGGATGCCGCCCAAGGGGGGCTGCTGCGTGCGTGGCTGGAGCAGCATGTCTTGCTGGAGTTTTCTGGACGGACACTGCCTGTCGATACGGCGGTGGCGCAGCGTTGCGCGCGCCTGCATGTGCCCGACAAACGTAACGAGTGTGATGCGCTGATTGCGGCTACGGCTCTAGTGCACGGAATGACGGTGGTCACGCGCAACGTGGCCGATTTCGAGGCCACCGGCGTGATGATTGTCAATCCGTGGGAACCGGCTGCGTAGAAGGGGGCGATAGGCTGACGTCGCCAGCGTGCTATCCAGTGCCCTATCCCAAATGCGCAGAGAAAAGTGCTAGAACGAAGTATTCGTTACCCTATCCGTAAATCAGTCTGCCAGAAACAGTTCTGAGTCGCCGGCCGATGGTTGAAAATTGCCGTTTACTTGCCGTTGAAGCGAGTACTCCATGATTGTCGTGTAAACACTATTGCCTGCATACGTCCTCCTGTACGACTTGGCGACCGGATCAAAGGTGACATTCATGTCTTGGAGGAATCGCCCGCAACGCTGGCTAAATTGACGTCCAGTTGCGAACCATGCAGTGTAGGAACCAGTGGGAATTCCTTGAAAGTTGCGAGAGTCACCGCCTCGTACAAATCCTGTCAAAACGGTCCTGCCAGCTTGATCTTTCAATTTCACAAGGGCGTCGATTCCGAAGGGGGCAGTGATTCGAAGCTCATGTTCTCCAAGTGAGGCTGGTTGCTTGAGCACGGTTCCCGAAGGCGGCGGGAAGTCCACATCATTGCAGATGGTCTGAAGAGTTGTGTTGTCATCTCCAACCTGGAGGAACGCGCCATTTACGTAGCCAAAACCGGCTTGGTGCGAAATGGGCAGCCAACCCGCCGTCGCATCTCCTTCAATGGTTACGCTATCTAGAAAGCGCAGTCTTGCGACAATGTCATGCTTCGTGCTCGGGCCGGCTCTTACGTTTAGCTCCGGAGATATGACTCGGCCCCTGGGAAGCGGGAGGTTCGCTATAGGCCTAGTGGCAATGTTGGTAGGTGTGCGCGTGTTGACGCCAGAATCGGTGGGTACGTTTTTGGAGGCGCTGGGCCTTTGAGCAAGGGAATGGGTGGGCGGTACTGTTGTCGTTGAAGGGGCGATTGAAGATATCGATGATTTACGAGCGCTTGAGTTATAGAGGGCTAAGAACAGAACAAGTACGAGCACTCCGCTACACAACATCCAACCATTCCACCGGCGTGAGGTCCCAGATGCGGAAGGTGCACCGTTTACGTTGTTGTTTTTTGATGATTGACCGGAGGGTGCCTTAGCCGCTGATGCGGCAGGATTGGGCTGTTCGGTGCTTGTAGCCTGTTCAGTACGCTTGCGAGATTCGGCTTCTTGGCGAGCAATCCATGCGTCGTGGGCTTGGCGCTTCGCTGGGTCGGATAATTCAGCATATGCCTGATTTATGAGCCGCATGATATGTGCAGCAGCTTCGTCTCCGGGGTTCTTATCAGGGTGATATTGCTGTGAAAGAGCCCTATAGGCAGCGCGAATAACGAAGTCAGGCGCGTTCCTGGCGACCTTCAAGTTGTCGTAGTGGGTGTGGAGTTTGTAACCCATGTGAATCGTGCCGCCACGAGGGCAATTGAAGAAGTATTGAAAACTAAATTATCGTATTGTTGCTTTTTGGGCGAAAGTTCTCTGTCTAAGCGAGCGCTATCGTGGCTTATCGCAGCGTTGATTGCGACAAAGAGCCTCGTTTGATTTGCGATGACATCAGTTCGCTAACGAGCTAGGGCCAAATAGGCGCTGTCGATGTTCATGTGCGATCAAAAACAAAAAGGCCCGCAATCGCTTGCGGGCCTTGAAATTCTTGGTGGCGCATCCCTGATTCGAACAGGGGACCTGCGGATTATGATTCCGTCGCTCTAACCGGCTGAGCTAATGCGCCACGTCTTCGTTAATTACTAGTAGCGATCAACGAAGAACGAAATTCTAGCACAGATTTTTTTCCATGCGCAAGCAGTCGGCCATCATTTTTTCAGGCGTCTCGCGCCAGGCGGATGCCGGAGAACTGCCAGCGGGCGTCGGGCGGGAAGAAGTTGCGGTAGCTCGGGCGGATGTGGTCCCTGGGGGTGGCGCAGGAGCCGCCGCGCAGCACGTACTGGCTGCACATGAATTTGCCGTTGTATTCGCCGACGGCGCCGGCGTCGGGGCGGAAGCCGGGGTAGGCGTCGTAGGCGCTACAGGTCCACTCCCAGGCGTCGCCGAAGAGCTGCACCGGCCCGCCCGAACCGTTGCGGGCGGGGGCGGGGCGCGGGTCGAGGTGGCCGTTTTCCAGCATGTTGGCGCGGCCCGACAGGGCGCCCTCGGGCAACTGGCGGGCGGCGTGTTCCCATTCGGCTTCGCGCGGCAGGCGCACGCGGGCCCAACGGGCGTAGGCGTCGGCCTCGAAGTAGCTGACGTGCGTGACCGGGGCCTGCAGTTCCAGCTCCTGCATGCCGCGCAGCGTGAACAGGCGCCAGCCGTCGCGCTGCCGTTCCCAGTAGAGCGGCGCCTGCCAGCCTTGCGCGCAGACCTGGTCCCAGCCCAGGGACAGCCACAGCTCGGGCCGCTTGTAGCCGCCGTCCTGGATGAAAGCCAGGTATTCGTGCTGGGTCACGAGGCGGTCGGCGAGGTGGAAGGGGGCCAGCAGCACGTCGTGCGCCGGGCCCTCGTTGTCGAAGCCGAAGCCGCGTCCGTCGTGGCCGATGCGCGTGATGCCGCCGGCGTAGCGGGTCCAGCCGGCGGGCGTGGCCGGGGGCAGGGCGGTCGCGCCGGGCGCCACGTAGGCCGGGCGCAGCGGATTGGCCGAGAGCATGTGCTTCAGGTCGGTGAGGATCAGTTCCTGGTGCTGCTGCTCATGGTTCAGGCCCAGTTCCAGCAGGGCGTCGAACTCCGCGTCGTTGCCGCCCAGGCGCGAGATCAGTTCGTGCATGGCGCCGTCCACGTGCTGGCGGTATTGCTGCACTTCGCCCAGCGAGGGGCGCGACAGCAGGCCGCGCTGCGGGCGCGGATGCTTGGCGCCGATGGCGTTGTAGTAGGAATTGAAGAGCATGCGGTACTGCGGGTGGAATACCGCGTAGGAGGGGTGAAAGCGGCCCAGCAGAAAGGTCTCGAAGAACCAGGTGGTGTGCGCGAGGTGCCATTTGACGGGGCTGCAGTCCGGCATGGACTGGACCTGGCAATCCTCCGGGCTGAGCGGCGCGGCGAGGGCCGCCGTCGTCAGGCGCACCGCGTCGTAGCGGTCATGCTGGCCGGCCTGGCCGGCCGCGTACGGTCCGGTGGCGGGGTGGGTCAGCAGGCACGCAGGTTCCATGGCGATCCTCCAGTGGCGTTTAGTGTCTTGCCCGGCATCAGGCGCGGGCGCTGAAAACCGAAAACCAGCCGCGGGAATCCGACCAGTGCGCGACGTCGCGATAGCCGGCGCTGCCGAGCAGGGCGGCAAAGGACTGCGGGGTGAATTTGTAGGAGTTCTCGGTGTGGATGCGTTCGCCGGCGCCGAATTCGCGCTGGCCGCCGGGCCAGGCGACCCGCACGGCGCGCAGCGCCTCCAGGTGCATCTCGATGCGCGAGCGCGCGCTGTCGAAGCGCGCCACGTGGCGCCAGTCGGCCACGTCGAAATCGGCGTCCAGCAGGCGGTTCACGTGCCGCAGCAGGTTCAGGTTGAAGGCCGCGGTCAGGTGCAGCGCGTCGTCGTAGGCGGGCTCGAGCACCTGCGCCGGCTTGACGCGGTCCACGCCGACCAGCAGGCCGCCGCCTTCGCACTGGCCGCGGATACGCCGCAGCATGGCGAGCGCGTCTTCGGGGCTGAGGTTGCCGATGCTGGAGCCGGGATAGAAGAACAGCCGCTGGGCAGCGGGGATGTCGGCCGGCAGCGCCAGCGCGTGGGTGTAGTCCTGCCCCAGCGCGGTGATCTGCAGTTCGGGATACGAGAGCCGCAGCCGCCGCACCGCCGATTGCAGGTAGTCGGCGGAGATGTCGATGGGCACGTAATGGCGCGGGCGCAGGCTGGCGAACAGGCGCTCCGCCTTGACGCAGTCGCCCGCGCCCAGGTCTATCATGGCTTGCACCGGGCCGACATGGCGGGCGATGGCTGCGCCGTGGCGCTGGAAGATTTCCGCCTCGCAGCGCGTGGGGTAGTACTCCGGCAGCTGGGTGATGGCGGTGAACAGCGCCGAGCCGAGCGCGTCGTACAGGAACTTGGGATCGACGTGGGCCGGCTGGTCCAGCAGCCCGTCGCGCAATTCGACCTGCTCCGGACTGGGCTGCTGCGGGTGCCGGTCGATGAATTCGGTGGCGGCGGGGGCGAACAGGGTGGAGGGAGAAACCATGCGTTCAGTTCCTTTTTGAGAGCTTGAAGCGCATTGCAAAGGTCTATTGTCGTGGGGATGGGGGTCGGGGTGTCAAGCCTAAGCCGCTGAATGCAATGGACTTTTACCAAATCGGAGCCGGGACCGTGAGCCGGCGTCCGGCGGCTGAAATATCGAATTACGGCTGGTTGCCAAAGCTCGGGCGCCGCGTCCGGGCGGGCGTCACAATAGGCACCATGGCCTGACGCAGCCCGCCGCGGTGGGCGCAGGCAGGCCCGACTCCCTTCAAATAATCACAAGGAGCGACCATGAACCGAAAGCACCAACGCGCCGAAATGGCTTTGCACCGCGAACGGGTGAGCGACAGCTTCCATGAACTGCTGGCGGGCACCGAAGACCTGCTGCGTTCGACGGCTTCGTATACGGGCTCCGAGATCGAGGCGGCGCGGGCGCGCCTGCGCCGCCAGCTGGCCGATGCGCGCGAATCCGCCGGCCAGTGGGAGGGCGCGGCGCGCGAACGCGCGCGGCAGGCCTCCGTCTATGCCGACGAGTACGTGCACGAGCACGCCTGGAAATCGGTGGGCGTGGCCGCGCTGGTCGGCGCCTTGCTGGGCTGCCTGCTGGCGAGCGGCCGGCGCTAGTCCCGTTTCTCCATCATGAGGCCGTCTGCGGCCTGCGCCCGGCCGTGGGCGCGCGCCCTGGCGCTGGCCTGCGCCATGCTGCTGGCCAGCTGCGCCAGCGTGCCGGATTCCGCCGAGCGCGAGGCGCGCGCCGCGCAGGCCAGCCAGTCGGCCGACGCGGCGCTCGACAGCTATCGCCGCAGCCAGGGCATCAGCGCCGACCCGCGCACGCCCAAGGACGATTTCCTGGCGCGCCACCTCGCCGTCGAACAGGCGGTCAGCGGCGCGCCGCTGGTGCCGGGCAATCGTGTCCGGCTGCTGGCAGACGGGCCCAGCACCTATCGGGCCATGCTGCAATCCATCGGCCAGGCGCGCCGCTACGTGCACATGGAGACCTACATCTTCGACGACGACACCGAGGGTTCGCGCTTCGCCGATGCGCTGATCGCGGCGCGCGCGCGCGGCGCCGAGGTGTCGCTGATGGTCGATGCGATCGGAACGATCAAGACGCCCGACGCGCTGTTCGACCGCCTGCGCGATGCGGGCGTGCAGGTGGCGGTCTTCAATCCGGTCAATCCGGCGCTGGCGCGCGCCGGCTGGTCGCCGAACCAGCGCAATCACCGCAAGGTGCTGGTGGTCGACGGCAAGGTGGGCTATCTGGGCGGGCTGAACGTCAGCAGCGTGTACGAGTCCTCGCCGGGGTCGAGTTCGGGATCGGGCAAGTCCGACGCCGCCGCGGCCGGCGACGCGCGGACCGCGCCCTGGCGCGACACGCATCTGCGCATCGAGGGGCCGGCGGTGGCCGAGCTGGAGGCCGTCATCCGGACCGGCTGGGAGTCGCAGACCAAGGAACCGCTGAAAGGCGGCGACGCCTACGTGGCGCCGGCCGCGGGCGACACCAGCGTGCGGATACTGGCCAACCAGCCGGACCGCAGCGATGGCTACACGGTGTACCTGACGCTGATGTCGGCGTTCGAAAGCGCGCAGAAATACATACACATCACGATGGCGTACTTCGTGCCGGACCCGGCCTTCATCGACGTGCTGACGGCGGCCGCGCGGCGCGGGGTCGACGTGGTGCTGGTGCTGCCGGGCTTCAGCGATTCGTCACTGGTGTTCCATGCCGGGCGCTCGCATTACGCCGACCTGCTGGAGGCCGGCGTCAAGCTCTATGAACGGCGCGACGCCTTGCTGCACGCCAAGACCGCGGTGGTCGACGGGGTCTGGTCCACCGTGGGGTCCAGCAATATGGACTGGCGCAGTTTCGCGCTGAACTACGAAATCAACGCGGTGGTGCTGGGGCCTGACTTCGCCGGCGAAATGGAGGCGCTGTTCCAGCGCGACGTCGCCGATTCGGTGCGCATCACGCCCGAGGCCTGGCAGGCCCGGGGCGTGAAAGACCGTTCCATGGAGTTTTTCTCGCGCATGTTCGAGCGCTGGCTCTAGCGGCTCAGGCGCGGCCGGGGGCCGGCGCCGCCTGCATCGCGCGCGCCAGTTCCAGGGCCGTGGGGATGTCGTGGGTCGGCTGGAACGAATGGGCCTGCGCCATGGCCCAGCCGGCGCGAAACACCTGGTGGCGGAATTCGCCGCGCAGCAGCTCGCCCGGGGTCAGCTCGGGAAACAGCGCCGACAGCAGCCGGATCTCGCTGGACGAAATGCGCCGCGCGATGTGGTGGGGGCGCAGCTGGCCCGGATGCGTCAGGCCGGCCGCGGCCAGCAGCTCCGCCAGCGCATGCAGCGTGTTGCGATGGAAGTTGGCCACGCGCTGCGCCTTGTCGGGCACCACTAGCGCGCGCTGGCGCAGCGGGTCCTGGGTGGTGACGCCGGTGGGGCATTTGCCGGTATGGCAGGCCTGGGCCTGGATGCAGCCGACGGCGAACATGAAGCCGCGCGCGGCGTTGCACCAGTCGGCGCCCATCGCCATGACGCGCGCCATGTCGAAGGCGGTGATGATCTTGCCCGAGGCGCCCAGCTTGATGCGGTCGCGCAGGTTCACGCCGATCAGGGTGTTGTGCACCAGGCGCAGCGCTTCGCGCAGCGGCGTGCCGACATGGTCCACGAATTCGACGGGCGCCGCGCCGGTGCCGCCTTCGGCGCCGTCGACCACGATGAAGTCGGGCGTGATGCCGGTCTCCAGCATGGCCTTGACGATGGCGAACCATTCCCAGGGATGGCCCACGCAGAACTTGAAGCCCATCGGCTTGCCGCCGGACAGCTCGCGCAGGCGCGCCACGAATTTCATCAGGCCGATGGGCGAGTCGAAGGCCGAGTGGGTGGCCGGCGAATTGCAGTCCTGCCACGGCGCCACGCCGCGGGCCTCGGCGATCTCGGGCGTGACCTTGCCCGCCGGCAGGATGCCGCCGTGGCCGGGCTTGGCGCCCTGCGACAGCTTGATCTCGATCATCTTGACCTGCGGCGTACAGGCGTTCTTGACGAAGGCTTCTTCCGAGAACGCGCCCTGCGCGTCGCGGCAGCCGAAGTAGCCCGAGCCGATGTTCCACACCAGGCTGCCGCCGGGCTGGCGGTGGTAGCGGCTGATGCCGCCTTCGCCGGTGTCGTGCGCGAAGTCGCCCTGGCGCGCGCCTTCGTTCAGCGCCAGCACGGCGTTGGCCGACAGCGCGCCGAAGCTCATGGCCGAGATGTTGAACACCGACATGGAATAGGGCTGCTTGCATTCCGGGCCGCCCACGGTGACGCGGAAGTCGGTGTCGTCGATGCGCGAGGGCGACATGGAATGGTTGATCCATTCGTACTGGTCGCCGTAGACGTCCTGCTGGGTGCCGAAGGGACGCTTGTCGATCTCGCGCTTGGCGCGCTGGTAGACGATGGAGCGCTGCGCCCGCGAGAAGGGCGCGGCCTGGGTGTCGTCTTCGAGGAAGTACTGGCGGATTTCCGGCCGGATGAATTCGAACAGGAAGCGCAGATTGCCCAGCACCGGATAGTTGCGCCGGATGGCGTGGCGGGTCTGGATCAGGTCATAGACGCCGAGCGCGCCCAGCAGCGCCAGCGGCACGGCGATCCACAGCCACCAGGCCGAGCTCGCGTAGGCCAGCGCGGCGGTGACCGCCGCGCCCGCCAGGGTCAACAGAAAAGCCGTGTAGCGGCCGAAAATCCAGCTCATGTCCATCTCCGTATTTCGGGATGGGGCAACCATACACCAGCCTCGGCGCCCCTAGCGGGCGAAAACCGGAATACTGTTTCTCAGCAGCTGGATGCCGACGGCGTCTTTTCCACGGCCAGGCCGAAGGCCGGGCGCAGCCGCACGCCCAGGGCGCTGCCGGCGAAGGCGGCGGGCAGCCACAGCCAGGCGTGCAGGCTGCCCGACAGGATGCCGCTGAAGTAGGCGCCGATGTTGCAGCCGAAGGCCAGGCGCGCGCCATAGCCCAGCAGCAGGCCGCCGATCACCGCGCCGGCCAGCGAACGGGCCGGCACCTTCCAGACGGGCGCGAACTTGCCGGCGGCGCTGGCCGCGGCCAGCGCGCCCAGCATCAGGCCGATGTCCATGACCGTGGTGACGTCCTGGCGCAGCGGCGCGCCCAGCGACGGCTGCTTGGCCCAGTAGGCCCAGGTGGCCACGTCGCCGCCGGCGGCGTCCAGGGCCTTGGCGCCCCACAGCGCGAAGGCAGAGGTGATGCCCCAGGGGCGGCCGGCCAGCGCCAGCGTGGCGAAGTTCAGCGCCACCAGGGCCACGCCGCCCCAGATCAGCGGCCACGGCCCCTGCAGCAGCGAGCCCGGACGGGCGGTGCGCGCGGCGAAGGAAATGACATGGCCGTGCCGGCGCTTTTCCAGCGCCGTGACGGCCCAGGCGATCAGCGCGAACACGGCCAGGTTGGCCAGGAGCGCCGGGGCCAGCCCCCAGGTCTTGATCAGCGAGGTGGGCGCCAGCGCGGGCAGATTGGACCACCAGCCGAAGTTGGCGGTCGCGATGACCGAACCGACGATGAAGAACAGCAGCGTGACCAGCATGCGGGTATTGCCGCCGCCGACGGCGAACAGCGTGCCCGAGGCGCAGCCGCCGCCCAGCTGCATGCCGATGCCGAACAGGAAAGCGCCCAGCACCACCGACACGCCCGGCGGCGAGACGAAGCCGCTGACCGGCTGGCCGAACAGCGAACCCGCGGCCAGGAACGGGAAGAACAGCAGCACGCCCGCGGCCAGCATCAGCATCTGCGCGCGCAGCCCGGCGCCGCGGCGGTCCGAAACGAAGACGCGCCAGGCCTGGGTGAAACCGAAGGAGGCGTGGTACAGGGTCACGCCCAGCAGGGCGCCGACGATCCACAGCGCGCCCTGGCGCCAGCTCACGGTCTGGTTCAGGTACAGGGCGCCGGCCAGCACCAGCAGCAGGGCGATCCACAGCGGCTTGCGGTTGATGCGGATCGGCGGCAGGGCCGCTGGGGGCAGGGGTAGGGTCGAGGCGTTGCTGCTCATGGGCGAGTCCCGGGATAAACGTAGAAATGCAAACGGGCGCGTGGACGCACCCGTGGGATGGTTGAAAGTCTAAGGGGGCGCATTAATATCTCAAACCATCAATTAATGCGTTCCAAATAACTAAAAATAATAAAGCGGGCGGGGCCTATTGCAGCCGCCAGACCAGCGCGGCCAGCGTCAGCAGCAGCACCGGCACGGTCAGCACGATGCCGACGCGGAAGTAATAGCCCCAGGTGATGCGCAGGCCCTTGCGCGCCAGCACGTGCAGCCATAGCAGCGTCGCCAGGCTGCCGATGGGCGTGATCTTGGGGCCCAGGTCGCTGCCGATGATGTTGGCGTAGATCATGGCGTCGCGCACCGGGCCGGTGGCGCTGGTGTCGGCGATCGACAGCGCGCCCACCAGCACCGTGGGCAGGTTGTTCATGATGGACGACAGAAAGGCCGTGATGAGGCCGGTGCCCAGCGCCGCGCCCCACAGGCCATGCTGGGCGCAGCGCTCCAGCACCTGCGCCAGGTAGTCGGTCAGGCCGGCGTTGCGCAGCCCGTAGACCACCAGGTACATGCCCAGCGAAAAGACCACGATGTGCCAGGGCGCTTCGCGCATGATGCGCCGCGTGCCCACGATATGCTGGCGGCCCGCGATCAGCAGCAGTCCCAGCGCGCCCGCGGCGGCGATGGCGCTGACCGGGATGCCCATGGGCTCCAGCACGAAAAAGCCCGTCAGCAGCAGCCCCAGCACCACCCAGCCGGCGCGGAACGTGGTCAGGTCGCGGATGGCGCTGGCAGGCGCCGGCAGCTGGGCCACGTCGTAGCGCGGCGGAATGCTTTTGCGGAAGTACAGCAGCAGCACGGCCAGGGTCGAGGCCACCGCCATCAGGTTGACCGGCAGCATCACCGAGGCGTACTGGCCGAAGCCGATGCCGAAGAAATCGGCCGACACGATATTGACCAGGTTGGACACGATCAGCGCGATGCTGCCGGTGTCGGCGATGAAGCCCGCGGCCATCACGAAGGCCAGCGAGGCGCCGGGGCCGAAGCCCAGCGCCAGCAGCATTTCCATGACGATGGGGGTGAGGATCAGGGCCGCGCCGTCGTTGGCGAACAGCGCCGAGACGGCCGCGCCGAGCAGCACGATGAGCACGAACAGCAGCCGGCCGCGGCCGCCGCCCCAGCGCGCCACGTGCAGCGCCGACCATTCGAAGAAGCCGGCCTCGTCCAGGATCAGGCTGGTGACGATGATGGCGATGAAGGTCGCGGTGGCGTTCCAGACGATGCGCCAGACTTCGCCGATGTCGGCGAATTGGACCACGCCGGTGGCCAGCGCCAGCGCCGCGCCCAGCAATGCGCTCCAGCCGATGGACAGGCCCCGGGGCTGCCAGATGACGAGCGTGATGGTGAGGATGAAGATCGCGGCGGCGGCAAGCATCGAAGGGTCGGACGTCACAGTAAGGGGTGGGCGCTGATCCAGGCGACCAGCAGGCTGACGGTCAGCACCGAGGCGACGGTGCTGACCAGGATGGCGCGCGAGGTCACGCGCGCGTCGCGGCCGTACATGGCGGCCAGCATGAAAGGGCCGGTGCCGATGGGCAGGGCGCTCATCAGCACGGCGGTCCAGGCCCACATGGGCGGCATGGTGAACACGTAGAACGCCAGCAGCGCGGTCACGGCGGGCTGCAGCAGCAGCTTGCCGCAGACCAGGCGCAGCACGCCGGGGCCGGAACTGGCGGTCTCGGTCTGCGCCAGGAACAGGCCTATCGTGACCAGCGCGCAGGGGCTGGCCGAGGCGCCCAGCAGCGCGACGTAGCGGTCCAGGCCTTCGGGCAGCGGCTGGCCGGTATAGGCCCAGGCCAGGCCGAGCATCGGCGCGGCCAGCAGCGGGTTGCGCATCAGCGCGCGCCCGACCTTCAGCAGCGTGGCGCCTATGCCGGGAGCCTGCTGGCGGTCGAACTCGATCAGCGCGATGGCGAAGCCGAACAGCACGCTGGCGGTGAGCAGCGTGGTGAAGGTGGCGGGCGCCAGGCTCTCGGCGCCGAACAGCGCCAGGCATAGCGGTATGCCCATGTAGCCGGCGTTGGCGTAGGAGGCGGCCAGGCCCTGGATGCTGCGGTCGGTCAGCGCGGGCTGGCTGCGGCGCGCGCCCAGGAACGAGGCGAGGAAGGTGACGGCGATGCCGCCGGCGAAGGCGGCGGCGAAATCCCAGTGCGCGGCCTGGGCCAGGTCCACCTGCGTCATGGCGCGAAACAGCAGCGCCGGCAGCGACAGGTAGACGACGTAGCGGTTCAGCGCGTCGGTGGCGGCCGGACCCAGGATGCGCCAGCGGGCGGCCAGCCAGCCGGTCAGGATCAGGGCGAAAACCGGCAGGGCGGCGGTAATGACGGCGTTCATGAGCAGGCTAGCGGGAGGGCGCTCATTCTAGCGCGGACCCGCCTTGCGGGCGCGCGTCACCAGCAGGATGCCGAGCGCGGCCAGGGCCATGCCGGGCCAGGCCAGCGCCGGGATGGCTTCGTCCAGCACCGCCAGCGCGATGAGCGCGGTGCACGGCGGGACCAGGAAGAACAGCGCCGACACGCGCGAGGCCTCGCCATGCCGGATCATGGTCAGCAGCAGGGTGATGGCCACCAGCGAATTGCACAGCACCAGATAGACCAGCGAGGCCCACAGCGCGCCGGTCCACTCGATGCGCATCGGCTCCAGCCAGAAGGCCAGCGGCGCGGTCACGGCCAGGCCGACCGCGTACTGCACCATATTCGAGACGGCCGGATGGGTTTCGGCGCCGTAGCGTTTTTCATACAGCGTGCCGCCGGTGATGGACAGCAGGGCGCCGATGGCGAACAGCAGGCCCAGCGGCGAGAGCACGTCGACCGAGGCCTTGGCCACGATCACCAGCGCTGCGCCCGACACGCCCAGGCCCAGGCCGGCCCAGCGCCGCGCGTCGACGCGCTCGTGGGCGATGGCCGGGGCCAGCAGGCCGATCAGGATGGGCTGCAGCGAAGCGATCAGCGCCAGCCCGCCGGCCGACATGCCTTGCTTGAGCGACAGGTAGGTGAAGCAGAAATAGCCCGCCTGCAGCAGCAGGCCGACCATCGCCAGATGGCCCCAGGCCGCCGCCGCGCGCGGCAGCGGCGGGCGCGCGAACAGCAGGAAGGGGGCCAGGATCAGCACCACGCAGGCGTAGCGCAGCGCCAGGAACGTCATGGGATCGGCGTAGGCCAGCCCGACCTTGAGCACGACGAAGCCGCTGGACCACAGGAGCAGGAAAAGCGCGGGCGCGGCTTTCAGCCAGGCGGGGGGAGCGGCAGGCGGCATGTCGGGGCGCGGAGGCGGGAGCAAGCTGCGATCGTACCCCTTTTGGGGAATCTTCATCCCTGAGAGAATCGGCGTAGGATTCTTTTATTCATTGGCAGCACGCGAGGGATGGACATGTCGACCAATAAAAAAGCTACGGTGCGCATTGCGCTGGGAACCTGGGACCGCTTGCGCGAGGACGCTTATTCTGTGCGCCACGAGGTTTTCGTGGTCGAACAGAAAGTGCCGCCCGAAGTCGAAATGGACGACGACGACGCGGTCTCGGTGCATGCTGTGGCCTACGGGCCGGACGGCACGCCGATGGGCACCGGACGGCTGTTGCCCGATGGCCATATCGGCCGCATGGCGGTCCACAAGCGGGCCCGCGGCATGGGCGTGGGTGGCCAGTTGCTCGACGCCCTGATCGAACAGGGCCACGGCGACGGCCACCGCATGCTGGTGCTGCACGCGCAGACGCATGCCGCCGGCTTCTACGAAGCGCACGGGTTCCGCATCGAAGGCGAGGAGTTCGTCGAGGCCGGCATTCCGCACGTCGTCATGACGCGCACGTTGAAGTAGGGCGGCCCGGCGGCTCCGTCGGAGCCGCCGAATATCGAAGGGGCAAAGAAGAAGACAAGCAAATAAAAACCCCGGACGCTTACGCGTTCGGGGTTTTTTGGCGCATCACGCAGGTACCTCGTGATGTAATAATTGGTGCCCAGGAGAGGACTCGAACCTCCACACCTTGCGGCACATGGACCTGAACCATGCGCGTCTACCAATTCCGCCACCTGGGCGCTGTCGCTTCACATTTCACTTCGCTCTCGCGTTGTTTCGTGTTCAGCAGCAGAGAAAAGAATTATGCATGTTTTTTTAGAAGTGTGCAAGTCGTGCCGGCTTTTTTTCACTTTTTCGTGGAATTTTTTTGGCGCGTTGGGCGGCTGCAACTTTAGATATAGTGTCGCCCCATGCCACGCCCACTTTGCACGCGCTGCCTGCGCCCCTTGTCGCACTGCCTGTGCGCGCTGATTCCCTCGCTCGAATGCCGCACGCGCCTGGTGGTGCTGCAGCATCCGAGCGAGGCGCGCCATGCATTGAACACGGCGCGGCTGGCCGTGCTCGGCTTGGCCGGCGCACGCCGCGTGGTGGGCGAATATTTCTCGGAACAGGACTGGATGCAGCCCGGCTACGCGCCGCGCCTGCTGTTTCCGGGCGAGGGCGCCGAGGTGCTGGCGCCGGGCTACGGCCGCGAGCTGGGCATGCCCGTACAGTTGATCGTGCCCGACGGCACCTGGGGCCATGCGCGCAAGCTGCTGCACATCAATCCGCGGCTGGCGGCGCTGCCGCGCGTGATGCTGCCCGCCGGGCTGTCGACGCGCTATCGCGTGCGCCATGCCGACATGCCGGGCGCGCTGTCCACCATCGAGGCCGTGACCCATGCCTTGAACGCCATCGAGGCGCCGCGCAATTTCGACGCCTTGCTGCGGCCGTTCGAAGCCTTGATCGACGGGCAGATCGCCGGCATGGGCGCCGACCTCTACGCGAAGCATCACCTGAACCGCAAAGTGCCCTGGCGCTGAGGGCGGGATGGCGGGGCAGGCCGGGCATAAAGCAAAAGCCCCGAAAACCTTGCGATTTTCGGGGCTTTTCAGCTCTTGCTGTCGAGACCTCGATCGAGGTTCCGACTGGAATTCCGTGGTGCCCAGGAGAGGACTCGAACCTCCACACCTTGCGGCACATGGACCTGAACCATGCGCGTCTACCAATTCCGCCACCTGGGCACTGAGAGATACTGTCAGATTGTTGTGCTACGCTGCGGCCTGTTGCGCATCTGGTAGAAGAGTTAGTTAACTATTAATCAACTAAATCCGCATTCAGAAGTGCAGCAGGTCGTAGTTGGTTTTACAATCGGGCTTTGGGTTACTTCCCAGCCCTCTGACCTTTCTGCTTCAGTGTTCAGCCTTGGGCGAACCACAGAAGCTGCGCATTATATACGGAAAATTTAGCTTTGGCAAAACGATCGAATAACGAATCGAATAACAACAGATCAACACCCTTGCCCGAAGCGCCGCCGGACTTCGATCCCGATGTTCCGTCTCGTGAAGCCATCCTGAAAGCGTTGCGCGCCGCGGGCTCGCCGCTGTCTCCGGTGGAGCTGGCCGAGCGCATGGGCATCGAGCGCGCCGCGACCATGGTGGGGTTTGAACGCCGCCTGGGCGCCATGGAGCGCGACGGCCAGCTGATGCCCAATCGCAAGGGCGTGCTGCTGCTGGCCACCAAACTGGATTTCATCGCCGGCAAGGTGCTGGGCCATCGCGACGGCTTCGGCTTCCTGCTGCGCGACGACGGCGGGCCGGACCTGTTCCTGTCGCCGCGCGAAATGCTCAAGGTGCTGCACGGCGACCGCGTGCTGGTCAAGCCCACGGGCGAATACCGCGGCAAGCCGGAAGGCACCATCGTCGAAGTCATCGAGCGCCGCACCAACAAGCTGGTCGGACGCTTCCTGCACGAGCACGGGCTGTCCATCGTGGTCCCCGAGGACCAGCGCATCAAGCACGACATCCTGATCCCGCCCAGCGACACCAACGGCGCCCAGCACGGGCAGGTGGTCGCGGTCGAGATCATGGCGCAGCCCACCCGCCACACGCAGCCGCTGGGCCGCGTGGCCGAGGTGCTGGGCGAGATCGACGATCCGGGCATGGAAATCGAGATCGCGGTGCGCAAGTTCGACGTGCCCGTCGAATTCTCGGAGGCCGCCCGCAAGCAGGCCGCGCGCCTGCCGGACGTGGTCCGCAAGGCCGACCTCAAGGACCGCGTGGATCTGCGCGACGTGCCGCTCATCACCATCGACGGCGAGGACGCGCGCGACTTCGACGACGCGGTCTATTGCGAACCGGTGGAACTGGGCTCGGGCCAGCGCAAGCGTCCGGGCTGGCGCCTGCTGGTCGCCATCGCCGACGTGAGCCATTACGTGCGCCCGGGCGACGCGCTCGACGAAGACGCGCTCGACCGCGGCACCAGCGTGTATTTCCCGCGCCGGGTCATCCCGATGCTGCCGGAGTCGCTGTCCAACGGCCTGTGTTCGCTGAACCCGGAGGTCGACCGCCTGGTGCTGGTCTGCGACATGGTCATTCCGGCCAGCGGCGCCAAGGCCGGCACGGTCACCGCCTACCAGTTCTACAACGCCGTCATGCATTCGCATGCGCGCACCACCTATACCAATATATGGGCGGCCCTGCAGCAGCCCGGCGGCCCGGCCGCGCACGCCATGCGCAGCGTCATGCCGCAGGTTCAGCACCTGTACGAGCTGTTCCAGCTGCTGTCGCAAGGGCGCAAGAAGCGCGGCGCGATCGACTTCGACACCGTCGAGACCAAGATCGTCTGCAATGAACTGGGCCGCATCGAGCAGATCGTGCCTTCGGTGCGCAACGACGCGCACAAGCTGATCGAAGAATGCATGCTGGCCGCCAACACCTGCGCGGCCGACTTCATGACCCGCAGCAAGCATCCGGGCCTGTACCGCATCCACGAAGGGCCCACGCCGGAGCGCCTGCAGTCGCTGCGCGAATTCCTGCGCACCATGGGCCTGACGCTGGGCGGCGGCGAAACGCCCACCGCCAAGGACTACGGCGACTTCCTGGACCTGGTGCGCGGCCGCCCCGACTACCAGCTGCTGCAGACCATGTGCCTGCGCTCCATGCAGCAGGCCGTCTACAGCCCGGACAACATGGGCCACTTCGGCCTGGCCTATCCGGGCTACAGCCACTTCACCTCGCCGATCCGTCGCTATCCCGACCTGCTGACGCACCGGGTGATCAAGGCCCTGCTGGCCGGGCAGCGCTACGTGCCCAGCCTGGACGACCAGCCGGTGGTCATCGGCCGCACCCAGCGCGAGCACGAACACGCCATCTGGGAAAAGCTGGGGCTGGTGCTGTCGGCCAGCGAGCGCCGCGCCGACGAGGCCTCGCGCGACGTCGAGGCCTGGCTCAAGTGCTGGTTCGTCAAGGAACGCGTGGGCGAGGATTTCAGCGGCACGGTCACCGGCGTGGCCAGCTTCGGCATCTTCGTCACGCTGGACACCTTGCACGTCGAAGGCCTGGTTCACGTCTCGGAGCTGGGCGGCGAGTACTTCCAGTTCAACGACGCGCTGCATGAGCTGCGCGGCGAACGCACCGGCATGCGCTACCGCCTGACCGACAAGGTCCAGGTGCAGGTTTCGCGCGTGGACCTCGAAGCCCGCCGCATCGAGTTCCGGCTGGTGCAGGGCACCAGCTTCGACGCGCTGCGCAAGGCGGCCGCGCGCGGGCCGGACGAGCCGTCGCGCCGCGTGAAGAAGGCGGCCGCGCCCAAGCCGGCCGCGCTGAAGGGCCAGACCGCCAAGGAGCGTCGCGCCGAGGCCAAGAAGGCCGGCAAGCCGTCCAAGGCGTCCAAACGCGCCGCGCCCGCCAAGAAGGCGACGCACAAGCGCCATTGACGCCGGTTCCCGGGCCGGTGCGCGCCGGCCATGGCGCGCGCCATAAGGGGTAACATTGCGTCTATGGCCGGTTCTTCCGGCGGCCCGCCCCGCTCTGGGGCGGGTGTCCGTTTATCTAAAGGTATTGCATTTATGGCGTCGACCCAAGTTCTGGCCGGGTTTCACGCGGTGGTCGCGCGGCTGCGCCACGCGCCCGATTCGATCAGGGAAATCTATGTAGAGGCGTCGCGCCGCGACAAGCGCATGCAGGCTTTCATCGAGCAGGCCGAGAAAGCGGGCCGCCGCCTGCATCCGGTGCCGATGGAGCGCCTGGACGGCCTGGCCCGCGGCACGCGGCACCAGGGCGTGGTGGCGCTGGCCGACGAGCGCCAGCTAGCGGTGGACGTGGACGAAGTGCTGGACGTGATCGAAGGCCCGCCGCTGCTGCTGATCCTGGACGGCGTGACCGACCCGCACAACCTGGGCGCCTGCCTGCGCACCGCCGATGCGGCGGGCGTGCACGCGGTGATCGCGCCGCGCGACCGCGCCGTGGGCCTGAACGCCACGGTGCAGCGCGTGGCCTGCGGCGCGGCCGACACCGTGCCTTACCTGATGGTCACCAACCTGGCGCGCACCATGCGCAGCCTGAAGGACCGCGGCGTCTGGCTGGTCGGCACCGACGACCAGGCCGCCGACAGCATGCACCAGGTCGACGCCCGCCAGCCGATGGCCTGGGTCATGGGCGCCGAAGGCGAGGGCATGCGCCGCCTGACCCGCGAAACCTGCGACCAGCTGGTCAACATCCCGATGCTGGGTTCGGTCGAAAGCCTGAACGTCAGCGTCGCCAGCGCCGTCTGCCTGTACGAAACCGTGCGCCAGCGCCGGTCCTGATCCGTCCGCCGCTTACGCAGTCGATCCCTTTTCTATCGCGTCACGCCATCATGCACGAGAACGGCTTTACCACCACGATCCTCCATTCCGACCGCAAGCAGTCCGCCGAGCACGGCGCCGTGCACAAGCCGATGCACCCGTCCTCGGAGTTCGCCTACGACGACGCGCGCGAACTCGCCGCGGTGTTCCAGGGCAAGGCCGGCTTCACCTACGCGCGCCAGGGCACGCCCACCACCACCGCGCTGGAAGCCAAGGTCAGCCAGATGGAAGCGGGCAAGGGCACGGTCAGCTTCGCCACCGGCATGGCCGCGCTGGCCGCCATCTTCACCACGCTGCTGCGCCGTGGCGATCATCTGGTGTCCAGCCAGTTCGTGTTCGGCAACACCAACAGCCTGTTCGGCACGCTGCAGGAACTCGGCGTCGAAATCACGTTCGTGGACGCGACCGACTCCTCGCAAGTGCGCGCCGCCATCCGGCCCGAGACGCGCATGGTCTTCACCGAGACCATCGCCAATCCGGGCACGCAGGTCGCCGACCTGGCCGTGATCGGCGAGATCTGCCGCGAGCATGGCCTGGTCTACGTGGTCGACAACACGCTGAGTTCGCCGTGGATGTTCCGCCCGTCCAGCGTGGGCGCGTCGCTGGTGATGAACTCGCTGTCCAAGTACATCGGCGGCCACGGCAACGCGCTGGGCGGCGCGGTGACCGACACCGGCCTGTATGACTGGTCGAACTACGCGAACATCTACGAGGCCTACCGCAAGGGGCCGGCCACCGGCTGGGGCCTGACCCAGATCAAGAAGAAGGGCCTGCGCGACATGGGCGGCACGCTGGCCGCCGAACCGGCGCACCGCATCGCCGTGGGCGCCGAGACCCTGGCCCTGCGCATGGCCAAGCACTGCTCCAACGCGCTGGCGCTGGCGCGCTTCCTGGAAGAGCATCCCGGCGTGGCCAAGGTGCATTACCCCGGCCTGGCCAGCCACCCGCAGCACGCGCGCGCGGCCGCGCTGTTCGGTTCGCGCTTCGGCGGCCTGCTGGGCGTGGAGCTGGCCGACGGCGTGGACTGCTTCGACTTCCTGAACCGCCTGCGCGTGGTGCTGATGGCGACCCACCTGGGCGACACGCGCAGCCTGGCGCTGCCGGCCGCGCACACCATCTATTACGAGATGGGCGCCGAGCGCCGCAAGCAGATGGGCATCGCCGACAGCCTGATCCGCGTGTCCGTGGGCATCGAGGACGAGGCCGATCTGCTGTTTGATTTCGATCAGGCGCTCAACGCCTGCCTGAAGGGATAATGCGGCGAGCGCGCGCCGTTGCGGCCGCGCGCCCGAGTACGCAAACGGGGCAAGGCCCATGCTCATACAGATAGCAGAAATTTTCACGCCCGAAGAAGCCGCCGAGATCCGGCGGCGCCTGGACGCGGCCGACTGGGTCGACGGCAAGGTGACGGCGGGCTACCAGTCCGCCGAAGTCAAACACAACCGCCAGCTGCCCGAGCAGCATCCGCTGGCGCAGGAACTGGGCAGCCTGATCCTGCAGCGCCTGGCGGCCAACAACCTGTTCATGTCGGCGGCGCTGCCGCGCAAGATCTTTCCGCCGCTCTTCAACCGCTACGAGGGCGGCGAGGCTTTCGGCTATCACGTGGACAACGCCGTGCGCGGCATCGCCGGCACCGCCGAGCGCGTGCGCACGGACCTGTCGGCCACGCTGTTCTTCTCCGAGCCCGATTCCTACGATGGCGGCGAACTCGTCATCGACGACACCTACGGCCCGCGCGCGGTCAAGCTGCCCGCCGGGCACATGGTGCTGTATCCCGGCACCAGCCTGCACAAGGTCAACCCGGTCACGCGCGGCGCGCGCGTGTCCTCGTTCTTCTGGATGCAGAGCCTGGTGCGCGAAGACAGCCAGCGCGCCTTGCTGCTGGACATGGACGTGGCCATCCAGCGCCTGAACCAGGACGCGGCGGGGCATCCTTCCATCGTGCAGCTGACCGGCATTTACCACAACCTGCTGCGTCGTTGGGCAGACGTTTGAAGCCCGGGCAAGCGCTCGCGGCGCAGTGTCGCGCAAACGCAAATTTGCGTGTTTCTGTTTATTGCGAAAACGGCTAAAAGCTAGTATTGGCGCGGGTTGTGGTGAGGTTTTCGCTTGACAGCCGCCCTACGCCAAGGCCTAATACACGTCTGCGTCGCTGACGGTTCGAAGGCCATTGCCATTGAATCCTAAGCGGCGCAGCACTTTAAAAGTTGTGCTTTGCAGCGCAAGAAAAAGTTTATCCACTGTCTGTTCGTCGTTTGTCGGGTCTTGCGTCTTTCGTGGCGTCCAATCATGACGGCCAGGGACTGCACCTCCGGCAGACTCCACACCTTGTGAGGGGTACACCTGCATGAACAAAACCGAACTCATCGATCATATCGCCAGCAAGGCCGACATCTCCAAGGCTGCTGCCGGCCGTTCGCTCGACGCCCTGATCGGTGCCGTCAAGACCACCCTGAAGAAGGGCGGTACGGTTACGTTGGTTGGCTTTGGCACGTTCGCCGTGTCGGCGCGCGCCGCCCGCACCGGCCGTAACCCGCGCACGGGCGAAACCATCAAGATCAAGAAGGCCAAGGTGCCGAAGTTCCGTCCGGGCAAGGCCCTGAAGGACGCCGTCAACTAATGGACGGCCGGCGGTCGCAAGGCCTGGCGCCATGCGATTTGCCGACATGTGCGCGGTCCGGTATACTCCGGCCCGCGTAATGCTTTTGAGTGCCCCGGTTGGCAGTTGCTTGTACGGATTTTTCGCGAATTTCGTCTTGAGGCTGCATCAGAAAAGGGTGCTTAGCTCAGTTGGTAGAGCGGCGCCCTTACAAGGCGTAGGTCACAGGTTCGACCCCTGTAGCACCCACCACCGAAAGCAAACCGCGTCGCTGCAAATCCCGCAAATCCGGATTGCAGTAACCGTAGAAAACCCGCACACATCGCCGTGGCGGGTTTTTTGTTTTTGCGGCGGTTCGTTGTTGCAGTGGTTCTTTTGTGCGGATCGTTTGCGCGCAATCATTGCGCGGCGCAGGTCCAGACGAAATAGGACGTGCGAATCATTCGCATTTAAGATATTATTATGGGCTTGTACCGGCCTGCCGGCGCCGCTTAAGTGTGCGTGTCGTTTCTGGCGGGCCGGAGAAGTCAATGCCATCTGGCTCATGCACCCCGGCTGATTCATGCCTAGTCTTCAACGCGGTTGGAATTCATCTTCCCGGCCTTCATACGGTATACGCACGGGCGCCGGCCTGGCCGTTCTTGCGCTTCATGCAGCGGTCGTCGGCGCCATCTTCCTGATGCCCGGGGACGCTCCCAAACTGGAGGAGTCTGAGGCGATCATGGTGAGCGTGGTGGAAGCGCCCGTTCCGCAGATGGCCAAGGCCGAGCCGGCGCCCGAGGTGCCGCAACCGGTGGTCGAAACGCCCCCCGAACCGGAGCCCGAGGTCGAACCCGAACCCGAGCCCGAGCCTGAACCCGAGCTCAAGCCCGAACCGGAGCCCGAGCCGGTGGTCGAAAAGCCGGTCGTCCCGGCGCCCAAACCCAAGCCCAAACCCAAACCGAAGCCCAAGCCCAAGCAAGAGGTCAAGCCCGAGGTCAAGCAGCAGCCCAAGCCGGAAACCCCGCCGCAGCAGACGCCGCCCAGCGGCCTGCCGGAAGGCACCCAGGCGCCGCAGGGGCCGCAGCAAGGGCCTCCGCCGGATCAGCCGGTGCTGGTTTCCAGCATCGAATTCCGGGGCTCGCGCCAGATCCCCAACTACCCCATGATGTCGCGCCGCATGCGCGAAGAGGGGCGGGCGGTGGTGCTGGTGGAGATCAATACCCAGGGCCTGGTCGAGCGCGTCAGCCTCGACAAGTCTTCGGGCCATCCGCGCCTGGACGAGTCGGCGCTGGCAGCCGCCCGCAAGGAGCGTTTCAAGCCTTATACCCGCAATGGCGTGGCCTATCCCGCCAAAGCCAAGATTCCGTACGATTTCGTCATGAGGAACTGAGATGTCCAACGCACTGCATAGCGCCACGCTGGTGGCTCAGGCGACCACCAGCCCGGCTGCAGCGCCGGCTGCCGCCGCGCCCGCCGCCGCCGCGGCTCCCCAGGCCGCTCCGGCCGTCGGCGAAGCGGTCCAGCAGGCCGCCGGCGCGCTCCAGCAGTCGGCCGACGCGCTGCACGGCGCCGCGGCCGCGCTGCCCACCCCGCCGGCGCCGATCGCCACGCCCGACATGGGCTTTCTGCACTTCGTCGCGCAAAGCGACTTCGTCGGCAAGAGCCTGTTCATCATCCTGATCCTGATGTCGCTGGTGACCTGGTACCTGATCCTGGTCAAGGCCGCCAGCAACGTCGCCATGCGCAAGCGCGCGGCCGACTTCCTGAACAAGTTCTGGAACGCCAGCTCGCTGGAGCAGGTCGAAAACGAAATCGTCACGCACGGCGCGCGCGATCCGTTCTCGCACCTGGCCAGCCACGCCATGCATGCGCAGGCGCATCACAACAAGTTCGGCGCGACCAAGCTGGAAGAATCCGGCAGCAACTCCGACTTCGTCACCCGCACCATGCGCAAGGTGATCGACGAGGAAACCGCCAAGCTGGAAAACGGCCTGACCGTGCTGGCCTCGGTGGGCTCGACGGCGCCTTTCGTCGGCCTGTTCGGCACCGTCTGGGGCGTGTACCACGCGCTGGTCGGCATCGGCCTGTCCGACGGCGTGACCATCAACCGCATTGCCGGTCCGGTGGGCGAGGCGCTCATCATGACCGGCCTGGGCCTGGCCGTTGCGATTCCCGCGGTGCTGGCGTACAACACCTTCGTGCGCAACAACCGCGTGTTCCTGTCGCGCCTGGACGCCTTTGCGCATGACCTGTTCGCGTTCCTCACCACCGGCCAGCAAGTCGAGCTGTCCGACGGCAAGGTGCGCGCCCTGCGCCGCCAGAGCGGCGGCGCCCAACGCGGGAGCGAATAATGGCCTTTGGCAGCTTCGAGGGCAAAGGGTCCGGAAGCCACACGGTTTCCGAGATCAACATGGTGCCCCTGATCGACGTCATGCTGGTGCTGCTGGTGATCTTCATCATCACCGCGCCGCTGCTGGCGCACTCGATCAAGATCAACATGCCCCAGGTGGCCGCCGAGCAGATCGAAGAGGAGCCCAAGACCGTGGACCTGGCCATCGACGCCGGCGGCGCGCTGTTCTGGGATGAAAAGCCGGTCAACATCGACGACCTGCCCAACCGCTTCAAGGCGATCGCCGGCACCAAGCCGCAACCCGAGATCCGCATCCGCGCCGACCAGAACACGCGCTACGAAGTCCTGGCCAAGGTCATGGCTTCGGCGCGCCGTTCGGGCATGTCGCGCATCGGGTTCGTCACCACCCCGCCGTCGGGCGGCGCGGCGCCGGCCGCGGCCGAGGGCGCTCCGGCGCCGTCTGCGCCCTGAACGCATTCCGGCCCGGGGGCGCAGCCGGCGCCCCCTTCGCGCCGGGATCGCGCTAGAATCGCGGCATGCGAGTTCTGGTAATCGAAGACGACACCACCCTGGGCCACGCGCTCCAGGAATTTCTGGCCGACCAGGGGTATGCGGTCGACTGGCTGACCGATGGCGACCGTGTCCTGGGCGCCCTGGCGGGCCAGCCGTATGACCTCCTATTGCTCGACCTCAATCTCCCGGGCATGAGCGGGCTGGACGTGCTGCGCCAGCTGCGCCAGGACGGCAACCAGGTTCCCGTGCTGATCCTCACCGCCCGCGACGGCCTCGACGACCGCGTCGCCGGCCTGGACGCCGGCGCTGACGATTACGTTACCAAGCCTTTCGAACTGCCCGAGCTGGCCGCGCGCGTGCGCGCCTTCGGCCGGCGCCGCGCCGGGCAGGCGCAGCCGCTGATCGAGGTCGGCCCGCTGGTGTTCGACACCGTCGGGCGCGAAGTCCGCGCCAACGGCCAGCGCCTGTCGCTGTCGGTGCGCGAACTCTCGGTGCTGGAAATGCTCATGGCCCGCGTCGGCCGCGTCGTGACCAAGCGCCAGATCGTGAATTCGCTTTCCGCCTGGGACGCCGATTTCAGCGAGAACGCCGTCGAAGTCTATGTGTACCGCCTGCGCAAGCGCCTCGAAGGCACCGGCGCCAGCATCCAGACGGTGCGCGGCTTTGGCTACATGCTGGATGTCGAAACGGTCTGAAGGCCCCGCGGCCCGGCATGCCTGCCGAGCGCATTCCGCCGCCTGAGCAAAGGCACCGCGCATGACGCAGGAACGTCCTCCCAACGCCGCCCCGCCCCCACGCCCCTTGCTTCCCTCGCGTTCGCTGGCGCGGCATCTGGTCATCCGGCTGATGCCGCCGATCCTGCTGCTGGTGCTGCTGGACCTGGCGGCGACCTGGGTCATCACCCACAAGATCGACATGTCGCTATGGATGCTGGAAGATTTCTTCTGGCTGATGGTGGTGGGGCAGATCGCGCTGATCGCCCTGTTCACCTGGGTGGTGGTGCAGGGCGTGCGGTCGGGGCTGCGCTCGGTGAACCACCTGTCCGAAGAAATCCGGCAGCGCTCCATCGACGATATGCAGCCGCTGGAAGTGGGCGGCGTGCCGGTGGAGATCGAACCGCTGGTCACCCATACCAACGACCTGCTGCTGCGCCTGGACGCCTCGCTGGCGGCGCAGCGGCGCTTCATCGGCCATGCCGCGCACCAGCTGCGCACCCCCTTGTCCGGCCTGCGGCTGGAGTCCGAACTGATGCTGGCGCGGCCGCTGCCCGACGACGTGCGCGCCCGCGCCGAGCGCATCAAGGCCGTCAGCGACCGCATGATCCGGCTGGGCCAGCAGCTGCTGGTGCTGGCCCGCGCCGACCCCAATGCCCGCCCGCAGGACAGCTTCGTGCGCATCGACCTGTGCGAATGGGTGCGGGCGCACGGCGCCGAATGGTTTCCGCGGGTGCGCGAGGCGCACTATGAACTGGACCTGGTGGCGCCCGACGCGCCCATCTGGATCGACGCCGATCCCTTGCTGCTGGCCGAACTGCTGGGCAACCTGATCGACAACGCCCTGCGCTACGGCAACGCCACCGGCCGCATCACGCTGATCGTCGGCGCCAACCCGCCGTCGCTGACCGTCGAGGACGACGGCCCGGGCATACCGCCCGAGGAGCGCGACCGCGTGTTCGAGGCCTTCTACCGCTCGCCGACCGCCACGGCCGGCGGCTCCGGCCTGGGTCTGGCCATCGTGCGCGAGATCGCGCACGCGCACGGCGCCTGGTGGAAGCTCACCAGCCGCCCCGATTTTTCCGGCACGCGGCTGTCCGTCGTGTTTCCCGGCCCCCGCAAAGGGGCCCAACTCACTCGTCAAGAACCTACATCATGAGCCAGGATTCCGTCGGCGCAACCGTTCCCAATGGCGCACATCCCGGCGGCGCGCATGCGCCATCGTCGCGGGCCGCGCTGATACTGGGGGCGCTGGGCGTGGTGTACGGCGACATCGGCACCAGCCCGCTGTACACGCTGCGCGCCTGTCTCACGGGGCTGAGCGTGCATACCGACCTGGAGCCGGCGCACCTGCTGGGCGTGCTGTCCATCCTGTTCTGGATGCTGATGGTGGTGGTGTCGTTCAAGTACGTGACGCTGGTGCTGCGCGCCGACAACCGCGGCGAGGGCGGCACGCTGGCGCTGCTGGAGCTGGCGGTGCGGGCGCGCGAGGGCAAGCTGCGCTGGGTGCTGATCGTGCTGGGGATCTTCGGCGCCGCGCTGTTCTACGGCGACAGCATGATCACGCCCGCCATCTCGGTGCTGTCGGCGCTGGAGGGCATCGGCATCGTGTCGCACCAGCTCGACGACTGGGTCGTGCCGCTGGCGCTGGTGGTGCTGGTGGCGCTGTTCGTGATCCAGTCGCACGGCACCGGCGCGATGGGCAAGCTGTTCGGGCCGGTGATGCTGCTGTGGTTCGGCACGCTGGCCGCGCTGGGCGGCTGGCAGGTGTGGCAGACGCCCGAGGTGCTGGCCGCGCTCAACCCCATGTGGGGCCTGCGCTTCATCGTCGAATTCCCCTGGATCAGCTTCGTGCTGCTGGGCGCGGTGGTGCTGGCCCTGACCGGCGCCGAGGCGCTGTACGCCGACATGGGCCATTTCGGCCGCCCGGCGATCCGCCGCGCCTGGTTCAGCATGGTGCTGCCCGCGCTGACGCTGTGCTATTTCGGCCAGGGGGCGCTGCTGCTGCGCGACCCCAGCGCCATTCGCAACCCGTTCTTCATGATGGCGCCGGACTGGGGCCTGGCGCCGCTGGTGGCGCTGGCGACGGTCGCCACCATCGTCGCCTCGCAGGCGGTGATCTCCGGCGCCTATTCCGTGACCCGCCAGGCGGTGCAGCTCGGCTTCTGGCCGCGCATGCAGATCCTGCACACCTCGGCGGTCGAGAAAGGCCAGATCTACCTGCCGCAGGTCAACGCGCTGCTGCTGTGCGCGGTGCTGGTGCTGGTGCTGCTGTTCCAGAACTCCGACAACCTGGCCGCGGCCTACGGCTTTGCGGTGACCGGCACCATGCTGACCACGTCGGTGCTGGCCTTCGCGGTGCTGCCGCGCGGCAGCACGGGGCTCAAGCGCATGCTGTGGTTCACGGTGCTGGGCCTGCTGCTGCTGTTCGACGTGCTGCTGTTCTCGGCCAACGTGTTCAAGATCCACGAGGGCGGCTGGCTGCCGCTGGTGGTGGCCATCGTGGTGTTCACGCTGATGATGACCTGGCGCCGCGGCCGCCGGCTGCTGGCGGACATGCAGCAGCGCGACCGCCAGCCGCTCAAGGAGTTCATGGCCCAGCTCGAGGAATACCCGCCGTCGCGCGTGCCCGGCACCGCGATTTTCATGACCATGAATTCCGGCAACGTGCCGCCGGCGCTCTTGCACAACCTCAAGCACAACAAGGTGCTGCACGACCACGTGCTGTTCCTGACCATCCTGGTGGCCGACGTGCCCTACGTGTCGCAGGAAGAGCGCCTGAGCGTGCAGAAGATCAGCGCCTCCAGCTGGCAGGCCACCATCACCTACGGCTTCAAGGAAGATCCCGACGTGCCGGAAGGGCTGCGGCTGGTGGCCGAAGCCTATCCGGAGATCGACCTGGAGCCGATGCGCACCTCGTTCTTCCTGTCTCGCCAGACCGTGGTGGCGGCCAAGAAGCCGGCCCTGTGGCGCTGGCGCCGCGCGGTGTTCTCCTTCATGGCGCGCAATTCCACGCGCAGCACCAAGTTCTTCAAGATCCCCGCCAACCGCGTGGTGGAGATGGGGATGCAGGTGGAGTTGTAGACTCGGATACGCGCGGAACCGGCCCGCCGCCGCCGGACCAAAAAAAACCCTCCGAAAAGTTCGGAGGGTTTTTTGTTTTGCCGGCAGGCGCCGATTACTTCTTCTTGGCGTCCTTCAGCTGGGGCAAGGAGGTGCCCGACGAGGCCAGCAGGCCGGTCTTCACGTAGGTGAACAGCTTCTCGCGCGTGTCGACGATGTCGAGGTTGCGCATGGTGAGCTGGCCGATGCGGTCGGCCGGGGTGAAGGGGGCGTTTTCCACCTTCTCCATGGACAGGCGCTCGGGCGCGTAGGTCAGGTTGGGCGATTCCGTGTTCAGCAGCGAGTAGTCGTTGCCGCGGCGCAGTTCGATGGTGACTTCGCCGGTGATGGCGCGCGCCACCCAGCGCTGGGCGGTTTCGCGCAGCATGATGGCTTGCGGGTCGAACCAGCGGCCCTGGTACAGCAGGCGGCCCAGCTTGCGGCCGCTTTCGCGGTACTGTTCGATGGTGTCTTCGTTGTGGATGCCGGTGACCAGGCGCTCGTAGGCGATGAAGAGCAGGGCCAGGCCCGGGGCCTCGTAGATGCCGCGGCTCTTGGCCTCGATGATGCGGTTTTCGATCTGGTCGCTCATGCCCAGGCCGTGGCGCCCGCCGATGCGGTTGGCTTCGAGCATCAGCTCGACCGGGTCGGCGTACTCCACGCCATTGAGGGCGACGGGCTGGCCTTCCTCGAAGCGCACCGTGACTTCCTCGGCCTTGACGGCCACGTCGTCGCGCCAGAAGGCCACGCCCATGATGGGCTTGACGATGCGGATGCCGGAGTTCAGATGCTCCAGGTCCTTGGCTTCGTGGGTCGCGCCCAGCAGGTTGGAGTCGGTGGAATAGGCTTTCTCGGCCGACATCTTGTAGTCGAAACCGGCCTGGCGCATGTACTCCGACATTTCCGAACGGCCGCCGAGCTCGTCGATGAAGCGCTGGTCGAGCCAGGGCTTGTAGATCTTGAGGTCGGGGTTGGTCAGCAGGCCGTAGCGGTAGAAGCGCTCGATGTCGTTGCCCTTGAAGGTGCTGCCGTCGCCCCAGATGTTGACGTCGTCTTCCTTCATGGCGGCCACCAGCATGGTGCCGGTGACGGCGCGGCCGATGGGCGTGGTGTTGAAGTAGGTGATGCCGGCCGTCGAGATGTGGAACGCGCCCGATTGCAGGGCGGCGATGCCTTCGGCCACCAGCTGCGCGCGGCAGTCGATCAGGCGGGCCTTTTCGGCGCCGTAGGCCATGGCCTTGCGCGGGATTTCATCGTAGTCGGACTCATCGGGCTGGCCCAGGTTCGCCGTGTAGGCGTAGGGAACGACGCCGTTGTTGCGCATCCACAGGAGCGCTGCGCTGGTGTCGAGGCCGCCGGAAAAGGCGATGCCGACCTTCTGGCCGGTCGGAAGGTTCGGGAGGATAGTAGTCATTGTTCGAGATGAGACGCCAACAGGACTTGGACAGGCTTGGGCCGCAGCCGGCCGCCAGACAGAAGAATCTGGCGGCTAGTTTAACTCTTTTAACTCTTTTGGCCTGGCGCGCGCGGCGCGAACAGCGCCGCCACCCCGAGCTGGCGGATCAGCTGCGCGGTGGCGGCGGCCAGGCGCGTGGCCGGCCGGTGGCGGGCGCTGGCCAGCACCAGGTCGTTGGTGATCGTGGGACTGTGGATGTCGCACAGCGACAGCGCGTGCTCGGCGGCCGGGCCGCTTGCGGCCGAACGCGGCAGGATGGCGTAGGCGTCGCCCTGGGCGGCCAGCTCGACGATGGTCTGCACGGCGTCGACCTCGACGGCGATCGTCAGGCGCACGCCCTGGGCGCGGCACACGCTCTCGACCAGCGTGCGGATGGCGTTGGGCAGGCTGGGCACCACCAGCGGATAGTCGCCCAGCTGCGCCACGGCCACGCGCGCCGGCAGGGGCGGGCGGTGGCCGGCCGCGGCCACCAGCACCAGGTCTTCGCGAAACAGCGATTCGTAGCCCAGCTGGGGCGAGGCGGCCGGATCGTAGAGCAGGGCCAGGTCGACCCGCCCGGCCAGCAGCCATTCGCGCACCTGGGCGCTCAGGCCTTCGGCCACGGCGATGGAGGCGTCGGGAAAATCGCGGCGGAAGGCCTGCACCAGCGGCGGCGTCAGCACCCGCGCGATGCGCGGCGGCAGGCCCACCACCACCTTGCCGGTGGGCGTTTCGCGCAGGCTTTGCAGGTCTTCCTTGGCGCGTTCGGCCAGGGTCAGCAGGGCGCGGGCGTGTTCCAGGAAGCGCAGCCCGGCCTCGGTGGGCTCGGCGCCGCGGCCGTTGCGATACAGCAGATGCTGGCCCAGCTCCAGTTCCAGCAGGCGGACCTGGCGGCTGAGCGTGGGCTGCGCCACGTCTAGCATTTCGGCCGCGCGCGAGAAGCTGCGCCTTTCGGCCACGCGCAGAAAGTACTCGATCTGCTTGAGATCCATGGATATGCCAAAAATCTATATCTGAAATCAAAGATATAGCATTGTTTGGCGGCCGGCAATTCACCACCATGAGGCTTTCCCACACAGGAAGCCGCCGTGCCCGATTGCCGTCCTCCGCTCGCCTCGCCGTCCCGCCCAAGCCATGCGCTGCCGCCGGGGGCCTGCGACGCGCATTGCCACGTGTTCGGGCCGGCCGCGGTGTTTCCGTATGCCGAGGGCCGTTCCTATACGCCGCCGGACGCGCCTTACGAGGCGATGGCGGCGCTGCATGCGCGCCTGGGCGTGGAGCGGGCGGTGCTGGTGCAGGCCAATTGCCACGGCGCGGACCACGGCGCGCTGCTGGACGCGCTGGCCCGCAGCGGCGGACGCTATCGCGGCGTCGCGCTGCTGGGCGCGCACGCCACCGGCGAGGAGGTGGCGCGCCTGCACGCGGCGGGCGTGCGCGCCGCCCGCTTCAACTTCGTGCCGCACCTGGGCGGCGCGCCCGACCCTGCCGTCTTCGACCATGTCGTGAAGCTGATCGCGCCGTTGGGCTGGCATCTCTGCCTGCATCTGGACGGGGCCATGTTGCCCGGCCTGCTGCCGCGCCTGACCGCGCTGCCGCTGCCCTTCGTGATCGACCACATGGGCCGGCTGAAGGCGGCCGACGGACTGGCGTCGCCGGCGATGCGGGCCATGCTGGCGCTGGCCGAGGTGCCGCAGGCCTGGGTCAAGGTGTCGGGCATAGACCGCATCGCCTCGGGCCGGCGGCCGTACGCCGAGGGCCTGCCCTTCGTGCGCGCGCTGGCCGAGGCCTTGCCCGATCGCTGCCTGTGGGGCACCGACTGGCCGCATCCCAACGTGGCCGGCGACATGCCCGACGACGGCGAGCTGGTGGACCTGCTGTTCCAGGCCTGCCCCGACGCGGCCTTGCGCCGGCGCATCCTGGTGGACAACCCGGCGCGGCTGTACGGATTCGAGCCGCCGCGCGAACGATAAGAAAATTCGACTCAAGGAGACATCATGTTCAAGAAAATACTGTGCGCGGGCCTGCTGGGCCTGGCGGCGCTGGGCGCGGCCCGGGCCGAGGGGCCGGTGCGCCTGGTCGTCGCGTTTCCGCCGGGCGGGCCGGTCGATCTGGTGGGCCGGGTGCTGGCCGAGCAGCTGGGCAAGGATCTGGGCCAGCCGGTCATCGTGGAAAACCGCGCCGGCGCCAACGGCAATATCGCGGCGGCCTATGTGGCCAAGGCGCCGGCCGACGGCTCGGTGCTGTTCCTGACCAGCGTGGGCGCGGTCGCCATCAGCCCGGCGCTCTACAAGGACCTGCCGTACGACCCGGCGCGCGATTTCGCGCCGGTGTCCAAAGTGGTCAACAACGCCACGGTGTTCGTGGTGAACCCGTCCAATCCGGCGGCCGACGCGGCCGATTTCGTCAAGCGGTCGCAGGCCGCGACGCAGGCCGTGGCGATCGGCTCCTCGGGCATCGGCAGCATTCCGCACCTGACGCTGGAGATGTTCGCCGACGCCAGCCGCGCAAACGTCCTGCACGTGCCGTACAAAGGCGCCGCGCCGGTCATCAACGACGTGATGGGCAACCAGGTGGCGGGTTTCTTCGGCGACGTGCCCGGCCTGATCGGGCATATCCAGGGCGGCAAGCTCAAGGCGCTGGGAATCGCGGCGCCGACGCGCCATCCGCTGCTGCCGCAGGTCAGGACGCTGGCCGAGCAGGGCATCGCCGGGGTGGAGTCCAACAACTGGTATGGCCTGGTCGCGCCGGCCGCCACGCCGCCGGCCGTCATCGAGCGGCTGAACCAGGCCGTGCGCGCCGCGCTGGCGACGGAGAGCGTGCGCGCCCGGCTGGAGAAGTTCGGCGCCCAGCCCGCGCCCGGCACTCCGCAGGAACTGGCCGCGCTGATCGCGTCCGACCGCGAGAAATGGACCGCGCTGATCCAGCGCAAGAACATCCGTCCGGAGTGAAGCCATGAGCGCAAGCCGAGTCGCGCCCGTGGCGCCGGGCGCCCGTCCCGAACTGGCCGCGCTGGAGGCGCGCATCGCCGCCGCGCGCGGCCGCATTTCGCCGCTGTACCAGGTGCTGCTGAACAGCCCCGCCGTGGTCGAGGGCTGGGAGGCCATGCTGACGGCCATCCGCCAGAAGACCGCGCTGCCGCCGCGGCTGCGTGAGCTGATCATCCTGCGCGTGGCGACCCTGAACGGCGCGCCCTACGAGTTCGAGGCGCACGTGCCGCACGCGCTGGCCGCGGGCATGCCCCAGGCCCTGATCGACGTATTGCGCGAGGGGCCCGCGCCGGCCGGACTGCGCGGCCTGGAGCCGGGCGAGGCCGAGGTGCTGGCGCTGACCGACGCCATGACCCGCGATATCGAAGTGCCGGACGCCGTGTTCGCGCCGCTGTGCGCGCGCTGCGACGATACGCAGCTGGTCGAGCTGACGGCGACCGTCGCCGCCTACAACATGGTGTCGCGCTTTCTGGTGGCGCTACACGTCGGACATTGAAAAGGAGAGCAAGGTGCAGGAACAGGTGATTCTGGTCTCGCTGGGCGCGCGCAGCGACGAGCCGCGCGCGCGCGAATTCATGCGCACGCTGACGCGGGGCCTGGCAGGCGTGCACGCCCGCGGCTATGCCGCCGTGGAAGAGGACGAGACCTACATCTATCTGCGCGGGCCGGCCGCCGTGCTGACCGAGGTCCGCGCCCGGCTGGCCGAACATTTCCCGGCGTTGCGCGTCCGCGTGCTGAATCGGACGCTGGAATTGGCCGGGGCGTCGGCGGGGCAGGACGCCCCGTGGCACTACATCGTCGAGACCGACGTGCGGCCCGAGGCCGAAGCGGACCTGAACGCCTGGTACGACCACGAGCATCTGCCGGGCCTGGCGGCGGTGCCGGGCACCGTGCGCGCGGTGCGCTACGAATGCCGCGACCAGCCTCCGCGCTATCTGGCCTGCTACGACCTGCACACGCGCGAGACCTTCGGCAGCCCGCCGTGGCTCGCCGTGCGCGCCAGCGACTGGAGCAGCCGCGTGCGGCCGTCGTTCGTCAACACGCGCCGCACGATGTTCCGCAGGATTTTGTAGGATGGGTGCAGCGCGGCAGTTCCTGGGCAAGAACTCAAGTTCCCAGCGCGCGTAACCCATCGGCCGGCGCGAGCCGGCGCCTGATTACTCCACCTGCCCCAGCAGCAGGAACTCCATCAGCGCCTTCTGCACGTGCATGCGGTTTTCCGCTTCGTCCCAGACCACGCTTTGCGGGCCGTCGATGACTTCGCCGGTGACTTCCTCGCCGCGGTGGGCGGGCAGGCAGTGCATGAACACGGCCTGGGGATCGGCCACCGCCATCATGTCGGTGTCCACGCACCAGTCGGCGAAGGCGGCGCGGCGCTCTTCGTTTTCGGCTTCATAGCCCATGCTGGTCCACACGTCGGTGGTGACGAGGTGGGCGCCCTTGCAGGCTTCCATGGGGTCCTTGAACTGGCGCAGCGCCGTGGCCGGCGGCGTGCCGATGCGGGCGGCTTCGAGCTCGTAGCCGGCCGGCGTGGACACGTGCAGCGTGAAGCCCAGCATTTCGGCGGCCTGCAGCCAGGTGTAGGCCATGTTGTTGGCGTCGCCCACCCAGGCCACGGTCTTGCCGGCGATCGAGCCGCGGTGCTCGATGTAGGTGAAGATGTCGGCCAGGATCTGGCAGGGATGGAATTCGTTGGTCAGGCCGTTGATCACGGGCACGCGCGAGTGCGAGGCGAAGCGCTCGATGCGGGTCTGCTCGAACGTGCGGATCATGACGATGTCGACCATGCGCGAAATCACGCGCGCGGTGTCCTCGATGGGCTCGGAGCGGCCCAGCTGCGAGTCGTTGGAGGTCAGGTTGATGACCGAGCCGCCCATCTGGTACATGCCGGCCTCGAAGGACACGCGGGTGCGCGTGCTGGCCTTTTCGAACACCATGGCCAGCGTGCGGTCGTGCAGCGGCATGTGGGGTTCGTAACGCTTGAACTTGTCCTTGATCAGCCGCGCGCGTTCCAGCACGTAGGCGATTTCGGCGGACGAGAAGTCCTTGAACTGCAGGAAGTGCCGCAGGGGGCCGTTTTGGGTCGTGGGAGGAGTCATGGTGATGTCGCAGGTCATTGGGCCCGGCCGGGCAAGGCCCGGGCGGGGCGTTGATTATGATTGTTCGGCCAGGAAATCCCGGATGAGGGGAACCAGGATGGCGACGATGCGGTCGGCCTCGTCCTGGTTGAGGATCAGCGGCGGCAGCATGCGGATGACGCGGTCGCGCGTGACGTTGATGAGCAGCCCGGCCTGCATGGCGCGCATGGCCAGCACGCCACAGGGGCGGGCCAGTTCGATGCCCAGCATCAGGCCGCGGCCGCGGATTTCGGTGACGCCGGGCGTGCCGGCAAGCTCGCGGCCCAGGGCGTCTTTCAGGTGGGCGCCCACGGCGTGGGCGTTTTCCAGCAGATTTTCGGATTCCAGGGCGTCCAGCACCGCCAGCCCGGCCGCGCACACCAGCGGGCCGCCGCCGAAAGTCGTGCCGTGGGTGCCCGGGGTGAGCACGCCGGCGGCGGGCCCGGCGGCCAGCATGGCGCCGATGGGCACCCCGCCGGCCAGGCCCTTGGCCAGGGTCATCACGTCGGGCCGGATGTCGGCCCACTGGTGGGCGAACCACTTGCCGGTGCGGCCGATGCCGGACTGGACTTCGTCGATCATCAGCAGCCAGCCGCGCTCCGTGCACAGGCGGCGCAATGCCTGCAGGTAGGCGATGTCGGACGGGCGGATGCCGCCTTCGCCCTGCAGCACCTCCAGCAGCACCGCCACCGTGCGCGGTTCGGCGTCGCCGGCGGCGCGCACCGCGTCGAGCTGGTTGTACGGCACCTGGATGAAGCCTTCGGGCAGGGGGCCGAAACCCTTGCGCGCCTTGTCGCTGCCGGTGGCCGCCAGCGTGCCCAGCGTGCGCCCGTGCCAGGACGAGTCCATGGTGATGATGTGGGCATGCGAGTTGCCGCGCTGGTAGGCGTAGTAGCGGGCCAGCTTGATCGCGGCCTCGTTGGCCTCGGAGCCGCTGTTGTTGAAGGCCACTTCCTGCATGCCGGACAGTTCGGCCAGGCGGGCCGCCAGCGCGGTCTGCTGCGGGATTTCGTAGATATTCGAGGTATGGATGAGGCGGGCGGCCTGCCCGGCGATCGCGGCCACCAGCGCGGGGTGGGCATGGCCCAGGCAGGACACGCCGATCCCGGCCAGCGCATCCAGGTACTTGCGACCCTCGGCGTCCCACAGCCAGACGCCCTGGCCGTGCGTGAACGATACCGGCAGCCGGGCATAGATGTTGGCCAGAGGCGAGGTCATTGCGGATCCTCCTGGGTAAGGCGGGGCGATTCGAGGGGCAGGTGGGTGCAAGTCGGGGTCGACTCGCGACCGGGCTTGCGGCCGGCCTTCCAAAACCCGCCTTTCTCCTGGGAAATCGGCGTTTTAAGGAGGGCAAAGGATCAATCATATACAATTCGCGGCGCAGGGCGCATGTTTGATCACGCCGAAGATCCGGCTTTCGTGAAGGGCGCGCTGTAGTGAAGAACTCATGGCAACTCGCGTCAGACAATTCGTAATTCATGGCGTTACCGAAAGCGGTAGCCGCTTCCGCCCCAGCGACTGGGCGGAACGGCTCGCCGGCGTAATGGCACAATTCCGCCCCGCCGGCTGTGCCGGTAACCACCTCACTTATTCGCCCTATGTGCTGCCGGTCGTGATCGACGGCGTGCGCGGGATCGTGGTCGACCAGCGGCTGCGCGACCTGGAGCCGCTGGCGTACAAGTTCGTGGTGGATTTCGCCCACGACAACAAGCTCAAGACCGAAGAACGCGAAATCTAGGTCCCCACACCAAAAAAGCGCCCCAGACCGGGCGCTTTTTCATTGGGCCGCCCGCGTTCAGGCGCCGTAGCGGTCGAGGATCTTGCGGATATCGCGCTCTTCCGGGGCCGCGCTCAGCAGCGCGCGGGCGGTGACGGCCTCCAGGTGGTGCTCCAGCAGGCGCAGCACCCGCCGTTCGTCGCGCGCGCGCAGGCCGGCCACGATTTCGCGGTGCTCGCTCACCGCGCATTCGCTCGAATGCGGCCGGCCGTAGAGGGCCAGGATCAGCGAGCAGCGCGACACGGTCTCGTTGACGTAGCGCGCAAATACGGCATTGCCCGACAGCTCGGCCATCAGGATGTGGAATTCGCCCGAGAGGCGGATCGATTCGTTGACGCTGCGCCCGCGGGCTGCTTCTTCCAGCGCCAGGTGGCGCTCCAGCCGCGCCAGGCCGGCCTCGTCGATGTGTTGCAGCAGCCGGCGGGCGACGTCGCGCTCCAGGCAGCGGCGCGCCTCGAAGATGTCGTGCGCCTCTTCCAGGCTGGGGCGCGCCACCGCGGCCCCGCGGTTGGGGCGCAGGTCCACCAGCCCTTCGCTGAACAGGCGCGTCAGCACGCCGCGCACGATGGTCCGGCTGACGCCGTAACGTTCGCCGATGATGTCCTCGGGCAGCTTGTCGCCCGGCAGCAGCGCCTGCTCGATAATGGCCCGGCGCAAATTTTTGTATACGATTTCGTTGCGATTGGCGGGGGCGTCTGCCGGCGCGGGGGAGGTCATGGTGGGGTCGGCTCCTGGGCCGGCAACGCGGGCCGGCCCGGAAAGAATACTACAACGGCGGATCAGGGTTAGCGATAGCTGGCTGCGGCAGTGCCAGGCTATACATCGCCGTCCAAAAATCGTATACATTTATTTATACAAAACTCAGGCCCGATCATGTCCGCAGCCCCCGATACCGCCACCCCGCCAGCCGTCGCGCCCCGCCGGCTGCTGGTGGTCAACGGCAACACCACCGCCGACCTCACCGCCAGCCTGGCCGGCCAGGCCCGCGCCTTCCTGGGCGAGGCCGCCCAGGTCCACGCCGTCACGGTCGGATTCGGCCCCGCCTACATCGCCAGCCGGGCCGAGGCGGCCATCTCCGCCCACGCCGTGCTCGAAACCGTGGAACGCCAGTTCGCCCAGGCCGCGCAGCCGTTCCATGCCTGCGTGCTCGCCTGTTTCGGCGAACCCGGCATCGGCGCGGTGCGCGAGCGCGTGGACGTGCCCGTGGTGGGCATGGCCGAGGCCTCCATCATGAGCGCCATGCAGCGCGGCGACCGCTACGCCATCGTGACGGTGGGCCAGCGCTGGCCCGCCATGCTGCGCGAACAGATCCGCCAGCTGGGCGTGGAGGCGCGCTGCGCGGGCATCCTGGCCCTGCCGGGCCATGCCCTGGATTACGCGTCGCACACGCCGCAGTCGGCGCAGCGGGTCAGCCAGGCGCTGGACGCCGCGGTGGAGCAGGGCGCCGACGTGGTCATCGTGGCCGGCGCCGCGCTGGCCGGCTACCTGCCCGGCCTGCCGCGCCAGCCGCAAGTCCCCATTATCGACTCCTACCGCGCCGCGCTGGCGCAGGCGCTGGCCCTGGCGTCCCTGGAACGGAAGTAGAACCATGCAGAACGCCACCCTGTTTACCCGCGTCCGCCCCGCCGGCGGCGAGATGACTTCCGTGCTGGTGCGCGACGGCCGCATCCACGCCCTGGGCGGCCCCGCCCCGCAGGGCGTGCCCGTCGTCGATGGCGGCGGCGCGCTGCTGCTGCCCGGCCTGATCGACGCCCACGCGCACCTGGACAAGACCCTGTACGGCATGCCCTGGTACCGCAACGAGGTGGGCCCGCGCCTGATCGACCGCATCGAAAACGAACGCGCCGCAAGGCGCGAACTGGGCCTGGACCCCTGTCGCCAGGCCGCCCGCCAGATCGTGATGTCGATCGCCGACGGCACCAGCCACATCCGCTCGCACGTGGACGTGGACACCGACCTCGGGCTGGCCGCCATCGAAGGCGTGATGCGCGCCCGCGAGCAGTACCGCGATGCCATCGACGTGGAAATCGTCGCCTTCCCGCAAAGCGGCCTGCTGATCCGCCCCGGCACGCTGGAGCTCATGGACGAGGCGCTGCGCATGGGCGCCGAGGTGGTGGGCGGGCTGGACCCCGCAGGCCTGGACCGCGACCCCAAGGGCCATCTGGATGCGCTCTTCGGCCTGGCCGAAAGGCACGGCAAACCCATAGACATCCACCTGCACGAAGCCGCCGAACTCGGCGCCTTCACCATGCAACTGACCATAGACCGCGTGCTGGCGCTGGGCATGCAAGGCAAGGTCACGCTGTCGCACGCCTTCTGCCTGGGCATGCCCGACACCCAGGCCGTGCAGGCCCTGGCCAACGGCCTGCTGGAAGCCGGCATCCGCATCGTCACCACCGGCTCGGCCTCGCGCCCCGTCCCCAGCGTCGCCCGCCTGCACGCCGCCGGCGTCACGGTAGGCACCGGCAACGACGGCATGCGCGACACCTGGGGCCCCTACGGCAAGCCCGACATGCTGGAACGCGCCATGCTCCTGGGCCTGCGCAACAACTTCCGCCGCGACGACGAACTCGAACTGGCCCTGCACACCGCCACCTACGGCAACGCCCGCGTGATGGGGCTGAAAGACTACGGCCTGGCCCCGGGCTGCCACGCCGATTTCGTGCTGGTGGACGCCGAAACCGTACCCGAAGCCATCGTCGCCCGCCCACAACGCAAACTGGTCGTAAAGCGCGGCCAAATCGTCGCCCGAGACGGCCAGGCGCTAGCCAAGGCGCCGTAGACAAAAAGGCCGGCCCTAAAAAACAAGGCCGGCCAGAAAATCACTTTAGCGATTCAGGAAATCACGAGTGTGATTAAAGCCATCACTTGGCGTACACCAGATCCCGTAAGCCCAGCGACAGCCCCGGCCAGTAAGTAATCACGAGCAGGCAGACCACCACCACCCCCACGAACGGAATCAACGGCTTGATCAACCGTTCGAGAGGCAGCTTGGCCACCGCGCACGCCGCAAACAGATTCACCCCGAACGGCGGGGTAATCATCCCCAGCGCCAGGTTCACCACCATGATCACCCCGAAGTGCACCGGCTCCACCCCGAACTTCAGCGCCACCGGCAGCAAGAGCGGCGCCAGCACCACGATGGACGCCGAGGTCTCGATGAACATGCCGATCAGGAACAGCGCCGCATTCATGCCCATCAGGAACGTGAACTTGGTGTCGAAGATCTGCGCCAGCCACACGCCCAGCGCGTCCGGAATCCCGGCGCGGTTCAGCAGGAAGCTGAAGACGCCCGCATTGGCGATCACGAACATGATCACCGCCGTCGACACCACCGACTTGTGCAGCGTCTGCGACAACTGCCTGAAAGTCAGCCGGCGGTAGATGAACTTGCCCACCACCACCGCGTACATCACCGCCACCACCGACGCCTCCGTCGGCGTGAAGATCCCGCCGTAGATGCCGCCCAGGATGATGACCGGCATCAGCAGCGCCAGCCACGCGTTCTTGAACGCTGGCCAAAGCGGCAGGCGGCCTTCGCCGTCGCGCTTGCCCAGGCCGTTGCGCTTGGCGTAGAGCCACACGTAGAGCATCAGCGCCGCGCCGATCAGCACGCCCGGCATCACGCCCGCGATGAACAGCTCGCCGGTCGAGGTGTCGGTGGACACCGCGAACAGAATCATCGGAATCGACGGCGGAATGATCACGCCCAGCTCGGCCGCGCTGGCCTGCAGCGACGCGGCGAAGGGCGCGGGATAGCCGTGCCGGATCATGGCCGGAATCAGGATCGCGCCGACGGCGAAGGTGGTGGCCACGCTGGAGCCGGCCACGGCGGCGAAGATCATGCAGGTCAGCACGCAGGTGCAGGCCAGCCCGCCCTGGATGCCGCCCACCACGCTCTTGGCGAACTCCACCATGCGTTCGGAAATGCCGCCGGCTTCCATCAGGTTGCCGGCCAGGATGAAGAAGGGGATCGCGACGAGCGGGTACTTGTCCAGCGCGGCGAACAATTGCTGGGCCACCACCAGCCAGGGCAGGTTGGCGGCGCCGACTCCCGCCAGGCTGGCCAGGCCGATCGACACGGCGACCGGCACGGACAGCCCGAAGAAAATCAGCATCGAGACAATCATGAGTTGGGACATAACGGTATCTGCGCTTGTGTTCTATGGAGGGCTCAGCCTTGGGCGTCGTTGCGCACCGGCACGTCGTCTTCCTCGCCGGCGCACCAGCGGGCCAGCACGGCGATGGCGGCGAGCGTCGCGCCCACCGGAATGGCCAGGTAGATCCAGGAGATCGAAATGTCCAGGCTGGGTACGGTCTGGAAGCGCACGCGGTAGGTCATGTTGCCGCCGATCCAGGCCAGAAAGCCCAGGAAGCCGGCGCAGATCAGGCCGATGACCGCTTCGAGCGCGCGGCGGCGGGCGCCGCCCAGCATGTTGCGCAGCAGTTCCACGCTGATCATGGCGCCGTGGCGGAAGGCCAGCGCCACGCCCAGCAGCACGGTCCAGATCAGGAGGGCGCGGGTCAGCACCTCGCTCCAGTCGGCGGGCGATTGCAGCACGAAGCGGGCGATCACTTGATAGAAGGCGGCGGCCGCGGCGGCCACCAGCAGAAGTTGGGCGAAGACCGAGACCAGCTTGAACAGGCCGCGGTCGAGAGCGCGAAGCAAACGCATGATGTATCCCGTTGGCGAGGTACGCGAAGGGTGGGGGACGAAAAACGGCGGGACCGCGATCCCGCCGCCTGGGACGAAACGCCCCGGGTAGGGGCGGGTCCCGATCTTCCTACTGATTACTTGGTGTCGCGGATCGCTTCGATCAGCTTCTTGTCGAACTTCTTGTAGTACTCGGGGTAGGCCGGCTCGACGGCGGCGGCGAAGGCGGCGCGGTCGACCTCGCTGACCTGCATGCCTTCCTTCTTCAGCTGCTCCACGCCGGTCTTCTCGATGTTGTCGACGTAGGCGCGCATGGCCTGGGCCGATTCCTTGCCGGCGCGGTCGAAATTGGCCTTGTCGGCGGCCGACAGGCCTTCATAGACGTTGGCCGACATCAGCACCAGGGCCGGGCCGTACACGTGGCCGGTCAGCGACAGGTACTTCTGCATCTGCGACAGCTTGGCCGAGGTGATCACCGACAGCGGGTTCTCCTGGCCGTCGATGGTGCCCTGCTGCAGGGCGGTGGCCACTTCGGGCCAGGCCATGGGCGTGGGCAGGATGCCGATCTGGCGGAAGGCCGTGATGTGGATCGGGTTCTCGGTGGTGCGGATCTTCAGACCCTTGGCGTCGGCCGGGGTCTTGACCGGGCGCACGTTGTTGGTCAGGTGGCGAAAGCCCTGCTCGCCCCAGGCCAGGGCGATGATGCCGCGGCCGGGGAACTTTGCCAGCATGTCCTGGCCTATCTTGCTGTCGAGCACTTTACGGGCATGGTCCAGGTCGCGCAGCAGGAAGGGAATGTCGAAGACCCCGGTTTCGGGCACGAAATTCAGGGTGGCCCCCGTCGAAACGATGGCCAGGTCGATCGTGCCGATCTGCAGGCCTTCGATGACTTCGCGTTCGCCGCCCAGCGCGCTGTTGGCGAACTGCTGCACCTTGAACTTGCCGTTGGTGGACGCCTCGATGGACTTGGCCATGGCGTCGGCGCCGGCGCCGTAGTGCGACGACGTGGACAGCGCATAGGCCATCTTCAGGGTGGTCTGGGCCACGGAGGGCAGGGAGGTGGCGGCCGCGCAGGCGGCCAGAATCGTGGCGGCAAGCCAGGATTTACGCATAATCTTCTCCAGGGGTGAGACTTTGATCTTTGTATTTTGGGGGCGGCACAGCCTCCCGCCCCGGGATGATATCGGGATTCGGCCCCGATCTTGGCCGTTGGTTAACATTGCGGAATGATGGATTTCCCTGATATGTCGCGGGCCGGGCGCCCGGGTTTCTGGTCCACCCTGCGCCTGGGCGCCCGCATGATGATGCGCGACGCCCGGGCCGGCGAGCTGCGCCTGCTGGTGCTGGCGCTGGTCGTGGCGGTGGCCGCGGTGACCAGCGTGGGCTTCCTGGCAGACCGGGTCGGCCGCGCGCTGGAGCGCGACGCGGGGCAGATGCTGGGCGCCGACCTGGTGCTGGACGCCGACGAGCCGGTGCCGCCCGCCTTCCTGGAGGATGCCCGCGGGCGCGGCCTGGCGGTCTCCAGCACCTGGCAGTTCCCGTCCATGGTGGGCGCCGGCGACGGCGCGCAGCTGGCCGCGCTCAAGGCGGTCGAGCCGGGCTATCCGCTGCGCGGAGCGCTGCGGGTGGCCGATGCGCCGTTCGCGCCCGACGCGACCACGCGCGAGATCCCGCCCGAAGGCGCGGTGTGGGTCGACGCGCAGCTGCTGGCCCTGCTGGACCTGAAAGTGGGCGACAGCCTGAACGTGGGCGACGCCCGGCTGCGCGTGGACCGCGTGATCACCTATGAGCCCGACCGCGGCATGCAGTTCGTGAACGTGGCGCCGCGGGTGCTGCTGCGGGCCAGCGACCTGCCGGCCACCGGCCTGATCGCGCCGGGCAGCCGCATCGGCTATGCCTTGCTGGTCGCCGGCCAGCCCGACACCGTGGCCGGCTATTCGGCCTGGCTCAAGCAGAACCTCAAGCGCGGCCAGAAGCTGGCCACGCTGGAATCCGGCCGTCCGGAAGTGCGCCGCACGCTGGACCGGGCGCAGCGCTTCCTGTCGCTGGTGGCGCTCCTGGCGGTGCTGATCTCGGCGGTGGCCGTGGCGCTGGCGGCCGGGCGCTATATGGCGCGCCATCGCGACGGCGTGGCGGTGATGCGCTGCCTGGGCGCGCAGCAGTCGCAGGTCGCGCGCATGCTGACGCTGGAGTTCACCCTGGTGGGCCTGTTCTCGTCGGCGGCGGGCTGTCTGCTGGGCTTCGCGGTGCACCAGGTGCTGGTCGTGCTGCTGGGATCGCTGATCGACACGGCCTTGCCGGCGCCCTCGGCGATTCCGGCGCTGCAGGGGCTGTTGACCGGCCTGCTGCTGTTGCTGGGCTTCGCCTTGCCCGCGCTGGCCCAGTTGCGCCACGTGCCGCCGGCCCGCGTGCTGCGGCGCGACGCCGACGCGCTCAGCGCGCGCAGCGCCCTGGGCTACGTGCTCGGCGCCGCCGGCTTCGCGCTGCTGATCTGGTGGTTCGCCGGCGACGCCAAGCTGGGCGCGGTGGTGGCCGGGGGCTTTCTGGGCGCGTTCGCGGTGTTCGCGCTGGTGGCCTGGCTCTGCATCCTGGGCCTGGCGCGGGTGCGCCGGCTGGCCGCCGGCCTGCCGGCGCTGCGTTTCGCGCTGGCCGGAGTGGTGCGGCGGCGCGCCGCCACCATCACCCAGGTGTGCGCGCTGGCGGTGGGCCTGATGGCGCTCCTGCTCCTGACCATGACGCGCACCGACCTGATCCAGGGCTGGCAGCGGACCCTGCCGCCCGACGCGCCCAACCGCTTCCTGATCAACGTGCAGCCCGACCAGCGCCAGGCCGTGACGGACGCGCTCACGCGCGCGGGGCTGGGCCGCATCGCGCTGGCGCCCATGGTGCGCGGCCGGCTCATCGCCATCAACGGCAAGCCGGTCGGTCCGGACGACTACGAGGAACCGCGCGCCAAGCGGCTGGTGGACCGCGAGTTCAATCTTTCCTATGGCGAGACGCTGCCCGCGTCCAACCGGATCGAGGCCGGCCGCTGGCTGGCGCCCGGCTCGGCCGAGGTCTCGCTCGAATCCGGGCTGGCCAGGACGCTGGGCATCGCGCTGGGCGACAAGATGACCTTCGACGTGGCCGGCCAGCAGGTCGAAGTGGACGTCTCCAGCATCCGCCGGGTGGACTGGGATACGATGCGGGTGAATTTCTTCGCCATCCTGACCCCCGCCGCGCTGGCCGACATGCCCCAAAGCTGGATCACTTCTTTCTACCTGCCGCCCGAAAAGGCCTCGGTGCTGCCCGAGCTGGTGAAGGAATTCCCCAACCTGACGGTGTTCGACGTGGGCGCCATCCTGCAGCAATTGCAGTCCGTGCTGAACGAAGTGGGCCGCGCGGTGCAGCTGCTGTTCCTGTTCACGCTGGCCGCGGGCGTGCTGGTGCTGTCGGCGGCGCTGACCGCCACGCGCGACGAGCGCATGCGCGAGGCCGCGGTGCTGCGCGCGCTGGGCGCCACCCGCAGCCAGCTGGCGCGCTCGCAGCGCATCGAATTGTGGGCCGTGGGCGGCCTGGCCGGCCTGCTGGCGGCCGCCGGCGCCACGGCCATCGCTTGGGCTTTGTCAACCCAGGTATTCGATTTCACGATTACGCTTAGCCTCTGGCCGTGGCTGGCGGGCATCGTCGCGGGCATGCTCGGCGCCTGGGCGGGCGGCGCGCTTGCCCTGCGCGGCGTCCTGCGCACGCCGCCCCTGGTCACCCTCCGAGAAACCTGATGACGTCTTCCGTCCAATCCATTACCGAACCCGTGGAAAACTCTTCCCACAGCATTTTCGACCTGCTAGGCGGCGAGGCCGGCGTGCGCGCCCTCGTCGATCGTTTCTATGACCTGATGGACATGGAACCCGACCTGAAGGAACTGCGCGCCGCCCATGGCCCCAGCCTGGACAGCGCGCGCGACAAACTGTTCTGGTTTCTTTGCGGCTACTTCGGCGGCCCGGACCACTACATCGAGCGCTTCGGCCATCCGCGGCTGCGCGCCCGCCACCTGCCGTTCTCGATCGGCGAGGCCGAGCGCGATCAGTGGGTGACCTGCATCGGCCGCGCCATGCAGGACCGCGACATCGAGCCCGCCCTGGTGGACCGGCTGCTGCAGTCGTTCTACGGCGTGGCCGACTGGATGCGCAACCGTGAAGGCTGAGGCCGCCGCCCGCCGCCAGTCCTGGCCCGGCCCGCTGGCCGGCGCCATGCTGTCCGACGCCGCGCGCCTGCCGGACGCCGGTCCGGAGCTGTTCAACCCCGGCCATTACGGCGAACAGGCCCGCCCGGTCGACGCCGGCGGACGCCAGGCGGCCTGGTTCGTCCAGGGCCCGGGCTGGCAAGGCGTGCTGCGGCGCTACCGCCGCGGCGGCATGATCGCCCGCATCAGCCGCGACGCCTATCTGTGGAACGGCGAGGACCGCACCCGCAGTTTCCGCGAATTCCGCCTGCTGGCCGCCATGCGCGCCCAGGGCCTGGCGGTGCCGGCTCCGCTGGCCGCCGCGTATTGGCGGCAGGGCCCGATCTACCGCGCCGCCATCGTGGTCGAGCGCATACCCGGCGTGCGGCCGCTGGCCCAGGCGCTGGCCGAACCCCTCTGGCAGCCGGCGGCCGAGGCCATCGTGCGCATGCACCGGGCCGGCGTCTGGCACGCCGATCTCAACGCCTTCAACATCCTGGTGGGCAGCGACGGCCAGGTCTGGCTGATCGATTTCGATCGCGGCACGCAGGGCACGCTGTCGGAGCGGCAGCGCCAGGGCAACCTGGAGCGCCTGCGCCGCTCGCTGCGCAAAGTCGCGGGCGAGGACGGCGAACGCTTCTGGCTGCGCCTGCGCGACAGCTACTGGACCGCTTGGGGCGTGGGCATCCAGCCCTGAGGCCGCCGGGCCGATCCCCCGGCAAAGTTGGGCAGGCGATCGCTAAAAAGCTTTATCATTTCGCCTTTTAGGACTCCTGTCACATACACGGCATAACGCAAGGGGCTGGTAATGAAACTACGGGCGGGCATGCGCTGGGCGCTGGGAACGATGTTGGCTGCCGCGGCGACATCGGCGGCGGTCGCGCAGAACAAGGTCGTCAACGTCTACAACTGGGCCGAATACACGGCGCCGGACACGATTCCGGGTTTCGAAAAGGAAACCGGCATCAAGGTCCGCTATGACGTCTACGACAGCAACGACACCCTGCAGGCCAAGCTGCTGGCCGGCAAATCGGGCTATGACGTCGTTGTCCCGTCCACGCACTACGCCTCGCGCCAGATCGAGGCCGGCCTGTTCCAGAAGCTGGACAAGTCCAAGATCCCCAACTGGAAGAACCTCGACCCCGAGGTCATGGCGCTGGTCGCCTCGGTCGATCCGGGCAACGAGTACGCCATTCCGTGGGGCTACGGCACCAACGGCCTGGGCTACAACGTCACCAAGGTCAAGCAGATCATGGGCGACGGCGTCGACCTGGCCAGCTGGGACATGATCTTCAAGCCCGAGAATGCCGCCAAGCTGAAGGAATGCGGCATCTCCATGCTGGACGAGGCCGCCCAGGTGTTCCCCGCCGTGCTCAAGTACCTGGGCAAGGACCCCAACAGCACCAGCGCCGACGACTACAAGGCCGCGCTGGACGTGCTGATGAAGATCCGCCCGTACATCCGCCAGTTCAGCTCCTCGGGCTACATCGATGAGCTCGCCGTGGGCGACCTGTGCATGGTCTACGGCTTTTCCGGCGACGTGATGATCGCCCGCAAGCGCGCCCAGGAGGCCAAGAAGCCCTACGAAGTGAACTACTTCATTCCCAAGGGCGGCGCGCCGGCGTGGTTCGACCTGATGGTCATCCCCAAGGACGCCCCGCATCCCGAGGAAGCCCACGCGTTCATCAACTACATCGAAACGCCCAAGGTCCACGCCGCCATCACCAACACCATGTTCTACCCGAACGCCAACAAAGAGGCGCGGCAGTACGTGGTCAAGGACGTGGCCGAGAACCCCATGATCTACCCGCCGGCCGAGGTCTCCAAGACCCTCTACGTGATCAAGGCGCTGCCCTTGAACATCCAGCGCCTGCAAAACCGGATGTGGTCCGAGCTGAAGTCGGGAAGATAAGTCATCATGAGCGAAAGCCGTTACTCGGCGCAGCACTCGACCGATCCGGACGAGTTCGTCCGGATCTCCGATGTCGTAAAGATTTTCGGCGACGTGGTCGCCGTCCGTTCCGTCAACCTGTCGGTCAAGCGCAACGAGATCTTCGCCCTGCTGGGCAGCTCGGGCAGCGGCAAGTCCACGCTGCTGCGCATGCTGGCGGGCTTCGAAGAAGCCACCTCGGGCCAGATCCTGCTCGACGGCGAGGACATCACCCACGTGCCGCCGTACCGCCGGCCCGTGAACATGATGTTCCAGTCCTACGCGCTGTTCCCGCACATGACGGTCGAGGCCAACGTGGCCTTCGGCCTGAAGCAGGAAGGCGTGGACCGCGCCGAGATCCATGACCGCGTGTTCGAGGCCCTGGACCTGGTGCAGATGGCCGGCTATTCGCGCCGCAAGCCCAGCCAGCTTTCGGGCGGCCAGCAGCAGCGCGTGGCCTTGGCGCGCAGCCTGGTCAAGCGTCCCAAGCTGCTGCTGCTCGACGAGCCCATGTCGGCGCTGGACAAGCAGATCCGCCAGAAGACCCAGATCGAGCTGGTCAAGATCCTGGAGCAGGTCGGCGTGACCTGCATCATGGTCACCCACGACCAGGAAGAGGCCATGACCATGGCCCACCGCCTGGCCGTCATGACCGAAGGCCAGATCGTCCAGTGCGGCTCGCCCCAGGACGTCTACGCGTTTCCGAACTCGCGCTTCGTGGCCAGCTTCATCGGCTCGACCAATATGTTCACCGGCACCATCGTGGTCGACGAACCCGACCACGTCGCCATCGAGTGCGGCGAGCTGACCCGTCCGCTCTTCGTCAACCACGGCGTGAGCGAACCGCTGGGCATGGAGGTCCACGTCTCCATCCGCCCCGAGCGCCTGGTGGTCTCGCGCGAGCAGCCCGAAGGCGAATACAACTGGGCCCACGGCATGGTCAGCCACATGGCCTGGATGGGCAGCTACGCGCTCTATCAAATCCGCCTCGATTCGGGCAAGACGGTCGAGGCCAGCGTGCCCAGCCAGCTGCTCGCCCAGATGGACGCGCCCGGCATCGACGAAGAAATCTTCGTCAGCTGGGACGCGGACAGCGCGACGGTGCTGGCGTCATGATGCGCTTCTCGCCCCGCGACTGGCTGCCCTCGGGCCGCGCGCTGGCGGTAGTGCCGCCGTACGCCTGGCTGGTGCTGTTCCTGCTGGTGCCGTTCCTGCTGGTCTTCAAGATCAGCTTCGCCGAGCTGAAGTTCGGCATTCCGCCCTATACCTCGCTGGCGGAATTCAAGGACGAGGCGGTGCAGTTCAGCCTGCACCTGCGCGGCTACATCCTGCTGTTCACCGACAGCCTGTACTTCGCCACCTACCTGAACTCGGTCAAGATCGCCGCCGTCACCACGCTCATCTGCGTGCTGATCGGCTATCCCATCGCGTACTACATCGCGCGCTCCTCGCCGTCGGTGCGCAACCTGCTGCTGCTGGGCGTGATCCTGCCGTTCTGGACCTCGCTGCTGCTGCGCGTCTACGCCTGGGTGGGCATCCTGCGCAACGACGGCCTGCTCAACAACCTGCTGCAGGGCCTGGGCATCATCTCCAGCCCGCTCGAAATCTACCGCACCGACGTCGCGGTCTATATCGGCATGGTCTACGCCTATCTGCCGTTCTTCATCCTGCCGCTGTACGCCACGCTGGTGAAGATGGACCTGCGCCTGCTGGAAGCGGCCTATGACCTGGGCGCCAGGCCCTGGCAGGCGTTCTGGCAGATCACCGTGCCGCTGTCGCGCCAGGGCGTGATCGCCGGCGCCATGCTGGTGTTCATCCCGTCCGTCGGCGAATACGTGATCCCGGAAATGCTGGGCGGGGCCAACACGCTGATGATGGGCCGGGTCATGTGGAACGAGTTCTTCAACAACGCCGACTGGCCCATGGCCTCGGCCGTGACCTGCGTGATGGTGCTGCTGCTGCTCGTGCCGCTGGTGGTCTTCCAGTACAACCAGGTCAGGCAGCAGGAGCAGGCCGCCGGAGGCCGCAAATGAACGGACCCAACAAGACTTTGCGCGGCGTCGTGCTGGGGCTGGGGTACTTCTTCCTGTACGTGCCCATCATCAGCCTGATGGTGTTCTCGTTCAACGAGTCGCCCACCGTCACGTCCTGGACCGGGCTGTCGTTCCGCTGGTATGAGTCGCTCTTTAACGACGACGCGCTCTTGCGCGCGGCCTGGCTGTCTTTTCGCATCGCCGCCCTGACCGCCACCGCCGCCGTCATCATCGGCACCTGGGCCGGCTACGTGCTCGGGCGCATGGGGCGTTTCCGCGGTTTCGCGCTGTACGTGGGCATGCTGAGCGCGCCGCTCGTCATCCCCGAGGTGGTGCTGGGCATTTCGCTCTTGCTGATGTTCGTGGAGCTGCGCGGCACGCTGGGCTGGCCGGCCGAGAACGGCATGTTCACGATCTGGGTGGGCCACGTGACCCTGTGCATGGCCTTCGTGGCGGTCATCATCCAGACCCGCATCCGCGACCTGGACCGTTCGCTCGAAGAAGCCGCGCTGGACCTGGGCGCCACGCCCATCACCGTGTTCTTCCGGATCACGCTGCCGCTGATCGCGCCGGCGCTGGCCTCGGCCTGGCTGCTGTCCTTCACCCTGTCGCTGGACGACGTGGTGCTGGCTTCATTCCTGTCCGGCCCCAGCTCCAGCACGCTGCCCATGGAAGTCTTTTCGCGGGTGCGGCTGGGCCTCAAGCCCGAGATCAACGCGCTGGCCACCCTGTTCATCCTGGCGGTGGGCACCTGCGTGATCCTGGCCAACCGCATGCAATGGCGCAAGGAGTCCGAACCCAAATGAAGCAAACCACCCTGTATGGCCTGACCAAGTGCAGCACCTGCGTCAAGGCGCGCGACTGGCTGACCGAACACGGCGTAGAACACGAATTCGTGGACTACCGCGACCACCCCGTGCCCGCCGCCACCCTCAAGGCCTGGGCCGGCAAGGTCGGCGGATGGGAAAAGCTGGTCAACCGCGCTTCCATGACCTGGCGCAATCTGCCCGAAGCGCGCAAGACGGCGCACACCGACGCGCAATGGAGCGAACTGATCGCGGACTTCCCGGCGCTGGTGCGCCGGCCGGTCACGGTCACGCCGGACGGCGAGGTCAGCGTTGGCTTCAGCGAAAAGCGCTACGGCGAACGCTTCGCCTGAGGCGGCCGGCTCAGGCGCGGGCGCGCGCAAGCTGCCCGACGCGTTCTTCGACCGCGACGCGGCGCAGCTGGCGCGCGAGCTGCTGGGCAAGGTGATCCGGCATCGCGTCGGCGACCTGTGGCTGGCGGCGCGCATCATCGAGACCGAGGCCTACTACCTGGAAGAGAAGGGCAGCCACGCCTCGCTCGGCTACACCCACAAGCGCCGCGCGCTCTTCATGGACGGCGGCACGGTCTACATGTATTACGCCCGCGGCGGGGATTCGCTGAACTTCAGCGCGGGCGGTCCCGGCAACGCCGTGCTGATCAAGTCCGGCTATCCCTATACCGACGCGCTGTCCGGTCCGCGTTCGCTGGCCCGCATGCAGGAACTGAACCCGGACGCGCAGGGCCGGCCGCGGCCGCCGGGACGCCTGTGCGCCGGCCAGACGCTGCTGTGCCGGGCGCTGGGGCTGAAGGTGCCGGACTGGGACGCGCGCCGCTTCGACGCTCGCGGCCTTTACGTGGAAGACGTCGGCGAGGCGCCGGCGGCGCTGATCTGCACCACGCGGCTGGGCATACCGCAAGGCCGCGACGAACACCTGAGCTACCGTTTCGTGGACCCGGCTTATGCCGCCTTCTGCACCCGCAATCCGCTGCGGCGCGGCCAGCGCGCCGGCCACGACTATGTGTGGGTGGACCGCCAGGGCGTCGTGCTGGAGCGGGCGCCTGACGCGGTTTGATGGGGGAATGCCGGCTTTCGCCGGCCGATGGGTTCCGCGCGTTTGACGGTTTCGTTCTTGCGGATGGCATCTCGCGCTGCACCCATCCTACGGCATGTCGCGGGTGGTCGTAGGATGGGTGCAGCGCGGCAAGCCCCGCCAAAAAAATCGGATGCCCAACGCGCGGAACCCATCGGGCGTCCCAATCCGCCCCTAACCCAGGCGCGCCTGCAGGCGCGCGCGCATGGACGTGGACTTGCGCTCGATGCGGCGGCGGTTCAGGCGCTTGCTCCAGGCGTATACCGGGATCAGCGGCAGCCCGCCGAAGCCGTCGATCAGGTACAGGCCGGGCTTGCCGTCGGCGTTCAGGCCGCAGGCGATGTTGCTGGCGGAAATGTCGTGCAGCACCACGTGGGCGTCGGCCAGGTCTTCGAAGAACTCGTCGAGCTGCGCGTTCAGCGCCGCGTCCAGCTTGCCCTGGTAGGCCAGGTCGGCGACGGTGGGGGCGATGTTGCCCTCGGCGTCGCAGATCTTCTCGACCAGCAGGCCCAGGCCGAGCGTGGTCTGGGCCACGCCCAGGATGCGGGCCATGGGCACCTGCCACACGCCCGAAGGCCGGGTGGTGGTGGTGACGTATTCGGAGATCTCGTTCAGGTAGACGCGGTAGGCGCTTTCGCGCTGGTACTGCTTGTACCAGCGCTTGAACGGGCGCGTCTCCAGGTACACGGCGCGGGCGCGCATGTCCATGACCTTGACGAGCAGGGACGGCATGTGCGGATGCTGGAAGATATGCCGGTCGTGACCGGTGGCGAGCGGCGTTGCGGCGTCCAGATCCAGCGGGCCGAAAACCGACTGGAACGAAGCCGCGGACATACAGGAGAAAGGATCGGCGGGATTCAAGGCTGAGACCTGTTTGGTTGGTCCTGAGTGTAATCCCGTTGGCGGCCAAAAGCAGTCGGGCAACTCCGGATCGGGCGGCGCCGGCCCTACAATCCTGGCTTTGGAGACGCATGCTTTGAACGATATTCTGCTTTGGGTCGCCGCCGGCGGCGCGGTGCTGGCTTTTCTGGCGGCCTTGCTGGCCTGGCTGCGGCCGCCCGCCCGGGACGCGCGCCTGGACGCGCTGCTCGACGGGCTGGAACGGACCGAGCGCGCGCTGCGCGCCGAGATCGCGGAAGGCCAGCGCGGGCTGCGCAGCGAATTCGCCGAAGGCCAGCGCGCGCTGCGCGCCGAAGCCGCCCAGTCGCAGGACGAACTGCGCGCGGGCCTGGCGCGCGACGCCCAGGCCGCCCGCGCCGAGTCGGCGCAATCGCTGGCGCGCTTCGCCACGGGCTTCTCGGAACAGCTGCAAGGCCTCATCCAGATCAACGAGCGCCGCCTGATGGAAGTGCGCGCCACCGTCGACCAGCGCCTTCAGGCGTTGCAAACCGACAACAGCGCCAAGCTCGAGGAAATGCGCCGCACCGTGGACGAGAAGCTGCACGCCACGCTGGAGCAGCGCCTGGGCGAATCCTTCAAGCTGGTGTCGGACCGGCTCGAAGCGGTCCACAAGGGATTGGGCGAAATGCAGGCCCTGGCCGCCGGCGTGGGCGACCTCAAGCGCGTGCTGACCAACGTCAAGTCGCGCGGCACCTGGGGCGAAGTGCAGCTCGCCCGGCTGATCGAAGACAACATGACGCCGGACCAGTACGCCAGCAACATCAAGCCCGTGCCGGGCAGCGACGCGGTGGTGGAATTCGCCATCCGCCTGCCGGGCCGGGGCGAGGGCGCGGAGCCGGTCTGGCTGCCCATCGACGCCAAATTCCCCAAGGAAGAATACGAGCGCCTCATGGACGCGCAGGACGCCGCCGACGCCGAAGGCGTGAAGACCGCCGGCGCCGCGCTGGGCCGCGCGGTCGAGCTGCAGGCGCGCGCCATCGCCGCCAAATACGTGGCGCCGCCGCACACCACCGACTTCGCCATCATGTTCCTGCCCACGGAAAGCCTGTATGCCGAAGTGCTGCGCCGTCCGGGCCTGCTCGACCGGCTACACGACCTGCGGGTCAACGTGGCCGGCCCCAGCAATCTGGCGGCGCTGCTCAACAGCCTGCAAATGGGGTTCCGCACGCTGGCGATCGAACAGCGTTCGTCCGAAGTCTGGCAGGTGCTGCGCGCGGTCAAGACCGAATTCGGCAAGTTCGGCGACGCGCTGGCCAGCGTGAAGAAAACGCTGGACACCGCCAGCAACAAGATCGGCCAGACCGAGGTGCGCACGCGCGCCATGCTGCGCAACCTGAAAGACGTGGAGGCGCTGCCCGAGGCCGACGCGCGGCTGCTGCTGGGCGAGGCCGGCGACGAGCCGGAGCCGGACGAACCCGGGCCGCGCTGAGCCCTCGGTCCGGGGCTGGCGGGCATGCCCTTGTTGCCCGCTGCTTGTGCCGATATCCTGGGGGCTACGGCAATTCGCCGTCGATACCAGGAGCATCGCAGCATGAGCACCGCCGAACGCCATGATTCCTCCCCCCTCGACGCGACGGCGCTGGGCGCCGACATCGCGCTGGGGGTCACGACCGCGCAAGCCGCCATGCAGCAGGCGCTGGACCGGGTGGCGGCCCGCAACCCCGCGATCAACGCGGCCTGCGGCGTGCAGGCCGAGACCGGCCTGCACCTGGCGAAACTGCTGGACGACGAACTGGCCGCGATGCCCGCCGGCCAGCGGCAGGCGCAATTGCAGCGGCGTCCGTTCCTGGGCGTGCCCACCTTGCTCAAGGATCTCGGCACCGCCGCGCTGGGCCTGCCCAGCGCCATGGGCTCGGTGCTGTACGGCCAGGTCGAATGGAACGTCGACGCCGAACTCGTCAAGCGCTACCGCCGCGCCGGCCTGATCCCCTTCGGCCGCAGCACCAGCGCGGAACTGGGCCTGAGCCCCACCACCGAATCGCCCGTCTACGGCCCGGCCACGCAGAATCCCTGGAAGGCCGGCCACAGCGCCGGCGGCTCCAGCGGCGGCGCGGGCGCGGCGCTGGCCAGCGGCATGGTGCGCATCGCGCACGGCAGCGACGGCGGCGGTTCGATCCGCATCCCGTCCTCGTGCTGCGGCGTACTGGGCCTGAAGCCCTCGCGCGGGCTGATGCCGCTGGGTCCGCTCAAGGGCGAGGGCTGGGGCGGCCTGGCCACCGAACACATGATGACGCTGTCGGTGCGCGACTGCGCCGCCGCGCTGGACATCAGCGCCGGCGCCGACGTGGGCGCGCCGTACGCCGCGCCGGCCCAGCCGCCCGAGTCCTACCGCACGGTCGTGGCGCGGGTGGCGGCCGATCCGTACGCGGCCGCGCGCCGCCGCATCGCGTTCGTCACCACCACCTACGAAGGCGAGGCCATCCATCCCGAAGTCGCGGCCGTGGTGGACGAGGCCGCCCGTTTCTTCGCCGGGCTGGGCCACGAGCTGGCGCCGGCCGCGCCGCCGGTCGGCTCCGAAGAGGTGCTCTCGCCCATGCTGCCCCTGATCGCCAGCGCCGCGGCCAACGCCATCGACGCTTTCGTCGGCGCGCGCGGCAAGCGGCTGGCCGCCGACGAGCTGCAGCCCACCACGCTGGGCGCGCGCGAATACGCGCGCGCCATCTCCGGCGCGCAATACGTGGCCTGCGTGGACACCTGCCACGAGATCACCCGCCGGGTCGGGCGCTTCCTGGCGCGCGAAGGCGCGCAGGGCTACGACCTGTTCCTCAGCCCGGTGCTGGCGCAGCCGCCGGCGCCCATCGGCCGCTATGCCATGGACAACGCCGACTATCTGGCCTACCGTCTGGGCAAGAAGGGCGTGATCGGCTATTCGCCGTTTGCGCCGCTGGCCAACCTGACCGGCATGCCCGCCATCTCCATTCCCTACGGCATGTCGTCCGACGGCCTGCCCATCGGCATCCAGCTGATGGGGCCGCTGGGCAGCGAGGCCCTGCTGCTGGAGCTGGCCGCGCAGGTCGAGGCGCTGCGGCCCTGGGCCCTGGTGGCGCCCATGGCCCGCTGAGGCCGGCGCGCCGCGCGGACCCGCGGCAAGACACACGGAGGCTCGCCCATGCCATCGTTCGAGACGCACATCGTGTTCAACCAGGTCCCGCCCCTGGAGGACTATTCGCTGTACGAGACCGACCCGGCGCTGCGCGCAGCGGTAAGCCGCGAGGGCGCGCAGGCCTGGGCCGGCGAGCTGGCCGAGCACGGCGCCTGGCTGGGCCGCGCGCAGACGCTGGAAGCCGGCGCGCAGGCCAACCGCCATAAGCCGCAACTGCACAGCTACGACCGCAGCGGCCACCGCATCGACCACATCGAATTCCATCCGTCATGGAACCTGCTGATGAGCGGCATCATGGCGCGCGGCCTGCACAGCCGGGCCTGGCAGCATCCCGAGCCGGGCGCGCAGGTGGCGCGCGCGGCGGCCTACCTGATGCAGGGCCAGGTCGAGGCCGGCACGCTGTGCCCCACCACCATGACCTTCGCCGCGGTGCCGCTGCTGCAGCGCGAGCCGGCCGGCGCCGTGGACTTCGGCGGCCTGTGGCTCAACGCCCTGTACGCGCGCGAATTCGACGGCGCCGACGCGCCGCTGGCGGCCAAGCGCAGCGCCCTGATCGGCATGGGCCTGACCGAGAAGCAGGGCGGCTCCGACCTGCGCGCCGTGACCACGCGCGCCGCGCCGCTGGGCGCGCCGGGCCGCGGCAGCCCCTACCGGCTGGTGGGGCACAAATGGTTTTTCTCGGTGCCGCAGGCCGACGCGCATCTGGTGCTTGCGCAGACCGACGAAGGGCTGGGCTGCTTTTTCGTGCCGCGCTGGATACCCGACGGCCCGCGCAACGCCGTGCGCGTGCGGCGCCTGAAGGACAAGCTGGGCAATTGCAGCAGCGCCAGCGCCGAGGTCGAGTTCGAAGACGCCTGGGGCGTGCTGCTGGGCGAACCGGGCCGGGGCCTGGTCGCGCTGCTCGAAATGGCCGCCACCACGCGGCTGGACTGCGTGCTGGGCAGCAGCGCGCTGCTGCGGCAGGCGCTGGTGCAGGGCGTGCATCATGCGCGCCACCGCCACGCCTTCGGCAAGCCCCTGCTCGAACAGCCGCTGATGCGTAATGTGCTGGCCGACCTGGCGCTGGAAAGCGAGGCCGCCACGGCGCTGGCCTTGCGGCTGGCGCGCGCCGTGGATGAACGCGCCGACGCCGGGGCCCGCGCCCTGGTCCGCGTGGGCACGCCCGCCGCCAAGCTCTGGGTCTGCAAGCGCGCCGTCGCCGCGGTGGCCGAATGCATGGAAGTCTGGGGCGGCAACGGCTATGTCGAAGACGGCCCCATGCCCAGGCTTTACCGCGAAACGCCGGTCAATTCCATCTGGGAGGGCTCGGCCAACGTGATGGCGCTGGACGTGTTGCGCGCCCTGCAGCGCGAGGAAGAGGCGCTGCCGGCGCTGGAGCGCGAACTGGCCGCGGCGCGGGGGCAGAACCGGGACTTCGACGAAGCCCTGGCGCGCTGGCGCGCGCTCTTGGCCGATCCGGCCCAGGCGCCGTTCCAGGCGCGGCGCATCGCCGCCGGCCTGGCGCGCCTGTGGCAGGCCGCCTTGCTGATCCAGCACGCCCCGGACGCCGTCGCCCAGGCCTTCGCCGCCAGCCGCTTGCGTCCCGATGGCGGCATCTTCGGCGAACTCGACGCGGGGACGGATACCCGGGCGATCCTGGCGCGCGCCTGGCCCGCCGCCGCGTGCTAAATTTCCCGGCTCGACAACCCTTTGCGCATTTTTTCGCCATGCTCACCCAGCAAGAACTCAAGCAGCAAGCCGCCGACGCGGCCCTGGAACTCGTTGAACAAGTCGCCGGCCCGGACGTCGTCATCGGCGTGGGCACCGGCTCCACCGCCGACCTGTTCATCGACGGCCTGGCCCGCTTCAAGGACCGCATCGGCGGCACGGTGGCCAGCTCGGAGCGCAGCGCCGCCCGGCTCGCCGGCCACGGCCTGAAAGTGCTGGATCTGAACGACGTCGCCGGCATGCCGATCTACGTGGACGGCGCCGACGAGATCGACGCCAACCTGCACATGATCAAGGGTGGCGGCGGGGCCCTGACGCGCGAGAAAATCGTGGCCTCGGTGGCCGACCGCTACATCTGTATCGCCGACGAATCCAAGCTGGTGCAGACCATGGGCAAGTTCCCGCTGCCCGTCGAAGTCATCCCCATGGCCCGCGAATCCGTGGCCCGCGCCCTGGCGGCGCTGGGCGGCCAGCCCCGGCTGCGCGAAGGCTTCGTCACCGACAACGGCAACATCATCCTCGACGTCGCCGGCCTGTCCATCACCGACGCCCCGGGCCTCGAAGCCCGCCTGAACAACCTGCCCGGCGTGGTCACCTGCGGCCTGTTCGCGCTGGCCGGCGCCGACGTGGCGCTGCTGGCCACCCAGACCGGCATCCGCCGCCTGGACCGCAAGGCCTGAGCCGCCGCCCGTCCGGGCGCCGCAAACCCCGGACCGCCACGCCTTGCGGGCGGTCCGGGGGCGATTCATAATCCTGTCACACTTGGGTCATAACCTTGCCGGCTGTGCAAGCCCAGCTCATAACACCTTTCAATGTCGGGGCAGTGCAATGAGATCAACCACGCAGGGAGCCCGGATGTCGGAGCACACTAACAAACAGTTCGACGCGGATCTGGAAAGCGTCCGTTCGCAGTTCTTGCAAATGGGCGGCTTGGTGGAAGCCATGATCCAGGAGGCCATCGACGCGCTGGCCAGCGGCGACCTGTCGCTCGTCGAAAAAGTCCGCGAGCGTGAAAAGGAAGTCAATCGCCACGAAGTGGAGATCGACGAAAGCATCAGCCGCATCCTCGCCCGCCACCAGCCCACCGCCATCGACCTGCGCATGCTGATGGCCGTGTCCAAGATGCTGACCGACATGGAGCGCTCCGGCGACGAAGCCGAGAAAGTCGCCACCGTCGCCCGCCGCATCCACGAGGGCGAGCTGCGCCACATCCCCGTCATCGAACTGCGCCACATGGCCGCCGCCGTGCGCACCATGCTGCACCAGGCCCTGGATGCCTTCGCCCGCCTCGACCCCATCCAGGCCGCCGCCGTCGTGCGCAGCGACAAGGAAGTGGACAAGGAATGGAAGGGCGCGCTGCGCCACCTGATCACCTACATGATCGAAGACCCGCGCACCATCTCGCGCGCCATCGACATGATCTTCGTCGCCCGCGCGCTGGAGCGCATCGGCGATCACGCCAAGAACATGTCCGAACGCGTCATCTACATGGTCAAGGGCGCCGACGTACGCCACACCGGCGTCAAGAACACCGAACGCCTGGCCCGCGGCGACGAAGACACGCCCGAAGACCAAAAGCCCGAGTAGGCCGGGTCACCCAAGCGCCAACACCGTTGCAGCCGAAAGCCGGGGATCGGCCACCCCGGCTCGGCGCCCATCCATTCGCCCGGCCATCCGCCGTCCGAACCCCGGCAGCGCCGGCGCAGCAATCTCCACGTCATACCAGCCCGATACGTGGGGGCAATCAAGCGCCACCTCGCCCGCGCCAGGCAAGCGAACCGCGGTTTTCCATCCATCGCCCATCCGCGAAGCGAGCTCCACCTCCATCGCCGCTTCCCCGCGATTCGCCAGCCGGACCCGTATGCCGCCGGCATCCCCGCGAACCGGCCGAGCCTCCAGAAGCGCCGAATTCCCGCGGAACCGCCGATGAAACCCATCCGGCCCCAGCACCCACAAATCGTAGGCTCCGTCCGCATCCACCGCCCAGCCATCCTCCAGGCGCGCTCCCGCGCCCAGGGTGTACCGCCGCGGCGCCCGGTCCAGCGCCAGCCGGTCATACACATGCAGCACGGCGGCCGCCGTCCCCACATTGCGCAAGGTCAGCCGGTAATGCCTGCCGTCGCCGGCCATCGTTCCCTCGACCTCCAGCGCATACGGCAGCGGGCATGATCGGCGTCCGCCGCCGGCAGTCACCTGTCCGCGGTCGCCGGCGAAATCGAAAGCCGCCGTCAGGTCCCCCGTCACCGCCCGTCGCCAGGCGCTGATGTTGGGCTCGGCCACCCCGAACCTGGCCTCCAGGAAACGGATCACCGAAGTATGGTCGTACACCTGCGAATCGACCCAGCCGCCGCGGCTCCACGGTGAAATCGCCAGCATCGGCACCCGCGGACCCAGGCCGAACCCGCGGCCGTGCAATCCTGGTGGGTCGTCCGGCGTGCCCGCGCTGGGGCCGACCCGCGCGTCGTGGTACTCCCCGTCCAGCTCCACCGTGGACAGGCCGCCCGACGAACCGTCGAGGGTGCGCGCCGGCGGCGCCGGCGGCGGCATGTGGTCGAAGAAGCAATCGTTTTCGTCGTACGTGACGAAGAACACGCAGCCGCTCCAGACCTCGGGGTTGCGGGTCAGGATGTCCAGCACGCGCTCCGTATACGCGCCGCCCCGGCGCGGCGACGACACTTCCGGGTGCTCGGAATCGGCCGTGGGCGCGATGATCCACGACACCTGCGGCAGCGTGCCCCGGGCCACGTCGCGGGCCAGGTCGTCGAGCGTGCGGGTCGTCAGCCCGCGTTCGCGCAGCGGCGCCTCGGCCGCGCCGCTCTCGTGTTCGCGGCGGTACTGTCTGAAGCCCGCCAGCGGGTTGTCGTGATAGTTGTCCGCCATGTCCTGGTAAATGCGCCAGTCCACCCCCGCGGCCTGCAGGCGCTCGGGGTAGGTGGTCCAGGCATAGCCTTCGCCGGCCGGCCCCAGCCGGTCGAAGGTGTTGACCAGCGCCGGGCCGCCGGCCAGCCCGGCCGGGTCGTTGGTGCCGGTCCACAGGAACAGCCGGTTCGGATTGGTGCCGGCGTGTATCGAGCAGTGATAGGCGTCGCACAGCGTGAAGGCCTCGGCCAGCGCGGTCTGGAAGGGCACGTCGGCGGCCTCGTAGGCGCCCATGCCCAGCCGGCTCTTGGCCGGCAGCCACTGGTCCATGCGGCCGTCGTTCCAGGCGCGCTGGGCGTCGTCCCAGGTATGCGGCGTGATGTAGCCCACCGGCGTGTCGGCCGCGTACTGCGCGCGCAGCGCATAGGGCCGCACGCGCACCGCGCCGTCGGCCTGCGTCAGCACGTCGCCCGCGGCCGTGGGCGCGGGCAGCGGATCGGCAAAGCCGCGCACCCCGGGCAGGGCGCCGAAATAATGGTCGAACGAGCGGTTCTCCTGCATCAGGATCACCACGTGGCGCACGTCCCGCAGCGTGCCGCTGCGGCGGTCGGGGGCGATTTCCAGGGCGCGTGCGATCGAGGCAAACGTGGCGGCGGTGGCGGACAAGGTGTTTTCCATGGGAGCGGCGGACGATAAGGCTATCTTAAGCTGCGGCGCGGCCGAAGCCGAAAGCGCGAAGCCCCTCGCGCTGCGAGGGGCTTCGGGGGCGGCGCCTGCCTGGCGGGCGCCGCGGGCCGGTGGGCCGGATTCAGGCCGAAGGCGGAACGTAGCCCTGGGCTTCGACGTTGCCGTCTTCGAACAGGAAGCGCTCCATCTGCTGCTGCAGGTATTTGCGCGCCCGGGCGTCGGCCAGGTTCAGGCGGTTTTCATTGACCAGGCGCGTCTGGATGGCTTTCCATTCTTCCCAGGCTTCCTTGGAGATGCTTTGCCAGATGCGGGTGCCGAGTTCGCCGGGGTAGGGCGGGAAATCCAGCCCTTCGGCTTCACGCTTCAATTTCACACAGTTGATGATACGAGCCATGATTACGCTGCCGGAAAAATAAATAAGGCCTCATTTTAGCGGGCTTGGCGGTCCCTGACCGCCAAGCCCCTTCGGGCTCTGCGGTCAGGGACCGCGCCGCCTACAGTTTCTTGATGAAGACCAGGCTGTTGCGCGAACGGTTGTAGTTGTTCTGCTTTTCGCGCGGCAGGTCGGCGATGCCGCCCTGCACGAAGCCGCGCTTCATGAACCAGTGCGAGGTCCGGGTGGTCAGCACGAAGAGCCGCTTGGCGCCCGCGGCGCGCGCGCGCGATTCCATGTGGCGCAGCAGGATCTCGCCTTCGCCGGAGCCCTGCCATTCCGGGTGCACGATCAGGCAGGCCATTTCCGCCATCTGTTCCTCGGGGAAATTGTGCAGGGTGGCGCAGCCGTAGATCACGGCGTCGTGCTCCAGCACCGTGAAGTTCTCCACGTCGCGCTCGACCACGCTGCGCGGGCGCGGCACCAGCGTGCCGTCGGCCTCCAGCGGCTCGATCAGGCTGAGAATGGCGCCCACGTCGTCGATGGTGGCCGGGCGCAGATCGTCCAGCGTGTCCTCGACCACCATGGTGCCCACGCCGTCGTGGGTGAAGATCTCCAGCAGCACGCTGCCGTCCAGCGTGAAGGGCAGCAGGTGCGCGCGGGCCACGCCGCGCTTGACCGCCAGGGAGGCGCATTGCAGGAAGGCGTGGGTTTCCTCGTCCAGCGTGCCTGCGGCCAGCAGCGCGTCGGCGTCCACGCGCGCCAGTTCGGTGTCCAGCGTGCCGTCGTCGTTCATCACGCCCGGCGAGCCGGACAGGAAGATGAGCTTCTCGGCGCGCAGCGCCACCGCCACGCTGGTGGCCAGGTCTTCCATCGCCAGGTTGAAGGCGTCGCCCGTGGGCGAGAAGCCCAGCGGCGACAGCAGCACCACGGACGAGGCTTTCTCGATGGCGAACTTGAGCGCGTCGATGTCGATCTTGCGGACCTGGCCGGTGTGCTTGTAGTCGACGCCGTCGATCACGCCGGCCGGGCGCGCGGTGACGAAATTGCCGGAGATCACGCGGATGTGCGAATGCGACATGGGCGTGTTCGGCAGCCCCTGGCTGAAGGCGGCCTCGATGTCCAGGCGAATTTCGCCGGCGGCTTCCTTGGCGCATTCCAGCGCGGCGGCGTCGGTGGGCGACATGCCGCGGTCGAACTGCTGGGTGAACCCCTTCAGGCGCAGCTGCTCATTGACCTGCGGACGCGAGCCGTGCACCAGCACCAGGCGGATGCCCAGCGAGGACAGCAGCGACAGGTCCTGCACCAGCGCGTTGAGCGCGCCGGCCTGCACCAGCTCGCCGCCGAACGCCACCACGAACGTCTTGCCTCGGAACGCATGCACGTGCGGCGCCACGTCGCGGAACCATCGGACGAACTGGGCGGGCGCGAATTCTGGGGCTTCGAGGGCGGAAACGGTGTCTGGTTCCAGGTCGGGCATGATGGTGGGAGGGATTCCTGAGAGTCGTCGAGAACGCGGCCTCATGCCGCGTCATGGCGCCGTCGCGCGGACGGCGTGGCGAAATTATATGACCGCCGGGGCCTGTCCCGCAGGCCCGATCCGCGACGCGCCGCGGCCGGCCGGGGGCAGGCGGGCGCGCGAAAATTTATAATGGCGGGCTAACCGGACTATCGTACATGCCTGAATCCTCCAGCCCGCGGGCGCCCAGGGCCGCCGTGGCAAACGCGCCCCGGGCGCCGCGTCCCGAGCGGCCCATCCCCGCGGTGACCTATCCCGAAGACCTGCCCGTCAGCGCGCGGCGCCAGGAGATCGCGCGCGCCATCGCCGGCCACCAGGTCGTGATCGTCAGCGGCGAGACCGGCTCGGGCAAGACCACGCAGCTGCCCAAGATCTGCCTGGAACTCGGCCGCGGCCGCCAGAAGATGATCGGCCATACCCAGCCGCGCCGCCTGGCGGCGACCTCGGTGGCCAAGCGCATCGCCGAGGAGCTGAATACGCCCATGGGCGAGGTGGTGGGCTATCAGGTGCGCTTCAACGACCGCACCGGCCCGAACGCGTCCATCAAGCTGATGACCGACGGCATCCTGCTGGCGGAGTCGCAGCGCGACCCGCTCTTGCGCCGCTACGACACCATCATCATCGACGAGGCGCACGAACGCAGCCTGAACATCGATTTCCTGCTGGGCTACCTCAAGCAGCTGCTGCCGCGCCGCCCGGACCTGAAGCTCATCATCACCTCGGCCACCATCGACGCCGAGCGCTTCGCCCGCCACTTCGCGGCGTCCGAAGACCGGCCGGCGCCGGTCATCGAAGTCTCCGGCCGCCTGTACCCGGTCGAGGTCCGCTACCGTCCGGTGCGTGAAGAGCCGGCCGAAGGCGAGGCGCCGGCCGCCGGCAAGCCCGGGCGCGAGCGCATGTCGGGCGACGAGGAGCGCGACCTGATCGACGCCATCGTGGACGCCGTGGACGAATGCGCGCGCCACGGCCCGGGCGACGTGCTGGTGTTCCTGCCCGGCGAGCGCGAAATCCGCGAATCGGCCGAGGCGCTGCGCAAGCGCCATCCGGCCGGCACCGAGGTGCTGCCGCTGTACGCCCGGCTGTCGCAGGCCGAGCAGGAGCAGATCTTCCATCCGCGCACCAATGCGCGGCGCATCGTGCTGGCCACCAACGTGGCGGAAACCTCGCTGACCGTGCCCGGCATCCGCTTTGTGGTCGACAGCGGGCTGGCGCGCGTCAAGCGCTATTCGTGGCGCAACAAGGTCGAGCAGCTGCGCATCGAGCCGGTCAGCCGCGCCTCGGCCAACCAGCGCGCCGGCCGTTGCGGCCGGGTGGGGCCGGGCGTCTGCATCCGCCTCTACGACGAGCAGGACTTCAATAACCGCGCCGCGTTCACCGATCCGGAAGTGCTGCGCTCGTCGCTGGCCTCGGTCATCCTGCGGATGAAGTCGCTGAAGCTGGACGATATCGAGCAGTTCCCGTTCGTGGAGGCGCCACCGGGGCGCGCGGTGGCCGACGGCTACCACCTGCTGCAGGAGCTGGGCGCCATCGAACTGGCCGCCGCCGCGAACGAGGACGCCGATGGCGCGCGCACCGGCGCGGCCTTCGCCCTGACCCGCACCGGCCACGAACTGGCCAAGCTGCCCGTGGACCCGCGCATCGGCCGCATGATCCTGGCCGCGCGCGAACATCAGTGCCTGGCGGAAATGCTGATCATCGCCTCGGCCCTGTCGGTGCAGGACCCGCGCGACCGCCCCATGCAGGAGCGCGAGGCGGCCGAGGCCGCGCACGCCAAGTTCGCCGACGACAAATCGGAGTTCATCTCCTTCCTGAAGCTGTGGCGCTGGTACGGCGAACAGGTGCAGCACAAGGCCTCGCAGCGCAAGCTGGTGGCCCTGCTGCGCCAGAATTTCCTGTCGCCCATCCGGCTGCGCGAATGGCACGACGTGCACACCCAGCTTGCCGCCCTGGTGGGCGAGCAGGGCTGGCGCGTCAACCAGACCGAAGCCACGTACGAACAGCTGCACCTGGCGCTGCTGTCGGGCTTGCTGGGCAATATCGGCTTCAAGAGCGACGAGGGCGGCCACTACCAGGGCGCGCGCGAGATCCGCTTCCACATCCATCCGGGCTCGCGGCTGGTGAAGAAGGCGGGGCGCTGGATCGTCGCCGCCGAACTGGTGGAGACCACCCGGCTGTATGCCCGCTGCGTGGCGCGCATCGATCCGGCCTGGCTGGAGAAGGTCGCCGCGCACCTGATCCGCCGGAACTGGTCGGACCCGCGCTGGGAGAAAAAGGCCGGCCAGGTCGTGGCCAACGAACGCGCCACGCTGTACGGGCTGGTGGTCTATTCGGGCCGGCGCATCCATTACGGCCGCGTCAATCCGGCGCACGCGCGCGAACTGTTCATCCGCCAGGCCCTGGTGCCGGGCGAGATCGACACGCGCCTGCCTTTCGTGGCGCACAACCGCAAGCTGATCGCCGGCATCGAGAAGCTGGAGCACCAGACCCGCCGTCCCGACATCCTGGTCGACGACGAGCTGATCTACGCCTTCTACGACCGCCTGCTGCCCGAAGGCATTTCGCAGACCGCCACGCTGGAGAAATGGGTGGCGGGCCTGGACAAGGAAACGGCCGCCAAGCTGCTGCTGACGCGCGACGAGCTGATGCGGCACGAAGCGGCCGGCGTCACCACCGAGGTGTTTCCCAAGAAGGTGGAATGGCAGGGCGTGTCCATGGCCCTGGACTACCACTTCGAGCCCGGCTCGCCGCGCGACGGCGTGACGCTGTCGGTGCCGCTGTTCGCGCTCAACCAGATCGACCCGGCGCGCTGCGAATGGCTGGTGCCCGGCATGCTCAAGGAAAAGGTGCATCTGCTGCTGAAGTCGCTGCCGCAGAAGCTGCGCCGCCATTGCGTGCCGCTGCCGGATTACGCCGCCGGGTTCTACGAGCGCTGGTTCGAGCGCCTGGGCGATCCGCAGCAGGGGCTGGTGGAGGCCATCATCGCCGACATGTGGGACCAGGTGCAGGTCCGCCCGGCGGTGGGGGATTTCAAGCTGGAAACCCTGCCGGCGCACCTGTTCATGAACTTCCGCGTGGTCGACGAGCACGGCCGCATGCTGGCCGCCGGCCGCAACCTGGCGCAGCTGCGCGCCGAGTTCGGCAAGCAGGCGCAGGCCACCTTCCAGCAGCTGGCGGCCAGCGACACCCAGGTCGCGCAGGCGCTGGCGCACGAGAACCTGACCTCCTGGTCCTTCGGCCCGCTGCCGGAGATCATGGAGATCAAGCGGCGCGGCCAGTCGGTCATCGGCTATCCGGCGCTGGTCGATCGCGGCGCGCACTGCGACCTGGACGTGTTCGACGATCCGGACGAGGCCCGCAAGCACCATCGCGCCGGCCTGCTCAGGCTGTTCCGGCTGGGCCTGCGCGAACAGGTCAAGTTCCTGGAAAAGAACCTGACCGACCTGACCCGCATCAGCATGCTCTACATGACGCTGGGCACGCAGGAAGAGCTGCGCGACCAGATCATCGACTGCGCGCTGGGGCAGGCCTGCCTGGCCGAACCCTGGCCGGTCAACGCGCAGCAGTTCGAGGCGCGCCGCGCCGAGGGCAAGGGCCGGCTCGGCCTGCTGGCCCAGGAAGTGGCGCGGCTGGCGGGGGCGGTGCTGACCGAGTACGCCGCGGTGCTGCGCAAGCTGCCCCAGGCCAAGCCGCACGCCGCCGCCTACGCCGACCTGCAGGCGCAGCTGGGCGCGCTGATGCCGAAATGGTTCATCCGCGACACGCCTTATGCGCAGCTGGCGCACTTTCCGCGCTACCTGAAGGCGGTGCAGGCGCGCATCGACAAGCTGCGCGCCGACCCGGCGCGCGACGCCAGGCTGGTGGGCGAGATGGCGCCGCTGCTGACGCAATACCAGCGCGCGCGGGCGGCGCTCAAGGGCGCGCCCGATCCGCGCCTGGACGAGTTCCGCTGGCTGCTGGAGGAGTTGAGGGTGGCGCTGTACGCGCAGGAGCTGCGCACGCCGATGCCGGTTTCGGTGAAACGGCTGATGAAGAGCTGGGAATCGTTGCAGCGCTAGCGCCGGCCGCGGGCGCCGGGGAGTTCCGGCGCCCGCGGGCGATTACTACAGCGCCAGGAAGCCCACGATGACCAGGGCGATCAAGCCGAACTTGGTGGCCTTGTAGACCGTGCGGTTCCAGGCCTTGAAGGCCTTGCGCTTCTGGTCAATGACCCAGTGCGCGTGCGTCAGCTTGTTGATCGCGCCGGTCTGGTCGCCGCCGTCGTTGGGCGAGCTGGCCGCCGACATCACGACCCGGCCGAACCAGCGGTTGAAGGCTTCGGCCCAGCGCCACTTCAGCGGACGCTCCACGTCGCAGAACAGGATGATGCGGTTCTGTTCGCTGCGGTTGTAGGCTTCGTGCACATAGGTTTCGTCGAACACCACGCTTTCGCCGTCGCGCCAGCTGTAGGGCTCGCCGTCGACGATGATGTGGCAGCGGTCGTCGTTGGGCGTGACCAGGCCCAGGTGGTAGCGCAGCGAGCCGGCGAACGGGTCGCGGTGGCGGTTGAGCTGGCCGCCGGGCGGCAGTTCCGCGAACATGGCGGCCTTGACCTTGGGCAGGGTCTTCAGGATGGCGACCGTCTTCGGGCAGAGCTCCTCGGCCGAGGGGTGGCGCGCGTCATACCACTTCAGGTAGAAGCGCTTCCAGCCGTATTTGAAGAAGGAATTGAAGCCGATGTCGTTGTGCGCGTCGGCGGCCTTGATGCGGCGCAGCTCGGCCATCTGCATCGCTTCCTCGCGGATGGTCTCCCAGTTGTCGTCCAGCACCTTGAGCTCGGCGATCTCGCTGGTGGTCAGGTAGGGGGTGGGCGGCACGCGCGAGGCCAGCACCATGAAGGCGTTGACCGGGGCCAGCAGGACGGAGTGATCGAGCATCTGCCGGCCCAGCGGCAGCCTGACGCGGCCGCGGAAGTGCGCAAACAGGATGGCGGCCAGCCATATCCCGGGAATTAGCCATTTCATACGTGAATCTCGTGCAGCAATCGGTGGAGCGGGGACAGGGGCTATTGTTACACAGGCGGCCGCCGACGCCCCGTTTCGCGGCGCCCGGCGCAGGGGCTTTGACCGGTACAATTCCGCCTATGTCCGAAGCCGTAACAAACCCGTCCCCATTTGTTCATCTGCGCGTTCACTCCGAGTTCTCGGTCGTGGACGGCATCGTGCGCATCCCCGACCTCATCAAGCGCGTGGCCAAGCTGGGCCAGCCCGCCGTCGCCCTGACCGACCTGTCGAACCTGTTCGGCCTGATCAAGTTCTACAAGGGCGCGCGCGGCGCGGGCGTCAAGCCCATCGCGGGCTGCGACGTGTGGCTGTCCAACGACGACGATCCCGCCAAGCCTTTCCGCCTGCTGCTGCTGGTGCGCAACCACAAAGGGTATCTCAACCTCTGCGAACTGCTCACCAAGGCCTTCCTGACCAACCAGGGCAAGGGCCGCGCGGAAATCCGGCGCGAATGGCTGCAGGGCCAGGAGGGGCTGATCGCCCTGTCGGGCGGGCGCGCGGGCGACGTGGGCCAGGCGCTGGAGGCCGGCAACGCGGTCTCGGCGCTGGCGTTGGCGCGCCAGTGGGCGCACCTGTTCCCGGGCAGCTATTACATCGAACTGCAGCGCGCCGGCATGGACGGCGACGAGGCCTATACCCAGGCCGCGATGCGGCTTGCCTCCGAGGCCGGCCTGCCGGTGGTGGCCACGCATCCGGTGCAGTTCCTGGATGCATCCGAATTCCAGGCGCACGAGGCCCGGGTCTGTATCGCCGAAGGCGAGATCCTGGCCAATCCGCGCCGCGTGCGCCGCTTCAGCAAAGAGCAGTACCTGCTCAGCTCCGAGGAAATGGCGCGGCGCTTCGCCGACGTGCCCTCGGCGCTGGCCAACACGGTGGAAATCGCCAAGCGCTGCAACCTCAGCCTGGTGCTGGGCAAGCCGCGCCTGCCCAATTTCCCCACGCCCGAAGGCGTGTCGCTGGACGACTACCTGGTGCAGTTGTCGGAAGAGGGCCTGGAAAAGCGCCTGCGCTTCCTGTTCCCCGACGACGCCGAACGCGAGTCCAAGCGCGAGCAGTACTACGAACGCCTGCGCTGGGAGTGCAAGACCATCATCCAGATGGGCTTTCCCGGCTACTTCCTGATCGTGCAGGACTTCATCAACTGGGGCAAGAACAACGGCGTGCCGGTGGGGCCGGGGCGGGGCTCGGGCGCCGGCTCGCTGGTGGCCTACGCGCTGGGCATCACCGACCTGGACCCGATCCGCTATGACCTGCTGTTCGAGCGCTTCCTGAATCCCGAGCGGGTCTCCATGCCCGACTTCGATATCGACTTCTGCCAGGACAACCGCGAACGGGTCATCGACTACGTCAAGGAAAAATACGGCCGCGCCGCCGTCAGCCAGATCGCCACGTTCGGCACGCTGGGCGCCAAGGCCGTGGTGCGCGACGCGGGCCGCGTGCTGGACATGCCCTATATGTTCTGCGACGGCCTGTCCAAGCTGATCCCGTTCAACCCGATGGACCCCTGGTCGCTCGAACGCACCCTGAAGGAAGAGCCCGCCTTCAAGGACCGCTACGACCAGGAAGAGGAAGTGCGCGCGCTGGTCGACCTGGCCCAGCCGCTCGAAGGCCTGACCCGCAACATCGGCATGCACGCCGGCGGTGTGCTGATCGCGCCCGGCAAGCTCACCGACTTCTGCCCGCTGTACTGCCAGCCGGGCCAGGAGAACAGCGCCGTCTCGCAGTTCGACAAGGACGACGTCGAGGCCGCCGGCCTGGTGAAGTTCGACTTCCTGGGCCTGCGCAACCTGACCATCCTGGACTGGGCCGTGCGCTACGTGCGCCAGTTCAACGAGGACAAGCGCGACTTCGACGTGATGGCGCTGGCGCTGGACGATCCGGCGGCCTACAAGATCCTGTGCGACGCCAACACCACCGCCGTGTTCCAGCTGGAATCGCGCGGCATGAAGGAGCTGCTCAAGAAGCTGCGGCCCAACACCTTCGAAGACATCATCGCCATGCTGGCCCTGTACCGTCCGGGGCCGCTCGAATCCGGCATGGTGGACGACTTCGTCAACCGCAAGCACGGCCGCGCGGCCGTGGACTATTTCCACCCGGACCTGGAAGCGACCCTCAAGAGCACCTACGGGGTCATCGTCTACCAGGAACAGGTGATGCTGATCTCGCAGATCATCGGCGGCTATTCGCTGGGCGGCGCCGACCTGCTGCGCCGCGCCATGGGCAAGAAAAAGCCCGAGGAAATGGCCAAGCACCGCGAACTGTTCGAGAAAGGCGCCAAGGAAAAAGGCCACGATCCGGACCTGGCGGTCAAGCTGTTCGACCTGATGGAGAAGTTCGCGGGCTACGGCTTCAACAAGTCGCACTCGGCCGCGTACGCGCTGATTTCCTACCAGACGGCCTGGCTCAAGGCCTACCATCCCACCGAGTTCCTGGCCGCCACCATGTCCTCCGACATGGACGACACCGACAAGGTCCAGACCTTCTGCCGCGACGCCCAGGAAAACGGCGTCGAAGTGCTGCCGCCGGACGTCAACTTCTCGGGCTACCGCTTCGAGCCGGTGGCCGACAAGCACACCAAGAACGGCAAGCCGCCGCGCACCATGCGCTACGGCCTGGGGGCGGTCAAGGGCACCGGGCAGGGCGCGGTCGAGGACATCCTGCGCGCGCGCAAGGAAGGCGGCCCGTTCCAGAACCTGTTCGACTTCTGCCGCCGCGTCAGCAAGCACGCGGTCAACCGGCGCACCATCGAAGCGCTGATCAAGGCCGGCGCGTTCGACACCATCGAGCCCAACCGCGCGGCCATGCTGGCCTCAGTGCCCACCGCCATGGAGGCGGCCGAGCAGGCCGCGCGCAGCGCCAACCAGGCCTCGCTCTTCGGCGACGACAGCAGCGACGTGGTGGCCGGCGAACTGGCCAAGGTCGCGCCCTGGGACCTGCACAAGAAGCTCACCGAGGAAAAGACCGCGCTGGGCTACTACTACAGCGGCCACCTGTTCGACCACTGGCGCGACGAAGTGCGCCGCATCGTGCCGATGCAGCTGGCCCGCGTCGAGCCGCAGCGCGACCTGCAATGGATGTGCGGCGTGCTGGCCAGCGTGCGCGTCATGATGACGCGGCGCGGCAAGATGGTGTTCGCCGTGCTCGACGACGGCACCGCGCAGGTCGAGATCTCGGTCTTCAACGAACTCTACGAAAAGCACCGCAACCGCCTGCGCGAAGACCAGCTCGTCATCGTGCAGGGCAAGGTCAGCAACGACGATTACTCCGGCGGCATGCGCATCGTTGCCGAGCAGCTCTACGACCTGCAGCTGGCCCGCGAGGCCCGCGCCAAGTCGTTGCGCGTCAAGCTCAACGGCAGCGCCGACGCCGCGCGCCTGCGCCAGATGCTGAACCCGTTCCGCGCCGAGCCCGAGAACGGCATTCCCGGCGTGCCGGTGGACATCGTCTACTCCAAGAACAATTTCCTGTGCACGGTCCGGCTGGGCGAAGAATGGCGCGTCCGCATGGCCGACACCTTGCTGGCGAACCTCAACGAATGGACCAAGCCCGACGGGGTGGAGGTGACCTACTGATGCCCCTGCGTATTGTTCACTCGGAGGCCGCCACCAGCTTCGGCGGCCAGGAAGGGCGGATCTTCAAGGAAATGACCGCCATGCGCGCGCGCGGCCACCACATGGAGGCCATCTGCCAGCCCCAGGCGCTGCTGGCCGAACGCCTGTCGGAAGCGGGCTTCGCCGTGCACACGCTGGAAATGGACGGCGTGGCCAACTACATCAAGGGCGTGGCCACCATCCGCGGCATCCTGCGCGAGGGCCGGTTCGACGTGCTCAACACGCACAGCCGGCGCGACACGGTGATCGCCGCGGCCGCGGCCCGGCTGGCCGGCACCCCGCTCATCGTGCGCACCCGCCACCTGTCCAACAAGGTCGGCTCGCTGTGGTCCTATACCCGCCTGCCGCACCGCGTCACCACGGTCAGCGACCACGTGCGCCAGCACCTCATCGAGCGCGGCGTGCCTGCCGAGAAAGTGGCCACGGTCTATTCGCCCATCGTGCTGCCGCCGCCGGTCGAGCGTTCCACGCTGCGCGAGGAGCTGGGCCTGGCCGATGACGACATCGTGGTCGGCTGTGTGGCCGTGATGCGCGCCACCAAGGGCCACAAGGACCTGATCGACGCGATCGCGCCGCTGATGGCCAGCCGCCCCAAGCTGCACCTGGTGTTCGTCGGCGGCGGCTCGCCCGTATTCGAGCAGACCCAGGCCTATGTGGTGGAACTGGGGCTGCAGGACCGCATCCACCTGATGGGCATGCGGCGCGACGTGCCCAACCTGCTGGCCGGCTTCGACCTGTTCGCGCTGGCCACCCAGCAGGAAGCGTCCGGCACGGTGTACGTCGAGGCGCAGGCCAGCGGCCTGCCCGTCATCGGCACCGACGTCGGCGGCGTGTCCGAGATGTTCCGCGACGGCGAGACCGGCATCCTGGTGCCGCCCAAGGACCCCGAGGCCCTGAGCGCCGCGCTGGTGCGCCTGATCGACGACGCCGGCCTGCGCCGCCGCATGGGCGAGGCCGGACGCAGAATGGTCTGGGACGAAGGCGTGTTCTCGCCCGCGCGCCTGGCCGAAACCACCGAGGCCGTCTACACCCGATGGCTGGCGGAGCGCGCCGGATGAACGCGCCCAACGTTCCGGTGCTGATGTACCACCACGTCACGCCGGCCGGCGGCATGATCGCGGCGACGCCCGACGTATTCGAGGCGCAGATCGCTCGCCTGGCGCGCGCCGGCTACCAGTCGCTGTCGGCCGCGCAGTTCGCGGCCTATCTGGCCGGCGGCGAGGCGCCCGAGCGGTCGGTGCTCATCACCTTCGACGACGGCTACCTGAACAACTGGGTGCATGCGCATCCGGTGCTGGCGCGCCACGGCATGCGCGCGCTGCTCTTCACCATCACGGGCTGGATCGGCGACGGCCCGGTGCGCCCGCACGCCGGGCAGGGCGGCCCCTTGCCCGCCACCCCGGATCACGACGCCTGCAAGCAGCTGGTGGCGGCGGGGCGGGCCGACGAGGCCATGCTGCGCTGGAGCGAGATCGAGGCCATGCAGGCCGCCGGCACCTTCGAATTCCATTCGCATACCCACACCCACACCCGCTGGGACAAGGTCTGCGGCGCGGACATCGAGGCCAAGCGCGCGCGCATCGCCCAGGAACTGCAGGACTCGCGCGACACGCTGATGCGCCGGCTGGGCTCGGTCAGCGACCACCTCTGCTGGCCGCAAGGCTATTTCGACGACGACTACGTGGCCGCGGCCCGCCAGGCCGGATTCCGCCACCTGTACACTACCGACCCTTTCGGCCAGAACGCGCCTGGCGCAGACCCCGAGCACATCTACCGTTTCGCGGTGCGCAACCAGGGCGGAAGCTGGCTGAACCGGCGCATCTGGCTGTCGCGCGACCCTTTCTGGGGGCCACGCTTCCATGCCTGGAAGGCCTGGAAAAAGCGTCTTAGGAATCGCCGATGAAGCTATCCGTCATCATCATCACCAAGAACGAAGCGGCCAATATCGCCGCCTGCCTCAAGTCCGTGGCCTTCGCCGACGAGTTCATCGTGGTCGACTCGGGCAGCACCGACGGCACCGTGGAACTGGCGCAGGCGCTGGGCGCGCGCGTGGAAATCACGTCGGACTGGCCGGGTTTTGGGCCCCAGAAGAACCGCGCGCTGGACCTGGCGACGGGCGATTGGATACTGTCCATCGACGCCGACGAACGCGTGACGCCGGAGCTGGCCCGGGAAATCCAGGAAGCGCTGCGCGCTCCGCGGGCCGACGCCTACGAGATCGCGCGCCTGTCGAATTTCTGCGGCCGCGACATCCGCCACAGCGGCTGGTGGCCCGACTACGTGCTGCGGCTGTTCAAGCGCGGCACGGCGCGCTTCACGGACGCCGCCGTCCACGAGCGGGTGGTGCCGGCCCAGGGCCAGCCCCTGCGGATGCGCGGCTATTTCCAGCACTATCCGTACGACAACCTGGAGGCCCTCATCACCAAGGTCAACCGCTACTCGTCGGACGCCGCCGCCATGATGTACGCCAAGGGCAAGCGCACGTCGGTCTTCGGCGCGCTGGGGCACGGCTTCTGGACCTTCGTGCGGATCTACCTGATCCGGCGCGGGTTTCTCGACGGCAAGCACGGCCTGGTGCTGGCCGTCACCGCGGCCGCGGGCAGCTTCTTCCGCTATTCGAAGCTGATGTTCCTGGCCGAAAAGCAAAAGTGAAGATCCTCTACACCAATTTCCACGGCCGCAACGGCGGCGGCCACGTGACCTACATCATCAACCTGGCCCGCGCGCTGGCGGGCAGCCACCAGATCACGGTCGCCACGCCCGAGGGCAGCCGGCTCTACCGCCAGGCCCGCGCCATCGCCGGCGTGACGGCGGTGCCGATGCAATATACGTCCCGTCCGGCCGCGCTCTTCGGCGAGCGCGCGCAGCTGCGGCGCCTGATCCGCGAAGGCGGTTTCGACCTCATCCACTGCAACGGCTCGGCCGACCACAAGCAGGTCATGTTCGCCACGCTGGCCCTGCCGCGGCGCCCGCGCATCGTCTTCACCAAGCACAACGACCACCCGGTGACCAGCCTGGGCAACTGGCTGCGCGCCCGCCTGGCCACCGACCACAGCATCGCGGTCAGCGACTACGTGCACGGCCTGATGTCGCGCTCGCCCTACCGCAGGCATCCCATCACCACGATCCGCCACGGCATCGACACCGACTATTTCGCCCCGCCCGAGCAGGCCGGCCTGGACGAACTGCGCGACCGCATCTTCGGGCCGGGCTGGCAGGGCAAGCTGCTGCTGGGCAGTTCCGGCGGCACCGATTACGACAAGGGCTGGCTGGACCTGGTGGCCGCGGCCGCGGCGCTGCCGCCGGCCGACCGCGCGCGGGTGCTGCTGATGGTGGCCGGCGATCCGCCCTCCGAGGCCAAGCTCGCGCGGGTGCGGGAGCTGGGCATGATCGACCAGGTCCGCTTTCCGGGCCTGCTCGACGACGTGCGGCCGGCGCTGGCGGCCTGCGACGCCGGCTTCGTGCTGTCCTACCGCGAGGCGCTGTCCTTCGCCTGCCGCGAAATCATGGGCCTGGGCCTGCCGGCCCTGATCAGCGACGTTGGCGGCCTGCCCGAGAACGTCACCGACGGCGAGGACGGCTGGATCGTGCCGGTGCGCGACGTCCCGGCCATGACCGCGCGCCTGCGCTTCATGCTGGACGACCCGCAAGCCGTGCGCGCCATGGGCGCCCGGGCGCGCGAGACCGCCGTGCGCGATTTCAACCTGGCGCGTTTCGCCGACGCAACACTGGATGTTTACCGGCGCGCCTTGGGGTAAAACAGGACCAGGCAGCCGGCGCTGCCCCGTCCTCTTTCCCGTGGTGTCCCCGTATAATTCCGGGCTATGTCTATCCCCATACTCATGTACCACCAGATCGGCGAGCCCAACCCCAAGGGCACGCCGTATCGCGGGCTGACGGTACACCCCGCCAGCTTCGCCCGCCAGATGCGCTGGATGCGCCGGCTGGGCTATCGCGGCCTGTCGATGCGGGACGTCATGCCCTATGTGCGCGGCGAGCGCCAGGGCAAGGTATTCGGCATCACCTTCGACGACGGCTACCGCAACGTGCATCACAACGCGATGCCGGTGCTGAGCGAGCTGGGCTTTACCGCCACCAACTATTTCGTGGCGCACCAGTTCGACGGCGGCAACGTATGGGACCTGCAAAAAGGCATTCCGTTTTCGGCCCTCATGACCGTCAACGAAATGCGGGAATGGGCGCAGGCCGGCAACGAGGTCGGCTCGCACACGCTGGACCACGTGCATCTGCCCGAAATGTCGCCCGACGAGGCGCGGCGCCAGATCGTCCAGTCCAAGGAAGAACTGGAACAGGCGCTGGGCGCGCCGGTCACCGCCTTCTGCTATCCCTACGGCGATCACGGCCCGGAACACCGGGCCATGGTGCGCGAGGCCGGCTACGACAACGCCACGCTCACGCAGCGCGGCCTGGCGGCGGCCAGCGACGATCCCTACGGCCTGCCGCGGGTGACGGTGGCGCGGTCCACCAACATCGTTCGATTCCTGCAGAAGTGTCTGACCCGGTATGAAGACACCCGCCGGCGCCGCTGAGCGGCGGCTACGCATCGCGCTGCTGGTCGACCGCTTCGGCAATCGCTTCGGAGGCGCGGAAGCCTATGGCGTGGAGCTGATGCGGGTGCTCGGCCAGCGCCACGACGTCTCCGTGGTGGCGCGCGACTTCGATAGCGACCTGCCGTTTTCCTTCCTGCCGGTGCGCTTTCCGGTCTGGCTGCCCAGCTGGATGCGAGTGCTGTATTTCGCCTGGCGCGCCGACCGGCTGACCCGCGGGCGCTACGACATCGTGCATTCGCACATGAACGGCTGGGCGGGCGAGATCCAGGTCATGCATGTCACGCCCGTGCGCTACAACCGCCTGACCCGCGCCCGGCCGCTGCAGCGCGTGGCCGCCTGGCTCAGCCCGCGCCTGGCCACCTATCTGCTGCTGGAAAAACTGCGCGTGCGCAGGGCGCCGGCGCGCCGCGTGGTCGCGGTGTCCGGCCTCATCATGGAGCAGCTGCACCGCAGCTACGGTCCGCAGCTGCCGGTCGACATCATCGCGCCGGGCGTCAAGCTGCCCACGGCCGAGCAAAAGCAGGGGCGCGACGAAACCCGCGCCAGCCTGGGCTGGGACGCAGACACCATCGGCTGCCTGCTGGTGGCGCGCAATCCGCTGCGCAAGGGGCTGCCGGCGCTGCTCGACGCGCTGGGCCAGCTGCCGCCGCGCTACCGGCTGCTGGTGGTGGGCGCCGACCAGCCCACCCGCGACCGCGTGCGCGCCGCCGGCGCCATCGCGGCCCGCGTCACGCTCATCGATCCCACGCCCGACGTGGCGCGCTATTTCAGCGCGGCCGACATCTACGCTCATCCCACGCTGAACGACAGCTACGGCATGGCGCCGCTGGAAGCCATGTCGCACGGCCTGCCCGTGGTGGTCAGTTCGCCGGCGTACTGCGGCTTCGCGCAGTACCTGTCGGCCGGCAAGGACGCGCTCATCCTGCAGGACCCGCGCGACGGCGCGCAACTGGCGCAGGCGCTGGAGCGCCTGGGTTCCGAACCCGAGCTGCGCGCCGCGCTGGCCGAGCGCGGCCTGGCGATCGCCTGCGAGCAGAGCTGGGAAGCGGTGGCGGCGCGCTACGAGGCGCTGTACGAAAAAGTGCTGGTCGAGCGCGGCTGCTGAACCGCTGCGGCCGGCGGCCTACGCCTTGGCCTGTCTTGCGCGGGTTGCCGACGGCAGCTCTCCGAAAATGGCGCAATACCGAGCCAGCGTGTAGGAAGAATAGACGTAGCCATGCCGCTCGAAGGTCTCGGCGATGGACGCCAAGCCCTCGCCCATGTCCTGCAAGGCCTGGTGGATCGCGTGCAACCGTCTCAAATGCAGGTACTGCTTGGGGCCCAGGCCGAAGCAGTTGTGAAAGAAACTTCTCAGCGATCGCGGGCCGACGGGCAGGCCTGCGAGCCGGGCGGCGTCCAGTTCGCCGCCGTCCATCAGGCCGAAGCGGCTCAGCGCGGCGTCGCACATCGCATGCGGCGAGGCGCCGGGGCGGCCGAGCGCCGGCTGCCGGCTGCGCGCAACCACCAGGCCCGCGATGGCGTCCTCGATCAATGCCCGACCGATAGTGGGGGAGGTGCATGCGTGGGCGGCCACCGTCGCCGCCTGCTGCAGCGCGCGGACCGCGGCCGGCGTGGCGTCCAGCATGCGCGTCGACCGGCACCATGCGCGCAATACGCTGCCTGTTTCGTTGTCTTTTTGTAACAGATCCGAGGTCAGGGGCAGGGCGATGGTGGTCCACTCATTCGGCCCGGCCGCGCGGAACACGAACCCTCGCCGGGGCGCCAGAATGCCCACCTTGCCCGGGCCGAACGGAACCCCGTTCAACCAGGTCGGGCCGGGCGTGCCCGGGGAAAGCAGGAACATCAGATGCGTGGGCCATCCGGACGCCTCGCACAGATTGGGCACGGTTTCCACTCCCTGCTGGACGGTGATGCCGTCGACGTCCGCATGGCCAAGCCGCCATTTCCCGTCCCGGGGGCCCAGCAGGCGCACTTTCAGGTCGACATCGACGACCGCATCCTCGAACTCTCCGAACGATTCATAACGTTGCAGTTCCATGGCTTGCCCTCGGAAGTCGCCTGCGAATTATTGCCAAAATTAGCATGGACTTGCATGCCTGTCGCTACGCACAATAGCGTCCGAACCGCTACCCGCGGCCCGTGCAGCCCAAGGCGGTAGTTGGCGTTCAAATACTCAAAGGAGTATCGAGATGAAGCGCGGGTTCGCAATTGCCACCTATGCCAGTTTGATTTTCGCGGTCGCCGCCGCGCCTGCTTTCGGCGCCCCGCAAGAACAGCAGAGCCGCGCCGCGCTGGCCCTGCCGTCGGCCGACATCGTCATGCATCCTGAGTACGCCAAGACCGTCGGCCGCATGGCCTACGTGTGGGGGTGGCCGATGGTGAACATGCTCAACCGCAACGCGCGCATCACCAAGGCGCCCCATCCGGGTCTGCTGGGCGGCGTGTTGCCCGCGGCGCCGCGCGGCCAGGTCGGCATGCTACACGACTACATCCTTCCGGCGGAAACCTTCGTCACCTGTCCCAATCAGGACGTGGTCTATGGCCTGGGCTTTTTCTCGCTGGATGAAGAGCCCGTGATCGTGCAGGTGCCCGATTTCGGCGACCGCTTCTGGGTATACGCGCTGTACGACCAGCGCACCAACCAGTTCGGCGAACTGGGCAAGCCCTACCACAGCAAGCCCGGCTTCTATCTGCTGGTGGGGCCGAACTGGAAAGGCAAGGAGCCCGACGGCGTGCAGGCGATCATCCGCAGCCCGACGACCCTGGCCAATGCGATTCCGCGCATTTTCATGGACGATGCCGACCAGGACCGGCAGGCCATTCAGAAGAAAATCAACCAGGTGGTCTTCTATCCGTTGAAGGACTTCAACGGCAAGATGAAATCGATCGACTGGAAGAACACGCCCGACATTCCCAATCCCGGCGCCGACAGCGCCAGCGGGGGAGAAACGCGCTGGGTGGTTCCCGAACGGTTCTTCGATCAGTTCGGCCAGGTGCTGGACATGGTGCCGCCGCTGCCCGGCGAAGAGGCCATGTACGCTCAGTTCCGCTCGGTGATGGCGGCCGCGGCCAAGGATCCGGCCATCAAGGAGGCGCTGGTCCAGGTCGCCAAGGAAACCGAAGAGCAGGTGATCGGCCCGTTCTTCCAGTGGAAGCATAACGGCGCGCCGGCCGGCAACAACTGGAACCGGTCGGTCAATAATGCCCAGACCGGGCTGGACTACTTCAATCGTACCGGCACGGCCAAGTCGAACATGTTCGACAACCGTCCCAACGAGACCCAGTATTTTTATACCGACTTCGATTCCACCGGAGCGGTGCTGGACGGCGGCCGCCGGTACGAAATCACTTTCGCGCCGGGACAACTGCCGCCGGTCAAGGGATTCTGGTCCCTCACCCTCTACAACAAGCATCACTTGTTCAGCCCCAACGACCTGAACCGCTATTCGCTGGGCACCAAGAACAAGAATCTGGTGCGCGGGCCGGACGGGTCGTTGACGATTTACGTCGGCCCCAAGTCTCCGGGCAAGGATAAGGAGGCCAATTGGCTGCCGTCACCGACCGAGCCGATTTCGCTCTACATCCGCGCCTATTGGGGCGAAAAGGCGATTCTCGACGGGAGCTGGAAGCCTCCGGTCGTCAAACAGGTCGATTAAGGACTTTTCATTGCGGCCGCGATAGCGGCCGCTGCTCATTTCGGAGTTGCATCATGCCGGTATTGCCCCGACTTACCCTGATCGCCAGCACGCTGCTGGCCGCGCCCGTATTCGGGCAGCCCCAGCCTCCCATGTCGCCCCTGGTTCAGCAACTGAACAATGGCAACTGGCTGGATACGAAAGAGGCCGAAAGCTTGCGCGACGAGCTTTATTACCAACGCGCCATCCATGCCTACATGACCATGCTGCCGGCGTTGAACGTGATCGGCATGCGCGACGGCTCGGAAAAGGCCTTCGGCGCCGGCTACAACGTGCTGCCGATCTGGAAAAAGCGCATGGACGCCCGCGCCATGGTGCCCACGCCGAACGCCGACGTGATCTATTCGATGAGCTACCTGGATTTGAAAAAGACCGGACCGCTGGTGGTGAAGGCGCCCGCCAACGTCATCGGTATGTTCACCGATTTCTTCCAGCGCACCCTCACCGACGTGGGCGCCGTGGGTCCGGACCGCGCGCGCGGCGGCCTGTATCTGTTGCTGCCGCCGGACTACGACGGCCATGTGCCCTCCAGCTATTTCGTGGTCAAGTCCCCGACCTATAACGTTTTTCTGTTCTTTCGCACCATCATGGGCCAGGGCGACGGCAAGCCGGACCCGGCTCCCGCCGTCAAGGCCGCCGAAACCACGCGCGTCTACCCCTTGTGGGCGGTGGAAAAAGACATCAAGCCGATGGAGTTTCCCGACGCCTCCGGCAAGTCGCTCAACATGATGTACCCCGTCGATCAGGCCTACTGGACCAAGCTCAAGGAATTCGTCGACTACGAACCGGTTGCCGCCATCGATCAGGAATTGCGCGGCGTGCTGGCCTCCATCGGCATCGTCAAGGGACAGCCGTTCAAGCCCACCGCCCGCCAGCAGGAACTGCTGAAAAAGGCGGTTGAGACGGCGCCGAAGATGATCCTGGCGACGCGCCAACTGGGCCGCGAAGACCAGCGCCAACTGTATTACAAGGACCGTCAATGGGAGCGCGCCTGGGCCGGCGCCACGGCGGAATGGTTCCAGGACAGCTATCTGGACGTGAACCAGCGCGCCACGTTCTTCCAGATCGCTTATTCATCGGCGCCGGCCATGGTGATGCGCACCACCGGCGCCGGCTCCAAGTATCCCTTCACGACACGCGACGCCACTGGCGCATTCCTGACGGGCGCCGGCACTTACAAGCTGCGCCTGCCGCCCGATGCCCCGGCCGCGCTGTTCTGGGCGGTCACGGCGTACAACGTCACCGACGGCACCATGCCCGAGACCGACCAGCTGATGCCTTCGACGAATGGCTACTACGACATTCCCAAGCAGAAGGACGGTTCGATAGAGATCTGGTTCGGCCCGGAGAAGCCGGCGGACGTGGTGGACGCGGCCTTCATCAAGACCATCCCGGGGCGCAATTTCCTGGTCACGCTGCGGCTGTATGGCGCCGAAGATGCCTTCTACGACCAGACCTGGAAGCCGGATGACGTGGTCAAGGTGAAGTGAAGTCCCGTCCCGCGGAAAAGACGGCTACACCCGCGCCACCTCGACCCACAGCCGCGTCATGACCACGTGGCGCACCAGGTCGTACAGATGCGCGGGCGCGGCGGCCGGGACCAGCACGCGGCGGATCAGGGCGCTCAGGTCCACGCGTATGCAGGGCGGCCTGGCGGCGGCGGAACGATGCCGGGCGATCGCGCGCAGGCGGATGCGGCCGCGCGCCGGGCTGTCGATATGGATTTCCGCGGCCTCAGGGCTCAGTACCGCATCGCGCAGGGCCTCCAGTGTGCTGCAGACATAGATGCCGGAGGCGTCGCCGGCGTCGTGCTGCGGACCGTTGCGCCATTCCAGCGTGCCGAGCAGCGCGGCGCCCGCGGCGGGCTCGGGCGGCTCGAACCGCAGATGGCTGAATTCGAGCAGCTCCATGAACTCGATGAATGGCAATCTGCGCATCAGGACCTGTTCGCGCGGCCTTGCGATGGCGGAAATCCCCACGACTTTCTCCCGAGAACAAGGCGCGCAAGCGCCGGGCAGGCCCTTGCGCGCCGGCCTGCCGAGGCTAGCGGGCCTGCGCCGCCTCCAGCGCGCGCACCCGCTTCTTGTCGCGCACGGCCGAAAAGATCAGCCAGACCGCGAGCGCGCCGATGGCATAGATGAAGCCCGCGCTGATGGGGCGGTCCACGAAAATGGCCATGTCCCCGCGCGACAGCAGCAGCGCCCGGCGGAAATTCTCCTCGACCATCGGCCCGAGCACGAAGCCCAGCAGCAGGGGGGCAGGGGAGAAGCGCAGCTTGAGGAACAGATAGCCGACCAGGCCCAGGGCAAGCACCATGCCCACGTCGAAGAGCGCGTTGTTGGTGCTGTACACCCCGACGCACACGAAGAACAGCGCCGACGGAAACAGGTACTTGTACGGCACCTTCAGCAGGCGCGCCCACATGCCGATCAGCGGCAGGTTCATGACCACCAGCAGCACGTTGCCGATCCAGAAGCTGGCGATCAGGCCCCAGAACAGGTCGGCGTGCTCGGTCACCATCTGCGGGCCGGGCTGTATGCCGTGGATGATCAGCGCGCCCAGCATCAGCGCCATGACGGAGTCGCCCGGAATCCCCAGGCTCATGGTGGGAATGAAGCTGGTCTGCGCGGCCGAGTTGTTCGCCGCTTCCGGTCCCGCGATCCCTTCGATGGCGCCGTTGCCGAAGCGCTGCGGCGTCTTGGACACGCGCTTCTCGATGGCGTAGGACATGAACGAGGCGATGGTCGCGCCGGTGCCGGGAAGTATGCCCAGCACGGCGCCGATGGCGCTGCCGCGCACCACCGGCATGGCCGATTGCCGGATGTCGCCAGGTTCGGGCCGCACCGACATCTTGACCTGGGTGCCCACGGTGGTCGCCTTGCCGATGCGGTTGACGTTGGCGAAGAAGTCCGCCAGGCCGAACAGCCCCATCGCCAGCGCCACCAGCTGTATGCCGTCGCTGAGTTCGATCACGTTGAAAGCGTAGCGGATGGTGCCGGTGTTGACGTCGGTGCCCACCACGCCCAGCAGCAGGCCCAGGAACACCATGGCCACGCCCTTGACCGCGGACCCCTTGGCCAGCGTCGCGCCGGCGAACAGGCCCAGCATCATCATCGAGAAATACTCGGCCGGCCCGAACTTGAAAGCCACTTCGACCAGCAGCGGCGAGAACAGGATCATGACCACGATGCCGGCGCTGGCGCCGACGAAGGAAGCCATGACCAGCATGAACAGGGCCGATCCCGATTTGCCCTTGCGCGCCAGCGGGTTGCCGTCCAGACAGGTGACGGCGTGCGAAGGCGTGCCCGGCAGGTTCAGCAGTATGCAGGTGATGCCCCCGCCGTACTGCGCGCCGTAATAGATGCCGGCCAGCATCATGAGCGCCGCGACCGGCGTCATGGCGTAAGTGAGCGGCAGCAGGATGGAAATGGCGGCGAGCACGCCCATGCCCGGCAGCACGCCGATCATGTTGCCCATGAACACGCCGAACAGGGACCACAGCAGGTTGTTCCACTGAAAGGCGACGGAAAACCCTTGCAATACGTTGTCGAATAGATCCATGGCTCAACCCCAGCGCAGCATCGGGAACTGCAGCTGCAGCCCCCAGGAAAACACGATGGCGCCGAAGACCGTCATCGCCGTGGCCAGTATGGCGGCCGATTTGACCGAGTTCGACGTGTCTCCCATCGCCGAGACGAACACCAGCGCGAACGTGGCCGGCAGAAAGCCCAGGTAGCTGCCCAGCACGATGAACAGCGCGATGCCGGCGGCGATGCATGCCATGCCGCGGATACGGTCGCGCCGCGCAGGCTGCGGCAGATGGTCGTTGACCAGGTCTTCCTGGAGCTCGTCGGGATCGGGCGCGAGCGGAATCAGCAAGCCCAGCGCGACCAGGAAACATCCCACCAGGAATGGAAAGTATCCCGGCCCCATGCGGGCCAGTTCGCCGATGCTGTATGAAGTGGCTTCGAGTATGGTCAGCGCGCCGCAGAGCGCGATGAACGCGCCTCCCCACAGATCGCGCTTTCTGGAAAATATGGTGCTGCCCACAGCGTGCTCCCCTTTTTTGTTGACGACATGCTCCGGCGTGCAGCCGTGCATGCCCGAGTAGTCGGCACTTTAGGAAGACCGGCTTCCAATTCGCTTTCAGCAAACAGACGGAAAAATCCGGGATAACCATGAATGGGAAAGCGGGGCGCGACGCCGTGTTGCCGCCCGTGAACATCGTGAACATCGCGATGTTCACGAAAGTGAACAAGCACGGCCCGCGCACGGGCCGGCGCCGCTGCTGGCACGGGATTTGCCGGGCGCCGTCCCGCTTGCCAAAACTTGCATGTCCAAGGGCCATTGCGGGCGCGGCATAATCCCTGTTTCGTCGTTCGCCGCTGCCCGCCATGCTTCGCCTGCCGCTCACCACCAGAATTCCGCTCGCGGTCTCGCTGCTTTTTCTCGTGATCTCGGCCGCGCTCATCTCGCTGGCCCTGCACGGCCTGTCGCGCCAGTTCGACCGCCAGATCGACAATCTCGGCCAGGTGTATCTGGACGGACTCTCGGCGGCGGTCCTGCCGGCGGTGCTGGCCAATGACGCGGACCAGATGGTGGAGGTGCTCAACCGCGCGCTGGACACGCACCTGGGCGTGGTCGACAGGACGCTCGCCGTCGTGGCGCCCGGCCAGCGCGTGCTTGCCCACGTCGCCCGCTATCCGGAAGTCGAGCCGGTGCCGCTGGCCTCGATCGCGCAGCCTGCGGGCGCCTTGCTCGGCGCCGGCGCCAATGGCGTGTGGACCTGGCGGCTGCTCGACGCCGAACGGCCGCAGCTCGGCAGCCTCGTCGCCAACCTGGACGTCGGCGACTTCCAGCGGCAGCGCGCCGAGCTGGCCCTGGAGCTGGTGCTGGTCGGCCTGGTCGTCAGCCTGCTCGGCGCGCTGGTCTGCTACGGCATGGCGCGGCGCCTGCAGCGGCCCATCACCTCGCTGACCCAGGCGCTGCGCGCCGCGCGCGCGGACCGGCCGCAGACCATGGCCTTGCGCACCACGGACCCGGAGCTGGCCGAACTCATCGCGGCCTACAACTGGATGGCGCAGAGCGCGCGCGAGCGCGAAGCGCTGGCGCAAAGGCAGGCGCGCCTGGAACGCGAAGCCGTGCTTGGCCGCATGTCGGCGGCGCTGGCGCACGAAGTGCGCAATCCGCTGGGCGGCCTGCGCACCGCGGTCCAGACGCTCAGGCAGTTCGGCGAACGCCGCGAGGTGCGCGACGAGTCGCTGGATTTCATCGAGCGCGGCGTGCAGGCCCTGCAGGCCGTGGTCGACGCGAGCCTGCGCACCTTCCGCCCCGGCGAAGCGCTGCTGCGCGCCGAGGACATCGCCGACATACGCCTGCTGGTCAGCGCGCAGGCGGACAATCGCGGCGTCGGCGTCGCGCTGCATTGCGACGGGATGGACGCGGCGGCGACCTTGCCGCTGCCCGCCGCGACCGTGCGCCAGCTGCTGCTCAACCTGGTGCTGAACGCCATCGCGGCCTCGCCCGCGGGCGCGCAGGTGCGGGTCTGCGCGCGGGCGCGCGGCCAGGCGCTCGCGCTGCACGTTTGCGATGGCGGCGCCGGCCTGCCCGCCTGCGCCATGCAGGCCTTGCGGGGCGGCCAGGCCGGCGGCGACGGCATCGGCCTTCGGGTGTCCGCCGATCTCATCAAAACCATGCAGGCGCGCCTGCGCGTGACGCGGCATCGCGCCGGCACGCGCATTTCGGTGCGCCTTCCCTTTTTACCGCCGGAGGCCCGTGGTGAATGACATCCAGGTTCTGCTGATCGAGGACGACATGGTGCTGGGCGGCGCCTTGCTGCAGCGCCTGCGGCTCGAAGGCATCGCCGCCCAGTGGGTGCAGAGCTGCGCGCAGGCCGTGGAGATTTTCCGCCGCACGCGCATCCGGCCGGCGTTCGTGCTGGCCGACATCCGCCTGCCGGACGGCTCGGGCGAGGACCTGTACCGCCGCCTGATTCCGTACCTGGCGCAGACCACCGTGGTGTTCGCGACCGCCTATGGCGATATCGCCCAGGCCGTGCGCCTGGTCGCGGCCGGCGCCAACGATTACCTGACCAAGCCGTACGACGCCGACACGCTGATTGCGCGCATCCGCGCGGTGCTGGCCGCGCAGCCCGACAGCGCCGGCGCGCAGGTATTGGAGAACCCGTTCGCCCTGGACAATTCGACGGCGGCGCTGGCGCAGGAACTCGAACGCCTGGCCCCGAGCGCGCTGCCGATACTGTTCGAAGGCGAAACCGGCGCAGGCAAGGACCGCGCGGCCCGCTATTGCCATTGGCGCTCCGCGCAGGCCGCGGGGCCGTTCGTCGCCGTCAATTGCGCCGCCCTGGCCTCCGACCTGGTCGAAAGCGAGCTGTTCGGCCATGCCAGAGGCGCGTTCAGCGGCGCCAGCGCGGCCCGCGAAGGCCTGTTTTCGCAGGCTTCGGGCGGCACGCTGTATCTGGACGAGATCGCCGAACTCAGCCCCAAGGCGCAGGCCGTCCTGCTGCGGGTGCTGGAAAACGGGGAATACCGGCCGCTGGGCGAATCCGGCAGCCGCCGGGCCGACTGCCGCATCCTGGCCAGCACCTGCGGCGATCTCGACGCGGCGCTGGCGCAGGGCGCCATGCGCGCCGACCTGTTCTACCGGCTGGCCGTCGCCCGCGTCGCGCTGCCGCCGCTGAGAAACCGTCCGGGCGCGCTCGCCGCGCTGGCCCAGGCCATCCTGGGCGAACAGAACGCCGCCGACGTCCGGCTCGCCGACGACGCGCTCGCCGCCCTGGCCGCCCACGACTGGCCCGGCAACATCCGCGAAATGCGCAACCGTATCGCCCGCGCCATCGTCATGGCCGACCGCCGCACGCTGTCGGCCAGCGACCTGTTTCCCGAAAGAAAACTCAATGACGAGAGCCCGGTGCTGGCCGTCACCCGCCTGGACGCCGAACAGCGCGCCATCCAGCAGGCCATCTCCGAGTCGGGCGGGCATATGGGCCTGGCGGCGAAACGGCTGGGAATATCCAGAACCACGCTCTGGAAGAAACTCCGCACGCGAGCGTCCCAGGACGCGGAAACGGAGGAACCGTAGGCTGGGTGCAGCGCGAGATTTCCTGAACAAGAACCCACTGTTCAGCGCGCGAAACCCATCACCCCCCCGGCCGGGTCGCTCGCTCCAACTCCCCCAGCCAACGGATCGCATGCTCTCGATCGGCGCCGCACATCTCCGCCTGGGGCTGCAGGCCGCCGCAGAAATCCGGGCGCGACGGCTGGCCGAAGATGGCGCAGCGCATGTCCGGCAGCAGCTGGACGCAGGGCACGCCGGCCGGCTTGCCCTGGGGCATGCCGGGAATCGGGCGGGTGATGGACGGCGCGATGCAGCAGGCGCCGCAGCCGGGCCGGCAGTCCAGCGGGGCCGCGCTCAGACCCATCCGCGCAGCCAGTAGACGAACAGGCCCGCGTATTCCTTGATGATGGAGCGGCTGGCGTCGAACGTGCGCTGGTCGGGCAGCCACAGCGGCAGCGAGCCGTCGGCCGGCGCCACGATCTGCGGCGGGGTGGGGGCGGCGATGGCCTGCACGCCCTGCTTGGAGAAGGCCGCCATGGCGCGCGGCATGTGCAGCGCCGAGGTCACCAGCAGGATCTTGCCGATGCCGCGGGCCTTGAGCTTGTCTTCGGTGAGCGCGGCGTTCTCGTAGGTGGTGCGGCTGGAGTTCTCCAGGATCAGCGCCGATTCCGGCACGCCCTGCTGGCGGATGTTGTGGGCCATGCCGCGGGCTTCGCTCACGTCGCCCTCGAGCGCGCCGCCGGACAGCAGCACCTTGGGCGCGCGGCCGGCCAGATAGAGTTCGGCGGCCGTGTCGATGCGCACGATGGCCGTGCTTTTGTCGTAGGGCAGGAACCAGTTGGCGCGGCCGTTGGCGGTGTTGCCGCCCAGCACCACGATGGCGTCGGCGGTGGGGGATTGCTCGGGCGGCAGGTGCGGGTAGCGGGATTCCAGCGCGCCGCCCAGCCATAGCGAGGTCGCCGGCAGCGACCAGGCCAGCGCCCACAGCAGGCCGGCCGCGATCAGCGCGCCGCCGGTCTTGCGCAGCCGGAACAGGCCCAGCACCAGGCCCACGGCGACCAGGGCCATGCACAGGTTGGCTGGGATGATCAGATTCGCGAGATAACTCGAAAGAGGCATTTACAGTCCTGATTACTACGTCTCGTGCAGCAGGCTTGTGGCTTGCTGCACGGCTTGCTCGACCGACGGCCAGGCGTTGTCCGTGCCGAGGCAGACTGCCCGCGGCGACCACGGGCCGGTGCGTCCCGGCCGGGTCACGCCGAACAGGGTCAGCTCCCGCGCGGCGGCGGCCGCGGCGACGTGGGACACGCCCGAATCGTTGCAAATCACCAACGCCGCGCTGGCCGTCAGCGCCGCGAAGGCGCCCAGGGACAGCGGCGGCAGCAATTGCGCCGTCGGGGCATTGCGCCGGGCCTCCTCGGTTTCGGCCGGAGGGGGGCACATTACCACGGTATGGCCCTCGGCCTGGAGGGCGCGGGTAAGTGTATCGAATCCCGGCCAGACCTTGATCCTGCCCTTGTGCAGGCCGGTGGCGGTGGGCGCGATCAGGACGAAGCGGCGGCCGGCCAGCCCGGCGGCTTCCAGGGCCTGGGCGGCGGCCTCGCGGTGCGCGGCGGTCAGGGGCAGGTCCAGGATCGGACCCGGATCGGCCGGGCCGGCGGGCAGGCCCCAGCGCTTCAGGGCCTCGCGGGTCAGGTAATGCCAGGACTGGACCGCGTGCAGGGAGTCGTCGGGCTTGGTCACCGGCCAGCGCAGCAGGAAGCTGCGGCCGTCGTCGCGGTAGCCCGCCGAGGGCAGGCCGGCCAGCCGGAACACCAGGGCGCTGGACAGCGAATCCGGCAGCAGCAGGCCGCGGGCATGCCGGCCCTGGGCGCCCAGGGCGCGCCGGTGGGCGCTGACGGCGGCGCGGTCGGGGCCGACCTTGCCCCGCATCGGGATGAAATCCTGCTTGGCCACCCCGTCGAGCAGGTCGCGCGCCCACGGGCGGGCGCAGATCACCAGGGGCAGCCCGCTGGCGTGCAGGGCGCGCAGGCTGGGCAGGCTCATGCAGACATCGCCCACCCAATTGGGCAGCCGGACGTACAAACAACTGATATCGGACATGGAGGGGCGCAGGGCGCGTTAGGGCTAAGCGGGGCGCAACCGGCGGCGCGTGTGCGCGCAGCCGGTACAATTCTCGCCACAATTGTATAAAAGCGAGTGATCCCTTTGAATTCTGCCGCACGCCATGCGCCCGCGGGCTCCCAGCCTGTCAAAGCCGAACTCTGGAGGCGGATCTACAGCCGCGTGGGCTCTTACTGGAAGGGCTTGCTGCTGGCCATCCTGCTGATGGCGGGCGCGGCCGCCACCCAGCCCGTCCTGGCCGTCATCATGAAGCCCTTGCTCGACGGCGGCTTTTCGGGGGCCAAGCCCTACTACGTCTGGGCGCTGCCGCTGGCGGTGATCGGCCTGATCCTGCTGCGCGGCATCTGCAACTTCTTCAGCGACTACCTGCTGGCGTGGGTCGCCAACAACGTGCTGCTGGGCATGCGGCGCGACATGTTCGAGCGCCTGCTGGGCCTGCCGGACGCCGATTTCAAGCAGGGCGACACCGGCCGCCTGCTCAACCGCTTCACCATCGACGCCGGCAACGTCACCGGCTACGCCACCGACGTCATCACGGTGCTGGTGCGCGAGACCCTGGTGGTGGTCGCGCTGATCTGCGTGCTGCTGTACATGTCCTGGGTGCTGACGCTCATCATCCTGATCATGCTGCCCGTCTCGGTGCTGATCTCGCGCTTCTTCATCCAGCGCCTGCGCCGCATCAACCGCGAAACCGTCAACATGAACGCCGAGCTGACCCGCGTGGTCGGCGAGGGCATCGACGGCCAGCGCGTCATCAAGCTGTTCGACGGCTACGAGGTCGAGCGCGGACGCTTCGACTTCGTCAACCGCCGCCTGCGCCGCTTCGCCATGCGCACCGCCACGGCCGACGCCGCGCTGACGCCGCTGACCCAGGTCTGCATTTCGATCTCGGTCGGCGCGGTCATCGCGGTGGCGCTGAGCCAGGCCAACAGCGGCGCGCTCACCGTGGGCAGCTTCGCCTCGTTCATGGCCGCGCTGGCCCAGATCTTCGACCCCATCAAGCGCCTGACCAACGTGGCCGCGCGCATGCAGAAGATGCTGGTGTCGGCCGAAAGCGTGTTCACCCTGATCGACCAGACGCCCGAAGGCGATACCGGCACCCGCACCCTGGCCGAGCCGGTGCGCGGCAAGGTCGAGTTCCGCGCCGTGTCGCACCGCTTCCCGGACGCCGACCGCGACACCGTCAACGACGTGTCCTTCGTGGTCGAACCCGGCCAGACCGTGGCCCTGGTGGGGCGCTCCGGCAGCGGCAAGACCACGCTGGTCAACATGCTGCCGCGCTTCGTGCTGGCCGACAGCGGCCAGATCCTGGTCGACGACGTGCCCATCGGCGAGCTGACGCTGCGCAGCCTGCGTTCGCACCTGTCGCTGGTCAGCCAGGACGTGGTGCTGTTCGACGACTCCATCGCCGCCAACGTCGGCTACGGCGCGTTGGGCAACTCCAGCGAACAGAAGGTGCGCGACGCCCTGGCGGCCGCCAACCTGCTGGAGTTCGTCGAGGGCCTGCCGCAGGGCCTGAACACGCCGGTGGGCGAGAACGCCGCGCGCCTGTCGGGCGGCCAGCGCCAGCGCCTGGCGATCGCCCGGGCGCTGATCAAGAACGCGCCCATCCTGATCCTGGACGAGGCCACCTCCGCCCTCGACAACGAATCCGAGCGCCAGGTCCAGGCTTCGCTGGAGCGCCTCATGAAGGGCCGCACCACGCTGGTCATCGCCCACCGCCTGTCGACGGTGCAGAACGCCGACCGCATCATCGTGCTGGACGCCGGCAAGATCGTGGAGCAGGGCGCGCACGCCGAGCTGCTGGCGGCCAACGGCCTGTACGCCTCGCTCTACAAGATGCAGTTCCGGGAAGACTGAAGCGGCAGGGGGCGTTCGCTTCCTGTCGCATTTCCGGATTGCCAATCCGCGGGATAGCCGGAAAATTGCCGCTAGGTACACCCAGGAGCGCTCCATGTCCCTGCCTTCCGACGGCAATCAGCTCGTCAACGTCGTCGTCCTGTTGGGGGCTGCCGTGGTGGCGGTTCCCTTGTTCAAGCGGCTGGGCCTGGGCTCCGTCCTGGGCTACCTGGCCGCCGGCCTGGTGATCGGCCCGTTCGGGCTGGGCTTTTTCTCCGATCCCAAATCCATCCTCCACGTCGCCGAACTCGGCGTGGTCATGTTCCTCTTCATCATCGGGCTGGAAATGCAGCCCTCGCGCCTGTGGAAGCTGCGCGGCGAAATCTTCGGCCTGGGCGTGGCGCAGGTGCTGGCCTGCGGCGCGCTGCTGACCGGCGTCGGCCTGCTGGCCGGGCTGTCCGGGCCGGCCGCCTTCATGGCGGCGATGGGTTTCGTGCTGTCGTCCACCGCCATCGTCATGCAGATCCTGGGCGAGCGCGGCGAGACCGCCAGCGCGCAGGGCCAGCGCATCGTGTCCATCCTGCTGCTCGAAGACCTGGCCATCGTGCCGCTGCTGGCCCTGGCCAGCCTGCTGGCGCCGGCCGGCGGCGCCGAGCAGGGCGACCCGTGGCTGCAGGCCGCCATCGCCATGGGCTGCATCCTGGCGCTGCTGGCGGCGGGCCGCTGGCTGCTCAATCCGCTGTTCCGCCTGCTGGCGGCCGCGCACGCGCGCGAGGTCATGACCGCGGCCGCGCTCCTGGTGGTGCTGGGGGCGGCGCTGCTCATGGAACTGGGCGGGCTGTCCATGGCCATGGGCGCCTTCCTGGCCGGGGTGCTGCTGTCGGAATCCACCTTCCGCCACCAGCTCGAGGCCGAGATCGAGCCGTTCCGCGGCATTCTGCTGGGGCTGTTCTTCCTGGGCGTGGGCATGTCGCTGGACCTGGCCGCCGTGGCGCGCGAATGGCCCCTGATCCTGGCGGCGGTGGCGGTCTTCATGCTGGTGAAGTCGCTGGGCGTGTACGCGGTGGCGCGGGCCCTGCGCGCCAGCCATGCCGAGGCGGTCACCCGCAGCGCCCTGCTGGCCCAGGGCGGCGAATTCGCCTTCGTGCTGTACGGGGCGGCGGCCGCGGCCGGCATCTTCGACGCGCATACCGGCGCCGTGCTGACGGCGGTCGTCATCATCTCCATGGCCTTGACGCCCTTGTGCGTGCTGGCGCTGCGCTGGCTGCTGCCCAAGCCGGCGCCGTCCATGGAAGGCGTGGACGTGGCCAAGGACCTGGACGGCTGCGTGCTGATCGTGGGTTTCGGGCGCTTCGGCCAGATCGTGACCCAGGCCATGCTGGCGCGCGGCCTCAAGGTGTCCATCCTGGACACCGACACCGACGCCATCCGGGCGGCCGCCAAATGGGGCGTCAAGGTGTACTACGGCGACGGCACCCGGGTCGACATGCTGCGCACCGCGGGCGCGGAGAACGCCCAGGTCATCCTGATCTGCATCGACAACCCGGTCTCGATCAGCCACATGGTCAAGCTGGTCAAGGCGGAATTCCCGCTGGTGAAGGTGGTGGTGCGCGCCTACGACCGTATCCATTCGCTGGCGCTGGCCAAGGAGGGGGTGGATTACCAGGTGCGCGAGACCCTGGAATCGGCGCTGGTCTTCGGCGAGGCCGCGCTGCGGGCGGTCGGGGTGCCGCCCGACGAGGCCGCCGAGGTGGTCCAGGACGTGCGCAGGCGCGACACCGACCGCTTCGAGCTGGAAGTGGCCGGCGGCCTGTTCGCCGGCCGCTCGCTGCTGTACGGCAACATGAGCGCGCCGGCCGACGGCCGCAACGACAAACCCGACCGCGAAACCGGCGCCGCCCCGTCCACGCCCACGGCATGAATCACTATTTCCTTTTATATGCGTTACGTTACGCATCATTTCATGCGCAAGCGCGGGCGAGTGCGGTAGATTAATCCGCACAGACGCTTCGATCATGAAGCGCGTTTGCCAGGGGAATGCCATGCTGCAATCGGATCGGATTTCCACGACGCCGCACGCCGTCGGCGTAGAACTGGCGCGCCGCCAGGCGCTGGCCTTGCATTGCGGGTTTTCCGCCGGATCGATGCGCCGTCTGCTGTCGCAGACCGGCGGCGCCGGGCCCGCGTGGTCGATCGGCGCGCACCGCGAGACCGACAGGGCGCGGGGCGCCAAGGCATTTCCGTTCCGCATCGGCGCGCCGGCGGCGTCCTGACGATTGCATGTGCTGCGTCCCTTTTTTACGGCCGGGATCTTGCGTCCCGGGCCGGGTGTCGGCATCATCGGCGGCGTGAGTCGCCCGTGCGCATGAGCTGCGACATCCCGACCTCCCTTGCGTAGGAGCGCCGTATTTGAAGTCACGCAGGTTTCTACATCGCGCGCTGTACGCCTTGGCGGTGCTGCTCGCGGCCGGAATCTGCGCCGCGTCCGTGGCGCTGCTCTGGATCGACCGGCGCGACACCTGGGAGGCCGCGCGCGTGTCGGCGCGCAACATCACCGGCGTGCTGTCGGCCGACATCAGCCGCACGGTGCAGTTCTACGACCTGTCGCTGCAAGGCGTGATGGAGCGCCTGGCCGAACCCGGCCTGGAGAACCTTGCGCGGGCCACGCGCCAACGCTTCCTGTTCGACCGCTCGTCCACGGCCGAGTACCTGGGCGCCATCGTGGTGACCGACAAGGACGGCAATATCCGCTACCACTCCGGTTCCCTCGAGCCGCCGACGCTGAACTTCGCGGACCGGGACTTCTTCCAGGTGCATCGCGACGCCGGCGACGTCGGTCTCTATGTCAGCAAGCCCTATCACAGCCGCCTGCGCGAAGGCGACGAAAGCATCACCATCAGCCGGCGCCTGTCCAATCCGGACGGCAGCTTCGCCGGCATCGTGGGCGGTTCGCTGCGCCTGGCCTATTTCCGCGACCGGCTGGCGGCGCTGTCGATCGGCGAGGGCGACGAGATCACCATCTTCCGCAACGACGGCGTGGTGCTGCTGCGCAATCCCTATTCCCTGTCCGACCTGGGCAGCAATATCGGCATGTCGCCGGATTTCCAGCAGTTCCTGGTCCGCCGCGAAGGCTCGTTCGTGGGCGTGCTGTCGCCGGATGGCATCAATCGCCTCTATACCTTCGACGCCATCGAGGACACGCCGCTGATCCTCGACGTGGCCATGGACGTGGACGAAGTATTCGAGCCCTGGACGCGCCGCGCCGTGCTGGTGGTGGCGGTCACCGCCGCGCTGTTCCTGTCGGTGATGGCGTTGATCGTGCTGTTTCGCCGCGAGATGCGCCTGCGGCAGGCGGTCGAGGCGCAGCTGGCGGCGCAGGCGCAGACGGACGGATTGACCGGCATGCCCAACCGCCGCGCCTTCGACGAGGCCCTGGCGCGCGAATGGCGCGACGCGCGCCGCGAGCAGACGCCGCTGTCGCTGCTGTTCCTGGATGCGGACCACTTCAAGCGCTACAACGACCGCTATGGCCATCCGGAAGGCGATGAACTGCTGAAGGTGATGGCGCTGGCGCTCAAGCAGAAAGCGCGGCGGCCGCGCGATCTGGCGGCGCGTTACGGCGGCGAGGAATTCGTGGTGCTGCTGCCCGACACCGGCCGCGAGCGCGCCGCGGCCGTCGCCGAAAGCATCCGGCAGACCATCGCCGGGCTGCGCGTGCCGCACGAGGCGAGCGAGGCCGGCATCGTCACGGTCAGCGTGGGAGTGGCCACCGCCATCCCGCGGGCGGACGAATCGGCGGCCGGCCTGGCGGCGGCGGCCGACGCCGCCCTCTACCAGGCCAAGCACGCGGGCCGCAATCGCGTGGCGGTGGCGGGCGAAGCCGCTTAGCGGCCGATCATCACGGCCTGCATGCGCGTCTGCGCCTGCTGCACGTTCTTGGCCTGCGCGTTCAGGTCCTGCAGCAGCTTGTTCAGCTCGGCCTGCACGGCGGGGTCCTGCACCTTGACCACCGGGCCGGACATATCGATCTGCTTGGCGTGCGCGGCCACGTAGTCGGCGATCTTCAGGCTGGCGTCGAAAGTCGCGTTCAGCTGCGGCAGCGTGTCGCGGAAGGTGTCGGCCGGCAGGCTCACGGTCTTCTCATAGGCCTTGTCGTAGACGGCCTTCAGGTCCTCGGGCTGCTTGAGCTTCGCATGCGCGGCGTCGGCCTTGGCCTGTTCCGCCTGCAGCGCCGTGCCCATGTCGTTGAGCGAGGCCTGCACCGACTTCAGGTCGTCGCGGCGCGCCACGATATCGTTGAGCGAGCGCACCGAGCCCTTCTGCATGATGCCCGACAGCGGCTTGACCGAGGCGTCCATGCCGGCGTTGAAGTCGGTGATGACGGCGTAGTGGGCGGCGTAATCGCCAAAGGACTTCTTCTCCTCGTCCGTCAGCTGCGGCACGCGCACGCCGGGCTTGTCCACGATGCGAGTCTGCAGGAACTGCGTGAACGCGGCACGCTGTTCAGGCTCCTTGTCGCCGCAGGCGGCCAACACCAGCGGCAGCGCGGCGGCCAGCACCAGGAACGGACGGAATAGGGACTTCATCGAATAGACCTCCGAAAGCAAAAGAAAGGGCGCGAGGCGGGTTCTGCCCCGCAAAGCGCCCGCAGCTTATCGGCTGGAGGTCCTCGTCGCCATTGGTTTCAAACTTCATTTCAAAAGAAGCCTTAAGAAACATAATTCATACACAATGACGTGAATTCCTGCGGCTAACCTGTTAACGGTCTAGACCAGAATGATGTCGTACTGCTCCTGCGTGTAGCGGCTTTCCACTTCCAGCGACACGCGCTTGCCCACGAAATCGCCCAGCATCGCCAGGTGCTGGCTTTCTTCTTCCAGAAACAGGTCTATCACGTCCTGCGAGGCCAGGATGCGGAATTCCTTGGGGTTGAACTGCCGCGCCTCGCGCAGGATTTCGCGCAGGATCTCATAGCACACGGTGCGCGGCGTGCGCACGTTGCCGCGCGCCTCGCACATGGGGCAGGGCTCGCACAGCTGGTGCGCCAGCGAATCGCGGGTGCGCTTGCGGGTCATCTCCACCAGGCCCAACTGCGTGAAGCCATTGACCGTCATGCGCGTGCGGTCGCGCGACAGCGCCTTCTTCAGTTCGGCCAGCACGGTGTCGCGATGGTCCTGGTCTTCCATATCGATGAAGTCCAGGATCACGATGCCGCCCAGGTTGCGCAGGCGCAACTGCCGCGCAATCGCCTGCGCGGCTTCCAGGTTGGTCTTGAAGATGGTGTCGTCGAAATTGCGCCCGCCCACGAAGCCGCCGGTATTGACGTCCACCGTGGTCAGCGCCTCGGTCTGGTCGATGATGAGATAGCCGCCCGATTTCAGGTCGACCCGGCGCGACAGCGCGCGGGCGATCTCCTCGTCCACGTTGGCCGTGTCGAACAGCGGCCGCTCGCCGCTGTAGTGCTGGATGCGGCCGACCACCGAAGGCGTGTAGATGCGCGCCCATTCGAGCATGGCGGCGCTGGTGGTGCGGGAATCGACCAGGATGGAACCGGTCGCCGGCCCCACCATATCGCGCAGCACCCGCTGCGCCAGCGTGAGGTCCTGGTGCAGCAGGGCGGGGGCGGGTTGGCTGCGGGCGGCGGCCTGCACGCTGGTCCAGAGCTTGCGCAGGTACTCCAGGTCCGCCGTCAGTTCGTCGTCGTTGGCGCCTTCGGCCTGGGTGCGCACGATGAATCCGCCTTTCTCGTCGGCGGGCATCAGGGCCTGCAGCCGTTCGCGCAGCTGGATGCGTTCGGATTCGTCATCGATCTTCTGGGAAATGCCGATGTGCGGGTCATGGGGCAGATACACCAGCATCCGGCCCGCCATGCTGATCTGGGTCGACAGGCGCGCGCCCTTGGTGCCCAAGGGGTCCTTGACCACCTGCACCATGATGGTCTGTCCCTCGAACAGCAGCTTCTCGATGGGCGTGGGCGTCAGGCCCTGGCTGCGTTCGCCGCGGTTTTCGCGCAGATCCGCGATATGGATGAAGGCGGCGCGCTCCAGCCCGATATCGACGAACGCGCTCTGCATACCCGGCAGCACCCGGACCACCCGCCCCAGATAGATATTGCCCACGTGGCCGCGCTGGATGCTGCGTTCCACATGGAGTTCCTGCACCGACCCTTGTTCCACCAGCGCAACGCGGGTCTCGAAAGGCGTGACATTGATCAGGATATCTTCGCTCATGGCGATGGCGGGGGGCATGGGGGAATCGTCTCCAATTTTGGATGCAGCGTACATGGCGAATAGTAAACGTACCTATTTCCCAGGCAAGCTCGAAATGGAACCTGGTTCCGCATGCCTATATATAAGGGGGTGAACGCAATCCCTGCGTCGGGCGACGGCTTGCCACACGGGTTCAAAACTTGTGCTATAGTCTCGCTCCTTCGCAGTTCGGACAGTTTTTCGAACCGCGGAGCCAGGCAAGCATCATTGCATGGATCGCGCAAATCAGGCAGAAGTCAGTTGCGCAATTCGAAAATAATGTGCTATAGTCTTGGGCTTGGCAGTTACCGAAACACTAGGGTTTACCCTGATATTTCGATAGCTGCCAAAGAGGAAAGGGGCTGAAGAGGCCGCGGCAGGAAAGCAAAGCGATAAGCGACGCTGACTTGACAAGCGATAAAAGCTTCTTCATAATCTCGTTTCTCTGCTGACACAGCGACCGGCGCGAAAGCGAAGTTGCTGAGAGGCAGGCAGTAAAGAATTTAGCAGTACCGCTCTTTAACAATTGAACAACCGATAAGTGTGGGCGCTTGATGCGAGTGCGCAGTGGTCAGGTTTTAAATCTGGTCACAAGCACAAGAAATCAAGTGCTCACTGAAGTGAAGTACCTTAGATGTCAAGTCTAAGCACATACCTCACTTCCTTTGAGCAGCGACGTATGACTCGGTTCTCCGGAACCAAGGAAATACGAAACAAAACACAGAGATTGAACTGAAGAGTTTGATCCTGGCTCAGATTGAACGCTAGCGGGATGCCTTACACATGCAAGTCGAACGGCAGCACGGACTTCGGTCTGGTGGCGAGTGGCGAACGGGTGAGTAATGTATCGGAACGTGCCCAGTAGCGGGGGATAACTACGCGAAAGCGTAGCTAATACCGCATACGCCCTACGGGGGAAAGCAGGGGATCTTCGGACCTTGCACTATTGGAGCGGCCGATATCGGATTAGCTAGTTGGTGGGGTAACGGCCTACCAAGGCGACGATCCGTAGCTGGTTTGAGAGGACGACCAGCCACACTGGGACTGAGACACGGCCCAGACTCCTACGGGAGGCAGCAGTGGGGAATTTTGGACAATGGGGGAAACCCTGATCCAGCCATCCCGCGTGTGCGATGAAGGCCTTCGGGTTGTAAAGCACTTTTGGCAGGAAAGAAACGTCGCGGGCTAATACCTCGCGAAACTGACGGTACCTGCAGAATAAGCACCGGCTAACTACGTGCCAGCAGCCGCGGTAATACGTAGGGTGCAAGCGTTAATCGGAATTACTGGGCGTAAAGCGTGCGCAGGCGGTTCGGAAAGAAAGATGTGAAATCCCAGAGCTTAACTTTGGAACTGCATTTTTAACTACCGGGCTAGAGTGTGTCAGAGGGAGGTGGAATTCCGCGTGTAGCAGTGAAATGCGTAGATATGCGGAGGAACACCGATGGCGAAGGCAGCCTCCTGGGATAACACTGACGCTCATGCACGAAAGCGTGGGGAGCAAACAGGATTAGATACCCTGGTAGTCCACGCCCTAAACGATGTCAACTAGCTGTTGGGGTCTTCGGACCTTGGTAGCGCAGCTAACGCGTGAAGTTGACCGCCTGGGGAGTACGGTCGCAAGATTAAAACTCAAAGGAATTGACGGGGACCCGCACAAGCGGTGGATGATGTGGATTAATTCGATGCAACGCGAAAAACCTTACCTACCCTTGACATGTCTGGAATGCCGAAGAGATTTGGCAGTGCTCGCAAGAGAACCGGAACACAGGTGCTGCATGGCTGTCGTCAGCTCGTGTCGTGAGATGTTGGGTTAAGTCCCGCAACGAGCGCAACCCTTGTCATTAGTTGCTACGAAAGGGCACTCTAATGAGACTGCCGGTGACAAACCGGAGGAAGGTGGGGATGACGTCAAGTCCTCATGGCCCTTATGGGTAGGGCTTCACACGTCATACAATGGTCGGGACAGAGGGTCGCCAACCCGCGAGGGGGAGCTAATCCCAGAAACCCGATCGTAGTCCGGATCGCAGTCTGCAACTCGACTGCGTGAAGTCGGAATCGCTAGTAATCGCGGATCAGCATGTCGCGGTGAATACGTTCCCGGGTCTTGTACACACCGCCCGTCACACCATGGGAGTGGGTTTTACCAGAAGTAGTTAGCCTAACCGCAAGGAGGGCGATTACCACGGTAGGATTCATGACTGGGGTGAAGTCGTAACAAGGTAGCCGTATCGGAAGGTGCGGCTGGATCACCTCCTTTCAGAGCTTAGTGCTCGTGTTAAGCGTCCACTCTTATCGGTTGTTTGATATATAGCTGGGATCGGTTGTAGGCTTGGGTCGAGGGAATCTTCCCTGGGTCTTCAGCCACCTGACTGCTGATCCGAAAAGGTTTTGGGTCTGTAGCTCAGTCGGTTAGAGCACCGTCTTGATAAGGCGGGGGTCGTTGGTTCGAATCCAACCAGACCCACCAAGTATTCTGCCAGGCAGGATATGGGGGTGTAGCTCAGCTGGGAGAGCGCCTGCTTTGCAAGCAGGATGTCATCGGTTCGATCCCGTTCACCTCCACCACCGGTTCTTATGATCCTGGGTGCAGCGTAGAGGCCAACTCATAGTGTCGTGCTCCACGATGTTATGAGTTGGGTTTTACCCAACAGCTATATTTTGTTCTTTAACAATCTGGAAGAAGCACAACGAAATGTGCTCATCAAGTAATCGGCGTTTGCTGATGAAGATGGGTACGGGTTGTGATTGCATTAATTTTGTTCCAAGTTCTCAAGACTGGGGTGCAAACCTCAGACTGCTTTGAAACTTATGAACGGCACAAACGCGAATACTCAGGTCCTATAGCCTACAGCGTTATAGGATCAAGCGACTAAGTGCATATGGTGGATGCCTTGGCGATCACAGGCGATGAAGGACGTAGTAGCCTGCGAAAAGCTGCGGGGAGCTGGCAAACAAGCTTTGATCCGCAGATGTCCGAATGGGGAAACCCACTGCGCAAGCAGTATCCCTGGCTGAATACATAGGCCAGTGGAGGCGAACCGGGTGAACTGAAACATCTCAGTAGCTCGAGGAAAAGAAATCAACCGAGATTCCGAAAGTAGTGGCGAGCGAAATCGGAAAAGCCTTTACGTTTTAGCATTCAGGATAGTCGAACGGGATGGAAAGCCCGGCCGTAGCAGGTGATAGCCCTGTAGACGAAATTCTGAGTGTGGAACTAAGCGTAAGAAAAGTAGGGCGGGACACGTGAAATCCTGTTTGAAGATGGGGGGACCATCCTCCAAGGCTAAATACTCGTGATCGACCGATAGTGAACCAGTACCGTGAGGGAAAGGCGAAAAGAACCCCGGAAGGGGAGTGAAATAGATCCTGAAACCGTATGCATACAAACAGTAGGAGCCTCCTTGTGGGGTGACTGCGTACCTTTTGTATAATGGGTCAGCGACTTACATTCAGTGGCGAGGTTAACCGAATAGGGAAGCCGTAGCGAAAGCGAGTCCGAATAGGGCGATTCAGTCGCTGGGTGTAGACCCGAAACCAGATGATCTATCCATGGCCAGGTTGAAGGCACGGTAACACGTGCTGGAGGACCGAACCCACTAATGTTGAAAAATTAGGGGATGAGCTGTGGATAGGGGTGAAAGGCTAAACAAATCTGGAAATAGCTGGTTCTCTCCGAAAACTATTTAGGTAGTGCCTCAAGTATTACTGCGGGGGGTAGAGCACTGTTATAGCTAGGGGGTCATGGCGACTTACCAAACTATGGCAAACTCCGAATACCCGCAAGTACAGCTTGGGAGACAGAGCACCGGGTGCTAACGTCCGGACTCAAGAGGGAAACAACCCAGACCGCCAGCTAAGGTCCCAAATTATCGCTAAGTGGGAAACGAAGTGGGAAGGCATAGACAGTCAGGAGGTTGGCTTAGAAGCAGCCATCCTTTAAAGAAAGCGTAATAGCTCACTGATCGAGTCGTCCTGCGCGGAAGATGTAACGGGGCTAAGCGATAAACCGAAGCTGCGGGTGTGCACTTTTAGTGCACGCGGTAGGAGAGCGTTCTGTAAGCCTGCGAAGGTGGCTTGTAAAGGCTGCTGGAGGTATCAGAAGTGCGAATGCTGACATGAGTAGCGATAAAGAGGGTGAAAAGCCCTCTCGCCGTAAGTCCAAGGTTTCCTGCGCAACGTTCATCGGCGCAGGGTGAGTCGGCCCCTAAGGCGAGGCAGAGATGCGTAGCTGATGGGAAGCTGGTTAATATTCCAGCACCGTCGTACAGTGCGATGGGGGGACGGATCGCGGAAGATCATCAGGGTGTTGGATGTCCCTGTTGACGCATCGAAGATGGCGCTTAGGCAAATCCGGGCGCGTAAATCAAGGGTGTGGCACGAGCGAGCATTGCTTGCGAAGTGATTGGAAGTGGTTCCAAGAAAAGCCTCTAAGCTTCAGCTGTACGAGACCGTACCGCAAACCGACACAGGTGGACGGGATGAATATTCCAAGGCGCTTGAGAGAACTCAGGAGAAGGAACTCGGCAAATTGATACCGTAACTTCGGGAGAAGGTATACCCCGGTAGTGTGAAGCGCCTGCGCGCTTAGCATGATGGGGTCGCAGAGAATCGGTGGCTGCGACTGTTTATTAAAAACACAGCACTCTGCAAAGACGAAAGTCGACGTATAGGGTGTGACGCCTGCCCGGTGCCGGAAGGTTAAGTGATGGGGTGCAAGCTCTTGATCGAAGCCCCGGTAAACGGCGGCCGTAACTATAACGGTCCTAAGGTAGCGAAATTCCTTGTCGGGTAAGTTCCGACCTGCACGAATGGCGTAACGATGGCCACACTGTCTCCTCCTGAGACTCAGCGAAGTTGAAGTGTTTGTGATGATGCAATCTACCCGCGGCTAGACGGAAAGACCCCATGAACCTTTACTGTAGCTTTGCATTGATCTGTGAACCGGCCTGTGTAGGATAGGTGGGAGGCTTTGAAGCGTAGTCGCCAGATTACGTGGAGCCATCCTTGAAATACCACCCTGGTTTGTTTGCGGTTCTAACCTTGGTCCGTTATCCGGATCGGGGACAGTGCATGGTGGGCAGTTTGACTGGGGCGGTCTCCTCCCAAAGTGTAACGGAGGAGTTCGAAGGTACGCTAGGTACGGTCGGAAATCGTGCTGATAGTGCAATGGCATAAGCGTGCTTGACTGTGAGACTGACAAGTCGAACAGGTGCGAAAGCAGGACATAGTGATCCGGTGGTTCTGAATGGAAGGGCCATCGCTCAACGGATAAAAGGTACTCTGGGGATAACAGGCTGATACCGCCCAAGAGTTCATATCGACGGCGGTGTTTGGCACCTCGATGTCGGCTCATCTCATCCTGGGGCTGTAGCCGGTCCCAAGGGTATGGCTGTTCGCCATTTAAAGAGGTACGTGAGCTGGGTTTAAAACGTCGTGAGACAGTTTGGTCCCTATCTGCCGTGGGCGTTGGATACTTGACGGAGCCTGCTCCTAGTACGAGAGGACCGGAGTGGACGTACCTCTGGTGTACCGGTTGTCATGCCAATGGCATTGCCGGGTAGCTAAGTACGGAAGAGATAACCGCTGAAGGCATCTAAGCGGGAAACTCGTCTGAAGATTAGGTATCCCGGGGACTTGATCCCCCTGAAGGGTCGTTCGAGACCAGGACGTTGATAGGTCGGGTGTGGAAGCGCAGTAATGCGTTAAGCTAACCGATACTAATTGCCCGTGAGGCTTGATCCTATAACACTGATGGTTATGACCTGGTTATAGCGTTCCAAGTGTCGTTCAATACAAAATCTGGCTGCACCGTCGGCAGCCAGCCAACATCGCATCCCATCGTGCGCGATCATCGAGTTCGACTCTGATCGCCACGCGTTGTGTTTCTTCCCAGATTGGAGCTGTTGCGCCTAGTCGCAGCCGCTCAACCAGTTACGCCTGACGACCATAGCGAGTTGGTCCCACTCCTTCCCATCCCGAACAGGACAGTGAAACGACTTTGCGCCGATGATAGTGGACGGACGTCTGTGAAAGTAGGTCATCGTCAGGCTTTTATTCCTCAAAACCTCACAGGTAAATCCTGTGGGGTTTTGTTTTTGTGCCTGTACAAAACGAAAACCCTCGCCGATATTGCGGCGAGGGTTTTTTGTTTTGGGGCGTCGCCGCGGGCTTACCGCGGCATGTACTGCTGGCGTTCGATGCCGTGGCGCTGCAGCTTGTCGTAGAAGGTCTTGCGCGGAATGCCCAGCGCTTCCAGCGTCGCCTTGATGTCGCCCTGGTGCGTGGCCAGGGCTTCGCGGATGAGCTGGGCCTCGAAGCGTTCCATCCGTTCCGGCAGGCTGAGCGCGCCTGCGGCGGCGGCCGGCGCCGCCGTGGGCGGGGCGTTCAGCACGCCCAGCACCACGCGTTCGGCGAAATGCGCCAGTTCGCGCACGTTGCCGGGCCAGTCGTGCGTCAGCACGTGCTGCTTGATGGACGCGGGCATCTCGGGGATGTCGCGGTGGAAGCGTCGCGAGGCATGCCCGAGATAGTGGGCGAACAGCAGCGGGATGTCCTCGCGGCGCTCGCGCAGCGGAGGAATCCGTATCGTGACCACGTTGAGGCGGTAGAACAGGTCCTCGCGGAATTTGTCGCGGATCGTGGGGCTGCCCAGGTCTTCCTTGGTGGCCGCGACCACGCGCAGGTCCAGGCTGCGCACTTCGTTGCTGCCCAGGGGCGTGATCTGGCGGGATTCGAGCACGCGCAGCAGCTTGACCTGGATGGCCAGCGGCATGCTTTCGATTTCATCCAGGAACAGCGTGCCGCCGCTGGCGTGTTCGATGCGCCCGATGCGTTTTTTCTGGGCGCCGGTGAACGCGCCGGCCTCGTGGCCGAAGAGTTCGCTTTCGATCACGCTTTCGGGCAGCGCGCCGCAGTTGATCGCCACCAGCGGGCGGTCGCGGCGGCGGCTCAGGCGGTGCAGCGCGGTGGCCACCACTTCCTTGCCGGTGCCGGTTTCGCCTTCGACCAGCACGTCCACGTCGGCGTCCGCGATATGGCGCAGCGTCTGCTTGATGCGCTGCATGGCCGGTGCGGTGCCGATGAAGGGCACCTCGTCGGCCTCCACGGCGAAGGCGGCTTCGCGCAGGCGGCGGTTCTCCAGCACCAGGCGGCGTTTTTCCGCGGCGTGCGCGATCGCGGTGACCAGCCGTTCGGCCGCATAGGGCTTGGCCAGGAAGTCATAGGCGCCGTCGTGCATGCATTGCACGGCGGTGGCGATGTCGCCGTGCCCGGTGATCAGGATGACCGGAATGTCGGGATCGATGTCGCGCACCCGGCGAAACAGCTGCAGGCCGTCGATGTCGGGCATGCGGATGTCGGTCACCACCACGCCGTCGAATTCACGGGTCAGCGCGGCCAGCGCGGGACGCGCGCCGGCGTGGGCGTCCACGGACATGCCGTGCAGCTTGAGTGTCTGGGCATTGGCGCGCCGCAGTTCGTCGTCGTCGTCGATGAAGAGGACGTGCGGGGACGCGGATTCAGGGACTGGTTTCATGGGCAGGGTTCGCGGCAAGGTCCTGGCCGGGCGCCTTGCGCAGGCTCAGGACGAAGAGGGCGCCACCGTCGGCCGGGTCCGCGACGTCCAGCTGGCCGCCGAATTCGGCGACCAGATCGCGGCAGATGACCAGGCCCAGGCCCAGCCCTTCCGGCTTGGTGGTGTGGAAAGGCGTGAAGAGGCGGGCGCGCGCCTGCGCCGACAGGCCGGGGCCGTTGTCGCCGACCTGGACCTGCACGCATTCGCCGAGGTCCCGCAACGTCACGACGATGCGGCCGTCGGCCTGCCCGTCCAGCGCCTCCAGGGCGTTCTGCAGCAGATTGACCAGGACCTGTTCGAGCCGGATGCGGTTGGCTTGTACCTGGTAGTTCTGGCCCTCGGGCGGGCGCTGCAGGGCCACCGACTGGCGCCGCGCGCGCGGGCCGACCAGCAGCAGCGCGCCTTCGAGGCAATCCTTGAGGCTGGTGGGCCCGACCGCGGTGCCGGCCTTGCGCGAGAAGGCGCGCAGCTCGCCGGTGATGTGGCCGATGCGCTCGGTCAGGGAGGCGATGGTGTGCAGGTTCTCGCGCGCCGAGCCCTCGTCATGCCGGCGCAGGAATTCGGCGGCGTTGTCGGCGTAGGCGCGTATCGCGGCCACGGGCTGGTTGATCTCGTGCGCGACGCCGGCGGCGACCTGGCCCAGCAGCGCCAGCTTGCTGGCTTGGACCAGTTCTTCCTGCATGGTGTGCAGGCGGGCGTCGGTGCGCTGGCGCTGGTCCATTTCTTCGATGAGCTGCTCGTTCACTTCCAGCAGCTGCGCGGTGCGCTCGTCGACCAGGGCGGCGAGCTGTTCATGGATGACCGCCTGCTGCTGCGCGCGCTCGCGCTGGCGATGGCGGCGCAGCAGGACGATGCCGACGATGGCGGCCAGCGCGCTTTGCGCGAGCAGCGCGCCCAGCTGCGCGTTGGCGGTGGCCTGGTTGATGGACGACTGCACCGGCGAGAGCAGGTGCAGGGTCCAGCCTGGCGATTCCGCGATGGGCAGCGTCGTATGCAATAGCGGCGCGCCGTCCGGGATCTGGGGCAGGGCGGCGTCGGTGCGCACCAGTTGGCCGTTGCTTGCGGCCAGCAGCGTGGGCCGCAAGGGCAGCGGCTGGAAGCGGGCGTCGCCGAACTGCAGGCTGGTGCGCAGCTTTTGCGCCAGATCGGACGCCAGCGGCGCCAGCACCTTGAAGCGCCAGTCGGAGACGCTGCCCAGCAATACCACGCCGTGTTCGTCGGTGACGAAGATCGGCGCGTTGGACTGGCGCCAGTCGGCCTCCAGTTCGCGGAAATCCACTTTCAGCACGACCACGCCCAGCAGCCTGCCGCCGACGCCGTCCACGCGCCGCGCCAGGTACAGGCCGGCCTCATGGCTGATGGTGCCCAGCGCGAAATGTTCGGCCGAGCCCTGCGCCACCGAACCCTGGAAATAAGGCCGGAACTGGTAGTCCACGCCGACGAAGGTGGCGGGCTCGCGCCAGTTGCTGGCGGCGATCGCCAGCCCTTTGCGGTCCAGCACGTAGATGGCCGAGGCGCCCACGCCGCGGCTGAGCGAGTCGAGCTTTTCGTCCAGCGGCACGACCTGGCCCGGCGCGGGGTTTTCGAGCGCGGCGCGCACGTCCACGTCGCGGGTCAGCACGAAGGGCAGGGCGCGGAATTTGTCGAGATTATTGCGCAGCAGGGCCGCGTTGACCTGGGCCGCGCCGCGCGCCTGCGCCGCGGCGTTCGTCAGGGCCTCGTCGCGGGCCCAGAGCGTGGCGGCGTGCAGCACGCCGAACACCAGCGCGACGGCCAGCACGATGCCGCCGGCGCGCCAGAGCCAGGCGAACTTGCGCCGCCTGGCGCCCGGTCGGGGCGGCAGCGCCGGGGCGGCGGGGGTGGAGGCGGGGCGGGGCATGATGTGTGCGGGTTTTCGCACATTCTATATCTTTTTTGTGTGGAATCTCGCCAGAATGCCAGTTTCCGCTTTCCGGAAAGTAGAAAAAATTCCTTTTCGATCAATGGCTTGTGTATGGGCGGACGCACGCCGTCGGGCTGGCATGGCGATTGCATAAGTCGGGGCAAGCCGCGCTCCGACGCGCGGTGACATGGGCCCGGAAGCAGTGCGCCGGGCCACAAAACAGATAACGCCCCGTCGCCCGCCGCGCAACGCCGTCCGGAGCAAGGGGCTTTGGTGGGGACAAATCCCAATGATCGACGTGGATCAAGTCGCGCCCGCGCGCAAGCTCAAGTTCTATCAAATCCTTTATGTGCAGGTGATCTTCGCCATCGTGGTCGGGGTGCTGCTGGGCGCATTCAAGCCCGAGCTCGGCCAGCAGATGCAGCCGCTGGGCGACGCCTTCATCAAGCTGGTCAAGATGATCATCGCTCCCGTGATCTTCCTGACCGTGGCCACCGGCATCGCCGCCATGAGCGACCTCAAGAAGGTCGGCCGGGTCGCCGGCAAGGCCATGCTGTACTTCCTGTGCTTTTCCACGCTGGCGCTGATCGTGGGCATGATCGTCAGCCACGTGGTGCAGCCCGGCGCGGGCATGCACATCGACCCGAGCACGCTGGACCAGAAGGCGGTGTCGGGCTATGTGGCCAAGGCGCATGATTCCACCGTCACCGGCTTTCTGATGAACGTGATCCCCACGACCATCTTCAGCCCGTTCGTGGGCGGCGACATCCTGCAGGTGCTGTTCGTGGCGGTGCTGTTCGGCATTTCGCTGGCCATGGTGGGCGAGCGCGGCAAGCCGATACTGTCGTTCATGACCGCATTGGCCCAGCCGGTGTTCCGGCTGGTGGCCATCCTGATGAAGGCCGCTCCCATCGGCGCGTTCGGCGCCATGGCGTTCACCATCGGCAAGTACGGCATCAAGTCCATCGTCAACCTGGCGATGCTGGTGGGCACGTTCTACGCGACCTCGGTGCTGTTCGTGGTCGTGGTGCTGGGACTGGTGGCGCGTTACAACGGCTTTTCGATCCTGAAGCTGGTGCGCTACATCCGCGAGGAACTGCTGCTGGTGCTGGGCACCAGCTCGTCGGAAGCGGCGCTGCCCACCCTGATGCAGAAGATGGAACGCGCCGGCTGCTCGAAGTCGGTGGTCGGCCTGGTGGTGCCCACCGGCTACTCGTTCAACCTGGACGGAACCAACATCTACATGACGATGGCCGCGCTGTTCATCGCGCAGGCCTGCGATATCCCGCTGTCGCTGGGCGACCAGATCCTGCTGCTGCTGGTGGCGATGCTGAGCTCCAAGGGCGCCGCGGGCGTGACCGGCGCGGGCTTCATCACGCTGGCCGCGACCCTGTCGGTGTTGCCCACGGTGCCGGTCGCCGGCATGGCGCTGATCCTGGGCGTGGACCGCTTCATGTCCGAATGCCGCGCGCTGACCAACCTGGTCGGCAACGCGACCGCCACCGTCGTGGTCGCGCGCTGGGAGGGCGAACTGGACAAGGAGCGGCTGGACGCCGCGCTGGCCGGCGATCCGCAGCCGCTGCCCGCCGTGGCTCCGACGGCCGCCGAGCCGCAGCCCATGCTCGGCGAGCCGATCAGCCAGGCCTGAGCCGGGCCGGCATGAAAAAACCCCGCGGTCAGCCCGCGGGGTTTTGTTTTTTCCGAGACAGACGCTTCAGGGCGTGCGGATGCCGGCGGCGCGCAGCAGGTTGGCGGTTTCGAACACCGGCAGGCCCATCACGCCGGTGTAGCTGCCCGAGATATGCGAGATGAACGTGCCGGCCAGGCCCTGGATGCCGTAGGCGCCGGCCTTGCCGTAGGGTTCGCCGCTGTCGCAGTAGCGGCCGATTTCGTCGTCCGTCAGGTCGCGCATGCGGACTTCGGTGATGGAAACCGCCTCCAGCAGTTGCTCGCCGGTCCAGACCGCGACGGCGGTGCGAACTTCGTGGGCGGCGCCCGACAGCGCGCGCAGGATGCGCTGGGCGTCGGCGCGGTCCGCGGGCTTGCCCAGGACCTGGCCGTCCAGGATCACGGTGGTGTCGGCGGCCAGCAACGGCAGGCGCGGCAGACGGTTTTCATGCATCCAGTCGCGTCCGCGCAGCGCCTTGTCGCGCGCGGTGCGCTGGACGTAGTCGGCGGCGCTTTCGCCGGGATGTTGGGGTTCGTCCTCGCCCGGCGGAGCCGGCACCCGCAGCACTTCGTGGGGCAGGCCGATCTGCGTCAGCAGTTCGCGCCGCCTGGGGCTGGCCGAGGCGAGGTAGAGGCGGGCGGTCGGGGTGGCTGTGTCGGTCATTGCTACGGCGAGGCCGGGCCGTTCAGGCGCGATGATAGGGATGGTTGGTCATGATGGCCCAGGCCCGGTAGAGCTGCTCGGCCAGCACCACGCGCACCATGGGGTGCGGCAGCGTCAGCGAAGACAGCCGCAGCTGGCCGCTGCAGGCGGCTTTCAGTTCGGGGTCCAGGCCGTCCGGGCCGCCGACCAGGAAGGCCACGTCCTGGCCGCCGGCGCGCCATTGCTCCAGCTTTTGCGACAGGGCCATGGTGGTGAGGTCGCGGCCGCGTTCGTCCAGCGCCAGGCGCAGGACGCCGGCGGGCAGGGCGGCGTCGATCCGCTTGGCCTCGGCCGCCATCATCTGGGCCGGCGTCTTGCCGCTGTTGCGGGGTTCGGGCTTGATCTCGCGCAGTTCCAGCGCGCAATCGGCGGGCAGGCGCTTGGCGTAGTCGTCCCAGGCGGTCTGCACCCAGTCCGGCATGCGCGTGCCCACGGCCACGACGATGAGCTTCACGGCGCGCTCAGTAGTCGGTGCCGCCGTAGGCGCTGTCGCCGGCGATGGGCGCGGGGCGGGTGGATTCCGGCAGCAGCTTGACGCGCACCGGCTTGCCGCCCCAGATTTCTTCCAGGTTGTAGTACTGGCGGATGGCCGGCTGCATGATGTGCACGACCACGTCGCCCAGGTCGACCACGACCCATTCGCCGGTGTCTTCGCCTTCGATGGTGATGCCGGACAGGCCGAGCGCGCGGCCGCGGTCGGACACGCTGGAGGCCAGCGCGCGGGTCTGGCGGTTGGAGGTGGCGCTTGCAATCACGACGCGATCGAACAGGCTGGTCAGATGCGTGGTGTTGAAAACCTTGATGTCTTGCGCCTTGACGTCTTCGAGGGCGTCGATGACGGCGCGTTGGAGTTTTTGTATATCCATAACTGTAAATATAACCCGCGCAGGGTCAGCGAGAGGCTGGCTTTGGGACGTTTGGAACGCCCGGCGGGTGGGGTTTATCGGTAGAGATGGTGCGCCGCAATATACGCGGCGACGGGCGGCGCGAGCAGGCCTTCGGTGGATGCGCCGCGCGCCAGGCGCTGGCGGATGTCGGAGGCCGATACCGGCATGGGCGCGAACGGCAGTTCCTGCAATTCGCGGCCCAGGGCGCCGAGGTGCCGGGCCAGTTCCGGCGGTGCGGCCAGCGGCGTGCCGGGACGGGTGGCCACGGCCAGGTCCACCAGGCTGGCGATGTCCTGCCAGTTGCGCCAGGTGCAGAAATTGGCGAGTTGGTCGGCGCCCAACAGCCAGACGTAGCGCGCCCCGCCAGGCAGGGCGCGCAGGGTGTCGAGGGTGTAGGTGGCGCCGCCACGTTCGATTTCGATCGGGTTGACGGCCAGCCCGGCATGGCCGGCGATCGCCAGTTCCAGCATGTCCAGGCGCTGGCGGCCGGTGGCGTGCAGCGCGGCGCGCTGCCAGGGGTTGGCCGCCGGGATGAGCTGCACTTCGGCCAGGCCCAGCGCCTGCAGCGCGGTCTGGGCGAGCGCGATGTGCGCGATGTGGACGGGGTCGAAACTGCCGCCCAGGAGACCGATGCGTTTCAAACCCAGTCCCGCGGCTTGAGGTAGGCGGCCAGTTCGGCCTCGGGCGTGCCGGCCTGCGGCTGCCAGTCGTAGCGCCACTGCGCCAGCGGCGGCATGGACAGCAGGATGGATTCGGTACGTCCGCCCGATTGCAGGCCGAACAGCGTGCCGCGGTCGAACACCAGGTTGAATTCCACGTAGCGGCCGCGGCGGTAGGCCTGGAAGTCGCGTTCGCGCTCGCCGTAGGGCAGGGCGCGGCGGCGTTCCACGATGGGCATGTAGGCCGGCAGGAAGGCGTCGCCGACCGAGCGGGTCAGGGCGAAGGAGGCGTCGAAGCCCGGGGCGTTCAGGTCGTCGAAGAAGATGCCGCCGATTCCGCGGGTTTCGTTGCGGTGCTTGAGGAAGAAGTATTCGTCGCACCAGCGCTTGTAGCGTGGGTAGTAGTCGGCACCGTGGCCGGCCAGCGCGTCGCGGCATACGGCGTGGAAGTGGCGCGCGTCTTCCTCGAACGGATAGTACGGGGTCAGGTCCAGGCCGCCGCCGAACCAGAAAACGTCGGCTTCGTCGTGGCCGGGGCGCGCGGCCGCCGTGAACATGCGCACGTTCATGTGCGTGGTGGGCACGTGCGGATTGCGCGGGTGCAGCACCATGGACACGCCCATCGCCTCCCAGGAGCGGCCGGCGAGTTCCGGCCGGTGCGCGCTGGCAGAGGGCGGCAGCTTGGAACCCTGGACATGGCTGAACAGCACGCCGGCCCGTTCGAACAGCTGGCCGCCTTCGAGCAGGCGCGACAGGCCGCCGCCGCCTTCGGGACGCTGCCATTCATCGGCGCGGAAGGCGGCGCCTTCCGCTTCTTCCAGGGCGCCGACGATGCGGGCCTGCAAGCCGGTGAGGTAGTCCCGCACGGCGGAGACGGGCAAGGCGTTCATCGGCGGGCTCCGGTCAGGCGTTGGACTTGGACTTCTGCTGCGAGGGCTTGAGCGCGCGCCAGCCGATGTCGCTGCGGTACTGGCGGCCGTCGAAGTGCACGCCGTCTATGGTTTCGTAGACGCGGTCGCGGGCCATCTTGACCGAGTCGCCCAGGGCCGTGACGCACAGCACGCGGCCGCCGGTGGTCTTGATCTCGCCGTCCTCGATCCGGGTGGCGGCGTGGAACACCATGCAATCCTCGGCGTCGGCCGGCAGGCCGCGGATGGCGTCGCCGGTACGCGGCGTGCCCGGGTAGTTGTGCGCGGCCAGCACGGCGCCCAGCGCGGTGCGGCGGTCCCAGACGATGTCGGCCTGGTCCAGCGTGCCCTCGACGGCATGTTCCAGGGCGTCGAGCAGGTCGCTCTTGACCCGCATCATGATGGGCTGGGTTTCCGGGTCGCCCATGCGGCAGTTGAATTCCAGCGTCTTGATGGCGCGGTCGGGGTCGTCGCCGGGGGCGATCATCAGGCCGGCGTACAGGAAGCCGGTGTACGGAATGCCGTCGCGCGCCATGCCCTGCACGGTCGGCAGGATGATTTCGCGCATGATGCGGTGGTGCAGTTCGGGGGTGACGATGGGCGCGGGCGAATAGGCGCCCATGCCGCCGGTGTTGGGCCCCTGGTCGCCGTCGAGCAGGCGCTTGTGGTCCTGGCTGGTGGCCAGGGCCAGCACGTTGCGGCCGTCGCACATGACGATGAAGCTGGCTTCCTCGCCCACCAGGCATTCCTCGATGACCACGCGCGCGCCGGCCTCGCCCATGGAGCCGTCGCCCAGCATGGCGTCGATGGCGGCGTGCGCCTCTTCGAGCGTGGCGGCGACCACCACGCCCTTGCCCGCGGCCAGGCCGTCGGCCTTGATCACGATGGGGGCGCCTTCCTGGTCGATGTAGGCATGCGCCTGGGCCGGGTCGGTGAAGGTCTGGTAGCGGGCGGTGGGGATGTTGTGCCGCACCATGAAGGCCTTGGCGTAATCCTTGGAGCTCTCCAGCTGGGCGGCGGCCTTGGTCGGGCCGAAGATTTTCAGGCCGCGGGCGCGGAACACGTCCACGACGCCGGCGGCCAGCGGCGCTTCGGGGCCGACCACGGTGAGGGCCACGCCTTCGCGCTGCACGAAATCGGCCAGTTCCTCGGCATTGGTGAGCGGGATGTTCTCCATCTGCTCGGCCCGTTGCGTGCCGCCGTTGCCCGGGGCGACGTACACCTTGTGTACGCGCGGGGAGCGGGCCAGCCGCCAGGCGAGGGCATGTTCGCGGCCGCCCGAGCCAATAACCAGGAGTTTCATGTTGGGGTGAGTCTGAAGATAGCCATTCGGGGCCGGGATGGCCCGGCCCCGATTAACACCCCCGCGACGCAGCGCAGGGGAGGGAGGATTTACTGCGCTTCGTCGAAAACGACGGTGGTATAGACTTCCTGCACGTCGTCCAGGCCTTCCAGGGCGTCGAGCAGTTTCTGCATCTTGACGGCGTCTTCGCCGGCCAGTTCGGTTTCGTTCAGGGCCTTCATGACGATGCCGTCGACTTCGGCCTTCAGGCCGGCCTCGTCGAAGGCGCGGCGCACGGCGGCGTAGTCGGCCGGCGCGCAGACCACTTCGATCACGCCTTCCTCGTCGGTGGTCACGTCTTCGGCGCCGGCCTCGAGGGCGGCTTCCATGACCTTGTCTTCGGAGGTGCCGGGCGCGAACACGAACTGGCCGCAATGCTTGAACATGAAGGCCACCGAGCCTTCCTGGCCCAGGTTGCCGCCGTTCTTGGCGAAGGCGTGGCGCACTTCGGCGACGGTGCGGGTGCGGTTGTCGGTCATGCAGTCGACGATCACCGCCGCGCCGCCGATGCCGTAGCCTTCGTAGCGCACTTCCTCGTAGGCGTCGCCGTCGGCGCCGCCCGCCCCGCGCTGGATGGCGCGCTGGATGTTGTCCTTGGGCATGTTGGCGTCGGTGGCCTTGTCCCAGGCCATGCGCAGACGCGGATTGCTGTCGGGGTCGGGGCCGCCGGCGCGCGCCGCCACGGTGATTTCACGAATGATCTTGGTCCAGAGCTTGCCGCGCTTGGCGTCTTGGCGCCCTTTGCGGTGCTGAATATTGGCCCATTTGCTGTGTCCGGCCATGGCTTCCCAGGATAAATTGTCTGCAAAAATGGCATTTTACCGTGACGGCGGGCCGCGCGCCCGAGGGCCGGCCGCAAGCCCGCCCGCCTGTACCCTTATTGCCACGCGCACAAGCCGCGCGCGAGGCTCTACACTTGGGCATCCCTCAGTTTCCAGGTCCGGAGAGCCGCCCATGCCCAACCCCATCGTCATCGCCAAGAACGCCCAGGCCGAGCTGGCGCTGCTGCCCGCCCTGGCCAACCGGCACGGCTGCATCACCGGCGCCACGGGCACCGGCAAGACGGTGACGCTGCAGGTGCTGGCCGAGTCCTTTTCCCGCATCGGCACGCCGGTGTTCATGGCCGACGTCAAGGGCGACCTGACCGGTATTTCGCAGGCCGGCACGGCCAGCCCCAAGCTCATGGAACGCCTCAAGAACCTGGGCCTGGACGAGCCGGCCTGGGGCGCCAGCCCGGTGACGCTCTGGGACGTGTTCGGCGAGCAGGGGCTGCCGGTGCGCGCCACCGTGTCCGACATGGGGCCGCTGCTGCTGTCGCGCATCCTGGAGCTGAACGACACCCAGGAAGGCGTGCTGACGCTGGTGTTCAAGGTGGCCGACGACGAAGGGCAGCTGCTGCTGGACCTGAAAGACCTGCGCGCCATGCTCCAGGACGTGGCCGACCGCGCGGCGCAGCTCAAGACGCGCTACGGCAACGTGTCCTCGGCCAGCATCGGCGCCATCCAGCGCGGCCTCCTGGCCCTGGAGTCCCAGGGGGCGGAGCGCTTCTTCGGCGAGCCGATGCTGGACGTGGCCGACCTGATGCGCACCGACGCCCAGGGCCGCGGCATGGTCAACGTGCTGGCCGCCGACAAGCTGATGCAGGCGCCGCGCCTGTACGCGATTTTCCTGCTGTGGCTGCTGGCCGACCTGTACGAAAAGCTGCCCGAGGTGGGCGACATGGACCAGCCCAAGCTGGTGTTCTTTTTCGACGAGGCGCATTTGCTGTTCAACGACGCCCCGGCCGCGCTGCTGAACAAGATCGAGCAGGTGGTGCGGCTGGTCCGCTCCAAGGGCGTGGGCGTCTATTTCGTGACGCAGAACCCGCTGGACATTCCCGATACGGTGCTGGGCCAGCTCGGCAACCGCGTGCAGCACGCGCTGCGCGCCTTCACGCCGCGCGACCAGAAGGCGGTGAAGACGGCGGCGCAGACCATGCGGCCCAATCCCGGCCTGGACATCGAGGCGGCCATCACCGAACTGGGCGTGGGCGAGGCCCTGGTGTCGCTGCTGGACGCCAAGGGCCGCCCCATGCCCACCGAGCGCGCCTACATCGTGCCGCCGGCCAGCCGCATCGGCCCGGCCACCGACGCCGAGCGCCAGGCGCTGCGCCAGGGCAGCACGCTGGCCGCCAAGTACGAAAAAGCCATCGACCGCGAATCGGCCTACGAGGTGCTGGCCGGACGCGCGGCCAAGCCGGCCGAGGCGGCGCCGGGCGCGCAGCCCGAGGCCGGGCAGGGCGCCGGCCAGGCGCCGGCCGATGCCGGCGGCGGGCTGATGGACAGCCTGAACGATGTGCTGTTCGGCTCGACCGGACCGCGCGGCGGCAAGCGCGACGGCATCGTCCAGAGCGTGGCCAAGAGCACCATGCGCTCGATCGCGCGCGAGCTGACCCGCGGCATACTCGGGTCCCTGCTGGGCTCCAAGGGCCGGCGCTGAGGCGGATCGGGTAGCGGCTCGAAACGGGTTTTTTGTAAAAGGGCGGGCTGTCGCAGCGGCTGCGGTAAGCGAGGGTGTTGCGCCGTGCCCGTTTGTGTCTATCATTTCGGGCGGGGCATTCCCCAGGGTCTGCGCAAGGCTTTCCGTAGCCTTTTCCACAGGCGGACCCGGTAAAAAACAGAGGAAGACGCGGTGTCAAAGAAACACAAGATTGCAGTAATCCCCGGAGACGGAATCGGCAAGGAAGTCGTGCCCGAAGGCCTGAAAGTGCTGGACGCGGTGGCCACGCGCTTCGGCATCGATTTCCAGTGGGACCATTTCGACTGGAGCTGCGACTATTACGCCAAGCACGGCGCCATGATGCCGGACGACTGGCAAGCCCGTATCGGCCAGCACGAAGCCATTTTCTTCGGCGCCATCGGCTGGCCCGCCACCGTGCCCGACCACGAGGCGCTGTGGGGTTCGCTGTTCAAGTTCCGCCGCGAATTCGACCAGTACATCAACCTGCGCCCGGTGCGCCTGATGCCCGGCGTGCCGTCGCCGCTCAAGGACCGCAAGCCCGGCGAGATCGATTTCTACATCGTGCGCGAGAACACCGAGGGTGAGTACTCCAACAGCGGCGGCCGCCTGTTCGCCGGCACCGAGCGCGAAGTCGTCATCCAGGAAAGCGTGTTCACCCGCGTGGGCGCCGACCGCGTCCTGAAGTTCGCGTTCGAGCTGGCGCAAAAGCGCGGCAAGCACCTGACCGCGGCCACCAAGTCCAACGGCATTTCGATTTCCATGCCGTGGTGGGACGAGCGCGTGGCCGACGTGGCGCGGAGCTATCCCGACGTGCGCTGGGACAAATACCACATCGACATCCTGTGCGCGCACTTCGTGCAGCACCCCGACTGGTTCGACGTGGTGGTGGCCTCCAACCTGTTCGGCGACATCCTGTCCGACCTGGGACCGGCCTGCACCGGGACCATCGGTATCGCGCCGTCGGCCAACCTGAACCCCGACCGCAAGTTCCCGTCCCTGTTCGAGCCGGTGCACGGTTCGGCGCCGGACATTTATGGCAAGGGCATCGCCAATCCGATCGGCCAGATCTGGAGCGGGGCGCTGATGCTCGATTTCCTGGGTTACCCCGAGGCTTCGGCCGCCGTCGTCAAGGCGATCGAAACGGTATTGGCCGAAGGCCCGCGCACGCGGGACATGCAGGGCAATGCCTCGACCGCCGAGGTCGGCAGCGCGATCGCGTCGCTGATCGCGGCCGGCTGAGGGCGGCCCGAGCTCAGGGCTTTAGGCTAGTAGATGGAAGATTCGGCTTTTTCCTCCCCCGCCGTCCATGTGGGCGGCGGGCGGGCTGACCGGTTCGTGCGCAAGCTTTTCCGCTTGCTGCGCTCGCGCACGCAGCGGCACAACCAGCATTTGTGGCCCTTCGTCCGGATCTGGCGCGACCGCGCCGGCGCGATTTGCGGGTTTCGCGCCTTCGGGCGCTCGCTGCCGGTCACGCCGCTGCGGCAGGGATACGACCCCGCCGACGTCACCATGCATCTGATCCTGAGCGGCCCCTCGGTCGCCCAGATCCCCTACGACCGGCTCGACATCCGCGCCGCCATGGGCGTCAACGGCGCCATCGCGCTGGCGCGCAAGTTCGACCTGCCGTTCAAGTACTACTGCATCATCGACCAGAATTTCGTCAGGGACCGCATCGACCTGGTGCGTGAAATCGTCTCGCGCGACCTGACGCTTTACGTCCTGCCCGAGGTGCTGCGCTACATCATGCAGGGCATCCCGCAGGAATCGATCCGCTGCCGCGTCTGCATCATCGAATTGATTTCCGAGCGCGCCTACCAGCGCAGCGCCGCGCCGTCCGTCCTCAAGCGCATGGCCGCGGTCACGCCCGACGTGCAGCTGCTGGACGCCAAGCAGGGGCTGGGCTACAGCTTCGACGCGGCGCTCGGCGTGTTCGACGCCGACACCGTGGCCTATGCGGCCCTGCAGGTGCTGATCTCGGGCGGCGCCCGCCAGATCTACGTGCACGGGCTGGACCTGACGCTGCAGAACGGGCTGCGTTTCTACGACGAGGGGCAGACGCCCCAGGCCAGCCGGCTGGCGCGCAATTTCGCCCAGCTGATCGAGCCGTCCTTCCGCTTCGCGTCCGCGCAATGGCGCGCCCGGGGCGTCTCGGTGTTCAACCTGTCGCCCATCAGCGCGCTGTCGGCCGACATCATCGAACGCCTAGACTGGCAGACCTTGCTAAAGGAATAACCCTCGCCGGCAAACACCGCCGCCCGATCGGGGGCACAGCGGATCCGGCTCCGCCGGTCCGCCAGTGCCGCCCCCTGGGGGGCCCGCGTCAGCGGGTAGGGGGGGACCCAATCAATGTGCTCCGGCTGCCGCCTCGGCTGCGCCGCCGCCGCCGCCCTGGGCCGAGCGCGGGCGCGCGAACCATACCAGTCCGGTCAATGCCAGGAAGATGATCGCCGACGCGTAGAACACGTCCAGCGCCGACATGGTGAAGGCCTGGCCGTTGATCATGCCGTCTATCATGCTGAGCGCCTGCTGGTGCGACACGCCCAGGCTGTTCTGCAGCGTGTTCAGCGTATGGTCGAAGGCCGGCTCGCCGGGGCGGGCCGCTTCGGTCAGCTGGGCGTGGTGCATGGTGGCGCGGTTTTCCCACAGCGTGGTGGAGATCGAGGTGCCGAACGCGCCGGCGGTCAGGCGCAGGAAGTTCGACAGGCCCGAGGCCGCGGGAATGCGCCATGGCTCGATGCTGGTGAGCGTGATCGCGGTCAGCGGCACGAAGAAGGCCGCCATCGCCGCGCCCTGGATGATGGTCGGCGTCATCAGGGTGCGCACGTCGGTCTGCGTATTGAAGCCCGAGCGCATGAAGCACACCAGCGCGAAGATCAGGAAGGCCACCGTCACGATCTGGCGCGGGTCGCGCGTGGCCAGCATCCGGCCGACGATGGGCGTGAGCAGGATGGCCAGCAGGCCCACCGGCGCGGTCACCAGGCCGGCGTAGGTGGCCGTATAGCCCATATTGCTTTGCAGCCATAGCGGCAGCAGCACCACGTTGCCGAAGAACACGCCGTAGGCCACCGCCAGCGTCAGCGCGCCGACCGTGAAGTTGCGGATCTTGAAGAGCCGCAGGTCCACCACGGGGTGGGCGTCGGTCAGTTCCCAGATCAGGAAGAAAACGAAGGCCACGAAGGCGATCGCGGCCAGCGCGATGATGGTGGAGCTGGCGAACCAGTCCAGTTCCTTGCCCTTGTCCAGCATGATCTGCAGCGCGCCCACCCAGACCACCAGCAGCGCCAGGCCCACCTTGTCGATCGGCAGCTTGCGGGTCTGCGATTCGCGGTTGCCGTAGATGCGCCAGCTGATCCAGGCGGCCAGCAGGCCCACCGGCACGTTGATGTAGAAGATCCACGGCCAGGTGTAGTTGTCGGAGATCCAGCCGCCCAGCAGCGGCCCGGCCACGGGCGCGACCAGCGTGGTCATGGACCAGACCGCCAGCGCCATGCCCGACTTGGACTTGGGGAAGCTGGCCAGCATCAGCGCCTGCGACAGCGGGATCATGGGGCCGGCGACCGCGCCCTGCAGCACGCGGAACGCGATCAGCGCCTCCAGCGACGGCGAGAAGCCGCAAAGCCACGAGGCCAGCACGAATAGCAGCGTCGAGATCAGGAACAGGCGCACCTGGCCGAAGCGCTGCGTCAGCCAGCCGGTCAGCGGCACCGTGATGGCGTTGGCGACGGCAAACGAGGTGATGACCCAGGTGCCCTGGCTGGTGCTGACGCCCAGGTCGCCCGAGATGGTGGGGATGGACACGTTCGCGATCGAGGTGTCCAGCACGTTCATGAACACCGCGGTCGACAGCGCGATCGAACCGATGATGCGGGTCGCGCCTTCGAGCGGCGGATGGGCGCCCGGTGGCCGGGCGGGCTGGGGGGCGGCTGCCGCGCCCGCGGGCTGGGCGGTGGCGTTCATGATGCGAGGTTGGCCTTGATGATTCTGGCGATCATGGCGTCGACTTCGTCATGGGCCGGCTCGAAGGCGCGGGTCGACCAGACCGGCTCCTTACGTTCGGCCTGCGTCAGCGGCTCGCCTTCCTGCTTGCCCACGTCGACTTCCACGTCCATCGACAGGCCCACGCGCAGCGGGTGCTTTTTCAGGTCTTCCGGGTCCAGCGCGATGCGCACGGGCACGCGCTGCACCACCTTGATCCAGTTGCCGGTGGCGTTCTGGGCCGGCAGCAGCGCGAAGGCGCTGCCGGTGCCGGCGTCCAGGCCGGCGACGGTGCCGTGATAGGTCACCGAGCTGCCGTACAGGTCGGCCACCAGCTTGGCCGGCTGGCCGATGCGCATCTTGCGCAGCTGGCCTTCCTTGAAATTCGCTTCCACCCAGACCTGGTCCAGCGGCACCACCGTCATCAGCGCCGAGCCGGGGGCGACCCGCTGGCCGACCTGCACGCTGCGCCGGGCCACGATGCCGGCCACCGGCGCGGGCAGCACGGTGCGCGACTGCGCCAGCCAGGCGTTGCGCAGGCCAGCCTCGGCCTGGCGCACGTCGGGATGCTCGGCCACCGTGGTGCCCTGGGTCAGGGCCTGGTTGGTCTCCAGCTTGGCGCGCGAGGCCGCCAGCGCGGCGCGCGCCTGGGCCAGGCCGGACTGGGCCGACTTCAGCGCGACTTCGGCGTGCAGGATTTCCTCGCCGCTGACGCCGCCAGACTTGGCCAGCAGCTGGCGGCGCTTGACGTCGCTCTGGGCGCGGTTGAGTTCAGCCTCCGCGCGCAGGATGTCGGCGCGGCGCAGGTCCACGTCGGCGGCCAGCGCGTCGTTCTGGACATAGATGGTGCGCACCTGGCGCACGGTCTGCGCGAGCTTGGCCTGGGCCTGTTGCAGGGCCACGTCGGTGTCGGCGGGGTCCAGCCGCACCAGCGGCTGGCCGGCGGCGACGGTTTCCGTGTCGTCGGCCTCGATGGCCACGACCGTGCCAGGCACCTGGGGCGTGATCTGCACCAGGTTGCCGTGCACGTAGGCGTCGTCGGTGCTTTCGAAGTGGGCGCCGAACAGCACCCACCAGATGCCGTAGGCGATCGCGACGAGTATGAAGGCCCCGGTGGCCAGCAGCAGCAGGCGTTTACGGGCGGGATTGGCGGCGGGAGTGGCAGCGGTCATGACGTCTGAATCCGGGGAGCGTTCAATGAGTGGAAGACGTGGCGGGTTCGGACCCGGCGGCGGGGACGTAGCCTCCGCCCAGGGCATTGGCCAGGTTGGCGTCGAGCTGGTAGGCGCGGATGCGCAGATCGGTTTCCAGGCGCGCCTGAGTCAGCACGCCGGTCTGCGCGATGAGCACGGAGATGTAGTTGCCCATGCCGGCCTTGTAGCGCTTGACGGCCAGGTCGTAGGCCGCGTCGATGGCTTCGCGGGCCTGGCGCTGCTCGGCCTTTTCGCGGTCCAGCAGGCGCAGGGCGTCGAGCGCGTCGGCCACCTGGCGCACCGCGTCCAGCACGGTCTGGTTGTAGTCCGAGACGGCCAGGTCGGCGTCGGCGCGGCGGCCGGCCAGATTGGCGTTGAGTTCGCCGCCGTGGAAGATCGGCAGCGTGACCGCCGGGCCGAACCCGGCCATGCGGGCGTCGGCGCCCAGCAGGTTGCCGGTGCCCATGGCCTGGAAGCCGGCGAAGGCCACCAGGTTCACGTTGGGATAGAACTCGGCCTTGGCGCTGTCGATGGCGTGGCGGGCGGCTTCGGCGCGCCACTTGGCGGCGGCGACGTCGGGACGATGGCCCAGCAGGTCCAGCGGCACGCTGGCCGGCAGGCCGCCGGCCGGCGCGGTCAGCGCGACCGGCGTCAGGGACTGTCCGCGCTGCGGTCCGGCGCCAGCCAGCGCCGCGACCTGGTTGCGCAGTTGGGCCAGCGTGGTTTCGGTCTGGGTCAGCTCGACCTTGCCGGCGGCCAGCGAGGATTCCGCCTGTTTGACCTCCACCTGCGTGTCCAGCCCGGCGCCGTAGCGGCCCTGGGTCAGTTCCAGCACTTCGGCGCGCTGCGCCAGCACTCGCTGGAGCACGTCGCGCTGGGCGAAGGCGTTCTGCAGGTTCAGGTAGGCCCGCACCGTGGCGCTGGCCAGCAGGTTGCGCGCCGCCTGGGCGTCGGCCGCGGCGGCCTGCTGTTCCGAGACCGCCGCCTTCAGGCGCGAGCGGTTCTTGCCCCAGAAGTCCAGCTCGTAGCTGAAGTCCAGCGCCAGCCGGTTGTCGCTGACCACCGAGCCGCCCATCGGCGCCGGGTAGATGTAGTCCTTGGACAGGTGCTCGCGCGTCAGGGTGTAGTTGGCGTCCACGCGCGGCAGCAGCGGCGCGCGCGCCGAACTGACGGCGGCGTTGGCCCGCGCCAGGCGCGCCTGGGCCGCGCTCATCGAAGGGTTGTTTGCCAGCGCCTCGTCCAGCAGGGCGTCGAGCTGCGGATCGCCGTAGCGCTGCCACCAGCGGTCGGTGGGCCAGTCGGCGTCCTGGGCGGTGAGCCCCAGCTTGGCCGCGTCCAGCGCCGCCACGGGTTCGGGCCCGGGCTCGATCAGCGCGCAGCCGCCGAGGGCCAGCACCAATACAGCAGTAGAGAAAAGGCGTTTCATCCTGACGGTAAGCTGAAAATGATTGATTGATCTGTATTTGCCTAGGCAGGCATTATGCCAAAAAAGGCCCCTGCGATGCAGGGGGGGCGTGCCCGCCCCGGCGGCCTCAGGCCGAGCCGTTGGCCAGCATGCGGCGCAGGTAATGCATGAGCTGGGAGACTTCGTCGGCCGAAAATCCGCGCAGGTGATGGTTGAGCGAGCGGGCGATGTTGGCCGGGATCTCGCGCGCCTTGGCCTCTCCCAGTTCGGTGAGTTCGATCTTGACCACGCGGCGGTCTTCCTGGCTGCGCGTGCGCCGCAGCAGGCCCTTGGCCTCGAGGCGGTCCAGGGCGCGGGTCATGGCGCCGGTGTCCATGCCGTTGAGCCGGGCCAGCTCAGCCGGCGTGTCGGCGCGGCCCAGGTACACCAGCGCGATGGGGCGCCATTGCATGGCGGTGAGATCCAGCGGCGCCATTTCCTGGTCCAGCATGCGGTTCAGGGAATGGTGGACCTGCTTGATCAGGAAGCCGGCGTTTTCCTCCATCATGCAGCGGGTATCGCTGCGGTAGTGGACGGGGGTATCGGGCGTGGAAGAAGGAGGCGGCGCGGCATTCATGCGCCGAATTTTACTGCCTAGTCAGTTATTGTCAAGGTTGTGCTTTCATGGCAGCCTCTGCCTGCGCGCCTGCCGGGGGCTGCTTGCGCAGGCCCGACCAGACGATGGCGGCCACGATCAGCGCGGCCCCGGCCATCATGCGCGGCGTGGGCTGCTGGCTGAACAGCGCCCAGGCGAAGGCGATGGCGTAGACCGGCTCCAGCGCGATGACCAGCCCGGCGCTGCGGGCGTTGAGCCGCGTCAGGCTGGAGACGAACAGGTAGTGCGACAGCCCGGTGCAGAAGATGCCCAGCAGCGCCAGCCAGAACAGGTCCAGGGCCGGCAGCGCGGGCAGCTGGCCGGCGGCGAACGGCAGCAGCACCAGCGCCACGACCAGGTTCTGCCAGCAGGCCACCTGCATCGGGTCCATGCCCGAGGCCGAGCGGCGGTTGCTCAGCGCCAGCAGCGCGAAGCTCAGGCCCGACAGCAGGCCCCAGGCCAGGCCGATGGTGCCCTGGTCGGCCAGGTCGAACGAGGGCGTGACCAGCACCAGGCCGGCGGTCACCAGGCCCAGCAGCAGCCATTCGGCCAGCCGGATGCGTTCGCGAAACAGCAGGCCTTCGAACAGTGTGATGAAGGCCGGAAAACTGGCGAAGCCCAGCGTCGCGATGGCGATGCCGCCGACCTTGACCGAAATGAAGAACGTGACCCAGTGCACCGCCAGCAGCACGCCCGCCACCACCAGCACGAACAGCTGCGCCGGGGTCAGCGCGCCCAGCAGGGGTTTGCGCCGCATGCGGGCGAAAACGCCCAGCGCGAGCACCGCGAACACGGCGCGTCCCAGCGTGATGACGGCGGCGCTGGCCTGGATCAGTTCGCCGAAGACGCCGGTCAGGCCGAAGAGCACGGCGGCGATGTGGATGTAGGTCAGGGCGCGGTGTCTGGTCATGCGAGGCAGGTTGGAATGCATGGAAGCGGGGCGCCGGCACGAGAAAAGTATGGCGCCGAGCGTGCATTTATTTTTGCACTGAACATAAAATCATCGCATGAATCGCCTTGCCGAGTTTTCGCCGTTTTCCCGTCCCTCCAGCCGCGCGGCCGGATTCATCATGGCAACCCTGGGCGCGGTGCTGTTTTCGGCCAAGGCCATCGTCGTCAAATTCACCTATCGCTACGGCATCGACGCGGTCACGCTCATCGCGTTTCGCATGCTGTTCGCCATGCCGTTCTTCGCGGCCGTGGCCTGGGCCCAGTCGCGCCGCGCCGCGCGCGGCGAGATCGTGCGCCTGACGCCCAAAGAGCGCCTGCAGGTCTGCGTGCTGGGGCTGCTGGGTTATTACCTGTCGAGCTTCCTGGACTTCCTGGGGCTGCGCTACGTCACGGCCAGCCTGGAGCGGTTGATCCTGTTTCTCTCGCCCTCGCTGGTGGTGCTGCTGTCGGCCTTCTGGTTCAAGCGCCCGATCGAGCGCCGCCAGTGGATGGCCATGGTGCTGTCTTACGCCGGCGTGGTGCTGGTGTTCGCGCACGACCTGTCCTTCGGCGGAAGCGAGGTCTTCCTGGGGTCTTTATTCGTTTTCGGGTCGGCCGCAAGCTATTCTGTGTACCTGATCTGTTCGGGGGAACTGGTCAAGCGGATCGGCGCGACGCGGCTGGTGGCCTATGCCATGACGGTCTCGTGCGTGGCCTGCATCGTTCAGTTCTTCGCCGTGCATCCGCCGTCCATGCTGATCCAGCCGGCGGGGGTCTACGGCTATTCCGTGATCCACGCCACGATCAACACCGTGGTGCCGGTGTTCATGCTGATGTGGGCGGTGGCGCTGATCGGCGCGCCCACCGCCTCGCTGCTGGGCATGGTGGGGCCGGTGTCGGTGCTGTTCCTGGCCTCATGGTTCCTGCACGAGCCGATCACGGTGTGGCAGATGGCAGGCACGGTCCTGGTGCTGGCCGGCGTGTTCGCCTTGATGGGGGGCGCGGCGCCCGCCAAGCGGGGCGAGGCGCGGCCAGGGCGTTGAATCCGGTTTTTGTCGCTTAGTTCGCATTATTTCCATTGAAAGGAGGCCCGCATGGCCAGCAATCTCGTCAAGGCAATTCGTATCGAGCAGCACGGTGGTCCCGAAGTCCTGAAGCTGGCCGAGGTGGAGGTTCCGCCGCCCGCCGCCAACGAAGTCACCATCCGGCAGCACGCCGCCGGCCTGAACTTCATCGATATCTATTACCGCACGGGCTTGTATCCGCACCCGCTGCCCCACGGGCTGGGCTTCGAGGGCGCGGGCGAGGTGACCGCGGTGGGCGCCGACGTCAAGCACCTGAAGAAGGGCGACCGCGTCGCCTATGGCCAAAGCCCCATCGGCGCCTACGCCGAGGCGCGCAACGTGCCCGCCGCCCAGGTCGTCAAGGTGCCCAAGGGCATCGGTTTCGACGAGGCCGCCGCGCTGATGCTCAAGGGCCTGACCGTGCAGTACCTGTTCCGCCAGACCTACCGCCTGCAGGGCGGCGAAACCATTCTGTTCCACGCCGCCGCCGGCGGGGTGGGCCTGATCGCCTGCCAATGGGCCCGCGCGCTGGGCGTGAAGCTGATCGGCACGGTCTCCAGCCCCGAGAAGGCCGAACTGGCCCGCGCCAACGGCGCCTGGGAAACCATCGACTACTCGCGCGAAAACGTGGTCGAGCGCGTGCTGGAACTGACTGGCGGCAAGAAGGTGCCGGTGGTCTATGACGGCGTGGGCAAGGACACCTGGGAAACCTCGCTGGACTGCATCGAGCCGCGCGGCCTGATGGTCAGCTTCGGCAACGCCTCCGGCCCGGTGTCGGGCGTCAACCTGGCGACGCTGAACCAGAAGGGCAGCCTGTACGTGACCCGGCCCTCGCTGGGCATCCACGTCAACACGCTGGCCAAGCTGCAGGCCGCTTCCGAAGAACTGTTCGACCTGGTCCTGAAGAAGAAGATCAAGGTCCGCATCGACCAGCGCTACACGCTGGAACAGGCCGGTGAAGCGCAGACGGCGCTGGCCGGGCGCAAGACCACGGGCGCCACGGTGCTGATGCTGGATTGAGGCGGGGATGACGGCGCGCGGCCCCGGGCAGGGGCCGCGCGGGACCGGCAGGGGCGCGACTCCGCGTTCCTGCCGGTTTTTTTTCGCGCCGGCCGTGCGCAGAATGACAAATCGCCATGCACGGCCCGACAAGCCAGCCGCAGACACCGTTGCTATTCTGGCTCCGACCTCTTCGCTGGAGTTCCGAATGCCTGCTGCAAGCGTTTCCTCTGCCGTTCCCGCCGATCGCCCGGAACTGGGCGCCATCAGAGAGTCCATGCTGATCGACGGCGAGCCCGTGCGCGAAGGGCAGGGCCAGCCCATCGCCGTGCACGATCCCGCCACTGGCCAGGTGATCGCGCACCAGCCGGACGCCGGTCCCGCCCAGATCGACCAGGCGGTGCAGGCCGCCAGGCGCGCATTCGACGCCGGGCCCTGGCGCGATATGCTGCCCGCCGGCCGCGAACGCCTGCTGCTGAAGCTGGCGGACCTCGTCGAGCAGCATGGCGACGAGCTGGCCCGCCTGGAAACGCTCAACAATGGCAAGCTGCTGGGGGTGGCGCAGGCGCTGGAGGTCGGGTCCGGCGCGCAGTGGCTGCGCTACATGGCGGGCTGGGCCACCAAGATCACCGGCGATACGCTGTCGCTGTCCATTCCGTTTCCGCCGGGCGTCCGGTACAGCGCCCAGACCTTGCCGCAGCCCGTGGGCGTGGTCGGCGCGATCGTTCCCTGGAATTTCCCGCTGCTGATGGCGATCTGGAAGATCGCGCCGGCGTTGGCGGCCGGCTGCACCGTGGTGCTCAAGCCCGCCGAGGAAACCCCGTTGACCGCGCTGCGTCTGGCCGAACTGGTGCTGGAAGCGGGTTTCCCGCCCGGCGTGGTCAATGTCGTGACGGGCCGCGGTGAAACGGCGGGCGCGGCGCTGGTCGCCCATCCCGGCGTCGACAAGATCGCGTTCACCGGCTCCACCGAGGTGGGCAAGCTGATCGGCCGCGCCGCGATGGACGACATGAAGCGGGTGTCGCTGGAGCTGGGCGGCAAGTCCCCGGTGATCGTGCTGGACGATTGCGACGTCGACCGCGCCGTGCAGGGCGCCGCCGCCGCCATTTTCTTCAACCAGGGCCAGGTGTGCACGGCCGGCTCGCGGCTCTACGTGCAGAAGGGCTTGTACGCCAAGGTCGTGCAGGGGCTGGCCGACCTGGCCGCCGGTATGAAGCTGGGCTCGGGCTTCGATCCGGCCACGCAGATCGGTCCGCTGGTTTCGGCGCGCCACCAGCGGCGCGTCATGGACTACATCGGTCTCGGGCGCGCCGAAGGCGGCCAGGTGCTGGCGGGGGGCGCGGCCGGCGAGGGCCAAGGCTATTTCGTGCAGCCCACCGTCTTTGCCGGCCTGCGATCCGACGCAAGAATCGCGCGCGAAGAGATTTTCGGGCCCGTGGTCGTGGCGCAGCCCTTCGACAGCCTGGACGACGCCGTGCGGCTGGCCAACGACAGCGCCTTCGGCCTGGGCGCGAGCCTGTGGAGCAATGACCTCGGCCGCGTCCAAAGCCTGATCCCGCGCATCGACGCCGGCACCATCTGGGTGAACACCCACAACATGCTGGACCCGAACATGCCTTTCGGCGGGTTCAAGCAATCCGGCATTGGCCGCGAGCACGGCCGCGCCGTGCTGGATCTGTACCTGGAGAAGAAGTCGGTCTGCATGGCGTACTAACAACGGCGGCGCGGCCCAAACCGGGAGATACCGGTGGCCGCGCCGTCACGGAACCAAGGGGAAATACATGGCAGGCAGCAGGCTTTGCCGGACCCGCGCGCGCGCCGCGCTGCTGTTGGCCTGCGCGGGGGCGTCGCAGGCGGCATGGGCCGGAGATCCCAGCGCGCGCGATTGGATACCCGCGCCGGTGGGCACCAATCTCGTCGCAGGCTATCTGGCGGGGCTGCGCTCGTCCGGGCTGTACGCCGAAGGCAAGCGGGTGGGAGGCGCCTCGGTGGACGTTAACGCGCTGGTGTATCGCCAGATGCATTACCGGGAGTTTTACGGCAAGACGGTGCAGCTCGAATTCATCGTGCCGATGTACCGCACGTCGATGGAGCTGCCGGGCGCGCCGGGCGACCACCAGACAGGCATAGGCGACCTGACGCTGGGGTCGGCGATCTGGTTCTACAACAATGAGCAGACCAGAACCTGGTTCGCCTGGGAGCCGTTCATCGTTGCGCCGGTGGGCCGCTACGACGGCTCGCGGCCCGATGTCTCGCCCGGGAAGAACCGCTGGTCGACCATCCAGGATTTTTCCTTCGTGAAGGGGATAGGCGAATCCACCTATCTCGAAGCCATCGCGGAAGTGGAGATCTATGGCCGCAACACCGACTGGTATGGGCAGACGCTGAAGAAAGATCCTTCGTTCCGCTTTTTCGCCCTGGCGTCGACCAACCTGACGCCCGACACCTATACCGGGGTGCGCTATCGCTACGAAACCGGCGGGCGGGAGACCTCCTCGGGCGAAACCGTGGCCACCAGCGCCCGCAACCACCAGTTGGCCGTCGAGCTCACGCACCAGATCAACGACGCCAACCAGATTCAGATGCAGTACATCCACGACCTGAAGGTCGAGAACGGGCCGCGCATGCGCGGCGTGCAGCTGCGCTATGTCTACGCGTTTTAAGGCCTGTGCGTGGCTGCTTTCAGCGTCGGCAGGCCCAGGGAGATCCGATCATGAGACGAGGAGAATATCGATGAATGCGCTACGCGCCAGATCATGCGCATCGCGGGCGGGACAGTGGGCGCTGTGCGCCGCCCTGGCCGCCGCGGCCGGGCTCGCCCGGGCGGACCTGCCGGTGGAGGAGCTCAAGGGCGGCGCCCGCCTGCCGCCTGCCACGCCTCACCGGCTGTATGTGATGGATGCCGTCTTCAATCACCTGGTGGACAGCCGGATCAACATCTACGACGGCGACACCCGCAAATTCCTGGGGCTGGTGCCCACCTCGTTCAACGGTCACATGACCGTGTCCGCGGACGGCAAGGACATCTACGTGATGACGACCTACTACGAACGGCTCAACCGCGGCAAGCGGACCGACCTGATCGAAGCCTGGGACGCCGAGACGCTGACGCCCAGGTTCGAGGTGCCCATCCCGCAGAAGCGCGCGCAGGCGCTGAACTACCGCAACTACCTGCGCCAGAGCACCGACGGCGGGCTGCTGTTCGTGCAGAACGCCACGCCGGCGTCCTCGGTCACGGTGGTGGATTTGAAGACGCGCCAGTTCACCGACGAAATCACGGCCGCCGCGGGATGCTGGAGCATCATCGTCCTGCCGTCCCGCCCGCGCAGCTTCGCCAGCATCTGCGGCGACGGCGCGCTGCTGACCGTCGACCTGGACGCGGCCGGCAAGCCGGCGGGCCAGCAGCGCAGCCAGCCGATGTTCGATCCGGAAAAGGACCCGGTCTTCACGCATACCGAGAACCTCGGCAACACGTTCTATTTCGTCTCCTACAACGGCAACGTGTACAGCGCGGATTTCAGCGGCCAGGACGCCGTCTTCGGCAAACCGTGGTCCTTGCTGGACGCGTCGGGCAAGGACCAGGGCTGGCGACCCGGCGGCTACAACCTGCTGGCCGTGAACCAGGCAAGCAAGCGGCTCTACGTCGGCATGCATCCGAACGGCGCCGAAGGCTCGCACAAGACGCCCGCCTCCGAGATCTGGGTCTACGACCTGTCCACGCACAAGCGGGTGGCGCGGGTGCCGGGCAGGAATGCACTGTCCATGTCGGTATCGCAGGACGAGGCGCCGCGCCTCTACACGCTGGACGGCGGCAACGTGAACGTCTACGACGCAGCGCCGGCCGCGCCCGTTCTCAAGGGAACGATCGAGGGCGCGGGCGAGACTGCGCTGCAGGTCGAGCCGCAACCCTGGAGGGCGCCATGAACGATCCCGTACTGCTCTATGCCGCGAGCGCGGCGCTGGCCTGCGTGCTGCTCCTGGGCGCGCTGGAAAAACTGCGGGACATGGCGCGCTTCTCCGCGGCGGTGTCGGCCTACCGGATCCTGCCCGAAAGCTGGAGCGGTGCGTTCGCATGGGCCTATGCGCTGGCCGAGGCCGTGGCCGGCGTCCTGTTGCTGGCGCCGCCGCGCCAGGCGGCGGGGGCGCAACTGGCGCTGCTGGTGCTGGCGACGGCCACCGCGGCGCTGGCGTTCAACTTGCTGCGCGGCCATCGCGACATCGATTGCGGCTGCGGCGGTCCGGCCAGCGGCACGGGACGGGGCGGGCAGGGCGGCGCGGGGCTGTCCTGGTGGCTGGTCCTGCGCAACGCGGTCCTGGCGTCGTGGACGGCGCCCGCGCTCCACGCCGCGGCGGGTGGCTCTCGCGGCCTGCAATGGGTGGACGCCGCCGCCGTCTTCGGCCTCGCGATCTCCGCGGTGGCCCTTTACTACACCGCCAATCACCTCTTGGCCTCGCATCTCAAGCTGCGGAACCTTTGAAGGAGTTTCACATGGATGCCTTGATCATTTCCAATTTTCTGCTGTGGGGCGTGGTGCTTTGCCTGGTGCTGGTCATCCTGGCCCTGTCGCGGCAGATCGGCGTGCTGTACGAACGCGTGGCGCCGATGGGCGCGCTCACGATGGACAAGGGCCCCGGCGTCGGCGAACCGGCGCCGCGCTTCGAACTTGCCGACCTGCTGGGCCGGCGCATCGTCGTGGGCGAACGCGGGCAGCACAGCCAACTGCTGTTCTTTCTGTCGCCGACCTGCCCGGTGTGCAAGAAGCTGCTGCCGATCCTGAAATCGGTGGCCGCCACCGAAAGCGCCTGGCTGCGCATCGTGCTGGCCAGCGACGGCGAAATGCCCGAGCATCTGGCGTTCTACAAGCAGGCGGGACTGGAGCGTTTTCCGTACCTGCTGTCGACCGAACTGGGCATGAAGTTCCAGATCAGCAAGCTGCCCTACGCCGTGCTGATCGACGAAACCGGAACGCTGCGAGCGAAGGGCCTGATCAATTCCCGCGAACAGCTCGAAAGCCTGTTCACGGCCAAGGAACTGGGCGTGGCGTCGGTGCAGGAGTTCCTGGCCGCCGGCGCGCTGGAAGAAACCCGGATTTCCCGCAAGGAGAGCGGCAATGCACTGGCTGGATAAACTCGGAGAGCGCGCCACGCGCTCGGTCGCGCACGCCACGTCCCGGCGCAGCGTGCTCAACCGCATCGGCAAGGCGCTGGTGGGAACGGCTTTCCTGATGCCGGTGCTGCCCGTGGCGCGCTCGGCGCCGGCGGCCCCCAAGAAGCCGCAGATGGACGACACCGCCTGCGACTACTGGCGCTACTGCGCGGTGGACGGCTTTCTGTGTTCCTGCTGCGGCGGCAGCATGACCTCGTGCCCGCCGGGCACTTCGCCTTCAGCCGTGTCGTGGGTGGGAACCTGCCACAATCCGCTGGACGGCAAGGACTACCTCATCAGCTACAACGACTGCTGCGGCAAGGCGGCTTGCGGGAAGTGCATGTGCGCTTCCGCCGAGCGCGAGCGCCCCGGCTACCAGATGTTCCTGCACAACGACGTGAACTGGTGCATGTCCAACGAATCGTCCATCTTCCACTGCACCACCTCCGTGATCGTGGGACTGGCCAAGACGAAGCCGAAGCCATGAGCCGGGGGCTGGGGCGGCGGGGGGCGGGATGGCGGCGGCATTGCGTCGCCGCCGTCCTGTTGTGCGCGGCGCGGGCCGTGGTCGCGCAAGGCGTCGCTCCCGACGGTTCCGCGGCGGCGCAGTTGCGCCAAAACGCGCGGGCCGATTACGTCCTGCAGTGCGCGGGCTGCCATCGCGTGGACGGCCGCGGCAGCAGCCGCCACGGCATTCCCGATTTCCGGGGTTCCGTCGGCGCTTTCGTGCACTTGCCGGCGGGCCGCGAATACCTGATCCGGGTGCCGGGCGCCGCGCAATCCCAGTTGAGCGACGCCGAACTCGCGGCGGTGCTGAACTGGCTGCTGGAAAGTTTCAGCGCCGCGCAACTGCCCGCGGATTTCCGTCCCTACACCAAACAGGAAGTGGCGGCGGCGCGGCGGCGCCGCTACGAGGACGTGGTGCCGGTGCGCCACGGGCTGGCGCAGGCCTTGTCGAAGCAGGGTTTCGACCTGGCCGAATATTCCTACGGGAGCGACAGAAAACCCTAGCGGGGCGGCTGTCTTAGGGGTTGTTACCGATGTTCCCGTCCCGCCGCCCGATGCTAGAAAGAGGCAGCATTCCGGAGTCGCCATGTCCCAATCCCTTTTGCGCAGCGCGCCCAGGCACTTCCTGGATTGCGCCAGCTGGCAGGAAAGTGTCAGCGATACCTTTGTTCCCCTGGAAGTATCCGCCGTGTTCCCAGCGCGCTTCCGCAACAGCGTGGCGGTGGACTCACTGGGCTGGATGCAGGTCAGCGAGCTGCGCAGCAGCGCGCAGCGCGTGCGCCGCAGCAAGCTGCTGGCCGACCAGTCGGTCGCGGCCGGCTACAAAGTGACGCTGCAATTGTCCGGCCGCAGCGAAATCCACCAAGCCCGGCGCAGCGCCTTGCTGACCCCGGGCGAATGGGGCATCTACGACACCACCCGCCCATACGAGATCGAGGTGGACGACGGCGCGCATTTCCTGGTGATGCAGGTGCCCGGCAAGCATGTCGAGGCCTGGGAGCCTTTCATGCGCAATGCCGTGGCGCGCCGCTTCAGCGCCCGCCAGGGCTGCGGCCGGATGGCCATGGACCTGCTGCGGGTGGCGTTGAACGAGCACGCCAACCTGTCGGAGAGCGCGTCGCGCGACGCCGCCAATGCGATCTTGCAGATGATGGGCCTGAACATCAGCGAACAGGCCGGCGCGCTGGCCGAGCAGGACCAGGTCGAACTGCGCCAGGCGCAACTGCGCCGCGTGCAGCAGCACATACTCGAAAACCTGCATGATCCGGCCTTGTCTCCGGCCAGCGCGGCGGCGGCCTTCCGGGTGTCGCGGCGGTATCTGTACAAGCTCTTCGCGCAAGCGTCCACCACGCCCGCCGATTTCATCCTCAGCGCGCGGCTGGAGCGCTGCCGCGACACGCTTTGCGACGCAGCGCAGTCCGCCCGGCCGATCGGGGACATCGCCTATCGCTATGGGTTTTCGGACGCCGCGCGCTTCAGCCACGCGTTTCGCAAACGCTACGGCGTGTCGCCGTCGGAATACCGGCGCCAGGAACGCTAGCGCCGCGGCCGCTCAGAGCGACTCTTCGTTGATCAGCTCTTCCTTGCCGTAGAACTTCACGCCGATGTGGATGCGGTCGCGGCCTTGCGAGCGGCGGTGGCGGTTGGTGTCGCGCAGCGAATAGACGCAGCCGCAGTATTCCTGCTGGTAGAAGTTCTCGCGCTTGCTGATTTCGATCATGCGCGACGAGCCGCCGCCCTTGCGCCAGTTGTAGGTCCAGTAGATCAGGTCGTCGTAGCGGGCCGCGGCGCGTTCGCCGCAGCCGTTGATCTGGTTCATGTCCTTCCAGCGCGAGATGCCCAGCGAGCTGGTGATGGTGTCGAAACCGTGCTCGTGCGCGTACAGCGCGGTGCGCTCGAAGCGCATGTCGAAACAGACCGTGCAGCGTTCGCCGCGCTCGGGCGCGTCTTCCAGGCCCTTGACCCGTTCGAACCAGTTGTCCATGTCGTAGTCGGCGTCGATGAATTCGATGCCGTGCTGTTCGGCGAAGCGGATGTTCTCCTGCTTGCGGATTTCGTACTCTTTGACCGGATGGATGTTCGGGTTGTAGAAGTAGATCGCGTAATCGATGCCCGAGGCGGTCATGGCCTCCATGACTTCGCCGGAGCAGGGCGCGCAGCACGAGTGCAGCAGCACCTTGCGGCGGCCGGCGGGCAGATCGAGTTTGGGGCGCACGAGGTCGGACATGGCTGGCAAACGGAAAAATGCGGAAAAGTCCTTATTTTACGACGAGTTGCCGCCAGCCGCGCCCGCACGGGTTCATCCGAGCACGGCCGCCCACAGTTCGCGCACGGCGGCGCGTTCTTCCTGCAGCTGCTCGGGCGGCACGCGGGCCTTTTCCACGCCCTGCAGCCGCAGCTGATGCTGGACGCGGCGCAGGGTGCGATAGGCGTCGCCGGCGCGGGCGGCCAGCGCCGGCTCGATCAGGCCGGCCTCGCCGGCCAGGCGCAGCAGCGCGATATTGCCCAGGTTGCGCACCAGCTGCGGATGCGTGCCTGAGTGGCACAGCACCAGGTACTGGGTGACGAATTCCACGTCGACCATGCCGCCGCGGTCATGCTTGAGGTCGAACAGCGGGCCGGTGTTGGGATGGCCGGCGTTGATCTTCTCGCGCATCGCCAGCACTTCGTCGCGTAGCGCCGCGGCGTCGCGCGGCATCACCAGGATGTCCTCGCGGATGCGTTCGAAGCGCTCGCCGATGCCGGCGTCGCCGGCGGCATGCCGCGCGCGGGTCAGCGCCTGGTGCTCCCAGGCCCAGGCGTGCTTGTGCTGGTACTGCTCGAAGGCCTCGACCGATACGGCCAGCAGGCCGGCGTCGCCGTCCGGGCGCAGGCGCAGGTCGACCTCGTACAGCCGGCCCGAGGACGTCATGGTCGAGAGCCAGGAGGTCATGCGCCGGCCCAGCTTGGCGTAGACCTCGGCGGCGTCCTCGCGCGTGTCGTCGAACAGGAACACCAGGTCCAGGTCGGAGGCGTAGCCCAGCTCCTTGCCGCCCAGCTTGCCGTAGGCGATGACGGCGAAGCGCGGTTCGGCGCCCGGCACCCGGTTCACCAGCGGCCAGGCGCGGCGGATGGTTTCATTGAGCAGCACGTCGGCCAGCGCGGACAGCTGGTCGGCCAGCTTTTCCACGGTGAGCTCGCCCTCCAGGTCCTGCGCCAGCAGCTGGAAGCTGGCCTGGCGCTGCACGTCGCGCATGAGGTTCATCTGGCGTTCGATATCGGGCTCGCCGTCGGGCAGGCGGCAGGCGTCCAGGTCCGCGCCGAGCTGGCGCGCGATCTGGGCGAAGTCCAGCGGCTCGAACAGCGTGCGCCAGTCGATCAGGCTGTCGAGCAGCAGCGGATGCTGGGTCAGGTACTGGGCGGCCCAGGGGCTGGCGGCGACCATGCGGGCCACGCGGGCCAGGGTGTCGGGATACTCGGCCAGCAGGGCCAGGTAGGCGCTGCGCTGCGCGATTTTTTCGATCAGGTCGAACAGGCGCACCGTGGCCTCCAGCGGCGCAGGCGTCTGCAGCGCGGCGCGCAGCGCCGAGGGCAGCAGGATGTCCATGCGCTTGCGGCTGCTCTCGGGCAGGCTGCGGATGCGGTGGCTGTTGAGCAGGGTCTCGGTGCGGCGCAGCAGGTCCTGCGCGGAATCGCCGAAGGCCTGGCGGATCTGTTCGCCCAGCTCGCAATTGCCGTCCGGCGTTTCCAGGCAGCCGGCGGGTTCGGCGGCGCCGGGCGCGGGCGCCGGCTCCTCGGTCTCGCCCATGCCCATGATGCGGAACACATTGCGGAAGGTCTGCGAGACGAACTCGCGGTGCGCCGCCAGCGTGGTTTCGAAGTCCTGCGGGCTCATGCCCAGGGCGGCGGCCAGCTCGGCGCGCTGGGCGGGATCGCCGGGCAGCAGGTGGGTCTGCGCGTCTTCGCGGTATTGCAGGGCGTGCTCGGTGCGCCGCAGATAGCGGTAGGCCTGCTCCAGGCGCCGGACGTCGTCCTCGGGCATCAGGCCGGCCGCGCGTTCGGCCTCTAGCGCTTCGAGCAGGCCGCGCTTTTGCAGCGCCGGCATGCGGCCGCCGCGGATCAGCTGGGCCACCTGCACCACGAATTCGATCTCGCGGATGCCGCCGTCGCCCAGCTTGATGTTGTTGGCGCTGTCGATGCCGCTGCGCGCGTGGGCGCGGCGCTGCCAGTCCTGGCGGATGCGCTCGCGCAGCGCGCGCAGGGCGGCGAGGGCGTCGAAATCGAAATACTTGCGGTACACGAAGGGCACGCGCAGGCTTTCGAGCTGGCGCGCCTGCGCGGCGCTGTCGCTGCCGTCGAAGGCCTGGGCCGGAATCAGCCGCGCCTTGAGCCAGGCATAGCGCTCCCATTCGCGGCCCTGGCCGATCAGGTAGTGCTCCAGCGCGTCCAGGCTCCAGGCCAGCGGGCCGGAGTCGCCGTCGGGACGCAGCCTCAGGTCGGTGCGGAATACCTGCCCGTTGGCGTCGACCTCGGACAGCACCGGCATCATGCGCCGCGTCAGGCGGCCGTAGAACTCGTGGTGGCTGATGCGGCGCGGCCCGTCGGTTTCGCCTTCTTCGCCATACAGCATGATGAGGTCGATGTCGGAGGACACGTTCAGTTCGCAGCCGCCGAGCTTGCCCATGCCCATGATCAGCATTTCCTGCGGCTTGCCGGTGGCCGGGTCGCGCGGCACGCCATGCACGGCCGCGAGTTCGGCCGCCACGCTGCGGTAGGCGGCGGCCACCGCCAGGTCGGCCAGGGCGGTCATGGCGCCCACCACCTCTTCGAGCGGCGCCTGCCCGGCCAGGTCGCGCACGATCAGCACGTTGAAGACGCGTTCGCGCAGCTTGCGCAGCACCATGCGGCAGGATTCCACCGGCAGCGTGTCCGGCGCGCCCGGGCCGGCCAGTTCGGTTTGCCATGCTTTGATGCGGGCGGGCGTGAGCGGCTGCTGCACGGCCTCGGCAAGCCAGGCGGCCAGGTCGGGATGGGCATCGAGGCGGCGGCGCAGGTGGCCGGACCAGGCGAGGGCGGGGTCGAGCAAAACGGGCGTGGACATGGCGAAATTGGCGGCGAAATGGGCGCGTTTCAGGTATAAGTGGGGACGATACCGCAAGACCATTATCCTGCCCACCGATCCGTGTCAGCTTCGAAAAATTCCCCCACGCCGGACCCGCAATCGGGGCCTGCCGCCGGCCGTGCGTCCTGGTGGGGCGGCGCGGCGGCCAAGAAACTGCTGTGCGCCCTGTTCTGGGTGACGCTGGCCGTCTATGGCGTCGCCGCGCTGGGCGCGCTGGGCGTGCGCTACTGGGTGCTTCCCAGGATAGACCAATGGCGTCCGCAGATCGAGGCCTACGCCAGCCGGGCGCTGGGCTCGCGCGTGGAGATCGGCGCCATCGAAGCGGACTGGCAGGGGCTCAATCCGCGGCTGGACCTGAAGGCCGTGCAGGTCTACGACGACGAGCCGGACCCCGTGCTGGCCCTGCCGTCCGTCTCCGCCGTGCTGGGCTGGCGCAGCATTCTGGCCTTGTCGCCCAAGCTGGTGAGCCTGCAGGTCGAGCGGCCCGAAATCACGCTGCGCCGCGACGCGGACAATCATCTATGGGTGGCCGGCCAGGACATCGACCTCAACACCAGCGACCACCGTTCGGACCTGGATCATCCCGCGTTGCGCTGGCTGGCCGCGCAGCGCGAACTGCGCGTGCGCGGGGCCACGGTGCGCTGGATCGACGGGCTGCGCCAGGCGCCCGAACTGACGCTCGAAGGCGTGGACTTCCTGGCGCGCAACGGCAGCCTGTCGCACCGCTTCGTGCTGCGGGCCGCGGCCGGCGACGCGCTGGCGCGCAAGATCGAACTGCGCGGCGAGTTCAACCGCAGCCTGCTGGCGCTGGGCGGCGCCAATGCCGGCGGCTGGAGCGGGCAGCTCTATGCCCAGGTGGACGACGCCGAGCCGCTGGCCTGGGCGCCCTGGATCGAACCGCCGGAGATCGCGGGGCGCATCAGCGCGCGCGCCTGGCTGCAGCTGGAAAAAGGCAAGTTCACCGCGCTGACCGCGGACGCCGCGGTGCGCGGCCTGCGCTGGTCGGCCGCGGCCGACGGCCCCGGGTTCGCGGCGGATTACGCGCAGGCGCGCGTGCAGGGCCTGCCGGGCGACTTCGTACAGATCGAGGGCGTGCCGCTGGCGCGCAGCCCGGGCGCGGCCGCCGTGTCGGTCGACGGCCGCGCCGAGCAGCTGGCCGTGACCCTGCCTGGCGTGTTCGCGGAGCCCACGCTGAAAGCGCGCGACGTCGCGCTCCAGGCCAGCACCAAGGGGCCGGACGCCGAGCACTGGTTCGTCGACATCGCGCAGCTGCGGCTGGCCAATGACGACATCGACGCGCGTTTCCAGGGACAGTGGCAGCCCGAGGGCAAGACGGCGGCCGGCAGCGTGGACCTGCGCGGCACCATGGTGCGCGGCTCCATGCCGGCCATCCACCGCTACCTGCCGCTGGAGGTCAACGCGGACGCGCGCGAATGGCTGGCCACCGGCCTGCCGGCCGGCGAGATGCAGTCGGCCTCCATCACGCTCAAGGGCGACCTGGACGATTTTCCCTACGGCAGCCCCGGGGCCCAGGGCGAATTCGTCATCGCCGGCGCCTACACCGGCGCCAAGGTCGACTACGCGCCGGCGCGCGGCCACCGCAAGGGATGGCCGGTGCTGGAGAACCTGGCGGGCAACTTCCGCATCGACAAGGTCAGCCTGACGCTGGACAGCGCCGGCGGTGCGCTGGCCCACGTGGGGCCAGGCCAGACCGTGGCGCTGGGCGCGGTCTCCGCCACCATTCCCAACATGGAGGAGAACTCCGAACTGCTGCTGGACGGCGAGACCTCCGGCTCGGTGCCGGCCTATCTGGCGCTGGCGGCGAATTCGCCGCTGGGCGAACTGCTGGACGGCGCGCTGGAAGAGGCGCGCGGCAGCGGCGACTGGCGCGTGGGCCTCAAGCTCAAGGTGCCGCTGCTCAATACCGACGACACGCAGGTGCAGGGGCGCATCCAGTTCGCCGACAACAGCTTCACCTTCATGCCGGAAATGCCGCTGCTCAGCCAGATGCGCGGCGAGCTGGCGTTCTCGGAAAAAGGCGTGGAGACCAAGGAAGTGCGGGCTCAGTTCCTGGGCGGTCCGGCGCGGATTTCCGGCCGCCTGGCCAAGGGGTCGGACGCGCTGCGGTTCGAAGGCACGCTGGCCGGCTCGGCGCTGACCCAGCTGAGCAACACGCCGTCCATGTCGCGCTTTTCGGGCAAGGCGGCCTACAAGGGCAAGGTGGGCTATCAGCGCGGCGGGGCGGTGGATATTTCCGTGGAGTCCGACCTGGTCGGCATGGCGATCGACATGCCCGCGCCGGTGGGCAAGCCTGCCCAGAGCGCGCAGACGCTGAAGGTAGAGTGGTCGCCCGCGCAGGACCGCGGCGCCTCGAACCGGCGCTGGCTGACGGCCAGCCTGGGCGACGGCGTCAACGCGCTGTTCGAGCGCGCGCCGTCCGAGGGCGAGCGTTCCTATTTCACGCGCGGCGCGCTGGGCATCGGCCGCCCGGCCAGCCTGCCGGAGCGGGGGCTGAGCCTGAACGCGACGCTGCCGGAACTGGACATGGACGCCTGGGAAGACGTGGCCGACGGGTTCAGCCCGGCCGCCGGCAAGAGCGCAGGCAAGAGCCGCGCCGCCTCGCGCCCGATGCTGCCGCAGCCCGAGCGCATCAGCCTGGCCGCCGGCAAGCTGCGCACCGGCGGCTTTACCCTCAACGACCTGACGCTGTATGCGACCCGCCCCGGCCCGGCGCAGTGGCGCGTGGACCTGCAATCGCGCCAGGCCGCCGGCACGCTGGAGTGGCGCGAGGCCTCCGGCGCCATCGCCGGGCAGATCACGGCGCGCCTGAAGCACCTGGCGCTGGGCGGCGAAGGCGATGACAACGACGCCGACGAGGCCCTGTCCTCGGGCAGCGACCTGTCGGACATCCCGGCGATCGACTTGCAGGCGCAGGAATTCCGGCTGTACGGCAAGAATCTGGGCGCGCTGCAGGTCCAGGGCGCCAATCTGGAGCGCGGCCGCCAATGGCGGCTGGACAAGCTCTCCATCACCAATCCGGCGGCCTCGTTGAACGCCACCGGCAACTGGCGGCTGCAGGGCGCGGACCGCGGGCTGACGGTGGACGCTTCGGTGAAGTACGAGGATGTGGGCAAGTTCCTCGACAGCATCGGCTTCGAGAAAGTGGTGTCGGGCGGGCAGGGCACCATGAAGGGCCAGGCCACCTGGCGCGACCTGCCCTGGACCCACAAGATCGAAAACCTGACCGGCGAGGTCGACGTCAGCCTGGACAAGGGCCGCTTCATGCACGTCAATTCGCGCACCGCACGGCTGCTGGAGCTGCTGTCGCTGCAATCGCTGCAGAGGCTGGCGCGGCTGGACGTGAACCCGACCAACCTGCTGCGCGACGGCTTTCCCTTCGACACCATCCGCGGCCGGGTCAAAGTGGCCGAGGGCGTTGCGTCCACCGAAGGCTACAAGATCAACGGGCCGGTCGCCGCCATCGTGCTGGCCGGCGGCGTCAACATCATCCGCGAACGCTGGGACCTGAAGGCGGTGGTGATCCCCAACCTGGACGCCAGCGGCGCGGCCATGGTGACGGCGCTGGCGGTCAACCCGCTGATCGGCCTGGGGGCCTTCGTCACGCAATGGCTGCTCAAGCAGCCGCTGGCGCGCGCCATGACCATGGAATACGCCGTCACCGGCGACTGGGACGACCCCAAGATCGAGCCGATCGAAACGTCCGCCAAGCCGCTGGCGGACAAGCCGGCCAAGCCCGGCAAGCAACCCGAGACGCCGGGCCTGCTGGAGGAATTCCTGGGCGGCAACTAGGCCGGCCGCAATGGAAAGGGGCCCCCAAAGAAACGGGGGCCCCAAAAGAAACGGGTGCCTCAAGACCCGGGCCGCACGGATCCGGCTCCGCCGGTCCGTAGCGGCGCCCCCCTGGGGGGGAGATTATTTCTTTTTCATCATGTCGAAGAATTCGGCGTTCGTCTTCGTGGCGCGCATCTTGTCCAGGATGAATTCCATGGACTGGACTTCGTCCATGTCGTGGATGAACTTGCGCAGCACCCAGACCTTCTGCAGCAGGTCCGGCGCGATCAGCAGTTCTTCGCGGCGGGTGCCCGACTTGTTCAGGTTGATCGAGGGGTAGACGCGCTTTTCGGCCAGGCGGCGCTCGAGGTGGACTTCGGAGTTGCCGGTGCCCTTGAACTCTTCATAGATGACTTCGTCCATGCGGCTGCCGGTTTCGATCAGCGCCGTGCCCAGGATGGTCAGCGAACCGCCTTCCTCGAGGTTGCGGGCCGCGCCGAAGAAGCGCTTGGGACGTTGCAGCGCGTTGGCGTCCACGCCGCCGGTCAGCACCTTGCCGGAGGCCGGCACCACGGTGTTGTAGGCGCGCGCCAGGCGGGTGATGGAGTCCAGCAGGATCACCACGTCCTTCTTCATTTCGACCAGGCGCTTGGCCTTTTCGATGACCATTTCGGCGACCTGCACGTGGCGCGTGGCCGGTTCGTCGAAGGTCGAGGCCACCACTTCGCCGCGCACGGTGCGCTGCATTTCGGTCACTTCCTCGGGGCGTTCGTCGACCAGCAGGACGATCATGACCGCGTCGGGGTAGTTGGTGGTGATGGCGTGCGCGATGTGCTGCATCATCACCGTCTTGCCGGACTTGGGGCTGGCGACGATCAGGCCGCGCTGGCCCATGCCGATGGGCGCGAAGACGTCGAGAATCCGGCCGGTGAGGTTTTCTTCGCTCTTGATGTCGCGTTCGAGGCGGATGACGCGGTTCGGGTGCAGCGGCGTCAGGTTCTCGAACATGATGCGATGCTTGATCGCCTCGGGCGCCACGCCGTTGACCTTGTCCACCTTCACCAGCGCGAAATAGCGCTCGCCGTCCTTGGGCGTGCGCACTTCGCCTTCGATCGAGTCGCCGGTGTGCAGGTTGAAGCGGCGGATCTGCGAAGGCGAGATGTAGATGTCGTCGGTGCTGGCCAGGTACGAGGTCTCGGGCGAGCGCAGGAAGCCGAAGCCGTCGGGCAGGACTTCCAGCACGCCGTCGCCGAAGATCTGCTCGCCCTGCTTGGCGCGCCGTTTCATGATGGCGAACATCAGTTCCTGCTTGCGCAGGCGGTTGGCGTTCTCGATTTCCAGGCCGGCGGCCATTTCCAGCAGCTGCGAGACATGCAGCGCCTTCAGTTCGTTGAGGTGCATCGCGGTGAGTGGTGGGGGAAAAGTAAAGAAGGGTTCTGGCGGCGCGCCACGGACGGGCTCGCGCGGTATTGAATGAGCGCCGCCACCGGGGCGGCGCCTTCGTTCACAGCACGCAGTTTACAACGCGCCGTCCAGGAATGCGGTGAGTTGCGACTTGGACAGCGCGCCGACCTTGGTGGCGGCGGCCTGGCCGTCCTTAAAGAGCATGAGAGTGGGAATGCCACGGATGCCGTACTTGGCGGCGGTGTCCTGGTTTTCGTCCACGTTCAGCTTGGCGACCGTCAGGCGGCCGGCGTATTCGGTGGCGACTTCTTCCAGGATGGGGGCGATCATCTTGCAGGGGCCGCACCAGGCAGCCCAGTAATCCACCAGCACAGGCTGGCCGGACTTCAACACATCGGCATCGAAGCTTGCGTCACTGACGTTCTTGATTTGGTCGCTCATGATGGTGATTCTCGGGTTCGGCAGCAAAGGGCGCGTAAAACAGGGTCCGGAAGGAAAAAGGGTCCGAAGAGATGCGCCTTGCGGTTGTTCTTGTTTGTGGCAATGGACTAAAGCATACCACTGTCAATAACAACAGGCATACCACTGGAGATAACAACAGGGTTTGCCGGATTTGTGTAGGATGTTGCGGCGCAGTTGTCGCGATCCGGGCCGAGGGCCCCGATGCGCCGGTTGCCACTGTCATCATCCTACCGAATTCGGAGGTGGTCAGGTCGTGCGCATCCCACCGGGAGCCGCGCAGAACCTGGGCTTATCCGTAAAATGTCGGTTTTTTTCCACAGATGTTGGGGATAACTTGGCCACTCCACGTTACACCGAGGCGTCCATTCGCGTCCTGAAGGGGCTGGAGCCCGTGCGCCAGCGCCCGGGCATGTACACCCGAACCGAAAACCCGCTGCACGTCGTGCAGGAGGTCATTGATAACGCCGCAGACGAGGCATTGGCCGGCTACGGCAAGCAGATCCAGGTCACGCTGCACGCGGACGGCAGCGTTTCCGTCGAGGACGACGGGCGCGGCATTCCCGTGGGCCTGCATCCCGAAGAGAACGCGCCCGTGGTCGAGCTGGTGTTCACGCGCCTGCACGCCGGCGGCAAGTTCGACAAGGCCGGCGGCGGCGCCTACGCCTTCTCCGGCGGCCTGCACGGCGTGGGCGTGTCGGTCACCAACGCCCTGGCCACGCGGCTGGAGGTGGTGGTGTGGCGCGACGGCGCCGTCAACCGCCTGGTCTTCAAGGGCGGCGACGTGGCCGAGCCCCTGGCGCCCTACGACCAGGGCGGGCGCAAGAAGTCCGGCACCCGCGTGCGCGTCTGGCCGGACCCCAAGTATTTCGACAGCCCCAATATCCCGCCGGGCGAGCTGACGCACCTGCTGCGCAGCAAGGCCGTGCTGCTGCCCGGGGTCAAGGTCACGCTGGTCAACGAAAAGACCGGCGACACCAAGACCTGGCAGTACCAGGACGGCCTGCGCGGCTACCTGTCCGAGGCGCTGGCCGGGGCCGAGCTGATGGTGCCGTTCTTCGAAGGCCAGCAGTACGCCGGCGCCGACCACGAGAACTTCGCCGAAGGCGAGGGCGCCCAGTGGGTGGTGGCCTGGACCGAAGACGGCAACGCCGTGCGCGAGTCCTATGTCAACCTGATTCCCACGCCGGCCGGCGGCACCCACGAATCCGGCCTGCGCGAAGGCCTGTTCGGCGCGGTCAAGGGCTTTGCCGAACTGCACAGCCTGCTGCCCAAGGGCGTGAAGCTGCTGCCCGAGGACGTGTTCGCGCGCGCCAGCTTCGTGCTGTCGGCCAAGGTGCTGGACCCGCAGTTCCAGGGCCAGATCAAGGAGCGCCTGAACAGCCGCGACGCGGTGCGCCTGGTGGGCGGTTTTTCCAAGAGTGCGCTGGACCTGTGGCTGCACAGCAATGTCGAATACGGCAAGAAGCTGGCCGAGCTGGCCATCCGCCAGGCCCAGGCGCGCCAGCGCTCGGCGCAGAAGGTGGAAAAGCGCAAGAGTTCGGGCGTGGCCGTGCTGCCGGGCAAGCTGACCGATTGCGAATCCAGCGACGCCTCGCGCACCGAAGTGTTCCTGGTCGAGGGCGACTCGGCCGGCGGCTCGGCCAAGATGGGCCGCGACAAGGAGTTCCAGGCCATCCTGCCGCTGCGCGGCAAGGTGCTGAATTCCTGGGAAGTGGACCGCGACCGCCTGTTCGCCAACAACGAGATCCACGACATCTCGGTGGCCATCGGCGTGGACCCGCACGGTCCGGGCGACACGCCCGACCTGTCCGGCCTGCGCTACGGCCGCATCTGCATCCTGTCGGACGCGGACGTCGACGGCTCGCACATCCAGGTGCTGCTGTTGACGCTGTTCTACCGGCACTTCCCCAAGCTGGTCGAGGCCGGCCACGTCTTCGTGGCCAAGCCGCCGCTATTCCGCCTGGACGTGCCGGCCCAGGGCAAGCGTCCGGCGCGCAAGATCTACTGCCTGGACGAAGGCGAACTCGAGGCCGCGCAGGACAAGCTGCGCAAGGAAGGCGTGCGCGAAGGCGCCTGGGCCGTGAGCCGCTTCAAGGGCCTGGGCGAAATGAATCCCGAGCAGCTGTGGGAAACCACCATGAACCCGGACACGCGCCGGCTGCTGCCGGTGGGCTACGGCGACCAGACCCCCGAAGACACCACCCGCATGTTCGACATGCTGATGGGCAAGGGCGAGTCCTCGCAGCGCCGCGCCTGGATCGAGGAAAAGGGCAACCTGGCGGAGCTGGACATCTGATGGCCGCATCCGGAGCTGCCCGCATGGACGTCGACCTGACGGCCGACGACTACGCCGACTTCGCCGTCTACGTGTACAAGCGGCCCGAGCTGCGCCGCCGCCGCTACCGCTCGCACCTGCGCTTCGCGATCCTGATGATCGTGGCGCTGCTGGCCTATCTGGTCTGGCAGACCTGGGACGGCAAGGGGCCCGACTGGGCCCGCATCCTGCCCGTGTATTTCGAGGGGCTGGCGGTGGGGCTGGGCATTCTCGCGGTGCTGGCGCTGGCCTATGAATACGTGCTGCCGGCGCTGGTGCGCAAGAACACCCGGCGCATGCTGGCCCGGCAGCCCGACGAGCTGTTCCTGGGCCGCCACCGGCTGGAGTTCGGCCCCGACGGCGTCTCGGATTCCACCGCCGCCGCCTCCGGGCGCATGGCGTGGTCCGATGTGCGGCGGGTCGAGGAAACCCCGGACCATCTCTATGTCATTCTCGGCACCTTGCAAGGCGTGATCATCCCCAAGCGCGGACAGGACGCCGCCACGCTGGAGGCGGTGCGCGCGCAACTGCGCGCGCACGTGGCCGACACGCAGCTGATGCCGTCCGCGCCGGCGCGCTGACGCCGTTTCGATGAATTTGTCTACCTGAAACCATCATGACCGACAGCAATCAACCCGGCCTGTTCGACGCCACTCCGCCCGACGGCGAGGGCGACGCCGCCATCACCCTGGCGCGCTACGCGGAACAAGCCTATCTAGACTATGCCGTATCCGTGGTGCGCGGCCGCGCCCTGCCGGACGTGGGCGACGGCCAGAAACCCGTGCAGCGCCGCATCCTGTACGCCATGCAGGCGATGGGGCTGGGCGCCGGCGCCAAGCCGGTGAAGTCCGCGCGCGTCGTCGGCGACGTGCTGGGCAAATACCATCCGCACGGCGACCAGGCCGCCTACGACGCCATGGTGCGCATGGCGCAGGACTTCTCGCTGCGCTATCCGCTGATCGACGGCCAGGGCAACTTCGGCTCGCGCGACGGCGACAACGCCGCCGCCATGCGCTACACCGAAGCGCGCCTGACGCCCATCGCCAAGCTGCTGCTCGACGAGCTGGACGAGGGCACCGTGGACTTCGTGCCCAACTATGACGGCAGCCAGCAGGAGCCGCAGATGCTGCCGGCGCGCCTGCCGGTGATGCTGCTCAACGGCGCCTCGGGCATCGCGGTCGGCATGGCCACCGAAATCCCGCCGCACAACCTGCGCGAAGTGGCGCAGGCCTGCGTGGCGCTCATCAAGCATCCGCAGCTGCCCGACGCCGAGCTGCACGCGCTGGTGCCCGGGCCGGACTTCGCCGGCGGCGGCCAGATCATCACCCCGCCCGAGGACATCGCCCAGATCTACGCGTCCGGCCGCGGCTCACTGAAGGTGCGCGCCCGCTGGCAGTTCGAGGAAATGGCGCGCGGCCAGTGGCAGCTGGTGGTCCACGAGCTGCCGCCCGGCACCTCGTGCCAGAAGGTGCTCGAAGAGATCGAGGAAATCACCAATCCCAAGGTCAAGACCGGCAAGAAGAGCCTGACGCCCGAGCAGACGCAGGCCAAGGCGGTCATGCTGAACCTGCTGGACGCGGTGCGCGACGAGTCGGGCAAGGACGCCGCCGTGCGCCTGGTGTTCGAACCCAAGACTTCGCGCGTGGACCGCGACGAATTCGTCAACACGCTGCTGGCGCAGACCAGCATGGAAAGCAGCGCCTCGGTCAACCTGGTGTGCATCGGCACCGACGGCCGGCCGCGCCAGAAGGGCCTGCGCGACATCCTGGTCGAATGGCTGGCGTTCCGCACCAATACCGTGGTGCGCCGCACGCGCTTCCGCCTGGACAAGGTGATCGACCGCATCCACGTGCTGGAAGGCCGCATGGTCGTCTACCTGAACGTGGACGAAGTGATCCAGACGATCCGCGAATCCGACGAGCCGCGCGCCGCGCTGATGGAGCGCTTCAAGCTGTCGGAGCGGCAGGCCGAGGACATCCTCGAAATGCGCCTGCGCCAGCTGGCCCGCCTGGAAGGCTTCAAGATCGAGCAGGAACTGGCCGACAAGCGCGAGGAACAGCTGCGCCTGCAGGAGCTGCTGGACAATCCCGCCGCGCTCAAGCGCCTGCTGGTCAAGGAAATCGAGGCCGACGCCAAGCAGTACGGCGACGATCGCCGCACGCTGATCGAGACCGCCGAGCGCGCCGTGCTGGAGACCAAGGTGCTGGACGAGCCGGTCACCGTGATCGTGTCGCAGAAGGGCTGGCTGCGCGCCCGCCAGGGCCACGGCCACGACGCCGCGCAATTCGGCTTCAAGCAGGGCGACGATCTCTACGGCGCCTTCGAATGCCGCACCACCGACACGCTGATCGCGATGGGCGACAACGGGCGCGTCTATTCGGTGCCCGTCTCGGCGCTGCCCTCGGCGCGCGGCGACGGCCAGCCGGTGACCACCATGATCGACCTGGGACCGGGCACGCGCATCGTGCACACCATCGCGGCGTCTCCCGACAGCCGCTGGCTGCTGGCCACGCGCGGCGGCTACGGCTTCGCGGCCAAGCTGTCCGACATGGTCAGCCGCCAGCGCGCCGGCAAGCAGTTCATCACGCTGGAAGAGGGCGACGCGCTGCTGCGCCCGGTGCCGCTGTTCAAGGGCGCCACCCAGCTTGCGCTGCTGTCGCACAAGGGCAAGTTCCTGGTCTTCGGCCTGGACGAGGTCAAGACCCTGTCGGGCGGCGGACGCGGCACCATCCTGATGGGCCTGGACGCCTCCGACAAGCTGGACCAGACCGTGCCCATCGGCGCGGGCGGCCTGCGCGCCGCCGGCATCTACCGCAACAAGCACACCGAGGACATCCTGGCCGGCGAGGCGCTGGCGGTCTACGTCGGCAAGCGCGCCCGCAAGGGACGCGCGCTGGACGTGCGGCCCAAGCAGCCGGTGCTGTCGCCGGTGCTGGGCTGATTTTGCGTGGGGGGCGTTCGGCGCCCGATGGGTTCCGCGCGCTTGAGATTTTCTTTCTTGCGCAGTGTTTCTCGCGCTGCACCCATCTTACGGTTTCACCATCGTAGGATGGGTGCAGCGCGAGAGCTCCTGGAAAAAAACTCGAACGCCAAGCGCGCGGAACCCATCGGGCGCCGAACGCCGCCATCCCGTCAAACCGCCGTGGCGCGCAACCTTCCCACGGCGGCGCCGCCGTCGCGCCGGCCCTGGCGCGCCCACATGCCCGCCAGCAGCAACAGCGCCGGCACGTAAACCCAGAAGTCGGACCAGCGCTGCGGGTTGGGCGCCTTCACTTCCAGCACGTCCCAGCCTTGCTCCCAGCCGGCGCGTTCGGCGCGGCTGCCGAAGCGCAGGCCGCCGATCTGCGTCTGGCCGCCCAGGCTCATCAGCGTCACCCCGGCCTCGGCCAGGCGCTTGCGGCCCGCGTCCTGCGCGCCCGCGTCTTCCAGCGCGGGCAGGGCGACCGCCACGGTCTTGGTCAGCTCGTCGCCCTCCAGGTTGATGCCGCGCAGCACCACGGTCAGGCGGCCGTTGTCCGGCAGCGCCGCGGCGATGGCCTGCATTTCGGCGGCCGGACGGCTTTCGTGGCGCGCGGCGAAATGGTCCATGAACCAATCCGGCCGGAACAGCATGAAGGTCACCAGCAGCAGCAGGCAGACCTCCAGCCGGGTACAGCGCGTGCGGAACCACCCCATGGTGGCCGCGGCGAAGGTCAGCGAGGCCAGGGTGGCGCCGGCCACCACCAGCGCCAGTTCCCAGCCGTAGCTGACGTCGATCAGCAGCAGCATGGGGTTGAACACGAACATGAACGGCAGGATGGCCGTGCGGGCCGCGTAGGTGACGCCCTGTATGCCGGTCTTGATCGGGTCTTCGCCGGAGATCGCGGCGGCCGCGAAAGTGGCCAGGCCCACCGGCGGCGTGATGTCGGCCATGATGCCGTAATAGAACACGAACATGTGCACGGCGATCAGCGGAATCACCAGCCCGTTCTGCGCGCCCAGCTCCACCACCACGGGGGCCATCAGCGTGGCCATTAGGATGTAGTTGGCGGTCGTGGGCATGCCCAGGCCCAGAATCAGGCACACCACCGCCGTGAAGATCAGCATCAGCAGCACGTTGCCCATCGACACCAGTTCGACGAAGGCGGTCATGCGCAGGCCCAGGCCGGTCAGCGTGATCGCGCCGACGATCAGCCCCGCGGTGCCGCAGGCGATGGCGATGCCTATCATGTTGCGCGCGCCTTCCTCCAGGCCGCCTATGGCCTCGCGCCAGCCCAGGCGCCAGGCCGGTCCGGTCGGCTGCTTGCGGAACCAGGCGATCAGCGGACGCTGCGTGACCATCTGGAACAGCATCCCCACGGCCGCCCAGAACGCGGACAGGCCGGCCGAGAATTCCTCCACGCTCAGGCACCACACCAGGATGCCGATGGGGATCAGGAAATACAGCCCGGCGCGCACCGTGGGCCAGGGCTGGGGGCGCACCGGATGGTTGATGTCTATGTCCTGCGGCAGGTCGGGGTGGCGCGCCGCGATGCGCAGCAGCCACAGGTACAGCGCCGCCAGGATGGCCAGCAGCACCCAGGTGGCGGCCGCGCCGGCCACCGCCTGGATGCCGGTGCCGATCCAGTAGACCGCGCCCATCACCACCAGCGTGCCGCTGATGCCCATGCCCCAGCCGGCCAGCTTCTGCAGCGGCGTGCGGGTCGGGCCCGAGGCCATCATGGGCTGGATGCCCAGCTTCAGCGCTTCGAGGTGCACGATGTAGAACAGCGCGATGTACGAGATCGAGGCCGGCAGGATCGCGTGGCGGATGATGTCGGTATAGGGGATGCCCACGTATTCGATCATCAGGAAGGCGGCCGCGCCCATCACCGGCGGCATGATCTGGCCGTTGACCGAAGAGGCGGTCTCGATCGCGCCGGCGCGCACGCCGCCGTAGCCGGCTTTTTTCATCAGCGGAATGGTGAAGATGCCGCCGGTCACCACGTTGGCCACCGAGGACGCCGACACCAGTCCGTTGACCGCGGACGACACCACGGCCACCTTGGCCGGGCCGCCGCGCAGATGGCCCAGCAGCGCGAACGACACCTGCATCATGTAGTTGCCGGCGCCGCACTTGTCCAGCAGCGAGCCCAGCAGCACGAAGATGAAGATGTACGACACCGACACGCCCAGCGCCACGCCGTACACGCCTTCGGTGGTGAGCCACATGTGCGACATCAGGCGTTCCAGCGAGGCGCCGCGGTGCGCCAGCACGTCGGGCAGCCAGGGGCCGGCCAGCGCGTAGGCCACGAACACCAGGCCCAGCACCGTCATGGGCAGGCCCAGCGCGCGCCGCGTCACTTCCAGCAGCAGCGCCAGGCCGATGGCGGCCGTGGCCACGTCCATGGTGGTGGGCTGGCCGGGGCGGCCGGCGAGCTCGTTATAGAAGATGTACAGATAGGCGCCGCAGAAGCCGGCCATCAGCGCCAGCGCCCAGTCGTACCAGGGCATGCGGTCGCGCGCCGAGCGTTTGCTGGCGGGATAGGCGAGGTAGCCCAGGAACATGGCCACGCCCAGATGCAGGGCGCGCGCCTCGGTGTCGTTGAAAATGCCCCAGTTCAGCGCGAACGGCAGCGGCGAGGCATACCAGAGCTGGAAGACGGACCAGATCAGCGCGCCGGCAGCCAGCGTGGCGCCCGCGACGCCGCCGGCATTGCGGCCTCCGCGGTCGGCGTCGGCGACCAGTTGATCCAGGTCCGGGGCCGGCGTGTGCGGCTCTTTTGTCATGAAATTCCCCTACGTTTCAGGACGCGCGCCGGCAAGCAGCGCGCGCGTGGCCCCTGCGCCCGTCGGGGCGCGAGGGCGCCAGCCGGCGGGCCGCGCATGGCGGCTCCGGCTGGCCGGTCGGTCCCGCGGCCTTAGAGCAGGCCCTTTTCCTTGAAGTACTTCTCGGCGCCCGGATGCAGCGGCGCCGACAGCCCGTTCTTCACCATGTCGGCGGCCTTCAGGTTGGCGAAGGCCGGGTGCAGCTTCTTGAAGTCGTCGAAGTTGTCGAACACGGCCTTGACCACGGTGTACACGGTGGCCTCGGGCACGTCGGCCGAGGTGACGAACGTGGCCGTGACGCCGTAGGTCTTGGTCTCTTCGGGGTTGTTGGGATAGAGCCCGGCCGGAATCGTGGCGTGGGCGTAGTAGGGATACTTTTCGACCAGCTTGTCCACCGCGGGGCCGGTCAGCGAAACCAGCTTGGCGCCGCAACTGGTGGTGGGGTCCTGGATATTGGCCGAGGGGTGGCCGACGCCGTAGAAAAAGCCGTCGATCTTGCCGTCGCACAGCGCCGAGCCGTGTTCGTCGGGGCGCAGTTCGGAGGCCAGCGAGAAGTCCTTCAGCGTCCAGCCCATGGTGGCCAGCAGCTCTTCCATCGAGGCCCGCGTGCCCGACCCGGGATTGCCGACGTTGAAGCGCTTGCCCTTCAGGTCCTCGAAGCGCTTGATGTTGGCTTCCTTGCGCGTGACCACGGTGAACGGCTCGGGATGGATGGAGAACACCGAGCGCAGCTTGGTGTAGGGACCGGCCTGTTTGAACTGGCCCTCGCCTTTGTAGGCGTTGAAGCCGACGTCGGACTGCACCACGCCCAGGTCCAGCTCGCCGGCCTTGATGGTGTTGGCGTTGAAGACCGAGCCGCCGGTCGATTCGACCGAACAGCGGATGCCGTGGGTGGCGCGGTCCTTGTTGACCAGGCGGCAGATGGCGCCGCCGGCGGCGTAATAGACGCCGGTGACGCCGCCGGTGCCGATGCTGACGAACTTCTGCTGGGCGGCGGCGGGCGCCGGCGCCGCCGACAGCAAAGCCGTGGCCAGGCCCGACGCGGCTAGCGTCCAGGCGGTGCGTTGGCCCAAGGTGTGTTTGACGGACGTGGTCATGCAAACTCCTTTTGGGGTTTTTCCCCGTGAGATTGCCGGTCTTTGCCGGCGGTCGGCGTTGCCCGTGAGCCGCGCAACGCCCTGTGCTTATCTACACGTGCCCCTTGCGGGGGCGGACGCAGGCGCGTTCAGCGCGCCTGCGCGATGGCGGCGTCGATGGCGCCGGCCAGGCGTTCGGTCAGCTGGTCGAGTTCGTCGTCGGTGATGATGAAGGGCGGGGCCAGCAGCACGTGGTCGCCGTGGCGGCCGTCGATGGTGCCGCCCATCGGGTAGACCATCAGCCCGCGCGCCATGGCTTCGCGCTTGATGCGCGCATGCAGCGCCAGCGCCGGATCGAAGGTCTGCTTGCTGGCGCGGTCCTGCACCAGTTCGACGCCCATGAAAAGGCCGCGGCCCCGGATGTCGCCGACGTGCGGGTGCGCGCCCAGCGCCTGTTCGAGGCGGGCGCGCAGGCCGGCGCCCTGCGCCTGCACGCGCGCCAGCAGGCCGTCGCGCCGGATGGTTTCCTGCACCGCCAGCGAGGCGGCGCAGGCCACCGCGTGGCCCAGATAGGTGTGGCCGTGCTGGAAAAAGCCGCTGCCCTGCTGCATGGCGTCGACGATGCGCTGCTGCGCCATGACCGCGCCGATGGGCTGGTAGCCGCCGCCCAGGCCCTTGGCGATGGTGATCAGGTCGGGCGTCACGCCTTCCTGCTCTACCGCGTACAGCGTGCCGGTGCGGCCCATGCCGCACATCACCTCGTCGGCGATCAGCAGCACGCCGTGGCGGTCGCATACCTCGCGCACGCGGCGGAAGTAGCCGGGCACGGCCGTCACCGCGCCGGCGGTGGCGCCGACCACGGGCTCGGCCACGAACGCCATCACGCTGCCCGGGCCCAGCCGCTCGAAAGCCTGTTCCAGCTCGGCGGCCAGGCGTTCGCCGTACTGTTCGGCGCTTTCGCCTTCGCGCTGGTCGCGGTAGGCGTAGCAGGGCGAGACGTGCTCCACCTCGATCAGCAGCGGCGCGAATTGCGCGCGGCGCCAGGCGTTGCCGCCCACGGCCAGCGCGCCCAGCGTGTTGCCGTGGTAGCTCTGGCGCCGCGCCACGATGTGGCGGCGCTCGGGCTGGCCGATTTCCACGAAATACTGGCGCGCCATCTTCAGCGCGGCCTCGACCGCCTCCGAGCCGCCCGACACGAAATAGGCGTGCGAGATGCCGGCCGGCGCGTCGGCCACCAGCCGGTGGGCCAGGCGCTCGGCCACTTCGGTGGTGAAGAAGCTGGTGTGCGCATAGGCCAGCGCGTCGATCTGCGCGTGCATGGCGGCCTGGATGTCGGGGTGGTTGTGGCCCAGGCAGGAAACGGCGGCGCCGCCCGATCCGTCGAGATAGGCGTGGCCGGCGCTGTCATAGACCCAGACGCCCTGGCCGCGTACGGCGACCGGCGGCGTCTGGCGCAGGGAACGATGCAGGACATGGGTTTGGTTCATGGGGCGATTCCGCAATACAGGGGTTGAAGGCGCATCCAGCGGGAGGTCAGGCCGGACGGCGGGGCTGGCCGCCGTTCCAGTAGATGTTGTCGTTGAGCAGGCGTTGTTCCACTTCGGTCAGGCGGCTCAGCACCGCGTCGCCGCCGCGCGCGGTCAGGCGCGCGATCAGGTGCTCGGCCAGGCCCAGCAGGCCGGAGGTGGTGTGGAAGAAAGAACCGGGGCCCTGGCGCGCGGGGCGGGCCTGCACGCCGGCGCGGTCGGGCGGGGCGAAGCGCAGCGTATGGCGCGCCTCCACGGCCAGCGGCGACAGCGGGTCGTCGGTCAGCGCGATCAGCGTCACGCCGCGCTGCGCCGTCTGGCGCGCCAGCTGCACGGTGGCGGTGGGATAGGGCGCCTGGGAAATCACGATCAGCGCGTCGCCGGGGCCGAGATTATCGGCCTGTTCGGCGGGCGCGCCGCCCAGCCCGTCGATCAGCACGCTGTTGCGGCGCACGAGCTGGTACGCATAACGCATCTGGAAGGCGATGCCGAAGGCCGAGCGCGTGCCCAGGAAGCCGACCTGGCCGGCTTCCAGCAGCGTCTGCACCGCGGCGTCGAAGGCGGCCGGCGGATTCAGCGCGCACACCGAGCCCACGGCCTGGATCTGGTATTCGGTCAGTACGTCGTGCCCGCCCGGCGCGGGCTCGCCGGCGGCGGCCTGCAAGGCGACGGCGCGCTCGCGCAGCCCGGGCTGGTTGGCCGCGGCCAGCGCCCGCTGGAAGGGCTGGCGGAACACCTCATAGCTGTCGAACCCCAGCGCGCGCGCCAGCCGCAGCATGGTGGCGGGGGCCACGCCCAGGGCCTGGGCCTGGCGCCGCATCGACCACATGCCCACTTCGGCCGGATGCGCCGCGACCCAGCGCGCCGCCCGTTGCAGCTCGGGCGGGAGGTGCTCCAGTTTTTCCTGGAGGGTGGAGAGCAGGTCCGAGGGCAGCGACATGACACGTAACGAATCGGAAAAAACACATGATAAATCTCTGTTCAATAAAAAAACATATGTTTCTCTAGGGGTTTCCGCCTAGCCCGCCGAGGGACAGCCGGGCTTGCCCCGCCCGGTGCGCAAGTCCCGCAATCCTGCTGCGATCCGCCGCAAATTCGTATTCATTTAATTACATCGTGCCGGGGTATTTTTGTTTGACTCGAATAGATCGTGCGCATATCATTCGTATAGAAATGAATTTTCACCCAGCCCCTCTTTCCATGACTGACGCAGCGAAATCCGATCCCTCACAGCAGTACGACCTGCGCATTTTGCGGGCCTTGCGCCGCATCACGCGTTCGATTGCGCTGCATTCGCGCCAGCTTTCCGCCGTCAGTCACATCACTGCGCCGCAGCTCATGTGTCTGCGCACCGTGATCGGCAACGGCCCGATGACGGCCACCGCCATCAGTCGCGAGATGCACGTCAGCCCCAGCACGGTGGTGGGCATTCTCGACCGCCTGGAAGACAAGGGCCTGATCCGCCGCGAACGCGGCCGCGAAGATCGCCGCATCGTGTTCGTCACGGCCACCCAGGCCGGCCGCGAACTGGCGCAGGGCGCGCCTTCGCCGCTGCAGAAACACCTGGCCGACGCGCTCAACGCGTTGCCGGAACTGGAACAGGCCACCATCACGCTGTCCCTGGAGCGCATCGTGGCGCTCATGGAGCAGGATGGCCAGGCCGCCGTCGACACGCATGGCGATGTGTCGTCGCCCATCCTTGAAGTGCCTACGGGCGGGGCACCCCCAGAATCGGGAATCGTCGCATGAAGAAAAACGAACTGGATCACACTACCCTCTCAAGTGCCGTGGCGCCGGCGGTCAGCGAGCAGACTCACACCATGCGTCTGCCCGACCGCAAAGACGGCGCCGCCATCCACCGCCTCATTGCCGAGTGCCCGCCACTCGATCTGAATTCCCTCTATGCGTATCTGCTCCTGGCCGAGCATTTCCGCGACACCTGCGTCCTGGCCGAAAGCTCCGGCGGACGTATCGACGGTTTTATCTCCGCTTACGTGATCCCGACCCGGCCCGACGTCCTGTTCGTCTGGCAGGTCGCGGTGCACACCCGCGCACGCGGCCATCGGTTGGGCCGCGCCATGCTACGCGAGCTCTTGCGGCGCAAGGGTCTCGAGCATGTCCGCTATCTCGAAACCACGGTGGGGCCTGACAACCAGGCATCGCGCCGCAGTTTCGCCGGCCTGGCCGGCGAACTCGGCGCCCACGTCTCCGAACAGCCGTTCTTCGACCGGCAACTGTTCGGCGGCGCGGACCACGACGACGAGATGTTGTTGAGGATAGGTCCGTTCGCCTTGCCGGCGCCCTAGCGGGCGGCGCAAGCCCAGCGGGCTTATCGACTACCGGGATGGTTGGCCGATCCGGGCGCGAATACGCCCCCGGAGGGCGCTGGCCGTCTGTCAACTTATGAGATGAAGGGAGGATTAATCATATGGACTTGAAAATCTTTGACCGGATGGAGTCGGAGGTGCGGGGCTACATCCGGTCGTTCCCCGTGATCTTCAATCAGGCCAGGGGTTCGACGCTGATCGATGAGGAAGGCACCGAGTACATCGACTTCTTCAGTGGCGCCGGCACCCTGAACTACGGCCACAACAATCCTGTTCTCAAGGAAAAGCTGCTGGAGTATGTGCAGTCGGACGGCGTCGTCCACGGCCTGGACATGGCCACCAGCGCGAAGAAGCGTTTCCTGGAGACGGTGGATCGCGTGCTGCTCAAGCCGCGCAACTGGCGCTACACCTTGCAGTTCACCGGTCCCACCGGCACCAACGCGGTCGAGGCCGCGCTGAAGATCGCGCGCCAGGTCAAGGGCCGCTCCAACGTCATCTCGTTCACGCACGGCTTTCACGGCGTGAGCGGCGGCTCGCTGGCGGTCACCGCCAACATGAAGTTCCGCGAAGCCTCCGGCTACGCGCTGGGCAACACCTCGTTCATGCCCTACGACGGATACTTCGGTCCGGACGTGGACACCATGGCCTACCTGGAGCGCATGCTCGAGGACCCCAGCAGCGGCATGGACAAGCCGGCCGCCGTCATCGTGGAAACGGTGCAGGGCGAAGGCGGCGTCAACGTCGCCACGCTGCGCTGGCTGAAGGAACTGGAAAAGCTGTGCCAGCGCCACGACATGCTGCTCATCGTGGACGACATCCAGGTCGGCTGCGGCCGTACCGGCACGTTCTTCAGCTTCGAGGCCGCGGGCATCCGCCCCGACATCATCACCCTGTCGAAGTCGCTGTCCGGCTTCGGCCTGCCGATGTCGCTGGTGCTGATGAAGCCCGAGCTGGACGTCTGGAAACCGGGCGCCCACAGCGGCACCTTCCGCGGCAACAACCTGGCCTTCGTCACCGCGACGCAGGCGCTGGAGACCTACTGGACCAACAGCGCCTTCGCCGCCGAGATCCAGCGCAAGGAACGCCAGGTCCGCGACTGGCTGGAGAACCTGGTGCACAGCTATCCCAACGCCGGCCTGTCGGTGCGCGGCCGCGGCCTGATCCAGGGGCTGGTGTGCAACGCCACGCCCGCGCTGGCCAACCGCATCGCGCAGAACGCCTTCAAGAAGGGCGTCGTGATCGAGACCTCGGGGGCGCAGGACGAAGTGCTCAAGCTGCTGCCCGCGCTCACGATCGAGGAAGAGCTGCTCGGCAAGGGCCTGGAAGTCATCGAGGCCAGCGTCGCCGAAGCGCTCGCCGAAGAAGGGCAGTCCGCCCGCATTCTGAAATTTGGAGGAAAACGTCAATGATCGTACGCAATGTCAAAGATGTGATCGGCACCGCCGACGAAGTCCGCACCGACACCTGGGTCAGCCGCCGCGTGCTGCTGAAGAAGGACGGGATGGGGTTTTCCTTCCATGAAACCACCATCTTTCCGGGCGGGCGCACTCATATCCACTACAAGAACCATCTTGAAGCGGTGTGGTGCATCGAGGGTGACGGCTCCATCGAAACCATTGCCGACGGCAAGAAGTACGACCTGGGCCCCGGCGTGGTCTACGCCCTGAACGAACACGACGAGCACTGGCTGTGCGGCGGCAAGGAGCCGCTGCGCGTCATCTGCGTCTTCAATCCGCCGCTGACCGGCCAGGAAGTGCATGACAAGGAAGGCGTCTACGCACTGCCCGAGGCCGAGGCCCAGGCCGCGGCCTGATACAAGGAGGTTTGCATGATCTCACCTGCACAGGATCCGTACGCCTCGCGTACGGATCGAAGTTCCGCCATCATCGCCCGCCAGGACCCGGTGGTCTACGAGAACGGCCAGTACGCCAACGCCCTCGACGCCGAGCAGATCGGCGCTTACGAGCGCGACGGCTTCCTGCTGCTGGAAAACCTGTTCTCCGACGACGAGGTCCGGGCGCTGTCGTCCGAGGTCGAGCGCATGACGCGCGATCCCTCGATCATCCGCCGCGAAGAGTCCATCACCGAGCCGGGCAGCAACGCGGTGCGCTCCATCTTCATGGTGCACGTGCTCAACCCCGTGCTGGCGCGCCTGATGCGCGATCCGCGGCTGGTCAACGTGGCGCGCCAGATCCTCGGCTCCGAGGTCTACATCCACCAGTCCCGCGCCAACATGAAGCCGGGCTTCAAGGGCAAGGAGTTCTACTGGCACTCCGACTTTGAAACCTGGCACGTCGAAGACGGCATGCCGGCCATGCGCGCGCTGAGCTGCTCGGTGCTGCTGACCGACAACAACGAGTGCAACGGCCCGCTGATGCTGGTGCCGGGCTCGCACCGCCAGTTCATCTCGTGCGTGGGCGAGACGCCCAACGAGCACTACAAGCAGTCGCTGAAGAAACAGGAATACGGCGTGCCGGACCCGGTCAGCCTGCAGCTGCTGGTGGAGCAAGGCGGCATCCGCACCATGACGGCCAAGGCCGGCTCGGTGGTGTTCTTCGACTGCAACACGATGCACGGCTCGAACAGCAACATCTCGCCGTGGCCGCGCGCCAACGTGTTCACCGTCTACAACAGCATGGAGAACACCTTGAATCCGCCCAAGTACGGGCTCACGCCGCGTCCCGAGCACATCGCGACGCGCAAGGCGTTCAAGGCGGTCACCCCGCTGGACACCCTGAAACTGGTCGGCGGCTGAGCCGCCGCCACGCAATAGCCCGGGCCCGTCCCGGGCTATTGTTTTTGGCGCGCCGCTTTTTGCTATTCTGGCGCATTCCGCCACCCAGGAATCCGGTACGCCATGTCCGCCCGCATCCTCAGCCTGCACATCTACCCGCTCAAATCCTGCGCGGGCATCGATCTGAACGAATCCCCCATCGACCGCGCCGGCCTGGCGTGGGACCGCCGCTGGATGCTGATCGGCGCGGACGGCTTCATGACCCAGCGCCAGTGGCCGGCCATGGCCCTGATCCGCCCGGCGCTCACGGCCGGCGCGCTGCGCCTGTCCGCGCCCGGCATGCCGGACCTGGACGTGCCGCTGGACGGTTCCGGCCTGGCGTCCGAGGTGGAACAGGTCGGCGTCTGGAAGGACACGATCGCGGCCCGCCGCGAAAGCGAGGAGGCCGCGCGCTGGTTCTCCGAATTCCTCGATACGCCTTGCCGCCTGTACAAGGTCGACACGGCCGCCAGCCGGCCGGCCAAGCTGGATTGGGTGGGGCGCTGGCTCGAGGCCCATCCCGAACTGGCCGACAGCTTCGCAGGCGATCACTATTTCGGCTTTGCCGACGGTTTTCCGCTGCTGGTGGCCAACCAGGCCTCGCTGGACGACCTCAACGCCCGCCTGCAGGCCAAGGGCGCGGCCGCGGTGCCGATGGACCGCTTCCGGCCCAATATCGTCGTGCAGGGGGAATGGGAGGCCTACGAGGAAGACCATACCGCCATGATCGAGACGGCCGGCGTGAAGATGGCGTTCGTCAAGCCCTGCACGCGCTGCTCCATTCCCGACATCGACCAGCGCACCGCCCAGCGCAACGAAGAGCCGGGCCGCACGCTGTCGGCCTACCGCAATCTGGAGCTGGGCGTGGTGTTCGGCCAGAACGCCATCGTCGACGCGCCCGCGGGGGCGCGCCTGAAAGTGGGCGACGGCGTGGAGATCGAACTGGATTTCTGAGCCGCCGCGCCGGGCCTCAGGCCGAGGACAGCTTCAGCCCCACCAGGCCGAGCACGATGAAGATCACGCTGGCGATGCGCATCCAGCTGGTGGATTCGCCGAACAGCACGATGCCGGCCACGAAGGCGCCTATCGTGCCGATGCCCACCCAGACCGCGTAGGCGGTGCCCAGCGGCAGCGTCTTCATGGCCACGGCCAGCAGCCAGAAGCTGATGATCATGCCGCCTACGGTAAGCAGCGACGGCCACAGACGGGTGAACCCGTGGGTGTACTTCAGGCCCACGGCCCAGACGATTTCAAAAAGGCCTGCAAGCACCAGGATGATCCAGGTCATGTACGACTCCGATTGCAGGGGCCGTCCCCGGAAGAAGGGCGCGCCGGCCCTGTGCGGCCGCACGCGGCAGCGGGCCGTCCCGCTGCGGCAAAAATTATAGAATACCGGCTTGCAGCGGCAAAACCGGATGCCGGGCATCACTCTTGCAACACCTCGCGTTCCGGGCGCGAAACCAGGATATTTCCATCATGCAACGCATCATGCTGCGGGCAAAGCTGCACCGCGTCACCGTCACTGAAGCCGACCTTCACTACGAAGGCTCGTGCGGCATCGACGAAGACCTGCTGGACGCTGCCGGCATGCGCGAGTTCGAACGCATCGAACTCTATAACGTCACCAACGGCGAACGCTTCGACACCTACATCATCAAGGCGGCCCGCGGCAGCGGCGCCATCTCGCTGAACGGCGCGGCCGCGCGCCGCGCCCAGGTCGGCGACCTGCTGATCATCTGCACCTACGGCCCGATGTCCGAGGCCGATTCGGCCGTGCACAAGCCGCAGGTCGTGCTGGTGGACGACGCCAACCGCGTCAAGGAAATCCGCAAGTTCCCGGCCTGACGCCGGGCCGCCCGCGGCGCCCGCCCCGAGGGGCGGCGCCGCGCCAACCCTGAACCGTTTCATCATGAGCTTCCAGGTCATCATCCAACCCAGCCAGCATCAATTTCCGGTCGAGCCCGGCCAGACCGTGCTCGACGCCGCCCTGGCCGCCGGCATCGTCCTGCCCTACAGCTGCCGCAACGGCGCCTGCTCCACCTGCAAGGGCCGCGTGGTTTCCGGGGAGTTCGATGCCGGTCAGTATCCGGCGCAGATCCTCTCGCCCGAGGAACTGGCCAACGGCTACACGCTGTTCTGCCAGGCCCGGCCCGCCTCCGACATGGTGGTCGAGTCCACCGAGGTCCGGCTGGCCAGCGACATCCAGATCCGCAAGCTGCCCTCGCGCGTGCAGGCGCTGGAGCGCGTGGCGCCGGACGTCACGGTGATCAGGCTGCAGCTGCCGGCCTCGGAACAGTTCCGCTATTACGCCGGGCAGTACATCGAGGTCATCCTCAAGGACGGCCGCCGCCGCAGCTATTCCATGGCCGGCGCGCCGCACACCGGCAGCCCGCTGGAGCTGCACATCCGCCACATGCCGGGCGGCGTCTTCACCGACCACGTGTTCGGCGCGGGCGAAACCCAGATGAAAGAGCGCGAGATCCTGCGCCTGGAGGGGCCGTTCGGCTCCTTCTTCCTGCGCGAAGACAGCGACAAGCCGGTCGTGCTGCTGGCCAGCGGCACCGGGTTCGCCCCGGTCAAGGCCATCGTCGAGCACATGATCCACGAGAACATCCGCCGCCCGGTGGCGCTGTACTGGGGCGGACGCCGTCCGCGCGACCTGTACATGCACGAGCTGGCGCAATCGTGGGCGGCGCAGCTGCCCGACTTCCGCTACGTGCCGGTGGTCTCCAACGCGCTGCAGGAAGACGAGTGGGGCGGGCGCACCGGCTTTGTCCACGAAGCCGTCATGCACGACATCCCCGACCTGTCGGGCCACCAGGTGTACGCCTGCGGCACGCCGCTGATGGTGGACGCGGCCCGGCGCGAGTTCAGCGCCCAGAACGGACTGCCGCCGGAGGAGTTCTACGCCGACGCCTTCACGTCCGAAGCCGACCTGGCGAAAGCCGCTTCCTGAGTAACAGGGCATTAATGGAAAGGGGCGGAACGCACAGGCCTGGAATGGTTTGTGACTTCCGCCCCTTTTTATTCCGTAGGCGAGGGCAAAACAGCAAGGTAAACTGCCGTGGCAGCAGCTTGCCAGGGATTGCGGACATCGGGTCCGCGGGCCGAGCTGGCACGCAAGGAGCAATGCGGGCATGAAAGTAGCGGTATTGGGTGGCGGCATCATCGGAATCTCCAGCGCCTGGTGGCTGAACCAGGCCGGCCATGATGTCGTGGTCATCGACCGCTGCACCGGGCCCGCCCAGGAAACCAGCCTGGCCAACGGCGCGCAGATCTCGGTCTCGTACGCCGAACCCTGGGCCAATCCGCAGGCGCCGCTCAAGCTGCTCAAATGGATGTTCCAGGACAACGCGCCGCTGCTGTTCCGCCCGCAGCTCGACTGGCGGCAATGGATGTGGGGCCTGGCGTTCCTGCGCGAATGCCTGCCCGGGCGCCTGGCGCCCAATATCCGCGCCATGGTCCGCATGGCCGAATACAGCCGCGCCACGCTGCGCGCCATGCGCGCCGAACTCGGCATCCAGTACGACCATCTCGAACGCGGCATCCTGAATTTCTACCGCGACCAGCACGAATTCGAAAGCTCTCAGCGCGCCGCTGGCCTGATGCGCGACTTCGGCGTGGAGCGCCGCGTCATCTCGGCCGACGAGGTCATCGCCATCGAGCCGGCCCTGGCGCCGCACCGCCAGACCATCGTCGGCGGCGACTACACGCCCGAGGACGAAAGCGGCGACGTGCACCTGTTCACCGTGGCCCTGGCCGAACGCTGCGCGCGCGCCGGCGTCGAGTTCCGCTACAGCACCCGCGCGACGCGCCTGCTGACCACCGGCGGCACCGCCCAGGGCGTCGAGATCATCGGCCCCGACGGCCGCTACGGCACCCTGGCGGCCGACGCCTACGTCGTGGCCATGGGCAGCTTCAGCCCGTCTTTGCTGCGCCCGCTGGGCATCCCCTGCAACGTCTACCCGGCCAAGGGCTATTCGGCCACCTTCCCGGTGATCAAGCCCGACGCCGCGCCCATGGTCAGCCTGACCGACAGCAGCCACAAAGTCGTTTTCTCGCGCCTGGGCGACCGCCTGCGCATGGCGGGCACCGCCGAACTGTCGGGCTATTCGCGCGGCCTGAACACCGGCCGCTGCGAAGCCATGACGCGGCTGGCGCGCGAACTGTTTCCCGACGCGCTCGATTTCGAGCGCGTCAGCTACTGGTCGGGCCTGCGCCCGTCCACTCCCTCGAACGTGCCCATCATAGGCCGCAGCCGTATCCCCAACCTGTATATCAATACGGGGCACGGTACGCTCGGCTGGACGATGGGCGTTGGCTCGGGCCGGGCTCTGGCCGACCTGCTCAGCGGGCGGCGGCCGGAACCGGAATTCCCTTTTCTTGGTCTGTGAACCTATGAAGAATCTGCAACTGGCGGGCATTGCCCGCGCGATGTTCGCCAACCGGCGCGCATGGGTGTTCGGCGCCGCCATGGCGATGGCCGGAGCGGCAAACGCCGCGGCGGTGGAAATACAGGTCTGGCACACCCTGACCGACGCAAACAAGGCCGAGTTCGAAAAACTCGCCAAGCAATACAACAAAGAGCAGGATGAGGTCCGCGTCACGCTGCGCGGCTTCGCCTCGCCCGCCGCGCTGCAGCAGGAAGCCGTGGCCGCGGTAAAGGCCAAGAAGGGCCCGAACCTGCTGCAGCTGACCGACAACCACTCGCCCGAAGTCGTGGCCGAGCACAAGGCCGTGCTGCCGCTGTACGAACTGCTGGCCAAGTATCCGATCAAGGACCTCAACTGGTTCGTGCCGGCCACCAGCAGCTTCACCCGCGACAGCAAGGGCCGCCTGCTGGCCTTCCCCTGGATGGCCGAAGTGCCGGTGATGTTCTACAACACCGCCGCCTACAAGAAGGCCGGGCTGGACCCCAACAAGCCGGCCCGCACCTGGACCACGCTGCAGGGCGAACTGCTCAAGCTGCGCGACGTGGCCAATTTCGACTGTCCCTATGCCACCAGCGAACAGGTCACGGTCCACCTGGAGAACCTGGCCCCGGTCAACAACCAGCCGTTCACCAGCAACAACAACGGCCTGGGCGCCGTTAGCAAGAAGGCCGCCGCGCCGGCCATGCAGTTCGACACGCTCTACATGCGCCACATCTCGCTGATGGTGAGCTGGAAGCGTTCGCTGCTGTTCGTGGCGCACTCCGGCGACAACGCTAGCGACAAGCTGTTCGCCAAGGGCGAATGCGCGGTGCTGACCTCCAACAGCGGCGCCTTCGGCCAGTTCGTCAACACCAAGTCGCTGTCCTTCGGCGTGGCGCCGCTGCCTTACTACGACCAGGTCACCAAGGACGGCGGCAAGCCGTTCGTGAGCGGCTCGGCGCTGTGGGCGCTCGACGGCCATCCCAAGGCCGAGGAAAAAGCCACCGCCCAGTTCCTGGCCTGGCTGTCCAAGCCCGTGATCGCGGCGCAGTGGCACCAGCGCACCGGCTATCTGCCGCTGACCGAAGCCGCCTTCCGCGCATCCGACGTCTCGTTCTACGAGCGCATCCCCGGCGTGCAGGCGCTGATCGCCTCCATGAGCAGCCAGCCCACGACCAACAGCCGCGGTTTCCGCATGGCCAACTACGAACGCATCGAGCCGGTTTTCAACACCCAGCTCAATGAAGCCTTCGAAGGCAAGGTGCCGCCGGTCGCGGCCCTGAACAACGCCGCCAACCAGGCGCGCAGCATCGCCGCGCAACGCTGACCGCGTTTACGCGCAGCCAGCCCGGCCAGTCGTACTGGCCGGGCTTTTTTTATGCGCCCGCGCGCCGCTTGATCCTTCCGGGACCGGCGCGACCATTCCATCCCTGCGTACATGCCAGTCTGGCGGCGCATGGACCGCTCATCCACCATGCCGTCATGCGCACGCTTCCGATGCGCGCTAACGCTGGCGGACTGGCATGGTTCGATTCTTCCGACTCTTTCTCATCGCGGCGGGCCTGTCCTGCCTGGCGGCCTGCACAAGGCCCGCGCGGGACGCGGCTGTCTCGTCCTGGTTGGCGGCGCGGCCGGCCGAACAAGGCTTTCGCTTTGATTGGCAATTGTCCGGCGACCCGGCGGTGGCGCCCATGCAGGTGTTCGACGACGGCCGCGAAACCTGGCTGCACTTCGCGCCCGGCCAGCCGCTGCCGGCGATCATCGGCGTCGGCCCCGACGGCGAACGCGCGCTGCCATATTCCCGGCGCGACCCTTATGTGGTGCTGAACGGCGCCTGGACCAGCCTGTCGTTCCGTGGCGGGCGGCTGGCGGCGCGGGCGCAGCGCGCCCAGGCCATGCCCGCGCCGCTCGCGCAACCCGTCGAAACCGCGCCCGTGAGCGCCGCGCCTGAAGCTGCGCTCGCCAGCGCACAACCCATGGACACGGTCGGGGCCGGGGCCAAGCCGCAACAGCCGCAGGAGCCGGCCGTACGCTACCGCGCCGGCCCGCCCGACGCCACGCTGCGCGCCGTGCTGGCGCGCTGGGCGGGCAGCGCCGGATGGACCTTCCAGCCGCAGCACTGGGCGGTGGACGTGGACATTCCGCTGTCGGCCACTGCCGAATTCTCGGGCGACTTCAAATCCGCCGTGCGCCAGCTGCTGGGCGCCACCGAACTCGCCGAGAAACCGCTGCAGCCCTGCTTCTACGGCAACAAGGTGCTGCGCGTCGTGCCGCTGGCGCAATCTTGCACGCGCACGGCGGCGCCGGGCGGAGCTGCGGCATGAGGCGCGCCTGGCCAACGGTTCTGCTGCTGGCGGCGCTGGGCGGCTGCGCGATATCGCAGCGCGCCCTGGACCAGGGGCAGGCGGCCGGCGCGCGCCAGGCCGGCGTCGCCGCCCGCCAGCAGGCATTCGCCGACGGCCTGTCGGACCCGGCGGCGCGCCTGGCCGCGCAGGAGGTCGCCGCGCCGTGGCTGGCCGGCAAGCCCCAGCCCCTGGCGCGCGAAGTATCGCTGCCGCCAGCCCTGCGCGAAAACGTGCGCACCACGCTGATGCTGGCCGACGACGCCGACCTGCCCGCCGTGGCGCAACGCCTGACCGCCGCGACCGGCATCGCGGTGCGGGTGCAGCCCGACGCCTTGCTGCCGCTCGCGCTGTTCCTGCCGCGCCTGGCCGCCAACGGCGCGCTGGCGGTGACCGCGCCCGCCCGCCTCGAAGTGCGCGCGGGCGGGCAGGCGCTGGCCGACCTGCTCGATGCGCTGGCCGCGCGCTATTCCGTGCACTGGCGCTACGCGCGCAACGCGCTGGAGTTCTATCGCACCGAGAGCCGCGTCTTCGACGTGCGCGCGCTGTCGCTGGCCAGCAAGGTCGACATCCGCCTGGGACGCGCCGGCCGCGCCGAAGGCGAGGGCTTCGCCAGCGCATCCAACACCACGTTGTCTGCCGGCGAGCACGACGCGCTGGCCATCCTGCGCGCCAACATCCTGCCGCTGCTGACCCGCTCGGGCGTGGTGGCCGAGGCCGTGGAGGGCGCCACCACCATCGTCGTCACCGACACGCCCGAAGCGCTGGAGCGCGTCGCCCGCTACCTGGAGCGCGAGAACAAGGCCTTGACGCGCCGGGTCCGCCTGCTGTTCGAGGAAATCACCGTCACCGCCAACGATACGGCGGCCGGCGGCATCGACTGGAATGCCGTCTATGCCGCGGCCGGCGCCAGCTTGCGCCTGGCGCTGCCGGGCGGCGGCGACGGCGCGCTGACGGCAAGCTCGGGCAGGGGGCCGTTCCAGGGATCGCAGGCCATCGTCTCCGCGCTCAGCGCCGTCGGCGCCGTCGTTCGGCACACCAAGGTCCCGGTGCTGACCCTGAACCGCCGGCCCGTCACCCATGCGGTCAGGACCACTTTCTCCTACATAGACCGGGTGCAGAGCACCGCGGTTTCCGGCCCCGCGTCGGGCGGCGGCGCCAGCACGCTGCCGGCCGTCTCCATCAGCCAGAAGGAAGAAACGGTAGGCTCGTTCCTGACGCTGCTGCCCGACATCCAGGAGGACGGCCAGATCCTGCTGTCGCTGGCCTACGACAACGCGGTCGCGCAGCCCCTGAAGACGGTCAGCTTCGGCGAGCGCGGCAACCAGGTCCAGGTGCAGCAGATCACCGTGGACGGCAACGGCACCGTGCAGCAGATCGAACTGCGCCCGGGCCAGCCCATCATCGTGTCCGGCTTCGACCGCAGCCAGGACGAACACGAGCGCCGCCGGCTCGCGCCCGGCGCGCCGCTGCTGGCCGGCGGCCAGGACAGCGCCGCGTCGGCGCGCACCACCACGCTGGTGCTGGTGACGGCCCAGGTCGAAGAGGGCTACTAGGCATGGACGGCAACACGCCCACGCTGCTGCTTGCCTGCCCCGGGTCCGGGCGGACGCTGGCGTTCGGCCTGCGCTGGTTCGCGCTGATCGGCTCCAACACGCCGGCGCTGGCGCGCTCACGCGGGCGGCGGCTGCGGGCCAGCCACTACGTCGTGGGCGGCGCGCCCGCCGCCATGGCCGGGTACGGCCGCTTGAAGCCGCCGCGGCAAGGCGGCTGGCGCGCCAGCCGCGCGCCGGTGCATGCCGCCGCGCAGCTTTTCGCCTTGCTGTATCCCGACGGCGGGCACTGCGTGGTGCCGCTGCCCAACGGCGCCCATTGGCTGGTGGCGGCCCAGCGCGGCACCGTGCTGTCGCAGACCGACCGGGTGTACGCGTCGCGGGACGAGGCCTTGCGCGAGCAGCAACAACTGCTGGCGCAGCGTCCCGCTTTGCCTGCGCGCCAGGCCGACGCCGTCTGGGCGGCCCTGCAGCAGGCGGCGGACCCCGCTTCCCGGCTGAACGCGCTGCCCAGCCGCTGGGCCGAACTGCCGCTGGCGCTGCGGCTGTTCCTGGCCTGCGCCGGGCTGGCGGGCGCGGCGCCGCCGCTGTGGAACGCCTTGCAGGCGCAAGGGTCCGCGCTGTTCGCCGCCGCGGACGACGCGGCCGAAGACGCAGCGGCTCTGCAAGATCCCGTCCTCGCGCTGCTGCAGACCACGGCGGCCCATCGTCCTTCCGAACTCGCCCGCCTGCTGGCCAGTGTGGGCAGGCTGCCCATCCAGGTCCGGGGCTGGGCGCTGACGCGCGCGCAGTGCCTGGCGCAGCCGCGGCGCTGGGCATGTTCGGCGTCCTACGTCCGCACCCATGCCTACGCTACCAACCAGGCGCTGCATGCGTCGCGGCCGGCCGGCTGGGACCTGTCGTTCCAGCCCATGGAGGCGGCCACGCTGTCCTGGCGGCTGGCGTCCAGGCCGGTATGGCTGTCCGACTTGCCGCTGCCCACCGGCGAGCAGGTCGATACCCAACTGGTCACGGCCTTGCAGCGCCTGCTGCCGGCATTTTCGGCCGTCGTCCTGGCCGCGCCTGCGGCGCTGCCGCTGTCCGCGCCGGCCGGCGCCGCGCCGCCAGGGCGGGCCGTCCGCCATCGGACGCTGGTCTTGCGCGGGCCGTTGCGTTCGCTGGCGCTGCTGCCCGACACGATTTCGACGGCGCGCTGGTCGCGCCTGGCGCTGGAAATCCAGCCGCAGCCGCGTCCCGCGCTGGCCGCCAGCACGCTCGTCGCCGAATTGCACGGAGAACTCTATGAACAGGATTAGGGCGGACCGCAAGCCCGCGCCGCGGCTGCTTTACGGCGTCACGGCGGCAACCGCGCTGGCAATCTCGCTGGCGCCATGCGCGCGCGCCGAGCCGCCGCCGGCCGCCGAACCGCAGGCCTGGCCGGAAGCGGAAACCGTGCGCATGTTGCTGCGCGCGGAGACCGCGGCCGCGCTGGCGGATTGCAGCGTGCCGGGCCGCTGCCCGGCGGGCGCGGACCAGGCGCCGGCGGTCCCTACGGCCGCGCCCGCCGTCCGGGCCGACGACGATATCCGGGTGCTGGCCATCTACGGCACCGCGCGCCGCCTGCGCGTGGATCTCGACGTCAACGGCGCGGTGCTGCGCTACCAGGCCGGCCGCGGCGCGCCCGTCGCGGGCGCCGCCGTGGCCGGCGCCTATCGCCTGCTGGCCATCGAGGACGCCTGCGTGCGGCTGCGCCGCGACGGCCTCGAACGCACCGCCTGCCTGGACCTGGGCCGGAGCCTGCCATGAAGCCCGTTCCCTTGTTCCCCGCGGGGCCGGCGGATCGCGCGCCGGCGCTGCAGACGCCGGAAGACATCGCCCGCATGACGCCGGCGTTCGTGCGCGCGCTGGGGCGCGAATTCGACCTGGCCGCGCTGTCCGGCCGCTTGTGCCCGGTGCTGCTGGCCAACGGCGAGGTCGCCATGTTCGCGGTAAAAGACTACCTGCTGGGCGACCAGATCGACGAAATCGAACGCATGGTCCGGGCGCGGGGATACCGGCAGGCGCAGGTGCCGCGCTATCGGCTGCCGGCCCCGCTGCTCCTGATGGTGGCCCGCGGGCAGCTTACGGTGCCCGGCCTGGCTCGGGACGGGGCGCAGCAGCAGGCGCGCGTCTCGGCGCTGGCGGCGCTGTTCCTGGACATCGTGCGCTGGGGCGTGGCGCAGGGGGCGAGCGACGTGCACATCAACGTCGACCGGCGCCGCGAGGCCTGCGAGATCCGCTACACCATAGGCGGCGAGTACGTCGCCGCCGGGCGCTATGCCGGCCTGTCGAACGCGACCCTGCTGGAGGTGCTGGCCGTGGCGTGGATGGACGTCAGGGGCGGCAACGGCGCGGTGTTCGACCCCGCGCTGGAACAGCAGGGCCGCATCGCGCTGGACGTGGACGGCACGCCCATCATGCTGCGCTGGGCCTCGCTGGCCACCGACGCCGGGCCGTCGGTCTGCCTGCGCATCCTGCGTCCGGACGCGACCGCCGCCGGCGACCTGCAGGCGCTGGGCTACCTGCCGGACCAGGTGCGGACCCTGGAGCGCGCCCGCGAACGCGAGGGCGGCGCCATCGTGCTGGCCGGCGTGGTCGGCTCCGGCAAGTCCACCACGATCGCCGCGCTGATGCGCGGCATCGCGCCGGCCCGCAAGGTCATCACGCTCGAAGATCCGGTGGAATACCTCATCGGCAACGCGCTGCAGAACACGCTGGGCGGGGCGCTGGACCAGTCCGCGTCGCCGGCGTTCGAGGCCAAGCTCAAGACCGTCAAGCGCTGCGCGATGAACGATCTGCTCATCGGCGAAATCCGCGACCTCGACACCGGCCGGGCCTTCATAGACCTGGCCGGCTCCGGCGCCAGCCTCTACACCACGACCCATGCGGGTAGCGCCGCCATGATTCCCGAACGCCTGGCCTCGGCGGCGATCGGCGTGTCGCGCGATTTCCTGGCCACGCCCGGCATCCTCAAGCTGCTGGTCTACCAGACCCTGCTTCCGCGCCTGTGCGACCGCTGCGCGTTGCCGGCCGACAGCCTGCGGACGGCAGGCGACGCGGCCGGCGCCGACAGCCGGGCCTGGATGGCGCGGATCGCCGCCGCGTTTCAGCTCGACCCCGGCGCGCTGCGCGTGCGCAACGCCGCCGGCTGCGCCGATTGCCGGCGTGCCGATCTGCCCGAACTGAACGGCATCGCCGGCCGCTGCGTCGCCGCCGAAATGATCGAACCGGAGCGCATGGAGGGATTCCTCGAATGCGTGCGCACGCGCGACAACCTCGGCCTGAAACAGGCCACGCGGGGCGCGCAGGCGCTGCACAGCGCCCTGTACCGGGTCAACCTGGGGGAAATCGATCCGCGCGCGCTGCCGCGCCGCTTCGACCTGGACGCGGCCATGCGGCAGGCGGATGCCGGGGAGGGCGCATGAACGCCCAGGCCTGGGGCTGGCCGGCTGTCCGCGCGTGGCTGCTGCGCCTGGACGCCGCGCGCTTTCGCCCCCGCCGCGCAGACTACTACGAGTACCTGGCCGACCTGGTCGAGGGCACGCAGGGCCGCAAGAGCCTGCGCGACATCTTCGAAGACGACGCGCGCCGGCATGGCCAGGATTCGGTGCGCGGCCGCCTGTCGGCGTATTGGGCGAGCGCCTACCAGGAGGCCGGCGGCGACCTGGGCGCGGCCTGGTCGGACACGCTGCCGGCCAGCGAATGCCTGCTGCTCGCCTGCGTGCAGGACGAGGGCGGCGATCTGCCGGCCGCATTGCGCGACCTGGCGCGCGCCCTGCGGCTGGCCGCGGACGCGTGGCTGGCGCTGGCATCCACCGCCGCGGCCGGCGTGGCGGCGGCCGGCGTGGCTTTCGCCATGCTGTGCGCGATTCCGTTTTTCAGCGTGCCGCAGCTGCAGCACGTGTTCCAGACCGTGCCGGCCGAGGACTACCCCGGCCTGACCCGCGCCCTGTTCGCATTCGCCCAAGGCCTGCGGACCTGGCTGGCGCTGTGGCTGGTGCTGGTGTTCGGGCTGGCGGCGCTGAGCCTGTGGTCGCTGCCGAACCTGACCGGGCCGCTGCGGGCGCGGCTGGACCGCTGGCTGATCTGGCGGCTCTACCGCGATTTCCAGGCCATCCGCTTTCTGTCGCTGCTGGCCGTGCTGATCCGGCAGCACGGCGCCGCCGACACGCGCCTGCGGCGCGCCCTGGCCGTCCAGACGCGCGACGCGCCGCCCTGGCTGCACGCGCATCTGCTGGACATGCTGGGCCGGATAGACGCCGGCCTGGCCGGCGCGGAGATATTCGGCACCGGCCTGCTGGAGGCGGACGCCTGGTGGTATCTGGCCGACATGATCGACGCCCTGGGCATGGAGGCGGGGCTGGCGCGCGCGCGCCGGCGCGTGGAGCAGCGCCTGCTCGCGCGCGTGCGCCGCCAGGCGCAGGCGCTGCGCTGGATGCTGCTGATCTCGTCGGTGGCGGCCGTGCTGGGCATCACGCTATGGCACTACGGCGCGATCGACGAACTGCGGCAGGCGCTGACCAATTTCTATGCCGGCCGCTAGGGGCGCCGGCGCTTCATCCCATCCAGGAGACCAGCATGCGGCTTTTCCGTGAATTCCCTTCCAGCCCGGTGCGGCAGCGCGGCTTTTCGCTGATGGAGGTGTCCATCGCCACCGCCATCGTGCTGTTGATCGCCATCGTCGGCATTCCGGCCATAGGCGCCTACGTCATCGAGAATAAGGTGCCCAAGGTGGGCCAGGAACTGCAGCGCTTCATCGCCAGCGTGAAGATCAACGGGCTGGGAAGCGGCGTGGCGCCGTATGCGGGCCTGGACACCGGCGCCATGGCCAACGCGTTGCGCGATTCCAGCGTCCTGTCGGTGGAGGGCTCGGGCAGCGGGGCGCGCATCGTGCATGGCCTGGGCGGCAGCGGCCAGGGCGCGAACGGCGTGGTCCGGGTGGCGGCGGTCGCGGCCGGCAGTCCGCAGCCGGGGTCGGCGTTTTCCATCACGCTGACCAACGTCAGCCACGCGGCATGCCCGGCGCTGGCTTCGGTGCTGCAGCGCATGTCCGAAATCATCTCCATCGGCGGCAAGGGCGGCATGCGGGTGGTCAAGGACTCGCTGGCCACGCCCGCCATCCCCTACCGGGCGGCGCAGGCCCAGGCGCAGTGCAGCCCGGGCGACGTCAACACCTTCGTGTTCACCGCCAGATGACGCGGAGCGCCCATTCCGGCGGCAGGCAGCGCGGATTCTCGCTGCCGGGCCTGGCGCTGGCGCTGGCCCTGGGCGCGATGGCGGCGATCTGGGCCTCCAACCGGCAGGTCCAGCGGATCGAGGACGCGGCGGCGCGCGCCACCGGCGTCTGGCTCACCCAGGTCAGGCTGGCGCTGGCGCAGGCGCTGTCGCGCCACTTCGACGCCCTGGTCCAGGGCAAGCCGCCGCGCAGCCCGCAGGGCGCGCCGCTGTTCGCCAGGCCCCTGGCTCCCACGCTGGGCGAACTGCAGGCGGCCGGATTCCTGCCCGCCGGTTTTCCGGCGCGCTCGGCCCTGGGATTCGGCGTGCGCCTGCGCATCGTGCGCAGCCCGGGCTGCCCGAAAGCGCCATGCCGGCTGGACGGGCTGGTCTACAGCGCACGGCCTTTGTTCAAGAAAGGCACGCAAGCGCCCGATCCGGTCGGCATGGCGGCCGTCATCGAGGCCGCGGGCGGCTATGGCGGCGCGGTATGGCCCGACACCCCGGGACGGCTGCGCGGGGCGGCCTTCAATTTCGCCAATCCGCCGGCTCCCGGCGCGCCGGCCCACGCGCCCGGCACCCTGGCGCTGTGGGCGGGGGAGGGGCCGCAGGCCGCCCAGCCCGACCTGGACCGCTACGTGCGCATCGGCGACACCCGCGACCCCATGCTGCAAGGGCATCTGAGCGTGGCCAATTCGGCCGTGGTCAACGGCTACCTGACCCTGCGGTCGCGGGCCGAAGAAGGGCAGTATTGCGACGTCGCCGTCGGCACCATGGCCAATTCGGGGCGGGGCGATCTGCTGACCTGCCAATCCAATGTCTGGCGGCCGGCCAGCGGCGGCTTCGGCGGGGCCTACAGCACGAACTACCCGCTGGGCTGCCGCCATTACACGGGCGTGTCCACGGCCAATCCGCGCACCGGCGCCTGCTCCTGCCCGGCGGGCTACCATGGGGTCATCGTGTCCGCGGGCGGCAAATGGACCGAAACGGAGGGCTGGACCACCGGCTACGTCTGCGTGCGCTGACGCCGGGGCCGTCGCCTGGCGCTCATCCTGGCCGCCAACCCTCTATAATCAAAAATTCGCCTAAATCCTGCTTCATCCACGATGAAATCCTCCGAGATTCGCCAGCAGTTCCTGCAATTCTTCAAGTCCAAGGGACACACCATCGTCCCTTCGTCGTCGCTCGTCCCTGGCAACGACCCGACTTTGCTCTTCACCAACTCGGGCATGGTCCAGTTCAAGGACGTCTTCACGGGCAAGGAATCGCGGTCCTATACGCGCGCCACCTCGTCGCAGCGCAGCGTGCGCGCCGGCGGCAAGCACAATGACCTGGAGAACGTGGGCTACACCGCCCGCCACCATACGTTCTTCGAAATGCTGGGCAATTTCAGCTTTGGCGACTACTTCAAGCGCGACGCCATCCAGTACGCCTGGGAGCTGCTGACCCAGGTCTACAAGCTGCCGGCCGAGAAGCTCTGGGTCACCGTGTACCAGGAAGATGACGAGGCCTATGACATCTGGGCCAAGGAAGTCGGCGTGCCGGCCGAGCGCATCATCCGCATCGGCGACAACAAGGGTGCGCGCTACGCGTCGGACAACTTCTGGCAGATGGCCGACACCGGCCCCTGCGGCCCGTGCTCGGAAATCTTCTACGACCACGGCCCCGAGATCTGGGGCGGCCCCCCGGGATCGCCCGAGGAAGACGGCGACCGCTACATCGAGATCTGGAACCTGGTGTTCATGCAGTTCGAGCGCGACGCCGCCGGCAACATGCCGCGCCTGCCGCGCCCCTGTGTCGATACCGGCATGGGCCTGGAGCGCATCGCCGCCGTGCTGCAAGGCGTGCATTCCAACTACGAAATCGACCTGTTCCAGCACCTGATCGCCGCCGCCGCGCGCGAAACCGGCGTCAAGAACCTGGAAGACAATTCGCTGAAGGTCATCGCCGACCATATCCGCGCCTGCTCGTTCCTGATCGTCGACGGCGTGATTCCCAGCAACGAAGGCCGCGGCTACGTGCTGCGCCGCATCGTCCGGCGCGCGCTGCGCCACGGTTACAAGCTGGGCCAGACCAAGCCGTTCTTCCACCGCCTGGTGCCGGACCTGGTCGCCGAGATGGGCGAGGCCTATCCCGAACTGGCCGCCACCGCCGAGCGCGTGGCGCAGGTGCTCAAGCAGGAAGAAGAGCGTTTCGGCGAGACCCTGGAACACGGCATGCGCATCCTGGACGCCGCCCTGGCCAACGTGCCCAAGGGCGGCCAGCTGGACGGCACCACGCTGTTCACCCTGTACGACACCTACGGCTTCCCGGTGGACCTGACCGCCGACATCTGCCGCGAGCGCGAAGTCGACGTGGACATGGCCGGCTTCGAAGTCGCCATGGAGCGCCAGCGCGACCAGGCGCGCGCCGCCGGCAAGTTCAAGATGGCCGAAGGCCTGAGCTACGAAGGCGCCGATACGCGCTTCGAAGGCTATGAAAAGCTCGAACTCGACAACGTCAAGGTCACGGCCCTGTACGTCGACGGCACCCAGGTGCAGCAGGTCCAGGCCGGCCAGAACGCGGTCGTGGTGCTGGACGCCACGCCGTTCTACGCCGAGTCCGGCGGCCAGGTGGGCGACACCGGCCTGCTGGAGGCCGACGGCGTGCGTTTCGCCGTCGCCGACACCCTGAAGATCCAGTCCGGCGTGTTCGGCCATCACGGCACGCTGGAGTCGGGCAGCCTGTCGGTAGGCGACACGCTGCTGGCGCGCGTGGACGCGGTGCGCCGCGCCCGCACGGTGCGCAACCACTCCGCCACCCACCTGATGCACAAGGCCCTGCGCCAGGTGCTGGGCGCCCACGTGCAGCAGCGCGGCTCGCTGGTCGACCCGGACAAGACCCGTTTCGACTTCGCCCAGGACGCGCCGCTGACGGCCGAGCAGATCGCCCGCGTCGAAGCCATCGTCAACGCCGAAATCCTCGCCAACCAGCCCACGGTGGCGCAGGTCATGGGCTATGACGAGGCCGTCAAGGGCGGCGCCATGGCGCTGTTCGGCGAAAAATACGGCGACACCGTCCGCGTGCTCGACATCGGCTTCTCGCGCGAACTGTGCGGCGGCACCCATGTCAGCCGCACCGGCGACATCGGCCTGTTCAAGATCATTTCCGAAGGCGGCGTGGCCGCGGGCGTGCGCCGCGTCGAGGCCATCACCGGCGACAACGCGCTGGCCTGGGTCCAGAACCAGAACGCGCTGCTGACGCAGATCTCCGGCATGCTGCGCGCCACCCCGGCCGACCTGCCGGCGCGCATCGCGCAGGTGCAGGACCAGGTCAAGGCGCTGGAAAAGGATCTGGAGCAATCGCGCAGCAAGCTCGCCGCCAGCGCGGGCAACGACTTGGCCTCCAGCGCCGCGGTCGAGGTCAAGGGCGTCAAGGTCCTGGCGGCCAGCATCGCCGACGTGGACCCCAAGGCCCTGCGCGGCATGGTCGACAACCTGAAGGATCGCCTCAAGCCGGCCGTGGTGCTGCTGGCCACGGGCGCGGCCGACGGCAAGATCAGCGTGGTGGGCGGCGTCACCGCCGACCTGACCGGCCGCGTCAAGGCCGGCGACCTGGTCGGCTTCGTGGCGGCGCAGGTGGGCGGCAAGGGCGGCGGCCGCCCCGACATGGCCATGGGCGGCGGCTCCGACATCAACGCCTTGCCCGCGGCCATCGCCAGCGTGCAGAAGTGGGTCGAAGAGCGTCTGTAATGAGCGAGCCCGATACCGGCGCGCAGACGCCATCCTTCGAGCAGGAGGTCGACGCCAGCGGCCTGAACTGCCCCTTGCCCATCCTGCGCGCCAAGAAGGCCCTGGCGCAGATGGCCAGCGGCGAGGTGCTGCGCGTCATCACCACGGACCGCAACGCGATCCGTGACTTCCAGGCCTTCGCCCGCCAGACCGGCAATACGCTGGTCGCGCAGCAGGAGGTCGACGGCCGCGGCGTGCATTTCCTGCGCCGCCGCTGAACCGGCCGCCCAAAAAAAACCGGGCCCGCCTTCGCAGCGGGCCCGGTTTTTTTTAATGCGCCGACGCTACCTGCGCACGGCGGCGGCGACCGCCTGGGTGATCGTGAAGTCCACCAGATCGCCTTCCTTGAGCTGCTGCAGCCGCTGCTGCAGGGCGGGGTCGCGCACCTGGATCGTGCGCATGCCGCCTTGCGGGCCTTTCAGCGTCACCAGGTTGGCGCTCTTGTTGATGTGCCAGATCTCGGCCGTGATGGTGGTCTGGCGGCCGGCAGCGCCGGCGGGCATGGCGCCCTTGGCGCTGCGGTTGGACGCCGTTTCCGTCACGACTTCGGGCGCACCCGAGCCCGCCGGACGCACCGCCACCGCCACCGATTCATAGTAGTCGAGCGTCAGCGTGTCGCCGGGCTTGATCTGCTTGAAGTTGCGGATGTTGGGGCCGGCCTGGATGTTCACCGTATTGCCGTTCTCGCCTTGCAGCGTGATGGTCCGGGTGGCGGGATCGACGGCCGTGACCTTGCCCGTGGCGGTGGTCAGGGCGGCGCCGATCATCTGGGCCGAGGCCGCAAGCGGCATGGCCAGCGCACCGGCCAGCAGGCCAGTCAGGGCCAGGCGCGCGACGGGAGTGAACACGGATTTCTGGTTCTTCATGATGTTGCACCCTTCGAATGGAGGAAGTTGGGGGGAAATGCAGGGACGAGCAAAGGCGAGGGGCGGGAAGCCCGCCCTCAGGAGAACGGCTGGTCTGGCATGCGGGAATGGCGCCGAATGGCGGCCGGGAGGGGCAAAGCGCGGGATCTTGCGTACGAACACATAAAACCGATCTCCACCGGGTTTTTTGCAAACGCACTGACGTTGAAACGCACTAAGATGGGCGCTGGCCACAGACACAAGCGCGGCCGGGCGGCTACACTTGGGACGGCGGCAGGTTCCGGCCCGTTTTTGTAGAATACATGGATGTGGTGTTTTAGGATACAAATCCCGCCGCTATGCAAGATTCCCGCACTTCCATTTGCCACCTGGCTCGGTTAAGTGCTAGAATTTCCCGTTTTTCACAACTAATTCAAGGGATTACCTATGGTGGTGATTCGCCTGGCCCGCGGTGGGTCCAAGAAGCGTCCGTTTTACAACCTGGTGGCCACCGATTCGCGTAACCGTCGCGATGGCCGTTTCATCGAGCGCGTGGGTTTTTACAACCCCGTGGCCAGCGAAGGCACGGAAAACCTGCGCATCGCGCTGGATCGCGTGCAGCACTGGACCAGCAACGGCGCCCAACTGTCGCCCGCTGTCGAGCGTCTGGTCAAAGACTACTCGGCCAAGGTTTCCGCCGCGGCTTGATTGCCCGCGTCGCCAAACCTTTGCCCGGCGCTCCATTAGCGCTACTGCCATCCAACTACCATTCATAACTGCGATACATGTCTGATGCCGCTAACTCCAACGCGGCGCCGACGGATTTGATCGAGCTGGGCCGCATCAGTGCAGCCTACGGTGTGAAAGGCTGGGTTAAGGTGCAGCCGCATTCGGCCAACGCCGAAGTGCTGCGCTCGGCATCTCAATGGTGGTTGACTCGCCCTGTGCCTGAATTGGCGCGGGGCGCTGTCGCGTCTGCGCCCGTCGCATACAAGGTCGTGCAAGCCCGTTCGCAGGGGACCACCGTGGTGGCCCAGCTGGCTGGCGTCACCGACCGCGACCAGGCCGAAGCCCTGCGCGGCTGCGCCGTGCGGGCGCCGCGGGGCGCTTTTCCCGCGCCCGAGGAAGACGAATACTACTGGGTCGACCTGATCGGCTGCGCGCTGTATTCCAGCGCCGGCGGCGAGCCCGCGTTGCTGGGCACGGTCGACGAGGTGCTGGACAACGGCGCCCATGCCGTCCTGAAGGTCCTGCGCCAGACGGCCGGGGCCGGCGGGCCCGAACCCGTGCTGGACGCCAAGGGGCGTCCCGCCGAAATGCTCGTTCCGTTCGTGCGCGCGCACATCCAGGCGGTCGATCTGGCGGCACGCCGCATCGACAGCGACTGGCCCGCGGATTTCTGATGCGATTCGACGTCGTTACGCTCTTTCCCGAGATGTTCGGGGTGGTGCGCGACCTGGGCGTCACCGGCCGGGCGCATGCCCAGGGCCGGTGGTCCCTGCACGCCTGGAATCCGCGCGACTTCACGCAGGACGTGCACCGCACCGTGGACGACCGCCCCTATGGCGGCGGCCCGGGCATGGTGATGATGGCCGGTCCGCTGGAGGCCGCCGTCAACGCCGCCCAGCAGGCGCGCGCCGAAGAGGGTCTGGGCCCCGCGCCGGTGGCCCTGCTGGCCCCGGTCGGCCGGCGCTACGACCAGGCCGGCGCCGAGGCGCTGGCCGCGGGCGACGGCATCATCCTCATCTGCGGCCGCTACGAGGGCGTCGACCAGCGCTTCATCGACCGCTGCGTCACGCAGGAAATCTCGCTCGGCGACTTCGTGCTGTCCGGCGGCGAAATCGCCGCGCTGGCGGTGATAGACGCCGCCGTGCGGCTGCTGCCCGGCGTGCTCAACGACGGCGATTCGGCGCTGCAGGACTCCTTCAACGACACGCTGTCCGGCCTGCTGGACAGTCCGCATTACACGCGTCCCGAGGTGTACGAAGGGACATCGGTGCCCGCCGAACTGCTCAGCGGCCACCATGCCAATATCGCCCGCTGGCGGCGCGAGCGCTCGCTCGCCCTGACCGCGGCGCGCCGGCCCGAACTGATCGAATCCGCCCGCGCCAAGGGTTGGCTCGACAAGAACGACGAACGTTACCTGGCCCAGCTGGCCGGTACCTGGGACCCCTCGACGGAAAAGCCCAGGCGCCGGCGCAAGTAGGCCCGGTTCCAGGAGTCCAAAAAAATGCCGGCTTTCGCCGGCAATTTTTTTATCGCGGAATTACTGTCAGTCGCCCAGCTTGGCGCGCTGTTCGCGCACCTTCTGCAGGGTTTCGCCGAACTGCGCCAGGCGCGACTTTTCCTGTTCGACCACGGCCGCCGGGGCGCGTTCGACGAAGCTGGCGTTCGACAGCTTGCCGTTGGCCTTCGCCATTTCGCCTTCCAGGCGCGCGATCTCCTTGTCCAGGCGCACGCGCTCGGCGGCCACGTCGATCTCGACGTGCAGCATCAGGCGGCTGGTGCCCACGACCTGCACCGGCGCGCCGGCGTCGGGCAGGGCGTCCAGGACCTCGACTTCGCTCAGCTTGGCCAGCGCCGCCAGGTAGGGGGCGTTGCGCTTGAGCGTCGGGGCGTCGCCCTGGGCGCACAGCGGCACCTTCTGGGCCGGCGACAGGTTCATCTCGCCGCGCAGCGCGCGCACCGCCTCGACCTGGGCCTTCAGCTCGGCCACGTCGGCCTCGGCCGCGGTATCGACGGCGTCGGGATTGGCCTGCGGGTAGGGCTGCACGCTGACGCTGGCGGCTTCGCCGGGCTTGCGCTTGCCGGCCGCCACCGACACCTTCTGCCACAGCTCTTCGGTGATGAAGGGAATGATGGGGTGGGCCAGGCGCAGCACGCCTTCCAGCACGCGGATCAGGGTGCGGCGCGTGCCCAGTTGCTGGGCCGGGGTGCCGGTCTGGATCTGCACCTTGGCCAGTTCCAGGTACCAGTCGCAGTATTCGTCCCACACGTAGCGGTAGAGCGCGTTGGCGACGTTGTCGAAGCGGTAGTCGGCGAAGCCGCGCGCCACGTCGGCTTCCAGCGTCTGCAGCTGGCTGACGATCCAGCGGTCCACGAAGGACAGTTCGCCGGCGTCGGCGCCCGTCAGGTCGTGGCCTTCGGTGTTCATGAGCACGAAGCGCGTGGCGTTCCAGAGCTTGTTGCAGAAGTTGCGGTAGCCCTCGCAGCGCTTCAGGTCGAAGTTGATGTTGCGGCCCAGCGTGGCGTAGGCGGCCATGGTGAAGCGCAGCGCGTCGGTGCCGAAGGCGGGGATGCCGTCCGGGTACTGGCGGCGCGTGGCTTTCTCGATGGCGCCGGCCTGCTTGGGATTCATCAGCCCGAAGGTGCGCTTGGCCACCAGGCCGTCGAGGTCGATGCCGTCGATCAGGTCGACCGGGTCCAGGGTGTTGCCCTTGGACTTGCTCATCTTCTGGCCGTCGGCGTCGCGGATCAGGCCGTGCACGTAGACGTGCTTGAACGGGATCTGGCCGGTCAGGTGCGTGGTCAGCATGACCATGCGCGCGACCCAGAAGAAGATGATGTCGAAGCCCGTGACCAGCACGCTGGAGGGCAGGTAGCGCTGCAGGTCCGGGGTGTTTTCCGGCCAGCCCAGGGTGGTGAAGGGCACCAGGCCGGACGAGAACCAGGTGTCGAGCACGTCCGGGTCGCGCGTGAGCTCGCCGGTCACGCCGGCGGCGCGGGCCTGCGCGGTGGCTTCGGCCTCGTCGTGCGCCACGAACACCTGGCCGTCTTCCGAGTACCAAGCCGGGATCTGGTGGCCCCACCAGAGCTGGCGCGAGATGCACCAGTCCTGGATGTTGTTGAGCCACTGGTTGTAGATGGTGGTCCAGTTGTCCGGGTAGAACTGGATGCGGCCGTCGGCCACGACTTCCAGCGCGACCTCGGTAATGCTCTTGCCGGGGTTCAGCGTGCCTTCGGGCGCCGGCTTGCTCATGGCCACGAACCACTGGTCGGTCAGCATGGGCTCCAGCACCACGCCGGTGCGGTCGCCCTTGGGCTGCATCATCTTGTGCGGCTCGACCTTGACCAGATAGTTTTCGGCCTCCAGCTGCGCCACCACGGCCTTGCGCGCCTCGTAGCGCTCCAGGCCCTGGAACTGCTTGGGCCCGTTTTCGTTGATGTGGGCGTCCAGCGTGAAGATCACGATCAGCGGCAGGTTGTGCCGCATCGCGCAGGCGTAGTCGTTGAAGTCGTGCGCGCCGGTGATCTTGACGCAGCCCGTGCCGAATTCAGGGTCGACGAAGTCGTCGGCGATGATGGGGATGTTGCGGTCGCACAGCGGCAGTTCGACTTCCTTGCCGACCAGGTGCTTGTAGCGCGGGTCGTCGGGGTGCACGCACAGCGCGCCGTCGGCCAGCATGGTTTCCGGGCGCGTGGTGGCGATGGTCAGGCCGCGCAGCGTGACGCTCTGGCCGTCCTTGTCGACGATGGTCTGCGGGCCGTCGACGAAGGGGTAGAGGATGTGCCACATGTGGCCGTCGGTCTCTTCGGACTGGACTTCCAGGTCGGACACGGCGGTCAGCAGCTTGGGGTCCCAGTTGACCAGGCGCTTGCCGCGGTAGATCAGTCCCTGTTTGTGCAGGCGCACGAAGGTCTCGACCACGCCGCGCGACATGCGCTCGTCCATGGTGAAGTACTCGCGCGGCCAGTCGGCCGAGGCGCCCAGGCGGCGGACCTGCCCGGTGATGGCGTTGCCGGACTGTTCCTTCCATTCCCAGACCTTTTCCACGAATTTCTCGCGGCCCAGGTCGTGGCGCGAAACCTTTTGGGCGTCGAGCTGTCTTTCAACCACGATCTGCGTGGCGATGCCGGCGTGGTCGGTGCCGGGGATGAAAACGGTGTCGTTGCCCAGCATGCGGTGGTAGCGGATCAGGCCATCCATGATGGTCTGGTTGAACGCATGGCCCATGTGCAGCGTGCCCGTCACGTTCGGCGGCGGGAACTGGATGACGTAGGGCTGGCTTTCCGTCCCGGTTTTTACGTGCTGGCCCGCCTGGAAATAGCCGCGGCGTTCCCACTCGGCGTACCAGCGGGATTCCAGTTCGGCGGGTTCGAAGCTCTTGGCGAGTTCCTGGGTTTGTTCCGGGACGGCGTTCGCGGGCGTCGCGGCGTTCGGGGGAGCAGCTTGAGTCATTACAGGGTTCCGGCAGACAGGGTCGCCCGGCCTGAGGGGCGGGCAGCAAACCGCTCATTTTAAGATGTAATGCGGTCTTATCAGCGTGTTAGAATACCGGTTTACTGTAAACCTTTTAGAAGTCCCTGAATTCATTGAGGATTCCTTCGGAAACGCGCGATTGAAAACCGCCTATCCGGAGCCCCCGATGCCAATCCGGGGCCGGTCCGACAGGTCGGCAGTGTCGAATCCCTGCCTGTGCGCCAGCAGCGCGATGTGCTTCGCAGCGCCGCGCAGGCAATTGATTAGAAACCAGTCAGAAATCAGCATTCGGAGTTCTTTATGTCCATTCAACGCACTCTCTCGATCATCAAGCCCGACGCCGTCGCCAAGAACGTCATCGGCCAGATCGTCAGCCGCTTCGAGCAAGCCGGCCTGAAGGTCATCGCCGCCCGCCTGGCCCAGCTGTCGCGCGCCGACGCCGAGCGTTTCTACGCCGTGCACAAAGAGCGCCCCTTCTTCAAGGACCTGGTCGACTTCATGGTCTCGGGCCCGGTCTTCGTGCAAGTGCTCGAAGGCGAAGACGCCATCCAGAAGAACCGCGACCTGATGGGCGCCACGGACCCCAAGAAGGCTGCTCCCGGCACCATCCGCGCCGACTTCGCCGACAGCATCGACGCCAACGCCGTGCACGGCTCGGACGCGCCGGAAACGGCCGCTGTCGAAGTCGCCTTCTTCTTCCCCGAAATGAACATCCACAGCCGTTGATTTCGGCTGCGCCGTTCTAGCTTTTGAGTTTTACCCAGGTCATGGAATCCGCCGAACGAATCAATCTGCTGGGGCTGGACGGCTCCGCCCTGTCCGAACTCGTCGGGCAGTGGGGCGGCAAGCCGTTTCGCGCCCGCCAGCTGCAGCGCTGGATGCACCAGCGCGGCGCCGATTCGTTCGACGCCATGACCGACCTGGCCCGCGAGTTCCGGGGCCAGCTCGCCACGCACTGCCGCATCGAGGCCTTGCCCGTCAATACCGAGCAGCGCTCGTCCGACGGCACCCGCAAGTGGCTGTTCGACGTGGGGCAGGGCAACGCCATCGAAACCGTCTTCATCCCCGAGGACGACCGCGGCACGCTGTGCATTTCCAGCCAGGCCGGATGCGTGGTGAATTGCCGTTTCTGCTCGACCGGCCACCAGGGCTTCAACCGCAACCTCAAGACCAGCGAGATCATCGGCCAGCTGTGGTGGGCCAAGCGCGTGCTGGAAGCCGACATCGGCACCGCCCGCCTGGAAAGCGCCCGCGCCACCGAAGACACGCGCGTCATCAGCAACGTGGTCATGATGGGCATGGGCGAACCCCTGCTCAACTATGACCAGGTCGTGCCGGCCCTGCGCCTGATGCTCGACGACAACGCCTACGGGCTGTCGCGCCGCCGCGTCACGGTCTCGACCTCCGGCGTGGTCCCCATGATGGACCGGCTGTCGCAGGACTGCCCCGTGGCCCTGGCGGTGTCGCTGCACGCGCCCAACGACGCGCTGCGCGACGAACTGGTGCCGCTGAACAAGAAGTACCCCCTGAAGGAGCTGCTGGCCGCTTGCGAACGCTACCTGGCGTACGCCCCGCGCGACTTCATCACGTTTGAATACTGCATGCTGGACGGCATCAACGATACCGACCAGCACGCCAGGGAACTGATCCAGATTGCGCGCCAGCTGCGCTGCAAGCTCAATCTGATTCCCTTCAATCCTTTCCCCGAGTCCGGCCTGAAGCGCTCGAACTCGGCGCGCGTGAAGGTGTTCGCCCAGCGCCTGATGGACGCAGGCATCATCACCACCGTGCGCAAGACCCGCGGCGACGACATCGACGCGGCTTGCGGCCAGCTGGCCGGAGAAGTGCGCGACCGCACCCGGATCACCGAGCGCAACGCCGCACAGCGCCAGACCATACCAATAAAACAGGTGCATGCATGACGCAGGATATCGCTTCTGCAGTTCCAGCGACGGCCGCCGACGCCGCCGGCGGCGTGGGCTCGGCTTTGCGCGCGTTGCGCCAGTCCAAGGGCTGGTCGCTCGATGAAGTGTCCAGCCGCATCAAGTTTTCCCCCAAGCAGATCGAGGCCCTCGAAAACGAAGAGTGGGCGATGCTGCCCACCGGCGTTTCGCTGCGCGGCCTGGTGCGCAACTACGCGCGCCTGCTGGGCGCGGATTCGCAGGCCATCGTCGATTCGCTGGACCCCAAGGCCCGCGTCACCGGCCCGGTGAAGCTCAGCCCCGGCTCCCTGCATACGGCGCACGCCATCCCGCAGTCCGGCGGCGACGACGACCGTTCGTCCTCGACCTCATGGGGCTGGCTGTTCGCCATCGTGCTGGTGCTGGCCGCCGGCGTGGCGTACGCGTTCTGGCAAGGCTGGCTGCCGCAGGACTGGCTGCCGGCCGGCTGGTTGCCCAAACCGATCAAGTAACCCGGTTCCATCGATGCAAGATTCTTCTCTGCCTTGCCAGGATGCGCCGCCTCCCTCCGTGGGGGCCGCAGCGCGCCGCGCCACGCGTTCGGTGGCGGTGAAGTGGGGCGATCGCGTCGTCAGGGTGGGCGGCGACGCCCCGGTCGTGGTGCAGTCCATGACCAACACCGACACGGCCGACGCCATCGCCACGGCGATCCAGATCAAGGAGCTGGCCCAGGCCGGCTCCGAGCTCGTGCGGATCACGGTGAACACGCCCGAGGCCGCGCGCGAAGTCGCCGCCATCCGCGAGCAGCTCGACCGCATGGGCGTGGACGTGCCGCTGGTGGGCGACTTCCACTACAACGGCCACAAGCTGCTGACGCAGTTTCCCGAATGCGCCCAGGCCCTGTCCAAGTACCGGATCAACCCGGGCAACATGGGCGGGGGCAAGCGCCGCGACGACAACTTCGCGCAGATGATCGAAGTGGCCTGCCGCCACGACAAGCCGGTGCGCATCGGCGTGAACTGGGGCAGCCTCGACCACGAACTGATGGCGCGCAAGATGGACGAAAACAGCCGCCGCGCGCAGCCCTGGGAAGCCCAGGCGGTGATGCGCGACGCGCTGGTGGTCTCGGCCATCAGCAACGCGCAGCGCGCCGAAGAGCTCGGCCTGCGCCGCGACGCCATCGTCCTGTCCTGCAAGGTCAGCCACGTGCAGGACCTGATCGCCGTCTACCGCGACCTGTCGGCCCGCTGCGACTATCCGCTGCACCTGGGCCTGACCGAGGCCGGCATGGGCAGCAAGGGCATCGTGGCCTCGACCGCCGCGCTGGCCGTGCTGCTGCAGCAGGGCATCGGCGACACCATCCGCATTTCGCTCACGCCGGAACCCGGCGGCGACCGCAGCCGCGAAGCCATCGTGGCCCAGGAAATCCTGCAGACCATGGGCCTGCGCGCCTTCACGCCCATGGTCGTGGCGTGCCCCGGCTGCGGGCGCACCAGCAGCACCTTCTTCCAGGAACTGGCCGACAGCATCCAGGGCTATCTGCGCCGCCAGATGCCGGTCTGGCGCGCCCGGTACCCCGGCGTCGAAAGCATGAACGTCGCGGTGATGGGCTGCGTGGTCAACGGGCCGGGCGAAAGCCGCCATGCCGACATCGGCATCAGCCTGCCGGGCACCGGCGAAGTGCCGGCCGCGCCGGTGTTCGTCGACGGCGAACGCACGGTCACGCTCAAGGGCGACCATATTGCCGAAGAGTTCCAGGCCATCGTTGAAGACTACGTCGCGCGCCGCTACGGCGCGTCCGCCTCTCACTAAAGTAAGGGTGTAGCCGCCGGCGCGCTTTCGGGCGCGCGTTGCGGCATGATGAAGATGACTCAAGCTTTCCAGAAAGTCGCCGCCATACGCGGCATGAACGACCTGCTGCCGGGGGCGAGCGCCCGCTGGGAGCAATTCGAGGAAATCGTGCGCGGCTGGCTGCGCAGCTACGGCTACCGCAACGTGCGTACGCCCGTGCTTGAGCATACGCGCCTGTTCGCGCGCGGCATCGGCGAAGTGACCGACATCGTCGAAAAAGAGATGTACACCTTCAACGATGCGCTCAACGGCGAATCGCTGACCATGCGCCCCGAAATGACGGCCGGCATCGTGCGCGCCTCGATCGAGCACAACCTGCTCTACGACCGTCCGCAGCGCGTCTACAGCATCGGCCCCGTGTTCCGCCACGAGCGCCCGCAGCGCGGCCGCTACCGCCAGTTCCACCAGATCGACGTCGAGGCGCTGGGCTACGCCGGCCCGGACGTGGACGCCGAACTCATCGTCATGCTGGCCCGCCTGTGGAAGCTGCTGGGCCTGACCGACGTGCGCCTGGAGCTGAACTCGCTGGGCCAGCCGGCCGAGCGCGCCGCCCACCGCGCCGCGCTGATCGAGCACCTGGAAAAGCACCGCGACATCCTCGACGAGGACGGCCAGCGCCGCATGTACAGCAACCCGCTGCGCGTGCTGGACACCAAGAACCCCGCCATGCAGGCAATGGCCGACAGCGCGCCGCGCCTGTTCGACTTCCTGGGCGAGGAATCGCGCGCCCACTTCGACGGCGTGTGCCGTCTGCTGGCCGACGCCGGCATCGAATACCGCCTCAATCCGCGCCTGGTGCGCGGCCTGGACTACTACAACCTCACCGTGTTCGAGTGGGTCACCGACAGGCTGGGCGCGCAGGGCACGGTCTGCGGCGGCGGCCGCTACGACGGCCTGATCGAACTGCTGGGCGGCAAGCCCGCGCCGGCCGTGGGCTTCGCCATCGGCATGGAGCGCCTGCTGGACCTGTGGGAGCAGAGCGTGCAGATGCCCGCGCCGGCCGAATGCGAGGTCTACATCGTGCACCAGGGCGAAGACGCCCAGCGCCTGGCCGCCCGCGTCGGCGAAGACCTGCGCGACGCCGGCCTGTCGGTCGTGGTGCACGCCGGTCCCGGCAACTTTAAGTCCCAATTCAAACGCGCCGACGCCAGCGGCGCCCGGGTTGCGGTTATTCTTGGCGCCGACGAAGTGGCCGCCCAGGCCGCCAGCGTCAAGTTCCTGCGCGCCGAAGAGCAGGGCGAGAACGCGCAGCAGCGGGTCCCGTTGGCGCAACTGGCCGACGTATTGAACATCAAGGGTTAATGCATGGCATACGATCTGGAAGAACAGGAAAAACTCGACGCGATCAAGGCCTGGTGGGCCCGCTACGGCACGCTGGTCGTCTCGCTGGCCGTGGCGGTGGCGCTGGCCTGGGGCGGCTGGTGGGGCTGGAAGGCCTACCAGGCGCACCGCGCCAACCAGGCCATGGGCTACTTCGAAGCGCTCGAAGACGCGGCCCGGCTGGGCGGCGCCGACTCGGCGGTGCGCATCAAGACGGCCGCCGCGACCCTGCGCGAAGACTATCCGGCCACCGGCTACGCCGCGCGCGGCGCGCTGGTGGCGGCCCAGGCCCTGCAGGCCCTGAAGGACGACGCCGGCGCGCGCCAGCAGCTCGAATGGCTGGCCGCCCAGGGCAAGAACCCGTCCATGCAGGCCGTGGCGCGCCTGCGCCTGGCCGGCATGATGCTGGACCAGAAACAGTACGATGGCGCGCTGGCGCAGCTCAATAATCCGCCGCCGGCCTTCGCCGCCTTGTACGCCGACCGCCGCGGCGATATTCTCGCTGCGCAGGGCAAGCGCGACGAGGCCCGCGCGGCGTGGCAGAGCGCCATCGACGGGCTGGGCGCGGGCAATCCCCTGACCCAGGTCGTGCAACTCAAACTCGATGCCCTGAGCGGAGCGTGACTGTAATGCGTAAATTTGCACCTGGCCGCAAGTGGCGCGGCGCCGTTTTGCTGGCAAGCCTGCTCGCCCTGGGCGGCTGCGGCATGTTTTCCCATGACGACGGCCGCTACGATCCCGCGCCCCTGACCGAATACAAGGCCGGCATGTCCGTGCGCCAGGTCTGGTCCGCCTCGATCGGCAGCGGCTCCGGCCTGGGCTTCGCGCCCACGGTGCTGGGCGACGCCATCTACGCCGCCACGCCGGACGGCTCGGTCGGCAAGTTCGATCTGCAAAGCGGCCGGGTCATCTGGAAGGCCAGCGTCGACGGCAAGCTGTCGGCCGGCGCCGGCAGCGACGGCACCACCACCGCGGTGGCCTCGCCCGACGGCGACGTGATCGCCTTCGACGACACCGGCAAGGTCAAATGGAAGGTTCGCGCCACCAGCGACGTCAGCATCCCGCCGGTGGTGGGTTACGGCATCGTCGTGGTGCGCAGCGGCGACTACCGCATCCAGGCCTTCGACGCCAACAGCGGCGAGCGCGTCTGGAACGTGCAGCGTCCCGGCCCGGCGCTGGCCCTGCGCAGCGTGTCGCAGATGGTCCTGGCCGAAGGCCTGGTCATCACCGGCCTGCCCGGCGGCAAGCTGATGGCCATCGCCTCCAACAGCGGCAACGTGCAATGGGAAGGCACCGTCGCCACGCCGCGCGGCGCCAGCGACCTCGAACGCCTGACCGACGTGGTCGGCGCGCCGCGCATCGCCGGCAACCTGCTTTGCGGCGTGGCCTACCAGGGCCGCGTCGTCTGCTTCGACGTCACCGCCGGCGGCCGTCCCATGTGGGCCAAGGACTTCTCCAGCGTCAGCGGCCTCACGCTGGACGACCGCTTCGCCTACGTGCCGGACCAGAACAGCGTGGTCAACGCCTTCGCGCTGGACAACGGCGGCAACGTCTGGAAGCAGGCCGCCCTGAAGAACCGCCAGCTCACCGCCCCGGCCCTGCTGGGCGGCGCGCTCGCCGTCGGCGACCTGGACGGCTACGTGCATTTCCTGTCGCGCAGCGACGGCAGCCTGATGGCCCGCCTGTCCGTGGGCGGCGGCGCGATCGTATCGCCGCCGCAAACCACCTCCCAAGGCGTGCTGGTCCAGACGGGCAATGGCAACCTCGTCCTGATCGGCGCCAACTAATCCTATAGAAAAGCCTTACACCGTGTCCTTCAAGCCTGTCGTCGCCCTGGTCGGCCGCCCCAATGTGGGCAAGTCGACCCTCTTCAACCGCCTGACGCGATCGCGCGCCGCGCTGGTGGCCGATTATTCCGGCCTCACCCGCGATCGCCACTATGGCGAGGGCAGGGTGGGCGATACCCCCTTCATCGTCATCGATACGGGCGGCTTCGAACCCGTCGCCAAGGACGGCATCCTGCTCGAGATGGCCCGCCAGACGCGCCAGGCCATCGCCGAAGCCGACGTGGTGGTGTTCCTGGTCGACGCCCGCGCCGGCATCAACGCCCATGACCACGAGATCGCGCAGCTGCTGCGCAAATCCGGCCAGCAGCGCGTGCTGCTGGCGGTCAACAAGGCCGAAGGCATGGGCGCCGGCGCCGCCGTCTCCGAATTCCACGAGCTCGGGCTGGGTCAGCCCTATCCGATCTCGGCGGCGCACGGCGACGGCATCGTCGACCTGATCGAGCTGGCCCTGGCCGACCTGGCCGGCCCGCCCGCCGAGGAACCCGCGCAGGAAGAGGGCGAGCACGACCACCGCATCAAGCTGGCCATCGTGGGCCGCCCCAACGTGGGCAAGTCCACGCTCATCAACACCCTGATGGGCGAAGAGCGCGTGATCGCGTTCGACATGCCCGGCACCACCCGCGACGCCATCGAGATCGACTTCGAGCGCGACGGCCGCCGCTACACGCTGATCGACACCGCGGGCCTGCGCAAGCGCGGCAAGGTGTTCGAGGCGGTCGAGAAGTTCTCCGTCATCAAGACGCTGCAGGCCATCGAGGCCAGCAACGTCGTGCTGCTGATGCTCGACGCCCAGACCGAGATCTCCGAGCAGGACGCGCACATCGCCGGCTTCGTGCTGGAGACCGGGCGCGCCGTGGTGGTGGCGATCAACAAATGGGACGGCCTGGACGGCGAGGCCAAGGAGCGCATCGAGCGCGAATTCCAGCGCAAGCTGCGCTTCCTGTCGTTCGCGCGCATGCACACCATTTCGGCGCTGCGCGGGCAGGGCGTCAAGCCGCTGCTGAAGTCCATCAACGCGGCCCACGCCGCGGCCTTCGCCAAGCTGTCCACGCCCAAGCTCACCCGCGAACTGCAGGCCGCCGTCGAGCAGCAGCCGCCGCCCCGCAAGGGCATTTTCCGTCCCAAGATGCGCTATGCGCACCAGGGCGGGCAGAACCCGCCGCTGGTCGTCATCCACGGCAACGCGCTGGACGCCGTGCCGGATTCCTACCGCCGCTACCTCGAAGCGCGTTTCCGCAACGCGTTCGATCTGGCGGGCACGCCGCTGCGCATCGAATTCAAGTCCTCGCACAACCCCTACACGCAGGAAAGCTGATCCATGAGCCGTTTCTGGAGTCCCGTGGTCGGGACGCTCAGTCCGTATGTCCCGGGCGAGCAGCCCAAGCTTCAGAACCTGGTCAAGCTCAATACCAACGAGCACCCCTACGGCCCGTCGCCCAAGGTGCTCGATGCGATCCGCGCGGCCTGCGACGATGCGCTCAAGCTGTATCCGGACCCCTCGTCGGACCGGCTGCGCCAGGCCATCGCCGCGACCGTCGGCGTGCAGCCCGGCCAGGTGTTCGTGGGCAACGGTTCCGACGAAGTGCTGGCGCACGTTTTCCTGGCGCTGCTCAAGCATGACCGTCCGCTGCGCTTTCCCGACATCACCTACAGCTTCTATCCGGTCTACTGCGGCCTGTATGGCATCCAGTACGAAACGGTGCCGCTGACCGCCGACTTCCGCATCGACGTCGAGGACTACCTGCCGGCGCGCAGCGGGCCGGCGGGCGCCATCATCTTCCCCAACCCCAACGCGCCCACCGGCCGCGCGCTGACAGCCGCCGAGGTCGAGCGCATCGTGGCCGGCAATCCCGACGCCGTGGTGGTGGTGGACGAGGCCTATGTGGATTTCGGCGGCGAATCCGTCATTGCGCTGACCTCGCGCTACGACAACCTGCTGGTCGTGCAGACCCTGTCCAAGTCGCGTTCGCTGGCCGGCCTGCGGGTCGGCTTCGCGGTGGGCGGCGCCGCGCTCATCGAAGGGTTGGAGCGGGTAAAAAACAGTTTCAACTCCTATCCGATCGACCGCCTGGCCTCGGCCGGCGCGGTGGCGGCGCTGGAGGATACGGAGTACTTTGAACGCACCCGGCAGGCCGTGATCGAATCGCGGTCGCGCATGACCGCCGGCCTGCAGGCGCTGGGCTTCGAGGTGCTGCCGTCGTCGGCGAATTTCGTGTTCGCCCGGCACCCGTCGCAGGACGCCGCCGGCCTGGCCGCCGCGCTGCGCGAACGCAGCATCATCGTGCGCCATTTCCGCCAGCCGCGCATCGACCAGTTCCTGCGCATCAGCGTGGGCACCGAGGCCGAATGCGGGCTGCTGCTGGGCGCGTTGGCCGAGATTCTGCGGGGTTGAAGAGGCGGCGCCCAGGGCCTTCCAGCCGGAAAACTCTGGTGTCACTTTTTGCATGCCGGCCAAGTAGCACGGGCCGGGAAAACCCTGTAGAGTATGCGTTTCGGCGTACCCCACCAGTACAGAAGTACGCCATCATTCAATAACAAACAAATGGAGCCTGGCCAATGAGCAATAAAGGGCAAACTCTGCAAGATCCGTTCCTGAACACGCTGCGCAAGGACCATGTGCCCGTGTCGATCTACCTGGTGAACGGCATCAAGCTTCAAGGGCAAATCGAATCCTTCGACCAGTACGTTGTGCTGCTGCGCAATACGGTCACGCAAATGGTCTACAAGCACGCCATCTCCACGGTCGTCCCCGCGCGCGCCGTCAACTTTCAGGTGGAAGTCCCTGCTGAGTAATCTCGCTCCAGCTGTACCTTTTTTTGCCCGCCGGACGGTCGACGTCGGCGGGCATTTTCGCTTTGGCTCCAATAGGTTGCATGTATGCGCGCTTTGATCATCAGCGTGGATCTGGGAGATCCGGACTTCACCGCCCATGCCGAGGAATTCGCCATGCTGGCCAAGGGCGCCGGCGCGGAAATCGTCGGCACCCTGACCGCGCGTCGCGACCGGCCCGACGCCAAGTACTTCATCGGTTCGGGCAAGGCCGATGAGGGCGTCGCCATGGCCAAGGCGCTGCTGGCCGATATCGTCCTGTTCGACCAGCCCCTGTCGCCGGCCCAGCAGCGCAACCTGGAGCGCGCCTTCAACCTGCGGGTAGTGGACCGCGTCGCGCTGATCCTGGACATCTTCGCGCTGCGCGCCAAGAGCCACGAAGGCAAGCTGCAGGTCGAACTGGCCCAGCTCCAGCATCTGGCCACGCGCCTGACCCGCATGTGGTCCCACCTGGAGCGCCAGCGCGGCGGCATCGGCATGCGCGGCCCGGGCGAATCGCAGCTCGAAATGGACCGGCGCATGATCGGCGCCAAGGTCAAGGTGCTGCGCGAGCGGCTGGACAAGGTCGAGCGCCAGCGCGTGACCCAGCGCCGCGCGCGCGCCCGCGGCGGCGCGCTGTCGGTGTCGCTGGTCGGCTATACCAACGCCGGCAAGTCCACGCTCTTCAATGCGCTGACCCGCGCCGACAGCTACGCGGCCGACCAGCTCTTCGCCACGCTGGACACCACCACGCGCCGGATCTGGATAGAAGGGGCGGGCTCGGTCGTGGTGTCGGACACGGTCGGCTTCATCCGCGACCTGCCGCACGGCCTGATCGCGGCCTTCCGCGCCACCCTGGAGGAAACCGTGCATGCCGACCTGCTGCTGCACGTGGTCGACGCCGCCAGTCCACAGCGCGACGAGCAGATCTTCGAGGTCAACAAGGTCCTGGCGGAAATCGGCGCCGCGGCCATTCCCACCATTCTCGTATACAACAAGATCGACCGGGCAGGACTGGAACCCAGGGTGGAGCGCGATGCACATGGTACGATTGCGCGAGTATTTGTAAGCGCCACCGAGCGCGCCGGTCTGGACGCGTTGCGCGGGGCAATTGCGGAGATCGGACAGATTGTGGGAAACAATGCCGCGAATTATCAAACTCTTCAATCTGAATGACCCCGGCTGGGGTCGTGGGAACAACAACGGCTCCGAGCCGCCGCCCAAGCGGCCGCAAGGCAATGGAGACGGCCCTCCCGATCTCGACGAGGTCTGGCGCGATTTCAATAATCGCATCGGATCGCTGTTCGGGCGCAAGGGTGGCGGCGGCAACAACCGTCCGGGCAACCGGGGCGGCATGACGCCGCCTTCGCCTCGCGGCGCGCGCATCGGCCTGGGCGTGGTCGCCCTGGTGGCGGCCGGCATCTGGCTGGCCAGCGGCTTCTACATCGTGCAGGAAGGCCAGGTCGCGGTCGTGACCCAGTTCGGCAAATACAAGAGCACGTCGCAAGCCGGCTTCCAGTGGCGCCTGCCGTATCCCATCCAGAGCCACGAGATGGTCAACGTCTCGCAGCTGCGCACCTTCGAAGTCGGTTTCCGCGGCGGCGCGCGCAACAAGGTCCTGCCCGAAGCGCTGATGCTCACGACGGACGAGAACATCGTCGACATGCAGTTCGTCGTCCAGTACCGCCTGCGCGCCGACGGCGCGCCCGACTACCTCTTCATGACCCGCGACCCCGACGAATCGGTGCGCCAGGCCTCGGAAACGGCCATGCGCGAAGTCGTGGGCAAGCAGACCATGGACTTCGTGCTGTACGAGGGCCGCACCACGGTCGCTTCGCAGGTGCAGGCGCTGATGCAGCAGATTCTCGACCGCTACCAGACCGGCGTGCAGGTCAGCACCGTCGCCATCCAGAACGTGCAGCCGCCCGAGCAGGTGCAGGCCGCGTTCGACGACGCCGTCAAGGCGGGCCAGGACCGCGAGCGCCAGATCAACGAAGGCCAGGCCTACGCCAACCAGGTCGTGCCGCTGGCCAGCGGCCAGGCCTCGCGCATGCTGGAGCAGGCCGAGGGCTACAAGGCCAAGGTCGTCGGCGACGCCCAGGGTAATACCTCGCGCTTCACCAGCATCCTCGGCGAATACGAAAAGGCCCCGGCGGTCATGCGCCAGCGCATGTACCTCGACAGCATGCAGGAGATCTTCACCCGCGCCAGCAAGGTCATGGTCGACACCAAGAGCAACAACAACATGCTGTACCTGCCCTTGGACAAGATCATGCATCTGGCGGCCCAGGACGCCAGCAAGTCCGCCGCCGGCAGCGCCGGTTCGTCGGGCTTGTCCAGCCAGCCGGCCCAGCCGCCGCTGCGCGGCAGCGCCGTGCCGCAGGCCCCGTCTTCCGGCAGCAGCACCAGCAACGCGCTGCCCCGCGACCGTACGTCGCGCTAACCCGGAGGAGTCCTGATCATGCAACGTCTCATGCCTGTCCTGGTCGGCCTGCTCATCGTGCTGGCCGCCCTTTCTTCCTGCGTCTTCGTCGTGCGCGAGCGCGACTACGCCCTGGTGTTCTCGCTGGGTGAAGTGCGCAAGACCATCAACGAACCCGGCCTGTACTTCAAGGCCCCGCCGCCGTTCCAGAATGTCGTGACCCTCGACAAGCGCATTCTGACCATCGAAACCAACGAAGCCGAACGCATCCAGACTTCCGAAAAGAAGAACCTGCTGATCGATTCCTACGTCAAGTGGCGCATCCTCGATCCGCGCCAGTACTACGTCTCGACGGGCGGCAACGAACGCGTGGCCCAGGAGCGCCTGCAGGCGCTGATCCGCGACGCGCTCAACGCCTCGGTCAACGTGCGCACGGTGCGCGACGTGGTCTCGACCGAACGCGACAAGATCATGGCCGAGATCCTGACCAACGTGGCCAAGCGCGCCGAACCGCTGGGCGTGCAGATCGTCGACGTGCGCCTGCGCCGCATCGAGTTCGCGCCCGAGATCTCGGAATCGGTGTATCGCCGCATGGAGGCCGAGCGTACCCGCGTGGCCAACGAGCTGCGCTCCATCGGCGCCGCCGAAGGCGAGAAGATCCGCGCCGAAGCCGACCGCCAGCGCGAAGTGATCGTGGCCCAGGCCTACGCCAAGGCCCAGGGCATCATGGGCGAGGGCGATGCCGCCGCGGCGTCGATCTACGCGCAGGCCTACGGCAAGAACCCGCAGTTCTACACGTATTACAAGAGCCTGGAAGCCTACCGCGCTTCGTTCTCGAAGCCGGGCGACGTGCTGGTGGTCGACCCCAGCTCCAGCTTCTTCCAGTTCATGAAGGACCCGTCGGGCGCCGCCCTGGCTCCGGTCACCGTGCCGGCCAAGTGATGCGAAACCGCTAGCGCCATCGCTAAAGCCCCTTGGATTCCCAAGGGGCTTTTCGTTTGCGGGCCTGCCGGCATAATGGGGACGGCTTTGCGCGGCCGATCCGCGCCCGGGAAGTTCCGGCTGGCGCTGGCCGCCGAACCATGTACAATACCGCGTAAGCTAGAAAACATTCCGCAGCGGCTGAGCGGGCTTACGCCCCTCAGCCGCTTTTCGTTTGGGCGACGCCCACGCATCACTTGGCGTTATTCAGGTAAACATTCATGGGTAACTGGCTGCTGCCCGAGAGCCTCGCCGATGTCCTTCCGGCCGAGGCCCGGCGCATCGAGGAACTGCGCCGCGAACTTCTCGATCTGTACCGCACGTACGGTTTCGAGCTGGTCGCGCCGCCCCTGGTCGAATACATCGATTCATTGCTGTCGGGCACCGGCAGCGATCTGGACCTGCGCACCTGCAAGCTGGTCGATCAGCTGTCCGGCCGCACGCTGGGCGTGCGCGCCGACATGACCCCGCAGGTCACGCGCATCGACGCGCACTTGCTCAACCGCGCCGGCGTCACCCGCCTGTGCTACTGCGGCAACGTGCTGCATGCCCGTCCGGCCGATCTGCTGGCCAGCCGCGAGCTGCTGCAGATCGGCGCCGAAATCTACGGCCATGCCGGTTTCGAGGCGGACCTCGAAATCATCCAGCTGGTGCTGGAAACCGTCGCGATCGCCGGCGTGCGCAATCCCCGGCTGGACCTCTGCCATCCCGGCGTGCTGCGCGCCATCCTCGAATCGGACCCGGCCCTGGCCGCGCTGTCGCAGGAAGTCATCCTGCTGATGCGCGAAAAAGACGTGCCCGGCCTGGTCGAGCTGTCGGCGCGCGCGCCGGGCCTGCGCCACGAGACGCTGCAGGCCCTGAAGCTGCTGCCCAATCTGTATGGCGGCCCCGAAGTGCTGAAGCAGGCCCGCCGCGAACTGCCCTTGCTGCCCGGCGTGGCCGCCGCGCTGGATGCGCTGCAGGTCGTGGTGGACGCCATGCCCGACGTCGCGTTCGGCGTCGACCTGGCCGACGTGGGCGGCTATGGCTACCATTCCGGCGTGAAGTTCGCGCTCTATGCCGAAGGCTGGCGCGACGCGCTGGTCAGCGGCGGCCGCTACGACGACGTGAGCCGCGCCTTCGGCCGCGCGCGTCCGGCCACGGGCTTCAGCCTCGATTTACGCAAGCTGGCGGCGGGTTTGGCGCCGGCGGAACGGGCGCGTGCGGTACGCGCGCCCTGGGGGCAAGCCCCCGCCCTGACCGAGGCGGTGCGCCGCCTGCGCCGGTCGGGGGAAATCGTCGTTCAGGTATTGCCCGGTCACGAGCAGGATCAGGACGAATTCGTTTGCGATCGCGAGCTGGCGCTGCAGGATGGCGCCTGGACGGTCAGAACGCTGTGACTAACTCCCTCCCGGCAACGGGAGGGCCGCGGGGAGATTTCCGGATTTCCCGAGAAACTCGATATTGATTCGTAACATGAGCAAGAACGTAGTCGTAATCGGCACCCAGTGGGGTGACGAGGGCAAGGGCAAAATCGTCGACTGGCTGGCGGAATCCGTCCAGGGCGTGGTCCGCTTCCAAGGCGGTCACAATGCCGGCCATACGCTGTGGATCAACGGCAAGAAGACGATTCTGCGCCTGATCCCGTCGGGCATCATGCACCCCGGCGTCACCTGCTTCATCGGCAACGGCGTCGTGCTGTCGCCCGAAGCCCTGCTCAAGGAAATCGAAGAGCTTGAAGCCGCCGGCCTGGACGTCCGTTCGCGCCTGCAGATTTCCGAAATCTGCCCGCTGATCCTGCCGTACCACGTTGCCATCGACAAGGCGCGCGAAGCGCGCAAGGGCGAGGGCAAGATCGGCACGACCGGCCGCGGCATCGGCCCCGCCTACGAAGACAAGGTCGCCCGCCGCGCCATCCGCGTGCAGGACCTGTTCAACCCCGAGCTGTTCGACGAGAAGCTCGCCGAAGTGCTGGACTACCACAACTTCGTGCTGACCAAGTACCTGGGCGCCGAGGCGGTTTCCGCCAACGAAGTGCGCGACCAGGCCATGGCGCTGGCGCCGGCCATCGCCCCGATGGTCAAGGACGTCTCCAGCAACCTGTACGCCATGCAGCAGGCCGGCCAGCGCCTGCTGTTCGAAGGCGCGCAGGGCGCGCTGCTGGACGTCGACCACGGCACCTATCCGTTCGTCACCAGCAGCAACTGCATCGCGGGCGCGGCCTCGGCCGGCGCCGGCGTCGGCCCGCAGCAGCTCGACTACGTCCTGGGCATCACCAAGGCCTACACGACGCGCGTCGGTTCGGGTCCGTTCCCCACGGAACTGGTCGACGAGATCGGCACGCGCCTGGCCACCATCGGCAAGGAATTCGGTTCGGTCACGGGCCGTCCGCGCCGCTGCGGCTGGTTCGACGGCGCCGCGCTCAAGCGCTCGGTGCGCCTGAACGGCATTTCCGGCCTGTGCATCACCAAGCTGGACGTGCTCGACGGTCTCGAGACCATCCAGCTGGGCGTCGGCTACCGCGTCAACGGCGAATTCCGCGACGTGCTGCCCTATGGCGCGCACGCGGTCGCCCAGGCCCAACCCGTGCTGGAAGAGCTGCCCGGCTGGAGCGAATCCACCGTCGGCATCACCGAGTACGACAAGCTGCCCCAGGCGGCCCGCCGCTACCTGGAGCGCGTGGCCGAAGTCTGCGGGGTGCCCATCGACCTGGTGTCCACCGGTCCCGACCGCAACGAAACCATTGTGCTGCGTCATCCGCTGAAGGGCTGACAAGGCGTTATTCGGGTTATTATTCGCAAGGCCGCCGCCGGTCTCACACCGGCGGCGGCCTTTTCGTATTGATTAAGCAGGAGATGCTTGCCTATGAGCACGCCGACCAATGATGACAGCCATCTGTGGGTGACGTGGGACGACTACAACCGCCTGATCGAGCGCCTGTCCTTGCAGGTGCATCAATCGGGTTGGGAGTTCGACAAGATTCTTTGCCTGGCGCGCGGCGGAATGCGCGTCGGCGATGTTATGTCCCGTATTTTCGACGTACCGCTGGGCATTCTGGCCACCAGCAGCTACCGCGAAGCCGCCGGCACCAAGCAGGGCGACATGGATATCGCCCAGTTCATCACCATCACGCGCGGCACGTTGTCCGGGCGGGTGTTGCTGGTGGACGACATGGTCGATACCGGCAAGACTTTCACCAAGGTCTACGATCACCTCAAGGCCCAGTTCCCCGACATCACCGAACTGCGCAGCGCCGTGCTGTGGTGGAAGGGGCATTCCCTGGCCACGCCCGACTACTACGTCGACAAGCTCCCGACCAATCCCTGGATCCACCAGCCCTTCGAAGATTACGACAGCCTGCGTCCGCACCAGCTCGAAGCCTGGATCCGCAAGGGTTCGCAAAGTTGAGCGCACAGCCATGCCGGGTGGGGCGTCAGGCTTCGGATCGCCGCTGCCTGTAGTCAAACCAGGCATGACCATGCTAGAATCGCTGGTTATCGCTAAACCGAACTTGGCTTGTTACTCTTTGGGTAGTCTTTGGGTAACGGAAACAGCCAGCGGAAACAGCCAGCAGAAATACTCCTGGTAGCAGGATTCACTGCGAATTTACTGCGGATATGCTGCGGGTTTGCTGGTAAGCAAGCCAGGTTTGTCATCAACTTTTGTTACCCTACAAGCAGGCCAATTACTTTATGCCTATCGTTCGACTGAAGGAAAACGAACCGTTTGAAGCCGCTCTGCGTCGCTTCAAGCGCACCATCGAAAAGACCGGTTTGCTCACCGAGCTGCGTTCGCGCGAGTTCTATGAGAAGCCCACGGCCGAGCGCAAGCGCAAGCACGCCGCCGCCGTGAAGCGCCACTACAAGCGCATCCGTAGCCAACAACTGCCCCCGCGCCTGTATTGATTTTTGATTCCCGAATCTATTGATTCCAGAGTCATTCATCCAGGATTTGCTCGCCCGAGTCGACGTCGTCGACATAGTCGGGCGATACGTGCAGTTGAGAAAGGGTGGGGCCAACTTGCTTGGCCTGTGCCCCTTTCATAACGAAAAAAGCCCGTCGTTCACCGTCAGCCCCACCAAGCAGTTCTATCACTGCTTCGGTTGCGGCGCGCACGGCAGCGCCATCACCTTCCTGATGGAGCACACGGGCGCCAGTTTCCCCGAGGCCGTGCGCACGCTCGCCGGCTCGGTGGGAATGACGGTCCCCGAAGAAAACCGCAGCCCCCGCCAGCAGCAGGAATCCGCGCGCCGCAAGGCCGAGGAATCCCGCCACACGCAGGTGCTCGACGCCGCCCAGGCGCATTACCTCAAGCAGTTGCGGGCCTCGCCCGCGGCGATCCGCTACCTGAAGCAGCGCGGCCTGACCGGCGAAATCGCGGCGCATTTCGGCCTGGGCTGGTCCGGCACGGACCGCCACGGCCTGTCGCATGTGTTTCCCAGCTACGAAGATCCGGTCCTGGTGGAATCGGGCCTGGTCATCGAGTCCGAGGACGGCCGCCGCTACGACCGGTTCCGGGAACGCATCATGTTTCCGATCCGCAACGCGCGCGGCAGCCTGATCGGCTTCGGCGGCCGCATCATCGGCAAGGGCGAGCCCAAGTACCTGAACTCGCCGGAAACCCCGCTGTTCTCGAAGGGCCTGGAGCTCTACGGGCTGTGGGAGGCGCGCCAGGCCATCCGCCAGGAAGGGCAGGTGATCGTGGTCGAGGGCTACATGGACGTCGTCGGCCTGGCGCAGCAGGGCATCGCCAACGCGGTGGCCACGCTGGGCACGGCCACCACGCCGGACCACGTCAAGAAGCTGCTGCGCGCCAGCGACAAGGTGATCTTCAGTTTCGACGGCGACGGCGCCGGGCGGCGCGCCGCCTGGCGTGCGCTGCAGGCCTGCCTGCCGGTGCTGCGCGACGACATCGCGATCCGTTTCCTGTTCCTGCCGTCCGAGCACGACCCCGATTCGTACGTGCGCGAACTGGGCGCCGAAGCCTTCCGCGCCTGCCTGGGAGACGCGGTCGCGCTGTCGCGCTTCCTGCTCGACGAACTCGCCTCGCGCCACAACATGGACGAGGCCGAAGGGCGGGCAAGCTGCCTGCACGAAGCCAAGCCTCTGCTGGCCGCCATCCCGGAATGCGCGCTGCGCGTGCAGATCGAGCGCGAGATGGCCAAGCTGGTGCAGCTCACGCCCGAGGAAATGGCGCAAGTGCTGGCGCAGCAGCCGGCCAAGCCTTTCGCGCCCGGCCCCCGGGCGGCCGAAGGCGCGCAGCCGGCCGGCCAGGGGCCGGGCCAGGACGGCGGGCCGCCGGACCCGGGCTACGACTTCGGCGGCCACGATTTCCACGACATTCCTGCCGAAGAGTCCGATTATGCGGACTACGGCCATTTTCCGTCTCCGGACGGAGAATCCGCCGCCGGCGGCGCGCCGGGCGGCCGGCAGCAGTGGCAGGGCAAGCGCGACTGGAAAGGCAAGGGCGATTGGAAAGGCAAGAGCGACTGGAAGGGCGGCAAGGGCTGGAAGGGCCGGCGCGACGATGACGTCGGCGGCTTCGAGGGACGCCGCACCATGCCTTCGCTGGCCAAGCGCCTGCTGAGCCTGCTGCTGGCCCACCCCGAACTGGTGGACTCCATGGGCGACCAGCAGCTTGAAGTCATCGACCACGGCCCCCATCTAGGTCTTGTAAGAGACCTGATCATGCTGGCGCAATCCAGCGGCGCCCGCCACGTCGGCGCGCTGCTGGAGGCCGCGGAGCCCGATTCGGACCTGGCCACGGTGCTCAAGGGCCTGCGGGCGGACATCCTTTCCCAGGAAGACTTGCCGGACCCGCAGACCGAATGGGACGACGCGCTGCGCCGCATCGAGTTCGACTCCGCCCGGGCCGAAATGGCCAAGCTGGCGGCCGCCGGTCTGGGGACGGAAGAGGCGCGCAAGCGCTATCTGGAACTTTCCAGCCGCATGACCGTACTGAAGGGTGCCGGCCTACGCTAAATGCGCTAAAATCAAGGGTTTTCCGCCGCCGGGAACGCAGCCGAGGGCTGATGGCGGAAAAGAGATTGTGACACAGAGAATGTTTCATGATTCGGCAGACGGAATCTATTGCGCTTGCCGGAATCTAATCAGTGTAGGGGTTTGACGCAGGGCCGGCATGAAAAGACGGGCACGTGCGTCAAATTCGTTACATAGTTAATTAATATAGCGGTGGATCAGGCAGTTCAGCGGCGGTGAGTTCCGCGTAGCGTTAGTGGTTTGGGTGCTGTGTCTACTCAGCTGCTTGGGGCAAGGGCCCGATAAGCAAGCAACGCCTATTTATAGGCAGACAGTCCCCCCGGCGCCCGGAACCCGCCGATGAATGAGGCCAGGCACGCCAGAGCGCCCCGACGGTATTGCACCGCACGGCGCAAGGCGGGCTCGCAAGAGCTGGCGCTGCGAACAACGCAGCCGCAGGGTTCTCGGCCGATTCACCAGATTTACCCGTAGTGCCGCCGCGCTGGACAGCCGTCCAGGACGGCTAATGCGGTGCAACATGCCCAATCGGGTTGCGACGACCACGGAAGCGACTATGACCAAAACCACCGGCAAATCCTCCTCTGCAATGAATGCGGCCGACACCGAGGCCAAGACGGCCAAGCGTACGGTAAGCATGGCGGCGGAAAAAGCGCCCGCCAAGACGGCGGTGAAGGTCGCCAAACCCGCTGCCAAGACGGCCGCCAAGAAGGCGGCCAAGACTGCTGCGGGCGCCGACAAGCCCGAGAAGGTGACCAAGGCCCGCGCCAAGAAGGCCGAAGACAAGCTGGCCGACCTGGTGAGCAGCGCGCGTCCGGCGCCCAGCGGCCGCCGCCCGGGCCGCCCGGCCAAGAACGCCAACAACGATTCCGACGGTTTCGACGATCCGATGGACGGCGAAGGCGAAGTCCTGCCCGACCTGAAGCCGCCCAAGCGCGGCGGCAAGCGCGGCAAGGCCGATCCCAAGGACCTGATCGCCCGCGGCCCCGTCAGCCCCGAAGAGTACGAAGCCCGCCGCAACCGCCTCAAGCAGCTCATCAAGCTGGGCAAGGACCGCGGCTACCTGACCTACGGCGAAATCAACGATCACCTGCCCGACGACCTGGTCGACGCCGAGGCGATCGACGGCATCATCAGCACCTTCAGCGACATGGGCATCGCGGTCTACGACCAGGCCCCCGACGCCGAAACCCTGCTGATGAGCGAGAACGCGCCGGTCGCGTCCAACGACGATGACGTCGAAGACGAAGCCGAAGCCGCGCTGACCACGGTGGACTCCGATTTCGGCCGCACCACGGACCCGGTCCGCATGTACATGCGTGAAATGGGCTCGGTGGAACTGCTGACCCGCGAAGGCGAAATCGAAATCGCCAAGCGCATCGAAGACGGCCTGAAGCACATGGTCATGGCCATCTCGGCCTGCCCGACCACGATCAATGAGATCCTGGCCCACATCCTGCGCGTGCGCGAAGGCCAGGCCCAGATCGACGAAGTGGTCGACGGCCTGGTCGATCCGGAAGACGGCGAGGAATACGCCGGCGCCGGCGTCACCGCCGACGAAGACGAAAGCGACGACGGTCCGGCCGGCGGCATGTCCAGCAAGCAGCTGGAAGACCTGCGCGTCAAGGCGCTGGCCAAGTTCGACGAGGTCGCCAGGCAGTTCGAGAAAATGCGCCAGTCCTACGAAAAGGACGGCTACAAGTCCGACGTCTACGTGCGCGCCCAGGAGTCCATCCAGAACGAACTGATGGGCATCCGCTTCACCGCCAAGATGGTCGAGAAGCTCGCCGACACGCTGCGCCAGCAAGTCGAGGAAGTGCGCCAGCTCGAGCGCGCGGTCCTGCACACGTGTGTGGACCGTGCCGGCATGCCGCGCACGCACTTCATCAAGGTCTTCCCCGGCAACGAAACCAACCTGCAGTGGGTCGTCGACGAAGTGGCCGCCGGCCATCCGTACGCCGAAACGCTGGAGCGCCAGATTCCGGCCGTGCAGGAACTGCAGCAGAAGCTCATCGACCTGCAGACGCGCGTCGTGCTGCCGCTGAAGGACCTGAAGGACGTCAACAAGCGCATGGCCACCGGCGAAGCCAAGGCCCGCAAGGCCAAGCGCGAAATGACCGAGGCCAACCTGCGCCTGGTGATCTCCATCGCCAAGAAGTACACGAACCGCGGCCTGCAGTTCCTGGACCTGATCCAGGAAGGCAACATCGGCCTGATGAAGGCCGTGGACAAGTTCGAGTACCGCCGCGGCTACAAGTTCTCGACCTACGCGACCTGGTGGATCCGCCAGGCCATCACGCGCTCCATCGCCGACCAGGCGCGCACCATCCGCATCCCGGTCCACATGATCGAAACGATCAACAAGATGAACCGGATCAGCCGCCAGATCCTGCAGGAAACCGGCGCCGAGCCGGATCCCGCGACCCTGGCGCAGAAGATGGACATGCCCGAGGACAAGATCCGCAAGATCCTGAAGATCGCCAAGGAGCCGATCTCCATGGAAACGCCCATCGGCGACGACGACGACTCGCACCTGGGCGATTTCATCGAAGACACCTCCACGCTGGCGCCTTCGGACGCGGCTTTGCACGGTTCGATGCGCGATGTGGTCAAGGAAGTGCTAGACTCTCTCACCCCGCGTGAAGCCAAGGTCCTGCGCATGCGTTTCGGCATCGAAATGAGCACCGACCAGACCCTGGAAGAAGTGGGCAAGCAATTCGACGTCACGCGTGAACGCATCCGCCAAATAGAGGCGAAGGCGCTGCGCAAACTGCGTCACCCCAGCCGGGCCGACAAGCTGAAGAGCTTCCTGGAAGGGCAGTAATAAGTTACCTGGGCCTCTAGCTCATGCCTGGTTAGAGCAGCGGACTCATAATCCGTTGGTGCCGAGTTCGACTCTCGGGGGGCCTACCAAAGAAATCCTGAGAAATCAGGTGCCTACAGCCGCCAGCAATGGCGGCTGTTTCTTTTTCGGCGTCAGAAGTCCAGCTGCGCGGCCTCGATGCGCAGCGCCGCTGCGATTCTTTCGCGGCTGCTCTTGCGCAGCCGGTTGCTGTTCTCCTGCTGGGCATAGGCGGACTGGCTGATGCCCAACCGCCCGGCCATGTCGTCCTGGGTCAGGCCCAGGTGTTCGCGCCAGGCGCGCACCGGCGTGGCGCCCTCCACGGTACGGCAGATCACTTCGTGGGGAATCAGATCCTTTTCCGAGTTGCGAGAGGCCACGTACTCTGCGTACGGAATGACAACGTAGGCGGGCTGTCCGTCAGGGCCGTTGATGATCTGGATGTTAGTAGGTACGTTCATCGCGTTTTCTCACTTCCTGGATTTCGACGATCCTGATTGCCCCGTCCCAATTGAACATCACGCGGTAGTTTCCAACGCGCAGGCGGTAGCCGTACAGATGAGTCGTCAAGGCCCTGACGTTCCGGCACGCCGGCATTGCCTTCAGCGTCTCCACGCCATCTCGAATCGTTGCTTGTTGTTGACGACCCAGCTTGCGCAATTGCCTGGCCGCTTTCAGAGTCCAGTGAATCGAATTCATCGATAAACCATTATAAGAAAAAAATAAGTTTTCTATGGAAATAGAAGTTTTTGGAGGTCGAGAATCCTGCTGCCTGGGATGCGGTCTGTGTCGGACGACACCGGCATCCCAGTGCCGCCGCAATCTTGGCTAATGGCAGGTGCGTCCACAATTGGGGCTACACGCAACTGCGGGACCCGACATATCGGGCAGCGCGGCTGCCGTCCACGGCGGTTTCAGCGCCGATCACACTCGGCGGCAGCCTGATGCACCTGCCGGTTTGCAATGTAAATTTCGTTCCCGAGTACGGTCTGCCACAGAGAAATTTATTTCTTTGTTCCGCCGGCCCGCCTGGCGAATGGGAAAAAAATTCACCGCCCGCCTTGATAGCATGGATGAATAACCGATATCCCCAAGCGGCCCGGTTTTCGCGGCTGCGCGGACCCCGGGGCTACAACCTGGTCGAATCATGACTGAACAGATCCGCCGCTATCCCTCGCTCTCCCACTGGGGCGCCTATACCGCGGTCGTCGAAGGCGGCCGCCTGATCGCGTGCGAGCCCTTCGAGCGCGACAGCGCGCCTTCGGGCATTCTGCGGTCCATGCCCGCCATGGTGCATTCGCCGCTGCGCGTGGATCGTCCGGCGGTGCGCAAGGGCTGGCTGCGCGACCGGCACCTGTCCGACGGCGGCGAACGCGGACGCGACGGCTATGTCGAGGTCGGCTGGGACGAGGCGCTGGCACTGGTGCATTCGGAACTCCAGCGAGTGCGCGCCGAGCACGGCAGCGAGGCGATTTTCGGCGGCTCGTACGGCTGGTCTTCGGCCGGCCGGCTGCATCACGCGCGCACCCAGACGCACCGGTTCCTGAACGCCGGTGGCGGCTGCACCAACCAGGCCGGAAACTACAGCTGGGGCACGGCGCAGTTTCTGCTGCCGCACGTGATAGGCAGCTACACGCCGGTGACCGGCCGCGTGACGGACTGGAACAGCGTGGCCGGGCACACGCGCCTGCTGATCGCCTTCGGCGGCATGCCATTGCGCAATACCCAGATCACCTCGGGCGGGGCGGGGGACCATCCGGCGGGCGGGCAGATTACGCGGGCCAGGGCGGCGGGCGTGGAGTTCGTGGTCATCAGCCCGACCCGCGGCGACGTGCCGCCCGGTTCGCAGGCGCGCTGGATTCCGATACGGCCCAACACGGATACGGCCTTGATGCTGGCGATGATGCAGGCGCTGATCGCCGACGGCATCCAGGACGAGGCTTTCCTGCAGACCCATTGCGTGGGGTATGCGGCCTTGCGCGATTACCTCATGGGCGAGGCCGACGGCAGGCCCAAGACGCCGGAGTGGGCGCAGGCGATCTGCGACGTGCCTGCCGCCACGATCCGCGAACTGGCGCGCCAGGCGCGCCAGACGCGCTCGCTGCTGACCTGCGCATGGTCGCTGCAGCGCGCCCATCATGGCGAGCAGCCGTATTGGGCGTGCGTGGCGCTGGCCGCCGCGCTGGGGCATGTGGGGCTGCCGGGCGGCGGCTTCGCCTTCGGCCATGCCTCCATGAACGGGGTGGGCAATCCGCGCATGGAGCTGGCCGGGCCGGCGATGGGTTCGGGACGCAATCCCACCGGCTCGGCGATACCGGTGGCGCGCTTCACCGACATGCTGCTGCAGCCGGGCCAGACCTACGAATTCAACGGGCGCGAGAGCGTCTATCCGGATATCAGGATGGTGTACTGGGCGGGCGGCAATCCGTTCCATCACCAGCAGGACCTCAATCGCCTCGAACGGGCATGGCGCCGGCCGCAGACCATCGTGGCGCACGAGATCTGGTGGACGCCGATGGCGCGCCGTTCGGACATCGTGCTGCCGGCCACGACCACGCTGGAGAGAAACGATATCGGCGGCTCGACGCGCGACCGCTACGTGTTCGCCATGCACCAGGCGCTGGCGCCGGTGGGATCGAGCCGCAACGATTTCGATATCTACAGGGAACTGGCCGCGCTGGGCGGATATGAGCAGGCCTTCACCGAAGGCCGCGACGAGATGGCGTGGGTGCGGCACATCTATGAATCCATGGCGCAGGAATGGCGCGACCGCGGCCACGCCGCGCCCGGGTTCGAGGCGTTCTGGCGCCGGAGTTATGCGGAGATTCCCGAGCCTGCCCGGCCCTTCGTGCTGTTCGAGGAATTCCGGCGCGATCCCCAGGCCAATCCGCTGCGCACGCCGTCCGGCCGCATCGAACTGTATTCGGAGAAGATCGCCGGCTTCGGCTATGCGGATTGCCCGCCGCATCCCGCGTGGCTGGCGCCGGCGGAATGGCTGGGCGCTTCCGAGGCCGCCCGCTGGCCGCTGCATCTGCTGACGCCGCAGCCGGCGGGCAAGCTGCATTCGCAGATGGACGGGGGCCGCGCATCGGTGGAGCTCAAGATCCAGGGCCGCGAAGCCCTACGCATCTCGCCGGCGGACGCCGCCAGCCGGGGCATAGGCCAGCATGACCTGGTCAAGGTCTACAACGAGCGCGGCGCATGTCTGGCGGTCGCGCTCATCGATGCCGATCTCAAGCCCGGCGTGGTGGTCCTGCCCACGGGCGCGTGGTTCGATCCTGCCGGCGAGGAGCTGGAGCTGCACGGCAATCCCAACGTGCTGACGATGGACGCGGGCACGTCGCGGCTGACGCAGGGCAGCAGCGCCCAGTCCGCGCTGGTGGAAGTGGCGCGCTGGCATGAGGCCGCGCCGGCGGTTCGCGCGCTGGCGCTGCCGGCCATCGACAGGCTGGATGGCGGCCGCGCCTGAATGGCCGAAACAACAAGGGCAGCGTTCGCACGCTGCCCTTCGGCCCGCTTGAGCGCGCTTTATTCCGCGGTGATGTGCGCCTGTTCGATGATGGTGCTGTAGCGCGCCGTTTCCGCCTGGATGTACTGCGCGAAGTCCGCGCCGTTGCGGTACGCGCTTTCGAATCCGAGGCCGCTGAGCTGTTCTTTCATGCTGGCCGAGGTCATGACCTTCTGCGTGGCGGCGTCCAGCTTCTTCTGGATCGCGTCCGGCAGTTTGGCCGGCGCCCACAAGCCGTACCAGGAATAGAACTCGAAATTCTTCAGGCCCGCTTCCTGCATGGTCGGCACGTCCGGCAGCAGCGGGCTGCGCTTGGCGCCGGTGACCGCCAGAGCGCGTATCTTGTCGGTCTTGACCATGGGCAGCGAAGACAGCATGGGGTCGATGAGCCCGTGCACCTGGCCGCCGATCAGGTCGGTCAGGGCCGGGCCGCCGCCGCGGTACAGCACGATGGGGATGTCCAGGCTGGACAGGCCGGCCTCATACGCGAACTGCGCGATGGCGAGGTGGCCGGCGGAGCCGAAGCCGGTGGTCGCGAAGCTGTATTTGCCGGGATCGGCCTTCAGGACCTTGACGAATTCCTGCACGGTCCTGGCCGGCACGTTGTTGTTCACGCTGAATATCAAGGCGCCCTGGGCCAGTCCGCTGATGGGGGTGAAATCCTTCACCGCGTCGAAGGCCATCTTCTTCTTGTAGAGCAGCGGATTGATGTTGTGGATCGAGGCGTTCAGGTACAGCGTGTAGCCGTCCGGGGTCGAGCGCGCGACCACGCCCGCGCCCACCATGCCGGACGCGCCAGCGCGGTTGTCGATGATGACCGACTGCTTCAGTTCCTCGCCGAGCTTGACGGCGAACATGCGGGCCAGGCTGTCGACGGAGCCGCCGGGCGGGTGCGGCACCACGATGGTGACCGGCCGGTCGGGATAGGCGGCGTCGGCGTTCGCCTGGGCCTGTGCCGAGCCCAGCAGCGCCAGGCCGCTGACGGCCATCGCAATGCCTTTCATGCAGCTTCGGCGTGTACGGAAAGAGGGTTTACGCATAGCGGTCTCGCTGAAATTGATAAGCACGGAACCCCGGGGCGGGCCTGCGGCGGTCAGTAGGTGCCCGGATAGGCGCCGCCGTCTATGAGGATGTTCTGGCCGCAGATGTAGCCGGACTGGGCGGCGCAGATATACGCGCACAGCGCGCCCATTTCTTCCGGTTCACCGTAGCGTCCGGCCGGGTTGTTCGATCCGCGTTCGGCCCAGAGCTGGTCGAAGGTCTTGCCGCCCGGCTCCAGCATGCCTTCGATGTGATGCCGCTGGGCGTCGGTGGCGAATACGCCGGGCAGCAGATTGTTGATGGTGACGTTGTAGCGCACCGTCTGCCGCGCCAGGCCCGCGACGAAGCCCACCAGGCAGGAGCGCGCGCCGTTGGACAGGCCCAGCTCCAGCTGCGGCGTCTTGACGCTGCGCGAGACGATGTTGACGATGCGGCCGTAGCGCCGTTGCATCATCCCGTCCACCACGCGCCGGATCATGTCGATCGGACCGAGCGCCATGGAATCCAGGGCCTTGCGCCAGTCGTCCTGGGTCCACAGGCGGAAGTCGCCGGGCGGCGCGCCGTCCGCGTTGTTCACCAGGATGTCGGGCGCGGGGCAGGCCGAGAGCGCCGCCTCCCGTCCGGCATCCGTGGTGAGGTCGGCGACCGCGAATCGGACCGGGGTTCCGGTGGCCTGCGCGATCTCGCGCGCCGCCTGGGCCAGCGTGCTTTCCGTGCGCGCGGCGATGGTCACGTCGACGCCTTCGCTGGCCAACTGCTGGGCGCAGGCGCGGCCCATTCCCTTGCTGCCGCCGAAGACTAGCGCGTGGCGGCCTCGAATCCCCAAATCCATTGCTTTGGCTCCTGGTGTCGCCCGCTCAGGCGGCCTTCAGTTCCGGCGAGTTCCAGCCGTACTTTTCGTGCAGTCCCAGCTCCTTGATGACGCGCAGGCCCTTGAGCAGCGGCTCGCCTTCCAGGCCGCGCAGCGGCTTGCGCAGTTCGCCGGCCGGCAGGCCGACGGCCTTCATCAGCGACTTGATGGCCACGGGATTGATCGCCGAGTACGAGTAGTGCAGCAGTTGCAGGTTGTCCAGATAGGCCTCGCGGAAGCTGGTGCTGACTTCGGGCTTGGTCCAGGGGCGCGAAATCCTGGCCAGCTCGGCCGGCGCGATGTTGCCGGTCATGTTGGCCGTGCCGTGGCCGCCCAGGCTCATGGTCGGCACGACCAGGCCCAGGTTGGGCGAGTCGCAGCACATCACCGACACGTCGGGCGCGCCGCGCAGCACCTGCGCCACCTGGCCCACGCGGGTCGTGGATTCCTTGTGCACGACGTAGTTGGGGTGCTTGAAGATGCGCAGCAGCTGGTCCCAGTGCAGGTCGCTCTTGACGCGCGGCGGGTTGTTGTAGATGCCCAGCGGCAGGTCGGTGGCGTCGGCCACTTCGAGGAAGTAGCTTTCGATGTCCGCTTCCGAGGCGCAGATGTAGGCGGGCGCGGCCAGGATGGCGCCGTCGGCCCCGTTGGCCCGGGCGAAGCGCAGATAGTCCTTGGTCGCCTCGGTGTTGTTGCCGGTGCAGCCGTAGAAGAGCTTCATCTTGCCGGTCTTCATCTTGGCGGTCTCGACGATGATCTCCTGGCGCTCCTGCGGCGACAGCATGGAGACTTCGCCGGTCGAGCCCATGATGAGCACGGCGCTGGTGCCGTTGTCTTCCTGGAACTTCAGCAGTTCGCGAAAGGCCGGGTAGTCGGGGCTGCCGTCCTTGTTGAACGGGGTAATCAGGGCGACGAACGACCCTTCGATCTTCATTTTGCTCATTTCCATATCCTCGGGTGACGGTGTGGCGGTGATGGATCAAGCCGGGCAGGCGGCCTGTGTGTGGGAGGGGGCGACCGCCGGGGATGTAATGAAGTCTATGGGGACGGCTGGTGAAAACTTTTCGATTATTTGCCGCTTCCGGGGGCAAAAAGAGAAAAAAAATCACCGCAGGCGTGTCCAGCTGACGTGGGCCGCGCCGCGGGCCTGAGGTCAGGCCGCCGCGCGGCGCGCGGCGCGCCTGGGCCGGGGTGTCTTGACGGCGCTCCAGCGGTTCGCGCGTTCTTCGACGGTGGTGGGGAATATTTCCTGGCACAGCTTGTGCAGCGTGCGGACGAAGGGGTTCGACTTCAGGAACATGGCTTCGCCGAAGTAGATCGGAATCCGCGGCGCGTTGGGCAGCGCCACGCAGTTCAGGTGGCTGTCCGACTCGTCTATGCACCAGGTGGGCAGCAGCGCGAAGCCCAGCCCTTCCTCGACGCAGCGTTTCACGCTCATGCTGGTCGAGGTCGATACCGAGATCCGGGGCGGTTCGTTGCCCACCGACAGGTAGTCGAGCGCGATGTTGCGCAAGAGCTGGCCGGGCTCGTAGGTCACCAGCGGGCGGTCCTGCGCCCACTGCGGCACCGCCGTCTCGTCGGCCGGAGCAGGCCAGCCCAAGGGAAACACGAGCGCGGGCTGATAGTCGCAGATCACGCGCTGCGGGATCACGGTGTCGCCGAAATAGCGCTCGCTCAGGCAGACGTCCAGCGAGCCGTTGCGGATCAGCTCCGGCAGCGACACGTCTTTTTCATAGCCGACGATCTCGACGGCGGGGTACTTCTTGCGGAATTTCGCCAGCACCGGCGGCAACAGGTGGAAGAAGATCGCTTGCGGCATGCCGATGCGCACGACCGGGCGCTGCTTGTCGATCAGGCTGCCCAGGCGGGTCAGCATCACGTCGAATTCCGGGGCCAGCAGGCGATAGAGGCTGGTGCCGCGCGCGGTGAGCTTGATGGACTTGGCGCCGCGCCGGGCCACCACCAGCTTCTCGCCCACGCGCTGTTCCAGGCGGCGGATGTGATTGGCCACCGATTGGTAGGTGATGTTGAGCCTGCGCGCCGCCGCCGAGTAGGTGCCTTCCTGCGCCACGAAGAAAAAGGTCTGCGTCAGCGTGATGTCCACCTCTTTCATGGCGCCTCCGGCCGGCCGGACCCGACGGGTCAAATACAAATTTGCTTGTAGGTTAGAGTCAATGAATTGTATCGCTGCGATCCAGACCGGTCTATAAGATGGACCTTCAAGAGCAGGAAGCAGGTCAAGGCAATGGACAAGAAGGATCGATGCATACTCGCGCTGCTGCAGGCGGATGCGCGCCTGTCGAACAATGAAATCGCCGAGCGGGTGCATCTCTCGCCGACCGCGTGCTGGAAACGCATCCAGCAGCTGCAGCGCTCGGGCCTGATCCGGCGCCAGGTCTGCCTGCTGGACAACCACAAGGTCGGGCTGGGCGTGACGGTGTTCGTGTCGATCAAGACGAACCGCCACGATCTCAACTGGCTGGAGAAATTCGCGCTCGGCGTCAAGGACATGCCCGAAGTGATGGAGTTCTACCGCATGACCGGCGAGACCGACTATCTGCTGAAGGTGGTGGTGCCCGATATCGCCGGGTTCGACCTGGTCTACAAGAAGCTGATCCAGGTGGCGGAGCTGTTCGATGTCAGTTCCAGCTTTGCGATGGAAGAACTCAAATACACCACGGCCTTGCCGCTGGATTATCTCTGAACGCGGCGGCGCTCAGCCGACCAGCCCCAGCGCGCGGGCGGCGTCGATGGCCTGGCGGCGGCCGCGCACGCCCAGCTTGTCGAATATGCGCTGCATGTACCACTTCACCGTGCCTTCGGTGATGCCCAGGCGCAGCCCGACGAAGCGGCCGGTAATGCCCTGGCTCACCAGCGCCAGGATCTCCAGTTCCCGGTTGTTCAACGGACTGCTGCGCGCCGGGTCCAGCCTTTGCGGAATGTCGATCTCCGCAGGGTCGGCATGGCCGCCCATCTGGCTCAGCAAGACCCGCGTGTAGATCTTGTCCTCGACCGCCAAGGGGCCGTCGGTTTCGTAAAGCCTGAGCAGCAGGGTGCGGGCCGGCGCGCCCTCGTCTATCCAGGTGCGCACGAAGCCGAACCTGGCGCTGAGCCTGACGGCCGGCGCCAGCAGGCGCATCGCCGCGCCGGTATCGCGCGCCAGCCATTTGCCGCGCGCCGCCAGTATCGCGAACAGCACCGCCTGGCGGTGGCATTTGCGCGTCATGCAGTGCTCCATCCAGCGCTGCATGGCCGTGGCCGCGCTGCGGGACTGCCCCGAGGCCAGCGCGATGCGGCCCCACGTCATCGCCATGTTGGCCTCGCGCAGCGTCGCGCCTTCGGCCGGCAGGCGCGGCGCATCCGGCCGCAGGCCCAGGCGCGCGCCGATGTCGCGCGCCTGGTCGATGCCGCCGGCGGCCAGCAGCTGGCGCACGCGCTCGACCTCGAAGGCCTGCGCGATGTGCGGCAGCGCATAGCTGGCGGCGAAGTCCATGCCTTGCTCCAGGATAGCCAGGGCCTGCTCGGCCGAGCCGCTGGCGGCGGCGAGCCGGCTGCGCGTCATGAAATAGGCGACGATGTACTCGATCAGGCCGCCGGGCTGGCCGGCCTCGGGCGTTGCGTCGATCAGCTGCCGCGCCCGGTCGAGCGCGTTGCGTTCGTAATGCACGTGGGCCGTCAGGACGGCGGGCATGGCCAGCACGCCGGCGGGCGCGCCGACCAGGCTGCCGGACTGCGCCGCGGCCTGCGTATAGGCCTGCAGCGCCTCGTCGATCTCGCCGCGGCTTTCGTGGGTGAGGCCGAGTATGCAGTTGTGCCAGACCATCGCGTTGTGCAGTCCGCTGCCCTGGTACAGGTCCAGCGCCTTTCCCGAAGCGGCCGCCAGCCCGGGGTTGTCCATCTGCAGCGCGCGCACGAACATCAGCACGCTGTAGGCCGTGCCGCTGATGAAAGGCTCGGCGCAGGGATAGCGCGCAAGCCACTGCTCGCATAGCCGGGCGGCGTCCACGCTGTCGCCGCAATGGAAAGCCAGCACCATGCGCCGGTGCAGCAGCAGTTCGCCGAAATCGGAGCCGGGGTCGGCGCGGGCCGTCATGTGGGCCTGCGCCAGTTCGAGCAGATGGTGGGCCTGCGCGAAATTCCAGCGCATCGTTTCCATCCAGGCCCGTTCCAGCGCCAGGCGGGGAAACGCGCTCAGCGCGGCCGGCGGTAACGCGCGCGCGGCCGTCTGGAATGCGCTGTGGTTGCCCACATAGGCCAGCGTATTGCTGGTGGCCTCCAGGGTCTGCGCGATGAAAGGCATGTCTTCCGTGGCGCGGGCCAGCGCCAGCGCTTCCTCGGCGCAGCCGTGCTCGCGGAACCACAGGCTGGCGCTGCGGCGCAGCGTCGCGCACTCGTCCGGATATTCCACTTCCAGCCGCTGTTGCAGGAATTCCTGGAAGAGCGGGTGGTAGCGGAACCAGCGGTCTTCGCCTTCCAGGCGCGCCAGGAACAGGCCGGCCTGGACCAGCACGTCCAGCATCCGGGCGCTGCGCGCGTGTCCCAGCAGCGCATCGCAGTTGCGCGCGCACAGCCGGTCCAGGATCGACGTCTTGAGCAGGAATTCGCGCACCTCATCGGGCTGCTCGTCGAGCACGTGATGCAGCAGGTAGCCGCCGATCTCCGGATTGCCGCCGCGGTGGCGCTGCGCCGCGGCGCGGTAATCGCCGGTCTGCGCCAGCGCCGTGCGCGCCAGTTGCAGGCCCATGGCCCAGCCTTCCGTGGCCCGCAGCAGCGCGGCCGCTTGCGCAGGTTCCAGCCGGCATGGCGCGCAGTCGCGGAAATAGGCATCGGCCTCGCCGGCGTCGAAGGCCAGCTCGGCCGCGCCGATGACGGCCAGGCGGTTCTCGGCGCGCAGGCGCCACAGGGGCAGGCGCCGCGCATCGCGCGCCGACAGCACGAAACGCATGGTGGGCGGGGCATAGCGGACCAGCGCCTCCAGGAAATCGGGCAGGCCGCTGGCGGCATGGTGCACGTCGTCCAGAAACAGCGTCAGCGGCGCATCGATGGCGGCCAGCTCGGCGAGCGCGGTGTCCGGGTAAATGCCCGCGTCGGCGCCTGCCAGCCCGAAGAATCGCCGCCCCGCGCCGGGACAGGCCTGGCGCGCAGCCGCCATCAGGTAGCGCAGGAAGTCCACCGGCGCGGCGTCGTGCCGGTCGCAGCTGACCCATCCGATCCGTTCTCCCTGCGCCGCCAGTTGCGCGTATGCCTGGCTCATCAGCGTGGTCTTGCCGTAGCCGGCGGGGGCGCAGATGAGCACGGCGCGCGGGCCGGCGCCGGTCAGCGCGCGGACCAGCCGCGGGCGCGCCAGCCAGGGGCCGGCCTGGGCGGCCGGCGCGAGCTTGGTCGGGATCAGCGTGGGTTGCATGGTGGGCGTAGAAGGGTGCGGATGTAACGGTGCCGGGCTCTCGTACCTTATCCGATACGCCGCGGCGCCTGAACCCCGGCTGGCTTGGGGATAACCCGTTGCCGGCCCGGTACTGATCGAATCGGATAGGCGCGGGCGAGGCCGGCCTATCTGATCCGGGGGGTGTGCCGGCGCGCGCCGGTGCGTAGTCTCGAATCGCCCGGCACGCCGCCTGCGGGCCGGGCCGTGCGGGGCAGCCGGCCGGGAAACGTCCGGCCCGTCATTCATACAAACCGTGAGGCAGACATGAGAAATGGAGCAGTACGCGCGCAAGAGCTGAACAACGCCCGTATCCCGTCGCTGTTCAAAAAACAGCTGGAGAAATGCAAGGTCAAGGCCGGTGAAACCGTGGTGGTGCTGAGCGACCTCACCGTGCGCGACGACTACATCAATGCGGCCATCGTCGCGTCCGAGGAACTCGGCGCGGACGCTTACGAGATCCGCCTGGGCGCGGTGCCTAGCTGGGTGCGCATGGGGGTGGACATCATCAGCCGATGCAAGGGCGCCATGGACGCCCTGTGCAAGGCCGACGTGATCGTGCTGTTCCACATCCCCATCTGGGCCGAATGGATGCAAAGGGTGGTCAAGGCCGGCGGACGCATCCTGTTGATCCACGATTCGCCGGACGACCTGGAGGAACTGATGGCGCCGGAAGGCCTGAAGGAGGCCGTGCAGTATTCCGACAACATCCTCAAGAAGGCGCGAGAAGGCCACATGACCCGCAAGGACGGAACCGATCTGCGCTGGAAGGGCGGCCAGTACGGCACCATGGCCTTGTGGGGCGCGGCGGACGACAAAGGCCACTGGGACCTGTGGGGCGGCGGCTTCGTGCAGATGTTCCCCAACGACGGCAGCGCCAACGGCCGGGTGATCCTGCAGCCGGGCGACATCATCATCCTGCCGTATTGCCGCTACGTGTCCGATGCGGTCGATATGCAGATCAAGGACGGCATCATCACGTCCATCGATGGGGGGCTGGACGCCAAGCTGATCAAGGATTGGCTGGAAGACAACCAGACCTCGCCGGACGACACCGATCCGTTCGCCGTCTCGCACCTGGGCTGGGGCCTCAATCCGCAGGCGCGCTGGTACTGGAGCGGCCTGTACGGCGACGTGCCCGAGCGCAATCGGGCCAACGCGCGCGTGATCGCGGGCAACTTCCTGTTCTCGACCGGGCCGAACACCCTGGGCGGAGGCACGCGTGAAACCATGGGCCACTGCGATATCCCGATGCGGGACTGCACCCTCACCATCGACGGCAAGCTGATTCTCGATGAGGGCCGTCTCGTCGACCCCAAGATGATCGTCCCGCGCGAAATCCGCAGTCAGGAGCCGGCGCCGTCGCTGCGCAGGTAAGCGGGCACCGCAGGCCAGCGGCGAGCCGTTGGCCTGCTTTCGCGCAACATCGTCGGCGCGTATCACAGATACCAGGGAGCCGGCACCTCCGTCGACAGGGCGACCGTTTTCAGGTGGCTGTACATGTGCAGCGTTTCGCGGCAGACCTCGCGGCCGATGCCGCTGTCCTTGTTGCCGCCGAACGGCGCGCCGCTCATCAGGTTGGCGTACTGGTTGATCCAGACCGAGCCCACGTCGAGCGCCTTCGCGGTGCGCAGGGCGTGCTTCAGGTTGCTGGTGTAGATGCCGGCGGCCAGGCCGTAGCGCACGTCGTTGGCCTCGTGGATCATGCGGTCGAAGTCGTTCCAGCGGATCACCGACAGGACCGGCCCGAAGATCTCTTCCTGCGCGATGCGCATGTCGTTGGTCGCCTCGAACAGCGTGGGCGCGATGAAATAGCCATGCCCGTGCTCCGGCACCTCCACCCGCCGCCCGCCGGCCAGCAGCCGGGCGCCCTCGCGGCGGCCGACGTCGATGTAGTCCAGCACGCGCTGGCCCTGCTTGGCCGAAACCAGGCAACCGAGCTGGGTGTCGGCGGCCACGGGCGATCCGACCCGCAGCTGCGAGAATCCCGCGGCCAGCTTGTCGACGAAGGTCGCGTAGATGTCGTCGTGCACGAACAGGCGGGTGCCGGCCAGGCACGACTGTCCGTTGCAGAACGTCGCCGCGAAAGCGGCATTGTCGACCACGGCGTCCAGGTCCTCGATGTCCGGAAACACGATGTTCGGGCTCTTGCCGCCCAGTTCCAGCGACACCGGCACCAGGCGCTGCGCGCCCGCCGTGGCGACCACGCGGCCGATTTCGCTGCTGCCGGTGAAGGCGATCTTGGCGATATGCGGATGCGCGGTCAGCGCCGCGCCGGCTTCCTCGCCGAAACCCGGCACCACGTTGACCACGCCGGGCGGGAAGATATCGGCCAGCTTCTGCGCCAGCACCAGCGTGGACAGCGACGCGTTCTCGTCGGGCTTGAGCACTACCGTGTTGCCGGCGGCCAGGGCGGGCGCCAGCTTGAAGGCCGTCATGATGGCCGGCACGTTCCACGGAATGATCTGGCCGCACACTCCGATGGGCTCGCGCATGGCGATGAAATGCCCGTTCGGCGTGGGGCCGCCGAAGTCTTCCATCGTGACCACGGCCGCCGCGAAATAGCGGTACTGGCTGATGGCGAACTGGTGATCCATGCGCGTCTCGGCGAGACGGCGGCCGATGTCGCGCGCGTCGATTTCGGCCAGCCTGTCGATGTCGGCGGCGATGGCGTCGGCCAGCCGCAGCAGGCATTGCGCGCGTTCGGCCGCGGGCGTGGCGCGCCAGCCGGGCAGGGCCTCGCGCGCCGCGCGCGCCGCGGCGTCGATCTCGTCGGCGCCGCAGCGCGCGATCTTCGCCAGATGCGCGCCGGTGGCGGGATCGATCGCGTCGAACCAGGCGTCCGAGCGCGCCTGGAAGCTGCCGCCGATCAACGGCAGGTAGCGCTCGTCGAGCTGCATAGTCATGTGAATCTCCGTACTGGATGAAGGGAGGAAATCGCCCGGCCGCGCCGCGACCGGTTGCGGCGGCCAACTTGACATCCCGCCCCGGGCGCGTCACCCCGCCGATTCGATAGGCCGCGTGCCGCCTATCCATCGAGGCAGGTGCCTTGCGCCATGCCGGACGCTACTGTCGACGGCTACAGGGCCGCCGGCGTCCGGCGCCCGCCAGGGCAGGGGAGAACCATGAACACACATGCCGACGGCGCGCGAACCCGCGTGCAGGACACGCCCTCGGGCAGGCTGGCCGGGCGTCGCGCCGGCGGCGTCGACCGTTTCCTGAACATTCCTTATGCCGAGCCGCCCACCGGCGCCGGCCGCTTCCGCTCGCCGCGGCCCGAGCGGCCCTGGGCCGGCGTGCGCGAGGCGGGGCTGGCCGGCGCGGCGCCGCCGCAGACCGTCGCGGGCATCGTCAACTGGATCTATCCGGTGCCCGAGCGCACCGACGAGGATTGCCTGGGCATCAACGTCTGGACGCCCGAAGGGGCCGGCGCCAATGACGGCGGCCGCAAGCGTCCGGTCCTGCTGTGGCTGTACGGCGGCGCTTTCGTCACGGGCAGCAACGGGCTGCCGCTGGCCGACGGCGCGCGGCTGGCGGCCGAGGGCGATATCGTCGTGGTCGCGCCCAACTACCGGCTCGGCATGCTGGGCTTCGCCGCCCATCCCGCCCTGCGCGATCCGCTGACGGGCGCGCAGGCGAACTGGGGGCTGCAGGACCAGGCCCGCGCGCTCGAATGGGTGCATGCCAACATCGAGGCGTTCGGCGGCGATCCCGACCACATCACGGTCATGGGCCAGTCGGCGGGCGCCGTCAGCGCCTGCCTGCTGGCGCAGCATCCGGACACGGCCCCGCGCTTCGCCCGGCTCGTGCTGGCCAGCGTGCCGCATATCGCGCCTCCCGACGTGGCCACGGCCGAGGATCTTGCCGTGTACGTGGAAGACCTGGCCGCGCATTTCGGCACGACCGTGCCGGGGCTGCGGCATCTGTCCGCGCGCGACCTGACGCAGGGCGAGGCGGCCTTTTTCGCGGGCTACGAGGTGCGCACGCGCACCGGCCACGGACGCCGCTGGCCCGCGCTGGACGGCAGCGTCGTGGCCGCCTGGCCCGGCGCCCGCGCGCTGGCCGACAAGCCCATGCTCATCGGCAATACGCGTACCGAAAGCAGCTTTACGCTGGACCTGTACGACCCGCTGCAGGACGGCCAGCTGACGCCGCCGCTTCCGGACGGCAAGGCCGCGCTGCATGCCGCCGTGGACCGGCTGCTGCGCCTGCGGTTCGCGGGCGGCGCGCCGCGCATCGACGCGGCGCAGTTGCTGGCCGCCTTCGACCCGCAGGGCCGCGCGGCGCGTTCGCCCGGCGAGGTGCTGATCGCGCTCCAGAGCGACGCCGCGTACCGCTATCCGACCTGGCGCATCGCGCAGGCGGCCGCCGCCGCGGGCAACGGCTCGGTCTACTACTACGAGTTCGCCCAGCCCCTGGCCGCGCCGGCCCGGGGCACGCCGCACAATGCCGACGTGCCGTTCTGGTTCGGCACGCACGGCCATCCGTTCTACCGGCCGAAGCTGGGCGCGGGGGCGCAGGTGGAACGCCTGTCGCTGGCGATGCGGACCATGCTCATCAACTTCGTGCGCGCGGGCGAGCCGTCCGGCGCGGGCCTGCCCGCCTGGCCGGCGCTGCCGCCGGCGCCCGGCCTGGCCGCGCCGCGCATCATGCGCTTCGGCGCGAACGCGGACGGCGAATGCGCCAGCGTCGGCGAGATGCCGGATGTCGAACGCTTCGAGGCGCTGGCGCCGCTGCAGACCTTCTGACTGGAGTCACCATGAACGACAGCTACACCTTCGTGCTGATTCACGGCGCCTGGCACGACGGCGGCCTGTGGGCGCCGGTGGCCGAGCATCTGCGGCTGGCCGGGCACCGCGTGCACACGCCCACCGTCGCCGGACACGGCGCCCATGCCGACAGGCAGGTATCGCACGCCGACGGCGTGCGCTCCATCGTGGACTACCTCCGCCAGCACGAGCTGCGCGACATCGTGCTGGTGGGGCACAGCTTCGGCGGAAGCGTCGTCTCCCGCGTCGCCGAAGAAGTGCCGCAGCGCCTGCGCCGGCTGGTCTACTGGAACGCCTTCGTGCTGCGCGACGGCGAGAGCATCGCCGACGTCTCGCCGCCGGCCTACAACCGCATGATGGATGAAATCGCCGCGCGCAGCCCGGACAACACCGTGACGCTGCCGTTCCACGTCTGGCGCGACAGTTTCATCGGCGACGCCGGCCTGGCCGTGGCCCGGCATACCTACGGCCTGCTCAGTCCGGAGCCGTATCGCATGCTGACCGACAAGGTGCCGTTGAAGACCTTCGAGCAGCTGGAGGTGCCTAGGACTTACTTGAACGCGCAGGCCGACGTGGCCATGCCGCCCGGCCGGTACGCCTGGTTTCCGCGTTTCGCCGAGCGGCTTTTCCCGTGCCGGGTGGTGCACATGCCCGGCAGCCACCAGGTCATGTTCTCCGATCCGGCAGGCCTGGCCCGCAAGCTGTGGGAAGCGGGGCGCGACTGAAGCGGCGGGCTATGCCGACGCCGCCCTGTCGATCAGCGCGGCCACGTCCTCGGCTTTCGATGCCAGCGAGGCGTGGCTGGCTTCCAGCGTCACCACTTCGCGGGCGTCCAGCCGGCCGGACATCCAGACCTGGTTCTCGGGCGCGATCATGCGGTCCTGGCTGGACACCTGATACCAGGACGGCTTGTGCTTCCATGCCGGGTCGGAGACGTTATTGCCGAAGGTCGAGGCCAGCGGCGCCTTCTGGGTCACCGCCATCACCAGCGCCTCGTCGGCGGACAGGTCCTGGCAGAAGCTTTCATGGAATTTGTCGGCGCGCAGCCACAGATAGCCGTCGCTGTCGGGCGCCAGGTTGGGCGCGGCCGCCGGCAGATGCCGCTGCGTGATGCCGCCGGGACTTTCGCCGGCGTCCGGCGCGAAGGCGGCGATATAGACCAGCCCGGCCACGTTCGGCTGGTTGCCCGCCTCGGTGATGACGGCGCCGCCGTAAGAATGGCCCACCAGCAGCACGGGACCTGTCTGCTGCGCAATCATCTTGCGCGTGCGCTCGGCGTCGTCGGCCAGCGAGGTGAGCGGCATTTCGACCGCGTGCAGATCGCGGTAGCCCTTGCGCGAAAGCGCGAGTATGACCTTGCTCCAGTGGGCCGCGCCGCCCCAGAAGCCGTGGACAAGAATGATGGCGGGTTTGTCGTTCATGTTGCTCCTCCGGGATTCCGATAAGCGGTCTGCGGACAAACTGAAGACAGGCGGTTCAGTATCGGGCCAATTCTCCGGTTGCGGCAAGAAAAATGATCGCCGCCGGGGCGCTATCCCGCGCGCAGCCGCTTTCTCGCCTGGGACGGCGTCAAGCCCCACGCCTTGCGGATCGACGCCGACATGTGGCTGTGGTTGGCGAACCCGGCCAGCCGCGCCACTTCGCCCAGGGAGGAGCGGGTGGACTGCATCAGGTTCCTGGCCGCCATCAATCTCATCTGCAGGACATACTGGTGCGGAGGCAGCCCCGTGGTCTGCCTGAATGCCCGGGCGAAATGACTGGGCGAAAGATGGACGAGTTCCGCCATCGATTCCAGGGTCAGGCGTTGCGCGAGATTCGCCTGGATGTAGTCATTGATCATTTTCCATTTTCTTTGCGGCAATCCCCCGGTCGGCCGGCCGGCGCCATCGTGGGCGCGGGACGTGTAGCGGCGCAGCATATGCACCAGATACAGCGTGCAAAGCGCGTCCAGGCACTCTCCATGGCCGAGATCGGTGCTTTGCGCCTCGCGCAGCATGCTGCGCGAAATCTGATTGGCATACTCGTCCACATGCCCGATGCCCGGCGCCGCGAATTCCACGGCATTATCGAGTTCTTCTTTCCAGGCAAGCGATCGCAGGTGCTCGTCCGGCACGGCGATGAAAACGCACTCTTTGTATGCGCCCCACTGAGAGGAATAGTCCGAGCCCTGCGGGATTATCTCCAGGCATCCGGCGCGGGTGAAGCCGAATTCCGCTCGATCGGAATTCAACGCCAGCGCCCGCTGCGGCACCGGTGTCAGGAAATTCATGAAATAGTGGGAACTCGCGGTCGAGCGGTGTTCATTCGGATGAATCGAGGCGTGCACCAATGCGCCCCTGCCCAGCAAGTACGAAGGGCCCCAGGCCTGCGGAAATTCTTCCAGTATGTTTTTGTTCATGTGCAATATCTGAACGACGATAGCGACAGGCGTGAAACTACCGACTTCCGCCCAGTGGTGGACCATGAGCTTAATATGATCCGCAGGCGCGCTCAATCATCCAGCGTGCAAATTAACTCCATGAAACGCGATGCCTCCGAACCGCGATTCATGGCAGTTGGAGGTATCGAAATACAGCATGGGTAAAGCCCCGTCCGCAATGGCTCGGTATTGCGGAACGGGGTAATGCGGCGCGTAGCGTTACTTCTTCGCGGTGCTGGCCGCTTGCGCCTGCTTGGCGTGGTGCTCGGCCTTCTGCTGGTGATGCTGCACCTGCTGATGGTGGTGCGCAGCCTGTTGATGATGATGCGCAGCCTGCTGGCTGTGATGGGCAGCCTGCTGCTGGTGGTGGCTTGCCAATTCATTGTGCGTGGCGGCCGGTTCCTGCGCAAACGCGCTACCGGCGGAGAAAGCTGCGATTACCGCAACGCTTGCAAAAAACTTGCGAACCATTTCAGATGACTCCTATTGACAGAGCAGAATGCTCGATTTTCATACCCTTGAACCGGGCGAATAAATAATACGGTAGGGTCTCGCGGCAATTTGCCCCGCCGTAAGGAGCGCATCGCAATTTCGATCGTTTTCTGCTAACTCGCCAATAAGTGTCAATACTGAAAAATAGCGGGCAATTATTATTTTATGCGTTCATCCGCCAAGCATTCTTCTTTTCCGGCGCACTGTCGAAATCATGCTGTTTGACGGATTCTTGAGCGGCCAGCATTGCGGACACATAGTTGTGTGACAATCGGCCCAGGTTCCAAGGGATACCCTGGATTCCCGACAAGCGCATGCGCAACGGCGCTGTCGCGGGTGAACCGTTCTTATTTTTTCAACGGAAAAAGGGAGAAATCAGAATGATGGCGTTGGCTTCGCGTATTAAATTGCTGCCGGGTTTCCTCGTCGCAGGCTCACTGCTTGCCGGATGCGCTGCGCTCGATGAGATGGAAGCCGAAAACTACAGGCGCAAATGCGATTCCCTCGGAATCGCCAGATCCAGCCCGGCGTACGACAACTGCATACTCCAGCAGCAGAAACTCGAAGAAGAAGGCATCCAGCACTCCATGGACCGGCAGTCGCGCAGCCACAAATAATCCATTCTGGAAGCAATGCGGCGGGGCGCCTGCCGGGGCGCCCCGTCTGTTTCCGGTCCCGGGGCCGGAAATGGAAGAGCGCCCCAGCTCATGGTGAGTCTGGAGCGCTCCTGCCCGGTTTCGCACGCGATGGGTGTCAGACAACCGGGCAATTCCAATCTACTGCCGCCCGGAGGGTCGGGCAATAGGGAAAACCCTTGAATATTAAAGGGTTACAACATCGTCCGGCGGGCGCTGCCGAGCCGTCAAGCCGCCGGTGACGCTTTTGCCCGCCTCGGCATCCGCGAATTGTCGCCTCCGGTCCGCAAACCGACACTGAAGCCTACTTTCACGTGCCGGAGAACGGATATGTCGGGATATCGAAAGCGTCAATTGGGCCAGGGCATGACCGAATACATCGTGGTCGTGGCCCTGGTCGCCGTGGCGGCGATTGCGGTGTACCAGTATTTCGGCCAGGTCGTGCGCTCGCAGACGGCGGCCATGGCGCGCGAGCTCGCCGGCGAAAACGGCGGCACGGAATCGCGCGCGGCGCGGCAGGCGGCGAAAAAAGCGGCTGCGCAGACCAAGGCGCGTTCCTTGAAGTCCTTTACCGGCAACGCCGCGGACGCCAAATGACCCGGCCCGGCCGCGCGCGTTTGCCTGGCCAGCAAGGCCAGGCCCTGGTGTTGGGGCTGCTGGTGGCGGGGTTGGGCGCGGCAGCTCTCGTGGCCCTGTACAACCTCGGGCAGACCGTGGAGGCGCGGGCCCGGCTCACGCACGCCGCCGACGCCGCGGCATACAGCGGCGCGCTGCAACAGGCGCGCACCCTCAATGCGCTGGCCTACGCCAACCGCACGCAGATCGCCCATCAGGTGGCGATGGCGCATCTGGTCACGCTGGCGGCCTCGGCCCGGTATGCCCGCAAGATGCAGGCGCAGCGCCTGCGCGCCAATCCGCCGGCCGGCCTGATCGCCATGCTGTTCGGCCCCGACATGGGGCTGGCCTATGGCGCGGCCCGGGCCGTGCCGGGGGCCGAAGAGCGGCTTGCCGACGCATTCGGCCGGCACGACCGCATCGTCCGGCAGGTGCTGGAGGCCGCGGCCGCCACGGCCGTGGCCGAGCTGCCCCGTTCCCGCGAGCGCATCATGCGCAAGGTGCTGTCCGCGAACTTTCCGCAGGCCGCCGCGGCGGATGCCGCGCCGGCCCTGTCGCTGCGCCTGCTGTCCGACGGCTGGCCGGGTTATGTCGAACGCCGACTGGCCACGCGCCGGTCCGGCCTGCGGCCGGCGGTCGAACAGGCCGTGGCGCGCTACGGTTTCCTCGACAGCCGTAGCGCCACGCGCCGCAATCCGTGGGTGGTCAGTCCGCGCTGCCCCTTGCATCGGCACGAACTGCGGCGCCGCGGGTTCACCTGGCTCGGCCCCGACGGACGCTGGGGCGCCCTCGACACCCAGTCCTACCACGCGCTGCGGTCGAACCGCTGGATCGGCTGCTATTACCGGGAATATCCGCCGAAAATAGAAGAGCCGCGACTGGCGCGGCTCTCGGGGGATGGGGGTGGTTTATTTGTTCCCTGGGGGTACATCTGAGGGTACAAACTGCTTTTCGGCCCAGCGACGGATATCATCGGGATTCCAGACCACAACCTGGGGGCTGATGAGCGTTCCCTTCGGGAAGCTGCCAGCCTTGATGCGCCGGTAAATCTCCGTCCTGGACAGGCCGACGGCGTGCGACACGTCGGCGATTCGATACAGCAACTTCGGCGCCGCGGCCGGTGCTTGGTGTTGGGCTGCGTGTGCCATCATTTCTCCTTCTTGTCGGTGTTGCCTTGGGCGCGGAACTCCACCACCCACACCCAGGGATTGGCCGCCCATGCCTCGGCGCCGTTGATCTGCTCCCACAGTGCGCGGAACATGGCGCGCGGCAGCGATTCGCCGGCCCGCAGGGGCATGCGCACATCTGCTGCGGAGGGGTTCAGGCCGACGCCCTCGGCCAGCGCGTCCATGTGGTTGATGGCCTGCAGGCGCTCGACGCGCATGCGCGCGACTTCCAGCACCAGGCGGCAGGCGGCGCGCGGCATGTGAATGCTCGGACGCCATTCGCGGTACCTACCTTCTGGCGACAGTTCACCGTCGGGCCCGTGCGGATCATCTAGGTAGTCGGCGCGGTAGAAAACAGGCGTGTGGTCCTGGTACGGGCCGAACGGGTGATTGGCGTGTTGCCAAGTTTCCCGCACCCAAAGCCGGTCTCCGGGCTGGCCGTAGGGGCAGCGCACGGCGCGCTCGTGCGGTGAGTTCTTGTAAACCATGTAGGCATGGCCGTCCTCGACCCGGGCGCACAACCACCCGTCGGGGTCGTTCTCAGGGCGGGAGAAGTACTCCAGCCCATTCGTCCGCCGCGTCTGGATCTTGTCGCCGGCCAGCACGGCGCGCACCATGGCGCCGTTGAACAGGATGGGGCGCTCGCGCGGCACCGACGCACAGCGCGTTTGATCCATTAATGGTGCATTGTTGGCCATATTGCTGTTTTTTTGAATCATTCCTTGGGTCAGGGAGGTGCGGGCGGACGCCACGCTGGAGCCGGTGCGCGGCATGGATTTATTCATAAACGGCACCTCCGTCCGTGTGCGCATTGCCGGTTTCGGCCAGGCGGCAAACGCACTGCTGGCGCGGCATGGGGGCCGGCGCGGCACGCGGCGTTGCCGGTTTGTCTGCCGGTTGCGCGGACAGGGCGACGCGAAAAATTTCGCCGACTCGCGAGCCCAACAGGTCGAACGCCGCGCAGTACCACTCGTCCCAGCTTTCATCATCTTCAGGCGTCAGGGCAGCGCAGTCATGGATTGCCGCCAAAACGCGGCTGCGCAAGTCGTCCATATCCGAGGCATCGCGCGCCGCCTCGCTGGACTGCGGCGCGGCATGACGGAATAGCTCATGGACTGTGAGCCCGAGGCGGCGCGCTTCGTCAGCGCGGGCTTTGTGGGACGTGAGTTCCGATCCCAGATGCGGATTCGGGATTTCCCACGCAACCGCCTCCCCGGCTACAGGGGCGCGTGCTTGTGATACCGCGCGTCGGCATTCGTCCATGCACTTGGCCCATCCTTCGGCGTAGCCATCCTCAAACAGTACCGGCGACTGCCCCTTACAAGCGGGCATAGTCGGCCACTGGATCGAGTTGGCGACAGGAGCGTTTACCGCCCGCGGCGCGGCGTCCACCGCGCCGTGGGCCAGTGTGCCGTGGGCCAGTGTGCCGGCCTGGCGCAGGTCGGCGTCCAGTCTGTCGATGACGTGCAGCGCTGTGCGCAGATCCTGCCGACCGACGCGGCAGGTATTCGGGTTCTCGCCGGCAGCGGGTGCGGCAAACGACGCCTCGCGCAGGCGCGCGATAGTGGTGTGAAAGCTCATGCTGCGAGTTCTCTCCAGGTGACAACGTTGCTTGCGGCATGGGTCAGGTGCGGCTGGGCGGCCGCGGCGCGCGCCGCGATGGTGCGCATGGCCAGGTCGAAGCGCACCGGCGGACGGACGATGGGCCGGTAGGGCGGCGGCGTGACGCCGGCGCGCCGGGCATCCAGGAAACGCAGCAGGAACGGATACAGCGCCTCGGGCGACGACGCCGGCGCCGTCCAGCCCATGCGCTCCGCGATCATTTCGGCCATCTGGTGGATGGTTGTGGACCGCGTCAGCGGCGCGCCAAGCAGGCGCAGCTGCTCGACGGTCATCCGGCGCGCCGTCTGCATTTCGCTGGAGTGGTAGCGAATGGTGCTCATGCGGCCTCCTTGAGCTTCGCCGGACCGGCGTGCCCTTGATCGATCCAGCAAACGGTGAATGCTTCGGACGGCGCGGCCGGCGCCGCCTTCAGCGTGCCCAGCAGCAGGATGGTGTCGAAGTTGCGCTCGTCGGCCAGGGCGTCGACCAGGCCCAGCGCATCGCCGCGGCCCGGCAGATCCAGGACGTCAAAGCGGTCCAGGATCAGGCAGCGCAGGCCTGAGATCTCGGCCAGCGCGGCGCCCACCAGCGCATCCACGCGCCAGCGCTCCGATTCCGACAGCAGGCGGTAGGGCCGCCCGCCCCAGGTGATGCCCATGTCGCCGCCGATGGCGGGCGCACGCCAGCCCGCCAGGTCGGCCAGATCGGCCAGCTTGGCGTTGAACGGCTGCAGGGCTTCGGCCAGGATCTCGCCCGGGATGCCGTCGGGCGACAGCGCGTCACCGATTGCCAGCCAGGCCAGCACCTCGGCGTGGTAGCCAGCGGCGCTGCTGGTGCGCTCCGCGGCGCTGGTGGCGGCCTGCTTGGCGTTCAGCAGCGCCTGCACGCGGTCGTCGATCGCCTTGCGCTCGGCGCGCAGCGCGGTGACTTTGGCGCGGGCGGCTTCCACGTCCGCCGGTTGGATCGCCTCGGGCGCGACCTCGTCCTGCAGTTGGGCAGCTGCCGCTTCGGCCGCGGCGATATCTCGGCGGTCGTTCTCGACGCTGCGCGCCATCAGGTCGCGGGCCTCGATGGCCTTGGGCAGGGCGGCGGATGCGTCGGCGTCGCCGACGGTACCGATCTTGCCGAATTGATGCTCGTACTGTGTGAGGGCAACCAACGACTTGCCGTGCAGATCCACCGAGAAATGATCGTCGGCCAGCGCGTTGAATGCTTCGCTCAAGCATTCCGCCAGCGCGTGCACAAGCCCCACGCGCGGCCCGGTGCCGGCCTTGGCCTCCAGTTCTTCCACGCGGGCGACCAGCTTGCTGTGCTCCTCCAGGTCGAATGCCAGTTTCTGGCGCAGCGCAGGCAGCTTTGCGGCCAGGGCCTGGCGGGCTGCATGCTGGTGCTGGCTGTTTGCGTAGGCGGTCGCCTTTTGCTCAAGGGCGCCCAGGGCCTTCGTATGCTGTTCCAGCTTGGCATCGACGCCGGCCAGCGTCGCGCGCTCGCCCACCAGGGCCGCTGCGTCGAACGGCGGGATTTCGGCGGACCAGCCTTCGGCCTTCTGGCTTCCCCACTGTTCGCCGGTGGCGGCCTTCCATGCGCCCTTGGCCTGGGTGGCCTCCTGCTTGGCGTGCTCCGCTCCGGCGGCGAAGCCGCTGCGCAAGATCGGCTTGATCTGCGTCACCAGTGCGGCGTCGCAGCCGCGCGCCAGCAGGCGTCGTTCGATATCGTCGGGCTTGACCTTCACGCCCGTCAGGCTGAACAGCAGGGTGCGGCGGTCGTCCGGCTTGGCCGCGGCGAAGCGATCGGGCGCGAGGACGAAGGGCAGGGCGGGAGACTGCGGCACCAGCGCCTCGCCAGATTGGGCGCCCTTGGGCAGGCTGATCCCCACGGTGCCAACGCCCAGGTCCAGGCTCACGGCGCTCAGCTTCGTTCCCTCGGTAACCAGGGCGCCTAATTCCTTCTTGAGGCCGACACGCTCGGGCGTGCCCAGGAAGGCCAGGCGCACGGCCTCGGCGATGCTGGATTTGCCGGCGCCGTTCGGTCCGGCGACGAACGCCACCGGCGTGAGCAGATCCAGGTCCACGGCGCGCGCTCCCTGGAAGTTCTCGATGGTGATGCGGTTGATTCGCATGGCGGCTCCTTACGCGCGCAGCTCGCGGCTGCCGTTGGACTGCATGGGCGTCACCAGGCCGGCCAGCTCCATGGATTCCAGGAGGTGGGCGGCGCGGTTGTAGCCAATGCGCAGATGGCGCTGGATGAGGGAAATGGACGGGCGGCGGTGCTGGCGCACCACCATGACGGCCTCGGTGTACAGCGGGTCGGTTTCGCCGACGTCGTCGTGCTCGAGCGGCAGTTCGCCGGTGGCCTGCGGCGCATGGTCGGCCAGCTGCTCGCCGCCCAGGGCGTAGACGAGCTCGGCCAGCAGCTTGGCGATTTCGCCGGCCATCAGCAGGAACTCAGCGTCGAATAGCTCGGCGCCTGTGTCCTTGGGGGCCTGCTTCTCGCGCAGCACGTCCAGCGGCCGAATCTTGCGGATGTCCAGGTCCTCGGTCAGCTCGAACGAGATGCGGTCGGCCCAGGTCATGGCCAGGCGGGTGCACTGCTTGCCGGCCTCGATGTGGCGGCGCACGTCGTCGGCGTCGATCGAGTGGTGGACGTAGCGGATGACCGCGCCGCTGCCACCCGAAGCGCGCAGTTCGGCGTCCTGGTCGATGCTGAAGTTGGCCGGCGCTTCGTCCTCGGCCAGCCAGCCGGTCATTGCTCTGGCCGGCGATTGGGCGACGTAGAGGTGCTCGACCGGGAACGGGTCGATGCTCTTGGCCAGCAGGCCGATCGCGGTGTCCGCTTTCGCCGGCGTGCTGGTGTCGACGATCAGCCAGCGCTCAACGGGGTCGATCCACAGGCGGATATCGTCGTACTGTGTCAGCGCCGTGGGCAGCTTCTCTTCGATGATGCGCTCGCGGATCTCCTTCATCTGCTTCTTGCCGGGCTTGTAACCTTGCTGCTCTTCGATCTCGCGGGCCCGGGCCGCAGCGGCCTGGTTGATGGCCTTGCCGGGCAGCAGCTTGGATTCGCTGCGCACCGTCAGCATCAGCTTGCCGCCCACGGCGTGGGCGAGGGCGGCGCCCTCGCGCGGCGGCACCCAGCCGACGGACTGGAGCTGCAGCTGGCCCGCCGGCACGTAGGCATGCTCGGCGAGGGCGTCGTTCAGGGCGTCCAGATCCCAGAAGGCCTGAATGGACGTCAGCCGGTAAATCTTGGCGTTCTTGAACATGATGGCGTCCCCTTATTCCGGCGCGACCATGCGGCGGCGGGTGTTGGCGGCGGGGCGCTGCTGGGCTTGCACCTCCTGCTGGCCCTGCAGCTCCTGCTGGGCGGGCTGCTGCGGACGCGTCATGGTGAGGCGCCGTTCCTGGTACACCTGGTGCAGGCGGGCGCGCTCACCCAGATCGGCCACGCCGTCGATGGAATCGGCGGCCAAGTCCAGCACGTCGAGCGACTTGGCGTTGAGGATCTGGTGCTCGACCTTGGCCGGGTCGAGGTCGGCATCGCCGCCCTGCTGGTCGGCCTGCTGCGCCTGAGAAGCAGGGGCGGCAGCTGCCGCGCCCTGCGCCGGGTTGCGGGCCTCGGCTTGCGCCTTCGCGGGCGCGGTGTCGGTGGTTGCGGCAGGCTCGCGCGCCTCCAGGTCCGTCGCATTGGCCTGCGCCGCCGCGGGCTGACGCTGTGCCGGCTGGGCGGCCTGGCGCAGCTCGTCCACGTTGACACTGATGGTGCCGTCGGGCGCGGTGGTGGCCTCGATGATGTCCTGGGCTTCCTCGACCGTCTGCAGGCCCATCAGCAGTTCGGGCGCGTAGAGCTTGCCGAAGAAGCTCGCGGTGCGGTATCGCAGCATGACCTCGTCCATGGTCTGCCACTTGCTGCCGTTCTTGGTGTACCAGCCTTCGAGGACGGCCATCTCGATCGACACGGCCGGCGACTCGATCACCTCGCCGGTTTCCTTCTCGATCGCCCAGGCCACGCATACCTTGTCGTTGATCTTGACCTTCTCGACCTTGGTGTGCCGCTGGTTGTTCTCCCAATAGGTCGACTTGTATTCGACCTCGCGTTCACCGCGGCTTTCGATGCGGAAACGCAGGGGCGAGAATCGGCCGCAGCCGTTGATCGCGGCAATGATCCACTGCGAGGACCAGGACGGCCGGCCCTCGACGATGTAGAGGTTCTGCATCACCATCAGCGGATCTGCGCCCATGCGCTGCGCCATGTTCAGCGCGACGACCGAATTAGCCAGCGCATTCGGGTTCTCGCGGCTTTCCTTGACGTTGCCGTAGCGGTCCAGCTTCTCGATGGTCTGGCGATAGGCGACAGGCACCAGCGTGCTGCTGGATAGCAGACGGGCGGCGCGCTGCATCAGTTCGAAGCCCTGCAGGCTGTCGAAGCCGGGCGCCACAACGGGCATTTGCGGCTCCGGCACCGCGCGAAGGCTTTGTACGGTAGTGGATTGGGACATGGTTCAGCCTTTGAATTTGCAGGTGGAGTGGCGCGGGCAGTACTTGCCCGAACAGAGGACGGATTTGGGGTTGGCGTAGAAGCTGCCGCTGTGCAGGAGCCGGGAAGCGTGCTGGAGCAGGCCGGGGCTGTCGTCGGTGCCGACGAGCGCGTCGCGCGCGCCAGTGATTTCGCCGGTGCCCACGCGCTGGGCACCGGCGGTTTTCCCTGTCTGCAGGCCGACGATCTGCGCCGGCGCGGTTATCGGCTGGCCGATGGCGTGCTGGGCGAGGATCTCGTAGACGCCCATCTGAGGGCCGTGGCCGGCAGTGGCGACTGTGCCGTCCGCACCGACGGCGCGGGCGCCGCTCTTGAGGTCCGCAATGCCCAGCTCGCCGCTGGCGACGCGGCGGACGCGGTCCGTCGTGCCCGTCAGCGCGATGCCCAGGTCCGAAATCTCCATGCGCTCGCACGTGAGTTCGACGGCTACATAGTCCTGGTGGGGCGCAATCTCGGCGCAGTAGCGGGTATGCAGCGCCAGGGCGATGCGTTCGACGTCCTGCGGCCGCGCCTCGTCCCAATCCACCTCCTCGGTCGTGTCGTGCAGGGTCTTGACCAGCTCGCCGGCGGCGTCATCGGGGGTGATCGGGCTCCCGTCCAGCTTGGCCTGGTCGAAAGCGGCCGTGCCGGCGTGGATTGCCGTACCCAGGCGCGCGGCGCCCGAGGACGGCATACGCATGCCCAACAGGTTCTTGGCTTCCCAGCGGGCCGGGCAATCGAACAGCTCGGCAAGGCTGGACGCGCGGATCGGAATAATGCGTTGCATCATGTTGGCTCCGGGGTCAGTTGTTGTGGGGCGCAGTGGCTTCGGCGTGCGCCGTGAGGGCGGCGGCTTCGTCGGCCTGCTGGACGTAGCCGTAGGCGAAAACTGCGGCGACGAGGGCGAGCGCCGCGAGGGCGTAGTCGCAGTCGAGTGCGGCAAGAAGGCGGCGGATCACGGCTGCTCCTCCGCTGCTTGGGCGAGGGTTGCGTCAATCCTGGTGGCGTGCGCCAGCAGGGCCAGACGCGAGTACTCGCAGGCCGAGCGATAGGCGATCGTCCGCAAGCTGTCGTCGTCGTGGTTTACTTCGTCCAGCAGCGTGCCGTGTGCGAGCTGTTTGAGTTCTTTCAACAGCTCCGACATACCAGCAGCGCGGAGTGCTGCCGCCGCGATGGCGTGGCTTGACCCATTGCCATGGGCGTATCGCTGGCAGGCGGCCTGGAAGGCCTGGTCGAGGACGGCCCGCTCGATCATGCGGTCGGCGCTCATGCGTGCCTCGCATAGTCGGAGTCCGGCACGATGACGACGTCGCCGCGGATCTGGTGGGGAATGCCGCGGGCGGCCTGGTACAGGCGCGTGGCCGCCGGGTTGACGGGCAGGTTCTTCAGGATGCCTTGGTCATCGACCAGCATCACGTGCACGCGGTCGGAGAGGCGGACGGTGTCCAGCGCATCGGCGCCGATCATCTGGCAGATGTCCTGGATGGCATGCGGGCCATGCAGCTCGGCTTCGGCGCCGTCGGCGCGGATCAGCTTGCGGATGGGTTTCATGCGCGGGCCTCCTGCTCGACGTTGAGTGCGGCCTGGGCGATCTGCGCCAGCTCGGCGTCGCGATCGACGATGCCGGTGGAGCCGCCGGCGATCTGCGCCAGGGCCACGCGCATGCGGGCGTTGGCCAGCCGCAACTCCAGGTTTTTCGACAGCAGCGCGGCATTCTTCGATTTCATGGCGGCTTCGCCGACCATCTTGGGCTGATCGTGCTCGGCGGCGATATAAGGCCGGCCCTGCAGCGCGGCTTCGGCGCGGCTCGCGATCCAGCGCAGGCGGCGCGTTTGCGTCGAGCTGGCGCGCGCCGTGCGCATGATGTGGTCCAGGGCGTCCTGCAAGATTTCCGCAGTGGACGGCAGCGGGATGGGGGCGTTCATAACGGGCGGTTCTCCATGGTGGGCGCCGCGCCGGCGCGAATCTGCCGGCTGGGCATGCAGTCGAAGGTGACGCGGGTGGTGGGCGGGAATACGGCCAGTACGTCGAGGCATTCGGCCTGCGTGGCGAAGCGCTCGATCACCATGACGGGCGGGCCGTCGCGGTCGGCCGGCAGGAACGCCAGCAGCACCCAGAGCGTGGCGGCGGTCATGCGGCACCCTGCGAGAAGTTGGCCACCGCTTCGGCCAGGCGCTGCCGTGCGTCCAGCGGACCGCTTGCGGCGGGCGAGCTCTGCGCGACGCCGTCGAGCGCAGCCAGCGCGGTGGTGGCCGCATCCAGCAGCTGCGCGACCTTCGCGGATTCGACGCGGGCCGCGGCTTCGTGCACATCCAGCAGGGTGCGCTCGGAATAGACGGGCTCGACGGCCAGGCCTTCGCGGATGGTCAAAGCCGCGTGGTTCCAGCCGATTTGGGCGGCGTCCACCAGGTCGGTGACCTGGGCGCCAATGACGGCTGCGCGGATCTTGTCGGTGGGAAACGTCGGCGCGGTCAGGCTGACCGGCACTGCGGGAAAGGGCAGGGCGGGGCTATTCACAGCTTGCTCCAGGGGTCGGTGCGGCGCAGAAATGCCGCGAACTCGTCGATGGCGCGCGCCACGACGAAGGCGAGAAAGATGAAGAGGAGGGCGGCGACGATCATTTGCGCGACCTCCGGCGCGCCGCGATCAGGTCGCGGACTTCGAACCAGACGGTGAGCAGGCCGGCGATGAGAAAGCCAAGCATCAGATGGCCCCCTCGAATACGCCCGGGGAGCGCGCGATCAGCTGGCGGGCGCGCAAGACGAGTTCGCTTTCCAGCTCATTGACGCCCGCGGCGCCGGCGCGCTGGTCGAACTCCCACTTGCTGATGGCCGTGACAACGACGCCGGCAGCGGCCTTGGGGCTGATGTCGCACAGGAAGGTTTCGGCCCACCAGTCCAGGTCCTCGCCGAAGGCCTTTTCAGCGCGCCCGGCGAACAGATCGCAGAGCACGCTCAGGATGTCGGCGTCGGTCAGCTCGCGCGTGGCGAGGCGGACGATGGGGGCGCCGTCGGTGGCTGATGTGGCCACCGGCATGCCTGCGTGCGGCTGGCAGGTCGAGAGCATGGAATCCTCGCGTCATTGATGACCCGTAAATGGGTCGATGGCGAGAATTCTCATCCCAAAAATGGGTTGTGTCAACCCGTAAATGGGTTGAGCCGAACAAAAAAAATGCCCCGTCGGGGCATTGTGCGGCTATTCGCCTAGGCGCTTCCTGTGCTCACGTTCGCATTCATCGAGAAGCACGCGCACGCCTAGTTCGGTTTTCGCAGTCAGGGCCGCGTCTTTCCGGCAGGAGGAACGCACGTCCTCGCTCTGCTCGCGCCGCTTCTTCGCCGCCGGGTCCTCAAGATCTTGGACGCGGAAAGTAAGATCCGGCCTAGGCTGAGCGGTTTCCCCTGGTGCCGGCGGCGCGTCGGAGAACACGACGTCAGCAGCTGTCGATGTTCCCGCGGCAACCAAAAGGGCGCCGGCAGCCAAGATGCAGCGGATCGACGGTAGCATTCCTATTGGGTTGCGCATTGCGTGAATCCTTGCCAGGTAATGCAGTTCGTATTGACAGGACGCGAGGCGGCCGCTTGAGCCGCCATTTCAGCGCGCCAGGCCGTCTGGCTTTCCCGCAGGCGACTGTCCGCCTCGGAGCGATCTATCTTTCCGGCTTGCAACGCTTCCAGCGTTGTGATGTCGGTGCTGGCCCAGCGCATGCCCGCGACGTCTGCCATCGAGACGGGTTCCTTCGCCAGCTGGGCATACATCTCCTTGAGCTTGTCAATCCGGGACAGCGTTCCAGCCGCCTCGCGCGCTGCCGCGTCTTTGCGCCATTCGGCGAATTCGGCGGCTTTGCGATCCGCAGGGGAAGGGGCGGCACAACCGGCAACGAGACCAGCCGCAATGATCGAACACAGCACGACTTTAAATATGCTCATGTTTTGACCTTTTTTGTTTCAACAGGGCCAAATTTTTTTGCCATCAGACCACACCAGACGGATGCTAGGATGCACGAGCCCTCTTGGCGTCGGCATCGCTTTTGGCGGTTGGCTGCTGGACTTGGAGGTACTTTTTCGCGTCTGCAAGGAGCAGGGTGCGGTACGTATCGTCCAGTTGGTGAAACATCGTCAGCAGCTCGGCATCTGCTGCGGTGGGGGCGGTGACGGGCTGTTCTGCCGGCGCGCTCGCCACCAGCCTGGGCTTGTTGGTGGTGGAGACGTCTTGAATGAGGAACTGCCAGGCTTCCAGGCCGAACGCCCGCGCGATTTCCTCGATGTTGGCAATGCCGGCGCTGATTTCGGCATTTCGGATGCGGCCGATCGTGGACTTAGTGACGCGCCGAGATAGCCGGCCCTCCAACGCAACGTTGGAAAGGCCTGCTTCTCCCATTAACCGGTCGAGGTTCGCGCCAACGATCTCTGTGGCCGACTTTTTACCCATAAATGGAACTATGCCCCGGCTCGCGGACCATTTGCGGGTTGACGCAACCCAAATATGGGTTGAAAATGCGGCGCATGAACCAGCCGACATTTCTTTCCTCCGTACTTGCGCGCCTGAGCGCCGTTCGATTTCCTGATATCCAACGGGTCGCGGAAGGGGCCGGCGTGCCCGAAAGCACCGTGCGAAAGCTGAAGTACGGGGAAGTGAAAAACCCCCGGGTTCAGACCGTCCAAGCGCTTCACGACTACTTCGAGCGGAGCGACATTGCTGCGGCTGAGCTGGACCAACCACAAGCGCTCGCCTCGTCGGAGCAAATTGCTTCCGAAGGTCAGGGGCATGCGTGAGCCCGTCTCTCCCACCTCAGCAGCCCGGCGCCGCCTGATCGCTGCGCTGGGGCTAGCGCCATTGGTCGCGCAAGTTGCGTCCGAGCAGGGCGTCGCGCAGCTCACCGCAGAGAAATTGAGCATGGCCGGCCGCATTGAATACACCGCCGCCGGCATCCGTGTGTACGACGCCGCCGGCCTCCCGCGCGTGGCTGTCGGCTGCTTCGATCCTTCCCCTTGAGCTATTTCCATGCCGGCATTGTGCCCACCGCGCCGCGCCGGGCCCAGCCGAGCAACATCCGATAGGTATCCAATGAGCAATCCCGTCCTGCACACCCTCGAATCCCGCCCCTCCGAAACCTCCGCCGCCGGCAAGTGCACCGAGCGCCTGGACATCCCCTGCACCAGCGACCTGTACGACGCGATTGCGGCCCTTGCCACGATGAGCGGCAAGACGAAGGCCGAGTACGCGCGCGCCGTGCTCGAGCAGCATGCCTTCGGCGCCCTGGGCTACGTGCGCGCACGCGCCAACCCGGTGGGTTGATGCCATGTTCGTGTCCGACATCAACCACTTTCACCTGTTCGCTGGCGCCGGCGTCGGCGCCGCTGGCATGCAGGAAGCCCGGCCGGAAATCCCGGGCCTGCGCGGGCGCATGGTTTGCCTGGGCGGGATCGACGTCGACGCGGCCGGCGCCGCGGACTTCCACCGGTTCACCGGCGTGCGCTGCACGGTGCGCGACCTGTTCAGCCGCCAGCAGTACACCGCATTCCACGGGCACGAGCCGCCCGCCGGCTGGGCCGAGGCCACCCCCGAGGATGTCCGCTCAGCGGCGGGTGGCCGCCGGCCGAACATCATTTTCCTGTCGGCGCCGTGCAAAGGTTTCTCCGGGCTCCTGTCGCATTCGCGCAGCCTGACGGCCAAGTACCAGGCGCTGAACGAGCTGACGCTGCGCGGCGTCTGGCTGGCGCTGGAGGCCTGGAAGGATGACCCGGTCGAGGTGATCCTGTTCGAGAATGTGCCGCGCATCGCGTCGCGCGGCCGCCACTTCCTGGACCAGATCGTCCAGCTGCTGCGCCATTACGGCTACGTCGTGCGCGAAACTGCCCACGATTGCGGCGAGCTGGGCGGCCTGGCGCAGAGTCGCAAGCGCTTCCTGCTGATCGCCCGCCACGCCGAGAAGGTGCCGGCGTTCATCTACGAACCGCCGAAGCGCCCGCTGCGCGCCGTAGGCGAGATCCTGGGCCGCATGCGCCTGCCGGGCGACCTGGCCGCCGGCCCCATGCACCGCATTCCGAACCTCAGCTGGAAAACGTGGGTGCGGCTCGCCTTCGTGGAGGCCGGTAGCGATTGGCGCAGCCTGAACCGCCTGGCGGTGCAGGACGGCCACCTGCGCGACTATTTGCTGGTCCCGGAGATGTACCGCGGAGGGCTAGGCGTGCGCCGGTGGGAGGACACCACAGGCGCGGTCGCGGGCGAATCGTTGCCGCTGAACGGCGCATTCTCGGTGGCGGACCCGCGCTTCGATCCGTCCGCCGCATGGAAGGATGGCCAGGCCTACGGCGTGCGCCGCTGGGATGCCTCGATCGGCACCGTGGCCGGCCAACAAGGCCCGGGGCAGGGCGCGTACAGCGTCGCCGATCCGCGCCACCACGGCCCAGCCAAGCACAGCAACGAATTCCGCATCGTGCGCTACGACGCCGCGGCGCGCGCCGTGACGGGCGCGCACGGCACGGGCCAATGCGTGGCAGACCCGCGCGGCTTTGGGGGAGACACGCACAAGAACGTATTCCGCGTGGTGCCCTGGACGAGCAGCGCCGGCACGGTGAGCGGCGGTCACGGCCCGTCGAGCGGCGGCCAAGCTGTCGCCGACCCGCGCGGCGGCCCGGATGCCAGCAAGCTGCACGGCAAGTACCACACCGCGCGCTGGGGCGAGCACGCTCACGCCGTCATCGCCGGCAACGCCAACGGGGCATTTTCCGTTGCTGATCCTCGCCCGGGCCTGGCCCGCGAGCGTGGCGACCACTACCTGACGGCCGGCCACTATGGCGTGGCGGCTTGGGACCAGCACGTCGGCGCCGTCTCGGCGTCCGCCTGCCACGACAACGGCGCCTGGTCGGTGGCCGATCCGCGCGCGCTGCCCGCGGCCAACGACAAGCTGGTCTGCCGCATCATCGCCGAGGACGGCACCTGGCACCGGCCCTTCACCACGCTCGAGCTGGCCGCCGTGCAGAGCCTGTACGACCCCGACGACTACGCCGAGGCCGAGGCGCGCGGCGAGCCGTTCCAGATGGAGGGAAACAGCGACAGCGCGCACCGCGAGCGCATCGGCAACGCCGTGCCCAAGAAGGCCTCCCGCGCCATGGGCGAAGAAGTCGGCCGCGCCATCCTGCTGTCGCGCGCCGGAGAATCGTTCCAGCTGTCGAGCACGCCCATCTGGGTGCGGCCGATTGCTACGGCGCTGGCCGTGCGCGGCGGGGAGGGGGCATGAACGTGCTTGACGGTAGACCGCACCGCGCGCGGCTCGACGATAGGGTGTATCTGGTACGGAACCGATTATTCCGAAAAGAAGGACTTGTACGCTGCGTTGAGCTGGCCAATTTGTCGATGGAGTTCGGCGTTAAATCGAGCAGTTCTTTCCCGATTTTCAGTCGTAACGAGGCCCGGGTCATGCGAAGCGTAATGGCTATTGGCGCATGTTTGAATGCTTCGCGTACCGTTCTCAATTACGCGCAGCTGCCTTATCTGCTTTGGGGTAAATCCGTTGGTCGCAACGCTTTTCAATTTTTCCAACGCCCCCTGGAGCTCGCCAGAATAATTCCTGTCCCACATATCGGCGACGTGCACCCCCCCAAAATCAGCGAGAAACCTCGCGATCCGGACAGCGGCTTCGTATGCATGCCGCACTTCATACTGACGGCCAGCCAGCTCCCGCATTCGTTCCTCCTCCGCGCGCCGGGCGGCCTCGCTGAATTGCTCAAGCTGGCTAGCGCCAAGCCGATAAGAAAAAACGATAGCAAGAATTGCACCAATGGCCTGAACCCAGCTAGCGAGATCGGAGCTCGACTGCAAGGCAAATGTGCCCAGCGGTCGATGAAAAATGACTGCCGCAACGCCAATCGTGCCGAAACAGCCGACAGCAAACAGAGCGGCCGCGAATCCAATGAGGGCCAGAATTTTTCGTGCTTGGTCCAAGTTTTTCTCCTGATAGTGCGCCGCCATATTAGCGCCGCAAAGGAGGTCGCATGAGGTGGTCCGAGACTTCCATTACCCGCGCGCTGGTGCGGCAGACGTTCAACCGGAAGTATCTGGTGGTCGTGCCAAACTGCAACTGGACGGGCCACGAATGCGATCTGCTCGTGGTGACGGAGAACCTGCGCATCATCGACGTCGAAATCAAGATCAGCCGGGCTGACCTGAAAGCCGACGCCAAGAAGGAAAAGTGGTGGCGCCGCGAGCACATCGGCTTCTGGCCGTCCGTGACGGAGCTGCGGCACAGCCCGTGGTCGAACGATCTGCGCGTCGAGAGCATTGCGCGGCGCGCCCGCTACAAGAGCACGCCGAAGGACTGGCCCACCAAGGTCTGGAAGCACTACTTCGCGCTGCCCAAGGAGATCTGGCACCCGGATCTGCTGACGGCCCTGCCGAGCGCCCAGAGCGGCGTCCTGCTGCTGGACCGCGACGGCTACCCGAGCCCGGCTGTCGACGTCATGCGAGTGCAGTGCGTCCGTCGCGCCACGCCCAACCGGGACGCTAGGCCCATTAGCCCGGCCGCGGCGGTCGATATCGCCCGCCTGGCCAGCCTGCGAATGTGGGATGCCTATGCGCGTCTGGAGCAAGGGGAGGCGGCGTGACGCTGAAAGTTGTTTCACTTTCTGGCGGAAAAGACAGCACCGCGACCGCGATCGTGGCGCTTGAACTGCATGGCCGAGACGCCTGCCGGTTCGTATTCGCCGATACGGGCAACGAGCACCAGGCCACCTACGACTACGCCCTGGACTATCTGCCGCGCGTCCTCGGTATCACCGTGGACGTCGTGCGCGCGGACTTCGCCGACGAGTTCGCCACAAAGCGCGCCAACCTGGCCAGGATCGCCGCTGGTGAGCCCGAAAGCGCAGTCTACGGTCGGCGCAAGTTCATGTACGCATGGACGCCGGCCGCTGCTGCGCGCGCGCTTGAGCTGCTGCATCCGACAGGCAATCCTTACCTCGATCTCTGCTTGGTGCGCGGCGGTTTCCCTTCGCGGAAGCGCCAGTTCTGCACGCAGTACTTAAAACGTGACCCGTTGGTTCAGTACCAACTGGAGCTGGTCGACCAAGGTCATTTCGTCGAATCCTGGCAAGGGGTCCGGGCAGATGAGTCCGAGGCCCGCCGCTGGCTTCCTTCCTATGAATGGCTGGGTGGCGGCATCGCGGTCCACCGACCGATCCTGCGCTGGAAGATTGCGGACGTTTTCGAGGCGCATTCCGCCGCCGGCATAGCGCCCAATCCTCTTTACCGTCAAGGCATGACGCGCGTTGGGTGCATGCCGTGCATTAACGCCAGCAAGGGGGAGCTGCGCGAAATCGGCAGGCGTTTTCCCGAAGAGATCGAGCGGGTTGCTGAATGGGAGCGCCTGGTGGCGAGTGTGTGCAGGCCGGAATCCCCTGTCAGCTTCTTCCACCAAGGCACCCAAGGCCATGCCGGGAAAGACCCCCGAATCTACACCGTTGTCGAATGGGCTCGCACCGACCGGGGGGGACGTCAATTCTCTCTATTAACCGACCTGGACGATCCACAAGCGTGCAGCTCGGCCTATGCACTTTGCGAGTGACACATGACAGATTTTCAACAGTTGCCCGCGCCTCTAACCCCGCCCGACTGCGACCTGCGCGACTTCGCGTTCATGCCGCTGGACGTGCTGCGCCTGCGCGACAGTGACCTGGCGGTCAAGGCCGACGGCGAATCGTTCCGCTGCGCGGTCCTGCTGTGGTGCGCATCCTGGCACCAGGTGCCGGCCGCCAGCCTGCCGGACGACGACGACGTCCTGGCGCAGCTGGCCGGGTTCGGCCGCGTCACGAGGGAATGGCTGCGCCATCGCGACGGAGCCCTGCGTGGCTGGGCGAAGTGCGCCGACGGCCGGCTGTATCACCCTGTAGTGGCGGAGAAGGCCACCGAGGCCTGGCGCGCCAAGATGATCCAGCGCTGGAAAACCGAGTGCGCGCGCATCAAGAAGCACAACCAGCGGCACGGTACGGACGTCCATGTCTCTGACCTCGATGAGTGGCTGTCCCTTGGTTGTCCCCAGGGACAACCTATCGCTGTCCCTGGGACAAAAAAGCATGTCCCGAAGGACACCGGCAGCGGTCCCGAAGGACACCCCCCCAATGTCCCTCGGGAAACTCACTCCAAGAGACAGGGAGAGGGACAGGGACAGTATTTAAAAGAAAAAGAAGCAGCGGCGGCGTCTTTCGCGCATGCGCCCGCGTGCGAGGGCGAAGCCCCGCCGCCGTCGCTTGAACCCGACAAGACCCCCGAGGAAAAAGCGCTGGCCGTTGCCGTCTGGCTGCGCCGCCGGGAAAAGGCCCGCGGCAAGCAGCCCAGGGGCACGCAAAGCAACGACCCGCGCATCGTCGCGTGGATCGCTGCTGGCGTGACCGGCGCCCAGCTGGCCGAGGCCTACGAGCTGGCCGTTGCTGACCGCGAGGCCACCGGCGACGCCGGCCCGATCACGGCGGGATTCCTGGACATCTTCGTCGGGAAGGTGCTGCGCCCGCCCCACGCGGAAAGCGCCGTGAACGGCAAGCGGCCGGCGGCCGCCAAGGCCGCGGACCCACTAGCCTGGGCTTTGACCTGGCCGGGCATCGTCCAGAAGGGCGCGGACCTGGGCTTGGAGCAAAAGCCGGACGAGCTGGCTCCGTACTTCAAGGCTCGGGTCCATGCCGCGGCGGGCACATCCGAAGCCGACCGCGCCAGGCTGTTCGCCGACTACGGGGTGCGCGTATGACGGCTACCGTCCAGTGCGTCTCGTGCGAGCGCTTCACCTTCCGCGAATCCGCGAAGCACGCCGCTGCCGGCCTGGGCCGCTGCGCCCTCATGACCGACCGCCCGGCCACCTTCGTGACCCCCACCTATCCCCGGCAGTGCCCGGACCACCAACCTGCGCTGGCGGAAAAGACCGCGGCGCGTATCGAATGGCTGCGCCAGCTGCGCGGCGAGGGAGCCAAATGCTGAACTTCGATATCCCCGGCGTGCCCGTAGGCAAAGGCCGTCCCCGCGCGGCGGCGCGCGGCAAGCATATCCAGCTGTACACGCCGGAAAAGACCGCCTCCTACGAGGGCGTCGTTGCCTTGGCCGCCAGGCAGGCTATGGCCGGCGCATTGCTGCTGGAGGGGCCGGTGGCGACCACTCTGGAAATCCGTCTGCCGATCCCGCGGTCCTGGTCCAAGCGCAAACAGGCCGACGCGCTGGCCGGGATCGAGTACCCCACGAAGAAGCCTGACGCTGACAACGTCGTGAAGGCCATTTTCGACGCGCTGAACGGTGTGGTGTGGCACGACGACACCCAAGTGGTCGACATCGTGGTGCGCAAGCGTTACGCCGCGGTGCCGGGCGTGGGCGTAGCGATTTCTCGCGTCACCAACATCGACGGCCAGGAGCTGTTGGCCTTGGAGACGCGCAAATGAGCAACCTCGACCGCGACCTGGAAATCACGCGCCGACGCGAGGCCGGCGAATCGCCTGCCGACCTGGCGCGCGAGTTCGGCGTATCCGCGGAACGCGTCTGGCAGATCGTCACCGCCACGCAGCGCCGCCTGCGCGGGGAACCGCCGAAGCGGCGTAGCCGGGCCATGCCCAAACCGAAGCCTGCACCGATTCGCCCGCGACTACGCCCCATCGACGGCAGGATGGACGGGCGCTGGAGCTGCGGGTGCGACGTGCTGACGCAACAAGGGGCCACGCCGAAAGAGGCGTATGACCTGTGGCTGAACGCGGCGATCCTGCAGGCCATGCCGCCGACGGTTACCGACGAGCCCGCGAGCGCAGCGCCCGTGGCGGTCAAGCCCGATAGCGTGCCGCCGGCCAAGCTGCGTGCCTCGGTCAGCCAGTCGGCGGTGTCCGAGCCGGCGCTTACCCCGGTGCACGCCAGCCAGGTGCAGGTCCTGCCGGGCGTGAACGGGCGGCGACCGCTGAGCTTTGCATCGTCCCTGGGCCTGAACGCCGATCGCATCGCCGCGGCGCAGCCCCGGCTGCAATCGTTGCATGGCGCCGGCCGCGGGCCGAACGGAGGCTTTCATGGCCAGGAATGAGCAGCTGGCCGGCCAGGCCGGCGCCAAGAATTATCTCGATTGCCCGGAGCAAACCGTGTCTGAACCCCTTTTCGACAGCGCGCACGCCGCGCTGACCTTCGCTTTCAACTACACCGCGCAGGTCTACGACCGCCCGCTTATGGCCCGCCTGGCGACCTCACCGCGACCGCACGGCGGCAAGGGTTTGGCCGGCACCGATGGCGCGGCGCAGGCCGGTATGGTGTTGGCGAAGCTGGACGAGCTGTCCGAACTGCATCAGCTGCTCATCCTGGCCCGCTTCATGTCCAAGACCGTCGCCTGCCCGTGCTGCCACAGCGACGTCTGGGACGCCGACTGGATGGTCGTGGTGCGCAAGATCTCGGATGCCGCAATGGCCCACGGCGTCCTGTCCGGGCACCTGGTGCACCGCAGCGTGCGCGACGGCCTGGTGGCGCGCTACTTCGCCGGCAAGGAAGGGCGCCAGCGGATTCTGCTGGAAAAGCTGGCCAGCCGGGCGAGCATCAGCGAGCGCACCGTCGTCGACCAGAACAGCAAGATCACGCTCTGGCTGCGCGGCTCCAAGCTGACCCGCAAGGGCAAGGGCGCCGCACCGGAAGCCGGCGTGATCGGCGAGGAACAACTCGCCATGAACCGCATCGAGGCGGCACTGCTGCGGGCCGAAACTATCGGCGGTGGTTGACACGCTGTAATTTCACACGCAAAATCCGGCCTATTCTGTCAAGGTGCACAATTGCGCCTGAAACGAGCCCCGAGCGAAAGCCGGGGCTTTTTTGTTGCCCGCCACCCGGTAAGCCCCCGCCAATGTCCCCCAAGAAATCCAAAGCGCCCCAGCCGGCGCGGAAGTCGCCTGCGCGCTCGAAACGCACGCTGTCGCCGTCCGCCCGCCGCGTGGTGTCTGCGGATAGCCCGCTGACGCCCCAGCAGCGCCGGTTCGTGGACGAGTTCGCCGCCGGCGGCTTCCAGAACCAGACCAAGGCCTACGAGGCGGCCTATCGGGCGAGGGGAGCGGCGGCCGTCAGTGGCGCGTCGCGGCTGCTAGCGCAGGCTAACGTCGCTGCCGCCGTCCAGGCGCTGCGCGACAAGCTGTCGGAAAAGCTGGAGATCACGGCCGAGCGCGTCATGGCCGAATGGGTGGCAATGGGCTTCTACGACCCGGCCGACCTGGTGGTCACCGATCCGACCACGGGCGAGGTGCGCGACATCAACAGCCCCAGGGACTTGCGGCTGCTGCCCGAGCAGGTGCGGCGCTGCGTGATTGGCTGGTCCTGGGACCGCAACGGCAATTTCACGCTCAAGCTGGCGCCCAAGACGCCCAACCTCGAGCTGATCGGCCGGCACCTGGGCATGTTCGTCGACCGCAAGGAACTGCGGATCGGCGACCTCGACAGGAAGTCGGATGCCGAGCTGGACCAGACCATCGCGGAAGCGGCAAAGGAGATTGCCCAACTGGAAGGCGTGCCCGTGGAACACGTCCTGGCCGAGCTGCGCGCAGCCTCCTCCGGGGCCACGATGCACTGATGTCCAATCCGCGTTTGATGCTGGCCAGGGCGCTGCAGGAGCGCGCCCGGCGCGCCAAGCGCAACCGGCTGAAGTACTACCGGCCGTACGAGAAGCAGAGGGAGTTCCACGCGCAGGGCGCCGCATTCCGCGAGCGCCTTTTTTCTGCTGGCAACCAGCAGGGCAAGACGTACTCGGGCGCGTACGAGACGGCCATGCACCTGACCGGGCGCTACCCGGAATGGTGGGAAGGCAAGGTATTCCAGAAGTCGACGGCCGGCTGGGCTGCTTCGGTGTCGGCAGCGCTGACCCGGGACGGCATGCAGCGTCTGCTGCTGGGCCGGCCTGGCGTGGAGAGCGACCGCGGCACCGGCGCCATTCCGGCGGACGCGATCAAGGAAATTGCGCCGCTGGCCGGCGTGCCGGGCGCCGTGTCCATGATCGTGGTGCGCCACGGTGGCGGCGGCGACGTGCAGGCCGGCGAGAGCGTGCTGGGCTTCCGCAACTACGAGCAGGGCCGCGCGAAGTTCCAGGCGGAAACGCTGGATTTCGTCTGGCTGGACGAGGAGCCACCCCACGAAATCTACATGGAGGCGATCACCCGGACCAACACGACGCTGGGCCCGGTGTACATGACCTTCACGCCGCTGATGGGCATGTCGGCGACGGTCAAGCGCTTCCTGATCGACAAGCAGCCTGGAACGGTGGTGGTGTTCATGGGCATCTACGATGCCGAGCACTACAGCCGCGAGCAGGCCGACGCGATCCTGGCCAGCTACCCTGAGCATGAGCGCGAGGCCCGGGCCTACGGCAAGCCGGTGCTGGGCTCGGGCGCGGTGTTCCCGGTGCCGGAATCCAGCATCGTGGTGCCGCCGTTCAACATCCCGGACAGCTGGCCGCGCATCTGCGGGCTGGACCTGGGCTGGGATCACCCGACCGCGGCGGCCTGGCTGGCCCACAACCAGGACGCCGACATCGTCTACGTCTACGACGCCTACGCGGCCAAGAAGCAGCCGGTGTCCGTGCACGCCAGCGCCATCAAGTCGCGCGGCAGCTGGATTCCGGTGGCCTGGCCGCACGACGCCCTGCAGGCGCAGAAAGACACCGGCACGCCGATGCGCGACGCCTATATCGCCGAGGGCGTGGCGATGCTGCCCGAGCGCACGCAGTTCGAGGACGGCTCCAACGGCGTCGAGGCAGGCATCCAGATCATGCTCAACCGCATGGTCACTGGTCGGTTCAAGGTGTTTTCGCACCTGGAACTGTGGCTTTCCGAGTACCGCACCTATCACCGCAAGGACGGCGCCATCGTGAAGATCGATGACGACGTCATTTCCGCATCGCGCTATGGCGTGATGTCCCTCCGCTTCGCACGTGACAACGTGCCCAAGAACTTCAAACGATTTCGAGAAACCTGGCGCGCATGAACACCTCCGTTACTGGCTTTCGGCTCCTCGAGGGCAGCGATGGCGCGACTGCGCACGCGCGCGACCAGGCGCCGGCCGAGCGCGGCGCGCTGTCCGTGACCCAGCTCGAGCGCTGGCTGGAGGAGATCCGCGACCAGCCGGCCTGGCGCCGCGAGGCTGACAAGGCCTGCGACTACTTCGACGGCAACCAGCTGGACGCCGACACCATCGCCAGGCTCGAGGACAAGGGCCTGGGCACGCTGGTGACGAACCTGGTCCAGCCGACGGTCAATGCCGTGCTGGGCATGGAGGCCAAGACCCGATCAGACTGGCGTGTCTCCGGTGACGACGACAAGTTCCAGGACGTGGCCGAGGCGCTGTCGGCCAAGATGCACGAGGCCGAGCGCGAGACGCAGGCGGACGTGGCCAACTCCGACGCCTACGCCGGCCTGATTAAAGCGGGCTTCGGCGTGGTGGAGGTGTCGCGCAACAGCAATCCCTTCCAGTACCCGTACCGCGTCACCAGCATCCACCGCTCGGAAATCTTCTGGGACTGGCGTAGCCGCGCGCTCGACTGGAGCGACGCGCGCTATGTGGTCCGCAAGAAGCGGTACGACGCCGATCACATCGCGGCGTTCTTTCCGCAGCACCGGGAGATGATCCTGGCCGCAGCGAACTGGCGCGACTGGGCGGATTACCTGACGAGCGAGGCGCGGATGTCCGCCGAGCTGCTCAACGACGCCATGCAGGGCCGCCGCACGACCTGGGACGACCTGGACTGGCGCGACGTCGACCGCCGCGTGGTCACCTGCTTCGAGGTCTGGTATCGCGTCTGGGTGCGTGGCCTGGTGCTGTCCCTGCCTGGCGGCCGCACCCTGGAGTTCAACGAAAGGAACGAGGTACACCGGGCGCTGGTGGCCGCCGGCGCCGTGCAGCCCAAGCTGGCGGTCTACGACAAGATCCGCACGGCGTTCTACATCGGCCCGATCCGCGTGCTGGACCGCGCCACCAACCGCCGGCGCTTCCCCTACATCCCGTTCTTCGGTTACCGGGAGGACTTGACCGGCGTGCCCTACGGCCTGATCCGGGCCATGATTTCGCCGCAGGACGAGGTCAACGCACGCGCCGCGCGCATGATGTGGTTGCTCAACAGCCGCCGGACCTTCATCGACGCGGACGCGCTGGACGAGCGCTATAACTCGATGAGCGACGCCAACCGCGAGCTGGGCAGGGCTGATGCCTTCCTTGTTACAAACCCGGCGGCTACTCGGGGACAGATCAAAGTCGAGAACAACTTCGAGCTGTCCCAGCAGCAGTTCCAGATCATGCAGGAGCGCAAGCAGGCCATCCAGGAGGCGGCCGGCGTGTACGCCGCCATGATGGGCCAGACGTCCAATGCCAGCTCCGGCCTGGCCATCCAGTCGCTGGTGGAGCAGGGCGTCACCACCCTGGCCAAGATCAACGACAACTACCGGATCGCCCGGCGCGGCGTGGGTAACGCGCTGCTGGACCTCATCAAAGAGGACATGACCGAGCAGACCGAGATCCTGGTGGACAACGGCACGGTCAAGCGGCGCGTCATCGTGAATATCCCCCGCAGGGACCCCGCGACGGGCCAGTCCTACAAGGAAAACGACGTCCAGACCGCCCCTGTCAAGGTCACGCTGACCGACGTGCCCAGCACGCCGACCTACCGCGCCCAGCAGTTCGCCGCCTTCGCGGAAATCCTCAAGTCCATGCCGCCCAACATGCAGGGCCTGCTCATCCCCTTCGCGCTGGAGATGTCCGATTTCGGCAAGCGCAAGGAGATGGCCGAGTTCCTGCGGTCGCAGCTGGGCATTCAGGCCGACCCCAACTCGCCTGAGGCGCAGGCCGCCAAGGCGCAGGCCGACGAGGCCGCGCAGGCCCAGATGCAGGCTGCGATGGCCGATGCGCAGTCCAAGATCGCAGAGCGCGAGGCCAAGACCCAGAAGCTGCTGGCCGAGGCCGAGAAGATCCGCAGCGAGGCCGGCGCCGCCGGCGACACCGACACGGTGAACCAGGTGGACGGCGTCCTGGCGAAGTATCAGCAGGAGCTGCAGAAGCTGCGCCAGCAGCTGGCCGACCGCAGCGCCGAATGGCAGACCCGCCTGCGGCAAACCGCCATGCACGAAGAAGCCGAAACCGAGCGCGCGCGCATTCGCGCCGAAGCGCAGGCCGGTGGCACCGAGCTGCAGCGGCAGTTCCAGCAGCTGACCGACGAAGTCGACCGCGTGCTGGCCGGCCTGAACGGACAGCAGCCGGCAGCGGCGTAGCCAACACAGATTTTCCCCGCCCTGGGACACGGGCAACCCGCAGGCCCCCATCGAGAAATCGCTGGGGGCCTTTTTCGTTTCAACCCACGGACCTATCCGAGAACTAGGAGCAGGAAGAGATGAGCACGGATACCACGACGGAACCCAACATCGGCAACCTCGACGAGGTATTGCGCGATCCCCTCAGCATGTCGGACGAGGCGCTGGCCGCGCTGGTCGATGGGCAGGACGACATCACCAGCGCCGACGCGGCAACGACCGAAGGAGCCGGCGCGGACACCGCGGCCGGCGCCACCCCCAAGGGCGATACCAGCGGTGCAACGCTCAGCACCGGAGAGGAAGGAACGCAGCAGGAGGCGGGCGCCGCCACCGATACGCCGCAGGGCGAGTCCGTTGTGCTGACGAAGGACGGCAAGCACGCCATTCCGTACCAGGTGCTGGCGCAGGAGCGGGAGAACCGCATCCGCGCCGAGCAGATGGTGCGCGATTTGACGGCCAAGCTGGAACTGGACCAGGCCGCCGCCCAGCAGGGCAAGGCCACCAAGTCGGCGGAGCTGTCCACGATCGTCGACGAGCAGTTGCTCGAGCAGCTGCGCGAGGAAGCCCCCGACATCGCCAGCCGGATGGACAACCTGATCGCAATGGTGAAGGACCTGCGCGACCAGGTTGACGCCGGCCGGCCGGCGGCCGAGGAGGCGGAAGTCGCGCGCCGCGAACAGCAGGTCCAGGCCCTGGTATCCGTCGAGGACACCATCCAGGCCAACCCGAAACTCGCCCATATCCGTGCCACTGACCCGGCCGCATTCAACGAGGTCGCCGACATCGACTCCATGCTGCGCAGCCGCGCGGCGTGGAAGGACAAGCCGCTCGCCGAGCGGTTCGACGCGGCGGTCCGTATGTACGAAGCCGAGCGCGGAACCATCGAGCTGCCCAGCACGGCCAAGGCCGCGCCTGCGCAGCAGCCAGCCGATGAAGCCGCGCGCGTTGCGCAAGCCGTCGCCAAGGCGGAATCCACCGCATCGGGTCCTTCCACGCTTTCCGATATTCCTGGCGGCCAACCGGCCGCCGCATCACCGGCCGAAGCCATGATGGCGCTGTCGGGCAGTGCCCTGACGGACCACTTCATGAACATGCCGATGGATGAAATCGAAGCGCAGCTGGCGCGCCTCACTTCGTAATCCCACGAACTGGAGGCACTATGTCCCAAACTAACGTTCCCGTTGGCTCGCCGCTTGCCCGCAAGGTTTTCGGTGCGGCGCTCTTCGCCAACACCCAGCGTCAGCCGTCGCTGATGAACAACCTCACGGGCCCCGCGCCCAAGCAGTCGGGCGCCGAGGCGAAGCTGAAAGGCCAGACCAGCCCCGACATGCCCCTGGTGCGCGTCACCGACCTGTCGAAGTCGCAGGGCGACCAGGTCAGCGTCGACCTCATCAACCAGACCGGCGGCAAGCCGATCATGGGCGACAAGCAGGCCGAGGGCAAAGGCGAGCGCCTGGATATGTCCAGCATGGACATCCGCATCGACCTGGCCACCAAGGTGGTCGACGCCGGCGGCAAGATGACCCAGCAGCGCACCGTGCACAACCTGCGCGGTCTGGCGATGGCCAACCTGATGGGCTACTTCAAGCGCCTGAACGACCAGACCACGATCACCCACCTGGCCGGCACGCGCGGCAGCCAGGTCGGCACGGACTGGGTGGTGCCCATGCGCAGCGACCCGGATTTCGATGAAATCCTCATCAACCCCGTCAAGGCGCCGACCTATAACCGCCACTGGGTCGCCGACGGCACCTCGCTGGTGCAAGGCGGTCAGGCCCTGGCCGCGGTGGACACCACCGACACGTTCAAGCTGGAGCACCTGGACCACCTGGGCGCGATCATCGACGACATGGAGTTCAAGCTCCAGCCGATCAAGATCCCCGGCGACGTCGCCGCCGATGACGAGCCGCTGTACCTCATGCTGGTCACCAACCGCATGTGGCAGAGCATCCTGACCAACACGGCACCCAACAGCCTGCAGTGGCGCACGTTCCTGCAGAACGCCTGGAACCGTGCTTCGTCGTTCTCCGGCCCGAAAAAGCACCCGCTTTTCACCGGCGAGGCGGGCATCTGGCACAACATTCTGGTGCGCAAGATGGACCGCGCCATCCGCCTGAACCCCGGCGACGCCGTCCAGTACTGCACCCAGGCCGGCCAGGCGACGGCGGCCGAGCAGTCCGTAACGGTCAACTCCCTGCAGCCCGGCTACGCCGTCGACCGCGGCATGCTGCTGGGCGCGCAGGCGCTGGCGCACGTGTACGGCAAGAACCAGGGCTCGGACACGTACGCCAACTGGATGGAGAACCGCTACAACTTCGATCGCAACCTGGAGGTGGCGGGCGAGGTGATGTGCGGCAAGGCGAAGCTGCGCTTTGCGGTGCCGGACTACCGCGGTAACAAGATCCCCACCGACCACGGCGTGATGGTCATGGACGCCGTCGTCAACCTCAACACCTGATCGATAGCGGGCGGCCCACGGCCGCCTGCTTTCGACCCAACTGGAGAAACACATGGATCGCTACTCTCCCGACTACAACGGCAAGCCCCTGCACACGCAGGCCTTCGGCAATGCCTGGGTGGAAACCTACAGCTATCAGGGCGCCGCCGCCATTGGCGACAAGATCTACATGGGCGTCATTCCGGCCGGCGTCGTCGCGACGGCGGTGCGCGAGATCAACGACGCCGCGGGCGCCGGCGTCACGCTGGATCTGGGCTTCGAGCCCTACGACGCCAGCGCCGGCCCGCTCGCCGACCTGGACGCCTGGCTCGCGGCTGCTGATATCGCCGCGGCCGGTGTCGTCGATTCCAAGGCCCATCCCATCGCCTTCAAGCAACCGGTCAAGCTGGTGGCCACGATCAAGGGCGCGGCCTTCACCGGCACGCCCAAGATCACGGCCGTCGTCAACGGCCAGATGGTGGGCGTCGCCTAGATCCTTTCGGGGCTGTCTCGCCGCTTCGCGCGGCACTTAGGGGCCAGGTGGGCAACTGCCTGGCCCTGTTTTTTTGGAGGTTCCCATGGAAGAAAGCAACCTCATCCCGGTGCTGTACGTCGGGAAGAAGGATCGAAAGGTGGACACGGTCGCTGGCACTGGCCTGGTGTGGACTCGCGGCGAGATCCACTACCTGCCGCCGCTGATCGCGACCAAGCTGACGCGCTACACCGACGTGTGGCGGGAAGGCTGGGACGAGGCGGAAGCCGATCCGGCCCGCGTCGGCCTGGTGGTGCAGGATGGCAGCCTGGGCGGCGCCACCGGCGCGCCGCAGACCGAGCAGTCGCAGGTGCCGCCCTTCAACATGCCCAACCTGCAAGGCATGAACAAGGGCGATCTGGTGACCTTCGCGCTCGGCCAGTTCAACCAGCAGCTGGACGCTGGTCTGAAGAAAGACGAGATGATCCAGCAGATCATCAGCCTGGCCAACTCGCGCGCTGCGGGCGAGCTGAACTGATGGCTGCCTTGGCAGACTTCGAGCGGTTCGTCTATCCGTTCGTGGAGGGCGCGCCCGCGCCGGCCGTCGAGGACGCGATTGTCGACGCCGCCGTGGAGTTCTGCACGCGCACACTGGTGCTGCGCGCCTTCCTGGACCCGGTGACGCTGGTGCCTGGGGCGACCGAGTACGAGCTGGACCCGCCCGAAGGCGACACGCAACTCGTAGGCGTGACGGCGGCGTGGCTGCCGGAAGGGCCGCTGACGTCTGCCACCCGCCCGGAACTCGAGGAGCTGTACCCCGACGGCTGGGCATGGCGTCAGGCCGCCACGACGGCTGACGTGCGGCATTTCTATTGCCGGCTGCCGGGATTCGTGCAACTGGTGCCCTCGCCGATGGTCAAGGCGCCGCGTGCGCTGCGGCTGGAGGTTGCCTACGCGCCGACCCGTACCACTCGGGAGCTGCCTGACGTGCTGCTCAACCGCTACGCGGAGGATCTGGGCAACGGCGCGCTGGCGCGCCTGCACCTGCACAAGGCCGCCTACGCCGATGCGGGCAGGGCGGTGGCCTACCGGACTGAGTTCGATCGAGCCTGCAACCTGCTGGCCGATGACGGCGCCCGGGGCTTCGTCAAGCGCCGCATGCGCACTGGTGGGGACGAATTCAAATGAAGGTCAGCGAAGTCATCGATCGCGCCCGGATCATCCTCCAGGACGCCAATGCGGACTACTGGGAAGAGTCGGAGCTGCCGAAGTGGCTGAGCGACGGCCGGCTAGAGGCATATCGTCTGCGGCCCGACCTGTTCGAAGCCACCGAGGAATTCGTCTGCGTCGAGGGCGCGCGCCAGCAGCTGCCCAACGGCGCCCGCGTGCTGTTCGACGTGCCGCGCAATATCTCCGCGCCGCGCCAACGCGCGATCACCGTGGCGGACGCCGGCGCGCTGGGCCGCGTGCGGCCGAACTGGCGCAGCCAGGTCAAGGCGCTGGAGATCCGCCACTTCCTCTACGACGAACGCAGCCCCAACCAGTTCGACGTGTATCCGCCGGCGCGCGACGGCGTGGTCGTTGAGCTGTCTTACGCCAAGCGGCCGGCGGCCGTGACGCAGGCCAGCAGCACGGTCGAGCTGGAGGAAGAGGGCGAGTACGCGCCGGCGCTGGTCGACTACATCCTGTACCGGGCCTTCCTGAAAGAGGCGGACACGGTGCCTGCCTTCCACCAGCGCGCGGCGCAGCACCTGGCGGCCTGCCATTCCACCCTGACCGGCGACGTCACGGCGAAGGCCGTGACCAGCCCCAATGAGCAGAAATAGAGCATGGCAACGAACAAGATTCGCCTCGTCCAGGGCGACACGGCGCCGGACCTCATCCTGTCGCTGACCGACGAGCGCACCGGGCGGCCCGTGGATGTGTCGGGCTCGGGCACATCCGTGCGCGTGCTGTTCCGTGAGGTCGGCGGCGACAGCATCAAGGCCACGATGCCGGCCTATCCGATTGCGGGCTACCAGGACCCCGAGACGCAGGAGATCGACTTCCGGCCGCCCTATGACGTGCCTGGCCGCGGTGGCCGCGTCGTCATGCAGTGGGACGCCGACGCGCTGGACACGGCGGGCGAGTTTGAGGCGGAGGTGGAAACCACGTTTCCTGACGGGCGCATTCAAACCGCCTTCGGCATTCTGAAATTCCAGGTCCGTGAGCAGTTCTAAGAATTCCCCTGGCGGCGTCCGTGTCGAGCAGGAGATCGTGCGGCCGGCCGTTCGCGTCGAGGCGCGAAGCATCGCGGCGCTGCCGCAATGGGTGATGGTGCAGGTGCGCGCAATGTTGGACGCCCAGGGCCTCAACCCGGTCATCTTCGACAGGGCGCTCGCGCAAGAGGCGCTGACCTTCAACCGTATGACGCCGCTGTCGGACCTCGCGGCGGCGCATGACGCCCGCGTGGTGCTGGCGCAGCTGGCGCTGGGCGACCTCTCCCTGGCCCAGGACCCCATTGCCTGGCTCATGTCGCTTGGACCGATCCAGGACCACAGCGCAGCCGCCGATAGCGGCGGCATCTACATGCAGGACTACGCCGCCGACTACGTCGAACCGACGTACGTGGGCGAGCAGATCACCACCTTTTAGGACTCAAGGACTATGAAACAACGAGCCCCGTTGGAAAGCGCGGCCGGGGCCTCTGGCCGCCTGGAGATTATCGCGTACCGCGGCAAGACCGGCGTGGTCGAGCGCTTCGTCGTGGACAACATCTGGGTCGATGGCGGCCTTGGCTACATCGCCGCGCGGTGCGCAGGGGAAAACGTCTCCCCCATCTCCCATATGTCGGCCGGCACGTCGGGCACTGCGGCGGCCGGGGCCGACGTGAAGCTCGGCACCGAGTTCTCCAACGCGCGCCGCCCGGTGACGATCTCGGGCTCCGGTGTCCAGCGCACGTACATGGCCGTTTTCCCGGCCGGTGTCGCGACGGGTGACTGGCGCGAGGCGGGGCTGTTCAATGCGGCGACCGGCGGGCTGATGACGAACCGCACGGTGTTCGGCCTCAAGACCAAGGACCCCGAGGACGTGTTCACGGTCAACTGGACGCTGCGGCACCAGCGGGGCTGAGATGACCATCAACCTCACTCTGCGCCGCAACCTGCCCAGGTTGCTCACCTCCGACGAGGTCGACACCAACTTTACGACGCTGGCCGACGCGCTACAGGGCATCTGGGACAGCACGGGCCAGCCCGGCGGCATTGCCCCGCTGGACGCGAACGGCCGGCTGCCGATGGGTTATGCGCCGTACTCGCTGCGACTGCCCAATACTGCGCACGACCTGAACACCTACACGGCGCCGGGCGTGTACGTGCAGGCGACGTCGGCCGGAGTCAGCGCTGGGGCCAACTACCCGATCCCCAGCCAAGGTTGGCTGGAGGTGATCCCCGACAACACGGCGTCGTCCGTGGTGGTCATGCAGCGATTCACCGCCAGGGCGTCGTCGGCCGCCGGCACGCGTGTCTTTGTGCGCACGCAGACGGGAACGGCAGACAGCTGGGTGGAATGGACGGAGATTCCGAACTTCGCCGGCGTGTTCGGCTACATGGGCAGCATGCCGTCGTCGCCGGCGCCGAATCTGAACGACTACACCCAGCGGGGGCTGTGGATCGTGGGGTCATCCAGCACTGCAGCTGGCGGCACCAACTTTCCGATCGGCCACTCTGGCGTGCTGCTCGTGCTGTCGGGCATTCACCCGGGACAGGCCGCCGGCACCACGGGCATCGTTCAGGTGTACGTGGCGGCGAACTCCAATCGCATGTTCTTCCGCGCACTGGTGTCGAACGTATGGAGGGATTGGGAAGAGGCGGTGCGCACGTCGTTGCTGGGCGCGGCGAACGGCGTGGCAACGCTGGACGCCAACAAGAAGATCCCGCAAGACCAGATTCCTGGCGTGCTGGGCAAGTCGTTGGGCGTTGCCGACAACCTGAACGACTTCGACACGCCCGGCACCTACTACATGAACAGCAACGCCACGGCGCTGCCGGAGCTGAATTATCCGGTCGTGCTGGCCGGCATGCTCATGGTCGAGGCGGCGACGGGCGGCAACCTGCAGGTCACGCAGCTCTACGTCACCAACCCGACGTCCAACCCGCGCATGTTCCTGCGCATCCGCTTCGGCACTTCGAAAACCTGGGGGCCGTGGTTCGAGCTGGCGCGCTTCGATCAGGCGATGACCCACACCTACCTGACTGGCTCGGGTGTGGACATGAACAAGCTGAACGCCGACAACACCTACTACACCTGGAATTCCAGCACGATACAAAGCGGCGGCATCAATTTCCCGCCCTCAGCTGCGAATTCGTCGGGTTCCCTATCGGTGGTCGTCATCACGGGATCGTGGATGATCCAGACCTGCTCGATGACGCCATCGTCCACGCGACGGCCCATCGTGTTCCAGCGCATCGGCAACGGTTCCACCACCTGGGGCGACTGGCGCGTCACGCAGCCCATCTCCATCGCGTCGGACCTGCCGACCGCAAACTGCGGGGACGTCTATGTGGACGGCGACGGCTGGTATACCTGGGGCACGTCCGCCTATGTGCGGGCCAGCGTCGCCAAGGTACTGCCCACGACGGCGCACGACCTGAACACTTACACCGTGCCCGGCGTGTACTGGCAGAATCAGTCGTCGGCAGCGACCCTGGCGAACAATTACCCGGCGGCCGGCGTCACGTGTTTCCTCGAGGTCCAGAACTTCGGGAATGCGACGTTGCAGGAGATCAGCACGCGCACTTCGCCATTCCGTAAGTGGTGGCGCGTTCAGACCGGCGACACGACCAATTGGTCGTACTGGAAGGAAGTGGCGGACATGGCGAGCGCCATGACGCACACCTTTCTCACGGCAGCGACGGATGCGAACACGCTGACGGCGGACAATACCTGGTATTCCTGGGTCAACGCCGCCACGGTCTGGAACGAGAACTTTCCGCCGCATCCAGTCAAGGTGGGCGGGTTCATCCAGACCTACTGGCTGTCCGCGGCGAACATCGTCCAGATCGCCACGCTGAACGCCGGCGGCGGTTCGCGCAACATCGTCTATCAGCGGCAGGCCAACGGCAGCACGCTGACCTGGACGCAGTGGCGGCTGATGTCCCCGTTGTCCACGGTGGCGCACCTGCCTGTGGTCAATGTGGGCGACGCCTACGTCGACGGGGCCGGGTGGCACCGCTGGAACGCGGGACTGTCGGGTTACGTCCTTGCTCCGGCCTATCCGACGCAGCGAGAGGGCTTGGGCACCGAATGGGCGAGCGCGGCGTCCATCTTGGTAAAGCCCGGGCGCTGCGCCTCCGCGGCCGGCGATGTCCTGCTGGAACTCACCGCCAACAACACGCGCACCATCCAGACCTCCGGGGCTTTCACGCACTCGACGACCGGCAACGGCCTGCTGGCCGGAGCGCGTCAGGCAGGCTGGTGGTACTACGTTTTCCTGATTCGACGCGACAGCGACGGTTCGGTGTGCGTGGCGTTCGATAACAACCCTGCATGTTCCAACCGTCCGGCAACGTACAGCCACTACCGCCGAATCGGGACGGTCCGCACGGACGGCAGCAACAACCTGGTGGCCTTCACGCAGGTGGGCAACGAATTCTGGTATGACACCCAAGTCGCAATTTATACCAGCGATGTCGTCATCCCCAATACGACGTATCAGCCCAACCTCGGTCTGCCGGGCATTAGCGCCACCGCCCACCTGCAAGGATGGGCAACGTCGTATGACGGCGGTAGCCCGGTATTGGAGATCGCCCGACAGGTTCGCGGGGGAGGCTACTCAGTTTTCGCCCTGTATACCGTCGCGACTCAGGCAGCGAATCAAATTTCGCACTGGAGCATCCCCATTGTGGTGGTGCCCAACACAGCCCCGGCGGTGCGCATTAAGTCCAGCGCAAGCGCGTACCTGAACCTCCACCTCCAAGGCTACACCGACCATTTCGAGGACTGATATGTTGAACTTCCAGGACCCCGAGACGGGTCAGTACTGGGTGTTGCCCGATGACACTCGAGTCGAGACGGTGGAAGGCGGGCGTGAATTTTTCGACCCGCTGGGCGGGCAGCTGACGGACATCCCGCTCACGCTCATGCCGGTGGAAAGCCTGCCCGAGCCGCCGGCCCCGGTCCCGCAGGTCGTCTCCCGCTTCCAAGGCCGCGAGGCGATGTGGCAGACGCCCCACGGCGACACGTCGCTGTTCGAGGCCGCCGAGGCCGTCATCAACGACCCCGCGACGCCGGCGATGTATCGCCGGGCCTGGGCAGACCTGCAGGAATTTCGCCGCGACAGCGAAATGCTGATCGCCATCGCCGCCACCCTGGGGCTGACGGCGCAGGACCTGGACAACCTTTTCATCTTCGCGGCATCGCTCAAGGCCTAGCCGCGCCCATCGGTCCATCACAACGGAGAAAAAATGGCTGAACCTACCAGCGGGATCGGCGCGGCCGCGTCTACGGCGTCCGGATTGCTTTTCGGGTCGATGCTGCCCGGCGTCGACAGTGGCGCGCTCATCGGCGCATTCGCGGGCGCGGCCGTGTTCATCCTGCACAACAACGAGCTGGGCGTCGTCAAGCGCCTGGTGTACGGCCTCGTGTCCTGGCTGATCGGCTACTTCGCCGCGCCCGAGCTGGGCCGCATGGTCGGCGTACACGAATCCGTCGTTACCGGGTTCGCCGCCGCCGCGGTGGCCGTGACCCTTGCCCTCACCTTGATCGAGAAGATCAAGGCCGCGGACTTCACTTTCTGGAAACGGGGAGGCTGACATGCAACCTGCGGACATGAGCGACGCCATCGCGGGCCACCATCTGGTGGCCTTTCTTTTTGTGGTGGTCAATTTCGCCACGGCCCTGCGCCTGGCCTGCTATCGGCGCTGCGGTGCCCGCTACCGGCCGGGCATGTCGGTGGTGGCCTATCTGATGTTCGTGTTCACGGGCGGCCAGGCCCTGGACGTCATCACCCGGCACAGCGCCGTGTCGCCCTGGCAGCTGGGGCTGGCCATCCTGCTGGCGGTGCTGGTCTACCGTGCGCGCGGCAACGTCGCCAACATCGGCAGGCCCGCCGGCAAGGCGAGGTAGGGATGCGGGAAGCTGAAAAGGCCTTCACGGGCATGCTGCCCAGGGTCGAGCCGCATCTGCTGCCCGCCGGCGCAAGCCAGGACGTGCTGAACGCCAACCTGCAGCGCGGCAGCCTGGTGCCGTACAAGGCGCCGGCGAAGGTGGCGGACCTCGCCAAGGTGGGCACCAAGCTGGCCATCTATCGGTTTGGCCGTGCCATCGATGACGACGCCCGGTACTGGTTCCACTGGCTCAAGGACACGGACGTGGCGCGCGGCGCCATCCCGGACGACACCCAGGAGCGCACCTATTTCACCGAGGCCGGCCAGCCGCCGCGGGTGACCGATTCGACGATGGCCACCACCGGCGCGGCGATGCCTTCCGCCTGGTATCGGCTTGGCATCCCGGCGCCGACGGTGCGCGCCACCGTGACGGTGACCCAGCAGCCCAACCCGCCCGACAACCTCGAACGGCAATCCTGCCTGCTGGCGTACACCTTCGTGTCGGCCTGGGGCGAGGAGGGGCCGCCCAACGAGGTGAGCGACCCGTTCGACGCGGCGACGGATGACACCCTCAACGTCATCAACATGGAAGGGCCGCCCAGCGGCGAATACAACATCACGCTCAAGCGCCTCTATATCTCGACGACCGACGCCACGGGCACGGCCGTGCTGCGGTTCTGGAAAGAGGTGCCCGCCGGCGCGGTGACGTTCTCCGACAAGGTGGATTTCACGGCCCTGGGCGAGGCGCTGCCCGAGCACGCCCTGGTGCCGCCGCCGGCCGATCTGTTCGGCCTGATGGCGCACCCGGCGGGGTTCATGATCGGATTCTCCGGCAAGCGCGTCTACCGGTCGGAGGTGTTCAAGCCCTACGGCTGGCCCTACTACTCGCCCGTGGCCGACGAGATCGTGGGCGGCGACATCATGGGCCAGGCGACGGTCATCTGCACCAAGGGCGACACCTACCTGGCCACCCAGGCGGACCCCGTGACGTTCACGCCCCTGCGGCTGGAGGGCAACCAGCCCTGCGTCGCCAAGCGCACAATCCGGGCCTTCAAGGGCGGCGTCGTGTATGCCTCGCCCGATGGTCTGGTCATGGTCGACCAGTCCGGCGGCATGGGTGTGGTGACCGAAGAGCTGCTGACCAGGGAGCAGTGGCAGGCCTACCGGCCGTCCTCGATGCACGCCAGCGTGCACGACAACCGTTATTTCTGCTGGTACGACACGGGCACCGCGCGCGGCGGGCTGATCTTCGACCTGACGCGCGGCGCCATGTCGCTGACCCGCACGGACGTCTACGCCACGGCTTCCTACTCGGACGGCCGGCGCGACGAGCTGTTCCTGGCCCTGCCCGATGGCGACGTGCACAAATGGGACGCCGGCGCGCTGCCGCTGGCGATGCGCCGGCTGAGCAGGAAATACATCCTGGAGCGCGCCCAGAACATCGGCGCGGCGCAGGTGCTGGCCGCGGCGTACCCGGTGACTTTCCGGCTGCGCGCGACCGTGGAGTCCAATTCCGGGCCGCGCGAGGTCGTGATCGAGCGCGTGGTGCGCAATGGCCGGCCGTTCCGGCTCGCCGGTAACTATCGCGCCCGCAGCTATGAGTACACGGTCGAGGGCTCCAGCGCCATCACCGAGGTGACCGTGGCGTCCACCCTGGGCAACGTCACGGCGGTCTGAGCATGGCGACTTCGAAGCTATCCGGCCTGCGCTACGCAGACCTGCCGGCGATCGAGACTGCCCAGCTGCCGGGCAATCCGGCCGCAAACCGCATGCTCGAGCAGATGCGCCAGACGCTGGTCACCCGTTTCGGCAAGGGCAGCCGGGCGGTCGACCGCGCCGTCACCTGGGGCGACCTGGTCGAGAGCGGCGTCGTCAGCATGCGCGGCGCCGACGGCAAGCCGATCCTGGTGAAGAATCCGGGCGGCGAGTTCCTACCCAGCGTGCCGCCCGTTGTCGACGGCATTCCGCCGGCGCCGACCGGCTTCAAGGTGACGCCGGGCCTAGGCACGATCATCCTGGAATGGGACAAGCCGAATTTTTCATATTTCGGCTACGCGGAGATCTTCCGCGGCACCACCGATAACCAGGCCCAGGCCGTGAGCGTAGGGCAGACGACAGCCTGGATCTACTCGGACCCCGTGGGCGGCGACACGGCCACCACCTATTACTACTGGATCAGGTTTGTTTCGGTGGGCGGGAAGGTCGGCCCGTTCAATGCCGTGGGCGGCACCGCTGGCGAGGTGTCGCTCGACCCGGCCTACCTGATCGACGTGCTGGCCGCCGCCGGCGATCCCAAGGCGCTGCTGTATGAGGTGCCGGAGCCGACCGTCATCAATGGCGTGCCGGTGCCGCCGGGCATCTACATCCGCATGCTCTACGTCGCCAACGGCTCGATCGGCACGTTGCAGCTGGGCAATGCCGTCATCACGGACGCCAAGGTCGCCAGCCTTTCGGCAGCCAAGATCACGTTCGGCGAGATGAGCGGCGACCGCATCGCGGTCAACAGCATGAATGCGGACCGCCTGACGGTGGCGTCGCTGTCGGCCAGGCTGGCGGTCATCACCGACGCCTACGTGAAGTCGGCCAACATCCAGTACGCCGCCATCCACGACGGGCACATCGCCAACCTCAGCGCCGACAAGATCACCGCCGGCATCCTGAACGCGGCCCGCCTGGGTGCCTATTCGATCACCGCCGACAAACTCAACGTCACGTCGCTATCTGCCATCAGCGCCAACATCGGCTTGCTGCGCACGGCGTCCTTTGGCCAGCGCACCGAGTTCGACGCCAATGGCATCCGGGTCTATCACGCGAATGGAAACCTCGCCATCAGATTGGGGATTTGGTAATGCCGGTCGGTCTTGAAACCTACGACCCGCAGGGCAATGTCCTGATCTCATACACCCGGCGCATCAATCCACAGCTCGGCGCGATTCGAACGAACGGGGTAGCGGGCAGCCTCAATGTGCCGGAACTGGCTCAGGGCATCCCGTGGATCTCCACGGCCCCGAATACGCCGATTGGCGGCGACGGCCCGATTACGTGCGTGGTGTCGCTATCCGGCACGACGATCACCTGGTCGTACCCCTCGGCGCGGCCCGGCACACCTGTCCCCACAACCATACTTTACGGAATCCGGCGATGACTGCGGGCATGCAAGTATTCGATGGGTTTGGTTCAAACCTGATCGACACCAGCAACATCAACATGTTCCTGCGGCACTTCGGTGTTGCGAGCAGCGGTGTACGGGTGCCTGCGGTAGATCCCGTGGTGTTTATGCGGCCGCTTGTGGACGGCGCTGGAGGTGGCCTGGTGTCGGCTGCGGATGGCGTCGCGGGCATCGCGATTTATGGCGGGCCGTGCGAATACTACGTGTTCGACCGGCCGGCCGTGCAGAGCGCGCTGGACGTATGGAACGACCAGGGCGTCCATGTATTCACTGCGGCACAACGGCCGCTGGACATCATCGGCAGCGTGACGGTGCCCAACTATTTCGAGGGCAGTACGGGCGCCTGGGCGCAGGGCTGGGAGTTCTCCGGGCTGCAGACCGGCAAGTATGCGTACAACCAGTCCTACAAACGCGACGGCATGCAGTGGCAAGGCGCTGCCGGCGGCGGGTACCTGACCAACGTCTGGCTGGAAGAGTTCCAAGCCAGGCCCAACGGCTTTTTCATCAGTTTTTCGGGGCGCTCCTACACGATTCTCGGGTGGCGGCCGCTCGCCACCAGCTATGGCTTCCTGAGCTATGGCCCCCCTGTACCGGTGTCGATCATCGACGTAGCCGGCATCCTCTAATTTCCATCGACCAAGGATCATCATGCAACAGCAGATCGAAAGCGTCATCCTCTCCAACGTCGGCAACCGCCTGACCCAGGAATTGGCCTATGGCCTGATTATGAGCGTTACCCATCTGGCGCAGCAGGCAGTGGAATCCGCGGTGAGGACCGCCACCGCTGGCGGCGGTGATATCGCTGACGCGGTCGGTGAGGCGCAGCAGCCGTCCGCCGCCGCGCAGCCCCCGATGGCTGGCCAGACCACCGCTTGCGTGGACCCCGCCTATGTCCGCACCGACGCCGATGCCGGCGCGCCGCCCACTGCGGAGAAGCCCCAGCGGGTAGGGAAGGCCCGCACTGCCCGGAAGGCGCGCCAATGAGCGCGCCTTTTTTTGACCAATCGGTGGCGCTGGAATGGATGCGTGGCAACGCCAGCGCGGTGGAGTTCCTGCGCGGGGCGTTCGCGGTCGCGCACTTCTACGACGACCTCATCGACCGGGACAAGGTCATCGATGACTCCCAGGTGCACGCTGCGATGTTCCAGGCGCTGGTGCTCATGCCGCGCAATGCCTTCTACCGGACGCACTTCGAAGATTTGAATGCGGTGCTGGCCAACGCGATCACCAACTGGCAGATCGCTACCGAACTGGAGCGCGCCGGCGGCACGCCGGGAAAGCGTACGGCCTACGTGCTGCGGGCCTCCTACGTCGACCTGGTCACCCATTGCGCGCTGCTGGTGGGCGGCCAGGCCTGGGCGCGCCAGGTTGGCGTCGAGGTGCGGCTGCTGGCGGAACCGTATGCCGAGTACTTGACCAACCTGGAGGCCGAGGCGGCCGCGCGAGGGGACTGAAATGGGTTGCATGTCGACGGAAGTGAAACAGGACCCGGCTGTCGGCCGGGCGCAGGAGGCCAACGCGCAGCTGGGCATGCGCGCCCAGGATCTGGCCGAGCGCAATTTCGAGTGGAACCAGCAGCTCACAGAGCAATTCGCGCCCACGTACGAGGCGCTGCTCAAGAGCGCGCTGGGCGAGGCCTCCAAGAACGCCGAGCGCGGCGACGATCAATGGAACCAGTACAAGAACGTGTTCCAGCCGATCGAGAACCGGATGGCCGAAGAGGCCATGAACTACGACAGCCCCGAGGAGGTAGCGCGGCGTGAGGGCCTGGCCGCGGCGACTGTCGGCCGGCAGTTCGACAACGCCCAGGCGCAGACCTCGCGCGAGATGGCGCGCATGGGCGTCTCGCCCACCAGCAGCCTGGGCAGCACGGCCATGACCGACCAGGCCAACGCCCGGGCTCTGGCGTCGGCGGGCGCCATCAACAAGGAACGCAACGACACCAAGCTGCTGGGCATGAGCCTGCGGGAGAACGCCGCGCGCTTCGGCCGCAACCAGACCGGCACGGGGATCGCGGCGTCGCAGGCGGCGCTGCAGGCGGGCAATTCCGCCACCGGCGTGATGGGAGCGCAGTCCCAGCAGGGCAATGCCGCCGGCACCGGCCAGGGGCTCATGGGCGTCGCCGGCGGCTCCTTCAACGCGATGGGCAACCTGGGGCTGGACCAGATGCGGATGCAGCAGCAGGCGAATGCGGCTGGCCAGTCTGGGCTTGGGTCGCTGATCGGCACGGGCCTGATGGCCGGGGCGATGGCCTTTTCGTCGAAGGAACTGAAAGAGGATGGCGCGCCGGTCGACGACGAGCAGGCGCTGGCCGGCCTCACCAAGGTGCCGGTTGAGAGCTGGAAGTATCGGAAGGGGGTGGCTGACGGCGGCGAGCACGCCGGCCCGTACGCCGAGGACATGCAGGCGCAGTTTGGCGACCAGGTGGCGCCCGCTGGCGTCGGCCTGGACATGGTCAGCGTGAGCGGCGTGCACCACGCCGCCATTCGTGCGCTGGCCAAGAAGGTGGCGAAGCTGGAGCGCAAGGGGGGAGGCGGCCGCGATGCTGGGCTGCAGCACACCGACGCGCCCAGTGAAGAGGAACGAGCCGCGGCGCTGCCGTCGGCATTGGCCGGCGATCTGTCGGCGGGACTGGTTGGACTGGAGAGGATCTGATGGCTATCGACGGAAGCTTTGCGGGCGGCCTGGCGGACGGGCTGCGAAACGGGATGGCGATCGCCCAGGTATATGACCTGTCGAAGGATCGCAAGCGTGCGCGCGAAGAAGAGGACCGCCGGAAGCGGACCCAGGCCGAGATTGCGGCGGCGATGGCTGGCGGCAACGAAGTGCGGCAGGGACCGCCGGGCCTGGACATGGTCCGGCCGGCGGATTCGGTCGCAACGGGGGCTGCTATGGGCAATGCCGTGGGCCTGCAGGCCATGCCGCTCACCACTCCTACGGCGCCGACCGCGGGCGCCGAATCGTCGATGGGCGCGGTCGGGCTGGGTGACGTCTTGGCTGGCTCGCAATGGGGCACCGGCACCTCCGTTCGCCAAGGTGCTTCGCCGCTGGCGTCTGCGGCAGAAAAAAAAAGTCCTGGGGCGGGTGATTTCCTAGGGGGTGGAGAGTTCGGCCAGATTGCTGACGGCCTGACGCGGGCCTACCGCAAGGCGCTGGAGCTGGGCGAGCCCGGGCAGGCGATGGAGCTGCTGGCCAACCGCGAGCGCTTCATCGGCAAGCATCGAGAGGAGGCGTTCGCGGCCGCGCAAAGCCAGTATCAGCTGACCGGTGACCCGAACTCCTATGTGCCCTTCGTCAACCGTTTTATGCCGGGCGGCATCGAGGTGAAGTCCATCAAACGCCGACCCGAGCAGGCGGGCGGTGCGCCGCTGTACGACTTTGTCGGCGTCGACACCGCCACCGGCAAGGCGATCCAGCAGCCCATCAGCGAACACATGCTCCAGAGCTTCGTACAGAGCATCAGCGACCCGAAGGCGCAGCAGGCGATGGTCGCCCAGCAGGCCAAGCTGCTCTTTGATGCGGAACAGAAGCGGCGCGAGCTGGTCCTGGCCAGCGACCTCAAGACGCAGGAGGAACTGCGCAAGCCCCGCCTCGTGGGCAAGGATCAAACGCTGTATGTGCCCGACGGAAAGGGGGGCATGCGCGTCGGCGCCGAAGGCAGCGAGGCAGGCAAACCCAAGATGGTCACCTCGGACAAGGACTTCGCCAACTTCGTGATGCGGATCAACAAGGTTGACAGCCTGGAAGGCCTTGAAGGCGACGAGCGCAAGCGGGTGAGCGGCCTGATTACCGTGGGCGAGAACATCAACCGCCTCAACGCGGGCACGCCGGCCGGGCAGGTTCTCACCCCGGGCAACCTGGCCTCGCTGGCGCAGCAGGTGCAGGAAGGTACGGCCGAGATCATGCCCATCCAGCTGGGCGACCGGCAATTCGGCTTCGGCGTCGAGCATGAGGGCCGGCTGGTACGTCTGCCGGTGTCCGTCGTCCCCAAGGACGTGCAGGACAAGATCCGCGCGCGGCTGCAGGGCGGGGAGGGTGGCGCGAATGGAAGCACCGCGGCGGCAGCACCCAACCCGGCAAGCGGCGCTCAAGCTGCTGCGTCCGCTCCCGCCGTGCCGCCGACCGCCAGGCCTGCCAGCCCGACGACGCCGCCGGCAGCCGAAAGCGCCGAGGGGGCGCAGCTCGACGCGGCGCGCGCGCAACTGCGCCAGGCGCAGGACAAGGTCCGTCAGCTTCGCACCAAGCCGCCCGGCCTGAAGGCTGGGGAGCAGGCGCGCGCCCAGCACGCCGAACTGCTGGCGCAGGCAGAACGTGATGTCGAGCTGGCCCGGATGGCCGAGCAGGCCGCGGCTGATCGCTGGGCACGCGCGACCGAAGGAACTGAAATCACGCGCGCCGCAATGGGGCGCCCCAACGTAGAGGGTACGAATGAACAACTTTGAAAATCCCGCTGACGGGATCGAGTTCAAAGACGAGGTCACCGCGCGCCGTGATGCGGCTCGCTCCAATCTTGGCGTGAAGTTTTCCGACGCCGGCGCGCCGGCTGGCACGATCGGCACGGCCGCGCAGTTCACCTTTCGGGTTGCCGACTTCGCGCAGCCCCTGCAGGAGGAAGGCGGCATCGAGTTTGTGGACTTCCCCAAGACGCTGGCCGGCGGCGCCATCAAGGGCGCGGGCAGCGCCGTGCGCGGCGCGGGCAAAGTGGCCGAAGGCCTGGGCCGCGTGGGCGTGACCGCACTGAACCAGGCATTCGACGCAGGCCTGGAGCTGCCTTCGAACCCGCTGGAGGGTGCCGCCGATGCCACCCAGGAGCTGGGCGAGCGCGTGCTGGCATCGCGTACGGCGGAGGCAAAGCGACGCGAGGCCGATTCCCAGCCCGATGGCGACCTCGACAAGCCGGAAACCTGGACGCTGGGCCGCGACCCGTCCGTATCCGGCCTGGCGCTGCAGGGCCTCAACGCGCTGGGCAGCAGCGCCGTCCCGATCGCGGCGTCTCTTGCGGCGGGCCCGGCCGGCGTCGGCGCGCGGATGGCGGCCGGCGCTGCCGCCGGTGGCGCCCAGGGCGGCGGCAACGCCATCGAGCAGGCGCGCGAGTTGATCGACGGCATGGACGATCAGGAGCTGGCGACCGCGTCGTCTGCCTACCGCGACCTGGTCGCGCAGGGCGTAGCGCCCGCGCAGGCGCGCGCCCGCGTGCGCGCCGACGCGGAGAACGCCGCATTCGCGCGCACAGTCCCGGTGACGGCTGCGGGCGGCGCGGCGACGGGACGCATTCTTTCGCCGGCGGGCCGCGTGCTCGGTCAGCGAGGGGTGCTTGCGCAAACCGCGGGCCGTGCCGGCCTGGCGGGCACGGAAGAGGCCACCCAGGAAGTGGGCGAGGGCGTCGCCACGCAGACAGGGATCAACGCGGGCGCCGGCATGGAACTCGATCCGCTGGCTGGATCGTTCGGCAATGCCGCGCTGGGGTTCGTGGCCGGTATGGGGCCGGGCGCGGTGCACGGCGCTGCTGACGGCGCGCGCAGCCGCGGCCTGCCGACTGCCCCGAGTATGGAGGCTGGCGACGTCGTGCACGCGAGCGGCAAGCCTTTCGTGACCGCCAGCGCGGCGCGCCAGCGTGCGGCAGAGCTGGGCGAGGGCGCGCAGGTTCTGCGCTACGAGAACGGGTTTATCGTCCGACCCGGCCGTCCGGATACGGCGCAGGCCGAGGCGGTGCCGCGCGATGAGCAGACCGCGGCGTCCTACGCGCAAGGCGAGCAGGTCCACTGGAAGAACGCTGACCACGATGTTCCGGTGGAATTCGTCCAGATGGAGCCGGAGGTAGGCTCCGACGGCCGGCAGTACGCCAGGGTGCGCGTCAACGGCCAGGAATCTTTCGTCCCCGCCGATGAGCTGGCGAAAGCGCCCGAGCAGCAACGGGCAGAGCCGGAGGCGTCGGATGGTCGGCAGACGTCGGATGCCGGCGCGTTCACGCGCGGCCAGCAGGTGTACCTGCGCCAGAATGGCCGCGAGCTGCCCGTGGAATTCGTGGGCGTCGAGAGCAATGCGGCGACGGCGCGGCCCGGCGGTGAGCCGCTGGCCAGGATTCGGACTGCCGACGGCCGCGGGCACTTCGTGCGCCTGTCGGAGCTGGCCGCCGAGCCCCTGCCCGGCAATGCGCTGCGCGATGCCGTGAATGGCCCGGCTGCGCTGGAGCGGCCCGAAGCCTTCCCCGTGCTGGACGGGCCTGTTTCCCGCGACGCGCTGCCCGCGCCGGAGGGTTACGCCGCCGGCGACGGCTTCACCACGGGCGAGTCCTGGCGCATGCCAGCCAATGCGCCGCGCGGTATCCGCAACCACAACCCGGGCAACATCCAGAAGGGCGTGGGCTTCGATGGAGAGATCGAGGGCAACGACCCGCGCTTTGCGACTTTTCGGACGCCAGAGGACGGTATCCGTGGCCTGGCGGTCAACCTGTTGACCTACCAGCGCCAGCACGGTCTTGATACGGTTCAAGGGATTATCGACCGGTGGGCGCCGCCGTCCGAGAACAATACGGGCGCGTATGTCCGCGAGGTGGCGCAGGCCCTGGGCGTTGATCCGAACCAGCAGCTGGACCTGAGCAACCCGGAGACGTTGAGGGGGCTGACGGCCGCAATCATCCAGCACGAGAACGGCATGCAGCCGTACACCGACGCCCAGCTGCAGGAAGGTGTGGGCGCAGCGCTCAAGGGTGCACCCGCGCGAGGCGCGCTGCCGGCCCCGGTCTACCAGGTCGACGGCGAGGGCGTGGCGGCCACCACGGGCCAGCGCGACGCCGAGCTGGCGCGCCGGGCCGCCTTGGGCATGACGCCCGACGTCGCCGAAGCCGGCCAGCGGCACCCGGGCGCGGCAACCGACACGGCTGCCCACGAAGCGGCGACGTCACCGCTGAACGACCTGCCCGAGCCCACGGACGCCCAGAAGGAGGCCGGCAACTACAAGGTCGGACGCACGCGCGTGTCCGGCCTGGAAATCTCGGTGGAGAACCCCGCAGGATCAGAGCGCCGCGGCACCGCGCCGGACGGCACGCCCTGGGCGAACCGGATGGCCGGCCACTATGGTTATATCCGCCGTACCGAGGGCGCCGACGGCGATCAGGTCGACGTGTTCGTGCGGCCGGGCACGCCGCCCGACTTCAGTGGGCCGGTGTTCATCATCGACCAGGTCAACCCGGCCGGTGGCGGCTTCGATGAATCCAAGGTGATGCTGGGCTACCCGACCCAGAAGGCGGCCGAAGAAGCCTACCGGGCCAGCTACTCGCCCGACTGGAAGGGGATGGGTCAGGTGACCCGCATGGAAATGCCGGCGTTCAAGCAGTGGATGACGAAGGGAGACACCACGAAGCCGGCCGCCGATGCGAACCTGGGCACGCTTAGCCCGGAACCGTCCGGTCAAGCGACTGCCGCCAAGGCGCTGCCGAGCACCCGAAGCCCGGCACGCGCTATCACTTTGGAGCCCGGGCCCGATGGCAATTTCGCCGTATCTGTGGAAACCAGGGAGGTCGGAAGGTTGCCCGTCGAAGGTGGCGTGCTGACCTCCCGGGACCAGGTGGCCAGCGCATTGGCGTCGCTGCGCAAATCACCGCAGGAGCAGATGGTGGCGCTCTTCACGGATAAAGACGGCCGGCCCATCAGCATCCTGCGCCATACCATCGGTAACAAGAGCAGCGCCGGCATTGTGCAAGGTCTGATCGCCGGTCACGGCGCGCGGTTGCGTGCGGCCGCCAACGTCTGGCTAGCTCACAATCATCCCAGCGGCAATCCGAAGCTGTCGAAAGCGGACATCCAGGCCACCGAGCGTTACCTGAGCCTGGCGAGTGGAGGTAAGGTCAAACTGCGTGGCATGCTGGCAATCGGAAAGTCTGATTATGGCCACTATGACCCGGAATCGGGCGAACTAGGCTCGGCGAAGTTGCAGCCCACGCGACGCGGCACAACCATCCCGGTGACCGAACGGGTATTCCAGCAGCGCGCCACTCTGGCAAAGAGCATTGGCGGCCCGGACGACGCCAAGCAGATCATGCGTGAAGTCTCTGGTGGGGAAGAGGGCATCATGCTGCTGAACGCGCAGAATGAGCCCATCGCCTTTGTGCCGATGACGGCGACCGAGATGGGAAAGCTGCGCGGCACCGGCGGCCTCGATAAGGCGCTTGCCGGATTGGAACGCTCGAATGCGAGCGCGGCGATTCTCAGCGTATCTTCCGCTACGAGCGTTGATGCTGCACAGAACCTTGGCCGCATGCTGAACGATGCCGACGTGCAAGTGCACGACATCATCGCGGGCGGCAAGTCGATGGCGAGTACTGGGCAAAGCACGGCTACATCCAAGGTATTCCAGTCGAGGGCTGCGCGGGAGGATGCCGGCGGCACCGCTAAGGTGACTGTGCAGGCTGGCGAGCAGGCGGCGCGCGACTTCATGTCGAAGCTGCCCGGCGCAGCCGGCCTACGTGTATCCGTTGTCGAGCGCGTTGACCAAATCCCTGAAGGGGCAAAGCCGTCTCCCCTGGCCGAGGGCGCCTATTACCCGGCGCGCGATGGCGGGCGGATCTACCTGGTGGCCGAGAACCTGCCCACGGTGGAACGCCTGCAGCAGGTGCTGGCGCATGAGGTGGTGGGGCATTTCGGCGTCGAGGCGCTGCTGGGTGAACGCTTCCGTGACGTGCTGGCCGACGTCCGCCGCCTGGCGCGCGCGCCGGACGGCGCGCAGATCCCGCGCAACGCCGGGCCCGAGCATCCCCATTACGCGACGTTTGAGGCGGTGACGCTGCGCTACCCGGATTATTCCGCCGAGAACCGGGCCCGGGAGGTGCTGGCGCGGATGGCCGAGCAGGGCAAGCGGCCCATCTTCCTTGAACGGCTGTACGGCAAGATCCGGTCGGCGCTGCGCCGCCTTGGGCTGAACCTGAAGCTGACCAACGCCGACATCAGGCAGATGGTCATCGACGCCGGCCGGTTCCTGCAGCGCGCGCCGGCGGCGCGCGTGAGCGCTGGCATGCAAGAGGCCGCGGCATCGATGGCCGCCAGCCGCGGCCAGGACCAGCGCGGCGCCGGCGTGACGATCGTGACTGGTTCGGAGTTCGGCACGTCGGACATGGGCGCCAAGGAACTGCGCGACGCCGCGCGCACCTGGGCGGCTGAACACCTGAAAGGTAAGGACTTCGTGAACCTGGCCACGGGGTGGCGAGTGCAGGTCAGCCAGCGGGGGATCAAGGAATCGCTGTCGCGCAGCGCGCGCGTGAGCAAAATCCAGTCGATGGCGGCGCTGCCGGGCCTGATCGAGCAGGCCATCCTGGGCCACTCGGAAGCCAATCGCAACAAGGAACGTGACCCGTTCACCCGCCAGGTCCACACGCTGTACGCGCCGGTGGAGATTGCCGGGCAGGACTACCTGGCGCGCCTGGTCGTGAAGGAAAGCGCCAACGGGCACCTGTTCTACGACCATGACCTGTCGGACGTGGTGGAAGCAAAGCGCCCCGACAATTCGTCCGCCGTAAGCACTCCCGCTTCCAATGCGGGCGCAGATCGGACGCCGTCAGGGCGTACTTTTACGGTAGAAGAAATTGCGGCCGCCGTCAACCGCGAGGGGCGCGCCGGCTGGGTGTTCGACCCTGGCGCGCAGGAATCGCGCCGCCGCGACGAGAAAGCCCCGCCAGCCGCGGGGCTTCGTGCTTCTGGGCCTACGGAATCGCGCGCCGCTGCCGGCGCCGCGACGGCCGGCGTACCGCCGATGCAGCCCGGCGCGCCGCGCGAGCCCAAGCGCGGCTCCCGGATTGCCCGGCCTGGCGAGTCGCTATCCGACCTCGAGCGGCGTCAGCGCAACAAGTTTTTGGGCAAGATCGGCGCGTGGGCCGAGCAGGACCCCATCAAGGAGCGCCTGGCCAAGGCCTCCGACCGTTGGCAGGCCAAGCTGGTGCAGGGCATCTTCGACCAGTTCGCGCCGCTCAAGGGCATCAGTGCCACCGCTTACATGCAGGCCCGCCTGTCCAAGGGGGCGGACGGCGCCGCCGAGTATCTGGTGCGGCACGGCGCGGTGAAGCTGCAGGACGGCGCGCTGGATACCGCCGGGGGCAAGGGCCTGGCCGAGATCCTGGCCGGCCTGAATGGCGAGCACGATCATTTCATGGCCTGGATTGCGGCAAACCGGGCCGAGCGCCTGGCGGCCGAATGGCAGGTGCGTTTCGAAAACGGCGTGACCGAGCGTTTCGCCAACGAAGCTGCGGCGCGCGCCGAGGCGGCGAAGTGGCCGGGCTCGAAGGCGGAGCCCGCGTCGCGCGAGCGCTTGTTCACGGCCGAGGATATCCAGGTCGGCAAGCGCCTGGCCAGCGGCAAGATGGCCGACGGCCGGGATCGATCCGTGGTCTATCGCCAGGCCCTGGACCAGTTCAACGAGCTGCAGCGCTCGGTGCTGGACGTGGCGCAGGAGGCGGGACTGGTGGACCCGAGCGCGCGCAAGCTGTGGGAAAGCGAGTTCTACGTGCCGTTCTACCGCGTCATGGAGGATGACGCCACGGGCACGATGGGCCCGGGCCAGATTGGTGGCCTGGTGGGGCAGCAAGCCTACAAGCGCCTCAAGGGCGGCACCGACAAGCTGGGCGACCTGGTGGCCAATACGGTGTCCAACTGGTCCCATCTGCTGTCGGCCAGCATGAAAAACCTGGCCGCCCAGGGCGCGCTGACGGAAGCCGAAAAGCTGGGCATCGCCTCGCGCGTGCGCCAGGCCGAGCGCGGCAGCGTGCGCGCCATGTTCGACGGCAAGGAACGCCACTACCTGGTGACCGATCCGTTGGTCATGAACGCGCTGACAGCGCTGCACTATGTTGGCTCGAATGATCCGTTCACAAAGGCGGCGCGCAAGTTCAAGCACGCGCTGACCGTGGGCGTGACGATCAGCCCGACATTCCGCGTGCGCAACCTGCTGCGCGATACCATCCAGGCGATGGCGATCGACAGCAACCTGTCGACCAACCCGCTGCGCAACCTGGCGGAGGGGTGGAAGGCAACGGGAGCCGAAAGCGATACCTGGCGCCGGCTGATGGCCGGCGGCGGCGCGGTGCGGTTCGGATCGTTCAACGACGGCAACGCCCGTAACGTCAAGCGCCTGGTGGACGAGCTGGGCGCGCATCCTGACGACGTCATCACGTCGCCGGCCGGCATGGGCCGCGCGCTGCGCAAGGCGTTCGACTGGTACCAGGAGACGGGGGACCGCTCCGAAACCATCAACCGCGCGGCCATTTACCAGCAGGCCCGCAAGGCCGGCCGCAGCCACCTGGAGGCGAGCTATGCCGCGCGCGATCTGATGGACTTCACCGCCGGCGGCACGTTCTCCGCGGTGCGGCTGCTGTCCCAGGTCGTGCCGTTCTTCAATGCGCGGCTGCAGGGCATGTACAAGCTGGGCCGCGGCGCGGCCGCCGATCCGGCGCGCTTCGCCGTGGTCACCGGGGCGGTGGCGATGGCGTCGGCGCTGCTCTACCTGGGCATGAAAGACGACGACGATTACAAGCAGCTGCCCGACTGGGCCCGCAACTCGTTCTGGATCACCAAACTGCCTGGTACGGATCGGCTCGTCTACATCCCCAAGCCCTTCGAAATTGGGGCGCTGGGCAGCGTGGTGGAGCGCGGCACCGAGCTGGCGTTCGGCGGCGATGATTTCCGCCTGGCGGACTTCGGCCGAACGGTGGGCGCGATTCTGAGCGATCAACTGGCCATGAACCCGGTGCCGCAGGCGATCAAGCCCGCGATGGAAGCCGCGTTCAACTACGACTCTTTCCGCGAGCGCGACATCGACAGCGTCGCGCAGCAGCGCATGCCGGCCGGCGACCGCTTCACCGCATCGACCTCCGCCGGCGCCGTGGCGCTGGGCCGCACCCTGGGCCTGTCGCCGCAGCGCCTGGAGCACCTGGTGCGCGGCTACTTCGGCTGGCTGGGCACGCAGGCGCTCAACGTCTCCGACTACCTGGCCCGGCCGTTGTCGGGCCTGCCGGAGAACCCCCGCCGCGACCTGGGACGCGTTGATAACTGGTTTGTGGTGGGCGACTTCGTCAAGGAGGCGGACCCGCGCAGCAGCAAGTACATCCAGCGCTTCTACGACGAACAGCGGGAAGTGAACCAGGTGTATGCCGCGTATTCCCAGGCGCGTGAGCTGGGCGACCTAGAGCGCGCCCGCGATCTGGCAGGGGACGATCAGCTGCGCCTGCGCGCCCTGTTCAAGGCCGCCGACAGCCAGCTGCGCGCCATCAACACGAAGATCAAGGCCCTGGAGCGTTCCAGCCTGCCGGCCGACGAAAAGCGCGCGCAGCTGGACCTGCTGTATCGCGCCCGCAATCGCCTGGCGGCGGTGGCGGACCAGCGCGCCCGCGCTGCGCGCCCGTAAGGCCACTGTCTGATTTCACACATCGCGCGCCCACGGGCGCGCTTTTTCATTTGAGGAGCAACCATGCCGGAATTCACTTTGTCGGCGCGCAGCCTGCAGCGCCTGGAGGGCGTACATCCGCGCCTTGTCGACGTCGTCAAGCTGGCGATCCAGCGCACGCCTGTGGACTTCACCGTGGTCGAGGGCCTGCGCACGGCCGAGCGCCAGCGCGAGCTGGTGGCCAAGGGGGCCAGCCAGACGCAGAACAGCCTGCACCTGCGGCAGCCCGACGGCTACGGGCGCGCCGTGGACCTCGCGCCGCTGGTGGGCGGGGCAATACCGTGGGACCGCTGGCAGGCCTTCGCCGACCTGGCCGACGTGGTCAAGGCCTGCGCCGCCGAACTGGGCACGCCGGTGGAGTGGGGCGGGGACTGGCGCACGCTGAAAGACGGCCCCCATTTTCAGCTGCCCCGCGGCTGGAAGGCGCCGGCATGATGGCCGCCGGCGTGAAGTTGGCCAGCGCGCTGGCAGGGTGGCGCGGCTACGCGGCTGCAGCGCTGGCCGGCGGTCTGATCGCAGGCGCCACGGCCTGGACCGCGCAGGGCTGGCGCTACGGCGCGGACATCGCCGCGATGCGTGCCGATGAATCTAACCGTGTGGCGGAAGCTCAGCGCCAGGCGCGTGAGATCCTGCAGCGGCGCTACGCCGAGGTGGGGCAGATCAACGAACGAAACGCGCGCGCCGAGTGGGCCGCGTATGGAGGGCTGCGCAGTGCGCAAATCGAAGATGACGGCCTGCGGGCTGATGTTGATGCTGGGCGCCAGCGGCTGCACGTCCGTGCCGCCTGCCCCGCCGCCAGCGGTGGAGTGCCCGAAACCGGCACCTCCGCCAGCGTGGATCATGGAGCCCGCGCCGAACTTGATCCAGCTGCTCGATCGGATTATTTCGCCCTACGAGCCGGAATTCGGCGGCTGACGGCGCAGCTGGAGGCGTGTCAGGCGCGGCTGCGCTAGCACCGCTGTACCGCCGAATCACCTTGGGTTTTGGGAATGATACTTGCGCATGACGTCCGCGACGTGACGGCGCGGCTCGCGAGGCTCGCATGGAAAAGGAAGACCTATTAGCGCAGATACTCACCAGGTCGGTACAGCTGGGCGATTTTGGAGACTGGGCGGATGTGCTTGGCGACTACGCCGGCTGCCTCTGGGACGTCCGGCACAAGCTGGAAGCGGAAGAATTTACCCGTTTTATTGACGTGGGCGCGGCTGTCTATCGAACACTGGCGCGCGCCGAAGCGTACCGACGCTCATCGGTTTGGAAGACTGATGTGAGCGACCGCCGCTGATGCGCAGACGCGTAACGTCCCGGGTTTTTTATGGGCAACAGCGACTGCCACCGAGCCGTCTGGCATGCGGTATTTGCCGCCGGACAGCCATTTCACTGTCTCGCCCGTGGCAAGGGTGCAAACGTACTGTGTGCTCGGAGCAGTCTCGGGGCTTCGCTTTATCACCAGTCGCCGCTCGACGCGGCACGTGGATCGATCAGGCATCTTCACAATGACGTCAGACAGCCGCGTGCCAGGCATATGTCTATCTCCCATGTGGTAGACGTCGCCCAGCGTGGAGTCCAGCCTATTGGGGACGCCCTTTTATTGGTCAACGATTCTAGGCAAAGGGGGCCCCAGAGGGCAATCGGTAATATGCCGTAAGGTATCGGGTTGGAGATGAAGGGGGCCGGACTTGACAGGATAGGGAGTGGTGCCCGTTACGGCGCGAAGGGGGGACTGGCTGGCCGCGCTAGGCGGGGGGCCAACCGCCGCGGTTATCCAGCCAGTTTCATGGAAACGTCGACGTGCGTACCGCGGTCCAAATCGATGCCTTTCCCGGCAGTACATTCGGGCAGGTCAAGCAGCTCGCCCGCAATTTCTTCGGCTTCAAGACGACGAGTGATGTCATCGAGTAGCTGAGTCCGAGAAGCGAATCCTTGGCCGCTCAGGCCTCTCACGAAAAGCCGGTAGGCTAGATTGGGCTCAGCCCCTTTCATGACGCCGAAGTCAAAAATTTTGCCTTGCTCGTTCCGAAGGAACAAGTGGCCAGGCCGGGCGTAGATCCTGTACACCCTCCAGGGAGAAACGGTCGCTGAGTGTGGAATCGGTTGACGTTCTCGGCGGCCACCGTGGTGATGAAACGATGTCGTCTGTGGGAGAAACTTTCTGCAAGCGGTGATCACGCGCGCAAATGATGTACTAACAAGCTTCATCATGATGTGACGGCCTAAAGGAATCGAAGCGCGGCGTCGCCACGACATAGCGAGTTAGCCGGCAGGATCTGAATTTTGATTCTGGGAGTAGTAGGCCTCTAGCGGGGCCTTCAATCAGAGCGGAGATATGGTGGATCGGGATCGGTCCACGACAACGCTGGCTCGCGCAAGCATGCGACGAGTCAGCGTCTGCTCACAAACTTTCGTTCATCCGGTAGCAGCGAGATTGCCGCATTTTCCGTGGAAGGTAGACCGAAAGCGTGCGATACGCTACTGAGGGGTGCGTTGCTTCATCGGATCATTCTGCGCCTGTTGTTTGCGCGCGGCTTCTTCTTTTTTTTCCTGATTCTGCTGCTCTTGCTGCTTGTTGGCTTGGTCATCTTGACCAGGTTGGGTGGGGGGGCCAGTTGCGCTGAAGCGAGTGGGAAATGTCATGATGTGTACCTCTTGAGTTGTCGTGGCGAGTGCCACGTACTCACAGTACGCCCAATGGTACGCAGTACCTACAAATGAATTGAAACAAGCGTAAGACCCGTGGCGGCACCTGCCGTACACTGAATTTATTCAGTCGTCTAGGAGGCGCCATGTCACAGTCCTTGAGTAGAGGAGGCGCAAATCGAGGGCCCAATTGCCTAGGGCCGTTCTGTGGAGAATGAGCATGAACCACTATCGCGATAGTTCGGACATCGAGCGTTGGCTCAATGAAGGTGGTTTGCAATTGCCTAAGTCTGCTGAGGTGTTGGATCCAGCAGTGCTTGACGAAGGCGAGCGACGAGTTATTGCCTGTCTTGGGGCTGCGAGCCTCAGTATCTGGCATGAATTTCCAACCGACATCAGAAGGATGGTCTTGCAAAGCGCAGTCAGCAATGCAACATACGACGCGACTTTGTTGAAGGAGAAGGTCGCTGCATTTATGCGAGGTCGGCAAGGCCCCTTGGCGTAAGCATAGTGTGCAACCTCGAGAGTTTGGACAATGCGACCCCACATCGGGGTTCTCCTGGCCAGTTGGAAGGGCCAGTATGGGATCAGGACGCGGCGCGCAGCGGGACAACTTTGGGACGTCCAGGCTTCAGCTTAACCGGCCCCCAATTATTTGGGTCGCCGACCAGCTTGGTCAGGTGCGCGCCCAGCATGTCGAACGCCTCCCGGCGCTGCGGCAGCATCTTCTGGCGCTGGTAGACCTTCACCAACTGCGTTTGCTCGGCGTGGTTCAGGCACTTCTCCACAACGTTCTCGGCCACGCCCAGTTCGCCCATGATGGTCGCGCCGGTGCGGCGCAGGTCATGCGTGGTCCACGGGCCGCCAGGCAACGAAAGCTCTCCGCGCACCCCGAGGCCTTGGAGCTTGCTGTTGCTCTGCTGGCGCATGGTCGCCTGATGGCTGAAAGCCCGGTACGAGACGTGGCCTACGCCGGCCTTGCCTGGGATCAGATAGTCGCCAGGTCGCGGTTGTTCGCGCAGGACCGACAGCCAGTAGAACGCGAAGTCCGACAGCTGTATTGTGTGCTCCCTATTGGACTTGTTCTTCGCGGCGGGGATTGTCCATTCCTGGGCGTCCCAATCAATCTCGCTTTCCCGCACCGCCGCAATCTCCCCGGCGCGCGCCATAGTCGACAGTGCGATCCAGTATGCGGCCTGTGCGTACAAGGTCATGCCGGTGGCCTCCAGCAGCTTGTCGCGTAGCATCTTGATTTCGCCCGCGTCCAGCACGCGATCGCGCACCACGTCCTTGCCGCCCACCGACGTCTTTTTGATGAGTGCCGCGGGGTTCGCCTCGATCCATTCACGCTCGGCGGCATAGGCCAGCATCTGCTTGATGTCGATGAGGACGCAATTGGCCTGCGGTCCTTTGCCAGCGCGCACGAGCGGCGCAAGCAGATCCAGGATTCTGCCCTTGGTCAGCGAGGCGATGCGATCCTGGCCTGCGGCCGCCAAAACATGCCGACCCATGCGGGATTTGCAAGCGTAGACGCCCTTGGCATTGCGGCGGTTCGACAGCGAATCCTCGACCCACGTGTTGAACAGCGCCTGCACTGTTTCAGGCCGGCCTTCCACCTTGGAGCCCGGATCGATCCCCTTCTGCAACTGCTGGCGCATTTGGGTGGCTTTCTGCCTGGCCTCTTGTAGCGACACCTCGGGGTAGGGGCCGAGTGATTTCTTGGCCGGCTTGCCGGCGGCAGACGTGTAGCGAAAGATCCAGAGGCGGGAATTGTCAGGTCGGATCCGCAGGGACAGGCCGGCGCCATCAGTCAGCAGGTATTCCTTGTCGCGCGGTTTCGCGGTGGCCACCTTTCGGTCGCTCAGGACGTTTATTGCCATGCAAGGACTCCAGGGTACATTTCAGGGTACAAGTCGGCTCGCGCTTGGTTGATCTGGATTGGTACGGGTTTGTATAAAAAATCGTTTTATATCATGTGCTTGAAATTTCTGCTGGAATCTGGTGGCACAGGTTGGAACCAGAAAAATGCTATTACCGCGAATATGCAATGGGTTGGGCGACGGCGCAGGGCGACAAGAGCCGCGCGCCCGAGGGCCTGGAATACGTGGACGAACCGCCGCCGGATTTTTCCCAACAGGACTTCTGGCGCTGGGTCGAACTCTCCACGTCCTGGAATATCTTCGAGGGCGCGACCAATCCCTTGGCCAACTCATACGCCATGGCCGACGCCCAGCACTGGGGCGCCACGGGCCTGCCGGCCTACCGCGAAGTCGCCGCCGCCCGCGGCCGCGCGCCGCTGCGTTTCGCGGTGTCGGTCAGGCTGGCGGGCTCCGCCCTGAAAACCACGGACGCGGGCAGCTCGGTCGCCGCGCCCGTGGGCCGGTTCGCCTACGCCGCCTTGGGCCGGGCCGGGGCGGTCTCCGTCACCTCGGCCGCCGAAACCTATTTCGTCCGCCCGCAGGCACGGGCCGACGGGCGCGGCGAACTCGCCACGCTATTCCGGCCGTACTGGCAGGCGCGGCTGTCCGCCGTCACCGCCCAGGAAGCGGCCGGCGCAAGGCAGGCGCCATGACGCCGCGCCAGCACCGGCAACACGGCCAGGCCATGATCGAAGCGCTGCTGATGCTGCCGCTGCTGGCCGTCCTGGCGTGGGCCGTCACGCGCATCGGCGGGCTGCAATACGCGGCGCAGGAAATGGCCCAGGCCAGCCGCCAGGCCGTCATGGCCGCCGCGCGGGGCCAACCCCTGGCAGGCGTGGATGGCGCCGCGGCGCGCGCGAATCTCTCCGGCGCGGCCGAGCCCCTGGACGGGGTCGCTGCGCCGCGCCTCGCCGGTTTGCAACAGGCCTGGTTCGAGGCCGGCCTGCAATTGCTGAGCGTGCAGGCCCAGGCCGGGCCGCAAGCGCTGCCGGTCTCCCGCCGCACGCATGTGGCAAGCGGCGCCGGCTACGCCTGCGGCGACGCCGACGCGCAGCGCCGCATCGGGCAGGCGCCGCAATCGTGGCGGCGCGCGCAAGCGGCCTCGCTGGTCCAGGCCCGGCGGCTGTCCGGCCTCGTCGAGCGGATGGACGGTCCCTGGGGGCGGCCGCGGCTGTCGCTGGACTGGCTGTCCGACTGGGCCGACGTGGTGCCGGCCGGTCGGCTCGGCGCGCGCGGGAAGGGCAGGCCATGAACGCGGCGCCCTCGATCGTCCTGCGTCTGGCGCTGGCGGGCGCGCTGGCTTGCGCGGCGGGCATGTGGCCGCCGCCGGCCGCGGGCGCGGGCCCGGCGGCGCTGGAGGCGCTGCGCCTGCCGGCCGGGTCCCGCCGCGAACCGCTGGCCGATGCGATGTGGCTGCATGGCATGCCGGCGCGGGTGCAGGTGTTCGACGCGCCGCTGGGCGTTTCCGATCTGGTCCGTTTCCTGTCGGGCCAACAGCCCGCCCTGGCCGATCTGCGCGTGCTGCCCGGGCAGGCGATCCTGTCCGGGCGCATCGGGCATGAGCAATGGATCGTCCAGATGGAAGGCCTGGGGCCGCGGCGGACCGTGGGCAGCATTTCGGCGGCGGACACGTGCGCAATGGCCGGTCCGCCCAGGCCGCAATGGCTGCCGGCCGGCGGCAGGCTGCGGCTGGACATCGCGGTGCGCGACGGCGGCGTCCTGGTCACCGAGCGCATCTGGCAGTACGGCGAGCCGCCGGCGCGGCTGGCCCGGCGCGTGGCCAAGGGCCTGAAGCGCGCCGGCTGGCGTCCGCTGCCTGCCGCGGGCGCGCCGCAATGGTGGACCAAGGGGGCGGCGCGGCTGCGCATTTCGCTGGCGCCGTTGGCCGCCGGCAGCGGGCTGCTGGCCAGCGGGTGGACACCATGAAAAGCTGGCTCATCCAGGCGCGGCAGCGGCTGCGCCGCGGCGGCGTGTATGCGCTGGCGCTGGGCGCGGGGCTGGTATCGGCCTGGGCGGTGCGTGAACACGTGCAGCAACGCATCCAGGTGCTGGAGGCCGAAGCGCGCGTGCCCCTGGTCAGCCGGCTGGTCGCGGCCCATGACCTGCAGGCGGGCACGCGGCTCGACGAATCCCACCTGGCCGTGCGCGACATTCCGGAGCAATGGGCGTCAAGCGCCAGCATCGACCCGCTGGACCTCGACGGCATACTCGGCGCCACCTTGCAGTCCGACGTCGCCCGCGGCGAATCGCTGCTGCGCGCCTATCTCAGCTTCGATGCGCCGGCGCCCGCGCTGGCGTCGCGGCTGCGGGCCGGGCAACGCGCCCTGAGCGTGGCCGCCGCGGACCTGGGCGGGCTGGCGCAGATGCTGCGCGCCGGCGATGCGATCGACATCTACGTCAGCTTCACGCACCGGCAGCGCGAGCTGACCGTGCCCGTCCTGCAAGGCATGCGCGTGCTTGCTGTGGGCAGCCAGGGCGAGGACGACGGCGATGGCGGCAGCCCGGGCAACGTCACGCTGGCGGCCAGCCCCGAGGAAGCCATGCGGTTCGTGGCGGCGCGCCAGGCCGGCGCCCTGACGGCCCTGCTGCGCCATCGCGACGACGCGGCCCGGGTGGCCCGCAGCCCGCAAAGCGACCTGGCCGCCCTGATCGGACTCGACCCCGCACCCAAGGCCGCGCCGGGCGTGGCCATCCTCTACGGCGACCGGCTCGACGCGCAGGCCGACGGGTTCCCGCGGGACGCCGCGGCCGGCATCGCAACGGACACGCGGGAGGAGCGGCCATGACGCGCATGCTCGCGGCGCTGGCCGCGCTGGCGATGTGCCTGGCCTGCGCGGCGGCGCACGCGCAAGCCGAAGTGCTGGAGTTGCAGGTGGGGGAAACGCGGGTGCTGTCGCACCCCGGCGTGCGGCGGGTGGCCATCGGCAACGGCCAGGTGGTCGGGGCGGTCGCGGCCGAGGGACGCGAAGTGGTGGTGTTCGCGCGCGCCGAAGGCGTGTCGTCCATGCACGTCTGGACGGGCAGGGGGCAGCCCCGGGCCTACGAACTGCGGGTCGTCGCGGCGGGGGCGCCGCAGTTGCGGGCCGAGGTGCGCGAGCTGCTGGGGCGTATTCCCGGCGCGCGCAGTTCGGAAGTGGGCGGGCGCATCGTGATCGAAGGCGACGACCTCTCCGACGACGACCGCGCGCGCATCGCCGCTCTGGCCGAGCGCTATCCCGCGGTGCTGGACTTCACCGGGCAGGTGGGATGGGACCGCATGGTGCTGCTGGACGTGCAAGTGGTCGAGATCCCCACGTCCAGGCTGAGGGAAATGGGCGTGCGCTGGGCCGGCGTGAGCCAGGGCGGTCTCAACGCCGCCCTGGCGTGGGACGCGGGTTCGCTGGGGCGCATGAGCCGCCCGGGTGAAGCCGTGGTCGCCACCGCCGGCGCGGCCACGGCGGCCGCCGGCTACTTCGGCGTCAATGCGCTGCTGTCGGCCCGCCTGGCCGCCCTGGCGCAAAGCGGCGAGGCCGTCATGCTGGCGCAGCCCCAGCTGCTCGCGCGCAGCGGCGCCAGCGCGACCTTTCTGGCCGGCGGCGAAGTCCCTTACGCATCGACGGATGCGCGCGGCAATTCCACCACGCTGTTCAAGCCGTACGGCGTTTCGCTGCGGATCACGCCGCGCATCGACCGCAACGGCGTGATCCGGTCCCTCATCGAGGTGGAGGCCAGTTCGGTGGACGCCTCGCTCAGCGTGCCGGGCGGGCCCGCGCTGCGCACGCGCCGCGCCTCCACCGAATTCAACGTCCGTTCCGGCAGCACGCTGGTCATCGGCGGCTTTCTGTCGCGCGAACGCGCCAGCGAGGTCAGCGGCCTGCCCGGGCTGCAGGACATTCCCATCCTCGGCGCGCTGTTCGCGTCGCGCCGCTACCAGCTGCGCGAAACAGAGCTGGCGATATTCGTCACGCCCAAAATCATTTCGCAGAACGAGCCGGCCATGGCCGACCGCGTGCGCCGCGGCCGCGATGCGCTCGATGCGGCGTTTCCCGAGCCGCCCCGGCTGGGAACCGCGGCGCCGGCCGCAGCCGCTGGCTGGGACCCCTATACGGGCGCCGGCTCCCAATGGGTGGGGCAGAAGAAGGAGTGACACCATGCTTGCCATAGAACTGACGTTCGAGGATGCGGCCGTGCGCAGGCTGCAGGCGGCCGCGCCGCTGCTCATCGGCCGGGGCGCGCATTGCGGCCTGCGCATCGCGAACTGGCGCGTGGGGCGCCAGCATGCGCGGCTGCTGCGCGAAGACGCGGCCATCGTGCTGGAGGACCTGGGCACGCTGGGCGGCACCATGGTCAATGGCGCGCGGATCGTGCGCCATGCGCCCGTGCTGCCCGGCGACGAGATCCTGATCGGCCCGTGCCGGTTGCGCGTGTCGCTGGCCTCGCCGCCGCAGGCCGCGCCGGCCGCCTGCGCGTCCGAGCCGCCGCGTCGCGCGCAGGCCGACCCCTTGCCCGGGCCGCCGCAGCACCTGCTGCACGAACGCCGGCGCCTGCATGCGGCGCTGCTGGAAGCGCTGGACCTGCGGCGGCGCGACGTGGCGGGCATGAGCGACGCCATGCTGCGCGCCGAGGCCGAGCGGCTGCTCACGCAGATCGTCGCGGATGACCTGGACCTCGCCGCCGGCACGGACCGCGCGGCGCTGTGCCGCGAGGTGCTGGACGAGGCCGTCGGCCTGGGGCCGCTGGAGCCCCTGCTGGCCGCCGGCGATATCACCGAGATCATGGTCAACCGCCACGACGAAATCTATGTGGAGCGCGGCGGCCGGCTGTCGCGCCATCCGGCCGCCTTCACCAGCGAGCAGTCGGTGCGCTGGGCCATCGAGCGCATCGTCACGCCGCTGGGGCGGCGCATCGACGAAAGCTCTCCCATGGTGGATGCGCGCCTGTCCGACGGCTCGCGGGTCCACGCCATCATTCCGCCCGTGGCGATGAAGGGCGCCAGCCTGACCATACGCAAGTTTCCGCGGCAGCGCCCGCGCATGCCCGACCTGATCGCGGCCGGGTCCCTGAGCGACGCGATGGCGCAGTTCCTGGGGCTGTGCGTGCGCACGCGCAAGAACCTGGTCGTCTCCGGCGGCACGGGTTCGGGCAAGACCACCTTGCTCAATATTCTGTCCAACGAGATTCCGCAAGGCGAGCGCATCGTCACCATCGAGGACGCCGCCGAGTTGTGCCTGAACCACGAGCATCTGGTCGCGCTGGAGGCGCGGCCCGCCAACCAGGAAGGGCGCGGGCGCATCGATATCCGCGAACTCGTGCGCAACGCGCTGCGCATGCGGCCGGACCGGATCGTCGTGGGCGAGTGTCGCGGGCCGGAGGCCTTCGACATGCTGACCGCAATGAATACGGGGCACGAGGGCTCGTTGACCACGCTGCACGCCAACTCGGCCCGCGACGCCCTGGGGCGGCTGGAATCCATGATCCTGATGGCCGGGCTGGACCTGCCGCTGTCGGCCGTGCGCGAACACATCGCGGCCAGCGTGGACGTCGTGGTGCAGCAGGCCAGGCTGGCCGACGGGCAGCGGGCGGTGATGTCCATCACCGAAGTGACCGGCATGGAAAGCGGGCGCATACAGTTGCAGGAGCTGTTCCACTACGACCGCCGCCACGGCTTTGCCGGCTGCGGCGCCATGCCCGGCTTTGCGCGCGAATGGAGTGAAAGCGCAGCCGGCTTCGATCCGCGCTGGTTCTCCGACGCGGCGGGGCGCGAGGCCGGCGCATCGGCCTATCCGCAGGTCCTGCCGTGATCTGGCTGGCCGCGGCGGGCGCAATGATCTGCGCCATCGTGCTGGCCTGGCGCGCGCAGGGCTGGTTCGCGCCCGCGCTGCGGCGCTACCGCGAGGTCTACACCCACGAGGCCGGGCTGAAGCTGAGCGAAGTATTCCTGTTCATCGATCCGGCCCAGCTGTGGGCCGGGGCGGTGGTGTGCGCGGCCCTGGCCGCCGCCCTGGTGCTGCCGCTGACGGGCAGCGCCGTCGCGGCCGCGCTGGCCGCGGCGCTGGCTTCGCGCATGCCGCGCGCGCTCATCGACGCGCTGCGGCGCAGACGGGCGCGCCGCTTCGAGCAGCAATTGCCCATGGCCCTGCTGATGCTGGCCTCGGCGCTGCGGGCCGGGGTCGCGCTGGGCACGGGCCTGCGCCACGTCGTCGAGCAAAGCAGCGCGCCGCTGGCCCAGGAATTCGGACTGATGCTGCGCGAACAGCGCATGGGCGTGCCCTGGGACACGGCCCTGGAAAACCTGCTCGGCCGCATGCCCGCCGAAGCGACTTCGCTGGTGGTGGCGGCCATGCGCATCGCCGCGCAGACGGGGGGCAATCTGGCCGAGGCGCTGGAGAGCATCGCCCATACGCTGCGCGCCAGGCTGCAATTGCAGGCCAAGCTGGTGGCGCTGACCTCGCAGGGCCGGCTGCAGGCCTGGATCGTGGGCGCGCTGCCCATGCTGCTGCTGGCCGTGCTCGATCGCCTGGAGCCTGACGTCATGGGCTTGCTGTGGCGCACGCCGATGGGTTGGGCCGTGCTGGCCGTGGTGGCGGTGCTGGAGACCGCCGGCGTGCTGCTGATCCGGCGCATCATCCGCATCGATATCTGAAGGGAGGCCAGGGTGTGGTTATATCTCGGACTATTCACGGCGGGCAGTTGCGCGGCGTGGCTGGCGTGGGCCTTGCTGCAGCCGTTGCTGCGCCAGGGCCTTGCGGCGGCAGCGACGCTGCCCTGGTGGTGGCGGGCGGCCTGGCCGTGGATCTCGGCCACGGCGCCGCTGGCGGGGCGCCTGTGCACCTGGCGCTGGCGCCTGCGCCTGATGCGCGCCATCGACCGGGCCGCGCTGCCGGCCGGCGTAGGCTACGCCCACATGGCCGCGCTGTGCTGGAGCGCGGCGGTAGCCGCGGGAACGACGGTGTTGGCCGGCATGGCCGCCCTGACGCAGGCGGGACCCTGGGCATGGGCCGCCTGGACAGCCGCGGCCGCGCTGGCGGCCGGCGCCGCGCCCTGGCTCTGGCTGCTCGACCTGGGCCGCAAGCGGCGTCGCAGCATCGAACGGGACCTGCCGTTCGTGTTCGACATGATGACCCTGTGCGTGGAGGCCGGATTGAGCGTGCAGGGGGCTTTGCAGCTGGCGGCGCGCAGCGGGCCGCCGGGCGCCTTGCGCGATGCGCTGGCCGACGCCCTGGCGGAGATGCGGGCCGGCGTGTCCCGCAGCGCCGCGATCAAGGCCCTGGCGCAGCGCTGCGACAGCCCGCTGGCGCGCAACTGGGCCGCGGCGGTGGCCCAGGCCGAGGCTTTGGGGATCAGTCTGGGGCCGGTGCTGCGGGCGCAGGCGGCGCAGTGCCGCAGCGACCGCCATCTGCGCGCCGAGCAACTGGCCATGCAGGCGCCGGTGAAAATGCTGCTGCCGCTGATCGCCTGCATTTTTCCGTGCACCTTCATCGTGCTGGCGTTTCCGATCGCGATCCAGTTGCTGCAGGGCGTGCAATGAGCAGGCCCACGCCCTTGCCGCGGGGCCGCCTCAGGTTGCTGAAAGTCACGCGCTGGAGCGCCCGCCTGCGGGGGCTGTTGGGCCGCCGGCCGCCCGGGCCGCGCTGCGGCATTCTGCTGGCGCCCTGCGCGGGCGTGCATACCTTCGGCATGCGCTACGCGATCGACGTGGCGTTCGTGGCGCCGGATGGAAGGGTGCTGCGGGCGCGCCGGGCGCTGGCGCCCTGGCGCGTGGCCTTATGCCTGGGCGCCGTTGCCGTCGTTGAGATGCGCGCCGGCGTTCTCGATGCCGAATACGGAGGTATAGGCGGGGTAGAAGCTGCAATACAGCACACCGCCGGCGGCGATATTGAAGGGGATCTGCAGCGTGCCCGCAAACTGCGGCGATAGCCCGATGGCCACCAGCAGGCCGGCGCAGAGGTCGATGAACAGGAAGATCAGGACCCAGGTGGCGCCGTACACCAGGAACGGCAGCTTGTTGCGCCAGCAGGCGATGCCCGAGAAGAACAGCGCCTGGACCAGGCGCAGCCCGTGCCAGGCCACCAGCACCGGCGCGTGCCAGAAGAGCGCGGCGATCACGACGTAGACGATGGCGAACAACGACAGCGGCAAGGCCATCGCCGACAGGATGGGCTCCATGCTTTTCTCGACGGAGGCGATGCGCATGCCTTCGACCATCGCATCCGTGAAGGGCAGGAAAATCACCAGGCCGGCCACCATGCACAGCGCGGCATACAGCAATCCCATCAGGAACAGCTTCCTGAAGACCCCCGGTTGTTTCAGCGGCTTGCCCCACATCGAGGGCAGCATGACCCGGTCGGCCTCGACATGCTTGCATGCGGAGAGCGTCATCAGGGTAATGATGGGCATCAGCGCAACGACCAGAATTGGGCCGATAGGCGGCGTTGCGGTGGCGAAAACGACCAGGAGACTGATGGCCATGGCCCAGGTGAACATGGCCAGGGGTTGCTTGCGGAACAGGCGGAAGCCGTCTCGAACCCATTGCCAGCCGGATGCCGCGGGGAGGAATGCTGCTTGCATGGCTCTCTAGAAGGGGAATCTCTCAAAAAGGGACGCTATACGTCATTATGGGGGCCATGACCGTTACGGCAATATGGGCAGCCCCGGCCGGTGGCGCGCCTGCAACACTCTTTCGAAGTGCCGCGGATCGTGCGGTTTGAGGGTCTGCGCCGGCCGCGGCAGGAAAAAGTCGTACAGCCGCGATATCCAGAAACGCAGCGCGGCGGCGCGCAACATCAGCGGCCAGGCCTCGCGTTCGGCGTCCGTGAACGGCCGCTCGGCGGCATAGGCGCCCAGCCAGGATGCTACCAATTCGGGGACGAACTCGCCCGTGTCGCGCTCGATGCACCAGTCGTTGACGCTGACCGCCACGTCGAACAGCCAGGTGTCGCAGCCGGCGAAATAGAAATCGATGATGCCGCCCATGAGCGGGTCTTCGAAGGTGCCGGCGAACAGCACGTTGTCGCGGAACAGGTCGCAGTGGGCCGGACCGCCGGGCAGCGACTGCCAGGCGGGTGTCGCGGCGGCGGCCTGCTGGGCGGCCAGCTCGGCCTGCAGCAGATCGGCCTGGGCGGGCTTCAGGAAGGGCAGGACCTTGGGCGCGGTTTCCAGCCACCACGACAGCCCGCGCAGATTGGGCTGCTGCAGGGGGAAGTCGCGGCCGGCCAGGTGGGCGCGCGCCAGCGTGGCGCCGGCCAGCGCGCAGTGCGCGACGCCGGGCGCCGGCTCGTAGCCGCCGGGCAGGCGCGAAACAATCGAGCAGGGCTTGCCGTGCAGGGTGGTCAGGCGCGTGCCGTCGCGCAGGGTCTGCGGGCGCGGCACCGGGATGCCGCGCTCGGCCAGGTGGTACATCAGTTCGATATAGAACGGCAGCTGGGCCTGCGTCAGCACCTCGAACAGCGTCAGGACGTACTCGCCGCGGCTCGTGTACAGGAAGTAGTTGGTGTTCTCGATGCCCGCCGTGATCCCCCGCAGCGAAATGAACTCGCCCAGGTCGAAATGCGCCAGGAGGCTGCGCGCGTCGTCGTCGGATACGGGAGTGAATACGGCCATTGATATGCGGGAGTCAGGGGTTAACGGAAGGCCAGGACATGCCTGTGCGGCGGCGCAATTTTAGACCACCCGCCGCATCGGCCCGGCCGTGGGCGTCCGGGAGCCGCAAGCCGCTTGCCGGACACAATCCGGCCAAGCACCGTAAAATACCGCATCCCCTTGTTTTGCAGAGTGATTCTTGGACTCCCCCGACTGGCGGCTGTGCGTCGCCCCCATGATCGATGTGACCGACCGCCACTGCCGTTTTTTCCATCGGCTGCTGGCGCCGCGCGCGCGCCTGTACACGGAAATGATCACCACCGGCGCGCTGCTGTACGGCAATGTCGAACGCCACCTGGATTTCGACGAGGCCGAGCATCCCGTGGCCTTGCAACTGGGCGGCAGCGAGCCGGACGCCCTGGCCCAGTCGGCCCGGCTGGGCCGCAAATGGGGCTACGACGAAATCAACCTGAACTGCGGCTGCCCGTCGGAGCGCGTGCAGAAGGGCGCTTTCGGCGCCTGCCTGATGGCTGAGCCGGCGCTGGTGGCCGACTGCATGAAGGCCATGCAGGACGCGGTGGACATTCCCGTCACTGTCAAGCACAGGCTCGGGCTGGATTACGACGAATCCTATGAATTCGTTCGGGATTTCGTCGGCAAGATCTACGACACCGGATGCCGGGTGTTCATCGCCCATGCCCGCAATGCGGTGCTCAAGGGCCTGTCGCCCAAGGACAACCGCGAGATCCCGCCGCTGCGCTACGACGTGGTGCGCCAGCTCAAGCGCGACTTTCCGGATTGCACTTTCGTGCTCAACGGCGGCCTGGCCGACGCCGAGCAATCGGTGCGCGCCGCCGGCGATTTCGATGGGGTCATGCTGGGCCGCGCCGCCTGGCATACGCCACGCGTGCTGTCCGAGATTTCCCTGCAGCTGTGGCCGTCCCTGCGGCTGCCCCGCGATGCGCAGGTGGTCGACGCCATGACCGAATACGCCGCGCGCCAGGTCGCGCGCGGCGTGCCGCTGCGCGTGATGACGCGGCCCATGCTGGGCCTGGTGAACGGGCAATCGGGGGCGCGCCGGTGGCGGCGCATGCTGTCGGACCCGGCCTTGCTGGCGGAAAACCGGCCGGAACTCATATACGAGGCCTGGCGCAGCCAGCGGCATGCGCCGGATATGCGCGGCGCCGCGAGCGTCGCGGCGCCGGCGGGAGCCTGACCGGCGGCGGGCGTCGCCGGCGCAATCAGGACTTGGCCGGTTCGGCGCTTTCGGTGGGCCAGTCGCGGATGTAGGCCTTGAGCATGTTGTTTTCGAACTGCTGGGCCGCCACGATGGCCTGGGCCATGTCGTAGAAAGAAATCACCCCCATCAGGGTGGGGCCGTCCATGACCGGGATGTAGCGCGCGTGCTTTTCCAGCATCAGGCGCTGCACTTCCTCGGCGCTGGTATTGGGCGAGACGCTGACCGGCGCGTCGTCCATGATGGAGCGGATGGTGGTTTCCCCGGCGTTGCCGCCATGCGCGTGCATGTGGCGGATGATCTCGCGGAACGTGAGCATGCCGGTCAGGGTGCCGAACTCCATGATGACGAGCGAGCCGATGTCCTGCTCGCTCATCGTTTGCACGGCCTGGGACACAGGCATGTCGGGCGACGCCGTATAGAGCGTATCGCCCTTGACGCGCAAAATCTCGCTGACCTTCAACATCGGTTCCTCCTGGGCGGACTACGCCCGAATACTGATTACTAATTCTTTTTCGCTTCCAGCTGCAATACTGGCGCGATTCCATTTTCAGTATTTTGCGCTTCTCCGCAGACTTCTTCCAGCGTGGGCGTATTTTGTTCGGAAAACACGGCGGCCGCGACCCGCAGTATTTCCGGGTCGTTGCGCACCCTGGACTGGTTGCGGTCGAGCAGAAAATGGTCCACCACAGGCGCCATCGAGGTCTGGCGGGCGTCGCAGGTCAGCACCCAGTTGTCCTCGGGCGTGCGCGTGGCCAGCCCCATGCCGCTCAGCGTTTCCAGCACTTCGTTGAGCTCGTCCTGGTGCAGCCGCAGCTGCGAGGCCAGCACGCTGGCCGGCAGGCCGCGCTGCTGCGCGCCGACCTGCGCCTTGCGCAGCGCGCGCAGCGCGTCCAGGGCGTCGACGAAGGTGGCGCCGGCATAGCGGTTGATCTTGCGGCGGCCCAGGCGGACCAGCGGCGCGCTGGAGGCCAGCGTGGCGCCCAGCAGCACGGCCAGCCAAGACAGGTAGATCCAGAGCAGGAAGATGGGCAGGGTGGCGAAGGCGCCGTAGATGACGGTGTAGGTCGGAAAGCGCGTCAGGTAGTAGGCGAAGGCCGATTTCATGATTTCCAGCGCGATCGCGGTCACGCAGCCGCCCAGCAGCGCGTCGCGCCACAGGACTTCGCGGTTCGGCACCACCACGAACAGCGCGGCGAATCCCAGCGCGGTCAGGACCAGCGGGATGAAGGAAATGGCCACGCTGACGATTTCCGGCACGTCGCGCACCAGCCCCAGCGACTCGCGCGCCACGAAGGAGGTGGCCCACAGGCTGGCGCCGGCCACCACCGGCCCCAGCGTGATGAGTGCCCAGTAGACCAGCGCGCGCTGGCGCAGCGGACGCTGGCGCGTGACGTGCCAGATGTCGTTGAGCGCCTTGTCGATGGTCATGATCAGCAGCAGCGACGTGATCAGCAGGAACACGCCGCCGATGGCGGTCAGGCGCGAGGCCTGGCGCGCGAACTGGTTCAGGTAGTCCATGATGTTGTCCGAAACGGACGGCGGCATCAGGCTGTTGGTCAGGAAGTCCTCGAGCGCGAGGCGGAATTCCTGGAACACGGGAAACGCGGTGAACAGCGACAGCACCACGGCCAGCATCGGCACGATGGCCAGCACGGTGGTGAAGGTGAGGCTGGAGGTGACCTGGAGCAGTTTTTCTTCGCCGGCGCGTTCAAAGGTGAAGCGGACGATGCGCCAGGCTCTCGCGCCCCATGAAGAGCGCGATGTCGGGGATCTGGGGGCCGCCGGCGCGGCGGCAGGCTCGGCGGGGCGATTCATCAGGCGATAATAGCAGCATGAACCCTGAACTCAACCCCCGCCTGCGCCTGCTCGCCTCGGTTTCGCTGTTTGCCCTGATAGTGCTTTGCGTGACCTGGGAGACCGTGGTGGCGCCGGTGCGGCCCGGAGGGTCCTGGATGCTGCTGAAGGCCTTGCCGCTGGCGTTTCCGCTGCGCGGCATCCTGTGCGGCAATCTCTATACCTACCAATGGGCGTCGATGCTGTCGCTGCTGTACCTGATGGAAGGGGTGGTGCGCGCCATGTCCGACCCGGCCGCGCTGTCGGTGGCGATGGCGTGGGGGGAGATCCTGCTCTCGACGGTTTTCTTCCTGAGCGCCATTTTCTACGTGCGGCCCGCCAAGCGGGCCGCCAGGAGGCAACGCGCATGAGCGCCCATACGCTGGCCGAGCTACGTACGGTCAATTCCTTCGCCGCCTTGCCGCCGGCTTTCTATACGCGTCTTGCGCCGCGCCCGCTGAACCAGCCGCGGCTGCTGCACGCCAATCCCGACGCCGCGCGCCTGATCGGCCTGGACCCGGCGGTGCTGGATACGCCCGAGTTCCTGAGCGTGTTTTCGGGCGCGCAGCCGCTGCCCGGCGGCGATACCCTGGCGGCCGTCTACAGCGGCCACCAGTTCGGCGTCTGGGCCGGCCAGCTGGGCGACGGGCGCGCCCACCTGCTGGGCGAGGTCGAAGGGCCGCAGGGCGCCTGGGAGCTGCAGCTCAAGGGCTCGGGCATGACGCCTTATTCGCGCATGGGCGACGGCCGCGCCGTGTTGCGCTCGTCGGTGCGCGAGTACCTGGCCAGCGAAGCCATGCACGGCCTGGGCGTGCCCACCACGCGCGCGCTGGCGCTGGTGGTCTCCGACGACCCGGTCATGCGCGAAACCGTCGAGACCGCCGCCATCGTGACGCGCATGTCGCCCAGCTTCGTGCGCTTCGGCTCGTTCGAGCACTGGTCCTCGCGGCGCCAGCCGGAACCGCTCAAGACCCTGGCGGACTACGTCATCGACCGCTATTACCCGCAGTGCCGCGAAATGCCGGGCGGCGCGCCGCGGGACGACGGCGTGGCCGTGCTGAACCTGCTGCGCGAGGTCACGCGGCGCACGGCGCGGCTGATGGCCGACTGGCAGGCGGTCGGGTTCTGCCACGGGGTGATGAACACCGACAATATGTCCATCCTGGGGCTTACGCTGGATTACGGCCCCTACGGTTTCATGGACGGCTTCCGGCTGGGGCATGTCTGTAACCACTCGGATACCGAAGGGCGTTATTCCTGGAACCGGCAGCCGTCGGTGGCGCTATGGAACCTGTACCGCCTGGGCGGCAGCCTGCATGCGCTGGTGCCCGACGTCGACGGCCTGCGCGCGGCGCTGGACGAATTCGAGCCGGTGTTCACCCGCGCGTTCCACGAACGGATGGCCGCCAAGCTGGGCCTGGCCGCGTGGCAGGTGGAGGACGAGCCGCTGCTGGACGATCTGCTCAAGCTGATGGACGCCAACCAGGCCGACTTCACCCTGACCTTCCGGCGCCTGGCCGATGCGCTCGCGGGCCAGCGCAGCGCATTCGAAGACCTGTTCATCGACCGCCCGGCCGCGGGCGCCTGGCTGGACCGCCTGCTGGCGCGCCATGCGCAGGACGCGCGCCCGGCGCCCGAGGTGGCGGCCGGCATGAACCGCGTCAATCCGCTGTACGTGCTGCGCAATCACCTGGCCGAGGAGGCGATCCGCGCCGCCAAGACGGGCGACGCCGGCGAAATCGATACGCTGCTCAAACTGTTGCGCAATCCCTACGAGGCGCAGCCCGGTTATGAGCGGTACGCGGGATTGCCGCCCGACTGGGCCGGCAGGATCGAAGTCAGCTGCTCGTCCTGAATATACCGAGCCGCCGTAAACTGATTTTGAAAGGACTTAGGCGAAAATACCTATTTGGAAATGGAATATCGCAGTTTTTTTCACTGCAATCATTCGTTTCCATTGTAAAAGTCGTAAGATTGTCGCCAACGGGACACTCCGGGGGCCAGCGTCCGCGGGGCATTTGTCGATACTCTTCAATATAAAGCACTCTAAATATGGCTGGCGCAGATGGTTTGCTGTGTATCGGTCTGCTTGAGGATGACGCCGATTTCCGGGAGGAACTGGCGTTAGGCTTGGGTGGCTATGGTTTTCGGGTGGCATTCGCCTGTGATAATGCGGCGGCGTTTTATCGCCGGTTGCAGGAGCAGCCGTGCGACATCGTCATACTCGATGCGCACCTGCCGGGCGAAGACGGTTTTTCCGTGGCGACCCGCCTGCGCGCCCTGAGCCCCGTCGGCATCGTCATGCTGACCGGCCGCAGCGCGCTGGAAGACCGGGTGCGCGGCCTGGAAGGCGGCGCCGATGTCTACATGACCAAGCCTGTGGACCTGCTGGAGCTCAGCTCGGTCATACGCAGCCTGGCCCGCCGGATGCGCCTGGCCAAGGCGCCGAATCCCACCGCCGCGGAAACCCGCGCCCCGGCCGACAGTTCATGGTCGCTGCAGGACGGCGGCTGGATACTGGTGGCGCCGGACGGCGCTTCCCTGCATCTCAGCGCGCAGGAGCGTACCTTCCTGATCGCGCTGATGGACGCGGCCGGCAGCGCGGTCAGCCGCCAGGTGCTGGCCGAACTGTTCCTGCCCGACAGCCCGGGCGGTTTCGAATTGCGCCGCATCGACGTGCTGGTCAGCCGCCTGCGCGCCAAGGCGCAAAGCGCCGGCCTCAAGCTGCCGGTGCTGTCCGTGCGCGGCCAGGGCTACGTGTTCGCCGCCTGAGCCGGCGGCGGGTTGGACGGCAGCGTCACGACGAAACGCGTGCCCACGCCCACCGTGCTTTGCATGGTCAGCGAGCCGCCCTGGTTCTGGCAGATGCGCCGGGCCAGGTACAGGCCTATCCCCAGGCCTTGCGTTTCCCGATGCGCGGCGCGCCGGAAATGCGGCTCGAAAATCCGCGCCTGTTCCTCTTCCCCGATGCCCGGGCCGCGGTCGGTGACCGCCACCCAGGCCATCGGTACGTCGCCCGCGCGGCTTAGGCCGGTCTCGATGCGCACCGGCTGGTTGGCCGGCGAATACTTGATGGCGTTGTGGATCAGGTTGCGCACCACGACGCAGGTCAGCGGCCGGTCGCAATAGACGGGCAGGGGGCTTTCGGCCTCCAGGATCAGCGCATGCGCGGTATCGGGCTGCATCGAGGCGACCACGTCGCGCGCCAGCGCCGCCAGGTCCGCCGACTCGCCTCGGGGCGTCCAGGCCTGCTCGCCGAGCCGGTCCTGGTTCAGCAGCTGGTCCATAAGTTCGGTCATCCGCGAGACCGAACGATGGATGCGCGCAAGGCGGCTGCCGGTGGCGTCGCCGCCGTCGGCGAGAATCATGTCCAGGGATTGGGCGGCCGCGCTGATGGTGGCCAGCGGCGCGCGCAGCTCGTGCGAGATCAGCGCGTTCATCTGGCGTTGCGTATCGAGCGCGCCGGCCAGTTCCGCCAGCCGCAGTTCGCCCTGGGCGAGCTGGTCCGTGCCGGCGGCGGGCGCCGGGCCGGTGGCTGCGGGCGCGGGGGCGGATGCGGCGGCGGCCCGCTCGCCCATGGCGTACAGCAGCAGCGCGCCCGTCACCAGCAGCAGCCGCAGCAGTTCCCAGCCCAGATGCGCGCCGGCGGCGGCGCCGGGCCGCCCGGCGTCGCTGGCCAGCACCCAGGCCGAGACGGCATAGGCCAGCGCCATGGCCAGCATCGCCGCGTTCGCACTGGAGCCCCGCAGCGCGCGCCACAGGAACCAGGCAGCCAGCAGCACGCTGGTAATCGAGCAGGCGCCGGCTATCGTAGTGTGGACGGCGCTATTGCCGGGCCCGTAGGCAAGCACCAGCCTCAATGCGGCCAGGGTGGCCAGTGTGGTGCTGACCCAACGGCAGACCGTCGCCAGCCTGCCGGCGCCGGGCGTCTGCGCCAGCGCCGGCACGGTAAGCGCGAGCAGGGCGGCGTAGGAGCCGGCTTGCAGCGCGCCGGGCGGCAGCAGCGCGGGCGTGGCGCGGTACACGCCCTCGACCAGCATGAACGCCAGGCCGGCGCCGTGCATGGCGTTGCGGGTGGCGGCCCAGGCCAGCGCGCAGGCCGCGGCGCAGGCGATCGCGACGCCGGCGGTCAGGCCCAGGCTGATGTCCGCATAGGCGGCGCTCGGCGCATGGGTTTGCGCGGCCGCGGGAAAGCACAGCGCATACAACAGCAGGCCCAGGATGGCCGGCAGGACGGGCCCGCGGATACGAAGAGGCGATACTGGCGTCAACTAGAAACCCATGGATGTTCGGCCGGGAGGTCGTGCGCTTGGGGCGAGTGTACGCGAGCGCCGCGTATCGCGTGGACGCCCAGCCCTTCCAGGATGTTCTGGGTCGCGATGTCGGGCACGTCCTCCGCATAGACCTGCATGTGCAGCGTGATGGCCGTGGCGACCACGGTGGCGGCCAGGTGGCGGTTGCCGGGGCTGTGCTGCAGGCCGGCGATGAAGCTGCCGCTCAGCTTCACGTAGGACAGCGGAAACTCGTGCAGGCGTTCCATGGCGCCGAAGTGCTGCGGCAGCCGCGCCACGCCGATCCGGCCGCCAGCGTCCGTGGCGATGCGGCAGAGCTGGTGCAGGTCCGCTTCCTGTTCCACCAGCGCGGCCGCGTCGACTTCGAGGATGAGGCGCTGGGCCAGCGCCGGCCGGTCGTCCAGCATGCGTTGCAATCGGGACAGGAACGAGGGCTGGGCGAGCGAGGCCAGCGCCACGGGCACGGACAAGGCGCCCCGGCCGGCATACAGCCAGTCCAGCGCCAGCCGCACGGCCTGCACGTCGCAATCGGCCGACAGCCCGAGCCGGACCGCGGGCGGCATGAAGATGGAGGCCGGCACCGGGTCGGCGTCGGCGGTGTCGTGCAGGGTCAGGCTGGCTTCCTGGTGCAGCAGGGCGCCTGCCAGGTCGTGCAGCGGCTGCACCGTCAGCGAGAAGCGATGCTGCTCCAGCGCCGTGACCAGCGCGTCGTGCCAGCTGTATTCGCCGATGGGCGTGCTGTCGGGCGCGCGGTTGGCCGGCGTGACCTGATCGTCGTCGGCGCTCTCGGCGCACATCAGCGCGTGGTCCAGGCGGGCCAGGGTTTCGCTCATGTTGTCGTCCGGCCCGTAGGCGGCCAGCGCCATGGCCCAGCGGCACCAGCCGTGCTTGTCCATCGGCACGCGCAGCGAGCGCAGTTCGCGCCGCACGCGTTCGGCCAGCAGGCCGGCCTGCGGCGCCGACGAACGCGGCAGCAGCAGGGCGAAATCGGAGCCGCTCAGGCGGGCCAGCAGCGCGGTCTGCTGGCCGAACTCGGCCACCAGCTTGAGCAGCCGGTCCGACGAGGAGCGCAGCCACTGGTCGGCGAAGGCGCGCGACAGGTGGCGGTTGATCTGCGCCAGGTCCCGCTGGCGGAACATCAGCAGATGGCCGCCGGCCTCCGGCGCCTTGTCGGCCAGCGCCAGCCGGAACTGTTCGATGAAATAGCGGCGGTTGTGCAGGCGCGTGATGGGGTCCAGGTAGACCTCGCTCTGCAGCGATTCGATGCGGGCGTTCTGTTCCTGCACGGCGGCGGCCACCAGGCGCTGCGCGTCGGCCAGCGCCCGGTCCGTTTCGGCCGCGGCGGGCGCGCCGTCCGCCGGAGCAGCGGCCTGCGTCTGCATGCGCCGCGCCAGGTTCAGGGCGACCAGTATCCACAGCACGGCGGCGGCCACCACCAGGCCGAGGATGCGCACGCCGCTTTGCCAGAGGGTGTCGCGCGCCTGCCGCGAATCGGCCTGGACCGTGACCGTGCCCTGGGCGGCGCCGTCGGCCGTGACGAAGGCGCGCGACACGGCGGGCGCCTCTATGCCCAGCCAGGCGTTGCGCCAGTCGTATTCGCGGCCCGCGGCCTCGTCCGGCCTGGCGCGCCTTTCCAGCGTCGAGCCGTTCTTTTCATCGGTGATGCGTATCAGCGCGTATTGGCCCTGCGCATACAGCTCGTCGGCCAGTGTGGCGCGTTGGCCGGCGTCGCTGACGGAATGCGACAAGACCCAGGCCAGCATGGCCGCGCCTTTTTCACTGCGCTGCGCCAGCTGCGAGTCGAGATACCGATGCGCAGCCGCCACACCCAGCGCCTGGGCGCCGAGCAGGGCCAAACCGATCAGGATGGCGGCGATGAAAAGTACCCGGCGGAAAGTGGGCATGTGGTTGAAGTTTCTCTGGCTGCCCGGCTCCGGCCAGGACGCCTGGATGGGAAACGTGACACGCGTTGCTAGCACATTGACGCAGGTCTTTGTACAGTAATTCTGCATGTCACATACCGTACAGAATATTACTAAATATGCGCCACCACCGGGCAAGCTGTGCAATTATTTCGGTGCTGCGGCCAAACGCCGTCAACTATCGGGCTCTTGCGTATTAATTTTCCGGTGTTGGCTGTCGTAGTACCAGGGAGGATGCATGCCGCGGGCCGGGAGAAGCCGCTCGGGGCTATCTTTCCCGCGGCGCTAGATCAAAGTACTGTAGGAATACAAGGAAAAAGAGGTGCGTTGCCTCTGATATGTGGCGTTTTTTTGCGAAACCAATGCATAATTTAAAAAATGTTACAGCCCTTGGGTTCCTTGCCGAACCGCAACGCCAGGGGCATATGGATAGGGGGCTCCGTGCGTGAGAGTTACCTGCTCGCACTGTGCCTGGTGCTGGCAGCCGCCCTTGTGGCGATATGCCTGATCTTTGTACGCAGGGAGCGCGCGCTACGGCGGCGCCTGCGGTTCGATGAACTGACCGGCCTGCTCAGCCAGCAGGAATTGCAGCGGCGCGCGCGCGGCTGGTTCGACGGCGGCCGTTCGTGGCGCGGCGCCTTCTTCCTCGTCGGTTTCGAGCAGTATGCCGAGATCAGCGCCATGTTGCGCGCCGGAGAAGACCAGGCCCTGCTGGCGCAGGTGGCCGGCCGGCTCGGCCTGATCGCGCGCACGCTCGGGGGCGTGGCGGCGCGCACGGGGGCGGCCAGCTTCACGGTCTGCGTGCCCGACGTGGACGAGCAGGGGGCGGCGCAGGTGTCGGCCAAGCTGCTGGACGACCTGAGCGCGCCCCTGGAACTGGGCGGCCGTACCCTGATGGCGGTATTCCGGGTCGGCGCCGCGCTTTATCCCGAACACGGACGCAGCGTCGAGGAACTGCAACGTTGCGTCCAGGTGGCGATGGTGCCGCTGAAGGCGCGCGGCGGCCCGGGCTGGAATCTCTTCGACTTCCGCATGCTGGCGCACCAGCGCGACCAGCAGGGCCTGGAAAACGATCTGCGCCTGGCCCTGACCACGCCGGCCATGGAACAGTTCGAGCTGTATTACCAGCCGGTCTGGGACAGCAGCACGGGCGTGGTGCAGGGATGCGAGGCGCTGTTGCGCTGGCATCATCCTGTGCTGGGCAGCGTGTCGCCGGCCGTGACCATCGAACTGGCCGAGCGCAGCGGGCTGATCGTGCCGCTGGGGGCCTGGATTCTGGAGCGCGCCTGCACCCAGGCGGCGCAATGGCCGGCGGCATGGCGCGTGCACGTGAACCTGTCGGTCAGGCAGATGAACGAAGGCGGCCTGGTGGACCTGGTCTCCAAAGCGCTGGCCGGTGCCCGGCTGGAGCCGCGCAAGCTGGTGCTGGAGATCACGGAATCGCTGTTCATCCTGCACTACGAGCAGCACGTGAAGGTCTTGAACGCGCTGCGCGCCATGGGCGTGGGCATGGCGCTGGACGACTTCGGCTGCGGCTATTCCAGCCTGAACCACCTGCGCTCGCTGCCGATAGACTGGGTCAAGATCGACCGCAGCTTCATTTCCGCGCTGGAGTCGGACGCCGGCAGCCGCGAGGTCGTGTCCGCGCTGTTCGGCCTATGCCAGGCGATGCACCTGCCGGTGGTGGCCGAAGGCGTCGAAACCGAGGGCCAGCGCGAGATCCTCAAGTCGCTGGGATGCCGGGTCATGCAGGGCTATCTGCTGGGACGGCCCGCGCCGGCCTCGGAAATCCAGGCTTTGGCCTCCGCGGTGTCATAATCGGGGTTGCTTGCAAACCGACTCCGCTGACTCCTTATGCCCGGCAACACCTTAGGTACTCTCTTTACCGTCACCAATTTCGGCGAATCCCACGGCCCCGCCATCGGCTGCGTCGTCGACGGCTGCCCGCCCGGATTGCCCTTGGAGGCCTCCGACATCCAGCTGGAACTGGACCGCCGCCGTCCCGGCACCTCGCGCCACGTCACGCAGCGCCAGGAAGCCGACCAGGTCGAGATTCTGTCGGGCGTGTACGAAGGGGTGACGACGGGCACGCCGATCGGCCTGCTGATCCGCAACACGGACGCGCGCAGCAAAGACTACTCGAACATCGCCGACACCTTCCGGCCCGGCCATGCCGACTACACCTACTGGCGCAAGTTCGGCGTGCGCGATCCGCGCGGCGGCGGACGCTCGTCGGCGCGCCTGACCGCGCCCACCGTGGCCGCGGGCGCCATCGCCAAGAAGTGGCTGGCGCAGCAGTACGGGGTGCAGGTGCGCGGCTACATGAGCCAGCTGGGCCCGATCTCCATTCCTTTCGTGTCCTGGGACGAAGTCCCCAACAATCCGTTCTATGCGCCCAACGCCGGGATCGTGCCCGAGCTCGAAGCCTACATGGACCAGCTGCGCCGCGACGGCGACTCCATCGGCGCGCGCATCGAGGTGGTGGCCGAGAACCTGCCGGCGGGCTGGGGCGAACCCATTTATGACCGCTTGGACGCCGACATCGCGCACGTGATGATGGGCCTGAACGCGGTCAAGGGCGTCTCGATCGGCGCCGGCTTCGACAGCATCGCCCAGCGCGGCTCCGAACACGGCGACGAGATCACGCCCGATGGTTTCCTGAGCAACCACGCGGGCGGCGTGCTGGGCGGCATTTCCACCGGCCAGCCGGTGACCGTGTCGCTCGCGATCAAGCCGACCTCCAGCATCCGGGTCGAGCGCAAGTCGGTGAACCGCGCCAACGAACCGGTCCAGGTGCAGACCCTGGGCCGCCACGATCCTTGCGTCGGCATCCGCGCCACGCCCATCGCCGAGGCGATGCTGGCGCTGGTGCTGATCGACCACGCCCTGCGCCATCGCGCGCAATGCGGCGATCCGGTCTGATACGCTGACGTTCCCCGCAATACGTACTTCGAATACCTGGAGGCCGACATGATCCGGAAACGTTTCCCGCTGCGCCAGGCGGGCGCGACGCTTGCGCTGGCCGCCCTGGCCGGCTGCACGGGCATGAACACCACCCAGTCCGGCGCCATCGGCGTCAACCGGACCCAGTACATGTCCAGCATGGTGCCTTCGCAGGCGCTGGACCAGGAAGCCAGCCAGCAATATGCCGACATCGTCAAGCAGGCCAAGGCCAAGGGCCAGCTGGACCGCGACGCCCAGCAGCTCGCGCGCGTGCGCGCGATATCGCAACGGCTGATCGCGCAGACGCCGGTGTTCCGGCCGGACGCCGCAAGCTGGAACTGGGAAGTGCACGTGCTGTCCAGCGACGAAATCAACGCCTGGTGCATGCCGGGCGGCAAGATCGCCGTCTACACCGGCCTGATCTCCAAGATCAAGCCCACGGACGACGAGCTGGCGGCGGTGATGGGCCATGAAATCGCCCACGCGCTGCGCGAACATGCCCGCGAGCGGGTGTCGCAGCAGATGGCGACGAGCCTGGGATTGTCGGTGCTGTCCATCGCGACGGGCTCCAGCGTGGCTTCCGACCTGGGCGGCCAGCTTACCAACGTGATGTTCACGCTGCCCAACAGCCGCACCCACGAAACCGAGGCCGACCGCATGGGCGTGGAACTGGCGGCCCGCGCCGGCTTCGACCCGCGGGCCGCCGTGACGCTGTGGCAGAAGATGGGCGCGGCCGACCAGGGCAGCGCCCCGCCCGAGATCCTGTCGACCCACCCGTCGGCAGCCTCGCGCATCGCCGACCTGCAGGCCGCGGCGCAGCAGGTGCTGCCGCTGTACGAACAGTCCAAGGGCAAGGCCGCCGCGCGCTGAGCGCGGCCGGCGCCGCGGGCCGCTTCAGGCCCGGCCCGCGGCGATCCTGACGCCGGGGCCGCGCATGATGCCTATGCCCAGCTCGGCCAGGATGCGCTGCGTTTCGGCGTCGGGTACATCCTCGGCATAGACCGCGATATTCAGCTTGCGCGCCGTTTCCAGTACCGACGCGGTCAGCTGCTGGCTGCCGGGGCTTTGCGACATGCCGCCCACGAAACCGCCGCCCAGCTTCACGTAGGACAAGGGCAGGGTGTGCAACTGCGCCACCGCGCCGAACTGCTGCGCCAGGCGGCGCACGCCGATATGCGCGCCGAACTCCGAGGTCACCCGCGCCAGCGCGGCGATCTGTTCGTGGCATTCCACCAGGCCGTGGGCGTCGATTTCCAGGTACAGCCGGCTCGCCAACGGCCGGTGCTCGGTCAGCATCAGGGCCAGCTGGCGGAAGAATTTCTGGCCGCGCAGCGAGGGCAGGGCGACCCGCACGGCCAGTTCGCCGGGATTGGCGGCCAGCCAGTCCAGGCCCAGGCTTACCGCTTCCAGGTCGCAGTCGGCCACCAGGTCCAGCCGCACCGCCGGCGGGATGAACAGCGTCGCCGGGATCGGTTCCTGGTCGGCGGCGGTGCGCAGCATCAGCATGGCCTCCACGCGCACCGGGCTGCCGTCGGTGGCTTTCAGGGTTTCCGGGGCCAGCTCGAAACGATGTTCCTCCAGGGCGCACAGAATCGCGTCCTTCCAGGCGCGTTCGCCGGATTCGGACGGCGTGTGCATGTCGGTCGCGCCCGCGATCACGACCTGGTCGTTGCCGGCGCTTTCGGCCCGCATCAGCCCGAAATCCAGCCGCGCCAGCACCGGCCCGGCCTGGTGGCCGTGGCCGTAGTCGGTGATGGCCTGGGCCCAGCGGCACAGGTGGCCTTCGCCGACCGGGATGCGCGAGGCATGCAGGTCGGCGCGCACCTGTTCGGCGATCATCATCGCCTGCGGCGCCGCGCAGCCGGGCAGCAGCAGCGCGAAATCCGATCCGTTCAGGCGCGCCAGCAGCGGCGTGGCCACGTGCATGCGCCGCAGCGTGCCGCCGATGCGCTCGCAGGTCGTGCGCAGCCACTGGTCGATGAATTCGCGCGGCATGTGGCGGTTCAGGTCGGCCAGGTCGCGCTGGCGGAACACCAGGATATGGCCGCCATCGACGGCGCGTCCGGCCACGGCCTGCGGCATTTCCAGCGCGCGGCGGAATTCGTTGACGAAGTACTTGCGGTTGGGCAGGCCGGTGACCGGGTCCTGGTTCAGTTCGACCTGCAACGATTCGATGCGGGCGTTCTGTTCTTCGACGCTGGCATAGACACGCTCGCGCGTCTGGTTCAGGGCCTGCACCACGCCGGACAGCTCGGGCACGCGCGCCTGCACCTGGCCGGCCGGCGATTCCTGGCCGATGCGGCGCACGTGGTCGCTGATCTCGCGCAGCAGCCGATTCTTGATCCAGCCCACCAGCAGAAAGGCGAACACGGCCCACAGAATGCCCGCGCCCACCACCAGGGCGATCATCTTCAGGCTGCTGCGCCACAGGGCTTCCCAGGCGTAGGCGTCGTTGGCCACCAGCGTGACCTCGCCGATCTGGCGCCAGCCGTCGCTGACCGCATGCGTGGCCGGCTCCGCGTTCAACGGGGCCAGCGCCCGGAACCAGGTCGGCACCGAGGCCGCGGTGGCGGTCGACTGGCGTTCGATCAGGACCTTGCCTTCGGGATCGGACAGGCGCACCAGCGAAAAATGGCCGCCGTCATATAGCGCCGACACCAGCAGTTCCTGCACCACGGGATCGTTGTTGGCCGGCTGCGACAGCGACAAGGCCAGCGAGACGGCCGCATCGGTGCTCTGCACCTTCAACTGGCCGGAGAGGTATTCCCGGGCCGAGTTGACGCTTAGCGCCAGCGTGCCCAGCAGGATGACGCCGATTGCGAGAGTGACGCTGAGAAGTAGCTGTCTAAGTATGGACATAGTCTTATTTTCCGTACATCACGGGCGCAAACCTTCCCGTTGCATGCGTTGTAGTAGATCACGCCAGCGGCTGAGGCGGTCAACCGGGGCGGCGGGTTTGCCGTCGACATACACGCCGTCGGCATTGAAACTGAACACCGGCGTCAGATCGCGGCGTTGCGTGGCGGGCAGGATGGTCGAGACCAGGCTGTCCAGCACCAGCGGCACGGCGTTGGGGGTCTCGTAGTAGCCAAGCACCATGTGGGCGATCTGGCTGCTGCTCGCGGGTCCGCCGATGCGCGCCCGCACGTAGATGAAGCGCAGCTTGTTGGCCGGCACGCCCAGCTTGAGCAGCGTGAAGTACTTGCCGATGACGTAGTCTTCACAGTCGCCGGCTCCCTTGCCCAGCGATTCCAGCGGCGTGGCCCAGTAGTCGGTCTGGCGCCAGATGACACTGTCTTCGCCCGAGAGCAGGCTGCGGTTCCAGAAATCGTTGGCCATCGCGAGCGCGTCGCGCGCCTGGGCCGGCGGCGGGCTGCGCAGCAAGGCCAGCCACGAATCCACCGCGCGCGCGCCCTTGGCGCCATAGCGGCTGGCCGACAGGCTTTGCAGCTTGCCTGCGTCGATCTCCAGGGCGGAACTGCCGCTCCAGGTGCAGGCCAGACACAACAAAGCCCATCGACACAATTTCAGCGCGGGGCGGAAACGGGGAGACGACGGCATGCAGCGGATTTTCACATGTTTCCGAACATTTCAGGTGAAATGGACGAAAAAATGTGCCGTTGGCGGCAGAGCCGCCAGGCGTTTCCGCGCCGCATGGATTCAGGCGTGATCGACGATCAGCTTGTCCTTGCGCAACAGGTCGTTGATGATGGCCTGGTTATTCAGGATCTGACCGTTGGCTCCGTGCGTGAGATCGACGTTCTCCAGCACGATCTTCTGGTCGGCGCCCTGGCTGGCCAACTGGCCCCGGGTATTGATTTCGATGAGCGTGCCGCCGCCGGCTTCGGCCGGATTCCTGCTGAAGCTCAGGTACTGGGTCAGGGTTGCGTCGCTTTCCCCGACCAGCAGATCCTTCAGGTCCAGGACGTCGCCGCCCTCGGCGGGTTTCAGGATGGAAAAGTCCTTGATCTTGTCCAGGGCGGGCGCGCCGATGCTGCCCTGGTCGTTCAATTCCCATCTGAAGGTATCGCTGCCGGGTCCGCCCACCAGCGTATCGTCGCCGCGGCCGCCGGTCAGCACGTCATTGCCGGCGCCGCCATACAGGAAATCGTCGCCCGCGCCGGCCGACAGCGTATCGTCGCCGGGCGTGCCGTAGGTTACGGCGTCCACCCGTACCGTGATGTCGCCGTCGCGGCGATAGGTATAGCCGCCGCCGTCCTGGTTCTGGCCCTGGATGGTCATGGCGACCTTCAGGTCGAGCGCGCCGGTATAGTCCTCGGTCGGCTTCAACGTCAGCGTGGCCAGCTTCCAGCCCTGGACCTCCACCGAGTCCTGGCTCTCCGTGGCCGTGAAAACGTGGCCCTCACCGTCGCTCAGCACGAACCCGGCCTCCAGGTTGCCGATCGAGATGCCGACGACTCGTTCGCCGCCGGCCAGCGGCAGATGAGCGGGATCGGTCTGGATCTGCGACAGCTTGATCTCGGCATTCACCGGCGCCTCGTTGTAGCCGTAGACCTTGTAGTGGCCGTAGCCTTCGGTGCCGATCAGGCGGCCAACCGTGAAGCCGGAATCCTCGGCGGCCAATTGCTTCCTGGCGGCCTCGAAACTGGGGAAGAAGGTCAGCGCCTTGCCCGGACTGCTGCTGTTTTCCACCCATACGTTGAACATGCCCGGGCCATTCTGGTTGTGCAGGAACATGTCCAGCGTGTACAGGCCGCTATCCGTGGGCGTGAAGGTGAAGGTCTTGACCGTGGCAAGGTCGCTGCCCCAGCGCAGGTCCACCACCTGGCCGCCCATGTTGCGGTCGCCCAGCACCACGCGCAGGCTGTCGTCGCCCTGGGCATGCACGGTGTAGGTATCGCCGGCGCGCAGGTAGATCACCCCTTGCGCGTGCACGGCGGTGCCGCCTTGCACATTTCTCCAGTCCGAGGCGCCGTCCGCGTTGGGGTCCTTGGCCATCAGGTCCTGGACCAGATACTCGCTCGTTTCGGGATGATCTCCCACGAAATAAATGCTTCCATACTTGTGGCCGCGGCCAGAGCCCACCGGATAGCTGGACCGGAACCCGTTGCCGTCCGGATCGACGACCATCAGGCGCCTGATCATGGCTTCCAGCTCGTTGGACGGCGCGCCGTCGCCCTCGTTCGGGCTGCTGGTTCTCAGGCGGTCCAGGATCTCGTTGACCGTCTTGTCCGACTCGGAGAGATCGCGGTCTTTGACGGCCCACACCTTCAGATTCAGGCCCTCGTTGCTCAACGCCGGTTGCGGCGTGTGCACCGGCAGATCGTCATCGTGGACGACGACGCTCGCCGGCCTGGCATCGGCGCCCACGCCGCCGCGCAGGGCAGGGCTTGCGCTGGCCTCGCCCAGCGACAGGATCAGCGCCTTGTTGCCCTCGACCACGCGGTCGTCGGCCAGGGTTGCCGTCACGGTGGCGCTGGAGCGGCCTGCTTCGATCGTGACGAAGCGGGGCAGATCGACGCCATCGCCATCGGCGGCCGCGCCGCTCCAGTTCAGGGCCACCGTAATGGCATGGCCTTCGGGCGCCTTGGCCGTGTTGCCGTGCCTGTCGGCCAGCGACACCGTGTAGGAAACCGTTCCGTCCGCCTCGCTCGCATGGGCCTGGTCGGCGCTGACCATCGCCTGCAGCGGCGGCGCGCCGTTGTCGTAGCCGTTCAGGTCGATGGTGATGTGGCCCTGCCGGCGATCGCCATCGGCGTCTGTCACGGTGTAGGTATAAGCAAGCGGCTTGCGGCCGACCGGGAATCTGTCATAGGCCTGCCGGCTCATCTCGAACACGTAATGGCCGTTGGCGGCGACAGTCAGATTGCCGTATTCGTTCTGGATGACGGTGGAACCGTCGGACTGCCTGACACCTTTATCCCACGCTACGGAACCCGCGCCATCGGCGCCGTAACGCCAGCCCGGGGCGCCGGCGTCGAACAGATCTCCTTCGACCTTGGGCAGCGGGTCGGTGGACGAAACCGTGACATACAGATCGTATGAGTTGGCCTGGCCCTCCTTGGTTCGGACCGTCTGCACCAGATTGCCGTTGGCGTCCTTGAAACCCGAGATGTCCAGCATATAGGTCCGGTCGCCGACCGGGAAAGTAAGCCGGCGGCTGGCGTCGGAGATCCGGACGAAATCGTCCACACTGCCGTCGCCCCAGAAGCCGTTGTTCGGCGTTTCCGTATGCTCCAGCTTGATGGTATGCCGGATGACGTGTTCGACGCCGTCGATGGTCACCCGCAGGGAAATTTCCAGGTCCACCGATGTGAGATCGCCGGTATTGCGATTCACCACGGGTGAATTGTTGTGAGTAAAGGTCCCGAGCCGAATGGTCATATCCCGCGGATCGGTCGAGCCTCGCAGTGCCTCGTTATCGGTAAAGGTGTAGGCCGACCGATAAATATTGGCGGGCGTCCCCCAGGTGATGATATCTATCCCCGGGTCCGAGTCGTTCTGCGCTTGATCCTGAATCGTTCCGTTCGTCAGCCTCCAATTGCTGAAGCCGGTTTCCAGGCCGCCGATGCTGACTCGGCTGACCGGCACGTCCAGGCTGGAGACACGGGCTGGATTGCCGGCCGGCATGTCGTCCTCGATGTTGACCGTGATCTTGCCGGTGCTGCTGGCGCCCTGGCTGTCGGTAACCTTGACGCCGACGTCAAACGACAGCACGTCCTCGGCGCCCGGATTCCGGTGGTCCACCGGGGCCTGCAACGCCACCGCATACTTGCCCTGGTTGTCGACGGTGACGCTGATGACCGTCTTGCCGCCGGCCGCACCGGTCAAGGTCTGGCCGTCCTCGGCCAGCGTCCAGGCCACGGGCCTGCCGCCGGAGACCAGAACCCCGTCGGCCGGCGCGACCAGCGAGACGCCATAGCCGGCCGCGGCGCCTTGGCCGCTGATCGACAACTGGCCGGTCGCGGTGCGCGCATCGGTGGTATCCGGCGTGCCCCGGTCATCCGCAATGCCGCCGGCCAGGCCTTCCTCGGACACGGATGCGCTTGCATCCTGGACTGCGGGGGGCTGGTAGGCATCCACGATGACGGCACGGCCGGTGTCGGCGATGCCTTGAGGCAGGTCGGTTCCGCTGCCGGTCCTGCCGGTCAGCTCGGCCTCCAGCACCAGAGTCTCGCGGCCCTCGGAGACGCCGTCGGCCACGGTCTCGACGCTGATCGTGATGCCGCCCTGGACGCCGGCCGGGATGGTGAGGCTGTAGCTGCCGCCGGTATGGGACTTCACGTCGGCGGCGGCGCCGGCGACGGTAGCGGAAATCCTGCCCAGGTCCTTGGCGTCGGCGTCGCCGGCCAGCGTGAAGCTCAGTACGGTATTGGCGTCAACCGCCTTGTCCAGCTTGATCTCGAAGACCGCGCTTTCGCCTTCCTTGATGTCACCCGCGTCGGATACCGTGAGCGTGGGCAGATCTGCGCCCGGGCCTCGGTCGTCGACGATCACGGCGCGACCAGTGCCGGCGATGCCGGCCGGCAGCGTGCCGCTGGAGGTTTCGCCGGAGAGCGTGGCCGTCAGCGTCATCGGTTCGCGTCCCTCAAAGACGGCGTCGTCCACGGTTGGAACCGCGACCACGATACCACTCATGGCGCCGGCGGGAAGCGTGAAACGATAGGCGCCGTCGGCGTTGGCGGTCACCTTGACGGCGACGCCGCCGATGGTGACGACGGGCGTGCCGTGATCTGCCGTTTCGATCCGGCCATCCAGTTTGAGCGTGATCGTGGTGTCCATGTCCAGATCGCCCGTATTGCCCAGGCTGATATGGAAGACGGCATCGGCGCCTTCGTTGACTTCTCCGGGGTCGGATACCGTGATGGTAGGCAGGTCCAGCACCGGGGTGACGGTGATGCTGAGGGTCGATCGGACGATGCTGCCTCGGTTATCGGTGACCAGGACGGTGACCTGGTCGGAACCGTTGTAATCGGGAGCGGGAGTGTATGTGTACTCTCCGGTCTGAGAATCGATGTCGAACGTGCCGTGTTTTGGAGGCTTGTCGAACCAATAGGTCAGCGTGTCGCCTTCCACATCGGTAGCAACGATCTTGCCCTTCAAGGGTTGGTCTTCGGCAGTCGTGAGATCGTAATCGGATACGACAGGAGAATCGTTGACGGCCGTGATGGTGACGTTGACGGTAGACGGCGTCGTGCCGCCTTGCCCATCGTCGACGAAGACGGTGAACCGGTCGGTGCCGTTGTAGTCGAGGGCCGGAGTGTAGGTATATTGGCCCGTCTGCGAATCGAGGTCGAGCGTGCCGTGCTCCGGCGGCTGGTTGACCGTATAGCTCAGCGTGTCGCCATCCACATCGGTTGCAATGATCTTTCCCTTGACCGGCGAATCTTCGAAAGTCCAGAGGTCGTGGCCTTTAACGACAGGAACGTCATTGACGGGGGCGATGGTGATGCTGAGGGTCGATCGGACGATGCTGCCTCGGTTATCGGTGACCAGGACGGTGACCTGGTCGGAACCGTTGTAATCGGGGGCGGGAGTGTATGTGTACTCTCCAGTCTGAGAATCGAGGTCGAGCGTGCCGTGTTTTGGAGGCTTGTCGAACCAATAGCTCAGCTTGTCGCCGTCCACATCGGTTGCAACGATCCTGCCCTTGAAGGGTTGGTCCTCGGCAGTCGTGAGATCGTAATCGGACACGACAGGAGGATCATTGACGGCAGTGACGACGATATTGAAGGTCGAGGACGTCTTTCCTCCGTGATCGTCATCGACGATGACGGTGAACCTGTCAGAACCGTTGTAATCGAGGGCGGGAGTGTAGGTGTACTGGCCCGTCTCCGAATCGAGATCGAGCTGGCCGTGCTTCGGAAATTCGATGACCGTATAGCGCAGCGTATCGCCGTCCGCATCGCTTGCAATGATCTTTCCGTTGGCGGGTAGATCTTCGTAAGTCCTGAGGTCATGGCTTTCAACGACAGGAACGTCATTGACGGGGGTGACGGAGATATCGATGGTCGACTTCGTTACGCTGCCTCGGCGATCGTAGACGAAGACGGTGATCTGATCGGAGCCGTTGTAGTCGCGAGCGGGAGTGTAGGTGTACTCGCCCGTCAGGTAATCGAGTTTGAACTTGCCATGCTTCGGAGGTTCGTAGAACCGATAGTGCAGCGTGTCGCCGTCCACATCGGTCGCAACGATCTTGCCATTGATGGGCTGATCTTCGAGCGTCGTGAGATCCAGGCTTTCCACGATGGGGGCATGGTTGACGGCGGAGACGGTGACGTTGACGGTCGACTGCGTCTTGCCGCCGTTGCCGTCATCGACGAGGACGGTGAACTGGTCGGCGCCTTTGTAAGCGGCATCCGGCGTGTAGGTGTACTCGCCCGTCAGCAGATCGAGGTCGAGCTTTCCGTGCTTTGGAGATTCGGTGGCCCGATAGCTCAGCGTGTCGCCGTCCACATCGGTGGCAATGATCTTGCCCTTGACGGGCCGCTCTTCGCGAGTCCAGAGATCGTGGTTTTCAACAACCGGGACATCATTGACGGCGGTGACGGTGATATTGATGGTCGACTTCGTTGTGCTGCCCCGGAGATCGTTGACGTGGACGGTGACCTGGTCGGAGCCGTTGTAGTCGGGAGCGGGAGTGTAGGTGTACTCGCCCGTCAGATTATCGAGTTCGAACTTGCCGTGTTTCGGAGGTTCGTAGAACCAGTATTTCAGCGTGTCGTTGTCCACATCGGTTGCAACGATCTTACCCTTGATGGGCTGATCCTCGAGCGTCGTGAAGTCCCGGGTTTCAACGATGGGAGCATGGTTTACGGCGGAGACGGTGACGTTGACGGTCAATGGCGTCTTGCCGCCGTGGTCGTCATCGACGAGAACAGTGAACTGGTCGGCGCCGCTGTAATCGGCATCCGGCGTGTAGATGTACTCGCCCGTCAGCCGATTCAGGTCGAGCTTGCCGTGATTCGGCCGTTCGGAAGCCAAATAGCTCAGCGTATCGCCGTCCACATCGCGTGCAATGATTTTCCCCTTGGCCGGCAGACCTTCGTGAGTCCTGAGATCGTGGCTTTCAACAACAGGCGCGTCGTTGATGGGGGTGATGGTGATGTCGGCGGTCGACACCGCCAGGCCGGCGTGGCCGTCGTTGACGAAGACGGTGAACCGGTCGGCGCCGTTGTAATTGGGCGCGGGAGCGTAGGTGTACTCGCCCGTCTGTGAATCGAGGTCGAGCTTGCCGTGCTTCGGAGGCTCTTTGATCGTATAGAGCAGTGTGTCGCCGTCCACGTCGGTTGCAACAATTCTGCCGTTGAGGGTCTGATCTTCGGCTGTCGTGAGTTCGTAATCGGGAACGACGGGACGATCGTTGATGGTGCCGATGATGATGTTGAAGGTCGACGGCGTCTTACCGCCGTGGCCATCGTCGACGAGGATGGAGAATCGGTCGGTACCGTAGTAATTGAGGGCGGGCGTATAGGTGTACTCGCCCGTCAGCCGATTCAGGTCGAGCTTGCCGTGCTTAGGAGCGTCGGTAGTCGAGTAGCTCAGCGTATCGCCGTCCACATCGCTTGCAATGATTTTTCCCGTGATGGGCAGGTCTTCGAAAGTTGTGAGCTCGCGTTGTTTGACAACGGGAGCGTCATTGACGGGAGTGATGGTGATGTCGGCGGCCGATACCACCAGGCCGCCTCGGCGATCATCGACGAAGACAGTGAACCGGTCGGAGCCGTTGTAATCCGGAGCGGGAGTGTAGGTGTACTCGCCCGTCCGCGAATCGAGGTCGAGCTTGCCGTGCTTCGGATCCTCCTTGACCGAATAGATCAGCGTGTCGCCATCCACGTCGGTTGCAACAATTCTGCCCTTGATGGGTTGATCTTCGGCAGTCGTGAGATCGTAATCGGACACGACAGGACGATCATTGGTGGCACCGATGATGACAGTGACGGTCGACGGCGTTCTGCCGCCGTGGTCATCGTCGACGAAGATGGTGAATTGGTCGGTGCCGTAGTAGTCGAGAGCGGGCGTATAGGTGTACTCGCCCGTCAGCCGATCCAGGTCGAGCGTGCCGTGTTTAGGAGGGGCGTCGATCGTATAGCGCAGCGTATCGCCGTCCACGTCTGTCGCAACGATCTTGCGCTTGACGGGCTGATCTTCGTGAGTCCTGATATCGAGTTGTTTGACAACGGGAGCGTCATTGACGGGAGTGATGGCGATGTTGACGGTCGATGGGGTCTTGCCGCCGTGCTCGTCATCGACGAGAACAGTGAACTGGTCTGTGCCGTTGTAGTCCGGTTTTGGGGTGTAGGTGTACTCGCCGGTGGCCAGGTCGAGATCGAGTTTTCCATTCTTTGGAGGCTCGGCGATCGTATAGCGCAACGTGTCGCCGTCCGCATCGCTCGCGATGATCTTGCCCTTGATGGGCTGGTCTTCGTCGATCGTGATGTCGGCGCCTTCGACGACCGGTGCGTCATTGACGGCGGTGATGGTGACGTTGATGGTCGATGTTGTCTTGCCGCCGTGATCGTCATCGACGAGAACGGTGAACTGGTCTGGGCCGTTGTAGTCCGGTTTTGGGGTGTAGGTGTACTCGCCGGTGGCCAGGTCGAGATCGAGTTTTCCGTTTTTTGGAGGCTCGGCGATCGTATAGCTCAGCGTATCGCCATCCGCGTCGGTCGCGATGATCTTGCCCTTGATGGGCTGGTCTTCGTCGATCGTGATGTCTACGCCTTCGACGACCGGCGCGTCATTGACGGCGGCGACGGTGACATTGACGGTCGATGTTGTCTTGCCGCCGTGCTCGTCATCGACGAGAACGGTGAACTGGTCTGGGCCGTTGTAGTCCGGCTTTGGGGTGTAGGTGTACTCGCCGGTGGCCAGGTCGAGATCGAGTTTTCCATTTTTTGGAGGCTCGGCGATCGTATAGCGCAATGTATCGCCATCCGCATCGGTCGCAACAACCTTACCCTTGAAGGGCTGGTCTTCGGTAACCGTCAGGTGCGTGCCTTCGATGACCGGTGCGTCATTGACGGCGGTGATCGTGACATTGACGGCGGATAAGGTCTTGCCGCCGTGCTCGTCATCGACGAGAACGGTGAACTGGTCTGGACCGTTGTAGTCCGGTTTTGGGGTGTAGATGTACTCGCCGGTGGTCAGATCGAGCTCGAGTTTTCCGTTTTTCGGAGGCTCGGCGATCGTATAGCGCAATGTATCGCCATCCGCATCGGTCGCAACAACCTTACCCTTGAAGGGCTGGTCTTCGGTAACCGTCAGGTCCGTGCCTTCGATGACCGGTGCGTCATTGACGGCGGTGATGGTGATATTGACGGTGGATGAGGTCTTGCCGCCGTTGCCGTCATCGACAAGAACGGTGAACTGGTCTGGGCCGTTGTAGTCCGGTTTTGGGGTGTAGGTGTACTCGCCGGTGGTCAGATCGAGCTCGAGTTTTCCATTTTTTGGAGGCTCGTCGATCGTATAGCGCAACGTGTCACCGTCCGCATCGGTCGCAACGACCTTGCCCTTGAAGGGTTGGTCTTCGCCAACCGTCAGGTCTGCGCCTTCGATGACCGGCGCGTCATTGACGGCGGTTATGGCGATGTTGACGGTGGAGGAGGTCTTGCCGCCGTTGCCGTCATCGACGAGAACGGCGAACTGGTCTGGGCCGTTGTAGTCCGGATTGGGGGCGTAGGTGTACTCGCCGGTGGTCAGATCGAGCTCGAGGCTTCCATTTTTTGGAGGTTCGACGATCGTATAGCGCAACGTGTCGCCGTCCGGATCGGTCGCGATGATTTTGCCCTTGATGGGCTCATCTTCGGCAATCGTGATATCGACGCCTTCGACGACCGGCGCGTCGTTGACGGCGGCGACGGTGACGTTGACGGTCGATGTTGTCTTGCCGCCGTGATCGTCATCGACGAGAACGGTGAACTGGTCTGGGCCGTTGTAGTCCGGATTGGGGGTGTAGGTGTACTCGCCGGTGGCCAGGTCGAGATCGAGTTTTCCATTTTTTGGAGATTCAGCGATCGTATAGCGCAACGTGTCGCCATCCGCATCGGTCGCAACGACCTTACCCTTGAAGGGTTGGTCTTCGGTAACCGTCAGGTCCGTGCCTTCGATGACCGGTGCGTCATTGACGGCGGCGATCGTGACATTGACGGTGGAGGAGGTCTTGCCGCCGTTGCCGTCATCGACGAGAACGGTGAACTGGTCTGGGCCGTTGTAGTCCGGTTTTGGGGTGTAGGTGTACTCGCCGGTGGCCAGGTCGAGATCGAGTTTTCCGTTTTTTGGAGGCTCGGCGATCGTATAGCTCAGCGTATCGCCATCCGCGTCGGTCGCGATGATCTTGCCCTTGATGGGCTGGTCTTCGTCGATCGTGATGTCCACTCCTTCGATGACCGGCGCGTCATTGACGGCGGTGATGGTGATATTGACGGTCGATATTGTCTTGCCGCCGTGCTCGTCATCGACGAGCACGGTGAACTGGTCAGGGCCGTTGTAGTCGGGATTGGGGGTGTAGGTGTACTCGCCGGTGGCCAGGTCGAGATCGAGTTTTCCATTTTTTGGAGATTCAGCGATCGTATAGCGCAACGTGTCGCCGTCCGCATCGGTCGCGATGATTTTGCCCTTGATGGGCTCATCCTCGGCAATCGTGATATCGACGCCTTCGACGACCGGCGCGTCGTTGACGGCGGTGACGGTGACGTTGACGGTCGATGTTGTTTTGCCGCCGTGATCGTCATCGACGAGGACGGTGAACTGGTCAGGGCCGTTGTAGTCCGGATTGGGGGTGTAGGTGTACTCGCCGGTGGTCAGATCGAGGTCGAGTTTTCCATTTTTCGGAGACTCGCCGATCGTATAGCGCAACGTGTCGCCGTCCGCATCGCTCGCGATGACTTTGCCTTTGATGGGTTCATCCTCGGCAATCGTGATATTGGCGCCTTCGACCACCGGCGCGTCATTGACGGCGGTGATGGTGATGTTGACGGTGGACGAGGTCTTGCCCCCGTGATCGTCATCGACAAGAACGGTGAACCGGTCAGGGCCGTTGTAGTCCGGATTGGGGGTGTAGGTGTATGCGCCGGTGGTCAGATCGAGCTCGAGGTTTCCATTTTTCGGCGGTTCGCCGATCGTATAGCGCAACGTGTCGCCATCCACGTCGGTCGCGACGATCTTGCCCTTGATGGGCTCATCCTCGGCAATCGTGATATCGACGCTGTCGACCGCCGGCGCGTCGTTGACGGCGGTGACGGTGACGTTGACGGTTGATGTCGTCTTGCCGCCGTGCTCGTCATCGACAAGGACGGTGAATTGATCGGGACCGTTGTAGTCCAGGGAAGGGGTGTAGACATATGTCCCGGTGAGCGGATCGAGATCAACGTTGCCGTGCTTCGGATCTTCGGCAACCGTATAGCGCAGCGTATCGCCATCCGCATCGGTCGCGACGACCTTGCCCTTGAAGGGTTGGTCTTCGGCAACCGTCAGGTCTGCGCCTTCGATGACCGGCGCGTCATTGACGGCGGTGATGGCGATATTGACGGTGGATGAAGTCTTGCCGCCGTTGCCGTCATCGACGAGAACGGTGAACTGGTCAGGACCGTTGTAGTCCGGATTTGGGGTGTACGTGTATTCGCCGGTGACCAGGTCGAGTGTGAGATCTCCATTCTTTGGAGGCTCGCTGACCGTATAGCTCAACGTATCGCCTTCTGCGTCGGTTGCGACGATCTTGCCCTTGAAGGGCTGGTCTTCGTCGACCGTGACGTCGACGCCTTCGATGACCGGCGGGTCATTGACGGCCGTGACTGTGATATTGACGGTGGAGGAAGCCTTGCCGCCCTGGCCGTCATCGACGAGTACCGTGAACTGGTCCGGGCCGTTGTAGTCCTGGTTCGGGACGTAGGTGTACTTGCCGGTAAGCGGGTCCACTTCGACCTTGCCGTGTTCCGGGGACTGGCCGATGGTGTAGTTCAGCGTGTCCTGGTCGGCGTCGGTGGCGACGATCGTGCCGCTGAGGGGCTGGTCTTCTGCGATGGTGAGCGTGTAGTCGGAAACTTCCGGCAGGTCGTTGGCGCCGGTGACGGTTACGGTGAGCGAGGCGGTCGAGGTGGCCTGGGACGGGTCGGCGATCGTGTACGAGATCGAGCTGACGGCGGTCTGGCCGGCGCCCAGGGGCTTGAAGTCGCCGCGCGGGTCGAATTCGTAGGATCCATCGGGACGGATGGTGAAGGCGCCGCCGTGGGAGCCGGGGACGGTGAGGCCGTTGATTCCCATCGGCAGGCCGTTGACGGAGGCAAGCGTCAGCGGGTCGCCGTCGGGATCGCTGTCGTTGGCGAGCAGGTTGCCGCGGATGCGTTCGTCCTGCGAGCCGCTGGCGGTGTCGTCGAGCGCGATCGGCGCCGAATTGGGCGGGCCGGTTTCATCGCCGGCTCCGGCGCCGGCGCCAGGCTGGCGGGGCAGCGCGTCATTGGCGCGGGCCGGATTGGGGTAGGCCAGGTCCAGCGGGGTGGTGGTTTCGAGGATGCGGGCCAGGCGCACGATGCTGGTGCCGCCGCCTTCGCCGCCGCCGGCCAGCACGGCCGCGGCGGGGTCGAGCTGATCGAACGGGTCGCGGCCTTCGCGCAGCGCCGCCAGCAGGCGCTCGGTTTCCGGTCCGACCGGGGCAACGATCGCGGCCTCGGAGACGTCGGCCAGGGGCGAGTCGATTTCCGGGCCCAATGCGACATCGCGGTTTTCTCCGATCACTATCGGCATGCCGTTGCCGGTCTGGAGGGTAACCGTGGCGCCGGCGGCCGTGACGATGTCGCTACCGATGGGAACCTTGTTGCCCTGGCGCAGCTCCGTCAAGGAGCCATCGCTATTGCGTATCCAGGCGCGGCCGGTGATTTCGTTGACGACGGCGAGGAGGGGAGTAGCCATGACGGTTCCGTTCCAGGATTGATCCACATGGCCAGATGTTAGGGGCGGCGTTCTACGGCCAGCCCGTGTTCGCAGACGATGTCAGGGGTGAATTTGTCCGGTTGTCCTGAATGAAACCTGGTAAAGAAGAACGCCCGGCGCCTGCCTGAGTGCTCAGGCAGGAAGGCCGGGCGCCAACGGATGGTCCGCGCTTGCGGATCATCCGAGGGAAGCGGCCGCGGGCCGCTTCCCGGGTGGGTGCAGCTTAGTGGTCGTTGACGTTCAGCTTCCCCTTCTGGAGCAGGTCGTTGATGATGGTCTGGTTGTCCAGGAGCTGGCCGTTGGTGCCATGCATCAGGTCGACGTTTTCGAGCACGATCTTCTGGTCGGGACCCTGGCCGATTTCGCCCTTGGTGTTGATCTCGATCACCGTGTTCTTGGCGTTGTCCGGGTCCTGCTTGAAGTTCAGGTACTGGCTCAGCGTCGACTGCTTTTCGCCGACCAGCAGATCCCTCAGGTCCAGGATGTCGCCGCCGTCGGCGGGCTTCAGGATCGAGAAGTCCTTGATCGTGTCGACAGCCGGAGCGCCGACCGTGCCCTGGTCGTTCAGCTCCCACTTGAACGTGTCGCTGCCTTCTCCGCCGATCAGGGTGTCGTTGCCCTTGCCGCCGTGCAGGACGTCGTTGCCGTCGCCGCCGTACAGCGTGTCGTGCCCGTCCCCGCCGCGCAGCACGTCATTGCCCGCGCCGCCGTAGAGGAAGTCGTCGCCGGTGCCGCCGGTCAGGGTGTCGGCGCCCGACGTGCCGTAGGTCACGGCATCGACGCGGATCGTGAGGTCGCTGTCACGGTTGTAGGTATAGGCGCTGCCATCCTGATCGTGGCCCTGGATCGTGATGTCGATATTCAGGTCCAGCGCGCCGGTAAAGCCGGCGGACGGCTTGAGCGTCAGCGTGTCGAGGTTCCAGCCCTTGACGTCCACCGAGCCGTTGGCGTCCGTGGCCGTGAAGCTGTGGCCCTGGCCGTCGCTCAGCACGAAGCCGGCCAGCAGGTTCTCGACCATGATGCCGACGACATGCTCGCCGCTGGCCAGCGGCAGGTTGGCCGGGTCGACCTGGATCTGCGACAGCTTGATCTCGGCGTTCACCGGGGCTTCGTTGTAGCCGTAGACCTTGTAGTGGCCATAGCCTTCGGTACCGATCAGGCTGCCGACCTTGAAGCCGGAGTCCTTGGCGGCCAGCTGTTCCTTGGCGGCCTCGAAGCTCGGGAAGAAGGTCAGCGCCTTGCCCGGATCGCTGCTGTTCTCGATCCAGACGTTGAACATGCCCGGGCCGTTCTGGTTATGCAGGAACATATCCAGGGTGTACAGGCCGCTCTCCGTCGGGGTGAAGGTGAAGGTCTTGACCGTGGCATGGTCGCTGCCCCAGCGCAGGTCCACCACCTGGCCGCCCATGTTGCGGTCGCCCAGCACCACGCGCAGGCTGTCGTCGCCCTGGGCGTGCACGGTGTAGGTTTCGCCGGCCTTCAGGTAGATCACGCCGTTGGCGTGGATCGCCGTATTGCCGTTGACGTTGCCCCATTGCGAACGGGCGTCGCCTTGCGGGTCCTTGCCCATCAGGTCCTGGACCAGGTACTGGCTAGGATCGGTGGACTTGCTGCCGGTGAAGCCGGCATCGCCGTACTTGTGGCCGCGGCCCGAACCGATGGGGTCCTTGGAGCGGAAGCCATTGCCGTTCGAGTCGATGTCCATCAACTGCTTGATCAGGGCTTCGAGGTCGTTGGAGTAGGCGCCGTTGCCCTCCGTACCGCCGCTCTTGTCGAGCTTGGTCAGCACGTCGTTCACGTCCTTGTCCGACTTGGACAGATTCCAGCCGCTCTTGGTCGCCCACACCGTCAGGTTAAGGCCCTCGTTGGTCAGGGTCGGCTGCGGCGTCTTCACCGCCACGTCATCGTCGTGAATGGTCGTGGTCGCCGGGTTCTTGTCCGCCAGAATGCCGCGGTCGAAGGCGTTGCCCCCGGTCACGTTGCCCAGCGACAGCGACAGGCCCTTGTTGCCCTCGACCGCATGGTCGTTGACCACGCCCACGGTCACGGTGGCGCTGGACTGCCCACCGCCGATCGTGACGGAGCCGGGCAGGTTGCCGGTGTCCGTATTGCCGGTGGCGTCGCCTTCCCACTGCAGCGCGGCGGTGATGGACTTGCCGTCCGGCACCTTGACTTCGTTGCCGTCCTTGTCGACCAGCATGACGGTGTAGGAGACCGATCCGTCGGCCTCGCTGACGTGGGCCGAGTCGGCCACGACCTTCAGGAAGACGGCCGGCCCGTTGTCGTAGCCATTCAGGTTGATGGTGATATGGCCTTGCTGGCTGTCGCCGTCGGCGTCGGTGACGGTATAGGTGTAGGTCAGCGCCTTGTTGCCGATTTCGAAGTTGTCGTAGGCCTTGCGGCTCATTTCGAACGTGTAGTGGCCGTTGGCGTCGATGGTCAGCTTGCCGTACTCGTTCTCGATGACCGTCGAGCCATCGGCCCGGGTGACGCCGCCGGTCCAGGCCACCGAGCCGGCGCCGTCGGCGCCGTACTGCCAGCCTGCGACGCCGCCGCCTTCGGTGCTGAACAGGTCGCCTTCGACCTTGGGCAGCGGGTCGGTGGACGATACCGTGGCATACAGTTCGAAGGAGTTGGCCTGGCCTTCCTTGGTGTGGATTTCCGTGACCAGCTTGCCGTTGGCGTCCTTGAAGCCCGGGATGTTCAGCACATAGGTGCGGTCGCCGACCTGGAAGGTCTGCTGCAGCGAGGAGTCGGAGATCCGGACGATGTCGTCATCGCGGTAATCGCCATAGTTGTTCGGCGTTTCCGTATGTTCCAGCGTGATCGTGTGGTTGACGACGTGCTCGACGCCATCGATGGTGACGCGCAGCACCACGTTCAGCTCGACCGACTTCAGCGAATTTCCGGTCATCGGGAAGTTGTTGTGCGTGAACGTGCCGATCTTGAAGGTGGTGTCCAGCAGATCGGTGGCGTTGCTGCGCAGTCCCTCGTTGTCCACGAAGGCATAGCCGGAGTACTTCGAGCCCCAGTTGGACGGCTTGCCCCAGGTGATCGCGTCGATTCCGGGATCGCTGTCGTTGTTGGTCTGGCTATTCAGCGAGCCGTTGTTTTCCAGCTTCCAGTTGCTGAAGCCGGATTGCAGGCCGCCGACGCCGATCTCGCTGACCGGCACGCCGACGCTGGACGTCGGGTTCGGGTTGTTGGCCGGCATATCGTCTTCGACGTTGACGGTGATCGTGGCGGTGCTGCTGGCGCCCAGCGCGTCGGTCACCTTCACGCCGATGCCGAACGACTGCACGTCCTCGACGCCCTTGTTCGGGTGGTCGACCGGCGCGTCCAGCTTGACGCTGTAGTTGCCCTGGTTGTCGACGGTGACGGTGATCACGGTCTTGCCGTCGACCGTGCCGGTCAGGGTCTGGTTGCCGTTGGCCAGCGTCCAGGTCACGGGCTTGCCGCCCGACACCAGGACACCGTCGGCCGGAGCCTGCAGGCTGACCGACAGGCCCTGGTTGCCGTTGGCGTCGGAGATCTGCAGCACGCCCGAGTAGGACGTTTCGTTCGACTGGTCGACCGTGCCGTTGGAGTCTTTGATGCCGCCGGCCAGGCCTTCCTCGGAAACCGATACGTGGGCGTCGTGGATCTCGGGAGCGCTGTTCTCCGTGGCCTTGGAGGTCACGGTGAACTCGCCCGTCACCTGGTCGCCGTCGCCATCGGTGCCGGTCACGCCGACGGTGAAGTCCATCGGGCCGGCCGGGACGTTCTCCGTATAGGAACCGGTCGTGAGGAACGACATCTTGACGCCGCCGCCCGCGGTGAACTGGATCGCGTCGAAATGAGACAGCGAGGGGGTGCCGCTTTCCAGCATGTCCTTCGTGATGTGGAGGCTGCCAGTCGATGGGTTCACGTCCAACGAGAAGGTCCTGGACTCGTTGCCGCTCCAGACCGTGACCTGGATCGTGCCCGATCCCTTGACTTCGGCCACGTCCAGGCTGAAGTCCGACAGCGCCTGCTTGAAGTCCATGCGGAAGCTCTCGCCCGCATCGAAGGAGGTGTTGCCGATGCCGAACGAGTTGCCGCCGTCGAACGAATTGGCGTTGAACGTCTTGCCGCCGCCGGCGGTCAGCGTGGCGTAGCCCAGGTCGTAGCTGGTCTGCGGGTTGTTGGTGATGCTGGAGGCCAGGTCGATCGATTCGGTCGTTCCCGGGCGGGCTTCGTGCTGGGTGACCGTATAGCCGCCGGCCGGATTCACCGTGACCGTGAAAATCTTGCTGCCGTCGGGCGAGAAGATGTCGACCGAGGATTGGCCCAGCGTGCTGGTGGTCCAGCCTTCGGGCAGCTTCCCGATGGAGGAGACGACCAGCGTGGCGCCGACGGAATCGGCGCCGGTATTGAACTCCAGCGTGCCTTGCACCGTGGAGCTGGTGTTGTCCATGGTGGTGTTGGTGATGGTGCCGAACTCGGGGCTGTCATCCTCGATATTGACGGTGATGCTGCCGCCGGAGGTGGTGTGGCCGTCGCTGACCACCACGCCGACACCCAGCTGCAGCACGTCCTCGACCGAATTCGTCGGATGATCCACCTGGCCGGACAGGGTGACCGTGTAGTCGCCCGTGTTCGTCACCGTCATGGTGATGACGGGCTTGCCCAGGTAGTCGGTGCCGACCAGGGTGTGGCCGTCGCCGGACAGGGACCAGACGACCGGCCGTCCTTGCGAGTACAGCGCCGTGTCGGCCGGCTTGACCAGCGTCACGGTATGGGCGTCGCCCGAGTCCACGTCGGCAATGATCAGCTTGCCGGAGTAGGTCGCGGCGTCCGTCGTATCGGCAACGCCCTTGTCGTCCTCCAGGCCGAGCGGCAGCCCCTCTTCGGAGATGCTGAGGATGGCGCTGGTGATCGTGGGCGCGTCGTTGGCGCCGTTGATGCTCAGGCTGAGCGTGGCGCTGGATTCATCGCCATCCGCGTCGGTGATGGTGTAGTCCAGCGTGAAGTCCAGCTTGGTGTTCGCGCCCAGCGCCTGGACGGCCGGCTTGCTGTTGTCCAGCGTGAACCGCCAGGTGCCGTCGTTGTTCAGGGTCAGCGTGCCGTACTGCTCGATCTCGGCGCGCTGCGCGTCGGAGACGTTCCAGGTCACGTCCTTGATGGCGTCGGCGCCCTTGGTGTCGTTGTCCACGACGTTGCCGCCCAGGGTGTTGACGGTGGCGTCTTCGGTGACGCTGCCGCCGTCGTCGTCATTGGCCGTGGGTTCGGTGTCGATGATCTGGATGACGAGGTCGCCCGTGGTGGTCTTGCCGGCCACGTCGGTGACGGCGACCTGGAACTCGTCACGCACCTTGTCGTCACCCGCGCTGTGATCGTCGGCGCCGCCCGTCTCCTCGTAGGAGTAGGTGATCTTGCCGGTGGTCGCATCGTAGCCGGTGATGGTCAGGATGCCCTTGTCGGTGGTGATAACCACCGGCGTGTTGTTGGCGCCAGTAACGTCCTGGCCGCCGACGGTCACGCCACGGATGCCGGCCTCGGCCGAGACCGTGACGGAGCCGGTGACGATGTCGCCCGTGCCTTCGATCACGCTGTTGTGCGCACCGGTGACGGTGCCGTCGCTGTCCTCGGGGGTGATGACAGGCGGGCCGTCGGTCTGGCCGTTGATCGTGATGGTGATCACCGCCTCGGCGATGTCGCCATCGGCGTCGGTGATCGTGTAGCGGATGGTCTCGGTCAGCGTGTCGCCGTCGTTCAGGGCCTGGACAGCTTCCAGGCCGTTGTTCAACTGATACGACCAGGTGCCGTCGCCGTTGTCGATCAGCGTGCCGTACTTGGCGTCGGCCGTGTTGATGACGGTGGTGCTGGCGTCCGCGCCCAACGTGTCGTTGGCCAGCACGTTGCCGGTGATCGGGGCGGTCGCGTCTTCCGTGACGGAAGCGACGTCGTCCTCGGCCTTGGGCTCGGTGTCGATGATCTGGATGACGAGGTTGTTATCACGGCTGACGTTGGCCACGTCGGTGACCACGATTTGGAACTCATCACGCACGCTATCGTTGCCTGCACGGTGATCGTCCGCGCCGCCCGTTTCCTCGTAGGAGTACGTGATCTTGCCGGTGGCGGCATCGTAACCGGTGATGGTCAGGATGCCCTTGTCGGTGGTGATGACCACTGGCGTGGTGTTGGCGCCGGTGACGTCCTGGCCGCCGACGGTGACGCCACGGATGCCGGCCTCGGCCGACACCGTGACGGAGCCGGTGACGATGTCGCCGGTGCCTTCGACCACGCTGTTGTGCGCACCGGTGACGGTGCCGTCGCTGTCCTCGGGGGTGATGACAGGCGGGCCATCAGTCTGGCCGTTGATCGTGATGGTGATCACCGCCTCGGCGATGTCGCCATCGGCGTCGGTGATGGTGTAGCGGATGGTCTCGGTCAGCGTATCGCCATCGTTCAGGGCCTGCACAGCCTCCAGGCCGTTGTTCAACTGATACGACCAGGTGCCGTCGCCGTTGTCGATCAGCGTGCCGTACTTGGCGTCGGCCGTGTTGATGACGGTGGTGCTGGCATCGGCGCCCAGCGTGTCGTTGGCCAGCACGTTGCCGGTGATCGGGGCGGTCGCGTCTTCCGTGACGGAAGCGACATCGTCCTCGGCCTTGGGCTCGGTGTCGATGATCTGGATGACGAGGTTGTTATCACGGCTGACGTTGGCCACGTCGGTGACCACGATTTGGAACTCATCACGCACGCTATCGTTGCCTGCACGGTGATCGTCCGCGCCGCCCGTTTCCTCGTAGGAGTACGTGATCTTGCCGGTGGCGGCATCGTAACCGGTGATGGTCAGGATGCCCTTGTCGGTGGTGATGACCACCGGCGTGGTGTTGGCGCCGGTGACGTCCTGGCCGCCGACGGTCACGCCACGGATGCCGGCTTCGGCCGACACCGTGACGGAACCGGTGACGATGTCGCCCGTGCCTTCGATCACACTGTTGTGCGCACCGGTGACGGTGCCGTCGGTGTCCTCGGGGGTGATGACAGGCGGGCCGTCGGTCTGGCCGTTGATCGTGATGGTGATCACGGCCTCGGCGATGTCGCCATCGGCGTCGGTGATGGTGTAGCGGATCGTCTCGGTCAGCGTATCGCCGTCGTTCAGGGCCTGGACAGCCTCCAGGCCGTTGTTCAACTGATACGACCAGGTGCCGTCGCCGTTGTCGATCAGCGTGCCGTACTTGGCGTCGGCCGTGTTGATGACGGTGGTGCTGGCGTCCGCGCCCAGCGTGTCGTTGGCCAGCACGTTGCCGGTGATCGGGGCGGTCGCGTCTTCCGTGACGGAAGCCGTGTCGTCCTCGGCCTTGGGCTCGGTGTCGATGATCTGGATGACGAGGTCGCCCGTGGTGGTCTTGCCTGCCACGTCGGTGACTGCGACCTGGAACAGGTCGCGCACGGCGTTGTCGCCGTCGCTGTGGTCGTCCGCGCCACCGGTCTCCTGGTAGGAGTAGGTGATCTTGCCGGTGGCGGCGTCGTAACCGGTGATGGTCAGGATGCCCTTGTCGGTGGTGATGACGACGGGGGTGTTGTTGGCGCCCGTGACGTCCTGGCCACCGACGGTGACGCCGCGGATGCCGGCTTCGGCCGACACCGTGACCGAACCGGTGACGATGTCGCCCGTGCCTTCGATCACGCTGTTGTGCGCACCGGTGACGGTGCCGTCGGTGTCTTCAGGCGTAATGACCGGCGGGCCGTCGTTCTGGCCGTTGATGGTGATAGTGATCACCGCCTCGGCGATGTCGCCATCGGCGTCGGTGATGGTGTAGCGGATGGTCTCGGTCAGCGTGTCGCCGTCGTTCAGGGCCTGGACGGCTTCCAGGCCGTTGTTCAGCTGATACGACCAGGTACCGTCGCCGTTGTCGATCAGCGTGCCGTACTTGGCGTCGGCCGTGTTGATGACGGTGGTGCTGGCGTCCGCGCCCAGCGTGTCGTTGGCCAGCACGTTGCCGGTGATCGGGGCGGTCGCGTCTTCCGTGACGGAAGCCGTGTCGTCCTCGGCCTTGGGCTCGGTGTCGATGATCTGGATGACGAGGTCGCCCGTGGTGGTCTTGCCTGCCACGTCGGTGACTGCGACCTGGAACAGGTCGCGCACGGCGTTGTCGCCGTCGCTGTGGTCGTCCGCGCCACCGGTCTCCTGGTAGGAGTAGGTGATCTTGCCGGTGGCGGCGTCGTAACCGGTGATGGTCAGGATGCCCTTGTCGGTGGTGATGACGACGGGGGTGTTGTTGGCGCCCGTGACGTCCTGGCCACCGACGGTGACGCCGCGGATGCCGGCTTCGGCCGACACCGTGACCGAACCGGTGACGATGTCGCCCGTGCCTTCGATCACGCTGTTGTGCGCACCGGTGACGGTGCCGTCGGTGTCTTCAGGCGTAATGACCGGCGGGCCGTCGTTCTGGCCGTTGATGGTGATAGTGATCACCGCCTCGGCGATGTCGCCATCGGCGTCGGTGATGGTGTAGCGGATGGTCTCGGTCAGCGTGTCGCCGTCGTTCAGGGCCTGGACGGCTTCCAGGCCGTTGTTCAGCTGATACGACCAGGTACCGTCGCCGTTGTCGATCAGCGTGCCGTACTTGGCGTCGGCCGTGTTGATGACGGTGGTGCTGGTATCGGCGCCCAGCGTGTCGTTGGCCAGCACGTTGCCGGTGATCGGGGCGGTGGCATCTTCCGTGACGGAAGCGACGTCGTCCTCGGCCTTGGGCTCGGTGTCGATGATCTGGATGACGAGGTCGCCCGTGGTGGTCTTGCCGGCCACGTCGGTGACTGCGACCTGGAACAGGTCGCGCACGGCATTGTCGCCGTCGCTGTGGTCGTCGGCTCCACCCGTCTCCTGGTAGGAGTAGGTGATCTTGCCGGTGGCGGCGTCGTAACCGGTGATGGTCAGGATGCCCTTGTCGGTGGTGATAACCACCGGCGTGGTGTTGGCGCCGGTGACGTCCTGGCCGCCGACGGTCACGCCACGGATGCCGGCCTCGGCCGACACTGTGACGGAGCCGGTGACGATGTCGCCCGTGCCTTCGATCACGCTGTTGTGTGCGCCCGTGACGGTGCCGTCGCTGTCTTCAGGCGTGATGACCGGCGGGCCATCGGTCTGGCCGTTGATCGTGATGGTGATTACCGCCTCGGCGATGTCGCCATCGGCGTCGGTGATGGTGTAGCGGATCGTCTCGGTCAGCGTATCGCCGTCATTGAGCGCCTGCACAGCCTCCAGGCCGTTGTTCAGCTGATACGACCAGGTGCCGTCGCCGTTGTCGATCAGTGTGCCGTACTTGGCGTCGGCCGTATTGATGACGGTGGTGCTGGCGTCCGCGCCCAGCGTGTCGTTGGCCAGCACGTTGCCGGTGATCGGGGCGGTGGCGTCTTCCGTGACGGAAGCGACGTCGTCCTCGGCCTTGGGCTCGGTGTCGATGATCTGGATGACGAGGTCGCCCGTGGTGGTCTTGCCGGCCACGTCGGTGACTGCGACCTGGAACAGGTCGCGCACGGCGTTGTCGCCGTCGCTGTGGTCATCGGCTCCACCCGTCTCCTGGTAGGAGTAGGTGATCTTGCCGGTGGCCGCATCGTAACCGGTGATGGTCAGGATGCCCTTGTCGGTGGTGATGACGACGGGGGTGTTGTTGGCGCCGGTGACGTCCTGGCCGCCCACGGTCACTCCACGGATGCCGGCCTCGGCCGACACCGTGACGGAGCCGGTGACGATGTCGCCCGTGCCTTCGATCACACTGTTGTGCGCACCGGTGACGGTGCCGTCGCTGTCCTCGGGGGTGATGACAGGCGGACCGTCGGTCTGGCCGTTGATCGTGATGGTGATCACCGCCTCGGCGATGTCCCCATCGGCGTCGGTGATCGTGTAGCGGATGGTCTCGGTCAGCGTGTCGCCGTCGTTGAGCGCCTGCACAGCTTCCAGGCCGTTGTTCAACTGATACGACCAGGTGCCGTCGCCGTTGTCGATCAGCGTGCCGTACTTGGCGTCGGCCGTGTTGATGACGGTGGTGCTGGCATCGGCGCCCAACGTGTCGTTAGCCAGCACGTTGCCGGTGATCGGGGCGGTGGCATCTTCCGTGACGGAAGCGACGTCGTCCTCGGCCTTGGGCTCGGTGTCGATGATCTGGATGACGAGGTCGCCCGTGGTGGTCTTGCCGGCCACGTCGGTGACTGCGACCTGGAACAGGTCGCGCACGGCGTTGTCGCCGTCGCTGTGGTCGTCGGCTCCACCGGTCTCCTGGTAGGAGTAGGTGATCTTGCCGGTGGCCGCATCGTAACCGGTGATGGTCAGGATGCCCTTGTCGGTGGTGATGACGACGGGGGTGTTGTTGGCGCCCGTGACGTCCTGGCCGCCGACGGTCACGCCACGGATGCCGGCTTCGGCCGACACCGTGACGGAACCGGTGACGATGTCGCCCGTGCCTTCGATCACGCTGTTGTGTGCGCCCGTGACGGTGCCGTCGCTGTCTTCAGGCGTGATGACCGGCGGGCCGTCGTTCTGGCCGTTGATCGTGATGGTGATCACCGCCTCGGCGATGTCGCCATCGGCGTCGGTGATGGTGTAGCGGATGGTCTCGGTCAGCGTATCGCCATCGTTCAGGGCCTGGACAGCCTCCAGGCCGTTGTTCAGCTGATACGACCACGTACCGTCGCCGTTGTCGATCAGCGTGCCGTACTTGGCGTCGGCCGTGTTGATGACGGTGGTGCTGGCATCGGCGCCCAGCGTGTCGTTGGCCAGCACGTTGCCGGTGATCGGGGCGGTGGCATCTTCCGTGACGGAAGCCGTGTCGTCCTCGGCCTTGGGCTCGGTGTCGATGATCTGGATGACGAGGTCGCCGGTGGTGGTCTTGCCTGCCACGTCGGTGACTGCGACCTGGAACAGGTCGCGCACGGCATTGTCGCCGTCGCTGTGGTCGTCGGCTCCACCCGTCTCCTGGTAGGAGTAGGTGATCTTGCCGGTGGCGGCGTCGTAACCGGTGATGGTCAGGATGCCCTTGTCGGTGGTGATGACGACCGGCGTGGTGTTGGCGCCGGTGACGTCCTGGCCGCCCACGGTGACGCCACGGATGCCGGCTTCGGCCGAGACCGTGACGGAACCGGTGACGATGTCGCCGGTGCCTTCGATCACGCTGTTGTGCGCACCGGTGACGGTGCCGTCGCTGTCCTCGGGGGTGATGACAGGCGGGCCGTCGGTCTGGCCGTTGATCGTGATGGTGATCACGGCCTCGGCGATGTCGCCATCGGCGTCGGTGATCGTGTAGCGGATCGTCTCGGTCAGCGTGTCGCCGTCGTTCAGGGCCTGGACGGCTTCCAGGCCGTTGTTCAGCTGATACGACCAGGTGCCGTCGCCGTTGTCGATCAGCGTGCCGTACTTGGCGTCGGCCGTGTTGATGACGGTGGTGCTGGCATCGGCGCCCAACGTGTCGTTGGCCAGCACGTTGCCGGTGATCGGGGCAGTGGCGTCTTCCGTGACGGAAGCGACGTCGTCCTCGGCCTTGGGCTCGGTGTCGATGATCTGGATGACGAGGTCGTTGCTGTTGCTGGCGCCCGCAAGGTCGGTGACGACCACCGGGAAGCTGTCGCGCACGGCGTTGTCGCCGCCGCTGTGGTCGTCCGCGCCGCCCGTTTCCTGGTAGGAGTAGGTGATCTTGCCGGTGGCCGCATCGTAACCGGTGATGGTCAGGATGCCCTTGTCGGTGGTGATGACCACCGGCGTGTTGTTGGCGCCGGTGACGTCCTGGCCGCCGACGGTCACGCCACGGATGCCGGCCTCGGCCGAGACCGTGACGGAACCGGTGACGATGTCGCCGCTGGCTTCGATCACACTGTTGTGCGCGCCGGTGACCGTGCCGTCGGTGTCCTCGGGGGTGATGACGGGCGGGGCGTCGGTCTGGCCGGTGACCGTGACGGTCAGCGTGGCGGTGGTCGTGGCGCCGTCCGCGTCGACGACCGTGTAGGTGATCGAGGTGGTGGCGGTCTGCTGGTCGTTCAGGTACTGGAAGTCGCTGCCCGGGTTGAACGAGTACGAGCCGTCGGCGTTCAGCGTGAAGGTGCCGCCGTGCGAGCCGGCCACCGGCTGGCCGACGCTGGCGTCGTTGTTGTTGACCTGCGAGACCTTGATGGTGTCGCCGTCGGGATCGCTATCGTTGGCCAGTACGCCATTGCTGGCGTCGACGGTGAGCGAGGTTTCTTCGTCGGTCGTGTTCTGGTCGTCGACGGCCTTGGGCGCGGGGTTCTTGATGTCCCATTCGAAGGTCTGGCTGATCTTGGCGCCGGATGCGTCGGTCGCGGTGACGACGATCGTGTAGACGCCGTTGTTGCCGCCCTGCGAGGCCGAGGAGTCGATCTTGCCGGAGATGAGGCCGGTGACGGGGTCCAGCGCCAGGCCCGGCGGCAGGCCGGTGGCGGTGTAGGTGAGGGTGTCGCCCTGGTCCACGTCCTGGAACTGCCTGGCGATGTCGACCGGGGTGATGACGTCGCTGTCGTTGTTGCTCAGGTCGCCCAGAATGACGTCCGGCGTGAGGATCGGGGCGTCGTTGTTGCCGGTGACCGTGATGACCAGGGTGGCGGTGGTCGTGGCCCCGTCCGCATCGACGACCGTATAGGTGATCGAGGTGGTGGCGGTCTGCTGATTGTTCAGGTACTGGAAGTCGCCGCCCGGATTGAACGAGTACGAGCCGTCGGCGTTCAGCGTGAAGGTGCCGCCGTGCGAGCCGGCCACCGGCTGGCCGACGCTGGCGTCGTTGTTGTTGACCTGCGAGACCTTGATGGTGTCGCCGTCGGGATCGCTATCGTTGGCCAGCACGCCATTGCTGGCGTCGACGGTGAGCGAGGTTTCTTCGTCGGTCGTGTTCTGGTCGTCGACGGCCTTGGGCGCGGGGTTCTTGATGTCCCATTCGAAGGTCTGGCTGATCTTGGCGCCGGACGCGTCGGTCGCGGTGACGACGATCGTGTAGACGCCGTTGTTGCCGCCCTGCGAGGCCGAGGAGTCGATCTTGCCGGAGATGAGGCCGGTGACGGGGTCCAGCGCCAGGCCCGGCGGCAGGCCGGTGGCGGTGTAGGTGAGGGTGTCGCCCTGGTCCACGTCCTGGAACTGCCTGGCGATGTCGACCGGGGTGATGACGTCGCTGTCGTTGTTGCTCAGGTCGCCCAGGATGACGTCCGGCGTGAGAATCGGGGCGTCGTTGCTGCCGGTGACCGTGATGACCAGCGTGGCCTTGTCCGTGGCGCCCTGGGCGTCGGTCACGGTGTAGGTGATGGAGGTGGTCGCCGTCTGGCCGTCGCCCAGGCGCTGGAAGTCCGCGCCCGGATTGAAGGTGTAGGTGCCGTCGGCGTTCAGCGTGAAGGTGCCGCCGTTGGAGCCGGCCACGGGCTGGCCCACGCCGGCTTCCTTGCCGTTGACCTGCGAGACCGAGAGCGCGTCGCCGTCCGGATCGCGGTCGTTGCCGAGCACGCCTTCGGTGCGGTGGTCGACGACCAGGACGGTGTCTTCCTGGGTGCGGCCGGCGTCATCGAGGGCGATCGGCTCGGGGTTGCCGATGGTCCAGACGAAGGTCTGCGAGACCGAGGCGCCCGATTTGTCGGTGGCGGTCACGGTGATCAGGTACTCGCCCTTGACGCCGGTGTTGGTGTGGTCGGAGGCCCAGTTGGCCAGCGTGCCGGAGAAGGTGCCGGTGGCGGTGTCGAAGGTGAGGCCGCCGGGCACGTGGTCGACGGAGTAGGTCAGCGCGTCGCCATTGTCGATATCGCTGAAATAGCCGGACAGGTCATAGCTGACCGTGTCGCCGTCCATGTTGTCGCGGTTGTCCAGCGCGATCGCCACGGGCGCATCGTTGGTGCCGGTGATCTCGACCGTCAGGGTGGCCGTGCTGGTGCCGCCTTCGCCGTCCGAAACCAGGTAGGTGATGGAGCTGCTGGTCTTCTCGCCGGCCGCCAGGTTCTGGAAGTCCGAGCCGGGGTTGAAGGTGTACGAGCCGTCGGCGTTCAGCGTGAACGTGCCGCCGCCCGAGCCGGTGACGACGCTGCCCACGCCTGCGGCGCTGCCGTTGACTGCGGTGACGGTCAGCGTGTCGCCGTCCGGGTCGTTGTCGTTGGACAGCACGCCGTTCGCGGCGTCGACGCTCAGGGTGGTGTCTTCGTCGGTCTGGCCGGCGTCATCCAGGGCGGTGGGCGCGGGGTTGGTCACGTCCCAGTCGAAGGACTGCGAGGTGGTGGCGCCGGAGGGGGCGGTGGCGGTCACGGTGACCGTGTAGACGCCGTTGTTGCCGCCCTGCGAGGCCGAGTGGTCGATGGTGCCGGTGATCACGCCCGTGTTGGGATCGATGCTCAGTCCGGGCGGCAGGCCGTTGGCGGTGTAGGTCAGCTTGTCGCTGGTGTCCGGGTCGGAGAAGTAGCCGGAGACGTCGTAGCTCACGCCGGTCTGGGCGTCGACGCCGCTGGTGCCGGAGATGGCGGTCGACACCGGGCCTTCGTTGCTGCCGGTGATCGTGATGACCACGTTGGCGGTGGAGGTGGCGCCGCTGGGGTCCGTGATGACGTACGAAATCGTGGTGGTGGTGGTTTCGCCTTCGGCCAGGTGGGTGTAGTTGCCGCCCGGGTTGAAGACGTAGCTGCCGTCGGGCTGGATGGTGAAGGTGCCGCCGTTGCTGCCGTTGACGGTGATGCCGCCCGGGGTCATGGGACGGCCGCTGATCGAGACGATGGCCAGCGGGTCGCCGTCGGGATCGGAGTCGTTGAGCAGCAGGTTGCCGCGCACCAGGCTGTCCTGGCCGCCGCGGCCGGCGTCGTCGAGCGCGTTGGGCGCGTTATTGACGGTGGTGGGGGTGACGGTCGCTTCTTCGTCGTCGCCGCGCGAGCCCAGGCCCGACAGGCGGGGCAGCACGTCGTTGGCGCGGGCAGGATTGGGGTAGGCCAGGTCCAGCGGAGAGGTGGTTTCGAGGATGCGGGCCAGGCGCACGAAGCTGCTGCCGCCGTTATCGCCGCCGCCGGCCACCACGGCCGCGGTGGGATCGAGTTCGTCGAACGGGTCGCGGCCGTCGCGCAGGGCGGCCAGCAGGCGGTCGGAATCGGTGCCGCTGGGCGGGGCCACCGCGGCTTCCGAGGGATCGGCCAGCGGGCCGCCCATGTCGCCGTTCATCGCCACTTCGCGGCCTTCGCCGATCACGATCGGCATGCCGTCGCCCACCTGAAGCGAAACCGTGGCGCCCGAGGCCGTGACGACCTCGCTGCCGGCGGGCACTTTGCTGCCCTGGTGCAGTTCGGTCAGGGAACCATCGCTATTGCGTATCCAGGCGCGACCGGTGATTTCGTTGACGACTGCAGGGGTAGTGTTGGCCATGTTGGTTCCGTTTCAGGGAGTTATCCAAGATGACCAGATACTAGGTCGCGCCGGCGGCGCGGGATATTGTCCTCAAGGACAGTATCAGGAGGCGATTTTGGCGGCGCTGTCGGCGGGGGTGGAAATGCCGTGGACCAGCAGGGCGAGCTGCAGGCGGTCGGTGACGCCCAGCTTCTCGAAAACGGCCGACAGGTGGGCCTTGACCGTGCGTTCGGTAATGCCCAGGGTCTCGGCGATGGGCGCGTTGGCATGGCCGTTGGCGGCGTAGCGCGCCACCGTCATTTCGCGTTCGGTCAAGAGGCCGCCGTCCCACGAGGGCGCGCCCTGGGTGCGTTCGGCCACCAGCTTGAGCAGCCGGGACACCAGGGACCTGCCCATCCAGATGCCGCCGGAGGCCACTACCTCCAGCGCCTGCGACAGGGCCGCCGCCGGCGCATAGCTGTGGCAATAGCCGTGGGCGCCCGCGCCCAGGGCTTGTGTGCCTTCTTCGTCGTTGGGGCTGGGGCTGGCCACGACGACGCGCATTTCCGCCAGGGCGGCGGTCCAGCTGGGGTCCTGCCAGGAGGGAAGCCGGGGCAGGCCGGTATCCAGCACCGCCAGCGTGCGGCCCTGCTCGCGCCAGCGCTGCAGGTCGGCAAGGCCGCGCCCGCGGGCGGCCATCCAGCGCGCCGGGTCCAGCGCGCGCCAGTGTTGCCACAACAGGTCGTCGTGCGTAATCAACAGGACAGGAACGGGTTTCATAAAGCCTTGCAGTCCTCCGTCAACGTTCGGTGAAGGCATTCGCCTTGGCGCGCAATATCGGCTTGAGCAGGTATTGCAGCACCGTGCGCTTGCCGGTCAGGATATGGACCTCCGCCACCATCCCGGGGATGATGGGCAACAGCTTCTCGCCCACGGTGCTGCGGTCCGTGCGGACGCGCACCACGTAGTAGGAATTGCCTTTCTCGTCGGTAACGGTGTCCGCGCCGATCTGCTCGACCTTGCCTTCCAGGCCGCCGTAGATGGCGAAGTCGTAGGCGGTGAACTTCACTTCGGCCTTCTGGTCGGCGTGCAGGAAGCCGATGTCGCGCGGCAGGATGCGCACTTCGAGCAGCAGGGTGTCGTCCTTGGGCACGATCTCGATGATGTCCTTGCCCGGCTGCACCACGCCGCCGACGGTGTTGTTGAACAGCGTCTTGACGGTGCCGCGCACCGGGGCGCGGACTTCGGCCAGCTTGACCCGGTCGACCAGCGCCAGCTTGCCTTCGCGCAGCGTCGACAGCTTGGTGTTGGTTTCGGACAGCTCGCTGCGGGCCTGGTTGCGGATATTGAGCTCGGCTTCCTGGATCTTGCTTTCGGCTTCCTTGATCGAGGCCTGGAAACGGTCGATCTGCGCTTCGGCGCCTTTCTGTTCGCCGCAATAGCGCGCCACGTCGCGCTGCAGGCGCAGCAGGTCGACCTCGGAGACGGCGCCGCTCTTGAGCAGCGGGCGGGTCACCTGCAGTTCGCGCGAGGTCAGGCCACAGCTGGCGGCGGCCTGGTCGCGCTTGGCGATGGTTTCGCGCAGGTCTTCCTGGCGCTGATTGAGCTGTTCGCGGGCGACGTTGACGGTGGCGTTCAGTTCGCTGGTGCGGGCCTGCCACGCATTGCGTTCCATTTCGACCAGCCCGGGCGCCTGCGCCAGCACCTCTTCGGGCGCGACGAAGGGCTCGCCCGTGGCCAGCGCCTTCAGGCGCGCCGACTTGGCCAGCAGCGACAGGTATTCGGCGTTGTTCTCGCCCAGCGAGGAGGCGAAGCGGGTGGAGTCGATCCTGAGCAGGACTTCGCCGGCCTCGACCTCCTGGCCGGGGCGCACCAGGATTTCCTCGACGATGCCGCCGTCCAGGCTCTGGATGATCTGCACCTGGCGCGACGGCACGACCTTGCCTTCGCCGCGGACGACCTCGTCGATGCTGCCCACGGCGGCCCAGAACAGCAGGCCGCCGGTGGCCAGCAGGCTGACCCACAGCAGGATGCGCGAGCCGCGCGCCTGGGATTCGTGGATGACCCATTCCGCATTGCCGACGTAGTCGGAGCGGTGCTGCGGCTTGTTCCGGTCGGCGCCGTCGAGCAGGCGGTCGAAAAAGAACATGAAGACGCCGCGCAGCTTGCGCCACAGGGTTCCAAACAGGCCGTGCCTGGTTTCGGCTGGGTTGTTCAGCATGCTTGCCTCAGCTTCCGCGTCCGACGCGTCCTTGACGCAGGGCTTCGACCACTTGCTCCTTGGGACCGTCGGCCACGATGTGGCCGTTGTCGATCACGATGAGCCGGTCGACCAGGTCCAGCAAGGCGGTGCGGTGCGTGACCAGCAGGATGGTCTTGGTTTCGCTGGCTTCTCCCAGGCGCTTGCGCAGCTGGGCTTCGCTCTGGTGGTCCATGTTGCTGCTGGGCTCGTCCAGCAGCAGGATGGGCGGATCGTTGATCAGGGCGCGGGCCACGGCCACCGACTGGCGCTGGCCGCCGGACAGGGACTCGCCGCGTTCGCCGATCAGCATGTCGAAGCCATTGGGATGGAGGTTGGCGAAATCCGTGACGCCGGCCAGGTTGGCGGCCGCCAGAATGCTGGCGTCGTCGGCGTAGGGCGCGCCCATGGCCAGGTTGTGCTTGAGGCTGCCGTAGAAAAGCAGCGGGTCCTGGGGCACGTGGCCGATGGCTCGCCGCACGTCGGCCGGATCGATCTGGCGCACGTCGATGCCGTCGAGCAGCACCGCGCCCTCGGTGGGCTCATACAGCGCCAGGGCCAGTTTTTCCAGCGTGGTCTTGCCCGAGCCGATGCGGCCGATGACGCCGACCTTTTCGCCCGGCTTGAGCTTGAACGAGACCTTCTTCAGCGCCGGCTGCGCCGCGCCCGGATAGGTGAAGCTGACGTCGCGGAATTCCAGCCCGCCGTGGAACACGGGGCGGTGCAGGAATTCGGCATTGGCGGGGCGTTCGACCGGCAGCTTCATGTAGTTGTCGATCGAACCCAGCGACGTGCGCGCGTTCTGGTACTGCATGAGCAGGCCGGCGACCTGCCCCAGCGGCGCCAGGCAGCGGCCCGCGATCATGGACGCGGCGATGATGCCGCCCATGGAGATGGCGGACTCCTGCGCCTGGTAGACGCCGATGATCACGACCGAGATCGACACCATCTGCTGCACGGCCTGCACGAAACCGACCGTGGACGAGGAGATCAGCTTGAGCTTGCCGCCGGTCTGGGCGATGAATTCGGTGGCACGTTCCCAGTTGCGCTGGATCGCGCCCTGGGCGTTGAGCGTCTTGACGGCCTCCAGGCCGGTCAGCGCCTCGACCAGGGTGGCGTTGCGCTGCGAGGCGGCCTGGAACGACGACATGGTCAGCGCTTCCATGCGCGCCTGCGCCGCCAGCGACACCAGCAGGATCAGCACGATGGCGACCAGCGGCGGCAGCACCATCCAGGGCGAGATCCAGGCCAGGGCCAGCAGGAACAGCAGGATGAAGGGCAGGTCCACCAGGGTGGTGATGGTGGCCGAGGCGATGAAATCGCGGATGGACTCGAACGAGCGCAGGTTGGCGGCGAAGGAGCCGACCGACACCGGCCTGCCTTCCAGCCGCAGGTCCAGCACCCGTTCCATGATCTGGGCCGACAGGCGCACGTCGACCCGCTTGCTGGCGCTGTCGACCACGTGCGAGCGGGCGGTGCCCAGGATCATGTTGAAGATCACGACCAGCGTGATGCCGATGGCCAGCACCCAGAGGGTTTCGATGGCGTTGTTGGGCACGACGCGGTCATAGACGTTCATCGTGAACAACGGCATGGCCATCGCGAAGATGTTGATCAGCAGCGCCGCGACCAGCGCGTCGCGGTACAGGCGCCGGTTCTCCATGATGGCGGCCCAGAACCAATGGCGCTCGCGCACCTTGGCGACCTCGGGCGCGCGCGCGTCGAAGCGGAACTGCGGCCGCACGAAGCACACCAGGCCGGTGTATTGCGCCGCCAGTTCCGTGGCGCTCATTTCCATGGAGCTGCCGCCCAGCTCGGGATGGCTGACCACGTACTTGTCGCCGTCCGTCTTCAGCAGCAGACAGGCGCGCTCGCCATGCAGCAGCAGGATGGCGGGCAGCAGGTCCTGGGAAATGCTTTCGAGCGGGCGTTTGACCACGCGCGCCGACATCTGCGCGCGCGCGGCGGCGCGCGGCAGCAGGGCGGGGGTCAGCCGGTGTTCTTCCAGCGGCAGGCCCGAAGACAGCGCCTGGGCCGTGGCCGTCACCCCGTGCAGCCGGGTGATTTCCACCAGACAGTCCAGCAGGGGATCGTCATGTGCGGCGCGGGCGTCCGCGCGCCACTCCCGGGCGGCCAGTTCAGATAACTTGTCCATCTTCGTCATCCAGCAGGTCGAGGTGTTCCGAGAGTCGCGCGCGCTGCTGCTTGCGCTGGGTGAGTTTCTGTTGCGCCTGTATCGGCAGGTCCGTCATACGCAAGGTGCCATTGGCGATCAGCGCGTCGATCAGGTCTTCCAGGACGCGGACGAAGTCCGCGTCCAATTGCGAGAAGTCTTTGCCCTGTTTCGGCATGGGGTCTCCTTGCGCCAACGGGCGCTCAGGGTTTGGCGCTGGGCGAGCTCATGGGAATGAGCGTGGGCGGCAGCGCGCCTTCGTTGTATTTCACATGCACGGGCGCCAGGCGGGCGGTGTCGGGAACCGTCGAGTTGCACAGCTTGATCACTTCGTCGGATACCACCAGCTTGCCGTTTTCCTCGGGCATTTCGTTGCGTGCGGGCTGCAGCGCCAGGGCGGGCAGCAGCGCGTGCGACAGCGCCAGCCAGCGGTACTGAGCGAGCTGCAGATCATACAAGGCGTTGGTCAGCGCGCGGCGCGATTCGAAGAGTTCGTTCTCGGTGTCCAGCAGGTCCAGCAGCGAGCGCTGGCCGATCTGGAATTGCTGGCGATAGGCCTCGCGCACCTTGGTGGTGGCGACTTCGTGATCGCGCAGGAACGGCAGCTTCTGGTTCAGGCTGACGATGTTGTTCCAGGCCACGGCCAGGTCCTGCTGCACGTTGCGGCAGGTGTAGTCGCGGATGTCGCGCGCGGCGTAGGACTGCGCGGCGGTCTGGCGCACCCGGGCCGAATCGGCGCCGCCGCGGTACAGGTTGTAGCTCATGACGAGCTGGACGCTGGAGTTCTGGATGTCGCGGTTCTGGGGCGTCGGGTCGTTCTGGTCGCGGCCGGTGGCGGCCACGAATTCGAACTTGGGCGAGAACGCGCCCTTGGACGAGGCGACGCCGGCTTCGGCGGCCTGCAGGCCGGCCTGCTTGGACAGGAAGCTGGGGTTGCGGCGCAGCGACTCGTTGAAGTCGGCGGGCTTGGCCGGCAGCTTGCCGCTGATGTCGGGCGGCGGCTGCATGGATTCCGGGGGCAGGGCGCCGGTCACGCGCTGGAAGCGCTGCTGCACGTCGAGCAGGTTGGCGGTCTCGGTCATCAGGTTGGTCTGCGCCAGCGCCAGGCGGCCGCCGGCCTGTTCCAGGTCGACGCGGCGGCCCACGCCCGATTCGGTGCGCTCGTTGATCTGCTTGAGCGTTTCCTCGTGCAGGGAATAGTTCTGACGGGCCAGCAGTTCCATGTCGCGGTAGCGCTGCAGGTCGACATAGGCCTGCACGGCGGAAAACGCCGTCGTGTCGCTGGTGGCCAGCAGGTCGTAGAACTTCGCCAGTTTGTCGAAGCCCGCCTGCTTGACGTCATTGCTGGTGCGGAAGCCGTCGAAAATCAATTGCCGCAACTCGACGCTGTAGCCCGGCCGGCTCCAGTTCTGCGAACCCACGCCCGGCACGTTGTTGCGGTACTCGCGACCCACATAGCCTTGCGCGTTGACCTGCGGGAAAAACGCCGCGCGCGCGACGTTCTGGCCTTCCAGCGAGGCCTGGAAATCATGGTACTTGGCCTGGATTTCCGGGTTGCTGAGCAGGGTCTGCTCGACGATCTGGTTCATCGTGACCGCGGGCTGCGACGCAGCCGGAGCGGATGACTGTGCAAATGCCGCAGGACCGAATGCCAGGGCAAGGGCCGAAGCCGTGCTTTTGAGCAAAAACGAAGCCATAGTGATTATTCGCGAGTCGAGTTGAGGATTAGATGGCCGCCATATTGTGTGGAAATGTCAGTTTTGACGAGTCAATATTTGTTAATAGTTGACGAACTTTTCCAGGCGCTCCATTGAGCTTCTCCGCGTATCATCCATTAATTCAGGCTAACTTGCACGATCTTTGCTCGGTAAGGTCTTGATATGCGGGTTTAATTCAAATTTAAGTCGGTTTATTTCTTTTTATTTCGTAAAAGAAGCAACAGCGGCCACGAATAATTATATCGGTTTGATAATTTTGTATCTGTTTATCGGTCCGGTTTTACATGTGAGGTTATTTGCAACAACAGTGGCCGCTGATATGAAACACACAGCGGAAGGCGTTGTGCGCCCAGCATGGTAGTGTTGGTACTGGTATATCAGGTGTGGTTGTACTAGGTTCCGGGCGTGGGCATAATTCCTCCATGCCGCAGCGGCCGGTGCGGGAGCGAGTTGCTCACACCGTGCGAGGCCCGAGTCGGACTGTCTACCAGCAGAGCGCATCCATGGCCCAAACCCTTTACGACAAACTCTGGGACGCCCACGTCGTCCATCAGGAATCAGACGGCACCTGTCTGCTCTATATCGACCGCCACCTGGTGCACGAAGTCACCAGCCCGCAGGCGTTCGAGGGGCTGGCCCTGGCCGGCCGCAAGCCGTGGCGCACCGGCGCCAACCTGGCGGTGGCGGACCACAACGTGCCCACCCTGAACCGCGCCCAGGGCATCGACGACCCGATTTCGCGCCTGCAGGTGGATACGCTGGACGCCAACTGCGAAAAATACGGCATTACCGAATTCCGCATGAATGACCTGCGTCAAGGTATCGTGCACGTGATCGGCCCGGAGCAGGGCGCGACGCTGCCCGGCATGACGGTGGTCTGTGGCGACTCGCACACCAGCACCCACGGCGCGCTGGGTGCGCTGGCCTTCGGCATCGGCACGTCCGAGGTCGAGCACGTGCTGGCCACCCAGACGCTGCTCATGAAGAAAGCCAAGAGCATGCTCATCAAGGTCGAAGGCGAACTGCCCTTCGGCTGCACCGCCAAGGACGTGGTGCTGCACATCATCGGCCGGATCGGCACGGCCGGCGGCACGGGCTATGCCATCGAGTTCGCCGGCAGCACCATCCGCGGCCTGTCCGTGGAAGGCCGCATGACCATCTGCAACATGGCCATCGAGGCCGGCGCCCGGTCGGGCATGGTCGCGGTCGACGACAAGACCATCGAGTATTTCCGCGGCCGTCCCTTCGCGCCCACCGGCGTGCTGTGGGACCAGGCGGTCGCCTACTGGCGCACGCTGCATACGGACGAAGGCGCCAAGTTCGACTCCGTCGTCGAGGTCGACGCGCGCGACATCACGCCGCAGGTCACCTGGGGCACGTCGCCCGAAATGGTGCTGCCGGTGGATTCCCGCGTGCCGGACCCGGACCGCGAGAAGGACGAAGGACGCCGCAGCGGCATGGAGCGCGCGCTGCAGTACATGGGCCTCAAGCCCAACACGCCGCTCACCGACATCCGCATCGACCGCGTCTTCATCGGCTCGTGCACCAACTCCCGCATCGAAGACCTGCGCGCCGCCGCCGCCGTGGCCCGCGGCAAGCACGTGGCTTCCAATGTGCGCCAGGCCATGGTCGTGCCGGGCTCGGGCCTGGTTAAGCAGCAGGCCGAACGCGAAGGGCTGGACAAGATCTTCATCGAAGCCGGTTTCGAATGGCGCGAGCCGGGCTGCTCCATGTGCCTGGCCATGAACGCCGACCGCCTCGAACCGGGCGAACGCTGCGCCTCCACCTCGAACCGCAACTTCGAAGGCCGGCAGGGGCAGGGCGGGCGCACCCACCTGGTGAGCCCGGCCATGGCCGCCGCCGCCGCGGTGGCCGGCCACTTCGTCGACGTCCGCACCTTCCGTTAAGCGCCACGCACCGAGACCGACATCATGCAAGCATTTACCAATCACGAAGGCCTGGTGGCTCCGCTCGACCGCGAAAACGTCGACACGGACCTCATCATCCCCAAGCAGTTCCTCAAGTCCATCAAGCGCTCCGGCTTCGGCCCGAACCTGTTCGACGAACTGCGCTACCTGGACCACGGCGAACCGGGCATGGACAACAGCAAGCGTCCGCTGAATCCGGATTTCGTGCTGAACCAGCCGCGCTACCAGGGCGCGTCGGTGCTGCTGACGCGCAAGAACTTCGGCTGCGGCTCGAGCCGCGAGCATGCGCCCTGGGCGCTGACGCAATACGGCTTTCGCGCCATCATCGCGCCGTCGTATGCCGACATTTTCTTCAACAACAGCTTCAAGAACGGCCTGCTGCCCATCGTGCTGTCCGAGCTGGAAGTCGCGCGCCTGTTCGACGAAGTCAAGGCCTTCGCCGGCTACAAGCTGCGCATCGACCTGGAGCGCCAGGTCGTGGTGGCGGCCGACGGCCGTGAGATGGGCTTCGAGATCGAACCCTTCCGCAAGTACTGCCTGCTCAACGGCTTCGACGACATCGGCCTGACCCTGCGCCAGTCCGACAAGATCCGCGCCTTCGAGGCTGAGCGCCTGGCGCGCCATCCGTGGCTGGAAAGCCGCCCCATCGCCTGACGCACCGCTTATTCCGACCACAGGATAGTTTTCGTATGACTCACAATATCGCAGTCCTGCCGGGTGACGGCATCGGCCCGGAAATCGTCGAACAGGCCGTGCGCGTCCTGAAGGCGCTGGACATTCCCCTCGACATCAAGGAAGCGCCCGTGGGCGGCGCGGCGTTCGACGCGTTCGAACATCCGCTGCCGCCGGCCACGCTCAAGCTGGCCCAGGAATCGCACGCCGTGCTGTTCGGCGCCGTCGGCGACTGGAAGTACGACAGCCTGCCGCGCGAATTCCGCCCGGAACAGGCCATTCTGGGCCTGCGCAAGGCGCTCGGCCTGTTCGCCAACCTGCGCCCGGCCATCCTGTATCCCGAGCTGGCCAGCGCGTCCTCGCTCAAGCCCGAGATCGTGTCCGGTCTGGACATCCTGATCATCCGCGAACTGACCGGCGACATCTACTTCGGCACGCCGCGCGGCGTGCGCGCCTCGCCCGACGGCGCCTTCGCCGGCGAGCGCGAGGGCTATGACACCATGCGCTATGCCGAATCCGAAGTGCGCCGCATCGCGCGCATCGGCTTCGAATCGGCCCGCAAGCGCAACAAGAAGCTGTGCAGCGTGGACAAGGCCAACGTGCTGGAGACCTCGCAGTTCTGGCGCGACATCGTGATCGAGGTGGCCCGCGACTATCCCGACGTGGAGCTGTCGCACATGTACGTCGACAACGCCGCCATGCAGCTGGTGCGCAGCCCGCGCCAGTTCGACGTCATCGTCACCGGCAACCTGTTCGGCGACATCCTGTCGGACGAGGCGGCCATGCTGACCGGCTCGATCGGCATGCTGCCCTCGGCCTCGCTCAATGCCGGCGGCCAGGGCCTGTACGAACCCAGCCACGGCTCGGCCCCGGACATCGCCGGGCAGGGCGTGGCCAATCCGCTGGCCACCATTCTGTCGGCCGCCATGCTGCTGCGCTACTCGCTGAACCTGGCGCCGCAGGCCGACCGGATCGAGGCCGCGGTGCGCCGCGTGCTGGCCGACGGGCTGCGCACCGCCGACATCTTCGAGGCGGGCACGACCAAGGTCGGCACCGCCCAGATGGGCGACGCGGTGCTCAAAGCCCTGGGCTGAGCCGCCTGACGGACTCGGCAAGAGGCCGTCCAGGTGGCGGCCTCTTGCATTTCGGGGCTTTCCGGCGTGGCCGGGACGCCGCGAAAACCGTCCCGGCCCATTGCGTCCCCAATTTTTTATAGCTGCGCCGCAACATCTCCCCGTGCATTCTGATAAATTGTTGAATTGCACGGCTTTTTTCCCGGACCCTGTCTTCACCTTTATATAGAGCGATTGAAATGAATCAAGCAGTAGGCCTTGTCGGCTGGCGCGGTATGGTCGGCTCGGTGCTCATGCAACGCATGCGCGACGAGAACGACTTCGCACTGATCGAGCCGGTTTTCTTCTCCACCAGCAACGCTGGCGGCGCTGCGCCCACTTGGGCCGACGGCGCGGGCCCGCTGCAGGACGCCTACGACATTGACGCTCTGAAAAAACTGCCGATCATCGTGACGGCGCAAGGCGGCGACTACACGTCCGAGATCTATCCCAAGCTGCGCGGCGCCGGCTGGAACGGCATCTGGATCGACGCGGCCAGCACGCTGCGCATGGCCGACGACGCCATCATCGTGCTGGACCCGGTCAACCGCCCGGTCATCGACGCGGCGCTCAAGCGCGGCGTGCGCAACTTCGTCGGCGGCAACTGCACGGTCAGCTGCATGCTGATGGGCCTGGCCGGCCTGTTCAACAACGACCTGGTCGAATGGATGACGACCATGACGTACCAGGCCGCCTCGGGCGGCGGCGCGCAGCACATGCGCGAGCTGCTGACCCAGTTCGGCGAAATCAACCAGGCGGTCAAGCCGCTGCTGGACGATCCCGCCTCGGCCATCCTCGAAATCGACCGCGGCGTGCTGGCCAAGCAGAAGGACCCGGCGCTGCCCCAGGAGCATTTCGGCGTGCCGCTGGGCGGCAACCTGATCCCCTGGATCGACAAGGACCTGGGCAACGGCATGTCCAAGGAAGAATGGAAGGGCGAGGTCGAGACCAACAAGATCCTCGGCCGCGGCGCCGCCTTCGGCACGCCCGCCACCCCGATCGACGGCCTGTGCGTGCGCATCGGCGCCATGCGCTGCCATAGCCAGGCGCTGACCATCAAGCTCAAGCGCGACCTGCCGATCGACGAGATCGAAGCGCTGATCGCGCAAGGCACGCAATGGGCCAAGGTGGTGCCGAACACCAAGGAAGCGACCGTCGCGGCGCTGACGCCGGTGGCCGTCACCGGCACGCTCGACATCCCCGTGGGCCGTCTGCGCAAGCTGTCGATGGGCTCGCAATACCTCGGCGCGTTCACGGTCGGCGACCAGCTGCTGTGGGGCGCCGCCGAGCCGCTGCGCCGCATGCTGCGCATCGCGCTGGCCGAGGCCTGAGGCCGGTCTGGCGGCGCGTCGCGCCGCCTGTACACGCCGTCAGCGCGAACAAGGGCACCTGCGGGTGCCCTTGCCGTTTTACGCGGGGTCCGGCCGCATGCGCGGGACCGGCGCGCCAGCAAATCCCGGCGGGCCTTTCAGGTTTGTGAAATGCGCTCGATCCATTACACTTTTCCGATGAATTGATGCCGATTCCGGCCATGTTCGGCATGGATCGGCGCCAGCCCGTCATTCGACTACAAGAACGGAATTCCAGCTTATGACCCAGCGTTCGCGCCAAGTGAAGCATGCCCGCCGTTTGAAAGCCCTGCAGTGGGCGATCGCGTTGGCGATCGGTTCAAGCGTGTGCGGCTCGGCTGCGGCCATGCGCGTGGGACATTCGCGGGTGGTTTCGGTGCCGGGCGCGCCGCTGCAGGCGATGGTGGGATTGCAGGACCTGACGCCCGATGAAGTGTCGTCGCTGAAGGTCTCGGTGGCCGACGAGGCGGCGTGGCAGCGCGCCGGCCTGAAGCCGCCGGTTCCGCTGGCCAGCATGGTGGTGCGCGTCGAAGACGGCATGGACCCCACGCGCAAGAACCTGCGCGTGCGCGCTTCGCAGCCACCGGCCAGCGGCGCGGTGGACCTGCTGCTGGACATCAGTTCCAGCTCCGGCCAGCGCCAGGTGCAGGTCAGCATCCTGGTGCCGCTGCGCGGCACCACCGCCGAGGTCACGCCGGCCGCGGTCGGCACGCCGTCGCGCGCGGCCGGCGGCCGTTCGGTCAACGTCAAGTCGGGCGACAACCTGTTCGGCATCGCCCAGCGCAACGCGGTGCCCAACGCCTCGGTCTACCAGATGCTGGTGGCCCTGTGGCGCGCCAATCCGCAAGCCTTCATCCAGAACAACATGAACCTGGTGCGCGCCGGCGAGAAGCTGACGATCCCGGACGCCGCCACCGTGCGCGCCGTGGACCCGGCCGAGGCGCGCCGCATTTTCAACGAACACGCCGAAGCCTTCGCCAAATACCGCTCGCGCATTGGCGCGGCCTCGGCCGCGAACCCCGCCGTGGTCCGCGGGCAGGGCGGCGCCTCCGGCAGCGTCGCGGCGCCGGCGGAAACCGGCGTCGCCACCGCCACGCCGCCGCAGGACCGCGTGCGCCTGTCCGCCGGACGCACCGAGGACAGCGCGGCCGCCCAGGCCGAAGCGCAGGCCGATGCGCGGACCTCCCAGCAGCGCGCCATGGCCGACGTGCAGGGACGGGTGGACCAGCTGCAGAGCAACGTCGACGATCTGAGCAAGGCGCTCGAACAGCAGCGCGCGGGCGCGGCGGGGGCAACAGGTACGCCGGGCGCCGCGGGCACGCCGGGCGCCGCGGGCACGCCGGGGGCAGCAGGTACGCCGGGCGCTGCGGGCACGCCGGGGGCAGCAGGTACGCCGGGTGCAACAGGCACGCCGGGTGTAACAGGTACGCCGGGTGCAACAGGCACGCCGGGTGCAACAGGTACGCCGGGTGCAACAGGCACGCCGGGTGCAACAGGTACGCCGGGTGCTTCGGGTACGTCTGGCGAAGCGGGTACGCCCGGCGCAGCAGGTGCATCGGGCGCTGCAGGTGCACCGGGTGCTGCAGGCACGCCAGGAGCAACCGGCACGCCGGGCGCAGTAGGCAGCCCGGGCGCTGCAGGTACGCCGGGTGCAGCAGGCACGCCGGGTGCAGCAGGCACGCCGGGTGCAGCAGGCACGCCGGGTGCAGCAGGCACGCCGGGTGCAGCAGGCACGCCGGGCGCAACAGGCGCGCCGGGTGCTGCAGGCACGCCGGGCCCCGGGGTCGCGCCCGGCGCCGTCCAGGCGGACAAGCCCGCCGGCACGCCGCCCATAAAGCAGGAGAACTCGTCGGGCATGCCTTCGTGGCTGGCCGACAATCTGCTCGTCATCGTCACCGCCGTGCTGGCGCTGATCGCCTTCGCCATTGCCTGGCTGCTGCGCCGGGCGGGCGCCCGGCGCGAGGACGACGACGAGGAGACCTACGCCTATAACGAGCCGGTGCTGGATACGGCAGCACTGAACCGCAAGCTCGACAGCATCAATCTCGACCTGGACGAACCGCCCACGGACGAACCGCGCCGTGTCGGCGGTCCACGGGTTTGATACATGTCTAGAGTTGCATTGGGGCTGGCGTACGACGGCTCCGCCTGGCAGGGTTGGCAGACGCAGCCGCATCGGCAGACGGTGCAGGATACGCTGGAGGCCGCGCTGGGACGTTTTTGCGGGATCGAGGAACCGGTGCCGACGATTTGCGCGGGCCGCACGGACACCGGCGTGCATGGCGCCATGCAGGTGGTCCACCTGGATACGGCGCTGGACCGGCGCATGGAATCCTGGGTCAGGGGCGTCAACGCGTTTCTGCCGCCCAGCATTTCGGTGCAGTGGGCGCAGCAGGTGTCGGATGAATTCCACGCCCGGTTTTCGGCCAGCGCGCGGACCTACGTCTATCTGCTGTGGCGCGGCCGGGTGCGTCCGGCGCTGTGGGCAGGGCGCGCGGGCTGGTGCTTCCAGCCGCTGGACGTGGACGCGATGCGCGCGGCGGCGAGCGCCTTGCTGGGCGAGCACGATTTCTCCAGCTTCCGTTCCTCGCAATGCCAGGCCAGGCATCCGGTGCGCCACCTGCAGCGGCTCGACATCGAAGAGCGCGGGCCGTTCCTGGTGTTCACCTTGAAGGCGAACGCCTTCCTGCATCACATGGTGCGCAATATCATGGGAGCGTTGCTGCAGGTCGGGCAGGGCAGGGAGACGGTCGACTGGATGGCGCAACTGCTGTCGTGGCGCGACCGCAAGCGCGGCGCGCCGACGTTCGCGCCGGACGGCCTGTACCTCTCGGCCATCGATTATCCCGAAGCGTTCGGGCTGCAGGAACTCGACGGCGGGTCGCAGTTGCTGTCGCCGTTTACTCAAACCTATTAGGAAAGCCGCCGGCGACGGCGCCGCCTTTTCCTGCCCGATGGAGGTCTTTTGCCATGCGACGCCGCGCGTTTTTGAAGCAGACCGCCCTGGGAGCCGCCGCCGGCGGCGCGGCCGTGGCGGCTCCGGTTTTCGCGCAGGAAGCTCCGGCCGTCGCATGGAGGCTGGCTTCCAGCTTTCCCGATGAATCGCCGACGATGTCGGCGGGCGCCGAAGACGTGGCGCGCTATGTCTCCGAAGTGACGGACGGGCGTTTCACCATCGAGATCTATCCGGCCGGCGATCTGGTGCAGCCGGGCCAGATACTCGAGGCCGTGCAGTATCGCGTCGTCGATTGCGGCCATACGGCCTCGACCCGCTATTTCGACACGGACCCGGCGCTGAGCTTCGACGCCGGCGTGCCGTTCGGCCTGAACACGCGGCAGATGCACGCGTGGATGCTCCAGGGCGAGGGCCTGGCGCTGACGCGCGTGCTGTTCGACAAGTACAACATCCTGAACTTTCCCTGTGGCTACACCGGCGCCCAGATGGGCGGCTGGTTCCGCCCGGAAATCAAGACCGTGGACGACTTGCGCGGGCTGAAGGTCAAAGCCGGCGGATTCGCCCGCGCGGTGCTTGCCCGCATGGGCGCGATCCCCGTCGCGGTGCCGGTGGCGGAAACCTATGCCGCGCTGGAACAGGGCGTGGTGGACGCGGTCGCCTGGATCGGCCCCTACGACGACGAGAGCCTGGCGCTCTACAAGGTCGCCAGGAACTACTATTTTCCCGGCTGGTGGGCCGGCACGCTGCAGTTGTCGCTGTACGTCAACCAGGACGCCTACGACGAGCTGCCCAAGCCGTACCAGTCCGCGCTGGCGCTGGCCTGCAACATGGCCACGGGCAACATGATCGCCAAGTACGACGCCGGCAATCCACAGGCGCTGCGCCGCCTGGTCTCGCGCGGGGCTCAATTGAAGGCGTTTCCCAGGCCGCTGCTGCAGGCCGGCTACGAAGCGTCGCTCGCCGTCTATAAAGAAATCAGCGCCAAGAACCCCATGTTCAAGAAACTCTACGAGAGCATGACGGCGTTTCGCGACATGGAGGCGCCGTGGTTCCGCCTGGCCGAAGGCAGCTTTGACAACCTCATGACGACTCTGGCTCAGCCGGGCTCCTAGCGTGCCGGCCTCGCCCGGCGGATATACTGAATCAACCCGTCGCGCATGCGACGAAGCCACTGAAGAATTCCATGCGCACACGCATCAAGATCTGCGGATTGACCCGCGAAGAAGACATCGACGCCGCCGTCGCGGCCGGCGTCGACGCCATCGGCTTTGTCTTCTACCCCAAGAGCAAACGCTGCCTCACGCCCACGCGCGCCGCGCAGTTGCGGCGCATGGTGCCGGCCTTCGTCGACGTCGTGGCGCTGTTCGTCAATCCCGCGCAAAGCGAGGTCGAGGCCGTGCTCGACCAGGTCGGGCCGGAACTGCTGCAGTTCCACGGCGACGAAACGCCGCAGGATTGCGCCCACTACGGCCGCCGCTTCCTGCGCGCGTTCCGCGCCGGCGCGCCGGGCCTGGAAACCGCGGAAAACCTGGCGTCCACCTGCCGCGCCTACGGCGAGGCCGCGGGCTGGCTGTTCGACAGCTACAGCGCGGGCTACGGCGGCAGCGGCCACGGCTTCGACTACGCCTTGCTCGACGAAGTGAGGGCCGATCCGATCTCGCGCCCGCTGATCCTGTCGGGCGGATTGAACGCCGAAAACGTGGGCCAGGCGGTGCGCTCGCTGCGGCCTTGGGGCGTGGATGTGAGCAGCGGAGTCGAGGTCGAGCAAGGAATAAAAAGTTCTGATAGAATCTCGTTCTTCGTTGCCGCGGTGCGAGCCGCGGACGCGATACTGAAGAGTGAAGCAGTGCTGATGAATAAGCCGCACTGAGTAGTGTGAAGTTGTGCTGGGAATGTCGCCAAGCTGGTTTTCCCGGACGCAATGAAAAATGCAAAAAATCTTCCAAGACGATTTGCATAGTTCAAAAAAGCACTATATAATTCTTCTTCTTTGCAGGCGGTTAGCTCAGCTGGTTAGAGCGCCACGTTGACATCGTGGAGGTCGTTGGTTCGATTCCAATACCGCCTACCAAATTCCTGCAAAGTGGTGCCAAGCACCGCCTTAAAAGCCGCGTAAGTCTTAGACTTCGCGGCTTTTTGCTTTCTGTGCTGCAAAGTAGCGCCAAGCGATTTAAGGGTAGGAATGAGTAAGGCCAATCAGAATAAGGGTAGGCCCCCGCCGCCTCATTTTCCCGCCTCTGCCGCGCACCGATCCAGATAATCTGACCACCACTGCATGAGCCGGCTGCCCCCGTCCAGATACTCAGCGTGGTTATTGCGCGCTGCTGCGCTCATGCTTCACGTTTAGCTTTTGACTGTCCAGCTTTTTGACGTCAGTTCGCAAACCGTGCCGTTTTGCATTGATGAGAGGAATGCGGTGAGCCTGACGGTTTCTTCTTGTCCGCAAGCTGGGCGAGTGAACATTGGGATGCCAACCCGTCCATCGCTTGGAAGTCGCGGGCATCAACCGCCGGGCTGAAGGTCCTGCGCCGCCCCAATATACTGTATAAAAATACAGTATATTGGGGCTATGGGGCTGCGCGAGCCAGCCCCTGGCATGTGCGGTAGGGGACGAGAAATGGCCGATGAGGAATGGACACAACGGGACGAGTATTGCTGGCAGGGACCGCCTGGTTGGACGATCTGCCGCGTGTTTGTCGAGGGCATGTGGCAATACGAACTGTGGTTCAGCCGCGGCGCCAGCGGCACGATCTACGGCATGCGCGCATCGCTGGGCGCCGCGCAGGATCTCTACAGGCAGAAGCTGCGCTAGGCCGTCACCGGCGGAATTCCGGCGCGCCCGAGCGCAAGTCTATCCAGCCAGCTTCATGGAAACGTCGGCGTGCGTACCACGATCCAGATCGATTCCCTTCCCGGCCGTACATTCGGGCAGGTCGAGCAGTTCGGCCGCGACTTCTCCGGCTTCGATTCGTCGCGTGATGTCATCCAGCAGTTCCGTGCGCGAAGCAAACCCTCGACCTCTCAGGCCTTTCACAAAAAGGCGGTAGGTCAAGTTGGGTTCGACGCCTTTCATCACGCCGAGGTCGAAAATCCTGCCTTGTTCGTTCCGAAGAAACAGGTGGCCGGGCCTGGCGTAGATTCTGTATACCCGCCACGGCGACAAGGTCGCGGCGTGCGCAACCGGCGGGCGCCCACGCTGGCCGTCCTGCTGCCGTGACGACGTCGCCGGCGGGATGAGCTTCCGGCAAGCCGTGATGGCGCGGGCGAAGGACCTGCTGAATAGCTTCATAAGGCGGCCTGAATGAATCGAAGCGCGGCGTAGCCGCGATACAGCGAATCAGCCGACCAGATTAGGGTTTGGGATTGAAGGCTGCCGGCCTTTATCGAGGTGGAGCATGCGATTCGCCACTAACGAACCCGGCAACAGTGCATCGTCGTGGCAGGCGCCACACCACCACAGTACGCTCAATACCGGCTGGCCCCTACGATTGAATTGAAACAAGCATGGCGCGCGCCCGACCCGCCTGCGGAGCGGCGATTGAAATAAACTGTGCACAACGGAAATATGCCGTATTTGATTTCAACCAGGGGGCGGTGTGAGCGACAAAATGCCGCGGCGGGGGCGATCCACGGCGCGTCGGGTGACGCTGGGACTGGTCGCGGGCTGGCTCGTGCTGGTCGCGGGTCTTGCGCAGTGGATGTCGCAGGGGATCGAAGCGACGCGGCTGGGCAGCCTGGCCGCCAGCGCGGAATATGAAACCCGGATTACCGCGCGCGTCATGGACCGCCTGTTCACCGAGATGATCAGCGTCGCGAACATGGTGTCCCGCCAGGCGCAGGTAATCGAGCTCGCCGCCCGATACCGTACCGATCCGCCCGGCGCGGCGGAGCTGACCCGGCAGGAGCGGGCGGCTTTGTTCACGCGCGATCCCCTGGTGCGCAAGGTGGGCGACCTCATGAATGCGCTGGCCGGCGATCTGCGGTATGCGCGCATTTATATGAACAATATGTCGGACGATACGGTGACGGCCAGCAACTGGGCGGAGCCGGACAGTATCGTCGGCATGGTTTATTCGGGCCGGGCCTATCTGGTGGACGCGTTGCGTGAGGGCAAGGGCAGTTATTTCGGCATTGCCCGGCTGAACAAGAGCCCCTCGTACTTCGTTTCCAGCCGCATCGAGGACGTGAACGAGCAGCCGTTGGGATCGGTGACGGTGAAATTCGATGCGCCGGACGTGGCGCTGTACCTGGCCGGGCGGCATACCACGCTGGTCGTGAATCGCCAGGGGCGGGTGACCACGGCTTCGTCCGCGTCGTTGATGCTGCGCAACGTGGCGGCGCTCATGCCTGCGGGCACGGTGCTGCCTTCCGACGGCGATGAAGATCCGGGCGAGCCCATGGACCTGCGCCCGATTGCTTCCCATGCGGACCAATGGCTGGTCGAAGGTCGGCCGTACCTGGTGCGGCGCCAGCCGCTGTCCAATGCCCAATACCAGCTGATTACGCTGGCTTCGCTGGACGAGCTGACGCTCATGCGCCGGCAGCATCTGTGGGTGGCGGGGCTGGTGGCGGTGTTCGGCTCGGTGCTGATCCTGCTTTCCAGTCACGCGGTCGGGCAGATCGTGAGACGCCGCCAGGATGAACGGCACGCGGCCAATCATGACGCGCTTACCGGTTTGCCGAACCGGCGGGCCGTCATGGCCGAACTGGAGCGGTATTTTTCGCTGGCGAATCGGATGCAGCGCTGCGTGCTGGTGGCGTTCATCGATCTGGACGGTTTCAAGACGATCAACGATACCTACGGCCACGATATAGGCGACAAATTCCTGATCGAGGTGGGCCGGCGCCTGTCGGCCGGCCTGCGTGCCGGGGACATGCTGGGACGCTGGGGAGGCGACGAGTTTGTCGTGGTCGGGCTGGGCGCGCGGCCCGGGCCGGACGCGCCGGAGGGTGAGATCGTGGAGGCCATGCGCGCGCGGCTTGCGCCGTTGCTCAGCGGCGCCTACACGCTGGACGGCTGCCGCTTTCATTACGCGGGCGCGAGCTTCGGCATCGTGAGCGCGGACCCTGCCGCAAGCACGCTGCCGGCCGTGCTCAAGCAAGCCGATCTGCTGATGTATGCGGACAAGCAGGCGCGGCGTCAGACGCAGACGGCTTGATCCGCCAGGACGCCGCCCTCAGTCGGACAGTTGCTGCTGTTGCCGCCGCTTCAGGTCGGCAAGCCTGGCCTGGGTTTCGCGGCGCCAGCCGTCTTCCCAGGACGTCAGTTTCGCGCGCCACTTGCTGGGCGATTCGCCCGTGTGGCCCGGCATGTTTATCGCCTTCATGTACGGGCAGGCCGAGAGAGGTACGCCGTGCCTTGCAGCTTCCTGGCCAGCCTTGTGGATGAGCTCATCCATTTCGCGCCTCCGATGGTAGAAGTTGCCTTAGGGACGACGATGACCGTCGTCTCTCCGGAAGTCCAGCACTGTTACTGCGGGAAATAGAGGGGCGGGTCTCAAAAAAAGCGCCCGTAGAGCTGGGCGCGTAAGGAGTGTGCGATGGCGGGCGGCGCATCCGACGTCAGCGGCCTCCCGGCTTGCCGACAGGCGGATTTTTGCCCGCCTGCTCCTGGGTTTTCTTGTTGCGGCCGTAGGCGTCCCGTCCTTCGGGCAGTTCCTTTCCACCGCCGGGATAGCCGGAGTTCGAGTCCGGGTCATTGTTCTCTCGCCCCGTGGGAGGGCCGTCCGCGGTGGGTTGGGCCTTGCGCCGTTCGTTGTCGGATTCGGCATGGAAGGGAAGCTTGGGCATGTCGCGGGTTCCTGGTTCGCACGATCGCCGCAACGCTGCGGCGATCAGCTTGCAGCAAGCGGCGTGCCGCGGGGCCAGCGTCAGCGGCCGAACTCGTTGGTCTTGTGGCCGCCGCTGCCGGCCTGGCCTCCCGGTATTTTTCCGTCGGGCGCGGGGTTGGCCCGCGAGCCCTTGACGGTGCCCTGGCCGCGTATCTGCTGGGGCTCGCGCTCGGCCGGGCCGGCCGCGGGGGCAGGCGGTTTGGGCGGCGTGGGGCCCGCGGTGTCCGGGCCCTGGCCGTCGGGTCCGGCCTGCTTCGGGACCGGCGCCGATTGTTTGCCGGCCTCCTGGCGGGCGCCGGACTGGTTTTGCGGCTGGGCATGCAGCCGGGGCGTCGACGGATACAGCGCGGCCAGCGCCAGCGGTATGGCCAGGAATGCGCGAGCGGGTTTCATGGCGGTCTCTCCATAATGAATCCCGGCTGCGGAGCAAACGCCGTTCCGGCGGCTCCGCGCGTTACCGGCTTGTATCAAGCGCTACCGAGGGTCCGGCAAGCGCGCCGATCTGCACATTTTTGTAGGAATAGGGTGGGCCCTGTAACGCGCCGTCTTATTTGGCGGGCGAGTTGAATCTATGCTGCGGGCGAGCAGTTCTCGCGAGGTAATCATGAAAAAAATAACGTTGCTCTGTGTTGGAGCGTTTATCGGGTGCGCCGCGGTCTCCATGCCGGCGATGGCCGACCACGATGACCATCGGGACTATTATTACGGCGGCCATCATGGCGGCAAGTACAAGCAGGAATACTGGGACGGAAACTGCAAGGTCGAGCGCAAGTGGAAGCGCAACGGCGACTACAAGGAAGAGCGCAAGTGCAAGGCGCCGCGGCCCGTGGTCTATCCCGCCTATCCGCAGCCTGTGTACCCGCAGCCGGGCGTCGTCATTCAGGGCACCGCCGTGATTCGCTAGGCGGTAAGATGGCTGTTCCACGGCATGGAGGTGCACGATGGAAACAGGCAATCCACCTGCCTACCGGAGCACGCTGGTCGTGCAGCCCGGGCGCGGCGGCAAATATGAATGGGAAATCGTGACGCGTTCCGCCCGCACGGGCGACGTCGTCCGTGTGGAGCGGGGCGAGGACCTAGCCTACGACAACTGGGACGCCGCCATCGAGGCCGGCAACAAGGCGGCGCTCGACTACCGGCCGGACGATCCGCCCGTGCTGCGGCTGCCTGACTGAAGCGGCGCGCCGGCCGCGCACGGCGGCCGGTCTCTTGCGGTTCAGCGCTTGCGCTGCGCCTCGTGCAGCAAGTGGCTCACGTGGCCGTAGCCCGGCCGGCGGCTGATTTCTTTCATGTACTGGCGCAGTTCATCTTCGGCCGACGGCATTTCGCCGCGGCCGGCGGGCGTCAGCAGCCTGGCGTCCGGGTGCTGCAGCTTGCCCCTCCATTCGGCCGAGTTTTCATCGCGCGAAAAAGGGGAGTTCCGGTCGAGTTTTCCCATTGCCATCTCCTGGGCGATTGAAGAAAGCGGCTCGGGGCCGGGCGGCCCCGCAGGTTCACTGCGCGCGGCGAGCGACCGCGCGCGGCACGTATCGCTGGCTATCGCCTGGCGGTTGTTTCCATTTCTTGGTCTGTGCCATCCAACCGGCTTCCCAGGCTTCGACCTTGTCGCGCCATTGCGCGATGGATTCCCCCGTGTGGGCCGGCATGGCCTGGGCACGGTAGTAAGGGCAGTCCCACAAGGTCAATCCGTCGCGGGCGGCTTGCGCGCCCAGCTTTTGGATGTCGTCGCGTTGCATTGCAAAACCCTCCAAAAGTAAACGATTGGGGGGTTTAGTATGGAGGCAAAGCGCAATAGTTCGCAATAGTGTTGGGATACTATCCCGACTGGCCGTCATGCACTGCTACGGTATATTGCGGTGTTTCTTCAGATACGGACTCGCAACCCATGGGTCAGACCGCCCGGGCCAATTTCCAGTCTTCCGTCCGGCGCCCGGCGGCCCGCCGCCGACTGCCATGATGAGAGTGCTGTGGCTATGCCTGGGCTGCCTGATGCTGGCGTTGGGCATCATCGGCGCGTTTCTGCCGGTGATGCCTACGACCATCTTCCTGATCCTGGCGGTAGGCTGCTTTTCGCGCTCGTCCCCCAGGCTGGAAAAATGGCTGCTGGACAGCCCCACCTACGGGCCCGCGCTGCGCGCCTGGCGCGACCAGGGCGCCGTGTCGGCCAAGGGCAAGACCTATGCCTGCCTGGGCATGGCGCTGGGGTACGTGCTTTTCTGGTGGGGCGCGGACCCGTCCTGGCAACTGGGGGCGGCGGTCGCGGTTTTCTTCCTGGCCAGCGCCGCCTATGTCCTTACCCGGCCGTCGCCGCGCCCGCCCGCCGCGGATGAAAAGCCGCCCGGCGCATAGGCGCCGGTCTCAGTGCGAATGCCTGGGGTCGCCGCGGGTTTCCACGACCTTCAGGTACAGCGTGGCCGGCTCCAGGCAGCCGCCGGTCGATAGTTGGCCCACCCATTGCCGGTACAGTTCCTGCCACGGCGTCTGCGACGCGGGCGCCTGGTAGCCGGGTTCCTGGCTGCGGCGCGCCATTTCGGTTTCGTCCACCAGCGCCGTGACCGTGCGCTGGTTCAGGTCGACGCGGATGCGGTCGCCGGTGCGCAGCAGCGCCAGGCCGCCGCCCACCGCGGCCTCGGGCGACATGTTCAGGATCGACGGGCTGGCGGAAGTGCCGCTCTGGCGGCCGTCGCCCATGCAGGGCAGGTCATCGATGCCGCGCCTGATCAGGGCCGCAGGCGGCGCCATGTTGACGACTTCGGCGCTGCCGGGGTAGCCCACGGTGCCGGCGCCGCGGATCACCAGTATGCAGCGCTCGTCGATGTTCAGCGCCGGGTCGTCGATGCGCGCGTGGTAGTCCTCGGGGCCTTCGAATACGATGGCGCGCGCCTCGAAGGCGTTTTCCGACCCCGGCTGCGACAGATAGGCGCGGCGGAAGTCGTCGCCCACCACCGACATCTTGATGATGGCGCTGTCGAAGAAGTTGCCCGACAGGACGATGAAGCCGGCGCGGTGCTTCAGCGGCCGGTCGCAGCTGCGGATCACGTCGGCGTCATGGGGTTTGGCCGCGGCGGCGATCTCGCCTATGGTCTTGCCCGACACCGTGGCGCAGCCGGTGTGCAGGCGGCCGGCGGCGGCCAGTTCGTGCAGCACGGCGGGAACGCCGCCGGCGCGGTGAAAGCCTTCGCCCAGGTGTTCGCCGGCGGGCACGCAGTTCACCAGCAGCGGCACGTCTTCGCCCAGCCGCTGCCAGTCGTCCAGGCTGAGATCGATGCCGGTGTGCCGGGCGATGGCGATGAGGTGGGGCGGGCAGTTGCTGGACGCGCCCAGCGCCGAGGCCACGACGATGGCGTTCTCGAAGGCCTCGCGCGTCAGGATGTGGGACGGGCGCAGGTCTTCGCGCACCATGTCGCAGATGCGCACGCCGGTGGCGTAGGCCATCTGGCCGCGTTCGCGGTAGGGCGCCGGGATGCTGGCGCAGGTGGGCAGCGACATGCCCAGGGCCTCGGCCAGCGAGTTCATCGACAGCGCCGTGCCCATGGTGTTGCAGTGGCCGATGGAGGGCGACGAGGCGGTGGCCAGGGTCATGAAGCCTTCGTAGTCGAGCTTGCCGGCGGCCATGAGCTTGCGGGCATGCCAGATGACCGTGCCGGAGCCCACGCGCTGGCCGTCGTGCCAGCCGTCGAGCATCGGGCCGCCCGACAGCACGATCGCGGGTATGTCTATGGTGGCCGCGGCCATGAGGCAGGCCGGCGTGCTCTTGTCGCAGCCGGTGGTCAGCACCACGCCGTCCAGCGGATAGCCGTGCAGGATCTCGACCAGCCCCAGATAGGCCAGGTTGCGGTCCAGCGCGGCCGTGGGACGGCGGCCCTGTTCGGCCAGCGGGTGCACGGGGAATTCCATCGGAATGCCGCCGGCGTCGCGGATGCCGGCGCGGATGCGTTCGGCCAGCGCCAGGTGGTGGCGGTTGCACGGCACCAGGTCGCTGCCGGTCTGGGCGATGCCGATGATGGGGCGGCCCGATTGCAGTTCCTGCCGGGTCAGGCCGTAGTTGAGATAGCGCTCGACGTAGATGGCGGTCATGTCGGCGTGGGTGGGGTCGTCAAACCATTTCTGGCTGCGCAGTTTGCGGGGATTGTGCGGCATGGACATCTCGCTCTATGGTTGCGTGGCCGCCCGGCGCGGTCCGGGCGGCTGGAAACCGGGTCAGTTGCGCGCCTTCCCGATTTCGTCGTTCAGCTGCTTGATCAGGTCGGGGCCGAGTTCCTGCGTGTACTTGTCGACCACCGGCTGCACCGTCTGGCGCATGCGCGCCACTTCCTGTTCAGACACAGTATTGATCTTCATGCCGGCCGATTCCAGGATGCCCATGGCTTTCTGGGAATCGGCGCGGCTGTCCTTGCGTTCGAAATCGCGCGACGAGGCGGCGGCCTGGCGGATCAGCCGCTGTTCGTCGGCCGACAGGCCGTCCCACCATTTCTTGGACGCCAGCACCACCCACGGCGTATAGACGTGACGGGTGATGGTCAGGTAGGGCTGCACCTCGTAGAACTTGCTGCTCTGGATGGTGGTGATGGGGTTTTCCTGGCCGTCCACGGTGCGCGTCTCCAGCGCCGTGAACAGTTCCGAGAACGGCATGGGCACGGCGTTGGCGCCCAGCGCGTTGAACACGCCGAGCGCGATCTGGTTCTGCATGACGCGCAGTTTGATGCCTTGCAGGTCTTCGGCGCGCACGATGGGGCGCTTGGAGTTGGTCAGGTTGCGAAAGCCGTTTTCCCAGTACACCAGCCCGACCAGGCCCTTGGCTTCCAGCTTTTTCAGCAGGTCCTGGCCCAGCGGGCCGTCGAGCACGGCGTCGGCTTCTTTTTCGCTGTTGAACAGGAACGGCAGGTCGAACATGCCGAACTCCTTGACCATGCCGGCCAGCGGCGCGGTCGAGCCCACCATCATTTCCTGGACGCCGCCGACCAGCGCGCCTTGCATCTGTTCGTCCGAACCCAGGCTGGCCGAGCCGAAGGTTTTCATCTTGAGCTTGCCGTCGCTGATTTTCTGCAGTTCCTGCGCCAGGTGGCGCGCGGCGCGGCCCTGGACGCTGTCTTCGTTCAGGCCGTAGCCGAAACGGATCAGGCGCGGTTTGACGTCGGCGGCCGAAGCGGCGGCGACGGTGCAGCACAGCGCCGCGGCCAGGGCCAGGGTGCGGGTCTTGAAACGGGTGATCATGGTGCTCCTCCTTGGATTTTTCTAATGCATCCAGCGTGCAGGGACGGTGATCAGTTCAGGGAAGATCACCAGCAGGATCAACAGCAGCGTGTAGGCGACGACATAGCGCCACACGCCTTTGATGATGGTTTCCATATTGATGCGGGCGACGCCGCAGACCACGTTGAGCACGGTGCCGACCGGCGGCGTGAGCAGGCCCACACAGCCCACCATGACGAACATCACGCCGAAGTAGACGGGGTCGATGCCGGCCTTGGTGACCACCGGCATCAGCACCGGCGCCAGGATCAGGATGGTGGGCGTGAGGTCCATCACCGTGCCCACCAGCGTCAGCAGGATGAGCAGCGCGAACATCAGCAGCTTGGGCCGGTCCAGCACCGGGTCCAGCAGCGCGATGAGGTCTTCGGGCATGTCGGCCAGCGTGATCATGTAGGAGGACACCATGGCGGCGGCCACCAGGAACATGACCACGGCGGTGGTGCTGGCGGCGTTGACGAATAGCGGCGCCAGATCGCGCAGGCCGATTTCGCGGTAGACGAACAGGCTGATCAGCAGCGCGTAGACCGCCGCGACGACGGCCGCCTCGGTCGGGGTGAAGATGCCGCCGCGCAGCCCGCCTATGATGATGACCGGCAGCATCAGGGCCCACAGCGATTCGCGCAGCGCGCGGGCGCGCTCGCCCCACGAGGCGCGCGGCGCCGGCCCGGCGCCGCCATGCCGGCGCGCCACCCAGGCCCATACCGCCACCAGGGTCAGGCCCATCATCAGCCCGGGTGCGATGCCGGCGAAGAACAGCTTGGTGATGGAAACGTTGGTGGCGACGCCGAAGATGATGAAGGCGATCGACGGCGGAATGATGGGGGCGATGATGCCGCTGGCGGCGATCAGCCCCGAGGCCTGGCCCGCGTCGTAGCCTTTTTCGCGCAGCATGGGGATCAGCAGGGAACCCAGCGCCGCGGCGTCGGCGACGGCCGAGCCCGACAGGGCGGCCAGCAGCACGCTGGCGAAGATGGCGACATAGCCCAGGCCTCCCCGTATGTGTCCCACCAGCAAGGTGGCCAGATTGACGATGCGGCGCGAAATGCCGCCGGCGTTCATCAGTTCTCCGGCCAGCATGAACAGGGGCACCGCCATGAGCGTGAAGCTGTTGGCGCCCGACAGCATGTTCTGTGCCAGGATCTGAGTGTCGAAGAAGTCCAGCTGGACCATCAAGGCGATCGCGCTGAGCAGCAGCGCGAAGGCGATGGACTGGCCCAGGGCGATCAGCCCCAGCAGCACGAACAGGAACAGGGCAAGGGTCATTCCTGGCCTCCCGCATGGCCGGGAGGCAGGGGCAGGGGGCCGCCGGCCAGCACCCGCGCCAGATCGGCCAGCGTCAGCAGGCCCATCGCGACCGCGGCATAGAGCGTGGCTGCGTTGAATGCCGCCAGCGGCATGCCGGTGACGGGCAGCGCCGTGTCCAGGCCGATGACGGTCTGGGTCCAGCTGCCATCGGCCATCAGCCAGAGCACCCACAGGATCAGCAGCTGGCTGAAAACGTGCGCGGCGCGGCGCGCGCCCGGGCCGAAGCGTTCGACCAGCATGGTGACGCCGATGTGCTGGTGGCTGCGCAGCGCGATCACCGAGCCCAGGAAAATCATCCAGACGAAGGCCAGGCGGGAGATCTCGTCCGATACGTTGATGCCGGAATTGAACAGGTAGCGCAGCGCCACATTGCCGAACAGCAACACCACCATTACGGCCAGACAGGCCGCCATCAGCCAGGTCTGCAACGCGAAGCACCAGTCGGCGGCGCGGGCCAGCGGCGAACCGCCAGGCCGCCCCGGTGGGAAGGCTCGCATGGTTTGTCTCCTCTCCGTCGTGCGGAATTTTTGGCTTATGCTGCCGAAAATGTTAGCGCTAACATTTTTGCTTTGGCAAGCCTTTGTTTTTTGGGTCAGACTACGCGCTCGCCAACTCATGCCGAGGACAAATGTCCGCCCGTAAACCCCGAAGCCCGCACGCCGGGCGCGTCACCATGCAGGACGTCGCGCGCCGCGTCGGCGTCAGCGCCATTACGGTGTCGCGCGCCTTGCGCACGCCGGACAAGGTGGCCGAGGCGCTGCGCCTGCGCATTGCGCAGGCGTGCGAGGAGCTGGGCTATGTTCCCAATCACGCCGCCAGCGCGCTGGCGTCGGCGCGCTCGCAGACCATCGTGGTGCTGATTCCGTCGCTGAGCAACGTGGTGTTCGTGGACATCCTGGCCGGCATCAAGGAAGTGCTGGACCGCCACGGCTACCACATGCTGATCGGCGTGACCGGCTATGGCCCGGACGAGGAGGAAGGCCTGCTGCGCAAATACCTGCAGCATTCGCCCGACGGACTGATTCTGACCGGCATCGACCACAGCCCCAGCGTATGGGAGCTGCTGCGCGCGCGCGGGCTGCCCACGGTGCACACCATCGAAACCCTGGACGGCGGCGAGCACATGAGCGTCGGCTTCTCGCAGTTCGATTCGGGCTACGCCGCCGGCCGCCACCTGGTCGAGCGCGGCTGCCGGCGCATCGGCATCGTGGGCGCGCAGCTGGACCCGCGTTCGCTGCGCCGTTGCGAGGGTTGCCGCCAGGCGCTGCGGGACGCGGGCCTGTATGACGCGGCGCTGGAGATCATGACGCCGGAAAAATCGTCCATCGGCCTGGGCGCGTCATTGCTGCAGGACCTGCACGCCGCCCATCCCGATTGCGACGCGGTCTTTTTCTGCAATGACGACCTGGCCCAGGGCGCGGTGTTCCAGTGCGGCCGGCTGGGCCTGGCGGTGCCGCAGCGCATGGCCATCGTGGGTTTTCACGACCTGGCCGGTTCGGCCTGGACCACGCCGCCGCTGTCGACCATCGCCACGCCCCGCTACCAGATCGGCGCGGCCGCGGCCGGGCTGCTGATGCGGCACCTGGCGGGCGAGGCCGTCGCCGAACGCCACGTGGACCTGGGGTTCACGCTGGTCCAGCGCGAAACCAGCTGAACGCCGCTGGCTACGCCTCGCTGCCCGGTTCGGGCGTCTGGGTGAAGGCCCGCACCAGGCGGGCGATGCCGTCGAGTTCGTCGTGCGCGCCGGCGACCCATTCGGGCGTTTCGAAGGGACTGTCGGAAGGGGTGTCGTCCAGGCTGGCCTTCAGGTCGCCGAGCAGTTCCAGCGCCATGTCGGTGGCCTGGGGGCTGCTGCGGGTGGACAGGGCGATGGCGATCGCCAACGCCTGGCGCATGGCCAGAAGGCGGCCATCCAGTTCGGTGCCCATGGGATTTCCTTATCGTGAGACTTGAATGGCCTCATTTTAAGGGCCTGGTTTTGCGCCAGATCAAATGAGGCGGGCCGGCGCAGGCGAATAATCCGGAGTATGCAAGCCGCTCCCCGTCCTCAACCGTCCGAAGCCCAGGCGCCCGCGGTCGCCAAGCCCCTGTTTCCGCCCCAACTGCTGGCAAGGCTGGACAAGAACGGGCCGCGTTACACCTCTTATCCCACTGCCGACCGGTATCACGCCGGTTTCGGCGAACTGGACTACCGGCTGGCCCTGCGGCAGCGGCGGGCGACCAGCCCGGATGAACCGCTCTCGCTGTATGTGCACATCCCTTTCTGCGAGTCGGTCTGTTATTACTGTGCCTGTAATAAGGTGATCACGCGTCACCATGACCGCGCCGCCCGCTACCTGGACGCGCTGGCCGCCGAGATCGGCCTGCACGTGCGCGAACTGGGCGAGGGCGTGCCGGTCTCGCAGCTGCATTTCGGCGGCGGCACCCCGACCTTCCTCTCCGACGCCGAGCTGGACCGCCTGATGGCGGACCTGCGCCGCGCCTTCCGCTTCGAACCCGACGCGGAGCTTTCCATCGAGGTCGATCCGCGCACCGCCACGCCCGAGCGGCTGGCCTATCTGCGCCGGCTGGGCTTTAACCGCCTGAGCTTCGGCGTGCAGGATTTCGACGCGCGCGTGCAGGCGGCGGTGCATCGGGTGCAGTCCTTCGAGTCGGTGGAGGCGCTGGTGCGCAGCGCCCGCGAGCTGCGCTACGACTCGGTCAACGTGGACCTGATCTACGGCCTGCCGCTGCAGACCGCGGAATCGTTCGGCCGCACCATCGAGCAGGTCATCGCGCTGCGGCCCGACCGTATCGCGCTGTATGCCTATGCCCATCTGCCCACGCGCTTCAAGCCGCAGCGCCGCATCAACGAGATCGACCTGCCGCCGCGCGCCACGCGGGTGGGCCTGCTCAGCGCCGCCATCGACGGCTTCCTGAAGCAGGGTTATTCGTACATCGGCATGGACCATTTCGCCCTGGACTCCGATTCGCTGGCCGTGGCCAAGCGGCGCGGCGAGCTGCATCGCAACTTCCAGGGCTACAGCACGCAGCCCGACCGCGACCTGGTCGCGCTGGGCGTGTCGGCCATCGGCCGCATCGGCGACACCTACAGCCAGAACGCCAAGGATCTGGACACCTATTACGCGGCCATCGAGTCCGGACGCTTCGCGGTGGAAAGAGGGCTGGCGCTGAGCGAGGACGACCTGGTCCGGCGCGAGATCATCATGGACATCATGTGCCAGGGGCGCGTGGACTTCGCGCGCATCGAGGCGCGCCACCGCCTGCGCTTCGGCGACTACTTCAGCCGCGAGCTGGAGCAGATGACCAGCCTGGCCGAACTGGGCCTGGTCGAACTGCAGCAAGGCGCGCTGCGCGTGACCGGCCTGGGCTGGTATTTCGTGCGCGCCGTGGCCATGGCATTCGACGGCTACCTGCAATCGGCCGCCAGCGGGGCCAGCTACTCCCGCATCATCTAAGAGACCGATAGCGGGAGCGGCGGGGCGCTTCATTCGATCGCGAACTTCTCGCGCAGGTACAGGGCCAGCGACAAGTCGTCGGACAGCTGCAGCTTGCGCATCGCGCAGCGTTTGTGCGTGCTGATGGTCTTCTTGCTGCGCACCAGCCGCGCCGCGATCTGTGTCACCGAAAAGCCCTGGCTGATGTGGCGCAGGATCTCCACTTCCGAGGTGGTCAGCGATTCGTGCGGGGCGGTGGGCTCCTGCGAGTGGACCCGGCCGTCGCGCACGGTCAGGAACTTGTGCTTGCCGCTGAGCACGCCTCGGATCATTTCGGGCAGCAGGCTCAAACCCCATTTCTTGGCCATGTAGCCGTTTGCCCCCGCCCGGAAGGCGGCGTACTGGGTTTCCTGGCGGTTGCCGGCCGAGAACGTGATGATCGCCATGTTGGGGTGATAGCGGCGCAGGCGCCGCAGATAGCTCACGCCGTCCCAGAGATCCTGCGGCAGGTAGAAATCCACCAGGGCCACGTCGCAAGGCGTGTGGGACAGCTTTTCCAGTAACGATCGGGCCGAGGTTTCCTGGTGCAGGACCCGGAAGCCGGACCGGCTTTCGAGATAGGCGCTTACGCCCACGGCGATGACCGGGTGGTCGTCCAGGACGGCCACGTTGACCACCGGGGGCAGGCGCGACAGCAGCAGGTGTTGGCGGGCTTCCGGCAGATTGCCGGTTTCGGGACGCGCGGGGCTGGAGGAATTGAGTGCCGCGGTGCGGGGCGCTGGAATAGGTTTCATCTTGTGCTTTCCGCTGTTTTGGTTGGGGCGGAATGCCGGAGGCCGGCTCCGCGCTGAGTTCGCTGTTGGTCCTAGATTGGTAGCAGCCAGATTACGTTTTCGGCCGGCTGTTCGCACTGGAAATGCGCTGATTTCGGACCGTTGTACTGTTTGACTTTTCCTGGCGGTAAATATGGCCTATGACGATTAAAGTTTGGTTACAGTACAAAAATAATGGATACACGACAAGCCGCCAGACGCAGATTTCGGCATCGAGTCGGCGGACGGCGGTACGGACAGGTCGGAGTCCTAGGGCTGGATGTCGCGCTTTCGCCACGGAAAAGGCGGCATTAGTGCTACAATCGGGTCAGATAAACGAATTTTGGTTACGCGCGTTTCAAGCGCGAGCCACACAGGCACCGCACCATGCTTTACCCGCTGGCACGAACTACGACCCGGAACTTTCGCCCTATGTCGCGTTAGTGTTTTCGTGCGTCGGGTTTCTCCGTGTCAGGTCAGCGGCAGAACTCAGCAAGACAATCCAAAGAACGCGGCTTCCAGGCCGCGTTTTTCGTTTCCGTTTTTTGATTTTTCAGTTTCCAGAACCTCCAGGAAAGACTCCCGATGGTACAGATCACATTGCCCGATGGTTCGCAGCGCCAATATCCGGGGCCGGTAACGGTCGCTGAAGTGGCGCAGTCGATCGGCACGGGCTTGGCCAAGGCCGCCCTGGGCGGGCGCGTCACGTTCGAAGGCGAGCAAGCCCGGCTGGTCGACACCAGCTTCCGCATCGAAGGCGACGCAAGCCTGGCGATCGTGACCGCCAAGGACGCCGACGGCCTGGATCTGATCCGCCATTCCACGGCCCACCTGCTGGCCTATGCCGTCAAGGAGCTGTTCCCGGACGCCCAGGTCACCATCGGCCCGGTGATCGACAACGGCTTCTACTACGATTTCTCGTACAAGCGTCCCTTCACGCCCGAAGACCTGGCCGCCATCGAAAAGAAAATGGCCGAACTGGCCAAGAAGGACGAAACCGTCACGCGCGAAGAGTGGTCGCGCGACGACGCCGTCGAATTCTTCAAGGGCATCGGCGAAAAGTACAAGGCCGAGATCATCGCCTCGATCCCCTCGAACGAGACGCTCAGCCTGTACCGCGAAGGCAACTTCATCGACCTGTGCCGCGGCCCCCACGTGCCGTCCACCGGCAAGCTGAAGGTCTTCAAGCTGATGAAGGTGGCCGGCGCCTACTGGCGCGGCGACAGCAAGAACGAGATGCTCCAGCGCATCTACGGCACCGCCTGGGCCACCAAGGAAGAACAGGACGCCTATCTGCACATGCTGGAAGAGGCCGAACGCCGCGACCACCGCAAGATCGGCCGCGAGCTCGACCTGTTCCATTTCCAGGACGAGGCCCCGGGCCTGATTTTCTGGCACCCCAAGGGCTGGACCCTGTGGCAGCAGGTGGAGCAGTACATGCGCTCCGTCTACCGCGACAATGGCTACCAGGAAGTGAAGGCGCCGCAGATCCTGGACATTTCGCTCTGGAAAAAGACCGGCCACTGGGACAACTACCGTGAAAACATGTTCACGACCGAGTCCGAGAACCGTGTCTACGGCCTCAAGCCCATGAACTGCCCGGGCCATGTGCAGATCTTCAACGCCGGCCTGCATTCCTATCGCGAACTGCCGCTGCGCTACGGCGAATTCGGCCAGTGCCACCGCAACGAGCCCTCGGGTTCGCTGCACGGCATGATGCGCGTGCGCGGCTTTACGCAGGACGACGGCCACATTTTCTGTACCGAAGAACAGCTCCAGGACGAATGCGCCGACTTCACGGCGCTGCTGCAGAAGGTCTACCGCGACTTCGGTTTCACCGAGGTACTGTACAAGGTCGCCACGCGTCCGGAAAAGCGCATCGGTTCGGACGAGGTCTGGGACACGGCCGAGGCGGCCCTGATGGAAAGCCTGCGCCGCACCGGCTGCGAATTCGAGATTTCGCCGGGAGAGGGCGCTTTCTATGGTCCCAAGGTGGAATACACCCTGAAAGACGCCATCGGCCGCCACTGGCAGTGCGGCACGATCCAGGTCGATTTCTCCATGCCCGTGCGCCTGGGCGCCGAGTACGTGGACCAGAACGACCAGCGCCGTCCGCCGGTCATGCTGCACCGTGCGATCCTCGGTTCGCTGGAGCGTTTCATCGGCATGTTGATCGAAAACCACGCCGGCGCCATGCCGCCCTGGCTGGCTCCGGTGCAGGCCGTGGTGTGCTGCATTTCCGAGCCTTCGGCCGATTATGCGGCCCAAATCACGCAAAGCCTGAAAAAACAAGGCTTTAGAGTGGAGTCCGATTTGCGCGGTGAAAAAATCACTCGTAAAATTCGGGAACACAGCCTGCAAAAGGTTCCGTACATCCTGGTCGTCGGCGACAAGGAAAAACAAAACGGCACCGTCGCCGTCCGCGGGCTGGGTGGTCTGGACCTCGGCGCCATCGCCATCGACGAATTCGTCGCGCGACTGGCCGAGGACGTCTCCACCCGCCGCGACGTCAATCAACCCGATAGCAGCGCTGCTTAACATTTCTAGGAGCTTTCAACATCGCCACTGAAAAAGCCAATCGCATCAACGGTGAAATCCGCGTCCCCGAGGTGCGCCTGATAGGTCTGGACGGAGAACAGCTCGGCATCGTCAAGATCGCCGAAGCGTTCCGTCTTTCCGAGCAAAGCGACGTGGATCTGGTGGAAATCGCGCCGAACGCCGAGCCGCCGGTCTGCCGTTTGATGGACTACGGCAAGTTCAAGTACCAGGAGCAGAAGCGCCAGGCTGAAGCCCGTTCCAAGCAGAAGGTCATCCAGGTCAAGGAAGTCAAATTCCGTCCGGCCACCGACGAGGGCGACTACCAGGTCAAGCTGCGCAACCTGCGCCGCTTCCTCGAAGAAGGCGACAAGGCCAAGGTGACGCTGCGTTTCCGGGGCCGCGAAATGGCCCACCAGGAACTCGGCATGCGGGTACTCGAACGTGTGCGCGACGATCTGCTGGAACTTGCCCAGGTCGAAGCCATGCCCAAGCTCGAAGGCCGTCAGATGGTCATGGTGCTGGCGCCCAAGAAGAAGGCCGCGCCCTCGGGCAAGTCCGAATCGGCCTGAGCGCCGGGAGGCGCCCTTAGCCGGGATCGCCTTCAGCACGGTTGCCCGTAGAACCCGCCGTCCGCGCCGTGGACCGGCGGGTTCGCTTATTGGGCGGCTCTGCGCTACGATGTCAAAAAGAAAGCCGCCTTCCCGCGAGGGAAGGCGGCGTCCGTTCAGGGTGTCGCGATGCACGTATTGTTCGTTTTGGATCCCTTGCCGCTGCTCAAGGCGTACAAGGACAGCTCGGTTGCCATGATGCGCGCTCTGGTCGCGCGCGGCCACACGCTCAGCGTGGCCATGCAGGGCGACCTCTACATCGAGGAAGGCACGGTCAAGGCCGTGACCACCCCCATCGAACTGGTCGCGGACGCCGATCTGCACGGCCACGACTGGTGGCGCGAATCCGCGGCGCAGGACCTGCCGCTGGCGGATTTCGGCGCGGTCGTCATGCGCAAGGACCCGCCGTTCGACATGGAATACGTGTATTCCACCCACCTGCTCGAATATGCCGAGGCGCAGGGCGCCCGGGTGTTCAACGGCGGCGCCGCGATCCGCAACCATCCGGAAAAGCTGGCGATCACCGAGATCAGCGAGTTCACCGCGCCCACGCTGGTGACCCGCAACATGGCGCGCCTGAAAGCCTTCCACGACAAATACCAGGACGTCATCGTCAAGCCGCTGGACGGCATGGGCGGCACCGGCGTGTTCCGGCTCCAGCCCAAGGACCCGAACCTCAACGCCATCCTGGAAACCCTCACCGAAGACGGCGCGCGCACCATCATGGCGCAGCGCTACATTCCCGAGATCGTCAACGGCGACAAGCGCATCCTGCTGATCGGCGGCGAGCCGGTGCCATATTCGCTGGCCCGCATTCCGCTGGCCGGCGAAACCCGCGGCAACCTGGCGGCCGGCGGGCGCGGCGTGGCGCAGGAGCTGTCGCCGCGCGACCGCGAAATCGCCGAGGCCGTGGCGCCCAGGTTCGCCGCGCGCGGCCTGTTGCTGGTCGGCCTGGACGTCATCGGCGATTACGTCACCGAGGTCAACGTCACCAGCCCCACCTGCTTTGTCGAAATCGCGGAACAGACCGGATTCGACGTCGCGGGCATGTTCGTCACGGCGCTGGAACGGGCTGTGGCGGGCAAGACCGCGGCCTGAGCCGGGGCGCCGCCATGGCCACGGGTATTGTCATCGTCGTGCACGCGCCCCTGGGCGCGGCGATGCGCGAATGCGCCAGCCACGTCATGGGCGACATCGACGGCATGCTGGCCATCCACGATATCCAGCCCGAGGACCGGCCGGACGATCTGGCGCCCGACGTGCTCAAGGACATCCTCGAACAGGAGCACGGTGGCGGGGTGCTGGTGCTGACGGACCTGATCGGCGCCACGCCCGCGAACATCGCCAAACGGGCCGTGGCCGGCGCGCAGGCGCAGGGCATCCAGTGCTGCGTGCTGGCGGGGCTGAACACCCCGATGCTGCTGCGGGCGCTGACCTACCGCAACCTGCCCCTGGCCGAAACCCGCGAAAAAGCCCTGTCCGGCGGAGTGCAGGGCGTCTTGCGTGTAGACTGACGGGCGGTAATTTGCCCTATCATGTCGGCTGATATTTTCGGCTGACATCCGGTTCGACGTTTTGCTGCAATCCTCACCGCGGTTCCCGCCGCGGCCATAATTCTTCCTATGCCTAATACAGACATCGTCATCAGCAATAAACTTGGCCTGCACGCCCGCGCGGCCGCCAAGCTGACGCAACTGGCCAGCAAGTTCTCAAGCGAGATCTTCATCTCGCGCGGCGCGCAGCGCGTGAACGCCAAGAGCATCATGGGCGTCATGATGCTGGCTGCCGGGCTGGGCGTGACGGTGCGGCTGGAGGCTTCGGGCAGCGATGCCGAGCAAGCCCTTGCCGAAATTGAAACTCTGTTCGATAGCAAATTCGGTGAGCAGGAATAGAACTTCTTCTGAATCCGCCGGCCTGAGCGCGGCTCGGGCCGGCACGTCTGCGACCCTCATGGACACACACGACGGGGCTGGCTGTGCCAGCCCCGTCGTGTGTCTTTACGGCAAAGGCGTCGCCAAGGGATATGCCATCGGGCGCGCCGTCGTCATGGGCGCGGCGGCGCTCGAAGTCGCGCACTACCGCATCGCACCCGAGGACGTGGCCGCCGAAAGCCGGCGCCTGACCGACGCCCTGGCTTCGGCGCAGCAGGAACTGCTGCAACTGGCCGAGACCTTGCCGGCCGACGCGCCGCGCGAGCTGGGCGCCATGCTGAACGTGCACAGCCTGCTGCTGGGCGACCCGCTGCTGGCCGAGCAGACGCTGGCCCTCATCGCCGAGCGCCACTACAACGCCGAATGGGCGCTGACCACGCAGGGCCAGATCCTGGGGCAGCAGTTCGACGCCATGGAGGACGAGTACCTGCGCGAGCGCGGGGCCGACGTGCGCCAGGTCATCGAGCGCGTGCTGCACGTGCTGGCGGGCTCCTCGGCGATCCTGCCCGACATGTCCCACATGGGGGGCGACGACGCGCTGGTGGTCGTGGCCCACGACATCTCGCCGGCCGACATGCTGCGCCTGCGCGGCGGGCGTTTCGCGGCCTTCGTGACCGACCTGGGCGGGCCCACCTCGCATACCGCCATCGTGGCGCGCAGCATGGGCGTGCCCGCGGTGGTGGCGATGGGCAACGTGCGCGAGCTGGTCCGCGACGGCGACATGCTGATCATCGACGGCGCGGCCGGCACGGTGATCGTCAATCCCTCCGACCGCATCCTGCAGGAATACCGCCGCCGCCAGTCCGCCTATGCGGACGAGCGCGCCGAACTCAGCCTGCTGCGCGACGAACCGTCGATCACGCTGGACGGCATCGACATCGTGCTGCACGCCAATATCGAACTGCCGGACGAGGCCGCGCTGGCGCTGGCCTCCGGCGCGCACGGCATCGGCCTGTTCCGCAGCGAGTTCCTGTTCATGGGGCGGCCCGACCTGCCGGGCGAGGAAGAGCAGTACGAAGCGTATTCGTCCGTGGTGAAGGTGATGGCCGGGCGGCCGGTCACGATCCGGACGCTGGACATCGGCTCGGACAAGACGCTGGACGGCGAGGCCACCGTGGCCACCAACCCCGCGCTGGGGCAGCGCGCCATCCGCTATTGCCTGGCGCGCCCGGAAATGTTCGCGACCCAGCTGCGCGCCATCCTGCGCGCCTCGGCCCACGGACCGGTGCGCCTGCTGATACCCATGATCGCCCACATGCACGAGGTCGTGGCGACCCGCGCGGCCATCGAAGCGGCGCGCCGCGAACTCGACGCCCGCGGCCAGCCCTACGCGGCGCACATGGACGTGGGCGCCATGGTCGAGGTGCCCGCCATCGCCATCGCCATCGAGCCTTTCGCGCAGGCGCTGGACTTCCTGTCCATCGGCACCAACGACCTGATCCAGTACACGCTGGCGATCGACCGCGGCGATCACGACGTGGCCGGCCTGTACGACCCGCTGCATCCGGCCGTGCTGCGCCTGGTCGCGCACACCATCAATGCCGGCGAACGCGCCGGCAAGCCGGTCGCGGTGTGCGGCGAAATGGCGGGCGATTCGCGCATGACCCGCCTGCTGCTGGGGCTGGGCCTGACCGAGTTCTCCATGCACCCGCAACAGCTGCTGGACGTCAAACGCGAAGTGCGCCGCGCCCACTCCAACGCCCTGCGCGTCAAGGTGGCCGCCGCCCTCAACCGCGCCCTCCCGGTCGACCTGGACGCCCTGGGCCCCGGCTGAACCGCGCCCAGCCGCCGCAGACAAAAAAGCCCGGAGCCACAAGCCCCGGGCTTTTTTCGACAGACTGAGACGCTGCCTCCCCGATCGGGGCCGCCTTGGATCCGGCTTTGCCGGTCCAAGCGCGGCGCCCCCTTGAGGGGGAGGCGCCTAAGGCGCCTCGGGGGTGGGGGTCCACCCTCTTGGATCCGGCTTTGCCGGTCCAAGCGCGGCGCCCCCTTGAGGGGGAGGCGCCTAAGGCGCCTCGGGGGTGGGCCTAAGAGTGATAAGCCGATTCGCCGTGGCTCGTCACGTCCAGGCCCTCGCGTTCCTGGTCTTCCGGCACGCGCATACCGCACAGGGCATTGGCGATCTTGTAGGCGATCCAGGCCACCACGCCGGACCAGACCACGGTCAGCAGCACGCCTTCGAGCTGCACCCACAGCTGATGGCCGATCATGCCGGCCTCGGCCAGGCCGGGACCGCCCAGGACCTGGGCGTTGAACACGCCGGTCAGCAGGGCGCCGACGATGCCGCCCACGCCGTGCACGCCGAACACGTCCAGGGCGTCGTCGGCGCGCAGCAGGCGCTTCAGGCCGTTCACGCCCCACACGCAGACCGCGCCGGCGACCACACCGATAACCAGCGCGCCCACCGGGCCGACCAGGCCGGCTCCCGGGGTGATGCCGACCAGGCCGGCGACCGCGCCGGAGGCCGCGCCCAGCATCGAGGGCTTGCCCTTGACGGCCCATTCCGTGAAAAGCCAGGCCAGCACGGCGCCCGCAGTGGCGATCATGGTGTTGAAGAAGGCCAGCGTGGCGTTCTCGTTGGCGGCCAGCGCGGAACCGGCGTTGAAGCCGAACCAGCCCACCCACAGCAGGGCCGCGCCCACGAAGGTCATGGGCAGGTTGTGCGGCTGCATGGCTTCGCGGCCGTAGCCCACGCGCTTGCCCACCACATAAGCGCCCACCAGGCCGGCCACGCCGGCGTTGATGTGCACCACGGTGCCGCCGGCGAAGTCCAGCGCGCCCTTGGCGTTGAGCAGGCCGGGCGCCGTCTCGGACGCGAACCACACCATGTGGGCGATGGGCACGTAGGCGAACGTGAACCAGATCACGGTGAACACCAGCACTGCCGAAAAGCGCGCGCGTTCGGCGAAGCTGCCGACGATAAGCGCGCAGGTGATGCCGGCGAACGTGGCCTGGAACGACGCGAACAGCAGCTCCGTCAGGGTGTTCGACATGGCGTAGGCGCCGTCGGCCGGATTGAAGATGCCGGCGAAAAAGGCGCGCGACAACCCGCCGAAGAAGGCGTTGCCCTCGGTGAAGGCCAGCGAATAGCCATAGATGAACCACAGCACCAGGCCCAGCACGAACGTGCACAACACTTGCAGCAGCACCGACAGCACGTTCTTGCTGCGCACCAGGCCGCCATAGAACATCGCCAGACCGGGTACGGCCATCATCAATACGAGCAGGGTAGAGACGAGCAACCAGGAGATATCCGCTTTATCCATTTTCAGGCTCCATTGAGTCTTTATTTATTTGTTCGTTCAGAGCGCCGCTTCGCCGGCTTCGCCTGTTCTGATCCGGATCACCTGTTCCAACGGGGCGGTGAAGATCTTGCCGTCGCCGATCTTGCCGGTGCGGGCGGCCATTTCGATGGCCTCGATGACCTGGTCGACCAGGTGGTCGGGCACGGCGGCCTCGATGCGCAGCTTGGGCAGGAAGTCGACCGCGTATTCCGCGCCGCGGTAGAGCTCGGTGTGGCCTTTCTGGCGGCCGAATCCCTTGACCTCGGTAACGGTCAGCCCCTGGACCCCGATCCCGGACAGAGCCACCCGCACTTCGTCGAGCTTGAAGGGCTTGATGATGGCGATGATGAGTTTCATGGCATTTCCTCTCATGGTTGCACGTTGGCTCCGGGTATCAAGCAAAGTCCGTGCCATGTTTGCGCACGCGGGAGGCGCCCCGGCGCACGCCCGCAACCGTGCCTGGCCGCACCGAGGTGGTGCGCGCGAGCCGTGTCGCGGCCTCAAGTTGGTGCGCGGTCTGCACCGTTCGGAACATGCAACCAAACATGTTTCAAATCCGATATGTGTTGCAAATCAATGCAACGTATATTTCGATAAATATCTGCATATGCCCCTAATTTCACGGCCCGATTGAACCGCGCAACGGGCCGCTCAGCCTTGCGGCATGAGGCTTTCGCGTGGAATCACGAGCGCGCGACGAGCTGCCGCGATGAGGCGGAATCGAGGACTGTTGCGGTTTTTGCTGATACGAGGGTTTACACGCACGAGCTTGTTGCGCGCGTTCGGGTGAAGAAGAATCGAACACAGTTCCTGTCGTCATGAAGACGGCATGGGCCGCAGGCCGCGGCCCGACGGGTACCGATGTTGGTAGGGGGTTGCCGCCATGGCAGCCCGGTTTTCTCCTGTGCTTTGAAGGGCGGTCACCGCATGCGGCCCGCCCTTTTTTTTCGTCCCGGGAAAGCGCGGCGCGGCGACGCATTACACTTGAGTCATCAAGAACATCGTGAGGCCGTCATGAACAATCGCACCCAGTGGATGGAAGACATCCAGAAGAATCTCTCCGACCTGATCGCCCGCAGCCCGGCCGCGGACGTGGAGCGCAACGTGCGCGCGATGATGACGCAGGCGTTCTCCAAGCTGGACCTGGTGACGCGCGAGGAATTCGACGTGCAGGCCGATCTGCTGGCCCGCACCCGCGCCCGCGTGGACCAGCTGGCCGCGCAGGTGGAGCAGCTGGAAACCCGCCTGTCCGCGCTGGAAAAATAATTCCGCGCCAGCCGTATGCCGCGGCCGCCTTCGGGCGGCCTTTTTTATCGGCGCCCGGCGGGACCGATTTGTCGCGCCGGCGCCGACGGCGCGGCGGTCTTTGCCGATACTGGCGGTTTGCATCCCTTTCCGGAGGCCGCCTTGACGCTAGCGGTGCTTGCCAGCCGGGCCCTGTGCGGCCTGGATTCCCACGCGGTGCGCGTGGAGACCCACCTTGGCCCGGGCCTGCCCAGCTTCAATGTGGTGGGCCTGCCCGACACCGAGGTGCGCGAGAGCCGCGAACGGGTGCGCGCGGCCATCCTGAACAGCGGATTCGAGTTTCCGCCCGGACGCATCACCGTCAATCTTTCGCCGGCCGACATACCCAAGGAATCCGGCCGCTTCGATCTGCCCATCGCCCTGGGGCTGCTGCTGGCTTCGGGCCAGTTGGCCGCCGCCACGGGCGAGAGCGAGGCCGGGCCCGCGCCCGCGCCCGCGCCGGCGGCGCTGGCCGATCTGGTGCTGGCCGGCGAACTGTCCTTGACGGGGGCGCTGGTGCCGGTGGCCGCGCCGCTGGTCATCGCGCTGAGCGTGGCGCGCGAAGCGCCCGGCGCCAGCCTCATCCTGCCCGCGGGCAGCGCCGAAGAGGCGGCCTGGGTGCCCGGCCTGCGGGTGCTGTCGGCGCGCAGCCTGGCCGACGTGGCCGCGCATGCAGCCGGCGCGTGCCGGCTGCCCGACGCGATTGCCCGTCCCTGGCCCGACGCCGGGCCGGGTCCGTGCCTGTCGGACGTGAGGGGCCAGCCGGGCGCGCGGCGGGCTCTGGAAGTGGCGGCGGCGGGCGGCCACAGCCTGCTGATGATCGGTCCGCCGGGCGCGGGCAAGAGCATGCTGGCCGCGCGCCTGCCCGGTCTGCTGCCGCCGCTGGCCCGCGCCGAGGCGCTGGAAGCGGCCGCCGTGGCGGCCCTGGCCGGCCTGCCGGACGCGCCGATGGGCCTGCCGCCGTTCCGGGCGCCGCATCACAGCGCCTCGGCGGCCGCGCTGGTGGGCGGCGGCAGCCGGCCGCGCCCGGGCGAAATCAGCCTGGCGCACCACGGGGTGCTGTTCCTGGACGAACTGCCGGAATTCAGCCGGCGCACGCTGGAGGCCCTGCGCGAGCCGCTGGAGGCGGGCAGGGTGGTCATCGCGCGGGCGCTGCATGCCGCGCAGTTTCCGGCGCGCTTCCAGCTGGTCGCCGCCATGAACCCGTGCCCCTGCGGCTGGCGCGGCCATTCGGCGCGGGCCTGCATCTGCACGCCGGACCAGGTGGCGCGCTACGTCGGCAAGATCTCCGGCCCCTTGCTGGACCGCATCGACCTGCACGTGGCCCTGCCGGCCTCCGACCCCGACTGGCTGTCGGGTCCGCCGGGCGAGCCGTCCGGCCCGGTGCGCGAGCGCGTGGTGCGCTGCCGCGAGCGCCAACTGCAGCGCCAGGGAAGGCCCAACGCCGCGCTGGCGGGCGCCGAACTTGACGCGCATTGCCGGATGGACGCCGAGGCCGCGGCCCTGCTGACGCAGGCCATGCGCCGGCTGGGCGGTTCGGCCCGCGCCCAGCACCGGGCGCTGCGGGTCGCCCGGACCATCGCCGACCTGGAAGGCGCGCCGCTGCTGGCCGCCAGCCACGTCGCCCAGGCCGTGTAGTACCGGCGCACCGGCGTATGATCGTGGCGGCCCGGTCCCGTCGGCCGCGCCCGCCCGCCGGCTCGACAAACTGCGGGAAATCACCATATAATCAAAGGCTTTCCCGGATCTGGGCTTTTGGATTTGTCCGTTTTCGGGGAAAGGGTTCAGGCGAAGCGCCTGGGCCTGGGTGGCGACACCCGAGTAGTACCCCAAGCAGTACCCCCCAGAAGTGGCAACAGGTACACCAAGTTTTGCCGTAGCGCAGCAGGGCTTGGCCGGTGGTTTAACGCCGGCCATACACGCGAGGCAAGCACCTGGCGTCATATAAATCAACAATGCGTGTTTTAGTTTAGGGAATCAACATGCCCAAGATGAAAACCAAGAAAAGCGCCTCCAAGCGCTTTAAGGTTCGCGGCAGCGGCTCCATCAAGCGTGGTCAGGCGTTCAAGCGTCACATCCTGACCAAGAAGACCACCAAGAACAAGCGCCAACTGCGCGGTTCGGCTGCGGTCCATGACTCCAACGTGGCCTCCGTCAAGGCCATGATGCCTTTCGCTTGATATATAACGGAGATCTACTATGCCTCGCGTCAAACGCGGCGTAACCGCCCGCGCCCGTCACAAGAAAGTCATTGCCGCCGCCAAGGGTTACCGTGGCCGCCGCGGTAATGTGTTCCGTATCGCCAAGCAAGCGGTCATGCGCGCTGGCCAATACGCCTACCGCGACCGCCGCAACAAGAAGCGCACGTTCCGCGCTCTGTGGATCACGCGTATCAACGCCGCCGTCCGCGAGCATGGCGTGAGCTACAGCGTGTTCATCGCCGGTCTGAAGAAGGCCTCGATCGAACTCGACCGCAAGGTCCTGGCCGATCTGGCCGTGCGCGACAAGGCCGGCTTCGCCGCCATCGTGCAGCAAGCCAAGGCTGCCTTGGCTGCCTGATCGCGCGCTTTAACTCATCGCGCATCGCTGCGAACGGGGCTGTAATGGCCCCGTTTGCGTTTTGAAGGCTGGATTTCATGACTCACACGGTTGACGACCTGGTCTCCCAGGCGCAAGAACGGTTCGCCGCGGCCACTGACGCCGCCGCGCTGGAAAACGCAAAGGCTCGGTTCCTGGGCAAGGAAGGCGCGCTGACGGTGCTGCTGAAAGCCCTGGGCAAGCTCGATCCCGAGCAGAAGCGCGAGATGGGCGCCAGGATCAATCAGGCCAAGCAAAAGGTCGAGGAACTCCTGAACGCGCGCCGCGCCGCGCTGGCGCAGGCCGAACTGGACGCCCGGCTGGCATCCGAAACCATTGACGTCACGCTGCCGGGACGCGGTCGCGCGCCGGGCGGCATCCATCCGGTCATCCGGACCTGGGAAAGAGTGGAAGAAATCTTCCGCTCCATCGGCTTCGACGTGGCCGACGGCCCCGAAGTCGAAAACGACTGGACCAATTTCACCGCGCTGAACAATCCGCTGGACCATCCGGCGCGGTCCATGCAGGACACGTTCTACGTCGACATGAACGACGCCGACGGCCTGCCGCTGCTGCTGCGCACGCACACCAGCCCCATGCAGGTGCGTTACGCCCGCATGAACAAGCCGCCCATCAAGGTCATCGCGCCGGGGCGCACCTATCGCGTCGACAGCGACGCCACGCACTCGCCCATGTTCCACCAGGTCGAAGGGCTCTGGATCGCCGAGGACATCTCGTTCGCCGACCTGAAGGGCGTGTACACCGATTTCCTGCGTTGTTTCTTCGAAAGCGACGATCTCGTCGTGCGTTTCCGCCCGTCGTTCTTCCCGTTCACGGAGCCGTCCGCCGAGATCGACATGATGTTCACCTCGGGTCCGAACCGCGGCCGCTGGCTGGAGATTTCCGGCTCGGGCCAGGTGCATCCGCAAGTGGTGCGCAACTTCGGCCTCGATCCCGAGCGCTACATCGGCTTCGCCTTCGGTTCCGGGCTCGAGCGCCTGACCATGTTGCGCTACGGCGTCAACGATCTGCGCCAGTTCTACGAAGGCGATTTGCGCTTCCTGCGCCAGTTCAACGAATAACCCACGGCTGATCATGCAATTTCCCGAATCCTGGCTGCGTACGCTGGTCAATCCCCCGATCGCAACCGACGAACTCGCGCACCGGCTCACGATGGCCGGCCTGGAAGTCGAAGACACCGTGCCCGCCGCGCCCGCGTTCTCGGGCGTGGTGGTGGCCCACATCGTCGAGATCGCTCCGCATCCCGACGCCGACAAGCTGCGCGTCTGCCAAGTGGACGACGGCTCCGGCGAGCGTCTGCAGATCGTCTGCGGCGCGCCCAACGCCGCGGCCGGCCTGAAGGTGCCGCTGGCCCGCGTGGGCGCGGAACTGCCCGGCGGCATGAAGATCGGCGTGGCCAAGATGCGCGGCGTGCAATCGTCGGGCATGCTGTGCTCGGCGCGCGAACTGGGCCTGTCGCAAGACCATGCCGGTCTGCTGGAACTGCCGGCCGACATGGTGGTCGGCCAGTCGATCCGCGAAGCGCTGGACCTGGACGACACGCTCTTCACCCTGAAGATGACGCCCAACCGCGCGGACTGCCTTTCCATCCTGGGCGTGGCGCGCGAAGTCGCCGCCCTGACGGGCGCGCCGCTGTCGGTGCCCACGGCCGCCGCCGTGCCCGTGACGCTGGACGAGCGCCTGCCGGTCAAGGTCGAGGCGCCCGATCTGTGCGGCCGTTTCGGCGGCCGCGTGATCCGCGGCGTCAACGCCCGCGCCGCGACCCCTGAGTGGATGAAGACGCGCCTGGAGCGCGCCGGCCAGCGTTCGCTGTCGGCCCTGGTCGACATCTCCAACTACGTCATGCTGGAACTGGGCCGCCCCTCGCACGTGTTCGATCTGGACAAGATCCAGGGCGACCTGTGCGTGCGTTGGGCCCGCGAAGGCGAGACCCTGGAACTGCTGAACGGCCAGACCGTGACCCTGGACCCCAAGGTCGGCGTGGTCGCGGCCGGCGACCAGGTCGAAAGCCTGGCCGGCATCATGGGCGGCGAAGCCACCTCGGTCACGCTGGATACGCAGAACATCTACCTGGAGGCCGCTTTCTGGTGGCCGCAGGCGCTGGCCGGACGCGCTCGCCGCTACAAGTTCAGCTCGGAGGCCAGCCACCGCGGCGAACGCGGCGTGGACTTCGCTACCATTCCCGAGCACATCGAATTCATCACGCGCCTGATCGTCGACATCTGCGGCGGCCAGGCCGGCCCGCTGGACGACCAGATCGTCAACCTGCCCAAGCGCCTGCCGGTGCGCATGCGCCTGGCGCGCTGCCACCGCGTGCTGGGCGTGCCGGTCACGCAGGCCGAGGTCGCCAAGATTTTCGCCAGCCTGGGCCTGGAGTACACGGTCGAGGGCGACGACTTCGTCGTGACGCCGCCGTCCTACCGCTTCGACCTGGAACTGGAAGAAGACCTGATCGAGGAAGTCGCCCGCATCTACGGCTTCGAGAACATTCCCGCCGTGCCGCCGATGGCGCGCGCCAAGATGTTCTCGCAGCCCGAGATCCGCCGCGGCAACCATGCGCTGCGCCGCCTGGCCGCCGCGCAGGACTACCAGGAAGTCGTGAACTACAGCTTCGTCGAAGCCGACTGGGAACGCGACTACGCCGGCAATGACAGCCCGGTGCGCCTGGTCAACCCCATCGCCAGCCATCTGTCGGTCATGCGCTCCAGCCTGATCGGCGGCCTGGTGGCCAACATCCGCCACAACGCCAACCGCAAGCAGTCGCGCGTGCGCGTGTTCGAACTGGGCCGCGTGTTCCTGCGCGACGCCTCGGTGCAGGACGGCCCGCTGGAAGTGGCCGGCGTGCGCCAGCCGCTGAAGCTGGCGGGCGCCGCCTGGGGCCCGGCGGTGGAAGAGCAGTGGGGCGCGGCCACGCGCCAGGTCGATTTCTTCGACGTGAAGATGGACGTGCAGGCGCTGTTCGGCGCGCGCGGCCAACGCCTGCGCTTCGAAGCTGCCGTCCATCCGGCGCTGCATCCGGGCCGCAGCGCCCGCATCGAACTCGACGGCCGCGAAGTCGGCTGGATCGGCGAACTGCATCCGCGCTGGGCGCAGCAGGCCGACCTGACGCACGCGCCCGTGGTCTTCGAACTCGACGTCGCCGCCCTGTCCGAAGGCGAACTGCCGCAGGTCCGCGAACTGTCGCGCCAGCCCGTAGTCATGCGCGACCTGGCGCTGTGGGTCGACGCCCAGGTGTCGGTCCAGTCCATGCTGGACACCGTCGCGGCCGCCGTCAAGGCGGACCCGCAGCTCGCGGTGGTGCAGGACGTGCGCCTGTTCGACGTGTGGCGCGAGAAGCCGCAGGGCGGCGAACCCGTCACCGAGAAAAGCCTTGCTTTCCGGTTCTGGCTACAGGACACTGAAGTCACGCTGGACGAAGCCCGGGTGGCCGACTGCCTGGCGCGCATCAAGGACGCCTTGGTGGCCGCGCACGGCGCGCGCCAGCGTTGAACCATGGGGAACAGTATGCTTGCCGAGCCACGCACCCTGACCAAGGCCGAGCTGGCCGAACTGCTTTTCGAGCGGGTCGGCCTGAACAAGCGCGAAGCCAAGGACATCGTCGATACTTTCTTCGAGGAAATCCGCGACGCCCTGGCGCGCGGAGACTCCGTGAAGCTCTCGGGCTTCGGTAATTTCCAGGTGCGCGACAAACCGCCGCGCCCGGGCCGCAATCCCAAGACGGGCGAGACCATTCCCATCGCCGCGCGGCGCGTGGTGACCTTCCATGCGAGCCAGAAACTCAAGAGCGTGGTGGAGCAGGCGACGCCTGCTGCATCCGACGACACCGCGGAGTGATACGCTTTGTCGGTAATTGTTATCGGCACTCGACGTATCGCGGCATAAAATCCTCTTATGACACGTACAGAATCCACCGTTACCTTACCGCCCATTCCCGCCAAGCGTTACTTCACCATCGGTGAAGTCAGCGACCTGTGTGGCGTCAAGCCCCATGTCCTGCGGTACTGGGAACAGGAATTCACGCAGCTCAAGCCGGTGAAACGGCGCGGCAACCGCCGCTACTACCAGCATCATGAAGTGCTGCTGATTCGCCGCATCCGTTCCCTGCTGTACGAGCAGGGCTTCACCATCAGCGGCGCGCGCAACCGCCTGGGCGATGCGCGCGACGTGCCGCACGACCAGGACGCCGCCGTGCGCCTGTCGGGCGCCGAGATGCAGGCCCTGCGCAACGAGCTGGGCAACGTCTCGACCATGCTGGCCGAAGCCCTGGGCACTTCGGCTGGCGCCGGCACAAGCAACAACGGCGCCGCGTCGGCAGCCTGAATCCGGACATGATGGCGGCGCATCGCGCCGCCATCCGCAGTACCTCGCGCCCCGTGCGCAGCCGTAGGCAGGCAGTAATGCAATCGGCGCACTCGGGGCGCAAATTTTTTTGAGTATTCAGCACTTTTTTTGCACGAATGCGTGCAAACATTTTTTAGGTCTGCTATACTCTTTTTCTTTCGGGGCGTAGCGCAGCCTGGTAGCGCACTTGCATGGGGTGCAAGGGGTCGCGAGTTCGAATCCCGCCGTCCCGACCAGCAGTTCCAAGGCCGTTAGTGAGATACTCACTAACGGCCTTTCTCATTGTGGGCCGGTCTGAGAGCAAACAGACGATTGAAGCAGCTTTGGGTCGCGCGTATTGACGCAAATGCGTGACGCAAATGCGTGAGGCAAATGCGTGAGGCAAATGCGTGAGGCAAATGCATGAGGCAAATGCGCTTGGCGATTATCGCTTTCCCGCCTTGAACGCATCCCACACCGTCAACCACACCCCCAGCACCACCCCGCCCATCAACACCCCAGCAGCCAGACACCCGTTGCCATTCGCAAGCAGCGCGGACGCCGGCGGTACGAAGACCAGTATGGAAACGTTGTTCAGCGTTTCCGCCGCGGCCAGCACCGCGCCTTTGTCGTGGTGCGCGCGATGGGCGAGCACGGTGGTCGATAGCGGGGCGCCGGCGCCCAGGGCAACGCCCCAGGCGGCCAGGCAGACGAGGGCGGCGGGCAGCGGCAGGGCAAGAAAATGGAAGGCGCCGATGGCGGTGGCCAGCAGTGCGGTGGTGCAGACCAGCGCGCGTTCTTCGCTTGCGGCCAGGCGCCGCAGCCAGCCGGCCGAGAGATTGCCGATGCCCAGGCCGATGCCGAATGCCGCCGCGCTCAGGCCCACGCCGGCGACGTCGAGTCGATAGCGCTGGCGCAGGACCTCGCCCGACAGCAGGAAAGCGCCTACGGCGGTGCCGTTCCACAGGCCTTTGGCGAGCATGGGGCGCACGATGGGCCAGCGGCGCAGCCATTGCAGGCCTTGCGCTCTGGCGGCCCCAACGGGTGCGCGGGTTTTCGGGATGGCGACGCGTCCGATCGCGAACGCGGCCAGGCATCCGGCGGCGGCCAGGATGAAGGGAGCGCGCCAGCCCAGCCAGCTGGTGAGCAGGCCGGCGATCGCGGGGCCGCTTGCGATGCCCAGCGTCATGCCGAGCATGACGGCGCCCATGGCGGATGCGTGGCGGGCGCGCGGCACGGCGTCGGCGATCAGCGCGAAGGCATTGGGAATGATGACGGCCGAGGCCAGTCCGCCGAAGATGCGCAGCGCCACGGCGGCTTCGAAGCTGGGCGCGAAGGCGATGCCCAGGCCGTCGACGGAGAACGAGAGCAGGGCGATCAGCAACAGGCGGCGGCGGTCGACGCGGTCGGACAGGTGGCCGAGGATGGGGGCGGCGATGGCGTAGGCGAGCGCGTAGCTCGATATCAGCCACGTGGTCTGGGCGGTGCCGGTGCCAAAGGCGGCGCCGAGCGGGTTCAGCATGGCCGCAAGCATGAACTCGCTTGCGCCGACGAAGAACACCGAGAGGGAAAGCACGGACAGCAGCGCGCGCTGTCCGCCCTTGCGGGCAACAGTTTTGGAATCAGGCATGGTCGATCTCGCGGAAGCGCGAAATGGATGGAGGAAAACGGAAGGGGAGTTCGTCGCGTGGGGAAGGCCGCGAGGGCTTGCGACGTTGGGCGGCGCGCTGACAGCGCAGAGGCCGGGAGAGTCGGGCCGGCCGTTCGACCGGACCTGCGTGTGCATGATACGCGGTTTTGCGGGGTGGTTCCAGGCGCCGGCCGCGAACGCGGCGCGGCTTGGTTAAGATAGCGCTCGTCTCATCGATCCGTCCGGTCCGTACGCATGCCGCTAATCAAAAAACTGTTTGCCTGCAAGATCACGTTTCTGTTGATCCTCTCCAATCTCGCGGTCTACCTCGTAGCCGGATACCTGGATACACGGGCTTTCGAGAGCCTGAGCCAGGGGTCTTTCCTGATCGATTGGGGCGCGAACGTGCCGGCGCTGACCATGTCGGGCGAGTACTGGCGCCTGTTTACCAGCATGTTCCTGCATGTCGGTTTTCTGCATCTGGCGGTCAATATGCTGGCGCTGTGGTCGCTGGGGACCATACTGGAGGCGCGCATGCGTTCCCCGGTGTTCCTGGGGGTGTATCTGCTGTCGGGTTTGTGCGGCAGCCTGGTGACGGCGCTGTGGCACCGCGAGGACTTTTTCGTGAGCTGCGGCGCGTCGGGCGCGATCCTGGGGATTTTCGGGGCGGCGCTCGTCTATGGACTGCATGACCGGCGCATGGGGCGTGCGCACGTGCCGCCGGCCAATCTGCTGTTCAGTCTGGCGCTGACTTTCGGCGCGGGGTTTGTGTTCAACGTCGATAATGCGGCGCACGCGGGCGGACTGGTGGCCGGGGCGCTGCTGGCGGTCGTTGCGCTTTTCGGCGAACGGCTGCGGCCGGCGGCGCAGGCCGCCGTGCTGGCGGCCGCTGCCGTGATCGGCGCGGTGGCGTTGGCCGCGGTGGCGTACAGCCAGTACGATCGCGGCATGCAGGAACAGATCGCGGCCGCGCGCTTCCAGGACACGCTGGGCAAGATGGGCCTGCTGGGCATCGGGCGGGCGGCGGGCAATGTACTGTTGCTTGACGATTGCATCGCCGAGGCGCTGTCGGCGGCCTCGCGCGACGGCGCGCCCGCGCCGGACCTGCGCGGTTGCGCGGACCCGGGCGACAGGGAGCAGGCCTTGTTGGCGAGGTTCATGCCGCAGTGGTATCGGACGTGCCAGGTCCAGGCCGCCGGGCTGCGCGGGCTGTACCCCGACGCCGGCGCGCAGGAGGCGTTGGCGACGGTGGACCGTTACTGCGGGCTTCAGACGCGGATCTATGCGTCGATCTTCCAGCAGGCGCCGGCCGATTTCGACGTTAAAGAAGCGATGCAGACCCGGCTGGTGTTGCGGGTGCTGCTGGACGAAGGCGCGGGGTTCCTGCTGGATCAGGGCAGGAACTTCGGGGCGGACCCGGAAAAGCTGCGCGCGCAGGCGAATGCGCTGCGCGACATACTGGAGGCGCCGGGCGAGCTGGCGACCGCCGTCGTCGATGAGTCCGGGTGCCCGTACTGGAGTTGCGCGCGCTAGCCTGCTAGAGCCACACGGTGGTCACGAGCACGGCGCAACCCGCGGTGGCGGTGGCCGCCATGATGATGCCGAGCCGGCTTCCAAGCTTGCGGTCCTTGCGGCCGACGTTGGGGTTGGCGTCGTTGGCCGATCGCAGTTCTTCCCAGGTCGAGGCGCTGCCGGCCTGGCGGCTGCGCGACTCGGCCGTGGCGCGGGTGCGGCTGCGGGCCTTGCGCACCAGCCGCAGCGCCGGGTAGGCCAGGATGGCGCCCGCCAGGAACAGCGCCAGGGCGCCGACCGCGCCGGCGGTATAGGCGGGGTCGCCGGGCGCCGCCAGCAGGATGGCCGCGGCCAGCAGGCCGATGAAGTTCAGGCCGGCCAGCGCCTTGAGCGCCTGCACGCCCCAGACGCCGGTGGCTTCTTCCGAGAAGTCGCCGACGGATTGCCAATAGGCGGCGTCCTTGGACGCGGCCTGGAAAAAGAATTCGAGATCGCGCTGCAAGGCCTCGCCGTATCGGTCGGCGGGCGGGGTGTCGCGGTGCCATTGGATGGCGAAGTTGCGGCTGCGATCGGCATCCGCGTGGTGCCTGGCCGCCCAGGCGTTCGCCAGGCGGAGAGCGGTGTCGATCGTCAGTTCACCCAGGTGCGCGTCAGCAGCGTCTTTCATCGTTGTCATCCCCATATATGGGACATTCTACCGGGCCTGAGGAGGACGGCAGGGGGCGTCGCATCAAGCCGCCGATGAAGTAATGAGCCTGTGCGCGGCGGCATCCGCGCTTTCCCTAGTATGCGGTGGAATTTTTATACGATTATCATATTTTCAACGCCGTCGCCCCGCGACCGGCGCACACAGCCGAGGCAACGCGGGCTGGCACTATGAACGTTTTCGGATGGAAACTTCTTTATGCCTACTTCAGCTTCTCGTTCACTGTTGAAAAGGGATTCGGTCGCGCCCGTCGCATCGGAACCCAATCTGACCGACCGCGTCACCGAAATGCTGCTGGAAGAGATTACCAGCGGCGACTACCAGATCGGCGAAGTGCTGCCGCCGGAGCAGATCATCGCCACCCGCATGGGCGTTTCCCGCACCGTGCTGCGTGAAGCGGTTTCGCGCCTGAAGGGCGACGGCATCGTGCAAAGCAAGCAGGGCCGCGGGCTGACCGTGATGCAGACGGCGCGGCCCTCGGTGCTGCGGATGCAGGCCGCCGATATCGGTGACGCCGAACAGGTGCTGCGCATCGTCGAATTGCGCCGCGGCTTCGAGATCGAGGCTGCGCAGCTTGCCGCGCAACGGCGCAGCGAGGAAGACCTGGCCGCCATGCGCCGGGCCCTGCACATGATGGCCGATGCGATCGCCACCGGCGACGTGGCGGCCGGCGTGGACGCCGATATGGAGTTTCACCGCTGCGTGGCGCGTGCGACCCGCAATGAACACTACCTGAATTTCTTCGATTTCCTGGCGGTGCTGCTCAAGAAGAACCTGCGCGTCTCGCGCTCGCGCTCGGCCAAGGTGGCCGGGCGTGGGGCGCAGGCGCAAAAGGAGCACGAGGCCTTGTTCGCCGCCATCGAAAAAGGCGATGTGGAGCTGGCGCGGCGGCAGGCGCGCAGCCATGTCGACAACACGGAAGCGCGACTGCGCACGGCGGCGGCCACGGCGGAAAAGCCGTAGCCCTCCGCCAGCGGGCAATCTTCAAGGGGAAGTGGCGATGGGGCAGAAAACGATAGACGAACTGGTGCGCGCCGATGAAGGACTGATCAGCCGCTCCATCTTTGTCGACGACGAGATATTCCAGCGGGAACTGCGGCAGGTTTTCGCGCGGGCCTGGCTGTTCGTGGGCCACGAGAGCCTGGTGCCGAATCCGGACGATTATTTCGTCTCGCGGATGGGCACCGAATCGGTGATCCTGACGCGCGACCGGCAGGGCCAGATCCAGGTCATGCTCAACAGCTGTGCGCACCGTGGCATGAAGCTGTGCCGCTACGACCACGGCAATAACCGGACCTTCACCTGTCCGTATCACGGCTGGAGCTTTTCCACCGATGGCAAGCTGGTGGAGCGGCCCGGCGAACTGGTCGGCGTGCCGGGGCACGCCACGCACTACAAGGGCGAGCTGGACAAGAAGCAGTGGGGCCTGAAGACGGTGGCGCAGGTGGTCAACTACAAGGGCGCCGTATGGGCGACCTGGGACCCGGACGCGCCGCCGTTCCTGGACTACCTGGGCAATATGCGGCTGTACCTGGACGCGGCGCTGGATCATCGCGACGGCAGCCCGGGCGGCTCCGAGGTCATCGGAGGCGTGCAGAAATGGCGGGTCAAGTGCAACTGGAAATTCGCGCCCGAGAATTTCATCGGCGATCTCTACCACGATATCAGCCATCGCTCCGTGGACATCGTCGGCATTGGGCCTGGCGGCGGCAGGGGCCGGCGCGATCCCTCGGTGACGCGGTCGGCGATCTGTTTTCCGGAACTCGGGCACGGGCTGCTGGGCCGGCTGCCATTCTACGAGGAAGGGCCTTACGCGCCGCAATATGCGCGCTATCCGGAAGTGGAGGCCTATTACCGCGAAGTGCATGAACGCCGCGTGCGCACGCTGGGCTCGGCGATGCGCGTGCAGACCAGCGTGGGCACGATTTTTCCGAACATGTCGTTCCACGGCCGCCAGCCGCGCACCCTGGCGGTGTTCCATCCGATCAGTCCCACCGAAATGGAAATGTGGCGCATGTACCTGGTGGACAAGGATGCGCCCGAAGCGGTCAAGGAGGCCGCCCGCCATTACTTCCTGCGCTATTCCGGCCCCGGGGGCATGACCGAGTCGGACGATATGGAGAACTGGACCGGCGCCACCGAGGCCAGCATGGGCGCCATGTCGCGCGAACTCTATTTCAACTACCAGATGGGCGTGGGCCACGCCGAGCCCGTGCCGGAGATTCCCGGGTGCGCGGTCAACGGCGAGTACACCGAGGAAAACGCGCGCATCTATTACCGCCGCTGGGCGCAATTCATGAACGGCTGGTCCTGGGACCAGCTGATGGCGGGCGCCGCGCGCGCCAAGGAGCAGGCGGCATGAACGCGCCCACCGACAAGACGCCCGAGGCGGCGCTGGATTGCAGCATCGACGATATGCAGATCTGGTGGCAGGTGCAGCGCTTCATGCACCATGAGGCCGATCTGCTCGACCACCGCGAGTTCGACGCCTGGCTGGAGCTGCTGGACGAGGACATCGCTTACCGCATGCCGCTGACGCGCAATGTGCGCCGCGACGCCCTGGCGCAGGAGTATTCGGGTGCGCGCGACGCCGCCTGGTTCGACGAGGGCATCGATACGCTGCGCCAGCGGGTCGCCCAGATCAGGACCGGCATTCATTGGGCCGAGGAGCCGGCCTCGCGCGTCTCGCACCTGGTGACCAATATCCGCGTGCTGGGCGTGACGCAGGATGCGGAAGGCGGCGAGCGCGTGCGGGTGCGCTCGCGCTTTCTGATCTACCAGAACCGCCTGCAGGCGGAGGTCAGCCTGTTCGTCGGCAAGCGCGAAGACGTGCTGCGCCGGCGCGACGGTCGCTGGAAGCTGCTCTCGCGCGAGATCCACCTGGACCAGAACGTTCTGTTATCCAAGGCGCTCACGATCTTTTTCTAGCGCCGCTTCGCGGTGCCGGCCCGACTGCCGGCGTTCGATGGTTTTCCTTCCGATCAGGGCCTGTCCGCTGAGGGCGCGGCACGCCCCTACCTGGAGTCGCAGCATGCATAGACGCACTGTATTGAAAGCCTTGGCCGCCGCGGCCGCGATGGGCGCGGCCGGCGCGCCGCGGGCGGGCGCGGCGGCCTTTCCTTCCAGGCCGATTCGCCTGATCGTGCCGTATCCGCCGGGCGGCGTGACGGATGTGGCCGGACGGCTGGCCGGCGAGATCCTGAGCAGGAAGTTCGGGCAGCCGGTGGTGGTCGAGAACCGTCCCGGCGCCAACGGCATGATAGGCAGCCAGCAGGTGGCGTCGGCGGCGCCCGATGGCTATACGCTGCTGCTCAACGGATTGGGCGGCATGGTCCTGCCGATGGCCACGGTCACGGGGCTGCCGCTGGACACGGCGCGCGCGTTCACGCCGATCGGGCAGATGGCGGAGTTCGTCAATGTGCTGATCGTGCGCGCCGATTCGCCGATCCGCAGCGTCGCCGACCTGCTCGCGGCGGCCCGGGCGCGGGGCGAGGAAGCGCTCAAGTACGGGTCGAACGGCGTGGGAACGTCGGTGCACATGACCACGGCGTTCTTCGCACAGCGCGCGGGCATCGACCTGCTGCACGTGCCGTACAAGGGCAGCCGCGAGATGCTCATCGACGTGGTCAACGGCAACCTGGACTTCAGCTTCAGCAATCTGCCGCCCGTGATGGGCCTGATCCGCAAGGGCTCCATCCGGCCGATCGCGGTCACCAGCGGCTATCGCAGCAAGCAGTTGCCGGACGTGCCCACCATGGCCGAGCAGGGCATGGCGGATTTCGACGTGACCAGTTGGCTGGGCCTGTACGGCCCGGCCGGCATGCCGGCCGACGTGGTGCAGGCGCTGAGCGCCGCCTTGGAGCAGGGCATGGGCCAGGCCGCCTCGCGCGAGACGCTGAGCGCCGCCGGCTTCGAGCCCAAGCCTTCGTCGGCGGCCGCCTTCGCCGAGCTCAATCGCGCGGAGCTGGTCCGCTGGAAGCAGGTCGCGACGCGCGCCAATGTATCCCTGAAGTTCGGAGCCTGAGTCGTATGGAAGATCTTCCCCGCTTGCGCCACGTGCATACGGCCATCGTCGGCGCGGGACACGCCGGCGTCGAATGCGCCTGGGCGCTGCGCGCGGCCGGCATCGAGGGCGACCTGGCGCTGTTCGGCGCCGAAGGGCACGCGCCCTACGAGCGCCCGCCGCTGTCCAAGGCCCTCTTGACCGGCTCGACCAGCGAGGAGCGCATCGCCTTGCGCGCCGGCGAGGCCTACGAAAAGTCGCGCGTGGCATTCGTGGCGGGCGATCCGGTGGAGCGCCTGGACACCGCCGCCCGCGTCCTGCTCACGCGTTCCGGTCGCCGCGTGAGCTACGAGCATTGCGTGCTCGCGACCGGTGCGCGGGCCCGGGACATCGCAGGCGTGGCGGGCGCAGGCGTGCATGCGGTGCGCGGGCTGGACGATGCGCGCCGCCTGCGCGCAGCGTTGCGCCCGGGCAGCCGACTGCTGGTGCTGGGCGCGGGATACCTGGGCCTGGAAGCGGCGTGCTCGGCGCGCAAGCTGGGCGCCGAGGTGGCGGTGCTGGAGCAGGGCGGCCAGGTCATGGGCGGCAAGGTGTCCGAGCCGACCGCGGCGCGCATCGGCGCCATCCACCGCGACGCCGGCATTGCGATACGGCACGGCGTGGCGGTGCAGCGCTGGGAGCGCACGGCGGCGGGCTGGCGCGCACACCTGGTCGACGGGTCCGTGGAGGAAGCGGAGCTGGTGCTGGTGTCCGTCGGCGCGGTCGCGGAGACGGGGGTGGCCGAAGCGTCGGGGCTGGACTGCCTGGACGGCGTGGTGGTGGATGAATGCTGCCGGACCTCCGCGCCCGGCGTATATGCGATAGGGGATTGCGCCAGCGCTTTCCGCAGTGAATTGCAGCGCCATGCGCGCATAGAAAGCGTGCAGAACGCGCTGGCCCAGGCGCGCATCGCCGCCGCCGCCATCGCCGGCAAAAGCGCCCCCGCGCCGCGTCCGCCGACCTTCTGGTCCGAGCAGCACGGGCGCCGGCTGCAGATGGCGGGACTGGTGAACCCGGTGCAGCCCTGCCGCGACGTGCTTTTGCCCACGGCCAAGGGTTGGCTGGTGGAGCGTTATCAGGGAGGCCGGCTGGCGGCGATAGAAGCCGTGGACAGCCCGGTCGAGTTCATCAAGGGCGTGCCGCGCATCGGCACGCTGGAATCAGCCTCGTGAAAAGGTGGTCATATGTCTTCTGCAGTTTTTGAATTGCCGGATGGCGCCGAACTGGTGCTGGACGTTCCCGATGACTGGTCGCTGATGGAGGCCGCCAGGCGCGACGGCCTGGAAGGCATCGTCGCAGAGTGCGGCGGGGGCGCCATCTGCGGCACCTGCCACGTGCAGGTCGATCCGGCCTGGTTCGACCGGCTCGAACCGCCGGGCATGGCCGAGGAGGCGCTGCTGGAGGTGGTGCCCGAGCGCTGCGCGACCAGCCGGCTGTCCTGTCAGGTGATCATGAGGCCCGAGCTGGATGGCATCCGCCTGCGCGTGCCCGCGACGCAGCTCGCGCTGTAGCCCGCCGGGAGCCGCCGCCATGGCCGACAACAAATCCATCAACCTGGTCGATCTGCGGCCCGGCGTGCGCGTGCGCATGGCCGACGGCGCCGTCGCCGAAATCGTGGAGAACCCGCAGGACGGGTTCTGGCTGATCGTCCGCTACCTCAGTCATCCCGGGGATCCCTCCCTGGCCGACGCCGGAGAGCAGCAAGTGTTCGCCACCGACGTCGAATCGATCGAACCCTGAACCCTATGGAGCCGCAATGAGCCAAAAACCGAAAATCATCGTATCCGCGCCGGTGCCCGCCGATCTGCGCGAGCGTGTGGCCGCCGCCTGTGAAATCATCGACGTGCCCGTGGGGCAGAACCCCGCGCAAGCCGTGCCCGAGGCGCAGCGCGCCGAAGTCGCTGGCATGGTCTGCACGGTGCGCACCCGCGTGGACCAGGCGTTGCTCGACGCTTTTCCCGCGCTAGCCGTCAGTTCCAATTTCGCCGTGGGATTCGACAACGTCGATCTGGACGCGGCCAACCGCCGCCAGGTGCTCATCTGCAATACGCCCGGCGTGCTGGACGGCGCGGTCGCGGACGTGACCATCGGCCTGATGCTGTGCCTGGCCCGCAACCTGGTGGCCGGCGACGCGTTCGTGCGCAGCGGCGCCTGGACCAAGGGCGCGTTTCCGCTCACCACGGACATACGCGGCAAGACGCTGGGCCTGCTCGGCATGGGCCGTATCGGCAAGGTGGTGGCGCGCACGGCGCAGGCTTTCGACATGAAGGTGATCTATCACAACCGGCGCGAGGATCCGTCGGTGCAAGGCCTGGCCGCCTACGTCGGGCGCGACGAGCTGTTCAAGTCCTCGGACGTGCTGAGCATCCACATCCCGCTGTCGGCCGAGACGCGCCATTCCGTGGGCAAGCGTGAATTCGAGCTGATGAAGCCTACGGCTTATGTCATCAATACGGCGCGCGGCCCGGTGCTGGACGAGGCGGCGCTGGTCCAGGCGCTGCGCAGCGGCACGATCGCCGGCGCCGGCCTGGACGTGATGGAGCAGGAGCCGCTGCCGCCGTCCAGCCCCTTGTGCGAGCTGCCCAACGTGGTGTTGCAGGCGCACGTGGGCAGCGCCACCCACGAGACGCGGCGCGCCATGATCGACCTGGCGGTGGCCAACCTGCTGGACACGCTGGCCGGGCGCAAGCCGCAGGCCATGGTCAACCCGCAGGTGTGGGAAGCCCGCGGCTGAACTGCGCGGCGCGAAGCGGGACGCCCATCGGGCGTCCCGGCTTTCCAGGGGCTATTTGCCGCCGTAGGCGACCACGATGCCGGCCTTCTGGGCCACTTCGCTCCAGCGCTTGAACTCCGAGGCCGAGAAGGCCTGGAACTGCGCCGCGTCGCGCAGCTTGGGCTCGAACCCCGCGCCGATGATGCGCGACTGGAATTCAGGCGTGGCCAGGCCCGTGACGATGGCGTCCGACAGCTGCGCGATGATGGCCGGATCCACTTTGGCGGGCGCGTACATGCCCAGCCAACTGGTCACGTCGAAGTCCGTCATGCCTTGCTGCTGCATGGTGGGCACGTCGGGCAATTGCCGCGCGCGATAGGCGCTGGTGACGGCCAGGGCCTTCAGGCGCCTGCCTTCCACCATGGCCAGCGTGGGCGGAAGGTTCATGAAACAGATGTCGAGATCGCCGTTGGCCGTGCCCACCAGTGCATCGGCGGCGCCCTTGTAGGGCACATGGTCGAATTTCAATCCGGTGCGCATGGCGAAGAGTTCCGCCGTCATTTGCGACGAGCTGCCGACGCCGTTGCTGCCGTAGAGCGGCTTGCGCTTGCTGGCGCGCAGGTATTCGATGAGTTCCGGCACCGAGTTGGCCGGGTGGTCGGTGCGCACCACCAGCGCATTGACGAATTCCGCGACCTGGGCGATGGGCAACAGGGCGGTGGGAATGTCCAGCGGCAGCCCGCGCAATGTCGCCGGCGGCAGCACATTGTGTCCCAGGCCTCCCGTCGTCAGCGTGTAGCCGTCCGGCCTGGCCGCCGCGGCGGCCTGCATGCCGATCACGCCGCCTGCGCCGGCGCGGTTTTCGATGACCACGCTTTGCCCGTACCTGGCGTAGAGCAGGTCGCCGACCAGCCTTCCGGCCAGGTCGGTCGCGCTTCCGGGGGTGGAAGAGACAATGATCTTGATCGTTCGCGACGGGTAGGGCCCGTCTTGAGACCAGCTTCTGCCTGCCAGGGCCAGGCCGGCCGCGCTACCCATCAGTTTCAACGCACTGCGACGCTTCATGACGACTTCCCCTTGGGTTGGTTTTGCTAGACCACGTGCTGCTCCGGTTTCTGGTTGCGACTTTGTACGATAAACATATTTATGGAAAAGGTACGTGTAGCGTCCGGACGTGGAAATTGCGGCTAACCCTAGGATGCGGAAGCGACTGTTGCGGCTCCAATTTCGCTGAGCGGCCTGTTGGCGGCGGTCGTCTCCTTCGGTATGCTTGCGTTCATGCAAACACCCGATTGCGCGCCGCTGTCCGGCGCTTCCTGCCGACGAGTCACTCGACGCCTGCGTTGAGTGGCTGGTCGGATCCGGACGCTGAGTCTTCAGCGTCTTTCCCCGAAAGCCACGATATTCCTCGTGGCTTTTTCGTTCTTGTTCCGCTGTTTCCGCTATCGAGGCGTATCGCAAGGCTTTCGTTTCCCTCTTTTCCCTTATGGAAGGAACGAAGCATGAACTATCCAGACCTCGCCATCCGGCCTTACCACGCGCGCGACGAGGCCGCCGTCATCCAGCTGTGGCGCGACTGCGGGCTGACGCGTCCGTGGAACGATCCGCGCAAGGACATCGCCCGCAAGCTGACGGTGCAGCCGGAGCTGTTTCTGGTGGGCGAGGCCGATGGCGCGATCGTCGCGGCGCTGATGGGCGGCTATGACGGGCACCGCGCATGGATCAATTACCTGGCGGTGTCGCCGGCGCACCAGCGCCGCGGCCATGCGACGGCGCTGATGCTTGCGGTGGAGCGCAAGCTGCTGGAGATGGGCTGTCCGAAGATCAATCTGCTGATACGGTCGGGCAATCTGGCGGTGCAGGGTTTCTATGAAACCCTGGGGTTCCGTCAGGACGAGGTCATCAGCATGGGCAAGCGCCTGATCCCGGACCTTTGAGGTCCGCGGCCCGGCGCGGGCCGGGTCATGCCGCCACGGTCAGGTACACGGCTTCGCGGCCGACGATGGGCATGCGCGTGGGCATGAAGATGGTGCAGGCGTCGCATGGCGAGCGGATTTCCTCGGCGCCGTTGACGGCGATCAGCTCGCCCTTGTCGAAGGTCTCGAAGCCGATGACCGGCCGCGTGAAGCGGAAGTCCGGCGACTTGACCATGTGGACTTCGAGCAGCCGGTAGCGCCGCGGCGCCGGCGGCGGCGCCGCGTCGGCGGGCGCGTCGATCAGGCCCAGGTGGGCCAGGAAGCGCAACGAGACCTCGGTGGCCAGCGTGGCGGCGGACTGGGCGAAGTGCTGGCCGCATTCCACCACCAGCGAGCCGCCGCTGTCGGAGTCCGGTTCGCCGTGGCGGCCATAGCTCATGACGCCGGTGCCGGGGAATATGCCCGGCGGCATGACCAGATGGATTTCGGGCGCGCCGACGGCGCTGGCCAGCGCGGTGTTGCGCGGCATTTCGGTGTAGACCCAGAAGGGCTGGACCGGGGCGCGCGTGGAGTGGATGTCGAGCACGTAGTCGGCGGCGTCCAGCACGGGCCGCAGTTCGCGCGCGCGGCGCAGTTCGGGGCTGTCCTCGGCGCCGTCGAGCATGTCGGCCGACCAGATGCGGTTGAGGTTGTGCACCAGCTGGCGGTTTTCGTAGGGCTGCTCGATATCGAAGGCCTCGTAGGCTTCGACGTGGGCGAAGCTGACCGTGAGCGTGCCGATCTTGGGCCGCACGCCGCTGTCGAGCAGGTGGGTGGCGGCCACCATGCCGCAGATTTCGTTGCCGTGGGTGATGGCGTTGATCAGCGCGTGCGGGCCGGGGCGGCCCGATTCGAAACGGTGGACGTAAGGGATGCCGACATTACCGTCGCGGTAGGCGGAGAGATCGCGCGGCAGGACTTCCAGCGGCGCGGTGTCGGGTTCGAAAGCGGGATGGTTCATGGGGGCTCTTGTGGCTGCGGGTTTCGGCGTATTTTGCAGTACGCACTGCAGAAGTGAAATACAAGAAGCACTGCACAGTCGAACAGACGCGGTTTCGGCGGGTTTTCCGGCGCATGCAAGATGCGCTCGCACTAGGTCTTCTAGTGCTTCATAACCCCTTGAAAACATTGCTTTTCAAGCCGATTTATTTTTGGCATATTGCGCCCCGGTAAAGACACTTTCGGAGGATGGCATGGGCGCGTGGCCACAGCGTCATATCGATGGCTTTCAGGTGGAATGCCAGGTCGTCAGATTGGGCGACGGCGTGCTGGCGATCGAGGTGGCGGTGAGCCGGGCCGAAGGCGAGGACGCGCCGCGGCGCTGGTCGCTGCCGCGTTTCGTGACCTTCGCCGACGCCGGGCTCGCGCGGCGTCACGCCGAGCTGGTGCTGTCGGGCATCGTGTCGGTGGATGAGACCACCGGCGAGCCGCGCTACGGAATTTTGTAGCGGCGCGTGTCGCCGGACGTTGGAGTCGGGCAGGTTTTGTTGCGTTTGGCACAATCATGTGCCTTGCGCTGGCTGATTTGCCCGGTACATTGATAGAACAGGTGACAACAACAAGGAGAGTTCCATGCTTGATACTTTTCCTGTCCTGCGCCGCGCCAGCGTGGCCGTGGCGATCGGCGCGGCCGGACTGCTGTTTGCCGGTTGCACGACCACCAGCCCCAAGTCCTCGGCCTCGGCGACCGAGCAGCGCCAGTCGCTCAATAGCGCGGCCGATGCGACGCTGGGCAAGCTTTATCAGGCGTCGCCCCAGTCCAAGGATCTGGTCGCGCGCGCCAAAGGCGTGCTGATCTTTCCCGACGTGTTGAGCGGCAGCTTCATTGTCGGCGCCGAACACGGCAAGGGCGTGCTGCGGGTCGGCGGCGCGCCGGCCGGCTACTACAGCACGACGGCGGGCTCCATCGGCTTCCAGGCGGGCGCGCAGTCCAAGGCCATGGTGCTGCTGTTCATGACCGACGAGGCGCTCAACAAATTCCGTAACAGCAGCGGCTGGACCGTGGGGGCCGACGCCACCGTGGCCGTCGTCAACATCGGCGCCAACGGACGCATCGACACCAATACGGCGCAGCAGCCCATTGTCGGTTTCGTGATGAACAATGGCGGGCTGATGGCGGGCGTGTCGCTGGCCGGCACCAAGATCTCGAAGCTGAATCTTTGAACGCAGCGCCGGCAATGCAGAACGCCGCGGAGGTTTTCCGCGGCGTTCTTTTTTGGGCGTCGGTTCAGCCGTTCAACGTATCTCCAGTGCCGCGCACGGCGTTTTCGCGCTGCATTTCGGCGGCTTCTATGCCGGGGTCCAGGCCGCGCCAGCGCTTGATCCGCCCGCGGTCCTGGGCGGGTTCCCAGCCCAGCAGGCCGTAGCGCGTGATTTCGGTTTCTCCGGTGTCGAATTCGACTTCGTAGTAGCCCTGACGATCGGGTAGCGTGCCGCCGGGGAACCAGTCGGTTTCAGGCATGGTCTGCTCCTTGCTAGACGATGGGAGGGTTGCGCGCGCCGGACGGCCCGCGCGGCGTTTTTTTTGGACCATTTTGGTCTGGGGCCGGCGATCCCGCAAGCATCGCGGGCGCCGTCTGTTTCAGGACAGCGGCACGGCGGTGGTGTAGAGCACCTGTTTGAGCGCGAAGCTGGAGCGGATGCTGGCCACGCCGGGAATGCGGGTGATGTGTTCGACGATGAGCCGTTCGAGCGCGTCGACGTCGGGCACCAGCGCGCGGATCAGGTAGTCGGCGTCGCCCGACATCAGATAGCACTCCATGATTTCCGGCAGCACGGCGATTTCGCGTTCGAATACGTCCAGCGCGGCCTTGCGCTGCTTGTCCAGCGAGATCTGGATGAAGACGTTGACCTTCAGGCCCAGCTTGCGCGCGTTCAGCAGCGTGACGCGGCGGTCGATCAGGCCTTCGGCTTCGAGCCGCCGGACCCGGGCCAGGCAGGGCGAGGCCGACAGGTTGACGCGGGCCGCCAGCTCGACGTTGGTCAGGCGCGCGTCGCGCTGCAGTTCGTTCAGGATACGGATGTCAGTGGCATCCAGGTTGATTTCCAGCATAAGTGGCTCAGGTAAAGTCGATAAACGATTCGAATATGCTGAGTATGCCGCGTACTGGAGTGAATGTAGACGAATTGTCCTGGGGTTTTCCCTGGCACCGTTGCTTTATCCGCCCGTCCGGCCGAATCCCGGACGGAACGCTCTAGAATGGCGTGCGCCGGGAGGGCCCGGCTTGCATGCGGACGTACGCGGGATATGGATTCCTTATATGTGGTGGTCGCGGCCGGCGCCATGACCGCCGGTTTCGTGCAGGGGCTTTCCGGTTTCGGATTCGGCATGGTGGCCATGTCGTTCTGGGCGTGGACGGTGGACCCCAAGCTGGCCGCGGCGATGGCGGTGTTCGGCGCGCTGACCGGGCAGCTGCTGGCCGCCTTCACCGTCAGGCGCGGGTTCGCGCTGGGCCGGCTGCTGCCGTTCATCGCGGGCGGACTCGTCGGCATTCCGCTGGGCGTCGGGCTGCTGCCGCACCTGGACCCGCTGCTGTTCAAGGCGTTCATCGGCGGGCTGCTGGCGATCTGGTGTCCGATCATGCTGTTCGCCGCAAGGCTGCCGCGCATCGCCGTGGGCGGCAGGCTGGCCGACGCGGCGGTGGGCGCGGTGGGCGGCATCATGGGCGGCATCGGCGGCTTTACCGGCGTGATCCCGACGCTGTGGTGCACCTTGCGCGGCTTCGATCGCGACGTGCAGCGCGCGGTGATCCAGAACTTCAATCTGTCCATGCTGATCGTGACGATGGCGAGCTATGTGTTCACCGGCCTGGTCACGCGCGAGATGCTGCCGCTGTTCGCCGTGATCGTGCCGGCCATGCTGGTGCCCACGCTGTGGGGCACGCGGGTCTACGTGGGCATCAGCGACCTGGCGTTTCGCCGCGTCGTGCTGGGCCTGCTGACCATCTCGGGCCTGGCCTTGCTGGCCTCGTCGCTGCCCGGGCTGCTGGCCTAGTGTGCTGTCCCGTAGATACGTCCGCACGAAATTCCCCCCTTGACGCCAGGGCGTCGTTGCAAATCCTCGCGATACCTACGGGTATCGCTGCGGTTTGCGCCTAGCCCTGACGCCAAGAGGAGAAATTTCGTCATGCGGACGCATCTACGGGACAGCACACTGCGGCGTGCTATCGTTAGCGGGTTCTATAGAGGTTCACGCATGGCATTGCATCGTTTCGAGAAAGGCGAACTGGGTCATTGGTTGCGCGTCGTCGCCGATAACGGCGAACCAGGCGCCGAGCAGACCGAGGTGCCGGAACACGTCGCGAAGGCGCTGGAAACGCTGCGTTGCATCCAGGCCGGCGCCGACGGCCAATGGCGCATCACCGACAAGGGCAGGCTGGCCCTGCGCATGGAAGAGCCGGGCGCCATTCATCTCAGATAGCCCGCGCAAACTCGCACCACACACATTGCGGCCGTGATCCGGCGCGTTCCGCAGGTTTTGCGGCGCGCCCGACGCGTTTTGTTGCGTCCTGATCGTTTGGTGACCTCCGTTGCCGCACATTTTGCGAACATTTGCGCAGTATTTCGCGGATTCGCGAGTATTGGCGACAGATGCGGGAATTTACCAAGCAAAAATGCTCGATTTGGTCGCTTTTTGGCGTATCGCTGGGACCCCGGCGCCAGTAAGATGAACTTGCGTGACGTTTGCGGGTCTATTCATTAGCGCGGGACTCGCTGCTCCCGCCAACGTCACGCGTGGTTCACGCGTTTAGGTAACCGACTGGGAGGTAGCACATGCAGCATCGTGACCAGGAAGTACTGATCGACGTTTCCACGGCGGCCATGGATACCGGCGGATATGGCGTTTTGCTGACGGTAACGGCCGAGGGCGGCACCGAAGTCGATGCCGCGTTTTCCCATCTGGGTAATTGCGCTTCGCTGGATGAAGCGCGTAACCGCGCGGAGATATTCGCGCAGAATTGGGTAGAGGAAAATATCTTCCGATAGGGCTTTACGCCCTGGGCGGAGTTGATCGGTAGCACCGGTCTGTGCGTGCATGAGGCTGCGGAGATTGCTCAACGGTTTGCGGCGAAAATTTCGGTTATCGTTGCTGCTCCAAAAACTGGAGCCCCGACCGGGCAGGCGCCGTTCCAAGATGACTGCCGCACAGACCGATTCCAATCTCGCGGCGCACGTGCGCGCACTGCGCGAGCATTTCGATTCCATCATCCTGCCCATGTGGATGGGGCGGGGTTTCAATACCGCATTGGGCCTGCCGTACGAATCGCTGGATTCGGCTGGCGGCGCCGCGTTGCCGGCGACGCGTTATCGGGCCATGGCCTGCGCGCGCCAGCTTTATGTTTTCTCGGAGGCGCCGGGCGAGGCGGCCGGGCGGCACGCCGATATTCTGTTCGAGTCGCTGCGCCGCGTATTCCGCGACGAGGAGCATGGCGGCTGGCGTTATAGCGTGGACGCGCAGGCGCGCCCGCTCGACGCCACGCAGGATCTCTATACCCACGCGTTCATCGTGCTGGCTTGCGCGGCGTATTTCCGCCGCAGCCGCAACGGCGAGGCGCGCAAGCTCATGCTGGCTACGGCCGCGACCATCGAGGCGCGCTTCAAGACCGCCGATTCGCTCTATCACGCCGCGCTGAGCCCGGACCTGGGCCAGCCGCTGCGCGCGCCGGCGCAGAATCCCATGATGCATCTGACCGAGGCCTATCTGGCGGCCGCGCAGGTCGCGGAGCCGGCGCGGTTCGCCCAGCATCTGCGCAGCCTGGCGCAGGGCATCAGCCATCGCTTCGTGCACGCGCCGTCGCAGTGCATCTCGGAGGAGCGGCAGGGCACGGCCGGCAACCGGCTGGAGCCGGGGCACCAGTTCGAGTGGCTGTCGCTGGTGCATGGCTCGGCGGCGGTGTTCGAAGGCCTGGACCTGGCCGAATCGCTGCCGCGCGCGGTGCAATGGGCGCGCCGCCGCGGCGTGGACCAGGCGGGCGTGGTGGCGGCGCTGGACGAATCCGGCGCGGTCATCGACGACACGCGCCGGATCTGGGCCCAGACCGAATACCTGCGGGTGCTGGCGGTGCAGGGCGATCTGCCGGCGCTGGCCGCGGGCCTGGAGGTTTTCCGCAAGCGGTTTCTGCATGCCGGCGGCTGGTATGAATGCCTGAATGCGGACGGAGTTGTTACACGTTCGGACATGCCTTCGACGTCGCCCTATCACCTGGCGACCTGCCTGGCGGCGATGCCCGGCGTTGTTTAATTGTGGCGTTAACAATTTTTTGTGGCGATAGGGCCCGATTTAATAGAAAAGCATTGGTGAAATCCCTTACAATTTGGAAACACTGTTTGTGGGGAAGCATCAATGAGCGTTATGTGCTTGGCTTGCCAACGCATTAACCCGGGCCTTGCTGGCGTTGCGCCGCATGCTCAACTCGGACACCAGGGATTTACCAACCCGACGCAGAAAGGCCGCGAGGAAAGCCGCGAGGATCACTTCCGTTGCCTGAACTGCGGCGCCAAATGGCTGCGTGAAACCGATAAGTGGGGCGTGGACCTGGGATTCAAGCTCGCGCCTTGAGCGTTGCGCCGCGCGGTTGAGCCGGGCTCCGTAAGGAGCCCGTTTTGTTTTCTTTTGAAGCATTTTCCGGCCCTGCCGCGAAATGAAGTGTTTCGCGTGCCTGGGCCTTCAGGCGGCGTTGCCGGCGGCCAGCACGTCGGGGTCGCGGCCGGCGGTCTCCAGCAGCCATTGCCGGAAACAGGCCAGCGCGTAGTGGTCGCGGCGCTGGGCCGGCGCGCACAGATGGTAGCCGCGGGCGATGCGTATCGGCAGTTCGGGGAAGGGCGCCGCCACCGTTCCGGCAAGCAGGTCGTCGCGCACCAGGCAGCGCTGCAGCACGGCGATGCCCATGTCGGCCATCACCGCCCGCACCAGGATGGACACCTGGTCGAAACCATTGGACAGCTTGACCGAGCCGCGCGGCACGCCGGCGGCGGCGAACCATTGCGCCCAGTTTTCGACGCCGTTGGTGTGATACAGCAGGGCTTCGCCGAGCAGGCCGGCGGGCGTGCTCCACAGCCCTTGCGCGCGGCGCGCGGCCAGCCGGGCGGGGTGGCAGATCACGACCATTTCGCGGCCGATGACGTAGTCGGCCTGCCAGCCGGGCCATTGCTCGGGCGTGCCGGAAAGAATGCTGGCGTCGGGCGTGGCGCCCGAAAAATCCTCGTTGCGCCGGTAGGCCGCGAAGCCGAGCTGGATTTCGGGGTGGCGCTGGTGGAAATCGGGCAGGCGCGGCACCAGCCAGGCGCTGGCCAGCGTGGGCACGGACGACAGGGTCAGGCGCAGGCGGCGGTCGTCGGCGCGCAGTTCGGCGCTGAGCGCCTCGATCGCCTGCAGGGGCGCATGCGCGCCGTCATAGAGCCGGCGGCCGGTTTCGGTGAGGGTCAGACCGTGGGCGTTGCGGTGCATCAGGGGCTGGCCGAAATGCGCCTCCAGGCGGGCGATGGCGCGGCTGACCGCGCCCTGAGTGACGCACAAGGTTTCGGCCGCCTGCGTGAAGCTGCCCAGGCGCGCGGCCGTCATGAACGCATGCAGTTCGGACATGGAGGGCGACTGCAAGCGCATCTAGCATGACCATTGGTAATGAAAGAGTGCAATATAGTCGTTTGAAAGGGGACCGTAAAGTTCGGACACTGGCGGCCTTGTCGATAGACCTTCCATTTTCGGAGCCATCCCCATGTCCCGCCGTTCTTTCGGCCGGTCCGCGCGCTTCGCGCTCGCCGGCTTGTTCGCCTCCCTGTCCTTCGCCGGCGCTGCGGCCCAGGCCGCCGACTATCCCTCCCGTCCGATCAAGCTGGTGGTGCCGTTCGCCGCCGGCGGCTCGACCGACATCGTGGCCCGCCTGATCGCCGAGTACGCCGGCCGCGACCTGAAGCAGACCATCGTGGTCGAGAACAAGGCCGGCGCCGGCGGTTCGCTGGGCATGGAGCAGGTGGCGCGCGCCACGCCGGACGGCTACACCCTCGGCATGGCCACGATGAGCACGCACGGCTCGAATCCGGCCGTGTTCCGCAAGATGAACTACGACCCGGTCAAGGACTTCGTGCCGGTGGCCAACGTGGTGGCCGTGCCCAGCATTTTCGCGATCAACCCCAATATCCCGGCCAAGAACATGGCCGAGTTCGTGAAGCTGGCCAAGGCCGAGCCGGAGCGCTACAGCTTCGCCTCGCCGGGCGTGGGTTCGCTGGGCCACGTGAACATCGAGAACTTCATGATGCTGTCGGGCATCAAGCTGCTGCACGTGCCGTACCGCGGCGCGGGCCCGGCCCTGAACGACGTGATGGGCGGCCAGGTCGACGCGATCACCGACAACCTGTCCTCGACCCTGCCGCAGGTGCAGGGCGGCAAGCTGCGCGCGCTGGCCGTGCTGGGCATGGAGCGCTCGCCGCTGCTGCCGGACGTGCCTACCTATATCGAGCTGGGCTACCCCGACATGGGCACGGGCGGCTGGTTCGGCCTGGTGGCGCCGGCCGGCACGCCGCAAGCCGTGGTGGACCGCCTGAACCAGGCCGTGCGCACGGCCCAGCAGGATCCGGAGTTCCGCAAGAAGGCCGAGGAAGTCGGTGGTACGCTGATGCCCACCACGCCGCAGGAATTCCAGGCGCAGATCGAACAGGCCCTGGCCCGCTACGCCAAAGTGGCCAAGACCGCCAACATCCAGGCTGACTGACCATGACACACGCCGACTTCGACGCAGTTTCCGTGCACGAGCCCACGGCGCCGGCCCTGCCGCTGGTTTGCGATTCGCCGCATAGCGGCGAGCGCTATCCGGCGGATTTCGGGGCGGCGGCCAGCCTGGCCCAGCTGCGCCAGGGCGAGGACACGCACGTCGACGCGTTGTGGTCGGCGGCGCCCGCCCTGGGCGCGACGCTGATCGCCGCGAACTTCCCGCGCGTCTATATCGACCCCAACCGCACGCTGCGCGACCTGGACCCGGAGCTGCTGGCCGAGCCCTGGCCCGAGCCGCTGGAGCCGGGCGAAAAGACTCGCCTGGGCAAGGGCCTGATCTGGCGCCGGATGGACAAGGCCACGCCGATCTACGACCGCCGGCTGACGCTGGCCGAAGTGCGCCACCGCATCCAGGCGTACTACCAGCCTTACCATGCGGCCCTGTCCGACGCCATCCAGCGCACCGTCCAGCGCTTCGGCGCGGTGTGGCACCTCAATCTGCATTCCATGCCCAACGACGCCTACGAGCGCCTGGGCCGCAAGAGCGAACATCCGCTGGCCGACTTCGTGCTGGGCGACCGCGACGGCACGACCTGCGAGCCGGAATTCATCGCCCTGATCGAAACGGCGCTGCGCGACAAGGGCTACACGGTGGCGCGCAACGACCCCTACAAGGGCGTGCAGCTGATCGCGCAGATCGGCCAGCCGGAACTGAACCGCCACAGCCTGCAGGTGGAGATCCGCCGCCCGCTGTACATGGACGAAGCCACGCGCGAACGCAATGCGGGCTTCGCCAGACTGCAGGCCGACCTGTCGGACGTGCTGGCCCAGGTGGCGGCCTACGTGCGCACGCGCCAGGCCGCGGCGGCTTAAGTTTGGCGGCGGCGGGCCGTAGCCTGAACAGGGGCCGCGCCGCGGCCATACGGAGCCGCCATGGCTGAGAAGATCATCAACGGTTACTCGGTGGTCGCGTATGCGACCCAGCCCGAGGGCCGCACGCCGCCGCGCGCCTTTCTGGAAACGCGGCGGCTGGACCGCGCGCAGGACGGCGACGAGGACGCCGAGCCGGAGAACCTGGCGTTCGAAATCTACGCCAGCCGGCGTTTCCGCAGCACGGTGGAAGCCATGTCGGCCGCGCGCAACGCGCTGGACCGGGTGGCGCACGTGGACGCCGACGGCGTGCCCGACCACCTGCCCGGATAATCTGCGGCGCCTCAGGTCAGCGTGCTGCGCATCAGGATGTCGGTCAGGGCGCGCGTGGGCCGGTTGGGCGCGGGCGCCGAAATCACGATGAATTCCACTTGGGGCAGCGCAGGCAATTGCGCCGCCGCCGCGGGCGCGGCCAGTCCGGCGGTGGCCAGGTGCGAGGGCTGCACGGTAATGCCCAGGCCCGCCCGCGCGGCCGCCTGGCAGCCGGCGTAGCTGGTGCTGGTGCACACGATCTGCCAACTGCGCCCGGCGCGCGCCAGCGCGTCCAGCGCCAGCCCGCGCGTGACGCTGGGCTCGCGCAGCAGGATCAGCGGCAGCGGCTGGTCGGCCGCGAAGCGCAGGCCCTCGCGCGCCTGCCACAGCAGCGCTTCCTTGTGCAGGGTCTGGCCGCGGCGGTCGCCGCGGCGGCGCTTGCCTATCATGACGTCCAGCCCGTTGTCGTCCAGCAGCTTGTAGAGCTCGCTGGTGACGCCTATGGTCAGGTCCAGTTCGACCTCGGGGTGGGCCAGGCGGAAGGCGGCCAGCACGTCGGGCAGCGGGCCCATGGCCAGGTCGTCCGAGGTGCCCAGGCGCACGCGGCCGCGCAGGCGCGGCGCGTCGAACAGGCGTTCGGCGCGCTCGTGCGCGTCGAGGATGATCTCGGCATGCACCAGCAGGCTGCGGCCGTCGCTGGTGAGCGCGAGCGAGTGCGTGTCGCGCAGGAACAGGCGGCGCTTGAGCGCCAGCTCCAGCTGGCGGATGTGCTCGCTCACGGTGGGCTGGGCCAGGCCCAGCCGGCGCGCCGCTTCGGAGAAGCTGGGGGCGGCGGCCGCGGCGACGAAGGTGTTGAGCCACAGGGGGTTGAGCATGGCGGTCATAGGAATTACCGATAGCAGCTACAGTACCTAGTGGGCTTCACGATGACAAGAGGCGCGCCTATAGTGGGCTCCGATCATCACGGAATTCCCTGCCATGCGCCGCTTTCTTCCCGATTCGTTCACGCTCATCCTGATCGCCACCGTGGTCCTGGCCAGCGTATTCCCGGCCACGGGCCGGGGCGCGTCCTTCATGCTGGTGGCCAGCAACGTGGCGATCGCGCTGCTGTTCTTCCTGCATGGCGCGCGCCTGTCGACGCAGGCCATCGTGGCGGGCGTGAAGGACCTGCGGCTGCACGCGCTGATCCTGGCCTGCACCTTCCTGCTGTTTCCGGCGCTGGGGCTGGCCCTGCGCGCGCTGTTTCCCGGCCTGCTGACGCCGTCGCTCTGGCTGGGCGTGCTGTTCGTGTGCACGCTGTCCTCGACCGTGCAGTCTTCGATCGCGCTGACTTCGATGGCGCGCGGCAATATCCCGGGCGCGATCTGCGCGGCCACGGCGTCGAACCTGCTGGGCACCGTGCTGACGCCGCTGCTGGTGGCGCTGCTGCTGCACCGCCAGGGCGGGGGCCACGGCCTGGCCGACGCCGGCCGCATCCTGCTGCAGCTGCTGGTGCCGTTCGCGGCCGGCAGCCTGCTGCGGCCCTGGATAGGCGCGTGGGCGCAGCGCAACAACAGCAAGCTGGCCAAGGTGGACCGCAGTTCGATCCTGCTGGCGGTCTACACCGCGTTCAGCGAGGCCGTGGCGCAGGGCATCTGGCATACGTTTCCGGCCATCGACATGGCGGCGATGGTGCTGGTCAACGCCGTGCTGCTCGGTTCGGTGCTGCTGATCACGACCTGGGGCGCGCGCAGGCTGGGCCTGTCCAAGGAGAACGAGATCACCCTGGTGTTCTGCGGTTCCAAGAAATCGCTGGCCTCGGGCATTCCGCTGGCCACGGTACTGTTCGGCACGGCGCAGATGGGCGTGTTGGTGCTGCCGCTGATGATCTTCCACCAGATGCAGCTGATGGTCTGCGCGGTGCTGGCGCGCCGCTATGCCGAACGGCCGCAAGCGCCTCAGGCGGAGGCGTCGTCCAGCGGCCGGATCTTGCCGGCGGGACGCCAGTAGACGGCGCCGTCGCGTTCCTCGACCGACAGCGCGGTCAGGCGGCCGTTTTTACAGGGGCCGCCCACGCACAGGCCGGTGTCGGGCTGGTAGGTCGCGCCGTGGCGCGCGCACATCAGCAGGTCGCCGGCGCGGGTGAAGAAGCTGCCTTCCCAGTCCAGCTCCACGCCCACGTGGGCGCAGCGGTTCAGGTAGCCATGCACGCGGTCCTGGTAGCGCACGAAGAACGCGGTGGTGCGTCCGGCGCCGTCGGAGACGGGGACTTTCACGCCCAGGCCGCCGTTGACGAGGTCGGCGGCGGCGCAGACGCGGATGGCGGGGGCGGCGGTGGAGTCCTGCATGGCGGGCCCTGGCGATCAAAGGGTGCGATAGTCGGGCAAGCGGCCGGGCTTGTCAATCGGCGCGGCCTTCCTGCTGGCGGGCCCACATGCCGGCGTAGACGCCGCCCTGCGCCAGCAGCGCCGGATGGCGGCCGCGCTCGACGATGCGGCCGTCGGCCAGCACGATGATCTCGTCGGCGTCGGCCACGGTGGACAGGCGGTGGGCGATGATCAGGGTGCTGCGGCCCTGGCTGACTTCGCGCAGGTTTGCCTGGATCTCGCGTTCCGTGTGGGTGTCGAGCGCGCTGGTGGCCTCGTCGAACAGGAAGATGGCGGGGTTCTTCAGCAGGGTGCGGGCGATGGCCACGCGCTGCTTTTCGCCGCCCGACAGCTTCAGGCCGCGTTCGCCGACCAGGGTGCCGTAGCCGTCGGGCATGGCCATGATCAGGTCGTGGATGTGCGCCAGGCGCGCGGCCGCCTCGATCTCGGCGTCGCTGGCGCCCGGGCGGCCGTAGCCGATGTTGTAGCGGATGGTGTCGTTGAACAGCACGGTGTCCTGCGGCACCACGCCGATGGCCGCGCGCAGGCTGGCCTGGGTCACCTCGCGCACGTCCTGGCCGTCGACCAGGATCGCGCCGCCGTCGGCGTCGTAGAAGCGGAACAGCAGGCGCGCGATGGTGGATTTGCCCGCGCCCGAGGTGCCGACGACGGCCACCGTCTTGCCGGCGGGAATGGTGAAGCTCACGCCCTTGAGGATGGGCCTGCGCGCGTCGTAGCCGAAGCGCACGTCGCGCAGTTCGACTTCGCCGCCGGTCACGCGCAGCGGCCGGGCGCCGGGACGGTCGGCGATTTCGCGGTCCTGCCCCAGCAGCTCGAACATGCGTTCCATGTCCACGATCGCCTGCTTGATCTCGCGGTAGATGAAGCCGAAGAAGCTGAGCGGCGAATACAGCTGCAGCAGGTAGGTGTTGACCAGCACGAAATCGCCCAGCGTGTAGCGGCCGTCGGCGATGCCGCTGGCGGCCATCCACATCACCAGTGTCAGGCCGGCCGAGATGATGGCGGCCTGGCCGATGTTGAGGATGGACAGGCTGACCTGGCTGCGCACGGCGGCGCGTTCGTAGCGCGTGAGCGAGGCGTCGTAGCGGCGGGCTTCGTGCTCCTCGTTGCCGAAGTACTTGACCGTTTCGTAGTTCAGCAGGCTTTCGATGGCCTTGGTGTTGGCCTCCGAATCGGTTTCGTTCATCTGGCGGCGGAACTTGGTGCGCCACTCGGTCACGGCCAGCGTGTAGCCGATATACAGCAGGACGGTGGTGCCGGTGGCCAGCGCCAGCCAGGCGTCGAACATCTTCCACAGCACGATACAGACCAGCCCGATTTCGAAGAAGGTCGGCAGGATGTTGAAGAGCAGGAACGACAGCAGCGTCTGGATGCCTTTGGTGCCGCGCTCGATGGCGCGGTTCAGGCCGCCGGTCTGGCGCGCCAGGTGAAAGCGCAGCGCCAATGCGTGCAGATGCCGGAAGATCCGCAGCCCCACCGCGTGGATGGCGTGCTGGCCGACGCGCGCGAATATGGCGTCGCGCAGTTCGGAGAACAGCAGCGACAGCACGCGCGCCGAGCCGTAGGCCAGGATCAGCCCCACCGGCACTGCCACCGTGCCCGGCGCGCCCTGGCCCAGCTGGTCGACCGCCTGCTTGTACAGCAGCGGCACGTAGACGGTGGCCGCCTTGGCGGCGAACAGGCACAGCAGGGCCGCCACCACGCGGGCCTTCAGGCCCGGCTGGCCGGGCGGCCACAGGTAGGGAAACAGCGTGCGCAATGTGTGCAGATTGCCGCGGCGCGCGGGCCGCGTGTCGGGAGCGGGCATGGAGGGAGCAGGGTGGTGAGCAGGGCCGGCCGCGCTTGCGGCGCGCCGGGACACCGGCATTATCGGGCACCCGCGGCCATCCCGCCCGGCAGGGGCTTGCCGGCCCTGGGGGTATCATCGAGAGTCGATTGCTAGTTACGGAGGGTTTTATGGCGAACGTACCCGTAGTGGAATTGAACGGCGGCGGCAGGATTCCGCAGCTGGGCCTGGGCGTCTGGCAGGTGCCGGACGGGCAGGCCGCCGACAGCGTCAAGACGGCGCTGGCGGCGGGCTACCGCCTGGTGGACACCGCGGCGATCTACGGCAATGAGGCCGGCGTGGGCGCGGGCCTGCGCGCCGCGGGCGTGGCCCGCAAGGATCTGTTCATCACCACCAAACTCTGGAACGACCGGCATGGATACGACGACGCCCGCAAGGCCATGGACGAAAGCCTGCAGAAGCTGGGCCTGGCCTATGTGGACCTGTACCTGATCCATTGGCCGGTGGCCGGCAGCGACAAATACCTGGAAGCCTGGCGCGCCATGATCGAGATGCAGCGCGACGGACTGGCGCGCGCGATCGGCGTTTCCAATTTCACCCAGGCCAACCTGCAGCGGCTGATGGATGACTCCGGCGTCGCGCCCGCGGTGAATCAGATCGAACTGCATCCCGGCTTCGCCCAGCGCGCGCTGCGCGAGTTCCATGCCCGGCACGGCATCGCGACGCAGTCGTGGAGTCCGCTGTCCCAGGGCGGCGTGGCCAAGGAAAAGGCCATCGTGGACCTGGCGCGCAAATACGGCAAATCCCCCGCGCAGGTGACGCTGCGCTGGCATTTGCAGCACGGCCTGCTGGTGATCCCGAAGTCGGTCACGCCGGCGCGCATCCGGGAGAACATCGACGTGTTCGATTTCGAGCTGTCGGCGGCCGACATGGCCGCCATCGACGCGATCCCCGACGGCGAGCGCCTGGGGCCGGACCCGGAAACGTTCGCGTGGATGGGCGGGTCGTAGGCCGTTACGTCGCCGGAAACGCCCAATAGCGCACGATCACCGCCAGCAGGATGGACAGGGCGACCCAGGAAGCCCAGTGCCAGCCGCCGGTGCCCAGCAGCGCGGCGAGCAGGCCGAATACGCTGAGCAGGCCCAGGACGATGGGCGCGCCCCAGACGAACATGAAACCGCGGGTCGTCTTGGTCATGCGGGATTCCGTTGAGGTTGGGCGGCCGCCTGGTGCTTGCGCACGAGTTCGGCGATGCGGGCTTCGGTGGCGCGGCGGCGCGCCAGCCAGAGGTAGAGGCCGCTGGCCAGCACGATGATGGTGATGACGTCCAGCAGCGCCCAGATGATCTTCAGCGGCAGGCCGGCGTAGTCGCCGAAGTGCAGCGGGCGCGACAGCTCCAGCGCGGTCAGGTACCAGGGCATGCGGGCCACGGTGGTGAGCTCGCCGCTGCGGCCGTCGACCAGCACCGGCGTGTTCAGGCGCGAGGTCAGCGGCGTGTCGCCGCGCATCCAGACGATGTAGTGGTGGGGGCTGCCGAAGGCGTTGCCGGGGAAGGCGATGAAACCGGCGACGGTGCCCGGCACGGCCTTGAGCGCGGTGTCGGCGGCGCCCTGGACCGAGGCCAGCTCGGTGGGCACGCCCGCGCCCTTGTAGGGCTCCAGGATGCGCGGCAATTCGGTGGACTGCCATAGCCGGAAGAGCGGCGTGGACAGTTCGTTGATCACGCCCGTCACGCCCACCACGAAGGCCCAGACCAGCGTCACGATGCCGAGCAGGTTGTGCAGGTCCAGCCACTTCAGGCGGGTCGAGCGGGCGGCGCGGACCGTGCCGAACTCCAGCTTTTTCATGAAGGGGCCGTAGAGCACCACGCCGGAGACGATGGCCACGCAGAAAAGCAGGCCCATGAAACCCAGGAACAGTTCGCCGGCCAGCCCCGCGAACAGGTCCACGTGCAGGGCCAGCATGATGTTCATGAAGGTGAAGCGATCGTCCACGTACGGCGGCCCGTCCAGCAGCACGTCGCCGGTGCGCCCGTCCATGCGCACGGCATGGCCCGACACCAGGGCGTCGCCGGGCTTCTTGGCCATGCCGACGTAGACCTGGGGTTCGTCGGGGTCGACGTAGACGTAGTCCACGACTTCGCCCGGGTACATGGCGCGGGCGGCGCCGACCAGCTTGTCCAGGCTGGCCGGCGGGGTGGAGGCCGGCACGTCCGACAGCGGCTTGGCGTCGTCCAGCCAGTGCTCGATCTCGTGATGGAACACCAGCGGCAGGCCGGTCAGGCAGATGATGAGCAGGAAGATCGTGCAGACCAGGCTGGTCCACTTATGGACCAGATACCAGGTTTTGATGGTGGACGCGGCTGTCATGGTGTGAGGCGCGGGCAGCGCAGTGAAAGCGGTGCGGGAGCGGTTTCCGGAGGGCGGATTAAGCCCTGGGTAAGAAACATGCAAAGTTATCACGAATAAGACTGATTCGCGTCATCTATTTTTTCAGGGCCGGATAAGAACTGTGCGCGGGGGCCGCGCCAAAGCGGGTTAAAAAGGAAAGGTCGTGTATCGATAAAGTGGTGGTTTGCAGGTCATGGAGCAGCGTTTTCTCAAAGTTCCGCGCAATACGCAGGGCCGCGATTTCGCGGTGGGCGATCTGCACGGGCATTTTTCGCGCCTGGAGGACAGCCTGGGCGAGCTGGGTTTCGAGCCGTCCCGGGACCGGCTGTTCTCGGTGGGCGACCTGGTGGATCGCGGCCCGGAAAACGAGGCGGTGCTGGACTGGCTGGCGCGGCCCTGGTTCTATGCGGTGCAGGGCAATCACGAGGACTACGCCATCCGCCACGTGCGCACGGGGCGGGTGGATGTGAAGAACTGGCGGGAATACGGCGGCGGCTGGTTCCTGGATCTGCCGCGCGAGCGGCAGGAGGCTTTTGCCGAGGCGTTCGAGCGGCTGCCGATCGCCATCGAGGTCGAGACCGAGGCCGGCACGGTGGGCCTGCTGCACGCCGATTGCCCGGTGCTGTTCTGGCCGCGGCTGGAGTCGGCGCTGCAGGACCGCTACCGGCGCACCGCCGAGACCTGCCAATGGTCGCGCGAGCGGCTGCGCCAGATGAACCGCAGCGGCATCCAGGGCGTGCGCGCGGTAGTGGCGGGCCACACCCCGGTCGCCGCGCCGCTGGCGCTGGGCAATGTCTACCACATCGACACCGAGGGCTGGCGCTCGGGCTACTTCACTTTCCTGGAGCTGGAGTCGCTGCAGGCCTGGCCGCGCGACGTGGTGACGGAGCTCTGATCCCGCGCGGCGCGGCGATTACAGCGGCCGCGCAGGCAGCGCGCCGGGGCCGCTGACGGCGCCGGCCTGGGCCGGGGCCTCGGCGTCGACGCGCGGCACCGGGATGGGCGGGAAGGAGGCCGCGCCGGCCGGCGGCGCGCTGCGGGCCTGGGGCACCGGGATGGGCAGGGCCTGCGGCATCTGGATCGGCGCGTCGGCGCCGCCGCCCGGCGCCGGAGGAGGCGGCAGCGGCTTGACCGAGGTGTCCACGCCATCGGTGGAGCGGCGGTTGTTCAGGAAATCCGTCAGCTCGTCGCCGGACGACAGGTCCAGCGAGGCCACCGCCTGGCCCGGCGGGAATTCCGAGAAATAGTATTCGCCGTTGTCCACCAGCAGCCCGTCGGGCCGCGGCGCGGGCTTGCTTTCCGGCATGCCCTTGAGCGCCGGCTGCATGTAGTCCAGCCAGGTGGTCAGCGCCAGGCCGCTGCCGAATTCGTTGGTGCCCAGCGAGCGCGGCTGGTCGAAGCCCATCCAGACGGTGGTGGCCAGCTTGGGCGTGAAGCCGGAGAACCAGACGTCCACGGCCTCGTTGGTGGTGCCGGTCTTGCCGCCCACGTCGTTGCGCTTGAGCACCTGGTGCGCGCGGGCGCCGGTGCCGCTGACGGTCACGTCGCGCAGGATGTCGTCCATCACCCAGGCGGTGCGCGGGTCGATGGCGCGCGCCTGCTCGTCGCCGGCGACCACGGGCTGGGCCTGCATCAGCACGTTGCCGGAACGGTCGGTGACGCGGTCGATCAGGTAGGGCGTGACGCGGTAGCCGCCGTTGGCGAACACGCTGTAGGCGTTGACCACCTGCAGCGGCGTGGCGCCGCCGGCGCCCAGCGCCAGCGGCAGCACGGCGGGCCAGCGCGCCTTGTCGAAGCCGAAGCGGGTCAGGTAGTCCTGCGCGTACTGCGGCGTGATGGCCTGCAGGATGCGGATCGACACCATGTTCTTGGAGCGCACCAGGCCCTGGCGCAGCGTCATCATGGGTTCGTACTTGTTGCCGTCGTTCTTGGGCTGCCAGGCCTTGGAGCCGGTCTGCTCGGCGGTCAGCATGAAGGGCTGGTCCGAGACCTGCGTGGCCGGGGTCAGGCCGCGCTCCAGCGCGGCCGCGTAGACGAAGGGCTTGATGTTGGAGCCTGGCTGGCGCCAGGCCTGCGTGACCCGGTTGAAGCCGCCGCGGTTGTAGTCGAAGCCGCCGATCATGGCGCGGATGGCGCCGTCCTCGGGCTGCATGGACACCAGCGCGGCCTGCAGCGCCGGCATGTTGATGATTTCCCAGTTGTCGCCGTTCTTGTGCAGGTACACGACCGAGCCGCGGCGCAGGCGCTGCTTGTCGCCGGCCTTGGGGTTGAGCGCGCGCGCCACGACCGCCAGCGCCTTCTTGTCGGAGATCGTGATGATCTCGCGGGCGCTGCGGGCCACGGTGACTTCCGTGGGGCTGGCGGCCAGCACCACGGCGGCCAGCAGGTCTTCGCTGTCGGGCGTTTTTTCCTGCACGCCGTCGAGGATTTCGTCGAGCGCGACCGGGTCCTGCTCGACGTTGGCGGGCAGGTCGATCTGGTCCTCGGGGCCGGGATAGGGGGCGCGGCGCGTATAGGCCAGCACGCCGTCGCGCACCGCGAGATAGGCGGCCTCCTGGTCCTTGGAATCGATGGTGGTGTAGACGTCGATGCCCTTGGAATAGGTCTGTTCCTGGAACACCCCGTACATCAGCTGGCGGGCCAGTTCGGCGGGATAGTCGCCGTGGATGGCGAAGCCGCGCGCGCTGGCGCCGTCAGCGCCGCGGACGGTCAGCTGCTGGTTGATGGCCTCGTCGGCCTGTTCCGGCGTCAGGTAGCCCAGGGTCTTCATGCGGCCCAGCACGTAGTGCTGGCGGATCTGGGCGCGCGCGAAATTGGTGATGGGGTTGTAGCGCGAGGGCGCCTTGGGGATGCCGGCCAGCATGGCGGCCTCGGCCGGGGTCACCTCGGACAGGGGCTTGCCGAAATAGGTGCGCGAGGCGGCGGCGAAGCCGTAGGCGCGGTGGCCCAGGTAGATCTGGTTCATGTAGAGCTCCAGGATCTGGTCCTTGGTGAGCTCGGATTCGATCTTGAAGGTCAGCAGCAGCTCATAGAACTTGCGCGAGTACGTCTTTTCCGACGACAGGTAGAAGTTGCGCGCCACCTGCATGGTGATGGTGCTGCCGCCCTGGGTCTTGGACTGCTTGACGATATTGGTCAGCACCGCGCGCGCCACGCCCATCCAGTCCACGCCGCCGTGGCTGTAGAAACGGTCGTCCTCGGCGGCCAGCACCGCCTGGCGCATGACCGGCGGGATTTCGTCGATGCGCAGCACGTTGCGGTGTTCTTCGCCGTATTCGCCGATCAGCACCTTGTCGGCGGTATAGATGCGCAGCGGCACGCGCGGACGGTAGTCCGTCATGGCGTGCAGGTCGGGCAGGCTGGGCCAGGCCAGGGCCAGCGCCAGGCCGAGCGCGACGGCGCCGCACACGGCCACGCCGGCGGCGGCGATGCCCGCCTTGACGAGGTGTCGTTTCCAGGGGAAACCCGGTTTGCCGCCCGGGGTGGCGGGAGATTGCTGGGGGGTGCTCATTGCAGGCGATTCTAGGACATAACCGTATAGACCGCCCAGCGGGCAATAAGGTTTCGGTAACGAAAAATGTAACTCGGGCGAAGCCCGCCGGCCGGCTTTCAACCCTGGGCGGCCGGGCGCAGGTAGCGCTGCGGCGGCGCGCCCAGCGCGCGGTGGAACATGGCGGAAAACGCGCTGGCGCTACGGTAGCCCAGATCGGAGGCGATGCGCGCGACCGGCTCGCCCTGGGCCAGGCGGCATACCGCGTCGGCCAGCCGCACCTGCTGCACCCACTGGCGGTAGTTCAGGCCCAGTTCGGCCTGGAACAGCCGGATCAGGGTGCGGGCGCTGGCGCCGACCTCGCTGCCCCAGTCCTCGATACCGCGCTGCAGGCCGGGCCGGTCCAGGATGGCGGCGCAGATGGTCTGCAGGCGGCGGTCGCGCGGCCACGGGATCTGCAGGGGCGCGACGCGGGCGGCGGCCAGTTCGGACAGGGCCAGCGCGGCGATCTGCTCGGCCCGCCCGCCCAGCGGATAGTCGATGGGTTCGGCGGTGAGCGCCAGGATCAGCTCGCGCAGCAGCGCACTGACCTCGACCACCTGGCATTGCGGCCAGTAGCCGCGCGCGGCCTCGGCCTGCAGGTAGAGCGAGCGCATGGAGACCGCGCTCACCATGTCCACGCCGTGCGGCACCCCGGCGGGCACCCACAGCGCGCGCATCGGCGGCAGGGCCCACAGGCCGGTGGGCGTGGTCACGCGCATGGTGCCGCCGACCGCGTACACCAGCTGGGCGCGCGGATGGGAGTGAGTGCCCGTGCGCGCGCCGGCCGGGAATTCCTTGGCCATGGCCGTGACCACGCGCGGGCGGTCCTGGTAGTCCTGGGCGTTGACGCTGCGGCCGGGATCGGGAAGGGTGCGGGTCAGCATGTCTGTCACTTCCGGCATGAGAATGAGTCAGGCGACAAAAGGATGATTCACGCATTTTGTCACTTTCAAGACGAAAAATGGCAGATCGGGACGGGACGCGCTTCCTACACTGGCTACAGGTCCCGGCATCGCGCCGGGAAAGCCGTCCCCTTTATTTCCCGAGATCCATGAACCCCGCCCAGAATCCCGCGGCCGCGATGGCCGACGCCCAACCCGCCGCACCCGCCGCTTCAGACCCGTCCACCGCCTTCAAGGTGCTGGGCGCGATCAGCGTGGCGCACCTGATGAACGACATGATCCAGTCGATCCTGTTGGCCATCTACCCCATGCTGAAAGAGTCCTTCACGCTGTCGTTCGCGCAGATCGGGCTGATCACGCTGGTGTACCAGCTGGCGGCCTCGCTGCTGCAGCCGTTCATCGGCTTCTACACCGACCGCAATCCCAAGCCGTATTCGCTGCCGGTGGGCATGGGCTTCACCCTGGCGGGGCTGCTGATGCTGGCGATGGCGCCGTCGTTCGGCTGGCTGCTGGCGGCCGCGGTGCTGGTGGGCACGGGCTCGTCGGTGTTCCATCCGGAGTCGTCGCGCGTGGCGCGGATGGCCTCGGGCGGGCGCCACGGGCTGGCGCAGTCGCTGTTCCAGGTGGGCGGCAACGTGGGCTCGGCGCTCGGGCCGCTCGCCGCGGCGCTGTTCATCATTCCGCACGGGCAGCGCAGCGTGGCCTGGTTTTCGCTGGCGGCGCTGTTCGGCATCGTGGTGCTGACCGGCATCGGGCGCTGGTACAGCGCCAACCGCGAGCGCCTGAAGCCGCGGGCGCGCGGCGCGGCGGCCGGCAATGCGCTGTCGCGCCGGCAGGTGCTGGGCGCGCTGGCGGTGCTGGGCGTGCTGGTGTTCTCCAAGTATTTCTACCTGGCCAGCCTGAACAGCTATTTCACGTTCTACCTGATCGACAAGTTCGGCCTGTCGGTGCGCGAGGCGCAGCTGTACCTGTTCCTGTTCCTGGCCGCGGTGGCGGTGGGCACGGTGGTGGGCGGGCCGGTGGGCGACCGCATCGGCCGCAAGATCGTGATCTGGGTGTCCATCCTGGGCGTGGCGCCGTTCACGCTGCTGCTGCCGTACGCAAACCTGTTCTGGACCGGGGCGCTGGTGGTGGTGATCGGCGTGGTGCTGGCCTCGGCGTTCTCGGCCATCGTGGTCTATGCGCAGGAACTGGTGCCGGGCAAGGTCGGCATGATCGCCGGCCTGTTCTTCGGCTTTGCGTTCGGCATGGGAGGCCTGGGCGCGGCGGCGCTGGGCAAGCTGGCCGACGCGACCAGCATCGCCCATGTGTACCAGGTGTGCGCCTATCTGCCCCTGCTGGGGGTGGTGGCGGTCCTGCTGCCGGACGTGGAGAAGAAGAAGGCGTAGTAGCCGGCGGTCAACCCGTGTGCACCGCGGTAAGCAGCGGGCTGCGCGTCTCGATGCCGGTGATGCGTCCGTCCGGCCCGTGGTGGATGACGGCCGTGCGCGATGCGCGCAGCTCCGCCAGCTGCGCCGGCGTGAGCCCGAAGCTCATGGCCAGCCGGCGGTCGCCAAGCGGCTTGATCGGCTTGCGCCGGTCCTTGCCCGCGAAGCGCCGGTGGTTGTAGACCGCCCAGGCCACCAGCAGGGCGGCGTTGGCCAGCGCCAGCAGCGCATAGCCCGACAGGGTGCGCAGCGTGGGCACGAAAGCCGGCAGCGGCGACAGCCCCGGGCCCTGCGCGTCGCGCAGGATGGCCAGGATGCCGGCGCCGAACAGGTACACGAAGGCGAACCAGCCCAGGGCGGTCAGGACGAGGTCGAACAGATAGCCCGCGCGCGAGCGTTGCGTGGTGATGATCATGATGCGTCCGGTGATTTGATGCCCCGGTCCGGGCTGACCCAGCGCGCGCGCCGGGCCTGCTTGCGGAGCATGACCTTGGGAAAGCTGACCAGGGTGGTGAACAGGCTCACCATCCAGAAGGCCAGCGGATACCAGATGACCCAGTACAGCGCGCGCGGCAGGCCGGGCTCGTAGCGGCGGTCGATCAGGATGCTGACGACGAACTGCAGCAGGCACACCATGGCCAGCATCATGCCGGTGAAGGCCGGCGGCATCAGGCTGGCGATGTACATGTTGTTGGGCAGCGCCACGACCTGGCTGACGGCCCACAGCAGCACCGAGATGCCGAAGGCGAAGGCCCAGGCGGTGGACAGACAGAATTCCGCCATCAGCGGCCACAGCCGGCGGTGGCGCCAGATCCAGATCGAGCGCAGGTTCTTCAGGAAGACCTCGGCGCCGCCCTGGGCCCAGCGCAGCCGCTGCTTCCACAGCCCGCGCAGGGTCTCGGGCATCAGGATCCAGCACAGGCCGCGCGGCTCGTAGAAGATGGACCAGTGGTCGCGCTGCAGCTTCCAGCTGATGTCGATGTCCTCGGTGATCATGTCCAGGCTCCAGTAGCCCACGCGGTCCAGCGCCGCGCGCCGGAACGCGGCGACCACGCCGGACACGGTGAACACCTGGCCGTAGACGCGCTGGGTGCGCTTGATCAGGCCGATGATGGAGGAGAACTCCCCGACCTGGATGCGGCCGATCATGGTCGAGCGGGTGCGGATGCGCGGGTTGCCGGTGACCGCGCCGACGCGCGGGTTCTGGATCAGCGGCGCCACCAGGTAGGCGGCGGCGTCCGGGTCCAGCGTGGCGTCGCCGTCGATGCACACCAGGTACTCGCTGCGCGCGGCCAGCGCGCCCATGCGCAGCGCCATGGCCTTGCCCTGGTTCTGCGCCAGGTGCACCACGCGCAGCCGGTCGTGGCGCGCGGCCAGGCGGTCCAGCATGTCGGCGGTGCCGTCGCTGGAGCCGTCGTTGATGGCGATGACCTCGATGTGCGGATAGTTCTGCGCCAGCGCGGCCAGCAGGGTCTCTTCGCCGTGCTCGGCCTCGTTGAAACAGGGCACCAGGATGGACACCAGGGGATTGCCGGGCAGCGCCGGCGGCTGGCGGTCCTTGCCCCATTTCCAGTGCCGCTCCCAGTGCCACCAGAAATAGAGGCCGCCGCTCATCCACAGGCCGGACATGAAGAGCGGGTAGAAGAACACGAAGCCCAGCAGCGCCTCGCCGGTCAGCATCAGCGTGAAGCCGAACGGCACGCCGAGCATGGCGCAGAGTATGAGCAGAGCGATCAGGCGGTCTATCATCGGACGGGATACCAGGCTTCGGAGATGGCGGGCCGGATGTCTTGCAGCCGGGGCTGGTCTTGCGAGTAGTCGTCGGGGTAGTAGCCGAAGTTGCGGGCGCCGCGCAGCTGCAGCCGCTGCATCCAGCCGGCCAGCACGGCCGTGTCGATGGGCGTGGACTCGGGACGGTCCGGGCCGGTGCGCCAGTCGCGCGCCTGCAGTTCGAACACGGTCCTGTCCAGCGCGCCGGGGCGGCGCGCCACCGCGTCGACCATGCTGTCCAGCCAGGCGTGCTCGCCGGCTTCGGGCACGTTCTCCATGCGCGGCATCGCCATCGGGGCGGTCCAGTCGTAGGCCTGCAGGAAGTCGTCCAGGTTCTGCGCGAACCAGGTTTCGCTGGCGGGGTTCAGGATGGGCTGGGCGTAGATGTTGCGGGCCGTCTTGATGTGCGGGCCGCGCACCGCGCGCACGCGCCGGGTCAGCTCGTCCGTGAAATCGACCAGCGCGCGGCTTTTCAGGCGGGTCCAGCGCTGCAGCGTGTCGGGATCGGCGCGCAGCTCGGCGATGGAGCCGGGCAGGCCGGCGCGGCGGTAGGCCGCCAGCGCGCCGGGGCTGGCGTCCTCGAAATCGCTGAGCACCGCGTCGTCATGGAACAGCACGCCGTCGAACAGGGTGTAGCGCGACAGGTCCTCGTACAGGTCGCCGATGCGCTGGCGCGCCACCGGATCGAAGGGCGAGAGGCGGCGGTACTGGTCGGGATCCGGCGCCGGGGCGGCCCCGGGATGCGCGGGGTCCCAGCGCGTCACGTGCGCGATGGACGGGTCCAGGTCGACCGCCAGCACCGGCATCCATGCGTAGACCGCCACGTGGGCGCGGTTCTGCAACTGCCAAGAGACGCGGTTGAACAGGTCGGCGCGCATGGGCAGCCAGCGGTTGGGAAAGTACACGGAGCGCACCAGGCCGTCGGCCTCGGGATCGGCAAAGGCCTGCAGGAACACCGTGTTGATCTGCATGTCGGCGATGCGCTGCACCAGTTCGCCCAGGTTGCGGTCGACCTGCGCCGGGTCGGGGTCGTAGATGTAGTCGAGGTCCACGTGCGCGACGCGCATGGTGGGCAGGGCTTCCATGCCGCCGATGCTGTCGGCGAACGGCCGCAGGTGCGGATCGTTGGCCAGCAGCAGGCGCGGCGCGGACATCAGGCGCGAGACCCGGCTGGGGCCGTCTTCCAGCGTCAGCGCCATGCGGTAGCCGTGCTCGCCGGCGATCTTCAGGGTGGAGCCGCCTTCGGCGCCGTAGGGCCAGACCCAGACGCGCGGCGCCTTGCCGGTGGCGCGGCGGATCTTCTCGCTGATGGCGGCGACGTCGCGCTGCATGCGGGCCTGGAACTGCGCCTCGGTTTCGTACTGGCGGGCGCCGGCGTCGTAGACGCGGATGGCGGCCGCCGGCTCGGTATTGCCCTGCGGGTTGGCCAGGGCGCCGTAGTGCGAGGCGTTGGTGTGGGCGGCGATCTCCACCAGGCCGGAACGCGAGATCTCGCGCACCCCGTCCCAGTCCAGGAAGCGCTCGCGCGGCTGCGGGCTGCCGCCGAAATCCACCTTGCGGTCGGCCGGCGTGTCCATCCAGACGCCGACCGGCGCCAGCACGGCCGGCCAGCGGTAGGCTTCGAGGATGGGCAGCACGCGGGTCTGGAAGCTGCGGTAGCCGTCGTCGAAACTGAGCAGCACCGCGCGCTCGGGCAGGGGCTTGCCGCCTTCGCGCGCGGCCAGGATCTGGTCCACGGACACGGCCTGGTAGCCGTTCTCGCGCAGCCAGGCCAGCTGGTCGACCAGCCGGTCGGTGCGCACGCTGAGAAAGCCCTGGTCGGGGTCTTCGTCTTCCACGTCGTGATAGGCCAGGGCCAGGAACTGGCCGGACGGCCAGGGCCGGTCGGCCGGCGCGAGGCTGCGTTCGGCCGGCGGCGTGTAGACGGGAATGTCCTTGGCGCAGGCGGTCAGGAACAGGATCAGCAGCAGCAACAGGCCGGCCAGGAGGATGCGGGTATGGGTTCTAAGCATGGCGGCGGTCTCAGAAGCGGTAGGCGAGGTCGAACACGATGCGCAGTTCGCGCTCGCGGTCGCCGTCGTACGGGCGGCTGATGCCGGTGATCATGGCGCCCATGTCCAGCACGTCGTTGGCACGGTAGCGCTGGCCGTAGCCCAGGGCGAACACGCCGCCGGTGCCGTAGCCCTGCTGCGTGTAGGCGCCGGCGCCGACGGTGCCGATCTGTTCCCACGCGGTTTCGTAGCGCCGGTACAGCGTGTGCGTCAGCCGCAGGCCGGGCACCAGCGTCAGGTCCGAGCGCGGGTTGAAATAGGGCACGTCGCTGCCGCCGCTGTTGTGCTGGGTGGAGATGTCGAATTCCAGGTCGGCCTTCAGGTGCGGGGCGGTGTAGACGCGTTCGCGTCCGATCAGGCCGAGCGACCAGCGGTTGTTGCCGTCGCTGAAGTGCGAGGGCGACAGCGCCAGGGTCCATTCGCGGCGCTCGTCGGCGCGCCAGCGCACGAAAGCGGACAGGCTGTTCGACGAGATGCCGCTGGCCAGCGCGCGCAGCGGCGTCTCGCGCGAGATCAGCTCGGCCGAGCCGCCGACCTGCCAGCGGTCGTCCAGATCGTAGGCGGCGCTCAGGCGCAGGCCGGGCTTGACGCCGTCGCCGTAGTCGTGGGTGGAGACTTCGCCCTCGACGGTGAGGTCACGGCCGCGCCATTCGACGCCGGCGCGCACCCAGCGGTAGGTGCCGCGGCCTTCCTCGAAGTCGCCGGCCGCGTAGCCGCCGCCGCCGAACGCGCGCCAGTTGTAGTCCAGCGGCTTGGAGTACACCACCGCGTCGATGCCGAAGTCGCCGCTGCCCGAGACCGGGCTGTCCGAAGCCAGGCCGCGGTAGCCGGCGATGCGCAGCTCGGCCATGTTGTGCACCTGCCACTGGCGCGCCAGCCGGCGCGACACCAGGTCCTCGGGCGCGCGCGCCAGCGTGTCCTGGCTGAGCGCCTCGGCCTGGCGCCATTCCTGCAGGTCGAGCGCGGTGAATCCCTGGCCGTTCTCCACGCTCAGGCTGCGCGGCGACAGCGTCTCGGCCATTTTCAACGTGCGTTCCGAGGCGCGCGGCTGCGAGCGGGCGCGGTAGACGCCGGCAAGCTGGGCCTGCAGGCCGGAGTTGTTGGGCGCCTCGCGCACCATGTGTTCCAGGCTGCGCTGGGCGGCCGGGGTGTCGTCGGCCTGCAGGCTGGCGGCGGCCTCGGTCTGCATGCGCTCCAGGCGCAGGTCGTTGGGCAGGCGGCTGGGCTGGCCCTTGAGGTAGACCCAGTCCGGATAGTCCTGGCGGTTGGCGGCCAGGCTTTGCGAGGCCTGGTCGAATTGCTCGGCCTCGGCCAGGGAGTAGTACAGGCCGGTCTCGGTGTTCAGGCGGTCCTCGGGATCGTCGTTGCGGGCCGCGTCGTCGGCGGCGACCTGGCGGTAGATGTCGCGCGCCTTTTCCGGCTGGCGCAGGTACAGGTAGGCCGAGGCCACGTCGTTCAGCGCGTAGCGCGGCACCTGTGCGCCTTCGGCGCGCAGCGCCTCGTATTCGCGCACCAGGTCGGCCATGCGCGCGCGCGCATGCAGCGCGTGCAGGCGGTCGATGCGGGCGCGCAGCACGTCGTCGCGCGCGGACTCGCCCAGCGCCTGCCAGGCCGGGATCAGTTCGTCGTAGCGGGCCAGGGCGCGGTCGGCGACGACGTAGCGTTCGGCTTCGTTGCGCGCCGGCATGGAGGCCAGGCGCACCTGCTGGGCCACGGCGTCGGCCTCGAAGCGCCGCATCTGGGCGGCGTCGAACAGGCCGGGATGCTCGGACGCGCGCGCCAGCGCCGCGCCCGACATGCGGGCGCGGGACAGCGCCTGTATGTATTCGCGCTGCACGTAGGGCGTGTCGGGAGCGAGGGCCAGGGCGCGGTCGGCCTGGTAGAGGGCCTCGAAAGGGCGCCCCTGCCGGACGTGGACGTAGCCCAGCGCCAGGCGCGCGTCGACGTCGCGCGGCTGGCGTGCCACCCAGCGCTCGCCGGCCTGGAGCGCGGCCTGCGTCTGGCCGGCGTCGGCCAGCGTCATGATTTCGCCGGCCTGGAAAGCCGTGTGCCGCGGATGGCGGCGCAGCCCCGCGCGGTAGGCGGCCAGCGCCTCGGGCCAGCGCTGCAGGTCGCGGTAGGCGCGCGCGGCGGCCAGCTGCACGTCGGCCGGCGGATTGGCGCCGGCCGGCAGCGTCTCGAAGGCGGCCGCCGCCTCGGCGGGCCGGCCGGCCCAGCCGGCGATGACGATGTGGTCGTAGATGGCGCGTGGCCCGGCGGCGGCGCCTTGCCGGCGCAGCATCTCCAGCGCGGGCTCGTAGTCGCCGGCGCGGGCCCGGGCGATCAGGCCGTCGTAATCCTCGGCGGGGGCGGCCAGCGCCAAGGCCGGCGCCAGGACCGCACAGGCGGCCAGCAGGCGCAGGCCCGCCGCGGCGTCAAGGCGCGATAGCGACCGGTTGGCGGCTTTTCCCGCAGGTTTTCCTTTGCATGGCATCTGTAGTACTTCCGCAGTTGCGACTCGGGACGTTCGCCGCCTCCGCCGGGCAGGCGCGCGCCGGCCGGACAGCCGGACGCCGCGCGGGCGCGCAGCGCCGGCGATGGAGGTGGGGAACATGGGTTCAGTTGCGCGGCGCCCGCTGCGGGGACCTTCGCACTCGCGCTATCGAAGTGCATGGCTAGTACGCGCCACGTCCGATGGACGTGGTTGCGGCACTCTGCGGCGCCGTCAACGGGATGCACTGTAGGACGTTTTGGATATTTCAACTGTCAAGTAGTGCAAAGGAGACGCGCACAGGGGCCGGCGCTGGCGTATTCTTCGTCGCTCGGGCCGGGGCGAGTGCCGACGAGGATAGCGCGCCGGCTCGTCCTGACTGTAACAAAAGACGTCAAAAATGCTAGGGTGTAACGCGGCGCGAGCGGTGCGCAGTGCGGCAATCCCAACGAGGGCGCGCGGCAGGAGCCATGACGATTTCCTTATTCTTCCTGATGTGGGGACTGGCCACGGCGCTGGCGCTGCCCTTGTTCGTGCTGTTCCATGCACGCGACCTGGGCGGCATCCGCGCGTTCACCGCGGCCAATGCGCTGGCCGTGGTGTCGTTGCTGGCGTATGCCTCGTCCGGCCTGCTGGCGCCGGGCCCGGCCGTGATGGTCTCGAACGCCGCCTGGGTCGGTTCGCTCGGCCTGGTCCATGTCGGCGTGCGGCGGTTCTTCGGGCTGCCGCCGCAGGCGCAGGCCACGGCGGCGCTGGGCGCGCTGTGCATCCTGGCGTTTGCGCTGCTGCTGTTTGCCGGCGGCGAGCTGCGCGCCCGCATCCTGTTGTTTTCGGCCATGACCTGCGTGGCCATGCTGGCCACGGGGCGGGTGATTTTCCGCCAGCGCCGGCGCCTGCAGACCCGCGGCGTGATGGCGTACCTGATGCTGGCGATGTTCGGGCTGGCGGCCGTGCAGGGCCTGCGCCTGGCGGTCTATTCCATCGGCGGCGAGGCGCCCCATTCCTTGCTGGAACCGTCGGCCTGGGGGCTGTTCTTCATCGTCTGCGGAGCGGTCACGGTGCCGGCGCTGTTCCTGGCCCTGCTGTTGCTGGTGCAGACCAGCCTGTCCGAGCAGATGCAGGCGGCGCTGACCTTCGACAGCCTGACGCGGGCGCACTCGCGGCGCAGCATCCTCGACGAGCTCGAACGCGAATTGCGCCGCTGCCATCGCGCCGGCGGCAAGCTGGCCGTGCTGTTGCTGGACATCGACCACTTCAAGTCCATCAACGACCGCTACGGGCATGCGGCCGGCGACGGCGCGCTGCGCCATTACGCGCAGGTGGTGCAGCGCGCGGTGCGGGCCAGCGACCGTCTCGGCAGGCTGGGCGGCGAGGAATTCGCGCTGCTGATGTATGACTGCGATCCGGCGCACGCGCTGGTGCAGGCGCAGCGGGTATGCGACGCGGTGCGCGACGCGCCGCTGGCCCTGCCGGACGCCGAGGTGCCCATGACCACCAGCGGCGGCCTGGCCCTGTACCAGCCGGGCGATACCGCCGACGGCATCCTGGCGCGCGCCGACGCGGCGCTCTACCGCGCCAAGCAGCAGGGCCGCGACCGCGTGGAGATGGCCTCGATCGGGCGGGCCGCGGGCCGCGCGCGCCCGGACGGCGCGGCAGCCGAGGCGCGGTCTACGGCTTGAGGTGTTCCTTCAGGAAGCGTTCCATGGCCTCGTAAAACTCGAACTTGTTCTCGTCGTTGTGAAAGCCGTGGCCTTCGTTGTCCTTGACCATGTATTCGACCTCCACGCCGCGCGCGCGCAGCGCCTTGACCATCTGGTCGCTCTCGTCCTTGTTCACGCGCGGGTCCTTGGCGCCCTGCGCCACGAACAGCGGCGTGACGATGCGGTCCGCGTGCAGCGCGGGCGAGGTCGCGGCCAGGCGTTCGCGGTCGCGTTCGGGGTCGCCCACCATGTCCTGCATCTTGGCCAGCATGGGCTTCCAGTACGGCGGGATCGACTGCATGAACGTGAACAGGTTGGACACGCCCACGTAGTCGACCGCAGCGGCGTAGAGCTCGGGCGTGAAGGCCACGCCGGCCAGCGTGGCGTAGCCGCCGTAGCTGGCGCCGTAGATGCCGATGCGCTTGGGGTCGGCGATGCCTTGCTGCACCAGCCACTGGACGCCGTCGGTGATGTCATCCTGCATCTTCAGGCCCCATTGCCCGAAGCCGGCTTCCCAGAAGGCGCGGCCATAGCCGGTCGAGCCGCGGAAGTTCATCTGCAGCACGCAGAAGCCGCGGTTGGCCAGGAACTGCACCTCCGGGTTGTAGCCCCAGCCGTCGCGGGCCCACGGCCCGCCATGCGGATTGACGATGCAAGGCAGGCCGGACGGCGCGCGGCCGGCCGGCAGCGTCAGGTAGCCGTGCACGGTCAGGCCGTCGCGCGTCTGGTAGCTGATGGGCTGCACGCGCGACATGTCCGCCTCGGGAATGGCCGGGTTGATGTCGGCCAGCTTGGTCAGCGTGTCGGCGGCGGCGTCGTAGATGTAGCGCGAGCCGGGCGTGCGGTCGTTGTAGGCGGCGACGATGAATTTGTTTTCATCGCGGTCGTAGCCCTGGATGGCGAAATCGTAGCCCGCGAGCCGCGCCGACAGCGCCTTGAACAGCGCCTCGGTCTGCGCGTCGAAAAAGCGGTATTGCGGCTTGTCGGTCTGGTAGGCGGCCAGCGTCAGCACGCGGCGCTTGCGCGAGTACGCCGCGGCGTCAAGGTCCACGTCCTCGGGCGTGTAGATTTCCTCTTCGGCGTCGGGATTGGCCGGGTCGATGACGACCAGCGCCAGCTTGTCGCGGCCGCGGTTGGACAGGGCGTAGAACTTGCGGTCGTCGAAGGTGAAGAACGCCGGGCTGACGCTGGTGCGGTAGTCGGTGGTGATCAGCGGGCGGAATTCGGCGGCTTCGTCGTCGCGGTAGAGCAGGGTGGTGTTCAGGCCGTCGCTGGCGACGGCGGCGCGTACCTTGCCGGCGTGGTCGGTCTGCCAGCCGACGATGTTGCCGGGGTTCTGCGCCACCAGCACCGCCGCGCCGGTATGGACGTTGACGCGGTAGACGTCGAAGACTTCGGGGTCGCGCTGGTTGTGGCTGATGAGGACGTGGTCGGGGTCGTCCTCGAGGTCGTCCTCGATGCCGGCGCGCACGCCTTCGTAGGGAGTCAGGTCGGTGATCTGGCCGGTCTTGGCGTTGACCGCCAGCACGTGGAAATTCTCGTCGCCGCCGAAGTCCTTCTGGTAGAGCACCACGTCGGCGCCTTTCCAGAAGAAGTTGCTGATGTCGCGCGCGGTCTCGCGCGTGAGCAGGCGCGGGTCGCCCACGGGCTTGCTGCCTTGCAGCGGCTGCACGTAGATGTTCATGCGGGCCGGGCTGCCGTCCACGCTGGTGGGCTGCATGAAGCCCAGGGTCTTGCCGTCGTCGGCCAGGCGGAAGAAGCCGCGGTCGGGGTTGCGGAAGAAATCCTTCAGGGGATAGGCGCGCGGCGGCTGGGCGGCGCTGGCGCCCAGCGATGCGCCGACGATGCTGGCGGCCAGGACGGTGCGCTTGAGGAACGAGAACAAGAGAGGACCTCCGGGGTTGCTGCGGCCGCGGGCTGGGCCGGCAGCCGCCTGGTCCACCGATGATGCCATAGCGCCGCCGGCGGTGTCGAACCGCCTTGCGCATCGTCCCCGCTATTGCGGCGTCACCCCGGCCGTCTTGACGATGCCGGCGTATTTGCTCATTTTGGCGGCGATGAAAGCCTTGAATTCCTGCGGCGGCTTGTACGCGACCGTCAGGCCCTGGCCTTCGAGCTTGGCGCGCACGTCGGCGTCCTGCAGCGCGCGGGCCACGTCCGCCGAGATGCGTGCGACCAGCGCCGGCGGCATGCCGGCCGGGCCGAACAGGCCGAACCAGTTGGACAGGTCGAAGTCGTCCAGCCCCACCTCGCGCGCCGTTGGCGTGTCCGGCAGCACGGCCTGGCGCTGCGGGCCGGCTACGAACAGCGGATGCAGGGTGCCGGCCTTGATGTGGCTGATGATGGCCGGCGCGGTGGCGAAGAAGACGTCGATCTGGCCGCCGACCAGGTCGGCCACCGCCAGCGACGTGCCGCGATAGGGCACGTGCATCAGGTTCATGCCCGAGCGCACGCGCAGCAGCTCGCCGGCCAGATGCTGCTGCCCGCCCGTGCCCGGCGAACCGAATACCGCCGAGCCCTGCGCCGTGCGCCGCTTCATGTCGGCGTAGGTGGTCACCGGCAGCTTGGGGCCGCTGACCAGGATCAGCGGCGCATCGGCCACCAGCGCGATGGGCTGCAGGTCCTTCATGGGGTCGTAGCGCATCTGCTTGAACACGAGCTTGTTAATGGACACCTCGGGCGTGTAGGCCAGCAGCAGGGTATGGCCATCGGGCTTGGCGCCCACCACCTGCTCGGCTCCTATCATGCCGCTGGCGCCGGAGCGGTTCTCGACCACGACCTGCTGGCCCCATTGCGCCGTCAGCTTCGCGCCCAGCACGCGGGCGATCACATCGGTGGCGCCGCCGGGCGCGTAGGCCACGATCAGGCGCACCGGCCGGTCCGGAAAGGATTCGGCGCGGGCCGTCAGCGCGAGGCAGGCGGCGGCCAGCGCCGCCGCGATTTTCATTCCGATTCGAAGCATGGGATGGCTCCTTGGGATAGGGGATTCGGGATCAGCCGCGCTCGATCAGCAGCAGCGCATGGCCCGGCCGATCGTGGCTGGCCGAGTCCACCGGCGTCTGCGGGCAGAGCAGGTCGATGACGCGCCCAGCGCCCGCGGCATGGCCGTGCACCGCGGCGGCGGGGCCGTAGGCCAGTTCGTAGCTGCGGCCGTGCGTAAGAAAGCGGCACAGGCGCGTGTGCGCCGGGCCGTCCAGCCGTTCGACCGAGGCCAGGCCGGGCCGGTCGAACACGGCGTTCAGCGCCGCCAGCGCCAGCGCCGCGGGCCGCGGATCGTAGCGCCGGTCGATCAGGCCATTGCGCGGAAAGTAGCCGCGGTCCACGTCCATGAAGGTGTCGAAGGCATAGCTCACCGCGTCGCCCGTGCGCGAGGCCAGGAAGGCTTCGGCCACCAGGGCGGCGATCGCGGCGTCGTCGGTGTTGGCCGCCGCCAGGCGGTCGGCCAGCTTCACCCCCACGTTCACGCACATGCCCCAGTCCTGCGCGCGCCGCGCCAGGTCGGCATGGGCGGCGATGAGATCGGCGCCCCAGTCCAGCCGCACGGTGATGCCGTCGATGTGCTTCTGTTCCAGCCGCGCCCGCAGCAGGGGCGCGGCGGCGTCCAGTTCGGCGGCGCGCAGCCCGGTGTTGACGAAATGGCTGTAGTGCTTGCCGTCGAAATGCGCGTCGTCCTCGCCGGTGCGGATCTTGCCGTAGATGAGCCGCGCGTCGGTGTGGCCGCGCAGCCTGGCGAGCGCGGGCCCCGCATCCTGCAAGGCCCGCGCGCTGAGGTTGATCTCGATGGCCGCGATGGGCACGCCGTGGGCGCGCGCCCGGTCCAGCAGGCCGGTGTCGGGCACGCCCAGCGAAGTCAGCACGAAGCGATGCCCGACGTCGGCCATCAGGCGGGCGCGGCGCAGCGTCTGTTCGTCGTGCAGGTCCTGGGTGGGGATCTTGAGCGTGCGTAGCCCCATTTCCCACATGGCCATGAGCGGGTAGTCGTTGCGCGCCAGCTTGCGGCCGAATTCCTGCACGCCGCCGGTGCAGGGAATCTCGACGATCTCGGCCCACGGGTGGCGCAGTTCGACCGCGACGCCGTCGCTGACGGCGGTCTTGGTATGCACGGGGGGCAGGGCGCGCGCCGGAGGCTGGCCGCCGGCGGCTTCGCCGCGCATCGCGCCGTGGGTGCGGATCAGCTTGGCCACGTGGCCGCGCTCGTGCACGTCGACGACGAAGTAGCCGAATTTCTCGACGTCGCCGCGGCCGAACTCGTCGGCCGGCGGCACGCGGTAGAACTCGGAATAGTCGTGCCGCAGGAAAGCGGTGGAGGGCAGCATGTACAGTTCCGCGCCGCCGATCACGTCGTACCAGAAATTGTGGACGTGGCCCGCGAATACCGCCTCCACCTTGGGATTGCCCAGCCGCGACAGCAGCCAGCCGCGGCCGGGCTCGTCGATGTTGTCGTAGGAGCCGCGTTCGGCCGGATCGTGCAGGTAGGGCGGATAGTGCAGCGACACGAACACGCGCCCGGGCGCGCCGGCCAGTTGCCCGTCGATCCACTCGCGCTGGGCCGCGTCGGCGTCCAGCCCGGAGTTGAACAGCAGCGCGTTGACGAACAGGAAGCGGACCCCGCCGTGGTCCACGGCGTAGTAGTCGGGGCCGAAGATCCCGCGGTACTTGTCCAGATAGCCGTCGCAGACGATGTCGGCCGGCATCCAGTCGATGCGCTTGTCGCCCACGTCGTGGTTGCCGGGCACCAGGTGCAGCGGCATGTCGATCTGGCTGGCGATGGCCTTGAAGCGGCGCGCGGCTTCCTCGAAGGAGGGCAGGCCGGGGACCGGGTGGACGATGTCGCCGAGGTGGATGGCGAAGGCCGGCGCCGGGTCCAGGCGCGCGATGTCGGCGAAGACGTGGCGGGCCCGCGCGTTGGCGCGCGCGTTGGTGGCGAACGGTGAGGCGCAGGTGTCCTCGGATTCGTTCACGTGGGTGTCGGCGACGACGGCGAAGCTGAACAGGCGGGCGCCCAGGGGCTGGCGCGGAAACTGGGGTTCGGTCACGGCGGTCATACTCCAATTTCAATAAATGGAATTCAAATGTATTTATCGGTCGGATAGTTTGTATTTCGGCCGGCGATATACTGTCAATGCTCCGCAACCCTAGGCCCCTATGCACTCGAAAACGCCGCTTCACTACGAACTCGAATCCCGCGCCTCGCTCGAGGCGCACCCGCGTTTCGCCTCCACGCTGTCGAACGGGCTGGACGTGCTGAAGTGCTTTTCGGCGGCCGAGCCGCTGCTGGGCAACAAGGAGATTTCCGAGATGCTGGGGCTGACGCGCCCGACCGTATCGCGGCTGACGTTCACGCTGGTGGGGCTGGGCTATCTGCGGCGCGACGAGCGCACGGGCAAGTACTCACTGGGGCCGGCGGTGCTGACGCTGGGCTATCCGCTGCTGGTGCACCTGACCCTGCGCCAGCTGGCCGCGCACGACATGGTGGAACTGGCGCGCTACGCGCGCGGCCCGGTGTCGATGGCGATCCGAGACCGCCTGCAGGCGGTGTACGTGGAAACGGTGCAGGACGGCGCTTCCAACGCCTCGCGGCCGGACATCGGCTCGGCCCGCCCGCTGCTGCGCACCGCGACCGGACGCGCGCTGCTGTATGCCCAGACCGCGGCCGAGCGCGAGCTGATCTGCGGCCGGCTGGCCGAGGAATTCCCCGATGAGTGGGAGCGGTTCGGTCCGGCCCTGCCGGCGGCCTACGAGGAAATCGAGGAGCACGGCTTCTGCGTGGTCACCAAGGACTGGCGCGCCGAGCTCTGCGGCATCGCCACGCCGATGCGCTTTCGCTCCAACGACCTGCCGCTGGCCTTCAACGTGACCATCCCGGCCGACGGCCTGGACCGGCAGTACGTGTACGAAACGCTGGGCCCGCGCCTGCGCACCCTGGTCAAGAACCTCGAATACCGCATCGGCATCCTGTGACGCCCCGCGGCCGCGCCGGGCCGATATGCGGGATAATCGCGGGCACTGATCTGGAGATACACATGTACAGGAATCTGGCCGCGGCTGCGGCACTGGCCCTGGGCCTGGCGGGATGCTCGATGGGCATCTCGCAGGACGGTTCGTCGCCGCACAGCGAATTCAAGGCGCCGGTGGCATTCAAGGACGCCTATGCGGCGGCGATCCGCCAATCGCGCGATTGCCTGCGCAGCACCGACAACGCCTACCGCGTGGTGGCCGACATCGACGAGCCGGCGCAGTCCGGCGTGGTGCGCGTGCTGGCGCCCTACAGCGACAACGTGATGTCGCGGGTCGACCTGAAGGCGGCCGGCCCCAAGAGCACCGACGTGCGCGTCGCGATGTGGGGCCAGGGCACCTGGGACGCGGCGGCGATGCGCGCCATGCAGGACGCCGTCTATTACGGCCTGGTGTCGTGCAGCAGCTATATGCCGCTGGACCCGCGCCCGCAGGTCCAGCCCAAGCGCGACCTGCCCAGGGACTGAGCCGGCCGGTCAGTCGCCGCCCGGGCGGCGGCGGATGATGCGGAACGTGGCGGTGGCGCGCGCCACCAGTTCGCCGTCGGCGCGGCGCACGTCGCCTTCGCAGAAGGCGATGGAGGCGCCGCGGCGCAGGCAGCGCGCCTCGATCTTCAGGTCGCCCGTGCCGGGCGACAGGAACGAGGTGTTCATGTCGATGGTGGCCATGCCTTCTTCGCCGTCGGCCGAGCCGCGCGCGGCGGCGCTCAAGGTGAAGTCGAGCACGCTCATCAGCGTGCCGCCGTGTATGTCGCCGCGGCTGTTGGTGAGGTCGGCGCGCCAGGGCAGCGAGGTGCGGGCATAGCCCGGCTCGATGTGCTCGGGCACCAGGCCGACGAAATGCATGAAGGGAATGGTGAGGCCGAAGTAATCGGTTTGCGCGGTTGCGGGTGCGGTCATGGAACGGTGATGGCGGGATTGGATAGCGGGTCGCCGGTCATAATATATGCTTTTGCCACGGGATATCAGGGTGTCTGAGGGGCGCAAGATCGTGCATGTGGACATGGACGCGTTCTATGCGTCGGTGGAGCAGCGCGACAATCCGGAGTTGCGCGGCCGGCCGGTGGTGGTGGCCTGGACCGGGCCGCGCTCGGTGGTCTGCGCCGCCTCGTACGAGGCGCGCCGCTACGGCATCCATTCGGCCATGTCGGCGGCGCGCGCCGAGCGCCTCTGTCCGCACGCGGTCTACGTGCCGCCGGACTTCAACCGCTACCGCGAAGTGTCGCGCCAGGTGCGCCAGATCTTCGCGCGCCATACCGACCTGATCGAACCGCTGTCGCTGGACGAGGCCTACCTCGACGTGACCGTCAACAAGTGCGGCCTGCCTTCGGCCACCGAGGTCGCCCAGGTCATCCGCCGGCAGATCCGCGAGGAAACCGGCCTGACCGCCTCGGCCGGCGTGGCCCCCAACAAATTCCTGGCCAAGATCGCCTCCGACTGGAACAAGCCGGACGGCCTGTTCGTGGTGCCGCCGGCCAAGGTGCTGGCCTTCCTGGAGCCGCTGCCGGTGCGCAAGGTGCCGGGCGTGGGCAAGGTGACCCAGGCCCGCCTGGAGCAGCTGGGCATCCATACCGTGGGCGACCTGGCCACCCACGGCGCGCAGGAGCTGGAGCATTACTTCGGCCGCTACGGGCGGCGCCTGTACGAACTGGCGCGCGGCATCGACGAGCGCGCGGTGCAGACCGACGCGCCGCTGCAACAGGTCTCGGCCGAGACCACGTTCTCGCAGGACGTGCGCCTGGAGGCGCTGGGCGAGGCCATCGAGCGCATGGCGCAGAAGGTGTGGGACCAGGCGCTGAAAAAGGGCGCGCTGGGGCGCACCGTGGTGCTCAAGCTCAAGACCGACCGCTTCCGCATCCTGACGCGCAGCCAGACCAGCGCCTATCCGCCGGGGTCCGCGGCCGAGCTGGCCGCGGTGGCGCGGCTGCTGTGCGAAAGAGTGGAACTGCCGCCGCACACGCTGTACCGGCTGGCGGGGGTGGGAATGAGCAATTTCGCCGAACCGGGCGAGCAGGCGCGCCAGCCGGATCTGTTCGGCGGGGTGTTCTGATTCGGTGCACGGCGGCCCGCCGCCGGCGGGCCGCGCGGGATCAGCCCAGGCGGGCCTTCACCTGCTGCGACAGCGCGCTCATGTCGGCGCGGCCGGCCAGCGACTGCTTCAGCAGCGCCATGACCTTGCCCATCGCGGGCGCGCCCGTCACGCCCTGCGCGGCCACTTCGGCCAGCGCCGCGTCGATGGCGGCGGCGACTTCCTCGGGCGTGGCGGCCTGCGGCAGGAATTCCTGCAGCACGGCCAGTTCGGCCTTTTCCTGCTCGGCGGTCTCGGTGCGGCCGGCCTGCTCGAAGGCGGCGATGGATTCGCGGCGCTGCTTGACCTGTTTTTCGATGATGGCGGTGATTTCGGCGTCGCTCAGGTCGCGGCGCTCGTCCACTTCTTTCTGCTTGACGGCGGCCAGCAGGAAGCGCAGCGTGGCCAGGCGTTCGGTGGCCTTGGCGCGCATGGCTTCCTTGACGGAGTCGGAGAGGCGGGTCTTGAGCGTAGCAGTGCTCATGGGGGAACCTTTTGAGGTGTTGCGGCAAACGGCTAGTTTAATCTCCCGGCCGCCGCCGCGGCGGCCGTTTCAGCGCCAGCGGCGGAAGATCAGCGAGGTGTTGATGCCGCCGAAGGCGAAGTTGTTGTTCATGACATATTCGTTGCTCATGCGGCGGCCCTCGGTCAGATAGTCCAGCTCGCCGCAGCGCGGATCGACGTGGTCCAGGTTCAGCGTGGGCGCGTACCAGTCGCGGTTGAGCATTTCGATGCTGAACCAGGATTCCAGCACGCCGCAGGCGCCCAGGGTATGGCCCAGGTAGCTCTTCTGCGAGCTGATCGGCATGCGGCTGCCGAACAGGCTGTGGGTGGCCTGGGTTTCGGCGATGTCGCCCTGCTCGGTGGCGGTGCCGTGGCCGTTGACGTAGCCGATGGCCTGCGGCGCCAGGCCGGCGTCGGCCAGCGCCATTTCCATGGCCACGCGCATGGTGCGGGCCTCCGGGCGGGTGATGTGGGCGCCGTCCGAGTTGCTGCCGAAACCCACGATTTCCGCATGGATGCGCGCGCCGCGCGCCAGCGCGTGGTCCAGCGATTCCAGCACCAGCATGCCGGCGCCTTCGCCGATCACCAGGCCGTCACGGTCGCGGTCGTAGGGGCGAGGGGTGAGGCCGGGCGTATCGTTCTTCTGGCTGGTGGCGTAGAGCGCGTCGAACACCAGCGCCTCGCTGGCGCAGAGCTCTTCGGCGCCGCCGGCCAGCATCAATTCCTGGCGTCCGTAGCGTACGGCCTCGTAGGCGTAGCCGATGCCCTGGCTGCCCGAGGTGCAGGCGCTGGACGTGGGGATGATGCGGCCCTTGAGTTCGAAAAAGATGCCGACGTTGGCCGCCGTGGTGTGCGGCATCATGCGCACGTAGGAATTGGCGTTCAGGTCGTCGGTGACGCCGTTGAGCAGCATATTGCCGAAGGCGCGGATTTCCGCCGTGCTGCCGATGGACGAGCCGCAGGCCACGCCCATGCGGCCGTCCTTGATGGCGGGGTCGTCCAGCAGCGCCGCGTCGGCCAGGGCCAGCTCGGCGGCGCGCACCGCCAGCTGCGAGACGCGGCCCATGCTGCGCAGCTGCTTGCGGGTCCAGTGCGCCGGCGGGCGGAAATCCTCGATGGGCCCGGCCAGCCGGGTATTCAGTTCCGCGTAGCGCGACCATTCCGGCATGCAGCGGATGGCGCTGCGGCGCGCTTCCATCGCCGCGCGCACGCCGGCCCAGTCCGAACCCAGCGCGCTGATGCCGGCCATGCCGGTGACGACCACCCGCTTCATCAGCACAGCCCTCCGTTGACGCCGATGACCTGGCGCGTGATGTAGGCCGCGCCCGGCGACATCAGGAAGGCGACGGCGGCGGCCACTTCCTCGGGCCTTCCCATGCGCTGCGCCGGCACGGCCTTGAGGATCTCGTCGACCGGCACGTGCTCGTCCAGCATGTCGGTGTCGATCAGCCCGGGCGCCACGCAGTTCACGGTGATCTGGCGCTTGGCCAGCTCCACCGCCAGCGCCTTGGCCGCGCCGATCAGGCCGGCCTTGGAGGCGCTGTAATTGACCTGGCCGCGGTTGCCCACCACGCCGGAGACGGAGGCGATGCAGACGATGCGGCCCGGCGCGCGGCGGCGGATCATGGGCATGGCCAGCGGACCCAGCACGTTGTAGAAGCCGTCCAGGTTGGTGCGCAGCACCTCGTCCCAGTCGTCGCCGGTCAGGGCGGGAAAGGCGCCGTCGCGCGTCAGGCCGGCGTTGAGCACCACGCCGTAGTAGGCGCCGTGGGCGTCGACGTCGGCCTGCAGCGCGGCCGCGCATTGCTGGCGGTCGGCGACGTCGAACTGCAGCACGCGGGCCTGGCGGCCGCGCGCCTGGACTTCGGCCTGCACGGCCTCGGCCTGGCCGCGCTGCCGGCGGCAGTGCAGCACCAGATCGTGGCCGGCGTCGGCCAGGGCCAGCGCGATCGCGCGGCCGATGCCGCGGCTCGAACCGGTGACGAGGATGGGGGCTGCGCTCATTCGGGTGACTCTTCCTGGATAAAGGCGTTGGGGTCCTGCGGCTGGTAGACGTTCAGCCTGGCCTGCGCCAGCAGGCGCGCGCCGTCGTGCAGTTCGCATTCGAACACGCTGATGCCGCTGGCGTCGGCCAGGCCGCGGCGCACCTGGACCGTCAGGCGCGCGCCGGCCGGCAGGGCGTCGGCATGGCTTTCGTAGCGCCGCGTGCCCAGCAGAAAGCCCAGCTTGACGGGCTGGCCGGCCTCGCGCGCGCGGCAGCCGGCCCAGGCGCCCACGGCCTGGGCCATCAGCTCCATGCCCAGCCAGGGCGGCAGCGAACCGTCCGCCAGGCTATAGGGCCCGGGCTTGACGACGGCCAGCGCGCACAGGCTGTCCGCATCATAGCTGCGGATCTCGTCTATCAATATCATGTCGCCGGCGTGCGGCAGCAGGCTGGCGATGGGCCACGGGATCATGGCTGCGCTCCGAGGATCAGGCTGACGTTGTTGCCGCCGAACGCGAACGAATTGCTCATGGCCACGCGCGGGCGGCCCGGCGCGTAGCGGTGCGCCGGCGTGCTGAATTCCAGCGCCGGCAGCTGCGGGTCGGGCACGCCGTCCCAGACGTGGGGAATCAGGCGCGCGCCGGCATTGGAGGCCGACAGCGTGGCCCAGGCCAGCGCCGCCTCCAGCGCGCCGGCCGCGCCCAGGGCATGGCCGGTCAGCGCCTTGGTCGAACAGCACGGCACGCCCTGCGGGAACACGGCGTGCATGGCGTGGCTTTCCATCGCGTCGTTGTGCGGCGTGCCGGTGCCGTGCAGGTTGACCCAGCCGACGCTGGCCGCGTCCAGGCCGGCCGAGGCCAGGGCGGCCTGCATGGCCTGGCGCGCGCCGGCCCCGGTCGGCTCCGGCGCCGACATGTGCCAGGCGTCGGAACTGGCGCCTCCGCCGAGCAGGGCCACGCCGTCGGACCCGGCCGCGTCGCGCGCCATCAGGAACAGCGCGCCGGCTTCGCCGATGTTGATGCCGCGGCGGTTGGCCGAGAACGGCAGGCACAGGCCGTCGTCGATGGCGCCGAGCGCGGCGAACCCGTTGATGGTCAGCCGGCACAGCGTGTCCGCGCCGCCGCACACCACGGCGTCGCACAGGTCCAGTTCGAGCAGGCGGCGGGCCGACAGCAGGGCGCGCGCGCCCGAGGTGCAGGCCGTCGACAGCGTATAGGCCGGTCCGCTGACGCCCAGCCAGTCGGCGAAGAACGACGCAGGCGAGGACAGGGCCTGGCGGCGGTAGTCGTAGTCGGCCGGCCAGGCGCCGTGCGCGGCCAGGTGGCCGAAGGCGGGCGCGTTGTCGTTCACGCCCGAGGTGCTGGTGCCCAGCACCACGGCCACGCGGCCCGGCCCGTAACGCGCCACGGCGCCGCGCAATTGCGCTTCGATCTGCAGGGCCGCGGCCAGCAGCAACTGGTTGTTGCGGCTGCGGTGATGCGCCGGCAGGGCGTCGGGAATGGCAGGCAGCTCGCCGTCGTAGCCGCCCAGGGTCAGGGCGCGTCCGCGCACCCAGCCGGTGCGCGCGCGCATGCCGGACGTGTCGCCGGCCAGCGCGGCCGCGGCCACGGCGTCTATGCCCGCGCCCAGCGCGCAGACCACGCCGGGCTTGCCCAACCACGCGTTCATGGCTGCTCCTTCAGCGGCGAGATCCGCCAGTTCGTGCCGTCGGCGTCGACGATGGTGAAATCGCCGGCCCGGGCGGCGTCGGGCCAGCGCACGCTCCAGCGCGCGCGCCCCTGTTCCAGCAGGTCGCGCTGCAGCGCCGCGCCCGTGCGGCGCGCCTGCCAGCGGCCCGGACCATAGGCGGCGTCCAGCTCGGCCTCGGGCGTCCAGGCGAACATCAGCGCGGCGAACAGGTCGCGCGCCTGGGGGTTGGGGCGCAGGAAGCCGTCGTTGCGCCACTGGCCATGTTCGAGCATCTGGCGGGCCTGCGGCACGCCCACCAGGTCGAACAGCGACCAGCGCAGCGCGGCGCCTTCGCGTTGCACCACCAGCATCGCGTCCTGCGGCGGCTGGCCGGGCGCGGCCTGCACCACGTGCAGCTGCCGGGGCAGCGCGAACGCCGCCGTGCGCGCCGGCAGGGGCGGGGCGCCGGCGCAGCCGGCCAGCGCGGCCGCCAGCCAGGCCGCGCCGATGCAGCGGGCGAGCCTCGTTATCGTCATGCGGCCTCCGGCGGCGCGTCGCTGCCGCGGCACAGTTCGCTCAGCATGCGCAGGCGGCGCTGCGGGCTGGCGACGAAGGGGTTGGACAGATCCCAGGCGTAGCCCGCCAGGATCGAACTGATCATGCGGCGGATCTCGGGTTGCGCGTGTTCGTAGAAAACCACGTCCTGGAATTCGCCGCTGTACCAGCCCTGCACGTAGGCGCGGAACGTCTCTACGCCCACCATGAGCGGGTCGGCGAACGCCGTCTGCCAATCGACCTGCGCGCCGCCCAGCTGGCGGTGCAGCGCGTCGGCGGCCAGCTTGGACGAGCGCAGCGCGATGGTCACGCCCGATGAAAACACCGGGTCCAGGAATTCCGCGGCATTGCCCAGCAGCGCGTAGCCGGGGCCATGCAGCCGGCGCACGCTGGCCGAATAGCCGCCGATGGCGCCGGCCGGCGTGTCCCAGACGGCGTGCTTCAGGATGCGTTCCAGGTTGGGCGCGGCGCGCGCCATCGCGCGCAGGACGGCCATCGGATCGGCATCGGCGCCGCCGAACCGTTCCTCGCCGCCCACCACGCCGAACGAGCTGCGGCCGTTGGAGAACGGGATCAGCCAGTACCAGATGCCGCGTTCCTCGGGATGCACGCTGATCAGGATTTTCTCGCGGTCGAAGCCGGGGTCGTCGATGCGGTCCTCGATGTGGGTGTAGATGGCCTTGCGCGGCGGCATCGACGAGGGGATTTCCAGGTCCAGCAGGCGCGCCAGCACCCGCCCGTAGCCGCTGGCGTCGAGCACGAAGCGGGCCTGCACGCGGTAGCTGGCGCCGTCGGCGCCGCGCACCGCCAGCGTCGGCTCGCCATCGAAGTCGGCCGCGGTCACTTCCTGCCGGTAGCGCAACTCCACGCCCTGGCGCACCGCCTCGTCGGCCAGCACCTGGTCGAAGCGCGCGCGCTGCACCTGGAAGGTGGTGCCCGGACCAGGGGTGAACTTGTCGCGGAAGTCGAAATAGCTGTAGCGCTCGCCGCAGGCGAAGGCCGCGCCGTTCTTGACCTGGAAGCCCGCGGCCCGGACCGCCGGCAGCATGCCCGCTTCCTCCACGAATTCCAGGCAATGGGCCAGCAGGCTTTCGCCGATGGAAAAGCGCGGAAACTGCTGGCGCTCCAGCACCAGCACGTCATGCCCCTGCCGCTTGAGCAGCGCCGCGGCGACCGCGCCGGCCGGGCCCGCGCCGATGATCACGACTTCGCGTTGTTCCATCTCCGACCTTCTCCTATTCAGTTTGCGGCGCGGCCGGCCGGACCCAGGGCGCCCACAGCAGCGAGAAGGCCACGCCCAGCGCCACCGCCAGCCCGAAGTTGGCCAGCGCCGGGGTGCGGCTGAAGGCCAGCAGCCCGAAGGACAGCAGGGTGGTGGACGCGCTCAGCGCGATGCCGACGAGGCTGGCGGGCGCGCCCGCGATGCGCTCGTACATGAAGATCGCGTAATCCACCCCGATGGCCGACACCAACAGCAGCCCGAACAGGCTGAACAGCGTGAGCGGCTGGCCCAGGTAGCCCAGCGCGGCCAGGCTGCATGCCGTGGCGGCGACCGGCACGGTCAGGATACGCCAGGCGGCCGCGCGCCCCAGCGTCAGCAGCAGCAGGGCGGCGGCCACGGCGTAGGACAGCAGCTTGAGTTCGGCGGCCTCGATGCGGGTGTCGGCGAACATGCGGTTCAGTTCGCCGCTGCGGTCCACCAGCGTCGCGCCCGGCACGGTTTCGGCGATGCCGGCGAGCGCGGCGGCGTCGCGCAGGCCCAGCAGGGTCACCATGCCCGCGACCTGCCCATCGCGCTCGCCCAGCCACAGGCCGCGCCAGCGTTCGGCCTGCTGGCCTTGCAGCGCCGCGGCGATGGTGACGGGCGGCAGGGCGGCGAGCGACCGCAGTTCCTCCTGCAAGGCTTCATAGGGAATGCCCAGGGCCGTAAGCGGGGCCCAGCGTTCGGGCTGCGCGGCCGCCGCGGCCAGGCTGCGGCCCAGCGCCTGCTGTTCGGCCACGGGCGCGACCAGCTGGCTCAAGGCGTTGTAGGCGGCGAGGTCGCCGCGTTCGACCAGGGCGTCCAGCGCCCGCGCCACGCGCGCCTGCCGGCGCAGCAGCTCGTCGGCGTCGGGCGCGCGCAGCAGGAAGAACTGGCTGGTCGGCACGAAGCCGGTGATCTCGCCGATCTGGCGCGCCTGCTGCAGCAGCGGCGCGGGCAGGCTCAGCCACTGCCGCAGGTCGTCCTGGACGCCGAGCCGGGCGATGCCGCCGGCGGCGCCCGCGGCCAGCGCGAGCGCGCCTATCCAGAACGCGCCGCGGCGGGCGTGCAGGCGTTCACGCGCATCCAGCGCCGCGGTCGACAGGCGCAGCAGCGGCTGCCAGGGACGCGGACGCCAGCCCTCCATCCAGGCCGGCAGCTGGCACACCGTGCAGGCGTAGGCGCCCAGCAGGCCGGCCGCCGAAAACACCGCCGTCTGCGTGAGCGCCGGAAACGGCGTGAACGCCAGCGCCACATAGCCCACCAGGGTGGCGGCCAGGCTGATGGTCAGCCCCGGCAGCACGCGCCGCAGCGCGGGCCAGCTGCGCCAGTCGGCCATGCCGTAGCTCTTGCCCAGCCAGTGCAGCGGAAAATCCACCGCCACCCCGATCAGGCTGGCGCCGATGACCAGGGTGAGCAGATGAATGGAGCCGAACACCGCCACGCAGGCCACCGCGCCGGTCACCAGGCCCACGGCCACCGGCGCGAAGGCCAGCAGGGCGCGCGCGCGGCGCAGCGCCAGCAGCAGCACCGCGACGATGCCCAGCGTGGCGCCGGCGCCGATCCAGCTGCTTTCGGCCACGGCCTGCGCGCGGCCCGCGGCCGCGTACAGCGGGCCGCCGGCCACCAGCAGTTCGGCGCCTTCGGCGTCCAGCACCTTGCGGTCCTGCTCCAGCTGCGCCGCGATGCGCTGGGGCGTGGCCGAGTCGAAGGCGTCGTCGCGGGTTTCGGCGCGCACCAGGATCCAGCGCCTGCCCGCATGCTCGGCCTGCAGGGTGCCGCTGCGTATGTCGTACTGCACCGCGCCGCCCGGATGCAGGGATTCCTCGGCGCGGCGGGTCAGGCCGAGCCAGTCCTGGTCCGCCGGCACCAGCCCCGAGGACGAGAACGGATCCGACAGTTCGCGCGCGCGGCGCGCGGCGTAGGCGGCGGGATCGGTCTGCAGCTGGCGCCGGTCGGCCGCCGGCGGCATGGCCAGCCGGCCGGCCAGAAGCTGCCGGCGCAGCGCCGCCAGGTCCACGTCCAGCTCCACCTGCACGCGCGAAAACAGGCCACTGTCGGTCCAGCGCTGCGCCAGCCGGCGCGCGGGCGCGGCGGGGTCGGCGCCGGCCGACACCAGCGCGATCAGCTGGCGCGACAGCGGCTCCTGGATGCGGGCCTCGGCAAGCTGGCGCGTGGCGTCGCTGCCGGCGCGCGGCACCAGCTCCATCAGGTCGGCCGACACCGGCCAGCCGTTGCGGCACAGCCAGGCGCCCAGGCAGAGGACCAGCAGCAGCCCCAGCTTGAACAGCCGGGGCAGCCAGCGTTCAATCGGCAAACGCACGTTGCTCCTCGGCGGTGAGGGCCTGGGCGGCGGCCGCGTCCTGCATCTGCAGCACAGTGCGGTCGCCCTGCGTCTCGCGCAGTTCGATGCGCTGGACCAGCGCCGCGCCGTCGATCCGGATGCCGTCGAAGATCTGGCGCAGCAGCGCCGACCTGGGCGTGAGCACGAGCCGCCAGGCCTGGGCCGTGCCGCTGAGCGCAAGATCGAAGTTCTCGCGCAGGCCGCTGGTGTCGCCCGCCAGCACGGACAGGAACAGCTGGTTTTCGTGGCTGGCGCCTGCGCGCTGCGGCAGGGCCTGCCATTTGCCGTCGTCGCCGCGGCGCGAGATGCCGCGCGCGTCGATGCGCAGGTCCTGGGCCACGGGGGTGCGCAGCAGCCACAGCAGCCCCTTGCCGGCGGCCAGCGTGAAGTCGCCGCGGCTGGTGAGCGGCTGCGGCAGCGAGCGCAGGAATTTCTGCTGCACGAAGTGGCCGCGCACCACGGGCGCGGCGCGCAGCTGCGCCTGCAGGTCGGCCAGTTCGAAGGCCTGCGCGCTCCAGGACGGCAGGGCCAGCGCCAGCAGCGCGGCGCGCAGCAGGACGCGCCGCTTCATGCCGGCGCTTCCATGGCTTGCAGGCGGCGCCGCACGGCCTCGGTCAGCGCGGCCGGCGAGGCCAGCTGCATTTCGCCGGTCTCGATGCGGACCGCGACCTGCTCGGTGCTGGCCCGGGTCAGGCGCTGGCCGGTCTGCGCGTCCAGGATCAGGTAATGGATCTTCAAGCGATGCTCCCATTCCACCAGTTCGGCTCGCACGACCAGGCGCTGGCCGAACTGCGCCGGCTGCGCATAGCGCAGGTGCAGGTCGATCACGGGCCAGGCATAGCCGCTGGCCCGCATGGCGCAGTAGTTATAGCCCAGCGCGTCGAGCAGCTCGCAGCGCGCCTGTTCCAGGTACTTCACATAGTGGCCGTGCCAGACCACGTGGATCGAGTCGACGTCGAAGAATGGCACCCGGATTTCGACTTCAGCGCTGATCACGCCTCTTTTACGCATCGTCTTTCCAGAAAGGGTAGAAGTTGAACCATTGCAGCGGCGCCTGGCGGCAGTGCGCGGCCAGTCGGTCGGCGTAGCCCTGGGCCAGTTCCGCGATGCGCGCCTGGCGCGTGGCCCGCGTCCATTGCACGCGCTCGCGCAGGCGCTCCAGGCTCACGCGGTAGCGCGCGCCGTGGCGCGTGCAGAACAGCAGGTTGACCGGGCAGCCCAGCAGGCCGGCCAGCAGCCAGGGGCCCTGGGGCAGCAGGGCGGTGTCGCCCAGGAACTGCACCGGCGTGGTGCGGTCGCCCCGCAGCGGCACCCGGTCGCCGGCGATGGCCAGCCACTCGCCGCGCTCCAGCCGTTCGGCCAGGTCCAGCATGACGCCGGCGTCCAGCTCGCTGACCTGGATCATGCGCAGGCCGCCGCCGGCCTCGCCGAGCAGGCGGTTGAAGCGCGCCGCGTGCTTGTCGTGGATCAGCACGTTGAGCTTGAGCGTGCCCGCCTGTTGCGCCAGCGCGCGGCAGATTTCGATATTGCCCAGGTGCGAGCCGACCAGGATCTGGCCGCGGCCCCGGCCCATCTGCGCGTGCAGGCCGTCGGGATCGGCGATGTCCAGGCTGGCCGGCGTGATGCGGCCGCGCCAGGCGTCGAACTTGTCCAGGATGGCGTGCGCGAAGGCGAGGTACTGGCGGTAGACCGGCAGCGTGCGCGGCAGCGGCGCAGCCAGGCCGCCCGCCTGCGTCAGCCTGCGCTGGTAGGCGGCGATGGCGCGGCGCGCGCGGGCGCCGGAGACGTAGAAATACAGCACCACCAGCCAGACCACCGGCGCGATGGCGCGCCGGCCCAGCCTGCGCGCGGCCCAGACCGTCAGGCGCATAAGCGCCAGGCTGCCGCGTTCGGGCTGCTCGGCCCAGTGTCCGTCGGCCGCGCTCATGTCCGCGCTCCTCGCGCCAGCCGGCGCCACAGCAGCGCCGGCGCGCGCACCAGCATGCCGAAGAACAGGCGCGCGTGCATGCGGCTGATCAGCGCGTTGTCGCGCACGCCCTTGAAATGCGAGACGCCGTCTCGCGGGTAGGCCACGCGCGTCGGCAGCCAGATCATGCGCGCGCCGCGCCAGTGCAGCCGGACCAGCACCGCGATGTCGAAATCCATGCGCTGGCCGACCCGCGCGCCGTCGATCACCGGCAGCGCCAGCGACAGGGGATAGACGCGGAATCCGCACATGGCGTCGGGAATGTCGGCCGACAGCGTATTGATCCAGACCCAGACGCGGGTCAGCCAGCGGCCGTACAGGCGGCTGCGCGGCACGTCGTCGCCATATACCGGCCGGCCGCAGACCAGGGCTTGCGGATGCTCGCGCGAGGCGCGCGCGAACGCAGCGGCGTCCGCCAGGGCATGCTGCCCGTCGGCGTCGACCTGCAGCGCATGGGTGTAGCCCAGCGCCGCCGCCGCCCGCAGCCCGTCCTGCACCGCCGCGCCCTTGCCGCCGTTGGCCGGGCGCCGCAGCAGATGCGTGCCGGGCCGCGCGGCCAGCGCGTCCAGCACCGCGGCGCAGCCGGGCTCGGAGCCGTCGTCCACCAGCACGCAGGGCAGGCCTTGCGCGGCCAGTTGCGCCTGCACGGCGCCGACGGTGGCGCCGTGGTTGTACACGGGGATGAGCGCGCACAGGCGATAGCCGCTCATGGCGCGCCGTCCTCCAGGATGCGGCCCGACGAGCAGGGCTGGCCGTCCACCGTGTAGGCGAAATGCAGCTTGCGTTTGGCGGCGTCCCATTTCAGCGTCAGCGTCGCCGGGTCGCCGGGCCGGAGCAGGCGCTGGAACTTCAGGACCTCCATGCCCCCAAAGCGCAGGCCGGGCCGCAGGTCGCGCCGGGCCAGCGACATGGCCCAGCCGATCTGCGCCACGCCCGGCACCACCGGCACGGCCGGGAAGTGGCCGCTGAAATGGATCAGGTCGCAGGGGATCTCCATGGCGTAGCGGCGTTCGCCGTCGGCCCCGGCGGGCAGCGCCACGGCCTGCGGCGCCAGCGGGCGCGGGCCGGCCGCGGCCTCGAAATCCTGCGGCAGCAGCTTGCCCTGCGCGTTGCAGGGCAGTTGCGTCATCAGGCGCCAGGCGCGCGGGATGGCCAGCGATTCGAAGCCGGCGGCCAGGTGCGCGCGCAGCTCGGCCAGGAGCGCCTTGCGCCCGCCGTTGCGCAGGGCGTGCAGGCCCCGGGCCGACAGCGCGACCAGCGCGACCAGCCGCGGCGCGCCGGCCAGCGTGCCCAGGCGCGCCTGCGCGACATAGCGGTGCTGCGCCAGCGCCTGCTCCAGCATGGGCAGCGAGATGCGCTTTTCTTCGATCTTGACGATGCGGTCCAGGCGGCCGAGCAGCCGGAATCCGCGTCCGCTCAGTTCGACGGCGTCGGCGGTCTGTTCCTCGGCCGCGCCGACCCAGGGCGACTGCACGCGCAGCGCGCCCTCGGCGTTGCGGCTCACGGCCACGCCGGGCAGCGGCCGCCAGTCCTGCGCGCCTTCGCGCCAGGCCACGGCGCCGGTTTCGGTGCTGCCGTAGATCTCGACGGGCCGCAGCCCGAGGTTGCGCGCGATGTGGTCGGACGCGTCGGCCGGCAGTTCGCCGCCGGCGGAATCGATGCGCAGCAGCCGCCCGCGCAACGCCGCCCAGTCCAGCCGCTGGCCCAGGCGGCGCAGCAGCGCCGGGCTGGCGATCCAGGCGAACTCGGGGTGGCGCAGGCTGGCGCGCTGCAGGTCTTCGGGATAGATGCGCTGAAACCTGTCCAGCAGCCGGCCCGCGCACAGCGGCCACAGCACCCGGAAGGGCAGGCCGTACATATGCTGGGCCGATACGCTGCCCAGCACGGGCGCGCGCATGCCGGGCCATTGCCGTTCCAGCGCGTCGACCTCGTCCATCAGTTGCCGCCAGGTCTTGGCGATGTGCTTGGACTGGCCGCTGGAGCCGGAGGTGCACAGCACCAGGCCCAGCGCGGGATCGAGTTCGGCGGGCGCCAGCGGCGTGCCCCGCAGGTCCGCCAGCCGCCATTGCCGCGGCGCCGGCAGCGGCACGGGCGCGTCGACGAGCCAGCCGTCCACGGTGCAATCCAGCGCCGCGCAGGTATGCGGCTGGACGTCGCCCGGCAGCACGGCCGTCGCGCCGGCCCGCCAGCAGGCCAGCAGCGCGACCGCCAGCATGGCCGCGTCTTCGAACCACAGCGCCACGCGGCGCAGCCGCAGCGTCTGCAGCGCGCCGGCCGCCGACAGGCAGGCCTGCGCGAAATCGGCGCGCGTGAGCAGCGGCTCGTCGGCGACCGCCAGCGCGGGCGCGCCCGGCTGCAGGAGTTGCGTCAGCGGCGTCCAGGACATGGCTCAGGCCGCTTTGGCCGCGGCCGGACGCAGCAGCCACTCGCCGGCCAGCAGCAGCCCCATCAGCCCGTAGCTGATGGCGCCGTTATAGGCCAGCCACCAGTCCCACGGCGCCCAGGCGGCCAGGGCCGCGGCGGTGGCGCCGTTCAGGACGAAGAAGGCGCACCACACCAGCGTGACCTTGCGCGTGTAGCGCACGCCGGCCGGCGGCAGGTCGGGATGGCGCAGGCGCGCCAGCCGTTCGATCACCGGCGGGCCGAATTTCAGGCTGGCGCCGAAGACTGCCAGCATCATGGCGTTGACCATGACCGGATACCAGCGCAGGCCGGCTTGCGAATCCGTGGCGGCCAGGACCAGGCAGAACACGACCGCGACGGCCGGCAGCGCGCGCGAGCCGGGCTGCGCCGCGCCCGCGGTCAGGCCGCGCGCCAGCCACAGCAGCGCCAGCGGCAGCGCGATCCAGGCCGTGCTCACGCGTCCCAGCGCCGCATAGACGGCGAAGGGATACGCGATGCCGGCCACGGTCAGCGCGGCTGCCACGCCCCGTCTCATGCGGCCGGGTCCTGCTTCTGCCACATGGCTTCGACCACGTCCTCGATGGTGCGCACCGCACGGAAGTCGTTGGCGTCGAGCTTGCGGCCGGTCTGGCGGCGCACCTGGTCGATCAGATCGATGGCGTCGATGCTGTCGATTTCCAGGTCGGTGTACAGGTTCGCCGCGGGCGTGATGCGTTCCGGTTCGATCTCGAACAGTTCGATCAGCACGCTGCGCAGCGTATCGAAGATTTCTTCGCGGGTTTGCATCGTGGACTCCGTCTGCATTAGTCGTGGCGCTGGGCGTTCACGAAGGCTGCCAGCGTGGCGATGCTGGTGAAATGTTCGCGCATGTTCCGGGTTTCGGGATCGATGGTGATGCCGTAGCGCTTCTGCAGGGCCAGGCCCAGCTCCAGCGCGTCCACGGAGTCCAGCCCCAGGCCGTCGCCGAACAGCTGGGCGTCGCTGTCGATATCCTCGGGCGTGATGTCCTCCAGCCCCAGGGATTCGATGACGAAGGTTTTCAGTTCAAGTTCCAGTTGATTCATCCAGCTTGGACTCCGGGTTCGCCGCGATGGGCGATGGTTGGTTCGGCGCAGCGCGGGCGGGCGCGGCGCGCGCCAGCTCGGCTTCGAAATAGGCATGCAGGTAATCGTTCATCCGGCGTCCGGCGATGGGCAGCGGATGCGCGGCCAGCCAGGCGGCGGGATCGACGTCCTCGCCGACGTGGATGACATAGCGCATCCGGCTGGGCGGAATCCGGTACCAGGGCTCGCCCTTGGTCAGGCTGCGCGGATTCATGCTGATCACCACGGGCGTCACCACGCGCGCGCCGCGCAGCGCGATGGCGCAGGCGCCGCGATGAAAGCGCGGCGACGAATCGCGCGGCGTGCGGGTGCCTTCGGGAAAGACGATCAGCGTCTCGCCGTTGCGCAGCACCTCGGCGGCGCGGTCGAACATGTCGAAGCTCTCGTCGTTGGTGATGTAGCCGCAGCCGGCGATCGGCCCGCGCGTGAACGGGTTGGACGCCAGGCCGTGCTTGACGATGCAGTTGGCGTTGTCGACGTGGCCGACCAGGAACACCACGTCCAGCAGCGAGGGATGATTGGCCAGGATCATCTGCCCCGGCTGCCCCAGGCGCTCGGCGCCGCGGAAATCGATGGTCAGGATGCCGGTGCGCACCATGAAGCGGATGAAGATGCGGAACGTCCAGCTCAGGGTCCGGCGCGCCCGGCGCTGGCGCTCGCGCAGCCCGCCCGGCAGCAGGCGCTGCGCCGGGAACACCAGCACGCGCAGCAGCACGCCGCCCACGCCGAACAGCGTGAACGCCATGCCCGTGGCGACGAGCCGCCAGAGCCACCAGTCCTGCCGCGGCGCCGAGGTCGTCATGCCGCCCGCGTCCAGGTCCACTGGCGCGCGCGGTTCGCGTGCCGCCAGGCATCGCCGCCCAGGCACAGTTGGCGCAGCAGGTTCAGGGGATTGGGCCACAGCTGCGGCGGCGTACAGGCCGGCTCGGCCGGGCGCGGCGCCATGGCCAGCGTCCAGTCGGCGCCGGGGCGCAGGTGCAGGGCGACGGCGTAGGAATACGGCACGTCCTGCACCCAGGGAGAGTAGGGCGCCGGCGGCGATTCTTCGGCCAGCACCACCAGCACGTCGTCGTGGCCCTGGCCGAACAGCATGGCGGCTTCGACGATGGCGTGCTCCAGGCCGTCGTCCTCCACCGACAGGGCCACCGATTCGGCGGTTTCGCGGCGTATGATCGACCACTGGGCGGCGATGGCGTTGTGCACCGACAGGCCGAACGCCGTGGGCGAGAGCGGTTCGCCGGCGGCCAGCGCCTGCAGCAGCCCGAAGTTGCGGCTGGTCTCGCCGTGGCGCGAGGCGTAGACCAGCGGCATGCCGGGTCGGGCCTGGGCCATCGGCCACGCGCAGTCGAACACCCCGCGGGCCAGTGCGCTCAGGCGGCGGCGCTGCAGGGCGGGCAAGAAGTCCAGCCGGGCCGCATCCTGATTTCCGACGGGGCAGAACGGGTGTCGCGCCCAATCCAGCCAGCCTTCGGGGCTATCGATGCCAGGCGCCCAACCTCGCCATTGCGCGATCGAAAACGTCAACATAGCGCGCGATTCTACTACGGTGCTTTTGGCTGATTTTGATGAAAAAAGTTACCTGGGGCGCATCTTGTTGCGCGCTCTTCCGACCCTTTTAATGCAGGTTACCTTTTAACTTGGATACCCCTGAAATCCTGCTCTGGTGGGCCGACGGCCACGCCGCGCAAGCCTATTCGGAGGACCGGCTCTCGGCCGGCGACGCGGCGCGCGCGCGCACCGTGCGCGGGCCCCGGGCGCAGGCCGACTGGCGCGCCAGCCGCGCCCTGCTGCAGGACGTGCGCACGGCGCTGGCCGAAGGCGCAACCACCTCGCTCAGCCATAGCGCCGGCCATGCGCTGTGCGCCTCGGGGCCGGCGGGGCTGCCGCTGGGCGCCGACCTGGAGCGGATACGTCCCCGCGACGTGCCGCGCCTGGCGCGATGGGTCTGCGCGCCGCGGGAACAGGCCGCGCTGGCGCGCCTGGACGACGCCGCGCGGCTGGAACGCTTCTACCTGCTATGGACGCTCAAGGAAGCCTTCGTGAAGGCGGCGCGGCTGGATTTTCCGGCGGACATGGCCGCGGTCGGCCTGGCGGGCGATCCGGACGCGGACTGGGCCGGATGGCGGCTGCGGGCGCCGCCGGGAGCGTGGCGGGCGGCGGCTTACCGCCTGGGCGGGGATTGGGTGGCGTCGGCGGTCTGGCGCGCCGCGGCCGGGACGCCGGCGCGTCCCGCGTGGCGCGCTGCAACCAATTGTGTGTTGCCGCCGGTTGCGATTTTGGGCGAGTGGGAGGTGTCGGCGGGCTGAAGCGGATGCGGGTTTACCATTAAATTGTTAAAGATGTATTATGAATATATGTTTAACGGCGAACCCGATCGCACCACAAGGAGCAGTAGATGTTGAGTCCCGAAATCCGCGCCCTGGTCAAGAGCACCGCCCCCGTCCTGAAGACGCATGGCGTTGCGCTGACCCGGCATTTTTATGCCCGCATGTTCCAGCACAACCCTGAGCTCAAGCAGGTCTTCAACCAGGGCCATCAGGAAGGCGGTCAACAGCAGCAGGCGCTGGCCGGCGCGGTCGCGGCGTATGCCGAACACATCGACGATCCTTCGGTGCTGATGCCGGTGGTGACGCGCATCGTGCACAAGCACGTGAGCCTGGGCATCCGCCCCGAGCACTACCCCATCGTGGGCAAGCACCTGCTGGCCTCGATCCGCGAAGTGCTGGGCGAGGCGGCCACCGACGAACTGGTGGACGCCTGGGCCGCGGCCTACGGCCAGTTGGCCGATCTGCTGATCGCCGAAGAGGCGCGGCTGTACGGCGAATCGGCCGCCAAGCCCGGCGGCTGGACCGGCTGGCGCGGGTTCCGCGTGGTCGGCAAGCAGCGTGAAAGCGCCGAGATCACCTCCTTCTACCTGGCGCCTGCCGACGGCGGCAAGGTGCCCCCGTACCAGCCCGGCCAATACGTTTCGGTGCGTCTATACGTGCCCGAACTGGGCCTGATGCAGCCGCGCCAGTACAGCCTGTCCGACGCGCCCGGCCAGGACCGCCTGCGCATCTCGGTCAAGCGCGAAACCGGCAGCGCACAGGCGCCGGCCGGCCGCGTCTCCAACGCCCTGCACGACCGCCTGCAGGAGGGCGACGTGCTGGACGTGGCGCCGCCGCAGGGCGATTTCCATCTGCGTCCCGAAGGCAACGCGCCCGTGGTGCTGCTGAGCGGCGGCGTGGGCCTGACGCCCATGGTGTCCATCCTGAACCACCTGGTGGGCCTGAACGACGACCGCCAGATCCGCTTCGTGCACGGCTGCCGCAACGGCTCGGTGCACGCCATGAAAGAGCACGTCAACAGCATCGCCGCCGAGCGTCCCAACGTGCGCAAGGCCGTGTTCTACGAGGAAGTCGGCAACGGCGACCAGCGCGGCCGCGACTACGACCACGCCGGCCGCGTGGACCTGCTCGCCATCCAGGACGACGCCATCGTGCCGGGCGCCGACTACTACCTGTGCGGCCCCGCCGGCTTCATGCGCGCGCAGCGCCAGGCCCTGACCAGCCTGGGCGTGCCCGAAGACCGCATCCATGCCGAGGCCTTCGGCAGCGGCGGCGCGCCGGCCTGAGCGGTGTATCCTGGCGGCCTGTCTCCCCGGCCGCCGGGGACCTTCCCGACCTTGCCATGCAACTGACCCGATTCACCGACTTCGGCCTGCGCGTGCTGATGTACCTGACGCAATGCCGCGACCGGCCTACCGCCGTCACCATCCCGGAGATCGCCGACCGCTTCAGCCTGTCGCGCAATCACCTGGTCAAGGTGGCGCACTTCATGGCGCAGCGCGGATGGATCGACACCTCGCGCGGCAAGGGCGGCGGCCTGCGCCTGGCGCGCCCGGCCGCCGAGTACCGGCTGGGCGACCTGATCCGCGAGCTGGAGCAGCAGGGCCCGCTGATCGACTGCCGCGAGCCGCCTTGCGCGCTGGACGGCGTCTGCCATCTTTCCGGCGTGCTGGCGCGCACGCTGCAGGCCTTCTACGACGCGCTCAACGGCTACACGCTGGCCGACCTGGTGCGCGATCCGACCGCCGCCGCCATCATCCGCCTGCACCGCGCCGCCTGAGGCGCGCATTCCCTTCTGTGCATTCCCTTTTGTTATGGACCCTGCGGCATTTGGCATTTGCCGCAGGCGCCGCGCGCGCCCGAGAATAGGCGATTCCCAGTCATTTGGATTCAGGCATGCGCGTTTGCGTCATCGGTGCCGGCGTCGTGGGCGTCACGTCGGCGTATTTTCTGGCGCGCCAGGGCCACGACGTGGTTCTGGTCGACAGCCAGCCCCGTCCGGCGGAAGTGTCCAGCTACGCCAACGGCGGACAGCTCAGCTACAGCTACGTGGCGCCGCTGGCCGGCCCCGGCGTGCTGCCCAGCGTGCCGGGCTGGCTGCTGCGGGCCGATTCGCCGCTGCGGTTCAGGCCCCGGCTGGACCCGCACCAGTGGCGCTGGTGCCTGCAATTCGCGCTGGCGTGCCGCGCCTCGGTGGCGCGCGAATCGACCGCCCAGCTCTCCGGCCTGTCCTATCTCAGCCGCGACGTGATGCATACCCTGCTGGAGCAGGAGAACCTGGATTTTGGCCACCTGAAGAACGGCAAGCTGATCGCCTACCGCAGCCCCGAGCTGCTGGAGAAAGCGCGCGCGCTGGTCGCCTACCAGGCCGCGCACGGGGCCGAGCAGCAGGTGCTGGACGCGGCCCAGACCCTGGCGCTGGAACCCGCGCTGGCCGGCATGGGCGGCAGCCTGGCCGGCGCCATCTACACGCCGAGCGAAGAGGCGGGCGATTGCCGCCAGTTCACCGAGGCGCTGTTCGAGCGCCTGCAGTCGCTGGGCAACGTGGAATGCGTCATGTCCAATCCGGTTTCCGGACTGCAGCGCGAAGGCCGCCGCATCGTGGCGGTGAACACGCGCCAGGGCGACATCGGCGCCGACGCCATCGTGCTGGCCACCGGCATCGGCACGCGCGCGCTGCTCGGTCCGCTGGGCCATGACGTCCCGCTGTATCCGCTCAAGGGCTACAGCCTGAGCGTGCCGCTGGCCGACGGCGATGATTCCGTGGCCCCGCGCATCAGCGTGACCGACTACGAACGGCGCATCGTCTACGCCCGCGTGGGCGGCATGCTGCGGATCGCGGCCATGGTGGACATCGGCAGCGCCGACGCCGACATCGACCCGGCGCGCATCGCGCTGCTCAAGCGCCAGGTGCGCGAGGCCTTCCCGGCGCTGGACCTGCGCCAGGCGGTCCCGTGGGCGGGCCTGCGCCCGGCCACGCCCACCGGCAAGCCCCTGATCGGGCGCAGCCCTGCGGCCGGCAATCTGTGGCTCAACGTCGGCCAGGGCGCGCTGGGCTTCACGCTGGCCTGCGGCAGCGCGGCGCTGCTGACCGCCCAGATGGCGGACGTGGCCTTGCCCCTGGACCCCGCGCCGTTTCGCCCCTGAACCGGCCCATGTCCATTTCCAGATAGCCCCTGCCATTTCGTCGGCAGACGGACTGTCCCGCGCTCCCTAGGATAGGCATCCGCGCGCCGCTTCGCGGCCGCGTCCATCCTAATCCTGCGAGCGCAATCATCATGTCCTATCTGTACCCGTTGTTCGCCATCCTGTTCTGGGCGGGCAACGTCATCGTCTCCAAGATGGCGGCCAGCGCCATCTCGCCCACGGCCATCACCTTCTACCGGCTGGTGCTGGCGCTGTTCCTCATGGGCCTGTTCACCGCGCGCCCGGCCTGGCGCAACCGCAAGCTCATCCTGCGCCACTGGCCCAAGCTGGCCCTGTACGGCGCGCTGTCCTCGGCGCTGTTCCAGGCGCTGTCGTACCGCGCCGCCGAAACCACCACGGCCACCAACATGGCCATTCTGACCGCGCTGATCCCCTTGCTCAGCATGCTGCTCAGCGTGCTGATCCTGCGCGACCCCCTGACCCTGGGCATGGCCGCGGGCGGGGCGCTTTCGTTCATCGGCCTGCTGTACCTGGTGGGGCAGGGCGACATGCTGAGCGTGTTCCAGCAAGGCATCCACGCGGGCGACGGCCTGATGCTGCTGGCGGCCCTGTCGTACGCGCTGTACGGCGTGCTGCTGCGCCACTGGAAGGTGCCGCTGCCGGCCTGGCAGTCGACCTTCGTGCAGTCGATCTTCGCGCTGCTCTACATGCTGCCGCTGTACCTGCGCGTGCCGGCGGCGCAGGCCGCGCTGGACGCGGACACCATTCCGCTGATTCTTTACGCGGGCATTTTCTCGTCGGTGCTGCTGTCGTTCCTGTGGATCGAGGGCGTGCAGCGGCTGGGCCCCAACCGTTGCAGCATCTTCATCAACCTGCTGCCGCTGTTCACCGCGCTGGCCGCCTTCGCGCTGCTGCGCGAGCAGCTGCATGGCTACCACCTGCTGGGCGGCGCGGTGACGCTGGCCGGCGTGCTGCTGGCGCAGACCGTGCAGCGGCCGCTGTTCGGCCGCGCCCGCGGGCTGGCGCTGGACTAGTCCGCGCCTGCGCCCGCGGGTTCGTCCCACACATTGCGCGCGCGCGGCGTCTCGATCCGGTAGTCGGAATATTTGCGGACGAAGAATTCCGCGCCCAGCGCGGCCGCGGCGTCCAGCGGACGGCGCGGGTCGGCGGCGATCTCGCCGCGCAGATTGCCCGCGCCGTGCACATAGCCGATGAAATCCGAGTGCGTGTAGCGCGCGTATTCCTGGACCTGATGCACGATGCCCAGCGCGGCGCCGGGATAGGTCTCCTCGGAAGCCACGGCCAGGCCCAGGCGCTTGCCGGCCATGCGGGCCTTGACCCGCTCGGGCTCGGGGCCGGCCCCGGCGTAGTGCGCGAACGAACGGTCGAAGAAGGCCTTGGCCTGGGCCGACATGCCGTACCACCAGATGGGGGTGCACAGCAGCATGCCGTCGGCCGGCAGGAAATGCTCCAGGAACAGTTCCGCGTAGCGGTCCGTGGGCGCAGGCGCGCGCCGCAGGTCGGGCAGAAAGCCGTGGATGTAATCGTCCAGGAACAGCAGGCTGGCGCGCACGCCCGCGGTTTCGGCGCCGCGCAGCGCGGCCGCACCCAGCGCCGCGCTGTTGCCGTCGCGCCGCGGGCTGCCCACCAGGATGAGCAGGCTTTTTTCGGCTTGATGTGAATTCATGTGACGTTTCCCGTTCTTGCAGGCGATATGCCATGCGTTAGGCAGAATTTAGGTTCATCGCCGGGCGGCGACAAATGAGCATTCCTGAACTAAGATGAATCAAATTCATCCCAGGGCCCGCCATCCATGTTCGCCACGCTACCCGTCACGGCGCTGCGCACCTTCGAGGCCGCCGCCAGGCTGCGCAGTTTCAAGCTGGCCGCGGCCGAGCTTGCCGTCACCGCGACGGCGGTTTCGCACCAGGTCAAGGCGCTGGAGCGCCATGTGGGCGTGGCGCTGTTCGAACGCGTGCCGCGCGGGGTGCGCCTGACGGACGCCGGCGGCCGATTGTTCGCGCGCGTGCACGGCGCGCTGCTGGACGTGGCCCAGACGCTGGACGACTTGCGGCCGGCGCCGGCCTCGGGCGCGCTGACGGTATCGACCACGCATTCGTTCGCGGCCTTGTGGCTGGTGCCGCGGCTGGGACGTTTCTACGAGGCCCATCCGCAATACCAGCTGCGCCTGAACGCCAGCGCCGAGCCGGTGGACCTGCTGCAGGACGCCAGCGTGGACGTGGCGGTGCGCTACAGCCGCCGGCAGTATCCGGGCCTGCATGCCGCCTGCACGCTGCAGGAGTGGTTCGGCGTCTATGGCGCGCCGGCCCTGGTGGCGCGGCAGGGCAGGCGCGCGCCGGCGCTGGTGACCGTGCGCTGGCGCGACTCGCTGTTGTACGAACAGGGCTGGCGGGACTGGTGCGAGGCGGCCGGGCTGCCGGCCTGGCGCCGGCCGGCGGCCGAACACGCCTATGACGAGGAACACTATGCGCTGCAGGCCGCCATCGCCGGGCAGGGCCTGGTGCTGGCCAGCTCGGTGATGGTGTCCGACAGCGTGGACGCGGGCACCCTGGTGGCCTGCCGTCCGCAGGTGCGGGTGGCGGGCGCGGCCTATACGGCGCTGTGCGCGCCGGGGCGCGAACGGCATCCGCCGGTCAAGGCGTTCCTGGCGTGGCTGGGCCGGGAATTCGAGGCCCAGGCATGAGACACGCCCCGCAGCTGATGCGCAGCGGCAGCCTCAGCGGCTACGTCGAACTGGTGCAATCGCTGGGCCGCGACCCTTACGCCTTCATGAAGGCGGTCGGCCTGCAGGCGAAGTTCCTGGACGATCCGGAGATGCTGATTTCGCGGGACGCCGTGCGCGAACTGCTGGAGATCACCGCGCGCGCCACGCGCACGGAAGACCTGGCGCTGCGCCTGGCCGCAAGGCGCAAGCTGTCCGCGCTCGGCCCCATCAGCCTGGTGCTCAGGCAAGCGCCCACGCCGCGCGCCGCCATCGACACCCTGTGCCGCTATCTGCGGCTGGTGAACGCCTCGCTGATCATCCGCGTCGAAGACGCGGGCAACGTGATCGTGCTGCGCGAGGATCTCCTGCCCACGCCCGGACTGGCGATGCGCCAGTCGGTGGAGCTGGCCGTGGGCACGCTGTTTCGCATCCTCAGCGAACTGATCGGGCCGCGCTGGCAGCCGCTGGACGTCTGTTTCACGCATCGTCCGCCCAAGGACGTCGCCGCGCATCGCGCCTATTTCCGCCGCGCCGTCAAATTCAACCAGGACTTCAACGGGCTGGTGTGCCTGGCCAGCGACCTGTCCCGCCCGCGCGAGCCGGGAGACCAGGTCGCCGCCGACCTGGCGCGCAAATACCTGGAAGCGGCGCTGACCGATCGCGGCGAGAGCGCTCAGGAGACCTGCCGCCGGGTCATATTGGCGCTGTTGCCCAGCGGCGCGTGCAGCGCGCAGGAAGTGGCGCGCTTCCTGCACGTCGACCGGCGCACGCTGCACCGCCGGCTCGAAGCGGAAGGGCTGAGCTTCAGCCGGCTGCTCGACCAGGTGCGCTCGGACCTGGCCAGACACCATCTGCGCGAGAGCGACCTGCCGCTGGGCGAGGTGGCGGAGCTGCTCGGTTTCGCCCGCGCCAGCAGCTTCAGCCACTGGTTCCGCGGCCTGTTCGGCTGCAGCGCCACCGAGTGGAGCAGGCAGGCCGGGTCCATGTCCCAAAAAAGCAAACTTGTGTCCCAGAAAAGCAAGTGAGCGCGCAGCGTCCGGCAGATACTTATGCCCACAGGACAGGCATTGCGCAGCGCGCATCCGTCCGACATAAGAAAGCACAGGAGACGGACATGAGACTGCAGCGATTTGCACGGCCCGCCGTGGCCTTGATCGGATGGTCGCTGGCGTTCAGCGCCTGGGCGCTGGGCGGCAAGCCCTTGCGGGTCATCGTCCCGGGACAGCCGGGCGGCACGATAGACATCGCCGCCCGCGTGATCGGGCAGCAGATGTCCGCGGACACCGGCCGGCCCGTGGTCATCGAGAACCGTCCCGGCGCGACCGGCTCGATAGGCCTGAGCGCCATGCTGAAGGCCGATCCCGACGGCGACACCATCGCGCTCGGGCCGAACAACATGCTGGTCGAGGCGCCGCAGGTGATGAAGGTGCCGTACGACCCGCTGGGCGATATCGTCACCATCGCCCGGGTGGCGTTCACCAGCTATGCGCTGGTGAGTTCGGCAGACTATCCGGCCAAGGATTTCCCGAGCCTGGTCGAGCACCTGAAGACGCGCAAGGGCAAGTCTTCTTTCGCCAGCTACGGCACGGGCACGGTGTCGCAGTACTCCGGGCTGATCTTCAGCAGCCAGGCCGGGCTGGATATGCAGCACGTGGCCTACCTGGGATCGCCGCAGGCCCTGCAGGACGTGATCGGCGGGCAGGTCGACGTGATGTTCGACGGCATGGTGACGTCCCTGCCGCTGATCAAGAGCGGCAGGCTGCGCGCCTATGCCGTCGCCGGAAAGAACCGGTCCAGGTATTTTCCCGAGGTGCCGACGATGAGCGAGCTGGGCTACCCCGAAATCCAGTTCCAGGGCCAGGTGTGCTTCTACGGTTCCAGCAAGCTGCCGCCCGAGGTACTGGCCAGGCTCCAGGCCATCGTCAGCAAGGCGGCCAGCGCGCCCACGGTGCAGCAGAAGCTCGGCGACGTGGGCCTGGAGCCCGACGTGAGCACCGATACGGCCGCGCTGCTGGCCGAAAACCGGCAGCTGTTCCAGCGCAACGCCGCCATCGTCAAGAAGTTCGACATCCGGGCGAACTGACCCGCCCGCACCGTTTCCCACGCGACACGGGCGCGCCTGCGCGCGCCGGCACGGCCGCGCACGCCCGGCGCCGCAACCCTTCCATTTCCACCCCAGCGGAGCATCCAGCCATGAATTTCCTAGACGGCCATCTGTATCCCGAAAACCAGCAACCCCTGATCATCACCGCCGCGCCTTACGCGCCGGGCTGGATTCCTTCGGACTTTCCCGAAGATATTCCGGTCACGATGGAAGAGCAGATCCAGAAGGCGGTGGACTGCTACGAAGCCGGCGCCACCGTGCTGCACCTGCACGTGCGCGAAGCCAACGGCAAGGGCAGCAAGCGCCTGTCCATGTTCAACGAACTGATCGCCGGCGTGCGCGAGGCCGTGCCCGAGATGATCATCCAGGTCGGCGGCTCCATCAGCTTCGCGCCCGAGGAAGGGCAGGCGGCCAAGTGGCTCAGCGACGACACCCGCCACATGCTGGCCGAACTCGATCCCAAGCCCGACCAGGTCACGGTGACCGTCAACACCACGCAGATGAACGTCACCGAGCATGCCGGCGTCGATGACTTCCGGGGCGTTTCGCGCGGCTTTCCGGAGCTGTATTCGACCTACAAGGACATGATCGTGCCCTCCAATCCCAGCTGGGCCGAGGAGCACATCCGGCGCCTGACGGCGGCGGGCATCCAGAGCGAGTTCCAGGTCTACAACATCAACAGCTTCGAGACGATCGAGCGCATGATCCGCCGCGGCGTCTACAAGGGTCCGCTGGTGATGAACTGGGTCGCCATCAGCGGCGGCATGGACCAGGCCAACATCTACAACCTGGCCAACATGCTGCGCGCCGTGCCCGACGGCGCGGTGGTCACGGTGGAGAGCTCGGTGCTGAACGTGCTGCCCATCAACATGATCGGCATCGCGCTGGGCCTGCACGTGCGCTGCGGCATCGAGGACGTGCTGTGGAACCAGACGCGCACGGGCAAGATGAGCTCGGTCGAGCAGATCAGGCAGCTGGTCCGCATCTCCGGCGAATTCGGCCGCCCCATCGCCACCGCGCAGCAGGCGCGCGAGATCATGAAGATCGGCGTGTTCTACGAGACCGCCGACGAGACGCTGCGGGCCAACGGCTTCGCGCCCAACCGCAACGGCGGCAACCAGGGCTTTCTGCGCAAGCCGGACTGAAACCGGGCGGCCGGCCGGTCCGGCCGCGAACCTGAACCACGGGATGGATGAATCATGGCATCGTTGACTCGCAGGCAACTCATACTCGGCGCGACGGCGGCGCTGGCGGCCGGCCTGGTCCGCGCCCAGGGCGCCGGCGAATGGCCCGCGCGGCCGGTCAAGGTAATCGTCCCCGGCGGGCCGGGCGGCGTGCTGGACACGCTGGCGCGCCAGCTCTACGCCCGGCTGCAGGACGCGCTGGGCCAGCCTTTCGTGGTCGAGAACCGGCCCGGCGCGAACGGGCTGATCGGTTCGGCCGCGGTCAAGAACGCGGCGCCGGACGGCTACACGATCCTGCACAGCACGGCCTCGTCCATGGTGATGGCCGAGGCCCTGAATCCCGCCATATCGATCCGGACCTTGCGCGACCTGGAGCCGGTGGCGCTGTCCTCCGTGGGCGGGGTGCTGCTGGTGGTGCATCCGTCGGTGCCGGCCAGGACGCTGCCCGAACTGGTGGCGCTGCTGCGCAGCGATCCCGACAAGTACCCTTCGTACGGAAGCTGGGGCGTGGGCTCGAACGGCCACCTGACGATGGAGTGGCTCAAGCAGCGGGCCGGCCTGCGCATCAATCACGTTCCGTACAAGACTTCGCCTTCCTTGCTCACCAACATCGTGTCGGGCGAGCTGCCGATAGGCTGGGTCGACGTCGTGGCGCCGCAGGGCTTCATCGAGCAGGGCAAGCTGCGGCCCATCGCCCTGACCGGCACGGTGCGCAGCCCCCGGCTGCCCGAGGTGCCGGTGTTGTCCGAGCAGGGCTATCCCTTCACCGCCGCGGGCTGGCAAGGCATTTTCGCGCCCAAGGGCACGCCGCCGGAAATCGTGGAGCGCCTGCACGCCGTCATCAACCGCGAACAGGTGCAGCCGGCGTTCAGGCAGGCGCTGCTGCAGGCCAACGTGCCGCCGGCGCAGGCCGTGAGCCGCGAGGCGTTCGTGCAGACGATAAAGGACGACCTGGCGGCCTGGCGCAAGGTCGTGGTCGACGGCAATATCCAGGCGGATTGAGACAGGCCATGAAGATTGCTTCCCATGCCGAAAAGATCGGCCGCCTGCTGCGGCTGCGCGCCAGGCTCGACCCCCTGGAGGATTTCGAGCTGTGGTACTGGACCGGCCTGACGGCCGGAACCAATATCTGGAACGCCGCGCTGCACACGGTGGGGCTGACCAGCGAGGACCGTGTTTTCTCGACCATTCCAGGCGTGCACGTGGTGCCGCAGCCCGACGGCGGCTGGCGGCGCGAACTGCGCGGCCCGGGCGACGTCAGCCATGTCGGCTGGCCGGCGATTCCAGGGGAAATGCCCGAGCCCGTGCAGCGCCTGGAAGCCGCGCTGCACGAACTGGAAACCTATCGCGATCCCTGCCTGCGGGGCGACCGCGTTCCGACGCAGGCCATAGTCGATGCCTGCGACGGTGCGCTGTCGGAAGCCATCGCAGTCTATGACGCGCTGGTCCTTCCGGAGGCGCGCAGATGATTCCTGACCATCATCGCGCCAAGGCGCGGCGGATCGAGCGCTCGCTCGCCAAGCTCACCGACGCGGATTGGGAGATCCGCATCGAGGCGGCGATGCTGGCGGCCACGCACTGGGTCAATTACACGCTGCACAGGACTGGCGTCAGCGACGAGTCCGAAGACATGGTGCACGCGTCCATGTGCATGGTGAGCGTGCTGCGCAAGTACCGGCTGGCCGAACCGCTGCTGATCGCGCAGCTCGAAGCGATCGAGGAACTGCGCCCCTTGCACGTGCGCGGCGACATGGAAGGCGGCGCCGGCGCCGCGGCCAGGGCGCTGGAACTGCTCGACGCGATAGGAACGCGGGCGCGCGCGCTGTGATCCGGCGCCGGATTGACGGGTCCGGGAGCCGCTTCTAATATCGTCCGACATTGCGCGGCGGCCTTGCCGCGACCCTGGCGGCGCACCGTGAACCGATTCCATGAAATGACCGTATTCCTGGCGGTGGCCGAGGCGCAGAGCTTCGCCGCCGCCGCCCGGCGCCTGGAGATGTCGGCGCCCAGCGTCACACGCAGCGTGGCGGCGCTGGAGCGGCGGCTGGGCGCCTTGCTGCTGGTGCGCACCACGCGCAGCCTGCGCCTGACCGAGGCCGGCCAGCGCTATGCCGCGGACTGCCGCCGCATCCTCGAAGAGGTGGAACAGGCCGATGACGCCGCGGCCGGCGCCATGGCCGCCCCGCGCGGCGCGCTCAGCATCACCGCGCCGGCCCTGTTCGGCGAGCTGCACGTGATGCCGGCGGTGCTGGGCTATCTGCGCGCGCACCGCGCAGTCTCGGTGCGCACGCTGCTGGTGGACCGCGTGGTCAATCTGCTCGACGAAGGCGTGGACGTGGCGGTGCGCATCGGCGCCTTGCCCGATTCGTCGCTGACCGCCGTGCAGGTGGGGCAGGTGCGCCGCGTGGTGTGCGCCGCGCCCGCGTTCCTGCGCGAACATGGCGCGCCGCGCGATCCGGACGAGCTGCAGCGCTATTGCACCATCACCGCGGCGATGGAAGGGCGCGGGCCGCAATGGCGCTTCCTGCAGGACGGCCAGCCCAGGCGCGTGCGGTTCGATTCGCAGCTGACGGTCACCTCGTTCCAGGCCGCGGTGCTGGCGGCCCGCGAGGGCTGGGGCCTGACGCAGGTGGTGTCCTACCAGGTCGCGCGCCACCTGGCCAGCGGCGAACTGGAAGTGGTGCTGCGGGACTTCGAACTGCCGCCCTTGCCGGTGCACGTGGTGTATCCGGAAGGCCGCAAGAGTTCGGCCAAGGTGCGCAGCTTCGTCGATTTCTGTGTCGAGGCCCTGCGCCGCGACCTGGCCGCGCTGCCGGCCTAGCCGCATATTCTTTCACCGCCTGCAAGAGTGTCTTGCCGCGGCCGGCCGTTCCCCCGCGGCCGGCGCGGGGCCAAGATGGGGCTGTCTCCAGTCCCCATTGAAGAAACCTCATGCAGACCGCCCAGCCTTCCATCCTGACGTTCTACAGCTTTCCGCTGTCCGGCCATGCCCATCGCGTGGCGCTCATGCTGTCCCTGCTCGATGTGCCGCACCGGACGGTCGACGTGGACCTGCGCGGCGGCGAACACAAGCGCCCCGCGTTCCTGGCGCTCAATCCGTTCGGCCAGGTGCCGGTGATCGATGACGGCGGCGTGGTGGTGGCGGACTCCACCGCGATCCTGGTCTACCTGGCCAGGCGCTACGGCGGCCGGGCCTGGCTGCCCGAGGACGCCGCCGGCGCGGCCGCGGTGCAGCGCTGGCTGTCGGTGGCTTCCGGGCCGCTGGCCGCCGGTCCCGCCGCAGCGCGCCTGGTGACGCTGTTCGGTGCGCCCTACGACGTGGACAGCACGCTGGCGCGCGCCCATGCCTTGCTGGCGGTCATGGACCGCGAGCTGGCCGGCCGCGACTTTCTGGCCGGCGCGACGCCCTCGATCGCGGACGTCGCCTGCTATGCCTATGTGGCGCATGCGCCCGAGGGCAATGTGTCGCTGGACGGCTATGCGGCGCTGCGGGCCTGGCTGCGCCGCATCGAAGGCCTGCCGCGCTTCGTGCCCATGGCTTGCTCGCCGGTGGGCCTGCTGGCCGCGTGATGGCAGGGAGCGCAATCATGTCCATCGCTTCGACGCCTGCCGCAACGCCGTCGCCCTGGCATGCCGGCGAAACCCTGCTGCAACGCCACGCCGGCGTGGCCGAACGCATGCAGCAGACCGGGCCCAAGGTCATCCGCGACTACATGCCGGACCAGCACCGCGAATTCTTCGCGCAGCTGCCGTTCCTGGTGGCCGGCGCGGTGGACGGGCAGGGCGATCCCTGGGCCGGCGTGCTGGAGGGGCCGCCCGGCTTCGCGGTTTCGCCCGATCCGCGCGTGCTGCGCGTCTGCGCCACGCCCGATGCCGACGATCCGCTGCTGGCCGGCCTGGGACCGGACCGGCCGGTGGGCGTGCTGGGCATCGAGCTGCACACGCGCCGGCGCAACCGGGTCAACGGCCGCATTTCGGCCTGGGACGGCAAGCGTTTCGAGATCGCGGTGGCGCAGTCCTTCGGCAACTGTCCCAAGTACATACAGGCCCGCGATTTCCATTTCTCCCGTTCGCCGGCGCTGCGTTTCGCCGGCGCGCCGCGCGAGCGCGACGGGCTGGACACCGCCGCCCGCGCGCTGATCGCGCGGTCCGACACCCTGTTCGTGGCCAGCTACGCCGACGCCGGCGAGCGCGCCGTGGACGTGTCGCACCGCGGCGGCAAGCCGGGCTTCGTGCGGGTGGAGGGCAATGTGCTGACCATCCCGGATTTCTCGGGCAATCGCTACTTCAACACCTTGGGCAACATGGTGCTGAACCCGCGCGCCGGGCTGCTGTTCATCGACTTCGAGCGCGGCGACGTGCTGCAGCTGGCCGGACGCGCCGAAGTGATCCTGGACAGCCCCGAGATCGCGCGGTTCGAGGGCGCCGAACGGCTGTGGCGGGTGCACGCGCGCCGCGTGGCGTTCCGTCCGGGCGCGCTGGCGCTGCGCTGGCGTTTCGAGGCCTATTCGCCGGCCTCTCTGGCGACCGGGCAGTGGGCCGGATCCTAGGCATCCGTCTTCTGTACCACGGTGTCTTCCGGGCCGACCGGGCGGCCGTCCTGCGCGCGCACTTCCAGCCGGCGCACGGGCTGGCCGCGCTTGCGGTCGATCAGCAGCGAGTGGGGCTCGGCGGGGCCGTAATAGTGGTCTTCGCCCCATTGGCGCAGGCCGACGATCACCGGGAACAGCGCACGGCCTTTTTCCGTGAGCACGTATTCCTGGTAGGCGCTGCCGTCGGAGGCGGGGGCCGCGGCCAGGATGCCGTGCACGGTCAGCGTGCGCAGGCGGTCGCTGAGGATGTTCTTGGCCACGCCCAGGCTTTTCTGGAACTCGCCGAAGCGGCGCAGCCCGTCGAAGGCGTCGCGCACGATCAATAGCGACCACCAGTCGCCGATGGCGTCCAGGGAGCGCGCCACCGGGCAGGCGGCGCCTTCGAAACTCGTGCGTTTGACCATGCCGATTCCTCGCGCAGGAAAAATAATGGTTGCATTATAAAACCTTGAATCCTAGTATTCTGGTTTTGTAATGAAACCAAAAGGAATCGCCATGTCCGACGACTCTCCCATGCCGCGTTCGCTGGTGCTGCTGCTTGCGGTGGCCTGCGCCCTGAGCGTGGCCAACGTGTATTACGCGCAGCCGCTGCTGGACGCCATCGGCCGCGAGTTCGGCCTGTCCGAGGCGGCGGTGGGCGTGGTGGTGACGGCCACGCAGCTGGGCTGCGCGCTGGCGCTGCTGTTTGTGGTGCCGCTGGGCGACCTGCTGGACCGCCGTCGCCTGATGATCGGCCAGCTCGGGCTGCTGGTGCTGGCGCTGGCGGCCGTGGCGGTCGCGCCTGCCGCGCCCTGGCTGCTGGCCGGCATGGTCGCGCTGGGCCTGCTGGGCACGGCGATGACGCAGGGCCTGCTGGCGCTGTCGGCGGCGCTGGCCGCACCGGGCGAACGCGGCCGCGTGGTCGGGGCCGCGCAGGGCGGCGTGGTGACCGGGCTGTTGCTGGCCCGGGTGCTGGCCGGCGTGGTGGCCGACGCCTGGGGCTGGCGCGCGGTGTACCTGGTGTCGGCCGCGCTGGCGGCGGCGCTTGCGGTGGTGCTGGCCTATCGCCTGCCGCGCCGCCGCCTGCCCACGGTGGACCTGGGCTACTGGGCGCTGCTGCGTTCGCTCTACGACTTGCTCGCGTCAGAGCGCGTGCTGCGCGTGCGCGGCACGATCGCGATGCTGATGTTCGCCGCCTTCAGCGCGTTCTGGACCGCGCTGGTGCTGCCCTTGAGCGCGCCGCCCCATTCGCTGACGCATACGGCGGTGGGCGCCTTCGGGCTGGTGGGCGCGGTCGGCGTGCTGATGGCCGCCGGCGCCGGCCGGCTGGCCGATCGCGGACTGGGCGAGCGCACCACGGCGGCGGGCCTGGCGCTGTTGTGCCTGTCGTGGGCGCCGATCGCATTGCTGGAACACAGCCTGTGGCTGCTGGCGCTGGGCGTGCTGGTCCTGGACGTGGCCTTGCAGGCGCTGCACGTCACCAACCAGGCCATGATTTTCGGCATCAGCGCCCAGGCGCACAGCCGCCTGGTGGGCGGCTACATGATGTTCTACGCCGCCGGCAGCGGCCTGGGCTCGATCGCCTCGACCGCGATATACGCGCAGGCCGGATGGCCGGGCGTCTGCGCGCTGGGCGCGGCGATCAGCCTGGCGGCGCTGGCGTTCTGGGCGCTGACCCTGCCGCGTCAGGCGGCGCAACGCCCCTACGCCTGCCGTCACGGCAAGGCGTAATCCTTCGACCCCAGCACCACCGCCGCCAGCCCCGGCGCCTGGCTCAGCTTGTGCAGCGCATAGCATTGCGCGGTGGCGATCTTGGCGTCGTGGAACGCCGGGTCTTCGTCGCGGTGCGCCAGGCTGGCGAGCAGGGCGCGCGCCATCTGCCAGCCGGCCAGGGTGGTGCCGGCCAGCAGCAGGTAGGGCACGGCGGCGCCGAACACCGCGTTGGGATGGCTGGCGGCGTTGGCCAGTACGAAATCGACGGCGTCGGACAGCGCCGCGCTGGCCCGGCGCAGGGGCGCGAGCATGCGGGCCGCAGCGGGATCGCCGCTGGCCTCCAGCACCGCTTCGGTCTGGCGGACTTCGGCCAGCAGGGCGCGGGCGACGGCGCCGCCGTCGCGCAGGGTCTTGCGGCCCACCAGGTCGTTGGCCTGGATCGCGGTGGTGCCTTCGTAGATGGTGAGGATGCGGGCGTCGCGGTAGTACTGCGCGGCGCCGGTTTCCTCGATGAAGCCCATGCCGCCATGCACCTGCACGCCGAGGCTGGCCACGTCGATCGACATCTCGGTGCACCAGCCCTTGACGATGGGAACCAGGAATTCCTGGACCGCCAGGTGGCGCTTGCGCGCTTCGGCGTCGGAGCTGGCGTGGGCCAGGTCGGCATGGCCGGCGGTGACGTAGGCCAGCGCGCGGCCGGCCTCGGTCAGCGCGCGCATGGTGCCCAGCATGCGGCGCACGTCGGGGTGCTGGATGATGGGCACGGCCTCGCGCGAGGAGCCGTCCACCGGCCGGCTCTGCACGCGTTCGGCGGCATAGGCCAGCGCATGCTGGTAGGCGCGGTCGGCGACGGCGATGCCCTGCACGCCGACGGCGTAGCGGGCGGCGTTCATCATGATGAACATGGCGTCCAGGCCGCGGTTTTCCTGGCCCACCAGATAGCCCACCGCGCCGCCGGCGTCGCCGAACTGCAAGGTCGCGGTGGGGCTGGCCTTGATGCCCAGCTTGTGCTCGATCGACACGCATTGCACGTCGTTGCGCGCGCCCAGCGTGCCGTCCTCGTTGACCAGGAACTTGGGCACCAGGAAAAGCGAAATGCCCTTGACCCCTTCGGGCGCGTCGGGCAGCCGGGCCAGCACCAGGTGCACGATATTCTCGGCGAGATCATGTTCGCCGTAGGTGATGAAGATCTTGGTGCCGGAAATCCGGTAGGTGCCGTCGTCCGCGGGTTGCGCGCGAGAGCGGATCATGGCCAGGTCGGAGCCGGCCTGCGGCTCGGTCAGGTTCATGGTCCCGGTCCAGCGGCCTTCGATCATGGGGCCGATGTAGCGCTCGCGCAGCTCGGGCGAGCCGGCGGTCAGCAGCGCCTCGATCGCGCCGTTGGTCAGCAGCGGGCACAGCGCGAAAGACAGGTTGGCGGCGTTGAGCATCTCGGAGCAGGGCGAGCCCAGCAGCCCCGGCAGGCCCTGGCCGCCGTACTCGACCGGATGGGTCATGCCCTGCCAGCCGGCTTCGGCGTACTGGCGGAAGGCCTGCTTGAAGCCGGGCGAGGTGGTCACCGCGCCATCGCGCCAGGCGCTGGGCTCGCGGTCGGCCGGCTGGTTCAGCGGCGCCAGCACGTCGCCGGCGTAGCGCGCGGATTCCTCCAGCACGGCCTGCACGGTGTCGGGCGTGGCTTCCTCGAAGCCGGGCAGGGCGGCCACCTGGGGCAGGCCGGCCAGGCGGTTCAGCACGAACAGCATGTCTTTCACGGGGGCTTGGTACGTCATTGCGTTGGCGCTCCTGGATGGGGTGTGGTCAGGCCGTCTTGCCCGGGGCGGCCAGGTCGATGGCCGAGGTCGCGCCCACGGCGGCGCGCAGTTCGAACTTCTGGATCTTGCCGGTGGAGGTCTTGGGCAGTTCGCCGAAGCGCACCGCGCGCGGGACCTTGAAGCCCGGCAGCAGGCTTCTGCAATGCGCGATGATTTCCTCGGCGGTGGCGCTGCAGCCGGGCTTGAGCTCGATGAAGGCGCACGGGGTTTCGCCCCACTTGGGATCGGGCATGGCCACCACCGCGGCCGCGGCCACCGCGGGATGGCGGTAGAGCGCGTCCTCGACTTCGATGCTGGAGATGTTCTCGCCGCCCGAGATGATGATGTCCTTGCTGCGGTCCTTGATGCGGACGTAGCCGTCGGCCGTCATCACGCCGAGGTCGCCGGTATGGAACCAGCCGCCGGCGAACGCGGCGTCGGTGGCGCGCTCGTTCTTCAGGTAGCCCTTCATGCAGATGTTGCCGCGGAACATGACTTCGCCCACGGTCTGCTCGTCGGGCGGCACCGGTTCCATGGTTTCCGGGTCGCGCACCGACACGCCGGCCTGCAGGTGGTAGCGCACGCCCTGGCGGGCGGTGAGCAGCGCGCGCTGCTCGTCTTCCAGCGCGTCCCAGGCGTCCTGGCGCGCGCACACGGCCGCCGGGCCGTAGACCTCGGTCAGGCCGTAGACGTGGGTCAGCTCGAAACCGATGTCGCGCATCTTGGCGATGACGGCCGGCGCCGGCGCCGCGCCGGCGACCATGGTGCGCACGGTGTGCCGGATGCCCGCCCGCATTTCGGCCGGCGCGTTGGCCAGCGCGCTTTGCACGATGGGCGCGCCGCAGTAATGGGTCACGCCTTCGTCGCGGATCAGGTCGAACACCATCTTGGGGTCGACCTTGCGCAGACAGACGTTGACGCCCGCGCGCGCGGCCACCGTCCACGGGAAACACCAGCCGTTGCAATGGAACATGGGCAGGGTCCACAGATAGACCGGATGCTTGGGCATGTCCCATTCGAGGATGTTGCTGACCGCGTTGAGATAGGCGCCGCGGTAGTGGTAGACCACGCCCTTGGGATCGCCGGTGGTGCCGGACGTGTAGTTCAGCGCGATGGCGTCCCATTCGTCGGCGGGCGGCTGCCAGTCGTAGCGCGCGGGCGCGGCGGCCAGGAAGTCTTCGTAGTCGATCGCGCCGGGCAGGGCGGCGGGCGCGCTCTCCAGGTCGTGCACCGAAATCAGTTTCAGGTGGGGATACTCGGCCACGGCGCGGCGCGCGACCTCGGCGTATTCCGTGTCCACGATCAGCGCCCGGGCCTCGCCGTGGCCCAGCATGAACAGCACGCTGGGAATGTCCAGCCGCGTGTTCAGGGTGTTGAGCACCGCGCCCAGCATGGGCACGCCGAAGTGGGCCTCGACCATGGCGGGGATGTTGGGCAGCATGACCGCGACCGTATCGCCGCGCCGCACGCCGGCCTGCTCCAGCGCGCCGGCCAGGCGCTGCGCGCGTTCGTAGGTCTGGGCCCAGTTGCGCCGCACCTTGCCGTGGACCACGGCCAGGCGCTGCCCATACACTTCGGCGGCGCGGGCGATGAAATCCACCGGCGTCAGGGGCGTGTAATTGGCCTCGCGGCGCGCGAGGCCGTGCTCGTACATGCTGCTCATGCTTGTCTCCTGTCGGATGCGGAAGGCACCCGGATATTCTTTGCGCGGAGGGCGTTTGTTCCGCTTCGCTTGCTAGAGCTTATCGGCGGCCGGAAAATGCAGTCTGTCACCTGCATGACAGACCCATCCCGAGTTTTACACGGATCTTCCCATGTCCGACGTTTCAAACATCGTTTCCGCCGAAGAACCGGCGCCGTTGTTCGCCGCCTGCGCCTGGTTCGGCGCGCTGCAGGCCGAACACCAGGAGCTGGTCCTGGCGAGCTCGCGCGCCGAGCGCGTGGACGCCGGCGCCTGGATCGCGCGGCGCAACGCGCCCTCGGATTACTGGCTGGGCGTGCATACGGGCCTGCTCAAACTGGCCATCTACAACGAGTCGGGGCGCAGCTGTACGTTTTCGGGCGTGCCGCCGGGCGGCTGGTTCGGCGAGGGCAGCGTGATCAAGCGCGAATTGCGCAAGTACGACGTGGTGGCCATCCAGCCCTCGCTGGTGCTGCTGGTGCCGGCGGCGACCTTCCACGCGCTGCTGGCGGCCAGCCTGCCGTTTTCGCATTTCGTCATCGGCCAGCTGAACGACCGCATGGGCGAATTCATCGCCTCCATCCAGAACCACCGCCTGCTGGACGCGGACGCGCGGGTGGCGCAGTCGCTGGCGCAGTTGTTCAATCCGCGGCTGTATCCGTCCACCGACCTGACCCTGGCGATTTCGCAGGAGGAGCTGGGCTATCTCACCGGCCTGTCGCGCCAGCGGGTCAACCAGGCGCTGCAGGCCCTGGCCGACCAGGACATGCTGGCGCTGGCCTACAACCAGATCAAGGTGCTGGACCTGGAGCGCCTGCGCCAGTACGGGCTGGAGCAGATCTGAGCGCGCGGGCCAGCGCGGCGCGCGCCAGGATGCGGGTGGAGTCCAGCGTGGGCAGCGCGCAATTGGCGTCGTCCAGCACCAGCGGCAGTTCGGTGCAGCCCAGCACCACGGCGTCGCAGCCGGCCGCGCGCAGGCGCTCGACCACGGCTTGCAGCCGCGCCACCGATTCGGGCTTGAAGACGCCGTACACCAGTTCGTCCATGATGATGCGGCCCACCAGCGCGCGGTCCTGCGGTTCGGGGCGCAGCCATTGCAGCCCGCGTTCGTCCAGCTTGTCCGGGTAGACCTCGCTGTCGGCCAGCCAGCGCGTGCCCAGGATGCCGAGGCGGCGGTGGCCGCGCGCCTGCGCCTGGGCGGCGACTTCCGCGGCGATGTGCAGCCAGGGCAGCGGCGAGCGCGCCAATATCGGGTCCAGCGCCTGGTGGATGGTGTTGTCGGGGCAGATCAGGAAATCGGCGCCGGCGCGCGCCAGCTTGTGCGCCGAGGACAGCATCAGCGCGCCCACGCCGTCCAGGTCGCCGCGGTCCAGGCAGGCCACGTAGTCGGCCAGCGAATGCGTATGCAGCGAGATCTCGGGGTGCGCGTGCGGGCCCAGGCGCTGCGCGCCTTCGGCGCACAGCGTGCGATAGCACAGCGCCGCGCCTTCGGCCGAGCAGGCCACGATGCCGATATGCAAGGGGGCGGGGTTGTCGCTTGCGGTCACCATGCGGTCGGCTCCTTGTAGAGGGACGGGAAGAGACTGCGCCATCGTAAACGGCGGGGAAGGGTTGAAATAACCTTTCGATGGTTATTTTCACCCTTGTGTGTCACGGTCAAAAAAACCCTATAAATCACAATCCGTTGATTTAAAGGGAAATTTTTCTGGCACGGAATTCGCATATAGGAGCGTACCCAAAAACCGCAACACTGGAGGGCGTTCCCATCATGGGTCCGTATCGGAAATTATGGTTCACGCTGATCGCCGTGCTGACGATCACATTCGCACTGCTGGGTTTCTATGGCGGCGAAGTCTACCGAAAGGCGCCGCCGATTCCCGGCCAGGTGGTGTCGGCCGACGGCACCCGCCTGTTCGGCCGTGACGACATCCTGGACGGCCAGACCGCCTGGCAATCGATCGGCGGCATGCAGCTGGGATCGATCTGGGGGCACGGCGCCTACCAGGCGCCCGACTGGACGGCCGACTGGCTGCACCGCGAACTGACGGCCTGGCTGGACCTTGCCGCGCGCGACGCGCACGGCAAGGACTACGCGCAGTTGTCCACGCCCGAGCAGGCCGCGCTGCGCGAGGCCCTGAAGGCCGAATACCGCGGCAACGGCACCGACGCCGCGACCGACACGCTCACGGTCAGTCCGCGCCGCGCGCGGGCGATGGCGCAGACGGCGGCCTACTACGACCTGCTGTTCTCCGACGCGCCGTCGCAGCATCGCACCCGCGAAAGCTACGCCATGAAGGAAAACACCCTGCCCGATCCGGCGCGGCGCGCGCAGCTCACGCAGTTCTTCTTCTGGACCGCGTGGGCCGCGGCGACCGAGCGCCCGGGCCAGGACGTCACCTACACCAACAACTGGCCGCACGAGCCGCTGATCGGCAACACGCCCAGCACCGAAAACATCGTCTGGTCCATCGTCAGCGTGGTGGTGCTGCTGGCCGGCATCGGCCTGCTGGTGTGGGCCTGGGCGTTCCTGCGCGGCAAGGAAGAACCCGAACCCGAGGCGCCTCCCAAGGACCCGCTTACCACCTTCACGCTCACGCCCTCGCAGCGGGCGCTGGGCAAGTACGTGCTGCTGGTGGCGGGCCTGTTCGCCTTCCAGGTGCTGCTGGGCGGTTTCACCGCGCACTACACCGTCGAAGGGCAGCAGTTCTACGGCGTCGACGTGTCGCAGTGGTTCCCGTATTCGCTGGTGCGCACCTGGCACGTCCAGAGCGCGCTGTTCTGGATCGCCAGCGGCTTCCTGGCCGCCGGCCTGTTCCTGGCGCCGGTGATCAACGGCGGGCGCGATCCCAAGTACCAGAAGCTGGGCGTGGACATGCTGTTCTGGGCGCTGGTGGTCGTGGTGGTCGGCTCGTACATCGGCAACTTCCTGGCGATCGCCCAGATCATGCCGGCGGACCTGAACTTCTGGCTGGGCCACCAGGGCTATGAGTACATTGACCTGGGCCGCCTGTGGCAGATCCTGAAGTACGTGGGCCTGCTGTTCTGGCTGGTGCTGATGCTGCGCGGCATCGTGCCCGCGCTGCGCGTCAAGGGCACCGACAAGAACCTGCTGGCGCTGCTGACCGCGTCGACGGGCGCCATCGGCCTGTTCTACGGCGCCGGCTTCTTCTACGGCGAGCGCACCCACCTGACGATCATGGAGTACTGGCGCTGGTGGATCGTGCACCTGTGGGTCGAGGGCTTCTTCGAAGTCTTCGCCACCACGGCGATGGCCTTCATCTTCACGAGCATGGGCCTGGTGTCGCGTCGCATGGCCACCGCCGCCAGCCTGGCCTCGGCCTCGCTGTTCATGCTGGGCGGCGTGCCGGGCACCTTCCACCATCTGTACTTCGCCGGCGCCACCACGCCCGTGATGGCGGTGGGCGCGAGCTTCTCGGCGCTGGAAGTGGTGCCGCTGATCGTGCTGGGCCACGAGGCCTGGGAAAACTGGCGCCTGAAGTCGCGCGCGCCGTGGATGAGCAACCTGAAGTGGCCGCTGATGTGCTTCGTGTCGGTGGCGTTCTGGAACATGCTGGGCGCGGGCGTATTCGGCTTCATGATCAACCCGCCGGTGTCGCTGTTCTACATCCAGGGCCTGAACACCACGCCGGTCCACGCGCACGCCGCGCTGTTCGGGGTGTACGGTTTCCTGGCGCTGGGCTTCACGCTGATGGTGCTGCGCTACATCCGTCCGCACTACACGCTCAACCCCGGCCTGATGAAGCTGGCGTTCTGGGGGCTGAACATCGGCCTGGCGCTGATGATCTTCACCAGCCTGCTGCCGATCGGGCTGATCCAGTTCCAGGCCAGCGTGAGCGAGGGCATGTGGTACGCCCGCAGCGAAGCCTTCATGCAGCAGGAGATCCTGCAGAACCTGCGCTGGGGCCGCACCTTCGGCGACGTGGTGTTCCTGCTGGGCGCGCTGGCGATGGTGGTGCAGCTCATCCTGGGCCTGCTCAGCGGCCGGACCGTGCCCAACGAGCCGCAGCTGCAGGCCCGTCCGGCCCGCGGCTGATCCGGGTTCGCCGCCCTCATTGCGCCAGCGCAAAGAGGGCGGCGGCGGGAGCCGGTCCAATAGATCCAGGTCCCGGGGCGCCCCGCCCCGGAACGCAACCGGAGCCTCATCCGTGCGCAGCCTGTCGATCGTCGCAATCCTCTTGTCGTTGACCGCATGCGGGCCCGCAGACCGGGCCCCTGCGTCTTTGCCGCAGGTGCTGCGGCTGCCGGCCGGCGAAGTGTCGTACCGGCCTTCCGACACGACGCTGCGCGGCGGCTATCCGGTGACCCCGGCGCCGCTGACGGCGCGCTTTCCGCGCGGGCTGTCCATCATGAAACACCAGGTCAGCCAGGCCGAATACGCGGCCTGCGTGAAGGCGGGCGGCTGCAAGCCGCTGGACGGCGCGCATCGAGGCGCGGGCGCGCCTGACATGCCGGCGGTGGGCGTCAGCTGGACCGATGCGTCGGCGTATGCGGCCTGGCTGTCGGCGCGCACCGGGCGGCGCTGGCGCCTGCCCACCTATCCGGAATGGGTCTACGCGGCCGGCGAAGCCTTTCGCGAGCAGGCCGCGCTGCCCGACGCCGGCGACGATCCCGCCCAGCGCTGGCTGGCCGAATACGACGCGCAGAGCAACCGCCAGCGCGAGGACGCCGAGGTGCGCGCGTTCGGCGCCTACGGCGTGAACGCAAGCGGCCTGATGGACATGGCCGGCAGCGTGTGGGACTGGACCAGCGACTGCCATGCGGTGCGGGTCCTGGACGCGCCGGCCGGCGAGGCCGACGGCGGCCGCAACTGCGGCATCCGGGTCGCGGCCGGGCGCCACGTGGCTTACCTGCCGGACTTCATCCGCGATCCCAAGAGCGGGGCCTGCTCGGTCGGCCTGCCGCCGGCCAACCTGGGCCTGCGACTGGTGCTGGACGAGGCTGCCGTCGCGGGCTGATGTTGGAGTTTTGCTGCGAAACCCGGCGGCTGGGGCCGCCTGATGGGTTACGCGCGTTCGAGATAGGGGTCCTTGCTTAAGAACGCTCGCGCTGTACCCATCCTACGGCGCTGCGCGGGCGGCGGCTCGGCCGGCGGCGGGCCGTCCAGGCAGGAAGTACAGCCCGAACAATCGGGCGCGGCCTGGGCATCGCTGCAGACGCGCGCCAGCGCGGCCGGCGAGCGCAGCACGATGCGCTTGCGGCTGCCGTCGACGATGCCGCGCTGGCGCCAGTCGCTCAGCAGGCGGCTGACGGTGTGCAGCGTGGTGCCCGTCATTTCCGCGATGTCCTGGCGCGTGATCGGAAAACTGATGCCGATGCCGCCGGCGGTAGGCTGGCCGGCGCTTTCCACCAGGCGCAACAGCGTGCGCGCCACGCGCTGCTCGACCTCGTCGGTGGACAGTTCCTGGATGCGCAGGTGCGCGTCCTGCAGGCGCTGGCCCACGGTCTGCAGCGCCATCGCGCCGAGCTGCGGATGGTTGCCCACGAAACGCTCCCACAACTCGTCCGGCCAGGCCAGGCACACGCTTTCCAGCACGGCCTGCACGGTGGCGGGATAGCGCGATTGGCGCATGGCGCGGGCCAGTCCGAACATGTCGCCCGGGTTGACGTAGCGCACCACCACCTGTTCGCCGTCGGCGGTGATCTGCGCCACTTTCAGCCGGCCGCTGAGCAGCACGAAGAAGTGCGAGGCGATGCCGCCCTGGCGGTAGGCGGCGGCGCCGGCGACCAGCCGGCAAGGCTGGGCGCCGCGCAACGCGGACTTCAATTGCGCATCGGAAAGAGGCTTGAAGATCTCCAGGTTGCGCAGCAGCGCGTGACAAAGCGGGGAAGGCATGGCGGTCCTAGAAAACGGGGGGAGACGGACGAATCTCCATGGCTTCATGTTGACACCGCGGTTCCGCGCTGACAATGCGCCCGGCGCGCGCGCCCGCCTTCGAGTTTGCGCTACAGCAAAGAACGGCGCCTGCGTCGGTTCTTCAATAGGGGTGCCGGCTTTCCCGGCGATTGAAGAACTGGATAAGGAGCTGGATATGAACGCACTACGGCCCCCCTTGCTGGCTGCGGCGCTGGCTTTCACGCTGGCCGCGACGGCCGTGTTCGCGCAGGATGCCGACAAGCTGCCGCGCGCCAAGGTCACGCTGGTCGCCCCGCCGATGGTCCACCCGCACGAGCAGGTCGCGACGTCGGGCCCGAAAGTGATCGAATTCGAAATGAGCATCGAGGAAAAGAAGATGGTCATCGACGACAAGGGCACCACGCTTCAGGCCATGACGTTCAACGGGTCCATGCCTGGCCCGACGCTGGTGGTGCACGAGGGCGACTACGTCGAGCTGACGCTGGTCAACCCCGCCACCAACGCCATGCGCCACAACGTGGACTTCCACGCCGCCACCGGCGCGCTGGGCGGCGCCAAGCTGACCAACGTCGATCCGGGCCAGCAGGCCACGCTGCGCTTCAAGGCCGACCGGACCGGCACCTTCGTGTACCACTGCGCGCCCGAAGGCATGGTGCCGTGGCACGTGGTGGCCGGCATGAGCGGCGTGCTGATGGTGCTGCCGCGCGACGGCCTGAAAGACCCGGAAGGCAAGCCGCTGCGCTACGACCGCGTCTACACGATAGGCGAATTCGACCTCTACATCCCCAAGGACGAAAACGGCAAGTACAAGGACTACGCCACGCTGGTGGAAAGCTACGCCGACACGGTCGAGGTGATGCGCACGCTTACGCCGTCGCACATCGTGTTCAACGGCAAGGTGGGCGCGCTGACCGGGGCCAACGCGCTGCAGGCCAAGGTCGGCGAAACCGTGATGCTGATCCATTCGCAGGCCAACCGCGACACGCGTCCGCACCTGATCGGCGGCCACGGCGACTGGGTCTGGGAAACCGGCAAGTTCGCCAATCCGCCGCAGCGTGACCTGGAGACCTGGTTCATCCGCGGCGGCTCGGCGGGCGCGGCGCTCTACACCTTCAAGCAGCCGGGCGTGTACGCCTACCTGAACCACAACCTGATCGAAGCCTTCGAGCTGGGGGCGGCCGGCCACATCAAGGTCGAGGGCAAGTGGAACGACGACCTGATGAAGCAGATCAAGGCTCCGGGCCCGATCCCGCGCTGAACGTCCGGGGCCGGGCGCCCGCGTCCGGCCTTCACCCCCAGAGATCTTCCGACGGAGCTTTGCCATGTCCACATTACGACGCATTCTGCTGGCGGCCGCACTGGCCGGCCTGCCGGCTTCATGGGCGCAGGCGGAAACCTCGGCCACCGTCCATGCGGCCGGCGAAAAAGTCTACAAATCCGCCTGTTTCGTGTGCCACGCCAGCGGCGTGGCCAACGCGCCCAGGCTGGGCGACAAGCAGGCCTGGTCGCCGCTCATCGCCCAGGGCGCCGACGCGCTGGTGGCGACGGTCATGAAGGGCAAGGGCGCCATGCCGCCGCGCGGCGGCTCGTCGGCCGACGAGGCCGCGCTGCGCGCCGCCGTGGAGTTCATGATGGCCGCCGCACAATAGGGACGCAGGACGCATCGGCCCGCCGCGTGGTGTTAAATACGGTTTTCCCAGACACAGAACGCGCGGTCCTGCGGCGGCGCGAAGGAAACATCATGGCATTTGATTTCGACTTGTTTGTGATCGGCGCGGGGTCGGGCGGCGTGCGCGCGGCGCGTTTCGCGGCCGGTTTCGGGGCGCGCGTGGCGGTGGCGGAAAGCCGCTACCTGGGCGGCACCTGCGTGAACGTGGGATGCGTGCCCAAGAAGCTGCTGGTCTACGGCGCCCATTTCAGCGAAGACTTCGAACAGGCCCGGGGCTTCGGCTGGAACGCCGGCGAACCCGCGTTCGACTGGCGCACCCTGATCGCCAACAAGAATCGTGAAATCGAGCGTCTCAATGGCATCTACCGCAACCTGCTGGTCAACAGCGGCGTGACGCTGCTGGAAGGGCATGCCCGCATCCAGGACCCGCACACGGTCGAAGTCAACGGCAAGACCTACAGCGCCGCCCACATCCTGGTGGCCACGGGCGGCTGGCCCCAGGTGCCGGACATTCCGGGCAAGGAACATGCCATCACCTCGAACGAGGCCTTTTTCCTCGAGGCGCTGCCGCGCCGCGTGCTGGTGGTGGGCGGCGGCTACATCGCGGTGGAATTCGCCTCGATCTTCAACGGCATGGGCGCGCAGACCGTGCAGGCCTATCGCGGCCCGCTGTTCCTGCGCGGCTTCGACCAGGGCGTGCGCGAGCACCTGCGCGACGAACTGGAGAAAAAAGGCGTGGACCTGCGTTTCAACGCCGAGGTCGCGCGCATCGACAAGCGGGCCGACGGCACGCTGGCCGCCACGCTCAAGGACGGCTCGGTGATCGAGACCGATTGCGTGTTCTACGCCACCGGCCGGCGCCCCATGCTGGACAACCTGGGGCTGGAGAACACCGCCGTCAGGCTCAAGGACGACGGCTTCATCCAGGTGGATGACGAGTACCGTACCGCCGAGCCTTCCATACTGGCCATCGGCGACGTGATCGGCCGCGTGCCGCTGACGCCGGTGGCGCTGGCCGAGGGCATGGCGGTGGCGCGGCGCCTGTTCCGTCCGGAGGAATACCGCAAGGTGGATTACCAGCTGATCCCGACCGCGGTGTTCAGCCTGCCCAACATCGGCACGGTGGGCATGACGACCGAAGAGGCGCGCGCCGCCGGCCACCGGATCAAGCTGTTCGAAAGCCGCTTCCGTCCCATGAAGCTGACCCTGACCGAGTCGCAGGAAAAGACGCTGATGAAGCTGATCGTCGACGCCGACACCGACCGCGTGCTGGGCGTGCACATGGTGGGCCCGGACGCCGGCGAGATCATCCAGGGCATCGCGGTGGCGCTGAAGGCCGGCGCGACCAAGCAGGTGTTCGACGAAACCATCGGCATCCATCCCACGGCCGCCGAGGAATTCGTGACCCTGCGCACGCCGGTCGCGCAATAAGCCTACAAGCGCTCGATCAGGGCGCGCGCCGCCGCCGGCGCGCGTTCCTTGGCGCCGTTGATGAAAAAGGCGTAGACGTCGCGCGGCTGCGCCGCGGCCCCGGCCGGCTCGCCGGCCCGCGGCAGGTCGGCGGGCTGCGCGCCGCCGGCCCAGGCCTGCAACCGCGCGGCCCAGGCGTCCAGCGCCTTGGGCGCGTAGCCGGCCTTGAAGCCGGCGCTGGCGCGCATCAGCCGCGCATACACGAAATCGGCCGTGCAATCGGCCATTGAGGGGTAGTCCTCGCTGTCCGTGTACACGGTGGCGGCGCGGTGGCGGCGCGCCAGCCTCAGGTAGTCCTCGCACAGGAAGCTGGGGTGGCGCACGTCCAGCACGTGGCGCAGCGCCAGCCCGTCCACCCGCTCCGGCAGCAGTTCCAGGAAAGCGCCGAAGTCTTCGGCGTCGAAGGTCTTGGTCGGCGCGAACTGCCAGACGATGGGGCCCAGCTTGGGGCCGAGCTCGGCGATGCCGCTGTGCACGAAGCGCTCGACCGAATCCTTGGCGCCCGCCAGCTGCCGGCGGTTGGTCGCGTAGCGCGAGGCCTTCAGCGTGAACACGAAACCGTCCGGGGTGGCGTCGCGCCACTTGGCGAAGGTGGCGGGTTTCTGGCTGCTGTAGTAGGTGCCGTTGACTTCGATGGCGGTGAGCTGGCGGCTGGCGTATTCCAGTTCCTGCGCGTGGGGCAGGTCTTCGGGGTAGAAGACGCCGCGCCAGGCGGGGTAGGTCCAGCCGCCTATGCCGACGCGGATCGCGCCGGCGCGGTGTTGTGGGGACATTCCGGACGCTCCAGGGAAAACCGACCGCTCAACTGTATCGCCGGCGCCACTGGCGCGTAAACGCCCCGCGGGAAAGTTTCTGTTGCGCCACCGTTTTGCGCTAAGGTGTCTGTCTACGCTCCCCACTTGCCGCTCCATCATGCCAGATCTCGCCCATTTCCTGACTTTCGCCCTGGTGGCCCTGGGCATGGTGCTCACCCCCGGGCCGAACATGATCTACCTGGTGTCGCGCTCGATCTCGCAGGGCGCCCAGGCCGGCCTGATCTCGCTGGGCGGCGTGGCGGTCGGCTTCGTCTTCTATGTATGCTGCGCCGCCTTCGGCATCACGGCGCTGCTGATGGCCGTGCCTTACGCCTACGACGCGCTGCGCATCGGCGGCGCGCTGTACCTGCTGTACATGGCGTGGCAGGCGCTGCGCCCCGGCGGACGCTCGCCGTTCCAGGTGCGCGAACTGCCCAGGAGCAGCCCGCGCACGCTGTTCATGATGGGGCTGCTGACCAATCTGCTCAATCCCAAGATCGCCATCATGTACGTATCGCTGCTGCCGCAGTTCATCCAGCCCGAGCGCGGCAGCGTGTTCGCGCAGTCGCTGGCGCTGGGCATGACCCAGGTCGCCATCAGCCTTTCGGTCAACGCCCTCATCGCGATCATGGCCGGCTCCATCGCCGGCTTCCTGGCCGGCCGTCCGCTCTGGATGGCGGCGCAGCGCTGGCTGATGGGCACCGTGCTGGCCGGACTGGCCGTGCGCATGCTGACGGACGCGCGGCGCTGATGGGGGCCGGCGACGGATTCTTCGCTTCGCTGGGCGGGATGCTCGGCGAAGCCCTGCGCAGCATCGTGGCGGGGCTGAAGTGGCTGCTGGGCGGCATCGGCGGCGCGCTGGGCGATTTCTATTCGGGCCTGGCCGGCGCGATGGGCATGAGCCCGTCCGTGTTCAACCTGGTCCTGCTGGTGCTGGGGCTCATGCTGCTGTGGGCGGCGGTCAAGTCGCTGCTGCGCCGCTCCATCCTGGGCTTCGTTTTCTGGCTGTTCCTGGCCGTGCTGGTGCTGGGCGGGCTGATCAACTGAGCGGCCGGCGCCGCCCGCCGCATTCCAGCGCGATGTCGCGCAGCCGCTGCAGCAGCGCCGGAAAGCGCTCCGCGCCCGTGTTGCCGTAGCCGATCACCAGGCCGTTGTCCTGCGGCCGGGGCGACACCGCGAACGAGGACAGCGCGCTCGGGTTCATCCCCAGCGCGCGCGCCTGCCGCACGATTTCCTGGTCCGGGTACGCCGGCGGCAGCCGCACCGTCAGGTGCAGGCCGCTGTGTCCGCCCAGCACTTCGTGCTCGATCCCGAAATGGGCGGCCAGCGCGTCGCGCAGCGCCGCCTGCCGTTCCCGGTACAGCCGGCGCATGCGCCCCAGATGGCGCGAGAACTGGCCGTTTTCGATGAAGGCCGCCATGGTCAGCTGTTCGAGCCGGTGGCCGCCGCGCAGCATCTCGACGACGGACGGCATGGCTTGCGCCGCCAGCGCCCGCGGCAGCACCAGATAGCCCAGCCGCAGGGCGGGGAACATGGTCTTGCTGAAGGTGCCCACATACAGCACGGGCGCGTCGGCCACCAGGCCCTGCATGGCCGCGATGGGTTCGCCCTGGTGGCGGAACTCGCTGTCGTAATCGTCTTCGATGATCCACGCGCCGGCCTGCCGCGCGCGCTCGATCAGATCCAGCCGGCGGGTCAGCGACAGCACCGCGCCGGTGGGGTACTGGTGCGACGGCGTGGTCTGGATCAGCCGCGGCGGATGGTCGCGCCAGGCGCTGTCGGGGATCACGATGCCGTCGTCGTCCACGCGCAGCGGCAGCATCTCCAGGTCGCCGCCGTGGAAGGCGGCCTTGGCGCCGCGGTAGCCGGGCTCTTCCAGCCAGGCGGTGTCGCCGGGGTTGGTCAGCAGCTGCACGCACAGCGCCAGTGCGCCTTGCGCGCCTTCGGTGATGACGATGCGCGAGGCGTCGCAGCGCACGCCGCGCGAGACCCGCAGGTATTGGGCGATGGCTTCGCGCAGCGCCGGTTCGCCCAGCGGATCGCCATAGCCCAGCGCGGCGGCCGGCGCGGCCTGCAGCGCGCGGTCCTGCGCGCGGCGCCAGGCGCTGGCCGGGAACTGCGTCAGCGCCGGGGTGCCGGGCGTCAGCGGCAGCGAACCGTCGTGCGCGTAGCGCGTGGACACGATGCGCGCCAGGCGCCGGGCCGTGGCCGGAACCGGGGAGGGCGGCGCGGCGGCATGGCCGGCCGCGCCGGCGGCGGCCGACAAGGGCGCGACCCGCGTGCCCTGCCGGTCGGCGATCACGAAGCCTTCGGCCGTCAGCTGCTCGTAGGCGATCAGCACGGTGTTGCGCGAGATCTCCAGCTCTTCGGCCAGGGCGCGCGACGAGGGCAGCTTGCCGCCGGCCGGCAGCTGGCCGGCCAGGATGGCCTGCTTGAGGCGCTGGATCAGTTGGCGCTGGCGCGGCAGGGCGCCGGGGCCGCGCGCCAGCGGGCTGGCGAGCAGGGCGGAGGAGGTCATCATGGCCCTATTAAAGTCCTTAGGCGTGGTGCTTTTTATCATGCCACGGTTCCGATATCGTGAGGCCATGCAGATCGCGTCCGGCCATACCGGCGGCGCGCCAACCAGGAAGAGGTCCGAATGCCCGCCCGCGTCAACGCTTTTCAGCAACCCATCGGCCCGGAAATGCCCGGCTGGACGGCGCGCCCGCGCCCGCCCGCCACGCCGCTCTCCGGCCGCTACTGCCGGCTCGAACCGCTGTCGGCCGAGCGCCACGCGGCGGATCTGTACCAGGCCTTCAGCCGGGCGCCCGACGACAGCGACTGGACCTACATGTCGGTGGGCCCCTTCGCCGACGAGGCCGCCTACCGAGCGTTCGCCGAAAAGGTCCAGGACGGCCCCGATCCCATGCACCACGCCATCATCGACCTGCAATCGGGCCGCGCCGTCGGCACGCTGGCGCTGATGCGCATCGATCCGCCCAACGGCGTCATCGAGGTCGGCTTCGTGTCTTTCTCGCGCCAGCTCAAGCGCACCCGCATCGCCACCGAGGCGCAGTTCCTGCTGATGCGCCGCGTCTTCGACGAACTGGGCTATCGCCGCTACGAATGGAAGTGCGACAGCCTCAACGCGCCGTCGCGCGCCGCCGCTGCGCGCCTGGGCTTCCAGTTCGAAGGGGTGTTCCGCCAGGCCACGGTCTACAAGGGCCGCAGCCGCGACACGGCCTGGTTCTCCATCGTGGACGGCGAATGGCCTGCGCTGCGCGCGGCCTACGAACAGTGGCTGGGCGCGGACAACTTCGACGCCGAAGGCCGCCAGCGCCGCGGGCTGGCCGCCATGATCGCCGAGGCCCGCGCCGCGTGCGCCTGATCCCCGTCGCGCTGGCCCTGTTCTGGGGGCTGAACTGGCCGGCCGTGAAAATCGTGCTGGGCGTCGTCCCGCCCTTCACCCTGCGCCTGCTGGGGCTGGGCAGCGGCGCCTTGCTGCTGTTGCTGCTGGCGCGGGTCAAGCGGCTCGATCTGCTGCCGCCGCGCGCTTCGTGGGCGGGCATCGTGGTGGGCGGCCTGCTGGCCATCGCGGTGTTCAACCTGGCGGTGGCCTGGGCGCAGCTCAGCACCAGCACCTCGCGCGCGGCGGTGCTGACCTTCACCATGCCCATGATGTCGGCGCTGCTGGCGTGGGCGGTGCTGGGCGAACGGCTGGACCGGCGCCGCGCGCTGGCGCTCGCGCTGGGCGCGGCCGGCGTGGCCATCCTGGCATGGCCGGTGCTGCGCGCGGTCTTCGGCGGGCATGACGCGGCGGCGGCCCTGGGCCTGGCGTATCCGCTGGTGGCGGCGTTCGGCTGGGCCGCCGGCACCGTCTATCTGAAGGCGCGGCCGGTGGCCGGCCACCGCATCGTGGTCACGGCCTGGCAGCTGGTGGTGGGCGCGGGCTGCGCGCTGGCGGGCGTGCTGCTGTCCGGCGAACGCTTTCCGCTGCACGGCTGGAACGGACGCGTCGCGGGCGCGCTGGCGTTTCACATCGTGCTGGGCACGGCGGTGGCCTATTGGCTCTGGTTCGTGCTGAGCGAGCGGGTCAGCGCCACGGTGGCCACGCTGACCACGCTGATGGTGCCGGTGGTGGGCGTGCTGGGCGCGATGGCGCTGGTGGGCGACCGGCCCGCCGCCATGGACTGGTGGGGCTTCGCCCTGGTGCTGGCGGGGGCGGCGCTGATCGTGCTGAACCTGGACGCGGCGCCGCGCCGGCGCCGGGCCTGATCAGCGCACGCGGCGCAGCTTCTCGCGCAGCAGTTCCGCGCCGCTGACCAGCGTGATGCCGGACAGCACCAGCGCCGCGCCCAGCACGAAGGCGGCGTCCAGCGGCTCGTCCAGGATCAGCACGCCAAAGCTCACGCCGAACAGCGGGGTCATGAAAGACAGCACCGACAGGCGCGAGGCCAGGTAGCGGCGCAGCAGCCAGAACCAGGCCAGGTAGCTGGACAGGGCCACCACCACGCACTGGAAGGCCACGCTGGCGAGCGCTTGCGGCGTGTAGCGGAAGCCGTCGTTGCCGGTGGCCGCGGCGTAGGCCAGCAGCGCCACCGCCGCCACCGCCATCTGGTAGAGCAGGGTCTTGGCGGGCGCGGCCTCGGACAGCGAGGTCTTGCGGATCGCCACGGTGGTGGCGCCCCACAGCAGGCCGGCGAGCAGGCCCATCGCGTCGCCCAGCAGCATGTCGGGCGCGCCGGCCTGGCCTTCGGGGCGGCCCTTGCCCAGGAACGCGATGGCGATGCCGCAGAACGCGATCGCCACGCCCAGCCACTGCAGCGGCTTCATGCGCTCTTCGGGCAGCAGCCAGTGCAGCCCGAGCGCGGCGAAGATGGGCGCGGTGTACAGGAACACGGACATGTGCGAGGCGGTGGTGTAGACCAGGCCCTGCGCCACGAACAGGAATTCGCCGGCGAACAGCAGGCCCACCACCAGCCCGGGCAGGGCGGTGCCGTCGCGCACGGCCTGCGCGCCCTCGCGCCGCCACACCACCGCGGCCAGCACCAGCGCCGCGAAGGCCGAGCGCAGGCCGATCTGCATGATGGGCGCGACGTCGTCGGCCACCAGCTTGATCGCGATCTGCTGGAAGCCCCAGCAGACGCACAGCAGCAGCATGGCGCCGGTGGCCAGCGCGTCCAGCGGCTGGCGCAGCGGCCGGGGAGCCGGCAGCGCGCTCATGGCAGTTCCGCCGGATAGCTGTCCAGGGCCAGGCCGATCTGCTGGCGCAGGTCCCATTCCGCCAGGCTGGCCTGCACCGGGCCGAAGAACGCGCCGTCGCGGGTCACGAACATGGCGGGCAGGTGGAAGACTTCGTAGCGCTCGACCAGGCCGCCGTTCTCGCCGGCGTCCACCCAGCACAGGCGCTCCACCGGCAGTTCCAGCCGCGGCAGCTGCTCGCGCGCGACCCGGCAGTTGCCGCAGGTGCGGCTGTGAAAGACCAGTAGCGACAGGCCGGGGGCGTCGAGCAGGTAGCGGTCGGCGGTGCTGTCGTTGAGTTCTATCTGTTCCATGGTCTCAGGCGCCGCGCAGCACGCGGTCCAGTTGCAGCACGGACTGGTACAGCACGCGGGTGCCGTCCAGCAGCTGCGCGGGTTCGATCGATTCCTCGGGGCAGTGGCTGCGCCCGTTCAGGCAGGGGATGAAAATCATGCCGATGGGGCCGGTGGGCGCCATGTAGACCGCGTCGTGGCCGGCGCCGCTGGGCAGGCGCATGCTGGCGTAGCCCAGCTGGCCGGCGGCGGCCTCGACCGCGTCCATCACCAGCGACGCGCAGTCGGTGGGCCGCGCGCGGCTGAGCTGGGTCCAGCCGGCCGACAGGCGCAGCGCCTTCAGGTCCTGCGCCACGCCGGCCATCAGGGTTTCGGGAAAGGCGTCCAGCACCGCGTCGCTGTCGCTGCGCACTTCCAGCGTCAGTTCGACCAGGCCGGGCACCGCGTTGGCCGCGTTGGGCGTCATCGACAGGCGCCCGACCGTGGCCACCACGTAATGCGGATTGCCGCTGGCGGCGCTGGCCTGGCGGTTCGCGGCGTCGATGATGCGGGCCGCGCCCACCAGCGCGTCGCGGCGGATGTCCATGGGCGTGGTGCCGGCGTGGTCGGGCTGGCCCTGCACCGTGATCTGCACGCGGCGGATGCCGACGATGTTGGTGACCACGCCGATGGGCAGGCCGCGGCTTTCCAGCACCGGGCCCTGTTCGATGTGCAGTTCGACGAAGGCCGCGGTTTCGCCGGCGCGGCGCAGCGGCGCGCCCAGCGCCGCCGGGTCGCCGCCGATGCGGGCGATGCCTTCGGCCAGCGTCTCGCCCTCGGGGTTGCGCGAGGCCAGCATGTCGGCGCTCAGCTGGCCCGACAGCGCGCGGCTGCCGACACAGGAGATGCCGTAGTCGCTGGGCTCTTCGGACAGGAAATCGATGACCTCGAAGGGGTGCTCTAGCTGTACGCCGTGTTCGCGCAGCGTGTGGGCCACTTCGATGCCGGCCAGCACGCCGATGATGCCGTCGTAGCGGCCGCCGCTCATCACGGTGTCGCAGTGCGAACCGGTGGCGATGGGTTTGCGCGCGGGATCGCGCCCGGGCAGCGTGCCGATCAGGTTGCCGCCGGCGTCCAGGCGGGTGGCCAGGCCGGCGGCTTCGAATTCGCCGCGCAGCCAGGCGCGGGCCTGGTCGAACTGCGGCGAGAACGCGCGGCGGGTCCAGGGCTGGTCGGGCAGGGTGTAGCGGGACAGGGTTTCGGCGCGGGCCCAGAGGCGCTCGGCGTTCAGCGGAGGAAAGGCGGGGGAGGTGGTTTGCGGCATGAGACTTCCTGGAGTGCGCGTGCAATTATGGCACGCGCGGCAGCGGCCATCGCGGCGCGCGCGGCTTACTATATCGGTGCCGGCGCATGGCCCGGATGCCGCGCGCCAACGAGAATTCAAACCACGAGAGACAAACCATGCTGTCCAGAGCCGATTCCTACGCGCAGCTCGCGTCCCAGTTCCAATGGCAGGTGCCGGCGGCCTACAACATCGGCGTGGACGCCTGCGACAAATGGGCCGACGGCAGCGGCCGCCTGGCCCTGATCTACGAGAAAAGCGACGGCGCGCAGTCGCGCTATACCTTCGACCAGATCAAGGCGCTGTCCAACCGCCTGGCCAACAGCATGGCGCGCCACGGCGTGCGGCGCGGCGACCGGGTGGCCGTCTACCTGCCGCAGGCGCCCGAGACCGCCGTGGCCCACATCGCGATCTACAAGATGGGCGCGGTGGCGGTGCCGCTGTTCACGCTGTTCGGCGTGGACGCCATCCAGTACCGGCTGGCCGACAGCGGCGCGGCCGCGCTGGTGACCGACGCGGCCGGCTGCCGCAAGCTGCGCGAAATCCGCGCCGGCCTGCCGGAGCTGAAGGTCGTCTATTGCATCGACGACGAGGCGGTCGACGACGCCGTGCCGTTCCATGCCGCGCTGGCCGCCGAGTCCGACGACTACGCGCCGGCGGCCACCTCGGCCGACGATCCGGCCGTCATCATCTACACGTCGGGAACCACCGGCAAGCCCAAGGGCGCGCTGCATGCGCAGCGCGTGCTGCTGGGCCATCTGCCCGGCGTGGAGATGTCGCACGAATTCTTTCCCGAAAACGCCGCGCTGATGTGGACGCCGGCCGACTGGGCCTGGATCGGCGGGCTGCTGGACGTGCTGCTGCCGTCCTGGCACCACGGCGTGCCGGTGCTGGCGCGCCGCTTCGAGAAGTTCGACGGCGCCGCCGCCTTCGAGCTGATGGCGCGCCACGGCGTGACGCATACGTTCCTGCCGCCCACGGCGCTGAAGATGATGCGCGCCGTGGCCCAGCCGCCCGCGGCCGGCTCGCTGGCGCTGCGCTCGGTGGCCAGCGGCGGCGAGTCGCTGGGCGCCGAGCTGATCGACTGGGGCCGGCGCGTGCTGGGCGTCACCATCAACGAGTTCTACGGGCAGACCGAGTGCAACATGCTGGTGTCCTCGTGCTCGTCGCTGTTCGATCCGGTGATCGGCTCGATCGGCCGCGCCGCGCCGGGGCACCGGGTCGCCATCGTGGACGACCGGGGCGTCGAAGTGGCCGATGGACAGGAAGGCAATATCGGCGTATTGCGGCCGGACCCGGTCATGTTCCTGGGCTACTGGAACAACCCGCAGGCCACGGCCGAGAAATTCGCCGGCGACTACCTGCTCACCGGCGACCAGGGCGTGCGCGACGCGCAGGGTTTCATCCGCTTCGTCGGCCGCAACGACGACGTCATCACCAGCGCCGGCTACCGCATCGGCCCGGGTCCGATCGAAGACTGCCTGCTGGGCCATCCGGCCGTGCGCATGGCGGCGGTGGTGGGCGTGCCCGACGCCGAGCGCACCGAGATCGTGATGGCCTATGTGGTCCTGAACGACGGCGTGCAGGGCGACGAGGCGCTGGTGAAGTCCCTCCAGGCCCACGTGCGCACCCGGCTGGCGGCGCACGAATACCCGCGTGCCATCCGCTTTGTAACCAGTTTGCCGACCACTGCAACGGGCAAGATCATCCGCCGGGAGCTGCGCGACGGACGCTACGGGTAGCCGTCTCAACCCGTGACACTTCGTCCAAGAGGATGGGTTGACGGGCAGCCTGTGGCTGCAAGTATGATGGCCCAAATTGATACGGCCCCACTCAAACTGGGGCCGTATCATCATTCGCTGACTAGTATGGAGATAACCCCGATGGATAAGCCTTTGGATGGGGGATTGGCGGCCTTGAACGTACCTGCCTACGTCAAGCACCGTGGCCTGATCGACTGGGTGGCGAGCTTCGTCGCGCATGCCAAGCCCGAACGCGTCGTCTGGTGCGACGGCTCCCAGGAGGAGTACGACCGGCTCTGTGAGCAGATGGTGCAATCGGGAACCCTGCGCAGGCTGAACCCCGCCAAGCGGCCCAATTCCTATCTGGCCTGGTCCGATCCGTCCGACGTGGCGCGGGTCGAGGACCGCACGTTCATCTGTTCCGACCGTCCCGAGGACGCCGGCCCGACCAACAACTGGGCCGATCCGGCCGAGATGCGCGCCACGCTCAACGGCCTGTTCGAAGGCGCCATGCGCGGGCGCACGCTGTACGTGGTGCCGTTCTCGATGGGCCCGCTGGGTTCCGACATCGCCCACATCGGCGTGGAGCTCTCCGACAGCCCCTACGTGGCGGTGAACATGCGCATCATGACGCGCATGGGCAAGCAGGTCTACGAGGTGCTGGGCACCGACGGCGAGTTCGTGCCCTGCGTGCACTCGGTCGGCAAGCCGCTGGCGCCCGGCGAGGCCGACGTGGCCTGGCCGTGCAACCCCACCAAGTACATCGTCCACTTCCCGCAGACCCGCGAGATCTGGAGCTACGGCTCGGGCTACGGCGGCAACGCGCTGCTGGGCAAGAAATGCTTCGCGCTGCGCATCGCCTCGACCATGGGCCGCGACCAGGGCTGGCTGGCCGAGCACATGCTGATCCTGGGCGTGACCTCGCCCAAGGGCCGCAAGTACCACGTGGCCGCGGCCTTTCCGTCGGCCTGCGGCAAGACCAACTTCGCCATGCTGATCCCGCCCCAGGGCATGGACGGCTGGAAGGTCACCACCATCGGCGACGACATCGCCTGGATCAAGCCCGGCCCCGACGGCCGCCTGCACGCCATCAACCCGGAAGCCGGCTATTTCGGCGTGGCCCCGGGCACCAGCGAGCAGACCAACTTCAACGCCATGGCCACGCTCAAGGCCAACGTCATCTTCACCAACGTGGCGCTGACCGACGACGGCGACGTCTGGTGGGAAGGCATGACCGACACCCCGCCCGAGCACCTGACCGACTGGCAGGGCCAGGACTGGACGCCGGCCATCGCGCGCGAAACCGGCCGCAAGGCCGCGCACCCGAACGCGCGCTTCACCGCGCCGGCGGCGCAATGCCCGTCCATCGACCCCGAATGGGAAAACCCCAAGGGCGTGGTCATCGACGCCTTCATCTTCGGCGGACGCCGCTCCACCACCGTGCCGCTGGTCACCGAGGCCCGCAACTGGGTCGAAGGCGTCTACATGGCCGCCACCATGGGGTCGGAAACCACCGCCGCGGCCGCCGGCCAGCAGGGCGTGGTGCGCCGCGATCCCTTCGCCATGCTGCCGTTCTGCGGCTACAACATGAGCGACTACTTCAACCACTGGCTGAAGCTGGGCAAGCAGCTCGAAGCCGCCGGCGCCACGCTGCCGCGCATCTATTGCGTCAACTGGTTCCGCAAGGGGCCCGACGGCAAGTTCGTGTGGCCGGGCTTCGGCGACAACATGCGCGTGCTGCGCTGGATGCTGGGCCGCATCGACGGCCAGTCCAAGGGCGTGGAGCAGGTGTTCGGCATTTCGCCCAGCTACCAGGACATCGACTGGACCGGCCTGGAATTCAGCCCGGACAAGTTCGAGCAGGTGATGTCGGTGGACGCCGCCGCCTGGCGCGACGAGCTGGCGCTGCACGACCAGCTGTTCAAGCAGCTGGAGCAGGGCCTGCCCGCCGATCTGCCGGCCGCCAAGGCCCGGATCGAAGGCCGCCTGGCGGCCTGACGGCCCCATGAGGCTCGACGCCGAGGACCTGGCCAAGATCAGTGCGCTGACCCTGGCGCACTACCAGGAGAACGCCGAATCGTTCGAGGCCGGCACGCGCGACCACGATGTCAGCCAGAACATCGCCGCGCTGCTGCGCCACATCGAGGGCGCGCCGCCGTGCGACATCCTGGACTTCGGCTGCGGTCCCGGCCGCGACCTCAAGACGTTCACGACGCTGGGCCACCGCGCGGTGGGCCTGGACGGCACGCCGCGCTTCGTCGAGATGGCGCGCCAGGCCAGCGGCTGCGAAGTCTGGCTGCAGGACTTTCTCAAGCTGTCCTTGCCCGCCGGCCGCTTCGACGGCATCTACGCCAATGCGGCGCTGTTCCACGTGCCCGGCCAGGAACTGCCCCGGGTGCTGCGCGAACTGCGCGCCGCGCTCAAGCCGCGCGGGGCGCTGTTCAGCTCCAATCCGCGCGGCGGCAACCAGGAAGGCTGGAACCGCGGGCGCTACGGCGCCTACCACGACCTGGACGGCTGGCGGGGGTTGATGAAAGAGGCCGGATTCGAGGAACTCGAACATTACTATCGGCCGCAGGGTTTGCCGCGGAATCAGCAGCCGTGGCTGGCCAGTGTGTGGCGGCGGGTTTAGGGTGATGGGTTTCGCGCGTTCGATGATTGGGTTCTTGCCCGTGGATTCTCGCGCTGCACCCATCCTACGATGCGATTTCACGGCCGTAGGATGGGTGCAGCGCGAGAGACCCTGACCAAGAACATGAACGCCGAACGCGCGAAACCCATCAGGCGGCGCAAGCCGCCATTCATCCCCACACCCCCTCAAGCAAGCACCACCCAATCCCCCCCCGGCAGCGGCGCCACCTCGCAATCCACCTGCGCGCCCGCGCGCTCCAGCACCGCGAAATCCCCATCCGCCAGCGCCATCAACGGGTGATGCCAGACGCCGCGGCGCAGGGTGACGCCGGCGCCGGGCGCGGCCAGGAAGGCGCGCAAGGTGGCCGGGTCGGGCGCGTCCGCGCCCAGCGCCACCAGCACCACATAGGGCGCGGCGGCCAGGGGCAGGAAGGTCTGGCTGCCCAGGCGGTGGCGTTCCAGTTCGCGCGCGGCGAAGGGCAGGGCGATGGCGCGCGCGCGGAACACCGACAGCGACGGCCGGCCGCCGTCGCCCAGGATGTCGGGCTCGTCCATCTCCACCCGCAGCGAGGTGCCGGCATTGATGCTGCGGCCGCCGCGCCCCGCGCTGCTGACGACTTCGCCATAGGGCGCGAAGACCTCGGCCGTGAGGGGCTGCGCCGTCAAGGTCCGTGTATCCATCAGAAATTGATCCCCAGCCATTCGCGCACCTGCTCGTGCAGGTCGCCGGCGAAATCCTCGGGCGAGCCGGAGGCGGTGATCTCGCCCAGGCTCAGCACGTAGATGTGATTGGACATGGCCACCACGCGGCGCACGTTGTGGTCCACCAGCAGAATCCCCATGCCCGCGTCGGCGAAGGCGCGGATCCACTGGAACACCTCGGCGGCCACGCGCGGGGCCAGGCCGATGCTGGGCTCGTCGATCAGGCAGACCTGCGGCTGCACCATGTAGGCCTTGGCAAATTCCAGCGATTTCTGCTGCCCGCCCGACAGGTTGCCGGCCTGGTCCTTGAGCTTTTCCTTCAGCACCGGAAAGCGCTCCAGCGTGTCGGCGTAGCGCGCCTCCAGCACGTCGCCGTAGCGCTTGCGCCGGCCTTCCAGCGGCAGGCGCAGGTTCTCCTCCACCGTGAGGTAGGGAAACAGGCTGGATTCCTGCGGGATGTACCAGAGCCCGTCGTCGATCATGCGGTGCGGCGCCTGCCCGGAAATATCGCGGCCGGCGCGCGTGACGCGGCCGGACTTGGGCGGCAGAAAGCCGCAGATGGCCTTCATGAGCGTGGACTTGCCGGCGCCGTTCAGCCCGATTAGGCCGCTGATGCGGCCGGCCTGCACGGTCAGAGAAACGCCGCGCAGCACGTCGATGTCGCCGAGGTAGCCGGCGGTCACGTTCTCCATCGCCAGCAGCGTGTCAGCCATGATCGCGCTCCTCGTGTTGTGCTTCGCCGAGGTAGGCCTCGATCACGGCCGGCTCGCGCAGCACCTGCTGGGTCGGGCCGTCGGCCAGCACGCGGCCGGCGTTCATGCAGACCGAGCGCGGGCACAGGTCCACCACCACCGGCATATCGTGGCTGACCAGGATGAAGGTCTGGCCGTCCTGGTTGCGGCGGCGGATGAACGCCGACATGGTTTCCTTCATGACGGGATGCACCGCGGCGAAGGGCTCGTCCAGCAGCGCCACGCGCGGCGGCACCATGAAGCACGCGCCGAACTCCAGCAGCTTTTTCTGGCCGCCCGACAGCTGCCCGGCGTCCAGGTGCATGACGTGGCCGAGCTTCAGCTCCTCCAGCAGTTCCAGCGCGCGCCGGCTGGCGCCGGCCTCGTCCAGGCCCAGCGCCAGCCCGCATACCACCAGGTTGTCGTAGGCGCTCACGCGGTTGAAGACCCGCGTCATCTGGAACATGCGCAGCACGCCCAGCCGGGTCAGGCGGGTCGGCCCCAGGCCCAGCACGCTGCGCCCGTCCAGCCGGACCTCGCCGGCGTCGGCCTCCAGGTGGCCCGACAGCACGTTCAGCAAGGTGGTCTTGCCCGAGCCGTTGGGGCCGATCAGCCCCAGCAGTTCGCCGTCGGCCACGTCCATGCCCGCGCCGTTGACGGCGAGCAGGCCGCCGAAGCGCTTGCGTATTCCGGATATCTGCAACAGCGGCATCAGGCCCCCTTGGCGTTGGCGCAACGGCGCAGCGCGGCCCGGCGCGCCAGGCCCCACAGTCCTTCGCGGAAGAAGCGCGCGAACACGATGACCAGCAGCGCGAACACGATCATCTGGATATTGCCGGCGTCGCGCAGCAGTTCGGAGGCGACGTACACCAGCACCGCGCCCAGCAGCGGGCCGACCAGCGTGCCCATGCCGCCTATCACCACCATGGCGATGACGATGCCGGTTTGCGCCACGATGCCCAGCTCCGGGCTGACCAGCTGCGCGAACGTGCCGTACAGGCCGCCGGCGAAGCCGCAGATCGCGCAGCTCACCAGAAAGGCCAGGGTCTTGTAGCGCACCACGTCTATGCCCCGGCTGGCCGCGCCGATCTCGTCGTCGCGGATCGCCTGCAGGAAACGGCCCGGACGCGCCCGCAGCAGCAGGAACACCAGCAGCGTGACCGCCGCCAGCACGCCCAGGAACAGGTAATAGTTGCCGAGCCGGCTTTGGATCAGCGCCGGCACGTTCAGCCCCTGGTCGCCGCGGGTGAAGTCGATGGAGTTGTAGATCACCAGGCGCGCGATCTCGGCGAACGACAGCGTGGTCAGCGCCAGGTAGGGGCCCGACAGCCGCAGCACGATGCGGCCCAGCACCAGCCCGACCAGCCCCGGCACCACCGCCGACAGCGGCAGCCCCAGCCACAGCGGCGCCTGCCAGTGGTAGGCCAGCAGGCCGGTGGTATAGCCGCCCAGCATGGCGAAGGCCGCCGGCGCCAGCGAGAACTGGCCGGTGTAGCCGGCCAGCAGGTTCCAGCCCGTGGCCAGCATGGCGAAATACATGCTGACGATGAGCACGCCCAGCCAGTACGGCGAGGACACGCCCAGCGGCAGCAGCGCCAGCACCGCCAGGAACACCAGCGACAGGCGCATTTCCTGGCTGAGCTTGTTGCGCAGCAGATTGGGATGAGCCAGCGGTTCCATGTTCAGACCTCCCGCGCGCGTTCGCCGAACAGGCCGCGCGGCCGGAACAGCAGGATCAGGATCAGCAGCGCCAGCCCGAAGGTGTCGCGGTAGTCGTAGGACAGATAGACCGCGCCGAAGCTCTCCAGCACGCCCAGCGCCAGCGCCGCCAGGATGCTGCCGGGAATCGAGCCCATGCCGCCGATCACCACGATGACGTAGGACTTGATGGCGGGGAACGCGCCCACGTCCGGCGCCGGATTGATGACCGGCGCCAGCAGCGCCCCGGCCAGCGCGGCGAGCACGCCCGAGGCCATGAAGATGATGCTGCTGGCGCGCGCGGTGTCGATGCCGGCGATGGAGGCGCCCAGCCGGTTCTGCGCCACCGCCTGGACCTGCCGGCCCCACAGCGAGCGCTTGATGAACAGCGCCAGCCCGACCAGCAGCACGATGGAAAGCCCGGCCGTGATCAGCTTCTGGCCGCTCATCATGAAGGGGCCGACGGCCATGCGCGTCACGTCCGACAGCGCCGGCCCGCGCATGGGGTAGGGGCCCACGACTTTGTCCACCAGATTGATCAGCAGCAGCGACAGGCCGAAGGTGACCACCACCGCGTACTCGTCCTTCATCAGGCCCCAGGAGCCGTAGCCGGCGTAGAGCGGGCGCATCAGCCAGCGTTCGGTGGCCCAGCCCAGCAGCGCGCCGGCGGCCGCGGCCACCGGCAGCGCCAGCAAGGGCGGCACGCCCAGCGCCAGCGACACCAGGGTATAGGTATAGGCGCCGATCATGTAGAACTCGCCGTGGGCGAAGTTCACGACCTTCAGGATACCGAAGATCATGGTCAGGCCGACCGCCATCAGCGCGTAGTACAGGCCGATGATCAGGCCGTTGACGAACAGGTCCAGTGCCAGCACTCGATGCTCCCCGGCGCCGGGGAATTTTCCGGCGCGCATAGCGGTTCAGGAGTGGAGGCGTAAAACGCCTCCACGGGGGGCGGTCATTTTTCCGGTTTGACGGCCTTGTCGATCTGCAGCGGTTGGCCCGAAGCCTGGATCAGCGTGGTCTTGCTCAGCGGCTGTCCGACCTCGGTCAGCTGATAGGTGACGTACGGGATGTCGACCCATTGCTGGAAGCTGTAGCCGGGCTGCTGCGAAAAGCTGAACTTGCCGCGCACGCCTTCGAACTGCATGCCTTGCAGGGTCTTGATGATGGCGGCGCTGTCGGTGGACTTGGCCGCTTCGATGGCGCGGGCGATCAGCAGCACCGAGTCCGCGGCCTGGAAGATCAGGCGGTTGGGTTCGGTCTTGGCCTGCTTCTGGTAGGCGGCGCCCACGTCCAGGCCGAGCTGCGGCATGGGCATCTGCGGGTGGTACAGGCCGAAGGCCAGCATGTACTTGCCGGCTTCCTTCACGTTGTTCCAGAAGTCGGGGTAGTCGGCGATGCCGGCGCCGTCGTAGAACCAGGTGTGGGCGCTGGGCGCCACGCCCTGTTCGTACAGCTGGTTCATGAGGATGTAGGCGGCCGGCGGCAGCATGATGTTGACCACCAGTTCCGGCGGGCTGGCGCGCAGGGGCAGCACGGCGGGCGTGAAGTCCTTGCCGGCGCGGTCCAGCGCCACGTACTTGTATTGCGTCTGGGGCGCGGCCTTCTTGAGGAATTCGCCCAGCAGCTTGGCCTGGCCGATGCCGTAGTCGGTGTTCTCGGCGAAGGCGACCACGCTCTTGACCTTGAGCGCGGCGATGGTGTCGGCCATGGCGCTGGAGACGCGCGTGTTGTAGTTGGCCGGGTTGAATACCTCGGGGTAGCCCTTGGCGCGCACGTCGTCGGACCAGCAGTTGGTATTGACGTAGGGTACCTTGTAGCGGTGGGCCACTTCGATTTCCGCCAGGCAGACCGAGCTCTGGTGGCCGCCGGTCACGGCCACGACCTTGTCGCGGGAGATGAGTTTCTCGGCCGCGGCGCGGCCTTTTTCAGGGATGCCCTGGTTGTCTTCGTAGACGATCTTCAAAGGCCGGCCCAGCACGCCGCCCTTGTCGTTGATCATCTTGGCGATGATCTCGACGCCGTCCTTGACCTGGGTGCCTTGCACCACCGAGCCGGGCGGGGATTGCGCGATGCTGACGCCGATGACGATGGGATCGGCGGCGAGGGCGGAGGAGGAGGCAAGTACGACCGCGGATACGGCTGCGGCGAAGCGAAGCAGTTTCATCGTGGTTTCCTTAGGCGAAGGCGCTGCGGCGGTGCCGGCGTGCGCGCGAAACGCACGGGATCGGCGGTCGGGAACGTCGTTTGTTTTTTAATCCTGTCGGACTGGTCTGACCAGTTAGTGTTTACCAGCATGCGCGGCCGCCCGGCCGCGCCGCGTTCAGGCAGCCAGCAGCGCCTCCACCCGCGCCGCGGCGTTGAGCACGCGCCAGTCGGCGCCGCGCGCGCCCGCGATCTGCAAGCCGATGGGCAGGCCGTTGGCGCCGCTGCCGCAAGGCAGCGTCAGCGCGGGCATGCCGGTCAGGTTGAAGGGCATGGTCAGGCCGGTGACGGCGGTGTGCAGCGGCACCTCCTGGCCGCCGATCTCGACCGCGCCGCCGCCCGAGCGCGGCGGCTCGATGCGCAGGGTGGGCGTGACCAGCACGTCCACCGCCTGCATCGCCTGCTCGAACCTATGCGCCAGCACGGCGCGGCCGCGCTGCGCCCGGGCGTACCAGGTGGCGGGAAAGAACTGGCCGATCTCCAGCCGCACGCGCACGTCGGCGCCCAGGGTCTCGGGCTGGTCGACCAGGCGGCGCCAATGGATGTCGGTGGCTTCGCTGCACAGCGTGGCGAACTGCAGCGCGGCGCTGTGTTCGACGCCGGGCAGGTCGATCGGCACCAGCACCGCGCCGTCGGCCTGCATGCGGGCCAGCGCCTGGTCCACGGCGTGGGCCACGTCCTCGGCCAGCGGCGCGTAGAAGTAATTGCGCGGCACGCCCACGCGCAGCCCGCGCAGCGCGCCGACGCTGACGGTGCGTTCGGCCTGGCCGGCCATGATGGAGTAGGCCAGCGCGGCGTCGGCCACGCTGGCGGCGATCGGGCCGATGTGGTCCAGGCTGGCGCCCAGCGCCTGCGCGCCGTCGCGCGAAATCGCGTCGAAAGTGGGCTTGAATCCGACCACGCCGCAGCACGCGGCCGGGATGCGGATCGAGCCGGCGGTGTCGGTGCCGATGGCCAGGCGCACGATGCCGGCGGCCACCGCCGCGGCCGAGCCGCCGCTGGAGCCGCCCGCCGTGTAGCCGGCCGCCCGCGGGTTGCCGACCCAGCCGTAGTGCGGATTCTCGCTGGTGATGCCGTAGGCCAGTTCGTGCAGGTTGGTGGTGCCCACCACCAGCGCGCCGGCCTCGCGCAGCCGCGCCACGGCCAGCGCGTCGCGCAGCGCGGGCGGAGGCTTGAGCCCGCCGCTGCCGTTGGTCTGCGAGAAGCCGGCCACCTGCATCAGGTCCTTGACCGCGAAGGGCACGCCCATCAGCGGCATGGCGGCGCCTTCCCGCAGCTTGCGCGCCGCGGCGGCGGCCGCGCCATCCAGCGCCGGCGTGTCCGACAGCGTGATGAAGGCGTTCAGGCCGGCCTGCTGGCGGGCCGCGGCCAGCGCGGCCTTGGCCGGTTCGGCCGCGCGCTCGGGCGCGTCGCGCGCTTCGCGTGCAATGGCCGCGATGCCGGGCGCATGGCGCGAGACGGCGATGCCGCGGCCGGCCTGGGCCGCCGGCAGCTTGTCGCCGGGCGCGGCCGGCGGCGGCGCCAGATAGCCCAGCTCGGTCTCCGGGGCCAGCGCGTCCAGCGCCTCCAGTTCCGGCAGGTTGACGCGCAGGCGGTCGAGCCAGGCCTGGCGCCGTTCGCCATAGGGGTAGTCGCCCAGCCGCGCCAGGGCGTCGACGGCGCGCGAGAATCTTTCGTACAGATCGGTCATGTCGTGCTTGTCCTTACCGGTCAGACCAGTTGGGTGTCATAATGCCGAGGCAGGTATGGGCTGTCAACGACGCTACGCGCCGGCCTGCGCACCGAGGGACGCCGCGATGAATACCGTTGAACACATAGCCCAGCAGCTGCAGGCCCGCATCCGCGCCGGCGAATGGGCGGCGGCCGGCAAGCTGCCGGGCCAGCGCCAGCTGGCCGAGTCGCTGGCCGTGAGCCGCGCCTCGCTGCGCGAGGCCATCACCATGCTGGAAGGCCTGGGCCTGCTGCGCAGCGAAGCCGGCCGCGGCGTCTTCATCGCCCGGCCCGGCGAAAAAGGCCTGGGCAGCGCCTACGGGCGCTGGCGCTTCCAGGGGCGCTACGCGCTGCGCGACGTCTACCTGGTGCGCAACCAGCTCGAAGAACTGGCCGCGGGGCTGGCCGCCAGCGTGGTCACCCAGGCCGGGCTGGGCCGCCTGCACGCCACCATCGCGCAGATGGAGCAGGCCGCCGACGCCGGCGACCTGGTCACGATGTCCGAGGGCGACCATGCCTTCCATGCCTGCCTGTTCGAGATCGCCGGCAGCCCCATGCTGCTGGACCTGGCCGAAAGCATCGCCGACGTGGTCGACGGCAGCCGCCAGGTCGCCTTCGCCGACCCGGCCCGCGTGCGCGAGCCGATACGCGAACACGCCGAGATCATCCAGGCGCTGGCCACCGGCTCGCCCGAGGCCGCGCGCCGCGCGATGCGGGCCCATATCTGCAACGTGGCCGACCGCGCCGGGCTGTCGCTGACGATCCCCGGCGCTTGAACCCCCCTTGATACGCAGTCGATATCAGCAGGCAAATTCTTAATATTGGACACGAAGCGCGCCGGCCCTCTAGAGTCAGGTCACAACTAGACCAGATCAGGAGACACAGGTGCGAACCTACAGAAGACAATTGATGGCGGCCGCCATCGGCGGCTGCCTGCTGGCCGCGCTGCCCGCGGCGCACGCCGAGACCTTTCCTTCCCGTCCGCTGAAATTCGTGGTGCCGTTCGGTCCCGGCAGCGGAACCGACACCTCGGCGCGCTATTTCGCGCGCCAGCTGCAGGAGTTGACCGGCCAGCCCGTGGTGGTCGAGAACCGCCCCGGGGCCAACGGCTTCATCGCGGTCAAGAACGTGCTGGCCGCGCCGGCCGACGGCTACACCATCTTCATCGGCAGCAATTCCACGCTGGCCGTGAACGCCGCGCTGTTCAAGCAGCTGCCCTACGACCCGGTGGCCGACTTCTCGCCGCTGACCATGATGATGCGCTCGCCGGCCATGCTGGCCGTCAAGCCGCAGGCGACGTACGCCGACCTGAAAGGCTTGATCGCCTACGCCAAGGCCAATACGGGCAAGGTGAACTTCGGCGCCGGCTCGGCCGGCTACCAGTTGATGGGCGAGCTGCTCAACGACAGCGCCGGCATCCAGGCCGTGCACGTGCCGTTCAAGGGCGCGGCCGACGCCATCACCGCCGTGGCCTCGGGCACGGTGGACTACACCTTCGCCGAAGTGACGGCGGTGCAGGAGCTGGCCAAGGACGGACGGGTCAAGGCCGTCGCCGTGGCGTCGGACAAGCGCGTGTCGACCTCGCCCGACGTGCCGACCGCAAGCGAAGCGGGGCTACCGGGCTTCGAAGCCTATACCTGGGTGGGCGCGATGGTCAGCGCCAAAACGCCGCCCGAGCAGACCGCCAAGCTGGCGGAGCTGTTCACCCAAATCTCGAAAATGGACGAGACCCGGCGCTTCTACGAGCGCCTGGGCGCCACGCCCATGACGGGCGGTCCGCAGCAGATGCGCACCTTCCAGGAAAACGAGATCGCGCTGTGGAAGCGCATCGTCGTCAAGGCGAAGGTGCCGCAGCAGTAAGCGCGCCGGCCACGCCCGCGGGCGTGGCCGCCGGCTTCAGCGCTGGCCGTCGTGCACCTTGACGGCTTCTTTGGTCAGTCCGCCCAGCCGCGAATGCACGCGCCCGCCCGTGCCCATGACCAGCGCGAACAGGATCTCGTTGGCGCGCGGCGCGTCCTGGATGCCGATTTCGATGCTGTTGAAATGGCTGCGCACGTAAGAGGCGTGGATGTAGTGCACCGGCACCATCATGCGGTAGCCGGCCACGGCCACGGCCTTGACCGCCGGGACCATGGCCTTGGGCTCGCCCAGCACGCTGCGCATGGCCCAGCCGCCGGCTTCGTGCCAGACCGCGCCGTGTTCCATTTCGCCGTCCAGGCCCACGATGGCGGCCTTGCTGTAGACCTCGATCCTGTCCTTGCCGCCCAGCGTCTCCACCAGTTCGGTCGCCAGCAGCGTGCCCAGGCTGCGCAGCTCGGCCATGAAGGGCATGAGGTCCGGCTCGTAGCGGCCGGCGTAGGGATTGCGGATGACGGCGCAGGACGCGGCGAGCTTGAGCGGCTGCGCGGGCGGCGGGCCGTTTTCATGGAGCGTGGTCTCGACGATGAGGCAGCGTTTGCGGATATCGATCAGCGACATGGAAGTGTTCCTGGAAAAGTCGAAAGACGGAGTCATTGCGGCGGAATGCCGGTTTCCTTGACGATGGCGGCCCATTTGCCGATTTCGGCGCGCACGAAGCCGCCGAACTCGGCGGGGCTTTGCCGCTTGACGGTCAGGCCCTGGCGCGCGTAGGTCTGCTTCAGTTCCTCGTTGGCCAGCGCCTGGCCCAGCGATTGCGACAGGCGGTCGAGCACCGGCGCGGGCAGGCCGGCCGGGCCCATGAGGCCGAACCACACCGTCAGGTCGAAGCCGGGCGCGCCGGTTTCGTTCAGCGTGGGGATGTCCGGCGCCAGCGCGAAGCGCTCGGGCGTGCTGACGCCGTAGGGCTTGACCTTGCCGGCGCGCGCCTGCTGCAGGCCGTTGGCCAGGTCGGTGAAGGTCAGGTCCACGGTGCCGCCGATGACGTCGGTAAGCGCCTGGGGGCCGCCGCGGTACGGCACCGGCGTGACGTCGATGTTGCCCATGGCCGCCAGCTTGGCGCCGAACACCTGCGCGCTGCCCGAGCCATAGGCATAGGTCAGCTTGCCCGGATGCCGGGCGCCGTAGGCGTACAGGTCGGACACCTTGGTGCCCGGCATGCGCGGCGAACCCACCAGCAGGTAAGGGGTCTCGGCCACCGCGCCGATGGGAGCCAGGTCGGCGGCGGGATCGTAGGGCAGGTCCTTGAACAGGCTCACGCCGCTGGCCGCGGTGGAGACGCCCACCACGACCAGGGTGTAGCCGTCGGGCTTGGCCTTGGCCACGTCGTGCGTGCCGATGATGCCGTTGGCGCCGGGCTTGTTCTCCACCACCACGGGCTGGCCCAGGTCGTCGGCCATGGCCTTGCCCAGGCTGCGGGCCACCACGTCGGTGATGCTGCCGGGCGGAAAGGGCACGACCATGCGGATGGGGCGGTCGGGATAGGCGGCGTGCGCGGCGGCGGCCAGCAGGGCCGCGCCCAGGCCGAGCGCCAGCCCGAGCGCGGCGGCGGATGGTTTCATGTCTGTCTCCTGTGGATGTCGTTATGGTTTGGGCCGGCGCGTTCAGGCCGGCGCGCAAGCGTTCAGGCGTTCCAGGTAGCGATGGATCTCGGTGTTGTCCACGCCGGCCGGCATGGCCTCCAGGGCGCGCTGCCACAGCGCCGTGCACAGCGACAGCTGCGAGGCGGAAACGCCGGCCAGCGCCTGCAGCGAGTCGGCGGTGCGCAGGTCCTTGGCCATCAGCGCCAGCGCGAAGCCGCCGTTGTACGTGCCCGGCACGATGAACTGGCGCAGCTTGGTCTCGGTGGCCACGTTGCGGCCGCTGGAGGCGTTGAGCACTTCGGTGAACACGTCCAGGTCCAGGTCCATGCGGCGCGCGATCGTCAGCGCTTCGCTGGCCGCCAGCAGGCCGGCCGCGTAGACGTAGTTGTTGAGCGCCTTCATGGCGTGGGCCGAGCCCACCTTGCCGGTGTGGATGAGCGAGGCGCCCATGCGCGCGAGCACCGGCCGCACGCGCTCCAGGCCATCGGCGTCGGCGCCTATCATGATGGCCAGCGTGCCGTTGGCGGCCTTGGCCACCGCGCCCGACACCGGCGCGTCGATCAGCGTCACGCCGGCCTCGCGCAGCAGCGGCGCCAGCCGCAGCGTCTCGGCGGGGTTGGACGAACCCATGTCCAGCAGCACCGAACCAGCGCGCATCACGCCGGCCAATCCGTGCTCGCCCTCGATGACGGCGTTGGTCACGGCGCTGTCCGGCAGCATGGTGATGACCACGTCGCAGGCGGCCAGCGCCCGCAGGTCGGCGGCCGGCCGCAGCGTCCTGTTCCAGGCCGGATGCTGCGCCAGGCGTTCCAGCCGCGCGGGGTCGCGGTCATGGGCCAGGATCTCGAAGTTCTCTTCGCCGCGCGCCAGGTTTTCCAGCATGGGCAGGCCCATCATGCCCAGGCCGACGAATCCTATCTTGAGTGTCATGCATTCCCTTTATCGAACCGGCCTGGAAAGTGCCCCAGGCGCTTCCTGGAATGCTAATGAACGCCCGCATTTCCCGGTTATGCTAAGTTCGGCAGGGGATATAACAAACGATTATCGGATCATGCGTTTCAAGCTCAGGCAGATGGAAGTGTTCCGCGCGGTCATGCTGACCGGCTCCATGAACGGGGCGGCCAGGCTGCTGTTCGTGTCGCAGCCGGCCGTCAGCCGCCTCATCGCCCATACCGAACTGAGCCTGGGGCTGCAATTGTTCGAGCGCGACAAGGGCAAACTCACGCCCACCCCCGAGGCCCACCGCCTGTTCCAGGAAGTGGGGCCGCTATTCGAGGAAGCGCTGCGCGTCGACGAGCTGGCGCGCGACCTGGCCGAGCGCCCGCAGGGCGCATTGACGCTGTGCTCCAGCCCCAGCCTGGCGCTGAACTTCGTGCCGCCGGTGATCGCGCAATACCTGGAGCTGTATCCCGGCGTCAGGCTCAAGTTCCACACCACGCTGCTGGCGGACATGGCGCACGAACTGCTGGGGCGCAAGGCCGAGCTGGCGGTGTCGGTGCTGCCCATCGACCATCCCAACCTGGTGGTCGAGCCCCTGGCCACCGGCGAAATGGTCTGCATCCTGCCGCAAGGCCATCCGCTGGCTTCGCAGCCGGCGGTGGGCCTGGCGGAGCTGGCGCGATACCGGCTGATCCTCTACAGCCGCAACATTCCCTTCGGGCAACTGGTGGCGGCCGCGTTCCAGCGCGCCAACGTCAGCTGGAGCGCGGCGGTGGACATCGTGCGCGCGGAACTGGCCTGCGCCCTGGTGCGGGCCGGCGCGGGCGTGGCGATCGTGGACCAGTTCTCGGTCGGCGAGCAGGGCTGGCCGGGCGTGGTGACGCGGCCGCTGCGCGAATCGATTCCGCTGTCGCTGAGCCTGGTGCGCTCGCGCTTCGAGCGTCCCAGCCGGCACGTGCAGCGGTTCGTGCGCCTGATCAAGGAGCACGCGCGCGCCTCGCTCTAGCGTCCTGCCCCGCGCGGGCGATGGCGGGCCGGTTCATCGTCCCGGTTCCTGCGCCTCCAGTTCATGCAGGATCTTGCGCTTCAAGGCCAGCAGCGCCGGGCCGTGCCGCCGTTCGACCCAGGCCTGGGTTTCGTCGGTGATCAGGCTGAGGTTCAAGGCCAGCGTCGCGCCCGCCGGCAGCGCCAGCGGCGTGGACATGGCGACGACGCCCGGCTGCCACGAGGCCAGGCAATAGCCGGCGCTGGCGACCTTGGCGATGGCTTTCCCGATGTCGGCGATGACCGGTTTCCAGGACGCGCTGCGATAGCCGCGCATGATGCCGGCGAGCAAGGCGTCGCGGGCGGCCTCGTCCAGGGTGGCCAGATAGGCCCGTCCCAGCGAAGTCAGCTCGATGGGCACGCGCTGGCCGGCCACGATGGTGCGCAGCGACGCCTTGCGGTTGTAGCGGATGGATTCCAGGTAGACCATCTCGGCGCGGTCGGCGCTGGCCAGGCCGATGTTCACGCGCAGCTTGTTCGAGGCCTCGCGCATCAGCGGCGTGGCCGCCTTGAGCACCGGAGACGCCGCGCGCATCGCATGCCCCAGGCTGAGTACGGGGGCGGCCAGCCGGTAGGCGCGGGCGCGGCGGTCATGCGCCAGGAAGCCGCTGGTGACCAGCGTCTGCGTCAGCCGGCTGACCGTGGCGGCCGACAGTCCGGTGCGTTCGGCCAGCTCGCCGTTGCCCAGCAGATCGGTGCCGGGCTTGAACGCCCGCAGGATTTCCAGACCGCGCTCCAGCGAGCGGTTCTGGCTGACGCCATCGAAGCGCCGGCGCGCCGCGGGCGAAGAATCGGTAAGGGGACGAGCGTTCATGCAATTCCACTTTATGGAAATAGCTGCGTGTATTCGGCAACTGTAGCGCCTACTGTGTCGTCATAGCCAGCGCGGGGTCCGGCAACGGAGCGCGCCGGCCAGACCCCTAAGACGGAGCGTGGAGATGGGCGGGTACGAATACATCGGACTTCAATCGCAGGACGGCGTGGCGACGCTCACGCTGAACCGGCCGGACAAGCGCAACGCGATCAGCGACGCCATGCGCGCCGAACTGATACACGCGCTGGAGGCGGTGGCGCAGGACCGCGCCGTCCGCGCGCTGGTGCTGACCGGCGCGGGCAAGGGCTTCTGCGCCGGCGGCGACATTGCCGGGATGCAGCGCCGCATGGAGGCGCCCGCCGGCGAGGTCGGGTTCAACGGCTGGTCGCGGCAGCAGCGCGTGCATCATGCGGTCAACCTGCTGTTCCGCATGCCCAAGCCGACGATCGCGGCGGTCAATGGCGCGGCCGCGGGGCTGGGCGCGGACACGGCCCTGAGCTGCGATTTCATCGTGGCTTCCGAAGCCGCGACCTTCACCTGGAGCTACATCGCCCGCGGCCTGATTCCCGACGGCGGCGGCATGTATTTCCTGCCTCGCCGCGTGGGCCTGGCGCGCGCCAAGGAACTGATCTATTCCGGCCGCAAGGTGCAGGCCGACGAAGCGCTGCGGCTGGGCATCGCCGACCGGCTCGCGCCCGCGGGCGAGGAGCTGGGCGCCGCCCAGGCCTGGGCCGCCGAACTCGCGCGGGGCTCGGCCACCGCGCTGGCATTGAGCAAGTCCATCCTGGACCAGAGTTCCGAATTGACGGCCGACCAGGTCTTCGCCATGGGCAGCCAGGCGCAGGGCATTTGCTACACCAGCGCCGAGCACTGCGAGTCGGTGGCCGCGTTCCTGGCCGCGAGGCAGTCCAAATGAGCGCGCTGGAGAAACTGCTGCGTCCGCGCAGCGTGGCGGTGGTGGGCGCTTCGGCCGATCCCGCCAAGACCTCGGGCCGGCCGGTGGCGTACCTGCGCAAGCACGGTTTCCAGGGAGCCATCTACCCCGTGAATCCCAAAGCGTCCGAGATCGACGGGCTGGCCTGCTATCCGGACGTGCGTTCGCTGCCGCAGGCGCCGGACGTGGCCATCGTGCTGCTGGGCGCCGATCGCACGCAGCAGGCCGTGCGCGAGCTGGCCGATATCGGCGCGGGCGCGGCCATCGTGCTGGCCAGCGGCTATTCGGAAACCGGCGAGGCGGGCGCGCGCCGCCAGCGCGAGCTGCGCGAGGCGGCGGGCGCCATGCGCATACTCGGGCCGAACACGATCGGCCTGGTCAACCTGACCGACCGCATCGTGCTGTCAGCCAGCGGCGCATTGGAGATGGACGGCCTGGTCAGCGGCGGCATCGGCCTGGTGTCGCAAAGCGGCGGCATCCTGGGCGCGCTGCTGTCGCGGGCCACGGCGCGCGGCATCGGGTTTTCCAAGCTGATTTCCACCAGCAACGAGGTCGACCTGGACCTGGCGGATTTCGTCGACGCGCTGGCCGACGACCCCGCGACCCGCGTGATCGCGCTCTACGTCGAGAGCATCCGCAATCCCCGGACGTTCCGCGCGGCGGCGCGCAAGGCCGCCCGCGCGGGCAAGCCCGTGGTGGCGTTCAAGATCGGCCGCTCCGACTCGGGCGCGCAGGCCGCGGCCTCGCACACGGGCGCGCTGGCCGGCGCCGACGCCATGTACGACGCGCTGTTCGAAGAAACCGGCATCATCCGCGCGCAGACGTTTTCCGATCTGCTGGATATTCCCCTGGCCCTGGCCAGCGGACGTCCGCTGGGCGGGCGCCGGGTCGCCATCCTGACCTCGACCGGCGGGGCGGGCACCCTGGTGGCCGACAGCCTGGGCGTGGCGGGCTTCGCGCTGCCCGCGCCCGATGCGCGCTGCGGCGCGGCCCTGCGGGCGCTGCAGACCGGCGACCATGCGGCGCTGGACCGCAATCCCATCGACGTGACGCTGGCGGGCCTGCAGCCCGAACTGCTGCGCGGCGCCATCCGCATCGTGCTGGAGAGCGACCAGTACGACGCGATGGTGGTCATCGTGGGTTCGTCCGGCGTGGCCCGGCCCGAACTGATGGCCGGCGCGCTGAAGGACACGCTGGCGCTTTCGGACAAGCCGCTGCTGGCCTACATCAGCCCGCACGCGCCGCAGGCTGCCGAGACGCTGGGCCGCTACGGCATCCCGGCCTTCCATACGCCCGAGAGCGTCAGCGCCGCCTTGTCGGCCATGTGGCAGGCGCGCCCGCGCGGCCTGCCGGCGCAGGCCGAAGCTGTCGCGCCGGCGCCGCGCGCTCCGGTGGACTGCCCCGGGCAGGGACAGCTGGACGAAGCCCAGGCCAAGGCGCTGTTCGCCCGCTTCGGGATTCCGGGCGTCCGGGAAATCGTGGTGCATACCGAGGAACAGGCCGCCGAGGCGGCGCGGCAGCTCGGGCCCCGCGTCGTGTTGAAGCTGCTGTCCAGCGAGATCACGCACAAGAGCGACGTGGGCGGCGTGGCGGTCGGCGTGCCGGCCGAACACGTGGCGGCCCGCCTGCGGCGGATGGCCGATGACGTGCAGCGGCATACGGGCCGCCGGCCCGACGCCTTCCTGGTCCAGGAGATGGTGACCGGGGCCGCCGAAGTGATCGTCGGGCTGCACAAGGACCCGCTGGGCGCGGCGATTCTGCTGGGCATGGGCGGCGTCGTCGCCGAACTGATCCGCGACACCACGCTGCTGTTGCTGCCTGAAGACGGCGCGGCGCTGACGCCCGCGCAGGTCGAGGCGGCCTTGCGGCGCCTGAAGACCTGGCCCTTGCTGGACGGCTATCGCGGCCGCGAACGGGCCGACGTGCCGGCCCTGGTCGAGGCCGTGCTGGCCTTTGCCCGCATGGCGCATGCATTGCAGGACCGGCTGGCCGAGGCGGAGATCAATCCGCTGTTCGTCAGGCGCATGGGGCAGGGCGTATGCGCGGCCGACGGCGTCGCGGTGCTGGACCATCCCCGTGCGCCTTGAGCGTACGGGCGTTAAAAAACACGAGGAGACGATAATGAACTTCAGCAGCATATCGACGCGATGCGTCCGGGCCCTGGCCGCCGCGGCGGCGGCGGCGGGCGTTCTGGCGGCGGCGCCGGCGCAGGCCGCTTTTCCGGAACGGCCGCTGCGCATCGTGGTGCCGTTCACGCCGGGCGGCGGCACCGACATCGTCGCGCGCCAGTTGGCCAAGGGACTGACCGATGAACTGGGGCAGTCCGTCATCGTCGAGAACCGGCCCGGCGGCAGCACCATCATCGGCACCGAAAACGTGGCCAAAAGCCCGGCGGACGGCTACACCATGCTGATGGCGACCTTCGCCCACGCCGTGAATCCGGCCATGCAGAAAAAGCTGCCCTACGACACGGACCAGGCCTTCGCGGCGGTGGCGATGATAGGCAAATCGCCCAACGTCCTGGTCGTGTCCGCCAAGTCCCGCTTCAACAGCGTGCGGGACATCCTGGCCTATGCCCGCGCCAATCCGGGCAAGCTGACGTTCGGCTCCTATGGCAACGGCACCTCCGCGCACCTCGCGGGCGAGCTGTTCAAGAGCCTGGGCAAGGCCGACATCCTGCATGTGCCGTACAAGGGATCGGGACCCGCCATCAACGATCTGATCGGCGGCCAGATCGACATGATCTTCTCGACCTCGGCCAGCGTCAGCGGCCAGGTCAAGAACCGGCAATTGCGCACGCTGGCGGTGACGACCAAGAACCGTTCGCCCGCCTATCCGGGCGTGCCGACCGTGGCCGAGTCCGGCGAGCCGGACTACTTCGTCGACAGCTGGTATGGCGTGTTCGTGCCCCAGGGCACGCCCAGGCCCGTCATCGACCGCCTCAACGCCGCGATCAAGAAGGTCTCGACGGACCAGGCGTTCCAGGCGGCGCTGGAATTGGAAGGACTGGCCGCCCAGGTCGGAACGCCCGAGGAGCTGGACGCGTACGTGAAGCAGGAGGAAGCGCGCTGGACCAGGATCGTGGAGCAGGCGGGAATCGCCGAGCAGCCCTAGGCGCGCCGGCCCGGCGGAAAACCCGTTGCGGGGCCGGCCGCCGCCGGCCCCGCCGCTTCAATGCATCTGGCCGTAACGCCCGGCGTTGAAGTCCTGGATGGCCTCGACGATCTCGGCCTGGGAGTTCATCACGAAGGGGCCGTAGCCGACCACCGGCTCGTCGATGGGCTCGCCGCTCAGGATCAGGAACACCGCATCGTTGTTGGCCTCGATGCTGATGTCCTCGCCGTCCTGCGAGAACAGCGCCAGCTGCGCGTCGCGGGCGACGGTTTCGCCGTTGACCAGCACCGTGCCGCGCAGCATCACCAGCATGCTGTTGCGGCCGGCGGCGATCGGGAAGGTCGCCGACTTGCCGGCGCTCATGCGCACGTCCCACACGTCCATGGGCGTGAAGGTGCGCGCCGGCCCCGCGTGGCCCGCGTAGTCGCCCGCGATCACGCGCAGCGTGCCCGCGCCGTCCGGCAGCGCCACCGCCGGGATGTCGGCGTCGAGGATGCTCTGGTAGCCCGCCGGGGCCTTCTTGTCCTTGGCCGGCAGGTTGACCCACAGCTGCACCATTTCCAGTTCTCCGCCCTTGCGGGTGAATTCATGGGAATGGAATTCCTCGTGCAGAATGCCCGAGGCGGCGGTCATCCATTGCACGTCGCCGGGACCGATGACGCCGCCCTTGCCGGTGGAATCGCGGTGCTCGACTTCGCCGCTGTAGACGATGGTCACGGTTTCGAAGCCGCGATGCGGATGCTGGCCCACGCCGCGCGGCTGGTCGGCCGGCTCGAAGCGGGCCGGGCCGGCGTAATCCAGCAGCAGGAACGGGCTGGTGTTCTTGCCCTTGTCGCTATAGGAGAACATAGAGCGCACCGGGAAGCCGTCGCCCACCCAGTGGGGACGGGGGCTGGCATGCAAACCGAGGATCTTCTTCATGGTCGTATTTCCTGTTGCGCGGCCCCATCGGGGCCGTTCGTCATGTTTATGAAGATAAGGGCGCAAGGCCGCTGGCGGTAGTCCCTGCCATTGATAAGCACTGTTCCATAAGCTGAACGATGGCGCGGGATTTTGCCGTTGGCGTATTCTGTGGCCATGCAACATTCCACAGACCCGGCCCGGGCAGGGCATGACGACCGGGTGCAGGGCTTCGCGCCGGTGGCGCGCGCCGATGCGCGCGTCCTGGTGCTGGGCTCCATGCCCGGCGTGGCCTCGCTCAGGCAGGCCCGCTATTACGCGCATCCGCGCAACGCCTTCTGGCCCATCGCGGCCCGCGTTTTCGGCTTCGATCCGGCGCTGGACTACGCGGCCCGGCTGGCCGCGCTGCAGGCGGGCGGAGTCGCCTTATGGGACGTGCTGCAAGCCTGCGAACGCCCGGGCAGCCTGGACGCCGACATCCGCGCCGATACGCTGGTGGCCAACGATTTCGCCGCATTCTTGGAACGGCACCCGGGCATCGCGCGGGTCTGCTTCAACGGCGCCAAGGCCGCCGCGCTGTACCGGCGCCACGTCCTGCCGGGCCTGGACGCCGGGCTGGAATACGTCGCGCTGCCCTCGACCAGCCCGGCCCACGCCGCGGCCTCGTTCGAGCAGAAACTGGCCGCCTGGAGCAGGGCGCTCAGGCCGGCGGACTGACCCGGCGAAGCATTCTGGGGACGGATTCGCGATTAATCCGTCCCCCGTTGATTCATATCAAGCCTCTATATAACCCCGAGTGATAAGTTTATTCACGTAACACTTATGCGCTTGGAGAATCCGTATGCATCCCCCCGCCAGCCCCCCGGAAACGCCTTTGCCGGGTAAACGTGGCTTCCTCAAAGGACTACTCGGGCTGGGGGCGGCGGCGACCGTCATTCCCATCCATGCCGAGGCCGCCGGCCTCAACGGGCAGCCGCCGCGCCGCCCCGGCATGGCGGGCAAGCGCTACGGCATGGTGGTGGACATGCGCAAATGCATCGGCTGCCAATCCTGTACGGTCAGCTGTTCCATGGAGAACCTGCCCCCCATCGGCCAGTTCCGCACCACCGTTCTGCAATACGAGGTCAAGCCCGACGACGGCCCGGCCGCGATGGTGATGCTGCCGCGCCTGTGCAACCACTGCGACAACCCGCCCTGCGTGCCGGTCTGTCCGGTGCAGGCCACGTTCCAGCGCGAGGACGGCATCGTGCTGGTCGACAACGAGCGCTGCGTCGGCTGCGCGTATTGCGTGCAGGCCTGTCCTTACGACGCCCGCTTCATCAACCACGAAACCCAGACCGCGGACAAGTGCACGTTCTGCGAGCACCGGCTGGAGGCCGGCCTGCTGCCGGCCTGCGTGGAAAGCTGCGTGGGCGGCGCCCGCGTGATCGGCGACCTGAACGATCCGGATAGCGCGATTTCGCGGCTGCTGGCCGAGCACAAGGACGAGGTCAAGGTGCTCAAGCCCGAGATGAAGACCGATCCCCACGTCTATTACATCGGCCTGCCCGATGCGTTCGTCCACCAGGTCGACGGCCAGGCCGGCGTGCGGCTGGCCGGCGCCCATTGAAGGGGATATCCATGCAGATCTCCGAATTGCTCACGCCGGTCTACGACGCCGCCTGGCTGCCCTGGGCGGTGCAGTACTTCTTCCTCATCGGCATCAGCGCCACCACGGCGCTGACCGCCGCCTTCTCGGCCTTCGGGCGCGAGGGGTCTTCCGCGCGCCGGCTGCTGCCGGCGGCGGTGGCGGTGCTGCTGGTCAGCGCCATCGCCGCGCCCGTGTCGCTGCTGGCCGACCTGCACCAGCCGGGCCGCTTCTGGCATTTCTATACCCAGCTCACGCCCTGGTCGTGGATGTGGCTGGGCGCGCTGTTGCTGCCGGCCTTCGTGGGCCTGGCGCTGCTGTTCAGCGCGGCCTGGTGGTGGGGCCGCGTCGGCGTGCTGCGCGCGACGGCCACGCTGCTGGCGCTGTCGGCGCTGTCCATCCTGGTCTATACCGGCGCCGAAGTCATGGTGCTGCGTTCGCGGCCGCTGTGGCACACGGTGTTCCTGCCCGTGAACTTCGCGCTGACCGCCTGGCTGGGCGCGCTGGGCGCCATGTTCCTGATGGGCCGCTGGCTGCCCGGCGGCATGCGCGCCTTGCCGGTGGACATGCTGCGCCGCCTGAGCGTGACTGCCGTGGTGATGATGGCGCTGGGCGCCGGCGCCTGGGCGCTGCTGGGCCTGCTGGGGCTGGACCCGTCCTTCGACGCGGCCCTGCGCCTGTTCGCGCAATTCCCCATCTGGCGCATCAGCCTGGCGGGCGCCGTGATCACGGCCTTCTGCATCATCGCGCTGCTGCAGCGCCCGGCCCGCACGCTGGCCGAGCCGCTGCCCTCGGCCGCGCTGGCGCTGACCATGCTGGCCGCCGCCTGGATATTCCGCTGGGTCGTGTTCATGAGCGTGCAGGGCGTGCCGAAGTACGGCGCCGGCCTCTATCTGTACGACATGCCCTGGGGCAGCGATGGCCTGCTCGGCATGGTGGGCGTGCTGGGCCTGTGCGTGGCGCTGGTCGCCGCCGTGACCTGGGCCCTGGAACTGTTCCCGGCGCGCAAGCCGGGCACGGCATCGGCCTGACGCAAGAACCTGGAAGACGAAGCAATGGACAAGCAACACAAAGACGACAAGCCTGGCGCAGCGCCGGAGCAGCCGCGCGACGAAGCGCGGCGCAAACTGATGGTGCGCGGCGGCCTGGTCGCCGGCGGCATGGCGGCCTTCGCGGCCGGCTACGGCGAAACCGTGGCGCGCGCGGTCAAGGGACTGGCGCAGGGCACGGCCGGCGCGCCCACGGCGCACGCCGTGCGCGGCAATTCGCTGACCCCGGAGTTCCGCATCGACCCGCTGACCGGCGCGCTGAGCGCCCAGCCGGGACAGACCGTCAGCCCCTCCAGCTGCCTGGGCTGCTGGACCCAGTGCGGCGTGCGGCTGCGCGTCGACACCGAGCAAAACCGCATCCTGCGGGTGGCGGGCAACCCCTACCATCCGCTGGCCACCACCCAGCCGGCCGCGATGGAGACGCCGGTGCGCGACGTCTACGCGCAGCTGGGCGGCGACAACGGACTGGAAGGGCGGGCCACTTCCTGCGCGCGCGGCTCGTCCATGCTGGAGCAGCTGGAAAGCCCCTACCGCGTGTTGCAGCCGCTCAAGCGGGTCGGCCCGCGCGGCGCGGGCAAGTGGCAGAGCATCTCCTTCGAGCAGCTGGTGCAGGAGGTCTGCGAAGGCGGCGACCTGTTCGGCGAAGGCCATGTGGACGGGCTGCGCGCCATCTACGATCGCGATACGCCGCTGGACCCGCGGAACCCGGAATACGGCGCCAAGGTCAACCAGCTCCTGTTCACCGATGCCGGCAACGAAGGCCGCACGCCGCTGATCCAGCGCTTCGCCGCGCAATCGTTCGGCACGGTCAACGTCAGCAATCACGGCTCGTACTGCGGCCAGAGCTTCCGCGTGGGCGCGGGCGCCGCGCTCGGCGACCTGAAGGGCATGCCACATGGCAAGCCGGACTGGGACCACGCGCGCTTCGGCCTGTTCATCGGCACCTCGCCGGCGCAGGCCGGCAACCCGTTCCAGCGCCAGGCGCGGCAGCTGGCCGAGGCCCGCGTGCGTCCGGAAGAAAGCGGCTTCTCGTATGTGGTCGTGTCGCCCATGCTGCCCGCGTCCTCCAGCCTGTCGGCCGGAACGGGCAACGAGTGGCTGCCGGTCAACCCGGCCGGCGACCTGGCGCTGGTGATGGGCATGATCCGCTGGATGCTGGAGCACGAACGCTTCGACGCCCGCATGCTGTCGCAGCCCGGCCCGGCCGCCATGCAGACCGCCGGCGAGGCGGCCTGGACCAACGCCACCCACCTGGTCGTGGCCGAAGCAGGCCATCCGCGCCAGGGCAGTTTCCTGCGCGGCGCCGACCTGGGCTGGCCGCGTCCGGCGGACGCCGACGAGAAGTGGGAAGACGTGTACGTGGTGCGCCTGGAGGACGGCACGCTGGCGCCGCACACCTCGGCCGTGCCGGCGGCGCTGTTCGTGGACGAGACCGTGGCCGCGCCCGGCATGCAGGGCGCGCCGCAGTCGCTGCGCGTGCGCTCCTCGCTGTCGCTGCTGCGCGAGGAAGCGCGCCGCAAGACGCTGGACGAATACGCCGAACTGAGCGGCGTGCCGGCCGCGAAGATCGCTGCGCTGGCCGAGCGCTTCACCAGCCACGGCAAGCGCGCCGTGGCCGACGCGCACGGCGGCACCATGAGCGGCGCGGGCTTCTACACCGCGTACGCCATCGCCATGCTCAACACGCTGGTGGGCAACCTGAACGTGGAGGGCGGCCTGCTCCTGGACGGCGGCCCGTTCCCGCCCTACGGCCCGGGGCCGCGCTACAACATCGCCGGCTTCGCCAACCGCGCCGCGCCCAAGGGCGTGCCGCTGTCGCGCAACCGCTTCCCGTACGAGAAGTCCAGCGAATTCAAGCGCAAGCAGGCCGCCGGCCAGCCCGTCTATCCGGCCGAAGCGCCCTGGTATCCGGCCACTGGCGGGCTCAGCTCCGAGATGCTGGCCTCCGCGCTGGCGGGCTATCCGTACCGCGCCAAGGTCTGGTTCAACCACATGGGCAACCCGGTCTACGGCGTCGCCGGCTTCCGCAACGTCGTGGCCGACAAGCTGAAAGACCCGCGCCTGCTGCCGCTGTCGGTGTCGATCAATCCCTTCATCAACGAAACCAACGCGCTGGCCGACTATATCGTGCCCGACACCGTGACCTACGAAAGCTGGGGCGTGTCGGCGCCGTGGGCCGACGTGGTGGCCAAGGCCTCCACCGTGCGCTGGCCGGCCGTGCAGCCGCGCGTGGCGCGTACGGCCGGCGGCGAGCCGGTGTGCCTGGAGACCTTCCTGATCGCCTGCGCCAAGCGGCTGGACATGCCGGGCTTCGGCGCCGGCGCGATCTCGGACAAGGAGGGCGGCAAGTATGCGCTGGACACGCCCGAGGACTTCTTCCTGCGCGGCATGGCCAATATCGCGTTCGCCGCGGGCCGCCCGGTGCCCGAGGCCAGCGACGAAGACATGGCGCTGACCGGCGTGGACCGCTACAAGGACCTGCTGCAGCAAAAGCTCAAGCCGGGCGAGTGGCGCCAGGTCGCGATGCTGATGAGCCGCGGCGGCCGCTTCGACAAGATGGAGGACGCCTGGGTCGGCGAGGGCGCCGCGCGCCGCCTGCGCGCGGCCTATGCCAAGCCGCTGACGGTCTGGAGCGAGGAGCTGGCGGGCTTTCACCATTCGCTCACCGGCGAGCGCTACAGCGGCTGTCCGACTTGGTATCCGACGCGCCTGGCCGACGGCCGCGACATGCGCGCCGAATACGGTAGGCAGGAATGGCCGTTCCTGCTCAGCTCGTTCAAGTCCAACCTGATGAGCTCCATGTCCATCGGCGTGAGCCGCCTGCGCCAGGTGCATCCGCACAACCCGGTGTCGATCAACCGCCAGGACGGCGAGCGCCTGGGCCTGCGCAACGGCGATCCGGTGCGCATCGTGACGCCGGGTGGCGCGGTCACCGGGCTGGCGCTGCTGCGCGACGGCATCCAGCCGGGCGCGGTCGGCATCGAGCACGGCTACGGCCATACCGAGCTGGGCGTGCGCGCGCATATCGTGGACGGCAAGCCCATGCCGCACGATCCGGCGCTGAGCGCGGGCGTGAACCTGAACGACCTGGGCTTCGGCGACGCCACGCGCGGCGCGCACGCCAACGTCTGGATCGACTGGGTTTCGGGCGCGGCGGTGCGCCAGGGCCTGCCGGCCCGCATCGAGCGCGCCTGACGCTAGCGCACGACGGTATCGGCCACCAGGTCGACGCCGTCGCTGGGCACGGCCACGCCGGCCAGCGCGCCGCCCAGGTCTCCGGGCCGGGCGGCCGCCGCGCCCGCGCGGCTTACCCGGATCTCCACGCGCACCTTGCTGGCGCCCGACAGGGTCGCCTGCGGCGACATCGCGCTGCTGTCGTCGAGCACGAAATCGCGCGGCAGGTCGGAGACCTGCATCTGCAGGATCGCCAGCGGCATGCGCGGGCCGTCCTCCGGCCGCGCCAGGATGAATACGGTATCGGTGGGCTGGACCTGCGCGCGCAGCGCATCGGCGATGCGGGCGCGTCCGCTGATGCGGGCCTTGGCCGTGGCCGCGGCGGCCGCGTTCGGCGCCGCGCCCTTGGCGGCCGCGGCCGGCGGCGAACCCGTCGCCATGGCGCGCGCCTGCGCGATATTCGATTGGATCTGGCGCGCCGCTTCCGAGTCGGGCGGCAGCCGCGCCTGCAGGCGCTCCCAGTGCGCCAGCGCCTCGGCCGCGTCGCCGCGGCGCAGCGCCATCATGCCGGCCAAGGCCAGGGCCTTGGGCTGGTCGGGCTGGGCCGCCAGGGCCTGCGCGACGGCGGCGATCGATTCCGCGTCAGGCGCGCCCTGGTTGGCCGACAGCAGCGCGTCGGCCAGGTCGGCCAGCACCGCCGGCTGGTCCGGCGCCAGGCGCAGCACCTGCCGGTAGGCGGCCACCGCGTCGCTGTAGCGTCCCAGGGTTTCGTAAGAGCGCGCCAGCACATACCAGCCGTCGGGGTCGTCGGGGGCGGACCGCAGGCGCCGGGCCAGCGCGTTGATCGCCATCGCCATATCGTCGTTGGAGGCGCCCGCGTGCGGCTCGGCGGCGGCCACGACCGCGGCCGCGCTGGCCGCCGCGCGCGGATTGCCCAGCTGGCCGTAAAGCAGCACCGCCGCCACCGGAATCAGCACGCTCAGCAGGCAGGCGGCCGCCACGCCGGCGCGCTGGCCGGCCCACGGCGCGGCGCGGCTGCGGCGCAGCGCCAGGTCCTGCAGCAGGTCGCGCTGCAGTTCCTCTTCGGCGCGGGCCCGGGCCTCGGGGCTGAGACTGCCGTTCTTCAGGTCGCGCTCCAGCTGCTCGCGCTGCGCCAGGTAAAAGGCGCGCACACTGGCCTCGGCGGCCTGCGCCGCCGGCGCGCGGCGCAGCAGCGGCGGGATCAGGCAGAGCAGGGTCGCCAGCAGCAGCACGAGCACGGCAATCCAGAGCGCGGTCATGAGCCGGTGTCCAGGAAACGGGCGGCGCGTTCGCGCTCGTCGGCGGTCAGCGGCGCGCGCGCGCCGGCGCGGCGCCTGAGCGTGCGCAGCAGCACGGCGAAGCCCAGCGCCAGCAGCGCGAACGGGCCCAGCCACAACAGCCAGGTGATCGGCTTGAACGGCGGGTCGTAGCGCACGAAGTCGCCGTAGCGCTCCTCGAAGAAACGCATGATCTGCGCATCGGTCCTGCCGGCGGCCAGCTGGCCGCGGATCAGGTCGCGCATGTCCTGCGCCAGCGGCGCGTTGGATTCGGCCAGGGGTTGGTTCTGGCACACCAGGCAGCGCAGGCCGTGCGCCAGCTTGTCGGCGCGCTGCTCCTGTTCGGCCGACAGCGCCGGCGCGGCCGCTGCCGGGGCCTGGACCTGGGCCTGCGCCTGCGCCTGCGCCAGGACCAGCGCCAGGACCAGCGCCAGCGCCGCGAGCATGGCCGCCGCCTTCATTGCAGCGCCTCGATCACGGGCAGCATGCGGGCGCTCCAGATCTCGGGCGTGATGAGGCCGAGCTGCCTGTAGCGGATGCGTCCTTGCTTGTCGATCACGAAAGTCTCCGGCACGCCGTACACGCCGTACTCGATGCCGATGCGGCCGTCGGCGTCGCTGGCCGAGGCGATGTACGGGTTGCCGTTGCGCGCCAGCCAGGCGGTGGCGTCGTCCGGCTTGTCCTTGTAGTTCAGGCCGTACAGGGGGATGCCGTGGCGCTGCGAGACCTCGCGCAGCACCGGCAGTTCGTCGCGGCAGGGGCCGCACCACGACGCCCACACGTTCAGCAGCCAGACCTGCCCGCGCAGCGCCTGCACGTCCAGTTTCCGGTCCGGCGCCAGCAGCACCGGCAGGCCGATGGCCGGGGCCGGCTTGTCTATCAGGACCGAGGGCACCGCGCGCGGATCGCGCGACAGCCCCATCGCCAGGAACACGGCCATCGCCAGGAAAGCGGCCAGCGGCAGCAGGTAACGCAGCATCAGGCGCCCTCCCGGGTGGGCGCGGCCACCGGCGCGGGCATGCGCGCCTGCGCCTCCAGCGCGCGGCGGTAGCGCTTGTCGCCGGCCGCCAGCAGCCCGCCCAGCGCCATCAGGATGCAGCCCGACCAGATCCAGGTCATGAAAGGCTTGACCTGCAGGCGCACCGTCCAGGCCTGATCGCCCACCGGTTCGCCCAGCGCCACGAAGAGGTCGCGGGTAAAGCCGCTGTCGATGTCGGCCTGGCTGAGCGCCATGTCCTGCACGGTGTAGAGACGCTTTTCCGGATAGAGCGTGGTCACCGGCCTGCCGTCGCGCGTCACCGTGAAGACCGCGCGCTGCGCGCTGTAGTTGGGGCCGGCGGCCGGCCCCAGGCCGGCGAAAGTGAAGCGGTAGCCGCCGGCCTCGCGCGTCTCGCCCAGCGCCAGCCGCAGTTCCTGCTTGACCTCGTAGCCGTTGGCCAGCGTGACGCCGGCGATGAATATGCCCACGCCGGCGTGGGCCAGCAGCATGCCATACCAGGCGCGCGGCTGGCGGCCCAGGCGGCGCAGCCAGTGGCCGTCGCCGTCGGTCAGGCGCTGCCAGGCATGGGCGGCGGCGCTGGCCACCGACCATGCCGCCAGCCACAGCCCCAGTATCACCATGGGCGAGCCCAGCCGCGCCGGGCCGGGCATGGCCAGCGGCAGCAGCACGGCGGTGGCCACGCTGACGGCGAAGGCCGCGCGCAGGCGCCGGCCCAGGTCCGGCAGTTCCGCCTGCTTCCAGCGCGCCACCGGCCCCACGCCCATGAGGAAGATGGCCGGCGTCATCAGCGGCACGAACACGGCCTCGAAGTAGGGCGGGCCGATGGAGATCTTGCCCCACTCCAGCACGTCCAGCACCACCGGATACAGCGTGCCCAGCAGCACCGAGCCGGCCGCCACCGTCAGCACCACGTTGTTCGACAGCAGCAGCGATTCCCGCGACAGCAGGGCGAAGCCGCCGCCCAGGCCCACCGTGGGCGCGCGCCAGGCATACAGCGTCAGCGAGCCGCCCACGATCAGGGTCATGAACCCGAGTATGTACAGGCCGCGGCCCGGGTCGACCGCGAAGGCGTGAACCGAGGTCAGCACGCCCGAGCGCACCAGGAAGGTGCCCAGAATGCTGAGCGAGAAGGCGCAGATGGCCAGCAGCACCGTCCAGCTGCGGAAGGCGCCGCGGCGCTCGGTCACGATCAGCGAATGGATCAGGGCGGTGCCGGCCAGCCAGGGCATGAACGAGGCGTTTTCCACCGGGTCCCAGAACCACCAGCCGCCCCAGCCCAGCACATAGTAGGCCCAGGCGCTGCCCAGCAGAATGCCTATGGTCAGGAAGGTCCAGGCCGCCAGCGTCCACGGCCGCACCCAGCGCGCCCACATCGCGTCCAGCTCGCCGGACAGCAGCGCCGCGATGGCGAAGGCGAAGGCCACGGAAAAGCCGACATAGCCCATGTACAGCATGGGCGGATGCACGATCATGCCCGGATCCTGCAGCAGCGGATTCAGGTCGCGCCCGGCCATGGCCGGCGGCATCAGGCGTTCGAACGGATTGGATAGGAACAGCAGGAACAGCAGAAAGCCCACGCTGATCCAGCCCATCACGGCCAGCACCCGTCCCACGAAAGGCAGCGGCAGCCGGCGGCTGCACATGGCCACCGCCAGCGTCCAGGCGGTCAGCAGGTACAGCCACAGCAGCAGCGATCCCTCGTGCCCGCCCCATACCGCCGCGAACCGGTAGCCGGCGGGCAGGTCGGCATGGGAATTGGCGGCCACGTACAGCACCGAGAAATCGTTGTCCACGAAGGCCCAGGCCAGGCAGCAGAAGGCCACCGTGGTCAGGCCGAACTGCCCGACGGCGGCCGGCCGCGCCACCCGCAGCCCGGCCTGCCAGCCGGTGGCCGCGCCCACCAGCGGCAGTATGCCCTGGGCCAGCGCCGCCAGCAGCGCCAGGATCAGGCTGAACAGGCCGATCTCCGGAATCATTGCGCCTCCCGCATCAGATGGGCGGGCGCGGCGCCGGCGCGCTTGATGGCGTCGGCCGCTTCGGGCGGCATGTAGTTCTCGTCGTGCTTGGCCAGCACCTCGGTGGCGCGGAACACGCCGTCGGCGCCGAGCTTGCCGGCCACCACTACGCCCTTGCCCTCGCGGAACAGGTCCGGCAGCAGCCCCTGGTAGCTCACCCGCACGGTGTGCGCGGTGTCCGTCACCACGAAGCTCAGCGTCAGGCCATCGGCCTCGCGCCGCAGCGACCCCTGTTCGACCAGGCCGCCCACGCGGAAGCTGCCGCTGGCCGGCGCTTCCCTGGCCACCACCTGGGTCGGGCTGAAGAAGAACACCAGGTTCGATTGCAGCGCATTGAGCACCAGCGCGGCGGCCAGGGCCAGCAGCCCCAGGCCGCCGGCGATCGCCAGGGCGCGGCGCTTGCGCGGGCTCATGGGCGGCCTCCGCCGGGTTGCGCCTGCCGCGCCGCGCGCCGGGCGCGGGCGCGGCGCCACAGCACGAACGCTTCGACGCCGATCAGCGCCAGCGTCACGCCGTAGGCGCCCAGCAGGTAAGGGCCGTGGCCCTGCATCGAGAACAGCGCGTCCCAGCTCATCGCGCCTCCCGCGCGGCGCGCCCGATGGCGGCCGGCTCGCGCTCGGCGATGATGCCGCGCACGCGCGCCAGCCCGGCCGCCGCGCTGTAGAGCCAGAACGCGGCCACCATCAGCAGCATCGCGGTGACCATGATGCCGGCCATGCTGGGCGCGGCGGTCAGGTTGATGGAAGCGCCCTGGTGCAGGGTGTTCCACCAGCGCACCGAGAAATAGATGATGGGCACGTTGATCACGCCGGCCAGCAGCAGGATGGCGCCGCCGCGGTCGGCGCGCTGGGCGTCGTCGCAGGCGGCCTGCAGCGCCATGAAGCCCAGGTACAGGAACAGCAGGATCAGCTCGGACGTGAGGCGCGCGTCCCAGACCCACCACGTGCCCCAGGTCGGCTTGCCCCACAGCGCGCCGGTCCACAGCGTCAGGAAGGTGAAGAGCGCGCCGGTGGGCGCCAGCGCCCGCATCATCATGAACGACAGGCGGGTGTTGAAGACCAGGCCCAGCGCCGCGTACAGCGCCATCACCAGGTACAGGAACATGGACATCCAGGCCGCCGCCACGTGGATGAACAGGATGCGGTAGACCTCGCCCTGCTGGCTGTCGGTGGGGGCCACGGCCAGGCCCACGACCAGGCCGGCGCCGCCCAGCAGCGCCGCGGCCAGTGCCAGCCACGGAATCAGCCGTCCGGCCAGCGGGTAGAACAGCGCCGGCGAGGCGTAGCGCAGCCAGGACGCGCCGGCGGCGGGATATGAGTTGAGGGGCGGATTCTGCATGGCGTCAGTCCAGCGCCACGCGCAGCGCCGCCGAGGCGCTCCAGGGGCACAGCAGTATGGCCAGGCACAGGCCCGCGCCCAGCAGCGACAGCTGCGGGCCGGCGCCCATGCCGTCATGGGCGGCCGACACCGCGCCGGCGCCGAAGATCAGCACCGGCACGTACAGGGGCAGCACCAGCAGGGGCAGCAGCGCGCCGCCGCGCAGGCCCAGCGTCAGCGCCGCGCCCAGTCCGCCCACCAGCGCCAGCGTGGGCGTGCCCAGCAGCAGCGACAGCGCCAGGATGCCGATGGCCTGTGGCGGCAGGCCGAACTGCAGTGCCAGCACCGGGCTGGCCAGGATCAGCGGCAGGCAGCTGCTGAACCAGTGCGCGGCCAGCTTGGCGCCCACCAGCAGCGGCAGCGGATGCGGCGACACCAGCAGCTGTTCCAGCGCGCCGTTCTCGTAGTCCTGCGCGAAGGGGCGGTTCAGGGTCAGCAGCACGCCGAGCAGCGCGCAGACCCACAGCACGCCCGGCCCGATGGCCGCCAGCAGCGCCGGGTCGGGTCCTACCGCCAGCGGGAACATCGAGCCCGCCACGACGAAAAACAGGGTGGCGCCCAGCGTATCCGCCGGCCGTCTCCAGGCCTGCCGTATCTCACGTAACGCCAACTGCGACAGCGTGCCCAGCATCCGCGTAGTCATCCATATCCAGGGTTTGGGTTTGCGCCGCGGCCGTGCCCGGCTCGCGGTGCGAGGCCACCACGGCCGCGCCGCCGGCGGCCAGATGAGCTTGCAGCGCGGCGTGCAGCTGCGCCAGGCTGGGCGCGTCCAGGCCGGCGTCGGGCTCGTCCAGCAGCCACAGCGGCTTGGCGCCCAGCACGATGGCCGCGAGCGCCAGCCGCCGGCTCTGCCCCTGGGACAGGCGCCGGGCGGGCACGTCGGCGCAGCGCTCCAGGCGCCAGCCGCGCAGGGTCTCGGCAATGCGCGGCGCCGCTTGCGGCGTGCCGGCGACGTGCAGCGCGTAGCGCAGGTTCTCGGCCGCGGTCAGTTCGGCGCACAGGCCATTGCCATGCGCCAGGAACGCCATGCCGCCGTGGTACGCCGGCAGGTCGCGGCGCGCGTCGGCGCCACGCCACAGCACGCTGCCGGCCTGCGGGCGCAGCAGCCCGGCCAGGGTGCGCAGCAGGCTGGTCTTGCCGCTGCCGTTGGCGCCGCGCACGTGCAGCAGCTGGCCGGCGTACAGCTCGAAATCCACCGGCGCCGCGCCGCCGCGGCGGCCGACCAGGCCGCGCGCGCCCAGCATGGGCGGCGGCGCGTCAGCGGGACGCACGCGCGACCTCTTTGCCCGCCTCCGGGGCGGCCCCCATCGAAGCGCCGCCCGGCCCCATGTTGGGCAACTGGTGGGCGATGCCCTTGTGGCAGTCGATGCAGGTCTTGCTCTTGTCGGCCAGATAGGTGGAATGCATGTTCTGCGCGCGCACGCTCTGGCGCGTGAAGTCCATGTAGTCGTAATTGTGGCAGTTGCGGCATTCCAGCGAATCGTTGGCCTTGAAGCGCGCCCATTCGTGCTGCGCCAGTTCGAGCCGCTTGTCGACGAACTTCTCGCGCGTGTCGATGGTGCCGAAGATCTTGCCCCACACCTCCTTGGAGGCCTGCATCTTGCGCGCGATCTTGTCGGTCCAGTTGTGCGGGACGTGGCAGTCCGAGCACAGCGCCCGCACGCCCGAGCGGTTGGTGAAGTGGATGGTGCCCTTGAGCTCGGCGTATACGTTGTCGCGCATCTCGTGGCAGCCGGTGCAGAACTTCTCGGTGTTGGTGAGCTCCATGGCGGTGTTGAAGGCGCCCCAGAACAGGATGCCGCCGATGAACCCGCCCACCGTCAGGAAGCCCAGGCTGAAATGCACGCTGGGCCGGCGGACGATGTTCCAGTAGCGCTTGATGAGTTTGACCATGGCAGCCTCCCGCGCCTTACTTCTTGTCGGACGCCGGAGCCGTCAGGCGCTTGAGGATCACGTCTATGTCCTGGTAGGTGTTGCTCACCAGCGGCTTGGCCTCGGCCTGCGGCACGTGGCATTGCACACAGAAGTAGCGGCGCGGCGACACCTCGGCCAGCACGTTGCTGTCGCGGTCCATGTAGTGGGTCACGCTCAGCGGCGGCGCCTGGGTCTCCTCGGTGTTGACGCGCGCGTGACAGGCCAGGCAGCGGTTGAAGTTCTTGTCGATCTGGTAGCCGTCGATCTTGTGCGGGATGGTGGGCGGCTGCATCGAATACGTGCGCATCCGCTTGATGTCCTTGTTCTCGATCGGGCTGATGAGCGGCGGATCGGTCTCCTGGGCGACCGGCGTCGGCCCGCGCATCGGGTCTTCCAGTTCCAGCGGCGGCGCGGCCCAGGCGGCGGTGGCGAGGACGGCGCACAAGGTGAGGGTGAGGGCGCGTAGCTTCATGGCTGTCTCCGGTTCGCCTTTCAGACCTTGACGATCTTGACCGCGCACTTCTTGAAGTCGGTCTGGAACGAGATGGGGTCGGTGGCGTCCAGCGTGACCTTGTTGATCAGCTGGCTGGCGTCGAACCAGGGCACGAACACCAGGCCGCGCGGCGGCTTGTCGCGTCCGCGGGTCTCCAGGCGCGTGCGCATCTTGCCGCGGCGCGACACGATCTCGACCTCGACGCCGCGGCGCAGGCCCATCTCCTGGGCGTCGTCCGGATGCATGAAACAGACCGCGTTGGGAAAGGCCTTGTACAGCTCCGGCACGCGCCGCGTCATGGAGCCGGAATGCCAGTGCTCCAGCACCCGCCCGGTCGACAGCCAGAACGGATATTCCTTGTCGGGCGACTCCGCCGGCGGCTCATAGGGCAGGGCATAGATCACCGCGCGGCCGTCCGGATTGCCGTAGAACTCGAAGCCGGCGCCCGGCTTCACATAGGGGTCGCTGCCTTCGCGGTAGCGCCACAGGGTCTCCTTGCCCTTGACCACGGGCCAGCGCAGCCCGCGCACTTCGTGATAGGTGTCGAACGGCGCCAGGTCGTGGCCATGGCCGCGGCCGAATTCGGCGTATTCCTCGAACAGGCCCTTCTGCACATAGAAGCCGAAGGCGTCCGACTCCTGGTTGGCGTAGTCCTTGGCGCGCTCGGTGTTGGGGTAGCGGTTGACCTTGCCATTGGCGAACAGCACGTCGAACAGCGTCTTGTCGCGGTATTCGGGCTTCTTGGCCAGCAGGTCGGCGGGCCAGACCTCCTCGACCTTGAAGCGCTTGGAGAACTCCATCAGCTGCCACAGGTCGGAGCGCGCCTGGCCGGGCGCGTTGACCAGCTGGTGCCAGAACTGGGTGCGGCGCTCGGCGTTGCCATAGGCGCCTTCCTTCTCGACCCACATGGCAGCCGGCAGGATCAGGTCGGCGGAGATGGTCGTGACCGTGGGGTAGGCGTCCGACACCACGATGAAGTTCTCGGGGTTGCGGTAGCCCGGCAGGCCTTCGTTCATCAGGTTGGCGGCGGCCTGCATATTGTTGTTGACCATCACCCAGTAGGCGTTGATCTGGCCGTCCTTGAGCATGCGGTTCTGCAGCACCGCGTGCGCGCCCACCTTGCTGGGTATGGTGCCGTCGGGCAGCTGCCACAGCTCTTCGGCATGGGCGCGGTGCTTGGGATTGGTCACCACCAGGTCGGCCGGCAGGCGGTGCGAGAAGGTGCCCACTTCGCGCGCCGTGCCACAGGCCGAGGGCTGGCCGGTCAGCGAGAACGGGCTGTTGCCCGGCGTGGAGATCTTGCCCGTCAGCAGGTGGATGTTGTAGACCATGTTGTTGGCCCACACGCCGCGCGTATGCTGGTTGAAGCCCATGGTCCAGAACGAGGTCACGCGCACCTTGGGATCGGCGTACAGCTCGGCCAGGTCCTGCAGCTGCTTCTTGGGCACGCCGCTCAGCTTGGAGGTGTAGTCCAGGTCGTACTTGGAGACGAACTTGGCGAATTCCTCGAAGGTGATGGGGTGCGAGCCGCCGGCCTTGTCGGCGTTCTTGGCGGCTTTCTGCAGCGGATGGTCGGGGCGCAGCCCGTAGCCGATGTCCGCGTTGCCCTGGTGGAACACCGTGTGCTTGTCGACGAAGTCCCGGTTCACCCGCTTGGTTTCGATGATGTAGTTGGCGATGTAGTTCAGGATCGCCAGGTCGGTCTGCGGGGTGAAGGTCAGCGTCAGGTCGGCCAGCTCGTACGAACGGTGCTCGAAGGTGGAGAGCACCGCCACCTTGGTCTTGGGCGCGGACAGGCGGCGGTCGGTGACGCGGGTCCACAGGATGGGGTGCATCTCCGCCATGTTCGAGCCCCACAGCACGAAGGCGTCGGCGTTCTCGATGTCGTCGTAGCAGCCCATGGGCTCGTCGGCGCCGAAGGTGCGCATGAAGCCCACCGCGGCAGAGGCCATGCAGTGGCGCGCGTTCGGGTCCAGGTTGTTGGAGCGAAAGCCCGCCTTCATCAGCTTGAGCGCGGCGTAACCTTCCCAGACGGTCCATTGCCCCGAGCCGAACATGCCCACGGCCTCCGGGCCTTTCTCCTTGAGCACGCGCTTGAACTGTTCGGCCATCACGTCGAAGGCCTGGTCCCAGGACACCGGCGCGAACTCGCCGTCCTTGGCGTACTTGCCATCCTTCATGCGCAACAGCGGCTGGGTCAGCCGGTCGTTGCCGTACATGATCTTGGACAGGAAGTAGCCCTTGACGCAGTTCAGGCCCTTGTTGACCTCGGCGTTGAAATCGCCGTGCGTGGCCACGACCTGGTTGTCCTTCACGGCGACGTTCACGCCGCAGCCGGTCCCGCAGAACCTACAGGGCGCCTTGGACCACTTGAGCTTGGCGGCCTCGGATTCGGTGACGATGTTCTGCGTGTAGCCGACGATGGGAATGCCGGCGACGGTGGCGGCCGCCGCGGCGGCGGATTGCTTGATGAAGTCCCTACGAGCCATTGCCATCGTCAATCTCCTCGTTCATCGCGTCCAGCGTGTCGGCATGCTGGTAGACCAGCGCCGAGGCCAGTACGCCATCGAGGCGCTGGATTTCCGATATCCGCGCCATCATGTCGTCGGTGGAGGGAGCTTCCAGCGTGACCACCAGTTTCCCGGTATCGGAAGCGGCATGGATTTCCGCGCTGGCGATCTCGAGGATCGCCGCTCGGACGTCGTTGATGCGCGGCGGCGCCGCGTGCACCACCATGCTGGCGATGTGCAGCTCTGGCGGCGCCGCGGGAGGCGCACGGTGGGGAAGGGTAGGCATGGGAGCGCTTCCGTCGCGTCTGGTCAGCTGCCGGGAGGGCCGGCGAACAGCTGATAGAACCAGACGAGGAAACCGTAACCCGCCACGATAATGACCGACAGGACGGGCGCCATGACTGCCGTCAGGAACAGGAAGCTGCGGAGTTCCTGCGGCTTTGTGTAGCCATCAGACTCGTTTTGCACACACCACCTCGCTACGACGTTGGGGCATTGCGTTTAACGTGCGGATGTCGCAGTTTTTAGCAGATGCCCTTGCGGGGCGTCAATGTTGCGCCGCGGCGTTGCGCGGGCGCCGGCGCGCGGCCGGCGCAGGGTATTCAGCCCAGTTGTCCGTAGATGCGGCGCGCGGCGGCCGCGTCGGCCAGCGGCCGGCCCAGCGCGTGCGCGCCTTCGGCGGCCTGCGCGACCAGCGCCGCGTTGCCGGGCGCCACGCTGCCGTCGCGCAGCTTCAGGTTGTTCTCGAAGCCCACGCGCATATGGCCGCCGAACGCCGCCGCGGTCGTGACGCAGGCGTTTTCCTCGGGACCGAAAGCGCAGACGGCCCAGGGCAGCGAATGGTCGTACGCCGACAGGAACGGCAGCAGGTCGTAAGCCGATGAAGTCTGGCCCGCGCTGTAGCGGCCCAGCACGAACAGCACCGACCAGGCGCCGGGCGGCACCAGCCCGCGCTGGCGCAGGGCCAGCCAGCGCCGCACGTCGCCTTCGTCGTACAGGATGATCTGCGTCATGATGCGGCGCTCGGCCAGCCAAGCCAGGAAGGCCGCCAGCTCCGTTTCCGGAATGTCCGGCACGGCGATTTCGCGCAGCCCGATGGAAACCGCCTCGGGCTGCAGCTCGCGCACCACGGCGATCTGTTCGGCCGCCTTGTAGACGCCGGCGGCCTCGCTGGTCACCTGCACCAGCAGCTCGTCGCCGACCGCGCGCCGCACCGCGGCCAGCGCCTCGCGGTAGGCGTCGGCGCACAGCAGATGGCTGCCGTCGGGCTTGCGCACGTGCATGTGCATCATGGCCGCGCCCGCGTCCAGGCAGGCGCGGGCCTCGCGCGCCAGGGCCTCGGCCGTCAGCGGCACGGCGGGATGGTCGGCGGCTTTCTTATAGGCGCCGTTGGGCGCCACGGTAATGATGGCGGGCGTATCGGCCAGCGCCGCGCGCGGCAGGGCGGTTGCGTTCATGGCTGGATCTCCGGCAGTTCGGGCGCCATCAGATCCAGGCCGGCGCGCAGCAGGCGGTCGTAGCGCTCGCGCTCGGCCGCGATGGTCTCGGGCGTCCAGGCGTAGAAGCCCTGGCCGGCCTTCATGCCGTGGCGGCCGTCCTGGGCGCGCTCGGTCAGGCAGCGCGCGGGCCGGTCGGCGTTGCAGAACGTCGGGTACATGGTGGCGCCGGCCGCGGCATGCACGTCGATGCCCGCGTGGTCGCGCTGCATCACCGGCCCGGCGGCCAGGAAGCGAAAGCCGAAACCGAAGCGCACCGCCGCGTCCACATCTTCCGGCGACGCGATGCCGCGGTCGATCAGGTCGAAGGCCTCGCGCGAGAGGGCGTGCTGCAGCCGGTTAGCCAGAAAGCCCGGCAGGTCCTGGGCCACCTTCACCGGCACGCTGCCGCAACGCCGCATGAAGGCGATCAGCGCGTCCGCGCAAGCGCCGTCGCTGCCCGCGCCCAGCACCACCTCGACCAGCGGCACCAGGTGAGCCGGCATGAAAAAGTGCAGGCCCAGCATGCGGCCCTGGCTCGCCAGCCCCTGGCCGATCGCGCTGATCGGAAAACTGGAACTGTTGCTGGCCAGGATGGTGTCGGGCCGCGCGCGCCGCTCCAGTTCCGCGAACAGGGCCTGCTTGATGTCCAGGCGCTCGGGGATGCACTCGATGATCAGGTCCACGCCGGACCAGTCCACCGCGTCCAGGTCCGGCGCCGTGGCCACCAGCGCCGCGTTCTGCTGGCGGCCGATGGCTTCCAGATTGGCGGCCACGCGCGCCGGCACGCCAGCGGCGCGCTCCGCGTTCGATTCGATCACCGTCGTGCGGCACGAGGCGCGGGTCAGCACCACGGCGACGTCCGCGCCCATGGTCCCGCCGCCCACCACCACCGCGTGCGCCGCGCCCGGATTGGGCAGCGCTTTCGCGTCCGTCTGCATGCATAGCTCCTTGTTTCTAGCTTGGAGCCGAGTGTAGAGAAGCCGCTTTGATTGATGAATCAGATTTTTTGGATAGAATGATCTTCAAATCAGATCAATGTAGACCCGTGCAGATCAATCTCTCGATGCGCGACATCGACACCACGCTGGTGCTGGGCCGCACGCTCAATTTCCGCCAGGCGGCGGCGCAGCTGCACCTGTCGCAGTCGGCCCTGTCCACGCAGATCCAGCGCATCGAGGACGCGTTGGGCGTGCGCCTGTTCGACCGCACCACGCGCACGGTCCGGCTCACCGCGGCCGGCGAAGTCTTCATGCAGCAGGCCGCGAGCCTGCAGGTGGCGTTTCGCGACGCCGTGGCCGCGGTCAGCGGCATCGTCAACGCCGAGCAAGGGCAGGTCTCGGTGGCCGCCTTGCCCTCGGTCGCCGCGCGCCTGCTGCCGCGGGTGCTCATGGCCTACCGCCAGGCCCACCCGCGTGTCGCCCTCAAGGTGCGCGACACGCTGTCGGGGCCGGCCTTCGACCTGGTGCGCGCCGGCGAAGTGGACTTCGCGCTGACGGCGGCCGACCCCCAGCACGCCGACCTGCACTACGAACCGCTGATGTCCGACAGCTTCCTGCTGCTGATCCCCGAGACCCATCCGCTGGCTCGCGCGCGCGGCCCGCTGCGCTGGGCCGACAGCGCCGACGCCGCCCACGTCTCCATGGTGCAGCCCAGCAGCGTGCGCCAGTACACCGAATGGGCTTTTCTGCAGAACCGCATCCGCTTCACGCCCGCGTTCGAGGCCGAACACCTGACCACCATCGTGGCCATGGTCGAATGCGGCTTCGGCGTCGCCGCGCTGCCCGAAATCGCCGCCGGCGCCGTGGCCCAGAACGGCATCGTGCAGCGCCCGCTCATCGGTCCGGTGGCGGAACGCTCAATCGGCCTGGTCACCTCGCGCAACCGCAGCCTGTCGCCCGCGGCCGCGGCGCTGGTGCGGGTGTTGAAGGATTATCTGGCGGGAGAGTGGCGGTAGCGGAATGGCTTAGCTGATGGCGCCGGGTTTTTCCTTGCTTGCAGCGCCGAAAAACTCGCCATCGAGTTTCAGCGTCGAAGAGATCCAGGCTGCAAGCGGATAGGAAAACAAGCCTATCAGCACGCCGCCGCTGAAGTCCGTGACGGTCAGCACCACGGGCGAGCCGATCCCCTGCGTCGTCTGTCCCAGCAAAAGCGCGATGGCCGACAGCAGCGCGCCGCGCAGGCCCGTCAGCGCGGTCACGAAGAGATTCCGAATCCATCGCTCGCGTACCCGGGGATTCTTGAGCAGGCGTTCCACCCAGACGAATATCGCCAGCAGCATGGCGCCGACCGCGCCGCCGATGAAGATGCTGATTTCGCTGGCCTGGACTGGAACCATAGGAAAAAATCGGAAATTCGGGGAACGTTTGCCGCTGGAAGCTTCTTTTTCGAGGGTGACATTTACCGACAGCCGAAGATTGGCGCTGAACAAGCGGTCGTACCAGGACGGGTAGATCCATCCGCCATCGGCTGGCGTCACGGGTTGAGCAACGCCTTTATCGTTGCCCTGCTGTTTTTTCACCACGGGAAATCGACAGCTTTGGCTGTATATTTCTCCAGGTTTTAGTGTTATTTCGCCGGTGCCATCGAGATCGCAGGGATCTTCCCCGTTGAAGCGGCTGTTTGCGGAGGCATCGATGGTTATGCTGGCGTTGGTAATTATCTGAAGACTGGAGCTTATGTTCTTGAATGTAAGGACTATGAGCACCGGGCTGCCAACCCGGTTCGTCGGATCGCCTGCGGCGCTGACTTCTAATGGTTGCTTCTCGATTTTTATCTCGGGCGGCTGGTTGTCGTTTTTGACTTCAGTCGGCTGCGTGTGATTCGGCTGCGAAGCGGGTTCAACGGCTTGCACCGGGCTAGAGATCAAAAAAAAGGCCATTCCGGCGAGACGCGCACATATAGATGCATTAATCATTCAAGCATCCTCCGTCTGCGGTGAGACGCCGAAGGACGGCGATCTCCCTTCCTGTCTTGGAAGAAAAGAGTTGCGATTTCATTTCGTCCACGGATGCGAGGAAATCGGAGATTGTCTTCTGGCAGATCTGTCTGTCCTTGACGGCGCATAGGTTTACGTTTGGATCGCCATCGAATTTGTCGCAGGAAGACACCGCTTGCAGCCATGCGCGGACAGCTTCATGGTCAATAATATTTGTTGGCTTTTGGGAAAGGTATTCGGCTATTTCGGCGTACTTTTTTCTCTTTACATATGCTGTGGCCATGGCTGACAGATGCTTGACAGTGGCCCGCTGTAGCGATTCAGACTTTCGGGTCTCGTCATCCGCGGCAAGGACCTGCTCTATGAATTTCTCTCTTACGGCTATCTCTTTGTCCAGATAACTGTTGGCGATGGCAACATAGCCCTCTGCCAAGCGCTTAAGGTAAGCTTGCCTGTGGAGATCGGCCACTTCAAGGAAAAAGCTGATTAGCACTTGATCGGTTAGCGAAGGTTTATCGAAATTGATACCTTCTGCCCAGCCATATCCGCACTCTGCCCCTGCGGGAGCGCGACCGCTTTTTCCCAGGTCATTGATGACATTACGCACCTGCACCAGGCTCGCGTCTCCGTCCGGACAGGCTTCTGCCATGACGGCGAACGCCCAAAAGAACGAAAGCACAGCGGCAATCATCCGGCCGCCTGGCGAAAACACACGGATGAACCTTGGTCGATCCACACACTTTGGAATCTTCATGATCGCAACTCCGGTGTGATGCTGCACGGACGTCTCGGACGGGTAGCGCGCCGTCGGATTATGCGAGCGCTTCCCGCATTTCCGCATACCCAATTTGAGGTATGGCTGAACAACGGCTGAATCGGGGAAAGTTGCCGGCAGCGCTTCCGGGCAGCGGCGATGCCGCCACTGCGGCGAGGGCGCCGGACCAGTGAGGCCATCGTGAAACCCGATCAAGAATGGAATGCCCTCGTACCGCCGGACAACAGAATAAAAACGAACAATTCCAATGCGAGAAGACCCCGGGACAAGGTTCCCACCCATATCGTCATTCACGTCACGGGAACCAAGGATTTTTCTTCGGTCCGCAGGACGTTCACCGCGCCGAAATCGGTCAGCTCGCACTATCTGGTTCACAGCGACGGCGGGCTTTTCCAGTTCGTGCCCGATGCGGGCCGCGCCTACCATTCAGGCATAGATAAAAGCACCGCGTCCTTGTACAAAAAGGGCGGCAAGGAATGGCAGAAGTACCTGAAGTACTTCTCCTGGTACAAGAATTACCCGCCGGGGTCCATTTATCTGGATGGCGATTTGAACCCCGTCTGGGACAAGACCGAGGCGGTTTTCGTTGCGCAGCCGGACGGCGGCGCCTGGGACAGTTTCCGGTACTTCAACGAGCGCTGGGCGACCGACAAGCCGGTCAATTTCGAGAACGATCCGGACCCGAACAACTACTCCATCGGCATCGAAACCCTGGGCGTCGGCTCGGTGAACGCGGACCCTTCCGTCTATCCCGATGCCATGTACGCATCGTTGCGCAAGCTGGTCGTCCTGCTTTGCGGCAAGTACGGAATCCCCAACAAAAAGGGCTTCGTCGTCGGCCATGAAGACGTCAATCCGATCGGCCGATTCGGATGGGACCCGGCGCGGGGGTTCGATTGGTCGCGCATACACGATTGACCGAGAAAAGGGAGAATCCCGATGAGCGAGAATCCGCTGGCCCCATACCATCCCATCATCTATGTGCGGGGCTTTGCCGCCATGCAAAGCGAGATCGAAGATACGGTCGCCGACCCGTACATGGGCTTCAATATCGGTTCGACCAAGTCCAGAATGGCATGGACCGGCGACGTCAAGCGCTACTACTTCGAGTCGCCGCTGGTGCGCCTGATGAGCGAGCACGGCTACCGCGACGTGTTCGAGGACGGCGAGGACATGGTCGCTTCCGAGCGGCCCGATTGCGAGATTCCGTACCGCAGCGTCGTCATCTACCGCTATTACGACGAGGCCAGCCAGGATTTCGGCACGGGCAAGACGCCTCCGATCGAGCATTTCGCGCAAGGCCTGGGCGAGCTGATACTGCGCCTGCGGGACAAGATCTGCGCCAATCCCAGGAGCGGGGTCGCCAAAGAGCACTTCCGCGTGCACCTGGTGGCGCATTCCATGGGCGGGCTGGTGTGCCGCGCCCTGTTGCAGAATCCGAAGCTGGGCAGCGCGCAGGCGCGCGCGGCGGTGGACAAGCTGTTCACCTACGCCACGCCGCACAACGGCATCGATATGCGCATCGTGCGCAACGTGCCCGGCTGGCTGTCGTTCGGCGACGCCAACAATTTCAATCGGGACCGCATGGCCGACTACCTGGGCCTGTCGTCGAGCGAGGACGTCGCGGTGGTGAAGAATTTCCCGCCCGAGCGCATCTTCAACCTGGTGGGCACCAATCCGCGCGACTATACGGTGGCCGCGGGGCTTTCCGCCTGGGGGGCGGGCGACGCGAGCGATGGCCTGGTCCGCATCGACAACGCCACCACGCACGGTCCCGGCGCGGACGGCAAGGACGTGAGTTCGCCGCGCGCCTTCGTGCACCGCAGCCACTCGGGCCACTATGGCATCGTGAATTCCGAGGAGGGTTACCAGAATCTGACGCGATTCCTGTTCGGCGCGCTGCGGGTCGACGGCATACTCGATGTCGACGACATCACGCTGCCGGCCGAAGTGCAGAAGGAGTTCGATGCGGGCAAGGAGGTGCAGGCTTCCTATCAGTTCGAGGTCACCGTGAGCGTGCGCGGCTGCCAATGGCAGATGACCCGCCGCGAGGTGCGGGAATGTTCCGCGATATTCCGCACCTACGATGAGCTGTTCCCGGGCAAGAAAGGCACCATGCGTCCGCCGGACCGCGCCAGGAGCCCTTATCTGTTCTCGGTATTCCTCGATCCGTCCAAGAGCGTGAAGGCGTCGAAATCGGTGAGCTTCGCGTTCGACATCAAGGTGCTGGTTCCCGACTACAGCGTCGACGGCCTGCTTTTCATGAAGCGCCACTACGAAGGCGGCTACATCATGCGCGAGCTGATCCTGGTGGAAGCGTTTCCCGATGCGGCGGCGCTCGGGGGATGGCGCATCAAGTACGGCTATCAGGACGACAACCCCGGCAAGGCGACGCTAAGCGTCGAAACCCACGCGCTTGGCGACGGCACCGGCTTCGGTTTTGAGCTTGCCATCGCGCAGAAGACCCGCCCCGGCCTGAAAGGCACGTTGCGGATCGAAGCCCGGCCGGTATAGCCGGAAAAGAGCCTAGCCGTCCTCGTCGTCCCTGGGCTGCCAGGCGCCCGGCGGATGGTGCGCCAGCGTCAGCAGCGCGACCGTGGGCGCCTGCGCGTGCAGGCTGTGGGGTTCGTTGCCCTGCAACATCACCAGCTGTCCCTCGGCCAGCGTGCACTGGCGTTGCGGGGTTTCGACATCGACCCGCCCGACGAGGCACTGCAGCGTCAATACGCCCGGCACCTGGTGCCAGGGGAGCCGGTGCCCCGCCGGCAGCACCAGGCGGATCAGTTGCAGCTCTTTCGTGCGCAGCAGGCTGACGCTGGCCGGCGGGTCCGGCTCCAGGGACGGCCGCGGATGGAACAGGTCTATGACTTCCAAGGGCGTTGCGTGCTTGAGCGCCATGAGCGTCTCCGGTGTGGTGTGCGTGCACCTGATGATTGTATGTCCCGCTGCGATGCCCGACTTCAAGTATGGTTCGGGTTCTTCATTCGGGAGGCCCATGATCGATCCGTCCAAAACCTTGTCCGTCGGGGAGGTGGCCCGGCGCAGCGGCGTTTCCGCCGCCACGGTGCGCTTCTATGAGGAACTGGGGCTGATCGCATCGTCGCGCACCCAGGGCAACCAGCGGCGCTACACCAGGGAGGTGCTGCGCCACATCGCCATCATCAAGGTCGCCCAGCGCGTCGGCATTCCGCTGGAAGTCATCAAGCGGCACCTGGACAAGGTCCCGCGGGGGCGTCCCGTGACCGCCCCGGAATGGAGCGAAATGACGGCGGCATGGCGGCGCGAACTGGACGAACGCATCGAGCGCCTGATCCGCCTGCGCGACGAGCTGTCGAGCTGCATAGGTTGCGGCTGCCTGTCGCTGCAGGACTGCCCGTTGCGCAACCCCGGCGACGCCCTGGGCGTCGACGGCGCCGGCCCGCGCATCCTGGAGCGCGGCCTGTCGTCAGCATCGGAAGAGGATGCTTGACTTCAAGTTAACTTGAAGTCTTAGGCTGCGCGATTTGCCTACTTCTGGAGCAAACCGCATGCGCAACATCGTCGATTCCATCCTGGCCAGCCGCGGATTCTGGCTGCTCGCCCGCATCCTGCTGGCGGTGGTGTTCGTTTCTTCCGGCCTGGCCAAGCTGCTGGACTTCGAGGGCGGCATGGCGGAAATGCGCAAGGCCGGCCTGGCTCCGGAAGCCTTGTTCAACGCCGCGACCATCGCGCTGCTGCTGGGCGGCTCCGCGCTACTGTTGCTGGACCGGGCGCTGTGGCTGGGCGTCGCCGCGCTGGCCGTATTCCTGGCGCTCACCATCGCCATCGTGCATCGTTTCTGGGCGCTGCCCGAGCCGCAGGCCATGCTGGCGCTGTACGTGGCGCTGGAACATGTCTCGGTGATCGGCGGCCTGTTCGCGGCCGCCGTGGCCAGCCATCTGCGCACGCGGCTGCGGGCCGCCCGCGCCTGACCGGCGGCATGCCGCTTGCTGCCTGATTGCCGCGGCGCGCGCGGCCCGGCGCGCCGCGCAGCCTCTGCCGGGCCGCGAACCAGGAGCAATCATGGCGACACTCAAAGACCTGACCATCGCAATACTGGCCGTCGACGGCTTCGAACAGGTAGAACTGACCGGTCCGCGCGACCGCCTCCACGAGCAGGGCGCGCGCACCGTGCTGGTCTCGGCCCGCACCGACCCCATCCAGGGCGTGCACCACCAGAAGCCCGGCGACCGCTTTCCCGTGGACCTGACTTTCGCGCAGGCCGCGTCGGAGCCGGAAGTCTTCGACGGCCTCTTGCTGCCGGGCGGCGTGTTCAACGCCGACGACATCCGCATGCAGCCCAAGGCGCAGGAGCTGGCCCGGGCGCTGCTGGAGGCCGGCAAGCCCGTGGCCGTCATCTGCCACGGCCCCTGGCTGCTGGTGTCCGCCGGCCTGGTGCGGGGCCGCAGGATGACGAGCTGGCCTTCGTTGCAGGACGACCTGCGCAACGCCGGCGCCGAATGGGTGGACCAGGAAGTCGTGATCGACGCAAACCTGATATCGAGCCGCAAGCCCGACGATATTCCCGCGTTCAGCCGGGCGTTCATCGAGGCGCTGGAGCAGGGGCGCGGCTGAACGCCGCCCCATGCCGCGCCGCTACTGCGCGGCTGCAATGGCCGCGGCGATTTCGGCGGCCGCGGCTTCCATGGGCTGGCGGAACCCGGCCAGCGCGTCGTAGGCCACGCGCGCGCTGGGCACGGAAATGCCCAGGCCGGCGATCAGCTTGCCCTGGGCGTCGCGCACCGGCACGGCGCAGCCGACCACGCCGGCCATGACTTCCTCGTTGCTTGCCGCCCATTGTTCCTTGCGCACTTTGTGGATCACCTTGCGCAGCACGTCCACCGACACGATGGTGTTGGGCGCGCGCGGCTCCAGCACGGCGTGCGCCAGCCACCATTCGAACCGGTCAGCCGGCATCTCCGACAGGAACAGTTTGCCTATGGACGTGCAGTACAGCGGCGAGCGGCGGCCGTGCTCGAAGTGCAGGCCCTGCGAACGGGTGGCGTAGGCGGCGTCCACATACACCACGTCGTCGTCCACGCGCTGCCCGATCTGGCAGTGCTCGCCGATGCGGTTCGACAGCGCGACCAGGATCTGGTGGCTCTGGTCGGCGCGCATGGCGGCCGAGACGGCGGCCATCCCCAGGTTGACCAGCGCGGCCCCGACCATGAGCTTCTTGGTGCCGAGCACGCGCTTGAGCAGCTGCCGCTCTTCCAGTTGCGCGACCAGCCGGTGCACGGTGGGCACGGGCAGGCCGCAGGCCGCGGCCACGTCGGTCATGGTGATGGGGCGTTCGGCATGCGCCACCACGTCGAGCACATGCAGCAGCCGGTCTAGGGGTTGATCCCTAGGGACAGGTGGTGAATCGCTGACCATAATGAATCCAATTAGTGAAAGAAAAACTTCCAATATTTGGAAGTTTATCACGGAGCGGATTTTCTTTCCAAGCGAGAGCGGAACCCACCATGTCGACTTTCTCCGAGACCGTAGCCGGCGCCGACCCTGAGGCGCAGGCCACCCGCAAGGGCCCCCTGGCGGGACTGCGCGTGATCGATGCGGGCAATATGATCGCCGGGCCGCTGGCGGCCACGCAGATGGCCGATTTCGGCGCCGACGTCATCAAGCTGGAGCTGCCCGGCTCCGGCGACTCGATGCGCCACTGGACGCCGATGAAGGACGGGCTGTCGCTATGGTGGAAGGTCATCGCCCGCAACAAGCGGCTGATCACGCTGACCCTGTCGAATCCGCGCGGCCAGGAGCTGTTCCGGGAGCTGGTGCGCGAGGCCGACGTGCTGATCGAGAACTACCGCCCCGGCACGTTCGAGCGCTGGGGACTCGGTTACGAGGAGCTGGCGCGCATCAATCCGCGCCTGGTGATGGTGCGGGTCTCGGGCTTCGGCCAGACCGGCCCTTACGCCCGGCGCGGCGGCTACGGCACGATCGCGGAGGCGTTTTCCGGCATTCCGTCCTTCACCGGCGCGCCGGACCGCCCGCCCACGCTGCCGGGCTTTCCCATGGCCGATTCGGTGGCCTCCACCTTCGCGGCCATGGCGGCCATGTTCGCGGTGTACAACCGCGACCACGGCAACGGCCGCGGGCAGGAGATCGACGTCAGCCTGTATGAGCCGCTGTTCCGCCTGGTCGAGTCTCAGGTGATCGGTTTCGACCAGCTGGGCATCGTCAAGCAGCGCCTGGGCAACCGCCTGGCCGAGGATTCGCCGCGCAATACCTATCAGACGGCCGACGGGCGCTGGGTGGGCATCTCGGCCAGTTCGCAGCGCACGTTCGAGCGGCTGGCCCAGGCGCTGGGCATGCCCGAGCTCATCACCGATCCCCGATTCGCCGACAACGCCAGGCGCTGCGAGCACGACACGGCGCTGGACGAGATCATCGCCGGCTGGTTCCGCGAGCGCGACTGCGCGTCGATCATGGCCTTGTTCGAGCAGGCCGAGGTGGTGGCCGGGCCGGTGCTGGACATCAGCGACATCGTGCGCGATCCGCACTACCAGGCGCGCCAGAACATCGTGGCGGTGCGCGACGACGATTTCGGCGAGGTGCGCATGCAGGGCGTGGTGCCGCGCTTTCTGGAAACCCCGGGCGAGGTGCGCCATTCCGGCCGCGCCCTGGGCGCCGACAACCGCGAAATCTACCAGGGCATGCTGGGCCTGTCGCAGCAGGAATTCGACGCGCTGAGCGCGCAGGGGGTGATCTGATGGCCGGGATGTTCGAGGGAGTGCGCATCGTGGGCGCGGGGCAGGCGCCTTACGCCAAGCGTTCGGAGCGCGGCGTGCAGCGCCTGATGTACGAGGCGGGCGCGGCGGCGCTGGCCGACGCCGGCCTGCCGTGGAGCGCCGTGGACGGGCTGGCCGTCACCTGCTTTCTGCTGCCGCCGGACAACGCGCCCACCGTGGCCGAGCACCTGGGGATCGAGGCGCGGTTCCTGTTCCAGGGACTGTACGGCGGCGCCTCGGGCATCATCGGCATGGCCCACGCGGCGCGCGCCATCCGCGACGGCGCCTGCGACGTGGCGCTGGTGCTGGCCGCCGACGCCTTCGACGTGGCCGCGCACAACGAGACCCTGGACCACTTCAACGGCTCCATCAAGGAGTACATGTCGCCGCAGGGCTTCGGCGGGGCCAACGGCATGTTCGCGCTGCACACGCGCCTGTACATGGAACGGCACGGCGCCACGCGCGAGGATTTCGGCCGCTTCTGCGTGGCCCTGCGCGAGAACGCGCTGCGCAATCCCAACGCCTTGTTCAAGATGCCGCTGAGCATGGACGACTACCTCAACGCCAAGCCCATCGCCGATCCGCTGCGCCTGTACGACTGCGTCATGCCCTGCGTGGGAGGCGACGCCATCGTGCTGGCCTCGGAACGCGTGGCCGCCGGCCTGAAAGGGCCGTCGCTGCGCATCCTGGCGGCCGAGGAGATCCACAACTATCCGGCCAACGATCCCTATTCGGTGCCGGGCGGCTGGGCGGGCCTGGCCGACCGGCTCTACGGCCGCGCGGGCAGGGACCCGGCGCAGATGCAGTTCGCCCAGCTTTACGACGACTACCCGGTGATGGCCTTCGTGCAGATGGAAGGACTGGGCCTGTGCGAGCCGGGCCGGGCCCACGAATACGTGCGCCATAACGACCTGAGCTGGCGCGGCGCGCTGCCGGTGAACACCGGCGGCGGCCAGCTGTCGGCAGGGCAGGCCGGCGCCAGCGGCGGCATGATCGGCGTGTACGAGGCCGCCGCCCAGTTGCTGGGCCGCGCCGAAGGCCGGCAGCTGGACTGCCGGCTGGGCCTGGTCTCCGGCTACGGCATGGTGGCGTATGGCCGCGGCCTGTGTTCCAGCGCCGCCATTCTCGAACGCGTGCACTGAGGAGTCCACATGCTCAAGCCCCAACCACGGATCAACGCCTTGAACCAGCCCTTCTGGCAGGGGTGCAACGAGGGCCGGCTGATGATCCAGTATTGCGGCGCCTGCCAGCGCCACGTCTTCTATCCCCGGGTGTGCTGCCCGTTCTGCCGCGCCGACGGCCTGCAATGGGTGGCCGCGAGCGGACGCGGCAAGGTGATTTCGCATACGACCGTGCGGCGCACCCATCACGACGGCTTCAATCCCGAGGCGCCCTATGTCTTCGCCGCCGTCGAACTGGAGGAGGGGCCGTGCCTGTATGGGCAACTGCCCGGCGCGCCGAGCGATGGCGCGTCGCTGATCGGCCGGCCGGTACGGGCAGCCTTCGTCGAGCACGGGCCGGGCCAGAAGATCGCGGCCTTCCGCCTGGCTTGAGTCCCCGCCATTTTTTTCGGTAGACACGCCATGTCCGACTTTCATGCCAGCACCGAAGTGCGCCGGGATTTTCCCGTCAGCGCCCGGATGCTTTACCTGGACACCGCGCACCAGTCGCCCCTGGCCGCCAGCGTGCGCCGGGCGCTCGAGCGCTTCTACCAGGAGGCCAGCGAGTCCGGCGGGCCCAAGCCGGTGTGGCTGGAAAGGGTGGAGCGGGTGCGCGCCCGCGTCGCGGCCTTCCTGGGCGCACAGGCGCGCGAGCTGGCCTTCACCAAGAACACCTCGGAAGGCCTGAACATCGCGGCCAACGCCATCGACTTCGCGCCGGGCGACAACGTCGTGCTGATCGAGGGCGACCATCCCAACAACGCCTACGCCTGGCTCAACCTGAAGCGGCGCGGCGTGGAAGTGCGTTTCGTCCGGCTGCCGGGCGGCGTGGCCGACGCGGCGCTGTTCGCACCCCGCGTGGATGCGCGCACCCGGGCCATTTCGCTGTCGCACGTGACTTTCCATGCCGGCCAGCGCCACGACGTCGCCGACATCGGCCGGCTGTGCCGGCAGCGCGGGATCTATCTGGTGGTCGACGCCATGCAGTCGGTGGGCGTGCTGCCCATAGACGTCAAGGCGATGGGCATCTCCATGCTGGCGGCGGGCTGCCACAAGGGGCTGCTGGTGCCGCAGGGGCTGGGCCTGTTGTACGTCGATGCGGCGCTGACGGAGCTGCAGCCGGTGTACCTGGCCACGGCGGGGCTGGCGCGTCCGCCCGCCGACCTGATCGCCAATCCCGACGACCTGGCGCTGCGCGAGGACGCCGGCCGCTTCGAGATCGGCAATTACAACCTGCCCGACATCCACGCGCTGGACGCCGCGCTGGACCTGATCGAAAGCGTGGGCGTCGCCGCCATCGAGCGCCACGTGCTGGCGCTGGGCGACCGGCTGATCGAACGCATGGACGCGCTGGGCGTGGGCCTGGTCGGGCCGCGCGAGCGCGCGCGCCGCGCCCATATCTACGTGCTGGACCTGCCGCCCGGCGAATGGATCGGTTTCCTGGCGCAGCAGGGCGTGCGCGTTTCGCCGGAGCGCGACGGCGTGCGCGTGTCTTTCGGCCTGTTCAATACCCCGGAGGACGTGGACCGCGTCGCCGGGATCATCGCCGCCGGCTTGCAGGCGCCCGTATCGGCCTGAGGAAGAGGTGTCGCCTGCGACGTTAATCGCCCGGTCCCGAGGCCGGGCCTGAATCAAGGGGCATGTCATGCAAAAAAGCACATTCTTTCGCTATGCCGCGGCCTGCGCGCTGACGCTGGCGGCGTCCTCGGCCTGGGCCCAGGCGCAGGGGCCCACCCTGCAGAAGATCAAGGAGACCGGCGCGGTGACGCTGGGGTACCGCGAGTCCTCGGTGCCGTTCTCCTTCCTGGACGCGCAGCAAAAGCCGGTGGGCTTTTCGCTGGACCTGTGCGCCGCCATCGTCGATCGCATCAAGCAGCAGCTCGGCATGCCCGACCTGGCGGTCAAGCAGGTGGCGGTGAACTCCTCCAACCGCATCCCGCTGGTGGTCAACGGGACCGTGGATATCGAATGCGGCGGCACGGCCAACAACCTGGCGCGCCAGAAGCAGGTGTCGTTTTCGGTGGCCACGTTCGCGAGCCAGCCGCGCTGGCTGGTGCGCACCGAATCGGGCATGAAGCGGCCGGCCGACCTCAAGGGCAAGACGGTGGTGGTGACCCAGGGTTCGAACGCCGTGGGCTTCGTGCGGGCCGCCAATGACAAGGACAAGCTGGGCGTGAACGTCATCCAGGCCAAGGACCACGGCGAATCCATGCTGACCCTGAGCAACGGGCGCGCGGCCGCCTTCCTGGAGGACGACATCCTGCTGGCCGGCGAGCGCGCCAATTCCCGCGATCCGGCGGCCTTCACCTTCCTGGAGGGCGGCTACCAGCCCGGCTATTACGGCCTGATGTTCAAGAAGGACGACGCGCCGTTCAAGGCCCTGGTCGACGGCGTGCTGACGGGGATGATGAAGGACGGCTCGTTCGAGCAGGCCTACCGCAAATGGTTCGAGTCGCCGATTCCGCCGCGCAACGTCAATCTGAACTTCCCGGTTCCGGAGCGGCTGCGCGAACGCATCGCCTCGCCCAGCGACAAGGTCGATTTCTGATCGCGGCGGGGCGGCCATGTTCAGCGTGCTATTCGAGGAAGTGCCGGAAGGCGGCGAACGCTATCTGGATTGGCTGATGAGCGGCCTGGGCTGGACGCTGTTCCTGGCCCTGGCAGGCTGGGCCGTCGCGTTCGCGCTGGGCGTGGCGGTCGGCTGCGCGCGCACCACGCGCCGGCCGCTGCTGGCGGCGCTGGCGCGGATCTACGTGGAGGTCTTTCGCAACATTCCCGTGATCGTGCAGATGTTCGTCTGGTACTTCGTCATGCCCGAGCTGCTGCCGCGCGCCTGGGGCGACGCGGTCAAGGCCATACCGCCGCCGTGGGGCAGCGTCATCCCGGCCCTGCTGGGGCTGGCGCTGTACACGGCGGCGCGGGTGGCCGAACAGGTCAAGGCCGGGATCGAGGCGCTGCCGCCGGGCCAGCGCAAGGCCGCCGAAGCGCTGGGCATGCGCGGCCTGCAGATCTACCGGCTGGTGCTGCTGCCGCAGGCGCTGCGCATCATCATGCCCACGCTGACCAGCGAGGTCATGGGCATATTCAAGAACAGTTCCGTGGCGCTGACCATAGGCGTGCTGGAGCTGACCGCGCAGGCGCGCCAGATCAACGAGTTCACCTTCCAGACCTTCCAGGCCTTCGGCGCGGCGACGCTGCTGTACCTGCTGCTGGCCTGCCTGGTGTACGCCTGCATGCGGCTGATCGAACGCCGCCTGCGCATTCCAGGCCAGCAGCCCGATCCGGCGCCGCGCAGCCGCCTGCGCTGGCGCAAATCGCTTAAGGAGGTGTCGACGCCATGAACAGCATCGACTTCGGCGCCATCGAGCGCGCGGCGCCTTATCTGCTCGAAGGGCTGGGCTTTTCGCTGCAGCTGACCGCCAGCAGTTTCGTCGGCGGGCTGGTGCTGGGCGTGGCGCTGGCCCTGGTGCGGCACTTGCAGGTGCCCGTGCTCGCGCCCCTGGCCACGGCCTACGTCACGCTGATGCGCGCCATCCCGCTCATCATGGTGCTGTTCTGGTTTTTCTTCCTGGTGCCCATGGTGCTGATGTGGATGACCGGCGCGCCGCGCCCCGTGCCGGTGGGGCCGGTGTATACCGCCTTCATCACCTTCGCGCTGTTCGAGGCGGCCTATTACGCCGAGATCATCCGGGCGGGCCTGAACGCCGTCCCGAAAGGGCAGTACGAGGCCTGCCGGGCGCTGTCCATGTCCACGGCCAAGACCTACTGGCTGGTGGTGCTGCCGCAGGTGCTGCGCTCGGTCAGCCCCATCCTGCTGACCCAGACCATCATCCTGTTCCAGGACACCTCGCTGGTCTACGTGCTTTCGATCACCGACATGCTGGGCGCGGCCTCGAAGATCGCGCAGCGCGACGCCAGCCTGGTCGAAATGTACCTGACCGTCGCCGCGACCTATCTCGTGATTTCCGTACTGGCCTCGCAGGCCGTCGCCTACCTGCGCAAACGCAATGCCGTGGCCGTCCACGCCTGAGCGCCGCGCCCCGACTGGAGAATGACCATGATTGCGATCGACGCCACGCCTGCCGTCCAGCTGCGCAGGCTGAACAAGCACTACGGCGCGTTCCACGTGCTGAAGGACATAGACCTGGAGGTGGCGCAGGGCGAGCGCGTCATCGTCTGCGGGCCGTCGGGTTCAGGCAAGTCCACCATGATCCGCTGCGTCAACGGGCTGGAGAGCTATACGGACGGCGAGGTGCTGGTGCTGGGGCACGCCCTGGCCCACGGCGGCGCGGCGCTGACCCGCGCGCGCCAGGAGGTGGGCATGGTGTTCCAGAGCTTCAACCTGTTTCCCCACCTGACCGTGCTGGAGAACTGCATGCTGGCGCCGGTGCATTGCCAGGCCGTGTCGCGGGCCGAGGCGCGCGAGCTGGCCTCGCATTACCTGGACCGCGTGCACATCGCGGACCAGGCCGGCAAGTACCCCGGCCAGTTGTCCGGCGGGCAGCAGCAGCGCGTGGCCATCGCGCGCGCCCTGTGCATGCGCCCCAAGGTCATGCTGTTCGACGAGCCCACTTCCGCGCTGGACCCGGAGATGGTCAAGGAGGTGCTGGACACCATGCTGGCGCTGGCGGCCGACGGCATGACCATGATCTGCGTGACCCACGAAATGGGCTTCGCCCGCCAGGTCGCCGACCGCGTGGTGTTCATGGACCAGGGCCAGGTGATCGAGCAGGGCTGCCCGGGCCAGATCTTCGACGCCCCGGTCCACGACCGCACGCGGCGTTTCCTGGAGCAGGTGGTGCATTGAGGCAGCGCGGCGCCTATTTGCCGGTCCCGATCAGCGCCAGCAGCCCGTCGGACAAGGTGCCGCGCCAGACCAGGTAGTCGTGGCCGCCGGCCACCTCGCGGTGTTCGACCCAATAGCCCTTGGCGCGCAGCACGTCGCGCAGATGGCGGTTGGTTTCGAGTATGCCCGGCTGGCTGCCGCGCCCGGATTCGAACAGGCCCGCTCCCAGGAAGAAGCGCACCGGCAGCTTGCGCACGGCGGCGAACTGGCGCGTCAGCCACTGGTCCTCTTCGCCGGCCGGCGACCACCAGTACGAGCCCGATTGGCTGAGCACGTTGCCGAACACGTCGGGATGGCGCAGCGCGGCGTAGGCCGAGGCCAGGCCGCCATAGCTCGATCCGCCGACGATGGTGCGCGCCGCCGGCGCGCCCAGGCCTTGCTTGCGCGCCCACGGCATGAGCTCGCGCGCCAGGAAGTCGGCGAACGCCGGGTTGGGCGGTAGTTCCTGGCTGCGCGAATCGGCCGTGGGATTGTCGATGAGCAGGGCCGCGGTCGGGGGGATGACGCCGGCGGCGATCATGTTGTCCAGTATGGTCGGCGTGGGCACCCGGCCCAGGTAGGCGCCGGCGTCGAACAGCACCAGCACGTGGTTTTGCGCGGCCTCAGGCTGCCAGCCCGCCGGACGGTACAGGTGGATCTTGCGCGTGTTGCCCAGGATGGCGCTGTGCAATTCCCGGGTTTCCACCGTGCCGGCCGGCACGTCCGCGCGCGCCTCGACCCAGGGCTGCGCCGGGGCGTCGGCCAATTCCAGAACCGAGTAGGTCTGGAACGGGTCGATGCCGCGCCGGGGATAGGCGCGGGGATTGTACGGGTCGGCTTGCGCGGTCGCCAGGATGGCGCGCCGGCGCGCCATGCCGGAGCCAGGCAGTTCCGGCACGTCGGGCGCCAGGCGGTAGGACAGCCGCGTGGAGCGGGGCACGACGAAGCTGACGTACCAGACGTCGGAGTCGCCCAGCCGGGTCAGCTGCGCATGGTCCGAAGAGGGGCCGCCGAACAGGCGGACATTGCGTTCGGCGCCGCGCCACAGGAACGTGACGCGGTCGCGCGAGGCGTCCACCGGCTCGACCAGCGGGGCGCCGGTCTGCGCCACCTCGTCCCAGAAGGACGCCGTGGCGCCGCCCGAAGCCAGCGTCTGCGCCAGGGCGGCCAGGCGCGGGCTGTCTATCTTCGCGGCGGGCGCATGCTGCGCCGACAGCGGCAGGCGTTCGGTGACCGTCCACCGGTACGCGCCGCGCCCCTGGGCCCGCACCGTAAAGGCGCCGTCGGCCGGCGCCACCAGCATCAGCGTGCCGGCGGGTTTTTCATGGTCGCTCAGCCGGCGCACGTGGCGGCCGGCGGCGTCCAGCAGGTCCAGCGTCACGCCGCTGTCGGCGGCCCAGGTTCCGGCCAGGAACTCGCCTTTCTGCATGGAGATCCGTTCGTCGGAATAGGCCTGCGGCGTGACTGTGCCCTGAGCGGATTGCGCGGCGGCGACTTGCGGCGCCGCGGCCGCCAATGCGCCCGCGAGCGCCGCCGCCGATGCGCGTGCGCGCCATTCCAAACCTTTTTGTTTATGCATGTCCATCCATTTCATCGGCATGGCGCCGATAAGTCATCGAGAGAAAATCTGAGCGCCGCGGTGGCTATTCGGTGCTGGCAAGCGGCAGCCTGGGCGCCCATACGCTGTCGGGCTCGCCGCGCGCGATGCGGCGCGCGCTGGCCTGCGCCAGCCAGGCGAACCCCAGGGCCATCGCCAGCGCCGTGGCGTCCACGGCCAGGGTCGCCGCCGACGCGTGCGCCCAAAGGCCGGACGCGGGAAACAGGGCGCCCAGCAGCGAGGTCGCCGGGATCGCCAGGGCCAGCGCCGCGGCCAGCCTAAGCAGATGCACGCCCGCCGCCGCGCCGCCGCGCAGGAAGGCCCAGGCGATGCACGCGAAGAAAGCCAGGTAGTACAGCGCTTGCAGCCAGGCGTCCAGGTCGCCCACGCGCCCATGAAGCCATTTGGACGCAAGCATCATCAGCGAAATCCCGCATACGCTTCCCAGGCAGACGCCGACGGTGGCCGAGGCCATCAGGCGCGTGTCCAGCCGTTGCGCGGGTATTGCGCCGGTCCGCCGGTCGGCCCGCTTGCGGCGGGTTTCGATCCACAGCAGGTTGCCGCTGTAGAACAGCCAGGCGCCCGCCAGCCCAAGCAGGAAGTACAGCCATTTCACGGCCGCTCCGCCGAAGGACGCCATATGCAGGGCGAAGAAGCTGCTGATCCAGAGATTGGGCGTGTCCTGCCCGCCCGGCAGGTAGTCGGTGCTGAGGACCTTGCCGGAATACGGATCGAGCGCCAGGAAGCCGCCCATTGCCCTGGGCGAGACGGCGCGCTCGTTCTTGCCCCATACGCGCACCAGGGCGCGCGGACCGGCGATGCGCTGGTATTGCAGCGTTTCGGGTTCGAAGCCGGGCGCGAACTCGCGCGCCCGGGCCACCAGCTCCCGGGGCGTGAGCAGGGCCGCCGGATCGCGCGGGCCGGCGGTTTCGGGCGGACCCGCGCGCTGGAACAGCGCCGCCAGCTTGCCCTCGTACATCAGCTTGTCCTGCAGGTCGTAGATGCCGTCGTGAAACGCGAACACGACCGAGCTGAGCGCCATGACGATATGGAAGGGCAGGGAAACGATGCCCACCACGTTGTGCGCGTCCAGCCACATGCGTTTGAGGTTGCGGCCGGTGCGCAGGGCAAAGAAGTCCTTCACCAGCGACGGCAGCAGCACGATGACGCCGGAGACCAGCGCAAGCGCGTACAGCGACGCGACCACGCCCATGAACCAGCGGGCGGGATCGCTGTCGACGGGCAGGCCCACCACGCGGTGCAGCACGTCCACGAAGGACGCCAGCCCGCTGGGCCTGGATTGCTCCATTTGCAGCCCGCCCGCATCCAGGTAGGCGATGTAATGGCGCTTCGATGCTTCATCGCCCTCATTCCCGTCGGCCTCATCCCAGCCCATGCGGGCCGGCACGTGCTCGGCGTTGCGCAGATGAATGGCGAAGCCGTCGGCCACCTCGGGCCGCGCCGCCAGGACGCTGGCGATCAGGCCGGGGGTCTCGTCCAGCGGCAGGTACGAGACGGTCGGATTCGGCGTGGCCCAGCGGACGATGGGCTCTTTGAAGACCGTCAGCGCGCCCGCGTAGAACGCGATGAACAACGCCATGCCCGTCAGAATGCCGGTCCAGGTATGGACGGACTTGTAGATGCGTATCAGGTCGGCTTTCATGGCGTGTCTCCGTCAAAGCGCGCCGGTCAGGAACAGCGCGGCATACAGCGCCAGGCATGCCCCGCCCAGCCAGGCCCAGGCGCGCGCGCCGCTGGTGAAGAAATAGACGGTGCCGAGCACGCCGAGCCAGACGGGCGGCACCAGCCACATGACGAGCTGCGAGCGCGTCACCAGCGGGATGCCGGCGGTCAGCGCGGCCAGCGCGGCGCTGGCGCCGATGGCAAGCGCGAACCCCAGCAGCGCGCCCGCCAGGCTCTTGGATATCCAGTCGCGCCGGATGGCGGCGGGCTTACCGGGTTTCATGCCGGGTTTCATGGGTATCGCTCCCGTGCGATCCCGCGAGAGCGCCGAGGTAGGGGATGAGGCTGAAGAACAGCATCAGGGCCGTGCAGAACACGAACACGGCCGCGACGCGCGTATGGGTGTACAGGCAGCCCCAGCCGCCAAGCGCCAGCAGGACGAGGCCCGCCGTGCGCGCCGGCAGCGTGGGCCAGGGTAGGGGCCGCCAGCGCTGGTTGGGCGAGGCGCGATAGATGCAGAAGCAGCCCAGGAATATGGCGGCCAGGCTGAGGGCGATCAGCGTTTGGATAATCATCTTGGCAAGGTTTCCGCTGGCGCTCAGAAGGTGATGCTGGCGGAGGCCGTGACGGTGCGCGCCGGGCCCAGCGTGGCGATCGGGGTGGTGTCGCTGAAGCTTCCGGCGTAATAGTGCTTGTCGAACACGTTGTTGACGTTCAGGCGCAGCACCACGTCGCGGCCGTTGACCTGCATGGCGTAGCGCGCGCCCAGGTCCAGCTGGCCCCAGCCCGGCAGCCGCAGCTTGTTGGCGGCGTCGGCGTACTGGCTGGAGGTGGCCTGCACGCGGCCGCTCAGGGTCAGGCCGGGCACCCACGGGGCGTCCCATTCCAGCCCGGTATTGGCCTGCCACCGCGGCGCGCCGACCGCGGTATTGTCGTCGTAGCGGCCGAAAGCGGTCTTGACCTGCTTGCCCTGGGAATAGGTGACGCCGCCCAGCACGCGCAGCCCGGGCGCGAGTTCGCCGAAGGTGTTCCATTCCACGCCGCGCACGCGCTTTTCGCCGCCGTCGGCATACGTGGGGCTGGAGGCCGACCCTTGGGCGACCAGCATGGGCTTGTCGATCTGGAAGACGGCCAGCGTATTGACGAACGCGCCCGCGTTCCACTTGACGCCCAGTTCCTTCTGCTCGGTCTTGTAGGGCGCGAACACCTGCCCGTAGTTGCTGGCGGTGGTGTCGGTGACGCTGTCGCCCTTGCTCAGGCCCTGCACGTAGTTGGCGTAGAGCGAGACGTCCGGCCCCCACGGTTTGACGACGATGGCGGCCGCGGGCGTCACGGCGTCCTTGTCGTAGCGGGTCGTCGTCTTGCCGGCGCTGTCGAAGTTCGTGGTCTTGACGCGCTGGTTGCGCAAGCCGGCGGTCACCCGCAGCTTGTCGTCGAGAAAGGACACAGTGTCCACCAGCGCCAGGCTGGACAGGGTATTTTCCGCCGTCTTGGGCGCGCTGCCCGGCATGGCCGGCATGACCGGCGTGACCGGATCGTAGATGTTGGACTTGAAGGTGGAGCGCGCGCCTATGGACGAACCGTCTTCCAGGTCGAGCCGGGAGGCCTGCAGCACCAGTTCGTGGCCGACGCCGCCCGTTTCGAAGCGCGTGCGCAGGCCGGCCTCGGCCGACCTGGCGTCGGTGTAGGCGCGCTGGCCGACGATGACGCCCGTGAAATTGCCCTCGGCGTCGATCTGCCGCGCGTGGGTGCCGTTGATCAGCCCCGATTGGTGGCTGGCGCGCCAGCCCACGCCGGCGAAGGCCGACACATGGTCGTTGAAACGGTATTCGGCCCGCCCGATGACGGCGTTGCTCTGTATGTTGCCGTAGCCGGTGCTGAACAGGTTGGTGCGGGGATCGGGGGCTTCGGGAACGACCGAGCCGCCGAACCAGAACATGGCCGGCGTGCCGCCGCTGAACGATTCCTGGCTATGGTAGGCGTCTATGGATGCGGTGAGCGCGCTGCCGCGATAGTCCAGGTCGGCGGAGAAGAATTCGCGCTTGCGGGATTGGCCGTCCAGCGTGGTGGCGCCGTCGCTGAACGAGCCGTTGACGCGCGCGCCCCAGGCGTTGCCCGCGCCGAAGCGCCGGCCGGCGTCGATGGTGGCGCCCAGCTGGCCGTCGGCCTGCCAGTTCACGCCGTAGGTGGCGGCCGGCGTGTCGCCGGCGCGCTTGGGCACCAGGTTGACGCTGCCGCCGACCGCGCCGCTGGGCGCCATACCGCTGAACAGGGCGTTCGGCCCCTTGAGCACTTCGACCCGCTCGACGAATTCGAGCGGGGTGCGTCCCATGGGCGCCAGGCCGTACATGCCGTTGATGGCCACGTCGTTCTGGTTGACGTCGAAGCCACGGATGCGGAAGTTCTCGTACGCGTGCCCGCTGGACGTGGTGAAGCGGATCGACGGGTCGTTGGCCATGACGTCGGCCAGCGTGCGCGCCTGCTGGTTCTGGATGAGTTCGGCGGTGTAGCTCGTGACGTTGAAGGGCGTGTCCATGACGCTCTGGTTGCCCATGAGACCCAGGCGCGCGCCTTCGGCCACCTGGCCGCCGGCATAGGGCGGGGGCAGGTCCTCGTCGCCCAGCGAACCCGCGGTGACCGTGACCGGTTGCAGCGTGGCCGGCGGCGGCGCGGTCTGCGCCCAGGCGTTGGGCAGCGGCAGAAGCATGCTTAGCGCGAGGCCGGGCGCGAGCCGCAGCATTCGCGAGTCGAGTTGGTGTAGCCGCTGGTTGGACAATTTCCGCTCCATTTCAAAATGCAAATGAGAATGATATCGAATAAATATCTTTTAAGACTAGCCCTGTTTGCCAATCTGGGACGCTTGCCGCAACGCCGGCTTGATCCATGACAAGCCGTGCTAGAGTCGATTTCCCCACTGCCAGCCGACCGACATGTCCTCAGACCTCGATTCCGATTCCGCCATCGCGCCCGCGCGCACCGCGCTGCTGGTCATGCATTACCAGACGGACATCATGGCGTTGTTTCCTTCGGCCGCGCCGGCGCTGCTGGCCAACACCCGCGCGCTGTGCGATGCCGCGCGGCGCCGGGGCGTCGCGGTGTATTTCGTGCGCATCGGATTCAGCGCGGGCTACCCGGAGGTCAGCGCGCTGAACAAGAACGGGCAGGGGATCAGGCGGATGGGGCTGTTCGTCGACGACGAGATCGCGCCGCAACTGGGCCGGCGCGAGGACGAGCCCTTGATCGTGGCGCACCGGGCCAGCGCATTCTTCGGCACCGGGCTGCAGGAGCGGTTGTCGGCGGCGGGCGTGGATACCTTGATGATGGCCGGCATCGCGTCCACCGGGGTGATGCTGTCGTCCATCGCCTATGCCAGCGATGCGGACTTCCGGTTGTTCACGGTCAAGGATTGCTGCTACGACCCGGACCCGGTGGTGCACGAACGCCTGTTCGCGACGGCGTTCGAGTCCCGCTGCACGGTGTTGTCCCTGGAGCAGGCCCTGGCGCTGCTCGCCTAGCCGCCCAGGCGCGCCTGCAGCGAGGCCAGGTAGGCGTCGCGCGAGGGCTGAAGATGGTTGCGGCACACGGTCATCAGCGTGTCGCGGTCGCCGTCGCGCAATGCGTGGATCAGCGCCCAGTGTTCCTGGCGCGAGCGTTCGCGGCTGGCGGCCGAGGTCAGCGTGCCGAAGCGGATGGGATGGGTGCGGCGGGCGTATTCCTCGATGGCCTGGGCCAGCACCGTGTTGTCCGGCAGGCTGAAGAATTCGCGGTGAAAGGACTGGTTGCTGCGGAACACGCGGCGCGCGTCGCCGTCGGCGACGGCCGCGTCATGTTCGCGCTGCACCGCCACCAGCGCGGCCAGCCTGGCCGGCGGCACGGGCAGCGGGATCAGGCTGGCGGCCTGCACCTCCAGCATTTCGCGCAGCGCGTAGAGTTCGCGGACTTCGCGCGCCGGGAAGGCGCGCACCACGGCGCCGACGTTGCGCTTTTTTTCGACCGCGCCCAGCAGTTCCAGCCCGGCCAGCACCTGGCGCACGGCATGGCGCTTCATGGAAAAGCGCGCCATGAGTTCGTCTTCGGTGAGCCGTTCGCGCGGGTGCAGGCGGCCGAAGACGATGTCTTCTTCCAGCGCCTCCATGGCGGCCTGGACGGCGTCGGGGGCCTGCGCTTGCAGGCTGTCGGGCGCGATCGCGTTCATGGGCCGGCTTACTTCCCGGGCACGGTGTCGCGCGTGACGGCGGCGCGCAGGAAGTCGAAGTCCACGCCCTGGTCGGCCTGCGTGACCGTCTGCAGGAACAGCTTGCGGTAGCCGCGCTCGGCGACCGGGCGGCTGACCGGCCGGGCCGCGGCGCGGCGCGCCAGTTCGGCGTCGTCGACCAGCAGCGAGATCTCGCGGCGCGACACCGACAGGCGGATGCGGTCGCCGTTCTCGACATAGGCCAGCGGCCCGCCGATGGCGGCTTCGGGCGTGACGTGCAGCACGATGGTGCCGGCCGCGGTGCCGCTCATGCGGCCGTCGGAGATGCGCACCATGTCCTTGACGCCGGCGCGCGCCAGCTTCTTGGGAATGGGCATGTAGCCGGCTTCCGGCATGCCGGGCGCGCCGGTGGGGCCGATGCGCTTGAGCACCAGGATGTCGTCGGCGGTCACGTCGAGCGCCTCGTCGTCGATGCGCCGGGCCATGTCCTCGGCGTCTTCGAACACCACGGCGCGGCCCTCGTGCTCCATGAGCTGGGCGTTGGCGGCCGACTGCTTGATGATGGCGCCGCCGGGGGCCAGGTTGCCGCGCAGCACGGCCAGGCCGCCCACGGGATAGATGGGCGAGGCGGCGCTGCGGATCACGTCCTGCGCGAAGGCGGGCGGCGCGTCGTCCAGCTCTTCGCCCAGCGTGCGGCCGGACACGGTCAGCGCGTCCAGATGCAGGTAGGGGCGCAGTTCGCGCAGCAGCGCGGGCATGCCGCCGGCGTGGTGGAAGTCTTCCATATAGTGCTGGCCGGAGGGCTTCAGATCCACCAGCACCGGCGTCTCGCGGCTGATGCGGTCCAGGCCGGCCAGGTCGATGTCGATTCCCAGGCGTCCGGCGATCGCCGTCAGGTGCACGATGCCGTTGGTGGAGCCGCCGATGGCCAGCAGCACCCGCAGGGCGTTTTCGATGGACTTGCCGGTCAGGATGCGGTCGGGCGTGAGCCGCGCGGCGGCCATGGCCACGGCGGTGGCGCCGGTTTTCTCGGCCACGCGCACGCGGTCGGCGGTGACGGCCGGCGCCGAGGCGCCGCCGGCGACCATCATGCCCAGGGCTTCGGTGATGCAGGCCATGGTGCTGGCCGTGCCCATCACGGAACAGGTGCCCACGCTGGCCACCAGCTGGTTGTTGACGTCCGCGATCTCCTGCGCGTCGATCTCTTCGGCGCGGTAGCGGCCCCAGTAGCGGCGGCAGTCGGTGCAGGCGCCCACGCGCTCGCCGCGGTGCGAGCCGGTCAGCATGGAGCCGGTGACCAGCTGGATCGCCGGCACGCCGGCCGAGGCCGCGCCCATCAGCTGGGCGGGCACGGTCTTGTCGCAGCCGCCGATCAGCACCACGGCGTCCATGGGCTGTGCGCGGATCATTTCCTCGGTGTCCATGGACATGAGGTTGCGCAGGTACATGCTGGTGGGCTGCGAGAAACTTTCGTGGACCGAAATGGTGGGGAAGTCCATCGGCAGGCCGCCGGCCAGCATCACGCCGCGCTTGACCGCTTCGATCAGCTGCGGGGCGTTGCCGTGGCACGGGTTGTAGCTGCTGCCGGTGTTGACGATGCCGATGATAGGACGCGACAGCGCGTCGTCGGTGTAGCCGGCGCCCTTGATGAAGGCCTTGCGCAGGAACAGCGAAAAGCCGGTGTCGCCGTAGTTGGTGAGCCCGCGCGCCACGCCGCGGGCGGCTGCGCCGGCGCTGTCGAAGGGGCCGGGGGCCGGCTTGTCGTTGTGGGTCTCGTCCGTCATCTTGATCTCGATAATATTATTGATAATTTGATGGCGGCATCATAGCGAGCCTTTGCACACAGCCGCAAGCGCTTTGTACGACGATTTCTATTGATCTGAATATAAGATCAGTCGATAGAAAAATTCTGCTTCTTCAATCAAGTGGCCCACCCTAAACTGGCGCCGTTGACGAGCCGGGCGTTGCTCCAATTCCTATACCCATCCCGGCAGGAGACCTACATGTCAGACCTGCGCCTGCGGCCGCGCCGCGCCGTCCTGTTTTCCCTGCTGGCGCTGTGCGCCGGCGTTTCCGCTCCGGCGCTGGCCGCCGACAGCTATCCCGACAAGCCGATCCGCATGATCGTGCCCTATCCCCCGGGCGGCGCCACCGACGTGATCGGCCGCGTGCTGGCGCAGGAACTCACCGGCGCGCTGGGCCAGTCGGTGGTGGTGGAGAACCGCGCGGGCGCGGCCGGCAACATCGGCGCCGACCAGGTCGCCAAGGCGCCGGCCGACGGCTATACGCTGCTGATGGGCGCGCTGACCAGCCATTCGATCAACGCCGCGCTGTACCGCGGCCGCGTCACCTACGACGTGGAAAAGAGCTTCGCGCCGGTTTCCATTGTCGGCACGGTGCCACTGGTGTTCGTGGTGAACCCGTCGGTGAAGGCCAACACGCTGGCGGAATTCATCGCGCTGGCCAAGTCCAAGCCGGGCTTCATCACCATGGCCTCGGCCGGCAACGGCTCGCCGCAGCACCTGGCCGGCGAAATGTTCAAGCGCACGGCGGGCGTGGACGTGCTGCACGTGCCCTACAAGGGCAGCGGCCCGGCCATGACCGACCTGATGGGCGGCCAGGTACTGAGCATGATCGAGACGGTGCCGGCGGCCCAGGCCAACATCAAGGCCGGCAAGCTGCGCGCGCTGGCGGTGACTTCGCCGCAGCGCGTGGACGCGCTGCCCGACGTGCCCACCGCCGAGCAGGCCGGCCTGAAGGGCTTCGAGGTCAGCTCCATGTTCGGCATCGTGGCGCCGGCCAACACGCCCGCGCCGGTGATCGAGCGCCTGAACGGCGAACTGAAGAAGATCCTGGCCAAGCCCGACGTCCAGGCCTCCCTGCTCAAGCAGGGCGCGATCGCCACCTGGACCACGCCGGCCGACGCCAGCGCCCGCGTGTCGGCCGAAGTGGCGCGCTGGACCAAGGTGATCGACGAGGCCGGCGTCAAGGGAGAGTGACGATACGCCCGCGTCGAGGTTGCGCCGTTACGTCACTTGCGGACGTTCCGGCGCGGCTGTGTCGGGCGCGCAACAAGGCTTGCGTGAAAACGCAAGCGCGCGCATCAAACGGTTTGCGGCCCCTGGGGATTGTTGCGGCAACACGCTGCGACGCCCCTGGGATCGGCCGCAATATTCCGCAATAATCCCCGGCGGCCCCTCTGGGGGAGGTTGACCCTGAATTGACTAAGCCGTAATGTACTTTGCGGGCCGCTCTAGGGCGGCAGGGGGATACAAACGTGACAGACAGCCAGGACGAAAGATCGATCCTGTATACGCATTTCGGCACGCATAGCCCGTACTGGCGCCTTGCCGCCGATAGCGATGCATTCGAGCTGGCCGCGGTCAAGGGCGCGGCGAACATCGCCACGGCCCTGCGTCCCGAGCAGGCGGCGGCGATACGCGCGCTGACCGGCATTACCTCCAGCCTCCCGATCGACATCACGCTGTACGGAGACCCGGTGCGTCTGCACCTGGTGGGCCGCAAGATCAACCCCAACGAATGGGCCGGCACCGCGTCCGCCCATTCCGATACCGCATCCGTCGCCAAGGACCTGGTCGAGGGCCTGTCCTTCGCCGAGACCGTGGTGTCCGAGGCCAACTCGGTCATCGTCATCGTCGACCAGCACGGCCGGGTGCAGCGCTTCAACAAACTGAGCGAGGAATACACCGGCAAGCGCGAACAGGACATCGTCGGGCGCAGCGTGTTCGACATGTTCATGACGCGCGAAGAGGCCATCGCGTCGCGGCGCAACATCGCCGAGTTCTACAAGCACGGCCAGTCCTACGAGGCCGAGCGGGTGATCAACACGGTCAAGGGCCCGCGCCTGTTCCTGTTCCGCAACAAGTTCGTCACCAGCGGCAGCGGCGAGAAACGCACCTACCTGATCTGTTCGGGCACCGACATCACGGAAGAACGCCAGGCCCAGGAACGCCTGCGCGTGCTGGCCAATACCGACATGCTGACCAACCTGCCGAACCGCCACGCGATCACGACGCGGCTGAAGACGGCGCTGGCGGCCGGCGCGGACGCGCGCGGCGGCGTGCTGTTCCTGGACCTGGACAATTTCAAGCGCATCAACGACCACTACGGCCACGGCTTCGGCGACCACCTGCTCAAGTCGGTGGCGGTGGCCATCTCGTCCTGCCTGTCCGAAGGCCAGACGCTGGCGCGGCTGGGCGGCGACGAATTCATCGTGCTGCAGGAAGAGGCCCAGCCCTGGGAACTGGAAGCCACCGCCCAGCGCATCATCGAGCGCCTGCGCGAACCGTTCCGTCAGGGGCTGATCGAGGTCTACACCAGTTGCTCCATCGGCATCGCCATGTACCCCGACCACGGCGACGACCTCGACAGCGTGGTGCGCAGCGCCGACATCGCCATGTACGTGGCCAAGGAAGCCGGACGCCATACCTACCGCGTGTTCCAGCCCGAGATGGACCGCCGCAACGCGGACTACGTGTGGCTCGACACCAACCTGCGCAAGGCCCTGACCGAAGGCCACCTGATGCTGTACTACCAGCCCAAGCTGGCCGGACGCACGGGCGAGGTCACCAGCGTCGAGGCGCTGCTGCGCTGGCGTTCGCCCGAGCGCGGCATGGTCTGTCCGAGCGCCTTCATTCCCTATGCCGAGGAATCGGGCCTGATCTCGCCGCTGGGCGTCTGGGTCATGCGCGAAGCCGCGCGCCAGGCGGCCGCCTGGAAGCAGGACGGCCTGAACATCCGGATCGCCGTCAACATCTCGGCGCGCCAGCTGAATGACAAGGGCGTGGTCAGCGAGTTCATGCGCGCGACCAGCGACGCCGGCCTGGACCCCTGCCTGCTGGACATCGAACTCACCGAAAGCTGCTTGATCGAAGACGAAAACGCGGCCATAGAACTGATCAAGCAGTTCCGCCAGCTGGGCGCGCGGGTGCACCTGGACGACTTCGGCACCGGCTATTCCTCGCTGTCGCAGCTGGCCCGGATTCCGCTGGACGCGATCAAGCTCGACGCCAGCTTCGTGCGCGGGGTCAACGAGAATCCGGTGTCGCAGGCGCTGGCGCGCGCCATCGTCGCCGTTGCGCGCACGCTGGAACTGAAGGTGATAGCCGAGGGCGTGGAAACCCTGGAGGAAGCGGTGTTCGTGGACTCGCTCGGGGTGGACGCCAAGCAGGGCTATCTGTACGCCAAGCCCATGCCGGCGGCCGAATTCTCGGCCTGGCTGGCCCAGCGCCGCCGGCTGCACCTGATCGCCTGATCGCTTGCAGCAGCCGGCCCGGCGCGCCGGGGATCAATGCATGGTGGCTTCCGTGCCCGACTCGGACGTGACGGCGCTGCGCCGGTTCTGCGCCATCACCAGGCGTTCCATGTAGGCGCGGTCCTTGGGATCGATCGAGAACGCGGCCTCGACCCAATCCTCGGTGATGTCCATCAGCTCGGAGCGCGGCAGGCTCAGCACGCGCTGGCGCGCGCGCAGCATGGCGCGCATGCCGTTGAGCTTGGGCCGCATCACGTCGATGAAGGTGCGCGTGGCCTTGTACGCGTCGCCCGGCTCGAACAGCACGTCCACCAGGCCGCGCGCATGGAACCATTCGGCGGTATGGGATTCGCCCGTGCCGATCAGTTCCTCGGCCAGCTTCATGCCCGAACGGCGCGCCACCAGCGAGTACCCGCCCATGCCCGGGAACAGGTTGAACGCCATTTCCGGGAAGCCCATGCGGGCGGTGTTCTGGGCCAGCACGAAGTGGTGCGCCAGCGCCGCCTCGAAGCCGCCGCCCAGCGCGGTGCCCTCGATCATGGCCAGCGAGATCGCGCCGGTGTCGAAGCCGCGGGTGGCGGCGTGCACGCAATCCACGCAGGCCCGGGCGTAGGCCCGCAGGGCCTCGCGGCGGCCGGTGCGGATCGCCTCGGCAAAGAAGTTGAGATCGCCGCCGACGTTGTAGATCTGCGGCACCAGCGAGCCCGTGACCCAGAAGTCGATGGGCAGGCCGGAATCCTTGGCGGCGCGCGCCAGGGTCATGATCTCGTCGATCAATTCATGGTTGAAGCACGGCCGCGGGTGTGCCCGCAGCATCATCCACATGACTCGACGTCCCTCCTCGTAAAACGCGGAGATCTGCTTCAGATTGCCGGCGGCGGTGAAGGGGTGGCAGTCCGGATGAATGAGCTGATTCATTTACTTTCGTCCAATCGATCAAGGTGAGTCGGAGTACTGCGGCTTCAGCCTAATACAGACCTTCGGGCTTCCGTCTCATGCAAAACTCATGCGACTGGCCAGAGTTCTCCGTAATGCAAAGGCCGGAGTGATCGTTGGAGAAAAAATGCGGGCGCGGCGCGGCGCTCAACCCCTCAGCCGAGGCGCGCATACGGAGAAGGGATGAGGGGGCGAGCAAATCCGCGGCTCTCCGGGCGGCGCCCGGCGAGCCGGGCGGGGTGGCCCGGCTCATGCTTAGGAACGAGGGGGGAGAGGGCGACGGCCGCCGCCTTCAGACGATGCCGGTCAGGTAATAGACGGCGATCGTCACGAAAACCGACAGCGTCGAGATCAGCGTGATGGCGAAAATATCGCCGTAGGACTGGCGGTGGGTCAGGCCTGTCACGGCCAGCAGCGTGATCACCGCGCCGTTGTGCGGCAGCGTGTCCATGCCGCCGCTGGCCATGGCGGCGATCCGGTGCAGCACCTCCATCGGGATGCCGGCGGCGTTGGCGCTGTCGATGAAGGTCTGCGCCATGGCGGCCAGCGCAATGCTCATTCCGCCCGAGGCCGAACCGGTGATGCCGGCCAGCGAAGTCACGGCCACCGCCTCGCCGACCAGCGGGTCGGGTATGGCCTTGAGCGCGTCGGCCACCAGCAGAAAACCCGGAAGCGCGGCGATCACGCCGCCGAACCCGTACTCGGCGGCGGTGTTCATGGAGGCCAGCAGCGCGCCCGACACCGCGCTCTTGCTGCCTTCGGCGAAATGCGCCCGGATGGCCGAGAACGAGAACAGCAGAATGGTGGCGATGCCCGCGATCAGCGCGCCCATGACCGCCCACAGCGCGACCTGGTCCTGCGCGTTGACCGGCAGCGGCTGGGGCAGGCCGGGCAGCGCCACTTCGGAGCCGGCCGGATACCAGCCCGGAATCCAGCGCGTCAGCAGATAGTTGGCCACGCCCACCACCACCAGCGGCAGCAGCGCGATCAGCGGATGGTGCTGGCGCTCGCCGGGCGGGGTGGCGGGCTCGTTGCGCAGGTCGGTGCCGTAGGTTTCGCCGGCCGCCGCCGCGCGCTTGCGCCGCCATTCCAGGTAGGCGATGCCGGCCGTCAGCGTGCAGGCCGCGCCGATCAGGCCCAGCCACGGCGCCGCCCAGGTCGTGGTCTCGAAGAACGTGGTGGGGATGATGTTCTGGATCTGTGGCGTGCCGGGCAGGGCGGTCATGGTGAAGGTGAACGCGCCCAGCGCGATCGCGCCCGGCATCAGCCGCTTGGGGATGCCGCCCTGGCGGAACATCTCGGCGGCGAAGGGGTACACCGCGAACACCACCACGAACAGCGACACGCCGCCGTAGGTCAGCACCGCGCAGACCAGCACGATGGCCATGATGGCGCGCTCGGCGCCGATCAGGCGCAGCACCGCCTGCACGATGGCGCGCGAAAAGCCCGACAGTTCGATCAGCTTGCCGAACACGGCGCCCAGCAGAAAGACGGGGAAATAGAGCTTGGCGAAGCCCGCCATGCGCTCCATGAAAATGCCCGAGAACACCGGCGCCAGCGCCGATGGGTCCGTCAGCAGCACCGCGCCCATGGCCGCGATGGGCGCGCAGAGAATCACGCTATAGCCGCGATACGCCGCCAGCATCAGGAACGCCAGCGCCGCCACCACGATGATCAATCCGGTCATTCGGTACTCCAGGAATGAAGAGACAAGGGGTGAGGGGCCTCCACCTTACCGCAACAAACCGGATTGCTTATTGCGCGCGGCCCGCGTTCCGGAAGGTCCGTGCCGGCCCCCGGGGCGGGATACGATGCGCTTTGGTGATAGTCTTCTGCTGCGCGGCCGCGGAATTGCCCGGCCCGCGACCCGTCCAATCCACGTTTACTGAAAAGTGTTCGACCTAGACGACTTTCTTCCCTATCGGATCACGGTGCTCGCTTCCCACATCGCCGTCAGCTTCGCCCGGCAGCATGCCGAGCGCTTCGGGCTGTCGATTCCGGAGTGGCGCGTCGTCGCGGTGCTGGGCCGCCACGGCGAGCTGTCCTCCGGCGAAGTCATGGACAAGACCAGCATGGACAAGGCCAAGGTCAGCCGGGCGGTCACGCGCCTTGCCGCCGCCGGCATCATCGCGCGCAAGGCCCATCCGGAAGACCAGCGCAGCAACCGGCTCGAACTCACCCGCGAGGGGCGGCGCATCCACGACCGCATCACCCCGATCGCCGTCGACCTGGAGCGGGAGCTGCTCTCGGTGCTCACGCGCGAAGAGCAGGAGACGTTCGGCAGGGTGCTGGCCAAGCTGGACCGCAAGGTGCTGGACATGGCCGGCAGCGCGCTCGACGGCGACGCGCACATCTAGGCGCGCGGTTCCTCTCGGTATTTTCCCTTGGTCGCCATCTTGTTCCTTTACAAGCGCCGTTTGAAAAATTAGTATCGTTTCAAACGAAACAAATAGGAGACAAGCAATGAACGCCATTGAAACGGATGCGCTCGCCGAACCCGAAGTGCGCGACGGCCTGCGGATCGATCCCATCACGCCCGCCATCGGCGTGGAAGTCGGCGGCCTGCGCCTGCATGGCGAACTGGATCAGGCGTCGATCGACCTGCTGCGCAAGCTGCTGGTCCGGCACAAGGTGCTGGTGTTTCGCGACCAGGACATCTCCGCGCAGGAGCAGGTCGGGTTCGCGCGGCGCTTCGGCGAACTCGAAGTGCATCCGGTGTTTCCCCGCCACGAGCGCTTTCCCGAACTGGTATTGCTGGGCGGCGACGGCAGCAGGCCGGCGCGCGAGAACATCTATCACAGCGACGTCAGCTGGCGCGAGCTGCCGTCGATGGGCTCGGTGCTGCGATGCGTGGAGTGCCCGCCCGTCGGCGGCGATACGGTCTGGGTGAACATGGAGCTGGCCTATCGGCGGCTGCCCGAGTCCGTCAAATCCGCCATACAGGGATTGCAGGCGGTCCACGACATGCTGCCCGGCTTCATCGACAGGATCGAGCCCGATCGCCGCGCCTGGACGCGGCTGGAATTCCCGCCGCAGATTCACCCGGTGGTGCGCGTGCATCCGGAGTCGGGCGAAAAAGTGCTGTACGTGAACGAAGGCTTCACCACCCATTTGCTCAACTACGTCGAATCGGGCGCCTTCGGCGGCATGCCGGAGTTCGCGACGGGCGCGCGGACCCTGCTCGATTACCTGTTCCAGCAGGCGCGCCGCCCCGAATATCAGATGCGGCTGCGCTGGCGCGAGAAAACGGTGGTCTTCTGGGACAACCGTTCGACCCAGCACTACGCCATCCAGGATTATTTCCCCGCGGTGCGGCGCATGACGCGGGCCACCATAACGGGGGAACGCCCGCTGCAGGCGCGCGCCGCCGCCGCGTCGCCTGCGAGTCTTTCATCCGGTCCGGGAGACAGCGATGCACAACGCTAGCGACCGCCGTTCGGCGGCAATCGTCATTGCCCTGCTGTTCGTCTTCATGCTGATCAACTTCGCGGACAAGGCCGCGCTCGGCCTGGTCGCCGTGCCGCTGATGAAGGAACTGGATCTTTCCGCCGACCAGTTCGGCGTCGTCGCGGGCACCTTCTTTTCGCTGTTCGCGATATCCGGGGTGATCGTCGGATTCCTGGCCAACCGCATCGCCGCCAAGCCGCTGCTCGGCGCCCTGGCGCTGATCTGGACGGTTGCGCAATTGCCGCTGGCCCTGGCCACGGCCAGCATGCCCCTGCTCATCGCGTGCCGGGTGTTGCTGGGGGCGGGCGAGGGGCCGGCGTACCCGCTGGCCCTGCACGCCTGCTACAAGTGGGTGCCCAACGGCAAGCGCAACATTCCCACCGCCATCATCATGCAGGGCGGGCAGGCCGGCATGCTGCTCGCCGGTCCGGTGGTGACCTTGCTGACGATCCACTACGGCTGGCGTTCGGCGTTCCTGGTCCTGGGCGTCGCCGGCCTGCTCTGGATGGTGTTGTGGCAACTGTTTTCCAAAGAAGGCCCGCTGGACCAGGCCGCGCCCGCCGCGGCCGACTCGCCGGGGCAGGCCGTGCCGTACCGCCGCCTGCTGCTGGACCCCACCTACATCGGCAGCGTCGCGGTCTATTGGACGGCGTACTGGGTGGTCGCCATCATCTTCACGTGGATTCCGTCGTATCTGCAGAACGCGCTCGGCTATCCGGCTTCGCAGAGCGGCTGGATGTTCTCGCTATTCATCGCCATCAATATTCCGGTGTCGCTGCTGGGGGCCTACGCCTCGGAAGCCATGCTCAGGCGCGGCTGCAGTTCGCGACTGGCGCGCGGCGTCCTGACGGCGATGCTGACGCTGCTGGGCGCGGCGCTGATCCTGCTGGCCGTGCAGGCCGAGATGCCGCGGGACGTGCGCACCGTGCTGCTGGCGCTGGGTTGCAGCCTGCCGCAGATCAGCTTCGTGCTGTGCCCGGCCATCGTCGGAGAAATATCGCCGGTGCGCCAGCGCGGCGCGGCGCTGGCGATCTGCAACTCCATCGCCACCACCGCCGGCCTGATCGCGCCCATCGTCATGGGGCGGATGATAGGCGCGGGGCTGGGTACGGCCGGATACCAGGACGGCCTGATGTGCTCGGCGGCCGTGCTCGCGGCCGGGGCGATGGTCTGCCTGCTGACCGTCAACTCGGAAGGTAGCCTGCGCAGGGTGGGCGCGATCAAGGCCGCCTAGCATCCATTCACTCATATGAGATCGTCATCATGGTTCCCAAGTTTCTGAACACCATCGACGGCCGCCAGGTGGCAGGCGTGGAATGGTTCGATTCATACAACCCCGCCACCGGCGAAGTCATCGGCCATGTGGCCCAATCGACCGAGGCCCAGCTGGCGCAGGCCGTCACGGCGGCGCGCGCCGCGCAGCCGGCCTGGGAAGCCCTGCCGGACGAGGCGCGCCGGCGCGCCATGGCCGACGTGGCGCAAATCCTGCAGGACAATGCCGAGTACCTCGCGGACTGGGTCACGCGCGAACAGGGCAAGCCGCTGGGCGGCCTGGGCCCCGCCGAGATTCCGGGCGCGCGCTACGAACTGGCGGGCTGCGTGGCCTGGACCCAGGCGCCGGCGGCCATGCCGCTGCACGACGAAACCGTTTTCGAGGACGACAGCCGGCGCGACGTGATGCAGCGCAAGCCCTACGGAGTGATCGCCGCCATCGCGCCGTGGAACTGGCCGCTGCTGATCGCGATCTGGCAGATCATTCCGGCCCTGCGCACCGGCAACACCGTCGTGCTCAAGCCGTCGGAATACACCAGCATCGCAAGCCTGGAAATGATCCGCCTGATCGCAGCGGCGCTGCCGCCGGGCGTCATCAACACCGTGGCCGGGGCCGGCGCCACCGGCGCGGCACTGATCGCCCAGCCAGGCATAGACAAGATTCTGTTTACCGGTTCCGGCCGGACCGGTTCGCACATCGCAGGCACGGCGGCGCAGATGCTGCGGCCCACGACCATGGAGCTGGGTGGCAACGACGCCGCCATCGTCCTGGACGACGCCGATCCCGCCCGGATCGCCACGGGACTCTTCTGGGGCGCGTTCCTCAACATGGGCCAGACCTGCGCCTGCATCAAGCGTCTGTACGTGCCCGACAGCCTGCACGACGCCGTGGTCGCGCAGCTCAGACAATTGGCGGCTTCCATGCCCATGGGCAATGGGTTGGAGCCCGGCGTGGCCATCGGGCCGATCCAGAACCGTCCTCAGCACCAGCGCATCGTCCGGCTGGTCGAGCAGGCCCGGGCGCAAGGCGCGGTGGTGGAGTGCGGCGGCGCGCCGGCGGACGGTCCGGGCAATTTCTATCCCGTCACCCTGGTGACCGGCATCGCAGACGGCGCGGCGCTGGTCGACGAAGAGCAGTTCGGTCCGGTCCTGCCCATCATCCGCTACACGGACCTGGACGCCGCGATCGCCAGCGCCAACCGCCTGGACCTGGGCCTGGGCGCGTCGGTCTGGTCGTCCGATCCGGATCGGGCCGCGTCGGTCGCCGACCGCCTGCAGGCGGGCACGGTCTGGATAAACCAGCATGGCGCGGTGCACCCCGCGGTGCCGTTCGGCGACATCAAGGGCTCCGGCTGGGGCGTGGAGTTCGGCCTGGAGGGACTGAAGGGCGTCACCCGGCCCAAGGTCATCAGCCTGGCCAAGGCCTAGCCGGCGCGTGGCCCGGCGCCGGCGGAATCAGCGCGACAGCAGCGCCTGCGCCTGGGCCGCGATGTTCAGGTCGATGGCGGCGTCGTCGCCATCGTTCAGGTACCAGGCGGCGGACAGCCCGCACCAGGCCACCACCCATTGCAGCAGCCGGCGGCGCTCCAGGCCGGCTTGCCCGGCAACGATTTCCAGGCGCCGCTCGAAGCGGCCGGGCACGATGGCCACCGGCGGTTCGGGGTCCGACAGGTCCGGGTTGCAGAAGATGTTTGCGTAGTCGAACGCGCGCTCGCCATACAGGCGCTTGGGATCGATGACCAGCCAGCCGCGAGCGCCGAAGTTCAGGATGTTGTCGTGGTGCGCGTCGCCATGCAGCACCGCCAGGTCCCGCTGGCTGTCGAGCAGGACGCGGGCATGGCGGGCGCTCTCGGCCAGGATGCCGCCGCGCGCGCGGGCGGCGGGCCAGAGATCGGCGAACCAGGACTCCAGCGGGCGCAGTTCGGGCAAGGGCTTGGCCCGCGGCGCGTGCAGTTCCTGAAGCACGCCGCAGATGATGCGCGTCGCCTCGTCGTCGCGGCCGTTGCGCGCATACTCCGCCAGCGAGCGGCCGCCGGTGGCGCGCTCCAGCACAATGGCCTCGTCGTCGTGCGCGAGCACGCGCGCCGCGCCGTGCCCGTCCCACCAGCGCATCAGCACGCCGCCCTGTTTTTCATCTTCCTCGTGAGAGACCTTGAGCATGGCGGGCTGGCCGCGATGCAGCACCGGCAGCAGCCGCGCCGCATGGGTGACGATGGGGGCGCCGTCGGGCGTCAGATTCCAGCGGGACAGGTAGGCGTCGAACATGGCAGCCGTGGCGGTCTTGATCGGAAGGCCTATGGTAGTGGAAGCGGCGCTCGGCTCCGGCTCAGCGCGCGCCGCGACCCGGCAGCAGCCCGGTGAGCGCCGCGGCCAGCAGATTGACCGCGGCGCTGATGGTGATGGGCAGCGCGTAGCCGCCGCGCAGGTCATAGGCGTAGCCGGCCGCAACCGGGCCGATCAGGGTGCCGAACGCCACGCTGGTGTACAGCACGCCGATGATGCCGCTGACATGGCGGCCGCCGAAGTAGTCCATGACCACGGCAGGCAGCAGCGCGACCCAGCCGCCGTAGAACAGACCGAAGGCCAGCGCGAACAGCGCCAGCGTCCAGAACTGGCCGCAGGCGCCCCATAACGCCAGCGTCGCCGCCATGCCGGCATACATGGCGGCCAGCGACGCGCGCCGGCCCAGGCGGTCGGCCAGCGCGCCCAGCAGATAGCGGCCGGCCGTGCTGCCCGCGCCTATCGAGCCCAGCAGCAGTACGGCGAGCGCGGGCTCGATGCCCCGGTCCAGGGCGTAAGGAACCAGATGCACGAAGGGGACGAATACGCCGAAGGCGCCGGCCAGGCAGGCCAGGTACAACAGGACGAAAGCCTTGCTGCGCACCGCCGTCCGCACCGGCAGGCCGGGCGCCGCCGTGCGCGTCGCGTCGGCGGGCCGCGGACCGGCTGCGCCGTCGGGCAGCAGGCCGCGGTCCGCGGGAGAGTTCTCGATCCAGCGCGCCGCCGCGCAGCCGGCCAGCGCCACGCCCGCGGCCAGTATCAGATACGCGCCGCGCCAGCCCCAGTGGTCGATCAGGACGGCCGCCAGTGCCGGCACCAGCAGCGTGCCCACTCCGATGCCGCTGACCGCCAGTCCCGACGCCATGGCGCGGCGGCGTTCGAACCAGCGCTGCACCGCGCCGACCACCGGCACGTAAGAGCAGCCTATGCCCAGTCCGACGCCCAGGCCATACGCCGCGTAGACCTGCGTCATGTTGCGCGCCGCGCCCGCCAGCGCGAGGCCCGCCGCCAGCAGCAGCATCCCGGCCACGGCCAGCCGTCGTGAACCGTAGCGGTCGGCCAGCGGACCGCTGATGGCGCCGAAGCCGAAATACAGAAAACCCGCCAGCGAGAACACCAGCGATACTGCGCCGCGGGTGGCGGAGAACTCCTGTTGCAGCGCCTCGACGAAAGCGCTGAAAGAATACGCGCTGCCAAAGCCGAGCAAGGTAATCGCAAAGGCGGCGGCCACCACCCGCCATCCGTGGAAGATCGGTGCGGCGCGGCTGCGGCCGCCCAGCGGTTGCGCGGGGGTGGTCATTCGGCGTACTCCCGCGGGCGGCTCAGGTGCCAGCGCGTCGCCGCCTGGAAGGCGGCGCCCAGGCGCAACAGCGTGGCCTCGTTCAAATGAGCCGCCACGAGCTGCACGCCCATGGGCATGCCTGCTTCGCACAGTCCGGCGGGCAGCGTCAGGCAGGGATGGCCGGTCATGTCGAACACGCAGGTATAGCGCTGCAACGCGGCCACCAGCCCTGGCTGGCGGCCCAGCGTGCTGACGGTGGCCAGCGTCAGCGGGGCCATCGGCTGCACCGGCGTCAGCAGCGCATCGACGCCGCCGAACAACGCGTCCACCTTGCCGCGCAAGGCCATGCGCCGCAGCAGGATGCGCTGGTAGTCCGTGCCGGACAGCGCCAGCCCCGCGTCCAGCACGGACGCCAGGACCGGGCCGTAGTCGGCGTTGCGCGCGGGATAGCTGGACGCGTGCGCCACGGCCGCTTCCACCGCGCAGTTCGGCGCCCAATCGCGTACGGCCTGTTCCGCGTCGGCGGCCGGAAAGCGCAGCGGCACCAGCGTCGCGCCCAGTTCCTGGAACACCTGCGCTGCGGCGGCCGTCATGGCCAGCGTCTGCGCGTCCGCGCCGTCGCCGTTCCAGTCTGCGTCGATGCCGATCCGCAGTCCTTGCGCCGGCTCCCCGGCCAGCCGGACGTAAGGCGGCACGGGCGCCTGCAACGCGGTCGGGTCCAGCGGGTCGGGACCGGCGATAGCCTGCAGCAGCACCGCGGCGTCGCGCGCGCTGCGGGCCATGACACCCATGTGATCCAGCGACGGCGCCAGTTCGAAGGCGCCGTGGCGGCTGACGCGGCCCCAGGTCGGCTTGATGCCCGTCAGCCCGGCGGCGGCGCTCGGCCAGCGGATCGAGCCGCCGGTGTCCGAGGCCGTCGCGCCGAAACACAGGCCCGCCGCCGTCGCCACCGCCGATCCGCTGGACGAGATCCCGGTCCAGTAGGCGGCGTTCCATGGGTTGCGCGGCGGCGCGATGTCGGGATGGTGATCCGAATAGGCGCCCTCGGTCATCTGCAACTGTCCCAGCAGCACCGCGCCCGCCTCGCGCAGCCGGCGCGTCACGGTAGCGTCGTAGTCCGCCGGCTTGTCACGGTGAAGCACGCCGCCGGCGGCCGTCGGCACGCCTTTGCGCCGGAACAGATCCTTCAACGCGATGGGCACGCCGTGCAGCGGACCGCGATAGCGGCCGGCGCGGATCTCGGCCTCGGCCGCCTCGGCCTCGCGCAGCGCCGACGCCGCCGTAACGCGGGCATAGCTGCGCAAGACGCCGTCCAGTTTTTCGATTCGCTGCAATTGGGCGCGCGTGACCTCGACCGGCGACGCGTCGCCCGACCGGATCAGCGCGGCCAGCTCGGTCAGTTCCAGTTAATGGGGGGCAGCGCCCGGCTTGATGGCTGGTAGGGAGTTCATCTATGCTTTATCTAACGTGTACAAGGGCAAGGACTGCAAGTTAATCCCTGGAAACAAGCCCGTACAAGCCATGATTTCTATGCTTTTCGCATTAGAAAAACTAAACATTGTGTCGCCATCCAGATTGCCTCCGCTAAACGCTTTGCGCGCCTTCGAGGCCGCGGCCCGCCACCTGTCGGTAAAGGCCGCGGCCGAGGAACTGTGCGTGACGCCCGGCGCGGTCAGCCAGATGGTCAAGACGCTAGAGCAGCATCTGGGCGTGGCGCTGTTTCTGCGCATGAACCGCCGCATCCAGCTCACCGACGCGGGCCGCGATTTTCTGCCGCCGGTGCGCAACGCCTTCCGCCAGATACTCGCGGCCTCGGCGCGCGTCGCCTCGCCGCCGGCCAGCCGCGTTCTCGTGGTCGGCACCACCGCGTTCTTCGCCTCGGCCTGGCTGATCCCGCGGCTGGCCGATTTCCATGCCCGCCATCCCGAAATCGATTTGCAGATCGTCACGGGCAACGCCCTGGCGGCGTTCGGTCGCGACGGCGCGGACATCGCGATCCGCCACGGACTGGGCCGCTATCCGGGCTTGCAGAGCGAACACCTGTTGACCGTGGCGGTCGTGCCCGTGGCCGCGGCCGGACTCGTCGCCACCCTGGGCATGCCGCGCAGCGCGCGCGACCTGCTGGACTGGCCGCGCGTGCACGATCAGGCGCGCAGCGGCTGGCAGCTATGGTTCGCGGCCCAGGGCGTCGAAGACGCGGGTATGCCGAGAGGTCCGGCCTTCGACGACGGCGGCCTGCTTCTGAAAGCGGTCGCCGCGGGGCAGGGCGCGGGCCTGTTGCCGGCCGCGATGGTGGCCGACGAACTGGCCTCGGGCCGCCTCGTGCAACTGGCGGACCAGGCCAGGCTGGAAGAGTTTGCGTACTACCTGGTCTGGCCGGGCAGGGCCGCGCTGCCGGACAAGGCGCGCGCGTTTCGCGACTGGCTGCGGGAATCGGGCGCCCGATGAGCGCGCCTCAGGCGCTGCCCGCCGCGGTCAGCGCCGCAGCCCGCCGCGCCAGTTCCGCCACGCCCAGGCTGGTGGCCAGCGTATGCCGTTCCAGCTCGTGCAGCGGCACCCAGCGGGCCTCGCTGGCGTCGTCGCCGGCGACGGGCTCGCCCGACCGCCAGCGGCACAGCACCGCGATCAGGATGAAATGGCGGCGCAGCGCGCCCGACTCGTCGCGGTCGAACACGTCCACCGCGTCGAACACCTGCACCGGCTCGGCGCGCACACCGGTTTCCTCCAGCAGTTCGCGCGCGGCGGCGTCCTCGATGCGCTCGCCGGCCTCGATCTTGCCGCCGGGAAACGCCCAGCGGCCCGCATCGGGAGGATTGGCGCGGCGTACCAGCAGCACCTGGCCGTCGCGCACCACGGCCGCGATCGTGGCGGGAATGGGATGTGTGGTCATTGCGGAGTGTTATTTGAGCGCCGGGCCGGGATACGCCGCGCGGACCTGCCTGTCGTGTTGACCCGTTCATCATATGACAGTAGCGCAAATCCCCGTGGTGCCGGCCTCGATTCCTGGTGCACACTGTCGCCACGCGCCGCCACGAGCGCATGCGATCGACAACAGGGGCTTGCAGCATGGACACACCGGACCGGCAGTTGCGCTATTTCCTGCGGATAGCCGAATTGAAATCGCTGTCGCGGGCGGCGGAGGAGCTGGATCAGACGCAGTCCGGACTCAGCCGGCAACTGGCCGCGCTGGAAGCGCACGTGGGCAAGCCGCTGTTCACGCGCACCGGGCGCGGGGTGGAACTGACCGAGGCCGGGGCCCGCCTGTTGGACGGCATATCGCCGGCCTACCGCAGCATCGACCGTACGCTGGAGGCGGTGCGCCAGCGCGAGGGCGTCACCCAGGGGACGGTCCGTCTGGCCACGGTGCATACGCTGAGCTATTACTTCATGGCCGAGGTGGTGGCCAGTTTCGTCAGCAGGCATGATCACGTGAATCTTTCCGTCATGGGCCGCAGTTCGCCCGAGGTGGTGGCGCTGGTGGAAAGCGGCAAGGCGGACGTGGGCTTCGTCTACGATTCGGCGGTCGCCTCGGACAACCTGGCCTCGACCACGCTGTTCGACGACGATATGTGCCTGATCGTGCAGGGCGGCCAGCCGTTGGTGGACAACGCGGACCTGGCTGGCATGAGCCTGCGGCTGGTCGGTTTTCCGCCGCATTACGCCCTGCGCAAGATGATCCACAGCGCCGGGCTGGAGCCCGAGTTCGTCGCCGAGGCCGAGACCATAGACGCCATGCTCAAGCTGGTGTCTTCCGGGGTGGGCGCCTGTATCCTGCCTTCGCGCATCCCCGACAAGCTGCTCAACGACTACGGCCTGCGCAAGGTTCGCATCCACAGCCCGATCCTGCGGCGGCGCGTGGTCGCCATCACGCTTGCGCGCCGCCAGCCTTTGCCTCTGGTGAGCGGCCTGTTGGCCAGCGCCGTCCGCATCGCCCTGCAATAGCCCGGCGGCCGCCTCGGGCGGCGCGCCGAATAGCAGCTATGACCCTGGCTGCATGGCTGGATTGCGCCGCGGTTTCCATACTGTCGGTACTGCGCGCGCCGTGCGCCGCAGGCATAACAGGGGAAGACATGAATACCGCGTTAAGGGAAAAATCCTACTTCGACACCCGCGCCACGCAGGAAATGGCGCGCCATCTGCATGCCGTGCCGCGCAGCATCCAGGAGACCATGGCCTACGCCTGTCGCATCCTGGCCATGACCGAGCAGGAGGCCGGCCTGGCCGGGCAGATCAGCATGCGCTCGCAGCGGCCCGGCGCCTATTGGACGCTGCGCTTCGGCCTGGGCTTCGATGAAGCCACGCCGGCCGATTTCATCGAGGTCGACCGCGACCTGCACACGCTGACGGGCGAGGGCATGGCCAATCCGGCCACGCGTTTTCACCTGTGGGTCTACGAGGCCCGGCCCGACGTGCAGTCGATCATCCACACGCATTCGCCCTGGGCCTCGGCGCTGGCGGCGGCCCGCCAGCCGCTGGTGGTCGCCCAGATGGACATGACACCGCTGCATGACGATTGCGCCTTTCTGGGCGAATGGCCGGGCGTGCCGATCGCGGACCAGGAGGGCGTCATCATCTCCCGGGCGCTGGGCGCCAAGCGGGCCATCATCCTGGCCCACCATGGCTATCTGACGGCGGGCCAGTCCTGCGAAGAGGCGACCTACCTGTCGGTGTACCTCGAACGCGCCGCCCGCATGCAGATCCGCGCCCAGGCGTTCGGCCCGCTCACGCCCGTGGACGATGCGCTGGCGCGCGAAGCGCACGACTACCTGCTCAAGCCCTCGATCGTCAACGCGACGTTCAACTACTGGGCCCGGCAGACGCATGGCGTCGCGTCCCTGCCGCTGCCGGCCGCCTGACGCCGCTGCGCGGCATTCCTCCAGACACTTTTCGGGGAGTCACGACATGATGACGACCAAGCCTGCGGCTGCGCGCTCGCGCCGCGAATACGTGACGGCCGGACTGGCCAGCATGATGGGCACCACGATCGAGTGGTACGACTTTTTTCTTTATGGCACGGCCGCGGCGCTGATCTTCAACAAGATCTTCTTTCCGGCCTTCGATCCGCTGACCGGTACGCTGGCGGCGTTCGCCACCTATTCGGTGGGTTTTTTCGCGCGGCCGCTGGGCGGCGTGATCTTCGGCCACTACGGCGACAAGATAGGCCGCAAGTCCATGCTGCTGATCACGCTGCTGCTGATGGGCGTGCCCACGATACTGATCGGACTGATTCCTTCCTACGAGCAGATCGGCTACTGGGCCGCGGTGCTGCTGGTGCTGATGCGTTTTCTGCAAGGCATCGCGGTGGGCGGCGAATGGGGCGGGGCGGTGCTGATGGCGGTAGAGCACGCTCCCAACGGCAAAAAGGGCTTCTTCGGCAGCCTGCCGCAGGCCGGCGTGGCGCCGGGCCTGATCCTGTCGTCACTGGCGATGGGGGCGGTCGCGTCCCTGCCCGAGGCCGACATGCTGGCCTGGGGCTGGCGCCTGCCGTTTCTGGCCAGCGTGGTGCTGCTGCTGGTGGGCTGGTTCATCCGCGTCAAGGTGGCCGAATCGCCGGACTTCGAGCAGATGCGCGACAAGGGCGCCAAGGTCGAAGTGCCGGTGGCCGAGGTGCTGAAAAACCATCGCCGCGCGCTGCTGGTGGTGGTGGGCGCGAGGCTGGCGGAAGTGACCTGGTTCTATACCGTGGTGACGTTTTCCCTGGCCTACGCGACCGGCACGCTGGGCATCCCCCGCTCGGTGATGCTGGACGCCACCATCTGGGGCGCGGCGCTGGCGCTCATCACCATGCCGCTGTTCGGCATGCTGGGCGACCGCATCGGTCACAAGTGGGTGTTCATGGCCGGCACCATCGGTATCCTGGTGTGCGCGCCGCTGTTCTTCCTGTGGCTGGGCAGCCGTGAGACTGGCTGGATCATTGCGGCGGTGTGCCTGGCGATCGGCCTGGTGTATGCCTGCCTGTACGGGCCGGAGGGCACACTGTTTTCCAGCCAGTTCCCGGCCCATGTGCGCTATACGGGAATTTCGCTGGCGGTGCAGGTCGCCGGCGCCATCGGCGGCGGGCTTGCGCCCATCGTGGCGACCTGGCTGCTGGCCAAAGGCGGTGGCGATCCCAAGTACGTGGTGTGGTATCTGGCGCTCCTGGGGCTGGTCGCCCTGTACAGCGCCTGGCGCATGCGCAGCGAAGCCGCTGCGCCCGTGCTGCGCGTGCCGGCCCGCACGGACCTGAGGACGCCATGAAGACCATCGACTATTACTTCTGGATGAATTCGGACTGGGCATTCCTGGGCGCCGACCGCCTGGAGGCGCTGGCGGCCAGGCGACAGGCGGCGATCCGCTACCTGCCGGTAGACCTGCCCGAGGTCTACGCCCGCACCGGCGGCATATTGCTGGGCCGGCGCGCGCCAGAGCGCCAGGCCTACCGCGTGACGGAACTGGCGCGCTGGTGCCGCAAGCTGGGCATCCACGTCAATCCGCAGCCGGCCCACATGTGCCCGGACGCCAGCCTGGCCTCGCGCATCGTCATCGCGGCCGACAGCGCGGGCCTACCGGTGGCGGCCCTGTACAAGGCCATTCTGAAAGCGCAGTGGTGCGACGAGCAGGATATTTCCGACCCAGCCGCGCTACGCGCCATCGTGCAGCGCGAGGGCCTGGACGCCGCGGCGCTGCTGGAGGCGGCGGCGCGGCCCGAAACGGAGGCAGCCTATCGGCGCAACACCGATGCCGCGGTGGCAGCCGGGGTATTCGGGTCGCCGTCCTACGTCTATCGCGGCGAGCTGTTCTGGGGGCAGGACAGGCTCGACATGCTGGAGGAGGCGGTCGCGGCCTAGGCGGCGCGCCGCCCGTTTCACCGCGCGGTCGCGCCTGCTTCGGCCTGGCTGCGGCCGCGCGCCAGGAATTCGGCGGCACGCACGATGTCGACGTCGTTGCGGCGGTCCTCCGCCATGTAAGGAACCTGCTTGCGGAACTCGCGCCACAAGGCCCCGGTGCCCGCACCGGTCTTGAAATCGGGCTGTTTCGCAATGCGCAGGTCCACCGCCTGGGCGGCGTGCATCAGCTCCACCGCCAGCAGCGTCGTCATGCGGTCGACCTGGGCGGCCAGCCTGCGTCCGGAGGCGGGCGCGTTGGTGCCCACGTCCTCGATGTTTCCGGCCTGGGGCTGCACGTCGGTCGACATCGGCATGGACAGCGTCCGGATCTCCGCCGCCAGCGAGGAGACGGTTTTCTGGATGGGGCCATAGCCGATCGCGCCGTTGCCCGGGCTCAGAAACCTCGGCAGGCCGGTGAAGCCCGGGTCCGTCAGCCTGAGCGTGCGTTGCGTCGACAATTGCGCCACCTGGGACAGGGCCACCGTCATGCCCTGCAGGGGCAGCGCCCAGCCGCTGGGATCGAATCCGGCGCTGGGCAGCACGGCGCCGCGGACGGGCCCTTCGGTGACGTAGAACTGGCGCTCGTAGGGCTGCGCCGTCTCGGGCGGGCGGGCGTCCAGGGCCACGGTGGGATTGTCGTCGGAACTGTTGATCTGCAGCTGCAGCTGCCGTTGCAGCAGGTCCAGCATGTCGCGCGCCGCGCCGTGCGCCTGGCTCACCGTGCGAAAGCTCAGCGGGTCCTGCAGCGGCCGCTGGGCGTCCTGCTGCCAGAGCGAACTGCCTTGCAGCATGGCCGTCATGTGCTGCGCCGTGCGCAGTTGCCCGCCGTAGGGGCGCTGGGCCTGCGCGGCCGGCAGTATCGGCGCGAGATTGCCGTTCAGGCCTTCCAGCGACAGCGCCGCGACCGTGTCGGCCTGCGTCAGCAGCCTGGCGGCGTCCAGCGCCGCCAGCGATGCGACGGCGGCGCCATAGGCGTTCGAACTGACGATGGACAGCGCGTCCTTGCCGAAGGGCCGCACCGGCTCCAGGCCGGCCTGGCGCAGCGCCTCGGCCGCGGGCAGGCGCCGGCCGCCATAATAGGCTTCGCCTTCGCCCGTCATGGCCAGTCCGATCTGCGGCAGGATCGTGATGTCCGCTTCCCCGACCGAGCCTTCGCCGAACATGACGGGAGTGATCCCGCGGTTGATGAATTCGGCGTACCGGCGCAGCACCGCCGGCTGCATGCCCGAACCGCCGAACAGGGCGGTATTGAGCCGGATGAGCATCGCCGCGCGCGTGACGTCCTGCGGCGATTCGGCGCCGTAGGCGGCGCTGTGCGAGCGCAGCAGGTTGCGGTTGAACTGTTCCGACAGCTTGCGGACCTCGGCCGAAATCTCGCTGCCCTCGAAAATGGTCTGGTCCTTGTTGAGTCCGACGCCGCGGTTCAGGCCGTACACGGGACGTTCCAGCCGGGCATACGCGAGCAGAAGGTCGTACGAACGCTGGGCCCGCAGCATGGCGTCGTCGGCCAGGGTCACGCCGCAGCCCCGCCGGGCCACGGATTCGACCTGCGCCAAGGTGAGCGAGCGGCCGTCGAGCGCGACCGGATCGCAGGCGGGGGCGGCGGTCGCCGCGGACGCAAGCAGGGCCGCCAGCAGCATGGCCGCAGGCAGGGCGGCGCGCGCAGGCGGGGCGAGGGCGGGGACGGGATGGCGATTGCAGTCGGGCATCAGGACTCCTGGCGAGAGGAAATGGGCGTGGCGCCGCCGCGGGCGACGGAGAGGCCCGCGGCGATGGAGGTCGAGGCGTTGCCGGTGCTAAGGGCGGGCCTGGCCGCGCAGCGGCAGGCGCAGCAGGTCCTGGCCCAGCACGACCGGGCCCGAGAAGGTCTGGCGGGCTTTTTCCCAATGTTCGGGGGGCGCGTCGCCGGGCACCAGATGCGACAGCACCAGCGTCTTGACGCCCGCACGGGCGGCCACTTCGCCGGCCTGCTCGGGGGTGGTGTGCGCTTCCAGCAACTGTTTGGCCAAGGCCTGCTGGCGCGCGTTCCAGGGCTTGGCGCCGACGATGTGGTCGACCCAGGCCGGATCGATCGCCTCGTGCACCAGAACGTCGGCGCCGCGCGCCAGCCTGATCAGGTTTTCGCTGACCGCGGTGTCGCCCGAGAACACCACCGAACCCGCGGCGGTGTCGAAACGATAGGCGAAGTTGGGATACACCAGCCCGTGCGGCACCAGCACGGCGCTGACCTTGACGCGCTCATCCTGCCAGACGGGGAACGGTTCCATCGGTGGCGCCGGGTCCGTGTTCGGGTCCCGCACCACGCCGGCCGGCACGGCGATATCGTGCGCGTCGAAGAACTGGCGGATGTCCGGGACGCCTTCGCTGCGCACGCGTATGTTGAGGTCGGCCGACATGCCGGCGACGACCGATTCGACCAGATCGCGGGTTCCGGCCGAGGGGTTTTCGGCATGGATCACCGGATCGTCCTTCATGCCGGGCGCCAGCGGCGGCAGCACGCCGCGGCGTCCGGGGCCGTAGATCTGCATTGAGGCCTTGGCCCGGCGCCGGGCGCTGGGGTCGTACATCAACAGCGTGGCCAGGTCGATGACATGGTCGGTGTGCAGGTGCGTGAAGAACAGCGCCTGCTCCGCGCCGGGCTTGACGCCGGCGCGCCGCAGCTGGCGGTAGGCGCCCGAACCCAGATCGACGATATAGGCCCGGCCGTCCACCAGCACCGCCGACGAGATTCCATGGGGCGAGTCCTCGCCGTACCAGGTCGGTCCTCCGGCCACGCCGAGCAGGACCAGCTCGGCCGCGGGCGGGGGTTCGGCCGCGAGCGGACCCGAAGCCAGGCTCGCCAGCGCGAAGGCGGCGGCGATCAATGTCTTGCGTGCTTTGGCGTTAAACATGGCGGCTCTGCGGAAGAAGGGTCAACGCGACCAGCGCAACCGCGCTGGCGCCCATTACATACAAGGCGGGGGCGAACGCGATCCCCGTGGTGTAGGTGATCCAGGTCAGGATGGCGGGGGCGAAGCCGCCCAGGACGGTGACCGCCGTGTTGTACGACAGGGACATGCCCGAGGAGCGCACCGCGGTGGGAAAGACCTCGGACAGCGCCGCCGGCGCCACGCCCACATACAAGGACACCATCAGGCAGAACAGCGACTGCACCACGATGAGCGTGCCCTGGGTATGCGAGTCCCGCAGCCACATCATGAGCGGATAGACGGCGAGCAGCATGATGAGGGCGGCCACGCGCAGCACGTTGCGGCGGCCGTAGCGGTCCGACAGCGTGCCGGCGAAGACGCAGCCCCCGATCAGGAACAGGTTGCCCACCAGGGCGGCCAGGAAGGCTTGCGAACTGGAAAAGCCCATCGACTTCTGTACGTAGATGGGCATGAAGATGATCAGCGCATAGGGGCCGATGGCCCACAGCACGGAGATGCACAGGCCCGTCAGCAGCTCTTTGGGATAGTCGCGGATCACCGACAGCAGCGGCGTTTTGACGGGCTTGCCCTGGCGGGCCTGGCGCGCCTGTTCCTCGCGGAAGTGCGGCGTTTCGTCCAGCGCCCGCCGCATCCACAGGCCGACCGGCGCGATCGCCAGGCCGATGATGAACGGCACGCGCCAGCCCCATTCGCCCACCTGCTGTTCGGTCAGCAGCGTGGTGACCAGGGTCGCGACCAGCGCGCCCAGCAGGTTGGAGATGCCCATGCTGGCCTGCAGCCACGAGGCGTATTGGCCGCGCTTGCCTTCGGGCGCATGTTCGACCAGGAAGGCGGTGGCGCCGCCCACTTCGCCGCCGGCCGAAAAGCCCTGCAGCACCCGGCCGCACACGATGAGCAGCGGCGCGCCCACGCCGATCGCCGCATAGGGAGGCGCGGCGGCGATGAGCAGCGTTCCCAGGGCCATCAGCATGATGGTCAGCGTCAGCGCCGCCTTGCGGCCGGCGCGGTCGCCGTAGGAGCCCAGCACCAGCGCGCCCAGCGGCCGCACGACGAAACCCAGCCCGAAGGCCAGGAACGACGCCATCAGCTGGACCGCCGGATCGGAGTTCTGGAAGAAGTTCTGCCCGATGTACACCGCGAACAGGGCATAGACCGTGAAGTCGTACCATTCGAGCGCATTGCCGGCCGATGCGGCGATGACCGCCTTGCGTCCGCTGTGCATGCCGGCCGCTGGAGCGGACTCATGGTCCGGCATGGCGGCGGCTCCCGGGTTGAGCGTGATGTCTTTCATTTTTTCCCCATCGAGGTCGTGTGCGCCTGTATGACGCTATATGTATCGCCTGTGGCTCTCCCGCCTCGGGCGGGAGAGGGTTTTCGCTTGCTACGCTGGCCGGCTCGAGGCCAGTTCGGAAAGATGGTGCTGGCGCGAGCCGAACCGGGCCTCGATCACCGTCACCCGCTTGAAATGCGCGCCGACCTGCAATTCCTCGGTCATGCCGATGCCGCCATGGAGCTGGATCGCGCCCTGGCCGACGATGCGCGCGGACCTGCCGACCTGCGCCTTGGCCATGGAAAGCAGCCGCGTCGCCTCCGGCAGGCCTTCGGCCAGCGCCATGTTGGCCGCCAGGGTGAGCGAACGGGCTTCTTCCAGCGCCGTGTACATGTCCACCTGCCGGTGCTGCAGCGCCTGGAAGGCGCCGATGGCGCGCCCGAACTGCTGGCGCACTTTCAGATAGGCCAGGGTGGCGTCGTGCATGGCCTGCATCGCGCCGACGGCGTCGCCGCACAGCGCGCCGATCGCGTGCGCGTACAGGTCGTCCAGCACGGCGGCGCCTTCGTCCGGCCGGCCCAGCACGGCGGCCCGGTCGATGCGCACGTCGTCGAAGCGCAGGTGCGCGGCGTTGCCGCCGTCCAGCCTGCGGAAGGCGCGCTGCGTCACGCCCGGGGCGTCGGCCGGCACCAGGAACAGGGTGATGCCGTCGCGCTCGCCCGGCTGGCCGGCGGTGCGCGCCGACACCATGAACGCCTGTGCGCCCGGCGCGTCCGACACCGTGTGCTTGGCGCCCTGCAGCACGTAGCCGTCGCCGTCGCGCCGCGCTTTCATGGCGACGGCGTAGCGGTTTTCGTGCGCGCCGGCCTCGCGGTGGGCCAGCGCCATTCTGTAGTCGCCGCGGGCAAGCGGGCCCAGGCAGGCTTCGCGCTGCGCCGGGCTGCCGTGGCGCAGCAGGCAGCCCGCGCCCAGGACGGCGGTCGCCAGGTAGGGCTCGCCGGCCAGCGCCTTGCCCAACGCCTCCATGACGATCATGGCCTCCACCGGCCCGCCGCCGATGCCGCCCAGGTCTTCCGGCAGCAGCAACGCCAGCCATCCCAGTTCGGCCATCAGCGTCCAGTCTTCCGGCGCATAGCCGCGGGCGCTGGCGACCAGGCGCCTGCGCCGTTCGAAATCGCCGCAGTCGCGCACGTAGGCCTCGGTGCTGTCCCGCAGCATGCGCTGCACTTCATTGAACGAAAAATCCATCGTCGTCTCCTACAGCGCCAGCACGTGCTTGGCCAGAATGTTGCGCTGGATTTCGTTGGACCCGCCCCAGATCGTGACCTTGCGCAGATTGAGGTAGAGCGGCCCGGCGGCCGCCGCGAAATCCGGACCCAGCGCGTCGGCGTCGGCGCCCGTTCCGTCCAGCAGCGCTTCGTCCAGGGCCAGCGCGTCCGCGCCCAGGCAGTCCATGGCCAGTTCGCTGATCGACTGTTCGATTTCCGTGCCGCGTATCTTCAGGATGGAGGCGGCGCTGCCGGGACTCTGGCCCGCGTTCATGGCGCTAAGAAAGCGCAGCTCGGTGTATTCCAGCGCGCACAGCTGCGTTTCCAGGTCCGCCACGCGCAGGCGCAGGGCAGGGTCGTCCAGCCGGCAGCCGCCCATGCCGTCGGGCAGGCGCTGCGCCACGCCCTTGACCCGCGACAGCAGGCGTTTGGAGCGGGCCACGCCCGAGATCACGAAGCGCTCGTGTTCGAGCAGGAACTTGCCGTAGGACCAGCCGGCGCCTTCTCCGCCGACCCGCTGGGAAGCCGGAACCCGCACGTTGTCGAAGAACACCTCGTTGACTTCGGCGTCTCCGTCCAGCATGCGGATGGGGCGCAGGCTGATGCCGGGCGAGCGCATGTCCAGCAGCAGGAAAGAGATGCCCTGCTGGGGGCGTTCTTCCTTGCTGGTGCGCACCAGGGCGAACATCCAGTCGGCCCATTGCGCCCAGGTGGTCCAGATCTTGGAGCCGTTGACGATGTAATCGTCGCCGTCGCGCACGGCCGTCGTGCGCAGCGAAGCCAGGTCCGAGCCGGACCCCGGCTCGGAATAGCCCTGGCACCACCAGTCACGGTTGGCCAGGATGCGCGGCAGAAAGCGCGCCTTCTGCGCTTCGTCGCCATAGGTGTAGATCACCGGCCCCACCATGTTGACGCCGAACTGCACCAGCGGCGGACAGGGCTGCGCGCCATACTCCTGCTGGAACAGATACTTCTGCACCGGGCTCCAGCCGGGCCCGCCGTACTGCTCGGGCCAGTTCACCGCATACCAGCCGCGCGCCGCCAGGACGTCCTGCCAGCGCACGTAATCGCTGCGTTCCAGACGCAGCCCCAGTTCCACCTTGCGCCGGATATCGCTCGGCAGGTTCTGCGCGATGAAATCGCGTACTTCGCAGCGGAATCGCTCTTCTTCCGGGCTGAACCGCATTTCCATTCCGTTTCTCCTCAGATCACGCCCGCCGCGCGCAGGCCGTCGATGGCCGCGGCGTCCATTCCCAATACGTCGGCGAGCACCGACGCGCTGTGCTGCCCCAGCGTCGGCGCGCCATCCAGCCTGCCCCGCGCCACCCCGGAAAAATGCACCGGCTGTTCGACCAGCTCCACCTCGCCCAGCACGGGGTGGAGCGCGCGGGTGGCCAGCCGCCGCACGCGCGCCTGTTCGCTGTCGATCGCCTGGGCCGTGTCCTGGATGGGCGCGGCGGGTACGCCGGCTCGCGTCAGGGCCGCCACGGCCTCTTCCACGCTTTGCGTCGTGCTCCACGCCTCGATCAGCGGCCGCAGCTCGGCGTCGTTGCGGCTGCGCTCGCCGTCGCTGCCGAAGCGCGGATCGGCGGGCAGGTCGGGCCGGCCTATGGTGTCCGCCACCGCCTGGAACAGCTTGTCGTTGGCCGCCGCGATGACCAGGTGCCCGTCGCGCGCGGCGTAGGCGCCGAAGGGCGAGCTCAGCGGATGCCGGTTGCCGACGCGCACCGGCGGGACGCCGCCGAACAGGTACTGGGCCAGCGCGGTGGGCTGCATGGCCAGCAGCGCATCGAACATGGCCACATCGATATGGCGGCCGCGTCCGCTGCGTTCGCGGTCGTACAGGGCGGCCATGATTCCCCAGGCGGCGAACATGCCGGCGCAGATGTCGCCGACCGACTCGCCGATGAGCGTCGGCGCGCCGTCGGCCTCGCCGGTCAGGCTCATCATTCCGCTCATGGCCTGCGCCACCACGTCGTAGGACGGCCGCCCCGCGTTGGGGCCGTTCTGGCCGAACCCGGAGATGCTGCAATACACCAGGTCGGGTTTGCGCCCGGCCAGTTCGGCATAGCCGATGCCCAGCCTGTCGGCCACGCCGGGCTTGAAGTTCTCGATGACCACGTCGCTTCTGGCGGCGAGTTCGCGCGCGATGCGCTGGCCCTCGGCATGCTTCAGGTCGAGGCGCACGCTTTTCTTGCCCCGGTTGTTGAGGATGAAGTTGGTGCTTTCGCCCTGGACCATGCGGCCCATGTGCCGCTGGTCGTCGCCTTGCGGCGGTTCGACCTTGATCACCTCGGCGCCCAGGTCGGCGAGCATCGCGGTGCAATAGGGCCCGGCCAGCACCCTCGTGAAATCCAGCACCCGCAAGCCTTGCAGCATTTTGTTTTCCATGTCGCCAGTCGCCATGTCCGTGGAATCAACGGCCGCCCGCGGCGGTATCGATGCGGGCGATTCCCTTTTTGTTCACCTCGTCCAGGGCCTCTTCGTAGCCGGCGTCCGCATAGCGCAGCACGCCGCTGGCCGTGTCGTTGGTCAAGGACAGGCGCAGCCGCTCGTCGGCAGCGCTGGAGCCGTCGGCCACGACGGTGACGCCGGCGCTGGTCATGTAGCCGCTGTATCCGCCGCCGCCCGAATGGATCGCCACCAGGTCGGCGCTGGACGAACAGTTGATCATCGCGTTGAGCAGCGGCCAGTCGGCAATGGCGTCCGAGCCGTCGCGCATGTTTTCCGTCATGATGTTGGGGTGGGCCATCGCGCCGGCGTCCAGGTGGTCGCGCGTGAAGGCGACCGGCGCGCTCAGCTCGCCGTCGCGAACCATCCGGTTCACCTCCAGCGCCAGTTCGGTGCGTTCGCCGTGGCCCAGCCAGGCGATGCGCGCGGGCAGCCCCTCGAACGGCACCTCTTCGCGCGCCAGCCTGATCCAGTTGGACACGATGAAGTTGTCCGGAAAACGCCGCAGCAGGAAATCGTCGATCTTGCGGATGTCTTCGGGGTCGTTGGACAGCGCGATCCAGCGGAACGGGCCGATGGCGCGCGCGAACAGCGGCCTCAGGAAGGCTTCCGTGAAGACCGGGATCTCGAAGGCGCGCTCGACGCCGCCCTGGCTGGCGTGGGTGCGGATGAGGTTGCCGTTGTCGAACACCACCGCGCCGCGGTCCTTGAAGCCCAGCATCGCGGTGACGTGGCGCACGATGGACTCGCGGCTGGCGTCCATCAGGCGGGAAACGTCGGTGCGGCGCAATTGCGCCACCTGCTCCAGCGTGTAGCCGGCGGGGATGTAGCCGTAGACCAGGTCATGCGCCGACGTCTGGTCCGTGACGATGTCCGGCACGATGCCGCGCGCCAGGATCTCCGGATAGACGTCGGCGGCATTGCCCAGCAGGCCCACGGAAATGGGCTCGCGGCGGGCCTGCGCCTGGCGGATCAGTTCCAGCGCTTCGTCCAGCGAGTCCGCGCGCCGCTCCAGGAAGCCGGCCTTGATCCGTTTTTCGATGCGTTCGGGATTGATCTCGACCGTGAGGATGGCGGCGTTCGCCATGCGGCCGGCCAGCGGCTGCGCCCCGCCCATGCCGCCCATGCCCGCCGTCAGGATGAAGCGGCCGCGCAGGTCATTGCCGAAATGGCGCTCGGCGATGCGCGAAAAGATCTCGTAGGTTCCCTGGATCACGCCTTGCGAGCCGATGTACTGCCAGTCTCCCGCCGTCAGCCCGCCCCAGCAGATCAGGTTGTCCCGTTCCCACTGGTAGAAATTCTCGGCCCGCGCCCATTGGCCGACCATATTGCAGTTGGCCATGATGACGATGGGCGCCTGCGGATGCGTGCGCAGCACGCCGATGGGCTTGCCCGACTGCACGATCAGGGTCTGGTCTTCTTCCAGGTCGAGCAAGGCCTGCACGATGGCGTCATGCGAAGGCCAGTCGCGCGCGGCCCGGCCCAGCGCGGCATAGACCACCAGGTTGTCGGGGTCCTCGCCCACGGCCAGCACGTTCTCCAGCAGGCGCAGCAAGGCTTCCTGGCGCCATCCTTTGCAGCGCAGCGCATTGCCGCCGGGGATATTGAATTCGCGTTTCACGTCGGTGTTCCTCAGGGTGCCAGTGCGTAGTCGGTGAAGTTCATGCCCAATGCCTTTTCCACGATCGGATAGACCGAGGGATCGGTGACGCTGGAAGACAGGGGGATGTGTTGCTTGCTGACGTGCAGGATGCTGACCCCCAGGCCCGGGCGCAGCTTTCCGGCGCTTACCGGGTTGCCGTCGGCGTCCAGCGTGGTGATGACGTCCGGATAGCAGGCGATGCGTTCGCCGTGGGCGTCGGTCACCGCCATGTGTTCGTTCATCACGTGGATCACGCGCTTGCCCGCGCCTTCGCCGATTTCCACGGTGCCGATGTCGAAGGCTTCCTCGGTGTATTGCAGCGTGTTGCGCACGACCTTGCCCGAGCCGATGATTTCGCCGGCAGTGGCCTTGCAGATGGCGTCGATCACGGCGGTGCCGCCGCGCGGTTGCGCCGCGAGTATGGCCTCGCCCAGCGCCAGGGCCTTGCTGATGCCGCCCAGCGCCGCATGCCGGCGCACATACGACGCGCGTATCGGGTTGCGGCAGCTTGCGATGAAGCCGCCCGCCATGTCCGCGGCCTTGCGCAGCACCGGCGACACCTTGCCGGTGGCGCCGTGGACGGTCAGTTCGATATAGGAGTTGCTGGCGCGATTGCCGCCGACGGCGCACTGGATCATCGGCTCGGGGCTGCCCGCCATGCCCAGCGAGCCCATGTCGCCGGTGGGGTGGGCGCGGATGTCGCCCACGGCGTCCACGACCTTGGTGCCCAGCACCGCCGAAGGCAGCCAGCCGTTGAGGGTGCTGGACATGCCGTTCTGGCCGATGATCAGCCCGTACACGGGTTCGCCCAGCGCGTCCTGCAGCCGCTGCGCGGCCTTGACGTAATCGATGCCCAGCATCTGCCAGTCGGTCAGTCCGCCCGGGGCGCCGATGGCCGCGGCCGTGGCGATCCAGGCGTCGTCCGGCACTTCGTCCATCGAGACCAGTTCCGGCCGGCCGATGGTGACCGCCATCGAACCCAGTTCACGGCCGTGCTCGGCCCAGCCGCCGCCGCCGCAGGCGAATACCGAGCCGCCCCGGACCGCCGCCTCGACATCGCGCATAGTCAAGATTCTTCCCATGATGCCTTCCTCCCGATTGCTGTTGAAACCTTCCCGCGCGTTGGACACGGGATAGACGGGGGCATCATAGGAATCAAATTTGATAATGTCGTATTACCTTTTATGCCTTATGCATAACATCACGTTAATCGATGGCGGCCGCCAGAGTGGGGGAGTCAACCCACGGCCTGATGCCCTAAGGGATATCCCCAGTGCAGTGGCCGGCGCTAGGCGTCCTGGTCGAGGTTGTGCAGCACGTTGATGAATGCCAGCGCCAGCCGCGACAGCGGCTGCAGCTGCAGATGGAACACGTTGACCGGGGCGTTCACCGTTCCGCTGATGGGCACGGTGACCACTTCTGACCAGATCGGCCCGGCCACCGTGATTTCGTCCACCAGCGCCACGCCTGCGCCCGCCTGCACCAGGGCGCAGGCGACGTGGGCCTGCTGGACTTCGATGCGCGGCTCGGGCTGCGCCTCTTCGCCGCCGAACAGTTTGTTGATCAGTATGCCGAACGGAATGTCGGCGCTATAGCCGATCAAGGGCTCGTTGACCAGGTCGCGCACCGTCACCTTGCCGCGCGCGGCGAGGGGATGGCCCTTGGGCAGCACCGCCACGATCTTGTTTTCGTACAGCGGCTGCCAGGCCAGGCTCGGGTGGTCCACGGGCATGTACGCCACGCCCAGCTCCACCTGCTGCGTCAGCAGGGATTGCTGCATCACGGCGGGAATCAGCGTCTGCAGCACGATGCGGACCTCGGGAAAGTGGCGGCGGAACTGCGCGATGGCGCGCGGCAGCAGCGACTGACCCAGGCTGGGGCTGCAGGAAAGGCGCAGCTGGCCCTCGCGGTTTTCCGCCAGGTTGTCCGCCACTTCGTTGACCCGCTGCACGTTCTGGTAGAGGGCCGTGACTTCCACGAACAGCCGGCGCGCCTCCGGGGTGGGGTAGAGCCGGCCCTTGATGCGCTGGAACAGCATCAGGCCCAGGCGCTGCTCGGTATAGGCGATCAGCCGGCTGACGGCCGGCTGGGACACGAACAGCAGCTTGGACGCGCCGCTGATGGAACCGCTGAGCATGATGGCCCGGAAGACCTCGATCTGCCGCAGATTCAATTTCATCCGATTAACCTGATGTTAATTGCTACATACATATAAGCATAAGACGTTTTGGATGGTCGCTCACTACACTTCCTGCACTCAATCAAGGAATGGATGCGGTCATGAGCGATTTCGATTTGGTGGTGCGCGGCAATATCGTCGATCCGGACGCGGTGGCGGCCGACGCCTGGCTGGCGGTTCGGGACGGGAAAATCGCGGCGCGCGGCGTCGGCGAGCCGCCCGCGGCGCGCGACAGCGTGGACGCGCGGGGGCAGTGGATCGTGCCCGGGGTGGTGGACGGCCAGGTACACGCGGGCAGCCAGCAGAACCAGGAAGGGCTGGGATGGGCTTCGCGCGCGGCAGCCGCGGGCGGGGTCACGGTCATGGTGGACATGCCTTACGACGACCCGCAACCGGTGGCGTCGCGTCCGCAGCTGGACGCCAAGATCGCCGAAGCGCAGCGCGACTGTCACGTGGACGTCGCGCTGTTCGGCACCCTGAATACCGAGCACGGCCTGCAGGCCGCGGCGGGACTCATCGAAGGCGGCGTGTGCGCGTTCAAGTTCTCCACCTTCGAAGCCACCCCGGGGCGCTTTCCCCGCATCGAAGAGGACGACCTGTATGAGGCGTTCCGCCTGATCGCGCCGTCGGGCCTGGCCTGCGGCGTGCACAACCAGATGCAGGAACTGACGCGCAAGAACATCGCGCGCCTGGTCGACGCCGGCGACACGGGCTGGGACGCCTTCATGCGCGCCCATACGCCGCTGATCGAAAACCTCGCCACGGCGCTGATCTACGAGATCGGCGCCGAGACGGGCGCGCGCGCGCACGCCGTGCACGTGTCGACGTCGCGCGGGTTCGAAATCTGCAACATGTATCGCCGCAGCGGCCATCGCGCCAGCATCGAGACCTGCGTGCAGTACTTGATGCTCAATCATGAGGAACATACCCGCCGTTTCGGCGCCAAGACCAAGCACTACCCGCCGATCCGGCCCAAGGCCGAGGTGGACCTGCTGTGGACGCACATCGCCAACGACGAATGCACTTTCGTCTCGTCGGACCATGTGAGCTGGGGCCTGGAGCGCAAGCAGAATCCCAACGTCTTCAAGAACTCGTCCGGCGGCCCGGGCCTGGAAACGCTGCTGCCGGCATTCTGGACCGGCTGCGAAGAGCATGGCATCGCACCGTCCATGGTGGTGCGGCAGTTGAGCCGCAACCCGGCGCAGCACTTCCTGCTCGACGACCGCAAGGGCACGCTGGAAGTGGGCAAGGACGCCGACATCGTCATCCTCAAGCCGGAACGCTACGCCTACGACCCCGCGACCAGTCTCTCGGCGGTGCAGTGGAGCTCGTTCGAGGGCCGGGAATTCACCGTGCGCGTGGCCGGCACCTGGTGCCGCGGCCAGCAGGCGTACGATGGCCGGCGCATCGTCAACCAGAAGGGCGATGGCCGTTTCCTGCGGCCGCGCAGCGCCTGAGGAGGCGGGAATATGTCAGCCGAATTTCCTCCCCTGAACGCGCAGCGTCTGTGGCGCCGCGTCGAGACCCTGGCCGGATTCACCGAACCCGGCGTTCCCTGGACCCGGCGCGCGTTCTCGCCCCTGTTCACCGAAGCGCGAAACTGGCTGCGCCAGGAATTCGAGGCCGCGGGCCTGCAGGTCGGCCTCGACGCCGGCGGCAACCTGACGGGACGCAGGGCCGGGCGCGACCCTGGCCGCAAGCCGATATCCACCGGCTCGCATTGCGATACGGTGTCCGGCGGCGGCCGCTTCGACGGCATCATCGGCGTACTGGCCGGCATCGAAGTCGCCCACGCGATGCGGGAACATGGCGTCGAGCTGGCGCATCCGTTCGAGGTGATCGATTTTCTTTCCGAGGAGCCCAGCGACTACGGTCCCTCGTGCATCGGCAGCCGCGCGTTGAGCGGCAAGCTGGACAGCGCCATGCTGGCCGCGCGCAACCCGCAGGGAGAAAGCCTGGCCGAGGGCCTGCGCCGCATCGGCGCGGACCCGCAGGCGCTGCATGCGCCGTTGCGCGGTCCGGGCGGCACCGCGGCGTTCGTCGAACTGCACATCGAACAGGGCCCGGTGCTGGAAAGCCGCCGCATACCCATCGGCGTGGTCACCAACATCGTCGGTATCCGCCGGGTGCTGATCACCGTGGACGGGCAGCCGGACCACGCCGGCACCACGCCCATGGACATCCGCCGCGACGCCCTGGTGGGCGCGGCCCGGTTCATCGACGCCGCCCACCGTCGGGCCAGCGCGTTGAATGGCGCGCCCCATTACGTGGTCGCCACCGTGGGGCGCCTGACCTTGACGCCCAATGCCGCCAACGCCGTGCCGGGCAGGGTGGAGATGGTGCTGGAGGTGCGCAGCGACAGCGACGCCGTGCTGGACGGCTTTCCGGAGGCGCTGATGGACGAGGTGGGCGACGGCCTGAAGGCGCTGAGGCTGACCGCGTCCATGACGCCGGTCAGCCGCGCCGCGCCCACCGATTGCTCGCCGCTGGTGATGAGCGCGGTCGAAACCGCATCGCAGCGGTTGGGATATGCCTCGATGCGCCTGCCCAGCGGCGCCGGGCACGATGCCGTCTACATGGCGCCCACGGGGCCGATGGGGATGATCTTCATCCCCTGCCTGAACGGGCGCAGCCATTGTCCCGAGGAATGGATCGAGCCCGAGCAGCTGCTGGATGGCGCCCGCGTGCTGTACCAGACGGTGCTGGAGCTCGACTCCGCGCTGCGGCGGTGAGGACGCCGTCCTACCGCTTCACCAGCGGACAGCTGGACTTCGACAGCGGCATGAAGGCCTGGTCGCCCGGCAGGGTGGCCACCAGCTTGTAGTAGTCCCAGGGGCGCTTGGACTCCGACGGCTGCTTGACCTCGAACAGATACATGTCGTGCACCATGCGGCCGTCTTCGCGGATGCGGCCGTTGGCGGCGAAGAAGTCGTTGATCGGCATGGACTTCATCTGCTTCATGACGGCGGCGGTTTCGTCGGTGCCGGCGGCCTGCACGGCCTTCAGGTAGTGCATCACGGACGAATACGTGCCGGCCTGGCTCATGTTGGGCATTTTCCCGAGCTTGTCGTAGTAGCGCTGGGACCAGGCGCGCGTCTGGTCGTTCATGTCCCAGTAGAAGGCCTCGGTCAGGGTCAGGCCGGCAGCGGCCTGCAGGCCGATGGCGTGGATGTCGTTGATGTAGAGCAGCAGCCCGGCCATTTTCTGGCCGCCCTTGGTCAGGCCGAATTCGCTGGCCGCCTTGATGGCGTTGACGGTGTCGCCGCCGGCGTTGGCCAGGCCCACGATCTGCGCGCGGCTGGCCTGGGCCTGCAGCAGGTAGGAGGCGAAGTCGCTGGAGCCCAGCGGGTGGCGCGACGCGCCCAGCACGGTGCCGCCGTTGGCCTTCACCACTTCGGTCGCCGAGGCCTGCAAGGTGTGGCCGAAGGCATAGTCGGCGGTCAGGAAGTACCAGCTCTTGCCGCCCTGTTCGACGGTGGCGCGCGCCGTGGTGTTGGCCAGCGACCAGGTGTCGTAGGTGTAGTGCACGGAGTAGGGCGAGCACAGGTCGTTGGTGATGCGCTCGGTGCCCGGCCCGCTGTAGACCACGATCTTCTTCTTTTCGCGCGCGACTTCCAGCACCGCCAGCGCGGGCGCCGAGCCGGCCACGTCCATGATGGCGTCCACCTGTTCGGTGTCGTACCACTGGCGCGCCTTGGCCGCGGCGATGTCGGCCTTGTTCTGGTGGTCCACCACCAGCAGGTCGATCTTCCTGCCCAGCACGGTGCCGCCGAAATCCTCGATCGCCATTTGCGCCGCGGTGGCGCTGCCCTTGCCGGTCACGTCGGCGTACACGCCGCTCATGTCCAGGATCAGCCCCAGGCGGACGATGTCGTCGGAAATCGCGCCGGGCGGGGCCGCCGCGGCCCCGGCGGTGACGGCGGAGCTGGCGAAAACCAGGGCGAGGGCGCTGCGCAACTGCGGGAAAATCCGTGGCGTTCCAGGGCGTTTCATGGCGGTCTCCGTTGCGGATGCTGCGGGAAAGGAAGGGCGCGGTCAGCGGCTGCCAAGCAGGTCGAATTCCATGCGCACCTTGCGGAAAGGGAATTCCAGCCGCGCGAAATACACCACGCGGCCGTCGATGCAGACATAGCGCCGCAGTTCGGCGACAGGGGAGGACACGGGGATCTGCAGGGACTCGGCCGATTCCTGGCCGGCCTCGATCACGTTGAGCACCTGCCGCGCCTCGTCGATGCGCGCGCCGTAGTACTGGTCCAGCACCGGCGCCACGGTGCTTTTGCGGATGCGGGCGCGGTGCTTGCGGAACAGCCCGCTGTCGAGGAACACCTCGCTGTAGCAGAACGGGCCAGCCTCGGTGGTGTGGACCCGGCGCAGATATTGGAAGCTGCCGCCGCGCTCGGCCTCGCAAGGCATGCCCAGCGAATCGGGCAGCGGCGAGTCGGCGCTGGACTCCACCAGCGACACCGTGCCCAGCTGATTGCTCAGCTCGACGGTTTCGGCCCAGGTCTTGGGTATCAGCAGCGTGGGGACTTCGGGCAGTTCGGCGTTGACGAAGGTGCCCGAGCCGCGCGAGCGCCGGATCAGGCCGTCCTCCTCCAGCAGGCCGAAGGCCTGGCGGATGGTGGCGCGCGAAATGCCGTAGGTGGCCATCAACGCGTCCAGCGGCGGGATCTGCTGGCCGGGTCGCCAGGTGCGGTTCTGGATATGGCTGCGAAACAGCGCGGCCGCCTGCAGATAGAGCGGCTGCGGGCTGTGCGAAAAAAGTTTGCGCGCGGCCATGGTCAGGGCGAGGAAGCGGAGAGGAGCGCGTCGGCCATTTCGCGCAGCCGGTGCTTCTGGATCTTGACCGAGTTGGCGCTTTCCACCGAAGGGAAGGCGTCGAGCACGGTAAAGCCCGCCGGCACCTTGAAGCCGGCCATGGCCGCCTTGCAGGCCGCGGTCCAGCCGGCCGGGTCGGCCTGCGCGCCCGCGCGCAGCAGCACGAAGGCGTAGGGCACGATCTTGCCGGCGCGGGTGGCCCCGACCACCTGGCAGGCGCGCACGCCGGGCAGGGTCTCGACGAGCTGTTCGATCTCCACCGGGTTGACCAGGAAGCCGGACAGCCGCAGCGAATCGCCCATGCGGGTCTGGAACACGAACTGGCGCGGCGTCAGCGTATAGCCCAGGTCGCCCGTCTTGAAATAGCCGTCGTCCGTGACGGCGGCGGCGCTGGCCTCGGGGTTGTCGAGGTAGCCGCGCATCAGGCTGGGCGAGAGGATTTCGAGTTCGCCGGACTGGCCGTGCGGCAGGATCTCGCCGCTGGCCGGGTCGCGGGCGCGCACCCGGGCCTCGGGATAGATCAGCGTGCCGCCCGGCTGGTGGCGCGCGGAGACGTCGCCCTCGGCCGGGTCGCGCGGCTGGCCGGCCACCAGCGCCACCAGTTCGCTGGAACCGTACAGGCCGGTAAGCGGGACGCCGGCCTCGCGCGCGAGGTCCAGCATGTGGTCCAGCGCCGGCGTGAAGCTGGCGAAGCCGAACAGCCGGGCCGAGGCGAAGTCGCCCGGCGCGCCGGCCTGCATCATGCCGACCAGCGCTTCGTTGTTGGCGTAGGTGTGCGTGACGGCGTAGCGGCGCACGGCGGCGGCCGATTCGGCGGCGTCGAAGACCGGCGCGCAGACCACCGGCACGCCCCGGGCCAGTCCGCCGGCCAGCGTGGCGAAACCGAAGGCGCCGCAAAACGGCGCGCTGGCCAGCACGCAGCTATGCGCGTCGTAGCCGTAGGCCGCGGCCACCGTCGCGCCGTGGCGCAGCAGCGTGGCCTGGTCGTGCAGCACGAATTTGGGCTTGGACGTGGTGCCGGAAGTGGTGAAGCACAACACGCCGGCGTTGCCGTGCGCGGCCGGCGCGGGATCGGGGCAGGCCAGCAGGTCTGCGTAGCGGTGCGCGGGCCGGCCGTGCACCGCCGGCGATTCGCCGGGCTGCGCCAGCGCGACGGCGCCGGCCAGCCGGGCCAGGTGCTGCGGCGCGACCTGGTCCAGGATGCCCTGGAAGTCGATGCCCTTGAACCCCGGCCAGTAGATCAGCCAGTCGGCCTGGCCGCGGCCCAGGATGTCGGCCACTTCCAGCGCCCGGAAGCGGGTGTTGACCGCCAGCACCAGCGCGCCCAGGTGCGCGCAGGCCAGGAACGATTCCACCCAGGCCGAGCAGTTCGGCAGCCACACCGCCACGCGCTGGCCGGGCCGCACGCCCAGCCGCGCCAGGCCCGCGGCCAGCGCCCGGCTGCGCGCGCGCAGCGCGGCGGCGCTGACGGGCGTGTCGCGGTCGATCAGCAGCGGGCTGTCGGGCTGGCGCTCGGCCAGCGCGTCCAGGTGGGCGGAGAAAGTCGAGTAGGGCAGGTCCATGATTCACACCGTGGCGATGGGTGTCACGGGCGAACCCACCGCGCCCGGCATGCGCAGGGGCGGGGCCGTCAGCAGGAAGCGGTTGCGCCCCTCGGCATGCAGCCAGTCGGCCAGGTCCTTCAGGTACCAGAGTTCGGCCAGCGGCACGCCCAGCTTGAAGAGGCAGTGGTGGTGCAGCGGCAGGATGGAATGGCCCGGCCCCGAGCTGCGGGCCGGATAGGCCTCGACCGCGTAGTTGTCGGCGCACAGCGCCGCGATGCCGGATCGCGTGATCCAGTCCAGCAACGCCGGGTCGGAGCCGTCGAGCACCGCGCCGGTCTGCTCCAGCGCGTGCGCGTCGGGCTGGCCGTCCATGGCCACGACCGCTTCGGCGAAGCCGGTGCGCAGCACCAGCATGTCGCCGCTTTCGACCGAGACGTTCTGGGCCAGCATGGCCGCCTGCAGTTCGGCGTGGCCGACCAGCTTGCGGCCGGGGCCGAAGGCGCGCTCCAGGTCCACCAGCACGCCGCGGCCCTGCATGCCTTTCTCGGCGTAGCGGCTGACGCTGAGCTTGCGCGCGTACGAGCCGCCGGGCGGGCAGCAGGCGTCGGCGTCGGCGCCGCCGAACACGTCCACGCCGGCGGCGTAGCCGTTGTAGTAGACGCGGCGCGGCTCGCCGTCGCCGTGGATGTCGAACATCGCGCCCACGTGGCACAGGCCGTCCCATTGCGTCGAGTACTGCATCGACAGCGTGACCTGGTCGTCGGACAGCACGTCCACCGCTTCCGGCTGCACCTGCGACATCTGGAAATTGAGGTAGGGCGTGCCCTCGCGGAACGTGGGCCTGAGCTGCGGCGCGTGGCGCCGCGGGTTCAGGACGTTGCCGCCGGGCAGGTCCAGCGGCAGGGACAGGCAGAACACCTTGCCGGCGCGCACCTCGCGCACCGCCTGCAGCACTTTTTCTTCGGTCAGCAGGTTCAGGCGGCCGAGCTCGTCGTCGGCGCCGAAGTCGCCCCAGGTCGATCCTTCCGGGCGTCGGTTCCAGCGTTTCATCTACTTGTCTCCCATCGGTTTTCTATGCTTTTATGCATATAGTACGTATTTACGTACTTTTAAAAAAGTACCAGAAAAAGCCCGCGACCAGCGGGTTCGAGAGGAGACCACAGCATGACGCAATTCCTGCCTCTGCGCACCGGCTGGCGCCGCTGCGCGATCGCCGCGCTGACCGTGCTGGCGCTGCCGGCGGCCCAGGCCGCGGGCTATCCCGACCATCCCGTGACGGTCGTGGTCCCTTACCCGCCGGGCGGCGGCGCGGACCTGTTCGGCCGCGCCATCGCGCACGCGCTGGAGCCGGGGCTGAAGCAGACCGTGCTGGTCGAGAACCGGCCCGGCGCGGGCGGCAATATCGGCATGGCCTACGTGGCCCGCGCCAAGGCCGACGGCTATACGCTGGGCCTGGGCACCATCGGCACGCAGACCATCAACCAGTTCCTGTACCGCAACATGCCGTTCGATCCCGAACGCGACCTGGTGCCGATCGCGCTCGTGTCCACCACGCCCAACGTCATCGCGGTGAGTGCGAAGTCGCCCTACAAGACCGTGGCCGACGTGATCCAGGCGGCCAAGCAGTCCAAGGACAAGAAGCTGACCTACGCCTCGCCCGGCGTCGGTTCCTCGGTACACTTGACCGGGGCGTATTTCGAGGCGATGGCGGGCGTGACCATGCTGCACGTGCCGTTCAAGGGAACCTCCGCTTCGCTGCCGGCCGTGGCCGGCGGCCAGGTCGACCTGCTGTTCGACAACCTGCCCGGCTCGCTGGCGCAGATCAAGGACGGCAGCCTGGTGCGCGGCGTGGCCGTGACCTCGGCGACCCGCGATCCTTCGGCGCCGGAACTGCCGACCGTGGCGGAGTCGGGCCTGCCGGGCTTCGACGTCACGGCCTGGTTCGCGCTGTACGCGCCGCGCGGCACGCCCGAGCCGGTGGTCAAGCAACTGATCGAAGCGGCGCGCAGCGGCCTGCAAAGCCCAGCCATCGCCAAGAACTTCGCCGGCATGGGGGCCAAGCCCGGCACGCGCTTCGGCGCGGACCTGGCGGCTTTCGAAACCGAGGAGCGCAAGAAGTGGGGCGGCCTCATCAAGGACAAGGGAATCACCGCGCAATGAGCAAGCCCACCGCACTGGTCACCGGCGGCAGCCGGGGCATCGGCCGCGCCATCGTGGCGCGCCTGGTCGAGGACGGCTACGAGGTCGTCAACTTCAGCCGCGGCGCGCCCGAGGCGCTGCTGCCGGGCGAAACCTTCCGCTCGGTGGACCTGGGCGACGCCGCCGCCACCGTCGCCGCCGCGCGCGAACTGGCGGCTGAACGCCCGGTGCTGAACCTGGTGAACAACGCCGGCATGATCCAGGTCGCCCGCCTCGAAGACGTGACCCAGGAGCAGCTGGCGCGCACGCTCGCGCTGAACATGACGGCGCCGCTGTTGCTGATGCAGGCGCTGTTGCCCGGCATGCGCGCGGCGCGCTACGGGCGCGTGGTCAACATAGGCAGTCGCGCCGGACTGGGCAAGGGCGGGCGCACGGCCTACGGCGCGTCCAAGGCCGGTCTGGCCGGCATGACGCGGACCTGGGCGCTGGAGCTGGCCGCCGACGGCGTCACGGTCAACACCGTGGCGCCGGGTCCGGTGGCCACCGAGCTGTTCAACGAGTCGAATCCGCCGGGCGCGCCGCAGACCGTGGCGCTGGAGGCCTCGATCCCGATGGGCCGCGTGGGCCAGCCCCAGGAAGTGGCGCATGCCGTCGCCATGCTGCTGGACCCGCGCGCCGGCTACATCACCGGCCAGCTGCTGTACGTGTGCGGCGGGGTGTCGGTGGGGTTGGCGGGCTGAAGCTTCATTTGGGCGCCGAGCGCAGCGCGAACTGCCGCGCCAGTTCCTTGCGCGGCAGCTTGCCGGTCGCGGCCAGCGCGGCGGCGCGTTCCTCGCGCAGGCGCTTGAGCGCCTCGCTGGGCGGCACGCCGAAATGCGCGGCGAACTTGCGCTGGAAGCTGCGCCGCGACATGCCGCAGGCCTCGGCCATGTCGTCCACCGACCAGCGCGCCGAGAGGCGCGCTTCCATTTTTTCGAGCAGCTCGCGAAACGGCGCGGCCATCCGGTCCTGCAGGCGCAGCGTCTGGCTGTACTGGCGCTGGTCGCCGTTGCGCCGCATGAAGACCACCAGCCGGCGGGCCACCTGCTGCGACAGGCCCGCGCCGAAATCGCGCTCGATCAGCGCCAGCGCCAGGTCGATGCCCGCGGTCACGCCGGCCGAGGTCCAGTACTTGCCGCTTTCGATATAGATGCGGTCGTCCTGCACCCGCAGCGCGGGGTGCTGCGCCTGCAGGCGCGCGGCCGAGCGCCAGTGGGTGGTGACGGACAGCCCGTCCAGCAGGCCGGTGGCCGCCAGCACGAAGGCACCGGTGCACACGCTGCAGACGCGCCGCGCGCGCGGTTCGCGGCGGCGCAGCCAGGCCTGGATTCCGGCGTCGGCGCTGGCGAGGTCCGCGCCGGGGCCGCCGGGCACGACGATCGTGTCGACGGGCGCATCGCCGTCCTGCGCATAGACGCCGTCGGCCTGCATGCGCAGGCCCTGGTCCCAGGTCGCGGCCAGCGGCGCGGCGGCGACGGTGCGTAGCCGGTACAGCGGGCGGCCGGCTTCGTCGTTGGCCGAGCTGAAGGCCTGCCAGGGCCCGGCCAGGTCCAGCGGCTGGAAACCGTCGTACAGCGCGAACACGATCTCCCGTGGCGCGTCCGCGCCCGCAATTGGCGCGCCGCGATGCGCGCCTGCGCCTATGCTGGAAGCCGGCGTTTCTGAAGGAGCATCGTCATGCATGTGAATTTTCTCTTGTTCGAGGGGCTGACCCAGCTGGATATGACCGGGCCGTACGAAGTGCTGGCCAACGCGCCGGGCTTCACCGTGGATTTTGTCGCAAAAACGCGCGATCCGGTGCGCTGCGACCGCGGGCTGCGGTTCGTGCCCACGCAGACCCTGGCGTCGGCGCCGCCCTGCGATCTGCTGGTGGCGCCGGGCGGGCCGGGCACCGACGACGCCATCGTCGATCCGGAGTGGGTGGACTTCACCCGCAGGCAGGGGCTGGCCGCCGCTTACGTGTTCGGCATCTGCACCGGTTCGCTGCTGTTGGGCGCGGCGGGGCTGCTGCGCGGCAAGCGCGCCTCCAGCCACTGGCGCGCGCGCGAACTGCTGTCGCGTTTCGGGGCCACGCCCAGCGGCGAGCGGCTGTGCGTGGACGGCCGGCTGTTCACCGCCGGCGGCGTGACCTCGGGCATAGACATGGCGCTGCTGGTGGTGGCGCAGCTGTGCGGCGAGGACGTGGCCAAGCTGATCCAGCTGCAGATCGAGTACGACCCCAAGCCGCCGTTTCCCGGCGGCACGCCCGAGACCTCGGAAGCGGCCGTGGTGCAGCGCTATCTGGCGCAATCGCAGGCCCGCTTCGAGCACCGTACGCAGGCGGTGGAGCGGGCCGCGGCGGCGATGCCGGCGTAGGCGCGCCTACCTGGCCAGGTGGTCCAGGGGCAGGGGGCTTTGCGGCTTGACCGTCTGGATCGCGAAGTTGCTGCGTATGTCTTTCACGCCGGGCAGCTTCAGCAGCGTGTCGAGCAGGAAACGCTCGTAGCCGCGCAGGTCCGGCACCACCACCTGCAGCAGGAAATCCGATTCGCCCGACACCAGGTGCGCGGCGATGACTTCCGGCAGCGCGCTGACTTCCTTGCGGAACTCGGCCGCGTCGCGCTCGTGGTGGCGCTCGACCTTGATGCCGACGAAGACGGTCAGGCCCAGCCCGACCTCGTCGGGGGCCAGCCGCGCCTCGTAGCCCTGGATCACGCCGGCTTCTTCCAGCAGGCGCACCCGGCGCAGGCAGGGCGAGGGCGACAGCCCGATCTGCTCGGCCAGTTCGACGTTGGTGAGGCGGCCGTTCTGCTGCAGGGCCTCCAGGATGCGGCGGTCGTAGCCGTCCAGTTCGCGTTTTGGCATGGACTTATGTTGATGGATCAGTTATTGGTGAGGTATGCCAATAATGATAGGCCAGGTGGCAGTAATAGCAAGCACATGCCAGCCCGTTTTTTCTAGAATGATCGCCTTCTTCTGGACGGATTGGAGCGGGGCGATGGCGGATATGGCGATGTTTCTGGGGGCCTTGCTGATCGTCTATGTGGTGCCCGGCCCCGACATGATCCTGCTGCTGGAAACCGGGGTGCTGCGTGGACGCGGGCAGGCGCTGGCGGTGGCCGCCGGGCTGGCGATTGCGCGGGCGGCCCACGTGACGCTGGCCGCGCTGGGCCTGGCGGCGCTGTTCAAGACCCACCCGTGGGCGTTCGATATTGCGCGCACGTTGGGCGGCGGTTATCTGGTGTGGCTGGGCCTGCGGCTGCTGCGCGCCGGGCCGGTGTCGTATGACGCCGTGAGCGGGGCGGCGCCGCGCCGCGCCGGCTGGGGGCCGGCGCTGCTGAGCGGCGTGCTGACCAATGTGCTCAATCCCAAGGCCCTGCTGTTCTGCTCGGTGCTGCTGCCGCAGTTCGTGTCGCCGGCCTACGGGCCGATCGGCCGCCAGTTCGCCGTGCTGGGCGCGATCGTGGTCGGCCTGGGGCTGGCGTTCGACGTGATGTGCGCGCTGGCCGGCGGCGCGGTGGGGCGCTGGATGTCGGCCAGCCCGCGCGCCCGGAAAATCCAGGGCTGGATTTTCGGGCTGACGCTGATCGGCTTCGGCCTGCGCCTGACGCTGGCGCAGCGCCCCGCATGACGCGGGCGGCGCTGGCCGGCGCGGGCCTTACTTGGCGTAGGCGTAGGCGTCCTCGCCGGCTTCCGTGTCCGTTTCCGGATCGCGCACCGGCGGCGGCGTCGCGCCGTCTTCCAGCAGTTCGTCCGGCTTGAAGCCCTTGGTCAGTTCCAGGGCCTGGCGCTCGAACAGGCGGCGGTACAGCCCGTGCTTGAGCTGGATCAGCGCTTCGTGGCTGCCTTCCTCGATGACGCGGCCGTGGTCCATCACCAGCAGGCGGTCCAGCGCGCGCACGGTCGACAGGCGGTGCGCCACCACCAGCGTCGTGCGGCCCTCCATCAGGCGGTCCATCGCCCGCTGGATCAGCACTTCGCTTTCGCTGTCCAGGCTGGAGGTGGCCTCGTCCAGGATCAGGATGGGCGCGTCGGCCAGGAACGCCCGCGCGATCGCGACGCGCTGGCGTTCTCCGCCCGACAGCTTCACGCCCCGCTCGCCGACCAGCGTGGCGTAGCCCTTGGGCAGCGCCATGATGAAATCATGGGCGCTGGCCAGGCGCGCGGCCTGCTCGATCTCGGCCTGTGTGGCGCCGGGGCGCGCATAGGCGATGTTCTCCGCCAGGGTGCGGTGAAACAGCACCGGCTCCTGCTGCACGATCGCGATCTGGCTGCGCAGCGAAGCCTGCTTAGCCTGGGCGATGTCCTGCCCGTCGATGGTGATGCGTCCGCCGTTGACGTCGTAGAGGCGCTGGATCAGCTTGATGAACGTGGTCTTGCCCGATCCGGAATGCCCCACCAGCCCGACGCGCTCGCCCGGCGCGATGCGCACCGAGAACCCGTCGTACAGGGCCGTGTCGTGCGCGCCGTAGCGGAAGCTCACGTCCTCGAAGCGGATCTCCCCGGCGGTCACGCGCAGCTCGCCTGCGCCGGGACGGTCGTCCACGCCCAGCGGCTGGCGGCCCAGCGCGACCAGTTCTTCCATGTCGTTGACCGAGCGCTGCAGGTTGCGGATGTGCATGCCCACGTCGCGCAGGTGGCCCTGCAGCATGAAGAACATCGTCAGCGCGAAGGTGATGTCGCCCACGCTGGCCTCGTTGCGCGACCACAGCAGCAGGGCCATGCCCAGGATGCCGGCCTGCATCGCCACCAGCATCGCGCCCTGCACGCCGCCGTTGATCGTGCCGCGCACCCAGGTGCGGCGCGTGCGGTTGCGCCATTTGTCGACCACGCGGCCGAGCCGGACCTCTTCGCGGGTCTCGGCGCCGAAGGCCTTGACCACCGCGTTGCAGGTGACGGCGTCGGCCAGCGCGCCGCCCATGCGCGTGTCCCAGGCGTTGCCCAGGCGCGCGGCCGGCGCCACGTAGCGCAGCGACAGCGTGGTCGTGACGGCGATATACAGCACCGAGCCGGCGCCCACCACCAGACCCATCATGGGCCAGTGCGCGCCCAGCAGCGCGGTGGCGCCGACCAGCATGACGACGGAGGGCAGCAGCGCGATCAGCAGCGTGTCGTTGAGGATGTCCACCGCCCACATGCCGCGCGTGACCTTGCGCACCGTCGAGCCGGCGAAGCTGTTGGCGTGCCAGTCGGTGGAAAAGCGCTGCACGCGGTAGAAGGCGTTGGAGACGATGGCGTTCATCATCTTCAGCGTGAAGGTGATGATGTTCTGGAACACCGCCTGGCGCAGCAGCGTGCTGCCCACGCCCAGCGCGATCAGCAGCCAGAACGAGGTCACCGCGGCGCTCCAGACCAGCTCGTCGCCGGCGGCGCCGGAGGCCACCGCGTCGACCAGGCGGCCGGCGTACAGCGGCGTCAGCACGTCGGCCAGCGACGACAAGAGCGCCAGCGCCACGATCAGCGCCGTGCGCCAGGGCTGCTCGCGCCAGTGGCGGAAGGTAAAACCGAGAACGTCCTTGAAGGCCTGTCCTCGCAGATCGAGTTTTTTTCTAGCCATTGCAATGGCCCGGCGTCACCAGGACGCCGGGAGTCCTTGTGTGGAAAGAGGAAGGAACGGCCCGCGCGGTCGGCGCAGGCATTGCGTTTACGGGTTTGGGGCGGGCACGGGGGACCGGTCGCCAGATAAGCATCCGGCGACGGGCCCGCGCGGGCGACGACTTAATTGCGTCGCGGGGACACGCGCGGGAAGGCGGTTTGTGCGTACATCATTGCGCCTCCCTGAGGTGTGTTGAAGTGAAAATAGGACGGATCATGCCAAACATGGGCAATGTCCCGAATTGAAGATTCTATAGAAGTGATGTAGTCGAATCAACGGGCCTCGCGCGCGGTGTCGGTTTTTTTCAACTGGGGAGTCGCGTGGGAATGCGGCGCGGACTCGGATGGGCCTGGGACTACAGCGTCCCGCAAAAATCTCGATAAAAATTATTGACGCCGAGATTTTTGATGCTTATCGTAGAAAAAAATGGCGCCGCCAACCCGAGCCGGACCGCGCGACCCGCGCAACACCGGCCACAGGCGCGAGGAGACAGGCAGTGATACGGCTACACGACATCCGGTACGTCCGGCTGGGCACGCGCGACCTCGATGCGGCGGTGTGCTATGCGACCACCGTGCTGGGGCTGGAACTGGCCCGCAAGGAGCACGGCGCGGTCTATTTCAAATCCGATTCGCGCGACCACACGCTCTGCTATTTCGAGGGCGATCCGCGCGACCATACCTCGGCCTTCGAGGTCGACACCGCCGAAGAACTGGAGCAGGCCGGCGCCGTGCTGGAACGCAGCGGCTACACGGTGCAGGCCGGCAGCCGCGAAGCGGCCGAGCAGCGCTACGTGCGCGACTTCCTCAGCTTCATCGACCCTTCCGGCAACCGCATCGAACTGGTGCACGCGCCGCAGCACAGCGGCCGGCGCTACTTTCCCGGCCGCGACGCCGGCATCACGGGGTTTTCGCACATCGGCCTGCGCACGCTGGACGCGCGCCGCGACGAGGCCTTCTGGACCGGCCTGCTGTCGGCCCGCGTCAGCGACCGCATCGGCGAGGCGCCGCTGCTGCGCATCGACGAGGTGCACCACAAGATCGCGCTGTTCCCGTCCAGCTATCCGGGCGTGCAGCACATCAATCACCAGGTCGAGAGCATCGACGACATCATGCGCGCCTGGTATCAGCTGCGCGAGTGGAACGTGCCGATCCGCTTCGGCCCCGGCCGGCATCCGACCTCGGGCGCCATGTTCCTGTATTTCGACGGACCCGACGGCATGATCTACGAATACTCCACCGGCGTGCGTCTGATCAGCGCCGAAGACGAAAAAACCTACCGGCCGCGCAGCTTCCCCGCGATACCGTCCTCGTTCTGCATGTGGGGCGCCAAGCCCGATATCCCGGAGTTCAAGTCGTGAGCGCCGCGCCGGATTCCGGCCAGCAGGCGCTGGTGCGCGTCGCGGCCCGCGCGCTGGCCCGCGCCAACCTGGTCCATGCCTACGGCCATTGCAGCGCCCGCATCGACGCCGACCATTTCCTGGTGTGCGCGGCCCGGCCCATGGGCCTGATCGAACCGGGCGAGCCCGGCACGGTGGTGCCGGTGCATGGCGAGCTGCCCGAGGGTGTGCTGGGCGAAGTGCGCATCCATCAGCACATCTACCGGCTGCGCCCGGACGTGGGCGGGGTGGTGCGGTCCATGCCGCCCACCGTTATGACGCTGTCCACGGCCCGGGTCACGCCGCAGCCGCGCCACGGCATGGGTTCGTATTTTTCCCCGGCCGTGCCGCTCTGGGACGATCCGCAGCTGGTGCGCAGCGACGCGCAGGCGCGCGGCGTGGCCGAGACGCTGGGCGCGGCCCGCGCGGTGGCCATGCGCGGCAACGGCGCGGTGGTGGCGGCCGAGTCCCTCATGCATGCCGTCGTGCTGACCTGGTATCTGGAAGACGCGGCCCGCATCGAATTGCAGCTGCGTTCGGCCGGCCTGGCCAATGAGGGCCCGACGCTGGCCCTCGAAGAAGCGGCCCGGCGCGCCGTCGGCACCGGCCGCATCTACGAACGCATGTGGGAATACCTGAGCGCCGGCGATCCCGAAGCGGCGCTGGCCGACCTGTCACAACCGAGGAAGCAATGACCGATTTCCGCAACTTCATCAACGGCCAGTGGGTCGCCACCGGCAACACCTTCGACAACCGCGACCCGGTCGACAACCGCCTGGTCGGGCGCGTGCACGAGGCCGGCGACGCCGAGATCGACGCCGCGGTGCGGGCGGCCAAGGCCGCGCTGCGCGGCCCCTGGGGCCAGTTGAAGACCCAGCAGCGCGTCGAACTGCTGCACGCGGTGGCCGATGGCATCAACCGCCGCTTCGACGACTTCGTCGACGCCGAGATCGCCGACACCGGCAAGCCCTATGCGCTGGCCAGCCACCTGGACATCCCGCGCGGCGCGGCCAACTTCAAGATCTTCGCCGACCTGATCCGCAACGTTCCCAACGAGACCTTCGACCTGGAAACCCCGGACAACGGCCACGCGCTTAACTACGGGGTGCGCGTGCCGCGCGGAGTGATCGGCGTGATCTGTCCGTGGAACCTGCCGCTGCTGCTGATGACCTGGAAGGTCGGTCCGGCGCTGGCCTGCGGCAACACGGTGGTGGTCAAGCCTTCCGAGGACACGCCGGGCACGGCCACGCTGCTGGGCGAAGTGATGAACGAGGTCGGCGTGCCGGCCGGCGTCTACAACGTGGTGCACGGGCGCGGCCCGGGCTCCGCCGGAGAAAAGCTCACCCGCCATCCGCTGGTCGACGGCATCACCTTCACCGGCGAGACCCGCACGGGCGAGGCCATCATGCAGGCCGCCGCCGTGGGCGTGCGGCCGGTGTCGTTCGAGCTGGGCGGCAAGAACGCCGGCATCGTGTTCGCCGACGCCGACTTCGACAAGGCGGTCGCCGGCATCGCGCGCGCGGCGTTCGACAACACCGGGCAGGTCTGCCTGGGCACCGAGCGCGTCTACGTGCAGCGTCCGATCTTCGAACGCTTCGTGGCGGCGCTGGGCGAGCGTGCGCGCGGCTTCACGCTGGGCCGTCCCAAGGACCCGGGCGTCAACCTGGGCCCGCTGATTTCGCAACGCCACCGCGACAAGGTGCTGGGCTACTACAACCGCGCCCGCGAAGAAGGCGCGACGGTGGTGGCCGGCGGCGGCGTGCCCGACATGCCCGGCGAACTGGCCGCCGGCGCCTGGGTGCAGCCCACCGTCTGGACCGGGCTGCCCGAGACCTCGGCCGTCATCCAGCAGGAGATCTTCGGGCCGTGCTGCCACGTCGCGCCTTTCGACACCGAGGAAGAGGCGATCGCGCTGGCCAACGCCACGCCCTACGGCCTGGCCGCCAGCGTATGGACCACCAACGTGGGCACCGCGCACCGCATGGGCCGGGCGCTGGAGGTGGGCATCTGTTGGATCAATTCCTGGTTCCTGCGCGACCTGCGCACGGCCTTCGGCGGCTCGAAGCAATCGGGCATCGGCCGCGAGGGCGGCGTGCATTCGCTGGAGTTCTATACGGAGCTGCGCAATGTCTGCGTGAAGCTCTGAACCCCCCCGGCAGGCGCCGCAAAGAACGGCGCCGCCGCCCATCCTCCAAAGGAGACATACCATGCAAGCATACGCACGCGGGCTGTCCGCGCTGGCCGCCATCGCGGCCCTGACGGCGGCCAGCGCCGCAATGGCGGACATCCGCATCGGCTTTACCGGCGTGCTGTCCGGGCCGCAGGCGGCGCTGGGCCAGGACCAGTACGACGGCCTGATGCTGGGCATCGAGCAGCTGGGCGGCAGCCTGGGCGGCCAGAAGGCGGTGGTGATCCGCGAAGACGACCAGCTCAAGCCCGACGTGGGCGCGCAGATCGTGCAGAAATTCATCGAGAAGGACAAGGTCGACGCGATCGTCGGCCTGGGCTTCTCCAACGTGCTCATGGCCGAACTGCGGCGCATCAAGGAATCCGGCGTGGTGGCGATATCCACCAACGCCGGCCCCGCGCCGATCGCCGGACGCATGTGCCTGCCCAATCTGTTCGTGCTGGGCTGGCAGAACGACAGCATGTCCGAGGCCATGGGCAAGTACGTCAAGGACCAGGGCTACAAGCGCGCCTACCTGATGTCGTCCAACTACCAGGCCGGCAAGGACAAGCTGGCCGGCTTCAAGCGCTTCTACGGCGCCGCGCCGGCCGACGAAATCTATACCCAGCTGGGCCAGCTGGACTATTCCGCCGAGATCTCGCGCATGCAGTCGGCCGGGCCGGACGCGCTCTTCGTGTTCTACACCGGCGGGGTGGGCGTGAACTTCGTGCGCCAGCTGCGCCAGGCCGGCCTGATGGAGAAACTGCCGTTCTTCTCGGAAAGCCTGATCGACTCCAACACGCTGGCCGCGCTCAAGGACCAGGCCACCGGCGCCATCTACGGCACGCCCTGGGCGACCACGCTGGACAATCCGCAGAACCGCAAATTCGTCGAAGCCTTCAAGGCCAAGTACGGACGGCTGCCGTCGGAGTACGCGGTGGGCGGCTATGACGCCGCCTATCTGCTGGACGCGGCGGTCAAGCAGCTCGACGGCAAGCTCGGCGACAGCCGCAAGCTGGCCGCCGCGGTCAAGGCGGCGGGCGCCAGCTTCCCCTCGGTGCGCGGCTCGTTCCGCTTCAACACCAACAACATGCCGGTGCAGAACCTGTACGCCTATCAGGTCGTGAAAAACGGTGAAAACGTCGACGTCAAGCAGTTGGCCACCGTGTTCACCGACCACCAGGACGCCTACGTGGCCGACTGCCCGATGAAATAACGGAACGCCCATGAACGGATCACTACTGCTGTCCCAACTGCTCAATGGCCTGCAGCTGGGCGCGCTGCTGTTCCTGCTGTCCTCGGGGCTGACTCTGATCTTCGGCATCATGAACTTCATCAACCTGGCGCACGGCTCGCTCTACATGATCGGGGCGTTCCTGGGCGCCACGGCCTACAACGCCAGCGGCTCGTTCGCCTTCGCCATCCTGGCGGCGGTGGTCGGCAGCGGCTTCGTCGGCGTGGTGCTCGAACGCCTGATCGCGCGGCCGCTGTACCGCCACGATCACCTGTACCAGGTGCTGGCCACCTTCGGCCTGATGATGTTCTTCAACGAGCTGGCCTCGGTCATCTGGGGCAGCCGGCCGTATTTCGCGGCCGTGCCGAGCAGCCTGGACGGCGCGGTCAGCCTGTTCGGCAGCGACTACCCGGTGTATCGGCTGATGATCATCGGGGTGGGGGCGCTGGTGGCGTTGGGGGCCTGGTTCCTGATCCAGCGCACGCGCTTCGGCATGCTGATCCGCGCAGGCGCCAGCAACGCGCCCATGGCCAGCGTGCTGGGCGCCAACGTCGACCTCCAGAAAACGCTGCTGTTCCTGCTGGGCGCGGTGCTGGCCGGCGTGGCGGGCGCCCTGGCCGGGCCGATCCTGTCGGTGCAGTCCGGCATGGGCGAGCCGGTGCTGATCCTGGCGCTGGTGGTGATCGTGGTCGGCGGCATCGGCTCGGTGCGCGGCACCCTGGTCGCGGCGCTGCTGATCGCCATGATAGACACGCTGGGCCGCGCCTTCCTGCCCGACATGCTGCGCGCGGTCTTCGACGCCTCGGTCGCCAACGCGGTCGGCCCGGCGCTGGCCTCCATGCTGATCTACGTGCTGATGGCGGTGGTGCTGGCATTCCGGCCGCAGGGCCTGGTCTTTTCCGCGCGGCGCTGACGGCGCCGCGCAAGGGCATAACATCATGCAAGCAAACGACAAGCGGCGCTGGGCGCTGCCCCTGCTGTTCCTGGTCCTGGCCGGCGTGCCGTTCGCGGCGCAATGGCTGGGAGAACCGTTCTACGTCACCCTGGGCGCGCGCATCCTGATCTACGCGCTGGCCGCGCTGGCGCTGAACCTGGTGCTGGGCTTCGCCGGCCTGGTCAGCTTCGGGCACGCCATGTTCCTGGGCCTGGGCTGTTACGCGGTAGGCATCCTCAGCTACTACGGCTTCGGCAACGGCTGGCTGCAGCTGGCCGTCTGCATCGCCGTATGCGCGCTGGTGGCGCTGGTGGTCGGCACGGTCTGTCTGCGCACTTCCGGCATCGGCTTCATCATGATCACGCTGGCCTTCGCCCAGATGTTCTATTTCCTGGCCGTCAGCCTGCGCGAGTACGGCGGCGACGACGGCCTGAACATCTACGAGGCCAGCGCCTTCGGCCTGTTCGAACTGGACGGCAGCCTGCCCGTGTACTGGGCGGCCTGGGCGCTGCTGCTGGTCTGCAGCATCGGCATGCTGCGCCTGCGCCGCTCGCCCTTCGGCATGATCTTGCGCGCCACCCACGCCAACCCGCGGCGCGTGGACGCGCTGGGCTACTCCGTGTTCGGCGTGCGCCTGACGGCCTACGTCGCCTCGGGCGTGCTGACCGGCGTCGCCGGCCTGCTGCTGGCCAACCTGACCGCCTTCGCCTCGCCCAGCTACATGTCCTGGCCCGTCTCGGGCGAGCTCATCGTCATGGTCGTGATCGGCGGCCTGGGCAGCGTGCTCGGGCCCATCGTCGGCGCCATCGCCTACCTGCTGATGGAAGAAGCCTTCAAGAGCCTGACGCAGCACTGGATGCTGCTGATGGGACCGGCCGTGGTCGTCATCGCCATGCTCGCCAAGGGCGGCTACGGCAATTCCCTGGCCTGGCTGCGGCGCGCGCCGCCGGCCGGACCCGCCGCGCCCGCCGCTGCGCCGCCGGCCGGCGACGGCCAGCAGGACCGCCGTCCGCCGGACACCCTGGCCAAGGAGGCCTCCGCATGACCATGCAAACCGCCTCCGCGCCGGCCGGCCTGTCCACCCACGACCTGGTGCGCCGCTTCGGTGGCCTCAAGGCCACCGACGGCGTATCGCTGGACGTGGCCCCCGGCGAACTGCACGCGCTGATCGGCCCCAACGGCGCCGGCAAGACCACGCTCATCAACCTCCTGTCGGGCGAACTGCGGCCCGACGGCGGCGCCGTGCGCCTGGGCGCGGCCGACGTCTCGCGCGCTTCTGTCCAGGAGCGCGTCGCCCAGGGCATGCTGCGCTCCTATCAGGTGACCTCGGTCTTCGACAGCTACACCGTGCTCGACAACGCCTGCCTGGCCGCGTTGCGCAAGCGCCGCCGGCGCCTGTCGCCCTGGACCGCGCTGCGCGACTGCGCCGACGTCGTGGACGCCGCCACCCAGGCGCTGCGCGCCTGCCGGCTCGAAGACGTGGCCGAGGCCGAGGTCGCCAGCCTGGCCTACGGCCAGCGCCGCCAGCTCGAAATCGCCATGGCCCTGGCCGGCGAGCCCTCGGTGCTGCTGCTGGACGAACCCATGGCAGGCATGAGCGCGGCCGAAAGCGCCGGTGTCATCGCCCTGCTGCAAAGCCTCAAAGGCCGCTACACCATCGTCCTGGTCGAGCACGACATGAACGCCGTCTTCGCGCTGGCCGACCGCATCAGCGTGCTGGTCTACGGCAAGATCATCGCCACCGGCAGCGCCGAACAGATACGCAACCATCCCGACGTGCGCCGCGCCTACCTGGGCGACGACGCCGACGCATAAGGAGCCGCCATGTTGAGCATCAGCGGATTGACGGCGGCCTACGGCCATTGCCAGGCGCTCTTCGGCGTGGACCTGGACGTGGGCGAGGGCGAAGTCCTCGGCCTGATCGGCCGCAACGGCATGGGTCGCAGCACCGTCATCAAATGCCTGTTCGGCCTGCTGCCGGCCAGCCAGGGCAGCATCCGCTACGGCGACCGCTCGCTGCGCGGGCTGGCGCCGTACCGCATCGGCCGCATGGGCCTGTCCCTCGTGCCCGAAGGCCGCCAGATCTTCCCGACCCTGACCGTGGAAGAAAACCTCGTCGCCACCGCCATCGCGCGCGGCGGCGCCCGCAACTGGACGCTGGAGCGCGTCTACGACCTGTTCCCGCGCCTGCGCGAACGCCGCGCCAACCTGGGCACCCAGCTCTCCGGCGGCGAACAGCAGATGCTGGCCCTGGGCCGCGCGCTCATGACCAACCCCAGGCTGCTGGTCCTGGACGAAGCCACCGAAGGCCTGGCGCCCGTGGTGCGCGCCGAAATCTGGCGCGTGCTGGCGCAATTGAAAGCCGAAGGCCTGTCCATGATCGTGGTCGACAAGAACACCACGGCCCTGCTGCGCCTGTCCGACCGCAACGTCATCCTCGACAAAGGCGTGACCGTGTGGCGCGGCAGCTCGGCCGAACTGTCCAAACGGCCCGACCTGGTGGCCGCCTACGTGGGAGTCTGAAATGAGATTGCAGGACAAAGTGGCGCTCGTCACCGGCGCGGCCGGCGGCATCGGCCTGGCCATCGCGCGGCGCTTCGTCGCCGAGGGCGCCTGCGTGCTGCTGGCCGACCGCAAGCAGGCCGAACTGACGGCGGCGGCCCGCTCCTTGGGAGACCGCGCCGCCGCCGCGACGGCCGACGTGACCGACCCGGCCGACGCCCAGGCGCTGGCCGACGAATGCGTGCGCCGCTGGGGCGGCCTGGACGTCTGCGTCTGCAACGCCGGCGTGATCCGCGCCGCCGACTTCCTGGACCTGACACTGGAAGACCTGGACGCCGTCATGAACGTCAACGTGCGCGGCACCTTCCTGGTCGCCCAGGCCGCCGCGCGCGCCATGGTCGCGGGCGGACGCGGCAACGGCGCCATCGTCACGCTGTCCTCGATGACCGCGGAACTGGCCATGCCCGACCAGCTGGCCTACGGCGCCAGCAAGGGCGCGGTGCGGCAGATGACCAAATCGATGGCGCTGTCCCTGGCGCCGCATGGGATACGGGTCAACGCCATCGGGCCGGGCAGCATCGATACCGAGATCCTGGCCACGATTACCAGCAACCCCGACGCCCGCAAGACCGTGCTGTCGCGGATTCCGATGCAGCGGTTGGGGTCGCCGGACGAAGTCGCCAAGGTGGCGGTGTTTCTGGCTTGCGATGATTCCAGTTATGTGACGGGGCAGACGGTGTATGCGGATGGGGGGAGGTTGGCGTTGAACTATACGGTTGCCGTCAAGGAGTAGGGGGTGTTATGGGTACTGTCGCTATGGGGTCAGGTGGGTTAGAGGGATAGAACCAGGATGAGCCTGAGGCCGTGAGCATGACGGTGGTCGAGTCAAGGCCGAATCTACGTTCTGATGTCGCGGCCGGGTTCTGGCATTCCTGACAGCCGCTCGTCCCATGTCTCAAATAGGTCGTAAGCAGTCGTTGATGGCGGACGGCTTTCGACCCATTGCGGCCGTTGGGCTAGACAGATTGATCGGCTGCAATACAGCGATTGCTATCCGTGTCACATCTGCCTGGCCCAAGGGGCCAAGGGCCTGGCCGCCAGTCCTTACGCGGTGCCGGCCACGCGCAGGAATTCGCGCACGACGGCCGGAGCGTCCATGCCGAACTCGGCCATCAGGTAAGGCGTCGTGCCGCCATGGGTAAACGTGTCGCGTACGCCGACGCGAGCGAAATTGACCGCGACTTTGTTTTCCATGAGCAACTCTGCCACGGCCGAGCCCAGGCCGCCGATGATCGAATGGTTTTCCACCGTGATCACCGTGGGCACTTCGCGCGCCATGGCCGCTATGGCGGGGTTCAGCGGCTTGAGCGACGTGACGGCGACGACGCCCACGTCCTTGCCCTGACGAGCGAGTTCGGCGGCGGCGGCTTCGGCGATCGGAATGCTCAGGCCGCTGGCCAGGAGCAGGCCGTCTCGTCCGGCGCGCAGCCTGGCGAGTCCCTGCTCGGACGACGGGCGGCTCGCAGCGGGCGTGGCCCCGTTGGCTCGCGCCAGGCGCAGATAGACGGGTCCGTCGTAGGCCAGCGCCTCTTCCACTGCGGCGGCGGCCTGTCCGGCGGCCGGTTCCAGGATGCGCATGCGGGGCAGGGCGCGCATCAGGGCCACGTCGTCGATGGCCTGGTGGCTCACGCCGAGCAAGGTGTCCACGCCCGGGATGAAACCGACCAGCTTGACGTTCAATCCGGGATAGGCCACCTGCATGGCGACCTGGTCGTAGGTGCGGCGCGTGGCGAAGACGCTGAACGTATGCACGAACGGGATGCAGCCGCAGCGCGCCATCCCGCCTGCCATGCCGACCATATTGGCTTCGGCGATGCCGGCCTGGTAGAAGCGGTTGGGCAGGGCGTCGCGGAAGATGTCGGTTTCCGTGGGGCCGCTCAGGTCCGCGGTCAGCGCCACGATGCGCGGGTCGCGGCGGGCCGCGGCCAGCAGCGCCTCGCCATAGATCCGGCGCGCGGCCGGGGCGCCGGAGCGGTCGGTGAAATCATTGACGGCCAGGTTGTCTTGAGAGCGGCTCATGCCTGGATCTCCAGATGATCGAGTTCTTGCAGCGCGAGAGCGGCGGCCTGCGGCGGCAGCTTCAGGTTGTGTCCCAGTATCCCTTCGAGCGAGGGCGCGCCCTTGCCGACCAGCGTGCGCGCGATGATGCAATGCGGCTGTCCGGGAACGGTGCGCGCGAGTTGCAGCGTTTTCAGCAAGGCGGGAATGCTGTTGCCGTCGATGTCATGCGTGTGCCACCGGAACGCGCGCCATTTGTCCGCCAGCGGTTCGTCGGGCTGGACCTGATTGATGTGGCCTTCGACCTGCATGGCGTTGGCGTCGATGATGAGGCAGAGGTTGTCCAGGCCCCAGTTGCCGGCGACCAGCGCGGCCTCCCAGACCTGGCCTTCCTGCAGCTCTCCGTCGCCCAGCACCACATAGACGCGGCTGTTGCTGCCCGAGCGCTTGAGCGCGGCGGCCATGCCCACGCCGACGGACAGGCCCTGGCCCAGCGAGCCGCAGGTCGCCTCGATCATGGGGCCAAGGCGTTCCGACGCGTTGATCTCCAGTTCGGAACCGTCGTCGCAATAGGTGTCCAGGCGCCGTGCGTCCAGGATGCCCCGCGCGGCCAGCGTGGCGTAGAAAATGGCGGTGTTATGCGCGGTGGACAGGATAAAGCGGTCGCGCTGCGGCCATGCCGGATCTTCGGGCTTGAGATTCAGTTCCGAAAAGTACAGCGTGGCGAACAGGTCGGCCGCGCCGAGCCCTTGCTGGACATACCCCTGGCCGGTGCGCGCCACCATGTGCACAACCTGCTTGCGCAGCGCGAGCGCGATCCGCGCCAGTTCGGATGCTTCCCGGGTCGGGGCGAATACCGGGAGTGGTGTAAGGGCGGTCTGTGCTGCCATCGTTTTTCCTTCAGTGGGCGGCCACATCAGCGACCATCGCGAAGGCGTGGTCGGTGATCTGCAGGGCGTGATCGATGTCTTGCGCGGTATGCGCGAGGCTGAGGAACATGTTGTGGCGGTGGTGCAGGTAGACGCCATGTTTCAGCGCTTCGGCCGTGAAGCGGGCGCCCCGGGAGTAGTCGGCGTCATCCTCGAACAGCACCAGCGGCAGCTGGGCGGGGCCCGTCTGACTGATCTTGACGCCGTGCTTGTCTGCCTGGCGTTGCAGGCCGTCGCGCAAGCGCTGGCCCATCTTCTCGAAGTGCTGGATCGCGCCGCTGTTTTCCAGGACGTCCAGCGTGGCGATGGCGGCGGCCATGGCCACCCCGCCCATCCAGAACGAACCGGTGATGTAGATCTGCTGCGCCGCTTTGCGAAAGGCGTCGTTGCCGGTCACCGCGGCCAGGGAGTGGCCGTTGGCGATTGCCTTGCTCCAGGCGCAGATATCGGGCCGCACGCCCAGGGGTTCCCAGCTTCCTTGCAATGACAGGCGCATGCCGGCGCGCACTTCGTCGATGACCAGCGCCGCGCCCTGGCGGTCGCACAGGGCGCGTGCCGCCCGGGCAAAATCGGGATGCGGCAATTCCTGCGGTACGCCCAGGTCGTGGCGGAAGGCCGACACCAGGACGGCAGCCAGATCGTCGCCGGCTTCGCGGGCTGCGGCTTCCAGGCTTTCGATGTCGTTGAACTTGAAGTAAATCAGGTGCGCGCGGTCTTCGGCGGTGACGCCTGCCACCGACGGCGTGCACCACGGCACGGCGCCGTGATAAGCGCCTTTGGCCAGGAGGATCTTGCGCTTGCCGGTGCCGGCGCGGGCAATCATCAGGGCGGCGGTGGTGGCGTCCGAACCGTTCTTCTGGAACATGGCCCAGTCCGCGTGGGGCAGCATGCCGACCAGCCGCTCCGACAGCTCCACCAGCCTGGCGGTGGGGCCGTTCATGCAATCGCCTTGCTCGGCCTGCTTGCGGGCGGCCTCGTCGATGACCGGATGTTTGTGGCCCGCGATGATGGGGCCCCAGCTGCACATGAAATCCAGGTATTCACGGCCGTCCACGTCCCAGAGGCGGCAACCGTCGGCGCGCGCAAAAAACTGAGGGTAGCCGGCCGGCAGGATCCTGGCGTTCAGGTGGCCGTACATGCCGCCCGGAATGACCTTGTCGGCCCGGGCCCGTAGGGCCGCGTCCACAAGTGCGAGATTACTGCCCTGGTTCAGATCTACTGCCGTTTGTGTCGCGGTCATATGTCGTTCCCATCCCTGGCTGACAGTGCTTGGAATAAACATGATACATGATATATGATGTTTGCAAACACAGTGTTTGCCCCGATCGGAATGCGGGAAAACAGCGGGGAATCGTCTACTTGCGCCGGCTGCGGCGGACCGATTTGGTCGAGGACTTTTTCACCGGCTCCGGCTCTTCGTGGTCGATGGATTCGAGGTAGGCGACGAACTGTTCGCCGCCCTCGATCAGGTCCTGTTCCACGGCGGTGGCGAGCGCTTTGGCGTCACCCGCCTTCAGAGCTTCGATGATGCGCAGGTGTTGATGCTCACCCTCGTAGGTGGGGTGGCCATGGGGGTAGAGGTAGTTAAGCAAGGGGCCCGCCTGGATCCACAGGCGTTCCAGGATTTCGGTCAGCTGCGGCATGCCGGACCGGCGATAGAGCGAGAAATGAAAGTCGTAATTGGATTGCACCGCTTGCGGATAGTCTTTTTGCTCTTCGGCACGGATCAGCGTGGCGTGGATGCGCTCGAGATCGGCAATGAATGCGGCATCGATGTGCGACAGCGCCTCGACGGCGGCCATCGGCTCCAGATGCAGCCGCAGGCGCCGGATCTCCAGGTACTCGGAGAGCGACAGGCGGCGGGTCAGGAAGTAGTAGCCGGCCTTCATTTCGATGGCGCCGTCGTTGGTCAGCAGCAGGATGGCTTCGCGCACGGGCGTTTCGCTGACTTCCAGGTCGGCGGCCAGCGTGGCGATCTTCAGCCGTTCGCCGGGTTGGAAGCGGCCGGACATCAATCTGTCGCGCAGCGTGCGGTAGACCTGTCCGGTAAGGCTGGAGCGAGTGACGGAAGTTTTCTCTGTGGCCATAGTGGGCTGAGCGAAGGTCGACAGCGATTGTCTCGGACCTAGATTTTAGGGAAGAGCTGCTGCCTAGGTAGAACTACGGATATGAGTACCACCTAAAAGAACACAATATATTATATATCGTGTTAAGCCAGTGGCCCGCGCCACGGCAAAGATCGGAGGAACGCTGGATGTCGTCGTCCCCTGAAGTGCTGCGAGATCGCTGGGGCATACCGCATGTCCGGGCCGATGGCGTCGATGAGCTGTTCTTCGCCAACGGCTATGTCCACGCGCAGGACCGGCTCTGGCAGATGGACGCCGCGCGCCGGCGCGCCGTCGGCCGGTATGCGGAATGGGTCGGGCCCGAAGGAGCGGCGGCGGATGCGCTGGCCAGGCGGCTGGGCGTGGAGGCGGCCTCGCGCAGGGATTTCGCGGCGCTGTCGGCCGAGACACGGCGCATGTTGGAGTGCTATGCACAGGGCGTCAACGCCGCAATAAATGAGTTTCCGCTGCCCGTGGAATACGAGCTGCTGGGTGAGCGGCCGCAGCAATGGGAACCATGGCAATCGGTTGCCGTGATGCGCCAGCGCGGCCTGCTGATGGGATCCATCTGGTTCAAGTTGTGGCGCGCGGCCGCGCTGCGCACGATCGGACCCGAGGCCATCGGCCTGTTGCGGTACGACGACGGCGGCAACGAGCGTTTCGTTTCGCCGCAAGTCGATGACGTACAGACGCGGCGCTGGATCGCCGGCCTGCAGTCGCTGGCTCCTTCCATCGATGCGCTGCTGGCGCTGGCGCCGGCGGACGGCACCATTGCCGGGTCCAACAACTGGGCGGTGTCGGGCGCGCGCACCGTCAGTGGCAAGCCCATGGTCGCGGGCGATCCGCACCGGATCTTCGAGATCCCCGGGATGTATGCCCAATTGCACCTGAGCTGCGGCGAGTTCGATGCGCTGGGCTTCTCGGTGCCGGGCGTGCCGGCCTTTCCGCATTTCTGCCATACGGAGCACGTCGCGTGGTGCGTGACGCATGCCTTCGCCGATATCCACGACCTGTACCTGGAGCGTTTCGATCCCGCCGATCCCGCGCGCTATCAGACGGAGACAGGCTGGGCGCGGGCCGAGGTCCATGAGGAAATTGTGAACGTACGCGGCGCGGAATCCCTGAAGGTCCGCGTAATCCGGACGCGTCACGGTCCGCTGCTGGCGGATCCCGAGGCGAGCGGGTACGGGGTGGCGCTGCGTTCGGTGCAGCTGGACCCCGTGGACCGTTCCCTGGACTGCCTGCTGCCGATGCTGCGCGCTCATGGCGTGCGTGAGTTCAATGAGGTGTGCCGTCCCTGGGGCGTGATCGACCACAGCGTGGTGGCGGCCGACACGTCCGGCCACATCAGCGTGAACGTGCGGGCCATCGTGCCGGAGCGCGACCGCGTCAACGGCTGGCTGCCTGTGCCCGGTTGGACGGGGCAACACGAATGGCGCGGCTACATCCCCTGGGAACGCATGCCGCGCGAGGTGGACCCCGCGTCCGGCAAGCTGGTGACGGCCAACAACCGCATCGCGCCGGACGGCGAGGGCGATTACCTGTGCACCGATTGCCATCCCTCGACGCGGGCCCGCCGCATCAGTGAACGGCTCGACGGTTTTCCCGCCGCCAGCGTGGACGACATGGTCGGCCTGCTTGGCGACACCGATAGCGCGCGCGCTCGCGACATCGCCGCGCGCATCTGCAAGGTGACCCCTCAGGGCGCCGGCGCGGAACTGGTGGCCTTGCTGCGAGGCTGGAACGGCAACATGGCCGCCGGCGAGTTGGCTCCGTCGGCCTACTACCAGGTGCGCCAGGCAATGACGCGCATCCTCGCGCGGCGCTCGGGCCTGGACCGCGCCGCCCGGGACATCTTCGCCACGATGGCCGCGCCGGGCGTGGTGCCCGTCAATCAATTGTGGTGGACGCTGCCCGAACTGCTGCGCCGCGAAGACGTCAGCCTGCTGGCCGGCGCCACCTGGGACCAGGTCATTCAGGAAGCGCTGGCCGTCGTCGCCGAGGGCGGCGCGGTGCAGCCCTGGGGGCGCCTGCACCGTCCGGTGTTCTCGCATCCGCTTGCAAACGCCTTCCCGGAGGCAGCGGCAAGGCTTGCGCCCGCCTCCAACGATGTCGCGGGCGATGGCGATTGCGTGTGCGCCACCGGCGCCTATCCCACCGGCGGCCCCTCGTCCAGCTATGGACCGGTTGCGCGTTATGTCTTCGACGTGGGTAATTGGGATGCGAGCCGCTGGTCGGTTTTTCATGGCGCCTCGGGCGCGCCCGACAGCCCTCACTACAGTGACCAGAACCCATTGTGGGCGCGCTGCGAGCTTGCGCCCGCGCCGTTCACGCGGGAAGCGGTGGACGCTTGCACCGTGTCGCGCCAGCGCATCGAGATCAAGGGGCTGAAGCCGGAATCCGCGCATACCGACAGCCCGTAATGCCGAGTGGGGGTGCGCCCGCCGCGCGCCCATGCTGTTTTAACCGGGTCCGCCGCAAGCCTCGGCCGGAACCCACGAATAGAAAGGGGAACAGGATGTTCGCGAATTCCACATTGCAGCGGATCGGATGCGGCATGGTCATGGGCGCCGCCCTGTTGGCCAGCGCCATGGCGCCGGCAGGCGCGGCGGAGGACACACCCAAAAAGGGCGGGACTCTGATCTATGCGAGCCTGTCCGGCCCGGGCACCCTTGATCCCCAGGTTGCGGCCAGCATGGTGGATCTGGAAGTGATCCACCATCTGTACGAAGGCATGGTGACCATCGACGGCTCCTACAACACCAAGCCCTTGCTGGCCCGCGAGGTCAAGGTCAGCGACGACCTCAAGACCTATACCTTCCTGCTGCGCAAAGGCGTCAAGTTCCATAACGGCAAGGTCATGACCTCCGAGGACGTGAAGGCGACCTTCGAGCGCTATGCCCGTGTCAGCCCGAACAAGGCGGCGCTGGATGATGTGGAAAGCTACGAAGCGCCCGACGCCGATACCTTCATCATCCGTCTGAAGAAAACGAATGCGGCGTTCCTCGATGTCCTGAAGACGCCGGTCTATCCCTTCGTGATCCTGCCCTCGGAACAGAAGGACAAGCCGGCGCGCGGCATAGACATCATCGGCACCGGCGTTTTCAAGCTGGGCCAATGGGTCAAGGACAGCCATCTGGTGATCCAGCGCTTTGCGGATTATGTGCCCGACGACCAGGCGCAAGGCCCCGACGGATTCGCCGGCAAGCGCACTGCCTACGTCGATGCCGTGCGTTTCAACTTCGTACCCGAGGCCAATGCGCGCGTCGCGGCGATGCAGACGGGCGAAGCCCTCTTTACCTCCACCATCCCGCCGGAATTGGCCGCCAGGCTGAAGAGCCAGAAGCACTTGCAGGAAGTGACGGTCTACCCGTACTGCCAGCAATATCTGATCGTGCATTCGCAACAGGCTCCCACCGACAACGTCAAGGTGCGCCAGGCAATTCGCGAGGCGGTGCACGTGGACGACATCATGAAAGTGATCGGCGCGTCCAAGAAGAACCACTCCATGGTCTATCCGGAAGGCGCGTATTACGGGGGCAAGGTCACCGATGGCCGCTACAACCAGAACGATCCGCAGAAGGCGCGCGAACTGCTCAAGGAAGCGGGCTACAAAGACACGCCTATCGTGCTGCAGACGAACAACAACTACGACTACATGCGCGACGCCATCCTGGTCCTTTCGGAGCAGCTCAAGGCGGCCGGGATGAATGTCAAGATCGACATCACCGACTGGACCACCAACGCCTCCAATCTCCAGACGGGCAAGGGCAACTGGAACGTCTCCACCACCAGCTTCTGCTCCAACCCCATCCTGGGCCCGCAGCAGTGGCAGTCCATGATCTACAACTTCCCGCACGTGAAGGACGACAAGGTGCTCGATGGCGCCTACGAAACCTTCTACAAGACGCCCGATCTGGCCGGCCGCAAGGCCGCGTGGCTGGACATCGAGCAGCGCGTGCTGGATCAGGCATACATGATCAAGGTGGCCGACCGCGGCAACGTGCAGGTCATCAATACGCGCAAGGTGGGCGGGTTCAGGCCGTACTACATGAATCACTTCTGGAACGTGTGGCTCAAGTAGGAAGCGGCGACCATGTTCCATACCGTTTCCACTCGTATCGCGCAGGCGGTTCCGGTCATGCTGATCGTGGCCGTCCTGACCTTCTTCCTGATGCACCTGCTGCCCGGGGACCCGGCCGTCATCATCGCCGGCGACCAGGCCGGCCCGGAAGCCATCGAGGCCATGCGCCGCACGCTGGGGCTGGACAGGCCCTTGCTTGAGCAACTCTGGTTGTGGCTGACGCATCTGGCCCAGGGCAATTTCGGCGAGTCCCTGGTGCTCAACCAGCCCGTGCTGTCCGCCGTCGCCGAGCGCATGCCCGTCACCTTGTCGCTGGCGGCCGTGGCATTCGCCATTACCTTACCGGTGGGCATTGCGTTGGGCATCACCGCGGCCTATTGGCGCGATTCCTGGCTGGATTCGGCCGTCATGGGCTTTGCCTTGCTGGGCGTGTCGGTGCCCAACTTCTGGATTGCGACGCTCTCGGTCATTCTGTTCAGCGTCAATCTGGGGTGGTTGCCCTCCGCCGGCTATGTGCCCATGGAAGACGGCTTCTTCGAATGGCTGGGCGCGCTGATCCAGCCGGCCGCCGTGCTGGCGCTGTTCCAGATCGGCTTTCTGGCGCGTATGACGCGCTCCGAGATGCTGGAAATCCTGGACCAGGACTACGTGCGCACGGCCCGCGCCAAAGGCGTGTCGGAGTTCTTCACCGTCTCCAAGCACGCATTCCGCAATACGCTGGTCCAGGTGTTGACGGTGGGCGGGTACATCGTCAGCCTGCTGATCGGCGGCTCGGTGGTCGTGGAGCAGGTGTTCGCGCTGCCGGGCATCGGCCGGCTGCTGGTGCAGGCCATCATGGCCCGCGACTATCCGACCGTGCAGGGCACCATGCTGCTGCTGGGCTTCGCCTTCGTGTTGATCAACGTGTTGATCGATGTGCTCTACACCTTCATCGACCCGCGGGTGCGCTATGACTGATATTGCGATCAACGGCCAGACGCAGGCGGCACCCGCCGTATTCAGCGCCCGGCGCCGTGTCTTCAAACGCCTGTGGCGGCACCGCTCGTTCAGGATCGGCGCCGCCATCCTGCTGGTCATCATCGCCGGCGCGGTGTTCGCTCCGTTCATCACGTCGGGCGATCCGATGGCGATGCGCATTTCCGACCGCTTCCATCCGCCCTCGTGGCAGCATCCGTTCGGCGCGGATATGTACGGCCGGGACGTCTTCACTCGCGTACTGTATGGAGCCCGCCTGTCTCTGTGGATCGGCCTGGCGGTGTCGGTGCTGGCGGCCATCGGCGGATCGCTGGTGGGAATGATCGCCGGTTATTTCAGCTGGCTGGATTCGTTCTTGATGCGCATCATGGACGCGCTGCTGGCGTTCCCGGCGATTCTGCTGGCCATCGGCATCAATGCGGTGCTCGGCCCGCAGATCCATAGCGTGATCATTGCACTGGCCTTCGCCTATGTGCCTCGCATCGCGCGCATTGTGCGGGCCACGGTGCTGGTGATCCGCCGGCTGGACTATGTGGACGCGGCCCGCATCAGCGGCGCCAGCGCGTGGCGCATCATCGGCCGCCACATATTCCCGAATACGCTGGCGCCGTTGCTGGTCTCGCTGACCTTCATTTTCGCCTACGCCATCCTGGCCGAGGCCACGCTCAGTTTCCTGGGCATCGGCCCTCCGCCGCCGATGCCGAGCTGGGGCAACGTTATTTCCGAGGGGCGGGATTACGCCGTCGAAGCCTGGTGGATCATGCTGTTTCCGGGGCTGGCCATCAGCCTGTCGGCATTGGCCATCAACCTGCTGGGCGACGGGCTGCGCGACGTTCTCGATCCCCGGCTGAAAGTGGAGGGCGCATGATGAACCAGCCCTTGTTGGAGGTGGATGACCTCAGCGTGGACTTTCGCACGGACGCCGGCTGGACGCGCGCGGTCAGCAATGTCAGCTTTTCGCTGGACGCGAACCGTTCATTGGGCATCGTCGGCGAGTCGGGCAGCGGCAAGAGCGTCTGCGCGCTGTCCATCCTGCGGCTGCACCATAAGCGCACCTCGCGCATGCCCGGATCGGCGATACGCTTCGAGGGCAAGGACCTGCTTGCCATGCCCGAAGGCGGCCTGCGCCAGGTGCGCGGCGGCGACATCGCGATGATCTTCCAGGATCCCATGACGTCGCTCAACCCGGTGCTGACCATCGCGGACCAGATTGGCGAAACGCTGCGCATACACCAGGGCATGGACAAGGCTGCCGCACGGCGCCGTGCTGTCGAGCTGCTGGACATGGTGCGCATTCCCGACGCCCGGCGCCGTGTGGACGAGTATCCGCACCGCCTGTCCGGCGGCATGCGGCAGCGAGTCATGATCGCGATGGCGATCGCCTGCCGCCCCAAACTGCTGATTGCGGACGAGCCCACGACGGCGCTGGACGTCACCATCCAGGCCCAGATCATGCAACTGCTGCGCGAGCTCCAGGCCGAGATCGGTATGTCCGTCATCCTGATTTCCCACGACCTTGGTCTGGTTGCCGAGTTCGTCGAGCGCGTCATCGTGATGTACGCCGGCCACATCGTCGAGGAAGCCGGTGCCGCGCAGATGTTCGAAAAACCCCTGCATCCCTATACCGAAGGTTTGCTGCGCGCCATTCCGGACCTGGACGCCGATCATGAGCGTCTGCTGGCCATTCCCGGCAGCATTCCGGCCTCGGGGAATTGGCCGCAGGGCTGCCGCTTCGGGCCGCGCTGCGGCCGTGCGGAGCCTGCCTGTCTGGCTGCGCCGGTGCCTATCCAGGCCTTGCCGTCGGGACGCATCCTGCGCTGCCCGCCCCGCGCGGCTGAGCAGCTAAAGGAGGAAATCGCCGCATGAGCCAGAATCCCATCGTGCAGGTCAGCGGCTTGAGCCGCGATTTTAAACTGGGCCGGAGCGCCGGCAAGAACGCCGTCCTGCGGGCGGTCGACCAGGTGAGCTTCGACATTCATCACGGCGAGACCATCGGCCTCGTGGGGGAGTCCGGGTCCGGCAAATCCACGATCGGCCGGATGATGATCGGACTGCTGGAACCCTCGGAGGGCGATATCCGCCTGTTCGGAAAATCCATCGCCGGGCCGCAGGGGCGGGCCAATCTGGCCGCGGTGCGGCAACGCATCCAGTTTGTGTTCCAGGACCCGTATTCCTCGTTGAATCCGCGCATGCGGGTGGGCGATGCGGTCGCCGAGCCGCTGGATATCGCGCGCAAATCCACGCGCAAGGAGCGCCAGGAGAGGGTAGCCGAATTGTTCGACATGGTGGGGCTTCCCGCTGCCTTCGCGGGACGCTTCCCGCACGAATTCTCGGGCGGGCAGCGCCAGCGCATCGTGATCGCCCGGGCGCTCGCGCTCAATCCGGATTTCGTGGTGTGCGACGAGGCGGTGGCGTCCCTGGACGTTTCCATGCAGGCCCAGATCGTCAACCTGTTGATGGACTTGCAGCAACGGCTGGGCCTGAGCTACCTGTTCATCGCCCACGACCTGGCCGTCGTCAAAGCCATTTCCCATCGCGTGGCGGTGCTGTACGCCGGGGAGATCGTGGAGATCGGCAACAAGCGTTCGCTTTACGCCGCGCCGCGCCATCCCTACACGCAGGCCCTGCTCAAGGCCGTGCCGCGTCCGGTGGCGGGCCGCGTGCGTCCGCCGCCGATCAAGGGAGAGTTGCTCAGCGTGCTGAACCGGCCTGCCGGATGCAGCCTGAGCCCGCGCTGTCCGCATGCGGCCGCGCGTTGCCGGGAAGAAAAGCCCCTGCTGCGCGAAGTCGAACCCGGCTGGCTCGTGGCCTGCCACTTCCATGAAACCCTGGCCGCCCAACCCGCGTCCTGACCGCAACGATCGAGGAATGTCCGTCATGTCCGACCCGCAGCAGCCCGCCCGTCCCGAGTTCGGCCCTTTGAACCAGCGCGCGCGCCCCACGGGCGTCATGCATCCCGACCGGGCGCTGCACCTGTCGCATTGGTACGAGGCGCCCAGCGAGGACCCGTCGCTGCCGGAGGTCTATGTCTACACCGACGCCATGTCCTACGAGGCCGGCCAGGAGGTCGCCTTCCATGCCTCCAGCACCGCGCAGCGCTGGACGCTAGAGGTCTGGCTGGACGGCGCGGCGCCGCAATGCGTGCACAGCCGGCAGGGCATCGCCGGCGAGTTCGCGGCCATGCCCGACCAGGCTTACCGCAACGGCTGCGGCTGGCCCGAGGCGCATCGCTGGCGCCTGCCGCCAGACGCCGCCAGCGGCTTCTACCGGGTGGCCGCGCATTGCGAGCGATCGGATGGTTCGCGCTTTCTGCAGCACCATTTCTTTGTCGTGCGTCCAAAATCGGGGCAAGGCGCGCGTCCGGGCAAGTTCCTGTTCCTTCTGTCGACGTCCACCTGGATGGCCTATAACGATTGGGGCGGCGCCAACGCCTATGACGGCATCGACGGGCCGCAGCGGAATCAGTTCTCGCCCGTGCTCAGCAACCAGCGCCCCTGGACGCGCGGGCTGGTATGGCTTCCGCCGGGTGCGCCGCGCCTGTGCGATCCGGTGCCCCGCGAGCCCTGGGAGGCGCCGCGCTATCCCACCAAGGAGTGGGCCTACACCAACGGCTTCGCGCAGTACTACGCATCCTCGGGCTGGGCGCACTTCGAACGGCATTTCGCGGTGTGGGCGCAGCGCGAAGGCTATGCCTTCGACATGGCAACGCAGACCGATCTGCACTACCGCCCCGAGATCCTGCAGGACTACAGCACGGTGGTCATTGCGGGCCACGACGAGTACTGGACCCGAGGCATGCGCGAGTCCATCGACCGCTTCGTGGAGCAGGGCGGCAGCGTGGCGCGATTCGCCGGCAACTTCATGTGGCAGATCCGCCTCGAGGACGAAGGGCGGACGCAAGTCTGCTACAAGGCCCGAGCCAAGACCGAAGACCCGGTAGCCGGCGGCCCGGAGCACGCGACCCTGACGGGCGCCTGGGAAGAGCAGGCCGTGAACTGGCCTGGCGCCACCACTTTCGGCGTCAACGGCATGCGTGGCGTGTACTCGTCCTGGGGCGGCTTCGCGCCGCGAGCCAGTCGGGGGTTCACGGTTTACCGGCCCCGTCATTGGGCGTTCGAAGGGCTGGACATGCACTACGGCGATGTCATGGGCGCGCAGGCCGGTATCTTCGCCTATGAGGTCGATGGCCTGGAATACACCTTCCGGCATGGCCTGCCATATCCGACCCACGAGGATGGCGCGCCGAAAAGCGCCGAAATACTGGCCATGTCGCCGGCGCTCTATGGCGAAGAAATGCACGACGGCGAGGGCTTCCGGTACTACCTGAAGGACGGCGGCCTCGCGCGCAAGGCCGAGGCCTTGAGCGGCGAGTCCACGCCAGAGGCGATCGCCCGCCATCAATACGGCTCAGGCATGATCGTCTCGATGACGCGCGGCCAGGGCGAGGTGTTCACCGCGGGCAGCTGCGAATGGGTCATGGGCCTGACGCGCAACTGCTATTACACCCAGGGCGTCACGCGCAACGTGCTGGACCGCTTTCTCGCCAAAGGGCGGGCTTAGTCCGTCTTCCAGCCCCGCTTCATGAAAATGGCCCTGCCTTCCGGGGCCGTCAGGAAGTCGACGAACGGCTGGGCCTGCGGATTGGCTTTGCCTTTGCCGGTCACGACGGCGCCAGCGTCCCGGTAGATACGGTACGGTGTCCTCACACCGAATGTGCGCGACCTGCCCGGCTCGAGTCTTGGATAGCATGTATATGGCTCTTGCTCCCTTGGTTGTCAAAATTCGCTGACATACCTTTCGGCCAACGCTGACATACGAGGACCGTGCGTCCGTTGCACACCGGCGCATACCGATTCAGAAGCGGCGGACGATATGAAAGACCGGCTTTACACGGCGCCTCAGCGCGACATGCAGTTTGACGCTCGCGCGCGTAGTGGCCCACCGCTGGCCGGGTGCCGTCTGTGACGACAGGCCGCTCCCGACCCTGAGCAGACGTAGCCGTCGAAAGGTCATCGCCGCACATCGGTCTCTCAACGCTAAACTGCGTTGCATTTACGGAGGGCTGTATATGCGACTCAAAGACCTCGCCAAGTTACACCAAATAATTCGACGTATCCAGGGCGGCCACTTCGATGCGAATGATGTCGACAACTTGCTCATGAAGCTTCGCGCTTATGCGGGGGATAATGCCATCTTCCTTGAGGTGGCGAATTTCGTTGCGCACTCAGACTCGCGGGACCGGGGTCTAGCGCAGCGGTCCATCACAGCGTTCGTTGACTCATTATCGTTTTTTCGGGAGTACATCTCAGAGAAACGTCCGCTAGACTTTCGCGCACCTTTCCCCGCGTATATCTACCGGCTGTTTCTTTCCCAGGCTCGACTATCGGACGAACGTCGACTGAAAGATGAGTACCGAATGAGTCACGCCACGCTCATCAAGAAAATCGAAGCCAATTTTTCGGTCGACAAGAAAACTGGCACATGCAGCTTACGAAACAATAAAGGCGGCAATGAGCTGTTCGCTGCTCTGCAGTTCATCACCGGTTTTATTCATTCAAGAGCGGCCTTCCACATCCGCGACTTTCACAGGGATCTGAAGGATCTAATGCGCGCGCAAAAGGTCACTTTCGATGAAGCAGCCTGGGACGCCCAAGCGGATCGCATATCACTCGCAATTCTTTGCCTCGTATCAAATACCCAGTTCTCGCTTGCAGACGGAGGCCTAGCTAGCTGCAAGTTAGAGACCGAAAACCACTTCAGAATTCTTAATGGTGGAGAACGACGACTACCGAACGGAATGATGAGTACCGAACCAAAGGGCTTCGGGCGACTGATGATTTTAGGTGAAGCAACGATCAAAGGCCCAAACAAGGCTCCGGTAAGGGTTATGTTTCCGCTGATCGAAACTGAGCTCGATCCGCACGAACACTGCGATTCAAAATTATTCGTTCGGGATCAAACATTCGAAGAATTCGGCAACTGCGAGGTAGAAATCATCGACTTTGCTCCGGATATGTCGTTGTCAGACGGTTTCAAACTTGTACGGACCGACTCTCAGCTTTGATAGCAAGTGCGGGAGGAAGCGTCGGCGAGTAGGAAGAGCTTGAATCATCACGCAAATCTAAATCGAACATCGATTAGCGACCGCTCTTGGCCGAAAGCCGTCCTCAATGTCAAGAAATCAAGCCAAAATTCGAACTCCCGCACAAACGGCCTGAGTGAGCTTCCCAGATCACACCGGCATCAATACTCCGATCAATTCCTGTTAAAGCCACTTTCCCGAGTCATTAACACAGACTTCCAGTGCTCTTCACGAGCAAGAATCTCGTCTTTCGTTGAATGGATATCCGCTATCTCAAGCAGCGAGAACCGCAAATCCGCCTGACGATCCGCAGAAGAAAGCCCGAATTCTTCCTTCAAGGCCACATTGCCCCCGTGTCCATTCTGCGCGTAGGCACACCAGCGTCCCCAGATGCCCTCGGTACCGTCCGCCTTGCCTACATAGAGCTGATGCGTTTTTCTGTCGGAAATCAGGTAGATGCCTTTCACATTGGACAGGGCAGTACGCCAGGTCGGTATGTTGTCTCTTACGATGATGTCGAGTTGAGCCTTGGGCACGTCCACCCGCTTGTAGCCGGGGAAATCCGCAATGCTGAGCCTGCGGGGCAGGAGCTGGCTTACCACCAGTTCGGCCTCCAGCGTTTCCCCATACACATAGGAATTGCGTTTTGTGTAGGGGCTGGAAGCATATAGCCTGCCGACCAGGTCTTCACACGCGTTGATTCGCTCCATTTCATAAATGAAGTGCGCAGGCGGCGTTGCTACTGCCTGGCAGTCTTTGACGCGATACAGTCCGACGAACAGCCACGAAGTTGTCGTCCCGGCTTGGACGAAAGACAACACGAATTCTCGTTGAAAGTTACGGCTGCGTTGCCAGGATTGCCACTCATCGAATCGTCCCTCGATGAACACGTCTAGCGGCTGCTCATACTGGTTGAAGCGCGCAAGATGGACTTTGCAATTCCGGGCTTCCAGTGAAGGGTATTGAATCCGCAGCAAATCAAAGACTTTCATAGCTCAACTCAGCAAGAAGACGATGAAGTTTATGCCGCAGCCAATGATTCTGCTCTTTCCCGTTTCCCCAGGCCCGTAACGGCGCCTCGGAGGAGAAGCCCAACCGGATCATCGACGCCGCGATGCTGGCCTGGCCGCCCGCCTGAGTTCGAGCGGCGAACCGCAGGACCTCATCCGCCGCGCCCCTCGCGATGCCGCGCCGCATTGGCAAGATCAGCGATCGGCGCCAACAGCTCCCGGTCGAAGCGCTCCAGCGGCTGGCCGGCGCGCAGCCTCGCGGGCCAGTCGGCGTGCGTGAGCGCGCCGCGCCCCAGCGAAACGAAGTCCGCCTCCTCGCGCGCCATCATGCCGGCGGCCGCCATCGGATCGTGCAGCGAGCCGTTGGCCAGCACGGGGACTGGAACATGCCGCCGCGCCAGCGCCGCGAGACTTGCGCCCTGCGCACCGAAGGCGGGGCGCCAGGCCTCGAATTCGGTGGTGTGCAGGTAGTCGATGGGCTGCGCGCCCAGTGTGCGGAAGATCTGCGCGGCGTCGGCCTCGGCGCCGGGCCATTTGTGGGTGAAGTCGTTGACCTTGCCCTGCGAGCTGCGCACGCCTACGGTGAAGCCCGGCTCCGTGGCCTGGCGCACCGCCTGGATGACTTCCACCGTCAGGCGTAGCCGGTTGTCCAGGCTGCCGCCGTAGCGGTCCGCGCGCCGGTTGGTGTAGTCGGTGAGGAACTGGTCCAGCAGATAGCCGTTGGCGCCATGGATCTCGACGCCGTCGAATCCGGCCTGCTGCGCCCTGCGCGCCGCCTGTGCGAAGCCTGCGACCGCGACCGCGATGTCTTGGTCCGTCATGGCTTCGGGCAGCCGGTACGGGCCTGCTCCGCGGTAGAACGTCATCTGCTGCCCGCGCGGCAACACGGCCGAGGGACCTTTGGTGGTGGCGCGATGGGGATTGCCCTGCGACAGCGCGCCCGCGTGCATGAGTTGGGCGACGATGCGGGCGCCGTGCGCATGGATGCGGTCCACGACGGGGCGCCAGGCATCGCGCTGGGCGTCGTCGGCCAGGCCGGGCTGGAACAGGTAGCCCTGCGCGTGGGCCTGGTCCGTATAGACGCCTTCGGTGATCACCAGACCGAAGCCGCCGGCGGCGTAGGCTTCGTAGTAGTCGGCCATCTGCGGCGTGGCGCGGCCGTCGGCCGTGGCGCTGACGCGGGTCATGGGCGCGACGGCGAGGCGGTTGGCCAGGCGCAGGCCGTTGCCCAGCCGCAGCGGCGTGTACAGTGCGGCGTGCGCGCCCATGTCAGCGGCCCTCCTGGGCACGCACGGCCGCGATGGCCTCGATCTCGATCATGGCGGCGGGGTCGTACAGCGCCTTGATCTCGGCGATGGTGTCGGCCGGGTAGGGGGCCGAGAAATGACGGCGGCGCAGCGCCACCACGTCCTTGAAGTGCCCCATGTCGGTGACGAAGATGGTGACCTTGATGACGTCCTTCAGGCTGGAGCCGCCGGCTTCCAGCGCGCGGCTCAGGTTGCGGAAGGCCTGTTCGCCCTGCGCCAGGAAACCGCCGTCGACGATCTTGCCGTCGTCGCCGGCGCCGGCCTGGCCGGAGATGAACAGCAGGTCGCCGAAGCGGATGCCCTGCGACAGCAGGAAGGGTTCGTAGTTGTCGGGCTGGGTGACGACGCGTTGTAGCATGATGAGAATTCCTTATTCATGGTCGATCGGGGAATCGGCCCGAGGGTGGCCGACCCATGCCTGTAATTTAGGGATGCGAGGCATCGGTGACAAAGGTTCATTTGTCAGCTATAAGGTGAGAAAAACTCATCTGTAGGGCAGATCATGCAACGCCGATCCCTTCCGCTGTCCGGGCTGCGCGTATTCGAGGCGGCCGCGCGCCTGGGCAGTTTCAAGGCCGCCGCCCAGGAGTTGGCGGTGACGCCAACCGCGGTCAGCCACCAGATCCGCGCGCTGGAGGCGCAGACCGGGCTGGCGCTGTTCGAGCGCCACGTGCGCAGGGTGTCTTTGACCGAGGCGGGCGTGCAGCTTTATCCGGTGCTGCGCGACGGGTTCGATGCCTTCGAGGCGACGCTGGCGCGCCTGACGCATGCGCGCACGCGCATGCAGGTGACCATCTCGGCGACCAATGCCTTCACCGTGAAGTGGCTGGTGCCGCGCATGGCCGATTTCCGCAGCCGGCATCCGGGTATCGACCTGCAGTTGCAGGCCAGCGACGAGGTGGTGGACCTGAGATCCGCGGCGGTGGACATTGCGATCCGCTACGGCCGCGGGCCGTATCCGGGCCTGGTCGCCCGGGCGCTGTTCACCGACCGCTTTGCGCCCGTGGCCAATCCGCGGCTGGGCGTGGAATCACCGGACGATCTGGCGCGCGTGCCCTTGATCCGTTTCGACTGGAAGCGGCCGCAGGCCGAGAACCCGACCTGGGAGCGCTGGTTCAGGATCGCGCGGCGGCGCGAGCCGCGGCAGGCAAGCGAGCTGCGGTTCTCCGATGAAGGCCATGCCATACAGGCCGCCGTCGCCGGGCATGGGGTGGCGCTGGTCAGCCTGGCGCTGATCGCCGAAGAGCTGGAGGCGGGCCACCTGGTGCAGCCGTTCGGGCCGGTGATCTCGGGGCACACCTATCATCTGGCGATGCCCGCGGACCGGCCGCCGTCGCCGCCGGTGCGCGCCGTTGCGGACTGGCTGGAAACGCAGGCGGGGCTGGAAGCTACGCCCTGAACGACGCAAACCCGTCCCAGCACTGGCGCGTGAATTCGTACAAGGCGTCTTGCGCCGTCAAGGGCGTGCGTCCCTTCAGCCGCGCCAGCGCATAGTGGCCCTGGCGCTGCGGGTCCGGCGGAATCGGCACTTCGACCAGCTGCCCGGCTTCCTGCTGCCGGCGGGTGACGCAGATCACCCCCAGCAGCAGGGTGTCGGAATGCAGCGTCAGCTCGACCAGCGCGTCCAGGTTTTCGCAGCGGTGGGTGACCAATTGCTCGGGCGCGCCGCCCGGTCCCAGCGTTTCGGCCAGGCGCAGCGAGACTTCGGGGCTCAGCGTGCTGGAGGCCACGGGATAGCGGCGGACCTGTTCGATGCCCGGGCGCCGGTGGGCCAGGATGGGATGGCCCTTGCGGCAGACCAGCCCGGCGCGCAGCGGCGGCAGGGCGCGGGTTTCGAGGTCGGCCGCGTCATACAGCATGCGGGCGTCGCACACCATGGCGTCGACGCGCTCGGCGCGCAGCATGTCCAGCAAGGCGGCGGTGGCGCCCAGTTCCACGCCGACGCGCACCTGCGGATGGCGCTCGGCCATGTGGGTCAGAAAGGGCGAGAGCAGCAGCGAGGCGGGCGCGGGGCTCAGGCCGATGGATAGCGTGCCCGATTCGCCGCTGTGCAGGGTCTTGAGTTCGCGCTGCAGTTCGGCTTCCTCGAAGCGCATGCGGCGCGCGCGTTCGGCCACGCAGGCGCCGTAGGGCGTCAGGCGCACGCGGCGCGTGCCGCGGTCCAGCAGCGGCAGGCCCAGCTCGGCTTCCAGCGCCTGGATGCTGCGGCTGAGCGCGGGCTGCGACAGGTTAACCGCGTCCGCCGCGCGCGAATAAGTGCCGTGTTCCACGACCGCGAGCAGGTGTTTGAGTTTCTGGAAGTCCATGATCCAAGCGCATCAATACTATGAAATAAATGCATTGGAATTATAAATTGGCAGTTCGTATGATGGTCCGCTGACGGCGCCCGGCAGAGGCGCCGCGATCCGCGCGCGGGACTCGCACCGTGGCGCGGCCAGTCAAATACGGAGACAGAAACTGATGAAGCAGCACTTGTTGTCGGCCGCCATCCTGGCGGCCTGCGCGGCCGTGGGCGCCCAGGCCCAGGCCCAGGACGTCCAGCAGCATTCCCGCCAGCATGCCGAGGCGCCGGCGCGTCCGGCCGGCGTCCCCGGCGGGCAGGTCACGATACGGCGCGACGGCTATGGCATGCCGCATGTGTACGCCAATACCGTGTACGGGATTTTCTATGGCTACGGCTATGCCGTGGCGCAGGACCGGCTGTTCCAGATGGAGATGGCCCGGCGCAGCACGCAGGGCCGGGTGGCCGAGGTGCTGGGGTCGTCCATGGTGGCTTTCGACAAGTCCATCCGCGGCAATTTCTCGCCCGAGCGCATCCAGCGCCAGCTGGCCGCGCTGCCGGCCTCGGAACGGCAGATCCTGGACGGCTATGCGGCCGGCATGAACGCGTGGATCGCGAAGGTGCGCGCCGAGCCGGGCAACCTGATGCCCAAGGAGTTCAACGACCTGGGCTTCCAGCCCGGCGACTGGACCGCGTACGACGTGGCGATGGTGTTCGTGGGCACCATGGCCAACCGCTTTTCCGACGCCAATAGCGAGATCGACAACCTCGCGCTGCTGACCGCTTTGAAGGATAAGCACGGAGACGAGCGCGCCATGCAGATCTTCAACCAGCTGCGCTGGATGAACGACAGCCGCGCGCCCACCACGGTGCCCGAGGAAGACGGCGTGTACCAACCCGACGCCGCCCGGCCGGCGGCCAGGCTGTCCTATGCCTTGCCGCGCTATGACGGCACGCCGCCCATGCTGGAGCGCGTGGCGCGCGATCCGCAGACGCGCGGCGTGGTGGACGAGCCGCCCGCGGCCGCCCGCGCGCAGCTGCTGGCGCAGTTCGCCGAGACGGGCCAGCCGGGCATCGCCGGTTTCCCGACCACCAGCAATATGTGGATCGTGGGACGCGAACACGCCAAGGACGCGCGCTCCATTCTGTTGAACGGGCCGCAGTTCGGCTGGTGGAACCCGGCCTACACGTATGGCATCGGCCTGCACGGCGCGGGCTTCGACGTGGTGGGCAATACGCCGTTCGCCTATCCCAGCATTCTGTTCGGCCACAACGCGCACGTGACCTGGGGTTCGACCGCGGGCTTCGGCGACGACGTGGACATCTACGCCGAAAAGCTCGATCCCGACGACCGCACGCGCTATTTCCACGACGGCGCCTGGAAGACCATGGAAAAGCGCAGCGAGCTCATCCAGGTCAAGGACGGCCAGCCGGTGCTGATGGATGTGTACCGCACGGTGCACGGCATCGTCACCAAGTTCGACGAGAAGAACAACGTGGCCTACGCCAAGGCGCGCGCCTGGGAAGGCTTCGAACTGCAGTCGCTCATGGCCTGGACCCACAAGACCCAGGCGCGCAACTGGGAGCAATGGAAAGCGCAGGCCGCGCGCCACGCCCTGACCATCAACTGGTATTACGCGGACGACCGCGGCAATATCGGCTACGCGCACACGGGCTTCTATCCCAAGCGCCGCGCCGGCCACGATCCGCGCCTGCCGGTGCCCGGCACCGGCGAGATGGACTGGGACGGCATGCTGCCGTTCTCGACCAATCCGCAGGTCTACAACCCGCGCCAGGGCTTTATCGCCAACTGGAACAACCAGCCCATGCGCGGCTACCCGTCCACGGACCTGTTCGCCATTGTGTGGGGCCAGGCCGACCGCTACGCCGAGATCGAGACCCGCCTGCGGGCCATGACGGCCAACGGCGGCAAGGTCAGCGCGCAGCAGATGTGGGACCTGATCCGCACCACCAGCTACGCCGACGTCAATCGCCGCCATTTCCTGCCGTTCCTGCAGCAGGCGGTGCAGGGGCTGCCGGCCGACGACGCCCGGGCGCGGATGGTCGCGGCGCTGGCGTCGTGGGACGGCATGGCGACCAGCGACAGGCAGCCCGGCTATTACGACAATGCCGGGCCGGCCGTGATGGACGCGTGGCTGCGCGCCATGCTCAAGCGTACGCTGGCCGACGAGATGCCGGCCGACTTCTTCAAGTTGTACAGCGCCACCGGCTATCCCACGCCGGCCGCGCCCGCCACCGGTTCGCTCAACCTGACGGTGGGCTCCAAGGTGCTGTACAACGCGCTGGCCGGGCGCGCGTCCGGGGTGCCGCAGCGCTACGACTTCTTCAACGGCCAGCCGCCGCAGGCGGTGACGCTGGCCGCGCTGGACGACGCGCTCGCCGCCCTGCGCAAGACCTATGGCGACGACCCGGCCGGCTGGCGGATTCCGGCGCCGCCCATGGTGTTCGCGCCCAAGAACTTCCTGGGCGTGCCGCAGGCCGACGAGAAGGCGGTGCTGAGCCATCCCGCCACCCACAACCGCGGAACCGAGAACAACATGACGGTGTTCGACGCCCGCGGCGTGCGGGCGGTGGACGTGGTGGCGCCGGGGCAGAGCGGTTTCGTGGCCCCGGACGGCACGGCCTCGCCCCACACCCGCGACCAGTTCGACCTGTACGCCAGCTTCGGCAGCAAGCGGGTCTGGTTCACCGAGGCCGAAGTCCGCGCCAACGCTAAGTCGGTAGAGACGTTGCGCTACTGACCGCGTAGCCGCCCTGGTGGCTGGCCAGGCGCGCATAGACCCCTTGCCGCCTGAGCAGCTGCTCGTGCGTGCCGGCCTCGGCCAGCGTGCCGCGGTCCAGCACCAGGATCAGGTCGGCGTCGCGGATCGTCGACAGGCGGTGCGCGATGACCAGCGTGGTCCGGTGGCGCATCAGCACGTCCAGCGCGCCGCGCACCTGCATTTCCGACAGCGTGTCCAGGTGCGAGGTGGCCTCGTCCAGGATCAGCACCGGGGCGTTCTTCAGGAAGGCGCGGGCGATGGAGATGCGCTGGCGCTGGCCGCCCGACAGCTGCATGCCGCGCTCGCCCACGCGCGTGGCGATCCCGTCGGGCAGGCTGCGCACGAAGTCGGCCAGGGCCGCCTGTTCCAGCGCGCGCGCCAGTTCCCCGGGGCTGGCCTCGGGCCGGGCCAGGCGGATATTGCCTTCCAGCGTGTCGTTGAACAGATAGGTGTCCTGGGTCACCAGCGCCACCTGTTCGCGCAGGGCGTCGAGCCGCAGCCGGCGCACGTCCACCCCGTCCAGCTTGACCGCGCCCGTGCGCGGGTCCCAGAAGCGCAGCAGCAGGCTGGCCACGGTGCTCTTGCCCGCGCCCGACGCGCCCACCACGGCCACCGTGGACCCGGCCGGAACCGTGAAGCTCAGGTCGCGCAAGGTGTCCTCGCGCTTGCCCGGGTAGGCGAAGCTGACGTGCTCGAACGCCAGCGACAGGCCGTGGGCCGCCGCCGGCGCGGGCAGCGGGCCGTCGGTGACCGGTTCGGGTTCGTTGGCCACCACGTGCAGGCGGCGGGTGGCGGCGATGGTGTCGGCCAGCTGCCGGCTGACCTGCGAGATTTCCGAGACCGGCAGGAAAGTGGCCAGCGCGATCAGCACCAGCAGCGGCAGCATGCCGGCCGACAGCGCGCCGGCGGCCACCTGCAGCGCGCCCACGACGGCCACGGCCAGGCCGCCCAGCCCCATCGCGACCTCGAACCAGGCGGTCTGGCGCGACAGGTCGTCCAGGATCTCCAGGCGGCGGATGCGGTAGCGGTCGGCCACCTGCAGGAACTGCGCGCGGCGGCGTTCCGTGGCCTGGAACGCGGTCAGGTCGGCCAGACCCTGGATGGTGTCGGTGGCGTGCGCGCTCATTTCTCCCAAGGCATGGCGCGCCTTGTCGCCCAGCGCGTCGACCTTGCGCCGTCCGCGCACCGGCGACACCAGCGCATAGGCCAGGAAGGGCAGCAGCGCCAGCGCCACCGGCCAGCTGTAGACCGCCAGGAATCCCAGCACCGACAGCGGCACCAGCACCGACACGATGGCCGGCGCGATGGTGTGGGCATAGAAGTACTCCACCATCTCCACGTCCTGCGTCGCCAGCGCGACCAGGTCGCCGGAGCGGCGCTGCAGCAGATAGGCCGGCGCCAGCCGTTCCAGCTTGTCGTAAAGCTTGACCCGCATGTCGGCCAGCAGCTGATAGGCCATGGCGTGCGCCAGCCACGACTCCAGCCAGTGGAACAGCGCGGCCAGCGGCGCGACGACCAGCAGCGCGACGATCAGCCCCGACACCTCGCGGCCGTCGCGGATGGCGGCGACGATCAGCGCGCTCAGCACGCCCACGCCGATGAAGGCGGCCACCCGCGCCACGCCCAGCAGGATGGTGGCGATCAGCGTGCCGCGCCAGGGCTGCACCACCGACAGCAGCGTGCCCAGCGTGTCGCGCCAGCCCACGCGTGCGGCGTCCGCGTCCAGCGTGCGCATCGCCGGGCTTGTCGTGTCCGGCTCCTTGCCGGAGGTTTCGCCGGGCGCGCCGCGTTCGGCGGCGGGCAGAGGGGACGCCGCGGCCGGCTGCCGGTGCGCCTCGGCCTGCTCGCGCATCAGCCGGTAATACAGCCCGCCTTGGGCCATCAGCGCGGCATGGGCGCCGGCCTCGACCACGCGGCCCCGGTCCAGCACCAGGCAGCGGTCCGCGCCGATGACGCTGGCCAGGCGGTGCGCCAGGATCAGCGTGGTGCGCCCGGCCATTAGGCGGTCGAGCGCCTGCTGGATGAGCGCCTCGTTCTCGGTGTCCACCGAGGACAGCGCTTCGTCCAGGATCAGGATGGGCGCGTCGCGCAGCAGCGCGCGCGCGATCGCCACGCGCTGGCGCTGGCCGCCCGACAATTGCAGGCCGCGTTCGCCGATGCGGGTGTCGTAGCCGTCGGGCAGCGCCATGATGAAATCGTCGATATTGGCCGCGCGGGCCGCGGCGCGCACCTGTTCCTGCGTGGCGTCCGGGCGCCCCAGCCGCAGGTTTTCGTCGATGCTGCCGTGGAACAGCGTGATGTCCTGGCTGACCAGCGCGATGTGCGACAGCAGCGCCTGGGTGTCCAGTTCGTTCACGTCGCGCCCGCCGACCCGGATGCGGCCGGCCTGCGGCACGCATTCGCGCAGCAGCAGGCGCACGATGGTGGACTTGCCCGCGCCGCTGGGCCCGACCACGCCGACCCGTTCGCCGGCCGCGATACGGAAGCTCAGGCCCTGGTGCGCGCGGCGCTCGGGTGTGTACGAGAACGCCACGTCCTCGAATTCGATGGTGGGTTCCAGCCGCGCCGGCGCGCCGCCGGCCTGGGGCAGGGCGGGCGCCGGCGTGAGCGGCCGCGCGTCCATCAGGGCGTGGATGCTGACCGCGGCCGACTGGCCCAGCATGCCCCGGTGCAGCACCGAGCGCAGGTCGCGCAGCGGCCGGAAAATTTCGGTGCCGGCCATCAGCACGATCAGCAGGGCTTCCACGCTCATGTCGCCGGCGGCCACGCGCCAGGCGCCCAGCGTCAGGGCCAGCGCCGCGCCCAGCGCCACGCCCAGGTCGCTGATGCCGCGCGTCAGCAGGCTCACCGACAGCACCCAGAAAGTATTGTCCGACAGGCTGCGGGCGCGGGCGGCCAGGCGCCGGCCCCAGGCCTTGCCCTGGCCATACGATTTCAGGGTGGGCAGGCCCTGCACCGCGTCCAGGAAGTCTTCCCCGAACTCGTTCAGGGCGTTGGTGCGCGCCAGGCTGGCGCGGCGGTCCAGCATGTGCACGGCCATCGGCCCGAACAGCGCGAACAGCGCCGCCACCAGGAACACCAGCGCGGTCGGCACGTCCCAGAAGGCGATCACCGCGAAAATGGCGAAGGGCGCCGCGGCCGCGATGGCCACCTGCGGCAGGTATTGGCCGAAGAAAGTCTGCAACTGTTCCACGCCGTCGACCACGGTCAGCATCACGCCGCCGGTGCGCTGGTTGGCGAACCAGGCCGGACCCAGCGCCACGATGCGGTCGTACAGCCGGCCGCGCAGCGCCTGCTGCACCTCGGCCGAGCAGCGGTTGGCCAGCACCGTGCGCCAGTGGTCCAGGCCGGCGCGCAGCAGCACCATGGCGGCCGCGTACAGCGCCGGCTCGGCCCATTGCCGCCACGGCGCGGCCTCGAACACCCGGGCCAGCAGCTGGCCCAGGAACACATAGCGCGCGATGCCCGCGGCCAGGGCCAGCAGCCCCAGCAGAATGCCGCCCGCCATGCCGGCGCGCAGTCCTTCGGTCAGCCGCCACAATCGTGAATCGAAATACATTGCACTCTCCTTCCCTGAGCCTGCATGGTCCCCGATCGCCGGCCCGGGCGAAAGCGATAGTTTTTCAATCAAGGGTCGAGATAAACTCAACCCATGCCCGATCTTCCCAACCGCACTCCGCCATTGGCCGCCCTGCGGGCCTTCGAGGCCGTGGCGCGCCTGGGCAGCCTCAGCCGCGCCGCCGCCGAACTCAGCGTCACCAAGAGCGCCGTCAGCCACCAGCTGCGCGCGCTGGAAGCCGACCTCGGCGTCACGCTGCTGCGCCGCGGCGGCACGGTGCGCCGCGCCGAAACCACGGCCGAAGGCGCCGACCTGCTGGCATCGGTGCAACAGGCCTTGACCCTGCTGGAGACCGCGTGCCGCAACGTCCGCATGGCCGCGCGCGGCAGGCGGCGCTATACCCTGAACGTGTCCGCCAACCCTTCGCTGGCCTCGCTGTGGCTGGCCCCGCGCATCGGCCGTTTCATCGAACTGCACCCCGACATCGACATCCAGGTCTATCTGCACGCCAGCCAGGACCCCGCCTGGAAAAGCCAGGACATCGACCTGGCCTTCCTGCACGTGCGCGCGCTCGGACCGCACAACCCCGAGCCCGGCGACATCCCGCTCATGACCGAAACCGTGGTGCCGGTGTGCAGCCCGGCCCTGGTGCCCGCGACCGAGCGCGACGACCCCAGGGTGTTCACGCGCCACCGCTGGCTGGAGGAAAAGCACGTCGACAGTCCCGAAACCGACTGGCGCATCTGGCGCCCGCGCCTGGGCCTGGGCGAATCCGACTGGCAGGAGCCCATGGTGCTGAGCGGCATGAGCACGATCGCCGCGGCGGCTGCCGCCGGCGTCGGCATCGCGCTGGGACGCGCGCCGCTGATCGACGAGGAACTGGCCAGCGGCCGCCTGGTGCCGCTGGTGCCGCGGCTGAGCATGGCCGGATCGTGGGGGTACGTGATGCGGATTCAGCCGAACCGGCCGATGGACGCTTCACTGCCTGCGCTGGTGGAGTTTTTGCTGGAGGAGGGGAAAAGCAGGGGGGCGTGGCAGGGCGGCGGGGCCGCTTAGCGGATGCGGCCTTGCACCCCGGCGGCAGGCGCGAACGGGATCGCTTCACTCCCCGAACAGGCTCTCCACGCTCTCCCGGACCAGCCCGAACAACTCCACCGCCAGCGCCGACGGATCGGCGTCGCGCAGCCGGAAAATGGCCACCGGCGGCAAGGGAATCCGCGGCCGCACGTCCAGCAGCGCCAGGTTCAGGCGCTGCGCCAGATAGGCCGCCGAGTCCGATCGCAACAGGCCGATGAAGCCGGGCTGTTCGGCGACCACGGCGCCGATGAAGGGCGGGCTGGATTCGACGGTGGCGGGCGGGACGGGCAGCTTCTTCTTCAGCAGGGCCGCGCGCAGCGCGCTGCGCACCAGGGAGTCCCTGGACGGCATCACCCAGGAGTGGGGCAATAGCTCCGCGATAGGCACGGGCCGGCCGGCCAGGCCCATGTCGCGGTGCGCGACGAAGCGCACCTCGTCCGGATACAGCACTTCGACGTGGAGCAGGGCGGCTTCCTCGTCGCTCAGGTTGCGGCTGGGCAGGCTGCCGATGACGAAGTCCAGTTCGCCGGCCATCAGCATGTCGAACAGGCGGCTGGCGATGCCGTCGATGATTTCCACGTGGGCCTGCTGGTGGCGGGCCGCGATCCGCGCGACCGGGCGCGATAGCAGGGACATGCCGGTATACGAGGGGGCGCCGGCGCGCAGCGTGCGGATGGGGCTGCGCTGCAGCTCGGCCAGTTCGGATTCGAGGCGCGCCAGCTTGTTGACGATGAGGCGGGCGTCGTGCACCAGCGAGCGGCCGAATTCGGTCAGGGAAACCCCGTCGCGGCGGCGCTCGAAAACGGCCGCGCCCAGCGTGTCTTCCATTTCGCGGGCCATTTTGCTGATGGCGGGCTGGGACAGCGCCATGCTGTCGGCCAGCTGGCGAAACGACAGTCCTTCGGAGACGCCCTTGATCAGTTCGAACTGCTTGAGGCGCAGGCGGTTAAGGAGTTTGCCGCTGCCTGCCGGGGCCGGAGCTAAGGGCATGGCTTATCCAAAAGTTATCACCAGGTGATTTTATTTCAGTTATCAGTTAATGGCGCGGTCCGTATTCTATGGCTGGCAGTCAAAGCAAAAACGGCAAAAACACCGGAGGAGACCATGCAATCCAGGAACCTGTTCGCGCGCCTGGCCGCGCTACTGATGCTGGGCGCGCTTTGCGGCGGCGCGCAGGCCGCGGCCGACTGGCCGGCGCAGCCCATCACCATCATCGTGCCGTTCCCGCCGGGCGGGGCCACCGACGTGATGGCCCGCCTGTTCGCGCCGCGCATCGAGGCGGCCATCGGCCGGCCGGTGGTGGTCGAGAACAAATCGGGCGCCGGCGGCACCATCGGAACCCAGCAGGTGGCCCGCGCGCGCAACGACGGCTATACGCTGCTGTGGGGCACGGTGGCCACGCACGGCATCGGGCCGAATATCTACAAGAAGCTGTCGTATGACGCGGTGGCCGATTTCGAGCCGGTGGTGCACGTGGTGGACCAGCCTTATGTGCTGGTGGCGCACCCGTCGACGAAGATCTCGTCGGTGGCCGAGCTGCGCAAGCAGGCGCAGGCGCGGCCGGGGCAGATTTCGGTGGCTTCGGCCGGCGTCGGCACGGCGGCGGACATGCTGTTGCGCAAGTTCCAGGCCGACACCGGTTCGTCGTTGCTGGGCGTGCCCTACAAGGGAGCGGGGCCGGCCATGGCGGACCTGCTGGGCGGCCAGGTGGACCTGGCGTTCGACGTGATCCTGACCACGGCCCCGTACATCGCGGCGGGCAAGCTGGTGCCGCTGGCGGTGACCAGCGCGCAGCGCTCGCAGACGCTGCCGCAGGTGCCGACCATGGCCGAGGCCGGGGTCGACGGCTTCGTGGCCGCGGGCTGGAACGGCCTGTTCGCGCCGCGCGGCACGCCGGCGCCGGTGATCGACAGGATCAACGCCGCCGTGAACCAGGCGCTGCAGGACCCCCAGATCAATCAGCGCCTGCAGTCGGAAGGGTCGATTCCGGTGGGCGGGACGCCCGGCGATTTCTCGCGCTTCATCAAGGCGGAGATCGGGTCCTGGGGCGAGGTCGCGCGCAAGGCCAATGTGTCGCTGGATTGAGGGAAAATCATGAGCGTCGAGCAGGTTATGGATGCGCAGACCGGCCCGGCCCGCGGGGCGGGACCGCTGAGCGGTGTGCGTGTGCTGGATATTTCCACCGTGGTGGCGGGGCCGTTCTCGTGCACGCTGATGGCGGACCTGGGCGCGGAGGTGCTGAAGGTCGAGGTGCCGGGCGAAGGCGACCACATACGGCAACTGCCGCCGCACAAGAACGGCGTGGCGCTGTGGTCGAAGGTGGCCAACCGCAACAAGCGCGGCGTCACCCTGGACCTGCGCCAGCCCGAAGGCATCGAGATCCTGGAGCGGCTGCTGCCGCAGTATGACGTGCTGGTGGAGAACTTCCGGCCCGGCACGCTGGACCGCTGGGGCCTGGACCTGGCGCGGCTGCGCGCGTTGCGGCCGGACTTGATCGTGCTGCGGGTGACGGGCTTCGGCCAGACCGGGCCGTACCGTTCGCGGCCGGGCTTCGCGCGGATTTTCGAGGCCATGTCGGGCTTCGTCAACCTGTGCGGCGAGAAGGACGGACCGCCCCTGTATCCCGGTTTTCCGGTGTCCGATGCGCTGACGGGCGTGTTCGGCGCCTACGCCGTCGCGGCCGCGCTGCTGCACCGGGAAAAGCACGGCGAGGGGCAGGAGATCGACCTGTCGGCCACCGAGGCCATGCTGCGCGTGCTGGATTTCATGCCCATCGAGTACGACCAGCTCGGGGTGGTGCGAACCCGCCAGGGCAATCTCAATGCATACTCGGCGCCCAGCAGCGTGTACAAGACCCGCGACGACAAGTGGGTGGTGCTGGCGGTCAGCGCGCCCACGGTGTTCCGGCGGCTGGCCATCGCCATCGGCCGCGCCGACCTGCTGGAAGACCCGCTGTACAGCAGCAACACCGCGCGCATCCGGAACCGCGCCGGGATCGAGGGCATCATGGAGGACTGGTTCGGCGCGCATACGCTGGCCGGGGCGTCCGACATCCTGATGCGCCACGAAGTCAGCTTCAGCCCCATCTACGACATGGCCGACATCGCCGCCGATCCGCATTTCATCGCGCGCGAAGTGCTGGTGCGGATCGAGGACGAGGAACTGGGCGAGGTGAGCATGCAGAACGTGGTGCCGCGGTTCTCCGCGACGCCCGGCCGCATCTGGCGGGCCGGACCCGGCGTCGGCCAGCACAACGAAGAGGTCTATGGCCGCGAACTGGGCCTGTCGGCGGCGCAGCAGGCCGCGCTGCGCTCGCGCGGCGTCATTTAGGAGCCGTCCATGACCGGTCTATCGTTGCCCTTGCAGTTTCATGGCGGCTTCACGCTGCCCGATGCGCGCCACGCCGCCTATCTGCAGTCGGTGGGCGGCGGCCACCCGGTGCACAGCTCGCGCGAACTGGCGCTGCGGGCCGGCTTTGCCGAGGTGCCGCTGGCCGGCATCCACGTGCTGGGCGCGGCCATGGCCGCGTTCACCGCGCAGTTCGCCGCCAACCCGGTGCAGCTGCTCAAGGTGGAAAGCAAGTTCCTGCGCCCGGCCTATCCGGGCGAGTCGTTCGAGCTGGCGCTGGAGCGGCTGGACAGCGAAGCGGCGGCCGGCACGCCGTTCGTCGCCGGCCGCTACCAGGGCTATTGCAGCAACGCGCAGGGCCACAAGGTGCTGATGCTGGACTTCAAGATACGGGTGGCGCCGGCGCAGGATCGACCTGCCTAGCCCTTGCGCGCCACGGTCTGGCGCAGCGCGGCCTGCACCATGGACTCGACCAGCGGAATCACTTTGTCGGCCAGTTCGGGGCGATAGGCGTAGGGATAGGTTTCGTCCATGTAGGTGGACTGGCACATCTCGAGCTGGATGGCGTGGACGTTGTCCGCCGGCCTGCCGTAGTGGCGGGTGATGTAGCCGCCCTTGAAGCGTCCGTTGACGGCCCAGGTGTACGGCGCGCTGTCGGCGCGCAGGCGCGCTTCGACCGCGGCCAGCACGTCCGGCGCACAGGCGGCGCCGTCGGCGGTGCCGATGTTCAGGTCGGGCAGCTTGCCTTCGAACAGGCGCGGCAGCACGCTGGCGATCGAATGGGCTTCCCACAGCAGCACCGTGCCGTGCTCGGCCTTGATGCGGTCGAGCTCTTCGCGCAGCTTGGCGTGATAGGGCTGCCAATAGGCTTGCAGGCGGCGCGCGCGTTCGGCGTCGGTCAGGACGCCGTCGTCCAGGTAGAGGGCGTCGCCGCGGAAGGTCTGGGTCGGGCACAGGCCGGTCTTGGTCTGGCCGGGATACAGGCTTTCGTCGTTGGGCGGGCGGTTCAGGTCCACCACGTAGCGCGAGTAGCACGCGCCCAGGACCGAGGCGCCCAGCGATTCGGCGAAACGGTACAGCGTGTCCAGATGCCAGTCGGTGTCGCCGGACTGCAGGCCCGTCGGCGTCATCTGCGCGCGCTGCGCGTCGGGAATCTGGCTGCCCAGGTGGGGAATGGAGATCAGCAGCGGGGCGCTGCCGCGGCTGAATTGATAGATATCGCTCAAGAAAAACTCCGGGGAAAGCGGCATGACATGGCGTGGCGCCATGCCGATGATGATAAAGGATGCGCGGGCCGGGTTCAGGCGCCCCAGGGCGGAGCGGCGCTCCAGCGGCGCGCCATGGCGTCGATCAGCGCGCGGACCTTGGGCGCCAGGTGGCGGCGGTGCGGATACACCGCGCATACCGGGGCGCCTGGCGGCGCATGGGCTTCGAGCACGGCCACCAGCCGTCCGGCGCGCAGGTCCTCGCCGACCAGAAACGCGCCCAGCTGGGCGATGCCGGCGCCGGCCAGGACGGCGTCGCGCAAGGCTTCGGTGTTGCCCAGGCGCAGGCGTCCCGCGGGCTGCACCTGGCGTTCCTGCCCCTGGACCGCATAGCGCCAGGGCACCGGCGCCCCGGCGTGCGTGAACGCCAGGGTCTGATGTCGGGCCAGGTCGTCCGGCGTGGCGGGCGCGCCGTGCCGGTCCAGGTAGCCGGGGGCGGCGCAGGTGATCAGGCGGTGCGGCGCCAGCACGCGGCGCACCAGCCGGCTGTCGGTATCGCCGCCGATGCGGATCGCGAGGTCCACGCCGTCGCGCACCAGGTCGGTGTAGTCGTCGGAAAAACTGACGTCGGCCTCGACTTCGGGCCATAGCCGCAGGTAGTCGCGCAGCAGCGGCATGACGTGCAGCCGGCCCAGCGACACCGGCAGGTCCAGGCGCAGGCGTCCGCGCGGCGCCCGCTTGCGGCGGTCCATCGCGTCGGTCGCGTTGTCCACTTCGGCCAGGATGCGCTGCGCGTGCTCGTAGAACACGCGGCCTTCGTCGCTCAGGCTGACGCTGCGGGTGCTGCGATGGAGCAGCCGCGAGCCCAGGCCTTGCTCCAGGCGGGCGATGCATTTGCCGATGGCCGAGCGCGACAGCGCAAGTTTTTCGGCCGCGGCGGTGAAGCTCTGCATATCGGCCACGCGCACGAAGGCCAGCAGGTCGCCGATGTGGTCCAGCCGGGCAGCGGAATTGCGCACGATTCGTCCCTAGTGTTGGTCTGCAAGCCTACTTTATCAGTTTGCTGGAAACAGTAGAGTGCAGAGGAGTCGGCCCGGCCAGGGCATTCATGGACATACCGTTATGACTTCAGGCACTCCTCCCCATCGAAACGCTGTGGCGCGCCGGCCCTGGCTGGCCGTCGCGGCGGTCGGCATGGCGACCTTCTGCGTGGTGACCAGCGAAATGCTCCCCGTGGGGTTGTTCGTTCCCATCACGGCCGAGCTGGGTGTGTCCACCGGCATGGGCGGTTTGATGTTGTTCGTGCCCGCGATCGTCGCGGCGCTATGCGCGCCGCTGATCGTGATGGGGGCGAAGGGCGCGGACCGCCGCCGCGTTCTTTGCGGCCTGCTGGCGCTGCTGGCCGCGGCCAACGCCGCCGGCGCGCTGGCCTGCGGCATGGCCTGGTTCCTGGCGGCGCGCGTGCTCGTCGGCATCTGTATCGGCGGAATATGGGCGGTGGCCGGCGGACTGGCGGGCAGGCTGGTTGCGCCGGCCGCGGTAGGGCTGGCCACCTCCGTCATATTCGGCGGCGTCGCGGTGGCGTCGGTGCTGGGGGTTCCGCTGGGCGCGTTCATCGGCGGCCTGGCAGGGTGGCGCACGGCGTTCGGCCTGATGGCCGGACTGTGTTTCGGCGTGCTGTGCCTGAACGCGCTGAGCCTGCCGCGCCTGCCCGCCGGGCCGGCGCCGGGGCTGCGCCGGATGCTGTCGCAACTGGCCGATCCGGGCGTCAGGCTGGGGCTGCTGGTCACGCTGTGCCTGGTCGCCGGGCACTTCATGGCCTATACCTTCGTGCGGCCGCTGTTGCAGTCCTACGCGGGATTCGAAGCGGGCTGGATAGGACCGCTGCTTTTCGCCTACGGCGCGGCGGGCGTGGCCGGCAATTTCGTGGCCGGCAGCGCCGCGGCGCGGCGCGCGGGCGCGACGCTGTGCGCCATCGCAACCGCGCTGCTGCTCATCCTGCTGTTGTTCAGCGGCCTGGGGCAGTTCCGTCCGGCCGCGGCGGTGTTGCTGCTGGCGTGGGGGCTGGCGTACGGCGGCGTCTCCGTCGCGCTGCAGACCTGGATGATGCAGGCCGCGCCCGAGGCGGTCGAAGCGGCGACCTCGCTGTTCGTGGCCGTCTTCAACCTGGGCATCGCCGCCGGCGCGCTGCTGGGCGCGCCCAGCGTGGACGTGCTGGGGCTGCGGGCCAACCTGTGGCTGGCCGCGGCCTGCATGCTGGCGCCGCTGGCCATGCTGGCGCGGGCGGGGCGCTATGGCCGGAAGGCGCGCAGCAACGTATCGACCGCGTAGCGGCAGGCGGCCAGGTGTTCGGCGTCGGGGCCCTCGGCCCTGCCGCCGGACAAACGGGCCTGGAAGGCGATGCCGTTGATCTGATTGCCCAGCATCGCCGCCGCGCGGCGCGGATCGTCGATGCAGAGTTCGCCGCGCTCGCAGGCCTGGCGCAGGCATGCTTCCAGCGGGGCGTGGATCTGCGTGTCCACGGCGGTCTGCAGCGATTCGGCCAGTTGCGGCAGGCGATGGCATTCCGAGACCAGCAGGCGATAGAGCGCCGCCGATTCGGGCTGCAGGGCGTAGGCCAGCAGGCGCACGGACAGTTCATGCAGCGCCGTGGCGACGGATTGCTGGAGCAGGGCGGGCGGAAACACCGCCTCGCGCACGCCATCCAGTTCATGCTGCAGCACCGCTGCCAGCAAGCCCTCTTTGCTGCCGAACAGTTGATAGGCGGTGGCCGCGGAGCCGCCGGCCTGTTTCACCACCTGCTGGATGGAGGTCCGGGAGTAACCGTGCTCGAGCAGCGATTGCTTGGCGGCCTCGAGCAGCCGCACGCGGCGCGCCTCGCCTTTGCTGGTCGGCGGGCGGGGCGCGCTGACGCGGGTAACCGGGCTCACTGTGTCCTCTCCCCGGAGAATCGCCGCGGCGGGCCGGCAAGCCGTCCACGGTCAGGGTCAATTTTTGTAATGTATAGTACATTACATTCAAAAGTTTACGCGCGGCTGCCGGGGCCAGGCTGCGCCTGTTTTTGCAAGGCAGCCTTGATAAGCGATGATCTGGTGTTTTTTTCCGACGATAGCAGTACGTTGCGGCCATACGGCGAGAACTAGCCGGGCCGCATGCCGCGCCGGCGGGAGCGCCGGATGATGGCCTGGACGATCATCGCGGCCGTGGGCCTCGTCGTCGGCGCTGCGCTGGCGGTATTGCTGCGCCATCCCGGCGTGGTGCTGTACGACTGGATCGCGACGCGCGCGAACAAGCCCCTGCGGCAAGCCCGGCCGGCCCGGCTGCGCGAGTCCGCCGAGCACCGCAAGCCGGTCTCGCAGGCCGGCCAGACCGTGCTGGGGACCGCGCGGCAATAAAAAAAGCCATCCGACGAACGGATGGCCCAAAGAGGAGACGCCCCGACTCTGCTCAGTTGGGGCTGTCCATGACCTGCTTAGAAGCGATGGCGGATGCCGACGCCGACCGTGGTCATCTTGTCGCCCTTGATGAAGGCTGCGCCGTCGGCGTAGGAGGCCAGGGCGTACAGATCGGTCCGCTTGGACAGGTCGTACGTGTAGCCCAGGCTGTACACGTCCATGGCGTACAGGTTCTTGTTCGGATCGGCGCGTTGCCACGACGCGAACACCTTGCTGGCGCCGCCGATCGGCGCGCTCAGGCCGACCATGTACGAGTTGATGCGCAGGCCGTCCCAGGTGAAGCGGTCGTTGGTATAGCCGATGCCGCGGGCGATGCCGCCGGACTGCTGGCGGCCGCCCATCAGCGCGAAGTCCTGGCCGGCGAAGACGCCGTCTTCGGAACGGCCGTAGGCCAGCGCCAGCTTGACCACTTCGAAGTCGTACGCGCCGCCGATGATGAACTGCTGCGGCTGCGGCTGGTTGGGCTTGCGGTACTGCACGTCATACGTCAGCGCCACGTTCAGCGGGCCGTTGTCGTAGCGCACGCCAGCGGTCCAGGCGCGGTTGTTTTCCTTGGTCTTGAAGCCGGTGGGGCCTTCGACGTCATCGGTCGAGAACGAGTAGCCCACGCCAGCCTGGAAGCCGCCCCAGCTCGGGGTCTGGTACATGACCATGTTGTCGTAGCGGACCGTGTTGGCCGCGCTGAACGCCATGCCCATGTTGGCGTTCAGGTAGTCCAGCGAGAACGGATCGATGCCGCGGAAGTACTTGGACGCGATGTTGGTCTGGCGGCCCAGTTCGAGCAGACCCCATTCGGTGTGGCTCAGGCCGATGGTGGCCTGACGGCCGAACATGCGGCCACCTTGCGAACGGTTGCCGTTGTTGGCGGTAAAGCCGCTTTCCAGCGTGAAGACCGCCGACAGGCCGTCGCCCAGGTCTTCGACGCCGCGCAGGCCCCAGCGCGAGCCATTGTTCTGGATACCGTCGGACATGCCGATGCGGGAACGATAGTCGCCGCCGTACAGGCCCCGGTTGGAGTCGGTGGTGCCGACTTTGCCGCGTTGGTAGGTCAGGCCCAAGTCGACGACGCCGTACAGCGTGACCGAGGTTTCGGCGTGTGCGGCGCCTGCCATGCCGGCCAGAATGGCGCCAGCGAGCAAAGTTCTTGTTAGTTTCATATCACATCCCGTTCTATGGCTTGAGTCACCTGCCTCCAATGCGGTGAAGACAGACCAGCCCTAACCTTAGGCAAGCCGGCGGGATTCAATGAAACCGGATATTACGTAATCGTTCAGGATGTGCTAAATAGGGCCGAATTAGGGTTAATCCTCCCTGACTGTCCCCTTAAATGTGTAGATTTAGTTACTTCCTACACATTGAAATACCTACGGTTTATTGCATATGAACAACAGTTCAGGAATATCGGGCGCCGATACGTGGGTTTTGACCGGATAAGTCCTAGATACATAAAGAGATACTTCGGTCCGAACTTTGCACACATATTGATAAATTATGGCTGCGCGTCCGCGCCCCGGCGTCAGCCTCGCGGCTTTTCCAGGCCCAGGTGGCCGCGCAAGGTGCTGTGTTCATAATCGCGGCGGAACAGTCCGCGGCGCTGCAGTACCGGAATCACGTGCTCGACGAAGTCTTCGATGCCGCCGGGCAGGGAGGGCGGCATCAGGTTGAAGCCGTCGGCCCCTTCGTTGCGCCACCAGTGCTCCATCCGGTCGGCGATCTGTTCGGGCGTGCCGACCATGGTGCAGTGGCCGCCGCCGGCGGCCAGCCGCCCCAGCAGCTGGCGCACGGTGGGCCGTTCGGTTTCGATGATGTGCAGTATGGTCGCATAGCGCCCCTTGGGGCCGGTGAATTCGGACAGCGGGGGCAGCGGCGGCACCGGTGCGTCCAGCTCCCAGGCCGAGCAGTCCTGCAGCACGAAGGTGCCCAGCTGGCGCAGCGAGGCGTCGCTGGGCAGCAGCTCGTCCAGTTCGCGCTGCTTGGCCCGGGCCTCGGCCTCGGTCGAACCCACGTAGGTGACCAGGCCCGGCATGATGGGCACGAAGGCCTTGCGGCCGGCCGCCAGCACGCGTTGCTTGATGTCGCGGTAATAGGCCTGCGCGGCGGGCAGGTCGTAGGCCACGGCGTAGATGGCCTCGGCCCGCCTGGCGGCCAGGTCGCGGCCTTGGTCGGAGGCGCCTGCCTGGAACAGTACCGGGTGGCCCTGCGGCGGGCGTGGCACCGTCAGCGGCCCGTCGACCAGGAAATGCTCGCCGTGGTGCCCGATCTTGTGGACCCGCTGCGGCACGCCATAGAAGCCCCCGCGATCGATGGCCAGGGCGTCCTCGTCCCAGGATTCGAACAGCCGCAGCGCCACGTCGACGAACTCTTCGGCGCGCGCGTAGCGCCAGTCGTGCCCGGGCATGGATTCGTAGCCGTGGTTGCGCGCTTCGGCGTCGAACATCGAGGTCACCACGTTCCAGCCCATGCGCCCGCCCGAGATATGGTCCAGCGAGGCCACCATGCGGGCCGCATGAAACGGCGTGAAGAAGGTGCTCGAGACCGTGCTGATCAGGCCGATGCGCTCGGTGGCGCGCGCCAGCGCGGCCATGGTGGTGAGCGGCTCCAGGTACCAGCGCGGCCCGTCGCCGATGTTGTCGACCGACTGGCCGTCGGCGAAGAATACGGCGTCGAGCTTGCCGCGCTCGGCGGTGCGGGCAAGCTCCTCGTAATAGCGGATGTCGCCCAGACGTTCGACCGGGGAGCCGGGGTGGCGCCAGGCGGCGCGATGGTGGCCGCAACCAAAAATGAACAGATTCAGGTGCAACATGGCGGTCGTTTCCGGCGGACCGGAAGGCAGGAAAGGCGGTGGAAGGAGCGGGCGCGCTCCGCAAGCGGCCGAACTTAGCACATAGTCCGCCGCGTTGACATCGCCGCGCCGCTCTCCTAATCTTGCGGCACTTCCTGGGGGAGCCCTGACGGGCTGAGATTCCGCGCCACCGCGGTAACCCTTTGAACCTGATCCGGGTAATGCCGGCGAAGGGAAGGACATCGCAAGACTCGCGCGCCCCTCCCCGGATTTTCCCTATAGCGGCGCGAGAGGAACGACCCCCATGCTTACCCAACCGATCGCCCTGATGTGGCTGCTGCTGTTTGCGGGCGGCTTCGCCGTGGCGAGCATTCTGTACGCCCGGCGCAAGCGCGGCACGCTGGAAGACTACATCGTCGCCCGCAACAGCCAGGGGCCGGTCGGCACCATTCTGACGCTGATGGCGTCGACGCTGGGCGCATGGATTCTGTTTTCGCCCGCGCAGGCGGCGACCTGGGGCGGACTGGCCGCGGTGGTCGGCTATGCGCTGGGCTCGATGTCGCCGCGGCTGGTGATGATTCCGCTGGGACGGCGCATGCGCGAACTGATCCCGCACGGCCACACCCTCACCGAATTCCTGATGGCCCGCTACGGCCGTCCGATGTACGGGCTGGCGCTCTTCATCATGCTGTTCTACCTCTTCATCGCGCTGTCGGCCGAAGTCACCGCCATCGCCAAGCTGGTCGCGATGCTGGCGCCCGTGCCGCTGTGGACGACGGCCGCCATCGTGATGGGCACCACCTTGCTCTACACCAGCTACGGCGGCCTGCGCTCGTCCATCTTCACCGACCAGGTGCAGATGATGGTGATCGTGCCGCTGCTGGTGGTGCTGTGCGTGGTCGGCTGGCAGGCCGCGGGCGGGGCGCTGCCCACCATCGAGGCGCTGCAGGCCAAGGCGCCCCAGCTGCTGGACCTGACCGACCCGATGGGCGTGAAGGCCGGGCTGACGTTCTTCGTCGCCATCCTGCTGACCGGCGTGTTCCACCAGGGCAACTGGCAGCGCATCTACGCCGCGCGCGACGCCCGCTCCATGCGCAACGGCTTTCTGCTGGGCGGCCTGCTGGTCGCGCCGTTCATCTTCCTGATGGGCCTGTTCGGGCTGGCCTTCGTCGGGCTGGCCCCGCAAGGCGACAGCTCCATCGCGCTCTTCAGCGTCATCATGCCGCACGCGCCCGCGTGGTTCGTGATCGCGCTGATCCCGCTGGGCCTGTCGCTGGTCATGAGCACCGCCGACACCGCCATCAGCGCCGTGTCCAGCATCATCGCGGTCGACCTGCGCCGCCTCATGCCCAACGCCAGCTCGCTCACCATGAAACGCCTGGCGCGCTGGCTGGTGCTGCTCATGGCCATCCCGGTGATGGTGGTGGCCTCGCAGGGCTACAGCGTGCTGTACCTGTTCCTGCTGGCCGACCTGCTGTGCTCGGCGGCCGCCTTCCCGGTGTTCTACGGCCTGTTCAGCCGCAAGCACGACGGCTTCACGGCCACCGTGGCCACGGTCAGCGGCCTGGTCGCCGGCCTCTACTACTTCCCCGCGCCGGGCGACAAGCCGACTTTCCTGCTGGAGTCGTTCCTGCTGGCCGCGCTGGTGCCGGTCGCGGCCACGGCGCTGATGCGCAGCCTGCTGCGCGGGCGCAAGGAATTCGACCTCTCGACCCTGAGCGCCGCCGTGCGCCGGCTGGACCAGGACGTCGTCTGAAACCCTGGCCGGTTTAGCGGACGATGCGCACCGAAGCCGCGCTGCGCACGGATACGCCGTGGAACACGGCCTCGATGTTGTTGCCGTCCGGGTCCAGCACGAAGGCCGCGTAATAGCCCGGATGGTAGCCGCGCTCGCCGGGCGCGCCGTTGTCCCGCCCGCCGTGGGCCAGGGCGGCGCGATAGAAGGCGTCCACCATGGCCCGGTCCCGGGCCTGGAAGGCCAGATGATGGCGCCCGGTCAACGGTCCCTGCACCTCCTCGCTGTCGGCCGTCGAAACGTACAGCTCGTCCGCCCAGAAATTGCGCTCGTCGGAGCCCCCCAACGGAATCTGCAAGGCCTCGAACACGGCGAAATAAAAAGCCTTGCTGGCGGGCAGGTCCCGCACCACCATCCCGATGTGGTCGATCAGGCGGCCGCGATGCAGTTCTCGTGTTGCCATGAAATGTCCTCGGAGATGGCGGGAGTGATGGAATTTACCAGCGGAGGGCTCCGGCGGCTCTCAATCGCGGTCTGGCCGATGAAATCGGGGCTGGCTTGGCTGGTACAGTGACAGGTACGCAACGAGATCCGCTGTCGCGCTTGCCGATCGCGGTTTCCGCCAAAAGTCCAGGGAATCCAGGCCGATGTCCGCCAGCCCCCGAGTCCAACGCTTTTCCCTCAACACCGCCGGCCGCGATTTCGCCGTGGGCGACGTCCATGGCCATTTCAGCCGGCTCGAATCCGCACTTGCCGCCATCGGGTTCGCGCCCGAGCGCGACCGGTTGTTCGCAGTCGGAGACCTGGTGGACCGCGGGCCGGAATCCGCCGAGGTGCTGGCCTGGCTGGAACGCCCTTGGTTTCACGCCATCTGCGGCAATCATGAGCTGATGACCTGGCGGCGGGCGGTGAAGCATCCGCTGCCCGACGTCGATCATCTCGCGCATGGCGGCGCCTGGCTGGACGCCTGCGATCGCGACACGCAGGCGCGCATCGCGACTTGCCTGCAGGCCTTGCCGCTGGCCATCGAAGTCGAAACGCCGGACGGCCTGGTCGGCCTGGTCCATGCGGATTTTCCGTATGACGACTGGCAAGCCATACACGAAGACCGTTTCAGTCCGGAAGACGAAGAGGACTGCCTGTGGTCCATCGAGCGCTACCGCATGCGGTACGCCCAGCCCGTGCGCAACATACGGGCGGTGGTTCACGGGCACATGACGCTGCGCAAGCCGGCGCAGCTCGGCAACGTGCATTACATCGATACAGGCGGCTGGCGGGCGGAAGGGAAGTTCACGCTTCTGGATCTGCATACGCTCAAGGCTTGAGCCGGCCTGCTGCCTGGATATACATTTTTTTGTATATCCAGGAAAGGAGTACGACCATGCAAGTCGCCAAGTGGGGCAACAGTCTGGCGGTTCGTCTCCCCGCCAGCGTCGTCGAGGCGTTGGAGTTGCCCGAGGGAGACGATATCGAAATCGAGATCGCCGTGGACGCGCCCCGGACCTTCGGGATCCGCAAGAAGCCCGGCGCCGAAGCGCTGCTCGAGCGGCTGCGCGCCTTTCGCGGCAAGCTGCCCGCCGACTTCAGGTTCGACCGAAATGAAGCCAACGAGCGCGGCTAAGGGCAGGGACTTTCTGGACACCAATGTTGTGCTGTACTTGCTGTCGGCCGATACCGCCAAAGCCGATCGGGCGGAAGGCCTGCTTCTTCGGCGGCCATCGGAGCCGGATGCCAGACGCTTTATACCGAAGACATGAACCACGGCCAGGTCTTCGAAAACCGCCTTTCCTTGCGAAACCCGTTTGCATAGCGCGCAGGCGCCAAGGCCCGACAGCGCAAACAAAAAAGCCTTGGACCACTTAGCGTGTGTCCAAGGCTTTTCGTCTGGAATTTGGTGGAGCGGAGGAGGATCGAACTCCCGACCTTCGCATTGCGAACGCGACGCTCTCCCAGCTGAGCTACCGCCCCAAAAGCAAGACCGCAACTATACATAAAGCCAAGCCCGCGTGCAAGCGGGATGGCGATATCAAGTTCAGACGAATTCCAAAGTGGCCACGACCGGGGCGTGGTCGGAGGGTTGTTCGTTGCGGCGCGGTTCCTTGTCGATGGCGCAGGCGACGCAGCGCTTGACCAGCGGGGCCGACAGCAGGACGTGGTCGATCCGCAGGCCGGCGTTGCGGCGGAAGGCGAATTGGCGGTAGTCCCACCAGCTGAAGGATTTCTCGGGTTGCTCGAACAGGCGGAAGGAATCGCTCAGGCCCAGGTCGAGCAGGGCGCGGAAGGCGGCGCGCTCGGGTTCCGAGACCAGCACCTGGCCTTCCCATTTCTCGGGGTTGTGCACGTCCTCGTCGGCGGGCGCCACGTTGTAGTCGCCCAGCACCGCCAGCCTGGGGTATTGCTTGATTTCCTCGGCCAGCCATTTGCGCATGGCCTCGAACCATTCCAGCTTGTAGGCGTATTTGTCCGAGCCCACGGACTGGCCGTTGGGGCAGTAGGCGCAGACCACCCGCACGTCGCCTTCGGGGCCGGGAAAGGTCAGCGCCAGCACGCGCTGCTGCGGGTCTTCGTAGCCGGGGATGTTGCGCTCCATGGAGGTGCCGGGCACGCGCGAAATAATGGCCACGCCGTTGTAGGTCTTCTGCCCGGCCCAGACGGCGTGATAGCCCGCTTCGGTGAAGGCGGCTTCGGGAAACTTGTCGTCCGTGAGCTTGAGTTCCTGGATGCACAGCACGTCGACCGGATTGGCGGCGAGCCAGTCGAGCACCTGCTGCAGGCGGACGTTCAGGGAGTTCACGTTCCAGGTGGCTAATTTCATTTTTCGCGTAGACCGTTTGTTGTTGCGGCGCTTTGGCCATCGGCGGGAATTGCGGCTCCCGGATCACGTCGGATGATACCGTGCCGGCTTGCGCGGGGTGGTGCGGTCCCGATATGTGAGCAGGTATGTCGCCCCCTCCGCCCGCTGTCATGGGCGGCAAAAATGCAATGAACATACAAAATGTTCAAATTTTTGCGCATTCCTAATACTTAAAGATTCAATCAATGGCTACGCTGCTAGGGTTCCCTGAACGGAGAGCGGCATGAAATGCCTTGATTTGGAAACGGTTTCTCCCGGTGTTCCGATAGTCGGCTGGCTGCTGGATGGGCCGCGGCCCGAGTTCACCGACGTGATCAGCATCGCGCGGCGATGGATGGTCGACGGTCAACGCGTCACAGAGGTGGTGCGGGCGGAGAATGATCCACAGGGGGCCATGGCTGCTTCGGGAACTTCCATCATGCGCGCCTGCGGCATCGCGGGCCGGAGCTGAGAGGCGGAGGAGTCGGCTATGACTACAGGTGTGATCAGGCTCAACGGCTATCGCCTCGAATACGAACTGCGGCCGCTGGCGGCGCGCCAGGGTTTCGAGGCGTGGGTACGGACCGCGCCGCATCATCAATGGACGCGCATCGGCGTGGGCGATTCGGCCTTCATTAGCGAGGACGCCGCGCTCAAGGGCATCCGCTACGCCGCCGGCGAGATCAGCGCCCGCCGGCTGCAGGCATAGCGTCCACAAGCCGGTTTCACGCGGCCGGTTCCGTTTTATCCCTTCACCAGGCCGCCGTCGACGATCAGGTTCTGGCCGGTGACGGCGCGCGACCACGGGCTGGCGAAGAACAGCACCGCGTCGGCGAACTGCGCCGGCGTGGTGACTTCGCGCAGCGGCGTGCCGGCGGCGATCATGTCGAACACCGCGTCCGGCGTGGCGGCCGAGGCGTCGGTGGTGCGCAGCAGGCCGCCCGAAACCATGTTGACCGTGATGCCGTCGGCGCCCAGTTCGTGCGACAGGGTGCGGGTGAAGGCCAGCAGCGCCGCCTTGGCGGCGGTGTAGTCGTGATAGGGCACGACCGGATTCTGGACCAGGTTGGTGCCGACGTTGATGATGCGTCCGCCGCCGGCGGCGCGCATGGCGGGCAGGACGGCCTGGGTGGTGTTGAGCGCGGCGCGCACGCTGCCTTCGAGCTGCGCGTTCATGCGGCTCCAGTCCAGCGTGTCGGCATGCGGGCGCAGGTCGCCGTCGAACTGGAAGGCGGGCAGGGCGTTGTTGACCACGGTGCTGACGGGCATGCCGAAATGTTCGCTGGCCTGGGCGACCAGGGCGGCGACGGCGGCCGGGTCGCGCACGTCGGCCTGCAGCGCCAGCGCGCGGTCGGGGGCGGCGGCGGCCAGGGCCTGGGCGCGGTCGGCGCTGTTCAGGTAGTTGATGACGACCCTGGCGCCTTCGCGCAGGAAGGCCTGGGCGATGGCGGCTCCCAGGCCGCGGCTGGCGCCGGTGACGATGACGAGTTGCTGGTCGAGGTTCAGGGGCGTGCGTTGCGATGACATGGGTGAGGCTTCCTGCTCAGTGTTCCGGGCCGCTGTTGAGCATGCGGCTGCGGGCTTTTTCGATATGGGCGCGCATGACGTTGCGCGCGCCTTCGGCGTCCTGTTCCTGGATCAGCCGGTAGATGTGGCGGTGTTCGTCGATGGCGGCGCGGGTGCGTTTCCAGGGCTCGCTGTGGACCAGGTGGCGCATGACGTTGACCGCGTGGCTGACGTCGTATTCCAGCGATTTCAGCACCTGCACGAAGCGCTGGTTGCCGGTGGCCGCGGCGATGGCGCGGTGGAATCCGTAGTCGTGGTGGTGGGCGATGGCGCCGGAGGCGTCGGCTTCTTCGTAGCCGGTCAGCATGCGGTCCATTTCGCCCAGGTCGTCGGAAGTGCGGCGCAGCGCGGCCAGGTAGGCGCATTCGGGCTCGATCACCATGCGCAGCTCCAGGCCTTCGAGGATGTGGCCGACCCGGCGGGCCGGGTCGACCGCGGGCATGCCGCCCATCAGGTCGGGCTTGGCGCGCACGTAGGAGCCCGAGCCCCGGATGGAGTCCACCAGCTGGTCTTCGCGCAGCCGGTCCAGGGCCTGGCGCACCACGGGGCGCGAGACCTCGAAGAGGGCGGCCAGTTCCAGTTCGGTGGGCAGTTTGCTGCCGGGCGCGATCTTGCCGGTGGCGATTGCGTAGAACAGGCTTTCGTAGACGCGCTCGGCGAAGCGTTCGGCGCGCACGTAGCCCAGGCCGGACGCCACTTCGGCCAGCACGTCCAGTTCGGGACGGGGGCGGTTGGCGGCTTCCAGCAGCGAGGCCAGCTGCGGGTCGCGCACGTTGCTTATCGGCACGCCGCGGGTGCGCGCCGGATCGGGTTTGTCAGTGGCCATAACAAGTTTGAGGCGGTGCTAAGCCGTTGGAATGTTAGGGATAACCCGAGATGACGGAAAAATATCCTGACTCTTGGGACAAAGGCTGTCAATTCAATTGACAAGTTTTTGGCGGCTCTCATAATGGGATCTGATCGCTCGATCCGATCGCTCACCATTTCGCAACCGGCCGTCCGGCCGCTACTTTACTCCGCACATCGTGACTCAGAAGAACTTTATCGCCAACCAATGGGTGGCGGCCGCTACCGGCGAAACCATAGATGTCCTGAACCCGTCCGATGGCAAGCCGTTCGAGGCGATTGCGCGCTCGGGCCAAGCCGACGTGGACCGCGCCGTGAAGGTGGCGCGCGAGGCTTACGAAGGCGAGTGGGGCCAGATGGCGCCCGCCGCGCGCAGCCGCCTGCTCATGCGCATCGCGTTCGCGCTGCTGGATCGCCAGGAAGAACTGGCGCAGCTGGAATCGGCCGACACCGGCAAGCCCATCAAGCAGGCGCGCGCCGACGCCGCCGCGGTGGCCCGGTACTTCGAGTTCTATGCCGGCGCGGTCGACAAGCTGCACGGCGAGACCATTCCCTACAACCCGGGCTTCACCGTGCTGACGGTGCGCGAACCGCACGGCGTCACCGGCCACATCGTGCCCTGGAACTACCCGCTGCAGATCTTCGGCCGCAGCGTGGGCGCGGCGCTGGCCGCCGGCAACGCCTGCGTGGTCAAGCCGGCCGAAGACGCCTGCCTGTCGCTGCTGAAGCTGGCGGAGATCGCCGCCGAGGCGGGCCTGCCCGCCGGCGCGCTGAACATCGTCACGGGTTACGGCCACGAGGCCGGCGCGGCGCTGTCGGCGCATCCGGGCATCGACCATATTTCCTTCACCGGCTCGCCGCAGACCGGCAAGATGGTGGCGCACGCCGCCGCCGAGAACCACGTGCCGGTCACGCTGGAACTGGGCGGCAAGTCGCCCCAGATCGTGTTCGACGACGCCGACCTGGACGCCGCGCTGCCGGTGCTGCTGGGCGCCATCATCCAGAACGCGGGCCAGACCTGCTCGGCCGGCAGCCGCGTGCTGATCCAGCGCGGCGTGTACGAAACCGTGCTCAAGCGCCTGTCCGAGGCCTTTGCGGCCACGGTCACCGGCCCGGCCGCGGCCGACCTCGACGTGGGCCCGCTGATCAACGCCCGCCAGCAGGATCGCGTGCGCGGCTTCGTGAGCGAGGCCGAAGCCGCCGGCATGAAGGTCGCCGCGCGCGGCAAGCTCAAGGAAGGCACGCCGGAGGCGGGCTTCTACCAGCCGCCGGTGCTGTTCCGCGACGTGCCGTCCGACAGCCGCCTGGCGCAGGAGGAAGTGTTCGGCCCGGTGCTGGCGGCCATGCCGTTCGACACCGAGGAAGAGGCGCTGGCCATCGCCAACGGTACGCTCTACGGCCTGGTGGCCGGCGTCTGGACCCGCGACGGCGGCCGCCAGCTGCGCCTGGCCCGCAAGCTGCGCGCCGGCCAGGTGTTCATCAACAACTACGGCGCCGGCGGCGGCGTGGAGCTGCCGTTCGGCGGTTCGCGCCAGTCCGGCTACGGCCGCGAAAAGGGCTTCGAGGCCCTGTATGGCTTCACCACGCTGAAGACCATCGCCATCAAGCACTGAGCCTGTAATCCGCAGGGCCGCCGCGGCGGTCCCTGGCAAAATATCGGTTAACGTTGATGTTTTGCCAGGGGCCGCCGCGCCCGCTTCAGGATTCACATGTTCACAGGAATAGTCCAAGGCACCGCGAAGATCGCCGAGATCTCCGACCGCGAGGGCCTGCGCACGTTTACGCTCGATTTTCCGCCCGGGTTCTGCGTGGACCTGGCGGTGGGCGCCAGCGTCTCGACCGACGGCGTCTGCCTGACGGTCACCGAGCTGCTGGGCGAGAACCGGGCCCGCTTCGACGTCATGCAGCAAAGCCTGGCCATCACCACGCTGGGCGGCCTGCGCACGGGCGACCGCGCCAACGTCGAGCGCGCGGCCAAGGACGGCGCCGAGATCGGCGGCCATCCGCTGTCGGGCCACGTGGACTTCACCTCCGAGGTGCTGACGGTGCAGTCCTCGGACACCAACCGCCTGATGCGCTTCAGCATTCCCGCCGATTTCCGCAAGTATGTTTTCGCCAAGGGCTATATCGCCATCAACGGCGCCAGCCTGACGGTATCCGAGGTCAATCGCGCCGAAGGCTGGTTCGAGGTCTGGCTGATTCCCGAAACCCGCCGCATGACGGTGTTCGAGGACAAGCAGGCCGGCGATTTCGTCAATATCGAGATCGAGCGCAGCACCCAGGTGGTGGTCGACACGGTGCGCGAAACCGTGCAGGAAAGCCTGGGCAAGCTGCAGCCGCTGCTGGAAGCCATCCTGAAGGAAAAAGGCCTGACGCTGGAGGATTTCGTCAGCCCGCAGGCCAGGCTGAAATAACCCGGGCCGCTTCAGCCGCCCAGCGGATACGAGACCAGGTCGGTCAGCACGCTGTTCTCCAGCGCCGCCACGGTCAGCCGTTCGACCGAGCCGCGGATTTCCAGGTCGCCCTGGTTCAGCTCGTCGCACAGGGATTTCATCAGGGCGCGGTTGCTCGATGAAGCGACCGCGATGTGCGGCACATAGGGAAGGTCCAGCCGCAGCGTAGGCGCCAGCAGTTGGCGGTACAGGGCGTCATGCAGGCGCGACAGCTGGCTGTAGCCTTCGTCGGGAACCAGGTAGGCATAGGCCTGCGCCGCGTCGCCGGCCAGCATGGCGTAGCGGCACGCGAAGGCGATGGGTCGCGCCGCGCGGGCGGTTTCTTCCACGTGCTTCAGGTAGGCATGTTCGTCGATGCCGGCGCTGCCGAACGCCATCGTGAAGTGCGCCTTGGCCAGCCGGTGCTGGCCGTCGTGCTGTTGGCGGAACGCTTCGATGAATTCGGCGTCCGGCCCGGACAGGCGGGGATAGGCGAGCGTGAGGATCTTCTTCATGCCGCCAGTCTGCCATCGCCGGGCGCGTACGCCAATCCGGCGGGCGTCGGCCTTCAGTAAGAGAAGGCCGGCCCCAGCGGCCGGATGCGCATGCCCGGCTGCAACCGGGTCCAGGGCAGGTCGGCGGGGTCGGCCTGCATGGGGCCGGGGGCCTTGGCCACCAGCACCTCGTGCGCGATGGGCTGGAAGTCGGCGCGGAAGTGCACCGAACTCTTGACCACCAGGATGCCCATTTCCTCGGGCTGCACGCCGCCGACGCGGAACAGGTTGCGGTCCAGCATCTGCGACTTGGTGGCGCTGACCACCACGCGCACGCCGCCGATGCGCAGGCCGGCCACGCCTTCCAGGTCCACGTCCATGCCGTTCATCATCGGGCCGTCGAAGCGCAGCTTGCCGGCCGACAGGGTCTCGACCGTGAATTCCCCTTCGAACGCGGCGTCGCCGGCCACGCCGGACTGTCCGCCCAGCTTCAGCCGGACCCGGTTGCCCAGCCCGGCCTCGGTGGCCAGGCGCACGGCCTCGGGGTCGTAGAACAGGCCCAGCGCGGCGTTCTGCGCGTCGGCCTCGACCAGCGCGCGCAGCATGCCGGTGGTGTTGGCGTCGCCGCCCGCACCGGGATTGTCCTGCGTGTCGGCGATGACCACCGGACGCGAGGCGCCGGCCGCCAGCGCTTGCGCGCGGCGCACGGCCTCGGCCGGCTCCAGGAAGTCGGGCGACCATTCGGGCTCCAGCTCCAGCACGCGCCGGTAGAGCATTTCGGTTACGCGCTCGACCGCGGCGGGGTCGGTGCCGTAGGCCCACACCACCGGGCCGCATTCCGGGAAGTCCGCGGCCGGAAAGCCCGGTGCGAACGAGATCGAGGCCACGCCCGGCGTCTGTTCCAGCTGCGCCAGCAGGTCGTAGACGCCGCGGGACGGCTCCAGCAGCGTGCACATGCCGTTGATCGGGATCAGGAAGGGCAGGCGGCGCTCGCTGCGGCACCAGGCGGGGCCGGCGGCGTTGCGGGCCTGCAGCAGCCGCGCCGCATGCGCGCCGGTGTCGGCCATGTCCACGTGCGGATAGGTACGGAACGCAGCCAGGCCGTCGGCGGCCTGCAGCATCTGCGCGGTGACGTTGGCATGCAGGTCCAGGCTGGCGATCACCGGCACGTCCGGCCCGACGATGGCGCGCATGCGGGCCAGCAGCTCGCCTTCGCCGTCGTCCAGGTGCTGCGCGACCATGGCGCCGTGCAGGTCCAGGTAGACCGCGTCGTAGCCGCCGGCGCGCGCCGCGTCCAGGATCTCGCCGGCGATACGCTCGTAGGCGTCGCGGGTCACGTGGGCCGAGGGGCTGGCGCCCGCCCAGATCACGGTCTGCACGGTATGGCCCTGGGCCAGGACCGCGTTGATGAAGCCGCCGGCGGGAATATTGACCTCGCGCAGGGCCAGCATGTCCTCGCCGCGCACCATGGCGGGGAAGCCTTCGCCGCGGACGAAGTTCTCGTACCCGGCCAGCGACGGCGCGAAGGTGTTGGTCTCGTGCTGAAAACCGGCAACCAGTATGTGCATGATGGGTTTCCTGTGGGTTGGAGCTCAGGCGCCTGCGGGCGCGGGACGGGGCGGGCGGTTCACCAGCAGCAGCAGGGCGCCGGCCACCAGCAGGGCGGAGATGACGTAGAGGCCGCCCGCCAGCGAGCCGGTGACCTGCTTGGACCAGCCGATGATCGAGGGGCTGAGGAAGCCGCCCAGGAGGCCGATGCTGTTGATGAGGGCGATGCCGCCGGCGGCCGCCTGGCCCTTCAGGTACTGCGACGGGATGGCCCAGAATACCGTGTATGCGGCCCACATGAAGCCGGTGGCCAGCGTGATCGCGGTCAGGGAAAGCGCGAATTGCGTCGGCGCGGCGGTGGCCACGCACAGCGACAGCCCGGCCATCAGGGCGGGCGCCAGGGTGTGCCAGCGCCGTTCCTGCATGCGGTCCGAGCTGTGCGCGAACCACAGCATGAACACGGCCGCGGCCACGTACGGAATGGCCGAGTACAGGCCGATCTCCATTGTGTCCTGCACGCCCGCCAGCTTCAGCAGGGTGGGCAGCCAGAAACTCACGGCGTAGATGCCGCAGATCAGGCAGAAGTAGGTCAGCGCCATGCCGTAGATGGCGGGGTCGCGCAGCACCTGCGAGAAGGCGTGCTTCTGCTGCGCGCCGCGCGTGTCCAGGTCTGCGGCGAGCAGGGCCTTTTCCTCGGCGCTGAGCCAGCGGGCCTCGGCCGGCCGGTCGTCCAGGAAATAGAAAGCCACCGCCCCGAGCGCCACACAGGGCAGGCCTTCGAGCAGGAACATCCATTGCCATCCGTCCAGGCCGTGCGCGCCCGAGAAGGCGGTCATGATCCAGGCCGACACCGGCCCGCCCACGATGCCGCCGATGGGGCCGGCCAGCATGACCACCGCCATGACGCCGGCCATGCGCGACTGCGAGTACCAGTAGGTCAGGTAGAAGATCATGCCGGGCGCGAAGCCGGCTTCGAACACGCCCAGCATGAAGCGCAGGACGTAGAAGCTCCATTCGCCCTGCACGAACAGCATCGAGGCCGAGGTCAGCCCCCACAGCACCATGATGCGGCTGATGGTGCGGCGCGCGCCGATGCGCGTGAGCAGCAGGTTGCTGGGCACCTCGAACAGTACGTAACCCAGGAAGAAGATGCCCGCGCCCAGGCCGTAGACCGCGTCGGAAATGCCCACGTCCTGCTGCATCTGCAGCTTGGCGAAGCCGATGTTGATGCGGTCCAGGTAGGCGAACACGTAGCACAGCAGCAGAAAGGGCAGCAGGCGCCAGGTGATCTTGCGGTACAGCGGGGCCAGGCGCGGGTCCGCGCCCGGCGTGGTCGGATTTGGCATTGCATGTCTCCTCGCGCGGGTCTGCGCCCGCGATGGATGGGGATGGCGCCGGAACACCGGCGCCGCCATTATTGGAAGATCACGCGTTGCAGACAATAACCGGAAAGATGAATTATCGTTGCCTGTTGGGCAACACAAGCCCGGTCATTGCGGCGCATCGCCAGCGCAGGGGAACAAGGGGATATGCAGGAAATCAACCAGGTCCGCCTGAAGTACTTCCACGAGGTCGTGGCCTGCGGTTCGATACGCGGAGCGGCCGACAAGCTGGACACGGCCGCTTCCGTCATCAGCCGCCAGATCCAGCTGCTGGAAAAGGAGCTGGGCGTACAGCTTTTCGAGCGGCGCCCGCGCGGGCTGGCGCCCACCGAGGCCGCCGACATGCTGCTGGAGTACTACCGCGGCTGCCGCGCGCAGCAGGAACACCTGAACGCGCGCCTGCAGGAATGGCGCGGCATGCAGAGCGGCAGCGTGCAGCTGATGATCAGCGAGGGTTTCATCGACAGCCTGATGGAGCACGTGGTCGGCCCGTTCTGCATCGAGCATCCGCGCATCAAGCTCAGCGTGGACGTGGGCTCGGTCAACGAGGTGGTCGAGGCGGTGGCCAGCGACGCCGCGCACATCGGCCTGGCCTACAACCCGCCGGTGGACCCGCGCTTGCGCTGCCGCGCCAGCCGCAAGCACCCGGTATGCCTGATCGCCGGGCGCGGCCACGCGCTGGCCGCGCGGCGGGCGCCGCTCACCATCAACGACATCCTGCCGTATCCGTTCGCGCTGATGGCTTCGCCCTACGGGCTGCGCCAGGCGGTGGACCTGCTGGAATTCACCGAGCGCGTGCACCTGACGCCCAGCCTGACCACCAATTCGCTGCGCGTGCTCAAGCAGTACGCCATGACCGGCGCGGGCGTGACGCTGATGCCCAATCTCGGCGTGCACCATGAACTGGCCAGCGGCGAGCTGGTCGCCATTCCCATCGAGCATCCGATCCTGAGCGCGCCCGAATGCCAGGCGCTGCTGCGCCTGGGACGCCCGCTGTCGTCGGCCGCCAACGAGGTCATGCGGCGCATCGCGCTGCGGCTGCCGGCCTTCGCGCTGCCGTGACGGCAGGGCGCGCGGCATACAATGGATCGACTTGCGGAGGTAAACATGTCGGTCACATCCGATATCCGAATTCGCCCCCTGGAGCGCGGCGATCTGCACTTTGTGCACAAAATCAACAATAACGACGTCATCATGCGTTACTGGTTCGAAGAGCCCTACGAGGCCTACGACGAACTCGTCGCACTGTACGACCGCCACCTGCACGCGCAGAACGAGCGGCGATTCATCATCGAGCACGACACCGGCCAGCCGGCCGGCCTGGTCGAACTGGTGGAAATCGACTACATCCACCGGCGCGCGGAATTCCAGATCATCATCGCGCCCTCGTACCAGGGCCGGGGCTACGCCAAGGCCGCGACCCGCATCGCGGTGGGCTATGCCTTCCGCGTGCTGAACCTGCACAAGGTCTATCTGGTGGTCGACAAGGACAATCGCGCCGCCGTCCATATCTACGAGCGCTGCGGCTTCACCATCGAAGGCCTGCTGAAGGAAGAGTTCTTCTCCAACGGCTCCTATCGGGACGCCTATCGCATGGCGTTGTTGCAGAAAGACCATCTGCGCGAGAACGGACCGGGTGCGCCGGACGCGCCGGTGTTGCGCGACTGGCCGCAGGAAGAGCAGGCGGGTTAGGCCTGCTCGTGGCGACAGCCCCTACCGCGCTCCGACAGGCGCCGCCCGCAACAGCCGCAGCCCGTTGAACACCACCAGCAGGCTGGCGCCCACGTCGGCGAACACCGCCATCCACAGCGTGGCGTTGCCGGTCATGGCCAGCGCCAGGAATACCGCCTTGATGCCCAGCGCCAGCACGATGTTCTGCACCAGCACGCTGTGCGTGGCGCGCGACAGGCGCAGGAAGGTGCCGATCTTGCGCAGGTCGTCGTCCATCAGCGCCACGTCGGCGGTCTCGATGGCGGTGCCGGTACCGGCCGCGCCCATGGCGAAGCCGATGTCGGCGCGGGCCAGGGCGGGGGCGTCGTTGATGCCGTCGCCCACCATGCCGACGCGACCGCCGGCGGCCAGCTTGCTTTCGATGGCGCTCAGCTTGTCCTCGGGCAGCTGGTCGCCGCGCGCCTCGTCGATGCCAACCTGGCGCGCGATGGCCTGGGCCGTGTGAGTGTTGTCGCCGGTCAGCATCAGCGTGCGCACGCCCAGGGCATGCAGGTCGGCGACGGCCGCGGCGCTGGTGGGCTTGACGGTGTCGGCCACGGCGGCCAGCGCCAGCACGCGGCTGCCGTCGGTCAGCGCGATCACGCTCTTGCCCTGGCGTTCCAGCTCGCCCATGCGGGTTTCCAGCGCGTCGCTGGAAACGCCGGCTTCGCGCATCAGGCGCAGGTTGCCCAGCTGGTAGGTCACGCCGTCGACCACGCCGGACACGCCACGCCCGGCCAGCGCCGTGAAGCCGTCGACGTCGAGCAGGGTCTTGCCGGCCTCGCGCGCCGCGTTGGCCACGGCCAGCGAGACCGGGTGGTCCGACCGCGCGGCCAGGCTGGCGGCGACCAGCGCGGCGGGCTGGCGGCCGGCGCCGGCGGGTTCCCAGTCCAGCAGGTCGGTCTGCACCGGCTTGCCGTGGGTCAGGGTGCCGGTCTTGTCCAGCGCCAGCCATTTGAGGTTGCGGCCTTCTTCGAGATAGACGCCGCCCTTGACCAGGATGCCGCGCCGCGACGCCGCGGTCAGGCCGCTGACGATGCTGACCGGCGTTGAGATGACCAGCGCGCAGGGGCAGGCGATGATGAGCAGCGCCAGCGCGCGGTAAATCGCGTCGAACCAGGGCTGGCTCCACAGCAGGGGCGGCACCACGGCCACCAGCAGCGCCACCACCACCACGGTGGGCGTGTAGATGCGCGAGAAGCGGTCGATGAAGCGCTGGGTGGGCGCGCGGGCGCTCTGGGCCTGTTCCACCGCGTGGATGATGCGCGCCAGCGTGGTGTTGCCGGCCGCCGCCGTGACGCGGTATTCGAACGAGCCCGAGGCGTTGACGGTGGCCGCGTAGACCGGGTCGTCCTGCGCTTTTTCCACGGGCAGGCTTTCGCCGGTGATGGGCGACTGGTCCACCGCCGAGCTGCCGCTGACGATGATGCCGTCGGCGGCGATGCGCTCGCCCGGCCGGACCCGCACGATATCGCCCGGTTGCAGGCCGGCGGCGGGCATCACGGCCCAGCTGCCGTCGGCCTGGCGCACCGTCGCCGTTTCCGGCGCCAGGTCCAGCAGTCCGCGGATGGCGTTGCGCGCCCGGTCCAGCGAGCGGGCTTCGATCAGTTCGGCCACATTGAACAGGAACATCACCATGGCCGCCTCGGGCCACTGGCCGATGAGCACGGCGCCGGTCACGGCCAGGCTCATCAGCGCGTTGATGTTGAGGTTGCCGTTGCGCACGGCGATCCAGCCCTTGCGGTAGGTGCCGATGCCGCAGGCGATGATGGCGGCCACGGCCAGGCCGGCGGTGACGGCCAGCGGCCAGCTGGCGAAATGCGAAATCTCGGACATCGCCGCCAGCAGGCCGGCGCCGCCGATCTGCCACCAGTTGACCGGCTTGGCCGCGGGCGCGGCTTGCTGCGGCGCGTCCGCGGCCAGCGGCTCGGGGGTCATGTCCAGCGAACGGATGGCGGCCATGATGCGGTCCAGCGCGCCTTCGGCGTGTACCACCGTCAGGACGCGCTGCATCAGGTTGAAATCCAGCGCGTGCACGCCGTCCATGCCGCCCAGCTTCTTGCGGATCAGCGTTTCCTCGGTGGGGCAGTCCATCTGCCCGATGCGCAGGCGCGCCAGCGCCTGGCCGGGGCCGGCGACGAGCGTGGCCGCGCCGCCGCCAGACAGCGTGAAGGGCTGCGCCGCGTGGTCGTGGCCGCAGCAGGCGCCGGCGGCATGGTCGTGCCCGGCGTGGTCATGCCCCGGATGATCGTGGCCCGGGTGATCGTGACCGCAGTGGTCATGTCCGGCGTGATCGTGGTGCGAGTGATCGTGTCCGGCATGGTCATGGCCCGCATGGTCGTGCGCGTGGCCATGTGCATGTTCGTGTTGCTTGACCATAGGTAAAGACATCGCCTTCTGCCTTGAAATATGCTTGGTGACGCTATTGCACACCTTGGAGTTACTATAGGGTCAACCCCTCATTACGAAACGGACATGATCCAGGAGGCAACCATGCGCATAGGCGAACTGGCCACGGCCACCGGCACCACGGTCGAAACCATCAGGTACTACGAGCGCGAAGGGCTGTTGCCGGCCCCGGAACGGGGCCTGAACAACTACCGCAGCTACGGCCAGCCCCATCTGGAACGGCTGCGGCTGATCCGCAACTGCCGGGCGCTGGACATGACGCAGGACGAGATCCGCGCCATCCTGTCGCTGGCGGACAATCACCAGACTGGCTGCGGCCCCATTAATGAGCTGTTCGACGAGCACATCGCCCACGTGGACGCGCGCATCGCCGAGCTCACCCAGCTCAAGTCCCAGCTGGCCGAACTGCGCCAGCGCTGCCTGTCGGCCCGGCCCGACGCGGAGGACTGCGGCATCCTGCACGGTCTCAGCGAAATGCAGGTCGAAGAGCGCCAGGAACGGCATACGCACCTGGGCTGAAATCCGGGCCGAACCCTCCCGCCATACCCTTGCCGCGTGGCGGGGGATCGGCGCGCGCGCCGCGCCCATCGCGTACTATGAGAATATGTTTCTTTCCTATTTGCGCAGGAACCCATGACCCTTACCCAGACCGCCACGCCGCTGCACGCCCTGACCTCCCGCCGTTCCTTCAAGTTTCTGCGCGCCCCGGCGCCCAAACCCGAGGAACTCGAACAGATCCTGCAGGCCGCCATGTCGGCGCCCGACCACGGCGCGCTGCGTCCGTGGCGCTTCGTGGTGATCCGCGGCGAGGCCATCGGCAAGCTGGCCGACCTGGCGCTCGACGCCGTCAAGCGCAGCGGCGATCCCCGCATGACGCCCGAAAAGGAAAAGTCGGTGCGCGAATGGATGGCCGGCGTGCCGCTGTTCGTTGCCGTGGCGCAGAAGATCGCGCACGACAACACCAAGATTCCCGAGCAGGAGCAGCTGCTGGCCACCGGCGCGGCCACCATGAACATGCTGAACGCCGTGCACATGCTGGGCTACGCCGCGTTCTGGAGCACCGGCATCGGCACTTACGTGGAAGACGTGCAGAACGCGCTGGGCCTGGACGCGCTGGATTACCGTTTCCTGGGTTTCCTGGCCATCGGCACGCCGGCTTGCGCGGTGCCGCCGGCCAACCGCCCGGATTTCCGCGAGTTCGTCACGGAATGGAACGGCCCGGCCTGATCGGCCAGCCCGCCACGAACCGGCCCGCTGGGCCGGTTTTTTCATGCCCGCGGGCAAGCCTCAGGCCTGGGCCTCGGCCTCGGGCGCGCGGCCCAGCTCGGGAGCGTTGACCACCAGCATCCGGCTGAGCAGGCGCGCCAGCACCTCGCGCTCCTGCGGCGTGAACATGGCCAGCAGTTCCTGTTCGGCGCGCGCGTGCGCAGGCATGGCCTTGTCGGCCAGGTGCCTGCCCTTGGTGGTCAGCGTGACCAGCACGCCGCGGCGGTCGGCCTTGTCCACCTCGCGGCGCACCAGGCCCTGGCCTTCCAGCCGCTTGAGAATATTGGACAGCCCGCCCGAACTGCACAGCAGCCGCGCCTGCAATTGCGAGGGCGCCAGACAGTAGGGCGCGCCGTCCACCCGCAAGGTGGTCAGCACGGCGTACTCGATGTACTTCAGGCCGTAAGGCTCCTGCGACGCGTTGATGGCGCGCAGCACCACTTCTTCCAGCCGGATCAGCCGGCCCACGACTTCCTTGCCCGAGCTGTCGATGTCCGGCCGTTCGCGCCGCCATTGGGCAATGCCGCGGCCGATGAGGTCGTCGTCGGGGTCGAGATGGGAATAGGGCGCGGCGGTGTCGGCCGCGGTCTGCGTAGGGGTGTCGCGATGCTTCATGGATGCGTCCGGGATCGCCGGGTCTGTCCTGTCTGGAGAAGCATTTAACGCATTCCCGCCAGCCTTTGCAAGCAGCGTGAAAACCCTCATTGATGATATCTTTTCAAAAAGATAAATTCCTCGTAAGCACCAAATACCGAGGGCTGCGCTTGGCAATTTTTGTCACGACGAGGGCCCCGGCCATCTTCCCGCGAGGAGGTTTCATGGACGTCAGGATTTCCAAGGCGCTTGCATGCGCCGCCGTGGTGGGCATGTTCGCTTGGGCAGGGCAGACGCACGCGGCCGATCTGGTGGTGGGGCTTTTCGGCGGTTCGTTCCTGGACGCCTCGCGCGAATGCCAGATCAAGGCCTTCGAGAAGAAAACCGGCGCCCGGGTGCGCACCAAGCTGGGCAGCTCGGCGCAGTTCGCCGCCGCGGTCCGCGCCACCGGCGGCAAGTCGGACTTCGACGTGGTGTACCTGGACAATTCGCTGGCCACCCAGCTCAGGAACGAGAAGCTGCTCGAACCCATCGACCGCGCCCGCCTCGCCAACGCCAAGTCGGTCGCGCCGTCCGCCTTCGACGGCGAATCCCCCTACTACGTGAGCTTCATGACGGGCTCGACCGTCATCGTCTACGACACCACCCAGGTCAAGACGCCGCCCAAATCCTGGAACGACCTGGCCGATCCGGCCTATGAAGGCAAGCTCGCGATAGGCGACATCAGCGGCACGGCCGGCTCGCAGTTCCTGCTGGCGCTGAACCGGATGCGCGGCGGCACGCTGGACAATCTGGACCCCGGTTTCGCGGCCATCGCGCCGCTGGCGCGGGCCTCGGCGCTGCTCTACACCCAGGCCGACCAGATCGTGTCGCTCTTCGAGCGCAAGGAAATCGCGGTGGCGGTCTGGTATTCGGACCGCGCCGGTTCCGCCATAGACAGCGGCCTGCCGTTGGCCGTGGTCTATCCCGAAGAGGGCGCGGTGGGCATCCTGCCGTCGGTGGCGATTCCCAAGGGCAGCAAGCAGACTGAACTGGCCACGCAGTACATCGACGCGCTGCTGTCCAAAGAGGTGCAGACCTGCTTTGCCGAGAAAAAGTACGCGGGGCCGGTCAACACCGAGGTGCGGTTGTCGGAGAAGGCCTCGCGCATCGTCGCGGTGGGCAAGCATTTCGACGAGCTGTGGCTGCCCGATCCGGCGGCGGTGGCGCGCGGCATGCCGGCCTGGGTCGGCCGCTGGCAGCGCGAGGTCGCGCGCTGAAGCGCCGCAACACGGGGATCCAATCATGCCTGCATTGACACTGGAGCGCCTGGAAAAGCGCTATGAGGGCCACACGGCTGCCGCCGGCATATCGCTGTCGGTCAAGGACGGCGAGTTCGTCTCCCTGCTGGGCCCGTCGGGCTGCGGCAAGACCACCGTGCTGCGCATGGTGGCGGGCCTGATCGCGCCGACCAGCGGCCGCATCCTGGTCGACGACCGCGACATCACGCGGCTGCCGCCCAACCGGCGCCAGGTGGGGCTGGTGTTCCAGTCGTACGCGCTGTTTCCGCACATGACCGTGTTCGAGAACGTGGCCTTCGGCCTGCGCCGCCAGGGCATCGACGGAGCCGGCCTGCGCGCCCGCGTCGAACAGGCCCTGGCCAGCGTGCGCCTGTCGGGCCTGGGCGAGCGCATGCCGCGGCAGCTCTCGGGTGGCCAGCAGCAGCGCGTGGCGGTGGCGCGCTCGATCGCGCCGCGTCCCAGCATCCTGCTGTTCGACGAGCCGCTGTCCAACCTGGACGCCGTGCTGCGCGACGAGATGCAGATCGAGCTCAAACGCCTGCAGCGCGAAGTCGGCATCACGACGCTGTTCGTCACGCACGACCAGACCGAGGCCATGAGCATGTCCGACCGGGTCTGTGTGCTGGCCGGCGGCGTGGTGCAGCAGTTCGACACCCCCGAGGCCATTTACCACCGGCCCGCCACCGGCTTCGTGGCCGGCTTCATCGGCCGGCCCAACCGGTTGCAGGGCCGCCTGGCGATGGACGGCGGCGGCCCGCAGGCCGAGCTGCCCGGCGGGCACCGCCTGCCGGTGGAACGCGCCGAGGGCCTGGCGGCCGGCGATGCGCTGGACGTGGTGCTGCGCCAGGAGGACATTTCCATACAGCCCTTGAAAAACGCCGCCGGCGCCGGCCTGCCGGGCACCATCGCGCTGCGCTCGTTCGTGGGGGCGCGGGTCCAGTACGTGGTGGCGCTGCGCGGCGGCGGCGAAATCATCGCCGACACGCCGACCAACGGCCCGCAGTCCGGCCTGGAGGCCGGCGTGGAGGTATGGCTGGGCGTGCGGCCGCAGCACGTGTACGCCACGCGCCGCGCCGGCGCGGAGGCCGCGGCATGAACCTGTCCGGCCGTCTGGAGGGCGGATACCCGCAAGCGCGGCGCGAAGGCGCGGCGATCAGCCGGCGTTCGGCGGGCGCGCTGCTCGCGTCGCCCCTGCTGCTGGTGCTGCTGCTGGCCTTCGTCGGGCCCGCGCTGTTCATGCTGCCGCTCAGCCTGCGCGAATACGTCCCGGGTTCAGGCATCGGCGAGGGCTACACGCTGGGCAACTACACCCGGCTGGTCACCGACCCGTTCTACCGCGAAGTCATCCTGCGCAGCCTGGGGCTGGGCCTGGGCGTGACGGCGCTGTGCCTGCTGCTGGGCTATCCGCTGGCCTGGGTCATCGCGCATGCGCGGCCGCGCCTGAAGCTGGCCCTGACCCTGCTGGTCATCTTTCCCATGCTGCTGAACCTGGTGGTGCGCTCGTTCGGCTGGATCGCGCTGCTGTCGAACCGCGGCCTGCTGAACAACGCGCTGATCGACCTGGGGCTGATCGAGCGTCCGCTCAAGCTGATGTTCAACCTGACCGGCGTGCTGGTGGGCATGACCCATATCTTCCTGCCCTTCATGGTGCTGATGCTGGTGCCCGTGATCCAGGCCGTGCCGGGCGACCTGCGCGACGCGGCCTACACGCTGCAGGCCGGCCGGCTGCGCACCTTCGTGTCGGTGACGCTGCCGCTGACGGCGCACGGCATCCTGGCCGGCTCCATCATGGTGTTCGTGCTGACCATCAGCGCCCTGGTCACGCCCCGCATGCTGGGCGGGCCGACCTACAAGGTCATGGCCACCATGATCTACGACGATTTCCTGCTGACGCTGGACTGGCCGTCCGGCGCGGCGATGGCGTTCACGCTGACGGCGCTGACGCTGGCGGTGATAGCCGTGTCCAGCCGGATGCTCAAGCGCTGGGGAGGCGAATCATGAACGAACGCCGCGCCAGCGGGCCGGTGCTGACCGGCGTCGCCTTCCTGGTCGTGCTGTTTTTGCAGGTGCCGGTGCTGGTGGTGGTGCTGGCCGCCTTCAGCGACACGGCCTACCTGACCCTGCCGCCGAAAGGGCTGACCTTGAAATGGTTCGATGCCGCCCTGAGCGATCCCGACTACCTGGAGGCGGCCTGGACCAGCCTGTGGCTGGCGGCCGGCTCGACCGCCGCGTCGCTGGCGCTGGGCCTGGCCGGCGCCTGCGCCATCCAGCGCCGCATGGTGCCGGGCGCGGCCTGGCTGAATTCGCTGTTCATGGCCCCGCTGGTGCTTCCGTCGGTGGTGCTGGGCGTGGCGCTGCTGCAGTACTACGCGGCCGTGGGCCTGCGCGGCAGCGGCGTCGGCCTGTGGCTGGCTCACGTGGTCATCACCGCGCCCTACGTGGTGCGCGCCAGCCTCGCCAGCCTGGCGTCGGCCGACGAGGCCCTGGAGGACGCGGCCTGCGTGCTCGGCGCGGGGCGCCTGGAGGCGTTCCGGCTGGTCACGCTGCCGCTGCTCAAGCCGGGCCTGGTGGCCGGCGGCCTGTTCGCCTTCATCACCTCGCTGGACAACGTGCCGGTGTCGGTATTCCTGCTGTCGGCCAGCCAGAACACGCTGCCGGTCAAGATTTTCACGTCGGTGGAGCAGGGCGTGGACCCGTCGGTGGCGGCGGTCTCCGCGCTGCTCATCCTGGTGACGGGCGTCGCCCTGGTGCTCGCCGAGCGCTGGACGGGTTTTCACAAGCATGTGTAAGGAGCGGCAATGTCCGTGACGAGTAAGGGTTTCCCTTTGTTCCTGACGTTCGACGTGGACGCCGAGACCATGTGGACGGCGCGCGACGCCGCCTACGCCAAACGCCCCATCCTGATGTCGCAGGGGGCGTACGGCTGGAAGGTCGGCGTGCCGCGCGTGCTGGCGCTGCTGGCGCGCCACGACGTCCGCGCCACGTTCTTCGTGCCGGGCGTGGTGGCGCTGGCGCATCCGGACATGGTCCGCGCCATCGTCGACCAGGGCCACGAGGTGGCCCACCACAGCCATACGCACCGCTGGATCGTCAACCTGACGCCGCAGGAAGAGCGCGAGGAAATGGAGCGGGGCATGGACGCGCTGGTGCGCACCGCCGGCTACCGGCCGCGCGGCTGGCGCTCGCCGGCGGCCGAGTTCAGCGAAATCACGCTGGACCTGATCCGCGAGTACGGCTTCGATTATTCGTCGAACTTCTTCGACGACGATTCTCCCTACCTGCTGGAGATCGGCGGGCAGTCCACGGATATCGTGGAGCTGCCGTTTCGCTGGGTGCTGGACGATGCGCCGTTCTTTCAGTATTCGATCGTGCTGCCGGGGCGCACGATGCAGTCGCCTTCGGCGGTGCTGGAGGCCTGGAAGCGCGAGTTCGACCTGCTGTACGCCGAGGACCGCATGATGATGCTGGGCATGCATCCCGAGATCATCGGCCAGCCCTCGCGCCTGTACGTGCTGGACGAGATGATCCGCTACGCCAAGGCGCACGAGCGGGTCTGGATAGACCGCTGCGACGTGATCACCGACGACATCCGGCCGCGGCTGCGGAGCGCGGCATGAGCGCGCGGCGGCGCTACCTGGTGGCGGGCGGGGCCAGCGGCATCGGGCTGGCGTTCGCGCGCCTGGCCGCGGACCAGGGCGCGGCGGTGGCGATCCTGGACCGCGACGCCGCGGCGCTGGCCGAGGCCGGCCGCGAACTGCCCCTGGCCGCCGCGCTGGCCTGCGACGTGACCGACAGCGCGGCCGTCGAGCAGGCCGTGCGCGAGGCGGCCGGCGCGCTGGACGGCATCGACGGCGTGGTCAACTGCGCCGGCATAGACCTGCGCGCGGACCTGGAATCCATGCAGGACGCGGACTGGAACCGGGTGCTTTCCGTGAACCTCAGCGGCCCCATGCACGTGTGCCGCGCCAGCGTGCCCTACCTGAAGCAGGCGGGCGGCGGCAGCATCGTCAACGTGTCTTCGGCGGCCGGCCTCAGCCCCTTGTCCGGGCGCAGCGCCTATTGCGCCGCCAAGGCCGGGGTCAATATGTTCGGCAAGGTGCTGGCGATGGAGCTGGCCGCCTACGGCATCCGGGTCGCCACCGTCTGCCCGGGCGCGGTGGACACGCCGCTGTTCCGTTCCAGCTACGAGGACCAGCCCGATCCGCAGGCCGGCCTGGCCGCCATCCGGGCGCGCTACGCGCTGGGGCGCATCGCGCGGCCGGAAGAGCTGGCCGAGGCCATCCTGTTTCTCAGCGGAGCCGGCGCAAGCTACATCACCGGGGCGACCCTGGCGGTGGACGGCGGCCGGAGCTTCCATTGAAGCCCGGCGCGCAGTTCGAAGGCAGGACGGTCGTCGTGACCGGCGGCGGGCAGGGCATAGGCGCGGCCGCGGTCCGGCGTTTCGCGGCGCTGGGCGCGCGGGTCGCGGTGCTCGATCTCGATGTGGAAGAGGCCAGGCGGGAAGGGCGCGCCAGCCTCGCCGTCGAGGGCGACTGCACCTCGGGCGCGGTGATGGAGGACTTCTTCGCCCGCGTCGAGGCCGGGCTGGGGCCGCCGGACGTGCTGTTCAACAACGTGGGGCAAAGCGCGCGCGAGCGCTCCGGGCCGTTCGCGCAATCGGAGGAAGCGACCTGGCGCTTCGTGCTGGAGGTGTCGCTGCTGACGGCGATGCGCGCCTCGCGGCTGGTCGCCCCGGGCATGCGGGCGCGCGGCTACGGGCGCATCGTGAACATGAGCAGCGACGCCGCGTTCGCCGGCGACGCCGGCCTGGCCGACTACGCGGCCGCCAAGATGGGCGTGGTCGGATTCACGCGCTCGCTGGCGCGCGAACTGGCGCCCGCCGGCGTCACGGTCAACGCCGTGTGTCCCGGGGCGGTGCGCACGCGCGCGCACGAGCGCCTGTCGCCGGCCATCCTGGCGCGCATCGTGGCGCAGACGCCGGCGGGCTTCGTCGGCGAGCCGGGCGACGTGGCGGCGGCCGTGGCCTTCCTGGCCTCTGACGAGGCGCGCTTCATCACGGGACAGACCTTGCTGATCGACGGCGGCCGCTGGATGGTCTAGGGCCTGTGCGTGGATCCTTTTAGTGTGAACAGGCCCTAGAGGAGAGAAGGCGATGGACGAATTGACTGGCATGGACGCGGTGGCCCTGGCCGCGGCGATCCGCGGCGGGCAGGTATCCCCGGTGGAGGCCGTGACGGCGGCGCTGGACCGCATCGCGGCGCGCGCGGACCTGAACGCCTTCATCACCGTGACCGCCGAATCGGCGCTGGCCGCCGCCCGCGCGGCCGAGGCGGCGGTGCGCCGCGGCGACGCGCTGGGGCCGCTGCACGGCGTGCCGTACTCGGTCAAGGACCTGACCCTGACCGCCGGCGTGCGCACCACGATGGGCTCGGCCCTGTACGAGGAGTTCGTGCCGCGCGAAGACGCCGTGGCCGTGGCGCGCGTGAAGGCGGCGGGCGCGATCCTGATCGGCAAGACCACCACGCCGGAGTTCGGCCACAAGCAGAGCACGGACGCGCCGCTGTTCGGGCGCACGCTCAACCCCATCGACCCGCGCTACACCTGCGGCGCTTCCAGCGGCGGCGCGGCGGTGGCCGTGGCGGCCGGCATGGGGCCGCTGGCGCTGGGCACCGACGGTGGCGGCTCGATCCGGATTCCGGCCTCGTGCTGCGGCATCGTGGGCATGAAGGCCACGCTGGGCGCCATTCCCAATCTGCAGCCGGCCGACCTGTTCGGCGCGAATTCCTACGTGGGGCCGATGGCGCGCAACGTCGCCGACACCGCCTTGCTGTACGGCGTGCTGCAGGGCGCGGACCGGCGCGATCCCTATGGCCAGCTCGACCTGCCGGCAGCCGCCCCGGCGCGCGCCACGCTGGCCGGCCTGCGGGTCGCCTATCTGCCTTCCTGCGGCAATCCGGTGGCCCCGGAAGTGCTGGCGGCCACCGACGCGGCCGTGCGCCTGATGCAGGAAGACGGCGCGCACGTGGAGCCGGTGTCGCTGGATTTCGTGTCGCTGGAAAAACACTTCCTGGTCATCCTGGAGGCGGTGACGGCGTCGCGCGTGGGCGACCGGCTGGAGGCCTTCCGCGACCGCCTCGACCCCTCCCTGGTGGCGACGGTGGAGCGCGGCCGGCGGCATGGCGCGGCCGCGCTGCTGGAAGCGGTGGCGGCGCGCACCCAGGCCTTCGGCGCGCTGCAGGCCGTGTTCGAGCGGCACGACGTGCTGGTGTCGCCCACGGTGTCCGCGCCGCCGCTGCCGGTGGAGCAGGACCCCAACGGCATCGTCGAGATCGCCGGCAAGCCGGCCGGCACCATCCGCGGGGCCTGGTATCCGTACACCTATCCCATGAACCTCACGGGCCATCCGGCGCTGTCCATGCCTTGCGGCCGTTCGCCGGGCGGCTTGCCGATAGGCCTGCAGCTTTGCGGCCGCTGGCACGAAGACACCCGGCTGCTGGGCGTGGCCGCAAGGCTGGAGCGCCTGCTCGCCGGCTAGCGGAGCGCCGCCCGCCGCCGCCATTGGGTTGCGGGGCAAAAACGGCCTGCAACGCCAGTCTTCATGCGGGTCTGTCTATGGCGCGGGCGGCTGTGCTATTGTCTTTAACCGGCTGGCTGCGATCATCACTGCGCAGCCAAGCCGGCGATGACGCGGTCCGAGGCTACCTCCTTGGGCGGCGTCCGTGGCAAAAATAAACGCATGACACGATCAAGCGTGGAGACATTACATGAGCCAGTACGGGCCATTGAAGTTGCACGTCCCGGAGCCCACGGGGCGGCCGGGTTGCAAGACCGACTTTTCCTATCTACGCCTGTCGCCGGCCGGCGACGTGCCCAAACCCCCCATTGACGTTGCCGCGGTCGACACCGGCGGGCTGGCCTACAGCCTGATACGGGTCATCGACGACGAAGGCCGCGCCGTCGGTCCGTGGGCGCCGGAGGTCAGCGACGATCTGCTGCGCGCCGGCATGCGGACCATGCTGAAGACGCGCATCTTCGACGGGCGCATGCTGACCGCGCAGCGCAAGAAGAAGATCTCGTTCTACATGCAGAGCCTGGGCGAGGAGGCCATAGGCTCGGCGCATGCGCTGGCGCTGGAACAGGGCGACATGTGCTTTCCGACGTACCGCCAGCAGAGCATCCTGCTGGCGCGCGACGTCTCGCTGGTCACTATGATGTGCCAGCTCATGTCCAACGAGCGCGATCCGCTCAAGGGCCGCCAGCTGCCGGTGATGTACTCGGACCGCGAACGCGGCTTCTTCAGCATCTCGGGCAACCTGGCCACGCAGTTCATCCAGGCGGTGGGCTGGGGCATGGCCTCGGCCATCAAGGGCGACACGCGCATCGCCTCCGGCTGGATCGGCGACGGCGCCACGGCCGAGGCCGACTTCCACACCGCGCTGACCTTCGCCCATGTGTACCGCGCGCCGGTGATCCTGAACGTGGTCAACAACCAGTGGGCCATTTCCACCTTCCAGGCGATCGCCGGCGGCGAAGGCGCCACCTTCGCCGGCCGCGGCGTGGGCTGCGGCATCGCTTCGCTGCGGGTGGACGGCAACGATTTCCTGGCCGTGTATTCGGCCTCGCGCTGGGCCGCCGAACGCGCCCGCCGCAACCTGGGCCCGACCCTGATCGAATGGGTCACCTACCGGGCCGGTCCGCACTCCACTTCCGACGATCCTTCCAAGTACCGCCCCGGCGACGACTGGAGCCACTTCCCGCTGGGCGATCCGATCGAGCGCTTCAAGAAGCACCTGATCCTGCGGGGCATCTGGTCCGACGCCGAGCATGACGCCGTGCGCGTCGAACTCGACGCCGAGATCCTGGCCGCCCAGAAGGAAGCCGAAAGCTACGGCACGCTGGTCGACGGCCACGTCCCCAGCGCCGCCAGCATTTTCGAAGACGTGTACAAGGACATGCCGGAGCACCTGCGCCGGCAGCGCCAGCAGCTCGGAGTCTGACCATGGCAATCGATAACAAAATCGGTCCGGCGTCCGCGTCGATGACCATGATCCAGGCTTTGCGCTCGGCCATGGACGTCATGCTGGAGCGCGACAACAACGTGGTGGTGTTCGGCCAGGACGTGGGTTATTTCGGCGGCGTGTTCCGCTGCACCGAAGGCCTGCAGGCCAAGTACGGCAGTTCGCGCGTGTTCGACACGCCGATCTCCGAAGGCGGCATCGTCGGCGTGGCCGTGGGCATGGGCGCCTACGGCCTGCGTCCGGTCTGCGAGATCCAGTTCGCCGACTACTTCTATCCGGCTTCGGACCAGATCGTGTCCGAGGCCGCGCGCCTGCGCTACCGCTCGGTGGGCGAGTTCATCGCGCCCATGACCATCCGCATGCCCTGCGGCGGCGGGATCTACGGCGGCCAGACGCACAGCCAGAGCCCCGAGGCCATGTTCACGCAGGTCTGCGGCCTGCGCACCGTGATGCCCTCCAATCCCTACGACGCCAAGGGCCTGCTGATCGCGGCCATCGAGAACGACGATCCGGTGATCTTCCTGGAGCCCAAGCGCCTGTACAACGGCCCGTTCGACGGCCACCACGACCGTCCCGTCACGCCCTGGACCGGGCGTCCCGGCAGCGTGGTGCCCACCGGCTACTACACCGTGCCGCTGGACAGCGCCGCGGTGGTGCGCCCGGGCGCCGAACTGACGGTGCTGACCTACGGCACCACGGTGCATGTGTCGGTGGCCGCGGCCGAGGAGACCGGCATCGACGCCGAAGTGATAGACCTGCGCAGCCTGTGGCCGCTGGACCTGGACGCCATCGTCAATTCGGTGAAAAAGACCGGCCGTTGCGTGGTGGTGCACGAGGCCACGCGCACCTGCGGCTTTGGCGCCGAACTGATTTCGCTGGTGCAGGAGCACTGCTTCCATCACCTGGAGGCGCCCGTCGAGCGCGTGACCGGCTGGGACACGCCGTATCCGCACGCCCAGGAATGGGCCTACTTCCCCGGCCCGCGCCGCGTAGGGGAAGCATTCAAGCGCGCGATGGAGGGTTGAGCGATGGGTATTCATATCATCAAGATGCCCGACATCGGCGAAGGCATCGCGGAAGTCGAACTGGTGGGCTGGCACGTCAAGGTCGGCGACAGCGTCGCAGAGGACCAGCCGCTGGCCGACGTGATGACCGACAAGGCCACGGTGGAGATCCCGTCGCCGGTGGTCGGCCGCGTGGTGTCGCTGGGCGGCGAAGTCGGCCAGGTCATGGCCGTGGGCGGCGAACTGATCCGCCTGGAAGTGGAAGGCGAAGGCAACGTCAAGCCGGGCGCGGAAATGCCGCCGGCCAAACCCGCCGCGGCGCCGCAGGCGGCTGCCGCCGAGGCGCCCCGCGAAACGGCGAAACCGGCGGTTGAAACGGCGCCGGCCGCGCCCAAGCCGCCGGCCGCTCAGCCGGCCGCATCCCGGCCGGCGCGCCAGGCCGGCGCCGCCGTCGCGCGCCAGCCCGGCGAGAAGCCGCTGGCTTCGCCCGTGGTGCGCAAGCGCGCCTGGGATCTCGGCATAGAACTGCGCTACGTGCCGGGCAGCGGCCCGGCCGGCCGCATCCTGCACGAAGACCTGGACGCGTACCTGCAAGGGCAGGGCGGCGCGACCCTGGCCCGCGGGGGCGCGGCGTACGCCGAGCGCAACGACGAAGAGAACGTGCCGGTCATCGGCCTGCGCCGCAAGATCGCGCAGAAGATGGCGGAGTCCAAGCGCCGCATTCCGCATTTCAGCTACGTCGAGGAAATCGACGTGACCGAACTCGAAGACCTGCGCGCGCAGCTCAACCAGAAATGGGGCGAGTCGCGCGGCAAGCTCACGCTGCTGCCGCTATTGGCGCGCGCCATGGTGGTGGCGCTGCGCGACTTCCCGCAGATCAATGCGCGCTACGACGACGAGGCCGGCGTGGTGACCCGCTACGGCGCCGTGCACATCGGCATCGCCACGCAAAGCGACGGCGGGCTGATGGTGCCGGTCATGCGCCACGCCGAGGCGCGCGACCTGTGGTCGATGGCGGCCGAGATCGCGCGGCTGGCGCAGGCCGTGCGCGACGGCAGCGCCGGGCGCGACGAACTGTCGGGCTCGACCATCACCATCACCAGCCTGGGGCCGCTGGGCGGCATCGTGACCACGCCGGTCATCAACCATCCCGAGGTCGGCATCGTGGGCGTGAACCGCATCGTCGAACGCCCGGCCATCCGCAACGGCGCAGTGGTGGCGCGCAAGCTGATGAACCTGTCGTCGTCCTTCGACCACCGCGTGGTCGACGGCATGGACGCCGCGCGTTTCATCCAGGCCGTGCGCGCGCTGCTCGAGCAGCCCGCTATGCTTTTCGTGGAGTAAGCATGAGCCAGACAACCAAGACGACAACCCTGCTCGTGATCGGCGGCGGCCCGGGCGGCTACGTGGCCGCGATCCGCGCCGGCCAGCTCGGCGTGCCCACCATCCTGGTGGAGGGCGAGCGCCTGGGCGGCACCTGCCTGAACATCGGCTGCATTCCGTCCAAGGCGCTGATCCACGCGGCCGAGGAATACGAAAAAGCGCGCCATTACGCCGACGGCTCGGCGCTGGGCATCTCGGTCTCCAATCCGTCCATCGACGTGGCGCGCACCGTGGCGTGGAAGGACGGCATCGTCGGCAGGCTGACCGGCGGCGTGGCCGCGCTCCTGAAGAAAAACGGCGTGGAAGTGGTGCAGGGCTGGGCGCACCTGGTGGACGGCAAGACCGCCCAGGTCGAGACCGCCGCGGGCAGCGTGCGCATCCAGTGCGAACACCTGCTGCTGGCGGCCGGCTCCGAGCCCACACCGCTGCCTTCCGTGCCGTTCGGCGGCATGGTGGTCTCGTCCACCGAGGCGCTGTCGCCCGCCGACATCCCCAAGAAGCTGGTGGTGGTCGGCGGCGGCTATATCGGGCTGGAACTGGGCACCGTGTACCGCAAGCTGGGCGCGGAAGTGGCCGTGGTCGAGGCGCAGGACCGCATCCTGCCCACCTACGACGCGGAGCTCACCAAGCCCGTGGCCGCCGCGCTGGCGAAGATGGGCGTCGAACTGCACCTGGGCCGGAAGGTGCTGGGCCTGAACGGCGCGGGCAACGCCGTGCGGGTGCAGGACGCCGCCGGCGCCGAAACCCAGCTGCCGGCCGACCGCGTGCTGATCGCGGTGGGACGGCGTCCGCGCACGCAGGGCTGGGGGCTGGAAAGCCTGCAGCTCGACCGCAAGGGCAATGCGCTGCGCATCGACGACCAGTGCCGCACTTCCATGCGCGACGTCTGGGCCATCGGCGACATCGCCGGCGAGCCGATGCTGGCGCACCGCGCCATGGCGCAGGGGGAGATGGTCGCGGAAGTGATCGCGGGCAAGCGCCGCCACTTCACGCCGGCCTCGATCCCGGCCGTGTGCTTCACCGATCCCGAGGTGGTGGTGTCGGGCCTGTCGCCGGCCGAGGCCGAGCGCGCGGGGCTCGACTGTCTGTCGGCGTCGTTCCCGTTCGCCGCCAACGGCCGGGCCATGACGCTGGAATCCACCGACGGTTTCGTGCGCGTGGTGGCGCGGCGCGACAACCACCTGGTGGTGGGCTGGCAGGCCGTGGGGCGCGGCGTATCCGAACTGGCGGCGGCGTTCTCGCAGTCGCTGGAAATGGGCGCGACGCTGGAAGACGTGGCCGGCACCATCCACGCCCATCCCACCCTGGGCGAAGCGGTCCAGGAGGCGGCGCTCAAGGCCCTGGGGCACGCGCTGCACATTTAGCGGGAAGGCGCGGCGGCTAGCGGCCGCCGTCGATATACGGCCGCGCCTGCAGGACCAGGATGTCGTCGCCCACCACGGCCCATTCGATGTCCTGGTCGGCGCGGCCGCCCAGCGCCTGCTTGACCCGCCGGCCCACGGCCGCCAGGCGCGCGACCAGCGCGTCGTCCAGCACCTGGCGGTCGCCGGCCACCGGCACTTCGCGCACGCCGCCGGCGGCGTCGGCCACCAGCTTGGTGTCTTCGGCCGAACGCGTCAGCACCTGCACCGCCTTGGACCAGCTCGAATACATCACCTGTTCGGCCTGGCGCCTGCCTTCGACCACCTTGATGCCCAGCCCGCGCTTGGCGGAGATATAGGTCACGTGGCGCCTGCCGGCGTCGAACGGGTCGCGCGTGATCATCACGCCCGAGCTGTCCGAGGGCGCGGCCAATTGCACCAGCACCGCCATCGTCACCGCGTCGTCGCCGATGCCGGCGGCGCGGCGCGCCTCGTAGGCCTCGAAGTTGTAGACCGAGGCCCAGACCGCCAGCACCGCGCGCGTGAGCGCATCGGCCTGCGTCACGTTGGGCACGGTGGTGTACAGCCCCGCGCCGCTGAAGCCGGGCAGGTCTTCGGAATTGGACGAGCTGCGCACGAACACGCCGCGGCCTTGCAGGCGGGTCTGCCAGAGCTTGCGCCAGGCTTCGGCCTGCGCGGCGTCGGGCCGGGCCTGCTCGATGTATTGCCGCAGCGCGGCCAGTTCATTGCGCCGGACCTGGGCGTCGCCGGCGAAATCGGCGCGCCGTTCCAGCGCGGCGACGCGGCCGGGGACGTCCAGCTGCGCCATGAAGGCGGCGTACTGGGCATAGGGAATGCAATAGCCGTCGGGCACGCCGGCCAGGGGCGGCAGGGCTTTCTTCAGGGCGCCGAGGTTGGCCGCCTTGACGCCGCAATAACGGCTGTCGCGCGCGGCCAGCGCGTCCAGCGGCTGCGGCGCGCGCACCGTCAGGTCGGGCCTGGGCAGGGCGCGGGCCGCCCGCGGGCGCTCGACCGCGGCCGGCGCCTCGATGGGCGTGACCTGGTAGCCGTTGCCCGCCACCGTCAGTTCGACCCACTGGCCGTCGTGCTTGCGCAGCGCCGCGACGGCGTCGCGCACGTAGGCGTTGGGGATGCGCCAGCCCTTGGCCAGCAGGTTGACGTGCGAGAGCAGGGTGGAGGGCCGTTGCGTGACCAGTCCGGCCACCGGCGGCAGCGCCACGGGCACCTCGTCCAGCACCACGATGTCGGTGGGCGAGAGGTCCGTGGCCCGGTCCACCGACGCGACGATGCGCAGCCGGCCCTGCGCGCGGCCGGTGTTCAAGGGCAGGAAGGTCTGTTCGCGCAGCAGCGTTTCCTGCGTGACGTAGTCCAGGCCGGCGCGCCGGGCCGTGTCCTCGTGCAGCGTGGAATTGGTCTTGAAGCGCAGCGCCTCGTAGAAGGCCGGGCGCAGCGTGGCGTCGGCCAGGGCCAGCAGCTCGGGCGTGAGCCGGTCGCCTTCCCAGAATTCGTAGGTGTAGCCGGGCAGGTCGCGCTGCCAGCTCAGCGTGCCGAAAAGGAAACGCCGCTTCGGGTCCTTGTATTGCGCGATCAGGGTCGCCCTGTCCATACCCGGCATCAGGCCGCGCTGGCGCACGAAATTCTCGTGCAGCGCGTAGCGCGGCGTGTCGATGAAGTAGAGGCGGTTGGCGCGTTCGCGGTCGATCACGAACAGCACGTGGGGGATTTCCAGCGGCGTGCCGGGGTTGTAGACGCGGGCCAGGCCGGCGAATTCGGCCTGGTCGCCGATTCTGGCGAGCGCCGGCGGCCCGGCCCGGGGCGCCTGGACGGCCGGCGTGGGCGCGCCCTCTATGCGCAGCTGCTGCGGGTTCTCGTAGGGCGAGGGCTTGCGGGCCGTCTGGGCCTGGGCCGGCGGCAGCGGCGCGAGCAACAGGCAGGCGATGAGGGAGGTAGACAGCGGACCACGCCCGGGTCGCGCACGCGGCAAGCCCATGCTTTGCGCACCATGAATACGGAAAGCCGGGATGATAATGCAGACTTCAGCCGGCGGACTCGCCGTCGCCCAGCCCGAGCTCCGCCAGGATGGCGGCGGTGTGCTGGCCCAGGGCCGGCACGGCGCCCATCGCGGCGGCCGCGCCGGACAGCGTGGCCGGCGGCAGCAGGGCCTGGATCGGGCCGCCCGGCGTGGCCACCTCGCGCCACCGGCCGCGCGCCGCGAACTGGGGATGGTCCCAGACTTCGTGCATGGTGTTCAGGGCGGAGTTGGCGATGCCGCCGCGGTCCAGCCTGGCCAGCACTTCCTCGCGCGAAAGCGGCGCGAAGCACCGCGCGATGCGCGCGTCCAGCGCTTCGCGGTTGCGCACGCGCTGGACGTTGGTGGCGTAGCGTTCGTCGTCGGCCAGCGCCGGGTCCAGCAGCACCTCGGCGCAGAAGCTGCGCCATTCGCGGTCGTTCTGCAGGCCGAAGATCACCGGCTTGCCATCGCCCGCCAGGTATTGGCCGTAGGGCGCGATCGCGGGATGGGCCACGCCGTTGCGGGCCGGCGGCGTGCCGCCGTAGTGCGCGAAGTTCAGGGCGTAGGCGGTCCATTCGGTCAGCGCCTCCAGCATGGTGACCTCGACCCGCAGCCCCGCGCCGGTGCGCGAGCGCTGGATCAGCGCGGACAGGATGCCGGAATACGCGTACATGCCGGCGGCGATGTCGGCGATGGAGATGCCGGTGCGCGCCGGGGCCTCGGGCGTGCCGGTCAGGGAAATCAGGCCGGCGGCGGCCTGGATCAGCAGGTCGTAGGCCTTCTTGTCGCGGTAGGGGCCGTCGTCGCCGTAGCCGGAGATGTCGCACACGATCAGCCTGGGAAATTCCGCCAGCAGCGTTTCATGATCCAGGCCCATGCGGCGCGCGGCGCCGGGCGCCAGGTTCTGAATGAAGACGTCGGCCCGGGCCAGCAGCCGCCGCAGCACGTCGGGCGCGCCGGGCGCCTTGGTGTCCAGCGCCAGGCTTTCCTTGCCGCGGTTGGCCCACACGAAGAACGAGGACTGGCCGTGCACGGTGTCGTCGTAGCCGCGCGCGAAATCGCCGGCCTGCGGCCGTTCGATCTTGATGACGCGCGCGCCCAGGTCGGCCAGCTGGCGGCTGGCGAAGGGGGCGGCGATGGCGTGCTCTAGCGCGACGACGGTGATGCCGTCTAGGGGGCGGGATGCTGCGGTCATATCGTCCTGGGGAGTAGGCCGGGGCGCGTGCCGGACCCGGCGGCGGCAAAGCATTATGGGATGCCTTGCGCGCGCGCGGCCAGTCGATATTTTCAAAGCGGGATTCGAGGTTTTCTAATCGCCGTCCGGCGCGGGATCGGCCTGTGTCACGTAGCTGACGAAGGCCTGCGCGTAGCCCGGAAGCGCGTCCTGGCTGCGCATCACGACGCGCTGTTCGCGCACGGCCCAGGACTCCTCGATCTGCACGCACTCGACCTTGCCCTGCGCCAGCGCCGGGGCGGCCACCGAGCGCGGCACCAGCGAGATGCCGGCGCCTTCCTGCACGCAGCGCAGCACGGCGTCGAAGTTGGGCGCGTGCACGCGCACGCGGGGCTCCAGCCCCATCTGTTCGGCCATCTGCTGCAGGTACAGGAAATTGCTGGTCTTGCGGCCGATGGCGACCAGGTCGTGCGACAGCGCGGTTTCCAGCGAAACGCGCGGGTGCAGCGTCAGCGGATGGCGCGGCGGCACGATGAAGACCAGCTCGTCCTGGCCGTAGCTGATGTATTCCAGCCCGCGCATTTCGATCGCGCCAGCCACCAGGCCGACGTCGGCGCGGCCGTCGAGCACCGCCTTCACGGTCTCCTCGCTGAGGTGCTCTTCGAGGTTGACGTTGACGTTGGGGTAGGCGGCCAGGAAGCGGCTCAGGGCGCCGGGCAGGCTGCTCAGCGTGCTGCTGTTGGCGTAGACGCGGATATTGCCTTCGACGCCGTCGGTATGGCGGCGCATTTCCGCCTGCAGGCGTTCGACGTTGCCCAGGATGGTTTGCGCGTAGCGCAGCACGGTCATGCCGGCGGCGGTGAGCGACATGCCTTTCTGGGTGCGCACGAACAGCGGCACGCCCATGGCCTGTTCCAGGTTCTTGAGCCGGTAGCTGGCCGACGGCGCCGTCAGGTGCAGTTCGGAAGCGCCGCCGGTGAGGCTTTTGGCTTCGGCAATGGCGACAAACACGCGCAGGTCGGTCAGTTCGTAACGCAAGAGGGCACCTGGGTTGCGGGCGGCGAAAGCGCCGGGGCGGGCCGCTGTTAGAAGGACTCTAAGCCGGATAAGAAACTTTCGACTGGTCCTGGGTTCGGCCTCGTCTCTATATTGTGCCGCACACACAAGACCTATGGAGACAGGCATGAAGCATGGATTTCCCTGGCGCGCCCTGGCGGGCGCCGCCATCGCAGCGGGCATGTTGGCCGGGGCCGGCGCCGCGTCGGCGCAGGACTATCCCGCCAAACCGGTGCGCCTGGTGGTGCCGTATGCGGCGGGCGGGCCCACCGACACCTTCGCCCGCGCGCTGGCCGAGAGCTGGAGCCGCAAGCTGGGCGCGACGCTGGTGGTGGAGAATCGCACCGGCGCCGGCACGCTGGTGGGCACCGAGACCGCGGCCAAGGCCCCGGCCGACGGCTACACGCTGCTGCTGACCACGGTGGCGCACGCGGTCAATCCCAGCATCCACGCCAGCCTGCCGTACCGCACGGTGGAGGACTTCGCGCCCGTGGGCCTGGCCGCCAAGGCGCCGCTGGTGCTGGTGGTGAACAAGAACGTGCCGGCGCGCACCCTGCCGGAGTTCATGGCCTACCTCAAGGCCAACCCGGGCAAGGTCAATTACGGATCGGCCGGCATCGGCAGCGCGCCGCACCTGGGCGGCGAACTGTTGAACTACATGGCGGGCGTGCGCGCCATGCACGTGCCGTACCGCGGCAGCGCGCCGGCCATGGCGGACGTCATCGGCGGGCACCTGGAATTCATGATCGACAGCGCGCCCACGGGCCTTGCGCAAGTGCAGGCGGGCACGGTGCGGCTGCTGGCCACCTCCATGGCGCAGCGCCTGCCGCAGACGCCGGACACCCCGCCCATCGCCGACGCGGTGCCCGGCTACGAAGCCTATACCTGGAACGCCGTGTTCGCGCCCGCCGGCACGCCGGCCCCGGTCGTGGAGAAGCTCAACGCCACGCTGCGCGCCGCGCTGGCCGATCCCGACCTGAAGCGGCGCGCCTACGACATGGGCCTGGTGCTGCAGCCGGACACGACGCCGGCGGAATTGTCGGCGTTCCTGCAAAGCGAATTGAAAAAGTGGAGCGAAGTCGCCCGCGCCGCCAACATGAGCGCCAACTAGGATAAGGAAACCCGATATGCCCAAGCATCAACTGTGCGCCCAGCGCTATTTCGAGGACTTCGAGGTCGGCGAGGTCTTCGTGCTGCCTTCGCGCACCATGACCGACGCGCTGTTCGCGGCCTTCCAGCTCGCCAGCGGCGACAACCATCCGGTGCACTACGACGTCGAATACTGCCGCGCCCACGGCATGCCCCACATGCTGGCGCACGGATTCCAGGTGGCGATCCAGACGGCCGCCGGCGCCGGCCTGTTCCCGCACATGGTGGAGGATTCGCTCAAGGCCTTCCTGGAACAGAGCAGCCGCTTCCTCAAGCCGGTGTACGTCGGCGACACGCTTTATGCGTCGCTGACGGTGTCGGAGCTGGCGCCCGGGCGCAGCACCGGCGTGCTGGTCATGCAAAGCCTGGTGCGCAACCAGCGCGACGAAACCGTGATGGACGGCGTGCAGAAGTACCTGCTGCGCAAGCGCGAGGCGCAGTAGCGCCGGGTGCGGATACGACAAGGCCCCCATGATGGGGGCCATTTGCTGCAAGCAGGCGGCGGAGGAATCAGCCCGCGGCCGTTTCCTGCAGCACGCGCTGGGCTTCTTCCTTGACGCGTTCCGGTGCGGTGCCGCCCACGTGCTTGCGCGCGGCGACCGAGCCTTCCAGGGTCAGGACCTCGTGCACGTCCTCGCCGATGCTGGCGTGATAGGCCTGCAGGTCGGCCAGCGACAGGTCGGCCAGGTCGCAGCCGCGCTGTTCGCAGTCGCGCACCGCGTGCGCCACCACTTCGTGGGCGTCGCGGAACGGCACGCCGCGCTTGACCAGGTAGTCGGCCAGGTCGGTGGCGGTGGCGAAGCCCTGCAGCGCCGCGGCGCGCATGTTCTCGGCCTTGACCTTGATGCCGCCGGCCATGTCCGCGAAGATGGTGAGCGTGTCGCGCAGCGTGTCGGCCGTGTCGAACAGGCCTTCCTTGTCTTCCTGGTTGTCCTTGTTGTAGGCCAGGGGCTGGCCCTTCATCAGGGTCAGCAGGGCCACCAGGTGGCCGTTGACGCGGCCGGTCTTGCCGCGGGCCAGCTCGGGCACGTCGGGGTTCTTCTTCTGCGGCATGATCGAGCTGCCGGTGCAGAAGCGGTCGGCCAGGTCGATGAAGCCCACGCGCGGGCTCATCCACAGCACCAGCTCTTCGGACAGGCGCGAGACGTGCGTCATGATGAGCGCGCCGGCGGCGCAGAATTCGATGGCGAAGTCGCGGTCGGACACGGCGTCCAGCGAATTGCGGCACACGCCGTCAAAGTCCAGGGTCCGGGCCACGCGTTCGCGGTCGATCGGGAACGAGGTGCCGGCCAGCGCGGCGGCGCCCAGCGGCAGGCGGTTGACGCGGCGGCGGCAGTCGGCCAGGCGCTCGGCGTCGCGGCCGAACATTTCGGCGTAGGCCAGCAGATGGTGGCCGAAGGTGACCGGCTGGGCGACCTGCAGGTGCGTGAAGCCCGGCATGATGGTGGCGGCGTTCTCCAGCGCGACCGCGGCCAGGGCGTGGCGCAGCTGGCGCAGCAGGTCCTGCAGGGTGTCGATTTCGGCGCGCAGCCACAGGCGGATGTCGGTGGCGACCTGGTCGTTGCGCGAACGGCCGGTGTGCAGGCGCTTGCCCGCGTCGCCGACCAGTTCCACCAGGCGCTTCTCGATGTTCAGGTGCACGTCTTCGAGGTCGAGCAGCCACTGGAAGCTGCCGGCGTCGATTTCGGCCAGGATCTGGGTCATGCCGCGCTGGATGTCGGCCAGGTCCTGGGCGCCGATGATGCCCTGGGCGGCCAGCATGTCGGCGTGCGCCAGCGAACCCTGGATGTCGAAGCGCGCCAGGCGCTTGTCGAAATCCACGGACGCCGTATAGCGCTTGACGAGTTCGGAAACCGGTTCCGAGAACCGGGCGGACCAGGCCTGCGCCTTGTTGGCGAACTGGTTTTGATCGGGGGAGGGAGTGTTTGCCATGATGGCCCGGATTATAAAGCCTTGCGCATGGCGGCGGCCAAGGCGGCCGGGGTGAACCTCCGGCCGGCCCGGTTGTCGGATAATTCGGACTGGTTTCAAGAATAACGAGCAGGAATACAGCCTATGCCCATGGAATGGGAACAACTGGTCACCCAAATGGACGCCCATCTGCCGCGCGAGCCCTGGGCGCAGACGCTGGTCGGCATCGGGGTGCTGATCCTGACGGCGCTGTTCATCCAGTGGGTGGTGGCGCGGGTTGTGCTGCTGCTGGCGCACCGGGTGCTGGTGCTGAGCGGCAGGCGCGACTGGGACAAGGCGCTGCTGCGCCACCGCGCCTACCAGAACCTCTGGTACGCCGTGCCGTTCGCCGTGGTGTCGATGGGCATAGGCCTGGTGCCGCACGTCGAGCGGGCGGTGGAGATCGTGGGGCGGCTGGCGCATGCCGGCGCATGGATCTGCGTGTTCATCGCGCTCTCGGGGGTGCTGAGCGCCTGGCAGGACACCTATTCGGCCACCACCCGGGCGCAGACCCGCTCCATCAAGGGCTATATCCAGATCGGCAAGCTCGTCCTGATGGCGATATGCACCGTTTTGGTGCTTTCCATCCTGATCGACCGCTCGCCGCTGTGGATGATCTCCGGCCTGGGCGCGCTGTCGGCGGTGCTGCTGCTGGTGTTCAAGGACACGCTGCTGTCGCTGGTGGCCAGCACCCAGCTGACCAGCAACGACATGCTGCGCATCGGCGACTGGATCGAGATGCCGCAGGCCAACGCCGACGGCTTCGTCAAGGACATCGCGCTGCATACGGTCAAGGTGCAGAACTGGGACAACACCGTCACCACCGTGCCCACCTACAAGCTGTTCTCGGAAAGCTACCGCAACTACCGCCACATGTTCGAATCCGGCGGCCGGCGCATCAAGCGGACGCTGCGGGTGGACGCGGCCAGCGTGCGCTTCCTGACTGAGGAAGAGGCGCAGCAGCTGATGCGCTTTCGCCTGCTGCACGACTACCTGCAGGCCAAGACGCACGACATCGCCCACGCCAACCAGACCATGGGCGAGCTGGCCAGCGTGCCGGCCAACCGCCGCCGCCTGACCAATATCGGCACCCTGCGGGCCTATGCCCTGGCCTATCTGAAGCAGAATCCCGAGATCCGCCAGGACATGGCGATGATGGTGCGCATGATGGAGCCGACCTCCGAGGGCATCCCGATCGAGGTCTATTGCTTTACCGCCGTGACCGCCTGGGTGGAGTACGAGCGCATCCAGGGCGACGTGTTCGACCACCTGCTGGCGATCATGCCCGAGCTGGGGCTGCGCCTGTACCAGCAGCCCTCCGGCGCCGACATCGGCGCGATGGGCAGCAACCTGCGCGAGGGCGCGCTGCAATCGGCGCTGGCGGCCTCGGCCGAGCGCGGGCTGCCCGACGCCAGGATGCCGCAGCAGGTGAGATAATCGCTCATCCGTTCCCACAGCCGTCCATAGGCCCCTAGCTGATGTCGAACCCGTTCTTCAACCTGTATTCCCACGGCTTCGCCCGGGTCGCGGTGGGCGTGCCCGAGTGCCGCGTCGCCGATCCGGCCTTCAACGCCGCCCAGACCATTTCGCTGGCGCAGCAGGCTGCCCAGGGCGGCGCGGTGCTGGCGGCGTTCCCCGAGCTGGGCCTGTCGGCCTATACCTGCGATGACCTGTTCCACCAGAAGGCCCTGCTGGACGCCTGCGAGGCGGCCCTGGGCCAGGTGGTGGCGGCCACCGCCGAGCTCGATATCGCGATCATCGTCGGCGCGCCGCTGCGTGTGGCCCACCAGTTGTTCAACTGCGCCGTCGTGGCCGCCGGCGGCCGGGTGCTGGGCGTGGTGCCCAAGACCTACCTGCCCAATTACGGCGAGTTCTACGAGGCCCGCCAGTTCAGCGCGGCCGATTGCGCCGCCGTGTCCGAGATCCGGCTGCTGGGCCAGACGGTGCCGTTCGGCTCCGAGCTGATCTTCCAGATGGAGCAGCTGCCGCTGTTCCAGTTCCACGTCGAGATCTGCGAGGACGTCTGGGTTCCCATCCCGCCGTCCTCGTTCGCGGCGCTGGCCGGGGCCACGGTGCTGGTCAACCTGTCGGCCTCCAACATCGTGATCGGCAAGTCGGAATACCGCCACCAGCTGGTGGCGCAGCAGTCGGCGCGCTGCCTGTCGGCCTATATGTACACCTCGGCGGGGCGGGGCGAATCCTCCACCGACATGGCCTGGGACGGCCAGGCCCTGATCTACGAAAACGGCGAACTGCTGGCCGAATCCGAGCGCTTCCTGGGCCATTCCCACCTGATCTTCTCGGACGTGGACCTCGAACGCCTGTCGCGCGAGCGCATGCGCCAGACCACCTTCGGCCAGTCGGCGCGGCGCCACCAGGACGAAGTGCGCAAGTTCCGCAGCGTGCCGGTGCCGGTGCGCCCGCCGCTGGACGATTCCGAGCTGCCGCTGGAGCGGCGCGTGGCGCGCTTTCCCTACGTGCCGGCCGACCCGCGCCGCCGCGACGCCCGCTGCAAAGAGGTCTACAACATCCAGGTCCAGGCCCTGGTCCAGCGCCTGTCGGCCAGCCGCATGTCCAAGGTGGTCATCGGCATCTCCGGCGGGCTGGACTCGACCCACGCGCTGCTGGTCTGCGCCGAGGCCATGGACGCGCTGGACCTGCCGCGTTCCAACATCCTGGCCGTCACCATGCCCGGCTTCGCCACCAGCACCCGCACGCTGCAGCAGGCGCGCCGGCTGATGGCGGTGGTGGGCTGCACCGCCTCCGAAATCGACATCCGCCCCAGCTGCCTGCAGATGCTCAAGGACCTGGGCCATCCCTACGCCGAAGGCCAGCCGGTCTATGACATCACGTTCGAGAACGTCCAGGCCGGCGAGCGCACCAACCACCTGTTCCGGCTGGCGAATTTCAGCAACGCCATCGTCATCGGCACGGGCGACCTGAGCGAGCTGGCGCTGGGCTGGTGCACCTACGGGGTGGGCGACCACATGTCGCACTACAGCGTCAACGCCAGCGTGCCCAAGACGCTGATCACCCACCTGGTGCGCTGGGTGGCCGAATCCGGCCGCCTGGGCGACGAAGGCGCGGCGGTGCTGCTGGACGTGCTGGGCACCGACGTCAGCCCCGAGCTGGTGCCGGGCGGCGCCGACGACAAGCCCGGGCAGAAGAGCGAAGACGCCATCGGTCCCTACGAGCTGCAGGACTTCAACCTGTACTACACGCTGCGCTACGGCTTCGCGCCCACCAAGGTGGCGTTCCTGGCGCTGGCGGCCTGGCGCGACCGCGACGCGGGCGCCTGGCCCGAGGGCGGGCACGTGGTCCGCAACCAGTACGACCTGGCGGCCATCAAGCGCAACCTGAAGATCTTCCTGGATCGCTTCTTCCGCCTCAGCCAGTTCAAGCGCACCTGCGTGCCGAACGCCCCGAAGGTCGGTTCGGGCGGCTCGCTGTCGCCGCGCGGCGACTGGCGCGCGCCCAGCGACTCCGAGTCGGTGGTGTGGATGCGCGACGCCGAGCGCATTCCCGACCAGGAGCCCTAGGGCCTGTTCACACTAAAAGGAGCCATGCACAGGCCCTAGGCGGGCGGGTTTTCCCTCCCCGCGCAGCCCCCGCTGACGCCGGCCTGGCCGGTGGTATTCTCTTATCCATCGCGCCTGGCCGCCCCGCGGCGGCCGGGCGCCGCAACAGATCGAAAATCCAGGACGACAAACGTGAAACAAGTCACCGCCATCATCAAACCCTTCAAGCTCGACGAAGTCCGCGAAGCGCTGGCCGAAGTCGGCGTCAGCGGCCTGACCGTGACCGAAGTGAAGGGTTTCGGCCGCCAGAAAGGCCATACCGAGCTTTATCGCGGCGCCGAATACGTGGTGGACTTCCTGCCCAAGATCCGCGTCGAGGTGGTGCTGCCGGACAACCAGGTCGAGGCCGCCATCGAGGCCATCGTCAAGGCCGCCCGCACCGGCAAGATCGGTGACGGCAAGATTTTCGTCACCCCCGTGGAACAGGCCATCCGCATCCGCACCGGCGAAAGCGACGAAGCGGCGCTGTAGTTTCAGCCCGCGGCCTCGGCCCGCTACCGGATGAGCTGGTTCATCTCCAGGATCGGCATCATCACGGCCAGCACGATCAGCAGCACGAATCCCCCCATCAGCAGGATCAGCGCCGGCTCGAGCAGCGCCGTCATGGCCATGGCGCGCCGCTCCAGGTCGCGCGACAGGTTCTGCGCGCCGCGGTCCAGCAGCTCGGGCAGGCGGCCGGTCTTTTCGCCGCTGGCGATCAGGTGCACCAGCAGCGAAGGGAATACCTTCTGTGCGCCCAGCGAGGACGATAGCGCCGCGCCCTCGCGCACCCGCGCGGCGGCGTCGTCCACCGCCTGGCGCAGCACGTCGTTGCCCAATGTGCGGCGCGCGGCCTCCAGCGCCGTCAGCAGCGCCACGCCGCTGCCCGACAGGATCGCCAGCGTCGAGGCGAAGCGCGCCGCGTTCACGCCCAGCACGAAACGCCCGGCCAGCGGCATGCGCAGCACGCGCGCATGCCAGGCGCGCCGCGCCGCCGGGGCGCGCAGCGCATAGCGCCACAGCGCGATGGCCGCGGCCAGCGCCGCGCCGGTGGCCACGCCCCATTCGCGCACATAATCCGACAGCGACAGCATGATGCGCGTCAGCAGCGGCAGTTCCTGCTTGGCCTGGCTGAACGCCGACACCACCTGCGGCACCACATAGCCCAGCAGGAATATCACGATCACGACCGATACGCAGGCCACCACCGCCGGATAGATGAAGGCGGTCATGACCTTGCTGCGCAGGGCGTTGCGCTCTTCGATGTAGTCGGCCAGCTTTTCCATCACCTGCGCCAGGTCGCCGGATTCCTCGCCGGCGGCGATCAGCGCGCGGTAGATCTCGGGGAAATCGCGCGGCCGCGCGGCCAGCGCCACCGACAGCCGGTGGCCGGCGCGCACGTCGTCACGCACGCCGCCCAGGCTGGCGGCGATGTGTTTTTTCTCGGCCTGGTCCAGCGTGGCGCTCAGGGCCGCGTCCAGCGGCAGGCTGGCGGCCAGCAGGCTGGCGAGCTGACGCGTGATCCAGGCCAGGTCGGCGTCCGACAGGCGCGCGCGCAGCGAGGCGCCCAGCCCTTCGGCGCGCGCCGCCGGCGCGGTTGACAGCGGCAGCAGGCCGCGGCCGCGCAACTGGTTGCGCGCGCCGCGTTCGGTGTCTGCGTCGATGGTGCCGCGGACGATTTTTCCGAGCGCGTCGGTGGCTTCGTAACGAAAGGATGGCATGGTGGCAAAGCGTCGGCCGCGCGCGCGTCCGATCGCGCGAAAGGCCCGTATTCAAAGGGTTTCCAGGCCGTCACCTTGCCTCTGGATTATGACCGTAGTGTTGCAGTGTCACCCCGTATACTCCGACGCGCTTTCACGTTTTTTCACCCCGATTTCACGTACCAGGCACCGATCCCGTCATGCGTTACCTCGCGCCACTCAGCCTTGCGGTTCTGCTTGCCGCAAGCCAACTCGGACCCGCGGCCGGCACGGCTCACGCCCAGCAGACCGACAACCGCGTCAGCCTGAATTTCGTCGACACCGACATCCCCGCAGTGCTGCGCGCGCTGTCGCTGTTCACGCAGCGCAATTTCCTGGTGGACCCGCGCGTCAAGGGCAAGCTCACGCTGGTGTCGGACCGTCCGGTGGACAGTAAACAGGCGCTGGCGATGCTGACCGGCGCGCTGCGCCTGCAGGGCTTTGCCATCGTCGATGTCGACGGCGTGACGCGCGTGGTGCCCGAGGCAGACGCCAAGCTGCAGGGCAGCGCGGTGGTGGGCGGGACCCGGCCGGCTGCCGGCGTGCCGCCCGGGCCGGTGCCGGTGGCGGCGTTCGCCAAGAGGGCCGGCGGCGAGATGCTGACCCGGGTGTTCCCGCTCAAGTACGAGAACGCGGCCAATCTAGTGCCGGTGCTGCGGCCGATGGTGCCGCCGAACAACCCCATCAACGCCTATCCCGGCAACAACACGCTGGTCGTGACCGACTATGCCGACAACCTGGAGCGCATCGCGGCCGTCATCGCCCGCATCGACGTGCCCAGCTCCATCGACACCGACGTGGTGCCGATCCGCTCCGGGATCGCGTCCGATATTGCCGTGCTGGCTTCGCAATTGCTGGATACGCAAAGCAGCGATCCGACGCAGCGCATCGCCATCGTGGCCGACCCGCGCAGCAACAGCGTGCTGGTGCGCGCCGGCAGCCCGGCGCGCACGCGGCTGGCGCGCGACCTGATCGAAAAGCTCGACGCGCAGCAGAACCGCGCCGGCAATCTGCACGTGGTGTACATGCGCAACGCGCAGGCCACGCGCATCGCCGAGGTGCTGGGCGGCCTGCTGGCGGGGCAGGCCAATTCCGCGCCGGGCGCGGCCGGCGGCGCGGGTGCGGCGGGGCAGTCCGGCGCGCGCGCGCAGAACGTTTCGGCCACGAGCGCGCCGCAGTCCGGCCTGGGCATGTCCGGCGGATCGAACTCGGGCAAGGGCGGCCTGTCGGGCGAGCAGGAGCGCATCGCGCGCGAGGACACCGGCACGCAGGCCGTGTCGTATTCGGCCGGCGGCGCCACCATCCAGGCCGATCCCGCCACCAATTCCCTCATCATCTCCGCGCCCGAACCGCTGTACCGCAGCCTGCGCGAAGTCATCGACCAGCTCGACCAGCGCCGCGCGCAGGTCCTGGTGGAAAGCCTGATCGTGGAGGTCAGCGCGGAAAAGGCCGCCGAGTTCGGCATCCAGTGGATGACCGGCGGCGGCAGCATCAGCAACGGCGGCAGCAGCTTCATCGGCGGCACCAACCTGGGCGGCAGCGGCATCACCGGCGGCGGCCCCACCACCATCGACGCGCTGGCCAACGGCCTGAGCCTGGGCGTGGTCAAGGGCACGGTGGACGTGCTCGGCAACGAGATCATCAACCTCGGCGTGCTGGCCCGCGCCATGCAGAACACGGGCGAGGCCAACATCCTGTCCACGCCCAACCTGATGACGTTGGACAATCAATCGGCCAGCATCCTGGTGGGCAAAACGGTGCCCTTCGTGACGGGCCAGTACGTGACCTCGGGCAGCAACGGCAGCAGCAACCCGTTCCAGACCATCGAACGCGAGGACGTGGGGCTCAAGCTCAACATCCGGCCGCAGATCTCGGAGGGCGGGGCGGTCAAGCTGGACATCTACCAGGAAGTCAGCAGCATCGACGAGGCCCGCTCCTCGGCCACCACCGGCATCGTGACCAACAAGCGCGCCATCGACACCAGCGTGCTGATCGACGACGGCCAGATCATCGTGCTGGGCGGCCTGCTGGAAGACAGCGTCTCGCTGTCGTCGGACAGCGTGCCGGGGCTGGGCTCGATTCCCGTGCTGGGCGCGCTGTTCCGCTACGACACCCGCAAGCGCACCAAGACCAACCTGATGGTGTTCCTGCGGCCCTACGTGGTGCGCGACGCGCGCCGCAGCGCCAGCGTCACCATGGACCGCTACGACTACATGCGCCGCGCCCAGGCCGGCGCGCAGCCGGGCAAGCACTGGCTGCTGCCCGACATGCAGGCGCCGCTGCTGCCGTCGCCGGGCTCGGCGCCGTCGGTGTCTAACAACGCCTACGACATGCGCCCGGAGCAGCTGGCCGAGACCATGCGCCGCCCGCCGCCCGTGACGGTCGAGTCCTTCGCGGTGCGCCAGTACCCCACGCCGGCGCAGCCCACGGACCCGTCGCTGCCGATCCGCGTGAACCTGCCGCGCGGGGTCAGCGTGGCGGTGGACCCCGAGTCGCTCTACGCCGAGGCCGACCGCAGCAGCGCCACGTTGCAGTTCGCCTCGGTCGAGGCGCGCAGCGACGCCGACAAGATCGTGCAGCGGGTGCGGGCCAGCGGCCTGCAGGCCTACGTGCAGGTCGGCCCGGGCGGCATGGGCTACGTGGTGCGCAGCCAGGTGGCCAAGGACCCGGGCACCATTTCCACGGCCACCGCGCTGCTGCGCGAACTGGGATTCAAGAGCGAAGTGGTTTCGCAATTATGAGCGCGCATCCCTTGCCCTACGCCTGGGCCCGCGCGCAGCGCGCGGTGCTGTCGCTGCGGGGCGGGCGGGCGCAGCTGACTGTCAGCCCGCGCACGCCCGAATGGGCCGTGCGCGAGATCCGGCGCTGCCACGGCGATATCGCCGTGGCCGAGGTCGACGACGAGGCGCTGGAGACGCTGCTGACGGCGGCCTACAGCCATTCCGAGGACGCCGCCTCGGTCATGGGCGTGGCCGAAAACGAGATCGACCTGGACCGGCTGCTGCAGGACATGCCCGAGGTCGCGGACCTGCTGGAGGCGCAGGACGACGCGCCGGTGATCCGCATGATCAACGCGCTGTTCGCGCAGGCCGCGCGCGACGGCGCCAGCGACATCCACATCGAGCCGTTCGAGACCCATTCGGTGGTGCGCTACCGCGTCGACGGCACGCTGCGCGACGTGGTCTCGCCGCGCAAGGCGCTGCACGCGGCGCTGATCTCGCGCATCAAGATCATGGCGCATCTGGACATCGCCGAAAAACGCCTGCCGCAGGACGGCCGCATCGCGCTGCGCGTGGGCGGGCGGCCCATCGACGTGCGCGTCTCGACCCTGCCCACCGGCCACGGCGAGCGCGCCGTGCTGCGGCTGCTGGACAAGGAAGCCGGGCGGCTGCAGCTGGAGCGCCTGGGCATGGCCCAGGGCGTGCTGGCGCAGCTCGACCGCCTGATCCGCCAGCCTCACGGCATCGTGCTGGTGACCGGACCCACCGGCAGCGGCAAGACCACCACGCTGTACGCGGCGCTGAGCCGGCTGGACGCGGCCACCAGCAACATCCTGACGGTGGAAGACCCGATCGAATACGATCTGCCCGGCATCAGCCAGACCCAGGTCAACGCCAAGATCGACATGAGCTTCGCGCTGGCGCTGCGCGCCATCCTGCGGCAGGACCCCGACGTCATCATGATCGGCGAAATCCGGGACCTGGAAACCGCCCAGATCGCGGTGCAGGCTTCGCTGACCGGCCACCTGGTGCTGGCCACGCTGCACACCAACGATTCGGTCTCGGCCGTGACCCGCCTGACCGACATGGGCGTGGAGCCGTTCCTGCTGGCCTCGTCGCTGCTCGGCGTGCTGGCCCAGCGCCTGGTGCGCAAGCTGTGCCCGGAATGCAAGCGGCCGACGACGCAGGACGGCGCGCGCGTGTTCCATCCGGTGGGGTGCGCGGCCTGCAACCACACCGGCTACAGCGGCCGTTCCGGCATCCACGAACTCTTCACCGTCGACGACGAGGCGCGCCGCCTGATCCACGAAGGCAGCGACGAACGCGAGCTGCGGCGGGCGGCGGCGGCCGCAGGAATGCGGACCATGCGCGAGGACGGCCAGCGCTGGGTCGACGGCGGGCAGACCTCGCCCGAGGAAATCCTGCGGGTCACGCGCGACGCGTGAGGCAGTTACACCCCGAAACTCACCACATCCCCCGAGCGCCGTCCCAGCATCGACATAAAGCCCTCCAGCGCGGCCCGGTCCGCCTCACCCGCCGAAGCCGCGTAGCGCGCCTGCCCCTGGAAGCGCAGCCCGCCGCCAGTGGCGCTGCCCTGGCCGGTCACGTCCAGCAGGCCGTTCTCGGTGCTGAGCGTCAGCGCGGCGCCGTTCTTGCCTCCCTGTACGCGCAGCACGTAGGTGCCGACGCTGGCGACCGGCGCGAGCGCGGTGGCGGCGTTGCGCCAGCGCACTTCGGCCAGCGGGCCGGCGGGCAGCGCCGCGCCCAGGCGCAGCGGCTGCCAGGCGATTTCCAGCGTGCCCTGGGGCGCCATGGTGTTCCACGGCGCGCCCAGCGCGGCCAGGGTCGAGGCGGGCGCGCGCAGCGACTGGGCCGACAGCGATAGGCCGTTCCAGGCCGGACGCGCCTGCAGCGCGCCTTGCAGCCAGGGATGGGAAATTTCCAGCGCCAGCGTGTCCCAGCGCCAGCGCCATTGCAGCGGCTGGGGCAGCATGCGGCGCGCGCCGGGCGGGCCCAGCGCGATCCAGGCGCTGCCGCGCCACAGCGTGCCGGCGGCGTCGGCCAGCGCGAGCGGCGCATCGTGGGGCAGCACGGCCAGCAGCCAGCGCGCGGGCAAGACCGCGGCGCCGGCGGCGGCCGCGCAGACGGCGGATGCGCACAGCAGCGCGGCGTTCCGGCGGGAAAAGCGCGGTGCGGCCATGTCAGTTCCCGCCTTTCGCCGCCGCGGGCAAGACCAGCACCACCTTGCCATTGACCAGGCCCGGCAGCGGACGTCCGTAGGCATTGGCCGCGCGCGTGAGTTCCACCTGATGCACCGCCAGGCCCCAGTCGCGGGCGCCGCCGTCCAGCCATCGCAGCAGCGCCGAGGCGGGCGCTTCTTTCAGGGTCAGCAGCACGCCGGGCCCGGCTTCGGGTTCGCCCAGCGTCCATTGCGCGGCGGGCAGGCCGGCGCGTTCCAGCGACGCGCCCAGTTCGGCGGGCGCGGGCAGGGCGGCGGCCGGGGCCGCGGCGCGCCGCCGCAGCGCCTGGGCCTGAGCGGTCAGGTCGGCGACGGTGGCGGCCTGCGCGCGCAGCGCGGGCAGTTCGGCGTGGAGCTTGCGCATCGTGTTCAACGGCGGCTCTATCAGGGTGACGAACACCAGCGCCGCGCCCAGCAGCAGCGCAGCGCCCGCCAGCAGCCGGCGTTCGCGCGGGGCCAGCGCCTGGTAGCGCTGGCGCGCGCGCGCCAGCAAGGGGTCCACGGGTTTGCGGGCGGATTGCCAGGCGGCATGCAGGCGGTGCGAGAACGTATTCATGGCTGGGCGCGCAGGATGCGCCAGGTGTGGTCGGAGTCGGTGCGTTCCAGCTTCAGGCCCAGGGCGGCGGCCTGCTGGATCAGCGCGGGAGTTTCGGCGACGCGTTGCGACTGCTCGCCGGCGTCGGCCAGCTGCAGCGTGAGCGCCTGGTCGGCGTAGCCCAGGCGCGCCACCTTGTCGGCCGCGAAAGGCAGCGCCTGGGCCGCGGCCCGGGCCAGCGGCAGGAAGTCGGCGGCGTTGTGCGCGCCGCGGTCGGCCTGTAGCGCGTCCAGGCCTTGCCGCGCCTGGCGCGCCGGGTCCAGCAGCACGGGCAGCTCCGGGAAGGCGGCCAGCACCTGCCGGCGCATGCCTTCGTCCAGCGCGTCGGCTTCGGCGCGCAGTTGCGACGCATAAAGATTGAGGCCGCCTATCCATACCGCGGCGGCCGCCGCGCCCCAGCGCCAGACGCCGCGCCAGCGCGAGGCGCGCGCCGGCGCCAACTGCGGCATAGCCAGCGACCACGAAGGCGAGGGCGCCTGCCAGCGCGGATCGGCCGGTTCGCGCAGCGGCCCCGCGTCGGCGCCCAGCGTCTGCGGCGCGATCAGCGCCTGCACGCGCAGGCCCTGGGCGTTCAACAGGCTCCACGCGCGGCGCACGGGTTCGCGCGCCGCCCAGGCCAGTTCGACGCGGCCGTCCGCGGCGCGCGGGCCAAAGCCGATCGCCAGGGCGTCCAGGTCGCTGAGCACCAGCGGCTCCAGCGCGGCGTGGACCGCGGCGGCGTAGCGCGCGCGCGGCACGGCCGGGATCTGCACGCTGGTGGCGATCACGTCCGCCGGATGCAGCACGGCTTCGCAGGCGTGCGGATAGGCGTGGCCCAGCGCGTGCAAAGCGAGTTCGCCCTGCCGCGCGCAGCGGCCGCGCCGGTCGAACCAGGCGTAGGGCAGGGGCGAGTCCTCGCCGAACTCGGCCAGGGCGGGCAGCGCGATGCGCAGCATGTTCTTCAAGGGTTTTCTCTTGTCCATAGGGTGTCGGGCGCGGCCGGCGGGGCGCTGCGCATCAGGGCCTGCATGGAGATCCGCGCGCGTTCGTAGGCGACGGTGCCGCTGGCCATGAACCAGTCGCTCTTGGTGGCCACCGTCGGCGCGGCGGTCTCGACGCCGGTGCCGGCCAGGCGGTTGGCGAAGTCGCCGGCATTGTTGAACCAGTTGCCGCGGTCGCGCTCGCCGGCCAGGGACTGCGCCTGGCTGAGCGACATGCCCTGCACCAGCGCGGCGATGACCTCGGGCGGCGCTGTGTTGACGTTGACCGGCGTAGCCGCCGGCAGCACCGTCATCGTGCGGCGCAGCGCCGTGCGCGCCGGTGGGTCCAGCGCCAGCAGCGCCGCGATCTCGTCCACGCCGCGCGGCAGGGGCGCGCGGGCATAGGGCGCCGCGGCGGGCGCGCCGGCGGCGTCGGGCGCCGGGGCCGGCGGTTGCGCGGCCGCGATGATGTCCATGATCTGCGCGGCCAGCGCGTCGGGCAGCTGCAGCAGCTTGAGCAGGCGGCGCAGCACCTCTTCCTGCTGCGGCTGCGGCACGCCGTTGCTGGCCAGGTTGTAGAGGTTGTACTTGCCCTGTTCGTCCTCGATGCGGCCGGCGAACACCGCCACACGCTCGTCGCCGGGGCGTTCGATGCGCGTGTCCAGGATGGGCGTGGCCCAGATCTGGTCGCCGCGCGTGACCGCTTCGCGCCGGCCGTGGTCGCGCAGCACCAGCCTGGCCCAGTCGATGCCGCCGGCCAGCATGGCGCGGGCCTGCACGCGGGCAAGCTCGTTCTCGACCCGCCGCGTGCTGGCGGTCTGGCGCTGGAACAGGCTGGTGGTCAGCGCCGCCACGATGGCGACGATGATGAGCGCGCTGATGACCGCCGCGCCCCGTTCGCGGGCGGACGGGCTCATGGCAGCTCCAGGATGCGGCTGAAGCGCTGCGGCGCCTGGGGCGCGCCGCGTTCCAGCGTGATCTCGATGCCGGCCGGCGGCGACGCCAGGCTGGCGTTGCTGTCGACCCAGCCCGTGCCCGGTACCCACGCGCGCAGTTCCAGCGCGCGCACGCCCGGCAGCAGCAGGACGCCGGCGTCCGGCGCGGGCAGGGGGCCGCGCGCCGCGGACGGCCCGCTGGCGCGCCACAGGCCGTCCTTGCGGACCTGCCAGTGCACGCGCTGCCACAGGCCGTTGCCGTCGGGGTCGGTGCGCAGCAGCTCCAGCGTCTGGCCGCCGCTTGCGCGGCGCAGCAGGCGCAGGCCGGCGGTGTAGGACTGCGCGTCTTGGCCGGCCGGCTCGAACGCAGGCCCGGTATAGGACAGCTCCACGTCGCGCGCGATCTGGCCCAGCGCGCGCACGATGGCGTCGATGTCCTGCGTCTGTTCCTCGATCCGGTCGCGGGCGTTGGATACGTTGGCCAGGCCGCGCCAGGCCATCAGGCTGACCAGCGCCATCAGCGCCAGCGCCACCAGCACTTCCATCAGCGTGAAGCCGGCCTGGGATCGCAGCGGTCTACGCATGGCTAGCGCACGCCGGACAACAGGCCGTCGAGCTGCAGCAGGACGGCGTCGGGCCGCGGCGAGGACGCGTCGCGCACGCGGATGGCCACCTGGCGGAAGCTGCGGTTCATCGAATTGGTGAACTCCAGTTCGCATTGCAGCGCGCGGCCGCCCTGGGCGCACGGCATGCTGCGCGTGCCGGCGCGCGGCAGCGTCTGCTCCAGGCGCAGCTGGGCCAGCGCGTTCTGCGCCGCCAGCAGCGCCAGCGTCTTGTCCTGCAGGTTGCGGTTGTTGGCCGCCATGACGCCGGTCGCGCGCAGCGCGGCGGCCATCGCGACGGCGATGATGGCCAGCGCCACCAGCACCTCGATGAGCGTGAAGCCGCGTTCGCGGCCCGGGCGGTGGGGCGGTTCAGCGGATCTCATAGCGTCCGGCGGCGTCGCGCTCGAGCACGACCTGCGCGCCTGCCGCGCGCAAGGTCAGCGTCATGGGCGCGGCGACCCATTCCGTGTTGAAGACCAGCGGCCGGTCCGGCGCGAGCTGCAGCTGCACCGGGCCGGCCGACCAGGCGCGCGGGCGCAGCACTGCGTCGCGCTCCAGCCGGTCCACGGGCAGGGGCGCGTCTTCCTCGGCGCTGATGTTTTCGGAACGTCCGCGGCGCTCGAAGGCCCAGCCTTCGGCGCTGGCCAGCCAGCGTATCGGGCGGCCGTCGCTGCGCGCCTCGCTCTGGGCCACCGAGAAGGCGTCGGCCAGGCGTTGGGCGTCGTTGCGCAGCGGGTTCTCGCCGCGGCCGACGGACAGGCTCACCATGCTGGCCGCGATGGCGACGATCACCAGCACGACCAGGACTTCGACCAGCGTGAAGCCGCGTTCAGAGTTCCCAGGAGCCGATGTCGGCATCGCCGTTCTCTCCGCCGGGCTTGTTGTCGGCGCCGAACGAGAACACGTCGATATCGCCTTTGACGCCGGGGCTCAGGTATTGATAGGGATGGCCCCAGGGGTCGTTGGGCAGCTTGTCGAGGTAGCCGCGCCAGTTGTTGGCGCCCTCGGGCTTTTCGACCAGCGCGCGCAGGCCCTGGGCGGTGGTGGGATAGCGGCCGTTGTCCAGGCGGTAGAGCTTGAGCGCCTGCATCACGCCGGCGATGTCCTGGCGCGCGGCGACCTGGCGGGCCTGGTCGGGACGGTCGAGCACGCGGGGAACGATCAACGCCGCAAGAATCCCCATGATCACGATCACCACCATGATCTCGATGAGGGTGAAACCCTGCTGGCGGGCTGGCCCGCGCGGAAACTGACGCACTTTGAACTCCGGTCTTCAGTAGAAGCGGAGGATTGTGGTCATGAAATATGACAGCAATATTGGCGGGCGGGTTTTCAGCCGTTGGCCCGCACGATGCCTGCGGGCGCGGGCGGCGCCGCAGGGGCCGGCAGGCGGCTGGCGCGCCCGGCCTGCTCGACGGTGATCGTTTCGGCCGCGACCTCGCGCAGCACGATGCCGGGCGCGACTTCGTCGCCGACGCGCCAGGCCAGCGGCGGGCCGCCGTCGATGCTGAGCACGGCCGCGCCGTCCGGCCCCGCCGCGATCACGCCCAGCACGCTGATCTGCGTGCGCATCGCCTCGTCCTTGCCGAACCAGAGCGCGACGGGGCCGTTGTCGACGGCGCGCGGCGCGGCGGCGGCCGAAACGGCCGGCGGCAGCGAGGCCGGCCGCGGCGCGAGCAGGATGGACGCCCACACGCCGATGCCGGCGGCCAGCGCCAGGATGGCGGCGATACGTAGCGCCGCGGGCGCGGCGGGCAGGGCGAAACGCAGGGACAGGGGCATGGGTGATGGCGAGGCCATGAATCGATGCGCCGACTATAGCGGGGTTTCATGACACAAAAAAAATCCTGATCCGTCGATCAGCCTTTCTCCTGCTTGCTTAACGGCCGGTTCACGTTCGCCGGCCACCATGTGCGGCAACACAAACCCCGTTCATGAGGCAAGAAGAAGAGCATGCAGATACGCGATTGGAGAAGATGGTGCGCCACGCTGCTGGCGACCAGTGTCCTGGCCGGCTGTGGCGGCAGCGACGACGACAGCGAAGAGACCACCGCGCAGCCCACTCCGCCGACACAGCCGCCGGTGACCGAGCCCGACCAGACCCGCGCCGACAAGGTGCTGTTCATCGGCGTGGACGGCCTGACCTATGACGCGATGCGCCGCGGCGTGGCCGACCGGTCGCTGTCCAACATCGGCCAGCTCACCGTCACCCGCGCCTGGACCGGCGGCGTGACCGGCGCGCCCACGCAGCAGCCCACGCTGCCCGCGCCCGGCTGGGCCACGCTGCTGACCGGCCAGTGGGCCGACCAGCACGGCGTGCGCTTCTCCGAACAGGCCCAGCCCATCAAGACGCCCACGCTGTTCCAGCGCGTGAAGTCGGCAAGGCCCGAGGCGCGCACCGCCGCGGCGTTCAATTCCAGCGTGGTCGCCGGGCTGCTCGCCCAGGACCGCGACGACGGCAGCCTGCAGGCCCTGACCGATTGCGCGGGCGGCGACGATTGCGTGGCCACGCAAGCGCGCGACCGCATCGCCGAAGGCTATGACGTGGTGGTGGCGCAGTTCGGCGCGCCGGCGCGCGTGGCCTCGGAATCCGGATTCGGCGGCGCTTACGACACGGCCATCCGCCAGGCCGATAGCGCCATCGGCGACCTGACCCGGCAGATCGCCGACCGCAAGGCCGAGCATCCCGGCGAGAACTGGCTGGTGGTCGTGGCCTCCAGCTACGGCCTGACCCAGAACGGCGTCGTCGACAGCCGTCCGTTCTCATCGACCAAGACCATCGTGCTGGCGGCCAACCAGCCGTCGCTGCTGGGCGGCAACGCCGACGACGCCGTCGTCGACGGCCTGTGGGACAACAACTGGTATGCGCTGCCCAGCGCGGCCGACGTGGCGCCCACGGTGCTGGAGCACCTGGGCGCGCTGCCGCCTGCGGCCGGCTACGACATGGCGGGCACGTCGCTTTCCGACACGCTGGTACTGCGCAACCTGTCTGCGCGCACGGCCATCAACAACAAGAGCGTCACGCTCAACTGGACACGCGTGGGCGAACCTACCGCAGACGCCGTGATCCGCCGCGACGGCGTCGAGATCGCGCGCGTGGCGGGCGCGGACACCGGGTACGTGGACGAAAACCTGGTCTTCGACGCATCGGGCCTGCACGAGGTGACCTACAGCGTGACCCTGGGCGAGTCCACGACCGCGGCGCGCACCACGGTGAACTACGTCAAGCCGCCCGAGCTGCTGGCCTCGCTGCGTACCGAGCTGTCCATGTTGTTCCCGTTCGAAGGCAATCTTACCGACGTGGCCGCCGGCGGCGGCGCCATCACGCCGTTCGACGGCACCCAGGCGCCGGCTTATGCCAACGTGGGCGTGTTCGGCAAGATGTTCAAGAACGAGCGCAGCGCGGCGCCGATGGGCGCCTTCAAGCTGGACTATCCGGCCGGCTTGCTGGACGCGGCCCAGGCCTTCACCATCGGCTTCTGGTACCAGTCCGACGGCGCCGCCAATGACCGCTCCATCGTGGGCAACAAGGACTACAACTCCGGCGGCAATCCCGGCATCACCATCGCGCAATGGTCCGGCCCGGTGCTGTATTTCAACCTGGCCGGCGGCGGCCGGCGGGTCGACATCAACGGCGTGAAGTTCACGCCCAACAAGCCGGTCTACATCGCGATGACGATCGACAAGACGGCCCGCACCATGACCGCGTCGGTCTACGACAGCGAGCTGGGTTTTTCCTCTCGCACCATCAGCACGGGCGCGGTGGACCTCGGCCAGATCGCCGGCGTCTACGGCCCGCACCTGGGCCTGAACGAAGACGGCCGCGGCACGTATTCCAACGGCCCTTACACGATGTATTTCGACGACCTGGCCTTCTGGTCGCGGGCGCTCACGGAAGACGAAGTGAAGTCCCTGGCCATGTCCGGCAAGTCCGTCTCCGAACTGTTTCCCTGATGTTCCAAGGATAGAAAACGATGAACCAATCCACGATGTTGCGCGGGTTCCTGCGCCTGGGCGCGGTGCTGATGCTGAGCGCCACGCTGGCCGCCTGCGGCGGCGATGACGGCGATAGCGGCGGCAGCGAGCCTCCCGGCACCGGCGGCCAGCCGGAAACGCCGACCCCCGTGCCGCCCACGCCGGCCAAGCCCGAATTGCGTTGCGCGCCCTGAGCCGCGCCAGCCCACCCAACACATAGGAAAAAAACCGTGACGTCCGACAAAGACCAGGTCCACGCCGGCAAGCGCCGCTTTCTGCGCACCGCCGCCGCCTCGACCGCCGGCCTGACCGCGCTGTCCATGTTCCCGCCGGCCATCCGCCGCGCACTGGCCATCCCGGCCAACAACCGCACCGGCACCATCAACGACGTCGAGCACGTGGTGATCCTGATGCAGGAAAACCGCTCCTTCGACATGTACTTCGGTACGTTCAAGGGCGTGCGCGGCTTCGGCGACCGCATCACCATTCCGCTGCCCGAGAACCGCTCGGTCTGGGAGCAGAGCAACGGCGCGCGCGTGGTGATGCCGTATCACCTGGACAGCACGCAGGGCAACGCCCAGCGCGTGGCCGGCACCCCGCACGACTACCTGGACGCCCAGATGGCCTGGGACGCCGGCCGCATGGACCAATGGCCGCGCTACAAGCAGAACCAGTCCATGGGCTACTACCGCAAGCAAGAGGTGCAGTTCCAGTTCGCGCTGGCCGAGGCCTTCACGCTGTGCGACGCCTATCACTGCTCCTCGCACGGCGGCACCAACACCAACCGCCTGTTCTTCTGGACCGGCACCAACGATCCGCTGGCCCAGGGCAACGGCCCCTCCACCCGCAACCAATGGGATTCGCTGGGCGCCTCGTCCACCGGCTGGAACTGGAAAACCTATCCCGAGCGCCTGCAGGAAGCGGGCGTGAGCTGGAAGGTCTACCAAAACCTGCCCGACAACTTCACCGACAACTCGCTGGCGGGTTTTCGCAATTTCCGCCGCGCCAACGAACTGGCCGGCAACAACGCCAACGGCTCGCCTTACCCGGCCTGGGCGCCGTCGGACGACGCGGCCAATCCGCTCTACAAGGGCGTGGCCAACACCATGCCGGACGGCGGCTTCCTGCAGGCGCTGCGCGAGGACGCGGCCAACGGCACGCTGCCGCAGGTGTCCTGGATCGTGGCGCCGGCCACCTATTCGGAGCACCCCGGCCCGTCCAGCCCGATCCAGGGCGCCTGGTACATCCAGGAGACGCTGGACGCGCTGACCGCCAATCCGGAGGTCTGGAGCAAGACCGTGCTGCTCATCAACTTCGACGAGAACGACGGCTACTTCGACCACGTGCCGCCGCCGGCCGCGCCTTCGCTGAACCCGGACGGCTCCATGGCCGGCGCCTCCACCGTCAATACCGACCTCGACCGCCACACGCGTCCCTCGGCCCAGGACGCGGCCGACGGCCGGGTCTACGGTCCCGGCCCGCGCGTGCCGATGTATGTGGTGTCGCCGTGGAGCCGCGGCGGCTGGGTCAACTCCCAGGCCTTCGACCACACCTCGGTGCTGCGTTTTCTGGAAGCGCGCTTCGGCGTGGCCGAAGACAACATCAGCCCGTGGCGCCGCGCGGTGCTGGGCGACCTGACCTCGGCCTTCAACTTCGTCAACCCCAATGACGAGAAGCTGCCCAACCTGAACCTGCAGACCCGTTCCGAGTCCGACGACAAGCGCCGCGCGCAGGAAGCCCTGAACGCCGTGCCGCTGCCGGACCCCAGCACCCAGGCCAGGCCGGTGCAGGAGCCGGGCATGCGCCATTCGCGCCCCTTGCCCTACGAGCTGCACACCAGCGCCCGCGCGCAGCCCGACATGGGCGCCATGCGCCTGGTGTTCGCCAATACCGGCAAGCAGGCGGCGGTGTTCCACGTCTATGACCGCCTGCACCTGGACCGCCTGCCGCGCCGCTACACGGTGGAGCCGGGCAAGCAGCTCGAAGGCAGCTGGGACGCGGCGGCCGATGGCGGCAAGTACGACCTGTGGGTGCTCGGGCCTAACGGCTACCACCGCCACTTCGCCGGCGACCTGGCCCTGGCCCGCACGTCCGAGCTGGCCGCCGAGATCCGCGTCTGCTACGACGTGGCCAACGGCGACGTCTACGTCAGCTTCATCAACGGCGGCAAGAACGCCTGCACCTTCGAAGTCGCGCCCAACGCCTACTACGCCAACCACGAGCGCTGGAAGTTCACCGTGCCCGCCGGCGGCGAGGTCGAGCAGCACTGGGCGCTGGCGGACAGCCACAGCTGGTACGACTTCACGGCGCGCCTGGCCGAAGACCCGGCCTACCTGCGCCGCTTCGCCGGCCGCGTGGAAACCGGCAGGCCGTCGGTGACCGATCCGGCGATGGCGCTGTAGGGGTTGCCAGGCGCGGGGCCGTCGTCAGGCGGCCGTCGGCCCCGCACTCCCGCGAAACGCCGTCGCGCATCCCGCGCAGATCGCCGCCGTAATCCCCTGGCGGGCGTGTTCGCGCCGCTCCAGCATGCCGATCGCCCGCGCCATCGGGCCCAGGTCCGGCGGCAGCCGCAGGATCCGCAGTTCCGGGCTTTGCTGCCAGTTGGAGCCGTGGATCAGGGGCAGCAGGGTGACGCCGACCTCCTGGCGCACCAGTTCCACCAGCGTCTCGATCGCGTTCAGTTCCAGGAATTCGTTCAGCGGCACCGCCAGGCGCCGCAGCAGCCGGTCGATCTGCAGGCCGGTGCGCTGGGTCCGGTCGAAACGCAGGAAGGGGTTGGCCGCCAGCACCTGGCGCGCGTCGGCGCCGCGCGCCGAGCGCGGCGCGATGACGACCAGTTCTTCTTCATATAGCGGGGTCCAGCGGGTGCTGGCCATCTTGCGGCCGGCCTCGACCAGGAAGGCGGCGTCCAGTTCGCCGTCCTCGACCTTGCCGGCCAGCTCGCTGGCCTTGCCCGACAGGATGCGCACGTCCAGCTTGGGATGAACCTTCTTCAGGCCCGACACCACCTTGGACAAGGTGCCCATGCAGGACACGATGCTGCCCACCGCGACCGAGCCGGCCAGTTCGCCCGGCACGGTGGGCGGGCGCCGCATGCGGTCGTACAGATCCAGCAAATGCTTGATTTCGGGTAGCAATTCGCGGCCGGCTGCGTTAAGAATGGCAAGACGGCCGCTGCGGTCGAACAATTCGCGGCCGAGTTCCGCCTCCAGCGAGCGCATCTGGAAGCTGACGGCCGCCTGGGTCAGGGCCACCTGCTCGGCGGCTTCGGAGAAAGAGCCGTGGTGCGCCACCGCCAGGAACGTCCGTAGGAAGCGGATCGTACTCATAAAAAAACTTTTTATGACGGAACAAAAAATCAAATTGATTTAATTAGATCACAAGAGTACTTTCGCCTGGGTCCATGCACACCAACCCGTTATGAGATTCGCACCATGAAAGCCTTCGACTGGGGCAACCCGTATCCTTCCGTCCGCATCCCGCTGTTCGCCCGCAACGTGGTCTCCACGTCGCATCCGCTGGCGGCGCAGGCCGGCTTGCGCATGCTGCTCAAGGGCGGCAACGCCGTGGACGCCGCGATCGCGGCGGCCGCCACCATCGTCCTGGTCGAACCCGTGTCCTGCGGCCTGGGCGGCGACTGTTTCGCCATCGTCTGGGACGGCAAGGAGCTGCACGGCCTGAACTCCTCCGGCGTGGCGCCGGCCGCCTGGAACGTGGAGTACTTCAAGCGCAGGCACGGCGTGGGCCCCAACGGCCTGGCCGTCCAGCCCAAGCGCGGCTGGGACGCCGTGACGGTGCCGGGCGTGGTCGCCGGCTGGGCCGCGCTGCATGAAAAGCTGGGCAAGCTGCCGTTCGAGCAGCTGTTCGAGCCCGCCATCGAGGTCGCCGAGCGCGGCTACGCCGTGCCGCCGGTGGTGGCGCACAAGTGGGCGGCCGCCGCCGACGAACTCAAGGACCAGCCCGGCTACGCCCAGGCCTTCCTGCCCGAGGGCCGCGCGCCCAAGGTGGGCGAGCATTTCCGCTTCCCGGACGCCGCCTACACGCTGCGCCGCATCGCCGCCAGCAAGGGCCGCGACTTCTATGAAGGCGAGCTGGCCGAGCGCATCGCCGCCTTCAGCAAGGAGTGCGGCGGCGCCATGACCCTGGAAGACCTGCGCAACTACCGTCCGCAGTGGGTCAAGCCGATCTCCAAGTCCTACCGCGGCTACGAGCTGCACGAGATCCCGCCGAACGGGCAGGGCATCGCCGCGCTGATCGCGCTGGGCATCGTCGAGCGCTTCGACATGGCCGGCATGCCGGTCGATTCGGTGCAGTCGCAGCACGTGCAGATCGAAGCCATGAAGCTGGCTTTCGCCGACCTGTACAAGTACGTGTCCGATCCGCGTTCCATGCAGGTCACGCCCGAGCAGATGCTGTCCGACGCCTACCTGGACAGCCGCGCCAAGCTGATCCGCCTGGACCGCGCCACGCATTTCGAGGCCGGCCGTCCGCACGCCGGCGGCACCATCTACCTGACCGCCGCCGACGAGAGCGGCATGATGATCTCGTTCATCCAGTCCAACTACATGGGCTTCGGCTCGGGCGTGGTGGTGCCGGGCACCGGCATCAGCATGCAGAACCGCGGCGTGGGCTTCTCGATGGACCCGCAATCGGCCAACGTGGTCGAAGGCGGCAAGCGTCCGTTCCACACCATCATCCCGGGCTTCCTGACCCAGGGCGGCAAGCCCGTCATGAGCTTCGGCGTGATGGGCGGCGACATGCAGCCCCAGGGCCACCTGCAGACCGTGGTCCGCATGATCGACTACCACCAGAACCCCCAGGCCGCCTGCTGCGCGCCGCGCTGGAAGGTCAACCGCGACTTCACGCTGGACATCGAGACCAATATGAAGGCCGCGACGGTTGCGGGCCTGAAAGACCTCGGGCATGCTTTGAAGTCCGTCGAAGATCCCTACATGGACTTCGGCGCGGGCCAGTTCATCTGGCGCATGTCCGAAAGCGACAACGAGCTGGGCTACGTGGCCGCCAGCGACAGCCGGCGCGACGGCCAGGCCGTGGGCTTCTGAACCAGCGCGGGCGTACGCGGCGCGTACGCCCGCGCCGACACAAGGGGAAAAAACACAATGAAACGCTTGACCTTGACCTTGGGCGCCAGCCTGCTGGCGCTGGCCGCCGGCGCGGCCGGCGCGCAGAACATGCGGATCGGCCTGCAGGAAGATCCCGACGTGCTGGACCCGCACCGCGCGCGCACCTACGTCGGCCGCATCGTCTTCACCTCGCTGTGCGACAAGCTGATCGACATCGATCCCAAGCTGCAGTTCGTGCCGCAGCTGGCCACCTCGTGGTCCTTCAGCCCCGACAACAAGGTGCTGACCTTCAAGCTGCGCCAGGACGCGCTGTTCCATGACGGCAGCAAGTTCGACGCCGCCGCGGCCAAGGCCAACCTGGAACGCGCCATGAGCCTGCCGGACAGCCTACGCAAGGGCGAGCTGGCCTCGGTCGAGAAGGTCGAGGCGCCGGACGCCGCCACGCTGGTGCTGACGCTGAAGAAACCCGACGCCACGCTGCTGGCGCAGCTGTCGGACCGCGCGGGCATGATGCTCTCGCCCAAGACCTTCACCGACGACGTGGCGGCGGTGGGGCGCAAGCCGGTGTGCTCGGGCCCGTACAAGTTCGTCGAGCGCATCCAGAACGACCGCATCGTGCTGGAGAAGTTCGACCAGTACTACGACGCCAAGGACTTCGCGTTCGAGCGCGTCACCTTCCTGCCCATTCCGGACACCACGGTGCGCCTGTCCAACCTGCGCGCCGGCGACCTGGACATGCTGGAGCGCCTGAACCCCTCCGACGTGCCGCAGGTCAAGAACGACGCCAGCCTGACCTTCGCGCCGATAGCCGGCCTGGGCTTCCAGCAGTTCATGTTCAACGTGGCCAACGGCAAGCGCGCCGAGGACAATCCGTTCAAGAACAAGCTGGTGCGCCAGGCGTTCCAGTACGCGATCGACCGCAAGGCCATCAGCGAAGTCGCCGGCGGCGGCATTTTCGAGCCGGCCCAGCAGCCGTTCCCGCCGGCCAGCCCCTACCACAGCGACAAGTTCCCGCCGACCCAGCGCGACGTCGCCAAGTCCAAGGCCCTGCTCAAGCAGGCCGGCCTGGAACGGGTGAAGGCCGAACTCGTGTTCGGCAACAACACCACCACCTCGTCCATCGCCGAGATCGTCCAGGCCATGGCCGCCGAGGCCGGCTTCGACCTGTCGCTGCGTCCCACCGAGTACGCGGCGCTGCAGAAAGAGGCGTCCGGCGGCAACTTCCAGATCGTGATGCTGGGCTGGTCGGGCCGGGTCGATCCGGACGGCAACATCCACGCCTTCGTCACCTGCAAGGGCGCGCTCAACGACGGCCATTACTGCAATCCGGAAGTGGACAAGCTGCTCAACGAGGCGCGCACCGTGCCCGACACGGCCAAGCGCAAGGCGATCTACGACCAGGCGCAGACCATCCTGCAGGACGAGCTGCCCGGGGTCTACAACTACTACCAGCCCTGGCCGTTCGCGCTGGCCAAGAAGGTCCAGGGCTTTACGCCCTATCCGGACGGCATGGTCCGTCTCAAGGGCGTGAGCTTCGCGAAGAAGTGACCGCGGGGCGGCTGTCCGAGGCCGCCCGAGCCGGACGCGCAGCGCGCGTCCGGTTATTCTTTGTGGCAGCCGCAAGCTTTGCGGCAAGCGCCTGCCGCTGCTCCCGTTTCCCGGTTTTCCTATGCTCAAACTCATCCTGCGCCGCGTGATCGTCGCGATACCGACCTTGATACTGGTGTCGATGATCGTTTTCATGCTGCAAAAAATCCTGCCCGGCGATCCCGTGCTGACGCTGGCCGGAGAAGAACGCGACCCGGCCGTCCTGGACTACCTGCGCGAAAAATACCGGCTCAACGATCCGCTGCCCATGCAGTACGCGGCCTGGGCCGGCCAGGTGCTGCAGGGCGACCTGGGCAAATCGCTGCGCACCGACGTGCCCGTCACCATGCTGATCGGCCAGAAGCTGCCCGTCACCTTGCAACTGGCCGCGATGGCCATGTTCTTCGCGCTGCTGATCGGCATCCCCATGGGCATCCTGGCCGCCGTGCGCAAAGGCAAGCCCATCGAGATGGGCGCCAACATCGCGGCGCTGTCCGGCATGTCCATACCCAATTTCTGGCTCGGCATCATCCTCATCATGGTGGTGTCGGTGCAGTGGCGGCTGCTGCCGGCCTCGGGCTACGTGTCGCCGTCCGAGGACTTCTGGCTCTCGATGAAGACCATGCTGATGCCCGCGCTGGTGCTGTCCACGGCGATCGCGGCCTACCTGATGCGCCATACCCGCTCGGCCATGCTGGAGGCGCTGTCGGCCGACTACGTGCGCACCGCGCGCGCCAAGGGCGTGTCGCCGCGCAGCGTGGTGCTGCGCCATGCGCTGCGCAACGCGCTCATGCCCATCGTCACGCTGGTGACCCTGCTGTTCGGCGAACTGCTGGCCGGCGCCGTGCTGACCGAACAGGTCTTCACGATCCCGGGATTCGGCAAGCTGGTGGTCGACGCGGTCTTCACGCGCGACTACGCGGTGGTGCAGGGCGTGGTGCTCTGCGTCGCGGTGGGCTTCATCGTGATGAACCTGCTGGCCGACATCCTGTACATCCTGGTCAATCCCCGCCTGAGGCACTCATGAGCGCATTTCCTGCAACGGCCGCAGCCGTCACGCCGCCCCGCAGCCGCAATCGCGCCTGGGCCAAGTTCAAACGCAATCGCATCGCCATGCTGGGCCTGGGCATCGTGCTGGTGTTCGTGGCGCTGGCCGCGCTGGCGCCGCTGATCGCCAGCCACGATCCGTTCCAGACCAGCTTCACCACCATCCGCAAGGCGCCGTCGGCGGCCTACTGGCTGGGCACCGACGAGCTGGGCCGCGACATCTTCAGCCGCATGGTCTACGGCGCGCGCGCCTCGCTCATGGCGGGCCTGGTGTCGGTGCTGATCGCCCTGGTCGCGGGCGTGCCGTTCGGCCTGGCCGCCGGCTATTTCGGGGGCTGGACCGACAGCGTCATCTCGCGCGCCACCGAGGCGCTGCTGGCCATTCCCTTCCTGATCCTGGCCATCGCGCTGGCGGCCTTTCTCGGCCCCAGCCTGACCAACGCCATGATCGCCATCGGCGTGTCGGCCGCGCCCAAGTTCATCCGCCTGACGCGCGGGCAGGTGCTGGCCGTCAAGAACGAGGACTACGTGCAGAGCGCCCGCGCGCTGGGCGCCTCCGACCTGCGCATCATCGCCCGGCACGTGTTTCCCAACGTCATGCCGCCGCTGATCGTGCAGGCCACGATCACCATCGCCACCGCCATCATCGCCGAGGCCAGCCTGTCCTTCCTGGGCCTGGGCCTGCAGCCGCCCAACCCGTCCTGGGGTTCGATGCTCAACACCGCCAAGAACTTCATGACCCAGGCGCCGTGGATGTCCATCTTCCCCGGATCGGCCATTTTCCTCGCGGTGCTGGGCTTCAACCTGCTGGGCGACGGGCTGCGCGACGCGCTCGATCCGCGCCAGGACAAGTAATCGATATGGCAACCATGGACCCCAAACGCGTCGTCCAGGTCAACGACCTGACCGTGCGCTTCAAGACCCCCGAGCGCACCGTGGAAGCGGTGCGCAGCGTCTCCTTCCACGTCGACCGCGGCGAAACCCTGGCCATCGTCGGCGAGTCCGGATCGGGCAAGTCCGTCACCTCGCTGGCGCTGATGCGCCTGGTGGAATACGGCGGCGGGCGCATCGTCAACGGCGGCATGCTGCTGCGCCGGCGCAACGGCGAGGTGCTGGACCTGCTCAACGCCCCGGATTCGCTGCTGCAGCGCGTGCGCGGCGCGGACGTGGCGATGATCTTCCAGGAGCCGATGACCTCGCTCAATCCCAGCTTCACGGCCGGCAGCCAGATCGCCGAGGCGCTGCAGCTGCACCAGGGCCTGGACGCGGCCGCGGCGCGCGCCGAGACCCTGCGCATGCTGGAGCGCGTGCGCATCCCGGAGGCCCGCGCCATCCTGGACCGCTATCCGCACCAGCTGTCCGGCGGCATGCGCCAGCGCGTCATGATCGCGATGGCGCTCTCGTGCAAGCCGCAGCTGCTGATCGCTGACGAGCCCACCACGGCCCTGGACGTCACCATCCAGGCCCAGATCCTGCAGCTCATCCGCCAGCTTCAGGAAGAAATGGACATGGGGGTGATCTTCATCACCCACGACATGGGCGTGGTGGCCGAGGTCGCCGACCGCGTGCTGGTCATGTACCGCGGCGACAAGGTGGAAGAGGGCGGTTCGGACGAGGTCTTCGCGCGCCCGCAGCACGCCTACACGCGCGCGCTGCTGTCGGCCGTGCCGCGCCTGGGCGCCATGCAGGGCACCGACGAGCCCGCGCCGTTCCCGCTGTTGCGCGTGGACGCGCCGGCGCCGGAGCCGGCCGCGAGTCAGCCGGTTGCGGCGGCCTCCACCGTGCGCCGCGACAATGGCCCGGTGCTGAAAGTGCGCGACCTGACCACCAGCTTCGACATCACCGGCGGCATATTCGGCCGGGTCCAGAAACGCGTGCACGCCGTGGAGAAAGTCAGCTTCGACCTATATCCCGGCGAAACCCTGTCGCTGGTGGGCGAATCCGGCTGCGGCAAGACCACCACCGGCCGTTCGCTGCTGCAGCTGGTCAAGAGCAAGAGCGGCTCCATCGAGTTCGACGGCCAGAACATCGGCGCGCTGCGCGGCGGCGCCATGCAGACGCTGCGCCGCCACATCCAGTTCATCTTCCAGGACCCGTTCGCCTCGCTCGATCCGCGCATGACGGTGGGCTATTCCATCATGGAGCCGCTGCTGATCCACGGCGTGGCGCGCGGCCGGCAAGCGCAGGACCGGGTGCGCTGGCTGATGGACAAATGCGGGCTGCTGCCCGAGATGATCGACCGCTATCCGCACGAGTTCTCCGGCGGCCAGCGCCAGCGCATCTGCATCGCGCGCGCCCTGGCGCTCAACCCCAAGGTCGTGATCGCCGACGAGTCCGTCTCGGCGCTGGACGTCTCCATCCAGGCGCAGATCGTCAACCTGCTGCTGGACCTGCAGCGCGAGCTGGGCGTGTCGTTCCTGTTCATCTCGCACGACATGGCCGTGGTCGAACGCGTCAGCCACCGGGTGGCCGTCATGTACCTGGGCCAGATCGTCGAAATCGGCCCGCGCCGCGCCATCTTCGAGAACCCGCAGCATCCCTACACCAGGAAGCTCATGGCGGCCGTACCCATCGCCGATCCCCAGCGCCGCCACCGCGAGCGCTCGCTGCTGGTCGACGAAATCCCCAGCCCGGTCCGCAGGCTGGGCGACGACCCGCTGGTCCGGCCGCTGGTGGCGGTGGGCGAGGGGCATTTCGTGGCGCAGCATCCGGTAGGGGTGTATTGAGGCATGGGCGTATGCCAGTCCACCAAGGAGCCATACCGTGTTTTCCCACGTATTCGTCGGCGTCACCGACTTCGAGCGCGCGCTGGGCTTCTACACCGCGCTGATGGACACTCTGGGGCTGGAGCTGCGATTCCTGGACCGGCGCCGCCCCTGGGCGGGATGGCATAGCGCGGGCGGCCAGCGTCCGTACTTCGTGATCTGCCGGCCGTACGATGGCCGGGCGCCGCATCCCGGCAACGGGCAGATGACGGCTTTCATGGCGCCATCGCGAGAAGCCGTGCGCCAGGCGCACCGGGCCGCGCTCGAACACGGCGGCCGCTGCGAGGGCCCCCCGGGCCTGCGGCCGCAATACCACGCCAGCTACTACGGCGCGTACTTCCGCGACCCGGACGGCAACAAGCTGTGCGTCGCCTGCCACGGGCCGGCGGAGGACTGACGCGCGCCTTCAGCGCTTCTCCAGCGCCAGCTTCAATCCGAACGCGATGAAGACCGCGCCCGTCATGCGGTCCAGGCCGCGCATCACGGCCGGCCGTGACAGCCAGCGCGCCAGCGGCCGGGTCGCCGCCACCAGCAGGGCGAACCACAGCACGCCCAGCACGGCGTGGATCGCGGCCAGCAGCAGGCTGAAGCGCAGCACGTCGGCGCCCGCGGGGATGAACTGCGGCAAAAAAGTGATGTAGAAAATCCCGACCTTGGGATTGAGCACGTTGGTCAGGCAGCCGCGCACGAACCAGCCGGCGGCGCTGGCCGCCGGGGCCGACGCCGGCGCGGCCCGCAGTCCGGCTTCGGCGATGCCGCCGCCGCGCCTGAAGCTGCCCCACAGCAGCCGCAGCCCCAGGTAGCACAGGTACAGCGCCGCGCAGATGCGCAGCGTGTCGTAGGCCAGGCTGGAGACCAGCAGCAGCGAGCCCAGCCCGAAGGCGGCGACCGCGCCCCAGACCAGGCAGCCCGTGGCCACGCCCAGGCCCGCCATGAAGGCCCGCCGGCCGCCCTCGACGGCGGCGGTGCGCAGCACCAGCGCGCTGTCCATGCCGGGAGTGACGGTCAGGATGGCGGCGGCCAGGGTGAAGGCGAGCAGGGCGGCGGTGGCGGTCATGGGCGGCTCGGAAGGAAGCGGAAAGCCAGTGTAGCGCTGGCGCGCCGCCGCGGACGCGCGCCCGCAGGCGGTATCATGGCGGCCTTCAGTCATACGCTTCATTCAACGGATTCCCGCCATGGCCCTGCGCGCCACGATCTACAAGGCCGAACTCAACGTCGCCGACACCGACCGCCACTATTACGGCAGCCATGCGCTGACGGTGGCCCGCCACCCCTCCGAGACCGACGAGCGCATGATGGTGCGCCTGGTCGCCTTCGCCCTGCATGCGCAGGAGGACCTGAGCTTCACCAAGGGCCTGAGCGAGACCGACGAACCCGACCTGTGGGCCAAGGACCTGACCGGCGCGGTCAAGCTGTGGATCGAAGTCGGCCAGCCGGAAGAACGCCGCATCCTGCGGGCCTGCGGCCGCGCCGAAGAGGTGATCGTCTACTGCTACGGCGGCTCGGCCAGCAAGATCTGGTGGGACGGCGTCAAGAACAAGCTGGAGCGCACCCGCAATCTGAAGGTCGTCAACCTGCCGTCGGATCAGGCCAAGGCCCTGGCCAGACTGGCCGAGCGCACCATGCAGCTCAACGCCAATATTTCGGACGGCGTGGTGTACTTCTCGGCCGACAAGGGCGAAGTCAGCATCGAGCCGGAAGTCTGGCGTTAACGACGTTCCCCGCCCCGCGGAAGGGGCCATCGCGGCGCGAACGGCGCAACGTGTAAAACAATGCCATTTTGGTGCTGGACGTGACAAAATGTCATCCGCGGCCGGCACATGACCGCGTCGATGAACTTGCTGCGATGGTCCGAAATGCCTGCTACAGGTGATTTTCCTTGCGCACCTGGTCCCGCGCCCGCCGCCGGCGCGGGCAAGGCGCAGCCCGAGCCGGACGGCCCGCTGGACCGGCTCGCCCGGCTGGCCCGGCGCCAGTTCGGCGTGGACATGGTGCTGGTGGCCTGCAGCGACGCCGACGGCCTCTGGCAGGCCCAGGCCGGCGCGCCGCCCGCGGCCGCGCAACCCGCTTTCGCCGCAGAATGCCCGCTGTTGGACGAGGATGGCCGCCAGATGGGCACGTTCCGGCTGCTGCATGGGCAGGCCCGCGAATTCGGCCCGCAAGACCGCCAGTCCCTGGAAGACTACGCCGCGCTGGCGGCCGCGGCGGTCGAAAAGCGCCGGGCGCTGGCCGCCGAACGGGCGGCCGAAGACAGCTGGCGCGTAGAGGCTCGCAACCTGTCGATGGCCGTGGCCGGCAGCGGCACCGGCGTCTGGGATCGCAATGTCGTGACCGGCGAGATCACGTATTCGGCCGGCTGGAAAGCGCTGCTGGGCTACGGCGAATCCGAACTCACCAACCGCATCGAGGATGCGTACAAGCGCCTGCACCCCGACGACGCCGACTACGTGCGCGCGGCCATGCAGGCGCATTTCGAGGGCAAGACCGAAAGCTACGAGGTCGAGCACCGCATCCTCTGCAAGGACGGCAGCTACAAATGGATCTGCAGCCGCGGCAAGGTCGTCAGCCGCGACGCGCAGGGCCGGGCCCTGCGCATGATGGGAACCACCACCGACATCAGCGCCATGCGGGCCATGTCGGAGCGGCTGCAGCGCACGGCCGACCTGCTGGTGAACCTGACCGACGCCGTGCCCGGCATGGTGTTCCAGTGCGGCCAGCGGTCCGGGGGCGGACCGGCGCGCTTTCTCTACGTCAGCGCAGGCATCTGGGACATGTTCGAACTGACGCCCCAGGACGTCCAGCAAGGCGCGGCCGCCATCGAACAGCGCGTCCATCCCGACGACCTGCCCGCCTACCACGCCTCGCTGCAGGCCGCAGCCGCCGCCCGCACGCACTGGCACCAGGAGTTCCGCGTCTGCCTGCCGCGCCAGGGCCTGCGCTGGCGCCAGGGCGACGCCAGCCCGCGCACCGCGCCCGACGGCTCGGTGGTCTGGCACGGCTTCGTCACCGACATCACCGACCGCAAGCGCGCCGATTTCGAGCTGCGCGAACTGGCCGCCACCGACGCCCTGACCACCTTGCCCAACCGCCGCCACTTCATGTCGCGCATCGAGGCGGAGCTGGCCCGGATCAAGCGGCAGAACAGCGATTGCGCCGCCGTCCTGATGTGCGACCTGGATCATTTCAAGCAGATCAACGACACCTGGGGCCATGCGATCGGCGACGGCGTGCTGCGCCACTTCGCCAATACGCTGCGCGGCCAGCTGCGGGCCGTGGATCTGGTGGGGCGCATAGGCGGCGAGGAGTTCGCCGTGGTGCTGCCCGACACCGACATGGAGCGCGCCCACGCCTTCGCCGCGCGGGTGCAGCAGCGCATCGCCGACGCCCCGTTCCAGGCCGGCGGGCGGCACATTCCGCTGACGGTCAGCATCGGCATATCCACCATGCACACCATGGACGAAGCCGCCGAACTGGCGCTGAGCCGCAGCGACCGCGCGCTCTACAACGCCAAGCAGCTCGGGCGCAACCGCATCGAATCCGCGCCCTCGGTGTTTTCGCGATAGCGCCCGGTGCGCCTCAGCGCGCGCCCGGCGTGCGTTGATGCGCCTGCAGGGGCGGGGGCGTGCGCCCGGCGGTAAGCGTCCAGAAGCCGGGCAGGAAGCACTCGGCCACCAGCAGCGGCTGGCCCAGGCGCCAGAACACCGAGCGCCGCGCCCAGACTCCGGCGGCGCCGATGTCGTGGCGCGCGACGGCCAGCGCCCGCAGCGCCGTCGCATAAAACGGCACCGGCGCGGCCAGGCGGCGGCAGGCGAAGGGCGAACGGATCACGGTGCGGTCGTGATAAAGCATGTCCGCCAGCGGCCGCGTCGACAGGCGCCGCATGCCCTGCCAGGCGCCGTGCGAGGCCGTCAGCGGCGTCAGGCTGCGGGCCGGCACGCTGTCCACGCCGTCGATCGACATCAGGACTTCACGCACCCAGACCGGGCTGCCGGGCGCGATGCGCATGGCGCGCGCCTCGTCGGCCGGCGCGCCGTCGGCGTACTCGGCCAGCACCCGCAGGCGGACCTGGCCGACCTGGCGCAGGCCGGCGGTCAGCGCGCCGGGACGGAACAACCAGTGCCGCATGGCGGCGGGCAACAGCGGCGGGGCGGCCGCCAGCCAGCCCGGGGCAAGGGGAGGGGAAAGGACTGCTAGGCTTGTCATGGCTGCGTATTATGCCAACAGCGGTGGGTCACAGGGTTTGTTGCGCGCGCCCATCAGCCTGTCCAGCCCTAGAACATCATCCTGAAACCCGCCGTCGCGGTGGCAATATAGCTGCCCGAAAAGTCCGCATCGACGTCGATCTGGCCGTAGATCGCGTAGCGCTCTCCCCAACGGTAGTCCGCTCCCGCTCCCATGCTGCCCCAGGTTCGCGCCATACGGCTCGCCGCCGGCACGCCGGCCACGCGCACACGCGTTCCGTCCAGGAATTCATGTTTCACGTTGACGACGCCGTAGACGTTCGATGACCTGTTCACGCCGGCTGTTTGCCAATTGCTTTTGTAGTCCAGCGCGATGCCGAGGCGGCCCAGCAAGCTGTCGCCCTTGTCGCTTTCGATATGCGCGCCGAACTTGTCGTTGAAGCTGTCGAAGCGGGTCGCGGCGTATGTCAGTTGCGCCTGCGGGATCAGGGAGAGTCCCTCTGCCAATCCGAAAGTCTTGCCCGCTTCGACGCCCAGCCCGTAGCTCTGGGCTTTGCGGCCCTTCTTCAGCGTGCCGGCAAGCCGGGAATCGAGGTCGCTGTCGAACCACGCCGCCTGGGCCTGGGTATCGAGGTAGACGCCATTTTCGCCGTACCAGGTCAGCGTCGGCGTCAGGCCATAGGAGGTGGTGTCGATCGCGCCGTCGCCGTACGCCGACGACACGCGCGTGTCGGCCTTGCCGTAATGAAAGGCCAGGCCGCCCACCAGACGGGAGCCCTCTGCCTGACCGGCCAGGACGCGGTCAACGCCGAATTGCGCCTTCCAGCTATCGATGTCCTGCCGCGCGCCCGTGGTGGACACAGAAGGTTCGAGCCGGCTCGTCGTGCCCTCCAGGCGGCTCCATACGCCGTTGCGGCGCGCGTCCGCGGGATCGTAGACGCGGTTGCCGACGCGCTGGCGCAGGGTGGGCAACCGGCTCAGGTGAAGCAGCGTATTGGCATAGGCTTCATAGACCGGCACGCCGGGCTGATAAAGCAGGGGAGGCTCCGCGCCCGGCGAACCGCCGCCGGCGGGCGGGGCGCCGGGGCCGGCCGGCGGCGCCCCGGGATCGGTAGGGGGCGCGCCGGGATCGGTCGGCGGGGAGCCTGGACCGGTCAGGGACGACCGCAAATACCAGCCGCCGTCAGCCTGATCCTGTTGCAGCACATAGCCATAGGCGCCCGCCACCAACGCCGGACGCCCCGCGATGACGTAGTCGCCGTTGGCCAGGTTGAATTGTCCCGCCGAGACGCCATCGACCTGCACGACCTGTATGCCTCGCCGGGTCTGCGCGCCAACGCCTCCCATGTTCTTCACCGTGACCGGCGTCGTGCCGGCGCTGTCGCCCGTGATCACCAGTTTGTCCGTCGGCGAATCGTCGGCGCCAAGCCGCGTGCGGACTTCCAGATTGCCGCCTTGCGCCGCATAGTCGCCGGCGATCGTCAGGGTGCCGAAGCCGCTGCGCGGACCCGGCGCGATCGTGCCCCGGTTGGCCGTCGCGCCCACGCGCCCGGTGCCGGTGAGCCGCGCGCCCGCGAACACATTGACCGGTCCGCCGAGGGTGCCATCCACCTGCAGCGTTCCGGCCTGGGCATCGGTGGTCCCCGTGAACGCGGCGCTGTTGCCCGACAAGGTCAGCGTGCCCGCGCCCAGCTTGGTGAAGCGCGAGCTTCCGGAGAAAGCGGTCGTCACGCCGACGTCGTGTCCGTTCGTGTCGAACCATGCGCCTTCGCCGCCCACGGCCTGCGTGGCGAAGCCTTTCAGGAAGTCGCGCTCGTCACGATTGGCGCGCAGGACGCCGCCATCCAGGTTGAAGGCGGCGTTGCCGGCGCCCTTGATCACGGAGCCGGTTTCCAGCACGCCGCGGCCGCTGCCATCGCCGGTCAGGTTCAGCGTGCCGGTGGCGGTGCCGGCAATGGCGACCCACGTATTGCTCGCTGCAACCGCCAGCCCGCCTTTTTCGATCGTGAGGGCGCCCGTGCCTTCCGAGCCGACTTCGATGCGGTCGCTTGCCGAGAGCGTCGAGATGTCGGTCGTCGCGCTGGATACGGTCACCGTGCCGACGCCGCCTGCGCCTGCCCCGATGTAGACCGTCGCCGCGGCGCCGGGCCCGGTCGAGCCTTCGGTGTGCACGGCGGCGCCATCCTGGACGCGCAGATCCCCGGTTCCGTAGAAACCGACGTAGATGTTGTTCAGGGGGGCCCAGACCGATGCGCGGCCCGATACCGTGACGCGTCCATCGCCGCTGGCGTCCCAGCCGATGATCCCCTGACCGCTATGCACGGCGCCGCCGTTGTCGATTTGCAGCGTGCCGCGGCCGGCCCCGCCGATGTCGAACGCGCTGACCGGAGCGAGGTTCCAGGCCGACCCCGGTCCGGAAACGACGACGCTTCCGATGCTGCCGTCGGCGGAGCCGATGCTGCCCGATGCGCTTTGCGCCACGCCTCCGTTCAGAATGCGGAGCGTGCCGTTACTGCCGGGGTCGTTGCCGACATATACCGGGCCGAGGCTGGTCCAGGTCGACGGGCCTGACACCGTCAGCGTGCCCACGCCGCCATTGAGATTGCCTATGAATGCCCAGTCGTTGCGGACGGTTCCGCCATCGCTGATGGTCAAGGTCCCGGTGAGGGAATTGCCAACGATCAGATCGCCCCCGACAGACCAGTCCGGCGTCTGGACCGTCCCGGGCTGCACGTCCCCCGTACCGGAGACTGTTTGAGCGCTCGAGGCGGTTGCGAAGCCGGTCGCGGAGGCGACCAGGATTATCCATTTCGACCACCCCGCGCCATTGCAACTCGCTGCGACCACGGCAAATCCTCCCCGAAATAATTGAGAACCTTATCGGTATCGATACGGCACGCGGCGCGCCGTTTTCATAGGTAATTACCCGCGTCGACCGGCGCGGACAGGCCAAGCGCGGCGCCGGCGACCGTGCAGTTCCGTCCTTTCCGCTTTGCCGCATAGAGCAGGTCGTCCGCGCGCTTCAAGGCGTGGGCCAACGGTTCCCCCGCCTGTACCAGCGTCACGCCCATGCTGGCCGTGAAACGCGAATTGGGCGCGTGCGGCGTCCAGCGCTGCGCCACGAAGTTCGCGCGGATCTCCTCGGCGATTGCGGCGGCGCGCTCCAGGCTGGTTCCCGGCAGCAGCACCAGGAACTCTTCTCCGCCCAGCCGGGCGGCGAAATTCCCTGCCTCTGCCGCCGTTCTGAGCAGGCCGCCAAATCGCGCCAGCACCATGTCGCCAAACGGATGCCCGAAAACATCGTTGATGCGCTTGAAATTATCGATGTCCGCCATGATCAACGCGGTCGGCGTGGCGGACCTGGCGACGGTGGTGAAAAGACCATCGAGGCCCTGTCGGTTCAGCAGGCCTGTCAACGCGTCGGTATGGGCTTGTTGGCGGTATTTCTCTATGGCGTCGTAGCTCGTCGCGATGAACACCGCGAACGTCAGGACGATGCTCCCCAGCAGCCCCGTGTATTGGATCAGGGTTCCCCAGACGGACGTCCTCCATTCGTCCATGGCGACAGGCGTCGGCGCGGCGATATACAGGATGCACTGTCCGGTCAGCACCAGCGCGATGAAGAGAAACGCGGCGGTGAGCACCTTGTCCGACGTGGTCGCGACCTGCCTTGCAAAGGAGACAGTGGCCCGCCAGATCACGAGCGCGCAACAGGCCTGGACGAAGAACGTCTCCAGTTTTGCGCTGGAGAACAGGACGACCGAGACGATCACCATCGCCGTCGAGGCCAGCAGGACCGCAATATCGATGTAGGGAGAGGGCGGTGCGCGGCGACGGCTCTGGAGCGCGCGACAGGCCAATATGACGCCGCCCAGAATGAACGCGTCCTCGACCACTTGTTTGTAAGGGGAAAGCGCGCTGGCCGGCACGAGCATGACGGCGTACCCGGTGCCCAGGCAGGCGAGGGCGCTGCCCCACCGGACGGTATTGAAGCCCACCATGCGCGCGGCCCAGAGTCCGATGGCGCACATCAGGATCGCCGCGGGCACGGACCATTCAAGCAGGGTTGCGGGCATAGACGGGTGAGACCGTGGAACGGATGCAGCAAATGTTGTGTCGGAAAAGATTACAGTGTGTAGCAATGTATCGCCAGCGGCCAACCGTCAAGGATTGCAAGCGATGCGGGCATTGGACCGGTTTGGCCGCCTCGGGCCTGCGCTTACAATGCCGCCCATGGAAAAAGTACGTATCTCCAAGCTCATGTCCGAGCGTGGACTGTGTTCGCGCCGCGAGGCCGACGCCTATATCGAGCGCGGCTGGGTCCGAGTGGACGGGGTGGTGGTGTCCGAGCTGGGCGCCCGGGCCTTTCCCGACCAGGTCATTACGCTGGAGCGCGCCGCGCAGGCGCGCCAGACCGCGCGCGTCACGATTCTGATCAACAAGCCGGTGGGCTATGTGTCGGGCCAGGCCGAAAAAGGCTATACGCCCGCGGTCGCGCTGATCGACGCCCGGTCGCGCTACGCCGGCGACCGCGAACCGCGCCGGTTCGAGCGCGGCCACCTGGACGGGCTGGCGGTGGCCGGCCGGCTGGACATCGATTCGCAGGGCCTGCTGGTGCTGACGCAGGACGGGCGCATCGCCAAGCACCTGATCGGCGAGGACTCCAGCGTGGACAAGGAGTATCTGGTGCGGGTGCAGGGCAGCCTGTCGGAGAACGGGCTGGCGCTGCTCAACCACGGCCTGTCGCTCGATGGCAAGCCGCTGCGCCCGGCGCAGGTGCGCTGGCAGAACAGCGACCAGCTGCGTTTCGTGCTGCGCGAAGGCAAGAAACGCCAGATCCGCCGCATGTGCGAACTGGTCGGCCTCAAGGTGGTGGGCCTGAAGCGCGTGCGCATCGGGCGCGTGGCGCTGGGCGACCTGCCGCTGGGGCAATGGCGCTACCTGCGCGAAGACGAGCGTTTCTGAACGGCGGGCCGCGCGGCCCGATTGGTCGTGTGCGCCGACATCTGTAGTCGGGACCCGCCAGTTTTTTCAGTCTGTTTCCGGCACAGGCTTATGTCATCAAACCGGGAGTATCCTTCGCCTGCCCGCTGCTTCCCAGGCGCTCCATCAGGAATTCGATGAAGATCCGGGTCTTGGCGGGCAGAAGCCGGGTCTCGGTCACCGCATACACCGGAAACGGCCCCAGTTGCCAGTCCGGCAGCACACGCTGCAGCTGGCCCGACTGCTGCTCGGCCAGTTGGCCGCCCACCAGCACCGCGATGCCGGCCCCCAGCATGGCCAGGCGCCGCGCCATGGCCACGCCGTTGACGGAAAAGCGGTTGCCCGGCGTGAATTCGATGTGCTGAATGCCGTCGGTCAGCGGCCAGCGGGTCACCCGTCCTGCGCCTTCGGCGCGGAACTCGATGCACTCGTGGCGGGTCAGGTCGCTGGGGTGCCGGGGTTCTCCGTGCTTCTCCAGGTATTCGCGCGAGGCGTACAGGTAGGCGGGCAGCATGCCCAGCAGCCTCGCGATCTGCGTCGAGTCGGGCAGTTCGCCGATCTCGATGGAAACATCGCAGGTCTGGAACACGCGCGAAGCGTGGTCCGGATTGGCCAGGTCCAGGAAAAACGTGACGTCGGGGTAGCGGCGGGAAAACTCCATGAACGATTCAGCCAGGAAGTCCGTGCCGAAATCCGCGGGCATGTTGACCCGCAGCGGCCCGGCCGGCGTGTCCACCAGGTTCTGCAGTTCCTCGTGGGCGATCTGCGCCTCGGCCACGATGCGCTGGCAGCGTTCGAAGTACAGGCGGCCGGCGTCGGTCAGCTCGACCTTGCGGGTGGTGCGGCTCAGCAGCCGCAGCCCGACCGAGCGCTCCAGGTCGGCGACCTGGCGCGAAAGCGTCGATTTGGGCACCCCGAGGGTGGCCGCGGCGCGGCTGAAGCTGCGGGTTTTCGCGACTTCGACGAAAAGTTCCATGCCTTGCAAGCGTTTCATGGCGGAATTCTGTCATATCAAGGGCTTGGAAATTGTCCCATATATGGAATGAAGTTTTCTCTAGATGACTCTTTGTTTCTCGGGCGGGATAACGCAGAATGCGAGTTCTGCAATGCAGCAATGCGACAAAGCCCAGCCTGCGTGTTCTAGGCAAATCCATCCGGCCAATCCACGCGGACCGCGCGACAGCGGTCCCGGGGACGCGTTTTCTTCCGGGGCCCGCCCGCCCGGCAGGCGACGCCTACGGGCCGCAGGGCCCGCGCAGCGGGTGCGGCATGGGTAATTTTTTGGAAATCGGGAATGCAATCTATGAATAAGAACAGCGCTATGTGGCGCGGCGCGGCGATCGCCACGCTGACGGCATCGGCACTTACACTGGCGGCCTGCGGCAAGCAGCAAGAGGCCCCCCAGGCAGGCAAGCCACAGGTGACCGTGGTGACCCTGGCCACCCAACCGGTTTCCCTGACCACCGAACTGCCGGGCCGGACTTCGCCCTTCCGGGTGGCCGAGGTCCGGCCCCAGGTCAATGGCATCGTCCAGAAGCGCCTCTTCACCGAGGGCGGCGAGGTCAAGGCCGGGCAGCAGCTCTACCAGATCGATCCCGCGCTGTACCAGGCCAGCCTGGACAGCCAGCGCGCCGCGCTGGCGCGCGCCCAGGCGCAGCAGAAGACGGCCGCGCTGCTGGCCGAGCGCTACAAGCCGCTGGTGGCCACGCGCGCGGTCAGCCAGCAGACCTACGACAACGCCGTCGCCGCGCGCGACCAGGCGGCCGCCGACGTGCTGTCGGCCCGCGCCGCGCTGGACACGGCGCGCATCAACCTGGTCTACACCAAGGTGCTGTCGCCCATCGACGGCATCATCGGGCGCTCCACGGTGACCGAGGGCGCGCTGGTCACGGCCAACCAGACCGGGGCGCTGGCCACGGTGCAGCAGATCGATCCGATCTACGTCGACGTGACGCAGTCCACCGTGCAGCTGCTGCGCCTGCAGAACGCGCTGGCCAGCGGCGAGCTGAAGAAGGCCGACGGCGAACAGGCCGCCCTGGTGACGCTGACGCTCGAAGACGGTTCGCAATACGCGCAGCAGGGCAAGCTGCAATTCTCCGAAGTCACGGTCGATCCGGGCACCGGCTCGGTCACGCTGCGCGCGGTGTTCCCCAACCCGGACCGCCGCCTGCTGCCGGGCATGTTCGTGCGCGCCCGCCTGGCCGACGGCGTCGCCGCCGACGGCCTGCTGGTGCCGCAGCGCGGCGTGACCCGCAACCAGCGCGGCGTTCCGACGGCGCTGGTGGTCAACGCCAAGAACCAGGTCGAACTGCGTGAACTCAAGACCGACCGCGCCATCGGCGACAAGTGGCTGGTCACCGAAGGCCTGGCCGCCGGCGACAAGGTCATCGTCGAAGGCGTGCAGATGGTGCGCCCGGGCGTGGAAGTGATCGCCACCGAGGCCAGCGCCAAGGCGCCGCAAGCGGGGCAGCCGCAGGCGGCCGCCGCGGCGAAGCAGTAGTCAGGGAGCTCGCATGGCAAAGTTTTTCATAGATAGGCCGGTATTCGCCTGGGTGATAGCAATCGTGCTGATGATGGCCGGTGCGCTGTCCATCCTGGGGCTGCCGGTCGCCCAGTACCCCAACATCGCGCCGCCGGCCATCGGCATCGCGGTGACCTACCCGGGCGCCTCGGCGCAGACCGTGCAGGACACCGTGGTCCAGGTGATCGAGCAGCAGATGAACGGCCTGGACGGCCTGCAATACATCTCCTCGGAAAGCAATTCCGACGGCAGCATGTCCATCACGCTGACCTTCGCGCAGGGAACCAACCCCGACACCGCGCAGGTGCAGGTGCAGAACAAGCTGTCGCTGGCGCAGCCGCTGCTGCCGCAGGAAGTGCAGCAGCAGGGCATCCGCGTCACCAAGGCCACCAAGAACTTCCTGATGGTGGCCGGCTTCGTGTCCACCGACGGCTCGATGACCAAGGACGACCTGGCCGACTACGTCGCGTCCTACGTCCAGGACCCCATCAGCCGCACGCAGGGCGTGGGCGACTTCCAGCTGTTCGGTTCGCAGTACGCGATGCGCATCTGGCTGGACCCGGCCAAGCTGGTGAACTTCGGCCTGACCACGGTCGACGTGGTCAACGCCATCAAGGAGCAGAACGTACAGGTGTCGTCCGGCCAGCTGGGCGGCCTGCCGTCGGTGCGCGGCCAGCAGCTCAACGCCACCATCATCGGCCCGTCGCGCCTGGAGAAACCGGAAGACTTCGAGCGCATCCTGCTCAAGGTCAACACCGACGGCTCGCAGGTGCGCCTGGGCGACGTCGCCAGCATCGAGCTGGGCGGGCAGACCTACGCCATCGACAGCTACTACAACGGCAAGCCGGCCTCGGGCCTGGCCGTCAAGCTGGCGCCGGGCGCCAACGCGCTGGACACGGCGCAGGCGGTGCGCGACACCATCAACAGCCTGAAGCCTTACTTCCCGCCGGGCATGGACGTCGTCTATCCGTATGACACGACGCCGTTCGTCAGCCTGTCGATCCACGAAGTGTTCAAGACGCTGATCGAGGCCATCATCCTGGTGTTCCTGGTGATGTACCTGTTCCTGCAGAACTTCCGCGCGACCATCATCCCCACGCTGGCCGTGCCGGTGGTGCTGCTGGGCACGTTCGCGGTGCTGGCGGCCTTCGGCTATTCCATCAATACGCTGACCATGTTCGGCATGGTGCTGGCCATCGGCCTGCTGGTCGACGACGCCATCGTGGTGGTCGAGAACGTCGAGCGGGTGATGGCCGAAGAAGGGCTGTCGCCCAAGCAGGCGACGCGCAAGTCCATGTCGCAGATCACCGGCGCGCTGATCGGCATCGCCATGGTGCTGGCCGCCGTGTTCATTCCGATGGCGTTCTTCGGCGGTTCCACGGGCGTGATCTATCGCCAGTTCTCCATCACCATCGTGTCGTCCATGGTGCTGTCGGTGATCGTGGCCATCGTGTTCACGCCGGCGCTGTGCGCCACGCTGCTCAAGCCGATTCCCAAGGGCCATCACGGTTCAAAGAAGGGCTTTTTCGGCTGGTTCAACCGCAGTTTCGACCGCAGCAGCAACGGCTACGCCAACACGGTGGCGCGCGGCCTGAACCGCAGCAAGCGCCTGATGCTGATCTACCTGGCGCTGGTGATCGCCATGGGCTGGATGTTCACGCGCATTCCCACCGCCTTCCTGCCGGACGAGGACCAGGGCATTCTGTTCGCCCAGATCCAGGCCCCGGCCGGCTCGACGGCGCAGGCGACCCAGGCCGTCATCGACGACGCCACCGCCTATCTGCTGAACGAAGAGAAGGACGCCGTGGTGTCGGTGTTCGCGGTCAACGGCTTCAACTTCGGCGGCCGCGGCCAGAACGCCTCCATGCTGTTCATCAAGCTGCGCGACTGGGAAGAGCGCGGCGACGCCAGCCTGAAGGCCGGCGCCGTGGCGGCGCGCGCCAATGCGCACTTCGCCAAGACCGAGCGCCGCGCGCAGCTGTTCGTGGTGCCGCCGCCCGCCGTGATGGAGCTGGGCAACGTCACCGGCTTCGACTTCCAGCTGATGGACCGCGCCGGCGTGGGCCACGAGAAGCTGCTGGCCGCGCGCAACCAGCTGCTGGGCGAAGCGGCCAAGAGCCCGGTGCTGCGCGGCGTGCGTCCCAACGGCATCGAGGACGCGCCGCAATACCAGCTCGACATCGATCGCGAAAAGGCGCGCGCGCTGGGCGTGGCGGTGTCGGACATCAACGCCACGCTGGCCACCGCCTGGGGCTCGTCGTACGTCAACGACTTCATCGACCGCGGCCGCGTGAAGAAGGTGTTCGCGCAGGGCGAGGCTTCCTCGCGCATGCTGCCGGAAGACCTGGACAAGTGGTACGTGCGCAACAAGGCCGGCGACATGGTGCCGTTCTCGGCCTTCTCCAAGGCCACCTGGAGCTTCGGCCCGCAGAAGCTGAACCGCTACAACGGCGTGCCGTCGTACAACATCCAGGGCCAGGCGGCGCCGGGCTACAGCTCGGGCGCGGCGATGGAGGAAATGGAGCGGCTGGCGGCCAAGCTGCCGGTGGGCGTGGGCTTCGAGTGGACCGGCCTGTCGTTCGAAGAACGCCTGTCCGGCGCCCAGGCGCCCGCGCTCTACGCGATTTCGCTGATCGTGGTGTTCCTGTGCCTGGCGGCGCTGTATGAAAGCTGGACCATCCCGTCGGCGGTGATGCTGGTGGTGCCGCTGGGCATTATCGGGGCGTTGCTGGCGACCATGATGCGCGGCCTGTCCAACGACGTGTACTTCCAGGTGGGCCTGCTCACCACCATCGGCCTGGCGGCCAAGAACGCCATCCTGATCGTGGAGTTCGCCAAGGAGCACTACGAAGCCGGCGCCAGCCTGACGGAATCGGCCATCCACGCCGCCCGCCAGCGCCTGCGTCCCATCCTGATGACGTCCATGGCGTTCATCCTGGGCGTGACCCCGCTGGCGATCTCCACCGGCGCCGGCTCGGGCAGCCAGAACGCCATCGGCACGGGCGTGATCGGCGGCATGCTGACCGGCACCTTCCTGGCCATCTTCTTTGTTCCGGCCTTCTTCGTGGTCATGCTGCGCGTGTTCAAGGTCAAGCGCATGAGCGAAAACGTCGACGAGCACGACGCCAGCGCCACGGAAGGACAATCGCAATGAAATACCCGATGAGAACCTTGCTGTCTGTATCCCTGGCGGCGGCCCTGGCGGGCTGCTCGCTGGCCCCGACCTACGAACGGCCGGACGCGCCCGTCGAGTCGGCCTATCCCACCGGCGCGGCCTACGACTCGGCCCAGCCGGCCGACGCGGGCGGCCTGGCCACGGCCGATATCGGGTGGCGCGACTTCTTCGAAGACCCGCTGCTGCAGCAGCTGATCGAGCAGTCGCTGGCCAATAACCGCGACCTGCGGGTGGCGGCCCTGAACGTCGAGGCCGCGCGCGCGCAGTACCGCATCCAGCGCGCCGACCTGATGCCCAGCGTCGGCATCGCCGGGCAGGAGAGCGCCCAGCGCACGCCGGCCGACCTGTCGCCCAGCGGACGCGCCACCACCAGCCACAGTTACCAGGTGGGCGCCGCGATGTCGGCCTGGGAGCTGGACCTGTTCGGCCGCATCCGCAGCCTGAGCGACCAGGCGCTGGAGACCTATCTGGCGCTGGACGAAACGCGCACCGCGGCGCAGCTCACGCTGATCGCCGAGGTGGCCAACGCCTACCTGACGCTGCGCGCCGACCAGGAACTGCTGGCGTTGACCCGCGACACCCTCAAGAGCCAGGAGGATTCCTTCAAGCTCACCCAGCAGAGCTACGACCAGGGCCTGTCCACGGCGCTGGACCTGAGCCAGGCCGAAACCTCGCTGCGCACCGCCCAGCGCAACCTGTCGCAGTACACGCGGCAGGCCGCGCAGGACCGCAACGCGCTGGTGCTGCTCGTGGGCCAGCCGCTGTCGCCCGAAATCACCGCGGCGCTCGACCAGGCCCAGCGGCTGGACGACGGCATGCTGCCGACCACGCTGCCGGCCGGGCTGCCCTCGGACCTGCTGGTGCGGCGTCCGGACATCCGCGCCGCCGAGCACCAGTTGAAGGGCGCCAACGCCAACATCGGCGCGGCCCGCGCGGCGTTCTTCCCGACCATCAGCCTGACCGGCTCGGCCGGCACCGCCAGCGCCAGCCTGGGCGGCCTGTTCGAAGGCGGCTCGGGCGCCTGGAGCTTCGTGCCCCAGATCACGATGCCGATCTTCGCCGGCGGCTCGCTGCTGGCCGGCCTGGACCTGGCCAAGGTGCAGAAGAACATCCAGGTCGCGCAATACGAGAAAGCCATCCAGACCGGCTTTCGCGAAGTGGCCGACGCCCTGGCCGGGCGCGGCACGCTGGACGAGCAGATCGAGGCCCAGCGCCTGCTGGTGGCCGCCAACCAGCGCGCCTATGACGCGTCCGACCAGCGCTTCCGCCAGGGCATCGACGACTACCTGAGCGTGCTGGACTCGCAGCGCTCGCTCTACAGCGCGCAGCAGGCGCTGGTGGAGACCCGGCGGGCCCGCCTGTCCAACCTGGTCACCTTGTACAAGGTGCTGGGCGGGGGCTGGACGGAACGCACCGCGAGCGCGCAGGTGGGGTCCTGATGGTTGGGGCGCCGGGCGCCGCGCGGCCCGGGCCATGAAAAAACGGGGCTGGTCGAAAGACCAGCCCCGTTTTTCATACATTCATACCGTCAAGCCCGTTTCTTGGCGATCAGGCCCACCACGAACAGCACGATGATCGCGCCGACGACCGATCCGATCCAGCCGGCCGGTTCGCCGGGGGCGTACCAGCCCAGCGATTGCCCGAGGAAGCCGGCGACGACGGCGCCGATGATACCCAGAATCGTGGTCATGATGATCCCCATGTTCTGGTCTCCGGGCATGATGGCGCGGGCGATCAGGCCCACGATGAACCCGACGATGATCATGATGATGATGCTCATGCGCGTACTCCTTGGCTAGAGTAAAAGGGGGCAGTGTGCACAGATGATACCCATGCCCGGGTCGCGCCGGCTGTAACAACAAGTATGCGGCGCGCGCCGGCTCAGGAAGTCAGCTCGATCAGCTGGCGCACATCCTTGGTCAGCGCCTCGACGCTGTCGGTGTCCGAGGCCAGCAGGCGGGCCTTGCCGTCCTTGTCGAAGATGTACACGCCACGGCTGTGGGTGACCTCGTACATGTCGGCGTCGTCGCCCGGGCGCGGCTTTTCGATCTGGTAGGCCACGCGGTAGCGGCGCGCCAGGTCGGCGATCTGCTTTTCGTCGCCGGTCACGCCGATGGCGTTGCTGTTGAAGGCGTTGACGTAGGCCTGCAGGATGTCGGGCGTGTCGCGGTGCGGGTCCACGCTGACGAACAGGATGCGCACGTCCTTGGCCTCGTCGCCCAGGTTCTGCAGCACGGCCGTCAGTTGCGCCATGGTGGTGGGGCAGATGTCGGGGCAGCTGGCGTAGCCGAAAAACAGCAGCACGGTCTTGCCCTTGAGGTCGTCGCTGCTGACCGTTTTGCCGCCCGCGCCGGACAGCGAGAATTTCAGGTCGGGCAGGTGGCCCTTGACGTTGTAGAGGGTCCAGTCGACGTTTCTTTCGCCGCAGGCGGCAAGGAATACGCAGAAAGCCAGCAGCAGGCCACGCCAGGCGCGGCCGGAAATGAGGTGTCGCATGAGTCCAAAGGCCGGTTGCAGGGTAAACCTCTGGATTCTACCCGCAAGCCGTGACCGCAAAATACAAACGGCCCGCGCGCGGCGGGCCGTCAGGCGTCGTGGGGTCAGGCCGGCGTCATGCCGCTGTGGCGCAGCAGCGCGTCGATGCGCGGGGCGCGTCCGCGGAAGGCGGCGAAGGATTCCGCCGCCGGGCGCGAGCCGCCCACCGCCAGCACCTCGCGCCGGAAGCGCGCGCCGGTGGCGGGGTCCAGCGTGCCCAGCGCGTTGCCGGCCTGCAGGGCGGCGGCTTCCTCGAAGGCCTCGTAGGCGTCGGCCGACAGCACCTCGGCCCACTTGTAGCTGTAGTAGCCGGCGCCGTAGCCGCCGGCGAACAGGTGCGAGAAGGCATGCGGGAACCGGTGCCAGGCCGGCGGGAACAGCACCGCCACTTCCTTGCGCACTTCCTGCAGCAGATCCATCACCTCGGCGATCGAGGCGCCGGTGGCGCGGTCGTGCATCAGCATGTCGAACAGGGCGAACTCGATCTGGCGCACCGTCTGCATGCCGCTCTGGTAGTTGCGGGCGGCGACCAGGCGGTCGTAGAGCGCGCGCGGCAGCGGCTCGCCGGTGTCGACGTGGGCAGACAGCTTCTGCACCACGGCCCATTCCCAGCAGAAGTTCTCCATGAACTGCGAAGGCAGTTCGATGGCGTCCCATTCCACGCTGGCGAAAGCGGCCGCGCCCGGCTCGTCGACCTCGGACAGCAGGGCATGCAGCGCGTGGCCGGTTTCATGGAACAGCGTGATGACGTCGTCGTGGGTCAGGACCGCGGCCTTGTCGCCGTTGGGGCGCGAGAAATTGCAGGTCAGGTAGGCGATGGGCGTCTGCAGGCGGCCGGCCACGACCCGGCGGGTGCGCTCGCTGTCGACCCAGGCGCCGCTTTGCTTGCCGGCGCGCGCGTACAGGTCCAGGTACAGATGGCCGATGAGCTTGCCATCCGGGCTTTCCACGCGCACGCCGCGCACGTCGGCATGCCAGGACGAGACCGGGGTTTCCTGCAGGCGCACGTCGAAAAGCGTTTCGATGACCTCGAACAGGCCGGCCAGCACGCGCGGTTCGGTGAAATACTGCTTCACCTCGTCCTCGGAATAGGCGTAGCGCGACTCGCGCAGGCGTTCCGAGGCAAAGGGCACGTCCCAGGGCTGCAGTTCGTCCAGGCCCAGTTCGGCGCTGGCGTAGGCCTTGAGTTCGGCCAGGTCGCGTTCGGCGAACGGCTTGGCGCGCGCGGCCAGGTCGCGCAGGAACACGGTGACTTCGCGCGCGTCGCGCGCCATGCGGGTCTGCAGGCGCAGCGCCGCGAACGTGCCCAGGCCCAGCAGGCCGGACTCTTCGGCGCGCAGCGCCAGCAGTTCTTCGATCAGCGGGGAATTGTCGTAGCGCGCGTCGCCCTGTTCGGAGGCCACCGTGCCGTAGCCGCGGTACAGCGCCTCGCGCAGCGAGCGGTCCTGCGCGTACTGCATCACGGGCAGGTAGCAGGGCATTTTCAGCGTCAGCTTCCAGCCCGGCTTGCCGTCTTCCTGGGCGGCGGCGCGGGCCGCGGCCCGCACGTCGGCGGGGATGCCGGCCAGGCGCGATTCGTCCTCGACCAGCAGCGACCAGGCGTCGATCGCGTCCAGCACGTTCTCGGAGAACTTCTGCGAAGCCTGGGCCTCGCGGTCGGAAATGGCGGCGTAGCGTTCCCGGTCGGCGCCCTGCAGTTCCACGCCGCTGAGGCGGAAGTCGCGCAGCGCCATCTCGACGATGCGGCGGCGCACCGGCGTCCAGGACGCGAAATCGGGGGCGGCGGCCAGGCGCTGGTATTGCTTGTACAGGCCTTCGTGCAGGCCGACCCAGGTGGAGAATTCGGTGACCAGGGGCAGGGCGGCGTTGTAGGCCTCGCGCAGCTCCGGCGTATTGACCACGGCGTTCAGGTGGCCGGCCACCGACCAGGCGCGCCACAGGCGTTCCGAGGCGGTGTCCAGCGGCTCGACCACGGCTTCCCAGGTCGGCGCCAGTTGCGGGTCGGCGGCCGCGTCCACGGCCTGGCGGGCGATGCCCAGCAGCTGCTCGACGGCCGGCACGATGTGCGCGGGCTTGACGGCCGCGTAATCGACGAGGTCGGAGACTGGGGCGAGCAGGGGATTCTGGGTCATGGTGTTACAGGCTGGAAAGGGGTGAACGGCGCCCGGGCGCCGGCAAGGGCATGAGAATCAGGTGAGGGCGATCTGCCCGAACGCAAGGGCAGATCGCAGGACCGGCGCCGCGGCCAGGGCGGCCGCCGGCGCGCCGGCCGTCAGGCCGCGGCCCGTTCCGCCGCCTCGACGGTATTGACCAGCAGCATCGCGATGGTCATGGGGCCCACGCCGCCCGGCACCGGCGTGATGGCGCCGGCCACTTCCTTGGCGGAAGCGAAGTCCACGTCGCCGCAGAGCTTGCCGTCGGCGCCGCGGTTGATGCCCACGTCGATGACGACGGCGCCGGGCTTGATCATCGAGCCGTCGATCATGCCGGGCTTGCCGGTGGCGACCACCAGCACGTCGGCGCGGCGGGTCTGCGCCGCCAGGTCGCGCGTCTTGGAGTTGCAGATGGTGATGGTGGCGCCCGCCTGCAACAGCAGCATGGCCATCGGCTTGCCGACAATGTTGCTGGCGCCGACGATCACGGCCTCGGCGCCGCGCAGCGCCACGCCTTCGGATTCCAGCATCTTCATCACGCCGTAGGGCGTGCAGGGGCGGAACAGCGGCTGGCCGGTCATGAGCAGGCCGGCGTTGCTGATGTGGAAGCCGTCCACGTCCTTCTCGGCCGCGATGGCCTCGATGACCTTGTGCGAGTCCATGTGCTTGGGCAGCGGCAGCTGCACCAGGATGCCGTGGATGGACGGATCGCGGTTCAGTTCGCCGATGCGGGCCAGCAGTTCGGCCTCGGTCATGTCGGCGGGATACTGCTCTTTCACGGAATGCAGGCCGGCCTTTTCGCAGGCGGCGACCTTGTTGCGCACGTAGACCTGGGAGGCGGGGTCTTCGCCCACCAGCACCACGGCCAGGCCGGGGCGGGTGCCCTTGGCGGCCAGGGCGGCGACGCGTTGGGCGACTTCTTCGCGGATGCGCTGCGACAGGGCGGCGCCGTCAATAATCCTGGCTGTCATGCATGAGCCTCGGGTTTGGCCAAGGCCACTTTCATCAAATCTGCAACAGTGGTCACTTCAAGTTTTTCCATGATGTTGGCGCGGTGCGCCTCGACGGTCTTGATGCTGATGCCCAGGTCGTCGGCGATCTGCTTGTTCAAGCGGCCGGCGACGATGCGCTCCAGCACCTGTTGCTCGCGCGCGGTAAGGCGCGCCAGCATGGCTTCGTGGTCCTTCTGGGCCTGGTGCTTGCTGACGCGCTGCGTCGCCTGCTCCAGCATGCGCGCCACGATTTCGCGCAGATCGGATTCGTTGAACGGCTTTTCCAGGAAGTCGACCGCGCCTTTCTTCATGGTGGACACGGCCATGGGCACGTCGCCGTGGCCGGTGATGAAGACGATGGGCAGCGGCGCATTGCGGGCGATCAGCTGTTCCTGCAGTTCAAGGCCGCTCATGCCGGGCATGCGCACGTCGGCGATCAGCACGCCGACCTGGCTGGCGTCGTAGTCTTCCAGGAACGATTCGCCGCTGGCGTAGGCGCGAACGCGGTAGCCATTGGCCTCCAATAGCCAGCGCAGCGAATCGCGTACCGCTTCGTCGTCGTCGACAATGAATACCGTGCTCGACAGGGGGGGCGTGTTCATGCGTGCAACTCCTCGGACTGATCGTTCTGGGCCTGCGTCTGGGTCGCAGCGCAGGGCAGGGTAAAGCGGAAGATGGTGCCGCCGGCGGGGTTGGGGTCTGCCCACAGGCGGCCGTGGTGCGATTCGATAATGGTACGGCAGATATTCAGCCCCATGCCCAGGCCCTGGGTCTTGGTGCTGAAGAAGGGTTCGAACAGGCGCTCGGGCTCGGCCAGGCCGTGGCCGCGGTCGACCACGGCCACTTCGATATGCTGGTCGTGCAGGATCACGGCGACCTTGAGCTCGTCGGATTCGCTCTTTTCCATGGCCTCCAGCCCGTTCTTCAGCAGGTTCAGCAGCACCTGCTCGATCAGGATGGGGTCGGCCAGCACGTCCGGCGCGTTCGACGGCACGAAGCTGTCGATGCGGATGCGGCGCTTGCGCGCGTCGATCTCGGCGAAGCCGATGGCGTTGTCGACGATGCGGCCGATGGCCACGCGCTGGCGGCGCGGCTCGCTGCGCTTCACGAATTCGCGGATGCGGCTGATGATCTTGCCGGCGCGCTCGGCCTGCGAGGCGGCCTTTTCCAGCGCCGGCAGCAGCATATTGGGGCTGGTGTGGCCGGCCTTGACCAGGGCCACCGCGCCCATGCTGTAGTTGGCGATGGCGGTCAGCGGCTGGTTCAGTTCGTGCGCCAGCGAGGAGGCCATTTCGCCCATGGTGGTCAGGCGGCTGGTGAGCTGGATCTTCTCCTGCTGCACGCGCGAGGCTTCCTCGTGGACGCGGCGCTCGGTGATGTCGCGCGCCACCTGCATGCGCACGCGGCGCCCGTCGGTCCAGGCCAGCATGCGGTGGTGCACCTCGAACCAGCGCTGCACCGAAGGCGCGAAGACTTCGACCGACTCGTCGGTGAAGCGGCCGCGGCGGCCGGCCAGCAGCTCGTCGTGGCCGCCGGTCTGGGCGCCGAAGACGCGGCGGTAGGTGCGGTTGGCGAACAGCAGCTCCAGGCCGTCGTGGGTGTCGGCGGTGACCGAGATGGCGTCGTCCAGGCCTTCCAGCACCGTCATGAAGCGTTCATGCGCGGCGGTCAGCGCCTCACGGATGCGCTTGGGTTCGGTGATGTCGGTCATGGAGGTCATCCAGCCGATCTGGTTGCCGTTGGGGTCGAGCAGCGGCGAGACGTACATGCGGGCGGTGAAGCGCGAGCCGTCGCGGCGCTGGGCCTCGACTTCCAGGCCGCTGCTGGGCGTCTTGCCCGACATCAGCACGTCCAGCGTGTGCTGGTGCTGCTCGTGGCGGCCCGGCACCCAGTAGGGGAAGGGCGGGCTGCGGCCGATCAGGTCGGCCTCGTTCCAGCCGATCATGCGGCAGAAGGCCGGATTGACATAGGCGATGCGGCCTTCCATGTCGAGCACGCGCATGCCGGTGGACATGGAGTTTTCCATGGCCCGGCGAAAACCGGTTTCCGCGATCAGCGCGGCCTCGGCCGACGAGCGAAAGCGCGTATAGCGCCACAGCATCAGCAGGCTGATGACGATCACGCAGGACAGCGCCAGCACCACCCAGATCAGGCGCTGCTGGCGCATTTCCTGGTCGATCGTCACGAACATGACGCTGTCGTCGTGGATGCGCTGCAACCAGAAGAACACCGCCATCACGCAGATATAGAGGATCAGCACCATGGCGGGCGTGACCCAGTACACCCCGCGTCGGCGCGTGCGGGCGTGGTCGTGGAACGGCGTGGGTATATTGGACTTGGGCGCGCTGGACATGGAATTCGGGCCAGATAGACCGGGCATTTTAGTGCCTATTGGCGGTGAATTGCCGGGAATCGACACCTCCTTTTGGAGGACATATCCAAAGGGATGAAAAGATGGCGTTCAGTTTCCGGTCAACTTTCCATATTATGAAATGCCGTACCGCAACATGAAATTTTCCTTGCGACCGGTTATCCTTCCTTCTTAGAATGCCGGCTGATAGGGAACCCCTGACCGGGCCCCTGGCAGCTCTCTGTACACCCCGACCCATGCATGACATGGTAGCCCGGATGATCCCGGCTACCATGGCATGTCCGCGAGCAGACAAGAAGCGGGTGTGGTCACGAACGAACCCAACAGGAGACACACGATGTCCTCTTTCGCCCAGGCTGGCGCCGTGCAGGCCGCCAACGACGAAGACACCCTAGAAACCCAGGAGTGGCTCGAAGCCCTGGCGGCAGTCCTCGACCGCGAAGGACCGCAGCGCGCCCACTACCTGCTCGAACGCCTGATCGATGAGGCGCGCCGTTCCGGCGCCCACATCCCGTTCTCGCCCAACACCGCCTACGTCAACACCATCCCGCCCGGCCTGGAGCCGGCGCATCCGGGCAACCTGGAGCTGGAAGCCCGCATCCGTTCGTACGTGCGCTGGAACGCCATGGCCATGGTGGTCAAGGCCAACAAGCACAACCCGCCCGACGGCGGCGACCTGGGCGGCCACATCGCCTCCTTCGCCTCGCTGGCCACCATGATCGGCTGCGGCCAGAACCACTTCTGGCACGCCGAGGACGAAAACCACGGCGGCGACCTGGTCTACTTCCAGGGCCACACCTCGCCCGGCATGTACGGCCGCGCCTACCTCGAAGGCCGCCTGACCGAAGACCAGCTCAACCACTTCCGCCAGGAAGTCGACGGCAAGGGCCTGTCCTCGTACCCGCACCCCAAGCTGATGCCGGACTTCTGGCAGTTCCCGACGGTGTCGATGGGCCTGGGCCCGCTGATGGCCATCTACCAGGCGCGCTTCCTGAAGTACCTGCACGCCCGCGGCATCGCCGACACCAGCAAGCGCAAGGTCTGGGTGTTCTGCGGCGACGGCGAAATGGACGAACCCGAGTCGCTGGGCGCCATCGCCCTGGCCGCGCGCGAAAAGCTCGACAACCTGATCTTCGTGATCAACTGCAACCTGCAGCGCCTGGACGGCCCGGTGCGCGGCAACGGCAAGATCATCCAGGAACTGGAAGGCGACTTCCGCGGTTCGGGCTGGAACGTGATCAAGCTGATCTGGGGCGGCTACTGGGATCCGCTGCTGGCCCACGACAAGGAAGGCATCCTGCGCCAGATCATGGAAGACACCGTGGACGGCGAGTACCAGGCGTACAAGGCCAACGACGGCAAGTTCGTGCGCGAGAACTTCTTCGGCAAGCACCCCAAGCTGCTGGAAGCCGTGTCGCGCATGAGCGACGAGGACATCTGGCGCCTGAACCGCGGCGGCCATGACCCGCACAAGGTGTTCGCGGCCTTCGACGCGGCCACCAAGCACGAAGGCCAGCCCACCGTGATCCTGGCCAAGACCATCAAGGGCTACGGCATGGGCCACGTCGGCCAGGCCAAGAACCCGACCCACCAGCAGAAGAAGCTGGAGCTGGATTCCATCCGCGAATTCCGCGACCGCTTCGCCATCCCCATCCCGGATGACAAGCTGGCCGATCTGCCGTACTTCAAGCCGGCCGACGATTCCCCCGAAATGAAGTACCTGCACGAGCGCCGCGCCGCGCTGGGCGGCTACCTGCCGCACCGCCGCCAGAAGGCCGACGAGCAGCTCAAGGCCCCGGCGCTGGACGCCTTCAAGGCCGTGCTGGAGCCCACCGCGGAAGGCCGCGAAATCTCCACCACCCAGGCTTTCGTGCGCATCCTGAACCAGATCCTGCGCGACAAGGAACTCGGTCCGCGCGTCGTGCCCATCCTGGCCGACGAATCGCGCACCTTCGGCATGGAAGGCCTGTTCCGCCAGATCGGCATCTACGCGCCGGAAGGCCAGAAGTACACCCCGGTCGACAAGGACCAGGTCATGTACTACAAGGAAGCGGCCGACGGCCAGCTCCTGCAGGAAGGCATCAACGAAGCGGGCGCCATGAGCTCGTGGATCGCGGCGGCCACGTCGTACTCCTCGAACAACCGCATCATGATCCCGTTCTTCATCTACTACTCGATGTTCGGGTTCCAGCGCATCGGCGACCTGGCCTGGGCGGCCGGCGACATGCAGGCGCGCGGCTTCCTGCTGGGCGGCACCGCCGGGCGCACCACGCTCAACGGCGAAGGCCTGCAGCACGAAGACGGCCACAGCCACATCCTGGCCTCGACCATCCCCAACTGCGTCTCGTACGACCCGACCTTCGGCCACGAACTGGCCGTGATCATCCAGCATGGCTTGAAGCGCATGGTGGAAGACCAGGAGAACGTGTACTACTACCTGACGGTGATGAACGAAAACTACCCGCAGCCCGGTCTGACCAAGGGCGACGAGGAAGGCATCATCCGCGGCATGTACAAGCTGAAGTCGCACGGCAAGGGCAAGAACCGCGTGCAGCTGATGGGCTCGGGCACGATCCTGCGCGAAGTGCTGGAAGCGCAGCAGCTGCTGGAAGCCGACTGGGGCGTGGCCTCCGACGTCTGGAGCGTCACCAGCTTCACCGAGCTGCGCCGCTACGGCCTGGACGCCGAGCGCCACAACATGCTGCACCCCGAGGACAAGAAGCCGCAGGTCGCCTACGTCACCGAACAGCTGGCCGGCACGGAAGGCCCGATCATCGCGTCGACCGACTACATGAAGCTGTACGCCGACCAGATCCGCCCCTTCATCCCCAAGGGCCGCGAGTACAAGGTGCTGGGCACCGACGGTTTCGGCCGTTCGGACTTCCGCTACAAGCTGCGCGAGCACTTCGAAGTGGATCGCCACTTCGTCGTCCTGGCCGCGCTGCGCGCGCTGGCCGATGAAGGCAAGGTGCCCGTCGCCAAGGTGGCCGAAGCCATCAAGAAGTACGGCATCAACCCGAACAAAGCCAACCCGCAATACGCCTGAGGGTAAAAAGACATGAGCGATATCGTGCAAATCAAGGTTCCCGACATCGGCGACTTCAAGGAAGTGGAAGTTATCGAGGTCCTGGTTGCGGTGGGCGATACGATCAAGGCCGAACAAAGCCTGATCACCGTCGAATCCGACAAGGCCTCGATGGAGATCCCGGCCTCGCAGGGCGGAGTGGTGAAGTCCATCAACGTCAAGGTCGGCGACAAGGTCGCCGAAGGCACGGTGGTGCTGGAAGTGGAGGCCGCCGACGGCGCCGCCGCGCCGGCCGCCAAGGAAGCCCCGAAGCAGGAAGCGCCCAAGGCCGAATCCCAGCCCGCCGCCGCGCCCGCGGCCAAGGCCGAAGCCGCCGCGCCGGCCGCCGCCAGCGGCCCGGTCGAGATCCAGGTGCCCGACATCGGCGACTTCAAGGAAGTCGAAGTCATCGAAGTCATGGTCCAGGTCGGCGACACCATCAAGCCCGAGCAAAGCCTGATCACGGTCGAGTCCGACAAGGCCTCGATGGAAATCCCGGCCTCGCAGGGCGGGGTGGTCAAGGAAGTGAAGGTCAAGGTCGGCGACAAGGTCGCCAAGGGCTCGGTCGTGGCCGTGGTGGAGGGCGCCGCGCCCGCCGCCGCCGCCCCGGCCGCCAAGGCCGAAGCCGCGCCGGCGCCTGCCGCCAAGGCTGAAGCCGCGCCCGCGCCGGCGGCCGCCGCCCCGGCTCCCGCCCAGCGTCCGGCCCCCACCGCCGCGCTCGAAGACGCCAACCTCAAGCCGGGCCAGCTACCGCACGCCTCGCCGTCGGTGCGCAAGTTCGCCCGCGAACTGGGCGTGAATCTCAGCAAGGTCAAGGGCACCGGTCCCAAGGACCGCATCACCGCCGACGACGTGCGCGCCTTCGTCAAGCAGGCGCTGGCCTCCGGCGCCACCGCGGCCGCCGCGGGCGGCTCGGCCGACGGCGCCGCGCTGGGCCTGCTGCCCTGGCCCAAGGTCGACTTCACCAAGTTCGGCCCGATCGAAGCCAAGCCGCTGTCGCGCATCAAGAAGATCTCGGGCGCCAACCTGCACCGCAACTGGGTCATGATCCCGCACGTCACCAACAACGACGAAGCGGACATCACCGACCTGGAAGCGCTGCGCGTCACGCTGAACAAGGAAAACGAAAAAGCGGGCATCAAGGTCACGATGCTGGCCTTCCTGATCAAGGCCGTGGTAGCGGCCCTGAAGAAGTTCCCCGAGTTCAACGCCTCGCTCGACGGCGACAACCTGGTGCTCAAGCAGTACTACCACATCGGCTTCGCCGCCGACACGCCCAACGGGCTGGTGGTGCCGGTGATCCGCGACGCCGACAAGAAGGGCATCCTGCAGATCGCCCAGGAGATGACCGAGCTGTCCAAGAAGGCCCGCGAAGGCAAGATTTCCCCCGCGGAAATGCAGGGCGGCTGCTTCTCGATCTCGTCTTTGGGCGGCATCGGCGGCACCTCGTTCACGCCCATCATCAACGCGCCCGAAGTGGCCATCCTGGGCGTGTCGCGCTCCTCGCACAAGCCGGTCTGGGACGGCAAGCAGTTCGTGCCGCGCCTGATCGTGCCGCTGTCGCTGTCCTATGACCACCGCGTCATCGACGGCGCCGCGGCCGCCCGCTTCAACGCCTATCTGGGCGCCTTGCTGGCCGACTTCCGCCGCATCGCGCTGTAAACGGGGAGCCTCATGAGCAATACCGTTCAAATCAAAGTGCCGGACATCGGCGACTTCAAGGAAGTCGAAGTCATCGAAGTGCTGGTCGCCGTGGGCGATACCATCAAGGCCGAGCAAAGCCTGATCACCGTCGAATCCGACAAGGCCTCGATGGAAATCCCGGCCTCGCAGGGCGGCGTGGTCAAGTCCGTCAACGTCAAGGTCGGCGACAAGGTCGCCGAAGGCACGGTGGTGCTGGAAGTGGAGGCCGCTGACGCCGCCGCCGCGCCGGCCGCCAAGCAAGCTCCGAAGCAGGAAAGCCCCAAGGCCGCCGAGGCGCCCAAGGCGGCGCCTGCTGCGGCTGCCGCCGCACCCGCCGCGGCCAGCTTCAAGGGCTCGGCCGACGGCGAATACGACATGCTGGTGCTGGGCGCCGGCCCCGGCGGCTACTCCGCCGCCTTCCGCGCCGCCGACCTGGGCCTGTCCGTGGTCCTGGTGGAACGCTACGACACCCTGGGCGGCGTCTGCCTGAACGTGGGCTGCATCCCGTCCAAGGCGCTGCTGCACAACGCCGCCATCATCGACGAAGCGCGCGAGCTGGCCGCCCACGGCATCAGCTTCGGCGAGCCCAAGATCGACCTGGACAAGCTGCGCGGCTACAAGGACAGCGTGGTCGCCAAGCTGACCGGCGGCCTGGCCGGCATGGCCAAGGCCCGCAAGGTCACCGTGGTGCACGGCGTGGGCGAATTCGCCGACCCCAACCACCTGACGGTCAAGGCCGCCGACGGCAAGACCCAGACCCTGCGCTTCAAGCAGGCCATCATCGCCGCCGGCAGCCAGTCGGTGAAACTGCCGTTCCTGCCCCAGGACGACCGCATCGTCGATTCCACCGGCGCCTTGCTGCTGCGTGAAATCCCCAAGAAGATGCTGATCATCGGCGGCGGCATCATCGGCCTGGAAATGGGCACCGTGTACTCCACGCTGGGCGCGCGCCTGGACGTGGTCGAAATGCTCGACGGCCTGATGCAGGGCGCCGACCGCGACCTGGTCAAGGTCTGGCAGAAGAAGAACGCCGGCCGCTTCGACAACATCATGTTGAAGACCAAGACCGTCGGCGCCGAAGCCAAAAAGGACGGCATCTACGTCAGCTTCGAAGGCGAGGGCGCGCCCAAGGAGCCGCAGCGCTACGACCTGGTGCTCCAGGCCGTGGGCCGCAGCCCCAACGGCAAGAAGATCGGCGCCGACAAGGCCGGCATCGCCGTGACCGACCGCGGCTTCATCGAAGTCGACCGCCAGATGCGCACCAACGTGCCGCACATCTACGCCATCGGCGACATCGTCGGCCAGCCCATGCTTGCCCACAAGGCCGTGCACGAAGGCCACGTCGCGGCCGAGGCCGCCGCCGGCCAGAAGTCCTTCTTCGACGCCCGCGTCATTCCGTCGGTGGCCTACACCGATCCGGAAGTGGCCTGGGTCGGCCTGACCGAAGACGAAGCCAAGAAGCAGGGCGTCAAGATCGAGAAGGGCGTCTTCCCCTGGGCCGCCTCCGGCCGCGCCATCGCCAACGGCCGCGACGAAGGCTTCACCAAGCTCATCTTCGACGCTGAAACCCACCGCATCCTGGGCGGCGGCATCGTCGGCACCCACGCCGGCGACCTCATCAGCGAACTGGCCCTGGCCGTCGAAATGGGCGCCGACGTCGTCGACATCGCCAAGACCATCCACCCGCACCCCACCCTGGGCGAATCCGTGGGCATGGCCGCCGAAGTCGCCGAAGGCGTCTGCACGGACTTGCCGCCGATGAAGAAGAAGTAAGCAGGCGGCGGTTCGCCGCCGATGTTGCTGATAACGAGCGCCGGTTCCTGATTTGGGGGCCGGCGTTTGTTTTTGAAGTGGTGTCAGGGGTTGGCTTGCTGGGGCTTGTTGATGGCCTCAAATTGCCGCATTGCTACCGCGTCGATGGCTCCAGCCTCATGAAGCGTGGCAAGTTCGTCACGGAGCGAATCAATGATTTCGCTCGTGATGTCGACGTTCAGCCTATGAGCGAGAGCCGCCTCGGCGGACGGAACCTTGGCGTCTCTGAAACCGAGGTCCGGCAGAACGTTGTGAGTAGCATGAGGGGGTGTGTTGCGCACCATACATATCTCCTGGAAGCTCGGATCCTCAATCCAAACTATTCGAGTGTGGCGGCAAATACCTGGGCAACGGCCCCGACCCGACGAGGATTCGGACGGATTCCCTTGGCTGTGCACGGCCGCTGCGGGTGCTGCCTATAACCCATTCAAGGCCGGCTCGGACATTCCTTCACCGTACCCCAGGCCCGATGCGGCTCACAGAACTGCTTGCGGGCCGCCCAGGCACAGTCGGGGCGCTCAAAAAATCCCAACTGCGCGCAACGCGCAAGCTCGCCTCTGAGCGCATCAAGCCAGGCCCGAGGATTCTGCGCCGGGATTTCGGTGATGCGCAGGGTAGAACGCGGTCCCGTCGGCGCGTTCGCCGCAGGTTCCGGCGTGGGAGGGGTGTGCGGCTTTGCGGCCGGTTCCGGCGTGGTGGATGACGGCGGCTCTGGCGCCGGTGCTGCCGGTTGCGCTGGCGTTGCAGTATGCGTCTCCGGTTCGACTATCGCCTCTGGCGCAGCCGTGAGCGGCAGAGGTTCCGGCAACACGGGTTCGGGGGGGATCAGCGGCACCCGCTGCGGACCGGCCTCCGCGGCACCGGATGACGGCGTGTTGGGCGAACTCCACGACACCACCAGCAACACCAGCGCGCCGTAGATCGCCAGCGTATAGAGCACGGTCAACGTCGCGTAGCCCACGCGCTTGCCGGTGATGGGGCGCGCCTCGTCACGGCCCAGCAGCTTGCGCCAGCCCACCAGCATTGCGCCCGGCGCGGAGATCAGCCCCCAGCCGAGCCGTCGTAGCAGCTTGGGTTTGCGTGGAGGCAGCGTGGCCTGCACTTGCGCAGCCAGCAGTTCGCGCAGGGCGCGGTTTTCTTCCCGCAGCCGGCGGGTCTGCTCGTCTTCTGGTGCCTGATCCGGGGCCGCGGTACTGCCGGGTTGCGGTGTGTGTGGATCGCGAGGCGAGGTGGTCATGGCGTGAAAAATCTAGATACAAATGGTGCGATCGAAATTATGCGGCACCAGAGTCGGCGGCGAACCAGGGAATTGACGGCCAAAATCACCTTATGGACGCGGCATGGGCGTTATCGATCGGGATTCGCATGCAGCACCACGCGAGGTGCATGAGAAAGGGGGCGCATGCCGCGCCCCCTTTTTGGCCTGATCGGCGGACCTTGCTGGTCCGCGTTCAATCGGGCTTGGTGCAGTATCGAAGCAACTCCTGAACCAGTCCGTGGGGTTTGATCGCAGGAACGACGAATTCGGCCATCCGTCCGGCAGCACGTACCGGTTTCAAATATTTTTCAACGACGTGATAGCCGGGACGGTCGAAATAATCGTCGAACAGGATGACGCAGCCTTCATCGGCCAGCAGCGCCGAAATCAGGAAGCATGCAACCCGGAACCGGCCATCGACCAGGACGAGATCGGGGCTGGCGCCTTGCTTCTCCATCACGTTCCAAGGTTCGTTGGCGTAGGCGGGCCAGAGCGCCGCGCTGCCGTAGTCCTTGGGCCATCCCCAGTCTCCGGTCGGGCCTATATCCGCGTAAATCGGCAGATACTTTTCGAGGTCGCCACCCAACTGCCCAATACGCGCCTGGACCGCGCGCAGATAGGTTTCGTCGGAGTCTATCGAGTAGATTTTCTGGATATTCGACTGGGCAGCCATGACCGAGCTGCCGCCGGAACCGTATTCCAGGAAGATCTTGCTCTTGCCCAATCGTTCTGCCAGCAACGCTCGTCCTTCGGGCTCCATATGCGGCGTTGCCGAAATCGTAGCGGCCAACCGGGTGATATCGTCCGCGCTCGGGGGATGAGCGCCTTTGCGTACGGGGCCGTTCAAGGGCACATGCTGTTTATGGATGGCGTAGGCGGCGGGCGGAGTCAGCTGCGCCGGCTGCGCGGCCAACTGCAGGCATTCAAGCGCTTGATGGGATGCCAGATAGCGCTGTGCCTCCGCTGCGTCAACCCGGCCAAGAACTTCGTGTGCGAGGTCCGTGGTTTGATAGATGGTGTGCAGCAGGAATGCGAGTTTCAGATGCTGATTCGTATCCAGCTTGTCCAGCCTGGATTCGTCGGGCACGAACACTGCATCGGCCGACAGCAACTGTGCTCCATCGATGGTGGAATTCCCCTCCGATACTGGCAGGTAGTTGTGGTGGCGCAGGTTATTCAGGCGCAGAAGCCGGAAGCCGTACGGCTTCAACATGGCTTCGACCTCGTGCAGCCTGGGCTGCCGCTCGTAGGTTTCCACAAAACGTATGCCCACTTGCAGGATAAGCACGGAATCCAGCAATCTGGAGGCGCCTTGCAAAATGCCGAGGTTGTCGTTGGCATCGTCAAGCCACAGCCAATCGACTCTGGCGAGCCCATCGACATCGTCCAGCCGTGTGCAGGGCAGGGTCAGCTTCGCGATCACGTTGCTGGGTTGCCGCGCAAATGCCGGTTGCCGTTCAGGGGAAAGCGGGGGCAGTGTGCCGGACCGTTCGGCGTCCAGGCAGACGTACAGATCGGCGCTGCTTCCCGACCCAAGCGCGTAGTGGCCATGATAGTGCTGCAAATGTCCTTGGGACTGCAACTCGGCAGCACTGGTCAGTTTGCTCGCCGGATCAATAACAATCGTGGAGAAAGCGCCGAGATCCGCCATTCGTGCGAAATGCGGATGGCCGGACAGTGCCGCCCCGTGGTCGAGAACGACGATTTTTCCTTCGAAGGAGAAAGCGAAGCACTCTGCGTTCGGACTGTCGTCAGCGGAGACATCTGGGTGTGAGACCAGCGTAGGCGCCGCATCACCTTCAAACTGCGGCAGGCCTTGCTCCGTAAAGCCAAGGGCCGCGGGCGTCTTGCCTTCGCAGTATCGTTGCCAGATGGCGCGCAAGGCATCGGCCAGGTGTCCGGCGTACTTGGCGCTATTGCAAACCGGAGAGTCCAGCAGAATCCGCCGCAGATGGCTGCGAATGATGGACAGGCTTTGCAAGTCGCCCGCCAGGCCTTTGGCGCGAGCGATATATTCATCCCAATCCTGCGTCACCAGTTCGGGCATTCCGGCATTGACCAGATGCGTGGCCGAATGCCGTCCGGCGAAAGTCGGCCCAGGAAGCGTGATCACGGGCACACCCATCATCATTGCTTCGCAGGTCGTCAAGCCGCCCGAATAGGGCCAGGGGTCCAGGGCGATATCGATCTCGTTATAGCTTTCCAGCAACTTGACGTGATTCGAATGGCCTTCGAAGCGGATGCGGGACGCGTCGATGCCGTGCGTGGCCATGATGCGGACGACGCGTTGCTGCATGGTTTCGAAGCCGAAGGCCGTTCCCTTGAGAAACAGCCTTGAATCGGGAACCGCAAGCAGAAGCCTGGCCCATTCGGCCAGCAAGACCTCATTGACCTTTGTGGGATTGTTGAAGCATCCGAAGGTGACGTAGCCGTTCGTCGCCGCGGGTAGCGGACCCACTTCGGGCATGTGCGACGGCGGCTGGTAACAGATATAGTCATCCGGCATGCGGATGAGTTTTTCCGTGTAAAACGCGTCGCTGCCCGGTGGGGACTCGACGCCATCGCTGATCAGATAGTCGATCGATTCAACGCCGGTGGTATTGATCAGACCGCCCACCCATTTCACGATGACCGGCGCGGGTTCCATGGCGATGGTGCGCATCCTGGTTCCGGCGTTGTGGCCGGAAAGGTCGATCAGGATGTCGATGGAGTCGTTTCTGATGGAGTCCGCCAGTTCGGTGTCCGAAAGGCGAGCGATGTCAGTCCATTTCGTCGCGATCCGCATCAGCTGTTGAGTGATCGAATCGACGACGTTGCTGCTCGTGTAAAAGAACAGTTTGATCCCCCACGTTCCTATGCTTTCAAGGGCCGGTGTGATCATGTAGCCGACAGGGTGTCGGCGAAACCCGTCGGATACCATGCCGATCCGCAATGGGCGGCCCGGCGTCCGGTCGGTGGCTTGCTGTCGCGGCGTCTTTGTACGTGGGGCGAACTTTTGTCCCCACTCCTGGCATAAAGCCAATATCTCTTCCGGCGTTGAATGCGGAAGATAATGCGCCATGGTGATTCGATTGGATAGAGGGACCGGGTCCGTATCGGTAAGCTTGGCTGCTTGCGCATAACTGGCCTGGGCGTTCTCGAGCTCCGCCAGGTCGCGCCACATATTGCCCAGCTCATTTAGATGAAGACTGCGATTGCGCGCATCGTTTTCCACCAGCCACTGTGCTACATGCAGCGCTTCGTCGAAACGATGAAGTTTGAAGAGCGATTGCGATTGCCGCAGCAACCCCCCGATGTGCCTGGGTTGCAGCGTCAGCAGTTTTTCAGCATAGGCCAGCGTCGGCTCGTGCTTTCCCAGGCTGAAATTGCTTTCGACCAGGCCGTAGAGGGCGGCTGTGCTGTTTTCGTCGTATTCCAGCGCTTGGGAGAAGTACTGCAGCGCCGATGTGTGGTCGGCCAGTTGGGCGCAGGCCTGCCCCAGCAGCGTCCAAGACATGGCATCTTCGGCGTTCAGGCCGGTTGCCTTGGTCAAAGCCTCCCGGGCCTCGAGCGCGTTGGCCTCTAGCAAATATCGTTGTCCCAGATCGCGCCAGGCCTTTGCGTCGTCCGGGCGGCGCTGGGTTCTGGCCAGCGCCGCCTGTAGCGAGGGTACGCCGGGCTGGCTGGGAGAAGGAGGGGGGCGACGAAAAGTGGGCTTGACCATGCGATGTGCCTAAAGACCTGCGAGTGTCGTGCAGAGTACTTTGCGAGTCGTGAAAGCAATGAGTGAATCAGCTCAATAAAACATGGCCTTTTCCGGTTTGGACGGAAAAAAGGCCCGAGAATATGGATTCCCGGGCCTTTCGAAGAGGCGTCGGCAGGTCCGAAGACCTGCCTGGCTTCGGAAGCGTATTAGCGCAGCAGCGACAGCACCGTCTGTGGCACTTGGTTGGCCTGGGCCAGGACCGAGGTGCCAGCCTGTTGCAGGATCTGGGCCTTGGTCATGTTCGACACTTCAGTCGCGTAGTCGGCGTCTTCAATACGCGAACGGGCGGCGGACAGGTTGTTGACCGTGTTGTTCAGGTTGGCAACCGTCGATTCGAAGCGGTTCTGCACGGCACCCAGGTCGCTGCGCAGCGTGTCGACGCGTTGCAGGGCGGTGTCGATGTCGGCCAGCGGGGCCAGGCCGGCGGTGGAAACGGCGCCCGCGGTCAGAGCGGTAGCCGAAGCGGTCGCGGTAACAGTTGCCGCGCCGGTGGAAGCAACCGCCGGAGCCGACAATTGATAGTACTTGTTGTCCGTGGACTTGAGGTAATAGGTGCTGCCCGATTGAACCACCGTGCCGTTCTTCGCGGCAGCCGATGCGGCGCCCGTGATTGCGCTGATATCGATATCGAACGTGGCGTTCGCCGCAGCCTTGGTTCCACCGACGGTGAAGTTACCAGCCTTCACGCTGTGCGCGATCTTGTTCACGTCCAGCTTGTCGAGGCCCAGCGTGGTCTTGTCGATCTTGCTCAGATCGATGCTGATCGTTTCGCTGTCGTTGGCGCCGACCTGGATCGTCAACGATTGGTCCTTGGCCAGGACATTAATGCCGTTGAATTGGGTCTGTTGCGACACGCGGTCGATTTCGCCCAGGCGTTGGGTGATTTCGGCCTGGATCGATTCCAGGTCGGTATCCGAGTTGGTGCCGTTGGCGGCCTGCACCGTCAGTTGACGGATGCGCTGCAGGTTGTTGTTGATTTCGTTCAGGGCGCCTTCGGTCGTCTGGGCGATCGAGATACCGTCGTTGGCGTTGCGGGCGGCTTGCGTCAGGCCGTTGACGTTGGCGGTGAAGCGGTTGGCGATGGCTTGGCCGGCGGCGTCGTCCTTGGCGCTGTTGATGCGCAGGCCGGAGGACAGGCGCTCGATGGCGGTGCCCAGCGACGATTGCGACTTGTTCAGGTTGTTCTGCGCAACCATCGACAGATAGTTGGTATTGATGACTGCCATGTTGAGGCTCCCAAGAGAGAAAGGCTTCTTCAAACTGGGCAGCAAGGCCGCCCATCGGTGTTAACGGGAAAGTTCGTCGACGGGTGTCTAGGAATCTCTCCGTTGCCAGGATTACGGCAGGCCAAAATCGATCTTTAGGGAAATTTTTGCGAAAGTCGAAATTCTTGTTGTTGCGGGGGGAGAAGAGGGCGCCGATTACGCCGTCCGCTACCCCTATATAGAGAAGACTGCGAGAGGGCGGCCTGCGCAGCCTCAAATCACCTGCGCGATTTGCCCTTCCTGCGGCAGTTCCTGCCAGGCCTGTTCCTTGAGTTTGGCGCGGATGCGGGCCGTGGCCTGGGAGCGCAGCTGGCAGACGCGCGCTTCGGTCACGTTCATGATGGCGCCGATTTCCTTGAGGTTCAGGCCTTGCTCGTAACAGAGCGACAGCAACAGTTTTTCGCGCTCGGGCAGGGCGTCGATGGCGTGGATCAGGGCCTGGCGGAAGTCGCCGGCCAAGAGGGAGTCCAGCGGATTGCCGTCGGCCGAGCCGTGGGCGAGCGCCGAGGACCAGTCGGCCAGGCCGCCGCCTGTGTCGGAGTCGGCGGCGAAGTCTTCATAGTGGACGATCTGCACGCCCTGGGCGTCATGCAACAGCGTCTGATATTCACCCAGGCCGATGTCGAGTTGTTGCGCGATTTCGGCTTCGCTGGGGGCGCGCATCAGGCGCTGCTCCAGCTGCTGGATGGCCTGTTCGATCTTGCGGGCCTTGGCGCGCACGCTGCGGGGCAGCCAGTCCTGGCCGCGCAGCTCGTCGAGCATGGCGCCGCGGATGCGGGTGGTGGCGTAGGTCTCGAACTGGGCGTCGGCGGTTTCCTGGTAACGCCGCACGGCGTCGAGCAGGCCGATCATGCCGGCCTGTATCAGGTCGTCGAGCTCGACGCTGGCCGGCAGTCTGGCGAGCAATTGCAGGGCCAGCTTCCGCACTAGCGGGGCATAGTCGACCAGGCTGTCATCTGCGTGGGGCATTGCGGAATGTCGGACGGAATCTATCGTGGCGCGTCGCTGACTGTTGCCGAGATACGACATTGTCGACAAACGCGCGGGAAGCGAAAGCGAGCCGATTGAGTGGTCGGCAAGGTGCCATTGTGGGCACTGGAAACGGTTTCATTCCCCGAAGAACGCCGCGTTTTGAACGCTTGTTTGCGTGATTGAGGTAAATTTTGTGAAAAAGTTTTATGTCAAGGTGTATCGAAATCGGCAAGTTGCGCAATATCAACAAAGATTTGTCATAAAAGTCATAGAAAATGACAATACCTGTGGTAAATTTTACTTAAATTGCGAACAAATGATACATTTCGCATTAAAGCAGGCCTGATTTGGGCCTGCGGCAACGGCGATTGCTGGAAATTTGCGTATCTAAGTCCGCGCGGGCGGGATCGGAACTAGGAGTTTGGGCGTGCAACAAGTCGAAAATTCATTGCTGGCAGACATTCGCGAAGTCAATTTGTCATATTTGTTACTAGCTCAGCGCATGCTGCGCGACGACTATGCGGCGTCGATGTTTCGCCTCGGTTTCAGCAACGAGGTGGCCGATATCCTGATGCGGCTGTCGCCGGCCCAGCTGGTCAAGCTGGCCAGTTCCAGCTCGCTGCTGTGCCGTTTCCGGTTCGATGACTACAGCCTGCTGTCGGCGCTGACCCACGACGTGCTGGGTGGTGCGCTGCAACAGGCGCACGCCACGATCCTGCTGGCCAAGCAGCCTGTCGAAGAACTGGCCTGACGGCCTGCCGCGATCCGGAAATATTGTAATGGCCTCCAAGAGCGTATCCCAGGAAGCGGACGACATCCTGCTTGCCAGTTCCATGATCACCCTGGGAGCCCGGCTGCAGGTGCTGGAGGCTGAAACCAGCCTCAGCCACGACCGCCTGGCCCGGTTGTATCGCGAGATCCGCGGCTGCTCGCCGCCCAAGGGCATGCTGCCGTTCTCGGTGGACTGGTTCATGACCTGGCTGCCGAACATCCATTCGTCGCTGTTCTACAACGTGTATTCCTTCCTGAATACGCGCACCAGCAGCAAGGGCATACGCGCCATCATCGACGCCTACCGGCTGTATCTGGAGAACGCCGGCCTGGACAACGCCGAGGCCGCCGAGCCCGTGCTCAGCTTTACCCGCGCCTGGATGCTGGTGCGGTTTTTCGATGGCGGCATGCTGCAGCTGTCGGCCTGCCGCCAGTGCGGCGGCCATTTCATTGCCCATGCCCACGATCCGCAGTCGGATTTCGTGTGCGCGATCTGCCGGCCGCCGCCCCGCGCCGGCAAGACGCGCGCCGCGGCCCGGGCGCGCGCCGGCGCCCGTTGCGCGCCCGCGGCGGACGCCGCGCAGTCCTGAAGGCGGCCCGGCGGGCTGTTTCCAAATACGTCAAAAGCCCTGGAAAACCCCCCGTAACCCACGTTTTTGGAGCGGGGGGAACAGGGGATCATTGACGCCGGTTTTAGACTACGTTGGCAGGGGCCTGATGTGTTGATTGTTATCGGTTTTCTTGTGGTGGCCGTGTCGGTCGTCGGCAGCTTCATCGCGCTGGGCGGCCACCTGGGCGCGCTCTACCAGCCCTTCGAGCTGACGCTCATCTTCGGCGCGGCGTTCGGGGCGTTCCTGGCCAGCAACAGCAAGAAGTCGCTGGCGCTGGTGAAGTCGGCGCTGCCCGACGCGCTCAAGAGTTCGCGCTACGGCAAGGACGTGTACATGGAGCTGATGGCGCTGCTGTACGTGCTGCTGAACAAGGCGCGCCGCGAGGGCCTGATGGCGATCGAATCGCATATCGAGGACCCCGAATCCAGTCCGATTTTCAGCGAGTATCCCCGCATCGCCAAGGACGCGAAGCTCATGGAGTTCATCACGGACTACCTGCGCATCATGATCAGCGGCAACATGAGCTCGTTCGAGATCGAGACCCTCATGGACGAGGAAATCGAGACCTACCGCCACGAGCGCGAAGTGCCGGCGCGGGCGCTGCACCAGATGGCCGACGGCCTGCCGGCCTTCGGCATCGTGGCCGCGGTGCTGGGCGTGATCAAGGCGCTGGCCGCCGTGGACCAGCCGCCAGCCATCCTGGGCGACCTGATCTCCAAGGCCATGGTGGGCACGTTCCTGGGCATTCTGCTGGCCTATGGTTTCGTCGGGCCGCTGGCCTCGCGCATCGAGCGCCGCAGCGACGAGGCCACCAAGGTGCTGGAGTGCATCAAGACCACGCTGCTGGCCAGCATGAACGGCTATCCGCCGCAGCTGGCCGTGGAATTCGGCCGCAAGGTGCTGTTCTCGGCTGTGCGCCCGACCTTCGGTGAGCTGGAAGAGCACGTGCGGCAGGCCAAGTCGGCGACGACCGGCCGCGCCTGACGGAGCCGTCCATGAGCACGGTAAACAACCACCGTGTGGTGATCCGCCGCAAGAAGAGCAAGGGCGGCGGGCACCACGGCGGCAGCTGGAAGATCGCATACGCCGACTTCATCACGGCGATGATGGCGTTCTTCCTGGTGATGTGGCTGATCAGCGTGGTCCCGCGCGAAGAGCTGAAGGGCATCGCGGAGTACTTCCGCATGCCGCTGCGCGTGGCGATCACGGGCGGGCCCAGCAGTTCGGCCGAGACCAGCGCCGTGCCGGGCGGCGGGCAGGACCCGCTACGCAGCGACGGCGACGTGCGCCGCGGCCAGGGCAACCGGGTCGAGTCCCAGCCCATGGGCGATGCCGAGCGCCGCGAGCAGCACCGCCTGGAAAACCTCAAGAAGCGCCTCGAGAACCTGATCGAAACCAGCCCGGTGCTGCAGACCTTCCGGCCGCAGGTGCTGATCGACCTGACCACCGAAGGCCTGCGCATCCAGATCATCGACAACCAGAACCGTCCCATGTTCGCCACCGGGCGCGCCGAGGTGCAGCCCTATATGCGCGACATCCTGCGCGAATTGGGGCCGGTTCTGAACGAGCTGCCCAACAAGGTCAGCATCTCGGGCCATACCGACGCGGCGCAGTACGCCCGCGGCGAGCGCGCCTACAGCAACTGGGAGCTGTCGGCCGACCGCGCCAACGCCTCGCGCCAGGAGCTGGTGGCCGGCGGCATGAACGAAAGCAAGGTCATGCGCATCCAGGGGCTGTCGTCCAGCATGAGCCTGGTTAAAGATGATCCGTATGCCGCCGTTAATAGGCGTATCAGCCTCGTGGTGCTCAATCAGAGCACCCAGCGGCGCATCGAAAGCGAGAACGCCGCGGCAGCGGAAATCACCGCTCGCGACGCCCGCGAGGTGGGAACGGCGGTGGAGGCGGCCCAGGCCGCCGTCCGCGCCACGACGGCAACCAAACCAGGCGCGGCGCAGAGCAACCCGCCCGCCGAAGGGGTTCGATAGCAATGGCGGCAACGATACTGGTGGCGGATGACTCGGCGACGATGCGCATGATCGTCCAGGCGACGCTGACGGGCGCGGGATGGACGGTGGTGACGGCCGGCAACGGCCAGGAAGCGCTGGATCTGGCCAAGCGCCAGCCGGTGGACCTGGTGGTGAGCGACTGGAACATGCCCGTGCTGGGCGGCCTGGGCCTCATCAAGGGCCTGCGCGAGGACGATCGCTACCAGGACGTGCCGGTGCTGGTGCTGACCACCGAGGACGACGTGGACAGCAAGATGGCGGCGCGCGACCTGGGCGTCTGCGGCTGGCTGTCCAAGCCGGTGGACCCGGACGTGCTGGTGGAACTGGCGGCCGAACTGCTCGACGAGCAGGCCGGCGCTTAGAGCCTGTGCGAGGCTTTTTATGGTTAACAGGCCCTGGGCGGGTTCATTTATGAAGGCGTGCGGACTATGAGTTCTGGATTGGACCTCAGTCAGTTTTACGAGACCTTTTTCGACGAGGCGGACGAGCTGCTGGCGCAGATGGAGCAGCTGCTGCTCGAACTGGACGTCGGCGCGCCCGACATCGAGCAGCTGAACGCCATCTTCCGCGCGGCCCATTCGATCAAGGGCGGCGCGGCGACCTTCGGCTGCTTTCAGCAGCTGGCGGGCACCACCCATCTGCTCGAAAACCTGCTGGACGCGATCCGGCGCGGCGAAATGGCGCTGCGCACGGACATGATTGATATTTTCTTGGAAACGAAAGACGTGCTCAAAAGCCAGCTGGATGCATACCGAGCGTCCGAAGAGCCCGATGAAGCCGTGTTTGAGCGTATCTGCGCCGTCCTGAGGCAGCTTGCGCTGGAGCATAAGGACCCCGGCGCCGCGCCAGCCCCGGCCGCGGCCCCGGCGCCCGTAGCCCCGCCTGCGCCGGCTCCCGCGCCGGCCGAACCCGCCGCGTCGGCCGAACCTGCCGTCGAAGGCGCCAGCGTGCCGCTGCGGGTGCGGATCACCAAGGTGTCCGACAAGGACGCGGCGGCGCTGCTCGAAGAGATGGGCAACCTGGGCACGGTCACCGCCAGCGAGCGCGCCGACGGCGCCCTGACGGTCTGGATGGACAGCACATGCACGCCGGACGATATCGAGGCGGTGTGCTGCTTCATCGTCGACGGCGACCAGCTCAGCATCGCGCGCGAGGCCGCCCCGGCGGCCAGCGCACCGGCCGCCCAACCCGCGCCCGCCGCGGCGCCGGCGCCCGCGCCTGCCGCGCCGCCCGTGGTCGCGGAGTCGGCCGCAGCAGCCGAGGCCATCACCCAGGCCGCGCGCGTGGCCCGGCCGGCCGCGCCCGCGCACGCGGACAAGGAATCCACCTCGATTCGCGTCGGCGTCGAGAAGGTCGACCAGGTGATCAACCTGGTGGGCGAACTGGTCATCACGCAGGCGATGCTGGCGCAGACGGCGTCCACGCTGGACCCGGTGCTGCACGACCGCCTGCTCAACGGCATGGAGCAGCTCGAGCGCAACGCGCGCGATCTGCAGGAAGCGGTCATGTCGATCCGCATGATGCCGATGGACTACGTGTTCAGCCGCTTCCCGCGGCTGGTGCGCGACATCGCCAGCAAGATGGGCAAGCAGATCGAGCTGCAGACCTACGGCCGCGCCACCGAACTGGACAAGAGCCTGATCGAGCGCATCATCGACCCGCTCACGCACCTGGTGCGCAACAGCCTGGACCACGGCATCGAGACCCCGGAGCAGCGGGTCGCCGCCGGCAAGGACCCGGTCGGGCAGCTGGTGCTGTCGGCCCAGCACAACGGCGGCAACATCGTGATCGAGGTGAGCGACGACGGCGCCGGGCTGAACCGCGACAAGATCCTCAAGAAGGCCATCGCCCAGGGCCTGGCCGTGAACGAAAACTCGCCCGACGACGAAATCTGGCAGCTGATCTTCGCGCCGGGTTTCTCCACCGCCGAGAAGGTCACGGACATTTCCGGCCGCGGGGTCGGCATGGACGTGGTGCGCCGCAACATCCAGGACATGGGCGGCCACGTGCAGCTGTCATGCGAGCCGGGCAACGGCACCACCACGCGCATCGTGCTGCCGCTGACGCTGGCGATCCTGGACGGCATGTCGGTGCGGGTGGGCGAGGAAACCTTCATCCTGCCGCTGAACCACGTGACCGAATCGCTGCAGCCCACCAATGACCAGATCTATTCGGTGGCGGGCAACGAGCGCGTGATGCACGTGCGCGGCGAATACCTGCCGCTGGTCGAGATGCACCGCGTGTTCTCGGTGGACGGCGCGCAGGCCGATCCCACCCAGGCGATCGCCGTCATCATGCAGGCCGAGGACCGCCGCTTCGCGCTGCTGGTGGACCACCTGATCGGCCAGCACCAGGTGGTGGTCAAGAACCTGGAATCCAACTACCGCAAGGTGCCGGGCATTTCCGCCGCCACCATCCTGGGCGACGGCAGCGTGGCCCTGATCGTCGACGTTTTTGCGCTTGCGCGCGCCAACCGCGAGCGTTGGTCGCAGCCCGAAGCCATTCTGAATTGATGGAGAACCAAGCTCATGGCAGCTAAACCGCAAGCGCCCGCCGCGCGCAATGAAGATGTCGGCAGCGAATTCCTGGTGTTCACGCTGGGCGACGAAGAATACGGGATCGATATCCTGAAGGTGCAGGAGATCCGCGGCTACGACGCCGACACGGTCACGCGCATCGCCAACGTGCCGCCTTTCATCAAGGGCGTGACGAACCTGCGCGGCATCATCGTGCCCATCGTGGACCTGCGCATCAAGTTCAACCTGGGCCGCGTGGACTACACCGAGCAGACCGTGGTCATCATCCTCAACCTGGATCGCCGCGTGGTCGGCATCGTGGTCGACGGCGTGTCCGACGTGCTGATGCTGAACGCCGGCCAGGTCCGCCCGGCGCCGGAATTCGGCGCCACGCTGTCCACGGAATACCTGACCGGCCTGGGCACCGTGGACGAACGCATGCTGATCCTGGTGGATATCGAGAAGCTCATGACCAGCGATGAAATGGCGCTGGTGGAGAAGGCCGCTTCCTGATCGGAAGCGTGGTCGGGACCCGGCCGCAAGCAGGGCAGAGGCGCCATATCCGATCGATGTGGCGCTTTCCTTTAACGATTGCAGTCTAGGAGTGGTGCTTGTGATGCGCAAGTTTTTCGCGAACATGACGATACGCAGCAGCCTGTTGTGGGTGCTGGGGTTTTTCTCATTCATGTTGGTGATAGGGGCGGCGCTCGGCGTCCTGTCCCTGCGCATCAGCAACGGAACGCTGGCGGACATCAAGCAGTCGCAGGAACTCGACGACGCCGTCTCGCGCGTGGTGTCCAGCTACAAGGACACGCTGCACGGCCTGGGCCGGGCGGCCACCTCCAACTATGCGGACATCGTGCGCAACGTCGGCCAGGCCACCTTGCTCAGCAGCGGCCTGTCGTCGGAGGCCAGCGGGCTGCTGGAGCGCGCCAAGGCCTCGATGAACAAGGGCCAGGCCGAGTTCGAGTACTACAAGAGCCTGGCGCGTCCCGATGAGGCCGCCGAATCGCTCAAGGAAATCGACGAGTCCTACGGCGCGCTGGTGCAGCAGGGCCTGAACCCGCTGGTCGCGGCGCTCGAAAAAGCCGACATGCCGGCCTACCAGAAGCAGGTGCAGACCGTGCAGGACGCCCTGGAAGGGCGTTTCGCGCGCGCGATCGAGAGCTTCGACTTCTGGCGCGCCAGCAAGATGATGGACGCCCACGAGGTCGCCCAGGTCCGCTACCAGTTCGTGCTGGTGGCCGTCGGCGTGGGCGGCGCGATCGCCGCCTTGCTGGTGTTCGCCACCTACATATTCCTGCGCCGCCGCGTGCTGCAGCCGCTGAAGGAGGCGGGCAGCCACTTCGACCGCATCGCCGGCGGCGACCTGACGGCCCGCGTCGAAGTGCGCAACACCAACGAAATCGGCCAGCTGTTCGCGGCGCTCAAGCGCATGCAGGAAAGCCTGACGCGCACCGTGGCGTCGGTGCGCCGCGGCGTGGACGAGATTACCGTGGGTTCGCAGGAGATCGCGGCCGGCAATACCGACCTGTCCAGCCGCACCGAGCAGCAGGCGGCCTCGCTGGAAGAAACCGCCGCCTCCATGGAGCAGCTGGCTTCGACGGTCAAGCAGAACGCCGACAATGCGCGCCAGGCCAACCAGCTGGCGGCCAGCGCGTCCGACGTGGCCGAGCGCGGCGGCTCCGCGGTGTCCGAGGTGGTGGGCACGATGGAGCAGATTTCCGCCAGCTCGCGCAAGATTTCTGAAATCGTGTCGGTGATCGACGGCATCGCGTTCCAGACCAACATCCTGGCGCTGAACGCGGCAGTCGAAGCCGCGCGCGCCGGCGAACAGGGCAAGGGCTTTGCCGTGGTGGCGGGCGAGGTGCGCGCGCTGGCGCAGCGCAGCGCCCAGGCGGCCAAGGAAATCAAGGGTTTGATCGAGGATTCGGTGACCAAGGTGGGCGCCGGCTCCGAGCAGGTGGAACGCGCGGGCGCGACCATGCAGGAGATCGTGGCCTCGGTCAAACGCGTGACCGACATCATGGGAGAGATTTCGGCGGCGTCCGAAGAGCAGTCCAGCGGCATCGAGCAGGTCAACCGCGCGGTGTCGCAGATGGACGAGGTGACGCAGCAGAACGCGGCGCTGGTCGAAGAAGCCGCGGCGGCCGCCGGCTCGCTGCAGGAGCAGGCGCTGCGCCTGGCCGATGCGGTGGCGGTGTTCAAGATCAACGCGGGCGAAGTCATCGAAGTGCCGGCCCAGCGCCTGTCGTCGGCGCGGCGCGGCGATGACGATTCACGCCTGCAGGCGCCCGACGCGCTTGCGCTCGGGCACTGAGGACCGCCGTGGCAAGTCCGGCTTACGCGGCCCCGTCCCTGTCGGTGGACCGCCAGTTCGATTTCCGCGACGCCGATTTTTCGCGCGTGCGCAGGATGATCCACGCCCATGCGGGGATCTCCCTGGGCACGCACAAGCGCGAAATGGTCTACAGCCGGCTGGCGCGGCGCCTGCGCGCGCTGGGCCTGCAGGATTTCGGCAGCTATCTGGACCAGCTCGAGAATTCGCCCGGCGCGCCCGAATGGGAAGATTTCGTCAACGCGCTCACCACCAACCTGACTGCCTTCTTCCGCGAGTCGCATCATTTTCCGATCCTGGCCGATTTCGCCAGGCGCCGCGGCGGGCCGGTGTCGGTGTGGTGCTGTGCCGCGTCCACCGGCGAGGAACCGTACTCCATCGCCATGACGCTGGTCGAGGCGCTGGGCCAGCGGGCCGGCTCCAGCACGGTGCTGGCTACCGACATCGACACCAATGTGCTGGCGCGCGCGCGCACCGCCGTCTATCCCGAGGAACGCGTGGCCAAGATGGACGTGGAACGGCTGCGGCGCTTCTTCCTGAAGGGCCGCGGCGCCAACGCCGGGCAGGTGAGGGTGCGGCCGGAAATCGTGGACATGGTGCGCTACGAGACCCTGAACCTGCTGGCGCCGAACTGGGGGCTGGAGGAGCGGTTCGACGCCATCTTCTGCCGCAACGTAATGATTTATTTCGATAAACCCACCCAGGCCAGGATACTGGAACGGTTCGTGCCGCTGCTCAAACCCGGCGGACTGCTGTTTGCGGGCCATTCCGAGAATTTCACCTACATCAGCCGGGACTTTCGCCTGCGAGGGCAGACGGTCTACGAATGTGCGGGCCAGGCCTGAACGGGGCAGTAACCATGAAGAAAATTAGCGTTTTGTGCGTGGACGATTCGGCCCTGGTGCGCGGCTTGATGACCGAGATCATCAACAGCCAGCCGGACATGGAAGTGGTCGCGACCGCGCCGGACCCGCTGGTGGCGCGCGAGCTGATCAAGCGCCACAACCCCGACGTGCTGACCCTGGACGTGGAAATGCCGCGCATGGACGGGCTGGATTTCCTCGAAAAGCTGATGCGGCTGCGGCCCATGCCGGTGGTGATGGTGTCCTCGCTGACCGAGCGCGGCGGCGAAATCACGCTGCGCGCGCTGGAGCTGGGCGCCATCGATTTCGTCACCAAGCCCAAGCTGGGCATCCGCGACGGGCTGCTCGAATACACCGAAATCATCGCCGACAAGATCCGCGCGGCCTCGCGCGCGCGGCTGCGCGCGCCCGCGCCGCACGCGGCCCCGGCGTCGCCGGCGCCCATGCTGCGCCGGCCGCTGGCCAGCTCGGAAAAACTGGTCATCGTCGGCGCGTCCACCGGCGGCACCGAGGCCATCCGCGAAGTCCTGCAGCCGCTGCCGCCGGACAGCCCGGCCATTCTCATCACCCAGCACATGCCCGCCGGCTTCACGCGCTCGTTCGCGCAGCGGCTGGACGCGCTCTGTGCGGTCACGGTGCGCGAGGCCGTGCACGGCGATCGGGTGCTGCCCGGCCACGTGTACCTGGCCCCCGGCGGCGAGACCCACATGCGGCTGGGGCGCAGCGGCGCCAACTACGTGATCGAACTGGAGGCCAGCGAACCCGTGAACCGCCACCGCCCGTCGGTGGACGTGCTGTTCAATTCCGCGGCGGCGGCCGCCGGCAAGAACGCCATCGGCGTCATCCTGACCGGCATGGGCAAGGACGGCGCCGCGGGCATGCTGGCCATGCGCCGCGCCGGGGCCCACACAATCGCGCAGGACGAGGCCAGCTGCGTGGTGTTCGGCATGCCCCGCGAGGCCATCGCCATCGGCGCGGCGGAAGAAGTGGTTTCGTTGTCCGCGATGAGCGAACGCATTCTGACTCGCCTGGGAGACCGCGGCCACCGCGTATGACGCGCGCGCACGGTCGTTCCCAAGCAAACTTTTCTGGAGTAGAAGATGGTAGACAAGGGCATAAAGATTCTGGTGGTGGATGATTTCCCCACCATGCGGCGGATCATCCGCAACCTGCTGAAAGAGCTGGGTTTCGAGAACGTGGACGAGGCCGAGGACGGCGCGATCGGGCTCGAGAAGCTGCGCAACGGCGGCTTTCAGTTCGTGGTGTCGGACTGGAACATGCCCAATCTCGACGGCCTGGAAATGCTCAAGCAGATCCGCGCCGACGCCGCGCTGGCCTCGCTGCCGGTGCTGATGGTCACGGCCGAGGCCAAGAAGGAGAACATCGTGGCGGCGGCCCAGGCCGGCGCCAACGGTTACGTGGTCAAGCCTTTCACCGCGGCGACGCTGGAAGAGAAGCTCACCAAGATCTTCGAGAAAATTGCCGGCTGAGGTGCGCGATGAGCACGGAAACGATTAACCCGGGCGATTCCCCCGACCTGATCCACCGCATCGCCTCGCTGACGCGCATGCTGCGCGACAGCATGCGCGAGCTGGGCCTGGACCAGGCCATCAAGGACGCCGCCAACGCCATTCCCGACGCCCGCGACCGCCTGCGCTACGTGGCGCAGATGACCGAGCAGGCCGCCAACCGGGTGCTGAACGCGACCGAGCAGGCCGGTCCCATCCAGGACGGCCTGACGCGCTCGGCGCAGGCCCTGGACGCGCGCTGGCAGCAATGGTTCGACCAGCCGCTGGAGCTGCCGCAGGCGCGCGAGCTGGTGCAGGACACCCGCGCCTACCTCCAGGACGTGCCCAAGCAGGCGCAGCAGACGCAGTCGCACCTGATGGAAATCATCATGGCGCAGGATTTCCAGGACCTGACGGGCCAGGTGATCATGCGCATGATGGACGTGGTCGGCGCGATCGAGCGCGAGCTGCTGCAGGTGCTGCTGGACAACGTGCCGCAGGAGCGCCGCGAGGAGGCCAACAGCCTGCTCAACGGCCCGCAGATCAGCCCGCAGGGCAAGGCCGACGTGGTCACCAGCCAGGACCAGGTCGACGACCTGCTGGCCAGCCTGGGATTCTGATGCCTGCAAGGGGGAGGGGCGGCCCGGTGCGCGGCGCATCCGGGAATAGCGCCGCTTTCCCCCCGTTTCTTGGCTGATCGCTAAAGCCCCGGGCCTCCTAGAATCTCCGCGGGCCGCTCGCAATCCCCGAATCCGCGAGCGGCGACGACACCGCAGAGCATGGCCGAAGAAAGCGACCTCGAAAAAACCGAAGCCGCCTCTCCCAGGCGCCTGGAAAAGGCGCGCGAGGAGGGGCAGATTGCGCGTTCCCGCGAGCTGGGCACGTTCATGATGCTGGCTGCGGGCGTGGGCGCGATCTGGGCCGGAAGCGGGGCGCTGTACCGGTCGCTGACCGGCGTGCTGCGTAACGGTCTGGGATTCGACCGGCGCGTGGTCTCGGACCCGGGCGCCATGGTGCAGGGGGCGGTCGACGGCTTCGGCCAGATCCTGCTGGTGCTCTTGCCGATCTTCGGGCTGCTGGCGGTGGTCGCGGTGCTGTCGAGCGTGCTGCTGGGCGGCATCGTCATCTCGGGCAAGCCGCTGCAATTCAATTTTTCCAAGCTCAGTCCGCTGTCGGGCTTCAAGCGCATGTTCTCCTCGCAGACCGTGGTGGAGCTGATCAAGGCGCTGGCCAAGGCCGGCCTGGTGGGCGGGGTCGCGGTATGGGTGATCTGGCGCTACCACGACGACATGCTGAGCCTGATGCACGTGGCGCCGTCGGCGGCGCTGACCCGCGCGCTGACGCTGGTGGCCATGTGCTGCGCCTTCATCGTGGCCTCGCTGCTGGTCATCGTGCTGCTGGACGTGCCCTGGCAGATCTGGAGCCACCTGAAAAAGCTGCGCATGTCCAAGGAGGACGTGCGCCAGGAACACAAGGAAAGCGAGGGCGATCCCCACGTCAAGGCCCGCATCCGCCAGCAGCAGCGCCAGGCGGCGCGCCGGCGCATGATGGCCGAGGTGCCCAAGGCCGACGTGGTGGTTACCAACCCCACCCATTACGCCGTCGCGCTGCGCTATGAAGAAGGCAAGAACGGCGCGCCCCGCGTGCTGGCCAAGGGCACCGGCCTGATCGCCGCCAAGATCCGGGAACTGGCGGCCGAGCACCGCATCCCCACTCTGGAGGCCCCGTCGCTGGCGCGCGCTCTGCATCAACACGTCGAGCTGGGACAGGAAATCCCGGCCGAGCTATATACCGCGGTGGCAGAAGTGCTGGCGTGGGTTTTCCAGCTGCGTTCCTGGCGCTCCGGATGGGGAGCCGAACCGGTCGCCCCGACCCGGCTGGCCGTGCCCGCCGAGCTGGACCCGCTGTCCGACACCGCAGCACAAGGAGCTTGAGGAATGAGCGCTTTGCTCACCATGTTGAAAAGTAACGGAGCCGTGCATGCGCGGCTGCTGGCCGGCCCCATCCTGATCGTGATGGTGCTGGGCATGATGGTGCTGCCGCTGCCCACCTTCCTGCTGGACCTGCTGTTCACCTTCAACATCGCCTTGTCCGTGATGATCCTGCTGGTGGCCATGTTCACGCGCAAGCCGCTGGACTTCGCCGCGTTCCCGGCCGTGCTGCTGTTCGCCACGCTGCTGCGCCTGTCGCTGAACGTGGCCTCCACCCGCGTGGTGCTGCTCAACGGCCACACCGGCCCGGACGCGGCCGGCAAGGTGATCGAGGCCTTCGGCCACTTCCTGGTGGGCGGCAACTTCGCCGTGGGCATCATCGTTTTCGTGATCCTGACCATCATCAACTTCATCGTCATCACCAAGGGCGCGGGGCGTATCGCCGAAGTGGGAGCGCGCTTCACCCTGGACGCCATGCCCGGCAAGCAGATGGCCATCGACGCCGACCTGAACGCCGGCCTGATCGGCGAGGACGAGGCGCGCAAGCGCCGCGCGGAGGTGGCCCAGGAGTCGGACTTCTTCGGCTCGATGGACGGCGCCAGCAAGTTCGTGCGCGGCGACGCCATCGCCGGCCTGCTCATCATGGCGATCAACGTCATCGGCGGCCTGGTCGTGGGCGTGGCGCAGCACGACATGTCGATGGGCGAATCGGCGCGCGTCTATACGTTGCTGACCATCGGCGACGGCCTGGTGGCGCAGATCCCGGCGCTGGTGATTTCCACCGCGGCCGGCGTGGTGGTGTCGCGGGTCTCGACCGACCAGGACATCGGCCAGCAGATGATCAGCCAGCTGTTCTCCAATCCCAGTGTGCTGTTCCTGACGGCCGGCATCATCGGCATCATGGGGCTGATCCCCAACATGCCGCACGTGGCCTTCCTGACCCTGGCCGGCGCGCTGGCCTGGGGCGGCTGGATGCTGCACAAGCGCAAGACCGCCGCCGCGGCCGCCGCCGCCGAGGTTCCCCCGCAGGCCATCACCCAGGCCCAGGCCGCCGCGGCCGAGGCCAGCTGGGACGACGTCTCCATGGTGGACCAGCTCGGGCTGGAGGTCGGCTACCGCCTGATCCCGCTGGTAGACCACGCCCAGAACGGCGAACTGCTGCACCGCATCCGCAGCCTGCGCAAGAAATTCGCGCAGGACGTGGGCTTTCTGCCGCCGGTCGTGCACATCCGCGACAACCTCGAGCTCAAGCCCAACGACTACCGCATCCTGCTCTCGGGCGTGGAAGTGGGCCACGGCGTGGCCATGCCGGGTCAGTGGCTGGCCATCGACCCGGGCGGCGTGACCATGCAGATCAAGGGCACCCCGACCACCGATCCGGCCTTCGGCCTGCCGGCGCTGTGGATCGACGGCAGCCTGCGCGACCAGGCCCAGGTGGCCGGCTACACCGTGGTCGACGCCGGCACCGTGGTCGCCACCCACCTGAACCACCTGATGCACCGCCACGGCTCGAACCTGCTGGGCCGCCAGGAAGTGCAGCAGCTGCTCGACCGCATCGGCCGCGACGCGCCCAAGCTGGTCGAGGACCTGGTGCCCAAGACCCTGTCGCTCACCGTGCTGCAGAAGGTCCTGCAGGGCCTGCTGGCCGAAGAAGTGCCGATCCGCGACATGCGCACCATCATCGACACCCTGTCCGAGCACGGCCCGCGCCTGGCGGCGCAGGCTGCCGGCGCCGGCAGCCTGCCCGACATCAACGAACTCATCGCGCTCACGCGCCGGTCGCTGGGCCGCGCCATCACGCAGCAGTGGTTCCCGGGAGAGGGCGAACTGCGGGTCATCGGCCTGGACGTCAAGCTCGAACGCGTGCTGTCGCAGGCCATGACGACCAGCGGCGGCCTGGAGCCGGGCCTTGCCGATACGCTGCTGCGCGAAACGCAGGCCGCCGTCGAGCGCCAGGAATCGCAGGGCAACGCGCCGGTGCTGCTGGTGTCGCCCGTGCTGCGCGCGCCGCTGTCGCGCTTCCTGCGCCACCATCTGCCGCAGCTGGGCGTGCTGTCGAACACTGAAATACCCGATGAGCGCATGGTCCGCGTGACCGCGCTGATCGGCGGAGGTAATGGGGCATGAAGATAAGCCGTTTCTTTGGGATCAACAGCCGCGAAGTGATGCGCCAGGTGCGCCAGGCCCTGGGTCCGGACGCGCTGATCGTGTCGAACCGCAGCGTGGAAGGCGGCGTCGAGGTGCTGGCGACGGTGGACGAGGCCTATGACGAGACGCCGGCGCACACCGCTCCGGCGGCGGCTCCGGCGCCCGCGCCGGCGCGCTCCATCGCCGCCTACCGCTCGGCGTACGAGGCGCCGGCCCAGCCGCAGGCCATGCCCGATCCCATTCCCAGTCCCATCCCTGCGCCCAGCTCGGCAGCCAGCGCGATTCCCATGCCCATGCCCACGCCCGCGCCGGCTCCCGCGCCGTCGATGGCGCGCATGCCCGACGCCCCGCTGCGCCAGCCTCCGGCCATGCCGCAACCGGCCTTGTCCGGCGACGCCGCGGCTGGCCTGCAGGACGCCATCAGCGCCTTGCGCGGCGCGCTGGAAAGCCGCATGGACGGCCTGATCTGGGGTTCGCGCCAGGGGCCGGGCCGCGAGCCTGCTGCCGCGGCGCTGTTCCGCAGCCTGCTGGATGCCGGCTTCAGCACCAAGCTGGTACGCACGCTGGTCGAGCGCCTGCCCGAGGGCATGACGCCGCAGTCCGCGCTGGACTGGGCGCGCAACGAACTGGTCACGCACCTGCCGGTGCTGCGCTCGGAAGACGAATTCCTGGGCGGCGGGGTCTATGCCCTGGTCGGCCCCACCGGCGTGGGCAAGACCACCACGCTGGCCAAGCTGGCCGCGCGCTGCGTGGCGCGCGAGGGCCGCGATCAGGTGGCGATGCTGACCACCGACAATTTCCGGATCGGCGCGCTGGAGCAATTGCAGATCTACGGCCGCCTGATGGGCGTGCCGGCCCATTCGGTGCGCGACGCGGGCGAGCTGCGCCGCGTCCTGGGCGAGCTGGGCAGCCGCAAGATCGTGCTGATCGACACCACCGGCATCAGCCAGCGCGACCGCCAGGTGGCCGAGCAGGCGGCGATGCTGTGCAACGCCGGCAAGCCGGTGCGCCGGCTGCTGGTGCTCAACGCCGCCAGCCAGGGCGATACGCTGGACGAAGTCGCGCACGCCTATCGCAACGGCGTGGGCGAGGACGTGGCCGGCTGCATCATCACCAAGCTGGACGAGGCCACCCGCCTGGGCGCGGCGCTGGACACGGCCATCCGCCACCGCCTGCCGATCCATTACGTCTCGGTCGGGCAGAAGGTGCCGGAGCACATGGAGCTGGCCCGCGCCGACGCGCTGGTGGACCGGACGTTCTCCATGGTCGAGCGGGCGCGCGCGCTGTACACGCCCAGCGAAGCCGACCTGGCCTCGCTGGTGCCGGCCGCGCGCGAGGCCGAAAGCGCCGACCCGGCGCGCCGCCGCCAACTGCTGGCCTCGGCCATCCTGCGTCCGCAGGGCGCGGCGGCCTCGGTCGACGCCGCGCAGAACCTGGACGACACCATCGCCTGGCTGGAGAACGACGCGGCCTGCGTGCAGGCGCGCGCCGCCTGGCGCGAGTACGTGGGCGACGGCGCCACGCTGGCGGCGCTGGGCGACGAGCCGGCGGCCATGGTGCGCCGCGAATTTTCGGCCGTCTGCGGCCGCCACCTGCTGGCCGTGCACGGCAAGGCCGCCATGCAGGGCGAAGGCCTGCCCGGCGGCGCGCTGCTGGGCACGCTGCTCATGAGCGACCGCGGCGCGGCGCTGGCCGCGCCCGCGCAGCAGCTGGCGCTGGCGCACGGCACGCTGGCCTCGTTCGCGCCGGCGCAGCCGGCCCAGGCCGACGCGGCCGTGGCGCTGCAGGCGCGGGTGGAATGGCTGGGTGGCAAGCTGGAGCGCCTGCCGGTGGTGCATATGCTGGAGTCCGGCACGGCGGCCCTGTGGCCGGCGTTGAGCGGGCAGGGCGTGTCGTGGGTGGCGCGCTGCGCCGGCGGCCAGCGCGTGATCCAGGACGACTGCCCCACCAATCTGAACGCCGTGGGCAAAAGCCTGGGCTATCTGCCCGTGGGCCAGCCCGGCGACATGCCGGGCCTGTACGCCGCGTCCGGAAACGGGCGCGTGCCGCTGGCGCTGTGGGCCTCGGGCACGGAAGTCGCGCTGCCCGGCCGCGGCGAGCGCGCGCCGCTGCGGCTGGTCTGCGCCCGCCTGATCGACACGGTCAGCGGCGAGGTGGCCGGGCAACTGTTCGGCATGACCAACCTGCCGGCCTCCCAGGCCGACGCCGCCACGGTGGCGCGCTGGCTGGTGCTGCAGAATGAAGCCCGCGCCGCGTTCCGCTTCATGCCCGCCGCATGGCAGGCGCTGCCCGCCGTCGATGGTCCGCACGCGCTGGCGCGCCAGGCCCTGATGGCCGGCCAGCTGGCCGCCGCGTCCTGGCAGCTGGCGCATTCTCCGGCCGCCGCCATGGCGCAGCAGCCCCTGTCGGGCATCATGGGCACCGAGCGCAAGCTACCCGCCCGCCTGCTGCCGGTGGCGTTGCTGAAGATGTACGCGCTGCTGGAGATGACGGCGTAATGGCGGGAGAATGATGGCGCAATGACGATGCAATGGCGTAGGATGGGTGCAGCGCGAGAATGCTCTACGCAAGAAAGCAGGCATGCAGCGCGCGTAACCCATCGGCCGGCGAAAGCCGGCTTTTTTCTGGGCAAAAATATTCTTGGCGCTACGAAAAGCGGCGGCTTTCGCCGCCTGATGGGTTACGCGCGCTCGACACTTGAGTTCTTGTGTAAAGCATTCTCGCGCTGCACCCATCCTACCGGCCCACCGGGCCCTCCCGCTGGCCCTTAACCCGCCACAATAGGCTTGCGGCCCGGGGCGCTGCGGGCGCCGCGGCCGCGGGCGTCGTAGGTGGCGGGAGCGCCGGCGGCGCCGAGGTTGCGCAGGGCGTCCAGCGATTGCTGGGTGTAGCGCAGGTGCACGTCGATCAGGGCGCCGTTGCGCAGATTGATTTCATTGGCGCTGGCCGATTTGGCCAGCAGAGCCTGCCAGACTTCCGCCAGTTGCGGGTGCAGCACGGCTGCCTGTTCGGTGCCGGCGTGGCCGGCGGGCAGGCCGATTTCGGCCAGCAGGCCGTCGCGCGTCTGGCTGAGGTCCACGAGCTTGCGCGCCACGCTGCTCTTGCGTTCGGTGATCTCCTGCAGTCCGCCGATATTGGCCGGGCCCACCAGCACCTCGGTCTCTTCTTCCAGGATGGCGGAGAACTCGGTGATCAGGGCGTCTTCCTGCCGCATGCAGGATTGCAGGGAGTCGACGGTGTGCGCGGTCATGCTGGGACTCGGGTAGGGAAGGGTTGCGGGGCGGCCTATTTGAGCAGGTCGCGGGCGCTGGCGATCAGGCTGTCGGCGATGCGGCCGGTGTCGATCTTGAGCTGGCCCGAGGCGATGGCGGCGCGGATGGCGGCCACGCGCTCGACGTTGATGTCGTTGGAGCCGTCCTGCAGCGCAAGCATCTTGCGCGAGGCCGAGCTCAGCGCCACCTGCGAGCTGCTGCTGCCGCTGGCGCTGCCGGCGCCATAGGCCTGGGCGACCGCGGACTCGGGGCGGTTGCCCAGGGCTTCCGCCGAGAGGGGCCGGTTGGTGGTGGTTGTGATTTTCAAGATTATCTCCGCAGGGCGTCCAGATCCGCCTACTTATGCCTGGGTAACGACAGGGCCGGGACGAACTTTAGGGCAGGCGGGGCTTTGGCGCAACGCGACATGTAACAACTTCTACAGCTGCATTTCAACCAGGCCGGCATTGCGCACGATGCCGCTGACCACCTGGCCGTTGGCGGTGCGCACCTGCACCATGGAGCCGGGCGCGGCGTTTTCCAGCGCCTCGCCTTCGCTGCTGACCACGAAGCCGTTGCCGCGGGCGTTGATGCGCACGTTGGAGCCGCGCAGCACCGACTGGGCGCTGCGCAGCGAAGCGCTGCGGATCGTCTGCCCGGCGTTGATCCGGTAGGCGGCGCTCATGCCGGCCACGGCCTGCGGGTCGGTGATGGCGCCGCGGGGCAGGGCCACCAGGTCGCCGTCGCGCGGGGCCAGGTCGTCCGGGCTGAGGGGTTGGCCGGCGGCGATCGGGCGGGCGGCGACGTAATACTGGCCGGGCACGCTGACCGTGGCCTGCACGTAGGTGGTCCAGGGCGCCGGCGCGTTGCAGCGCACCCCGACGGTCATGCGCGGGCGCAGCTTCATGCCGGACGGCAGAAATGGGGACATGGCATCGCAAGGCGTCAGGCCCTGCGCCCGCGGCGGATCGATGGCGATTACCGGCTGGCCGGGCAGCGCGGACAGCTGATCCAGCAGATAGGCCTGCGCGGCCTGCGCGATGGCCTCGGCGGGCTGGAGCTGGGGCTGGACCTGCTGGGCCTGCGCGCCCGCCAGGGGCAGCAGCGCGGCGGCCAGGCAGGCGGCGCCCGCGTGTAGGCGTCTTGCGGTGCTTTGCATGATGCATGAATTGTAGAAGTGCGCCGCGCCCGGCAAGACCTGAATTGGATGAGAAATAACGGTTTATTTGGCTGATTGTGGCGCGCCGCGGACCCCTATCATGCCGTCATCCAATGGGATACCGGCGCGTCCGGCCTCCCGTGCCCACCCGAATTGCAATGCACCAAGGCGCCACGATGCTAGACAGGCTTAACGAAGATTTCCGCTTCTTCCAGCAGTCCCTGGGGCTGCGCGCGCAACGCCAGGAAGTGCTGTCGTCGAACATCGCCAACGCCGACACGCCCAACTACAAGGCGCGCGATTTCGACTTCAAGACGGCGATGGCCAACGCCATGGAAGGCAGCAAGCGCCTGGCCGACACCTCGCTCACGCTGACCTCGGCGCGCCACATCCCGGCCAAGGCCGTGTCGCAAGGCCCCACCGAACTCCTGTACCGCCTGCCGTACCAGCCCAGCCTGGATGGCAACACGGTGGACATGGACATCGAGCGCGTGCAGTTCGCCGATAACACCTTGCATTACCAGAGCACCATGCAGCTGCTGTCAGGCCGTATCCGGACCATGATGGCCGCCATCCAGGAATGATTACTGAACGGAGCGCCAGGCCATGTCCCTGTTAAGCATTTTCGATATCGCCGGTTCGGCGCTGAGCGCGCAGTCGCAGCGCATGAACGTCGCCGCCAGCAACATGGCCAACGCCGACAGCGTGGTCGGCCCCGACGGCCAGCCCTACCGGGCGCGCCAGGTCGTGTTCCAGGTCAATCCGGCCGCCGGCCAGGCGCTGGGCCAGGAAATCGGCGGCGTGCGCGTGGCGGGCGTGGTCCAGGACCAGTCGCCGCTCAAGCGCGTCTACGACCCGCAGCACCCCATGGCCGACGAGCAGGGCTACGTCAGCATGCCCAACGTCGATCCGGTGGCCGAGACGGTCAACATGATCGCGGCCTCGCGTTCGTACCAGGCCAACGTCGAGGTGCTGAACACCGCCAAGGCGCTGATGCAGAAAACGCTGACCATCGGCCAGTCCTAATTTTGAGCAAGTGAATTCATGTCCACTATCGACCAAACCACCAGCCAGACCGGCCTGGGGCTCGCCCAGACCGGCGCCAACTCCAACAGCGCGGCGCAAGGCCTGCAGGACCAGTTCCTGACGCTGCTGGTGACGCAGCTGCAGAACCAGGACCCGCTCAACCCCATGCAGAACGCCGAGCTGACTTCCCAGCTTGCGCAGATCTCCACGGTGGAAGGCATCACCAACCTGAAGAACACCATGCTGGCCATCAGCGGCCAGATCGACGTGTCGCAGTCGATGAACGCCGTGGCGATGATCGGCAAGGGCGTGCTGATCCCGGGCACCAAGGTCAAGGTCGGCGTGGACGGCGACAACGGCGCCGAGCGGGTGGTCACGCCCTACGGCGTGGACCTGCAGGGCGACGCCGCCAAGGTCCAGGTGCGGATTTCGGACTCCAACGGCGTGGTGGTGCGCACCATCGAGCTGGGCGAGCAGGAAACCGGCGTCTACACGCTCAGCTGGGACGGCAAGAACGACAGCGGCGTGGCGCTGGAGCCGGGCGCTTACAACGTGTCCATCCTGGCCACGGACGCCGACGGCAAGAAGGTGAATTCGGAAGTGCTGAGCTACGGCCAGGTCAAGAGCGTGGGGTACTCCACCAATGGCCTGCGCCTGGACCTGGGCCTGGACGGCCAGACCAGCATGCTGGATGTGCGCAAGGTGATCGGCGCCTGAGGCGGGCGCGGCGTATCGGTGCCGGCGCACGCGCGGCGGCTTCACTCAGTTTAAGGATTAGCGAGAGAAAACATGGGCTTCGGACAAGGATTGAGCGGCTTGAACGCCGCGGCGCAGAACCTGGACGTGATCGGCAACAACATCGCCAACTCGGGCACCGTCGGCTTCAAGTCGTCGGCCGCCTCGTTCGCGGACGTCTACGCCAGTTCGCGCGTCGGCCTGGGCGTGAAGGTCGCCGGCATCAGCCAGCGCTTCACGGTGGGCACGGTCAACGGCGGCGGCGGTGAATACGACATCGCCATCGACGGCGCCAAGGGCATGTTCCGCGTCACCGACCAGAGCGGCGCGGTCATGTACACCCGCAACGGCGAATTCCTGGTCGACAAGAACAACTTCATCGTCAACGCCCAGGGCTACCGCCTGACCGGCTACCCGGCCGGCGCGGTCGGCGCCAACCCGGTCGAGCTGCAGCTGCCCACCGCCAACGTGGCGCCCAAGGCGACCGGTTCGAGCACGACCGTGGCCAATCTGGACGCCAACGCCAAGGTGGTGTACCAGACGGATACGGAAACGGCGGCCGCCGTGCCGGGCGAAGTCACGCTGGGCGGCGTGGATTACACGTTCACGCGCAACGCCGACGGCGACGCCGTGCTGGTCGACGCCAACGGGGACCCGGCGCCTACCGGCACCGTGACCGAAGGCTCGACCACGATCACCATCGGCGCGGGCGGCGTGGTCGCCCAGAACCTGTCCGCCATCCCCGGTTTCGTGGAATACACCGCGGCGGTCATCGAACCCGGCCGCCCGTTCGACCCGACGATCTCCAGCAGCTACACCAGCGCCTCGCCCATGACCGTGTACGACTCCCTGGGCAATTCGCACCAGGTGATGCAGTACTTCGTCAAGCGTCCGTCCGAAGGCGGCGCCAGCGTGTACGAGGTCTATTACACGATGGACGGCAAGGCCATGCAGCCGACCACGCAGGGCACCGACGGCACCTGGAGCAGCGGCCCCAACCAGAATTCGCTCACCAAGCTCACCTTCAACAACGCCGGCACGCTGACCAGCGCGCCGGTGGTGAACCTGCGCTTCGAGCAGCCCGGCGGCAACACCACGCCCGCCGATCCGCTGACGATCGCCATGAACTACACCGGCACCACCCAGTACGGCAGCGACTACAAGCTGGTCGCCAAGCCCGACGGCTACAGCTCCGGCGAATTCAGCGGCATCAACATCGGCGGCGACGGCAGCCTGGTGGCCAGCTACACCAACGGCCAGACCCAGGTGGTCGGCACCATCGTGCTGGCCGACTTCTCCAACCTGCAGGGCCTGCAGCCGGTGGGCAACAACGCCTGGACCGAAACCGCCGCTTCCGGCCAGCCCATCCTGGGCCAGCCGGGCACCAACGGCATGTCCACGGTGGTGGGCCAGGCGACGGAATCGTCCAACGTCGACATGAGCAAGGAACTGGTCAACATGATCATCGCGCAGCGCACCTACCAGGCGAACTCGCAGACGATCAAGACCCAGGACGAAATCATGCAGGTGCTCATGAATCTGAAGTAGAGCCCACCCCCGGAGCGCCTGCGGCGCTTCCCCCTCTAGGGGGCGCGCCTGCGGACCGGCGGAGCCGGATCCGCGGCGCCCCGCTCGGGGAGAGACCGAGTCTTGCGGGTTCATGCCAGACGGAACAGGAAATGGATCGGATTATCTACACCGCGATGAATGGCGCGGCGCGCATCACGGAGCATCAGGCCGTGCTGTCGAACAATATGGCCAACGTGAACACCCCGGGTTTTCGCGAGCAGATCGCGCTGTACCGGTCGGTGCCGGTCGCCGACGGGGTCAGCCTGCCCACGCGCGTGTCGACGGTGGCTTCGACGCCGGGCAACAGTTTCCAGATGGGAACCATGCAGACCACCGGCCGCGACCTGGACGTGGCGCTGGCCGACGAGCGCGGCTGGCTGGCGGTGCAGACGCCGCAGGGCGAGGCCTATACCCGGGCCGGCAGCCTGCAGGTCGGCGTCAACGGACTGTTGCAGACCTCGCTGGGCCAGCCGGTGCTGTCGGACCAGGGCGGGCCCATCGACGTGCCCGACCAGGCCGCGCTGACGATCACCTCGGACGGCACGATCACCGCGATCGGCGCGGGCGACGCGCCCAACAATATCCTCAACCTGGGCCGGCTCAAGCTGGTGAACCCGCCGCGCGAGCAGCTGGTGCATGGCGACGACGGCGTGTTCCGCCGGGCGCCGGTCGACGGCCAGCCCGCGCCGCCGCTGCCGGCCGATCCCAGCCTGCGGCTGCTGGCCGGGGTGCTCGAGGGCAGCAACACCAATCCGATGGCGGCGATGGTCGGCATGATCGCCAACGCCCGCCGTTTCGAGCAGCAGATGCAGGTGATCCAGCAGTCGGACCGCAACGCCGAGCGCGCCAACGGCATTCTGTCGATAAGCGCCTGACCCGGCGCCCGATTCAAAACCAATACCCAATACGCGCGCGGCCGGGCCGCGCCACCAGGAGTACTACATCATGATGCGTTCGCTGTGGATCGCCAAGACGGGCCTGGAAGGTCAGCAGACCTCCATGGACGTGATTTCCAACAACCTGGCCAACGTCTCGACCAACGGCTTCAAGCGCGGCCGCGCGGTGTTCCAGGACCTCATGTACCAGACGCTGCGCCAGCCCGGCGCCCAGGTCGGCGACGCCACCCAGCTGCCCTCCGGGCTGCAGCTGGGCACCGGCGCGCGCGTGGCCGCGACCGAGCGCATCCACACCACGGGCAACCTGAACAACACCGGCAGCGAAATGGACGTGGCCATCAACGGCCGCGGCTTCCTGCAGGTGGAGCTGCCCGACGGCACCCAGGCCTACACCCGCGACGGCGCGCTGCAGCGCGACCAGAACGGCCAGCTGACCACCGTCAGCGGCTACGTGATCCAGCCGCCCATCAACGTGCCCGACAACGCCCTGTCCATCACCATCGGCAACGATGGCATGGTCTCGGTGACCCAGCCGGGCGCGGCCGGCGTCAACGTGCAGATCGGGCAGCTGCAGATCGCCACGTTCATCAATCCCACCGGCCTGCAGAGCATCGGCGAGAACCTGTACCTGGAAACCGATTCCTCGGGTCCGGCCAACCTGCTGCAGCCGGGCGTGGACGGCGCCGGCTCCATCATGCAGAACTACGTCGAAACCTCCAACGTCAACGTCGCCGAAGAGCTGGTCAACATGATCACCACGCAGCGCGCCTACGAAATGAACAGCAAGGCCGTCAAGACGTCGGATGAAATGCTGGCCCGCCTGACCCAACTGTGATGTCCATCTCCGTCCTGCGCCTGGCGAGCGTCGCGGCCCTGGCCACGCTGGTGGCCGGCTGCGCCATGATTCCGCCCGAACCCATCGTGACCGGGCCGACCACGGCCGTGCCGCCGGCGCCGCCCATGCCCGCGGCGCAACCCACGGGCTCGATCTACCAGCCCACCGCCTACGGCAACTATCCGCTGTTCGAGGACCGCCGTCCGCGCAACGTCGGAGACATCGTCACCATCGTGCTCAACGAGAAGACGAACGCCTCCAAGAACGTCGCCACCAACACCAACCGCAGCGGCAGCGCCACGCTGGGCATCGCCGCCGCGCCGTCGTTCATGGACAGCTGGGCCAACGCCAACCTGAATACCGACGCCAAGGGCGGCAACGTGTTGCAGGGCAAGGGCGACAGCACGGCCAACAACGCCTTCACCGGCACCATCACCACCACGGTGGTGGGCGTGATGTCCAACGGCAACCTGCAGGTGGCCGGCGAGAAGCAGATCGCCATCAACCGCGGCAGCGAGTACGTGCGCTTCTCGGGCGTGGTGGACCCGCGCTCGATCACCGGCACCAACACCGTGTCGTCCACCCAGGTGGCCGACGCCCGCATCGAATACCGCAGCAAGGGCGTCATGGACGAAGTCCAGACCATGGGCTGGCTGCAACGCTTTTTCCTGATGGCATCGCCGTTCTAATGTTTTATGCGCGGGCGCTTTGGACAACTGAAATGAAGCATTCCATCTTCTTCCGCCTGCTGGCGCACGTCTGCGTCGCCGCCGGCCTGTTGGCCGGGACCGGCGCGGCGCAGGCCGAGCGGCTCAAGGACCTGGCCTCGATCCAGGGCGTGCGCGGCAACCAGCTGATCGGCTACGGCCTGGTCGTGGGCCTGGACGGCAGCGGCGACCAGGTTCGCCAGACGCCGTTCACGCAGCAGAGCCTGACCAATATGCTGTCCCAGCTCGGCATCACCGTGCCGGCCGGCAGCAATATGCAGCTCAAGAACGTGGCGGCCGTGATGGTCACGGCGACCTTGCCGGCGTTCGCGCGGCCCGGCCAGACGCTGGACGTGGTGGTGTCCTCGATGGGCAACGCCAAGAGCCTGCGCGGCGGCACGCTGCTGATGACGCCGCTCAAGGGCGCCGACAGCCAGGTCTACGCCATCGCCCAGGGCAACATCCTGGTGGGCGGCGCGGGCGCGTCGGCCGGCGGCTCCAGCGTGCAGATCAACCAGTTGAACGGCGGGCGCATCAGCGCCGGCGCCATCGTCGAGCGCGGCGTGCCCACCACGTTCGCGCGCGACGGCTACATCCACGTCGAACTGAACAACACCGATTTCGGCACGGCCCAGAACGTGGCGGCGGCGCTGAACAAGAAGTTCGGCCAGGGCACGGCGACGGCCCTGGACGGGCGCGTCGTGCAGGTGCGCACCCCGATGGAGCAGGCCTCGCAGGCGCGCTTCCTGTCGCTGGTCGAAGACCTGCAGGTTACGCGCGCGCCCACGGTGGCCAAGGTCATCATCAACGCCCGCACCGGCTCGGTGGTCATGAACCGCACGGTCATGATCGAAGAGGCCGCGGTGGCGCACGGCAACCTGTCGGTCATCATCAACCGCCAGAACCAGGTGTCGCAGCCCGACACCCCGTTCACCGAAGGGCAGACGGTGGTGGTGCCCAACACCCAGATCGAAGTGCGCCAGGAAAACGGCTCGCTGCAGCGCGTGCGCACCAGCGCCAACCTGGCCGACGTGGTCAAGGGCCTGAACGCCCTGGGCGCCACGCCGCAGGACCTGCTGTCCATCCTGCAGGCCATGAAGTCGGCCGGCGCGCTGCGCGCCGAACTGGAAATCATCTGACGGCCATGGCATACACGCATGACGCGGCGCGCGGCGCCCAACGCCAGGATTCGGTCTTCGACCTGGGCCGGCTGTCGGACCTGAAGCGCGAGGTCAAGACCGATCCGGCCGGCACCGACCAGCAGAAGCAGGTGGCCAGGCAGTTCGAGGCCCTGTTCCTGCAGATGATGCTCAAGCGCATGCGCGAGGCCACGCCCAAGGAGGGCCTGTTCGATTCGCAGCAGACGCAGATGCTGCAGTCCATGGCCGACGAGCAGCTGGCGCTGCACCTGGCTTCGCCGGGGATCGGCCTGTCGGCGGCCATCCTGGCGCAGATGCAGGAAGGCAAGCCGGGCGAGCTGCCGGCACAGTCGGTCGAACGGCTGGGGCAGGGCGGCGGACTGGATTTCCGCAGCGGCAACTCGCGCGAGGTGTCGGCGCTGCTCAACGTGATGCGCAACAACCGCCCGAGCGACCGGGCGCTGGCGGCCGCCGAGGGCGCGCCCGATCACGTGGTGGATTTCGTCTCCAGGATGTCGCGCGCGGCCAACCTGGCCGCGCAGCAAAGCGGGGTGCCGGCGCGCCTCATCATGGGCCAGGCGGCGCTGGAATCCGGCTGGGGCAAGCGCGAAATCAAGTTCGACGACGGCAGCACCAGCTACAACCTGTTCGGCATCAAGGCCGGCGCCAGCTGGAAGGGCAAGGTGGTGCACGTGCTCACCACGGAGTACGAGAACGGCGTGGCCAAAAAGGTGACGCAACCCTTCCGCGCCTACGCCTCCTACGAGGAGTCGTTCGCCGACTACGCCCGCCTGATCGGCAACAGCCCGCGCTACGAGGCCGTGACGCAGGCGCGCAACGAGATCGAGGCCGCCCGCAAAATCCAGGACGCCGGCTACGCCACCGATCCGCAGTACGCCCAGAAGCTGATCGGCGTGATGGGCCAGCTGCGGGGCGCGGCGTCCAGGGTGGAAATTTCCCGCCAGATGTTGGAAGGACTCTAAATTCGGACCATCTGCTGCCGTTAATGGAGTATCCAGACATATCGGTTGCGGTTAAACACGGGGCATTGTCAGTATGAATTTGTATAACTCGGCGTTGGGCGGGCTGAACGCAGCCCAGGCAGGTTTGGCCACCACCAGCCACAACATCAACAATGCCACCACGGCCGGCTACAACCGCCAGCGCGTCATGACCTCCACGGCCGGCGCCCAGGCCACCAGCAACGGCTTCATCGGCCGCGGCGTGCAGGTCGACACCGTCGTGCGCAGCTACGACAGCTTCCTGTACCGCCAGCTCGTCGGCGCGCAGGGCAGCGGCGCCCAGCTGCAGGCCCAGTTCGACCAGGTTTCGCAGATCAACAACCTGTTCGCCGACCGCACCGTCGGCATCGCGCCGGGGCTGAACAATTTCTTCACCAGCATGAACATGGTCGCCAGCAAGCCGGGCGATCCGGCCGCGCGCGCCGACCTGCTGGGCAAGGCCAACAGCCTGGCCACGCAGATCCGTTCGGCCTACACCGAGATGCAGAACCAGCGCGTCGGGCTGAACACGCAGATCACCACCACGGTGGAGCAGGTCAACAGCTACCTGGCCCGCATCGACGACCTGAACACCCAGATTTCGCTGGCTTCGGGCAAGGCCGGCGGCAGCCCCCCGAACGACCTGCTGGACCAGCGCGACCTGGCCGTGATGGAGCTGAACCAGCTGGTCGGCATCACCACGTACCAGCAGGGCGACAAGATCAATATTTCGCTGGCCAACGGCGGCCAGGCGCTGCTGTCGGGCAACACCATCTATCCCCTGCAGGCCGTGGCCTCGTCCAAGGACGCCGGCCGCACGGTGCTGGCCTATACCCTGCCGGCCGGCGCGGGCAAGACGGTCGCCGTCGAACTCGACGACAGCGAAGTCACCGGCGGCAAGCTGGGCGGCCTGCTGCAGTTCCGCAGCCAGTCGCTGGACGTGATGCAGAACCAGCTGGGCCAGATGGCGGTCGGGCTGGCGCTGTCGTTCAACGCGCAGCACCGCCAGGGCCTGGACCAGAACGGCAACCCCGGCGGCGACTTCTTCGGCATCAGCGATCCGCAGGGCGTGCCCAACGCCCAGAACAAGAGCAACGCCCAGATCTCGGGAAAATTCACGAACCTGGACAACATCAACGCCAAGGACTACGAGATCTCGTTCGACGGCGCGAATTACCGGGTGCTGCGCCAGCCGGAAGGCACGCAGGTCTATAACGGCCCGGCCAGCGGCACGCCGCCCACGCTCAACCTGGAAAAGGAAATGGGCGTGACGCTGACCATCAGCGAGCCGCCGCGCGCCGGCGACAAATGGACGCTGTCACCCACCCGCGACGCGGCCCGCGACATCGAAGTGCTGATCCGCGATCCGGAAAAGATCGCCGCGGCCGACGCCGAGGGCGGCGACGCCAACGGCAAGAACGCGCTCAAGCTCGCCCAGCTGGAAAACGCCAAGGTGCTGGGCCACGGCACCATGAGCACCACCGACATGTTCGCCCAGGTGGTCAACACCGTGGGCGTGCAGACCGCGCAGATCAAGGCCGCCGCCACGGCGCAGGGCAACCTGATCAAGCAGGCCACGGCCGCCCAGCAGGCGGTGTCGGGCGTGAACCTGAACGAGGAATACGTCAGCCTGTCGCTGTACCAGGAACAGTACCAGGCCAGCGCCCGCATCATCGACGTGGCCAGCACCATATTCGACACCTTGCTGGGCCTGCGCGGTTGAGCGCTTGGTTGTGATGAATAAACAGATTTTCGGAGTTGCGCCATGCGCCTGAGCACCTCGATGATGTACACCAACGGCCTGAACGGAATTCTGGGCCAGGAATCCGACATGAACCGGCTGGTCGAGCAGATCGGCAGCGGCCGCAAGAACCTGACCCCGGCCGACGACCCGCTGGCGGCCTCGCTGGCCATCGGCGTGGCGCAGACGCAAAGCATGAACGCGGCCTACGCCATGAACCGCCAGACCGCCAACACCAATCTGGGCCAGGAAAGCAACACCCTGGACGCGGTCACCAACGCGCTGCAAGAGGCCCGCACCCGCATCATCCAGGCCGGCGGCGTGCTGTCCGACAGCGACCGGCAGGCGCTTTCGACCGCGCTCAAGAGCACGCGCGAGGCGCTGCTGGGGCTGGCCAACGCCACCGACGGCAACGGCCAGTACCTGTTCTCGGGCAACGACGGCACCAAGGCGCCCTACGCCAAGGACACCTCGGGCAAGATTTCCTATAGCGGCTCGGTCGGCGAGCGCACCGTGCAGGTCGACCAGAGCCGCCAGATTTCCACCAGCGACCTGGGCAAGGACATCTTCGGCCGCGCCAACCCCGGCTCGCAGGCCTATGTGGCCTCGGCCGGCCAGGACAACGCCGGCACGGCGGAGTTCGGCTCGGTCTCGGTGACCCCGGGCAGCGCGAACCTGGCCCGGAAGTATTCGGTCGAGTTCGTGACCGATAACGCTACCGGCGAACTGGGCTACCGCGTCACCTCGACGGCGGCCGACGGCACCGAGCAGGTGGTGCCCGACTCCTCGCAGCCGCCGACTCCTTATGTGGACGGCGCGACCATCGATTTCGGCGGCGTGTCCACCTCGATCAAGGGCACGCCGGCCGTCGGCGACGTGATCGAGGTCGAGAACGTCCAGTCGGCCGACATGGACGTGTTCGCCACCCTGGACAACCTGATCGCGGCGCTGGACGCGCCCAGCGCCGGCGACCCGGTGGCGACGGCCAGGCTGAACAACGCGCTGGCCACGGCCAACAAGAAACTGGCTTCCAACTACGACAACGTGCTGACGGTGAACGCTTCCGTGGGCGCGCGCATGAACGAGCTGGAAGCCCTGGATGCGAGCGGCACGCAGAAAGGACTGTCGTACGCCAAATCGCTGTCGGACCTGGAAGACTTGGATTATTACCAGGGCGCCAGCCAGCTCGCGTTGCGCCAGGTGGCGCTGCAGGCGGCCTCGGCGGCCTTCATGACCATCCAGGGTTCGAGCCTGTTCAGCCGCAATTGACGCCGCGGCGTAGCGCAACGCGCGCCTCTGGGCGCGCCATAGCGTGCACGCGGACGCCGCCGGCCCGGGCCGGGGCGTCCGCGTTCATGTGCAGGGTAGGAAACTGTCGGTTCATGTAGCTCAACACTCGGAAGTCCCATGCTTGTCAATCTGAAAGTCCGCACCTGCATCATCCTAGTGCTGCTGCTGTTCACGGCGGCCATGTTCATCTCCAACGGCGTGGCGTGGCTGGGGCTGGATTCGAGCAACCAGAAGATGGTGCAGGTCAATAGCGCCTATTCCACGCAGGCCTTGCAGCTCGACCGCGCCTACACCTTGCTGCTGCGCGGCCGGCTGCTGCTGGCGAACTCCCTGCTGGACATGCAGCAGGGCAAGACCGAGCAGGCGGGCTCCCAGGCGCAGCGCGCGCAGGTCCAGATGCAGGAGGGCACCAAGGCGCTGGAGGCTTACCGCAAGGCGCCGGCCATGCCGGGCGCCGAGGCGCTCAACGCCAAGCTGGACGCCGCCTTCCGGCAGTTCGACGACATCTCCAAGCGTCAGGCCGCGGCCCTGGCGGCGATGGAGGTACAGACATTCCTGGACCTCAACGACGCCGGCGGCGCCGCCAACACGGCGCTGCGCGAAGCGGTGGGCGCGGTCCAGGACTTCGTGGACAAGTCCACCGACAAGCTGGTGGAAGAGGCCGAGGCCGAACACGCGGCCGCGCGCGTCGTCACCATCGTCCTGCTGGCGATCGCGCTGGCGCTGTCCCTGGGCTGTTGGGTTTTCATCAACCGCACGGTGCTGCGTCCGCTGCGCGAGGCCGGCAATCATTTCGAGAAGATCGCCGGCGGCGACTTCACCGGCCGCGTCGAAGTCCGCAGCAGCAACGAAATCGGCCAGCTGTTCGCCGCGATCAAGCGCATGCAGGAAAGCCTGACGCGCACGGTGGCCTCGGTGCGCCGTGGCGTGGACGAGATCAACGTGGGCTCGCGCGAGATCTCGGCGGGCAACACCGACCTGTCCAGCCGCACGGAAGAGCAGGCCGCCTCGCTGGAAGAAACCGCGGCGTCCATGGAAGAGCTGGCTTCGACGGTCAAGCAGAACGCCGACAACGCGCGCCAGGCCAACCAGCTGGCGGCCAGCGCTTCCGAAGTGGCCGAGCGCGGCGGCGCGGCGGTGTCGGAAGTGGTCGGCACCATGGAGCAGATTTCGGCCAGCTCGCGCAAGATTTCCGAAATCGTGTCGGTGATCGACGGCATTGCGTTCCAGACCAACATCCTGGCGCTGAACGCCGCGGTCGAAGCCGCGCGCGCCGGCGAGCAGGGCAAGGGCTTTGCCGTGGTGGCGGGCGAGGTGCGCGCGCTGGCGCAGCGCAGCGCCCAGGCGGCCAAGGAAATCAAGGGCTTGATCGAGGATTCGGTCAGCAAGGTCGGCGCCGGTTCGCAGCAGGTGGAACGCGCCGGCGCGACCATGCAGGAGATCGTGGCCTCGGTCAAGCGCGTGACCGACATCATGGGCGAGATCTCGGCGGCGTCCGAGGAGCAGTCCAGCGGCATCGATCAGGTCAACCGCGCGGTGTCGCAGATGGACGAGGTGACGCAGCAGAACGCGGCGCTGGTCGAAGAAGCGGCGGCCGCGGCCGGTTCGCTGCAGGAACAGGCGCAACGCCTGGCCGAAGCCGTGGCGGTGTTCAAGATCAACGCCGGCGAAGTGATCGAAGTGCCGGCCCAGCAGTTGGCGCGCGAACGCAGCGCGCCGCGCATGCCGGCGCCGCGGCCGGCCGCCGGCGACCATGCCGAGGCGGCCGAGGCGCCCGCGCAGCAGGCCGAGGCGCCCGCGCCCAAGCTGGCTGCGCCGGCGCAGGCAGAACCCAAACCCGCCGCATCCAGGCCGGCCCGGCCGGCGGCGGCCAAACCGGCCATGTCGGCCGCCCGGGCGCCGCGGCGCGCGGCCAGCCGGACGGCGAACGCCACCGACGCCAAGCCCGCCGCCCGCCGGCCGCCGCCGTCGGACGACGATTGGGAGTCTTTCTGACGGCGTAATCCGTTGCTGCTTTGACCTGTTATTTCACTTTTCGCATCGGCGGCGTCGCCGCCGGGGCGCTTACCGGAATATATCGAAGTGTTTAGCAATCTGAAGGTGCGCACGGGCCTCATGCTGGCCCAACTGGTGGTCGCCCTGGCCGCGCTTGCCGCGATCGTGCTGGGTTGGAACAGCATGCGATCGAGCAGCGAGTCGATCAACGCCCTCAATACGCTGGGCGTCCAGCAGGCGGATCTGCTCAAGGACGCCTACGCGCTGATGCTGCGCGGCACGATACGCGCCGATATCGTGGTGGGATTGCGCAATGCCGGCGATACCGCCGGCGTGGCCGAGAACACGCGCACCCTGAAGCAGCAACTGGCCGAGGCCAGGACCAAGATGGAGGCCTTCAAGGCCATTCCCAAGGTTACCGAGCAGGGCAAGGCCGCCGAGTCCGAACTGCTGTCCTCGTTCCAGCGCTTCGCCGATGCGCTGCAGGCCATGGTGGTGGCCCTGGAGCGCGGCGACATGGAGGCCTATCTCAAAGAGAAGAACACCACCGGCGCGGCCGCCAGCCAGGCATTTTCCCAACGCCTGGCCGCGTTCATGGAGAACATCAACGCCTATAGCGTGGCGGCGGTGGAGGCGGCGCGGTCCCAGTCGGCGACCATGGCCATCGTCTACCCCGTGCTGGCGGTGCTGATCCTCGCGGTGTGGCTGGCCGCGTTCCTGTTCATCAACCGGGCGGTGCTGCGCCCCTTGCGCTCGGTCAGCGAGAGCTTCGACAAGATCGCCGCGGGCGACCTGACCGTGCGGGTGGAAGCCACCTCCACCAACGAAATCGGCACGCTGATGGCGGCGGTCAAGCGCATGCAGGAAAGCCTGACGCGCACGGTGGCGGCGGTGCGTCGCGGCGTGGACGAGATCAACGTGGGCTCGCGCGAAATCTCGGCGGGCAACACGGACCTGTCCAGCCGCACCGAGCAGCAGGCGGCTTCGCTGGAAGAAACCGCCGCCTCCATGGAGCAGCTGGCTTCGACGGTCAAGCAGAACGCCGACAACGCGCGCCAGGCCAACCAGCTGGCGGCCAGCGCGTCCGACGTGGCCGAGCGCGGCGGCTCCGCGGTGTCCGAGGTGGTGGGCACGATGGAGCAGATCTCGGCCAGCTCGCGCAAGATTTCGGAAATCGTGTCGGTGATCGACGGCATTGCGTTCCAGACCAACATCCTGGCGCTGAACGCCGCGGTGGAAGCGGCGCGCGCCGGCGAACAGGGCAAGGGCTTTGCCGTGGTGGCGGGCGAGGTGCGCGCGCTGGCGCAGCGCAGCGCCCAGGCGGCCAAGGAAATCAAGGGCTTGATCGAGGATTCGGTCAGCAAGGTGGGCGCCGGTTCGCAGCAGGTGGAACGCGCCGGCGCGACCATGCAGGAGATCGTGGCCTCGGTCAAGCGCGTGACCGACATCATGGGCGAGATCTCGGCGGCGTCCGAAGAGCAATCCAGCGGCATCGACCAGGTCAACCGCGCGGTGTCGCAGATGGACGAGGTGACGCAGCAGAACGCGGCGCTGGTCGAAGAAGCGGCGGCCGCGGCCGGTTCGCTGCAGGACCAGGCGCAGCGCCTGGCCGAAGCCGTGGCGGTGTTCAAGATCAACGCCGGCGAAGTGATCGAAGTGCCGGCCCAGCAACTGGCGCACGCACGGCCCGCGCCGCGCGTGGCCGCGCCGGCGCCCGAAGCGCCCGCGGCGCAAGCGGAGGCGCCCGTCCAGGCGGCGCCTGCCGCGCGCCTGACGCATGCGCCTCGCGTCCGCGCCGCCGCCAAGCCGGCCGCGCCCGCGCCGGCCGCGGCTGCCGCGGAAGGCGCCACGGCCACGCGCGGTCCGCGCCGGCCCGCGGCCAGCGCGGCGGCCGAAGGCAGGCCCGCGAGCAGGCCACCGGCCAGCCGGCGGACGCCGCCCGCGGACGACGACTGGGAATCTTTCTGACAGGCGGGTATGCGAGCCTATCTACACCTACTTGCGGCGGCTGTCCTGGCCGCCACGCTCGCCGGTTGCACGGCGACCGGACGCAATTTCGACCCGGACGGGCTGTCCAGCCTGAACCCGGGCCGTTCCACGCTTGCGGATGCCACGCACGCGCTGGGCGCCGCGCCCGACAAGATCTATCCGCAGCCCGACGGCAGCCTGCTGGCGCTCTGGTCGTACAAGGTCACGGTCGTCACCGACGGCCTGTACGGCCGCAAGGAAGCGCTGCTGCGCTTCGGCCCTGACGGCCGGCTGGCGAACCTCGTGGACAGCACCAATATCCTGCTCGAACCCTGGGAGCGCCGCAATCTGCTGGGGCCGGCGCCCGCGTCCGAGCCGCTGCCGGACTGGGCGCTGCCCAAGGTCGCGCCCGGAGAGTCCTACATCTACATACCCGGTCCGGGAGAATCGGCCGGATCGCGGCCGCAAGGCGGGTAACTCCGCCGGGCGGCACAGAGCGTCGCGGCGCAGACCGCGATGTCCGTCGCCCTGAATGCATGCCCTGTGTAACAGGGCATGTCAACAGGGTGCTTTTTGTTTGATCATGCAGTTCCTGGAGGCATGGGGAAATAATATGGAAGCGAGTCTCGAATCCGGTATCAAGTCCGGCAAGGCAGGCAAAAGAAAGGCGCGCGCGCCCAAGGTGAAGAAGAAGCTGCGCCTGCGCGATGCGCGCGTGGGCACGATGCTGCTGTGGGTCATGGCGTTCTTCGCCGTGCTGATCGCGGCGGTGGGCGGTCTGGCCGCGTATTTCCTGCAGCACAACTACGAATCGATCCGCGAGATCAACGGCCTGACCGAAAGGGCGCGCCAGGTCGAGGTGATCAATAGCGACATGCTGCGCGCTCGCGTGGGGCTGATGGTGGCCGCGCGCCACCTGCAGGAGTCCGGCTGGGGCAGCGGCGAGAATTCGGCGCGCGACGCCGCGGCCTCGCTCAAGGACGCCACCGACCTGCTGACCGGCGTGCGCAGCAGCTTCGCCGAGTTCCAGAAGAACATGCTGCAGGACGACACCGGCCGCCAGCTGTCCATGAATCTGGTGCGGCGCTATCGCTCGTACATCGACGACGGCGTGGACACCATGGTCGAGGCCCTGCGCAGCGAAGACTATTCGACGTTCTACATGGTGAACAACGAATACGGCACGCCGCGCAGCGCCGCCTTCATCGCGGCGCTCAGCGAATTCGGCAAGTACATCAATGACCAGCAGAACGCCCTGATCGAACAGGCCGAGACCAACTTCAACCGCGCCATGATGGCGGTGGGCGTGGCGGTCGCGCTGGCGCTGGTGCTGATGGTGCTGGCCCGCGTGCTGTTCGGCCGCCTGGTGGTCCGCCCGCTGGTGGAAGCCGGCCAGCATTTCGACAAGATCGCTTCGGGCGACCTGACCAGTCGCGTCGAGGTGCGCTCGCACAATGAAATCGGCCAGCTGTTCGCGGCGCTCAAGCGCATGCAGGAAAGCCTGACGCGCACCGTGGCCTCGGTGCGCCGCGGCGTGGACGAGATCACCGTGGGTTCGCGCGAGATCTCGGCGGGCAACACCGACCTGTCCAGCCGTACGGAAGAGCAGGCCGCCTCGCTGGAGGAAACCGCGGCGTCCATGGAAGAGCTGGCCTCGACGGTCAAGCAGAACGCCGACAACGCGCGCCAGGCCAACCAGCTGGCGGCCAGCGCGTCCGACGTGGCCGAGCGCGGCGGCTCCGCGGTGTCCGAAGTGGTGGGCACGATGCAGGGCATTTCCGCCAGCTCGCGCAAGATCTCGGAAATCGTGTCGGTGATCGACGGCATCGCGTTCCAGACCAACATCCTGGCGCTGAACGCGGCGGTGGAAGCCGCGCGCGCCGGCGAACAGGGCAAGGGTTTCGCGGTGGTGGCAGGCGAAGTCCGTTCGCTGGCCCAGCGCAGCGCGCAGGCCGCCAAGGAGATCAAGGGCCTGATCGAGGATTCGGTCGCCAAGGTGGGCGCCGGTTCGCAGCAGGTGGAACGCGCCGGCGCGACCATGCAGGAGATCGTGGCCTCGGTCAAGCGCGTGACCGACATCATGGGCGAGATCTCGGCGGCGTCCGAAGAGCAATCCAGCGGCATCGACCAGGTCAACCGCGCCGTGTCGCAGATGGACGAGGTGACGCAGCAGAACGCGGCGCTGGTCGAAGAAGCGGCGGCCGCGGCCGGTTCGCTGCAGGAACAGGCGCAGCGTCTGGCCGAAGCCGTGGCGGTGTTCAAGATCAACGCCGGCGAAGTGATCGAGGTGCCGGCGCACCAGTTGAGCGGCTATGCCGCGCCCACGCTGACCCAGGCCTGACGCCCGGGGCTTGAACAAAGAACCGCGGCCGCGCACAAGCGTGGCCGCGGTTTTCGTTTTTTCCGCCAACGGGTTATTGATGGTTAAGTTTTCGAAAATATGACCGTTAACGAAAAAAATAGCGCCCGAATCGGGCAATGCAGTGTTCGACGGCCGTCACGCGCCAGCGTGCGCCTGGCCTTACGAACCGGGCGGAAACGTATACGCGGGGCGTCAGGTCCAGTTTGTCCGCCGTTGTTCATTTGCTGTTCTTTGACGAAACCGGAGGCAAGCTGTGCGTGTCAATCTACCCGTCCATAACGTGGAAACCAAGCTGCGCGCCGATCAGTACCTGATCTCGCGCACCGACACCAAAGGCCGGATCGTGTATGCGAATCCGGCCTTTATCGAGGTGAGCGGCTTTTCGCGCGAGGAACTGATCGGCAAGGCCCACAACATCGTGCGCCACCCGGACATGCCGCCGCAAGCCTACGAGGACCTGTGGGCTACGCTGCAGGCCGGCGGCTCGTGGCTGGGTCTGGTCAAGAACCGGCGCAAGGACGGCGGTTTCTATTGGGTGCTGGCCAACGCCACGCCCATCGTCGAGCACGGCGAGGTGGTGGCTTATTCGTCGGTGCGGGTGCAGGCCTCGGAAGAGCAGATCCAGATGGCCGAGGAGCTGTATGCGCGCATGCGCGAGGGCACGGCCCGCGGCGTGCGCATCCGGCGCGGGCGTCCGGTGCGGGCCGGCTGGCGGCGCGGCCTGGACGTGCTGGCGTTTCCTTTCAGGCAATGCGTGCGCAGCCGCATGCTGCGCCATGCGCTGCTGTCGGCGGGCATCGTGACGGCGGCAGGGGCCTATGGGATGTATGCCGGCTGGGAACGCATGGATGCGCAGCAGGTGGGGCTGGCGTGCGCCGCCTTGGGCGCCGGCGTGCTGGCGCTGTTCGCAATGAGCTGGCGTCTGTCGCGGTTCGTGCTGGATCCGATGGTGGATGCGGCCAACATGGCGCGGCAGGTGGCGGCGGGGAACCTGACGACGCAGATCGTGCCGGAATCGGATGACGAGATCGGCAGCCTGATGTTTTCGCTCGACGTGATGCGCAAGAGCCTGATCGGGATTGCGCAGGATGTGTACCGGGGCATCGAGGGCACGACCCAGGCGGCCTCGCATATCGCGCGCGGCAATCAGGAGCTGGCCGGCCGCACGGAGGGCCAGGCGGCGTCCCTGCAGCAGACCGCGACGAGCATGGCGCAGCTGACCGCCACGGTGCGGCAGAACGCCGACAATGCGCGGCAGGCCAATGAGCTGGCCGCGAGCAGCATGGACGTGGCGCGGCGCGGTGGAGTCGCGGTGGGCCAGGTGGTGGAGACGATGCACGGGATTTCGGACAGTTCGCGCCGGATCGCCGATATCGTGAGCATCATCGAAGGAATTGCGTTCCAGACGAATATCCTGGCGCTGAACGCGGCGGTCGAGGCGGCGCGGGCCGGCGAGTCCGGCAAGGGGTTCGCGGTGGTGGCGGGCGAGGTGCGCACGCTGGCGCAGAAAAGCGCGCAGGCCGCCAAGGAGATCAAGGGGCTGATCGAGGATTCCGCGGACCGTGTGACCGAGGGGTCGCAGCAGGCCGAGCAGGCGGGCGCGACGATGCAGGAAATCGTGGCGGCCGTGCATCGGGTGACCGATATCATCGCCGGGATCGCGCGGGCGTCGCAGGAGCAGTCCAGCGGGATCGAGCAGGTGGATACGGCGGTGTCGCAGATGGACGTGATGACGGCGCAGAACACGGAGCTGGTGCAGGAGCTGGGGGGAGCCGTGCGCGAGCTGGGCGGGCAGTCGGCGGCGCTGCGGGATACGATCCGGGTTTTTCGCCTTACCGGGCACCAGTAGCTGTCGATGACGCCGTTCGCGGCCGGAGCGCTTGGCGTTCCGGCCGCGATGTTGTCTTTGCCTACTTGCCCGCCAGGGCGTCGGCGACGCGGCTCATGGCGGTCAGGCCGGATTCGAACAGGGATTCCAGGAACGGGCCGGCGTGCGGCAGGACCACGGTCAGGACGGTGACGCCCACGATCAGGGTGACCGGGAAGCCGATGGAGAAGACCGACAGCTGTTGGGCGGCGCGGTTGAGGATGCCCATGGCCAGGTTGATGGTGAGCAGGGCGCAGATGAGCGGCAGGGCCAGGAGCAGGCCGGAGATGAAGACGGTCTTGCCCCATTCGACGATCACGCCCCAGCCGTTCTGGTGCAGCTGGATCATGGCGATGGGCAGGGTGTCGAATGAGCGCACCAGCGCGGCCAGGACCAGGAGGTGGCCGTCCAGCGCCAGGAAGGTCAGCATGGCGATGATGTTGAACAGGCGCGAGAGCACGGCCGTGTTGGCGCCGGAGCCGGGGTCGAAGAACGAGGCGAAGGATAGGCCCATCTGCAGGCCGACGAATTCGCCGGCGGTCTGGACGGCGGCGAACACCAGGCGCATGGTGAAGCCCAGCGCGACGCCGATCAGGACCTGCTGCATCACCATCCAAAGGCCGGCGTAGGAGCCCGGCGAGACCGGGGGCATGGGGTCCAGGGCGGGGCCGACCGCGACGGCGAGGACGAAGGCCAGGCCCACCTTGACCTTGATGGGGATGAGCGATTCCGAGAACAGCGGGGCGGTGCCGATCAGGGCCAGGATGCGCACGAACGGCCAGAGGAACTGGCCGATCCAGCCGTTGAGCTGTTCGAGCGTGAAGGCGATCATGGCGGGGCGCTGTTGCGGCGGGTCTGCGATTGCCGGCCGCTCAGGACACCAGCATGGGGATCTGGCCGATCAGTTGCCGGATGTAGTCGACCATCACGCCGATCAGCCAGGGGCCCAGCAGCACCAGCACGCCGCACATGGCCAGCAGCTTCGGAATGAACGACAGCGTCATTTCGTTGATCTGCGTGGCGGCCTGGAAGATGCTGATGACCAGGCCCACGACCAGCGTGACCAGCAGCAGCGGGCCGGCCATGGCCAGGACGATCTTCATCGCCTGGTAGGTCATGGTCATGACGGTTTCGGCGGTCATGGCGGCTCCTTGCGGCGTTATTGGTAGAAGCTCTGGGCCAGCGAGCCCATGAGCAGGTTCCAGCCGTCGGCCAGCACGAAGAGCATGAGCTTGAAGGGCAGCGCCACCGTGACCGGGGGCACCATCATCATGCCCAGCGCCATCAGCACGCTGGCGATCACCAGGTCGATGATGAGGAACGGGATGAAGATGGTGAAGCCGATCTGGAAGGCGGTCTTGAGTTCGCTGGTGATGAAGGCCGGCACCAGGATGCGCATCGGCACCTGGGCCGGGTCTTCCATGGCGGGCTGATTGGCCAGGTTGGCGAACAGCGACAGGTCGTTCTCGCGCGTCTGGTGCAGCATGAAGGTGCGCAGCGGCGCGGCGGCGCGTTCGACCGCGGCCTCGAACTGGATGGAGCCTTCGGACAGCGGTTTGTAGGCGTCGGTGTAGATTTTGTCGAACACCGGCGACATCGTGTAGAAGGTCAGGAACAGGGCCAGGCCGATCAGCACGTGGTTGGGCGGCGACATGGCGGTGCCCATGGCGCTGCGCAGCAGGCCCAGCACGATGATGATGCGGGTGAAGCCCGTCATCATGAGCAGGGCCGCCGGTAGGAACGACAGCGAGGTCATCAGCAGCAGGGTCTGCATGCTGAGCGAATAGGTCTCGGAGCCGTTGGGGCCGGGCGTGGCCGTCAGGGCGGGCAGCGTGGCCTGGGCGACGACGCCCGCCGGGAACAGGGCCAGGCCGAGCAGCGCGGCCGCCCCGAGCAGGGACGGCGCAAGCATGCGGGCGCGGGCGAGAGGCGTGCGGGAGGGCAAACTCATGGGTATGGCGTGTCGCGCGCGAGAGCGCTAGCGGCGCTTGAGCGCCTGGCCCAGCTTGGCCGCGAAGGCGGCCGCGGGCAGGGGCGATGCCTGCGGCAACTGGCCGGCGGGCAGGGTATGCAGGGTATTGAGCTGGTTCGGGCCTACGCCCACCACCAGCCAGGTGTTTTCGATTTCGACGACCACAATGCTCTGGCGCGGACCCACCGGCAGGCTGGCGACCTGGCGCAGCAGGTTGCCGCCGCCGCGCTGGGCCAGGCCGGCGCGGCGCGCCAGCCAGGCCGCGGCCAGGATGGCGGCCACCACCAGCAGCAGGCCGAGAATGACGCGGGCGAGGGCGGCTTCGGTCATGGCGCCAGAATCAGCGGCGGTTGTTCAAGCGGTTGATCCGCTCGGACGGGGTGATGATGTCGGTCAGGCGGATGCCGTACTTGTCCTCGACCACCACCACTTCGCCCTGGGCGATCAGGTAGCCGTTGACGAAGATGTCCATCGGTTCGCCGGCCAGGCCGTCGAGCTCGACCACCGAGCCCTGGCCCAGCTGGAGCAGGTTCTTGATGGTCAGGCGGGTGCGGCCCAGTTCTACCGTGAGCTGGACGGGCACGTCCATGATCAGGTCGATGTCGGTGCCCGTGCCGCCGCTGGTGCCGGCCAGCGGCTTGAACACCGAGTGCGCGGCGGATTGCGCGGCCGGCGCGGCCGCGGGGGCGGCGGCGGGCGCAGGCGCGGGAGCGGCGGCCGGAGCCGGCGCCGCGGCGGCCTGCTCGGCCATCGCGGCGGCCCAGTCGTCCTGCGGCTTGAGGCCGTCGGCCTGCGTGGGCGGGGTGGCGCGGGATTGTTCGGCGAGCGCGTCGGCCCAGTCGTCGGCCGGGGACGAGCCGGTGCCGGGCTCGTTCTTGTCAGTCATGGTCAGAGGCCTCGTTGGGTTCTGTATCGTGGGTAAACATGTTTTGCACGCGCAGGGCGTAGCGGCCGTTGAAGACGCCGTAGCCGCATTCCATCAGCGGTACGCCGTCGACGCTGGCGATGACGGTTTCGGGCACTTCCACCGGCAGCACGTCGCCGACCTTCAGGTGCATCAGCTCGCGGATCGACGACGGGATGCGGGCGAATTCCGCGACCACGTCGATGTCGGCGCTGCGCACCTGGCGCGAGAGCTGCTGCGACCAGCGCTGGTCCACTTCGTCCAGCGTGGTTTCCTGCAGCGGGCGCGTGAGCAGGTCGCGCACCGGCTCGATCATGGAATAGGGCAGGCAGATGTTCAGGTCGCCGCCGGTGGCGCCGAATTCGATGTGGAAGGAGGTGACGACCACCACTTCGTTGTTGCCGGTGATGCTGGCGAACTTGGTGTGCATCTCCGAGCGCACGTACTCGAATTCGATCGGGTAGACCGGGTCCCAGGACTTGCCGTAGCTTTCCAGGGTCAGGTTGAGCAGGCGCCGGATGATGCGCTGTTCGGTGGTGGTGAAGTCGCGGCCCTCGACGCGGGTGTGGTAGCGGCCGTCGCCGCCGAACAGGCTGTCGATGACCAGGAACACCAGGTTCGGGTCGTACGTGAACAGGGCCGTGCCGCGCAGCGGCTTCATCTGGACCATGTTCAGGTTGCTGGGCACCGGCAGGTTGCGTTCGAAGTCCGCGTACTTCTGGATCTTGATGGAGCCGACGGTGATGTCGGCGCTGCGGCGCATGAAGTTCAGCAGCACGCTGCGCATCTGGCGGGCGAAGCGCTCGTTGATGAGCTCCAGGGTCTGCATGCGGCGGCGCACGACGCGCTCGGGCGAGCTCAGGTCGTAGGCGCGCGCGCCGGCGTTCTGGCCGGCCGCCTGGGTCTTGTCGTCGCTTTCGCCGGTGACCCCGGCGAGCAGCGCGTCGACTTCGTCCTGCGAAAGAAATGCCTCGTAGGCCATGCTTATTGCACCACGAACGCCGTGAAGAGCACGTCGGTGACGTACTGGCCGTCAGGCAGGGGCGAGAACGGGCGGTTGACGCTCTGCTTGATGGCTTCGGCCATGTCGGTCTTGCCCTGCTGCGTCTGGACGCCGACGGGCGATTGCGAAGACAGCACCATCAGGATGCGGCTGCGCACTTCGGGCATGTACTTTTCGAGCCGGCTGCGGCTTTGCTCGTCGCTGACGCGCAGGGTCAGGCCGACGTGCATGATGCGTTCGGTGTCCGGGTTCTGCAGCGTGACGGTAAAGGGTTCGAGCGGCACGAAGATCGGGGCGGGCACGGCGATGGGCGCGGCCGGCGGCGCGACGAAGTTGGCCGGCGTGGCCTGCGGGCCTTGCCCGGCATGGCCGGCGGCTCCGGGCTGGCCGGGCTGGCCCGCGGGAACCTGGCCGACGCCCAGCTGGACCGGCGCGGCGCCTTGCTGCTGCAGGCGTTGGGAGATGTACCAGGTGGCGCCGGCGCTGGCCGCGGCCACGAGCAGCAGGACCAGTAGCGCCAGCAGCGGACGCAGGATGCGGCCCAGGCCGCCCGGGCGGGGGGTAGATGCGCCGCGCGCAGGCATGGGTGTGGTTTTGGTAGTCGCCATCTCGGTGTCGAAGCTTATTTTGCCGCTGATGAAAACGGGTTCTTAGTGGATGAAAGCATTCTGCCCCAAATGCCGCCCCGGCTTGGGGGCGAAAAACAGGGCGAAAGCCGCGTATCTCAAGCTATTGCTGCACTGCCCGCCAGCCTTGCCGGCGGCGGGCCGCCGGCAGTTCAGGCGAAGGTGTCGACCAGCGCATTGGCGTTGCGCGCCGGCAGGGCCGCGGCGGGCGCATCGGCCACCGCCACGGCGCCCGCGGCGGCGCCGCCCGCGCCGCGCTGCGAGCCGTTGCCGCCTTGCTGCGCGAACTCCTGCTGGGCGGACTGTTCGCCCACGCTGGTCTGGCCCAGCGAGATGCCGGCCTGGGCCAGCGCCTGCTGCAGTTGCGGCATGGCGGCTTCGACCGCATGGCGCACGGAGGCATGGGCCGACACGAACGAGGCGCTGGCCACGCCGTCGGCCAGATTCAGGCTGACGCGCAGCGGGCCCAGGTCGGGCGGGTCGAGCCGCAGTTCGGCGGTCTGCACGCCCTGGCGGACGTTGTGGCTCATCACGACCATCTGCTGGCCGAGCTCGGTGCCCCAGTGCGTGCCGCCCACGGGGGTGGAGACCTGCATCACCAGCGGTATGGCGGGCGCGGCGAAGGCGGCGGGGTTGGCGATGGGCGCGGCAGGACGCTGGGCGGCGGCCAGGGCCTGGGCCACGCCTTCGTGGGGCGCGGCGCCAGCTTGCGGCGCCTGGAATTGCGGGTCGGCCGCGGCGATGGCGGCCTGCGCTTCGTCGCGCAGCGGCGTGGCGTCGTCTTGCGGCTGGCGGGCGGCCTGGGGCAGCACGGCCTCGGGCGCCAGGCGCGGCGTCTCGGCGCGCGGCGCGGCGGGGCGGCCTGCCGGCGCCTGGATGGCTGCCGGAACGGCCGGAGCCGCCTGCTGCGCGCTGCCGGGCTTGGCCGCGGCGGTCAGCACCGGCAGCGCCGCCTCGGCGTCGCGCGCGATCTGCGCGGCGGCGGCCTGGGCCTGCTGGGCGCTGGCCGCGACCGGCGCGCCCATGACCAGGGCGGCGTCCGCGGCGCCCAGCGCCGAGGTCAGCACGGCCGCGCCGGCGCCCATGGCGCTGGCGGCGGCCGCGGCGTCGCCGCGCGCCAGCTGCACCTGTTGCGCGGCCTGGGCGGCGATTTCCAGCGCCTGCTGCGGCAACACCACGGTCGTCTGCGCGGCCACGGCCAGCGCGCCGGCCTCGCCCTGCGCGGCGGTCTGCACCGCTTCGTCGATGGCGCCGGCGGCGGCGTTTTCCGCATGCGCGGCGGGCTCGGCCGGGTTCGGGTTCCGGGCCGGCGTCTTGGCCGGCGGCTTGGACTGGCTCTCGGCGGGGCGCGAGCCAGCTTCCTGGTCGGAGCGCTGGCGCGCCATCACTTCGGAAAAGCTGGGGCCCTTCTGGTTGGCGGGAGTCGGCCGGGCGCCGAGCGCATCGGCGATCGAGGCCTTGGCGCCGGGCGCGACGGAGGGCAGGGGCAGGGGAGCGTTCATCTGGGGCTTCCTGTGGGATATCGCTTAATGCATGCCGGCCTGGCGCTGGACCAGGCGGGCCGAGTATTCGTCGTTGGCGCGCTGTTCGCGGCGCGATTCGGCCACCGCCCGGGCGCGCACTTCGCGCTGGGCCAGCGCGTCGTAGGAGTTGAGCTTGCGCTTTTCCTGCTGCCAGTGCTGGCGGCCCTTGGCCAGGTTTTCGTCGGCCTGGCGCAGCACCGCCTGCTGCTGGCCGATGGCGTCGTCCAGGGTGCCGATGAAGCGCTGGTAGTTGTGGCAGTCGCTGGCCGACATGCCGCTGACCATCGCCTGTTGCAGGCGCGTCAGGTAGTCCTGGCGGTAGTCGTGCAGCATGCCGAGCTGGCGCTCGGCGTTGCCGCGCTCGGCGTTGAGCCGGCCCAGCAGGCGGGCGGCTTCGTCCGTGCTTTCCTTGGCCAGGTTGATGAGCATGTCCAGGGGCAGTTGGCTAGGCATAAGTCGCTCTCATCTCGAAGGTTGCGCGCAACTGGCCGATGGCGTCTTCGTAGCCGATGTTTTCGCCGATGTCCTGCTGCAGGAAGGCTTCCAGCCGCGGATAGCGGGCGATGGCGTCGTCGAGCTGCGGATCGTTGCCGGCGGCGTAGGCGCCCACGGCGATCAGGTCGCGGTTGCGCTGGTAGCGCGACAGGGTTTGCTTGAAGCGGCGCACCACGGCGAACTGTTCCGGCGGGATCAGCGCGGTCATGGCGCGCGAGATCGACGCCTCGATGTCGATGGCGGGGTAGTGGCCGGCCTCGGCCAGGTGGCGCGACAGCACCACGTGGCCGTCCAGGATGGCGCGCGCCGAGTCGGCGATGGGGTCCTGCTGGTCGTCGCCTTCGGCCAGCACGGTATAGAAGGCCGTGATGGAGCCGGCCTTGCCGGACGGGCCGGGCGCGCCCATGCCGGCGCGTTCGACCAGCGTGGGCAGCTTGGCGAAGACCGAGGGCGGATAGCCCTTGGTGGCCGGCGGCTCGCCGATGGCCAGCGCGATCTCGCGCTGCGCCATGGCGTAGCGGGTCAGCGAGTCCATGATGAGCAGCACGTCCAGGCCCTGGTCGCGGAAGTGTTCGGCCAGCCGGGTGGCGTAGGCCGCGCCCTGCAGGCGCAGCAGCGCCGACACGTCGGCCGGCGCGGCCACCACGACCGAGCGGGCCAGGCCTTCCGGACCCAGGTTGTGTTCGATGAATTCCTTGACTTCGCGGCCGCGCTCGCCGATCAGGCCCACCACGATCACGTCGGCCTTGGTGTAGCGGGCCATCATGCCCAGCAGCACGCTCTTGCCCACGCCGGAGCCGGCGAACAGGCCCATGCGCTGGCCGCGGCCCACCGTGAGCAGGCCGTTGATGGCGCGCACGCCGGTGTCGAGCACGGTGTCGATGGGCGCGCGCGACAAGGGATTGATGGGCTGGGCCGAGAGCGGCGCGAGTTCGGCGCCGGTCAGCGGGCCCAGGCCGTCCAGCGGCCGGCCGGCGCCGTCGAGCACCCGGCCCAGCAGCGCGTTGCCCACGGGCAGGTGGCGGCCCAGCTGGGGCTTGGCGTTGCCGTTGAGTTCGGCCTTGCGCGGCAGGGGAATCTGGCGCTGCACCGGCGGCTCGCCGGGCACCACGCGGGCGCCGGGCGGCAGGCCGGAGATGTCGGCCTGGGGCATCAGGTACAGCGTGTGGCCGTCGAAGCCCACGACTTCGGCGTCGGCCCAGTGGTCGTGGCCGCGCGCGATTTCGATGCGCGCGGCCGCGCCCACCGGCAGGCGCAGCCCGGTGGCGTGCAGTACCAGTCCGGTGGCGCGCGTGATCTTGCCGCTGACCAGCCAGGGGTCGGTCGAGGCGGCGCGGATCGAGCCGATCTGCAGCTGGGTCTGCCAGCGGTCGATCACCGGTGCGGCCGGCGTAGGTGCGGCCGGCGTAGGCTGCGGCTTGCCGTTCACGCCGGGTCCTCCCAGGCCACGTTGCGTCCGAGCGAGGCCGCGACCCGGCGCCAGCGCGTCTGCAGCGTGGCGTCGATGTCGCCGAAGGGCGTCTCGGCGCGGCAGCCGCCGCGCGTGATGGACTCGTCGGCGAGCACGCGCCAGTGGCCTTCTTTCAGCTCGTCGGCCAGGTGCAGGCGGATGAGTTCGATGTCTTGCGGGTTGGCCCACAACCGCATCTGGCCGCCGGCCGAGGGGTTGATGTGCAGCACTTCGCGCACGGCGGCGGCGACGGCCTCGGGCTGTTCGGCCAGCGTGGTGCGCACGACCTGCTGCGCGATGTCCAGCGCCAGGGTCAGCAGGCCCTGGCCCATTTTTTCCTCGAGCGCGCCGAGCGAGGCCGCGCAGGACTGCATCAGCGCGTGCAGCTGCTGCGCCTCGGCGGCGGCCTGTTCGCGCGCCTGGGCCAGGCCTTCGGCGTAGCCCTGTTCGCGGCCGGCGGCCAGCCCGGCTTCGAAGCCCGCCTGGCGGCCGGCTTCCAGGCCGGCGGCATGGCCTTCGGCGTGGCCGGCCTCGCGGCCCTCGGCCATCGCCTGGGCGCGCAGCTGCGCCATGACGACTTCGGGGTCGGGGCCGGGATCGGGCTGCGGCTCGGGCTCGGCCTCGACGGCCGCGGGCTCGTCGAACGACAGCATCTGCCAGCGCCGCCAGGCGGCGCTGCGCGAGATCGGCGCAGCGGCGAGGCTGTCCGCGTCAGACATAGGTGTCGTCCCCCTGGTTGCCCAGGACGATCTGGCCGCTTTCGGCCAGGCGGCGCGCGATCTGCAGGATCTTCTTCTGTTCGGCCTCGACCTTGGACATGCGGATCGGGCCCTGCGCCTCGAGGTCCTCACGCAGCATTTCGGCGGCGCGGCTGGACATGTTGCGCAGGAACTTGGCGCGCAGCTCTTCGGGCGCGCCCTTGAGCGCGACCATGAGGGTGTCGTTGTCGATTTCCTTGAGGATGAGCTGGATGGCGCGGTCTTCGACGTCGAGCAGGTTGTCGAACACGAACATCTCGTCGATGATCTTCTGCGCCAGGTCGTTGTCGCGCTCGCGCAGGCTGGCGACCACGGTTTCCTCTTCGGCCGAGTTCATCATGTTCAGGATCTCGGCCGCGGTGCGCACGCCGCCCATCTTGCTGCGCTTGGCGCCCTGGCCGGCGAGCACGGAATTCAGCACCTCGGTCAGTTCCGACAGGGCCGCGGGCTGCACGCCGCCGAAGGTGGCGATGCGCAGCATCACGTCGTTGCGCAGGCGGTCGGTCAGCAGCGCCAGCACGCCGGCGGCGCGGTCGCGCTCCAGGTGCACCAGGATGGTGGCGATGATCTGCGGATGCTCGTCGCCGATGAGTTCGGCCACGGTGGTCGGGTCCAGCCAGTTCAGCGCGTCGATGCCGCTGCCGCCTTCGCCGGCTTCCAGGATGTCCTCGATCAGGCCGGCGGCGCGGTCGCTGCCCAGCGCCTTGGTCAGCACGGTGCGGATGTAGTCGTCCGAGCCCAGCGTGACGGCCATGAACTGGTCGGCCTCTTGGCGGAATTCTTCCAGCACCACGGCCACGTCGTTGCGGGTGACCTGCTTGAGGGTGGCCATGGCCGCGCCGACCTGCTGGACCTCACGGGCGGTGAGGTACTTGAACACTTCGGCGGCGGCGTCCTCGCCCAGCGACATCATCAGGACGGCGCTGCGCGTCATGCCGTCGAGCGGCGTGGAATCATTTTTCATCTTTGCTTATCCAAGTGCGCAGCACCATCGCGACGGCGCGCGGGTCTTTTTCGGCCATCGTGCGGGCGCGCTGCAGGTTGTCCTGGTAGCGGTCGACTTCCTTGGCGCGGGCCGTTTCCTGGGCCTCGCGGGCCGCCTCGATGCGTTCGGCCTCGGCCTGCTCGGGATCGACCGGCGGGTACAGGTAGTTGCCCACCGTGCGGCGCAGCACGCGGTACAGCCACAGCGCCAGCACGCCGCCGACCAGCCAGGCCAGGATCGTCTTGAACAGGGCGATCATTTCCGGATCGCGCCACACCGGCACCGGCGGCGGGCCGTCGTTGAACTGGCTGTTGACCAGGTTCAGCGAATCGCCGCGCGCTTCGGAGTAGCCCATGGCTTCGCGCACCAGGTTGGTGAGCTTGGTGAGCTCTTCGGGCGGCAGGGCCTGCGGCTCACCGTCCTTGTCGCGGATATAGTTGACGACCACGGCGACCGACAGGCGCTTGAGCATGCCCACCGGCTGCTTGATGTGGCTGATGGTGCGATCGACTTCGTAGTTGGTGGTCGCGTCGCGGCGTTCGTTGACGTTGGCGGCGGCCGTCTGCGTGCCGGTCTGCTGCGCGCCCTGCGCCTGGCCCTGGGCGTTGGCCGCTTGCTGCGGCGGCTGGCCCGGACGCTGCGGCTGGGGCGGGTTGACGATGGGCGCCTGGGCGTTGGCCGGGGCCTGGTTCGACAGCGCGCCGGGCACGCCCTGGGCGGGGTTGACGCCGCGCTGGGTGGAGTCGCTGGTCTGCTGGCTGCGCACGGCGGCCTGGCCGGGCTCCTGGTTGGGGCGGTAGACCTCCGAGGTTTCCTCGCGACGCGCGAAGTCGACGTCGGCGCTGGCCTGCGCGTGCACGTTGCCCGGGCCGACCAGCGGATTCAGGATGGTGAGGATGCGTTCGACCGTGCGCTGTTCCAGTTCGCGCACGAAGCGCATCTGGTCGGCGTCCATGCCGCGGCCTTCGCCCAGCGGAGCCGACAGCAGGCGGCCGTTCTGGTCGACGATGGAGACGTTTTCGGCGGTCAGTTCGGGAACGCTGGAGGCCACCAGCCAGGAGATCGCGGAGACCTGGGCGTCGCTCAGGCTGCGGCCGGGGTAGACGTTGAGCAGCACCGAGGCGGTGGGCGCCTGGCGCTCGCGCACGAACAGCGACTGGCGCGGCATGGCCAGGTGCACGCGGGCCTGCTGCACGGTGTGCATGGCTTCGATCGAGCGCGCCAGCTCGCCTTCGAGGCCGCGCTGGTAGTTGATCTGCTCGGCGAACTGGCTGGCGCCGAAGCGGGCGTTGTCCATCAGTTCGAAGCCGACGTTGCCGCCGCGCGGCAGCCCCTGGGAGGCCAGCTGCAGGCGGGCGTCGTAGACGCGGTCGGCCGGCACCAGCACGGCGGTGCCGGCGTCGTTATAGCGGTAGGGCACGTTCATCGCGCCCAGCGCCGTCACGATGGCGCCGCCGTCGCGGTCGTCCAGGTTGGAGAACAGGACTTTGTAATTGGGCTCGCTGCTCCACATCGCCACGGCGACGACGACTGCGACGAGGCCGGCCGCCGCGCCGAGCAGGAGGGGCTTGGGCAGCGCGCGCACCTTTTCCAGCACGGGAAACCGGGTCAGCAGCGACGAGCTCAGGGTGGCCTGCTGGGTCATCGACGGCTCCCGCTGGCTACGCGGAGCTGGGAATGGAGCTTCATGTCTTGGTAGGGCAGATTACACATGCAACGTGCTTCTGGTCTGGGGAGAGCGTGGATTATTGCCCCTGAGACGGCAATCCCAATCGTCGAAAACGACGGGTTTTTGGCGTTACTTATCCCCTATGTCGGCGGCCGGACGCGCAGGCCGGCCGCGCCGCCGGACCGAGTCGGGCGCATTCGCGGAAATGTCGGGGTTTTTGGCGCTTCTTGTGGGCTATGGCCGCGCGCGTCCGGCGTTACGCTGTGCGCATATTCGGCGTAATCCCCATCAGCAAGGAACCAGTAATGGCTGTATCAGGCTTGTCCGGCATCGAAAGCATGCTCCAGCAGATGCGCGCGGTCGTCAGCAAGGCGCAGACCGGCAATCTCTCCGCCGGCGAAAGCGTCGCCCAGCCGGACGGCTTCGCCGCCGAGCTGCAGCGCTCCATCCGCCGCGTCACGGGCGCGCAGAACGCGGCCACGGCCCAGGCCAAGGCCTTCGAGCTGGGCGCGCCCGACATCTCGCTCAACGACGTCATCATCGACATGCAGAAAGCCAGCATCGGCTTCCAGACGGCGGTGCAGGTGCGCAACAAGCTGGTTGCGGCCTACAAGGAAATCTCCTCGATGTCCGTCTGATTCCGCGGGGCCGAGCGGCCCCGGTTTCAAGTGCGCTGCGCGCCTCGCTCCAGGCGCCACACGACCTGCTGCAGCCAGTTCTCCTGGCGCGCGCTCAGGTCCAGGAACATGGCGCCCAGGTGGCTGACGGCCGGTTCGCCGGTCAGCGACACATGGCGCGGCGCGGCGCCGTCGGCGCCGGCATCCTGCGCCATGGGCTGTCCCGACACCGGATACACATTGCGCACTTCCAGGTCGGCGCTGATCTTGCCGAGCTGGCCGAAATCCAGTTCCACGTTCTTCATCACCGTGCCGCGCGCGGGCAGGGCGCCGACTTCCATGACGGCGCGCAGGCCCACGCCGTCGACGGAGATGTCGCGCACCGTGAAGCGACAGGCGGGCTTGCCGGGCTCGGCCTGCCAGCTCGCATGGCACATGGCGGCGTTGGCGATCAGCGAGGCGCGGAACATCTTGCGGCGTTGGATGCGGGCCAGGCGCTCGGGAAACGGCGACACCAGGGCGGCGCTGCCGTCGTCGAACTGGATCACGTCGGGCCGCGCCACGCGGAAGCGGATCTGCACGCCGCCGTAGGCCGTGGCGTGGAAATAGAAATTGGTGCCGCTCAACAGGCCCATGCTGTCGGACTGCTGGAAATCGGCGCCGGCGTAGTCGCGCGGCCGCCAGAAGAACTGCAGGCTCTGCTTGTCCGCGCCGAGGATGAGCACGGCGATTTCGCGATCCGCGGCGTCGCGCACCAGGATGTGGCTGTCGGGGTGCGTCAGCTCGAACAGGGCCGCGCGCATGTCTTCGGGGCGGGTCAGCAGGAATTCCGGATCGCTGGCGTCCAACACGATGATCGTCCTTGATTTGAGGGTCAGGCCGTGGGCGCGGTCTCGGGCATGTCGCGCGATTCCAGGCGATACAGCCAGGCCAGCAATTCTGCCACCGCTACGTAGAGTTGGGGCGGAATCTGGGCGTCCAGGTCCACCTGCATCAGCAGGCCGACGAGTTCGCGCGACTCGTGGACATAAAGGCCGTTGTCGCGCGCGGCGCGGACGATGGTGTCGGCCAGCTGGCCGTAGCCCTTGGCCACCACGCGCGGCGCGCCGTCCTTTTCCTCGTAGGAAATGGCGACCGCGGCGTTGCGGTTGGCGTTCGGATCGGGATGGGAGCCGGGATCGGCGGGCGTGCGCATCAGATATCAGCCGGAATCACGGGGCGCGGCTCGACCACGCTCACCGACAGATTGCTCAGGGTCAGGCCCGCGGCCAGCAGGCGCGAACGCAGCGTGTCCGAGTCGTCCTGGAGTTCGGACGCGCTGTGAGGCGCGACGAGCTGCAGCACCAGCTGGTCGCCGGCCAGGTTCAGGCGGGCGTCGACGAGGCCCAGGCGCGGCAGGTCCAGCTTCACCCGGGTGGCCCAGGTGGACGTGGCGGCTTCGGGGTCGCCGCCATAGGGCTCGCGTTCGACTTCCCATTCCATGGGCGTGCCGGGCCAGGCCTCGCCCTGCCAGGCCAGCGCCTGGTTGGCCAGCACGTCGAGCTGCTGGCGAACCAGCACGGTGAGGTCCTGGTGGATGCCGGCGATGGGCGCGCCCGGCGCGGAGGACGAACCGCCGGCGGGGGCCGGGGACGCGGGGTCCGCGCCGCTGGCGCGCGCCGGGGCGGGCGTTTCGCCGCGTGCACGCGCCGGCGCCGGGGCGTTTGCGGTGTTGTTCGCCGCCGCGTTCGGGTCCAGCCGGGCTTGCGGCTCTTCGCGCAACTGGGCGGGAGAGGTCCGGCCGTAGACCATGTCGGTCAAGTGCGATTCATAGAAGAGGCCGCTGGTCTGCAGCGCCTGGCGCAAGGCCTGGCCCAGCACGCGCGCGCTGGGGGCGGCGGCCGCATGCGCCTGGACCGCGGCATCGGCGCCGCGCAGCGCGGCGGTTGGCACGGCGGGCAGCTCGGGCTTGCCGGCGGCGGGAGCGGGAACCTGGGCCGCGGGCGGCGCCGGCTGTCCCGATGGGGCGGCTTGGGCGGGTTGCGCCGGCTGGCCCGCGGGCGCCTGGGCAGGCGCGCCCGGGGCCTGGCCGCTGGCCTGCCCGGCGGGCGTGCCGGCGGTCCACAGCGGCGCGCGGCCCTGCAGCGCGGGCGCGGCCTCGGGATATTGGGCCAGCAGGGCGAGTATGGTGCGCGCGGTCGTGCCCAGCGTGGTCGGGGCCGAGGCCGTGGTGTCGCTGCTGGTGACCAGCCCGCGGGCCGCCAGGGCCAGCGCGGCGGCGGTCTTGGCGTCCACGACCGGATTCTGGCGTTCGCCGCGGGCGCCGCCGCCTTGCACGCCCTGGCGCGGATCGCGCGCCGAGCCGTCGGCGGAGCCGGATCGGTCCAGGCTGCCGGGCTGGCTGACCGCGTCCGGCCGCGCGCCGGAAGCCAGGTTCGCGTTGGCGGCGGACATCGTCGTGCCGAGCACGGCGTCCAGCCGCTGCACCAGGACGTTGCCGAGTGCGGCGGGGCCTACGCTCATTCTTCAGGCGCCTGGTGGCCGTAGGCGGAAAGCAGGGTCTGCTGGCGCTTCATGCGGCCCAGCAGTTCGCCCAGCCGCGCCAGCTGCGGCAACGCCAGGTCGCGCGTCTGCGCGTCGTTTTCCAGGATGCGCACCAGCAGGTCGTACTTGATGGCGCGGCCGGATTCGTCCAGCGGCGTCCTGGATTCCAGCAGGCGCAGGCGCTCGACCCGTTCGCAGTACTGCTGGCCATGTTGCATGGCTCCGTCCCAGTCGCCCACCTGGGCGGCCGCAAGCATTTCTCCCGTGATGAGAGCGATCTCCTGGTAGTGCTCCAGGATGGGCGAGGTGTACTGGGTAATGGACGTCATGGAAATCTCGGGCGTTCGAGGGCTGGGCGGTGAGCGTAAGCCGCCCTTCAGGTCTGCAAGCCGACGGCGGAGCGGTCGATGGACGTCTGCCAGGCTTCGGCCAGATCCCCCAGCAGGCGGTCGGCGGTGTCGAGCGCGGCGGCGTCGGCGCGCAGGTTCGCCAGCAGCAGCGTGCGGACGATGTAGTCGTAGAGGCGGGCCAGATTGGCGGCGATTTCGCCGCCCGCGTCCATGTTCAGTCCGGTCTTCAGGCCTTCGTCGACGATCTTGATCGCCTTCGAGATGGCCGCCCCGCGTTCCGTCGCCCGGCCTTCCTGGAGGTGAAGGCGGGCCTGCCCGATCGCCGCCCGGGCGCCCATGTACAGCAGTGAAATCAGCCTTTCCGGGCTGGCGCCCAGGACCTGGGTCTCCAGGCCGATGTCGGCATAGGAACGCACCGAGTAGGAGCCGGTGGGGCGGCGGGCGGCGTAAGTCATGAATGCATCTTCTATAAATTACTTGGATTTGCTCATGGCCGCGAACTGCTGGGTCAGGTAGTTGGCCGTGACAGTCTGCTGCGAGACGAACTTGTCCAGAGCGATGAATTGGGCGCGCATCGCATCCATGGCCGCGGTGCTGGAGGCCTTGGCGCGGGCCAGCTGGTCCTTGACGTCCTTGATGGATTCGTTCAGGCCGTCCTGGCTGATCTTGATGGAGCCATTGCTGCCCAGCACCGCCTTGGTGGCGGCGTCGAAGCGGGCGGCGAGGCCGTCGGGCGCGGTCATGATGCGCTTGACGTCGGCGGGGTTCTCGGCCAGGGCCTTGTCCAGTTCCTTCTGGTCCAGCTTGAGCTGGCCGGTCTTGGGGTCCATGGTGATGCCGAGGTCGGCCAGCGAACGCAGCGAGCCTTCGGAGGTGACCACCTGCAGCGCGTTGGACATGGACGACTGGATGCCGCGGGCGGTGCTGTCGCCGGTCAGGGCCTGGTTGGTCTGGGCGGCGACGTCGAAGGCCGTGTGCTTACCGATCGTGGTTTGCAGCGCGTTGTAGGCGTCGACGAAGTCCTTGACCGCCTTGCTGGCCACGGTGGTGTCGCCTTCGAGCTTGAGGGTGACGACCTTGTCGGCCCCGGTGACGCTGTCCTTGCCGGTCAGGGCGGTGAGGTTCAGCGTGATGCCGTCGATGGCGGTGGAGACGTTGTTGCTGCCGCTCTTGACGGTGATGCCGTTGATTTCGATCTCGGAGTCGGCGGCGGCGGTCTGCTGCGTGAGCTGGGCGCCGGTGCCGGAGTTGTAGCTCAGGATGTCCTGCAGCTTCTGGTCGCCGGTCACGGTGATGGACTTGACCGAGGCCTGCACGCCGGTGTCCTTGGCGCTCAGCATCAGGTAGCTGCCGTTTTCGTTGGTGATGATGGTGGCGCGCACGCCGGCCTTGTCATCGCTGTTGATGGCCTTGGCGATGCCGTTGAGCGAGGTGTCGCCGTTCAGGTTGACGGTGTGCTTCTCGCCGTTGGTGAGCTCGATCTCGAACGAGCCGTCGGCGCCGTTGGAGGCGGTGCGGTCGCCGACGTTGCCGGACTGCAGGGTCTGGGCGGCCGCCAGGTTCTTGACCTTGATGGCGTACTCGCCCATGGTCGCGCCGTCTGCGCCGACGGTGGCGGTCAGGCCGTCGCCCACGACGTTGGCCTTGACGGCGTCCAGCGTGGACGACTTGCCCAGCGCGGCGGCGGCTTTCTGCAGGGCTTCCACGGCGCTCTGGATCTGGCCGAAGGCGCTCACGCGCGCCTCATAGCTGGCCTGACGGTTGGTGTACAGGCTCAGCTTTTTGTCTTCTGCGGCCTGCAGTTTCGAGAGGATCTCCTCCAGGGGCAGTCCGGTGGTCGAGCCGAGATTGGTGATAGAAGCCATGTGAAATCCTTCCTAGCAATGCGATTCTGTCAAAAATACGGGGCCGGCGATCTGGCGTGTAAGGGCAAAAGGCAACCCTAATTCGACGCTTCTGCGGCGGATTGGCGCTGAACATGCGTCAAACGCCGTTTTAATTCTGTGTTCAGGCACTCGTCTTGATGCCGTTGCCCTGCATGTTCACGATCATCTTGGCGATCCTCAGCACCGCCTCGCTGGGTATCGTGCGCACCACGTCGCCCGATTCCGCGTCCACGACCGACACCACCACCTGGTGCACGTCCGGATCGATTTCGAACTGCAGGCGGGTGGACCATGCCTTCATCTGGAGGTTGATTTCCTCCAGGGCCTTTTCCAGGGGCAGCTTGTTCGAGTCGGCCTGCTCGGAGGTTGCGTTGCCGGCGCCGCCGCCATTGGCGGAAGCGGCGGGGGGCGTGACGCTGACGGCCGGGTCAGCCGCCACGGGGGCGGGCGCGGCCTGCAAGGGAACGAACGATGCAGGGGCTAACGGGGTTACGGCCATCATGACTCCAACTGCGTTGCGGGCGTCCGGGTGGAACGCGCGGGTTTCAGGGAATTCTCAGCTACCATTACGGCAGGCCCGCGGGGAACTTTAGTGTCCGGCGGGCCAGATGTTTCACACGTAAAGGTTCGGACGGGGCAATGAGTGTCAAGACGGCGCTGCGAGTCATTGAAATCATCGAAACCTACGCCCGCGAAAAGCGCGCGCTGCCGCTGTCGGAGCTGGCCCGGCTGCTCGACGTCCCGGTATCGAGCTGCCTGGCGCTGATCCGCACCCTGACCGGGCTGGGCTATCTATATGAAACCGGGCGGCGCCAGGGCTATTACCCCACCGGCCGGCTGCTGGCCATGGCGCAGCGCATCGCGCGCGCCGATCCGGTGCTGGACCGGGTGTATCCCAGCCTGACCGAGCTGCGCGACGCGACCCGCGAAACCGTGGTTTTCGCCAAGTTGACCCAGGACGGGCGGGTGGTGTACCTGGACGTGCTGGATTCGCCGCACACCATCCGCTACGCGCCGGTCGCCGGCGAGTTCAAGGACATACACGCCAATTCGCTGGGCAAGGCGCTGCTGTCGGTGCTGGACGCGCCGGCCCGCGACGCGCTGCTGGCCGGCATGCACATGACCCGCCACAACGAACGCACGCTGGTCACGCCCGAGGCGCTGCTGGCCGACCTGGAGCGCTCGCGCGAGCGCGGCTGGTTCATGAACAGCGGCGAATCCATCGCCGACGTGGGCGCCATCGCCTGGCCGGTCACGCTCTCGGGCGAGCGCTACGCCATCTCGGTGGGCGGGCCGATCTACCGCATCGAGCCCCAGCAGGAGAACTACGCCCGCATCCTGCGCTCGGCCTGCACGGCGCTGGAGCAGCAGGCGTAGCCTGCCTGGCGCTCAATAGGACTTGGGCAGCCCCAGCACTTTTTCGGCGATGAAGCACATGATCAGCTGCGGGCTGACCGGGGCGATGCGCGGGATGAAGCTCTCGCGCAGCAGGCGTTCCACCGTGTATTCCTTGGCGTAGCCCATGCCGCCCAGCGTCATCACCGCGGTCTGGCAGGCGTTGTAGCCGGCCTCGGCCGCCAGGTATTTGGCGCTGTTGGCATAGGGCCCGCAGGGCTTGCCGGCGTCGTACAGGCTGGCGGCCTTGTACACCATCAGGTCGGCCGCCTCCAGCTGCATCCAGGCCTGGGCCAGCGGGTGCTGGATGCCCTGGTTCTGGCCTATCGGGCGGCCGAACACGACGCGCTCGCCGGCGTATTTCACCGCCCGTTCCAGCGCGGCGCGGCCGATGCCCACGGCTTCGGCGGCGATCAGGATGCGCTCGGGGTTCAGGCCGTGCAGGATGTATTCGAAGCCGCGGCCTTCCTCGCCGATGCGGTCGGCCACCGGAATCCGCAGGCCGTCGATGAACAGCATGTTGGAATCCACGGCCTTGCGGCCCATTTTCTCGATCTCGCGGACCTCGACGCGCTCGCGGTCCAGGTCTGTATAGAAGAGCGACAGGCCCTGGGTGGGTTTTTCCACCTCCGACAGCGGGGTGGTGCGCGCCAGCAGCAGCATCTTGTGGGCGACCTGGGCGGTCGAGATCCAGATTTTGCGGCCGTGCACCACGTATTCGTCGCCCTGGCGCACGGCGCGCGTGCCCAGCTTGGTGGTGTCCAGGCCGGCGTCGGGCTCGGTCACCGCGAAGCACGCCTTCTCGCGGCCGGCGATGAGCGGCTCCAGCCAGCGGCGGCGCTGCTCGTCGCTGCCGAACACCACCACGGGGTTGAGCCCGAAGATGTTCATGTGCACGGCCGAGGCGCCGGTAAAGCCCGCGCCGGAGGCGGCGATGGTCTGCATCATCAGCGCGGCCTCGGTCATGCCCAGGCCGGCGCCGCCGTATTCCGGCGGCATGGCGATGCCCAGCCAGCCGTCGCGCGCCAGGTCGGCGTGCAGCGGCTCGGGAAAGCCGCCTTCGCGATCGCGTTCCTGCCAGTATTCGTCGGGATAGCGTTCGCAGATGCGGGCGACGGCGTCGCGCAGGGCCAGTTGCTCGGGCGTGAATTCAAAGTCCATCAGTCGTTTCCATCCTGGGTGATGCCACGGTCTGCCATGGCGTTGATGCTGGCGCGGTCGTAGCCGGCCTGCTCCAGTACTTCGCGGCTGTGCTGGCCCAGCCGCGGGGCGGGCCGGCGCAGGGCGGTCGGGGTGCCTTCGTAACGGCCCAGCGGGGCGGGCGTGCGGATCGGGCCTTCGCTGGGGTGGTCCACGTGGCGGATGAAGCCGGTGGCCGCCAGGTGCTCGTCCTGCAGCAGGCCGTCGATCGTGTAGAGCTGCGAGGCCGGGATATCGGCCCGCGCCAGCTCGGTCAGCCATTCCTGGCTGGCGCGCGTCGCGATCACGTCGGCGACGAAGGCATAGACCTCGTCGATATGGGCGGCGCGCGCGCCGTGGCTGCAAAAGCGCGGGTCCACGCACAATTCCGGCCGCCCGATCAGGTCGAAGAAATTGCGCCAGTGCTTGTCGTTGTAGATCAGCAGGCAGATATAGCCGTCGGCCGTGGCGTAGGGACGGCGGTGCGGCGCGAGCAGGCGGGCGTAGCCGGTGGGGCCCAGCGCCGGCTCGAAGGTGGCGCCGCCCAGGTGGTCGCCCAGCATCATGTGCGCCATGCCCTCGAACATGGGGATCTCCACCTGCTGGCCGCGCCCGCTGCCGCGGGCGTGCAGCACCGCCGACACCAGCGCGATGGCCACGTGCAGGCCGACGGCGCGGTCGGCCAGCGTCAGCGGCGCGTAGCGCGGCAGCTCGCCGCTTTGCTGGGCGGCGAGGGCGGCGATGCCGGTCTGGCCCTGGATCAGGTCGTCGTAGGCGGGCCGTCCGGCGTAGGGGCCGGCCTCGCTGAAGCCGTAGGCGCCCAGGTACACGATGCGCGGGTTGCGCGCGGCCACCGCCTCATAGGACAGGCCCAGCCGCGCCATGGCCTGGGGGCGGATGTTGTAGAGCAGGGCGTCGCAGCTTTCGGCCAGCTTGAGGCAGGCCTCCAGGCCCTCGGGCGTTTTCAGGTCCAGCACCACCGAGCGCTTGTTGCGGTTCAGGTGCAGGTACAGGTGGCCCATGCCGGGGTTGCGCATGGGGCCGACGGCGCGCAGGTTGTCGCCGGCGGGAGGCTCCACCTTGATGACGTCGGCGCCCAGGTCGCCCAGGACCTGGGTGGCGTAGGGGCCCATGACGACCGAGCTCAGGTCCAGGATGCGCACGCCGGCGAGCGGTCCGGCGGCGGTGGGGGTGGGCTGGGCGCTCATTGCTGCTGGATGCCCGCGTCGCGGATCAGCTTGCCCCACAGGTCGCGCTGCTCTCCGACGAACCGGCCGAAGTCCTGCGGCGTGCCGGAGAAAGCGTCGAAGCCCAGGCCGGCCAGGCGCTGCTTGACCTCGGGCTTGGACACCACCTGGTTGATCGCCGCGTTCAGCTTGGCGACGATCTCCGGCGGCAGGCCGGCAGGGCCGAAATAGCCGTTCCAGGAGTTCAGGTCGAAGTCCCGCACGCCGGCCTCGGCCATGGAGGGCAGTTCCGGCACGATGGCGCTGCGCTCGGCGGTGGACACGGCCAGCGCCCGCAGCTGGCCCGACTGCACGAAGGGCAGGCCGGAGGCCAGGTCGGTGAACATGAAGTCCACCTGGCCGCCGACCACGTCGGTCAGGGCCTGCGGCGTGCCTTTGTAGGGCACGTGCAGGATGTCGATCTTGGCGCGGTTGGCCAGGGTTGCGCCGGCGACGATGCCGGTGCTGTTGCCGCTGGCGTAGGTGATGCGGCCCGGGCGCTGGCGCGCGTCGGCCACCAGCTCGCCGACGTTCTTCCACGGACGCTTGGGGTTGACCACCAGAATGAAGGGCAGGTTGCCGCCGCGCGCGATCGGCGTGAAGTCCTTGACCGGGTCGTAGGGCACGTTCTTCATCAGCCAGGGGGCGGCCGAGTGCGAGGTGTTGGTGGTGACGAACAGCGTGTAGCCGTCCGGCTTGGCGCGCGCCACGTAGGCGGCCGCGATGGTGGCGTTGGCCCCGGGCTTGTTCTCCACCACGATCTGCTGGCCCAGGATGGCCGACAGCTCGGAACCGAAAATGCGGCCCACGGCGTCCGTGCCGGAGCCGGCCGGAAACGGCACGATCAGTGTGATGGGCTTGACCGGATAGTCGGCCGCCTGGGCCTGCGGGGCGGCCGCGAGGGCCGCGCCGCCGACCAACACGGCCTTCAGCAGGTTCAGGAATTTCATGGTTTGTCTCCTGTGTTGTCGGCCCGCGGCGCGGCTTCTGCGGCCGCGGTCGCGGGGGCTGCCGCCGCTTCAGGCGGCGGAGGGGGGCGCCGGAAAGTCCCGGATCACGCGATCCGGGGATTCTTCATAAGGGGGCGTGTAGATCACCAGCAGCCGCGCCGGCTCGTCGCTGGTGACCGTGAACACGTGCGGCACGTCGGGCGGGAAGTAGCAGCAGTCGCCCGGGCCCATGTCGGCCGCTTCGTCCTGCACCTGGGCGCGCGCGGTGCCGGAAATCAGGTAGCAGACCTGCTCGATGCCCGGATGGGCGTGGGGCAGCGCGCCTTTGCCCTTTTCGATGACGCCCAGCAGCACCTCCACGCCGCGGGCGCCGACGGTGTCCGGGCCGATGAGGCGGCGGTTCAGGGTGCCGGTGTGGTTGGCGGGATGGTAGCCCGGGACGTCGGCTTCCCGGACCAGCCAGCGGGGCGTCTTGCCAGTGGTCATGTTTTTCCCTCGAATTTTCATATGTGAATTTATTTTTATGTATGAGAAAAAAATCGGCAAGCGGTTTTTCGGCCCGGATACCGCTTCGCGCCCTGGGGGATTAGGGAAAACACCGGGCCCGGACTGTTAAAATCCGCGGCTGGTTCCACTCTGATGCCACTTTACGGCCCCGCCATGTCTTCTGTCCGCACGCCTGATGCTTCCGCCAGCCTGTCCGATTGGCTGCAGTACCTGGAATCCATCCACGCCACCGCGATCGACATGGGCCTGGACCGGGTGCGCGAGGTGGCCGCGCGCCTGGGGCTGGAGCTGAACGCCATGAAGTTCGTGGTCGGCGGCACCAACGGCAAGGGCTCGACCTGTGCCATGCTGGAATCCATCCTGCTGGCGGCCGGCTACAAGGTCGGCCTGTACTCCTCGCCGCACCTGATCGACTTCAACGAGCGCGCCCGCATCAACGGCCAGATCGCCACCGACGAGGCCCTGATCGAGCAGTTCCAGGCGGTCGAGGCGGCGCGCGGCGACGTCTCCCTCACGTACTTCGAATTCACCACGCTGGCCATCCTGCGCCTGTTCTCGCAGTCGCGCCTGGACGCCGTGGTGCTGGAAGTGGGGCTGGGCGGCCGCCTGGACGCCGTCAACATCGTCGACGCCGATTGCGCCATCGTCACCAGCGTCGACCTGGACCACACCGACTGGCTGGGCGACACGCGCGAGAAGATCGGCTTCGAAAAGGCCCACATCTACCGCGCCGGCCGTCCCGCCATCTGCAGCGATCCCGCGCCTCCGCAGTCGCTGCTCGACTACGTCGCGGAAATCGGCGCCGACCTGTGGCTGTTCGGCCGCGACTTCAACTATTCCGGCGATCGCCAGCAATGGGCCTACGGCGGGCGCGGCCAGCGCCGCAACTCGCTGGCCTATCCGGCGCTGCGCGGCGCCAACCAGCTGCTCAACGCCTCGGCCGCGCTGGCCGCGCTGGAATCGGTGCGCGACCGCCTGCCGGTGCCGCAGCAGGCCGTGCGCCTGGGGCTGCTGCAGGCCTCGCTGCCCGGCCGCTTCCAGATCCTGCCCGGCCAGCCCACCATCATCCTGGACGTGGCGCACAACCCGCACGCCGCGGCCGTGCTGGCCCAGAACCTGGACAACATGAGCTTCCACCCGTATACCCACGCGGTGTTCGGCATGCTCAACGACAAGGACCTGGCCGGCGTCGTCGCCAAGCTCGGCACGCGCGTCGACTACTGGTATTGCGCCGGGCTGCCCGGGCCGCGCGGCGCCACCGGCGAGGCGCTGGCCGAGCAGGTCGCGGCCGCCTTGCCGCCGGTGCCCGCGGGCGGCGAAAGCCCCGGCGTGAGCGCCTACGCCGACCCGGCCCAGGCCTTTGCGGCGGCGCGTGAACGGGTGGGCGAGAATGATAGAATCGTGGTGTTCGGATCGTTTCTGACGGTAGCCTCGGTTTTGCAGGCGCTGGGCCGCAAGGCCTAAGGCAAGATCGGGTCAAGAACGGGTCAAACGCTCCCAGGCGGGCTCACAGGCGGCTCGCCGCCCGCCCTATAGCCGCAAGGAATTCTCCCCCATGGGTTTTTTCAAACGCAAAGATCCTGCCGACCAGGCGCAGTCCTCCAGAAGGGCGGCAGTGCCTAGCGAAGTGCAGGCTGCGGAGCTGCGCGGGCGCGCGCGGCGCCGGCTGGCAGGCGCGGTCGCGCTGGTGCTGGCCGCTGTCATCATCCTGCCCATGGTGCTCGATTCCCAGCCCGAGCCCGTGGCCGACAACATCCCCATCCGCGTGCCGGAACGCAATACGCCGTTCCAGCCGCAAGTAAGCGAACCGCAGGTCGCCGCGCCGGAAACGCCGGCCCCCGCCGACGCCGCGCCGGCCGAGCCGGTGCCCGAGCCGCCCGCGGTCGCGTCCGTGCAGCCGCCCGCCACGGCGACCCCGCCGGCCGCGCAGCCGGCGACGCCGCCGGCCACGCCGCCCAAGCCCGTGACGCCGCCCAAGCCGGAAGCCAAGCCCGAGCCCAAGCCGGCCACGCCGCCCAAGCAGGACTCGCGCTCCGACGACGGCGCGCGCGCGCTGGCGCTGCTCGAAGGCCGCGCCGAACCGGCGCCCAAGCCGGCCGCCAAGCCCGCGGCCACCAAGGGTAATTTCGTGCTCCAGATCGCCGCCTACACGACCTCCGAGGATGCGCAGTCGCGCCGCAGCAAGCTGCACCAGGCGGGCGTGACCAACGCCTTCGTCGAACAGGCCACGATCAACGGCAAGCAGCAGTACCGTCTGCGGGTGGGGCCGTTCCCCTCGCGCGAGGCGGCGCAGGCGGCCCAGGCGCGGTTGCGCACCCTGGGCTATGACAATGGTTTCATCGCCGCGCAATAGTGACCGGCTTCGACTTCGTCGTGCTGGCCATCCTGGTGGTTTCGGGTGTGCTGGGACTGGTGCGCGGCCTGCTGAAAGAGGTGCTGTCGCTGGTCGCCTATCTGCTGGCCTTCGTGGCGGCGATATGGTGGGGGCCCACGGTCTACGCCTGGCTGGAGCCCTATATTGAAACAACGCTGTTGCGCATGGGAGTTTCGTACGCGGCGGTGTTCATCATCGTGCTGCTCGGCGTGGGATTGGTCAACATGACGCTTTCCGCCTTGATCCGCAGCACCGGCCTGAGCCCCGCCGACCACGGCCTGGGCGGCATGTTCGGGCTGGCGCGCGGCCTGCTGATCGTGCTGGCGCTGGTCGCCGCGGCCGGGTATACGCCGCTGCCGCAGGAGCCGTGGTGGCAGGACGCCATGTTTTCGCATTCGGCCATCGAGGCCATCAAACATATCAAGACCTGGCTGCCGCCGTCCCTGGCGACGTGGCTGCCGTATTGATCTGCTTCAAATCAACCAGGAAATCTCACCATGTGTGGAATCGTAGGGGTCATCGGGCGCGGGCCGGTCAACCAGTTGCTCTATGACAGCTTGCTGCTGTTGCAGCACCGCGGGCAGGACGCAGCGGGCATCGCGACGTCGCAAGGCAACCAGTTCAATATGTACAAGGCCCACGGCCTGGTGCGTGACGTCTTCCGCACGCGCAACATGCGCGCGCTGCCGGGCACCTCGGGCATCGGCCAGGTGCGCTATCCCACCGCCGGCTCCAGCGCCAGCGAGGAAGAGGCCCAGCCGTTCTACGTCAACGCGCCGTTCGGCATCATGTTCGCCCACAACGGCAACCTGACCAACTGGCGCGAACTGCGCGAATCGCTCTACCGCGTCGACCGCCGCCACATCAACACCAATTCCGATTCGGAAGTGCTGCTGAACGTGCTGGCCCACGAACTGCAGTCGGCGGCCAATGGCGTGTCGCTGGACGACGACGCGATGTTCCGCGCCGTGGCGGCCGTGCACAAGCGCGTGCGCGGCGCCTACGCGGTGGTGGCCCAGATTTCCGGCTACGGCCTGCTGGCCTTCCGCGATCCCAACGGCATCCGGCCGCTGTGCATCGGCCGCCAGGAAACCGAAGAGGGCGTGGAATGGATGGTCGCCTCGGAATCGGTGGCGCTGGAAGGCAGCGGCTTCGCCTTCGTGCGCGACGTCGAGCCGGGCGAGGCCGTGTTCATCGACCTGGACGGCCGCTTCGTCAGCCGCCAGTGCGCCGAGAACCCGCAACTGGTGCCCTGCATTTTCGAATACGTGTACTTCGCGCGTCCCGATTCGCTGATCGACGGCGTGTCGGTGTATGACGCGCGCCTGCGCATGGGCGAATACCTGGCCGACAAGGTGGCGCGCAACATGCGCCTGGGCGACATCGACGTGGTCATGCCGATTCCCGATTCCTCGCGTCCGGCCGCCATGCAGCTGGCCGCGCGCCTGAACCTGGACTACCGCGAAGGCCTGATCAAGAACCGCTACGTCGGCCGCACCTTCATCATGCCGGGCCAGGCGGTGCGCCGCAAATCCGTGCGCCAGAAGCTCAACGCCATCGGCATGGAGTTCAAGGGCAAGAACGTGCTGCTGGTCGATGACTCCATCGTGCGCGGCACCACCAGCCGCGAAATCGTGGACATGGCCCGCGCCGCCGGCGCCAACAAGGTGTATTTCGCCTCGGCCGCGCCTCCGGTGCGCTTCCCCAACGTCTACGGCATCGACATGCCCACGCAGAGCGAGTTGATCGCCACCGGCCGCAGCGACGAGGAAATCGCCCGCGCGATCGGCGCCGACAACCTGGTCTACCAGGATCTGCAGGACATGCAGCAGGCGGTGCGCGACATCAATCCCAGGCTGTCGCGCTTCGAGGCCTCGTGCTTCGACGGCGAGTACGTCACCGGCGACATCACCGCCGAGTACCTGGCGCGCCTGGGCCAGTCGCGCGGCGAGCCCGGCGACGAGGGCGGCGCCAGCGGCCTGCAGTTCAACATGGGCTACGCCGCCAACGACGCCTGAATCCCGCGGGCCTTGCGAAGAACCCTCCCTTGAACCGGAGGGTTCTTTGTTTTGGGCCGTTGACGCTGCCGGGCCTGCATCGTAAATTGGCCGGAACGATCATTCCAGTCAGGCGGATTGCCATGCGCACCAAAGCGTTCGAGCCGGACGACATCGCCGACGCCGCCATGCAGGTGTTCTGGCGGCGCGGCTATGCCGCGACGTCGGTGCAGGACCTGGTCGACGGCACCGGCCTGTCGCGCAGCAGCCTGTACAACGCGTTCGAGAACAAACAGGGCCTGTACCGGCAGGCCCTGCGCCGCTACCAGGCCGTCACCGGGTCCAACGTGGCGCTGCTGTCCGGGCCTGGCTCGCCCAAGGCGCTGATCCGGCAGCTGCTGATGCGCGTGGCCGAGGACGAGTTGCGCGATCCGCAGCGGCGCGGCTGCCTGGCCGCCAACGCCTCGCTGGAACTGGCGGGGCAGGACGTCGCGGTCGCCGAACTGGTGGCGCACAACTTCCTGAGCCTGCAAAAAGCCCTGGAGCAACTGATCCGGCGCGGACAGCAATCGGGCGAGATCGCCGCCACGAAAAGCCCGCGGGCGCTGGCGCGGTTCTTCGTCGGCACCGTCCAGGGGCTGCGGGTGCTGGCCAAAGGCAGCCCCGCGCCGCAGCGGCGCCAATGCCTGCTGGATGTGATCGAGGTGGCGCTGGCCGCCTTATAGGCCTGCGCCGCCAGGGGCCGGCCAGAGCGCCTCGCCGGCATGGTCCAGGTGGGTCAGGTACAGCCGCAGGTCGAACTCGTACTGGTGGTACTGCGGCTCCATGTGCAGGCACAGGTTGTAGAAGGCCCGGTTGTGGTCCTTTTCCTTCAGGTGGGCCAGCTCATGGACCGCGATCATCTTCAGGAATTCCGCCGGCACCGTCTTGAACAGCGTCGCCACGCGGATCTCATGCTTGGCCTTGAGCTTGCCGCCCTGCACGCGCGACACGTAGGTATGCTGGCCCAGCGCGTGCTGGATCACGTGGATCTTGCTGTCGAAGGCGACCTTGTTGATCTGGTCGCCGTTGCGCATGTGCGTATTCTTCAGGTCCGTCACGTACTGGTACAGCGCGCGGTCCGTGCGCACGCCGTGCGCGCCCGCCGGATAGCGCGACCGCAGCGCCGCGCCCAGCTTGCCCTGGTCCAGCAGCTTGCGCGCCTGGAGCAACAGGTGTTCGGGGTAGCCGGTGAGGTATTTCAAATTCGACGCCGGGCATGCGTCCTGCGCTTCGGTCACGCGCGCCCGCGCCCGAACACGACCGGCAGCGCCATAAAGAACACGATGACGAAGAGCGCCAGGCTCCACAGGGCGTATTCGATGCCCAGCACCGACACCACGGCGTCCATGCAGGTGGCGTAGATGCCGAACAGCCATGGCACCGCGCCGTCCAGCCCCGTGCCGCTCATGAAGCGGTCGGCGAAGGTCTGGTCGCAGGACAGCATCTTGGCCGCCACGCTGTATTGGTACCAGGCGGCGACGACGCCGGCGGCCGCCAGTAGCGCGGACAGCGCGCCGCAGACGCGGGTCAGCGCGCGTCCGCCGCCGAACCCGCCCACCAGCGCGACGATGCCGATCGCCAGGTAGATCAGGCGCTGCATGACGCACCAGGCGCAGGGCGGCATGTCGAAGACGTGCTGGGATATCAGGGCGATGCCGACCGCGCCGAAGCAGAAAAGGGCGATGAGGCGGAGCAGGCGTTCGGAGCGTGAGGTCATTGTTCTGCGGTAGTGGTTGCGAAAGGCAGGGGCTTAGGCCTTGGGAATCGGAATTGGTTGCATCACCTGCTGCAGGACGCCAAGCAGCAGTTCGCGCGAGCCTTCCCAGAAGATCTGCACGCCCAGGCACAGCATGATGAAGGCCGACAGCCGCATGAATACGGCGGTGCCATTATCGCCGAGCCGGTGCAGCATCTGCGCGGCGAAGCGCAGGCAGATGTAGAGCGTCACGGACACGACGATAATGCCCGGGATCGAGCCGCCCAGGCGCACCAGGCTGAGCACGTGGTTCTGGTCGCGCAGCGAGACCCCGACCGTGATGGCCGCGGCGATCGAGCCCGGGCCGCAGCTGATCGGGAAGGTAAGCGGATAGAAGGCGCGGGCCTTGGCCATTTCGGGGGTGAAGGATTCGGCCATGCGCGCCACGCGTTCGGTGTCGGCGTCGGGCGAGTTCACCAGGCGCCAGGCGCTGGCGATCACCAGCATGCCGCCGCCGACCCGTACGATGGACAGCGAAATCCCGAAAAAACTCAGCAGCACGTTGCCGGCCACCATGGCCACGATCAGCATCAGGCAGACGTTGATGGCGACGCGCTTGGCCAGCACCATCCGGGTCGCGGAAGAAGCGCCTTCCGTCAGCGACAGGAAGATGGGCGCGATCGCGGGCGGATTGAGAAACGGCAGCAGCGTGGCCAGCGCGAAGAAAAAGCTGCTCCCGAAGACGCGTAGGTAGTCATTGAGCTGCATGGATGGCGGACGCCGCGTGGCCGAAAACCGGGATTGTATGCCGTCCGGCCGGCGCTGGCGATGCCGGCCGGACGGGCGGATTCAGGCGGCGCGGCGGCCGGCTTCCTCGCCGGCCAGCGCGTCCAGGACGTCGCGCTCGAACTGCATCTGGCTGCGCGGGCGGGTCAGTGCCGCGCCGTCCACGATGAACACGTCTTCGACCCGGTCGCCCAGCGTCATGATCTTGGCCATGACCAGGTTGACCTCGTGTTCGGCGAAGACGCGCGCCAGCGCGTGCAGCAGGCCGGGGCGGTCGGTGGCGATGACGGACAGTCGCCAGGACGTGCTGCGCTCGTCGGGCTGCAGCTCGGCCTGCGGCATGATGGGGAACACCCGCGACACGCGGGACTGGCGGCCGCGGCCGTAATAGCCGCCGCCGGAGCCATGCCGCTGCGCCGCGGCATGCGGGTCCTTGAGGCGTTCGGCCAGCTCGTGCTCGACCAGGGTGGCCTGGGCGCGCAGGTCGCTGGCGCCTTCGGGCAGCAGCACGATGAAGCTGTCCAGCGCCCAGCCGTGGCGCGTGGTGTGGATGCGGGCGTCCTGGATGGAGAGCGACTTGGCGTCGAAATAGCCGCAGATCGCCACGAACAGGTCGGGCGCGTCGCGGGTGTACACCATGATCTGCAGGCCCTCGCCGTGTTCGGTGGGGCGGGCCCGGACCACGGCCTGCGCCGGCTCGACCTGGTGGTACAGGTGGCGCGTGTGCCAGGCGATGTCGGAGGCGTCGTGGCGCAGGAAATACGCCACGTCCAGCTGGTTCCAGAAGGCTTCGCGGGCGTCGTCGCGCAGCCCCGCCCGCCGCGTCAGGCGGGCTGCCTCTTCCTTGCGCTCGGCCAGCACAGTGTGGGCGTCGGCGTGCGCGCCGCCCAGCGCGGCCAGCGTGAGCTTGTACAGGTCTTCGAGCAGCTTGCCTTTCCAGGCGTTCCAGACCTTGGGACTGGTGCCGCGGATGTCGGCCACGGTCAGCAGGTACAGCGCGGTCAGGCGGCGCTCGTTCTGCACGATGGCCGCAAAGTCCTGCACCACGGCCGGGTCGGACAGGTCGCGCTTTTGCGCCACGGCCGACATCAGCAGGTGCTGGCGCACAAGGAATTCGACCAGGGCGGTGTCCTCGGCCTCCATGCCGTGGTCCTGCGCGAACTTGCGCACCTCGCGCGCGCCGAGTTCGGAGTGGTCGCCGCCGCGGCCCTTGGCGATGTCGTGGAACAGCGCCGCCACGTACAGCAGCCAGTGCCGGTCCAGCCCGGCGATCAGCTGGCTGGCCAGCGGATATTCCTGCGCGTGCTCCGGCATGGTGAAGCGGCGCAGGTTGCGCACCACGGCCAGGGTGTGCTGGTCCACGGTATAGGCGTGGAACAGGTCGTGCTGCATCTGGCCGACGATGCGGCGGAACACCGGCAGGTAGCGCGGCAGGATGTTCAGCATGGTCATGCGCCGCAGCTCGTGCACGATGCCGCGCGGCTGCTGCAGGATCTGCAGGAACAGCTTGCGGTTGACCGGATTGCGGCGGAACTGCGCGTCGATGCGGTGGCGGGAATGCCAGATGGCGCGCAGCGTGCGGGCCGACATGCCGGTCAGTTCCGGATGCTGCTGCATCACCAGGAAGGCGCGCAGCAGCAGGGTGGGGTTACGCTCGAAACCGTCGTCGCGGATGATGTCCAGCCGGTCGCGCAGGTTGCGGAAATCGTCGTCGATTTCGCGCGCGTCGCTGTCGGGGCGCGGGAACAGCCGTTCCTCGATGTTCTGCACCAGGATGCCGTTCAGCTGCGTTACCAGGCGCGCGGCCCAGTAATAGCGCTGCATCAGCAGTTCGCTGCCGCGGCGCGTGGCGGTGGCGTGGATGCGGTAGACCTCGGCCAGCGCCGGCTGCAGGTCGAACAGCACGCGGTCCTCGCGCCGGTTGGCCAGCAGGTGCAGCTCGATGCGCAGGCGCTTGAAGGCCTGTTCCGCGCGGCGCAGGTCGCGCGCCTCCGAGGAGGTCAGCAGGCCGGCCTGCGCCACCGAGCGCCAGCTGTCGCCGAAGCCGGCCGCCCGCGCCATCCACAGGATCACCTGCAGGTCGCGCAGCCCGCCGGGCGATTCCTTGCAGTTGGGCTCCAGCGCGTAGGGCGTGTCGTGGTAGCGGGCGTGGCGCTGCTGCATCTCGACGCGCTTGGCGCGAAAGAAGGCGCGCGGGTCCAGGCGCGACTGCGTGGCGGCCTCGAACTTCTTCATCAGCGCGCGGCTGCCGGCCAGCCAGCGCGATTCCAGCAGCGCCGTCTCCACCGTGATGTCCGCCTCGGCCTCGCGCTCGCAGTCCTCGATGGTGCGCACGCTGTGGCCGGGCTCCAGCCCCAGGTCCCAGAGCGCGGCCACCAGCCGCCCGATGGCGGCCTCGTCCTCGCGCGTGGGGGCGTGCGGCAGCAGGATCAGCAGATCGACGTCCGAATGGGGGTAGAGCTCGCCGCGGCCGTATCCGCCCACGGCCGCCAGCGTGGCGCCGGCGGGCAGGGGGCAGTGCTTGACCAGGTCGCGCAGGGCGGCGTCGACGATGCGGCGCAGTTCGGTCAGCAGCGGGTCCGGCCTTTCGTGGCTGCGGAATTGGGCCACCGCCGCCTGCCGGGCTTCCTGGATGCGGGCGCGCAGGGCGCTGAGGGTGTCGGCGGTCATGGCGGCGGGCGGCGGGGCGTCAGACGGCGGGAATGACGAGGGGTTCGGTGATGAAGGCCGGCGGCTGGGGCATGCCGGGCGACAGGGTCAGCACTTCGTAGCCGGTTTCGGTCACGCATACGGCATGCTCCCACTGGGCCGACAGGCTGTGGTCGCGGGTGACCACGGTCCAGCCGTCGGACAGCTGGCGGATCTCGCGGCGGCCGGCGTTGATCATGGGCTCGATGGTGAACAGCATGCCGGTGGTCAGCGGCACGCCGGTGCCCGGCTTGCCGTAGTGCAGCACCTGCGGGTCTTCATGGAAGCGCTGGCCGATGCCGTGGCCGCAGAACTCGCGCACCACGGAAAAGCCGTTGGCTTCGGCGTGCTTCTGGATCGCGTGGCCGACGTCGCCCAGCGTGGCGCCATTCTTGACCTGCTGGATTCCCTTCCACATGCACTCGAAGGTGATTTCGCTGAGGCGGCGGGAAAGAATGGACTGTTCGCCCACCGCGTACATGCGGCTGGTGTCGCCGAACCAGCCGTCCTTGATGATGGTGACGTCGATATTCAATGAGTCCCCATTTTTCAGCACCTTGTCGCCCGGGATGCCATGGCAGACCTGGTGGTTGACCGAGGTGCAGATGGCGCCGGGGAAGGGCGGATAGCCGGGCGGCGCGTAGCCCACGGTGGCCGACTTCACGCCCAGCTCGTCGGTCAGATACTCCAGGCACAACCGGTCCAGCTCGCCGGTGGTGACGCCCGGCTTGACGTAGGGGGTGATGAAATCGAGAACTTTGGCGGCGTCCTGGCAGGCCGCGCGCATCTTGGCCAGATCGGCTTGATTGGTAATGGTGCCCATGGAGTAGCTTGGCTATCTGTCGCTTGAATGTCTGCTTGAAAGAATAGTAGAATTATAGGCTTCCCTAAATTTTTGGGGATGCATTAGGGTCTGGTAGGACATACCGGGGCGGAGCAAAAGCGCCTGCGGCATGACTGTCCGATTCTATAACTGGGTAGCGGCAAGAGCCGAACCCGGCGGATGTTGGCAAGGTGGGTTGACGCGGGTTTTGCGCGACCCCGGCCGTATTGGTTGGTGCGGGTCCATACATTGGGATCGTCGGCGCGCCCTGAAGTTTCACCGCAAGCGAAGGTTGTGGAGCGAATTCGGGCAGGCCGCGGGTGCCGGTGGCGGGATGCGGACATGACGGATGCGGGCCGGGCGGGTGCGGACGGCGGCAATTGCGCGGCTGGCGCGGCCGGGACGCGGTGCGCTTGCAGGCCTGGTCAGGTTTTTGAGCGGCGATGCAGGTTCAGGGTCTGTGCTCGGTGTGGATGTCGGATTAAGCTCTTGAAAACATTATTGTTTTCTTAAGAGATGCCCCGATGGTCTGATGCGCGGCTGGATGGAAGTTCAAGTCCGGACGCGAAGAGCAGGATATTCCAGAGCCGGATTTCGCCGCCGACAAAACCGGGTCGGGCGCGTCTCGAAGAAACTTCCAGGAAATTCCTGGCGGGTCGGGAGACGCAATGCAGGAGCGCGGCGCAGGTTTTTCGTCGTGGCGGCCGTCTGGGTTTATCGCGGCAGCGTAGTAAGCGGCATTCGAGGCGCCAGGCGCCGTGGGCGCCGGCATTATTGCGGCAGTGATCGGCCGGCCCGGTTAGAATTTTGTCATCCCGCCGTTGCGGGAAATCGCGCGCAACACCACCCAGGGTGTCAGCCAGAGGCTGATGCAGGTGCGGCGCAAGAAACAACCCTTGGAGAAAGTTATGTCTTTGATGCGCGAAATGCTGGAAGCGGGTGTCCACTTCGGTCACCAGACCCGTTACTGGAACCCCAAGATGGCCCCCTATATCTTCGGCCATCGCAACAAGATTCACATCATCAACCTCGAAAAGACGGTTGACAAGTACCAGGAAGCCACCAAGTTCGTGAAGCAGCTGGCTGCTCGCGGCGGCAACATCCTGTTCGTCGGCACCAAGCGCGCTGCGCGCGAGCTGGTCGCCGCCGAAGCTGCCCGTTGCGGCATGCCCTACGTCGACGCCCGCTGGCTCGGCGGCATGCTGACCAACTTCAAGACGGTCAAGACCTCGGTCAAGCGCCTGAAGGACATGGAAGCCGTGGTCGCCGAAGGCGGCGCCGAGCGCATGATCAAGAAGGAAGGCCTGCTGTTCCAGCGCGAACTGGAAAAGCTGAACAAGTCGATCGGCGGCATCAAGGACATGAACGGCCTGCCCGACGCCATGTTCGTGATCGACGTCGGCTACCACAAGATCGCCATCGCCGAAGCCAAGACGCTGGGCATTCCGGTCGTGGCCGTGGTTGACACCAACCACTCGCCCGACGGCATCGACTACGTCATCCCCGGCAACGACGACTCGGCCAAGGCCATCGCGCTGTACGCCAAGGGCATCGCCGACGCCGTGCTGGAAGGCCGCGAGCAGAACCTGAACGGTCTGGTCGAAGAGCTGGGCGAAGGCCAGGAAGAGTTCGTCGAAGTTCAGGACAACCAGGCCTAAGCCATAGTTGTCATGTCCGGCGCTTAGCGTCCGGGAGCGGCCCGGCATTCCGATCCGCTCCCGCCGTGCCGGCACAGCGAAGGTGGGCTCCCATCTTCCCGATCCGCCTGGCGCGGATGTCCCATCGAATCACACCACTGTCCCGGCCCGCCGGGACAAGTCCCTAGCAAAATTGGAGCAAACATGGCTGAAATTACCGCTGCCCTGGTCAAGGAACTGCGCGAAAAGACCGACGCCCCCATGATGGAGTGCAAGAAGGCCTTGACGGAAGCCGAAGGCGATCTGGCCCGCGCCGAGGAAATCCTGCGCGTCAAGCTGGGCAACAAGGCCAGCAAGGCCGCCGCCCGCGTCACCGCTGAAGGCCTGATCGGTCTGTTCATCTCCGCCGACGCCAAGCAAGGCGCCGTCATCGAAGTCAACTGCGAAACCGACTTCGTCGCCAAGAACGACGACTTCGTCGCCTTCGTGAACAAGCTGGCCGAACTGGTCGCCACGCAGAACCCGGCCGACGTGGCCGCGCTGTCGGCGCTGCCGTACGGCGAAGGCACGGTCGAAACGACCCGCACCGCCCTGATCGGCAAGATCGGCGAAAACATGTCGATCCGCCGCTTCGAGCGCATCGAGACCCCCAACGCGCTGGCCAGCTACGTGCACGGCGGCCGCATCGGCGTGCTGGTCGAGTACACCGGCGCCGAAGAAGTGGGCAAGGACCTGGCGATGCACATCGCCGCCACCAAGCCCAAGGCCCTGAACGCCGAAGGCGTGAACCCGGCCGACATCGCCGCCGAACGCTCGGTCGCCGAGCAGAAGGCCGCCGAATCGGGCAAGCCGGCTGAAATCGTCGCCAAGATGGTCGAAGGCTCGGTCCAGAAGTTCCTGAAGGAAGTCACCCTGCTGTCGCAGCCGTTCGTCAAGGACGACAAGGCCACCGTCGAGCAGATGCTGAAGGCCAAGGGCGCTTCGATCAGCAAGTTCGTGCTGTTCGTCGTCGGCGAAGGTATCGAGAAGAAGACCAGCGATTTCGCCGCTGAGGTTGCCGCTGCCGCCGCCGGCCGCGCCTAAACGGTAGTTTGCTTACAGGCCGGCACTGACTAAAATCAGGCCGGCCTATTTCTTGTCTTACACTTTCGTCGGATTGTTCTTCGGGATATCACCTATGAGCAGCAGATCATACAAACGGGTTCTTCTCAAACTTTCCGGCGAGGCGCTGATGGGCGAGGATGCCTTCGGCATCAATCGTTCCACCATCGTCCGCATGACCGATGAGATCGCCGAAGTCGCCGCCGCAGGCGTCGAGCTGGCCATCGTCATCGGCGGGGGCAACATCTTCCGTGGCGTCGCCCCGGGCGCGCAGGGCATGGACCGCGCGACCGCCGACTACATGGGCATGATGGCCACCATCATGAACGCGCTTGCGCTGCAGGACGCGCTCAAGCACAAGGGTATCGACACCCGCGTACAATCGGCCCTGAACATCGATCAGGTCGTCGAGCCTTACATCCGTCCCAAGGCCCTGCGCTACCTCGAAGAGGGCAAGGTCGTCATTTTCGCGGCCGGCACCGGCAATCCGTTCTTCACCACCGACACCGCCGCCGCCCTGCGTGGCGCCGAGATCGGCGCGGAGATCGTGCTGAAGGCCACCAAGGTGGACGGCATCTATAGCGCGGACCCCAACAAGGATCCCACCGCTACGCGTTACGCGCGCATCAGCTTCGACGAAGCGATCGTGCGCCGTCTGGAAGTGATGGACGCCACCGCCTTCGCGCTGTGCCGCGACCAGAAACTGCCGATCAAAGTGTTTTCGATCAATAAGTCCGGCGCCCTCAAGCGGGTGGTCAGCGGCGAAGACGAAGGCACCTTGGTACACGTTTAAAGAAAAGGAAATTCCATGAGCGTCGCAGAAATCCGTAAATCCGCCGAAGCCAGGATGGCCAAGTCGCTTGACACGCTCAAGACCAACCTGGCCAAGATCCGTACGGGCCGCGCCCATACCGGCATCCTGGACCACGTGCAGGTCGAGTACTACGGCTCGCCCGTGCCGATCAGCCAGGTCGGCAACGTGAACCTGGTCGACGCCCGCACCATCAGCGTGCAGCCTTACGAGAAACAGATGGCCGGCCCGATCGAGAAGGCCATCCGCGAATCGGACCTGGGCCTCAACCCCATCTCCATGGGCGACACCATCCGCGTGCCGATGCCGGCCCTGACCGAAGAGCGCCGCCGCGACCTGACCAAGGTGGTGCGCAGCGAAGGCGAGGACGCCAAGGTGGCCGTGCGCAACCTGCGCCGCGAGGCCAACGAAGCGCTCAAGCGCCTGGTCAAGGACAAGGAAATCTCCGAGGACGACGAACGCCGTTCGCAGGACGAGGTCCAGAAGCTGACCGACCGCAGCGTGGCCGACATCGACAAGATGGTCGCGCAGAAAGAAGCGGAAATCATGACCGTATAATTTCGGCACGTTCCGGACGCGGCCGGCATGGCCGCGTCTGTTCTTCGCGCGCCGTCTTTTCCATTGTTTCGCGGCTTTCCTACGCAACGGTGGAACGACGGCGCAGGCTTTTCCCGTATTCCGTTTGCACCGCTCAACGCGCAGTAATCAACCCATGGCAACCAGTTCGACCCAGGCGGTTCCCGAGACTCGCGACGTTCCCGAGCATGTGGCCATCATCATGGATGGCAATGGCCGGTGGGCCACGCGGCGCCTGCTGCCGCGCACCGCGGGCCATGCCAAGGGCGTGCAGGCGGTGCGGCGCGTGGTCGAGGCCTGCGGGCGCGCCGGCGTGCGCTACCTGACGCTGTTCGCCTTCAGTTCGGAGAACTGGCGCCGTCCCGCCGAAGAAGTGTCGCTGCTGATGCGCCTGTTCGTGCAGGCGCTGGAGCGCGAGGTCGGCAAACTGGAAGAGCAGGGCGTGCGCCTGCACGTCATCGGCGACCTGAGCGCGTTCGAGCCGCGGCTGCAGGAACTCATCTTCGCGGCGCAGGAACGCACCGCGCACAACGACCGCCTGCACCTGACCGTCGCCGCCAATTACGGCGGACGCTGGGACATCCTGCAGGCCACCCGCGCCATGCTGGCCGCCGAGCCGTCGCTGGCGACGCAGCCCCAGCTGGTGGACGAAGCGCGCCTGTCGCGCCATCTGTCCATGGCCTGGGCGCCCGAGCCCGACCTGTTCATCCGCACCGGTGGAGAGCAGCGCATTTCCAATTTCCTGATCTGGCAGATGGCCTACGCGGAGTTCTACTTCACCGACCGCTACTGGCCGGATTTCGGCGCGGCCGAGCTGCAGGCCGCCTTCGACTGGTACCGCACGCGCGAGCGCCGCTTCGGCCGCACCAGTGCGCAACTCCACGAAGACGGCGCGAAGTAATTCAAGCGGACGGCGACTAGCGCGTCTTTCCAGAGCCGTACACGAGGAGACCGTCACATGTTGGGCCAGCGTATCGTTACCGCCGTCATCCTGTTGGCCATTCTGGCCGCCACGATGGTCAGTGCGAATCCTTGGTGGTTCGTCGCCTTGCTGGCCCTGGCGGCCGCCTGCGCCAATTGGGAGTGGCTGCGCCTGACGCTGCCGCAACCGCCTTCCCCCCTGATTTCCGTCGGCGTGGCCGCGCTGCTGCTGGCCGGCATGCTGGCGCTCGCGTCGGCCTGGCTCGCGGGCCAGCGCAGCGGCGTGGCCGATCCGGCCTGGGTGCTGCGCTATGTGGTGCCGGCGGTGTGCGCCGTATGGCTGTTCGGCGGCGTCACGGCAGTGGTGCGCGGGCGCGCCGACGCGCCGCCGGCCAGCGCGGGCTGGTCGCTGTTTTCGGTGCCGGCGGCATTCGCCGCCTGGGCCGTGCTGGCGCAGATGTTCATGGCGCGCGGCGCCGGTTTCGTGGTGTCGCTGCTGGCGCTGGTGTGGGTGGCCGACATCGCCGCCTATTTTGCCGGCCGTGCGTTCGGCAGGCGTAAACTGGCTCCGCGGGTCAGTCCCGGCAAGACCATCGAGGGCGCCATCGCCGGCGTGCTCGGCGCGGTCGTCTGGATCGGCCTGTCCAGCCTGTGGGCCGGCACCTTCGGCCACGCCCTGGTCGAGCGCTGGACGCTGTGGCTGGCGCTGCCGATCGCCGCGCTGCTGGGCGTGCTGTCCATCGTCGGCGACCTGTTCGAATCGTTGCTCAAGCGCCGCGCCGGCCGCAAGGATTCCAGCTCGCTGCTGCCCGGCCATGGCGGCGTCTACGACCGCATCGACGCGATCCTGCCGGTCGCGCCGTTCGCGCTACTTTTGTCTGGAGTGTTGTTTTGACGGCTTTTCAACGCGTCGTGGTGCTGGGATCGACCGGTTCGATCGGTGAAAGCACGCTGGATGTGATCGCCCGCCACCCCGAGCGGCTGGCGGTGTATGCCTTGTCCGCCTACAGCCGGATGCAGCGCCTGGCGGAACAGGCCGAAGCCAGCGGCGCGGCGGTGGTGGTGGTGCCCGACGAGGCCGCCCGCCGCCAGTTCGCCGCCGCCTGGAGCGGCGCGCGGCCCATGCCCGAGATCCGGGTCGGCGCGCAGGCGCTGGCCGATACCGCGGGCGACCCGCAGTGCGATTCGGTCATGGCGGCCATCGTCGGCGCCGCGGGCCTGCCCGCCGCGCTGGCGGCCGCGCGCAGCGGCAAGCGCGTGCTGCTGGCCAACAAAGAGGCGCTGGTGGCCGCCGGCTCGCTGTTCATGCAGGCCATACGCGACAACGGCGCCGAACTCCTGCCTATCGACAGCGAACACAACGCGATCTTTCAATGCATGCCCACCGGCGGGCGCGCCCTGGCGCCGGATGCGCCGGCGCCCGGCGTGCGGCGCCTGCTGCTGACGGCCTCGGGCGGGCCGTTTCGCGGCCGCGACCTGGAAGACCTGCACGACGTCACGCCGGCCCAGGCCTGCGCCCATCCCAACTGGAGCATGGGCCGCAAGATCTCGGTGGATTCCGCCACCATGCTCAACAAGGGCCTGGAGGTGATCGAGGCGCACTGGCTGTTCGCCATGCCGGCCGAACGCATCGAGGTCGTGGTGCATCCGCAGAGCGTGGTGCATTCCATGGTCGAGTACAACGACGGTTCGGTGCTGGCGCAGCTGGGCCAGCCCGACATGCGCACGCCGATCGCCTACGGCCTGGGCTTTCCCGAGCGGCTGGAAAGCGGCGTGGGGCCGCTGGACCTGACGCGCCTGGGGCGGCTGGACTTCGAAAAACCCGATCTGGCCCGGTTCCCGTGCCTGGCGCTGTCGTTCGCGGCGCTGCGCGCCGGGCAGGGCGCCTGCGTGGCCCTGAACGCCGCCAACGAAGTGGCCGTCGAGGCCTTCCTGGCGGGCCGGCTTCCCTATACCTGGATCGCGCGGGTGATCGAGGCTTCCCTGGAGTGGCAGGCGCGACAGGGTTCTGTTACGCTCGGTAGTCTTGACGACGTGCTTGCCCTGGACGCCGCCACGCGCGCGTACGCGGGCAACCTGGGGCTGGCCTGAAAGGCAGGGCAAGGTCCGGTTGAATTCAGACCCGCCCGCCACCGACTCCCCGGATTTTTAAGAATTTCATGCTTTTTACGCTGCTGGCCTTCGCGGTTGCGCTTGGCACCCTGATCGTCTTTCATGAGCTGGGGCACTATTGGGTGGCCCGGCTGTGCGGCGTCAAGATCCTGCGGTTCTCGGTAGGCTTCGGCAAGGTCGTCGCCAGCCGCTACGACAGCCACGGCACCGAGTGGGCGCTGTCGGCCTGGCCGCTGGGCGGCTACGTCAAGATGCAGGACGATCCCCCTCCCGGCGCCAGCGCCGAGGAAGCGGCGGCCGCCTTCAGCCGCAAGCCGGTCGGCCAGCGCATCGCCATCGTCGCGGCCGGCCCCATCTTCAACCTGATCCTCGCGGTATTCCTTTATGCCGGCCTGAACATGGCCGGCACCGAGGAGCCCGTGGCCGTCATCGCCCAGCCCGCGGCCGAGACCCCCGCCGCCCGGGCCGGCCTGCTGCCGGGCGACCGCATCCTGGCCATCGACGGCGAGCAGATCGCCTCCTGGTCGGACGCGCGCTGGCGCCTGATGGACGTGATGGCCACCGGCGGCACCACCCAGATCGAGGTCCGCAACGCCAGCGGCTCCGTGCACCTGCGCGAACTGGCGCTGCCCTCCAATTCCATGGACCCCTCCGGCGGAGACCCGCTGGCGGCCGCCGGCATCCGGCTGGCCCAGCCCCGGCCCGCGGTGCGCGCCGTGATCGACGGCGGGGAAGGGCAGGCCGCCGGCCTGCGGCCGGGCGACCTGGTGGTGGCGGTCGATGGCGCGCCCACGCCCGACACCGGCGCCCTGGTCCGGCAGATCCAGGAAAGCGCCGGCAAGACCCTGGCGCTGACGCTGGTGCGCGACGGCGCCGAGATCTCCCTGAACGTCACCCCGCGCGTCGAAACGGTGGACGGCCGCGAGATCGGCCGGCTGGGCGTGCAGCTGGGCGGCGACGTCCCGATGGTGACGGTCCGCTACGGTGTGTTCGAAAGTCTGTGGCGCGGCGCGGTCCGCACCTGGGACACAGCGTGGTTCTCGCTGCGCATGATGGGCCGCATGGTGACCGGCGACGTGTCCTGGCGCAACGTCAGCGGCCCCGTGACCATCGCCGACTACGCCGGCCAGACCGCGAGAATCGGAATTGTTGCTTATATCGCGTATATCGCCTTGATCAGCATCAGCCTGGGCGTTCTAAATTTGCTACCCATTCCTATGCTGGACGGCGGCCATCTGCTGTACTATCTCGTCGAAATTGTGCGGGGCAGCCCGCCGCCCGCGAGGTGGATCGATATCGGACAGCGCGCCGGCATAGGTTTGTTGGCAGGCCTGATGGGGCTGGCGCTGTTCAACGATTTCACGCGTTTGTTCACCTGAGCGCGATTTAGCATAAAATCCCCCGCCATTTGCACGACCGAGGATACTCAAGGATGTCTTTTCGCCGGATGTTTCATCACAAAAAGGGTGTACTGCCGGGTCTGATCGCCGCACTGCTAGTACCGGCCATGGCCCACGCCTTCGACCCTTTTGTCGTGCGGGATATCCGCGTAGAAGGGATCCAACGCACCGACGCCGGCACCGTCTTCGGCTATCTGCCCGTCAAGGTTGGCGAACAGTTCACCGAGCAAGAGGCCACCGAGGCCATCCGGCGCCTGTACGGCACGGGCTTTTTCTCCGACGTGCAGATCCAGACCGACAATAACGTCGTCGTGGTGGTGGTGCAGGAGCGCCCCACCATCGCCTCGGTCAACTTCAACGGCATGCGCGAGTTCGACTCCAAGGCCATCACCACGTCGCTGGCGCAGGTGGGCTTTGCCGAGGGCCGCATCTTCGACCGCTCCATGCTCGAACGCGCCGAATACGAACTCAAGCAGCAGTACCTGTCCAAGGGCAAGTACGGCGTCGAGGTCACCGCCACCGTCACGCCGCTGCCGCGCAACCGCGTGGGCGTGAGCTTCGACGTGTTCGAAGGCTCGGTCGCGCGCATCCAGGAAATCCGCTTCGTCGGCAACAAGGCGTTCTCCGAAGGCGACCTGCTGGACGTGTTCCAGCTGACCACGCCCGGCTGGCTGACCTGGTACACCGACACCGACAAATACTCGCGCGAGAAGCTCGAAGGCGACCTGGAACGCCTGCGCTCGTTCTACCTGGACCAGGGTTACCTGGAATTCTCGGTCGAGCCGCCGCAGGTCACGATTTCGCCGGACCGCAAGGACATCCGCATCACCATCACCGTGCACGAGGGCGAGCCCTACAAGGTGCGCAGCGTGAAGCTGGCGGGCAACCTGCTGGGCCTGGACAAGGAAATCAACGCGCTGCTGCAGGTCAAGCCTGACGAGACGTTCTCGGCGGCCAAGGCCAACGACTCGGCCAAGGCCATCACCGACTACCTGGGCGAACTGGGCTACGCCTTCGCCAACGTCAACCCCAACCCGCAGCTGGATCGCGCCAAGCACGAGGCCGACCTGACGTTCTACGTCGACCCGAGCCGCCGCGTGTACGTGCGCCGCATCCAGATCGGCGGCAACACCCGCACCCGCGACGAGGTGGTGCGCCGCGAGATGCGCCAGCAGGAAGCGGCCTGGTACGACGCCAAAGACATCAAGACCTCGCGCGACCGTATCGACCGCCTGGGCTATTTCAGCGACGTCAACGTCAAGACTGACCCGGTGCCGGGCTCGCCCGACCAGGTCGACGTCAACGTCGACGTCAAGGAAAAGCCCACCGGCATGATCAACCTGGGCGTGGGCTACGGTTCGTCGGAAAAGGCGATCCTGTCGGCCGGCATCAGCGAAGACAACGTGTTCGGCAGCGGCACCAACCTGACCCTGCAGCTGAACACCAGCAAGACCAACCGCGCGATCGTGCTCTCGCACACCGATCCGTACTGGACCAAGGACGGCATCAGCCGCACGTCGTCGGCCTACTACCGCGTGACCGAGCCCTGGAACAACAACGACGGCGACTATCGCGTCAAGGCCATGGGCCTGGGCATGAACTTCGGCGTGCCGATCTCGGAATACGACCGCATCTTCCTGGGCGCCAACTTCGAACGCAACCAGATCGAGCTGTACAACAACTCGCCGGCCGCCTACGAGAAGTTCGTCGACGACTACGGCGATTCGACCAACTCGGTGATCCTGAGCGCGGGCTGGTCCAAGGACACGCGCGACAGCGCGCTGGCGCCGACCAAGGGTTCGTACACCCGCCTGAAGGCCGACGTTTCCACCATCGACCTGCAGTACACGATGCTGACGGCCCAGCAGCAGTACTACGTGCCGCTGGGCGGTTCGTACACCCTGGCCCTGAACGGTCTGGTGGACTGGGGCCAGAGCTACGGCAGCAAGGACTACCCGGTCATCAAGAACGTCTACGCCGGCGGCATCGGCACCGTGCGCGGCTACGAAGGCTCCTCGCTGGGCCCGCGCGACACCAAGACGGGCGACTACCTGGGCGGCACGCGCCGCATCGTGGCCAACGCCCAGCTGTACCTGCCGTTCCCGGGGGCCTCGAAAGACCGCACCCTGCGCTGGTTCATCTTCTCGGACGCGGGCCAGGTTTCGGCCGGCAGCGGCCTGTCTTGCACCAACGGCAAGCCGGGCAGCGAGGTGGAAGATCCTTGCGGCTGGCGGTTCTCGGCCGGTATCGGCCTGTCGTGGCAGTCGCCGATGGGGCCGTTGCAGTTGTCGTACGCGCGTCCGCTCAACGCCAAGCAGGGCGACGACAAGCAGAGCTTCCAGTTCCAGATCGGGACCGGGTTCTGAGCGCCGTTACGCTTGAAAACAAGGCAGGAGGCCGGCTGGCCGGCTCCCTTGCCGTTTAGTGGCACAATACACACTTTGGCTTTGCCTTACTGGAAGGTGAGATTTTCATGATGTCTGATTCCGCACTTAAAACATCGAATTCGCTGCGCGCCAAGCGCCGCGGCAAGCTGGGGGGTTCCATCGCCCTGGTGGGTGCGCTCATTCTCGGTTCGGCCGCAGCGATTCCCGCGCAGGCGCAAGGCACCAAGATCGGTTTCGTCAACACCGAGCGGATCCTGCGCGAGTCGGGTCCGGCCAAGGCCGCCCAAAGCAAGATCGAAGCCGAATTCAAGAAGCGCGACGATGAACTCCAGCGCTTGAACAACAACCTGCGTTCGCAGGCCGAGAAGTTCGACAAGGACGCGCCCGTCCTGTCGGAATCCGACCGCGTCAAGCGCCAGCGTGAACTGTCCAACCTGGATACCGACCTGCAGCGCAAGCGCCGCGAGTTCCAGGAAGACTTCAACCGCCGCCGCAACGAGGAATTCTCGGGCATCGTGACCAAGGCCAACGAGGCCATCAAGCGCATCGCCGAGCAGGAAAGCTACGACCTGATCATTCAGGACGCCGTGACGGTCAACCCGCGCATCGACATCACCGACAAGGTGATCCAGAGCCTGGGCAAGTAAAACAGCAGCTGTCGCACCATGCCGGTTTTACTGGATCTTGTCCGCGCGCCGACGCTTGAAGCACTGTTGAGCGCCGCCAATACCCAGGGTCTGGACTGGCGTATCAGCGCGCAGCCTGGCGCAGACCCGTTGCGGGTCTGCGGCATCGGCACCCTGTCATCGGCGGGCCCCCAGGAAATCGCATTCCTGGCCAATCCCCGCTACCAGGGCCAGCTCGGCGCCACGCGCGCCGCCGCGGTCATCGTCTCCCCCGACGTGGCCGAGGCCCTGGAGGCCGAGGGCAGCGCCCGGCCGCCGTTCGCGCTGGTCGTCTGCAAGCATCCCTATCTGCTTTACGCCCGCGTGGCGCAGTGGTTCGACGCCGCCCGCCGGCCCGAGCTGCCCGGCAGCACGCATCCGTCCGCGGTGGTGGCCGAAGACGCCGTCATCGAAGAGGGCGCGCGCATCGGCCCGCATTGCGTGGTCGAGGCCGGCGCCCGGATCGGCCGGGGCGCGGTGCTGGGCCCGGGTTGCGTCATCGGCGCCGGCTCGTCCGTGGGCCCGGGCAGCCTGCTGCATGCCCACGTCACCCTGTACGAAGGCGTCAAGGTGGGCGCGCGCGCCATCATCCACAGCGGCGCCGTGCTGGGCGCGGACGGCTTCGGCTTCGCGCCGGACCCGACGCTGGGCCAGGGCGCCTGGGGCAAGATTCCGCAGCTGGGCGGCGTGACCATCGGCGATGACGTCGAGATCGGCGCCAACACCACGGTCGACCGTGGCGCGCTGGAAGACACCATCGTGGCCGACGGCGTGAAGCTGGACAACCAGATCATGATCGGGCACAACTGCCGCATCGGCGCGCATACCGCGATGGCGGCCTGCGTCGGCGTGGCCGGCTCGACCACGATAGGCGAGCGCTGCACCATCGGCGGAGCCGCCATGCTGTCGGGCCACCTGACGCTGGGCGACGACGTCCACATCTCGGGCGGCACCGCGGTCACCTCCAGCATTTCGAAGCCCGGCCGCTATACCGGCGTGTTCCCGTATGCGGAGCACGGCGACTGGCAGCGCAACGCCGCCGTGATACAGCAGTTGGCGCAATTGCGCCGCCGCGTGCGGACGCTGGAAAAAGAGTAGGGCGCATCGCCGCCCCGGCGCGTCCGCGCCGCGAAATTATTTCACTTTGCAGGAAAGCACAGAAAAATGGAACTCGACATCAAGGGGATCATGGAGAGGTTGCCGCATCGTTACCCGATGCTGCTGATTGATCGCGTCGTCGAAATGGTGCCTGGCAAGTCCATCGTGGCCATCAAGAATGTCTCGATCAATGAACCGTTTTTCAACGGCCACTTTCCGCATCATCCGGTGATGCCCGGCGTGCTCATCGTCGAAGCCATGGCGCAGGCCGCGGCGCTGTTCTCGTTCACCGACGAGGACGGCGGGCTCAAGTGCGAAGGCGCCAAGACGGCGTACTACCTGGTCGGCATCGACGGCGCGCGTTTCCGCCGCCCCGTGGTGCCGGGCGACCAGCTGCGCATCGAGGCGCAGGCCGAGCGTTTGAGCCGCAGCATCTGTAAATACAATGCGCGCGCCACGGTGGACGGCCAGGAAGTCGCCTCGGCCAAGCTGATGTGCGCGATCCGCAGCCTGGAAGACTAAATGGCAGGAAACATTCACCCCACCGCCGTCGTCGATCCGGCGGCCAAGCTCGATCCTAGCGTGGTGGTCGGCGCCTATGCCACGATCGGTCCCGACGTGACCATCGGCGCGGGCACCGAAATCGGCCCGTACTGCATGGTGGACGGGGTGACGACCATCGGGCGCGACAACCGCTTCTACCGCTATTGTTCCATCGGCGGCATGCCGCAGGACAAGAAGTACAAGGGCGAGCCCACCCGCCTCGAGATCGGCGACCGCAACACGGTACGCGAATTCGTCACGCTCAACACGGGCACCGTGCAGGACGGCGGCGTCACCACGCTGGGCGACGACAACTGGATCATGGCCTACGTGCACGTGGCGCACGACTGCCACATCGGCAGCAACACCATCCTGGCCAATTCGGTGCAGCTGGGCGGCCACGTCCATGTCGGCGACTGGGCCATCGTGGGCGGCCTGACCGGCGTGCACCAGTTCGCCCGCATCGGCGCGCACAGCATGACCGGCGGCAACAGCTCGCTGATGCAGGACACGCCGCCTTTCGTGCTGGCCGCCGGCAATCCGTGCCGGCCGGTAGGCGTGAATGTCGAAGGCCTGAAGCGCCGCGGTTTCACCGCCGCCCAGATCTCGGCGCTGCGCGACGCCTACAAGATCATCTACCGCCGCGGGCTGTCCCTGGACGCGGCGCGCGCCGAGCTGCGCGCCCGCCAGCAGGCCGAACCGGAAGTCGCCGAGCACCTGCAGACGATGCTCGACTTCCTGGACGTCGCCAGCCGCGGCATCATCCGGCCATGAGCTACCGGATCGGCATGGTGGCCGGCGAGCCTTCGGGCGACCTGCTGGCCGGCCGCATCATTGCCGGTCTGCAGGCCCGCGATGCCGGCGTGCGCTGCGAGGGCATAGGGGGGCCGCAGATGCAGGCCCGCGAATTCGACGCCTGGCATCCCATGCACGCGCTGACCGTGTTCGGCTACGTCGACGCGCTCAAGCGCCTGCCCAGCCTCCTGGGCACCTACCGCGACGTCAAGCGCCGCTGGCTGGCCGAGCCGCCCGCGGTCTTCGTCGGCATCGACGCGCCGGACTTCAACCTGCGCCTGGAGCACCAGCTGCGCCAGGCCGGCACGCCCACCGTGCATTTCGTCGGCCCGTCGATCTGGGCCTGGCGCTACGAACGCATCCACAAGATCCGCGAATCGGTGTCGCACATGCTGGTGCTGTTCCCGTTCGAGGAAGAGATCTACCGCAAGGAAGGCATTCCGGTCACTTACGTGGGCCATCCGCTGGCCGGCGCGGTGCCGATGAAACCCGACCGCGCCGCCGCGCGCGAGCGCCTGGGCATAGACCAGAACGCGCGCGTGCTGGCCATCCTGCCGGGCAGCCGCTCGTCCGAAATCCGCCTGTTGGCGCCGCGCTTCCTGCAGGCCGCGCAACTGCTGCAGAAGAAGGACCCGGCCCTGCAATGCGTGGTGCCCATGGTCAACGACCAGCGGCGCGCCGAATTCCAGGCCATCCTGGCCCAGTATCCGGTGCCCGGGCTGCGCTGCGTGACCGCGCAGGACCTGCACGGCGAGGGCGGCGAACGCCAGGCGCCGGTGGCCTGGTCGGTTATGGAGGCCGCCACCGCGGTGCTGGTGGCCAGCGGCACGGCCACGCTGGAGACGGCGCTGTACAAGCGTCCCATGGTGATCTCCTACGTGCTGTCGCCCTGGATGCGGCGCATCATGGCCTGGAAATCCGGCCAGCAGCGGCCTTATCTGCCGTGGGTGGGCCTGCCCAACGTGCTGCTGCGCGATTTCGCCGTGCCCGAACTGCTGCAGGACGACGCCACGCCCGAAAAGCTGGCCGAGGCCACCTGGACGGCGCTCAGCGACGAGGCGCTGGCGGCCCGCATCGAGGCCCGCTTCACGGCCTTGCATCAGGATTTGTTGCGCGATACGCCGGCGCTGGCCGCTCAGGCGATCCTGGAGGTGGCCGGTGGAGCAGCCTGATCTGTTCGCCGCGCCCGAGCAGCCGCCGCTGGTGACGGCCGGCGTCGACGAGGCCGGCCGCGGCCCGCTGGCTGGCGCCGTCTACGCCGCCGCCGTGATACTCGATCCCGCCCGCCCCATCGCCGGGCTGGCGGACTCCAAGGTGCTCAAGCCCGAGACGCGCGAGGCGCTGGCGCTGGAGATCCGCGAATGCGCGCTGGCCTGGTTCGTGGCCAGCGCCAGCGTCGCCGAAATCGACAGCCTGAACATCCTGCGCGCCACCATGCTGGCCATGCAGCGCGCGGTCCAGGGCCTGTCGGTGCTGCCGCAGCTGGCGCTGGTCGACGGCAACCAGGCGCCCAAGCTGGGCTGCACGGTGCAGACCGTCATCAAGGGCGACGCGCTGGTGCCGGCGATTTCGGCCGCTTCCATCCTGGCCAAGACCGCGCGCGACGCGGACCTGCTGCGGCTGCACGCGCTGTATCCCCAGTATGCGTTCGACCAGCACAAGGGCTACGGCACGCCGCTGCACCTGCAGATGTTGCGCGAACACGGCCCCTGCGCCGAGCACCGCCGCAGCTTCGCGCCTATCAAGGCCTTCGGCCTGACGCCATGAAGCACATCAGTTCCCGCGACAACCCCGCGGTCAAGGCGCTGGCCAGGCTGGCCGGCACCGCCGGCAAGCGCGGCGCGCCCGTGCTGCTGGACGGCGTGCACCTGTGCCAGGCCTGGCTGCAGCACTACGGCGCGCCGGACCGGGCGGTGTTCGACGTCGAGCGCCTGTCGCAGCCCGACATCGCCGCGCTGGCCGCGGCCGTGCCCGAGGCCCGCTCGCTGGCCCTGGACGCGCGGCTGATGCAGTCGCTGGCCAGCGTCGAAAGCGGGCAGGGCGTGGCTTTCCTGGTCACGCCGCCGGCCGTCGAGCCGCCCGACGCCATCGCCGAGAATTGCGTGCTGTTCGACCGTATCCAGGACCCGGGCAACGTAGGCACCTTGCTGCGCACCTGCGCGGCGGCCGGCGTGAAGCGGGTGTTCCTGGCGACCGGCACGGCCGCGGCCTGGTCTCCCAAGGTGCTGCGCAGCGGCCAGGGCGCGCATTTCGCCCTGGCGATCCATGAACACGTCGATCTGGCCGCGCTGCTGCCGCGGCTGCGGGTGCCGCTGGTGGCCACCGCGCTGGAAGGCGCCCGGGACCTGTACGCCGGGCAACTGCCGGCGCGCTGCGCCTGGGTCTTCGGCCACGAGGGCCAGGGCGTGGCGCCGGCCCTGCTGGCCGCGGCCCGCGTCAAGCTGCGTATCCCGCACGACGAGGCCGCCGTGGAATCGCTCAACGTGGGCGCGGCGGCCGCCATCTGCCTGTTCGAGCAGCGCCGCCAGGCGCTGGCCGGCGGCGCGGGCTGAGCCGCGCCTGGGGTCCGGTCTCAGCCGCGGTCCAGCCCCACTTCCTGCAGCACCGTGGTCGCGATCTCCTCGATCGACTTGGTGGTGCTGGACAGCCACGAAATCCCCTCGCGGCGCATCATGCGCTCGGCCTCGGCCACTTCGTAGCGGCATTGCTCCAGCTGGGCGTAGCGGCTGTTGGGACGGCGTTCGTTGCGCACCTCGGCCAGCCGCTCGGGCTGGATCGACAGGCCGAACAGCTTGGCGCGGTGCGGCGTGATGGTCGAGGGCAGGGTGCCGCGCTCGAAATCGTCGGGCGTGAGCGGGAAATTGGCCGCCTTGATGGCGTATTGCATGGCCAGGTACAGGCTGGTAGGCGTCTTGCCGCAGCGCGATACGCCCACCAGGATCACGTCGGCCTGGTCCAGCTGGTTGACGAACTGGCCGTCGTCGTGCGCCAGGCTGAAGTTGATTGCATCGATCCGGTTGCGGTATTTTTCCGAATTGGCCAGCATGTGCGAGCGGCCGATGGAATGGCTGGATTTCAGGCCGAGGGCCTGCTCGATATGGCTGACGAAGGTGCCGAACAAGTCCAGGAACACGCCGTTCGCCTGGCGAACACGGGCCAGCATGTCCGGGTTGACCAGGGTGCTGAACACGATGGGCGGGACGCCCGCTTCCTGGGCGCTGCGGTCGATCCGCATGGCGACTTCTGCGGCTTTTTCCAGCGTGTCGACGAAGGGCAGCCGCACCGGCTTGAATTCGACGCCCTCGAATTGCGAAAGCACCGACTGGCTGAAGGTTTCTGCGGTGATGCCGGTGCTGTCGGAAACGATGTAAACCGTGCGTACGATCGAGGTAGATGTCATGTGTAAAAAATTCCAACCAGGCCGATGGCCGGATGTACTCGACCGAGTACAATCAGGCCCCTATAAGTCACCCCAAGGGCGGTCCAAGGCCAGTTTGGTCAGCGCGTAAAAACACGGCAGGGCAGGGTTGTCGCGTTCGCTTTCTACGCATTGACCAAACTCGCTTTCATTCCATTGTAAAAGGTGACTTCAATGTCGTATGTTGTTTTGTTCGAGCAGCTCCGCATGACGGACGTGGACTCGGTAGGAGGCAAGAACGCATCACTAGGCGAAATGATCAGTCAGCTGTCCGGCGCGGGCGTGCGCGTGCCGGGCGGCTTCGCCACGACCGCGGACGCCTTCCGCGACTTCCTCAAGGCTTCGGGCCTGGACAAGCGCATCGCTGAGCGCCTGAGCACGCTGAACCCCGAAGACGTTCGCGAGCTGGCCAACGCCGGCGCGCAGATCCGCCAATGGATCGTCGAAGCGCCGTTCTCGGCCGAATTCGAAAAGCAGATCCGCGACGCCTTCGCCAAGCTCGACGCCGACGGCAAGGGCTCGTTCGCCGTGCGTTCGTCCGCCACCGCCGAAGACCTGCCCGATGCGTCCTTCGCCGGCCAGCAGGAAACCTTCCTCAACGTGGTCGGCATCGATGACGTGCTGGACAAGATCCGCCACGTGTTCGCCTCGCTGTACAACGACCGCGCCATTTCCTATCGCGTGCACAAGGGCTACGCCCACGCCGACGTCGCGCTGTCGGCCGGCATCCAGCGCATGGTGCGCTCCGACAAGGGCAGCGCCGGCGTGATGTTCACCATCGACACCGAATCGGGCTTCCAGGACGTGGTGTTCATCACCTCGTCGTACGGCCTGGGCGAGACCGTGGTGCAGGGCGCCGTCAACCCCGACGAGTTCTACGTCTTCAAGCCCACGCTGGCCCAGGGCCATTTCCCCATCGTCGGCCGCCGCATCGGCTCCAAGCTCATCAAGATGGAGTTCGACCCCGAGCGTCCCGAAGGCCGCGCCGTGCGCACCGTCGACGTGCCGGTGTCCGAGCGCAACCGCTACTCGCTGACCGACGACGAGGTCAATGAACTGGCCCGCTACGCCGTCATCATCGAGAAGCACTACGGCCGCCCCATGGACATCGAATGGGGCCGCGACGGCGTCGACGGCAAGATCTACATCCTGCAGGCGCGTCCGGAAACCGTGAAGTCGCAACAGGGCGCCGCCGACGTGCAGCAGCGCTACCGCCTGAAGGCCACCGGCCAGGTCCTGATCACCGGCCGCGCGATCGGCCAGAAGATCGGTTCGGGTCCGGTGCGCGTGGTCGGCGACATCTCCGACATGGACAAGGTCCAGCCGGGCGACGTGCTGGTCACCGACATGACGGACCCCAACTGGGAGCCCGTGATGAAGCGCGCCTCCGCGATCGTGACCAACCGCGGCGGCCGCACCTGCCACGCGGCCATCATCGCGCGCGAGCTCGGCATTCCGGCCGTGGTCGGCTGCGGCAACGCGACCGACGTGCTGAAGGAAGGCCAGGCCGTGACCGTCTCCTGCGCCGAAGGCGACGAAGGCCGGATCTACGACGGCCTGATCGAGACCGAGGTCGAGGAAGTGCGCCGCGGCGAAATGCCCGCCATCGACCTGAAGATCATGATGAACGTGGGCAACCCGCAGCTGGCCTTCGACTTCGCCCAGATCCCCAACGGCGGCGTCGGCCTGGCGCGCCTGGAATTCATCATCAACAACAACATCGGCATCCACCCGAAGGCGGTGCTGGACTACCCGAACGTCGACGGCGAACTGAAGAAGGCCGTGGAATCGGCGGCCCGCGGGCACGCCAGCCCGCGCGCGTTCTTCGTCGAGAAGATGGCCGAAGGCGTGGCCACCATCGCCGCGGCCTTCTATCCGAAGCCCGTCATCGTGCGCATGTCGGACTTCAAGTCCAACGAGTACCGCAAGCTGGTCGGCGGTTCGCGCTACGAGCCCGAGGAAGAGAACCCCATGCTGGGCTTCCGCGGCGCGTCGCGCTACATCGCCGACGACTTCGCCGAGTGCTTCCGCATGGAATGCGAGGCGCTCAAGAAGGTGCGCGACGAAATGGGCCTGACCAACGTCGAGATCATGGTGCCCTTCGTGCGCACGCTGGGACAGGCCGAGCGCGTGGTCAACCTGCTGGCCAAGCATGGCCTGGCCCGCGGCGAGAACGGCCTGAAGCTCATCATGATGTGCGAAGTCCCGTCCAACGCGATCCTGGCCGACGAGTTCCTGCAGTACTTCGACGGCTTTTCGATCGGCTCGAACGACATGACCCAGCTGACCCTGGGCCTGGACCGCGATTCCGGCATGGAACTGCTGGCCGCTGATTTCGACGAGCGCGACGACGCCGTGAAGTTCATGCTGCGCCGCGCGATCAAGGCCTGCCTGGCCGCCAACAAGTACGTGGGTATCTGCGGCCAGGGCCCCAGCGACCACCCCGACTTCGCGCAGTGGCTGAAGGACGAAGGCATCCTGTCGATGTCGCTCAACCCGGACACGGTTGTGGACACCTGGCAGCGCCTGGCCAAGAACTGATCGGATCGCCGGTTTGAGAAACCCCGCGTCCCCCTTTGGGGGGCGCGGGTTTTTTTTTGGATGCCGCCGGCTGAGGCTGAGCATGGATTTGCCCGCCGCGTGATCCCGGAACGGGTGTGGTTTTTTATTTGGCGATGCCTAGGAACACCGCCATGCAACGCTCGACTTCCAGCAGTGTGTCGGCCTCAATATGGCCAAAGACCCGTCCGAGCTTGTCGCGGCGCACCGTCACGGCCTTGTCCACCATGATTTGAGAAGCTTGTCGAAGGCCGTTCTGCGGGCTCGGCGTGACCGTGACGCGAAGCAGCGGGGCGTCGACCGTGCTGCTGGTTACGGGTAGCACGGTTACGCTTTCATGGGCGTTGAAGAGGTCGGACTGAACGATCAAAGCCGGACGGGGCTTGCCGAAGTCCCCCTGGATGGCGACCGGCACAAGATCTCCCCGGTGCATCAAGCCTTCCAGCCATCCAGATCGGATACGGCTTCGTCCAGAAAGCGCTGCGTGTCTGCGTCCTTGGCGTCGGCCGCGGCAGCCGCGATGGACTGACGCCGACATTCTTGCGCGAAATCGGGCCGCCGCGTGTCGGGCACCCAGATCTGGACGGGCCGCAGCCCGGCGGCGCGCAGCGCCGCGCGGCGCTTGTTGACGCGGGCGCTTGCATCGGTCGTCGGCATGATGATCTCCCTGTTGCCTGAAAGCATAGGGCCGGATCTGCGCGGCATGCAACACCGGGCTTCAGGGCAGGGCAAATATAGGTCGATTGGCTGCCCGCCTACGCCGCCTGCGCTTCGCGCGCGATCAGTTCGCGCTTGCGGTCTATGCCCCAGCGGTAGCCGGCCAGGGAGCCGTCGGTGCGCACCACGCGATGGCAGGGGATGGCCAGGGCGATGTTGTTGGTCGCGCAGGCGCGGGCCACGGCGCGCACGGCTTGCGGCGAGCCGATGCGCCGGGCGATGTCGGTGTAGGTGGCGGTTTCGCCCACGGGGATCTCGCGCAGCGCCTCCCACACGCGGCGCTGGAAGGCGGTGCCGCGCACGTCCAGCGGCAGGTCCAGCCCGCGCGAGGGGTCTTCGACGAAGCCCACGACGGCCGCCACCCAGCGTTCGAATTCGGCGTCGGCGCCGATCAGGCGCGCGGCCTTGAAGCGGTCCTGCAGGTTGCGCACCAGTTGTTCGGGATCGTCGTGCAGGGCGATTTCGCAGATGCCGGTATCGCTGGCGGCCACCAGCAGGGCGCCGAGCGCGCACTGCGCGACCGCGAAGCGGATGTCCACGCCCGCACCGTTATTGCGAAAGGCGGTGGGCGTCATGCCGAGGATGGCGGGCGCGGCTTCGTAGAAGCGGCCGCTGGAATTGAAGCCGGCCTCGTACATGGCGTCGGTGACGCTGGCGCTTTGCTCCAGCTGCCGGCGGGCGCGGCTGGCGCGCAGCGCCGTGGCGTAGGCCTTGGGGGTGACGCCGGTGGCCGCCTTGAATACGCGGTGGAAGTGAAAGCGGCTCATGCCGGCCTGTTCGGCCAGCGTGGCCAGGTCCGGCGGCTGCTCCGATTCGAGCGCGCGGCAGGCGCGCTCGATGGCGGCGGCGTGCTGGGTGCCCAGGGAGGCGGCTTGGTTCGCGGCTTGGTTCATCTGGAAGTCCTGACGGATGCGCGGATCGCGCGCTTGAACGTATGGTCCCAAGACCCGCGCCGCGCCGCACTCCGGTTGTTGCGCGGACCGGCGCCTAGGCGTAGACCTCCAGGAAGCGGCGCAGCAGCCCGCCGGCCACGGGCGTGGCGCGCACGTTGGCCGACAGGCCGGGCACGTCCAGGTTTTCGGCCGCATAGCGGCGGCCGAAACGCTCGAGGTGGGCGCGCACGAACTCCGGGCCGAATTCCGGGTGGAACTGGGTGGAGAACACGTTGCGGCCGATCCGGATCATCTGGTGGTCGTCCAGGTCCGAGCGCGCCAGCACGGCGGTGCCGGGCGGCGGTTGCAGCACGGTCTGCGCGTGCAGCATCTGGGCCGGGAAGGTGGAGGGCAGGCCGGCCAGCAGGCGGTCGCCGGCGGCCGGCGGCAGCAGTTCGACGGTCTGCGTGCCGACCTCGCGGCCGGCCGGGTTGTAGCCCACCTTGCCGCCCAGCGCATGGGCCAGCAGCTGGTGGCCGTAGCACACGCCGAACATGGGCAGTCCGGCCGCGGCGGCCGCGCGCAGCCAGGCGGCGGTGTCTTCGCTCCAGGGTTCCAGGTCGGTCACCATCGCGGGCGAGCCGGTGATGAGGGCGGCGCGGTAGCTGGCCGGCGCGCGCGGCTGCCGGCCTTCATGCACGGCCACGATTTCCATCGTGTCGGGGGTCAGGCCGGCGGCCTGCGCGAGCTGATCGGCATAGCCGCCGAACTGGCTTTTGAGCGTGTCGTCCGGATCGCCGGTGTGCAGGATCAGGACGGGAAGAGAGGAAGGCATTGCGGCGGTCATTGGGCTTTGCGTAAGTGGTGCGGATCACGGGCCCCGCTGGGTCCGCGCCGCCAGTACACATCATAATCCAGCGCAATTGTTCCCGATGCCCGACGCCTCTGCCGTTACGTCTCGGAAATACGTACAATCCCGCGCAGGGACTCCTCCTTGGGGGCTCGTTCTTTTGGGCGTACGAAACTATGTGGATATGGCTGGGACTGGCCGCGCTGGCCCTGATCGGAGAATTGGCGACCGGAACGTTCTACTTGCTCCTGGTGGCCCTGGGGCTGGCGGCGGGCGGGGTGGCCGCATGGTTCGGCGCCGCCCTGCAATGGCAGCTGGTGGCCTGCGGCGTGGTGCTGCTGGCGGGCCTGCTGGTGCTGCGCAAGACCCGGGTGCTGAAGCAGCGCGGGCTGGACGCGGCGCGCAACGCCGACGTCAATCTGGATATCGGCCAGACGGTGGTGGTTGAGAGCTGGTCCGATAACGGCACGGCGCGCGTCTGGTACCGCGGCGCGCACTGGCAGGCCGAACTGGCCCGCGGCCAGGCGCCCCGGGCCGGCGAACAGATCATCACCGAAATGCGCGGCTCCATCCTGGTGCTGACCCCCAAGCACACCGGCGGGCCGGCCTGAGGCCGGCGCGGCATACGTACTTACAGAGAGAGGCTTTCGAATCATGATCGACACGTCCACCATCGTCCTCGTCGTCATCGTCGCGCTGGCGATACTGATCGTCATCAAGGCGATCGCCATCGTGCCCCAGCAGCACGCCTGGGTGGTCGAGCGCCTGGGCAAGTTCGACCGGGTCCTGTCGCCGGGCGCGGGCTTCGTGATCCCGTTCATCGAGCGCGTGTCGTACAAGCACTCGCTCAAGGAAATCCCGCTGGACGTGCCCAGCCAGATCTGCATCACGCGCGACAATACCCAGCTGCAGGTGGACGGCGTGCTGTACTTCCAGGTGACCGACCCGATGCGGGCGTCCTATGGTTCGTCGAACTATATTTCGGCCATCACGCAGCTGGCGCAGACCACGCTGCGTTCGGTCATCGGCAAGATGGAGCTGGACCGCACGTTCGAGGAGCGCGACGCGATCAACAGCAATATCGTGTCCTCGCTGGACGAGGCCGCGCTGAACTGGGGCGTGAAGGTGCTGCGCTACGAGATCAAGGACCTGACCCCGCCCAACGAGATCCTGCGCGCCATGCAGGCGCAGATCACCGCCGAGCGCGAAAAACGCGCGCTGATCGCGGCATCCGAGGGCCGCCGCCAGGAACAGATCAACATCGCCACCGGCGAGCGCGAGGCCGCGATCGCCCGCTCCGAGGGCGAGAAGCAGGCGCAGATCAACCAGGCGCAGGGCGAGGCCGCGGCGGTGCTGGCGATCGCCGAGGCCACCGCCAAGGCCATTACCCAGGTGGCCGGGGCGGTGCAGCAGCCCGGCGGCATGGAGGCCGTGAACCTCAAGGTGGCCGAGCGCTACGTGGAGGCGTTCGGCAACGTGGCCAAGGAAGGCAATACGCTGATCCTGCCGTCCAACCTGTCGGACGTGGGCGGCATGATCGCCTCGGCCATGACCATCGTGAAGTCCGCCAACCGCAACGGCTGAGAACCGCGCCTGCCGGCGCCCGGACGATGATCGCTCCCGTCAACCTGCTATTGGTGGCGGCGCTGGCGGGACTGCTGGCGCTGTGCGTGCTCGGCTCGCTGGCGCGCAGCGGCATGGCCGGCATCAAGCAAACCATAGGCAGCAGCCTGCTGACGCTGCTGGCGTTCGGCGCGTTCTCGCTGCAGGCCGTCGGCGGCCCCCTGTTCATCTCGGTGATCCTGGCCAACGCGGCCGTGGCCCTGGCGCTTTGCGCCTATTACGCGGGCCTGTGCCGGCTGGTCGGGCAACCGGTGCCCAGGCGCCGCATGGCGCTGGGCGCCGGCGCCACGCTGCTGGTGCTGGCCGCCTACACGTATATCGAGCCGCAGACCGGGGCCCGCATGGTGGCGATGTCGATCCTGATGGCGGGCTTCATGCTGGCCATCGCCGTGACGGTCGGACGCGGCATGCCGTCGAACCGGTCGCGCTACAGCTACCACTTCGTGCGCGTGGTGGCGCTGGCGTCCGCCCTGGTGTGCGCCGCGCGCGCCGTGGTGTACCTGCTGGACATCGCCGAGCCGCAGGCGCTGCTGGTGCCCACCGCCTGGAACATCGTGTTCATGACGCTGGGCGTGCTGACCATGCCTTGCCTGACGCTGGGCACCATCATGATCATCCACGACCGCATGCTGGCCGAGCGCGAGCAGGAGGCCAACACCGATTTCCTGACCGGGCTGATGTCGCGCAAGGCGTGGTGGCTGCAGGCCGAGCGCTATTGCGCGCAGGCGCTGCGCACGCGCCGTCCGCTGTCGCTGCTGTTGCTGGACATCGATCATTTCAAGCGCATCAACGACACGCGCGGCCATGCGGCCGGCGACGCCGTGCTGCGCCACTTCGGCCTGCTGGCCACGGCCACGCTGCGCACCGGCGATCACGTGGGCCGGGTCGGCGGAGAGGAGTTCGCGGTGCTGTTTCCCGACCTGCGCAGCGAGGCGGTGATGGAGGTGGCGGCGCGCCTGCTGGAATCGGTGCGGCGCACGCCGTGCGCGCACGGCGGCAGTTCGATTTCGTATACGTTCAGCGCCGGCGTGGCGGAATGGATGCCGGGCGAAGGCCTGCAGGCGTTCTTCGAGCGCGCCGACGGCAAGCTCTATGCCGCGAAGGCGGCGGGGCGCAACCGCATCGTGGGGCCGGCGGGCGAGGGCGAGCCGGCGCCGCTGCCCGCGGCCGCCTGAATCAGTCGTCCTTGCCGCGGCGCGGGGCGCGGGTGTCGTGCTTCATCATGCGCTCTTTCTCGCGCTGCCAGTCTTTTTCGCGCGCGGTGTCGCGCTTGTCGTAGAGTTTCTTGCCGCGGCCCAGCGCGAAATCGAGCTTGATGCGCCCGTTCTTGTAATGCAGGTTGAGCGGCACCAGCGTGTAGCCGCGCTGCTCGACCTTGCCGATCAGCTTGCTGATTTCCTCGGCCTTGAGCAGCAGCTTGCGCGTGCGCATGGCGTCGGGGTGGATGTGCGTGGAGGCCGTGGGCAGCGGACTGACGTGCATGCCCAAGAGGTAGAGCTCGCCGTCGCGCACGATGACATAGCTTTCCTTGAGCTGCACGCGGCCATCGCGGATCGCCTTGACTTCCCAGCCTTGCAGCACCAGGCCGGCCTCGTAGCGGTCTTCGATGAAATAGTCGTGCGTGGCCTTGCGATTGTCGATAATGCTCATAATGCCTTGGGGGCGCGTTTGGCCGACCGGTTGGCCGACCGGGGTAGCCCTCGATTAGCCGGGGTGCCGGCGGTGCCGGTAAAATCCCGCCATTCTAGCCATTTGCGATAGCCGATGCACAAAGTACAACGATCCGTCCTGGTACCTTACAGCGCCGCCCAGATGTTCGACCTGGTCGCCGACGTGGAGAAGTACCCCGAGTTCATGCCCTGGTGCGGCGGCGCCGAGGTGCAGACGCGGGACGAGCATGGCATGCAGGCTTCCATCCTGATCAGCTTCGCGGGCATGAAGCAGCGCTTCACCACGCGCAATACCCATGCCTATCCCGACCGCATCGACCTGGAGCTGGTGGACGGTCCGTTCTCCAGCCTGGTGGGGCACTGGGTGTTCCAGCCGCTGGCCGACGACGCCTGCAAGGTGCTGTTCACGTTGGAATACGCGTTCTCGAACCGGGCGCTGGAGATGGTGGTGGGGCCGGTGTTCAACCGCATCGCCACCAGCTTCATCGATTCCTTCACCAAGCGCGCGCAGGCCAAGTATGGCGAATGAGCCGGCCGCCGCCTGTCTGAGCGTCAGCGTCTGCTACGCCTTGCCGGGCCACGTCTGGATGCGGGAGCTGCGCCTGCCGGCCGGCGCCACCGTGGCCGACGCGCTGGCGGCCAGCGGCTTCGCCGCGGCCTTTCCGGTGGTCCAGCCCTGGGAACGCGGCGTGGGCATCTTCGGCCGCGCCACCGAGCCCCAGGCCCGGCTGGCCGACGGCGACCGCGTCGAGATCTACCGCGGCCTGAGCTTCGATCCCAAGGAATCGCGCCGCCGCCGCGCCGAGCACCGGCGCGCCAAGACCGCCAGGAACGGACGCATCCGCCCGGCCGGCCTGCTGTAGGGAACGGCGGCCGGCGCCCTGAAGCGCAAGTTAGCGTTGCTACGGACTTACGTTTACGTTAACGTCATGTCAAAATCGACATACCGGGGCCGGCGCCGCCAGCAATGCCGGCAGACAATACCGACTACAGGAGACAGGCTGTGGATTTGGAACTGAGCGACGAACAGCGGGCCTTCGCGCAGGCCGCGCGCGATTACGCGGAGGGCGAACTCGCCCCCAACGCGGCGCGCTGGGACGCCGAGGGCATCTTCCCGCGCGAGGCCTTCGCCCGGGCCGGCGAAATGGGCTTTTGCGCGATCTACGCCAGCGAGGACATCGGCGGCCTGGGGCTGCCGCGCCTGGACGCCACGCTCGTGTTCGAGGAAATGGCGGCGGTCGACCCGTCCACCACGGCCTTCCTGACCATACACAACATGGCCACCTGGATGGTGGGCAACTGGGGCCAGCCGGCCCTGCGCGAGGCCTGGGGGCCGCTGCTGGCCAGCGGCCAGAAGCTCGCCTCGTACTGCCTGACCGAACCCGGCGCGGGCTCGGACGCCGCGTCGCTGTCGACCCGCGCCCAGCGCCAGGGGGATGACTACATCGTCAACGGCGCCAAGGCCTTCATTTCCGGCGGCGGCGACACCGACCTGCTGGTGGTGATGGCGCGCACCGGCGGCGAGGGCGCCGGCGGCATCAGCGCCTTCGCCATCCCCGCCGACAGCGAGGGCATCAGCTACGGGCGCAAGGAAGAAAAAATGGGCTGGAACAGCCAGTCCACGCGTCCCATCACGTTCGAGAACGTGCGCGTGCCGGCCGCCAACATGCTGGGCCAGGAGGGCGACGGCTTCAAGATCGCCATGAAGGGCCTGGACGGCGGGCGCATCAACATCGGCACCTGCTCGGTGGGCGCAGCCCAGGGCGCGCTGGACGCCGCCCGCCGCTACATGGACGAGCGCCGCCAGTTCAACCGCCGCCTGGCCGAATTCCAGGCGCTGCAGTTCAAACTGGCCGACATGGCCACGCACCTGGTGGCGGCCCGCCAGATGGTGCGCCTGGCCGCATGCAAGCTGGACGCGGGCGCGCCCGATGCGGCCACCTACTGCGCCATGGCCAAGCGGTTCGCCACCGACATGGGCTTCCAGATCTGCCTGGACGCGCAGCAGATCCATGGCGGCTACGGATACCTGCGGGACTATCCCTTGGAGCGTCTGGTGCGCGATACTCGCGTTCATCAGATTCTGGAAGGGACCAACGAGATCATGCGCGTGATCGTCGCCCGCCAATTGTTGGAAAAAGGAGCCGACATAAGATGAACGCACCGGTGCTGTTCGAAGAAAAAACCGCTGCCAATGGAACGCGTTTCGGGATCGCGACGCTGAATTCGCCGCAGACCCTCAACGGCCTGTCGCTGGAGATGGTGGATGCGCTGGCCGCGCAGCTCGATGCCTGGGCCAATGATCCGGGCGTGGTCCTGGTGGTGCTGCAGGGCGCCGGCGAAAAGGCCTTCTGCGCCGGCGGCGACCTGCACGGGCTGTACCGCAGCATGCGCGAGAACGCGGGCCGGCCCGGTTCCGACAACGCCTACGCGCGGCGCTTCTTCGAGCACGAGTACCGGCTTGACTACCGCATCCACACGTACCCCAAGCCGGTGCTGTGCTGGGGCCACGGCATCGTCATGGGCGGCGGCATCGGCCTGATGATGGGCGCCAGCCACCGCGTGGTCAGCGAGACCTCGCGGCTGGCGATGCCGGAAGTCACCATCGGCCTGTTCCCGGACGTGGGCGGCAGCTGGCTGCTGAACCGCATGCCGGGGCGCACCGGCCTGTTCCTGGCGCTGACCGGCGCCAACATGAACACGTCCGACGCCTTTTTCGCGGGGCTGGCGGACTTCCGCCTGAACCACGCCGACTGGCCCAGGCTGCTGGAATCGCTGCAGGAACAGCCCTGGGCCGGCGCGGCCGACGACGGCATGGCGCCGCGCTCCATCAACGACGGCCTGCTGCGCCGCGCGCTGGCCGCGCTGGAGCCGCAGACCCCGCTCGAACCGGGCCCGCTGCGCCAGCATTCGTTCCTGATCAACAGCCTGTGCAGCGGCAACCGGCTCGACGACATCCACGAGGAGCTGGCCGCGCTGAAAGACCACGAGGACCCGTGGCTGGCGCGCGCCGCGGCGACGATGCTGGCGGGCTCGCCGGGCTCGGTGCGCCTGTCGTTCGCGCTGCAGCAGCGCATGCGGGCGCGTTCGCTGGAAGACGTGCTGCGCGCCGAATACATCGCGGCGCTGGCCTGCACCGCGCACGGCGATTTCGCCGAAGGCATACGCGCGCTGCTGATCGACAAGGACAAGAAGCCGCGCTGGAATCCGGCCACGTTGCAGGAGGCCAGCGAGGCCTGGGTCGAGAAGTTCTTCGAAGACCCCTGGCCCGAAGGCGAGCCGCATCCGCTGGCGGACCTGGGACAGCAAGGGCGCTAGTCGCGTCCCGTCCCGGCGCCGGTCGGCCCGCCACGCAGCACACGATGATTTCACACCTATAGCAGCAGCAACAGGAGACAAGACATCATGAGCAGTATCGCGTTTATCGGATTGGGCAATATGGGCGCGCCCATGGCATTGAACCTGGTCAAGGCCGGCCACAGCCTGACGGTCTTCGACCTGGTGCCGGCGGCCGTCAAGGCGCTGACCGACGCCGGCGCCAAGGCCGCCGCTTCCGCCGCCGAGGCGGTGCAGGGCGCCGAGGTGGTGATCTCGATGCTGCCGGCCAGCAAGCACGTCGAAGGGCTGTACCTGGACGGCGACCTGCTGGGCAAGATTTCCTCCAGCGCGCTGGTCATCGAATGCAGCACCATCGCGCCGGACTCGGCGCGCAAGGTGGCCCAGGCCGCCGAGGCGCGCGGCGTGGCGATGATCGACGCGCCGGTGTCCGGCGGCACCGGCGGGGCGGCCGCGGGCACGCTGACCTTCATCGTCGGCGGCCAGGCCGCGGCGCTGGAGCGCGCCCGGCCGATCCTGGAGAAGATGGGCAAGAACATCTTTCACGCGGGTCCGGCGGGCGCCGGCCAGGTGGCCAAGATCTGCAACAACATGCTGTTGGGCATCCTGATGGCCGGCACGTCCGAAGCGCTGGCGCTGGGCGTGGCCAACGGGCTGGACCCGAAGGTGCTGTCGGACATCATCGCCAAGAGCTCGGGCCGCAACTGGGCCACCGAACTCTACAACCCCTGGCCCGGCGTGATGGATCACGCCCCGGCCTCCAAGGGTTATGCCGGCGGCTTCGGCGTGGACCTGATGCTCAAGGACCTGGGCCTGGCGGCCGAGGCGGCGCTGTCGGCGCGCGCCTCGATCCCGCTGGGCGAACTGGCGCGCAACCTGTATTCGCTGCACAGCGCCGGCGGCTCGGGCCGGCTGGACTTCTCCAGCATCGTCAACCTGCTCAAGCGCGAGCCGGACTGACATGGCGCAGCCCCAGGCATCGGACTGCCCGGCCTCGCGGGTCCAGGCCAGCTTCGCCCGGCAGAGCATCATGGCGCTGCTGGGCGCGGACCTGGACGTGGTGGAGCCGGGGCGGGTCGACATCGTCCTGCCGTACCGGGCCGATCTGTGCCAGCAGAACGGCTTCCTGCACGCGGGCATTTCCACCACCATCGCCGACAGCGCCGGCGGCTACGCCGCCTACACGCTGTTCGAACCCGGCGAGGACGTGCTGACCTCGGAGTTCAAGATGAACTTCCTGGCGCCCGCGAAGGGCGATCGCTACGTGGCCAGCGGCCGCGTGGTCAAGCCCGGCAAGCGCCTGTCGATCTGCCAGGTCGAAGTGCATGCCTACGAAGGCGAGCAGGCCACGCTTTGCGTGATAGGCTTGCTTACCGCGGTGCGCGTGACGCCGCGCTGAATCCTGCTTGCGGCGGACCCGTCCACACGAGGGCCGCCGCAAGGTTTGTCGCGCGTAGCATGGGTATCTGGCAATGCCTCCTAGAGAACATCATCGGATTTTCCGCGCCAACTGGCTGCGCGCCGCGGTGCTGGGCGCCAACGACGGCATCGTTTCCACGGCCAGCCTGATCTCCGGCGTCGCGGCCGCGCAGGCCTCGCACGGCGCCATCCTGACTTCCGGGCTGGCCGGCCTGGTGGCCGGGGCGCTGTCCATGGCCGCCGGCGAATACGTGTCGGTGCGGTCCCAGGCCGACACCGAGGCCGCCGACCTGCGGCTGGAGCAGCGCTCGCTCAAGCGCAATTCCAGCGAGGAACTGGCCGAACTGATCGATATCTATGTCTCGCGCGGCCTGACCCGCGACCTGGCGGCGCAGGTGGCCGGCCAGCTGACCAGCCACGACGCGCTCGACGCGCATGCGCGCGACGAACTGGGCATCTCCGTGCACAACCGCGCGCGGCCGGTGCAGGCCGCGGTGGCTTCGGCCGTGTCGTTCGCCGGCGGCGCGGCGCTGCCGCTGGTGGTGGCGGCGGTGGCGCCCCTGCCGCAGCTGGTGGGCTGGGTCATAGGCGCGTCGGTGGCCTGTCTGGCCGGATTGGGGGCGCTGGCCGCCGGCGCCGGGGGCGCGCCCAAGGGACCGGCCGCGCTGCGGGTGACGATCCTGGGCGCCCTGGCGATGGCGGCGACCGCGGGGGTCGGCGCGCTGTTCGGGGTGGCGGTCTAGGGCGTGATGGAATAAGGCAGGTCGGCGGGCGCGATGCGCGGGCCGTCGGCCGCGCCCAGGCGCAGGTCGCCTTGCGGCAGCGCCGCCAGCGTGGTTTCGAACAGCACCGAGACCACGCCCTGCGCGCTGGCGGCATCGACGATGCGGCCGGTGGGCTCGCCGGGCTGGCTGGCGTCGTAGACGTCCTGACCGGCCAGCGACGCGCCCTCGGCGCCGGCGACGGTGCCGTACGCCATGCGCCGCTTGACCGTGCCGCGGTAATGGCTGCGCGCCACCACTTCCTGGCCGGGATAACAGCCCTTGGTGAAGCTGACGCCTTCGATCAGGTCCAGGTTGACCGTCTGCGGAATGAAAACGTCCTGCGTGGCGGCGGTGATCCACGGGATGCCCGCGGCCAGGTCGGCGGCATGCCATTGCGCGGCCGGCGCCAGTCCGAGGACCTCGGCCAGCGCGCCCGACTGCTGCAGCTGCTCGTCAGAGGCGATCCACCACCAGCGCAGCCGCGCGTCGGCCGAGGGCGCGGCGATCCAGGTGCCGGAGGGGAGTTCCGCGCGCTGCCACGGCGTGCGCGGCAGCGCGCCGGCGGCGGCTTCCAGCGCGGCGGCCTGTTCGGCCGTGGCCAGCACGCCGGCCACGGACAGCGGCGCGGGCGCCAGCTTGACCTTGGCGCGCAGCACGAACATCGACAGGCGCTTGAGGAGGGCCTGGGCCAGGTCCTGGCGCACCAGGCCGTAGAGCCGGGGGGCGTCGTCGGTTTGCGCGGCGGGCGCCAGCCACATCACCAGCGTGGCCAGCAACCGGCCCTTGGCCGTGCAGTAGCCGGCCAGGCGGGCGGCGTCGGCGGGCAGGCCGGTGACGTCCTGGGTCAGCTGGCCGTGCAGGAAGGTGAGGGCGTCGGCGCCGGAGGCGGCGAAGACCTGGAAATCATCGAGCGGCGCGCATTGCGCGCAACCTTCGGCGCGCGCGGGAATCGAAGAATAGAAAGCATGCATGGCGGCGGCGTTATCGCATCATCAAAGTGCAGATGATAGCCGCCTTCCCCTCGGGGCAGGGCCATGCCCGCGCCGCGCGCAGGGACGGACGGCGCGCTCCGGCCCCGCTTTTGGCGCGACAGGGCCGCGCGATCAATTAAACTTCCGGGACTTATGAAGAAGCGACTCTTTTTTTACGTCTTGTGGTTCTTCCTGCTGGTCGTGCTGGCCGCCGCGGGCGCGGTCGGCTCGGCCTGGTACTGGATGCACCGCCCCATCCCGCTGGCGGCCGACAAGATCGATTTCGTGGTGGACCCGGGCAGCAGCCCGCGCACCGTCGCGCGCACGCTGAACCAGGCCGGCGTGCCGGTGTGGGAGCCGGGTTTCGTCTGGATGGCGCGGCTGTCCGAACTGGACAAGCAGATGAAGGCCGGCGGCTACCAGGCCCATAATGGCGACTCGCCGTGGCGCCTGCTGCAGCGCCTGGCCCGCGGCGACATGACGCAGCGCCAGATCACTTTCGTGGAAGGCTGGACCTATCGCCAGATCCGCCAGGCGCTGCGCGCCAATCCCGACGTCAAACAGACGCTGGACGGCGTCTCCGACGAGGCGCTGATGGAGCGCCTGGGCTCTTCCATCAAGCATCCGGAAGGGCTGTTCTTCCCCGACACCTACATCTTCACGCCGGGCAGCACCGACTTCGACCTGCTGCGCCGCGCGTACGAGGAAGGCCAGCGCATCCTGCAGGACACCTGGGCCCAGCGCCAGCCCGACCTGCCGGTCAAGACCGCCTACGAGGCGCTGGTGCTGGCCTCCATCGTCGAAAAGGAAACCGGCCACGGTCCGGACCGCCGCCGCGTGGCCGGCGTGTTCACCAACCGCCTGAAGGTCGGAATGCTGCTGCAGACCGATCCCACCGTGATCTACGGCATGGGCGAGGCCTACCAGGGCCGCATCCGCAAGCGCGACCTGCAGACCGACACGCCGTGGAACACCTATACGCGCCCGGGCCTGCCGCCCACGCCCATCGCGGCGGCCGGCCGGGCGGCGCTGCTGGCCGCGGTGCAGCCCGAGCAGCACAAATTCCTGTACTTCGTGTCGCGCGGCAACGGGACCAGCGAATTCTCGGCCAGCCTGTCCGAGCACAACCGCAATGTCTCGCGCTACGTCCTGGGCCAGGGCCGCAATGCCGCGCCCGGCCCCGAACCGGCCGCGCAGCAAGCCGCACAACCCCCCGCACCAGAACCCGAACAAGGACCAGACCAATGACCTCGCGTGGACGCTTCATTACGCTGGAGGGCGTCGACGGCGCGGGCAAGAGCACGCATACCGTCTGGATCGCCGACTTCCTGCGCGCGCAGGGCCTGGAGGTGGTGTCCACGCGCGAACCGGGCGGCACGCCGCTGGGCGAGAAGCTGCGCGCCTTGCTGCTGGCCGATCCCATGGGGCTGGACACCGAGACCCTGCTGATGTTCGCGGCCCGCTGCGAGCACCTGCGCCAGGTGATCGAGCCGGCGCTGGCGCGCGGGGCCTGGGTCGTGTGCGACCGCTACACCGACGCCAGCTACGCCTACCAGGGCGGCGGGCGCGGCCTGGGCGCCGGGCGCGTGGCCGCGCTGGAAGACTGGATGCAGGCGGGCCGGCCCGACCGCACCTGGCTGTTCGACGTGCCGCTGGAAGTGGCGCGGGCGCGGCTGGCCGACTCGCGCGAGCCGGACCGTTTCGAGCGCGAGGGCGCGGCCTTTTTCGAACGCACCCGCGCGGCCTACCATGCGCGCGCGGCCGCCGAACCGGACCGCATCCGCATCGTCGATTCGACGCGCCCGATCGCCGAGGTACGCGCCCGGCTCGAGGCCGGGCTGCGCGAACTGCTGGAGCAGGCGGCATGAACGCCGCCCGCAACGCTCAGGACGCGGCCGCGCAGGGCGGCGACGGCGCGGTCTCCAACGCGCCGCAGTTCCTGCCGTGGCAGATGGACACGGCGCGCGCCTGGCTGGGCGACCGCGACCGTTTCGCCCATGCCTGGCTGGTGCATGGCCTGGCCGGCATCGGCAAGCTGGACTTCGCGGTGGCCGCGGCCGCCAGCCTGCTGTGCGAGGCGCCCGAGCACGGCCTGGCCTGCGGACGCTGCGCCGCGTGCGCCTGGTTCGCCAGCGGCAACCATCCCGACCTGCGCCGCATCCGGCCCGAGGCCATCGCGCTGGAGGAGGGTGCCGACGCCGCCGAGCCCGCCGAAGACGCGGAGCCGGCCGCCGGCGCCAGCAAGCGCGCGCCGTCCAAGGAAATCCGCATCGACCAGATCCGCTCGCTGGAGTCCTGGTTCAACACCGCCACGCACCGCGGCGGCTGGCGCGTGGCGCTGCTGTATCCGGCCCACGCGCTCAACGTGGTGTCGTCCAACGCCTTGCTCAAGGTGCTGGAAGAGCCGCCGCCGCACACGGTTTTCCTGCTCGTGGCCGACGCGCCGGACCGCCTGCTGCCCACGCTGGTGTCGCGCTGCCGGCGCCTGCCGCTGCCGGCGCCCGATCCGGATACGGCCCTGCAATGGCTGCGCGGGCAGAACGTCGAGCCGGCGCGCGAATGGCTGGCGGCCGCCGGCGGCGCCCCGCTGGCCGCGCTGCGCCTGGCGCAGTCGGGCGCCACCGCCTGCCCGGCCTGGCTGGGGCAGCTGATCGCGCCGCTGGCCAGCGGCCAGGCGCCCGACGTGGGCACCCTGGCCGAGTCCCTGGAGAAGGTGGCGGCCAGCGAATGGATCGACGCCTTGCAGCGCCTGTACACCGACCTGATGCTGGCCGGCGCGGGCGCGCCCGCCCGGTATTTCCCGTCGCTGGCCGAGGGCGTCGCGCAGGTCGCAAAACGCATGAACCCGGTCAAGGTGGCCGAGGGCGCGCGCTGGCTCACGCGTCAGCGCGCCCTGGCCACCCATCCCTTGAACGCCAAGCTGTTCGCCCACGCCGCCCTGCAGCGCGTGGTGCTATCCTGCCAGGCGTAAGCCCTTGATCCGGTGGCGCTTTGCCCGGCTGCGGGCGGGGCGCCGCGGTCCTTTATCCGATTCACCATGTACGTCGATTCTCACTGCCATCTGAACTTTCCGGAGCTCGCCGCCGATCTGCCCGCCATCCTCGAGCGCATGGCCGCCAACCAGGTGACCCATGCGCTGGTCGTCAGCGTCAACATGTCCGAATGGCCCTCGCTGATGTCGCTGGTCGAACCGCAGCCCAATCTGTGGGCCTCGGTGGGCGTGCATCCCGATTACGAAGACACGCCGGACCCGTCCGTGGACGAACTGGTGCGCCTGTCGGCGAATCCCAAGGTCGTGGCCATCGGCGAGACCGGACTCGACTACTACCGCCTGTCGGAGCCGCTGGACTGGCAGCGCGAGCGTTTCCGCTGCCATATCCGGGCCGCGCGCGAGACCGGCCTGCCGCTCATCGTGCATACCCGGGCCTCGGCCGAGGACACGGTGCGCGTGCTGCGCGAAGAGCAGGCGGCCGAGGTGGGCGGGGTGATGCACTGCTTCACCGAGAACTGGGAAGTGGCCCAGGCCGCGCTGGACCAGAACTTCTATATTTCGCTGTCGGGCATCGTCACGTTCAAGAACGCCCAGGTGGTGCATGAAGTCGCCGCCAAGGTGCCGCTGGACCGCCTGCTGATCGAAACCGATTCGCCGTACCTGGCGCCGGTGCCGTACCGCGGCAAGCTCAACGATCCGTCCAAGGTCATTCACGTGGCCGAGAAGATCGCGGACCTGCGAGGCATACCGGTGGCCGAGGTGGCGCGTGCATCGACCGATAATTTCTTCCGTCTTTTCAATAAGATAAAGAAATAATTGAATCTATTTTATTTAAAGTAAATTCTAGGATATCCATGGCTATCAGTGTCGCTTCCGCTCATCGGACCGTGTTGACGTGCAGCCGCGCCGCGCTGCTGGCGCTGGCGCTCGGGCTGGCCGCGCCGGGCGCGCAGGCGGCCAATCCCGGCGACTGGTGGGTCTATGTCGCCAACGACTATCCCGACGATATCCGCGACCTGCTCAAGCAGGGCGCCGATCCCAACGTGCGCTACAAGAACGGCCAGCCGGCGCTGATGCGCGCGGTGGTCGACGGCGCCTGGAAGGTGTTCGACGTGCTGGCGGCCGACAAGCGCACCGACGTGAATGCGGAGAACCCCGCGGGCGAGACGCCGCTGATGTACCTGGCCATCGTCGGGCAGACCGACCGGGCCAAAAAGCTCATCGCGCGCGGCGCCAAGGTCAACCGCCTGGGCTGGACGCCGCTGCATTACGCGGCCTCCAAGGGGCAGATGGAGATGGCGCGCCTGCTGCTGGCGCAGCACGCCATGCCCAACGCGCCCGCGCCCAACGGCGAGACGCCGCTGATGATGGCCGCGCTGTCGGGCCGCAGGCCCATGGTCGAGCTGCTGCTGAAATCCGGCGCCGACGTGGGCACCCGCGACACCAAGGGCCAGACCGCGGCCGACTGGGCCCGTACCGGCAAATCCACCGCGCTGGCCGCGCAGCTGGACAAGCTGATCGCGCAGCAGGACGAAGCCCGCAGCAAGCGCCGCGCGGGGGTGGAGGCCGCGCCTGCCGCCGAGGCACCAGCCGCGACCGCGCCCGCGCCGGCGGCCGAAGCGCAGGCTCCGGCGGCATCGCCGGGCGCCGTCCAAGGCGTCTCGGGCCTGAAGCTGAACAATTACGACGAGCCCGCAGCGCCTTGACGCCGCGTCGCCGGGAGCGCGAGACATGACGACCGGAGAATTCGACAAAAGCCTGTGGAAGGCGCGCGACGACAGCGCCGAACAGGGCGATACGCGGCGCCTGGCGCACATCGTGGCGCCGGCCGCCGGGCAGGAAGTGCGCGACGGCGAAGCGGTGCTGCTGGGCTTTGCCTGCGACGCCGGCGTGGCGCGCAACCAGGGCCGCGTCGGCGCCGCCGGCGGGCCGGCCGGCATCCGCAAATTCCTGGCCGGGCTGCCCGCGCACGGGCTGGCGCGCCTGCTGGACGCCGGCGACGTGGTGTGCAAGGGCGACCGCCTGGAAGAGGCCCAGGAGCGTCTGGGTCTGCGCGTGGCGGAGCTGCTGGGGCAGGGGGCGCGTCCGGTGGTGCTGGGCGGCGGCCACGAGATCGCCTGGGGCAGCTTCCAGGGCCTGGCCCGCTGGCTGCAGGCGCGCGCCGATGCCGGCCCGGTGCTGGTGCTGAACCTGGACGCGCATTTCGACCTGCGCACCGGACGGCCGGGCAGTTCGGGCACGCCTTTCGACCAGATCCTGCGCGACTGCGAGGCGCGCGGCCAGTCGCTGCAATACGCCTGCCTCGGCGTTTCGCGGCTGGCCAACACGCCGGCGCTGTATGCCCGGGCCGCCGAGACCGGGGCCTTCTGGGTCGAGGACCGCGAGATGCAGGAGCGGCACCTGGAGGCCAGGCTGGCCGACGTGGACGGCCAGCTGCGCGGGGCTGCCCACGTCTACCTGACCATAGACCTGGACGTGCTGCCGGCCGCCGTCATGCCGGGCGTCTCTGCGCCCGCGCCCTATGGCGTGCCGCTGCCGGTGGTCGAGGAAATCGCGCTGCGGGTCAAGGCCAGCGGCAAGCTGCGCCTGGCCGACATGGCCGAATACAACCCGGCCTTCGACATCGACGGCCACGGCGCGCGCGCGGCCGCGCGGCTGGCCTGGCAGCTGCTTGCGGACTGACGGCCGGGCGGGCTCGCTTCGGGAGGCGGCTTTCTTTCGGGAAAGCCGCCTTTTTGCATTGGCGCCCCGGGGTCGCGGCGGGCAGGGCATCGGGCTGGACGGGCGCAGTGTGGCGGCTTAGGATAGGACCAGATCAGGTCCGGGCTTGCGACCCGTTCGACATCCGCAACACAAATATGTCCCCATTAAATATTTTTCATATTAAATTGGGGACGCTATATTTTTCGTGGATAAAATGGCGCAACTCAGTCAGGAGAGCATGCTCATGTCTCAAACTCCCACCCACGCCTTGCCGTCGTACCTGAATGCCGATGACCTCGGCCCCTGGGGTAATTACCTGCAACAAGTCGATCGGGTCACCCCGTATCTCGGTTCTCTGGCGCGGTGGGTCGAAACCCTGAAGCGCCCGAAGCGTTCGCTGATCGTCGACGTGCCGATCGAGCTCGACAACGGCAGCGTCGCCCACTTCGAGGGCTACCGCGTCCAGCACAACACCTCGCGCGGCCCGGGCAAGGGCGGCGTGCGTTTCCACCAGGACGTGACGCTGTCCGAGGTGATGGCGCTGGCGGCCTGGATGTCGATCAAGAACGCCGCGGTCAACCTGCCGTACGGCGGCGCCAAGGGCGGCGTGCGCGTCGACCCGCGCAAACTGTCGCAATCCGAGCTCGAGCGCATCACGCGCCGCTACACCTCCGAGATCGGCGTCATCATCGGGCCGTCCAAGGACATTCCCGCGCCCGACGTGAACACCAACGCCCAGACCATGGCCTGGATGATGGACACGTACTCCATGAACGAAGGCGCCACCGCCACCGGCGTGGTCACCGGCAAGCCGATCGCGCTGGGCGGCAGCCTGGGCCGGGTCGAAGCCACGGGCCGCGGCGTGTTCGTGGTGGGCTGCGAAGCCGCCCGCGACCTGAACATCGACGTCTCCAAGGCGCGCGTGGTGGTGCAGGGCTTCGGCAACGTGGGCGGCACCGCCGCCCGCCTGTTCCATGAAGCCGGCGCCAAGGTCATCGCCGCGCAGGACCACACCGGCACGGTGCACAACGCCGAAGGCCTGGACGTGCACAAGCTGCTCTCGCACGTGTCGCAGCACGGCGGCGTGGGCGGCTTCTCCGGCGGGCAGGCCATGGACAAGGACGAATTCTGGACGCTGGAAACCGAATTCCTGATCCCGGCCGCCCTGGAAAGCCAGATCACCGCCGAAAACGCGCCCAAGGTGCGCGCCAAGATCGTGGTCGAAGGCGCCAACGGCCCGACCACGCCGGAGGCCGACGACATCCTGGCCGAACATGGCGTGTACGTGGTGCCGGACGTGCTGGCCAACGCCGGCGGCGTGACCGTCAGCTACTTCGAATGGGTGCAGGACTTCTCCAGCTTCTTCTGGAGCGAGGACGAGATCAACCTGCGTCTCGAACGCATCATGCGCGAGGCCTACGCGGCCGTGTCGCAGGTGGCGCGCGAGCACAAGGTCACGCTGCGCACGGCGGCGTTCATCGTCGCCTGCACGCGCATTCTGCAGGCGCGCCAGGTGCGCGGCCTCTATCCCTGATACCGGCTTCGGCGGCGCGTCCCCGGACGCGCCCCGAGGAGGCAAGGAGACAAACCCGATCGCCCCGCAAGGGGCGATTTTCATTGCGGCATGCACGTCCGCGTTGCAGCCATGTGTACGGGCCCCATTTTTTGGGCGGTGTGGGCTGCCGGCCACAATATGTCCCGATTTGTGTCGCTCAGGGCAAATCCGGGCTTGCGCATAACGAATTGACACATTGCGTCCCTAGAATTCGCTGCAACCATGTGCCGGGGACGTCGCCCGCGATGCGAAGCAACCTGCTCATGGTCTGTTCAATCAACGGGAATTTGCAATGAAAAAGACTTTGTTCGCCGCCGCCATCCTGGGCGCGTTCGGCGCAACGGCACAGGCGGAAACCTCGGTGACGTTGTACGGCCTGATCGACACGGGCCTGGGCTACCAGCGCATCAAGGGCGACAACTACCACGAATCCAAGGTCGGCATGGTCAACGGCGTGTCCAGCGGCTCGCGCTGGGGCCTGCGCGGCAGCGAAGACCTGGGCGACGGCCTGCGCGCCGTGTTCACGCTGGAAAGCGGCTTCAACTCGGGCAACGGCCTGTCGGGCCAGAGCGGCCGCCTGTTCGGCCGCCAGGCCACCATCGGCCTGCAAAGCGATTCGTGGGGCAAGCTGGAACTGGGCCGCCAGACCAACATCGCTTCGAAGTACTTCGGCGCGATCGATCCGTTCGGCGCCAGCTACGGCCAGGCCAACGTGGGCGTGGCCTTCAGCGCCGCCAACACGGTCCGCTACGACAACATGGTGCAGTACTCGACCCCGTCGTTCAGCGGCCTGCAGTTCGGCGTCGGCTACTCGTTCAACGCCTCGGACACGACCAGCGCCCAGACCGGTTTCAAGACCGCCGACAACACGCGCGCCATCACCACCGGCCTGCGCTACGTCAGCGGCCCGCTGAACCTGGCCGTGACCTACGACCAGCTCAATCCGGCCAACCAGCTGAACACCGACGCCACGCCGAAGTCGTGGATCGTGGGCGGCTCGTATGACTTCGAAGTGCTGAAGCTGGCGCTGGCCTACGGCCAGACGCGCGACGGCTGGTTCACCGGCCAGGGCATCAACGCCTTCGGCAGCGGCAGCCCCGAAGCCAAGGGCTTCAGCAGCAACGTGGCCGCGTCCGGCTTCAAGGCCAATTCCTACCTGGTCGGCCTGAGCGTGCCGCTGGGCGGCGCCAGCAACCTGTTGGCCTCGTGGCAGCGCGCCGATCCGGACAGCGATGCGCTGACCGGCGACGACGCGACCATGAACGTCTACAGCCTGGGCTATACCTACAACCTGTCCAAGCGCACCAATCTGTACGCCTTGGCCTCGTACGCCACCGACTACGCCTTCATCGACGGCGTCAAGAGCACCGTGGGTATCGTGGGTATCCGCCACCGCTTCTAAGGCGCGGCCATGAGCGGGCGGCGCGCACGCGCCGCCCCTTGCGCCGAGCCGCGGTTGCACTGAGCGGACTGGGCGTCTTACCCGGCCACAGACGCGAAAAAAGCGGCCACCTCCCTAGCTCCACTCTCAGTCCGCTCACCCGAACCCCGGCCACGCCGCAGCCTGGCGCCTGCCACAGGCGTTCAGGACTGCGGCAGCAGTTCGGGCTTGAGTATCCCGCGCAGATCGGGATAGGCGATGCTCAGTTCGGGCTCGCCATGCGAATACGGCGCGATCGAATACGCGTCGTACTTGACCACGATGCCGTCGCGCGTGAGCGCGAAATTGTCGCTTTCCTGGAACGGCCACATGCGGTTGTACGTCGCCGGATCGCGGCGCGCGTCGGGATTCTGTTCCAGCCACTTGGTGTGCGCGCGCTGCAGCGCGGCGACGTATTGCGCGCGCCGGCCCGGTATCAGGGCTTCGTCCAGGCTCATCACGCGGCCGCGGCTGCGTTCCCAGTTCAGGTACTGCGTGGCGGGAATGCCGTGCGCGGCCCCGGTCAGGTACTGCTCGGTGTGCAGCTCGATGGCGATCACGTCGCCGACGGTGTCCTTGACGCTGGCCTTGAAATAGGTGGCGTCGCGCGGGCGCGCGGTGGACCAGAAGTACTGCGTGTATTCGGACAGCGTGTCGTAGGGGCCGCGGCGGTTGGCGTCGGTGCCGGTCATGTAGGCCAGCACGTGATCGACCAGCGCCGTCAGCTTGGGGATGCCGGGAAAGGCCACGCTGTCGATTTCGATGCGCGGGCAGTCGCCTTCGCAGCCGGGCTTGTTCGAGGCCCACTGGATGCGTTCGGTGGCCAGGTCGCCCAGCTGCTGCGGCGTGGATTGCGCCGACGGCGCCGGCGAGGCCAGGGTGATGTCGGCCGGCGGCGCGCTGCTGCAGCCGGCCAGCGCCAGGATGGCGGCGCCCAGGATGAGACCGCTGGTCGCGCCTCGCGGCGTGTACATGCGACGCATTGAATTACCTCCAGAGAATCAGGACACGGCAGCTCAGGGGACGACGCCCGTCCACTGCGGCGTGGAGAACTTTTCCAGGGCCTGCGCCTGCGCCTGCGCCAGGGTGGCCTCGCCGACCTGCCCAGGGCTCAGACGATGGCGCGCGGCAAAAGTTTCCACCATGCGGTCGATGATGGCTTCGCGCGCCAGCCCGGTCTGGGTGCGCAGCGGATCGACGCGCTTTTTCGCGCTGGTGGTGCCTTTGTCCGACAGTTTTTCGCGGCCGATGCGCAGCACCTCCACCATTTTATCGGCGTCGATGTCGTAGGACATGGTCACGTGGTGCAGCACCGCGCCGGAACGGCGCGCCTGCGCGGCGCCGCCGATCTTGCCGATCTCCGAGGCGATGTCGTTGAGCGGCTGGTACCAGGCCTTGATGCCCAGCCCCTGCAGCGCGTCCAGTACCCAGGCGTCGAGGAAGGCATAGGATTCCTGGAAGCTCATGCCGTGCACCAGCGCCTGCGGCACGCTGAGCGAATAGGTGATGGAGTTGCCCGGCTCGATGAACATGGCGCCGCCGCCGCTGACGCGGCGCACGACTTCGATGCCGTGGCGGCGCGCGCCTTCGGGATCGACCTCGTTCTTGAGCGATTGGAAGCGGCCGATCACCACGGCCGGCGCGGACCATTCCCAGATGCGCAGCGTCGGCGGGCGGCGGCCGGCGCCGACCTCGTCGGTGATGATGGCGTCCAGCGCCATGTGCAGCGCGGGCGGCTGCGGGCCTTCGTGGACCAGCTCCCAGTCGTAATCGTTCCAGTCGGTGCGCGTCATGCCAGCGCCCTCCGCAGCACCACGGCGACGGCCTCGGCCGAAAAGCCGAACATCTCCGCGCCGGGCGGCAGCGCCGACTGCACGGCCAGCGCCAGTTCGAGTTCGCCGGCGTCGGCCGGCAGGCCGTTCAGGCCGCGGTTGATGGCTTCGAGCGCTTCGGGGGGCTCGAGAAAAAAGTCGCCGCTGATGCGCACGTCGGCCAGGCGGCCGTCGCGCACTTCCAGGTCAGCGACCACCAGTTTGCCGCCGGGGACTTTGTATTCGCCATGCATGGGCGCTCCTTGCTGATTCCAGATCGGTAATGAACAAACAGAAAAACAGTGGCTACAGGCTGAGCTTCATGCCGTCGTGGCTGGCCTTGAAGCCCAGGCTTTCGTAGAACCGGCGCGCGTCGGGACGCGCGCGGTCGGTGGTGAGCTGCACCAGGCTGCAACCCTGCACCCGGCACTGCTCGATCGCCCACTCGAACATGGCGCGGCCCAGGCCGGCGCCGCGCGCCGAGGAGGCGATGCGCACGCTCTCGATCTGGCCGCGCCACTGGCCCAGCCGCGACAGGCCGGGGATGAACGATAACTGCAAACAGCCGACCACGCTTCCATCGCGCTCCAGCACCGCCAGGAACTGGTTGCAGTCCTGCGCGATGGCGCCGAAGGCGGCGGTGTAGCGCGGGTCCAGGGGCAGCGAGGGATTTTCGCGGGCCGCGCCGAGTTCGTCGTCGGCCAGCATCGCGACGATGGCGGGAAGATCGGCCAGGCGCGCGCGGCGGAACACCAGTTGCGGATCGGGCATGGCGGCTCCTGTCAGCGGGTGACGTTCTGGGCGGTCTGGCCGAACAGGATGCGGCGCGAGGCCTCGTCGCTGACCGACGGCGCGGTGTTGACGGTGTCGGCTAGCGCGTAGGCGCGCACGGTGGCGGGCCTTGCCGCGATGGTTTCGAACCAGCGCTTGAGGTGCGGGAATTCGTTGAGATCCTGGCCCTGCTTGGCGTGCGGCACGATCCAGGGATAGGCGGCCATGTCGGCGATGGAGTAGTCGCCGGCCACGAACTCGCGGTCGGCCAGGCGCTTGTTCAGCACGCCATACAGGCGGTTGGTTTCGCGGACGTAGCGGTCGATGGCGTAGGGGATGCGCTCGGGCGCATAGCCCGAAAAATGGTGGTTCTGGCCGGCCATGGGGCCCAGCCCGCCCATCTGCCAGAACAGCCATTGGGACACTTCGGCGCGGCCGCGCAGGTCGGCGGGCAGGAAGCGGCCGGTCTTTTCGGCCAGGTAGAGCAGGATCGCGCCGGATTCGAACAGCGACAGCGGCGCGCCTCCGTCGGCCGGGGCCTGGTCGACGATGGCGGGGATGCGGTTGTTGGGCGCGATGGCGAGGAACTCGGGCTTGAACTGGTCGCCCCGGCTGATGTTGACCGGGTGGATGTTGTAGGGCAGGCCGGTTTCTTCGAGGAACAGCGTGATCTTGTGGCCGTTGGGCGTGGTCCAGTAATAGAGATCGATCATGGGGGTGTCCTGTTCGTGGCGCCGGCGGCGGCGGCCGGGCGGAACGCCCATGATAGCGGGCCGCCGCCGGCCGCGCCCTGAATAACCGGGGACTGGATACGGGTTTGGCCGGCGGCGCCGCCATCCGCCTAACAGGCCGCGCCCGGCCGCGCCCGGCGCGGCAGGCGCCAGCTCCAGTTCAGGCTGACGCCGGCGGCCGCCATGAAAATCATCGCCACGCCCACGATCTGCGAGCCGTCCATGCGGTGTCCGTAGACCAGGAAATCAAGCATGATGGCAACCGCGGGATAGATGAAGCTGAGCGCGGCGGTCGAGGTCGTGGGCAGCTTCTGGATGGCCGAGTACATCAGGATATACATGAGGCAGGTATGCACCAGTCCCAGGGCCACCAGGCAGCCCCATTGCAGGGGCGCGGCGGGCAGCGCGCCGAAGTCCGCCATCGGCAGCAGCATGAGCGCGCCGAGCGCGACCTGCACCAGCGCCAGCACCTGCGGCGGGATGCCCGTCAGGCGCTTGACGATGAAGGCGGTCACGCCATAGAGCGCGGCCGCGCCCAGGCCCAGCAGCAGTCCCGCCAGATAGCCGTCGCCCGCGCTGCCCGCCTCGGACAATCGCAGCACCAGCATCAGCCCGGCGAACGCGATGACCGACCAGGCCAGCTTGCCGCGCGTGGGCCGTTCGCCCAGGAACAGCACGCCCAGGCCGATCAGAAAGAAGGGCTGCACGTTGTAGACCGCGGTGGCCAGCGAAATGGACGCCAGCCGGTAGGCCGAAAACAGCAGCACCCAATTGAGGACCAGCGCCGCGCCGGCCGCCAGCGCCAGCGCCAGCGTCTTGCGCGTGAACAGCCCGGGCCGCAGCAGTCCGCGCAGCCAGCAGTACAGAAACAGCGACGCCGCGCCGAAGACGCAGCGGAAGAACACCACGTTCCAGGCGCTCTGCCCGGATTCCAGCACGAACACGCCCAGCGTGCCCGACAGCGTCATTGCGGCCGTCATTTGCGCCAGGCCGATGCGTTCCGATGAGGGAGCCATGAGATTTCTCCAGGAGGCGCGCGGCCTCGGTATGCGATGGAAAAATTATCCCAGGCGGATCAAGCTGGTTATATGATGTTGCTGCGGTCAATCGTTCATAGAACCTTTGTTTAGGTGAAATTTATGCGCAACGACCTAAAAAACGAAAATACCAATGAAGGCCCGGTGCTGGACGGTATCGACCGCCGCCTCGTGGAGATGCTGGACGCCAACGCGCGCACCACCACCGCCGACCTCGCGCGCCAGGTCGGCATGTCCGCGCCCAGCGTGGCCGACCGCCTGCGGCGGCTGGAGGAATCCGGCGTGCTGCGCGCCTACACGGTGGACCTCGATCCCGTGGCGCTGGGCTACACGCTGCAGGCCGTCGTGCGCATCCGGCCCTTGCCGGGACAACTGCGCCACGTCGAAGGGCTGATCCAGGAGATCCCGGAGTTCGTGGAATGCGACAAGGTCACGGGCGACGACTGTTTCATCGCCCGGGTGGTGCTGCGCTCGATCTCGCACCTGGACGGCATCCTGGAACGCGTGACCGAATTCGCCGAAACCAATACGGCCATCGTCAAGGCGCACACCGTGCGCCGCCGGCTGCCGCCGCTGCGCTGATCAGTGCCGCGCCTTCAGGCGGACGGGGCCAGCGCTTTCTCGATGGCGCCGGTCAGGCTTGCGGGCGTGTCGGTGGGCGCGTACCGCTTGATCGGGCGGCCGTCGCGTCCGACCAGGAACTTGGTGAAGTTCCATTTGATCCGGCCGGTGCCGAGCAGGCCCGGCTTTTCCTGTTTGAGCCAGCGGTAGAGGGGATGGGCCGCGTCGCCGTTGACCTCGATCTTGGCGTAGAGCGGGAAGCTGACGTCGTACTGCGTGCTGCAGAATTCGCGGATCGCGGCTTCGTCGCCGGGTTCCTGGTGGCCGAACTGGTCGCAGGGAAAGCCCAGCACCGTCAGCCCGGCCTCGCGGTACTTGCGGTACAGCGCCTCCAGGCCCGCGTACTGCGGCGTGAAGCCGCACTTGGAAGCCACGTTCACGACCAGCAGCACGCGGCCGCGATACGCGTCCAGGGGGCGTTCCGCGCCATCGATGCCGCGGGCGGAGAAATCGTAGATCGTGCTCATCGGGCCACCTTTGTGCTGCCGGGGCTGCGCGCTCAGGCGTCGGAACGCGAGGGCGCCAGCACGCCGGCCGGTGCGTCCAGTGTAGCCGCGGCGTGGCGGCCGTAGTAGCGCGTGCCCCACAGCGTCAGCAGCAGCACGGCCAGCGTGATGCCGGCCGAGATCCAGGGCAGGCCGGTCAGCGGCAGGCCGTGGCCCAGCGCCAGGCTGCCGAGCCAGGCGCCGGTGGCGTTGCCCAGGTTGAACGCGCCCTGGTTCAAGGTGGAGGCGAGGTTGGGCGCCTCGGCCGCCTGGTCCACGATCAGCGTCTGCAAGAGCGGCACCACGGCGAAACCCAGCACGCCCCAGACGAACACCGTCAGCAGCATGGGCGCCAGCGCATGCACCGCCTGGCTCAGCGCCAGGAACACCAGCAGCAGGCCCACGAAGATGCGGCGCAGCGAGGCCTCCAGATTGCGGTCCCCGAGCTTGCCGCCCAGCGTGCTGCCCACGGTCAGCGCCACGCCGAACAGCAGCAGTACGCCGGTGACGCCGCGTTCGGACACGCCGGTCGCCTCGCGCAGCAGCGGCGCGATATACGTCAGCACGCAGAACAGCGCGGCCGAGGCCAGCACGCTGGCGGCCAGCGGCCACACCACGCGCACGTCGCGCAGCACCTTGAATTCGCGCAGGATATTGCCGGGCTGCATCGGGATGCGGGCCGGCAGCCATGCCGCCAGCGCGGCCACGGCCGCCAGTCCGATGGCGCTGACCACCCAGAACGTGGAACGCCAGCCCGCCACCTGGCCCAGCGCCGTGCCCAGCGGCACGCCCAGCACGTTGGCCAGCGTCAGTCCGGTGAACATGAGCGCGATGGCGCTGGCGCGCTGGTTGCGCGGCACCAGGTCGGCGGCCACCACCGCGCCCAGGCCGAAGAACGCGCCGTGGCAGAACGCGGTGAACACGCGCGCGGCCATCAGCAGGGCATAGCCGGGCGCCAGCGCACAGAGCAGATTGCCCAGCACGAAGGTGCTGGCCAGGCCGATCAGCGCGGCCTTGCGCGGCAGGCGGGCGGTGACGATGGCCATGATGGGGGCGCCGACCACCACGCCCATGGCGTAGCCGGTGATCAGCAGGCCGGCGATGTCGATGCCGACGTGCAGGTCGTCGGCGACGTTGGGCAGCAGGCCCATGATGACGAACTCGCTGGTGCCGATGCCGAAAGCGGCGGCGGCCAGCGCGATGAGGTGCAGGGGCATGGAGGAAAACAACGGTGGGCCGCGGCGGCGGCATGGAAAGGGCAAGGGCGCGATTCTAGGGCAGGGCGGCCGCGTCGCCCGGACAAAGCCCTGCCGTCGTTAAGGGTATACCCGTAGGTCGGGCGGACCTGCGCCGATTCCTTGCGCGGCGCGGGGCCATTGTGCGGGCCGCGCGGGCGCCGTCCTATCATGTACGGCAACGAAATCGTCAAGCGGCTGAAGGAGAGCGGCTATGGATGGAATGATCGAACGCCTCGAGGCGATGCTGGCCAAGGGCACGGACAACATGCTGCTGCGCTTTTCGCTGGGCAAGGCCTACGCCGAACGCGAACGGTTCGACCAGGCCGAGGAACACCTGCGCGTGGCGCTGGCCTTCGATCCGGCCTATTCCGTGGGCTGGAAGTGGCTGGGCAAGGCCCGCCTGGGACGCGGCGACACGGCCGGCGCGCGCGAGGCCTGGGAGTCGGGCCTGAAGGCGGCGCAGGCGCGCGGCGACCAGCAGGTGGTCAAGGAACTGCAGGTGTTCATCAAGCGCCTGGACAAGCAGGCCGCGGCCGGCGTCTGAGCGCGAGCCGATGTAAAAACTAAGAGTAGATGTGTCCGTCCGGGCGCGGGCGGGCCGCGCGGCGGTCAAACCATGAAACACGCCAGGGACCCACGCATATTGACGCGGATGGGAGCCGCGCCATGTAATCCCAATAAACGACTAGAGAATGCTATGGGAAATCTGATGGACCTACGCCCGTCCTTTTTAAAGGGTCGCCCGCGTGCCGCCAAGGCGCCGCAGGACGTGTTGCAGGAACTCTGGCGCTCGGTCGACATGCCGGCCGAGTCCCTGAGCCACGTCGTGCTGACGGGCGCCGATCCGGTCCTTCCCTCGTCCTTCGCCGTCGGCACGGCGGCGCAGACCAGCATGGCCGCGGCCGCGCTGGCGGCCGCCGAACTCTGGCACCTGCGCGGCGGCGCGCGCCAGCAGGTGGGCGTGGACATGCTGCACGCGGCGCAGGAGTGCCGCAGCTACTTCAAGATCAACGGCGTGGCGCTGGACCCGCGCGACCCGCTCACCGGCATGTATCGTTGCGGCGACGGCGGCTGGGTGCGCATCCACGCCAATTTCGCCCATCACCGCGATGGCGCGCTGGCGCTATTGGGCTGCCCGCAGGGCGACGGCGCCACGCGCGCCGCCGTCGAGAGCGCCCTGAGCCGCTGGAAAGCGCTGGATTTCGAGCAGGTGGCGGCCGACGCCGGCCTGCCCGTGGCGGCCATGCGCAGTTTCGACGAATGGGACCATCATCCCCAGGGCCAGGCGCTGGCCGCGCAGCCGCTCCTGACCATAGAACGCATCGGCGAGGCCGACGCCCGGCCCTTGCCCAAGTACGGCGAAGACGCGCGGCCGCTGAGCGACATCCGCGTGCTCGACCTGACCCGCATCATCGCGGGGCCGGTCTGCGGGCGCGCGCTGGCCGCCTACGGCGCCGACGTGATGCTGGTGAATTCGCCGCAGCTGCCCAACATCGACAACATCATCGAAACCAGCCGCGGCAAGCTGTCGGTGCTGGCCGACCTGGACACGGCCGACGGCCGCATCGCGCTGGGCAATCTGCTGCGCAGCGCGCACGTGTTCGTGCAGGGCTACCGTCCCGGCGGCCTGGCCGCGCTGGGCTTCGGCCCGCAGGACGCGGCGCGCATCCGCCCCGGCATCGTCTATGTGTCGCTGTCGGCCTACGGTCCCAAGGGGCCGTGGGCCGGCCGCCGCGGCTTCGATTCGCTGGTGCAGATGGCCACGGGCTTCAACCACGCCGAGGCCCAGGCGGCCGGCCAGGACGCGCCCAAGCCGTTGCCCATGCAGATCCTGGACCATGCCTCGGGCTATCTGATGGCATTCGGCGCGCAGGCGGCGCTGGCGCGCCAGGCGACCGAAGGCGGCAGCTGGCACGTGCAGGTATCGCTGGCCCAGACCGCGCACTGGCTGCGCAGCCTGGGGCGTGTGGAAGGCGGGCTGGCCTGTCCGATGCCGGGCTTCGAAGGCCTGCTGGAAACCGAGCCCTCCGGCTTCGGCGAACTGGTCAGCCTGCGCCATGCCGCGCATTTCTCGTCCACGCCGGCGCGCTGGACGCGCCCGTCGAGCCCGCCGGGCACGCACCCGCCGGTGTGGCCGTTCAATTAGCGGCGCTTATTGGCGGGTCTTCCACGCCCGCAGTGCGCGCATGGTGTTGGCGACGTGCGATTCAGGACTCATGTCCGTGAATTCATAGAGGATCTTGCCCTGCGGCGAGATCACGTAGGACACGCGCTGCGCGTATTCCGGGCGCTTGTCGTGCACCGCGTCATAGGCCTTCATGATCTTGCCGTCGCTGTCGGCGGCCACCGCGAACTTGCTGCGGCATTCGCTGACCGAGAATTTCTTCAACGTGCCGATGTCGTCGGTCGAGACGCCGATCACCGTGGCGCCCAGCGATTTGTATTCATCGGTGGCTTCGGCGAAATTGCGCGCCTCTATGGTGCAGCCCTGGGTGAAGGCCGCCGGAAAGAAATACAGCACGACCGGACCCTGCTTGAGCGCCTCGGCGAGCTTGAACGTGAACACGTCGCCGCCCAGCGAAGCCTGGGCGTTGAAGTCGGGCGCGGGGGCGCCGACCGTGAGCGCGGCCTGGGCGGACCCGCCGGCCAGCAGGCCGCATAGCAACAGGCAGGTGGCGGTGCGTTTCATCGGAATCTCCTTCGGTCGGGGCGTCGGTGGGTCTACTACTGTAGTCCCGCGCCGGGCCGGGGTCCAGGCCGGCTAGTCGCGCCCCGACTGGCCGCGACCGTTGCCATTGCCATTGCCTTCGCCCCGCGGCTGGTCGCGGCCGCCGCCCTGCGGGCGAGCCTGCTGCTCGCGCTGCTGTTGCTGGCGGGCCTGCTGCTGGGCCTGTTGGTCGCGTTGTTGTTGCTGGCGCATCTGCTGCTCGCGCTGCTGTTGCTGGCGGGCCTGCTGCTGGGCCTGTTGGTCGCGTTGCTGCTGCTGGCGCATCTGCTGTTCGCGCTGCTGTTGCTGGCGGGCCTGCTGCTGGGCCTGTTGGTCGCGTTGCTGTTGCTGGCGCATCTGCTGTTCGCGCTGCTGTTGCTGGCGATCCTGCTGCTGGGCCTGCTGGTCGCGTTGCTGCTGCTGGCGCACCTGCTGTTCGCGCTGCTGTTGCTGGCGATCCTGCTGGCGCGCCTGCTGCTCGCGCTGCTGTTGCGGCGGCGGCGCGTCCCTGCGTCCGTCCTGGCCGCGGTCTGGACCGCCGCGTTGACGGTCCGGCCCGTTGCCGGGCCGCGCGCCATTGTCCGGGCGCCGCGGGTCGGACGCGTGGTTGACGTAGGCCTGGGGCGGGCGGCCGCGGTTGCGTTCGTAGGACTGGTTGCGGTCGCGGCTGGCGTCGCGCACGTAGCCGTGCTGCATCTGGGTGGGAGGCGTGTGGCGTTCCTTGCGCGCGGCCAGTTCGCGGGGATCGGCGCGGCGCTGGATGCCCGACGGTCCGCCGTGGTAGCTGACGCGGCGCTGGTCCACGTTCTTGACCACCACGTTGTGCTGATAGACGTTGGTCACGCGCGTGATGTTGACGTTGGTGACCGAGCGGTTGTAGTAGAAGCGGTCGCGCTTCCAGTAGCCGCCCACATAGCCCATGCCGGTGTAGCCGAAGCCGTAGTTGATGCCGCCATAGAAGCCCACGTGCGGCCCCCAGTAGCCGGCGGTCCAGATGTACACGCCATTGGCGAAGCCCCAGTAGCCCGGCGTCCACAGCGCGCCCACGTAGGGCGCCAGCACCCAGGCGCCCGGCACCCAGAAAAAGCCGTAGTGGTTGCGGCTCCAGTACCCGGGAACCCAGAGATAGCCGTCGGCCGGAGCGGGCGGCTGCGTGTAGACGGGCAGGGGCGGCGGCGGCTCGGGACTGCGGTCCACCAGCGCCAGGTTGGCGTCGGCCGGATCGCCGCCCTCGTACACGGGAGCGGCGGGCGCGGGCGGCGGCGCTTCATAGACTTGCGCGACCGCGCCGGCGCTGGCCGCCAGCAGCACGGCCGCGGCCAGCGGCCGCGCGGTAAGAATCCGGGTAGGGGCGATCATGGTTTTTCCTTTACGCGACGGATGCGCGGATCAGTGGCCACGATAGTAGTAATGCGGCGCAGGGTATGCCGGGTAGTAGTACTGCGGCGTGTAGTAGACCGGGGCCGGGCGGTAATGGGCCGGCCGGGCCGGCACCACCACGCATCCGGTAAGGGCGCTGGACACCGCCAGCATCAGCAACAGACTTTTTTTCATTGTGCGACTCCTGCCAAGCGCCAGGCGCGGCGTGCGCCCCGATTGCGCTTGTAAGGATTAGGCCATAGGCCGGCGCTTGCAGTTCTGGACTGTAATCGTTCCGAAACAGCTTTCAGGTGACGGATGTTTGCGTTTGCGTGACGGTTGATGTCGTTCGTATCAATGATTCCGGAAGCCATGAAAAAGGGCCGCTCTTGCGAGCGGCCCCCATGGCGCGGAACAGCCGGCGGCGCGGCGTTCAGTTCCAGCGTCCGCCGTTGCCGGCGAGGCTGAAGCGGCCGGCGCCCATGAAGGCGATGGCCAGGCCGGCGAAGAGGAACATGCCTTGCAGTTCCAGGGCCCAGCCGCCGTTGCTGGTCAGGCTGCCGATCTGCCCGCTGTGGGCCAGCAGGATGGCGACGAGCATGTTGATCGCGACCAGCAGGCCGCCCAGGCGGGTGTAGATACCGATGATGAGGAGGACAGGGGCGATGATTTCGCCGACGTAGACGCCATAGGCGAGAAAACCGGGCAGGCCGTGCGACGACAGCATGCCGCCGATGCCGCCGACGCCGCCGCCGGTGAGTTTGAACAAGCCGTGCAGGAGTATCAGGATACCGAGGGCTAGACGCAGGATCAGTTTGCCGGTGTCATCGGACTTGATCATGGTGGGTTCTCTTCTAATGGTTGAAAGGGACTGCGGCCGTTGGAGCAGGTTGCGAGCCTTTGGTTCCGCGCCCCGCGAACCGGGGACGGACCGACTCATTATGGCAAGAGCGTAGTGAAACCATCAACCGTTTGTGGCGGCGCCGCGACGTTTTGCAACGAAGGCAGGCCGGTTCAGAACGCTTCCAGGAAGCGCATGCGGAAACGCCGTCCCTTGATATTGCTGTTGGACAGCCGCGAGAACGCCTGCTTGGCGATCTGGCGGTCCAGCGCCACGTAGGAGGCGAATTCGCCGATATTGATCTTGCCGACCTGCTCGAACGCCAGGCCGCCGTCGCCCGTCAGCGCGCCCAGCAGGTCGCCGGGACGCAGCTTGTCTTTCTTGCCGCCCTGGATGCACAGGGTGATCATGGGCGCGCGCAGCGGGCGGTCCGCCTTGGGACGCAGCGACTTGATGTCGGCCCAGACCAGCGGCGCGCCCTGGTATTGCTCGATCAGGTTGGCCCAGCGCATTTCGTCGGGCGAGCACAGACTCAGCGCCAGGCCTTTCTGTTCGCCGCGGCCGCTGCGGCCGATGCGGTGCACGTGCACCTCGGTGTCCTTGGTGACGTCCACGTTGATGACCGCGCCCAGGTTCTGTATGTCCAGGCCGCGCGCGGCCACGTCGGTGGCGACCAGCACGGCGCAGCTCTGGTTGGCGAACTGGATCAGGATCTCGTCGCGCTCGCGCTGTTCCAGGTCGCCATTGAGCGCCTGGGCGCTGATGCCTTCGGCCTGCAGTCGCTCGACCAGGTCGTGGCTGCGAATCTTGGTGTTGCAGAAGGCCAGCGTGGAGGCCGGCCGGAAATGCGCCAGCAGGCGCGCCACGGCGTCCAGCCGGTCGCGCTCGTCGATCTCGTAGAAGATCTGTTCGATGCGGCTGGCGTCATGCTGCGTTTCCACCTTGACCTCGGCGGGATTGCGCAGGAAGCGCGCGGCCAGCTTGCGGATGTTGTCGGGATAGGTGGCGGAGAAAAGAAGAGTCTGCCGGCGCGGCGGGCAATGCGAGGCGATGGCGACGATGTCGTCGTAGAAGCCCATGTCGACCATGCGGTCGGCCTCGTCCAGCACCAGCGTGTTCAGGCCCGAGAGGTCCAGGCTGCCGCGCGCCAGATGGTCCTGGATGCGGCCGGGCGTGCCCACCACGAGGTGCGCGCCGCGCGCCAGCGATTCGGCCTGGGGACGGGCCGCGGCGCCGCCGCACAGGGTCAGCACCTTGACGTTGGCGATCTGCCGGGCCAGGCGGCGCAGTTCCTGCGCGACCTGGTCGGCCAGCTCGCGCGTGGGGCACAGCACCAGCGCCTGCGGCGCCAGGCGGGCCGGGTCCAGCTTCTGCAGCACGCCCAGGCCGAAGGCCGCGGTCTTGCCGCTGCCGGTCTTGGCCTGCGCGATGAGATCGCGGCCCTCCAGGATCAGCGGCAGGCTCTGGGCCTGGATCGGCGTCATCTGCTCGAAGCCCAGGCTTTGCAGGTTGCCGAGCAGGGCGGGCAGAAGAGGCAGGGTGGTAAAGGCGTTGTCGGTCACGGTAACAGGGGAAAAAGCGCGGCGGGGACGGAATGTCCGTTACGTCCGAGAGTGTACCGCTAGGCCCGCGCTTCGTAGGTGCCGGCCAGCGCGCGGGCGGCCTCCTGCATGCGCGGCAGCCACGCGCGCGCGCCGTCGATGGACAGCCGCGCCACCGGCGCATGCAGCGCCACGGCGGCGATGGCGCGCTTGCCGTGCAGGATGGGCACCGCCATGCAGACGATGCCGAGCAGGTATTCCTCGCGGTCGAAACTGGCGCCCTCGGCCTTGATGGCGCGCAGTTCGCGCTCCAGCGCCGCCACGTCGCACAAGGTGTTGGGCGTGTAGCGCGGCAGCGGCGCGGCGGCCAGCAGGCGCTGGCGCGCCTCGCGCCGCATATGGGCCAGGAACAGCTTGCCGCTGGCCGAGCAGTGCAGCGGCACGCGCGAGCCCGGCTGCAGGTTGACGCGCAGCGGCCACGCGGTCTCGACGCGGTCCAGGTAGATGACTTCGTCGCCGTCGAGCATGGTGCAGTTGCAGGTCTCGCCGATTTCGTCGACCAGGCTGTCGAGGATGCGGTGGCGTTCGCCGCGCAGCGGCGAATTGATCAGCGTGTCGCGCGCCAGCGCGCTGAGCCGCGGCCCGCTGACGTAGCTCTTGGCGGCCGGCTCGCGCAGCAGCATGCCGGCGTCGACCAGCCGCGAGAGGATGCGCAGCACCGAAGGCTTGGGCAGGCCGGTGGCCTCGGTGAGCGCGGCCAGCGACACCGGATGTGCGGCGCGCGCAACCTGTTCCAGCAAGGCCAGCGCGCGCAGCGCGGCGGAGGATTCGTCTTTCATCTTTCAATAATTGAAGATTCGGCGCGGTGATGCCTATGCTCGCACGGATTTTGCAGAAAATGAAACGCGGCGGGCTGGGATAGGCGGACGTTCTGCTGCAGTATCAAGGCACGCCGGCCTAGATGCAACCCGACCCGCGCCGGCCTGCCAGGAGAGACACCATGAGCAGCAAGCAACACATGACGCCCAGCGAAGCCTTCGTCGAGACGCTGGTCGCCCAGGGCGTAAAGGATGTATTCGGCATCGTCGGCTCGGCCTTCATGGACGCGCTGGACCTGTTCCCGGCGGCGGGCATCCGCTTCGTGCCCACCGTGCACGAGCAGGGCGCCGCGCACATGGCCGACGGCTATTCGCGCGTGACCGGCCGCCACGGCGTGTGCATCGCGCAGAACGGCCCCGGCATCACCAACTTCGTGACCGGCGTGGCCGCCGCCTACTGGGCGCACAGCCCGGTGGTGGCGATCACCCCCGAGACCGGCACCTCGGGCATGGGCCTGGGCGGCTTCCAGGAAACCGAGCAGCTGCCGATCTTCTCGCGCATCACCAAGTACCAGGCGCACGTCAACCGGCCCGACCGCATGGCCGAATTCACCGCCAAGGCGTTCGACAACGCCATGGCCGAGCGCGGTCCGAGCCAGCTGAACATCCCGCGCGACTACTTCTACGGCGAGATCGACGTGGCCATCCCCGAGCCGCGCCGCGTGCGCCGCGGCCCCGGTTCCGACGAGGACCTGGAAGCGGCGGCCGCGATGCTGGCGCAGGCCAAGTTTCCGGTCATCGTGGCCGGCGGCGGCGTGCTGTTCTCGGACGGCCAGGCCGAATGCGTGGCGCTGGCCGAACTGCTGGGCGCGCCGGTCGTCACCAGCTACCTGCACAACGACGCCTTCCCGGCCAGCCATCCGCTGTGGTGCGGGCCGCTGGGCTACCAGGGCGCCAAGGCCGCCATGCTGCTGTTGTCGCAGGCCGACGTGGTGCTGGCGCTGGGCACGCGCCTGGGCCCGTTCGGCACCTTGCCGCAGCACGGGCTGGACTACTGGCCGCAGAACGCGCGCATCATCCAGGTCGACGCCGACCACCGCATGCTGGGCCTGGTGCGGCCGGTCTCGGTCGGCATCTGCGGCGACGCCAAGCCGGCCGCCGCCGCGCTCACGGCAAGGCTGCAGCAACGGGAAGTCGCCAGCGCACGCACCAAGGCCGAGCGCGCCAGGCAGATCGCGGCGCAGAAGGCCGAATGGGAAAAGGAACTCGACAGCTGGGCGCACGAGCGCGACGACTGGAGCCTGGACGTGATCGAGCGCGGGGGCGGGCGCATGCACCCGCGCCGCATGCTGCGCGAACTGGAGCGCGCCATGCCCAAGCACGTGATGGTGTCCACCGACATCGGCAATATCTGCTCCGTGTCCAACAGCTACCTGCGCTTCGACGAGCCCAACTCCATGCTGGCCGCGATGAGCTTCGGCAATTGTGGCTACGCCTTGCCGGCGCTGATCGGCGCCAAGCTGGGCCGGCCCGACCGTCCGGCCGTGGCCTACGTGGGCGACGGCGCCTGGTGCATGAGCTTCCAGGAACTGCTGACCTGCGTGCGCGAGCAGATCCCGGTGACGGCCGTGGTGTTCCACAACGGCCAGTGGGGCGCGGAGAAGAAGAACCAGGTGGATTTCTACGGGCGCCGCTTCGTCGGCAGCAACCTGAAGAATCCCAACTTCGCCGAGCTGGCGCGGGCCATGGGCGCCGAGGGCATACGGGTCGAGCACGAGGACCAGGTCGGCGCGGCGCTCGCCGCGGCGTGCCGCGCGCAGTCCGAGGGCAAGACCACGGTGCTGGAGATGATGGTCAGCCAGGAGCTGGGCGACCCGTTCCGGCGCGACGCGCTCAAGCAACCCGTGCGCCTGCTCGACAAATACAAGCGCTACGTGAACCAGCCGTTCCGCCCTGGCGAGGTGGCGCTGCCCATCGATCCGGTCGGCAGCTGACGCGACCCGTGGGGCGCGGCGCCCGCCGCGCCCGGCCCGCTGGCAGGAGCACACAGAATGGAAAGCGATCGAATGTTCGAGCCGCTGCGCCGCGCCGCGCTCGAGGCCGGACGCCTGCGCACGGCGGTGGCCTATCCGCTGTGCCCCACCAGCCTGGGCGCCGCGGTGCAGGCGCGCGAGGCCGGCTTCATCGAACCGGTGCTGGTGGGTCCGGCGGCGCGGCTGCGCGCGCTGATGGCCGAGACCGGGCTGGCCGAGGACGCGCTGGAGGTGGTGGACACGCCGGACGACGAAAGGCTGGCGGCCGGCGCGGCCGCCGCCCTGGCGCGCGACGGGGCCGTGCGCATGCTGATGAAGGGCAGCCTGCACACGGATCATTTCATGTCGGCCGTGGTGGCGCGCGAGGCCGGGCTGCGTGGCGCCCGGCGCATCAGCCACGCCTTCGTGATGGCGGTGGCGGCCTATCCCAAGCTGTTCATCCTGACCGATGCGGCGGTCAACATCGCGCCCACGCTGCAGGAAAAGGCCGATATCGCCCAGAACGCCATCGACCTGGCGCGCGCGCTGGGCGTGGCGCGTCCCAAGCTGGCGGTGCTGTGCGCCACCGAATCGGTCAACCCGTCCATGCCCGCCACGCTGGACGCGGCGGCCCTGTCGAAAATGGCCGACCGCCAGCAGATCCGCGGCGCCGAGGTCGACGGCCCGCTGGCCTTCGACAACGCGATCTCGCGCGCCGCAGCCGAACAGAAAGGCATCGTGTCGGCCGTGGCCGGGGACGCCGACATCCTGCTGGTGCCGGACATCGAGGCCGGCAACATGCTTTACAAGGAACTCACCTGGCTGGCCGGGGCAGGCACCGCGGGGCTGGTGCTGGGCACGCGCGTGCCGGTGCTGCTGACCAGCCGTTCCGACTCCATGCCGGCCCGCGTCAACAGCTGCGCGGTGGCCGTGCTGTACGCGCGCGCGCTGGCCGCCTCGTGAGCACCGGGGCGGGGCGCGCTGGTTCCAACAAGTCCGGCGGTTTGGTACTAAGCCCGGACCCGCATGCTGGCTACGCTACCCCCCAAGACCATCATCCGATGCATGGTTCATAAGCCGGAACATAAAGGGGTTCGACATGCGCAGCGCAAGACACTACCTGACCACCATACTGGCCGCGCTGGCGCTGGCCGGAACCGCCGCGGCGGCCGATGCGCCCAAATCCGGAGGCACGCTGGTCATCGGCTCGACGCAGGTGCCGCGGCACCTGAACGGCGCGGTGCAGTCCGGCACCGCGACCGCGCTGCCCAGCACCCAGCTGTTCGCCAGCCTGCTGCGCTACGACGCCGACTGGAAGCCGCAACCCTATCTGGCGCAAACCTGGGAGCTGGCCGAGGACGGCAAGTCGCTGACGATGCACCTGCGCAAGGACGCGCTGTTCCATGATGGCAAGCCGGTCACCTCGGAAGACGTGGCGTTCTCCATCATGGCGGTCAAGAAGAACCACCCGTTCCAGACCATGTTCGCGCCGGTCGAGGCCGTCGACACGCCCGACCCCTATACCGTGGTGCTGCGCATGAGCAAGCCGCACCCGGCGATCCTGCTGGCGCTGTCGCCGGCCCTGATGCCGGTGCTGCCCAAGCACATCTACGGCGACGGCCAGGACCTCAAGACGCATCCGCGCAATTCGGCCAATGTGGTCGGCTCGGGGCCGTTTGTATTCAAGGAATTCAAGCCGGGCCAGGAAATCGTGCTGGAGAAGTTCGACAAGTTCTTCCTGCCGGGCAAGCCCTACCTGGACCGCATCGTCATGAAGTTCAACCCGGACGCCACCAATCTGCTGATCGGGCTGGAGCGCGGCGACATCAACGTCTTGCCCTACATGACCGAGCCGACCATTCTGCGGCGCGCCAAGGACAACGCGGCGCTCACCATGACCAACCAGGGCTATGAAGGCATAGGCGCGCTCAGCTGGCTGGCCTTCAACACGGCGCGCAAGCCGCTGGACGACGTGCGCGTGCGCCAGGCCATCGCCTACGCGATCGACAAGCGCTTCATCACCAAGGCGCTCAATGGCGGGTTCGCCAAGGCCGCCGACGGCCCCATCGTCGCCACCAGCCCGTTTGCGTCCCCGGACGTCAAGAAGTATCCGCTGGACCTGAAGAAGTCCGAAGAACTGCTGGAGGCGGCCGGCCTCAAGAAGGACGCCAACGGGGTGCGCCTGACGCTCACGGTGGACTCCATACCGGGCTCGGACGTGCAGGGCAAGAACGTGGCGGAGTACCTGCGCAGCCAGCTCAAGAAAGTGGGCATCGCCATCCAGGTGCGCGCCTCGCCCGACTTCGCGACCTGGGCCAAGCGCGTGTCCAGCCACGATTTCGACCTCACCAACGACATTGTCTTCAACTGGGGCGACCCGGTGATCGGCGTGCACCGGACCTACCTGTCCACCAATATCCGCGACATCATCTGGACCAATACGCAGTCCTACGCCAATCCCAAGGTCGACGCCCTGCTGGAGCAGGCCGGCACCGAGACCGACGTGGACAAGCGCCGCGCGCTGTACGCCGAATTCCAGCGCATCGTCACCGAGGACCTGCCCATCGAGTTCCTGACGGTCGTCCCGTACCACACCCTGGCTTCCAAGAAGGTGCACGCCTTGCCCAACGGAATCTGGGGCGTCATGTCCCCCATGGACGACACCTATCTGCAGTAGGAGCGCAGCCATGATGCGCTATCTCGTGCGCCGTCTCGCCTATGCCCTGGTGCTGCTGCTGGCGGTGGTGACGCTGAATTTCCTGCTCATCCACATCGCGCCGGGCGATCCGGTCGAGACCATCGCCGGCTCGATGGGCGGCATCAGCGCCGAACTGAGCGCGCAGCTGCGCGCCCAGTACGGGCTGGACAAGCCGTTCCTGGCGCAGCTGGGCATCTACCTGTCGCAGGTGCTGCGCGGCGACCTCGGCTATTCGTACTTCTTCAACGTGCCGGTGGCGCAGCTGATCTGGGAGCGGGTGCCGGCCACGCTGCTGCTGGTGGTGACCTCGGTGCTCAGCGCCTTTCTGGTCGGCACGCTGCTGGGCACGCTGGCCGCGCGCAAGCCCAACGGGCCGCTGTCGCAGGGCATCACGCTGCTGTCGGTGGTGGGCTATTCGGCGCCGGTGTTCTGGACCGGCATCATCCTGATCCTGTTGTTCGCCTCGGTGCTGCCGCTGTTTCCGGTGTCGGACATGCGCTCGGCGGGCGGCCCGCAGGAGGGCTGGGCGGGCGGGCTGGACGTGCTGCACCACCTGGTGCTGCCGGCCTTCACGCTGGCCTTCGTGTACCTGGCGCAGTACAGCCGGCTGGCGCGCGCCAGCGTCATGGAGGCGCTGGCGGCCGACTACATCCGCACCGCGCGCGCCAAGGGCCTGCCCGAGCGCTCGGTGCTGTACAAGCACGCGCTGCGCAACGGCGTGCTGCCGGTGGTGACCATGCTGGGCCTGCAGTTCGGCAACGTGCTGGCTGGCGCCATCCTGGTCGAGACGGTCTTCAACTGGCCCGGGCTGGGGCGGCTGGCATTCGATTCCGTGCTCAGGCGCGACTATCCCACGCTGCTGGGCATTCTGCTGTTCGCATCGCTCCTGGTGGTGGTGATGAACCAGCTTACCGATCTGGCCTACCGCCTGATCGATCCCCGGATCAAGACGACATGAGCCAAGCTCCCTCCGCCATGCCTGTTATCGCGCCCGCCGACACGGCGGCGGCCCGCCCGCCGGCCCGGCCTTCCTACGAAGCGCTGCGCGTGTTCGCGCGCAATCCCTCGGCGGTGGCCGGCGCGCTGCTGCTGGCCGCCATCCTGGGCGTGACGATCTTCGGGCCGATGGTCATGCAGGCCGATCCTTTCGAGATCGCCTGGGCGCCCATGACCCCGCCGGGCGAGGACGCGCTCTTGGGCACCGACTACCTGGGACGCGACGTGCTGACCGGCATGGTCTACGGCGGGCGCGCCACCTTGCTGGTGGGCCTGGTGGCCGCCGTGCTGTCCATGGCGATCGGCCTGACGGTGGGCGCGCTTGCCGGCTATTACGGCGGCTGGATCGACGAGATCCTGATGCGCATCACCGAGTTCTTCCAGGTGCTGCCCACCTTGCTGTTCGCGATGGTGCTGGTGACGCTGTTCTCGCCATCGCTGGCCACCATCGCGGTGGCCATCGGCGTGGTCAGCTGGACCGGCACGGCGCGGCTGGCGCGCGGCGAGTTCCTGCGGCTCAAGCGCCGCGAGTACGTGCTGGCCGAGAGGGTCATCGGCGCGTCGGACGCGCGCATCATCTGGAAGGTGATCCTGCCCAACGCGCTGGCGCCGCTGATCGTGTCGGCCACGCTGGCCATCGGCACGGCGATCCTGTTCGAGGCCGGGCTGTCTTTCCTGGGCCTGGGCGATCCGAACGTGATGAGCTGGGGCCTCATGATAGGTAGCAACCGGCCCTACATCCTGACCGCGTGGTGGGCCGTGACGCTGCCGGGCGCCGCCATTTTCCTGACGGTGCTGGCCGTGAGCCTGATCGGCGACGGGCTGAACGACGCGCTCAACCCCAACTCGCGGGGGCGCGCATGACGGCCGCCGATCAGACCCCGGTGCTCGAAGTCGACGGCCTGAGCCTGGAATTCCGCACGCGCTCGCGCGTGGCCGAGGTGCTGAGCGCGGTGAGCTTCGACATGCGCGCCGGCGAAACGCTGTGCCTGGTGGGCGAGTCGGGCTGCGGCAAGAGCATGACGGCGCTGGCCATCATGCGGCTGATCCCGCCGCTGGGCCGGATCGGCGCGGGCAGCGTGCGCCTGCGCGGCGCCGACCTGGCCGCGCACGACGAAGCGGCCATGCGCGAGGTGCGCGGCAACAAGATCTCGATGATCTTCCAGGAACCCATGACGGCGCTCAACCCGGTCTACACCGTGGGCGACCAGATCGCCGAGCCGCTGCGCCTGCACCAGGGCCTGAGCAAGGCCCAGGCGCGCGAGCGCGCCATCGAGATGCTGAAGTCCGTCGGCATTCCGCTGCCCGAGCGGCGCGTGGACGACTATCCCCACCAGATGTCCGGCGGCATGCGCCAGCGCGTCATGATCGCCATCGCGCTGGCCTGCGACCCGGACGTGCTGATCGCCGACGAGCCCACCACTGCGCTGGACGTGACGGTGCAGGCCCAGATCTTCGACCTGCTGCGCGAGCAGCAGGCGCGCCGCGGCACCGCCGTGCTGCTGATCACGCACGACATGGGCGCGGTCTCGGAAATGGCCGACCGCGTGGTCGTGATGTACGGCGGGCGCGTGGTGGAGCAGGGCGGCGTGCGCGAAATCCTGGCCGAGCCGCGCCATCCCTACACCCGCGGGCTGATCGCCTGCCTGCCCGAACTGGACCGCCAGCCTACCGACATCCGGCCCGACCTGCCGGAGATCCCCGGCGTGGTGCCCTCGGTCTGGGAGCGCGGCGCGGGCTGTCCGTTTCGCGACCGCTGCAGCCAGGCGATGGCGCGCTGCGCCGAGGCCTTTCCGCCGCTCACCCAGGTGGGCGCCGCCCACGAGGTGGCCTGTTGGCTCTATCCGGAGGCAGCGCCATGACGACGCCGCACGCTCCCGCCTTGCTGTCCGTGCGCGACCTGGCGGTGCATTTTCCCATCGGCGGGCGCGGCCGCGACGGCAGGCCCGCGGTGGTCAAGGCCGTGGACGGCGTGTCGTTCGACCTGGCGCGCGGCCGCACGCTGGCGATCGTGGGCGAGTCGGGCTCGGGCAAGACCACCACGGCGCTGTCGGTGCTGCGGCTGGCCGACCCGACCGCCGGTTCCATCCACTTCGACGGCGCCGACCTGACGGCCTTGCGCGGCCAGGCCCTGCGGCGCATGCGGCGGCGCCTGCAGCTGGTGTTCCAGGACCCGTATTCCTCGCTCAATCCGCGCCAGCGCGCGGGCGACATCGTGCGTTCGCCGCTGGACCTGATGGGCATCGATCCGCCCGGCGGGCGCGAGGCGCGCGTGGCCCGCATGTTCGAGCTGGTCGGCCTGCGGCCCGAGCAGCGCCAGCTGTTTCCGCACCAGTTCTCGGGCGGCCAGCGCCAGCGCCTGAACGTGGCGCGGGCGCTGGCCAGCGCGCCCGACCTGATCGTCTGCGACGAACCCGTGTCGGCGCTGGACATCGCCATCCGCGCGCAGATCCTGAACCTGCTGCGCCGCATCCAGCGCGAGCAGGGCCAGTCCTTTCTGTTCATTTCCCACGACATGGCGGTGGTCGAGCACATCTGCGACGACATCGCGGTCATGTACCTGGGCAAGATCATCGAACAGACCACGCGCGAGGCATTCTTCTCGCGCCCGCTGCATCCCTATAGCGTGGCCCTGATGTCGGCGGTGCCTACCGTCAAGGGCGGACGCGAGCTGGCCGCGCGCCGCGTGCGGCTGGCCGGCGACCCGCCCAGCCCGGTGGACCCGCCGCCGGGCTGCCGCTTTGCCGGGCGCTGCCCGGCCGCCCAGCCCATGTGCGCCGCGCAGGAGCCGGCGCTGCGCGAGGTCGCGCCGGGCCACCGCGTGGCCTGCCATTTCGTCGAAACCCGCAACGGCGTGCTGACTTCGCCGCTGCAGGGCTGACCCCGGATAGCCAGAGGAGAGAGCCGGATGAACACCACGATCTATGCCGCACGCAGCATCCTGACGATGAACCCGGCGCAGCCGCGCGCCACCCACGTCGCCGTGCGCGACGGCCGCATCCTCGGGGTGGGCACCAAGGAGTCGCTGGCTGGCTGGGGGCCGGCCCGGCTGGACGAGCGCTATGCCGGCCAGGTGCTCATGCCGGGGCTGGTGGAAGGCCATTGCCACCTGCCCGAAGGCGGCATGTGGAAGTTCGTCTACGTCGGCTTCTATGACCGGCGCGGGCCCGACGGCCGGCTGTGGGAAGGGCTCAAGAGCTTCGAGGCGGTCGCCGCGCGGTTGCGCGAGGCCGAGCGCGCGCTGGCCCCGGACGCCACGCTGATCGGCTGGGGCTTCGATCCCATCTTCTTCGAAGGCCGGCGCATGGACGTGCGCGACCTGGACGCCGTTTCGGCGCAACGGCCGGTCGTGGTCATGCACGCCAGCATGCACCTGATGAACGTCAACACGCCCATGCTGGCGCGCGCCGGCATCGACCGCGACACCGACATCGAAGGCATCACCCGCATGGACGACGGCCAGCCCAGCGGCGAGCTGTGCGAATTCGCCGCCATGTTCCCGGTGATGCGCCTGATCGGCAGCCCGTTTCGCACGCTGGGCGTGTCGGAAGAGGGGCTGCGCATGTTCGGCCAGGTGGCGAAATGGGCCGGCGTGACCACCGCCACCGACCTCGTCAACGAGCTGACCGAGGAGGGCGCCGCGGCGCTGGCGCGCGTGACCGCGGAGCCGGACTATCCGGTCCGCATCGTGCCGGCGGCCTCGGCCCTGACCTACGCCGGCGATCCGGCGGGCTGCCTGGCCCGGCTGGAGCGGGCGCGCGCGCAGAACCACGACAAGCTGCATTTCGGCATGGTCAAGCTGGTGGTGGACGGCTCGATCCAGGGCTTTACCGCCCGGGTGCGCTGGCCGGGCTATTACAACGGCGCGCCCAATGGCATCTGGGTCACCGCGCCGGCGGAACTGGACGCGCTGGTGCAGACCTATCACGACGCCGGCGCGCAGCTGCACATCCATACCAACGGCGACGAGGCCACGCAGCTGGCCATCGAGGCGGTGGACCGGGCGCTGCGCCGCAATCCGCGGCGCGACCACCGCCACACGCTGCAGCATTGCCAGATGGCCGACGCCGCGCAGTTCCGGCGCATGGCCAGCCTGGGCATGTGCGCCAACCTCTTCGCCAATCACATCTACTACTGGGGCGACGCCCACTACGCGCTGACCATGGGCCCGGACCGCGCCAACCGCATGGACGCCTGCGCCACCGCGGCGCGCGCCGGCGTGCCGTTCGCGATCCACTCGGACGCGCCGATCACGCCGCTGGGGCCGCTGTTCACCGCGTGGTGCGCCGTCAACCGGCAGACCGCCTCCGGCCGGGTGCTGGGCGAATCGGAACGCATCGGCGTGGACGCGGCGCTGCATGCGGTGACGCTGGGCGCGGCCTACACCCTGCACCTGGATCATCTGGTCGGTTCGATCGAAGTCGGCAAGTACGCCGATTTCTGCGTGCTGGAGGACGATCCGCTGAGCGTGCCGGCCGACGGCCTGAAGGACCTGAAGGTGGCCGGCACCGTCATTGGCGGGGTGCCGCTGGCCTTGCAGGAAGGCTGATGGCCGCGCGCATCGCGCTCACGGTGGTGGGCGGCTTCCTGGGCGCGGGCAAGACCACGCTGCTCAACCACGTGCTGGCCGACAGCCGCCGGCGCGCGGCGGTGCTGGTCAATGACTTCGGCCCGGTCGACATCGACGCGGGCCTGATCGCCCAGCGGGCCGACGAGGTCATCCGGCTGGCCAACGGCTGCGTCTGCTGTTCGATGGCCGGCGGGCTGGACGACGCGCTGGCGCGCGTGCTGGCGCTGGACCCCTTGCCCGAATGGATCGTGATCGAGGCCAGCGGCGTGTCCGACCCGGCCCGCATCGCCCAGGTCGGCATGAGCGATCCGATGCTGCAGCTCGAAAGCGTGGTGGTGGTGGCCGACGCCGCCCACGTGCGGACGCTGGCCGCCGATCCGCTGCTGGCAGACACGCTGGAACGCCAGCTGCGCGCCGCCGACCTGCTGGTGCTGAACAAGACCGACCTGGCGCCGCCCGAGGAACGCGAGGCGCTGCGCGCCTGGCTGGACCGCATGACGGGCGGCGCCCCGCTCATCGAGGCCTGCGAAGGACGCGTGGACCTGCGCTATCTGCTGGGCGATAGCGCCGCCGCGCCGGCGCAGGGCCATGCCTGCGCGGGCTCGGGCTGCAGCCATCCGGCGCACCATCACGAGGACCCGGCGCATCCGTTCGAAAGCTGGCTGTGGCCCGCGCCGGCCTTGCTGAACGCCGACCGGCTGGCCGAACGGCTCAGGCAGACGCCGCGCCAGCTGCTGCGCGCCAAGGGCTGGGTGCGCACGGACCGGCACGGACTGGTGCTGGTGCAGCTGGCGGGGCGCCGGGTGCGCTACGACACGCGGGCGAGTCCGCCGACAGAGGCGCCGCCGCAGGGGCTGGTGATGATAGGGCTGCGCGGGGCGCTCGACCGGGACGCGTTAGCGGCGTGGCTGGCGGCGGCCGTGGCGTAGCGCGAATTCTGGTGCAAGCGATTTCCCGTTTCTGGTTCTAGACCCTGTCCCGGCGCTCACTTACCTTGGCTCATGAGCACTGGCGCGCCGTGCGCCGGCGCATACCGGAGGTTCGCAATGCACAACACCGTCACCGAGGAAATGCTGGCCGACTTCGCGGCTGCCTGGAACCGACACGATATCGACGCCCTGATGTCCTTCATGAGCGAGGACTGCGTGTTCGAAACCGTGGGCGGGCCCGAGCAGTGGGGCACGCGGCATTCGGGGCGCGAGGCGGTGCGCGCCGCCTTCGCCGCGGCCTGGGCCGCCTTTCCCGACGCGCAATGGCGCAACGGCAGGCACTGGGTCGCGGGGGATCGCGGCGTGTCCGAATCGACCTTCACCGGCACCGCGGCCGACGGGTCGCGGGTGGAGGCGGACATGGTCGACGTCTTCACCTTCCAGGACGGCAAGATCCGCGTGAAGAACGCGTTCCGCAAGCAGCGGCCGGCCCTGCCGGCGCGTTCCTGACCGTCGACTCGCATCCGTCAGCCATGCATCCAACAACCGGAAGCCGCAGCATGGATACCCAAATGTCCTTCGAATCCGCAGGTCCGGCCCGCCCGGGCGGCGCGGCCATCAACGCCTATAACCCGGCCTACGATCCGCTGGTCTCGCCGCCGGGGCGCGGGCAGGACTACGCGCCCACCTACTGGGTCGCGACGGCGGGCGAGCCGCCCGCCGACGACGGCCCGGTCGACGGCGACATGGAGGCCGACGTGGTCATCGTCGGTTCGGGCTTCACGGGCCTGTCCGCGGCGCTGACGCTGGCGCGCGACTTCGGCGTCAAGGCGGTGGTGCTGGAGGCCAACCGCGTGGTCTGGGGCTGCACCAGCCGCAACGGCGGCCAGGGCCAGAACGCCTCGGGCCGGCTGTACCGCTCGCAGTGGATCGCGCGCTGGGGCCTGGACACCGCCAAGCGCCTGGACGCCGAGATCCGCGACGGCTTCGAGTACTGGAAGAGCCTGGTCGCGCAGGTCGATTGCGACGCGCAGCCGGGCGGGCACCTGTACACCGCGCACCGCCAGAAGAAAATGGCGTTCCTGCAGAACGAGGCGCGCGTGATGCGCGAAGTGTTCGGCTACGACACGAAGATGCTGGGCAAGGCGGAACTGCGCGAGCGCTACATCGACGACCACGAGGCGGTGGGCGCCATGCACGAGCCCGACGGCGTGGGCGTGCATCCGCTCAAGCTCGCCTACGGCTATCTGCGGCAGGCGCGCGCGCTGGGCGTGCGCGTTCATCCGGGCAGCCCGGTGCTGGGCTGGCGCGCGGAAAACGGCCGGGTGCGGCTGCAGACGCCGGGCGGCGTGGTGCGCGCGCGGCGGGTGGCGTTCGCCACCGGCGGCTATACCGCGCAGGGCGTCAACCGGCTGCTGGACAACCGCATCATGCCGGTGCTGTCGAACTCGCTTGTCACGCGCGTGTTGTCGCCCGCCGAGCGCGAGGCCGCCGGCCTGAAGAGCACGGTGTTCATCACCGACACGCGCACGCTGCGCTTCTATTACCGCCTGCTGCCGGACGGCCGCATGCAGATAGGCAGCCGCAGCGCGCTGCGCGGCGCGGATGCGCAGCATCCCCGCCACCTGGCCTTGCTGCGCGAGGGGCTGGCGCGCAAGTTTCCCGCGCTCAAAGGGATAGAGGTGGCGTATTCGTGGTGGGGCTGGGTGGACGTCAGCCACGACATGATGCCGCGGGTCACGCAGCCCGATCCGGCCCAGCCGGTGTATTACGCGTTCGGCTATGGCGGCAACGGCGTGGCGTTCTCGGCGCAGGCCGGCCGGCGGCTGGCGCAGCGCATGATGGGCCATGACGACCAGGCCTGGAACCTGCCCATCTACGACACTCCCTTGCCGGGACATCCGTTCGCGCCGTTCCGGCGGCTGGGCCAGGGGCTGCTGTACCGGTGGTACTACTTACGAGACGAACTGCTCTAGGGCGCTGAGGGCCGGGCCGGCCGGCTGCCGGCTTTCGGCCTGCGCGCGGTAGCGGGCCACCACCCTGGCCAGCCTGGCGATGCCCGGCTCGATGTGTTCCGGGCGGATGGACGTGAACCCCACGCGCAGGAAGTTGCGCGGCGCGCTGGCGCCGTCCATGAAGAACACGTCGCCCGGCTCGACCACCACGCCTTCGGCCAGCGCCGCCTCGGACAGCTCGGCGGCGTCCAGCCAGGGCGGGCCTTGCAGCCAGCACGAGGACGATCCGGTGATGGGGATGGCCTTGAAGTCGGGCAGGTGCTGCGCCAGCGCGCGCGCCAGCTCCTGGCCGCGCTTCTGGTAGGCCTGGGACTGCCGGCGCAGCAGCGCGTGGTGATGGCCCAGCGAGATGAACAGCGAGAACGCCCGCTGGATATAGGCCGACGGGTGGCGCAGCATCAGCCGGCGCAGCGCGCGCAGTTCGGCCGTGAGTTCGCGCGGGGCCACGATATAGCCGATGCGCAGGCCGGGCGCGAAGGACTTGGCCAGGCTGCCCACGTAGATCACGCGGCCGTCGCGGTCCAGGCTCTTGAGCGCCGGGATGGCGCCTTCGCCCCAGCGGGTCTCGCTTTCGAAGTCGTCCTCGATGATCAGGCTGTCGGCCTGGCGCGCCAGCGCCAGCAGGGCCTGCCGGCGTTCGGGCGCGAGCGTGACCGTGGTGGGGCACTGGTGGCCGGGCGTGACGAACAGGTAGTCGCAGCCCAGCAGGTGCGTGCCGGTGCGCAGGCCCTGTTCGTCCACCGGCATGGGCAGCAGGTGGCGCGTGTGGCTGGCGAAGATGTTGCGGGCGTCGGGGTAGCCGGGATCTTCCATGCCGACCACCGTGTCCTCGTTGACCAGCAGGTCGGCCAGCAGGTAGAGCGCGTGCTGCGCGCCCACGGTGATGACGATTTCCTCGGCGTCGGCCCATACGCCGCGGCGCGGCAGCACCTGGGTGCGGATCTGCTCGATCAGCGCCGGGTCGTCATGGGTGATGAGGTCGGGCGCCCAGCTGCGGATGTCCAGGACCGACAGGGCCTTGATGCAGCATTCGCGCCATTCGGCGGTGGGGAACAGGTCCTGGTCGAATTGCGCGTAGACGAAAGGGTAGGGCTGCTTCTGCCAGTCGCGCGGCTTGCTGATGTTGCGCTGGCGCGAGGGGCGGAAGCGCAGCCGTTCGTTCCAGCGCACGGCGGGCGCGCCGCCGGCCGGCGGCGCGGGATCGGAGGCGGGGCCGGAATGCCCCTGCATGACGGTCTCGCTGACGAAATGGCCGCTGCGCTCGCGCGAGACGAGGTAGCCTTCGCTGACCAGCTGCTGGTAGGCGAAGACGACGGTGTTGCGCGCGATCCGCAACTGGTCGGCGAGATGGCGGCTGGATGGCACCGGCGTGCCGGGCGGCAGGTGGCCGCTGAGGATGGCGGACACCAGCATCTGGCGCACGCAGCCTTGCAGGCTGAGGTTGGGCGCGCTTTCGCGTTCGAACAGGCGCTCCCACAACACGGGCTTGAGCATCGAGGCCTGGCTGGACATGAGGGCTCCCCCTTGGGTGGACCGCGGAGACGGCGCTGCGTCCCCGGGGCTGCCACTGAGAATAGAGGAGCGGGGTTGGCGAAGGAATGAGGGATTGCCCGGGCGGCGATCAGACCCGTCCCTTCCAGGGTATGGCGAACTTTTCGAGGTAGCGCACCAGCAGGTCGAAGGCGAAGGCGAACACCCCGATCACGATGATGCCCATGATGACCGTGTCGCTGGCCAGGAACTGGGCGGCGTTGAGCACCATGAAGCCCAGGCCGCGATCGGCGGCCACCATTTCGGCGGCGACCAGCGTGGTCCAGCCCACCCCGATGCCGATGCGCATGCCGGTGAAGATTTCGGGCATGGCGGCCTTCAGGATCACGTGCCGGACGATCTGCGCGCGCGAGCCGCCCATGGCGTAGGCCGCGTGGATCTGCTCGATGGACACCGAGCGCACGCCGGCGCGCGCGGCGATCGCCATGGGCGCGAAGATGGCCAGGTAGATCAGCAGGATCTTGGGGAATTCGCCGATGCCGAACCAGATGATGATCAGCGGCAGGTAGGCCAGCGGCGGCAGCGGGCGGTAGAACTCGATGGGCGGGTCGAATATGCCGCGGGCGTAGCGGTTCACGCCCATCAGGATGCCGACCGGGATGGCGGTGGCGCAGGCCAGGAAAAAGGCGCCGAAGACCCGCGACAGGCTGGCCAGCGCGTGCTCGGCCAGGGTGGAGTTGGCCACGCCTTCGGTCATGGCGAAGACGAACTTGTCGTAGACCGCCAGGGGCGAGGGCAGGAACAGCGGCCGCACCCAGCCGGAGGCCGTCACCAGGAACCACAGCGCGATCAGCGCCAGGCTGGTCAGCAGGCTGATGTGGCCGCTGTAACCCGCGCCCGGCGCGCCGTACACCATGCCCGGCGCCGCGGGTTTGTGCCCCTTAGGCATGGAGGCCCGGCGACGAGGCGACGGCGCGCTCGTCGCCATAGATGATGCCGAGGACCTGCTCGCGCATGTCGATGAAGTCGGGACTGGATTTGATGCTGCGGCCATCTCGGGTCTCCAGGTAGCGTCGGTTGAAGTCCGGCGTGAAGGTGTGCGTGATCCGTCCCGGGCGCGGTGACATGACGATCAGCCGCGAGCCCAGGAACAGCGCCTCTTCCACGCTGTGCGTGATGAAAAAGAACATCTTGCCGGTCTGGCGCCAGATGTCCAGCAGCAGCTCCTGGATGGTTTCGCGCGTCAGCGCGTCCAGCGCCGCCATGGGTTCGTCCATCAGCAGCATGGCGGGGTCGCAGGTCAGGGCGCGCGCGATGCCCACGCGCTGCTGCATGCCGCCGGACAGCTGGTAGATCATGTGGCGGTGGAAGTCCTGCAGCCCGACCAGTTCCAGGTTGCGGCGCGCCCGCGCGCGGCGGGTCTGCTTGTCCACGCCCTGCAGCATCAGGCCGAACTCGGTGTTCTCCAGCACGTTCAGCCAGGGCAGCAGGGCGTGCTTCTGGAACACCACGCCGCGGTCCGCGCCGGGGCCGACGATGGGCTTGCCGCCCAGCGTGATCTCGCCCTCGGTCGGCGAAAGAAACCCCGCCAGCAGGCTGAGCAGGGTGGTCTTGCCGCAGCCGGAGGCGCCCAGCGCGACCACGAACTCGCCCGGCTGGATGGTGAGGTTGACGTTCTGCAGCGCGATCACCGGGCCGCTGTCGTGCAGGCCGGGGTAGGTGACGCTGACGCTTTCCGCGCACAGGCGCTGCGCGGCGCTGGGGGATGGCTGGGTCATGCCGGCTCCTGGTTGAACGGCGGGGATGGCTACTTGGCCGCCGCCTTGGCGTACTGGCCGTTGACGTGGGCGCTGTAGTCGTCCAGGCTGCGGTCGATCTGCTTCTGGTCCTTGAGGAACTTGGCGCTGGCCGCGAACGCGCGCGCCGCGCCCGACTCCTTGCCGCCGCCCAGCCACTCGTTGGAAGCCTGCTCCTGCGCGGTGGGAAACACCAGCAGCTTGAGCGCCTCGACCACGTCTTCGGGCTTGCCGCCGATCAGCTTGACCATGCCCTTGACCTGCGGCGAATCGGCCGTCCATTTGGCGCCGTTGGCGCGATAGTCGGCGTAGGACTTGGCCAGCACGGCGGTGAACGCCGCCATGAACTTGGGATGCTTGGCGGCCCAGGCCCGGTCGGCCACGATGCCGTCGAAGGTGGGCACGCTGGCCTTGCCGATCTGTTCCGAGTCCGCAATGATCTTGCCGGTCTTGGCGATCTCGGTGAGCGCCGGCGGCCAGACATAGGCAGCGTCGATATCGCCGCGCTGCCAGGCGGCGACGATCTGCGGCGGCTGCATGTTCAAGAGGCGCACCTCGCGCGGGTTGATCTTCCAGACCTGCTCCAGCCCCACCAGCAGGTGGAAGTGCGAGGTGGAGACGAACGGCGTGGCGATGCGCTTGCCCTTCAGGTCGGCCGTGCCGTTGATGCCGGAGCCGTTGCGCGCCACCAGCGCTTCGGACTTGCCGATGTTGTCCAGCACCCAGAAGAGCTCCATGTCCACGCCGCGCGTGGAAGCCGCGGTGATGCCGGTCGAGCCTAGCACGCCGACCGGCACGTTGCCCGAGGCCAGCGCGGTGGAGATGTCGCCGCCGGACGTGAACTGGCGCCAGTCCACCTGGTAGCCCGCCTGCTTGAGCGCGGCGTCGAAGCTGCCGTCGGCGATGGCGGACAGGAACGGGCCGACGATCAGCTGGTATCCGACCACGAGCTTGGTCTGGGCGTATGCGGGAGCGGCCAGCAGCGCGGCGGCCAGGCCGGCCAGGGTGCAGCGGCGGATGAGGCGGGATATCGCGTTCATGGTGATCTCCGTGGGTGAGACCGCGTTCCGGCGCGTCCGGCTACGCCGCGTTGCTGCGGTTTGATGTCAGTTTGCCCGGATGGATTCGGAACGCTAGGACCAGATGGGGAGATCAGTAGGTGCCAAAGAGACGGTGCGTTCAGGTCCGGCTGAATTGCTCGACCAGGAAATCGAGAAAGGCGCGCAGCTTCGGGGCGACATGCTGTCTGGACGGATAGACCGCATAGAGCGTGGTTTCGACCGTGGCCCAGTCTTCGAGCGCCGCCTGCAGCCGTCCCGCTTTCAAATCGTCTTCGACGTAAGGACGAGGCATCAGGCTCAGGCCCAGCCCGCCGCGCAGCGCATCGCGCACGGCCAGGCTGGATGACACGGAGTATTGCCCCTTGACCGCGATGCTTTCGGTGTGGCCGTTCTTGCTGAACTCCCATGCGTCCGCATGCCCCGAAAGGCTGAACCGGATGCAGTTCAGCGCCTTCAGGTCGGCGGGCGCTTGCGGCTTTCCATGCGCCTTGAAATAGGACGGCGCCGCGCACAGCACGTGCGGCATGACCGCCAGCTTTCTGGCGATCAGGCTGGAGTCTTCGAGCTTGTCGCTGCCGCGGACGGCGAGGTCGAAACCCTCGCGGATGAGGTCGACCCGCCTGTCGTCCAGATGCAGGTCGAGCCTGAGGTCGGGATGGCGCGCCAGGAATCCGGGGATGGCGGCCGACAGGCGCGTCAGGGTCACGGTCATGGGCGCGCTGACGCGCAGCGTGCCGCTGGGCGCCGCCTTGACCGGGCAGAGGGCCTGGTCCGCCTCGACCAGCGCGTCGAGCCCGCGCGTCACGTGCTCCAGGTAGATCCTGCCTTCTTCGGTCAGGGCCATGCGCCGCGTGGTCCGGTTGATGAGCCGCACGCCCACGTGCGCTTCCAGTTCGGCGATGTTCTTGCTGACGGCCGCGGGCGAGAGTCCGAGCCGGCGCCCGGCCTCGGCGAAGCTGTTGCGTTCCGCCACCTGGCGGAATACCTGCAAGGCGGTCAGGCGGTCCATGGGTAATATTCTTTTGGTAAATAATGAATTTGTATTATCGAATATTATCTTTATTGGGTGAATTATGTATATTTTTCCGTAAGCCCCTCAAGAGCGGAACGAAATGATGATCGACGTCCTGGAAATCGCATGAGCACGCGCGGCGCCGATCTGCTGCTGACGGCCGTGGCCCCCGCCATATGGGGCAGCACGTATATCGTCACGACCGAATTCCTGCCCGGCTTTGCGCCGATGACGGTGGCCATGCTGCGCGCGCTGCCGGCCGGGTTGCTGCTGCTCCTGATCGTGCGGCGCCTGCCTGCCGGCATATGGTGGCTGCGCATCTTCGTCCTGGGCGCGCTCAATTTCTCCATCTTCTGGGGCATGCTGTTCATCTCGGCGTACCGCCTTCCGGGCGGCGTCGCCGCGACCGTGGGCGCGATCCAGCCGCTGATCGTGGTGTTGCTTGCCGCCGTCCTGCTGGGCAGCGCGCTGCGCGCGATAACGGTCGTGGCGGCCATCGCCGGCGCCTTCGGCGTGGCGCTGCTGGTGCTGACGCCGGGCGCCTCGCTCGATGCCGTCGGCGTCACGGCCGGCCTGGCCGGGGCGGTGTCGATGGCGTTCGGAACGGTGCTGAGCCGCAAGTGGCGGCCGCCGGTGTCGCTGCTCACCTTCACCGCGTGGCAATTGACGGCGGGCGGCCTGCTGCTGGTTCCGGTGGCGCTGCTGTTCGATCCGTCCATGGGGCTGCCGACCGGACGCAACCTGATCGGACTGGCATGGCTGGGGCTGATTGGCGCGGCCCTGACCTATATGCTCTGGTTTCGCGGCATCGCGCGGCTGGAATCGGCCGTCGTGTCCTCGCTGGGCTTTCTCAGCCCGGTCACCGCGGTGCTGCTCGGTTGGCTGTTCCTGGGCCAGACGCTGACCCCGGTTCAGCGCATCGGCGTGGCCCTCGTCATCGGCAGCATCTGGTTCGGCCAGCGCGCCGGCGTCCGGAACCAGACTGGAGGGATGGCTGCGCAGCAGCCGGAACGACGTTAAGCTCGATGCCGTCCACCGAACGGAGGCATCCCCCATGGCCCGCATCGAGTCCGTAGACATTTTCCTGGTCGACCTGCCGCCCAAGACCGTGCGCACCGACGCCGTGCAGAGTTTCGAACGGCAGGAAACCCCAATCGTGCGCATCACCGACAGCGACGGCGCGGTGGGAGTGGGCTACAGCTACACCATCGGCACGGGCGGCTCGGCGGTGGCGCGCCTGCTGGACGAACACCTGGCGCCCATGCTGCCCGGCCGCGAGGCCGAAGACATCGAAGGCCTGTGGCGGGACCTGATGTACCGGGTCCACGCGACCACGGTGGGCGCGCTGACTTCCATCGCGCTGGCCGCCATCGACACCGCGCTATGGGATTTGCGGGCGCGCCGCGCCGGCCTGCCGCTGCACCGGCTGGCGGGCGGGGCCAAGGATCGCATCGCGCTCTACACCACCGAGAGCGGCTGGCTGCACCTGCCCGCCCAGGCCCTGGTCGAGGGCTGCCAGCAGGCGCGGGCCGATGGCCTGCGCGGCGCCAAGCTCAAGGTCGGGCGGCCTCACGTATCCGAGGACGTGGCGCGCATCGCGGCGGTGCGCGAGGCGATGGGAGAGGGCTGGGAGATCATGGTGGACGCCAACCAGGGCTTTTCGCTGCCCGAGGCGATACGCCGGGCGCGCGCCTTCGAAGCGCTGGACCTGGCCTGGCTGGAAGAACCGATACATGCCGACGACGTGCACGCGCATCGGCGCCTGTCGGAGTCCACCCGCCTGCCCATCGCGGTGGGCGAGTCGCTCTACAGCCTGTCGCAGTTCAAGGACTATCTGCATAGCGGCGCGTGCTCGGTGGTGCAGGTGGACGTGGGACGGATCGGCGGCATTACGCCGTGGCTGAAAGTCGCGCACCTGGCCGAAGCCTATAACGTGCCGGTCTGCCCGCACTTCCTGATGGAAATCCACGTGGCGCTGTGCTGCGCCGTGCCCAACAGCCGCTGGCTGGAATACATCCCGCAGCTGGACCTGATTACCGAGTCGCGCCTGCGGATCGAGGACGGCCACGCGCTGCCGTCGCAGGAGCCGGGGCTGGGGATTGCGTGGGACTGGGCCGCGATCGAGCGGCTGGCGGGGTCTCGCAGCCGGCACGGGTGATTGGCGGCCGGGGCCGCCCGATGGGTTGCGCGCGCTCGCGGTTCTCTTTCTTGCCTATGGTTTCTCGCGCTGCACCCATCCTACCGGATCAGGCTGAGGAATTCCGCGCGGGTCGAGGGGTTGTCGTGGAACTCGCCCAGCATCACGGACGTGACCATGGACGAATTCTGTTTTTCGACCCCGCGCATCATCATGCACATGTGCTGGGCCTCGATCACCACGGCCACGCCGGCGGCGCCGGTGACCGACTGCACGGCCTCGGCCACCTGGCGGCTGAGGTTTTCCTGGATCTGCAGGCGGCGCGCGTACATCTCGACGATGCGCGCCACCTTGGACAGGCCCAGCACCTTGCCGTTGGGCAGGTAGGCCACGTGCGCCTTGCCGATGAAGGGCAGCATGTGGTGCTCGCACAGCGAATACAGCTCGATGTTCTTGACCAGCACGATCTCGCGCGTGTCGGAGGTGAACAGCGCGCCGTTGACGATCTCTTCCAGGTTCTGGCCGTAGCCGCGGCACAGGTGGCGCATGGCCTTGGCGGCACGCGCCGGCGTATCGGCCAGCCCTTCGCGGGACGGATCTTCCCCCAGCTGTTCGAGTATGGCGGTGTAGTGTTGTTCCAATGACATGGGGGACTCCTGGATGCTGCGGCGTTTTGCTGTTGCTCTGGGACGCAAGTCTACCTCAGGGTCAGACCCCTCGGTTTTCTACGGCGTATTTGATGAGCTCGGCCTGGCCGTCTATGCCGAGTTTGCGCTTGATGTTCAGCCGGTGCGTTTCCACCGTGCGTACCGACAGGCCGAGGTCGTGGGCGATCTGCTTGTTGGCGTGGCCGCTGGCGATGTGGCGCAGCACGTCGCGTTCGCGCTGGGTCAGCAGGGTGGCCGGCGCGCTGGCCTGGGACAGGCGCAGCGCGACGGCGGCGCTGAAGTAGCTGCGCCCGGCCATGACGGCCTCGATGGCGGTGACGATTTCGTGCGCCGGCTCGTCCTTGAGCAGATAGCCGCGCGCGCCCGCCTTGACGGCCTGCACCATGTATTCGGGGTTGTCGTGCATCGACAGCACCAGCACGGCGATCTGCGGGTAGCGCTCGTGCAGTTCGGCGGTCAGTTCCAGGCCGCCGACGCCGGGCATGTTCAGGTCCATCAGCGCCAGGTGCGGCAGCGTGCCGCCCTGCGGGTCCTCGGCCATACAGGCGCCCAGGAAGGCGCGGGCCGCGGCGGCGTTGCCGGCCTCGCCGACCACGCGCAGGTGCGGCACGGTCTCCAGGCGCAGGCGCAGCCCGTCGCGCACCAGCGGATGGTCGTCGATCAGCAGGAGTCGGACAGGGGCGGGCTTGGCGGTCATGCTTGGGGCTCCGGAGCGGAGACGGCAGGCGGCAGGGGCAGCCAGGCCTGCAGGATCGTGCCGTGGGCGGTGGATCGGAAAGTCAGGTTACCCGATAGCGCATTCATGCGTTCGCGCATGTTGCGCAGGCCGATGCCGCGGCGCGGGTCCTGCTGCACTTCGTCGTAGTCGAAGCCGCGGCCGTCGTCGGCGATGGTCAGGCGCAGGTCGCGTTCGGAATAGGCCAGGGTCATGTCGGCGCGGGTCGCGCCGGCGTGGCGGATGACGTTGGTCAGCGCCTCCTGGGTCACGCGGAACAGGGCGGTGGCGTAGGCTTCGGGCAGCTTGACCGGACGGCCGGTGGTGTGCAGGCGCACGGCCAGCGGCGGCGCGCCGTCCGGGCTGGGGATGGCGAACTCGCGGCCCAGGTGTTCGAGCGCGGCCGGCAGGCCCAGGTCGTCGAGCAGGGTGGGGCGCAGGTTGTGCGAAATCCGCCGCACTTCGCCCACGGCGGTGTTCAGGCGCTCCAGCGCGCCGCCCAGCGGACCGTCGATGTGGGCCAGCGCGCCGGCGTCGGCCGGCAGCGACTGGCGCAGCCGTTCGCGCGCGGCTTCCAGCGACAGCTTGCTCGACACCAGCACCTGGCTGATGCCGTCGTGCAGCTCGCGCGACAGGCGGGCGCGTTCGTCCTCCTGGGTGCGCACCAGCTGCCGCGCCATCAGGCGCAGCTTGGCGTCGGACTGGCGGTGGTCGCTGATGTTCAGGGCCAGGCCGCAGGCGGCCACGCCCAGGATGGAGACGGCGGCGATGCCGGCCACCCAGGTGAACATATTGATGATGTTGGCCTGCGCCGCCGCGTCGATGCGCTCCAGCGCCTGTTCCACGTCGTCCAGGTAGATGCCGGTGCCCAGCATCCAGCCCCAGCGCTCCAGCACCACGACGTAGCCCAGCTTTTCCTCGGTCTGGTGGGTGGAGGGCTTTTCCCACAGATAGCGCACCGCCTCGCCTTCCTGGCCGCTGCGGCGGGCGGCGGTCAGCAGGTTCTGGATCACGGGCTGGCCGTGGGTGTCGCGCAGGTTCCACAGGTCCTGGCCCACCAGTTCCGGCTGGCGCGGGTGCATCAGGTTGCGGCCGTGCAGGTCATAGACGAAGAAATAGCCGTCGTGGCCGAATTCCATCTGCGCCAGCAGGTCCAGCGCGCGCTGGCGCGTGGCCTCGTCGTCGGACAGGGCCTGCAGCGGGGCGATGGCGCTATAGGCCAGGTTCACGTAGTGGCGCAACTCGCCCTCCTTGCTGGCCAGCCAGGCGTTCTCGACCACCTGTTTCTCGCGCTGGGCCAGTTGCAGGCCCTGCACGTAGACGGCGACCGTGATGGCGGCCAGCGCCACCAGCAGGGGCACGGCCGCCAGCAGCAGGATTTTCAGGCGCAGCTTCATAGGGATTTGTATCAGCGCGGATTCGCTTGTTGCGATGCAATATCGCGTGGGCCCCGATGGAGGAACGTTCGGGGCATGCCGCAGATTTTACGATTTCCGGAAAATTATGTTGCGGCGCATTGCGTAGTAATACGTAGCGGGCTTGCGTAGTTCCGCGCTTGTTGCTGCCGGGGCAAAACGAAATACTAGCGTCCGCGCTTACCGGGCGCAGTGTGGACGCGTGCGTCCGCCACCCCACAACAATGAGTCTGCCTTCCGCGGGACGACAACAGCGTTTCCACGCCAAGAGCATGGCGGGAGGCAAGAGGAGCAGTTATGCAAACCAGCAGTAAAGGACTGGGTCAACACCTGGTCTGGCTGGCGGTTGCGGTGCTGGGCGCGTTCGCGCTGGGCACCGTGGCGCTGGCCAGAGGGGAGACCATCAACGCGCTATGGGTGGTGATCGCCGCCGTCTGCGTCTATCTGATCGCGTATCGCTACTACAGCCGATTCATCGCCAACAAGGTCTTCCAGCTGGACCCCACGCGCATGACCCCGGCCTGGAAGTACAACGACGGCCTGGACTACGTGCCGACCAACAAGCACGTGCTGTTCGGCCACCACTTCGCCGCGATCGCCGGCGCCGGTCCGCTGGTCGGCCCGGTGCTGGCCGCGCAGATGGGCTATCTGCCGGGCATGCTGTGGATTCTGGCCGGCGTGGTGTTCGCCGGCGCGGTGCAGGATTTCACCATCCTCTTCATCTCGACCCGCCGTGACGGCCGCTCGCTGGGCGACCTGGTCAAGTCCGAACTGGGCAAGGTCCCGGGCGTGATCGCGCTGTTCGGCGCCTTCATGATCATGGTCATCATCCTGGCGGTGCTGGCGCTGATCGTGGTCAAGGCCCTGACGCACTCGCCCTGGGGCACGTTCACCGTGGCCGCGACCATCCCCATCGCGCTGTTCATGGGCGTGTACCTGCGCTATATCCGTCCGGGCAAGATCGGCGAAGTCTCCATCATCGGCTTCGTGGGCCTGATGGCCGCCATCACTTTCGGCCAGGACGTGGCCGCGCACCCGGTGATCGGCCCGATGTTCGACTTCGACGGCAAGGGCCTGACCTGGATCCTGATCATCTACGGCTTCATCGCCTCGGTGCTGCCGGTGTGGCTGCTGCTGGCGCCGCGCGACTACCTGTCGACCTTCCTGAAGATCGGCACCATCGTCGGCCTGGCCATCGGCATCGTGGTGGTTGCGCCCGAGCTGAAGATGCCCGCGCTGACGCAGTTCGTCGACGGCACCGGTCCGGTGTGGTCGGGCAACCTGTTCCCGTTCCTCTTCATCACGATCGCCTGCGGCGCCGTGTCGGGCTTCCACGCCCTGATCTCCTCGGGCACCACGCCCAAGCTGATCGAGAACGAAACCCAGGCCCGCTACATCGGCTACGGCGGCATGCTGATGGAATCCTTCGTGGCCATCATGGCCCTGGTGGCGGCCTGCGTGATCGAGCCGGGCATCTACTACGCCATGAACAGCCCGGCCGCGGTCATCGGCACCACGCCGGACCAGGTCGCCCAGGTGGTTTCGAGCTGGGGCTTCGTGGTGACGCCGGCCGACCTGGTGCAGACCGCCAAGGACGTGGGCGAAAGCACCATCATCTCGCGCGCCGGCGGCGCGCCCACGCTGGCCGTCGGCATGGCGCACATCCTGCACCAGGCCCTGGGCGGCCCGAGCATGATGGCGTTCTGGTATCACTTCGCCATCCTGTTCGAAGCCCTGTTCATCCTGACGGCCGTCGACGCCGGCACGCGCGCGGGCCGCTTCATGCTGCAGGACCTGCTGGGCACCTTCGCGCCCTCGCTCAAGCGCACCGACTCGCTGCCGGCCAACCTGATCGCCACCGGCCTGTGCGTGCTGGCCTGGGGCTACTTCCTGTACCAGGGCGTGGTCGATCCGCTGGGCGGCATCAACACGCTGTGGCCGCTGTTCGGCATCGCCAACCAGATGCTGGCCGCGGTGGCGCTGACGCTGGGCACCGTGGTGCTGTTCAAGATGAAGCGCGACCGCTATGCGTGGGTCACCGTGCTGCCGACGATCTGGCTGCTGGCGTGCACGCTGACGGCCGGCTGGCAGAAGATCTTCGACGCCGATCCGCGCGTCAGCTTCCTGGCGCACGCCGCCAAATACAACGCGGCGATCGCCGAAGGCAAGGTCCTGGCCCCGGCCAAGTCGCTGGCCGAGATGTCCCGCGTGGTGTTCAACGACTACATCAACGCCGGCCTGTGCGGTATCTTCATCTTCGTCGTGGTGAGCATTCTGGTGTTCGGCCTGCGTTCGGTGCAGCGCGCGCGCAACGAGAACAAGCCCACCGCCCGCGAAACCCCGTACGAGACGCTGCCCGCCGGCGCCGGCGCGGATTGAGCAGGAGAGCCGCATGCTGTTCGCCAACATGAGCTCGGCCGCCGGCGCGGCCGGCCGCTACCTGGGGCAGACGCTCCGGCTGATGGTGGGGGTGCCCGACTACGAGACCTACGTCGAGCACGTGCGGCGCACCCATCCCGACCGGGAGCCGATGAGCTACGAAGAGTTCTTCCGCGAGCGCCAGGACGCGCGCTACGGCGGCAAGAAACGCATCGGCTGCTGCTGACGCCAAAAGGCCTCGCCACCCGGCGAGGCCTTTTTCATGGCACTCAGAACGAGGCCGTGAGGCTGGCGTAATAGGCGCGGCCGGGTTCGTTGTAGGTGGCCGCGCCGGCCTCGACCGCGTTGCCTTCGCGGTAGCGCTTCTTGTCCAGCAGGTTGCTCACGCCCACGCGCAGCCGCAGGTTGCGGTTGAACGCGTAGCCGGCGCTCAGGCCCACCAGGGCGTAGGGGCTGACGCCTTGCAGCCCGCGGTCCGTGATCGCCTCGCCGCGGCGCGGGTTCAGGGTCGGACCTTGCTGCCGGCCGTAGTAGGTCAGGTTGGCCTGCAGCGAAAGCCGTTCGGTGGCGTACCAGTCCAGCGTGGAATTGACGGTGTATTTCGGGATCACGCTCAGCGGCTGGCCGTCGTCCTTGCTTTCGCTGCGGATCATGTAGGTGAAGTTGGTGTTCCAGTCCAGGTCCGGCGCCAGGGCGATGAACAGATTGCCTTCCACGCCCTCGACCACCGCCTTGCCGGCGTTGCTCCATTGCAGCACGCGCGCGCCGTTGGCCAGGCGGTAGGCGATGTCGGTGCCGGCGACGATCTTGTTGCGGTAGTCGTTGCGGAAGTAGGCCGCGCTCGCGCGCCAGCCGCCCGGGTCGTACTCGAAGCCGATTTCCTTGTTGACGCTGGTCTCGGGCGCCAGATCGCGGTTGCCGACGAGATAGCAGCCGTTGCGGTTGGCCTGCGATACCGGGCAGCCGTAGCCGCGGCTGTACATCAGGTAGTTGGGGTTGGACTGGTACAGGTTGGGCGCCTTGTAGGCGCGCGCGACGCCGCCTTTCAGGCGCAGCGCCGCGGTGAGCTCGTAGGCGGCGTTCAGGCTGGGGCTCCAGTTGCTGCCGAACTTGTCGTTGCGGTCGAACCGCAGGCCCGGCGTCAGCGTGGCGCGCGCGCCGGCCTGGATGTTGTCCTCCATGAAGAGCGCATAGCTGTTCTGGGCGGTTTTCGGGTCGCGGCCGTCCATGGCCACGCCGCCGATGGCGCCGCCGGTATAGGTCTGGCGCAGGCTGGCGGCGTCTTCCAGCGATTCGCGCAGCCATTCCACGCCTATCGTGGCGACCTGCTCGAAGCCCAGCTCGAACGGCAGATTCACTTCGCCCACGGCGCTCCAGTTGCGCAGCCGCGACGTGGCCCGGCCCAGGTCCACCGGCATGCCTTCGCCGCCGCCGGCCAGGCCCTCGTTCTGGCGCGCATTGCGCGTGTAGTCGTAGCCCAGCGCGGCGCGCGATGTGCCCCAGTCCCAGACGCCGCGGTGGGTCAGGCCCAGGCTTTCGCGGTAGAGCGCGCTGGTTTCCTTGCCGTACAGGCTGTCGGAGAAGGACGAGGTGCTGTTGAGCATGGTGTCGCCGGCGTACAGATTGCCCTGGCGGCTGAACGCGGCCTCCAGGTCCACCGTGTTGCGGGCATCCGGGCGCCACGAGAACAGCGCGTTCAGGTCCTGGTTGACCACGCCTTCGCGGCCGGCCGATTCCGCCAGGCCGTCGGCGTTGAGTTGCGAGCGCGCGGCGTTGATGTTGCGCGCGTCGGGAGTGGTTTTGTTGTAGTTGCCGTAAAGCCGCAGGCTCAGGGTGTCGCTGATCGGGCCGCTCAGGCGGATGCCGACGCGGTTGGTATTGCCTTCGTCGCTGTCCTCGGGCTGGTTCAGGTAGTAGGTGAGCGACCCGCCGAACCGGTCCGCGGGACGCTTGGTGATGATGTTCACCACGCCGCCCATCGCGCCCGAGCCATAGCGCGCGGCGGCCGGTCCGCGCAGCACCTCGATGCGCTCGACTTCCTCGGCCGGCACCCAGTTGCTGTCGCCGCGGGTATCGCGGTCGCCGTTCCAGCCGTAGCGCACCGCATTGCGCGACGTGGCGGGCCGGCCGTCGATCAGGATCAGGGTGTTCTCGGGGCCCATGCCGCGGATGTCGATCTGGCGGCTGTTGCCGCGCGAGCCGCTGGCGCTGTTGCCGGTGAGGTTCACGCCGGGTTCGCGGCGCACGATGTCCGACAGATCGTTGACGGGCGGGCGGCGGGCGATCTCGTCGGCCGTGATCACCGAGACGCCGAGCGCTTCCTTGACTTCTTCTTCGGCGGTGCCCAGCACCTGCACGGTCGGCAGTTCCGGGACGGCCTGCGCGGCGGCGATGGTTCCATGCAGGCCGCAAAGCAGCAGGGCGGCGTAGTTCAGACGGTGCACTGACATTTCTCCAAGAGCAGAAAGGCAACCCGGAAGCGGGCGGCCATGTTTTAATTGAGAACGATTGCTATTTGAATTTCGGCGAAATTATGTCAGCGGCTACACGCGCCGGGGTTTGCGGCGCCACCACAAAACTTTGCGGCAGCGCCAACTCCCCAGAATCGGACCAAGAGAAAGCAGGCAGCGTGGGCGGGCCGCAACTGCTGCCGGCGCGCCCGGACGGGTATGGCCGGACGGCCGCGGCGCGTCCGCGCGCCATGCTGGAGGGCTGGTCCGACCTGACGGAACTGGCGCCGGGCATGGTGCTGCGGCGCCTGGACGTGCGCGATCTGCAGGGCGCGAGCGCGCGCGGCTCGCTGCGGCCGGGCCTGCACATTGCCCTGGTGGTGGGCGGGCGCGTGAACGTGACGCTGGCCGGCCAGCGGCTGGCCCTGGGGCCGCGCCCCGACGGCAAGGTACTGGGCGTGGCGCTGTCGGTGCGGGAGCCGGACGGCTTCGTGCGCGAATCGTGCCTGGGCGACATCGAGCGCACGGTGCTGCTGAGGCTGGAACACGAATGGATGGACCGTCAGCGGCTTTGCGCCGGACTGCCGGCGCTGCGCAATTTCGCGCAACGCCACATGGCGTTGCGGACCTGGCAGGCTTCGGGGCCGGCAGTCGCGGCGGCGGAGCAGATGCTGCGTCCGCCCGTGATGGCGCCGTCGCTGTGGCGTCTTTACCAGCAGTCGCGCGCGCTGGCCATTCTGGTGGACGCGTTGGAAGGGCTGCAGGATGGGGCGGCCGACCACACGCCGGAACTCGGCCAGCGCGAGCGCCTGCGCATGATGGCGCTGCGCGAACTGCTGGACGAGGGCGGCGCCGATGCGCTGTCGCTGGCGCAGATCGCGGCCCGGGCGTGCATCAGCGTCAATACCCTGCAACGGCATTTCCGGGCGATGTGGGGCACCACGGTCGCCCAGTACCTGCGCGAGCGCAAGCTGGCGCGCGCGCGGCTGGCGCTGGAGGTCGATGGCGTCAGCGTGACGCAGGCGGCATGGCTGGCCGGCTATAACAGCGCGGCCAATTTCGCCACCGCGTTCCGGCGCAGGTTCGGCATGACGCCGGGGCAGGTGCGCGCGCGCCGCCGCTGACGCAGCCGGGCGGCGCGGCGCGCGGGATCAGCGCTTCATGCCGTCCTTGGACATGCCATCCTTGGCCATGCCGTCGTGCGACATGCCGTCCTTGCCCATCTTGTCCTTGGACATCTGGTCCTTGCCCATGGCGTCCTTGCCCATGGCGTCCTTGGACATGCCGTCCTTGCCCATCGCATCCTTGCCCATCTTGTCCTTGGACATCTGGTCCTTGCCCATGCCGTCCTTGGACATGGCGCTGTGGTCGCCGGCTTTCTTGTCCATGGCGTCGGCCGCGAGCGCCGTGGTGGCGGCGCCGAAGGCCAGGCAGATAGCGAATGCTGCGGTAGCGTAAGTCTTCATGGTGTGTTCCTTTTAGAACAGGGGTGGGGAAAAAAATCTTGGCCTAGCTGCCGCCGAACCAGTTGTAGCCCTGGTCCTCCCAGTAGCCGCCGGGATAGGTGTTGGTGACGAAGATCGCCTGGACGTGCTTGGGGTTCTTGTAGCCAAGCTTGGTCGGCATGCGCAGCTTCATGGGAAAGCCGTATTCGCGCGGCAGCGTGCGGCCGTCGTAGGTCAGCGCCAGGATGGTCTGGGGATGCAGGGCGGTGGGCATGTCGATGCTGGTGTAGTAGTCGTCGGCGCACTTGAATCCCACGTACCTGGCGCTCAGGTCCGCGCCCACGCGCTTGAGGAAATCCGCGAACGGCACGCCGCCCCATTTGCCGATGGCGCTCCAGCCTTCCACGCAGATGTGGCGGGTCACCTGTTCGGCCTGGGCCATGGCGCGCAGCTCCTCGAGCCGCCAGGCGCGGCGGTCGGCGACCAGGCCGCTGACTTCCAGCCGGAACGATTCCTCGTCCACGCGCGGCGCCTGGTCGATGCCGTAATAGGCGTTGAACGGAAACGGCCGCGCGATCATGGATTCGGGATAGGTGGGAGCCAGCTGGGTCGGATCGAACAGCCAGCCCTGGACGCGGTCGTTCCAGCGCGACACCGCGGCCAGCGCGCGCTCCACGCCTTCGTCGTCGGCCAGCGAGCAGCCCGACAGCATGGCCAGCCCGCCCAGGGTCAGCCCGCGGCGCAGGAAGGCGCGGCGCGCCGGCAGCGGCAGGCGCTTTTCCAACAGCCCGCCGGCTTCGCGCAGGATCTCCGCGGCGTCCGGGCGGGCGGCGGCGAGACGGTTTTTCGGCTTGGATTGCGGATTCATTCGTGGCTCCCGTTCGTTTGCTCAGCGCCCGCGGATCATGGCGGCCAGGCTGCGCGGCACCACGGCCACCATCAGCACGTGCACCGCGACGAAGGCCGCGAGCAGGGCCATGGCGTAGAAGTGCACCAGGCGCGCCCCTTCGTATCCGCCCATCAGTTCGCGCAGCAGTTCGAACTGCACCGATTTCCACAGCACCAGGCCGGAGGCGACCAGCAGCGCGATGTCGGCCATCGCGAACAGGTAGGCCAGGCGCTGCAGCTGGTTGTAGCGGCGCGGGTCGGCGTGCGAGAGCCGGCCGCGCAAGGCCGCGCCCAGGTCGGCGGCCAGGCCGCGCAGGCTCAGCGGAAAGAATTTGCGGCGCAGCCGGCCGGTGGCGAGATTGGCGGCCAGGTACAACACGCCGTTACCGGCCAGCAGCCACATGCCGGCGAAATGCCATTGCAGGGCGCCGCCCAGCCAGCCGCCGAGCGTGACGCCGGCGGGGAAGCTGAAGTCGAACAGCGGCGAGGCGTTGTAGATGCGCCAGCCGCTGGCGGCCATGACGCCCACGGCCAGCGCGTTCAGCCAGTGCTGGATGCGCAGCCAGCCGGGGTGGACAGGGCTGGCGCCAGGGGCGCGGTGGGCGGGAATGGCCGGCATGGAAGGCTCCGGGTTGCTTGTCGTTGGCGACATTCTTGTCCGGGGCCGGTGGCGAAGTCCTCACGCAAACTTAAATTAAATGTGATAACTCGCCGCGCGCGGATTGGCGACAATACGCGCATCATTCCCCATCCGAGCTGCCCATGGACACGCCCCGACGCGTACTGATAGTCGAAGACGACGCCCACATCGCGGAACTGCTGCGCATGCACCTGCGCGACGAAGGCTATGCGGTCGAACACGCCGCCGACGGCCACGACGGCATGCGCAGGCTGGAGGAAGGCAACTGGGACGCGCTGGTGCTGGACCTGATGCTGCCCGGGATCGACGGGCTGGAGATCTGCAAGCGGGCGCGCGGCATGGCGCGCTACATCCCCATCATCATCACCAGCGCGCGCTCCAGCGAAGTGCACCGCATCCTGGGCCTGGAGCTGGGCGCGGACGACTATCTGGCCAAGCCGTTCTCCATGCTGGAGCTGGTGGCGCGCGTGCGCGCGCTGCTGCGCCGCAGCGAGGCGCTGGAGCGCAACGCGCGGCTGGACGCCGGCAGCCTGTCGCTGCACGGCCTGGCCATCGATCCGCTGGCGCGCACGGCCGACGTCGACGGCCGCCGGCTGGAGCTGACGCCGCGCGAATTCGACCTGCTGCTTTTCTTTGCGCGCAATCCGGATCAGGTGTTCTCGCGCCTGGACCTGCTGAACCAGGTGTGGGGCTACCGGCACGAAGGCTACGAGCACACGGTCAACACCCACATCAACCGGCTGCGCGCCAAGATCGAGGCGGACGCGTCCAATCCGCAGCGCATCCTGACGGTCTGGGGCCGGGGCTACAAATTCGCGGCGGCGCCCGGCCGCGCGGGAGACGCGGCATGAAACGCCTGACGCTCACCCAACGCCTGTCGGGCGTGTTCGCGCTGCTGCTGCTGGCCTGCTGCGGCGCCTCGGCCTGGCTGCAGATCGCCGCCAATTCGCGCTACCAGCAGGAGGTGGTGCAACGCCTGTCCAGCGGGCTGGCGCAGCATATCGCCGGCACCAACGAGCTGATGGACGTCAACGGCTGGCGGCCGCAGGCCGTGCGCTCGCTGTTCGACATGCTGATGGCGGTGAATCCGGCGGTGGAGGTCTATCTGCTGTCCAACGACGGCCACATCGTGGCCGACGCCGCGCCGCCCGGCGAAATCAAGCGCGGGCGCGTCGACATGAAACCGATCCGCCGGCTGCTGGCCGGAGACATGATGCCCATCGTCGGCGACGATCCGCGCAATCCGCAGGCGCGGAAAGTCTTCAGCGCCGCGCCGGTGCGCGTGGGCGGACAGGAGCAGGGCTATGTCTACGTGGTGCTGCAGGGCCAGGCGCGCGACGCGCTGGCCCAGGACGTGTCGCGCAGTTCGGTGCTGCGCATGACCTTGTGGTCCATCGGCCTGGTGGCGCTGCTGGGCCTGGCCGCCGGCCTGGCGGCGTTCGCGCTGATCACGCGGCCGTTGCGCGGCCTGACGCGCGCGGTGCGCGCTTTCGGCACGGACGACGGCATGGCGCTGGCCGCGCTGGAAGGTCCGGACGACGGGCGCGCCGGCGAGCGCGGCGACGAAATCGAGGTGCTGCGCCGCAGCTTCGTGCAGATGGGCGCGCGCATCTCCGAGCAATGGCGCGAGCTGACGCGGCAGGACCAGCAGCGGCGCGACCTGGTGGCCAATATTTCGCACGACTTGCGCACGCCGCTGACTTCGCTGCACGGCTACCTGGAAACGCTCCGGCTCAAGGACGCCACGCTGGAGCCGGCCGAGCGGCGCCGCTACCTGGACATCGCGCTGGCGCAGAGCCGCAAGGTGGGCCGGCTGGCGCAGGAGCTTTTCGAATTGGCGCGGCTGGAGTCCGGCCTGGTGCGGCTGGAGCCCGAAACCTTTTCGCTGCCGGAGCTGGCCCAGGACGTGATCCAGAAATTCGAGCTGGCCGCCGAGGCGCGCCAGCAGCGGCTGGCCACCGACATCGCGCACGGGCTGCCGCCGGTGCGCGCGGACCTGGGTCTGATCGAACGGGTGCTGACCAACCTGCTGGACAACGCCATCCGCCACAGCCCGCCGGGCGGGCGCATCGAACTGCGCCTGGGCGCGGCGCAGGACCGGGTGCGCGTACAGGTCAGCGATTCCGGCGACGGCATCCCGCAAGCGCTGCGCCCCGGGCTGTTCGTGCGGGCCAGCGCGCTGAACCGCGGGCCGGGGGAAAGCGGCGGGCTGGGGCTGGTGATCGTGCAGCGCATCCTGCAACTGCACCAGAGCGAGATCCGGCTGGTGGAGCAGGCGGGGTGGGGGGCGGTGTTCGAGTTTGAATTGGTGGCGGCTGGGGCCGCCTGATGGGTTTCGCGCGGTTGACAGCAGGTTTCTTATATCGGATGCCGCGCGCTGCACCCATCCTACGATCCGATCCCCGAACGTAGGATGGGTGCAGCGCGAGATTCCTTATGCAAGAACTCGAATACCGAACGCGCGAAACCCATCAGGCGGCAAAAGCCGCCACCGCCTAAACCCGCCGCACCGTCCCCCCGCCCGCATCCACCTCCAGCACGTCCCCGCTGCCCACTTCCCGCAATATCCCCTGCACGTTCACGACAGCGGGAATACCGAATTCCCGCGCCACGATGGCGCCGTGCGACAGGTAGCCGCCGGCCTCCATGACCAGCGCCGCGGCGCGCAGGAACAGCGGCGTCCAGGCCGGATCGGTGGAGGGCGCGAGCAGGATGCTGCCGGCCGGCATCTCCAGTCCCTCGGCCGGCGTGCGCGCGACGAAGGCGGGGCCGGTCGCCCGTCCGCCGGCCGCGGGCGTGCCGCGCCAGGCGCCCGAGGCGGATTGTCCGGCCGGGCGGCTTGCCGGCTGCGCCGGCGCCGGCACCCGCGCGCCGCCCGCCGCGGGTTCGACGATCACGTCCGGGTCGGGCGTGGCGGCCCAGGTTTCCAGCTGGGTGCGGCGCAGGGCCGCGCGGCGGCCCGCCGCCACGGGTGCGAGCCGGCCGTCGGCCAGCGCGAACAGTTCGGTGGCGGTCAGGTGGAATACGTCGTCGGCCACCGCCAGGCCCTGGCCGAGATAGCGTTGCCCCAGCGCCAGCGCGCTGCGGCGCGCCGCCGCCAGGTAGGCCACCAGCACGCTGCGCGCGGCCTCGCGCTGCCGGCCTTCAAGGCGCGAGGCCTGCAGCAGTTTCGCGGCCAGCGGACGCTGCCAGAACGGCAGCGCGGCGCGTAGCCGTTGCCAGGCCAGGCGCGCCGCTTCTTCCTGGCGCGCGCGCAGCGCGCCGGCGTCGGCGCCGATCAGGTTGACCACGCTGTCGAGCAGGTAGCCCGGCGCCTCGCGCCAGCGCGGATTGCGCAGATAGGTTTCATACACGGCGCGATGGCCGTAGCGGGCCAGGAAGTCGGCGAAGGCCTGTTTGAACGGGCTGCTGTCGGGCAGCGCCTCGCGCCAGGCGGCGCTGTCGCGCTGCGGGCTGCGCAGCCAGGCCAGCGCCGCCGCGTCGGCCTGGGCAAGTTCGGCCAGCGCCATCAGCGCATAGCCCTGGCTCGCGGTCACGCTGGGCTCGCCGCCCGCCATCAGCGCGGCCGTCAGGGCATGGCCCTGGCCGGGGCAGGCCTTCTCGACCAGCTCCAGCAGCTTCGACAGTGCGCCGCCGCCCGAGCCTTGCAGGAAGAACAGTTCGTCCGCGCCCAGCACCGTCAGGAACTGCGTGCGCAGGCGCGCGCCGAGTTCGGCGCCGGCGTCCGGCAGCGGCTCGTCCAGCCAGGCCCGGGCGCGCGCCAGCAGCCGTGGCAGGTCGGTCTCGGCGCGCTTGCGCAAGGGGGCGGCGCGGCGCAGGTAGCGCAGGATGCGCGCGGCATGGCGCAGGCGCTGCGCGGGCGTGGGCGCGGGCGCCTCGATCGCGGGCTGGGGGCCGCCCAGCAGCGCGTTCATGGCCGCCGGCGGCACGCCCAGGGCGTCGTAGCCGACCCACTGGATGACCGAGGCGTCCAGGTACACGCGGCCCTGGAACAGCGCCGCCAGCCGCACGCCCGGCAAGGGCGCGTAACCGCTCAGTTCGAAACCGCTGCTCAGCATGCGCTGGGCCATGACCCGGCCGCTGTCCCATTCCAGCGCCGACATGGCCTCGGGCAGCACTTCGCGCGTGTTGCCGCGCGACCAGTACGAAGGCTGCGAACGCAGCGCGGGATAGGTGTAGCGCGCCGCCGCGGTGATCGGGCGCGCCTGCAGAATCCAGAATTGCCGCCCGTCCCAAGCCCATTCGAGGTCGTGGCCGGCGCCGGCATAGTCCAGGGCGCGGGCCGCGTCGCGCGCGATCTCGCCCAGCGCCTCGGCCTGCGCATCGCTAAGCACGGGCTGCGCGGCCCGGGCGGCCGCGGTGTCGGCCAGTTGCGTGCCGCCGGCGGCGGCGGGCAGGCTGGCCTGGCGCTTGGCGCCCACGCGCCGCGACGCCAGCGGCCAGGCCAGGCGCAGGTAGTCTTCGCGCAGCCGGTATTCGTCGCCGTCGGCCTGTCCGGCCACCAGCGATTCGCCCAGGCCCCAGTTGGCGTGGATCAGCATTTCGTCGCGGCGTCCGGACAGCGGGTCCATCGTGAACGCGATGCCGGAAGCGGCGGCCTCGATCAGCGGCATCACCACCACGGCCATGCCGCCCTCGGCGTCCAGCCCCAGACGCTGGCGATAGGCCTGCGCCTGCGGCGTGGCCTGCGAATCCCAGACGCGCGCCAGCGCCTCCAGCACCGCCTGTTCGCCGGTTACGTTCAGGCAGGAAAGATGGATGCCCGCGAAGGACGCGCCCGCGGAGTCCTCCTGCGGCGCGGACGAGCGCAGCGCCAGCGGCCGCGCCAGCCAGCCGCGGTCGCGCAGCGCCTGCAGCAAGACGCGCTGCGCCTCGGGGGGCACCGGCTGGCCCGGCTGGCGGCCCAGGCTGGCCGCGGCCGCCAGCACGAAGCCTTCGGGCACGGGCACGCCGAGCTGCGCCATGCGCGCCAATTGCCAGCCCTTGCCGCCGGCGGCGCGCGGCCCGGCTTTTTCGGCCGCCGCCCAGTCCAGCACCAGCGCGTTCATGGCGCCTCCTTGGCGGCGCCGCCCAGAAACAGGCTCAGGGCTGCGTCGTATTCGTCGCGCAGGCTCGCGCCGGGCCGGTCCAGCCAGCGCAGCATCGCGCCCAGGTGCAGGAATTGCAGGTGGTGAGCCAGTTGCTCGGCGGACAGGTCGGCGCGCAGCTGGCCCGCCGCCTGCGCCTCGGCAATCAGCGAGGCGTACGCCGGTTGCAGGCCGCTGCGGGGATGGCGGGCGGCGTCGGACTGCGCATGGGCCAGGCGATAGCGCAGATACGGGCCCAGATACGCGCGATGCGATTCGGACCAGTCGGCCGAGGCGCGCAGGATGCGCGTCAGCCGTGCGGCGAACGAGGGCAGGGCGCGCAGCGCCGGCCACAGCGCCGCCAGCGAGGCGGCGAGTTCGCCGTGCAGATGGTGCGCGAGCAGCGCCTCCTTGACCGGGAAATGGTTGTACAGCGTGCCCTTGGCGACGTCGGCCGCGGCCGCGATCTGCTCCATCGTGACGGCGTCGTAGCCCTGCGCCTCGAACAGGCCGAAGGCGGTGCGCGCCAGATGGTCCAGCGTCTGCAGGCGCTTGCGCTCACGGCGGCCGGGATCGGCCGCCGGCGCGGCGGGCGGGAGGGATTCGGTGGCGGACATGGCGGCTCGGATTATCTGAACGATGAATAATATTATACGTCGTTCAATAATTTATCAAAGCCGCCGGGCGGGCGGTGGCCGCAGGGATCAGGCGTTGGCGGGCATCTGTCCGTGCAGCAGGTAGTCCATCAGTTCGCGCACCGAGCGCATGGCGTTGCCGAAAGGCAGCTTGGATGCGCCGCGGAAGAACAGGCCGCGGCTGACTTCGCCGCGCATGGCGGCGGCCAGCTTGAGGTCGATGCAGAACTGGCCGAAGCGCGACAGCCCGTCGCGCAGGCCGCACTGCGTCAGGCAGTCCATGCGCTGGCTGCAGCGGCGCGCGTCGCAGCGGGTGTTTTCCTGCAGCGTCTTTTCCTGGCGCAGGTAGCGCGTCAGCCACGGCGTGGCCACGGCGCGCGCCGGCAGGCCGGCCACGCTGGTGAATTCCTTCAACTGGTCGGGGTCGGCGTCGATCAGCACGCGCTTGAAATTCTCGTGCGCGTCCCCCTCGATAGTGACGGCGAAGGCGGTGCCCACCTGCACGCCGTCGGCGCCGTGCCCCAGCCAGTGGCGCACCTGGTCGTGGCTGCCCACGCCGCCGGCCACGATGAGCTTGGGCGCGTCCTTGCCCAGCGCCAGTTCCTGGAACAGCTTGTGGCAATCGGCCAGCACGCGCTTGAAATCGAAGCGTTCGTCGTGCACGTCTTCGAGCCGCGCCGCGCCCAGGTGGCCGCCGGCGTGGCCGGGATGCTCGATCACCACGGCGTCGGCCAGCCGGCCCTTCTTGATCCATTTCTTGAGCACCGCGGCCACGCCGCGCGCTTCGGACAGAATCGGCACCAGCGCGACCTTGGGGAAATCGGCGGTCATTTCGGGCAGGTCCAGCGGCAGGCCCGCGCCCATCACGATGGCCTGGGCGCCGCTTTCGCAGGCCTGGCGCACCAGGGCCGGGTGGCCCCGCACCGCCTTCATGACGTTGACGGCGACCAGGCCGCGGCCCTGCGCCGTGTCCAGCGCGGCGCGGATTTCGCGGTGCAGCGCTTCGAGGTTGGCGCTGTCGATCAGGTCGCGGTCATGGCAGCGCTCGGTCTTTTCGAGCAGATCCGGATGATGGTGGCGCAAATCGATGCTGGCGATGGTGCCCATGGCGTTCTGGCTGGCGACCGCGCCGGCCAGGCGATGGGCCGAGATGCCGACGCCCATGCCGCCTTGTACGATGGGCAGCAGTTCGCGTCCGGCGAGAGTGAGTGATTTGAACCACGTCATGATCAGGTCTTTCCTCAGGTCAAGTTGACAGAGGCTAGAGCAAGGGCCGTCCGATCGCCTTGCGCGGGATCAAGCGGCGGGGAATTGCGGACGGGGCCGGGCCCCGTCCGATACGCGGTATTTCAGGCCAGCAGCTTGACGATCGCCGGCACCGACAGCACGGCGGTGTAATAGCCCATGAACTGCACGCCGGTGTTGAAGCCGAACAGGCGCGACAGCAGGCCGCCGAACAGGCCCATGGTGAGGATCACGAGCAGGCCCAGGAACTGGCCTTCCCAGACGCTGATGACGATGATCAGGCCGACGAAGGTGGCGATGATGGCCTCGTGGCTGACCTTGCGCGACACGAACAGCGCGGCGCGGCGCGCAAAGTTCATGGCGAACGGATAGGACACCACCGCGGCCAGCAATACCGCCAGCATGCCGTAGCCCAGGAACTCCCAGTGGTTCAGCAGGTTGTGCAGATTGTTGGTCTGGCCGGTGGCGGCGTCCACCGTGAAGCGCGGCGGCGCGTTGAACAAGGGCGCCGCGGGGCCGGCGGCCACCGGACTGAGCGGCAGGCCGAAGGCGATCAGCGGAATCAGCGCCTCGGCGATGTAGGTGGCCTCGGTGACGCCGTTGCGCGCGCTCAGCACGGTGGTCAGGCGGTGATAGGCATGCTTGACGCGCGAGCCCACCAGCTCGCCCAGCACCACGGTCATGGCCACGGGGCTGAACACGAAGGTGGCGCTGGAGACCGCGGCCGTGGCCAGCGTCCAGCGGGTCTGCGTGCGGTCCATGACCTTCAGCGGGTTGGGGAAGTAGCCCGACCAGCCTTTCACGTCCGGCGCCAGCGAGAAGGTGCGTACCTTGTCGCGCAGCATGCGCGAGCGCCCCTGCGGCGAGGCCACGCTGAACAGGTCCGCGATCAGCGGCCCGATGGCGATGCCCAGGAAGTAGCTGATGCTCAGCTTGACCCCGTACTTGGCGGTCAGGCTTTGCAGCGCGACGATGAGCACGACGAACGGCACCAGCAGCGCGACCGCGGCCCAGCGGCCGGCCGAGAAGTAGGCGATGAGCAGCGCCGCGGCCAGGAAGATCCAGGGCGCGAACCGGGTGATGACCGCGCCGAACGGCGCCAGCAGCACCGCGAACAGCACGGCCAGCGGCACCGCCACGAACGCGGCGACGATGGCGCCGGACACCATCTTGCGCAGCGCGATGTGCGGCACGCCCAGCTTGCGCAGCATGTTCGCGTCCTGCAGCAGCGGCGTGGCCATGGTGTCGCCGGGTATGCCCAGCAGCGCCGTCGGCACGGCATGGGTCATGTGCTTGGCCACGGCGCCGGCCAGGAAGAAGGTGAAGACGCCCGCCGGCGGCACGCCCAGCAGCACCACCAGCAGGGTCAGCGGCGCCAGCGTGGTGGTTTCGTCGGTGCCGGACACCAGGCCGATGGCCGCGAACACCACCGCGCCCAGCAGGCCCATGGCGGCCGCCATCATGATTTGTTCGAGTAGCGCGGGATTGCTCATGCCAGCGCCTCCTTGTTCGCGCCCTGCGGCGCTTCGGCGCGCACGCGCGCATCGGACGCGGGCGCGGCGGGCTGGGCGAACAGCTCGTACAGGTCCAGCGCCTTGAGTTCGCGCACGGCGGCCTCGGGCAGATCGGCCAGCGTGCCCAGGCCGCCGGGCTGCTCGGCCAGTTCGGCCAGCACTTCGGCGCGCCAGGCCGGGTCCTGGGTGGCGCTGTGTTCGACCACGATGCGCTTGGGCGGGAACAGGCGGGCGCAGATCAGGCCGGCCAGCACGCAGCCCGCCAGCCCGGCCAGCATGGCGTAGGCATGGGCCAGCTCGGGCGAGGCGACGACGCCGCGCAGCCAATGGCTGGCGGCATAGAACCCCGCCACGCTGATCACGATGCCGATGCCGATGGCCCACGCCAGCTGGCGCAGGTCGACCGTGTCGCTCCAGACTTCCGCCAGGCGCGCAGGCGGCGCCGGGGTGTTCGGATTCATGTCTCTCTCCTTGGTTCTTGTCAGGCCGGATGGCCGGGTTTATCGGGGCGCGCGCAATTCCTCCAGCAAGGCGCGCGCGCGGTCGCTGGTTACGTCCCGCAGGGCCGCCATGCGCTTGGCGACGGTGTCGATCTCGGCGCCCGCCGCGCCGGCGGCCAGGGCGATGTTGCGCGCGTGCAGCGCCATGTGGCCGCGCTGGATGCCTTCGGTGGCCAGCGCCCGCAGCGCGCCCAGGTTCTGCGCCAGGCCCACGGCCACGGCGATTTCGCCCAGTTCCTGCGCGCTTTTCACGTCCATGATCTTCAGCGCCAGGCGGGCCAGCGGATGGGTTTTGGTGGCGCCGCCCACCAGGCCCACGGGCATGGGCATTTCGATGGAGCCGACCAGCGCGCCCGCGGCGTCTTTCTCCCAGTGGGTGAGGGAGGTGTAGCGGCCGTCGCGGCTGGCGTAGGCGTGGGCGCCGGCTTCCACCGCCCGCCAGTCGTTGCCGGTGGCGACGATCACGGGGTCGATGCCGTTCATGATGCCCTTGTTGTGCGTGGCCGCGCGGTAGGGATCGACCGCGGCGAAGGTGTAGGCGTCGAGCACGCCTTCGATGATGTCGGCGCCGCTGCGCTCGGCCGTGTCCAGCGCCTGCGGCGTCAGGCGCACGCGGGCGCGCGCCAGGCGCAGGTCGGCCAGGTTGGACAGGATGCGCAGGCGCACGGAGCCGCCGGAAATTTCCTCGATCAGCGGCGCCACGGCCTCGGCCATGGTGTTGACGGCGTTGGCGCCCATCGCGTCGCGCACGTCCACGATCAGGTGCAGCACCAGCATGGGGCCGCGCGGGGTGTCGGGAAATACGTGGACTTCGATGTCCTGGCAGCCGCCGCCCAGCTCGACCAGGGTGCGGTCGCGGCCGTTGGCCAGCGCCACGATGCGCTCGCGTTCGCGCAGCAGCGCCAGCCGCGCGCCCTGCGGATCGCCCAGCCCCAGCACCTGCACCTGGGCGCGCATCAGCGGCCGGGTGCTGGAAGTCTCGAAGCCGCCGCAGGCGCGCGCCAGCTTGGCCATGTAGGACGCGGCGGCCACCACGGACGGCTCCTCGACCGCCATCGGCACCAGCACGTCGCGGCCGTTGACCTGGAAGTTGGCGGCCACGCCCAGCGGCAGTTCGAACGCGGCGATGACGTTCTCTATCATGCCGTCGGCGCGGTCCAGGCCCAGCGCGCCTGGCGCGGCCAGCAGCCGGCGCTCCTCGGCGCTCAGGTCCACGGCGTCGGCCACGGCCGCCAGGCGGTCGGCGGGGGTGAGGGAACGGAAGTTGGGCAGGCGGGAATCGGCCACTTGCGGGGTCTCCATGTATCGGAATCGGGTGGCCAGATTCTAGGTAGACTGTACCGGTATTGAGAGGTACAGTTTCGACAAACAGTGTCATTGCACTGCACCAATTTTTGCATATGTCCGGCAGCCTTCCTCCCCTGGCGACGCGCCCGCCGCGCGCCGCGCCCATCGCCGAAAGCCTGGCCCGGCTGATCGGCCAGCAGATCGCCGACGGCGTGTACCGGGCCGGCGACAAGCTGCCGTCGCTGCGCGAGCTGGCGCAATTGCACCGCTACGCGAAGAACACCGTGGTGGTGGCGTTCGAAATGCTGGTCGCGCAGGGCCTGGTGGAGCCGCGCCGGGGTTCCGGCTTCTACGTGCTGGAGACGGGCAGGACGCGCAAGGCCGCCGACGAGGAGCCGGGGCAGCTGAGCCGCGCCATGGACATCGTGTGGCTGATGCGCGAGCAGCTCAAGACCCAGCCCGACGCGGTCGCGGTGGGCGACGGGTTTCCGCCGGTGGAATGGCTGGCCGACATGCGCATGGACCGCTACCACCAGAAGGTGGTGCGCACCGGGCTGGGCGCCTTGTTCCGCTACGGCAGCCGCTTCGGCTATGCGCCGCTGCGCGAAAGCCTGGTGCGCAAGCTGGGAGACGTGGGCATCAATGCGGCGCCGCCGCAACTGGTGCTGACGCACGGCGCGAACGAGGCCATGGACCTGGTGATCCGCTACTTCGTGCCGCAGGACGCGCCGGTGCTGGTCGACAACCCCGGCTATTACCCCCTGTTCGGCAAGCTCAAGCTGGCCGGGGCGCGCATGCTGGGCGTGCCGCGCCTGCCGGACGGTCCGGACATCGCCGCGCTGGAAGCGCTGCTGCAGCGGGAAAAGCCGCGCCTGTTCTTCACCCAGTCGCTGGCGCACAACCCCACGGGGTCGGACATCTCGCCGGCCAAGGCGTACCGGGTGCTGCAGCTGGCGGAGCGCCACAACCTGATCCTGGTGGAGAACGATCCGCTGGCGGACTTCAAGCCCACGTCCGCGGTGCGCCTGGCGGCGCTGGACCAGCTGGAGCGCACCATTTACATCGGCAGCTTCTCCAAGTCATTCTCCGCCGCGCTGCGGGTGGGCTTCATCGCCTGCAACGCCGCGCTGGCCAGCGACCTGGCCGACCTCAAGGCGCTGGTGCACGTCAGCAGTTCCGAGTACTGCGAGCGCATGGTGGACGTGATGCTGCGCGACGGCCACTACGAGCGGCATCTGGTCAGGTTGCGCCAGCGCCTGGAAGCCGCCACCGGCCATGCGCTGCAGGTGCTGGATTCGTTGGGCGCCGAGGTCTTCGCCCGGCCCACCAGTTCGCTGTACCTGTGGTCGGCCTTTCCCGGCGTGGACGACACGCTGGCCCTGGCCGCCGAGCTGATGCCGGAAAAGATCATCATGGCGCCGGGGCGGGTGTTCAGCGTGGACCCCACGATCCGATCGCCCTGGGCGCGCTGCAACGTCGGCGCCATCGGCTCGCCGCGTTTCCGGGAGGCGATGGCGCGGCGTGCGATGGGGGCAGGCTCAGCGGTAGTCGAATAGCTCGAACCATTCCCGCATCCGGCTTTCGGCCTGCGCGCTCAAGTGGCGCGCGGCCGGCGAGTCCGGCGTGCTGCGCGCGCCCTGCACGGCGAAGCGCCGCACGCCGCGGCGGGACAGTTCCCGGGCCACGTCCAGCAGCCGGGTCTCGTCGAACCAGTCGGGATGCCAGGTGACGCGGCATTCGAAATCGCGCCGCGCCGACAGCAGCTGGGCCAGGCACGACATGGCGGGACGCTCGGAATCGCGGCGGCCGGTGATGTCGTCGTAGCCGGCGGCGTCGGCCTTGATGTCCAGGCCCACCCAGTCCAGGTGCTGCAGCACGTCGGCCAGGCGCAGCGGATAGATGCCGGCGGTGTGCATGCCGACCTGGTAGCCCATGCGCCGCACGTCGCGGATCATCTGGGCCAGGCGCGGCTCGCTCAGGGGTTCGCCGCCGGAGAATACGACGGCGTCCAGCAGCCCCTTGCGGGTTTCGAGGAAAGCGCGGATGTCATGCCAGTCGTAGCGCGCGGTGCGCGTCTGCAATTCGGTGTTGTGGCAGTAATGGCAGCGCCAGGGGCAGCCGGCGATGAAGACCACGGCGGCCAGCTTGCCGGGCCAGTCCACGGTGGAAAAAGGCACCAGCCCGCCCACCGAATGGGCGTGGCGCGGCAAGGGCTGCAGTACCGGCTGCGGCAAGGCGGCGTAGGCCGGCCTGACGGCCATCCTGCGCGCGGCGGGAGCGGACCCCGGCCCGCAGGCCGGGGCAGGACGCGCGCCCTCAGGCGCGGCGTTCGACGAAGAAGCGGCGTTCATTGAATTCGCCTTGTTTGCCGGTGTTGAAGGACGAAACGGGACGGTGGTAGCCCATCACGCGGGTCCAGATCTCGCAGCGCACGCGCTGGCTGTCGTCCAGCATCGGGGCGGTGGCGGGGGCGATGTCGGGGGTGGTCAGGGTTTGCATAGAGGTTCCTTGGTAGAGGCCAGGGGGATATCCGGCTAGGCCGGGGTGCAGCATGACGATTGCCGGGCGAGCAGCTCGGCATCGCATTTGGGGCAGAACTCGTGGCGTCCCGCCAGATAGCCGTGGTTGGGGCAGATCGAGAAGGTCGGCGTGACGGTGATGTAGGGCAGGCGGAAATTCGACAGCGCGCGGCGCACCAGCTCCTTGCAGGCGCCGGCCGAGGACACGGCCTCGTTCATGTACAGGTGCAGCACGGTGCCGCCGGTGTACTTGCCCTGCAGCGCTTCCTGAAGCTCCAGCGCATGGAAGGGGTCGTCCGTATGCCCCACCGGCAGCTGGCTGGAATTGGTGTAGTAGGGCTGCGCGTCGCTGCCGGCCTGCAGGATGTCGGGATAGCGCTTGCGGTCCTCGCGCGCGAAACGGTAGGTGGTGCCTTCGGCCGGCGTGGCCTCCAGGTTGTACAGGTGGCCGGTCTGTTCCTGGAATTCGGTCATGCGGGCGCGCACGCGGTCCAGCAGCCGGACCGCCATGGCGTGGCCCGGCCCGGTGGTGATGTCGTCCATATCGCCGGTGAAGTTGCGGATCATCTCGTTGATGCCGTTCACCCCCAGCGTGCTGAAGTGGTTGCGCAGCGTGCCCAGGTAGCGGCGGGTGTAGGGATACAGGCCCTGGTCGATGTAGCGCTGCACCACCTTGCGCTTGGTTTCGAGCACGTCGCGCCCCAGTTCCAGCAGATGGTCCAGGCGCGCCATCAGCTTGCCCTCGTCGCCGCGGCAGGTATAGCCCAGGCGCGCGCAGTTGACCGTGACCACGCCCACCGAGCCGGTCTGCTCGGCCGAGCCGAACAGGCCGTTGCCGCGCTTGAGCAGTTCGCGCAGGTCCAGCTGCAGGCGGCAGCACATGGAGCGCACCATGTGCGGCTCCAGGTCGGAATTGAGGAAGTTCTGGAAATAAGGCAGGCCGTAGCGCGCCGTCATTTCGAACAGGCGTTCGGTGTTGGGATGGTCCCAGTCGAAGTCCGGCGTGATGTTGTAGGTGGGGATGGGGAAGGTGAAGACGCGGCCCTTGGCGTCGCCGGCCATCATGACTTCGATGTAGGCGCGGTTGATCATGTCCATCTCGGCCTGCAGGTCGCCGTAGGCGAACGGCATTTCCTCGCCGCCCACGTACGGAATCTGTTCGCGCAGGTCGGCCGGGCAGGTCCAGTCGAAGGTCAGGTTGGTGAACGGCGTCTGCGTGCCCCAGCGGCTGGGCACGTTGAGGTTGTAGATCAGCTCCTGCATGGCCTGCTTGACCTGCGCGTAGGTCATGGCGTCGCGGCGGATGAAAGGCGCCATGTAGGTGTCGAACGAGCTGAAGGCCTGCGCGCCGGCCCATTCGTTCTGCAGCGTGCCCAGGAAGTTGACGATCTGGCCGATGGCGGCCGACATGTGGCGCGGCGGCGTGGCCTCGACCTTGCCGGGGATGCCGTTGAAGCCTTCGGTCAGCAGCTGGCGCAGCGACCAGCCGGCGCAATAGCCGCTCAGCATGTCCAGGTCGTGGATGTGGATGTCGCCTTCGCGGTGGGCGCGTCCGGCCTCCGGCGCGAAGACATTGGACAGCCAGTAGTTGGCGGTGACCTTGCCCGCGACGTTCAGGATCAGGCCGCCCAGGCTGTAGCCCTGGTTGGCGTTGGCGTTGACGCGCCAGTCGCGCTGCTCCAGGTATTCCTCCATGGCGCTTTCCACGTCCACCAGGGTGTGGCGCAGCGAGCGCAGGCGGGCGTGCTGCTCGCGGTAGACGATGTAGGCGCGCGCCGTGCGCCAGCGGCCGGCCTGGACCAGGACTTCCTCGACGCGGTTCTGGATGGTTTCGACGCCGGGGCAGGGCTGGTCGGCCAGCGCGTCGATGACGGCGTCGGTCAGCGCCTGCGCGCCCGCGAGGTCCAGTTCCCCGGTGCTCTGGCCGGCCGCGGCGATGGCGAGGGCGATCTTGTCGCGGTCGAACGCCACGACCCGGCCGTCGCGCTTGAGTATGTGCTGGATATGCATGACTGACACCATATGTAGTAGGGTGGTGAAACTCTATCACCACATATGGTGTCGTCGACGTACGCGAGACGCGGGATTTCAGCCCTGCTTGATGCGCGTCAAACGCGTTTTTCGCGCCTTGCGCGGACCGTCAAAAGCCGATTCCGACCCCGGCCAGCGCGATCGCCAGGGCCAGCGCCGCGGTGCGCGCCGCCGGCTGCGGGGCCCACGACAGCATGCCGACCCACAGCAGGGCGCCGGCCGACAGCCAGCCCAGCCAGGCCACCACGCCCACCGTATTGCCCCACAGGCTGACGCAGGGCAGGAGGGCCAGGGCCAGCAGCAGCAGGCCGGCGCCGCGCAGCACGCGGCTGTGTCCGGCCGACGGGTCGCGGCCCCAGACCTGGTCGTAATGGCGCGGCATGGCCAGGCTCAGGCAGGCCATGCCGGAGTAGGTCAGCAGCAGGGCCATGCCGATGGCGTACAGGTCGTTGGAATTCATGCCGCTGCCTCTTCGTTTGCGCGGGGGATGCGCTGCGAGGGCGCCGTAGCGGGCCGGCGCCATAACCGCAGGGCCGCCCAGCCCGATAGTACGCCGAAAGCCAGGGCGCTCAGTTCGACGCCGGCGCTTTCCCAGTCGCCGCGCGCGATCTGCGCGTACAGGTGGTCGCCCACGGCGGCGTACGACATCAGCGGCAGCAGCAGGCACAGCGCCGACAGCAGGCCCAGCTGCATGATCCAGGCGCGGCGCGGGGCGCATAGCCAGGCATGCGGCAGCGTCAGCGCCCAGATCAGGAAGAAGACGCGCAGCTCCCAGGCGGCCCGGTCCTGCAGCGTCACCGGCAGCAGGCGATTGGCCCAGAAATAGCCGACGCAGGCGATGCCCAGCCCGGCCATCGCGGCCACGTTCAGTCCTTCGATCAGGCGGTAGACGCGCGCGGTGGCGGCGCCGAATTCGCCGCCGTGCCGGGCGCGGCGCTTGACCATGAAGAGGACCGCGCCGGTGCCCATCAGGGCCGCGCCGGCCATGCCGCAGATGAAATACAGCCATTGCATGGCCACGCCGCCGAACCTGGCCATGTGCAGGTCGCTCAAGACCTGGCGCGTGCGCGGCGCGGCGCCGCCCAGCACTTCGCCGGCCGGGCGCACGCGCAGCAGTTCGCCGTCGCCCGTGAACTCCGCCATGCCGGTGGTGGCGCTGATGTTGCGCAAGGTGTCGGCCGCCTCGTTCCAGCCGTACACGCCGATGCGCATGGAGCTGTCTTCGGGGTTGCGGATGACGATGGCGCGGGCGGTCTGGCCGATCAGGCTTTCGGCCCGGGCGACGATGGGCTCCAGCGCCGGCACGGCCTGGGCGGCGCCGCTGCGCGCGAGCATCGGCTCGCCTTCCAGTTCGGCCAGATAGGCGCGCAGCGCCTGCGGGCCCTCGCCGTAGGTGGCGGAAACGGGAGCGGGCATGAGCGTCGCGCCGGAAATCACCACGCCGGTGTAGGCGATCATGAACAGAAAGGGCAGGGTCAGCACCGCGCTCGTATTGTGCGCGTCCAGCCACGAGCGCTGGCCCTTGTTGGCGCGGAAGGTGAAGAAATCCTTGAAGATGCGTTTGTGCGTGACCACGCCGGAAATCAGCGCCACCAGCATCGCCATGGTGGCGAAGGCCACGATCCACAGCCCCAGCCCGGCGTCGTGCAGGGTGTAGTGGAAGTCCACGAAGTGCTGGCCGCCCAGCGTGGCGCGGCTTTCGGCCTCGTCGTGGTGCTCGTCCAGTTCGGCGCCGGTGACGGGGTCGAGCTCGGCGTCGGCGTAAAGGCCGTTCTTGTCGAACCAGTAAACCGTCAGCCCATTGTCGTGGTAGCGGTTGACCGGCCAGATTTCCCACATGCCCGCGCCGGCATGGTTGCGGGCCATGTAGTCCACCGCCAGGCCGAAGCGGTGGGCGCGGTCCACCGGCGCGCCTTGCCGCTCGGCGGCCGAGGCTTCGGCAGCCTGGTGTTCGGGCGTCATCCAATGGGTGATGGGTTCGGAGAACACGGCCAGCGAACCCGTCAGGAAGACGGCGAACAGCAGCCAGGAGAACCACAGGCCGACCCACGTATGGAGCCAGGCCATGGACAGGCGGAAACCGGATTTCAGGGCGAGCCTCTTTCTTGTGACGCCGCCGCGAACCGAGGCGGTCTGATTTTATTGAGAATAATTCCGATTCTAAACTAAATGGGGCCAGTGTTGTCCGGTCCGGGGCTTTGTATTTTCTGCACCCGGTGCGCGCAGGCGCGGCGTGCGGGGCGGCGCGGGAACGCGGGTTGCTGGGGTCGCGCAGGTCGCCAGGCCGCCGGTACGCGGCGGCGGTGGCGCGACACCACACAGACAGAGGAGCGTCCAATGAAACGCAAAGCCGGAAATGCCGCGCAGATCGAGGAACTGCTGTATCAGGCCCTGGAAACCGAGATCGGGGGATTGAAAATCTACGAGACCGCCGTGACCTGCGCGGTCAATGAAGACCTGAAGCAGGAATGGCAGGACTATCTGGAAGAAACGCGCACTCATCGCCGCGTGCTGCTGACCGTGTTCGAGCAGCTGGGGCTGGACCCCGAGCGCGAGTCGCCGGGCCGCGAGGTCGTGCGCCATATCGGCGAGTCGCTGGTGAAGGCCATGAAGATGGCGATCGCCGCCGGCGACGCCGACGCCGCGCAGCTGGTCGCGACCGAATGCGTGGTGCTGGCCGAGACCAAGGACCACGCCAACTGGACGCTGATCGGCGTGATCGCCGAGCAGCACGGCGGCACCGAGGGCAAGGTGCTCAAACAGGCCTATGACGCGGTGGTCACCGACGAGGAACACCATCTCTATCACACCAAGGGCTGGTCGCGGGAGCTGTGGATCGAGGCCCTGGGCTATCCCGCCGTGCTGCCGCCGCCCGAAGAGGTCAAGCAGGTGGAGTCCGCGATCGGCGCATCCCGCGCCGAGCAGTCCCGCGCCAAGATGCTTTAGGAGAACCGCCATGCCAGGGAAGAAACCAGCCAAGGCGGGCGCCGCGCCGGCCGTCGATAGCGCCTACCAGAACACCGACAGCGGCCCCGGCGCCGCGCCCGAGGGCGGCGCGCGCGGCCGGGCGCGCAGTCCGGCCGCCAGGCGGGCCGCGGCCGTGGACGCCGCCGCATCCGCGCTGGACCACAACGCCGGCAAGGCCGCCGAGTATGGCGAGGAAGGCGCGCGCTGTCCGTATACGGGCGCCAGCGTGTCTCCGGCGGACCCGGCCGCGGGCGCCAGCTCCCTGTCCGAAAGCGCGGACTCGCCCAAGACCGGCGGGCCGGCCGCGCCCGGCGTCAACGCCGCCGACGGCCGGCTGGCGCGCGTGCGCGCCGACCCCACGGGCCAGCCGCTGACCACCAACCAGGGGGTGCGCATCAGCGACAACCAGCATTCGCTCAAGGCGGGGCTGCGCGGACCGGCGCTGCTCAAGGATTTCATCCTGCGCGAGAAGATCACGCACTTCGACCATGAGCGCATCCCCGAGCGCATCGTGCACGCGCGCGGCTCGGCGGCGCACGGCTACTTCGTCTGCGAGCGGGCCCTGACCGACCTGACCGCGGCCGCGCCGTTCGCCGAGGTCGGCAAGCGCACGCCGGTATTCGTGCGCTTCTCGACCGTGGCCGGCGAGCGCGGCTCCAAGGACACCGCGCGCGATGTGCGCGGCTTCGCGGTCAAGTTCTACACCGACGAAGGCAACTGGGACCTGGTGGGCAACAACATGCCGGTGTTTTTCATCCAGGACGCGATGAAATTCCCGGACCTGGTGCACGCGGTCAAGCCCGAACCGCACCACGCCATGCCGCAGGCCGCGTCCGCGCACGACACGTTCTGGGACTTCGTGTCGCTGATGCCGGAATCCACCCACATGCTGATGTGGCTGATGTCGGACCGCGCGATCCCGCGCAGCTTTCGCATGATGCAGGGCTTTGGCGTGCACACCTTCCGCTTCGTCAACGCCGACGGCGAGTCGCGGCTGGTCAAGTTCCACTGGAACCCCTTGCTGGGCACGCATTCGCAGGTCTGGGACGAGGCCGTCAAGACGGCCGGCGCCGACCCCGATTTCCACCGGCGCGACTTGTGGGAGGCCATCGATTCCGGCAACCCCCCGCAATGGGAGCTGGGCGTGCAGGTCTTTACCGAGGAAGAGGCCGAACGCTTCAGCTTCGACGTGCTGGACGCCACCAAGATCGTGCCCGAGGAACTGGTGCCGGTGGTGCCGGTGGGCCGGCTGGTGCTGGACCGCAACCCCGACAACTTCTTCGCCGAAACCGAGCAGGTGGCTTTCTGCGCGGCGCACGTGGTGCCGGGCCTGGACTTCACCAACGATCCCTTGCTGGCCGGACGCATCCATTCCTACGTGGACACGCAGATTTCTCGGCTGGGCGGCCCCAATTTCCACGAGATCCCGATCAACGCGCCGCTGGCGCCGGTGCAGAACAACCAGCGCGACGGCATGCACCGCCAGGCCATCCACCGGGGGCGGGCGGCCTACGAGCCCAATTCGCTGGGCGGCGGCTGTCCGTTCCAGGCCGGCATGGACGGTTTCGTGTCCTTTCCCGAGCCGGTGGCGGGCGACGAGCTGCGCGGCCATCCCGAGAAATTCGCCGAGCACTACAACCAGGCCACGCTCTTCTACCTGAGCCAGACCGAATGGGAGCGCCGCCACATCGCCAGCGCGTTCGCGTTCGAACTGAGCAAGGTCACGGTGCCGGCCGTGCGCCGGCGCATGGTGGCGTCCCTGCGCAACGTGTCCGACGAGCTGGCCGGCTCGGTGGCGCAGCGCCTGGGCATGGCCTTGCCCGATCCGCTGCCGCGCGCCTGCGAACCGCCGGCGCCCGAGGTCGAGGTCTCGCCCGCGCTGTCGCTGACCGCGCGGCCCGGCGACGGCGGCGCGGCCACGCGCAAGGTCGCGATCCTGGTGGCCGAAGGCGTGGACGCCCGCGCCGTGCGCGCCTTGGCCGACGCGCTGATCGCCGCCGGCGTGGTGGTGCGGTTGGTCGGCCAGCGCATCGGGCCGCTATCGGGCGAGGGCGAAGTGCTGGACGCCGACGCATCGCTCGACAACCAGCCCTCGGTGCTGTTCGACGGCGCCATCGCGCCCGGCGGCGCGGCGGCGGCGGAGCGTCTGCACGCCGACGGACGGGCGCTGGAATTCCTGCGCGACGCCTATCGCCACGGCAAGACGCTGATGGGGCTGGCCGAAGGCAAGCAGCTATTCGTTGCGGCCGGCATCGAGCCGGACGAAGCCGACGCCGGCCTGCTGCTGGTCGACGGCGAGCCGGGCAACAGCGCGCCGCTGTTTCTGGAGGCGCTGGCCCGCCATCGCCATCCCGAACGGGAGACCGATCCGCCCGCCGTCTAGTCCTGTCGCGTCCAGGCCCTCGTCCATCGGCGGAGCTTGACAACGTACGCGCGCCTGCCAATACTTGCTCGGGCAAGTCGGGGCGAGCGCGCGTGGCGCTTGCCGTCTTCATTCCAGGAGGCTGTATGCGTCGCGTATCCGTTTTGCCTGTCAAGTTTCACGGTTGGCTGTGGGCCAGCCTTTTTTTATGGGTGGCCGGTTTCTGTATGGCGACCCAGGCCCGCGCCGAGTCGGCCGCCGACATCAGCCGCGATGCGCGGGCGGCGCTGGAACGGCTGTACCAGCAGGAGCCCAAGACCCGGGTGCTGGGCGAGAAGGCGGTCGCCGTGCTGGTGTTTCCCAGCATTCTCAAGGGCGGACTGCTGGTCGGCGCCGAGAGCGGCGACGGCGCCCTGATCCGCCACGGCAAGGTCCAGGCCTACTACAACATCACCGCGGTGTCCTTCGGCCTGCAGGCCGGCGCGCAGAAGTTCGGCTACGCGCTCTTCTTCATGAACGAGGCGGCGCTGAAGTTCCTGGACCAGAGCGACGGCTGGTCGCTGGGTTCCGGACCCACGCTGGTCATGGTGGACGAAAGCTACGCGGCCAGCATCACCACCACCACCCTGACCCAGGACGTGTACGCCGTGCCCTTCGGCGGACAGGGGTTGATGGCCGGGGTGGGGCTGCAAGGGTCCAAGATCACCTCGTTGAACCTCAATTGAGCGTTGGCGGCTCGGCGATGCCGGGCCGCGCTGTCATCGCGCGGATTGGTCAGCAAGAGCGTAGGCGCCTGGGTCGGCGCGGCCGCGCTTAAAATGCGCCTGTCGATGCGCGGCCCGTCGCCGCGCCACGCTGATGAAAGGCTCCCGCCATGCAACAAAATCCGCCCGCCGCGCCGCAGCCGCGCCAGAAGTTCGAAGCCCTTAGGCACGATTTGCAAGAGGCGCAGGCCCGGCTGTCCCGGTGGGGGCAGGTCGCGCAGGACTATGCGCAGCGGTACGCCGACGAGCTGGCGCCGCTGGAAACCATGGAAGTCGAACTGAAGGCCAGACTGGTCCTGTGTTTCGACCACGCCTGCAAACAGAAGGAACTCAGCAAGGGGCAGCGCCAGCTGGCCTCCGAAATCGCGGCGCAGCTTGCCGACGAAACCCTGTGTTCGCTGGAGCTGGACGGCACGCCCGGGGAATGCGACCTCGCGAAGCTGAAGGCCGTGTACCGCAAGCACGCGGGCAGCGATTTCGATGCGGACTATGCCGATGAGCGCGGCGCCGCAGACGCGCTGGCCGAGGAGCCGCCCGCCGCCTTGCCGCCGGCGGATGCGCCGGCCTTGCCGGAAGAGGCCGGGGCGCTGGAGGCGCGGCTGGCCGAGGTGCGGGCGGCGGTGGCCGGCGCCGAACGCGCGTTCAAGGCGCGCTACCGCTTCGACCCGGAACAGTCGATAGATCCGGCCGATCTGATGGAGGACCTGGAAGCCGAGATCGCCGACGTGCGCGAATATATCGGCGAGCTGGAATTCGAACTGGCGCAGTTCGTGGACATGCAGCAAGTCAAGGCCTGGCTCGATGCCATGAAACAGCAGATGGCGGCGCAGCGGCGTCGCGAAGCGCGCCGCTGAACGCATTGCGCGCGATTCAGGCGGCCGGGCGTCCGGGAGCCGGCGCGACGCGCATGACCGGCGCGGCGGTTTTGCCGGCGTCGGCGCGCGGCCGGATCATCATGGGGAAGAAGCGCCACAGGTACAGCGCGAAGCCCAGCGCCCACGCCGTGGCCGAGGCGTGCAGCAGGCCCAGCGCGGCCGCGGTGGGCAGCAGGGCGGCCAGGCGCAGCAGCGCGGCCAGTATCACCAGCACGTAACTGGCGACCATGCTGCGGTCGGCGCGCAGCGGCCGGCCCAGGTGGCCCAGCGCGGTGCGCGTGGCCATGCCGATGATCAGCACCGAAAACCCGGCCACGCCGACCACGTGCGCGGGCCAGGCGGTGCGCAGCACGAAGCCGGCCAGTTGCGCCGCGCCGACCAGCAGGCCCACGCCCAGTCCGAAATAGCCCGCGTACAGAATCCACAGCAGCGGCACGCGGCGCGCGGCCCAGGGCTTCCAGGAGATCCATTGCACCAGCGCGATCAGCCCGGTCGCGGCCAGCGCCACGGCCGCGATCTGCGGACGTCCGGCCAGCAGGCAGGCGATGGCGACCACGCCCGTGCCCAGCTGCCAGTGGCCGCTGCGGGTATGCGGTGGAATGTCCAGGCCGGCCACGGCGCGCTTGGCGAAAAAGGGCAGGATGCGGCGCGCGATCAGCAGGGTCAGCACGGCCATGCAGAGCAGGCCGGCGTTGAAGTAGCGCATCAGCGCGAAGTAGTCGCCCTGGACCGTGGCCCACAGGTACAGCGCGTTGGTCAGGGCCAGCGCCACCAGCAGCAGCGGTATGCCGTAGTTGCGCCGGTTGCGCGTGATGGCCACGGCGCGTCCCAGCGCGGCCGCGCCCCACAGGAAGAACAGCAGATCGGCCAGCGCGGCGATGAGAAACGCGGGCCGGCCCGGCGCCAGGTAGCCCGCGCGCGCCACGATCCATAGCACGCACAGCGCCGCCAGGGCATTGCCGCGCAGCGGATTCCTGCCGGTCCAGTTGCCGCCGGCGGTCAGCAAAAAGCCCACGGCGATGGTGGCGACGAAGCCCCACAGCATTTCGTGCGCATGCCAGGGCATGCCGCCCAGCACGCCGTTGAGCAGGGACGGGGCATGCACCCACAGCAGCACCGAGGCCAGCGCCCAGAAGCAGCCCGCCAGATACAGCGGGCGGAAACCCATTTCGGTGAAGGCGCGCCATTGCGGGCGCGCGCGGCGCGAGTCCTGGTCGGGTTCGTCGATGGTCAGCAGCGTGCTCATGGGGGCCTGCGTTTTTAAAGGTGTATTTCAAATGCATATTAATACGCCGCACCGCGCATCGCCAGCTTGGCGAATTGATCCAACGCAAGCCCGGCCGCAACGGCGGGGTGACTAGTCACATCGACAGGCCGCTTCTGGTCGGCTGGCGAATGGTGCGCAAGGCGCGCCGTCCTTAGGCTTGGGGCAAGTCAGATTTCTTCGTGACCAAAGCGAGAATAACCATGGCAGCAACCAGTCATTCCTCGGCCGGCGCGCCGATGCGGGTCCTGATATCCAGCACGTTCGCCTTCACCATCTGCTTCGCGGTGTGGATGATCTTCGCCGTACTGGGCATACCCATCAAGACGCAGCTCGGCCTGTCCGAAACCGAATTCGGCCTGCTGGCCGCCATGCCGGTGCTGACCGGTTCGCTGGTGCGGGTGCCGCTGGGCATCTGGACCGACCGCTACGGCGGCAGGCCGGTGTTCTTCGTCCTGATGCTGGTGGCCGTGGTGCCGATCTGGCTGCTGTCCTACGCGACGCAGTACTGGCAGTTCCTGGTGCTGGCGCTGTTCGTGGGCCTGACCGGCGGCTCGTTCTCGGTGGGCACGCCCTACGTGGCGCGCTGGTTTCCGCGCAACAAGCAGGGCCTGGCGATGGGCGTGTTCGGCGCCGGCAACTCCGGCTCGGCCATCACCAAGTTCGTGGCGCCCGCGCTGATCGCGGCCACCGCCGGATCGTGGATCATCGTGCCGCAGGTCTATGCGATCGCGCTGCTGGTGACGGCGGTGCTGTTCTGGCTGTTCTCGGCCTCGGACCCGTCGCACCGGGTGACCGGCGGGGCCAGCCTGTCGGCGCAGTTCGCCATGCTCAAGGACCCGCGCGTCTGGCGCTATTGCCAGTACTACTCGGTGGTGTTCGGCGGCTACGTGGCGCTGGCGCTGTGGATGACCAAGTACTACATCGGCGAGTACGGCTTCGACATCAAGCTGGCGGCGCTGCTGGCGGCCTGCTTTTCGCTGCCCGGCGGCGTGCTGCGCGCGGTGGGCGGCTGGATCTCGGACCGCTACGGCGCCTACAAGACCACGTGGTGGGTCATGTGGGTGTGCTGGGTCGCCTTCTTCATCCTCAGCTATCCGCAAACGCACTTTACGGTGCTGACCACCGCGGGCGCGCGCAGTTTCGATATCGCGCTCGGACCGGTCGTATTCACCATTCTGCTGTTCGTGGTCGGCATCGCCATGGCGATCGGCAAGGCCTCGGTGTTCAAGTTCATTTCGGACGAGTTCGGCGAGAACATCGGCGCGGTTTCGGGCATCGTCGGCCTGGCCGGCGGCCTCGGCGGATTCGTGCTGCCCATCCTGTTCGGCATCCTGCTCGACTACACGGGCGTGCGCTCCAGCGCCTTCATGCTGCTGTACGGCACGGTCTGCGTCTCTCTCATCTTCATGCACTTCAGTTTCCGGCCGGAAAGCGCGGCGCTGGCCCGGCAACACGCCACCTGATCCAACCTCAATCTGGGAGCACCTATCATGTCCACTCAAGTCCTGGCGCGCTGGGAGCCGGATAATCCCGGCTTCTGGAAACAGACGGGTTCGCGCGTCGCCAACCGCAATCTCTGGATCTCCATTCCCGCCCTGATGCTGGCGTTCTGCATCTGGATGCTGTGGAGCGTGGTCGTGGTCAACCTGGACCGCGCCGGCTTCATGCTGTCGAAGAACCAGATGTTCTGGCTGACGGCGCTGCCGGCGCTGTCGGGCGCCACGCTGCGCATCTTCTATTCGTTCCTGGTGCCGGTCTTCGGCGGGCGCAAGTGGACCGCCATTTCCACCGCCTCGCTGCTGATCCCGGCGCTGGGCATGGGCTTCGCGCTGCGCGATCCCACCACGACCTATCCGACCCTGCTGATCCTGGCGCTGCTGTGCGGCCTGGGCGGCGGCAATTTCAGCTCCAGCATGGCCAACATCAGCTTCTTCTTCCCCAAGGAAAAGAAGGGCCTGGCGACGGGGCTGAACGCCGGCATCGGCAACCTGGGCGTGTCGGTGGTGCAGTTCGTGGTGCCGCTGGTGATCTCCGCCAGCGTGTTCGGCGTGCTGGGCGGCGATCCCCAGACGGTGACCCGCGACGGCGCGCAGCACAGCCTGTGGCTGCAGAACGCCGGCTTCATCTGGGTGATTCCCATCGCGCTGGCCTCCATCGCCGCCTGGTTCGGCATGAATGACATCGCCGACGCGCGCGCTTCCTTCGCGGACCAGGCCGTCATCTTCAAGCGCAAGCACAACTGGCTGATGTGCTGGCTGTACGTGGGGACGTTCGGCTCCTTCATCGGTTTTTCGGCGGGCTTCGCCATGCTGACCAAGACCCTGTTCCCGCAGGTCGATCCCACGGCCTACGCCTTCCTGGGCCCGCTGGTCGGCTCGCTGACCCGTCCGGTCGGCGGCTGGGTCTCGGACAAGCTGGGCGGCGCGCGCGTCACGCTGTTCACTTTCGCCGCCATGATCGCGGCGGTGCTGGGCGTGGTGGCCTACCTGCCGGGCGCCTCGGGCGCGGGCGACTTCAACGGCTTCCTGGCCATGTTCATCGTGCTGTTCGCGCTGACCGGCGTGGGCAACGGTTCCACGTTCCGCATGATCCCCGCGATTTTCCTGCGCGAGCGCATCCAGGCCGCCAAGGGCAAGGACGCGGCCGCGCAGAAGCAGGCGCTGGCCGACGCCGCCAAGGAATCGGCCGCGGTGCTGGGCTTCTCGGGCGCCATCGGCGCGTACGGCGGCTTCTTCATCCCGCGCAGCTTCGGCACCTCGCTGGAGATGACCGGCAGCGTGCAGGCCGCGCTGTACTGCTTCATTGCCTTCTACGCCACTTGCATGGCGATCACGTGGTGGTACTACGGCCGCCGCGGCGCGCCGGTGCCGTGCTGACCGGCGGGCGCTTGGCCGGGGTGACTAGTCATTCTGCCGCGCCCGGCCTATGCCACCGGGCAATGGTCCCGCAGACAGGCCAGGCCTAAAGTGATTGCAACCGCATCGATCGCAGTATGCGCCGGCCGGGCCGGCGCTCTTGGAGAATAGAGAATGAGCCATTTTCTGGACCGCTTGAAGTTCATGTCCAGGGTGAAGTCCACCTTCGCGAACGGACACGGCGAGACGGTCAACGAAGACCGCAGCTGGGAGAACGCCTACCGCGCCCGCTGGCAGCACGACAAGGTGGTGCGCTCGACCCACGGCGTGAACTGCACGGGTTCGTGCTCGTGGAAGGTGTACGTCAAGAACGGCCTGATCACCTGGGAGACCCAGCAGACCGACTATCCGCGCACGCGGCCGGACCTGCCCAATCATGAACCGCGCGGCTGTCCGCGCGGGGCTTCCTACAGCTGGTACGTGTATTCGGCCCAGCGCGTGAAGTATCCGATGATCCGCGGACGCCTGATGGAAATGTGGCGCGAGGCCCGCAAGACCATGGACCCCATCGCCGCCTGGGAATGGATCAGCCAGGACCCGGCGCGCGCCAAGCGCTACAAGGCCGTGCGCGGCCTGGGCGGTTTCGTGCGCGCCGACTGGGACACCGCCACCGAAATCATCGCCGCGGCCAATGCGTACACGATCAAGAAGTTCGGCCCCGACCGCCTGATCGGCTTTTCGCCGATCCCGGCCATGTCCATGGTCAGCTACGCCGCCGGCGCGCGCTACCTGAGCCTGCTGGGCGGCGCCTGCCTGAGCTTCTACGACTGGTACTGCGACCTGCCGCCGGCCAGCCCGCAGGTCTGGGGCGAGCAGACCGACGTGCCGGAATCGGCCGACTGGTACAACTCGACCTATCTGATGGTGTGGGGCTCCAACGTGCCCCAGACCCGCACGCCCGACGCCCACTTCTATACCGAGGTCCGCTACAAGGGCACCAAGACCGTGGCCGTGTCCAGCGACTACGGCGAAATGGTGAAGTTCGGCGACATCTGGCTGGCCCCCAAGCAGGGCACCGACGCGGCGCTGGCCATGGCCATGGGCCATGTGATCCTGAAGGAATTCCACCTGTCCGGCGCCTCGGCCTATTTCCGCGACTACGTGAGCCGCTACACCGACATGCCCATGCTGGTGCAGTTGAAGGAGCGCGACGGCTGCTACGTGCCCGACCACTTCCTGCGCGCCTCGCACCTGGACGGCGCGCTGGGGGAGCAGAACAACCCCGACTGGAAGACGCTGGTTCTGGACGCCAAGAGCGGCGACCTGGTCGCGCCCAACGGCAGCATCGGCTTTCGCTGGGGCGAGGGCGCCGTCAACGGCGGCGAGAAGGTCGGACGCTGGAACCTGGAATCCAGGGACGGCGGCAGCGGCCGCGAGATCGAGCCCACGCTGACGCTGCTGGGCCGGTCCGACGCCGTGGTCGGCGTGGGCTTTGCCTACTTCGGCGGCGAGCATGGCGATCTGCAGGTGCGCAACGTGCCGGCGCGCCGCATCCGCCTGGCCGACGGCGGCGAGGCCCTGGTGGCCACGGTGTACGACCTGCAGATGGCCAACTACGGCCTGGACCGCGGCCTGGGCGGCGGCAACGTCGCCGGCAGCTATGACGACGACGTGCCCTACACGCCGGCCTGGCAGGAAAAGCACACCGGCGTGCCGCGCGCGCAGGTGATCCAGGTGGCGCGCGAGTTCGCCCAGAACGCGCACGACACCGAGGGCAAGTCCATGGTCATCGTCGGCGCCGGCCTGAACCACTGGTACCACATGGACATGATCTACCGCGGCATCATCAACATGCTGATGATGTGCGGCTGTGTGGGCAAGAGCGGCGGCGGCTGGGCGCACTACGTGGGCCAGGAAAAGCTGCGTCCGCAGTTCGGCTGGGCCCCGCTGGCCTTCGCCGCCGACTGGGTGCGCCCGCCGCGACAGATGAACGGCACCTCGTTCTTCTACGCCCACACCAGCCAGTGGCGCCATGAAAAGCTGGACGTCACCGAAGTGCTCGGCCCCACCGCCGACCGCGCCAAGTACGCCGACCTCAGCATGATCGACCTGAACGCCCGCGCCGAGCGCATGGGCTGGCTGCCGTCGGCGCCGCAGCTGCGCACCAATCCGCTGGACGTGGTGGCCGAGGCCGACGCGGCCGGCAAGGACCCGGTTGCCCACGCCGCCGAAAAGCTCAAATCCGGCGAACTGCGCATGGCCTGCGAGAACCCGGACGACCCGGCCAACTTCCCGCGCAACATGTTCGTGTGGCGCTCCAACATCCTGGGCTCCAGCGGCAAGGGCCACGAGTACTTCCTGAAGTACCTGCTGGGCACGCAGAACGCGGTGTTCGGCGACGAGGCCCAGGCCATCCGGCCGTCCGAAGTCACCTACCAGGAAGACGCGGCCCAGGGCAAGCTCGACCTGCTGACGGTGCTGGACTTCCGCATGAGCACGACCTGCCTGTACGGCGACATCGTGCTGCCCACGGCCACCTGGTACGAAAAGGACGACCTCAACACCTCGGACATGCACCCGTTCATCCACCCGCTGAGCGAAGCCGTGCAGCCGTTGTGGGAAAGCAAGACCGACTGGGAGATCTACAAGCTGCTGGCCAAGCGCTTCAGCGAGATCGGCGGCCCCTACCTGGGCAAGCGCCGCGACCTGGTGCTGACCCCGCTGATGCACGACACGCCGGGAGAACTCGGCCAGGCCTTCGAGCCCAAGGACTGGAAGCTGGGCGAGTGCGACCTGGTGCCGGGCAAGACCGCGCCGACCATGACGGTGGTCGAGCGCGACTACAACGACATCTACCGCAAGTTCACCTCGGTCGGCCCCTTGCTGGACAAGCTGGGCAACGGCGGCAAGGGCATCAGCTGGAACACCGAGCACGAAGTGCGCGAGCTGGCCAACCTGAACGAGGCCGTGGCCGAAGCCGGCGTGAGCCAGGGCCGTCCGCGCCTGGACACCGCCATCGACGCCGCCGAGATGATCCTGACCTTCGCGCCCGAGACCAACGGCCACGTGTCGGTCAAGGCCTGGGAGGCGCTGGGCAAGATCACCGGCCGCGACCATACCCACCTGGCGCTGGGCCGCGAACACGACAAGATCCGCTTCCGCGACATCGTGGCGCAACCGCGCAAGATCATCTCGGCCCCGACCTGGTCGGGCCTGGAAAGCGAGGAAGTCAGCTACAACGCCGGCTACACCAACGTGCACGAGCTGATTCCGTGGCGCACGCTGACCGGCCGCCAGCAGTTCTACCAGGACCACCGCTGGATGCTGGACTTCGGCGAAGGCTTCTGCGTGTACAAGCCGGCCATCGACACCAAGACGGTGGCGCCCATGCTGGGCCGCTACCCGAACGGCGAGAAGGAACTCGTGCTGAACTGGATCACGCCGCATCAGAAGTGGGGCATCCACAGCACGTACTCCGACAACCTGCGCATGCTCACGCTCAGCCGCGGCGGCCCCCACGTCTGGGTGTCGGAAACCGAGGCCCGGCAGGCCGGGCTGGTCGACAACGACTGGGTCGAGGTGTTCAACGTGAACGGCACGCTGACCGCCCGCGTGGTGGTCAGCCAGCGCGTGCCGGTGGGCATGTGCCTGATGTACCACGCGCAGGAAAAGATCGTGAACGTGCCCGGCGCCGAAACCAGCGGCAAGCGCGGCGGCATCCACAACTCGGTCACGCGCACGGTGCTCAAGCCCACCCACATGATCGGCGGCTACGCCCAGCAGGCCTATGGCTTCAATTACTACGGCACGGTGGGCGCCAACCGCGACGAGTTCGTGGTGCTGCGCAAGATGAAAAAGGTGGACTGGCTGGAAGGCCCGCTCGTCGAAGAATCGCAAGAGGAAGAGAAGCAATCATGAGGATACGCGCCCAAATCGGCATGGTGCTGAACCTGGACAAGTGCATCGGCTGCCACACTTGCTCGGTCACCTGCAAGAACGTCTGGACCAGCCGCGACGGCGTCGAGTACGCCTGGTTCAACAACGTCGAGACCAAGCCCGGCATCGGCTATCCCAAGGAATGGGAGAACCAGGCCAAGTGGAAGGGCGGCTGGGTCCGCAACGCCGCCGGCAAGCTCGAACCGCGCCAGGGCAGCAAGGTGCGCATCCTGGCCAACCTGTTCGCCAACCCGAACCTGCCGCAGATCGACGACTACTACGAGCCGTTCACCTTCGACTACGAGCACCTGAAGAACGCGCCGCTGTCGCAGACGCCGCCGACGGCGCGGCCGGTGTCGGTGCTGACCGGCCAGAAGATGGACAAGATCCACTGGGGCCCGAACTGGGAAGACGACCTGGGCGGCGAGTTCAGCGCGCGCAGCCGCGACGCGCTGTTCGAGGGCGTGCAGAAAGAGATGTACTCGACCTTCGAGAACACCTTCATGATGTACCTGCCGCGCCTGTGCGAGCACTGCCTGAACCCGACCTGCGTGGCAAGCTGTCCGTCCGGCTCGATCTACAAGCGCGAAGACGACGGCATCGTGCTGGTCGACCAGGACAAGTGCCGCGGCTGGCGCATGTGCATCTCGGGCTGCCCGTACAAGAAGATCTACTACAACTGGAACAGCGGCAAGGCCGAGAAGTGCACCTTCTGCTATCCGCGCATCGAGGCCGGCCAGCCCACGGTCTGCTCGGAAACCTGCGTGGGCCGCATCCGCTACCTGGGCGTGCTGCTGTACGACGCCGACCGCATCGAGTCCGCGGCGTCCGTGGCCAGCGAGCAGGACCTGTACGAATCGCAGCTCGACCTGTTCCTGGACCCGCACTCGCCCGAGGTCATCGCCGCCGCGCGCGAGCAGGGCATTCCGGAAGCCTGGCTGGAGGCCGCGCGCAATTCGCCGGTCTACAAGATGGCGGTGCAATGGCGCGTCGCCTTCCCGCTGCACCCGGAATACCGCACGCTTCCGATGGTCTGGTACATCCCGCCGCTGTCGCCGATCCAGTCGGCCGCCGAGTCGGGCAAGATGCCGCAGCGCACCCTGGGCAAGAGCGCCATCATCCCGGACGTCTCCAGCCTGCGCATTCCGGTGCGCTACCTGGCCAACCTGCTGACCGCCGGCAAGGAGGCCCCGGTGCTGCTGGCGCTGGAGCGCATGCTGGCCATGCGCGCCTACAAGCGTTCGGAAACCGTGCATGGCGAGCGCGACACCAGCGTGCTGGCGCCGGTCGGGCTGTCCGAGGAAATGGTGCAGGACATGTACAAGATCATGGCCATCGCCGACTACGAGGACCGCTTCGTCATTCCGTCCAGCCACAAGGAGATGGTCGAGGACAGCTTCAACGAGAAGGGCAGCTGCGGCTTCACCTTCGGCAACGGCTGCTCGGGCGGCGCTTCGGACAGCACCCTGTTCGGCCGCAAGCCGCAGGGCAGCGAGATCTTCATCGAGATGCCGAAATCCCGCAAGAAGAAGGCCGCTTCGGTCTAGGAAAGGAGAAAACCATGAGTCCGTACCGCCTGCTTTCCGCCTTGCTGTGTTATCCCGAGCCCGAGCTGCTGGACGCGCTGGGCGAGATCGAAACCGCGCTGGCCGACGATCCCGACGCCGAAGAGGCCTTGCAGCCGCTGATGGCGTACCTGGCCACCCACGACCTGATTTCGCTGCAGGAGAACTACGTGGCCACCTTCGACCGCAACCGCTCGCATTCGCTGCACCTGTTCGAGCACGTGCACGGCGAAAGCCGCGACCGCGGCCAGGCCATGGTGGATCTGCTGCAGACCTACCGCCAGCACGGCTTCGAGCCGGTGGCCGCCGAGCTGCCCGACCACGTGCCGCTGTTCCTGGAATTCCTGGGCGTGATCGACCCGGACCAGGCCCAGGCGCTGCTGGACGACGCCATCCACGTGCTGGCGGCGATCGGCGCGCGCCTGGCCCGCGACGACAGCCCCTACGCCTGCGTCTTCGCCGTGCTGCGCGCCCGGTCGCGGGTGATCCCGCGCGAGCAGACCGATGCGCCCGTGCGCGACATGGACGAGGCCATGGAGATGTACGGCGCCGGCCATGACGGCGTGGAACCGCTCTTGCGGCCGTTCTCGGGCGATGGCGCGCAGACCGTGCGCTTCCATCCGCGCATGGCCCATTAATCTTCAGGACGACGCAACATGAACACCCTGAACCAGTTCTTCTTCGGCATCTATCCCTATATCGCGGGCGCCATCTTCCTGCTGGGCAGCCTGGTGCGCTTCGAGCGCGAGCAGTACACCTGGAAGTCGGACAGCTCGCAGCTGCTGCACCGCGGCCAGCTGCGGCTGGGCAACATCCTGTTCCACGTCGGCATACTGGGCCTGTTCTTCGGCCATCTGGTGGGCCTGCTGACCCCGGTGGTGGTGTGGGACGCGCTGGGCGTGTCGCATACGTTCAAGCAGGGCGTGGCCATGGCGGCCGGCGGGGTCATGGGCATCATCTGCCTGATCGGCCTGGCGATCCTGATCCACCGCCGCCTGAGCGATCCGCGCATCCGCGCCACCACGCGCACCGGCGACAAGGTGCTGCTGCTGTGGATCCTGGTCACGCTGCTGCTGGGCCTGTCCACCATCGTCGTGTCGGCCGGCCACATGGACGGCGAAATGATGGTGCGCCTGATGACCTGGGCCCAGCACATCGTCACCTTCCACGGCGACGCCGCCAGCCATATCACGGACGCGCCGTTCCTGTTCAAGGCGCACCTGTTCATGGGCCTGACGCTGTTCCTGATCTTCCCGTTCACGCGGCTGGTGCACATCTGGAGCGGCTTCGCCTCGCTGGGGTACCTGGGCCGCGCCTGGCAGCTGGTGCGCCCGCGCTGAACCCCGTCACCAGGAGCCGAACATGCCCGTCATCGTCAATGGCGTCGAACTGAACGACGCCGATCTGGAACAGGAACTGCCGCAGCACCAGCAGGCCGACAATCCCATGCGCGCGGCGGTCACCGCCCTGGTGCTGCGCCGCGTGCTGCTGGACGAAGCCGGCCGGCAGGGGCTGGACGCCACGGACGAAGAGGCCGCCATCGGCGAACTGCTGGCCCGCGAGGCGACCGCGCCCGAGGCCGACGAGGCGGCCTGCCGCCGCCATTACCAGATGCACCCCGAGCGCTTCATGGTGGGCGAGCTGGTCGAGGCCGACCACATCCTGTTCCAGGTCACGCCCGGCGTGAACCTGGACATGCTGCGCGGGCACGCCACCATGGTGCTGGAAGCGCTGCTGGCCGACCCCTCGCGCTTTGCCGAGGTGGCGCGCGAGCAGTCCAACTGCCCGTCGGCCGCGGTCGGCGGCAGCCTGGGCCAGCTGGGCCGCGGCGATACGGTGCCGGAGTTCGAGCGCGCGCTGTTCGCGCTGCCGGCCGGCGGCCTGCTGCCGCAGCTGCTGCAGACGCGCCACGGCCTGCACATCCTGCGGGTGACGCGCCGCATCGAAGGGCGGCTGCTGCCCTACGAACACGTGGCCGGCCAGATCGCCGCGGCGCTCACGGCCATGAGCCGCGACACCGCCTGGCGCCAGTACATCAAGCTGCTGGTCGGCCGCGCCCGGATCGAAGGCATCGACCTGGACGACGGCGAACCCGAGCGCGTCTACAGCGCAGGCCCCGCATGATGGACGCGCCATCCGCTTCACCGCTGCAAGACGGCTACGGACGCCGCATCGATTACCTGCGCGTGTCCGTCACCGACCGTTGCGACCTGCGCTGCAGCTATTGCCTGCCCAAGGATTTCAAGGGCTTCGAAACGCCGGCCAACTGGCTGGACCACGCCGAAATGCAGCGCCTGGTCGGCCTGTTCGCCGGGCTGGGCGTGCGCAAGGTCCGGCTGACCGGCGGCGAGCCGCTGCTGCGCCGCGGGCTGGCGGGCCTGGCCGGCGCCATCGCCGCCATGCCGGGGCTGGCGGATCTGTCGGTCTCGACCAACGGCACCCGGCTCGCGCGCCACGCACAGGCCTTGCGCGCCGCCGGCGTGACGCGCCTGAACGTCAGCCTGGACACGCTGGACGCGGCCGCCTTCGGCCGCATCACCGGCCGCGACTGCCTGGCATCGGTGCTGGAAGGCCTGGACGCGGCGCGCCGCGCGGGCTTCGCGCCCATCAAGCTCAACAGCGTGGTGCACGCGGCCACGCCCGAGGCCGAGGTGCGCCGGTTGCTGGACTACGCACTGGCGCAGGGCTTCGTGCTGCGTCTGATCGAGCCCATGCCGATGGGCGAGTGCGGCCGCGGGTTCAGCCATACCGACCTGAACGCGATGGGCGCGCGCCTGGCCCGCGACGCCGGCCTGGTGCCGGCGCTGGCGCCCGCGGGCGGCGGCCCCGCGCGCTACTGGGGCACGGGCGATGGCGCGCCGGCGCTGGGCGTGATCACGCCCATGTCGCGCCATTTCTGCGCCAGCTGTAATCGCGTCCGGCTGGGCGTGGACGGCACGCTGTACCTGTGCCTGGGCCAGGAAGACCAGGTGCCGCTGGGCCGGCTGCTGCGCGAAGGCGCGAGCGACGCCGACCTGGTGCGCGCCATCCGGGCCGGCATCGCGGCCAAGCCGGAGCGGCACGAGTTCTCCAGCCGGCCGGAACGCATCGTACGGTTCATGGCCCAGACGGGAGGATGATATGCGCGACATCGAACGCCTGGTCGACGGTTTCCAGCGTTTCCAGCAGCAGTACTACGAGGACGCGCCCTCGCTGTACCGCAGCCTGCGAGACGGGCAGCACCCCAGCACGCTGCTGATCGGCTGCTGCGATTCGCGCGTCGACCCCGCCATGCTGCTGGGCTGCGACCCGGGAGACATCTTCACCGTGCGCAACGTGGCCAACCTGGTGCCGCCGTCCAACATGGACCGCGGCCTGCAAGGCGTGCTGGCGGCCATCCAGTTCGCGGTCGAGCAGCTGCAGGTCAGCCGCGTCATCGTGCTGGGCCACGGGCAATGCGGCGGTATCCGCACCCTGATGGAGCGCGGGACGGGCAGCCGGCCCGCGCGGCGCGCCGACGCGGGCGGCGAGCCCGACTACATCGAGCGCTGGATGGACATCGCCGAGCCGGCGCGCAGCCGGGTGCTGCAGCAGATGCCCGAGGCCACGCCCGCCGAGCGCCGCCGCGCCTGCGAGCAGGCCTCCATCCTGATCTCGCTGCGCAACCTGGAAGAGCTGTCCTTCGTGCGCCGGGCGCTGGAGGCCGGCCGCCTGACCCTGCATGGCTGGTACTTCGACCTGGCCGCCGGCGCTTTGCTGGCATACTCGGCCCGGGCGGACGCGTTTCTGCCCATCGTATGCCCATTGTTCACGGAGCTAGGATGAGCCCAGTTTTCGCTATCGCCGGCCGGTCCGGCAGCGGCAAGACCACCCTGATAGAGGCCATGCTGCCGGTGCTGGCCGCGCGCGGCCTCAAGGTCAACGTGGTCAAGCACAGCCACCACGATTTCCAGATGGAGCCGCCGGCCAAGGACAGCGCGCGCTTTCGCGCGGCGGGCGCCCAGGAGGTGATGATCGCCTCGCCGTTTCGCTTCGCCATCGTCCACGAACTGCGCGGCGCGCCCGAACCCACGCTGGACGAGCAGCTGGCGCGCCTGTCGCCGGCCGACCTGGTGCTGGTCGAAGGCTTCAAGCGCGCCGAGGTGCCGCGGCTGGAAGTCTACCGGCCGGCCGTGGGCAAGCCGCCGCTGCATGCCGAAGAGCCCGGTTTCCTGGCGGTGGCGACCGACGTGCCGCTCGATATCGCACTGCCGTGTCTTCCCCTGGGCCAGCCGGCCGAGGTCGCGGCCTTCATCTGCCGCGCCCTGGGGCTGATGTGAACGTCCGGGCCGCCGCGCGGCCGGGGCCGGCGGGCGCGTCGGGCTACACTGATGGCCGTTATACCGCTCCACGGGCGCAGACCGCTCCCAACCCCATGAATCCGCCAGCTCCTGCCGACTCCGACAGCCTGCCATCGCCCCGGCACCGGCTGTCCACGCGCATCGTCGCCAGTTCCCTGGTGGCCCTGGTGGTGGTGCTGGCCATGGTCAGCTGGACGCTGTGGGTCTCCTGGCAGCTGGAAGGCGCCGGCGCGGCCATCAACGACACCGGCAGCCTGCGCATGCGGGCCAACCGCGTGGCGGTGGAGCTGATGCGGCCGCAGGCCGGGCGCGAGTTCCGCACGCGCGAGCAGATCGACGTCATGGACGACACCATCGCGCGCCTGGAGCGCGGCAATCCGGCCCGTCCGCTGTTCCTGCCCAACGACGAGGCCATCCGGCTCCAGTGGCGGGAAGTGGCCAGCTACTGGAACGACATCATGAAACCGGTGGCCCTGCGCGCCCTGGGGCAGCCCAGCGCCGCGGCCTACCTGGAAACGCTGCCGGAGTTCGTCGAGCGCGCCGATTCGCTGGTGCGCATGATCGAGCAGGACAACGCCGGCAAGACCGCTTCGCTGCGCCTGTCGCAGGGCGTGCTGGCCGCCATCGCCAGCGCCGGCACCCTGGCCATGATCTACCTGCTGTATCTGTGGATCATCTCGCCGGTGCTGCGCCTGCGCGACGGCCTGCAGCGCATGGCCGCGCGCGAATTCAGCACCCGGCTGCCGGTGGAAAGCCAGGACGAGTTCGGCGTGCTGGCGCGCGGCTACAACCGCATGGCCGACGAATTGCAGGATCTCTACACCGGCCTGGAACGGCGCGTGGAGGAAAAAACCGCCCAGCTGGCCGCGCAGAACCGCGACATCGGCGCGCTCTACGACATGGCGGCCTTCCTGAACCAGCCCAACGAGATCGAGGCGCTGTGCGACGGCTTCCTGCGCCGCGTGATGCTGCAGTTCGACGCCGAAGGCGGCAGCATCCGCGCGCTCGACCCGGCCACCGACAAGCTGAACCTGATGGTCTCGGTCGGCCTGTCCGACGCGCTGGTCGAGTCCGAGCATTGCATGAACGTGGACGACTGCTATTGCGGCACGGCCACGCGCCAAAAGAGCGTCATCGTCATCCAGGACCTGAGCAAGGCGGCGCAGGCCAGCAGCCTGAGCTGCCGGCGCGAAGGCTACGCCAGCGTGGCGGTGTTCCGCATCGTCACGCGCGACGAGGTGCTGGGTTCGTACTCGCTGCATTTCCGCCGGGAGCGACAGCTCACGCCGGGGGAATCGCAGATGCTGGAAACGCTGGGGCGGCACCTGGGCGTGGCGCTGGACAACCGGCGCCTGGGCGCGCAGGCGCGCCAGCTGGCCGTGGTGCAGGAGCGCGGGCTGGTGGCCCAGGGGCTGCACGACAGTCTGGCCCAGGGCCTGAATTTCCTGAATCTGCAGCTGCAGATGCTGGACGCGGCGGTCAAGCGCGGCGACGCCGACGAAATCGAGGAAATCCTGCCGCTGCTGCGCGCCGGCGTGGACGAAAGCTACCAGGACGTGCGCGAGCTGCTGACCAACTTCCGCAGCAAGCTGGCCCAGGGCGACCTGCAGGCCGCCATCGAGGACACGGTGGAGCGCTTCCGCCGCCAGACCGGCATCGCCACCGAGCTGCGCTTCGGCCAGGGGCAGGGCGCGCCGCTGCCGCCGGAGCAGCAGCTGCAGGTGCTGTTCATCCTGCAGGAAGCCCTGTCCAACGTGCGCAAGCATTCCGAGGCCGACCGCGTCGAAGTCGCCGTCGACAACGGCCGCGATTTCAGCCTGCTGGTGGCCGACAACGGCCAGGGGTTCGACCCCGCCGAGGTGGCCGAACGCGGCGAGTCTCACGTCGGACTGCACATCATGCGCGAGCGCGCCGCCCGCATGCGCGCCATGATAAAACTCGAATCGCAGCCCGGCGCCGGCACGCGCGTGCGGCTGAACCTGCCGGGCAGCGAACGCCAGGCCGCTTGATATTTTCCAGACCATGCCTATCCGTATTCTCCTCGTCGACGACCACACCCTGTTCCGTTCGGGCGTGCGCCTGCTGCTGCAGCGCCAGCCGGACTTCGAGGTCGTGGCCGAGGCCGGCGACGGGGTCGAAGGCCTAAAGCGCGCCAAGGAGCTCAAGCCCGACGTGGTGCTGCTCGACCTCAACCTGCCCGGGCTGTCCGGGTTGGAAACCCTGCAGCTGCTGACGCAGGACCTGCCGTCCTGCGCCGTCATCATCCTGACCGTTTCCGAAGAGGCCGACGAGCTGGGCCAGGCGCTGCGCGGCGGCGCGCGCGGCTACCTGGTCAAGAACATCGACGCCGACGCGCTGACCGCCGCCATCCGCCGCGCCGCCGGCGGCGAGCCGGTGATCGCCGACAGCATGACCGCCAAGCTGGTCGAGCAGTTCCGCGGCCAGGCCGGCCAGGGCGGGGCGGGCGCGCAGGCCGCGGGCAGCGGCGACCGCCACCGCCTGACCGCGCGCGAACGCCAGATCGTGCAGTGGCTGGCGCGCGGCGCCAGCAACAAGGTCATCGCGCGCGAACTCGACGTGAGCGAAAGCACGGTCAAGATCCATGTGCAGAACGTGCTGAAGAAGCTCAATCTCACCAGCCGGGTGCAGGTGGCGGTGTACGCGGTGGAGCATGGGTTGTATGTGGAGGAATAGGGCGGCCGGCGCCGCCTGATGGGTTTCGCGCGTTCGATGGCCGGGTTCTTGCGCGGAATCTCTCGCGCTGTACCCATCCTACGATGACGCATCCGTAGGATGGGTGTAGCGCGAGCGTCCTCAACCAAGAACACCTATATCAAGCGCGCGAAACCCATCAGGCGGCGCCAGCCGCCATCCCACCCCCCGCGTTTGATCTGCGACAAGGCCCGGCGTGCCCCCGGCCCATAGACTGGCCGGCATGCATACTCGAACCTCACCCATGGAGCTCGTGGCTCCCGCCGGCAGCCTGGCTGCGCTGAAAGCGGCGCTGGAGGCCGGCGCCGACACCGTCTATCTCGGCCTGAAGAACGCCACCAACGCGCGCAACTTCGCCGGGCTCAATTTCACCGAAGCCGACATCCGCGCCGGCGTGGAGCTGGCCCACAGCCGCAAGCGCCAGGTGCTGTTCGCCATCAACACCTTCGTGCAGGCGGGCAGGGCGCAGGAATGGCGCGCCGCCGTGGACGCGGCCCACGGCCTGGGCGCCGACGCAGTCATCATGGCCGATCCGGGCCTGCTGGCCTACGCCAGCGACCGCTATCCCGACCTGCGCCTGCACCTGTCGGTGCAGGGCTCGGCCACCCACGCCGACGCCATTGAGCTCATGAAGGAACAATTCGGCATCCGCCGCGTGGTGCTGCCGCGCGTGCTGACGCTGGCCGAGATCGCGCGCATCTGCGCCAACGTCAGCGTCGAGGTCGAGGTCTTCGGCTTCGGCAGCCTGTGCGTCATGGCCGAAGGCCGCTGCCTGCTGTCGTCCTACGCCACCGGCGACTCGCCCAACAACAAGGGCGTGTGCTCGCCGGCGCACGCGGTGCGCTGGGAGGAAACCGACGGCCGCATGGATGCGCGCCTGAACGGCATCCTGATCGACCGCTACGAACCGGGCGAGCCGGCCGCGTATCCCACGCTGTGCAAGGGCCGCTTCGAGGTCGACGGCCAATCCGACCACGCGCTCGAAGAGCCCACCAGCCTGAACGCCATCGGCCTGCTGCCGCGCCTGGCCGGGATGGGCGTGTCCGCCATCAAGATCGAAGGCCGCCAGCGCAGCCCGGCGTACGTCACGCAAGTGGTGTCCACGCTGCGCGCCGCGCTCGACAGCGCGCATGCCGACGCCGCGCGTTTTTCTCCGCGCCCCGAATGGAACGCCATGCTGGCGCGCCATGCCGAGGGTTCCCAGGTCACTCAAGGGGCATTCGAACGTCCATGGAAATAACGCCCAACTTCTTCCAGATCTCGGTCGGCCCCCTGCTGTACTACTGGCCGCGGCGCGACACGCTGGACTTCTACGCCGCGCTGGCCGACAGCCCGGCCGACATCCTCTACGTGGGTGAAACCGTGTGCAGCCGCCGCCACGAGCTGCGCGCCGACGACTGGCTGGACCTGGCGCGCGACCTGCGCGCCGCCGGTAAGACCGTGGTCCTCTCGGGCCGCACGCTGATCGAGACCGGCGCCGAGGCCGCCGCGCTCAGGAAACTGTGCGAGCAGGACGACTTTCCGGTCGAGGCTGGCGAGATCGGCGCCATACGCCACCTGGCCGGTCGCCCATTTGTGGCCGGCCCGCACCTGAACGCCTACCACGGCGGCACGCTGGACTGGCTCGCGCAGCGCGGCGCCGTGCGCTTCGTCGCGCCGCTGGAAATGGACGCCGAGACCCTGGGCCGCCTGTTGCAGGAAAGGCCCGTGGGACTGGAGGCCGAGGCCTTGGTGTGGGGCCGCATGGCGCTGGCGTTTTCGGCGCGCTGCTTCACGGCGCGCCACTTCCGCCTGAAGAAGGACGACTGCGGTTTCCGCTGCATCGAGCATCCCGACGGCCTGGACATGCGCACCCGCGAATCGCGCGGCTTCCTGGCCATCAACGGCATCCAGGTGCAGTCCGCTGCCTGCCTGGACCTGCTGCCGCTGGCGCCCAGCCTGGCCGCGCTCGGCGTGGAGGTGCTGCGCGTCAGTCCGCAATCGTCGGGCACGCTGGAAGCGGTGGCCGCGCTCGACGCGATGCGCCAGGGCCGCCGGCCGGTCCCGGTGGCGCCGCCGGCGGGCATCGAACGCTGCAACGGCTATTTCCATGGCCGCGCGGGCATCGATCTGCTGGAGGAAGCGGCATGAGCCCGCCCATCGTCCTGCCCGCCATGCTGGCCCGCATCGGCCGGCGCCTGCCCACGCCGCTGGTGTCGCTGCACTTCGTCGCCGGCCTCGAAGTGGCGCGCCGCCTCAAATGGCTGGCGCCGCCGCCGGAACTGGAAGGGCGCAGCTTCGCCATCACGGTCGAGGACCTGGGCCTGCGCAACTGCTTCACCGTGAAACGCGGCGCGTTTTGGCCCGTCTGGAACGGCGCGCCGGCCGAACTGGAGCTGGGCGCCAAGGCGGCCGAGCTGCTGGCGCTGATGCGCCAGGAAACCGACGCCGACACGCTGTTCTTCCAGCGCCGCCTGCGCATATCGGGCGACACCGAACTGGGCCTGATCGTCAAGAACTGGCTGGACGCCGCGCCCCGGCCGGCCTGGCTGCAGCGCGCCGCCGGCGTGGACGCGCCGCTGCGGCCCTGACCGCGCGCGGCCTCTGGTCCATTCGCCTGGGAGGGCGGCTACTATAGCGAGGGACAGTTCCCTTCCATAACGAAACCAGAGAGACACATGAGCGATCCGAAACAGTCCTGGCGGCTAGAAACCATCGCGGTGCATGGCGGCTACCGCCCCGACCCCACCACGCGCGCGGTGGCGGTGCCCATCTACCAGACCGTGGCCTATGCGTTCGACGATACGCAGCACGGCGCGGACCTGTTCGACCTCAAGGTGCCGGGCAACATCTACACCCGCATCATGAACCCGACCACCGACGTGCTGGAGCAGCGCGTCGCGGCCCTGGAAGGCGGCGTCGCCGCGCTGGCGCTGGCCTCGGGCCAGTCCGCGGTGACCTACGCCATCCTGACCATCGCCGAAGCGGGCGACAACATCGTGTCCTCCAGCACCCTGTACGGCGGCACCTACAACCTCTTCGCGCACACGCTGCCGCAATACGGCATCACCACGCGCTTCGCCAATCCGGCCGACCTGGCCAGCTTCGAGGCGCAGATCGACGAGCGCACCAAGGCCATCTTCGCCGAGTCCGTCGGCAACCCGCTGGGCAACATCACGGACATCGCGGCCCTGGCCGAACTGGCGCACCGCCACGGCCTGCCGCTGATCGTCGACAACACCGTGCCGTCGCCTTACCTGCTGCGCCCGATCGAGCACGGGGCCGACATCGTGGTGCAGTCGCTGACCAAGTACCTGGGCGGCCACGGCACCAGCCTGGGCGGGGCCATCATCGACTCGGGCAAGTTCCCCTGGGCCGAGCACAAGAGCCGTTTCAAGCGCCTGAACGAGCCGGACGTGAGCTACCACGGCGTGGTCTACACCGAAGCCTTCGGCGCGGCCGCCTATATCGGCCGGGCCCGCGTGGTGCCGCTGCGCAATACCGGCGCGGCGATCTCGCCCTTCAACGCCTTCCAGATCCTGCAGGGCATCGAGACCCTGGCGCTGCGCGTGGACCGCATCGTCGAGAACGCGGTCAAGGTCGCCAACTTCCTGCGCGAGCATCCCAAAGTCGAATGGGTCAACTACGCGGGCCTGCCCGACCATCCCGACCACGCGCTGGCGCAGAAATACCTGGGCGGCAAGGCCCCGGGCCTGTTCACCTTCGGCGTCAAGGGCGGGCGCGAGGCCGGCGCGCGCTTCCAGGACGCGCTGCAGCTCTTCACCCGGCTGGTCAACATCGGCGACGCCAAATCGCTGGCCACGCATCCGGCCTCCACCACGCACCGCCAGCTCAATCCGGAAGAACTGCAGAAGGCGGGCGTGCGCGAGGAAACCGTGCGCCTGTCCATCGGCATCGAGCATATCGACGACCTGCTGGCCGACCTGGACCAGGCGCTGGCCAAGGCCTGAGCGCCGCGCGCCCGCCTATTTGCGCGGGCGCTTGCCGGCGGCCGGGCAGATCAGCCCGCGCAGCTTGCGCTGCACCGGGTCGTGCGCGACCGGCGCATCGTGGATGCCGGCCGTCGGCGTCGCTTCCACCAGTTCGCCGGTGGCGTTCTCGCCGGCGTAGTGCAGCGTGCGTTCCACGCTGTAGGTTTCGGCCGCGCAATTGAGCACGACCGGCTGGGCCACCGAGCGGTAGGGCTTGCCGTTGGCTTCGGAGATCCGCGGCTGGGCATAGAACCAGGCCACGGTGACGGCCATGACGGCCGGGCTGTCGGATACGGGCTTGATCGAAGCGCTGTCGTAGAACACGCCCGGCATGGCCTGGGGGTCCAGCGGCACCCAGTCCGGGCCGCCGAACAGCATGCCCGCCGGCCCCGGGTCGCGCGGCAGCACGTTCACGGCGCAGGCGCCGGGCGGCACCGGGTCGCCCTCGCGCACCGTGACGGTTTCGCAGGCGCCGGGCGGGGCGGCCGGCGCGGCGGGACTCCACAGGGCCGCGGCCAGCGCGGCCAGGACGAGTCGCAGTCTTGCGTGCCTGGCGATCATGGGAGGGTTCCGTGGGGTGAGCATGCAGGCCATGGCAGACCGACGAAAGACCATGGGACGTTCCCGATCATAAACGGCGCGCGCCTCATGCGGGGGCCATTCTTTCGGTGCAGCCCTTACGGCGCAGCGCGATCTCCGGATTGCGACGCCGCAATGGCCGCCATCAGGTCGTCCGCATGCACCATCAGCTCGCGCGCCTGGCGCAGCATGGGGTATTGCTGCAGCACCCCGGCCCATTGCGGAGACTCCAGCAGCAGCGTCCAGACCGGTTCCAGCATGGCGGCGGGCGCGTCTTCGCCTTGCGTCAGCCGGCCGGCGTAGTCCAGGCTGGCGTCGGCGCCCAGCAACTGCATGCGGCTGGCGGCGCTGAGCAGGCGCGGCCTGGCGTCGGCGGGGGCGTCGCTGAAATAAAGCACGGCCCGTTCCAGCGCCGGGCCCTCCGTCGGCAGCGCGCGCAGCGAGCCGCCGCGCAGCGCATAGCCGCCTTCGCGCGCGCGGAACGGGTAGTCGGTCTGTGCGTCGGCGTGCGCCAACAGGCGCAGCCCGCGCAGCAGGCGTGGAAAATCCGTGGCCGCCGCGTCGGCCGAGGCCTTGGCCTCCAGCAGCAGGCACACGTCCCAGGTCGGCGCGGCGTCGCCGCCGCCGGCGCGCCGCAGCAGGGCGGCGTCCCATTCGCTCTTGGCGCGCTCGGCGCTGGCCGGGATCGACGGGGGCACGCGCATCGAGGACACGGCCAGGTACGGCGCGCCGTCCGCGGCCGCGTTGAGCGCGCGGGCCAGGGCCTGCATGGCCCGCAAGGCCAGCGCTTCGACGGCGGCGCCGCGCTCGCGCGAGGCATCGCCCTGCGCGGCGGCGTCGGCGCTGCCGGGCGCCGGCCCCTGGCTTAGCCACCGTTCGCGGTAGCGGCGCACTTCGGCGTCCGAGGCCAGCGCGTCCAGGCGCTGCAGGCGCCGCAAGGCGGGGCCGGCCAGCAGCCGCTGCAGCACGGCCGGATCGCAGGCCCCGGGCAGGCCCTGCAGTTCGTCCGCGGCCCGCGCCAGCTCGGCCCACGATTGCGCGGTGACCGCCGCGTGCAGGCGGGCCAGCGCGGCGCGCGGCGGGGCCGCCGGCATGCGTTCCAGCTTGGCGGGATGGGCCAGCGTGTTGGCGGCGGCCACCAGATCGCGGCGGTCGCGGGCCGCGCCGGCCGACAGCGCCGCATACTCGCGCACGCTGGCGTTGCGATGCCGCAGCAGCAGCGCCTGGAACACCGGGTCGCCGCCCGGTTCGCGCAAGGCCTCGCGGATCAGGCGCGCCAGCGCCGCCAGGAAGGCATGGCGCAGGGCTGGCGGCGGCGTTTCGCCGGCGGCCAGCGCCCGACGGGCGTGTTCGATGGAGACGGCCAGCGCGGCGGCCGCGCCGGCGTCATGTGCGGACAGTTCGGACACGGCCGGCACGCGGTAGCGGCGGGCCGCTGCCCGCAGCGTCGCGTCCAGCAGGGGATGAGGGGACGGGAGCATGACGCGAGCCTAACGCGTCGCGGCATGCGCCGCAACGCGCCGGGCCGCGGCCTACTTGAACATGGCGGCGTTCTGTTCCAGCACGGCGTCGGCGCACTGGGCGTCCAGGTGGCCGCCCGGCGCGCCGGCCACGCCGATGGCGCCGATCACGTTTGCGCCGGCCTTGACCGGCACGCCGCCGCCCAGCAGCAGAAAGCCCGGGATATCCGTCAGGTTGGCGGCGCCGGGGTTCTTCTGCGCGTTCTCCATCATGGCCAGCGTGGGCGACTTGGCCGAGACCGCGGTGAACGCCTTGGCGCGGCTGGCCTCGATGGTGTGCGGGCCGGCGTTGTCGGCGCGGGCGAAGGCCTTGAGCAGGCCGGCGCGGTCCACCACCGCGGCGCTGACGTTGTAGCCCTTGGCCTGGCAGGCGGCGACGGTCTCGGTGGCCAGCTTCTGCGCATCGGCCATGGACAGGTTGCTCTCGGTCAGCACGGCCGCGTTGGCGGCGCCGGCGCAGGCGAGGAGGGTGGCGCAAGCGAGAAATTTGGGCGACATGTCTGGGTCCTTTCAGGAATGGATAACAGGAGCAGACAGATTAAAGATGGCGGCGCGGCGGCGGTAGCCGGTCGGTTACGCTGGCGGCTCCGTAGGGCTACGGAGGCCGCCGGGCGGTCAGCCCAGCAGCACGGCGTATTCGCGGATCAGCGCGGCCAGGGTGTCGGCCTCGAGCTTGGCGAACACATTGGCGCGGTAGGTTTCGACGGTGCGCGGCGACAGGTCGAACTCGCGCGCGATCTCCTTGTTGCTCAGGCCCTGCACGATGCGTTCCAGTACTTCGCGCTCGCGCCCGGACAGGCGCTCCAGCCGCTCCTGCGCGGCCTGCGTCAAGGCGAGTTTCTCGCGGCTGGCGATATGGGTGCGCACGGCGGCCTGCACCGCGTCCAGGAACACGTCGTCGTCCACCGGCTTTTGCAGGAATTCCATGGCGCCGCCCTTGAAGGCGCGGCGGCACAGGTCGACGTTGGCGTGGCCGGTGAGCATGACCACCGGCAGGTCGGATTGCGCCGCCAGCCGGCTCAGCACGTCCAGGCCGCTGATGCCGGGCATGCGGATGTCGAGCACCACGCAGCCGATGGACTGCGGCGTCAGCGCCGCCAGAAAAGCCTGGGGATCGGCATGGCCCTCGCTGCGCAGGCCCACGCTGCGCAACAGCAGCGCCAGCCCGTCGCGCACCGCGTCGTCGTCGTCGACCAGATACACCAGCGGAGATTGTTCAAGCATGGGAGATTCCTGTGGCGGCCGGCGCGCCGCCCGCCAGCGGCAGGCTGAGCGTGAAGCAGGCGCCGGCCGGGCTGAGGTTGCGCGCGGCGATGCGGCCGTCCATGGCGCCGGCCAGGGTCTCGCACAGCGCCAGGCCCAGGCCCATGCCTTGCGGCCGGGTGGTATAGAACGGCGCGAACAGGCGCGGCAGCGCGTCGGCGGCGATGCCCGGGCCGGTGTCGCTGACGCTGAACAGATAGCTGGCGCCGTCGGCGCGGCCCTCCAGCGCGATGTGGCGCGCGCCGTCCGCGCCGGCCAGCGCGTCGGCGGCGTTCTGGACCAGGTTGTGCAGGATCTGCTCCAGCGCGACGCGGTCGCCCAGCGGCCGCGCGCCGGGGCTGGCGTTGCGCCACGTCAGCCTGATGCTCTGGCCGGCGAGTTCGGGCTCGCGCAGAAAGCGCAGCGAGGCCACCAGCGCGTCCGGGTCCAGGGCTTCGCGCCGCCCCGGCGAACTGGGCCGCACCAGCGCGCGCATGCGGCTGATGATGTCGGCGGCGCGCTTGGCCTGTTCGGCGCTGGCCAGCAGCGCGCGGCGCACCGCGGGGCGCTCTTCTTCGTCGTCCAGCAGCCGTTCGGCGGCGCGGGTCTGCGCCAGGATGGCGGTCAGCGGCTGGTTCAGTTCATGGGCGATGCCGGCGGCCATCTCGCCCAGCGCGCCCAGCCGGGCCATCGCGCCCAGCCGCAGCTGTTCCTGGCGGCGGCGGGCCTCGGCGCGCGAGCGCTGCCAGGCCACGGCGCCGGCCACCAGCAAGGCGCTGGCCACGGCCCAGGCGAGCCATGCGGTCCAGGGCCAGGTGTCGGGCGTCAGGCGGCGCTCGCTGCGCATCGTGAAGGGCTGGCTGGCCGCGCCCAGCGGCTTCTGCAACGCGAGCCGCCAGCCGGGCGCGCCGCCTTCGGGCTGCTTGTCCAGCAGGCGCAGCGGCGCGGCGCCCACGGTCAGCGTCAGGTTGGCCAGCCCCGGCGGGAAGTCGGCCGCCGGCACCAGTTGGCGCGCATCGAGCAGCAGGCTCCAGCCGGACGGCGCCGCCAGCCAGTAGCGCGCATCGTCCACGGGCAGCGTCACCGGGCGCTGCATCTGGCGCGCGCGCCCGATCGCCTCGGGCAGGCCATCTGGCGCGGCCATGCTGCCGCGCCAGACGCCGTCGTGCAGATGGCCCAGGCCCAGCAGCTGCGGCATGGCCGGCTGCAGGCTGGGGTAGAGCCGTTCGGGGGCGGGAGGATGGGACAGGGCGGCCAGCGTGGCGAGCACGGCTTCGTGCTGCACCGTCTTCTGGCTCAGCATGCGCTGCGCCACGCTGGTGTTCTGCAGAAAGCGTTCGTGCTGGTCCGTGTATTCCTGCCGGCCGATCCAGACGGCGCCGAGACAGAACAGGACCAGCCAGCAGAGTAGGGCGCCGGAGCGCGAAAGAGGTTTCACGCCTGGATTATGCCCTGCGCGCGCGGCCGGCAGGCATCCGTAGGGCTACGGAGACGCGGCGCTCAGGCCGCCAGCCTGCCCAGGCGCGGATCGTCGGCCTGGGTGCCGGCGGACACGGCGATCTGGTAGAGCGCGGCCACCAGGTCCGACTGGCTTACCAGCCCGACCAGGTCGCGCGACTCGTCCAGCACCGGCACGCAGTGCAGGCCGTCGGACATCGGGCGCGCGAGTTCGATGACGGGCAGGCCCGGCGTGGCGAAGGGCACTTCGCTGTGCATGCAGTCCGCGACCGCCAGGTCCGGCACGCCGGTTGCGTCGGCGGCCACGCTGGCCAGCCGGTTGCGGCGCGCCAGCACGTCGCCCTGGGCGATCATGCCGGCATAGCGGCCGTTCTCGTCCAGCACCGGCAGGGCCTGCACGCGGTGCTTGTCGAACAGGCGCACGGCGTAATCCAGCGGATCGTGGGCGCGCACCGTGACCACGTCGCGCGACATGATGTCGGCGCAGCGCACGTCGCCGTAGCGGCGCACGCTGGCGCGCAGCTCGGCGGCCAGCACGATTTCCTCCAGGTCTTCCTTGCGGATGTCCAGCAGTTCGCCGCGCTGGTTCAGCGCCTCGTCCAGGTCGTGCAGGCTGAAGCCCAGCCGCGCGCTGGGCGCCGGATCGCGGGTGCTGTGGGCGCCGGCCGCGTCGATGTGGCGGCGCGGGTAGTTGCGCTTTAGCGCGCCGTTGAAGACCACGGCGATGCACAGCAGGATGAGGGAATTCAGGGCCACCGGCCACAGCGCGAAGCCGTAGCCCAGCTTGGCCACGGGCGGGCCGCCCAGCACCGCGGTCAGCGCCACCGCGCCGCTGGGCGGATGCAGGCAGCGCAGCGAGAACATGGCGCCGATGGACAGGGCCACGGCGGCCGCGGCCGCCAGGCCGGGCAGGGGAATGAACTGGGCGCAGAACACGCCGATCAGCGCGGCGATGAGATTGCCGGCCATCAGCGACCAGGGCTGGGCCAGCGGGCTGGCGGGGGCGGCGAAGAGCAGCACGGCGGACGCGCCCATCGGCGCGATGAACCAGGGGCTGGCCGATCCCAGCGCATGCCGGCCCACCCATTCCGTGCAGAACAGGCCCAGCAGCGCGCCCACCGCGCCAAACAGCTTTTCGCGCCCATTGACGCCCACCGGCGCTGGCGCGAACGCTCCCAGCCAGCGCATGAAACCCACACCCACTGCTCTCTCCAAGCGACTCCGATTATGTCGCGGGGCGATAATTTATCACGCAGGGCGTTGCGGTGCAGCATAAGCTTATGCCGCGCGGAGCAGGACCGAGATTCAGGCCTGGTCCGGCTCTTCGCCGATGCGCGCGAGCAGGCGGGTCAGCAGCGGCCGCATGGCGCGCAGCTCTTCCAGATGGGCGGCGGAAAGGTCTTCCAGCAGGCGTTCGGCCTTGGCCGTGAGCACGACCTCGACGCGGCGGCCGTCCTGCGGGTCCGGTTCGCGGCTGACCAGGTCGAGCCGCGCCAGCCGCCCCACCAGTTCGGCGGCGGTATGCGGCCGGATCAGCAGGCGTTCGGCGATTTCGCCCACATACAGGCCGCGGCGGCCCGGGGCGGCCGAACGCGCGCCCTTGATGGCCAGCAGGGCCTGGTGCTGCTGCGGCATCAGGTCCAGGCGGGCGGCGGCGCCTTCGCTGAAGACCGAGAAGCGGCGCAGCGCGTAGCGGAAGTCGGACAGCAGTTCGTAGTCTGCCGCGGACAGCGTGGCGGGGGGCGGGGGGGCAGATTGATTCACATGTTAGATTCTAATATATATCGTGATACGATATATTGATTTTCCGCAAATTCACGCGGATCTCTTTTCCCTTTTTCCAACATGCCCGCCAATTCCGCTTCCGCCCGGGCCGCGCTGCGCCTGGGCGATTTCACCACCGACAGACGCGTCGTACTGCTGATGGGCCTGGCCATTCCGGTCGGCCTGGCCAGCGTGGCCGCCGCATGGGTGCTGCTGCGCCTGATCGCGCTGTGCACCAACCTGGCCTACCACGGCCTGTTTTCCTTCGCCGACCTGCCGATCACGGACGGGCGGCTGGGGCCGGCCTCGGTCGCGATTCCGGTCGCCGGTTGCCTGATCATCGGCCTGATGGCGCGCTACGGCTCGGAGAAGATACGCGGTCACGGCATACCGGAGGCGATGGAGGCCATTCTGATCGGCAAGAGCCGCATCCAGCCCAAGGTGGCGGTGCTGAAGCCAGTGTCCTCGGCCGTGTCCATCGGCACGGGCGGGCCGTTCGGGGCCGAAGGCCCCATCATCATGACGGGCGGCGCGATCGGATCGCTGCTGGCCCAGACCATTCACCTGGACGACGGCGAGCGCAAGACGCTGCTGGTGGCCGGCGCGGCCGCCGGCATGACGGCGATTTTCTCCACGCCGCTGGCGGCGGTGCTGCTGGCGGTGGAATTGCTGCTTTTCGAATGGAAGCCGCGCAGCTTCCTGCCCGTGGCGGTGGCCGCGCTGGTCGCCGCGGCCACGCGCGCCTATCTGCTCGACGCCGGGCCGATCTTCGCCTACGCCGGCACGCTGCCGTTCACGCCTGCGCATCTGGCCGCCTGCGCGGCGGTCGGCGTGCTGGCCGGGCTGGGTTCGGGCGTGCTGACCTCGATGGTCTATGCCGCCGAAGACCTGTTCGAAAAACTGCCGCTGCACTGGATGTGGTGGCCGGCCCTGGGCGGGCTGGCGATCGGCATCGGCGGTCTGATCGACCCGGCCGCGCTGGGCGTGGGCTACGACAATATCCGCCACCTGCTCGCCGGCGACCTGGCCCTGCAGGCCGTGTTGCTGCTGCTGGTGGTCAAGGTGCTGATCTGGTCGATCGCGCTGGGGTCGGGCACCTCGGGCGGGGTGCTGGCCCCGCTGCTGATCTTCGGCGGCGCGCTGGGCGCGCTGGCCACGCCGCTGCTGCCGCAGGCCGACGCCGGCTTCTGGGCGCTGCTGGGCATGGCCGCGATGATGGGCGGCACCATGCGCGCGCCGCTGACGGCCACGCTGTTCGCGGTGGAACTGACCGGCGACGTGGGCGCGCTGCTGCCGGTGCTGGCAGCCTGCGTGTTCGCCTACGGGGCCACGGTGCTGCTGCTCAAGCGCTCCATCCTGACCGAGAAAATCGCGCGCCGCGGCCACCACATCAGCCGCGAATACCGCGTCGATCCCTTCGACCTGCTGCGCGTGCGCGACGTGATGACGTCGCCGGTGCAGACCCTGCCGCAGGACTGGACCGTGGCGCAGGCGATCGAGCATTTCACGACCGCTCAGCCGGTGCATACCAGCTATCCGGTGCTGGACGCCGACGGGCAGGTGGTGGGCGAGGTGACCCGCGCCGACACCCTGGCCTGGGCGCTGGACGGCGGGCTGCATGCGCAGACCCTGGGCACGGCCTTGCAGGGCCGCGAGCTGGTCTATGGCTATCCCGAGGAACTGGCCAGCCAGATCGCCGACCGCATGGCCTTGTCGGGCGCGGGCCGGGTGCCCATCCTGGACCGCGCCAGCGGCCGGCTGGTCGGCATCGTGGGCCGCAAGGACCTGTTCCGCTCGCGCGCGCGCCGGCTGCGCGAGGAAAGCCAGCGCACGGCGTACTTCCGCCGGCCGCCCCCCGCCGGCGCCTGAGGCGGGCGTTGCGCTAACGCGCCGCGCGCAATTCCCACAACACGTCCAGCACGTGCCGGGTGGCCTGTTCCACGCTTCCGGCACGGTGCGCGATGCCCAGCGGACGCCACAGCGCGGGCCGCAGCGGGCGCATCGCGATGCGCGGATCGGGCTGTGGCGCGGTGGCCTCGTGCGGCAGCAGCGTGGCGCCGTAGCCGGCCGCCACCAGGCTTTTGATCGCGTCGTTGTAGTTGAGCTGGATGCGCGGGCGCGGGTGCAGGCCGGCGGCCGCGAACCATTCGGTGGTCTGGCGCGAGAGCCGCGTGCTGGCGTCATTCAGGATGAGCGGCCGCTCGGCCAGCCAGGCCGGCGCGATGCGGGCCGGCGCGCGCCAGCCGGCCGGCAGGAAGGCCATGATCGGGTCGCGCCGCCACGGCCGCAGCACCAGGCCGTCCAGCGGCGGCTGGGGCAGGGCCACCAGCCCCACGTCCAGCGTGCCGTCGGCCAGGCGCTGCAGGGTTTCCTGCGAAGTCAGCACCGCGACCTGCACGTCGATGCCGGGGTGGTTGCGTCCCAGCGATTCCAGCGCCTGCGGCAGCAGATGGGCGATGGCGCCGGTGGAGGCGCCCAGCCGCACGCGTCCGGCCAGCCCCTGCACCTGGCGCTGCACGTCGTCGAGCGCCTGGTCGGCTTCGGCCAGCAGGCGGCGCGCGCGTTCCAGCAGGGTTTCGCCGATGGCGGTGGGCCGGACCTGGCCGCGCTTGCGGGTCAGCAGCGGCGCGCCGATGCGCGCCTCCAGGTCGGCCACGTGCAGGCTGACGGTGGGCGGGGCCAGGTACAGGGCGCGGGCCGCCTGCGCAAAGGAGCCCAGGTCGGCGATGGCGACCAGAGTGCGAAGCCGGTCCAGGCTGATGGCGCGCATGATGGTGAAGTTTCCGTCGTTCAGTAAAGCTGAATCAGACGATCATGATATTCGACTTTTGTTATCCAGCCTCGCGGCCGATGATAGAGCCTTATTCCGCCATCCTCTCCTGCTACGGGAAACCCGCGACATGACCCAACCTCTAGTTTTCATCGACGGCGACCAGGGCACCACCGGCCTGCAGATCCACGAGCGCCTGCACGGACGCGCCGACCTGCGGCTGCTGACCCTGCCCGAGGCCGAACGCAAGAATCCGCAGCGCCGCGCCGAGGCGATCAACGCCTGCGACGTCGCCATTCTGTGCCTGCCCGACGAGCCGGCGCGCCAGGCCGTGGCGGCGATCGCCAACCCGGCGGTGCGGGTCATCGACGCCAGCTCGGCGCATCGCACCGACGCCGGCTGGGTCTACGGTTTCCCGGAAATGAACGCCGAGCAGGCCGGCCTGATCGCCCAGGCGCGGCGCGTGAGCAATCCGGGCTGCTATCCCACCGGCGCCATCGCGCTGCTGGGGCCGCTGGTGCGCGCCGGCCTGGTGCCGGCCGACTATCCCGTGGCCGTGCACGCGGTGTCGGGCTATTCGGGCGGCGGACGCGCCAGCGTGCAGGCCTACGAAGATCCGGACGGACCGCGGGGCCCGGCGTTCCAGCTCTATGGCCTGGGCCTGGCGCACAAGCACACGCCGGAAATCCAGCGGCACGCCGGCCTGACGCAGCGGCCCGTGTTCGTGCCGGCCTACGGCGCGTTCCGCCAGGGCATCGTGCTGACCGTGCCGCTGCAGCTGCGGCTGCTGGCGCCGGGCGTGGACGCCGCGCGGCTGCACGATTGCCTGCAGGGCCATTACGCGCAAGCGGCCCACGTGCAGGTGGTGGCGCCCGAAGAAGCCGCCGGCCATACCCACCTGGACCCGCAGGCCTTGAACGGCACCAACGACCTGCGCCTGGCGGTCTACGGCAACGCGCAGCACGGCCAGGTCCTGCTGACCGCGGTGTTCGACAACCTGGGCAAGGGCGCCTCGGGCGCGGCGGTGCAGAACCTGGACCTGATGCTGGCGGCGATGCGCTAGTTCGGCGCCCCGATCGCGTCCAGGCGCTGCGCCAGCGCCGCCAGTTCAGGCCGCATGCTGCAGCGGGGCCGGCGCCTGGGCGATGCGGCGCGTGATCTCGGCGGCCGCGCCGCACACCAGTCCGGCCAGATAGTCTTCGCGGAACGCCGCGAAGGCGGGCTGCGACCCGATCAGCGTGATGCTGCCCAGCACGTGGTTTTCTTCATCGAAGATCGGCGCGGCGATGCCGGTCTTGCCGGAATCCAGCTCTCCCGAGCTGATGCAGTAGCCGGCCTTGCGCACTTGCAGCATGAGGCGCGAAAAGGCCTTCCAGTCGCGCGCCAGGCGCTGCATGTCCGGCGCATCCGCATGTTCGTCGTAGACGCGGCGCAGGGGCCGCGGGCCGAGATTGGCCAGGATCACGCGCGCCGTCGCGCTGCGCAGCAGCGGCATGTAGCGCCCGCGGCCGAAGTTCAGGGCCTGGGTGTTGCGGCCGGCCTGCTGGTGCACGTTGATGACCTTGTCGTCGTAGCGCTCGCTGAGCAGCACGTCCAGCCCGGTCTGGGCGGACATTTCCTCGATCAGGTCGCGGCTCAGCGTGAGCATGGGGTCGTACTCCCGCATCTGCAGGTCCAGCGCGATGATGCGCGGGCCCAGCGCATAGCCGGCGGGCAGGCGCACCAGCAGCCCGCAGGCGCATAGCTCGCGGACATAGCGGTAGGCGGTGGCCGGCGCGTAGCCGCGCAGCCGGCAGATGGCTTCCACATCCAGGACCGGCCGTTCGGGCTGAAAAAGATCCAGGACATCGAGCATGCGGCGAAGACTGTTCATGGGTGTAAGCGGTGATGGGAAGACTTGCGGTGAGGGTGCACCAAGGGACGCGGATTGGCAAATCGGCCTCGCGCGGCCCGCGCACGCGTGCTTATAGGCCAACATCGATTGTTCATCAAATAGATAATCTTAATGGGTTGAGTCGCATCAAACGGCCAAAAAGAATTGCAGAATTATCAAATTACGATAAAGTAGCAATCAAAGGAGGCTGAAATGATGACTGGAGCTAAAGCCCTGCTGGAGGCCCTGCGCGAGCAGGGCGTGGAACTGTGTTTCGCCAACCCCGGCACGACCGAGCTGGATCTGGTGCGCGCGCTGGAGGAGGTGCCGGGCATGCGCTGCGTGATCGGCCTTCAGGAAAACGTGTGCACCGGCGCGGCCGACGGCTACGGCCGCCTGGCCGGCAAGCCCGCCGCCACGTTGCTGCACCTGGGGCCGGGATTCGCCAACGGCATCGCCAACCTGCACAACGCGCGCCGCGCCCGCACGCCCATCGTCAACGTCATCGGCGACCACGCCAGCTGGCACCTGGACTGCGACGCGCCGCTTACCTCGGACATCGAGTCGCTGGCGCGCCCGGTCTCGGGCTGGGTGCGGCGCATCGCCTCGGCGCAGGACGCCGCCCGCGACGCCGGCGAGGCGGTCGCGGCCAGCCTGGCCCGCGGCGGCCAGGGCGCGACGCTGATCTTTCCGGCCGACTTCCAGGCCGAGAACCTGGACGGCCAGGCCGCGCCGGCTCCGGCCGCGGCCGTTGCGGACCGGGCGGACGACGATTTCGACGCCGTCGCCGTCTGGCGCCGCCTGAGCGCGGCGCGGCGTCCGCTGTTCCTGCTGGGAGGGGGCGGGCCGGACAGCGGCCTGGGCCGCCGCGCGCAGATCGCCGCGGCGCGGCTTTGCGCCGCACTGGGCGGCTCGGCCTACGCCGAGACGTTTCCGGCCCGCTCCGAGCGCGGCCGGGGGCTGCCGGATTTCGACCGCCTGCCTTATTTTCCCGAGCCCGCCCGGGCGGCGCTGGACGCGGCCGACCTGGTGGTGCTGGCCGGCGCGCTGCCGCCGGTGACGTACTTCGGCTACCCCGGCCACCCGAGCCGGCTGGTGCCGGCCGAGCGGCTGCTGACGCTGGCCGCGCCGGGCGGCGACGCCGCCTCGCGCCTGGAGGCGCTGGCCGAGCTGGCGGGCGCGCCCGCGTTCGAGCCGGCCGACGCCTTGCTGCCGCAGCCCGCCGCCGGCGCGCTCACACCGCAATCCATCGCGGCGGTGGTGGCGCGCGCGCTGCCCGAGCAGGCCATCGTGTCGGTGGAGGGCGGCACCTGCGGCTATCCCCTGTACGCGGCCTCGGCCGGCGCGGCCCCGCACACGGTGCTGACCAATACCGGCGGCGCGATCGGACAGGGCCTGCCGGTCGCCATGGGCGCGGCCATCGCCTGCCCGGATCGCCGCGTGGTGGCGCTGCTGTCCGACGGCAGCACGCAATACACGATCCAGGCGCTGTGGTCGCTGGCGCGCGAAAACCTGCCGGTCACGGTGCTGATCGCCGCCAATCACCAGTACGCCATCCTGCGCAACGAACTGCGCCGCGGCGGCGCGGCGCTGGGCGAGCGCGCCGCCGCAATGACCGCGCTGGACGCCCCCCGCATCGACTGGGTGGGGCTGGCCGCCAGCTACGGCGTGCCGGCAAGCCGCGCCGCGACTTCCGAAGCCCTGGCCGAACAACTGGAACAGGCGCTGCGGCGTCCGGGTCCCGCCCTGATCGAGATGGCGCTGTAGGCGCCGCTCCCTCTCTCTATCTATACACAAGGAGCAAGACGCGATGGATTTGCAACTCAAGGGGAAAGTCGCCGTGGTCACGGGCGGCAGCCTGGGCATCGGACGGGCGGTGAGCGAAGCGCTGGCGGCCGAAGGGGTGCGGGTGGCCATCGTGGCCCGCCGCCAGGCGCAGCTGGACGAAGTCGCCGCCGAGATCACCCGCGCCAGCGGCGTGGAGGTGCGGGGCTTCGCCGCCGACGTGTCCGACACCGCCCAGGTCGACGCGATGATGCAGCAGGTGGCCGCCCATTTCGGCCGCATCGACATCCTGGTCAACGGCGCCGCGCATCCGGGCGGGCTGGTGCGCAGCGAGATCGACGAGGCCGATCCCGAAGGCCTGCTGGAAGACATCAACATCAAGGTCGTGGGCTACATGCGCTGCGCCAAGGCCGCCGCGCCCCACATGCGCCGCGGCGGCTACGGCCGCATCGTCAACATCGGCGGGCTGACCGGGCGCGGCAGCAAGCAGCTCTCCGGCATGCGCAACGTCGCCATCTGCCACCTGACCAAGACGCTGTCGGACCAGCTCGGCCCGGACGGCATCACTGTCAACGTAATCCATCCGGGCGTGGTCGAGACCCCGCACATCCATGAGCTGTACGCAAAGGAAGCCGCCAAACAGGGGCTGACCGCCGCGCAGGTGGAGGCCAACTACGCGAAGGCCACGCCCATACGCCGCGTGCTGCAGCCGGCCGAGATCGCCGACGCCGTGCTGTTCCTGGCATCGCCGCGCGCCGGCGCGATCACCGGCGAGTCGCTGGGCGTTGACGGCGGCATCACGCGCGGCATTTTTCTTTGACCGGCAAGCGCCGGATAGGAGTCTGGATATGCAAGGCACGATACTGGTCGGCACGGCCGGCCAAGGAATATTGCGCAGCGTGGACGACGGCGCCACCTGGCACCGCCTGGGCCTGAAGGAAGCCATCGAGTTCGACGGTACGGTGCGCAGCCTGGCCGTGGACCCGGCCGACCCGCGCCGCGTGTTCGCCGGCGCCGACGCCGGCCTGTGCATCAGCACCGACGGCGGCGCGCATTTCGCCCGGGTGGACTCGCCCATGAACGGCATGACGGTCTGGGCCATCGCGATCGATCCGTCCGACCCCCGGCGCATGTACGCCGGCACCGGCGCGCCCTCGCGCGCCGCCATGTTCCGTTCGGTCGACGGCGGCGCCAGCTGGCAGCGCCTGTCGCCCGAGCTGCCCGAGTTCTGCCGCGGCGTGAATCGTCCGCGCATTCTTTCCGTCTGCGTGGACCCGGACGACGGCCGCGAAGTCTGGTTCGGCGTCGAGGAGGGCGGGCTATGGCGCAGCCGCGACGGCGGCGACACCTGGCTGCGCGTGGACCAGGAGGACGGCGCCATCGCCAACCCCGACATCCATTGCGTGGCCATCCTGCCGGCCACGGCCGCCGCGCCCAAGACTGCGATGGTGCTGAGCGTGAACTCGGTCTACGTGAGCGAGGACGACGGCGGGCATTGGGAGGGCGCGGCCTCCAAGTCGCGCTTCGACGGCATGTATTACACCCGCACGGTGCAGGCCCTGCCGGGCGCGCCCGATACGCTGCTGCTGGCCATCGGCGACGGCACGCCGGGCACGCGCAGCCGCATCTACCTGTCGGACGACCGCGGCCGCAACTGGCGGCCGGCCCTGCTGCACACGGCGCCCAACTCCACCTTCTGGGCCTTCGGCGTGCATGCCGCCGACCCCGGGCTGGCGTTCGCCGGCACCAAGTACGGCCACCTGTTCCGCTCCACCGACGGCGGGCGCAGCTGGTTCAAGGAGTGGCGCGACTTCAGCGAGATCACGGCGGTGGCCTGGACGCCGCACGTCGCGCCGGTCACGGCGCATCCCCAGTCCATCAACTGAACGCACGGAGACCGCCATGTCCAACTCCGCCCTCGCGCCGGCCGAGCGCCGCCCGCGCATTGCGCGCACCCACCTGGCCCTGTTCGTGCGGGACCCGTTCGCCTCGGCGTCCTGGTACGAATCCGTGCTGGGCATGCAGGAGACCGCGCGCGGCGAGCAATGGGTGTTCCTGTCCTTCGGCCGCAAGCACCACGATATCGCGCTGATCAAGGCGCCGCAGGAAGAGGGCGGCGCCGCGCCGGCGCGCGGCCCCATCAACATGCAGCACTACGGCCTGGAGATCGAGGGCGACGTCGACGAGCTGCGCCGGCTCTACGGCATGTTGCTGGCCAAGGGCGTGGACGTGGTGAAGATCACCGACCACAAGGTGGGCTACGGCGTGTACTTCACCGACCCGGACGGCCACCGCTTCGAATTCTTCTGCGAGACCGTGCACGGCGACGAGGCGGGCAAGCGCGTGCTGCACGAGCACAACGCCCCCAGCGTCCCCATGACGCTCGATCCGCTGTAGGCGCCGCCGCAGGTCCCCATTCCGATTCCCAATTCACTGGAGCATCCATGAACACCCCCAACTTCGGCCCCTACCGCATCCGCAAGTGGTATCTGCAAGTCGAGGACACGCTGGCCACCGAGACCGGCGAGCCGGCCGACGGCGCGCCGCTGCGCAAGATCGTCATCGCCGCCGTGCTGCACAACCCGTACGCGGGACGCTTCGAGCGCGACCTGTCGGCCTACGTCGAGCCCTCGGGCATGCTGGGCGAGGAGTTCGGCCGCCGCATCATCGAGGCAGCCGGCGGCCAGCCGCTGGAAAGCTACGGCAAGGCCTGCGTCGTGGGCGCCGATGGCGAATACGAGCACGGCAATGCGCTGCTGACCACGGTGTTCGCCGAGCCGGTGCGCGCGGCCCTGGGCGGCGGCAAGGCCTGGGTGCCCTCGACCGGCAAGCGCGGCGGCCCCGGCGCCGTGGTCGACATTCCGCTGGCGCACAAGGACGCGCTCTACGTGCGCTCGCACTACGACACCGTGACCGCGCTGTTCGCCGACGCGCCCAACCGCGACGAAGTGCTGATCGCCTTCGCGTTCGCGACCCGCGGCCGCCTGCACGCGCGCCTGGGCGGCCTGGCGGCCAGCGAGATCGCGGGCCAGGACGGCCTTTGCTGAAAGGGGCGCAGCCATGCAACGCCGCGACTCCGACATCGCCGTCAACGGCCTGAGCCTGCGCCTGACCGAATGGGGGCCGCGGGACGGCCGCCCGCTGTTCATGCTGCACGGCATCCGCGGCTATGCCGAAACCTTCGCCGGCATCGCCCGGGCGCTGCAGCCGGAGTTCCGCGTGCTGGCCTATGACCAGCGCGGCCGCGGCGCCAGCGACTGGGACCCGGCGCGCAACTATTACACCGACGCCTACGTGGCGGACCTGGCCGGCGTGGCCGACGCGCTGGGCCTGGAGCGCTTCGACCTGCTGGGCCACTCGATGGGCGGCATCGCCGCGATCGTGTTCGCGGCGGCCCATCCGCGGCGCGTGCGCCGCCTGGTGGTCGAGGACGCGGGCCCGGCGGCGTACGAAGGCAGCGCGGGCGCGGCCCGCATCCAGCGCGAACTGCGCGAGACGCCCGAATCTTTCGCCGACATCGGCGCGGCGCGCGAGTACCTGCGGGCGCTGCGGCCCAGCGTGCCGGAGGCCGCGCGCGAGGAACGGCTGCGGCACATGCTCAAGCCGGACGGGGCGGGCGGCTGGACCTGGCGCCACGACCATGCCGGCATCGCGGCGACCCGGCTCGATCCCGATCCGGCGCGCGTGGTGGACCTGTGGCCGCCGGTCGCGGCGCTGGCCTGTCCGACCCTGGTGCTGCGGGGCGGGCGGTCCGACTACCTGCAGGCGGCCACCGCCCGCGACATGGCGGCGCGCAATCCGAACGTGGCCTGGACCGAGATCGCCGGGGCCGGCCACTACATCCACGACGATCAGCCGGACGCCTTCGCGCAGGCGGTGGGCGAATTCCTGCGGCGCGCCTGAGCAGGGCGCGCGCGCATACGACAAGAAACCAAGGGAGAGCCGACATGGCGCATATCGAAGAAGTGCCGGTGCTGGTGGTGGGCGCCGGGCCGGTGGGCGTGACGCTGGCCAATCTGCTGGGCAGCTACGGCGTGGCCACGCGGGTGCTGGAGCGCAACGCCGACGTGCTGGACTATCCGCGCGCCGTCGGCCTGGACGACGAGGCCATGCGCACTTTCCAGAGCGCCGGCCTGGCCGACGAGATGCTGCGCGACATGATCCAGAACGTGCCCATGCGCATGTACACGCGGACCAAGCGCTGCTTCGCCGAAATCCTGCCGGCCACGCGCGAATTCGGCTGGTACCGCCGCAACCTGTTCTCGCAGCCGCTGGGCGAACGCACCCTGCGCGCGGGCCTGCGGCGCTTTCCGCACGTGGCCCTGGAACTGGGTACGGAACTGCTGGCGCTGGACCAGGACGCCCACGGCGTCACGGCGCGGGTGCGCGGGGCCGACGGCGCCGAGCGCGAGATCCGCGCGCAATACCTGCTGGCCGCCGACGGCGGGCGCAGCACGGTGCGCGAGCGCCTGCTGAAGCTGCCGTTCGACGGCAACACCCATCCGCGCAAGTGGGTGGTCATCGAGTGCGACCAGGACCCGCTGGACGCGCCCTATACGGCGCTGCATTGCGAGCCGCGTCGTCCCTACGTCTGCCTGCGCCTGCCGTATGGCCTGCGGCGCTGGGAATTCATGCTGTTCCCGGGCGAGGACAGCGAACAGATCCTGCAGCCCGAAAAAGTGCAGGAGCTGCTGCGCCACCACGTGGCCGATCCGAGCCGGCTCAACGTCATCCGCGCGCGGGTCTACACCCACAATTCGCGGGTGGCGCGCAGCTTCGTCAACGGCCGCGTCTGCCTGGCGGGCGACGCCGCCCACCTCACGCCGCCGTGGATCGGCCAGGGCCTGAACGCCGGCCTGCGCGACGCGTTCAACCTGGCCTGGAAGGTGGCCTGGATCGTGCAGGGCCGGCTCGATCCGGCCGCGCTGCAGAGCTACCACGACGAACGCCACGCCCACGCCCGCGCCATGATTTCGCTGGCCGACATGTTCGGCGCCATGCTGTCGCAGACCAACCCGGCGCTGGCCGCGCTGCGCGACGCCTTTTTCATGTCGATCCGCAAGATCCCGCGCATCCGGGACTACGTGCTGCAGATGAAGTTCAAGCCCATGCCGCGCTACAGCCGCGGCGTTGTGGGCGACAGCGCCGACCGCGTCCAGCGCGAATGCATCGGCCGCATGTTCATCCAGCCGCTGGTCGAGACCGAGGACGGGGCCACCCGCCGCATGGACGAGGCGCTGGGCACCGGCTTCGCCCTGCTGGGCTGGCGCTGGGACCCGCGCGCGGCGCTGACGCCGGCGCTGCGCGCGCAGCTCGACAGGCTGGGGTGCCGCTACGTGGCCGCGCAGCGAGCCCGCAGCGGCTGCGCGCCGGACGAGGCCCAGGCCGGGCCGCTGCCGGTGCTGCAGGACACCGAGAACGCGCTGCATTTCTGGTTCCAGCGCACCGGCGCCGACTGGGTGCTGCTGCGGCCGGACCGCTATGTCGCGGCGCTGGGACGGCGCGAGGATGCCGCCGCGCTGCTGGGCCAGTTCGCCGCCCGCTTCGTGCCGGGCGGCGCGCCCGCGCCCGCCGAGCCGGCGCAGGCCGCCGGCCTGGCCTGCGCCGCGGCGGCGGCGCTGACCGGAGCGCAGCCATGAGCGCCGGCGCACGCACGGTCCGCAACGTGCTCTTCATCATGTGCGACCAGCTGCGCGCCGATCATCTGTCCTGCTATGGCGGGGCCGGCGCGCTGCGCACGCCGAACATCGACCGGCTGGCGGGCATGGGCGTGCAGTACGACCGAGCCTACGTCACCTCGGCCGTCTGCGGCCCGTCGCGCGCTTCGTACTACACCGGCCGCTATCCGCTGTCGCACCGGGTCACCTGGAACCGCGTGCCGCATCCGGTGGACGAGTGGTGCCTGGGCGAGTACCTGGCCCAGTCCGGCCGCGCGCTGCACCTGCTGGGCAAGACCCATTTCGTGCCCGACCGCGCCGGGCTGCGCGCCAAGGGCTATGCGGCCGAGGACGAACAGCGCTTCCTGCAGGGCGGATTCGTGCCGCTGGAGCGCTACGACGGCCACTTCGAACTGGCCGAGAACAGCGCGTACCGCCGCTACCTGCGCGAGCGCGGCTACGACAGCGAACGGCCCTGGGAAGACTACGTCATCGGCAGCCTCGGCCCGGACGGCGCCCCGGCCAGCGGCTGGCTGATGCGCAACGCGCCGCTGCCGGCCCGGGTGGACGCGGCCGATTCCGAAACCGCCTACCTGACCGACCGCGCGCTGCAGTTCATGCAGGAGCAGGGCGACGCGCCGTGGGCGCTGCACCTGTCCTACATCAAGCCGCATTGGCCGTACAAGGCGCCGGCCCCGTACCACGCGCTGTACGGGCCGGAAGACTGCCCGCCGCCGGTGCGCTCGCGGGCCGAGCGCGAACGGCCCCATCCGGTGCATGGCGCCTACCAGCGCCTGGAAGAATCCGTATCGTTCGCGCGCGACGAGGTCTGGCGCGGAGTGCGTCCGGTCTACATGGGGCTGGTCAAGCAGATCGACGACCAGATCGGCCGGGTGCTGGACTTCCTGGAGCGCAGCGGCAGGCTGCGCGACACGCTGATCCTGTTCACCTCGGATCACGGCGACCACCTGGGCGACCACTGGCTGGGCGAGAAGGAATACTTTTTCGAGAGCGCCATGCGCGTGCCTTGCCTGGTCTACGACCCCACGGCGCAGGCCGACGCCAGCCGCGGGCGGCGCAGCGACGCCTTCGTCGAGTGCATCGATATCGTGCCCACGGTGCTGGACGCGCTGGGCCTGCCGCCCGAGCGTCACCGCATCGAGGGCCGCTCGCTGGTGCCGGACATCCGCGGCGGACAGCCCGAGGCGCCGGCCCGCGAGTACGTGGTGGGCAGCCTGGACTACGCCTACCGCGAGGCGCGCCTGTTCCTGGGACGCGGCACGCGCGAGTGCACCGGCCTGATGGTGCGCGACGAACGCTACAAGTACCTGCACTGGCAGGGCTATCCGGCCCAGCTGTTCGACCTGCGCGACGACCCGGGCGAACTGCGCGACCTGGGCGCCGACCCGGGCATGGCGCCGGTCGTCGCCCGCATGAGGGCGGCGCTGCTGGACTGGCACGAAGGCCTGAAACGCCGGGCCAGCGAGACCGACGCCGAGGTCTGTGCGCGCACGCACGCGCACGAACGGATGATGGGCATACTGATCGGCCGCTGGTGAAGCGCGCCGGTCTGATCTAGGGTTTCTACACAAGGGGAAGTGCCATGGGATCGCCGTATCGCTGTTGTTTGCAAGCTGTATTGTGGGCCTCGCTCGCATTGACGTCCGCCGGGCCGGCCGCGGCCCAGGGCTGGCCGTCGGACACCGTCAAAATCGTGGTGCCGTATCCGCCGGGCACCGAGCCGGACGTGCTGGCGCGCGACCTGGGCAACCGGCTCTTCAAGCAGAGCGGCCAGACCGTGATCGTGGAGAACCGGCCCGGCGCCAACGCCATCATCGGCAGCGACTACGTCGCCCGCGCCGCGGCCGACGGCAACACGCTGCTGATGATCGACCGGCTGGCGCTGGAGACCAATCCTTTCCTGTACGCCAAGGTGCCGTACCGCTGGCAGGAGGACTTCAAGCCGGTCACCGACCTGGGCCAGGTGCAGCTGTACGTGGCGGTCAGCGACGCCTTTCCGGCCAAGACCTACCGCGAATTCATCGACTACGCCCGCGCCAACCCGCAGCGCATCAACGTGGGCACCGGCGGGCAGGGCCACGTGAACCACCTGGGCATGGCCATGCTGGCGCGCGCCGAAGGCGTGCAGTTCACCTACGTGCCGTTCAAGGGCGTGGCGCCGGCGATGACGGCGGTCATGGCCGGCGACGTGGACAGCGTGATGGCCGGCGGCCTGGCGGTGGCCGAGCAGTACAAGGCCGGCAAGATCCGCGTGCTGGTGGCGGGCTCGCCGCAACGGGCCGCCATGATGCCGGACGTGCCGACGCTGGAGGAGGCCGGCGGCAAGCCCGGCAGCATTCCGTCGACGGTGTTCTCGCTGTTCGTCCCCGGCAAGACGCCGGACGCCCTGGTGGCGCGGATCAACCAGGCCGTGACCGCGGTCACGGCCGAGCCGGATTTCCGCAAGACCTACGAGGCGCGCGGCCTGCAGGTGCTGGGCTCCGCCCCGCAGGCGACCCTGGAAGCCATGAAGGCGGAAGCCGCCCGCTACCAGGCCCTGATCGAGGCCGCCGGCATCCGCAAGGACTGAAACGGCGGGCCTGCGGGCGCGCGGCGCGCAAGAGGATAAAATACCGGCTCGCGGCTTTAACCGGCCCCCGGTTTTCTCCATTCCTGCGCCCCGCGCGCCCATAAGCATGAAAAAACTGACTGCACTGCTTCTCGTGTCCGCCACCGCGATGCTCACCGCCTGCGGCCCTGGCGACAATACGCCCAAGGCCGACGCGCAGGCGTCCGCCGCCGCCAAGAAGGTCGTCGTCGGCCTGGACGACAACTTCCCGCCCATGGGCTTTCGGGATGCGAACAACCAGATCGTCGGTTTCGACATCGACATGGCCAAGGAAGCCAGCAAGCGCCTGGGCATGGAAGTCGAGTTCAAGCCGATCGACTGGAGCGCCAAGGAAGCCGAGCTCAACGGCAAGCGCGTCGACGTGCTGTGGAACGGCCTGACCATCACCGAGGAGCGCAAGAAGAACATCAGCTTCACCTCCCCGTACATGGCCAACCACCAGATCATCATCGTGGGCAACGCCTCGCCGGTGAAGCTCAAGGCCGACCTGGCCGGCAAGGTCGTCGGCGCCCAGGACGGCAGCAGCGCCACGGACGCCATCGCCAAGGACCCGGTCGCCGCGCAGATCAAGGAAGTCAAGAAGTTCGGCGATAACGTCACGGCCCTGATGGACCTGGCCGCCGGCCGCCTCGACGCCATCGTCGTCGACGAAGTGGTGGGCCGCTACCTCATCAGCAAGCGCGCCGGCGAATACCGCGTGCTGGACGAGAACTTCGGCACCGAAGACTACGGCGTCGGCGTGCGCAAGGACGACACCGAACTGCTGGCCAAGCTGAACCAGACGCTGGACTCGATGAAGCAGGACGGCACCGCCGGCCGCATCGCCACCCAGTGGTTCGGCGCCAACATCATCAAGTAAGCGGCCTGGGGCGCCTGCGGCCAGCCGGCCCGGGCGTCCCGCCGAGTTTTCCGCAGCCCGCCGCAGCGCCGTCGCGCGCCAGGCGGGCTTGCTCATGAATCCCTGTTGCCCTGGCGGCGCGAACCCACTGCATGGACTACGTACTCTCCCTATTGGGGCCATTGGCGGAAGGCGCGAAAGTGACCTTGACGCTGTTCTTCATCACGCTGGCGCTGGCCGTGCCCCTGGGGCTGGTGCTGGCGCTGGCGCGGATATCCAAATGGAAGCTGCTTAGCCGCCTGGTCAACGGCTACATCTGGCTCATGCGCGGCACCCCGCTGATGCTGCAGATGCTGTTCATCTATTTCGCGCTGCCGTTCGTGCCCGTGGTGGGCGTGCGCCTGCCGGACTTTCCCGCCGCGGTCGTGGCCTTCGCGCTCAACTACGCCGCCTATTTCGCCGAGATCTTCCGCGCCGGCATCCTGTCGGTGGACCGCGGCCAGTACGAGGGCAGCAAGGTGCTGGGCATGACCTACCTGCAGACCCTGCGCCGCATCGTGCTGCCGCAGATGGTGCAGCGGGTGCTGCCGCCCATGAGCAACGAGACCATCACGCTGGTCAAGGACACCTCGCTCATCTACGTGCTGGCGCTCAACGACATCCTGCGCACCGCGCGCGGCATCGTGCAGCGCGACTTCACGACCTCGCCGTTCCTGGTCGCCGCCGCCTTCTATCTCATCATGACGCTGGTCCTGACTTGGTTCTTCCAGCATATGGAAAAGCGCTATGCCAAATACGACCAGTAATCCGACGTCCGGACGCCCCGTCATGATCGAGGCGCGCGACATCGTCAAATCCTTCGGTCCGCACCGCGTGCTGGACCGCGTATCCCTGACCCTGGGCCAGGGCGAAGTGGTGGCGGTGATCGGCCCGTCCGGTTCGGGCAAGAGCACCTTTCTGCGCTGCCTGAACCACCTGGAAACCATAGACGAAGGCAGCATTGAGATCGAGGGCGAATCCATGGCCCGCGCGGTCGAAGGCGGGCGCAGCCAGTACGCCGGCGACGCCGACGTGCGCCGCATCTGCCGCAAGATGGGCATGGTGTTCCAGTCGTTCAACCTGTTCCCGCACATGACCGTGCTGCAGAACGTGATCGAGGCGCCCATCACCGTCAAGGGCATGGCGCGCGCCGACATCGTGCCCAAGGCCGAGGCGCTGCTGCGCAAGGTCGGCCTGCTGAACAAGCGCGACAACTATCCGGGGCGGCTGTCCGGCGGCCAGAAGCAGCGCGTGGCCATCGCCCGCGCGCTGGCGATGGAACCGGACATCATGCTGTTCGACGAGCCCACTTCGGCGCTGGACCCGGAACTCACCGGCGAGGTGCTGCGCACCATGAAGCAGCTGGCCGACGAACGCATGACCATGCTGGTCGTCACCCACGAAATGGGTTTCGCGCGTGAAGTCGCGCACCGCGTGATCTTCATGGACGAAGGCCGCATCATCGAAGAAGCGCCCTCGGCCGAATTCTTCAGCGCCCCGCGCCAGGCCCGCAGCCGCGAATTCCTCGCGCACATGCTGTAGGCCCCGTGCCGATTCAGCCCCGGCCGGCGCGCCGGGGCACGATCATGGGGCTGCCGGTCTCCGGGTCCGGCGCCACCCGGCACTCCAGGTCGAAGACCTGCCGTATCGAATCTTCCGTCACCGCGCTGCGTACCTCGCCGTGCGCCGCCACGCGCCCGGCCCGCATCATGACGACCCGGTCGGCGTAGCGGAACGCCAGGTTCAGGTCGTGCAGCACCGCCACCAGTGTGCGCCCGTCGCGGTGCAGCCGCGCGCACAGCTCCAGCAGGTCGATCTGGTGGCGGATGTCCAGGTAGGTCGTGGGCTCGTCCAGCAGCATGATGCCGGCGTCCTGCGCCAGCACCAGCGCCAGCCATGCACGCTGGCGCTGTCCGCCGGACAGCGTATGCACGGGGTGGTCGGCCAGCTCCGCCAGGTCGGTGTCGGCCAGCGCCGCGTCCACCGCGCGGGCGTCGTCCGCCGACCATTGCCGCAGCAGGCTCTGGTGCGGGTAGCGGCCGCGCGCCACCAGCTCGCGCACGCTGATCATTTCCGGCGCGATGGGGTTCTGCGGCAGGTAGGCCAGCCGCCGGGCCACCGGCTTGCGCCGCAGCGCCGCCAGATCGGCGCCGTCCAGCAGCGCCTGCCCGCGGGTGGGCGCCAACGCGCCGCCCAGCACCCGCAGCAGCGTGGATTTGCCGCAACCGTTCGGGCCCACTACCGCGGTGAAGGCGCCGGCTGCGATCGTCAGCGACAGCGACTCCAGCACCTGCCGCTCACCATAGGCCAGGCTGACCCGGCGTAGTTCGAGCGCGGGCGCGCCGGGGTTGCGGTCGAGGGGATCAGGGTTCATGCGGAAGTCTTGCGCCATTCGAGCACCAGCAGAAAAGCCAGATAAACGCCGCCGATGCCGGCGGTCAGCACGCCCGCCGGCAGGCCGCCGGGACCGGCGGCGCGGGCCAGCAGGTCGGCCCCCGCCAGCAGCACGGCGCCGGTCAGGGCGGACAGCAGCGGCTGCGGTCCGCTGGCGCGGGCGCAGCGGCGGGCGATCTGCGGCGCGGCCAGCGCGATGAAGGCCACCGGGCCGGCCACCGTGACCGCCGCGGCCGCGGCCAGCACCGCCACCAGCGTGGCCGCCAGCCGGCTGCGGTCGGGCCGCGCGCCCAGCGCCTGGGCCAGGTCGTCGCCCATTTCCAGCAGGCGCAGCCGGGCGCACAGCGCCAGCGCCGGCGGCAGCAGCGCGGCGCAGGCCGCGCCGATCAGCGCGACGTCGCCCCAGGTCTTGCCGGCCAGGCTGCCGTTGAGCCAGGCGGCCGCCACATAGGCCTGCTCGCGCCGCAGGCTGGACAGGCCGAACTGCACGAAGGCGAAGGCCAGCGCGCCCACGGCGATGCCGGCGATGACCATACGCCTCGGCGCGGCGAAGCCGGCGCCGGAGCCGAACCAGACGCCCAGCGTGGCCGCCAGCGCGCCGGCCGCCGCGCCCCAGGCCACCGGCATCACGCCGGGCCAGATCATGGTCGCCGCCACGGCGCCGGCGGCCGCGCCGGCCGTCAGCCCGATCACGTCGGGGCTGCCCAGCGGGTTGCGGGTCAGGCTCTGGAACAGCGCGCCGGACAGGCCCAGCGCCGCGCCCGCGCCCAGCGCCGCCAGCGCGCGCGGCAGCCTGACCGCGTGCAGCAGCCATTGCTCCACGCTGCTGCCGCCGCCTTGCAGCGTGCGCCACAAGGCATCCCAGGACAGCAAGGGATCGCCCGCGCGCAGCGACGCCGCCAGCAGCACGCCGGCCAGGATCAGCAGCAGCACGCCGTAGCCCAGCGCGCGCGGCGCCAGCGGCAGGGCCAGCCAATCGCCGGCGCGCAGCACGGCCGCCGGCCGCGTCATGCCGGCTCCCGCCCGCCGCGGCGCAGCGCCGTCAGCAGAAAGGGCGCGCCGATGAACGCCACCACCACGCCGGTCAGCAACTCGGCCGGCGCGCGCAGCAGCCGCGCCAGAATGTCGGCGACCAGCATCAGCAGCGGACCCAGCACGACGCAATAAGCCAGCAGCCAGCGCAGGTCGGAACCGGCCTGGCGGCGCGCGATGTGCGGCACCGCCAGGCCGACGAAGGCGATGGGGCCGGCCGCCGCCGTGGCCGCGGCCGCCAGCACGGCCACGCACAGCAGTCCCAGCGCGCGGTACAGGCCGGCGCGCAGCCCCAGCGCCTGCGCCAGTGCCCGGCCCAGCGCCAGCAGATTCAGCGGCCGGGCCAGCGCCGCGGCCAGCAGCAGGCCGGCGCCGATATAGGGCGCGGCGCGCAGCGCGGTGTCCAGGCCCTGTCCGGCCAGCGAGCCCACGGCCCAGAAGCGGTAGGAATCGAAAAGATCGTCGCGCAGCAGCGCCACGGCCTGCACGTAGGCGAACAGCACGGCGTTGACGGCGGCGCCTGCCAGGATCAGCCGCTCGGGCTGCAGGCCCCGGCCGCCCGCGCCGATCAGATAGACCACGGCGGCGGCGCCCAGCGCGCCGGGCAGGGCGGCCCAGAACGGATGCGGCGGCAGCCCGCCCAGAAGCAGCGCCACGCTCACGATGGAAGCGGCGGCACCCGCGTTCACGCCCAGCAGGCCAGGCTCGGCCAGCGGGTTGCGGGTCAGCGCCTGGATCAGGGCGCCGGCCACGGCCAGCGCCGCGCCGGTCAGTAGGGCCAGCAGGGTCCGCGGCACCCGGGACGCAACCACCAGCGCGGCGTGGCTGTCATCGGGCCGCGTCAATGCCTGCCAGACGGCGCCCGCCGACAGCCCGCGCGAGCCCAGCCACAGGCTGGCCAGCGCGGCCGCGGCCAGCAGCATACAGGCCGCGATCAGCAGCGCCGCGCGGCGCCAATGCGTAGCGGCTGCCGTCACGGGCGGCCCTCGTCGTGTTCGGCCCGGCGCGCGGCCTGCGCCAGTTGCGGGGCCAGCCGGTCCAGCATCCAGGACACCGCCAGCGGCGTGCCGGAAGACGACGCCATCACCAGCGCCGGGTCGCTCAGCGCCACGTAGGCGCCGCGGCGCACCGCCGGAATGGCGGCGTACAGCGGCAGCGCCTCGGTGCGCTCACGCTCCTGGGGCGTGTAGAACCAGCTCACCAGAATGTCGGCGTCGGCCAGCGCGTCGGCATTCTCCAGCCCCAGGTAATGCGCGAAATGCCCGGCGCTGGCGCGCATGTCGCGTACCGACGGGGCCAGCGCCAGCCCCATGGCCCCCAGCGTGTCCACCCGCGGATCGCCGGCGACGTAGACGGTGAAGTTGCCGGTTCCCAGATCGGCGCGCGCATAGGCGAAGGTCTTGCCGGCCAGCTCGGGATAGCGCCGCCCGGCCTGCGCCAGCGTCTCGTGGATGCGGGCCTTCAAGGGGGCGGCGGCGTCCGGCTTGCCCAGGGCCGCCGCGATCAGATCGATCTGCGTGTCCACCGGCGTCAGAAAGGGCTGATCCGGGTAGGCCACCACCGGCACCATCCTGGACAGCTGCGCATAGGCCGCGGGGCTCACGCCGGAAAACGGCGCCAGCACCACGTCCGGGCGCAGCGCGATGATCTTTTCGATGTCCAGTTCGGGATAGACGGTGATGCGTTCGGGCAGCGGCTCGCCGCGGGCCTCGATGGCGGCGCGCACCCAGGGCCAGTAGTGATCGGCGTCCCCGCCCCAGTCGGCCCGGCCCACGCCCACCGGCACCACGCCGAGCGCCAGCGCCAGGTCGTCGGCGCCCAGCCCGAGGGTGACGACGCGCCTGGGCGGGGCGGGGATCACCGCCTGGCCCAGCGCGCTGTCCAGCGTAACGGGAAAGCCGGCTGCGGCGGTTGCGGCATCGGCCGCAGAAGCCGCGGGCGCCTGCGGCGCGCGCTCGCAGGCGGCCAAGCCAAGCACCAGGGCCAGCGCCGCGATAGCCAGATTCAAGAAACGCATCGTGCTGGCCGCCGTCGCCATCAGTATTGCGCGCGCAGCGTCAGCATGACGTTGCGGGGCGCGCCGTACCAGCCCTGGCTGTAGAAGCCGATCTGGTCGTAATACTTTCTGTCGAACACGTTGTTCAGGTTGAGGGTGGCCGAAAGCCGCTTGGAGAAGTCATAGCGGGCCATCAGGTTGACCAGGGCGTAGCTGCCTTGCTGCACGCGCACATTGCCGCGCGGGCTGGGTGCGGACCGGTAGATGCTGCTTTGCCAGTTGACGCCGCCGCCCACGGTCAGGCGGTGCAGGTCGCCCGGCAGGCGGTAGGTGGTGTAGACCTTGAACAGGCTGCGCGGATGCTCGGTGTTGATCGCGTTGCCCTTGGCGTCCCTGGTGGTGAAATGCGTGTAGCTGGCGGCGACGTTCCAGCCGGGCGAGAGCTGGCCGTTGGCCTCCAGATCGAAGCCCTGGACCTTGGCGCCCGAGACGGCGCGATAGGCGGGCGTGCCGGGCATGCCTTCGACGAACTCGTCGGGGATGAGCTGCGCCAGGTTGTCCTGGCGGGTCTGGTACAGCGCCACCGCGGCGTTCAGCAGCCCGTCCAGGTAGGAGCCCTTGAGCCCGATCTCGTAGCTCTTGCCGTCGATGGGGGGCAGGATGGAGCCATCGGGCGAGCGCGCGTTCTGCGGTTGGAAGATCTCGGTGTAGCTGGCGTAGGCGCTATAGGTCTTGTCGATGTCGTAGACCAGGCCGGCATAGGGTGTGAACTGGTTATTGATCTTGTACTCGCGCTTGCTGCCGAAATAGTTCTGCCTGGTTTCCCAGTTGCTCCAGCGCCCGCCCACGATCAGGTGCAGCGGATCGGCCAGCGCTAAACGCCCCACCGCGTAGATACCGGTTTGCTTGACCCGCATGTCGTCGGCGGGCGTCTTGTCGCTGGCCCAGGTAGGTTCGGCGATGCGGTCCTGGCGCCAGTCGAAGTAGCTGCCCAGGTCCGGCGCGGCGCCGGTCATTGCGTAGCGGCCGATGTCGCTGTGGTCGTTCACGCTCATCCAGCCCAGCGCGAGCTCGTGCTTGCGGCCCAGCAGCTGGAACGGGCCGGACAGCGTCAGGTGGATGTCGTCGCGCGAGCGGTCGCCGTCGTAGTTGTTGAACGCGCCGGTCATGCCGGCGCCGGTGACGCGGTCCGGGTAGCCGCCGCGGAACATGTGCTTCAAACGATATTCGCCGCTATTGTGGCTGTAGGCGGCGCGCGCCTTCCAGTCGTTGGCGAAGCGGTGCGCCAGGTCCACGAAGGTGGTGGTGGATTCGACGTCGAAACGGGCCCAGCGCGTGTTGTTGGCAACGGAGCGATTGAAATCGGTGCGCGAGCCGTCGGCGTAGAAGAGCGGAAAGCCGCTGCCGAAGCCGCTGCTCTGGTTGCGCAGGTATTCGAGGCCCACGGTCAGCACGGTGTCCGGGGTCAGGTCGGCGGCGACCGTGCCATAGAAGGTGCGCTTGCGCTTGTCCAGGAAGGTCACGTAGCTGTCGCCCTGATCGTAGGCGGCCACGAAGCGCGAGCGGATGCGGCCGTTTTCGAGGATGGGCACGGACAGGTCGACGTCGCCGCGGACGTGGTTCCAGCTGCCGACGCTGGCGCCGCCGGACAGGGCGAACTCGCGCAGCGGCTTCTTGCGGACGAAGTTCACCGCTGCCGAAGGGTTGCCCGAGCCGGTCATCAGGCCGGTTGCGCCGCGTACGATTTCGACCCGGTCGTAGATGGCGGAGTCCAGATCGGTGGCGCCGTAGTTCCACAGGCTGAGGATGGGGGAATTCAGGCCGTCGAACTGGAAGTTGTCGATGGCGAATCCGCGCGACGAGAAGGACAGGCGGTTGCTGTCGCTGGTGGTGACCGAGATGCCCGGCGCGCTGGCCAGAATGGAACCGGTGTCCTGCAGGCCCTGGTCCTCGATTTCCTGGCGGGTGACCACGCTGACCGACTGCGGCGTTTCGCGCGGCGACAGCGTCATGCCGGTGGCCGTGCTCATGGCTTCGGTGGTGTAGGAGCCGGTGCCTTCGGTGGTGCCGGTGACGCCCTCGCCGCTGACGGTGACCGAGGGGAGTTGCTTCACGTTTTCGGCGGACTGTGCGCCGGCGGCCTGGTGGGCGAGGGCGGAGCAGGCCAGGGCCGCCTTGATGGCGTAGACAAGAGGAGTCGTCCGGCGCGGGCGGGCGGCGGGCGAGGACAGAACGAACAGCATGAGGCGGGCTCCGGCAGAAAGATTTGGTAATGAGAATTGTTGTTTTTTACCGACCCGCCTGGGTATGCCGGACGATGCGATACGTATGCAGAATGCCGCCCTGCTTAGCCTGACTCGGTGTTGACCACGGGCGCTGCGCGGCGGTGCAACCAGGCCCAGCCCGCGGCGCTTGTCGCCACGCATGCCAGCATGCCGGCGGCAAGCTGCAGCGGCCGGCCATAGACCAGCGGCACGCACCAGCCGCTGACTATCGAGAACGTGAGCATCTGCATGAAGCCCAGCACCGAAGCGGCGGTGCCGGACAGGTCCGGCGCCCGCGCCAGGATGCGCAGGGTCATGGCGGGCACCGCCATGGCCAGGCCGCAGGTGTACAGGCCCGGCAGCAGCACCGCCCACGGCAGGCGCGGCGGCGCGGCGCCTGCCATGTACAGCACGAAGGCTAGGCAGCTGGCGCCCATCAGTCCGTAGGCCAGCAGCGTGACGCGGCCGTCGGACCAGCGGCCGGCCTTGCGCGCCGCCAGCAGTGCGCCGGCCATGGCGCCGGCCACCAGCGGCACGAACAGATAGGCGAAATCGGTTTCCGGCAGGCCCAGCACGTTGGCGATGAAGTCGGGCGCCGCGCCGATGAGCAGCCCCTGGGCGGCGAACAGCAGGCTGAACGCCAGGCCCAGCGAGACATAGCGCCGGTCGCGCAGCAAACGCAGATAGTTGGCGCCCAGCGTGCGCCAGGCCAGCGTCTGGCGCCGGCCGGGCGGCAGGGTTTCGGGCAGGCGCCGCGCGCACAGCAGCAAGGCGGCGCCGGCCAGCGCCGCCAGCAGCACGAAGATGGAACGCCAGCCCTGGTGCGCCGCCAGGTAGCCGCCGATGATGGGCGCCAGCGCCGGCGACAGGTTGAACACCAGGATCAGGTAGGACATGGCCCGGCGCGCCACGGCGCCGTCGTAACAGTCGCGGACGATAGCCTGGCCGACCACGATGCCCGCGCCGGCCGACAACCCCTGCACCGCGCGTGCGGCCAGCAGCCAGCCGAAGCTGGGCGCCATTGCCGCCATCAGCGTCCCGCAGAGATAGACCCCCAGCGCTGTTAGCACGATGCGGCGCCGTCCCAGCGAATCCGACAGCGTGCCGTGCAACAGCAGCATGGACGCGTAGCAGGCCATGTAGACGCCCAGCGTGAGCTGCACGGTTTGCGGCGCGACCGCGAACTCCCTGCCGAGCGCGCCGAAGGCGGGCAGATAGGCGTCGATGGTGGCTGGCGCGACGCAGGCCAGCACGCCCAGCATCAGCACCATAGTGGGAAAGGAAGGCAGGGGTTCGGAGCGCGGCACGAGGGCATCCATGGCTGGCGCTTCCCACTGCGGGAAGCTCTGCCCGATGGTCGCCCGCCGCCGTGCCCGCGGGGAATGGAGAATGCCGCAAGAGCAATGAGCGCCGCCGTAAGCCCCGCAAGGCCATGCGCTCAGTTCAGTTCACTGGGGGCGATGCCGTAGCGCTCGCGAAACGCCGTGGCGAAATTGGTGGCGTGCCGGTAGCCGACCAGGTGCGCGGCCTGCTGCACGCTGCAGCCTTGGGCCAGTTGTTCGCGGGCGACCTCAAGCCGGCGCTCGCGCAGCCAGCTGAATACCGAGCGCTGGTAGGCGGCCTGGAACTTGGCGCGCAAGGTGCTGGGACTCATGCAGGCCAGCCGGGCCAGGTCGTCCAGCGTGTGTTCCTCGCCGGGCGCGTCGTGCAGGCGTTCGCGCACGCGTTCGAGCAGTTGGCGGTCGCGCTCGGACAGCGTGCCTTCGGCGGGCGCGCGCTGTTCCAGCGAGGCCAGTGCGTGGGCCAGCAGCTCCATCGCCACGCCTTCGCGCAGCAGGTCTTGCAAGGGAGCGTCCCAGTCGCAGGCCAGCAGGTGTTCGATGGCGTGCAGCAGATGGCCCGGCGCCTGCCAGCGGCGCAGGCGCAGCGCGGGCGTGCGCAGCGCTTTCCAGATGGTTTCGCTGATCCGGTCGTCGGCCGCGCCGTCGGGGGCCGACAGGGACAGGTTGACGCTGCGCAGGCGCTGCCCGGCCGCGTGGGTGCCGGTCATGGCGACGGTGTCGCCGTACAGCGCGCTGATGCCGCTGTGGGCGGCCAGCCTGACGTCGTCATGGCGGTCGAGGCGGGTGCGGGCATGGCCTTGCAACATGACGATGGCGGAAAAGCGCGGGGACATCATCGAGGCAGCCTCGTAGTCCTGGTGCACGCGCACGTCTGAGAGCACCAGCGTCAGGCCGGGCCGGATCTGGTAGGTTTCGACCCGGCCTTCGGCGATGCACAGGGTTTCGGGGCTGGCGCGCAGCCCGCCGCCAGGCTGCGGCAGGCGGTAGCGGAAGCCGTTTTCGCTGCCCATGCGGTCGAAATCGGCCACGGTGAAGCGGACGGGGGAGGGAGCCGGGTTCAAGGTCGTCGCTGGCATTACGGGATGAGCCCATGGGCGGCGCGTCAACCGCCGTTTATCATGAAAATGAGAATAGCACAGATTCGCATCCGCATTGTTCATGGCGCGGCGCAGTCTCCCAATGCATCGCCCATGATGCCGCGATACCAGTCGTGGAAGTGCTGCATGCCGTCCTCCATCGGCGATTGATACGGCCCGCTGTCGGACACGCCGCGGCGCAGCAGCGCCAGGCGGCCGGCGTCCATGCGCTCGCCGATTTCGTCGTCCTCGATCGCGGTTTCCATGTAGGCCGCGCGCTGCGCCTCGACGAAGGGGCGTTCGAACAGGGCGATTTCCTCGGGGTAGTAGAACTCGGCGATGTTAAGGGTTTCTTGCGGCCCTTTCGGGTACAGGGTCGAGAGCACCAGCACGTGGGGGTAGAGCTCGATCATGTGGGTGGGGAAGTACGTCACCCAGATGGCGCCGAAGTCGGGCGCCGAGCCGCTCCGGTAGCGCATCAGCGTGTCGTGCCAGTCGCGGTAGACGTCGGAACCCGGTTTTTCCAGCGCGTCGTGCACGCCGACGCGCTGCAGGCTGTGCCAGTCGCCGAATTCCCAGCTCAGGTCCTCGCAGGTGACGAAGCGGCCCAGCCCGGGGTGAAACGGTCCGACGTGGTAGTCCTCGAGGTAGACCTCGATGAAGGTTTTCCAGTTGTAGTTGCACTGGTGCACCTCGACGTGGTCGAGCACGTAGTCGGAGAAATCGAATTCGGGACGACCGAACAGGCCGCCCAGGTCGCGCAGCGGATCGCGCGGGCCTTCGAACAGCAGGCCGTGGCAGTTCCTGAGCGGAAAGCGCGGCAGATTCAGGCACGGGGTGCTGGGGAACTGCGGCGCGCCGAGCAGATGGCCCTGGTCGTCGTAGGTCCAGCGGTGCAGCGGGCAGACGATGTTGCCGCCGGTGGCCGACAGGTTGCCTGCCGGGTTGCCGGGGCCGGTCACCGCGCCGGTTTCGCCGCCGAGGATCAGCGCCTGGCGGTGGCGGCAGACGTTGGACACCAGCTCCACGCCGCGCGCATTGCGCACCAGCACGCGGCCGCCTTCCTCGTGGGGCAGGCGGCGCCAGTCGCCCGGTTCGGGCACGCCTTTTTCGTGGCCCAGGTACGTGGCGCATTGCTTGAATATGAGTTCCTGTTCGCGGGCGTACAGGGCCTGGTCGAAATAGGCCCGCACGTGCAGCGGGCTGACAGCCTGCTCTACGTGAGCGAGACGGCCGATATCGTTCATGTGCGACTCCTTGTGCCGTGCCGCCCGGGCCGCCGCGCCTTCAGGCGGCTTCGGCGTGCTCGGCGTCGATCCGGGCCATGCGGTCGGCAAGATCCAGTTTGGGGCAGGTGCTGCAGTAGTCGCCGTCGCGCTTGCGGAAGTCATGGCAGCAGACCTGCCGGTCGACGGCGATGCGCGGCAGCGATGCGCGTTCGTAGCTGAGGTAGCCGCTGCGTCCCTGCAGGCCGAGCAGGTCCAGCCACAGGCCGGCCTGGCGCTGGGCCCAGGCGTTGGCGCAGGCGCCGTGGTCGCGGCGCGCGGCCAGGAGGGCCTGCAGCACGCAATCGGCCTGCATGCTTTCGGCGGCGCGCGCGCTGATCCGCAGCGCGCGGCTCAGTTCGCCGTAGAAGCCGGCGCATAGCGTGCGCAGCTGCGCGGCGGCGGTATGGATGCGCTGGCATGGGTCGGCGCGCCAGGGGGCGTGGGGCGGCAGCGTATACCCGATGATGAATCCGTCGTCCGGCACCGGGAGGCTCATGCCGGACAGGTCCGGCACGATGGCGCTGCGGTGCGCCGCGATCACGCTCAGGTATACCGGCTGCCAGATCAGCAGCCCCCAGCAGCGCAGGGCTAGGTAGTGCGGGCCGGCCTCGGGATGCCGCTGGCGCCAGATGTCGCGCAAGCCCGCGATGGCCTGGGCGTTGTCGGCGCCCGGGCGGATGCCCGGGCCGCTGCCGGCCGCGACCTGGCCGGCCAGGCCGGGCACCAGGCGGGCGGTCAGCGCCAGCAGGTCTTCCAGTTCGCGGTTCACGCAAGCGCCCGCGCGGCGTCGGCCGCTTCCTGGTCTAGCCACTGCGGCCGGTAGGGGGCGATCGGGTTGGGCAGGCGCGGCGCCATCTGGAAGCTGCCGATCGGGTCGGCCAGGTTGACCATCTGCAGATTGTTGGCCAACTGCAGGCGATTCAGGCACGAATGGATCATGTCGGGGGCGTACAGGTCGTAGCGGCGGTATTTGTCGAGCCGCTGCGGATGCGCCTGCTGGTAGGCGGCGACGCGGCCGGCCACCAGTTTCCAGAACGCGTCCTCGTGCATCAGGCCGGTATCGGCCAGCACCTGCGAGAGGTGGCGGAAGTAGCCTTCGAACACGTCCACGAAGATGGTGAGCAGCTTGTACTCTTCGGGCACGTCGGCGGCCAGGCGGCGGGCGTTCTCGGGCAGCGCGGCCTGCGGGTCGAGGATGGACGATTCCTCGGCGATGTCTTTCATGAAGGCGCGCACCGGCACGTGGTCTTCGACCACCAGGATCACGTTTTCGCCGTGCGGCATGAAGACCAGGTCATGGGCGTAGAAGCAATGCACCAGCGGCGTGAGATAGGCGTCCACGTAGCGTTCGAGCCAGGCGCCGGTGTTCAGGCCCGAGGCGCGGATCAGCGCGGGCAGCAGCGCTCCGCCTTGCGGGTCGACGTGCAGCAGCGCGGCCATGGTCATGAGGCGCTGGCCGGGACCGATCAGCGCGACGGGGTTTTCGCGCCACAGCGCCGAGAACATCTTCTTGTAGGGCGTGTCGACCGAGATCGCGGCTTCGTAGTAGTAGTTGCGAAAGCCCAGCGAGGCCGCTTCGCGCAGGATGGTGAAGCCGTTTTCGCGCAGCCAGCGATCGGACGCGATCAGCCCGTGTATGTACTCGTTGATGGCCGGGGTGCCGGACATGTAGTAGGGCGACAGCCCGCGCATGAAGCCCATGTTCAGGATGGACAGCGAGGTCTTGACGTAATGCTTGCCGGGCTGGGAGATGTTGAAGAAGGTGCGGATCGATTGCTGCGCCAGGTAGTCGTCGTCGCCGTAGCCGAGGCAGACGATCTTGCGCGCGGCCACGTAGGGCGCGAAGGCCAGGGACAGCTTGTTGAACCACTGCCAGGGATGCGCGGGCATGATGTAGTAGTCGGCCGGGTCCAGGCCCATGTCGCGCAGCGTGTCGCGATGGCGGGCCAGGACGGCGGCGCCCAGTTCGTCGCGCAGCAGGCTGTCGTGGTCCATCGTGGACAGGCACGCGAAATGGGCGTTGTCCTTGTGCACCGCCAGCCACAGCAGCCGGATCGGGCTGGCGCATTCCGGGGCGTAGGCGTGGTAGTCCTCGGCGTCGAAGCCCAGCCGGCCATTGTTGGCGACGAAGCTGGGATGGCCTTCGATCATGGCGGTTTCGATGGTCTGGTAGTCGGCCAGCGCCAGCTCGGCAGCGGGCAGCGCATCGCGGGTGTGCTTGTAGGCGCTGCCGTGCAGCGTGCTGGTGATTTCGTCCAGGTAGATGGGCAGACGGTCTTCGGGCAGGCCCAGTTTGTCGCGGATTTCGATCACGAATTGCAGCGCGTCCAGCGGCGCGGGCGTGCCGGCGACGGTCTTGGAGATGGACTCGGGCGGGATGCGCCAGTGGCGCATGGCCATCATCTGGGCGTCGAAATGGTAGACGGCGTGGCCGTCGGCCAGCGCCAGCCGGTAGCGGTCGAAGCCGGGGGCCTCGGCCGGGCCCAGGCGCTCGGGTTCCAGCAGCCATTCGTGGGCGTATTCGGAGATGGCTTTCCTGAGTAGCAGGCGGTTGACCTTCTGCCAGACGTCGGGCGCGAGGTGGTCGGCGATCCGGGCGGGATGGGGCTGGGTGCTCATAGGGACGACTCCTGGAGTTGGGCCTGTTCAAACTGCCGCCGGGTGCAGAAGGCGATGCTGGCGGTCTTTTCGCGAAAGCGCGCCTGGCCGGCGTAGGTAAAACCCATGGCCAGGTTGAGCGCATGGATCTTGATGTTGTTGCTGTCGGGCTCGACCACCACGCGCCGGGCGTGCAGCCGGTCGAACAGAAAGCGCATGACGAAGGCGAACACCCGGCGGCTGAAGTGAGGGATGCGCACCTCGGGCGGCCCGATAAAGATGTGCATGCCCAGGTCGCCGTGGCATACGGGATAGTGCTCGCCGACCTGGTCGTGGGCGGGGTCGTAGCACTCCAGCAGGAAGGCCGGGCGGTCCTGGTAGCTGCCGAGCCAGGCGGCGGCGTGGCCGCTGTCGGCCAGCGCTTCGTAGAATTCGCGCACCTGCGCCTCGGTGTGCTCCTGCATGGACCAGAAACGGGCATAGTCCATCGAGAACCACTGGCGCAGCAGGGCGGCGTCGGCGGCCGGGTCCAGCGGGCGCAGCGCCAGGCCGGCGCCGTCGTCATAGCGGTTGCGCGCCTGGCGGTCGATGGCGCTGAGGAAGGTGGCGGTCATGATCATCATCGCGGCTCCTTGCGGACTCGGGTCAGACCGAGGCCGCCCGGTGCCCGTCGAGCAGCGGCATCGGGTCGAGCGCCGCCACGCGGTGGCGCAGCATGCCGCCGGCAGGCGGACGGAAGTCCTGCAGCGCGGTGCGGGGCTCGATGGCGTAGTGCTCGTGGCCGGTGAGGTCGCGCAGGATCTGCGAGTTGCGGTAGCAGCAGAAGCCCAGGTCGGGATTGGTGACGCCGTGGCTGAGCAGGCCGCTGTTCTGCACGAAGATTTCGTTGCCGCCGTGGTCGATGGTGTAGTTGCGCGCGACGCGGTAGCCGCCGTGTTCGGTCCAGGCGATGCGGTCGTGGATGGGGTTGACGCACGCGGGGATGCTGCGCGCGTAGCCGGTGGCCAGCACCAGCCCGTCGGTGGCGTGCGAGAACGGCTGCGCGGTATCGACGTGGCGGAATTCCAGCTGGTAGCGCTCGGCGGACCGGTCGTAGCGGCTGGCGCGCAGTTCCGCGTTGGTGAGCAGCGTGTAGCGGCGGTCGCCGTTGTGGATTTTTTCGTCGAGCAGGTCGTAGATCTGGTTGATGAGCGAGGCGTTGATGCCCTTGTACAGGCTGCTTTGCTCGGCCAGGATCTGCCGCCGGCGGGCTTCGGGCAGGTCGTGGAAGTAGTCGGTGTAGTCCGGCGAGATCAGTTCCAGCGTGAGCTTGGTGTTTTCCATCTGGAAGAAGCGCGGCGAGCGCGTGATCCAGGCCAGGCTGTAGCCGTGCGCGTCGCTGTCGCGCAGCAGGTCGTGGAAGACCTCGGCGGCGCTCTGGCCGCTGCCGATCACCGTGATGGAATCCCGGCGTTGCAGCGCGGGCTTGTGGCGCAGATAGTCGGCGCTGTGGATGTAGGGCGCCTCGCGCCGGTCGCAGCACGCCGGCAGCGCCGGCTGCGAGCCCAGCCCCAGCACCAGCTTGCGGCAGCGGAACATGAAGCGTTCGCCGGTGGCGCTGTGCTGGCCGGTGACGAGATAGGTGTTCGTCGCGGGATCGTGCAGGACGCTTTGCACGTCGCTGTTGAAGCGCAGGTTGGGCAGGCGGGCGGCCACCCATTTGCAATAGCGGTTGTACTCGGCGCGCGTCAGGTAGTGGTTTTCGCGCATGTAGTACGAGTAGATGCGGCCGGTCTGCTTGCAGTAGTTGAGATAGCTGTATTCGCTGCGCGGATCGGCCAGGCTGACGAGGTCCGCCAGAAACGGATTCTGCAACGTGGAGGCCTCGATCAGCAGGCCGGGATGCCAGTCGAAGCCCGGCTTTTTGTCGAGGAACAGGGCGCGCACGCCGGGCAGCGGAGCAGACAGGCAGGCCAGGCTGAGATTGAACGGGCCTAGGCCGATGGCGACGAAGTCATAGAGTTCACGGGTCATGTTGGTGCCACCTCTGGGTCTGTGATTCACGGGCGGCGTTCTGCAACGAGCGCCGCGGGACAAGGCCGGGCGCGGCGTCTAATCGGTGGGAACGGGGCGCGGCTGGCGGGGTTGCCGGCCTGTCCACCGCATCGGCGAAGGATTGTCTGCACCGCTGTTGCACGACTCAAGCATCTGCATGGGTATGATTCGCATTTGCAATATATGTACTCTAGCAAATCGTTTTTTGCAGCGTTGGATTGCAAAGAACACATAGGCGGCATCCATATGCAGGGTGGCGAAACGCATAGGGCCGTGTCACGGGTTATGCTTGCCGCCATGTCAGACGAAGCTCCCTTGCTCAGGCTGCGCGGCCTCTACAGCCGCCGCCTGGCGCCCGTCAGCCTGGATCTCGCGGCGGGCGAATGCGCCGCCGTGCTCGGCCCTTCGGGGGCCGGAAAATCATTGCTGTTGCGGCAGATCGCCGATCTGGACCCGGGCCACGGCGAGGCCGAGCTGGGCGGGCGGCGCCGTTCGGGCATGCGTGGCCATGAATGGCGCCGGCAGGTCATGTACTGCCAGGCCGAGGCGGGCTGGTGGGAAGACCGCGTGGCGCCGCATTTCAAGGACCGCGCCCGCGCCGTCGCGATCATGGGCCGGCTTGGCCTGTCCGAGGACAAGCTGGATGCGCTGGTCAACGAGTTGTCCAGCGGCGAACGCCAGCGCCTAGGATTGGTGCGCGCGCTGGCGCTGGACCCGCGCGTGCTGCTGCTGGATGAGCCGACCGCTGCGCTGGACCAGGCCGCTACCGGACGGGTGGAAGAGGAGCTGCGGCGCTACCTGGACGGCGGTGCGGCGATCCTGATGGTCACGCACAGCGCCGAGCAGGCGCGTCGCATGGCGCGCCGCGCCTGGCGCATGGAGCAGGGGAGGCTGGAGGCGCTATGGACGTGATCAAACTGGATACGCTGGATCTGGTCGTCGCGTCTTTGCTGGTGGTGCTGAGCGCCGGGATCTCGTTCGCGCTGCGCGTGAACGTGCAGCGACAGCTGCTGTGGGCGGCGCTGCGCACGGTGGTGCAGCTGCTGCTGGTCGGCCATATTCTGCGCATCGTGTTCGCGCATGCGGCGCCCTGGCTGACCGCGCTGGTGGTGGCGGTGATGATGGCGCTGGCGGCGCGCGAGGTGGCCGCGCGCCCCAAGGCCCGGCTGGTCGGGCATGGCAACGGCTGGGTGGGCGCGGCGGCGGTGGCGGCGACGACCCTCATCACCGTGATGTTCATCCTCAACACCGCGCTGCACCCGGAGCCCTGGTACGACCCGCGCTATGCGATCGCGCTGATCGGCATCGTGCTGGGCAGCGTGCTCAACGCCGCCAGCCTGGCGCTGGATGGAATGCTGTCGGGCGTGCGGCGCGAAAAGCTGGCGATCGAGGCCCGGCTGTCGCTGGGCGCGCCGGCGCGCCAGGCCTTCTCGGCGCTGTTGCGCGAATCGGTGCGGCGCGGCATCGTGCCCAGCATCAACCAGATGTCGGCGGCGGGCATCATCACGCTGCCGGGCATCATGACCGGCCAGATCATCGCCGGCATGGACCCGATAGAGGCCGCGAAGTACCAGATCCTGCTGATGTTCCTGCTGTGCGGCGCCAGCGGCATGGCCGCCATGGGCGCGGCGTATGGAGCCATGCGGCGTCTTACGGACGAGCGCGGACGGCTGCGGCTGGATCGGCTGCAGGCCTGAGGCGCGAAAAAAAAACCGGCAGCCCCGCAAGGCTGCCGGTTTTTTTGCGTCGCGTCGCGCCGTTTAGGCGATGGCGGCGAGCGCCTGGTTCAGCGTGGCGCTGGGGCGCATGGCCTGGCTGGCCTTGGCCTGGTCGGGCTGGTAGTAGCCGCCGATGTCCACCGGCTTGCCTTGGGCGGCCTTCAGTTCGGCCAGGATCGTGTCCTCGCCGTCGGCCAGGGCGCGGGCGACGGGGGCGAACTGGCCGGCCAGTTCGCGGTCGTCGGTCTGCGCGGCCAGGGCCTGGGCCCAGTACATGGCCAGGTAGTAGTGGCTGCCACGGTTGTCCAGGCCGCCGACCTTGCGCTCGGGCGACTTGTTCTCGTCCAGGAACTTGGCGGTGGCCAGGTCCAGCGTCTTGGCCAGCACCAGGGCGCGGGCGTTGTCATAGGCGCGGCCCAGGTGATCCAGCGAGGCGGCCAGCGCCATGAATTCGCCCAGCGAATCCCAGCGCAGGAAGCCTTCTTCCAGGAACTGCTGCACGTGCTTGGGCGCCGAACCGCCGGCGCCGGTTTCGAACAGGCCGCCGCCGGCGACCAGCGGCACGATGGACAGCATCTTGGCGCTGGTGCCCAGTTCCATGATGGGGAACAGGTCGGTCAGGTAGTCGCGCAGCACGTTGCCGGTCACCGAGATGGTGTCCTGGCCCGCGCGGATGCGCTTGAGCGAGAACTTGGTGGCTTCGACCGGGCTGAGGATGCGCAGGTCCAGGCCGCTGGTGTCGTGGTCGTTCAGGTACTGCTTGACCTTGGCGATGACCTGCGCGTCGTGGGCGCGGTTCTCGTCCAGCCAGAACACGGCCGGCGTCTTGCTGACGCGGGCGCGGGTGACGGCCAGCTTGACCCAATCCTGGATCGCGGCGTCCTTGGTCTGGCACATGCGCCACAGGTCACCGGCCTCGACGGCCTGTTCCAGCAGCACGGCGCCGGCGGCGTCGGTCACGCGGACGGTGCCGGCGGCCGGGATCACGAAGGTCTTGTTGTGCGAACCGTATTCCTCGGCGGCCTGGGCCATCAGGCCGACGTTGGGCACGCTGCCCATGGTGACCGGGTTGAAGGCGCCGTTGGCCTTGCAGTCGTCGATCACGGCCTGATAGACGCCGGCGTAGCTGCGGTCGGGGATCACGGCCTTGGCGTCCTGCAGTTCGCCGGCGGCGTTCCACATCTTGCCCGAGTCGCGGATCATGGCGGGCATGGAAGCGTCGACGATGACGTCGCTGGGCACGTGCAGATTGGTGATGCCGCGGTCGGAGTTGACCATGGCCAGTGCCGGCAGCGTCTTGTATGCGGCGTCGATGTCGGCGGTGATGGCGGCCTGCTGGTCGGCCGGCAGCGACTGGATCTTGGCGTAGAGGTCGCCGATGCCGTTGTTCGGGTCGAAGCCGGCCTGGGCCAGCGCGTCGGCGTGCTTGGCCAGCACGTCCTTGTAGAACACGGACACCACGTGGCCGAAGATGACGGGGTCGGAGACCTTCATCATGGTGGCCTTCAGGTGCACCGAGAACAGCACGCCCTGGGCGCGCGCGTCGTCGACCTGGGTCTGCAGGAAGGACTTGAGCTTGGCGGCGGACATGACGGCGGCGTCGATGATCTCGCCGGCCTTGACCGGGGTCTTGTCCTTCAGGACGGTGACGGCGCCGTCAGCGGCGACCAGTTCGATTTTCACGTCGCCGGCGGCGGCGATCAGCGCCGACTTCTCGGTGCCGTAGAAATCGCCTTCGCTCATGTGCGACACGTGCGACTTGGAGTCGGACGACCAGGCGCCCATCTTGTGCGGGTGCTTGCGCGCGTAGTTCTTGACCGACAGCGGGGCGCGGCGGTCGGAGTTGCCTTCGCGCAGGACCGGGTTGACGGCGCTGCCCTTGACCCTGTCGTAGCGGGCCTTGATGTCGCGCTCGGTGTCGTTGACCGGGGCGTCGGGGTAGTCGGGCAGCTTGTAGCCCTGTTGCTGCAGTTCCTTGATGGCGGCCTTCAGCTGCGGCATGGAGGCGCTGATGTTGGGCAGCTTGATGATGTTGGCTTCCGGCTGCACGGCCAGCGCGCCCAGCTCGGCCAGGGCGTCGCCCAGCTTCTGGCTGTCGTCGAGGTAGTCCGGGAACACGGCGATGATGCGGCCGGCCAGGGAGATGTCGCGGGTCTCGACGGTGATGCCGGCGGGTTTGGTGTAGGCCTGGACGATGGGCAGCAGCGAACGGGTTGCGAGCGCCGGCGCTTCGTCGGTGAGGGTATAGATAATCTTCGGAGTAAGAGACATGATCCTTGAATCTGTTCGGCAGGCGCTAGGCGCAAACCCGAACATGCTATGCGGCGCGAAGCCGGTAGATGTTGTCGAGAGTGGGTTCGTCCGGGCAGGCGCGCAGGCCGTGAGCGTCTGCCCAGCATGGCCGGCGCCCGCCCTTTTTTGTTTGGCCGGCCGGGGAGGGCCGGTTGTACCGGCCGGACCCAGGTCCGCCTCCAGGGAGGTGCGACTGCCACGAACCTTACATTGTAATACCGCGGCCCGTCTGGCGCGCAGGAAAAACGGCGGTGTCGGGCGCGGGATACGCGCAGGCGCAGGCGATAAAACGGGGACGCATTATTTCGGGCAGGCCCGCCGCGGGTCTCGTTTGACAAAGCGCGGCGCTTGGAGGAAGCTACGGCCCATGAATTTCCGCGCCGTTCGCATTTCGCTGATTATTACCATCATTCCTGGAATGGTGGGTTAGCGCGCGACCGCAACAGTCACAGCCACCCGCCCCACGAGGCGGGTTTTTTGTGGCCGCCTCTGCCGGGCAAAGCCAACCCCCAAAGCAGAGAACCGCATGTCCGCAACTCCTTCCGCCAGTTCAGAAGCCGCTAACCCCGCCGCATTCCAGCACGGCAACGCCTCGCCGATGGAATACCTGAGGCAGATCCTCACGGCCCGCGTCTACGACATCGCCCGCGAGACCGAACTGGACCCCGCCCGCGGCCTGTCCGCGCGCCTGGGCAACACCGTGCTGCTCAAGCGCGAGGACAACCAGCCGGTGTTTTCCTTCAAGGTGCGCGGCGCCTACAACAAGATGCGCAACACCCCGCAGGCCGCGCTGGACCGCGGCGTGATCACGGCCTCGGCCGGCAATCATGCGCAAGGCGTGGCGATCTCGGCCGCCAAGCTCGGCGTGCGCGCCACCATCGTGGTGCCGCAGACCGCGCCGCAGGTAAAGGTGGACGCGGTCCGCGCCCACGGCGGGCCGACGGTGACGGTGGTGCAGGCGGGCGATTCGTACAGCGACGCCTATGCCCGCGCCCAGACGCTGGCCGCGCAGCATGCGCTGACTTTCATCCCGGCGTTCGACGATCCCTACGTGATCGCCGGCCAGGGCACGGTGGGCATGGAGATACTGCGCCAGCATGCGGGCGCGCCGCACGCGATCTTCGTGCCGATCGGCGGCGGCAGCCTGGCGGCCGGCGTGTCGGCCTACGTCAAGGCGGTGGCGCCCGAGGTCAAAGTGATCGGCGTGCAGACCCAGGATTCCTGCGCCATGGCGCAGTCGTTGCGCGCCGGCGAACGGGTCAGCCTGGCCGAAGTGGGGCTGTTCTCGGACGGCACGGCGGTCAAGCTGGTGGGCGAGGAAACCTTCCGCCTGTGCCGCGCGCACCTGGACGAGGTGCTCCTGGTGGACACGGACGCGGTCTGCGCGGCGATCAAGGACGTATTCCTGGACACGCGCAGCGTGCTGGAGCCGGCCGGCGCACTGGCGGTGGCGGGCCTGAAGCAGTATGTGGAACGCGAAGGCGTGCAGGGCTGTTCGCTGGTCGCCATCACGTCGGGCGCCAACATGAACTTCGACCGCATGCGTTTCGTGGCCGACCGCGCCGAGGTGGGCGAGGCGCGCGAAGCGGTGTTCGCCGTGACCGTGCCCGAGGAGCGCGGCAGTTTCCGGCGCTTTTGCCGCGTGATCGGCCAGCGCAGCGTGACGGAGTTCAACTACCGCATCGCCGATGCCCATACCGCGCACATTTTCGTCGGCGTGCAGATCGCGCGGCGCGGCGACGCCGCCGAGATCATGGCGGCGCTGCAGGAACAGGGTTTTTCCGTGGGAGACCTGACCAATAACGAGCTGTCGCGCCAGCACATCCGCTACATGGTGGGCGGGCGCTCGCCGCTGGCCGGCGGTGAACGCCTGTTCCGCTTCGAGTTCCCGGAGCGCCCGGGCGCGCTGATGAAGTTCCTGTCGGAGATGGCGCCCAACTGGAACATCAGCCTGTTCCATTACCGCAACCAGGGCGCGGACTTCAGTTCGGCGCTGGTCGGCATCCAGGCGCCGCTGGCCGACAGCGGCGCGCTCGACGCCTTTCTGCGCGAGCTGGGCTACGCCCATTTCGAGGAAACCGACAACGAGGCGTATCGCCAGTTCCTGGTTTGAACCGGGTTTATCCGGGCTTGCAGCCCGGCTTGTTATTGCGGGCCGAGCTTGCGTATCAGCGCGTCCAGCGCCTCCATCTCATCGGGCAGCAGGTCCGTCAGCGGCGCGCGCACCGGGCCGGCGTCGTGCCCGACCAGCCGGGCGCCGGCCTTGACGATGCTGACCGCATAGCCCGGCACGCGGTTGCGGATGTCCAGGTAGGGCAGGAAGAACGTGTCCAGCAACTGGTTGGCCGTGTCGTGGTCGCCGGCCGCGATGGCGCGATAGAACGCCATGGCCGTGCGCGGCACGAAGTTGAACACCGCCGAGGAATACACGGGCACGCCCAGCGCGCGGTAGGCGGCGGCGTAGACCTCGGCCGTGGGCAGCCCGCCCAGATACGAAAAGCGGTCGCCCAGCTTGCGGCGGATGCGCACCATGGCCTCGATGTCGCCCACGCCGTCCTTGAAGCCGATCAGGTTGGGGCAGCGTTCGGCCAGCTGGGCCAGGCTGTCGGCCGACAGGCGCGATTGCGCGCGGTTGTAGACGATGACGCCGATCTTCACCGACTTGCAGACCTGTTCGACGTGGGCCGCGATGCCTTGCTGCGAGGCTTCCGTCAGGTAGTGAGGCAGCAGCAGGATGCCCTTGGCGCCCAGGCGTTCGGCCTCCTGGGCATAGGCGATGGCGCTGCGCGTAGGCCCGCCCGCGCCGGCCAGGATAGGCACCTTGCCGGCGCAGGTCTGCACCGCGGTCCGGATGACGTCGGCATATTCCTGCGGCGCCAGCGAGAAGAATTCACCCGTGCCGCCGGCGGCGAACAGCGCGGTGGCGCCATAGGGCGCCAGCCATTCCAGGCGCTGCGCATAGCCCCTGGCGTTGAAGTCTCCGTTCTGGTCGAAGTCCGTCACGGGGAAGGACAGCAAGCCGTCCGAAACAATGTTCTTGAGTTCCTGCGGAGTCGTCATGGGGGCGCTCGTCCTGGGTGGTTTTTTGATTCAAGAGGTAGGTCATCGTACAACATGAAAACTGGGATAACAAGGAAGGGTCTGGCTAAATATGCGGCATTAAAGGGGAAACCCGAAATATATTTTTTATGTCGTTTGGAATTATTCTTGTAGTTGTACGATAACTAGCCTGCCGAGCGGACGCGGCGCATATCCTGGAGAGGAGACAGCATGAACCCGAGCAAGAGACAGTTCCTGGGCGGCGCCGCGGCGCTGTGCCTGGCGCCATGGTTGCCCGCGGGGGCGCAGCCGTCCGGCTGGCCGACCCGGCCGGTGCGCATCATCGTGCCATATCCGCCGGGCGGATCATCCGACATCATCGCCCGCCTGCTGGCGCCGCGGCTGAGCGAAGCCTTGTCGCAGACGGTGGTGGTCGAGAACAAGCCCGGGGCCAACGGCAATCTGGGCGCCGGGCTGGTGGTGCAGGCCGCGGGCGAAGGCCATACCGTGTTGCTGTGCGACGTGGGCGCGCTGGCCATCAGTCCGTCGGTCTATACCAAGCTGTCTTTCGACCCCTCCAAGGACTTGCGCGCCGTCGGCATGCTGGCCTATTCGCCGCACGTGCTGGCCGTGCATCCGGACGTGCCGGCGCGCACCGTGCCCGAACTGGTCGCGCTGTCCAGGAAGCAGCGCCTGAATTTCGCCGTGACGGCCATCGGCAGCGCGCCGCACCTGGCCGCAGTGGCGGTGCAGCAGGCCACCGGCGCGCAATGGGAGTACGTGCCGTACAAAGGCGGCTCGCAGGCGGTGACCGACACCATCGGCGGGCAGACCCAGATCATCATGAACGGCCTGCTGGCCACGCTGCCCCATATCCGCGCCGGCAAGCTGCGTCCGATCGCGATCTCCAAGCGCGAACGCATGCAGCTGGTGCCCGACCTGCCGACCATTTCCGAGCAGGGCGTGGCCGGCTTCGAATCCGGCACCTGGCAGGGCGTGATGGCGCCGGCGACCTTCACCGATCCGGTGGCCGAGCGCCTGTCCACGCTGATGGCGCAGATCGTCAACCAGCCCGAGGTCAAGGCTCAGCTCAACGAGCAGGGCGCAGAAATCGTCACGCGCAATCCCGCCGAGCTGGCGCAGTTCTTCGCCGGCGAACGCGCGCGTTGGGCCACGGTGGTCAAGAGCACCGACATCCGCCTGGATTGACGCCGGGCGCGCCGGCATGGAATCCTGGCGGCAGGCCCCGGCGCGCGGGGCGGAGCATGCAGCCATGAAAATGCGTGAAACAGCGGTATTGGCGGCCGGCCTGGCGGCGCTGTCCGCCGTTGCCGGCGCCCGGGGCGCGACGCCCGCCGTGCCGCAGCCGCCGCCTTCGGCCCGAGTCATTCCCGACACTTGCGTGGGCGCCGCCTGCCCACGGCTCTTCAATCCCGAGCCGGCGCCCGAGCCGTGCCTGGGCACGGGCTGCGCCAATGCCGGCAGGCCGCCGGGTCCGCCTCCGGCGCCCGGCAGCAGCCCGGGCCGCCAGCCGGGATGGGTCAGCCCGGCGCCGTCGCTCCTGCCGCCCATGCCTGCGCCGCGGGGCCAGCCCAGCGGGCCGCTGACGCCCGCGCCGCCGTTGCCGGTGCCGCGTTGATATATACAAATTTAATAATCGGAATTCAGACGGGCGAAATGTACGACGCTTTGCAGCAGTTCATGCCTTTATCGCCGGGCGAGCATGTATTGGCTCCCTTGCTTGAGCGGTCGGCGGCCGTGGTCAACCGAGCGGCCGAACTTGGAGGTGTAGCTCATCCGAGCACTCGGGCCGCGTTGCACGCACTGTTGCGCAGCATGAATTCCTATTACAGCAACGGGATCGAAGGCCAAAGCACAACCCCCAGGAACATCGACGCAGCTTTACATGGCAAGTACTCGAACAAGCCCGAAATTGCACAATTGCAGCGTGTTGCCGTGGCTCATATCGAGGCGGAACGGCAACTGGAAGGTCTGGCCGAGAGCCATTCGCCGCTGAGCGCCGATTTCGCTAGGCTCGCTCATCGAGCCATGTATGGCCGCCTTGCTCCGGCGGACAGAATCAGCAAGGACGGCCTATCCGTCGAACCGGGAGAGCTGCGGGAGGTTGATGTCGTCGTCGGTCGCCACCATCCGCCCGTCTGGCGCGCTTTGCCACGGTTCATGGAGTCGTTCACCGCGCACTATGACCGGCAACGGGCCGGTGATGCACAGCTTATCGCCATCGCCTGCGCGCATCATCGGATGGCCTGGATGCATCCTTTCTCCGACGGCAATGGTCGCTCCGCGCGATTGCAAACTCACGCTGCCATGTTGCCAATTACCCGGGGCCTATGGTCGGTCAATCGTGGCCTGGCTCGAAATGTCGCGGACTACTACGGCTATCTGGCCGGTGCGGACGCGCCGCGGCAAGGCGATCTGGATGGGCGCGGCAACCTCACTCAAAAGGGCCTGTTGCAATGGATCGAATATTTCCTGGGGGTATGTGAAGACCAGGTTTCCTACATGAGGGAAATGTTGGCGCTGGACTCGATGAAAGAAAAAATCAAGGCGTCGGTCCTGGTGGAAACGGCGAAGGGACGGTTGCGGCCCGAGGCCGCGTTGCCCATTTACCATCTGTTTGCCGCAGGTCCCACCACGCGCGGAGAGTTCATTCAGATGACCGGCCTGGGCGAACGCACGGGGCGCGCTCTATTGGCGGCGGCCCTGAAGTCCGGCCTGGTCGCTTCCGATACGTCCCATGCCCCGGTCAGGTTCGCTTTTCCACTCGATTCCTTGCCGATTCTGCTTCCTGCCTTGTATGGCGTGGAGCAATAGCGCCTGAAGCGCGTGCCGGGAAAGTGGCCGGCGTGGCCCCTTCACCCCGGACTGCCCGACAACGCCAACACCAGCGCCAGGCACAGCAGCGCCCCGCAAGCGGCCAGCGCGTAAGGCAGAAGCCCGGCGTAGACGGCGCGTTCCTGGCCGCGGCCGTGCGCAAGTCCGGCGGCGATGGACATCCGCACCGGCGAAAAAATGCCCAGCGAGGTCCCCGACACGTGCAGCAATGCGGCCGCGGCGGGCACGTTCAGGCCGGCTTGCAGCGCCAGCGATAGCTGGGACGGCATGAACAGGCTGTTCGGCGCGTTGCCGCTGTTGGCCAGGATGCCGAAGGCGCCGGCCAGCACGGGCGTGATCAGCACGGTCCAGTCGCGCAGGCTGGAGAAAAGGCCGTCGGCGTAGGCCTGCGAGATGCCGGCGCCGGCCAGCACCTCGGCCATCATGGCGAACAGGAACACCGAGTACACGGCGTGGCGGCCGGTGGTCCAGGCGGCGCGCGCCTGCGCGGCCAGGACTTGCGGCTGGCGTCGCAGCGCGGCCAGCGCCAGCGCGCCGGCGATGAGCCAGCTGCCCGCATGCAGCAAGGGCTGCCAGCCCGGCAGGTCGGCGTACGGGCGGAAGTCGGCCGGCGCCGAGAGCGCATGGTTCAGGCCAGGCAGCAGCCGGGTCGCCACCAGCCAGGCGATCATGACGATGTAGGGCAGGGCGCCGCCGGCGGCGGCCTGCAACTGCGCGCGGCCGGGGCGGCGGTCGAGCAGGAAGCGCGCGACGATGAGCGGGCCGTAGGCCGCCAGCAGCGCGGTCTCGGGACCGAGCAGCGCGGTGGCCGCGGCCAGCGCCGCCAGGCTCACGGTCATCCAGCCGGCTTCGCGCCAGTGTTCGGATGCGGCGGCGCGCAGCCTCGCGCGCGCGGCGGTGCGCCAGTACAGCGCCATCCATAGCGCCGTCAGCAACGCCACGGGCACCAGGCTGTAGAGCGCCAGCTGCGAGGCCGGCACGCGCGCATAGGCCGAGGCCAGCAGCGTGCCGCTGCCCATCGCGCCCCACGGAATCAGGGTCTGGCTGAGCAGCGCGAAGACCATGGTTTCGCGCGGCTGCAGCTTGAGCGGACGGATCAGCAGCACCGTGCCCAGCATGCCCACGCCGAAGCCGGTGGCCGCTTCGGCGAACGGACCCACCAGGAAGCAGGCGAAGTACAGCCGCCTGCGCCGCGCCAGCGTATCGCCCGGGCCGTCGGCGCCGGCCGCCTTGCCGGCGGGATGCTGGGCGGCCATGTGCCAGAACAGCAGTCCGCCGAGGATATAGGGCGTGATGATCGCGCCGATCCACAGGCCGCGCGTGAGCGCCTGCCCCAGTTGCCCGCCGTCGAATGGCGCGGGCGCGGCCCCCAGCGCCACGGCCAGCGCGGCCGCCAGCCCCAGGATGGCCGCGACCGTGGTGTTCACGCGTCCGCTGGCGATGGCGGCAATGACGATGAGGGCGGGCAGGGACCAGAGCAGATACGTCATGAGGGAGTCGTGCGCAGGCAGGGGCCGGGCGTTGCAGTGTATGCCGGTTGCGCCGGGCGGGCCGTGGTGGGCCGGCGCGTCATGGGGGATTGCCTGCCGTACGCCAGCCTTGCGGCCCGATGTAAATAATGCAGGGACGAGATGATGTGGCTGAATGGCAAAATGACGCCATAGCGTTCTACAAAGAGAACGCTGAATGAGCCGCGCGGCACCCGCTGATTCCGGAGATCCACGCCAACGCCCCGCATGCCAAGTACGTCGCGCGCAAGGGCGAGATCAACGCCTGGGACAACCCCGAGTTCGTCGAAGCCGTGAAGGCCACGGGCCGCAAGACCCTCATCATCGCCGGCACCATCACCAGCGTCTGCATGGCTTTCCCCGCCATCAGCGCCGTGGCCGACGGCTACAAAATATTCGCCGTGATCGACACGTCGGGCACCTATAGCAAGATGGCCCAGGAAATCACGCTGGCGCGCGTGGTGCAGGCCGGCGTGGTGCCGATGGACACCGCCGCCGTCGCCTCCGAACTGTAAAAGACCTGGAACCGCGAAGACGCGGCCCAGTGGGCCGAGGTCTACACCAAGGTGTTCCCGGCCTACCAGCTGCTGATCGAAAGCTACGCCAAGGCGCAGGAAGTGGTGAAGAACAACGAAGTGCTGGATTCGCAGCGCTGATGTTCTTGCGCTAAATGTCTCGCGCAGCTCCCTTCCTACGTGTTGTCGTCCAGCGTAGGATGGGTGCAGCGCGAGAATCCTTGGACAAGAACTCGAATATCAAGCGCGCGTAACCCATCGGGCCGGCGTACGCCGGCCTTCAACCGCTTGTCATTTCCGCGGGCCATCCATTCACTGCCCGCCGTAAATATTCCCCGCAATGCCGCCGGCCACGCCGCCGATGGCCGCGCCCGTCCAGCCGCTGCCGCCGGCGATGGCGGCGATGCCGGCGCCGGCCGCGGCGCCGATGGCCGCGCCCGACAGGGTGCCTTGCTGTTTGGAACTCATGTTGGTGCAGCCGGCCAGCGACACCATCGCCAGGCCGATGACGATCGAGCTAACTGTTTTCATGGCGGTCTCCTAGCGCGCGCGTTTCGTGCCGGGCACGACGATTTCGAACCAGAGCGTTTCGACCACCGGGCGGTCCATCCTCGTCGGGTTCGCCGCATACCAGTTGTCCAGGCTTTCACGCACCGAGTCCAGGGTCTGCGTCTGCAGTCCCTTGGCGAAGCGCGGGACCAGGCTCTGGGCGTCGGTGGGGGCGTGGCGCCGCTGGTAGGCCTGTTCCACCTGCAGCAGGTTGGCCATGCCCAGCAGGTAGGCTTTTTTCAAGTTGGGGTCGGACTGCGACCATTGCTGGCCGGTGAGGATGGGGGCTCCCTCGGAGGCGGCCGCGGCGCCGGTGGCGGGGGCCAGCAAGGCGAGGGCTAGAACTGCGGGACCGAACAGGTGTTTCACTTTCATCGCATCGCTCCTCAAGGGAACAGGGATAGAAAAACAACCTTCTGACGCCGTGCGCGCAGTTCGCTCGCGACGCAAGCGATATGCGGTATCGAAGAATTTATGCTTGAAAACTTGCTTGCGCAAGAGGGGGGACACATGGTTTAGTTGTACGGCATTGCGAGCGGCAGCGTCGGCAAGCATGGCGCCTCGAGACCGGCAGCGATGGCAGTCCAATCATCGGAGGAGGAGTCATGCGTACGTTCAATCGCAGGGCCGCTGCATTGCTGGCGGGCGGATTGGTGGCGGTGCTGGCGGGCTGTGCCGCGCCGGGAAGCAAGAAAGACACCATCGATATGGCCGGGCTGTCGCAGCCGGTGGAGATCGTGCGCGATCGCCACGGGGTGTCGCACATCTACGCGCAGAATCAGGCGGACCTGTTCTTCGCGCAGGGCTTCAGCGCCGCGCGCGACCGGCTGTGGCAGCTGGATCTGTGGCGCCGCCAGGGCGAGGGCAAGATGGCCGAACAGTTCGGCCCGCGCTTCATCGAGCAGGACCGCGCCGCGCGCCTGTTCCTGTTCCGCGGCGATATGCAGGCCGAATACGCCAGCTACCATCCGCAGGGCCAGGCGATCCTGACCGCGTTCGCGGCGGGCATCAACGCCTACGTCGACTGGGTCAAGGCGCATCCCGACCAGATGCCGCCGGAATTCAAGCTGACCGGCACCGAGCCCGGCTACTGGAGTCCGCAGACCTCGCTCATCCGCATCTACGGCCTGACGCGCAACCTCAACGAAGAAGTCAGAATGGCGCAGCGGGTGGCCGCGCTGGGCTTGAACACGGTCCAGGGCCTGAGCACTTTCGAGCCGCCGCTGGCGCTGCAGGTGCCGGCCGGGCTGGACGTGAAGCAGGTGGACAGCAAGGTGCTCGCCAATTACAGCCTGGCGCGCACCGGCCAGAAGTTCGTGGCGGCGGATTTTCCGCGCAGCCCGCTGGCCGAAGACCAGCGCGCGGCGCTGGCAAGCCGCCTGTCGGCGGGCATGATGGCCGCGCTGGACCCCGCGTTCGATCCCATGGCGACCCGCTACGAGAGCAACAACTGGACCATAGGCGGACAGCACACGGCCACCGGCAAGCCCATACTGGCGGGCGATCCGCACCGTTCGATCACGATGCCGTCGCTGCGCTACATGGTGCATCTGAACGCGCCGGGCTGGAACGTGATCGGCGCCGGCGAGCCGGCGCTGCCCGGCGTTTCCATGGGGCACAACGACCGCATCGCATTCGGGCTGACGATCTTCGCCTTCGGCGACGAGGAAGACCTCTACGTCTACGATACCAATCCGTCCAATCCCAATGAGTACCGCTACCGCGGCGGCTGGGAGAAGATGCGCCAGGTGGAGGAGTCGATTCCGGTGCGCGGCCAGCCGGCGGCGACGCGGCAGCTGAAGTTCACGCGCCACGGTCCGGTGATTTATGAAGATCCGGTGCGGCGCAAGGCTTATGCGCTGCGGGCGGCCTATCTGGAATATCCGGGCACGGCCGCCTATCTGGCCAGCCTGCGGCTGAACCAGGCGCAGAACTGGAACGAGTTCGTGGCCGGCATGGAAAAGCACTACACGCCCAGCGAGAACATGGTGTACGCCGACGTGGACGGCAATATCGGCTGGTTCGGCGGCAGCATCGCGCCGATCCGTCCGCGCGCCGACTGGTCGGGCATGCTGCCCGTGCCCGGCAACGGCGACTTCGAATGGCGCGGCGTGCTGCCCGGCAGCGCGCTGCCGCGCGTCTACAACCCGCCCGAGGGCTACTTCGCCACGGCCAACGAGTTCAACCTGCCGGCCGATTACCGCTACCGGGACATGTCGGCGCGCACCTGGGCCGAACCCTACCGCGTGCAGCGCATCCGCGAAGTACTGGCCGACGGCAAGGGGCTGACGGTGCAGAACTCGCAGGCCCTGCAGTTCGACAACCTGTCGATTCCGGCGCGCACGCTAGCCGGCTACGCCAAGTCGCTGAACTCCGCCGATCCGCAGTTGAGCCGGGCCTTGAGCCTGCTGAAGGACTGGGACTACAAGACGGGCACCGACAGCCGCGCCGCCACGGTCTATGAGTTCTGGCTGCCCGAAGTGGTCAAGCGCGTGTCCGACCTGTATGTGCCCGCCGCGGGCCGCAGCGTCTTTGGCGAGCTGTCCACGCGCAAGACGCTGGAGAAGCTGGCCGCGCCGGACGCCGCCTTCGGCCAGCGGCCGGAGCAGGGCCGCGACGCGCTGCTGCTGGCCGCGCTGGGCGACGGCGTGCAGAAGCTGCAGGCCAAGCTCGGCTCGGACCCGGCCCAGTGGCAATGGGGCAAGCTGCACCACATCCAGTTCGAGCACAGCCTGGCCGGCCTGCTGCCCGAGGCCACCGCCAAGGCCTACGGCACGCCGCGCTATCCGGTGGGCGGCGACAACGACACGGTGCATCGCGCCACGTTCCGCAAGTCGGACTTCCGCCAGATCAGCGGCGCCTCGTACCGCCAGGTGATCGACGTGTCCAACTGGGACAATTCGCGTGTGCAGAACGTGCCCGGCCAGTCCGCCGATCCGCGCAGCCCGTACTACCAGAACCTGCTCAAGGGCTGGGCCACCGGCGAGTACTTCCCCATGGCGTTCAGCCGCGCCAAGGTGGATAGCGAGCGGGCCGATACGCTGACGCTGCGGCCGGCGGGCAAGTAGGAGGGGCGCTTGTCAGATTGACAAGGGTGCTTACGCACGGTTTCGTGCCTGAACCGTCGATGCCAGTTAAGGTCTGGATAGCAGCGCGCGCCGCCCGCCCGGCGGCGCGTTCAAGCTGAATCTCCGCGCGCAAAAGCGCGCGGAGGTTTTCGTACCTGGAGTCAGAAACGACCGATGCATTCGCCTTTCCACTTCACCGCAGCGCATAAGTCCCCGTCCCGAACATCCATGAGCTGGCTGCAGGAGCGCAAGCAGTTCGTCAAGGCGTTACTTTCCAATCCCGCGGCCATCGGCGCCGTGGCGCCGTCCGGCCCGGCCCTGGCCGCGGCCATCACCTCGGCCATTCCGCCCAATGCGGGCAAAGTGCTGGAGCTCGGCTGCGGCACCGGCGTGTTCACCCGGGAAATGCTGCGCCGGGGCGTGGACCCGGCGCGCATGGTGCTGGTGGAGCAGGACGCGGCCATGAGCTCCAGCCTGCGTACGCAGTTTCCCCAGGCCGCCGTGCTGCAGGTCTGCGCGCTGGAGCTGTCGCGCCACAGCCATCCCGAGCTGGAAGGCATAGGCGCGGCGATCTGCGGACTGCCATTGCGCAATATGAGCGGCGCGCTTCATCACCGGCTGCTGACCGCGGTGTTCGACGCCATGTCGGAGGGCGGCTCGATGCAGCTGTTCACCTACGGCATGCGTTGCCCGGTGTCGCCCGGCGTGCTGGACGCCTGCGGCCTGTCGGCCCGCCGGATCGGGTTCGTGCCGCTCAATCTGCCGCCGGCCTCGGTCTTCAGCCTGGCCAGACGGGCGTAGCCAGCGCGGATTTTGAAACTTTTGCCTTCAGCGCCGAGCGTCGGCGCCTAGCCGCGGCCGTACAAGGCGCCGCGCATTTCGGCCGACGCGCCGAGCCGCCTGGACAGTTCGTCGGCGCGTTCGAGTATCAGCGCCTCGAACCGGGCCGCGTCCACCGTCTTCAGGCGCTCGGACGGCCCGGCGATGGTGAGCGCGCCGACGAACATATCGTCCTGGCCGATCACCGGCACGGACCACGACGAGGTGTAGGGGTCGCGCGCGCCGCAGGAAAAGATGGGCAGGGCGGTGTCGCCGCGCTGCTGGATGCCTTGCGCCCAGATCGCGAACACCTGGCCGGTGGAGGACTTGTCGGGCGGCATCACGCTGCCGGCGATGACCTGGCTGTGCAGCCCTTCGTGCGGCTGATGGCGGAACAGGCATAGCCGCTGCCCCGGCTCGCCGCCCTCGACGTAATAGGCCGCGCTTTCTCCGGTATCGGCCGAGAGGTTTTCCAGTATGGGCATCACCACGGCCGACAGGTCGAAGCCGCGCTCGTACACCCGCGCCAGAAACAGCACGCGCGGCCCCAGCCCATAGCGCCCGTCGGCCTCGCGCACCACGTAGCCGCAGCGCGCCAGCGAATTGAGCAGGCGGAAGATCGTGGTCTTGTGCAGCGGCAGGCGCTGCGCGAAATCGGCCAGCGACAGGTGTTCGGCCCCGGGCCGGAAACAATCCAGCACGCTCAGCGCCCGTTCCACCGCCACCACGCCGTCGTTACTCATCGAGTGCTCCAAGTATGTTGAATTTGCTGGTTGATTGTACTAGATACAACGGCATTTCATAAAAATACAATGAAGCCATTCCCAATCCGGAGAAAGAGATGGCGAGTTCGATGCTGGTGGTCACCGCGCACGTGGGCGACTTCGTCTGGCGTTGCGGCGGCGCGATGGCGCTGCATGCGCAGCGTGGCGTGGACGTGCACCTGGTGTGCCTGAGCTATGGCGAAAACGGCGAGTCCAATTCGGCGTGGGGGGATGACACCGCGCGCGATGACGTGAAGGCGCAGCGCCGCGCCGAGGCCGAGGCCGCGGCCGACATCCTGGGCGTGAGTTCGCTGGATTTTCATGACCTGGGCGACTACCCGATGCCGGAATCGGCGGACTCCGTGCGCCGCATTTCCGAAACCCTGCGCCGTACGCGGGCGTCGGTGGTGCTGACGCATCCGGAGCACGATCCCTCCAATCTGGACCATTGCCGCACGTTCGAAATGACGCTGCGCGCGCGCATGCAGGCCATGGCGCCCGGGCATGGCGCCGACTTCGTGGTGCCGCCGCAGGTGCTGTGTTTCGAACCGCACCAGACCGAGCTTTGCGGCTTCAGGCCCAACGTGCTGCTGGATATCACGCAAGTGTGGGACCGCAAGTGGGCGGCCATGCAGGCCATGCCGACGCAGCGCAATCTGTGGGCCTATTACGAACGCGTGGCGCTGCAGCGCGGCGCGCAGGCCGGCCGTCGCGGCAAGACCGGGGGCGCGCGCTACGGCGAGGCCTTCCAGAGCATTTTCCCGGCCGTCGTGTCGGCCCTGATGGAGTGAACGTGATGTCCGATGTGTTTACCGAAGGTCTTTGCAGCACCTTGCTGGCCGACGTGGGCGCGCGCGCGATGCACGCGCCGATCAAGCCGCTGCGGGCGGGATGGCTGTTGCGCGGCCGCGCGCTCACCGTGTCGGTGCCGGCCGGCGACAACCTGGCGATTCATGCCGCGCTGGCCGCCGCGCGGCCGGGCGACGTGCTGGTGGTCGACGCCCAGGGCTACGCGGACCGCGCCGTGATGGGCGGAATCATGTGCGCCCAGGCGGCGGCGGCCGGCCTCAGCGGCGTCGTGGTCGACGGCGCCATGCGCGACGCCGCCGAGCTGCGCGCCGGCGCGCTGCCGGTGTTCGCCGCGGCGCTGTCGCCGGCGGGGCCGACCAAGACCGGCGGCGGCAGCGTCGGCCGCCCGATCCGGTGCGGCGGCGTGGCCGTCAATCCGGGCGACTGGGTGCTGGGCGACGACGACGGCCTGGTCGTGTTCAGCCCCGACGAAAGCGACGCCTTGATCACCGCGGCGCTGGCCAAGGGCCGCGCCGAAGCGTTGCGCATGGCAGCCATCGCCCGCGGCGAACTCAGGCCGGCCTGGCTCGACGAGGCGTTGGGGCGCGCCACGCTGGACATCGCGCCGGCGCGCTAGTCGGACCCCGCACAAGAAGATTCCCGCATTACCTACAGGAGGAAGACAATGTTGCTCAAACAAACGCTGGGCGCCATCGCCCTGGTCGCAGCGCTTGCGCCCATGTCCCAGGCCCAGGCCGAATATCCGGAACGTCCCATCCGCATGGTCGTGCCGTTCGCGGCCGGCGGCCCGGCCGACATGGTCGGGCGCGAATTCGCCAAACTGTTCGGCGACCGCCTCGGGCAGCCGGTGGTGGTGGTGAACGCCGGCGGCGGCCACGGCGTGCCGGCCCTGAACCAGGTGCTGGGCGCCGAAGCGGACGGCTATACGCTGCTGATGCCGGCCTCCGGCAACATGACGGTGCCGTCCAAGGCGATGCAAGGCAAGAACGTGCTGGAACTGCTGGCGCCGATCAGCCTGCTGACCGAGAGCCCGCACGTGCTGGTGGTCAACGCCAAGCTGCCGGTGGATTCGGTGCAGGGCCTGGTCGATTACGCCCGCGCCCATCCCGGCAAGGTCAATTTCGGCTCGGCGGGCGTGGGCGGCGTGGCCCACCTGGGCATGGAGCTTTTCAAGAGCAACGCCAAGATCGACGTGGTGCACGTGCCGTATCGGGGCACCTCGCAGGTGCTGACGGACCTGGCCTCGGGCCAGGTGCAGGCGCTGTTCAGCAGCATGCCTTCGCTCAAGCCCATGATCGACAAGGGTTCGATCAGGGCGCTGGCCATGAGCGCGCCCAGCAAGGGCGCCGACACGGCCACGCTGCCGCTGGTTTCGCAGACCGTGCCGGGCGTGTCGTACACGACCTGGTATGGCCTGTTCGCCAAGGCGGGCACGCCGCCCGAGGTGCTGGCGAAGCTGAACCAGGCCGTGATCGAAACGCTGAAGAATCCCGAGCTGAACCAGAAGTTCGAATCCCAGGGCGTGGAGTTCGTGTCCAGTTCGCCGCAAGGGCTGGCCGACATCGTGCGGCGCGACACGAAGCAATGGACGGCGCTGATCGAGCAGGCGGGCATCGAGATCGAATGAAGGCGCGCGCCTGGCCGGGCGCGTATAGTGGCAGCATGAAGATCCGTCACTCAGCCCTCAAGCCAGTTCTTGCCGCGCTCGCCTGCGCGGCGGTCGCCGCCTGCGCCGATAGTCCGCCCCGGCAAACGGATATGGACTATCGGAGCCGGCCGCCTTCGGCCGCGCACGGAAGCCAGAGCGCGCCGGGCCAGCGCCTGACCATCCAGTCCGGCGAAGGCGAAAAACTGAATCTTCCCTGGTTCATCCAGGACACCCAGGACTGGATCAACAGTAATTGAACCGGCCGCTCAGCGCGAGCCGGGCCTGGCCAGCGCCAGGCCGGGATGGGGCGCCCGCGCGCACAGGATCGAGCCGGACACCGATTCGGTGCAGAACAGCTTGCGGCGGTCATCCATGCCGAATGCGATGTTGGTGGTGGACGCGCCCGCCGGACTGCGCCACACGATGAGCGGTTCGGCGCGGTGGTTGAGCAGCCAGACATACCCCAGGCCGGGATTGCAGACCAGCAGATTGCCTGCCTCGTCCACCGCCAGGCCGTCCGGCCCGCTGGGGCCGTACGAGGTGAAGAACTGGCTTGCCTTGCTGACGCTGCCGTCGGCCATCAGCGGCACGCGCCACACGCAGTTGCCGCGCGTGACCGCCAGGTACAGCACCTTGCCGTCGGGCGACAGCGCCACGCCGTTGGGGCTGGGCACGTTGTCCAGCAGGCAGTCCAGGCCGCCATCGGGGCGCAGGCGGTACAGCCGGCCGGTGGGGTCGTGCAGGCCGCTCTGGCCCTGGTCGGTGAAGTACAGATTGCCCCGGGCGTCGAAGATCAGGTCGTTCACGCCCTTGAAGCGCTCGCTGTTGCGGCGCGCCAGATAGGGCGCGACCTGGCCGCTCGCGATGTCCAGCGTCATCAGGCCATTCTTGTAGTCGGTGATCAGCAGGCGGCCGTCGTCCAGGAACTTCATGCCGTTGGGCTCGCCGTCGTACTCGGCCACGAGCGACCACTCGCGGTCCGGCCCGATACGGAACACGCGGCCCCACGGAATGTCGGCCACATACAGATTGCCGTGACGGTCGAACACGGGGCCTTCCAGAAAGGAGTCGACGGGCGCGCCGCCGCGGTTGGCGTCCGCCCAGTCGCTGCGTTCGGGACGGCGCCAGCGCTCGGGCATGGACGTCCAGACTTCGAATTGCGCCAACTCGGGCGCTTGCGCGTAAAACATGGCGTCTCCCCGGGGCCTACTTGGCGGCGTAGCCGATGCTGCGCGCCACCTTGCCCCACATCGCGTTGCTGTCGGCCAGGATGCGGCCGAACTCGGCGGCGTCGACCGCGCGCGGTTCGGCGCCCATCTTGGTCGCGAAGGTCTGCATTTCTTCCGAGGCCATGGCCTTGGCGACCTCGCGCTGCAGGCGTTCGGTGACCTCGGGCGGCGTGCCCTTGGGCGCCCACAGGCCGGTCCAGTTGACCACGCCGAAATCCTTCACGCCGGCTTCCGAAAAGGTCGGCACCTCGGGCAGCACGGCCAGCCGCTGCGTGCCGCTGACGGCCAGCAGCCGCAATTGTCCGCCTTGCACCGGGCCCATGACGCCGGTGGTGGAGGCGAACTGGAAGTCGATCACTTTGCCCAGCACCGCCTGGGTGGCTTCGGCCGCGCCCTTGAAAGGCACGTGCATGAACTTTACGCCGGTCGCCAGCGCCAGGCCTTCGGCGGCGAAGTGCGGCGTGGTGCCCGGGCCGCCCGAGCCATAGGTGACCGTGTCGGGCTTGGCGCGCGCCTGCGCGATGAGGTCATCGAGCTTGCGGTACGGGCTGTCGGCCGATACCGCCAGCGCCATCGGCGCGAACACGAAAGCCGAGATCGGCTGCAGGTCTTTGGCGGGATCGAAGGGCAGCTGCTTGAAGATATGGGGCAGCAGCGAGTAGGTCGTGTCGTTGGCCAGCAGCGTGTAGCCGTCCGGCGCGGCGCGGGCCACCTGGCTCACGCCGATGGTGCCGGTGGCGCCGGGCTTGTTCTCCACGATGAAGCTTTGGCCGGTCTGCGTCGACAGCATCTGCGCCATCTTGCGCGTGGCCACGTCGACCGCGCCGCCGGGGCCGTAGGGCACCACCACCCGCACCGGGCGGCTGGGCCAGGCGTCGGCGGCTTGCGCCGCCCCGCAGGCCAGGAGCGGCAGGGCGGCGGCAAGCATGAATGCGCGGGCTTGGATACGGTAGGTCATTTGTCTTCCTCCTGTTTTTCGTCGTGCGTCAGGCCCGCGGGCGGGCCAGCACGTCCAGCGCGTTGCGCGCGGCGGCCACGCCCATGTTGACGTAGGCCGCGCTGGTCACGCCGCCGATGTGCGGGCTGAGAATGATGCGGGGTTCCTGCTGGAACGGATGGCCGGGCGCCATGGGTTCGACCGCGAAGCTGTCCAGGCCGGCGGCTCGGACGTGGCCCGAGCGCACCGCCTGCAGCAGCGCGTCCTCGTCGACCAGGCCGCCGCGCGCGGTGTTCACCAGGATCACGCCGGGCCGGCACTGGGCCAGCGTCTGCGCATTGACCATGCCGCGGTTCTCGTCGGTGAGCGGGCAATGCAGCGACACCACGTCGGACTCGCGCCAGATCGTGTCCAGCGGCACGCTTGCGAGGTAGTCCGGCAGGTTCGCGGCGTAGGGGTCGAAGCCGATCACGCGCATGCCCAGCCCGTGCGCCATGGCCGCCATGCGCCGGCCGATGGCGCCCAGGCCGACCAGGCCGATGGTCTTGCCGCCCAGCTCCAGGCTTTTGTGGGTGGACTTGTCCCAGTGGCCCGCGCGCATGCGCTGGTCCAGCCCCACGACGGACTTGGCGCAGGCCAGCAGCAGCGCCAGCGCCTGTTCGGCCACGGCGGCGGCGTTCACGCCCACCGCCGCGACGACCTCGATGCCGCGCTGGGCGGCGGCGGTCTTGTCGATGGTGTCGGTGCCGCTGCCGTGCTTGGAAATCACCCGCAGCGCCGGGGCCGCGTCCATCGCGGCCGCGCCCACGCGGTTGTAGCGCACGATGATGGCCACCGGATTGTGCTCGCGGCACAGTGCGACGATGCCTTCTTCGGTGGGAGTCTGGCCGGCGTAGACCAGTTCGAAATCCTGCAGCAGCGCCTGCGCCTCGGGCGCCAGGTCGGCCGCGGTCACGACGATGGCGGGCTTGCCCGCAGCGGCGGCGCTCACAGCGATTCTCCTTCCTTCAGGACGCCGGCGGCGCGCAGCGCGGCGGCGAGCCACTTGGCTTCGGTGTCGCCGGCCTGGATCGCGGCGATGCGCGCGGCTTCGTCGCGCACCTTCTTCTCGGCCGCGGGCAGCAGGCCTTCGATCTTTTCGCGTTCGACCACCACCACGCCGTCGGCGTCGCCGATGATGAAGTCGCCCGGATTGACCGTCACGCCGCCCACCGAGACGGGATGACCGATGCGGCCGGGCACGTTCTTGGTGGGGCCGTTGGGATTGGCGCCGGCGGCGAACACCGGGTAGTCCATTTCAATGATTTCCGCCGTGTCGCGCGCGGCGCCGTCCATCACCACGCCGGCGATGCCCAGCTTGCGGCAGGCGTTCATCATGATGGTGCCCATCAGCGCCGAGCTGAGATCGCCCTTGCCGTCGATCACCAGCACGTCGCCCGGCCGTGCCAGGGACATCGCCGCGTGGATCATGAGGTTGTCGCCGGGGCGGACCTCCACGGTCAGCGCCGTGCCGGCCAGTTTCATGCCGGGATGCAGCGGGCGGATGCGGCCGTTGAGCGCGCCGCGGCGACCGGCCACGTCGGCCAGGATGGCGGGTTGCAGTTGCGCGGCGCGGCGCACGATCTCGGCGTCGACGCGCGGGAAGTCCTTGATGATGTCCTGATTGGCCATGAGTGTTCCTGTAGAGAGTAGGGAATCGGGGCGGGGGATCAGGCCGGCTTGATGCCGGCCTCGCGGATGACCTTGCCCCATTTGTCGAAGTCGGCCTTGCGGATCTGGTCCAGGGCCTGCGGCGTGCCGCCGGCCAGCGTGATGCCGAGCTGCCCGGCCAGTTCGACCAGCGCGGGGCTTTGCAGCGCGCGGCCGATACCGGCGTTGAGCCGGGCGATCGCCTCGGCGGGCGTGGCGGCCGGCGCGAACACCGCCTGCCACTGCTCCACCACGAAATCGTCGTAGCCCGCCTCGGCCATCGTGGGCACGCCGGGCAGGGCGGGCAGCCGTTGCGCCGAGGTGGCGGCAAGCGCGCGCAGCGCGCCGGTCTGCACGTGCGGCAGGGCAGCCGCCGCCGGAATGAAGGCGAACTGGACCTGGCCGGCCAGCGTGTCCTGCAGCGCCGGGGTGTCGCCCTTGTAGGGCACGTGCAGGAAGCGCGCGCCGCTTTTCTGCTGCAGCAGCTCGCCCTGCATGTGCAGGATGGTGCCCGTGCCCCCGGAGGCATAGGCCAGGCTTTCCGGGGCCTTGGTCCCGGCCGCGACCAGTTCGGCCACGCTTGCGTAGGGCTGCGCCTTGCCGACCACTAGCAGATGCGGGATCGTTCCTATGAGGATGACGGGCGCGAAATCGGCGATGGGGTCGTAGGTGAGCTTGCCCAGCACGTGCGGCGCGATCGCCTGCGGACCGATGGACGTGCCCAGCAGCGTCAGGCCGTCGGGGTCGGCCCGGGCCACGCGGGCCGCGCCGATGGTGCCGGTGGCGCCGGGGCGGTTGTCCACGATCACGCGCGTGGACAGCAGCGCGTCGAGCTGCTGCGCGATGGCGCGGCCCAGCACGTCGGTGCTGCCGCCTGCCGGGTAGGGCACCACCCAGGTGATGGTCTTGCCGGCCGGCCATGGCTGCGCGGCGCGCGCGCCGAAGGCGGCGCCGGCGGCCAGCGCCGCGCCGGTCGCCAGAAAGTGGCGCCGGGCAGGGGAGAGCGGGGCATGCATGGGAAGTCTCCGTGATGTCTGGGTCATGCCGGGAAGCCGTAAAGGGCTGCCGGGTTGTCCACCAGGACCTGGCGCAGCCGGGCGCCGCCGGTCCAGTCGGCCAGCCGGTCGAGCTGGCGCGCGTCGTCCGGCATGGGTTGCATGCCGGCGGAGGCCGACGCGTGGGGCCAGTCGCTGCCCCACACGACGCGTTCGGGATTGGCGTCCAGGTAGCCGCGCGCCAGCGTATCGAGCGCGGCGTCCTCGACGCTGCGCCGCGGGCTGACGATGTAGCCGCCCGACAGCTTGATCCAGGCGCGGCCGCGTTCGAGCAGGCGCAGCACCAGCGCATGGGCCGGGTGCGCGCCGGCCTGTTGCGGGCCGATGCGCGCCATGTGGTCGAACACGATGGGCGCGGGCAGCGCCGACAGCAGCGGCGCCAGCGCCGCCAACCGGTCGGGCGCCATCAGCAGCTGCACATGCCAGCCCAGCGGCGCCACGCGCGCGGCCAGCGGCAGGATCTGGTCGGCGCGGCTGTTCACGCCCAGGGAAAGATTGAGCCGGATGCCGCGCACGCCGGCCTCGTGCAGGGCCTGGAGCTGCGCATCGCTTTCGCTGCCGTCGATCACCGCCACGCCGCGCGCCTGTTCGCCCAGCAGCGTCAGCCCGTCCAGCATGGCGCGGTTGTCGGCGCCGTAGGTCGACGGCGTCACCAGCACGGGGCGCTGCATGCCCAGCCTGGCCTGGATGTCGCGGTACTGCGCCATCGACGCGTCCGGCGGCGACAGCGTTGCGCCGGGCACGGCCGGGTAGCGGGCGTCATAGGCGTGGATGTGGCAATCGCAGGCGCCGGGCGGGGCGGCCGTGGCCGGCCGCGCCTGGCCACTGGAGTACGGATAGCGAGGCAGCATAGCCGCTTACTCGACCTTGGCGCCCGAGTCCTTGACGATCTTGCCCCAGCGGATGCGGTCGTCGTGGATCAGCTTGGAGAACTCCTCGGGCGTGCTGCTGAGCACGCGCGCGCCTTGTTCCCGGTACTTGGCGCCCAGGTCCGGGGCCTGCAGCGCCTTGTTGAATTCGGCGTTCAGGCGCTGCACGATGTCCTTGGGGGTGCCGGCCGGCGCGGCCAGGCCGAACCAGGTCACGGCTTCGAAGCCGGGAAAGCCGCGTTCGGCGATGGTGGGCACGTCCGGCATATCGGGCACGCGCTGCGCCGACGTCACCGCCAGCGCCCGCATCTTGCCGTTGCGCACGTGGCCGATCAGTGTGGGCACCGACGACAGATACATGTCGATCTGGCCGCCGATCAGGTCGTTGGAGGCCTGGGCCGCGCCCTTGTACGGAATGTGCGTGAGCTGGATGCCGGCGGCGTTCTGCAATTGCACCGCGGCCAGGTGCGCCACGGTGCCGTTGCCCGAACTGGCGAAGTTCAGCGAGCCCGGCTTGGCCTTGGCCGCCGCGATCATGTCGTCGAAGGACTTCAGCGGCGAATTGGCTGGCACCACGATCACCAGCGGCGCGTCGGCGACCAGGCCGATGGCGGTGAGATCCTTTTCCGGGTCGTAGGGCAGCTTGGCGTAAAGCGTGGGATTGATCGCCAGGTTGCTGGTCTGGCCCAGCACCAGCGAATAGCCGTCCGGCGCCGACTTGGCGACCGCGTCCACGCCGATATTGCCGCCCGAGCCGGGGCGGTTCTCGGTCACGATGTTCCAGCCCGTATTGCCGGCCACCTTGATCGCGGCTTCGCGCGCCAGCACGTCGGTGCCGCCGCCGGGCGGGAACGGGACGATCAGGCGGATGGGCTTGTTGGGATAGTCCTGGGCCGCGCCCAGGCTGCTTACGCATGCCAGGGCCAATGCGGACAGGACGCGAGCGATCTGCTTCATGATTAGTCTCCGATCTTGTTTTAGGTGCTGCATTGTCGATCGGTGTTCCGGACAATACAATGCAAGTCCGTACAGTGAAACGTGTTGCGTAGAATGAAAAGCGAACAGACCCCCGATACCGACGACGCTCCGGCCGAGGAAGGCGTGGTGGCGGTGCGCCGCGCGATGAGCATCCTGGAGGCGTTCGGCGTGGACGACACGCACCTGACGCTGGCCGAACTGAGCCGGCGCACCGGCTGCCATCGCTCCACCGTGCTGCGCCTGGCGCGCACGCTGGCGATGGACGACTACCTGGCCCAGCGCCCGGACGGCACCTGGCGGCTGGCGCGCGCCGCCGGCTGGCTGGGCGCGTGCTACCAGGCCACCTTCAACATCGCGGAAGTGGTGCAGCCGGTGCTGCGCGAGCTGTCGGCGGCCACCGGAGAGAGCGCGACGTTCTACGTGCGCGAGGGCAAGCAGCGCATCTGCATGGCGCGCGTGGAAGGCCCGAAGTCGATCCGCCACCATGTGCGCGTCGGCGCCGCGCTGCCGCTGGAGCTGGGCAGCCCGGGCCGCGTCCTGCTGGCGTTTTCCGGAGAGCCGGGCGAGCCTTATGAATCCGTGCGCCGCGCGGGCTACATGCTTTCCCTGGGCGAACGCGACGCCGAGGTATCCAGCATTTCAGCGCCGGTCTATGGCATCAACTGGACCTTGCAGGGCGCGATCTGCATTTCGGGACCGATTTCGCGGCTGACGGAAGCGGTGCTGCTGGAACACAAAGAAGCGATTCTGGCGGCGGCCAGCAGGCTGTCGAGGTCGATGATGGGTGTGCGGCAGGGGCAGGGGCGGTGAGGAGGGGGCCGCGTCTCATTGCTACATTACGGCGACAAGTAGTTCAGATCGGAGCCGATAAAGCCAAGTGTCCTATGCGCATAATGTGTATTATGTAAAGTTAGAGTTATGCGATTCGGTGCCACCACCGCGGCATCGCAGCCAAAATAATTCAATAATCGTTGTATGATCGAATCATGAATGAAGATCAAGCCATCTCCGCCCTGAGCGCCCTTGCCCATCCCCAACGCTTGCGGACCTTTCGCGCGCTGGTCGTGGCCGGCGTGCCCGGGCTCATGCCCAGCGTGCTGGCCGAACAACTCGGCGTCGCGCGCAACACGCTGTCCTTCCATCTGAAGGAACTGGCCCACGCCGGCCTGGTCAGCGTCGAGCAGCAAGGACGCAACCTGATCTATCGCGCCGATTTTTCGCGGATGAGCGGATTGCTTGGCTACCTCACGGAGCATTGCTGCCAAGGTGCTCCCTGCGAGGCGTCCGAATCCGGCGTCTGCACGACTTGTTGAACATCCACTCGCTCCTGCCAGGAATTTTCATGTCGCATTCCCCTTTCAACGTACTTTTTCTTTGCACCGGCAATTCCGCGCGCTCGATCCTGGCAGAAGGCCTGCTCAATGGCCTGGGCGCCGACCGCTTTCGGGCGTACTCCGCGGGCAGCACGCCCAAGGGCGAAGTGCATCCGCTGGCCCTCGCCACGCTCGTATCCTATGCGCTGCCGGCGGACGGCTACCGCAGCAAGAGCTGGGACGAGTTTGCCGGTCCCGAGGCCCCGAAAATGGATTTCATCATCACGGTATGCGATAACGCGGCTGGTGAAGCCTGCCCGGTATGGCCGGGCCATCCGATGACGGCGCATTGGGGCATATCGGACCCCGCGGCGCACGAGGGAAGCGAGCAAGAGCGCCTGAAGGCGTTCCATGACGCGGCGCGCATGCTCAAGCGCCGTATCGAACTCTTCCTGTCCTTGCCGCTCGAACGTCTGGACGCCCTGTCGCTTCAGGCCGAGCTGCGCGGTATCGGCCAGTCCGGGGAGTAAGCCGATGTCGTCCAGTACGCAGGCCGTGGCCGTTGCGGGTCGGCGCCCCGCCATGAATCTGTTCGAGCGCTATCTCACGCTGTGGGTATTTCTCTGCATTGTGCTGGGCGTGGCGCTGGGCCGGCTCATGCCGGCCTTGTTCCAGGCCGTGGGGCGCTGGGAAATCGCCCAGGTCAATCTGCCCGTGGGCATCCTGATCTGGGTGATGATCATTCCGATGCTGCTCAAGGTTGATTTTGGGGCGCTGGGCCAGGTCAGGCAGCACTGGCGCGGCATTGGTGTGACGCTGTTCATCAACTGGGCCGTCAAGCCATTCTCGATGGCCGTGCTGGGCTGGTTGTTCATTCGCCAGATCTTTGCGCCGTGGCTGCCCGCCGATCAGCTCGATAGCTACATTGCGGGCCTGATTCTGCTGGCTGCCGCGCCGTGCACCGCCATGGTGTTCGTCTGGAGCCGCCTGACCGGCGGCGATCCGGTGTTCACGCTGTCACAGGTGGCGCTGAACGACACGATCATGGTGTTCGCGTTCGCGCCCGTGGTCGGGCTGCTGCTGGGCCTGTCGGCCATTACCGTGCCCTGGGATACTTTGCTGGTGTCCGTGGGCTTGTACATCGTGATTCCGGTGGTTCTCGCCCAACTTTGGCGCCGCGCGCTGCTGCGCCGCGGCCAGGCGGCGTTCGAGGCGGCGCTCGATCGGATCGGGCCGTTTTCGATGGCGGCGCTGCTGCTGACGCTGGTGCTGTTGTTCGCGTTCCAGGGCGAAGCCATCATGGGCCAGCCCCTGGTGATCGCTATGCTGGCGGTACCTATTCTGATCCAGGTGCTTTTCAATTCGGGACTGGCGTACTGGCTCAACCGCCGCGTCGGCGAAAAGCACAACATTGCGTGCCCATCCGCTTTGATCGGCGCATCCAATTTCTTTGAACTCGCGGTCGCCGCCGCGATCAGCCTGTTCGGCTTCCAGTCCGGCGCCGCGCTGGCGACGGTGGTGGGCGTGCTCATCGAGGTGCCCGTCATGCTGCTCGTGGTGCGGGTCGTCAATCGGAGCAAAGGCTGGTATGACGCGGGCGTTCGGCGGATCTGACATCAACAGAGGTATTTCATGAGTTTCACCACCGCCGACCCCCTGGCCGGTTTGCCCAACATCGATCCCGCGCTGTTCCAGCGGCCGGACCCGGCCGGACTTTTCCCGGCCGCCCGGGCCACGCACGCGCCGCGCTTTCTGCTGCTGTATGGCTCGCTGCGAGAGCGTTCCTACAGCCGCCTGGTGGCCGAGGAAGCCGCGCGGCTGCTGCAGGCGCTGGGAGGCGAAACCCGGGTGTTCAACCCATCCGGCCTGCCGCTGGTCGACGATGCCGGCGAGGACCATCCCAAGGTCCGGGAGCTGCATGAACTGGTCCAGTGGGCCGAAGGCATGGTGTGGAGTTCGCCGGAGCGCCACGGCGCGATGACGGGGTTGATGAAGACGCAGATCGACTGGATTCCGCTGTCGGTGGGCGCCGTGCGCCCGACCCAGGGCAAGACCTTGGCGGTCATGCAGGTGTCGGGCGGATCGCAGTCGTTTAATGCGGTGAATCAGATGCGGGTGCTGGGGCGCTGGATGCGCATGCTGACCATTCCGAACCAGTCCTCGGTGGCCAAGGCCTACCAGGAGTTCGACGACGCAGGGCGCATGAAGCCCTCCCCTTACTACGACCGTATCGTCGACGTGGTCGAGGAGTTGATGAAGTTCACTCTGCTCACCCGCGATGTCGCGCCCTATCTCGTGGACCGCTACAGCGAACGCAAGGAAACCGCGATCGCCCTGTCGAAGCGGATGAAGCAGGGTTCCATCTAGGTTCCGCGGGCCTCATTCCGGCATGAGGTAGTACGCGAGCATGGATACGACAACGCTGAAAGGCCTGCGCCCACACCCTTGCTTTATAGTGAATTTAGTGAAATTATCAGGAATCAATAATTTCCCTAATTTCTATAAACATGGACCCTGTCCGCAACCCCTATGCGCCTGGCGCCGGCAGCCCTCCCCCTGAACTGGCCGGCCGCGACGATGTTCGTGAAAAGGTACGCATTTGCCTGGCGCGGCTGCGCCTGGGCCGGCCAGCCAAAAGCGTATTGCTGCTTGGCCTGCGGGGCGTCGGGAAAACGGTGCTGCTGGATCAGATGCGTAACGAAGCGGAGGCCTCGGGCGCCCAGACCGTCCGTATCGAAGCGCCGGAGCACAAATCCCTGCCTGCCCTTTTGGCGCCTCAGCTTCGCCTGGCGTTGCTGCGGCTGAGCCGGATGGACGCGGCCAAGGAGTTCGCGGTGCGGGGATTGCGCGCATTGGCGGGTTTTGCGGGCAAGCTCAAGGTCGTGTTCGGAGATATCGAGGTGGGCATCGATTACGATGCCGAGCCCGGCCTTGCCGACAATGGCGACCTGGAGGGCGATCTTTCGGCCCTGCTGGAGCAGGTTGGCCACGCTGCCAGGGCCGCGGACACGGTGGCGGTGCTATTCATCGATGAACTCCAGTATGTGGAGTCGGACCAGCTTGCCGCATTGATTTCGGCGCTGCATCGATGCGCCCAGCAGAAGCTGCCGGTCACTGTGGTGGGCGCAGGGCTGCCGCAATTGCGCGGCCGAATGGGTGAGGCGAAATCCTATGCCGAACGGTTGTTCGATTTTTCGGAGATCGGCGCATTGAGTCAGGAAGACGCCAAGTTGGCCATCACCGTGCCCGCAAACGAGGAAGGCGTCGTGGTCGAGCCGGCAGCGGTGGATCTGATCGTCGCGCAAACCCAGGGCTACCCTTACTTCCTGCAGGAGTGGGGAAAATGCGCCTGGGACGTCGCCGATGCGAGCCCGATAACGGCCGACGATGTCGCGACGGCTTCGCGTGAAGCCGTCGCGGCATTGGACGAGAGTTTCTTTCGGGTTCGCTTCGATCGGCTTACACAGTCGGAAAAGAAGTACCTGCGCGGTATGGCGGAGCTCGGCCCGGGTCCGCACCGCTCGGGCGATATCGCCCAGCAGCTCGGCCGGACCGTCGCGTCCTTCGGGCCGGTACGCGGCGCCCTGATCGCGAAGGGCATGATCTGGAGTCCTACACATGGCGATACGGCTTTTACCGTTCCGCTTTTCGATGACTTCATGAAGCGCATCATGCCCGGCGATGCGTGGCGAGCTACATGACGTCCGGCGCCGCCCCGCAACACTCCCCCTACTGCGCCACCGCCTGCCAGCCGCCCTGCGCCGCGGCGGTGCGCTTCAGTTCGCTTTCGGTCACTGCGCGCCCGTAGTCCCGCTCCCGGACCTTGCCGTCAGGCCCGATGGCGAAACTGTGCAGGCCCGAGCTGCCGTGGCTGGCGGGCCATGCGACGAAGGAGCAGCCCGAGGCGTCCGCGGTCGGCAGGTAGGCGTAGCGATAGCCGTGCAAGGCGGCGTCGGCAGGCACGTCCGGGCCCATCACCAGCGCGTCGTCGTCCAGCGGGCTGGCGGCCGAGGCCGAGGCGGCGTCCCAGTACAGGCCGTCCTGCCGGCCCTGCGTGCTGACGATGCGCTGCGCCGGCTGGCCGTTGCCGGCCGTTTTGCGGTAGCTGTCCTGGGCGGCGCAGAGCCGTCGCAGGGTGTCGATGGCGGCTTCTTCGTTGCGGGCGATGCGGCGGTGCTGCATTTCCTGCACGCCGGCACGCAGGTCGAAACGCCAGCCGTTGTTTTGCTTGACCAGCGGCGCGGGGAACGACCAATCGTGTTCGCCGACCACGAATTCGGCGGTGGCGGGGCTGGTGTCGACGATCTTGTGCTGCCTGGACCAGGCCGCGAGGAAGGCGTAGATGTCGTCGCGGTCGATGCTGTCGCGCGGGACGAAGCGGCGGAAGTCGCTGCCCAGCACCTGCCTGAGGCCGTCGTCGTCGCCGGTCGCCACGGCCTGCACCAGGGCGTCGGCGGCCGCCTGCGGCGTGGCGAAGGCCGCCTGGGCCGCGTGGCCCTGAGTGGCCGCCAGGGCCAGGATGGCCGCCGCTGCGAGGCGGCCCAGAGTGTGTTGTGCGGTCTTCATCGTCTTCCATGCCCCCTTTCGATATGTGCGCCGCCCGAGCGTCCGGCCCGGCCCGAGGAGTGCGCGCCGGCGCCGGGCCCGGCCCGGCCTGCGGAGTGCGCCGCCGGCCTGTCATTGCCGCGGGTGCTGGCGTGGCGCGTGGGCGCCGGGCGGTCCACGCCGCGCAGCGCGTTGTCGCGGTTGGCGCTGCGCGAGCGTTCGATGGCCGCGTTGCGCGCGTCGTTGCGTTGCCGCGGCGCGTTGTGTGCGGCGGGCCGCGCGGCTTCGGGCCGATGCTGCGCGGCCCGCGCCCCTGCCCCTGCCCTTGCGCCGTCGGCCGCGGGCCGGCGGTCGTGCATGACCTGTTGGGCGTGATCGCGGCGCGCCTGGTCGGCCGACGGACGGTGCGCGGTGGCGCCGACGCGGCGCTGGGCGTCGTAGCGCTGGCGGGTCGCGGAGTTGCGATAAGGCGTGGCGCCGCGCCGCGCGGGATCGTGGTTCCAGGTCACGTTGTTGCTGCGCGCGTCCAGCCGGCGGTTGACGTTGATGTGGTTGTAGCGGTTGACGTCGATGTCCACGTCGTTGTGGCCCCAGTCGAAGCCGCCCCACAGCGAGTCGGTGATGGCGATGCCGGCGCCGAACGCCAGCCCGCTGACCATGGCCGAGGCGAACATGGACCCGGGCGGCGGCGGGTAGTAGGCCGGCGGGTACGAGGGATAGGGCCAGGTGCCGTAGGTGGTGGCGGGGTTGTAGGACGGCACGTAGACCACGTCGGGAGACGCGGGCTCGATGGTCACGACGGTGGCGCCGCCTTCGGTCTGGGTGGAGACCTTCTGCTGCGCGTCGCTGTTGAGCGTGCCGGCGGCCTGGGCCTGGGCCCGCAGGCGCTGGACCGAGGACATGACGTCCTCGGGCTGGTCCAGGAAGGCGTCGCCGACGTTGCGCACCCAGTCGGGCTGGCGGCCCATCATGTCCAGCACCGAGGGAAAGGCCGCCAGCGACATGACGCTGGGGTCCCAGGGCTGGTCCTGCACCGCCTTGACGGCGGCGTCGCCGCTCAGGCTGGTGTGCCCGGCCGACCAGGCCGCGGCCGCCGCGACGTCGTCGGGATAGGTCGACGCCATCAGCAGCTGCGACAGCAGCGCGTCCGGATAGAGCGCCACCGGCGCCAGCATCTGGTCGAGCTGTTCCTTGCCGAATGACGATTGCGCGTGGGCCGCCGTGCTTGCGCACAGCAGCGCCAATGTGATGAAGAAATGCCGTAATAGCCGTCTCATGGACCTCTCCAACTGGGACACCCGGATACCGCCGCAAGCCCCCCTCGGGCGTTGCCGGACCGGGAAATGCTCTGGGCGCGCCAGAGCGCTCAAGGTTTTCGGTGCATGGCCTCCTACAGAAGCGTGAAGAGAAGTTTGGAAAGCGTGCTCTTCAAGGGCCACTGCGTGGCGACCAGCAGCAGCAAGGGCAGCGCCGCGGGCAACGCGATCCTGAGCAGAATGGATTTGCTGATCACCGCCGGCCGCATGGCCGCCACGGATTGGTACATGGCCTGCACGTCCGCGACCGGGCCGAGCTCGGGCGCGTCGAGTATGGGCTGTTCCGCGATCTGCGCCTTGTGTATCCAGCGGGCGTCGACCAGCCTGCCGTGCTCGCTCAGCAAGGCGCCGTAGTCCAGCAGCGCCTGGCGCTTGGCGTGCGCGAGCATCGAAGAGAACACCAGCAGCGGCGCCAGTCCGATCAGTATCAGCACCAGCAGCAAGGTGGCGACCTGCACGTACAGCGTCGGGACGGCCACGCCGTGATAGAACACGGTGTGCGCCCACGCGCCGGCGACCACGGCCGACACCGAGAACAGGAACGGCGCATAGACCATGGGCAGCCGGTCCAGGAAGCCCAGCCCGCCCATGCGGTCGGGATGCATCACCACCAGCTTCAGCGGCAGGCGCGCGATGCGCAGCAGCAGGATGCCGACCAGCGTGAGCCGCCATACCCATGCCAGCAGCAGCACGGAGAACAGCGGCCGCGTCACCAGCAGGAACCACCAGGCGCCGAACGCCATGCGCTCGCCGTCGGCCGGCGTCCAGCGCAGCTCGTCCGGGTTGGGCGACACCAGGAAGGCGGCCGTCCAGGCGGCGGCCAGCACGCCGATCACGAGCCACGGCGATACCTGCCGCTTGAGCCGGATGACGTCTTCGACGATGCCGTCGAAACGCGCGGCCAGCGCGTCGTCCACCAGCCCGGAGCGCTTGAATTCGCGCAGGCAGACGAGCAGGTTCTTCTGCGCGACGACCTCGGCCAGCACCAGCAGCGGGATGGCGACCAGGCACCGGATGTGGATGCCGAAATGGCCCAGCAGGGATTCGGTGGCCTGCGCGTCGGCCGGCCCGCTCAGCCAGGATGCGACCACCAGCGGCAGCCACGCCACCAGGGCGTAGATGAGCGCGCGCCGCTTGACGCCGCCGCCGCGGGGCGCAAGGCCGATGCGGCGTTCCAGGCGCGACAGCGCGTCGCCCTGGACCAGGAGAAACGGCTCGTCGGTCGGCCGCTTGGGGACATCCGCATTCATGGTGCACCTCGGTCGGGGTTGGTATGGCGATGAGGTTCGAGCGCGCTTGACGGTTGGCGCGTTTGGCCGGACACTCGCCGCGTTGCTGGGAAGTTCAATGGGTTTTCCGATCTCACGCTTATTGGAGAGGCCTCATGTCCTGGACTCAGATCGCGGTCGATTTTTTCGTTCATCTGGCGCCCTTCACGCGTTTCGTCCTGTGGCTGTTGTTCTTCCTGCTGCTGCCGCTCATCTGCGAGCGCTGCCGCATTCCGGGCGTGCTGGGATTCCTGGTGGTGGGCTTTCTGCTGGGGCCGGCCGGCTTCAATCTGCTGCAGCCCGAGATGCCGATCGCCGAACTCGCTTCCGAGCTGGGCGTGGCGCTGCTGCTGTTTTTCATCGGCTACGAAATCGATTTCGCCCTGCTCAAGCGCGCCCGGGTCCAGGTGCTGGTGTTCGGCGTGCTCACCTTCGGCGGCGCCTTCGCGCTGGGATTCGGCGTGGCGCGGGCCTGCGGCTACGGCGCCAACGCGTCGCTGCTCATCGGCTCGCTGATCGCCTCGCACACGCTGCTGGCCTACCCCGTCGTCAAGCAGTTCGGGCTGACCCAGCGCGTCAGCGTCACGGTGGCCTCGGGCGCCACGGTGATCACGGACGTGGCCGCCATGCTGGTGCTGGCGGTCTGTCTGGTGACCCATGAAAACGGTTTCTCGGTGGCCGCCATCGAACTCCAGCTGCTGCAGATCGCCGTGTTCATCCCGCTGGTCGTGGTCGGCGGGCCGTGGATCCTGCGTCACGTGCTGCAGCGCATGCGGCGCGACGAGTCGCGCATCATCGTGTTCTTCCTGGCGGTCGCGTGCGCGACGCAGATGGCCAAGCTCTTCGGCCTGGACGGCATCGTGGGCGCGTTCCTGGCCGGCATCGCCGTGCGCCAGGCGGTGCCGCAATCGCGCAACGCCGGCGTGATGAAGCTGATCAGCGACACCTTCCTGATTCCGGCGTTCTTCATGACGACCGGAATGATGCTGCACCCGGTCGACGCCTTGATGACGTTCGTGAACCAGCCGGTGCTGGCGTTCGGGCTGCTGTTCGCGCTGGTGATCGGCAAGGCCGTGGCCGCGGCCGCGCTGGGGCTGCTGTTCCGCTATCCGGCCGCCGAAGCAGGCCTGGTGTGGAGCCTGACCCTGCCCCAGGTGGCGGCCACCCTGGCCGCCGCGACGGTGGCCTACCGCACGCTCAATGCGCAGGGCGAGCCGCTGATCGATACGCCGGTGCTCAACGTGGTGCTGATGCTGGTGGTGCTGACCTCGCTGGTCGCACCGGTCCTGACGCAGCGCTATGCGCGCAGGCTGGCCGACAAGGAGCCGCCGCCCGCGGCCATGCCCGCGCCGCCGGTCGAAACCGCGGGCCCCTGACGCTGGCGCGATGGTCGGCATGGGCGTCGCGCCTCAGAAGCCGCTTTCGCGGATGGCCAGGCTGGCCAGATAGCGCCAGCCCGCCAGCAGGCGGCTGCGCGGCGCGCCGGTGAAATAGGCCTTGCCGCGCTGCTCGCGCAACAGCGCCAAGGGCTGGTCCAGCGACACGCGCACGGCGTAGAGCGCATATTCGGGAATCAGCGCGTCGTGCTTCTGGAACGCGGGAATCGGGCCGTCGTGCACGGTCGCCAGCGTCGGCGCGGGCAGTTGCGCCAGGCGGGCCGGCGCGATGGCGTCGATGCGCCCGCACTGCCGCCCGGGCGTGGACTCGAAATAGAAGCAGCCGGCGTCGCCGGGCCGCAGCGCATGGATGTCGTCTTCGGCCACGTAGGCCTCGACGATCCAGTCGTCGGGGTTCACCAGGCGTCCCAGCGCCAGGCGCGGACCGACCCAGGTGCCCGCGCGCACTTCCGGCGCCACGTCCAGCCATACGCCGTCGAACGGCGCGCGCAGGGTCAGCCGGGATTTTTCGGCGGCCACGGATTCGGCGTTGGCGCGGCTGAGCGCCAGCGATTCGATGGTGGCGGCCTGCTGGTCCAGCCCGCCGGACTGGTCCAGCAGCCCCGCGAGGCGGGCCGAGCCGCCGCGGATCGCCGCTTGCGCCGCTTCGGCCTGGCTCGCCAGTTCCGGATTGTCCAGGCGCACCAGCACGGCGCCGGCCGCCACCCTGCCCGGCTCGGCGCGCAGCTCCACGCGCGCGGCCGTCGGCGCATAGGCGGCCCACTGCTGCGCCGGGCGCGCCAGCGCCGGGGCGCGCACCGAGGTCGGCGCGGGCACGGCAAGCCAGGCCAGCAGCAGCAAGGGGGCCAGCCACAGCAGGCCGCGCCGCCAGCCGCGGGTTTCGCGGCGGCGCTGCGACCAGGTGCGCATCTCGCGCCAGCACGGACGCACGATGAAGAAGCCAACCTCGACCAGGAACAGGAACACGCCCAGCGCCTTGAAGAAGAAGTGATAGACCGCCACCGCGATCCCGAGATAGACGGTCAGGCGATAGATCCAGGTCACCCAGGCGAACGCGATGAGCCGGCGGCGCAGCGGCGCGGCGAACGGTTCCGGCCACGGTTCGCGCCAGCCCAGCAGCCCGCGCCGCAGCGCCGTGCGCGCCAGCGCCCCGGCGCGTTCGTGCAGGTTGGGCATGTCCAGCAGGTCCGACAGGATGAAATAACCGTCGAAGCGCATGAACGGGCTGGCGTTGAGCAGCAGCGACAGGACCCAGCTCGTGGTCGCGAGGTAGAAGCAGGCCTGGCGCAGGATGCCGGGCGGCAGCAAGGCCCAGGCCAGGGTCGCGAGGCCGGCGATGGCCAGCTCGGTGCAGATGCCGGCGGCGGCGATCAGCAGGCGCTTGCGCGACGACGCCAGGCGCCACGATTCGCTGGTGTCGGTGTACAGCATGGGCCACATCACCAGGAAGGCCACGCCCATGTGCCCGACCCGTACGCCGAAATGCGTGGCCATGAGGGCATGGCCGAGCTCGTGCAGGGTCTTGGCGGTGAGCAGCGCCAGCGCGAAGCCCAGCGCGCCCTGCCACGACACCGATTCGAACAGCGTGTGCTGGAAAGTATCCCACTGGCGCAGCGTCAGCGCGATGCCCGCCAGCGACAGCGCGACGATGATCCACGGCGTGGCCGGATGGAACAGAAAGCGCAGGACGCGATACAGGCGGCCCAGCCTGTAGGTCGGGTGGATCAACGGGATGCGGAAGAACAGGTAGTTGTGCAGCCACCATTGCGGCCGGCTCCAGGGCCTGCGCGGCTGCGCCTGCGCCATGGCCTGGCTTTGCGACGGCGCCGGACGCAGCAGGTCGTTGGCGCGCAGGAAGTCGGCGAACTGGCGCAGCTGGCCGGCTTCGGGCCGCAGCGCGGTGCGCCGGCCGATATCGGCCAGCATGTCCTGCGGCATCATGCGCCAGCGCGACAGGAATTCGAATTCCAGCCAGCCGATGCGGAAATGGCGGTTGCGCACCGGGTCTTCGATGACCCAGGCCGGGCTGCCGTCCGGATGGGGGCCGGCGGCGAACAGGCGCAGGTCCTCGCGCAGGCGCGGCAGGGGTTCCATGACGGACGACGGCATCATGGGCGGCCTCTCACAATCCCAGGAACGCGCGCAGCGCGGCCAGCGGCCGGCGGATCAGCTCGAAGCCCAGCACCGACTGGCCGCCCGCCAGGCGCGCGGTGCCTTTGAGGCCGATGCGCGCTTCCTCGCCGGCGTCGACGCTGGCGCGCAGCCGGTAGCTGGCCACGCCCTCGGGCGTGAGCGCCGCCTGGTAGCTGGTTTCGATGACCTTGCCGCGCAGCGGCTGCATCGGCCGCACGGTCAGGTACAGGTCGACCGGCGCGCCGACTTCCAGCGCGATGGCGTCGGAGGCCGGCAGCTGGATCAGCATCGCCGGTTTGGCCGGGTCGGCCAGCTGCATGATGCGTTCGCCCGTCGCCACCGGCTTGCCGATCCAGTCGTTGGCGTCGCCGAACACCGCCACGCCGGCGCGCGGCGCGCGCGTCTCCAGCCGTTGCAGCTGCGAGCGTATCGAGGCCAGCTCGGCGCGCCGCTCTTCGGCCCGGCTTTGCAGCAGGGTCAGCCTGGCGCGGCTGTCCTCGTTGCGAAACGCCGTCTGGCTGGCGGCCAGGTACTCGGCGTCGGCCACGGCCACCGCGCGCGCGGCGACCTGCAGGCGGTGGCTGAGCGTGGTGTCGTCCAGCGAGAACAGCAACTGGCCGGCCTGCACTTCCTGGTTAGGCCGCACGTGCACGGCCTTGACCACGCCGTCCAGCGGCGCGCTGATCATCTCCAGGTCCAGCGAGGTGACTTCGGCCGGCGCCAGCGCGCGCTGGCGCACCGGCAGAAAGCACAAGGCCGCCAGCAGCACCAGCGCCAGCCGCAGCATCCAGGCGCGGCGGCGCCGCGGCCGGCGCCCGGCGCGCCCGGCCAGCAGCTCCCAGCTGTAGGACCAGCTCTGGGCCAGGCGGCCCATGACGGCGCGGTGCGCCGCCGTGGGCGGCTGTTCCAGCAGGTATACCGCCCAGCCCAGCGGCGTGCCGTCGCGGCGCTTGAGCGGCAGCAGCCACGCGCCGGCCGGCCACCATTCCCGCCAGCCCTGCGCCACCAGTTCGGCGCCGGGCGCCGTGGCGGGCGGCGGCTCCAGCCAGTCCCGGCCCTCGCCGGCCTGGGCGCGCAGCCATTTGCGCGCCTGCCCCAGCCACACCAGGTAAGGAGAATCATGGTCGGCCGACACCAGCCCCGAGACGTTCAGCAGGCGCCAATCGGCGCCCGTGTCCTCGTAGACCAGGGCCTGCCGGTAGTTCAGCAGCGGATGCGCGTCGTTGGCGACGTGAAAGCTCAGCTGCTGCACGTCGTCGGCCTGGCGCGCCAGGCCTTCGATCTCCGTCAGCTGCAGCAACAGGAGGATGTCGTCCTGCATGGGCCTCACCGGGGAAAGCCGAAATCGGCGATGCCGCTCATGCCCGGCAGCAGTTCGCGCCCGGGGTCTTCCGCCCTGCCCTCCAGTTCGATCGACTGCGCCACGGCGTCGACCCGCGCGTTGACCGCGGTGACGCGCGCCTGGTATTGCTTGCCGGTCTCGACCACGTTGAGCTGGAACGCCGTGCCGGCCTGGACCCGGCCCAGCTGGCGCGACGGCAGGTTCAGCCGCAGGCGCGGCGGCCCGTCGCCGACCAGGTCGATCAGCGGCGCGCCGGCGTTGACGGTTTCGAAGGGACGCACGTACACCTTGGCGATGCGGCCCGAGAACGGCGCGGCCACGGTGCAGTAATCGACCTGGGCCTGGGCCAGCGCCTGGGCGGCCGCGGCGCGCTCGGCGGCGGCGCGCGCCAGCGCGACCTCGGTGTCGCCGGCGGCGTCCAGTTTGCGCAGCCCGGTTTTGGCGCGCAGGTTCTCGCGCGCGCCGGCCAGTTCGGCCGAGGCCATGCGCAGCCGCGCCTGGGGTTCCTCGCAATCCAGGCGGAACACGACCTCGCCCTTCTCCACGTGGCGGCCCAGCTGCGCCTGCGTCGATTGCAGGCGGCCCGCCATCGGCGCGGCCAGCGTGCTCTCGGGGTCGGCCGCCAGCAACACCCGGATGGCGTTCGGATCGCTGGACAGTTCGGGCAAGGCGGCCGGCGCCAGGTCCTGGGCCTGCGCCGGCAGGCCGGCCGCCGCCAGGACCAGGGCAAGAAACGCGCGCGGCCGCGGCACGGGCAGCTTCATCATTTCGCCTCGCCTTGGGCCAGCAGCGTGGTGCGCTCCCAGCCGTTCATGGTCTTCTGGATCTCCGCGGCCAGCGTGGCGACGTCGTGGTTGGCGATGACGTCGGGCATCACGTCCAGGCCGACGGAGTTGTAGAGCCGTCCCCAGGCCGCCTGGGCGTCCGAGTAGGCGGCGTAGCGCTGGTATTGCGACAGCAGCCAGCGCGCGTCGGCGCGGATGTATTCCAGCTTGGAATCGGCGGAGATGCTGGCGCTGGCCTCGGCGTAGTCGCGCAGCCTGCCGTCGACCTGCGAGCTCTGGTCGGCGAACTCGAACTGTTCGCGCGCCAGGTAGTAGCGCTGGGCGGCCACGCGCACCTGCGTCAGCACCGCCATGGACAGCGCCAGGCGGCGCAGGTCGGCGACCTTGCTCTGGTTTTCGCCGGCCGCCTGCAGCGCCGGCCCCTTGAGCAGGCTCAGCAGGTTCCACGACACCCGCACGCCCACGGAGGACCAGCTGTTGTTGTAGAGGTATTCGTTGGAGTCGTAGTGCGCGCCGGCATTGAAGCTGATGTGCGGCCACAGCTCGGCCTTGGCGATGCGGATGTCGTTGTCCGTGACCCGCTTGCGATACCACTCCTCCATGATTTCCGGACGGTTCTCCAGCGCCAGCTGCTCCAGCGCGGGAACGTTCATGGTGGGCATGGGGATGGGCGGCGGATTCTCGTCGGCCACCTGGAAGTCCGTGCCGGGCGGCAGCGACATCAGGGCGGCCAGCTCGGCGCGCGCCAGCTCCAGGTCCTGGCGCCGGGTGGACAGCAGGCTGACGGCGTCCAGCAGCGCGCGCTGGTAGGCCAGCGCCTCCTGGCGCGGCAGCAGGCCGCGGCGCTCGGCTTCGCGCGCGTTGTCCAGCCCGGTGCGCACGCGCGCCAGCAGGTCGTCCACCGAGGCGATCAGGCGCTGCGCGCCGACCGCGCGCCAGTAGGCGTTGCGCACGTCCTGCAGCACGTTCTGCACCACTTTGCGGCGGCGTTCCTCGGCCATCAGCACCTGGTCCATCTTCTGCTGCGAGCGCTCGTAGGCGACCACGAAGTCCAGGGTGCTCCAGCTCAGCTCCAGGTCCGCCAGCCGGTGGTAGCGCTGTTCCGAGGTGGACGGGCGCAGGCTGACCTCGCCGTCCTCGATGCCGATGGAGGTGCCGCCGGAGTCGTTGGACCGGTCGGTATAGCCGGCCGAGGCGATCAGCTTGGGCAGCATCTCGTGGCGGGTCACGTCCACCAGGTTGCGCGACAGCGCGCTTTCCATCAGCTTGAGGCGGTAATCGAGGTTGTATTTCAGCGCGCGCGCCGAGGCCTCGTAGAAAGTGATCGGATGCGTGATCGGTTCCTGGTCCGAATACATCATCTTGCGATCCTGCTCGATACGCGCCAGGACTTCATCGTGCGTATACGGGCTGGCCAACTGGCTGGATGAACAGGCGCTCAGGCCCATCACGGCCAACGCCAGCACATTCGCGCGAACCACGAGCTTGCGCTTCATACCGCTCCCCCTTCCGTCTTCACCGAATTCTGTTGTTCCGCCGCCAGCCAGCGCTCGCGCCATGCGTCGCTGGCGTTGGCGCGGATCTGGCCGCTGAAGGACTGGGCCGCGCGCGCGGGCGGCTCGGGCCGCGCCTGGGCGCCGGCGCTTCTGCCTGCCTCGGGCATGCGCAACTCCTTGTAGGTAAACACCGAATCGTCGCGCAGCAGGCCGTCGGCCGACAGGAACACGTTGGCGTAACGCGTCTGCAGGCAGGCATCCTGGTAGCGCGCCTGCCATTGCAGCGCCTGGATGGTCCGGGTCAGCGGCGTCTCGTGGTCCTGGCCCAGGTCCGCGGCCACCGAATGCAGCATGATCTCGGGCGGCATGGCCAGCTCCGGCCGCTGCCCGCGCACGCTGGCGTCCAGATAGCGCTCGAACGCCAGCGTGTCGCGCACGGCCGGCGTGACGTAGACCACGGGGTCCACCTGCAGGTCCGAACGGAACGCCGGTTCGGTTTCGCGGCCGAACAGCGCATACGGGTCGGGCGGCGCGAAGTAGTCGGCTTCGAGCTTCAGGACGATGGTCAGGCGCGCCTCGGATTGCAGGCCGGCCAGGTCCGAGATCGTGTAGATGAACGGGTCCTGCAGGATGGGCCCGCGGCCCCGGGCCGCCTGTACTTCCGGGTTGCTCAGGTCGACTTCGTAGCGGTAGCTGCCGTCGGCGTTCATGACGAGAACGCCGTAGCGGCCCGCCAGCGCCTGACCGACCTGCCCGGCCGCGGCCCCTTCCTGCTGCGGCCGGATGCCGGTCACGGAAAGCGCGTCGCCGCCGTCCACGTCGCTGTCGTTGGGCAGCACGTTGCCCTGCACCACCGGCGGGCCGGAAACGTCGTCCACATAGGCCGTGTCGTCGCGCGCCTGCGGCGTGTCGTCGCGGCCCGAGATCGTGACCGTCAGCCGGGCCTGCGCCAGCGCGCCGTCGGCGTCGCGCATGGTGTAGGTGAACACCTCCGTCAGCGTATCGGAGGCGGTTCTCAAGGCCTGCACCACGGGATTGTCGTTGTCGACCACGTACTGGTATTCGCCATTGGCGCCCATGACCAGCGTTCCGTACCGGCCGGCGATCGGGCCGAGCGCGCCGGGCGCGGCCGGCCCCAGGCCGACGCCAATCACCGTCTTGGTATCGCCGGCGTCCACGTCCGTATCGTTGGCCAGCACGTTGCCGGCCGGGTTCACGCCGGGCACGCCGTTGTTCAGCCCTCCGGCCTCCACCGCCGCGGCCACGTCGTCATGCGCGACGGGGGCGTCGTTCTGGCCCACGATCATGATGACCAGCGTGGCGCTGTCCTGCAGGCCGCCGCTGTCCGATATGGTGTAGGTGAAGACATCGCGCAGGGTGTCGCGGGCCAGGCGCAGCCGGTCCACCTCGGGCAGCGAATTGTCCAGCACGTAGGAATAGGTGCCGTCGGCGTTGACGATCAGGTCGCCATAGGCGCCGCGCAGCACGGCGCCCACGGCGCCGGCGGTTCCGCCTCCGGCCGCCGGACCCGTGCGGATGCCCACCACCGTCACCGGCTCGCCTTCGGCGTCGAAGTTGCGCAGCGTCACGTCGCCCACGGGATTGCGGCCGGGGAACGGCTGGTTGTCGCGCACGCCCTGCTCCACCGCGACCCCGACCACCGGGTTGGCCAGCGGGGCATCGTTCACGCCCTGGATGGTGATGCTCAGCTGGGCATGGCTGGTCAGTCCGCCGCCATCGACCACGCGGTAGGTGAATACCTCCACCAGCGTCTGGCCGGCGTCCAGCGCGGCCACGGCCTCGTTGGTTTCGTCGGCGTGATACGTGTAGCTGCCGTCCGCGGCGATTTCCAGCCAGCCGTACAGCCCGTCGATGCGCTGCGGCGCCGTGCCCGTCACCGCCGTGAAGCCGGCGATGCCGGCGCCCACGCGTATGCCGTCGACGGCCTTGGTGTCGCCGGCGTCGACGTCGGTATCGTTGGGCAGCACATTGCCGGCCGCGTCCACCGCCGGCGACAGCGACGTGGCGGGCACCGCGGTGTCCGCGTCGTCCTTGGCCACGGGGGCGTCGTAACTGCCGGCGATGGTGATGGTCAGCGTCGCGGTGTGCGTCAGGCCGGCCAGGTCCCGCACGGTATAGGTGTAGGTCTCCTGCAGCGACTGGCCCGCCCGCAGCTGCTGCACGGCCGCCAGCGTGTCGTCGACCTCGTAGCGGTACGAGCCGTCGGCCTGCAGGTACAGGGTTCCGTACAGGCCCGCGGCGGGTCCGCCCACGACGCCCGCGGCCGCCTGCGAATTCTGCACGGCCGATACGGTGCTGCGGTCGCCGGCGTCCACGTCAGCGTCGTTGGCCAGCACGTTGCCGATGGCGGGCGAGCCCGGCGTGCCGTTGTCGGTGCCGCCGGCCTCCTTGGCGCTGCCGGTATCGTTCTTCGCGACCGGCGCGTCGTCGGCCCCGCGTATGGTCACCGTGAGCTGGCCGTCGCTGGTCAGGCCGGCGGCGTCGCTGAGCCGGAAAGTGAAGTACTCGACCAGCGTGTCGGTGGGCAGGCGCAGCGCCTGGACTGCCGCCAGCGCGTTGTCCACCACATAGGAATACGTGCCGTCGGCGTCGATGCGCAGCGTGCCGTAGCGGCCCTGCAGGGTCGTGCCGGCGGCGCGCATGGCTGCGCCGTCCCTGGGCTGGCCGGCGGCGAAGCCGGCGATGTGCAGGGTGTCGCCGGTATCCGGATCGGCGCCCGCCGCCGGCAGCAGATTGCCGCTGGGGTCCAGCCCGCCGGAGCCGTTGTTTGTGCCGCCCTTCTCTTCGGCCGTGATCGCCTGCGCCACGGCCTGGGGGGCGTCGTCCGCGCCGGCGATGGTGATGCGCAGCACGGCGCTGGATTCCAGCCTGCCCACGTCGCGGATCTTGTAGGTGAAGTCCTCGAACAGGGACGCGCCCGCCGGCAGCGCCTGCACGACGGGGTTGTCGTCGTCGACCGCGTACACATAAGTGCCGTCGGCCAGCAGCGTGAGCGTGCCGTAGGCGCCGGTGACCACCATGACCTGACCGGCCGCGTCCGGCACGGCGCCGCCGCCCGCGCCGCCGGCGCGCGCGCCGGTCACGCTGAGCTTTTCGCCGTAGGCCGCGCCGTCCACGTCGCCGTCGTTGTCCAGCACATTGCCCTGCGCGGCCTGGCCGCCGGAGGTGTTGGCGGCGCCGCCGGCCTCGACCGCCGCGCCGTCGTCGTCGGCCGCGACCGGGGCGTCGTTCTGGCCCAGGATGCGTATGCGCAGCTCGGCCTGGTCGCTCAGGTTGTCGGGATCGGAAACCGTGTAGGTGAACACATCCACCAGCGTGTCGCCGGCCGTGCGCAGGGCCTGCACCAGCGGATCGGTTTCGTTCAGGGCATAGCTGAAGGTGCCGTCGCTGTTCAGGGTCAGGGTGCCGTACTTGCCGGAGATGGGGGCGCCCACCGGCCTCATCGTTCCGCCGTCGGCCTCGGCGCCCGCGCGCACTTGGGTGACCGCCAGGGCGTCGCCGTCCGGATCGATGTCGTTGACGGTCACGTCTCCCGTGGCGGTGCGCCCGGGCGTGGCGTTGTCGACGCCGCCGCGTTCCTGGGCTACGGCGACGATGTCGCTGGCCACCGGCTGGTCGGCCACGCCGTGGATGCGGATGGTCAGCACCGCGCTGCTCTGGCCGCCGTCGGCGTCCTGCAGGCCATAGACGAAGCGCTCGTCGACCGTGCCGTCGGGGCCCAGCGCGATCAGCGTGGCGTTGAGGCTGTCGATCTCATAGACGTAGCTGCCGTCGCTGTTGATGCGCAGCACGCCATACAGCCCGTTGATGGTCTTCTCGACGCCGGCGGCCACGGCTTCCTGCGGGCCGCCCTCGGCGCCGATGGCGTTGACCGCCGCGGTCTCCATGGCGTTGTCCACGTCGCTGTCCAGCAGGGCCGGGTCGTCGACGGTGTACGGGTCGGTGATGACGTTGCCTTGCGGATTGCGCGGCACGCCGGTGATGGTGTTGCTGGCCACGTCCACGCTGGCGGTATAGCCTTGCGCCAGGTTGTCGGCCGCCACCGGGTTGTCGTTGGCGCCGTGGATGGTGATGACCAGCGAGGCCAGCGCGTTCAGGCCGCCCGCGTCCGTGACGACGTAGTCGAAGGTTTCGCGCAGCACGTCGCCCTGGTTCAGGGCCTGCACGGCCGCGTTGTCGTCATTGACCGTGTAGACATAGCTGCCGTCGGCGCCCAGCCGCAGCGTGCCGTAGAGGCCGGCAATCAGCGCGCCGTTTGCCGAGGTGGTGCCGGCCGGGATGGGCTGCGCGGGCGCGGGGCTGGGGCCGGTGTGATTGCGGGCCTGCGTGACGCTGCGCGTGTCGCCGGCGTCCACGTCGCTGTCGTTGCCCAGCACATTGCCGCTGGCGGGGCTGCCGCCGGTGTCGTTGGCCGTGCCGCCCTTCTCCTCGGCTGAGCCGGCGTCGTCCCGCGCCTCGGGCGCGTCGTTGGCGCCGGTCAGCGTGATGACGAGCCGGGCCGAACTGGCCAGGCCGCCGCTGTCGCGCAGGTTGTACGTGAACGCGTCCGTCAGGGCCGGGCTATTGGCCAGCAGCGCCTGGACGGTCGGGTCCAGGTTGTTCACCACATAGCGGTAGCCGCCGTCGGCGTTGATGTACAGCGTGCCGTAAAGCCCCGCCACCGCGGCCTCGCCGCTCAGCGGATCGACCGTCACCGTGCCGCCGGCGCCGCTGGCCTGGGTCACGCTGAGCACGTCGCCGTTGGTCTGGATGTCCACGTCGAGGTCGTTGTCCAGCACGTTGCCGGCCGGATCGACGCCGGGCACGTCGTTGTCCACGCCGCCGGCCTCCTCGGCGCGGTCGGCGTCGTCCACGCCCACGGGCGCGTCGTTGACCGCGATCACGCTGATGTCCACCGTATCGGTGTCGCTGAGGTTGTCGTCGCCCGCTTCGAAAGGCGTGCCGTCTCCGTCGGCGTCGCCGCGCTGGCCCAGGTCTTCGGTCAGGATGGTCAGGCGTTCGTTGCCGTTGTAGTTGGCGCCCGGCGTGTAGACCAGCGTGGCCAGCGCCGCGTTCAGCGCGTTCTGGCTGCCGCGCAGCTGCAGCACGCCGGAACCGAGCGCGCCCGCCACCAGCTCGACCTCGCCCAGCGTGAGCGTGAGGCCGCCATGCTGCACGCTCAACGTGACCTGCATGACGCCGTTGCCGGCATCCGGATCGTCGATGGACAGGCCGGCGATCGCCAGCGCGGTGTCCTCGTCCACGGACAGCGCGCCGGGCACGGTGTTGACCGGGCCGTCGTTGCGCTCGACGTAGCCGACGTTGCCGGCCGCGGTCGTTCCCAGGTCGCCGAAGCTGGCCAGCACCTGGCCCTTCGGCGAGGCGCCGTCGCTGTCGATGCGCGCGTTCACCACGCCGGTCGGCCCGGCCACCGTGATGGTGGCCGGCGCGTCGATGCGGAACACGCCCGCGCCCAGCACGCCGAAGTAGTAATAGCCGTTGGCGTCGGTGGTGGTGGTCCAGCTGCGGTTGTCGGCGGCGGTGGACAGGTCGTTGTCCGCCCCGCCCCAGGTCAGCGTGACCGTCTGGCCCGCCAATGCCGGGCCGTCCGGCGCGGTGGACGCGGTGGCGCTGTCGGTGTCGTTCCAGAGCGTGCCTTCGACGCGGCTCAGGCCCGCGGCGTCGCCGTCCAGGTAGGTGTTGGGTCCGGCGCCGCTGCCCGTGCGTTCGCCGCCCACCGAGCCCGCGGCGCCGACCTGGGTGCCCGCGAAGCTCTGGAAGCTGTCCGGCAGGCTGGTGTAGGTCAGGTTTGCCGAGGTGTCGGCCAGCGCCACGTTGTTGGGCAGCTGCGCGCCATAGGCGAGGCTGACCGTCGAGCCGGCCGCCAGGGCGTCCAGCCTGAGGGTGACGCTGCCGCCGTCCACCACCACCGACACGCCCGGCGGATAGCCGCCAGGCGCATAGGTGACGCCGTCGATCGTCAGGCCGGTGACGGTGAGATTCTGCCCGCCGGCGGGCAACGTGTCGGTCAGCACGACGTCGTAGGCAGTGGCCGTGCCGGTATTGCCGAAGCTCACCGCATAGCTGGCCTGGCCCGTCGCGCCGCCGGCGCCGGGGTCGAAACCGGTGACCGACTTCTGCATGTTGTCTATCTTCGGCTCCACCACGCGTTCGACGATGGTGTTCGTTCCGAACCGCACTTCCGCGCCGCTCAGGAAATCGGCCCGCACGGCCAGCTGGCCGCCGGCCGCCACGCCGGCGGCGTTGTCCACCCGCGCGTTGAACTCGAAGTACAGCCCCTCGAAATCCGCGTCCTGGTTCAGGTTCACCAGGTTGCCCAGCCGCAGCACGATCACGCGCGGATCGCTGGTGTCGATGGCGCCGGTGTTCAGCACGCCCTGCGGGCCCACGCCCGACAGATCGGGGTTGAGCAGCGTGCTGGCCTCGTCCATCACGCCGCCGTCGATATACGCGTTGCCCGAGGCGAACAGGCCCGCGAGATCTGTGGTCAGGCCCGGCGAGCCGTTGGCGAGCGCGTCGGCCAGCAGGCCCAGCAAGGCCGAGCCGTCGTTCATGAAGGTCAGCCCGGGCGGCAGGTAGACGCGGATCGAGGCATCGGGCTGGGTGCCTTCGGGCACCAGCAGCGCCACCCGGTAGTGCACGATTTCGCCGACCGCGACGTCCTGCGGATCGGCCGTGGACGGCGTGCCGCCCGCGGTGTCGGGCAGCCCGCCCACGTGGCTGATGGTGCCCGAGGCCGCCACGTCTTCGCTGTGCAGGCTGGTCACGCGGTAGTCGTTGAGCGCGCCCGAGCCGAGCTCGCCGTCGGCGCCCGTGCGTTCTCCGCTGTTGGCGCCGTCCAGGCTGCTCCATTGGACGGTGACCAGGTTATCGACCTTGCCGGAGGTGCCGGTGGTTTCGTTGAGCACGCCCTTGAATTGCAGCACCAGGGTGGCGCCCTTCGGAATATCCAGCTTGGCCCCGTCGGTCAACTGCAGCACGCCGTTCTGGATCACGAAGTCGCCGCCCGTCAGCGTGGCTCCACCGTATAGCGTCACGCCGACGATCTGCGCGCCGCTCAGCTCGGTGGGCAGCACGTCGGACAGGCGCACGTCGAAGGCGTCCACGTCGGTCGAGGCGGTGCCGTTGCCCACGGTGATGGTGTAGGTGATCTCGTCGCCCCGGTCCACGCCCACGGGAGAACCGGTGGTGACCGCGGTGTGCGACACCGACAGCGTGGGTTCGACGACGGTGGCCGACGGCAGCCCGCCGGTCGCGGCCACGTTGCGGTCCACCGGCGTGGCGCCGTTGGGCGTGTCGCCGTCCGGGTCGCTGTAGGTCAGCGAGGCGTTGTTGGTCAGGGTGCGGCCGGCCTGGTTGCCCGTCACGTTGGTGGCGATCAGGCCCACGCGGATCACGAAGCTGTTGTCGGCCGCGTTGTTGTTCGCCAGCGCGTTGCTGGCGCTGAAGCTCAGCACCAGGTCGGCGCCGTTGGCGCCCGATCCGGACACGCTGGCCACCGTCACCGCGCCGGCGAAGTCCGCCGTCAGGCTGCCGCTGGCGGCGAGCTGCGTGATCAGCTGGTAGCCGTCGATGCCGAAGCTGGTGTCGAGCGCGAAGCCATCCGGGATCAGGTCGGACAGGCGCAGGTTCTGCGTGCCGCCTTCGGGCAGGGTCACGACGATGTCGTAGAGCATGCGTTCGCCGATCACCAGATTGCTGCCGCCGGTATGCGCGGCGCTGGAGTCGGTCGGGTCCAGGCTGCCGCCCGCGTAGCGCACGGTGACGGTCGGCGCGGCCGATTGCGCGGCCGCCGTGTCGGTCAGGTCGGTGGGCGTGAAGTCCGCGCCGCCCTTCTCGCTGGCGTAGTGCGTCAGCGCCGCCGCGCTCTGCAGGGTGCTGGACGCGGCAAGCGTGTTGCTGGCCACCACATCGTAGGTGATGACCACCATGTTCTGGCCGCTGTCGTCGGCGGCGGTGCCGACCCGCCCCGCAAGCAGCGTCGGCTGTCCGTTCGCGTCCAGGAAAGTGATGGTGGCGCCCGACACGCTGTAGTCCCGGCCCAGCACCAGAACGGTGCCGTCGCCGCGCGCGATGCGCAGGTTGGCGGTGTCGAGCGACCCGCCCAGAAAGGCCAGGCCCGGCGGAATCTGCAGCGTGACCGAGACATCGTAAGCGCCGCCGCCGCCGGTGTTCTCGATGCCGGTGGCCAGGCGCAACACGTCGCCGCCGTCCATTCCGGCGACCGATCCTTCCAGGCTGGCGAGATCCGTGATGCTGCCATTAAAGCCCGCGCCGGTGCTGCCCGGCGGGTTCCAGCTGCCGGTCGCGCCGGTGACCGTGCCGCCGGTGGCGCCGACCACGCCGTGCTTGATCGCCAGCGAAGGTTCGGCCACGGACTGGATCAGCACGTTGTCGTTGTCCACCAGCGGCGCGTGGTCCACGGTCGTCTGTTGCGTGGACTGGCCCAGCACGGTGATGGAGCGCTGGTCCGCGAAGGGCTGGTTGCTGACGCGCAGCGTGAACAGCACTTCGATGCGGTTCTGGCCCGCGGGATCGCCCTGCATGGCGAAGCTGCCGAAGTCGAATACCAGCGCGCCGCCGGGGCCCGCGCTGACCGAGACCGCCGAGCCCGGATGGCTGTCGCCCAGGCCGTACGACCAGCGATGGTCGCCGATGCCGGCCGACCAGGCGCCGGAGGGGTCGAACACCGGCGCCGGCAGGTAGGCGGTCAGCTTCAGGTTTTCGTAGTCGCCGGTCTGCAGGTCGTAGCGCAGCACGAAGGTCACCACGTCGCCGGGCTGCAATTCGTAGGACGGCGGCACCGTGCTGCCGTTGACCTGGAACACGCCGATGTCCACGTTGCCGTTCGGAACCGTCACGGTCACGTTGGAGCCGTCGGACTGCACCGGCCCGACGTTGAGCCGGCTCTGGATGATGGTGCCTGCCAAAAGCGCGCTATTGCGCAGCGTGTCGCCTTCGTTGATCTCGGGCTGCGTGTAGCCGCCCTGGTAGGCCTCGTCCACCGTGGCCTGGTAGCTGATGACCGCCCGGGTGGCCGACTGGCGCGTGCCGTCGCTGGCGATGTCGCCGATCAGCGCGTCCATGCTCAGCCCGGCCTTGGCGATGGAGGCCGCCAGGTCGAAGATGATCTGCGTGCCCGCCGCGGTCTTGTCGCCCAGGGTGTAGACCAGCGCGACGGTGTACTGCTTGCCGTCCTGGGTGAAAGTCATGAGCGGCGTGCCGGTGAAGCTCAGGCCGTCTCCCAGCACGTCGGTGATGGTCAGGCTGCCCTGCCCCAGCGCCGACTTGCCGATGGCGAAGTAATCGGAGAGCGTGACGTCGTACCGGTAGCTCAGCACGTCGCCGGGCGAGACGCCGGCCACGCCGTTGTCGGCGTCTATGGCGGAACTCTTGTGCAGCGCCACCGACTTGGCGACGAAGCTGACGTCTTCGCCGCGCCCAGCCACGGGCACCCACGGCAGGTTGGCGGGTATGTCGCGCGGGTCCAGCGGCGTCCACCGGCCCACGGAGGTCGCGCTCGGCACCTCGATCGTGCGCGGCGCGCCGGTGTCGGGATCGAGCACATGGTCGCCGTCGGCGGTGGCCTGCGCGACGAAGAAGCGCACCTGCGTGTCGGCCGGCGCGTCCAGGGTCGCATAGGTGATCTCGTACGACGCCACGTAGGGCTTGAGCGCCAGCGCGGCGTTGATGGCGGCGGTGTCGGTCAGCACGCGGCCGTCGGCCAGCGTCACGCGGGTCAGCATGCCGCCGGCGCCGGGCGCGATGCTCAGCACCCGGATGCTGTCGGGCAGGTTCTGCGAGATCACCACGTTGTTCAGCGTCTGGCCGGGCGCGGGCGTGGCGGTCACGGTCAGCGTGTGCGGGTAGTTCTCGCCCGTGGCCGTCTCGCCCTCGGTCATGTCCAGCGTTTGCGTCACTTCGAACGGCGTGGAGCGCAACGCGTAGGTATGCCAGCCGCTTTCGAACAGCGCGGGGTCCTGCTGCGGATTGTCCAGCGGATCGTTGCCGTACTGGAAGCCGGCGCGCAGGCTGACGTTGTGGTCCTTGTTCACGTCGGCCAACGGACTCATGCGCAACGTGATGTCCACTTCGATCGAGGGCTGGTCCTTGCCGAATCCCGCGTAGGGCAAGGCCAGCACCACCAGCTGATCGCCCGGGCGGTAGCCGTACTGCGAGGCCTGCAGGATCACCGGATTGCCGTTGGCGTCGCGCGCCAGCGGATGCTGGGCGGTTCCATCGGGTCCGAACGTGACCACATAACCGTTGAGCGTTATGCCCATGGTGCTGGCCGACACGAAGCTCACGCCGTCGTCGCCGTCGTAGCCGGTAACGGGGATCAGGATGTCGATGTACGGCGCGTAGCCCTCCTGGCTGGAGGGGTTGCTGATCACGGCGCGTATCTGCGCGGTGTCGCCCAGCAGGATGTCCTCGCCGCTGCCGTCCAGGGCCAGCGTGGGCGCGGCGTCGGCCAGCAGTCCGTCGAACGCGGCCAGGGCCGACGCCTCGATCTGCAGCCGGCTTTCGATGGCGCCGGTGCGCACCTCCAGCACCCAGTCGCCGCCTGCGGTCGGGCTGCCGGTGTCGTTGGTCGAGGCGGCCACGTCCGCGCCGGTGGCGCCGGCCAGCGCGCCGATGAGCGCCTGGCCGCTGTCGCCGCCGCCCGTGCCGCAGCCGTAGAGCAGGATGTCGGCGTCGGCGCTCAGGTAGGCGCCCCACCCCGCCGCGCGCAGCGTGTCGGCCGACTGCGCGCTCAGCGTGCTGCTGCCCAGCGTGAACTGGCCCGGCGCGCCGTGGCTGAGGATCTGCACCGAATCCACCGGGCCCAGCGCCTGCAGCGCCTGGCGCACCGCGGCGATGCCGTCCTGGGCGGGGTTGACCACCAGCACCTTGGTGCCGGGCGTGGCGCTGTCGGCCAGCGCCTGGGCGCCGGCCAGCCGTCCGTCGATGACCAGCAGATTCTTGCCGGCCGCTGGCGCGGCGCCGTCGGCGGCCTGCGCGTCCGGATGATCGGCCTGCGAGTCGCTTTGCTGGCGGTCGGCGGCAACCGCGGCGGCGGCGTCGTAAAGTAGCCGCGGTTCGAGAGCCAGTGCCCGGGTCATGGGGCGAAAGATCGGCAAAGTACTCATGGCCTTGCTCCTCCTCGATGCATGTCCCGGCATGGACCGCGACGCTGCGCCGCTATTGCTGAACAGGCGGCTCAACGATCTGGCGTTGAACCCGGTTTGTCGTCGTTATTCCGAACGCGGACCCGCCGGCTTGCGGCGCTTGCGCCGCACCCCTCCGGCGCGGCGGCCCGTCACGCTATTTAGAAATCATTTGTCATGAAACGCGGCGGTTAATTCGTTGCAATTGAAAAAATAATGCGAAAGCCTGCCCCGCGCTATCCGAAATACGAAATCTCGGGACCGATTGTTGCCATGGCGCACGCCACGGTTAAATAGATTTACCGCAGATACTTGTAGTTACCTGAGGCGCGCCGCATGACTGCTTGCCGATTATCGGAAACGAGGCGGAAAATGCCGTGAAGCGGCCGGGGCGGATTTGGAAGGAGTTTCAATCGACGCGGAAGCGGCTGCGGTCCTCTCCCCTGATCCAGTTCGGCGGCCTGCCTATGCCGTTCCAGGTCTGGCCGGTTTCCGGGTGGCGATAGCGCACCAGGTCGGAAAGGTCGGGACCGAATAATTGTTCGGCGGTGATGCCGTATTCGCGGATTTTCTGGCGCATGTCGGCCAGCACTACCTGCAGCTCCTGCCGGCGCAGGCGATTCGCCTCCACTTCGAGACACCGTATGCGCTGCTTGACCTGCCGGTAGTTTTCCGTCATAAAGTCAACCCGATGGTGAATTCGCGATAAAAAAAGTAATAGCAAGCTGTTTATTACGCTATCCGAAAAGCGAAATATTCGAGGGGTTTTTCTTAATATGCCGATTCAAGCTGCCTATTTGCGGCATGTTTATTCGGGGCTTGAGCCCCTGCAGGCGTTTGATGTGGTGTATGGCAGTACTTTCGAGCATCGGCTGGTGTCCTCGCAATTGGCGAACATGGAGCATCAGCGGCTCGTCCTCGGCGACGTCCGGCTGGAAATGGGACGGTACGAATTCCCGGTAATCGCCAACGGCAGCATGCCGAAAGACGGAATCTGCATCGCCTTCATGGCCGAGGGCAGCGACGTCACGCGATACAACACCGAGGCCATCGGCGCCGAAGAGATACAGGTCTATCCGCCCGGGGTCGAGCTTCTTTACCACGCGACCGGGCTTTCGCGCTGGGTCAACTTCACCGTGCCCGAAGAACGCCTGCAGAACGTCGCCATTGCGCGCACCGGCAGGCCGTTGCGGATGAAAAGGCGCGCGGCCTATTCGGTGCGGCTGCGCGCCGGCGGGCGCGGCGTCCTGGGCACGCTGACCAGCGACGCGATGGTGATGGCGCGGCGCCTGTCCGCCGACGGCGGCATGGCGCCGGCCCTGGTCGAGACGATCTGCGAGTCGCTGGTCGCCGGCTACGTGGACGCGCTGACGTCCGCCGAGCCGCTGGACAAGGCCGACGACTTGCCGGTGGCGGAACGCCATCGGCGCCTGGTCATGGCGTGCGAGCGCCTGGTGCTTTCCGGAGAGGCCGCGGATATCGCGCTCGGCGAAGTCGCGCGGCGCAGCGGCTATACCCTGCGCTCGCTGGAGATGATTTTTCGCCGCAGCGTCGGCATGACGCCGGGGCGCTGGTTCATGACGGCGCGGCTCAACGGCGCGCTGCGTGACCTGCTTACCTGCAGCCGCAGCGCCACCGTTTCCGACATCGCGATGAAATGGGGTTTTCGCCATATGTCCAGATTCGCCGAATACTACAGGCGGACGTTCGGAGAGCTGCCCAGCGCCACCCTGGCCCGCACGGGCGTGCGGCCGTAGGCAGGCCCGGGCGCGGCCTCAGAAACTCACCGCCAGCCCCACCGAAAAGCCCGACACGTTATTGCCGAACACATAGCGCCCCACCACGCGGGTGCGGGTGATGAACACGTTGTAGGCGCTCGAATCCAGCTCCAGGCCCGCGCCCACCGAGGTCAGGCGGTCGAAACCCAGTATGCCCTTCTGGTCGCCCAGGAATTCGGAGTGCGTCAGCTCCAGCACGTAGCGCAGCGGCCGTTGCAGCAGGATCGCGCCGGTCGGCGCGCGGTAGCGCGCCCACAGGTTCGCGGACTGGGCGACGGCGTTGCCGCTGACCGCTGCCGAGCTGTCGAAGCTCTGCAGCCGGATGTCGGAATAGCGCAGTTCCACGTCCACTTCATAGCCGGGCCGGTAGTGCTCGTAGTCCAGCATGATGGAGCCGCCCAGGCCGTAGGCGTTGAGCGAGCCGCGGTCCAGGAAGTCGATGTCCTTGCCGGTGCGCTGCCCCACGTACCAGCTGGCCGCGCGCAGGTCGCTGGTGACGTTGCCCAGCGCGAAGTTGAAGATGGGCCGCAGCTTGAGCTCGTCGGTCAGCTTGAAGTCCCAGCCTATACCGCCGGTGGCGGAGACGCTGTTCCATTTGGTCGGGATGCGGCGGGTTTCGGCGCCCTGGGTGGCGACGAAGGTCGGGTCGTAGCGGCTGCCGGCCAGCACGCCTTCCAGGTAGACGGGGAAGGAATCGGAGATCGTGTCGCCGCCGCCCAGCTGGGTCATGAAGAACTCGTTCGATCCGGTGGTCGAACCGCCGCCGCTGCCGATGTTCAGCGAACTGGTGGTGATGTCGGGAACGATGGAGAACGACATCAGCGCCAGCACGCCGTTGGCGCGCTTTTGCAGGTCGTCCTTGCTCAGCCGCAGGCCCTGGCTCCAGGCCGCCGCGGGCGCGGCGCAGGCCGCGGCCAGCAGTGTCCAGGCGCCCAGGCGGGCGGCCGCCCGTTTCTTTCCCAACCGCCTATGCTTGCTTGCCATGGGAGCCTTCCTATTTGGCGCCGCCGGCCGGATCGACCATGGACTGCCGCTGCGCCACCAGCAAGGCGTCGCTCTGGTCGATGCGTATGGTGCCGATGCGCGGGAACTCGAAGTCGATGATGATGTACAGGGCCGCCGTCATGACCACGGCATAGATCACCTGGTGCAGCAGCGTCTTGCGCCTGGTCGAGGCCAGGTTCAGGCCGACGAGGCCGGCCGCGACCAGCGTCAGGAAGCCCAGGAACACGTAGGTCGCGATGGGCGGATGCACCTTCTGCGCCACGGTCTGGGCGCTGGCGACGTCGAACATTTCGTTGACCGCGCCGACGTAGGAAGCGGCGAACGGCGGCACGCTGGCGCGCGCGGCCTGCATCGAGGTGGCCCAGATCTGCGTCTGCAGCGCCGAGACCTCGGAGGCGATCGCGTCGCGGCGCTCCAGGTCGGCCACGTTGCGGTAGTACTCGATGCGCTTGTCCACGTAGCGGCGGAACTGGTCGCGCAACTGGGGCTGGTCGCCGGCGTGGACCATGTCGATGCGCAGCCAGGCGGTGCCGATGGCGTTGACCTCCTGCACCAGCAGCTCGCGGCGGTCGGCCATGCGCTGGGCCGCGCCGGAGAACGTGAAGGCCACCAGCAGGCCCAGCAGCGCGAATACCGAGCCTTCGATCACCGCGGCGCCGGAGCCGGACTTTTCGTCGGCCCCGCGCCCCAGCCATTTGCCCAGCTGCATCGCGATCAGCAGCAGCACGAAGAACGCGACGGTCAATCCCGCAAGCAGTAGCGAGTAATTCATTCGATCACCCTAGGTATCGTCGTTATTGATGGAAAATCTTCATCGCCAGGCGCTCCCCACCTGGATGTAGAACGCGTTCTGGTCCTTGCTGTGGGCCACGTCTATGCCCACCGCCAGCCCCAGCTTGCGCGCGATCAGGTAGCGAAAGCCCGCGCCCACGCTGACCACGGTCGTCGCGTCGGAAAAAGTCGTCCAGTTGCCGTAGGCCTTGCCCACGCCGCCGAATCCCAGCAGCGACCAGCGCGGCGTGGCGTGCCAGCGCAGTTCGGCTTCCAGCGCCAGGGCGTCGCGGTCCTGGTAGCGGCCGCGCGAGACGCCGCGCAGGTCGACATAGGGTTGCGCATAGAACGGCACGGCGCCGCGCGTGAACTGTCCGTCGCCGCGCAGGCCCAGGGTCCAGCGCGGCGCGACCGGCGTCCAGTGATAGCCGCGGGCGCGGTAGCTTTCGAAGGATTGGTCGCTGCCCAGCCAGCTGCGCGAGAACTGGGCTTCCAGCTCGGCATAGGTGCCGCGGTTGGGATAGAACATGTTGTCGCGCGTGTCGTAGTCCAGCACCAGCCCGGCCTTGCCGATGCGCTGGGCCATCTCTGCCGCCGAAAGCTCGCTGGCGGCCTCGCCGGTAAAGCGCGTGTCCGAGCGGAAATAGGTGTAGCGCGGGCCGACGTACCAGGGCGTGTCCGCGACCCTGGCCAGCACCTGCTGCACCAGGAACGTGCCCTTCACTTCGTAGCTGCGCCCGTGGCTGAAGGCGCCGTAGTATTCGAGATTGGCGCGTCCCTGGGCCAGCGCGCCCAGGTAGCGGTAGCGGTCGCCGTCCCAGCTATGGAAGTGGAACAGCCCGGCGCCGCGCGAGCCGTTCTCGGTGGCCAGTCCGCCGATGCCGGTGATGTTGGGCGGGGCCTTGCGCGCCTCGCCGGCCTGGTCGGCGGCCTCGGCCTGCCCGGCCGACTCGGAGAAGTACAGCAGCATCAGGCCGCCGCCATAGCCGACGGCCGGCTCGGTGATCACGACGGGCACGGGCAAGGCGCCCTGGTGGCGCAGCAGGAAGTCACTGGTGTCGAAGTCGCCGTCGCTCGAATCGGTGAACGACGGCGTTTCGCCGCGAGCCGGGGCATGCGCCATCAGGCCGCACAGGATCGTGGCCATGACCATGCGCATCATCTCGTATCGGCGCCCGCCATGAACCAGCGCAGATAGGGATTGGCCTGCGCCAAGCGGGCCAGAGCCGCCGCGCTCTCGCTCCATTCGGCCAGGTCGCCGCGGTAGGCGGCCAGCGCGCTGCGATAGAACAGGTCCAGCGCGCCGCGCTCGCTCTCTATCTCCTGGGTCAGCGATTGGGCGTGCGGCCCCAGCGGCGGGTCGCTGCGCAGCGCCAGCAGGGCCGGCAACGTGCGCACGACTTCGCGCGGCCGGACCCAGGGGGCGTACTCGATGGCCGGACGGTCGTCGGTCACGGGCGCCGCATCGCCGGCGAAGCGCGCCAGCCCTTCCCTGTCGGTCACCCAGGTGGCCAGCAGCGCCGCCGGCGAGCCCACGCCCACTTCCGCCAGGGCCTGGCGCAATTGCGGCTGGGCCATGCGCGCGGCGATGCGGCCGGCGTCCAGCGGCATGGGCTGCATGGAGCCCACCAGCAGCATCTCGTGCATTTCGGTGGTCCAGAGCGTGGCGTGCGGAAACACCGCGATGAAGCTGGCCACCAGGGCGCGCGTGTCGTCCAGGTTCTGCGTGGGCAGCGGCAGCCATTGCGCGACCACGCCCTTGGGATTCAGGCGCGACGCCGCCAGTTGGTAGAAGTCGCGCGAATAGAGATTGACCACGCCGGCGGCCGAGGGCGGCGGCGGTTCCAGGGTGATCAGGTCGTAGTGGTCGTCGCGGGTCAGCAGCTCGCGCCGGCCGTCGCGCAGGCGGCGTTCCAGGGCCGGGTCGGCGGCGGCGTCGTAGCTGCCCTTGAACAAAGACCCCGCGCGCAGCACGCCGGGCAGCAGTTCGGCGACCACGCGGCGGTCCAGGCCGGGATAGCGCGACAAGGCGCCGGCGGTGATGCCGGTGCCATAGCCGATCACCAGGGCCGAGCGCGGCTCGCCGGCATGGACGATCAGCGGCAGCAGCGCCTGCAGCCGCATGTAGCGCAGCGACGGCATGGCGTCGCCGGAATTGGACACGCCCTGGATGTAGAGCCGGCGGAAGCGTTTCTCGCCCGCGCCGCGCTCCACGACGGCGACGGTGCCGCCATGGCTTTCCTCGTAGAACACCAGCGTGCTGTCCTTGGCGCCCGGCAGCAGCCGCGCCAGGTGATCGGCCGGCAGCGCCCAGCCCACGATCAGTACGGCGCCCAGCAGCGCCGCCGCCACGGCACGCGTCATCGGCGCGCGCGCGCGCCAGGCCGCCGCAATGCCGATGGCGCAGGCGATCGCGGCCAGCAGCGCCAGGCCGCGCGCGGCGCCCAGGCGCGGCAGCAGCACGAAAGCGACCAGCAGCGTGCCGGCGATCCCGCCCAGCGTATTGCCGGCCAGCACCAGCCCCGCGCCCTGCCCGCGCCGGGCGGGCGGCACCGCGATGCGCAGCACGGCGGGAAACGCCGCGCCCAACAGCAGCGTCGGCGCCAGCACCACCACCGCGGCCACCACGGCGAAGCGCGCGCTCATGCCGGCCAGTCCGCTGTCGCTCCAGCGCCGCACTGCGGCCTCGGCCAGCGTCTGTGCCTGGATCAGCCAGGGGCCCAGCAGCGCCATGGCCACCAGCGCGGCCACCCCGGCGCCGGCGATCAGGAGCGCGAATACGCGCCACGGGTCGCGCAGGCGGTGCTCCCAGCGCGCGTACAGCGCCGCGCCCAGGGCCAGCCCGCCAAGATAGACCGCAAGCACCACGGAGAAAGCGAACGCCCGCGTGCTCATGAAAGGAACCACCATCTGCGACCACAGCACTTCGTAGCCCATCGCGACCGCGCCGGCGGCGCTATACAGGCCGATGGCCAGCCATGCGCCTTCCGGCTGCGCGGCCGGGCTTGCCGCCTGCTCGCGGACCGGGGCTGCCTGGGCGCGGCGTTGCAGCGCCCAGGCGCCGCCCGCGGCGGCGAGATTCAGGCCCGCCGCCGCGCAGGCCGTGCCGAATACGCCGTAGGCCGGGATCAGCACGAAGGCCGGCAGCAAGGCACCGGCGATGGCGCCAGCGGTGTTGGCGGCGTACAGCACGCCGCCGGCCCGTCCGACCTGGCCGGCGCCGCAGGCCCGCAGCAATACCGGCAGGGTTCCGCCCATCAGCATTGGCGGCACGGCCACCAGCGCCAGTATCGCCAGCCAGGCCAGCCACGGCATGGCCTGTTCCGCGCGCGCGAACGGCAGCGCGCCGCGGGCCAGCGCCCAGGTCACCGCCAGGGCCAGAAAAGCCACGCAGAGCTCGATGCCGGCGTACAGGCGCATGGGCCGCAAGCTGCGGTCGGCCAGCCGGCCCAGCCAGGCGCTGCCCACGGCCAGGCCGAAGAAAAAGCCGCTGACGGCGATCGCGATGGCGTGGACTTCCACGCCCACGATCAGCGACAGCTGCTTGATCCACACGATCTGGAATATCAATGCGGCCGTGCCGGAAAGCGCCAGCAGGCCGGCCGCGGCCCACAGGCCGCCGGCGGCGCCGGCACGCGCGTCGGCCGTGGCCGGAGCCGGCATTTCTCGCAGCGCTGAATTCATAAAGTCCTGCTATCCCGGGTTTACGCAGTCAGGCGGCGGGCCGAAGGTGTCCGGACCCGCCGCCGCCCTGCCCTACTTGCCTTGCTTCTTGGCGGCTTCTTCGAACTGCTTTTCGATCGCGCGGTCCACTTCGGCCTGCACCTGGTCCACGCTGAAGGTGGCCGGGCGCTGGCTGGGCGGATACTCGATGAACGTCTGCAGGAACTGCGCAGCCTTCATCGAGGCCATCAGCACCAGATAGTCGTTCTTCACCAGCCAGTCGTAGTACTGGTTCGAGACCACGTCGGCGCGTTCATACGGGTCCATGCGCAGGTTGAAAAGCTTGGGCACGCGCAGGCACACGAACGGATCCTTCCAGACATCGAAGCCGCCGGGCGCCTGCTGTTCGCAGAACACGGCCTTCCAGTTCTGGTAGCGCATGGCCACCAGCATGCCGTCGTCGTTGAAGTAATAGAAGTCGTTACGCGCGCTTTCCGGGTCCTTGCCGGTCAGGTAGTCGAGCTGGTTGTAGCCGTCCAGGTGGACCTTGTAGCTCTTGCTCGCGCCGTTCGGCGTCCAGCCCTTGAGCAGACGTTGCTTGACGTCCGTGTCGCCCACCGCGGCCAGCAGCGTGGGGAACCAGTCCAGGCCCGACACGATGCCCGTCTTGACCTCGCCCGCCGGGATATGGCCCGGCCAGCGCACCATCGCCGGCACGCGGTATGCGCCTTCCCAGTTGGAGTTCTTTTCGTTGCGGAACGGCGTGGTCGCCGCGTCCGGCCAACTGAACTGGTTGGGACCGTTGTCGGTGGTGTAGATCACGATGGTGTTGTCGGCGATGCCCAGGTCGTCGAGCTTCTTGAGCAGCTTGCCCACGTCCTGGTCATGCTCCCACATGCCGTCGGCGTAGTCGTTGCCCGGCATGCCGCTCTTGCCGCGGTGCGCGTCGCGGATGTGGGTGTAGACGTGCATGCGCGTGGTGTTCATCCACACGAAGAACGGCTTGTCGCCCTTGCCGTGCTTGTCGAGGTAGTCGAGCGCCGCGCCGACCGTCTCGTCGTCGATGGTTTCCATGCGCTTTTTCGTCAGCGCCCCGGTGTCTTCCACCTTGCCGTCGGCCGAAGCCTTGATCACGCCGCGCGGCGTGAAGTTCTTCACGAACGAATCGTCGGCGCCCTTGGGCCAGTACGGACGCTCCGGTTCTTCCTCGGCGTTCAGGTGATACAGGTTGCCGAAGAATTCGTCGAAGCCGTGCTTGGTGGGCAGGTACTCGTCACGGTCGCCGAGGTGGTTCTTGCCGAACTGCGCGGTCACGTAGCCGTGCGACTTCAGCGCCTGGGCGATGGTGATGTCGCGGTCCTGCAGGCCGACCGGCACGCCGGGCATGCCGACCTTGGACAGGCCGGTGCGGCGCGGCACCTGCCCGGTGATGAAGGTCGACCGCCCCGCCGTGCAGCTGTTTTCGGCGTAGTAGTCGGTGAAGATCAGCCCTTCCTTGGCGATCCGGTCGATGTTCGGCGTGGTGTAGCCGACCACGCCCCTGGAGTAGGCGCTGATGTTCGTCTGGCCGATGTCGTCGCCGAAGATGACGAGTATGTTCGGCTTCTTGCCGGAATCCTGGCCCTTGGCCTGCGCGCCCTGGGCATGCGCCGCCCCGGCCATCGCCAGCCCTCCTGCGGCGATGAGCGCCGCTCCCAACCATCGTGTTGCTTTCATTACCGCTCTCCTTGCCCGTGCTCGGGCCCCTGGGTCAACAAAAAGATCAAGGCTTCTCGAAGCCGTAGACCTGCTTCCACTCCTGCTGCATGTCGACGACCGTCCAGCCGCGGGCGCGGGCCTCGTCCAGCGCCTTGTCCAGGCGGCCGAAGCTCGACTGCCGGTCATAGGCCCATTCGCGCTTGGCGTCGGTGTGATGAACCAGCCCGGCGAAGCGCCTGCCGGGGCCGGCCATGGTCCACTGCAGCATCTGCAGGTCGCCGTCGGAGTTGCCGAAGGCCAGGATCGGGCGGCGCCCGATGCCGTGCTGGATCGCCACCGGCTTGCCGGGGCCGTCGTCGTTGAACGCCAGCTTGGCCTGGCGCATCAGCCGCGGCTGGCCCTGGTCCAGCTGGTAGACCGTGGTCACGCTGCTGCCGATCACCTGTTCGGGCGGGATGCCGTAGGCGGCCTGCGTCCATGGCCGCATGAATTCGACCTCGCCGCCGGAAACGATGTAGGTCTTGAAATCGTGCGCGCGCAGATAGTCCAGCAGTTCGCGCATGGGGGCGTAGGTCATGCTGGTGTACGGCAGGCCGGTGCGCGGATGGCGCGCGGTCTTGAGCCAGTCCTGCACGCTCTGGGTGAAATCGGCCGTGGTCATGCCGCCGTGGGTCGCGGCCACGATCTCCAGCATGCCGCGTTGGCCGCTCTTGGCCAGCGCGGCGCGGTCGCCCTCCAGCACGGCCTTGAACGGCTGGCGGCTGCGCCATTCGGGATGGGATGGCGCCAGGGCCTGCACCCGGTCCAGCGAGAATTGCAGCTCGAAATACATGGGCTGCTCGCTCCACAGCGTGCCGTCGTTGTCGAACACGGCGATGCGCTCGTCCGGCGCGACGAAGTCGGGGCTGCCGGGCGTGGCCACGGCCTGCACGAACTCGACGATGGCGCTGCGCGAAGGCCCGTCGTTCCAGGACGGCAGCGCAGCCTGCGGCCGCGATTGCGGTTCGGTGGCCGCGCAGCCGGCCAGCAGGCCCAGCGCCAGCAGCCAGGTCCAGGCGGTCAGGCGCCGCAGGCTTTGAAGTGGATCGATACGCCGCATCATTGTCTCCCCATGCGTGTTGCTCGTCGCGGTTGTACGGAATTCAGTTCCGCCGGCAAGGCGTGGCGGTCCGGGGCGCGGCGGCGCCAGGCCTTGCGCCAGCCGCGGCTGGCGGAGGCGAGCTGCCCGCGCCAGCCGGCATGCCCGGCGCCTGCGCCATACGCCTGGCGCAGCGCGTTTTCCGCCAGGCTGCGATCGGCCGGCGACATCCGCGCCAGCGCGCCGCGCAGCCCGACGGCGCCGCGGATGCGCCGCAGCCAGCGATAGCACGCGCTCAGGCCCGGCTCGGCGCCGCGCGCCTCGCGCCGCCAGGCGCGCCAGTAATAGGGTTCGCTGGCGCGCCAGCGCGCCTGCGCGCGTCGCAGGCCGGCCCGCAGCGCGCGCGCGAGCCGGCGCCACCAGGGCCAGCCCAGCCACAGCGCCAGCGCGGCGACGGCCGCGGCCAGCAGCGCCTGCATGGCGCCGGCGGGCAGCGCCCAGCGCAGGCCATGGCGCAGCTGCGCCAGGTCGTCGGCCAGCGAGAACGGCACCGCGGCCGCAGGCGCGGCGGCCACTTCGACTTCGCGGCCGGGCAGCGTCTGCGCGCGGGGTTCGCCGCTGGCGCCATCGGTCCAGTGCAGCGTGATGGGCGGCAAGGCGTAATGGCCAGGCTCCCGGGCCACGTAATCGGCCCGGTCGATGCGCTGGCCGCCCTTGAAGCGGCCGCGTCCGTCGGTCAGCGTCGTGACCTCGGGTTCGCGCGGATAGCGCTTGAAGTTCGGCACCTCGTCCAGCGGCGCGGGCTGCAGCAGCATGGCCTGCACGCCGTCGGCGCGCTGGGTGATGCTGCGCGTGATGCGTCCGCCCTGCACCAGCGGGTCGGGGGCGAGCGTGTAGTCCTGGGTGACGGTGAGTGCGCCCGCGACTTCACCGGGCTGCGCCTGCCCGGCGAACTCGATCTGCAGGGGCGCGCTGGCGGCCGTCGCGGCCGCGCCCGAGGGGCCGAGCTGCGCGCTCACGCTCAGCGCGGGGATGGCGATCGTGCCGGGCGCGGCCGCGCTCAGCAGGAAGGTGTAGCGCAGGCCGTTCAGCGGCACGCCGTCGCGGGTGTCGCGGATCAGTTCGGCCTGGCCGGAAGGCGGCGTCACCATCAGGCCGTTCACTTCCAGCGTGGGCAGTTGCGGCGGCTGGGTGAACCAGGTCGTGGTCATCACGTCCAGTTGCAGCTGCAGCGTGGCGCCGGTCTGCGCCTGCGCGGGCGCGCGCGCCGTGACGTACAGCTGCGGCGTGTCCTGGGCCCGGGCGGGCGCGGCCAGGATCAGCAGCAGCAACAGCAGCCAGCGGGTCAATGCGCGCATCATGGCCGCACCCCCGCGTCCTGGGCCGCGAACTTGCCGCGCAAAAAGCGCGCCGGCGACAGGGTCAGATTGCGCAGCCACACTTCCGCCGAGGCGGCCTGCTGCACCTGCACCGTGGCGAGCTGGCCGGCCTTGGCGCTGCGGTCGGCGATGGTCTGGTCCGGCGGTTCGGCCTGTTCGCCCTGCTGCTCCTGGCTCATGGCCGCCAGCAGCCGCGTCACGATGCCGCGATTGACCACGGCCGGCTCCCAGCCGGGCTTGAGCGCCAGCGCGCGGTCATAGGCGGCGAGCGCGGCGTCGTAGCGCCGCAGCCGGACCTGGGTGTTGCCCACGTAGAAATAGGCGTCGGCGCTGGTCAGTTGCGAAAACGCCTTCAGCGCGGCGGCGTAGTCGCCGGCGGCGTAGGCCGCGCGTCCCTTCCAGTAGGGGTCGGTGTAGTGGGCGGCGGCCGCCTGGTAATCGCCGCGTTCGAATGCGAGCCGGCCCTGCTGGTCGGGCGTCAGGAAAGCGTCGGCCAGGCCGCCGGCGCGCGTATCGGGCGGCGCGCCCAGCGCCAGCACGCCCGCCACCAGGCAAGCCTGCCAGCTCACGCGCCAGCCGCGCCGGACCGCGACCAGCGCCAGCAGCGCCAGGGGCCAGCACAGCCAGTAGCCGGCGTCCTTCCAGTGCGGCGGTCCGGAAAGCGCGTCCTGCACCGCTTCGAAGTGCTGCTGCGCGTGCAGCGTGATCCAGTCCAGGTCGTCGGCGCTGGCCGTCAGGCTGCCCAGCGGCGCGCCGGCGGCGCGGGCCATATCGCGCAGCGCCGCCTCGTCGATGCCGCCCTGCGGCTGGCTGCGGCCAACGGCCATGATCAATACCTGCAGGTTGGCGGCGGCCTGGGCGCGCTGGCGCACCGCGTCCGCGGGCGCGGCGCCGTCGGTCATCAGCAGCAGCGTCCCGCCTGCGCGCTCGGCCGCCAGCACTTGCGCCGCCTGGTCGATGGCGCCGGCCACGTCGCGCCCTTCGCTCTGGATCAGTCCGGTGGACAGAGCCTGTACGAACAGGTCCAGCAGGTCGCGGTCATCGGTGGGCGGCAGCACCAGGTGGCTGCTGCCCGCGTAGGCGATCAGCCCGGTCTTGGCCCCGGCGCGGCGCGCCGCCAGGTCGCGCACGGTCTGCTTGGCGGCCTCCAGCCGCGACGGCGGCACGTCGGTCGCGTCCATCGAGGCCGACAGGTCCACCGCGACCACCAGCGGCGCCGTGTTGTCGAGGAAGCCGGGCTCGTCGCGCTGCCATGCCGGCCCGGCGGCGGCCACCGACGCCAGCGCCAGGAACAGCGCCAGCAGATCGAGCGGACGCGGACCGCGCGCGCCGGCCACGCGCACGGTCAGGTAAGGCAGCAGAAGCGGGGCGATGCCGTGGCCGCGGCCGATGCCGGCCTGGCCGGCGCGCCCGGCCCACCACAGCGCGGCCGCCAGCGCCACGCCCAGCAGGAACCACGGCCGCAGGAAATGGAAGGCGCTCAGGTCCATGCGTCCTCCCTGCGCTTTTCCCGGCCCGCGTCCCCGCGGGCGCCGAGCCAGCCGCGCAAAGCGCCCGCCACGTGCCATAGCGCCAGCAGGCCGATGGCCGCCAGCAGCGGCACCCAGAAGTATTCGCGCGTGGGCTGGTGGCGCAGCGTCTTGACCTCCTGCGGCGTGAGACGGTCGAGTGTGTCGTACACCGCCTGCAGCGCGGCCAGGTCGGCGGCCTGGAAAAAGCTGCCGCCGGTGGCGCGCGCGATCGCCTGCAGCGCGCCGAAATCCACGCGGTCCTCGCCGCTGGCCCTGGGATCGCCGATGCCGATGGTGTGCACGGTGATGTGGTGCGCGGCGGCCAGCTCGGCCGCGCGCGGCGGCGGCACGGCGCTGCCGGTGTCGTTGCCGTCGGTCAGCAGGATCATCACCTTGTCGCGCTCGTCGGCCGCGTCCAGCATGCGGATGCCCAGCCCGATCGCGTCGCCGATGGCGGTGTTCGGCCCCGCCATGCCGACGGCGGTCTGGTCCAGCAGCAGCTGCAGCGTGGCGTGGTCGCGCGTCAGCGAGGCCTGCGGATAGGCGCCGGTGCCGAACACGATCAGGCCCAGCCTGTCGTTCTTGCGCTTGGCGATGAAGTCGGCCACCACCGCCTTGACGGCCTGCCAGCGCGTCGCCGGCCGGCCCTGCGCATCGCGGAAGTCGGCGCTGTCCATGGACTGGGAAATGTCCACGGCCAGCAGGATGTCGCGCACCGGTTCCGTATGGGTCAGCGGCGGCTCCACCCATTGCGGACGCGCCAGCGCCAGCAGCACCAGCAGCCAGACCGCGACGTTGAGCCACAGCTGGCCGCGGCCGGCCTGGACGCCCGGGCGCGACGGCGATTTGCCGGTAAGCCGCGCCATGGCGTCGAAGAACGGCGTGCGCAAGGCGCTGCGCGCCTGCACGTAGGGAGGCAGATAGCGGTAGGCCAGCCATGCCAGCGGCGCGGCGGCCAGCAGCCAGAGGTATTCAAGCCGCCACATGGCCGTGCTCCGTCCGGTGCTTTTCCATCCACAGGCGGCTGGCGGCCAGCAGCGCGCGCAGCGCCGCCGGATCGAGTCCGCGCACCGCCGCGTCGGGCGCATAGGCCAGCGTCGCCAGCAGGCGCGCGCCGTCGTAGGGCATGGCCGGGCCGCAGCGCCCCATCCAGGCCAGCCAGGCCGGGCCGGCCAGCGACGGCAGCGCGTCGTCGCCCGGACTTGCGGCCAGCGCGGTGCGCTTGAGCAGATCCGGCAGGCGGCGCAGCGCCAGCGGATCGGCGGCGGCCGCGGTTTCCAGGCGTCCGAGTTCGGCCAGCGCCTCGCGCCGGTAGCGGTTGTCGCGATGCCGGCGCCAGGCGCGCGCGCCAAACCAGATGGCCGCGGCGGCGGCGGCCAGGGCCACCGCGGCCCAGCCCCAGGTCTGCGGCCAGTAGGAAACCGGCGGCGGCAGCGGCAGCTCGCGCAATTGGTCCAGGCCGGGCGGCGCGGCGCTCATGTCCGCCCTCCCCCCGGCCGCAGGCGGCCCAGTTCGCGGCGCAGCTGCATCAGCTCGTCCTGCGCCGTGTCTATGGTCAGCAGCGGCACGCGGCTGCGCCGCAGCAGGTCGGCCACTTCGCGCAGCCGGCCGCTGAAGAAATCCGCCAGCGGCTGGCGTTCGCGCTGCCGCCCCACCGCGATCTCCAGCTGCAATTCGCCCTGGGTCACCAGCAGGCGGCCGCGCCGCGGAATGTTCTGCGCCATGGGGTCGAACACCAGCACCGCGATCACGTCGTTGTGGGCGGCCAGTTGCCGCAGGCGGCGCAGCGTCTCGTCGTCTGCGCCCGCGAAATCGCTAACGATGCAGACCAGGCAGTCGTGCGGCGCCTGGGCCAGGGCCGCGCGCAGCGCGGCGTTCAGGCCTTCGGGGCGCGGCGGCCCGGGGCGTTCGGCCGACAGGCCGCGATTGGCGCGCACGATCTCCGCCAGGAAACCGCGCACGCGGTCGCGGCTGCGCAGCGGCTTGACGCCGCGCTGGCCCTCGTCGTCGAACACGATGCCGCCGACCCGGTCGCCGGCGCGCAGCGCCATCCACGCGGCCGCGGCGGACAGTCTTGCGCCCACCGCGCACTTGAAGGCCCGCACCGAACCGAAATACATGTTCATGCGCTGGTCCGCCAGCACCAGCGTGGGCCGATCGCGTTCCTCGGTATAGGCGCGCACGTAGGGCTTGCCATAGCGCAGCGAGGCCCGCAGGTCCAGCTGGCGCAGGTCGTCGCCGGCCACATAGCGGCGCAATTCCGCGAAATCCAGGCCCCGTCCGCGCAGCCGCGAGCTATGCAGGCCGGCCAGCACGCTGCTCAGCGGCTGGCGCGCCAGGAACGACAGCCCCGCCACGGCGCCTTCGAGGGCGACCAGCTCGGCCAGCGGAGGATGCACGGGATGCGGCTGCATGGGCCATCCTCAGGCGGGCACCGCGACGCTGTCGAGCAGCCGGTCGATCACCGCGTCGGCGGTCACGCCGTCGGCGACGGCGTCGTAGGACAGATGCAGGCGATGGCGCAGGATCGGATGGGCGACTTCGCGCACGTCGTCCGGCGAGCTGAAATCGGCGCCGGCCAGCCAGGCGTGCACGCGCGCGGCCCGGTCCAGCGCGATGGCGCCGCGCGGGCTGGCGCCGACCTGTATCCAGCGCGCCAGCTCCGTGTCGGCCGGGCTGCGCGTGGCGTTGACCAGGTCCACGATATAGCGGTCGACCGCGGCGGCCACGTGCACCGCCGCCGCTTCGGCGCGGCAGGCGAACAGGTCTTCCTGCGACAGCCTGTCGGTGCCCGCATGGGAATCGGACGGCTGGCGCAACAGCGCCAGCATCGCCACCTCGTCGGCCGCCGCGGGATAGCCGAAGCAGATCTTCATCAGGAAGCGGTCCATCTGCGCCTCCGGCAAGGGATAGGTGCCTTCCTGCTCTATGGGGTTCTGCGTGGCCAGCACCATGAACAGCTCGGGCATGGCGCGCGTCACGCCGCCCACCGTGATCTGGCGTTCCTCCATCGCTTCCAGCAAGGCCGACTGCACCTTGGCGGGCGCGCGGTTGACCTCATCGGCCAGGATCAGGTTGCCGAACAGCGGTCCTTGCTGGAACGTCACCCGGTTGCGCCCTTCGGCATCCTGCTGCAGCACGTCGGCGCCGGTGATGTCCGACGGCAGCAGGTCCGGCGTGAACTGGATGCGGCTCATGTCCGCCGCCAGGTGCGCGGCCAGCGTCTTGACGGTGCGCGTCTTGGCCAGGCCCGGCAGGCTTTCGAGCAACACGTGGCCGTCGGCCAGCAGCGCGATAATGATTTCGCGGATCACCCGCTCCTGGCCCAGCACCGAGCCGGACACTGCTTTTTCGAGCGCGAGAATGCCGTCGCGGTTCGCCATGCCCCTCCCCCGTAGACATCAAAACTGAAACGCGTTGCTCAGCGGCTTGCGACGCTTGCCTGTCTGGCCTGGGCCGTTTTCCATTGCTCCGGCGTCATGACGGTCCGGAAGCCGAGGTGCGACATGGGATTGAGCGGATCGGTGCCGCGCCGCGCGCTGGCGCGGTAGCTGATGCAATAGGTGTCGCTGCACAGGAAGGAGCCGCCGCGCGTCACGCGCTTGGGCGCCGAGGGCGGCACGATGCCGTCGTCCGGATCGAAGCTGTCGGACGGGCCGGCCGGGTCCTTGGGGGGCTGGCGGAACTGCGACTGGATCTGGAAGGCGTCGGCGCGGTACCAGTCGGCCGTCCACTGCCAGACGTTGCCGGCCATGTCGTAGAGGCCGTAGCCATTGGGCGTGTAGCTGCCCACCGGCGTCGTGCCGACCTGCACTTTTTCGTCCTTCACCACCGGGAACGGCTGCGCCTGCCGGGTGTCCCAGATGTTGGCCATGGCCTGCCCCTGCGGCAGCAATTCGTTGCCCCAGCTATAGGTGGCCTGCTCCAGGCCGCCGCGGGCGGCGTACTCCCATTCGGCCTCGGTGGGCAGGCGCTTGCCGGCCCACTTGGCGTAGGCCTGCGCGTCCTCGTACGACACCTGGACCACGGGATGGTCGTCCTTGCCGTCGATATTGCTGTTGGGGCCTTGCGGATGGCGCCAGTTGGCGCCCGGCACGAAACGCCACCAGCGCGAATAATCGCGCAGCGACACCTCGGTTTCGGTGCCGACGAACACCATGGCGCCGGGCACCAGCGCGCTCTCCGGCGGACGCGGCGTGCCGGCGGGCAACTGCGGCTGCAGGTCTTCCCAGCGGGGTTTTCTTTCCGCCGTGGTGACGTAGCCGGTGGCTTCGACGAAACGCCGGAATTGCGCGTTGGTCACGTCGTTGACGTCCATCCAGAAACCGCTGACGCGGACCTTGTGCGCGGGACGTTCGTTGGGCTGCGACATCTTGTGGTCGTTGCCCATGAGGAATGCGTTGCCCGGTATCCATGCCATGCCGGCCGGACCGTTCTTGCCGTCGCCCAGCTTGACCACCGGCGCCTGGGGCGCGGAGGCGTCCGCGGAGCCCGCCAGATACGCGCCGAACGCGGCCGCAGCACCGAGAATCGCAGCCATTGCCAAACCGATCTTCAGCCCTTGCTTCACTTGCTTCTCCATCCTGGTAAGTCAAAGCCGAATGCCACGCATGGTGCGGTAATGCTGTTTTTATTTCTTGTTATCGCCGGGAAAACCCGCAAGGGAAAACCCGGAAAGAAAACGCCTTTTAATGGCGTGCAGGCAGCGGTGCGAAAGCGGCGCTTGCCGCAGCGCGGTATTTTCCGTGCGAGTAGAGAAGATAATGCGTATCGCGCAAATACGCTATCCGAAAAGCGAAATCTCGGTGGCGTTCGGAAGGGTTTGTTGGATTAATAGTAATGCGCGCGTCACAGCCGCCGGGTATGCGCTTCAGCGCGCCGGATAATCACACCCGGCCGCGATATTGGCGGTTTTAACGATGCAACCTTATATGTATATCGAAACAATATCGAACGGAAATATTGACGCCGTGTATTAGCCGGCGGCTTTTCTTCGCGATTCGCGCTTTCCTAGGGTTTCTCTGGATAACACTTGATTGTCGGATTGTCGACAATGCAACAACAGTACAAATTTTTCCAGAGATCCGGGAGAGCTGAAATGCGTCTGACGAAACTGGAAGGACCCAGCGTTTGGAGAAGCGAGGAATTCGGCGGCCAGGAAGACTGGTGCCAGCGCCTCACGGAAGCGGAGCTGGCGGAGATCATGGCCGCGGTGCGCCATTGCCAAAGCCGCGGCACTCCCCTGTTCGAGATCGGCCGGGATGAATTTCCGCTGGACCGGCTGGCGCGGCGCTTCGAGCGCATCCGCGGGGAACTGGAAGGCGGACGCGGCTTCACCGTGCTGCGCGGGCTGGACCCCGCCAGCCTGGACCCGGAAGCCTGCAAACTCGTGATCTGGGGGCTGGCCCAGTACCTGGGCACGCCCGAGCCGCAGGACCGTTCGGGCAGCCTGCTGCACAGCGTGACCAATACCGGCAAGACCATCGCCAACAGCGATACCGCGCGCGGTTATGAAACCGACGACGAGCTGAAATTCCATAACGACGGCGGCGACGTCTTCATGCTGCTGTGCCTGCGCACCGCCAAGGAAGGCGGCGTCAGCAAACTGGTCAGCGCGGGCGCCCTGTTCAACGCCATCCTGCAGGAGCGCCCCGATTTGGCGGCGGTGCTGCAGCAGCCCTTTTATTTCGATTCGCGCGCGCAGAACCTGAACGAGAAGAAAGTCCAGGTGGTGCCGGTTTTCACCGAGCACATGGGTTATCTGAACGTGCTGTACAAGCGCCGCTACATCGTGACCGCCCAGCGCTTCGAGGACGTGCCGCGCCTGACGCCCGAGCAGGTTGAGGCGCTGGACATATTCGACCGCCTGTGCGCGGACCCCGCCCTGCAGCTCTCGTTCAGCATGCAGCCCGGCGATATCCAGATCGGCAACAACTATTCGATCCTGCACGCGCGCACCAAATACGTGGATTACGACGATCCGCAGCGCCGCCGCCATCTTTACCGCCTGTGGCTGACGCTGGAGAACAGCCGTCCGCTGCCCGAGGTGTTCGGGACGACGCGGGAGTTCGGGCCGTCATATGCGCGGCGCCAGCAGCGCGCGCAGGCCAACATGGAGCAGTGAACGTGGGCCAGGTACAGTTTCTTTCCCTTCCCGACCAGATCGTCAGCCGGCTGACCGAGGACATCCTGAAGGGCGTCTACCTGCCCGGCCAGCGGCTCAAGGAGCAGGAGCTGGCGCTCAAGATGGGCACCAGCCGCGCGCCGTTGCGCGAAGCCTTCCGGGTGCTGGAGCGCGACGGCCTGATCGAGATCCTGCCGTGGCGCGGCGTGCGCATCGTCGAGCCCACCTATGACGAGGTCAGGGATCTCTTCGAGGCCCGCGCCGACATGTTCGGCCTGTGCGTCAGGCACGTGGCCGTCCATGGCGAGCCGGCCCTGCTCGAGCGGATCGACGGCGATATCGACGCGCTGATCCGGCAGACCGACGCCGGCTGCGACGAGCGCGAATACAAGGAAATGACCAACGCCATCAGTTCGCAGATGTACGCGCAGATCCAGAACCGGTACACGCGCGCGTTCATCGAGAACCTGCGGCAGAAGATGCTCTGGCACTACTGCTACATGGGCATTTCCTCTTATGCGGGGCGCCAGGAAGCCAACCAGTACTGGCGCGAGTTGGCCCGCGCCCTGCTGGCGCGCGAGCCGCTGGCGGCCGAGGCGGCCGCGCATCGCATCATGGCGGCGTCCAAGGACGTGGCGCTGCGCCTGCTGGAAGAAAAACTGGCCACTCCAGCGGAGCCCGGCATGAAGTAGCGGCACGGCATGCAACGCGCCCGGCAGAGGCGCGGCGGCCCCAATCGAGGAGACAGGTGATGGTGAGTATCAAACAGATGTTCGCCGGCCTCGCCCTGGCGGCGTTGCAGGTATTGCCGGGTTCGGGTCTCGCCGCACCGGCCTGGCCCGAGCGGCCGGTCACGGTCGTGATCGCCTATCCGGCCGGCGGCGCCGCCGACGTGGTCGCGCGCATCGTGCTGAACGAACTGGCGGCAAACCTGGGGCAGCCCTTCATCGCCGAATCCAGGCCCGGCGCGAATTCCAACATCGGGGCGGAATGGGTGGCGCGGGCCAGGCCCGACGGCTACACGCTGCTGGTCAGCGGTCCGTGGTTCGCCATCAACCAGTACATCGAGACCGGCAGGCGCTGGCAGCCCGACAGCCTGGTCCCGGTGGCGCGTTTCGCGCTCACCGACAACCTGCTGGCGGTGCCGGCCAGCGCGCCGTACCGGGACCTTGCGGGCTATGTGGCCCATGCGCGCGGGCAGACCGATCCGCCCCTGCAGTACGCCAGCCCGGGCGCCGGATCGACGCAGCGCATGGCGGCCGAGCTGTTTCTCGCGCAGGCCGGCATCAAGGTGGATTCCGTCCAGTACAAGGGCGCCCCGCCCATCATCCCGGACCTGGTCAGCGGCCGCGTGTCCATGGCGGTGCTGGCCGCGGCCAATGTGACCTCGCTGATCCAGGCGGGCAAGCTGAAGGGCCTGGCGACCTTCGGCGAGACGCGCGGGCCGAGCACGCCCGATATTCCCACCATGGCCGAGCAAGGCTATCCCAAAGCGGTGGTGACTTCCTGGTTCGGCCTGCATGCGCCGGCGGGCACGCCGCCGGAAGTGATACGCCGGCTTTCCGACAGCGTCGGGAAAGTCGTGTCGAAACCGGCGGTGCAGGCCGCGTTGCGGGCCGCGGACGCGCAGCCCGCGTTCCTGGACTCGCAGGACTTCGCCGCCTACATACGCAGCCAGCAAACCCTGTGGCAAGAGCTTGCCGCCGATCTCGAAGGAAAAAAATGAGCGCCGTGCATGTCGTCGTGGAAAGCGGCGACCGGCTGGGAGAAGTCCCGCTGTGGTCGCCATCGCGCCGGGTCCTGTACTGGATCGACGTGCGCAAGCCGGCGCTGTACTGCTGGGCGCCGGACACGGGCCGGGTGCGCGCCCTGCCCTTGCCCGAGCCGGTAGGCAGTTTTTGCGAAACCGGTCGCGGCCGGCTGCTGCTGGCGCTGAAGTCCGGCCTGTACTTCATGGACCCGGACAGCGGTGCGCTGCAGGCCTGGTTCGATCCCGAGCCGCAACTGCCGGGCAATCGGCTGAACGACGGCAAGTGCGACAGGCAGGGACGGTTCTGGGTCGGCAGCATGAACGACGGCGACCGGCTCCCGACGGGCACGCTCTACAGCGTGCGCGGCGACGGCCGGGCGGCGGGCCACGTGTCCGGCATCACGATACCGAATTCGCTGGCCTGGAGCCCGGACGGCAAGAAGATGTACTTCGCCGATACGCCGGCGCGGCGCATCCTGGTCTACGACTTCGATCCCGACGACGGCGTGCCTGCCAACCCGCGCACCTTCGTGGACCTGGCCGGCCATCCGGGCCGCCCGGACGGCGCCACCGTCGACGCCGAGGGCTGCCTGTGGAGCGCCCTCGTCCATGCCGGCCAGGTGGTGCGCTACACGCCGCAGGGGCGCGAGGACCGGGTCATCACGCTGCCGGTGACCGGCGTGACCTCGTGCGCCTTCGGCGGCGCGCGCATGGAGACGCTGTTCGTCACCACCGCCACCCAGGGGCTGTCGGAACAGGCGCTGCGCGAGCAGCCGCTGGCCGGCGCCCTGTTCGCGGTGGACGCCGGCGTTTCAGGCATAGGCGAGACGCCTTTCGCCGAGGGAGAAACCGAAGCACGCGGCACGACGCCGGCGCAGTGAGCGCCATCCAAAATCCACTAAACGAGGAAAGCCCATGTCCACTCCCCTCACCGGCGGCCGCGTCATCGCGGAAATACTCCAGGCGCATGGCGTCGAACACGTGTTCTTCATGGACGCCATCCTGCGCCGCGCGCTGGTGGAAATGGAGAAGCTGGGTATCCGGCGGATACTGGCCCACTCGGAAATCGCCGCGGCCTACATGGCCGACGGCTACGCCCGGATCACGGGCCGGCCCGCCGTATGCATGGCCCAGTCTGTGGGCGCGGCGAACCTGGGCGCGGGCCTGCAGGATGCGTTCCTGGCGCAGACGCCCATCGTCGCGCTGACCGGCAGGCAGCCCGCGGCCATGCAGTACCGCAACGCCTACCAGGAATTGCCGCACGCGCCCATGTTCCGGTCCACGGCCAAGCACAGCATGCGGGTCGACGGCGTCGAACAATTGCCGCACGTCCTGCGCCAGGCCTTCCGGGAGGCCGTGACCGGCCGGCCGGGGCCGGTGCATATCGACGTGGCCGGCCACACGGGCGACGCGATCGGCGCGGCGGTGCTGGATGGATATCCTGCCGCGGCGCGGCCGTTTTCGTCATTGCCCGGCTTCCGGGCGCAGGCGGAGGCGCGGCGGGTCGAGGCGGCCGCCGCGATGGTGGCGCGCGCCGAGCGGCCGGTCATCGTCGCCGACCTCGGGGTATGCACATCGGGCGCGCAGCAGGCCTTGCGCCGCTATGCCGAGCACGCCTCGATCCCGGTGGTGATGTCGCTGGACGCCAAGGCGGTGCTGCCCGAGGCGCATCCGCTCAACGGCGGCGTCGCGGGCACGTATTCGCGCGCCTGCGCCAACCGCATCGTCGGCGCGGCCGATCTGGTGATCTACGCCGGCAGCGTGATCGGCGACCACATCAGCCACAACTGGACCCTGCCCGCGCAGGACGTGCCGGTGATCCAGATCGACGCCGACCCGGCGCAGCTGGGCCGCAACTATCCCGGCGCGCTGGGCCTGGCGGGCGATACGCGCAGCGTGCTGGAACAGCTGACGCAGGCCTGCCCTGCCGCCGAGCGCGCGGCCTGGGTGGACCGGGTCCAGGGCTACGTGCGCGAATGGAACGAGGCGGCCGCGCCGGCCCGGGCCAGCGACAGCGTGCCCATCCGCCCCGAACGGCTTTGCGCCGAGCTGAGCGAGGTCTTGCCGGCCGATGCGATCCTGGTGTCCGACACCGGCTACTCCTCGCAGTGGAGCGGCACCTATGTGGCGCTGCGCCACGAAGGCCAGCGCTACCTGCGCGCCGCCGGCTCGCTGGGCTGGGGCTTTCCGGCCTCGCTGGGCGCGAAGTTCGCCGCGCCCGATGCGACGGTGGTGTGCTTCACCGGCGACGGCGGCTTCATGTACCACATGCCGGAGCTGGAGACGGCGCTGCGCTGGGGGCTGAAGACCATCACCGTGGTCAACAACAACCATTGCCTGGCACAGGGCACGCGCTCGATCCTGAGCGCGTACGAAGGGTCCGACGGCAGGCGCGAAGAGATCTATCACTACCGGCCCATGGACTTCGCGGCCATCGCGCAGGCCATGGGCGCGGTGGGCTTACGGGTGACCCGTCCGGCCGATTTCGCCGCGGCCTTCGAGCAGGCGCGCGCCAGCGACCTGCCGGTCGTGATCGACGTGGTCACCGATGCGCAGGCGCTGGCGCCCCTGCCCTGGACGCCCTGAACACGGTCTAAGGAGAACGACATGGGAAGCAGACTGCGCGCGCTGGCTGGCGCCATTTCCGTATGCTTTGCCGGCCATGCGGCGACGGCCGCCGCCGCACAGCCGGACTATCCGTCCCGGCCCATCCGCATGATCGTGCCGTACGCGGTGGGCGGCACCACCGATCTGGTCGCCCGCCAGTACGCGGACCTGCTGGGACGCGAACTGAAGCAGACCGTGGTGGTGGAAAACCGGCCGGGCGCCTCCACCAATATCGGCAACAAGCTGGTGGCCGACGCCGAGCCCGACGGCTACACCCTGCTGTACGGCACGGGGCAGATGACGCAGACGCTGACCTTCGGCCCCTTCCCCGCCATCGACCCGACTACCGCGCTGGCGCCGGTCAGCCTGATCCTGACCTCTCCGCAGATGATCGCGAGCAACAAGGAACAGAAATTCTCCACGCCCGAAGAACTGATCCAGGCGGCCCGCGCCCAGCCCAGGGCCATCAGCATCGCGTCGGCGCAGCTGCAGCTCTACGTCAACGTGCTGGGCGCGCGCGCCGGCATCGAACTGCTGCACGTGCCCTACAAGGGCGGCGCGCCCGCGGTGACCGACACCATAGGCGGACGCACCAATCTGGTGATGGGGCAGCCGCCGGTGCTGCTGCCTTTCATCCGCAACGGCGTGCTCAAGCCCATCGCCGTGCTGTCGAAGGACCGCATCGCCGCCCTGCCCGAGGTCCGCACCTTTGCCGAGGCCGGCGTGGCGTCGCTGGACCTGGTGAGCTGGAACGGCGTGTTCGCGCCCAGAGGCACGCCGCCCGCGGTGATAGACCGGCTGGCGCAGGCCACCCGGGCCGCGCTGGCCGATCCCTCGCTGGAACGCCTGGCCGAGGACGGCCTGACCATACAGTCCAGCACGCCCGCGCAGCTGGCCGCGCGCGTGGCCGGCGACGTGCGCGCGTGGAAGCAACTGGCGCAGGACAACCCCGAACTGGCGCAGGCGCGCTGACCGACGACCGAGGAGACGACATGCAACAGACCACGGACAGCGCCCCGCGCGGCGTCATTCTGGTGACCGGCGGCAGCCGCGGCATCGGCGCGGCGATCTGCGAGCGGGCCGCGCGCGACGGCTATGACGTATGCATCAACTATCGCAGCAATGAGGAACAGGCGCAGGCGGTGGCCGAGCAAGTCCGCGGCCACGGCCGCAAGGCGCTGACGGTGCAGGCCGACGTGGCCGACGCCGCGCAGATCGCCGCCATGTTCCGCCAGGCCGACCGCGAGCTGGGCAGCCTGACCGCGCTGGTCAATAACGCCGGCACCAGCGGGCGCATCGGCCGCGTGGACGCGCTGGAGGCGCCGGACCTGCAGGCGATTTTCGCGCTCAACGTCATGGGCAGCTTCCTGTGCTGCGGCGAGGCCATACGCCGGATGTCGACGCGCCATGGCGGCAAGGGCGGCAATATCGTCAACATGTCCTCGGCGGCCGCGCGGCTGGGCGCGGCCGGGCGCAACGTGCATTACGCGGCCAGCAAGCGCGCGCTGGAAGCGCTGACCTTCGGGCTGGCGCAGGAGGTGGCCGCCGAGGGGATACGCGTGAACGCCGTGGCGCCGGGCGTCATCGACACGGAGATCCACTCGCGCGAACGGCTCGCGCAGATGGCGCCGCAATTGCCGATGCAGCGCCCCGGCACCGCCGTCGAGGTCGCCGACACCGTGATGTGGCTGCTGTCGCCGGCGGCCGGCTACGTGTCGGGCGCCAACGTCGGCGTGTCGGGCGCGCGCTAGGCCGGGCCGGCGCCCAGTCCGCGGATCAGTATGTCCGCATAGGCCTCGCACAGACCGGTGTCGCCCAGCGTGCCGGTCAGCAGGTGCAGCCAGCTCGCGCCCATCGCGAGCGAAATCGCGGCCTCGATCTCGGGGCCGTTGCGCACTTCCCCGCGGTCGCAGGCGCGCTGGAAAATCTCCCGCAGATTGTTCTTGCGGCGGTCGACGAATTCATCGCGCAGCAGGCTCAGCGTCTGCGGGTCGGACTGGGCTTCGGCGACGATGCTGCGCAGCGCTTCGCCGGCGCGCGTGCCGCTCCACCAGTGCCACAGCGCGGCCAGGAAATCGGTGAGTTCAGCGCGCAGATCGCCTTGGCGCGAGGTGGCCAGCCCGGCTTCGCCCGAGCGCTCGTAGACCTCGACGATGAGCGCCGCCTTGTTCTTCCACCAGCGGTAGATGGAAGGCTTGCTGGAGCCGGCCCGCTTGACCACGGCGTCCAGTGTGAAGCCGGCGTAGCCGGATTCCTCGAGGATGGCGGCGGCCGCCTCGATGATGGCGCGATGGGTTTCCTCGCTGCGCACGGCGCCGTGCGACACGCGCGATCGCTTCTGGGTTCTGGATTCCACGTCGGCTGCTCCTGGTTGCAACGCCCTCGGTCCGGCGCGGCTGCATATCGCCATGCGCGCATCGGACTGTTCTACGGATGTAGGTAATTCTCGTCGAAATCGGATTGTCTTAACGATACCGAGAGTATATATTTTGGCCTAACGATACTAACGGTATTTATAGGCCATCCGATGTCAGCCGCTCCTCCTCCCCTCCCGGGCCGCCTCTATGCGCTGGCCGTCGCCGCGCTGGGCGCCGCGATAGGCTCCACCTTTCCGCTGGCCGCGATCCTGGCGCAAGGCGACATCGGCGGCGGCCTGTCGGCCAGCGCGGACGCGACCGCGTGGCTGACGACGATATACAACGTCGGCCAGATCTTCTGCCTGCCCATCGTGATGACGTCGGCCGCCGCCTTCGGACGCGGCCGCAGCATGCGCTGGGCCGGCCTGGGCTTCGCGCTGGCGTCGGCGGCCGTGGCGCTGTCGCCGCAACTGGCCTGGGCGCTGGTGATGCGCTTTGCGCAGGGATTCTTCGGCGGCATGCTGCCGGTGCTGATGTTCCTGTTGGTCATGACCAGCCTGCCACCGGGGCGCGCCCAGGTGCGCGGGCTGGCGGCGTTCGCCGCGGCCACCTCGCTCGGGGTCGGGCTGGCGGGATGGCTGGCGGCCGAGCTGGTGGCGCTGGGCGGCTGGCGCATGCTGTTCTGGGCCCAGGCCGCGCTGGGCGCGGGCTACTACCTGCTGGCGCGGCGCGCGCTGCCGCAGGATCGCGGCGACATCCACTACCTGAAAGTAAAGGACTGCCCCAGCTACGCGCTGCTGTCGGCCAGCCTGAGCGCGCTGGTCATCGCGATCTCGGAAGGCGAACGGCATTTCTGGTTCGAGAGCTGGTGGATCAGCGCCTGCCTGCTGATGGGCCTGGTGGGCCTGGGACTGGGCGCGGCCAGCCTGCTGCGCGCCAACCGGCCGCTTTTGCACCTGGAGATATTCCGCAAGTCCACGTTCAGCTGGGCCATCGTGCTGCAGATCATTTTCCGCTTCGGCACGCTGTTCGCGGTCTGGATCGCGCCGCAGTACCTGATGCGCATCCACGGCTTCCGGCTGGAGCAGATCTCTTCCATGCTGCTGCCGCTGTCGGCCGGCACGCTGGCCGCCCTGCCCGTCGCGTTCTGGCTGGCGCCGCGCGTGGACCAGCGCCTGGTGCTCAGCGCCAGCCTGGGCCTGTTCGCGCTGGCCTGCGTGCTGAGCGCCTCGCTCAGTCCCGACTGGACGGCGCAGAATTTCGCGCCCGCGCTGCTGGTGGCCGGGCTGGGCCAGGGCCTGTTCTCCGTGGCGACGCTGCGCTTCGCGGTCTACGGCATCGGCAAGACCGACGGCGCGACCTGCGGAATCATCTTCAACTACTCGCGCGTGCTGGGGCTGGTCAGCGGCATCGCCGTGTTCAGCCACGTGGTCAACGAGCGCGAAAAATACCACTCCGCCGTGCTGACCGAAAGCGTGGGCTGGCTGGCCAGCGAACCCGCCGCCCGGCTGCGGCAGACGGCCTCCGGCCTGGCCGACTGGGTATCCGATCCGGGCGGCGCGCAGGCCGCGGCCGTCAGCCGCCTGGCGCGCAGCGTGGCGGGCCAGGCCTACACGCTGAGCTACGGCGACGCCTTCCTGCTGGCCGCCGGCCTGCTGCTGCTGGGCGCGGTGCTGGTATGGGCGCTGCCGCGGCTGCCCAGTCCGCTCGCGCCGCCGGCTCCCGTCCCGTCCGCCAACCCCGTTTGAGATCGCACTTCGCTAGAGGCTGTTCCATGAGTACCGCAACCACTTCCTCCCCTGCTCCCAGCGTGCGCCAGGTCATCCTGCACACCAGCCACCGCGTCCTGGCGGCGTCGGCCATCGTGCTGGCGCTGGGCGGCCTGGTCTACGGCGCCTATGCGCTGTGGCACGGCGCCACCCCTTACGAGCGCACCGACAACGCCTACGTCAAGGGCGACCTGACCTATGTGGCCACCAAGGTCAGCGGCTATGTCCAGAGCGTGGATACGGAGAACAACCGCAAGGTGCAGGCCGGCCAGCGGCTGGTGCAGATCGATCCCAGGGATTACGAGGCGGCGGTGGCCGACGCGGAATCCGCCGTGGCGCTGGCCCGCGCCACGCTGGAGCAGATCGGCGCGCAGCAAACGCTGCAGGCGACCCAGATACGCATCGCCCAGGCCACCGTGACGTCGGCCCGCGCGCAGGCCGAGCGTTCGCAGGCGGATTTCCGGCGCGCGCAATCGCTGGTGCAGCAAGGCGGCGTCAGCCGCGCGCTGTACGACCAGGCCAGCGCGGAACACATCAGGGCCGCCTCCGCGCTCAGCCAGAACCAGGCGCAGGCCGACTACGCCCGCCAGCAGCTCAACGTGCTGCAGGCGCAGCGCGAGGCCGCGCTGGCCAGCCGCGACAGCGCCGAGGCCAGGCTGGAGAAGGCCCGCAACGACCTGGCCGCCACCACCATCGCGGCGCCGCGCGAAGGCCGCGTGGCGGGTCGCAACGTGCGGCCCGGCGAATATGTGGCCGTCGGCACGCGGCTGATGGCGGTGGCGCCCACCCGCGATCTGTGGGTCGAGGCCAATTTGAAAGAAACCCAGCTGGCCCGCATCCGTCCGGGCGACCGGGTCAGCGTGCGCGTGGACGCGATTCCGGACGCGCGCTACTGCGCCACCGTAGAAAGCGTGGCCGGCGCCAGCGGCTCGGAGTTCGCCGTGATTCCGCCGGACAACGCCACCGGCAATTTCACCAAGATCGTGCGCCGCTTTACCGTGCGCATCCTGCTCGATTCCGGCCAGCCCGGGCTGGAGCGGCTGGGCGCGGGCATGTCGGCCGTGCCGACCATCGCCATCGATTCCCGCCCCGGGGCGCAGGCCGCGTGGAATCCGCTGCGCCTGTTCTATCCGGCCTTCACCTGCGCGAGCGAGGAGCAATCATGAAAACCCGCCATTTCGCCCCTGCCCTGGGCCTCGCCGCGGCCTTGCTGCTGTCGGCCTGCGTGACGCCGCCCGACCTCGGCGACAAGCCGGTTCCGGCCGCCGCGCGCGAACTGGCCAGCAACCGCAGCCTGGCGGCGCCGCGGGCCGATTGGCCGGCGCGCCAATGGTGGACGGGCTACGGCGATGCGCAGCTGGACCGGCTGATCGGCCAGGCGCTGGCCCAGGCTCCGTCCATGGCGGTGGCGCAGGCCCGCATCCGGCGCGCGCAGGCCGGCGTGCAAGGCGCCGGCGCCGCGCTGTATCCGCAGCTGGGGCTGACGGGCGGCGTGGCCGAAGCCAAGCCCAGCACCGCCACCGGCGCGCCGGTGGCCGATGCGCTGCGCGGCTGGAACGACAGCGCCCGCGCCGCGCTGGAGTTTTCGTACGAATTCGATTTCTGGGGCAAGAACCGCGCGCTGCTGTCGGCCGCGGTGTCGGAACTGTCGGCGGCGCAGGCCGAAGGCGCTGCCGCCGAACTGAGCCTGTCGACCGCCGTGGCCACGGTCTACGCGGACCTGCTGCGCCTGTACAACGACCGCGACATGCTGGAGGAAGTGCTGCGCATCCGGCAGGAAAGCGAGCGCCTGGTGCAGATGCGTTATCGCGCGGGCTACGATTCCGAGGCCGATCTGCGCCAGGCCCAGGCCGGCCCGCCCGCGGTGCAGGCCGAATTGGCGGCGTCGGACGAACAGATCGGGCTGGCGCGGTTTCGCCTGGTGGCGCTGCTGGGCCTGGGCCCCGACGCCGCGCTGGAGATCCGGCGGCCGGGCAGACCGGTGCTGCGCGCCGCCGGGCTGCCCGCCAACCTGCCGGCCGACCTGCTGGGCAGGCGGCCCGACCTGACCGCGGCGCGTTGGCGCGTGGAGTCGCTGTCCAGCCGGATCGACGCGCGCGAGGCGGACTTCTATCCGAATATCAACCTGAGCGCGGCGCTGGGCCTGCAGGCCCTGGGCGTGGGCAACCTGTTCCGGTCCGGCGCGGACTACGGCTCGGTCGGCGCGGCCTTCAGCCTGCCGATATTCGACGCCGGCCGGCGCCGCGCCGCCTACGGCGTGGCGCGCGCGGATTACGACGCCGCGGTCGCCAACTACGACGCGGCGCTGGCGCAGGCGCTCAACGAGATCGCCGGCATCGTGCTCAATGGCCGCTCGCTGGACGAACAGATCCGCCATGCGCGCGAGGCGCTGGACATGCAGCAGCGCGCCTGGGAACTGGCGCGCGCGCGCTACGCCGGCGGCGCGGCCGATTTCCAGTCGGTGCTGATCGTGGAGGACCGCCTGGCCACGCAGAAACGGGCGGTGGCGGCGCTGGACAGCCGACGCTTCGCGATCGACGTGGCGCTGCATCGCGCGCTGGGCGGCGGCTATGACGATGCCGCGCCCAGGCGCGGCAGCAGCCGGACGTAGAGCAGTTCGCATAGCAGCTCCACCAGGGTCTGCGCCAGGATGACGGCCGGCACCACGGGCACGGCGCCCGGGATCGCCAGGCCCAGCGGCAGCACCACCAGCGAGTTGCGGGTGGCAGCGCTGAACGAGATGGCGCGGGCCTGGCCGGCGGGCAGGCGCCACAGCCGCCCCATGCCCCAGCCGATGGCCGGCGCCAGCACGGCGTATGCCGCGTAGACCGGAACGGCCGCGACCACCGCGTCACGCGCCAGCCCCAGCCGCGGCGCCACCGCCGCGACCACCACGAAGAGCAGCAGCGCCGTGGCTGGAACCGGCAACAGGCCCAGCAGGCGCACCGCGGCGTCGGCCTGCCGGCTGCGGGCGGCGGCGGCCTGGCAGGCCGCGGCCAGCGCCAGCGGCAGCGCGATCAGCCAGACGAAGGCGCGCACGAATGGTTCCCACTGGACCAGCGCCGCGCCCTGCCCGTCCAGGAACACGCCCAGATAGACAGGCAACAGCAGCATCTGCGCGCCGAGCAGCGCCGGCGTGGCGGCCAGCAGCGCGCGCGCGTCGGCCCGGCCCAGGTGGGCGAAGGTCACGACGTAGTCTATGCAGGGCGTGAGCAGCACCAGCAGCATGCCGGCGCGGGCCAGCGGTTCGCCCGGCAGCCAGGGCAGCAGGCCCGCGACCAGCAGCGGGATGGCGATGAAGTTCGCCGTGAGCAGCGCGGCCAAAAACCGCAGATTGCCGGCCGCGCGCCGCAGTTCCGTGAGCGGCACCTGCAGAAAGGTCACGAACAGCATGAAGCCCAGCAGCGGTTCGATGGCGGGCGCCAGTCGCGTCGATGCCGGCACGCACCAGGCCAGAAGCGCTGCGGCCGCGACTGCGGACAGATAGCAGGCGACCTGCCGCTCTTCCAGGAAATCTTTCAAGCGCGCCAACGGCATATCGGGGGGATGGGCCTCTGTTCGGAGGGGGCATCATAGCGCGGGGCTATCCCCTTCCATCCGTCCGATATTGTTCGGAACCGGCGCGCGGAATGTTCAGGACGATTTTTCGATGCCGCCGGCCGCCGCCGGCGCCTTGACCAGGAATTCCTTCAGGCTGGCCACGTTGTTCTTCTTGAAAATGCGGTTCTTGTAGGTGATCACGGTAGCGGGCGACAGGCCCAGTTCGCGCCCCACTTCCTTGGCGGTATGGCCCTGGCGCAGCAGTTCGGCCACCTGGATCTCGCGCCAGGACAGGCCACAGGCCCAGTTCGCCGCGCGCGCCGGTTCGGCGTGCGCGCCGCACAACTGGTGGTGGCGCCGCGCCAGCGCGAGCAGCAGCGGCGCGCGCACGCGCAGCAGCTCGGTGACTTCGGGCCTGTGCATGCGCGAAAAGTACAGGTTCACGTAGCTGATGCCGTCGCCGCGCGCGCCGATGAGCGAAATCTTGCTGGCGAATCCCGGGCGCTCGAAGAGCACGCGCCGGTACTGCGTGTCCGAGATGTGCTCGGGCGACTCCGGGCGGATGATCAGCTCCGGATGGCGCTCGGGCTGGCACGCCATGTCGCGCAGCAGCGCGTAATTGGGGTCGCGGCGGTAAAAGCCGTCGTCCACATAGACGTTGGTGGTCCATTCGATGAGCGACTGGTTCAGCAGGCTGGCCGACGACGAGTACCGCACCTGCCCGTCATGGCCGTACAGCACGTGCGACACATGATCGGCGGCGACGCCCTCGCGCAGGGACAGCAGCAGCGCGGCATGGAACATCGGACCGCCCAGGTCCATCACGGCGGACTCCACCCATCGGTCCGGCTCCGCCGCCGCGGGTAGCGGATTGCTTGTCTCTTCCATGGTTCTGTCATTCCCCGCTTGCGCGTGTTTTTTCCCATTCTACGGTCATCCAGGACCGATGCGTGTCCTCGTCCGTGAGGACATGACGAAGCCATTACACGCTCCTAGAGTGGTAACCGCAACGCAGTGCCATGAGATTAATCAAACTATCAGGGAAAACCATGAAAGAGCTTCCCATCTACGCTTACAAGCGACCCGAGGAGATGGACCACCCTTGCGCCGAGCCGCATCCGGTGGTCGTCGTGGGGGCCGGCGTGACCGGCCTGACGATGGCGCTGGACCTGGCGCGCCGCGGCGTGCCCGTGGTGGTGCTGGATGACGACAATACGGTCGGCGTGCGCGGCCTGGCCTCGCGCGGCATGGTCTGGGCCCAGCGCTCGCTGGACATCCTGGACCGGCTGCGCGCGGTCGGCGGCATCGTCGGCACCGGCGTGCACTGGAACGTCGGCCGCGTGCTGTGCAAGGACCAGGCCGTGGCGTCCTTCACGCTGCAGGACCAGCCCGACATGCGCCACAACGGCTTCGTGAACCTGCAACAGTACTACCTGGAATCCTTCCTGGTCGATGCGCTGGTGCAGGAGCCGCTGGCCGAGTTGCGCTGGCTGAACCGGGTCACCGGCATCGAGCCGGGCAAGAACGGCCCCGCCACGCTGGAGGTCGAGACCCCGGACGGCCCCTACCGCGTCAGCGCGCAATGGGTGATTGCCTGTGACGGCGCCAACAGCCCGATCTGCGGCATGCTGGGCCTGCGCCCGCGGGTGCACGACCGCACCGAGGACCGCTGGGTCATCATCGACATCGTCCTGCGCAACACCACCTGGCCCGAAGAGCGCTGGACCTGGCTGGACGCCCAGAGCAACCACGGCCGCGCGGTCTGGCGCCACAAGATGGCCGACGACACCTGGCGGCTGGACTTCCAGCTGCGTCCCGAAGAGGACGCCGCGCAGGCGGTCACCGAAGCATCCATGCGCCAGCGCGTCTGGGACCTGCTGGGCGAGAAAGTGGAGTTCGACATCGCCTGGCACGGCGTCTGGGCCTACCGCCACGAATGCCTGGACAACCTGCGCCACCACCACGTGCTGTTCGCCGGCGACTCGGCCCACCTGCTCGCGCCCTTCGGCGCGCGCGGCGGCAACGGCGGCATCCAGGACGCGGACAACCTGGGCTGGAAGCTCGCCCTGGTGCTGGCCGGCAAGGCCGACGAGTCGCTGCTGGACACCTATAGCGTGGAACGCCGGCACGCGGCGATGGAAAACATCCGCCAGGCGCGCCGCTCCGCCCGCTTCGTCTATCCGGCCCCGGGCAGCTCGGCCGCCATGTGGCGCGACGCCATCATCGGGCTGGCCCCGACGCACGAAACCGTGGCCCGCATGGTCAATACCGGCCGCCTGTGCATGCCCGCCGTCTATCCCCCCTCGCCGCTGGTGCGCGGCGCGCACGCCCATGCCGGGCGCGCGCTGCCCAACATCGTGCTGCGCCGCGCCGATGGCCTGACGCTGTACGACGTGGCCGGACCGTGGTTCACGGTGCTGGTGTTCGGCGACGCGCTGCCGGCCGGCGCGCCCGCCGGGCAGGACGAGAACTCGCTCGTGAAATGGGTGGCCGTCGGCCCGCTGTGCGATGAACGCGGACGCGCCGCGCTGGCGCACCAGCTCGGCGTCGCGATGGACGGCCAGGCCTGGCTGCTGCGTCCCGACCAGCACGTCATGGCCGCCAGCGCGCCCGAGGTGCAGGACGCCGACGCGCTGCTGGCCTGGGTGGCCGAGGCGCTCGGCCGGGCCTCCGCCCTCTCCTCCTCGTTCCAATCCTTCCCGGAGGCCAGCAGCCTCCCCAAATCCGGAGATGCCAGCCATGTCGCTTTCTCAGCAACAGCTTGACGATCTGCTCGAGCGCCTGGTGGCGCTGACGGACGTGCCCGACCCCGTGGCCCAACGCGACCGCCTCGCGCGGCTGTCGCTGTGCCTGATCGAAGCCCTGGACGACGGCCCCCGGGCCCAGGCGATCCTGGACAAAACGCTGGCGGATCATCCGGATTCGCCGGCGCTGACCCTACCCTGAAGGAGACGGCGCCATGACGCTCAATCCATCGCAGTCCAACCAGTCCATCAAGGGCCTGCACCACTTCGCGTGGCGCTGCCGCGACGCCGAGGAGACCCGCCGCTTCTACGAAGACGTGCTGGGCCTGCCGCTGGTCCACGTCATCAAGGAGGAGCGCGTGCCCTCGACCGGAGAACTGTGCCCCTACGTGCACCTGTTCTTCGAGTTCGCGGACCACTCCTACATCGCCTTCTTCGACCTGGGCGACAACCGGCTGAGCGAGTTCGATCCGGACACCCCGCGCTGGGTCAACCACTTCGCCATGGAGATCGACAGCGAGGCCGAACTGGAGCGCATGCGCCGGCGGCTCGTCGAACACGGCATCGAAGTCGTGGGCCCGACGGACCACCACTTCATCCGCTCGATCTATTTCTTCGACCCCAACGGCATCCGGCTGGAACTGACCGTGCGCGTGCCCAAGGACGAATACGTCAGCCGCAAGCGCCGCAGTGCGCATGACGAACTGGCCGCCTGGACCCTGGACAAGGCCGCCGGCCTCAAGCCCGGCGCCACCGGCACCAGCAGCGCCGAGCGCCGCCGTGAACACGCCGGCTGAGGCCGCCCGCCACCCCCCATCAAGTAAAGGAACACCATGAGCAAACCCTTCGCCTCCCAGGCCGACCTGACGGAAAAAAAGGTCTCCTTCCAACGCCTGTCCGAGAACGCTTACGCCTACGTGGCCGACGGCGATCCCAATTCGGGCGTGATCATCGGCGACGATTGCGTGATGGTGGTCGACGTGACCGCCACGCCGGCCATGGCGCAGGGCCTGATCCGCGCGATCCGCGGCGTGACCGACAAGCCCATCCGCCACGTCGCCCTCACCCACTACCATGCCGTGCGCGTGCTGGGGGCCTCTGCCTTCGCCGCCGAGGGCGCGGTCAACGTGTTCGCCAGCCGCGGCACCCATGACCTGATCGTGGAGCGCGGCCAGGCCGACATGGATTCGGAGATCGGCCGCTTCCCGCGCCTGTTCCAGTCCGTCGAGACCATCCCCGGGCTGACCTGGCCCACTGTGGTGTTCGAACGCGAGCTGACCATCTTCCTGGGCAGCCTGGAAGTGCGCATGATGCACCTCGGGTCCGCCCATACCCGCGGCGACTCGGTGGTGTGGATTCCGTCGCAGGGCATCTGTTTCTCCGGGGACCTGGTGGAGTTCAACGCCGGCGTCTACACCGGCGACGCCCACTTGGCCGACTGGCCGTCCACGCTGGACAAGCTGCAGGCGCTGCAGCCGCGCCAGATGGTGCCGGGCCGCGGCCCCGCGCTGACCACGCCGGAAGGCTGCCGCGAAGCCATCGACTACACGCGCAGCTGGGTGCAGACCCTGTACGGCTGCGCCCAGGACGGCGTGGCCAAGGGCAAGAGCCTGAAGCAGGTCTACGAAGACACGCGCCGCGTGATGGATCCGAAGTTCGGTCACGTCTTCATCTACGAGCACTGCATTCCGTTCGACATCTCCCGCGCCTTTGACGAGGCCAGCGGCATTTCGGTGCCGCGCGTCTGGACCGCCGAGCGCGATCGCGAGATGTGGGCCGCGCTCACCGCCTGATCCTGCGGCCCCCCTGGCGGGGGCCGGCCTCTATCTACGGAGCAATCTGAATATGAAACTCGCCACCCTGACGAACGGCACCCGCGATGGCGAACTGGTCGTCGTGAACCGCAACCTGACGCGCATGCGCGCCGTTGCGCACATCGCCGCGACCCTGCAGCAGGCGCTGGACGACTGGGCCCGCAAGGCCCCGCTGCTGCAGGCCGAATACGAATCGCTGGATTCCGGCGCCGGCCCCAGCCAGTCCTTCGACCCGGCGCGCTGCGCCGCCCCGCTGCCGCGCGCCTACCAATGGCTGGACGCCTCGGCCTACCTGAACCACGTGGACCTGACGCGCCGCGCCCGCGGCGGCGAAATGCCGCCCTCGTTCCTGACCGATCCGGTGATGTATCAGGGCGGCTCGGACGACTTCATGGGGCCGCGCGAAGACATCACGGCCGCCAGCGAGGACCTGGGCGTGGACCTGGAAGCCGAGGTCATCGTGGTCACCGACGACGTGCCGCTGGGCGTGGACGCGGACAAGGCGCTGGACCACGTGGTGCTGCTAGGTCTCATCAACGACGTGACGCTGCGCAACATCGTGCTGCCGGAACTGGCCAAGGGCTTCGGCTTCGTGCAGGGCAAGCCGGCCTCGGCGCTGTCGCCCGTGCTGGTCACGCCCGACGAGCTGTCGCCCTACTGGCGCGGCGGCAAGCTGCACCGCGCCATGCACGTCTGGCTCAACGACAAGCAGATCGGCCAGCCCCAGGCCGGCGAGGAAATGCAGTTCCATTTCGGCGAACTGATCGCGCATGCGGCCCGCACCCGCCGCCTGGGCGCCGGCACGCTGCTGGGCAGCGGCACCATCTCCAACGCCAGCGACGCCGCCGGCGTCTGTTGCCTGGTGGAGGCCCAGGTGCGCGAAAAGCTGCGCGACGGCGCGGTCAGCACGCCCTTCCTCAAGCATGGCGACCGGGTCCGCATCGGCATGCGCGACGACGCGGGCCAGAGCCTGTTCGGCGACATCGAGCAGGCCGTGCGTATCCCGGGCACCCGCCCCCTGCCCCAGACCGCGCCGGCGGCCGAAACGGCCGCGGCCTGAACGGGCAAGGCAAGCTGCGCCGCCGCGCCCGCCCGGCGCGGCGGCGCCCTCTCTGAAGAACACACAAAAGCAGGACCCGCTGCAAGCCCCCAAGGAGACATCCATGCAGACAGAACTTTCCGCCGCCGGCGCCGCGGGCGCTCCCGCTGCGCCCGGCGCACTGGTCAGCGCCGAAGACCGCAAGGTGCTGGCGGCCACGCTGGTCGGTTCGGCCATCGAGTGGTACGACTATTTCATCTACGTCCAGGCCGCCGGCCTGGTGCTGGGGTCGCTGTTCTTTTCCCCCTTCGCCAAAGAAAACCCCGAGCTGTCGCTGATCCTGTCGTTCGCGACGGTGGGCGTGGCCTTTCTGTTCCGGCCGCTGGGCGCTCTGTTCTGCGGCTACATGGGCGACCGCTACGGCCGCAAGCGGGTGCTGGCCGCCACGCTCATCCTGATGGGCGTGTCCACGTCGCTGATCGGCGTGCTGCCCACTTACGCGCAGATCGGCATCTGGGCGCCCATCATGCTGGTGGCGCTGCGGGTGCTGCAGGGCTTCTCGGCCGGCGGCGAATGGGGCGGCGCGGCGCTGATGGCGGTGGAGCACGCGCCCGGCAACCGCCGCGCGCTGTTCGGCGCGTTTCCGCAGATCGGCGTGCCGCTGGGCATGATCGTGGCCACCGGCGTGCTGTGGCTCATCACGGCGGCGATCGGGTCGGAGCGCTTCATGGCCTGGGGCTGGCGCATTTCGTTCCTGCTGTCCATCGCGCTCATCATCGTCGGGGTGATCATCCGCCGCGCGGTGGAGGAATCGCCGGTGTTCCTGGAGATGCGCTCGCGCCGCAGCCATTCCTCGGCGCCGCTGGGCACGCTGCTGCGCAAGCATCCGCGCGAAATCGTGCTGACGACGCTGATCTTCGTGGGCAACAGCACGGGCGGCTACCTGCTGGTGGGTTACTTCATCAGCTATGGCAGCCGGGCGCTGCACATGCCGGCCCAGGAAGTGCTGATGATCTGCACGCTGGCGGCGGTCTGCTGGCTGGGCTCCACGCTGCTGGGCGGCTGGCTGGGCGACCGCATCGGCCGCGTGCGCACCTTCCAGCTGGGCTATGTGCTGCTGGCGCTGTGGGCCATTCCGATGTGGAGCTTCATCGACTCGGGCGACGTCACGCAGTTCGCGTTCGCCCTGGTGGTGATGGCCGTGCCGCTGGGCCTGACCTATGGCCCGCAGGCGGCGCTTTACGCCGAGATGTTCCCGGCGGACGTGCGCTATTCGGGCGTGTCCACGGGCTATGCGCTGGGCTCCATCTTCGGCGGCGCCTTCGCCGCCATGATCGCCCAGGCCATCATCACGGCCACCGGGCTGTCCTGGATGGTGGGCGTCTACCTCATCGTGATGGCGGCGATATCGTTCATCGCAGTGACGCTGGTCAAGGATCGTCCGGGCGCCAACCTGCACGCCGACTGAAGCGGGCCCATGACGCCCCGGCGGGCGTCATGGGTATTGTCCGCAAATCCCGCCGGGGGGGAATAAGATTGCCGCCTTGCAACTGTAGGCGCCCCCCCTGATGCTGTCCTTCTCCGAATTGCTTGCCCAGGGCGCCGCGCACGCCTGGCTGTTCATTCCCAGCGCCATCCTGCTGGGCGCCCTGCACGGGCTGGAGCCCGGCCACTCCAAGACCATGATGGCCGCCTTCATCGTCGCGATCCGCGGCACGGTGTGGCAGGCGGTGCTGCTGGGGCTGACGGCGACGGTGTCGCATACCCTGGTGGTCTGGGGCATCGGCCTGGGCGGCATGCTGCTGTGGCAAGGCGTGGACGCCGAGGCCATAGAGCCCTACTTCCAGCTGGCCTCGGGCGTGGTCATCGTGCTGATCGCGATCTGGATGTGCTGGCGCACCTGGCGCGAACAGCAGGCGGCGCACGGCCACCATCATCACCACCACCATCATCACGACCACGATCACCACCACCATCATCACGACGACGGTGGGCAATACCAGGACGCGCACCAGCGCGCGCACGCCAGCGACATCCAGCGCCGCTTCGCCAACCGGCGCGTCACCAACTGGCAGATCGCGCTGTTCGGCCTGACCGGCGGCCTGATTCCCTGTCCGGCCGCCATCACGGTGCTGCTGCTGTGTCTGCAATTGAAGGAGTTCACGCTGGGCGCGGTGCTGGTGCTGTGTTTTTCCATCGGGCTGGCCATCACGCTGGTGACGGTGGGCGCGGTCGCGGCGCTGGGCGTGCGCCACGCGGCGCGGCATGCGCCCTGGCTGGGCGCGCTGGCGCGGCGGGCGCCGTACCTGTCCGGGGTGCTGATCATAGCCGTGGGCATTTATGTGGGCCTGCTGGGCTGGTCCAACCTGCCGGCGGCCTGAATTCCCGGTCGGCGGGCGCGGTCTTGGAGGGCCGCCGCGATGGGGGGATAATGGTTTTTTCACCCTGCCGAAAGAGGATGCCGATGTCCCGCTGGACCTTTTACTCCGCCCCTGGCACTTGCGCGCTTGCCACCCATATCGCCCTGCATGAAGCCGGCGCCGACTTCGATCTGGTCAAGCTGGATTTCAGCGCCGGGCAGCAGCAAAGCCCCGAGTACCTGCGCGTCAACCCCAAGGGCCGCGTGCCCGCGCTGGCCACCGAACACGGCGTGCTGACCGAGACCCCGGCGCTGCTGGCCTTTGTGGCGCAGCGCTTTCCCGAGGCCGGGCTGGCGCCGCTGGACGATCCGTATGCGTTCGCGCGCATGCAGGAACTGAACAGCTATCTGGCTTCCACCGCCCACGTGGCGCACGCGCACAAGCGGCGCGGGGCGCGCTGGGCCGACGATCCGGCCGCGCACGAGGCCATGCGCGCCAAGGTGCCGCAGGCCATGACCGCCTGCGCGGCCTACCTCGAAACGCAGATCGCCGGCCCCTGGATCGCCGGCGAGCGCTACAGCGTGTCCGACGGCTACCTGTACACCATCGGCAGCTGGCTGGAAGCCGACGGCGTGGACATGGCCAAGTTTCCCAAGCTGACCGACTACCTGGCGCGCGTCGAGGCGCGCCCGGCGGTGCAGCGCGCCCGCGCCGAAGCCCAGGCCTGACGGCCTTGCGGGCGGCCGACAGCGCCGCCCGCCATCCTGCGCTTATTCCGCAGACAGCTTCAGTTTCCTGATCCAGTCGCCGAAGCGCGCGATTTCCGACTGGTAGAACGCGCCCAGCTCCTGCGGCGTGCGGTAGGCGCCTTCGGCCGATTGCGCGTCCAGGCTTTTCTGCACCTCGGGATTGGCCAGCGCGGCCTTGTTGGCCGCGTTCAGTTTCTGCACCACGGCCTCGGGCGTACCGGCCGGCGCGAACAGCGCATACCACTGCGAGAACTCCAGCCCCGGATAGCCGGCCTCGGCCATGGTGGGCACGTCGGGCAGCGCGCGCGTGCGCTGCGGATGGGCGACCGCCAGGATCTTGATGCGGCCGGACGCCTGCTGCGTGGTGGCCGAGGCCGTGCCCACGAAGGCCAGGTCGACCTGGCCGCCCATCGCGTCCGTGACGGCCGGGCTGTCGCCCTTGTACGGTACGTGCACCATGTCCAGGCCGGTGGCGGCCTTGAAGGCCTCGCCGGTGAGGTGGCCCGTGCCGCCCACGCCGCTGCTGCCGAAGGACAGGCGGTGGGTCTTGCCGTAGGCCAGCAGGTCCTGCACGCTGTCGATGCCCAGCCCGGCGTTGACCACCATCACAATGGGCACCGACGCCACCATGGCCACGGGCGTGAAGTCCTTGCTGGCGTCGTAGGGCTGTTTCTTGTACAGCGTGGGATTGGTGCCGTGCGTGGCGCTGTTGCCCATGAGGATGGTGTAGCCGTCCGGCGTGGACTTGGCCACGGCCGACGCGCCTATCATGCCGTTGGCGCCGCTTTTGTTGTCGACCACGATATTGGCCTTCAGCGACTCGCCCATGTAGCGGGCCATCAGGCGCGTCAGGTAATCGTTCGCTCCGCCGGCGGCGTAGGGCGAAATGAACTGCACGGGCCGGTCCGCGGGATATTCCGCGAGCGCAGGCAGGGCCAGGCCCGCGGCCAGCAGCCCTGCTCCGATGCGGCCGGCCAGCCGCAATCCGAATGGACGAAAGTTCAGCATAGGGTGTCTCCTCAGACTGTGCGTGGATTTTTGGAATACCGGAACCGGCTTGCCCTTCGGTTCACGTCGTCCGCAGTCTAAGAGGCGGGCGGCGGCCGTGCGCCGCCCGCTGGCGCGCGCCGCGCAGATTCGGGTCCACTGTGTGGAATTCCGGCGCCCGTTCAGGCCAGCGCCAGCGTGGGCATGGCGTACGGGACGCGGTCGCGGTCCACGTAGCCGCGCAGCTCGGCCTCGATCGAGCGCACGGTGTCGTCCAGGCAGCGCACCACCATCTCCAGCCGGTCGTGCCCCAGGCGCGAGGCCAGCGTGGACACGCTGATGCCGGCGGCCGGCGTGCCATCGGGCGCGCGGATCGCCATGCCGACCGAATGCACCGGCGGCTCGTCCATGACCTTGTTGGTGGCGTAGCCGCGGCGGCGGGTGCTTTCGATACTGGCCCGCAGGGCCGCCTCGGTAAAGCGCGGGCTCTTGCGGCGCGTGCGCTCGACGTTGATGCGGCAGATGCGGTCGATCTCGTCGTCGGGCAGCGCGCTCAGCAGCGCCAGGCCGCTGGCGCCGACGTTCAGCGGCCGGTGCCGGCCCACGTCGTGCACGAACATCTTTATGGGGAAAGCGCCGTCGGCGCGCGCCACGCAGATGCCGTCGAAACCCGAGCGCACGGTCAGGAACACCGTGTCGCCGGTGTGCTCGGCCACCGCTTCCACATAAGGCAGGCAGATGTCGCGCACCGCCAGCTTGGGCGCGGCGGCCAGGCCCAGCTCGTAGGCCAGCGCGCCCAGGTAATAGCGCTTGCTCTGCAGGTCCTGGCGGATCAGCTTTTCGGCCACCATGCCCTGCAGCAGCCGGTGCGCGGTGGGACGTTCCAGCCCGGTGCGCCGATACAGCTCCACCAGCCGGCTGCCGCTGCGGTTGTTGACCGCGATGATGCGCAGCAAGGCGATGGCGCGCTGCAATGACTGGGTGCCCGCGGCGCCGATGGCGCCGCCGGTGCTGGCCTGGTTCATGATGGTCTCCTCGCCCGCGGCCGGGCCGTGGGGCGTGTTTTTAATGGTCTACATTGCGGACGCTTGTTTTGCCGTCATTGTGCCCCCTGCCCCGCGCCGGTTGAAGCGCGAGTTCACGATACGGACTCTTTTTGCGGCGGCCGGCCGGGCCCGGGCGCGGCCCGCGGGCCAAAACGCCGCAACATAGGGGCCTGTTATCTCCGCAACCGAACTGGAAGGCCATGGCACTGGAGCAAGAACTGATCGTCCGCCTGGAGGCGGGCGTGCTGTGGCTGACGCTGAACCGGCCCGACCGCCGCAACGCGCTCAGCCCTGCCCTGTATGAGGTGCTGCGCGACGCGCTGGAGGCCGCCGGGCGCGATCCGGCGGTCGGCGCCGTGGTGCTGGCCGGCGCGGGCGGCGCCTTTTGCGCGGGCGGCGACATGGACCGCATGCGCCGCCAGGCCGAGTCCGCGCCGCCCTCGCCCGCCCAGCGCATCGCCGCCATGCGCGGGCGCACCCGCATCGTCGAATACCTGCACGGCATGCCCAAGCCCGCCATCGCCATGATCCGCGGCGCGGCCGTGGGCGCGGGGCTGTCGCTGGCGCTGGCCTGCGACCTGCGTTATGGGGATGCCAGCGCCAGGCTGCGCACCGGCTTTATCGGCGCGGGCGTGCCGGGCGATTTCGGCGGCCATTATTTCCTGCCGCGCATCGTCGGCCCGGCCAAGGCGCGCGAACTCTACCTGCGCTCGCCGATGCTGTCGGCCGCGCAGGCCGAGCGCCTGGGCCTGCTCAATGCGGTCTACGACCCGGACCGGCTCGAACCGGAGGTGGCCGCCATCGCCGGCGCCCTGGCCCGCGGCCCGCAGCCGGCCGTGGCCCGCATGAAGGAAAACCTCAATGACGGCCTGGCGCTGGACCTGGCCGCCCTGCTCGATCGCGAATGCGAGCGCCACGTCGAATGCGTCGACAGCCCCGATCACCGCGAGGCGGTGCTGGCGTTCACGCAGAAGCGCGCGCCCGTGTTCCAGGGGGCGGCCTGATCCGTCCGGCCGCGCAACAAGTTTCCCGACCATCCAAGTAAGGAGTTTCGATGTCCACACTATGCAAAGACCGGGTCGTGATCGTGACCGGCGCCGGCCGCGGCATCGGCCGCGAATACGCGCTGCAGCTGGCGCGGCTGGGCGCGCGCGTCGTGGTCAACGACCTGAGCGTGTCGCGCTCGGGCGAGGACACCGGCGAGAGCACCGCCGCGGCCGTCGTGCGCGAGATCGTCGAAAGCGGCGGCCAGGCCATCGCCAACCACGAGAACGTGGCCGACTTCGCCGGCGCCCGGCGCATGATCGAGGCGGCGCTGGACCACTACGGCGCGCTGCACGGCCTGGTCAATAACGCCGGCATCCTGCGCGACCGCACGCTGTGCAATATGAGCGAAGAGGAATGGGACGCCGTCATCGAGGTGCACCTGAAAGGCACGTTCGCGCCGTCGCGCCACGCGGCCGCCCACTGGCGCGACCTGTGCAAGAAGACCGGCGAGCCGGTCGGCGGGCGCATCGTGAACACCTCTTCGTCCTCGGGGCTGTACGGCAATATCGGCCAGATCAACTACGGCGCGGCCAAGGCGGGCATCGCCGCCATGACCATCATCGCCGCGCGCGAGCTCAAGCGCTACGGCGTGACGGTCAACGCGATCAATCCCCATGCCCAGACCCGCATGACCGAAGGCCTGCGCGAGCGCAGCGCCGCAGAGATCGAGGCGCGCCATCCGCGCTGGATCGCCCCGGCGGTGGCCTGGCTGGTCAGCGCCGAGAGCAGCGACGTGACCGGCCGCATCTTCGAGCTGGGCGGCGGCCATCTGGCGGCGATGGAAGGCTGGCGCCGCGGCCCCGCGGCCGAGCCGGTCGACGACGCCGCGCGGATCGGGCCGGTGCTGCGCGATCTGGCGCAGCGCGCCCGCCGCAACGTCGATATGAAAGGCCACGATCTGGACTGACCCGGGAGAGCCTGCCGTGATCGACAAGCAAGTGAGTTCCATAGCCGAAGCCGTGGCCGGCATCAAGGATGACTCGGTCATCCTGGTCGGCGGCTTCGGTTCCTCCGGCCGTCCGGCCGATCTGATGGAGGGCCTGCTGGACCTGGGCGTCCGGGGCCTGACCATCGTGGCCAACAACGCCACCGTCGGCGACGACATCGTCAGCGAGCTGATGGCCGCCGGCCGCATCCGCAAGGTGGTGTGTTCGTTTCCGCGCGGCCTCAAGGGCCGCACGATCTTCGACGAGCTGTACGGCGCGGGCAAGATCGAACTGGAGCTGGTGCCGCAGGGCACCCTGGCCGAGCGCATCCGCGCCGGCGCGGCCGGCATCGGCGGTTTCTTCACGCGCACCGCGGCCGGCACCCGCCTGGCCGAGGGCAAGGAAACCCGCGTCATAGACGGGCAGACCTACGTGCTGGAGCGCCCCATCAAAGGCGACGTGGCGCTGCTCAAGGGCCTGCACGGCGACCGCTGGGGCAATCTGGTCTATCACCGCGGCGCGCGCATCAACAACCCCGTCATGGCCGGCGCGGCCAGGCTGGTCGTCGCCCAGGTGCGCGGCATCGTGCCGCTGGGCGCGCTGGACCCGGAACACATCGTCACGCCGGGCGTTTTCGTGGATCGTTTAGTGGAGGTGCCCAATGAGCGCAAGGCTTAGCCGCCAGGATATCGCCCGCGTCGCCGCCCGGGACATACCGGACGGCGCCTGCGTCAACCTCGGCATCGGCCTGCCGACCCTGATCGCCGACCACGTGCCGCCCGGCCGCGAGCTCATGCTGCACAGCGAACAGGGCCTGCTGGGCCTGGGGCCGGCGCCGGCCCCGGGCGAGGAAGACTACGACGTGATCAACGCCGGCAAGCTGCCGGTGACGCTGCTGCCCGGCGCCTCGGTGTTCAGCCACAGCGAATCGTTCCTGATGATCCGCGGCGGCCATATCGACATCGCCTGCCTGGGCGCGTTCCAGGTGGCGGCCAATGGCGACCTGGCCAACTGGACCGTGGACGCCCCCGGCCAGATCCCGGGCGTGGGCGGGGCCATGGACCTGGCGGCCGGCGCCGAACAGGTCTGGGTGTTGATGGAGCACTGCACCCGCGACGGCGCGCCGCGCATCCTGGAGCAATGCAGCTATCCCCTCACCGCGCCGGACTGCGTGGACCGCATCTACACCGATCTGGCGGTGATCGACGTCACCGCCGCGGGACTGGTCGTGCGCCGCCTGGCCGAAGGCTGGACGCTGGAGGCGCTGCAGGCGCTTACCGGCGCCCCGCTGACGCTGGCGCCGGACTGCTCGCCCTACCGCGCCGACCTATAGAGAAGACAAGGAGCACAATGTGCAGACCGCAGTAACCCGCATGCTCGGCATCGAGCATCCCATCGTCCAGGGCGGCATGCAGTGGGTGGCCCGCGCCGAACTCGCCGCGGCCGTCTCCAACGCCGGCGCGCTGGGCATACTGACCGCGCTGACCCAGCCCAGCCCCGAGCACCTGCGCCGCGAAATCGCCCGCATGCGCGAGATGACGGACCGCCCCTTCGGCGTGAACCTGACCTTCCTGCCCACGCTCAAGCCGGTGCCGTACGCCGAGTACCGCGACGCCATCATCGAATCGGGCGTCAAGATCGTGGAGACGGCCGGCAACAATCCCGGCGAACACATGCCGGCCCTGAAGGCCGCCGGCGTGCGCGTGATCCACAAATGCACCACCCCGCGCCATGCCCGCAAGGCGCAGGAGATCGGCGTGGACATCGTGTCCATCGACGGCTATGAGTGCGCCGGCCACGTGGGCGAGAACGACATTCCGGGCCTGATCCTGATTCCGGCCACGGTGGCGCAGGTGTCGATACCGGTGATCGCCTCGGGCGGCTTCGGCGACGCGCGCGGCCTGGTGGCCGCGCTGGCCCTGGGCGCCGAGGGCATCAACATGGGCACGCGCTTCATGTGCACCCGGGAGTCGCCGGTGCACGAGTCGATCAAGCAAGCCATCACCCGCTCCAGCGAAACCGACACCCGGCTGATCCTGCGCAGCCTGCGCAACACCAGCCGCGTCTGGGCCAACCAGCTGTCGGCCGAGGTGGTGGCGCTGGAGCGCGCCGGCGCGGGCATCGACCGCATCGGTCCGCTGGTGGCCGGCGCCAAGGGGCGCGGCGTCTACGAAAGCGGCGACGTCGAAAGCGGCATCTGGACCGTGGGCATGATCCAGGGCCTGATCGACGACATTCCGGCCTGCGGCGACCTGGTGCGCCGCATCATGGACCAGGCCCACGGCCTGGTGTCCGGACGCCTGGCCGCCCTGCTCTGACCCATTCTTTCTTACCTGGAGGCAGCCCATGCTGACTTTGGAAACCCCTTACGAACTCGAAGCCCACGTCGGCAAAGTCCTGGGACGGACCGGCTGGATCGAAGTCACCCAGCCCATGATCGACGAATTCGCCCGCCTGTCGGGCGACGACAACTGGATCCACGTGGACGTGGAGCGGGCCCGGCGCGAACTGCCGGACGGTAAGACCATCGCCCACGGCATGCTGACGTTCTCGCTGATGTCCGGCATGGGCGGCGAGATCGTGCAGGTGCGCCAGCGCGGGCGCGGCATCAACTACGGCTCCAACAAGGTCCGCTTCACCGCGCCGGTGCAGGTGGGCTCGCGCATCTGCCTGGAGCGCAGCCTGGTGGCCTTCGAACGCCTGGAAGGCGCGGTGCGCCTGACCTACGGCAACACCATGTACCGCGAAGGCCAGGAACGCCCGGTCATGGTGGCCGAAACGCTGAACCTGATGTACGAAAAGGGCAAATGATGAGAGTCGACGACGCAGCCGGCACGGGCGCGCCCTATGCGCGTTACGTGCGGCATCTGAAGGCCGGCGAACTGGCCTATCAATTCAGCCCGGCGGCCGGGCGCGCCGTGTTCTTTCCGCGGGTGCGCTGCCCCTACACCGGCCAGGACAGCCTGCAATGGCGCATCAGCGCCGGCATCGGCACCGTGTACAGCACCTCGGTGGTCTACCCGCGCAAGGGCGCGCCCTACAACGTGGCGCTGATCGACCTGGACGAAGGGTTCCGGATGATGAGCCGGGTCGAGGCGGCCGACCCCCTGCAGGTCGCCATCGGCCAGCGCGTGCGCTTTCGCGCCGCGGCCGAGGAAGGCCTGGACGATCCCGTCGCCGTGTTCACGCCGCTGGAGTCCGCATGATGAACGACGATTTCCGACCCGGCCGCGCCGTGGTGGCGGGCGCGGCCGAATCCGACCTGGGCGCCGTGGGCGAGGCCTATACGGCGCTGGACCTGATGGCCCAGGGCGTATACCGCGCCCTGGACGACTGCGGACTGTCCATCAAGGACGTGGACGGCCTGTTCTGCGCCACCACCCAGAGCCGCCTGGCGGGCCTGGCGCTGGCCGAATACCTGCAGCTGCCGGAAGCCTACATCGACTCCACCTCCACCGGCGGCTCGTCGTTCATGGGGCACCTGGCGCGGGCCGAGGCGGCGATCGCCGCCGGCCTGTGCGAGGTCGCCGTGGTGGCCTACGGCAGCACCCAGCGCTCGCTGGGCCGCAAGAACACCAGCCGGCCGGAATGGAACCCCTACGAATCGCCCTACAAGCCCTTCCTGCCGGCCACGGCCTACGCCATGGCGGCCGCCCGTCACATGCATGAATTCGGCACCACCCGCGAGCAGCTGGCCGAAGTCGCCGTGGCGGCGCGCCAGTGGGCGCTGCTGAATCCCATGGCCTGGGAGCGCGAACCCCTGACGGTCGAAGGCGTGCTGTCTTCGCGCATGGTCAGCCATCCGCTCACCATCCGCGACTGCTGCCTGGTCTCCGACGGCGGCGGCGCGCTGGTGCTGACCACGCCGGCGCGGGCGCGCGGGCTGCGCACCGCCCCGGTCTACCTGCTGGGTTCGGGCCATTGCAGCACCCACCTGACCATCAGCAACATGCCCGACCTGGTCAATACCGGCGCGCGTGTGTCCGGCGAGATCGCGTATGCACAGGCCGGCCTGACCGCCTCCGACATGGACGTGGTGGGCCTGTACGACGCCTTCACCATCAACACCGTGCTGTTCCTGGAGGATCTGGGCTTTTGCGCCAAGGGTGAAGGCGGCGCCTTCGTCGCCAACGGCCGCATCGCGCCAGGCGGCCAGTTGCCCGTCAACACCAACGGCGGCGGGTTGTCGTACTGCCACCCCGGCATGTACGGCATCTTCCTGCTGATCGAAGCCGTCCGCCAGTTGCGCGGCGAATGCGGCCAGCGCCAGGTCGAGGGCGCCGAAGTCGCCCTGGCGCATGGCAACGGCGGCGTGCTGTCGTCGCAGTACACGGTGATTCTGGGCGGGGCTTCGACGGTTTAGGTGTTCTCGGGTGTCGCCTTGATGCGGTGTTAGAACTGAGGCGATGCTGGCCGCGTTTATACCGGCTGCGCCTGCGCGAGCACCTTGGCCCGGACCTTTGGCGGCAGGTCGCCGGGCGTTCGCAAATCGACGTGGATGCCCAGCAGGGATTCCAGTTCCTCTTGCAGTCCACCCAGGTCGAACAGGGTGGCTTCCGGCAGCGCGTCGACCAGCAGATCGATATCGCTGCCCTCCCGGTCGGTGCCATGCAGCACGGAACCGAAGACGCGCGGATTTGCTGTGCGATATCGGCCTACTGCTTCGCGTACTGCACTGCGCTTCATGTCTAGCACGACGGACGGTCGCATGAGCATCCTCTCTGGTCGAAACCCGTTCCGATCATAGGCAGCCAAGGGGGGCATTTCAAGAACCGTTTCGGAGAATCGCCCTGGCCCGACTTTCCCGAGCAGCGGCAATTCGCCGGCAAATACCCAATTTCAGTGATTCCCAGCCGAGCGCCAGCGGTATCTAATGCTCACGCCGGGGCGCGAGCATGAAGTAGCTTCAGAGAAATCACTTTAACTAATTCACCTTATATAACTACGAACAATCTCAAATAATCAATCACTTAAAACGATAAGTTAAAGTTGTTTGATGCAGGAAGTGTCGCAATGGGCCAGACGCTTCCTGCATTTTTTTCGGGTAAACCCGAAGAAACTTTCCAGGACATATCCGAGTCGATAATTGTTCAGGTTATTGTCAGATGCTGCCGCCCGGCGGCATCCGCGCCTGCCCTTTCCCGCCGACCCGAGAGCCCCGATGACAAGGTCCGCCGCGCGTTCGTCCGCGAGTCTCCAGCATGCGCCCCCTGCCGCCGGCCTGTCGGTGCTGGATGCGACGATGGTGCTGGTGGGCGTGGTCATCGGCATCGGCATATTCGGCTTTCCTCCGCTGGTGGCCCAGCACGCCGCTTCCGAAGCCGCCTATGTGGCGCTGTGGGTGGCGGGCGGCTGCGTGATGCTGGTGGGGGCGCTGTGCTATGCGGAGCTGGGCTCGGCCTATCCGGGCGCCGGCGGCGAATACCTGTACCTGACGCGGGCCTGGGGCCAGCGCGTGGGCGTGATGTTCGCGTGGGCGCGCTGCACGGTGATCCAGACCGGCGCGATCGCGGTGGTGGCCTATATCTATGGCGATTATGCGCAGCGCCTGGCGCCGCTGGGCGATTACGGCCCTGCCCTGCACGCGGCGCTGTCGGTGGTGGCGCTGACCGCGCTGAACGTGGCGGGCACGCGCTATTCCAAGCGCCTGCAATGGGTGTTCACGCTGCTGACGCTGGCGGCGCTGGCCGCGGTGCTGGTGGCCAGCCTGTCGGCCACCGCGCAAGGCCCGCTGCGCGACGTGGCGCCGATGCCGCTTGCCGGGCATCCGGCCGGCCTGCTGGGCATGGGCATGGTGTTCGTGCTGCTGACGTACGGCGGCTGGAACGAGGCCGCCTATCTGAGCGGCGAACTGCGCGAGCCGGGCCGCAACATGAGCCGCGTGCTGCTGCTGGGCACCGTGGTGGTCACCGCCGCCTATGTGCTGACCAACCTGGCCCTGCTGGAGATCTTCGGGCTGCAGGGGCTGCGCGACACGCCCGCGCTGGGCGCCGACGTCATGCAGCTGGCGGCCGGCCCGTATGCCGCGGCCCTGCTCAGCCTGACGATCTGCGCCACGGCGCTCAGCACCATCAACGGCACCATCATCACCGGCGCCCGCGTGTACTGCGCGCTGGGCCGTGACGTGCCGCGCCTGGGCGCGCTGGCGGCCTGGAACGCGCGCAACGAAACCCCGGCCGCTGCGCTGCTGGCGCAGGGCGCGATCACGCTGGCGCTGATCGGGCTGGGCGCGTTCAGCAAGAACAGCGTGCAGACCCTGGTGGCCTACACCGCGCCGGTGTTCTGGCTGTTCATGCTGCTGGTGGCGGCCTCGGTGTGGCGGCTGCGGCGGCTGGACCCCGACCGTCCGCGCCCGTTCCGGGTGCCGCTGTATCCCCTGCCCCCCTTACTGCTGGCGCTGGTGTGCGCCGGCCTGGTGTATTCGAGCGCCGTCTACGCGGGAGCCGGCGCCCTGATCGGATTGGCCGTCCTGGCGGCGGGCCTGCCCATGCTGCGCCTGGCCCGCCCGCAGCCGCCGCCAGATTAGGCGCGGCGCTTGCAGACGGCTTTACGCAACCCCACGCAAGGAGCCTGCATCATGCAAATCGCGATTCCGTTCCAACGGCCCGGCGTCCGGGCGGCTTCGGCCGCGGCGCTGGCCCTGGCCTGCGTTCTGGGCGCCGCCGCGCAGGCCGCGCCCGCGGCGGCCACCGAACAACAGCAGGACTACGAGCCCAGCGTCGGCCAGGACGGCAAGGACGTCATCTGGGTGCCCACGCCCCAGACCCTGGTCGACAAGATGCTGGACATGGCCAAGGTCACGCCGCGCGACCGGCTGATGGACCTGGGCTCGGGCGACGGCCGTACCGTGATCACCGCCGCCCAGCGCGGCCTGACGGCCCAGGGCATCGAGTACAACCCGGACCTGGTGGCGCTGTCGCGCCGCAACGCCGAGCGCGCCGGCGTGGGCGACCGGGCCACGTTCGTGGCGGCCGACCTGTTCGCCACCGACCTGTCCAAGGCCGACGTCATCACCATGTTCCTGCTGTCGACCATCAACGAAAAACTGCGGCCCAGGCTGCTGGAGCTGGCGCCGGGCACGCGCGTGGTGTCGAACACGTTCCGCATGGGCGACTGGGAGCCGGACGCCGAGGAAACCGTGACCGAGAACTGCAGCAGCTATTGCACCGCGCTGCTGTGGATCGTGCCGGCCAAGGTCCAGGGCAAGTGGGACGTGGACGGCCAGACGCTGCACCTGGAGCAGCACTACCAGAAGCTGTCCGGCAAGCTGGGTTCGGTCCCGATCTCCGATGCGCGGCTCAACGGCGCCGAAATCGCCTTCACGGTGGACGGCGTGCGTTATACGGGCGTGGTCAATGGCAAGACCATGAGCGGCAAGGCCGCGGGCCGCGGGAGCTGGTCGGCCAGGCGCGCCTAGGAATCGTTGCGCCAGGCCATCAGCGAGGCCTCGACGTGGCCGACTTCCTGGGCGCTCATGCCGGCCATGTCGTAGTAGCGCCCGCGTTCGGCCACCACGCCGCGCACGTGGTCCAGGATCTGGCGGGCGGCGGTTTCGGAGCGCAGGCCGAAGCGGCGGTATTCGCTCAGGCAGTTCTGGAACGAGCTTTCGCGCCCGGCCGCGCCGATATGCAGATAGTGCCTGGCAGAGCCTTCCTGCGTCACCACGTCGAACAGCGGCGACAACCGGTAGCTGTGGGCGTTTTCGTCCTTGAGAAAGCCGACGTTCTTCAGGTGGTCGTCGGTGTTGTGCACGGCCACGTTCAGCACCATGCGGGCGTAGAGCTCCTTCAGGTCCTGCACCGGGTTGGACGACACGCGGCGGGCCACGTCGGCCAGGCGGGCGTAGGAATACGTGGCCTTGCCGCGCGGCCCGTCCAGTTCGCGCTTGCCGATCTGGACGGACGGGCTGATGAGCGAGGCCCCGCTCAGAAAATGGCGGCGCGCGACGATGGGGTCCGCGCCCTTGCCCGCCGGCAGCAGTTCGCGGTCGAAGCGATGGGTCAGCAGCACCGCGCCCAGCCGCGTTTCGGCCAGCCGGATCTCGGGAACGGTCAGGCCGATGGCCCTGGCCATCTGCAGGTTGGCGTACTCGACCCGCTGGCGGTCGTAGGAATCGCCCTTGCGCGGGAATTTGGCGATCCACATCTCGCCCTGGTCGTCGCGCACGATGGTCTTGGGGCGCGCCCCGCCGATGTCCCATGAACTGCCCAGGATGTCGCGGTACAGGCCCTTGGGCTTGACGCCCTGGTCGATGTCGGTGAGCAGCCCGGCCAGCGATTCCAGCTGGCTGACTTCGGGCAGGCGGTAGGTCTTGCGCATATTGGGCGTGAGCTGGCGCGCGCTGAAGAACAGCGCCCCCACGCCCATTCCGCGGCCCTTGAGCAACACCTCGTCTTCGGTCACGCGCGCGCCGGCGTTGTCGATGCGCATGACGTTGCGGCCCCAGGCGTCGGGCGCGGCGTCGAATATGGCGCCGAGTTTTTCGTAGCGGCTTTCGGTGCGGAACGTGCTGCGGGCGTCGACCAGCGGCAGGTTCAGCGGGTCCAGCGCGAAGGCGCGCGGGTCATCCACGTAGGACTGCACGTAGGTGAATTCGGCGAAAAAGCGGTTCTCGTCCGTGTCGTCCAGCGTCAACAGGCCGGCCAATACGGCCTCGCCGCGGATGTCGACGTAGACGTACAGCTCGCTTTCGACCGATTTGTGCTTCTTGCCGGTAGCCATGTGCGCAGACGCTTCTTACAGCCGGGTGGGATCGGCCCGGTGCGAGTGCAGCGCGCCCGCGCCGCCGCGGCTGGGCCGGCGCATTGCGTCGAGCCGCTTGCCGACGCCGTCCTGCTCGGGATCGCCGAGCGCGTAGAGCTGGTCCGCGTAGCCGTACTGGAGCAAGGCTTCCACGGCCAGCGCCAGCGACACGCCGCCGTCGCCGCGTTCGAGACGGGCGATGGTGGCGCGCGACACGCCCATGCGGCTGGCCAGCGTGGACTCGGTTTCGGCGCGCCGCAGCCGGGCGGTGCGGATATTGGCGCCGATCCGGGCCAGCGCTTCGGCGGCCTCGAAGCTGGGTTCGATCTTCTTTTTCATGACTCAATAATAGTGCTTAATCTATTGGAATGCACCATAAATGAGGCATGTCAGAAAATAAATTGGGTCATTAATAGCGCATTGAGGCTAGTTTTGCACTATTAATGATGCATTTCCAGCTATCGGATCACTACGGCCTGTTCCAGGCGCAGCGCGCCGCGCCCGGTGTCCAGCGTCACGCGCGCGCCCAGCGGCAAGGTCAGGTTGGGATTGCCGTGGCCGCTGGGCCAGCCGCCCAGCACCGGGATGCCGCGGCCGCGGAACTGGTCCAGGATCAGCGGATACAGCATGCCCTGGGCCTGCGCGTCGTCCATCTGCACGCCCAGGATGCGCGTGAAGTTGCCGACCAGCACGCCCTTGACGCCGTCGAACTTGCCGGCGGCGGCCAGCTGGTTCAGCAGCCGGTCCACGCGCGGCAGCGCCTCGTTGACGTCCTCGATGAAAAGAATCGCGTCGCGCGTGTCGATCTCGTAGGGCGAGCCGATCAGCGCCGCGATCAGGGCGAGGTTGCCGCCCACCAGCCGCCCGGTGGCCGTTCCCGGCACCAGCGGGGTGGCGGGGGCGTCCAGCGGCGGGTCGATCCAGGCGCCCTGCCCGAACTGCCCGCTCAGCATGGCCAGCAGATGCGATTCGGTCGGCTCGCGTTTGCCGGCCAGCATGTCCTGCGCCAGCATCGGGCCGTGGAAGGTCACGAAGCCGGCGCGCCGCTGCAGGGCCAGATGCAGGGCCGTGATGTCGCTGTAGCCGATGAAGGGCTTGGGATGGCGGCGCAGCAGCTCGTAGTCCAGCCCGTCCAGCAGGCGCCACGAGCCGAAGCCGCCTTGCAGGCACCACACCGCACTGACGTCGGGCGCGGCGAAGGCGGCGTGCAGATCGGCCAGCCGCTCGGCGTCGCTGCCGGCCAGGTAGTCGTACGGCGGCTGCAGCCGGATGCGCGAAGCCGGCATGACCTGCGGCGCGTAGCCGCGCTCCTGCAGCCATTCGGCGGCCTGGTCGCTGGCGTCGGGCGCGGCCGAGGCCGGCGCCACGATCGCCACTTTCGCGCCGGGCCGCAGCGCCGGCACCGGCGAGGCGGCAGTGCCCGGCGAAACCGGAGGCGCGGCGGGCGCCGGCGTGGCCGGCCGCCGCGGCGCGACCGGCGCGCGCGACGCACAACCGCCCAGGACGGCGGCGGACAGGCCCAGGGCCCCCGCCTGGATGAGAAAACTGCGGCGCGGGGACGGCTGGCCGTGGTTTGCTGCTTTGCTGCTCATGTCCTTCCTTTGATCAGAACCGCTCATAGCCCAGGCGGTAGCGCCACAGCCCCGGCGCCAGCCCCGCCATGGGCAGGCGGCCGATGCGGATGCGGCGCAGCGCCAGCAGCCGCAGGCCGGCCGTGTCGCAGACGTACTCGATGAATCCCGGCGCCGGCGTCTTCAAGGCGAAGCGCAGATGGGTTTCGTTCTGCCAGCTGACCTTCATGGGCGTGGCCGGACGGCCCTGCCAGGCCAGGCCGCGCTGAAGCCGCGCCAGATCGCCCTCGCCCAGCGCACCCGCGACTTCGGCGATGTATTCGTGCTCGACGTGGCGCGCGTCTTCGACCAGCTTGCGCATCACCGGATATTCCTGCGTATAGACCAGCAGCCCGCTGGCGGCGCGCTCCAGCGGCGTGGCCAGCTTCAGGCCATTGAGCATGCGCTTGAGGAAGCGCAGGCCGGAGCGGTCGCCGGGCATCAGGTTCTCGGGCAGGATCAGGTCGCGCGCCGAGCCGGGTTCGTCGTTGGCGTACAGGCCGGCGGGCTTGTGCAGCAGGATGGTGACGGGCTGCGCGGGTTCCAGCCGGGCGCCGGGCAGCAGCGCGACGGCCTGTTGCGGGGCGACCCGGAAGCCCGGCTCTTCCACGGTCTTGCCGTCCACCGCGACCCAGCCGCCCTCGATATAGCGTTCGGCGTCGCCGCGCGAGCACTGCTGTAGCGCGGCCACGCGCTTGGCCAGGCGCTCGCTGCCGTCGGCCGGCTTGCTGTCCTGGCGGGCGGTATTGCGGGGGGCGTTTCTGGACGCCGCGGCGCGGCGTGGAAGGGTCAGCGTGCCGGCGGCGCGCGTGTGGGGAGGCTTCGACATGGAACTGGCGGATGGCGTGACTGAAACCGCGGGCGCGCACGCCCGCGTCGAGAGGCGAATGTTACGCCCTTGGCCCGGACCCGGGCGCTTGCACGGCCTGCGGCGCGGGCGTTTCGTCGACCCAGGCGTGCAGCAGCGTCTGCGTCACGGCCAGAATGACCGGGCCGATGAACAGGCCCACGATGCCGAAGGCGAACATCCCGCCCAGCACGCCGGCCAGTATCAGCAGCAGCGACAGGTTCACGCCGCGCTTGATCAGCATGGGCCGCAGCAGGTTGTCCAGCATGGCCACCACCAGCGCCCAGGCCAGCAGAATGCCGGCGGCCAGCTTCATGTCGTTCTGGAACAGCCACACCACGCCGCCCAGCATGGGCAAAAACGGGCCCAGCTGGGCCAGGCACAGCATGACCATCAGCGCGGTCAGGATGCCGGCGGCCGGCACGCCGGCGATCCACAGGCCGATGCCGCCCAGCACCGACTGCACCACCGCCGTCACCACGATGCCCAGCGCCACGGCGCGGATCGCCAGCGCGGCCAGCCTGACGGCGGACATGCCGCGCTGCCCGGCCAGCCGGTTGAAAAAGCGCAGCACGAACTGGGCCGCCACGTCGCCGCGGCTGTACAGAATGCCGGCGATCACGACCGTGATCAGCATGTGCATGGCGAACACGCCGACGATGGCGGCGTGGCCGAGCAGCCAGCGCGCGGCGATGGTGAGATACGGTTCCAGCCGGGCCAGCAGCCCGCCCGCGCCGGCATCCGACAGCGCCTGCCATTCGTGGGCGATGCGCGGGCCGGCCAGCGGAATGCTGCCCACCCACGCCGGCGGCGCCAGCAGCGCATAGTCCGGCAGGCGCTTGATGGCCTCCATGATGGCGCCGCCATGCAGCGCCAGGGTGGCGATCACCTGGTACAGCGGCAGCACGATCACGAACAGCAGCAGCAACAGCATGACGATGGTGGCGATCCAGCGGCGTCCGCCGCAGCGGCGCTGGATCGCCAGCAGCACCGGCCAGGTCGCCACGACAATGGTGGTGGCCCAGACCAGGCCCGGCAAAAACGGCCGCAGGATGTAAAGACTGCCTATCGTCAGCCCGGCAAGTATGGCGATGACGAGCAGGACACGGGCGATATCGACCGGTTGACGTGGCTGCACCGGCGGCTCCTGACAGGGCCCGCGGCCCTGGATGGTTGCGCATGGCGGCCGTGTGGCGCCCGCCCGGGTGCCTCGCGCCATAGCGTTTCGCTGCAATGTATCCGAAATTCCCCGGTTCGGGGACAGGGCCGAAGGCGGGCACGCGACTTGCCGGCAACGCCGGGCCTGCCGCGCTTGCGGCGGCCATCTTTAGCGAGGTACGCCATGAGGACCCTGACCACCGCCGGCCTGGTGCTGGCCGTCATGCTGGCCGGCTGCTCCGGCACCGGAACCAGTTCCTACAGCTCCACTTCGTCGCGCCCGTCCGGCTCGACGGCGGCCAATCCGGCCAACTACCACTCGTCCAGCTTCGGCGAGCCCAACAACGAGCCGTTCCAGGGCGTGTATCCGGGCCATTGACGCTACGCCCGGCCCGCCGCGGCGTCAGGGGCGCGAGCCGTCGGCGGGCGGCGCGCCCGCGCTCAGCGCCACAAGGTGGCGCGCCATCTCGCCCAGTTGCGCGTCCTTGGCCTTGAGCTGTTCGGCGTTGTCGTCGGCCCGGGCGGTGGCGGCGGCCAGCGCGGCCTGCAACGCGCGTTCGCGTTCGCGCGCCAGCGCCGCGTCGGCGCGCACCGCGGCCAGATCGGCCTCGAGGCGCTGGCGTTGCTCCTGCGCCTCGGCGCGCGCGGCTTGCGCGCCCTGCTCCGCCTGGCGCCGCTGGGCCTGTTCATCGGCCAGGGCCTTGTCCGACCGCGCCTGCTGTTGTTGCGCGGCGGCCTGGGCGTCATCCAGCCGGGCCTGCAGGCGCTTGACCGCGCCGCGTTCGGCGTCCAGTTCATTGAGCCAGCGGCGTTCATGCGCCGAGTGGCGGGATTGCAGCGCTTCCAGCGCCTGCGCGTGGCGGCTGCGGGACTGGTCGGCATCGGCCAGCAAGGCCTGGGCGGCCGCGCGCGACTCGGCCAGTTCCTGCTGCAGCTGTGCCAGCCTGTCGTCGCGCAGGCGCAGCTGTTCTTCGGCCGCCAGCAGCCGGTCTTCGGCCGCCGCCAGTTGCGAGGTGGCCACGCGCAGCGCTTCCTGCAGGTCGCGCTCGCGCTGGGCCAGGCCGGCCTCGCGCCGCTGCAGCTGCTCGGCGTCGGCCGCCAGCCGGCCGCCCTCCTGCGCCAGTTCTTCCCAGCGTTCACGATAGGCCTGGGCCTGCTGCGCGCGGGCTTCGGCCTGGGCGGCTTCCCAGAAATGCGCGGCGGCCTGGGCCACCGGGTCGGGCACCGCCGGCGCGGCGGCGAAGGCGCCGGGGTCCTTGATGCGCGCGCCCAGGGCGCGGAACCAGGTCTCCAGATACGGGCTGACGGTATTGGGCGACCCGCGCCCGATCTTCTGGCGCACGCGTTCGATGGTGGGCCGCGCGCCTTCCAGCAACAGGGCGTCGGCGGCGCTCCAGACGTCGGTCTCAGTAATTCCGGTGGCCATGGCTGGTTTTCCGTCAGATTTTCAGGATAATTACCCTCGATAAGTGAACCTTATCGCGAGTAATCTATAGAATATGTTAGATATCATACAGCATATGTATGTATTTGAATAAAATGCCGTCGCTGACCCCGAAAACCGCCCTGCCCGTCCTGAATCCCGCCGCGCTGGACGCCCAGGCCCACGCCGCCATGCGCGAGCTGATGCGCGAAGGCAGTTCGGCCAATACCGCGGCCGCCTACCGCGCCGCGATCCGTTACTGGACGGCCTGGTACGGGCTGCGCTACGGCCAGCCCTTCGCCCTGCCCCTGCCCGAGGCCGCGGTCATCCAGTTCGTGGTCGACCACGCGCAGCGCGACACCCCGCAAGGCCTGAAATGGGAGCTGCCGGCGGCGCTGGACCGCGAGCTGGTGCGCCTGAAGGCCAAGAGCCGGCCCGGCCCGCCCAGCCTCAATACGCTGCTGCAGCGCCTGGCGGTGCTGTCCAAGGCCCACGAGCTGCACGGCCATCCCAACCCCTGCCGCGCCGCGCGCGTGCGCGAATTGCTGGCGCGGACCCGCCGTGCCTATGCCGGCCGCGGCGCGGCGCCCGCCCGCAAGGCGGCGCTGACGCGCGAGCCGCTGCAGGCGCTGCTGGCGACTTGCGACGATTCCCTGCGGGGGGTGCGCGACCGCGCCCTGCTGCTGTTCGCCTGGGCCAGCGGCGGGCGGCGCCGTTCCGAGGTGGCGCGCGCCACGGTCGAGAACACCCGGCGCACGGCCGACGGTTTCCTCTACACCCTGGCGCAATCCAAGACCAACCAGTCCGGCGCGCGGCGCGCCGACGACCAGAAGCCCATCGTCGGCCCGGCGGCGCGCGCGCTGGACGACTGGCTGCGTATGAGCGGCATCACCGCGGGCCCGCTGTTTCGCCGCGTGCGCCGCGGCGGCGTGCTGGGCGAGCCGCTGGCGCCCGCGGCGCTGCGCGACATCGTGCAGCAGCGCTGCCGGCTGGCCGGGCTGGAGGGCGACTTCTCGGCGCACAGCCTGCGCTCGGGCTTCGTGACCGAGGCGGGCCGGCAGAACGAGCCGTTGGGCGACACCATGGCGCTGACCGGCCACAGCAGCGTGGCCACGGTCATGGGCTATTTCCGCGCCGGCTCGGCCGCCCGGTCGCCGGCCGCCCGGCTGCTGGACGAGCCCGAGGGCGGCCCACGGTAGAATTCCGGGCAGCTCCCCTGCCTCGACCCGGCCCTCCTCCCTCATGCGAATCCACCTACGCGGGCTCGTGCTTGCGCTCACCATATTCAGCGCGCTCGTGTCCACCGTGAATGCGCTTTATGCCAGCTACCGCGTCCAGCGCGAACAGCTCATCGCCAATACGCTGGAAGCCAACCGCGTCTACGCCGCCAAGCTGGCGGAAAGCACGGGCGTGTTCCTGAAGTCGGCTCAGCGCCGGCTGGAATACAGCGCCCGCCACCTGGCCGCGCGCATCGACGCGCCGGACCTGCTCGCGGCCGAGGCCATGCGGCTGCAGGAACAGGACGACAGCTTCAATACGGTGGCGATCGTCCGGGCCGACGGCACCCTGCTGGCCACCTCGCAGACCCTGCGCGGATACCTGGGCGTGCGGGTCGACACGCCCGGCAGCCGCGCCGCGCTGCAGGCGCGCCAGCCGCTCATCAGCAAGCCGTACGTCTCGCTGACCGGCGTGCTGCTGCTCACCGTCTCCCATCCCATCCTGGCCGAGAACGGCCGCTACCTGGGCTACATCGCGGGCACCATCTATCTGAGCGACGAAGGCGCGCTGCACACGCTGCTGGGCAGGCATCCGTACCAGGACGGCTCCTATCTCTACGTGGTCGACGCCGAGGGCCGGCTGCTCTACCACGAGGACCCCGGCCGCGTGGGCGACAACGTCAGCCGCAATCCGGTGGTGGCCGCCGTGATGCGCGGACAGGCAGGCGCGCAGCGCCTGGTCAATACGCAGGGCGTGGACATGCTGGCCGGCTACGCCAGCGTGCCCGCCAGCGGCTGGGGCGTGATCGCGCAGCGGCCCACCGGGGCGACGCTGGAGCCGCTGGACCGGCTGATCTGGATTCTGGTCGGCTACGCCACGCCGTTCGCGCTGCTGTTCCTGCTGGCCATCTGGTGGTGCGCGCGCAAGATCTCGCAGCCGCTGTCGCAGCTGGCCACCAATGTAGAACACCAGGACATGGCGGTGGCGATGCAGCGCGTGCGTTCGGTGCGCGCCTGGTATTTCGAGGCGCGCCGGCTCAAGCTCGCGGTGATCCGGAGCTTCACCAACCTGCAGGACGAAATCGGCAAGCTCAACCAGGCCAGCATCACCGATCCGCTGACCAGCCTGTACAACCGGCGCGGGCTGCAGGCCGCCGTGCAGCGGCTGCAGGCGGCCGAGGCGCCGTTCGCCGTGGTGGCGCTGGACATCGACCACTTCAAGCGGGTCAACGATACCCACGGCCACGCGGTGGGCGATGAAGTGATCCGCAGCCTGGCGCAATTGATGCGCGACGGTTCACGCCCGTCGGACGTGCTCTGTCGCAACGGCGGCGAGGAGTTCCTGATGCTCCTCCCCGCCGCCGGCGCCCGCGAAGCCGGCAACGTGGCCGAGCGCCTGCGCCGGCGCGTGCAAGCGCAGCAGCTGCCCGGCGTGGGCGCCATCACGATTTCCGCCGGCGTGGCGCAATGGCCGGGGGGCGGCGCGGACGTGGGCGCGGCGTTCCGCGAGGCCGACGAGGCGCTGTACGACGCCAAGCAGCAGGGCCGCAACCGCGTGGTGACGCACGCGCCCTGACCCGTCTTTCAGTCCACGACGGGCCACAACCCGGGCGCGATGCGCGTCCACAGCTCGGCGCTCATGGCCTCGGGCTTGTGCGCGGGCAAGCGGGTGCGGCGCTTGAGGCGGCCGCCCTTGCAGGCGAACACGATGCGATGCGCCAGCGAGGTGTCGCTGACCTCCACCACCGATCCGGCAAAGCGCTGCCGGATGCGGCCGAGATAGCGTTGGGTATTGAAGTCCGACGCATGGAAGTTGCACACCATCAGCCCCTCGGCGGCCAGGGCGCGCCAGCACGCTTCGTAAAAGTCCGCGCTCGCCAATTGCGGCGCGATGCCGCCGATCTGGAAACCGTCGACCAGCACCGCGTCATACTCGTCCCGGTAGTTCCGGATCAGCTCGGCGCCGTCGCCTTGCAGCACCGTGAAACGCTCGTCGTCGTCGGGCACCAGGAACGAATCGCGCAAGGCGATGACCTGCGGATTGATCTCGTAGACGTCGATGCGCGCCGACGGCAGATAGCGGTAGCAGAACTTCGCCAGCGACCCGCCGCCCAGGCCCACCATGGCGATGCGGCGCGGCTCGGGATTGAGCAGCAGAAACCCCATCATCAGGCGCGTGTACTCCAGGTTCAGCGCGTAGGGATCGCCGGTCCACATGCGGCTCTGTATCTCTCCGCGCGAGAACATCAGGGAACGCGAGGTCGGCGTGACATAGATGAAGGGCCTGACCATCGGGCGGCTGAAGGGGCTTTCAGGCATACCGGGTGCTCGCTATCGGAAAAGTCGCGCCAACGGCGGCGCAGGCGCAGGCCGCCGCGCGGCGCGTGGGCCGCAACGGCGGGAACTGCGGTGCGTGAATGCAGCACCGCCTGCGGCGGCGCGGCGCGCCATCGCAGGCGGATACGTGGAGAGGGCCGGCCCGGACGGGCCGGCCGACACAGGCTTGGGGCTTAGGCCGTCGAGCGCGAGGCCTCGCGGTCCTGGTGGGCGTCGGCCTTGGCCGCGGCGGTCTTGGCGTCGGTGTCCTGCTTGGTCTCGGGCGCCTTCCAGTTCAGCGGCGGAATCTCGAAGCGCGACTTCTTGCTGGCCAGTTGATGAGACATGGGCGTTCTCCTGTTCAGGGCGTATGGCTTGCCCGGCACAAGCGCGATACGCAGGATTCAAGCGCGCCCGGGATGCGGCTCCCTGGCGGGATGCGGGCGCATGCTAGGCGGGCGGCGCTGGCGAAGCAACGGCCGGAACGCGCCCGGCCATCGCTGGAAAGTTCTGGCTTGCGTTGTTGATATTCGTTGTTGATATTGTTCGTTGGCTGCCAGATAAAGAATTTTAGCATCATTTTGCGCGAAATAGAAGCCCCTGACGCAATCGCCCCGCTACCTTGTCGCGATTGCCACTGCCCTCGCCCGTGACGCGCCGATACACTGGCCGCGTCGATTCCTGCTCCTGGAGATCCGCGATGTCCGACGCTCCCATCGAAGGCGGCTGCGACTGCGGCGCGGTCCGCTACCGCCTGGCCAGCCCGCCCATGTTCGTGCATTGCTGCCACTGCACCGTATGCCAGCGCCACTCGGGCAGCGCCTTCGGCATGAACGCACCCATCGAGACCGACCGCGTCACGCGGTTGAGCGGCGAGCTACGCCGCTACCCGGCCGGCAAGACGGCCGACGACGGCGAAACGGCGGTGGTGGTGCGCTGCGCCGCCTGCGCCGGCTATCTGTGGAGCCACCACCCGGCGTTCGGCGAGGCGGTGGCCCTGATCTACGCGGGCACCCTGGACCGCCCCGCCGACTTTCCGCCGGGCGCGCATTGTTTCGTGCGCTCCAGGCAGCCCTGGCTGCGCCTGCCCGAGGACGTGCCGGCGGCCGACGAGTTCTACGACCAGGAAGCCTGCTGGCCCGAGGCCAGCAAACGGCGCCTCGAAGCGGCGCTGGCCGCCAGTCGGCGGCGGCCGTGGACGCCCAAGGCGTGAACGCGGGGTCCGGCGTCAGGCGTCGGGCTGCTTGCGGGCAATGGCGGCGGCCGCGCCGTCGTCGCGCTCGTGGCCGTCGATATGGCCCAGCGGACGGCCCGGGTCGAGCCGGTCGCGCACGCGCTGCTTGAGGATCTTGGCTTCGGGAAATCCGCCGTCGCTCTTGCGGTCCCAGATCAGGTCGCCGTTGTAGGTGACCTGGAAAATCCCGCCCGTGCCCGGCTGCAGCACCACCTCGCCCAGGTCGGTCGAGAAGGTGGACAGCAGCTCCTGGGCCATCCAGGCCGCGCGCAGCAGCCACTGGCACTGGGTGCAATAGAGGATCACGATACGGGGTCGCAGGGCGGGCGCGTTCATGAGGCGATTCTCCTTCGTTCATGGATAATATCGGGTTTTCCCGGGTTCGCAACGAACCCCGAGCCTGTCCATGAAGTCTGCATTATCTCCCCGTGGCCAACGCTGGCTGATCGGCCTCCTGATGGGGCTGGTCACGCTCACGCCGATGGGCATCGACATCTACCTCCCTTCCCTGCCGGCCATGGCGCAGGATTTCGGCCGGCCCGTCACCGCGCTGCAGGCCAGCATCACGCTGTTCATCTTCGCCGTGGGCGTGGGCCAGGTGCTGATCGGCCCGCTGGCCGACCGCTACGGCCGCCGCCCGGTGGCGGTAGGCGGGGTGCTCGCCTATCTGCTGGGATCGGCGCTGGGGGCGGCGGCCGGCTCGCTGGAAGTGTTCTACGCGGCCCGCGTGATCCAGGGGCTGGGCGCGTGCTCGGCCTCGCTGGTGGCCTTCGCGGCGGTGCGCGACTGCTTCAGCCCCGCGGTGGGCGCGCGCGTCTACAGCTATCTGAACGGGGCGTTGTGCACCGTGCCCGCGCTGGCGCCGCTGGTGGGCGGCGCGCTGGCGGTGCATGCGGGCTGGCGCAGCACGTTCGCGTTCATGGTGCTGTTCGCGCTGGGGCTGGCGGCGCTGCTGGCGTTGCGGTTCGAAGAGACGCGGGCCGCGCCCGGCCGGCCGCAAGGCCCGCTCTACAGCCTGCGGCGCTACGCGCCCATCGTGGCCAGCGGCCGCTTTCTGTACTTCGCGGCGTTCGGCATGGCCGGCATGGCCATGATCCTGGTGTTCGTGGCGGCCGCGCCCGTGGTGCTGGTGCAGGAACTGGGCTATTCCGAATTGGGATTCTCGGCCTGGTTCGGCGGCAACGCGGCCATCAATATCGGCGCGTTCTTCCTGGCGCCGGCCTTTATCGCGCGCTTCGGCCGCCACGCCATGGTGCGGGTCGGCATGGCCGCGCTGCTCGCGGCCGCGGCCATGCATCTGGCGGCCTGGCTGTGGCTGCCGCTGTCGGCCGGGGCCTTCATGCTGCCGGTCGCGGTGCTGACCGTGGGCTTTTCGCTGGCGCTGGGCTCGGGCCTGAGCCTGGCGCTCGAACCCTTCGCCGAACGCGCCGGCACCGCGGCCGCGGTCTACGGCCTGTTCCAGATGAGCGGTTCGGCCCTCATCGCCACGCTGCTGGTCGACAGCGGCATGCCGCCGCAGGCCGCCATGGCCTCGATCGGCGCGGCTATCGTGGCGCCGCTGCTGTTGCTGTCGGGCGGCATGGCGCGCCGCCTCGCGGCCGGCTGAGCCGCCGGTTTTCTTTCCACCACGCAGGGCTTAGTATCTTCCGGGAAATCACAACCTGGAGGAGACATGGAGAGCCCGATTCTCGAGCGCACGGACGAAGGCGGCGTGGTGACCCTGCGGCTGAACCGCCCGGGCCAGTTCAACGCGCTGTCCGAAGCCATGCTGGCCGCGTTGCAGGCGCAGATCGACGCCCTGGCCCGCGACGCCGACGCGCGCTGCGTGGTGCTGGAATCCGCCGGCCGGGCGTTCTGCGCCGGCCACGACCTGCGCGAGATGCGCAGCCAGCCGTCCCTGGACTATTACCGCGAGCTGTTCAGGAAGTGCGGCAGCGTCATGCAGGGACTGCAGGCCCTGCCCGTGCCCGTCATCGCCAAGGTGCGCGGCGTCGCCACGGCGGCCGGCTGCCAGCTGGTGGCCAGCTGCGACCTGGCGGTGGCGGCAGATAGCGCCACGTTCGCGGTGTCGGGCATCAACGTGGGGCTGTTCTGCTCGACGCCGGCGGTGGCGCTCAGCCGCAACGTGTCGGCCAAGCGCGCCTTCGAGATGCTGGTGACCGCCCGCTTCATCGACGCGGCGCAGGCGCGCGACTGGGGCCTGATCAACGACGCCGTGCCCGAAGCGGAATTGGACGCGCGCGTGCAGGCCCTGGTGAACGACATCCTGGCCAAGAGCCCCACCGCGATCCGCTACGGCAAGCGCATGTTCTACAAGCAGCGGCAGATGGCGCTGGCCGACGCGTACGATTATGCCGGCGACGTGATGGCCCGCAACATGATGGAGGCCGACGCCTGCGAAGGCATCGACGCTTTCCTGCAGAAACGGGCGCCGCGCTGGCAGGACGTTCAGCCCAGCCAGCCCAGCGCCCAGCCGCCCGCGGCGGCGATCAGCACCACCCAGACCGGCGACCATCGGGCGTAGACCAGCAGCGCGAACAGCAGCAGCGCCAGCGCGAAGTCGGTGCGCCCGCGGATGGCGCTGGCCCAGACCGGATCGTACAGGGCCGACAGCAGGATGCCGACCACGCTGGCGTTGACGCCCGCGATCAGGTTGCGCACGCCGGGCCGCAGCCGCAGGCTTTCCCAGAAAGGCAGCGCGGCCGCCACCAGAAGCGCCCCGGGCAGGAAGATGGCGACCAGCATGGCCAGCGCGCCGGCCCAGCCCGACAGCGGCCCCGGCGACATCGCGCCCAGGAAGCCGGCGAAACCGAACAGCGGCCCCGGCATGGCTTGGGCCGCGCCATAGCCGGCCAGGAACTCGGCGTCGGACACCATGCCGCCGCCGACCGCGGCCGATTCCAGCAGGGGCAGCACCACGTGTCCGCCGCCGAACACCAGGGCGCCGGCGCGGTAGAAGCCATCGAGCTGGCGCGCCAGCGGCTGGCCGGTCAACGCCGCCCAGGCCGGCAAGGCGGCCAGCAACAGCACGAACAGGGCCAGCGCGGCGTAGCCGGCGCGGCGCGACACGGCCTGGCGTTCGACCGCCAGCGCCGGGCGCGCCGGCACTTGCAGCGTGGCCGCGCCGATGACGGCGCCCAGCAGAATGGCGGCCACCTGCCCCAGCGCGCCGGGCACGGCCAGCGTGACGAGCGCGGCCGCCACCGCCAGCGCGGCGCGCGTGCGGTCGGGACAGAGCGAGCGGCCCATGCCCCATATCGCCTGCGCGATGACGGCGACCGCCGCGACTTTCAGGCCGTGGATGGCGGCTGATCCGGACAGCCAGCCGAACTGCGCCAGCCCCGCCGCGAACAGCCCCAGCGCTACGGCCGTGGGCAGCGTGAACGCCACCCACGCGGCCAGCATGCCGGCCCAGCCGGCGCGCTTCAGGCCGATGGCCATGCCGACCTGGCTGCTGGCCGGCCCGGGCAGGAACTGGCACAGCGCCACCAGATCGGAATAGGCGTATTCGTCCAGCCAGCGGCGGCGCTCCACGAATTCGGCATGGAAGTACGCCAGGTGCGCCACCGGTCCGCCGAAAGAGGTCAGGCCCAGGCGCAGGAAAACCAGGAATACCTCGAAGACGGAACCCGGACCGGGCTGGACGCGGGCGGGCGCGGTGGACTGGCTGGCGACGTGTTCGTCGTGGGAAGGCGGCTGCGGCATGGGACGGGGCTTCATCGGCTACGGGGCATGAGTATCCTGCCCTCGCTTCAAGCTTATAGCCGGGCGCCGCGGCGGATTCAACCGGCGCCCGCCCGAATATGGCCCATAACGAAATACCGTTCATGGCACTTCTGCGCCGGGCGCGCCGGCCGCATGCTACGGGCTCTGGATTTCTCCCGAGACATCGACAGGAAGCAATATGACTCAGCGATTGAATTACTTCGAGACCACGCCCGAACTTTCGAAGAAATACCTGGAATTCAGCACCGCGCTCAAGAAGTCGGCGGTGGTCCGGGAATTCGGCCATCTGGTCGATATCCGCGCCTCGCAGATCAACGGCTGCGGCTTCTGCCTGGACATGCACGTCAAGCAGGCCAGGATCGAAGGCGAACGCGAACTGCGGCTGCACCACGTCGCGATCTGGCGCGAATCCACCCTGTTCTCGGCGCGCGAGCGCGCCGCGCTGGCCTGGACCGAGGCCGTGACCACGCTGGCGCCGACCGGCGTGTCCGACGAAGCCTACCGCGCCGCGCGCGCCGAGTTCAACGAGGCCGAATTGTCGGAACTGACGCTGCTGATCGTCGGCATCAACGGCTGGAACCGCCTGAACGTGGCGTTTCGCACGGCGCCCGGCTCGGCCGACGCGGCCTATGGCCTGGACAAGGCCGGGCTGAATTAACTCACATCAACGCGCGGATGCGCAGGCCGAGTTCGCGGGCCTGCGCCGCCGACGCGATGTTGGTGAAGCTGAGCAGCAGCCCCGGCTGCCCGCCCGGTCCGGCATACCAGCGCGACACGGCTTCGGCGAAGAGGCCATGCTCGACCATGCGCTGCGCCAGGCGCCGGTCCCCCTGGCCGGCCCGCAGGCGCGCCACCATGTGCATGCCGCCCGGTTGCGGCTCGATCCGCAGGCGCGTGCCCAGCGCCTCGGCCAGCCCGGCGGCCGCGGCCTCGCGGCGCTGCGCGTACAGCCTGCGCATGCGCTGGATATGGCGGCCGAAATGGCCTTCGGCCATGAATGCCGCCAGGATGGCCTGAGTCAGGCCCGGCGCGCCGCCGCCCAGCCAGCACAACTGCTCGAAACGCGCGCTCAAGGTTTCGGGCACCACCAGATAAGCCAGCCTGAGCCCGGGAAACAGCACTTTGCTGAAGGTGCCCGCGTACAGCACGCGGCCCTGCCCGTCCAGGCTTTTCAAGGCCGGCAAGGGCCGGCCCACGTAACGGTATTCGCCGTCGTAATCGTCCTCCACGATCCACGCGCCGCTGCGCTGCGCCCAGTCCAGCAGCGCCTGGCGGCGCGGCAGCGACAGCGACATGCACAGGGGGCTTTGGTGCGCGGGCGTCACCACCGCGCCGCGCGCGCCCGGCGCGCGTTCGATGCCGGTATCGACCATCAGGCCGTCCTGATCCACCGGCACCGGCGCCGGGCGCAGCCGCGCCTGCTCCAGCAGCAGCCGCGTCGGCGGATAGCCGGGATCTTCCATCCAGACTTCGTCGCCCGGTTCGAACAGGGCCTGCAGCACCAGGCGCAGCGTGTGGTTGTAGCCGGACGTGATGAACACCTGCGCAGGCTGGCAATGGATGCCGCGCGCCACCTGCAGATAGGCGGCGGTGGCGGCGCGCAAGGCCGGCAGGCCGCTGCTGGGCGGATAGGCCAGTTCCGTGGCCTGCAGCCCGCGCAGCTGCCTGGCCCCCAGCCGCGCCCACAGCTTGCGCGGAAAGGCGTCCAGCGCCGGCAGCCCCATCTGGAACGGCAGGATGCCGGACCAGCGCGGCCAGGCCGGCACGTCGTGCGCCGGCGGCTCGGGCGCGGGCGGCGCCGGCGCGCCGGCCTGCGGCTGCAGATCGGGCGAGACCACCGTGCCCGCCTGGCCGCGCGCCTGGATATAACCCTCGGAGGCCAGCAGCGAATACGCCACCTCCACCGTGCCGCGCGCCACGCCCATCTCCTTGGCCAGCGAACGCGCCGACGGAATGCGGTCGCCCGGCTTGAGCGTGCCCTGGACGATCGCGCCGCGAAAGCGCTCGTAGACCTGCCGGTACAGGGGGCCGGCCTCGCGGTCCTGGGGAGATGCACGACTCATGGCATAGTCCAAAAATCAAAATATGGCTCTGGGAATTATGGCATGCGCCGCCTACCATGGCAGCCATGACACCTGATCCCGACCTCCCCCTGCGCCACCTCGAAACGCCCGACGAGGTGAGCGCCTGCCTGCCGCTGATGCGCGAGCTGCGGCCCCACCTGGACGATGCCGAAGACTTTCTGGAACGCGTCGCCCGCATGCGCCACGAACGCTACCGACTGCTGGCCGTCATGCGCGACGGCCAGGCCGTGGCGCTGGCCGGCTACCGCTTCCAGGAAAACCTGGTGTACGGCCGTTTTCTGTACGTGGACGACCTGGTCGTCTCGCCCGCGCTGCGCGGCGGCCGCCACGGCGCGCGGCTGCTGCAGGCGCTGGACGAACTCGCCCGCGGCGCCGGCTGCGCCCGGCTGGTGCTCGACACCGGCCTGGGCAACGCGCTGGCCCAGCGTTTCTATTTCCGCCAGGGCCTTTTGACCAGCGCCATCCGTTTCGGCAAATCCCTGCACGTACCCGTGGAGACCCCCGCCCCATGAGCATTCTGCGCATTATCTGCAGCCCGCGCGGCCGCGCCTCCGAAAGCTACCGCCTGTCGCAGCGCATCGTCGAGCGCATCGCCGGCGCGGCCTCGGCCATCGTCGACGTCGACGCCAATACCCTGCCGCACGTGGACCCGGACTATGCCGCCGCGCTCAGCGCGCGCCAGGACCCCGGCGGCCCCGCGCTGGAGCGCGGCGCGCTCAGGCGCTCGGCCGAACAGATACGCCTGTTGCGCGAGGCCAGCCACATCGTGATCGCCACGCCCATGCACAACTTCACGGTGCCGTCCTCGCTGAAGGCCTGGATCGACCACGTGGTGCGGGTGCGCCATACCTTCAGCATCACGCCCGAGGGCAAGGTCGGCAGCCTGCCCGGGCGGCCGGTGTACGTGGCGATCGCGTCGGGCGGCGACTTCTCCAGCAGCGATCCGCGGCGCCAGCAGGACTTCCTCACGCCCTATCTGCGCTATGTGCTGGGCACCGTCGGCCTGACGGACGTGACGTTTTTCTCGGTGCAGGGATCGGTGCGCAGCCCGGTGGAACTCGAGGCGGCGCGCGGCCGCGCCGAGGCGGCGATCGCCGCGCATCCGTTCGAGGCGCGCGCCATCGCGGCCTAGCCTCAACCTTAGGGATACCCCCTCTCATGCTTGCGGCTACCGCCGCAAGCAGGGTCCATGCGCGGCGCATTGACACTGCCGAATGGCGGGCACTACGCTTTTTGCAACACGCTCTCCACCTAAGGATGGCGGGGCTTACGTGCAGGAGCGGACCATGATTTTGCATCGAGCGGTGTTGTGCGCGGCCGCCGTCCTGGCCTTGAACGGCTGGGCGGCGCCGAGCGCCGAGGCGGCGTGCAGCGAGGAGAAAATCCAGGCCATGGCCGAGGACGGCCGCTCGACCCGTTCCATCGCGCGCGCCTGCGGCATGTCCAACGCCAAGGTGCGCGGCGTGATCGAAGGCATCGAAGCCGGCGCGGTGGTCAAGGCGCTGCCCGTGGAACCGGCCAAGCCGGTCCAGGTCCCGGAGCCGGACCCGGCTGCCGGCAAGCTGCCCGCCGGCAGCGCCCTGGCGCGCTGCGATTGCCAGGGCTGGATGCCCGCCGGCGAGAAGGCCCCGGAAAGCCGCTGCCAGAGCGGCATGTCCATCACCGCGCCGTGTCCCGGTTACTGCCCGCCGCGCGGCATCGCGCCGTGGCGGCGGGTCTGCAGCTGACGCAGCCGGCCCTACTTCGCCTCTTTCTTGTCCTGCGCCTTGAAGTGATCGGCAATGGACTTGTGCACGCGCTCCTGCACCTGGTCGATGCTGAAGCTGGCGGGCCGCTGGCTCGGCGGATAGGTCACGAAGGTTTCCATGAACGCGGTGGCCTTCATCGTGCCGATCTCGGTCAGGTAGGCGTTCTTGCCCAGCCAGTCGTTGTATTGGTCGGACGTGATGTCCGCGCGCTCGTACGGGTCCATTCTCAGGTTGAAGACCTTGGGCACCCGCAGGCAGACGAACGGTTCCTGCCAGATGTTCAGATTGCCCGGCGCGCGCTGTTCGCAGAACACGACCTTCCAGTCGTCGTAGCGCATGCTGACCAGGATGCCGTCATCATTGAAGTAATAGAAATCGTTGCGCGCGCTCTTGTCCGACTTGCCGGTCAGGTAGTCGAGCTGGTTGTAGCCGTCCAGGTGCACCTTGAAGTTGGTGGGGTTTCCAGGCGGCGTCCAGCCCTTGAGCAAGCGGTCCTTGATGGACGTATCGCCAGCGGCCGCCAGCAGCGTCGGGAACCAGTCCATGCCGGACACGATGCCGCGCTTGATCTGGCCCGCCGGGATCTTCCCGGGCCAGCGGACCATGGCCGGCACCCGGAAAGCGCCTTCCCAGTTGGAATCCTTCTCGCTGCGGAACGGCGTGGTCGCGGCGTCCGGCCAGCTCCACTGGTTGGGGCCGTTGTCGGTGGTGTACACCACGATGGTGTTGTCGGCGATGCCCAGGTCATCGAGCTTTTTCAGCAGCTTGCCCACGTCCTCGTCGTGTTCGAGCATGCCGTCGGCATAGTCGTTGCCTGGCATGCCGCTCTTGCCCTTGTTCTCCGGACGGACGTGGGTATAGACGTGCATGCGCGTGGTGTTCATCCACACGAAGAACGGCTTGTCGCCCTTGCCGTGCTTGTCGATGTAGTCCAGCGCCGCGCCCACGGTCTCGTCGTCGATGGTCTCCATGCGCTTCCTGGTCAGCGCCCCGGTGTCTTCCACCTTGCCGTCGGCCGAGGCCTTGACCACCCCGCGCGGCGAGAAGTTCTTCACGAACGGATCGTTGGAATCCTTGGGCCAGTACGGGCGCTCGGGCTCTTCCTCGGCGTTCAGGTGGTACAGGTTGCCGAAAAACTCGTCGAAGCCGTGCCGGGTCGGCAGGTATTCGTCCTTGTCGCCGAGGTGGTTCTTGCCGAACTGCGCCGTGACATAGCCCTGCGCCTTCAGCGCTTCGGCGATGGTGATGTCGCCTTTCTGCAGGCCGACCGAGGCGCCCGGCGCGCCGACCTTGGTCAGCCCCGTGCGCAGCGGCGATTGCCCGGTGATGAAGGACGACCGGCCGGCGGTGCAGCTGTTTTCACCGTAGTAATCGGTGAACTTCACGCCCTCCTTGGCGATACGGTCGATGTTGGGCGTCTCGTAGCCCACCACGCCTTCGCCATAGGCGCTGATGTTGGTCTGCCCGATGTCGTCGCCGAAGATCACCAGGATGTTCGGCTTCTTGCCCGACGCGTCCTGGCTCTGCGCTTGTGCGCCGCCCGTGGCCGCGAGGCCTGCCGCGGCGACAAGCGCCGCACTCAACAGCTTTCTTGCATTCATCGCTTTTCCTCGGAAGATCAGGCCAGTTCAGCGGCCGGCCGTGCCGCCAGGCGGGAAACCGCCCCGCCCGCTACGCCTCAGAACACCAGCGTGGCGGTCGCCATGACCGTGCTGGTGCTGTCCAGGCGGTTGGTGCTGCTGATCGTGGGCACCCATCGCAGCGACAGCGACAGCGAACGCTGGTCAGCCAGCTTTCTGTCGTAGGTCACGATGGGGCCCAGCGCCCAGTCCCTGCCCTTGAACCCGTTGAGCCGGTCGGCCGTGGGGCCCTTGTCGCTGCCCAGCTGCTGGATGGTGCCCAGGATCAGGCCGGCGCTGAAGCCGTTGCTGAAGACCTTGCGGCCCATCACGTCCATGCTGAACAGCGGCGCGTTGCGGTAATCGGTGGCGCTGTTGCGCGTATAGAACTGGAAGCCGGCGACCGTGTCGATCTGGAAGCCGGACTCCGGAAAGATCCCCGTGTAGGCCACCTGCGGGATGAAGGTCCAGTTGTTCAGGCTGGGGTTGGCCATGTCGTTGGCGTTGTACTTGCCGGTGGGCGCCCACACGTTCAGGCTGAGCGCCAGGTGCGAGGTCTCGGAGAAGTGGTAGCCGGCGATGATGGGCGAGAAATACAGGTCGAACAGGTTCGACGCGGTGTCGTCCTGGCTGACGCTGCGCCCGCCCGCGCCGGCCAGGGTGGAGGTCACCTTGTTCCACACGTAGGGCACGGTGATGCTGGAAGCGAAGTTCCAGCGTCCCGGCCCGGTGTCCCAGGTCTTGAGCAGGGTCGCCAGCGTGAACGAGACTTCGGCGTCCAGGCCCAGCGAGGTCCGGCCCGCGACCGGCACCTCGCGGCTGCCGCCGATGCTGCCGTCAAGGTAGATCTGTGAAAGATTGACCGCCCAGATGGGTTGCGGCGAGACGATGCCGGCGTTGGGCTGGACATTGGTGCCGGTGATCTGCCGTCCCAGCGCGCCTTCCGTGGCGTGCGCGGCGCCCGGGGTCGCCAGCGCGGCCAGCGCCGCGCAGAGCGCGGCCGTGCCCTTGAATCCAGACCTCGTGTTGCCCATGCGATGTACCACCTGTAGCGATAACCAAAAGCAAAGACACTAACTGAGCCTGGAGCGGACGCGCTGCCCGGGCTGCGGATAAGACCAGTCAAATCCTCAATACAGGGTCAGATAATCGCACAACAGCGACAGTTTTTCCAACTACCCGGACGCGCGGATTTCAATCGTGGCCGGCGCCCACATCGCCGCGGCTGGCCCGCACCTGGTCGATGCGCAGGCCGTCGCGCCGCGTCACCTCGAAGCGCCAGTCGCGCCAGGCGATCGTGTCGCCCGGCTCGGGAATGCGGCCGGCGGCGCGCAGCAGGCAGCCCGCCAGCGTGGCGTCGGGGTAATCGTCGGCCAGCGCCGGCGCCTCCAGCAGGCGCGCGGCCTCGCCCACCGCCAGCCGGCCGTCCAGCAGCCAGGAGCCGTCGGACAGGCGCAGCGACTCCGACAGGTCGGCCTGGTGCTCGGGCAGATCGCCCGCCACCGCGGTCAGCACGTCCATGGGCGTGACCAGCCCCTCGCAGACGCCGTGCTCGTCCACCACGATCAGCATGTGATCGCGGCTGGCGCGCAGCTCGTCCAGCACCTTGAGCACCGGCATGGTCTCCAGTACGTAGCGCGGTTCGCGCGCCAGCTCGACCAGGTCGATCGGGCCGGGGGTCTGCAGCCTGGGCAGCACGTCCTTGAAGTGCAGCACGCCCAGCACGTTGGCCGGGTCGCCCGCGCACAGCGGCAGGCGCGAATGGCCGCCGCCGAACTTGCGGACCACGTCCTCGGGCGTGTCGGCCACGTCCAGCCAGGTGATGTCGCCGCGCGGCACCATGATGGAACGCACGTCGCGCGCGCCGATGGACAGCACCCGTTCGATCATGGTGCTCTCCTCGGGCGCGAAGGCCGGCTCCTCGCCCGCGCCGTCGACCAGCGCAACCACCTCGTCTACCTGCGCGCCGGCCTGGCCGGCGGGGCTGGCGCGCAGCAGCCGCAGCACGGCCTGCGCCGTGCGCTGGCGCCGGCCCAGCGCATGCGCGCCGCGGGCGCGGTTGCGCCGCGCCAGCTGGTTGCACAGCTCGATCAGGATCGAGAAGCCGATGGCGGCGTACAGATAACCCTTGGGCACGTGAAAGCCCAGCCCTTCGGCCACCAGGCTGAAGCCGATCATCAGCAACAGGCCCAGGCACAGGATCACCACCGTCGGGTGGCGCGCCACGAAGGCCATCAGCGGACGGCTGGCCAGCATCATCACCGCCATCGCCACGATCACGGCGATCATCATGATGCTCAGGTCCTGCACCATGCCCACCGCGGTGATCACCGAGTCCAGCGAGAACACCGCGTCCAGCACCACGATCTGCAGGATCACCTGCCAGAACACGGCGTGCTGCGGCCGCTGGCCGGCGTCGTGGGCGGCGCCGCCTTCGACGCGCTCGTGCAGTTCCATCGTGCCCTTGAAGAGCAGGAACAGGCCGCCCAGGATCAATATCAGGTCGCGCCCGGAAATCTCCGCGCCCAGCAGCGTGAACAGCGGCTCGGTCAGCGTCACCACCCAGGCGATGCTGGCCAGCAGGCCCAGGCGCATCACCATCGCCAGCGTCAGGCCGATCAGGCGGGCGCGGTTGCGCTGCGCCGGCGGCAGCTTGTCGGCCAGGATGGCGATGAACACCAGGTTGTCGATGCCCAGCACAATTTCAAGCACGACCAGGGTCGCCAGGCCCAGCCAGGCGGTGGGGTCGGTCATCCAATCGAAAATCATCGAAGTTCCACGTATAGCGTGATGGAGCGCGCCAGCGCGCTCCCGGAATCGTCAGGGGAATGGCGCAACGGACGCGCGCGCGGCGGCGCGCGGCAGCCCAGGCGCGGCGTGGCGGCCCCGGATCGGGCCAGACGGATATCGTGGAACGGCCGCGGCATGCGGCCGGAGGAAGGGGTCGGGCGCCGGCGCGGCGCCGGCCTAGAGGGAGGCTCTTCGTTCATAAATGGCGGACGGCCGGGACTGCCTGCCGTCCACCTTGCTCTCTTTCTTACTGGAACCTGAATATTACCTGAATCTGGCCCATCGCCCGGTGTCATCAAACAAACCGCATGCATGCCCGATCATGGCGCGCCGCCGTACCGAGGACACCATGAAGAATTTCGACAACATCCAGCTGCTCACCCTGGCCAATACCCTGGTCAGCCTGCTCACCGCTTTCGTGCTGGGCGCGGTGGTCGGTTTCGAGCGCCAGTTCCGCCAGCGCACGGCCGGGCTGCGCACCAACGTGCTGGTCGCGGTGGGCGCGGCGATCTTCGTGGACATGGCCTTCCTGGTGGGCGGCGACGACGGCGGCGCGCGCGTGATTTCCTACGTGGTGTCGGGCGTGGGCTTCCTGGGCGCCGGCGCCATCATGCGCGAGGGCGGCAGCATCCGCGGCCTGAACACCGCGGCCACGCTGTGGGGCTCGGCGGCGATCGGGGCGTGCGCCGGGGCCTCGCTGATGCTGGAGGCGGTGGCCGCCACCGTGTTCGTGCTGGCCGCCAACACCCTGCTGCGCCCTGTGGTCAGCTACGTCAACCGCCAGCCGGTCGATGCGCAGACCACGGAAGTGACTACCGTCATACACCTGATCGCCACCACGGCGCAGCGCCAGGCCGCCATGATGGTGCTGGAAGACGTGCTCGAGGCCGAGCAGCTGCCGCTGTCCGAGCTGAAGATCGACCAGTTCGGCGAAGACGAGGTCGAGATCGAGGCCGCGCTCAGCGAAGCCTCGGTCGACGAACTGGACCTGGACCGGGTGGTCGCCAGCATCGCGGCCTCGCCGGCCGTGCGCACCGCGTTCTGGGCGGCCAGGACGGTGTAAAGGCGGCGACGCGGGGTTACGCCCGCTTACCTTCCGGGCACGCGGCTTGCTCGGCAGGCGCGGATCGCCCATTCCGGAGCCCGCATGCCCGCCTCGCACTATATCGACGCCACCACGCTGACGGTGCTGACCGTCAACACGCACAAGGGTTTCACCAGTTTCAACCGCCGTTTCATGCTGCACGAACTGCGCGACGCGCTGCGGGCGGCGGGCCCGGACATCGTGTTCCTGCAGGAGGTGCTGGGCGAACACCAGGGCCATGCCGAGCGCCACCGCTCCTGGCCCGCGCTGTCGCAGTACGAGTTCCTGGCCGACACGCTGTGGACCGACTACGCCTACGGTCGCAACGCGGTCTATCCGGCGGGCCACCACGGCAATGCGGTGCTGTCGCGCTACCCCATCGAACGCTATGAAAACCACGACGTCAGCGTCAGCGGCCACGAACGCCGCGGCATGCTGCACTGCGTGCTGCGCGTGCCCGGGACGCCGACGCCGGTGCACGCGGTCTGCGTGCACCTGGGGCTGCTGGAGCGCCACCGGGGCCGCCAGCTGGCGCAATTGTGCGAACTGGCGGCCGACGGCGTGCCGGCCGCCGAACCCCTGCTGATCGCCGGCGATTTCAACGACTGGCGGCTGCGCGCCGACGGCCCGATGCGCGACTGCGGCACCAGCGAAGTCTACAGCTCGCGGCTGGGCCGGCCGGCGCGCACCTTTCCGGCGCGCTGGCCGCTGCTGCGGCTGGACCGCATCTACGTGCGCGGCGTGCGCGACTGGCGGCCGCTGCCCATGGCGTCGCGCGTCTGGTCGCGCCTGTCCGACCACGTGCCGATCAGCGCGGAGATCGCCCTATGAACCTGAGCTGGCGCGGGAACAACCGCTACACGCTGCTGGAAAACGGCACCGGCTATTTCCCCGCGGTGCTCGACGCCATCGCGCAGGCCCGCAGCGAAGTGCTGGTCGAGACCTTCATCCTGTTCGACGACACCGTGGGCCGGGAGATCCGCCAGGCCCTGATCGACGCGGCGCGCCGCGGCGTGAGCGTGGACCTGACCATCGACGGCTACGGTTCGGACGAACTGAGCGAGGAATTCCTGGGCGGCATGACCGACAGCGGCATCCGCGTCCACATCTTCGACCCGCGCCCGCGGCTGCTGGGCGTGCGCACCAACGTATTCCGGCGCATGCACCGCAAGATCGTGGCCGTCGACCGCCGCTGCGCCTTCGTGGGCGGCATCAATTTCTCGGCCGACCACCTGCCCGACTTCGGCCCGCAGGCCAAGCAGGACTACGCCTTGCGCGTCGAGGGGCCGCTGGCCGCGGATATCGCCGACTATGCGCGCGCGCAGCTGGGCGGCGAGCGGCCGCGGCGGCGCGGCCGGCGGGCCGCCATCCTGGAGCAGATGCCGGCCGGCGACGGCGGTGGCCGCCTGGTGGTGCGCGACAACGTCGATCACCGCAACGACATCGAGCGCCATTACCGCGCCGGCGTGCGGGCGGCGCGCCACGACGTGCTGATCGCCAACGCCTATTTCTTTCCCGGCTACCAGCTGCTGCACGACCTGGCCGACGCGGCGCGGCGCGGCGTGCGGGTCAGGTTGCTGCTGCAGGGCGAGCCCGACGTGCTGGTCGCGCGGCTGGCTGCCTCCATGCTGTACGACTACCTGATCGACGCCGGCGTGGAGATCTACGAATACTGCAAGCGGCCGCTGCACGGCAAAGTGGCCTGCGTGGACGGCGACTGGGCGACCGTGGGGTCCAGCAACCTGGACCCGCTGAGCCTGGCGCTCAACCTGGAGGCCAACGTGATGGCGCGCGACCGCGCGCTCAACGCCGAGCTGCGCCGCAGCCTGGAGCGGCTGATCGAGCAGGACTGCCGCCAGATCGAAATGTCGGTGGGCTCCAGGCGGCGCCTGCGGCGGCTGTGGATAGGCGTGGTGGTGTTCCACTTCCTGCGGCGCTTTCCGGCCTGGGCCGGCAGCCTGCCAGCGCACAAGCCCAGGCTGCAGTCCCTGCCCCTGCCCACGGAAAGAGAGACGGCATGAGAGTCTTCCGCTCCACCCTGACGCGGGCGCTGCGCCATCGCTGGCCGCGCCTGAAGCGGATTCTGCCGGCGCTGGTGCTGGCGGTCGTGGCCGCCCTGCTCATCCACTTCGGCCGCGCCGTGGACTGGCCCCAGGTCTGGGTCTCGATGCGCGCGATTCCGGGGCGCACGATCATGCTGGCCTGTGCGCTGGTGGCCGCCGGCTACCTGGCCTACGGCGCCATGGATCTGCTGGCCAAGCGCTACACCCGCCACACCCTGCCCTGGCCCAAGGTGCTGGGCGTGGCGATGACCAGCTATGCGCTGAATCTCAATCTCGGGGTCCTGCTGGGCGGGCTGGGCGCGCGGCTGCGCCTGTATGCGCGCCTGGGATGCCGCAAGTCGGTCGCCACCCGCGTGGCGCTGTTCTCGGCCGCGACCAACTGGATCGGCTTCGGCTGGCTGGCCGGCGCGCTGTTCGTGGCGGGCGCGGTGCCGTTGCCGCAGGGCTGGGGCCTGCGTCCGGACGTGCTGCGCCTGCCGGGCGCGGCGCTGCTGGCGCTGGCCGCCGCCTACGTGGGCTTCTGCGCGCTGGCGCGCCGCCGCAGCTGGACCTGGATGGGCCAGCATGCCAGTTTGCCGCACTTGGGCATGGCGGTCGCGCAAAGCCTGGTGGCGGCAAGCTCGTGGGCCATCATGGGCGCCATCATGTACGTGCTGCTGCAAGGCAAGGTCGGCTATCCGGCGGTGCTGGGCGTGCTGATGTGCACCAGCTTCGCGGCCGTGCTCATCCGGGTGCCGGGCGGGCTGGGCACCACCGAAGCCATCTTCGTCGCGGCGCTGGCGCCGGGGATTCCCGCGCCCGAGGTGCTGGGCGCGGCGCTGGTGTACCGCGCGCTCTACGCCTTCGCGCCGCTGTGCCTGGCCCTGCTGGCCTTCGGGCTGGCCGAATGGCGGCTGCGACACGGGCCGCACGCCTCCACGCCGGCGGCCTAGGGAGTAGGATCGAGCAGGTCCGACAAGGCGTTGCCCAGGCTCTTGACCGCGCCCGCCACGCCTTCGGCGGCGCCCTCCGCGCCCACCCCTATCGCATGCCCGAAGCCTTGCGCCACCTGGGCGGCGAAGCCGCGCGTGACCGAGAACCTGGGGCTGTCCAGGTCGCCCGACAGCGCGAACTCGAAGCGCACCGCGCCGGCCTCGTCCTTGAGCGCGGCCAGCACCGCCTTGCGCGGCAGCGAAAACAGCGAACCCTCGCCGCTGAACCTCAGGCCGCGCAGCGCCACCGTGCCCGCGGCCCGCAACTGGCGGCGTTCGATCACGGTGTTCATGTCCAGGTCCATCGCGCCGGCGGCCAGCGAGCCGGCGCCGTTGTCGGCCAGGTAAGGCGCGGCGTGGCGCACGCCCATGTTGCGCACGCTGACCTTGATGTCGGCGTCCGTGCCGCCCACCACCAGCCAGCCTTGCGCGCTGACCGTGGCGTTGGCCCCGCCCTGCTGGTCGATCCGTCCGTTGAACTCCATTTCGCTGCGCGCGCCGTCGTCGGGCATGACCAGCGGGCGCAGCCGCGCCTGCACGCCGGTGAAGGCGATGCGGTGCGGCGGGCGCGATATCGCGGCGTCTTCGAAAGTCAGGCGGCCGTCCTGCAACTGCAGATCGGCCACCCGTATCGGCTGGCGGTCCCGCCCGCGGCCGTCGCCGGCATCGCCGGTGCGCAGCGCCGCCTGCAGGGCCGGCGCGATGTGCAGGCTGCCGTCCGGCTGGCGCAGCACCGCGAAGTCGAAGCCTTCGACCGACACGCGCGTGAACACGGTTTCATGGCGCAGCAGCGCCGGCCAGTCCGGCTCCAGCACCACGCGGCGCGCCCGCACGTCGGCCTGGCCGGCCGCGCCGCGCACGATCACGTCGGTCAACACCACCTGGCGGTATCCCACCTCCACGTCGGCCACTTCGCTGCGCGGCCCCAGCAGGTTGGCGATGCGCTGCTGCGCGATGCGCAGCGCCGCGAACGCCAGCACCGCAGCCACCGCCGCAAACAGCACCAGCACCGCCAGGGCGTTGCCCCACGGTGACCGGCCGCTCGGCGCGACTGCGTTCGTGCTCATCGTGCGTTCCCGAAACAAGGAAAGGAACCGGGCCGTGGGGCCTCGCTCGCGCGCGGCCCCGCACCCGGCACAACCTGTGCATCCTCCTGGATACCTCGCCGATCATCAATGGGTTAAATGGATGAGGCCCGCTCAACGGCGGCGGTGGTCGGACATCATGCAGACGCCGGCCAGCACGCCGACCAGCGCCGCCGCCGCGATGCTTTTCCACGCGTTCTCGTGCACGTACTCGTCGGCCGCGTGCGAGGCGTGGCGGGCCCGGTCCCAGGCGAGGCGCTCCCAGCCGCTGGCCTGTTCGCGCGCGGCCTCCAGCTGCTGCTTGAGGCGGTCGCGGGCCGCTTCGATTTCGGACCCGCCGTAGCTGGCCGTGCTGCGCAACAGCGCCTCCGTTCCGGAGATGAGGTCGCGCACCGTGCGCGCCGAACTGTCGGCCGGATGGAATATGCCGCGCAATCCTTCATGCTTGCTCATAGGGTCTCCTTGAAAAACTCCGCCGCCCGCCCTGTGCGGCGCGGATGCGCACGCATTCCGCAAGCGGCGTGCCCGCCAGCCGGTCTATGCCCGGCGTCTGCTGCGGGTCCAGGCCCGGCATGGGATTGGGCAGGCTGTCCGGCGGCCAGCGTCCGTTCTTGTCGGTCTTGCGGCCGCCCGGATCGGGCGTCGGCTGCTCGGCCGGGCTCTGGTCCGGCGGGGACTTGCCGCCTTCGGCGTTGTCGGGGGAACCGGGCGATTTGGGTTCTGCCATGATGGCCTCCTGAACTGTGCGCAAACGCAATATGCGGAGCCGGCGGGCGCGGCGTCAGCCCGCCCACCACTGCTTGATCGTGGCGCGCAGCGCCGCGCCGCCAGCGGCCGCGTCTTCCTTGCGCAGCGCGCGCACGTAGGCGGCGACCTGCTTGGCCGGTATGTGCGGCGGCAAGGGCGGCATCTCGGGATCGGTCACCATCTCCAGCACCACGGGCCGGGCGGCGGCCAGCGCGCGGTCCCAGGCGGGGCCCACGTCCTGCGGGTTCTCGACCCGTATGCCTTCCAGGCCCAGCAGCCGGCCGTAGTCCGCGTAGGAAAACGCCGGCAGCCATTGCGAGTCCGCGAAACGCGGGTCGCCGCCCATCACGCGCTGCTCCCAGGTCACCAGGTTCAGGTCGCCGTTGTTCAGCACCATGACGATCAGGCGCGGATCGGCCCAGTCCTTCCAGCGGTGCGAGATGGTGATCAGTTCGTTGATGCCCAGCATCTGCATGGCGCCGTCGCCCACCAGCGCCACCACGGGACGCTCGGGATAGGCCAGCTTGGCCGCCACCGCGTAAGGCACGCCGCAGCCCATGGTGGCCAGCCCGCCCGACAGCGAGCCCATCATGCCCTCGCGCAGGTCCAGGTCGCGCGCGTACCAGTTCGCCGCCGAGCCCGAGTCGCAGGTGACGATGCACTGCTCGGGCAGGCGCTGCGACAGTTCCAGGAAGGGGCGCTGCGGATTGAGCGGACGAGCCTCGACCATGGCGCGCTCGCGCACCGTGTCGCGCCAGCGCGCCACCTGCTTCTCGATGCGTTCGCGCCAGCGGCGCGCCGTCTTGCGTTCCAGCATCGGCATCAGGGCCTGCAGGGTCAGCCGGCTGTCGCCCACCAGGCCCAGCTCGACCGGATAGCGCAGGCTCAGCTTGCGGCCGTCGCGGTCGATCTGCACCGCGCGCGCCTGCCCTTCCTCGGGCAGGAACTCGGCGTAGGGAAACGAGGTGCCCACCATCAGCAGCGTGTCGCACTCGTTCATCATGTCCCAGCTCGGCTGGGTGCCCAGCAGGCCGATGCTGCCCGTCACGTAAGGCAGGTCGTCGGGCACCGCGGCCTTGCCCAGCAAGGCCTTGGCCACGCCCGCGCCCAGCAGCTCGGCGGCCTGGCGGACCTCGGCGCCCGCGTCCAGCGCGCCCGCGCCCACCAGCATGGCGACGCGCTCGCCGCGGTTGAGGATCTCGGCCGCATTGCGCAAGGCCGCCTCGTTCGGCACCGCGGCATGCGAAGTCACGCCGATGCCGGTGTACACGGCGCCATGTTCGCGCGGCGGGCTCTCCACTGCCGGCAAATCCTGCACGTCGTTTGGAAAAATGACGCAGGTCACCGCGCGCCGCTCCATCGCGATGCGCATGGCGCGGTCGATCACGTGGCGCGCCTGCCCGGCGGTGGCGGCCATCTGCACGTAGTCGTGCGCCACGTCCTTGAACAGGCTGACCAGATCGACTTCCTGCTGGTTGTCGCCGCCCAGCGCGCTGCGGGCCTGCTGCCCCACCAGCGCCACCACGGGCTGGTGATCCAGCTTGGCGTCGTACAGGCCGTTGAGCAGATGGATCGCGCCTGGCCCCGAGGTCGCCATGCACATGCCCACCTGTCCCGTGAACTTGGCATGCGCGCAGGCCATGAAAGCGGCGCTTTCCTCATGCCGGACCTGGACGAACTCCAGCGGTTCCTGCGTGCGGCCGAAGGCGCCGATCAGGCCGTTTATCCCGTCGCCGGGATACCCGAACACCCTTCTGACGCCCCATTGGGACAGCCTTTCGAGGACGAAGTCCGACACAGTTTTCATACCCAGCTCCTGTCATGGTCGCGGTCCGTGGACACGACGCCAGCGGCAGCAAGCCCCATTCCTGCTGCGGGGCGCTCGGATACAAAAGAAAACAATGCGGCGGCGGTTTGGGCACGGCGCTTGCGGCTGTCAGGGTTTTCCGCGGCTGCGTCGCACTTTTTTATCCGGCGCGGCCCGATACACCGGGAGCAGGCATGGCGAAGACTAGAACCCTGATCGTGGCCGGCGAGGCATTTCCCCTGGCCAAAACGGGCGGCCTCGGGGACGCCATCACGGGCATGGCCCGCGCGCTGGCCCAGGCAGGCACGCCGCTCATGGTGCTGCTGCCCGCCTACCGCGGCGTGCGCGCCCGCCTGGAGCGCGTCCGCGTGGTGGCGCCGCTGCACAACCTGCCGGGCGGCGATGCGCGCCTGCTGGCCGGCCGCTGCCCGCAGTCGGGCCTGGATTTCCTGCTGCTGGAGAACGACGGGCTGTACGACCGCGCCGGCATCTACCTGGACGAACAGGGCGTCGAATACGCCGACAGCGCGCTGCGCTACGCGGCGCTGGCCCATGCCGCCGCGCGCGTGGCCGGCGGCCTGCCCGGCGTCGCGCGCCCCAATCTGGTGCATGCGCACGATTGGCACGCCGGCCTGGTGCCATTGCTGTTGCATGCGCAGGGCCTGCACGCGACCCGCAGCATCATGACCATCCACAACCTGGCGTTCCAGGGCCGCTTCCCGATGGAGTGCGCGGCCGAACTGGGCATTCCCGAACGCTACCGCAACGGCGAAAGCATAGGCGCCTGGGGACAGCTGAATTTCCTGAAGGCCGGCATCCGCTATGCCGACCGCGTGACCACGGTCAGCCACAACTATGCGCGCGAAATCATGACCCCGGCCTTCGGCTGCGGGCTTGACGAACTGCTGCGCCGCCGCGCCGACGACCTGCTGCCCATTCCGAACGGCATCGACAACATCCTGTGGAACCCCGCCCGCGACCCGCACCTGGGCGCGCTGCGCTATTCGGCGCGCGACCTGTCCAACAAGGCGCGCTGCAAGGCCGCGCTGCAGCATGAGTTCGGCCTGGACGTGGACGCCGGCACCACGCTGATGGCCATGGGCAGCCGCCTGACCGAACAGAAGATGGCCGACGTGGCCGCGGCCGCCCTGCCCGAGGCGCTGGAACGCCATCCCGGCCTGCAGGTCACGATCCTGGGCCAGGGCGACCACCGTCTGGAACAGGCGCTGCAGGCGCTGGCCCAGCGTTATCCCGGACGCTGCGCGGCCCATATCGGTTATGACGAGGCGGCCGCGCACCGCCTGCATGCCGGCGCCGACATCCTGCTGCACGCGAGCCGTTTCGAGCCCTTCGGCCTGACGCCGCTGTACGCCATGCGCTACGGCGCGCTGCCCATCGGCTCGCGCGTGGGCGGCATGGCCGACACCATCGAAGATCCGGGGCCGCGCGCGCCGCTGTCGGCGATGGCCTCGGCCAACGGCCTGCTGTTCGACGGCGACAGCCCGGCGGCCATGGCCGAGGCGATCGCGCGCGCTATGGCCCTGCGCGAGCACGCCATGCTCTGGCGCACCATGCAGCGCAACGCCATGAGCGCCGACTTCAGCTGGCGCTCGGCCATCGGCCTGTACGCCAGCCTGTACCGCTCGCTGGCCGAACCCGAAACCCTGGAAGCCATGCCGGCGCGCGCCGACCGCGCCGCGGGCGCGGCCGCGCTGGGCGTGCGCCAGCCGGCCGGCGGCGCCGTGCCGGCGCCCGTGTAAGGAGACCGCCAGGTGCCGCCCACGACCGCCGCCATCGCCACCCAGGCGCCGCTGCGCCTCTATCACGCCCGCGGCGGCGCGCGCGAGCGGGAGCCCGCGGCTGCGCTCGGCCCGCGGCTTTACGAGCGCCTGCGCCAGCGCGGCTTCAACGCCGTGCTGCTGCCGGCGCCCTGGCTGCTGGATGAAGAAGGCGGCACGCAGGCCCCGCGCGACGCCGACCGCGCCCTGCTCGACGGCACCGAAGTTCCCATCACCGAGTGGTATCGGCGCGTGTCCGCCGAGCTGGCGGACCACGGCCTGGCGCTGTACGTGGATGTGGTGCTGGACCGCTCCACGCACGACGCGGTGGCCGCCACCGTCGGCCCCGACTGGTATCTGCCGCCGGCGGGCGACCCCGCGCGCGATCCGCGCCAGCCCGCGCAGGCGCGCCGGCTGCGCTATCTGCGCGACGGTCCGCTGCCGCCTGGCTTTCTCGCGGCCTGGACCGAACGGCTGGAACGCTGGGCCAGCCACGGCGTCACCGGTCTGGCCTTCCATGCGCCGCAACGTCTGGCTGGCGCGGACTGGGCCAGGCTGGCCGCGCAACTGCGGCGGCATCACGCCGGTCTGCAGCTGCTGGCCTGGGCGCCGGGCCTCACTCCGGCGATGCTGGCCGGACTGCGCGAGGCCAATTTCGACGGGCTGTTTTCCTCGCTGCCGTGGTGGAACTTCAAGGCCGAATGGCTGGCCGACGAAGACGCGCGGCTGCGCGCGCTGGCCCCGGTCATCGCCGCGCCGCCCCACCCCGCCGACACCCCGCCGCCGGCGCGCGGGCGGCGCGCCATCTGGTCGGCCGCGCTGTGCGCCGACGGCCTGATGCTGGACGACCGCGACGAACGCGAACTCCCCGATGTGGAGGCCGTGAACCAGTGGTTCGCGGACGCCCGCCTGCAAGGGCCGCTGCGCGTGGCCGGCGGGCGCGACGGCCGCTGCACCGTGCTGCTGCGCGGCACGGCCGAAGGCGCCACGGCAGCATTGGCGCTCAATCCCTCCACCGACGCGCAGGCCCTGCTGGACTGGGACGCGCTGGCGCCGATGCTGCCGCCGGCCGACATCGTCCCGCTGTCGCCGCCGGTGGGCGCGGCCGCGCCGGACAGCGCGCCGGCCGCCATGCTGCCGCCGGGCGACTGCGCGCTGTTCCTGCTGGAGCCGACGCTGCCGGTGCGCGAGCCGTCGCGCCGCCACCGTTCGCGCGCCGACGGCAGCGGCAATCCGCGCATCGCGGTCGAACGGGTCAGCCCGGCGGTCGACGACGGCGCGTTCGCGGTCAAATGCATTCCGCACGAGCGCATCGCCGTCCATGCCGACATCTACATGGACGGCCACGAACAGCTGGCGGCCGAACTGCGCTGGCGCGCGGCCGACGAAACGCGCTGGCGCGCCACCCCGCTGGCGCGCGGCCCCAACGACCGCTGGGAGGCCGTGTTCCGGCCGCGCCGCGTGGGCGCGCATGAATTCGTCGTCAGCGCCTGGCTGGACGCCTGGCAGACCTTCCGCCACGACCTGGAACTGAAGCACCGGGCCGGCCTGGACCTGCGGCTGGAGGTGCAGGAAGGCATGCAGCTTTTGCGCGAGGCGCTGGCGCGCGCCGGTTCCGCGGCCGACGCCGACGCGGTGCGCGAGGCGATCGAGCAGCTGGGCGCGCAGCCGCTGGCCGCCGACCCGGTCGCCGTGCTGCTGGACGAAGGATTGGCGCGGGCCATGCGGGCGCTGGACGACCGGCCGTTCGAGACCGTTAGCCCCACGCCCTATCCGCTCTGGGTGGACCGCTGCCAGGCGGGTTTTTCCAGCTGGTACGAGCTGTTCCCGCGCTCGCAGTCGCCCCATCCGGGCCGCCACGGCACCTTCGACGACGTCATCGCGCGCCTGCCGGACGTGCGCGCCATGGGCTTCGACGTGCTGTACATGCCGCCCATCCACCCCATCGGCCAGCGCAACCGCAAGGGCCGCAACAACAGCCTGCGCGCCGAGCCGGGCGACGTCGGCAGCCCCTACGCCATCGGGGCGCCCCAGGGCGGGCACGACGCGATCGAGCCGCAGCTGGGCAGCCTGGAGGACTTCCTGCGGCTGGTGGCGGCCGCGCGCGAGCAGGACATGGAGCTGGCGCTGGACTTCGCGATCCAGTGCTCGCCGGACCATCCGTGGCTGGCGCAGCACCCGGACTGGTTCTCCTGGCGCCCCGACGGCACGCTGCGCTACGCCGAGAACCCGCCCAAGAAGTACGAAGACATCGTCAACGTGTCGTTCTACGGCGCGCCGCCGCGGCGCGCGCGCCGGCTCGCGCTGTGGCGGGCGCTGCGCGACGTGGTGCTGTTCTGGGTGCGCCACGGCGTGCGCATCTTCCGCGTCGACAATCCGCACACCAAGCCGCTGCCGTTCTGGCAATGGATGATCGCCGACGTGCACGCGCAGTATCCGGACGTGATCTTCCTGTCCGAGGCCTTCACCCGCCCGAAGATGATGTACCGGCTGGCCAAGATCGGCTTCACCCAGTCGTACACCTACTTCACGTGGCGCAACGAAAAGACGGAACTGGCGGCCTACCTCGAGGAAGTGTCCAGCCCGCCGGCCGCGGACTTCTTCCGCCCGCATTTCTTCGTCAACACGCCCGACATCAACCCGTATTTCCTGCAGACCTCGGGCCGGCCCGGCTTCCTGATCCGCGCGGCCCTGGCGGCGCTGGGTTCCGGGCTGTGGGGCGTGTACAGCGGATTCGAACTGTGCGAGGGCGCGGCCCTGCCCGGCAAAGAGGAATACCTGGATTCCGAGAAATACGAGCTGCGCCAGCGCGACTGGCACGCGCCGGGCAATATCCGCGCCGAGATCGCGCGCCTGAACCAGATCCGGCGCTCCAACCCGGCGCTGCAAAGCCATCGCGGCCTGACCCTGGCCGACAGCGGCAACGACCGGGTGCTGGCCTTCTACAAGAGCACGCCGGGCCACGGCAACGTGGTGCTGGCCGCCATCAGCCTGGACCCGTTCCAGCCCCAGGCCGCGCGCGTCGAGGCGCCGCTGTGGCTGTTCGGCCAGCCCGACGCGGGCGCGCTCGCCGCCGAGGACCTGCTGGCCGAAACGCAGGAGTCCTGGCAGGGCAAGATCCGCGCCGTGACGCTGACCCCCGACCAACCCTATCGCGTGTGGCGCCTGTCGCTGCACGGATAAAGGCTACTCTTGCCATGACTAGCGAAACCCCGCCTCAGCACGACGACGGCCTCTGGTACAAGGACGCGGTCATCTACCAGCTTCACGTCAAGTCCTTCTTCGACTCCAACGACGACGGGGTGGGCGACCTGCCCGGGCTGATATCGAAGCTGGACTACATCGCCAACCTGGGCGTGAACACCATCTGGCTGCTGCCCTTCTATCCGTCGCCGCGGCGCGACGACGGCTACGACATCGCCGACTACCGCGGCGTGCATCCCGACTACGGCACCGTGGCCGACGTGCGCAAGCTGATCCGCGCGGCCCACGCCCGCGGGCTGCGCGTGATCACGGAACTGGTGGTCAACCACACTTCGGACCAGCATCCCTGGTTCCAGCGCGCCCGCGCCGCCAAGCCCGGCTCCGCGGCCCGCAACTTCTATGTCTGGTCCGACAACGACAAGGCCTACGCCGACACGCGCATCATTTTCTGCGACACGGAAAAATCCAACTGGACCTGGGACCCGGTGGCCAACGCGTACTTCTGGCACCGCTTCTATTCGCACCAGCCGGACCTGAACTACGACAATCCGCAGGTGCTCAAGGAAGTGCTGGCCGTCATGCGCTACTGGCTGGACATGGGCGTGGACGGGCTGCGGCTGGACGCGGTGCCCTACCTGGTCGAGCGCGAAGGCACCAACAACGAGAACCTGCCCGAGACCCACGCCGTGCTCAAGCAGATCCGCGCGGTGATCGACGCCGAATATCCGCACGCCCTGCTGCTGGCCGAGGCCAACCAGTGGCCGGAAGACGCGCAGGAGTACTTCGGCGCGGGCGACGAATGCCACATGTCTTTCCATTTCCCGCTGATGCCGCGCATGTACATGGCCATCGCCCAGGAGGACCGCTTTCCGATCACCGACATCATCCGCCAGACGCCGGACATCCCCGCCACCTGCCAGTGGGCCATCTTCCTGCGCAACCACGACGAACTGACGCTGGAGATGGTCACCAGCCGCGAGCGCGACTACCTGTGGAACGTCTACGCGGCCGAGCCGCGCGCCCGCATCAACCTGGGCATCCGGCGCCGGCTGGCCCCGCTGCTGGAACGCGACCGGCGGCGCGTGGAACTGATGAACAGCCTGCTGCTGTCCATGCCCGGCACGCCGGTGCTGTACTACGGCGACGAACTCGGCATGGGCGACAACGTGCACCTGGGCGACCGCGACGGCGTGCGCACCCCCATGCAATGGTCGCCGGACCGCAACGGCGGATTCTCGCGCGCCGACCCCGAGCGGCTGCCGCTGCCGGTGCTGATGGGGCCGCTCTACGGCTATGAGGCGGTCAACGTCGAGGCGCAGCAGCGCGACCCGCATTCGCTCCTGAACTGGACCCGCCGCCTGCTGGCGCAGCGCCGCCAGAGCCATGCCTTCGGCCGTGGCGCGCTGCGCTTCATCTTCGCCGGCAATCGCAAGATCCTGGCCTATCTGCGGCAATGGCAGGACACCACCATACTGTGCGTGGCCAATCTGTCCAACGCGGCCCAGCCGGTCGAGCTGCCGCTGCAGGAATTCTCCGGGCGCGTGCCGGTCGAGATGCTGGGCGGCACGCCTTTTCCCGCCATCGGCGAACTGCCCTATCTGCTGACGCTGCCGCCCTACGGCTTTTACTGGATGGACCTGAGCGTGGACGCCGCCCCGCCGGACTGGCACGCCACGGCGCCGGCCCAGATGCCTGAGCTGATCACGCTGGTGCTGCGCGCGCGCGGCGGCGCGGCATTGACCGACGCGTCGCGCGAGACGCTGGAGCGCGAAATCCTGCCGCAGTACCTGGCGCGCCAGCGCTGGTATCCGGCCAGCCAGCCCCCGGCCCGCGCGCGCCTGGCCTACGCCACGCCGTTCGGCGCGGCCGAGGGCGAGTACTACTGGGCCGAGGTCGAACCCGAGGACGGCGTCAGCGGCCTGCGCGCGCAGGCGCCCTTCGTGCTGTCCTGGGACGAAAGCGCCTTCATCCAGTACGCCATCGCGCGCGTGCGCCGCGGCGCCGAGGTCGGGCTGCTGGCCGACGCCTTCCTGCAGCCGGGCTTCGTGCGCGCCGTGATCGCGGCGCTGCGGGCCGGCAAGGAACTGGACGGACGCAGCGGCGGCAAGCCCGGCGACAAGCCGGGCGTCATCCGATTCCTGCCCGAGTCCGGCCTGGCCGATATCGAGATCCCCGACGACGCCGAGCTGCGCTGGCTCACCGCCGAGCAATCGAACAGCTCGGTCATCGTCGGCGGCGAACTGATCCTGAAGCTGATCCGCGCGGTGCAGCCCGGCGGCTCGCCCGAGGCCGAGATGACCCGCTACCTGACCCGCGCCGGCTACGCCAACGTGCCGGCGCTGCTGGGCGAGGTGCAGCGCGAGGACGCCGACGGCGTGATCCATACGCTGGCCATCGCCCACCGCTACGTCATCAATGAGGGCGACGCCTGGAACTGGACGCTGGACACGCTCAAGCGCACGCTGGCCAACGCGTTGCTGGTCGGCCAGGACCCCGGGGAATTCGAGCAGGGCCTGCAAGGCTATGCGGTGATGGCGGCCACCATCGGCGAGCGCCTGGCGCAGATGCACGCCGTCCTGGCCCAGCCCTGCGACGACCCGGCCTTCCGGCCGCGCCGCTGCAGCCAGGCCGACGCCGAGGCCCGCGCGCGCCAGATCCAGCGTCTGCTGGACCGCGCCGAACGCGACCTGCGCGCGCAGTACGACAAGCTCGAAGCGCCGTCGCGCGCCTGCGCCGAATGGTTCTTCGAGCACCGTGCCCGGCTCGCCGAACACGTGGCCGCCATGGCGCAGGCCGAGGCCGGCACCCTGCACCTGCGCATTCACGGCGACTTCCATCTGGGGCAGGTGCTGGTGGCACAGGCCGACGCCTACCTGATCGACTTCGAGGGCGAACCGGCCAGCAACCTGAAGGCGCGGCGCGCGCTGGCCTCGCCCTACCGCGACGTGGCCGGCATGCTGCGCTCCTTCGACTACGCGGCGGCGACGATGGCGCGCGCCGACGCCCTGGGCGGCCCCGCGGCCGACGCCAATGCCGGCGCGGGCGAAACCCCGGGGGACCCCGCCGCGGCAGCCGCCGAACTGCGCGACGCGCTGCTGGCGCGCTTCCGCCTGCGCGCGGCCGAAGCCTTCCTGCAGGGATACCGCGAGGCCCGCCCCTCCGACCTGATACCGGCCGATGCCCGCGAAGACTCGCTGCTGGCGCTGGCCCAGCTGGAGAAAGCAGCCTACGAAGTCAGCTACGAAGCCGCCCACCGCCCGGACTGGATCTCGATCCCGCTGTGCGCGCTGGCCGAACTGGCGCGCGGCCAACTGATGTCGGCCGCCATCGACGCCGAAGGAAAACCCTCATGAGCCAGGACGCCCCGACCGACACCGGCGCCGTGGACGCCGCGCAACTGGCCGCGCTGGCCGCCGGCCGCTGCCAGGACCCCTTCGCCATCCTGGGGCCGCGGCAAGGCTGGCTGCGGGTCTACGCGCCCGGCGCGCTGGCGGTCGAAGCGCTGGACGGCGACGGCATGCGCACGCCGCTGCGCGAACAGGCGCAAGGGCTGTACGCGGGCCGCGTGGATCACGCCCGCGCCGGCGACGGCGCCTCGTACCGGCTCGCCATCCGCTGGCCGGACGCCGAGCAGATCACCGCCGATCCCTACGCCTTCGGCCTGCTGCTGGACGAGGCCACGCTGGAGGCGCTGGCGCAAGGCAGCTGGCACGCCGCCGGCGAAGCGCTGGGCGCCCGGCTGGTCGATATCGACGGCGTGTCCGGCCTGTGCTGCGCGGTATGGGCGCCGAACGCCCGGCGCGTGGCGGTGGTCGGCGACTTCAACGGTTGGGACACGCGCCGCCACGGCATGCGCCTGCGCCACCGCGCCGGCGTCTGGGAGATTTTCATTCCCGGCGTGCGGCCCGGCGAGCGCTACAAATACGCCATCACCGACGCCGGCGGCCTTCAGCGGCTGAAGGCCGACCCCCATGCGCGGCGCAGCGAGGCGCCGCCGGACACCGCCTCCGTGGTGGACGACCCCGCGCCCTACGCCTGGAACGACGAGGACTGGATGCGGCAGCGCGGCGCGCGCCAGTCGCCCGGCGCCCCGCTGTCGATCTACGAAGTGCATGCGGGGTCCTGGGCCGCGCCGGCCGGCGGCGCCTGCCTGTGGGACCAGCTGGCCGACAAGCTGCCCGCCTACGCCCGCGCCATGGGCTTTACCCATATCGAGCTGATGCCGGTCATGGAGCATCCCTTCGGCGGCTCGTGGGGCTACCAGCCGCTGGGCATGTACGCGCCCACCGCCCGCCACGGCCCGCCCGAGGCCTTCGCGCGCTTCGTCGACCGCTGCCACCAGGCCGGCGTCGGCGTGATCCTGGACTGGGTGCCGGCGCACTTCCCCGATGACGCGCACGGGCTGGCGCGTTTCGACGGCTCCGCGCTGTACGAGTACGAAGACCCGCGCGAAGGCTATCACCCCGACTGGCACACGCTGGTCTACAACCTCGGCCGCACCGAGGTGAAGGCCTTCATGATCGCCAGCGCGCTGCACTGGCTGGGGCGCTTCCACGTGGACGGCTTGCGGGTCGACGCGGTGGCCTCCATGCTGTATCGCGACTACAGCCGCCAGCCGGGCCAGTGGATACCCAACCGCTACGGTGGACGCGAGAACCTGGAAGCCGTGCAGTTCCTGCAGGACCTCAACGGCGCCGTGCGCCAGGACCACCCCGACGCCATCATGGTGGCCGAGGAGTCCACCGCCTGGCCCGGCGTGACCGCGCCGGTGGCCGAGGGCGGGCTGGGCTTTCACTACAAATGGAACATGGGCTGGATGCACGACACGCTGCGCTACCTGGCGCACGATCCGGTGCACCGCAAGCACCATCACCACGACATCACCTTCGGCATGGTGTACGCCTACAGCGAGCGCTTCATCCTGCCGCTCTCGCACGACGAGGTGGTGCACGGCAAGGGATCGTTGCTGGCCAAGATGCCCGGCGACCTGACCGCGCGCCTGGCGACCCTGCGCGCCTACCTGGGCTTCATGTGGGCGCATCCGAGCAAGAAGCTGCTTTTCATGGGCGGCGAACTGGCGCAGCCGGCCGAATGGAACCACGACGCCGCGCTGGACTGGAACCTGCTCGACCAGCCCGGCCATCGCGGCGTGCAGCGGCTGGTGGCCGACCTGAACCGCCTGTACCAGGCGCTGCCGGCGCTGCACGCCACCGACGCCGATCCGGCCGGCTTCGCCTGGGCCGTGCTGGACGACGCCGACAACAGCGTGGTGGCCTTCGTGCGCGGCGACGGCCGCAGCCACCTGCTGGCGGTGTCGAACTTCACGCCCGTGGCCCGCCACGGCTACCGCATCGGCGTGCCGCGCGCCGGCCGCTGGGCCGAGGCGCTGAACACCGACGCCGCCGACTACGGCGGCAGCGGCCAGGGCAACCTGGGCGGGGCCAGCACCGGCGACACGCCCGCCCACGGCCAGCCCCAGGCGCTGTCGCTGACGCTGCCGCCGCTGTCCACGCTGTTTCTGCTGCACGAAGGCTGAATGGCCAAGGACCCCCCTGCTTCTATGGACCGACCGCTATGGATCCCACGCAACTGACCCGCATCCAGGGCGGCCAGCCCTACCCGCTGGGCGCGACCAGCGACGGGCTGGGCGTCAACTTCGCCGTGTTCTCGGCCAACGCCACGCGCATCGAGCTGTGCCTGTTCGACGCCAAGGCGCGCAAGGAACTGCGCCGCTTCGACCTGCCGGAATGCACCGACGAAGTCTGGCACGGCTATCTGCCCGACGCCCATCCCGGCCTGGTCTACGGTTATCGCGCGCATGGGCCGCACGATCCGCGCAATGGCCACCGCTTCAATCCGCACAAGCTGCTGCTCGACCCCTACGCGCGCCAGCTGACCGGCCCGCTGCGCTGGAGCGATGCGCTGTTCGGCTACCGCATGAACCACGCGCGCGGCGACCTCAGCATCGACCGGCGCGACAGCGCACCCGCCATGCCCAAGGCCATCGTGCCCGAGGAAGCCCCTTTCATCTGGGGCAACAGCCGCCCGCCGGCCACGCCGTGGCAGGACACCATCATCTATGAAGTGCACGTGCGCGGCGCCTCCATGCTGCGCGAAGACCTGCGCCCGCCGCTGCGCGGCACCTGCGCCGCGCTGGCCGATCCGCGCTTTATCGAGCACTTGCAGCGGCTGGGCGTGACCGCGGTGGAGCTGCTGCCGGTGCACGCCTTCCTGCAGGACCGCTTCCTGACCGAACGCGGGCTGCGCAACTACTGGGGCTACAGCACGCTGTCCTACTTCGCGCCCGAGCCGGCCTACCTGCAGCACAACCCGAACGAACTGCGCCAGGCCATCCGCCGGCTGCACGCCGCCGGCATCGAGGTGATACTGGACGTGGTTTACAACCACACCTGCGAAGGCAACGAAATGGGCCCCACCCTGTCCTGGCGCGGGCTGGACAACGCCAGCTACTACCGCCTGGTGCCGGGCGACGAGCGCTACTACATCAACGACACCGGCTGCGGCAACACCGTCAACCTGTCGCACCCGCGCGTGCTGCAGATGGTGACCGACTCGCTGCGCTACTGGGCCAGTTCCTACGGCGTGGACGGATTCCGCTTCGACCTGGGCGTCACGCTGGGCCGCGAAGGCACGGGCTACGATCCCGGCTCCGGATTCTTCGACGCGGTGCTGCAGGACCCGGCGCTGGCCCGGCTCAAACTGATTTCCGAACCCTGGGACGTGGGCCCGGACGGCTACCAGCTCGGCAATCATCCGCCCGGTTTCGCGGAATGGAACGACAAGTTCCGCGACGGCGTGCGCCGCTACTGGCGCGGCGACGACGGCATGCGCGGCGAGATCGCCGCCCGTCTTTGCGGCTCGCGCGAGCTGTTCGACCGCCGCCACCGCCGGCCCTGGGCCACGGTCAACTACGCGGCCTCGCACGACGGCTTCACGCTGGCCGATATCGTGTCCTACGACAACAGCCATAACGAGGCCAACGGCGAGAACGGCAACGACGGGCACGGCGAGAACTACAGCCGCAACTGGGGCGAGGAAGGCCCGACCCAGGACGCCGCCATCCTGGAAACCCGGGCGCTGGCGGCGCGCGCCATGCTGGCCTGCGTGTTGCTGTCGGACGGCACCCCCATGCTGCTGGCCGGCGACGAATTCGGCAACAGCCAGGACGGCAACAATAATGCGTACTGCCAGGACAACGCGGTGTCGTGGCTGGACTGGACCCAGGCGCAGAGCGACGCGGGGCGCGAACTGACGCGTTACGTCGCGCGCCTGGTCGCGCTGCGCCGCGCCCATCCCAGCGTGCGCGCCGCCCGCTACAGCGACGCCGCCCGCGAGCCCAGCCCGGGCGTGGCCGCCATCGCCTGGTTCGACGCCGCCGGCGCGCCGCTGGACCAGGCGGCGTGGGACGCCGAACAGGAACGCGTGCTGGCGCTGCGCCGCGCCGCCTCGCGCGAAGACGGCGGCGTCGACCTCACCCTGCTGCTGCTCAACCCGGGCGACGAGGCCGCGGTGTTCACGCTGCCCGCGCCGGCCGCGGCCTGGATACGCGAACTGGATTCGGCCACGCTGGCCCCGGCCGCGCCGCTGGCCGACGCCGCGGTCACGGTGGCGGCGCACAGCGTGGTGCTGCTGGCGGCCGCGCAGCTGAACGGAGACGCATCATGACGGCGGCCGGCGGCGGTTTCGGCGCCACGCTGCTCGACAGCGGCGTGACGCGCTTCCGGCTGTGGGCCCCCACCGCGCCGGCGGGCCTGGCGCTGGAGGTCGAAGGCCATGCCCCCATCGCGCTGCGCCCGGGCGCCGACGGCTTCGTGCAGGCGGACGTCGATTGCCCGCCCGGCGCGCGCTACCACTACCGGCTGGACGCCGATACCGTCATGCCCGATCCGGCCTCGCGCCTGCAGGACGGCGACGTGCACGGCGACAGCATCGTGGTCGCGCCCGACGGCTATCCCTGGCGCCACCCGGACTGGCGCGGCCTGCCCTGGGAACAGAGCGTGCTTTACGAAACGCACGCCGGCCTGGAAGGCGGCTACGCGCAGCTGGAGGCGCGCCTGCCGGCGCTGGCCGCGCTGGGCGTCACGCTGCTGGAACTGATGCCCATCGCCGATTTTCCCGGCCCGCGCAATTGGGGCTATGACGGCGTGCTGCCCTATGCGCCCGACACCGCCTACGGCACGCCCGAGGAGCTGAAGCGGCTGATCGACACCGCTCACGGCCTGGGCATGGGCGTGATGCTGGACGTGGTCTACAACCACTTCGGGCCGGACGGCAACTATCTGGCGCGCTACGCCGCGCCCTTCTTCCGCAAGGACGCGCACACGCCCTGGGGCGACGCCATCGACTTCCGCCAGCCGGCGGTCAGCCAGTTCTTCAAGGACAACGCGGTGTACTGGCTGACCGAGTACCGCTTCGACGGCCTGCGGCTGGACGCCGTGCACGCCATCGTCGGCCACCGGTGGCTGCACGAGTTGGCGGCCGAGGTGCGCCGCCGCGTCCCGGCCGAACGCCGCGTGCATCTGGTGCTGGAAAACGACGACAACCGCGCCAGCCTGCTTTGCGGCGACTATGACGCCCAATGGAACGACGACGCGCACCACGTGCTGCACCATCTGCTGACCGGCGAAACCCAGGGCTACTACGCCGACTACGCCGATCGCCCGGCCGAGGCGCTGGCGCGCTGCCTGTCCGAGGGCTGGCTCTACCAGGGGCAGCCCTCCCCCTACCGCGGCGGCGAGCCGCGAGGCGAGCCCAGCGCCGGCCTGCCGCCGACCGCCTTCGTGCTGTTCCTGCAAAACCACGACCAGACCGGCAACCGCGCCTTCGGCGAACGCCTGACCAGCCTGGTCGACGAGCCGGCGCGGCTGCGCGCCGCGGTCGCGCTGCAGCTGCTGGCGCCGCAGATTCCCTTGATCTTCATGGGCGAGGAACACGGCTCGCGCACGCCTTTTCTTTATTTCACCAGCCATGCCGATCCGGCGCTGGCGCAGGCCGTGCGCGACGGCCGGCGGCGCGAGTTCGCGCGCTTCGCGCAGTTTGCGGGGGCCGACGCGGCGCGGCGCCTGCCCGACCCGAACGACCCCGCGACCTGGCTGGCCAGCCACGCCGAACCCGGCGACGACGCGCGGCAATGGCTGGAGACCTATACCGCCCTGCTGCAGCTGCGCGCCCGCCTGATCGCGCCCAGGCTGGCCGGCGCGGTCAGCCTGGGCGCCAGCGCCGTGGGCCGCCACGGCGTGTTCGCGCGCTGGCGGCTGGCCGACGGCGCGCGGCTGGAGGTCTACGCCAACCTGGGGCCGCGCCGCCTGCCGCTGCCGCAGGCGCTGCTGCCGGGCGCGGACCTGTACGCCACGCTGCTGTTCGAATCCCTGGCCGGCGGACGCGATGGCCTGGCGCGCGGCGAACTTTGCGGCGACACCACCGTGTGGCTGCTGGAGGAGCCGGCATGAGCGCGGACGACGCTTTGTCGGCGCTGGCCGCCAGGGCCGGCATCGCGGAACACTGGACCGACGCGCGCCAGCGCCCGCAGCGCGTCTCGCCCGACGCCTTGCGGGCGCTATTGGCCGCCCTGGGCCTGCCCGCGGCCAGCGCCCGAGACATACGCGAAAGCGCGGACCGGCTGGACGAGGAAGCGGCGCGGCTGCCGCCGCTGCTCGCGGCGCGCGCCGGCGATCCGCTGAAACTGCCGCGCGACGCGCGCGGCGCGTATCAGATCCGCTGCGAGTCCGGCCGTTTGATCGAGGGCGCGGCCGGCCCCTTGCTGACCGCGCCCGACGAGCCGGGCTATCACGCGTTGTCCTTCGCTTCGGGACAGGACGCGGTGCTGGCGGTCGCGCCGCGCCGCACGCCGGGCATGGCGGAGCTGACCGGACAGGCCCGTCCGCGCAGCTGGGGCCTGTGCGCGCAGGTCTACAGCCTCCGGCGCGCGCCGGTCCCGGGCGGGCCGCAGCCGGAGGACGACTTCGGCGACTTCGGCGCGCTGCGCGAACTGGCGCGGCTGGCCGGCGCCCAGGGCGCCGACGCGCTGGCCATCAGCCCGGTGCACGCCATGTTTGCGGCGCAACCGGCGCGTTGCAGCCCCTACGCGCCGTCCAGCCGCTTGTTCCTGAACACGCTGTACGCCAATCCGGTGGCGGTGCTGGGCGCCGCGGCGCTGCGCCGCGCCCAGGTCGAGGAACCCGGCGGATACGGCGCGGCGCCCTGGATAGACTGGCCCCACGCGGGCGCGCGGCGCCAGCGCCTGCTGCGCGCCCTGCACCGCCAGTTCCAGGCGGTGGCCGCGACCGACCTGCGCCAGCAATACGCGCGCTTCTGCGCCGCGCAAGGCCAGGCGCTGCGGGATCACGCGGTGTTCGAAGCGCTGCACGCGGCGCGCGGCGGCGAGGATACGTCCTGGCCGCAATGGCCGGCGCAATGGCGCGACCCCGAGTCGCCTTGCGTGCGCCGCTTTGCCCGCCTCCATGCCCAGGAGGTGGATTTCCATTGTTTCGCGCAATGGCTGGCGGCCGAAAGCCTGGCGCAGGCGCACGCCGCGGGCCGCGAGGCCGGCATGCGGATCGGCCTGGTGGCCGACCTGGCGGTGGGCGACAGTCCGGACGGCAGCCACGCCTGGTCGCGCCAGGCCGACCTGATGCCGCGCATGGCCATCGGCGCGCCGCCCGATATCCATAACCCGCAGGGGCAGAACTGGGGCCTGACCGCATTCTCGCCGCGCGCGCTGGCGGCTTCCGGCTACGCCGCCTTCATCGACATGCTGCGCGCCACCCTGGCGCACGCCGGCGGCGTGCGCATCGACCATATCCTGGGCATGGCCCGGCTGTGGCTGGTGCCCGATGGCGCGCCGGCCGGCGGCGGCGCCTATCTGCGCTATCCGCTCGGCACGCTGCTGGCGCTGACGGCGCTGGAAGCGTGGCGGCACCGCGCGCTGGTGATAGGCGAGAACCTGGGCACGGTGCCCGCGGGCTTCGACGACACGCTGGCCGCGCACGGGGTGCTGGGCATGGACGTGCTGTGGTTCATGCGCCGGCCCGGCGAATCCGCCCCGTTCCTGCCCGCAAGCGCGTGGCCGCCGGCCGCCGCGGCCATGACGACCACGCACGACCTGCCCACGCTGCGCGGCTGGTGGGCCGGCCACGACATAGACTGGCGCGCCCGCCTCGGCCTGCTGGGCCCGGGACAAAGCGCCGACACGCTGCGCCGCGAACGCGCCGCCGACCGTGCGCTGCTGGCGCAGGCCATCGGCGCCGACGAGCGCACGGCGCCCGCCGCGCCGCCCGTGCCCGCGCTGCTGCGCTTCGTGTCTTCCGCGCCCTGCCCGCTGCTGCTGGCGCCGATGGAGGACCTGGCCGGAGCACTGGACCAGCCCAACATGCCCGGCACCATAGACCAGCATCCGAACTGGCGCCAGCGCCTGCCGCTGGACAACCGCGCCTGCTTCGAAGAGTCCGGCGCGCGGCTGCGGCTGGACGCGCTGCGCGCCGGCCGCGAGCGAGGCCCGCCATGACCGCCCCACGCGCCACCATCCGCCTGCAATTGCACGCCGGCTTCACGCTGGACGACGCCTGCGCGCGCGTGGGCTATTACGCGGACCTGGGCGTCAGCCACCTGTACCTGTCGCCCATCACCCGCGCGCGCGCCGGCTCCACCCACGGCTATGACGTGATCGACCACGGCTGCGTCAATCCCGAGCTGGGCGGCGAGCCGGCGCTGCGGCGCCTGGCGCAGGCGGCCCGCGGCCGCGGGCTCGGGCTGATCGCCGACATCGTGCCCAACCACATGGCCGCCCACCCGGACAACCGCTGGTGGCGCGACGTGCTGGCGCACGGCGCCGCCAGCGCGCACGCGCGCTGTTTCGACATCGACTGGGACCCGCCGGACGCCGCGCTGCGCGGCAAGGTGCTGCTGCCGGTGCTGGCCGAGCCCTATGGCGAGGCGCTGGCGCGCGGCGCGATCCGGCTGCGCCACGATCCGGACGGCGGCGCGCCCGCGCTGGAGGCCGCCGGCGCGCTGTATCCCGTGGCCGCGCCCTCGATTCCGCGCGGCCTGTCCGGCGCGTCGCTGGAGGATATGTACGACCCCGCGCGGGACGCGGGCCGCCGGCGCCTGCACGAACTGCTGGAACGCCAGCATTACCGGCTGGCGTGGTGGCGCACCGCGCCCGACCAGATCAACTGGCGCCGCTTTTTCGAAATCAGCGAACTGGTGGGCGTGCGCGTCGAGGACGAAGCGGTGTTTGAGGCGGTCCACGCGATGGTGCTGCGGCTATACGCCGAGGGCATCCTGGACGGCCTGCGCATCGACCACATCGACGGGCTGGCCGCGCCGGGAGCCTATCTGCGCCGCCTGCGCCAGCGCCTGGCCCGCGCCGGCGAGCCCTATGTGGTGGTGGAAAAAATCCTGGCCCCCGAAGAAAGCCCGGACCCGCGCTGGCGGACGGACGGCACCACCGGCTACGACTTCATGGACCAGGTCGGCGCGCTGCTGCACGCCCCGGACGCCGAAGCGCCGCTGCGCGTATTCTGGCAGGCCCTGACGGGCGACGTGCGCGCCCCGCGCGAGCAGCTGGAAGCCGCGCGCCGCCGCATGCTGGCGCGCCATTTTCCGTCGGAACGACTGGCGCTGGCGCGCTGCCTGGCGCGCATCGCCCGCCAGGACCTGCGCACCCGCGACTGGAGCGCGCAGGCCATCGACCGCGCGCTGTCGGCCGTGCTGACGGCATTTCCCGTCTACCGCAGCTATGCCGAAGACGGCGGGCGCGGCCAGGCCGACCGCCGCGTATGCCGCGCCGCCTTCGCGCGCGCGGCGCAACTGCTGCCGGCCCCGGCCGGCGGCGCCGACGCGGCCTTGCTGGAATTGCTGGACGGGTGGCTGGACGGCTCGCCGGGACCGGACCCCGAGGCCCGCGCGCTGGCCTTGCGCCGCTTCCAGCAACTGACCCCGCCGTTGGCCGCCAAGGCGCTGGAAGACACGCTGTTCTACCGTTACGGACCGCTGCTGTCGCGCAACGAGGTCGGCGCCGCGCCCGACTGCTTTGCGCTGGCGCCGGCCGAGTTCCTGGCGCGCACGCAGGCGCGCGCCCAGGCGCATCCGCGCGCCATGCTGGCCACCGCCACGCACGACCACAAGCGCGGCGAAGACGCGCGCGCCCGCCTGGCCGCGCTGAGCGAAATGCCGCAGCGCTGGCGCGATACCGCGCTGCGCTGGATACAGGCGCTGCCCGCGGCGAACGACGCGCCGACGCTGGCCGACCGCTATCTGCTGGTGCAGACCCTGGTGGGCGCGTGGCCGGCCGATTGGGGCGCGGGCGACGACATGCCGGACGACGCGGCGCTAGCGGACTGGTTCGGGCGCATCGGGCAATGGCAGACCAAGGCGCTGCGCGAAGCCAAGCTGCACACCAGCTGGACCGATCCGGACCCAGCCTACGAGGACGCCGCCCAGGGCCTGCTGGACTTCCTGCGCGCCGATCCCGCGGGCCGCGGATTGCTCGAAGAGATCGCCGCGTTCGCCGCCGGACTGGCGCCCGCCGGCATGGTCAACAGCCTGGTCCAGACCCTGCTGCGCAATACGCTGCCGGGCGTGCCGGACCTGTATCAGGGCACGGAGCTGTGGGACTTCAGCCTGGTCGATCCCGACAACCGCCGCCCGGTGGACTACGCCCGCCGCGAGGCGCTGCTGGCGCAGGCGCGTGCGGCTTCGGCCCCGGACCTGTCGGACGCGGCCTGGCGCAGCGGCGCGGTCAAGCTGGCGCTGATCCAGCGGCTGCTGGCGGCGCGCGCGCGCACGCCCGCGCTGTACGCCGGCGCCGATTGCGAGGCGGTGCCCGTGCACGGCCCCCGGTCCGGCCAGGTGCTGGCCTGGCTGCGCCGCCACGCCGACGGCGACGTGCTCATCGTCGCGCCGCATCTGTGCGCACTGGCGCTGGCGGACTATGCGCGCGGCCGCGCCGACGCCGCGCGAGGCTACTGGGCCGATACGGTGCTGCGCCTGCCTGCCGCCCGCTGGCGCAACGCGCTGGACGGCCGGCGCATGACGCTGCTGGCCGACGGCAGCCTGCCGCTGGCCGAAGCGCTGCGCGACCTGCCGGTGGCGCTCTGCCTGTCGGGGCCGCCTGGCGATGAATAGATAAAGGCCCTGCCCGGCAACCCGGACAGGGCCTGCGCCAGCGTCGCGCCTTGCGGCGCGGCGCGCGGCCTTGGGGCGTCAGCGCGGCATCTTGCTTTGCTGCCCCGGCGCATGGCCTTGCTGCTGGCGGCCCTTGTCGGCCTGCTGGCCGGATTGCTGCCCCGGCTGGCGACGGTCCCGCTGGTCTTCCTGGCTCTGCTGTTTCTGGGGCTGCTTCTGCTGGTCGGGCTGGTTCTGAGTCGACATTGCACGTCTCCTGATGAAGCGGACACACTCCGCCGGACTATGCAGAGCAACCCGCGTGCCCAAGGCCGACGGCCGGGCAACCCGACATGCAAGAGGGAAAAAACGCCAAGGACCGCGCGCCGGCCCGGTAAATTCTGCGCGGGCGCGCCGCTATTGCGTGGTGACGTGGCGCGTGCGACGCGCCGGCGGCGCGTCCTGGCGGGCGTCGTCATAGGCGTCCAGCCAGGTCGAGGCGTACGGGATGGGCGCGGCCAGCGCCTCGCCGCGCTCGCGCTGCGTGCGCAGGCGCATCATCAGTTCGTCCAGCGGCATGGGCCGGCCCAGCGCGAAGCCCTGCCCGTAGCGGCAGCCCGCGGCGCGCAGCGCGGGAATGTCGGCCACGTTCTCCACCCCTTCGGCGACCACCCGCCGGCCCAGCCGGTTGGCCAGCTCGGCCGCCGCCCGCAGCACCTCGAACGCTACGGCGCTGCGCCGCATACGGGTGACGAAATACTGGTCGATCTTGACTTCGGACAGCGGAATGGCCGAGAGCAGTTTCAGCGACGCGTGGCCGGTGCCGAAATCATCCAGGCTGACCTCGCAGCCCGCGTTCTCCAGCTTGAGCAGCGCCGCGCGCAGCACGTCGAGTTCGCGGATCGGCTGGTCTTCGGTGAGCTCCACGCGCAGCAGCGAAGCCGGCAGTTCGGCGGCGTGGATGCGGCCCAGCAGGAAGTCCACCGCGCGCTCGTCCGACAGCGTGGACGCGGGCGCATTGACCGCGAGGGGCACCGCGATGCCGGCGCGCCTGAGGGTGAGCAGCATGTCGATCGCGCGCAGGGACACGCGCTCGAAGAAGGCCCTGTCCAGGCCCAGCCGGTTGATTGCGGGAATGAATTCGCCGGGCATGACGATGCCCAGTCTCGGATGATGCCAGCGCGCCAGCGCCTCGGCCGACACGATACGGCCCGTCAACAGGTCCACCTGCGGCTGCAGCAGCACGCGCAGCCCATCCTTGCCATTTACCAATGCGGCGATCTCGTCGTCGCTCGCCACCGAGCCTGTGGAAGCCTCGTGATTCGACGTCATGCCGACGCTCCTTGCGTGCCACCGGGCAGAGCCTGCGCTGTCCGGGCGCAGAAAGCGGCACATTTGGACATGAGTATTCCCAGCTACAGCGTTTTTTATGCGATTTCCTATGTTTGTTCCAGGCAAATTTTCATATTTGACGCGGCAAAGATACAGAAGTGTGTCCATATGTACTCCGGCGGTCTTTAACGCGATGGCCGACACTTTTGGTTGCCAATGCGATGGCGGGGAGTTGCGGCCGTTCGTGGAAACTGAGTACGGGTTGACCCTTATCAAGGGCCGATCGCACCGAACGCGCAACCATGTTGTTGACCGATCACGTTCAACCCAGGAGGCCATCATGTACCGCCGCATTTCCGTACACCTCGATCACGGATTCGACTGTAAGCGCCGCACCGACGCCGCGCTCGGGCTGGCCCGCCGCCACAAGGCCGAGCTCGTCGGCATTTACGCCAACGCCGCGCCGCCGCAGTACTACTACGGCGAATCGGTGCTGATGTCGCGCGCCGCCAGCGTCATGGAGCAACTGCAGACCCAGAGCCGCGATGCGGTGCTGAACGGCTTTCTCGCCTCCGCCGCGGCCGCCGACGTGCCGGCGGCGGTGCGCGCCGGCGAAGCCTCGCCCAGCGCCACCGTCGCGGCGCTGGGCCGCGCCAGCGACCTCATCGTCGTCAGCCAGGAGAACCGCGAAGACGTCGAAGCCGCGCACGAGATCGAGTTCGTCGAGCAGACGCTGCTGACGGCCGGCCGTCCGGTGCTGGTGGTGCCGTCCATCGGCGCCTTCCCGGTCATCGGCGAGCGCGTGCTGTGCTGTTGGGATGGCAGCCGCGAAGCCGCCCGCGCGCTGGCCGACGCCGCGCCCATGCTGCGCCTGGCTTCGACCCTGATCGTGCTGACCATGGAGGAAGGCGAGTCGCGCGGCAAGGCGCAGATCGCGTTCGAGGACCTGGCCAGCTTCTGCGAAGCCCACGGCATGCCGGCACCCGAGCACGTGCGCCGCGACGTCAAGGGCGTGGGAGTGGGCAGCACCATCCTGAACGCGGCCGCGGACTTCAGCGCGGACCTGCTCGTCATGGGCGCCTATGGCCACAGCAAGCTGCGCCAGTGGGCGCTGGGCGGCGCCACCGCGTCGATCCTGAAAAACATGACCTTGCCGGTCATGTTCTCCCACTAGCGGGAACCGGGCGCGCGGTGTCCGCGCGCCCGCCGCCGCGCGCCTACAAGCGTCCGGTCAGCAGCATCACGATCAACACGATCAGCAGAATGCCCAGGATGCCGCTGGGGAAGTAGCCCCAGCCCCTGCTGTACGGCCAGGCCGGCACGGCGCCTATCAGCAGCAGGATGAGGATGATCAGCAGAATGGTCGACATGGCGACTCCTCGTCTTTATCGATTCGAGTTCTGGAACGACGGGCGGACATCACTTCCCGGGCGGGGTGATTTCCTTGCCGGGCGGCGACAGCGGGGGCAGATCGACGTCCGGTTCGTCGGTATCGGGGTCCACGGGCAGGTCGCCCGGCGGCGAACCCGGCGGAATCGGATCGGGTTTGGGTGGGACGTGCATATGGAAAAAAGTTTGCATGGCGGCCTCCTTCGGGAATCCCAGCCGCTTGCAGCAAGCGGCGTGCCCGGGCACGCGGGATGCTGCTTGCCGCGCTTCCTTCCACGCCTGCCCTGCCCGCATGAAATCCGTCCGCTCCACCGCTGCGTCCGCGCCGTCCGCCACCGCCGAGGCGGGCCTGGTCTATGTCGACGACGCCCGGCCCGGCTATACCCGAATGCGGGTCAACGGCCGCGCCTTCGCCTATCTGGACACGCAGGGACGCCGCATCCGCGACGCGGCAGAAATCGCGCGCATCGACGCGCTGGCGATACCGCCGGCCTATGAAAACGTGTGGATCTGCCCCACCCCGCGCGGACATCTGCAGGCCACGGGCCGCGATGCGCGCGGCCGCAAGCAGTACCGCTACCACTCCGACTGGACCGCGGTGCGCGACGCCGACAAATACCAGAGCCTGGCGGCCTTCGGGCTGGCGCTGCCGCGCGTGCGCAGGCGCGTGCAGCGCGACCTGGCCGCGCCCGGGCTGTCGCAGGACAAGGTCATCGCCACGCTGGTGCGGCTGCTGGAGACCACGCTGATCCGCATCGGCGCGCGCGAATACGCGCGCCAGAACCGTTCCTACGGCCTGACCACGCTCAAGCGCCGCCACGCCAGCGTGGCCGGCGGCCGCATCCGTTTCCGCTTTCACGGCAAGAGCGGCGTGGCGCACGACGTCAGGCTGGCCGACCGGCGCGTGGCGCGCGTGATCAAGCGCTGCATGGACATTCCGGGGCAGCAGCTGTTCCAGTACCTGGACGATGAAGGCGAGAGCCATCCGGTGGATTCGGGCGCGGTCAACGCCTATTTGCGCGAGGCCGGCGCGGGCGATTTCACCGCCAAGCATTACCGCACCTGGGCGGGTTCGGTGCTGGCCTTCGCCGCGCTGCAACGCCGTCCCGAGCCGGACCCGGCCCGCGCCCGCCAGGCGGTGGTGGAGGTCATCCGCCAGGTGGCGCAGCGCCTGGCGAACACGCCGGCCGTGTGCCGCGCCTGCTATGTGCATCCGGCCATCCTGGAGGCCTATCTGGAAGGCCGGCTGCCGCCGCGCGCACGCGCGCCGGACGGCCCGCGCGGGCTGGACGCCGACGAGCGCCGGCTGCTCGCCTTTCTGCAACGAGGCGGCCCCGGGCCTGGCTCAAAGAATCGATGAACGCGCGTTCTTGGCGCGCGGCTGCGGCGCCGAGCCGTCGGCCCAATTCGATTCGGTGCGATTGTCCACCACGGCGCGCCGGTCGCGCGCGGCTTCGTCCGGTGTCGAGGCGTCCGGCTTGTCCGGCATGCGCGGAACGTCGACGGGACCGCGAGGCGGCAGTATCTTAACGTTGTCTTGCGCGCCGTCCTGTGGCCCCTTGCGGGCGCGGGCGGACTTGCCATGTCCGGATTTGGCTGCGGGTTTCATGCGTATCTCCTTCCGGTTCCGGTCTTTCATGCTACGGCGTCGCGTGCGCCGGAAAAGCCCCCGGCGCGGCGAAATTGCAAGCGGATGTGCCCGCCCCGGCCGGGCACGCCGATTGCCGGCAGGCACGGCGGCTCACAAGGAGATGCAATGCGAGACTCAAATTTCGGCCTGTGTGTGCAAGCCTGCTACGAATGCGCCGTGGCCTGCGACGCGTGCGCCGCGATGTGCCTGCGGGAAGACGCCGCCGGCATGCAGCGGGCCATCGGCCTGTGCACGGATTGCGCCGCCGTCTGCCGGCTGTGCGCGGCCATGCTGGCGCGCGACGGCGAGTTCGCCAAGGGGCTGTGCGCCTTGTGCGCCCAGCTCTGCGACGCCTGCGCCCGCGCGTGTTCGGCGTCGCCGGCGCAGCATTGCCAGATCTGCGCCGGCGCCTGCCTGGGCTGCGCGCTGGCCTGCCGCGACATGCTCGGGCCCTGATCCCGACCCGTCTTGCGCGCCGTCCCGGGCCGGCTTGCAAGACGCTTTTCCAGCCCGACCGCCAGGAGCTTGCGATGGCCACTACCAACACCCCCCTGCCCTCCGATTTTCCCGAGAACGGCCCGGACAACAGCAGCCTGCGCCGCCGCGCGCGGCATCCGGAATCCTGGATCGACGAACTGGAGGCCACCCTCAACGATAAGGAAGCCACCGATCTGGAGGCGCTGCGCGAGCGGCTGTCGGAGCAGCTGCGCGCCACCCGGCGCAGCCTGCGCGACGCTTCCGACAATGCGGGCGACCTGATGCGCGAAACCATCGATTGCACCGAGGAGTACATCCATGCCCGGCCGTGGCAGGCGATCGGGCTGGTGGCCGGCGCGGCCTTTCTGTTCGGCGTGGTGGTCGGCCGCCAGTAGCGCGGCCGCGGCCGCATGCCCGGCGCCGGGCATGCGGCTTGCTGCTCATCGCGTCCCCGACCTCTGGAGGCGGCCATGCCGCGTACCATCTGGAAAGGCGCGATCTCGTTCGGCCTGGTGCACGTGCCCATCGTGGTGCATGCGGCCACGCGGCCGCAGCGCCTGGATTTCGACTGGATAGACCGGCGCGACGACGCGCCCGTCGGCTACCAGCGCATCAACAAGCGCACCGGCAAGCCGGTCGCCTCGGAAGACATCGTCAAGGGCTACGAGTACGAAAAAGGCGAATACGTCTACATGAACGACGAGGACTTCAAGCGCGCCAACGTCGCCGCCACCCAGACGGTGGAGATCCAGGGTTTCGTCGACGCCGCCGAAGTGCCGATCTATTACTACGACACCCCTTACTACCTGGCGCCGGACCGGCGCGGCGAAAAAGGCTACGTGCTGTTGCGCGAGGTGCTGCGCCAGGCCGGCAGGCTGGGGCTGGCGCGCGTGGTGCTGCACACGCGCCAATACCTGTGCGCGCTGCTGCCGCAGGGCGACGCCCTGATGCTGATCACGCTGCGCTACGCCGGCGAGATCCTGTCGGCCGAGGACCTGGACCTGCCCGCCGGCAAGACCGCCGCGCCGGCCGCGCGCGAACGCGACATGGCGTTGCGGCTGGTCGAGGACATGACCGGCCCCTGGGACCCGCAGGCCTATCGCGACGATTATCGCGAAGACCTGCTGGCGGCCATCGAAAAGAAGATCAAGGCCGGCCGCACCCACGTGCTGGCCGAAGCCGAGGACGGCGCGAAGGCGCCGCGCGAATCGGCCAAGGTGATAGACCTGATGTCGCTGCTCAAGCAGAGCATCGAGCAGCGCGGCGGCGCCCGCAAGGCGCCGGCCAAGCGCGCCGCGCCGAAGAAAAAGCCCGCCGCCAAGAAAACTGCCGCCAAGTCCGGCGCGTCCGCCAGGCGCAAGGCGGCGTGAGCCGGTCATAAGGAGTCCCCATGAGCGAACCGCTGGCCCAGTACCGCAGGATGCGCGACTTCACCGGCACCCGCGAACCCGCCGGCAAGGCGCCGCGTGCGCGCCGCGCCGGCGACCTGTCCTTCGTGGTCCAGCGCCACGAGGCGCGCGCGCTGCACTACGACTTCCGCCTGGAACTCGACGGCGTGCTGGTGAGCTGGGCCGTGCCCAAGGGCCCCAGCCGCGATCCGGACGTCAAGCGCCTGGCCATCAAGGTCGAGGACCACCCGGTCGAATACGGCAAGTTCGAGGGCGACATCCCCAAGGGCCACTACGGCGCCGGCCACGTGGACATCTGGGACCGCGGCACCTGGACGCCGGACGGCGATCCCAGGCGCGGACTGGCGCGCGGCCATCTGCGCTTCACGCTGCACGGCGGCACCCTGAACGGCGCCTGGGCCCTGCTGCGCCTGGGCAAGGAAGACAAGCAATGGCTGCTGCGCAAGCTGGACGACGACGCGGCGCTCGAAGGCGATGACGCCGAGGCGGCCCGCAAGGCCGAGGCGAAAAAGCCCGTCAAGGCGGCGAAGACGACGAAAACGACCAAAAGCGCCCGGCCGGCCACGCGCCGCGCGGCGCTGCCGGCCACGCTCGCGCCGCAACTGGCCACGCTGGTCGAGGCCCCGCCGCAGGGAACGGGCTGGTCCTACGAGGTCAAGTACGACGGCTATCGCATCCTGTGCCGCGTGCACGGCGGACGCGCGCGCCTGGTCAGCCGCAGCGGCATCGACTGGACCGCGCGCATGGCCGTGCTGGCCGACGCCCTGGATGCGCTGGACCTGCCCGACGGCTGGATCGACGGCGAGGTGGTCTGCCTGGACGAGCGCGGCATATCGGACTTCCAGCTGCTGCAGAACGCGCTGGACGGCCGCACCCAGGACCTGTCGTTCATGGCCTTCGACCTGCCCTACTGGGACGGCGAGGACCTGCGCGATCTGCCCCTGTCCGAGCGCCAGGCGCGCCTGGAGCAGGTGCTGGCCGCGCTGCCGGACGGCGTCCCCTTGCAGATGACGCAGCGCCTGGAGGTGGCCGACGGCACCGAAGGACGCGCGGCCTGGTCCGAAGCCTGCCGGCTGAGCCTGGAAGGACTGATCTGCAAGCGCCTGGATTCGCGCTACGTGGCGGGCCGGGGCACGGCCTGGCTGAAACTCAAGTGCCGGCCGCGCCAGGAATACGTGATCGGCGGCTACACCGCGCCGGCCGGCGCGCGCAAGCATTTCGGCGCGCTGCTGGTGGGCCTGCGCAAGGGTCGGAAGCTGGAATACGCGGGCCGCGTCGGCACCGGCTTCACCGCCGCCACCCTGGCCTCGCTCTACAAGAAGCTGCACGCGCTGGAGACGGACGCCAGCCCGTTCGCGGGCGAGCTGCCCGGCCCCGGGCGCTACGGGCAGAGCGCGGGCGAAATCCATTGGGTCAAGCCGGAACTCGTGGCGGAAATCCGCTACGCCAGCGTCACCCAGGACAAGCTGCTGCGCCAGGCTTCCTTCGTCGGGCTGCGCGAGGACAAGCCGGCCAGCGAGGTCGAGGGCGAACGGGTAGCCCCCCCGCCCGAGCCCCCCGCCGCCAGGACGGACAAGGCCGCCGACAAGGTGGGCCAGGTCCGCATCACGCATCCGGGCCGGGTCATCATGCACGATCCGGACACCACCAAGCTGGACCTGGCGCGCTATTACGAGTCGGCCGGCGATCTGATCCTGCCGCATCTGCGGGGCCGGCGCATCGCGCTGCTGCGCTGCCCGGACGGCACCGACGCCACCTGCTTTTTCCAGAAGCACATCAGCGGCCGGCTGCCCGAGGGCCTGGAACGCGACGGCGAACACCTGCTGATCCGCTCGCTGGAAGGCGTGCTGGCCATGGTGCAGCGCGGCGTCATCGAGTTCCATACCTGGGGCGCGCGCCAGCCGCGGCCCGACGAGCCGGACCGCATCACCATAGACCTGGACCCGGGCCCCGACGTGCAATGGCAGGCGGTCGCCGAAGGCGCGCAGCTGGCGCGCGGCCTGATGCAGGAAATCGGCCTGACGCCGTTCCTGAAGACCACCGGCGGCAAGGGCCTGCACCTGGTCGCGCCGATCCGCGCGACCCAGCCCTGGGACGTGGTCAAGGGCCTGGCGCGCGCGCTGGCCGACGAACTGGCGCGGGTCATCCCCGAGCGCTACACCTCCAATATGTCCAAAGTGCGCCGCCACGGGCGCATCTTCGTGGACTATCTGCGCAACGGCAACGGCGCCACCGCCATCGCGGCCTACTCGGCGCGCGCCCGCGCCGGCGCGCCGGTGTCGCTGCCCGTGGGCTGGGACGCGCTGGAATCCGGACGCGACTGGCGCGGCGCGGCCTGCAATATCCGCAACGCGGTCGAGCTGGCGCGCGAACTGGGCGATCCCTGGCAAGGCTACGAAGCGGCCCGCAAGACGGTGGGCCCGCGCATGCTGAAGAAACTGGGCCTGTAGCGCCGGCCGGCGCGGGAACGCGGATTGCTCGGTGGGTGCAGACACGCACCCAGGAGAGACATATGAGCAAACCCACCCAGGACAACACCGGCGCGCGGCCGCACCCGACCCCACCCATGCCCGGCCAGCATCTGGACAAGCCCGGCGAAGAAGCGGACATGGCGCTCAAGCCGCAGTACCAAGCCCCTTCCTATCGCGGCAGCGGCAAGCTCGAAGGCATGGCCGCCATCGTCACCGGCGGCGATTCCGGCATCGGCCGCGCGGTCTGCGTGCTGTATGCGCGCGAAGGCGCCGACGTGGCCCTGGTCTACCTGAACGAACACGAAGACGCCGAAGCCACCTGCCGCGCAGTCCAGGAAGAAGGCAGGCGCTGCGTGCTGATCGCCGGCGACGTGCAGGACCCGGCCTTTTGCGAGAGCGCGGTGCAGCAGGCGGTGCAGGCCTTCGGCAGGCTGGACATCCTGGTGAACAACGCCGCCTACCAGCAGCACACCGATACGCTGCCGGAGATCGATAACGACAAATGGGACCGGACGCTGCGCACCAACATCACCGGTTATTTCTACATGGCGCGCTCCGCCCTGCCTCATCTGAAGGCCGGCGCCGCCATCATCAACACCGGCTCGGTGACGGGCCTGCGCGGCAGCGCTAGACTGCTGGACTATTCCACCACCAAGGGCGCGATCCACGCATTCACGCGCTCGCTGGCGGCCAACCTGGCCGGCCAGGGCATACGCGTGAACGCGGTGGCGCCGGGTCCGGTGTGGACGCCGCTGAACCCGGCCGACCAGAGTCCGCAGGCCATCCGGGAGTTCGGCAAGAACACGGATTTCGGACGCCCGGCGCAGCCCGAGGAAATCTCGCCCGCCTACGTGTTCCTGGCCTCGCCGGTCTGTTCCAGCTACATCACCGGCATCGTGCTGCCGATCACCGGCAGCGCCGGCGACTGAGGCCGGGCCGCCGCCCCATCATTTGGGCGGCGCGATCGAGGCCGGCGCGTCGCGCGAGGCGGGCGACACCGCCGGCGCCTCGCCCTTGACCGGCGGCTGGATCTTGTCGCCGTTGGCGGGCCGGCCCTGCTGCAACTCGCGGCTCATGGCCAGGTGCTGGGTCACCACCGGCAGCACGCGCGTGGCGAAATCGCGCACCTGCGGGTCCTCCGACTCGCGCGCAGCGGTCTCGTACAGGCGGTTGGCCATGACGTGCGCGTCCACCGCGGCCCGCTTGGCGTAGACCACGTCGAAGTCCGCCCCGCTGCGGTTGCGCAGTTGTTCCAGCGTGCTGCGGTCCGGCTCGGACGGCTGGTCGGGCAGCGTCACCTGCTTGCGCTGCGCCAGCGTCCTCAGTTCTTTGTCGATGGCGCGATGCTGCTCCAGCATCTGCGCCGCATAGGATTTGACCGCGCGGCTGTCGGCGCGCTGCTGCGCCAGCCTTGCGGCCTCGATCTCGAACATGCCCGAGCCCGCAGCCGCCTGCAGAAAGCGCGCGTCGGACTCGGGCAGGTCCTGCGCCTGCAACGGCCCCAGCGCGGCCAGCAGCAGCGCCGCGGCCCAGGCGCGCATCCGCGGCGTGCTCATGCCGCTCTCCGGGGCGGGGTCAGGGGATCGAAGTCCTCCCACTTCCCTTCCAGCCAGCGGCCCTGCGCTCTTTCGATGTCCTTGCCGCCGGCCTGCCGCAGCACGCTGCGCGCCAGCGCATCGCGGTCCGGCGCGACGTGCAGCGCCAGCATGACGCCGGCCGGCCTCAGGTCCGGGTGCTCGTCGGGCGCGGCCGGCACGCCGGCACGTGCGCGCCGGCCGCGGCCCACGACCCACAGCGCGCCGGCCAGCGCGCCCAGGTAGGCGCCCACGCCGGCCGCGGCGATCACGACCAGGATGGAGGCGGCCAGCCGCGCCGCCACCAGCCCGCCGGCCAGCGCGAACAGCAGGCCCAGCACGGAAGCGCCGGCCACGGCGCCGAAGTGCCCGCCCTTGGCGTCGGGGTCGGCGACGCGGTCTCCGCCTATGGGAAACCGCGCGTGCTCGCCCGCCGTGTTGATGTAGAACGTATGGATGTCGTCCTCGGTGAAGCCCTGGTCGAAGAGCTGACGGGCCGCCACGGCGGCCTCGTCGAAGGTGTCGAATCGGGCGGCGACGATCAAGGCCATGGGAAACCTCCGGTACGGGAATGGCTTGCGGCTAGCCCAGCAACCGCCATGCCCGCGCGCCGGCTCCCGCCTATTTGCCGCCGGGACGCTTGCCCGGGTATTGGCCGCCCTCTTCGAACTCCGGCCCCTTCTCGTTCGGTTTCTTGTCGGCCGGGCGCGCCGGATGCGCCGGCGGCTTGCCGAAGCCCGGCTTGTCCGCGCCCAGCTTGCCGCTGCGATGCGCGGCTTCGGTCTCGTCCTGCGGCGTATTGGCGCGCGCGCCGCCGTCGCGTTTACGTTCGGTATCCATGCCGATCCCTCTCTTGCTGCAACGCGAACGGGTCTGCAAGCCGCATGCCCGGCCCGCCGGGAACGCCGCTTGCGTGTCGACGCCCGGGTCCGCGCGTGGTCGGACCACAACCCGAGGAGTCAACCATGAAACTGTCCCTAGCCGTTCTTCCTGCCGTGGCCCTGGGCCTAAGCGCGCTCGCCTTCCAGGCGCCGGCGCAGCCCGCGTCGGGCGCCGCCGCCGTGCGCAGCGACGACCAGATCGACGATCAGTACAAACTCGACAAGAAGCGCTGCGACGCGATGAAGGGCAACCAGAAGGACATCTGCCAGCAGGAGGCGGAAGCCTCGCGCGACAAGGCCAAGGCCGAGGCCAAGGCCGGCAAGCAGAAGGCCGAAGCCAACCGCGATGCCGCCAAGACGCGCAACGACGCCGACTACAAGGTCGGCAAGGAGAAATGCGACGCCATGTCGGGCAACGCCAAGGATGCCTGTATCGCGGACCTGAAGGCCCGCTACGGCAAATAAGGCCTTAGCGCCGCGGCGGGCGGGCCCCGGGCTCGCCCGGCAGCACGTAGCCCGCCGCGGCGTATTCCTCGAGCCGGTTGTACAGGGTTTTGGGGCTGATGCCCAGCATCGCCGCCGTCTGCTTCTTGACGCCGTTGCAGCGCTCCAGCGTGGCCAGGATGAGCCGCCGGTCCACCTCGGCCAGCGTCTCGCCCACCGGCACGCTGACGCGCCCGCCCGCGGCCGAGGCGCCCGACGGAGACACCTGCGGCGCCAGCATGTCGGCCTCCAGCACATTGCTGTCGGCCATGATGAAGGCGCGGCGCACGAAGTTCTTCAGCTCGCGCACGTTGCCCGGCCATTCGTACTGCTGCAGCCGTTGCAGCGCGGCCGGGGAAAAATCCTTGCTGGTGCCGGACTCCTGGTTCTGCGTGGCGAGAAAGCGCCGCGCCAGCAGCAGGATGTCGTCGCCGCGCTCGCGCAGCGGCGGCAGCTCCACCGGGAACACGCTGAGCCGGTAATACAGATCCTCGCGCAGCTTGCCGTCGCGCACCGCCTGTTCGGGGTTGCGGTTGGTGGCGGCCACGATGCGGATGTCGCAGGCGATTTCGCGGTTGGTGCCCACGCGCATGAACTGGCCCGTCTCCAGCACGCGCAGCAGCTTGACCTGCAGGTCCAGCGGCATCTCGGTCACTTCGTCCAGGAACAGCGTGCCGCCGTCGGCGCGCTCGAAGTAGCCCTTGTGCTGGCGGTCGGCGCCGGTGAAGCTGCCGCGTTCGTGGCCGAACATTTCGCTTTCGATCAGGTTGGGCGAAATCGCGCCGCAATTGACCGCGATGAAGGGCCGCTGCCGGCGCGGGCTGAGTTCATGGATGGCGTGGGCCGCCAGTTCCTTGCCGGTGCCGCTTTCGCCGATGACCAGGGTGGTGACGTTGGTGGGCGCCACGCGTCCCAGCTGGCGGTACAGGTCCCGCATCCGTTCGGAAGCGCCGTACATCTTGCCGAAACGTCCCGGCTCCTCGAACGGCTGGCCGGCCAGGTCGCCGCCCGCGCCCGCGGCGATGCGCGTGAGGATATCGTTCAGCCGCTCCATGCAGATGGGCTTGACCAGGTAGTCGGTGGCGCCCAGCCGCAGCGCCTGCACGGCGTTGTCCACCGTGCCGTGGCCGGTCATCACCACGACCTCGGCGCTGGCCGCGGCCGCGTTCTTGAAGATGTCCATGCCGCTGCCCTCGGGCAGGCGGACGTCGGTCAGGACCAGATCGGGCGCCTGCCGTTCGAGTTGGATCATCGCATCCTTGATGCTCGCGGCCAGCGCCACCGAAAAGCCGCTGTCCCGGCCTATTTCGGCCAGCGTTTCGCGTATCGCGGCGTCGTCGTCGACGATCAGCAAATGGGGCATTCCCTGCTCCTTGTTGAGCCACGGTTCAGCATAGCGGCTGGCGTCGCGCGATGGGTAAATATTGGATACTTTCCATCAACGTTTTCGAATACTTGCAACTGGTCGCATACGCCGCCGCGGCCGCCCTCTACGATGCAATCTGGACAACGGCCCGCGCCCGGGCCAAGGAATCCGCATGGCCAATCGCACTGTCAATGCCGCCGCGCGCGATGCCGCCGCCGCCTCCCCTTCGGCGCTGATGGACGCCGACGGCCTTTCGCCGGCGATGCAGAAACTGGCCTCCCAGCTCCGGCTGGCGGCCGCCACCGACGCCAGCGTCTTCATCGTGGGAGAAAGCGGCACCGGCAAGGAAATCGTCGCGCGCGCCATCCATGAAACCAGCGACCGCCGCGACCAGCCGTTCGTGGCCGTCAATTGCGGCGCCATCAGCGGCACGCTGGCGCACGCCGAATTGTTCGGCCACGAAAAAGGCAGCTTCACCGGCGCGGTGGCGCAGAACGCCGGCTATTTCGAGTACGCCAGCGGCGGCACGCTGTTCCTGGACGAAGTGACCGAAATGCCGCCCGATATGCAGGTGCATTTCCTGCGGGTGCTGGAATCGGGCACGTACCAGCGTGTCGGCGGGGCCGACCTGCTGCGCGCCAACGTGCGCGTCATCTGCGCCAGCAACCGCGACCCGCAGGCCGCCGTGGCCGAAGGCCGGCTGCGGCAGGATTTTCTGCACCGGCTGCTGGTGGTGCCGCTGCGCGTGCCTCCCTTGCGCGAGCGCGGCGACGACGCGCGGATACTGGCCCAGCGCTTCCTGGACGCGCTGAACCGCGAGCACGGCACGCAAAAAACCTTCTCCCGCGCCATGCAGGATGCGATTGCGCAGCACGATTGGCCGGGCAATGTGCGCGAGCTGCGCAACACGGTGCAGCGCGCCTATATCCTGGCCGACGCCGAACTCGACGCCAGCGCCCTGGCGCGGGCGCGCGACGTGCCTCGCGGCGAGCTGCGCGACGGCACGCTATGTCTGCCCGTCGGCATGCCGCTGGAACGCGCCCAGCGCGAGTACATCCTGGCCACGCTGGCCCACCACGAGGGCGACAAGCGGCTGGCGGCGCAGACACTGGGCATCAGCCTCAAGACCCTTTACAACCGGCTCGACGCCTACGGCCTGGACGTAGGCGAAAGCTGAACCGGCCGGCTGGGCAATTCTTACCGCGGCTTTGTAATACCGGCCCTGCGCGGCGCGTGCGGGCCGCCTGCCCGCCCGCCGCCGCGGCTGGCACGGAATTTGCATGTATACCAGGGTGCGCTGCCGTCCGGCGGCCCTCATCCTGGAGTCTCGATTGGGCTACCCTACGCAAGAATTGCGCCTGCGCCAGCAAATGACTCTGGCGCCCCGCCTGCAGCAATCGGTCAAGCTGCTGCAGATGACAGCCTTGGAATTCACCACCGCGGTGGAACACGCGCTGGCCACCAACCCGTTCCTGGAAAATCCCGAGGACGAACAGGACGGCGCGCCGGCGCCTGCCCCGCAGGCGCACGCCGCCCACGAAGCCCCTGCGCCCGAAGCGCCGGCGCCGGCTTCCGACGCCGACCAGCCGCCGCCCGATGCTCCTTCCTATTCGGGAGACTATCCCACCCGCGCCGCCGGCGACGGCTCGATCGACCAGGCCCAATGGGTCTGCGCCACGCCGTCCATGCACCAGCGCCTGTCGCAGGAACTGGGCAACTACCACCTGAAGCCGCGCGACCGCCTGCTGGCGGAGTTCATCATCGACGCGCTGGACGACGACGGCTATCTGCGCACCTCCCTGTGCGAGCTTTGCGGCAATTCCCAGGGCGAGTTCGATCCGCCGCCCGAAGAGACCGAATGGATGATGGCGCTGCGCCTGGTCCAGCAGCTCGACGCGCCCGGCCTGGCGGCGCGCGATCTGTCCGAATGCCTGATGCTGCAGCTGGCCGCCGACACCGAGGCCGCGCCGGAGACGCTTGCGCTGGCCCGCGACATCGTGCTGCGGCATCTGCCGCGCCTGGCCAAGAACGACAGCGCCGGCCTGCGGCGCGCCCTGGGCTGCACCGAGGACGCGCTGCGCCAGGCCTGCGCGCTGATCCGCAGCCTGGACCCCAAGCCCGGCGCGCGCTACAGCGCCGAGGCGCCGGCCTATGTGATTCCGGACGTGTTCGTGGACAAATGGCAGGCGCGCTGGCGCGTGCTGCCCAACCGCAACGCCATGCCCCAGGCCCGGCTGCACCGCACCTACGCCGACCTGTTCCGGCGCGCCCGCCTCGACGACCGTAGCCCCATGGCCCAGGAACTGCAGGAGGCCCGCTGGCTGGTGCGCAACGTCGAGCAGCGCTACACCACCATCCAGCGCGTGGCCGAGGCCATCGTCAAGCGCCAGCAGACCTTTTTCGAGTACGGCGACGTGGCCCTGCGCCCGCTGATGCTGCGCGAAGTGGCCGACGACCTGGACATGCACGAGTCCACGGTATCGCGCGCCACCGTGGGCAAATACATGGTGACGCCGCGCGGCGTGTTCGAGTTCCGCCACTTCTTCTCCCGCGAGCTGGCCACCGAATCGGGCGGCTCCTGCTCGGCGGCCGCGGTGCGCGCCCTGATCAAGGAAATGGTCGAGGCCGAGGACCCGGCCATGCCGCTGTCGGACGTGGCGCTGACCCAGCAACTGGCCGCCAACGGCATCCTGCTGGCGCGCCGCACGGTATCGAAGTACCGAGGCCAGTTGCGCGTGCCGCCGGCCGAGCTGCGGCGCCAGCATTAGGCGCCGGGCGCTCCCGCGGTCTGGAGCATGCGCTGCACACGTTCGCCCAGCGTGGCCAGCGAGAACGGCTTGACGATCAGTTCGATGCCGCGCTCCAGCAGGTCGCCGTTGCGTCCGGCCTTGCCGGCGTAGCCGGTCATCAGCAGCACCTTCAGGTCGGGATAGGCCGCCCGCGCCGCGTCGGCCAGCTGCCGTCCGTTCAGCCCCGGCAGGCCCACGTCGGTCACCAGCAGGTCGATGTCGCGCGTGGACAGCACCAGTTCCAGGCCGGCCTCGCCGTCGACCGCGGTATGCACCTGCAGGCCCTGCTCCACCAGGCATTCGTGCACCATGTCGCGCACGTTGGCGTCGTCCTCCACTACGACCACCACCGCCTTGCACTTCAGCGGCGGCGCCGGCTCCGCGGGCGCCGCGCGCCGCGGTGCGCATTCCTCCGCGCCTTCATGGCGCGGCAGCAGCAGCCGCACCGTGGTGCCCTGGCCCAGCGCGCTTTGCAGCGTCGCCGCGCCGCCGGCCTGCCGGGCGAAGCCGTAGATCATCGACAGGCCCAGCCCGGTGCCCTCTCCCTGTGGCTTGGTGGTGTAGAACGGATCGAAGGCGTGCGACAGCACTTCCGGCGTCATGCCGCAGCCCTCGTCGGAGACCGACACTTCCACGAACGGCCCCGGCTGCACTTCCAGCGCCTGCCGCAGCGACGGTTCGTCGCCCCGCAGGTTGCGCGCGGCCACCGTCAGTACGCCGCCTTGCGGCATGGCGTCGCGCGCGTTGATGACCAGGTTCAGCATGGCGTTCTCGAACTGGTTCTTGTCGCAGCACACGGTCCACAGGCCGGGCTCCACGTCGAAGGTGAGCCGTACCCGTTCGCCCGTGTAGCGGCGGAACAGATCGGCCATGGACTGCAGCGCCGACGCCACGCTGAACGGCTTGGGGTCTATCGGCTGGCGGCGCGAAAACGTCAGCAGGCGCTGGGTCAGATGGGCCGCGCGATTGGCAGAATCCATCGCCACCGCGACGAAGCGCAGCGCCTGTTCCGGCGTGCCCGCGCCGAGCTTGCGCTCGATCAGGTACAGGGCGCCGCTGATGCCTTGCAGCATGTTGTTGAAATCGTGGGCGATGCCGCCGGTCAGGCGGCCCACCGCCTCCATCTTCTGCGATTGGCGCAAGGCGGTCTCGGCTTCGCGCAGGGCCTCGGCCTGCAGCTTCAGGTCGGTGTCGTCGCGGCCCGCCATGTACAGGCTGTCGTTCGACCAGGACATGCTCCACGTGATCCAGCAATGGCCGCCGTCGCGCTTGAGCACGCGGTTCTCCAGGTGCCGCACGGTCTGCGCCGGCTCGCCGTCGGCCGGCCGGACCCAGGCCGCCAGCGTGGCCGCCAGGTCCTCGGCATGGATCAGCTCAGGCAGGCTCATGGACAGAAACTGCTCCGCGCTCCAGCCGAGGATCGTGCGCACCGCCGGGTTGACGCTGACGAAGCGGCCCTGCCGGTCGACCACCGCCAGCAGTTCCGGCGACAGCCGCCAGATGCGGTCGCGCTCGGCGATCGCGTCTTCCACGCGCTGTTCCAGCACGCGCGCGTACTGCGAACGCTCGACCGCGCCGCACATGCGCTCGACCACTTCTTCGATGAACGCGATGTCGGCGTGGCGCAGCCGGCTGCCGGCCTGCGGGCGCGCCAGCAGCGCCGCGTCCGACCGGCCCCAGCGGCGGGTCGGCACCACGATGGCCCACGGCCGGATATCGCCCTGGACCTGCGCCAGCAGAGGCTGCAAGTAGGTGGTGCGCCCGTGCTCCAGCGCGGCGTAGTATTCCTCGCCCAGGCGGTCCAGTTGCAGCGGCTCCAGGTTTTCGCTGTCCGCCGCCGAGCGCCAGCAGGCCGACAGCGCGGGCGGCGCCTCGCCGCCAGCCCCGTCCAGCACCGCGACCAGCCCCAGCGCCAGGTGCTGGCCCAGGCTTTCGCAGGCCGCCTGTTCGATGGCGGACTGCAGATGCAGTTCGCGCATGCGGTCGCCCAGCGCCAGCAGCAGGTTCTTGCGGTGCTGCCCTTCCCACAGCTCGCTTTCGGCCGCCTTGCGCGCCGTGACGTCCAGAAACAGCGCCATGATGCGGTCCGCTTCCACCTTGCGCACGCGCGCCTCGTACCAGGCCTGCCGGGGTGCGGGCACGGCGAACTCGAACTGCGCCGGTTCGCCGGTTTCCACCACCCGCGCGAAGGTGTCCATGATCTGGCCGGGCACGCCCGGGATCATCTCGCGCAGGGTGTGGCCCAGCGTGTCGCCTTCCTGCATGCCGCTCTGGCGCTCGAAAGCCGGGTTGACCTCCAGGAAGCGGAAGTCGACGATGCGCCCGTTCTCGTCGCGCAGGGCTTCGCTGAGGAAGAAGGCCTCCTGCATGCCTTCGAACATGGCGCGCCAGCGCTGGCCGCTGCGGCGCAGCGCGGATTCGGTCAGGTGGCGTTCGATGGCCAGCGCGGCGCTGCGCGTCACCAGCGCGATGGCGTCGATATCGTGCGCCGACGGCGCGCGCGGCGTGCCGTAGTAATTGGAGAACACTCCCAGCAGCCGGCCGTCGGGCGCCTTGATCGGAGTGGACCAGCAGGCGCGCAGCCCGTTGGCCAGCGCCAGGTCGCGCCAGCGCGCCCAGATCGGGCTTGTGGCGATGTCCTCGACATAGACCGGGCAGCCGGAGTGCGCGGCCGCGCCCCACGACGCCATGTCCGGGCCGATGGCCGCGCCGTCGACCGCGGCGTTGAACGCGGGCGGCAGGCTGGGCGCCGCGCCTTGCCGCAGGCAGCCCGCGGCTTCGTCGAACATCGCGATGGAAGTCCGCAGCTCCACGCTGGATTGCGCCTCGATGGCGTGCAGCACGTGCTCCAGCACCTGCGCCAGCGGCACGCCGGCGGCGATGCGTTCGAGCATGATGCGCTCATCCTCCAGACGGGCCAGGGTGTCCGTCCAGGGCAGCGCGACGCGGTCTCGCTTGGTCAGCATTTAGGCTCCCCCACCACCAAGACTGTATTGCGGGGGACGCCGGGCTGCCGAAACGCTAGGTAACTCGACGCAACGGTTCCCTGTCCAGCCGCAGCGCGCTCAAGGCTTCCGGCTTGTCGACCAGCACGCACTGCTTGCCCGTGCGGGTGCAATGGTTCTTCACGCGCCAGTAAGCGCCGTGGCTGACGCAGCCGGTCTGGCAGATGACCAGATCGGCCTGCACCAGGCTGGCTTCCAGCGCTTCGGCGCTGTGCGCGTCGCCGCTATGGCCCAGGTAGCGTCCGCCGGCCGTCTCCACCACCTTGCGCGTGAGCGCCAGGGCCACGGCGTCGGCGCCCACGCACAGCACGGACTTGCGCCGCAACGCCATCGCCGCCGGCATGCCGGCGGCGTCGGGCGGCCGCGCGCCGCCGCATTGGCTCTGCCAGGCCAGCCGTTCGCGCGACAGCGTGCGGATGCGTTCGATCAGCTGGGTCACGGTGCGCGCCAGCGCCGCGCGCCTGGGCAGCCCGGGCGCCGATAGCTCCAGCGCCTCGCGGTCCTGGCGCGCCCAGGCCAGCGCCGTATCGCGCACGATGACGGCGGCGCGCAGCCGCATGGTTTCGGCTTCGAGGTGGAGTATGCGCGCCGCCTGCGCGGTCAACAGGCGGCTGCAATGGGATTGGGCCTGGCCGTAGGCGGCCAACAGCGCGGCGTGTTCGCGCCGCAGGGTCTGGCAATCGGAGATGGAATCAGGCATCGCGGCTCTCGGATCGGAATGCATCAAGCCACGAGTTTAAATGAGAATTAATCGCTTTTGTGCTATGCCTGCTGCAAGGCGGCCGCTCGAGCAGCGCGCCGGTACAGGCCGGCGCTGATCGCCAGCGCCAGCGCCAGCAGCCCGCCGGTCATCGCCGCCACCCCGCCCCAGGCGCCGTCGGCCCAGAAGTGTCCGCCCAGGGAGCCCAGCACGCTGGAGCCCACGTAGTACACCAGCAGGTACAGCGCCGCCGCCAGCGCCTTGTAGCCCCGGGCCATCTGCCCTACCCAGCCGCTGGCCACCGCGTGGGCGGCGAAAAAGCCGAATGTGAACACCACGATGCCGGCGATCAGCACGGGCAGCGAGTCCGACAGCGTCAACAGCAGCCCGGCCAGGGCCAGGCCGGTGGCCGCGCACAGCATGAGGCCGCGGCCGTGGCGGTCGGCCAGCCGGCCGCAATAGGTGGAGGCGAAGATGCCCACCAGGTAGACCACGAAGATCGAGCCGATGAAGGTCTGGCTCAGCGAAAACGGCGGCTGCAGCAGCCGGAAGCCGACATAGTTGTAGACGGTGACGAAGGCGCCCATCAGCAGGCCGCCCAGCGCGAACAGCGCGCACAACGGGCCGTTCCGGAGGTGGGCGCCCACGCCGGCACGCACGTCGGCCCAGACGCCGCCCCAGCCGCGCCCGCGCTGCGCGCTGAAGCGGCGTGAAGCCGGCAGCAGCCAGGCGAACAGCAGCGCGGCCGCCATGCCCAGCACGCCCAGCGTGCCCAGCGCCGCGCGCCAGCCGAAATGGTCGGCCACCAGCCCGGTGATGACCCGGCCCGACAGCCCGCCGAAGGCGCTGCCGCTGATATACAGCCCCATCGCCAGGCCCAGCGTCTCCGGTTCGACTTCTTCGGCCAGATAGGCCATCGCGACCGCCGGCACCCCGCCCATCGCCACGCCCTGCAGCGCGCGCAGCGCCAGCAGGCTGTGCCAGTCCGGCGCCACCGCCGCGACCGTGCCCAGCAGCGCCGAGGCCGCCAGCGACAGCGTCATGACGCGCTTGCGCGGCAGCGACTGCGAAAACAGGCCCACCAGGAAAATGGCCGCGGCCAGCAGTCCCGTGCACAGCGACAGCACCAGGCTGCTTTGCGCCGGCGACACGCCGAATTCGTGGGTGAACAGCGGCATCAGCGGCTGCACGCAATACAAGAGCGAAAACGTGGAGAACCCGGCGGCGAACAAGGCCCACTGGGCGCGGTGCAGGCTGGGCGTTCCGCGGACGAGGTAATCGGAAGGTGCGGCGGGAGAAGGTATGGCGGCGGACATCTGGGTTCTCGAAAAACATCGGGCCGGAAGGACCGGCGCGCCCATTCAAGATAGACTTTTCCCTTGCATACGTCCAATATATGAAACTGCTACCCACCATATTTAATAACGATAGAACCGCGCCATCATGGAGTTGCGCCACCTGCGTTACTTCACCGCCGTCGCCGAAGAGCTGCATTTCACCCGCGCGGCCGCCAGGCTGGGCATCGGCCAGCCGCCGCTGAGCCAGCAGATCCAGCAGCTGGAACGCGAGATCGGCACCCCGCTGTTCCTGCGCCTGCCGCGCGGGATCGCGCTGACCGAGGCCGGCGCCCAGTTCCTGGAAGACGCGCGCGCCATCCTGGCCGGCGCCGACCGGGCCGTGGACACGGCGCGCCGGCTGGGCCGCGGCGAGCGCGGCGCGATCACCGTGGGCTTCACCGCCTCGGCCGTGTTCCATCCCTACCTGCCGCGCGCCATCCGCGCCTACCGCGACCGCTATCCCGGCGTGCGCATCACGCTGACCGAAAGCACCAGCGTGTCGCTGCTGCGCAGCCTGCGCGCCGGCGAGGTCGACGTGGCCTTCGTGCGCCCTCCCTATGTCGCCGACCCGGAGTTCGAGTCCGAGCGCGTGCTCAACGAGCCCATGCTGGTCGCCCTGCCGCCGGACCACAGGCTCGTGCGCAAGCGCGCCATCCCCATGGCCGCGCTGGCCGACGAGGACTTCGTGCTGTATCCGCGGCCCATCGGCGCAAGCCTGTACGACGCCATCCAGTCGGCCTGCCAGCGCGCGGGCTTCACGCCGCGCGTGATCCAGGAAGCTCCGCAGATGGCCTCCATCGTCAGTCTGGTCGCGGCCGGGGTCGGCATCTCGGTGGTGCCGGCGGCCATGCGCCACATGGGCGCGCAAGGCATCGAATACCGTCCGATCAAGGGCGACGCGCCGCACGCGCTGCTGGACATGGCCTACCGCCGCCACGACCGCTCCGCCGCGGCGTCCAACGCGGTCGAACTGCTGCGCGAGCTGGCGCACCCCGATTCCTGAAGTGCTTTGACACCTTCTGTAAAACCGGCGCCAGAGGGGCAATGTAAATTGTCGCGCTCGCCGGGTCCGCGGCCCGGCGCCGCTTCGAACTTCCATATAAAGGTGATCCCGTGCGACGTACTCTTCTGGCCCTGGCCATTGCGACGATTCCCGGCCTGGGCGCGGCCGCCGGGCTGCCCTCTTCCATCGGCGCCGTGACGGTCTACCAGGACCGCGCGGTCGTGACACGCAGCGCCAGCAGCGCCGAGCTGCCCGCCGGCGAGCACGAACTGGTGCTGGAAAAGCTGCCCGCATCCCTGCAGGAAAACTCGGTCCAGGTTTCCGCCAACAGCACCGGCCAGGCCACGTTGCTGGACGTGAAGGTCAGCGACGCCTTCCAGGCCGACGCCGCCAACGCCCGCGTCAGGCAGCTCGAAGACCAGTTGCGCGAACTGGAAGGCCGGCATGGCGCGCTTGAGGACGAGGCCGCGGTGCAGGACAACCAGCGCGAGCTGGTGCTGATGATGCAGCGCGGCGCCACCGAGCCGGGCAAGGACGGCGCGCGTCCGACGCTGGAAGAATTGAAGGCCATCCAGTCGCTCAGCGCGGACTCGCTTGCCCGTACGCTGGCCGCGCTGCGCCAGGTGGGCGAGCGCAAGGCGGGGCTGGAGCGCGACATCGAAGCCTTGCGCAACCAGCTGGCCCGGCTGCAGGACACGCAGGCCCGGCGCAGCAAGACCGTCACGCTGCGCGTGAACCTGGCGCGCGCCGGCAAGGTCGACCTGAACCTGACCTACGCCGTGGGCGGCGCCCACTGGACGCCGGCCTACGACGCGCGCCTGCGCCTGGCCGAGCGCAGCGTGGACCTGGGATATTTCGGCGTGATCCGCCAGAACACCGGCGAGGACTGGAACAACGTCAAGCTCACCCTGTCCACCGCGCGCCCCTCGCTGGGCGGCGGCGCGCCGGCGCTGCAGCCCTGGATCGTCGACGTGGCCGCCCCGCCGCCTCCGCCCGCGCCCACGGCCCGCAAGCAGGCCGAGATCGCGGCCGAGAGCCGCGCGCGCAGCGGCGCGCCGATGGAGGACGCCGCCTACACCCTGGCCAGGCCCGCGCCCCGGCCCGTGGAGGTCGTCACCGCGCAGGTGCAGAACGAAGCCACCAGCGCCTCGTTCCAGATCAAGAACCCCGCCACGCTGCCTTCGGACAACACCACCCAGCGCGTGGCCATCGCCGCCGCCAAGCTGCCGGCCACACTGCAATACCAGTCCACCCCCGCGCTGCGCGAAACCGCCTACTTGACCGCGCAGGCCAGCAACGACACCGCCTTCCCGTTCCTGGCCGGGCCGCTCAATACCTACCTGGACGACGCTTTCGTGGCCGCCGGCCGGCTCAAGGCGGTGATGCCGGGCGAGAAGATGGACCTGGCGCTGGGCGCCGACGACGGCGTCTCGATCAAGCGCGAACTGGTCAACCGCTATACCGAGAGCACCGGCTTTTCGGGCAGCGGCCAGCGCGTGACCTACGAATACAAGTTCACGGTCAAGAACAACAAGGCCACCAAGGAGCGCATCAGCTTCAAGGACCGCCTGCCGGTCTCGCGCAACGAGAAGATCACGGTCAAGCTGCTGTCGCCGGCCGAGCGCGACATCAAGCGCGAAGCCGACGGCCGGATCGCCTGGGACTGGGAACTCGAACCGGGCAAGACGCGCGAAACCGTGTTCAAGTTCTCGGTCGACTACCCGGCCGACGTCGAGGTGTCCGGCCTCTGATCAGCGCATCTGGAAGGCTTCCTGGTGGAAGAGCTCGCCTACCGGCATGCCGCGGCGATGCAGCCCGTCCTTGAGCGCGTCGGCGAACCCGATCGGACCGCAGAACCACACGCTGGGCCAGGGCATGCCCGGCTTGTGGTCCGCGGCCAGCTCGGCCGCGCTGAGCGGCCGTTCGGTATCGCTGTAGCGGATCTTCAGCGTCACGTTGGGAACGTGCGCGCACAGCGTCTTCAGCCGTTCGGCGAACGGCGCCTCGTCGGCGTTGCGCACGCAGTAATACAGCGTGGCGTTCGGCGCGCGGGCCGGCTCGGCCTGCAGCGACTCCAGCCATGAGATGAACGGCGTGACGCCGATGCCGGCAGCCACCCAGATCTGCGGGCGGCCATCGTCGCGCTCGAAATCGAAGCAGCCGTAAGGCCCCTCTATGGTCACGGCCTGGCCCACCTTCAGGCTTTTCTGCAGCCGCCGCGTGTAGTCGCCCAGCGCCTTGATCGAGAACTCCACGCGGCCCGTGCCGTCGTCGGCGCCCGACACCGTGAACGGATGCGCGCCTTCGCGCCGGTCCGCCGTCAGGAAGGCGAACTGCCCGGCGCGGTGATGCCAGTCGCCCTCCACCCTGCAGGTCAGCGACAGGATGTCGTCGGACAGCGCGTCGATGGCCAGCACCTGGCCCTTGTAGCGCCGCGAACGGCCGATCAGCCCGGCCAGCGCCATCAGCGCGCACACGCCGCCCACCGCCGTACAGGCGGCCAGCACCCAGCCGACCGGCTGGCTCCACCATGCCGCCGGCGCCAGCACCACGCCATGGAACGCCACCACCAGGAAAATCACGGCCGAGATCCGGTGCACCTGCCGCCAGATGTGATACGGGAAGCGGCGCCACAGCGTCAGCAGCACCAGCGCCACCAGTATCCACACCGCCCATTCGCCGATGTCCTTGGCCGAGCCGCGGAACATGTCCAGCAAGGCGGCCGTGCGCGGCGTCTTGGGTACGGGATCGAACATGGCCAGCAGCACCGGCTTGCCCACCTTGATGAGGTAGTGGGCCGCGGCCAGCGCCGTGGCCAGGATGCCGCTCCATTTGTGCAGCCGGTACATCTTGTCCAGCCCGCCCAGCCGCGTCTCCAGCCACATCGGCCGCACCGCCAGCAGCATGATCAGCGTCATCACCGCGTAAGCGGAAAGCCCGGTCAGCAGGATCAGCTGATCGCGCACGATCCAGACATTGAGTTCGGCGAGGGGCAGCGCGCTATAGGCACCGGCCCACGCCAGCAAACAGACCAGCAGCACCGCAGCAAGGATGCGTCGCATCGTTCCATCGCTCCATTTGAAGGTCCGGGCGCCCGCCGACCGGCAAGGCGTCCCTATATCAATGGTAGCGCGGCGCGGCCGCCTGCCCGCCGGCCCGCGGGCAAGCGCTTGATTGCGGTCAAGCCGTTCAGTGCTGGCGACAGAATTCGATGAAGGCGTCCGGCTCCAGCGGCATGGAGATGCCGTAGCCCTGCGCCACGTCGCAGCCGAGTTCGCGCAGCAGCTGCAGGTCGCGCTCGTGTTCCACGCCTTCGGCCACCACGCGGCGGCCCAGCACGCGGCCCATTTCGATCGCGGCGGCCACCACCGCGCGCGAGGCCGGCTCGCGATGCATGTGCACGATGAAGTCGCGGTCTATCTTGAGCTCGGTGAACGGCATCGCCGAGAACAGCCGCATCGAGGCGATGCCGGCGCCGAAATCGTCCATCGCCAGCTCGAAGCCGCGCACCCGCAGCAGGTTCAGCACCGAGGACAGCGCCAGCCAGTCGGTGACCGGCTCGTCCTCGGTCAGCTCGACCTTGACCAGCCGCGCCGGCAGGCCGGCCTGCCCGACGCGCTGCTCCAGCAGCGCGGGCAGGTCGCGGGTGCACAGCGTGGACGCCGAGGCGTTGATCGCGATGGGCACCGCGATGTCCTGGGCATGCATGCGGCCGAGCACCTCGATGACGCGGTCGGTGACACGGCTGAACAGCATGCGGTCCAGGCCCAGCCGGTGCGCGGCCGGCACGAAATCCACCGCCGGTATGGCGCCCAGTTCGGGATGCTCCCAGCGCGACAGCGCCTCGGCCGCCAGCACGCGGCCGGTGGACAGACTCATCTGCGGCTGCAGCACCACGCTCATGCCCTGGCCGGTGATCAGCGCGTGCCCCAGCGCCACTTCCATCACGTCGCGGCGCACGGCATTCGGCTGCGGCGAGGCCGCGTCGTGTTCGTCGATGCTGCGCAGCGCGGTCTTCATGGCCTGTTGCAGGGCGCTGCGCGAAACCGGCTTGGACAGCGCCTGGGCCGACGGGCAGCCGGCCTGCAGCGCCAGGCGCACGTGCGATTGCAGCAGCTCGTCGCTGAGGCTGCTGATCCAGATGATGGGAGGCATGCGCTTGAGGCGGCCGGCGTCGACCAGGCGGCGCAGCTCGTTGGGCAGGCGCGTGCCGTCGCCCTCGCCCACCACGATGTCGCTGATGACCACGTCGTAGAACTGGCGCGTCAGCGCGCCGACGGCCTCGGCGCTGCTGCCCAGCCCCGCCACCCGCCGAAAACCGAACGCCAGAAGCACGTTCTGCAGATAGGCGCGTTCGACGGGATGGTCTTCCACGAGAAGAATCCGTCGGGTCGCGCCGGCGTCGGTCTTAGGCATTGTCTACCGTCCTAGTCGAATAGGGCGGGCCCTTGCAGGCGGCCGCAGGAACACTGTAGCCGCAATGCTACGTTATCGGTGCAGGACCTGTCCTTATCGCTAACGGGTTAATGCCATAGCGTCGCCGATAGACGTAGAAATCGGCCCATCAGCCGGACGTAGGCAACCGGACGGCTGCGCGGTGCGATAATGGCGGTCTTTCCCGCATCTACGGCACGGAGCTTCCCTTGACCCGCATTGACGATCCCCTGCACGACCGCGAGGTCGGCACGGCCGACTCCACCCAGGACAATACGCGCACGGACGACACCCGCATCGGCGCCGTGCGGCCGCTGATCTCACCCGCCCTGCTGCAGGACGAACTGCCGGTATCGAGCGAGATCCAGATGCTGGTCGAACGCAGCCGCGCCGAAATCGCCGACGTGCTGCACGGCCGCGACGACCGCCTGGTGCTGGTGGTCGGCCCCTGCTCCATCCACGACCGCGACCAGGCCATGGAATACGCCGGCCGCCTGCGCGCCGCCGCCGAGCAGTACCGCAAGGATCTGCTCATCGTCATGCGCGTCTACTTCGAGAAGCCGCGCACCACGGTGGGCTGGAAAGGCTACATCAACGACCCGCGCCTGGACGGCAGCTTCCGCATCAACGAAGGCCTGCGCCGCGCGCGCGAACTGCTGCTGGACATCAGCGGCCTGGGCCTGCCGATCGCCACCGAATTCCTGGACCTGCTCAGCCCGCAGTACATCGCCGACCTGATCTCCTGGGGCGCCATCGGCGCGCGCACCACCGAAAGCCCCAGCCACCGCCAGCTCGCCTCCGGCCTGAGCTGTCCGCTGGGCTTCAAGAACGGCACCGACGGCGGCGTGCAGATCGCCGCCGACGCCATGGTGGCCGCCAGCGCCAAGCACGCCTTCATGGGCATGACCAAAATGGGCATGGCCGCCATTTTCGAGACCCGCGGCAACCAGGACACCCACGTCATCCTGCGCGGCGGCAAACAGGGCCCGAACTACGACGCCGCCAGCGTCGACGCCAGCTGCGCCGCGCTGCGCGCCGCCGGCCAGCGCGAACAGGTCATGATCGACTGCTCGCACGCCAACTCCAACAAGTCGCACCTGCGCCAGGTCGACGTGGCGCGCGACATCGCGGCCCAGCTGGCCGCGGGCGACGCGCGCATCACCGGCGTCATGATCGAAAGCCACCTCGAAGAAGGCCGCCAGGACCTCAAGGCCGGCCAGCCGCTGCGCCACGGCGTCTCCATCACCGACGCCTGCCTGGGCTGGATCCAGACCGAGCCGGTGCTCGACATGCTGGCGCAGGCGGTGCGCCAGCGCCGCGCCCGGGCGTAAAAGGCGGCGTCACAGGCACGGTGTCTTCGATATGGAAAGCAGCTTCTCCGCCCCGCCCCTCCCCACCATCTTCCTGTACACGCAGGAGCAGCGCGGCAACCAACTGGTCGAGTCGCGGGTGATCGGCATGCTGTCCGACGTCTCCGGCTCGGACAAGCTCATCGTGGTGCAGGACCCGCATAGCGGCCTGCAGTTCATCTACCGCATCGACCACGAAAGCAGCAACCTCGACGCCGCCGCGCTCACCGACCAGGACGCCTCGCGCTTCGACGGCAGGCACACCATCCAGATCGACGCCATGTCCTACCGCCTGGGCACGGCCGAGAACGCGATGAAGCTGCTGCGCGGCAAGACCCAGTGGGTGCAGGACAAGGGCGCGGTGCTGTCCGTCCTGCTGCAGAATGCCGCGGCGCGCAAAACGCGCTTTTCCGCGCTGCGCATCACGCGCGACCGGCTGCGCCAGGTGCCCGCGGGCGTTCCGGTCGAGCGCCTACCCGCCTGAAGCGGCGGTATCCACAGGTCCGGCGCTTATCCACAATTTCTGTGGATAAGAATGGCTCGCGCGCACGGCTGATGGCCTTTCGGGCGATGCCGCAGGGGCTGCTCAATTTTTGACCACCCCTGCCTGCGCCCGCTTGCCGATGCCGCAGTGCGGCGTTGATGATATTCTCCGCCGATAACAAGCCTCGGATGGAAGGAGCGGATAGCGTGTTAGCCCTTGGAGCGCCCCTCGTGCAAGCGCTGGCGCCATATTCGCCGTGACCATCGTCATCGTCGACGACCACCGGGACTGGCGCGATACCATCGCCGAGTTCATCGCCGACCTCGGCCTGGGCGGTCCCATCCTCACCGCCGGCTCGCTGGCCGAGCTGGACCGCCTGCTGCTCGACGTGACCCCGGGCATCCTGGTGCTGGACGCCATGCTGCCCGACGGCGACGCGCTGACCCGCGTATCGCACCTGCGCACCAGCTTTCCGTCCATGGGCATCATCATGCTCACCGGACGGCTGCTGAGCGAAGACAAGGTGTCCGGCCTGAGCCTGGGCGCCGACCACTACCTGACCAAACCCGTCAACCTGGCCGAGCTGGGCGCCACCCTGGTGGCGCTGGCCCGCCGCCTGCGCGTGGTGCCCGGCGACGGCGAGGCCCGGCCCGGCGGCTGGCGCTTCGATCCGGCGCGCCGCGTGCTGCTCTCGCCCGGGCAGGTGCGCGTGGACATCACCGACACCGAAAGCCGGCTGGTCGGCGCCCTGGTCCAGGCCGCCCCGCTGCCGCTGTCGCGCGCCCGCCTGATCGAGGCCCTGGGCGCCAGCGCAGCGGCCTACGACACCCACCGGCTCGATGCGCACGTGCACCGGCTGCGCCGCAAGCTGCGCGAACAGACCGGCGGCGACCTCGGCATCCGCACCGTCTACGGCGTGGGCTACGTCTGCACCGAACCCGTGCAGATCGTCGGCGGCGTCCAACCCTGAGAATCCCGACCATGCACTCCCCTATCCGTCCCCGCCGTTCCGTCCTGTACATGCCGGGGGCCAACGCCCGCGCGCTCGACAAGGCGCGCAGCCTGGACGCCGACGTCCTGATCCTGGACCTGGAAGACGCCGTCGCGCCCGACGCCAAGGCGCAGGCGCGCGAACAGGTCGCCGCCGCCCTGCGCGCCGGCGGCTACGGACGGCGCGAATGCGTGGTGCGCGTCAACGCGCTGGACACGCCCTGGGGCCGCGACGACGTACGCGTCATCGCCCGCGCCGGCGCCGACGCCGTGCTGCTGCCCAAGGTGCAGTCGGCCGCCGAACTGGCGGCGCTGGCGCAGGCGCTGGACGAAGCCGGCGCGCCCGCCGGCCTGCCGCTATGGGCGATGGCGGAAACGCCGCTGGGCTTTCTGCGCCTCGACGCCATCGCCGGCGGCCATCCCCGGCTGGCCGCCATCGTGGTCGGCACCTCCGACCTGGTCAAGGACCTGCACGCCCGCCACACGCCGTCGCGCGAAGAAACCCTGCTGGCGCGCTCGCTGGCGGTGATGGCGGCGCGCGCCCACGGCCTGGCCGTGCTGGACGGCGTGCACCTGGACCTGCACGACGACGCCGGCCTGGCCGCGGCCTGCAAGCAGGGGCGCGACCAGGGCTTCGACGGCAAGACGCTGATCCACCCGAAACAGATCGCGGCCGCCAACGCCGCGTTCGCGCCCACCGAGGACGAACTGGCCGGCGCGCGTCGGCGCCTGGAAGCCTGGCGCGCGGCGCAGGCCGCCGGCCAGGGCGTGGCCGTGGTCGACGGCGCGCTGGTGGAAAACCTGCACGCGCAGGAAGCGCTGCGCGTGCTGGCGCTGGCCGAGGCCATCGCGCGGGCTTGAAATGCGCAAGTCAGGAGGGTATCTATGGAAAGCTCCAAGGTCGGCTATCGGCAAGGCCATGCCTACGATGCCTCTCGCCGGAACTGGTCGAATGACGGACCACGCCCTATTCGCTGGCACGCGTGGTACACCGCGACCCCCGATGCGGTCGAACGACCGCTCGCAGTCCCCTCCACGGAGCCCCTGTTCCTCATGGGAACGGTCGCGCGCGACGCGCCGATCAACGAGAAATGGCGGCAATACCCCGTCGTGCTGCTCTCGCACGGCACCGGCGGAACGGCGACGAGCCTGGGCTGGATCGCCCGAGCCTTGGCTGCCGCCGGGTATGTGGTGATCGGTGTCGATCATCACGGCAATACCGCTTCTGAGCCATACCGACCCGAGGGTTTCCTGTGCTGGTGGGAACGTCCGCGGGATCTATCCGTAGCGCTCGATTCGCTCGCAAACGAGGGGTTTTTCGCTGGCCGCCTCGATACCTCACGGGTCGCGTGCGTCGGCTTCTCTCTTGGCGGATATACGGCTGTCTCCATTCTCGGCGCAATCACCGATATGGATCGCTTCAACCAATGGGCTGGAACTTCAGACTCCGGCCGGGTGCCGCGCGAATTTCCGGGCCTCGGTGGTCATATTGAACCGTTGCTGCGTGATAGCGCGGTCTTTCGAACATCGTGGGAGCGCCAGTCCGCTTCCTGCGCCGACCCGCGGGTAAGGGTCGTTGTCGCCCTTGCTCCCGCGCCGCCGGTGCGCGCCTTCACGCCGAACAGCCTCGCCGAGATCGCGGTTCCCGTGACCGTGCTGGCGGGAGAAGCCGACCGTGAAGCGCCTATCGAACCCTGCGCCATGTGGCTGGCGGAACGACTGCCGCGTTGCAAACTGCATTCTCTTGGCGCTCATGTCGGACACTACACCTTGCTCTGCGCCGGGACCGAGGCTGGACGCAAGCTGGAGCCGGAACTGTGCATCGACCTCCCCGGCGTCGATCGTCAAGAAGTTCACAAGTCCGCCGTTCAACTTGCCCTGCAGGCGCTTGCCGCCGGTCTGCCAAGGTGAGGACCCGATCGCGGGCTTAGGGCGCCTACCGGGGATCTGTACAATACCGACCCTTCCCCGGTCCCTCTTTGCGCCGCAGCCTGCGGCGGGAGCGCGGCCGCGCCAGCTCCTCCATGATCCGCTTCCAACAAGTTTCACTCGCCCGCGGCGTCAAGCCGCTGCTCGACCGCGCCGACCTGCTCCTGAACCCGGGCGACAAGATCGGCCTGATCGGCGCCAACGGCGCCGGCAAGTCCAGCCTGTTCGGGCTGCTGCGCGGCACGCTGCACGCGGACCAGGGCGACCTGGACTTCCCGGCGAACTGGCGCATGGCGCACGTGGCGCAGGAGACGCCCGCGCTGGACCGTCCCGCCATCGAATACGCGATCGACGGCGACGTCACGCTGCGCCGCCTGGAAGCCGAGCTGGCGGCCCTGGAGGCCGAGCCCGAAAGCGCCGAGAACGGCCTGCGCATGGCCGACATCTACGCCGCGCTGGCCGACGCCGACGCCTACACCGTGCATTCGCGCGCCGAACAGCTGCTGACCGGCCTGGGCTTCACCCAGGCGCAGATGCATCTGCCGCTGACCAGCTTCTCCGGCGGCTGGCGCATGCGCCTGAACCTGGCGCAGGCGCTGATGTGCCCGTCCGACCTGCTGCTGCTGGACGAGCCCACCAACCACCTGGACCTGGACGCCATCATCTGGCTGGAGGACTGGCTCAAGCGCTATCCCGGCACGCTGATCGTGATCTCGCACGACCGCGATTTTCTGGACGGCGTGGTCAACGTCATCGTCCATATCGACGAACGCAAGCTCAAGCGCTACTCCGGCAATTATTCGTCTTTCGAACGCCAGCGCGCCGCCCAGCTCGAACTGGCGCAGGGCATGATGGAGAAGCAGATGCGCCAGCGCGCGCACCTGCAATCCTTCATCGACCGCTTCAAGGCGCAGGCCAGCAAGGCGCGCCAGGCGCAAAGCCGCATCAAGGCGCTGGCGCGCATGGAGGAAGTGGCGCCGCTGCGCGCGGCCGCCGAGTTCTCGTTCGAGTTCCGCGAGCCGCTGCGCGCGCCCAATCCGCTGCTGACCATGGACCGGGTCAGCGCCGGCTACCGCAGCATCGACGAGGACACGCAGGCCGCCTCCGACAAGATCATCGTCTCGGGCATCAATTTCTCGCTGCAGGCGGGCCAGCGCATCGGCCTGTTGGGCATCAACGGCGCCGGCAAGTCGACCTTCATCAAGACCATCGCCGGCGAGCTGGATACGCTGGCCGGCGACACGCAGTTCAACAAGGGCCTGTCGATCGGCTATTTCGCCCAGCACCAGGTGGAGATGCTGCGCCACGACGAATCGCCGCTGTGGCACATGACCAAGGCCGCGCCCAACGTGCGCGAGCAGGAGCTGCGCAGCTTCCTGGGCAGCTTCAATTTCAACGGCGCCATGGCCACCAGTTCCATCGCGCCGTTCTCCGGCGGCGAAAAGGCGCGGCTGGCGCTGGCGCTCATCGTGTGGCAGCGCCCCAACCTGCTGCTGCTGGACGAGCCCACCAACCACCTGGACCTGGAAACCCGCGAGGCGCTGACCTCGGCGCTGGCGCAGTTCGAAGGCACGCTGGTGCTGGTGTCGCACGACCGCCACCTGCTGCGCGCCACCACCGACCAGTTCATCATCGTGGCCGACGGCAAGGTCAGCCCCTTCGACGGCGACCTGGACGACTACAAGAACTGGCTGTACCAGACCAAGCTGGGCGCCAAGGCCGCGTAAGCCGTCCCCGGGGCGGTCAGGCCAGCGCCGTGGGATACGGGCTGGTGTCGATGTGTTCCAGCATGCCGTAGGCCAAGCGCTCCATCAGCCGGGCGCGCACGCCGGCGTGGGCCGGGTCGTCCCACAGATTGCGCGTTTCATGCGGGTCCCGCGCCAGGTCGTACAGCTCGCCCCAGCGCGCGCCGTCGTACACGGTGGCGCGAAAGCCCTCGGCCAGCAGCGTGCGGCAGCGGATGCGGCTGTCGAAGCCCAGGATCACGCGCTGGCCTTCCTCTTCGATCATCAGCGCGTCGCGCAACGCCGTCTCGCGCCCCGCGATCAGGCCCGCCATATCGCGGCCCTGGATGCCGTTATAAGGCTGCACGCCGGCGCGCGCCAACACCGTGGGCGCCACGTCGATGGTGCTGAGCAAGGCTACGCTGGCCGCGCCCGGGCGGCCGGCCGAGGCCGGATCGCGCCAGATGAACGGCACCCGCGTCAGGCCGCGGTAGTGGATCGGCCCCTTCAGCATCAGCTGGTGGTCGCCGAGGTAGTCGCCGTGGTCGCTGGTGAAGATCACCACCGTGTTGGAGGCCAGGCCCAGCGCGTCCAGCTCCGCCAGCACGCGGCCGATCTGGTTGTCGATATTGGCGATGGACCCGTAGTTCAGCGCCAGGGCCTCGCGCGCCTCGCGCTCGTTGCAGGCGAAGATCGCCGGCGTGTGCCTGATCGCCGTGCCGGCGTCGCGCTGGGCGCGCAGCCAGGCCACGTGGGGAGGCGGCGGCTCGCCCGAATGGAAGGACGCCGGCAGCTCCATGTCCTCGGGCCGGTACATGTCCCAGAACCGGCCCGGCGGCGTGAACGGATGGTGCGGGTCCGGAAACGAACACTGCATGAAGAACGGCCGCCCCTGCGCCGCGTAGCCGCGCAGCGCCTCGATGCTGCGGTCGGCGATGTAGGCGGTGGGATACAGCGCTTCCGGCACGCGCGTGCGCCAGGCCTGGCGGATCTGCGTGAGCGCGTATTCCGGCGCGGGCGTGGCCTGCGCCGGGCCGATCATGGCTTCCACCTCGGGATACTCGCGGCGCAGCCAGCGGCGGTAATGGCCGTGCACGTCGTCGCTATGGTCGTCGACCAGGTCCACCTGCTCGAAGCCGTAGTACGGCAGGCTCAGGTCGTGGTCGTCGCGCTCCAGCCACAGCTTGCGCAGCTCCTGGTCGTAGCGCCCGGCGTCGGGCGTCACGGCCTCGTGCGGCAGCCGGTCTTCGGCCCGCACCGGCCAGGAAGGCGCGATGTCGGTCATGTTCTGCAGGTGCACCTTGCCGACCAGCGAGGTGCCGTAGCCGGCCTGGCGCATGGCTTCGACGAAGGTGCGGCTGCGCAGCGACAGCGCGATGCCGTTGTGGCGCGCGCCGTGCGCGGAAGGGTAGCGCCCCGTCATCAGGCTGGCCCGGTTTGGCATGCAGATGGGCGTGGCCACGTGCATGTTGTCGGCGCGCCAGCCGCCGGCGGCCAGCCGGTCCAGGTTGGGCGTGCGGACCACGCGGTTGCCATAGGCGCCGACATGGTCGGCGCGATGCTGGTCGGTGATGAACAGCAGGAAGTTCACGGGCTGGGCGGCCGGGGTCATTGCTTCGCTCCGGACTGTTCCACCGCGGCGCGCCAGGCCGGCATGTCGCGCGCGACCATGTCGCCGAACGCCTGCGGCGTCATGTAGATGGGCACCATGCCCAGCGGCTGCAGCGCCTGGGCGAAGGAAGCGTCGGTCAGCACGGCCCGCAGGTCCTCGCTCAGCCGCAACAGCACGGCCTGCGGCGTGCCCGCGGGCGCGAACAGGCCGATCCACGAACGCACCCCGACGTTGGCGGCCACGTCGGAGAACAGCGGCACGTCCGGCAGCGCGGCGTATTTCTCGGTATTGGCCACGCCCAGCACCTTGACGCGGCCCGACGCCAGGAACGGAATGGCCGGGGCGATCCCGCCTATCATCAGCGGCACGTGCCCGGCCACCAGGTCGGCCATGGCGGGCGCGGCGCCCTTGTACGGCGCATGCACCACTTCCAGGCCCGCGGCCCGCTTGAGCTGTTCCATGGCGAGCTGGTGCACCGTGCCCAGCCCGGGCGAGCCGTAGGTGTACTTGCCCGGGTTCTGCTTGAGCAGGCTGACGGCCTCGGCCAGCGTGGACGCCGGAAAGTCGGCGTTGGCCAGCAGCACCACCACGTTGTCCGCCACCAGCCCGACCGGCGCGAAGTCGCGCAACGGGTCGTACGGCAACTTGTCGTACAGCGCGCTGTTGATGCCGTGGGTGTTGGTGGTGCCCATCAGGAGCGTATAGCCGTCCGGCGCGGCCCGCGCCACCTGGCCGGCGGCGATATTGCCGCCCGCGCCCGGCTTGTTCTCCACCACCAGCGTGTAGCCGCGCGGCTCCAGGCGCTGCGCGAGCTGGCGCGTCAGCACGTCCACCGCGCCGCCCGGCGCGAACGGCACCACGATCTGCACCGGCCGCGCCGGATACGCCTCGGCCGCGGCGCCGGGCGCCGCCATGCCGCAGGCCCAGCCCGCCGCCAGGGCCATCCACAACCTTTTCATTGCTGTCTCCATCCCGGCGCCCTGTCCCGGCGCCTGATCTATCGAGCGGCAAGTATGCCCAGCCGGCTCGGGCGCTGTGAAATGAAATAAACTGAACTATTCATAACCGCAAGGATATGTTCGGCCATGACCAAGCGAGCCGGCACCCACCTCAAGCGGCGCCACGCCGAACTGCTGGTCGCGCTGGACGACGAGCGGCATCTCGGGCGTGCCGCCGAGCGCATGCACATGTCGCAGCCCGCCGCCTCCAAGGCCCTGGCCCAGCTGGAAGAACAGGTGGGCTATGCCCTGTTCGAACGCGGAACCCAGGGCAGCCACCCCACCCATGCCGGAATGGTTATGGTGCGCCACGCCCGCTACAGCCTGGGCGCGGCCGACCGGGTCGCCGCCGAACTGCAGGCGGCCGAAGAGCGCGGCGCCAGCCTGCTGCGCCTGGGCACCCTGCCCTCGGCCGCGCCCAGGCTCGCGCCGCAGCTGGTCGCGCACCTCATGCCGCAGGTCGAGCGGCTGGAGATCAAGCTGGTCGAGGGCGCGCTCAACGAATTGCTGGAAAAGCTGGCCCGCGATGAACTCGATATCGTGCTGGGACGCCTGGCCAGCCGCATGCTGCCGCCGGACTGCGACGTCATCCGCCTGTACGAGGAACCCATCGTGGCCGTCGCGCGCCCCGACCATCCTCTGGCCGGCCGCGACACCCTGGAAACCGGGGAACTGGCGCGCTGGCCCTGGGTGCTGCCGCTGGAGGACACGTTGATGCGCGAGCGGCTGGAAGAGGCTTTTCTGCGCGCCGGCGTGCGCGCGCCGGCGTCCAGCCTGCAGTCCAACTCACTGCTTGCGACGCTTGCGCTGCTGGCGCAGCACGACTGGCTGGCGGCGTTGCCCCGGGCGATCGCGCGCTATTGCGAACGGCAAGGCGGCGTCGCCATCCTGCCGCTGCGGCTGGAGGCGAACTTCGGCGACATCGGCGCCGTGATCAACCGCAACTCGGCCGGCGCGCCCGCAGTGCAGGCGGCCCTGGCGTGGCTGCGCGGCCAGGCCGCGGACGGATCTCAGCCGGCCCGGTAGCCCAGCAGCGCGCTGGCGGCCTCGGCCTCGCGCCGCAGCGCCCGGGCGATGGGCCCGTCCGGCGATGGATCGAAACCCCCGGTGGCGCCCAGCGCGGTCAGCGCCGCGCACGGCCGGCCGTCATGATTGAGCAGCGGCGCGGACACGGCGCTGATGCCCTTGAGGTTGGTGTCGCGCACCGTGGCGCAGCCCTGTTCCAGCACCTCGCGGCGCAGACGGCCGATCGGATCGGCGGGGTCGAGCTGCGCGCGCAGCTCGGCCGGGGCGCGCGCCAATTCCGCCTCCGCCAGGGCGCGCACCCGCGCGTCGTCCTGCAGGGACAGGAACACCCGGCCCGTGGCGGACCACAGCATCGACAGCACCGAGCCCATGCGCACGTTCACCGTGACCGGCAGGCCCGGCTCTTCGAAGCGCACGATGGTCGGCCCCTTGTTGCCCATGACCGCGATGAAGCAGGTCACCTCCAGCCCTTCGCGCAGCCGGATCAGCCCGGGTTCGGCCAGGCGGATGGGATCGGCCTGGCGCAGGGCCGCCAGGCCCAGCAGCATCGCTTCCAGGCCCAGGAAATACTGCTGGCTGGCGGCGTCCTGCGCCACCAGGCCCGCCTCCATCAGGCTCACCAGATAGCGGTGCACCTTGGCCGGGCTTTCCTCCAGGCGCGTGGCCAGCAGCGTCAGGCTGGCGCGCCCGCCCAGGCGGCCCAGCTCCTTCAACACCGCCATGCCGGTTTCGGCGGCCTGCACGCGCTGGCGCCGCTGGCGCGGCCGCGGCGCGTCGGCGGACGGGACGGAATTGGGGCTGGATTCGGAAGTCTGACTCATGGCGGCGCGAGGGATAGGCCGTCAGCCGGCGGCTGACCTGCCCGGAGATTACCCCAATTGAAAATTTACGCTATGCGTATATGATTTACGCAATTGTAATCCGGAGTGATCGTCATGGCCCAGCCCTCCCCGCAATCGCCTTCGCCCGCCGGCAACGCCGGCGGCTGTCCCGTCGACCACGCCGCCCTGGCCGCGGCCCGGGGCTGTCCCGTCAGCCCGCGGGCGGCCGAGTTCGACCCCTTCGGCGACGGCTATCAGCAGGACCCGCCCGAATACGTGCGCTGGGCGCGCGAACAGGAACCGGTGTTCTACAGCCCCAAGCTGGGTTATTGGGTGGTCACGCGCTACGACGACATCAAGGCCGTGTTCCGCGACAACCACACCTTCAGCCCGTCCATCGCGCTGGAAAAAATCACCCCCACCGGCCCCGAGGCCAACGCCGTGCTGGAAAGCTACGGCTACGCCATGAACCGCACCCTGGTCAACGAAGACGAGCCGGCCCACATGGCGCGCCGGCGCGCGCTGATGGACCCGTTCACGCCCGAGGCCCTCAAGCACCATGAGCCCATGGTGCGCCGGCTCACCCGCGAATACGTGGACCGCTTCATCGACGACGGCCGCGCCGACCTGGTCGACCAGATGCTGTGGGAAGTGCCGCTGACGGTCGCCCTGCACTTCCTGGGCGTGCCCGAGGAAGACATGGACCGGCTGCGCGAATATTCCATCGCGCACACCGTCAACACCTGGGGCCGGCCCAGGCCCGAAGAACAGGTCGCCGTGGCCCATGCCGTGGGCAATTTCTGGCAGCTGGCGGGCAAGATCCTGGACAAGATGCGCCAGGACCCCGACGCGCCGGGCTGGATGCAGTACGGCATCCGCAAGCAGCGCGAATTCCCCGACGTGGTCACCGACTCCTATCTGCATTCGATGATGATGGCCGGCATCGTCGCCGCGCACGAGACCACCGCCAACGCCTCGGCCAACGCCATCAAGCTCCTGCTGCAGCACCCCGAGGCCTGGCGCGAGCTGTGCGAAGACCCGGGCCTGCTGCCCAACGCGGTCGAGGAATGCCTGCGCCACAACGGCTCGGTCGCCGCGTGGCGGCGCCTGGCCACGCGCGACACCGAGATCGCCGGCGTCGCGATTCCCGCCGGCGCCAAGCTGCTGATCGTGTCGTCCTCGGCCAACCACGACGAGCGCCATTTCGCCGACGCCGACTTTTTCGACATCCGCCGCGAGAACGCCAGCGACCAGCTGACCTTCGGCTACGGCGCGCACCAGTGCATGGGCAAGAACCTGGCGCGCATGGAAATGCAGATCTTCCTGGAAGAGCTGACCCGCCGGCTGCCGCACCTGCGCCTGGCCGAGCAGCGCTTCACCTATGTGCCCAACACCTCGTTCCGCGGCCCCGAACACCTGTGGGTGGAATGGGACCCGGCCGCCAATCCCGAACGCCGCGATCCCTCGCTGCTGGCGCGCAGCCAGCCGGTGCGCATCGGCGAACCCTCCACCCACGCCATCAGCCGCAAGCTGGTGGTGACCTCGGTCGCCGCCGCGGCCGACGGCGTCGCGCGCATCCGCATGGCCTCGCCCGACGGCAAGCCGCTGCCGCGCTGGACGCCCGGCTCCCACATCGACATCGAATGCGGCGACACCGGGCTGTCGCGCCAATACTCGCTTTGCGGCGACCCGGCCGACAGCGGCGCGCTGGAGATCGCGGTGCTGCGCGAGGCCGATGGCCGCGGCGGCTCGGCCTGGGTGCATGAACACCTGCGCCCCGGAAGCAGCGTGCGGGTGCGCGGGCCGCGCAATCATTTCCGGATGGATGAAAGCGCCGCGCGCCTGATCCTCATCGCGGGCGGCATCGGCATCACGCCCATCAGCGCCATGGCGCGCCGCGCGCGCGAACTGGGCCTGGACTACCAGCTGCACTACAGCGGCCGCAGCCGCCGCTGCATGGCGCTGCTGGACGAACTGGCCGGGCTGCACGGCGAGCGCCTGCACCTGCACATCGGCGACGAAGGCGGCCGCAACGATTTCGCCGCCCTGCTCGCCCGGCCGGACGCCGGCGCCCAGATCTACGCCTGCGGTCCCGAGCGCATGCTGAGCGCGCTGCAGCAGGCCTGCGCGCACTGGCCCGAGGACGCCTTGCGCGTGGAGCATTTCCATTCCAGCCTGGCCACGCTGGACCCGTCGCGCGAGCATGCGTTCGAGGCGGAGCTGAAGGACTCCGGCATCGTGGTGCAGGTGCCGGCCGGCCAGACCCTGCTGGCGGCATTGCGCGGCGCCAACATCGACGTGCAGAGCGATTGCGAGGAAGGGCTTTGCGGGTCTTGCGAGGTGCGCGTGCTGGACGGCGCCATCGACCATCGCGACGTGGTGCTCACGCGCGCCGAACGCGAGGCCGGCCAGCGCATGATGGCCTGCTGCTCGCGCGCCCGCGAAGGCCGCATCGTGCTGGAGCTGTAGCGCGCGCCGCGCCGCAATACCCGGCGCCGCGCATTCGCCTGAAACGGGCCTGAACGCGTTACAATCCATGCCCCGCTCATCACGACGTCCCGCAACACGCGGGACGCGTTTTTTTGTCGCCGGGCCTTCCCAAGCATGCCGATCAAAGACCAATTATTTCTCGCCAGCCAGTACCTCGCGCCCCACCACCTGGTGTCGCGCCTTTTCGGTCTGGCCGCCGACTGCCGGGAACCCGCGGTCAAGAACTGGATGATCTCGCGTTTCGTGCGCCGCTACGGCGTGGACATGCGCGAGGCCCTGCAGGAAGATCCGCTGGCCTACGATTGCTTCAATGATTTCTTCACCCGCGCGCTCAAAGAAGGCGCGCGCCCCTGCGACGACGAGCCGGGTTCGGTGGTGTGCCCCGCCGACGGCGCCATCAGCCAGATGGGCGCCATCGAGCACGGCCGCATCTTCCAGGCCAAGGGCCATTCCTACGGCCTGGCCGAGCTGCTGGGCGGCGACGCCGAACGCGCCGCGCCGTTCCAGGGCGGCGAATTCGCCACCGTCTACCTCTCGCCCAAGGACTATCACCGCGTGCACATGCCGGTCGCCGGCACGCTGCGCGAAATGATCCACGTCCCGGGCCGCCTGTTCTCGGTCAACCCGCTGACGGCGCGCAACGTGCCGCGCCTGTTCGCGCGCAACGAGCGAGTGGTCTGCATCTTCGACACCGAATACGGGCCGATGGCGCTGGTGCTGGTGGGCGCGATGATTGTGGCCTCCATCGAAACCGTGTGGGCCGGGCTGGTCACGCCGCACAAGCGCCGCGTGCGCGCCGTGCGCTACGACGACGCCGCGCGCGCGCCCATCCATCTGGCCAAGGGCGCCGAAATGGGCCGCTTCAAGCTGGGTTCGACCGCCATCGTGCTGTTCGGGCCGGGCAAGATCCGCTGGGCCGACACGCCCGCGGTGCTGGGCCCCGTGCGCATGGGCGAACTGATGGCGCTGCCGGCCTGAAGCCGGCAGGGCTTGTTCTCCAAAATCGAATCTGGATGTCGGGATTTATTCGCTTTATGCGATGAATCCGCGTTGCTAGATTACGGGCTTTTGCGGGCCCGCCATGACATCCATCCTTCCGTCCGTCACCGTTCCCGGCAGCAGCCCCGCCGAGGCCTCGCGGCCGCTGCCGCGCGCGCTGCAACGCATGCTGTCGCTGGATGATTTCGAGGCCGCCGCGCGCCGCCGCCTGCCGCGCCCGATCTTCGGCTACATCGCCGGCGCGGCCGAAGACAACCAGTCGCTGCGCAGCAACCGCGAGGCCTTCGGCCGCTACGCGTTCGCGCCCCGCGTGCTGGTGGACGTGTCGCGCCGCAGCCAGCAGACCGAACTGTTCGGACGCCGCTACGCCTCGCCCTTCGGCATCGCGCCGATGGGCATCAGCGCGCTGTCGACCTACCGCGGCGACATCGTGCTGGCGCGCGCCGCCCGCGCGCAAGGCATCCCGGCCATCCTCAGCGGGACTTCGCTGATTCCGCTGGAAGACGTGATCCGCGAAGCGCCCGGCACCTGGTTCCAGGCCTATCTGCCGGGCGATCCGCAGCGCATCGACGCGCTGGTCGAACGCGCGCGCCGCGCCGGTTTCGAAACCCTGGTGCTGACGGTGGACATCCCGGTGTCGGCCAATCGCGAAAACAACGTGCGCACCGGCTTTTCCACGCCGCTCAAGCCCAGCCTGCGGCTGGCCTGGGACGGCGTCACGCGCCCGCGCTGGCTGGCCGGCACCTTTCTGCGCACGCTGCTCAAGCACGGCATGCCGCATTTCGAGAATTCCTTCGCCACGCGCGGCGCGCCCATTGTCTCGGCCTCGGTGCTGCGCGACTTCAGCGCGCGCGACCACCTGAACTGGGAACACGTGGCCCGCATCCGCCGGCAATGGCCCGGCGCGCTGATCATCAAGGGCATCCTGCACCCGCAGGACGCGGCGCTGGCCCGCAGCCACGGCGCCGACGGCGTCATCGTCTCGAACCACGGCGGCCGCCAGCTCGACGGCGCGATCTCGCCGCTGCGCGCGCTGCCCGGCGTGGTCGCGGCCGCCGGCGACATGACGGTGATGATGGACAGCGGCATCCGCCGCGGCAGCGACGTGCTCAAGGCCCTGGCGCTGGGCGCGCGCCACGTGTTCGTGGGCCGCCCCTTCAACTATGCGGCGGCGGTCGGCGGCGAGGCCGGCGTGGCGCACGCCATCGGCCTGCTGCGCGCCGAGATCGACCGCAACATGGCCATGCTGGGAATCAATACCTTGCGCGAAATGGACGCAGGCCTGCTGGCCCGCGAGAGCCTGGCAGATTAAGGCAGATTCGTATCGGCGGCGCTCCGGCCCCGGCATAGAATGGCGGTTCTTTTGCCATGCGCGCCCCGGGCGCGCCCGCGCCGCCGATGTCGCTACGCCAATCCACGTTTTTCCTGCGTTTCCTGACCCTGGGCGCGCTGGCCCACGTCTATGTGGGCGCACGCCTGATCCCCGACGCCCTGCTGGGCGGCGCCGGCTCGGCGGCGGCCATACTGTTGCTGGCGCTGTCCTGCATCCTGATTCCGCTGGGCATGCTGGCCCGCTCCTCGATGCACGCGCCCTGGGGCGACCGCAACGCCTGGGTCGGGCTCTTCGCCATGGGGCTGTTCTCGTCGCTGTTCGTGCTGACGGTGATACGCGACACGCTGTTGCTGCTGGGCTGGCTGGCCACGCTGCCGCTGGACGTCTCGCCGCCGTGGCGCGCGCTGCGCCAGGTCAGCGCCTGGGCGGTCGCGCTGCTGGCGCTGTGCGGCACGCTGGTGGGCCTGGTCAACGCGCGGCGGCGCGCCCGCATCGTCGACGTGGACGTGCCGATTTCGAACCTGCCGCCCGACCTGGACGGCTTCACCATCGTGCAGATCAGCGACATCCACGTCGGTCCCACCATCAAGCGAAACTACGTCCGCGCCATCGTCGACGCCGTCAACGGGCTGCTGCCCGACATGGTCGCCATCACCGGCGACGTGGTCGACGGCAGCGTGGAGCAGCTGGCCGCCCACACCCGCCCGCTGGGCGATTTGCGCGCGCCCTACGGCGTCTACCTGGTCACCGGCAACCACGAATACTATTCGGGCGTCACGCCCTGGGTGGCGGAGTTTCGCCGCCTGGGCCTGCGCGTGCTGATGAACGAGCATGCGGTGATCCATCCCCTGGGCCTGCCGATGGTGGTGGCCGGCGTCACCGACTACGGCGCCGGCGCCTACGATCCCCGGCACGGCAGCAGCCCCGCCGGCGCGCTGGCCGGCGCGCCGGCCGACGCCCGTCCCCGCATCCTGCTGGCCCATCAGCCGCGCAGCGCCGCCGCGGCCGAAGCGCTGGGCTTCAACCTGCAGCTGTCCGGCCACACGCATGGCGGCCAGTTCTTTCCGTGGGGATACTTCGTGCGCTTCCAGCAGCCCTACACCGCCGGGCTGCACCGCCTGGGCAATATGTGGGTCTACGTCAGCCGCGGCACCGGCTATTGGGGCCCGCCCAAGCGCCTGGGCGCGCCCTCCGAGATCACGCGGCTGCGGCTGCGCTCGTGTTGAACGCCTCAGGCGTTGTCCGGCAGCGGCCCGCGCTCCAGGTAGCTGGTCAGCGCGATGTCGCTGGTGGTGTTGGTGATGCCCTCGATCTGGTGGATGCGCGCCAGCAGCAGCTCCAGCGCCTGGGTGTCGCGCACCCGCACCTTCAGCAGCATCGCGCTTTTGCCGGTGATGGTGTGGATCTCTTCCACCTCGTTCAGTTCGGCCAGCCCCAGCACCTGCTGCGTGATGGTCCAGTTGGCCGTGTCCACGTGCACGAACGCCAGCAGCGGGCGCCCGATGCGCGCGCCGTCCAGCCGGGCGGCGATGCCCTTGATCAGCCCGTCGCGCTTGAGGCGCTTGGCCCGCTCGTGCACCGCCGGGGCGGAAAGGTTCAGCATCTTGCCCAGCTCCGCATAGCTGGGCGTGGCGTCGGCCGCCAGCAGCGTTAACAGTTTTCGGTCGCGGTCGTCTAGGTCTGACATTGGAATCGTGTTCTGCCGAACGGCATTCGAACTTTTATGGAATAAGGGAATATAGGAGTTAACCCTTATTTTATTCCAATAAAATCCCGGGATGCCGAATCGTGACACCCCCAGCAGTTCGCTGTCCAAATCCCCAGTTTCTTCCGTCCCCGCGCTGATGTTCGCCGTCAGCGTGGTGGGTTCCAACGGCCTGGCGCTCAGTCCGATCCTGAGCGACGTGGCGCGTTCGTTCTCGACCTCGGCGCTGACCATCAGCACCGCCATCTCGGCCTACGGCGCGGCCACGGCGGCCAGCGCCTTCCTGCTGGCCGCGCGCATCGACCGCATCGGCATCCGGCGCGCGCTGCTGTGCGCCATGGCCGTGCTGATCGCCGCGCTGGTCCTGTCCGCGGCCGCGCCGCACTGGATCGTGCTGACGCTGGCCCAGGCCCTGGCCGGCGGCGCGGCCGGCGTGATCCTGCCGGCCGCCTACGGCTCGGCCTCCCTGATCGCCCCGCCGGGACAGGAAGCGCGCACGCTGGGGCGCGTGATCGCCGGCTGGTCGGTGTCGCTGGTGGCCGGCGTGCCGCTGTCGGCCCTGATTTCCGACGCAGTGGGCTGGCGCGCCACCTACGCCACGCTGGCGCTGTGCGCCGCGGTCGCCGTGCTGGGCCTGCGCCGCCTGCCCGAGCGCCGCGCGGCCAACCCCGCTGCGCTGCGCCTGTCGCGCCTGCTGGCGCCGCTGTCCTACCGCGACGTGCCGGTCCTGCTGCTGGGCTGCCTGGCGTTCTCCGCGGCCTTCTACGGCGTCTACGCGTTCCTGGCCGATCACGTGCGCGCGCTGCTGGCGCTGTCGGCCGGACAGGTGGGCTTTATCGCGTTCGCCTATGGCGCGGGCTTTCTGCTGGCCGGCGTGACCGGCGCGCCGCTGATCGAACGCGCCGGTCCGCGCCGCGCGCTGCCGCTGGCGCTGGGCGTGATCGCCATGGTCTACCTGGGCCTGCTGCCGGCGGCCCATTCGCTGGCCGCGGTGCTCGCCGTCGCCGTGCTGTGGGGCGCCGCCTCGCAGCTCAGCCTCAACCTGCTGGTGCTGCTGCTATCGCGCGCCCGCCCCGACGAACGCGGCGCGGTGCTGGGCCTGAACACCTGCACCACCTACCTGGGTTCCAGCCTGGGCACCGCCATCGCCGGCACCATCTATACCCACGCCGGCTTCGAGGCGCTGGGACTGGCGGCCGCCGCCGCCCTGGCCTGCGCGGCCGCGGGCCTGCACTGGCGCCTGAACCGCGGGCGCGCCGCGCGCGGACGGGCCGCCGCCTGACCGGCGGGGAGGCGCTTCGGGGATTCAGATGCGGTATTGCACCGCGCAATCGCGTCCGGCGCGCTTGGCCTGATAAAGCGCGAAATCGGCCCGACGCAGCACGTCCGAGGCATTCGCGTCGTCGGGCGAAAACCGCGCAATGCCGCCGCTGACCGACAGCGTCACCGCTTCGCCGTCGATCTCGGCCGGGTTCTGGCGCAGGCTGGCGCGCAGCCGCGCGTAGACCGCCTGCGCCACGTCCACGTCCGCGCCGGCCAGCAGCACCAGGAATTCTTCCCCGCCCAGCCGGCCGATGGAATCGCATTCCCGCACGCAGGCGCGCAGCTGATCGCAGAAATGGCGCAGCGCGGCGTCGCCGCCCAGGTGCCCGTAGCGGTCATTGACCTGCTTGAAATAGTCCATGTCCAGCATCAGCACCGTATTCGGCCCGTCTTCGCCATGCCGGGCTTCAGCCTGCCGGTCTTCCACGCGCTTGAGGATCTCGGCCCGGTTCCAGCAATCGGTCAGGCTGTCGACCCGCGCCATGCGGGCCAGCGCGGCCTCGGTGCGCCGGCTGTCGGTGACGTCCATGCCGATATTGATCACCCTGCCGTCGGGCAGGCGGATGTTCGACCACAACACCGACAGGCGCTCGCCGTTGCGCGCCAGCGGATGCCATTCGCGAAACGAGCGGCTGGGCTGCGGGCCGACGGTGTCGATGACCCGCTGGCGCAGCTGCGGATCGGGATAGAACAGCGCCAGCGGCTCGCTGGCGGCCATAATCTCGGCGCTCGACCAGCCGAAACGCCGTTCGCAGGCTTCGTTCCACAGCGTGCAGCGGCCGTCCGGCCCGAAAGCGTTGATCAGCACCGGCGCCGTCTGGAACAGGGCCTCGTACTGGGCCACCACCTCGCGCAGGCGCTGCAGTTCCTGCCCGCACTCCGTCGCATCCAGCCCGGCCGGCGATCCTGGGGCCAGCGTCTGGACGCTGGCCGCGACGATATTGAACGGAGTACTGAGCATGGCTCTGCGATCGGTGGATGGCGGCGGCCGGCCAGGCCGGCGGATAAGCCGGACCGGTTACGCGGCATCGACGGCGCCGTCGTGCCTGGCTGGGATATGTCCGAGCCAGTATACGTTCGATATCCGCCGGCGACTGCCAAGAATCGTCAACGCCCGTCCGGGGAATTCCCTACCAGGGAAAGTCGATCAGATCGCCGTACAGGCTGCGCAGCTTGGCCTTGACCTCGGGCGACTGCTGATAGATGGAGATGAAGCGCAGCAGCCGCGGATCCTGCGCCCCTGCGGGCGTGGCGACCCAGCGGATGGCGTAGCGGCGCACGTTGACGGGGTCGGTGTTGTCGAACGCCAGCCCGTCCTTTTCGTCTATGCCCGCCTGCTTGGCGAAAGTGGTGTACGTGACCGACGCGGTCACGTCGTCGAAGGTGCGCGCCGACTGCGAACCCTCGATCTGTACGAACTTCAGCCGCCTGGGATTGTCGGTCACGTCTTCCAGCGCCGCCCGGTGGGCCACGCCGGGCTTGAGCTTGATCAGGCCCATGGACTCCAGCAGCAACAGGGCCCGCCCGGTGTTGACCGGATCGTTGGGCACCGCGATGGTCGCGCGTTCGGGCACCGCGTCGCCCTTTTTCAGCTTCTTGGAGAACAGCCCGATCGTGGTGGAATAGCCATAGGCCACCGGCACCAGGTTGGCGCCGCGGCGCTGGTTGAACAATTGCAGAAACGGTTCGTGCTGGAAGAAATTGGCGTCCACCGAACCGTCGGCCACCGCGATGTTGGGCAGCACCCAATCGTTGAATTCCACCAGCTCCACGTTCAGCCCTTCGCGCCTGGCCTGCTCGATGGCCAGTTCGGTGGCCGCGTTGGCCACGCTGGGGATCACGCCGATGCGCAGCGGCTTGTCCTGCGCCGTGGCGGCGCCCGCCGCGGCCAGAGCCAGCACGGCCGCGGCCGCGCCGCGCGTCAAAGTCGAAATCAGTCGTTGCAGCAGCATGAAAACCTTCCAGGAAGAAAACCGGCGCAGGCGCTATTGTGCAGCAGGCGCCGGCCGCGGCCGGCAAAGGCCTTGGTCATGCAATGGCAATCCAACGACCGGCCAGGAGCGCTAAGATGGCAGCAGTACGACCTCGGGAGAACCGCATGAGCGCCGTATTGACATCCCACCGCGACATGGTCGAAGACCAGCTGGGCGCGCACAACTACCACCCGCTGGACGTCGTGATCGCGCGCGGCAGCGGCGTCTGGCTCTACGACGTGGACGGCCGCCGCTACCTCGACTGCCTGTCGGCCTATTCGGCCGTCAACCAGGGCCACTGCCACCCGGCCATCCTGGCCGCCATGACGGAACAGGCGCAAAAGCTCACGCTGACCTCGCGCGCCTTCCGCCACGACCAGATGGCGCCCTTCTACGAAGACCTCGCCCGCCTGACCGGCGCGCACAAGATCCTGCCCATGAACAGCGGGGCCGAGGCGGTGGAAACCGCCATCAAGGCGGTGCGCAAATGGGGCTACGAAGTGCGCGGCGTGCCGGAGAACCGGGCCGAGATCATCGTCTGCGCCAATAATTTCCATGGCCGCACGCTGGGCATCGTCGGATTCTCCACCGACCCGGACGCCTACGGGCATTACGGCCCCTTCGCGCCGGGCTTCAAGATCGTTCCCTTCGGCGACTACGCGGCCTTCGAGGCCGCCATCACGCCCCATACCGTCGCCTTCCTGGTCGAACCCATCCAGGGCGAAGCCGGCGTGATCCTGCCCCCGGCCGGCTATTTCTCGCGCGTGCGCCAGCGCTGCACCGAACGCGGCATCACGCTGATCCTGGACGAAATCCAGACCGGCCTGGGCCGCACCGGCCGGCTGCTGGCCGAAGAGCACGAAGGCATCGAGGCCGACGTGACGCTGATCGGCAAGGCCTTGTCGGGCGGCTTCTATCCCGTGTCCGCGGTGCTGTCCAACGCCGACGTGCTGGGCGTGTTCCAGCCCGGCCAGCACGGCAGCACCTTCGGCGGCAACCCGCTGGCCTGCGCCATCGCGCGCGCCGCGCTGCGCGTGCTGACCGAGGAAGGCATGATAGAAAACGCCGCCGTGATGGGCGAGTACTTCCTGGAGCGTCTGCGGGCGCTGCCCGGCCCGGTGCGCGCCGTGCGCGGCCGCGGCCTGATGCTGGCCGTGGAGCTGGAACCGGACGCCGGCGGCGCGCGCCTGTGGTGCGAACGCCTGCAGGCACGCGGGATGCTGGTCAAGGACACCCACGGCCATACCCTGCGCCTGTCGCCGCCCCTGATCGTGACGCGCGACCAGATCGACTGGGCCTGCGACCAGCTCACCGCGGTACTATCCGCCCCCTGACCACGCCTTACGTCCGGAGCGCCACTTGCATCCCCATACCGCCAACCTGCCCCGCCGCATCGCGCTCATCGGCGCGCCCACCGACATCGGCGCCGGCGCCCGCGGCGCCTCCATGGGCCCCGAGGCCCTGCGCGTGGCCGATCTGGGCCCCGTGATCGAAGCCCAGGGCTTCGAGGTCGTCGACCGCGGCAATCTGTACGGCCCGGCCAACCCCTGGCAGCCGCCGGTCGAAGGCTACCGCCACCTGGACGAAGTCGCGGCCTGGAACCGGGCGGTGCACGACGCCGTGCACGACGAACTGAGCCAGGGCAACCTGCCCATTCTGCTGGGTGGCGACCATTGCCTGGGCATCGGCTCCATCAGCGCCGTGGCGCGCCACTGCCGCGCGGCGGGCAAGAAGCTGCGGGTGCTGTGGCTGGACGCGCACGCCGACTTCAACACCAACGCGCTCACGCCCACCGGCAACATCCACGGCATGCCCGTGGCCTGCCTGTGCGGCTACGGTCCGGCCCAGATCACCGGCCTGTCGGGCCAGACCCCCGACATCGAAGCCGGCTGGGTCCGCCAGATCGGCATCCGCAGCGTGGACCAGGGCGAGAAGCGCCTGGTCCACGAAGCCGGCCTGGAAGTGTTCGACATGCGCTACCTCGACGAAATGGGCATGCGCGCCACCATGCAGGCCGCGCTTGCCGGCCTGGACGACGACACCCACCTGCACGTCAGCTTCGACGTGGACTTCCTCGACCCCGAGATCGCCCCCGGCGTGGGCACCACGGTGCCGGGCGGCCCCACCTACCGCGAAGCCCAGCTGTGCATGGAGATGATCGCCGACACCGGCCTGATGCGCTCGCTCGACGTGGTCGAACTGAACCCGGCCTTCGACGTGCGCAACAAGACCGCGGAGCTGGCCGTGGACCTCATCGAAAGCCTGTTCGGCAAGTCCACCCTGATGCGCCGCGGCGTTTGAGGCAAGCAAGCCGCATTGCGGCACGCGCCCGCGCGATCCACCTAATTGACTTTGCCTGTACGTGAAAATAAATTCACGTGCAGGCATTTTTATTCACACTACAGAAAAAATTTTCAGTCGGCTGGAGCACCGACCGTCAGGCCAGATACACCGCGTCCCCAACCCCAATACCAATAATCGGCTCGCGCGCGGGCCGGGAGGCAAGCAGATGCGTATCACCCCCCTGTTGGCGGCCTTGGCCGCCGTCCTGGCCGCAGGCGCGGCCCAAGCCCAATCCGACGTGGTGCGCCTGGGCGTATCCAACGACCGTTCCGGCATTTACTCCGACCTGGGCGGACTGGGCTCGGAAATGGCGGTCCGCATGGCGGTCGAGGATTTCGGCGGCAAGGCGGCCGGCAAGACCGTGGAGGTCGTGGGCGCCGACAACCAGAACAAGGCCGACGTGGCTTCGGCGCTGGTGCGCCGCTGGTTCGACACCCAGAACCTGGTCGCGGTGGTGGACGGCGGCGCCAGTTCGGCCGGGCTGGCCGCGCAGGGCGTGGCCCGCGAAAAAGGCGGCACCGCGCTGATCAGCGGCGGCTTCGCCGGAGACTTCAGCGGCAAGCAGTGCAGCAACCTCAGCACCCAGTGGGCGCCCGACACCTACGCGCTGGCCAATGCGGTGGTCAAGAGCGTGGTCGAAAGCGGCGGCAAGTCCTGGTACTTCATCACCACCGACTACGTGTTCGGCAAGTCGCTGGAAGGCAACGCCACGCGTTTCGTGCAGAACGCCGGCGGCAAGGTCCTGGGCAGCACGCGCCATCCGCTGGGCGCGCTGGACTTCGCGTCCTTCCTGGTGCAGGCGCAATCGTCGCGGGCCGACGTGGTGGGCCTGGCCAGCGCCGGCGGCGACCTGGTCAACCTGATCAAGCAGGCCCAGGAATTCGGCCTGACCGGCGGCAAGCAGCGGCTGCTGACCTTCCTGACCTTCATCAACGACGTCCAGGCCATGGGCCTGCCCGTGGCCCAGGGGCTGACCTTTCCCACCGGCTTCTACTGGGACGCCGACGAGGACACCCGCGCCTGGACCCGCCGCTGGCAGGAAAAAATGGGCGTGACCCGCGCGCCGTCCATCGTGCAGGCGCTGAGCTACGTCGCGACCACCCATTATCTGCAGGCCGCCCAGGCCGCGGGCACCTTCGACGGCGCGGCCGTCAACCAGAAGATGCGCGAGCTGCCCATCACCACCAAGCTCATCAAGAACGCCCGCATCCGCCCCGAGGACGGCCGGGTCATCATGGACCTGTATCTGGTGGAAGTGAAAAAACCCGCCGAGTCCAAGTACGCCGGCGACTTCTACCGTATCCTGTCGACAGTGCCCGGCGACAAGGTATTCGTGTCGCTGGCCGACAGCGAATGCCCCAGCGTCAAGAAGTAATACCCCGGCAATACCTCACAACAGGAGACACCCATGAAGTGCTATTGCGTCGTGAACTTCCGCCAACCGCTAGAGGAAATGAACCCGCCCACGCCCACGCCGCAAGGGACGCAGGTGCTGCTCAAGGTTCGCGCGGCCGGCGTTTGCCACAGCGATATCCACTTGTGGGAAGGCGGCTACGACCTGGGCCAGGGCCGCACGCTGTCCCTGAAGGACCGCGGCGTTTCGCTGCCGCTGACCATGGGCCATGAAACCGTCGGCGCCGTGGTCGCGGCCGGCCCCGAAGCGCAGGGGCTGGCGCCGGACCGCAACTACCTGGTGTACCCCTGGATCGGCTGCGGCAAGTGCGCGCCCTGCCTGGCGGGCATGGAGAACCACTGCTCCGCCCCGGCCTGCCTGGGCGTGCACCGCGCCGGCGGCTACGCCGACCACATCCTGGTGCCGCACCCGCGCTACCTGATAGACATCGGCGACCTCGACCCGGCGCAGATCGCGCCCTACGCCTGCTCGGGCCTGACCACGTATGCGGCGCTCAAGAAGATCGGCGCCGACGTCTACCGCGAGCATCCCGTGGTGATCTTCGGCGCCGGCGGCCTGGGGCTGATGAGCCTGACCGTGCTCAAGGCGCTGGGCGGAGCCGGCGCCATCATGGTCGACATCGACCCGGCCAAGCGCCAGGCCGCGCTGGACGCCGGCGCGCTGGCGGCGATCGACGGCGCCGCGCCCGACGCGGCGCAGCAGATCATGGCGGCCGCGGGCGGCAAGCCGGTGCAGGCCGCGATCGACCTGGTCGGCGCGCCCGCCACCACTTCGCTGGCCTTCGACTTCCTGACCAAGGGCGGCAAGCTCGTCATCGTGGGACTGTTCGGCGGCGCCTCGTCGTGGCCGATCGCGCTGATCCCCATGAAGGCGCTGTCCATTATCGGCAGCTACGTGGGCAACCTGGCCGAACTGCAGGAATTGATGGAACTGGTGCGCGCCGGCAAGGTGCCTCCCATTCCGGTGCGCCGCCACGCCCTGGCCGAGGCCGACAGCGTGCTGGCGGCGCTGCGCGCCGGCAAGGTGGTGGGCCGCGCCGTGCTGACCGACTGAGCCGCCCTACCCGCGCAGCCGCGGATCGTAGATGAAGCGTTCGCGCCGCACCACCTCGATGCGGGCGGCGTCTGGATGCGCGGGGTTGATGAGCAGGTTGCAGTCCGGCACGCCGCGGCTGGCCACGATGGCGCTGGGCAGTTGCAGCAGCGCCGACACGCCCGAGGCGACCCAGTTGTCGCCCACGCCCTGCGCCGCCTCGGCAAAGGGCACCGCGTCCCAGAAGGGATAATCCTGCTGCAGCTGGTCGATATCCAGCACCTGCCTGGCTTCATAGACGGCGTGCGGCACGGCCAGCTCGATCAGGTAGCGGTTGGCCTGCTCCGAGGCGCGCGCCGCGAAATGCACCACCGTCTCCAGCACGGCCAGGGCCACGCAGGACGAGGTATAGACCACCGGCGTGCCCGGGCTGTTGTAGCGCCCGCCCACCGCGGCCGCGCCGCCGCCGCTGAGATCGTCGGCCCGGTACTTGCCGGCGGTGGTGCCGATGCGCCACAGCGAAACCTTGGCGCTCATCGGGCCGCGCCTTCAGGCCGTGTCTTTCGATACGCGCGGCTCATGCATAAACGCCCGCTGCCGCGCGCGCCAGCGTGTCCTCGACGATGCGGCTGCTGGCGTCGGACGTCAGCAGCGACAGCGGCTTGACGTTGCCCAGCGCCGGCACCGGCGTGTTGAGCCACTGCACCGCCTCTTCCTCGCTGCCCAGCACCTGGCGCGCCACCCTCACCACCCGCGCCACGCGGGCCAGGCGGTCGGATTCGCCCAGGGGCAGCATCAGGCCTTCGCGGGCCCAGCGCGACAGCGAGGCCGCCTTGACCTCGGTGATGGCCATGATTTCCGACTTGGGCACTTGCAGGTAGTCGGCGGCGTCGTCCACCATCTGCGCGGGCAGGCCGCGGCTGACGTCGCGCGCCATGTCGATCAGCGGGCTGTCGACCAGGCCGCGGAACAGCTGTCTGGTCCGCCTGGCGACAGGGCGCGCCGGGCGCTTGGTCGGGGCTTTATCGGCAAGGACGAGGGTCATGGGACGCTCCTGGGCCGCGCGGCGGCCTGTGTTCCAAATTGAATTTATGATAGCTCATTTGGAATTCAACCGGCAAGCCTCCGATCCCGGACCCGGCGCGGGGCGCGCGGTCCGGCCGGGGCCGGATTTGGGCCTATCATAGGCAGCTGTAACACGATTAGTCAGACACACGAAGGACAGACGATGACGGACCGGCAACTTACGATACTCGCAGCGTTGAATCTCCTGGTGGCGGTAGGCGCCGGCGCCTTCGGCGCCCACGGACTCAAGCGCATGATCACGCCCGAACTGCTGACGGTCTGGCAGACCGGCGTGCTGTACCACCTGATCCACGCGCTGGGCCTGCTCGCCATCGCCCTGCTGGGCGCGCGCTACGGTTCGCCGCTGCTGTCGGCCGCCGGCGTGGTGATGTTCGTGGGCATCGTGCTGTTCTCCGGCAGCCTGTACGTGCTGTCCTTGACCGGAACCCACCGCCTGGGCATCGTGACGCCTTTCGGCGGCGCGGCCTTTCTGGCCGCCTGGGCGATGGTGGCGCTGGCCGCCTACCGCGCCCAGCCCTGATCGCGCGCCGCGCCTTTTCCGTTTCCCCATACCCGGCGGCAGGAACCGCCGCTTTCCCAGGCTGTAGATGTCCACTTCCACCGCATTGCCCGCCGCCCAGAATCCATCCGCCGCCGCAGGCATCGCCTGCGTGGTGGGCGGCATTTTCTTCCTGACCCTGAGCGACGCCAACGCCAAGTGGCTGGGCGCCAGCTACAACCCGCTGCAGATCCTGTTCCTGCGCGCGCTGATCGCGCTGCCCTTCGTCATGACGCTGGCGCTGTGGCTGGGCGGCCGGCGCGTGCTGCGCACCACGCATCCCGGCCTGCACCTGACGCGCGGCGTCATCAACGTGGTGTCGGCCTGTTGCTTCTACCTGGGGCTGCGCGCGCTGCCGCTGGCCGAGGCCACGGCCATCGCGTTCGCGGCGCCGCTGTTCGTCACGGCGCTGTCCGTACTGGTCCTGAAAGAACGCGTGGACGGCAGGCGCTGGCTGGCGGTGCTGGCCGGATTCGCCGGCGTGCTGATCGTGGTGCGCCCCGGCACGCAGGCATTCCAGATCGCCACGCTGTATCCGCTGACCACCGCCCTGCTCTACGCGGTCATGATGATCACCGCGCGCGGCATCAGCCGCGGCGAAGGCATGCTGACCACCACGTTCTACATCGTGCTGGGCCAGTTGGTGTGCAGCGCCGTGGGGCTGCCCTGGGTCTGGCAGACGCCCGCCATGCAGGACCTGCCGTACTTCGGCGCCGTGGCGCTCTTCAGCACGCTGGGCCTGGCCCTGATCACGCAGGGCTTTCGCATCGGCCCGGCCTCGGTGGTCGCGCCCTTCGACTACACCGGCCTGATCTGGGCCACGGTGCTGGGCTGGATCTTCTGGCGCGAGGCGCCAGACGCCTACGCCTACCTGGGCGCGTTGTTCATCGCCGGCAGCGGCGTGTACATCGCCGTGCGCGAGGCGCGCGGCAAGTCGCGCGCGCGCCGTCCCGCGCCCGCGGTCACTCGGTCGGCGGCGGAAAATTCCGGCGCAGCACGCGCGCCACGTTAGGCTCCTGCGCGGCCTCGCGCGCCACCGCGGTCAGGGCCGGACAATTCGACTCGAACCAGGCCTGGCCGGGACGCCAGTGCGTCATCACGGTCACGTACAGGTCCAGCGCCGAGAAGCGCCGGCCCAGCATGTGGGGCGCGCCGGCCTGCCGCTCCAGTTCCTGCCACAGTTCGGCGCGCCGCATGTGCACGCGTTCGCGCAGCAGCTCGGCCGGCGCGCCTGCGGTGGTCCATTGCGGCGGATCGTCGCCATACGTGAAAGTGGGGTAGATCGCGCCCACCAGCCGCACCAGCAGGTTCAGGAAGCGCGCGCGCTCGGGCTTGCCCGGCGGCGGCGCCAGGCCGGCCTGCGGCGCCACGTCGTTCAGGTGCAGGATCATGGCCGCGCTCTCGGTCATGACCTCGTCGTCCGGCAGGATCAGCGTCGGCACCTGCCCCAGCGGATTCAGATGCAGCAGCCGGTCGCGCTGCGGCCCGGGCTTCAGATACGGAACGTCGGTCAGCGTGTGCGGCACGTTGGCCAGCACCAGCGCCATCTCGACGATGGCCGAGCCGCAGCCCGCGGACCCGATCAGCTCATACGGTTTCATCGCGTTCCTCCTCCCGATTGCGCCGGCGCCACCCGCAGCAGCTCGCCCGGCGAAGCGTCCGTCAACACGTACACATAACCGTCCGGCCCCAGCCGCACGTCGCGGATGCGGCTTTTGCGCTCGGCCAAAAGCCGTTCCTGCGCCACCACGCGATCGCCCTCCAGCGTCAGCCGGATCAGGTCCTGCGAGCCCAGCGCGCCGATGAATACGGAATTGCGCCACGCCGGAAAGCGATCGGCGTCATAGAACGCCATGCCGCTGATGGCGGGCGACTTGGGCCACCAGTACAGCGGCGGCTCCATGCCGGGCAGGCGCTCGCCCTTGGCCTCGGGTATGGGCCGCCCGGAATAATCGATGCCGTGGGTCGCCAGCGGCCAGCCATAGTTCTTGCCCGGCTGCACCAGGTTGATCTCGTCTCCGCCGCGCGGCCCGTGTTCGTTCTCCCAGATCTGGCCGGTCCACGGATTGAGCGCCAAGCCCTGCGGATTGCGGTGGCCGTAAGACCAGATCTCCGGCCGCGCGCCGGCCCGCCCGACGAAGGGATTGTCCGGCGGCACCGAGCCGTCGGCGTTGAGCCGCAGCACCTTGCCCTGCAGCTTGTCCAGGTCCTGCGCGGTGGGACGCTGGTTGTTCTCGCCCAGCGCGACAAACAGGTAGCCCTTGCGGTCGAACGCCAGCCGCGCGCCGTAATGCATGCCCGACGACAGCTTGGGCTCCTGGCGCAGCAGCACCTGGAAGTTCTCGAGCGCCGCGCCGTCGGCCGACAGGCGGCCGCGGCCGACGGCCGCGCCGCTCTTGGCGCCGCCGGCTTCGGCATACGAAAGATAGACATAGCGGTCGGCGGCGAAATCGGGCGAGAGCGCGACGTCCAGCAAACCGCCCTGCCCCTGCGCCAGCACCTTGGGCACGCCGGCCAGCGGCTGGGACAGCCCGCCCGAGGCGCGCCACACCCGCAGGCTGCCGGAACGTTCGGTGATCAGCATGTCGCCGCCGGGCAGGAAGGCCATGGACCAGGGGTGATCCAGCCCGCGCGCCACCACCTCGACGCGGGCGGCCACGGCGGGCGCCTCGGAAGCAGGATCGGAAGCCGCCGCAGCGGGGGCCGCGCACAGCGCGGACAGGGTCAGGAGCAAGGCGCGCGCGTGGGCGGCGTATCGTGGCGGCATGGACATCTCCGGCGGCAACTCGGTTGAGGCGTTGTGTCGGACCCGGCGCGCCGGTGGCGTACCATATCGGCCAGGGACAGGAGTCTCCTGTCCTACCTCCGTGGAGCACCCATCAGATGAAACTGTACTACATGCCCGGCGCGTGTTCGCTCGCTTCCCACATCGTCCTCGAATGGCTTGGCAAACCCTACCAGACGCACAAGCTCAGCCGCGATGAGCTCAAGGGCCCCGAGTTCCTCAAGGTCAATCCGCTGGGCGCCGTGCCCGCGCTGTCCGACGGCGACTGGACCGTGACGCAGAACGCCGCCATCCTCGAATACCTGGCCGAGCAGGCGCCGGAATCCGGCCTGATGGGCGACGGCAGCGCCCGCTCGCGCGCCGAAGTGCGCCGCTGGCTCGGCTTCATCAATTCCGACGTGCACAAGACCTTCTCCATGATCTTCGGCGCTTCCCGTTTCCTGGGCGAAGAAGGCGCGCAGAAGGAGCTGGCGGGTTCGGCCTCCAAGCTGCTGACCAAACTGTTCGCGCAGCTCGACGGGCAACTGGCCGGCAAGTCCTACCTGGTGGGCGACAAGCCGTCCATCGCCGACGCCTACCTCTACGTGGTGCTGCGCTGGGCGCATGGCAAGTCGGTCGACCTGACCGGCCTGGACAACCTGGCCGCGTTCTTCAAGCGCATGGAAGCCGACAAGGGCGTGCAGGCCGCGCTCCAGGCCGAAGGGCTGCAAGCCGCCTAAGGCGTAGCGACGCCCGGCGCAGCGGCGCCCGGCGTGGCGACGCCCGGCCCCTCGGCCTCCAGCGTCTTTTTCACCGCCGCCAGAAAGCGCCGCGCCAGCAGCGGCGGCGCGCTCAGGTTGGAATGCGTGGCCCAGATGTCCACCGAGGCCGGCGGCTCGATCGGGCGCAGCGCCATGTGCCCGGCCTGCTCCGGCGTGACGCACCAGGCGTCCACCAGCGCCGGCCCCAGCCCCTGCTGCACGAAGGCGCAGGCGGTCACCGGCGAATGCACCTCGATCGCGGCCGGACAGGCCGCCTGCCCGCCGAAGAACGGCTGCAAGGCGCGCGCCAGCGGCGTATCTTGCGGATAGCCGATCCATGCCGCCGTCGAAAAGTCCTCGGGGCGCACCACGGCGCGCGCGGCCAGCGGATGCGCCGGCGGCAAGGCGCAGACCACCGGCGCCTGCGCCAGGCGCAGCGAGGTCAGGTTGGGATGGTCCGGCGGCTGCATCGAAATGCCGATGTCCGCCTGGCCCGACAGAAAATACGCGGCCAGCTCGTCGAAAGTCACGCTGCGGAAATCGACCCGCGCGTCCGCGTTGCGGCTGCGCAGCCGCTCCAGCGCCCTGGGAATCAGGCGCTGCCCGAAACTGGCGCTGGCCACGATCTTCAGCATCCCCGCGCCCGACTGCGCCAGGCTGGCGGCCAGGTCGTTGACCCGCTGGATGCCGCCGTACACCTGCTCCACCTCGGCGTACAGCCGGCGGGCCTCGGCGGTGGGCGACAGCCGGCTCTTGACCCGGTCGAACAGCCGGTAGCCCAGGCGGCTTTCGGTCAGCGCCAGCACGCGGCTGACGGCCGGCTGCGACACGTGCAGCATGCGCCCGGCCCCGCTGATCGAGCCGGACATCATGATGGCCCGGAACACCTCTATCTGCCTCAGGTTCAAGGGTCTGCCGGCAGTCGGTCCGACCTCGTCCGAATAGGCGTCCATCTCCATTTTTCCCCCGCTCAGTCGCGCCAGATCGATAACGGCCGATTATAGGTTTTAGACATTTTTCGATGACGGCGCGGCCCGGGCCCGGGTGTAACCTGCGGCCACGATCACCATACAAACCAGGGGAAATCCATCATGCGCAACCGCTACCTCCGCGGCCTGGCCGCACTGGCGCTTGGCGTCACGCTCTCGGCCAGCGCCTTCGCCGCCGCCTATCCCGACAAGCCCATCACTTTCGTGGTGCCGTCCGCGGCCGGCGGCTCGCCCGACGTGCTGTCGCGCCTGATCACGACCCAGCTGGCGCGCGACACCGGCGCCACGCTGGTCATCGAAAACCGCCCCGGCGCGGCCGGCAACATCGGCATCACGCTGGTCAAGCGCGCCGCGGCCGACGGCTACACCGTGGGCTACGGCAACATCAACACGCTGGCCGTGAACCGCTCGCTCTTCAAGCGCCTGCCCTACGACGTGGACCAGGACCTCACGCCCGTCGCGCACCTGTTCGACCTGTACAACGCGCTCATCGTGCCGGCCGACTCCCCGGTCAAAACCGTGCAGGACCTGATCGACCGCGCCCGCAAGCAGCCCGGCCGGCTGTCCTACGGCGCCTCGGGCGTGGGCACCACCGGCCACATGGGCGGCGAACTGTTCAAAAGCATGGCCAAGGTCGACGTGATGTTCGTGCCCTATAACGGCGGCCCTGCGGCGATCCAGGACCTGCTGGGCGGACGCCTGGACTACCTGTTCGTCAACACCTCGGAGGCCGCGCCGCTGGTCAAGGCCGGCAAGGTCCGCGCCATCGGCGTCAGCAGCCTGAAGCGCCTGCCGCTGATGCCCGAGGTCCCGACCCTGGACGAAGCCGGCGTCAAGGGCTACGAGACCGTCTCCTGGGGCGGCGTGGTCGCGCCCAAGGGCACGCCGGACGACGTGGTGGCCACGCTCAACGCCGCCATCCAGAAGGCGCTGCAGGCCCCCGACGTGCGCGCCGGCCTGGCCACGCTGGGCGCCGAGCCCGCCGGCGGGTCGCCGGCCGACTTCAAGAAGCTGATCGACCGCGAAACCGCCAAATGGCGCGGCATCATCGAATCCGCCGGCATCGAGAAACTAGACTGAACATGACCGCAACGCGCTTGCAAGCAGACTTCATCGTGGCGGGCGCCACGCTCATCGACGGCGCCGGCGGCCCCGCCCGCCGCGGCGACCTGGCCGTCAGCGGCCAGCGCATCGCCGCCGTCGGCGAATTCGACCACCCGCCCGGCGCGCCCGTCATCGACGCGCGCGGCCTGGCGCTGGCGCCCGGCTTCATCGACTCCCACACCCACGACGACGGCTATCTGCTGGCGCATCCCGACATGCGGCCCAAGGTGTCGCAGGGCGTGACCACCGTGGTCACCGGCAACTGCGGCATCAGCCTCGCGCCGCTGGCGCGCGCCGAGATTCCGCAGCCGCTGGACCTGCTCGGCCCCGCCCCGCTGTTCCGCTACGCCAGTTTCGCGGCCTGGCTCGATGCGCTGCGCGCCGCGCCGCCCGCCGTCAACGTGGCGCCGCTGGTCGGCCACAGCACCTTGCGCGTGGCCGTCATGCAGGACACCTCGCGCGCGGCCGACGAGGCCGAGCGCGCCGCCATGCGCGAACTGCTGCGCGAGGCGCTGGACGCGGGCGCCTTCGGCGTGTCCACCGGCACCTTCTACCCGCCCGCCAGCGCCGCCACCACGGACGAAATCATCGACGTCTGCGCGCCGCTGCGCGGCCGCCCCGGCGTCTACGCCACCCATCTGCGCGACGAGGCCGACCATATCGTGCCGGCCATGGAAGAAGCGTTGCTGGTCGGGCGCGAGCTGGGCTGCCGCGTGGTGTTCTCGCACCACAAGCTGGCTGGCGAACGCAATCACGGCCGCAGCCGCGAAACGCTGGATCTGATCAGCCGCGCCGCCGCCGCGCAGCCGGTCTGCCTGGACTGCCACCCCTATCCTGCCACCTCCACCATGCTGCGGCTGGACCGCGCGCGGCTGGCCAGCCGCACGCTGATCACCTGGTCCAAGGGCTACCCGGGGGCCACCGGCCGCGACTTCGTCGAGGTCATGGCCGAACTCGGCCTGGACGACGCGGCCGCCGTCGAGCGCCTGGCCCCGGCCGGCGCCATCTACTTCCTGATGGACCCGGCCGACGTGTCGCGCATCTTCGCGCACCCGCTGACCATGGTCGGCTCCGACGGCCTGCCCTTCGACCCGCATCCGCATCCGCGCCAGTGGGGCACCTTCACCAACGTGCTGCGCACCATGGTGCGCGAGCAGCGCCTGCTGTCGCTGGAGTCGGCCATCCACAAAATGACCGGCCTGGCGGCCGACCAGTACGGCATCGCGGACCGCGGCCGCCTCCGGGAGGGGTATCATGCCGACTTGGTGCTGTTCGATCCCGCCACCGTCACAGACGTGGCCACTTTTTCAGCTCCCATTCAGGCAAGCCAGGGCATCCAGGCAGTTTGGGTCAATGGCAAGCGCGTGTGGGACGGGGAACGGACCGGCGCCGAACGCCCGGGCCAGGTTCTGACGCCCGGTGCAGCATCAGCTCGGAGTGAATAAAGTGAATAGCCATTCCCAGGGTTGTTACCTGGGTGTTTTGGGCGGCATGGGCCCCATGGCCGGCGCCGCTTTTGCCCTGCGCCTGGCGGCCCTGACGCCCGCCGCCGTCGACCAGCAGCACATCCCCACCCTGCTGCGCAACGATCCCCGCATCCCCGACCGTTCCAGCGCCCATATGGCGGGCGGCGAAAGCCCCTTGCCCTATATGGTCGAAGGCGTGCGCTTCCTGGAACAGTCCGGCGCGCAGCTCATCGCCATCCCGTGCAACACGGCCCACCTGTGGTACGAGCAGATCGCCGCCGCCACCCGCCTGCCGGTGCTGCACATCATCCAGGCCGTCATCGACGACCTGCGCCGGCTCGGCCTGCCGCGCGGGCGCATCGGCCTGATGGGCACGGCCGCCACGCTCAAGCTGGGCCTGTACCAGCAGCGCCTGCAGGCCCAGGGCTACGACTGCGTCGTGCCCGACGAGGACGAGGTCGAGCGCTACTGCATGGAATCGATCCGCGCCGTCAAGGCCAACCGCCTGGAAGACGCCTACGCGCCGGCCGCCGAATGCATCGTCCGCCTGCGCGCCCGCGGCGCCGACGCCGTGGTGCTGGGCTGCACCGAACTGCCGCTGGCCGTGCCGCACGCGCTGCGCCCCAGCCTGGGCGTGACCCTCACCGACTCCATCGACGCGCTGGCGCTGGCCGCCATCGGCCATTACCAGGCGGACCGGGAGCGGGAGCGGATCGCTGCATGATGGGTGCAGCGCGAGAATCCCGAAGCAAGAACCCGACTGTCGAACGCGCGAAACCCATCGCCCCCCAAAAACAAAAAAAGGCGCATCTCCCGATGCGCCCAATCTCCCTTCGCGGGGAAAAACCTCAACCGCCCAGGTACGCCTTGCGCACCTGGTCGTTGACCAGCAGGTTGGCGCCGCTGTCCTGCAGCACCACCCGGCCGTTCTCCAGCACGTAGCCGCGGTCGGCCACGCCCAGCGCCTTGTTGGCGTTCTGCTCCACCAGGAACACGGTCACGCCCTGCTCGCGGATCTCGCGGATGATGTCGAAGATCTGCGCGATCACCAGCGGGGCCAGGCCCAGCGTGGGCTCGTCCAGCAGCAGCAGGCGCGGACGCGTCATCAGCGCGCGGCCGATGGCCAGCATCTGCTGCTCGCCGCCCGACATCAGGCCGGCGCGCTGGCTGGCGCGCTCCTTGAGCCGCGGGAACAGGCCGTAGACGTGGTCGATGCCCGCCTCGATCTCGTCGCGCTTGGAGAAGAAGCCGCCCATCTTCAGGTTCTCGGCCACCGTCAGGTCCTTGAAGACCCGCCGCCCTTCGGGCGAGATGGCGATGCCGCTGCGCATGACGTGGTGGGTGTCCTTGTGGGTGATGTCCTCGCCCTCGAAGGTGATCCTGCCCTCGCGCGCCCGGGGATTGCCGCAGACCGTCATCAGCAGCGTCGTCTTGCCGGCGCCGTTGGCGCCGATGAGCGTGACGATCTCTCCCTTGTTGACCTCCACCGACACGCCGTTGAGCGCCTGGATGGCCCCGTAGTAGGTATGTATGTTTTCCAGCTTAAGCATCATTCCTCCCCGAGGTACGCCTTGATGACGCGCTCGTCGTTGCGCACCTGCTCGGGGGTGCCGGTGGTGATGGGCTTGCCGTGCTCCATGACGAGGATGCGGTCGGAAATGCCCATGATCAGGCTCATGTCGTGTTCGATCAGCAGCACCGCCACGCCGAACTCCCGCCGCAGCTGGTCGATCAGCGCCTGCAGGTCGCGCTTTTCCTGCGGGTTCAGGCCGGCGGCTGGCTCGTCCAGCATCAGCAGGCGCGGCTTGGTGATCATGCAGCGCGCGATCTCCAGGCGGCGCTGGTGGCCGTAGGCCAGGTTGCCCGCCTCGCGGTTGGCATACTCGCGCAGCCCCATGAAATCCAGCCACTGGGCCGCGCGCGCCAGCGCATCGGCCTCGGACTGGCGATAGGACTTGAGCTTGAGCAGCCCCGGCAGCAGCCGCGACTCCACCTGCGTGTGCTGGGCGACCAGCAGGTTCTCCAGCACGGTCAGCTGCTTGAACAGCCGCACGTTCTGGAACGTGCGCACCAGGCCGTGGCGCGCCACCTTGTGGCTGGGCAGGCCGGTGATGGCCTGGCCGTCCATGATGATCTCGCCCGCCGTCGGCGAATAAAAGCCGCCCACGCAGTTGAACACGGTGGTCTTGCCGGCCCCGTTGGGGCCGATGATGGCGAACACCTCGTCGGATTTGACTTCGAACGCCACGCTGTCGACGGCCAGCAGGCCGCCGAACCGCATGGTGAGCCCGGAAACTTTCAGCAATGCCTCGCTCATTTGGCCAGCTCCACGTGGGGACGCTTCATGGGCAACAACCCCTGCGGACGCCACATCATCATCAACACCATCACCAGGCCGAACATCAGCATCCGGTACTCGGCGAACTCGCGCGCCACCTCGGGCAGCACCGTCAGCAGCACGGCCGCCAGGATCACGCCCACTTGCGAGCCCATGCCGCCCAGCACCACGATGGCCAGGATCAGCGCCGATTCGATGAAGGTGAAGGACTCCGGATTGACCATGCCCTGGCGCGCCGCGAAGAACGCGCCGCCGAAGCCCGCGAACATCGCGCCCAGCGTGAACGCCGAGAGCTTGATGCGCGTGGGGTTCAGGCCCAGCGAACGGCAGGCGATCTCGTCCTCGCGCAGCGCCTCCCAGGCACGGCCGACCGGCATGCGGATCAGCCGGGTCGACACGAACAGCGTGATCAGCGCCAGCAGCAGCGCCATCAGGTACAGATAGATCACCATGTGCTGGTTCTCGAAGGTCCAGCCCATGAAGTCATGGAACGTGGTGCCCCCTTCCGTGCTGGCGCGGCGCGTCATCTCCATGCCGAACACCGTCGGCTTGGGAATGCCGGAAATCCCGTCCGGGCCGCCGGTCAGCGTGTTCAGGTTGATCAGCAGCAGCCGGATCATCTCGCCGAAGCCCAGCGTCACGATGGCGAGGTAGTCGCCCCGCAGCCGCAACACCGGAAAGCCCAGGATGAAGCCGAACAGCGCCGCCATCGCGCCCGAGAACGGCAGCGCTTCCCAGAAGCTCCAGCCGCCCCAGTGGTACAGCAAGGCGTACGTATAGGCGCCCACCGCGTAAAAGCCCACGAAGCCCAGGTCCAGCAGGCCGGCGAAGCCCACCACGATGTTCAGGCCCAGGCCCAGCATCACGTAGATCATCACCAGGGTGGCGATGTCCACCGAACTGCGGCCGGCGAAGAACGGCCAGATCACCGCGATCGCCAGGAGCAGCAGCGCCAGCGGCTTGTGGCTCTTGGCCGGCGCCGCCGGCAAGGTGGGCAGGCCCGTCTTGAGCTTCTGGAAGGGTTTGGCGATCCAGGGCCGCAGCAGCTGGAACACGAACACCACCGCGGCGGCGATCGCCACCAGCGACCAGTTGGCCTCCATGCTGGTGCGCGCGCCCTGGCGGATCAGTTGCAGGCCGAAGACCGGCGTGACGATGACCGCCGTCAGCACGGCCGCCATCGTGGCGTTTTTAAGAGTGTTGTTCGACATCAGACTTTTTCCACCTCAGGTTTGCCCAACAGCCCGGTGGGACGGAATAGCAGGATCAGGATCAGCAGCGAGAACGCCACGATGTCCTTGTACTGCGACGAGATGTAGGCGGCCGCGAAGGTCTCGGCCAGCCCCAGCAGCACGCCGCCGAGCATGGCGCCCGGGATGCTGCCGATGCCGCCCAGCACCGCCGCGGTAAAGGCCTTGATGCCTGCCAGAAAGCCGATGAAGGGATTGAGCTTGCCGATGGTGATGGCGATCAGCACGCCGCCCACCGCCGCCAGGATCGCGCCCATCACAAAGGTGAACGAGATCACCCGGTTGGTGTCGATGCCCAGCAGATTGGCCATTTGCATGTCCTGCGAGCAGGCGCGCGAGGCGCGGCCCATGCGCGAATACTTGATGAACAGCGTCAGCGCGATCATCAGCAGCACCGTCACCACGATGATCATCAGCCGCGAATACGGCACCGTCACATCGAAGTCGGAGCCCATCTGGAACTGCCAGGCGCCCGAGACCAGCGAAGGCACGGCCATGTCGCGCGCGCCCTGGCCCAGGGCCACCCAGTTCTGCAGGAAGATCGACATCCCGATGGCCGAGATCAGCGCCACCAGGCGTGGGCTGCCGCGCACCGGGCGGTAGGCCACCCGTTCCACGGAAAAGCCGTAGATGCCGGTGACCACGATGGACACGACCAGCATGGCCGCGATGATGAACGGCATCGGCAGGCCGCTGTTGGTGCCGATGGCGGTCAGTGTGACCAGGCCGACATAGGCGCCGATCATATAGATTTCGCCGTGGGCGAAGTTGATCATACCGATGATGCCGTAGACCATTGTGTAGCCGATGGCGATCAACGCATAGATCGCGCCCAGAGACAATCCATTGAAGAATTGCTGGGTAAGTTGGGGTATGAGGTCAGACATTATTTATCTTGCTCCAAATAGTTCCGGCTCCGGTAGAGAGACCCGGAGCCGGAAACCTGGGCGTATTTTATAAGGGCCTGCCGCCGCTTCCCGCCGCCCCCGCAGCGCTTTTGGCGCTTGCCATGCGGATGGCGGCAAAACGAGGACGACAGACCCTACACGCCGGCGAGCCGCCGGCGGGATCGCGAGTTTACAGCTGGGTCTTCTTGCCGTTCTTGTCCCACTTGTAGACCGCGAACTCGAAGTTCTTTAGGTCGCCCTTGGCGTCGTACTCGACCTTGCCGATCCCGGTGTTGAAGGTCGTCTTGTGCATGTAGTCGGCCACCTTGGCGGGGTCCTCGCCCACCGCGTTGATGCTGTCGGCCAGGATCTGCACGGCGGCGTACGCCGGCATCTGGAAGGCGCCGTCCGGATCGCGCTTGGCGTCCTTGAACGCCTTCACGATGCCTTCGTTGCCCGGCAGCTTGGTGAAGTCGGCCGGCAGGGTCACCAGCAGGCCTTCGATGGCCGGGCCGGCGATCGCCACCAGGTCCTGGTTGGCCGTGCCTTCCGGGCCCATGAACTGGACCTGCAGGCCCTGCTCGCGCGACTGGCGCAGCAGCAGGCCGAGCTCGGGGTGATAGCCGCCGAAGTACACCAGGTCCACGCCGGCCGACTTCAGCTTGGTGATGATGGCCGAATAGTCGCTGTCGCCGACGTTGATGCCTTCGAACATCGCCACGTTCACGCCTTCCTTGGCCAGCGTGTCCTTGACCTGCGTGGCCACGCCCGAACCGTAGGTCTGCTTGTCGTGCAGCACGGCGACCTTCTTGGGCTTGAGCGTCTTGGCGATGTAGTTGGCGGCGTACGGACCCTGCTGGTCGTCGCGGCCGATGGTGCGGAAGAAGAAATGCGGCTTGATGGTGTCGGTCACCAGCGGCGAGGTCGCGCCCGGGGTGATGCCGACGATGCCCTCTTCCTCATAGACCTTCACCGCGGCCACGGTCACGCCCGAGCACGCATGGGCCACGGCGAACTTGGCGCCGGAGTTGACCACGCGGTTGGCGGCGGGCACGGCCTGCTTCGGTTCGCAGCCGTCGTCGATCAGGATGGGCTCGAGCTTCTTGCCCTTGACCCCGCCCTTGGCGTTGATGGTCTCGATGGCCGTCAGCGCACCGGCCTGGATCTGGTCGCCGTACTGCGTGTTGGGCCCGGTCATGGGCTGGGGAATGCCGATTTTGATCGTGTCGGCTGCATGCACGGCGCCGGCCAGGGCAAGTGCACCAAGCGCGACGGCTACCGGGGTAAGACGATGCAGAAACTTCATGCGGAGTTCTCCAGCGAGGTTGTGAGCGGCTCTGTTCGGCACGCATTTACGGCATTTATTCCGATATTGCGCGACGCCCGTCGCCGGCTTCTTGGGCGAAATCACGATGTGGGCGGTATTCTGGAAGCAAGCCGCCACACTGTCACTGCGTGTAATCCCCAATATTTTTCGAGCCGCCTTTAATCGTGACGGATTGGCTCCGCAAGCCCATGAAATCGCAGGAGAATTCGCGAACAGAGCTTGCAAGACCGCTGGCGCACCCCACGAAAATCGTGCATGCGGGTTTATATGCGATGGCCATTAATACGACGTTTAACCGCGCATTCGAATACAGTACTTACTCGGGACTTACGGATAATGCGGCCTGCCCCAGCGCGCGCCTGCGCAATAGCGCCACGAATGCGCGGCATGCGCGGCTTTGCGGATGCGCATTATTGAATAGCAGGCCCGGCGTGCGCATGGGCGTGGGATTTTCCATGGGTATCAGGCGCAGCCCGGGGTCCGGCGCGATCGCGCTGGCCGCGGCGATGGCGCCCACGTTCATGCGCGCGACCATGCCCAGCATGGCGGCGATAGTGTTCATCTCCGCGACGACCTCGGGCGCCGCGCCCGCGGCCTGGAAACACTCGTCCAGGATCCGCCGCGTCGAAAACCCGGCCGGCAGCATCACCAGCGGCTCGCGATGCAGCTCGATCATGCGGATGCGCCGCCGCCCGGCCAGCGGATGGCTGGCCGACACCACCAGCACCAGTTCCTCGTTGAACAACGGCTCGAAGCGCAGCGCGCTGGCGCCTTCGGGCCGGTAGGCCACGCCGATGTCCAGCCGGCCGGCCTCCAGCTCGCTGGCGATGGCGTCTGCCGGCAACTCTTCGATCAGCACCTTCACCCCGGGGCTGCGCTGCAACAGCTGCGCCACGCAATCCGGAATGAAATTCAGATTGAAGGTATGGGTGGTGCCGACCCGAACCAGGCCCGTCACCAGCGCGACGTCCTGCTTGATCGCGCCCAGCCCCTGGTCGATCTCCCTGAGCGCGCGCTGGGCGTAGGCCAGGAAAGTCTCCCCCGCCTCCGTCATCACCACGCGCTTGCCGATGCGGTCGAACAGGCGCTGCCCCACCTCGTCCTCCAGTTGCCGGATCTGGTGGGACAGGGTCGATTGCGTCACGTGCACGCGCTCGGCCGCCCGCGTGAAATTCAGCGACCCGGCCAGCGCAATGAAGTACCGGAGATGCCGCAGCTCCATGTCTTGCCCCCAAACAATCGATGGCATCAATGATGATGGATGATATTAATCATTTTCATCTTTTCTCGGCGGCCGATAGTCTTGCGGTTCGCAGCAATCCGCAAGAGGAACACTCATGTCCAAGGTATTGGATGGCATCACCGTCATCGAACAGGGAACCTTCATTACCGGCCCCGCGGCCGCAATGCTGCTGGCCGACCTGGGCGCGAACGTCATCAAGGTCGAGCAGCCGGGCACGGGCGACCCGTTCCGCGCCTTCAAGGGCGGGCTGTACAGCCCGCACTACCAGACCTACAACCGCAACAAGCGCAGCATCGAACTCGACGCCAAGAACCCCGAGGACGCGCGCGTATTCGACGAACTGATCCGCGAGGCCGACGTCTATATCCAGAATTTCCGCCCCGGGGCCGCCGAGCGCCTGGGCGCCGGCGAGGCGCGGCTGCGCGCCATCAACCCGCGCCTGGTCTATTGCGCGATCAGCGGCTTCGGCCAGACCGGCCCGGCGGCCGGACGCCCGGCCTACGACACCGTGGCCCAGGCCGCCAGCGGATTCCTCAACCTGCTGGTGAATCCGGAACATCCCCGCGTCGTGGGGCCGGCCATCGCCGACTCGCTCACCGGCTTCTACGCCGCCTACGGCATTCTCGGCGCCCTGGTCGAACGCGCGCGCACCGGCGCGGGCCGCAGCGTCGAGGTCTCCATGCTGGAGGCCATGTGCCATTTCAACCTGGACGCCTATACCCATTACTTCGCCGAGAACGAAGTCATGGGCCCCTACAGCCGGCCCAGCGTCTCGCAGTCCTACGCCCTGACCTGCGCCGACGGCAAGAAGCTGGCCCTGCACATGTCATCGCCCGAGAAATTCTGGCGCGGCCTGGCCGACGCCATGGAACGCCCCGACATCCTGCAAGACCCGCGCTTCGCCACGCGCGAAGGCCGCATCGCCAACCATGCGGCGCTGATCGCCGTGCTCGACGGCGTGTTCGCCGGCCGTACCCGCGAACAATGGTGCCGCCGCCTGACCGAAGCGGACGTGCCGCACGCCCCCATGTACGACACGGCCGAAGCCCTGCAAGACCCGCAGGCGCGCCACCTGCAACTCGAAATCGAAGGCACGCATCCCACGCTGGGCCCCTGGCGCACCGTGCGCTCGCCCGTCAGCTTCGACGGCCAACGCGCCTGCGACGTGACGCCCCCGCCCCTGCTGGGCGAACACAACTCCCAGATCCGCGCCGCGTTGGCCAGCCGCAACCCCACTACCCCCCAGGACCCGTCATGAAAATCGGCAAAAGCACCATCCCCCGCACCGCCATCTGCACCTCCGACGAACACACCATCGTGGTGCGCGGCGAAGACCTGTGCAAAGACCTGATCGGCCGCATCTCCTTCACCGACTACTTCCATCTGCTGGTCACCGGCCGCCGCCCCGACGCCGCGGCCACCGCCGTGCTGGACGCCACCCTCGTCGCCATCGCCGAACACGGCTTCGTGCCCAGCGTGCAGGCCGCCCGCATGACGCTGGCCGCCGCGCCCGACGCCATGCAGGGCGCGGTCGCCGCCGGCCTGCTGGGCTGCGGCTCGGTCATCCTCGGCGCCTCGGAAACCGCCGGCCGGCTGTTGGCCGAAATCAAGGACTGCGCCGAACAGAAACAGATCGACCTGGACGCCGCGGCGCTCGACATGCTCAAGCGCTACCGCGCCGAAGGCAGGCCCATCCCCGGCTACGGCCATCCCCTGCACAAGACCCGCGACCCCCGCGTGGCGCGGCTGTTCGAGGTGGCGCGCGACTGCGGCTCGGACCAGACCTACGTCGAAATCGCCGAAGCCGTCGAACGCCAGATCCCCGAAGTGCTGGGCAAGGCCCTCAAGCTCAACGTCTCCGCCGCCATCCCGGCGGTGCTGCTGGGCGCCGGGTTTCCGCTGCAGGCCCTGCGTGGCGTGCCGCTGCTGGCCCGGACCGCCGGCCTCATCGCCCACCTCAACGAAGAACTCCAGCAGCCCTCGGGCTTCGCCCTCTCTTACCAGGCCACCCGCGAACTGCAATACGACGGCGAGGTGCCGGAACACCCCGCAGCATGACGCCCACCATATACGGCGCTAAAAACACACAGGAGACAAACATCATGCAACCGACCACCGCCCGCCCGCGGCCCGTCCGCCCCAACCCCATGCGCCGCGCCCTTGCGGCGCTGGCCCTGGGCGCCTGCGCGCTGGGTCTCGTCCCACAGCCGGCGCGCGCCGCCGCCTTCCCCGAACGCCCGATAAAAATGATCGTCCCGTTCGGCCCCGGCACCACCACCGACACCGTGTCCCGCATGCTGGCCGACGCCATGTCCAAATCGCTGGGACAACCCGTCATCATCGAAAACCGCGCCGGCGCCGGCGGCTCCATCGGCACCGAACTCGTCGCCCGCGCCCCGGCCGACGGCTACACCCTGGTCATGGGCACGGTCGGCACGCACGCCATCAACAAAGCCCTCTATCCCAAGCTCGGCTACGACCCCTTGCGCGACTTCAAGCCGGTCGCGCTGGTCGGCTACACCCCGACCCTGCTGGTGGTCGGCGCCGGCTCGCCGGTGCGCAGCCTCCAGGACCTGGCGGCCGCCGCCGCCAAACCCGGCGGCATCAGCTTCGCCTCCGCCGGCACCGGCACCTCCGGCCACCTGGCCGGCGAACTGCTCAAGTCGCGCCTGGGCGGCACCATGGTGCACATCCCCTACAAAGAAGGCAGCCAAGCCCTGACCGACGTCATGTCCGGCCAGACCCAGTTCATGTTCTACCACCCGCTGGCCGTGCTGCCGCACATCAAGTCCGGCAAGATGCGCGCGCTCGGCACCTCCGTCATGCGCCGCAGCGCCTCCGCGCCGGACGTGCCCACCATCGCCGAACAGCTGGGCGGCGAATTCGACCTGCAGGCCTGGTTCATGCTGTACGCCCCCGCCGCCACGCCCGCTCCCGTCCTGCAAACCCTGCGCGACTCCGCCGCCGCGGCGCTGTCCAGCCCGGACATCGTCGCCAAGCTCGAAGCCCAGGGCCTGGAGAAAAGCGACGTGGCCATGAGCGGCATCGACAAATTCGGCCAGGACGAACTGGATAAATGGTCCAACCTGATCCGGCAATCGGGAGCGCAGGCGAATTGAGGATCGCGGCGGTGTGGCGCGAGCGTGCCGCCGTTCGCCATGTGCCCATCCTCGCGGGCGGCTTGCGGTTCCCCGGTGTGGGCTTTCAGGCGTTGGCCGGTTTGGCCAGGTTCCACATCAGGGCGCGGAACGGCGCCAGCATGCTGACGTTGACCGCCAGCTTGACCGCCAGGTCGCCCAGCATCCAGGTGACCCAGGGCGCGCCGGTGGCGGCGAAGGCGACGCTGAAGAACACGGCGGTGTCGAGCATGGCGCCCAGCGTGCCGGAGACCAGCGGCGCGCGCCACCAGCGCTGGTCGCGCATGCGGTCGAAGACCTGGATGTCGGCCAGCTGCGCGCAGATATAGGCCAGGCCCGAGGCCAGCGCGATGCGCGGCGACGCCACCCATACCGATACGATCAGCGCAGCGGCAAAGCCGCACCAGGCCACGCGGCGCGCGGCCGCGGGACCGAAGCGGCGGTTCAGCAGGTCGGTGACCAGGAACGCCACCGGGTAGGACAGCCCGCCCCAGGTCAGCCAGTCGTTGAGCGGCACCTGGACCAGGATGTTCGAGCCCACCACCACCAGCAGCATGCACAGCACGGCGATGCCGAACTGCGTGCGGCTCATGGCCGGGAAGCGTCGCGCCGCCGTGCTCATTTGCCGAACTCCTGCGCCAGCTCGCGCGAGCGCCGCGCGGCCGCGGCCATGGCGTCTTCCACGATGCCGGCGAAGCCCGCGGCGCCGAAGGCGTCGAGCGCGGCGGCGGTGGTGCCGCCCTTGGACGTGACGCGTTCGCGCAGCGTGGACAACGGCTCGGACGATTCGGCGGCCAGGCGCGTGGCGCCGGCCAGCGTGCCCAGGGCCAGCTGCTTTGCCTGCTCGGCCGTCAGCCCGACCTTCTGGCCGCCGGCGACCAGCGCCTCCAGGAACAGGAATACGTAGGCCGGGCCGCTGCCGGACAGGGCCGTCACGCCATCGAGCGCGGCGTCGTCCTTGACCCAGACCACCTCGCCCACGCTGGACAGCAGTTCTGCCGCCAGTTCGCGGTCGGCCTGGCCGACGCCGTCGAGCGCGGCCAGCCCGGTCATGCCCGCGCCCACCAGGGCCGGCGTGTTGGGCATGCAGCGCACCAGGCGCTTGAACGGCGCCTCGGGCGTGCCCAGCCAGCCGGCCAGCGTGTCGGCGCGGATGCCGGCCGCGACGCTTACCACCAAAGTGTCTTCGCGCAACCACTGACGCGTGGAAGCCACAACGTCTTTCATGTTCTGTGGCTTGACAGCGAAAACCCATACGCGGGCGCGCGCGAGGGCCTCGTCGGGGGCCGTCGCGGTGGTCATGCCGCGGGCCTGCCAGGCGGCATGGGCCTCCTGGTTTATGTCAATGACATGGATGCGGTCGGCGGCGCATACTTTGCCCGCCAGGCCAGATGCCAGGGCGGCCGCCATATTGCCGCCACCAATGAACGCAATCGAAAGTTCGTTTTTCATAGCCGGCGATTGTAATCGGTAGTTCCCGTAGGGGAAAAAAGGAAAAATGTTCGTTCGCGCCTAAAACGCGCAATTTGACAGGCGTTTAGAGTGATGTGAAAGTCACGGTTTTGTCACAAACAATTCATAAGGTGTCGTGTTTTTCGTGCCCGGACACCCCGGTCGCAACACGCCCAACCTGGAGGAACCTCTCTATGCGATCCCACCGTATTGCCTTAACTTTTGCCGCCATCATGACGGCTTTTGCCGGCGCCTCGGCGCAGGCAGCCACCGAGATCCAGTTCTGGCACTCGATGGAAGGCGCCCTGGGCGACCGGGTGAACGGCCTTGTCGAAGAGTTCAACAAGAAAAACCCCGATTACCAGGTCAAGGCAGTTTACAAGGGCAACTACGGTGAATCCATGAACGCCGGCATCGCCGCGTTCCGCGCCGGCAATGCGCCCGACATCCTCCAGGTGTTCGAAGTCGGCACCGCCACCATGATGTACGCCAAGGGCGCCATCAAGCCGGTGCAGCAGATGTCCGAGGAAGCCGGCAACCCGATCGATCCGAAGGAATTCATCGGCGCCGTGGCCGGCTACTATTCGTCGGCCGACGGCAAGCTGGTGTCGATGCCCTTCAACAGCTCGACCGTGGTGTTCTACTACAACAAGGACGCCTTCAAGAAGGCCGGCCTGGACGCCGACAATCCGCCCAAGACCTGGGAAGAACTGGCCGCCGCCGGCCAGAAGCTGAAGGCCGCCGGCCAGGAATGCGGCTACACCACCTCGTGGCCGTCGTGGGTCCAGCTGGAGACGTTCTCGGCCTGGCACAACGTGCCGTACGCCACCAAGGACAACGGCTTCGGCGGCCTGGACGCGCGCCTGGCGGTCAACACCCCGCTGCACGTGCGCCACCTGGACAACCTGGCCAAGCTGGCCAAGGACGGCATCTTCATGTACGGCGGGCGCGGCGACGAGCCGAACTCGCTCTTCATCAGCGGCAAGTGCGCCATGATCACCGGCTCGTCGGGCCTGCGCGCCAACATCGCGAAGAACGCCAAGTTCGAATTCGGCACCTCGACCCTGCCCTACTACGCCGACGTGCAGGGCGCGCCGCAGAACACGATCATCGGCGGCGCCTCGCTGTGGGTCTTCGCCAACAAGAAGCCGGAAACCTACAAGGGCGTGACCGCGTTCTTCAAGTTCCTGGCCAGCCCGGAAATCGCCGCCCGCTGGCACCAGCAGACCGGCTACGTGCCCGTCACCAAGGCCGCCTACGAGCTGACCAAGAAGGAAGGCTTCTACGACAAGAACCCGGGCACCGAAGTCGGCGTCAAGCAGCTCAACGTCGAGACCACCGCGCAGTCGCGCGGCCTGCGCCTGGGCTTCCTGCCGCAGATCCGCGAGATCGAAGACGCCGAAATCGAACGCATCGTGTCGGGCAAGGTCTCGGCCAAGGACGGCGCGGAGAACATCGTCAAGCGCGGCAACGAGCTGCTGGAAAAGTTCGAGAAGAGTGTAAAGTAACGCCCCTCTGAATTGCCGGCCCGGTTCTATCAATCGGTATTTTCCATGCCGTGACAAGGACTTGGGTCATTCAGCACCACGCAGTACAAGGCTTAAGGCCCTGCTTTTCTGGGGCTTTAAGCCTGTCGCATTTTATGAAGGCGGTTTCAGGCGGCGGTTAATCCAACCGCCGTTTTTGTGTACCTTGGGTTCCCCCTATGGAAAAACGCGTTGTATTCGGGCACAAGACCCTGCCCTATCTGCTGCTCCTGCCGCAGATTGCCATTACGGTGGTCTTCTTCTTCCTGCCCGCCGGACAAGCCATGTGGCAGTCCATGCGGCTCGAAGACGCCTTCGGCCTGTCCTCCGAATTCGTCGGGCTGGATAATTTCATCGACCTGTTCTCGCAACAGGCGTACCTCGATTCCTTCCGCGTCACCGCGGTGTTCTCCATCCTCGTGGCGGTGGTGGGCCTGGGCGTGTCGCTGCTGCTGGCCGTCATGGCCGACCGCGTCATCCGCGGCGCCGGTCTCTACAAGACGCTGCTGATCTGGCCCTACGCCGTGGCGCCCGCCGTGGTCGGCGTGCTGTGGCTGTTCCTGTTTTCGCCTTCCGTCGGCATCCTGGCCGTGGCGCTGCGCCACGCCGGCGTCGACTGGAACCCGCGCCTGGACGGCAACCAGGCCATGCTGCTGGTGCTGATCGCCGCGGTATGGAAGCAGGTGTCGTACAACTTCCTGTTCTTCCTGGCCGGCCTGCAGTCGATTCCGCGCTCGCTCATCGAAGCCGCCGCGATCGACGGCGCCAGCCCGGCGCGCCGCTTCTGGAGCATCGTGTTCCCGCTGCTGTCGCCCACCACCTTCTTCCTGCTGGTGGTCAACATCATCTACGCCTTCTTCGACACCTTCGCCGTCGTCGACACGACCACGCAGGGCGGTCCCGGCACGTCGACCTCGATCCTGGTCTACAAGGTGTACAGCGACGGCTTCCGCGGCCTGGATCTCGGCTCGTCCGCGGCCCAGTCGGTGGTGCTGATGTTCATTGTGATTGCCTTGACGGTCGTGCAGTTCCGCTACGTCGACCGCAAAGTGCAGTATTGATTTTCGAGGCTGATAACAATGGTTGAACGCCGTCCCTGGCTGGATATTCTGGCCCACGTCATTCTGCTCTGCGGCGTGGCGATGGTGGCATTTCCGCTCTACGTCACTTTCGTCGCGTCCACCCAGACCGCGCAGGAAGTGGCTTCCGCGCCGATGTCGCTCATTCCCGGCAAGCATTTCGTCGACAATTACATGCAGGCCCTGTTCGGCGGCTCGTCGGGCGGCTCTTCGGGCGCGCCCGTGGGCCGCATGATGTACGTCAGCCTGATCATGGCGCTGGCGATTTCCATCGGCAAGATCGCCATCTCGCTGCTGTCGGCCTTCGCGGTGGTGTACTTCCGCTTCCCCGGCCGCATGTTCTTTTTCTGGATGATCTTCGTCACGCTGATGCTGCCGGTCGAAGTGCGCATCGCGCCCACGTACAAGGTGGTGGCCGACCTTGGCCTGCTCAACAGCTACGCCGGCCTGACGCTGCCGCTGATCGCCTCGGCCACGGCCACGTTCCTGTTCCGGCAGTTCTTCCTGACCGTGCCGGACGAGCTGATCGAGGCCGCGCGCATCGACGGCGCCGGGCCCATCCGCTTTTTCCGCGACGTGCTGCTGCCGCTGTCCAAGACCAGCATCGCCGCCCTCTTCGTGATCCAGTTCATCTACGGCTGGAACCAGTACCTGTGGCCGCTGCTGGTGACCACGCAGGAAGACATGTACCCCGTCGTCATCGGCATCAAGCGCATGATCAGCGGCGGCGACAGCGTGACCGAATGGAACATCACCATGGCCACCGCCATGCTGGCGATGATCCCGCCGGCGCTGGTCGTCATCCTGATGCAGAAATGGTTCGTCAAGGGTCTGGTCGACACTGAAAAGTGACCCCCGCTCTCCCGCCCTCGCCGCCCCAACACGACTCCGTATACGAATAACACATGGCTACTCTCAGCTTTCGCAACGTCAAGAAAACCTATGCCGGCAATGTGCCGGTCATCCATGGCATCGACATGGACGTCAAGGACGGTGAATTCATCGTCATCGTCGGCCCGTCGGGCTGCGGCAAGTCCACCCTGATGCGCATGGTCGCCGGCCTGGAGACGGTCACCAGCGGCGAGATCCTCATCGAGGACAAGGTCGTCAACAACCTGGAGCCGGCCGAACGCGACATCGCGATGGTGTTCCAGAACTACGCGCTCTACCCGCACATGACCGTGTTCGAGAACATGGCCTATGGCTTGAAGATCCGCAAGTTCTCCAAGGAAGAGATCAAGAAGCGCGTGGACGCGGCCGCCCAGATCCTGGAGCTGTCGCACCTGCTGGACCGCCGCCCGCGCGCGCTGTCCGGCGGCCAGCGCCAGCGCGTGGCCATGGGCCGCGCCATCGTGCGCGAGCCCAAGGTGTTCCTGTTCGACGAACCGCTGTCGAACCTGGACGCCAAGCTGCGCGTGGCGATGCGCCTGGAAATCATGAAGCTGCACCGCCGCCTGGGCACGACCAGCCTGTATGTGACGCACGACCAGGTCGAGGCCATGACCCTGGCCCATCGCATGATCGTCATGTACCAGGGCGTGCCCGAGCAGATCGGCACGCCGATGGAAGTGTTCGAAAAGCCCGCCTCCACCTTCGTGGCCGGCTTCATCGGCTCGCCCCCGATGAACCTGATGGAAGTGAACGTAGCCGGAGACGGCACGATGGAGACGGTGGACGGCACCCCGCTGGAAATCTCGCCGCTGGACGTGCCCGCCCCGGTGCGCGGCCGCAAGGTGATCCTGGGCATGCGCCCCGAGCACATGCTGCTGAACACGCAGGGCGTGCCGGCCGAAGTGGAAATGGTGGAAACGCTGGGCTCCGAGCAGCTGGTGCACTGCCGCTGCGGCAAGGCCACGCTGGTGGTCCGCTGCACCACGCGCCAGCTTTCGGAATCGTCGGCCAAGGTCGGCAACCGCGTCAACGTGGGCTCGGACGGCCGCCACCCGCTGCACTGGTTCGAACCCGATACCGGCCGCCGCGTGCAAGGCCTGTAAGCCTGCACATGCATCCCCGGCCCCGCGCGGGGCCGGCATTACTCCTGCTCAATACGTGTAGGTCACCATCGTGCCGATGGTGTATTGGTTGCGCTCGCGCACGATGGGACTGTCGGCGGCGTCGCCGAACAGGCGCCGCGCCTCCGCCCCCACCGTCCACGACCATGACTCGTCCAGCGGCAGCGTCCATGTCGCGCCCAGGCCCACGCTCTCCAGGCCGCCCTTGGGACTGTAGCGGCGATAGCCGGAATTGGCCGACTGGCGCGCGCTGACGCCATACCAGGTACGCATGTAGTTGCCGTCGCCGAAGGTGCCCGACAGCGCCACCGACACCAGGCCGGCCGCGCCTTCGTAGACCGTGGCGCCGGCGCCCAGGGTCAGCATGGTGTAGGCGCTGCCCACGTCGCTGTCGCCGCTCTTCTTGAAGGCGTGCGCCAGCGTCGCCGACAGGGTCACCGGGCCCAGCGTGGTCTCGGCGTCCATGCCGATCTGCGCGCGGCTTTTGATCTCGCCCATGCCGCGCAGCTTGTCCGACCCCTCGAAGCCATGCTTGCGGTCCTTGCGCGACGCGCTGGGCGCCAGGTAGAAGCGGAAGGTGCTGTCCAGCGCCTCGGTCTCCCAGCCCAGCCCGTGATCGGTGCCCAGGAAGAAGCCGTGCGGCCCGCGCACCCCCAGCCCGACGATGGGCACCGCCGAGCCTTCGTCGCTGCCGCTGTAGCGCGGCGCGTAGCCCACGCCCAGCGTCCCGTAGAACAGCCATTCGCCGGCCGGCCCTTGCGCGTCGGGCACGGTCAGGCCGCGTGAAGTGGCCCCGCGCTGGCCATAGACCGAATTGACGGCGACCTCGTCGGCGGCCAGGCACAGGCCCGGGCCCAGCGAGAGCAGGCAGGCCGCGCCGACGCGGCGCACGGACACGGACGAGCGAAGAATACGCTTCATGGGAGGGTTCCTGGAAACAGGTTGAGGAAAGGATTCAGTCGGCGTCGCCGCGCTGCCTGGCCTGGCGCATCAGCGCCATCGCCACCGCGGAGATCGAAGCCACCAGCGGCTCGCAGGTGTCGGAATTGCCCATGACCAGGACCGCCAGCTTCTCCCGCGGCGCCAGCACCCAGCGGGAATGGAAGGCCTCGGTCGCGCCGCGATGCATGCGCAGCGGCGCTTCGTCCATCATGTCCGCGCAGGGCGCGGCCAGCCACGACAGCGCCAGCCGGCATTCCAGGCCCATGCCGCTGGCCACCGTCTCCAGGTCCAGCACCGCGTGCGCCGAGCCGGCGCTCAGCACCCGCCTGCCCTCATGGGCGCCGCCGGCGAACAACATGCTGGAGAAACGCGCCATCTCGGTCGTGCTGAGCCACAGTCCGTCGGCCGGCGGATTGGCCTGCGGCGCCTCGGCCCACGGGTGGCCGCGCCGATAGCCCGCCGCGCGCAGCTGCAGCATGCGCGGCCCCGGCTCGAAGCCGGCGCGCGGCATGTTCACCGGCCGCAGGATGGCGCGGCGCATATAGGCGTCGAAGGGTTCGCCGGCCGCCTGCGCCAGCATGTCGCCCAGCAGCGCGTAGGCCATGTCGGCGCGGGCCCGGCCCATGGTGTCTTCCGGCGCGTCCGGACGGACCGCCATCAGGCCGCGCGCGGTGAAGGGATGCGCGCCCAGCCACTGCATGGCGTTGCGGCGCGGCTGCAGCTCCCAGTCCGGCAGCGCCTGCGAGGCCGGCCGGTCCAGCCCCAGCGCGCCGTCATCGGCGGCGCGCAGTACGCCGGCGGCGGTGACGACCTTGCTGATGGCCCCGACCCGGTACAGCGTGTCGCCGCTGGCCTTGCGGTGCCGCGCCACGTCGGCATAGCCGAAGCCGGTGCTCCAGACCACGCGCTGGTCGTCGACCAGCGCGATGGACAGGCCGGGCACGTTCTGCGCGTCCATGTCGTAGGCGATGCGCTGGGCCAGGTAGCCGATCACCGCCGCGTAGTCGCCCGGCGCGACGGCGGCGGGCGCGGCGGGCGGCACGCCCTGGCAGCCGCCGATCACGGCCAGCAGGGATGCGACGGCAAGCAGGCGGCTCAGGCAAAACATGGCGGACGGCGGCTCCTCTGAACGAAAGTGCCGTCATGCTAGCCATGCGCCTGCGCGCGATCTTTCCCGCTTTGTATGGAGTTTGTGAAGATCGTCGCGGGAGTTTGTGAAGTTGCTTTACGTACTGCGGCCCGGCGCGGAAAGCGCCTTCCACGCGATGACGAAGCGCGCCCCGCCCAGCGGGCTGTCTTCGGCGCGCACCGAGCCGTTGTGCCAGCGCGCCACCCGGCTCACGATCGCCAGCCCCAGGCCGACGCCGCCGGTTTCGCGATCGCGGCTTTCATCCAGGCGGATGAAGGGTTCGAAAATGCGCTCGCGATCCGCCGGCGCGATGCCGGGGCCGTCGTCGTCCACCATCAGCACGTACTCGCGCGCCGAACCGCCCAGCAGGCTGACCTGGACCCGGCCGCCCGCGTGCCGGATGGCGTTCTGCAGCAGATTCAGGAGCGCGCGCGTCATGTAGCGCTGGTGCAGATGCACCTCGGGCACCTGGCACTGCGCCACCTCGCAGCGCACGCCCGCCACGCCGGCCTCGAAACCCGCGTGCTGCACCACCGATTCGAGCCAGCCGCGCGCGTCCTGCGGCTGCAGCGCGACGCCGTCGCCCTTGTGCTCCAGCCGGGCGTACATCAGCAGTTCCGAGGCCATGCTGTCCAGCTCGGCCACGTCGCTCTTCATTTCCTCAACCAGGCGCCGGCGCGCCTCGGGATCGTCCTCGCGGTCCATCATGTCCAGCTCGAACGACAGCCGCGCGATCGGCGTGCGCAGTTCGTGCGAGACGGCGTTGGTCAGTTCCCGCTGGTTGCTGACCAGCGCGCTGATCCGCTCGGACATCTGATTGAAGGTGTCGCCCAGGCCCCGTATGGTGGAATGCCGCGACAGCCGGGCGCGCGCCTGCAGGTCGCCCTGCCCCATGCGCTGCGCCGCCGTCTTCAGCGCCTCCAGGTCGCGCCAGGTGGGCAGCGCCCACACCAGCATGAAAGCGCCCAGCAGCAGCGTCAGCGCCGAATACACCGCCACCAGCACCCAGGGCCCGACCGGCGGCTCGGCCGGCAGCTTCATTTCCAGCCATTGATCGCCCGGCCCCGGCAGCGCCGCCACGAAGGTCTGCATCTCGTCGCGGATGAAAAAGCTGCCCGCGGCGATGAGTTTGCGTTCGGCCTCGCTCGCCTCGAAGCTGGCGGCCGGCGCCACCCTCAGCCCCAGACCGTAGTGCGGCGCCAACCGGTCGCGCACATAGGCCTCGCGGTCGGCGGCGGGCACCTGGCCCAGCTCGCGCACCAGGCTGTACATCTGGCCGCGCACGGCCTGGCGCGTATAGCCTTCGCTCAGCGGCTCGAAAAGGTAGGAGGCCGAGCGGTCCACCACCTGGCTCGAAATCACGAACCCCACGGCCAGCACCACGAACAGCCGCAGGATGAACCTAAGCATCGTCGCCCTCTTGCGCCCTGGGCGAGAACAGATAGCCCTTGCCCCAGACCGTCTTGATGCGCGCCGGATCGCGCGGATCGTCGTCGAGCTTGCGGCGCAGCTTGCTCACGCACACGTCCACGCTGCGATCCAGCCCGTTGAACTCGATGCCGCGCACCGCGTTGAGCAAGTCGTCGCGCGTGAGCACCTGGCCGGCCTGGCTGGCCAGCGCCCACAGCATCTCGAACTCCATCGTGGTGAGATCGACTTCCACGCCGGCATGGACCACCGCGCGGTTGCGCCGGTCGATGGCCAGCGGGCCGAACTCCAGGCGCTCGGGCGGTTCGTCGGCCTGGCCGTGGCGCCGCAGCAGCGCCCGCACCCGCGCCAGCAGCACGCGCGGCTCGACCGGCTTGATCACGTAGTCGTCGGCGCCCGACTCCAGGCCCAGGATCTGGTCCAGGTCATCCTCGCGGGCCGTCAGCATCAGGATCGGCGCCGAGGAAAACGCGCGCAGGTCGCGGCAGACCTGCAGCCCGTCGCGGCCCGGCAGCATCAGGTCCAGGATGGTGATGGCGGGATCGTGGCGGCGAAACGCCTCCACCGCCTGGTCGCCGCGAAAGGCCTGCGCGACGTTGAAGCCGTGCTGCTCCAGGAACTGGGCGATCAGGCGCGAGAGTTTCGGATCGTCTTCGACGAGCAAAGCCTTGGTCATGGGTGTGCAGGATGAAATCGATGGCGAAATAAAAACCGGGCCGCAAGTCTAGCTCACGGCCCGGTCGGCATCACTGGGCGGCAGGCCGCCCGGGATTACTTGTAGACGGTCTTGGAGCCGTCCTTGTGCCAGACGAACACGTCGAACTCGAAGTTCGTCAGGTCGCCCTGCTTGTTCCACGACACCTTGCCGATCGGGGTATCGAAGGAGTTGGCGTGCAGGTACTTGGCGACCTTGGTGGGATCGTCCGTGCCCGCGCCCTTGATGCCGTCGGCGATGACCTGGGTGGCCGTGTAGGCCGTCATCTGGAAGGCGCCCGCGGCGTTGCGCTTCTTGGCCTGGAAGGCCTTGACGATGTCGGCGTTGGCGGCGTTCTGGGTGAAGTCGGCCGGCAGCGTCACCAGCATGCCTTCGACCGCGTCGCCGGCGATGGCGTTGATGTCCGGGTTGCCCGTGCCTTCCGGACCCATCCACTTGGCCTTCACACCCTGCTCGGCCGCCTGGCGCAGCAGCAGGCCCATTTCAGGGTGGTAGCCGCCGTAGTAGACGAAGTCCACGCCCTGGCTCTTGAGCTTGGTGATGACGGCCGAGTAGTCGCTGTCGCCAGCGTTGATGCCTTCGAAGAACGCCACGGTGACGCCGCCCTTTTCCAGGTCGTTCTTGACCGCGGTGGCGATGCCCTGGCCGTACGATTGCTTGTCGTGCAGCACCGCGACCTTCTTGGGCTTGATCTTGTCCAGGATGAACTTGGCGGCCGCAGGACCCTGCTGGTCGTCGCGCCCGATGGTGCGGAAGATGAACTCGTAGTTCTTGCCGTCGGTCAGGGCCGGCGACGTGGCCGAGGGGGTCACCATGACCACGCCCTCGTTGTTGTAGACGTCGGCGGCGGCGATGGTGGCGCCCGAGCACACGTGGCCCACGACGAAGCCGATCTTGCTGTTGACCACGCGGTTGGCGGCGACCGGGCCCTGCTTGGGCTCGCAGCCGTCGTCGATCACCACGGTTTCCAGCTTCTTGCCGTTCACGCCGCCGGCGGCGTTGATGCGCTCGATTGCCGTATCGACGCCCTCACGGACCATATCGCCATACTGGGTGACCGCGCCGGTGGTGGGGCCGACGACGCCGATCTTGATGGTTTGCGCCTGCGCGGCCGCGCCGAACGCCATGCCCGCGGCGACGCCCAGCGCGGCGATGACCGGGGTCAGACGGAATACTGGCTTCATGTTGGACTCCTCTAATGATTTGTAATCGTTAGTTCCGCACCCGTGCGCACGCCGGTTGTTTCCGTGTTCACGCCCGGTTACGGTGCATTAGCACGGCAAGCATACACTGAAAAATACCCCTGTTTGCAGGGCGCGCGACCCGCTTTTAGACGAGGGCGGCGCGTAAACCGCGGCGGCCGCCGCGCTCGCAGCCTTATGCCCGTCGCCGTATATGCAAAAGACGATTTATTCGTTTGAGTTACTAAAGCGGCGCGGCATGATGGCCGCCATGAGACTCCAACCGATCATCGTCCCGGGCTGGAAAAACTCCGGACCCGACCATTGGCAATCGCGCTGGGCCGCGTCCCTGCCGCTTGCGGTCCGCCTTGAACAGTGCGACTGGCAGAACCCGGTCGCCGCGCAATGGATCGCCACGCTGGCCGCGGAAGTGGATCGGGCCCGCAGCCCCGTGCTGCTGGTCGCTCACAGCCTGGGCTGCCTGGTCAGCGCCGCGCTGCCGGTGCCGCTGCGCGCCAAGGTCGCCGGCGCCCTGCTGGTGGCGCCGGCCGACGTGGAACGCGCCGACGCGCCCGAGTGCCTGCGCAGCTTCGCGCCCGTGCCGCGCCAGCCCTTGCCCTACCAGAGCGTCGTGGTCGCCAGCGACGACGATCCCTATTGCAGCCTGGACCGCGCCCGCGCCTTTGCCGGCGACTGGGGCAGCCGCATCGTCATCCTCTCCGGCGCCGGCCACATCAACGCCGACAGTGGCCTGGGCGACTGGCCGCAAGGCCTGAAACTGCTCGGCGCCCTGCGCCGCCGGGCGTCCTGGCGCATTCCCACCCCCGCCAAGCGCATCCCGCCCATTCCGCTCTACGACGCGTCCTAGACGCCCGCAGCCGTGCTGCGCGGTCATCCTGGTTGCGTAAAATCACGCATCCAGACTACTGTTTGCAACAGAAATGCACCGGAAATTCTTGTAATCGCCGGATGATTTCCGCAAACCTTTCAGCACACGCCACTTGCGCAACAACCCTTACGCCCAGTTGAAGCGTTTTGATTAATCTTGCTCCAATTTGGTTACATATGGTTGTTATCCTAGCGGCCGGGAACATCGGGGACAGGGAAATGACAGCTTACGCGCGCGCGGCGCTACGGGTTAACCCCGTCCGCCGCCATTCCTTCCCGGATTTAGCTGAATCTTATACATACAGTAAAATCGGCTCATATTCATCTAAATGTCACGGCGATTCGCCCGCGTCCAAACCATGCTCGCCGGTTATCGAGCAGGTTCGGCAGGCCATATCTCGTCGCCAGATCGACAAAATAAAAAATGAGAATGCAGAGCAATACTCTCGCGCCCCGGCTTCGGCGCAACCGCGGCGCCGGCGTCGCCATAACGCTATTCGCAGCGCCTGGACGGGAGCTTCCGGCCATCCCAGGCCGTCTATCCCGCGCCTGATTTTCCGGCGCGGGCTTCCCGCACTCCCGATCGTCGCAGCCGCCGGCCGTCCCGGCGCCGCAGCCTCGGCCGGCCCCGACCGCCATTGCGGTTCGACCGCCCTCATTTACCATCCCCCGCCGCGTGGCGGGGCCAGAAGGACTCTGCATGCGTAAGCGCGTTGCCGTCGTTGGACTTTCGTTTCGGTTTCCCAGCACCACCCATGACAGCTACTGGCCGGCCCTGCTGGAAGGCCGCGACCTGGTCACCCACGTCGAACAGGACCGCTGGTCCGCCGACGCCTACCTGCATCCCGCCAAAGACCATCCCGGCACCGCCTACACCTTTGCCGCCGGCTCCATCGGCGACGTCTCCGGGTTCGACGCAGGGTTCTTCGGCATCTCGCCGCGCGAAGCCGCGCTGATGGACCCGCAGCAGCGCCTGCTGCTCGAAATGAGCTGGGAAGCCCTGGAAGACGCCGGCATCGCGCCCTCCACCCTGCGCGGTTCGGACTGCGGCGTGTATATCGGCATCGCCAGCTCCGACTACGCCTACCGGCTGGCCGAAGACCTGAACGCCGTCGACGCCTCGATGGCGACCGGCAACACCGCCAGCATCGCCGCCAACCGCCTCTCCTACTTCTTCGACCTGCGCGGCCCCAGCATCGCCATGGACACGGCCTGCTCGTCCTCGCTGGTCGCCTTCCACCAGGCATGCCGCGCCATCCTGTCGGGCGAATGCACCCAGGCGCTGGCCGGCGGCGTCAGCCTGCACCTGCACCCCTACGGCTTCATCACCTTCTCCAAGGCGTCCATGCTGTCGCCGCGCGGGCGCTGCAACGTCTTCGACGCCTCCGGCGACGGCTACGTCCGTTCCGAAGGCGGCGGCATCTTCGTGCTGAAGGACTACGACCAGGCGGTCGCCGACGGCGACGCCATCCTGGCCGTGGTGGCCGGCAGCGCCGTCAACACCGACGGCCGCAAGTCCGGCCTCACCGTGCCCAGCGTGCAGGCCCAGGCCGCGCTGATGCGCCAGGTCTACGAACAGGCCGGCATCTCGCCCGCCGAGATCGACTATCTGGAAGCGCACGGCACCGGCACCGCGGTCGGCGATCCGATCGAAACCCGCGCCATCGGCCTGGCCCTGGCCCAGCAGCGCGGCAAGGACGCGCCGCTGCCCATCGGCTCGGTCAAGAGCAACCTGGGCCACCTGGAAGCCGCTTCCGGCGTGGCCGGCCTGGTCAAGGCCCTGTACGTGCTGCGCCACCGCGAGGTGCCCGCCACCATCGGCATCAAGACCCTCAATCCCAAGATCGAGTTCCAGGACTGGAACCTCGACGTCGTCACGCAGAACCGCAAGCTGCGCCCCGCCGGCAAGCTGGTGGTGGGCGTGAACTCCTTCGGCTTCGGCGGCGCCAACGCGCACGTCATCCTGGAAAGCGCCCCGCCGCGCAGCCCGGCCGCCGAAGGCAAGATGGCCAAGACCGCCCCGATCCCCGTTGTGGTCTCGGGCAAGACCCTGCCCGCGCTGCGGGCCGCGGCCGGCCGGATGGCGCAGACGCTGCGCGACCAGCCCGCCAAGTTCCTGTACAACGCCGCCTACCACGCCGCCATGCGCCGCGACTGGCACGGCGAGCGCGCCGTGGTGTTCGGCACCCAGTGCAACGCGGTGGCCGACCTGCTGCAGCAATACGCCGACAGCGGCGACGCCAAGCCCGGCCTGGTCGCCGGCAGCGCGCTGCCCGCCGCGCGCGGCCCGGTGCTGGTCTATTCCGGCAACGGCTCGCAATGGGCCAACATGGGCCGCCGGCTGCTGGCCGATCCGGTGTTCGCCGCCGCCATCGACGAAGTGGATGCGCTGTTCGCCCAGTACGCCGACTTCTCGCTGCACAAGGAACTGGCCGGCGAGAACGGCGACGACCGCTACGAACGCACCGAAATCGCCCAGCCCGCGCTCTTTGCGCTGCAGGTCGGCATCACCCGCATGCTGGCCCAGCACGGCGTGGTGCCGTCGGCCGTGATCGGCCACAGCGTGGGCGAAGTCGCCGCCGCCTGGGCCTGCGGCGCGCTGTCGCTGCCCGACGCGGTGCGCGTCATCTTCCAGCGCAGCCGCCTGCAGGGTCAGACCAAGGGCCAAGGCCGCATGACGGCCGTGGGCGTCAGCGGCGAAGAAGCGCTGGCCCTGATCGCCGAACATGGCCTGGGCGCAAGCGTGTGCGTGGCCGGCTTCAACAGCGGCCGCGGCGCCACCCTGGCCGGCGCGCCCGAAGCGCTGGCGGTGCTGGAAGCGGCGCTGGCCGAACAATCCCTGTTCCATCGCCGCCTGGACCTGGACTACGCCTTCCACAGCCCGGCCATGGACGCCATCGAGGCCGGCATCCGCGAATCGCTGGCCGGCATCGCACCGCGCGCGGCCGACGTGCCCTTTTATTCCACCGTCACCGGCGCGCCGCTGGACGGCGCCGGGCTGGACGCCGGCTACTGGTGGCGCAACGTGCGCGAAGCCGTGCGCTTCGAACAGGCCGCGCAGCAGCTGGTGGCCGAAGGCAATAACGTCTACGTCGAAGTCGGCCCGCACCCGGTGCTGCGCTCGTACCTGAACGACGCCCTCAAGGCCGGCGACCTGCAAGGCCGCGTGCTCAGCACCGCCACGCGCGGCGGCGACGATCCCGAGAAAATCTGGAACGCCGCCGGCCAGGCCATCGTCAGCGGCGGCCAGCTCGACCTGCAGTCGCTGTTCCCGTGGGCCGGCGCGCCGGTCGAACTGCCGACCTATCCCTGGCAGCGCGAACGCCACTGGCACCCGGTCACCCCCGAATCCCAGGGCCTGCTCACGCGCCGGCTGGCGCACCCGCTGCTGGGCTATCCCATGCAGCAGCACGAGCACACCTGGGAGAACCGGCTCGACACGCAATCCCATCCCACGCTGGCCGACCACGTCGTCGGCGACGCGGTCGTGTTTCCCGGCACCGGCTTCGCCGAAATCGCGCTGGCCGCCGCGCTGCGCTGGCAAGGCGGCGCCACCGACTGCGCCGAACTGGAAGAGCTGGAAATCCACGCGCCGCTGCTGCTCAGTGCCGCTCCCGGCAAGCTGCTGCGCCTGCTGCTCGATGACGGCGACGGCCGTTTCCGCATCACGTCCAAGGAAACCGGCAGCACCGAACCCTGGACCCGGCACGCCAGCGGCCGCCTGTTGCGCGAGCCGCGCCTGACCCGGCTGACCCGGCCCGCCCTGGTCCTGCCGGAACGCGCGCCCGACTTCACCGGCGACAGCCACAACGCGCTGACCCGCGCCGTGGGCCTGGACTACGGCCCGGCCTTCCGCGCCGTCAAGCACGGCTGGCTGGAGTCCGACGCCAGCGTGCTGGCCGTGCTCGAGCCCCAGCCCTGCCTGGCCGCCGAACTCGAAACCGCCCACCTGCACCCGGCGCTGCTGGACTGCGCGTTCCAGCTCATCATCCAGCTGCTGCGCGACGACCCGGCCATGGGCCTGGGCATCGCCTACGTGCCCGCCAAGATCGGACGCCTGAGCCTGCGCGCCAACGCCGGCCAGCCGGCCGCCGCGCGCGTGCGCCTGGAGCGCCGCGCCCCGCATTCGCTGACCGCCAGCTTCGAGCTGTACAACGCCGCCGGCGAGCAGATCGCCGCCGTCGAACAGGCGCGCTTTCGCAGCATCCGCCTGCGCAAGGCCGCGGCCGACCACCTCAGCTTCCTGGACAGCGTCGCCACGCCGCGTCCGCGCGCGCCGTTCGGCCCCAACCCGGTCGAACTCCAGACCCTGCGCGCCGCGCTGGCCGAAGCCGTCGCCGCCTGCACCGAAGGCGGCGCGCACGCGCGCTATGCCGACGAAGTCGATCCGCTGCTGGAAAGCCTGTGCGACAGCTTCGCGCTGGACGCCTTGCGCGCCATCGCGCCCGACGGCCGCCTGCTGCCGCAGGCCCTGATCACCGAACTGGGCCGCCACGCCCCGCAGGCCGCGCCCCTGCTGCGACATATCGCCGCCCGCCTGACGGCCGCCGGCTACGTCGAAGCGCAGGCGGCCGGCATCGCGCTGCCCGCCGACGACAACGGCGAAGGCGGCGCCACCGACATCTGGAACACGCTGCTGCGCGAATACCCCGACCACGCGCAGATCGTCCACGCCGTGGGCCGCATCGGCCTGCACCTGCCCGCGCTGCTGCGCGGAGAGGCCGACGTCGACCAGATCTGCCCGCGCGCCACCACGCCGGCCGTCATCAACCGCAGCCTGCTCGGCGCGGCCAGCGGCCAGCGCCTGGGCACGGCCCTGCGCGCGGTGCTGCAACAGGCCCAGGCGGCCCGCCTGCCCGGCCAGCGCCTGAGCGTCATGGAAGTCGGCCAGGCCGCGCCGCTCTTCAACTTCAACTGCTGCGACGCGCTGGACTTCAACGTCGCCGACTACTGCTACGCCTCGCCCGACGCCGACATGCTGGACCACGTCGGCCACCAGCAGGCGGAACGCCATCCCAACGCCCGCACCGAACGCATCGGCGAAGACGGCGACGCCCCGGCCGCGCGCTGCGACCTCGTCATCTTCCACTGCGAATTCGACACCCTGGACGCGGCCCTGGCCGCGCTCAAGCACGCCCGCGCCAGCCTGCGCGCGGGCGGCGTGCTGCTGTTCTGCGGCGCCCATCCGGCAGCCTGGGCCGACTTCGTCTTCGGCGCGCGCCAGCAATGGTGGCAGGCCGGCGAGAACGGCGAACAGCTCTCCACCCAGCAGCCTGCCGCCTTCTGGCAGGAAACCCTGCAATCCCTGGGCCTGCAATGCGACAGCCCGCTGGAATTCAGCCAATCGCCGGCCACCGGCGCCTATCTGCTGACCGCCAGCCTCGAGGCCGCGCAGTCGGCCGACACCGCGGCGCAGCCCGCCACGCCGGCGCGCTGGCTGATCCTGGCCGACCGCAACCCGGAACACGGCGCCGGCCTGGCGCCCGCGCTGCAGGCCAGCCTGGCCGCGGCCGGCCACCAGGTGCGCCTGGAGACCGGCGTCGCGCCCGAGGCGCTGGACGCCCTGCTGGCCGGCGACGCCGACGGTCCGGTCGAACACATCGTGCACCTCGACGGCCTGGCCTGGGCCGACGCCCACGAAACGCCCGACGAGCTGCTGGCCAAGCAGACCCGCCGCTGCGCGCTTGCCGCCGCCGTCATCCAGGCCTGCGAACGCACCCAGACGCCGGCCACCGTGTGGCTGGTCACCGCCGACGCCGCGCAATACCTGCGCCATGCGCCGGCCCCCGCCGCCATGCACGCGCTCAACGACGCCGCCCTGTGGGGCTATGGCCGCACCCTGGCCAACGAGGCGTCGAACTTCCGCATCCGCATGGTGGACCTGCCGCTGGCCCATGCCGGCGGCCTGGCCGACGCCCTGGCGCGCGAATTGTCCGCCATGGACGACGAAGACGAAATCCTGCTGGGCCCCGACGGCGAACGCTATGCGCCGCGCCTGCGCCTCGCCGCGCGTCCGGCGCCGGCCAGCCAGGCCACCGGGGCGCACGCCGTGCGCCTGGGCTTCGAATTCCCCGGCCAGCTGCGCAACCTGCGCTGGGAAGCCTGCCCCGCCCCGGCGCCCGCCGGCGACCAGCTCGAAGTGCGCATCGAAGCCACCGGCCTGAACTTCCGCGACGTCATGTACGCCCTGGGCCTGCTGTCCGACGAAGCCATCGAGAACGGTTTCGCCGGCCCCACCCTGGGCCTGGAGTTCGCCGGCACGGTCACCCGCGTCGGCCCGGACGCGGCCGGCTACCAGGTCGGCGACGCGGTCGTGGGCTTCGGCCCGGCCAGCTTCGGCGACCGCGTGCTGACCCGCCCCAGCGCCATCTCGCACATCCCCGAAGGCTTCTCGTTCGAAGCCGCGGCCACCATTCCCAGCACCTTCTTCACCGTCTACTACGCGCTGCACCACCTGGCGCGCCTCGAAGAAGGCGAGAAGATCCTGATCCACGGCGCGGCCGGCGGCGTCGGCATCGCCGCCATCCAGTTCGCCCAATGGCTGGGCGCCGAGATCTACGCCACCGCCGGCTCCGACGAAAAACGCGACCTGCTGCGCCTGCTGGGCGTGCGCCACATCTACGACTCGCGCTCGCTGTCCTACGCCGACGAGATCCTCGCCGACACCGACGGACGCGGCGTGGACGTGGTGCTCAACTCCCTGGCCGGCGAAGCCGTCAACCGCAACCTGCGGGTGCTCAAGCCCTTCGGCCGCTTCCTCGAACTGGGCAAGCGCGACTTCTACGAGAACACGCGCATCGGCCTGCGCCCGTTCCGCAACAACATCAGCTATTTCGGCATCGACGCCGACCAGCTGATGAACGAGCGCCCCGACCTCACCCAGCGCCTGTTCGCGGAGATGATGGCGCTCTTCCGCCAGGGCGCGCTGCATCCGCTGCCCTACACCGTCTTCGACGCCAACGACATCGTCGACGCCTTCCGCTACATGCAGCAGGCGCGCCAGATCGGCAAGATCGTGGTCACCTACCGCAACGGCATCAGCGGCGTGCACCATCCGGCGGCCCAGGCCGATCACAGCCTGGCGCTGCCGGCCGACGCCAGCTACCTGGTCACCGGCGGCCTGGGCGGCTTCGGCCTGCGCACCGCGCAATGGCTGGCCGAGCGCGGCGCGCGCAACCTGATCCTGATCAGCCGCAGCGGACCCGCCAACGACGCCGCGAAAGCCGCCATCGCCGCCTTCGAAGCACAGGGCGTGCGCGTCCACGCCGCCGCCTGCGACGTCACCGACCGCGACGCCCTGGCCGGCCTGCTGCTGGACACCGCCGCCACGCTGCCGCCGCTCAAGGGCGTGGTCCACGCCGCCGTGGTCATCGACGACGGCCTGGCCCGCAGCGCCAACGCCGAACAGATCCAGCGCACCCTGGCCGCCAAGGTCCTGGGCGCGCAGCACCTGCACGAACTGACCCGCGCGCTGCCGCTGGACCTCTTCATCTGCTATTCCTCGGCCACCACCCTCTTCGGCAACCCGGGGCAAAGCAACTACGTCGCCGCCAACGCCTGGCTCGAACGCCTCGCCGCCCAGCGCCGCGCCGAAGGCCTGCCGGCCACCTGCGTGCGCTGGGGCGCCATCGACGACGTGGGCTTCCTGGCCCGCAACGAAAAAATCAAGGACGCCCTGCAAAGCCGCATGGGCGGCGGCGCCCTGGCCTCCCAGACCGCGCTGGACGCGCTCGAAGCCATGCTGGCCGCCGACGCCTCCGGCCTCGGCGTGCTGGAACTGGACTGGCGCGCGCTGGCCCGCTTCCTGCCCACCTCCGGCCTGCCCAAGTTCTCCGACATCGCCCGCCAGGCCGGCGACGCCGGCGAAGAAGACAGCGGCGCCGACGACATCGCCCACCTCATCGCCACCCTGGACGACGAGGCCCTGCATGAGCGCTTCACCGACATGCTCAAGGCCGAGATCGGCGAAATCCTGCGCGTCGCGCCCGACAAGATCGAAGCCACCCGCTCGGTCTACGACATGGGCCTGGACTCGCTCATGGGCGTGGAACTGGTGGTCGCGCTGGAGAACCGCTTCGGCATCCGCCTGCCCGTCATGGCGCTCAACGAAAGCCCCACGCCGGCCAAGCTTGCCGAACGCCTGGTGCTGCTGCTGCGCGACGAACACGACGCCGGCGACGCCCTCACCGCCAGCGTGCAGCAGGTCGTCGCGCACCACGCCGCCGAAGTCGGCGCCAGCTCGGTCTCCGAATTCGTCGACGAGATCAAGCAGAACGGCAGCCTTCCCAAGCAACGCATGATCCAGTAGGCAAGACTTGAGCACCGTAAAAAAGCTGCCCGGCCTTGCCGCCGGCATCAAAGACAAACTCATCCAGCAAGCGCTGGAGCGCAAGCTGCGCCAGGCCGCCGCGCCCGCCGGCCAGGCGCTGGCGCGCCCCGCGGAAAAGAAAGCCGAGATCCCCGAGGAACACTACCGCTTCCATCTCCACCCCGGCTACCAGCAGCTGCGCATCATCAACGACGGCGCCAGCCGCCTCGGCGTCAAGAACCCCTTCTTCAAACTGCATGAAGGCACCGCCGGCGCCGCCACCCGGATCAGCGGCAACGGCTACATCAACTACGCCAGCTACAACTACCTGAACATGTCCGGCGATCCGGACGTGATCGCCGCGGCCAAGGCCGCCATCGACCGCTACGGCACCTCGGTGTCCGCCAGCCGCCTGGTCTCGGGCGAACGCCCCGTGCACCGCGAACTCGAAACCGAGATCGCCGCCCTCTACGGCGTGGACGACGCCATCACCTTCGTCAGCGGCCACGCCACCAACGTCTCCACCATCGGCTACCTCTTCGGCCCGCGCGACCTGGTGCTGCACGACGAACTGATCCACAACAGCGTCCTGCAGGGCATCCAGCTCTCCGGCGCGCGCCGCCTGCCCTTCCCCCACAACGACTGGGAAGCGCTCGACGCCATCCTCAACGACCAGCGCCGCCAGTTCGAACGCGTCCTCATCGTGCTGGAAGGCATCTACAGCATGGACGGCGACTACCCCGACCTGCCGCGCTTCATCGAGGTCAAGCAGCGCCACCGCGCCTTCCTCATGGTCGACGAAGCCCACTCCCTGGGCGTCATGGGCACACGCGGCTACGGCATCAGCGAACACTTCGGCGTCGACGGCAAGGACGTCGACATCTGGATGGGCACCCTGAGCAAGACGCTGGCCGGCTGCGGCGGCTACATCGCCGGCGAAACCGCGCTGGTCGAACACCTGAAATTCCTGGCCCCCGGCTTCCTGTACAGCGTCGGCATGCCGCCCAGCGTCGCCGCCGCGTCGCTGGCGGCGCTGCGCAAGATGAAGCAATCGCCCGACCGCGTGGCCGCCCTGCAGGCCCGCGGCCGGTTCTTCCTGCAACAGGCCCGCGCCGCCGGCATAGACACCGGCACCAGCACCGGCCTGGCCGTCGTGCCCGCCATCACCGGCAGCTCGCTGAAAGCCACGCGCGCGTCGGCCGAACTCTTCAAGCAAGGGATCAACGTGCAGCCGATTCTGTATCCGGCCGTGCCCGAGAAGTCGGCAAGGCTGCGGTTTTTTATTTCTTGTATGCATACGGAAGAGCAGATCGTGGCGACGATCAAGGCGTTGAGCTGTATTGGTTGATTGCTTTTTCTGATTGGGTTTGATCGCCAACCACCGAGTCGGACGCATCCGATCATTCCCGAAGTCACACCAAACGGTCCTGCGGCAACCTGGTCCCGATCGAATATCTGAGGAAAGTAAGTGCTCGGCACGTTCTCCAAAAAGCTCGCACAGATCCCTTGCTTACAGGCCCTATTGGGGCAGTCAGTAACGCATCTGCGGCGTGTGCGAGATGTCAGCAATCACGATATCAAGGCGATCATAGGCTGGGGATACCGCCCTAGTACCAGCAAGCCTAGAGAAACGGCCGCAAAGCTGAATATTCCGTTTATCGCGCTGGAAGATGGGCTGCTTCGCTCCTTCGGTACCGGAGCAACCCACCCTACGCTGTCCATGGTGGTAGATCATTCCGGAATCTACTATTCGTCCCTAAGCGCCTCCGACCTGGAAAAACTGCTGTCCTCGCCTGACGATGTGCTGGCCGGCGCCGGCGAAGCGCATGAAACTGCCCGCCGCTTGATCGTCGAGCACAACCTGAGCAAATACAATGCCGCTCCCGAATTGACTGCCCTGCCGGGCGATCCGACACGCCCACGTGTTCTGATCGTCGACCAGACGAGAGGGGATGCCAGTATCGAATATGGCATGGCGGACGCCAGTACGTTCCACACCATGCTGGCTTGCGCCCGCGCGGAACACCCGACGGCGACAATCTACATAAAGACGCATCCGGAGGTTAGCCGCGGCGACAAGGCTGGCCATTTTTCGGACATTTCCGCTGACGATCGCACCATACTACTGCGCGACCCGGTCAATCCCATGAGCCTGGTCAAGCGGATGGATCACGTATACGTCGTCACTTCGCAACTGGGCTTTGAAGCGTTGCTTGCAGACAAGCCAGTAAGCTGCTTTGGAATGCCTTGGTATGCGGGCTGGGGAGTAACAGATGACCGCCAGCAATGTCCTCGTCGCAAGCGCGCGCGCAATGTCGACGAGCTGTTTGCTGCGGCCTACCTGCACTACACGCGCTACCTCAATCCGGAAACGCATCAACCAGGCACGATCTTCGACGTAATAGCCTGGCTGCTTCGCCAGAAGGCGATGCAGGTCGATCAGCCAGGACGGACAATCGCCGTTGGATTTCGTCGATGGAAGTCCACAAATGTCGCGCCGTTTTTGGGCTTGGATGACCGCAAGATCCTCTTTGTCAAAGATGCTTCGGCCGCGGAAGAATTGAAACCCACCGCCCAGGACAGAATTGTCGTCTGGGGCGCAAAACCGGTTCCGGAACTGCAGAATCTTATCGAAGTATCTGGATCACGGCTGATCCGCATGGAAGATGGTTTCATACGGTCGGTTGGGCTGGGCTCTGACTTCATTCCTGCGCATTCGCTCGTGCTGGACAAGAGCGGCCTGTACTTCGATGCCCGCCAACCGAGCGACCTCGAAAAGCTGCTGAGCACACAATCATTCACTGTCGACGATCGGCTGCGCGCTCGCGCAGCCCGCCGACTGATCATCGACAATCAACTCACGAAGTACAACATTGAACCTGTTCAAGAACCGGAGTGGCGACAGCCAGGGCGCCATGTCGTACTCGTGCCGGGTCAAGTAGAAGATGACGCCTCGATCCTCTACGGCGCGGGAAACGTGCGGGACAATTTATCTCTCTTGAAAGCCGCCCGGGAAGCATGTCCGCGCGCGTTCATTGTCTATAAGCCACACCCGGACGTAGCGGTGCGCAACCGGAAAGGACGTATTTCCCAAGCCGAAGCGCTGCGTTATGCCGACACGGTTGAGACGAAAAGCTCCATCGTCAGTTGTGTCGCTGCGTGCGACGAACTGCACACCATGACGTCACTGAGCGGGTTTGAGGGTCTGCTTAGACGAAAGAAGGTTGTTGTCTACGGGCGGCCCTTCTACGCAGGCTGGGGACTGACAGAGGACCGCGATTTCGAGCCTGGACGGCCACGCAAACTTTCCCTGGAAGAGCTCATTGCCGGGACGCTTTTGCATTACCCCATCTATTGGGATTGGACGCTGAAAGGCTACACCACATGCGAAGCCGCATTACGGCAGATCATCAAGAAACGCGATGACCTGGTGAAGAAAGACAACCTGGCTGCGGTACGCAAAACTTATGTACAACGCCAATGGCACAAAATCGCGCTCTGGGCCAGAGCCGGCTTCGCGGTTTCCAAATGAGCACTAAGCGCCAATTCCTATTTCTACAGGGTGTGTGCTCTCCGTTCTTCCGCTGTCTGGCCGTCGCCTTGCAGCGCCGAGGGCACCGGGTACACAAGATCAACTACACAGTTGGCGACCGCGTTTACTGGCGCATGCCAAATGCGACCTCATATCGCGGGTCGCGCGGAGATCTGCGCGAGTTCTATCTGAAGCAATACAAAGAACTCGGCGTCACTGACATCGTGCTTTTTGGTGATTGCCGCCCCGTTCACAGGCCGGCGATCGATCTGGCCAGACAGTCAAATATCAATGTACATGTCTTCGAAGAGGGATACTTTCGTCCTTACTGGGTGACGCTGGAAAGGAATGGGGTTAATGGACATTCAACTCTCCCCAGAGACCCTGACTACTATCGCATGCGCGGCAAGGAAGTTCCGCGTTACGACAATGGTTCTGCGTTCATTTCTCCCTTTTGGAAACGCGCGGCTTACGATGTTGGCTACAACTTCTGGGCAGGACTGAATCCGATACTTCATCGCGGCGTCCAACGCCATGTGCCCTATTCTCCCGCGATCGAGTACGCAAGCTATGTCCGCAAGAGTTTGGGCGCCAAGCTCTGGAAGCACCACGCCCACCGCACGCAGCGCCGACTAACGGTTAGCGCCGGAGAACGCCCGTATTACCTTTTCCCCCTGCAGCTGACTACGGACTCCCAGATCACTCATCACTCCGACTTTTCGAATATGAGTGAAGCGATTTCACACGTGATTCAGTCCTTCTCTCAGCATGCCCCTGAACATGCTCGACTGCTGATCAAGGCGCACCCCCTCGATCCAGGTCTGCACAACTATTCACGGCAGATCCGGAAGCTCGGCAAGACCCACGGAGTCAAGGAACGGCTCACGTATATAGATGGAGGTCACCTGCCCACCTTGATAAACGCCGCCGAGGGCGTGGTGACCATCAACAGTACGGTTGGCGCCTCTGCAATCCTCCACGGCCGCCCGACGAAAGCCCTAGGCCGCGCGATCTACAACATGCCCGGGCTGACCTATCAGGGTGACCTTAACGAATTTTGGTGCGCCAAAGAGCAGCCGGACATTTCTCTCTTCAAAAGTTTCCGAAACGTCGTCATCCACGACACTCAGATCAACGGCGGCTTCTATTGCCGGACAGGAATCGAACTGGCCGTTGAAAACGCGCTCCCCCGCATACTCGCGTAATACGGAAGGCACCAGGCACAAATGAACAGGCTAGAAAACATCAATATCGCAATTATCGGGCTCGGCTACGTCGGACTTCCCTTGGCCGTAGAGTTCGGCAAGAAGCGTAACGTGACAGGCTTTGACATAGACGCCGACCGTGTCGCCGAGCTTCGCGCCGGCCATGATCGCACTCTTGAAGTAAGCGATGGCGAACTCAAAGAAGCGCTGCGTCTGACGTTTACGGACAACCGAGAAGCCCTCCGGCAGTGCAACGTTTATATCGTCACCGTGCCGACGCCAATCAATGAGTACAAGCAGCCCGACCTGACGCCGCTGGTCAAGGCCAGCGAGACCATCGGCGCGGTGCTCAAGCGCGGCGACATCGTCATCTACGAATCCACCGTCTATCCGGGCGCCACCGAAGAAGACTGCGTGCCGGTGCTGGAGCGCGTCTCGGGCCTGAAGTTCAACGTCGATTTCTACGCCGGCTACAGCCCCGAGCGCATCAACCCGGGCGACAAGGAACACCGCGTCAACACGATCAAGAAGGTCACCTCCGGCTCCACGCCCGAAGTGGCCGAGCTGGTCGACCAGCTGTACCGCGAGATCATCACCGCCGGCACGCACAAGGCTTCCAGCATCCGCGTGGCCGAGGCCGCCAAGGTCATCGAGAACACGCAGCGCGACGTGAACATCGCGCTGATCAACGAGCTGGCCCTGATCTTCAACAAGATGGGCATCGACACCGAGGCCGTGCTGCAGGCCGCCGGCACCAAGTGGAACTTCCTGCCGTTCCGTCCGGGCCTGGTGGGCGGCCACTGCATCGGCGTGGACCCGTACTACCTGACCCACAAGGCGCAGTCCATCGGCTATCACCCCGAGATCATCCTGGCGGGCCGCCGCCTGAACGACGCGATGGGGATTTATGCCGCAAGTCAGCTAGTCAAGGAGATGATACGACGCCGGATCCATGTGGATGGCGCGCGCGTGCTGATAATGGGCTTGTCCTTTAAAGAGAACTGCCCTGACTTGCGCAACACGCGCGTTATTGACATATACAAGGAACTCCAAAGCTACAACGTCGAGGTCGATGTCTACGACCCGTGGGTGAACTCGGACTCGGCATTTCACGAATATGGATTCAGGACGCTCGCGATTCCGCAGACCGGTGCGTACGACGGAATAATCATAGCCGTGGCTCACAACCAATTTCGAGAAATGGGAGCTGAGCAGATAAGACAGCTAGGCAAGACCGACCACGTGCTGTTCGATCTAAAGAATTTGTTCAGGAAAGAAGAAAGCGATATCCGGCTATAGCTTCCACGATAACCGATTGCGGGCGATCTCTGACACGACTATCGGAGTTTGGCATTGAACCATGCTCTATAAAAAGCTAGAACTTCTGCTGTTGCACCGCCTCATCCCTGGCCGCTGGCGCTCGCCCTATCAGCGTATCGCCTACGAACTCATGGGGCCGGCGCGTCAATCGTCGATACATCGCCTGCTGGACTGTGGTTTCAATGAGCGAGCGTCTCTGATACTGGAAGATTCGAACCTGGCCACGCCAGCGCTACTGGCGAGGAGCGCTTACGCCCGTGGCGACATTCAGTCCGCGCGCCAGCACCTTAATGTCGCACTCCGCCAGGCCACCACTACCCGGCTAGACGAAAAATATTCTATCAAGCTTCTTGCACGCCTCTTTCCTAGTGACGCGGGCGACTGGGCTCAACACCGAGGTGAAACGCGTTTGGCTGCGCAGATCTATGCAGCCATGCAGCCCAAGAAGGCGAGCAGCTTGCTCGCGCAGTACGAGCGAAATGGAGATGAGCACCTGCTAGTCGCCAACTCGTGTGACCGTCCATCCGAAAAGCTTGCCCACCTGAATCAATATTTCAACGAAATGGGCCTTAAGCCAATCCGGCTGGCGGACGAAAGCGGCCCATTTGATATCAACAATCTGCTACCAGAGGAAAAAGAACTACTCAGTGGAACGTCCAATCAGGATCTCCCCGAAATCTCGGTGGTAATGACAGTACACAACGGAGCCAACTACATCCGTAGCGCCGCTCTCTCGGTGCTTAACCAGCGCGACGTAGCAGCAGACCTGATTATTGTTGACGATGCCAGCACCGATGCAACTGCGTATGAAATATCGAGGTTGATCGCCGAAAATCCCCGCTGCGTTCGCACTCTTCGCCTTCCAAAAAATGTCGGCACCTACCGCGCAAAAAATATTGCGCTTCCCCTATGCGACAAGAAGTACGTAGCATTTCAGGATTCAGATGATTGGTCGCATCCCCAACGTCTCGCAACCGCAGTTTCCTGGCTTGAAAAATCGCCTCAGCACGTTGCGGCGACATGCCGATATGTGCGCCTCGGAACGGATGCCAATTTTTATTCACCCGCGAACTGGCCATTGCGCCAGTGGTCTCCAAATACCCTGATTTTCAAGAGAGAGACAGTTCTCAGCAAAATCGGTGGGTTTGACCCCGTAAAAACGGGAGGCGACACAGACTACTTTGAGCGTTTGCGCGCCGTCTTTGGCGACAAGCAGCTTGTCTATCATCAACAGCCACTCTTGATCGCCATGGGCCTGCCCTCGTCGTTAATGCACAATACGCTTACCGGAATCGATACGAGAGGATACTCAGCCCAGAGATTGGCTTACCGTGAAATGTGCGCCGAAAGAATATTAGCTTCCATAAAAAATAAAGGCAGCTTAACGCTGCCCATTAATACAGAAAACGATAGCTAGCATTTTCACAACGTTAGAATCGCTCCGACTTAAGGCTGCCTCCATAGCGGTCACGCTCTGCCTCTTCAATCAATCCGCCCCAGATCTCCGATATCCTTTCTCTACTGAAATCCTTCGATTTCATGTAGCAGTTTCGACGCAATCTGGTAGAGGTGTCACTTTTATCCAAAATTCTAATTATCCCCGCGGCCAGATCGTCAACAGCCCCAAACGGAACCTTGTACCCCGTTACCCCGTCTTCAACAAGCTCATGCGGGCCATAATTCACATCAAATGAAACCACAGGGCAAGAAAAAGCGTAGGACTCGAGGATGGGCATGCCGAACGACTCTCGCTCACTTGTCAAAATGGACACGGCAGCGCCTCTAAGTGCCTTCTGAGCGTTGATGCTATAACCCATCAAAAACACGCTACTTTCTAAAGACAAGGTTTTGATGAGTTCTTCAAGCTTTTGATGCTCTCCGCCTTGCCCATAGATTTCAAACCGCGCCGAAGGAACACTTTCAACAACCCGCGCGAACGCCCTGATCGCCATATCGACATGCTTTAGAGGCGTCAGAGAGGTTATATATACGCAGGTATCACTGCTGCGCTCCGTATAGCCCACGTCGTCGATACCACTTTCATGGGGAACTACTACCAGCCGGCTGTCCTGCCCTTGACTGGCAATCCAATGCTCGCGCTGATTATTAGTAAGGAAGACAAGAGCAGTAAAATCTTTCCAATGCTCATCGACGTTACCCCACGAAGGAATAGCAGCAGAATCCTTTTTCCTTATATTTACTTGTGTAGCCCCATGCGCGACCCTGTAATTGTAGAATCTCTTTCCTTTCTTTATGGCGCAGAATTTATCCCGAGTGTCGCCTTTCTCTATGTAAGAAGCGTCCTGAAAAACATGCACATGTTCAGCCTCTACAGAAACCTCTTCAATAAAATGCGCCCAAAATTCGCGAGAACCATGGAACCGTCTAATCAACGAGTTTCCGTCCACCAGTTCCACTTCCGGCGTATAGTCCCATAAGAAATTTTCTCCCAACGTAACCGCTCGCAGATAAACAGCATCGCTGTTCGGCCGGTAAAACTCAAATACGTTTCTTCCGTCCGGGAAGCTATACTTTTCACACCAATTCGCGCACCTTCTTTTTTCAGCGTAATTGCCTTGGCGAAGCAATCTCGCGATACTCGATTCACCCCGGATTTCCCCGGGAAAAACCTCTCTTGAAGCAAAATAATTGAATATATTGAAAAATTCGCAGCCTTCCAGATATCCCACGCCGCGCAAGTGATTTACGATGTACGAGTAATCTTCGCAATAATCAAAGGTAAGCACACACGATTCGGCAATTTTATACTCATTCAACGCGCTCGCTCGCCGCAAGGCGGAAATTGCCACACCACGAACCAGTGTCCGCAGCGAACTAAGCAGGAAAACTGCCTTTCTATTCATAATATTGATTAAGCCTATATTTTAATTATAACGGCAATTAAGCCTTTCCCCGGATAGCGCCGTACGGCACATCGAACCAGACAGCTACCATCATTGCGGCACAACTCTGCGGCCAGATTCACATTCATCCCCGTGGGCCTGCCCCTACGATATCGCACCGCGCGCAAGAATCAGAACAAACGCCCCGACCCTCGCGTCTCGGATTAATCAGGGCAAATCTTAGTCGCCTACTACGCCCTTCCCAATGTGAGCTGCATATGCAGTGATGCAGCGACCTGGCCAATATGTGCGCTTCTTGCCCGCGCGATCGCTGCACTACTATACATATTCCAAAGCGTGGAATCTTGATATATCGCCGCGCATGCCGCTGCAAACTCCTCGGGCGTATGCACCTGAATACCCGCAGTTGAGAGGCTTTCAGAATGAGATTGGGGCATTGGACGATATACCGAAGGCACGCCCAATCCTCCCGCCTCGACTGGAATCATTTCGTACGTTGCATGCGGAGTCAAGCAGCAGACAATTCGCTTCGCTGCGAGCCATTCCTCCCACGACCTGCCATGCGTATACGGCAGCACCGTCAGGCCGAGCTCCCTATCGATCTTGCCGCCATACTGCCGCACCGCATACAGCTTAACACCAGGAAGAGCGTGGCGAAGCGCCGATATCCAATCTTCAATCGCACCATTTACCAGCTTGTGGTTCAATAACTTTTGAAGATCGCCAAGAAATATCCCCTCAGTACTTCGGAAGCGAGCTCGAATGTCCGGACTAAAGTCGATAGACTTCGGAATACAAATCAGATTACTCCGGACATCGGCGAACGCCGCCTCATTCAATGCCGCGTACGTGAAAAGGCATGCTTTCACTCTATTTCCGTAGGACTTTGCCCATGCCTTGAGCTTCATGCGTATCCAATGCGTACGCGACTCCATCAAGTTGTAGGAGAGATTGACGTAAACCTGTTTTCCCGCCTTTGCGGATTGTTCAATAAGCGCTTCAACCGGCTCAAAATCTGGGCGTTCAGGATCTCCCGGATAAATCCAAACGATATCTGCTGGCTTGGCTTGATCAGATATGGTTTTAAATGGCTGAGATATCTCTACATCGATTACCCGGTGGCCTAGTGCGCGCAACGCCTGCGTGATAAGTCCTCCCGACTTGAGGATCCCTCCCTTCTTCCATCGATCGGCGTCAACACGGCCGACGTATGCGATTGTATGCGAAGCGCGAGAATACACTGGCTCAGGCTTATCTGCGCGCCAGTCCAACCATTCTTTGACGCATCTATTTTGGATTTCTCTGGTGTCGGCGCGAGAACCGGTTTTCTGCATCGACTCCCTATGGATCGGCTTGTCATCGGGAATATCGAGCGGAAGCGCTTCCGCCGCGTCATGCTTGATTACGACAAATGGCACTCGTTGCTTTTGACCAAGCAGAGCAAAGTACACATCTGCCATATTCGCAGTTAGAAAATCCCCATAGCGAACTTTCAGCGTGTCCGTGTGAAAAGACGAGCATCCTGTTCCCAAAATATGCACCGCAATATCTTCTGGCCGCCCCGACCTAAACGAGAAAACACGGCGCGAATCAGGACTATAGTAGTCGACGAACGGAGTTTTAAGTACCGAACCATGCCAACCTACTACGGCCTTTCGCCCATACTTTTCAATTGCATCAATGCAGTGTTGTACATAATAAGGTGGATATTCGATATCGTCGTCACAAGTAAAGAAGTATCCCGAGAAATTATCTACGTCATAGAACTTTCCCCGATCGCCCACGTCACCCTGCTGGTAAACGACACGAATCTTATCGCGTTGCAGAAATTTCGGGATCTCCGAATAGTCATTAAGATAAACGAGAATTTCGTCAGCCTGATCGTACAGACAATCAATTACACGAGATAGAGCCGTTCGCCTGATTTCTATCGACGCAATTCCTATTCTCACACGATCCCGATGAGAGTCTGCATCCGACGCGGCGGTTTGTGGCACCGTAGGAGGCAGGGTATTCGGCAGCGCCCTCGAAGAGAGAGGCGGATCCGACTTAATTCTCAATGAAGCTCTCTGAAGAGCGTTGGCATGTAGCTTCTTGAAGTCCTGTACTTCCCGAACTACTCTAGTTTCCAGCCGCTTCTCGAAAGACGCCCACGTTTCATATGGCTTGACAAGACCAAAAGTCAACGGCGAGATCAATTTCCTGACCTTTCCTACTGCCGCCCGCACTCCCGACGTATACAGCACGTTCAACCGCCGTGCAACGTAACGCGCGCGAACGCGCTCCGTCTGCACGGCAATAAGCAAACGGTTGACCTCCTCTTGCAGACGCCGCTCTTCCAGAAATGCGCGCTCGAGTTCTTGTTCCTTCGCCGCCAAGATCTGATTATTTTCAATACGAATGGCGTCCGAAGCTCTTGAGAACGCCTCCATTCTGTCGGACACGCCGTTCAGAAGTTGAGTTTCGAGCTGCTCAATCTTCTCGGAAAGCGTTGGAAGATCCTGCTTTGCCTCTCGTTCTATACGGGCTGCCAAAATGCTTCCAAGTCGCGATATCTCTCGCTGAACATGTTCCATCTTGCTTTCGACGGAATTGCTCAAGAGATGAACTGCCCCCATACTGCGCTTGATAAGCTCCTGATTCCTGGACGAATCGTCTCTCAATACACCCACAACCTGGTCGGACAACACTCCACCCAAAGCCGAAATTTTCTCATCTAAATCACGGAGTTTCTTCCCGAGATTCTCGACGGTTATTTTGAAAGACTGCGAGTGTTTTTCCAGAGATGCCTGCTGACGTGCGTCGCTTTCGGAGGCCTGGTTAACGATATTCGTGGACAGGGATTCGACGAGCCGAGTTACGACATCTGCAAGCGATGTCAATTCGACAACAAATTTGTCCGCAATCGCATGCAACGACAGCTCGCTGCGCTCCAATATTTCATATTGCCGAGCGGAGCTTTTCTCTTGCTTGATAAGTTCGGTGCCTAGTGTGCGAACGACCTCTTGTATGCTGTCAGCGAGCTTGCTGCCTTCTTCACTTATGGACTTCGCCAAAAGTTGAAAAACCTGCTCCTGCCGATCAATCCCTCGCGCCTGCACAACGGAGGTCGATTCCAACTTTTTCGAAAGGTCTGCGACGATTTCATTGAAGCTAGATTTATGAGCGACAGCTTCGTCACGCAACTCTTTGGCGAGTCTATTATTGGATTCCTCAGCCCGTCGCAGTTCCACATCGAACGACTTCGTCCGTGCTTCGTTATATGTCGCCAGTTCGCTCGATAAAATTCGAAACCGATGCTCAATAACCTCCGACAGCAGCTGATTCCGATGCCCTTGTTCTACGACGATCCCGGCCACAGCCGCCTTCAGTTCTCCGGATAGGATATCCAGATGTCTGAATACGGGCGCTGAGGATCCTGAAACGGCTTGAATCAGGTCTTTATGCCGGGCTTCAAAGGTGGAAGCCAGCTTGTCCAACTCCACCTTCGTAAGAACACCGCGCAGGTTCGACTCAATTCTGGCCAAATAGCTTTGCAGTATCCTTCTATTATGATCGACGTCATTCCTAATATAGAATAGTGATCGTTCCTGAAACTCGTCGAGTTTGGATTGGTGAACAAAAAAGTACGTCGGCGTAATTCCCCGCATGGATACGGGCACATACTGCAATTCGCCCAGAAAGTCGCTAATTTTTCCAAAGGCCACGCTGGTCTGGCCTTCGACTACAAGAACCGGGGCATCGCGTTTGAGAGTCTTCACTGCGCCTCGGAGAACATCCAGTTCCAAGCCCTCAACATCAATCTTTATCAGCGCAATAGATTGATTCTTTTCATAGAGCATCGAATCCAGGGTGGCCAGTGCTACATTGCCGTCTTGATCAGCGGTAAAGCTAGAAGCTCCGAGATTGCCTGCAACAATCTTCATACAACCACGCCCTTGTTCCGCGCCAAGGGCGACACGATGACATGACACTGAATCTTCTACTCGGTTCAGATGTACGTTCTGCACAAGCTGAGCAAATGCATTCTCGACTGGCTCAAATGCCACAACTCGCCTATTCAGGACAACCGAGAAGAATAGCGAGTGGTTTCCAATGTTCGCACCAACATCAACAAATAAGCCCTCGCCTACTCCAAGAGCCGCGATTTCATCTAAAACGTCGGATTCATAAAAAACTTTAGAATCAATAATTTTCTTTGCTATATAGTCAGCAGGATCTGTAAATTGAAAAGAGACAGACCTACCAGAGTGGGCGACACCATATATATTTCCGGAATTGTTCATTTCTTTTTAATTGGCAGGTAGTACGACAAATTTTTTAAAGAGGCAAATGCACTAAAGATTCTGGTAGGCCGCGATTCCCTTCTCCACATCTTCATATTGCTCGACTATCCCGCCCGCCTTAAGCAACACAACATAGTCACACATTTTCCGAACCTGCCCCATGCCATGGGTAACCAGTATGAGATTCGAAGTTCCGGTCCTTTCGGTAAACAGCTGTTGTGCTTTTTCCCGAAAATGAGCATCACCAACTGAAATGGCCTCATCAACGAGATAGTAGTCAAAGTTGAAGGCCAAGCTGAGCCCGAAAGCGACACGCCCCCTCATGCCTGATGAATACGTGTTCACAGGCAAGTCAAAGTACTCACCGATCTCGGCAAATTCCTCGACAAACTGAACTACTTTGCGAAGCCCATCACCATATGTGCCCTGCACTCTAGCAACAAATTTCACGTTTTGTCGGCCGGTTAACGATCCTTGGAATCCACCAGCCAAGCCGACTGGCCAGGAGATCGAGCTGTCGGTAACTATTCTTCCACTATCAGGGACATCTTGGCCGCCAAGCAGACGCATGAGAGTGGACTTGCCTGCCCCGTTTCTCCCAATTAGGGCAATATTTTTCTTTGAAGGCAACGAAAGGCAGAGATTCCGGAAAACGAACTTTCTGCCCTTGTTCGTCAAATATGATTTTGTGACGTTATCGACATTTATCATACGGCCACCAAATTCAACCGACGCAGCCGGTACAAAGCAAGACCAATAAATAGTGTCCCTAGAGAAACCGAGCATGCATACCACATACTTATGCCCAGAGTCTTTGGATAATTAGAGAACACATTGGCTCGCAATGAATCGATCAAATGCAGGTACGGATTCCACATCATGAACTTGTGAAAGCGCTCTGGAATCAGCCAAAGGGGGACCACGATGCCAGACAGAAAATATAGCGGCATGTACGAAAGCCGAATAAATGTTTTTGCTTCAGGCAACGCTTCGCCAACAATGCAAAATATCAGCCCCAACCCAAATGAGAACAAAACGCCAACGCCGATAACCAATGCCCACTCAATGGGACGATGTATGGACACGTCAGTTCCTACCCACATGCCCAAGCCGAATAGAACTAGTGCATATATACATGCCATTAATGCACACTCTACTACGACTCGGGCGATGATCGTATCGACAGGCTTTATCTGGCGATAAGCAAACAGTCCCTTATTTGCATTTACCGCCTCCATTCCCTTCAACGATATATTCTTGAACAATATGAATGGAATTATTCCTGCCACTAGAAACAACAAGAGGTCTAGCCCATTACTCGCCCGGCCACGCACCAGCGCATAAATTAGCATCAAAGCCACCATATGAGCCAAAGGCTCGAATAGTAGCCAGAACGCACCAAATCGATGCGAACCAAACCGTCCCCGCATTTCGCGTAGAACCAGTGCAAAAATCACTGCCCGCACGATTCTTATCGGGCTACGACGCTTTAGATTTGCTGCTGCCTGACCTTGCATTTTTAGAAATTCTCAATCGTTCGTCCGAGGACGAGTACCTGCACGATTGGCGAAATAATTTTTTGCCACTCGTATACGGCAGCGTTTGTCACATAAACCGCGTCTTCCGCCTGGACAAGAAATTGTCTGGCCAGAAACATGGATGCAGGTTCTTTTAGATTCAACCTAAAGACCTGCGCTACAGGTTTATCCTCGCCGTTCTGCTTGGCTAGTCGAAAAACGAATACTCCAGCAGCATCCGCTTTCACTTCATTAAGGCCCTTCACACTGCCTAACACCTCCAGCAAGCTCGGATTGTTGGACGGCAAGTCATGCAATCCCGGCTCGCCGACTGCCCCCATCGCAACGAATCGTTTACGTGCCCGTTCAAGGACAACCTCAGCTCCCGGCGACAAAACTTGATTATTTCCTGCAAGCAGATCTTCGTAGTTGAACTGATATGACTTCTTACCCGTGCGGACGATTACTCTAATAAGATGTGGCTCTAAGACCGGCCCCCCCGCTTGATTTATTGCGTCCAGCAGGGTCAATGGTCCTTGCAGGGCGGAAAATCGACCCGGTGCTTTTACAGCCCCAGCAACCAACACTGAGCCAGACAAATCCCCAGTAAGGGTTACCTGAACCTGCGCGTCACTCGTGATGCCTTTAAGCCTTTTCCGAATCAACGACTGCACATCGTCTGGAGTTTTTCCAGCCACATGTTCTCGACCGACGTAAGGCAGCGAGATAGTCCCCTTGCTGTCAATCCGAACATTTTCGAATACAGTCCCACCGGTGGCCAGCGGCGCAAAGACGGCTCCCTCAGTCGCCGAATCGGCGATCATAATTTTTAAAACGTCACCCGGGACTAGCTTGATGTCGGGCACTGTCGGCAAGGCCACAGTTCCGCTTGGCTCAGCCTCCGGCAATCTCATGTATGGACGAATCGTTTCCGCACTCAAATCTACCAATACGTAGTCTTGAGATTTTTCACTATTCATTACTGCGTACCGCGACGGGCCTGCCGAAGAAAGTAAGCTACCGCAACCGCTGAGTAGGAGCGGCAAGCATATCGCCGCAGCACGCAAACGTGACTGCCAAATTATTCTGTTCATGCTCAATATCACGGAAATTTTAGTCGCGATGATCCTCGATCGTTGCAATAACGAAACGAGCTATCCCATAAAAAAGCAGTAAGGCGAAGAATAAGGTAACGAGGTTGTATATTCTTTCCGGATGGTTGGCTCGGTCCGGCTTATTGGGAGAGACAACCGTGACGAGGCTCCGAAGTTTCTTGCTGGCCTCTATACGCGCTGATTCAACTGAACTCACGGCGAATTTGTATGCTTCTTCTGCAATAGCCGCGTCAATACTGAGATTACGGTAGCGCGAGGCTACCACGTTAAGCTTGTCGCCGTCCTTTTGAGAAACCAATCGCTGAATTTCAGATGCCAATTGCTGTTCCAGGGCACGGATCCGGTTCCTCTGCTGACGCACTTGGGGAGTATCGGCATTTAATGTGGCAGATAGTCCCTTCAGAGCGGTTCTTTCTTTAGTCAGGCTTGCCTCTAGCTCCGCAATGATTCCCGCCCTTGCTTTCGCAGCAGCTTCGGCATCAAGTAAATTGTTGGTACTTTGAAATGCCAACATATCTTCGCGCCGTTGCTCATACACTGCACGGGCCTTGGCTAGTTCGCCCTGTGCAAACGCCATTTGCTCCCGAGCCATGCGGTGCGATAACTCATTCACAAAGCGTTCGCTTTCTCCCAGCATTACCTTGAGAACATCCTCGGCAAAACTTGAATCAAACGCTTCGACGCTTACGGTTAATAGGCCCGTTTGCTCATCGAAATAGGCATTCACTATGCGGCGGTAATATTCCAGAACATCCTCTTGGGCAGCATCTTCAGCCAAAAAGAATAACGGATCGCGCCACCTGCCGGCGTAGTGAGAAGACCACTGCAACTTCTTTTGAAGTACATTCAACATATCTTGCGAAGTCAAAAATTCGCGAAGGTATAGAGTTTCTTCCCGGGAAGTCGGATTCAATCCGCTGAGCATCACTGCCAACCCGGGAATCTGAGGCGCTTCGTTGTTGCCAACTTGCCGCACAGCAACTTGGGCGGTGCTGACATAGCGGTCCAGGGCAAAGAAACTGTAGTAAAGAACAGCCACAATCATCGGAAGCCCGACAAGCCACAAAAATAGGCGTTTTGATTTTATTTTTTCGAAATTAATCATCTAGTCAGTTTTCAGAAATTCTACGAATTACGCCAATTGCTTCTTTGTTATTCTAAATGTATCCTGCATACTGTAACTTGTTCGTTGCGCGGGCATTGTACCGATATCTTTCAACTCAGCCGTTACGGGTACGCCCAGCGGAATTAAATAAATGAGTCTAAACATATTTGGTTGTAACTTTTCTTTGCTTGATAGCTGTAAAGGCCGTCTCCTTCAGCCCATCACCAAAGCCGCCCTGCGCAAGTAAGCTAACGCGATGTCGGCGATATGTCCCGACACCTCTTCCCCCCGCTTGCCCCCGCCGATTTGCCAGACGACGTAGCCTGTAGCCACCCCGAACACGCCAAGCGTTCGATACACCCCCGGCATGATCGGCACATGATCCCCAAAGATGCACAACGAAGCCGGCCTGCCCCGCCCCATCAGCACCTCCCTCACCCTCCCAAACATCGCATCCGCATTGCGCAGATGCCGCGCATAGGCCACCAGGTCCCGGCAACCGTCCGGCATCGGTCCCTTGAACACGTCCGCCACATCCGCCTCATCCACGCTCTCCCAATGCAGCGGTCCATGGTTCTCCATGGTGATCACGTGCAGATACAAGGGTTGGTCTGATTCTTGTTGCAGCATGTGAGCGATGTAATCGCCCAGCGCCCTGTCCCCCACGTAGGGGCCGTCCCGTCTGGCGTGCTGGAAGGCTTCGATGCCGATGAATTCGTCGAATCCCAGCAGCGGCAGGACCTTGTCCCTCCGGTAGAAGCTGCGGTGGTACGGATGGACGCAGACGGTGCGGTAGCCCAGCGACTTGAGGTATGACGCGATCGTCGGAAAGCCCTGGCCGGCCAGTCTGCGGTAGGGGTTGTATTGGTGGATGCCCAGTTCGTCCGGCCCCATGCCCGACAGGAAGGCGAATTCGGTGCGTACGGTGTTGGCGCCCCAGGCCGGGACTTTCAATTGGCCGTGGGCGATGGCTTCGGATTTGAGCTGGTCGAAGTTGGCCAGGATGTCTTCGCGCAGGATCTGGGGATAGGCGCGGCGGGCGTCGAAGAAGGACTCGCTCTGGATGACGACGAGGTCGGGCAGCGGGTCCGGCAGGGCGTCCGGGGGTTTGGCGTTGGCGAACGGGGCGCGGCTGCGCAGGTCTGCGTTGGGCTGGCGTTCGGCGCGGCCGTAGGCCCAGAGGGCCGCGATCAGGCCCAGGCGCCGCAGGTCGTTGCAGGCGTCGAAGCTGACGGAGTTGCGCCTGCCGGCAAGCATGGCCAGGGCCAGGCCGGCGATGGCCAGCGCGGCGGTGTGAGCGAAGAACGGGATGAGCGGCGCGGTGGGATCGAACAGGTGTTCCTGGGGCAGTTCAACGAACGATACCAGCCACAGGCCGGCGCCCGCGGTGACGGAGTCTTCCAGCGCCAGTCCGGCCCACAGGGCGGCGCCGTACCCTCCTCCGGCGGCCAACGCCCGCGCCAGGCCGAAGAACGGCAAATACAGGCGGGGATGCTTGATGGCGTCGGTGAAGTATTCGAAGTCGGGGTAGACGAAGGGTTCGCGCAGCGCGTGGTATTTGGCGTTGTTGACCAGGACGATGAGGAGCTGGATGGCCAGGACGTTGGCGACGGCGAAGTACGGGCGCCGGAACAGGGCGAGTTCGAGCGCGAAGGCCAGGGTCCAGACGCCGAGGTGCGCGCCCAGCGCGGCCGCGGGCCGGCGCCACGGGGCGACGGGGCGCGGCACGAGCAGAGTTTCGATGGCCCAGGTGAGCGCCAGTCCTATCAGGTAAGGCGGCAGCAGCGGGATCCAGAAGGCTTCAATCACCGTAGCCCAGCCTTTTCAGTATCCAGCCGGATACCGCGGGGTGGATGACGGAGAGCAGGAAGCATCCCAGGTTCAGCGGGAAGGGAAAGCTGATGCGGGCGCGGTTGGCCTGCAGGCCGCGGCGGATGACGCGGGCGGCTTTGTCGGCTTTCCAGAGGAAAGGCTTGGGGCCCGGCATGTCGAAGCACATCTGGGATTCGACGTACCCGGGCATGACGACGTTGAAGCGGATGCCCTCGGCGTCCAGGGCGTCGCGCATGGCTTCGCCGTAGGCTTTGACGGCGGCTTTGCTGGCGCTGTAGCTGGGGGTTTCGGGCAGGCCGCGCCAGGCCGCCAGCGAGCTGATGAGGGCGATCTGGCCGTGGCCGCGCCTGCGCATGGCGGGCAGCGCGCCGTGCACGGTGGCGAATACGGCTTTGACGTTGACGTCGAGCAGGCGGTGCACGTCGCGCCATTGTTCGCCTTGCTGCTGCGGGCCGGTGTTGATGTTGACGCCGGCGTTGGCGATGACGAGTTCGGGCATTTCGGCTTCGCACACGTCGGCCAGCCAGGCCATCAGCGCGTCATGGTCGCGCACGTCGAGTTCGTGGGTCAGGACGCGCGCGCCCAGCGCCTGGCAGGCGGCGCGCAGTTCCTGCAGGCGGTCGGCGTTGCGCCCCTGCAGGATCAGGGTCTTGGCGCCGGCGGCGGCGTATTCGAGCGCCAGGGCGCCGCCTATGCCGCCGGTGGCGCCGGTGATCAGGACGCAGCGGGGGAAACCGGGTTCGCGGGTTTCGGCACGGGGGTGGACGCTATTCATGGCCAGTATCGGTAGGCGCGACGCGGCGCCACGGGTTGCGGCGCAGGCCCAGGGCTTCGCCCAGGTCGCGGGCGCGCCAGTAGAGCGGCACGGTCCTGCCCTTCAGGCCGGGCAGGCCCTGGAGGTCCCAGCCGGTCCAGGGCAGGAAGGGGTTGCGGCGGCCGTAGCCCCAGATTTCGATGCGGGTGGACGGATGGCGGCTTGCGCCGCGGGCGTGGAAGCCGGAGGTGTCGGCGACCACCAGGGTGTTTTTCTTGACGGCGAAGGCCCGCGGCTCGGGGTAGCCCATGCGGCGCAGCGCGGTGCGCGAGACGCGCAGCGAGCCGCGTGCGCTCATGCGGTCGAGCGTGCAGGCGTCGATGGACTGGCGGCGCAGCCAGGCGAGCCTGCGGCGGTTGATGCGGTGCGAGCCGGGCACGTAGACGAAAGGCCCCTCTTCCGCGCCCACGTCGTTCAGGAACAGCCAGGCTTTCACGGTGGGATGGAAGGTGTCGGAATGCAGCTGCAGCTGCGGGTCCGCAGGCGCCGGGCGCGCGTGCGCCAGGATGGTCTGCAGGTAGTTCATGGGATGGCAGCGGAACGACCCGGCATAGCTGAGCAGCCCCAGCCATTGTTCGCCTTGCAGCAGCTGGCGCGTGGCCGGCATGTGTTTGAGCGCGCCGGCGTCCAGCGACATGCGGCGGGTGATGGCGTCGCCCTGCTCCATTTCGCGCACCTGGCCGGCGGCGCTGGCCAGTTCCCGTTCGACGGCGGCCAGCGTGGCCGCGGGCAGGAAATCGGGCTTGAGGATGAAGCCGTCGCGGTCGAAGTCGTTGCGGTCCTGTTCGTCCAGCAGGTGGGCCAGGCGTTTACGGCGACTGTCGGCCAGCCGCTGCGCCAGCCGCACGCGGGCGATGTGCAGGCCGGCGCGGTTCAGCCTGCGGCTGCCGAGGATGGGATTGTCTTTGAAGGATTTGGCTTCGGTCGCCAGCGCCAGCACCCACACCGGCGCGCAGAGCCAGCGCAGCCAGTGCGCGGCGGATGGGAAGGTGGCAGAACGTGGCGTCTGGGGCGTTTTCTTTGGCACGTCGCATAGACATGGCCGCCTCTCGGCGGCCATTGTCGGGGTTCACAAAGATCCGGCCGTCGGTAAGGACGGCCGGCCATTGTAAGCGAATCGCACTAAATTTTATTGAAGCAGGCTGCGCAGCATCCATGCGTTCTTTTCATGCACGTCCAGGCGCTGGGTCAGCAGGTCGGCCGTGGGCTGGTCGTTGGCGGCGTCGGCCTTCTCGAAGGCGGCGCGCGCGGTCTTGGCGACGGATTCGTTGGCGGTGACCAGCAGGCGCACCATTTCCAGGGCCTCGGGCACGGCGTCCGGCTCGGAGATGGACGAGAGCTTGCTGAATTCGCGGTAGGTGCCGGGCGCGTAGTGGCCCAGTGCGCGGATGCGTTCGGCGATGCTGTCGAGCGCGTTCCACTCTTCGGTGTACTGGGTCATGAACATCAGGTGCAGCGTGTTGAACATGGGTCCCGTGACGTTCCAGTGGAAGTTGTGCGTCATCAGGTACAGCGTGTACGAGTCGGCCAGCAGTTTGGACAGTTCGCCTGCGACGGCGGCGCGGTCCTTGTCCGAGATACCGATGTTGATGCGCGGAACGCTGGAGGTCTTCTTGGGGGACTTGGCCATTGCTAACTCCTGTTGGTGAAATTGCAAAACAAGAATACCACTGCGGGGATGATGATTTGCGGCAAAGTTGAGCGCCGGCGCCGTCAGGCGCGGCAGGTGTTGACGATGCGCAAGCGATCAGTCCTGCATCGCCGCGACTTCGTCGGTCAGCATCCGGACGCCGGGCAGTTCGCAGGCGTAGACGGCCTGCGCCAGCGCCTCGATGGCGGCCAGCCTGGGGAAGCTGCGGCGCCAGGCCAGCACGATGCGGCGCTCGGGCACCTGGCCTTCGAACGGCAGGTAGCGCAAGAGGCTGTTGGCCGGCGGCTGCTCGGGCACGGCGGTCACGGGCAGGACGGTGACGCCGATGCCGGCGGCCACCATGTGGCGGATGGTTTCGAGGGAGGAGCCTTCGAAGGTGCGCTGGATTCCGTCGCTGGCGGCGGAGAAGCGCGAGAGTTCGGGGCAGACTTCCAGCACCTGGTCGCGGAAGCAGTGGCCGCTGCCCAGCAGCAGCATGGTCTGCTGCTTGAGGTCCTGCGCGTCGATGGCCTTGCGCCGCGCCAGTTCGTGGTCGTTGGGCACGGCCACGACAAAGGGTTCGTCGTACAGGGGCTGCATGACGAGGCCGGCTTCGGGTAGCGGCAAGGCCATGATGGCACAGTCGATTTCACCCTGGCGCAGCAGTTCGACCAGCCGCACGGTGAAGTTCTCCTGCAGCAGCAGCGGCATCTGCGGGGTGCGCGCGATCTGCACCGGCACCAGCCTGGGCAGCAGGTACGGGCCGATGGTGTGGATGACGCCGACCCGCAGCGGGCCGGCCAGCGGGTCGTGGCCCTGGCGTGCGATTTCCTTGATGCTGGCGCTCTCTTCCAGCACTTTCTGCGCCTGGGCGACGATGCGCTGGCCGATGGGCGTGACGCCGACTTCGGCGCCGCCGCGTTCGAAGAGCGTGACGCCCAGTTCGTCTTCGAGCTTGCGGATCGCGACCGAGAGCGTGGGCTGGCTGACGAAACAGGCCTCGGCCGCGCGGCCGAAGTGGCGCTCGCGCGCGACGGCGACGATGTATTTGAGTTCGGTGAGAGTCATGGTGGACTACGCCCCCGCGGGTTGTGCGCCGGCGGCAGCGCCGGCGGTCGGTAGGTAATGGTTCATGTGCGCAGGAAATCCTCGCGCCCGCGCATCCAGCGCGCCAGATGGGCCTCGACGGCCTCGGGGTGTTCGGCGCGCAGCCATACGGCGGCGTCGCGCGCATCCTCGGCGATGGCGGCGTCGGTTTCCAGGTCGGCGAAGCGCAACAGCGCCATGCCGGACTGGCGCGTGCCCAGGAATTCGCCCGGGCCGCGCTGTTCCAGGTCGCGCCGCGCGATTTCGAAGCCGTCGGAGGTTTCGAACATGGCGCGCAGGCGTTCGCGCGCGACCTGCGACAGCGGGGTCTGGTAGAGCAGCACGCAGACCGATTCGGCGGTGCCGCGCCCTACCCGGCCGCGCAGCTGGTGCAGCTGGGCCAGGCCGAAGCGCTCGGCGTGCTCGATGACCATGAGGGAGGCGTTGGGCACGTCGACGCCGACTTCGATGACGGTGGTGGCCACCAGCAGGTCGATGTCGCCGTCGCGGAACGCCTGCATGACAGCGGCTTTTTCGGCTTGCGGCAGGCGGCCGTGCACCAGCCCGATGCGCAGGTCCGGCAGGTCGGCGCGCATGCCTTCGTAGGTGTCGACGGCGGTTTGCAGCTCCAGCGCCTCGCTTTCCTCGACCAGCGGGCAGACCCAGTAGGCCTGCTGGCCGCCGCGCGCGGCCTGGGCGATATGGGCGATGACTTCTTCGCGGCGCGCGTCCGAGACCAGCTTGGTCAGGACCGGCGTGCGCCCCGGCGGCAGTTCGTCGATGACGGACACGTCCAGGTCGGCGAAGAACGTCATGGCCAGCGTGCGGGGTATGGGCGTGGCGCTCATGTTGAGTTGATGCGGCACGATGCGCCCGCGCACGGTTTCGCCCTTGCGGGTGAGCGCCAGGCGCTGGCCGACGCCGAAGCGGTGCTGTTCGTCGACGATGGACAGGCCCAGGCGGTGGAATTCGACATGGTCCTGGATCAGGGCCTGCGTGCCGACCACCAGTTGCACGCTGCCGTCGGCGGCGGCGGCCGCGGCTTCGCGGCGCGCCTTGGCGGTGAGGCTGCCGCTGAGCCAGGCGACGTTGACGCCCAGCGGCTGCAGCCAGGACACCAGCTTGCGGAAGTGCTGTTCGGCCAGGATTTCGGTGGGCGCCATCAGCGCAACCTGGGCCCCGCCGGCGATGGCCTGGGCGGCGGCGATGGCCGCCACCACGGTCTTGCCGCTGCCCACGTCGCCCTGCAGCAGGCGGTGCATGGGGTAAGGCTTGGCCAGGTCGGCCGAGATTTCCTGGACCACGCGCTGCTGCGCGCCGGTGAGCTTGAACGGCAGCGCTTCGTACAGGCGCGCGACCAGGCCGCCGGGCTCGTTGCGCACCGGCAGCGCCTCGGCTTCCTTGACGCGGCGCGCGGCGCGCGCGGCCGCCAGCGAGAGCTGCTGGGCCAGCAGTTCGTCGAACTTGATGCGCCGCCAGGCCGGATGCACGCGGTCCAGCAGCGCGGCCTCGGATTCTCCCTGGGCGGGCGTGTGCAAGGCGCGGATGGCGGGCTCGAAAGGCGGCAGGTCGTAGCGGGCGCGGGCGGCTTCGGGCAAGGTGTCCGACAGGTCGGCGCGGTCCAGCGCCTGCGCGATGGCGCGGCGCAGCGTCAGTTGCGGCAGCCCTTCGGTGCTGGGATAGACGGGGGTCAGCGCGGTGGGCAGCGGCGCGTCGGCGCTGGTCATGCGCGGGTGGATCATCTCGCGGCCGAACAGGCCGCCGCGGACTTCGCCGCGCGCGCGCAGGCGCTTACCCACGGTGACTTGTTTCTGCTGGCTGGGATAGAAGTTCAGCCAGCGCAATTGGAGTTCGCCGCTCTCGTCGGCCAGGGTGGCGGTGAGCTGGCGCCGAGGGCGGTACAGCACCTCGGATTTGGTGATCTCGCCTTCGACCTGGGCCGGAAAGCCGGGCCTGAGCGTGGAGATGGGGACGACGCGGGTTTCGTCTTCGTAGCGCAGCGGCAGGTGCAGCACGAAGTCCTCGGGCAGCACCAGGCCCAGGTTACGGAGCTTGCGCTCCGTATCCGTCATGGCCTTGCCGGCGCCTTGGGTGTCGGCGCCGGATCGCTTGGAGGCTGCTGCCGCGGCCGGCATGAAGAAATAGACCCCCTGGGTGCGAAACGTCCCGGGCGGGTCCTACAGGACCAGGATGGCTTCGACCTCGAACTGCGCGCCCTTGGGCAGGCTGGCCACGCCGATGGTGGAGCGCGCCGGGAACGGCTGCGGAATGATCTCGGCCATGATGGCGTTGGCGGCGGTGAACTTGCCCAGGTCGGTCAGGAACAGCGTGAGCTTGACGACGTTGTCGAGCGTGCCGCCGGCCGCCTTGATGACTTCCTGCATGTTGGCGAAGGCCTGGCGCACCTGGGCGTCGAAGTTCTCGGAGACGAGGTCGCCGGTGCCGGGTTCGAGGCCGATCTGGCCCGAGAGGTAGACAGTCTTGGTGCCGCTTGCGGCAACCGCTTGCGAGTAAGGGCCGACCGCGGCGGGCGCGGTGTCCGTATGGATGATTTGCTTGCTCATGGGCGGAATCCTTGGGTGACGGATAGAAGCTACAACTATCGAAGTTTAAACAGCAATAGACATTCGCGAAAGTGGCGGAATGCCCGGTCCCTGATCGATATCTCCCCTGTGCTCGCGCAGCAGGTCGTACAGCGCCTGCGCGGCCACCGACAGCGTGCGGCCCTTGCGCCGCACCAGGTAGAGCGGCCGGGTCAGCGCCTTGCCGGCCAGCGGCACGATGCGCAGGTCCGGGCCGCCGAAATGGAACAGCGTCATGGCGGGCACCACCGAAATGCCCAGGCCGGCCCGCACCAGGCCGGTGGCGGTGGCCAGGTGTTCGACCTCGAAGACCGGCGCCGGCGCGTCGGCGCCGAAGGCCTGGTCCAGATGCTTGCGCACGCTGCTGCCGCGCGCCAGGTGGATCAAAGGATAGCGCAGGATGTCGCGCAGCCGGACGGCGCCGGCCTGCGCCAGTGGATGGTCGGCGCGGCACACCAGGTAGTAGCGGTCGGCGTGCAGGAATTCGCTGTCCAGGTCGGCCATGTCGGGGCGGCGCGAGGCCACGGCGAAATCCACCTGCCCGCCCTGCACCATGTCCAGGCACGGGTCGAGCAGCGCATCGCGCAGGTCCACCACGATGCCGGGATGGGCCTCGCGAAAGCGCGCCAGCAGCCCGGGCAGCCAGCCCGCGGCCAGCGAGGGCAAGGCCGCCAGGGCCACGCGCCCGCGGCGCCGCGCGGCGTGGTCACGCAGGTCGTCCATCACCAGTTCCATGTCGGCCAGCAGCCGCCGCGCGGTGGCGTCGAGGATGCGCCCTTCGGCGGTGAGTTCGACGTTGCGGGTGTCGCGGTCGAACAGGCGCAGGCCGGCGCTGTCTTCCAGCTGCCGGATCAGCGCGCTGAAGGCCGGCTGCGTCAGATGGCAGCGCTGCGCCGCGCGGGTGAAGTGCTTTTCTTCGGCCAGGGCCACGAAGGCGCGCAGCTGGCGGGCAGATAGATTCATGGCTTTTCTTTATGAATTGATCTGATCTTTCTATTTTACTGATTAGCTGGCGCTGCCTATAGTGGCCGCATACAGTGATTTCACCAGGCGGTTTTCTCCATGCCTTCAAGCTCTCCCCTGCTCATCGGCTGCGCGTCCGGGTTCTCCGGCGACCGCAGCGACGGCGCCGCGGCCGTGGTGCGCACGCTGGCCGCCCGCGGCGGCGGCGTGCTGATCTTCGAGACCCTGGCCGAGCGCACGCTGGCGTTGGCGCAGCTGGCCCGCAACGACGACCCGGAACGCGGCTACGAGCCGCTGCTGGACGAACTGGTCGGGCCGGTGCTGGGCGACTGCCTGCGCCACGGCATCAGCATCGTGGGCAATTTCGGCGCGGCCAATCCGGCCGGCGCGGCGCGCCGCATCGCCGCGCTGGCCAGCGAGCAAGGCCTGCCGGCGCCGCGCATCGCGGTGGTGCATGGCGACGCGCTCACCAGCGCCGCGCAGCGCGATGCCCTGCGCCAGCGCCTGGGCGCGGCGCTGGACGGGCTGGACGTGGTCAGCGCCAATGCCTATCTGGGCGCGACCGAGATCGCCGAGGCGCTGACCGCGGGCGCGCAGGTGGTGGTGGCCGGCCGCGTGTCCGACCCGTCGCTGACGCTGGGACCGGCGCTGGCCCATTTCGGCTGGCGGCTGGATGACTGGCCGCGCCTGGGCCGCGCCACCATGGCCGGCCATATGCTGGAATGCGGCCTGCAGGTGACGGGCGGCTATTTCTGCGTGCCGGGCCTGAAGGACGTGCCCGACGTGCACGCCGCCGGTTTCCCGATAGCCGAGATCCATGCCGACGGCGAGTTCACGATCGGCAAGGCCGACGCCACCGGCGGCATGGTGGATGCGCGCACGGTCAAGGAACAGCTGCTGTACGAAGTCCACGACCCGGCGCGCTATCTGACGCCGGACGTGGTGGCCGATCTGAGCCAGGCTACGGTGGAGGAACTGGGCGGCGACCGCGTGGCGGTGCGCGGCATTACCGGCCATGCACGGCCCGACGAACTGAAGGTGAACGTCTGCTACCGCGGCGGCTGGCTGGCCGAGGCCGAGATTTCGTACGCGGGCGTGCAGGCCGAGGCCCGTGCGCGGCTGGCCGCGGACATCGTGCGCAAGCGCGTCGATCCGGCGCTGCGGCTGCGCGCCGACCTGATCGGCGCCATCAGCATCCTGGGCGACGACGCCGGCGAGATGCGCCGCGCCCTGCCCGAGGGGCATGCGCGCGACGTGCGCCTGCGCATCGCCACCGAACACCTGGACCGCAAGCTGGCCGAGAGCGTGCTGCGCGAGGTCAACGCGCTCTATACCTGCGGCCCGGCCGGCGGCGGCGGCGTGCGCACTGCGCTGCGTCCGCGGCTGAACATGCTGTCCTGCACCCTGCCCCGCGCCGCCGTGCCCAGCGGCTGGTCTTTTCTCGAGGAGGCCGCGCAATGAGCCCCGAGCTGGTTTCCGTGCCCCTGTACCGCCTGGCGCACAGCCGTTCCGGCGACAAGGGCGATATCTCCAATCTCAGCCTGATCGCCTGGGACCCCGAATGCTATGAGGTGCTGGCCGCCCAGGTCAGCGAGGCCCGGGTCGCGGCCTGGTTCGGCTACCGGCGCCCGAAGCGGGTGACCCGCTACCTGCTGCCCACGCTGCACGCCATGAATCTGGTGCTCGAAGGCGTGCTGGACGGCGGAGTCAACGACGCACTGAATCTCGACACGCACGGCAAAAGCCTGTCGTTCCGTTTGCTGGACATGGCGGTGGACGTCAGCCCCGAGCTGGCCAGCCGGCTGCCCGACATCCCCGGCGACCGCCCAGCGGCCGCCTGATTGCAGTCCTTATAAGAAACACCACAGGAGACACCTATGCGCATTGCTTTCAAGGGCCGCCTGGCCCTGCTGCTGGCCGCCGCCCTGCCGTTGCCGGCCCTGGCCCAGTTCCCGGCCAAGCCCATCACCTTCATCGTGCCGTTCGCGGCCGGCAGCGCCACCGACCAGATCGGCCGCGCCATCGGCCAGGGCGTCACCGAACAGACCGGCCAGGCCGTCGTCATCGAGAACAAGCCGGGCGCCAGCGCCATGATAGGCGCGGCCGCCGGCGCGCGCGCCACGCCCGACGGCTATACGGTGCTGATCACCACCAACACCACCCATGCCGCCAACGAGCACCTGTACAAGAGCCTGACCTACGATCCGGTCAAGGACTACGCGCCGCTGACCCTGCTGGGCAAGGGCGGCCAGATCATGGTGGTCAACCCCGCCTCCCCGGCCAAGACGGTGGGCGAGTTCCTGGCGCAGGCCAAGAAGCAGCCCGGCAAGCTGAGCTTCGGCAGCGGCAGTTCCAGCAGCCGCATCGCCGGCGAGCTGCTGCAGCAGATGGCCGGCATCCAGCTGCTGCACGTCCCGTACAAGAGCAATCCGCTGGCGGTCACCGACCTGCTGGGCGGCCAGATCGACATGATGATCACCGACACCGCCACCGGCCTGCCCCAGGTGAAGTCGGGCAAGCTGCGCGCGCTGGGCGTGACCGGCACGGCGCGCTCCGCCCTGGCGCCCGACGTGCCCACCATCGCCGAAGCGGGCGTGCCGGGTTACGAGATGGGTTACTGGTTCGCGGCCTACGCGCCGGCCGGCACGCCGCCGGACGTGGTCAAGCGCCTGAATGAATTGCTGGTGAAGGCCACCCAGAGCGCGGCCGCCAAGCAGTTCTATACCCAGACCGGGACCGATCCCGCCACGTCGACGCCGGCGGAACTGGCGCAGTTCCAGCAGGGCGAGTCGAAGAAGTGGGGGGAGATTATCAAGAAGGCGGGGATACAGCCGGAATAAGGAAACGGGTCCATGTTTCTCGTAGGATGGGTATAGCGCGAGAGAGATTTCACAAGAACTCGAATATCAAGCGCGCGAAACCCATCATTACCCAACAAAAAACCCATCGCCATATACGCGATGGGTTTTTGTTTTCTTCCGGACAAGCGCAGCGGCTTATTTGTCCACGAACGCCCGTTCGACGACGTAGTCCCCCGGCTGGCCCACGCCCGGCGAGACGACGAAGCCGCGCTTGTCCAGCATGGCGCTGATGTCGGCCAGCATATGCGGGCTGCCGCAGATCATGGCGCGGTCGGTTTCGGGATTGATCTGGGGAATGCCGATGTCCTCGCAGAGCTTGCCGCTTTCCATGAGCTCGGTAATGCGGCCCTGGTTGCGGAACGGCTCGCGCGTGACGGTCGGGTAATAGACCAGCTTTTCGCGCACCACGTCGCCGAAGAATTCGTTGTTCGGCAGTTCGCGCTCGATGAAGTCGGCGTAGGCCAGTTCGCTGACCCAGCGCACGCCGTGCACCAGGATGACCTTGTCGAAGCGTTCGTAGACGTCCGGGTCCTTGATGATGCTCATGAAGGGCGCCAGGCCGGTGCCGGTGCCGAACAGGAACAGGTGCTTGCCGGGCTTGAGGTCGTCGACCACCAGCGTGCCCACCGGCTTGCGGCTGACCAGGATGGTGTCGCCCTCTTTCAGGTGCTGCAGGCGCGAGGTGAGTGGGCCGTTCTGCACCTTGATGCTGAGGAATTCGAGGTTTTCTTCGTAGTTGGCGCTGGCGATGCTATAGGCCCGCAGCAGCGGCTTGCCTTCGACTTCGAGGCCGATCATCACGAAGTGGCCGTTGTGGAACCGCAAGGCCGCGTCACGCGTCGTGGTGAAGGAAAACAGGGTGTCGTTCCAGTGGTGCACGCTCAGTACGCGCTCAGTATTGAAAGCAGCCATGTCGCATCTAGTTAGGGGCGGACGGCCCCCGGGCGTTGGGCCCGGCTTGCGCCGCGGGGTCAGGTCCCTACCGCACAAAAGACGCGGCAGGCATTAGGGTTGACCCTATTCTACAGGGTCTCGATGATAATTGCTCTCATTATTCCGTAATACCCTTATGCCGTCTTGATGGGGATCAAAGGATCGGCGCGTCCACTGACAGATAGTTGAATGACGCAAAGCTTCCTGGTATCGTCGCCTTCCAATTTGATAATCATTTTCGTTAGCAGACCGTTTTTGAGCAGCAGCAAGACGCCCGGCGCGGCTTGCTGCCGCAGCCCTAGCCGGAGCCCCTCCTCATGATCAAGCGTCCCCAATTGAATTCGCTGCTGCGCGCCCTGGCGCTGGCCGGCGCAGCCGCCTTCACCGTGTCGGCCAACGCCGCCGAGGAAGTCAGCCTCTACACCACCCGCGAGCCCAAGCTGATCCAGCCGCTGCTCGACGCCTTCACGAAGGAAAGCGGCATCAAGGTCAACACCGTGTTCGTCAAGGACGGCCTGCTCGAGCGCGTCAAGGCCGAGGGCGCCAAGTCGCCGGCCGACGTGCTCATGACCGTGGACATCGGCAACCTGCTGGACCTCGTGGACGGCGGCGTGACCCAGTCGATCAAGTCGCAGACTCTGGAATCGGTGATTCCCGCCAACCTGCGCGGCGCCGACGGCAAGTGGTATGCGCTGTCGCTGCGCGACCGCGTTCTGTACGTGGAAAAGGACCTGAAGCTGGAGAGCTTCCGCTACGAAGACCTGGCCGACCCGAAGTGGAAGGGCAAGGTCTGCATCCGCTCGGGCCAGCATCCCTACAACACCGCGCTGGTCGCCTCCATGATCGCGCATGACGGCGCCGAGGCCACCGAGAAGTGGCTGCGCGGCGTCAAGGCCAACCTGGCCCGCAAGGCCGCCGGTGGCGACCGCGACGTGGCGCGCGACATCCTGGGCGGCATCTGCGACATCGGCCTGGCCAACGCCTACTACGTGGGCCACATGAAGAACGCGCAGCCCGGCACCGACGCGCGCAAGTGGGGCGACGCCATCAAGGTCGTGCGCCCCACCTTCGCCAACGCCAAGAGCGGCGGCACCCACGTGAACGTCAGCGGCGCGGCCGTGGCGGCGCACGCGCCCAACAAGGCCAACGCGATCAAGCTGCTGGACTTCCTGGTTTCCGAACCGGCCCAGGCCCTGTACGCACAGGCCAACTACGAGTATCCCGTCCGCAAGGGCGTGAAGCTGGACCCCGTCGTCGCCAGCTTCGGCGAACTGAAGGTGGACCCGCTGCCGCTGACCGAGATCGCCAAGCACCGCAAGCAGGCCAGCGAACTGGTGGACAAGGTCGGTTTCGACAACTGATAAGCTCCCGGCGTGCCGCGCCATGCCGCGCGGCCGCGCCTTGGGGCAGTAACAGGCGCGCGGACGTATTTTGCCGGTCCGCGCGCAGGGCCTGCTCCCCTCTTTCGCGGGGGAGCAGGCCTTGCCTTTGATGCCATCGACTTTGAAGCATGCACACAGAATCTTTGCCCCGGCCGCTGCGTCTGCGCTGGACTGAACGCGGGGCCGGCTGGCTGGCCGGCGCCGCCCTGATCGCGCTGGCCGTGCTTGCGCCCGTCCTGACGCTGGGCTGGTGGGCGCTGGGCGGCGAACTGGCCCACTGGCAGCACCTCGCCCACTATGTATTGCCGCAGGCGCTGGCCAATACCGCCATGCTGCTGGCCGGCGTGGGCGTGGTGGTCACGCTGCTGGGCACGGGCGCCGCCTGGCTGGTGACGGCCTATGAGTTCCCCACCCGCCGGGTGCTGACCTGGGCGCTGCTGCTGCCGCTGGCGGTGCCCACCTACATCATCGCCTTCGCCTATCTGGACCTGCTGCATCCGATCGGCCCCATCCAAAGCGCGATCCGCGCGCTGCTGGGCTACGACAGCCCGCGCCAGTTCCGCCTGCCCGACCTGCGCTCGATCTACGGCGCGATCTTCGTGCTGGGCTTCGTGCTGTATCCCTATGTCTATCTGAGCACCCGCGTCATGTTCATGACGCAGGCCGCCAGCCTGCTGGAAGCCGCCCGCACGCTGGGCGCTGGCCGCGTGGCGGTGTTCTGCCGCGTGGCCCTGCCGCTGGCCCGCCCCGCCATCGTGGTGGGCGTGAGCCTGGCGCTCCTGGAAACCCTGAACGATATCGGCGCCTCGGAATTCCTGGGCGTGCAGACGCTGACGGTATCGGTCTACACCACCTGGGTGACGCGTTCCGACCTGGCCGGCGCGGCCCAGATCGCGCTGACCATGCTGGCGATCGTGATCGGCCTGATCCTGCTGGAGCGCCACGGGCGCAAGCGCCAGCGCTACGCCAATACCCAGCGCATGCGCCCGATGCAGCCGCGCCGGCTGCGCGGCACGGCTGCCGCGGCCGCGGTGGCGCTGGGCTGGATTCCGGTGCTGACCGGCTTCGTCGCTCCGGCGCTGTACCTGGTGGTGGAAACCTACAAGCGCCTGCATCTGGTGGGCGGCGTGTCGGACCAGTTGCTCAGGGGCTTGAGCAATACGCTGATCGTGGCCTTCAGCGCCACGCTGGTGACGCTGCTGTGCGGGCTGGTGGTGGCCTGGGCCGGGCGCACGCTGCGCGAAAGCTCGGGCTTCAATCCGGGCCGCGCCTGTGCCCGCATCGCCAGCCTGGGCTACGCGGTGCCCGGCACCGTGCTGGCCATCGGCCTGCTCACGCCGTTCGTGTGGATCGACACCGCGGTCGCCAAGGTGTTCGGCACCGGCGGCCTGTTCCTGATGGGCTCGATGGGCGCGCTGGTGTGCGCCTACGCCATCCGCTTCCTGGCCATCTCCACCGGGGCGCTGGAAGCCGGCCTGGCGCGCATTCCACCTTCGCTCGAACAGGCTTCGCGCCTGCTGGGCGAAAGCTCGGCCGGCACGCTGCGCCGCGTGCACCTGCCGCTGTTGCGCCCGGCGCTGGCCGCCAGCGCGCTGCTGGTGTTCGTGGACGCCATGAAGGAGCTGCCGGCCACGCTGCTGCTGCGCCCGATGAATTTCGACACGCTGGCCACCTGGCTTTATGCGGAAGCCGCCCGCGGCACGTACGAGGAAGGCGCCGTGGCGGCGCTGGCCATCGTGCTGGCCGGCCTATTTCCCGTCATTCTGCTGGCGCGGACCAATCTGAAAATGGGACATTGATCATCGTGCCCGATCTGTTAGAACTCGATCACCTTTCCCTGGCCTACGACACGCCCGCCGGCCTCAAGCCCGTGGTGCAGGACCTGACGCTGGGGCTGCCCGTGGGCCATATCGGCTGCCTGCTGGGCGAATCCGGCTGCGGCAAGACCACCGTGCTGCGCGCCATCGCCGGCTTCGAGCCGGTGCGCGCCGGCCGCATCCTGCTCGACGGCGCCGTGATCTCCTCGCCCGCCGTGCAGGTGGCGCCCGAGCTGCGCCGCGTCGGCATGATGTTCCAGGACTACGCCCTCTTCCCGCACCTGACGGTGGCGCTGAACGTGGCCTTCGGGCTGCGCAAGCTGGCGCGCGCCGAGCGCGCCCGCCGCGTCGAGGAAATGCTGGAACTGGTGGGCCTGGCGCATGCGGCCAACAGTTACCCGCACGAGATTTCGGGCGGGCAGCAGCAGCGCGTGGCCCTGGCGCGCGCGCTGGCGCCCTCGCCCGACCTGCTGCTGCTGGACGAACCGTTCTCCAACCTGGACGTGGACACGCGCGAGCGGCTGGCCTTCGAGGTCCGCGACATCCTCAAGAGCACCGGCCACACCGCCATCCTGGTCACGCACAACCAGGCCGAGGCCTTCGCCATCGCCGACCGCATCGGCGTCATGGCCAAGGGCTGCGTGGCGCAGTGGGACACGCCCTACAACCTGCACCACCATCCCGCCAACGACTTCGTGCGCGATTTCATTCGCCGCGAGGCGCTGGAAGAGCGGCGCGAGCAGGCCTACGCCCGGGGCCGCTGATTTCCCTCAGTCCGCCGACAGCTTGACCTTCTGCGACAAGGCCTTGAAGGCCTCGTGCTGGCTGCGGGTCAGGCGCTCGACCTCTTCGGGCGTGGAGCCGTAGGGCATGAAGCCGGCCTGCTCCAGCTTGTTCTTGACCTCGGGCAGCGCCAGCGCCCACTGGAACGCCTCGCTCAGCGCGCGGGTCGCCTCGGGCGGCATTTTCGCCGGGCCATAGACGGCGAACCACGGGTCCACCACCGCGGCCTCATAGCCCAGCTCGGCCAGCGTCGGCACCTCGGGCAGCGCGGGCGCGCGCTTGCTGCCGGTGACCGCCAGGGCCCGCACCTTGTCTGCCTTGATGTGCGGCAGCGAGGCCGGCAGGTTGTCGAACATCACCGGCAGGTGTCCGCCCAGCAGATCGTTCAGGCCCGGGGCGCTGCCCTTGTACGGCACGTGCTGCATGCCGGCGCCGGTGAGCTGGTCGAACATGACGCCGGCCAGGTGCATGGAGGTGCCGGTTCCCGGCGTGCCGTAGGACGTGCCCGGGTGCTGCTTGGCGTAGGCCACCAAGTCCTTGACGCTGCCGACCTTCAGGGCCGGGCCGGTTTCCAGCACCACGGTGGACGCGCCCAGCATGCTGACGCCGGTGAAGTCCTTGGTGGGATCGAACGGCATCGACGGATAGACGAAGGGATTGAGCGCGTTGGTCGAGATCGCGCCGAAGCCTATGGTGTAGCCGTCGGGCGCGGCCTTGGCCACGGCGTCCATGCCGATGTTGCCGCCCGCGCCCGGACGGTTCTCGATGATGACGGGCTGGCCCAGTTTTTCGGCCACTTTCTGGCCGGCCGTGCGCGCCACCAGGTCGGTGGTGCCGCCGGCGGTGTACGGAACGATGAAGGTGATCGGCTTGGCCGGATAGCCGGCGGCGAGCGCCGCCGAGGCGCCGTGGATCAGCGCCAGCGCGGCCAGGCCGCGCAGCGCGTTGACGGTGTAGCGATGCATGGTGTCTCCATCCCGGATTGTTGTTGAGTCGGGACGGGCATCATACCGCCGCGCCGGGCCGTTCAGGCGCGCGGCGCGGGCAGCGGGATGTACTCGGTTTCGTCGCCGGGCACCACCTGGTCGAAGCGGTTGCGCTGCCAGTCCTGCTTGGCCTGTTCGATGCGGTCCTTGCTGCTGGAGACGAAGTTCCACCAGACGAAGCGCGGGCCGTCCAGCGGCTCGCCGCCGAGCAGCGCGAAGCGCGCGGCGGTCTTCGCGCGGATCTGCACCGGCCGGCCCGGCGCGAAGACGATGAGACGCCCGCCTTCGAATTCCTGGCCGTCGACTTCCACGTTGCCTTGCGACACATAGGCCGCGCGCTCTTCATGCTCGGCCGGCAGCACCACGGTGGCGCCGGCCTGCAGCTGCAGGTCGCCGTAGAACAGCGGCGACAGCGTCTTGACGCCCGAAGTCTTGCCGAACAGCGAGCCGGCCACGACCTGGGCGCGCACGCCCTCGCCTTCGACCACCGGCTGCACGTCCAGCCCGTAGTGCGTAAAGCCGGGATCGGTTTCCTCGTGGGCCTTGGGCAGGCCGACCCAGATCTGCAGGCCACAGAGCTTCTGCGACGACTGCCGGCTTTCGGGCGAGGAACGCTCGGAATGCACGATCCCGCGGCCCGCGGTCATCCAGTTGACCTCGCCGGGCAGGATGGTCTTGACGCTGCCCACGCCGTCGCGGTGCACCATCGACCCCTCGTACAGATAGGTCACGGTGGACAGGCCGATGTGCGGGTGCGGGCGCACGTCTATGCCGGAACCCGGGGCGAATTCGATCGGGCCCATGTGGTCCAGGAACACGAACGGGCCGACGGCGCGGCGCTGCGCCGAGGGGATGGCGCGCCGCACAGAAAACCCGCCCAGGTCGCTGGTGCGCGGGACGACCACGGTTTCGATGGCGCTATCGCCTGCTTCGGACAAGGTGGACATGATGAGACTCTCCGGGTGTGGAAGTTGGGGCCTGCGGCCATCTTAAAGCCTGCCGGGCGCGGGATCGCGCCCGGCTTGGCCTCATGCCAGGTCGAACACCAGCACTTCGGCGTTCTTGCCGCCGCTCAGTTCGACGCGATCGGCGTCGGTGATGGCGGCCGCGTCGCCGGCCGCCAGCTCGACGCCGTTGACCACGATGCCGCCGCGCGCCACGTGCACCCAGGCGCGCCGGCCGGCGGCCAGTTCCAGCGTGGCCGATTCGGCGCCGTCGAACAGGCCGGCGTAGAGCCGCGCGTCCTGGTGGATCTTCATCGAGCCGTCGACGCCGTCGGCCGACACCAGGGCTTGCAGGCGGCCGCGCTTTTGCGCATCGCTGAACTCGCGCTCTTCGTACTCGGGCGCGATGCCGGCGACGTCGGGCTCGATCCAGATCTGCAGCATGTGCGTCTGCGTGTCGGGCGACGGGTTGAACTCCGAATGCATCACGCCGCGTCCGGCGCTCATGCGCTGCACGTTGCCGGGCAGGATGGTCGAGCCGCTGCCCATGCTGTCCTTGTGCGCGATCGCGCCATCCAGCACGTAGGTGATGATTTCCATGTCCCGGTGCCCGTGCGTGCCGAAGCCGCGGCCGGCGGCGATGCGGTCGTCGTTGATCACGCGCAGCGCGCCGAAACCCATATGGGCCGGGTCGTAGTAGTTGGCGAATGAAAAGGTATGGAACGAATCCAGCCAGCCGTGGTTGGCATGGCCTCGTTCGGCGGCGCGGCGTACGGTAAGCATTGCGGACTCCTTATTTCAATAATGTGAATGGTATTGCTGCCCAGCGCCTCGTTTCGTGCCTGGATGCCTGGGCTGCAACACCGGCATGAGTGATATTGTGCGCTCGCCGGCGGCCAGATTCAGCGTTATATTTTGACGGAATCATTCAAATAAATTGAATATAATTGGCCATGCAACCGATCACCCCTGAACTCCTGATCCTGGTCGACGCGATCGCCCGCCACGGCAGCTTCGCCAAGGCCGCCCGCGAACTGGGCAAAGTGCCTTCGGCCGTCACCTATTCCATCCGCAAGCTGGAGGACGGGCTGGACGTGCTGCTGTTCGACCGTTCCGGCCACCGCGCGCTGCTGACGCCGGCCGGCGAGACGCTGCTGCGCGACGGCCGCCACGTGCTGCAGTCGCTCGACGACCTGGCCTGCCGCGTCAAGCGCATCGCCACGGGCTGGGAGGTGGAGTTGCGCATCGCCGTCAGCGCGGTGCTGCCCTGGCGTCCGCTATACGACCTGATCGAGGAATTCCAGGCGCTGGAAAGCGCCACCACGCTGCGCTTTTCCAGCGAAGTGCTGAGCGGCGCGTGGGACGCGCTGACCGGGGGCCGCGCCGACCTGGCGATAGGCGCCGGCGCGGCCGGCGAACCCACCGGCCCGTATCGCTCGCAGGCCATGGGCCAGATGCAGTTCGCGTTCTGCGTGGCCGCGCATCATCCGCTGGCGAGTCTGCCGCAGCCGCTGTCGCGCGCCGACGTCACGCGCTATTGCGCGGTGGTGGTGGCCGACACCTCGCGCAACCTGCCGCCGCAGACCCGCGGCATCCTGGCCGAGCAGCCCACGCTGGTGATGCCCACGATGCAGGCCAAGATAGACGCCCAGGTGCGCGGCCTGGGCTGCGGTTATCTGCCGCTGACGCTGGCCGCGCCGTACCTGGCGCAAGGCGTGCTGGTGGCGTGCGAAACCGACGAAGGCATGTCGCCGACGGAACACCTGGCCTACGCCTGGCGCGCCGAGGCGCCGGGCGAGGCCTTGAAATGGTGGCTGCAGAAGCTGAAATCCCCGCGGCTGTGCGAAAGCCTGCTGGGCCTGGGCTGAGGCGTCCGCTCGTGGGCGGGCTTATTCGTCCTCGATGCCCAGGTCGCGCAGCTTGCGGGTGATGGTGTTGCGGCCTATGCCCAGGCGCGAGGCGGCCTCGACCCGGCGGCCGCGGCTGGCGTCCAGCGCGCTTTGCAGCAGGATCTTCTCGAACTGGCGGGTCAGCGTGGCCATGACCGCGGGTTCGCCGCGCTCGAGCCGGTATTGCGCGTCGCGCAGCAGCGAGTCCTGCCAGTTGCGCGCCGCGGCCTCGTCCTCGGCCGGCGCAGGCGCGGCCAGCACGGTGCAGCCGCCGGCCACGGGCGCGGCCGGGCGCGCCGCGGGGCTGGCGTAAGGCGGGTGCTCCATGGCGCGGATCTCCGGCGGCAGGTCGGCCGGCTCCACCGTCTGGCCCGGCGCCATCACCGTCAGCCAGTGGCAGAAGTTCTCCAGCTGGCGCACGTTGCCGGGAAAGTCGAACTTGGTCAGCACCGCCAGCGCCTCGGGCGTCAGGCGCTTGACCGGCACGCCCAGCGCGCGGGCGCTGGCGCTCAGGAAGTGGGCGGCCAGGGCCGGAATGTCCTCGGTCCGTTCGCGCAGCGGCGGCAGCCGCAGCCGGATCACGTTCAGGCGGTGGAACAGGTCTTCGCGGAACAGGCCCTGCTCGACCCGCTGCTCCAGCGGCTGGTGGGTGGCGGCCACGATGCGCACGTCGACCCGCACCGGCTGCGCGCCGCCCACGCGGTAGAAGCTCCCTTCGGCCAGCACGCGCAGCAGGCGCGTCTGCAGCTCGATCGGCATGTCGCCGATTTCGTCCAGGAACAGGGTGCCGCCGTGCGCTTCCTCGAAGCGGCCGCGGCGCAGGCTGCTGGCACCGGTGAAGGCGCCGCGCTCGTGGCCGAACAGTTCGGCTTCGAGCAGATCGCGCGGAATCGCGGCCGCGTTCAGCGCCACGAAGGGACCGCCGGCCCGCACGCCGTGCCCGTGCAGCGCGCGCGCCACCAGTTCCTTGCCGGTGCCGGATTCGCCGGTGATCAGCACCGTGACCTTGGACTGCGCCAGCCGGCCGATGGCGCGGAACACTTCCTGCATGGCGGTGGACGAGGACTGCGTCATCATCCAGCGTTCGTTGTTCTGGGCCGATTCGCCCTGCCCTTCGGCGCTTTCGGGCTGCGCCGATTCCTGCACGGCGCGCTGGATCAGCGCCACCGCCTCGTTCACGTCGAACGGCTTGGCCAGGTAATCGAAGGCGCCGCCCTGGAAGGCGGATACCGTGCTGTCCAGGTCGGCGAACGCGGTCATCACGATGACCGGCAGGCCGGCGTGGCGCTCCTTGAGCTGGCGCAGCAGTTCCAGGCCGTTGCCGCCGGGCATGCGGATATCGGACACCAGCGCGGCCGGCGTGTCGCGCGACAGCGCCTCCAGCACGTCGGAAGCCTGCGAGAAGCTGCGCGTGGGCACGCCGGCTCGGGCCAGGGCTTTTTCCAGGACCCAGCGGATGGCCTGGTCATCGTCGACGATCCATACGGGTTTCATCAGTGTGCGGGCTCCATCGGAAGAACCAGGCGAAACTCGGTGCGCCCGGGTCGGGATTCGAATTCGATGATGCCGCCGTGCTGCTGCACGAAATCCTGGGCCAGGCTCAGGCCCAGCCCGGTGCCGCCGGCGCGCGCCGTCACCAGCGGATGGAAGATGCGGTCTCGGATATGGTCCGGCACGCCCGGACCGTTGTCGATGATGGACAGCTCCAGCGCCAGGCGGTGCTGCCTGTGCGCCAGCATGACCTGCCGCGCCACGCGGGTGCGCAGCGTGACCACTCCGGGTTCGGTGTGCGGGCCCGCGGGCCGCGCGACCAGTTCCTGCGCGGCGTTGCGCGCCACGTTCAGGACGGCCTGCATCAGTCGGGCGGCATCGCCCTTCAGGTCGGGCATCGACGCGTCATAGTCGCGCAGCAGCGTGACCTCGTTGCGGAACTCGGCCTGGATCAGTGCGCAGACGCGCTCGCAGATCTCGTGGATGTTCACCGGCCGCGCATTCAGCGGCACCCGCTGCGGGCCGCTCAGGCGGTCCACCAGCGCCTGCAGGCGGTCGGCTTCGGAAATGATGACCTGGGTATATTCGGCCAGCGCCGCGCTGGGCAGCTCGGCCTCCAGCAGTTGCGCGGCGCCGCGCAGCCCGCCCAGGGGATTCTTGACTTCATGCGCCAGGTTGCGCAGCAGTTCGCGGTGCGCTTCGATTTCGTCGACCAGGCGGTGGTTGCGGTCGGCCAGCACGCGCTGCTCGATTTCGCGGGTTTCTATCAGCACGGGCCAGCGCTGGCCCGTCAGCCCGACGGTGGTCACCGAGACCTCGACGGATTCCGCGGCGCGGCGCAGGCTGCCCAGCTGCCTGACGTCGCCGTAACGGCCGGCGGCGGCGCGGTCGATGGAGGACTGTATGTTTTCCGGACTGTCGAACAGCGTGGCGGCGGAGTGCCCGCACAGCTGTTTGCGCGAGCGGCCGAACAAATCCTCGGCGGCCGCATTGGCGTATTCGATATGGCCGCGTTCGTTGACCAGGAAAACGGACGTCGCCAGCAGATCGAGAGCTTCTACATTCATTTTCTACATACCCGAATGTGAGGGGAAAGCGGCACCCGGCCCGCCCGCCGGGCGTGCGCCTGGCGGGCGTCGGACCGGGCCGCGAGCCGGCGGCGCCGGCGCGGCGGGCCCTGGTTTCTGCCCGTCACGCCGCTTTCCGCCGGCCGCAACCTCGAACGATCAGAGGCTGTAGTACATGTCGAATTCGACCGGGTGCGTGGTCATGCGCAGACGGTTCACGTCGCCCATCTTCAGGTCGATGTAGGCCGACAGCATGTCGTTGCTGAACACGCCGCCGCGGGTCAGGAACTCGCGGTCGTTGTCCAGCGCCTCCAGGGCCTGCTCCAGCGACGAGCACACGGTCGGGATCTTGGCGTCTTCTTCCGGCGGCAGGTCGTACAGGTTCTTGTCGGCCGGATCGCCCGGGTGAATCTTGTTCTGCACGCCGTCCAGGCCGGCCATCATCAGGGCCGAGAAGGCCAGGTACGGGTTGGCCAGGGGGTCCGGGAAGCGCGCTTCGACGCGGCGGCCCTTGGGGTTGCCCACGTACGGGATGCGGATCGAGGCCGACCGGTTGCGGGCCGAGTAAGCCAGCTTGACCGGGGCTTCGTAGTGCGGGACCAGGCGCTTGTACGAGTTGGTGCCGGGGTTGGTGATGGCGTTCAAGGCGCGGGCGTGCTTGATGATGCCGCCGATGTAGTACAGCGCGAATTCCGACAGGCCGGCGTAACCGTTGCCCGCGAACAGGTTCTGGCCGTCCTTCCAGATCGACTGGTGCACGTGCATGCCCGAGCCGTTGTCGCCGACAATGGGCTTGGGCATGAAGGTGGCGGTCTTGCCGTAGGCGTGGGCCACGTTATGGATGATGTACTTGGTGATCTGCGTCCAGTCGGCGCGCTGCACCAGCGTGCTGAACTTGGTGCCGATTTCGAGCTGGCCGGCGCCGGCCACTTCGTGGTGGTGCACTTCGACCGGCACGCCCATCTGTTCCATCAGCAGGCACATTTCCGAGCGCATGTCCTGGAACGAATCGACCGGGGGCACGGGGAAGTAGCCGCCCTTCACGGCGGGACGGTGGCCGGTGTTGCCGCCTTCGAAGTCCAGGCCGGTGGACCAGGAGGCCTCTTCCGACTTGATCTTGACGAAGGTGCCGGACATGTCGGTGTTCCAGGTCACGCCGTCGAACACGAAGAATTCGGGTTCCGGACCGAAGTAGGCGGTGTCGCCCAGGCCCGAGGACTTGAGGTAGGCTTCGGCGCGCTTGGCCAGCGAGCGCGGGTCGCGGTCATAGCCCTTGAGGTCCGACGGCTCGACCACGTCGCACGACAGGATCAGGGTCGGCTCTTCGCGGAACGGGTCCAGGTTGGCCGTGGCCAGGTCGGGGATGAGCAGCATGTCCGAAGCCTCGATGCCCTTCCAGCCCGGAATCGAGGAACCGTCGAAAGCCTGACCGCTTTCCAGCTTGTCTTCGTCGATCGCGGAGGTGGGCACGGAAACGTGGTGCTCACGGCCGACCGTGTCGGTAAAGCGGAAATCCACGAATTTCACTTCGTTGTCGGCGATCTGTTTCAGGACGTCTTTCGGGCTTGCCATGTCATCTCCATTAGATAAAAGGGTCGAGGGCCTTGCCCGTCGACTGGCATAAACGATGAAGCAATATGCGTGCCAGCTTTCGTCCCCGGGATTGCCCGGGGACGAATATGCGGAGAAGTGAAAATGTAGCACCATATTGGTGCAAAGCGTGGGGCACGACTGCCCCACTCTGGTGCAGAGCTTGCTACAGGAACATTTCCTGCAGGTCATTGAGGAAGCGCCATCCCAGTGCGGTGGCCCGCAGCCGGGTCGGATCGGCGTCCAGCAGGCCCCGTTGCGAGGCCGCCTCCAATTGGTGCGCAATCACGGCCAGCGACAGGCCGGTGCGTTCCTCGAAGCTGCTGGCCGGCACGCCCGCTTTCAGGCGCAGCGCGTTGAGCATGAACTCGAACGGCAGCTCGTCGGCCCCGACCTGGCGGCTTTCCGAGACATGGCTGCCGTCGCGGGCCAGCGCGGCCCGCATCCAGGAATCGGGACTGCGCAGCCGCGCCTCGCGCACGATGCGGTCGTGGAACGACAGCTTGCCGTGGGCGCCCGGGCCGATGCCCAGGTAATCGCCGAATTCCCAGTAGTTCAGGTTGTGGCGGCAGCGCGCCCCCGGCCTGGCGTAGGCCGAGACCTCGTAGCGGTCCAGGCCGGCCGCGGCCAGTTCGGCCTCGATCGCGTCCTGCATGGCCGCGCTGGCGTCGTCGTCGGGCAGGTCCTCGGGTGGAAACTTCGCGAACACCGTGTTGGGCTCCATCGTCAGGTGATAGAGCGACAGGTGCTCGGTGCCGAAGGACACGGCCTCGCGCAGGTCGGCCACACAGGCTTCCTGGGTCTGCCCGGGCAGCGCGAACATCAGGTCCAGGTTGACGCGCGGCGCGGCGCGCTGCGCCATCTCGATGGCCTTTCTGGCCTGGGCGGCGTCGTGGATGCGGCCCAGCTTCTTGAGCTGGACGTCGTCGAAACTCTGGATGCCGAGCGAAAACCGGGTCACGCCGCTGGCGGCGTAGTCGCGCAGGCGCCCTGCCTCGGCCGTGCCCGGATTGGCCTCCATGGTGATCTCGGCGTCGGGCCACAGGTTCAGGCAGGCGCGCAGCATGGCCAGCAGCTCGTCCAGGCCGGCGGCCGACAGCAGGCTGGGCGTGCCCCCGCCGATGAAGACCGACACTACCTGTCGGCCCCAGATGGAAGGCAGCGCCTGCTCCAGGTCGCTGCGCAGCGCGTCCAGATAGGCGCGTTCCGGGATCTCGCCGCCTGGCGCGGCGTGCGAATTGAAATCGCAGTACGGGCATTTGCGCACGCACCAGGGTACGTGCACGTAGAGCGACAGCGGCGGCAGGCTGGTCAGCACCGAGCCGCCGGCCGGCCGCGGGCGCGATGCCGACGCGCCCATATCGTTGCGGATGGGGATGATGATGGACATGCGTGCTTTATGCGTTGCCCAGCTTGCCCAGCAGTTCGCGCAGCGCGCGGGCGCGGTGGCTGACCTGGTTTTTCTCCTGCGGGTCCAGGCTGGCGGCGGTGAGCGCCAGGTCGGGCAGGTAGAAATGCGGGTCGTAGCCGAAGCCGTTGGCTCCTTCGGGCTGGTCGATGATCTCGCCGTGCCACAGGCCTTCGCCGATGAGCGGGCGCGGGTCGTTTTCCGAGCGCACCAGGGCCAGCACCGCCACGTACCAGGCGCTGCGGTCGGCCACGCCGGCCAGCTTTTCCACCAGCAAAGCGTTATTGGATTGGTCGGATTTTTCGCCGCCGTGCATCTGCGCGTAACGCGCCGAGTACACGCCCGGCGCACCGTCCAGCGCGGCCACGCACAGGCCGGAATCGTCGGCCAGGGCCGGCAGCCCGGTCAGGCGGCTGGCGTGGCGGGCCTTGGCCAGCGCGTTTTCGACGAAGGTGACGTGCGGCTCTTCGGCCTCGGGCACGTCCAGCTCGCCTTGGGGCACCAGTTCGATGCCCAGGGGCGCGAACAGGGCCGAGAACTCGCGCAGCTTGCCGGCGTTGTTGGACGCCAACACGACGCGGCGCAGGGAATCAGGGATCTTGGGAGAAGTCATAGCGCAAATTGTATAGGCGCGGCCAGACGCGCGCCGGCGCAACAAGCCGGACATAATTTCTTGTCATGATGAACAACTTGTCACTGAACGTATCTGAACGCACCGGCGATGGATCTCATCCCCAGCTCGTCCCGCCCGGCCGCGGCCCGCGCGACCTCCGCCCTTCCGGACCCCTCCTCTCCCATCAATCTCGCCGGCATATTGCGCCACCGCCTGCTGCATGCGCGCTACCAGCCGGTGATCGACCTGTCCCACAGCCGCGTCTATGGCCATGAAAGCCTGATCCGGGGGCCGGCCGACACCGCGCTGCATTTCCCCGACGCGCTGTTCGCCGAAGCCCGCCGCCAGGGCCTGCATCCGCAACTGGAGCTGGCCAGCTTCCGCGCCGGCGCCCAGGGCTTCCAGCGCCACGACGCCGCCGGCAAGCTGTTCCTGAACCTGTCCGGCTCGGCCCTGATCCATTACTGGAGCCTGTGGGGCGAGGACCTGCCGCGCCGCCTGCTCAAGGATTGCGAACTCGCGCCATCCAGCATCATCGTCGAACTGACCGAGCAGGACTCGCTGGCCGAGCAGATGGACGAGGCCGCCTGCGCCTTCGCCTGTCTGCGCGAATTCGGCATGCGCGTGGCGCTGGACGACTACGGCGTGGGCAATTCGAACCTGCGGCTGTGGTCCGAGATGCAGCCGGACCTGGTCAAGATAGACCGCTACTTCTTCCACGGCATCGGCCAGGACGAGCGCAAGCAGCAGCTGGTGCGCGCCATACTGAAGGTCGCGCAGCACCTGGGCACCGCCGTCGTGGCCGAAGGCATCGAAACCGCCGAGGACCTGGCGGCCGTGCGCGAACTGGACATCCGCTACGCCCAGGGCTGGTTCCTGGGCCGGCCCGAGGAAACCCTGGTGACCGAGCTGGCCCCGCGGCTGCGCGACACGCTGCGGCAGCGCGCGCCCGCCTCGCCGCCGCCGCGCGCCGCCGGCGGCACCGCGGCCAGCCTGCGTGTGCAGGCGCCGGCCGCCCGGCTGCAGGAGCACACCAACGACGACGTGCACCGGCTGTTCATCGAGCACAAGGAGATGCACGCGGTCGCGGTGGTGGACGCCGACAACCGGCCGGTGGGCATCATCAACCGGCGCGACTTCCTCGAACACTATGCGCAGCGCTACACCCGCGAGCTGTTCGGCCGCAACGCCTGCTCCAGCTTCATGAACGCCGAGCCGGTGCTGGTGGACCAGAACGTGTCCATCGACCAGCTCAGCCACGTGCTGATTTCCGAAGACCAGCGCTACCTGATGGACGGCCTGATCATCACCCGCGAGGGCCGCTACGACGGCCTGGCCACCGGCGAGACCCTGGTGCGCTCGGTGACCGAGATGCGCATCGAGGCGGCGCGCTACGCCAATCCGCTGACCTCGCTGCCCGGCAACATCCCCATCAGCCGCCACATCGCCGCGCTGCTCGAAGACGCGGACGACTTCACCATCTGCTATGGCGACCTGAACAATTTCAAGCCCTTCAACGACGTGTACGGCTATTGGCGCGGCGACGACATGATCATGCTGACCGCCGAGGTCATCAAGCGCCATTGCGACCCGCAGCGCGATTTCGTGGGCCACGTGGGCGGCGACGACTTCGTGGTGCTGCTGCGCAGCCCCGACTGGCTGGACCGCGCCCGCCGCATCATCGCGGAATTCAACGAGCGCGCCATCGACCTGTACGACGACGCCGGCCGCCGCAACGGCGGCATCGAGGCCGAGGACCGCTACGGCGTGCCGCGCTTCTTCCCTTTCGTGACGCTGGGCGTGGGCGCGCTGACCGTCACGCCGTCGCTATGCGAGCGCATCCGCCCGGAGGCCATCGCCTCGGCCGCCGCCCACGTCAAGCACAAGGTCAAGCATGGGAATCTGTCGCTGGTGACCGAGCGCTACGCCGGCGCCCCCCTGCCGAATCTCGATAGCTGAGGCCTGGGCCCCGGCGGCGATACGGAACACCGCCACCGCCTGCCGCAGGCCCTGCGCCTGGGCTTCCAGCGCGGCGGCGGCCGCCGCCGTCTGCTCGACCATGGCGGCGTTTTCCTGGGTGGCGCGTTCGATGTCGGCCACCGCATCGTTGACCGAGGCGATGCCGGCGGCCTGTTCGGCCGTGGCGCTGGAGATCTCCGCCACCAGCTGGGTCACCCGGTCCACCGACACGACCATGTCGCGCATGGTGTCGCCGGCCAGGCCCACCTGGCGCACGCCGGCCTCGACCCGTTGCGCGGAATCCTCGATCAGGCCCTTGATCTCGCGGGCCGCCTGGGCGCTGCGTTGCGCCAGCGAGCGCACCTCGCCGGCCACCACCGCGAAGCCCTTGCCCTGCTCGCCGGCGCGCGCCGCTTCCACCGCGGCGTTGAGCGCCAGGATGTTGGTCTGGAACGCGATGCTGTCGACCACCGCGACGATTTCCTCGATGCGGCGGGCGCTGTCGGCGATGCCGCGCATGCTGTGCACCACTTCTTCCACCGCCTGGCCGCCGCGCTGCGCGAGTTCGGTGGCGCCCAGCGCCTGGCGGCTGGCCTGGTCGGCGTTGCCGGCGGTGAGCTGCACGGTGTGGGACAGCTGCGTCAGGTTGGCGGCGGCTTCCTGCAGCGAATCGGCCTGGCGGGCGCTGCGCTCGGACATGTGGGCCCCGCCGGCGGCGATTTCGCTAGCGCCGGTATGGATTTCCTCGACCCCCTGCCGCACCGACGCCACCGCGGCCGACAGCCCGGTCTGCATGCGGCGCATGGCCGAGTACAGCACGCCGATTTCGTTGTCGCCGCGCATGGCGATGGCGCCGGTCAGGTCGCCGTCGGCGATGCGGTCGAAATGCGCGCCGGCCTCGTTCAGCGGGCGCAGGATGCCGCGGCGAAACGCCAGCCGGATCAGCACGGCCAGGATCAGCACGGCCGCCAGCACGCCGGCGGCCACCGCGATCACGCTTTCCAGCGTACGGCTGGCCTCGGCCACCGCGGCCTGGCCCTGCGCCCGGGCGTAAGCCTGGTAGGCGTCGGCCTGCTTGACGTAGGCCGCGCCGCTGGCCGGCAGCACCTTGTCCACCAGCCGGTTCACCTCGATCCCGTTCCAGCCCTTGATGGCCGCCAGCATGGGCGCGAGCGTCTGGCCGGCGAAGGCCTCGTGGGCGGCCAGCACCTGGTCGAACAAGGGCTTGCCCTGCGCGCTGGCGTCCGGGTTGGCGCGCAGCCGGCCCAGGCTGGCGACGGCCTGTTCCAGCAGTTCGGCGGCATGCGCCAGCGACTCGTCGCGCGCCTCCTGCAGACCGCTTTCCATGGCAGTCTTGGCGTCGGTGAGCGCGGCGCGGGCCTGGAACAGCCGGCTGGTCATGTCCGCCAGGTCGCTGGCCCGCTCGATGCTGCCCCGGCCCAGCGCCTCGATGCCGGCGCGGTTGTCGCGCAGCACGACGATGCCGGCGGCCGCCGCCACCGCGAACAGCACCACAAACAACGCAAGAATGGCCGACAACGCCGTCGTGACCCTGATGTTTTTCCGCATATCCGTCCGTCAGTAACCTTGCCGCCCGCGGCGGCACCGGCGGAAATTATGGGTATGCAGTTTGGCAATTTCTTGACACAACCCGGCCTTGCTCCTGACAAACGCCCGTCATGAAACTGCGCTTTTGCGAACAGGAACCCCGTATTAACCAATTGTGAATTGGCATGGCCGGCGCCTTGCGGCACATTCAACGCTGTACCGAACCATTACCACCCATCAGAAACAGCCTCATGCCCAACGCCCACGCCTACCAGGACATCCGCGAAGCCGTACGCGACCTCTGCGCCCAATTCCCCTCCGAGTACTTCCGCAAGATCGACGAAGAACGGGGCTACCCGGAAGCCTTCGTGCGCGCGCTGACCGAGGCCGGCTGGCTGGCCGCCCTGATCCCGCAGGAGTACGGCGGTTCCGGCCTGGGCCTGACCGAAGCCTCGGTCATCATGGAAGAGATCAACCGCAGCGGCGGCAATTCCGGCGCCTGCCACGGCCAGATGTACAACATGGGCACGCTGCTGCGCCACGGCTCCGAAGCCCAGAAGCGCGAATACCTGCCGCGCATCGCCGCCGGCGAACTGCGCCTGCAGTCCATGGGCGTGACCGAGCCCACCACCGGCACCGACACCACCAAGATCAAGACCACCGCCGTCAAGCGCGGCGACCGCTACGTGATCAACGGCCAGAAGGTCTGGATCTCGCGCGTGCAGCACTCGGACCTGATGATCCTGCTGGCCCGCACCACCCCGCTGGAGCAGGTCACGCGCAAATCGGAAGGCATGTCGATCTTCCTGGTGGACCTGCACCACGCCGTCAAGCACGGCATGACCATCCGCCCGATCCCGAACATGGTCAACCACGAGACCAACGAGCTGTTCTTCGACAATCTGGAGATCCCCGAGGAAAACCTGATCGGCGAGGAAGGCAAGGGATTCAAGTACATCCTGGACGGCCTGAACGCCGAACGCACCCTGATCGCCGCCGAGTGCATCGGCGACGGCTACTGGTTCGTCGACAAGGTCACCGCCTACGCCAAGGAACGCATGGTGTTCGGCCGTCCCATCGGCCAGAACCAGGGCGTGCAGTTCCCGATCGCGCGCGCCCACATCAACGTCGAGGCGGCCAGCCTGATGCGCTATGAGGCCTGCCGCCTGTTCGACGCGCACCAGCCCTGCGGCGCGCAGGCCAACATGGCCAAGCTGCTGGCGGCCGACGCGTCCTGGGAAGCGGCCAACGCCTGCCTGCAGTTCCACGGGGGCTTCGGCTTCGCCAACGAATACGACGTGGAACGCAAGTTCCGCGAGACCCGCCTCTACCAGGTCGCGCCGATCTCGACCAACCTGATTCTTTCCTACGTCGCCGAACACATCCTGGGCCTGCCCCGCTCCTTCTGACCATGACCGCAGCCAAAGACACCCCGCACCTGAGCGCCCAACTCGCGGCCTTTGCCGCCAATCTGCGCTACGAAGACATCCCCGCGCCGGTCCTGCGCCGCGCCGAAGACCTGTTGCTGGACTGCCTGGCGTCCATCCTGGCCGGCGCCTCGGCCCGCCCGGTGCAGGCCATCGAACGCTACGCCGCCACCATGGGCCCGGCCGACGGCCCCAGCGAAGTCCTGATCACGCGCCGCCGCACCACGCCGCTGTTCGCCGCGATGGTGAACGCGGCCGCGGCCCACGTGGTCGAACAGGACGACGTGCACAACGGCTCCGTGTTCCACCCCGCCGCCGTGGTGTTCCCGCCCGCGCTGGCCGTGGCGCAGGCGCTGGGCCGCAGCGGCCGCGACCTGCTGGTGGCCGCCGTCGCCGGCTACGAGGTCGGCATCCGCGTGGGCGAATACCTGGGCCGCTCGCACTACAAGATCTTCCACACCACCGGCACCGCCGGCACGCTGGCCGCCGCCGTCACCACCGGACGCCTGCTCAACCTGTCGCCCGAAGCCATGCTGCATGCGCTGGGTTCGGCCGGCACCCAGGCCGCGGGCCTGTGGGAGTTCCTACGCGACGCCGCCGACTCCAAGCAGCTGCACACGGCCAAGGCCGCCGCCGACGGCATCACCGCCGCTTACCTGGCGCAGGACGGCTTCACCGGCGCGCGCCACATACTGGAAGGCCCGCAGGGCATGGCGGCCGGCATGTCCACCGACGCCGATCCGGCGCGCCTGTGCGACCGCCTGGGCGAGCGCTGGGCCCTGGCCGAAACCTCGTTCAAGTTCCACGCCTCCTGCCGCCACACCCATCCGGCCGCGGACGCGCTGCAGCTGGCGCTGCGCGAACACAACCTGACCGAGGCCGACATCGAACGCGTCGTGGCTCACGTGCACCAGGGCGCCATCGACGTGCTGGGTCCGGTCGTCAACCCGCAGACCGTGCACCAGTCCAAGTTCTCGATGGGGACCGTGCTGGCCCTGATCGCGCGCCAGGGCCGCGCCGGCCTGGCCGAGTTCGACGCCGGCCTGGACGACCCCGGCGTCGCGGCCTTCCGCGGCAAGGTCGAAATGGAACTGGACCCGGAAGTCGACGGCGCCTATCCGCAGCGCTGGATCGGCAAGGTCACGGTCTACACCCGCGACGGCCGCCAGCTGCACAGCCGTGTCGACGAACCCAAGGGCGACCCGGGCAATACCCTGAGCCGCGCCGAGATCGAGGACAAGACGCTCAGCCTGGGCCGCTACGCGGACGCCGCGACCGAAGCCGAACTGCGCGGGCTGATCGCCGCGATCTGGGGGCTGGAGAAGGCCGACAAGGTGGGGATGCTGCTGGCGCAGGGGTGAAGGGCGCGGCGTGACGCGCCACCCGCCTGCGCCCCGGCATCAGGCCAACGCCGCGCGCTGCGCCTGCACCAGCCTGCCGATCCCGGCCTCGGCCAGCACCAGCATCGTATCCAGCTCGGCCCGGGTGAAGGTCGCGCCCTCGCCCGTGCCCTGCACCTCCACGAAGGCGCCGGCGCCGGTCATGATGACGTTCACGTCGGCGTCGCAGGCCGAATCTTCCTGGTAGTCCAGGTCCAGCACCGCGCGGCCCTCGACCAGGCCCACCGACACCGCCGCCACCGCGTCGCGGATCGGATTGGTCGCGAGGTCGCCGCGCTTCATCAGCAAGGCGACCGCGTCGGCCGCCGCGACCCAGGCGCCGGTGATGCTGGCGCAGCGCGTGCCGCCGTCGGCCTGCAGCACGTCGCAGTCCAGGTGCAGCGTGCGCTCGCCCAGCGCCTTCATGTCGAACACCGCGCGCAGGCTGCGCCCGATCAGGCGCTGGATTTCCTGCGTGCGGCCGCTTTGCTTGCCGCGCGCCGCCTCGCGGTCGCCGCGGGTGTGCGTGGCGCGCGGCAACATGCCGTATTCGGCGGTGACCCAGCCTTCCCCCTTGCCCTTCAGGAAGGGCGGCACCTTGTCCAGCACGCTGGCCGTGCACAGCACGTGGGTGTTGCCGGCCTTCACCAGCACCGAACCTTCGGCGTAGCGCGTGAATCCGCGTTCGAGGCTGAACGGGCGCAGTTCGTCGACGGCGCGGCCCGACGGGCGGGCGATGGTGGGGGCAGTGGTCACTGGCAGCTCCTGAGATGGCATGGATGGGGCGCATTGTACGGGCTGGGGCCGCAGGAACGCGCCGCTTGGAGTATCCTGCCGCGAGATACCCCGGTTCCAACGTCCCCGCCGGCCAGGCTGCGCCACGGCCGGCGGGCTTTGGCGCTACCGGGCCCCCGATACATGCATCACCAGGATACGCACACCATGATTCGCAGCATGACCGCCTTCGGCAACGCCCGCGCAGACCTGGAACAAGGCACGCTGGCGCTGGAACTGCGCAGCGTCAACAGCCGGTTCCTCGACCTGTACTTCCGCCTGCCCGACGAATTGCGCCACGTGGAGACGCCGCTGCGCGAACTCCTGACCGCCAATCTCGGGCGCGGCAAGGTCGAGATCCGCGTCTCCTATACGCGCAACGCCAGCGCCGACCTGTCCAAGCTCGATCCCGCCTGGCTCGAAGACCTGGCCGAACAATTGCAGGCCGCCCGCCGCATCCTGCCCGACATCGCCCCGCCGCGCCTGGTCGAACTGTTCAACTGGCCCGGCCAGCGCGCCAATGACGCGCTGGACCCGCAGGTCTGGGGCGCGGCCTGCCTGCAGGCCGCCCGCCAGGCGCTGATCCAGCTGCAGGAAGGCCGCGAACGCGAAGGCGAGCGGCTGGCCGGCATGATGCGCGAGTGTGCCGACGGCGTGGCCCGCATCGTCGACACCGTCCAGGCCCACCTGCCCCAGCTGCTGGCCGACCATCGCGACAAGCTCGCCGCCAAGCTGCGCGAAAGCGTGGAATCGGCCTTCCCGGGCGGCTTCGCGCACATCACCGGCGCCGAGCTGTCCGAGCGCCTGTCGCAGGAGGCCAACCTGTTCGCCCTGCGCATCGACGTGGCCGAGGAACTGTCGCGCCTGCGCTCGCACCTGGAAGAACTGCGCCACCTGCTCACCGACGGCGGCGGCAAGCAAGGCGGCAAACACGGCGACAAGAAACCGGCCGGCAGCGCCGGCAAGCGCCTGGACTTCCTGTTCCAGGAAATGAACCGCGAAGCCAACACCCTGGGCTCCAAGGCCGGCAGCATGGACGTCACCCGCGCCGCCATGGACCTGAAACTGCTGATCGAGCAGATGCGGGAACAGGCGCAGAACATCGAATGATGGATCGGGCGGCTCACGCCGTGGCGTCCGAGGCGTTTCAGCGCCGGGCCGCCCGAGTCTCGGGTCAATTGCTCTTCCTTCCACTAATCCATTGGATTAAAATGGAACGCGTACCAAGCCATGCACACGCAACGATCTGGCCAGCCTGGTCGAGATATTGGTGAGCATCTGGAAAGGGCGAGCGAAATCATGAGCACCGCATTCGACAGCATCAAGCAAGGCTTGCAGGAAGCGATTGCCCACGCCAAGGGCGACGCTCGTGGCGTGCGCGTGCATCGTCCCCGCAAGGTCGATGTGAAGGCCGTGCGCGCCAAAGTGGGCATGACCCAGGAGCAGTTCGCGGCTTGCTTCGGCTTTTCCACCGCGACCTTGCGGCACTGGGAGCGCGGCGACCGTTCCCCGAGAGGGCCGGCGCTGGTTCTGCTCAACGTGATCGAACGGAATCCCGAGGCGGTCATCGAAGCGCTCGCCTGAGTCATAAGCCTCAGTGCACAGACAACGCCCCGGCGGCCGCGCATGGCCGCCGGGGCGTTGTGCCGTTCATCTGGGAAAAATCCCAGAATTCGGGCGATCGGTAGCCATTTTTCCGCAGATGAATATATTGGTCGGCAGCAAATAAAGCTGTGACTGGCCGCTGGATCACGGCGCTTGCTACGCATCCCCTGCGACAACGGCGGCATCTGCGGAGACCAGATCATGAAAGCATTGCGCGCCATCCCGGCGCGGGCGCCGCGCCCGCGTTTTCTCCAACGACTGATATTGGCCATCGCATTGGCCGCGCCCGCCGCAGGCATCGCGCACGCCGCGGCCGCGGACAGGATCGGCGTCAACCTGCCGATGCTGACCTCGCCGTTCTGGCAGGCGTACAACGGCTACGTCCTGCAGTTCGCCAAGCAGCTCGAGGCCGACATCCTGGCGCCGGTCAATTCCAACCAGGACCCGGCCCAGCAGATCACCGACGTCTCCAACCTGCTCAATCTCGGCGCCAAGGGGCTGGTGGTCGCGCCGCTGGATTCGGCCGCCATCAGCCGCGCGCTGGAGCTGGCGGAACAGAAGAACGTGCCCGTCGTCGCCGTGGACGTGGCTCCCACCAAGGGCAAGGTGGCCATCGTGGTGCGCGCGGACAACCGCGCCTATGGCACCAAGTCCTGCCAATACCTGGGCGAGCACGTGAAATCGGGGAAGGTGGTGCAGATCATGGGCGACCTGGCCTCGGTCAACGGACGCGACCGCGCCGAAGCCTTCCGCGCCTGCATGAAAGACTACCCCGCCCTGACGGTGCTGGAGATCCCCGCCGGCTGGAAGTCCGACGCGGCCGCCGCGGCCCTGGACAGCCTGCTGTCGGCCAATCCGGACCTGAAGGGCATCTACATGCACGCCGGCGGCGTGTACCTGGCGCCGACCCTGCAGACCTTGCGGCGCAAGGGTCTGCTGCATCCGGCCGGCGACGCCAGGCATATCGTCATCATCAGCAACGACGGCATCGCGCAGGAGTACGACGCGATCCGCAAGGGCCATATCGACGCCACCCTGTCGCAGCCGGCCGACCTGTACGCCAAATTCGGGCTCTATTACGTCAAGGCCGCGATGGCGGGCCAGGCGTTCAAGCCCGGTCGGACCGACCACGGCAGCGTGGTGGTCGAAGTCCTGCCCGGGGTGCTTGAAGACCAGCTTCCCGCGCCCTTGGTGACCCGGCAGAACGTCGACGACCAGTCGCTGTGGGCCAACCAGCAATGAGCGCGCGGCAGCCGACGCCCGTGATGCAGGCACGCGGGCTGTCGAAACGGTTCGGCGCCACGTACGCGCTGCGCGACGTGAGCCTGACCGTGATGCCCGGCGAATCGCACGCGCTGCTCGGACGCAACGGGGCCGGCAAGTCGACGCTGGTCTCCATGCTGACCGGCCTGCGCCGGCCCGACGCCGGCGCCATCGCCTTCAACGGGCAGCCGGCTCCGCCGCTGGCCGACAGCATCGCGTGGCGCCGGCAGGTCGCCTGCGTGTACCAGCACTCGACCATCATCAAAGGCCTGAGCGTCGCCGAAAACCTCTTCATCAACCGCCAGCCGCTGCGCGGCGGCCTGATCGACTGGAAGGCGCTGCGCCGCCAGGCGCGCGACCTGCTCGACGCCTGGCAGATAGACGTGCACGAAGACGCGCGGGCCGGCGACCTGAGCGTCGAGGCGCGCCAGCTGGTCGAGATCGCGTGCGCGCTGTCGCACGGCGCGCGCTTCATCATCCTGGACGAGCCCACGGCCCAGCTGGACGGCGAGGAAATCAAGCGCCTGTTCCGCCGCATACGCGACCTGCAGGACGGCGGCGTCACCTTTCTGTTCATCTCGCACCATCTGCAGGAAACCTACGAAATCTGCCAGACCGCGACGGTGCTGCGCGACGCGCGCCATATCCTGACCCTGCCGGTGGCCGAGCTGCCCAAGGAAACGCTGATCGAAGCGATGACGGGCGAACGCGGCGGCCTGCAGATTCCGGACGCGGCCGGACGCCCGCGCCAGCTCCGCTCGCCCGTGGTGCTGGACGTGCGCGGCCTGCACGGCGCCGACTTCGCCAACGTCAGCCTGCTGGTGCGCAGCAAGGAAATCGTGGGCCTGGTCGGCAGCGCCAGCAGCGGCCGCAGCGGCGTGGCCGAGACGGTCGCCGGTCTCCGGCGCGCGGCCGGCGGCACGATCACGGTGCGTGACGAAGCCCTGCCGCCGGGAAACGTGGCGGCGGCGCTGGCGCGCGGCGTGGGCTGCGTGCCCCGGGACCGGCACCAGGAAGGCCTGGTGCTGACGCAGTCGGTCGGCGAGAACGCAACCATGACCATCCCGGGCCGGCTGGGCCGGTTCGGCTTCATTTGCCCGCGGCGCAAGCGGCAGTCGGCCCAGGCGGCGATCGATGCGCTGGACATCGCGGCCAGCGGCCCCGGGCAGATCGTTTCGGGCCTGTCGGGCGGCAACCAGCAGAAGGTCGTCATGGCGCGCGCGCTGGCCAATACGCCGGACGTGCTGGTGCTGATCGACCCCACGGTCGGCGTGGACATCAAGTCCAAGGAAGCCCTGCTGGCCGCGGTGGACGCGGTCAGGCAGGAAGGCAAGGCCATCCTGCTGTCGAGCAGCGAGCTCGACGACCTGCGCATCTGCGACCGCGTGCTGGTGATGACGCGCGGCGAGGTCACGGCCGAATTCGCGGCCGGTTGGAACGACAGCGAACTGATCGCCCGCATCGAAGGAGTCAGCCTGCATGAAAACTGATTCCGCCATGGCGGCGCACGCCAGCCCCGAGCCGACGATCCACGCCACGGGCAGGCGCCTGGGCGGCCGGCCCGGCCTGGGATGGCTGCGCGACTTCGCCCTGATTCCGGCCCTGGTCATCCTGTTCGTGCTGGGCGCGCTGGTCAGCCCCAGCTTCCTGACGCGCGACAACCTGATCGGCATCCTGGGCGCCTCGGCCGCGCTGGCGCTGGTGGTGGTGGCCGAAACCCTGATCATCCTGACCGGCAAGTTCGACCTGTCCGTCGAGTCCACCGTCGGCTTCGCGCCGGCCATAGGTGCGATGCTGGTCATCCCCGCGGCCGCGGGCGGCTTCGGCACGGAGCTGCCGGTCGCGGCGGGCCTGGCGGCGACGCTGCTGACCGGCGCCTGCGTCGGCCTGCTCAACGGCCTGCTCGTGGTCAAGCTGCGGCTCAACGCCTTCATCGTCACGCTGGCGATGCTGATCGTGCTGCGCGGCATGCTCGTGGGCGCGACCCGCGGCAGCACGCTGTTCGACATGCCGCAGCCGTTTTTCGCGCTGGCTTCCTCTACGCTGCTGGGCCTGCCCTGGTCGGTGTGGCTAGCGGCATTGGTTTTCGCGGCGGCCGGCGTCATGCTGCGCTACCACCGTCTGGGACGCGCCGTGTACGCGATCGGCGGCAACGCGCCGGCGGCGCGCGCGGCGGGCATCAACGTGGACCGCGTCACCTGGGGCGTCTTCACGCTGGCCGGAACGCTGGCCGCCCTGGGCGGACTGATCCTGACCGGCTATGTGGGCGCCATCAACGCCAACCAGGGCAACGGCATGATCTTCACTGTCTTCGCCGCGGCGGTCATCGGCGGCGTATCGCTGGACGGCGGCAAGGGCGGCATGTTCGGCGCGCTGTGCGGGGTGCTGCTGCTGGGCATGGTGCAGAACCTGCTGACGCTGGCCCAGGTGCCGTCATTCTGGATCCAGGCCATCTACGGCGCCATCATCCTGGGCGCGCTGATGGTGGCCAAGCTCACGGGCGAAAACCAGCAATGACCCACGACCGCTTGCGCAACTTCCCCATGGGGCGACCATGACCAGAATCCGATCCATGCGTGTGCTGGACCTGCGTTTTCCGACCTCCCGCCAGCTGGACGGCTCGGACGCGATGAATCCCGATCCGGACTATTCCGCGGCCTACGTGATCCTGGAGACCGACCAGCCCGGGCTCGAAGGCCACGGGCTCACCTTCACCATCGGCCGCGGCAACGAAATCTGCTGCGCCGCGATCAAGGCCCTGCGGCACCTGGTGGAAGGCCTGAGCCTGGACTCGATACGCGCCGACATGGGCGGTTTCTGGCGCCACGTCACCTCGGACAGCCAGCTGCGCTGGATCGGTCCGGACAAGGGCGCGATCCACCTGGCCACCGCGGCGGTGGTCAACGCGGCCTGGGACCTGTGGGCCAAGGCCGAGGGCAAGCCGCTGTGGCGCCTGGTCGCGGATCTCTCGCCCGAGGCGTTCGTGCGCGCCCTGGATTTCCGCTACATGACCGACGGCATCACGCAGCAGGAGGCGCTGGTCCTGCTGCGCCGGCAGGAAGCCGGCAAGACGCAGCGCATACGCACGCTGGAACGCGAGGGCTATCCCTGCTACACCACCTCGGCCGGCTGGCTGGGCTATGACGACGCCAAGCTGCGGCGCCTGTGCCATGAAGCCCTGGCCAGCGGCTTCAATCACATCAAGCTCAAGGTGGGCCGCGATCTGCACGCCGACATCCGGCGCGTGACGATCGCCCGCGAAGCGTTGGGGCCGCACCGGCACCTGATGCTCGACGCCAACCAGGTATGGGAAGTCGGCCAGGCCATAGACTGGGTGCGCCAGCTGGCCTTCGCCAAGCCCTGGTTCATCGAGGAGCCCACCAGCCCCGACGACGTGGAAGGCCACCGCGCCGTGAAGCTGGGCGTCGCGCCCATCAAGGTCGCCAGCGGCGAGATGTGCCAGAACCGCATCCTGTTCAAGCAGATGATCATGCGGGGCGCCATCGACATCGTGCAGGTCGACGCATGCCGGCTGGGCGGCGTCAACGAAGTGCTGCTGGTGCTGCTGCTGGCCGCCAAGTATGGCCTGCCGGTGTGCCCCCATGCCGGCGGCGTGGGGCTGTGCGAGTACGTGCAGCACCTGTCCATGATCGACTATGTCTGCGTCAGCGGGACGCGCGCCGGCCGCGTGACCGAATACGTGGACCATCTGCACGAGCACTTCATCGACCCCTGCGTCATACGCAATGCCGCCTATATGCCGCCGCGCGCCCCCGGTTTCTCGATCGAGATGAAACCCGAATCGCTGGAGCGGTACCGGCACCGCCCCTGAACCATGGCCACGCCCGCCGTCCCGCCGCGCATCGACGCGCACGTGCATTTCTGGCGCTACTCGGCCGAAGACCATCCCTGGATCGGCGCCGACATGCCCGCGCTCAGGCAGGACAGAAACCCGGCCGACCTGCTGCCCGCCTTGCAGGCGGCCGGGCTGGACGGCGTCGTGGCGGTGCAGGCGCGCGGCAGCATCGCCGAAACCGATTTTCTGCTGGAGCTGGCGCGCCGGCACGGCTGGATACGCGGCGTGGTCGGCTGGGCGGACCTAGCCGCCGGCGACCTGGAGGCGCAATTGGAAGCCTGGCGCGGCACGCCGCGCCTGTGCGGCCTGCGGCATCAGGTGCAGGACGAGCTCGATGCCGACGCCTTCCTGGCCTCGCCGGCGGTGCGGCGCGGCATCGCGTTGCTGCAGGCCCGGGGCCATGCCTATGACGTGCTGGTGCGCAGCCCTCAGATGGACGCCGCCGCGGCCTTTTGCGCCCGGCATGACGCGCACTGGCTGGTGCTGGACCACCTGGGCAAGCCGCCCCTGGCGGCCATGGCCTCGGACGCCGGCGCCCATGCCCGCTGGCGCGCCTCGCTAGACAAGTTCCGGGACATGGGGCACGTCGCGTGCAAGCTGTCCGGCCTGGTCACCGAGGCTGACTGGCGGCGCGGCCTGCAAGCCACGGACAGGGCCGACATCATCCGCTGTCTGGACGCCGCCTTGGGCGTCTTCGGACCGCGCCGGCTGATGTACGGCTCGGACTGGCCGGTCTGCCTGCTTGCCGGCGCCTATGGCGAGGCCCACCAAATCGTGGAGGACTGGGCGCGCGACCGCCTGTCGGCCGACGAACGGGCCGCGCTATGGGGCGGCGCCGCCGCGGCGTGCTACGGCCTGACCTGACCTTTCCGAAGAGCGAGGCTTCCATGGACCTGCACCTGCAAGACAAGACCATCTTCGTCACCGGCGGCGCCAGCGGCATCGGCGCGGCGATATCGCTGCGCCTGGCGCAAGAAGGCGCGATTCCGCTGATCTGCGGCAAGCGCCCGATGACGCGCGCATTCGAGCGCGAGTTGCTGGGCCTGCAGCCGAAGGCGCGCTGCTTCCTGTTCGACCTGACCGACGAGGCGGCCTGCCGCGACGCGGTCGAACAGGCCGCCGCCGCATGCGGACGCATCGATGGGCTGGTCAACAATGCCGGCGTCAACGACGGCGTGGGTCTGGACGCCGGACGCGCAGCCTTCGTGCGCTCGCTGGAAGCGAACCTGATCCACTACTACGTGATGGCCCACCACTGCCTCGCCCACCTGAAGGCAAGCCGCGGCGCCATCGTCAATATTTCGTCCAAGACCGCGGTGACCGGCCAGGGCGGCACCAGCGGCTATTGCGCATCCAAGGGCGCGCAACTCTCGCTCACGCGCGAATGGGCCGCGGCGCTGGCCCAACACGGCGTGCGCGTCAACGCCGTGGCGCCGGCCGAAGTCATGACCCCACTGTATCGGCGCTGGTTGGACGGCTTCGACGATCCGCCGCGCAAACTGGCGGACATCGTGTCCAGAATCCCCCTGGAACGCCGCATGACCACGTCCGACGAAATCGCCGACACCGTCGTATTCCTGCTGTCGGACCGCGCGTCCCACACCACCGGCCAGTGGCTCTTCGTCGACGGCGGCTACACCCACCTGGACCGCGCCCTGACCTGAACGAGACAGCCATGCGCCATTGCTACGCGCTGGACCTGCGCGACGACGCCGGATCGATCGCGCAGTACGAAGCCCACCACCGCCGCATCTGGCCCGAAGTGGCGGCGCACCTGCGCCGCCACGGCGTGCTGGGCATGGAGATCTACCGCCTGGGCACCCGCATGGTGATGGTGATGGACACCGACGACGCCGTATACGACCCCGAGGCCATGGCGCGGTCCGCCGGGAGCGACACCCGGCTGCGGGAATGGGAAGCGCTGATGTGGACCTTCCAGGCGCCGACGCCGTGGACGCCTCCTGGGGAGAAATGGACGCCGATGCGGCGCATTTTCAATCTGGACGAGCAGCCGCTCGCCACTTGATTGGCGCACTCGGGGATAGCCGTTAAAATCTGACTAGTCTAGTCAGAACCAGGAGGTAGGTATGCATGCCTGGCAAATGCAGGAAGCTAAATCCCGCTTGTCCGAACTCGTCAAGGCGGCCGCAAGCCAAGGTCCGCAGGAAATTACCGTCCACGGTCGATCTGTGGCGATCGTCCTTTCCCGGGCCGACTACGACAAGCTTGCAGGCACCGGAGAATCTCTCGTCGCCTTCATGCGCCGATCTCCGCTGGCCGGAGACGAAGATCTGGACTTTTCCCGTGACCGCAGCCTGACCCGCGAGGAAGGACTTTGAGCTATCTGATCGACACCAATGTCCTATCGGAATTGCGCCGGAAACAACCGGATGGCAACGTGGTCGGCTGGATGGAGAATTGCCCACCCACGGCGTTGTTCCTATCCGTACTGACGCTGGGGGAGCTGCGCAAAGGCATAGAGCAGATGCCGGATGACGACCGAAAGCGCCGCTACCTGGATTGGCTGGAGGTCGAGCTGCCCCGATTCTTCAGTGGGCGCGTGCTGGCCGTTGACGAAGCGGTAGCGGACTGCTGGGGACGCCTGATGGCCCAGGCCGGGCGGGCGATGCCCGCCATAGACAGTTTGCTTGCGGCCACCGCATTTACGCACAGACTGACACTGGTCACGCGCAACGAGCGGGACTTTCAACACCACGGCCTCGATATCATCAATCCGTGGGAATCCGCTCATCCCTAAGGACAGCGGCGTCCAGGCCATGCCGGCCCGGGTTCGATCCACCCCTGCCTCAGCGCGCCTCCCCCGCCGCCGGCTCGCCGCGCAGGGCCGAGTCCAGATACTCGCTGCGGGCGCGGGCGTCCGGGAATTTCATGTCGCGGTAGCTGACGAAGCGCGAGCCGCGGGCCAGGCGGTAGCCGGCCCAGATCAGCAGGAACAGCGGGATGCCGATATAGGTCGCGACCACGCCGCCCCAGTCGATCCGGTCCTGCAGAAAGGCCTGGTAGTTCTGGCCCAGCGTGATGACCAGGCACAGCACGAAGGCGAAGATCGGGCCGAACGGGAAGAACGGCGACACGTACGGCAGGTCCGCGAGGTTGTGGCCCTGCTTGAGGTAGCCGCGGCGGAAGCGGTAGTGGCTGATGGCGATGCCCAGCCAGGCGATGAAGCCCGTCATGCCCGAGGTGTTCAGCAGCCAGATGTAGACGGCGTTGGGGCTGAACAGGAAGGTGAAGAAGCACAGCGCGGCGACGGCCGTGGTGGCCAGCAGCGCCCACAGCGGCACGCCGGTGCGCGAGATGCGGCCGAAGATGCGCGGGGCCTTGCCCTCGCGGGCCAGGCTGTAGAGCATGCGCGTGGCCGCGTACATGCCGGAGTTACCGGCCGACAGCACCGAGGTCAGCACCACGGCGTTCATGACCGAGGCCGCGCCCAGCAGGCCGGCGCGTTCGAAGATCAGGGCGAACGGGCTGACGCTGATGTCCTCGACTTCGTTGCGCAGCAGGTGCGGGTCGGTATAGGGAATGAGCAGGCCGATCACCAGGATGGCCATCACGTAGAACAGCAGAATGCGCCAGAACACCTGGCGCACCGCGCGCGGCAGGTTGCGCGCCGGGTCCTTGGACTCGCCGGCGGCGATGCCGATCAGTTCGGTGCCCTGGAACGAAAAGCCCACCACCATGGCCACGCCGATCAGCGCGGCGAAGCCGCCCGCGAACGGCGCGTCGCCCACGGTCCAGTTCTCCAGCCCTCCGGCCTCGCCGCCGCGGATGATGCCCAGCAGCATCATCACGCCCATGGCCACGAAGGCCAGCACCGCGATCACCTTGATCAGCGCGAACCAGAATTCCGCTTCGCCGAAGCCGCGCGCCGACATCGCGTTCAGGCCGAAGGTCAGCAGCAGGAACAAGGCGCTCCAGTAAAAGCCCGGCACGTCCGGAAACCAGTACGCCATGACGAGCTGGGCCGCCACCAGGTCCACCGCCACCGTCACCGCCCAGTTGTACCAGTAGTTCCAGCCCAGCGCGAAGCCGAAGCCGTCTTCCACGTAGCGCGCGCCGTAGGTCGAGAACGAACCCGACACCGGCATGGCGGCGGCCAGTTCGCCCAGGCTGGTCATCAGGAAATACACCATCAGCCCGATCAGCACATAGCCCAGCAGCGCCCCGCCCGGGCCGGCCTTGGCAATGGTCGCGCCCGAGGCCACGAACAGGCCGGTGCCGATGGAGCCGCCCACCGCGATCATCGTCAGGTGCCGCGCGGACAGGGAGCGGCGCAGCTCCGACGGCCGCCCGGCCTGTGTCGCGCGCGAGCCGCCGGCGCGGCGTTCATCGTGTTCCGATGCTGCCAAAATGCATTCCTTCAGGTCATGAAGGCGCCCGCGCGGGTTGCGCCGGCGCCTGGGGATTTCCAAGCAACCGGCGAGAATAGCGCAATCGGCCCCGACTGGCGAAATGAAAGTGCTTCGGGGACGGATCAATGGGCCGCCGGCGGCGGCCCGCTGCGCGGCTACTGGAAGGCGGTTTCCATGAAGGTGCGCAGCTTGCGCGAATGCAGCCGTTCGGGTGGCATGCCGCGCAGGCGCTCCAGCGCCCGGATGCCGATTTCCAGGTGCTGGTTCACCTGGCGGCGGTAGAAGGCGCTGGCCATGCCGGGCAGCTTCAGTTCGCCGTGCAGCGGCTTGTCCGACACGCACAGCAGGGTGCCGTACGGCACGCGGAAGCGAAAGCCGTTGGCGGCGATGGTGGCGGATTCCATGTCCAGCGCGATGGCGCGCGATTGCGCGAAGCGCTCCACCAGTTCTAGGTGGTCGCGCAGCTCCCAGTTGCGGTTGTCGATGGTGGCGACCGTGCCGGTGCGCATGATGCGCTTGAGGTCCCAGCCCGACAGCCCGGCCACCTCTTCCACCGCCTGCTCCAGCGCCACCTGCACTTCGGCCAGCGCCGGCACCGGCACCCAGGTGGGCAGATCGTCGTCGAGCACGTGGTCTTCGCGCACGTAACCGTGCGCCAGCACGTAGTCGCCCAGCTTCTGCGAGTCGCGCAGGCCGGCGCAATGGCCCAGCATCAGCCAGGCGTGCGGCCGCAGCACCGCGATGTGGTCGGTGATGGTCTTGGCGTTGGACGGGCCCACGCCGATGTTGACCAGCGTGATGCCGGAATGGTCGCCGCGCACCAGGTGGTAGGCCGGCATCTGCGGCAGCCGCACGCCCTGCTCCTCGTTGCCCGGCCCGCTTTCGCCGCGCCGCGTGATGCGGTTGCCCGGCTCCACCAGCATTTCATAGTCTTCGTTGCCGCTGGCCATGAGCGCGCGGGCGCGCGCGCAGAACTCGTCGACGTAGAACTGGTAGTTGGTGAACAGCACGAAATTCTGGAAATGCGCCGGCGCGGTCGAGGTGTAGTGCTGCAAGCGGTGCAGCGAATAATCCACGCGCTGGGCGGTGAACGGCGCCAGCGGCTTGGGCTCGCCCTCTTTGCCGCGCCACGAGCCGTTGACGATGGCGTCGTCGGTCACGGCCAGGTCCGGCACGTCGAACAGGTCGCGCAGCGGCCGGCGCAGCGCCTCCAGGTGCTCGCCTTCGACGTAGGCGCCCTCGGGAAAGGCGAAATGCAGCGGGATGGGCGAATCGGATTCGCCCACTTCCACCGCCACGCGGTGGTTCTGCAGCAGCTGGCCGACCTGCTCGATCAGGTAGTCGCGAAACAGCGCCGGCTGCGTGATGGTGGTCTGGTAGATGCCGGGCTCGGCCACGTGGCCGTAGGAAAGCCGGGTGTCGATCGGGTCGTAGGTCTCGACCACGATGCGGATGGCGGGATAGTAGGCGCGGACGCGGGCGCGGCCGTTGCCGGCGCCCTGGAGCACGTCGTGAAACGCCGCCCGCAGGAACGCGGTATTGCGCGAGTAGATTTCGATCAGCCGCTCGACCGCCGACACGGCATCCTGGAACGGCTCGAAAGGCACGGGGTCCGGCCGGTTCATGGAAGACAACGGATGTACTGCGTTCATCATCGAGTTCTGCTCCCTTGCATATCCCGCCGATTATGCCCGAGCGCGGGTGTCCGGGAGCGTCATATTCCGGCGCCGGCGGACGGCGGCGGCCGGTAACGTCTGCCGACAACGATGCTGCATTGCACTACAAATGTAATGAAACTTTATTCCATTACAATGTCGTGGCAATCCGGGGTCATGCGTCCCGGAACCGCCCCCTTTCCGCCGGCTTGCCTGCCCAGGCAAAGCCATGCCGCCCACTCCGATTTCTGAAGTGACGTAATGACGCCGCCCACGCGAAAAGCCCGAACTGCCCGATTCCGCATCCCCGTATTCCTGTCAGCGCCCATCATCGCCCTGACGCTCTCCTGGATTCCCGACGCCGCCCAGGCGTCGCTGCGATCCGAACAAGCCCGCCCGACGCTCAACGGCCTGCGCCTGGCCCAGGAACCCACCGTGCCCACCCTGCGCGACCGCGTGGTGCAGGCCGGCCTGGACGCCATCGGCACCCCCTACAGCTGGGGCGGCGACGACGCCGAAGGTTTCGATTGCAGCGGGCTGGTGCTGTATGTGTTCCGCGAGATCGCCGGCCTGGAACTGCCGCGCACCGCGCGCGCCCAGCGCACCGCCGGCGAGTCGGTCGGCAACAAGAAAGAACTGCGCCCCGGCGACCTGGTGTTCTTCGCCACCCGCGGACGCGGCGTGACCTCGCACGTGGGCATTTATATCGGCCAGAACAAGTTCGTGCATGCGCCGCGCCGCGGCACCAAGGTGCGCGTGGACGAAATGCAGAATTCCTATTGGGCCAAGCGCTACGTCGGCGCGCGGCGCTACCTGGATACGAAACCGGGCCAGATGCTGGCCCAGGTCGATTCGAACTGACGGGTCGCTGCAAAGGCGCGGCGCCCCGCCGCGCCCGGTATCAGCCGCGCCCGACGAAAGGCATGTTGGTGGCCATGATGGTCATGAACTGCACGTTGGCGTCCAGCGGCAGGCGCGCCATGGCCGCCACCGCCTGGGCCACATGGGCCACGTCCATGCGCGGCTCGACCTTGGTGCTGCCGTCGGCCTGAAGAATGCCGGCGGCCATGCGCTCGGTCATGTCGGTGGCCGCGTTGCCGATGTCGATCTGGCCGCAGGCGATGTTGTACGGCCGGCAATCCAGTGAAATCGACTTGGTCAGCCCCGTCACCGCGTGCTTGGTGGCGGTATAGGCGATGGAGAACGGCCGCGGCGCATGCGCCGAGATCGAGCCGTTGTTGATGATGCGCCCGCCGCGCGGATTCTGCGCCTTCATCACGCGGATGGCGGCCTGCGCGCACAGGAACATGCCGGTCAGGTTGGTGTCCACCACCTCGCGCCACAGCGCCACCGGCAGTTCTTCGATGGGCATGGCCGGCGTGCCGCGCCCGGCGTTGTTGAACAGCACGTCCAGGCGGCCGTATTCCCGCTGCGTGACGTCGAAGAGCTCGCGCACCGCCTGTTCGTCCGATACGTCCGTGGGCACCACCAGCGCCCTCACCCCGTCTTCGCCCGCCGCCGTGCGGGTTGCCTCGAGCGGATCGCGCCGGCGTCCGGCCAGCACGACCCGATAGCCTTGCGCCAGGAATTCCAGCGCCACCGCGCGTCCTATGCCGGTGCCGGCGCCGGTCACCAGGGCTACGCGCGGGGGATCGATCTCGTTCGTCTGCATCGGATTCTCCTTGTTATCAATCCGCGAGATGCTACCCGAATCGCCTACCGGATGCTGCAAGCGAAGGTTCCAATCCGAACACCGTTTCCCCAGGCGTTACGCCATCAAACGACCGTTTTGGTGTTGATCCGTCACAAGTATTTATATAATTTTGGGGAATTAGCTTATTACCAGATTCACCACTACGGAGCAGGTTTCATGACCCCACGGTCCTTATCCGGCGCGCTCATGCTGGGCGCGCTGTACGCCGCCTCGGCGGCCGCCCAGGGCGCGCCAGATGGCAAACAGATCAGCACGCAGGGCGCCAACGGCGCGCCGGCCTGTATCACCTGCCACGGCGCGCGCGGCGAAGGCAATCCGGCCGCCGGCTTCCCGCAGCTGGCCGGCATGGGCGCGAGCTACCTGCAAGAGCAGCTCGACGCCATGGCCAACGGCTCGCGCGTCAGCCCGGTCATGGCCACCACGGCCAAGGCGCTGGACCCCGCGCAACGCGAAGCCGTGGCGCGCTATTACGCCGAACTGCCCTCGCCGCTGGACCTGGACCGCCTGGCCGCCACCGCCATGCAGCCGGCCAGGCCGGCCGACACCGGCGCCTGGCTGGCCACCCGCGGCGCCTGGGACAAGAACGTGCCCGCCTGCAACCAGTGCCACGGACCCGGCGGCATCGGCGTGGGCCAGAATTTCCCCGCGCTGGCCGGCCAGCCCGCGGCCTATCTCGCCGGACAATTGCGCGCCTGGCGCCAGGGCCAGCGCCCGCCCGGCCCGCTGGGCCTGATGCCGGCCGTGGCGACCCGCCTCTCGGAAGACGAAATCGACGCCGTCTCCGCCTACTACGCCGGCCTGCCCAAGGCCGCCACCTCCACCGCCGCTACCGGAGCAAAACAATGACCGCCCTGCGCCTGCTCTGCGCCGCCGCCGGCCTGGCCGCGTCCGCCTCGCTGTCGGCCGCCGAGCCGCGTCCTTCGTTCACGCCGCCTTCGGCCGCGTCCCTGCCCGACGACGAGTTCGGCAAGGCCGTGCGCGAAGGCGAGCAGATCTTCCTGCACACGCCGAAACTGGCCGGCAAGTTCGTCGGCAACGACCTGAACTGCGTCAGCTGCCACCTGGACGCCGGCCGCCGTCCCGATTCCGCCCCGATGTGGGCCGCCTACGTGCTGTATCCCGCCTATCGCGCCAAGAACGGCCACGTCAACACGCTGGCCGAGCGCCTGCAGGGCTGTTTCCGCTTCAGCATGAACGGCAAGGCGCCGCCGGCCGACGATCCCACGCTCACGGCCCTGCAGACCTATATGTTCTGGCTGGCCAGCAAGGCGCCCACCGGCGTCAAGCTGGAGGGCCAGGGCTACCGCAAGCTGCCGCCGCCGGCCAGCAAGGCCGACTACGTGCGCGGCAGCCAGGTCTACGCGCAATATTGCGCGCTCTGCCACGGCGCCGAGGGCCAGGGCCAGAAGAACGGCAAGCACTGGGTGTTCCCGGCCCTGTGGGGTCCGGATTCCTTCAACTGGGGCGCGGGCATGCACCAGATCGGCAACGCCGCCGGCTTCATCAAGGCCAACATGCCGCTGGGACAGGCCGGCATGCTGAGCGACCAGGAAGCCTGGGACGTCGCCTACTTCATGAACGCGCATGAACGCCCGCAGGACCCGCGCTATACCGAGTCGGTCGCGGCCACGCGGGCCAAGTATCACGACAGCGAGGATTCGCTGTACGGGATCGAGGTCAACGGCCATCTGCTGGGCAGCGAGGCGCCGGCCCCCGGCGGCAAGCTGAACGCGGCGGGCGCCAGTACCGGCGGCTGAGGATCGCGGAATATGCGGCGCGGCCAGGGTTTTCGCCCTGCCGCGCCGCGCGATTTGCTATCCTCTCAGTCTTAGCATTACGCCCCGATCACATTCATGCACGCCAACCCCGGAAACGTCTTCATGGTCGTCGCGCCCAGCGGCGCCGGCAAGTCCAGCCTGGTCAAGGCCTTGCTGCAGCAAGACCCTTCCATCCTGCTCTCCATTTCCTGCACCACCCGCGCCCCGCGCCCCGGCGAAGAAGACGGCCGCGAATACCGCTTCGTGTCCACGGCCGAATTCCAGCGCCTGCGCGAAGCCAACAACCTGCTGGAATGGGCGGAAGTGCATGGCAATTTCTATGGCACGCCGCGCGACCGCATCGACGAAGCCACCCGCGCCGGACGCGACGTGCTGCTGGAGATCGACTGGCAGGGCGCACGCCAGGTCCGCCAGCGCTTTCCGGGCGCGATCGGCGTGTTCGTGCTGCCGCCGTCCATCGACGAACTCGAAAGCCGGCTGAAGGCGCGCGGCCAGGACGAACCGCAAGTGATCGCGCGCCGGCTGATGGCCGCCGGCGGCGAAATCGCGCACGCGCCTGAATGCGAATATGTTATTATTAATCAAGAATTTAGCGTAGCCTTGTCGGAATTGACTCAAATAGTCAGCGCCGCCCGGCTACGTTTTTCGTCTCAGGCCGCCCGGCACAGCCAGTTGTTCTCGCAACTCGGCATCCCGGCCGAACACTGAAGCGCAAGCATTCTCCCTATCCTCCATCAGCACCAGGTGTCCTAATGGCTCGCATTACTGTCGAAGACTGTCTGACTCAAATCCCCAATCGTTTCAAGCTCACGCTGGCCGCGACCTATCGCGCCCGCGAGCTGGCGCAAGGCCATGCCCCGCGCCTGGACAGCAAAGACAAGCCCACGGTCACCGCCCTGCGCGAAATCGCCGGCGGCCTCACCGGCGTGGAAATGCTGCGCAAGGTTCCGACCTGATCCGATTCGGGGGGCGGCAAGCATGGCTTTTCCCGGGCTGAAGTACGCCTCATCTGGTCTGCTTGCCGCACTGCGCGCCGGCTCCCGTCTCGGGCGCCGCACGGGCAAGAAAGCCAAGAACCTCCCCGCGCCGCCGTCCGTCGCCGCCCAGGAAGCGGCGGACGCGACCGCCTCGCCGGTCGCCTCGCTGGCGCCGCTGACCGAAATCATCGGCAGCTATCTCGACAAGAAAGACGTGGAGCGCGTGCGCGAAGCCTATCGCTTCGCCGACCAGGCGCACCTGGGCCAGTTCCGCGCCAGCGGCTCGCCCTACATCTCGCATCCCATCGCGGTCACTGAAATCTGCGCCGGCTGGAAGCTCGACGCCAACGCCCTGTCCGCGGCGCTCTTGCACGATGTCATGGAAGACCAGGGCATCGCCAAGCACGAACTGGCCGAGAAATTCGGCCCCGAGGTCGCGGAACTGGTCGACGGCCTGTCCAAGCTGGACCGCCTGGACTTCGCCACCAAGGCCGAGCAGCAGGCCGAGAGCTTTCGCAAGATGCTGCTGGCGATGGCGCGCGACGTGCGCGTCATCCTCATCAAGCTGGCCGACCGCCTGCACAACATGCGCACGCTGGACGCGGTCAATCCCGAAAAGCGCCGCCGCATCGCCCGCGAAACCCTGGACATCTACGCGCCCATCGCGCACCGGCTGGGCCTGAACCTGCTGTTTCGCGAACTGCAGGACCTGTGCTTCGCGGCCATGTACCCGAACCGCTATCAGGTGCTGTACAAGGCGGTGCTGGCCGCGCGCGGCAACCGCCGCGAGGTCATCACCAAGATCGCCGATTCGGTGCGCGCCGCCCTGCCCGCCGCCGGCATCGAGGCCGAAGTCACGGGCCGCGAGAAAACCCTGTTCGGCATCTACCGCAAGATGGTCGACCAGAAGAAGTCGTTCTCCGACGTGCTCGACATCTACGGCTTTCGCGTCATCGTGCACACGCTGCCGGAATGCTATCTGGCGCTGGGCACGCTGCATCAGCTCTACCGCCCGGTGCCGGGCAAGTTCAAGGACTACATCGCCATTCCCAAGGTCAACGGCTACCAGTCCCTACACACCACGCTGGTCGGCCCCTACGGCACGCCGGTGGAATTCCAGTTCCGCACGCGCGACATGCATCACGTGGCCGAGGAAGGCGTGGCCTCGCACTGGCTCTACAAAGGCGCCGACCTGACGCTCAACGACCTGCAGAAGCGCACCCACCAGTGGCTGCAATCGCTGCTGGACATCCAGAGCCAGACCGGCGACTCCGGCGAATTCCTGGAGCACGTCAAGGTCGACCTGTTTCCCGACGCGGTCTATGTGTTCACGCCGCGCGGCAAGATCATCTCGCTGCCCCGCGGCGCCACGCCGGTGGACTTCGCCTACGCGATCCACACCGACATCGGCAACCAGGCGGTGGCGGCCAAGGTCAACGGCGAGTTCGTGCCGCTGCGCACCGAACTCAACAGCGGCGACACGGTGGAGATCGTCACCTCCCCCGCTTCGCGGCCCAATGCGCAGTGGCTCAACTACGTGCGCACCGGCCGCGCGCGCTCCGAGATCCGCCACTACCTGCGCACCGTCAAGTACGAGGAATCGGTGGCCTTCGGCGAGCGCCTGCTCGGCCAGGCCATGCAGGAACTGCGCATGCCGCTGCCGGCCACCGACGACCCGGCCTGGCAGAAACTGGCGCGCAGCACCGGCGCCAGCTCGCGCGAGGAAATCCTGGCCGACATCGGCCTGGGCAAGCGCCTGGCGGCCGTCGTGGCGCGCCGCTTCGCGCCCGAACACCAGCTGGTCGCCACCACCGCCGCGGCCGTGGACGAACTGACCTCGGCGCGCAGCGCGCCCATCCTGATCCAGGGCAACGAAGGCCAGGCCGTGCAACTGGCGCCCTGCTGCGGCCCGCTGCCGGGCGATCCCATCGTCGCCGGCATGCGCATGGGGCACGGGCTGGTGGTGCACACCGCGGACTGCCCCGTGGCGCTGCGCCAGCGACTGCGCGAACCCGAACGCTGGATCAACGTGGGCTGGGACGCCCACACCGCCAAGCACCTGTCCACGCGCCTGGACATCGTCACCCGCAACGAGCGCGGCGTGCTGGGAAGGCTGGCCGCCGAAGTCACCGCGGCCGACGCCAACATCATGCACGTCACCATGCACGACGACGCGGTCTCGACGGTATCGCTGCACCTGACCATCCAGGTCGACAGCCGCAAGCACCTGGCGCAGGTCATCCGCGCCATCCGCCACGTGCCGCAGGTGCAGAAGATCGTGCGGGTGAAGGGGTAGGCGCCGGCCGCGTCAGGCCACGTGCTGCAGGAAATCCTTCAACCGCTGGCTGGGCGGGTTGCCCAGCAGTTCGGCCGGCGGGCCGTCGTGGGCGATCTTGCCGGCGTCGATGAAGATCAGGCGGCTGCCGACCTTGCGGGCGAATTCCATTTCATGCGTGACGACCACCATGGTCATGCCCTCTTCGGCCAGGTCGCGCATGACCTTCAGCACCTCGTGGCGCAGCTCCGGGTCCAGCGCCGAGGTGGGCTCGTCGAACAGCATCAGCTTGGGCTTGATCGCCAGGGCGCGCGCGATCGCCACGCGCTGCTGCTGGCCGCCTGACAGCTCCGAAGGATAGTGGTTCATGCGCTCGGCCAGGCCGACCTTGGCCAGCAGGCCCTCGGCCAGTTCGCGCGCCTCGTCGCGGCTCTGGCCGCGCGTGTGCACCGGCCCGAACATGACGTTCTCCAGCGCCGTCATCTGCGGAAACAGATTGAACTGCTGGAACACCATGCCGGCTTCGCGGCGGATTTCGCGCACCTGCGCCGCCCCGCCCAGGACGCTCAGGCCGTCGACCAGCAGGTCGCCGCCGTTGATGGTTTCAAGCACGTTGATACAGCGCAGGAAGGTGGACTTGCCCGAACCCGACGGGCCGACCACCACCACCACTTCGCCCGCGTCGATGCTCAGCGAAATCTCGTCGAGCACCGTCGACTCGCCGAATCGTTTGGTGACTTCGTGAAATTCGACCATGCTCATAGTATGCGCATCCTTTTTTCGACCAGATGCAGCGTCAGCGCCAGCAGGCCGGTCAGGATCAGGTAGATGATGGCCACCGCCGACCAGATCTCGACCGCGCTGAAGTTGCTCGCCATGATTTCCTGGCCCTGGCGGGTCAGTTCGGCCACGCCGATCACGATGAACAGCGACGAGTCCTTCAGGCTGATGATGCACTGGTTGCCCAGCGGCGGGATCATGCGGCGAAACGCCACCGGCCCGATGATGTAGAACAGGATCTTGTGAAACGGCAGCCCCATGGCCTGCCCGGCCTCTTTCAGGCCCTTGTGCACGGACAGCAGCGAGCCGCGCACGATCTCGGAGATGTAGGCGCCCGAGTTGATGATGAGCGTGGCGATGGCGGCCCACTCCGCCTCGACCCGGATATCGGCCAGGAGCGGCAGCGCGAAGTAGATGAACATCACCTGCACGACGATCGGCGTGCCGCGGATGACCGCGACGTAGACCTGCGCGATGGCCGAAAGAATGGGATGCCCGTAGGCGCGGGTCACGCCCGATAGCGCCCCCAGCAGGAAACCGCCGACCAAGCCCCAGAAGGTGATCTTGATCGTCATCAGCGTACCCTCCAGCAGGTTGGGTAACGCGTCTTTGATTACAGTCCAGTCGAACTCCACGATAGTCCCCCCATGATCCGGCAAGGGGCGCCCGCAAGGCGCGGGCGCCCAGGTAGCGGTTCAAGCCCGGGACGTCAGGGCTTCTTGCCGAACCACTTCTCGTAGATCTTGTCGTATTCGCCGTTGGACTTGAGCGTGGCCAGCGCCTTGTTCACCTGCGGCACCAGGTCGCTGCCCTTGGGGAAGGCGATGCCGTAGAAGTCGCCGCTCTTGACCGAGCCGACCACCTTGACGCGGCCCTTGCCCGCCGTGTTGGCGTAGTACTGGACATTGGGCGTGTCGTGCACGGCGGCGTCCACGCGGCCGGTGGCCAGTTCCAGGTAAGCGTTGTCGATGTTGGGGAAGAGCTTGAGCTTGGCGTCCGGCACCTGGGCCTTCAGGAAGTCCACGGTGGCGGTGCCGGTCTTGACCGCGACGCTCTTGCCGGCCAGGGACTTGGCGTCCTTGATGTCGGTGTTCTTTTCGCCGACCAGGATGGACAGGCCGCTTTCGTAATAGGGATCGGAGAAGTCGACGACCTTCTTGCGGTCGTCGCGGATGGTGATGCCGGCCAGCGCGGCGTCGATGTTCTTGGTCTGCAGGCCGGGGATGATGCCGGCGAAGTCCATGGGCTGCAACTTGTATTTCAGGTTGAGTTCCTTGGCGATGGCCGCCCAGAGATCGACGTCGAAGCCCGTGTAGGTGTTGCCCTGCTTGAACTCGAACGGAACGAAAGCGGTATCGGTGGCGACCACCAATTCCTTGCCTTGGGCCTGGGCGGCGGAGACGGCGCCGAACATGGCCAGGGACAGGCCGGCCAGCGCGGCGGCGACTTTGCGTTTGATCATGAAACTCTCCTCTTGGGGAACCGTCGGCCCCCCTCGGTTGTTGTAAGGGCATGATTCCTGGGCTACACCGAGTCCTCGGGGCAACTTACCGAGGATCTTAACGCATCCCCTACACCGGCTGCTTCCGAAAAAATACAATCGGCTGGACACCCGGAGAATCACATGGCCTACAAGTACGTGCGCATCTGTGGAAACCGCCGCCAGGCCGGCGTGGCGCTGGGCAAGCTGGCCCGCCCCATCATGTCCGCCTATCTGGCGCAAAGCGGCACCTGGGAAGCCTTGCGGCCGTGGCGCGGCCACGCCTTCCTGGACGAACTCGGGCAGCAGGCCCGCGCCGCGCTGCCGGCGGTCTGGGAAGAGCTGGAGGGGCTGGCCGAGGGCCTGCGCCTGCCGCTGGAGGACGTGCTGCTGTGGAATTGCCGCGGCGACCTGCTGCACAGCACGGCCGACGGCTGCACGTCGGTGGCCCTGCGGACCGCCGACGGCGCGCGCTGGATCGCGCACAACGAAGACGGCGACCCTTACCTGCGCGGGCGCTGCCACCTGGTGGACGTGGCGCTGGACGACGCGCCCGGCTATCTGAGCTTCTACTATCCCGGCTCGCTGCCGGGCCACACTTTCGGGGCCAACCGCGCCGGCCTGGTCCAGACCATCAACAACCTGCGCACGCGCCAGCGCCATCCCGGCGTGCCGCGCATGCTGCTGGCGCGCGCCGTGCTCGACTGCGCCACGCTCGACGAGGCCGTGGCGCTCTTGCGCGCGCTGCCGCATTCGGGGGGCTTTCACCATCTGCTGGGCGCCGCGGACGACCCGCGCATGTTCAGCGTGGAGGTCGCGCCCGGCGCCACCTCGGTGCTCGATACCGGCCCGCGCTACGGCCATGCCAACCACATGGTGCACGCGCAGACCGCCGGGCTGGCGCAGGTCATCACCGATTCTTCGCGGGCGCGCCAGCACCGCATCGAGCGCATCGTGGACGGCTGGTCGGCCGGCGCCGGCAGCGCCGACCTGCTGGCCGCGCTGCACGACACCGAGGGCGATCTGCCCATTCTGCGCATGGCGGCGGACGATCCCGACGAGGAGAACACCCTCGCCACCGCGGTCTTCGAGATCCGCGACCCGGACGTGACGCTGCGCGTCTACGACCGCAGGAACAAGGCGGAGATCGCGCTGGACGTCATGTCGGAACCGGAGTGAAGCGCACGGGCACCGCCAGCGCGGCGCCCGGCGGCATCAGGCCTGTCCGTAGCCGCCGCCTCCCGGCGTCTCGATCACGAACACGTCGCCCGGATGCAGCTGCGCGCTGTCCTGCGGGCCCAGCTCCTCGACGCTGCCGTCGGCGCGCTCGACGGCGTTGCGGCCCATCGCGCCAGGCTGCCCACCGGCCAGGCCGAAGGGGGCATAGCGGCGGTTGTTCGACAGGATGGCCGCCGTCATCTCCTCCAGGAAGCGGACGCGGCGGATGCCGCCGTCGCCGCCCGGATAGCGCCCCGCTCCGCCCGAGCCCTTGCGGATCTCGTAGGACTCCAGCCGCACCGGAAAGCGGAACTCCAGCACTTCCGGATCGGTCAGGCGCGAGTTGGTCATGTGCGCCTGCACCACCGACGTGCCCGCGAAGCCCGGATCGTGCGGGCCGGCGGCGTCGATGCGCACCGGCCCCGCGCCGGTGCCCCCCGAGATGGTCTCGTAGTACTGATGGCGCGCGTTGCCGAAGGTGAAGTTGTTCATCGTACCCTGGCTGGCGGCCAGCACGCCGAGCGCGCCGTACAGCGCGTTGACGATGCACATCGAGGTCTCGACGTTGCCCGCCACCACCGAGGCCGGCGGATTCGGGCGCAGCATCGAGCCTTCCGGCAAGATGATGGACAGCGGCACCAGGCAGCCGTCGTTCAGCGGGATGTCGTCGTTGACCAGGGTGCGGAACACGTACAGCACCGCCGCCACCGCGATGGCGCCCGGCGCGTTGAAGTTGTTGTCCAGCTGCGGCGAGGTGCCGGTGAAGTCCACCACCGCGCTGCGCGCCTCGGTGTCCACCCGCACGGCCACGCGGATCACCGCGCCATTGTCCAGCGGGTACTCGTAGCTGCCGTCCTTGAGCACCGAGATCACGCGGCGCACCGCCTCTTCGGCGTTGTCCTGCACGTGCCCCATGTAGGCGCGCACCACGTCCAGGCCGAAGTGATCGCACATGCGCAGCAGTTCCTGCACGCCTTTCTCGTTGGCGGCGATCTGCGCGTGCATGTCGGCGATGTTCTGGTCCGGGTTGCGCGCCGGCCAGCGGCCGGAGCCCAGGATGCCGCGCGCCGCCGCCTCGCGGAACTCGCCGTTCTTGACCAGCTGGAAGTTGGTGAAGAGCACGCCTTCGTCTTCCACGGTCCTGGAATCGGGCGGCATGGAACCGGGCGTGGTGCCGCCGATGTCGGCATGGTGGCCGCGCGAGCCCACGTAGAACAGGATCTCGCGTCCCTCGCGGTCGAACACCGGGGTGATGACGGTCACGTCCGGCAAGTGGGTGCCGCCGTGGTAGGGATCGTTGACCACATAGGCGTCGCCGGGCGCCATGCGGCCGGCGTTGGCCTGCATGACGGTGCGCACCGACTCGCCCATGGAACCCAGGTGCACCGGCATGTGCGGCGCGTTGGCGATCAGGCGGGCCTGCGCGTCGAAGATCGCGCAGGAAAAGTCCAGACGCTCCTTGATGTTGACCGAATAAGCCGTGTTCTGCAGGCGGTAGCCCATCTGCTCGGCGATGGACATGAAGAGGTTGTTGAACACCTCCAGCATGACGGGGTCGGCCTGCGTGCCGATGGCGCGACGCTCCGGACGGGCCTCGACGCGGCGGATCACGAAGTGATCCTGCGCGGTCAGCTCGGCCTGCCAGCCCGGTTCGACCACGGTGGTCTGGTTGGGCTCGGAGATGATGGCCGGACCGGCCACCACGTCGCCGCCCGCCATGTCCTCGCGCACGTACAGGGGCGTGTCGCGCCAGGCGCCGCCGCTGTACATGCGCACGCTGCGGCGGGCGGCCAGCGCGCCTTCGCGCACCCGGGCCGCCTGCGCCGCGGCGACGCGTTCGCCGCCGCCGGTGGCCTCGACCGAAATGGTCTCCACCACCAGTTCGCGGTCGGGCATGAGGAAGGAATAGCGCTGGCGGTAGGCGGCCTCGAAATCGCGGCGCACCTGCTCCAGCCCGCCGTACGCGACTTCCAGCGCGGTGTCGGTGCCGCGGTATTTCAGGTGCAGGCGGCGCTGCACCGCGATGTCGCCCTCGGCCACGTGCTGGCGGCGCAGTTCGCCCACCGCCTGGCCCGCCAGTTCGTCCAGCTCGCCCGCCAGCTCGCCCATCAGTCCGGCGTCCAGCACCTTCTCCACCGTCTTCTGGCGCATGTCGGTCTGGTCGGCCAGGCCCATGCCGTAGGCCGACAGCACGCCGCCCAGCGGATGCGCGAACACGGTGGTCATGCCCAGCGCGTCGGCCACCAGGCAGGCGTGCTGCCCGCCCGCGCCGCCGAACACGGTCAGCGCGTACTCGGTCACGTCGTGGCCGCGCTGCACCGAAATGCGCTTGATGGCCTCGGCCATGTTGCCCACGGCGATTTCCAGGAAGCCCTCGGCCAGCTGTTCCGGCGTCATGTCGCGGCCGGTGGCGGCGCGCACTTCATCGGCCATGGCCTGGAAGCGCTGCGCCACCACGTCGCGGTCCAGCGCCTCGTCGGCGTTGGGGCCGAACACCTTGGGGAAGAAATCCGGCTGGATCTTGCCCAGCAGCACGTTGCAGTCGGTCACCGCCAGCGGGCCGCCGCGGCGGTAGCAGGCCGGGCCGGGATTGGCGCCGGCCGAATCCGGGCCCACGCGCAGGCGCGCGCCGTCGAAATGCAGGATGGAGCCGCCGCCGGCGGCCACGGTGTGGATGCTCATCATCGGCGCGCGCATGCGCACGCCCGCCACCAGGGTTTCGAACTCGCGCTCGAACTCGCCGGCGTAGTGCGACACGTCGGTGGAGGTGCCGCCCATGTCGAAGCCGATCACCTTGGGAAAGCCCGCCGTCTCGCTGGTGCGCACCATGCCCACGATACCGCCTGCCGGGCCGGACAGAATGGCGTCCTTGCCGCGGAAGCGGTGCGCGTCGGTCAGGCCGCCGCTGGACTGCATGAACATCAGGCGAATGCCGGGCAGCTCGCCGGCGACCTGGTCCACGTAGCGCTTGAGGATGGGCGACAGGTAGGCGTCGACCACCGTGGTGTCGCCGCGCGACACGAATTTGATCAGCGGGCTGACCTCGTGCGAGGCCGAGACCTGCGGAAAACCGATATCGCGGGCGATGGCGGCGGCGCGCGCTTCATGCTGCGGCGCGTGCCAGGCGTGCATAAAAACGATTGCAACGGCGCGGATGCCGGCGTCATGGGCGGCCTGCAGGCCGGCGCGCAGGCTGGCTTCGTCCAGCTCGCGGATCACCGCGCCGTCGGCCGCCACGCGCTCGTCGGCTTCGAACACCGACTCGTACAGCATCTCGGGCAGCGCCACGTTGCGGTCGAACAGTCGCGGCCGGTTCTGGTAGGCGATCCGCAAGCCGTCGCGAAAGCCGCGCGTGGTCACCAGCAGCGTGCGCTCGCCCTTGCGTTCGAGCAGCGCGTTGGTGGCCACCGTGGTGCCCATCTTCACGCATTCGACCTGCTCGGCGGGCACCGGCTGGCCGGGCGCGATGCCCAGCAGCTTGCGGATGCCGGCCACCGCCGCGTCGCGGTACTGCTCGGGGTTCTCCGACAGCATCTTGGCCGTGGTGGTGGTGCCGTCGGGACGGCGCGCCACGATGTCGGTAAAGGTGCCCCCACGGTCTATCCAGAATTGCCACTTCATAGGTGTCCTTGAATACAGAAAGCCGCCGCGGCGCTGGGCGCGGCCGGTTGCCAATGGCGGGGACTTGCCCCGGATCTTTATTGATATGGGTGCGCGGGCAGCTCAGAGCGACGTCGCGGCCCGGGCCGCCTGGTCGTACAGGCCGGACAGCGCGCGCAGCGTATGCGCGAGCTGGCGGCTGAACTCCAGCCCGCCCGCGCCCGGCGCGTTCAGGCCCGAGGTCAGGCACTGCTCGCGGATGTCGGCGTAGCGCTTGAGCACCGCCGCGCCCTCTTCCGTGACGCTGTAGAACACTTCCTTGCTGCTGCGTTCGCCGCGCACCACGCCGATGCGCTCCAGCTTCTTGAGCGAATAGCTGACGATGTGGGTGTCCTCGACGTTGAGCGTGAAGCAGATGTCGGCCAGCTTCTTGGCGCGCTGCCGGTGATAGACGTGGTGGAACACCATCACGTCGGTGGCGGTCAGGTCGGGCAGCCCGGCCGCGGCCATGCAGCGCACGGTCCAGCGGTCGAAGGCGTGGCCGGCGATCATCAGGCCGAATTCCACCTCGGACAGGTCAGGCGCGCTGCCGCTGGCGAGATGGGCCGATGAAGCGATCAAGGCGGATTTCATGGAATGCAGGAGCCGGTTTAGTCTGGACGAAATACTAATAATTTATCGACATTTCATCAATAAAAAGCCATCGCCAGACGGCCGATTTCCCCGCTTTACAGGGAATACCCCTAGGCCTTGGAAAAAATCGTCAGGGCGCCGACCAGCCCATCGGCAGATTGGCCCGGATCAGCGAGCCGGCAATGGAAATACGCGCCGCGATCTCGGGCATGGGATCGCCCGGGCCGAACCAGCGCGCGTCGGCGATCTCGTCTTCCTGCACGCGGATCTCGCCCGAGACGTAGTCGGCCGTGAACGCCACCATCAGCGAATGCGGGAACGGCCAGGACTGGCTGCCGAAGTACCGCAGGTTGCCGACCTTCAGGCCGACCTCTTCGAGCACCTCGCGGTGGATGGTCTGCTCGATGCTCTCGCCCGGCTCGACGAAGCCCGCCAGCGCCGTGTAGCGCGCCGTGGCCGTGGCGGTGTGGCGCGCCAGCAGGATGCTGTCGCCCTTGCGGATCAGCACCATCATGGCCGGCGAAATCCGCGGATAGGCCGAGAACCCGCAGGACGGGCAGCGCAGACAGAATTCCGTGGGCGAACGCTGCGCCCGCTCGCCGCAGGCGCCGCAGTAGCGGTGCGTGCGGGCCCATTCGGCGATCTGGTAGGCGCGCCCGGCCAGCGCCATGCGCTCGTCGTCGAGCACGCCGAACAGCGAACGCAGCTTGCGGAACGCATAGCCCTCGGGCGCGTCGACGCCGGGCTCCACGTGCACGGTGCGGTGGGGCGTGTCGGGCAGCATCCAGATCGGCTGCAGCACCTCGGCGCGCACGCCGATGCGTTCGCACAGATCCATGTCCGGCAGCACGCCGGAATCGGCTTGGACCAACAATTCATCACGACGAAAAACGAAATTCACGCGCAGCCTCGGCCCATGCAGTAAATAGCGCAATCTTAGAAGAAAAACAGCGGCCGCAAGCGGCGCGAACGCGCAGCGTCCAACGATTGAACCCTCAAGCATCGCGGGTCCGCGCGCCGCCCTAGGAATAACCCGTAAAGACGCGATTTCACGCGCCCCGCCGCCGCACGGCAACTTAGAATGGCACGGCTTTTCAGCTGCGCGTCATTGCCGCAGCGCTCGCTTTCGCAATGCCTGTCGGGCACCGCCCGGCTCTACCATACGCAAGGAAGAACCACCCATGTACAAGAAACTTTCCCTGTTGGCCGGCAGCATCGTCCTGGCGTTCAGCGCGGGCGCGCAGGCCCAGACCAAATGGGACCTGCCCAGCGCCTACCCGGCCAGCAACTTCCACGTCGAAAACCTGACCTCCTTCATCAAGGACGTCGACACGCTGTCGCAAGGCAAGCTGAAGATCACGCTGCACAACAACGCCTCGCTGTACAAGGCGCCCGAGATCAAGCGCGCGGTGCAGGGCAACCAGGCCCAGATCGGCGAAATCCTGCTGACCAACTTCGCCAACGAAGATCCGGTCTACGAACTCGACGGCCTGCCCTTCCTGGCCACCGGCTACGACGCTTCGTTCAAGCTGTACCAGGCGCAGAAGCCGTTCCTGGAGAAGAAGCTGAACGCGCACGGCATGACGCTGCTGTACGCCGTGGCCTGGCCGCCCCAGGGCATTTTCGCCAACCGCGACATCAAGCAGGTGTCCGACATGAAGGGCCTGAAGTGGCGCGCCTACAGCCCTGTGACGGCCAAGATCGCCGAACTGGTCGGCGCCCAGCCGGTGACGGTGCAGCAGGCCGAACTGGCGCAGGCCATGGCCACCGGCGTGATCGATTCCTACATGTCCTCGGCCTCCACCGGCTACGACACCAAGACCTACGAGTACATCAAGAAGTTCTACGACACCCAGGCCTGGCTGCCCAAGAACGCCATCATCGTCAACAAGAAGGCGTTCGACGCGCTCGATCCGGCCACCCAGGCCGCGCTGAAGAAGGCCGGCGCGCAGGCCGAGGAACGCGGCTGGAAACTGTCGCAGGAAAAGAACAAGTGGTACCAGCAGGAACTGGCCAAGAACGGCATGGAGACCATCCAGCCCACCGCCGAACTGAAGTCGGGCCTGTCGGAAATCGGCAAGCGCATGCTGGATGACTGGCTCAAGAAGGCCGGCGCGGACGGCCAGGCCATGATCGACGCCTACAAGAAGCAGTGATATTTCCATGCGCCGCTTTCTAGATGGTCTTTACGGCGCGGCCGGCCTGCTGGCCGGCCTGTGCACGATCGGCGTACTGGTTTCGGTGCTGGCCGCGATCATCGCGCGCCAGCTCCACATGAACATCCCCGGCACGGACGCCTATGCCGGGTACTTCATGGCCGCCGCCGGCTTTCTCGCCCTGTCCAGCACCTTCAAGCACGGCGAACACATCCGTGTGACGCTGCTGCTCAATTCGCTCAACCCGGCCGCCAGCCGCCGCCTGGACCTCTTCGCGCTGTCCGTGGGCTGCGTGCTGGCCGCCGCCTTCGCGTTCTTCAGCATCAAGCTGACGTACGACTCATGGCAGTTCAACGACATCTCCACGTCCAACGACGCCACGCCGCTGTGGATTCCGCAGATCAGCATGGCGATCGGCACGGTGCTGTTCCTGGTCGCCCTGATAGACGAACTGATCCGACGCCTACGCGGCCAGGCCGCCGCCACTTCGCAGCAAACCCATGAATGAAATTCTCGTCATTACCCTATTGGTCGTCTCGATCTTCGCGCTGCTGGGCTGCGGGGTCTGGGTCGGCCTGACCCTGGCGGGAACGGCCTGGATCGGCATGGAGATCCTCTCCAGCCGTCCGGCCGGCGACGCCATGGCCGTCACCATCTGGGGCGCGGCCTCCAGCTGGACCCTGACCGCGCTGCCGCTGTTCCTGTGGATGGGTGAAATCCTGTTCCGCACGCGCCTGTCGGAAGACCTGTTCAAGGGCCTCGCGCCCTGGCTCAACCGGCTGCCGGGCCGCCTGCTGCACACCAACGTGATCGGCTGCGCCATCTTCGCCGCGGTCTCGGGCTCGTCGGCGGCCACCTGCGCCACCGTCGGCAAGATGACCATCCCCGAGCTGACGCGCCGCGGCTACCCCGAGGACAAGATCCTCGGCACGCTGTCGGGCGCCGGCACGCTGGGCCTGCTCATCCCGCCTTCGATCATCATGATCGTGTACGGGGTGGCGGCGGACGTGTCCATCGCCAAGCTGTTCATCGCCGGCATCGTGCCCGGCCTGCTGCTGGCGGGGCTCTTCATGGGCTATATCGCCTGGTGGGCGATCCGCAATCCCAAGGCGGTGCCGGCGGCCGACCCGGGCCTGACCTTCATGCAGAAGCTGTCGCGCTCGCGCCACCTGATCCCGGTGCTGCTGCTGATCGCGGCGGTGCTGGGCTCGATCTATTCGGGCATCGCCACCGCCACCGAAGCCGCGGCGGTGGGCGTGGTGGGCGCGCTGATCCTGTCGGCGCTGCAGGGCTCGCTGAACCGCTCCAGCTTCATGCAGTCGCTGCTGGGCGCCACCCGGCTGTACTGCATGATCGCGCTGATCCTGGCGGGCGCGCAGTTCCTGACGCTGGCGATGGGCTACATCGGCCTGCCGCGCGCGCTGGCCGAGTGGATCGGCGGCCTGGGCCTGTCCCAGTTCGGGCTGATCATGGCGCTGATGGTGTTCTTCATCGTGCTGGGGTGCTTCCTGGACGGCATTTCCATCGTGGTGCTGACCATGGGCGTGCTGCTGCCGACGGTGCAGGCCGCCGGCCTGGACCTGATCTGGTTCGGCATTTTCATCGTGTTCGTTGTAGAAATGGCACAGATCACGCCGCCGGTGGGCTTCAACCTGTTCGTGCTTTCGGGCATGAGCGGCAGGGAATTGCCGTACATCGCGCGCGCCTCGATGCCGATGTTCTTCCTGATGATCCTGGCCGTGCTGCTGCTCTATCTGGTGCCCGGCATAGCGACCTGGCTGCCGCAGCACATGACGCTGTAGTGCCGGGCCCCTCGCCCCGAAAACCCCGGTTTGCACCGGGGTTTTTTATTTTTCCGGCGCTCTCGCGGTTTGCGATTCTGTAAACCCGGGAAAACGCCGAACGAATCCGTCCCCTGCTGGCGCGCCAACTTTTCTAGAATCCCGAGGCGCCCATGCCGCTTGCCGGCATGGGTTCAGTTGTGCCACCTGGGCGGCCGCCCGGACCCGCGCTTACCCCAAGCGTCGGAGCGGCCGGCCCGGCGCCCGGCGATCCGCCGCGCGCATCTGGCCGGGCCACAAGCCCGGCGCAACCAAGAACAGCTACATCAGGAGGAGACCCGCATGAAACGCATCACCCTATCGCTCGCCCTTGCCGGCCTGGGCATGGCCGCCGGCACGGCGTCCGCCGAGACCAGCGTCACCCTGTACGGTATCGCCGACGTCAGCATCCGCTACCTGAGCACCAGCTCCGGCGCGGTCGGCGAAGACGGCAGCCGAGTGTCGATGGAGAACGGCGCCATTTCCAACAGCCGCTGGGGCCTGCGCGGCTCGGAAGACCTGGGCGGCGGCAACCGCGCCTTCTTCCGCCTGGAGAACGGCATCAACCTGCAGAACGGCAGGGGTTCGGACACCAGCAAGGCCTTCAGCCGCCTGGCCTACGTGGGCCTGGACGGCGGCCAGATCGGTACGCTCACCCTGGGCCTGCAGAACACGCCGATGTTCGACCTGCTGGCCGATTACTTCGATCCGCTGACCGTGGGCAACTACGACCAGAACGCCTGGCTGCCGGCCGCCATGTCGCGCGTGCGCACCAACAACATGACCAAGTACGCCAATACCTTCGGCGACCTGTCCATGGTGCTGTCGTGGGCCAACGGCGAAGACTGGGACGACCACAAGGCCGGCCAGCAGTACGGCGCCAGCCTGCGCTACACCATCGGCCAGCTGGGCCTGGGCGCGGCCTACCAGCAGACCTACGCGGGCACCGATTCCGATCTGCGCCAGCGCGTCTGGAACCTGAACGCCTCGTACCAGTTCGACGGCGCCAAGCTGTTCGTCGGCTACTACAACGGCCGCGACGAAACCGGCTGGGTCAACGGCGTCATGGGCGGCACCACCACCGCCAACCTGGACCGCAAGGACAACGGCTACTTCGCCGGCGTCACGTGGCAGGCCACGCCGCGCTGGGCCATCACCGGCGCGGCCTACTTCGACCAGAGCAAGAACGTCGAGGAAGAAGGCGACAAGGGCAAGCGCTACGCGCTGGTCGCCGTGGCCGAGTACTCGCTGTCCAAGCGCTCGCAGCTGTACGGCACCGTGGACTGGAACAAGGTCAGCGACGCCGCCAGCGGCGAAATCGCCGGCAAGAGCAACCAGGTCGGCGCCGCCGTGGGCTTCCGCCACATCTTCTGATGTCTCTCGCGCCGGGCTCCGCGGAGCCCGGCTTGCGCTACACCGCCATCCGGCTGTTGATGAGATCGGTGACCAGCATGTGCCCGGGCGCATGCGTGATGCAGAATTCCGGCCGCACCGAGGCCACCACCGACTGCGGCGTCACGCCGCAGGCCCAGAACACCGGCATCTCCCCTTCCCGTATTTCCACCGCGTCGCCGTAGTCCGGGCGATCGATGTCGGCGATCCCGATCAGGGCCGGGTCGCCGAGGTGCACGGGCGCGCCATGCACCGACGGAAAGCGCGAGGTCACCTGGATCGCGCGGATCGCGTCGGCGGCCTTCAGCGGCCGCATCGACACCACCAGCGGCCCGCCGAACACGCCGGCCGGGTGCGTCTGGATGCTGGTGCGGTACATGGGCACGTTGCAGCCCTGCTCGATGTGGCGCACCGGCAGGCCGTTGTCCAGCATGGCTTCCTCGAACGAGAACGAACAGCCGATCAGGAACGACACCAGGTCGTCGCGCCAGATGTCGCGCACGTCGGTGGGCTCGGCCACCAGCTCGCCGTTCTTCCATACGCGATAGCGCGGAATGTCGGTGCGGATATCGATGTCCTCGCCCAGCTCGGGCAGCGCCGGATCGCCCGGCTCGGACATGGCCAGCAAGGGGCACGGCTTGGGATTGCGCTGGCAGAAATGCAGGAAATCCGCCGCCAGCGCGCGCGGCAGGATCGCCAGGTTGGCCTGCACGTGGCCCGGCGCCAGGTTGGCCGTGGGGCCGGTCAGCCGGCCGCTGCGGGCGTCCAGGCGCACCTGGCGCGCCGCCTGCGCGCCGGCTCGCATCGAATTGGCGATCATGGCTAGCCTCTCGCTTGCGTCAGCAGTTCCTCGACGGCCAGGCCGATGGCCAGCACGCGGCGGTCGGCGCCGTTGCTGGCCGCGATCATCAGACCTACGGGCGCCGTGCCCGCCGCATGGCAAGGCAGCGACAGCGCGCAGCCGTCCAGGAAGTTGATGAGCGTGGGATTGCGCAGGATCAAGCCGTTGGCCGCGTAATAGGCTTCGTCGGCGGCCAGGTCGGCCACCGCCGGCGCCACGATGGGCGTGGTCGGCATGATCAGCGCGTCGTAGCCGGCGATGCGGTGGTCCACCGCCGCCACCCAGGCCTCGCGGGCGTCCAGCAGGTCCAGGTAGTCGGCCGCGCTCATGTCCTTGCCGCGCATGATGCGCGACACCACGCGCGGGTCGTAGCGCTGGCCGGCGCGCGCGATCAGGTCGCGGTGCCAGGCCCAGGCCTCGGCCGCGGTGAAGCCGCCCTTGGCGTTGATGGCGGCCAGCTGCGCGAATTCCGGCACGGCGATCTCGTCGACCAGCGCGCCGGCCTCGCGCAGCCGCGCGACCGCGGCCTCGAAGCTGGCGGCCACGTGGCTGTCCATGCCGTCCAGCGCCAGCGTGGTCGGCACCGCCAGGCGCAGGCCGCGCAGCGGCAGCGCCTGCGGCGCCGGGCCGCCGTCGCCCGACAGGATCGCGTCCAGCTCGGCGCAGCAGCGCACGCTGGCGGCGATGGGGCCGATCGAGTCCAGGTTGGCCGACAGCGGCAGCACGCCTTCCATCGACACACGCCAGGCGCTGGGCTTGAAGCCCGTCAGGCCGCAAAGCGCAGACGGAATGCGCACCGAGCCGCCGGTGTCCGAGCCGATGGCGGCCACGGCCATGCCGTCGGTGACCGACACCGCCGCGCCCGAGGACGAGCCGCCGGGGATGCGGCCGGTGGCGCGGTCGTAGGGATTCAGGGGGGTGCCGTAGTGAGGGTTGATGCCCAGGCCCGAGTAGGCGAACTCGGTCATGTTGGTGCGGCCGATGATGACGGCGCCGGCGGCGATCAGGCGCTGCACCACTTCGGCGTTGGCGTCGGCGGCGGGTTCTCCGGCGCGCGCCACCGAGCCGGCCATCGTGGTCTCGCCCTCGACGTCGAACAGGTCCTTGATGCTGATGGGCAGGCCTTCGACGGCCGAGCGCACGATGCCCGCCGCGCGCAGCGTGTCCGACGCGCGCGCCTGGGCCAGCGCCGCCTCGGCATACAGTTTGGTGTAGACGCGGGCGCCCTCGCCCGCCTCGTCGCGGGCGCGGGCCAGCGCGGCCTCGGTGAGCGCCACGGACGTCGTGCGGCCCTCGTTCAGGGCCTGGTTCAGTTCGTTCAGGGTCGGAAACATAGTCATCCTGGTGCCGCTGGGCGGCTCAAGTACACACGGGGACGGCCGGCGGCCTCAGGCCACCACGGGCAGCGTCTCCACATGATAGCGGTGGCGCAGGCTGCGCTGGCGGCGCGGATCGTAGAGTTCCATGGTGAAGTCCACCGACGGGCGGATGCCGCCGATGGCGCCGACCGTGCCGCAGGTCATGCCCGCGCCCGCGGGCAGCACGGCGCTGCCGCCGGTGTAGCCGGCCACCAGGTCCTGCGGCGTGCGCAGCGAGGCCAGCGGGCCTTCCTGGTACAGCACTTCCGCGCCGTTCTCCACGATGTACGAGCGGATGACCAGCTCGTCCCAGTAGTCGGCCACGTCGGCCAGGCGCCATGCGCCCGTGGCCAGGGGCTTGACGCAGACCTGCTTGGACATGGCCACGCTATAGGTTTCGAGCTTGCGGTCGGTGTGGTCCGACGCGATGCTGACGTACATCTCGCCGTCGATCGCGAACACGAAAGTCTCGACCTCGCCGGAGGAATCCTCGCCCAGCGCCTGCACGGTCTCGTCCTGGGTCAGCTGGTTGGCGGCGATGCGGTAGTACAGCGGCACGCTGCTGGGACGCGGCACGCCGATGGCGGCCAGTTCCTCGATGTGGTGCTCGATGGCGGCCATGTCGCGTCCGGCCCAGCCGGCCACGATCACGGAATTGAACTCGACTTCCACCCGGCGCGGCTGGGAATCTTCGATCTGGAATACGGCTTTCATATCTGTCCTGCGGAATCTGAGAGGTAAAGGACGCGGCGCCCGCCGCGTCCGAAAGAAGGTTTGCGGCGGCGCCCTAGCCGAACACGCGCGGCAGCCACAGCGCCAGGTCGGGCCAGAACGCCAGCAGCGCGAGCATCACGAACATGGCCGCCACGAACGGCAGGCTGCCGACGATGACCGCGTTCATGGACCCGCTCTTGCGCAGGCTCTGCACCACGAACAGGTTCAACCCGACCGGCGGCGTGATCAGCGCGGCCTCGACCAGGATGATGATCACGATGCCCAGCCAGATGGGATCGAAGCCCAGGCCGATCATGATGGGCGCCACGATGGGAATGGTGGTGATCATCATGGAGAGGGTTTCCATGAAGCAGCCCAGCACCAGATAGAAGATCACCAGGATCAGCAGCATCCAGCCCGGCGACAGGCCCAGCCCCGAGATGGACTGGGTCAGCGCGTCGGTCAGGCCGGTGGCCGACATGACGAAGTTCAGGAAGCTGGCGGCGATCACGATCAGCATGATCATGGCCGTCGAACGCATGGTGCCTTCCATCACCTCGCGCAGCATCGACCACGTCAGGCGGCGGAACCAGGCGGCCAGGATCAGCGCGCCCAGCACGCCCAGCGCGGCGGCCTCGGTCGGCGTGGCCAGGCCGGCGTAGATGGAGCCCACCACCAGGAAGAAGATCCCCATGGGCGGCGCCAGGTGCACCAGGCTGGCGATGCGCTGGCCCCACGTGGCCTGGACCTTCTTGCCGCCCCACGACGGCTTGGCCACGCAGGCCAGGACCACGGTCAGCATGAACAGCGCCGCCATCGCGAAGCCCGGGATGATGCCGGCCAGGTACAGCTTGGGCACCGAGGAATTCGTCAGCACGCCGTAGATGACCAGGTTGATGGACGGCGGAATCAGGATGCCGAGCGTGCCGCCGGCGGCCAGGCTGCCCAGGAACAGCGGCTCGTTGTAGCCGTACTTGCGGATCTGCGGAATGGCCACCGTGCCCACGGTCGCGGCCGTGGCCACGCTGGAGCCCGAGGTCGCCGAGAACAGCGTGGAGGCGCCGATGTTGGCGTGCATCAGCCCGCCCGGCAGCCACGACAGCCACAGGCTCATCGCGCCGTACATGCGCTCGGCGAAGCCCGCGCGCAGCAGCACTTCTCCCAGCATGATGAACAGCGGAATCGCCACCAGCAGGAATTCGTTGTTGGTGCTCCAGGAAATCTCGCCGATGGCGCGCGTCAGCGGCAGCATGGAAAAGAGCGGGTCCAGGATCAGGCCCAGCACGCCCAGCGCGGCGCCTACGGGAATCGACAGGCCGATCAGCACCAGCAGCAGGATCAAAGCGGTGGAAATCATGCGGCGTCTCCCTTGACCATGCGCTCGCCGGCGGCGGCTTCTTCTTCAGCTTCTTCCTGCGCCGAGCGCACGCCGCAGATGTTCCTGACCAGTTCGATATCGCCGGTCACCAGCGCCGCCGAGGCGCGCGCCAGCATCAGCGCCACCGTCACGCACATCCACGCCAGGCCCAGCGCCCACAAGCCCTGCGGAATCCACAGCGGCGTCGCAAGCGGCGTATTGGCCGCGGACTTCTGCGTCCACGAGGCCTGCACCACTTCGGAGGCGTAATACGTCAGGTACACCATGAAAACCGCCAGCGCCACCAGCGAGATCCAGTCCAGCACCGCGGCGACGCGCACCGGCATGTGCTGATAGAGCACGTCCACGCGCACATTGGCCCGCTGCAGCGTCGCGAACGCCAGCGCCCACGAGGTGCTGATGGCGAAGGCGTAGCTGGACAGCTCATCGGCCCCGCCAGTCGTGAACCCCAGAAATTTACGCGCGAGCACATCGAACGAAATCAGCAGCACGCTGGCCACCGTCAACGCGCCGCCGGCCCACACCGCCAGCCGCGAAAAACTCTCCGCGCGCCGCAATATGCCGCCCAGCAGGCGAAAGTGTTCGGTTTGAGTCATAAAAAAACCTTTGAAAAACAGCCGCAAACCCTAGCCACCCTACGCACCAGGCACATCCCATCGGGATGCCGAGGATCCGGCTCCGCCGGTCCTCAGGCATGCCCCCCTGGGGGGGAAGCGCGCAGCGCTTCGGGGGGGGCTCTACTTCTTCGCCACGACGCCCAGCGTCTTGCCGATCGTGGCGTTGAAGTCGTTCACGCATTGCGCCGAGCAGCGCGCGGCCCACTTGGGCAGCACGGCTTCCTGCGTGACCTTCTTCAGCAGTTCGCGGTCCGCGTCCGTGGGCTGGACCAGGACCATCTTGCCCTTGACCGGGTACGGGCACGCGGCCGCGCCGGTGTTGCAGTCATAGCCCTCCTGGGTCTGGCGCGCCGCGGCGTCCCAGATGTCGTCGACCAGGGTCTTCACGTTGGTCTGCAGGAAGCTGCGGACCTTGGGATCGAGCTTGTCCCAGGCCTTCTGGTTGACGGCGTGGATCTGCTGGTTCCAGTTGATCGGCAGCGCCACCAGGTGGGTGGAGACCTCGTACCACTTGGCCGAGTAGCCCGACAGCGAACCCGTGATGGCGCAGTCGACCACCTTGTTCTGCAGCGCCGGCACCACTTCGCCGAACGCCATGGTCACGCTGGAGCCGCCCAGCGCCTCGACGAACTCGGCCGTGGTGCGGCTGCTGGTGCGGACCTTCTTGCCCTTGATGTCGGCCAGGCCCTTGATCTCGGCGTTGCAGAACAGCACCTGCGCGGGATAGGTCGAGATGCCCAGCAGCTTGACGTTGCTGCCCTCGCCGTACAGCTTGGCGTAGACCGGCTCGAATGCGTCGGTCACGGCGCGCGCGGTCTTGACGTCGGGCGCCAGGCCGGCCAGGTCGATCGCCTCGTTGATCGGGTTGTCGCTGGCGAAGTACGCCAGCGTGGCGGTGCCGAACTCGACCACGCCCTGCGACATCAGGCGCAGCAGCTCGGGACCCTTGAGGCCCATTTCGTTGAAACCCTTGATCGTGGCCGTGACCTGGCCCTTGGAGAGCTCGGGGATCGTCTTGGTCCAGAACGGTTTTTCGTAGTCGTTGTAGGCGGTCAGGTTGCTCAGGCCGCCCACCACCTTCAACTGGGTCTTGGGCAGGTCTTGCGCCTGGGCGGCGCCGGCGAGCAGGCCGGCGGCGACTGCGGCGAAAACTAGAGACTTTTTCATGGACAAAACTCCTAGCTGGCGGGATGGTATGCCGCGCGCGGGACCCCGTTATCCCGGTGGCGCGCGGATGGCTGATCGGGAGTCAGTAGCCCCGCGGCGATCGTAGATGCGCCGCCATTGCAGCGTCAGGGCCCGGGAGCGTCCAATCGTATGTTGCGATACGGGGGTATAAATATTTCTTGGGTCTGCCGGACGCGGGCTACGACTTTTTGCGCAAATCACGCTGTGGCGCGGCTTTGCGGGCCGCGGCGGCGGTTTTGCGCGGCGCCGCAAAAACGGCTTTCATAAAAATAGGGACACTGTCTGCTGGGGAAAACACCTACCCTGCCAACGGCTAGCAAGGCGTCCCGTCGCCGGCCTGGGCGGCCACTTTCTGGGCCATCTGCGCGATCACGCGCACCGCGTGGCTGTCCGGCCCCTGCACCCAGGTCGCGGTAAAGCTCAGCTGCGGCAAGGGGTCGGCCTGCACCCGCAGGATGCGCAGTTCGCCGCGCGCCAGCTCCTTGCCCAGGAACACCGGCGCGATCACGCTGGTGCCGATGCCGTCCTGGGTCATGCGCACCACCATCGACATGGAGGCGCTGCCGTACATGCGCGGCGCGGTCACGCCGGCGCGCGTCAGCATGTCGCGCACGACCCGGTACGGCGCGCTGTTGGACGGATAGGTGATGATGGGCAGCTTGCCGATGCGCTCCAGCGTCAGCGGCTCCGGTCCCAGGTCCAGCACCGGGCTGGCCACCCAGGCCAGCGGATAGGTGCACAGCGCCAGGTTCTCGACCCGCGCCTCCAGCACCGGCCCCATCAGGAAGGCCAGGTCGATCTGGCGCGACATCAGGTGCGAGCGCAGCACGTGCGTGGTGTCGACCTCGATCTCCAGCACCAGCGCCGGATAGTTGGTGTGGATGAGTTCGATCAGGGCCGGCAGCCAGGTCTGCACGATGGTCTCGGCCACGCCGATGCGCACGGTGCCCGTCATCACGTTCTGCTCGCGCGCGGCCTCGAACATGTCGCGCCGCAGCTGCAGCATGCGTTCGGCGTGCGACAGCAATTCATGGCCCTTGCCGGTGAGCTTGACGCCGCGCGCCTCGCGCTCGAACAGGCGCACGCCCAGGTCGGCCTCCAGCGAGGCGATGCGTTGCGATACCGCAGGCTGCGTGGTGTTGAGTTTTTCGGAGGCCGCGCGGAAGCTGCCCAGCGTGGCCACCCAGAAAAAAGTTTCGATGTTGCGTAATTCGATCATGAGCCTGTTCCCCCGGCTCGATGAGCGTATCATGTCAGCCGCCCGTCAGTACCCTGGAACAGGGCCCCAAATCAAGGAGTCTTCCGATGAACCCGGCCGATAGCGGTCGTACGCGCGCAGGCGCGCCCGCGGCCAGCGGCCCCATGCTGGGCGTGCTGTTTCTGGTGCTTTCGATGTGGGTCCTGTCCTGCCTGGACGCCAGCGGCAAGTGGGTCATGAGCGCGGGCGTGCCGCTACTGGTGCTGTCCTGGTTCCGCTACGCGGTGCACCTGGTGCTGGTGCTGGCGCTGGTGCTGCCGGCGCGCGGGCTGGGCATCGTGCGCAGCAAGAAGCCGCGCGAACAGATCCTGCGCGGCGGCTCCATGTTCCTGGCCACGCTGATGTTCTTCACCACGCTGAGCTACATCCCGCAGGCCGAGGCCACCGCCATCAACTTCCTCGCCCCGCTGCTGGTGCTGTCGGCCGCGCCCTGGATACTGCGCGAGCCGGCGCGCCTGTCGCGCTTCGTGGCCGCCGGCGTGGCCTTCGTCGGCGTCGTCATCGTGATCCGTCCGGGCGGCGGCCTGGACCCGGTGGGCACCCTGTTCGGCCTGCTCACGGCCTGTTGCTTCGCGGTGCAGTTCATCGCCACGCGCCGCGTGGCCGGCGACGATCCGTTCACCTCGCTGATCTGGAGCGGCGCGGTCGGCACCGTGGTGCTCACCCTCGCCCTGCCCTTCATCCTGCCGCCGGCCATGCCGGTGCTGCGCGCGCTGGCGCCGCAGGACTGGCTGCTGCTGATTTCCACCGGCATCACCGGCGGCCTGGGCCATCTGTTCCAGATCGCCGCCTACCGCCGCGCGCCGGCCTCGACGCTGGCGCCCTTCGTGTACCTGCAGATCATCAGCGCCACCGCGGTCGGCTGGCTGGTGTGGGGCCATTTTCCCGACGCGCTGACCTGGCTGGGCATCGCCATCATCTGCGCCAGCGGCATCTGCATCGGCGTGGTGGAATGGCGCCGCGGACGCGCGCCGGGCGCGCCGCTGGCCGACGCCCGCGCCCGCTGAGTCCTTGCCGGGCGGCTCCCGTACAATGCGGGTCGCCCTAGCGCTTTTCCCGATATTTCCCGAACCGAGGCCCTCATGATCATCAAGCCCCGTGTGCGCGGCTTCATCTGCGTGACCACCCACCCTGCCGGCTGCGCCGCCAACGTCAGGAACCAGATCGACTACGTCCGCGCCCAGGGGCCGATCGCCGGCGGACCCAAGCGCGTCCTGGTGCTGGGCGCGTCCACCGGCTACGGCCTGGCGGCGCGCATCAGCGCGGCCTTCGGCTGCGGCGCGCAGACGCTGGGCGTGTTCTACGAGCGCGCGCCCGAGGGCGGCAAGCCGGGCACCGCGGGCTGGTACAACAGCGCCGCCTTCCACGAAGCGGCGCAGGCCGCCGGCCTCTACGCCAAGAGCATCAACGGCGACGCGTTCTCCGACGAGATCAAGCAGAAGACCATCGAGGCCATCCGCCGCGACCTGGGCCAGGTCGACCAGGTGGTCTACAGCCTGGCCGCGCCGCGCCGCACCCATCCCAGGACCGGCGAGGTCTACAACTCCACGCTCAAGCCCGTCGGCGCGCCCGTCACCCTGCGCGGCCTGGACACCGACCGTGAAGTGGTCAGGGAATCCGTGCTGGAACCCGCCACCCAGGCCGAGATCGACGCCACCGTGGCGGTCATGGGCGGCGAGGACTGGCAGATGTGGATCGACGCGCTGCTGGAGGCCGGCGTGCTGGCCAAAGGCGCCACCACCACGGCCTTCACCTACCTGGGCGAGAAGATCACCCACGACATCTACTGGAACGGATCGATCGGCGCGGCCAAGAAAGACCTGGACCGCAAGGTGCTCGACATCCGCGCCAGGCTCGCCGCGCGCGGCGGCGACGCCCGGGTGTCGGTGCTCAAGGCCGTGGTCACGCAGGCCAGCTCCGCGATCCCGATGATGCCGCTGTACCTGTCGCTGCTCTTCAAGGTCATGAAAGAGCAAGGCACGCACGAAGGCTGTATCGAACAGGTCTACGGGCTGTACCGCGACAGCATTTGCGGCCCTGCGCCGATCCTGGACGAGGAAGGCCGGCTGCGCGCCGACCGCAAGGAACTCGATCCCGAGGTGCAGGCCCGGGTGCAGGCGCTGTGGCCGCAGGTCACCAGCGAGAACGTCTACCAGCTCACGGACTTCGCCGGCTACAAGCAGGAATTCCTGCGCCTGTTCGGCTTCGAGGTCGAGGGCGTGGACTACGAGGCCGACGTCGATCCGGCCGTCGAGATCCGCGGCCTGATCTGATTCAGGCGAACAGCTCCAGCAGGCGGTCCAGGCCGCCTTCGTCTATCGCCACCTTGGCTTCCTGGCGCACCACCGGCTTGGCCCGATAGCCCACCGACAGGCCGGCCGCGCGCATCATCGGCAGGTCGTTGGCGCCGTCGCCCACCGCGATGGCGCGCTGCGGCCCCACGCCCCGCGCCGCGCACACCTCCAGCAGCTTGCGGCGCTTTTCCTCGCCGTCGCAGATGTCGCCCCAGGGCTGCGGCAGCAGCCGGCCGGTCAGAAGGCCGTCGCGCACTTCCAGCACGTTGGCGCGCACGTCGTCCAGGCCCAGGCGCGCGCGCAGCCGGTCGGTAAAGCAGGTAAAGCCGCCGGTCACCAGCAGGCAGGTCAGGCCGGCCGCCTTGCAGGCCGCGATCAGCGTCTCGGCGCCGGGGTTGATGCGCACCCGCTCCTCGTAGACCCGGTCCAGCATCGCGGCCGGCATGCCGGCCAGCAGCGCCACGCGCTCGCGCAGGCTTTGCTTGTAGTCCACGCTTTCGCCGCGCATGGCGGCCTCGGTCAGCGCCGCGACTTCGGCCTTCTTGCCCATCAGGTCGGCCATCTCGTCCAGCGTCTCGATGGAGATCAGCGTGGAGTCCATGTCGAACGCGATCACTTTGTAGTCCGACAGCGCCAGCGGCGGCGCGATGCCGCGCCATTGCAGGCCGGGGTTGGACGTGGGCAGTAGCATGGGGAATTCCTAGGCGGGTTGCGAGGCCTCGCGCCCCTGGGCGCGCAGCCATTCGATGAATAATTGCGCCGCGGCCGCCGCCGGGCTGTCCGGGCGGTACAGCGCGTGGATGCCGGCGTTGGGCAGTTGCGGCTGCGTGAAGAGCGGGCGCAGCCGGTCGGCGCGGATGTCGTCGTCCAGCAGGCACCAGGGCGCCAGCGCGATGCCCAGCTCGTTCATGGCGGCCTGCATGCACAGGAACTGATGGTCGAACACCGGGCCGGGCAATTGCGCCGGCACGTCCACCTTGGCCAGCGCGAACCAGCGCGGCCAGTGGTCCATGCCGCCGGCGACCTTGAGCAGCGGATGGCCGAGGCAGTCCGCCGGCGCGGCCAGGCGGTTGCGCTCGATAAAGCGCGGCGAGGCCACCGGCACGTGGAAATCGTCCAGACAGTGCACACAGGTGAATTCCGGATGCGCCAGGTAGCCCAGGCGGACCAGCACGTCGCTGCCGGCGTCGCCGCCGCGGTCCAGGAACGGACGGCCCTGCGTGGTCAGCTGCACGTCGATGCCCGGATGCAGCGCCTGGAACGCCGACAGGCGCGGGATCAGCCACTTCATGGTCAGGGACGGCGTGGCGCTTACGCGCAGCGCGCCGCCGTAGCCGGGCGACTTCAGCTTGGCGGTGGCCGCGGCGATGCGCTCCAGGCTGGCCTGCACTTCGGGAAAATACGCCTGGGCGCAAGGCAGCAGCGCCACGCCGCGCGCCTCGCGCGCGAACAGGGGCTGGCCCACATACTCTTCGAGGATGCGGATCTGCTGGCTGACCGCGCTGTGCGTGATGCTGAGTTCTTCGGCCGCCGCGGTGAAACTGCGCAGCCGCGCCGCGACTTCGAACACCCGCAAGGCCTTCAGCGGCGGCAGGCTGGGCGCCGCCATCTCAATGGCGGCGCGCCCGGGCGCCCGTCCGGCGCCGCGCTATGCTGCGTTGTCCCACGTCTACCCTTGTCGTGTATTTATTCTCGGTGCCCGGCGTCGAACGCGCGCACACCCCTCCGTCCAGCCGCATTCTAGGGGATTGCGCGCGCGCCGACCTCTTAGAAAATCTAACGCCACGCCTTAAAAAACACTGCTGGTCGCGCCGCGCGCCCATTCCTATGATGCCGGGAACCTCATCGGGGAACCCAACATGGCATCAATCACGGTAGACGGCATCGTCAAGACCTTCGGCGGGCAGCAGGTGCTGCGCAACCTTTCGCTGCACATCCCGGACGGCGCGTTCTATACGCTGCTCGGCCCCAGCGGCTGCGGCAAGACCACCCTGCTGCGCTGCATCGCCGGCTTCTACGCGCCCGACGGCGGACGCCTGCTGTTCGACAAGGACGACGTGACCCACGTGTCCGCGCACCGCCGCGACATCGGCATGGTGTTCCAGGACTACGCGCTGTTTCCCGACAAGACCGCGTTCGACAACGTGGCCTACGGCCTGCGCGCGCGCGGCGTGGCGCGCGCCGAGATCGCACGCCGCGTCAACGAGGCGCTGGACAAGGTCGGCCTGCAGGCGCTGGCCGAACGCTTTCCCGCCCAGATGAGCGGCGGACAGCGCCAGCGCGTGGCCCTGGCGCGCGCGCTGGTGATCCGCCCGCGCGTGCTGCTGATGGACGAGCCGCTGTCGAACCTGGACGCCAAGATGCGGCTGCAGATGCGCGACGTGATCCTGGACCTGGTGCGCGAGGCCGGCATCACGACCGTGTTCGTGACGCACGACCAGGAAGAAGCGCTGGCCATGTCGGACCGCATCGCCATCATGGACCGCGGCGACATCGCGCAGCTGGGCACGCCGGAGGAACTCTATGGCACGCCGGTCAACGCCTATGTGGCGGACTTCATCGGCTCGGCCAACGTGATTCCCGTGCCCGCCAGAAACGGCCAGGCCGGCGCGCCGGCCGGACACGTGCGCTACGAACTCTGCGGCCTGGGCTTCGACGGCATGCAGGGCAGCGAGCGCCTGGACGATCAGGGCATCCTGATCGCGCGGCCCGAGGAGCTGGCGCTGATGGCGCCCACGCCCTACGTGCCCAACACCCTGCCCGGCAAGGTGCTGCGGCGCCAGTACCTGGGCTTCAAGACGGCCTACCGGATCGAACTGGCCAACGGCTCGGAGATCCGCGTCGAACTGCACGCCGGCAACATGGTGGCGCAGTTCCAGCCGGGCGAGGCCGTGCAGGTGCTGATCCCCGCCGACAGCCGCGTCGTCAACGCCTGAGGAACGCCGCGCCATGAAAAGACTATGGTGGCCCTGGGGCGTCCTCACCGCGATCAGCCTGGCCGTGCTGCTGTTCTTCGTGCTGTATCCGCTGGGCGTGCTGTTCGGCAACAGCGTCACCGGCCAGGACGGCGGCTTCACGCTGGAGGGGTTTCGCGCCCTGCTGGCCGACTCGCAGTACGTGGAGGCCTTCGGCAACACGCTGATCCTGGGCCTGGCCGTCACGACCTGCACCGTGCTGGTGGGCGTGCCGTTCGCGTACATGGTGGCGCGCTACGACTTCCCGCTCAAGAACCTGGTGGCGATCCTGCCGGTGCTGACCATCGTCATCCCGGAGATCATCGTGGGCCAGTCGTGGCTGCTGATCCTGGGCAACAACGGCCTGCTGACGAATCTGCTGGGCGACGCCGGCATTTCGCTGCCGTCGTTCTACGGCTGGACCGGCATGCTGTTCTCGATGACGCTGGTCTACTACACCTACATCTACCTGGGCGTGCTGGCGGCCTTGCGCGGCTTCGACGGCCAGCTGGAGGAAGCCGGCCTGAGCCTGGGCACGCCGCCGCTGCTGACCAAGCTGCGCGTGCTGGTGCCGGTGCTGCTGCCGGCGGTGCTGGTCAACGCGCTGGTGGTGTTCACGCTGGTGGTGGGCAACTTCGCGCTGGCCACGCTGCTGGGCAGCCGCGTGCCGCTCTTGTCGGTGATGACCTACAACACCTTCGTCAGCGAAATGGGCGGCAGCCCCACGCTGCAAAGCGCCATGTCGGTGGTGTCCATCGCCATCGTCGCCATCGTGCTGTTCTTCCAGAAGCGCGTGGTCGAACGCAAGGTCTACACCATGACGCAGGGCCGCGCCCCGGCCCCGGTGCGCGTGCGTTCGTGGACGGCGCTGCTCTACACCGGCGGCGTGGGCCTGGTGATCTGCATTTCGCTGCTGCCGCTGATCGTGGTGTTCATCGCGGCCTTCACCAAGACCAGCGGGCCGGTCATGCAATGGGGCCAGTGGTCGCTGGCCAGCATGCAGCGCGCGCTGCACGGCGCGCCCGAGCCCATTCTCAATTCGCTCAAGTTCGCCTCGCTGGCCACGGTGCTGGGCGTGTCCTTCGCGGTGTTGGCCAGCTACCTGACGATCAAGAAACGCAGCGCCTCCACGCAGGTGCTGGACTACATCGTGGTGCTGCCTTTGACCATCTCCGGCACGGTGCTGGGCATCGCGCTGGTGCAGACTTTCAACACCGGCTGGCTGGTGCTGGCGGGCACCTCCGGCATCATGGTGCTGTGCTACACGGTGCGGCGCCTGCCGTTCGCGGTGCGCAACGCCTCGTCGGTGCTGTTCAACATTCCCGAGTCGATCGAGGAAGCCTCGATCAGCCTGGGCGTCTCCCCGCTCATGACCTTCTTCAAGGTGGTCCTGCCCGCCATGAAGGCCTCGATCATCTCGGCCGCCATCCTCATGTGGCTGACGACGATCTCCGAGCTGTCGGCCTCCATCGTCGCCTACAGCGGCGGCCTGGAAACCATGCCCATCGCCATCTTCCGCCAGGTCGACGGCGGCAGGCTGGGCATGGCCTCGGCCTACGGCGCGGCGCTGGTCACGGTGATCGTGCTGCCCATCATCGTGTCGGTCAAGGCGTTCCGCATCAAGCTGTTCTCCGGCAAATAACCCACTCGCACAGAGGCTACCCATGCAACTCAAGCACCTACTTCAGCACAGCGTCCTGGCGGCGGCACTGGCAACCGGCGCGGCCCAGGCCCAGAACGTCGTGCTCTACTCGTCCAACAACACCGAGACCATCGAAACCGCGCTGGAAGCGGTCAGGCAGCACGCGCCCAAGCTGAACGTGCAGCCGGTCACCGGCGGCACCGGCACCATGATGAAGCGCATCGAGGCCGAGGCGCAGAACCCGCGCGGCGACCTGTTCTGGAGCGGCGGCTTCGGCACGCTGGGCGCCTACCGCCAGCACCTGCAGCCCTACCGCCCGGCCGACCTGGACAAGATCCCGGCGGAATTCCGCGGCCCGGACGACCTGTGGGTCGGCACCAACGTCCACGTCATGGTGATGATGGTCAACGAGCGCCAGCTCAAGGGCCTGCCCGCGCCGGCGACCTGGTCGGACCTGATGCAGCCGCAGTGGAAGAACAAGTTCGCCATCACCGATCCGTCCAAGAGCGGCACGGCCTACATGCTGGTGTACGGCCTGTACAAGCAGTTCGGCCAGGAAGGCCTGGACAAGATCGCGGCCAACGCCGTGATCACGGCTTCGTCGGGCACCACCTACAAGGGCGTGGCGGCCGGCGAATACGCCGCGGGCCTGACGCTGGAATACGCCGCGCAGGAATACGTGGCCGGCGGCCAGAAAGAGATCAAGCTGGTGTATCCGTCCGAAGGCAGCTACCTGGCGCCGGAAGGCATGTTCATCATCAAGGGCGCGAAAAACGCGGACGCCGCCCGCGCCCTGTATGACGGCCTGCTGAGCAAGGAATCGCAGCAGGCCCAGCTGGTGAACAACTTCCGCCGCCCGACGCGCACGGACATCCCGGTGGCCAGCCTGACCACCCTGCCCGACCTCAAGAGCATCAAGATCTTCCCGATCGACCAGGATGCGGCGGCCAAGGAATATGAAGCCGTGGTGGCCGCCTGGAACCAGGCCGTCTCGAAGGCGAAATAAGCGCCCTCAGTTGCCGTCGACCATCCGGCCGGCGGCAAGGACCAGCTGGCGCCCGCAACGGGCCGCCAGCTGCGGATCGTGGGTCACCAGCACCAGCGTGGTGCCGTGCTCGCGGTGCAGGTCGAACATCAGGTCGATGACCGTCACGCCGGTGGCGGCGTCCAGGCTGCCGGTGGGCTCGTCGGCGAACAGCAGGTCGGGCCGCACCACGAAGGCGCGCGCCAGCGATACGCGCTGCTGCTCGCCGCCGGACAGCGTGCGCGGGTAGTGATGCAGGCGCGCGCCCAGGCCGACGCGCTCCAGCATGGCCTGCGCCGCCTCGCGCGCGGCCTGCCCGGCCAGTTCCAGCGGCAGCATCACGTTCTCCAGCGCGGTCAGGTTGGGCAGCAGCTGGAACGACTGGAACACGAAGCCCACGTGGTTGGCGCGCAGGCGTGCGCGGCCGTCCTCGTCCAGGGAAAACAGGTCCTGCCCGGCCAGGCGCACGCTGCCGGCGCTGGGAACATCCAGCCCCGCCAGCAGTCCCAGCAAGGTGGACTTGCCCGAACCGGAGCTGCCGGTGATGGCCACCGCGCTGCCGGCCTCGACCGTAAAATCTATGCCTTCCAGGATAGACAGCGTGCCGCCGGCGTCGGCCACCCGCTTGCCCAGCCCTTTCACCTCGATCGAATTCTTGTTATCCATGCGCCTATTTTCCCGTCTGCTACTCGTATCCGTCCTGGCGACCGCCAGCGTGGCGCCCGCCCACGCTCAGACCGCCGCGCCGGCCCAGGGTTCCGCGCCCCGCACCGTGCTGATCCTGGGAGACAGCCTGTCGGCCGAATACGGCATCAAGCGCGGCACCGGCTGGGTGCCGCTGCTGTCGGCCCGCCTGTCCGAACAATACCCCAACTATCGCGTCGTCAACGCCAGCATCAGCGGCGACACCACCAGCGGCGGCGTGGCGCGCCTGCCGGCGCTGCTGCGCCAGCACGAGCCGGCCGTGGTGGTGCTGGAGCTGGGTTCGAACGACGCGCTGCGCGGCCTGTCGCTGTCCATGACCGAGCAGAACCTGCGCACCATGACGCAGGCGGCGCGCCAGGCCGACGCCCGCGTGCTGATCGTGGGCATGCAGATTCCGCCCAATTACGGGCGCGACTACACCCAGCGCTTCGCACAGGTGTTCCCCACGGTGGCCAAAGACGAAAACGCCCGGCTCGTGCCCTTCCTGATGGAAGGTATTGCAACGAACCGGGCGATGTTCCAGGCCGACGGCATCCATCCCAACGAGGATGCCCAGGCCAGATTGCTGGACAACGTGTGGCCGACGCTGCGGCCCATGCTCGACTGAAGCGTCAGCCGGCGGCCTGCTGCTGGTCGCCGCGGATGACGTCGGCGGCGGCCGGCAGCACTTCGACCTTGTACTGCTCACGCAGCATGCGAATCATGGCTTCGCTCTCGGCCTGGCCCCAGGCGCCGGAGAGCTGCTGCGCGAGGCTGTCCTGGTCGGCCTTGTCGACCTTGCCGGCCTCGACCTTCTCCAGGCGCACCAGCGTGTAGTCGGCGCCCGACTGCACGCCGGCATAGCCCGGCAGCGTGCCCGCGGGCAGGCGCATGGCGGCTTCGAGGACCGGACGCGGCAGGCCCTTGGGGTCCTGGCGCGAGACGGTCTGCGGCGCCGAATAGCCTTCCGGCACGGTCGTGGCCGGGCTGGCCTTGTCGGCGGCCAGGGCGGCTTCGCCGGCCTGCTTGGCGGCGGCGGCGGCGCGCTCGTCGATCAGCCTGGCGCGGATCGAATCGCTGACCTTCTCCAGCGGCGGCACGTGGGCCGGCTGCACCGCGGCCACGCGCACGGCCAGCATGGTGTCGGGCGAGAGTTCGATCACGCCGGAGTTGTGCTTTTCGCGCAGCACGTCGGGCGAGAACAGCACCTGGCGCACGCGCGGGTTGTCCAGCAGCGCGGCGTCGGGGCTGTCGGCGGCCGAGCCCGGGCCGGCCTGGTCGGCGGGCAGCAGGCCCTCGCGGGTCACCCCGGAGGCGGTGCGCAGCTTCAGGCCGACGGCGTCGGCGGCCGGCTGCAGGCTGTCCTGCTGGTCGTAGACCTGCTTGTTCAGCTGGCTGGCCATTTCCGAGAAACGCACGGCGGCGATCTGCTTGCGCACTTCGCCGGTGATCTGGTCCTTGACCTCGGCCAGCGGCTTGATGGCGGCGGGCTGGATCTCGGTGACCTTGACGATGTGCAGGCCCGACGGGCTTTCGATCACGCCCGAGACCTGGTCCTTGGCCTGGCCGAACACGGCCTTCTCCAGCGGGCCGGACAGCATGCCCGGGGCCAGCCAGCCCAGGTCGCCGCCCTTGGCGGCCGAGCCGGCGTCCTGCGATTCCTTGGCGGCCAGCTCGGCGAAGCGGGCCGGATCGGCGGCGGCCTGGCGGGCCAGGTCCTCGGCCTTGGCGCGGGCGGCCTTGCGGGCCTCTTCCGAGGCGCCGGGGGCCAGTTCGATCATGATGTGGCTGGCGCGGCGGCGCTCGGGCTTGCCGAAGCGGTTCTTGTTCTGTTCGTAATAGGCGGTCAGGTCTTCTTCCTTGACCTGCACGCCCTGGGTGGCGGCGGCCTCGTCCAGCACCAGGTACTGCACCTGGACCTGCTCGGGGATCTGCAGCTGCTGCTTGTTGGCGTCGTACCAGGACTGGATGTCGGCCGGCGTGACGTTGACCTGCGAGCGGAAGTCGGCGGCGGCGAAGCGGCGCAGCTGCACCGTGCGCTGCTGGGTCAGCGCGGTTTCCAGCGCGGCCACGACCTCGGCCGGCGCGCGGGCCGACTGGCCGACCGGTTCGAGCACGCGGGCCACGGCCAGGTCGCGGCGCAGGCCGGCTTCGAACGAGGTCGGCGACATGCCCTGCGCGGCCAGCACCTGGCGGTAGCGCTCGGGCGAGAAGCGGCCGTTGTCCTGGACTTCGGGAATCGCGGCGATGGTATTGCGCAGCGTTTCGTCCGACACCGAGAAGCGGTTGTCCATGGCGACATTGGCCAGCAGGCGCTGGTTGATCAGCTGGTTCAGCAGGTTTTCGCGCAGCGCCGGCGTGTCGATCACGGCCGGGTCGAACTGCGTTCCCAGGCGCTGGCGCAGCTGTTCGAGCTGGTTGCGGTGCGCCTGGTCGAACTCGGCGCGCGAAACCGGTTGCCCGGCGACCGTGGCCAGTTCGGGCTCGGCCCGCATGAAACTCTCATAGCCTTGAATCCCGACCAGGAAAAAGGACGGCACGATCAGAAGCAGCAGGATGAACTGCATCCAGCGCCGATGGCTGCGAATAAATTCGAACATGGAATCCCTGTTGCCGCGCTCCGGGGTATCCACCCGGAGCCGCACGAAAACGCATAAAAAAGGGCGAACCCGATTCGCCCCATTCCCATACCGGTCACTACCGGGTCAGCGGGCGGATTTTAGCATTTCTCATTCGCCGGGTGAGCCGGGCGAAACCCGGCCCTCGCCCGCATGGATCGCATCCGCCGTCAACCCGGGGAATCACTATTTCCGCCGCCTGCGGCCCCTCGTATCGTGGCCGGGTCCTTCCACCCGCAAAGAGGTCGCCCCGATGCCGTTTTCCGCCCCCCGCCTGCCCGTTCTGCGCGTCTGCGTCGCGCTCGCCCTGCTCGGCGGCGCCCACGCGGCGCTGGCCGCCCCGGTCGCCGCCGTGCACGAAGCCGCCCAGGCGCAGCGCCAGGGCATGCTGGACACCATGCGCGACCTGGTCGGGATCGAATCCGGCAGCAAGGACGTCGAAGGCGTGGAGCGCATCGCCGAACTGATCCGCGACCGCCTCAAGGCCCTGGGCGGCAAAGCCGAGATCCTGCCGGCCACCGACGTGTTCCGGCTGGACGACACGCCCGAGAAGGTCGGCCCCATGGTGCATGCCGAATTCAAGGGCAAGGGCGACAGGAAGATCATGCTGATCGCCCACATGGACACCGTCTACCGCAACGGCATGCTGAAGGACCAGCCCTTTCGGATCGACGGCGACAAGGCCTACGGGCTGGGGATCGCCGACGACAAGCACGGCGTGGCCATGATCCTGCACACCATCGCCCTGCTGCAGAAGCTGGGTTTCGACGATTTCGGCACCCTGACCGTGCTGATCAACGGCGACGAGGAAATCAGCTCGCCCGGGGCGCGCAGCACCATCACCCGCCTGGGCGCCGAGCAGGACGCCGTGTTCTCGTTCGAGGGCGGCGGCGCCGAGCCGCGCCTGACGCTGGCCACCAGCGGCATCGGCGCGGCCTACCTCACGGTGCAGGGCAAGACCTCGCACGCCGGCTCGCGCCCCGAAGGCGGCGTCAACGCGCTCTACGAACTGGCGCACCAGGTGCTGCAGCTGGACGACCTGTCCAAGCCCGAGGCGGGGCTGAAGCTGAACTGGACCGTGGCCCAGGCCGGCACCAACCGCAACGTCATCCCGGGCCAGGCCACCGCCCAGGCCGACGCCCGCGCGCTGCGCGTCTCCGACTTCGACGCGCTGTCGCGCAGCCTGGAGGAAGGCATCAAGAACAAGCTGCTGCCCGATTCCAAGGTCAGCGTGAAATTCGAAATCCGCCGCCCGCCGCTGGAGGCCACGCCCGCCTCGCGCGCGCTGGCCCGCCACGGCGTGGAGATCTATAAGGAACTGGACCTGCCGCTGAAGGTGGTGGACCGCGCCAGCGGCGGCGGCACCGACGCGGCCTTCGCGGCGCTCAAGGCGCGCGGGCCGGTCATCGAGGGCATGGGCCTGTCCGGCTTCGGCGCGCATTCCAACGACGCCGAATACATCCGCATCGACAGCATCGTGCCGCGCCTGTACCTGGCCGCCCGCATGATCATGGACGTGTCGCAGGGCAAGGCGCCCATGAAGTAGGAGTATCCTTGCAATCCTGTCCCAAGAACCTGATTGCAACACCTCCATGAGCGCAACATTACCCTCCTGGCCCTATTCCCGCTACATCGCCCACCGCGGCGGCGGCCGGCTGGCCCCGGAGAACACGCTGGCCGCGATGCGCGTCGGCGCCGAACACGGCTTCACCATGTTCGAATACGACGTCAAGCTCAGCCGCGACAACGTGCTGGTGCTGATGCACGACGACAAGGTCGACCGCACCTCCAACGGCGCCGGCCCGGCCGCGGACAAGACCTACGCGGAACTGGCGCAACTGGACTTCGGCAGCTGGCATTCGGCCGCCTACGCCGGCGAGCCGCTGCCCACTTTCGCCGCCGTGGCCCGCTACACCCTGGCCAACGGCATCGCCAGCAATGTCGAAATCAAGCCCTGTCCCGGCCGCGAGGCCGAGACCGGCCGCGCCGTGGCGCTGGCCGTCCGCCAGTTGTGGCAGGACGCGGCCCCCCTGCCCCTGCTGTCCTCGTTCGCGGAAGCCGCGCTGGCGGCCGCGCGCGAGGCCGCGCCGGAAGTGCCGCGCGCGCTCCTGGTGGAAAAAGTCCCCGCCGACTGGCGCGAGCGCCTGGCCAAGTACGAATGCGTGGCGCTGAACATCAACCAGAAAGACGCCACCCGCGAACTGATCGACGCCGTGCACGCCGCCGGCTACCGCATCGCGGCCTGGACCGTCAACGACCCGGAACGCGCGCGCCTGCTGCTCGACTGGGGCATCGACGGCATTTTCACCGACGAGCTGGCCGCCATCCGGCCCGCCGCCTGAGGCACCGCGCCGTGTTCAGCTACCGCCACGCCTTCCACGCCGGCAACCATGCCGACGTGCTCAAGCACGCCATCCTGATCCACACGCTGGATTACTTCAACCGCAAGGACGCGCCCTACTGGGTGGTCGACACCCATGCCGGCGCCGGGCTCTACAGCCTGGACAGCGACTGGGCCGCCAAGACCTCGGAGTTCGCCGACGGTATCGGCCGCCTGTGGGAAGCGCCGGACCTGCCGCCCATCCTGGCCGACTACGTGGCCCGCATCCGCGCCTACAACACCAACGGCCGCCTCAAGCGCTATCCCGGCTCGCCGTGGCTGGCGCTGGACGCCATGCGCCCGTCGGACCGGCTGCGGCTGTTCGAGATGCATCCCACCGAAATCGACACGCTGGTCTCCAACCTGGAGCACCAGGGCCGCACCGCCCAGCGCCAGACCACGATCTACGGCGACGACGGCTTCGAGGGCGTGAAGGCGCTGCTGCCGCCGCCCACGCGCCGCGGCATGGTGCTGATCGACCCTTCGTACGAAGACAAGAACGACTACCGCCGCACGCTCATTACCGTCAAGGAATGCATCAAGCGCTTCGCCACCGGCACCATCGCCGTCTGGTATCCGCTGGTGCAGCGCCGCGAGGCCGGCGAGATGGCGCGCCACCTGGAAAACCTCAAGGTCAAGAGCTGGCTGCACGCCACGCTGACCGTCAAGAAAGCCGCCATCGACGGCTACGGCCTGCACGGCAGCGGCATGTTCCTGATCAATCCGCCCTGGACCCTGCACGACGCGCTCAAGCCCGCCATGCCTTACCTCGCGCGCACGCTGGGGCAGGACGAACGCGCCGGGTTCACGCTGCAGTTCCGGGAAAATCCCTTCCCCGCGCCGAAAAAACACTCGGACGAATAAGGCGCTTCCCGCGTCGCAGGCGCTGCGGCGCGGGACGCCCGCCCTCAAACCACCTCGTCTTCCGTCGCTTCCGGCCGCAACGCCTCGCGCGCCAGCGCCAGCTTGGCCGCGGCGTCGCGCAGCGCCGTGCGCAGGCCCTCTTCGATCACCGGGTGGTAGAACGGCATCTCCAGCATGCGCGCCACGGTCAATTCCTGCTGCACGGCCCAGGCCAGCAGGTGGCCGATGTGCTCGGCGCTGGGGCCCACCATCTCCGCGCCCAGAAAGCGGCCGGTTTCGATATCGGCGTACACGTGCAGCAGGCCGCGGTTCTTCAGCATGACGCGCGAGCGGCCCTGGTCGCCGAAATCCACCTCGCCGATCACATAGGTGCCCGGGATCAGCCGCGCGTGGCCCTTGCCGGCCACCGCGATCTGCGGGTCCGAGAACACCACCGCCAGCGGCGCGCGGCGCAGGCCGGGACGGACGTCCGGATGGCGCGCCGCGTTTTCGCCGGCGATGCGGCCTTCGTCGGCCGCCTCGTGCAAGAGCGGCGCGTCGGCGTTGGCGTCGCCCGCGATGAAGATGGCGCTGTCGCCGGCCTGCATGGTTTCGCGGTCGAAGACCGGCACGCCCTGCGCGTTCAGCGCCAGCGAGGTGTGCTCCAGGCCCAGCCCGTCCAGGTTGGCGCGGCGGCCGGTGGCGACCAGGGCGTAATCGAAGCGCTCGGTGCGCTCACTGTTGTCCAGCGCCACGTAGCGCACTTCGACCTCGTCGCCCACGCGGGTCGTCTCCAGCACGCGCGCGTCCGGGTCCAGGTAGAACTCGCCCTGGAAGATCTTGCGCGCCGCCTGGCGGACCTGCGGGTCGCTGATGCCGGCCAGGCTGCCGCTGACCCCGAAGACGCGCACGGTCACGCCCAGCCGGGCCAGGGCCTGGCCCAGCTCCAGGCCGATCACGCCGGGACCGAACACCGCCACGCGGCGCGGCAGGTCGTTCCAAGCGAACACCTCGTCGTTGACCACCAGCCGGTCTCCCAGCGCGCGGAAAGGCGGCGGCACCGAGGGGCGCGAGCCGGTGGCGATGACGATGCTGGCGGCCTGCACCTCGGTGTGCTCGTCCACGTGCAGCACCGTATCCGACACGAAGCGGGCATAGCCGCGCAGCTTGTCCTCGGCGGGGATGTTCTCCACGCCTTCGAGCACGAAACCGACGAAGCGGTCGCGTTCGCGCTTGACGCGGTCCATGACCGCCGCGCCGTCGACGCTGATCTTGCCGTTCACGCGCACGCCGAACGCATCCGTGTGGGCGGCGCTGTGGGCCGCTTCGGCCGCGGCGATCAGCAGCTTGGACGGCATGCAGCCCACGCGGGCGCAGGTGGTGCCATAGGGGCCGCCCTCGATCAGCAGCGCTCGCTTGCCCGCGGCTTTCGCCGCGCGGTAGGCGGCCAGGCCGGCGGTGCCGGCGCCGATGATGGCGATGTCGGTGTGCAGAGTCTTCATGTCTTGGGGTCTCCCTGTATGGCGTGGGGCAGGATTTGCAAGGCGTATTCCGCCTTGTTGCGCAGCCTGAGGACGAACGCCGTCCCGCGGCGCCCGGACGGGGCCGCACCAAGATGCGCAACGAGGGAAATTCGCGGAAGATGCCGGGCCGCGGCGGGCGGCCCGGCCGGCGGACCGGGACGTACGCCCCGGCCCCGGCAGGCGCTTAGCCGATGCGCGCCTTCAGTTCTTCCAGGCCGCCGACCAGCGAGCCGTTGATGAACACCTGGGGAGCGGTGCCCTTGCCCGAGACCGCGCCGATCACGCGGCCGCGGACCTTGTTGTCCAGCGGGATCTCGATCGCGGAGTAGCCCTTGGCGTCCAGCAGCGCCTTGGCTTCGATGCAGAACGGGCAGCCCGGCTTGGAGAACACCACGACCTGGTCCGGCTTCTTGGCCTTCGGGGCGAAATACGCCAGCATGGTGTCGGCGTCGGACACTTCGAACGGGTCGCCTTCCTTTTCCGGCTCGATGAACATCTTTTCGATCACGCCGTCCTTGACCAGCATCGAGTAGCGCCAGCTGCGCTTGCCGAAGCCGAGGTCGCTCTTGTCGACCAGCATGCCCATGCCTTCGGTGAACGCACCGTTGCCGTCAGGCAGCAGCGTGATATTGGACGATTCCTGGTCCTTGGCCCATTCGTTCATGACGAAGGTGTCGTTGACCGACACGCACACGATGCTGTCCACGCCGGCTTCGAAGAAGGCGGGCGCCAGTTCGTTGTAGCGCGGCAGGTGCGTCGAGGAGCAGGTCGGCGTGAAGGCGCCGGGCAGCGAAAAGACCACAACGGTCTTATTCTTGAAGATATCGTCCGAAGTGACCTTCTTCCAGGTATTGTCTTCGCGGACGGGGAAAGTAACGTTGGGGACTCGTTGGCCTTCGCGGTTCTGCAGCATTCAATCTCTCCTTGGGGTAGCGGGGTCTTGTTCAACCACCATGGAAAGAATGATAAACGCCAGCTATTAATTAATCAAATTTAATAATTTTAATTAATTGATAGCCTAAGGCAATCGGCCCCGGGGCCGCCGGCCGGCAGGCGGGGACTTGCGCCGGCGGCCCCAAGGGAGATTACACGCGCGACGGCTCGTAGCCGGCATCGCGGATCGCGGCCTCGATCGCGGCGGCCTCGCCCGCGCCCGTCACGATGACGCGGTGCGACGGCAGATCCACGGTGACGGTCGCGCCCGGCGCGGCCTGGGTCACGGCGCCGGTGATGGTCTTGACGCAATGGCCGCAGGTCATGTCGGGCACTTGGAACTCGATGCTCATGTCTATCTCCAGAGGGATTCAAGGTTGGCGGACGCTGTTTTGTCCACCGTGAACACAGCTTAAACCTTCCAATTGTGTCAAGGTCAAGCGTAGAATGGGACGACACTACGGAGGTTGGCCATGAACATCGGCGAGGCGGCGAAAAGCTCCGGCATTTCCGCCAAGATGATCCGCTACTACGAAAGCATCGGCCTGATCGGCCCGGCCGTGCGCACCGACTCGGGCTACCGCGTCTACAGCGAGCACGACCTGCACACCCTGCGTTTCGTGCGCAGGGCGCGCGACCTGGGATTCTCGGTGGAACAGATGAACGAGCTGCTGGCGCTGTGGAAGGACCGCAGCCGCGCCAGCGCCGACGTCAAGCGCATTGCGCTCCAGCACGTGGACGAGCTGGAGCGCAAGGCCGAGGCGCTGCGCGAGATGGCCGCCACCCTCAAGCACCTGGCGCGCACCTGCCACGGCGACCAGCGGCCGGACTGCCCTATCCTGGAAGGCCTGGGCAGCGCGCACTAGCGCCCGCTTCAGGCCTGGACCGGCGTCTCGGCGGCGGCTGCCGCGGCCAGCTTGGCGGCCTGCGCGGCCTCGGCCTCGGCGGCGGCCCTGGCGGCGCGTTCGCGCGCGCGCTCCTTCACCGCATGCACGCCGTCGGCGTCCAGCGATTCGAACACCGCGATCGACTCCACGTGGCCGGTGTGCGGGAACATATTGATCACGCCGGCGCTCTTGAGCACATAGCCGCCCTCGTGCACCAGGATGGCGGCGTCGCGCGCCAGCGTGGCCGGATTACAGGACACGTAGACGATGCGGCGCGGACGCTCCTGCGGCTCCAGCTGCGACAGGGACTGCGACACGGCCTGCGCGCCCTCGCGCGGCGGGTCGATCAGCATGCGGTCGAAATAGCCCAGGCCGCGCAGCCAGTCCACGTCGACCTCGAACAGGTTCAGGGTCGCGAAGCTGGTGCTGCCGGCCAGGCCGTGGCGCGAGGCGGCCTCGAGCGCGCGGTCGGTCAGCGCCTTGCTGCCCTCGACGCCCACGGCTTCGCGCGCCTGCGTGGCCAGCGGCAGCGTGAAATTGCCCAGGCCGCAGAACAGGTCGGCCACGCGGTCGGTGGGCTGCACTTCCAGCAGCTGCAGCGCGCGCGACACCATGGCGCGGTTGATGGCGTGATTGACCTGGGTGAAGTCGGTGGGCCGGTACGGCATGCGCAGGCCGAACTCCGGCATGGCGTAGGCCAGCGCGTCGCCGTGCTCGCGCTCCAGCGGATGCACGGTGTCCGGCCCCTTGGCCTGCAGCCACCACTGCACGTTGTGCCTGGCGGCGAAGGCGCGCAGGATGGCGATGTCGCCGTCGGTCAGCGGCAGCAGATGGCGCAGCACCAGCGCGGTCACGCCCTCGCCCAGCGACACCTCGATTTGCGGCATGCGGTCCGGCGCCGACATCGAGGCGATCATGGCCCGCAGCGGCAGCAGCAGGTCGCTGACGTGGCGCGGCAGGACGTGGCATTCGCGCATGTCGGCCACGTAGCTGCTCTTGCGTTCGTGAAAGCCCACCAGCACCCCGCCCTTCTTCGGCACCACGCGCACCGACAGGCGCGCGCGGTAGCGATAGCCCCAGGTCGGGCCTTGCAGCGGCGGCAAAATGCGCGCCGGGCGCAACTTGCCCACGTGCCAGAACGTGTCCTCCAGCGAGCGCTGCTTGATGGCCACCTGCGTGCTGGGTTCGAGATGCTGCATGGCGCAGCCGCCGCAGACGCCGAAATGCGGGCAGCGCGGGGCGACGCGCTGCGACGAGGGCCGCAGCACTTCCTCGACGCGCGCGATCTCGTACGAGGGCTTGCGCCGCACCGTGACGGTCGAGACCCGCTCGCCCGGCAAGGCGCCTTCCACGAATACGACCTTCCCGTCGCGGCGGGCGATACCCCTGGCTTCCAGGTCCAGGGATTCGATACTCAAAACGTCAGACATCTCACGCAGTCCAGAATTACACGCAACCCGGTATTGTAAAAGGACTGCGCCCGATCCCGGAAATGGCCCGAGGCCCGTCCGCCGCTCAGAAGGCGCGCGCCACCGAAAACACCGCGCCCAGCCGCCCTGAGGGGTGGCCGTACTTGGTGGGCAGCCAGTTGTCCCGGGTCGCGCCCACGGCGGCCAGGCCCAGCACCCAGCCCTTGAGGTCCTTGGTCACGCCGAGCTTGTAGTCGACGTAATGGCCGATGGCGTCGCCGTCCATGTCGGTCTGGTTCTTCAGCTTCTGGTAGCCGACGTGGCCCACCAGGCCCCAGCCGTCGCCCAGGTCGAAGTTGGCCGTGCCGTCCAGGTACCAGGTGCCCTTGCTGTCGGGCGTGCTGAAGAAATCGCTGGGCGTGTACGAGTACTTCAGGCTGTAGCTGCCGTAGGAGACGCCCAGGTACAGGTCGGTGTTGTTGTAGTTGCCGCCCTTGGGCGAGCTGGAGCCGGGATAGTAGTAATGCAGCACGCCGGCGTCGAGCGCGAAGCCGCCGCCGACGTCGCCCTTCCAGCCGCCATAGAAATCCATTTCCAGGTTGCCGTCGGTGAAGACGAAGTCGGAGACGTTGGAGTTCCAGTTGCCCAGGTAGAAGCCGGAGCTGTGGGTCAGGTCGAAGCCCAGCTGCACGGCCGGGCGGAAATCGGTTTGCGAGTAGCCGCGGAACCGGTAGTCGCTGACGATGGCGGCATTGCCGCTGAGCGCGAATCCGCCGCCCAGGTCGGTGGGTTCGGCCAGCGCGGGCGCGGCGAAACTGGCGGCAAGCACAAAGGGCAAGGCGGGCAGCGTCTTCTTCATGGTGCAAAGTCCTGGTCGGATTCGAGGAAGGCGGACGGCCTCGGGGCGCGTCCGCGCCGGCCAGCCAGGAGCGGCGGCCGGTTACCGACTCATCAAGCAATGTCCATGCCAGGCCGCGGATGCCGCAGGCGGCAGCCCCGAAGCGCCCGGAATCGCCCTTTCATGCACCAGCGGCGTGCAGCCCGCGCGCCGCCATGCTCCAAAACAGGGAGCCCCCGGCACGCGCAGGCGTGGCGGGGGCTGCGATCACCGGCCGGCCTTGCGGCCGGGGTGCGGGGTTCAGTTGGCGGCCGGGGCCGTTTCGGCGGGCGCCTTGCCCTTGCCGTGGCGCGCTTCCATCTTGGCGTGGCGCTCCTGCATGCGGGCCTGGCGCTCCTTGACCATCGCGGTGACCTGGCCGCGCTGGGTGTCGTTCAGGCTGTCCCAGACGGCCAGCCACTGGTCGCGCACCTGCTTGGCCTGCGCGCCGAAGGCGTCGCGCGACTTGTCGGACGCTTCGACCAGCGCCCGCGGGTCCAGCTTGCCGCTGTCGAGCTGCGCCTTGAGCAGGTCATGGCGCTTGCCACCGGCCTCGCGGCGCGCCTCGTGCAGGCTGCGCTGGCTGTCCTGGGCGGTCTTGAACAGGGCCTGCTGTTTCTCGTCCAGCTTGAGTTCGGCGACCTGCGCCTTGGTCACGGGACCCAGGCCGGGAATCATCAGGCCGTCGCGCATGGCTTTGTGGAAGCCGCCGCCGCCGTGATGGCGCTGCTGCATGGCGGCGGGGCCGCCGTCAGCCGTGGGAGCAGCCATGACGGCGCCGGCCGCGAGGCCGCCGGTGGCGACGACGAAAGCGAGAGCGGCCAGGTTGGAGCGGATAGCGAATCGGGACATGTGGGTCTCCTTGAGTGAAGAAAGCGAGACCATTGTGCGATTCGCCCGGTTTCAGCCGGGTTTCGTGCGCGCAAGCGATGTTTCAGTCGATTGCGCGGGGCGTCCTTTACGTGGGGCGCCCTTTGCGCGGGGCGTCCTTTGCGCGGGGCGTCCTTCACGCGGGTGTGTTGCGCTCAGTTGGCGTCCCAGGCCGCCATGTATTCCTTCCAGTGCGGCGCGTCGCTGGCGCCGAGGGTGTCGCGCACCAGCGCGATCTCGGCCTCGTAGGCGGCGCGGTCGAGTTCGCCGCGCAGGAAGCGGAAGCGGCAGTACACCAGCCAGGTGTTGACCACGTCGGTTTCGCAATAGGCGCGCACTTCGTCGGCGCGGCCCTGGCTCCAGGCTTCCCAGACCTTGCTGCCGTCCATACCCAGCTTGCCGGGAAAGCCGCAGAGCTTGGCCAGCTCGTCCAGCGGCGCGTTGGCGCGGCCGTTGTACTTGGCCAGCAGGTCCATCAGGTCCAGGTGGCGGGAGTGGTAGCGCGAGATGTAGTTGTTGAACTTGAAATCGCGGTCTTCCTCGCCCATGTCCCAGTAGCGCGGCGCGGGCACGCCCTGGATCAGGCTGCGGTAGTGCAGCACCGGCAGGTCGAAACCCGAACCGTTCCAGCTCACGAGCTTGGGCGTGTAGCGTTCGATGGTCTTGAAGAAGCCCGCCAGCAAGGCGGCCTCGGGGTCGTCGGCCTGGCCCAGCGTCTTGACGCGAAAGCCCTGGTCGTCGCGGAACACGCAGCCCACCACCGCCACCTTGTGCAGGTGCAGCGGCAGGAAGTCGTGGCCGACCGCCTCGCGGCGCGCGGCCAGCGCGCGCTCGATCACTTCCTGGTCGGAAACCTCGGGCCCCCAGCCGTTGAGCTTGCGCAGCCCCTCGGCGTCGGGGATGGTTTCCAGGTCGAATACCAGGGTGGGCGTCATCGCGCGGGCAGGTATTGCATGGGGTCCACCGGCTGGCCCTGGCGGCGGATTTCGAAGTGCAGGCGCGGCGAGGTCGTGTCGCTCTGGCCGAGTTCGGCGATCTTGGCACCGCGCTTGACCGTCTGGCCGGTCTTGACCAGCACCGAACGGTTGTGGGCATAGGCCGTGATGAAGCCGTTCTGGTGCTCCACGATGATGAGGTTGCCCAGGCCGCGCACGCCGTTGCCGCTGTACTTGACCAGGCCGTCGGCCGCGGCGATGACCGGATCGCCCAGCGCGCCGGCGATGTCGATGCCCTTGCTGCTGGCGTTGAAGCCCTGCACGATCTGGCCGTTGGCCGGCCAGCCCCAGTTGATGACGCCGGCGTCGGCGGCGCGCGTGGCGGGCTTGGTCTCGACCGGGGCCGGCGCCGGGGTCGGCGTGGTTTCGGGCGGCGGCGTGGTGGTTTCGGGCTGGTCTAGCGGACGCGGCTGCGTCTTGGTGCCGGTGATCGGCGCGGTCTGCGCGCCGCCGGTGGCGCTGCCCGACATCTTCAGCACCTGGCCGACGGAGATCTGGTTGGGGTCGCTGAGGTTGTTCCAGCGCTTGACGTTCTCGATGTCCACGTTGTTGGCGCGGGCGATCTTGTATAGCGTGTCGCCCGGCTTGACCACATAGGTGCCGCCGGGCTGGGTGGCGGGCGCGGGCTGCCCGCCGGTCATGTCGACCACGGGCGCGCGAGTGCCTTTGGATGCGCAGCCGGCCAGGATGGCCAGGCTGAGCGCCCCCGCGATGAAGAGCGGGCGACGCAGGCGCGCCGACGGCGCGCCCAGAGTGATATCGGTCAGTTGCAACTGCCCGTTGAGCATACGTTTCTCCTGTTTGCTCAAGATTGTATTCCGGCCCGTAGCGGCACAAAGCGCACGGCCTCTAATTCTGTGCGTTTCCAGCTGGCCGCGCCCGTGCGTTCGATCAGAACCAGGCGCTGGTTGGCGCCCCCTTCCGGAGCGATCAGGCGGCCCCCCGGCGCCAGCTGCGAAAGCAGCGCTTGCGGGATGGCCAGGCCAGCGGCAGCCACAACGATAGCATCGAACGGCGCCACGCCGGGCAGGCCCAGCATGCCGTCGCCGTAGATGAGGCGTATCCTCGTCGTCAGCCGCAAGGCGCGCAGGTGTCCGCGCGCCAGTTCGTACAGTCCGCGGATGCGCTCGATGGTATGCACCTCGCGCACGAACTGCGCCAGCACCGCGGCCTGGTAGCCACAGCCGGCGCCGACTTCCAGCACCCGCGTGGGCGCGCGGTCCTCGCAGACCGCGGCAATCATGCGCGCCACCACCCAGGGCTGTGAAATGGTTTGCGAATGGCCGATGGGCAGCGCCGCGTCTTCGTAGGCGCGGCTGGCCAGCGCCTCGTCGACGAACAAGTGGCGCGGCACCGCGCCCATCGCGTTGAGCACGCGCTCGTCGCTGATGCCTTGCGCGCGCAGGCGCTGCACCATGGCCTGGCGCAGGCGGTCGGAGTTCAGGCCCAGGTTGCCGCCGGAGGCCGGCGCCGGCGCCTGGGCCTGGCGCGGCAGCGTGGCCGCGGAAATCCGGGTATTGCTGTTGGCCGGCGTGACGCCGGGGCTGAGCCGGCCAGAGTCGTAGCGCGCCGGGCCGCTGCGGCCGGGCACGGGCTGCGACACGTCCGGCTGGCTTATGCGTTTGCGCATAGCGGCTCCGCCCAGTTACGGATCTCGTCGAGCTGGCTGTGCTGGGTCAGGTCCAGCCGCAGCGGCGTGACCGACACGGTGCCCTGCTCGACGGCATGGAAGTCCGTGCCCGGAGCCGCGTCGGCCGCCAGGCCGACGGGGCCGATCCAGTACACCGTGTCGCCGTAAGGCGTGGTGGTGCGCACCACCGGCTGCGACGGATGGCGCTTGCCCAGGCGGGTGACGGCGAAGCCGCGCATGTCTTCGTAGCGGCGGCTGGGAATGTTGACGTTGAGCAGCACCGGCGCGGCCAGCGGCTGGGCCAGATGGCGCTCGACCACCTGGCGCGCGGCGCGCGCGGCGTCTTCGATGTGGGCCCAGCCTTTTTCGGCCAGCGAGAAGGCGATGGCGGGAATGCCGAACAGATAGCCTTCGCTGGCCGCGGCCACGGTGCCCGAATAAAGCGTGTCGTCGCCCATGTTGGCGCCGTTGTTGATGCCCGAGACCACCAGGTCCGGGCGCGCGTCCATCAGGCCGGTGAGCGCCACGTGCACGCAGTCCGACGGCGTGCCGTTGACCGCGATGAAGCCGTTGGAGGCGGTGCGCACCGACAAGGGGCGGTTCAGCGTGAGGGAGTTGGAGGCGCCGCTGTGGTTGGTCTCGGGCGCGACGACGGTGAGGTCGCCCAGGCCTTGCAGCGCCGACACCAGCGCTTCGAGCCCGGGGGCGGAGTAACCATCATCGTTCGAAACCAGAATTCGCATTGTGCATCCGAAAGAAAACAAGACACGGTGGACGTGTCCGATTGTACCGTCCGCAGAGGCCATCCGGATGACGGGGTTGAGGTCCGGGCGGCGGCGCCCCGCTCGATAACCCGTAGCCGGGCGCGGCGCGCGGCGCGGTAGAATCCGCAGCCATTACGACATACCAACGGACTCCCCCTTTCCATGGCGATCACCGCAACCTCCTTCGCGTTCCATCTTGCGCTCATCCTGCTGGCCTATCTGATCGGCTCGGTGCCGTTCGCGGTGGTGGTCAGCAAGCTCATGGGCCTGCAGGACCCGCGCAGCTACGGCTCCAAGAATCCCGGCGCCACCAACGTGCTGCGCACCGGCAACAAGACCGCCGCCGCGCTGACCCTGCTGGGCGACGCCGCCAAGGGCTGGTTCGCGATCTGGCTGGCCGAAAAGCTCGCTCCCGGCATTCCCGTCGGGCCGCTGTCGGCGGTGGCGCTGGCCGCTTTCGTGGGCCACCTGTATCCGGTGTTCCTGGGCTTCAAGGGCGGCAAGGGCGTGGCCACCGCGCTGGGCGTGCTGGTGGCGATCCAGCCCTGGCTGGCGGTGGCCACGGCCGCGACCTGGCTGATCGTCGCCATCTTCTTCCGCTATTCCTCGCTGGCCTCGCTGGTGGCGGCGTTCTTCGCCCCGGTGTACTACGTGTTCGGCTCCGGCCTGGCCTGGCGCGCCCAGCCCGCCATGGGCGTGGCGCTGGTCATCATCGGCGTGCTGCTGTTCTACCGCCACCGCGCCAACATCACGCGCCTGGTGCAGGGCACGGAAAGCCGGATCGGCGGCGGCAAGAAGAAATAGGCGGCGGCGCGGCGCCCTGCCCGCTCAACCGATCTCCGCCAGGTCCCACCGAGGCCTGACCGTAAAGCTGTGCGGCGCGTCCGCATCCAGCACCGCCAGTCCGGCCTTGACCCGCTCGGCCGCCGCGAACGCGATCATCGCGCCGTTGTCGGTGCATAGCGCCAGCGGCGGGAAATAGGCGGTCGCCTTCAGCGGCTTGAGCGCGGCCGCCAGGCGGGCGCGCAGCAACTGGTTGGCGCCCACGCCGCCGGCCACCACCAGCCGCTTCAGGCCGGTCTGCTTGAGCGCGCGGACGGCCTTGGCCGCCAGCACCTCGACGATGGCGGCCTGCGTGGCCGCGGCGAGGTCGGCGCGGGTCTGTTCGTCCAGGCCGCCCGCCGCCTCGGCGGCCTTGACCCGGGTCAGGACGGCGGTTTTCAGGCCGCTGAAGCTGAAATCCAGGTCGCCGCTGTGCAGCATGGGGCGCGGCAGGTCGAAACGCGCGGCGTCGCCGCTGGCGGCCAGCCGGGCCAGCGCGGGGCCGCCCGGATAGCCCAGGCCCATCAGCTTGGCGGATTTGTCGAAGGCCTCGCCGGCAGCGTCGTCCAGCGTTTCGCCCAGCAGTTCGTAGCGGCCCACGCCGTCGACCCGCATCAGCTGGGTATGGCCGCCGGACACCAGCAGCGCCACGAAGGGGAAGTCGGGCCGCGGGTCGGCCAGCATGGGCGACAGCAGGTGCCCTTCCAGGTGATGGATGCCGATGGCCGGCAGATGGCGCGCCCAGGCGAACGATTGCGCGACGCTGGCGCCCACCAGCAGGGCCCCGGCCAGGCCGGGGCCGGCGGTGTAGGCCACCGCGCCCACGTCGGACATCTGCAGGCCCGCTTCGTCCAGCACCTGGCGGGTCAGCGGGATGACGCGGCGGATGTGGTCGCGCGAGGCGAGTTCCGGCACCACGCCGCCGTATTCCTGGTGCATGGCGATCTGGGTGTGCAGCGCGTGGGCCAGCAGGCCGCGTTCCGTACAGACGGCCGCGACGCCGGTCTCGTCGCAGGAGCTTTCAAAGCCGAGAATAATCATGGCGGCAGAGTTTACAACTGATGCGAAAATAGCGGCCCGCAAGCCTGTTAAACATACTGGGGACTCGAATGCTGGAGAAGCTATTCAAGCTGCGTGAACACGGTACGAACGCCCGTACCGAGCTCGTGGCGGGCCTGACGACATTCCTGACGATGTCGTACATCATATTCGTCAATCCGGACATCCTGTCGTCGACGGGCATGGACCGCAACGCCGTGTTCGTGGCCACCTGCCTGGCCGCCGCGCTGGGCTCGCTGGTGATGGCGCTGATCGCCAACTGGCCCATCGGCATGGCCCCAGGCATGGGCCTGAACGCGTTCTTCGCCTTCACCGTGGTCAAGACCATGGGCTACACCTGGGAGCAGGCGCTGGGCGCGGTGTTCATCTCCGGCGTGATTTTCCTGTTCCTGACGATCTCCGGCATCCGGGTATGGCTGGTCAAGGGCATCCCGCATTCGCTGCGCAGCGCCATCGCCGCGGGCATCGGGCTGTTCCTGGCCATTATCGCGCTGTCGAACGCCGACATCGTGGTCGCGCATCCGGCGACCAAGGTCACGCTGGGCGACCTGACCAAGCCCGGCCCGCTGTTCGCGATCCTGGGCTTTTTCATCATCGCCGCGCTGGACGCGCTGCGCGTGCGCGGCGCCATCCTGATCGGCATCGTCGCGGTCACGCTGCTGTCGATGGCGCTGGGCTACAACGAATTCAAGGGCATCTTCGCCGCGCCGCCCAGCCTGGCGCCGACGCTGTTCAAGCTGGACATCCTGGGCGCCCTGCACAGCGGCTTCGTGCACGTGATCCTGGTGTTCGTGCTGGTCGAAGTATTCGACGCCACCGGCACGCTGGTGGGCGTGGCCCGGCGCGCCGGCCTGATGCCCGAGAACAAGCCCAACCGCCTGGGCCGCGCGCTGTTCGCCGACAGCTCGGCCATCGTGGCCGGCTCGATGCTGGGCACCAGCAGCACCACGGCCTACGTGGAAAGCGCCTCCGGCGTGCAGGCGGGCGGACGCACCGGCCTGACCGCGCTGGTGGTGGCGCTGCTGTTTCTGGCCGCGCTCTTCATCTCGCCGCTGGCGGGCGCCGTGCCGGCCTACGCCACCGCGCCCGCCCTGCTGTACGTGGCCGGCCTGATGATGCGCGAGCTGATCGACATCGACTGGAACGACGTGTGCGAGGCCACGCCGGCCGCGCTGACCGCGCTGGTCATGCCGTTCACGTATTCGATCGCCAACGGCATCGCCTTCGGCTTCATCAGCTATGTGGTGCTCAAGACCGCCACCGGCCGGGTGCGCGACGTGCATCCCGCCACCTGGCTGGTCGCGGCCCTGTTCGTGATCCGCTACGCCTTCTATCCGGGCTAGCGGCACGCTGCGTCGATTGTCCCCGTCAATCGGGGACATAGATTGAATCCATACAACCCGCCAGCGCATAAGGTTGCTGGCGGCTGCGGTTGAAATCGCCGATACACTCCCCAAGTATCCTGTATATGGAGTCCACCTTGCGTTTCAACCGTCCCACCCCCTCCTGCAGGGCAGTCCGATGAGCAGCCTGGCCCGCATCCCGTTTTCCGTCCTCGACCTGGCCCCCATCGTGCAGGGCCGCGACGCCGCCGACGCCTTCCGCAACACGGTGGCGCTGGCGCAGCACGTCGAGCGCCTGGGCTACCGCCGCTTCTGGCTGGCCGAGCACCACAACATCAACGGCGTGGCCAGCAGCGCCACCGCGGTGCTGATCGGCCACGTGGCGGCGCATACCAGCACCCTGCGGGTGGGTTCGGGCGGCGTCATGCTGCCCAACCACGCGCCGCTGATCATCGCCGAACAGTTCGGCACGCTCGAAACCCTGTACCCGGGGCGTATCGACCTGGGCCTGGGGCGCGCGCCAGGCAGCGACGGCGCCACGCAGCACGCGCTGCGCCGCGGCCCGCGCAGCGGCCTGGAGTTCCCCTCGCTGGTCGAGGAACTGCGCGGCTTCCTGGCGCCTTCGCGGCCCGGCCAGCCGGTGCGCGCCATACCCGGCGAAGGCCTGGACATCCCCATCTGGCTGCTCGGCTCCAGCGATTTCAGCGCGCGGCTGGCGGCCGAACTGGGCCTGCCGTTCTCGTTCGCCGGGCATTTCTCGCCCGAGGGCATGGCGGCGATGCGGCTGTACCGCCATCTGTTCAAGCCATCGGCGACGCTGGCCCGCCCCTACGCCATGATAGGCGTGCCGGTGGTGGCCGCGGAAACCGACGAGCAGGCCCGCCGCCAGGCCACCACGCAGCAGCAGAAATTCCTGTCCCTGGTGCGCGGCAACCGGCTGCAGCTGCAGCCGCCCGTCGACAGCATGGACGGGCTGTGGAACGAATGGGAGCGTGAAGCGGTCAATCAAAGACTGGGCGCCGCCATCGTGGGCGGGCCGGAAACCGTGCGGCGCGAGCTGGAGGCGCTGGTGGCCGAAACCGAGGCCGACGAGGTCATGATCGTCTCGGATTTCTACGATATTGCCGACCGCCTGCGCTCCTTCGAAATCGTCGCAGCCCTGAAGCAGGACGCCACGGCCTGAAGGCGTCCCCGACCGCGCCCGCTCCCGGCGCCAACCATTGCGACGCGACCGCCACCCGCTCTACTATGGCCAAAAGCGCATAGAACGCCGTAGCGTCGCCAACCCCGACACCGCTTTCGCCGTACACGCGGCAAGGATGCAAAATGAGTATTGTTGAACTCACCAAAGACAGCTTCCAGGATGCCATCACTCCCGACGGCACCCTGATCGTCGATTTCTGGGCGCCCTGGTGCGGCCCGTGCCGCGGCTTCGCCCCGGTCTTCGAGCAGGCCGCCACCGAGCACCCGGACGTCACGTTCGCCAAGGTCAACACCGACGTCGAACAGGAACTGGCCGGCGCGCTGGGCATCCGCTCGATCCCCACGCTGATGGTCTTCCGGGAGAAGGTGCTGCTGTTCTCGCAGCCCGGCGCCCTGTCCGGCGGTCAATTGAACGAACTGCTGGCCAAGATCAAGGAAGTGGACATGGAACAGGTCCACAAGGAAATCGCCGCCGCCCAGAACGGCTCGGACGCGTAATCGCGCGCTAACGTGATGGCGTAGGATGGGCATGGCGCGCGCGCACCGGGGCAAACACACCACCGCCCAGCGCGCGCAGCCCACCGGGCGGCGCAGGCCGCCATTTTCCGGCAAGCTTGTATCAGACCCATCTCATATATAGATGAGATAGATACTCAATACGATTCACGCACGTTCCCCACCCTGGAAATGTGCCGATGAATCCACCGATCACGGCCGGCGATCAGGTCCCCGGTCCAGCCCCCCTCCCCGCCGATTCCGCCGCAGGCCCGCGGCGCACCCTGCCGGTCGAATTCCACGGCCGCGCGCTCGATTACTTCCGCGTCTGGATCGTGAACGTGCTGCTCACCGTCGTCACGCTGGGCGTCTGGTCCGCCTGGGCCAAGGTGCGCACGCGGCGCTGGTTCTACGGGCACACGCGCATCGACGGCCACAGCTTCGACTATCACGCGACAGGCCGGCAGATTCTTGTCGGCCGGATCATCGCGTTGGCGGTGCTCGTCGCCGCTTCCATAATCAGCCGGCTCTCGCCGGCCGGCAGCCTGGCCGTCACCATCGCCATCCTGTGCCTCCTGTCCTGGACGGTCAACGCGGGCCTGCGTTTCAGCGCGGCCATGATGTCCTGGAGGAATGTGCGTTTCGGCTTTCAGGGCAATTACATGCGCGGGGCTTGCGTCTTTCTGCTCATGCCCGCGATCGCGGTATTGACGCTCGGGCTGCTGACCCCGCTCGCCTCGCGCATGGCGGGGCGCTACGTGGCCGGCGGCTACCGCTACGGCAACGCCGCCTTCGCCAGCACCCCGCGGCTGGGCTCGCTGTACGGCGCGCTCTTCCTCAGCATCCTGGTGTTCTTCGTGATCATGATCCTGGGCCTGCTGCTGGCGGCCGCCGTCGCCGCGGCCGATGGCATCGACGTCTCGATGGAGACGCTGGCGCTCGACTGGTACGCCTTCCTGTACGCCCCCGAGGGCCGGCCTCCGGCCTATGATTCGGGCCTGCTCAAGCTGCTCATCGCGGCGCTGGGCCCCAGCTTCTACGCCGCGTTTTTCATCGCCGGGTTGTACTACGGCGCCTGCCTGCGCAACGAGCTGTTCAAGCGCCTGACCCTGACGGGCGGACACCGCATGCAGAGCCGGCTGTCGCCGCTGGTCCTGATCTGGATCGTGATTTCCGGCCTGGTGGCCGCCGTCGTCACGCTCGGGCTGGCCTACCCCTGGGCGCGCGTGCGCCACTACCGCTACCTGACACAAAGCCTGACCGTGCTGGCCGCGCCGGGACTGGACGACCTGGTCTCGCAGCAGCAGAACGCGCCAGGCAGCTTCGGGAGCGAATTCAGCGAGCTCGAAGGCTTTGGCAGCGCGGCCATGTTCTGATCCCGGTCCGGTGCGAGGACGTCTGTTCAAGTCCGGCGCCGCCGCGCACCGCCCGGCCACGCTCACGCGGCAAGCCGACGGTTCCCTGCTGCTGGACGATGGCGGTACGCCGCGGGTGCTGGCGCCCAGCGCGCTGCGCTGGTCCAGCCGCATCGCCGATACGGCGCGGCGCGCGACCTTGCCCGGCGGCGCCGTGTTCGAGACTTTCGACAACGACCGGGTCGACGCCCTGAGCCGCCGCGGACCCGGCCTGTTGCACCGCCTGGAACGCCTCGGCACGTTGCGGCTCACGCTGACGGCGGCGCTGGCCCTGGTGGCGGTGCTCATCGGACTGCGCTGGGCCGTGCCCTGGCTGGGCGACGCGGCATCGCGTTTCGTGCCGCGCGCGGCCGAGGCCCGCATCGGCGCCGCGTTGCTGGACACGCTGGACCGCCTCTCCTTTCAACACAGCGATCTGCCCGTTGCCACGCGACAGGCCATCGAGGCCGAATTCAACGATCTGTCCGTCCATGCCAGCGCGCCGCCCGGCAGCCTCGGGCTGATTTTTCGGCGCGGCGGCAAGCTGGTGGGCGCCAATGCGCTGGCCTTGCCCGGCGGCCAGGTCGTGGTCACCGACGAGCTGGTTGCGCTGGCGCCCCGGCCCGCCGACCTGGCCGGCGTGCTCGCGCACGAGATCTCCCACGTCGAGTACCGGCACGGCATGCGCCGCCTGGGCCGCCTCGCGGGCCTGTCCGTCGTGGTCATGCTCATGACCGGGGATGGCGTCGGCGCGGTATACGACCTCGGCACTCTGGGCGCCGGCCTGCTCGACCTGGGCTACTCGCGCGGCTTCGAGCGTGAAGCCGACGCGCGCGGGGCCGCCCTGATGCGACGGGCCGGCAAGAATCCCGACACGCTGGCGCTCATGCTCGAGCGCCTGAGCGCGGCGTCGGGCGAGGGCCTGCCGGGCTGGCTGTCGAGCCATCCGCCCACGCAGGAACGGGTGGATGCGATCCGCGCGCGCCGGTAGTCAGCGCGCCCCGGTCACTCCACCTCCCACCCTGCCCGCCCGCGCGTGATGTTGGCCACGGTCAGCGCCAGTTCATCGACCGCGCCGCGCGGCACGGAAAAGCGCAGCGTCACGCCGGCTTCGTTGAAATCCTCTTGCACGATGGCGGCGCCGGCCTGCGCCAGCCGGGATTTGAGCAGCGGCAGTTCGGCAAAGCCGCAGCTGCAGGAAACCGTGGCGAGGTCCACGATCTCGGTGCGCTGCCCCAGCCGCAGGCAGTTCGCCGCGCAGCCGCCATAGGCGCGCACCAGGCCGCCCGCGCCCAGCTTCACGCCTCCGAACCAGCGCACCACCAGCACGGCCACCCGGTCCATGTCCTGGCCTTCGATGGCCTGCAGTATGGGGCGGCCGGCGGTGCCGCCCGGCTCGCCGTCGTCGTTGAAGCGGTATTCCTGGCCGATGCGGTAGGCCCAGCAGTTGTGGGTCGCCTCGGGGTCGCTGTGTTCGGCGAAGAAGCGCATGGCCTCCTCCACCGTCGCCACCGGCGCCGCGTAGGCGGCGAAGCGGCTTTTCTTGATGTCTTCCTGGTAGGAACAGGGCGCGGTCAGCGTGTGCGTCATGCCCGGCATTGTAAGTGCAGCGCGACGCTAGCCGTGGCAGTCGGGCACTTCCTGGTCCAGATAGACGTCGAAGGCGACGTCGCGCGCCCATTTGGCGGTCATGGCGCGCCAGGCGCCGGCGCGCTCCCAGGCGCGCATTTCCTGCGCCAGCCAGCCCCGGCTGGCCGCGGCGTCGGCCGGCAGCAGCCAGACGCGTTCATGCCGCGCGCCGTCGGCGGCCAGCGTGGACGAAAACTTCTTCCATTCCGGAAAGCGCATCAGCGGCTCCCACACCGCGTCGTCCACCAGGCCGATGTCGCAGCTGCCTTCGCGCACCGCGACCAGGGCGTCGGACGGCACGCGATAGGTGCGCACCACCGCGCCCCAGCGCTGCGCCAGTTCGCGCGAGGCCGACGCGGCCTCGGCCATGCAGACGCTGCGTCCGCGCGCGTCGGCCGGCTGGCGCAGGCGGGTGTCGCTGCGGATCACGGCCTTGGGGCGATAGGCGTAGCCCGTGGGCTGCGCGGCGACCGGGCCCGGCTGGTCCGCGCCGCCCTCGGCCAAAGCGAGATCCACCTCGCCCGCCGCGAGCGCGGCCGCGGCGGCGGCCGGCGGCAGCTCGCGCAGCCGCACCGGCAGACCCAGGCTCTGCCCGAGCCGCTCGGCCATGGCGGCGTCCAGCCCGTCCGGCGTGCGGATCTTGGCCCCGGCCGCGGGCGGCGGCGCCAGGTACGGCACGCCCACCACCAGCTCGCCGCGCGCGCGCGCCGCGGCGAAGGCTTCGGGCTGCGCCTGCGCCGCGCCCGACAGCGCCAGGCAGGCGCCGAGCGCGAGCAGCCTCAGACGGGCGGACAGGTTGCGGGTCGCCATGTCGTTCACACGTACTGGTAGCGCAGCAGGCGGTGCTTGAGGTTTTCGAGCACGAACTGGTCGATCAGCGCCGCCAGCACCGCGATGACCAGGATGTTGGTCATGACGCCGGTCATGTCGGCGATCTCGCCCGAATAGGCCAGCGAACGGCCCAGGCCCTTGCCGAAACCGATCAGCATCTCGGCCGAGATCAGCGCGCGCCAGGCGTTGCCGAAAGCCAGCTGCGCGCCGGTGATGAGCTCGGGCATCACGGCCGGCAGGTAGACGCGCTTGACCAAACCCCAGGGCGTGGCGCCCATGACGCGAGCGGCCGAGACGTGCACGCGCTGCACCGATTCGGTGGCGTTCATCACGCTGAGCGCGGCCGGGAAGAAGGCCGACAGCGCCACCACCACGATGATGGGCGTGTTGCCGAAGCCCATCACGATCAGGAACAGCGGCACCCACGCGATCGACGGGATCGATTGCAGGATGACGATGGCGCTGCGCAGCACTTCGCGGAAGAAGAACAGCACGGCCGCCACCAGCCCGAAGCCGATGCCGGCGGCCAGCGCCAGGCCGTAGCCCGCGCCCAGGCGTCCCAGCGTGCCCAGCAGGCTCTGGTGGAAGGACTGCTTGCCCAGGTCCTCGAACAGGCGCTCGACGACGGTGGGCACGCCCGGCATCAGGAAGTCCGGCAGCGCCAGCGAAGCCAGCTGCCACAGGGCCAGGATGAACAATACGCCCAGCACGCCCGCCAGATGCTTGCGGGCGCCGGTGACTCGGGTGGATGCGCTCAAAGCTTGCGAGCCTCTTGCCAGGACAGGTCGACGATGCTGGAGACGTCGTACGGCTTGCCGTCACGCGTCTTCAAGGAACCCTGGGCCTGCAGGATGTCGGCGATCTCCTGCATGCGGCGCGTGTCCTTCTCGGTCAGCTTGGGCGTGAACACCTGCGTGCCGATGGCTTCGGCGATCACCGTCTCGCGCGGCAGTTCGCCGCGGGTCAGGGTCTTGAGCGTGGGCTCGGCGATGAAGTAGGAGGCGATCAGCTTGGAGGCCTGGGCCGGTTGCTTCTGCAGCAGCTCGATGGCCTGGTTCTGCGCGTCCAGCGCCTTCCACACGTCGTCCTTGCGCTTGGCCAGGGTTTCGCCGGAGGTGATCACGACCATGCACGGAAACGGCCAGGCCTGGCCGACTTCATAGATCTGCTTGACCGGGGCCACCAGCTGCGCGATGCGGTCGTAGGGCTCGAACAGGAAGGCCGCGTCCACGCGCTTGCCCACCAGCGACTGCACCGCCACGGCCGGGCTCACGCCCATGATGTTGACGTCGTCGGCGGCCAGGTTGCCCTGCTTGAGCACCACGCCCTTGAGCACCACGTCGGCCGTGCTGCCTTCGGCCTGCGAGGCCAGGGTCTTGCCCTTGAGGCCGGCGATGTCCTTGATGCCGGTATCGTCGCGCACGATCAGCGAGTGGTAGCCCTGCTGCGCGCCGCCCACGACCTTCAGGTCGGCGCCCTTGGAGGCCCAGGCCACGGCGTTGGTGAAGCCCAGCACGCCGATGTCGAGCTGGCCGCCGACGATGGCCTTGATGAGGTCGGTGCCCGACTTGAATTCGATCAGTTCGGAATCCAGGCCGGCCTTCTGGTAGTAGCCGCCTTCCTGGGCGACGATGGCCTGCGCATCGTCCATGACGCGCAGATAGCCCACGCGGAATTTTTCGGCGGCCATCGCGGGGGCCGCTGCCAGCAGCGCCGCGGCCAGCGGCAGGGACAGCCATTGCTTGAATTTCATGAGGGAGCTCCAGGGGAATCGGAAACGGCGGCGCTTGCGCGCCGCCGCGAAAAACAGGCGCGCCGCGCCGTCAGGCGGCCAGGGCGAGGTCGGCGTGCGCGTCGGACCCGTCCACGGCGATGCCGAGCAGGCGCAGGATCTCGCGCTTTTCGGCGACCAGGCCGGACAGGTCGTGGGTCTTTTCGTGGTGCGCCAGGTTGAACTCGCGCAGCACCCGCGCCGGGCGCGGGCTGAACACGATGATGCGGTCGGCCAGGAACAGGGCTTCGTCCACGTCGTGGGTGACGAGCAGCACGGTGGGCTTTTCCTGGGCGATCAGCTGGCGCAGCACGTCCTGCAGGCTCAGGCGGGTCAGCGCGTCCAGCGCGCCGAAGGGCTCGTCCATGAGCAGGGTCTGCGGCTGCGCGATGAAGGCGCGGGCCAGCGCGGCGCGCTGGCGCATGCCGCCGGACACCTGGTGCGGGTAGTAGTCCTCGAAGCCGGCCAGGCTGACGCGGGCCAGCCACTGGCGCGCGGCCTCGCGGGCGCGGGCCTTGGGCGTGTTCTGGAACTCCAGCGCCAGGGCCACGTTGTCCAGCAGCGTCAGCCAGGGATAGAGCGCGTGCTCCTGGAACACCAGGGTGCGGCTGGGATGCGGGCCGGCGACGGCCTGGCCGTCGGCCAGCACGCTGCCAGCCGTGGGCTTTTCCAGGCCCGCCGCCAGGTGCAGCAGGGTCGACTTGCCGCAGCCCGACGGGCCGACCAGGGCGACCAGTTCTCCGGTCTTGATTTCGCTGGCGAAGCCGTCCACCACCGGCAGGTCGCCGAAATGCTTGTGGACTTGGTCGAAGGTGAGATTCATGGAACGAGCCGTGGCGGATGGAAAACGAGGCTCCAATCTAACAATTCGTTATATGAATCCAAACGATCAATATCGAATGTCTTAACTGCTTCCGGTAATAAAGCCATGCCGGCAATACCGGAATCGAATCGCTGCCACATAAAACGATATTGGACGCCGCGGCCCACGCTCATTAAGGTGGTCCGCATACATAACGGGGCCCACCCCGATCGGAGACATATGGAGCCGGACCATACCGACGCCGCGCGTCCGCGCGGCGCCCTTTCGCATCTGAAGGTACTGGACCTGACGCGCGTGCTGGCCGGCCCCTGGGCCACGCAGACGCTGGCCGACATGGGGGCCGAGGTCATCAAGGTGGAGCGCCCCGGAGAAGGCGACGACACCCGCGGCTGGGGTCCGCCCTTCCTGGTGGACGCCGACGGCGCCGAAACCCGGGATTCCTCGTACTTCCTGAGCGCCAACCGCGGCAAGCGTTCCATCACGGTGGACCTGGCCAAGCCCGAGGGCCAGGCGCTGATCGTGGCGCTGGCGCGGGATTCGGACGTGCTGGTGGAAAACTACAAGGTCGGCACCCTGGCGCGCTACGGGCTGGACTACGACAGCCTGCGGGCGGTGAACCCGCGCCTGATCTATTGTTCGATCACCGGCTTCGGGCAGGACGGGCCGTACGCGCCGCTGCCCGGCTACGACTTCGTGTTCCAGGGCATGGGCGGGCTGATGAGCATCACCGGCGACCCCGCAGGCGAACCGATGAAGTCGGGCATCGCCATCACGGACCTCCTGACCGGCGTCTACACCAGCACCGCCATCCTGGCCGCCGTGGAATACCGCCACGTCAGCGGCGCGGGCCAGCACATCGACATGTCGCTGCTGGACTGCGTGGTCACCATCTCCTCGTACCAGGCCATCAATTACTTCCTGTCCGGCCGGGTGCCGCAGCGCATGGGCAACGCCCATTCCAACATGGTTCCCTACCAGGTGTTCGCCTGCAAGCAAGGCGAGGTCATCGTCGCGGTGGGCAACGACGCCCAGTTCCGCGCCTTCTGCGGCGCCATCGGCCGCGCCGAGCTGGCGGCCGACGAGCGCTACGCCACGGCCGGCGCGCGCAACCGCCATCGCGCCACGCTGATTCCGCCCATCGCGCAGGCCATGCTGGCGCGCACCATGGCCGAATGGGTCGAAACGCTGCAGGCGGTCAACGTGCCCTGCGGCCCCATCTACGACATGGAGCAGGTGTTCCAGGACCCGCACGTGCGCCACCGGGGCATGCAGCTGTCGCTGCCGCACGGCGCCGGCGTGGAGACGCCTTCCGTGGCCAACCCCATCCGCCTGAGCGACACGCCGCTGCGCTACGAGCGCGGCGCGCCGACGCTGGGCGAGCACACCGACGCCGTGCTGCGCGAACGCCTGGGCCTCAGCCAGGCGCGCATCGCCGAGCTGCGGGCCAAAGGCATCGTCTGACCACCCCGACCGCCGTCGCGACGGCCATGCCCCCCTCAGGAGACACCACCATGCGCATTCTCTCCGCTGCGGCCTGCGCCGCGCTGGCCCTGTCAGCCCTGGCGCCCGCGTCCGCGCGCGCCCAGGACGCGCCGGTCCGCTTCGTCGTGCCCTACCCGCCCGGCGGCGCCGCCGACCAGATCGCCCGGCTGGTGGCGCAGGCCGTCGGCAAGGACGGCGAGGCCCCCATCATCGTCGAGAACAGGCCGGGCGCGGCGGGCATGATCGCCGCCGACCACGTGGCCCGCGCCAAGCCCGACGGCAAGACCTATTTCGTCGGCTCCAACGCGCCCCTGGTGGTGAACCAGGCCTTGTACGCCAAGATGAACTACGACCCGGCCAAGGACTTCGTGCCGGTCTCCGGCATGGCCAAATCGCCGCTGTTGCTGGTGGTGCGCCCGGACCTGCCGGCGCAGGACGTCAAGTCGCTGGTGGCGCTGGGCCGGCAGGCCCCGGGCAAGCTCACCATGGGCTCGGCCGGCACCGGCAACATCACCTACCTGGCCGGCGAATATGCCGTCAGCAAGCTGGGATTCAAGGTCACGCACGTGCCCTACCAGGGCAGCGCGCCGGCCATCGTCGGCCTGATGGGCGGCAGCACCGACATGATGTTCGACGCCCTGCCCTCCAGCATGACGCAGGCGCAGGCCGGCAAGATCCGCCCCTTCGCCGTGCTGGACGACAAGCGCTTCGCCGGCCTGCCCGAGGTGCCCACGGCCGCCGAGCTGGGCTATTCCGGCATCGAGGCCAGCGCGTGGTTCGGGCTGGTGGCGCCGGCCGGCACGCCGCCGGCCATCGTCGAACGCATGAACCGGGGCGTGAACCAGGCGCTGGCGCAGCCCGAGCTGCAGCGCAAGCTGACCGGCATCGGCGCGGTGCCCATGCCCGGCGGCCCCGCCGTGTTCGCGGCCTTCGTGCAGGCCGAGAGAGACCGCTGGCTGCCGGTGGCCCGCGACCTCGGCCTCAAGGCGCAGTAAGCAGACACGAGGAAACCACGGCATGATCACCGTGGATTCCAACAGCAACAAACCAAGGAGCACCGATGACTTTGAAGATCACCCGCCACGGCGCCACCGCCGTGCTGACCATGGACCGTCCCGACCAGCGCAACGCGCTCAGCACGGACATGCGCGAGGCGTTCTCGCGCGCGCTGCCCGAATTGCGCGACGACGACGGCGTGAAGGCCGTGGTGCTGACCGGCGCCGGCGGGCATTTCTGCGCCGGCGGCGACATCAAGGCCATGACCGAGGCGCATGCGCAGGGACTGGACGCGTTCGAAGGACGCGAGCGCATCCGCAAGATCCACCGCTGGTACGACACGCTGGTGGACCTGGAGAAGCCCGTGATCAGCGCGGTCGATGGCGCGGCCTTCGGCGCCGGCCTGTCGCTGGCGCTGTGCGCCGACTATGCCATCGCCAGCCGCCGGGCCACGTTCTGCGCGGTGTTCGCCCGCATCGGCTTCGTGCCCGACATGCTGGGCATGTACCTGTTGCCGCGCGCCGTGGGCCTGGCGCGCGCCAAGGAACTGGTGTTCACCGCCAGGGTGTGCGCGGCCGACGAAGCGCTGCGGCTCGGCCTGGTGCAGGCCGTGTGCGACGGCGATCCGCTGGAGCAGGCCCTGATCATGGCCGAGCGCTTCCACGCCGCGCCGACGCAGGCGCTGGGCCTGGCCAAGACCATCATGAACCGCAGCTACGAGTCCACCCGCGAGGACGTCTACGCGCAGGAAGCGATGGCCCAGGCGATCTGCCGCGACAGCGCCTACCACCGCGAAGCCGCGCGCCGCTTCGTCGAGAAACAGCCGCTTGCCTACAAATGGGATTGAACGGCTTGCGGGCCGCCGACGGCGGCCCGGGCCCGGCCTCAGGCGTCGATGCCGCGCGAGGTCAGGTACTCGTCGTAGGTGCCGCGGTAGTCGACGATCTCGCCGGACGGCAGGATCTCGATCACGCGCGTGGCCAGGCCGGACACGAATTCGCGGTCGTGCGACACGAACACCAGCGTGCCCTGGTATTTCTCCAGCGCGAACTGCAGTGATTCGATCGATTCCATGTCCAGGTGGTTGGTGGGCTCGTCGAGCAGCATGACGTTGTGCCGGCCCAGCATCAGGCGGCCGAAGGTCATGCGGTTCTTTTCGCCGCCGGACAGCACCTTGGGCGCCTTGGGCAGGTCGTCGGCCGAGAACAGCAGGCGGCCCAGCACCGAGCGGATCGACTGGTCGTCGTCGCCGGGCTGGCGGTGTTCGCCCATCCAGTCCAGCAGGTTGATGTCGGTCTGCTGGAACTGGTCGGAGACGTCCTGGGCCATATAGCCCAGATCGGCGTTTTCCGACCACTTCACGGTGCCGGCGTCCGGCGCCAGGTCATTGGCCAGCAGGCGCAGCAGCGTGGTCTTGCCCACGCCGTTGGCGCCGATGATGGCGATCTTCTCGCCCGCCTCGACCATGGCCGAGAAGTTCTTGATGACCGGCGCGTCGTAGGCCTTGGACAGGTTCTCGACGTTGACCGCCTGGCGGTGCATGACCTTGTTCTGCTCGAAGCGGATGTACGGGTTCTGGCGCGACGAGGGCTTGACTTCGACCTGCTCCGACTTGATGCGGTCGATCTGCTTCAGGCGCGAGGTGGCCTGGCGCGACTTGGACTTGTTGGCGGCGAAACGGCGCACGAAGTCCTGCAGTTCGGCGACGCGCTCCTTGGCCTTGGCGTTGTTGGCCACCAGGCGCTCGCGGGCCTGGGTCGAGGCCAGCATGTAGTCGTCGTAGTTGCCCGGGTAGATGCGGATCTCGCCATAGTCCACGTCGGCCATGTGCGTGCACACCTGGTTCAGGAAGTGGCGGTCGTGGCTGATGATGATCATGGTGCTCTGGTAGCTGTTGAGCACGTTTTCCAGCCAGCGGATGGTGTTGATGTCCAGGTTGTTGGTGGGTTCGTCCAGCAGCAGCACGTCCGGGTTGGAGAACAGCGCCTGCGCCAGCAGCACGCGCAGCTTCCAGCCCGGCGCCACTTCACGCATGGGCAGGTTGTGCTGGTCCACGGCGATTTCCAGGCCCAGCAGCAGCTCGCCGGCGCGGGCCTCGGCGGTGTAGCCGTCGTACTCCGCGAACTTGGCCTCCAGCTCGGCGGCGCGCATGTAGTCGTCCTCGGACGCCTCCGGGTTGGCGTAGATGGCGTCGCGCTCGGACATGGCGGCCCACATCTCGGTGTGGCCCATCATCACCACGTCCAGCACGCGCTGGTCTTCGAAGGCGAACTGGTCCTGGCGCAGCTTGCCCAGGCGCACGCCCGGCTCCAGCGAGACGTTGCCGGCCGAGGGCTCCAGATCGCCGCCGATGATCTTCATGAATGTCGACTTGCCGGACCCATTGGCTCCGATCAACCCGTAGCGGTTGCCTTCTCCGAACTTGACGCTGACGTTCTCGAAAAGGGGCTTGGGACCGAACTGGATGGTGAGATTGGCAGTGGATATCACGGTGTGGGTAGGGGGTATGAGGTGCTGCGGGCGCCAGAGGACGCGCGCGGGAAACCTGACATTGTAGCAAGCCGGTCTTTCCCGCGCCCCCTTCCCCCTTTCCCGTTACCGGCTCACGTCGATCACATACCTGCCCCGGTTGTTGCCCGCCATCATCCGGGCGGCCAGCTGCGGCACCTCGCTCAGGCCGGCCGTCATGGCGATGTCGGCGAACGGCATGTCCGCATAGACCCGGCCCAGCCGCTCCCAGGCCTGGCGGCGCCTGGCCGGCGGGCACATCACCGAATCCACGCCCAGCAGGCGCGCGCCGCGCAGGATGAACGGCATGACGGTGCCCGGCAGGTCGGCCCCGCCGGCCAGCCCGCAGGCCGCAACCGCGCCCCCGTACTCGGTCGCCGCCAGCGTCCTGGCCAGCACCTTGGAGCCCACCGTGTCGACCGCGCCGGCCCAGCGCTGCTTCTCCAGCGGCCGGGGCATCTCCGCCCATTCCGGCCCCGAAACGATTTCGGACGCGCCCAGCGACTTCAGGTACGGATGCACGGCCTCGCGTCCCGGCTGCACCAGTGCGGCGACCCGCCAGCCCAGGCCAGCCAGCAGCGCCACGGCCACGCTGCCCACGCCGCCGGACGCGCCGGTCACCAGCACCGGGCCGGCCGCCGGCGTCAGGCCGGCGGCCTCCAGCTCCATCACGCACAGCATCGCGGTAAGGCCGGCCGTGCCGATCGCCATGGCCTTGAAGCTGTCCAGCCCCGGGGCCAGCGGCACCAGCCATTCCGACCTGACCCGCTGCACCTGCGCGTAGCCGCCCCAGTAGCGCTCGCCCACGCTCCAGCCGGTCAGCACCACCGGCGCGCCGGGCGGATAGTCCGGCGCGGCGGATTCCAGCACGGTGCCGGCCAGGTCGATGCCGGGCACCATGGGATAGTCGCGCACGATCCCGCCCTTGCCCGTGACCGCCATCGCGTCCTTGTAGTTCAGGCTGGAATATTCGACCTTGACCGTCACGTCGCCGGCGGGCAGCTCGGCCAGGCTCAAATCCTGCAGGCTGCACAAGGTACGGCCGTCGTCCTGCGTCAGCAGCAGGGCCTTGAATGGATCGTCATGCTTCATGCGGTTTTCCTCTGTGGTTGATGGTTGCTAATCGACCCGGCTGCCCGACAGCTGCACCAGCTCGCCCCAGGTGCCGTACTCGCGGCGCAGCAGCTGGGTGAAATCCTCGGGCGTGTCGGTGCGCGCGAAGGCGCCGATGGATTTGAGCGACTGGGCCAGCGCCGGCGTGGCGACGGCCTCGCGCAGTTCCTGGTTCATGCGCTGCACGATGGGCCGCGGCGTGCCCTTGGGAAACAGCATGCCCAGCCAGGGATTGGCCTGGAAATCGGGGTAGCCGGCTTCGGCGAAGGTGGGCGTGTCCGGCAACATCGGCAGGCGCTGGCTGGAACCCACGGCCAGGGCTTTCAGGCGCCCGGACTGGATGTGCGGCAGGGTCACCGCCACCGTGTCCAGGCCGATGGCGACGTTGCCGGCGATCATGTCGGTCATCGCCTTGGCGCTGCCCTGGTACGGAATGTGGGTCAGCTGCAATTGCGCCTGGCGCTCCAGCATCACCATGCCCAGGTGCGACAGCGTGCCGTTGCCCGAGGACGAGAAATTCAGCGCGCCGGGATGGCGCTGGGCGTAGCCGCGCAGCCCCGCCACGTCGCTGAACGGCTGCGAGGCGTTGGCCACCAGCACCATCGGCAGGTCGGCCACCAGGCTGACCGGCGCGAAGTCCCGCAGCGTGTCGTAGCCCGTGGATTTGTACAGATGCGGATTGGTCACCAGCGAGGCGGTGGCCGACAGCATCATGGTGTAGCCGTCCGGCGCGGCCTTGGCCAGCGCGGCCAGCGCGATACTGCCGCCCTGCCCCGGCCGGTTCTCGACGATTACCGGCTGGTTCAGTTTTGCCGACAGGCGTTCGGCCAGCAGCCGCGCCACGGCGTCCGTGGCCTGCCCGGGCGGAAAACCCACCAGCAGCTTGACCGGCTTGGCCGGCCATTGGTCGGCGGCCTGGGCCGGCGCCGCGGCGGCCAGGCCGGCCGCCACCATCCATCCTGCTATCCATGCGCGCATTGTCGTCTCCTCCTGATGGCGCCCGGAGCCTGTCGGTAGCGGCCCCGTGGCGATGGAACCCGCGTCAGATCACGCCACGCTCGCGCAACTGCGCCTGCTGTCCGGCGTCGATGCCCAGCGCGCCCAGTACCTCGGCGTTGTGCTGCCCCAGGCTGGGCCCGGCGTGGTGGACCGCGCCCGGGGTGTCGGAAAAGCGCGGCACCACGCTCTGCATGCGCACCGGCCCGAGCTCCTCGTCCTCGACCGCGACGATGCCCTGGCGCGCCGCGATGTGCGGGTCGCTGAAAATGTCCGCGATGTCGTAGATGGGGCTGAAGCCCACCGCGTTGGCGTCCAGCAGCGCGCCCAGCTCTTCGAGCGTGTGGCGCGCGATGGCGGCCGACACCAGGGCGTCGAGCGACTCGCGGTTGCGCACCCGGTCCGGATTGGTGCGATAGCGCGGGTCCTCGGCCACGCCGGTCAGCGCCAGCGCCACGCACAGCCGTTCGAATATGCGCTGGGTCGATGCGGCGATCGAAGCCCAGTGGCCGTCGCGGGTGCGGTAGACGTTGCCGGGCGCCGCGTACTGGCTGCTGTTGCCCAGCCGCCCGCGCACGATGCCGAGCTGGTCGTATTCGATGGGCAGGAAATCCATGACCCGGAACATGGACTCCATCAGCGAACAGTCGATTTCCTGGCCCTGGCCGCGTGGCGCGGTCTTCTCGCGGTACAGGGCCGAGACGATGCCGAGCGCGCCGAACAGGCCGGCCACCGCGTCGGCGATGGGAAAACCCATGTGCAGGGGCCGCCCGTCGGCTTCGCCGCAGATGTTGGTCAGGCCGCTCATGGCCTCGAACACGCGCGCGAACCCGGGCTTGTTGCGGTACGGGCCGGTCTGGCCGAAGCCGGTGACGCGCAGTATGGTCAGCGCCGGGTTGTGGCCGTGCAGCCATTCGCGGCTCATGCCCCAGCCGTCCAGGGTGCCCGGGCGGAAATTCTCCACCAGCACGTCGAAGTCCGGCAGCAGGCGGGCCACGATGTCGCGGCCCTCGGGCGTGCGCAGGTCGACCGAAATGCCTTTCTTGTTGCGGTTGGCGACCTTCCACCACAGCGGCACCCCGTTCTTGTGCGGGGCCAGCGCGCGCAAGGGATCGCCCGGCCCGGGGATCTCGACCTTCAGCACGTCCGCGCCCAGGTCGGCCAGCAGCGTCGCGGCCCAGGGGCCGGCCACCACGGTCGACAGATCCAGAATACGCACACCTTTCAACGGACCCGCACTTTCCTCGAAACTCATCTGCTGACTCCTGGGCGCGGCCTGCCGCGCGGCGTTTGCAAGGGGGTGAGGAAATTCTGTGCTGAAATCGCTCCATCAGGAACGGGCAATTTCGATAAACCAGTTATCTCGAAATCAGATGGGAAGCGGCCATGGATCTGAAGAACCTGCGCATGTTCACGCGCATCGCCGAAGCCGGCAGCCTGACGCGGGCGGCCGCCGCGCTGGGCATCGCGCAATCGGCCCTGAGCCGCCAGTTGTCGGAGCTGGAGCAGGAATTCGGCGGCCGCCTGTTCTTTCGCACCGGGCGCGGCGTGCTGCCGACCGAGCTGGGCGAAAGCCTGATGCCGCGCGCCCAGGCGCTGCTGCTGGAGGCCGACCAGTTGCTGGAGGAAGCCCGGGCCGCGCAGCGCAAGCCGGCCGGGGTGGTCAGCCTGGGGCTGATTCCCTCGCTGTCGCAGCCGCTCATCGGCATGCTGCTGACCTACACGGAGGCGCGCTATCCCGGTATCCGGCTGCGCGTGTTCGAAGGCTATAGCGGTGAAATCGAGGCCTGGCTGGCCAACGGCAAGATCGACATCGGCATCTACAACCGCTATCGCGCCGCCTCCACCCGCATGCACGAAGTGCTATTCGAAACCGAGATGAAAGTGGTGACCGGCGCCGGTTCGGCGCTGGCCGGCAGGCGGGAGTTGCGGCTGGCCGACCTGGCGGCCGCGCCGCTGGCGCTGCCGGTGCGTCCCAACGCCCTGCGCACGGTGCTCGACAGCCTGACGCTGCGCGCCGGCATCGAGCTGAACGTGGTGCTGGAAGCCGATTCGGGCGTGGCCATCAAGGACGCCGTGCGCCGCGCCGGCCTGCACAGCATCCTGCCGGCCCACGCGGTGTCGGCCGAGGTCGAGGCCGGCAGCCTGGTTCCGCTGCGCCTGACCGATCCGTCCATACGCCAGACCGTGCTGATGGACCTGAGCCGCCAGCGCCCGGCCACCGCGGCCACGCGCCTGCTGTACAAGGCCCTGCCCGAGCTGGCGCGGGAGGTGATGGCGGGCGCGCGCTGAACGCGCCGCCCGCGGTCAGTGGGTGTGCTCGTCCAGCACCAGGTGCGCCAGCCCGGCCTCGGTGGCCAGGCCGACTTTCTGCCCGATGGGCAGCGTCGCCTTGGTGGCCACGTGGCCGTACGGCAGCCCGGTCACCACCGGCACCTTGACCGTGCGGCGCAGCCAGGCCACCACCTCGGGCAGGTCGTAGCCCTTGTCGTGGGGCGCCAGCCTGTAGTCGGTGAAGCGGCCCAGCACGATGGCCTTCTGCCGCCCCAGGATGCCCGCCTGGTGCAGCTGGATCAGCATGCGCTCGATGCGGTAGGGATGCTCGGCCACGTCTTCCAGGAACAGGATGCCGCCGCGCACCTTGGGCATGTAGGGCGTGCCCGCCAGCGAGGTCAGCATCGCCAGGTTGCCGCCCCACAGGATGCCGCGGCAGTCCACCGGATCGGCGTCCTGGGTCTCGAAGCTGAGGATCTCCAGTTCGCCGCGCATGATTTCGCCGAACAGCGCTTCGGTCAGGTCGTCGACCTTCTTGCCGCCGAAGTCGGCGACGGCGGTCGCGCCGGTGTAGCTGACCGCGCCGGTCTGCGCCAGCAGGGCGAGGTTGAAGGCGGTGAAGTCGCTCATGCCGACGAAGCGCTTGCCGCTGTCGGCCATGGCCTTCCAGTCGATGGCCGGCAGCAGCCGGCCCACGCCGTAGCCGCCGCGGGTCACCATGACGATGGGCAGCTTCTGCTTGACCGCGCGGGTCAGGCTGGCCAGGCGCTGGGCGTCGGTGCCGGCGAAGCGCTGGTGCTCGGCCAGCGCCGTGCGGTCCAGCGCCGTCTTGAAGCCCTGGGCCTGCAGGCGCTCGCGCGCCAGGTCCACGGTGGCCGGATCGCGCACCGCCGACGAGGGCGAAATCAGGTAGATGCCGCGGGCGTCGGGCCGCGCGTGGAAATGGCCGTGATCGTGGTCGTGGTCGTGGCCGCAGTCCTCGCCGCATTCGTGGTCATGGCCGTGGTCATGGACGGCCTTGGCGGCCTTGCTGGTGCTCATGCAATGGATTCCTTGCTGCGGCGGGCGCGGAAGAAGCGGCGCAGCAGGTCGCCGCAAGGTTCCGCCAGCACGCCGCCGGTGACTGAAGTGTGGTGATTGAGCCTGGCCACCGCGCCCACGTCCAGCACGCTGCCGCAGGCGCCGGTCTTGGGATCGTAGGCGCCGAATACGACCCGCGCCAGGCGCGCGTGCAGCATCGCGCCGATGCACATGACGCAGGGCTCCAGCGTGACGTAGACGGTGATGCCCGGCAGCCGGTAGTTTTCCAGCGCCTGGGCGGCGGCGCGCAGCGCCACGATCTCGGCGTGGGCGGTGGGATCGTGGTCGATGATGGTGCGGTTGTAGCCGCGGCCCAGGATCTCGCCCTGCGCCGAGACCACCAGCGCGCCCACCGGCACCTCGCCGATGTCGTAGGCGGCCTGGGCCTGTTCCAGCGCCAGCGTCATGAAAGCGGCGTCCTGCGCCGTCCAGGGCGGCGGGGCCGCCAGGGCCTGCGCTTCAACCACGGTACACCCGGGACTTCAGCGCAATGCGGCCGGCCAGGCTGGTGACGGCCTCTTCCAGCCACTGGTACAGCTCGGCCTGTTCGTCGTAGCGCGCCTGGTTCAGGTTGGACACCCGGCCTTCTTCGATGAAGCCCCAGGCGCGGCTGCGCTTGTCGCGGTGCTTGGGGTCCCAGACGCCGAAGGCGAAGCCGCCGGCGCGGCGGATCAGCGAAAAGCACGGAATGTCGGTGTAGCCGTCGCCGACGAACACCATCTGATCGAACGGCACGCGCAGGCGGTCCTCGGGAACCTTACGGTTGACCTCGAAGGGCTTGCCGCGGAAATCGCGGCCGATGATGCCTTTCTGGATGTGGAACAGGTAGCGCGTCTTGTCGGTGAAGCTGACGATGCGGCGCGGAAACATGATGCCGCCGTCTTCGCCGTAGACGAACTCGGACGCCCAGATCTCGGTGAATTCGTGCGCGATGGGGGTGGAACGGACCACGTCGCCGATGCCGCTGGAGATCAGGTAGAACTCCAGCTGCACCTGCGGCTGCTCGGCCCGCACGGCGGCGCGCAGCCGCTGGAACAGCGTGGGCACGCCGTCGTGCAGTTCGAGGCGCGCGCCCCAGTCTTTCAGGCGCTGCTGCGTGATCGGCCCGTACCTGCCGGACTGCGACAGGCGGATCATCTGGTACAGGTAGGCGGGCACCGGGTCCCAGTCCTGCTGCGACAGCAGGGGGTCGACGTCTTCCTTCCAGAAGGACGCCGTGTCCACCCCGATGCTGTCCAGGAAACCGGACGTGCTGTCCGAGGCCAGCGTGTCGTCGAAGTCGAAAATCAGGGCGATGACGTCGGACATGTATGTGCGTGAAAAAGGGCGACAGCCGCCATTTTGCCTGAATGTGGCGGCGGCCGCGCCCCTTGCCCTGCCCTTCCTACTGGCGGATGGGCGCGCTCATGGTGCCCGAGCCGCCGGCCGGCGCCGGGGCCATGCCGGGCGCGCCGGTCGAGGGCGCCGCCGAATCGGCCGGCACCTGGATCACCGTCTCGCGCAGCACGCCACCGCCCTGCACGCTGCCGCGCACGTTCGTGGGCGAGGTCATCTGGGTCACGCAATCCTGGCGCGACGCCTCCGGCAGGCGGTTGCAGCGGTCGATCATGTTCTGCTGGTACTGGTCGGGACTGGCTTCCCGGAGGTTCTGGCGCGCCGCTTCCTGGCGGGCCGCGCCGGCCTCGCGCATGCACGCGGCCGGGTCCTGGCCGGTGGCGCCGCTCTTGCACGCCGCGATGTCCTGCTGGTATTGGGATTGGCCTTTGCCGCGTCCGGTCGCATCCGCCGCGTGGACCGCTCCCGCGGCCAGCATCAGGCCTGCCGCGCAAAGGGTCGCCGCGAGGCGTTTGGTGTGCATGGGTCGTGTATTCATGGCCAGCTCCTTCAATAGCGATTGCACCAGAGCGGCGCGGCCTGCGGACCGGCGCCGCTCGCTCGGGACCCGCTCGCGCGAGGCGCGCGGGCCTTTGCTCCACTATCCCACGATGACGCGCCGGCGAGGTGTCCAGCAACGTGAAATCGTAAGATTACGTATCAATAATGCGCCGCAACATGCAATCCAGGACCACGCGTCTGCTAACGCGCGTCCGCTAACGCGCGTCCCTCTCCGCATCGGCGGGATTGATGCGGTTGCGGTAGGTCGCCGCGCGCATCAGCAGCATCGCGGTGACGGGCGAAGACACGATCAGCAGCAAGGTGATGACCACCTCGTGGAAAACCGGACGGGCCGACAGCGCCGAAAACACCAGGATGGACGCCAGCAGCACGCAGCCGCAGCCCATGGTGTTGCCCAGCGTGGGCGCGTGGATGCGGGCGTAGAAGGTGCGGAAACGCAGCAGGCCGGCCGAGCCGGTCAGGGCCAGCAGGCCGCCCAGCACCAGCAGGATGCTGGCGGGAATGCCGGCCCACAGCGGGATCTGGTCTGCGATCATGGCTCGATCACCTCCCCGCGCAGCAGGAAGCGCGCCATCGCGGTCGAACCGACGAAGCCGAACAGCGCGATCAGCAGCGCGATGTCGAAATACACCGACGTGCCGGAACGGATGCCGAACACCAGCATGGTCAGCATGCCGTTGATGTACAGGGTGTCCAGGGCCAGCACGCGGTCCTGGGCGGTCGGTCCGCGCAGCAGGCGGACGGTGGCGCAGACCATGCCCAGCGCGAAGCACAGCAGGGCGAAGGACGCGGCCCAATAAAGCACGGTATTCATTCGAAAATCTCCATCAGCGGGCGCTCATAGCGCTCCTGCACCAGCTTGATCCAGTCGCCCTCGTGCTGCAGGTCCAGCACGTGCAGCTTCAGGCGGTGGTCGTCGGTCAGTTCGACCCAGACGGTGCCGGGGGTGTAGGTGACGATGCAGGCCAGCATCGCCAGGCCATGCGGGTCGCGCATGGTCAGCGGGATCATGATGAACCCGGGCGAAAAATCGTTGGGGCCGGGATTCAGGATCAGCCTGGCCACGGCCACGTTGGAACGGATGATGTCGGCCGTGACGTGCAGGAACAGCGGCACCGCCTTCCACAGCCGGCGCGGGCGCGCGCGCAGCGGACGCAGGCGCGACGCGGCCCAGGTGAACCACAGCGCCAGCGCCAGGCCCAGGGCGACCTGGCCGGCCGATACGCTCTGGTTGAGCACCAGCCACAGCACGAACAGGAAGGTCGGCAGGAACAGGAAATAGAGGCGGCGCATCAGCTTCCCCCCTTGAGGCTGCGCACGGTCTGCGCCGACATGACGGCCTCGATGTACGACTTGGGCTGGTCCAGCGAGCGGGCCGCGTCGTCCAGATAGGCCGACACCGGCCCCGCGCCGGCGGCCAGGCCCACGCAGAGCAGCAGCAGCACGGCCACCGGGCCGGCCTCGATCACCCGCAGCCGCGGCGTGCTGCGGTCGTCGCTGGCCCAGAACACGCGGATGCCGGTGCGGCCCAGGCCGATCAGGCCGGCCAGGCCCGACACCAGCACCGCGGCCACCAGTATCCAGGCGTCCATGGGCAGCGCCGACTCGTTGGCCGCCGACACCGCCGCCGACAGCAGCGACAGCTTGGCCACGAAGCCCGACAGCGGCGGCAGGCCGGTAACCAGCAGCGCGCAGGAAATGAAGGCCAGCCCCAGAAAGGCCATGGCCGCCGGAATCGCCACCCCGACCACGTCGTCGGAGCGGTTGACCGAGGTCGGATCGTCCAGGTCGAAGGCGTCCAGCGTCACCGCCAGCACGTTCGCGCCGAAGCTGCGGGTGCGCTCGATCAGTTCGGCCAGCATGAAGAACGCGCCCGTGGTCAGCACCGAGCTGATCAGGTAGAACAGCGCCGGGCCGGTCAGCGTCACGCCCGGCATGCCCAGCGCGGTCAGCAGCGTGCCGGCCGACACGATCACGCAATAGCCCACCATCTTCTCGAGCTGCTGGGTGGCCAGCAGGCCCAGGCCGCCGAACAGCAGCGTGGCCAGGCCCGCGGCGAACATCCAGTCCAGGCTGAACGCCGCCGGCGCGCCCGACGGCAGCAGCAGCGAGCCGATGCGCAGCAGCGCGTAAATGCCCACCTTGGTCATGATGGAGAACATGGCCGCGATCGGCGCGCCGGCCGAGCCGTAGCCCTTGACCAGCCAGAAGTTCAGCGGCCAGGCGCCCGCCTTGACCAGGAAGGCCACGCCCAGGATGGCCGCGCCCGCCTCGAACAGCATGCGTTCGGCGCCCGCCAGGTGGCCGGCGCGCTGCGCCAGGTCGGCCAGGTTCAGCGTGCCGGTGACGCCGTAGATCAGCGCGATGCTGATCAGCAGCAGGAACGAGGCCACCAGGTTGACCGCGATGTACTGCAGGCCGGCGCTGACCCGCGCCACGCCCGAGCCGTGCAGCAGCAGGCCGTAGGAAGCGGCCAGCAGCACCTCGAAGAACACAAACAGGTTGAACAGGTCGCCGGTCAGGAAGGCGCCGTTGAGACCCATCAGCAGGAACTGGAACAGCGAGTGGAAATGCACCCCGGCGCGGTCCCAGCGGGCCAGCGCGTACACCAGCGAGGCCAGCCCCAGCACCGCGGTCAGCGTCAGCATCACCGCGGCGAGCCGGTCGACCACCAGCACGATGCCGAAGGGCGCGGGCCAGTCGCCCACCAGGTAGACCCCTACCCCGTCGGGCCACACGCCCGGCACGGCGCCGCCGGCCACGGCAAGCAGCGCGATCGCGGCGGCCAGCTGGGCCAGCGTGGACAGCGCGGCGATGGCGCCGCGCGTATAGCGGCGGGTGTCCGCCAGAAGCAGCATGCCCGCGCCGGCGAGCAGCGGGATGATGATGGGCAGTACGGGCAGATGTTGCAGCCAGAAATTCAAGATTGCGACTCCCGTCCATCCACGTGGTCGGTGCCCGTCAGGCCGCGCGAGGCCAGCAGCACGACCAGGAACAAGGCGGTGGTGGCGAAGCCGATGACGATGGCGGTCAGCACCAGGGCCTGCGGCAGCGGATCCGCGTACCAGGAGGCGTCATGGGCCGCGGCCGGGTCCACCACCGGCGGGCGGCCCGAGGCCAGCCTGCCCATGCCGAAGATGAACAGGTTCACCGCGTAGGAAACCAGCGACAGGCCCATGATGAACTGGAACGTCCGCGGCCGCAGCAGCAGCCAGACGCCCGAGCCAGCCAGGACGCCGATCGCGAGGGCGTAGATCAATTCCATCAGGCTTCTCCGGTTTGAGCGGCGGCCGCCTGGAGCTCGGCGGCGGCCTTGCGTTGCGCGCGCAGCGATTGGTGGGCCAGCGCCACCAGCACCAGCACGGTGGCCCCCACGACCAGCATGTACACGCCCAGGTCGAACAGCAGCACGCTGGACAGGTGCACGTGGCCGACCAGCGGCAGCGCGATGTCCCACGACAGCGCGGCCAGGAACGGCTTGTAGACCAGCCAGGCGGCCATCGCGGCCGAGCCGGCGAACAACAGGCCCATGCCGATCCAGTTCTGCGGATTCAGGCGGCTGCGCGACTCCACCCAGTACACGCCGCCGACCATGTATTGCAGGATCACGGCGGTGGCGAAGATCAGGCCGCCGACGAAACCGCCTCCCGGCTCGTTGTGCCCGCGCAGCAGGAAATACACCGAGATCAGCGCGGCCGTGGGCAGCAGCAGGCGCACCAGCACCGTGGGCACCATCATCGAGCCGGCCGGCAGCAGCGACTTGATGTCGGGCGCGGCCGGCACGCCGCCGTCCTGGTCGATCTGCTGGCGCGGCAGGTCCGCGCTTTCGGCGGCCGGACGGAAGCGGCGCAGCAGCGCGTAGACGGTCAGCGCCACGATGCCCAGCACCGTGATCTCGCCGAAGGTATCGAAGCCGCGGAAGTCCACCAGGATCACGTTGACCACATTGGTTCCGCCGCCGTCGGGCAGCGCGTGGTCCACGAAGAACGAGGAAATCGTCTCGCCCTGCGGGCGTGTGAGCACCGCGTAGGCCAAAGCCGACATGCCGGCGCCGGCGGCCACCGCCAGCAGCAGGTCGCGCAGGCGGCGTCCGCGCGCCTGCAGCGTGGCCTTGAGGCTTTCATCGTCGTCCTGGGCGATGCGCCGCGGCAGCCAGCGCAGGCCCAGCAACAGCAGCACCACGGTCACCACCTCGACCGACAGCTGCGTCAACGCCAGGTCGGGCGCCGAGAACCAGACGAAGGTCAGACAGGTGATCAGCCCCGCCCCGCCGGCCAGCGCCAGCGAGGCCAGGCGGTGGTACTTGGCCTGGTAGGCCGCCGCCAGGGCGCAGACCCCGCCCACCAGCCACAGCAGCGCGAACGACGGATCGACCGGGGTCAGGCGCCCCGCCCCGTTGAGCCAGCCGCCGGCGCGCAGCGGCAGCCAGGCGACAAACAGCGTGCCCAGCACGATGAGCAGCATCTGCACCTGCAGCCGCGACGAGGACAGCCAGCGCAGCAGCCAGGCCGCGGCCACGCTGGAGCCGTCCAGGAGCGCCTCGAAGGTGCGGCGGCCGTCCAGGCGGTAGATGAAAGGCACGCGGCCGGGATTGGCCCGCTGGTGCGCGCGCAGCGCCAGGTACAGCAGCACCCCGGCCGTGGTGGCCACCAGGCTCATGAGCAGCGGCAGGTTCAGGCCGTGCCAGACGGCCAGGCTGTACTCGGGCATGTCCTGCCCCAGGATGCTGTGCGCGGCCGTGGCCAGGAACGGGCCGACCGTCAGGCCGGGCACCACGCCCACCAGCAGGCACATGAACACCAGCAGCGCGCTGGGGAACAGCATCCAGCGCGGCGGCTCGTGCGGCGCGCGCGGCAGGTCGGTGGCCGGCGGGCCGAAGAACACCTGCAGGATGAAGCGCAGCGAATACGCCACGCTGAACGCGCCGGCCACGGTCGCCAGCAGCGGCAGGCCGATCTGGATGAGATCGTCGCCGCTGACGAACGTGGTCTCGGCGAAGAACATTTCCTTGGACAGGAAGCCGTTGAGCAGCGGCACCCCCGCCATCGAGGCGGCCGCCACCGTGGCCAGCGTGGCGGTGATGGGCATGGCCTTGTACAGGCCGGACAGGCGGCCGAGGTCGCGGGTGCCGGTTTCGTGGTCCACCATGCCCGCGGCCATGAAAAGCGAGGCCTTGAAGGTGGCGTGGTTGATCATGTGGAAGATGGCCGCCACCAGCGCCAACGTGCTGTTCAGGCCCAGCAGCAGCGTGATCAGCCCCAGGTGGCTGATGGTGGAATAGGCCAGCACCCCTTTCATGTCCTGCTGGAAGATGGCGGCGTAGGCGCCCAGCACCAGCGTCACCAGGCCCGCTCCGCCGATGATCCAGAACCATTCGTCGGTGCCCGACAGCACCGGCCAGAAGCGCGCCAGCAGGAACACGCCCGCCTTGACCATGGTGGCCGAGTGCAGGTAGGCCGACACCGGCGTGGGCGCGGCCATCGCGTTGGGCAGCCAGAACTGGAACGGGAACTGCGCGCTCTTGGTCAGGGCGCCCAGCGCCACCAGGATCAGCACCGCCGGATACCAGGGATCGGCGCGCACCAGGTCGCCGGCGGCCAGCACGCGGTCCAGGTCGTAGCTGCCGACGATATGGCCCAGGATGAGGACGCCGGCCAGCAGGCACAGCCCGCCGGCGCCGGTGACGGTCAGCGCCATGCGGGCGCCGCGCCGCGCGTCGAGCCGGTGGTGCCAGTAGGCGATCAGCATGAAGGACGCCAGGCTGGTCATTTCCCAGAACATCACCAGCTGGATCAGGTTGCCCGACAGCACCACGCCGAGCATGGCCGCCATGAACGCCTGGAAGAACGAGAAAAAGCGCGGCACGGGGTCTTCGGGCGACATGTAGTAGCGCGCGTACAGCACCACCAGCGCGCCCATGCCCGAGACGATCAGGGCGAACAGCCAGGCGTAGCCGTCCATGCGCAGCGTGAACTGCAGGCCCAGCGCGGGCGCCCAGGGCATGTCGACCCGGACCACCCCGCCGCCGGCGACTTCCGGGTACAGGCTGGCGACCAGAACCACGCAGACCAGGGCGATGAGGCCCGCCAGCCACGCCTCGGCGTTGCGGGCGTTGGAAGGCAGCAGCGCGGCGCACAGGCTGCCGGCGAACGGCAGAGCGAGGATCAGGATCAGCGACATGGCGTTCCGAGAATGTCCGGGCCCCCTCCCGCCGGCGCAAAGGCAGCGAAAGACGAAACAGACCGGGGATTGAAAACGGACGGAACCCTGGCCCGGTGCGTCGCTGCACTACACGTTGCCCCGCGGGGACATCAACCAACGCCATTGAACGGCGCAGACAGAAACAAACGCAATAGTTTTATTGCAAGACCGGCCAAGAATCTCATCCGAAAAATATCAGATTCTCGGGAGTTATGCAGGAATTTATGTGTGAACCGGGGCGATGACGACATGATCGATGCGCAATGATTACACAATCGACGCGTTTGCCGCTCGATTCATGTTGTTGTCAGGAAAGGCTTTTTTCCGCTTATTGCGGTCTACTTCGCGCAACGTTGCGGCCGCGCAAACGGGCGCGGCCGGTCAGGGTCGATCCGGGTTGACCGGCAGCGCGTTCCTGTGTGGAATTGCGCCCACGAAACGTCGGCCCCGCCAGCATCCGAGCCGGGCACGCTTTCACCGGCCGCCGGCCAGAAGCCGGCCGGACCGGAATTCAATAAGATGGAGAAGACTTTGACCCTGCTGTCCCAAGCCAAGGCCGTACTGGCCGCCGCCATCGCCGGCGTCTGTATCAGTAGCGTCGCGCAAGCCGCCGACGCCTACCCCAACAAGCCCATCCGCCTGATCGTGCCCTTCGCCGCGGGCGGCACCACCGATATCGTGGCCCGCATCGTCGCCGAAGGCCTGACCCGCGAGCTGGGCCAGGCCGTGGTCGTGGAGAACCGCGGCGGCGGCGGCGGCTCGATCGGCGCCGACGCGCTGGCGCGCTCCACCCCGGACGGCTACACGCTGGGCGTGGCCACCGTCAGCACCATGGCCACCAACCCGGCCACCAACCCCAAGAACCCGTACAACCCGCTGAAGGACTTCGTGCCCATCACCAATATGGTGAACGTGCCGAACGTGCTGACGGTGAACCCGTCCGTGCCCGCCAAGAACCTGGCCGAATTCATCGCGCTCCTCAAGGCCAACCCGGGCAAGTACGCCTACGCGTCCTCGGGCGCGGGCGGCATCGGCCACCTGGACGGCGAACTGTTCAAGTCGCTGACCAAGACCGACATGGTGCACGTGCCCTACCGCGGCTCGGGTCCGGCGCTCAACGACGTGATCGCCGGCCAGGTCAACGCCCAGTTCGACAACCTGCCCTCGTCCATGCCCCATATCCAGGCCGGCAAGCTGCGCGCCCTGGCCGTGGCCGCGCCCAAGCGCCTGCCGGCGCTGCCGGACGTGCCCACCTTCACCGAAGGCGGCCTGCCGGAAATGGACAACATGGCCTGGTACGGCCTGGTCGCGCCCGCCGGCACGCCGCAGGCCGTGGTCGACCGCATCCATGACGCCACCGTCAAGGCGCTGAAGGATCCGAAGATCGCGCAGCGCCTGGCCGACGGCGGCTCGCTGGTCGACGGCAACACCCCGGCCGAGTACGCCGCCCAGATCAAGCGCGAGCTCGAACTGCGCCAGCGTATCGCCAAGGAACGCAACATCCAGTCCACGAACTGATCCCCGCCAGTCCGGCTGCCGGCCCCTTGCGCGGGGCCGGCGCTTGACTGCAATCGCCCGGCTGGTAGCATGTGCGTCCGTGCGATCCCGTTATTTCCCCCCTCCCTGTGCCGCATGCGCCATCTGCGCCCTGCGCTCAACCTTGTTGAGCTCGCAGGAAGTCGCCGCGCGTTCCGCCTACGCGCGCTCCAAGCCCGGCTAATCGCCGGCGTTTCCTCCTTCTGAGTCTCATACCGGCCCGCCGCCGGCGGCCTGCGCACAAGCTCGCGCAGCGCATGCCTTGCCGCAGGCCGGCCGACGCCCTGCCGCGTGGCCGGGCGCCGAGCCTCGTCCCGATTTCCGCATGCCCGCCGACGGCCTGCGGACAGGCCACGCACCGACCTACTGCAAGCGTTCCATGCAACTCACCAAGAATTTCGTCAAAGCCAAAAACCCCTGCGCCGGCGGCTACAAATGGTTCCTGCGCGACCACAACGGACAGGGGGACTACCAGGCCGTGCTCGATGCGCTGGTCGCCGACGGACGGGTCGGCGACGCGTGCTGGCTGCTGGACCAGTTCGGCCCCACCGACGCGGTGCTGCGGCTCGACACCCTGGACGCCAACGCCATCGTCTTCGCCGGCACGCTGGAAGTGCGCATGGGCATCAACGTCGACACGGTGGTGCGCGCCGGGCGCAGCATCGTCACCGGCGGCGGCATCCGCGCCGGCGAAACCATCATGGCGGGCGAGAACATCACGGCCGGCGCCAACATCGCCAGCGGCGGCGAGCTGCGCGCCGGCGGCGACATCAGCGCCGAATGGGGCATCGAGACCGTGACCCGCCTGGACTGCGGCGGCAACGTGCGCGCCAAATGGGACATCTGCGCCGGCCAGGACCTGGCCGTCACCGGCCATCTTCATGCGGGCCAGGACCTGCAGACGCAAGGCGCCATCAAATGCGGCCAGGGCATCAAGGCCGGCGGCGACGTGCGCGCCGAAAAATCCATCGACGCGGCCTGCGGCATCCAGGCCGGCGGCTCCATTCTGTGCGGCGACCATCTGGCCAGCGGCTGGGGCATGATCGCCGGCGAGGACATCCGCGCCGAGGGCGCGATCCGGGCCGGCGAAGGCGTGCAGGCCGCGGGCTGCATCGAGGCCGGCGCGGGCCACGGCATCTACGCCGGCCTGAGCGTGCGCCTCGACGCCTGGCCGGCCTGCGCCCGGGTCGTGGCGCAGGCCCGTCCGCAACAGCTCGTCAGCGGACACTGGGACGGCTAGCGTCCCGCGCCGGCTGGCGCAGAACCAGCATCAGGCCGAGCAGAATGGCGACCATACCGGCCAGGCTCAGCGCCGACAGCCGGTTGCCCAGGATCAGGTAATCCAGCAGCGCCGTGCCCACCGGCACCAGGTAGAACAGGCTGGTGACGTTGACCAGGTTGCCGGCCTGGATCATGCGGTAGAACAGCAGCGTCGCGGCCACCGAAATCACCAGCCCCATCCAGAGCAGCGGCAGCACGAAGCCGGCCACCCACTCCACCCGCAGCGGCTGGAACGGCGCGAACAGCAGGCACAGCAGCAGGCTGACCGCGTACTGCAGCGGCAGGACGTCCATCGGCGCCTGATGCAGGCGCTTCTGCAGGATCGCGCCGGCCGTCATGCAGGCCAGCGCCGCGCATGCGCAGGCCATGCCGGCAACCGAGAAACGCGCCATCGCGATGCCTTGCAGCATCACCATCGCCAGGCCGCAGAACGCCAGCCCCAGCCCGGCCAGGCGCGCCGGCGCATGGCGCCGCTCCAGCAGCGCCAGGGTCAGGATGGGCTGCGCGCCCAGCAGCACCGCCAGCACGCCGGGCGTGATGCCGTTATCCAGCGCCAGCAGATAGAAGATGGTGTAGCCGCCTATCAGCAACAGGCCGGTGGCCGCGGCCCTCAGGCGCGTGCCCGGCTCGGGCAGCCAGCGCCGCCGCCAGGCGCAGATCAGCAGCAGCACGGCCAGGGCCAGCACGAAACGCGCCAGCAGAAAGCCGAAGGCGGACGCATGGAACAGCCCCCAGCGGGCGAAGATCGCGCCGCCGCTCCACAGCAGCACGAACAAGGTGGTGGAGCCGCAAGCGGCCCACGCGGATCGATCGAAAGACATGAGGTTTCTACCTGTCGAAGTCATTGCAGGCTCCGCCCCTGCCCGCACGCGGGCGCAAGCCGGCGCATGGCGGACGTGGCGCGCGTCAGGGCGCCGCGGCGTCAGGCGGACGGGCTTGGAAAGGGCTGGAGTCGGGTGCGGACGGCGTCAGCCGACGACGGCCGCAAGCGGCGGGCATGCGCCCGCCGGCACGCCGCAAGGCGGCGCGGACGGCGGAGATGCCGAGAGGAATGCCGGCGGCGCAAGCAGCACCGCAATGACAGGCGTAAACCGGGAAGAAACCAGTGACCGCACGCGCGCACGCAGGCCGGCCGTGGAGACGGCGGCGGGATGGGCGATGTGCGTGAAATCAGGCATGGGCGTAGCCTAGCGCCGACTGCGCACGGCCGTCAAGCGATCCGGCGCTGTTCCACGCCCATGTCGCGCCAGGCTTCGCCGTGGCAGGTGAACATCAGGATCTGGTGGCGCGTGGCGGCGTCGAACAGCGCGCGCTTCATGAAGTCGCGGCGCGCGTCGTCGGTGTGGACCAGCGCGTCGTCCAGCAGCAACAGCGTCGGCCGCCCGGCTTCGCGCAGCAGGTCCGCGTAGGCGAAGCGCGCCAGGATGCCGAGCTGTTCGCGCGTGCCGAAGCTGAGCGCGGCCAGCGGGTCTTCGCCGTGCGCGCGGCGCAGCGCCGCGGGCAGCAGGCCATCGTCGAGCCGCAGGTCGGCATCGGGGAACAGCAGCGCCAGATAATGGTTCAGGCGGCGCGCCAGCGGCGCCTGCAGCCGCTGGGTGGCGGCCGCCCGGCGTTCAGTGAGCAGGCCCAGCAGCAGGTCCAGGGCCGCCGCGCGGCGGGCCAGTTCGTCGCGCCGCCGTTCCAGGCGCTCGCAGGACGCCGCCGCTTCGGACAGGCGTTCGCCCAGCCCTTGCGCGCCGGCCTGGTCCAGCTTGCCCTGCAGCTGCAGGATGTCGCCGTGGCGCTTGTGCTGCGCATCGCGCTCGATGGCGGCGGACTTTTCGTAGCGCCGCACGTCCTGCTCCAGCAGTTCGGGCTGATGGCCGGCCAGCGCGGCCTGAGCCTCCCGCACGCGGCGTTCGAGCGCATCGTGGCCGCTGCGCGCCTCGGCCAGCCGGGCGGCGCGGTCCTGGCGCTGGGCGATGCGTTCGGGCGATTCCAGGTCGGCGCCGCGCGCGGCCGCCTGCGCTTCCAGCAGCTGGGCGCGGGCGTGTTCGGCGTCCATCGCGCGCTGCGCGTCGGCCAGCGTCTTCTCGGCCTGGGCTGCGCCAGCCTCGGCTGCGCGCAGCGCCTGCGTGGCCGCCTGCAGGTCGCCGTCGCCGGCCTCGTCCGCGGGCGGCAGCTTGGCCAGCCGCTCCTCCAGCTGCGCGCGGCGCGCCCTGGCTTCCTCGCGCTGGCTGCGCAGCGCGTCCACGCCCTTGGGCGCATGGATGGCGAGCGCGCGGCGCATGCCGTCGAGCTCGCGCAGCAGCGCGCCGTAGCGGGCGTGGCGCTGTTCGGCCTCGGCCAGGGTATCGACGCCCAGGCGCTTGCACCAGGCGGCGCAGGCGGCGACCGCCTCGTCCAGGTCGCGCCTGAGCGCGGGCAGATCCTTGCCGCCCGGCTCGATGCGGAAACGGCCCACGCCGGGCAGTTCCAGTTCGGCCGCCTCGGTCAGCAGCACCTCGTCGGCGCCGCTCAGCGCCCGGCCGTCCAGGCGCGCGTCGCGCCCCGGCTCCAGCGCGTAGGACAGGCGCGTGGCGATGGCCTGCCGCTGCAGCTGCAGATTGGCGCGTTCGCGTTCGGCCTTGCGCAAGGCCTCGATATCGGCGTCCGCGATCTCGATCCGCACGCTTTCGGCCTTCAGCGCGGAGCCTTGTTCGATCAGCGCGGCGGCTTCCTTCAGCGCGTGCGCCAGGCGCTCGATCTCGGGGTCGAGCTGGGCCAGCTGACGCTCCAGGTCGCGCCGGTCGGCCACGGCCTGCAAGGCGGCCACGCGCCGGCTCGCGGCCTGCACCGCCTCGGCCTGGTCCTGGCGCTGGCGCCGGGCGCGGGCCAGCGGTTCGAGCGCGGCTTCGGCGCGGCCGCGCGCGGCGCGGGCCTCCCCGGCCAGCGCCTGGTGCGCCGCGGCGTCCTGCTGGTCGCGCTGGACCTGGTCCTGCAACAGGGCCAGCGTCTGCGCGGCCTGCGCCTGTTCGCGGCGCAGGCCTTCCAGGGCCTCGCGTTCCCGGGCCACGGCGGCCAGCCGGGTGCGCGCTTCGGCGGCCTTGGCCTCGAAGTCTTTCCAGGGTTCGCCGGCGCGGGCGCGCTCGTGCTCGCGGCGCAGCTCGGCCAGGCGATCGACGTCGGCCTCAAGCTGGGCCATGGCCTGCGCGCACTCGTCGCGCTCGGCCGTCGCACGCGCCAAGGCGTCCTCGGCCTCTTTGTAGACGCCCTTGGGGCGGCTGTTGCGCGCGTCCAGCAGCGCGCCGCGCTCGGCGGCCACGCGCTCGTACAGGCGGTCGCCGTCGCCGCCGGCCAGTTCGCCGGACAACTGCGTCAGCGCGTCGCGCAAGTGCGCGCCCGCATGGCCGGCCGCGTCATGCAGGTTCTGGCCTTCGCCCTGCTGGATCCAGAGCAGGCCCGGAATGCCCGCCAGTTCGGGCTTGCTCTGGCCGCGCGCGGCCAGTTCGAAACCCAGCAGCGCGGCCAGCGCGTTCTCGGCCTCTTCGCCTTCGAGCCGGCGCGCGCCGCCGTCGACCAGCAGTTCGCAACGGGCGCGCGACAGGAACTGTTTTTTCAGCACATAGTCGTGGCCGGCGTGCGAGAACGCCAGCTCCACGCCGGGGCGCGCGCCGGACTCGCCGCGCGGCGCCAGGTCGGCGACCTTGCTGGTGCTGTAACGCTCCAGGAAAGCCGCGCGGATGGCCGCCGCCACCGTGCTCTTGCCGGCCTCGTTCGGCCCCACGAACAGGTTCAGGCCGTCTTCCAGGCCGTCCAGCACCAGCGGCTGGCGGAACTTGCGGAATTCTTCCAGGGCGATGCGCGAGAGCTTCATTTCGCACCTCCCGACACGGCGCTTTCGCGCTGGAACCTGAGCAGCAGCCGCAAGGCCTCGCCCGCCACCGCCGACTGCGCGGGGTCGGCCTGCAAGGCCTGCAATTGCGCCGCCACCTCGCCCACGTAGCCGCTGGCGCGCAGCTCGGCCAGGTCGGCCTCGTCCGGCTCCAGCTTCAGGCCCGACAGGTCCGGCAGCAAGGCGCGCACCTGCGCCGCCGTCCGGTCCACCGCCTGCTGCAGCGCCTCCCAGGTCTCCATGTTGACGTGCCCCTGCACGTCCAGGCGCAGCACGTCCTGCGCGTCGAGCCCGGCCATGCGCTCGGCCAGCGCCTGCGCGTCGCTGGGCAGGCTCAGCGTCTCCGACCAGGCCGACCAGCGGTAGCGCCCGGTGGCCAGCCGTTCGACGGCCGGCGCCGCGCCCGGGGCCTCGATGCGCACGTCCAGCACGTAGCCGGGCTCGTTGCCGCGAAAGCGGTCCTGCTCGGGCGTGCCGGCATACCAGGTGCGCTCGTCGATGGCGAGGCAGCCATGCCAGTCGCCCAGCGCCAGGTAATCGAGCCGCGCACGCGCGGCGCGGTCGGGCGCGATGGGATTGGTGGCGTCGATGTTGTCCGGCAGCCGTCCAGCCACGCTGCCGTGCGCCAGCCCCACGCGAAAACGCCCCGGCGCGGTCTCCAGGCCGTCGAAGGCCTGGGTCACGTCGTCGTAGGTATGGCGCTGGGTAAGCGGCGCGGCCAGCACCGCGAGATCGATGGCCGGCAGGTCCACCACGCCGATGGCCGGCGGCGCCTGCACGTTGGGCGGAATGCAGCCCAGCTGCCGGGCGCGGCTCCAGACGCTGTCGGCCAGCGCCGCGTCATGGTTGCCGGCGATCATGACCCAGGGTCCGGCATAGGCCGCCATGGCGCCGAACAGCCGGCGTATCGTGCGGTCCGACACGCCCTGCGTATCGAACACGTCGCCCGCCACCAGCACGGCGTCCACTTGGCGTTCGGCGGCCAGCGCGGCGATCCGCGCCACGGCCTCGAAGCGCGCCTCGGCCAGCATGGCGGCGTCATCGGTTTCGAACTGGCCGTATTGCCGCCCGATCTGCCAGTCGGCGGTGTGCAGGAAATGGATCATGCGCGGGATTGTAGGCCGAAGCGGGGTCGGGCCGGCGATGCGGCAACGCCATGATCGTAGGATGGGTGCAGCGCGAGACTGTCTGGACAAGAACGCAATCAGAAAACGCGCGGAACCCATCGTCCGCAAATCGCCCGTTTCACGCGCCCTTGCTGTCCAGCACCAGCGGCCGCCCGGCGGCGGATCTGCGGTCGTAGCGCGAAATATCCAGCCCGTCCGTGCGGATGGCCGGGCGCTGGCCCATGACCAGGTCGGCCACCAGCTTGCCCGAGCCGCAGGCCATGGTCCAGCCCAGCGTGCCGTGGCCCGTGTTCAGGTACAGGTTGCCGTAGCGGGTCGGGCCGACCACGGGCGTGCTGTCCGGGGTCATGGGGCGCAGGCCGGTCCAGAATTCGGCGCGGGCCACGTCGCCGCTGCCCGGGAACAGGTCGTTGACGACCAGTTCCAGCGTCTTGCGGCGGGCGTCTTTCAGGCGCAGGTCGAAGCCCGACAGCTCGGCCATGCCGCCGACGCGGATGCGCTTGTCGAAGCGGGTGACGGCGATCTTGTAGGTTTCGTCCAGGATGGTGGAGACCGGCGCGGCCGACTCGTCCGTCATGGGGATGGTGAGCGAATAGCCCTTGACCGGATACACCGGCAGGTCCAGGCCCAGCGGCTCCAGGAAGCCGCGCGTGTAGCTGCCGAAGGCGGCGACGTAGCGGTCCGCCGTCAGCACTTCGTTGCCCACGCGCACGCCGGTGATCTGGCCGCCCGCGGTGTTCAGGCCGGCCACGGCCTGGCCGTAGCGGAATTCCACGCCCAGCCCGGCCGCCAGCTCGGCCAGCCGGGTGGTGAACAGCTGGCAGTCGCCGGTCTCGTCGTTGGGCAGGCGCAGGCCGCCGGCCAGCTTGTCGATGGAGCGGGCCAGCGCCGGCTCGGCCGTCGACAGGCGGTTGCGGTCCAGCAGTTCGTAGGGCACGCCCACTTCTTCGAGCACGGAGATATCGCGGCGCGCGGCTTCGAGCTGCGCCTCGGTGCGGAACAGCTGCAGCGTGCCGCGCGTGCGCTCTTCATAATGGATGCCGGTGGAGGCGCGCAGTTCGCGCAGGCAGTCGCGGCTGTACTCGGACAGGCGCAGCATGCGTTCCTTGTTGACGGCGTAACGCTCGGCCGAACAGTTGGCCAGCATGGCGGCCATCCATTTGAGTTGGAACAGGCTGCCGTCCAGGCGGATGGCCAGCGGCGCGTGTTTCTGGAACAGCCATTTGACGGCTTTCAGCGGGATGCCGGGCGCGGCCCAGGGCGTGGAATAGCCCGGCGACACCTGGCCGGCGTTGGCGTAGCTGGTCTCCAGTGCGGCCGCGGGCTGGCGGTCCAGCACCGTCACTTTGGCGCCCTGGCGGGCCAGGTAGTACGCGGTCGTGGTGCCGATGACGCCGCTGCCGAGGACGATCACATGCATGATTCTTTCCGATGTTTGGTTTTATGCAGGAATTTCGGTAGTCTATGACCCTCGTCACAGTGAAAGACACTGAAAAATCCGTTTTGGCAGTGGTTTTTCCCGCCCAATACCCGTTTTCCGATCGCCCGTAGTGAAATGCGCGACCTCGACCGTATCGACCTGAAAATCCTGGATATCCTGCAGCGCGAAGGCCGGATTTCGGTCACCGAACTGGCCGACCGGGTGAACCTGTCGGCCACGCCCTGCTCGGACCGCATCAAGCGGATGGAGCGCGACGGCGTCATCACGGGTTACCATGCGCGCGTCAATCCGGCGGCGCTGGGCAAGAACCTGCTGGTGTTCCTCGAAATCAAGCTCTCGGCCAAGTCGGGCGACGTGTTCGACAAGGTCAAGAACGAGCTGCTGTACGTGCCCGAGGTCATGGAATGCCACCTGGTTTCGGGCGACTTCGACTACTTGGTCAAGGCGCGCCTGACCGAAATGAACGAGTACCGCCGTCTCCTGGGCGAAATCCTCAAGCGCCTGCCGGCTTCGGCCGAGTCGCACAGCTATGTGGTGATGGAGGAAATCAAGGAAACGCTGTACCTGCCGGTGGACCGCTAGGCGCGCGGCGCGTTCTTCGCGGTTTGTTACCGGATGGGACCGCGCCGGCTGCTATGCTGGCGGCCCCCGGATCGCGCCTCAGCGCACCGACCCCATTTTTACTCCGCCTATGACTCGACTCTACAAGTATTTCTTCCGCGGCCTGATCACCGTGCTGCCGCTGGCGTTGACGCTGTATCTGCTCTATATCTTCCTGGCCTGGACCGAAGCGGTGGCGCTGACCTTCCTGCGCCCGTTCATCGGCGGCTTCTACGTGCCCGGCATGGGCCTGGCGCTGGGCATCCTGGGCATTCTGGCGATCGGCTACCTGGTCTCCAAGGAGCGCGTGCAGCGCGTGCTGGTGCTGCTGGAAATGCCGTTCACCAACCTGCCGGTGGTCAAGAGCATTTATTCGTCGCTCAAGAGCTTCGCCGACTATTTCTCGCCCAGCTCCAAGAACACCGCCCAGCAGGTGGTGGTGCTGCGCGTGCCCGGCCAGCAGCTGGAGCTGGTGGGCCTGGTGACCCGCCGCAGCATGGAAGGCCTGCCCGAAGGCTTCACGCAGGAAAACCGCGTGGCGGTCTACCTGCCGATGGGGTACATGATCGGCGGCTACACCGTGTTCGTGCCGCAGGAATGGGTGCAGCCGATCGACATGTCGGTCGAGGAAGCCATGCGCTCGTCGCTGATCGCCTGGATGGCGCGCGCCGAAACCAATAACCGCCCGGCCGCGCCGGTCGCGCCCCAGCCTCCCGGCGACGCGCCGCGCAGCCAGGCCTGAGCCAGGACCTTCCATGCCCATCATCGAATTCACGCTGGCGCCAGGCTGCCCCTATATCGAAGTCAACCAATTGCTCAAGGCCGCCGGCGTCTGCGACAGCGGCGGCGCGGGCAAGATGCTGGTGGCCGACGGCCTGGTCCAGGTCGGCAGCGTGCCGGAAACGCGCAAGACCGCCAAGATCCGCGCCGGCCAGATCGTGACCTGCGGCGATGCGCGCATCGTGGTGCGCGCCGCCGAGGCCGGCGACGAGCCGGCCTGATCCTCTTTTCCACCGCCCCACCGCGAGCCGCCATGAAATTCAAGATGTCCCAGAACTCCATCTTCGCCGTCCTGCTGCGCTCGCCGTGGTGGATGAGCGCGGGGGTGGCCGTGCTGCTGTCGGCGGGAGGCTTCGCCGCCCTGCCGCTGGAGTACGCGGCGATGGGCGTGTTCGCGGCGATCCCGTTCGTGGTGATCGCCATCATGGCGGCCTACAAGCAGATGCGCGCCCCGTCGGACGCGCGCGTGCAGGCCGTGACGCAGGCCGCGGCCGCCATGTCCTGGGCGGAGTTCGCGCGCACCGTGGAGGCGGGCTTCCAGCGCGACGGCTGCGAGGTGCAGCGCCTGCAGGCCGCCGGCGCCGACTTCGCGCTCAGCAAGGACGGCCACGTGGCCATCGTCAGCGCCCGGCGCTGGAAGGCGGCCCGCGTCGGCGTCGAGCCGCTGCGCGAGCTGCAGGCGGCGCGCGAGCAGCGCGGCGCGCGCGAAGCCATCTATATCGCCCTGGGCGATGTTTCGGAAAACGCGCAGCAATACGCGCGCGCGCAAGGCGTGTCGCTGATGGCCGCGCCGGAACTGACCCGGCTGCTGCGCGACCTGAAAACCTGAGGCCGGGATGCGCCGATGAGCTACCGCCTGCTTGCCGACCTGGTGCTCATCGTCCATGCGCTGTTCGTGGCCTTCGTCGCCTTCGGCGGCCTGCTGGCGCTATGGAAACCCCGGATCGCCTGGCTGCACCTGCCGGCGCTGGCCTGGGGCGCGCTGGTCGTGGGCATGGGCTGGATCTGCCCGCTCACCCCGCTGGAGGTCTCGCTGCGGCGCCAGGCCGGCCAGGAGGGCTATGAAGGCGGCTTCATCGAACACTACCTGCTGGGCCTGATCTACCCCGCGGACATCGGCCGCGGTTCGCAGATCGCCCTGGCCGTGCTGCTGCTGGCCGGCAACGCCATCGTCTATGCCTTGTGGGCCCGGCGCCGCCGGCGCTGAACGCCGCGCTACAGATTGCGCGCGATGACCAGCCGCTGGATGTCGCTGGTGCCTTCGTAGATCTGGCAGACGCGCACGTCGCGGTAGATGCGCTCGACCGGGAAATCCTTCAGGTAGCCGTAGCCGCCCAGGGTCTGGATGGCCGCCGAACACACGCGCTCGGCCATCTCGGAGGCGAACAGCTTGGCCATCGAGGCCTCGGTCAGCGCGGGCCGGCCGGCGGCGCGCAGAGCCGCGGCGTGCAGCACCATCTGGCGCGCGGCGTGGATCTGCGTGGCCATGTCGGCCAGCCGGAACGACACCGCCTGGTGTTCGAAGATGGGCTTGCCGAAGGCCTGCCGGTCGCGGGCGTAGTCGCGCGCGCATTCGAAGGCCGCGCGCGCCATGCCGACCGACTGCGAGGCGATGCCGATGCGCCCGCCTTCCAGGTTGGACAGCGCGATCCTGTAGCCCTCGCCCTCCTCGCCCAGGCGGCAGGACGCCGGGATGCGCAGGTCCTCGAAAGCGATCTGGCAGGTGTCGGAGGCGTGCTGGCCGAGCTTGTCCTCGACCCGCAGGACCTTGTAGCCCGGGGTGTCGGTGGGCACGATGAACGCGGAGATGCCGCGCTTGCCGGCTTCGGGGTCGGTCACCGCGAACACGATCACGGTCTGGCCGTTGCGCCCCGAGGTGATGAACTGCTTGCCGCCGTTGAGCACGTAGCCGTCGCCGTCGCGGCGCGCGCGGGTCTGCAGGCTGCTGGCGTCGGAACCTGCCTGCGGCTCGGTCAGCGCGAAGGCGCCGATGTGCTCGCCGCGCGCCAGCGGCCGCAGGAAGCGTTCCTTCTGCTCGTCGGTGCCGAATTTCAGGATGGGCATGCAGGCCACCGAGTTGTGCACGCTCATGATGGTGGAGCAGGCGCCGTTGCCGGCGGCGATTTCTTCCAGCGCGACCGCGTACGACACATAGCCGCTGTCGTTGCCGTCCCATTCCTCCGGCACCAGCATGCCGAAGAATCCGAGCTGCGCCATTTCGGCGATGGCGTCGGCGGGATAGTGATGGTCGCGGTCCCAGCGTTCGGCGTTGGGCGCCAGGCGCTCCTGCGCGAAGCGGCGCGCCATGTCCTGGATGCTGAGCTGTTCTTCGGTCAAAAGCATGTTTGTCTCCTGAGTGCGCCGTCCGGCCTGCGGGGTCGCGGCCCGGCTCTGCGCGCGCGTCGCGGCCCGTCATGGGGACCGCGCCGACTGCGAGAATACACCGCCGCGTCAGGCGCGCGGCGCGTCCTGTTCGGCGCGCTGGCGCGCCGGCCCCATGGCGCGGCTCAGGTTGTAGGCGGTGTTGACCAGGCCGATGTGCGAGAAGCCCTGCGGGAAGTTGCCGATCAGGCGCCGGCGCACCACGTCGTATTCCTCGGACAGCAGGCCCAGGTCGTTGCGCAGGGACAGCAGCCGCTCGAACAGGCGTTCGGCGTCGTCGAGCCGGCCCAGCATCACGTAGGCGTCGGCCAGCCAGAAGCTGCAGGCCAGGAATACGCCCTCCTCGCCCTGCAGCCCGTCGTCGGTGAGGTCGGTGGAATAGCGCCGCAGCAGGCCGTCGCGCAGCAGCCCGCGCTCGATGGCCTGCACCGTGCCGGCCACGCGCGGGTCCTCGGCGGGCAGAAAGCCCACCTGCGGGATCAGCAGCATGCTGGCGTCCAGCGCGGTCGAGCCGTAGCTCTGCACGAAGCAGCCGCGCGCGCGGTCGTAGCCGTTTTCGCAGATGTCGGCGCGGATCTGGTCGCGCAGGCGGCGCCAGGCCGCGACCGGGCCTTTCAGGCCGAAGCGTTCGCAGCCCTTGACCGCGCGGTCGAAGGCCACCCAGCACATCAGCCGCGAATGCGTGAAGGCGCGGCGCTCGCCGCGCACCTCCCAGATGCCGTGGTCCAGCTCCGTCCAGCGCCGCGCCAGCGGCTCCAGCAGCACCTTCTGCAGCCGCCAGGCCTCGGCCAGCGGCGCGAGGTCGGCCGCGCGCGCGGCGTACAGGGTTTCGATCAGCTCGCCGTAGACGTCGAACTGGCTCTGGCCGGCCGCGTCGTTGCCGATGCGCACCGGCAGGCTGGAGGCATAGCCGGGCAGCCAGGGAATCTCCAGTTCCGGCAGCCAGCGTCCGCCGGCGATGCCGTACATGATCTGCAGCTGGTCGGGGTGCCCGGCCACGGCGCGCAGCAGCCATTGGCGCCAGGCCTCGGCCTCTTCGCGGTAGCCGGCGTTGAGCAGCGCGTACAGCGTGAGCGCCGAGTCGCGCAGCCAGCAATGGCGGTAGTCCCAGTTGCGCGCGCCGCCCAGCGTCTCGGGCAGCGAGGTGGTGGGCGCGGCGATGATGCCGCCGGTGGGCTGGAAGGTCAGCAGCTTGAGCGTGATCAGCGAACGCACCACCGCGTCGCGGCGTTCGTCGGCCGGCCCTTCCCAGTGGCAGCGCTTGGCCCATTCCTGCCACCAGGATATGGTGCGGTCCATGCTTTCGACGCGGTCGGGCACGAAGTGCGGCGTGCGGTGCGAGCGGTGGTAGGACAGCGTGAACGGCACCACCCGCCCCTGGTGCACGCTGAAGCGCGCGGTGGTCTTGAGGTCGTGCCCTTCCATCTCCACGGGCGTGTGCAGTTCGACCGCGTCCGGCCCGGCGATGGCGCTCAGGCCGTAGTCGCGCCGCCGCACCCAGGGCACGGCCTGCCCGTAGTTGAAGCGCAGCACCAGGTCCATGTCCATCAGCACGTGGCCGGAATCGCCGCGCACCACGCGCACCAGGTCCACGCGCTCGTCGTCTTCGCTCAACGGCATGAAGTCGTACATCGTCGCCACGCCCGAGGCGGTCTCGAAACGCGTTTCCAGCACGGCGGTGTCGGGCACGTAGCGGCGCGAGACGACGGCGCGCTGGCCATGCGGGGCGATGCGCCAGCGTCCGTGGCGCGCGTCGCCCAGCAGCGCGGCGAAACAGGCCGGCGAGTCGAAATGCGGCAGGCAGAGCCAGTCGATGGAGCCGTCGCGCGCCACCAGCGCGGCAGACAGCATGTTGCCGATGAGCCCGTAGTCTTCCAGCGGCTTGGACATACGCGGTCAGCCCGCGCCGCGGAATTCGGGATACAGCGTCATCCCGCCGTCGACGAACAGGGTCGTGCCGGTCACGTAGTCGGACGCGTCGCCGGCCAGCCAGACGGCGGCCCGCGCCACGTCCTCCGGCTCGCCGATGCGGCCGTACGGAATCAGCTTGAGCAGCCTGGCCAGGCTTTCGGGGCTGTCCCAGGCCGGCCGGTTGATGGCGGTGCGTATCGCCCCGGGCGCGATCGAATTGACGCGGATGCGGGCCGGCGCCAGTTCCTGGGCCAGCGACTTCATCAGCATCGACAGCCCGCCCTTGGACGCCGCGTAATTGACCTGGAAGGCCCAGGGGATGAGCTCGTGGACCGAACTGATGAAGAGGATGTTGCCGCGCGACATGCCTTTGCGCGCCGGGTCGGCCGGCTGGGATTCATAGGCCCGGGCCGCGGCGCGGGCGCACAGGAAATGGCCGGTGAGGTTCACGTCGATGACGCGCTTCCAGTCGGCCAGCGTCATGTCGGCGACGGGCGCGGGATGCTCGATGCCGGCGTTGTTGACCAGGATGTCGACGCGGCCGTAGTGGTGCACGGCCTGCTCGAACAGATGCTCGACCTCGGCCTCGCGGCTGATGTCGGCGGCCGCGGCCACGGCCTGGCCACCCAGGCGCTGCACGGCTTCGACCACGGCGGCCGCGCGCACCTGCGAGTCGCCGCCCGCGCGGTGATTGACCACCACCCGCGCGCCCGCTTGCGCCAGCGCGATGGCGGTGGCCCGCCCGATGCCCGACGACGCGCCGGTCACCAGCGCGACGCGGTCCTGCAAGTCCGATCCCTGTCGCATGCCGTCTCCTTCAGGAACGATCAGGTTAGTACCGCCCGCCGGGGCGGTACAAGCCGGATGCGCAACAGGGTTTTACACGGCTACCGGACCTTGCCCTCCTTCCAGGCGGCCAGCAGCTTCTCGTACGGAATGGTCTCGCCCTTGGGCTTCTCGTTGTCGAGCTTCTTCCAGGGCGCGTGCTGGTCGGACAGCCACTTGGACGGATTGCTCTTGGCATTGAGCTTGGGCGCGCACTGCGCCATCCCCGCCCGCTCCAGACGCGCCATGACCTGGTCCATTTCGTTGGCAAGGTTATCCATGGCGGCCTGCGGCGTCTTCTCGCCGGTGACCGCGGTGGCCACGTTCTTCCACCACAGCTGCGCCAGCTTGGGGTAGTCGGGCACGTTGTTGCCGGTGGGCGTCCAGGCCACGCGCGCCGGGCTGCGGTAGAACTCGATCAGCCCGCCGTAGTTGGCCGCGTTCTTGGTGAAGAACTCGCTGTTGATGTCGCTGTCGCGGATGAAGGTCAGGCCGGTGATGGACTTCTTGAGCGAGACCGACTTGGACGTGACGAACTGCGCGTAGAGCCAGGCGCCGGCCAGCCGGTCGGGGTTGGTGGACTTGAAGAAGGTCCACGAGCCCACGTCCTGGTAGCCGTTCTGCATGCCGTCCTTCCAGTACGGGCCGTAGGGCGACGGCGCCATGCGCCATTTCGGCGTGCCGTCGTCGTTGACCACCGGCAGGCCCTTCTTGGTCATGTCGGCGGTGAATGCCGTGTACCAGAAGATCTGCTGCGCGATCTGCCCCTGGGCCGGTACCGGGCCGGATTCGGAGAAGGTCATGCCCATGGCCTGCTGCGGGGCGTACTTCTTCATCCAGTCCACGTACTTGGTCAGCGCGTAGACGGCGGCCGGGCTGTTGGTGGCGCCGCCGCGCGCCACCGAGGCGCCCACCGGCGTGCACTTGTCGTCGGCCACGCGGATGCCCCACTCGTCGACCGGCATGCCGTTGGGCAGCCCCTTGTCGGCGGCGCCCGCCATGGACAGCCACGCGTCGGTGAAGCGCCATCCCAGCGACGGGTCTTTCTTGCCGTAGTCCATGTGGCCATAGACCTTCTTGCCGTCGAGCTCCTTGACGTCGTTGGAGAAGAAGTCGGCGATGTCCTCGTAGGCGGACCAGTTGGTCGGCACGCCCAGCTCGTAGCCGTACTTGGCCTTGAACTTGTCTTTCAGGTCCTGGCGCGCGAACCAGTCGGCGCGGAACCAGTAGACGTTGGCGAACTGCTGGTCGGGCAGCTGGTAGAGCTTGCCGTCCGGGGCCGTGGTGAACTTGGTGCCGATGAAGTCCTTGAGGTCCAGGCCGGGGTTGGTCCATTCCTTGCCCGCGCCGGCCATGTAGTCCGACAGCGGCAGGATGGCGCCGTAGCGGTAGTGGGTGCCGATCAGGTCCGAATCCGAGATCCAGCCGTCGTAGATGGACTTGCCGGACTGCATCGACGTCTGCAGCTTCTCGACCACGTCGCCTTCCTGGATCAGGTCGTGGTTGACCTTGATGCCGGTGATCTCGGTGAAGGCCTTGGCCAGCGTCTTGGACTCGTACTCATGCGTGGTGATGGTCTCGGACACCACGTTGATCTCGGTGACGCCCTTGGCCTTCAGCTTGGCGGCGGCGTCGATGAACCACTTCATCTCGGCCATCTGCTGGTCCTTGGACAGCGATGAGGGCTGGAACTCCGAATCGACCCATTTCCTGGCTTCCGGCTCTCCGGCCCACGCCCCCGACGTCCCGATCAGGGCGATGGCGGCCGCCATGGCGTGCATGCGCAATTTCATGACCTGTCTCCTCGATAAGTCTTCCCCGATGTACGCTGCGGACGCTGGCCCGGGAAGACGATGGCCGATAGTCCTTTACCTGCATAACGCAGGGGTCTGCGCCCCCGTTTCAGCCCTTTTTCATGATGAGCGCCAACAACAGCATCGATACCGCGAACCCGATCCAGACCGAGGGCGGTTCGTCCAGCGACAGCCATTCGGCCGCCTTCTCGCCCAGGCCCACGAAGGCCAAGTTGACCCAGGCCGCGGCCATCAGGCCGATGAACAGACGGTCGCCGCGGGTGGTGCGCAGGGGCAGGAACCCCTTGCGCTCGACCGTGGGCGATTTCAGTTCCCATATCGTCATGCCCGCCAGCATCAGGCCGACGCAGGCGAAGAACACGGCGACGGGAACGGTCCATACCATCCAGCTGAACATGAGTCGTCCTCCGGGTTGCCCGCGCTACACGCGGCCCATCGCGAAGCCCTTCGCGATGTAGTGCCGCACGAACCAGATCACGATGCCGCCGGGCACGATGGTCAGCACCCCGGCGGCGGCCAGCACGCCCCAGTCCATGCCCGAGGCGGACACGGTGCGGGTCATGGTGGCCACGATGGGCTTGGCGTTGACCGAGGTGAGCGTGCGCGCCAGCAGCAATTCGACCCAGCTGAACATGAAGCAGAAAAACGCCGCCACGCCCACGCCGGACTTGATCAATGGCAAAAAGATTGTCAGGAAAAAGCGCGGGAAGGAATAGCCGTCGACATAGGCGGTTTCATCGATCTCTCGCGGCACGCCGGACATGAAGCCCTCCAGGATCCACACCGCCAGCGGCACGTTGAACACCAGGTGCGCCAGCGCCACCGCCAGGTGGGTGTCCATCAGCCCGAACGAGCTGTAGAGCTGGAAGAACGGCAGCAGGAACACCGCCGGTGGCGTCATGCGGTTGGTCAGCAGCCAGAAGAACACGTGCTTGTCGCCGATGAAGCGGTAGCGCGAGAACGCATAGGCCGCCGGCAGCGCCACCGCCAGCGAGATCACGGTGTTGATCACCACGTAGATCAGCGAGTTGATGTAGCCGGAATACCAGGCCGGATCGGTGAAGATGGTGCGGTAATGCTCCAGGGTGAAATCCTCGGGCCAGAACGTCAGCGTGCTCAGGATTTCGGTATTGGTCTTGAACGACATGTTCAGCATCCAGTACAGCGGCAGGATGGCGAACACGAGATACAGCGCCAGGAATACGCCGCGCCACCAGCTCTTGTTCTCACGCATGGGTGCGCTCCTCGTCGAAACCGCCGGTGGTGCCGGCGCGCTGCATCCAGTTGTAGAGGATGAAGCACAGCAGCAGGATGATCAGGAAATAGATGATGGAGAACGCGGCGGCCGGCCCCAGGTCGAACTGGCCCACGGCCTTCTGCGTCAGGTACTGCGACAGGAAGGTGGTGGCGTTGCCGGGTCCGCCTCCGGTCAGCACGAAAGGCTCGGTGTAGATCATGAAGCTGTCCATGAAACGCAGCAGCACCGCGATCATGAGCACGCCGCGCAGCTTGGGCAGCTGGATGTAGCGGAACACCGCCAGGCGCGAGGCCCCGTCGATGCGCGCGGCCTGGTAGTAGGCGTCGGGAATCGCGCGCAGGCCCGCATAGCACAGCAGCGCCACCAGCGGCGTCCAGTGCCAGACGTCCATGACCAGCACGGTGACCCAGGCGTCCACGTCGTTGCCGGTGTAGTTGTAGTCCACGCCCAGCCATGACAGCGTCGCGCCCAGCAGCCCGATGTCGGTGCGGCCGAACACCTGCCAGATGGTGCCCACCACGTTCCACGGAATCAGCAGCGACAGCGCGATGATGACCAGCACCGCCGAGGCGCGCCAGCCGGTCGCCGGCATGGACAGCGCCAGCAGGATGCCCAGCGGGATCTCGATGGCCAGCACCGCCAGCGAAAAGCCGATCTGGCGCAGCAGCGCGCCGTGCAGCTCTTCGTCCTGCAGCACGGCGGCGTACCACTCGGTGCCGACGAACACGCGGCGCTCGGGCGAAATGATGTCCTGCACCGAATAGTTGACGATGGTCATCAGCGGCAGGATGGCGGAGAACGCCACGCACAGCACCACGGGCAGCACCAGCAGCCAGGCCCGGTGATCTATGGGTTTCATCGGATCAGCTCCTCGTCGCGGTAGAAGCAGGTGTGCGGGTTGAGCACCCCCAGCCAGGCCGTGTCCCCGGCCGCCGGGATGGCGCCGCCGTTCAGGCGCGCGCGCACCGCGACGCCCTCGTAGTCGGCCACCAGCAGCGTGTAGGTGCCCACGTCCTGCACGCGCTCGACGCGCATGGGCACGGCGCCTGGCGCCTCGGGCTCGGCCAGGCGCAGGTATTCCGGGCGCACGCCCAGCTTGACCGGGCCGGCGCCGGCCAGCGCCGCCGCCGGGGCCTCGGGCACGCCGGCCACGCGCCGGCTGCCGACCTCCAGCGCGCCGTCGCGCCATTGCGCGGGCAGGAAATTCATGCCGGGCGAGCCGATGAAATGGCCCACGAAGGTATGCGCCGGGCGCAGGAACAGATCGTCGGCGGTGCCCACCTGCACGGCGCGTCCGCGCGCCATCACCATGACCTGGTCGGCGAAGGTCAGCGCCTCGGTCTGGTCGTGGGTCACGTAGATCAGGGTCAGCTTGAACTCGCGGTGGATTTCCTTGAGCTTGCGGCGCAGCTCCCATTTGAGCTGCGGATCGATCACGGTCAGCGGCTCGTCGAACAGGATGGCCGACACGTCGCTGCGCACCAGCCCGCGGCCCAGCGAGATCTTCTGCTTGGCGTCGGCGGTCAGGCCGCTGGCGCGGCGGTCCAGCACCGCGGACATGTCCAGCATCTCGGCGATGCGCCCCACCCGCTCGCGCACGCGTTCGGCCGGCATGCCGCGGTTGCGCAGCGGAAACGCCAGGTTCTCGGCCACGGTCATGGTGTCGTAGACCACCGGAAACTGGAAGACCTGGGCGATGTTGCGCGCCTGCGGCGTGCGGCCGGTGACGTCCTGGCCGTCGAACAGAATGCGCCCGTGCGAGGGCCGCAGCAGCCCCGAGACGCAGTTCAGCAGCGTGGTCTTGCCGCAGCCGGACGGCCCCAGCAAGGCGTAGGCGCCGCCGTCCTGGAAGGTGAACTTCAGCGGCAGCAGCGCGTAATCGTCATCCGTCCTGGGGTCCGCGACGTAGGAATGGGAGAGGTCCAGCTCGATCTGCGCCATCAGGCCGCCTCCCCCGCGCCGGCCGGCTGGCGCGGCGCGGCCAGCAAGGCGCCGTCGGCGCCGAAGGCATAGGTCTGGGCGGGGTCGAAGTAAAGCTGCACCGGCTGCTCCAGCGTGTAGCGGTGCACGCCGGGCAGTTGCGCCACCACGTCGCCGGCCGCGGTCTCGGCGTGCACGAACGTGTCGGAGCCGGAAATCTCGGCCAGCTTCACCACGCCCGGCAGGCGGATATGCCCGGGGCGCGGCTCCACGTCCAGCGCGCCGGCGCGCAGGCCGGCGGTGAGTTCGCCGGCGGTTTCCGGGGGCAGCGCGCGCGCCACTTCCATCTCGCCTTGCAGCGTAAAGCCCGACGCCGTGCGGCGCGCCGGGAACAGGTTCATGGGGGGATCGCTGAAGGCGCGCGCCACCCGCAGGGAATTGGGGCGGTGGAAGACGTCGACGGTCGGCCCGTATTGCAGCAGTTCGCCGGCGTCCAGCACCGCGGTGTGGCCGCCCAGCAACAGCGCCTCGCCCGGTTCGGTGGTGGCGTAGACGACGGTGGAACGGCCTTCGGCGAACAATTCCGACAGTTCGTCGCGCAATTCCTCGCGCAGCTTGTAGTCCAGGTTGACCAGCGGCTCGTCCAGCAGGATCAGCGGCGCGTCCTTGGCCAGCGCGCGCGCCAGCGCCACGCGCTGCTGCTGCCCGCCCGACAGTTCCGACGGGTAGCGTTCCAGCAGGTGGTCGATGTGCAGGCGGGCCGCCATGGCGCGGACCTTGGCGCCGATGTCGCCGGCGCCGCGCAGCTTGAGCGGCGAGGCGATGTTGTCGTAGACCGACATGGACGGGTAGTTGATGAACTGCTGGTACACCATGGCGACGTTGCGCTGGCGCACCGGCACGCCGGTGACGTCGGCGCCGTCGGCCAGCACGCGGCCCTCGGTGGGCCGGTCCAGCCCGGCCATGATGCGCATCAGCGTAGTCTTGCCCGCCAGGGTCGCCCCCAGCAGCACCGTCATTGCCCCCTCGACCGGCGCGAGGCTCATGGGATACAGGTGGGTCTGCGAGCCCGCCCGCAAACTTACCCTGTCCAGGTTCAGCTGCATCTGATCTCCTCTACCTACTAATACGTCCCTGTTTTATTGCAACGCGGACTTCAGTATTCGGTACAGCGGCCCGGCCTGCGCCTGGCGGACGACAGGATGAGCATACTCTTTCAGATAGCTTTCGTTTTTTGTGCGTTTTACTCAAGAAGCGAACAAAAAACAATCTTGCGGTGCGTCATTATTTTTCGCTTTTGTTGTTTTATTATACGAACATGACACTGAATCCCCGCCAGAGCGCCCTGATCGAAATGGTGCGAGCCCAGGGCTCCGCCTCGATCGAAGAGCTCGCCAAACGCTTCGACGTCACGCTGCAGACGGTGCGGCGCGACGTCAATATTCTTTCGGAAGCCGGCCTGCTGTCGCGCTTTCACGGCGGCGTGCGCATCGAGGCCTCCACCATCGAGAACATCGCCTACCGCAAGCGCCAGGGCCTGCACGCCGCCGGCAAGCAGCGCATCGCCGAGGCGGTGGCGCGCGCCGTGCCGGACGGCTGCTCGCTGATCCTGAACATCGGCACCACCACCGAGGCCATCGCCCGCGCGCTGCTGCGCCATCGCGGCCTGCGCGTGATCACCAACAACCTGCACGTGGCCGACATCCTGTCGGACAACCCGGACTGCGAAGTCATCGTGGCCGGCGGCGTGGTGCGTTCGCGCGACCGCGGCATCGTGGGCGAGGCGACCATGGACTTCATCCGCCAGTTCAAGGTGGATATCGGACTGATCGGGATTTCGGGCATCGAGGCCGACGGCACGCTGCGCGACTACGACTTCCGCGAAGTGCGGGTGGCGCGCACCATCATCGAACAGTCGCGCGAAGTCTGGCTGGCCGCCGACAGCAGCAAATTCAAGCGCCAGGCCATGGTGGAGCTGGCGCACATCTCGCAGATAGACCGGTTTTTCACCGACGCGCATCCGCAGGAGCCGCTGGCGCAGGTCCTGCTGGACGCCGGCGTGCGCTGCGACGTCGCCGCGGCGCCCAATACCCTGAAGCAAACACCTTGACATCCATGAACGCTCCCCTCGCCCCCGTCGCCCCGCCCGACCGCAACCGCCTCCTGGCCACGCTGGACAACACGCATTCCTGGGACGTGATCGTCATCGGCGGCGGCGCCACCGGCCTGGGCACCGCGGTGGACGCCGCCTCGCGCGGCTACCGCACGCTGCTGATCGAAGGCGCCGACTTCGCCAAGGGCACCTCCAGCAAGGCCACCAAGCTGGTGCACGGCGGCGTGCGCTACCTGGCGCAAGGCAATGTCAGCCTGGTGCGCGAGGCCCTGCACGAACGCGGGCTGCTCAACCGCAACGCGCCGCACCTGGTGTGGCCGCTGGGCTTCGTCGTGCCCGCCTACAACCTGCTGGACCAGCCCTTCTACGGCGTCGGCCTGAAGATGTACGACATGCTGGCCGGCAAGCTCAACCTGTCGCCCAGCCGCTGGCTGTCGCGCCGCGACACGCTGGCCAACGCACCGACCCTGGCCGAGGCCGTCAATGGCCGCAAGCTGCGCGGCGGCGTGCTGTACTACGACGGCCAGTTCGACGACGCGCGCCTGGCCGTCAGCCTGATGCGCACGCTGTTCGACCTGGGCGGCACGGCGGTGAACTACGTGCGCGCCACCGGCCTGACCATGACCGGCGGCAAGGTCGACGGCGTGACCGCGCAGGACGTCCTGGGCGGAGCCAGCTTCACGCTGCGCGCGCGCTGCGTGATCAACGCCACCGGCGTCTGGGTGGACGCGGTGCGGCGCATGGAAGACAAGAACGCGCAGACCATGGTCGCGCCCAGCCAGGGCGTGCACCTGACCCTGCCGCGCGAATTTCTGCCGGGCGACCGCGCCATCCTGATTCCCAAGACCGACGACGGCCGCGTGCTGTTCGTCGTGCCCTGGAACGGCCACACCATCGTCGGCACCACCGACACGCCGCGCAACGACCTGCCGCTGGACCCGCAGGCCGGCGCGCAGGACGTGGACTTCATCCTCGGCACGGCGGCGCGCTACCTCAGCCGCAAGCCCACGCGCGACGACGTCACCAGCGTCTGGGCCGGCCTGCGTCCGCTGGTCAAGGCCACCGGCGAGGCGTCCACCAAATCCCTGTCGCGCGAGCACACCATCCTGGTGTCCAAGGCCGGCCTGGTCACCGTGACCGGCGGCAAATGGACCACCTACCGCCGCATGGCGCAGGACGTGGTCGACACGGCCATCCAGCACCAGCTGCTGACCCAGGCCAGCTGCCGCACCGAGACCCTGGCGCTGCACGGCGCCGCCGGCCTGGCGCCGTCGCAGGAACACGCCGGCACGCCGGACAGCTACTACGGCAGCGACCTAGCCGCGCTCAAGGCCCTGCCGGGCGCCGAGCGCATGCTGGTCAAGAGCAGCGGCCTGTCCGAGGCGCACGTGCGCTACGCGGCCCGGTACGAACTGGCGCGCAGCGCCGAAGACGTGCTGGCGCGCCGCAACCGCGCGCTGTTCCTGGACAGCGAAGCCGCGATGCTGGCCGCCCCCGAAGTGGCCCGCCTGCTCGCCGAGGAACTGGGCCACGATGCCGCCTGGCAGCAGCGCACGCTGCAGGACCTGGAAACGGTCGCGGCGAATTACCGGTTGTAGGGGGGATGGTGGGATGGTGGGATGCTGTGATGGCGTGACGGCGTGATGGCGTGACGGCGTAGGATGGGTGCAGCGCGAGAGCGCGTGCGCAAAAACTCAACCATCGAACGCGCGTAACCCATCCTACGCATCCGATGCGTCCGACGTATCCGATGCATCCGATGCATTCAACGCATCCGGCACATCCGATACATCCGGCACACCCGACGCATCCAACACGTCCCGCTCCTCCCCTCACGGCACCCGCAACGGGCTGTCCTCGATCATCCGCTCGAACGCCCGCAGCAGATCCGGGTCGCATTTGGCGCCGGCCTCTTGATGCAGGATGCGCATGATTTCCGCGTGCGGGCGCGCGGGATGGTAGGGGCGCACGTCGCCCAGCGCGTCGTAGGAATCGGCCAGCGAAATGATGCGCGCATGCAGCGGGATGTGGTGGCCCGCCAGGCCGGCGGGATAGCCGGAGCCGTCGAAATGTTCGTGGTGGTGGCGCACCGCCAGCGCGATCTGTTCGCGTTGCGGAATGGCGCTGCACAGGATGATGTCGGCGCCGGCCGCGGCATGCGCCTTCATGATCGCCCAGTCTTCCGGGCCGAGGCGGCTGGGCGAGAACAGCACGCGGTCGGGCGTGCCGATCTTGCCCAGGTCATGCAGCCGGGCGGCGATGGCGACGATTTCCTGTTCGTTTTCTGGCAGGCCCAGCGCCTGGGCCAGGGCCGCGCTCAAGGCCGCGACGCGGCCGCTGTGGCGGCCGGTGGCCGGGTCGCGCGCCTGCATGGCGGCAAACAGCGCGGCGACGCAGGAGCCCGGGGGTGTTGCGGGAACTTCGGAAGGCATTGGAACGGAGCGCGCAAGACGGGCTGGCGCCGTGCGCGGATTTCGCAAAAGGCGCGATTCTGACACATGAGCGGCCGCGGCCGCCGCAATCAGTGCTCCAGCCGCTCCAGCAGCATCTGCGCCACGCCCACCGACGAGGCCGGATTCTGGCCGGTGATGAGCAGGCCGTCGCCGACCACGTGCGGCTCCCAGTCCGGACCGCTGGAGTACTGCCCGCCCAGCTTCTTCAGTTCGTCCTCGACCAGGAACGGCACCACTTCGGTCAGTTGCACGGCGGCCTCTTCCGCATTGGAAAAGCCGGTGAGCCGGCGTCCCTGCACCAGCGGCTTGCCATCGGCCGTCTTGGCGTGGCGCAGCACGCCCGGCGCGTGGCATACGGCGGAGACCGGCTTGCCGGCCGCCAGCATGGCCTCGATCAGCGCCACCGACGCGGGGTCTTCGGCCAGGTCCCACAACGGGCCGTGGCCGCCGGGATAGAACACGGCGTCGTAGTCGGCCGCCTGCACCTCGGCCAGCGGGCGGGTCGCGGCCAGCAGGCGCTGGGCATCGGGGTCCTGGCGGAAACGGCGCGTGGCCTCGGTCTGGGCGTCGGGCTCGTCGCTCTTGGGGTCTAGCGGCGGCTGGCCGCCGGCCGGCGAAGCCAGCGCGACCTTGGCGCCGGCGTCCACGAATACGTAGTACGGCGCGGCGAACTCCTCCAGCCAGAAGCCTGTCTTGCGGCCGGTATCGCCCAGGGTGTCATGCGAAGTCAGCACGATCAGAATATTCATGGCGCGCTCCTGTTGTCGTCCGGGCCGACGCGCACGATGCGCTTGCCGGCGTTCTCGCCCCTGAGCAGGCCGATCAGGCCGCGCGGCGCGTTCTCCAGTTCCTCGACCACGTCCTCGCGGTACTTGATGCGGCCGTCGCGCAGCAGGCCTTCCATGGCCTGGCGGAACTCGCCGTAGCGGTGGGCGTATTCGTTGAAGATGATGAAGCCCTGCACCTTCAGGCGCTTGGTGAGGATGACCCGCATCAGCTGGCCCAGGCGGTCGGGCCCGTCGGGCGCGCGGGTGGCGTTGTAGGCCGAGATCAGGCCGCACACCGGCACGCGGGCGCGCGGATTGAGCAAGGGCAGCACGGCGTCGAACACGGCGCCGCCCACGTTCTCGAAATACACGTCGATGCCTTGCGGCACGGCCCGCGCCAGCCGCGCCGGCAGGTCCGGCGTCTTGTGGTCCACGCAGTCGTCGAAGCCCAGCTCCTCGACCACGTAGCGGCATTTGTCCGCGCCGCCGGCGATGCCCACGACCTTGCAGCCGTGGATCTTGGCGATCTGCCCGACCACCGCGCCCACCGCGCCGCTGGCCGCGGCCACCACCACGGTTTCGCCGGCCTTGGGCTGGCCGATGTCGAGCAGCCCCATGTAGCCGGTGAAGCCCGGCATGCCCAGCACGCCCAGCGAGTAGGAAGGATGTTCGGGATCGGGCCCCAGGCGCAGCAGGCCCGCGCCGTCCGACAGCGCGTAGTCCTGCCAGCCGGATTGCGCCAGCACCCAGTCGCCCGGCCGGTAGTCGGGATGGTTGGACGCCTGGACCCGCGTCACCGTGCCGCCCACCATGACTTCGCCGATCTTGACGGGTTCGGCATAGGACGGCGCATCGCTCATGCGCCCGCGCATATAGGGGTCCAGCGACAGATAGACGGTGCGCAGCAGCACCTGGCCCGGGCCGGGCTGCGGCACTTCGCCGGTTTCCAGGCGGAAATCGCCGTCGCCGGGCTCGCCCTGCGGACGAGAGGCCAGCACGATGCGGCGGTTGATGGAGGACGATTGCGGCATGGCGGTCGGATCTCCTGCGTAAAGCCGCCAGCGCGGCGGCATGGGGGTCGTCCCATTACACCATCGTTGTCCGAAGCCCAGAACGGTAACCCTGGCGGCCGCCCCCCTTTTAATTAATTAATAATTTAATTAAGATATCGGCCATGAACTCCGCACCGCCTGCCACGCCCCGCCGCCCCGGCCGTCCGCCGCGCCCCGACAGCGCCGCAATGCGCGCCCGGCTGCTCGACCTCGCCACTCAACGGTTCGCCGCGAGCGGCGTGGCCGCGACCACCATCGCCCACATCGCGCAGCTGGCCGGCGTCACGCCAGCCATGGTGCATTACTACTTCAAAAGCCGCGACCAGCTGATCGACGCCGTGGTGCAGGAACGGCTCGTGCCCGTCATCGCCTATGTCTGGGCGCCGGTGCCGGTAGCCGCCGGCGAGGCGCAGGAGCCGCCCGCGGACCCGGCCGCCACGGTGCGGGCCTTCATCGCCGAGATCGTCGGCCGCGTGGTGCGCAGCGCGGCCGAACGCCCCTGGCTGCCGGCGCTGTGGCTGCACGAAGTGGTCAACGAAGGCGGCCAGCTGCGCGAACGCGTGCTGCGCCACCTGCCCGCCGACCGCCTGCACGCCTTCGCCGCCCTGATCGCCGACTGCCACCGCCAGGGCGCCATCACGCCGGGCGTGGAGCCGCGGCTGGTGTTTCTTTCGCTGCTCGGCCTGACCCTGCTGCCCCTGGCCACGTCCAGCCTGTGGCGGCGCGTGTGGCAGGGCGACCCGCAGGCCCAGGCCCTGGACACCGAAGCGATCGCGGCCCACGCCATCGCCATGCTGACGGGCGGCCTGTTCTCGCCGGCCGCCCCTTCCCAGGCCTCTACAGGATGCTGACCATGCGCATTTCCACCGCCTTGCGCCGCCCCCTGCCCGCCGCCGCGGCGCTGGCCCTGCTGCTGGCCGGCTGCGGCAAAGACGAGCAGCCGTTCTTCCAGGGTTATGCGGAAGGCGAGTACGTCTACGTGGCCTCGTCCGAGCCCGGGCGGCTGGCCGACCTGCCGGTGCGCCGCGGCCAGCAGGTCGCCGCCGGCGCGCCCTTGTTCGCGCTCGAAGCCGGGCGCGAAACCGCCGCGCGCGAGCAGGCCAGCGCCCAGCTGGCCGCGGCCTCGGCCCAGTTGGCCGACACCGCCACCGGCAAGCGCCCGGCCGAAGTCGACGTCACCCGGGCGCAGCTGGCGCAGGCCGAGGCGGCCAGCCAGCGTTCGGCCGCGCAGCTGCGGCGCGACACCGAGCAGCTGCGCATCGGCGGCATCGCGCGCGCGCAGCTGGACGAAAGCCGCGAAAGGGCCCGCGCCGACGCCGCCCGCGTGCGCGAACTCAAGGCCCAGCTGGACGTGGCCACCCTGCCCGGGCGCGAAGAGCAGCGCGCGGCGCAGGCCGCCGACGTGGAAGCGGCCCGCGCGGCCCTGGCGCAGGCGGACTGGACGCTGGCGCAGAAACGCCAGGCCGCGCCCGCCGCCGGGCTGGTGTTCGACACGCTGTACCGCGTGGGCGAATGGGTGCCGGCCGGAAGCCCCGTGGTCAGCCTGCTGCCGCCGGGCAACATCAAGGTGCGCCTGTACGTCCCACAGTCGGCGCTGGGCGGGTTGAAACTGGGCCAGCAGCTCATGGTGCGCTGCGACGGCTGCGGCGACCCCATCCCGGTACGCATCGACTACATCTCGACCCAGGCCGAATACACGCCGCCCGTGATCTACAGCCGCGAAAGCCGCAGCAAGCTGGTCTACATGATCCAGGCCCGGCCCGCGCCCGAGGCCGCTGCGCGGCTGCATCCCGGCCAGCCGCTGGAGGCGGCGCTGCAATGAGCGCGGCGCCCGCCCGGCAAAACGCCGCCCGCCCCTACGTCATCGACGTGCGGGGCCTGAACAAGCGTTTCGGCGACAAGCAGGTGGTCGACGACGTTTCGCTGCAGGTGCGCGAGGGCGAGATCTTCGGCTTCCTGGGTCCCAACGGCAGCGGCAAGACCACCTGTATCCGGCTCATGTGCGGGCTGTTGACGCCGGACTCGGGCAGCGGCACCTGCATGGGCTACGACATCCTGCGCGACAGCGAGCAGATCAAGCGCCACGTCGGCTACATGACGCAGAAGTTCTCGTTCTGGGACGACCTGAGCATCCGCGAGAACCTCGATTTCGTGGCCCGCATGTACGGCATGCCGGCGCGCCGCGAAACCGTGGAACGGGCGCTGGAAAGCCTGGGCCTGCAAAGCCGCGCGCGGCAGCTGACCGGCTCGCTGTCGGGCGGATGGAAGCAGCGGCTGGCGCTGGCCGCCTGCCTGCTGCACGAGCCGCGCCTGCTGCTGCTGGACGAACCCACCGCCGGCGTCGATCCCACGGCGCGGCGCGACTTCTGGGAGCAGCTGCACGAACTCGCCGCGCGCGGTATTTCGGTGCTGGTCAGCACGCACTACATGGACGAGGCCGAACGCTGCCACAAGCTGGCCTACCTGTCCTACGGCCGGCTGCTGACGCAGGGCACGGCCGACGAGGTGATCGCCGAGCAGGGCCTGACCACCTGGGCCATCCGCGGGCACAACCTGGTGCCGCTGGCGCAGCGCCTGCGCGACGCGCCGGGCGTGGACCAGACGGTGGCCTTCGGCTCGGCGCTGCACATCAGCGGCCGCGACGCCGCGCTGCTGGAGCGCACGCTGCGGGACGCCGTCGCCGGCCAGGCGCTTGAACTGGAACGCATCGACACCAGCCTGGAGGACGTCTTCATCTACCTGATGAAGCGTTCCACCGACAACTACGCGAGCCCGCCATGAGTCCACGCCTGCAAGGCTTTTCCTGGTCGCGCTGGTGGAGCATGGTGCTCAAGGAGTTCCTGCAGCTGCGCCGCGACCGCATCACCTTCGGCATGATCGTGGGCATGCCCATCATGCAGCTGGCGCTGTTCGGCTACGCCATCAACACCGATCCCAAGCAGATGCCCACCGCCGTGATCGCCGCCGACCACAGCCCGTTCACGCGCAGCTTCGTGGCGGCGATGAAGGCGTCCGACTACTTCCGCATCACCGAGGAGCTGAAGGACGAGGAAGCCGGGCGCGCCGCGCTGGCCCAGGGCCGCGTGCTGTTCGTGCTGACCATCCCGCCCGACTTCAGCCGCCGCCTGCTGCGCGGCGAACGTCCGGCGCTGCTGATCGAGGCCGACGCCACCGACCCGATGGCGACCGGCCTGGCCATCGGCGCGGCCACCCAGCTGACGCAGGCGGTGGCGGAAAAAGACCTGACCGGCGCGCTGGCGCCGCTGGCCGGCGGCCAGCCGCCCTTCGAGGTGCGCGTGCACCGGCTGTACAACGAGGAGCAGATCTCGCAGTACAACACCGTACCGGGGCTGATGGGCGTGATCCTGACCATGACGCTGGTGATGATGACCGGCCTGGCCATGACGCGCGAACGCGAGCGCGGCACGATGGAGAACCTGCTGGCCATGCCGGTGCGCCCGCTGGAAGTGATGACGGGCAAGATCGTGCCCTACATCGCCATCGGCCTGATCCAGGCCAGCATCATCCTGCTGGCGGCGCGCTTCGTGTTCCACGTGCCGTTCCAGGGTTCGCTCGTCAGCGTCTACCTGGCCTCGCTGCTTTTCATCGCCGCCAACCTGACCGTCGGCATCACGCTGTCGTCGCTGGCGCGCAACCAGCTGCAGGCCATGCAGCTGACCATGTTCTATTTCCTGCCGAACATCCTGCTGTCGGGCTTCATGTTCCCGTTCCAGGGCATGCCGGTCTGGGCGCAATACCTGGGCAACCTGCTGCCGTTGACGCATTTCAACCGGCTGATCCGCGGCATTCTGCTCAAGGGCAACGGCTGGTGGGACCTCTGGCCCAGCATCTGGCCGCTGCTGCTGTTCACCGTGATCGTCATGGCCGCCGCCGTGAAGTTCTACCGCCGCACCCTGGATTGAACCGACATGCTCCGCCGTCCGTCCATGCCCTGTCCTTCCCTTGCCGCGCCGCGGCGCCTGGCCGCGCTCGCGCTGGGCGCGCTGCTCGCGGGCTGTACCGTGGGGCCTGACTTCCAGGCCCCCGCATCCCCGCAGGTCGACGCCTATCTTCCGCCTACGGCCGACGTCACGGCGGCCGACGCGGGCCAGCGGCTGGTGGCCGGCGCCGACATTCCGGCCCAATGGTGGCGCCTGTTCCGTTCCGAGGCGCTGGACGCTCTGGTGCGCCAGGCGCTGGAGGCCAGCCCCACGCTGGCGCAGGCCCGCGCCCGGCTGCGCCAGGCCGGCGAGGAGCTGAACGCCGAGACCGGCGGGCGCCTGCTGCCCTCGGCCGACGCCAACCTGTCGGCCGCGCGCCAGAAGGTGGACCCCTCGGCCTTCGGCGTGCCGGTGGCCGAGCCGCCGGCCCCGTTCACGCTCTACAACGCCTCCATCGACGTGTCCTACACGCTGGACCTGTTCGGCGGCAACCGGCGCGCGCTCGAAGGCCTGGGCGCTCAGGTGGACTATCAGCGCCACGAATTGCAGGCCGCGCGCATGGCGCTGGCCGCCAACGTGGTCACGGCCGCGATCCGCCAGGCCGACCTGGGCGAACGGCTGCAGGCCACGCGCGAACTGCTGGCGGCCCAGTCCCGCCAGCGCGACATCATGCGCCAGCGCCTGGACGCCGGCGGCATATCGCAGGCCGACCTCAGCAATCAGGAGCTGCTGGTGGCGCAGACGCAGGCCACGCTGGCGCCGCTGCAGTACCAGTTGTCGCAGGCCACGCACCAGCTGGCGGCCTACCTGGGCCAGCCGCCCGCCGCCCTGAGCGCGCCGCCCCTGCGGCTCGCCGACCTGACCCTGCCGCCGGACGTGCCCACCGGGGTGCCGTCGGCGCTGGTGCGCCAGCGCCCCGACATCCTGGCCGCCGAAGCGCTGTGGCACCGGGCCTCGGCCGACGTGGGCGTGGCCACCGCCAACCTGTACCCGCAGTTCACGCTGACCGCCAGCTTCGGCTCGCAGCGCACCCGCGCCGGCGACCTGTCCGACGGGGTCAATGTGTGGAACCTGGGACTGGGCCTGGCCCAGCCGCTGTTTCACGGCGGCGAGCTGCGCGCCCGCCAGCGCGCCGCGCAGGCGGCATACGACGCCGCGGCCGCGGGCTATCGCCAGACCGTGCTGGACGGCTTGCGCCAGGTCGCCGACGCCCTGCGCGCGGTGCAGACCGACGGCGCGGCCTTCCAGGCCCAGGACGAGGCCTGGCGGCGCGCCGCCGAGGCCGAGCGCATCGCGCAGGGCCGCTATCGCGCCGGCGGCATCAGCCACCTGAGCCTGCTCGACAGCCAGCGCCAGCTGCTGGAGACGCGCATCGCGCGCAGCGCGGCCGACGCGGCGCGCTACGCCGACACCGCCGCGCTGTTGCAGGCGCTGGGCGGCGGCTGGTGGAACGAGGCGCCCCCGCCCTGAGGGCCGGCGCGCACCACAACGGTGCGGCAAACGCGCTTGGCCGAGAATTCGGGGCTGAAAGTGGCGTTGTGCAAGGTTTAGGAAACCGCAGGGTTCGTTGCATCATGCAGAGGCTTATGCTGCAAAGATAACAACGATTCATGAATGACTTACTCGATTTGATCGTCTTCTCGCCCGATGCCGGTCAATGCAAGCGCCGTAGCGGCGCACTGGCCGGAATGGGCTTCTCGCCCCGCCAGTGCCACGACTCCAACGGCCTGTTCCGCCTGTTCCAGGCCCGCCGCGCGCCTCTGCTGGTGATGGAGGCCGAGCTTTCCGATCTCTGCATGGCGGTGGCGGGCCTGCGCGCCATGGACACCGCCGCCGGCATCGTCGCCATCTCCAGCTTCGACTCCCCCGAAAACCGCATCCTGGGCCTGCATTGCGGCGCGGACGTCTGTTTTCCAGCCTCCGTGGACACGCCGGAAATCGTGGCCGCGCTGCAGGCGCTGGTGCGCCGCGTGCCGGCGGCGGGCCGGCGCAAGCCCGCCGAGTCCGAGCCGCAGCCGTCGGCGCAGGCGCCCGGCGGGGGCAAGTGGCAGTTCCTCGACGCCGCCTGGACCCTGGTCAGCCCGCAGGGCACGCGGCTGTCACTGACCCAGGCCGAACGCGAATTCCTGCTCAAGCTGACCGCCACCGCCGACAAGCGCCTGCCGCGCGCCGATGCGCCCGGGCTGGAGGCCCAGGGCGGACGCGAATCCATGCGCCGCACCGACGTGGTCGTGAGCCGGCTGCGGCGCAAGGCCCAGGACGTGAACGTGGAACTGCCGATCCGCACCGTCTGGGGATGGGGCTACGCCTTCACCGGCGACATCTAGCCTCCCATCCCGCGCGGCGTATCATGCGGTCCAGGATCCTCTTTCGCCCACGCCGCCATGGAAGTCTTTGAACGCCTGCAGGCCCTGCTGGCCAGCCACCAGGCCCGCTACCGCCTGATCGAACACCCCGCCGCCGGCCGCTCGGTCGAAGTGGCCGCCATCCGCGGCACCGCCGTCAGCCAGGGCGCCAAGGCGCTGGTCTGCCGCGTGAAGCTGTCGTCGAACCAGCGCAGGAACGTGCTGGCCGTTTTTCCGGCCGACCGCCAGGCCGACCTCGCCGCCATCGCCCGCGCCGCCGGCGGCAAGAAGGCCTCGCTCGCCTCGCAGGACCTGGCGCGCGAGCTGACCGGCTGCGAGATCGGCGCCATCCCGCCCTTCAGCTTCAATCCCGAGCTGCACCTGCTGGTCGATCCCAGCCTGCGCCACCGGCATGAGGAAATCGTGTTCAACGCCGGCCGCCTGGACGCCTCCATCCTGCTGAACACGGAAGACTACTTCCGGCTGGCCGCGCCCGAAGAGGCGCCGCTGGTCAAGGCCGCCCCCGAACTTCCCGCCAACCAGGTCTGAACCATGTGTCTCGCCGTACTGGCCCTGCGCACGCTGCCGGGCATTCCCGTCCTGATCGCCGCCAACCGCGATGAATTCCACGAACGGCCCACCCTGCCCGCCGCGCAATGGCCCGACGCGCCCGACATCTACGCGGGGCGCGATGGCCGGGCCGGCGGCACCTGGATGGGCGTGAGCGCCCGCGGCCGCTATGCGCTGGTGACCAATTTCCGCGAACCCGGCCATTTCCGCGACCCGGCGCCGTCGCGCGGCGCGCTGGTCGAAGACTATCTGCGCGGCGCCGAACCGCCCGCGGCCTACCTGGCCCGCGTGCACCGGGGGGACCAGGCCTACAACGGCTTCAATCTGATCGTGGGCGACGCGCGCTCGGCCTGGTATCTGAGCAACCGCGACGGCGGCCCGCGCGAGCTCGCCCCCGGCATCTATGCCCTGTCCAACCATCTGCTGGACACGCCCTGGCCCAAGCTCGCGCGCACCAAGGCGGCGTTCGGCGCGGTGCTGCGCAGCGGCCCACAGCCCGACCTGCCCGCGCTCATGGCCGCCCTGGCCGACCGCCAGCCCGCCGACGACGCCGACCTGCCCGCCACCGGCCTGCCGCTGGAGCGCGAAAGACTGCTGAGCAGCCCCTTCATCGTCAGCCCCAACTACGGCACCCGCAGCTCCAGCGTGCTGGCGCTGCGCGAGGACGGGGCCGGACAGCTCGACGAAAGGCGCTTCGCCCCGGACGGCTCGGTCAGCGGCGAAAGCCGGCTGACATTTTCCTGGCAGCCGGCCGACACCATCGCTTGAGTTCCCGGACGCCTTGCGCGAACTCCGCGCGCCGGCCAAGGTCGAACCTGTTGCCGCCCCGCGTGGCGCGGCGGCGATTGCAGCCGGCTCCGAGGCCGGCGATCCTATCGAGGAGCATCTCATGAACAAGCGTATCGAACGCTGCACCATGGCCGCCGCGATGGCCGTGGGCAGCATGGCCTTTGCCGGGATACTGTCGACCGTCCAGGCCGGCCTGCCGCCGGTGCAGCGCCAGGGCGCCGTCGAATATGTCAGCGGCGGCATCGGCCTGGATGAATCCGAAGCCATGAAGGCCGCCGCCAAGGACTACCCGCTGGCGCTGACCTTCGCCGCGCAGCGCAACGGCACGGCCGACTACGTGGCCAACGTCGGCGTGTCCATCCAGGACGCGCAAGGCAAGTCGGTGCTGCAGGCCACTTCCGAAGGCCCTTACATGCTGGTGAAGCTGCCGGCGGGCCGCTACAAGGTGTCGGCCACCTATAACGGCGCGGCCCAGGAGCGCGAGGTCTCGGTGCAGGGCGGCGCCACGGCGCGCGCCGTGTTCGAATGGAAGTAGCCGGCGGCCCTACACGCCGGTAAACAGAATCGCGATCACGAAGCCCACGCCGACCGCCCAGACCAGCGAGCGCAGCGCGCCCCAGTTGGCCAGGTACATGGCCAGATAGCCCAGGCGCACGCCCAGCCAGCACGCCATCAAGGTGGCCACGTGCGCGGGCGGCGCCTGGTTGTACAGCGCGAACAGCACCGCCGCATAGAAGAACGGCAGCGCCTCGAAAGCATTGTTCTGCGCCGCGTTGGCGCGGGCGCGCCAGCCTTGCTGCCGCGCCAGCCAGGCGCGCGGGTCGTTGTTGTCGAACTGGCGGCCGCCGGCCTTGGCGATGATCGTGGATACGAAAGGCAGCAACGCAGCGGCCAGCATCAGCCACGCAATGGTCTTCATGGTGCGACTCCCGGGTGAGCGATCCGCCGACGATAACGCAAGCGGCCCGGCCGCGCTTACACTCAGCGCTTTGCGCCCCTTCCCCGCCCGTGCCGCTGCTCAGCCCCTGGTCCGCCCTGTTTCTTGCCGCCGCCATGCTCTGGCCGCCGGCGACGCGGCGCTGGGCGCTGGCGCCGCTGGCCGCGGCCTACGGCTGGGCCTGGGCCGACGGCAGCATCGATACGGTGGCGCTGGCCTGGCTGGCGCTGCTGGCGCTGGCGGCCGCACTGGTGCAATCGCCATCCGGTCCGGCCGCGCGCGGCGCGGGACATGCGCTGTTCCTGGCGCTGGCCGCGCTGCTGTTCATGCATGCGCTGCCGGGCTTTCACAATCTGCGCGTGATCGAGCCGGCGCCGCTCAGCCCCGGCGCCGCGCCTTTCGGCATGTACCTGAACCTGGACAAGCCGCTGGCCGCGTTCTGGGTGGTGCTGGCGCTGGCCCCGCCGATGGCCACCGCGCGGGCGCGCGCCACGCTGGCGGCGGCGGTGCTGGCCTGCGCCGCGGCGATCGCGGCCTGCCTGGGATGCGCGCTGGCCCTGGGCGTCGTGCAATGGGACCCCAAGTGGCCGCAGGCGGCCCCGGTCTGGCTGCTCAACAACGCCCTGCTGGTGACGCTGGCCGAGGAAGCGCTGTTTCGCGGTTATCTGCAACAGCAGCTGAGCCAGCGCTGGCGCGGCCGTCCGTGGGGCGGCGCGGCGGCGCTGGCGGTCGCGGCCGTGCTGTTCGGGCTGGCGCACTACGCCGGCGGCTGGCAATGGGTGCTGCTGGCCACGCTGGCGGGCGCGGCCTACGGCCTGGCCTACCGCTACGGCGGGCTGGCTGCCGCGGTGCTGGCGCACCTGGGCCTGAACGTGGCGCACTTCGGCCTGTACACCTACCCGATGCGCGCCGCGTTCTGACCGCCTCAGGCCGGCAGCGCCGGATAGTCGGTATAGCCGCCAGGACCCGGCGCGTAGAAGGTGGCCGGGTTGGGCGTGTTCAGCGGCGCCTTGAGCGCGAAGCGGCGCGCCAGGTCGGGATTGGCGATGTACTGCACGCCGAAGGCCACGGCGTCGGCACGGCCGGCGGCGATGGCGGCCTCGGCGGATTCGCGCGTGTAGCCTTCGTTGGCGATATAGACGCCGCCGAACGCGGCCTTGAGCGCCGGCCCCAGGCTGTCGGGCGCCTCGTGTTCGCGCACGCACAGAAAGGCGATGCCGCGCCCGCCGAGTTCGCGCGCCACGTAGCCAAAGGTCGCGGCCGGGTCGGAATCGCCCATGCTGTGGATCTCGCCGCGCGGCGACAGATGCACGCCGACGCGGCCCGCGCCCCATACCGAAATACAGGCGTCGGTCACTTCCAGCAGCAGGCGCGCGCGGTGCTCCACCGGGCCGCCGTAGGCGTCGGTGCGCAGATTGGTGCTGTCCTGCAGGAACTGGTCCAGCAGATAGCCGTTGGCGGCGTGCACTTCCACGCCGTCGAAACCGGCTTCCATGGCCATCTGCGCGCCGTGGCGGTAGGCCTGGACCACGCCCGGCAGCTCCGAGGTTTCCAGTGCGCGCGGCGTGACGTAGGCGCGCCGCGGGCGCACGTGGCTGACGTAGCCCTGCGGCGCGATGGCGCTGGGCGCCACCGGCAGTTCGCCGTCCAGGAACATCGGGTCGGAAATCCGGCCCACGTGCCACAGCTGCGCCACGATCCGCCCGCCGGCCGCATGCACGGCGGCCGTGACCTTGCGCCAGCCCTTGACCTGCTCCGGCGTCCACAGGCCCGGCGTGTCGGCGTAGCCCACGCCCTGCGGGGTCACGGCGGTGGCCTCGGTCAGGATCAGGCCGGCGCCGGCGCGCTGCGTGTAGTACTCGACCATCAGGTCGTTGGGCACGCGGCCGGGGTCGGCGTGCATGCGGGTCAGGGGCGCCATGATGACGCGGTTGGGCAGCGTCAGTTCGCCGACGCGCAGAGGTTCGAATAGCTGGCTCATGCAAATCCTCCGCCCCCTGCCGGGGGCTACATATCCTGGTTGAGTTGCCGCAGGAACGCGGCGATCACGGCTTCGTTGCGACGGAAAAACACCCACTGCCCCACTTTCGTGGCCGAGATCAGGCCCGCGCGCTGCAGCACCGCCAGGTGCGAAGACACGGTGGACTGGGACAGGCCGCAGCGGCTGTCGATGTGGCCCGCGCAGACGCCATGCTCGAAGCTGTGGCCCGGGCTTTCCTCGAAATAGGCCTGCGGCGTCTTCAGCCACGCCAGGATTTCGCGCCGCACCGGATTGGCCAGCGCCTTCAGGATGGCGTCGGCGTCGATGACGGGTTGCGCGGCATTGGAAGCAGTCATATTGAAATATCGCAATTTATCGAATCTTATATCGAAACTATTCGATATATAGTCATGCCCATGCGGATTCCAGGGCTATCGGCCGTCCGCCCGGCCCGGCTTGAGGCTGTCGGCCCAGTCGCGCGCCAGGTCGCGCCGGGCCCGCCGGTTCACCAGCGCGGTGAGCGCCATGGCGAGCACCGCGCCGGCCGCGGCCAGCGCCATGTCCTTCTGCGCATCCCAGATATCGCCCTGGGTGCCCAGGTAGGCCGCGCCCAGCTCGCTGCCCACCGTGGCCGCCGCGCCCCACTCCAGCAGTTCGTACAGCGCCGAGGTCGACAGCGTGACGTCCATGGGCAGGAAATACGCCCAGAAACCGCGTACCTCGACCACGCGCAGGAAGATCTCGCGGATGGGATAGGCCAGCAGCAGTCCGTAGGAAAAATGCACCACGCGGTCGAAGTTGTTGCGCTCCCAGCCGACCAGCGCGTTGAAGCTGCCGCCGGTCAGCGCGCGCCACCAGTCGTCGTACGGCACCAGCGAATACGTGTAGTGCGCCCCTACCGCGTGCAGGCACAGGTACAGGAAGATCAGCGTGTAGGACACGCGCGAAAACACGAACCAGCGGCGCGTGAGCAGCAGCGCCGCGCCGAAGGCCAGCACCAGCGCGTTCTCCAGCGCCCAGTCGGCGCGGTCGTGCGGCGAGATCGCCAGCGCCGTCCAGATGACCGCGAACAGCAGGCCCAGCGTGTACAGGTAGCGGCGCCGCGCGTCGGCCACGGTCACTCTCCCTCGACCCGGCCGCGCAGGCGCTTGATCTCGCCGTGCCGCACCTTGCGCTGCACGCGCCGGCGCTGCGAGGCGCGGGTCGGCCGGGTGGCGTGGCGCGGCTTGTCGGGCCGCGCCACCGAACGCACCATGGCGAGCAGGCGCTCGACGGCTTCGGCGCGGTTCTTTTCCTGGCTGCGAAACGCCTGCGACTTGATCACGATGATCCCGTCCTTGGAAACGCGGTGGTCGCTGAGCGCGCACAGCGCGTCCTTGATCTCGTCGGGCAGGCTGGAGGCGCGCACGTCGAAGCGCAGGTGCACGGCGCTGGACACCTTGTTGACGTTCTGGCCGCCCGCGCCCTGGGCGCGGATCATGGAGAACGCCAGCTCGCGCTCATCCAGGTAGAGGGAATCTAGGACGTGAAGCATATGGCGGGAGTATATCCATGCCCTTGCGGGCGCGGTTACGCGGCGGCGCTGGCGAGCGATGCGCCGCGCCAAGTAAAATAACGCGCTTTGCCTGCTTTTCCGGCGTCCGGCCGCCGACACCATCCATGACTTATTCCGCCAAAGAAATCTTCAAGACGCTGCAGGGCGAAGGCGCCCATGCCGGCCGCGCGGCGGTCTTCTGCCGGTTCGCCGGCTGCAACCTCTGGAGCGGCCGCGAAAGCGACCGCGCCAGCGCCGCCTGCACCTTCTGCGACACCGACTTCGTCGGCACCGACGGCGAAGGCGGCGGCAAGTTCGCCACCGCCGAACTGCTGGCCGACACCATCGCGGCCTGCTGGGGTCCGGGCGCCGAAGACCGCTACGTGGTCTTCACCGGCGGCGAACCGCTGCTGCAACTGGACGCCGCGCTGCTCACGGCCGTGCACGCGCGCGGCTTCACCGTGGCCATCGAAACCAACGGCACCATCAAGCCGCCGGCCGGCATCGACTGGATCTGCGTCAGCCCCAAGGGCACCGCCCCGGTGGTGCTGGAGCGCGGCGACGAGCTCAAGCTGGTCTATCCGCAGGCCAACGCCCTGCCCGAGGCCTTCGCCCACCTGGACTTCGACCACTTCTTCCTGCAACCCATGGACGGCCCCGCACGCGCGGCCAACACCCGGCAAGCCGTCCAGTACTGTATGCAGCATCCGCAATGGCGGCTCAGCCTGCAAACCCACAAATACATAGGCATTCCATGATTTACCCCCGTCCCCTGCGGAGCGCGCCATGATTTCCGTGACCCGCAGGCTGGAGTTCGACGCCGGCCACCGCATTCCCGACCATCGCAGCCAGTGCCGCAACCTGCACGGCCACCGCTACGTGCTGGAGATCACCCTCAGCGGCGACGTGGTGCAGGCCCCGGGCGAGTCCGACAACGGCATGTTGATGGACTTCTCCGAGATCAAGCAGATCGCCAAGACCCACATCGTCGACGTCTGGGACCACGCGTTCCTTGTCTATGAGGGCGACGCCGCCGTGCGCGCCTTCCTGGACACGCTGCCCGGCCACAAGACGGTGGTGCTGGACCGCATCCCCACGGCCGAAAACCTGGCCGCCATCGTCTTCGCCACGCTGGCGCCCCACTACCACGGCCACTACGGCGCCGAGCTGCGCCTGACCCGCGTGCGCCTGTACGAAACGCCCAACTGCTGGGCCGACTGCAACGGCTGAGCGCGCCCCGGCCGATCGCCCCATCCGAGCCCGGTTTTCCATCCCTGGAAAACCGGGCTCTTATCTTTTCGATTGAAACAATCAATGGAGATCTTCGTCATTTTCAATTAATAGTAAGCTAATAGATAGGATACAATCTATTCCATGAACACGCCCACCGACTTCCAGCTCATGGCCACCACGTCCAACCTGATGGTGCTGTCGCGCGCCTATCGCGGCGCCGCCGACAAGGCCCTGGCCGACTACGGACTTTCCCAGGCCACGGCCTGGCCCGTCATCCTGACCGGCCGTCTGGGAGACGGCGTGCGCCAGGGCGCCCTGGCCGAGGCGCTGGGCGTCGAAGGCCCCTCGCTGGTGCGGGTGCTGGACCAGCTGGTCGCCGCCGGCCTGATGGAACGCCGCGAGGACCCGCATGACCGCCGCGCCCGCACCCTGCACCTGACCGACGCCGGCCAGGCCTTGCGCGCGCAGGTCGAGGACGTGCTGGTCGAATTGCGCCGCCACCTGTTCCGCGGCATAGACGCGGCGGACCTGGAGGCCTGCCACCGGGTCTTCGAAAGCCTCAAGGCCGCGCTGGGCCGCAGCGGCGCCGGCGCGCAGCAACAGGACGAGCAGCCGTGAAACTGCCTACCCTGCGCGAAACCATCTTCTCGCTCCAGGCGTATCTGAGCGCCGTGCTGGCGCTGTACGTGGCGTACAGCATGGGCCTGCCGCGCCCGTTCTGGGCCATGACCACCGCATACATCGTGGCCCAGCCCTGGTCGGGCGCGGTGCGCTCCAAGGCGCTGTACCGCCTGACGGGCACCTTCGTCGGCTCGGCCGTCACCGTCTACATGGTGCCGCAGCTGTCGAACTCCCCGGTCGTCATGGTCGCGGCCATGGTGGTGTGGGTGGGCGTCTGCCTGTACCTGTCGGTGCTGGACCGCACCCCGCGTTCGTACCTGTTCATGCTGGCCGGCTATACCGCCGCCATGATCGGCTTTTCCAGCGTGACCGAGCCGTCCCTGGTGTTCGACACGGCGCTGGCCCGGGTCGAGGAAATCTGCCTGGGCATCGTCAGCGCCACGCTGGTCCACAGCATCGTGCTGCCGCAAGGCCTGGCCCCCACGCTGCTGCAGCTGCTGGACAAGGCGGTGCGCGGGGCGCGCAACTGGATGCACGACACGCTCAGCGGCCAGACCGACGAGCAGAAGGACCGCGACCGCCGCACGCTGGCCAACGACATCACGCAACTGCGCCTGCTGTCCACCCACGTGCCCTTCGACACCGGCAACCTGCGCTGGACCGCGGGCGCGGTGCGCGCCATGCAGGACCAGGTCGCGGCCCTGACGCCCATCGTTTCCGCCGTGGAGGACCGCATGCTGGCGCTGCAGGCCGACGGCCAGGCGCTGCCGCAGGAGGTTTCCGCGCTGCTGCGCGACATCTCCGAATGGATCAACGCCGGCGCCCTCGCCACGCACGAGGACGCCCTGCGCCTGCGCGCCGAGGCGGCCAGGCTCACGCCCGCCATCGACGGGCGCGCCACCTGGCGCGACGCGCTGCTGGCCAGCCTGATGACGCGGCTGCGCGAACTCATCGACACCCACGACCAATGCCTGGCCCTGCGCCGCGACATCCGCGCCGGGCTGCAGGGCGCGCCGCTGCGTCCGTCGCGCGCCAGGCGCGTTTCCTCCAATACCGTGCTGCACCGCGACCGCCAGCTCGCGCTACTGTCGGCGCTGGCCGCCGGCGTGGCGATTTCGATCTGCAGCGCGTTCTGGATCGGCACCGCCTGGAGCAACGGCGGCTCGGCCGCGCTGATGGCCGCGATCGCCAGCTGCATTTTCGCCTCGCAGGACAATCCCGTGCCCGGCATCATGCAGTTCCTGACCTACACCATCTATTCCATTCCGCTGTCGGCGCTGTACCTGCTGGGCATCATGCCCGCCATCCATTCGTTCGAAATGCTGGTGCTGGCGATGCTGCCCACGGCCTTCGTGCTGGGGGTGTACATCTCGCGCCCCGCCACCGTCGGCAAGGCCATGGCCTTCGTGTTCGGCTTCGTGGGCACGCTGGCGCTGCAGGACACCCATACCGCCGACATCGTGTCCTTCATCGATGCGCAGATCGCGCAGAACATCGGCGTGGCCACCGCCGCCATCGTCGCCGCCCTCTTCCGCACGGTCAGCGCCGACCGCAGCGCGCGCCGCATCCAGGCCGCCAACTGGAAAGAACTGGAAATACTGGCAAGTTCGCCGCGCGCCCCCGAGCGCCACACCTACGCCGCCCGCATGCTGGACCGCATCGGCCTGCTGCAGCCGCGCCTGGCGCTGGCCAAGCGCCCGGACGACGTGGTCGCCGCCGACGCGCTCAAGGACCTGCGCGTGGGCCGCGACATCACCGAACTGCAACGCGTGCGCCGCCACCTGCCCATGGCCGAGGCCGCCATCGCGCCGCTGCTGGCCAGCCTGGCCGGCTTCTTCCGGGCCCGCCAGGCCTGGCAGCCGGGACAGAAAACGCCGGAATTCCTGGCGCAGATCGACCGCGCGCTGTCCAGCGTCGCCAGCACCGCGCAGCACGAGGGCGCGCGGGCGCGCGCCGTGGTGGCCCTGGTGGGCATCCGCCGCGCCTTCTTCCCCGACGCCCCCGATTACCAACCGCCCCATCCGACGCTGGAGGGCCAGACATCATGATCGGCGAATTCAATCTCTACGGCATTTACTTCCCCTGGCTGCTGGTGCTGGGCGTGGCCACCCTGGGCATCGCCTGGGCCGTGCGCCGCGTGCTGGCCCGCGCCGGGCTGTACCGCCTGGTATGGCACCCCGCGCTGTTCGACCTGGCGCTGTTCGTGGTGCTGCTGTATGGCGTTTCCCTCATTTCCCCGTATTTTCTTCAGAGATCCGCATGAAACTCCCCAACGCCCTGCGCCCTTCCGCCATCGGCAGGTTCGCCGTGACGGCCGTCGTCGTCGCCGCGGCCGCCTACGCCGGCTGGCAGCTCTGGGTGCACTATGAAGTCGAACCCTGGACGCGCGACGGCCGCGTCAAGGCCTACGTGGTGCAGGTCGCGCCCGACGTCTCCGGCCTGGTCACCAGCGTGCCGGTGCACGACAACCAGGACGTGAAGGCCGGCGACGTGCTGTTCGAAATCGACCGCGCACGCTTCCAGCTGGCGTTCGACCAGGCCCAGGCCTCGGTGCATTCGCAGCAGGTGGCGCGCACGCAGGCGCTGCGCGACGCCAAGCGCAACCGCGCGCTGGGCCGGCTGGTGGCCGCCGAGGCGCTGGAACAGAGCGAGACCCGCCTGCAGCAGGCCGAGGCCGCGCTGGCGCAGGCCGAAGTCCAGCTCGACACCGCGCGCCTGAATCTCGAACGCAGCCGCGTGGTCGCGGCCACCGACGGCCGCGTCACCAACCTGGACCTGCGCGCGGGCTCCTACGCCACCGCCGGCCGCGGCGTGATGGCGCTGGTGGACGCGGGCTCGTTCTACGTCGAAGGCTACTTCGAGGAAACCAAGCTGCCGCGCGTGCACGAAGGCGATCCCGTCACGGTGACGCTGATGGGCGATTCGCGGCTGATCCGCGGCCACGTGGAAAGCATCGCCCAGGGCATCGCCGATCGCGACCGCAGCACCGGCGCCAACCTGCTGCCCAACGTGAACCCGACCTTCAACTGGGTGCGCCTGGCGCAGCGCATCCCGGTGCGCGTGAAGATCGACGACGTGCCCGAAGGCGTGCGCCTGGTGGCCGGCCAGACCGCCACCGTGGCGGTCGACAGCCCGCCCCGGCATGCCTCTGCGCACACCCCGCAGTCTTCCTGATCCCGTCTTTACCCTCTTTACCCTTTACCCGACGCCATACCGTGTGATTGCCATGAATACCAGAAACCTCCTGCCGCTGATGCTGGCCCTTGCGCTGGCCGGATGCACCACCGTGGGCCCCGACTACCAGGTGCCCGCGGACGCGGTGGCCGAGCGGCAGAGCGCGCAGGCGCCTTTCGCGCAGGCCCAGGAGGACGTGTTCCGGCAGGACGCGGTGCCCGGCCGCTGGTGGCGCCTGTACAACGACCCCACGCTGGACGGGCTGGTGGAAAAGGCGCTGGCCGCCAACACCGACCTGCGCGTGGCCGGCGCCAACCTCGAACGCGCCCAGGCCGTCCTGCGCGAAACCCAGGCGCAGCAGCAGCCCAGCCTCGGCGTCAACGCCTCGCCCACCTACGGCCACGCCTCGGGCCTGCAGGAAATGCAGCCCGGCATCGATCCGCCCAACCGCTGGTCGTACTCCGCCGGCGCCGGCGTGTCCTACCAACTGGACCTGTTCGGCCAGATCCGCCGCGCGATCGAAGCCTCCAGCGGCGACGCCCAGGCCGCGCAGGCCGCCTACGACGCCACCCGCGTCACCGTGGCCGCCGAAACCGCCCGGGCCTACGCCACCGTCTGTTCGGCCGGCATGCAGCTGGCTTCGGCCCGGCATTCGGTGAAAGTGCAGCAGGAATCGCTGGACGCGGTGCAGCGGTTGCAGCAGGCCGGCCGCGGCACCGTGCTGGACGTGACGCGCGCGCGCAGCCAGCTGCAGCAGCTGCGGGCCAACCTGCCGCCGTTCGAGGCCCAGCAGCGCACCGCGCTCTACCGCCTGGCGGCGCTGACCGGCCAGACGCCCGCGGAAATCACGCCCGCCCTGCTGCAATGCGCCGAGCCTCCCCGGCTGGCCGACACCATACCGGTGGGAGACGGCGCCGAACTGCTGCGCCGCCGTCCCGACATCCGCCAGGCCGAGCGCGCGCTGGCCGCCGCGACCGCGCGCATCGGCGTGGCCACCGCGGACCTCTACCCCAAGATCACGCTGGGCCTGTCGGCCGCCTCGGGCGGCCCCGCCACCATGTTCGGAGACCGCGGCACCTTCAGCTGGAGCGTCGGCCCCCTGATCTCCTGGACCATCCCCAACACCGGCGCCGCGCAGGCCCGCATCGCCCAGGCCCAGGCCGGCACCAAGGCCGCCGCCGCGCGCTTCGACGCCACCGTGCTCAACGCGCTGCGCGAAACCGAAAGCGCGCTGGTGGTCTACGCCCGCCAGCTCGACCGCGACAGCGCCCTGCGCGCCGCGCGCGACCAGAGCGCCGAGGCCGCCTCCCAGGCCAGCCAGTTGTTCCGCCTGGGCAAGACCGACTACCTGACCGTGCTGGACGCCGAACGCACGCTGGCCACCAACGAAAGCGCGCTGGCGGCCTCGCAGGCCGAACTCAGCAACGACCAGATCGCGCTGTTCCTGGCGCTGGGCGGGGGCTGGGAGAAGTAATCAGTGCACCGTGCTGCCGTCCGGCGGCGTCTGGTTCAGGCCCAGCGCCGCCTCCCAGCTGCGCAGCGGCACGCAGGTCTGCAGGCGCATGATGGCGCGCTCGATCAGGGCGGGATGCAGTTCGTGGCCCACGTGGGTGGCCACGTCGATGGTGGAATCGCCGTGCAGTTCGGTCAGGCGCGCCTGGGCGGCCTGGATGTGGGCCACGTCCATGACCGGATCGTCGGCCCCGTGCAGCAGGTGCAGCGTGGTGTATTGCGGCGCGGAGCGCGGCAGCTGGGCGTAGCGGCCGGAAAAGGCCAGGACGCGGCCGGCCATGCCGTCGTGGGCCTGGACCAGCTCCAGCGCCATGATGGCGCCTTGCGAGAACCCCGCCAGCGCCGTGTCGGACTGCAGCAGGCCGAAACGGGCCTGCGCCTGGCGCACATAGGCCTCCAGGGGCGGCAGGGCCCGCGCCACGCGTTCGGGGCGGTTTTCCTCGGTCACGCCGCGCACCGAGAACCATTGGCGGCCCGCGCCGCCGCCGTCGAAGGGCTCGAAGCCCTCGGGGATCAGCACGGCCGCCGCCGGAAACGCCGCGCGCACGGCCTGGGCCAGCGGCTGCAGATTGTCGGGCGAGCCGCCCACGCCATGCAGCAGGATGAAAAGCTGGCGCACGTCGACGCCCGGATCGGGAAGGAATTCGATAGAACTGGAAGACGCCATGAGACTGCTCCGTACGGGCCTGGGGCCGCTCAGGCAGCCCCCTATTGCCGCATTGTAAAATGCGCGGCCCGGTGTCCCTGAAAGTCCGACACCCCAGATATGTGGCCCGCGTGCGCGGCCATCACCCACCCAGCAATGCAAACATCCACAACAGAAGCCGGCGCGACGCCGGCCGGCCAGAATCAGCTGCACCGCGTGCTCAAGGCGCGCCACCTCACGATGATAGCGCTAGGCGGGGCCATAGGCACCGGCCTGTTCGTCGCCTCTGGCGCGGCCATCGCGCAGGCCGGCCCCGGCGGCGCGCTGCTGGTCTACCTGGCGATCGGGCTGATGGTGTATTTCATCATGACCAGCCTGGGCGAACTGGCGACCTTCATGCCGGTCTCGGGCTCTTTCTGCACCTACGCCTCGCGCTACGTGGACCCGGGCTTCGGCTTCGCGCTGGGATGGAATTTCTGGGTCAGCTGGGCCACGGTGGTGGCGGTGGACGTGGTGGCCGCGCAGCTCGTCATGGCGTACTGGTTCCCCGACACCCCGGGATGGATCTGGAGCGTGGCGTTCCTGGCGCTGACCTTCGGGCTGAACGCGTTCTCGGCGCGCAGCTTCGGCGAGGCCGAGTACTGGTTCGCCATCATCAAGGTGGCCGCGGTGCTGTGCTTCATCGGCGTGGGGCTGGCGATGCTGGTGGGCATCATCCACGGCGGCCCCGCGGTGGGGCTGCAAAACTGGACGGTGGGCGACGCGCCTTTCGTGGGCAACGCGGCCACCTGGGTCGGCGTGGCCATGGTGGTGGCCTATTCTTTCCAGGGCACCGAACTGGTGGCCGTGGCGGCCGGTGAATCCGAGAACCCGCGGCGCAACGTGCCGCGCGCCATCAATCACGTGTTCTGGCGCATCCTGCTGTTCTACGTGCTGGCCATTCTCATCATCGGCCTGCTGCTGCCCTATACCGATCCGCAGCTGCTGCGCAACGAGGTCGAGGACATCGCGGTCAGCCCCTTCACCCTGGTATTCCAGCATGCCGGGCTGCTGTCGGCGGCCACGGTGATGAACGCCGTCATCCTGACCTCGGTGCTGTCGGCGGGCAATTCCGGCATGTACGCGGCCACGCGGATGCTGTTCAACATGGCGCGCGAAGGCCAGGCCCCCGCCCTTTTCATGCGCCTGACCCGCAGCGGCGTGCCGCTGTACGCATTGCTGGCGACCGCGCTGCTGGCCTGCCTGTGCCTGTTCAGCCTGGTCTACAGCCCCAAGGCGGTCTATATCTGGCTGCTTAACTTCGCGGGCATGACGGAATTCATCGTGTGGCTGAGCATCGCGGTCAGCCACTACCGTTTCCGGCAGGGCTATGTCAGGCACGGCTACGACACCGCCGACCTGCCCTACAAGGCCGGCCTGTTCCCCTTCGGCCCGCTGCTGGCCTTCGTGCTGTGCCTGCTGGTCACGCTGGGCCAGAACTACCAGGCTTTTCTGGAAGAACGCATCGACTGGATCGGCGTAATCTCTACTTACCTGGCGATTCCGCTGTTCCTGGCCCTGTGGCTGGGCCACCGGCTGCTGCGCGGATCGCGCTGGATCCGGTACCAGGACATGCGCTTCTACGGCGTGGACCTGGCCCGCGAAACCGGCGCGCCGAGCGCCCGGCCCGCTGCTGCCGACGTTCGCGGTTAGGCGGGTACCGTATCCCTGGTTTTGGATACCGCCGTGAAGGATACGCCCAACGTGTCCATCACGCGGCGCAGCGTGCGGTAGCTTGGATTGGCCCCAGGAGCGAGGACGCGATAAAGATTGGTGCGGGCCAATCCCGACTCCTCAGCTATCGTGCCAATCCCGCGCGCGCGGGCCACATCGCCCAGCGCTTGAAGAAAAGCATCCGGATCGGCATCCTGAATCGCATCTGCCAGATAGTGGGCAATCGTCTCGTCATCGGTCAGATAGTTCGCCGGATCGAAATCACGCAGCTTTGTCATGTTGCACTCCGTTTAAGTTCGGCCCATAAGCTCTTGGCTATTGCAATATCCCGCGATTGGGATTTCTTGTCGCCGCCACACAGCAAAATGTAGATGGTCTGCCCACGACGACTACTGTATATTCATACAGCTATAATTGGTTCTCAGACCTTTCCTACGTGTTGCCATGCAGTCCCCGGAACGCATCCATCCCGCGCTATGGCGCGCCACCCAACTGGCTCAGGGCGCCGCCCGCTGCCTGCCCACCGGGCATGCGGCGCTGTCGGCCGAGCTGCCGGATGGCGGCTGGCCGCTGGGTTCGCTGATCGAGCTGCTGGCGCCGCATCCCGGCGTCGGCGAAATCCGCCTGCTGCGTCCGGCCCTGGCGCAGCTGGAAACCCGCCGCGCCATCGCGCTGGTGCAGCCGCCGCACGCGCCGCATATCGCCAGCTGGATGAGCTGGCGGCTGGACCCGCGCCAGCTGTTGTGGGTGGCCCCCGAGAAGCCCGCCGATGCGCTCTGGGCCGCCGAGCAGATCCTGAAGAACGGCAGCTGCGGGGCCCTGATCTGCTGGCTGCCCCGGGTGCGGCCCGAGTCCCTGCGCCGCCTGCACCTGGCCGCCCAGGCCAGCGACCTGCTGTTCGTCGCCCTGCGTCCCGCCGAGGCGGCCCGCAACGCCACGCCCGCGCCCTTGCGGCTGGCGCTGGCGCCCGCGCCGGGCGGGCTGTCGGTGCAGATACTCAAGCGCCGCGGGCCGGCCTGCGACACGCCGCTGTATATCGGCCTGGAGCCCGGCGCCGCCTCGACTTCTCCTTCCCGCCATGCGCCTCTGGATCGCCGCCTGCCTGCGCTGCCTGCCGCTGGACGCCATACGCCCGCACTGGCCGCATGAGGGGCCGGCGTTCGCGGTCCTGGACCAGGAACGCGTCGCCGCCCTGACGCCCGCCGCCCGCCAGGCCGGCGTGCGGCCCGGCATGCGCCGCGCCGGCGCCGCCGCCATCGCGCCCCAGGTCGAACTGCTGGCGCGCGATCCGCTGGCCGAGGCCGAAACCCTGCAGGGCGCGGCGCTGGCCCTGCTGCAATACACGCCCGAAGTCGCGCTGGCGGGCGACGACACGGTGCTGCTGAACGTGGGCGCCAGCCTGATGTTCTTCCGCGGCCCGCGCGCCCTGAGCCGCCGGGTGGCCGCCACGCTGCGCGCGCTGGACCTGCGCGTCACGCTGGGCATGGCCCCCACCGCCATGGGCGCCTGGCTGCTGGCGCGCCGTCCCGGCCGGCGCGCGCCCCGGCGCGTGCTGACGCTGCCCACGCTGGTCCGGCGGCTGGACGCCCTGCCCCTGGCGCTGCTGCCGCAGGCCCAGGCCCGCCGCGACTGGCTGGACGACATCGGCTGCCACAGCCTGGCGGACCTGCGCGCCCTGCCGCGCGCCGGCCTGCAGCGGCGCAGCGCGCCCGAACTGCTGCAGGCGCTGGACGCGGCCTATGGCCAGGCGCCCGAACTCTACCGCTGGATCGAACCGCCGCCCCGGTTCGAGCGGCGCATCGAACTCATGGACTACGTGGAGCACACCGACGCCGTGCTGGCGGTGGCGCGCCGCCTGGCCGAGCAACTGGCCGGCTGGCTGAGCGCGCGCCGGCTCGCGGTGCGGCGCGTGGTGCTCAGCCTGGAACACGAGCGCGGCCGCCATGCCCGGCCGCCCGCCGAGGTGGAGCTGGCCCTGGCGCAGCCGGTCTGGCAGGCGCAGCAGATCCTCGGCCTGCTGCGCGAAAAACTGGCCCGCTACACGCTGCAGGCGCCGGTGATCGCCGTCGCGCTGCTGGCGCCGGACACGCAGGAGCAGCCCGCCGCCAGCGCCACGCTGTTTCCCGAACCCGGCGGCACCGCCGCCGACCACGCCAGGCTGCTGGACCTGCTGGCGGCGCGGCTGGGCCGCAGCCAGGTGCGCCACGCCTGTCCCGTGCCCGACCATCGCCCCGAGGCCGCCAACGCCTGGGGCGATGCGCTGGCCCCCGCGCCCCGTCCCGCCCCGCTGCCCGAGCTGCTGGACCGGCCGTTCTGGCTGCTGGACCCGCCGCTGCCCCTGAAGCTGTCCGGCCACCGTCCGCAGTACGGCGGCCATGCACTGCGCCTGATGCGCGGCCCCGAGCGCATCGAAAGCGGCTGGTGGGACCCGGACCTGACCGTGCGCGACTACTTCGTCGCCGAGGACGAGGCCGCCGCGCGCTACTGGATCTACCGCGAGCGCGACGCCGAGCACGCCCGCTGGTTCCTGCACGGGCTCTACGCCTGAGAGTCCAGATGGAACACGATCTCCCCGAGGCCGTTGCGGCCGGCCTGCCTGGCTACGCCGAGCTGCAATGCCAGTCCAACTTCTCCTTCCTGCAAGGCGCCTCGCATCCGGAAGAGCTGGTCACCCGCGCCGCCGAGCTGGGCTACGCGGCGCTGGCCATCACCGACGAGTGCTCGCTGGCGGGCGCGGTCCGCGCCCACGTGGAGGCCAAGGCCCGCAACCTGCCGCTGCTGATCGGCGCCACCTTCCAGTTGCGCGCCGCGCCCGACGCCGCGCCGCTGGGCCTGACCCTGCTGGCCCAGACCCGCGAGGGCTATGGAAACCTGTCCGAACTCATCACCCTGGCGCGCACCCGCGCCCCCAAGGGCGAATACCGGCTGGCTCCGGAAGACCTGACCCATCCGCCCTCGGGCTACGCCCATCTGCGCCACATGCCCGAATGCCTGGCCATCCTCAGCCCCGCCTACGGCCTCGACGCCGAGCGCATGACGCAGCAGGCGCGCTGGCTGGCGCGCGCCTTCGGCCAGCGCGCCTGGGTCGGGTTGAGCCTGCTCCACCGTTGCCGCGACGACCTGCACCGCGCCGCGGTGGAACAGGCGGCGCAGGCCGCGCAGCTGCCCGTGGTGGCGCTGGGCCAGGTGCAGATGCACGTGCGCTCGCGCAAGCCGCTGCACGACACGCTGACCGGCATCCGCACCCGCCAGCCGGTGTCCCAGTGCGGCTATGAACTGTCCGGCAACGCCGAGCAGCACCTGCGCACGCGCATGCGCCTGGCCAATCTCTATCAGCCCCAGGCGCTGGCCCAGACGCTGGTGGTGGCCCGCCGCTGCGCGTTTTCGCTGGAGCAGCTGCGCTACGAATATCCGGACGAGATCGTGCCGCGCGGGCACACGCCGGCCACCTACCTGCGCCAGGAAACGCAGGCCGGGGCCGTGCGCCGCTTTCCCGGCGGGGTGCCGCCGGAAGTGGCCGCGCAGATCGAGAAAGAACTGAGCCTGATCGCCGAGCTGCGCTACGAAGCCTATTTCCTGACCGTCTACGACATCGTCCAGTACGCCCGCAACCAGGGCATTCTGTGCCAGGGCCGCGGCTCGGCGGCCAACTCCGCGGTCTGCTACTGCCTGGGCATCACCGAGGTCGATCCCGCGCGCGGCAACAGCCTGTTCGAGCGCTTCATCAGCAAGGAGCGCAACGAGCCGCCCGACATCGACGTGGACTTCGAACACCAGCGCCGCGAAGAAGTCATCCAGTACATCTACGACAAGTACGGCCGGCACCGCGCCGCGCTGACCGCCGTGGTCATTTCCTACCGGCCGCGCAGCGTGCTGCGCGACACCGGCCGCGCGCTGGGCGTGGACCCGGGCGTGATCGACGCGGTGGCGCGCGCCCACCAGTGGTGGGACAGCAAGAAGGAAATGCTGCGCACGCTGGGCGGCTGCGGGCTGGACCCGGATTCGCAGGTGGCGCGGCAATGGGCGGCGCTGGCGCACACCCTGATGGGATTTCCGCGGCATTTGTCGCAGCACCCGGGCGGCTTCGTGATTGCGCGCGGCAAGCTGTCGCGCCTGGTTCCCATCGAAAACGCCGCCATGCCGGACCGCAGCGTCGTGCAATGGGACAAGGACGACCTGGACGCGCTGGGCCTGCTCAAGGTGGACGTGCTGGCGCTGGGCATGCTGTCGGCGCTGCGCCGCACGCTGGAGCTGGCCGGGCAGCGCCGCGGCCGGCCCTTGCGGCTGCAGGACATCCCGCCGGACGACGCCGCCACCTACGACATGATCTGCGACGCCGACACCATCGGCGTGTTCCAGATCGAATCGCGCGCGCAGATGAGCATGCTGCCGCGCCTGCGCCCGCGCGAATACTACGACCTGGTGGTGCAGGTGGCCATCGTGCGGCCCGGACCGATCCAGGGCGGCATGGTCCACCCCTACCTGCGCCGCCGCCAGAGCAAGGAAGGCGCCAGCTATCCCAGCGAAAAAGTGCGCGGCGTGCTCGAACGCACGCTGGGCGTGCCGATCTTCCAGGAACAGGTCATGCAGATCGCCGTGGTCGCCGCCGGCTTCACGCCGGGCGACGCCGACCAACTGCGCCGCTCCATGGCCGCCTGGAAGCGCAAGGGCGGCGTGGACAAATACCGCGCCAAGCTGGTCGGCGGCCTGCTGGCCCACGGCTACACGCTGGAATTCGCCGAAGCGCTGTTCCGGCAGATCGAAGGCTTCGGCGAATACGGGTTTCCCGAAAGCCACGCCGCCAGCTTCGCGCTGCTGGCGTATGCCAGCTCCTGGCTCAAGCGGCACGAGCCCGAGGCCTTCCTGGCCGCCCTGCTCAATTCCCAGCCCATGGGCTTTTACGCGCCGGCCCAGCTGGTCCAGGACGCCCGCCGCCACGGCGTCTGCGTGCTGCCGGCCGACGTCACGGTCAGCGGCTGGGACTCGGCCCTGGAGCCCCTGCCGGCGGGCCACCCCGGCGCGCGGCGCGCGCCGCATCCGCACGCGCCCGCCCCCGATGCGCCGCGTCCCGCCGTGCGGCTGGGGCTGAGCCTGCTGCAGGGCATGCGCGAGGACGCCGTCCGGCGCATCGAGGCCGCGCGCGCCGCCGCGCCGTTCGCCGACACCGGCGACCTGGCGCGCCGCGCCGCGCTCACGCGCCACGACCTCAACGCCCTGGCCGCCGGCGACGCCCTGCGCACGCTGGCCGGCCACCGCCGCCAGGCCAGCTGGGAAGCCGCCGCCAGCGTGCACAGCCGCGACCTGCTGCGCGACGCCGCCATCGTCGAAACCGCCGCGCCGCGGCTGTCCGCCCCGACCGAGAGCCAGGCCGTGGCCGCGGACTACCGCAGCGTGGGCCTGACCCTGCGCAGCCACCCCGTGGCGCTGCTGCGCGCCGAGCTGGCGGCGCGCAATTTCCAGCCCGCCGCGGTGCTCAACGGCTACCCCGACAAGCGCGTGGCGCGCGCCTGCGGCATCGTCACCGTGCGCCAGCGCCCGCAAACCTCCAAGGGCGTCATCTTCGTCACCCTGGAAGACGAGACCGGTCCGGTCAACGTGATCGTGCGCCCCGAACTGATAGAACGCCAGCGCCGCGAACTGCTGGGGTCGGCGCTGCTGGGCGTATACGGTTCCTGGCAAAGCGTGGACGGCGTGCGCCACCTGGTGGCGCAGCGGCTGGTGGATCTGTCCGAGCTGTTGGGCGGACTGTCCGCGCGCAGCCGCAACTTCCATTAGGACGGGCTCGCGCCCGCCCTGAGCACAGCGCGCCGCGGCTGGTCTATCATGGCTTTTTCGACGCGTTGTTGTAAGGAGTTCTACATGATCCGCAAGCTGATTCCCTTCCTGCTGGTCGCCAGTCTGGCCGCATGCGCCAACACCGGAGCACCGCGTTCGTCCAGCGCATCGGGCTCCAGCTCCTCCAGCGCATCGTCCTCGTCCGGCGCCGCTTCCTCGTCGGGCATGTCCAGCGCCTCCGGCTATGGCGGCAAGACCTGCGACGCCGCGGCGCTGCAGTCGCAGATCGGCCAGAAGGCCACCCCGTCCGTGATGGAAGACCTGCGCACGCGCAGCGGCAGCTCCACCGCCCGCATGCTGCGCCCGGGCCAGGTCGTAACCATGGAATACAACGCCACCCGCCTGAACCTGATCGTCGACGACAAGGACGTCATGACCGCGATCCGCTGCGGCTGAAGACGCCTCAGTCGCCGCCGGCGGCGCTGCGCGCTTCGGCCAGCGCCACCGTCAGGTGCATCACTTTTTTCTTCAGCTGGTCGCGCTCGTCCGTCAGCCGCGCCAGCAGTTCGCGCAGGCGCGCGATTTCGGCCGGCATGTCGGCAATGTTCTCGATGGGTTCCTCGGGACGCGGCTCGCGCGGCGGGGCCTTGGCCTGGCGCACTTCGCGCGCCGCCTGCTGCAATTCCTTTCTGCCGCCCGCCACCGCGGCCGCCTGCCGCTCGACCGGAAGCGAAGACACCGCGGCGGCCGCGTTGATCGAGATCGCCCCTTCCTTGACGGCCCGCACCAGCTCGGGCGCGGCGGCCTTCTGGATTTTTTCTATCTGCCCCAGCGTGTTGCTGCTGATGCGCGCGGCGCGCGCCAGCGCCTGGCGGCTCGGGACCGGCATGGCCTGCGCCGGCAGCGGCGGCGCATCGGAACCCTCGTCCCAGGGCGGATCGTCGGGCGCGGCGGCGGCGGCGCGCGCCTGCAGGATTTCCTTCTTGCGCAGCGCCAGCACGCCGCGCTGGAAGTCCGACACGCTGCGTCGGCCCAGATGGTTTTCTATCATCCAAAGGTGCACATCCTCGATCGACTGGAAGCGCGTGTTCTGGATGGTCTGGAAGGCAATGCCGTGCTTGCGGCACAGCGCGTAGCGGTTGTGTCCGTCGACCAGCAGGTCGCCCCACAGCACCAGCGCGTCGCGGCAGCCTTCGGCCAGCAGGCTGCGTTCCAGCGCCGCGTACTCGTCTTCGGTCAAAGGGTCTATATAGGCGCGCAGGCCCTCGTCTATCCTGATGTCCATTGTGTCCAAATGCAGGTTTGCCTCAAGCCAGCCCCTGGCCGCGCAGCACGTCCTGGACCGCCGCCAGCCGCCCGACCGGATCGGTCATGGCCAGCAGGCGCGCCTTGTCGTCCGGCGGCAGCGGCAGCAGCTCGCACCAGCGGTTGGCGACCCAGCCGCCGTCGTCCAGCCTGAAGGGCGGCCCCACCGGCATGCGCTCGGCGCTCACGCCTTCGCGCTGCCACTGGGCCACCAGGCGCCCCAGCGCGTCGGCGCTGGCCTGCATGGCCGCCGGCACGGGCGCGGGCGGATCGTCGGCGATGGGCTCGGCCTGCCCCATCCAAAGGCCGTATTTTGCCACCTCGCTGGACAGCAGCCGGAAACGCCCCGTGCCCACGCAGCGCAGCTCCAGCAGCGCCGGCATGGGCGCGTCCCAGGCGTCGATGCGGGCCATCGTGCCCACGGGCGCCAGCGTCTCGCCGCCGCCCGGCGTGCGCACCTCCTGCCCCGACAGCAGGCCCACCACGCCGAACTCGCTGCCATCGGCGATGCAGCGCCGGATCATGTCCAGGTAGCGCACCTCGAAGACGCGCAGATGCAGCACGCCCGCGGGAAAAAGCGCGTTCGATAGCGGAAACAGCGGTATCAGCGACATGGCAGCCTCCTATTGGACGCAAACGCTGAAAAAACATGTCACGCGGCCGTCGTATCGCGGCGCCCGCCATTGCCCTATGATGGAGCCCGCGGCGCGGCCGGGTGCGCCGCGCCGCTTATGCGCTGCGCCCGTCGAACGGAATGCGCGTGAGCGTGTCCAGGGCCACCGTCTCCAGGCAGCGCGCGTTCACCGCGGCCGTTTCCTCGCCCTGCGGGCTCACGCCGAAAGCGAATGGCGCGCAGCCGCAATCGGCGCAGAAGTGATGCGAAATCACGTGCTTGTTGAACTGGTAGGTCGACATGCGATCGGTGGACGAGGTGATGCGCAGGCTGGCGCGCGGCACGAACCACAGCAGATAGCCCTTGCGGCTGCAGTACGAGCAATTGCATTCCAGGACCTGGGACACGTCGCCGTCGACCTCGAACGCGATCTGTCCGCAGTGGCAGCTTCCTTTTTGCATGGCCTGGCTCCTGATTACTGATTACGTGAGTCGGGCTTCCATCATAGAGCGGCGGCGGCCTTCTTGGCACCGCTTCCGTCTCATCTTCCGGAGAGAACATGCCCCAACTATCCGCCTATCTCAGCTTCGACGGCAACTGCGCCGAGGCCATGCAGTTCTACGAGCGCGTGCTGGGCGGGCGGCTGGAGGCGCTGATCCGCTACGCCGACGCGCCGCCCGACGCCGCCATGCCGCCCTTGTCGGCCGAGGACGCCGGGCGCATCATGCACGCGCGCCTGGGCCTGGACCAGCAGACGCTGCTGGGCAGCGACGCCACCGCCGCCCATCCCTATCCGGGCAAGCAGGGCGTGGCGCTGGCGCTGGCCTACCCCACGGTGTCCGATGCGCAGCGCGTCTTCGACCAGCTGGCCGACGGCGGCAACATCACGCTGCCGCTGCAGAAGACCTTCTGGGCCGAGGCCTACGGCGCGCTGATCGACCGCTACGGCACCCGCTGGATGGTCAGCGGCGGCCGCATGGCCCACTGAACACGACCTCTCCAAGGAAGCGATACCCGATGACGCATGGAATCCACGGCAGGCAGCGCTGGTGGGCGCTGCTGGTGCTATGCCTGGGCGTGCTGATGATCGTGCTGGACACCACGATCGTCAACGTCGCCCTGCCCTCTATCCGCCAGGACCTGCACTTCACCGAGACCTCGCTGGTCTGGGTGGTCAACGCCTACATGCTCACCTTCGGCGGCTTCCTGCTGCTGGGCGGCAGGCTGGGCGACCTGCTGGGACACCGCCGCATGTTCCTGGCCGGCCTGACGCTGTTCACGCTGGCCTCGCTGGCCTGCGGCGTGGCCCAGGGCCAGGCGCTGCTGATCGGCGCGCGCGCGGTCCAGGGGCTGGGCGGCGCGGTGGTCTCCGCCGTGTCGCTCTCGCTCATCATGAACCTCTTCACCGAGACCGGCGAGCGCGCCCGCGCCATGGGCGTATACGGCTTCGTCTGCGCCGGCGGCGGCAGTATCGGGGTGCTGCTGGGCGGGCTGCTGACCAGCGCGCTGTCCTGGCACTGGATCTTCCTGGTCAACCTGCCCATCGGCGTGCTGGTCTACGCGCTGTGCCTGCGGCTGATCCCGCGCGCCGCGCCGACGGCCGCCGGCGCCCGCCTGGACGTGGCCGGCGCGCTGGCCGTCACGGCCTCGCTGATGCTGGCGGTGTATGCCGTGGTCAACGGCAACGAGGCCGGCTGGACCTCGGCGCAATCCCTGACCCTGCTGGGCGTGGCCGCGGCGCTGATGGCGCTGTTCCTGTGGATCGAGGCGCGCGTCGAATCGCCGCTGATGCCGCTGGCGCTGTTCCGGCTGCGCAACGTGGCCACCGCCAACGTCGTCGGCGTGCTGTGGGCCGCGGCCATGTTCGCGTGGTTCTTCGTGTCGGCGCTGTACATGCAGCTGGTGCTGGGCTATACGGCCATGCAGGTCGGGCTGGCCTTCCTGCCGGCCAACCTCATCATGGCGGCCTTCTCGCTGGGCCTGTCGGCAAAGCTGGTGATGCGCTTCGGCATCCGGCTGCCGCTGGCCGCCGGCCTGTCGCTGGCGGCGCTGGGGCTGGCGCTGTTCGCGCGCGCGCCGATCGACGGCGCCTTCGCCGCCGACGTGCTGCCCGGCATGCTGCTGCTGGGCCTGGGCGCCGGCGTGGCCTTCAATCCCCTGCTGCTGGCGGCCATGAACGACGTGGAGCCCAGCCAGTCGGGCCTGGCCTCGGGCGTGGTCAATACCGCCTTCATGATGGGCGGCGCGCTCGGCCTGGCGGTGCTGGCCAGCCTGGCCGCGGCCCGCAGCGCCACGCTGACGCAGGCGGGCGCAAGCGCCACCGCGGCGCTCAACGGCGGCTACCAGCTCACCTTCCTGGCCGGCGCCGTCATCGCCGCGCTGGCGGCGGCCTTGAGCGCGGCGCTGCTGCGTGCGCGCAACCGCGGCGTGCCGGCCGAGGCCGGCGCGCCGCACTGAGCCGGCCTCAGCCCCGCGCGGGCCGCGCCAGCCAGGCTTCGGCCAGCTTCACGAAGGCGCTGGCGCCGATGGGCAGCAGCTCGTCGTTGAAGTCGTAGCTGGTGTTGTGGACCAGGCAGGGGCCGGCGCCGTGGCCGGCCTCGCGGTGGTCGCCGTCGCCGTTGCCGATGAAGCAATAGCTGCCCGGCACCGCTTCGAGCATGAAGGAAAAATCCTCGGCCGCCATGATGGGCGTCTGCGCCAGCACGCGCCCGGCGCCGACCACCGAGGCCAGCGTCTCGCGCATGAAGGCGGTTTCGGCCTCGTGGTTGATGGTCGAGGGATAGTGGCGGGTGAAGACGAAATCGCACTCGGCGCCGAACATCTCCGCCACGTGACGCGCGATCTCGCCCATGCGGCGCTCGATCAGGTCCAGCGTTTCGCGCGTGTATGCGCGCACCGTGCCGCGCAGCTCGCAGGTGTCGGCGATCACGTTGACCGCTTCGCCGGCGCGCAGCATGGTCACCGAGATCACCGCGGTCTCCAGCGGCTTCTTGTTGCGGCTGATGATGGTCTGGAACGCCTCGATCATCTGGCCGGCCGCCGGTATCGGGTCGATGGCCAGGTGCGGCATGGCCGCGTGGCCGCCCTTGCCGCGTATGGTCACGTGGAATTCGCTGTTGGACGCCAGCACCGGCCCCGGCGACGACGCGAAGCAGCCGACCGGAATGCCGGGCATGTTGTGCATGCCGAACACCGCTTCCATGGGGAATCTCTCGAACAGGCCGTCGCGCATCATTTCGCGCGCGCCGCCGCCGCGCTCTTCGGCCGGCTGGAAAATCAGGTAGACCGTGCCGTCGAAATTGCGATGGCGCGCCAGGTGCTGCGCCGCGCCCAGCAGCATGGCGGTATGGCCGTCATGGCCGCAGGCGTGCATGACGCCGGCGTGCTTGCTGGCATGGTCGAACCGGTTGGCCTCCTGCATGGGCAGCGCGTCCATGTCCGCGCGCAGGCCCACCGTGCGCGCCGAGCTGCCGTTGCGGATCACGCCCACCAGCCCGGTCTTGCCGAAGCCGCGATGCACCGTGATGCCCCAGCTCTCCAATTGCTGCGCCACCAGGTCGGCGGTGCGGTTCTCTTCGAACGCCAGCTCCGGATGGGCGTGGATGTCGCGGCGGATGGCGCGGATGGAAGGCGCGTGTTCAACAATGTCTTCGATCAGGTTCATGTGGCGATGCCGGCCCCGCGCAGGGGCCGCGATAACGGGTTGAAAAGAAGGCGGGGGATCAGTCGGGCTTGATGCCCAGCTTGCGCAGCACCGGGCCGGAGGCGTCCCGTTCGGCCGCGACGCGCCGGGCGAAGTCGGCCGCCGCCAGATGGTACGGCAGCGAGCCGTGGCTGGCGTACATCTGCTTGAGCGCGCCGTCCTGCTGCGCGCGGCCGATCTCGGCGTTCAGGCGCTGCACGATCGCCTCGGGCGTGCCGGCGCTGGCGGCCACGCCCAGCCACACCGCGCCCTCGAAGCCGCGGAAGTCCTGCTCGGCCAGCGTCGGCGCCTTGCCGAAGGCGGCGTCCGGCACCGTCTCGCTGATGGCCAGTACCCGCAGCCGGCCGTCCTTGACCATGGGTTCGACCAGCGCGGTGCCGGCGAAGTACATCTGCGTATCGCCGGCCAGCACCGAGTTGAGCGCGCCGGTGCCGGTCTTGAACGGAACGTGCATGATGTCGACGCCGGCCTGCTCGCGCAGCATTTCGAACAGCACATGCGGCGGGCTGCCGTTGCCCGACGAGGCGTAGTTCAGCTTGCCCGGCTGCTGGCGCGCCTGCGCCAGCAGTTGCCCCAGCGACTGCGCGGGCAGCTTGTCGTTGACCGTGAGCGCCATCGGGATGATGGCCAGCGGGCTGACCGGCAGCAGGTCGCGCGCCGGATCGTAGGTCAGGGCCGGAAAAATATACGGATTCCACACCAGGTGCGCGTTGGTCACCAGCGCCAGCGTATGGCCGTCGGCCGGCGCGGACTTGAGCTGCTGCATCGCCAGCATGCCGCCGGCGCCCGGCTTGTTCTCCACCACCACGGGCTGGCCCAGCGACCGGTGCAGCCGCTCGGCCAGCGGCCGCGCGAACAGGTCGGGCAGACTGCCGGGCCCGCCGTTGACCAGAATGGTCACCGGCCGGCTCGGCCAGTCCGCGGCGTGCGGCGCCGGGGCGATCAGCAGCGCGGCCAGCGCCGTCAGGCCGGCCGCGGCGCGGCGCAGAAAGGGCCGCCGCCGTCGGCGGGACTCGTGTAGCCGTGTCACAGTATGTCTCCTGTGCGCCTGCCGCCGGCTTGGATGCCGGTCATTCTGCGCGGCGCGCTTTTCTACGATAAGCACCACAAATCTCGGCGTCAACAATTTTTATCGAGATTTTTTCCGCGCATGATAAAGTAGCGTCATGTCTGACGGTACTTCCCTGCCCCCGCTCGCTCATTCCGCCTCGGCCCACACGCTCGTGGGCACGGCCTACGTCAACCTGCGCCGCGACATCATCCAGGGCAAACTCCCGCCCGGCTCGCGCCTGCGGGTCGAACATCTGAAGGACGATTACGGCGTGGGCGCCGGCACGCTGCGCGAGGCCCTGGCGCTGCTGGTCTCGGACGCGCTGGTCATCGCCCACGGGCAGCGCGGCTTTCACGTCACCCCGATCTCGCTGGAGGATTTCCACGACATCACCGAGAACCGCGTGCTGCTGGAAACCGAGGCCTTGCGCCAGTCCATCGCCGTGGGCGACGACGACTGGGAAAGCGCGGTGCTGGCGGCCTTTCACCGGCTGGGCAAGGCCGAGCAGCGCCTGGCCGCCGACCCCGAAGCCCGCTTCGAGGAATGGGAACAGCGCAACCGCGAATTCCACCGCGAACTGATCCGCGCCTGTCCCTCGCGCTGGCGCCACCACTTCCTGGGCATCCTGTACCAGCAGGCCGAGCGCTACCGCCGCCTGACCGTCACCCGCAAGCCCATCGCGCGCGACCTGCACGACGAGCACCAGCGCATCCTCGACGCCACGCTGGCGCGCGACGCCGACCTGGCCTGCTCCTTGCTGGCCAGCCACATCCGCCTCACCTACGAAGCCGTCGCGAAGCTGCCGCCCGAACTGTTCACGCCTTCGGCCTGAGGCGCGCCGCTCAGCCCGCGCCGGCGCGGTGCTGCGCCAGCACCTCGCACATGGCTTGGGCCGCGCGCTCCAGCACCGGCACCGCGCGCAGCAGTTCGTCCAGCATCACGCGGGCCGTGGGCGCATGGCAGGCCACCGCCGCCACCACGCGGTCGTCGGCGGCGCGCACCGGCACCGCCACCGCGCTCATGCCGCGCACGAACTCCTCGTTGTCGATGCCGATGCCCCGCGCGGCCAGGCGCTCCAGCTCTTCCTCCAGCCGCGCCGGATCGGTCAGCGTGCGCGGCGTGTTGCGGGTCAGCGGCAGCCGCGCCAGCACCCGGCTGCGCTCGAGCCGGCTCATGGAAGCCAGGAACAGCTTGCCGCTGGCGGTGCAATGCATGGGCACATGGCTGCCCACCGCGAAGAACAGCCGCAGCGGTTCGGCAGTCTCCACGCGTTCCATATAGACCACGCGGTCGCCGTCGGGCGCGGTGAGATTGCAGGTTTCACCCAGCGTGCCGACCAGCTGCGCCAGCACCGCGCGGCATTCGCGGGTGAAGGCCGAGGCGCGCAGCGTGGCCAGCGCCAGCGCCGAAGCCTGCGGGCCCGGCACGTAGCCGTTCTCGGTGGGCGTGGCGGCCACGAAGCCGGCGCGCTGCATGGCCGCCAGCAGGCGCATCAGCGATGACTTGGGCATGTCCAGCCGCTGCGCGAGCTGCGCCAGCGTGGGCGGATGCTGGGCCCGCGCCAGGTGTTCCAGCACCAGCAGCGCGCGCAGCGAGCGCGCCGTGTCCTGCGGCTCCTCCGATGCTGCGCTGCGATTTTGAAACCGGTTTTGCATTTTCTGTTCCACTTTTCCGCGCTTGCGCCGGTTGTGCTTTGCGCTGCGCGCACGCTTCCTAGAATCGCTCTCAGCGTCAGTGCCCGCAAGCCCGCGCGACGCCGGGTCCAGGCACTGCAGCGCATGGCATCACAGCGTATATAACTGCGCCCCACAACGACAAGCAGGGTAAACGCGCCGTCAGGGGCGTGCGGCGGCCCGCTGCAGGGAGAGCTTGCGGATATGTCCGATACCGTGGATTACATCGTCGTAGGCGCCGGCTCGGCCGGCTGCGTGATGGCCAACCGGCTGAGCGCCAGCGGCGCGCATTCCGTCTGCCTGCTGGAAGCCGGACCGAAGGACAGCTATCCGTGGATCCACATCCCCATCGGCTACGGCAAGACCATGTTCCACAAGGTCGTGAACTGGGGCTACTACACCGATCCCGATCCCAACATGCTGGACCGGCGCATCTACTGGCCGCGCGGCCGCACGCTGGGCGGCTCCAGCGCCATCAACGGCCTGATCTACATCCGCGGCCAGCGGCGCGACTACGACGCCTGGGCCGCCGCCGGCAATCCCGGCTGGGGCTGGGACGACTGCCTGCCCTATTTCCGCAAGCTCGAAAACAACGACCTCGGCCCCGGCCCCACGCGCGGCACCGACGGCCCGCTCAACGCCACCTCCATCAAGACCCCGCATCCGCTGGTGCAGGGCCTGATCGCCGCCGCGCAGAACCTGGGCATTGCCCAGGTCGACGACTTCAATACCGGCGAACAGGAAGGCGTGGGCTACTACCAGCTCACCACCCGCAACGGCCGGCGCTGCTCCACCGCCGTCGCCTACCTGCGTCCGGCCCAAGGCCGCGCCAACCTGCGCATCGAAACCGACGCGCACGCCATGGCCATTCTGTTCGAGGGCACCCGCGCCTGCGGGGTGCGCTACCGCCAGCACGGCCAGGTGCGCACCGTGCGCGCGCGCCGCGAAGTGATACTGTGCGCCGGCGCGCTGCAGTCGCCGCAGCTGCTGCAGCTCTCCGGCGTGGGGCCGGCCGCGCTGCTGCGCCAGTTCGGCATCGGCGTGGTGCGCGACCTGCCCGGCGTGGGCGAGAACCTGCAGGACCACCTGCAGATCCGGCTGATCTACGAAACCACGCGTCCCATCACCACCAACGACCAGCTGCGCACGCTGCCCGGCCGCATCCGCATGGGCCTGGAATGGCTGCTGCTGCGCGGCGGACCGCTGGCCGTGGGCATCAACCAGGGCGGGCTGTTCTGCCGGGTCGATCCGGCCAGCCTCACGCCCGACACCCAGTTCCATTTCGCCACGCTGTCGGCCGACATGGCCGGCGGCAAGGTGCACCCGTTCTCGGGCTGCACTTATTCGGTATGCCATCTGCGCCCCTCGTCGCGCGGGCGCGTGCGCCTGCGCAGCGCCGATCCCTTCGAGGCGCCGTCCATGCAGCCGAACTACCTGTCCACCGAACTGGACCGCCGCATGACGGTGGCGGCGGTCAAGTACGCGCGGCGGCTGGCCGCCACGGCGCCGCTGGCGGCGATGATGAAGCGCGAATTCCGCCCCGGGCCCGAGGTGCGCAGCGACGACGAGATCCTGCATTTCTGCCGCGAGTACGGGGCCACCATCTTCCACCCCAGCGGCACCGCCAAGATGGGGCCGCGCAGCGATCCCCTGGCGGTCGTCGACGCGCAGCTGCGCGTGCATGGCGTGGCGGGGCTGCGGGTGGTGGACTGTTCCATCATGCCGACGCTGGTTTCCGGCAACACCAACGTGCCCGCAGTCATGCTGGCCGAGCGCGCGGCCGATTTCATTTTGCAGGAGCATACCCAGGCGCATCCGCAGACGCTGCAGGCCGCCGCCTGACACCCACGGCCCAGGCCCGCGCAGACGGGCCGGCCGCCACACCAAAGGAGACTAGACATGGCCAAGCAGAACGAAGCCGCGGTGCGCCGGGTCGTCGCCGCGTCGCTGATCGGCGCCACCATCGAGTGGTACGACTTTTTCTTGTACGGCGTCGTCGCAGGCATTGTGTTCAACAAGCTGTATTTCCCGGCCGGGGACCCGCTGGTCTCCACCATGCTGGCCTACACCACGTTCGCGGTCGGCTTCGTCACCCGGCCGCTGGGCGGGCTGATCTTCGGCCACTTCGGCGACCGCATCGGCAGGAAAAGCATGCTGGTCATGACCCTGATGATCATGGGCGTGGCCACCTTCCTGATCGGCCTGGTGCCCACCTACGACAGCATCGGCATCTGGGCGCCCATCCTGCTCCTGCTGCTGCGCGTGTTCCAGGGCATCGGGCTGGGCGGCGAATGGGGCGGCGCGGTGCTGATGGCCTACGAATACGCGCCGCCCGGCAAGAAAGGGCTGTACGCGTCGCTGCCGCAGATAGGCCTGGCCATCGGGCTGTGCCTGGCCTCGGGCACGGTGGCCCTGCTGTCCACCCTGCTGACCGACGCGCAATTCATGGCCTGGGGCTGGCGCGTCGCCTTCCTGCTGTCGGCGGTGATGGTGCTGGTGGGCATGTACATCCGCCTGAACATCAAGGAAACGCCGGAGTTCGCCGCGGTCAAGAAGAACAACGCCGAAAGCCGCATCCCTTTCGCAGACATGTTCCGGCGCTTTCCGGGCAACGTCTTCAAGGGCATGGGCGCGCGCTACATCGACGGGGTGTTCTTCAACGTATTCGGCGTATTCACGATCTCGTATCTCACGCAGACTGTGAAGATCACGCGCACCGAGGCGCTGATCGGCGTGATGGCCGCGGCCCTGGTCATGTGCTTCTTCATCCCGTTCTTCGGCCGCCTGTCGGACCGCGTCGGGCGCACGCGCGTCTATTTCTGGGGCTCGCTGATCACCGCGCTGGCCTCGTTTCCCGCTTTCTGGCTGATGCTCAACAGCCAGGGCAGCGCGGTGCTGATCTGGGTAGCCATCATCATCCCGTTCGGCATCCTGTACGCGGCCGTGTACGGGCCGGAGGCGGCGCTGTTCTGCGAACTGTTCGACGCCCGGGTGCGCTACACCGGCATCTCCTTCGTCTACCAGTTCTCGGGCATTTTCGCCTCGGGCATCACGCCCATCATCGCCACCGCGCTGCTCAAGGCCGGCGGCGGCCAGCCCTGGCTGATCTGCCTGTACGTGCTGTTCTCGGGCGTGGTGTCGGCGGCGTGCGCGTGGCTCATCGGGCGCGGCAAGCAGCCCGACGAGGACGCCGCGGCCCGCGCGCTTCAGCCGGCCGCCACGGGCCGGCCGTAGAACGGATAGTTGGGGTCGTTGTAGCCGTGCGATGAAGCGTGCCCCGGAGTCACCCAGCCGTTGACCACGGCCTCGTCCTCGGGCGTGATGGCGACGTCCAGCGCGGCGTAGTAGTCCTCCATCTGCGCCAGCGTGCGCGGCCCGGCGATGACGGCGGTGACGATGGGGTTGGCCAGCACCCAGGCGGTGGCGAAATGCCCCGCCTGCACGCCGCGCGCGGCGCTGTGCGCTACCAGCTTCTGCGCGATCTGCAGCGACTCCTCGCGGAACTCAGTGGCCAGGATGCGGGAGTCGCCGCGCCCGGCGCGGGTATCGGCGGCCGGCGCCTGGCCCGGCAGGTACTTGCCGGTGAGCACGCCGCGCGCGATCGGGCTGTAGGGCACCACGCCCAGGCCGTAATGGCCGCAGGCCGGCAGGATCTCGACCTCGGGGCCGCGGTTGAGCATGTTGTAGTACGGCTGGCACACCACCGGCTGCGGCACGCCCATGCGTTCGCACAGGCGCATCACCTCGGCGATGCGCCAGCCGCGGAAGTTCGACAGCCCGTAGCTGCGCAGCTTGCCCGCGCGGATCAGGTCGCCCAGCGCCCACAGCGCTTCTTCGAGGTTTTCCTCGTGGTAGTCGCGATGCAGGTAGAGGATGTCCAGGAAGTCGGTGCCCAGCCTCACCAGACTGGCCTCGACGCCACGGATCAGCCATTGGCGCGAATAGTGCGACTGGTTCGGGCCCTTGCCCACGGCGTTGCCGATCTTGCTGGCCAGCACCCAGTCGTGGCGCTGCCCGGCCAGCAGCCGGCCCACCACTTCTTCCGAGCGCCCGCCGTTGTAGACGTCGGCGGTGTCGATGAAATTCAGGCCGCGGTCGCGCGCCGAAGCGACGATGCGCGCGGCCTCTTCGTCGGGCGTCTGCTCTCCGAACATCATGGTGCCCAGGCACAACGGCGATACCCGGAGATTGCTGCTGCCCAGCCGGCGGTAGTTCATGAGTGGATTCCTTGGGTTGTGGGGGGTTGGATACACCATACCCCGGATTATGCGCGCCGCGGCCCCGTCACGCCCCGCCCGCGTCCACCGCCGCCAGTATCCTGCCGAACAAGGCGTCGGCGTGGGCCGAATCCAGCCAGCGCACGATCACGACCATCTTGCGTTCCGGTTCGACCCAGGTGAACGAGCTGCCCGCGCCCACGCCGAAGAAGCTGGAGGCCGGCACGCTGGGGAACACGCGGCCTTCGTGGTTCAGCCAGATCAGGTAGCCGTAGTACGGCGCGATGTCGCAGGGCGTGCGCATGGCGCGTATCCAATCTTCCGACAGCACCTGGCGGCCGTTGGCGCGCCCGCCGTTGAGCAGCATCTGGCCGATCAGCGCCTGGTCGCGGGCGCTGATCGACATGCCGCCGCCCCAGTGCGAGCCGCCCGGCACCGAGGGCATGCGCTGGCCGTCGATCTCGACCCAGGCGTTGTCGTAGCCCACCCATCGCCAGTTCTCGCTCGCGCCGATCGGGCGCATCACCGCCTCGCGGAAAACCTCGGGCAGCGGCTTGCGGAACAGGTGCAGAAGCGCATAGGACAGCTGGTTGATGCGCACATCGTTGTATTCCCAGTACGTGCCGGGGCGCTGCAAGGGCCGCGCGTCGCCCTTCTTGCCGTCGGGCGGCACGCCGAAGGTGACGGCGCGGTAGCGGTCCGCCTGGTCGGACACCCCGAAGCGCTCGCCCTCCCATTCGCTGGTCTGCTGCAGCAGGTGGCGCCAGGTAATGTCGGCGTTCTGGCCGCTGTCGAAGCCGATGCCGGGCACGCGCCTGCCGACCGGCTCGTCCACGTCCGGCAGCAGGCCTCGGTCATGCGCCACGCCGGCCAGGATCGCCAGGTACAACTTGGCCACGCTGAAGGTCAGGTCGGCGCGCTCGGGCTCGCCCCACTCGGCGACGGTCTTGCCGTCCACCACCACCACGCCCGAGACCGGCCCGCGGTCGTGGATGGGGCCCAGCAGGCGGTTCCAGGGCGGCGGATCGTTCAGGTGCACGCCGAAGACGCCGTCGACGCTGCGGTCCCAGGCGGTTTCGTGGTCGTTGGCGAACTGGATCGCCTGCTGCATGAGGGTGTTCATTGCTTGCCTCGTTATGGTTGCGATTTCAGGAATTCCATGGCGGCCTGCACGCCGCCGGCGCGATGCGGCACCCCGGCCGCGGCCAGGCCCATCTCCACGCCGGCCAGCGCGCCGCACAGCGTCAGGTCATTGAAATGGCCCAGGTGGCCGATGCGGAAGACGCGGTCGGCCAGCTTGCCCAGGCCCTGCCCCAGCGACATGTCGTAGCGCTCCAGCACCGCCTTGCGCAAGGCGTCGGCGCTGTGCCCGGGCGGCATCAGCACCGCGGTCAGGGCCGGGCTGTGCGCGGCCGGGTCCAGGCTCAACAGCTCCAGCCCCCAGGCCTGCACCGCCAGGCGCGTAGCCTGCCCATGGCGGCGGTGGCGCGCGTAGACCTGCGCCAGGCCTTCCTCGCGCAGCATGGCCAGCGCTTCGTGCAGGCCGTAAAGCAGATTGGTCGAGGGCGTGTACGGAAAGTAGCCGCGTTCGTTGGGCCCGAGCATTTCGCGCCAATCCCAGTACGAGCGCGGCAGGCGCGCCGTGTCGGCCGCGGCCAGCGCCTTGGCGCTGACGGCGTTGAACGACAGGCCGGGCGGCAGCATCAGGCCTTTCTGCGAACCCGCCACCGTCACGTCCACGCCCCATTCGTCGTGGCGGTAGTCGATGGAGCCCAGCGACGAGATCGTGTCCACCATCAGCAGCGCCGGATGCGCGGCGCGGTCGATGGCCGCGCGCACCGCGGCCACGTCGCTGGTCACGCCGGTGGAGGTTTCGTTGTGCACCACGCACACGGCCTTGATGCGGTGCTGCGCGTCGGCGGCCAGGCGCGCGCCGATGGCCGCCGGGTCCGCCGGATGGCGCCAGTCGCCTTCCAGGAAGTCGACCTCCAGGCCCAGCCGCCCCGCCAGCTTGCGCCACAGGCTGGCGAAATGCCCGGTCTCGGCCATCAGCACCCGGTCGCCCGGCGACAGCGTGTTGACCAGCGCGGCCTCCCAGGCGCCGGTGCCCGAGGACGGATAGATCACCACCGGCCCCTGCGTCTGGAACACCTGCCGGATGCCGGCCAGCACCTCCAGGCCCAGCGCGCCGAAGACCGGCCCGCGGTGGTCGATGGTGGGCTGGTCGATGGCGCGCAGCACGCGGTCGGGCACGTTGGTGGGGCCCGGAATCTGCAGGAAGTGGCGGCCGGATGAGTGCGGGTTCAGGCTGAACATATGTCACCCCAGATGGAATAGTTTTTGTATACCAACGAAAAGCCCGGCAAACGAACAGCGTATGCCCGGCGTGCGGACCTACGGCATGCGTCACTCTATCCCATTGTTTTTACGTAATTAACCTAGGGTATACACCCATCAGGCCGCGGGGAAAGCAGGTTTATAGTGCGGAAAAACAGGGGAATTTTTGTATACCAATGAGCAGCGCGCTTAGCCTACCCGACGCCGACCCCGCGCCCGCGGCGCAGTTGTCCGGCGCCAGCCGCACGCTGCCGGCCACGGTGGCCGGGCAGTTGCGCAAGCGCATCATCCAGGGCGAATTCCCGCCGGCCTCGCGCCTGAACGAACGGGCGCTGTGCGACCTGCTGGGCGTGTCGCGCACGCCGCTGCGCGAGGCCTTCCGCCTGCTGGCCGCCGAAGGGCTGGTGCAGATCGAACCCAACCGCGGCGCCCAGGTGGTGGCGCTGTCCGAAGCCAATATCCGCGAAGCCTTCGAAGTCATCGGCGGGCTGGAAGCCATGTCCTGCCGGCTGGCCTGCGAACGGGCCACCGACCTGGAGATCGCCGAGATCCGGGCGCTGACCTACGAGATGATGGCCAGCCACGCGCGCCGCGACCTGCCCTCGTATTTCCGCCTCAACCGCGAGATCCACGAGCGCATCAGCCTGGCCTCGCACAACGGCCTGCTCAAGCAGCTGTACGACGCCCAGAACGCGCGCATCCAGAACCTGCGTTTCGTGTCCAACGAAAACCGCCAGAAGTGGGACCTGGCCATGCGCGAGCACATCGAAATGGCCGAGGCGCTGGAGGCGCGCGACGCCGACCGGCTGGCCGGCATCATGCGCCAGCACCTGCAGCGCAAGTGCGACGCCGCCCTCAGGACCTTGCAGCCGCCCGCACCGGATTCCGGCTGAACCGCCCGCCCGGACACGCAGCAGATACGCAGTACGTGCAGTGACTTCCACAGGAGCCTCGCCATGGCCGATTACCGCGTCCCCCCTCGTATCGTTCCTGCTTCACTCCCGTCTCACCGCCGTCCCAGGTTCGCGATCCTGGCCGCCGGGCTGGCCTGCGCCGCCGTCCTCGCCCAGCCGGCCCTGGCCGGCAAGAAGGACGACACCCTGCGCATGGCCTACGACCAGGCGCCCGAAAGCGTGGACCCGTACTTCAACAACGTGCGCATCGGCGTCATCATCGCCGCCAACGTCTGGGACACCCTGCTCTACCGCGACCCGGTCACCAACGAGTACAAGGGGCAGCTGGCCAAGAGCTGGAAGCAGGTCGACGACAAGACCATGGAGTTCGAACTGCGCCAGGGCGTCAAATTCCACAACGGCGAGGAGTTCGACGCCGACTCGGTGGTGTACACCCTGAACTACGTGGCCGACCCCAAGAACAAGGCCGTGACGCAGCAGAACGTTGCGTGGATCGACAAGGTCGAGAAGATCGACAAGTACAAGGTGCGCCTGACCACCAAGGAGCCCTTCCCGGGCGCCAAGGAATACCTGTCCACCACCGCCGCCATCCATCCCGCCAAGTACTACCAGGAAGTCGGCCCCAAGGGCATGAACGCCAAGCCGGTGGGTTCGGGCCCGTACAAGGTGGTGGACTACCAGCCCGGCAAGTCCATCACGCTGGAGCGCAACGCCGACTACTTCAAGGATTCGCCCAAGGCGCAGCCCAAGATCGGCAAGGTCGTCATCCGCTTCATACCCGACCGCCAGACGCAGATGGCCGAAGTCATCTCGGGCGGCGAAGACCTGATCATGAGCGTGCCCAAGGACCAGGCCGAGCAGCTGGGCTCCATGCCCCAGCTGCAGATGGTCACGGGCAACACCATGCGCATCGTGTTCATGCAGATGAACATCCTGGAAGGCACGCCGGCGCCGCAGCTCAAGGACGAGCGGGTTCGCCGCGCCATCATCCACGCCATCGACCGCGAATCCATGTTGAAGAACATCGTGGGCGAAGGCGGCGGCCTCATCAACACCATCTGCACGCCGTCGCAGGTGGGCTGTACCCAGGAAGGCGCGCCGGTCTACAAGTACGACCCGGCCCAGGCCAAGAAGCTGCTGGCCGAGGCCGGCTATCCCAACGGCTTCGACATCGACATCGTGGCCTACCGCGAGCGCAACCAGACCGAAGCGATCATCAACTACCTGCAGGCGGTGGGCATACGCGCCAAGCTGAACTTCCTGCAGTACGCGGCCATGCGCGACATGATCCGCGCCGGCAAGGCCTCGCTCACGCACCAGACCTGGGGCTCCAACCTGGTCAACGACGTGTCGGCCTCCACGCCGGTGTACTTCTCGTTCGGCAACGACGACATCACCCGCGACCCGCAGGTGCGCGACCTGCTCGATAAGGGCGACCACACCATAGACGCCGAGGCCCGCAAGGCGGCCTACAAAGAGGCGCTGGACCTGATCGCCAAGAAGGCCTACGCGGTGCCGCTCTGGACGCTGCCGGCCTATTACGTCGCCACCAAGGACGTGAACTTCAAACCGTATTCGGATGAACTGGTGCGCTTCTGGGACATGAGCTGGAAGTAAGAGGCGCGCGCCGCCGGGCGGTTCCGGCGGCGCGCATCGCAGACGGAAGCGAAAGAGGCTGAGTCCTATGCTTTATTTCACGATCAGGCGCCTGGGCCTGGCGCTGCTGGTGGCGCTGACGGTTTCGATCCTGGCGTTCCTGCTGCTGCACCTGTCGGGCGACCCGGCGCTGGCGCTGGCCGGCGAAGGCGCGCGCCAGGCCGACATCGAAATGATCCGCAAGACCTACGGCCTGGACCGGCCGCTGGCCGTGCAGTATGCGGACTGGCTCTGGCACATCCTGCAGGGCGACTTCGGCACCTCGGTGTATTTCAAGACCGAGGCCGGGCCGCTGATCCTGTCCAAGCTGGAGACCACGCTGATGCTGGGCCTGGCCGCGCTGGGCTTCGCGCTGCTGGTGTCGATTCCGCTGGGCGTGCTGGCCGCGCTGTACAAGGACAGCCTGGTCGACCGCTTCTGCCTGGCCGTGGCGGTGCTGGGCCAGGCGCTGCCGAATTTCTTTTTCGCGCTGATCCTCATCATGCTGTTCTCGATCACGCTGCGCCTGCTGCCGGTCTCGGGCAGCGGCAGCTGGCAGCACTTCGTGATGCCGGCCATCGCGCTGGGCTATTACGTGGCGCCGGCCTTCATGCGGCTGATCCGCGCCGGCATGATCGAGGTGCTGGCCGCCGACTACATCCGCACCGCGCGGGCCAAGGGCCTGCCGGCGCGCAAGATCGTTTTCAAGCACGCGCTGCGCAACGCCATCGTGCCGGTGGTGGCGCTGGCGGCGGTGCAACTGGGCTACCTGCTGGGCGGCTCGGTGGTCATCGAGACCATCTTCGCGCTGGACGGCCTGGGCTACCTGGCCTACCAGAGCATCACCTACAAGGACTATCCGGTGATGCAGCTGATCGTGCTGCTGCTGTCCGTGCTGTACGTGCTGCTGACGCTGGCCTCCGATATCGCCAACGCCTGGCTCGATCCGCGCATCCGGGTGTCCTGACATGAGCGCGCCCATCCTTACTCCCGCCGTGCCCGCCGCGCCCCCGGAACTGTCCGTCTCCGCCCTGCGCTGGCGGCGGCTACGGCGCAACAAGGCGCTGCTGGCTGGCGGCGGCATCCTGCTGGCCATCGTGCTGATCGCGCTGCTGGCGCCATGGATCTCGCCGCATGATCCGTATTACCAGGACCTCGCCTACCGCACCGCGCCGCCGGTCTGGTATGCCAAGGGCACCTGGCTGCATCCGCTGGGCACCGACCAGCTGGGCCGCGACTATCTCTCGCGCCTGTTCTACGGCGCGCGCATCTCGCTGCTGATCGGCGTCAGCGTGGCGCTGATCTCGGGCCTGATCGGCACCGCCCTGGGCATGGCGGCCGGCTACTTCGGCGGCAAGACCGACATGGCCGTGTCCTTCCTCATCACCACCCGCCTGTCCATGCCCGTGATCCTGGTGGCGCTGGCCACGGTGGCCATCGTCGGCGGTTCGCTATGGGTCGTGATCCTGGTGCTGGGGCTGCTCAAGTGGGACCGCTACGCGGTCGTCATGCGCAGCGCCACCCAGCAGGTCCGCTCGCTGGAATACGTGGCCGCGGCGCAGGCCGCCGGCGCCTCCACCTGGCGCATCGTGCGCGGCGAAGTGCTGCCCAACGTGGTGCCGCAGCTGATCGTGATCGCCACGCTGGAGGCGGCCAGCGCGATCCTGCTGGAGGCTTCGCTGTCGTTCCTGGGCCTGGGCGTGCAGCCGCCGCTGCCGTCCTGGGGCCTGATGATCTCGGAGGCCAAGGCCTATATGTTCTTCTCGTTCTGGCTGATCGCCATACCCGGCTCCGCGCTGGCGCTGCTGATCTTCGCCATCAACCTGGCCGGCGACGGGCTGCACCAGCTCCTCGCGCCGGAAGAGAGGTCCTGAGATGAGCGGCACGGATATCGTCCTCGACGTGCAGGGGCTGACCGTCGACATCGCCACGCCGCGCGGACCGCTGCATGCGGTGCGCGACGTGTCCTTCCAGGTCAGGCGCGGCGAAACGCTGTGCCTGGTCGGCGAATCGGGCTGCGGCAAGTCCATGACCTCGCTGGCCATCATGGGCCTGCTGCCCAAGGCCGCCCAGCGCCGCACGCGGCGTCTGGCCGTGCTGGGCGAGGATCTGTCGGCCGCCCGCGCGCGCCGCGTCAACGCGCTGCGCGGCAGCAAGATGGCGATGATCTTCCAGGAGCCCATGACGGCGCTCAACCCCGCCTACGCCATCGGCGACCAGCTGACCGAACACTACGTCCACCACTGCAAGGCGGGCCAGCGGCAGGCGCGCGACCGCGCGGTCGAATTGCTGGAGAAGGTCGGCATCGCCTCGGCCGCGCAGCGGCTGGGCCAGTATCCGCACCAGCTTTCCGGCGGGCTGCGCCAGCGCGTGATGATCGCGATGGCGCTGATGTGCGGGCCCGAACTGCTGATCGCCGACGAGCCCAGCACCGCGCTGGACGTCACCATCCAGGCGCAGATCCTGCGGCTGCTGGCCGAGCTGCAGGCCGAGCTGGGCATCGCCATGGTGCTGATCACCCACGACCTGGGCGTGGTCGCGCGCATCGCGCGGCAGGTCGCCGTCATGTACGCCGGCCAGGTCGTCGAGGAAGGGCCGGTGGCCGAACTCTTCGCCGCGCCCCGCCATCCCTATACCCAGGGGCTGCTGGGCTGCATCCCCGTGCCCGGACGCACGCCGCCGGGCGCGGCGCTGGGCACCATCCCCGGCGTGGTGCCGGCGCTGGTGGGCGAGCTCGAAGGCTGCGCCTTTTTCGAACGCTGCCCCCATGCGCAGCCGCGCTGCCGCCAGGCGGTGCCGGTGCATGGCCTGGACACGGGGCAGCGCTGGCGCTGCGTGCTGCATCCAGAGGGAGGCCGGGCATGAGCGCGTTGCTGCAAGCCGAAGGCGTCAGCCGCCAGTTCTCGGTGCGCGCCGGCATGTTCCGCCCGCGCAGCACCCTGCACGCGGTCAACGGCGTGGACCTGGAGGTCGAGCGCGGCGCGGTGCTGGGCATCGTCGGCGAATCGGGCTGCGGCAAGTCCACGCTGGCCCGCATGCTGCTGGGGCTGACGCCGCCCACCGAGGGCGCGGTGCGGCTCGACGGCCAGGACATCCGCGGCCTGGACCGGCGCGCGCTGGCGCGCCGCGTGCAGCCGGTGTTCCAGGACCCGTACTCCTCGCTGAACCCGCGGCGCACCATCGCCTCCATCGTCTCGCTGCCGCTGGAAGTGCACGGTATCGCCAACCCCAGGCAGCACAAGGCCATCGAAATGCTGGAGCGCGTGGGCCTGCCGCCGCGCCTGGCGCACAACACGCCGGGGCAGTTGTCCGGCGGCCAGCGCCAGCGCGTGGCCATCGCGCGCGCGCTGGTCATGCATCCCGAAATCGTCATCTGTGACGAGCCCACCTCGGCCCTGGACGTGTCGGTACAGGCCCAGATCCTGAACCTGCTGATGGACCTGCGGCGCGAATTCAACCTGACCTATGTCTTCATCAGCCACAACCTGGCCGTGGTGGAACACATCGCCACCCATGTGGCCGTGATGTACCTGGGCCGGGTGGTGGAATCCGCCGCCACCGCCCGCCTGTTCCACGAGCCGCGCCATCCCTACACCCAGGCGCTGCTGGCCTCGGTGCTCACGCCCGAACCGGGCCTGGGCATCCCCGACATGGGCCTGGGCCTGTCCTTTCCCGATCCGCTGCGCCCGCCGGCGGGCTGCCCGTTCCACCCGCGCTGCCAGCACGCGATGGACCAGTGCAAGACCGAACGCCCCGCGCTGGCGCAGCGCGGGCAGGCCCTGGTGGCCTGCCATCTCTATCCTTCCGATCCCCAGCATGGAGCCCGCCCATCATGACCCGCGCAGACGCCCTCGCCCAGGCCCAGCAATGCTTCGATTCCGGCGCCTTCCGCGCGCTGCTGGCGCGCCGCCTGGCCATGCCCACCGAAAGCCAGAACCCCGAACGCGCGGCCGTGCTGGCCGACTACCTGGACGCCGAAATCCGGCCGGCCTTCGAAGCCCTGGGCTTCACCTGCCGCACGCTGACGCATCCCAAGGCGCTGGCGCCGTTCCTGTACGCCGAGCGCATCGAAGACCCCGCCCTGCCCACCGTGCTGGGCTACGGCCACGGCGACGTCATACGCGGGTTGGAGCGGGAATGGAAGCAAGGCCTGTCGCCCTGGGGCCTGACCGAATCCGAAGGCCGCTGGTACGGCCGCGGCATCGCCGACAACAAGGGCCAGCACAGCATCAATATGGAAGCGCTGCGGCTGGTGCTGGAGACGCGCGGCCGGCTGGGATTCAACGCCAAATACCTGATCGAGATGGGCGAGGAAACCGGCTCCATGGGCCTGCGGGAACTGTGCGAAGCGCACCGCGATCTGCTCGCTGCCGACCTGCTCATCGCCTCCGACGGGCCGCGCCTGAGCGCCGAGCGGCCCACGGTATTCCTGGGCGCGCGCGGCAGCCTGAACTTCGACCTCAGCATCAAGGCGCGCGCCGGCGGCCATCATTCGGGCAACTGGGGCGGGCTGATCTCCAACCCCGGCATCCAGCTGGCGCACGCGATTTCCACGCTGGTCTCGCCGACCGGCCAGATCCGCGTGCCGGAATGGGTGCCCGCGGAACTGCCGCCGGCGGTGCGCCGCGCCCTGGCCGACTGCCAGGTCGACGGCGGCGCCGACGGCCCGGAGATCGAACCCGGCTGGGGCGAGCCCGGCCTGTCGCCGGCCGAACGCGTGTTCGGCTGGTGCTCGTTCGAAGTGCTGGCCTACAAGACCGGCAACCCCGACACCCCCGTCAACGCCATCCCGCCGCGCGCCTGGGCGCGCTGCCAGCTGCGCTTCGTGGTCGGCGTGGACCCCGACGAACTCATCCCCGCCCTGCGCCGCCATCTGGACCGCCAGGGCTTTCCCATGGTCCAGATCGCGCTCACCCGCGAAAGCATGTTCCGCGCCACCCGCATCGACCCGGAAGACCCGTGGGTGCGCTGGGCGGTGGAATCGCTGGAGCGCACCGCCGGCGTCAAGGCCGCGGTGCTGCCCAACCTGGGCGGCTCGCTGCCCAACGACATCTTCACCGACGTGCTGGGCCTGCGCACGATCTGGGTGCCGCATTCCTATCCGGGCTGCTCCCAGCACGCGCCCAACGAACACCTGCCGCCGGAGCTGCTGCGCCAGGCGCTCGGATTGATGACGGGACTGTACTGGGACCTCGGCGCGGGCGGCACGCCGGCGCTGGCGCGCTGAACTCAGGGCGCGGACCGCGCCGCCGACAGCGGCTGGACCGCCAGGCGCAGGCCCATCGCCTTGAGTATGGCGATCAGGCTGCTCAACGCCGGATTGCCCTGGGGCGATAACGTGCGATAAAGCTGGGTCGGATTCAGGCGGGCCTGCTCGGCCACCGCCTGCACGCCGCCGTAGGCGCGCGCGAGCTGGCGCAGCACGATCAGCAACTCGGCCTGCTCGCCGTCCTGGAGAATGTCATTGATGACTTCCAGCGCAAGCGTCGGATCGTTGCGGTATAGCTCCGCCATTGCTTCGTCATGGGCTCTGCTTTTCATGCGTCGGTTCTCCGTTGCCAGTCTTGCCAGCACTGCACTGCGCGCTCGATATCCGCGTGGCGCAGTACACCCGCTCGATTCGATACATGGGCATTTTCGTTTATAGACGAATATCAATCAAGCATGAGGCCTCAAGCACGAGCATTTCGTCCAGCCGGCGCGCTCCCCGCGGCCGTCCACAGACGAAAAAAAAGCCTCCTGCTAGGAGGCGGGCTGGGGCGGCAGCCGTATTCGCATGCCTTCCAGCAGCAGGTCCGTGATGAAGTCCGCCAGGCGCTCGCGCTGTTCGGCGTCGGGGGTCTGGCGGGTGAAGCGTTCGATGATGCCCATGAGCGACTGCGCGAACCAGTCGGCGCGCGGCTGCGTGCGCAACAGGCCCGCCTGCTGCTCGGCCCGCACGTTGTCGGCGAGCATCGCCACCAGTTCGTCCTTCAGGGCCTCAGCCGACGCCGCCTGGAAGAAGCCGATGCGGGTCAGGTTGGGATCTTCCTGCAGGATGTCCAGCAGCCCGCCCACGCCCTGGCGGATGCGGCCGGCCAGTTCGGCCTCGGGCAGGTCGTCCGGCAGGCGCGCCTGGCCGATGGCCTGGCGCAAGCGCTGCATGAACATGTCCACCAGCTCGTCGTACGCGGCCTGCTTGCTGCTGAAGTACTGGTAGAAGACCGGCTGCGTCACGCCGGCGCGGGCGACGATGTCGCTGATCCGGGTGTGCTGGAACCCGCGTTGCGCGAACTCCGCCGCCGCGACCGCCAGAAGCTGCAGCCGGGTGCGCTTGCCTTTGGTGAGACGCTCGTCTTGCGACGCAGGAGAAGGTGGTAACGTGATCATCGCGAGAAAATACTACCTATCAACAGTTTTAGCCACTGCCAACCCCCTACCGGACCGCCGTCCGGCCAGCCGATGAGATTGCCGTTACGCATCCTGCCCGCCGCCCCCGTTCTTGCCCTCGCGCTCGCCAGCGCCGGCTGCGTTCCCTACCCCGTCTACAAGACCCTGCAACCCGAAGCGCGCCCTACCGTGCTGGACGAGGCCGAGCGGCCCGTGGCGGATGCCCGCGTGGTGCTGATCAGCAGCGCATACCCCTACGGCCGCGAACGTTTTCGCAACGAAACGCGCAGCGCCGCCGACGGCGCGGCGGCGTTTCCCGCGATCCGCGAATGGCGCGCGGAATCGATGATGCTGCACGGCGCGCAGACCTATTTCTGGAACTGGTGCGTGGAAAAAACCGGCTATGAAACCTACGAAACCATGAACCGCGAGCCTGACGGTTTCGAGCCGCGCGCGCAGGTGCGCCTGCGGGCCGGCGAGTCGCGCTCATGCAACAGCGCGCAACCGCCCCTGACGCCACGCCCGCGGCCCTGAAACGGCTTGAAATCCCGGTAGCGCTTGCGACAACCCGTGACGCCCGCGCAGCAGTAAAGTATTGATGTTGCCTCTTGCCGCGCGCCATGCCGGCCGGGGCGATCCAGGAGCAGAATCATGAATCGGTTTTCGGTCCGCGCCACGGCGCTGGCCTTGGCGCTGGCGGTGGTCAGCGCGCCCGCGCTGGCCGGCGGCAGGCACGGCGGCGGTTATTGGGGCGGCGGCCACCACGGCGGCTATGGCGGCTACGGCGGCGGTTATCACCACTATCACGGCGGCGGCGGAAGCAGCTCCGACGGCTGGTGGGTGGGCGGCGCGTTCGCGCTGGCCGCGATCGGCCTGCTGCTGGCGGCGGACTCGGGGCCTTCCTACGCGCAGGCCGGCGTCTATGCGCCGGGCGTGGGCTATACCACCCCGCCGGTCTACGGCGCGCCGACCTATCCGGACTCCGTGTACGAGACGCCGCAATATCAGCCTCCCGAGCAGCCGCAATACGTGCCGCCGCCGCAATACGAACAGGCCGCGCCCATGGGCTCGCCCCAGGCCGGCGCCAGCAGCGATTGCCAGCGCTGGGCCATGAACCAGAGCGGCTACGACCCGGCGCACATCTCGCAATGGACCACGCAGGTCTCGGTGGACACCTACAACCGCATGCTGCAATCCTGCATGGCAGCAGGCCGCGAGTACACCAACTAGGTTGCCAATCCCGCAGCCAGCGCCAGCGCGCGCTGCAAAAACGCAGACTGGTCATCCTTGCGGTAGCTCACGATCACCGGCGACACGAACGCATCGCCTTCGATCCGCACGTGGGCCACGTCCTGCCGTTGCAAGCGCTGCACCGAGGCCGGCACCACTGACACGCCCACGCCCGCGGCCACCAGGCCTATCGCGGTCTGCAGCTCGTTGGCCTCCTGTTCGACCTGCAGCGCGTAGCCCGCGGCGCGGAACAGCCCCAGCACATGGTCCGCAAAGTTCGGCCGCGGCCGCGCCGGATACAGCACGAACGGTTCCTGCGCCAGGCGTTGCGCCGACACGCTGCCCATCGCCGCCAATGGATGATGCAGCGGCACGGCGGCCATCAATGGTTCGGTCATCAGCACCCGGCGTTCGATCGCCGGATCATCCAGCAGGATCCGGCCGATACCTAGATCGATGCGCCCTGTTTTTAGCGCTTCCAATTGCGGCAGCGTGGTCATTTCCGCCAAGCCGACTTCCACCTTGGGATCGGCGCTGCGCAATTGGCGGATCAGCTCGGGCACGAAGCCATACAGGGTCGACGGAACAAAACCGATGCCGAACCAGCGTCGCTGCGTTTGCCCCAGACGGCGCGTGCCTTCCAGCACTTCTTCCAGCCGGGCGGTCAACAGCCGCGATTGCTCCAGCAGGAAGCGCCCGGCTTCCGTCAGCCGCAAGGCGCGGGTAGTGCGTTCGAACAGTTGCACCCCCAGTTCTTCCTCGAACTGGCGGATCTGACGGCTCAGCGGCGGCTGGGCAATATGCAGCCGGGCGGCGGCACGCGTGAAGCTCCCCTCTTCCGCCACTGCCTGGAAGTATCTTAGGTGTCTGAGTTGCATGGCATATTTATACCCAATAGATATCAATAGGAAGCCATATAGTCTTGGACTCAAGCGGAAAGCGCAAGTCATACTGCCCCTGTCATGTCATTTCTGATAATAAAAGTATGAATCTGCCAAGCATTCTCTCGGTTCAGGCCATTCTGGTGGATCTGCCCACCATCCGCGCCCATCAACTGGCCATGGCGGTCATGCAGCGGCAAACGCTCGTGATCGTGCGCCTGACGTGCAGCGACGGCATCGAAGGCATCGGTGAAGCCACCACCATTGGCGGCCTGTCTTACGGTGAAGAGAGCCCCGAAGGCATCAAGCTGGCAATCGATACCTATCTGGCTCCGGCACTGACCGGCCTGGACGCCACCAACATCCACGCGGCCATGCAGCACCTGGAAAAGGTGGCCCGCGGCAATCGCTTCGCCAAGTCCGCATTGGAAACCGCGCTGCTGGACGCCCAGGGCAAGCGGCTGAACGTGCCGGTGTCGACCCTGCTGGGCGGCGCCGTGCGCCCCCGTCTGCCGGTGCTCTGGACGCTGGCCAGCGGCGATACCGCCCGTGACATCGAGGAAGCCGAGTCGCTGCTGCAAAGCCGCCGCCACAACACGTTCAAGCTGAAGGTGGGCCGCCGCGCCGTGTCGCAAGACGTGGCGCACGTGTCGCGCATCAAGCAGGCGCTGGGCGACCGCGCCCGCGTGACGGTGGACGTGAACCAGGCCTGGAACGAGGCCGATGCGGCCGGCGCCATCGCGCGGCTGGAAGCGGCGGGCGTGGACCTGATCGAACAACCCATAGCCCGCGCCAACCTGGCCGGGATGGCCCGGCTGGCCGCGCGCTTCGTCGTCCCGATCATGGCGGACGAAGCCGTAAATGGCCCGGAAGACGCGCTGGACATCGCGCGCCAAGGCGCGGCCGACGTGCTGGCGTTGAAGATCGCCAAGTCGGGCGGCCTGCACGAGATGCTGCGCACTGCGGCGGTGGGCGATGCCGCCGGCATGTCGCTATACGGCGGCACGATGCTGGAAGGCTCGGTGGGATCGATCGCGTCGGCGCACGGCTTTGCCTGCCTGCCGCGCCTGTCTTGGGGCACCGAACTGTTCGGTCCGCTGCTGCTGAAGGACGACATCGTCGTCAATCCGCCGCGCTACGCCGATTTCGAACTGGAACTTCCCGACGGCCCCGGCCTGGGGCTGACGCTGGACGAAGACAAGCTGAATTTCTACCGGCGGGACCGCTGACGGACCGCAGACACGCGACATCCGGCCGCGCCCGCCTCGAAGGGCGCACCCACAATAATTCATGCACTACGGAGACGACCATGCGCCACCTATTCAAACCCTTTGCCCGCGCCATCCTGGCCCTATCGCTCTTGGGCGGCGCGTCCGCCGCGCTGGCCGACGGCTACCCTGACCGCCCAGTCAAATGGATCGTGCCCTTCCCGCCGGGAGGCGCCATGGACAGCATCGCCCGCACGCTGGGCGAATCCATGGGCAAGCAGCTGAACACGTCAGTCATCGTCGAGAATCGCGCCGGCGCGGGCGGCAACATCGGCGCGGCCTCGGTCGCGCGCGCCAAGCCCGACGGCTACACGATTCTGATCGTGGCCAACGGCATGGCCGTCAACCCGGCGCTGTACGCCGACCTGAACTACGACCCCATCAAGGACTTCGCACCTATCTCGCTCTTGGCCGTGGTGCCCAACGTACTGGTCACCAATCCGGCCCGCACCGGCGCGACCAGCGTGCAGGACGTGATCGCCAAGGCGAAAGCCCGGCCCGGCCACTACACCTACGCCTCGGCCGGCGTGGGCACGTCGATCCATCTGGCGGGCGAACTCTTCGTATCGATGACGGGCGTCGACATGCTGCACGTGCCCTACAAGGGCAGCGGCCCGGCCGTGGCGGATTTGCTGGGCGGCCAGGTGGACTACATGTTCGACAGCATCACGTCCGCCAAGCCGCACATCGTCAGCGGCAAGCTGCGCGCGCTGGCCGTCACCACGGCCAAGCGCTCCGCCGCCCTGCCTGACGTGCCGACCCTGCGGGAAGCCGGCGTGCCGGGCTACGAACTGATGCCCTGGTTCGCGGCGTTCGCCCCCGCCGGCACCCCGCCGGAAGTGGTGGCCAGGCTGAACGAAGCCATGCGCAATGCGTTAGTGGAACCGAAGGTGAAGGCAACCCTGGATTCGATCGGCGCGGAGTCTATCGGAAGCAGCCCGGACGCACTGCGCGACCATCTGGCCAAAGAAACCACACAGTGGAAGACCCTGGTCAAGGAACGCAACATCAAGATCAACTGATGCACCGGGGCAGGCCCTGCCCGCCCCGACATCTCGGACCGGCCTGCGGCAGGTTTACGGCGTTTCCCCAGCCCGCGGAACGGCGCGCTAAGCGCCGTCGCCCGCCTCCAGGCGCGCCAGCCAGTCCTGGGCTTCGCGCCACTGGTGTTCGCTGAACACGCGCACGCCCGCCTGCGCAAGCAGTTCGGCCGTCACGCCCGAGCCGGGGATCTTGTTGCCGGCGAAATGGCCGTCGTACACATAACCGCTGCCGCAGGACGGGCTGCCCTCCTTGAGCACCGCGACCCGGATGGCATGGCGGCGCGCGGCCGCCAGCGCCTCGCGCGCGCCTTGCACGAAGGGCGCGGTCACGTCCTCTCCCGACACCGCCACGATGCGGGCGCGGCCGGCCAGCACCGTCGCCGCCGCGGCGCCCGGCTCGATCTCGGCGGGCGGACGCGGCACGGGCAGGCCGCCGGCGACCTCGGGACAGACAGCCACCACGCGGCCCTGCTTTAGCCAGCGCGCCAGCACCGCGTTGTCGTGCGAGACGGCGCGCGCGTCGTAGCGCACCGGCTTGCCCAGCAGGCAGGAACTGACCAGCACGTATTCCATACGCAATTCCGGCAGGCTCAGGAGGATTCCTCGGCCGCCTTGCGCGTCCGCCGCGGGGCGGCGGTCTTGCGGGCCGTCTTGCGCGCGGGCTTGGCGGCCGGCTCGGCCTCGGCAGGCGCGGCGGCCGCGGGTTCGGCGGCGGTCGCTTGCGCCTTGGCCTCGGCGGCCTTGGGCGTGGTCTTGCGGGCGCCGCGGGCGCGCTTGGCGGGGGCTGGCACGGGCTCCGCCGCCGGCTCCTCGATCTGCGGCGACGGCTTGACGAAGGTCCATTCCGTCACGTCGACCACGGGCGGCGGTGCGGCCACGGCCATAGGCTGGCGCTGCGGCGGAGCGGGCTTGGGGATGGGCGGCAGTTGCGCGGCGACGGGAGGGGGCGCCGCGTCGGCCGGCCTGGGGGCCTCCGGCTGCGCATAGGCCTCGGCCGCAGCCGGGGCGGATTCTTCGCGCGGGGCGGCGTCGGGCTTCTGGCCCGCGCCCCGGCCGGACGTCTTGCGCCCGCCCCGTGCATTGCGGGCCGGCCTGGCGCCGGCGGCTTCCGGCGCCGCGGCGGCGGACGGTGCTTCGGCGGCGTCGCTGGCTTGCGCGCGCGCCGCAGGACGCCCGGCCGGCTCGCCGCCGGCGCTGTCGCGGTACACATAAGTGCCGGATTTTTCCTCGCGGCCCACTTCCAGGAAACCGCGCGACTGCGCCTCTTCCAGCAGGTTGCCGAAGGCCCGGAAGCCGTAGTAGGACTCGTTGAAATCCGGCTTGCGGCGCTTGAGCGCGTCCTTCAGCGCCGAGGCCCAGATCTTGCCGCTGTCGCCGCGCTCGGCCACCAGCGCCTCGAAGGTCTCGACCACCATCTCGACGGCCTGGGTCCGGCGCGCCTCCTGCTCTTCCTTGCGGCGGCGTTCCTCGTCGGGCGTGCGGCGCTGGCCGCCGTTGGCGCCGCGGTTGTCGCGGCGGGCCTCGGCGGCGCGCTGTCCTTCGCGCGCCAGGTCGTCATAGAAAATGAATTCGTCGCAGTTGGCGATCAGCAGGTCGGAGGTGGACTGCTTCACTCCCACGCCGATCACCTTCTTGTCGTTCTCGCGCAGCTTGGACACCAGCGGCGAAAAATCGGAGTCGCCGCTGATGATCACGAAGGTGTTGACGTGCGACTTGGTGTAGCAGAAGTCCAGCGCGTCCACCACCAGCCGGATGTCGGCCGAATTCTTGCCCGACTGGCGCACGTGCGGGATCTCGATCAGCTCGAAATTGGCCTCGTGCATGGGAGCCTTGAATTCCTTGTAGCGCTCCCAGTCGCAATAGGCCTTCTTGACGACGATGCTGCCCTTGAGCAGCAGGCGTTCCAGCACGGGCCGGATGTCGAACTTGTGGAATTTGGTGTCGCGCACGCCCAGCGCCACGTTCTCGAAATCACAGAAAAGCGCCATGCTGACGCTTTCGTTGGGGTTGTTCATGTTTTGCTCCAGTTCGGCGGCGGCCGCCGGGCGAGGCGCCGCCAGATGCCGCCCATGATATACATATCCGCCGGTCCGCCCCCATTTTGACGGATCGCCAGGCAGCCCGGGCGCGCAGGCCAAGCCGATGCTTACGGCCTATTTCGCCCCGCTTTCCGGCCGATTGAGCGGCGCCGGTCCTGGCTAGAATTTCCCGAAATTCCGGCACTCCGCGCGCGGAGCGCCTTCGTTATCGGGCAAGATCCATGAATCCGTCTACCCTCATCGGCGCCGCCGTCGGCCTGTTCACCCTGGTCATCGTGGTGGCCCTGGCGGCCACCGACCCCAGCCTCTACATCAACCTGCCCGGGCTGGCCATCGTGCTCGGCGGCACCTGCGCGGCGCTGTTCATCGCCTATCCGCTGTCCGAGGTGGTGCGGATCTTCAAGCTGGTGCGCACCGTGTTCCGCAACGACCAGCACGACCAGCAGCGCGACATCGACGAACTGGTGACCATGGCCCAGCTCTGGATGAACACCGACGTGCGCAAGGTCGAAGAGGCGCTGAAAAAAGTCTCCAATCCCTTCCTGCGCACCGGCGTGCAGCTCATCATCGACAATACGCCGGAAGACCAGATCATCGAACTGCTGCAATGGCGCGTGGCGCGCCTGCGCGCCCGCGAACAGGCCGAAGCGCAGATGTTCCGCGTCATGGCCACCTTTGCGCCCGCCTTCGGCATGCTGGGCACCCTGGTCGGGCTGATCAACCTGATGTCGGTGCTGGGCGACGGCAGCATCCAGACCATCGGCCAGCAGCTGGCCATCGGCCTGATGACCACCTTCTACGGCATCCTGCTGGCCAACCTGGTGTGCAAGCCCATCGCCCTGAAACTGGAGCGCCGCACCGCGCGCCGCGTCGAATCCATGAACATGGTGCTGCAAGGCATCGCCATGATGTGCGAGAAGCGCGGCCCCGCCGTCGTGCGCGAAACGCTCAATTCCTTCGTCATGCACATCGAAGACGAAATCCATGACGGCGGCCTGCAGGAGCCGGCCCAGCCCAAGGCCGACGGCGCGGCCAAGCCCGCCGTCCGTTCCGTGCCCCTGGCCCGCCCGGCCGCCGCGCGCCAATGAGCCTGATCTCGCCCACCCTGGCCGAGCGGATCGAGCAGGCCCGCCAGGCCGAGCTGCGCGCCCGCAAGGCGGCCGCCGGCGGCGCCTGGCGCCAGGGCAGAAGCGGCCGCCAGGACCGCTACGCCCGCTGGCACGTCGAGGACAACGTAGAACCGGAATCCGAACACTGGCTGCTCAGCTACCTGGATCTGATCACGCTGCTGCTGGCGCTGCTGGTCGTGCTGCTGGCGCTGACCCGCCTGCAGGGCCTGGCTTTCTTCGGCAACGAGCAGCCTGTGCAGCTGGTCGGCTCGCTGGCCGCCAGCGGCCTGCCGGCATACGACGGCGAATATTCCGAATTCGACGCCGTGGCCATCCCGGCCAGCTGGGCCGAGCCGCCGGCCCCGGCCGAGCCGCCCGCGGCCACCGTGGCCGACGCCGCGCCCGCGCAGGAAGGCGAGATCGTGGCCGAAGCCGCGCCGCCGCTGCGCGCGCCGTCCAAGGAATCGCTGGGCCTGGCCGACCTGGGCAACTCGGTCGACGTCATCATCAATGAACAATCGGTCAGCTTCCGCATCAGCAACGAACTGCTGTTCCCGTCCGGCCAGGCCACCCTCAGCCCGGCCGGGCTGGACGTCATCAAGCGCCTGGCCGGCATCCTCAACAAAAACGATTACCAGGTGTCCGTCGAAGGCCATAGCGACCCGGTGCCCATCCAGACCCGGCAGTTCGCCTCGAACTGGGAACTGTCCAGCAGCCGCGCCACCAGCGTGCTGCGCGAACTGGTGCGCGACGGCGTCGCGCCGCAGCGCCTGCGCGCGGTCGGCTACGCCGAAACCCGCCCGCTCGAATCCAACGACACCGCCGCGGGCCGCGCCGCCAACCGGCGCGTGGAACTGATCATGGACATCACCGCGCCGCAGAAGGCGGCGCAGGGTCCCGCCGCGCCGCGTTCCTGAGCCGCCGTCCTCAATGGCGGTGGCGGCCGTAAGAGCGATGGTGGCCGCGATAGCCGTCATCGCCGCGATAGCCGGCGCGCCGGTACGAATGATGGTCGCGACCGCGGTCGCGGTCCCAGTGGCGGCGGCCACCGCGGCGGTGGTCGTTATCGTCCGTCAGCACATTGCCCAGCACCCCGCCGGCCGCCGCGCCGCCCAAGGTGACCCAGGGATCGCCATCCGACAGCAACGCACCCGCCACGCCACCCAGTCCGGCGCCGATGACGGTGTTGCGCGTCTCGCGGTCGGCCAGCGCCGTGGTGCTGACGCCCAGCGCCAGCGCGCCCGCAAGTACCGCTTGAATCAGTCGTTTGGTGATGGCCATGATTATTCTCCTGTAGCCGGCGTCCCCGCCCCACGGGGATCGCACGATCGGGACCCAAATTAGCATCGCCGCCATGTGTCAGTCCTGCTGGCTGGGATACCGGGTGTATAAGCTGTTTCAGTCGCTTTCCAGCGCCTAAACTGGACAAATGCCGCCCGCCACGCCCAAACCCATGGCCCCCGCCCTGCTGCGCCGCCTGCTGCGCGCCAAGGACCGCATCGACGCCGCCTCGCACGAGGCCTGGCCGGTCGAGCGTCTGGCCGCGGTGGCAGGCGTCACCGAAGCGCATTTCGCCCGCAGCTTCAAACAGGCCTTCGGCCTGCCGCCGCACCGCTATCTGCTGACCCGGCGCATCGAACGCGCGACGGCCCTGCTGCGCGACACCGCGCTCAGCATTACCGACGTCGCCTACGCCAGCGGCTGGGAGAGTCTGGGCAGCTTCGGCCGGGTGTTTCGCGACGTGACCGGCCACAGCCCCGGCGCCGTGCGCCGCCAGGCCCGGACTTCGCATGAACAGCTCGCCCCGGTGCCGGCCTGTATTCTGAAAGCCGCGTTGCGGCCTGAACTCGAAACCGCAGTTTTGGAGAAGCGCCGCCGCAAGAGCAGGACTACATTGCCCACACCAACCCAGGAGGTCTAATGAATCCAGGAATCAATGTGGTGGGCCTGTACGTCGACGACCAGGACGAGGCGCTCGCCTTCTATGTCGGCAAGCTCGGTTTCAAGGTCCATACCGACGTGCAGAACGGGCCGTACCGATGGCTGACGGTCCAGCATCCCGACCAGCCCTCTTTCCAGCTCGGCCTGTTCAGGCCCGGCCCGCCGGTGCACGACGACACCACCATGCAAACCCTGCTCGCCGTGGTCGCCAAGGGCGCCATGCCGCCCCTGGTCCTGCACGTTTCCGACTGTCGTGCGCAATATGCCCGGCTGAAGACCGCCGGGGTCGAATTCACTCAGGAGCCGATGGAGCGCTACGGCAGCATCGACGCGGGCTTTCGCGATCCCGCCGGCAATGGCTGGAAAATGATCCAGACCCCGCGCGGCGGGACGTAAGCGCGCGCCGGAGCAGGACTTCAGCTGGCGAACCTGAGCAGGTATCCGTCGGGGTCCTGCACCAGGAGCTCCTTGCAGGACGACCAGCCCGACCCGACGTGGTAGCGCTTTTCCTCGATCGGGCGGAACAACGGCCAACCGGCTGCTTCCAGCGACGCAGCCAGCGGCTCGATGGCAGGCACCTGCATCTGGAAGTTGATGCCTCGTCCGAAGGGCCGTTCCAATGGGCCGGTTTCCCAGGAGCCGTTGATGGCGCACAGCATGACCTGGAGCGGGCCGCGCTCGATATAGGCGAAGCCGGCCTCGGGGCGCGCGTAAGCCACTTCAAATCCAAGCAGGCCGCACCAGAAGTCCAGGCTGGCCTGCAGGTCGGAGACATCCAACTCAGGCACCAGGGGCGCGAATCCTCCCGTGGGCAATCTGCCTTCGGAGGCCGCGGCATTGCGTTGCTGTTGATCCATGGGCATATCCTGTCGTCGACGGCGCGATGCCCCGTGCCCGCGCCGGCCGACATACTACAGGACCCGCACGCGAGGCTACGAAAACAATGGCGAAACCGCCGCGATCGGCGGTAATCTGGCGGACCCGATCCGTCGTCCGTCCAGGAAGCTCCCATGTCGTACCTGCTATTGATCGTCGAACCGGCGGGCCAGCGCGCCCGGCGCACGCCCGAGGAAGGCCGCGAGGCCTATGCGCAGATGGTCGGCTATGCCGAGGACCTGCAGGCGCGCGGCCTGCTGGTGCGCGCGGAGTCGCTCAAGTCGGATTCGGAGGCGGTGCGCCTGCAGATCCGCGACGGCGAGCGCTCCCTGCTCGACGGCCCCTATGCCGAGGCCAAGGAGATGATCGGGGGATTCTTCCTGCTGAGCTGCGAGACGCGCGAGGAAGCGCTGGCGCTGGCGGCGCAGTGCCCGGCCGCGCAATGGGCCACGGTGGAGGTGCGCGAGCTGGGCCCCTGCTTCATGTAGCCGCCGTGGCCCGGCTTCAGCAGTTGCCTTTCTTGGCCTGTCCCGGCGGACAGAAACCGCCGCCGCCGCCGCCGTAGCCGCCGTGAGGATCGACGATCACCGCGCCGTCGGGCGTATAGACGGCGCAGCCTGACAACAGGGCCGCCATCAAGGCAAAGCTGCAAAGGATTTTCATATCTGTATTCAAAGTTGTGGACGCCTGCGAGTGTAGGCAGGCGCGCTGCAACCAGGGCTGAGTGTTCGTAACAATCTGCTGGTTGTGTTGCGCCGCCGTCCCGCAGACCTGGGACTTACCCTAGGTTTTTCGCACAGATGTCGATCCGGCGCCGCGTCGTTCGTCGTGCCTGTACAAGCCCGGAAAAACACGACGGGCCGTGATTTCCGAACCCAGGAGATTCAGGAATGCGATTCATGATCCTAGTGCGGGCCACGCCCGACAGCGAAGCCGGCGTCATGCCGCCCGAAAGCATGTTCGCCGCGATGACGACCTATCACGAAGCCCTGGCCAAGGCGGGCGTGCTGCTCGACGCCAACGGCCTGCAGCCCTCCTCGCGCGGCTGGCGGGTGCATTACGACCACGGCCAGCGCTCGGTGATCGACGGCCCGTTCGCCGACACCAAGGAGCTGATCGCCGGCTACACCATGATCCAGGCGCGCTCGCGCGAAGAGGCCATGCAATGGGCCTTGCGCTTTCCCGAGCCTTTTCCCGACCAGCCCTGCTCCATCGAAGTGCGCCAGATGTACGAGCTGGACGAACTCGGCCCCAGCGAATCGATCGAACGGTTCCGGCGCCTGCCGGCCATCAGCCGCTGACAGCCATCGCTCTTGCACCGATCCCAAGCCGACCCACCGGAAACCCACATCATGCCCAAACAGATCTTCGTCAATCTGCCCATCGCCGACATGCAGAAATCGCAGGCTTTCTTCAAGAGCCTGGGCTTTTCCTTCAATCCCCAGTTCACCAACGACCAGGGCGCCTGCATGGTCGTCAGCGACGACATCTACGTCATGCTGCTGGTGACCGACTTCTTCCAGACCTTCACCGGCAAGCCGGTGGCCGACGCCAACAAGAGCACCGAAGTCCTGATCGCGCTGTCCTGCGACAGCCGCGCCGAGGTCGACGACCTGGTGGCGCGCGCGCTGGCCGCCGGCGGCAGCGCGCCGCGCCAGCCGCAGGACCACGGCTTCATGTACGCGCACGGCTTCGAAGACCTGGACGGCCACATCTGGGAGCTGGTGTACATGGTGCCCGGCGAGATGCCCGAAGCATGACGACGCAGGCGGCCACGCATCGCGCCATCGAGGCGGTCTGGCGGATCGAAGCCGCCAGCGTCATCGCCGGCGTCGCGCGCCTGGTGCGCGACGTCGGCCTGGCCGAAGAACTGGCGCAGGATGCCCTGGTCGCCGCCCTGGAACGCTGGCCCGAGACCGGCGTGCCCGACAACCCGGGAGCGTGGCTGATGACCACCGCCAAGAACCGCGCCCGCGACCGCTTGCGGCTGGACGCGCTGCATACGCGCAAGCACGAGCAGATCGGCCGCGAGCTGGAGGCCCTGCAGGCCGACGTGGAGCCGGATTTCGTCGACGCGCTGGACGCCGCGCGCCAGGACGACATCGGCGACGATCTGCTGCGCCTGATTTTCACCGCCTGTCATCCGCTGCTGTCGACCGAGGCCCGCGTGGCGCTGACGCTGCGCCTGCTGGGCGGGCTGTCCACGGCCGAGATCGCGCGCGCCTTCCTGGCCTCGGAGTCCACCATCGCGCAGCGCATCGTGCGCGCCAAGCGCAGCCTCTCGGCCGCCAACGTGCCGTTCGAAGTGCCGCGGGCGCACGAGCGCGCGCCGCGCCTGGCCTCGGTGCTGGAAGTCATCTACCTGATCTTCAACGAAGGCTATTCGGCCACCTCGGGCGATGACTGGACCCGCCCCGCCCTGTGCGACGAAGCGTTGCGCCTGGGCCGCGTGCTGGCCGAGCTGGCGTCCGGGGAAAGCGAGGTGCACGGGCTGGTCGCGCTGATGGAACTGCAGGCCTCGCGCCTGTGCGCGCGCGCCGACGCGCAGGGCCGTCCCGTGCTGCTGATGGACCAGGACCGCGCCCGCTGGGACCGCTTGCTGATCCGCCGCGGGCTGGCGGCGCTGGACCGCGCCGACGCGCTGGGCGGGGCACGCGGCCCCTACGCGCTGCAGGCCGCGCTGGCGGCCTGCCATGCCCGCGCCCGCACGCCCGAAGACACCGACTGGCAGCGCATCGTGGCGCTGTACGACGCGCTGGCGCAGGCGCAGCCCTCGCCGGTGGTGGAACTGAACCGCGCCGTCGCCGTGGGCATGGCCTTTGGCCCAGAGGCCGGACTGGACCTGGCCGACCGGCTGGCGCAGGACCCGGCGCTGGCCAATTACCATTGGCTGCCCAGCGTGCGCGCCGACCTGCTGGCCAGGCTGGGCCGCCGCGCCGAGGCCCGCGCCGAATTCGAACGCGCCGCCGGCATGACGCGCAATGCCCGCGAGCGCGCATTGCTGCTGGAACGCGCCAACCAGATGGATTCGCAGACATGAAGCGCGACGCCATCGCGGCGTCCTAGATCCGATCCGGCCCGCTGGCGCCCTGTACGCGCGATGGATACCGTTTGCGTCGATACCGCAACGCGTCACCGTCCGATCATGGCGATCCAGTCCTTCCGGTGTGCAGACACGCAGGCCCTGTTCGAGCTGCGGCGGGTCCCCAGGTGGGTCAACGCCGAAGCCCCTGCGCTCAAGAAGCTGCGCCTGCTGCATGCGGCGCGCCAGCTTGTGGACCTGCGCACCCCGCCTGGCAATCGCCTGGAATACCTGAAAGACGGCAAGCGCGCCGGGCGGCACAGCATACGCGTCAACGACCAATGGCGCATCTGCTTCGTCTGGACCGCCGACGGCCCCGCCGACGTCGAGATCTTCGATTACCACTGACCCGGGACCGGCCGGCCCGGGCCATCCACGCGCCGCTACAGCAGTTCCGGCAGGCGGCGCAGGTCGTCGATGACCTCGCTGGCGCCTTCGTCCAGCAACCGCTGGCGTTGCCCGGGACCGTTGTGCGAGGCCCCGACGTAGCCGATGGCGCGCATGCGCGCAGCCCGCGCGGCGCGCACGCCGGCCACGCTGTCTTCCACCACCACGCAATCCAGGATTGCCGCGCGCATCTGCCGGGCGGCGAACAGGAACACGTCCGGCGCCGGCTTGCCGCGCGCCACCTGCGCCACGCTGAAGACATTGGGCGCGAACGCGTCCCACAGGCCCACCATCCTCAAGGCCGCCTCCAGCTTGGCGGGCTGGCTGCTGGAAGCCACGCACAGCTGCATGCCGCGCTCGCGCAGCGCCGCCACCGTTTCGGCCGCGCCGGGCAGCGCGCGCAGTTCCTGGCGGAAGCTGGCCTGCAGGCGGTCGGCGTACTGCCGCGCGAACCCGTCGGGCAGGCGGCGTTCGCTTTCCTGCTGCAGGGTCTGCCACATGTCCGCGTCGGGAATGCCGGCGAAGCGGCGCGCGGCCTCTTCGGGCGTGATGGCGATGCCGTGCGCGGCCAGCGCTTGCGACTGGGCGCGCGCCGCGATGATCTCGCTATCGATCAGGACGCCGTCGCAGTCGAAGATGACCAGGCGGGGGGCAGGCGTATGCATAGTGGCTCCGTGGGAAACAAGCCCCCATGATAGGCCGGCGGCATGACGCCGCAAGGTCGGCCGCGCGCGCCTACAGCCCCGCGCCGCGCAGGCGCCGCAAACGCCACGCCAGCGCCACGCCGCCCAGCCCTGCCGCGGCCACGATGAACGAGGCCGACGTCCAGCCGTAGCGGTCGATCGCGCCGCCCACCGCCAGCGGCCCGATCACCTGGCCGAGGTTGCTGCCCTGCATCACCAGCCCCACCGACGCCGCCGCCAGGCCGGCGCGCGGCGCCAGCGTGGGCGCGGTGCCCAGCAGGGTGGCCGGTATCAGCCCGCCCACCGCCGAGAACAGCACGCACAGCAGAAAGGTCGGCATCGCCGGCAACACCGAGCGGAAGATGAGCAGCGCCACCGCGCCCATCGCCACGCTGGCGCAGGCGATCAGCGTGGAACGCCGCCAGCCGCGCGCCAGCAGCACGCCGGCGCCCAGGTTGCCGATCACGTTGGCGGCGCTGGCGATGGCGCTGTAGACGCCGGCGGTGGCCAGCGACAGGCCCAGCTGCTCGGTCAGCAGCACCGGCAGGAAGGTGAACAGCGCGAAGAACATCAGGCTGTAGAGCGTGAACGTCAGCGCCAGCAGGCGCGGGCCGGGCGCGCCCAGGGTGTCCGCCGTGTCCTGGCGCAGGCTGCGCCAGGACAGGCTGGCCCCGCCCGGCGTGGCCGGGGCCAGCGCCGCGACGCTCGCCAGCGACACGACCACCGCCGCGCTGGCGCACCACCAGTAGCCGCGCCAGTCGCCGAAGGCCTGCGAGGCCAGCATCGCGATGGCCATGCCCGCCGGCATATAACAGCTCCACAGCGCGAACGCGATATCGCGGTTCGAGGCCGACACCATGCGCTGCAAGGCCGCCGGACCCGCCACCGAAATCATCAGGAATCCCAGCCCTTCCATGACGCGCGACGCCAGCAGCAGGCCGTAGGCCGGCGCCATCGCGCCCAGCGCCGCGCCCACGGCCGTGGCCGCCAGGCCGGCCAGCAGCATGCGACGCGCGCCGTAGCGGCCGATGACGCCGCCGGCCGCGATGCCGCCGAACATGCCCAGCACGGAGAACACCGCCGCCAGCGCGCCTATCGCGGCCAGGTCCAGCCCCAGATCCCGGCGCAGCAACGGCGCGGCGATGATCAGCTTGCCCACCTGCAGCGCCGCCGCCACGCCCGCGCCCACGATCGCCGCCACCGCGCCCCAGCGCGTTCCTTCCTGCCCCATTCCCGTCTCCGCCTTGTCAGAACCCGGCCAGGATGCCATCGCCGGCCGATTCCGGTAAGTGATAATCTTCTGATTGACTTGATCGATTTATTAGATCGTCCGGCGCGATGATAGACGCTCTTACCCTGGACCAGCTACGCGTATTCGCGGCGGTGGCCGACACCGGCAGTTTCCGCGCGGCCGCACGCCGCCTGTCGCGCGTGCAGTCGGCGGTCAGCCACGCCATCGCCAATATGGAAACGCAGCTGGGCGTCAGGCTGTTCGACCGCAGCGGCCACCGTCCCGTCATGACGCCCGAGGGCGCGGCGCTGCTGGCCAACGCCCGCGACATCCTGCTGCGCGTGGACGCCATGCGCGCCCGCGCCCAGGGGCTGGGCGAAGGCGTCGAGCTGGAACTGTCGCTGGCCGTGGACACGCTGTTTCCCCTTGCCGCGGTGGGCGCCTCGATCAACGCGCTGCGCGCGGCCTATCCTTCGGTGGCCACGCGGGTTTCGGTGCTGCCGCTGGGCGGGCCGATAGAGGCGCTGCTGGCGCGCAGCCATACGCTGGGCATCGTGGCGGGCGAGCACTTCCGCCATCCCCACATCGCCATGCAGGCCTTGTCCTCGGTGCAGATGGTGGCCGTGGTCGGCGCGGCCCACGCGCTGGCGCGCCACGTCGCGGCGGGCGAGCCGCTGGCCCCGCCCGCCCTCGCCGACCATGTGCAGATCGTGCAGTCGGACCCCTCGGCGCTCAGCCAGGGCCGCGACTTCGCCGTGCTGTCGCCGCAGACCTGCCGCGTCAATACGCAGGACGCCAAGCACGCGCTGATCGTCGCCGGCGCCGGCTGGGGCCGCCTGCCGCTGTGGCAGGTGGAGCGTGACCTGGCCGAAGGCCGGCTGCTGCGCCTGCCGACCGACAGCCTGGGCCGCGGCAGCCAGGTGGCCGCCGAAACCTATCTGGCGCACCGCATCGACCAGCCGCTGGGGCCGGCCGCCCGAGTGCTGGCGGCCGCGCTGCGCGACGCGGCCCGCTGAGGGCTCAGGACTTGGCGGGGGGCCGCGCGTAGCTCACGCCCATGCCGGCGCGCACGTCGTTCTGGATGCCGTAGGGCGGGATCGGATAGCGCAGTCCGTTGGCCGACAGGGCCTTCATGCCCTCGATGGCGATGGGCAGGTAGCGCGGCGGCATGGCCATCAGCATTTCCTCGTCCGGCACGCCGCCGTAGCGGCGCTCGGCGAAACAGGGCAAGGACAGGCTGGGTTCGCCGGTGGCCAGCGCCCTGCCCCAGGAGTCCGCACAGGCGGTCTCGCCCACCACGCTCCAGTCGAAGCGGCGGTAGTTCTTCCATTGCAGGCCATTGATGAGGATGATCATCTGGCCCGGCGTGGCGTACACCAGGCAGATGTCGGGCGGGTCCAGCCGGCCCGAGGCCAGCGGCGACACCACCATGCCCTGGTACTTGCCCGCGGGCACGCAGGACAGCGCTTCCTGGCGGGCCTGGGCGTCGGCCTGGGTGGCGTGCCATACGCCGACATAGTCCTCGCCGCGCCGCCAGGCCTCGTCCTGCGGCCCCAGCCCGATCACGGCGCGGCACTGCGCGCCCACCAGATCGTCGCCGGTGATGCCCACGGTCCAGCCCAGCCGCGCCGCCATGCCGACGATCTGGTCGGTGGTGTGCGTGGCCTGCGGACGCCGCAGGCCCTTGACCGCCGCCATGTCCTCCGCCCGCTCATACAGCTTCATGCCGATGACCGTGGTCTTCAGGCGCAGCAGCTTGTTCAGGTCATCGACCAGCGATGCCCAGTTCAGTGTCGTCTCTTCCATGCCCGTCCTTTGGACTGTAGTACTTGCACGGACTATAACGAATCGGCCGGGCCTACGGACCGATGGAACGCAGCGCCCGCTTGCAGATGCGTTCGGTGGCGGCCGCCGGCCGGCCTGCCGACCAGCGCGCGCATACTTCGCGCACCCAGTCCGGGCGGCTCTTGCTGGCGTCGTTGAGCCAGTTCGCCACCGAATCCTGCACATAGACGGCCGGGTCCGCCCGCAGCGCTTCCAGCAAGGGCAGCGCCTGGCCCGGATCGGACTTCAGCGCCGCGATGTGCGCGCACCAGACGCCGCGCGGACGCAACGACTCGCAGGCGAAACGCCGCAGCCGCTCGGACGGCTCACTGGTCCATGGCTGCAGCAATCGCAACGCCTCCTGCAGTTGCGCCGCCAGATGCTCGCGCAGCGCCAGCCAGGCCCATTCGCGCACGCCGAAATGCGCGTCGTCGGCCAGCGGACGGATCAGATCCAGGCGCGCGCCGAGCGTGCCGCCCGGCATGGCGCCCGCCATGAAGCAGGCCCAGCCGCGCACCGTGTCGCAACGGTGCGTCTTCAAGACTTCGAAGCCGTCGGGCCCCAGGCGTTCGCCCAGGATGTGCGCGGCCAGCGCCATGCGCCGGGAAATGCCCAGCCCCGCCTGCGCGCGCATCGAGGCCACCGCCGCGGCCCCGGCCTGCGGCGCCACGGCCTGCATCAGGACGGCGAAATCCACCGCCAGGCATTCGGTCAGCGTGGCCGCCGGTTCTCCGGCGTTCAACTGCGCCAGGCGCTCGGGCGCGATGTCTTTCACGCCCCTGCCGGCCGGCTTCGGCGCCGCAGCCTTGCGCGGGCTCACCGCGCCGGCTCCCGAATGGCGGCACGGCCCGCGTCCGTGCCTTGCCAGACCCGCTCCAGCAGGCCGGCCAGTCGCTCCCGGTCCGCGTCGCCGAAGCCCGCGAACAGCGAGCCGATCCAGTCGGTGTGCTCCTTGAAAAGCCTGGCCGCGGCCGTCCGGCCCTTGGCGGTCAGCTTCACCTTGATGCTGCGCCTGTCCTCCTTGCCTGCCTGGCGCGCCACGAAACCGTCGCGCTCCAGCCCGTCGAGCAGGCCGGTCACCGTGGCGCGCGTGACGCCGGCGCCTGCGGCCAGTTCGTGCGGCGCCAGGCCCTGCGCCTGTTCGTGCAGCAGGAACAGCAGCACGAATTTGCCCTCGGACAGCCCGCGCGGCGCGAGCCGGGCGGCGCAATCCCGATCGATGGCCGCGGCCAGCGACAGCAACTGAAAGCACAAGCCGATGCCGCCGGCCGACGGCAACCCCCGCCTTGCCGCGATTTCCAGCAGCGCGCGGTGCTTGCGTTCCAGCATGGCTTGTCCGTCCTTCATGGCCGCTCCAAAATTAATTAGCCGGCGTATAGTACGCCGGCTAATTAATATCCTGCAACCACGGGCCTGCCTTCAGCGATACAGCACCGTGGGGAGCCACAACCCGATCTCCGGGAACACGTACAGCAGGAAGATCGCGATCACCTGGATGCCCATGAACGGCATCATGCCCATGAAGATCTGGTTCAGCGTGACGTGCGGCGGCGAGACGCCCTTCAGGTAGAAGGCGGACATGGCCACCGGCGGCGACAGGAACGCCGTCTGCAGGTTCAGCGCCACCAGCAGCCCGAAGAACAGCGGATCGATGCCGAAGGTGTTGAGCAGCGGCACGAAGATGGGCATGAAGATCACGATGATCTCGGTCCATTCCAGCGGCCAGCCCAGCAGGAAGATGATGACCTGCGCCAGCAGCAGGAACTGCAGCTGCGACAGCCCCAGCGACAGCACCCATTCCTCGATGATACGCTGTCCGCCCAGCAGCGCGAAGGCCGCCGAGAAGATCGACGAGCCGACGAACAGCCAGCACACCATGGCGCTGGTCTTTGCGGTCAGGAACACCGATTCGCGCAGCACCGGCATGTTCAGCCGCCGGTACGCCAGCGCCAGCAGCGCGCCGCCCAGCGCGCCCATGGCCGCCGCCTCGCTGGGCGTGGCCAGGCCGAAGCCGATCGAACCCAGCACCGCCGCGATCATCACGGCCAGCGGGAAGAACGAGGACATCAGCATCTTGAAGATTTCCAGCCGCGCCCAGGTCAACAGGCCATAGAACGCCAGCATGGCGGCTGCGCATATCGCCGCGAAGATCCAGAAGCCGGTGGGCGCGGCGATGCCCTCGCCGGCCTCGGCCGGCGCATCCGCTGCGGCCGCGGCGGACGGCGCCGCCGGCGCGTCGGACTGGGCGCCGGGCGGTTCGGACAGGCCGCCCGCGTCATTGGAAGGCGGCTCGGCCAGTCCGCCGGACGGCGGCTCGCTCAGGCCCGAATCGAAATCCACCGAACCCAGCTGCAGTTCCGCGGGCACGTCGTAGACCACTTCGGGCCGCGTCGTAGCCTGGTAGACCACGGCCACCAGCAGCACCGTCACCGCCAGCGGCGCCAGCGCCATCGCCATGTAGCGCAGCAGCGCCGACAGCGGCACGTCGCGGTTGCGGCGCCCCTTGAACAGGGCCGCCACCATGCCGGACAGCGCGCGCACGTGACCGCCCGAGGCCAGCGCCTTCGATTCGGGCGACAGCGGCACGCCGCGTTCGGCCATGGGCAGCGGCGGCGCCAGGTCGGGCCGCAGCTTGGCCAGGATGATGACGTACAGCATGTACAGGCCGGCCAGCATGATGCCGGGGAACAGCGCGCCCGCATACAGCTGCACCACCGACACGCCGGTGGTCGCGCCGTACACGATCAGCATCACCGAAGGCGGCAGCAGGATGCCCAGGCAGCCGCCGGCCGTGATGGCGCCGGCCGTCAGCCGCACGCTGTAGCCGGCCTTCAGCATGGCCGGCATGGCCAGCAGGCCCATCAGCGTGACCACCGCGCCGACGATGCCGGTGGCCGTGGCGAAGATGGCGCAGGTCGCCAGCGTGGCTACCGCCAGCGCGCCGGGCAGGCGCGCCAGCGCCAGGTGCATGGAGCGGAACAGTTTTTCGATGAGGTTGGCGCGCTCCACCAGGTAGCCCATGAACACGAAGAGCGGGATGCAGATCAGCGAGTCGTTGGTCATGGTGGCGTACGTGCGCTGCACCATCAGGTCCAGCGTCTGCCCGATCGAGCGCGCCGGATCGGGATTCTGCATGTAGTACGCCAGGAAGGTGAACAGCACGCCCATGCCCATGAGGGTGAACGCCGTCGGAAAGCCCAGCATGATCGCCACCACGATCAGCGCCAGCATCAGCAGCCCGATGTGCCCGGTGGTGAGGTTGTCCCAGGGCGTCAGGAAGACGATCATCAGGATGACCAGGCCGATGCACGACAGGCCGAACCACAATGCCTTGTGGATTTTCATTGGCGAGGCTCCTCGTGCGTGACGTAGCGGTCCAGGCGGGCGATGTCCTCGTCCTTCACGTGCACCATCTCCTTGAGCTTGTCGACGTCCACTTCCTCGACGTCCTCTTCACGCGCCGGCCACGCCCCGCGGCGCAGGCACAGCAGGCAGCGCATGACTTCGGCCAGCCCCTGCACCAGCAGGACCGCGCCCGCGATCGGGATGAAGGCCTTGAACGGGTAGATGGGCGGCCCGTCGGCCATCAGCGAGGAATGCTCGCGGATGGCGATGGAATAGCCGGCGTAGTACCAGCCCGCCCACACCAGGGCGATGACCCCGGGAAAGAAAAACACGATGTACAGCGTCAGGTCGAGCCCGGCCTGCATGCGCGGCGGCAGAAAGCCGTACAGGATGTCGCCGCGCACGTGGCCGTTCTTGGCCAGGGTGTACGCGCCGGCCATCATGAACAGGATGCCGTAGTACATCATCTGCAGGTCGAACGCCCACGCGCTGGGCTGGTTCAACACGTACCGGGCGGCGACTTCCCAGCACACATGCAGGGTAAGAACGACGATCAACCAGGCGAAGGCCTGCCCGACGAAGGTGGATATGCGGTCTATGAAACGTATGATTCGGATCATCTGGCGTCCTGGTTGAGGCGCATGGCTTCCCGCCGCACGACCTGGACGAGCGCGCGACGCATGAGACGATGTGTCAATCGGTCAAGGCGCAACGGCGCCCCGGCCCGCCTGGGCCGGCGCGGGGCGGGCCCTGCGTTCAGGCCGTCTTGTTGCTGCGCGAGAAGTAGTGGTTGTAGGCCATGCGGAAGTTGACCGAGGTATCCCCGTTCCAGCGCCCCACCCGCTCGGCGAAGGCGCGCTGCGACTCCAGCACCTTCTTGAACAGGGGGTTCTCGGCCGAGCGCTTGGCGATCATCTCGTCCCAGATCTTCAGCTGCTGCTGCAGGATGGCGTCGGGCGTCTTGTAGAACTTGACGTTGTGCTCTTTCTGCAGCTTGACGTAGTCCTGCGAATAGCGGTTGGCCGCCTTCCAGGACATGTCGGCGCTGGCGGCCTGCGCGGCGTAGCTGAGGATGTGCTTGAGGTGGTCCGGCAGGCTGTCGTACTTGGCCTTGTTGAACAGCACCTCGAACTGCTCCGCGCTCTGGTGGAAACTCTGCAGCATGCAGATCTTGGAGACGTCCTGGAAGCCCAGCGCCAGGTCCGAGGACGCGTTGTTGAACTCGGCGCCGTCGAGCAGGCCCCGGTCCAGCGCCGGCACGATCTCGCCGCCGGGCAGCGCGTTGACCGCCGCGCCCATGGCCGTGTACATGTCGATGGCCAGGCCCACCGTGCGGAACTTGAGGCCCTTGACCTCGTCCATCTTGGTGATCGGGCGCTTGAACCAGCCGAACGGCTGGGTCGGCATCGGGCCGTACATCAGCGACACCACGTTCACGCCCATGGCTTTCTGGATCTCGACCAGCAGCTCCTTGCCGCCGCCGTATTCATGCCAGGCCAGCAGCATGTTGGCGTCCATGCCGAAAGACGGCCCGGACCCCCACAGCGCCACGGCCGTGTTCTTGCCGTACCAGTAGGCCACCACGCCATGCCCGCCGTCCAGCGTGCCCGCGGACACCGCGTCCAGCAGATCGAACGCCTTGACCACCGCTCCCGCGGGCAGCACCTCGATCTTCAACTGGCCGCCGGCCATGTCGTTGACCTTCTGGGCATAGTCGCGGGCGAACTCGTGGAAGATGTCGTTGGCCGGCCACGTGCTCTGGAAGCGCAGGGAAATCGGAGCATTCTGCGCCCGGCTGACCGCCGGAAATCCCAGGGCTGCGGCGCCGGCCGCGGCTGCGCCGGAGATGAACTTGCGGCGGCGGGGCTTTGTAACGTGTTGCATGGTGTGTTGTCTCCTGAAAGGACTACATGGACCAGCTAATAGTTACTTCTGCTACGTGGACGCGGGAGCGGCCCGCGGATGACGCGAAACTGTGAGCTGATTAAACCTTTCCGACTAATCGGTGACAATCAGCTTTATGTCAGGATTTACCCTAGACGACGGATTAACACTTAAGCGCTAAGGCCTCTGCACGACTCTCACCTTGCCGCTGTCGCCGCCGCCGCAGAACAGGCGTTCGCCCGCGTCGGACTCCAGCCCCGAGACGCCCGTGCCGGCCGGCATTTCCACGCTTTGCAGCACTTCGCCGGTGCGCGCGTCCAGTTCGCGCAACTCGCTGGCGCCGTCCTCCCAGGTGCCGTGCCACAGCTTTCCGTCCACCCAGGTCACGCCCGTGACGTAGCGGTCCGAAGCGATCGTGCGCAGCACGCGGCCGGATTCCGGGTCCACCTGGTGGATCTTGCGCTGGCGGTACACGCCCACCCACAGGCTGCCTTCGGCCCAGGCCAGGCCCGAGTCCTCGCCGCCGCCCGGCGCGGCGATGGTGGAGACCACGCGGCCGCTGGCCGGCTCGATTTTCTGGATGCGCCCGTCGGCGATCTGGTAGAGATGCCTGCCGTCGTAGGCCGTGCCGGCGCTGGCCGCGACGTCGATGGCGCGCGTCGTGGCGCCGCTGTCGGGGTCCATGGCCAGCAGCCTGTCGCCCACGGCGAACCACACCTGGCTGCCATCGTAGGTCAGGCCGTGCACGGCGCTCACGTTCTCGAACGGACCGTATTCGCGGATGATGCGGGCTTGGGAGCGTTTCATGTCGGTATCCTCCAAAAGAGACGCCTCCATGCTAGTCCGCCGCCAGCGCGGCCGGGAGCAACAAGGTTGTCGTGAATCCGGGCATGGGCGGGGTGATCCAGCGCCGCGCGCGGCCCTGCCCGCGCGACTGCACCTTGTCGGCGGCGGCCAGCGCATCGAGCGCGCGCTGCACCGTGCGCTGGCTGGCGTTCAGGGCCAGCGCCAGCGCCGAACTGGACCAGGCCTCGCCGTCGGCCAGGAACGCCAGGATGGCGCCGTGGTCGCGGTCGGCGTCTTCGACCGGGCGGGCCAGCACCACGGCCTCGCGTCCCGGCCGCGGCTCGAGCGCATAGCCTTCGCGCGTGGCGACGATGCCGGCCAGCGGCCGCAGCGCCGTGCGCAGCCGGCCGATTTCCACGCGCAGGCGCGCGCGGTGCGTGTCGTCGAAGTACGCGCTGCGAAAGGCCTGCCGGCTCAAGGCCTCGCGCGCGACGGCCTGCGGCCAGGCCTGCGCCAGCGCGCGGGCCAGCGCGAACAGCACCGGCCGGCTCGCCAGCGGCACCACCGCGCCGGCCTCGCGCACCGCGTTGCGGCAGGCGTCCACCACCAGCGTGTCGGACGCCAGCAGCGCCTCGACCTCGTCCAGCAGCAACAGGCGTTCGCCGCCGCGCCCGAGCAGGCGCGCAGCCGGCGCGGTCAGCACCATCGACGCGCTTTCGACCTCGGCCGCCAGCGCCGGAATGCCGGCGTGATTGGCCGCGATCTCGGCCTGGGCCAGCGCGGCGCGCGCGGGCTGTATCCGCAGCCGCCGCAAGGCGATGCCGGCGGCGATCAGTTCATGGATGGCGCGCGACGCGGGCGCCAGCGCGGCGGGGTCGAGCGCGGCCAGCGCGCGTTCGGCGTCGTCGAGCCGGCCGATCAGAAGCGCCCGGCGCGCCTGCAGATGACGGGCGTGCGCGGCATTGGCCGGATCGCCGTGCGCCTGCAAGGCGGCGCGCGCGGCCTCCAGCGCCTTCTCCGGCCAGGCCAGCTCGCGCGAGACCAGCGCGATCTCGGCCTCGGCCACCACGCAGCGGGCGCGCGACAGCACGTCCTTGGCGTCGAAGCCGCGGGCGGCGCTGCGCAGCAGGGTGCGGGCGCGGCGGAAATCGCCCAACTGCGCCATGGCGATGCCGCGCAGGGCGAGCGCCGGCGCGTCGCCGCGCAAGGCGACCAGATTCAGCGCGGCCAGCGGATCGCCGGCCGCCAGCGCCCGCGCCGCCGATGCGATCAGGGAATCCATGGACATTGCGCCACGTGCGCGGCTCCATTCAGTGTGCAAGCCCTAATCTATCACCGACCGGCCGGCGGGAAATTCAGCGTCAGCGCCACGCCTGCGCCGCGCAGGCCCTCGTCCAGGCTGATCTCGGCGTGATGCTGGCGGGCGATCTGCGCCACCAGCGACAGGCCGATGCCGCTGCCGCCGCCGGCGCTGCCGGCGGCGCGGTAGAAGCGGTCGAAGACGCGTCGGCGCTGGGCCGGCGCGATGCCGGGGCCGTCGTCGGCCACGCGCAGGAACGCGCCGCCATCCGGCAAGGGGCCACAGGACACGGCGATCTGCCCGCCCTCTGGCGTATAGCGGACCGCGTTGTCGAGCAGGTTGCGCAGCAGCACGCCCATCGCGTCGACTCGCCCCTGGACCGTACAGGCCCGGACTTCGAGCAGGATGCGCTGGCGCTTGCGGGTCGCGTCCGATTCGCAATCCCGCGCCAGCATCACGACCAGCTTGTCCAGTTCGATCGTCTCTGGCGCGTCGGCGCCTGCGCTCAACGCATCCATGCGGGCCTGATCCAGCAACTGCTCCGACAGGCGCGAAGTGCGCTGCGCGACCTGCCGCAGCTTTTCGATCGAGGCCGTCTCGCCGCCGGTTCCGATGCTGCGCGCCACCAGTTCGGCGTGCGCGCTGAGCGCGGCCAGCGGCGTGCGCAGTTCGTGCGCCGCGTCCTCCAGGAAGCGGCGCTCGCGGTCCATGCCGGCCTTCACCCGTCCCAGCAACTGGTTGATCGACTGGATGAACGGATGCAGTTCGCCCGGCATGCCGGCCGACGGCACGGGCGCCAGGTCGAACGGCTCGCGGCGCGCGATCGCCGCGCCGGTCTGGTCCACCTTGCGGAAAGCCCGGCACACCACCGCGCAGCTCACCGCCGCCAGCAGCACGAACAGAATGGAGACGATGATGAGGCCGCGCCTGACGCTGTACCAGGACCGCGCGCGCCATTCACTCTCGGGCTTGGCCACCTGCACCTGCACGCGGCCGCTGGCGTCGGTGAGCGAAAACACGCGCCACGCGGCGCCGTCCAGCGTCACGTCGGCGTAGCCGTCGGCAAGCGTCGCGCTCAGCGGCGCTTCGGGCGACTCAGGCGAACGCATCAGCAGCCGCCGGTCGGCCAGCGACCACACATGAAAGCGCACCCGGTCGCCGTCGACCAGTTCCGCTCCGGGCGGCGCGAAGCGTTCGGTGGGCGCCACGCTGCCCAGCAGGCTGACCGGCAGCGAGGCCAGCATCTGGGTGGCCGCGTCGCGCAGCCACAGGTCGCGCACGCCGGTCTGGGCGCGCATGGTTTCGTACTGCTGGAAGGCCGACACGCCGATCCAGGCCAGCAACAGGGTCAGCAGCAGCGTGACCGTCAACTGCCTGCGCAAGGTCTTCATGAAGCCTCTTCGATGCGATAGCCCAGGCCGTGCACCGTCGTGATCAGCCCGTCGCCCAGCTTGCGGCGCAGCTGGTGGATGTACACGGCCACCGTGTTGCTTTCGATCGCGCCGCTGTCGCCATAGACGGCGGCCTCCAGCTGCTCGCGGTTGACGGTATGGCCGATGCGCTCCATCAGCGCCAGCAGCGTGCGGTATTCATGTGCGCTCAGTCCGATCTCCACGCCGGCGCGCGTCACCACCCGCCTTGCGGGTTCCAGCACCACGTCGCGGCAGCGCAGCGCCGACACCACCGTGTTGCTGCTGCGCCGGACCACGGCGCGCAGCCGGGCCAGCAGCTCATCGAGCTGGAACGGCTTGACGATGTAGTCGTCGGCGCCCAGGTCCAGGCCCTGGACGCGTTCGCTGAGCCGGTCGCGCGCGGTCAGGATGAGCACCGGAGTCGCGTCGTAGCGCGCGCGCAGTTGCTTCAGGACCGCCAGGCCGCTGCCGTCGGGCAGCCCCAAGTCCAGCAGCACGGCCTGAAAAGCATGTTCGACCAGGGCCAGCCTGGCCTGCGCGACGTCGCGCACCCAGTGCGCGTCCACCCCCGACTGACCCAGGCCGGTATGCAAGGCGTCGCCCAGCATGGCGTCGTCTTCGACTAACAGGACACGCAAGAGAACTCCAAGGCAAACGAACGAGGGCGAATCATGCCGGCGCCCATTTAAAAAATTATTAAAACCCCATGCCGACAATGCGGTTCGCGTAGGGCGAGGCAGCCGGCCCGCCTGGGAACAAAGGAAGCAATGGAATGAAGCCACTGATTTTATCAAGCAGGACGCTGGCGGCCTCGGCCGCGCTGCTGGCGGCGCTGACGGGCAACGCACGCGCCGAGAACGAGGGACAGCGCCGCAACTTCATCGGCATGGGCGTGGGCGCCATACCGGTGTACGAAGGCTCCAGCGAATACCGCGCCCTGCCCGTGCCGCTGATCCAATACCAGTCCGGACACTTCTTCATTTCGCCGCGCGCAGGCCTGCCGGCCATGGGCCTGAAGTTCGACCTGGCGCCGGACTGGACCACCGGCGCCTTCGTCGGCATGGGGCTGGGACGCAAGGCCGATGACGCCGACCTCACCAAGGGACTGGAAGACATCGACTTCCACGGCACCTACGGCGCCTTCATCGAATGGTCGTCCGGGGACTTCTCGGTGATCGCGGCCTACCGGCAGGCCGCGAAAAGCGGCTATGGCGCCACGCTGGACCTGCGCGCAACCTACACGGCATGGCGCGACACGCGCAACCGCGTCTCGATCGGCGCCAACACGCAATGGGCCGACAGCGACTACATGCAGACGTGGTTTGGCGTCACGCCCTCGCAGGCCGCGCGCAGCCGCGCCGGGCTGGATACCTACTCGGCCTCGTCCGGCTTCAAATCCGTGTCGGTCTTCGGCACCTGGACACACAGCTTCAACGACCGCTGGGCCGCGGTGACCACGCTGGGCGTCAGCACCCTGGCCGGCGACGCCCGCGACAGCCCGCTGACCGACCGCGAGACCAACGCGTTCGCCCACGTCGGCGTCATCTACGCATTCTGACGGCCAGGGCCGGCCGGCCCGCAAACAGGGAGATCCCAGATGAAACGCCTGCATGGCATGGAATTGTTCGCCGAAGTGGCGAAGGCGCACAGCTTCAGCCGCGCCGCCGCCGCGCTCGGCGTCCCCACCTCCACGGTGTCGCGCCACGTGGCCGAACTGGAGCGCTCGGTCGGGCTGCGCCTGCTCAACCGCAACACGCGGCGCGTGGAACTGACCGACGCGGGCCGCCTGTACTTCGAGCGCTGCCGCCGCATCGTGGCCGAAGCCGAACTGGCGCACGCCGAGCTGCGCGAGCATTTGGACACGCCCAGCGGGCCGCTGCGGGTGCAGTTGCCGGCGGCCCATGCGCTGGACGCGCTGATGCCAGCCATGGTGGCTTTCGGGCGCCGCTACCCGGACATCCGGCTGCAGTTGTCCGTGGCCGAGCGCGAAAGCGCCGAGCGCGCGCCCGATGCCGCCGACGTGTCGATCCGCCTGGGCGAGCTGCCCGACTCCACGCTGGTGGCGCGCCGCCTGGGCGCGGTGCAGGCCGGGCTGTATGCCTCGCCCGCCTATCTGACCGCGCGAGGCGCGCCGCGCGAACCCGAAGACCTGGAACGCCACGACTGCATCGGGTTGCGCCAGGGCGCCTGCCCGGCCGGCCCCTGGCGGCTGCGGCGCGGGACCGAGCGGCGCGACGTCCCGGCGTCCCTGCGCTATGGCGCCAACGACGCCTGCATGGCCAGGCAGCTGGCCCAGATGGGCGCAGGCATCGCGGCGCTGGGCGGCGGCGCCGACGGACTGGTGCGCGTGCTGCCGACCTGGAGCCTGGAACCGGTCGCCGTGCACGCCGTGACCGAGACCCGCCTGCTGCCGGCCAAGACCCGCCGCCTGATCGACTTCCTGGCAGAGTATCTGGACGCGCCCGCGGCCGCGCTGGCCGCCGAACCGCCGCTGGCCCGCGCGGCCTAGCGCGACATGCGCCGGGTGATACGACCCCGTTTACCCGGCCCCGCCCCCTTTCCGTCCGCAGCGCCGCCCGCCACCGTGTAAACTCCCCCCTTTTTGACTCTGGTGGTATGTTGCAGGCCCCCCAGCGCACCGGTTTAAGCGGCCCGACGCTCATTCGCTTGCTGACTCGCCTGACGGATGTCGATGTCGCGCAATCCAGGCAATCGCTCTCTGACCATCTGAGCCAATGGCTCGGCTGGACGGACGCGATCGCCCTTTCGGCGGCGCTCAACACCAGCCCGCCCGTGATCGCGCCGGGCGCGCGCATGTTCGGCAGCGCCGAGGAGCGCGAATGCGAGCGCGTGCGCGCCACCCTGGCCGACGCCATCGCCAGCGATACCGCGGCCACGGCCGCCAGGCGTCCCGCGCCGGGACAGGCGCCGGCAAAGAAGCTGGCGGCCCTGGCCGAAGCCGAGGCCGATTACGCGAATTTCCGCCAGCGCTATCTGTCGTTGCAGCACACGATGGAAACCGCCGTGGGCAACCTGCGCAGCCGGCTGCGCGGCATGGTCGCGGCCAGGAATGGCGAATGGACGCGCCTGGCGGTGGTCGACGCCATCATGGACCGCGCCCTGCTGCCCAAGGAGCGCGCCCTGCTGGGCGCCATCCCGAAACTGCTGCAAGGCCATTTCGAACGCCTGCGCCAGGCCGAGGCGCAGGCCCTGGCCGAAGCCGGCGACGACGGCGCCGAGGCGCCTGCGGCCGCGGCCGGCGCCTGGCTGGAGACGTTCCGCAAGGACATGCGCAGCGTCCTGCTCGCCGAACTGGATGTCCGTTTACAACCGGTCGAGGGGCTGCTTGCCGCCCTGCGCACCGGCCAGATCCGTACACACTAACCAGGACACTATGTCCCGATACCTGATCAATCTCGTTGTTTTCCTGGCCGGCCTGGCCGTTGCGGGCTGGATCGGCCTGGGCTATGCGGGCACCAACCCGCTGGCGCTGGCCGTGACCCTGCTCATCGGCGTCTGCTATCTCGCCGGCGCGTACGAACTGTGGCGCTACCAGCGGGCCACCTCGGCCCTGAGCCGCGCCCTCTCCGGGCTGGCCGAGGCGCCGGGCAACCTGGCCAGCTGGCTGGACCAGCTGCCCGCCAGCCTGCGCAACGCCGCGCGCCTGCGCATCGAGGGCGAGCGCGCCGGCCTGCCCGGGCCGGCGCTGACGCCGTACCTGGTGGGGCTGCTGGTGCTGCTGGGCATGCTGGGGACCTTCCTGGGCATGGTGGTGACGCTGCGCGGCACCGGCCTGGCGCTGGAAAGCGCCACGGACCTCGCCGCCATCCGCGCCTCGCTGGCCGCGCCGGTCAAGGGCCTGGGATTCGCGTTCGGCACCTCGATCGCCGGCGTGGCCACCTCGGCGATGCTGGGGCTGCTGGCCGCCCTGTGCCGGCGCGACCGCATCCGCGCCGCGCAGCTGCTCGACGCCAAGGCCGCCACCGCCCTGCGCGTGTATTCGCAAGGTTATCAGCGCGAAGAGTCCTTCAAGCTGCTGCAACGCCAGGCCGAAGTCATGCAGCGCCAGGCCGAGGCCATGCCCGCGCTGGTCGACAAGCTGCAGGCCATGATGGACGGCATGACGCGCCAGCACCAGGCGCTCAACGACCGCCAGCTGGCCAGCCAGGACGCCTTCCAGGGCAAGGCCGAGGCGGCCTACGCCCGCCTGGCGTCGGTCATGGAGCAATCGATGAAGGACGGCGTGGCGCACAGCGCCCGTTCGGCCGGCGAAGCCCTGCAGCCGGTGGTCGCGGCCACCATGGCCAGCCTGTCGCGCGAAACCGCCAACCTGCAGGACACCGTGGCCCAGGCCGTGCAGCGCCAGCTCGACGGCCTGACCGCCGGCCTGCAGGCCTCGACCGCCAACGTGGCCGAGATCTGGAACCAGGCCCTGGCCGGACAGCAGCGCGCCAGCGAAGCCCTGGCCCAGGACCTGCGCGCATCGCTGGACCGCTACGCCCAGACCTTCGAACAACGCTCGGCCGCGCTGCTGGATCAGGTCTCCGCGCGCCTGGAGGCCTCTTCCGGCGATATGTCGCAGGCCTGGAGCCAGGCGCTGGCGCGCCAGGAACAGGCCAGCGAAAAACTGGCCGGCGACAACCTGCAGGCGCTGACCGCGGCCGCCGCCAGCTTCGAGCAGCACTCGGCCTCGCTGCTGCGCACCCTGAACCAGTCGCATGGCGCGCTGCAATCCGAACTGGCCTCGCGCGACCAGCAGCGCCTGGCGGCCTGGACCGAGACGCTGGGCGCCATGGGCGCGACGCTGCGCCAGGAATGGCAGCAGGCCGGCGCCCTGGCCGCCGAGCGCCAGCAGGCCATCGCCGAGACGCTGGCGCAGACCGTGCGCGACGTCACCGCGCAGGCCGCCACCCAGGCCGGCCTGCTCGAAAGCGTGGCTGCGCGCATGGAAGCCGCCGCCAACGGCGTGTCGCAGCAATGGACCGATGCGCTGTCGCGCCAGGAAGCCGCCAGCGCACGCCTGGCCGGCGACAACCGCCAGGCCCTGGAAGCGGCCGCCGCCACGTTCGAGCAGCATTCCTCCTCGCTGCTGCGCACGCTGGAGCAATCGCACGCCGACCTGCAGGCCGCGCTGGCCGCGCGCGACCAGGAACGCCTGGCCGCGTGGAGCGGCGCCCTGGCCTCGATGACCGCGGCGCTCGGCCAGCAATGGGAAGCGGCCGGCGCGCAGACCGTGGCGCGCCAGCAGGAGATCACCGAATCGCTGGCCCGGACCGTGCACGACGCGTCCACCCAGGCGCAGGCCCAGGCCGCGCTGCTCGAAGGCGTGGCCGCGCGCATGGAGAGCGCCGCGCGCGGCGTCTCCGAACAATGGACCGGCGCGCTGGCGCAGCAGCAACAACGCAGCGAAAAGCTGGCCGGCGACAACCAGGCGGCGCTCGAAGCCGCGGCCGCCGCCTTCGAACGGCACGCCGCCGGCCTGCTGCGCACGCTGGACCAGTCTCAGACCGAACTGCAATCCGCGCTGGCCTCGCGCGACCAGGAACGCCTGGCCGCCTGGACCGGCACGCTGTCCACGCTGGCCGAGCGCCTCGGCCACGAATGGGAACAGGCCGGCACCCAGGCCGCGCTGCGCCAGCTGGAGATCGGCGACACGCTGACCCAGGCGTCGCGCGAACTGGCCGAACAGGCCCAGGCGCATTCCAGCCTGCTCGAAAACATCTGCACCCGCCTGGAGGCGGCGGCCCACGGCGTCACGCAGGCCTGGATCGACGCGCAGGCGCGCCAGGAACAGGTCGGCGCGCAGCTGGCCGGCAGCAACCAGCAGGCGCTGGAAAGCGCCACGGCCGCCTTCGGCCGGCAGGCCGAACAGCTGCTGCAGACCCTGCAGCGCTCGCACGCCGAACTGCAGGCCGCGCTGGCCGGCAGCGACGAAGCCCGCCTGGCCGCCTGGACCGGCAAGCTCGGCGAAATGGCCGACACGCTGCGCGACCAGTGGGAACAGGCCGGCGCCAGCACCGCCAGCCAACAGCAGCAGATCTGCGACACCCTGGCGCTGACCGCGCAGGACATCGCCTCGCAGACGCAGGCCCACGCCAGCGAGACCATCGCCGAGATCGGCCGCCTGGTGCAGGCCGCCTCCGAGGCGCCGCGCGCCGCCGCCGAGGTCATCGGCGAACTGCGCCAGAAGCTGTCCGACAGCATGGAGCGCGACAACGAGATGCTGGAAGAACGCAGCCGCCTGCTCGAAACCCTGGGCACGCTGCTGGACGCCGTCAACCACACGGCCGCCGAACAGCGCTCGGCGGTGGACGCGCTGGTGTCCTCCTCGGCCGGTCTGCTCGACCGGGTGGGCGCGCAGTTCACCGGCCTGGTCGAAAGCGAGGCCGGCAGGCTGGCCGACGTGGCCGCGCAGGTCACCAGCAGCGCCGTCGAGGTCGCCAGCCTGGGCGAATCCTTCGGCGCGGCGGTGCAGCTGTTCGGCGAATCCAACGACAAGCTGCTCACCCATCTGCAGCGCATCGAAGCGGCGCTGGACAAGTCCATCGCGCGCGGCGACGAACAGCTCGCCTATTACGTGGCGCAGGCCCGTGAGGTCGTGGACCTGAGCATGATGTCGCAGAAGCAGATCGTCGAGAACCTGCAGCAGCTGGCCAGCCAGCGCGCGGCGCCCGCGGCGGAAACGGCATGAACGAGGACATCGACGGCGGCGTGGAGCCGACGGTCCCGGCCTGGGCCGTCTTCGGCGACCTGATGTCGGTGCTGCTGGGCGCTTTCGTCCTGATCCTGGTCAGCGTCGTCGCGCTGCAATTGCAGCTGTCGACCCAGCTCGAAGAAGAGGTCAAGCAGCGCGAAGCCGAAACCCAGCGCCGCGAGACGCTGGAGCAGGCGCTGGCCGGCCCGCTGGCCGCCGGACGCGTGACCCTGATCGACGGGCGCATCGGCATCAGCGGCAGCGTGCTGTTCGCGCTGAACTCCGACCAGCTGCAGCCGGAAGGCCGCGAGGTGCTCAAGACCCTGATCGAGCCGCTGGCGGCCTACCTGAGGACCCACAACGAGATCCTGATGGTCAGCGGCTATACCGACGACCAGCAGGTGCGCGAAGGCAACCGCCGCTTCGCGGACAACTGGGACCTGTCGGCCCAGCGCGCGCTGACGGTCACGCGCGCGCTGATCGACGAAGGCGTGCCCTCCTCGTCCGTATTCGCGGCCGCCTTCGGCGCCGAGCAGCCGGTGGCCTCGAACGCCGACGAAGCCGGCCGGGCCAAGAACCGCCGGGTCGAGATCACGCCGGTTCCCCGCCCCTCCGGCAACGCGGAACAGCCTCATGGGCGCTGACGGCGCGCGCGCGGAAATGCTGGACGCGCAGGCCGTGCTGGACGGCTGGCGCGAAAGCGGCGCCGACCGCCACGCGCCGGCGCGCTTTCGCCTGATCGACGCGATGGCGCGGCGCGCCGCCGCGCATGACGGCGCGGCGCGCCAGCGCCTGGACGCCAGGCTGGCCGAACTGATCCTGGCCTACGCCGACGACCTGCAACGCGCCGCCGGCCGGGCCGAACCCGCGCCGCAGGCCGAGGCCGCCCCCGGCCCGCTGGCCCGGCTGGCCGACGCGCTGGCCGCCCCCGCGCCGGACGAACCCGCGGAATCGCTGCCGGCGCAGCTGCGCGCCTCCTATCCGGAACTGGCGGTGCTGGAGTACTTCCAGGGCGTCTGGTCCCGGGTCAGCGCCGACCGCCAGGTGCGGCAATCGCAGGAGCAGGTCCACAAGAACGCCGGCCCGCTCAATTCCAACCAGCTCGTGCACCGCGCGCTGTCGCTGATGCGCGAGCTGTCGCCCGGCTACCTGCAGCAGTTCCTGTCCTATACCGACGCGCTGATCTGGATGGAGCAGATGGCGGCCGCCACCGCGCCGCCGCCCAAGGAAGCGCCGCGCGCCGGCGCCAAGAAGAGCGCGCGCGGCAAGGCGCGCTAGCGGCCCGCGATTTGCGCGCGCCGCGTGCGCCGGAGTAAGATACGGTTCATATACGGTTTATATATGGATCACTTATGGGCATAGTCAAGATTTCCGAGCAGATGCACGAGAACCTGCGCGTGGCCAGCGGCGCGCTGAGCCGCTCCATCAACTCCCAGGCCGAGCACTGGATGCGCATCGGCATGCTGTCCGAGCTTTACCCCGAACTGCGCCACGCCGACATCTGCCAGATGCTGATCCGCATCGAGCAGGCCGAAGGTTTCGCCATCGCCGCGCTGTCCCAGGGCCGGCCGCAGGCGGCCCAGCAGGAGGCCGCGTAAATGGCGCGCAAAGTCTCCATCAAGTCCGCCGCCGACATCGAAATGGCCCGCAAGGCCGGCGCCCTGGCCGCCGAAGTGCTGCACATGATCGCCGAACACGTGCGTCCCGGCGTCACCACCGACGAGCTCGACCGCATCTGCCATGACTACATCGTCAACGTGCAGAAGGCGATCCCGGCCAACGTGGGATACCACGGTTTTCCCAAGACCATCTGCGCCTCGGCCAACCACGTGATCTGCCACGGGATTCCCTCGGCCAAGGTGCTGAAGAACGGCGACATCCTGAACATCGACGTGGCCGTCATCAAGGACGGCTGGTTCGGCGACACCAGCCGCATGTATTACGTGGGCCAGCCCAGCCCGCTGGCGCGCCGCCTGGTCGAAACGACCTACGAGGCCATGCGCGCCGGCATCATGGCGGTCAGGCCCGGCGCCACCCTGGGCGACGTGGGCCACGCGATCCAGACGGTGGCGCACCGCGAGCACTTCAGCATCGTGCGCGAGTACTGCGGCCACGGCATCGGCCAGATCTACCACGACGAACCGCAGGTGCTGCACTACGGCCGCCCGGGCGAGGGCCTGGTGCTGCAGCCCGGCATGATGTTCACCATCGAGCCCATGATCAACGCCGGCAAGCCCCAGACCAAGCAGCTGCCCGACGGCTGGACCGTGGTGACCAAGGACCGCTCCCTGTCGGCCCAGTGGGAACACATGGTGGTCGTGACCGAGACCGGCTATGAAGTGCTGACGCCCTGGCCGGACGGCTTCGGCGCCTATCCGCCCATACCCTGACCGGCGCGGCAAGAAACGGAGTGCCGGCGGGCCGGGGCGCGATCATGATCGTGCCCTCGCCGTTCCTGCGCCCCGCTTCCATGCCCGCCCTGCCCCGCGCCTTCCGCCGCCTGGCCGCCTCCAACCTGGCGGCCCAGTTCTCCGAACAGATGGCGCTGGCCGCCGCGCCCCTGGTGGCGGTGCTGGCGCTGGGCGCCAGCGCCGCGCAGACCGGCTATCTGCAGGCCGCCCAGACCCTGCCGTTCCTGCTGTTGTCGCTGCCGGCCGGCGTGCTGGCCGACCGCATGCCGCGCCGCACCCTGATGAGCGTGGCCGAGGCCGTGCGCGCGGCCAGCCTGCTGGGCCTGCTGGCGCTGTTGTGGACGAACCTGCTGAACCTGGGCTGGCTGGCCGCCCTGGGATTCGCGGGCGCGCTGGGCACCGTGGCCTACAACGTGGCCGCGCCCGCGCTGGTGCCGCGGCTGGTCGCGCAAGCCGAACTGGCCAGCGCCAACCGCTGGCTGGAACTGGCGCGCAGCGCGGCGTTTTCGGCCGGCCCCGCGGCCGGCGGCGCCCTGGTCGGCTGGATGGGCGCGCAGCCCGCCTACGCGCTGGCCGCGGCCTTGTCGCTACTGGCGGCGCTGCTGCTCGCCGGCCTGCCGCGCGAGACGCCCGCGCCCAGGCCCCGGCGGCGCATGCTGGCCGAGTTGCGCGAAGGCGCATCCTTCGTCGCCGCGCATCCGCTGCTGCGCCCGGTGCTGGTGACCGCCGTGTTCTTCAATACCGCCTGGTTCGTGCTGCAGGCCGTCTACGTGGCCTATGCCGTGGACCGGCTCGGCCTGTCGGCCGCGGCCGTCGGCGCGACGCTGGGCGTGTATGGCGGCGGCATGGTGGCCGGCGCGCTGCTGGCGCCGTGGCTGGCCCGGCGGCTGTCCTTCGGCGCCATGATCGGCGCGGGTCCCCTGGCCGCGCTGGCGGCCAGCCTCCTGCTGCTGGCCACGCTGGCGCATCCGTCGGGCGCCTGGGCGGCGGCCGGGCTGTTCCTGTTCGGCGCCGGCCCCATCCTGTGGACCATCACCACCACCACGCTGCGCCAGGCGGTCACGCCCAACGCCATGCTGGGCCGGGTCTCTTCGGTAATCCTCACCGCGACCTACGGCGCCCGCCCCGTCGGCGCGCTGATCGGCGCCGTGCTGGCCGCGCGGGTCGGAATCGAAGCCTGCCTGTGGGCGTCCACCGCCGGCTTCGCCGTGCAGTTCGCGGTGCTGTTCGGCTCGCCGGTGCGGCGGCTGCGCAGCCAGCCCGCAACTGTTGCGGGCTGATCGGCGCGCATCTGTATCTGGCGGCCGCGCCCGCCCGCCGCTAGACTGCCCCGTTCATACCAACGGAGCGCGCGGCGCGCACAGCATGCTGAAAATCCTCGGAAAGGCCTCATCCATCAACGTGCGCAAGGTGCTGTGGACCTGCGCCGAACTGCGGCTGCCTTTCGAGCGCGAAGACTGGGGTTCGGGGTTCAGGCCCACGGAAGAGCCCGGTTTCCTGGCGCTCAACCCCAACGCCATGGTGCCCGTGATCCAGGACGGCGACTTCGTGCTGTGGGAGTCCAACAGCATCATCCGCTACCTGGCTTCGCAATACGGCGGCCAGGCGCTGTATCCGGCCGAACCGAAGCTGCGCGCCCGCGTCGACCAGTGGCTGGACTGGCAGGCCAGCGATCTGAACCGTTCCTGGTCCTATGCCTTCATGGCGCTGGCGCGGCAATCGGCCGCGCACCGCGACGCCGCCGCGATCGAGGCCTCGTGCCAGGCCTGGTCGCGCTTCATGGGCATCCTAGACCAGCGCCTGCAACAGACCGGCGCCTATGTGTCGGGCGCGGCCTTCACGCTGGCCGACGTCGCCGTCGGCCTGTCGGTGAACCGGTGGTTCCTCACGCCCTTCGACAAGCCGCGGCTGCCGGCCGTCGAGGCCTATTACGACCGGCTGGCCGAGCGCGAAGGCTACCGCCAGCACGGCCGCAACGGCACGGTCTGAGCGCCTACTTCACCACGCCGCAGACCAGGCGTCCGCCCCCGCCGCCCAGCGGCTTGGGCGTGTCGCTGTAGTTGTCGCCGCCCACGTGCACCATCAGCGCGCGGCCCTTGACGTCGGCCAGCTTCAGGTGCGGCGCGACCACCGCTTTCTTGGCCGAGCCGTCGGCCGCGACCACGATGAACGGCAGGTCGCCCTGGTGCCCGTCGGTCGCCATCGGGCCCTTGTGGGCCTTGGTTCCCTTGGGGTCCAGGTGCCCGCCGGCCGCGCCGCCGGGCGCCATCTGGTCGTTCACCATGCCGGGCTCGCAAGACCCTTTCTCGTGCACGTGGAAGCCGTGTTCGCCGGGCGGCAGGCCCTTCAGGTTCGGCGTCAGCTCCAGCCCGCCCTTGGTGTCCTTGACCGTGATGGTGCCGGCGCTCTTGCCCACGCCGTCCGCGCTCAGGAAGGACATCGAAACGCTTTCCGCCGATGCCGCGCCGGCGGCGCCCGCCAGCGCAAGCGCCGAAACCAGCAACGATATTTTCTTCATGTGGTGCCTCCAGGAATCGCAGGCCAGGGCCGGCCGGTCGCCGCCCCATGCCGTCAAAAACAATAGCATTCACGCCGAGCCGCCCGCCAGCAATCTTCGTTCCTGATACAAACGGAGGGCGCGGGCCTGCCGCGCCTCTCACCAGACCGCCGACACCACCGCGTGCAGCGCCACGCCGATCAGCCCGCCGACCACGGTGCCATTGAAGCGAATGTATTGCAGGTCCTTGCCCACGCTCAGCTCCAGCTCGTCGACCAGGTGGCGCTCGTCCCAGTTCTTCACCGTGCGCGAAATATGCTCGGTGACGCCGCTGCGCAGCCGGCCGGTCAGGCGGCGCGCGCCGCCCAGCACGTGGCGGTTGACGGCCTCGCGCAGGCCGGGGTCTTCGCCCAGCTTGCGGGCCAGCGCCAGCAAGGCGTTTTCCAGGTGGCGCGCCAGCGCCGAATCCTCGTCGGACAGATCGCGCCGCAACGCCGCGTGGATGTCGTCCCACAGGCCTTGCACGTATTCCTGCACCTTGGGGTGGTCGATGGCGCGCTGCTTGAGCGCCTCGACCTGCGCGGCCAGCGCGGGATCGTCGCGCAGCCGGCGGATGTAGTTCAGCACCCAGGCCTCGTAGTCGCGGCGCACCGGATGCTCCGGCTGCGACAGCACGTCGCGCAGTTCTTCCACCAGCGCGCGCGCCAGCCGGTCGGCCAGGTTGTCGGCGATGCCCTCGACCGACTTGACCACGTCCACCGCGGCGATGATGCGCGGCCATTCCTTCCTGGCGAACTTGACCAGCAGGCCCGAGGCGCGGGCCTTCACCTCTTCTTCGCTCAGGTAGCCGCCCAGCCGTTCCAGCGCGGCGTCCAGCAGCTCCTGGTGGCGGCCGTCGCGCGTGAGCAGGCCCAGCACCTCGCCGGCCGTGTCGGCCGCGTCCCAGCGGCGCAAGGTCTTCACCGCGAATTCCTGGATCACGCCGCGCACCGCGCGGTCGTCCAGCAGGTCCAGCATCTGCAGCGCCACGTTGCGCGCGCCTTCACTCAGGGCGCGCGCCTGGCGCGGGCGGCCCAGCCAGTGGCTCAGGCGCGCGGCCGGGTCGAACACGCGCAGCTTTTCCATCAGCGCGTCGGGGTCCAGGAAGTGGTCGCGCACGAACACCGCCAGGTTGTCGCCGATGCGGTCCTTGTTGCTCGGGATGATGGCGGTATGCGGAATCGGCAGTCCCAGCGGGCGGCGAAACAGCGCGACCACCGCGAACCAGTCGGCCAGCGCGCCCACCGTGGCCGCCTCGCAGAAGGCGCGCACCCAGGCCCAGATCCCCTGCCCGCCCATCGCATGGCTGAGGACGAAGCCGCCCATCATGGCCGCAAGCAGCGCCAGCGCGCCGATCTTCATGCGCCGCAGCTGCGCGCGGCGCGCCTCGGACGCCAGGGCGGAACGGGTCGCGCGGGCGGCGCCGGACGTGGACGTGTCTGTCATGGAGTCTCCGGGATGTGGGGGGCCAGGGCCAGCAGGCGCTACCCGGCCGGGGCCAGCAGGCCCGGCATGCCTTCATGGCTGGCCTGGGCGCGCGCCAGTATGAATTCGATCATCATCGAGATGGCCCGCGGATGGTGCCGGTTCGGCATGTACAGCATATACATGGCGCGCCCGAAAATGCTGAGCCGCCACGGCGTCAGGGCGGGCAGCAGCTCGCCGGCGGCCAAGTCCCGGTGCACCACGTAATCCGGCACGATGCCCACTCCCAGCCCGGCGCGGATCGCGTCGCGCAGGAAAACGTAATTGCGCGAAACCACCGTGGGCTCCAGCACCACGTGCTGGCGCGGCAGGCCGCCGTAATAGGCCGACAGCCGCAACGGCCGGCCGATGACCGCGGCGCTGATGACCGGACAATTGGCCAGGTCCTCGGGACGCTGCGGCAGCCCGCGGGCGGCGGCATAGGCATGCGACGCGCAGGCCACGTAGCGGACCTGGCCCAGCTCGCGCGCCACCAGGTTCTGCGGCGGCTCGGACATGATGCGCACCGCGATGTCGACCTCGTCGCGCAGCAGGTCGTCTACGCTGTTCTCGAACAGCACGTCCAGCACGATGTCCGGATAGGCCTGCTTGAACTCCAGCAGCCAGGGCGTCATCACGAAACCGCCGTAGCCGCTGGGCACGCTCAGCCGCACCTTGCCCTGCGGCGTCTTGCCCAGGGTCTCGACCGACTCGCGGGCCGCGGTGATCTCATCCTGGATGTTGCGGCCGTGGCGATAGAGCTTGAGCCCGATCTCGGTGGGTTCGACCCGCCGCGTCGTGCGCCGCACCAGCTGCATGCCGACCGAGCGTTCCAGCTGGCTCAGGTGATAGCTGACGTTGGCGCGCGTCATCTTCAGCCGGCGCGCCGCCTCGCTCAGGTTGCCGGCATCCAGGATTTCCACCAGCAAGGTCAGGGATTTGGTGTCCATCCGCCTCTCCTACACGGTCATCGTCAAAATTTTTTAAACGTTATGTCAATTGCCGCTGGAATTGTCAAGACTTATTGACTGGGAAAGAATATGGCACACAAAAAAGAGGCGGGCCAACCCGGCATGCCCTGACGGAGACACCTGTCCATGACAGACAGCGCAAGCACCGGCGCGGTTCACGCGCGCCGCTACGAGGACATCCTGGTCGTGACCATCGACCATCCCCCGGTCAATGCCCTGAGCGCCGCGGTGCGCGCCGGCCTGGCGCGGGCCGTGAGCCAGGCCCGGGACGACGCGCAGGTCCGCGCCATCCTGCTGACCGGCTCCGGCAAGGCGTTCATCGCCGGCGCCGACATCCGCGAATTCGGCAAGCCGCCGCAGCCGCCTTCGCTGCCCGAGGTGTGCAACCTGATCGAAGCCAGTCCCAAGCCGGTGGTGGCCGTGCTGCACGGCGCCGCGCTGGGCGGGGGGCTGGAAGTGGCGCTGGCCGCGCACTATCGCGTGGCCCTGCCCGGCGCCAGGCTGGGGCTGCCCGAAGTCAATCTGGGCCTGTTGCCCGGCGCCGGGGGCACGCAGCGCGCCCCGCGCCTGATGGGCGCGCAGGCCGCGCTGGACCTGATGCTGTCGGGCCGCCACCTGTCGGCCCAGGACGCGCTGGCCGCCGGGCTGGTCGATGCGGTGGCCGACGGCGACGACGCGCTCGGCGCCGGCCTGGCCCATGCCCGCCAGCTGCTCGCCATGCACGCCGGCCCGCGCCGCACCCGCGACGCGAGCGCCGCCCTGGCCGACAAGCCGGCGGCCCTGGCCGCGGTCGACGCCGCCGCCGAGCGCGTCGCCGCCACCTCCCGCGGGCTGTATTCGCCGGCGCGCATCGTCGAGGCCGTGCGCGCCGCCATCGAACTGCCTTTCGAACAGGGCCTGCAGGCCGAACGCGCGCTGTTCCTGCAATGCCTGGACAGCCCGCAGCGCGCCGGCCTGGTGCACGCCTTCTTCGCCGAACGCGCGACCGCCAAGGCGCCGGAACTGGCGCAGGCCCGGCCGCGGCGGCTGGAGCGGATCGGCGTCGTGGGCGGCGGCACCATGGGCGCCGGCATCGCCGTGGCGGTGCTGGACGCCGGCCTGCCGGTGGTGATGGTCGAGCAGGACGAGGCCGCCCTGGAGCGCGGCCGCGCGCGCGTCGCGCGGGTATACGACCTGCTGGTCGGCAAAGGACGGATGGACGCGGACGAACGCGCCGCCCGCCTGGCGCGCTTCACCGGCGCGACGTCCTACGACGCGCTGGCCGAGGCCGACCTCATCATCGAAGCCATCTACGAGGACATGGACGCCAAGCTCGCCGTGTTCGCGCAGCTGGACCGCGTGGCCAAGCCCGGCGCCGTGCTGGCCACCAACACCTCGTACCTGAACGTGGACCGCATCGCCCAGGCCACCCGCGGCCCGGCCGACGTGCTGGGCCTGCACTTCTTCTCGCCGGCCAACATCATGAAGCTGCTGGAAGTGGTGGTCGGCAGCCGGACCGCGCCCGACACCGTGGCCACCGGCTTCGAACTGGCGCGCCGGCTGCGCAAGATCCCGGTGCGCGCCGGGGTCTGCGACGGCTTCATCGGCAACCGCATCCTGGCCGCCTACCGCCAGGCCGCCGACATGATGATGGAAGACGGCGCCTCGCCCTACGAGATCGACGCCGCCGTGCGCGCCTTCGGCTATCCGATGGGCCCCTACCAGATGATGGACCTGGCCGGCGGCGACATCGGCTGGGCCACGCGCAAGCGCCGCGCCGCCACCCGCGACCCGGCGCTGCGCTATGTGCAGATCGCCGACCGCCTGTGCGAACGCGGCTGGTTCGGCCAGAAGACCGGCCGCGGCTATTACCTCTACCCCGACGGCGCGCGCCAGGGCCAGCCCGATCCCGAGGTGCTGGCCATCATCGACGCCGAACGCCGGCGCGCCGGCGTCAGCCCGCGCGCCTTCTCCGAGGAAGAGATCCAGCGCCGCTACCTGGCCGCCATGATCAACGAAGCGGCCAACGTGCTGAGCGAAGGCATCGCCCTGCGGCCGTCCGACATCGACGTGGTGGCCCTGTCCGGCTACGGCTTTCCGCGCTACCGCGGCGGGCCGATGCACTACGCGGACCAGGCGGGCCTGCCTCGCATCCTGGCCGATCTGCGCGGGTACGCGGCCCAGGACCCGGCGTTCTGGAAGCCCTCGCCGCTGCTGATCGAACTGGCCGAGAGCGGCCGCGATTTCGCCAGCCTGAACCGCAACGCCTGAATTCCAACCTACCGAAGGCCATTGCCATGCGTGAAGCCGTTATCGTCTCCACCGCCCGCACCCCGATCACCAAAGCGGGGCGCGGCGAATTCAACCTGATCGCCGGCCCCACGCTGGCCGCCCACGCCGTGCGCGCCGCGGTCGAGCGCGCCGGCGTGGACCCGGCGCTGATCGAGGACGCCATCATCGGCTGCGGCTACCCCGAGGGCGCCACCGGCCGCAACATCGGCCGCCAGGCGGTGGTGCGCGCCGGCCTGCCGCTGAGCGTGGGCGGCGCCACCGTCAACCGCTATTGCGCCTCGGGCCTGCAGGCCATCGCCAGCGCCGCCAGCCGCATCGTCATGGACGGCGCGCCAGCCATGATCGCCGGCGGCGTGGAATGCGTTTCGCAGATCCGCACCCGCGACGACGGCGTCAGCGGCATGGACCCGTGGATCGTGGCCAACAAGCCCGAGCTCTACCTGCCCATGATCGAGACCGCCGACATCGTCGCGGCGCGCTACGGCATCAGTCGCGAGGCCCAGGACCGTTTCGCCGCCCAGAGCCAGGCGCGCGCCGAGGCCGCGCAGGCCGCCGGCCGCTACCGCGAGGAGATCATCGCCGTCACCACCACCATGGCCGTCACCGATCGCGCCACCGGCACGGTCAGCGAACGCGAAGTGACCGTGGACCGCGACACCTGCAACCGTCCCGGCACGACCTACGAGGCGCTGGCCGCGCTGGCGCCGGTGCGCGGCCCCGGCCAGTTCGTCACCGCCGGCAACGCCTCGCAGCTTTCCGACGGCGCCGCGGCCTGCGTGCTGATGGAGGCCTCGCAGGCGCAGCGCGCCGGCATCCAGCCGCTGGGCGCGTTCCGCGGACTGGCGATCGCGGGCTGCGAACCCGACGAGATGGGCATCGGCCCGGTCTACGCCGTGCCCAGGCTGCTGGCCCGCCACGGCCTGTCGGTGCAGGACATCGACCTCTGGGAACTGAACGAGGCCTTCGCCTCGCAGGCCCTGTATTGCCAGGAAAAACTCGGCATCCCCATGGAACGCCTGAACGTCAACGGCGGTGCCATCGCGCTGGGCCATCCGTTCGGCGTCACCGGCGCGCGCCTGGCCGGCCACGTGCTGCTGGAGGGCCGCCGCCGCGGCGCCCGCTACGCGGTCGTGACCATGTGCGTGGGCGGCGGCATGGGCGCGGCCGGACTGTTCGAAATCTATTGATCACGAGAGCAACCATGGATCTGACTTTCACCCCCGAAGAAGAAGCGTTCCGCGCCGAAGTGCGCGCCTTCCTGGCGGCCGAACTGCCGCCGGAACTGGCGCGCAAGGTGCGCGGGCACCGCCACCTGTCCAAGGCCGACATGGAAGGCTGGCACGCCATTCTGAACGCGCGCGGCTGGCTGGCCAGCCACTGGCCCCGCGAATACGGCGGCACCGGCTGGAGCGCCGTGCAGAAGTTCATCTTCGAGAACGAATGCGCCCTGGCCCACGCCCCGCGCATCGTGCCCTTCGGCCTGAGCATGCTGGGCCCGGTCCTCATCAAGTACGGCAACGAAGCGCAGAAGCGCCACTGGCTGCCGCGCATCCTCGACGGTTCGGACTGGTGGTGCCAGGGCTATTCCGAGCCCGGCGCCGGCTCCGACCTGGCTTCGCTCAAGACCGCCGCGGTGCGCGACGGCGACCACTACGTCGTCAACGGCCAGAAGACCTGGACCACGCTGGGCCAGCACGCCAACATGATTTTCTGCCTGGTGCGCACGCGCAGCGAAGGCAAGCCGCAGGAAGGCATCAGCTTTCTGCTCATCGATATGAACAGCCCCGGCATCGAGGTGCGTCCCATCGTCACGCTGGACGGCGACCACGAAGTCAACGAAGTGTTCTTCTCCGACGTGCGCGTGCCCGTGGCCAACCTGGTGGGCGAAGAAAACCGCGGCTGGTCCTGCGCCAAGTACCTGCTGACCTACGAGCGCACCAATATCGCCGGCGTGGGCCTGTCGACGGCGGCGCTGCAGCAGCTCAAGGCCGTGGCGGCGCGCCAGCGCAAGAACGGCAAGCCGCTGGCCGAGGACCCGCTGTTCGCGGCGCGGCTGGCGCGCGTCGAGATCGAACTGGACAACATGCGCGTGACCAATCTGCGCGTGCTGGCCGCGGCCGCCCACGGCGGCGCGCCCGGCGCCGAAAGCTCGATGCTGAAGATCCGCGGCACCCAGATCCGCCAGGAAATCACGGCGCTCAACCGCCGCGCCATGGGCGTCTATGCCCGGCCCTACGTGAAGCAGGCGCTCGAAGACGGCTATGACGGCCCGCAGATCGGGCCGGACGGCGCCGACAGCGCCGCCGCGCAGTACTTCAACTTCCGCAAGCTGTCGATCTTCGGCGGCTCGAACGAAATCCAGAAGAACATCATCTCCAAGATGATCCTGGGACTGTAAGGAATCAAGCAGATGAATTTCGACCATACCGAAGACCGGCGCATGCTGTCGGACATGCTGCGACGCTTCGTGGCCGAGCAGTACGGTTTCGCCGTGCGCGACGACATCGCGCGCTCGTCCCAGGGCTATAGCGCGGACTTCTGGCGGCGCTATGCCGAGCTGGGCGCCATCGGCGCGCTGTTCCCGGAAGACGACGGCGGCCTGGGCGGCGCCGGATTCGACATCGCGGTGGTGTTCGAGGCCCTGGGCCGCGGGCTGGTGGTGGAGCCCTTCCTGGACGCGCTGGTGGCCGGCGACGCCATCGCCGCGGCCGGCACGCCGGCGCAGAAGGCCGTGCTGGCCGAGCTGCAGTCCGGCGCCGCCATCGTGTCGCTGGCCCACGCCGAGGCGCAGGCCGGCTACGAGCTGGCGCACGTGCGGACCCGCGCCGAGCGCGACGGCGACGGCTGGCGGCTCGACGGCGCCAAGGCCGTGGTGGGACACGCCGAACAGGCCGGTCTGTTTGTGGTGTCGGCGCGCACCTCGGGCGGCGACGACGACGCCGACGGCATTTCGCTCTTCCTGGTCCCGGCCGGCGCGCCCGGCCTGCAGGTGCAGGGCTACCCCCTGATCGACGGCGGCCGCGCCGGCGACCTGACCCTGGACCATGTGCGCGTGGGCGCCGACGCCCTGCTGGGCCAGGCCGGCGCCGGCCATGCCGTGCTGGAACGCAGCATCGGCAAGGGCGTGCTGGCGCTGTGCGCCGAAGCCGTGGGCGCGATGGACGCCGCGCGCGACGCCACCCTCGAATACCTGCAGACCCGCAAGCAGTTCGGCGTGCCGATAGGCCGCTTCCAGGCCCTGCAGCACCGCATGGCCGACGTGCTGCTGGAGATCGAACAGGCGCGCTCGGCCGTCATCAACGCCGCCGCCCAGCTCGGCCATGCCGACCGCGCCACGCGCGAGCGCGCGCTGTCGGCCGCCAAGTACACCATCGGACGCGTGGGCATCCTGGTGGCCGAAGAATGCATCCAGCTGCACGGCGGCATCGGCATGACCTGGGAACTGCCGCTGGCCCACTATGCCAAGCGCCTGGTCATGATCGACCATCAGTTCGGCGACGAAGACCATCATCTCGCCCGTTTCATCGCACTGGCCCCGCAGGAGTAATGCCATGAACAGCGGCACCCCGCCCCCCGACGCCCTCGACCTGCCGCTCGAAGGCGTGCGGGTCCTGGACCTTTCCCGCGTCTTCGCCGGCCCGCTGTGCGGCCAGGTGCTGGCCGACTTCGGCGCCGAGGTCGTCAAGGTCGAACACCCGGTGCGCGGCGACGACACGCGCGACTGGGGCCTGCGCATCGGCAAGGGCGAGACCACCTACTACAACAGCATGAACCGCAACAAGCGGTCCATCACGCTGGACCTGCAGTCCAGCGCCGGCGTGGAGATCGTCTACAGCCTGCTGCCGCAGTTCGACGTGGTGATCCACAACTTCAAGAGCGGCGGCGCCGAGAAGCTGGGCCTGGGCTACGAGCAGCTCAAGGCCGTCAAGCCCGACCTGATCTACTGCGCCATCGCCGGCTACGACAGTTCCGGACCCGAGGCGGCGCGCCCCGGCTACGACCTCGTCATCCAGGGCGAGACCGGCCTCATGGCGATCAACGGCGAAGCGCAGCAGCCGCCGTTGAAATTCGGCGTCGCGGCGGTGGACATGATGACCGGCATGTACGCCGCGCAGGCCGTCCTGGCCGCGCTCTACCGGCGCGAACGCAGCGGCCGCGGCCGCCTGATCGAAATGGCGCTGTACGACTGCGGCATCATGGTCACCAGCTACTACGGCCTGGACGCCCTGCTGCTGGGCCGCGACCCGCAGCGCTACGGCAACGCCCATCCGTCCATCGTGCCCTACGGCATGTTCGAAGCCGCCGACGGCCCGCTCATCATCGCGGTCGGCACCAATGCGCAGTTCGACAAATTCTGCCGCCACGTGGTGATGCGCCCCGACATCGTCGAGGACCCGCGCTACGCCACCAACGTCGAGCGCGCCAGGAACCGCCTGACCCTGCTGCCCGTGGTGACCGGCCTGATCCGCGAATTCCCGCGCGACCTGCTGCTGGCGCGCCTGACCGAGTGCGGCATTCCCTGCGGCGAGGTGCTGGGGCTGCACGAAGCCCTGACCGGCCCGCGCACGCGCCGCGGCGGCCTGGTGCAGGAACTGCCGCACCCCGTGGCCGGCAGCACGCACGTCTATGCGCCGCCGTACCGCCTGGACGGGCAGCGCCTGCCCATCCGCCACGCCCCGCCCACGCTGGGCGAAGGCACGCGCGACGTGCTGCAGCGCCTGCTGCAGATGAGCGACGCGCAGCTAGAGGCCTTGCAGGCGCAGGGCGTGCTGACCCTGCCCGGCGACGGCCGCGCCGATTGAAATCTCCGAAGAACGCAGACCAGGAACATCGATCATGACGGCACCGACTTCGTGCACCCATCCCTCCCGCGCCCGACGCGCCGTGCTGGCCCTGGCGGCAAGCCTGCTCGTGGCGGGCGGCGCGGCCGCGCAATCCTATCCCAGCCAGCCCATCAGGCTGATCGTGCCGTTTCCGCCCGGCGGCCCGACCGACGTGGCCTCGCGGCTGATCGGCCAGCAGCTCGAAGCGCGGCTGCGGCAGCCCGTCATCGTGGAGAACCGGCCCGGCGCCTCGGGGTCGATCGCCGCCAACCTGCTCAAGCGTTCGCCGGCCGACGGCTACACCCTGATGATGCTGGCCACGCCCACGCTGTTCGCGCCCTTCTTCTACAGGAACGTCGGCTACGAGACGCCCAAGGACTTCCAGCCCGTGGCCACGGTGTACGACCTGCCCATCGTGGTCGTGACCAATCCGCAGAAGCTGCCCGAGGTCGCCAGCCTGAAGCAGCTGGTCGACTATGCCCGCGCCCACCCCGGCGAGTTGAACTACACCAGCTCGGGCGCCGGCAGCTTCGGCCACATGACCATGGAACGGCTGCAGGACGTGGGCGACTTCCGCATGCAGCACGTGGCCTACAAGGGCGGCGTGCCCGCCATCACCGACACGATAGGCGGACAGGTGCCCATGATGTACGCCGACCTGGTGGCGGCCCTGCCGCATATCCAGGCGGGCAAGCTGCGCGCGCTGGCGGTCGGTTCACCCAGCCGCGTGTCCGTGCTGCCCGACGTGCCCACCATCGGCGAACAGGGCTTCGACGGTTTCGACGCGGTGTCCTGGGGCGGATTGCTGGCGCCGCGCGGCACGCCCGGCGCGGTAATCGAACGGCTCGGCCGCGAAGTCCAGGCCATCCTGGCCGACCCGGCGATCCAGGCCAAGCTCATCGGCGCGGGCACCATCGCGCACTATGAGCCGGCCGACGCGATGGGCCGGCGCATCGCCGACGACTACCAGAAATGGGGCGCGCTCGCGCGCGACAAAGGCATGACCGCAGAATAACGACCGACCGGGCGGAACCGGCGGCGTCCACCAGAGGAGACCAAGCACATGCAACCATCCATCACCCGCCGCGCCTGCCTGGGACTGGCGCTGACCGCGGCGCTGGGCGCCGTCCTGCCGCTGCAGGCCAGCGCCCAGGCCGCGTTCCCGTCCAAGCCCATCACGCTGATCGTGCCCTTCCCGGCCGGCGGCTCCACCGACCGCCACCTCCGGATCGTGGCGCAGGACGCCGCCAAATACCTGGGCCAGCCCGTCATCGTCGAAAACCGGCCCGGCGCCGGCGGCACCCTGGGCCCGTCCACCATGGCCAAGACCGCCAAGCCCGACGGCTACACCATCAGCCTGTACACGCTGGCGATGCTGCGCATGCCCTACATGCAGAAAAGCAGCTGGGACCCGATCAACGATTTCAGCTTCATCATCGGGCTGTCGGGCTACACCTTCGGCTTCACCGTGCGCGCCGACTCGCCCTACAAGACCTTCAACGAATACATCGAGGCCGCGCGCAAGGCGCCGGGCACCGTCGACTACGGCTCCACCGGCGTGGGCTCCTCGCCCCACCTGCTGATCGAGGAAGTCGCCATCAACGCCAAGGTCAAGCTGAACCACGTGCCCTTCAAGGGCAACGCCGACATGCAGCAGGCCCTGCTGGGCGGCCACGTCATGGCGCAGAGCGACGCCACCGGCTGGGACCAGTTCGTCGATGCCGGCAAGATGCGCCTGCTGGTCACCTTCGGCGAAAAACGCACCACCCGCTGGCCCGACGTGCCCACCGCCAAGGAACTGGGCTACAAGGTCGTGTCGACCTCGCCCTACGGCCTGGCCGGCCCCAAGGGCATGGACCCCGCCGTGGTCAAGACGCTGCACGACGCCTTCAAGCGCGCGCTGTACGACCCGGCCAGCATGGAGGTCATGAAACAGCTGAACCAGGAACCCGCCTACCGCGACAGCCAGGATTACAAGGCCTGGGCCCAGGAAACCTATGTCAAGGAGAAGTCGCTGATCGAGTATCTGGGATTGATGGCGAAGAATTGACGGAGCGGGTGGCGGGCGGAAGATGGGTTACGCGCGCTGGAAGCGCCAGGGACGTAGGATGGGTGCAGCGCGAGATTCACGACGCAAGAACCCCGTCACGGAACGCGCGGAACCCATCTCGCCCCCCCCCATCCGACATTTGCTAGACTGGCTGCCCGTATTCCCCCGCCGCCGCCCATGCCCCAGGACGTCCCCACCGATCTCAGCGCCGACGAAATCGCCAGGAAAGTGGCGGCCGCCATCGTGGCGCATCAGCTTCCGCCCGGCACCCGCCTGCGCGAAGAGGCGCTGGGCCGCGTCTACCAGGTCAGCCGCACCAAGGTGCGCGCCGCGCTGCTCATGCTGTCCAAGGACAAGCTGATCCAGATCGTTCCCGACAAGGGCGCCTTCGTCAGCAAGCCCGACGCCAACGAGGCGCGCGAGGTCTACGCCGTGCGCCGCATCCTCGAGGCCGCGCTGGCGCGCGAATTCGTGGCGCGCGCCACGGCCGCCGACTACCGCCGCATCGACGCCCACCTGGCGGCCGAGCGCCGCGCGCTGGAAGGCGGCGACGTGCAGGCGCGCAACCAGCTGCTGGGCCATTTCCACATCCTGCTGGCCGAGGTGGTCGGCAATTCGGTGCTGACCGGCATGCTACGCGAGCTGTCGGCCCGCAGCGCCGTGATCACCATGCTTTACCAGAGCTCGCGCGACGCGAGCTGCTCGTCGCGCGAACACCAGGAGTTCATCGACGCGGCCCGCGCCGGCGACGCCGAGCGCGCCTGCGCGCTGATGGACGCGCACCTGGAACACGTGCAGACCGCGCTGGACTTCTCCCAGGGCGGGCGCAGCGACGGCGACCTGGTCAGCGCGCTGTTGCGTTAGCGCGCCCCGGCGCGCAGTTGCTCGCGCAGCAGCTGCTCCATGCGCTGCTGCATCCAGCTCTCGGTTTCGCCCAGCCTGCCGCCCTGCAGCCAGAGGCTGCGCACCGGCAGCATCGGCAGCGACAGGTCCTCGCTGGGCACCCGGATCAGCGCCTGGCGATTGCCTTCGTACTCCGCGATATTGAGCGGCAGGATGGCCCAGCCCACGCCGTCGGCCGCCATGGCCGCGATGGCGTAGCAGCTGTCGGCGCGCCATACCGTGGGGCTCAGCACCAAGTCGTCGACGCCATCCATCTGCATGACCAGTTGCCGGTGCCGGGCCAGGTCGCTGCGCCCGGCGGCGGGCAGCGCGGCCAGCGGATGCCCGCGAGCCACGAAAATGCCCTGCGCCACGTCGCCCAGGCGGCGATGCGCAAAGGACGGGCCGGGATCGCCCCGGTCCAGGTGGAAGGCCAGGCTGGCGCGGCCCTGGCGCAGGTAGTCGGCGACCTCGGTGGCGGTGCCGTTCAGCTGGGTCAGCTCCAGCGCCGGAAAGCGCTCGGCCAGTTCCTTGAGCAAGGCGCCCAGCACCAGATGCGGCAAGGCCTCGTCCAGCGCGATCGACAGGCGCGCATCGCGCCCGCCGGCGAACGCCAGCGCGCGCTGTTCCAGCCCGCCGGCCTGGCGCAGCAGTTCGCGCGCCTCCTGCAGCATCACCTCGCCGGCCGGGGTCAGCGTGGCGTTGCGCCGCGAGCGGTCGAACAGTTCCACCCCCAGGTCGGCCTCCAGCAGTCCCACCGACGTGCTGACGGCCGACTGTGCCCGGCCCAGCTGGCGCGCGGCCGCGGAGAACGATCCGGCCTGCGCCGCGGCCACGAATTGGCGCAGCTGCTCCAGCGTCCATTGCATGCGGTTCTCCCGTTATCCATCTACTAAATAGATGAAATCAAACTTTTTCGTACGAATTACCTGATGAATAATAGCGCCTCTTGAAGGAGTGGAACCATGCAGCGGACTGAACCGAACGCTGTCGCCACGGCCGCGCCCGGCCGCTGGCTGGTGCTGGCCATCGTGTCCAGCGCCCTGTTGCTGATCGTGGTCGACATGACCGTGCTCTACACCGCGCTGCCGCGCCTGACGCATGAACTGAACGTCGGCGCCTCGGCCAAGCTGTGGATCGTGAACATCTACGCATTGGTGGTCTCGGGCCTGTTGCTGGGCATGGGCACGCTGGGCGACCGGCTGGGCCACAAGCGCCTGTTCATGGCCGGCCTGGCGGTGTTCGGCGTGGCCTCGCTGGCCGCCGCCTATGCGCCCGGCGCGGCCGCGCTGATCGCGGCGCGCGCGCTGCTGGCGGTGGGCGCGGCCATGATGATGCCGGCCACGCTGTCCATCCTGCGCCTGACCTTCGCCGACGAGCGCGAGCGCGCGGTCGCCATCGGCATCTGGGCCTCGGTGGCCTCGGGCGGCGCGGCCATCGGCCCGGTCATCGGCGGCGCGCTATTGGCACATTTCTGGTGGGGCTCGGTGTTTCTGATCAACGTGCCCATCGTGCTGCTGGCCCTGCCGCTGGCGTGGCGCTGCATCCCGGCCAGCCGGCCGCAGACCGGGCGTCCGTGGGACCTGGCCGGTTCGCTGCAGGTGATGGCCGGGCTGATCCTGTGCGCCTACGCGCTCAAGGAACTGGGCAAGCCCGCGCCCTCGTGGACTCACGCCGCGCTGGCCTGCGCCGCGGGCGCGGCGCTGCTCGCGGTGTTCGCGCGGCGCCAGCGCGGGCGGCCCTATCCGCTGATCGACTTCGCGATATTCCGCAACCGCGCCTTCTCGTCGGCGGTGGCGGCGGCGCTGTTCGCCGCGGCCGCGCTGCTGGGCATGGAGCTGGTGTTCAGCCAGCGGCTGCAGCTCGTCATGGGCAAGTCGCCGCTGGAGGCCGCGCTCTTCATCCTGCCGCTGTCGCTGGCCGCCTTCGTGTCCGGACCGCTGGCGGGCTGGCTGCTGGGACGCGTCGACGGACCGCGCCTGCTGTTCCTGGCGCTGCTGGTCTCGGGCGCCGGCATGGCCGGCTACCTGCTCAGCTATGACGCTTCCATCCTGCCCCAGATGGCCAGCCTGTGCGTGCTGGGCCTGGGCATAGGCGCCACCATGACGGCGGCCTCCAGCACCATCATGCAAAGCGCCACGCCCGAGCGCGCCGGCATGGCGGCCTCGATCGAAGAGGTGTCCTATGAGCTGGGCGGCGCGCTGGGCGTCACGCTGATGGGCTCCATCCTGTCGGGCGTGTACGCCCACGCGCTGGACGTGCCGGCGGGCCTGCCCGCGGACGCCGCGCGCGACAGCCTGGACCAGGCGCTCATCGTGGCCGAGCACGTGCCGGCCGACCTGGGCGCCGCGCTGGCGGCGCTGGCCCGCGGCGCGTTCGACACCGGCTACGCCGCCGTGCTGGCCACGGCCACCTTGCTGCTGTTGGCCACGGCGGGGTTCGTGCTGCTCAACCGCCGCCGGCTGCCCGCCTGAACTCAGCAGCTGCGCAGCGCGTGTTCCATGTCGGCGATCAGGTCTTCTTCGTGCTCCAGCCCGATGGAGACCCGGATCAATCCTTCCGACACCCCGGCGGCCTCGCGCTCGGCCGCCGGCACGCCCGAGTGCGTGGTGGAGGCCGGATGGCAGATCAGCGATTCGGTGCCACCCAGGCTCACCGCCGAGCGGAACAGATGCAGCGCGTTGATGAAGCGGAACGCCTTCTCGCGCCCGCCGTCGAGCACGAAGGCGAAGGTCGAGCCCGGCCCGGTGCACTGGCGCTTGTAGACCTCCTGGTAGGCGCTGTCGGCGATGAGCTCGGGGTGGAACAGCTGCACCTTCTCCAGCGGATTGCCGGCCAGCCATTGCGCCACCTTGGTCGCCGTGCGCGCCGCCTGCTTCATGCGCAGCACCACGGTCTCCATCGAGCGCGTGATCATCCAGCACGAATGCGGATCGAGCTGCGAGCCGAACGCGCTGCGGATGGCGCGCACCTTCTTGATCAGGTCCTTGCCGCCGGTGACCGCCCCGGCCACCAGATCGCTATGGCCGCCCACGTACTTGGTCAGCGAATACACGCACAGGTCCACGCCATGTTCGGCCGGCTTCTGGAAAATCGGCCCCAGCAGCGTGTTGTCGCAGACCGAGATGGGACGGTAGCCGTGGCGGCCTTCGAACGCGTCGAGTTCGCTCTTCATGGCCGCGAAATCGATCAGCGCATTGGTCGGGTTGGCCGGCGTTTCCACATAGAACAGGCGCACCGGCCCCTGCGCGGCCGCCGCCTCCAGCGCCTCGCGCATGCTGGCCGCCGACAGGCCGTCGCGCACCGCGTGCGAGCCTATGCCCCATTCCGGAAAGATCCGCGATATCAGGGTCTCGGTGCCGCCATACAGCGGCACCGACTGCACCAGCTGGTCGCCCGGACGCAGGAACGCCAGGAACACCGCGCTGATCGCCGACATGCCGCTTGAGGTCACGGCGGCGTCCTGCGAGCCGTCCAGCAGCGCCAGGCGGTCCTCCACGATCTCCAGGTTGGGATGGTTGAAGCGGCTGTAGACCAGCCCCGCGGCCTCGTCCTGCCCCAGCGGCTTGCGGCCCGACACCAGATCGAAGAACGCCGCCCCGTCCTCGGCCGAGCGGAACGCGAAGGTCGAGGTCAGGAATACCGGCGGCTTGACCGCGCCCTCCGACAGGAAGGGGTCGAAGCCGTAGGACATCATCTGCGTTTCGGCGTGTAGCGGACGGCCGAAGATGTCTTTCTTGTGGTAGCTGGAGTAACTCATGATCTGCCTCTCTCGGTAGTCCCGGGGTGGAAATCGCGCATGCGCAGACGATAGCGCCGGCGGCGCGGGTATGCATGGCAGTATGGCTGCGCCGGTCGCCAATATTCTTTCCATTTCTATTGCGTGGCGGCGATAATGGGAAACAACCTTTCCTTGAAGCCGAACCCGATGAAAGACACTGCCTCGTTACATCAACTTGATGCGATCGATTGGAAAATCATGAAAATCCTTCAAGAAGATGGGCGGCTCAGCAACGCCGAGCTGGCCGAGCGCGTGTCGCTGTCGGCCTCGCCCTGCTGGAAGCGCCTCAAGCGCCTGGAGAACACCGGCGTGATCCGCGGCTACCAGGCCATCCTGGACCGCCGCGCGCTGGGCATGGGCGTGGTGGCCTTCGTCAGCATCTCGCTGGAAAACCATACCGAAAAGACCTGCCGCGCGTTCGAGGCCGGCGTGCTCGCCATGCCCGAGGTGCTGGCCTGCCACAACACCACCGGCCAGCACGATTACCTGCTGCACATCGTGGCGCGCGATTTCGACGCCTATTCGGATTTCGTGCGCAACCGCCTGCGCCCGCTGCCCGGCGTGAAGGAACTGCTGAGCACGCTGTCGATGCACGAGGTCAAGTCGTCGGCGAAGCTGCATTTGTAGGATGGGTGCAGCGCGGGAGGTCTGAGGCAAGAACCCGGCTGCCGAACGCGCGAAACCCATCAGGCGGCCCCGGCCGCCGTTTTTCGCCGCATGCTGATGTTGGCCTCTTGCCACGAAAGGCGGCGGCTCGCGCCGCCTGATGGGTTTCGCGCGCTGAGCTTATGCGTTTTTGCCCAAGAACGCTCGCGCTGCACCCATCCTACGCCACGACGCTACACGGCCTCCAGCGCCCCCGCCACCACCCGGTTGCGGCCCTGGCGCTTGGCCTGGTAGAGGCCGCGGTCGGCCGCCTGGATCAGGTCGGTGCAGGCCTGCCCTTCGCGCGGCACCGCGGTGGCCGCGCCGATGCTTACCGTCAGCCACGGGCCCGAGCCGGCGTCCTTCTGCGGAATCTGCATGGCCTCGATGGCGCGGCGCAGCTTTTCGGCCGCGAGCCGCGCGCTGCCGGCGGGCGTGCCGGGCAGCACCAGCGCGAACTCCTCGCCGCCGAAGCGCGCCGCCAGGTCGGTGGAGCGGTCGCAGCTCGCGAAGATGGTGCTGGCCACGCGCTTGAGCGCCTCGTCGCCGGCGATGTGGCCGTAGGTGTCGTTGTAGGACTTGAAGTGGTCCACGTCGATCATCAACATGCTGATCTCGCGGCCGTCGCGCTGCGCGCGCTGCCATTCGGCGGTGAGGTACTCGTCGAAATAGCGGCGGTTGCCCAGGCCGGTCAGGCCGTCCGAATTGGTCAGGCGGCGCAGCTCCATATTGCTTTCCAGAAGCTGCTGCTGGCTCTGGCGCAGCGCCTGGTAGGCCTCGTCGCGCTGCACCAGCGCCATATACGAGCGCGAGTGGTAGCGGATGCGCGCCACCAGCTCGATGGAATCGGGCAGCTTCACCAGGTAGTCGTTGGCGCCGGCCGAAAACGCGGCGCTCTTGATCGCCGGGTCTTCCTTGGTGGACAGCACGATGATGGGAATGTCGCGCGTGACGGCATGCTGGCGGTACTGCTGCACCAGGCTCAGACCGTCCACGCCGGGCAGCACCAGGTCCTGCAGGATGACCGTGGGCCGCGTCTGGATCGCCACGGTCAGCGCTTTTTCCGGGTCCGAGCAGTAGTGGAAGTCGATATTGCCCTCCGCCGCCAGCGCCCGTCTGATGGCCTCGCCGACCATGACCTGGTCGTCCACCAGCAGCACCATGGCCGCGTGCGATTGCAGGTTCGACGGCGCCGCGCCTTCTGTGGGAGGGTACATATTCAGTCCTTCTTTTTGTTCAATGTCCGGCCGCTCAGGCAAAGGCCTGCGTGAGGCGGGAAGCGATTTGGTCCAATGGGCGGATTTCCACGGCCGCCTGCATGGCGGCCGCGGCCTTGGGCATGCCGTAGACGGCGCTGGAGGCCTGGTCCTGGGCGATCGTCAGCCAGCCCCGTTCGCGCAGCGCCCGCAGGCCGCGCGCCCCGTCCTGGCCCATGCCCGTCAGCAGCACGCCGGCCGCCCGGCCGCGCCAATGCTGCGCGACGCTATGGAAAAACACGTCGATGGAAGGCCGGTACAGGCTTTCCTTGGGATCTTCCGCATAGCGCAGCGTACCATCGGCCAGCAGCCGCAGATGATCGTCGGTGCCGGCCAGCAGGATCTGCCCCGGCGCGGGCTGCTCGCCCTCGCGCACCAGCCGCACCGGCAGCCGCGCCTGCTCGTTGAGCCAGTCCGCCATGCCGGCGGCGAACGAGGCGTCCACGTGCTGCACCAGCACGATGCCGGCCGGAAAGCCCGGCGCGATGCCCGACAGCAGCTGCGCCAGCGCCGCCGGTCCGCCGGCCGAAGCGCCGATGACCAGCAGCCCCTGCGCATGCGCCTGCGGTGCCGGCACGGCCACCGGGCTCAGCGGCAGACGCCTGCCGTAGCGGCCGATCAGCCAGCCTATGTTGCGGATCTTGCGCAACAGCGGCGCGGCCGCGGCGCCCAGGTCGGCCGCGCCCACCACGGGCGTGTCGGCCGCGTCCAGCGCGCCGTGGCCCATGGCGTCGAAAACCCGCGAAGTATGGCGGGCCACGTCGGAGGTGACCACCACGATGGCGCAGGGCGTGGCCCCCATGATGCGCCGGGTCGCCTCGACCCCGTCCATCACCGGCATGATGAGGTCCATCAGCACCAGGTCCGGGCGGTCGCGCGCGCACAGGTCCACGGCCTCCTGGCCGTCGGCCGCCACCCACGCCACCTGGAATGCCGGTTCCAGCGCGATCACGCGCCGCAGCATCTCCACCGCCATCGGCATATCGTTGACGATCCCGATTCTCACGTGTGCGCCTTTCCGATCAGGTCTTCGACGGCGTCGAGCAAAGCGTCGTCATGGAAGCTGCCCTTGGCCAGGTAGTAGTCGGCGCCGGCGTCCAGCCCGCGCCGGCGGTCCTCTTCGCGGTCCTTGTAGGACACTACCATGACCGGCAGGGTTTGCAGCCTGGGATCGGCCTTGATGCACGACACCAGCTCGATGCCGTCCATGCGCGGCATATCCACGTCGGTCACGACCAGGTCGAAAGATTCGCTGCGCAGCATGTTCCAGCCGTCCATGCCGTCGACCGCCACGGCCACGTCGAAGCCCCGGTTCAACAGCAGCTTGCGCTCCAGTTCGCGCACCGTCAGCGAATCGTCCACCACCAGCACGCGCTTGCGGCGCCGCGCCGGGGCCGCCGCGCCCGGGCCGTCGACCCGCGCCAGCCGCCCGCCTTCGACGAGCTTCTGCACCGACACCAGCATGTCCTCCACGTCGAGGATCAGCAGCGGCGTGCCGTCGTCCATCAGCGCGCCCGCCATCACGTCCTGCACCTTGCCCAGGCGCGGGTCCAGCGGCTGCACGACCAGCGTGCGCTCGCCGACGTAGCGGTCCACGGCGATGCCGTAGAGTCGGTCGTGCTCGCCCACCAGCACCACGCTGACCGTTTCCGAATACGGCGCGGGCTGGTCGGTGTGCAGGATCTGCCGCGCCGACACCAGCCCGATCTGCCGGTCCATGAACCGGAAATGCTGGTGCCCTTCCAATTGCTCGATGTCCTCGGCCCGCACCTGCAGGGCATGGCTGACGTAGGCCAGCGGAAAAGCGTAGATCTGCTCCTGGATCTCGACCAGCAGGCTGCGCACCACCGACAGCGACAGCGGCATCTCCAGCATGAAGCGCGTGCCCTGCCCGGTCTGCTGCTGGATGCGCACGGCGCCGCGCAGCTGCCGCACCATGGTCTGCACCACGTCCAGCCCGACGCCGCGGCCCGAGATCTCGGTGACCTCGCCGCGCGTGCTGAAGCCGGACAGGAACAGGAATTCCAGCAGCTCGGCCTCGCTGAGCCGCGCCGCGGTCTCCGCGCTGGCCAGCTTGCGCCGCACCACTTCGTCGCGCAGCCGTTCGGGCGCGATGCCGGCGCCGTCGTCGCTCAGTTCGATCAGCAGCATGCCGGCCGCGTGCCGCGCCGCCAGCCGGATCAGGCCTTCCGGCGGCTTGCCCGCCGCCGCCCGGACCGCCGGTATTTCTATGCCGTGATCGACGGCGTTGCGCAGCAGATGGGTCAGCGGCGCGTCGAGCTTCTCGAGGATGTCGCGGTCGACCTGGGTGGACTCGCCTTCGATCTCCAGGCGCACCTGCTTGCCCAGCGCGCGGCCCAGGTCGCGGACCATGCGGGCCATGCCGCCCACGCCGTCGCCGAAGGGCCGCATGCGGCAGGCCAGCGCCGTGTCGTACAGGCGCCGCGCCAGATGGCCCATGCGCCAGCCGAACTCGTCGACCTCGCCGGTGCGCTGCGACAGTTCCTGCTGGCATTGTTCGACGATGCGGTAGGCGTCCTCCAGCGCGGCCTGCCCGCCCGGGTCCAGCGCCTTGCCGGCCAGCGCGGTGCGCGCGCCGTCCAGCGCCTGCAACGCACCGGCCTGCAGCCGCCGCAGGCGCAGCATGGACGCGCCGAACGGCGCGATCCACTGCGACTCCACCAGCGTTTCGCTGGACAGGCCCAGCAAGCGGTTGAGCGTGTCGGCGGTAACCCGGAGCACCCGCTCGCCCTCGCCCGCGCCGAGGTCGGACTTGCGCCGCGCCGGCAGCGCCGCGGGGACTTCCGGCGGTTCCGGGATGGCCGGCATCGCAGGCGGCGCAACGGCCGCGGCCTGCGGCGCATGCGCCGCGCCGCTCAGCCGGGCCACCAGATCGTCGATCTCGCCGCCCAGTTCCGCGCCCGGCGTGGCCACGCGCTGCAGCAGGTCGGCGCCCAGCAGCAAGGCGTCGATATCGGCGGCCTGCAGCCGCAGCCGCCCTTCCTTCGCTTCGACCAGGCAGTCCTCCATCGCGTGCGCGATGCGCACCGCGGGGTGCAGGTCCACGATGCGCGCCGCGCCCTTGAGCGAATGCGCGGCGCGCATGCAGGCTTCCAGGTGCGACGCCGACGTGGGGTCGTGCTCCAGCGCCAGCAGACCGTCGTTGAGCACCTGCACCTGGGTGCGGGTCTCGATCTGGAACAGTTCCAGGAGCGAGGCGTCGCGCATCTGTTCCGGGTTCACGCCAGGCTCCGTTCCAAGGCTTGCATCAGCAGGGTTTCGTCCAGCACGCCCACGGCGCGGCCGCCGGCGCGCGCCATGCCGCGCGTGTATTTCAGCGCGGCGCCGTCCACCGTGGCAGGCAGCGGTTCGAGGCGGTCCAGCTCGACGGCGTGGATGCCTTGCACCTCGTCGACCGGCAGCACCACCGCGCGGCCCGCGCCGCCCAGGATCAGCATGCGCGCCGCGGCCGGACGCTCGCGCGCCTCGGGCGCGGCCTCCAGGCCCAGCAGCCGCGCCAGCGACACGCATACGGTCAGCGTGCCCCGCACATTGGCCACGCCCAGCATCGCCGGGTCGCGGCGGTGCGGCAGGCCGAGGATGCTGCGCACGCTCGCCACTTCGTCCAGCGCCTGCGCCGGCAGGCCCAGCCACTCGCGCTGGACGCGGAACACCAGCAGCGCGGACAGGTCGCCATGCGCGGGCTCCGGCGCGCCGCCGTCGCCCTCGGCCATCTGCGGCGGCAGGCGATCTAGGATGCGCTTGGCGGCCGCGGCATAGACCGGACAGTTGCGGCAATGCACGTGGCCCGCCAACTGCGCGCAACTCTGGTCGCCGCGGATGCCGATGCGGTTCCAGCAGTCGTCCACGTCGGCAAGCCTGTCCAGGGTTTCACTCACGGCGCGTCTCCTCGCGCGCCGCGCGCGCCTGCAGGCGGCGGGCGCCCTCGTGGTCGCCCTCGGAGGCGACCAGCGCGGCCAGGTGCAGCAGCGCCTCGCGGTGGGTCGGCTCCAGGTACAGCGCCTTGCGGTACGCGGCCTGGGCCTGGCGCGCGTCGCCGGCGGCGTCCTGCAGCAGCCCTTGCAGATACAGCGCCTCGGCGCTGACCCCGTGGGCGTCGATATGGGCCTGGCATTGCGCGGCGGCCTCGTCCACCCGCCCCTGGTCCGCCAGGGCGGCTATGCGCTGCAACGAGGCCTCGGCGTCCTGCCTGGCCGGCGCCGGCGCGGGCCGCGCGGCGTGCGGCCGGGCCAGGCCCGGCGCGGGCGCCTGCGGCAGCGCCCGCCGGGGCGGCGTCCAGCCATGCGCCAGCGGGCGCGCCGGCCGCGGCGCGGCCTTGGCCGCCGCCGGCAAGGCGCGCGCGCCGAAGGCGAAGGCGCGCGCCATCGGCAGCGCGGGCAGCCGGCGCGCCGTCAGCAGGCTGGTCTCGGCCGGGCCGACGAAGAGCGCGCCGTCGTCTCGCGCCAGGCGCAGCAGCACCTGCACGGCGCGTTCCTGCGTGGCCGCGTCGAAATAGATCAGCAGATTGCGGCAGAACACGAAGTCGTACGGCGCGACGCCCGCCAGCAGCCCCGGATCGAACAGGTTGCCCGAACGGAACCGCACGCGCGCGGCCACGTGCCCGGCCAGGCGATGGCCGTCGCCGGTTTCGGAAAAATAACGGTCGCGATAGGCCAGGTCGTCGCCGCGGAATGCGTTGCGGCCATACACGGCGCGCTGCGCGAACTCGACCATGCGCACGCTGATGTCCACCGCGTCCACCTGGAAGCGTTCGGCCGGCACGCCGGCGTCCAGCAGCGCCATGACGATGGAATACGGTTCTTCGCCGCTGGAACACGGCAGGCTCAGCACCCGCAGCACGCGGTGCTCGGCGCCAAGCGCGTAGAGGCGCTCGCGCGCCAGCGCGGCCATCGCGGCCTGGGACTCCGGATACCGGAAGAACCAGGTCTCCGGCACGATCACCGCTTCGATCAGCTGCTGCATTTCGTCGAGCGAGCTGCGGGCATGCTGCAGGTAATCGCCCTCGTCGTCCACGCCGGCCACGCTCATGCGGCGCCGCACCGCCCGCTCCACGGCCGCCTTGCCGATCGAGCCGCTGTCCAGGCCCATGCGCCGCTTGAGCAGCGCGCTGAAATCGTCGACCAGCATCATGGCCGGGCCTCGTCCGGAAACAGCAGCACGCGCACCGCCGCCGGCAGCAGATCGTCGACGCGTACGGCCTGCACCAGGCCGCCGGCGTGGCTCAGCACCGGCCCCAGGTAACGGGCCTCGGGATGATCCAGCCCGCCCGGCCGGAACGCGGCCGGGTCGAAATGCGCGGTTTCCGTGGCCTGCTCCAGGATCAGCCCCAGCAGCCGCGGTTCGGCTTGCGGCGCGCCGCGGTAGCGCACCAGCGCCAGCCGCGTGCTGGTCACGGCCGCCGCCGCCCCCCTTCCGGCCAGCGCGCTCATGTCGATGACCGGGACCGCCGCGCCGCGGCGCTCCAGCATGCCGGCCACCCACGACGGCGCGCCGGGCACCTGCTTGAGCGCGCGCAGGCCCAACACCTCGGCGACGTCGCGCGCCTCCAGCGCATAGCGGTCGGAACCGATGCAGAACAGCAGGTACAGCCGGCGTGCGGCCGCCGCGCGGGCGTGGGAGTCCGCCATGTCCGCCGTCACACCTTGAAGCGCGACACGCCGCTGCGCAGGTCGTTGGCCACCAGCGTCAGCTCATCGATGGCCAGCGAGGACTGGCGCAGCGACTCCACCGTCTGCTGCGCCGCGTCGCTCAGCTGCTGCAGCGCCTGGTTGATCTGCTCGGCCCCGGTGGCCTGCGCCTGCATGCCTTCGTTGACCATCTGCACGCGCGGCGCCAGGGTCTGCACCTGCTGGATGATCTGCGACAGCTGGTCGCCCACCTGCTGCATGTCGGCCATGCCGCGGCGCACTTCCTCGGAAAACTTGTCCATGCCCATGACGCCGGCCGAGACCGACGACTGGATCTCGCGCACCATCTGCTCGATGTCGTAGGTGGCGACGGCGGTCTGGTCCGCCAGCCGCCGGATCTCGGTCGCCACGACCACGAAGCCGCGGCCGTACTCGCCCGCCTTCTCGGCCTCGATGGCGGCGTTCAGCGACAGCAGGTTGGTCTGGTCTGCCACTTTCGTGATCGTGGTCACGACCTGCGTGATGTTGCCGGCCTTCTCGTTGAGGATCGCCAGCTTGGCGTTGACCGAGCCGGCCGCGCCGACCACGTTGCGCATGGTCTCCTCCATGCGCGCCAGCCCGACCTGGCCATTGCCGGCCAGCGCCGCGGTCTGTTCGGCCGCGCCCGAGACTTCCGTCATGGTGCGCACCAGTTCGCGCGAAGTGGCGGAGATTTCGCGCGAGGTGGCGCCGATCTCGGTGGTGGTGGCGGCCACTTCCGAGGCGGTCGCCTGCTGCTGCTTCGAGGTGGCCGCGATCTCGGTGACCGAAGTGGCGACCTGCACCGCCGAACGCTGGGTCTTGCCGACCAGTCCGGTCAGCTCGTCCAGCATGCCGTTGAAGCCCGTCTCGATGGCGTTGAACTCGTCCTTGCGCGCCAGCTTCAGGCGGCGGGTCAGATCGCCGCCGCCGGTGGACTCCAGCGTCTTGACGATGTAGCGCATCGGGTCGGCGATGGCGCGCATCAGCAGCACGCCGCAGATCACCGCCGCGACGATCGCCAGGGCCAGCGACACCATCATGCCGACCTCGGCGTCGGTCACCGATTTGCGGATGGCCTCGGCCGCCTCGTCGGCCTGCCGCTTGTTCTCGGTCACCACCGTGGCCAGGATGTCGCGGCCCTTGTAGAACGCCGGCCGCAGGTCCGACTTGACGCGCGCCTGCGCCAGCGCGGCGTCCGCCAGCGTGCCCGGCGCCAGGATCTCGGCGCGGATGCGCTTGTACTCCCGCAGTTCGCGCTCGAAGGCCTCGAAGAGCTGCAGGTCGTCGTTGCGTTCGATGGTGCGGCGGTATTGCGCGACCTCTTCGTCCAGCGCCTGGTCGTTTTTCGGCAGGGCCTCCAGGGCGGTGGCGCGTTCTTGCGCGGTATCCAGGCTCAGGGCGTCCTGCACCGTGATGAAACCCGTCAGCCAGGCGGCGCGGATCGAGGCGCTGTGATAGATGCCCGGCACCGCGTCGCTGTTGATCAGCTGGACTTCCGATTCGATCACCAGCAGGCGCCGGTAATCGACCACCACCATCAATGCCATGATGGCCAGGATGACCATGAAGCTGGCCAGGATGCGCTGGCGCAGTGTCAGATTATTCATGCCGGAAACCTTTCTACAGTGTCGACTCGCCTGTTCGGCTACCGGCCCGCGCCGGTCCTGGTCTATTACGGAATGTTGAGTTCGTCGGCAATTATTGCAAAGGCGGCTCCGGCCAGCCATGAAAAATGACGAAACGATCCCGATTGGGGTCGTTTCGTCTGAAAAAAGCAAAAAAAGCTTACAAAACCGGGCGAATTCGGCCCCGCCGCCTCAGTCTCGCCAGAGCGCGACGGGCGGCCGCTCCCGGACCCAGTCCTGCGCCTGTCCGTAGGCGTGCGCCAGTTGCAGCACCGCCAGGTCGCCGCGCGGCGGGCCGATCAGCTGCATGCCCATCGGCAGCCCGGCGGCGTTGAAGCCCACCGGCACGCTGATCACCGGGCAGCCGGCCAGCGTCCACGGCGTCACGGTCTCCATCCAGCGGTGGTACGTGTCCATCGGGCGTCCCGCGATCTGCTTGGGCCAGTCCATATTGACGTCGAACGGAAACACCTGCGCCGACGGCACCGCCAGGTAATCGACTTCCTCGAACATGCGCAGCACCGTCTGGTACCAGGCGCTACGCTCTTCGGTGGCCTGGTAGACCTGGCGCGCCGTGATTCCGTCCAGCCCCTCGACCTCCCAGATCAGCGCCGGCTTGGCCAGCTTGCGGGTCTCGGGATCGTGGACCAGGGCGTGGTACTGGCCGCCCACCATCAGGTGGCGGTGCACCAGCCACATGCGCCACAAGCGGTCGCCGGCGAACGGCACCCGGTAGTCCAGCGCCTCGCAGCCCACCGCCGCCAGATCGCCCAGCGCGCGCTCGCACAGGTCCAGGATGCCGGGCTCCATGGGCAGGTAGCCGTTCCAGTCGCCCAGCCAGCCCACGCGCTTGCCGCGCAGGTCGGTCTCCAGCGGCTGCGCGAACTGCGCCGGATCGTCCGACAGCGACAGCGGCGCGCGCGCGTCGTAGCCCGCCATCACCGACAGCATCAGCGCCACGTCGCGCGGCGTGCGGCCCATGGGGCCTTCGTAGGACAACTGCTTCAGGAAGACCTCGGGCGCCGGCCCGGACGGCACGCGCCCTGCCGACGGCCGAAAACCGTACACATTGCAGAACGCGGCCGGGTTGCGCAGCGAGCCGCCGAAGTCGCTGCCGTCGGCCACCGGCAGCATGCGCGCGGCCAGCGCCGCGGCCGCGCCGCCGCTGCTGCCGCCGGCCGTCCGGGAAGGATCGTAGGGATTGCCGGTGGCGCCGTAGACCGCGTTGTAGGTATGCGAGCCCAGCCCGAATTCCGGCACGTTGCTGCGGCCGATGAAGATGGCGCCCGAGGCCCGCATGCGCTCGATCATGATGGAGTCGTGCGCCGTCACCTGGTCCTTGTAGACCGGCGAGCCCATGGAGGTCACCATGCCGCGCACCGCCGTCAGGTCCTTGGGCGCCTGCGGCATGCCGTGCAGCCAGCCCAGCCATTGCCCGGCGTCCAGCTGGGCGTCGCGTTCGGCGGCCTCGCGCATCAGTTCGTCGCTGTCGCGCCGGGCCACGATGGCGTTCAGCTTGGGATTGACCCGGTCGATATGCGCCAGGTAGGCGGCCATCACTTCGCGGCAGGACACCTGGCGCAGCCGGATCGCCTCGGACAGCGCATGGGCCGGCATGGCCACGATATCGTTCAGCGCGGCGGGCGCGGGGGCGGCAGTAGGCATGCTTGTCTCCTTGTGGTGCGCCGCCTGCCAGGCGGACGCAGACGAAATACTACCCAAAGCGCGGCGGCGGCGCGCGGCCGCCTGCGGCTGATCAGCGCACGCGCCACCAGCCCGGCAGCAGGCCGCGCACCTTGGCGCGCCGGTAGCGGTCGTCGATCAGGTGCACCGTGCCCACGTCGTCTTCGGTGCGTATCACCCGGCCGGCCGCCTGCACCACCTTCTGCATGCCCGGATACAGATAGGTGTAGTCGTAGCCGTTCTCCTCGCCGTAGCGCCGGTCCATGGCGCGCTTGATGTGCTCGTTGACGGCGTTGACCTGCGGCAACCCCAGCGTGGCGATGAAGGCGCCGATCAGGCGCCTGCCCGGCAGGTCCACCCCTTCCGAGAATGCGCCGCCCAGCACGGCGAAGCCCACGCCCCGCCCCTCCTCGGAAAAACGCGCGAGGAACGCGGCGCGCCCGGCCTCGTCCATGCCCGGCGTCTGCGCCCATATCGGCACGTCCGGATGGCGTTCCCGCATCAGGTCCGAGACGCGGCGCAGGTAGTCGAAGCTGCTGAGAAAGCCCAGGTAGTTGCCCGGCCGCTCGGCGTACTGGCGCGCGATCAGGTCGGCGATCGGCGCCAGCGAACGCTCGCGGTCGCGAAAGCGCGTGGACACGTCGCCCACCACCCGCACCTCCAGTTGCCGGGCCTGGAACGGCGCGGCCACGTCGATCCAGGCGGCCGCCGGCGGCAGGCCCAGCGTGTCGCGGTAAAACTGCTGCGGGCTGAGCGTGCCCGAGAACAGCACCGTGGCATGCGCCGCCGCATAGCGCCCGGCCAGGTACGGCGCCGGGATCACGTTGCGCACGCACAGCGTGGAGCGCGGCGTCCTGGCGCCGGCCGCGCCGCCCGCGTCCAGGGTGGCGTCGAACAGCGCATGCGGGCCGAACTGCTCGGCCAGGCGCATGAAATGCAGGGCCTCGAAGTAGAACGCCAGCACCGGATCGTCCTGCGCCAGCGGATGCTCGCCCATGTGGTCGGTGATCGCGGCCACCGCCTTCTGCACCGCCGCCAGCACCCCGGCCGGCGCTTCGTCATAGGCCTGGTAGGCCTCGGCCTGCTTTTTGTTCAGGGCGTTCCAGGAACGGTTCAGGCCGTCCAGCGCTTTCTTCAGCGGCTTGGGCGCGGCCTGGCGCGCGCCCGCCAGCATGCCCTGGTCGAGCTCGCCCGTGTACATGCGGCGCGCCCGTTCCACCAGGTTGTGCGCCTCGTCCACCAGCACCGCCACCTTCCACTGGTTGGCCTGGGTCAGCGCATGCAGCATGGCGGTGGCGTCGTAGTAGTAGTTGTAGTCGCCCACCACCACGTCGGCCCAGCGCGCCATTTCCTGCGACAGGTAGTACGGGCAGATCTCGTGTTCGGCGGCCGTGGCGCGCAGCGCCGCGGCGTCCATGCGCGCGTGCGCCAGCGCGGCCTGGCGGGCGCCCGGCAACCGGTCGTAGAAGCCCCGGGCCAGCGGGCAGGATTCGCCGTGGCAGTCCTTGTCCGGATGCACGCAGGCCTTGTCGCGCGCCTGCATGTCCAGCACCCGCAGGCGCGGCGCGGCCGGCTGGGCGTTGACGGTTTCCAGCGCCTCCAGCGCCAGGCCGCGGCCCGGCCCCTTGGCGGCCAGGAAGAAGACCTTGTCCAGCCCCGCGCCCGGGCAGGCCTTGAGCACGGGAAAGATCGTGCCCAGCGTCTTGCCGATGCCGGTGGGCGCCTGCGCCATCAGGCAGCCGCCGTCGCGCGCCGTGCGGTACGCGGCCACGGCCAGCTCGCGCTGGCCGCTGCGAAACGCGCCATACGGAAACGCCAGCGCTTCCAGCGCCGCGTCGCGCGCGCGGCGGTGCGCCTGTTCGGCCGCGGCCCAGGCTAGGTAACGGCCGCAGTAGTCGTGGAAATACGCCTGCAGCGCCGCCGCGTCCTGGGTTTCCACCAGCACGGTTTCTTCCTCGGTGGCCAGGTTGAAATACACCAGCGCCACGCGCAGCTGCGCCAGCCCGCGGGCCTGGCACAGCAGGTGCCCGTAGACCCGCGCCTGCGCCCAATGCGCCGCGCGATGGTTGTCGCGCACGCTCTCGAAGCGGCCGCGATAGGTCTTGATCTCTTCGAGCTGGTTGGCCGCCGGATCGTAGCCGTCGGCGCGGCCGCGCACCAGCAGGTTCTGGTATTCGCCGGACAGCGCCACCTCGGTTTCGTAGTCCGGCCCGCGCCGCCCGGCCACCGCGGCGTGGCCGGCCATGCCCTCCAGGCCGCTGGGCGCGGGCGTGAAACGCGAATCCAGGTCGCCGGCGCGGGCCGTGAACTCGCAAAGCGTGCGCACCGCGACCGCGTGCTTCATGGCGCGTCCTCTTGCCAGCTCACGTGGCAGACGCTGACCGGCATGCCGTGCGCCACGCAATACTCCAGCCAGCGGACCTGGTTGTCCTGCAGCTTGTCGCCCGGCCCCTTGACCTCGATGAGTTCGTAGCGGCGCTCGCCGGGCCAGAAGCGGATCAGGTCCGGCAGGCCCGAGCGGTTGGCCTTGACGTCGCGCAGCAGCCGCGTGAAGTACAGCTTCAGGTGCGCCGCCGGCAGGCAGTCCAGCGCCAGCGCCAGCAGCGGCTCGGACAGCGCCCCCCAGAACACGAACGGCGACTGCACGCCGCGCTTTTCTGCGTAGCGCGCCAGGATCGTGTCGCGGTAGTCCGGCGTGTCCAGCTGCGCCAGGCATTGCGCGAAGCGCGCCTCGCGGCGCTGGTGGAAGTCCGGCGCGTCCAGGTCCGCCGGCCCGCGCTGGAACGGATGGAAAAACGCCCCCGGCACGGGTGCGAACACCGCCGGCCAGCACAGCAGGCCGAACAGCGAATTGATGAGCGCGTTCTCGACGTAATGCACCGGCGCGTCGTCGCGGTGCAGGTGATCGCGCGCCACGAACTCGACCGGCATGGGCTGGCCGGGACGCGGCAGCGACAGGTCGCGCCGCGCCACCGCGGGCGCGCGGCGTCTTGCGGCCGCGGCCTGCCCGGCGCCGCGCAGCAGGCGCGGCATCATGCGCGCCAGCCGCTGGCTTTCTTCTTCGCTTTCGGGTTCGGCCTGCGCGCGCGCCGCCAGCGCCAGGGCCTCGTCGAAGCGCGCCATGCGCTCGTATACGCGGATGCGGCGGTGACGCGCGCCGGGATAGGCGCACAGCGCATACACGCGCTGCGCCGCGTCCCAGTCCTGCGCGCGCTCGCAGGCCTGGCCGATGCGCAGCAGCAGCTTGCCGCGCCGCTTTTCCAGCCAGGGGTTATCGCTGGCGCAGGCGTCGATGGCCGGCAGCAGCGCATCGAGTTGCGCGCCCGCTTCGAGCGCCTGGCGGCACGCGTGCAGCGCCAGGTAGCGGTCGATGTCGGCGCGCGCCTGGAACGCGCGCGAGTCCGCGTCGAACGCCACGGTTTCATACTGGAACACGCCCAGGTCGGCCAGCACGAACTCCGACCAGTCCTGATGCAGATTGCCGAAGAACATGAGGCGCAGGCGTTCGCAGAGATCGGCCGCCATCACCCGCCAGACCGGCTCGGCGGCGCGCGGATGCCAGGCGGCATAAGGCTGCGCCGGCGGATGCAGCGGCCGCAGCGCCTCCAGCAGCTCGGCCTTGCGGGCGCCGGCCTTCACCGGCGCGCCGCGGAATATCGCGGCCAGTTCGCCCTTGGTATGCAGGCCGAAGAGCTCGTCCAGCGTCATGGGCGCCGCGGCGTCCAGCCAGCCCAGCGCCGCCAGCGGCGCGGCGGCCGCCAGCGTGCCGGGGATTTCTTCGTAGCTCAGGCGGGTGGCCCGGAACCACGGGCCGCGCCGCATCAGCATGCGCACCATGAGCGCCCGCGACGCCTGCGGCAGGGCCTGGAAATCCGCCAGGAAGCGCCGCTCGGCGTCGTCCAGCAGGTCGCCGTAGCGCTCGGCGATCCACGCCAGGGCGCGCTCGAAATTGTGCAGGTAGTAATAGCGGTGCGGAGGAAACATCGGCGCGGCCGGATGACTGGATATTTATCCAGCAATCATAGCAGGACGGCCGGCAAGCGCGAGGCTTGCCGGCCGTCCCCGGGCAGACGCCGCGATACCTCAGCGCGCCGGCTGCGGCTGGGCGCCGACTTCCTTGCGCACCTTGGCCACGTCGGCGGCGCTGACCGCGCCGGCCTTGTTGCCCCAGCTGGAGCGCACGAAGGTCACCACGTCGGCGATCTCCTTGTCGGTCATGCGCCAGTCGAAGCCCGGCATCGCGTACGCGGTCGGCGCGGTGGCCGTCGCCGGCATCTGCGCGCCCTTGAGCACGATGTGGATCAGCGACGCGGGGTCGGCCGAATTCACCGTGGAGCTGAGCGCCAGCTGCGGGAACGTTTCCGCATAGCCCTTGCCGGTGCTGCGGTGGCAGGCCGCGCAGTTGTTGAGGAAGGCCATGGCGCCGTCGCCCTTGTCCTTGCCGGCGCGCAGCGCCTGCGCCACGGAATCGTCATAGGCCAGCGGCTTGGCGTCGTCCTTGTTCACCGGCGGCAGGCTCTTCAGGTACACGGCGATGGCGTTGACGTCGGCGTCGGACAGGTGCTGCGTGCTGTCGCCGACCACCTGGGCCATGCCGCCGAAGGCCGCCGAATGCCCGTTGCGCCCGGACTTCAGGAAGGCCGCGATGTCTTCCTTGGTCCAGCCGCCCAGGCCGTCGGCCATATCGCCGCGCAGGTTCTTGGCCAGCCAGCCCTCGACCACGCCGCCCGACAGGAACGCCGAGCCGTCGGCCTCGGTCAGCGCCTTCTCCTGCAGCGCGAAGCCGCGCGGCGTATGGCAGGTGCTGCAATGGCCCAGGCCCTCGACCAGGTATTGCCCGCGCAGCAGCGCCTCGCGGTCGGCGCCCTTGAGGTCGCTTGCGGCGGGTCCGCTGACCGCGTCCGGCGCGAACATCCAGCGCCACACGCCGAGCGGCCAGCGCATGGACAGCGGCCAGGTGATGTCGGTGTCCTTGTTGGCCTGCTTCACCGGCTCGACGCCGTGCATGAAGTAGGCATACAAGGCCTTCACGTCGTCGGGCGTGACCTTGGCGTAGGCCGTGTACGGCATGGCCGGATACAGCGAATGCCCGTCCTTGGCCACGCCGTGGCGCACCGCCCGGTCGAAGTCCTCGTAGCTGTACTCGCCGATGCCGGTTTCCTTGTCCGGCGTGATGTTGGTGGAGTAAATCGTGCCCAGCGGCGACTCGATGCCCAGTCCGCCCGCGAACGGCTTGCCGCCCTTGGCGGTATGGCAGGCGATGCAGTCGCCGGCGCGCGACAGGTACTCGCCCTGCTTGACCAGCTGCGCGTCGGCCGCGGCCGGCGTGCCATCCGCCGCCCAGGCGGAGCCGGCGGCCAGGACGGAGAGCGCGGCGACAATGGTGTGCTTGATCATTGTTCCGTCTCCTTACGCCTGGACCAGCGGGCCGGGGTTCTTCAGGTACTGGTCGCGGATCGCCTGCGCGGACCAGAAGGCCAGCGCCCCGACCAGGCCCGTCGGGTTGTAGCCCATGTTCTGCGGGAACACGCAGGCCCCCATCACGAACACATTGGGCACGTCCCAGCTCTGCAGGTACTTGTTGACCACGCTTTCCCTGGGACTGGAGCCCATGATGGCCCCGCCCGTGTTGTGCGTGCTCTGGTAGACCCGCGTGTCGTAGCGCGCGCCCTTCTTGCGCACGCCCACGAAGTACTTCTCGGGCTTCATGGCCTTGGCCACTTCCTCCATGCGCTTGCCCATGTAGCCCAGCATCTCGAACTCGTTGTCGTGCCAGTCGAAGGTCATGCGCAGCAGCGGCTGGCCGTTGCTGTCCTTGTAGGTCGGGTCCAGCGACAGGTAGGCGTCGCGGTACGACATCACCGAGCCCGAAATACCGATGCTCAGGTGGCGCTGGTAGGCGTCCTGCACGCCCGCCTTCCAGGCCGTGCCCCAGCTGGGCGTGCCCGGCGCGGTGGGCGTCTGCTTGATGGGACGCCCGCCATAGCGCACGTGGCGGATGCTGGCCCCGCCCAGAAAGCCCAGCGGGCCGTGGTCGAACTGGTCGCCGTTGAGGTCGTCCATGCTGACGCCGCCGGCGCCCGTGCCCACGAACGGATTGAGCTGCGTGCCCTTGGGCAGCAGCATGCTGACCGCGCCGTTCATCTGGTAGGCGTAGTTCTTGCCGACCACGCCTTCGTTGGTCTTGGGATCGTAGGGCTTGCCGATGCCCGAGAGCAGCAGCAGGCGCACGTTGTGCATCTGGTAGGCCGACAGGATCACCAGGTCGGCCGGCTGCTCCACCTCGCGGCCCTGCGCGTCGATGTAGGTCACGCCGACCGCCTTCTTGCCGCTGGCGTCCAGGTTCACCTTGATCACCTGCGACTGCGTGCGCAGTTCGAAGTTGGGCTTCTTCAGCAGCACCGGCAGGATGGTGGTCTGCGGCGAGGCCTTGGAATACATGTAGCAGCCGTAGTTCTCGCAGAAGCCGCAGAAATTACAGGGGCCCAGGCGCACGCCGTACGGATTGGTGTACGGGCCGGACGCGTTGGCCGCGGGCGCCGGATACGGGTTGAAGCCCACCTCGCGCGCGGCCTTCTCGAACAGCTGCGCGCCGTAGGTGGTGGTCAGGGGCGGCAGCGGATATTCCTTGCTGCGCTTGCCTTCCAGCGGGTTGCCGCCCTCCACGACCTTGCCGTTCAGGTTGCCGGCCTTGCCCGAGGTGCCGCACACGTACTCGAACTTGGTGAAGTACGGCTCCAGTTCGTCGTAGGTGACGCCGAAGTCCTGGATGGTCATGCCTTCGGGAATGAAGTCCTTGCCGTAGCGCGTCTCGTAGCGGGTGCGCAGCTCCAGCTCTTCGGGCAGCACGCGGTAGTGCATGCCGTTCCAGTGAAAGCCCGCCCCGCCCACGCCGTTGCCCAGCAGGAACGAGCCGTTCTGGCGGTACGGCACCGCCACGTCGTCCACGCCGTGGCGGATGGTCACGGTTTCCTTGGACAGGTCCTGGAACAGCTTGCCGCGCACGGAATACGCCAGCTCGTCGATCACCTTGGGGTACTCGGCGTCCTTGGGCGTGTCCTGCATGCCGCCGCGCTCCAGCGCCAGCACGTGCAGGCCGGCCTCGGTCAGCTCCTGGCCCATGATCGCGCCGGTCCAGCCGAACCCGACCAGCACCGCATCGACTTTGTCTTTCTTGATCGCCATGGTTCAGCCCCTCTCCCCGGAAATCGAAACCGGACCGTAGGGGTACTTCACGTTGGGCTGGTCCGCCCAGTCCATGTAGTCGGCGCGCGCGCCCGGAAAGCCCACCATCTTCCAGCCCACCATGTTCTTGTTGCCGCCGTACATCGGATCGGCGAAGAAGCCTTCCTTGGTGTTGGCCAGCAGGAAATTGAAGAAGGTCCTGGACGGCACGGTCTCGAATTCGATCTTGCCGGCCTGCAGGTCCTTCAGGATCTGCTCCTGCAGCGGCTTGTCCAGCTCCGCGTAGACCTTGCCGTGCGTCTTCGTGCACCAGGCGTCGCAGGCCTCGATGCCGTTGCGGTAGACCTGCCGGGGATTCTGGTTGATCTGGTAGCCCAGCTCGGGCACCACGTCGGGGTGGAACGGCCCCTGCATGTACCAGAGCTTGCCGTGGCCGAACGGCGTTTCCATCTGGCGGTCGATGAACTCGGGCACGCCGGCTTCGATGGCGCCGGGGCCGTACTCGTCGGCGGGGATCAGGTGATCGACCGCGGCGACGATGAAGGCCCATTCGGCCTTGCTGAAGTAGGTGGGTTCATAAGGTTTGGCCGCAGGCGCCTTGGCGCTTTCCGACCCGTTGGTACAGCCGGTGGTCATTGCCCCCACCGCCAACGTCGACGCCGGCACGATGGCCAACGCCTGCAGGAACCGCCTGCGCGGCTTTGCGTCTTCTGTCATAAACATCTCCGTGATAACCCAAGCCGCCCTAGCCCTACAGAACATGAACCTGGAAACACGAACCGCCGAGCTAGAGACAACAAGCTCTACGCTTACAGAAAATCGACTCTTCCTGTGAAAGGGACACAAGAAAAGGTGCCGTCATTATGCGCTTTTCCCGCCAACTGATACGCTCGATTGACCGTATCAGTTTCATTTTCTCGGTATGGAAATGTGTTTTGCATTAAGGACTATGTAAGAAGCCCGCATAAGCGGGCTTTTCTGACAACTCCTTGAACGATTTCGCGCAAATTCAGCGCTGGCGCAGCCTGGCCACGTCGCCGGGCGTCACGCTGGCCGGCCGCTTGCCGTACTCGACCCGCAGCCAGTTTCCGAGCGCGCTGATGTCCTCGTCGGACAGCGTGCGCGCGAACCCCGGCATGGCCTGCATACGCTCCAGGCCGGGCAGCTCGTGCGCCGGCAGCCCGTCCAGTATCGAAACGAGCAGGTTGTGCGGATCGGCGTCGGTCACGCTGCTGTTGCCGACCAGGCCCGGCGCCACGTGCGGCACGCCCCGGCCATTGGCCGCATGGCAGCCGGCGCACAGGTTCAGGTAATGCGAGCGTCCCGACAGGTCCTGTTCCATCGGCCGCCCAGCCTCGGCCAGGGCGACGGCCGGCGGCGCCGCTTGCGGGCCGGAAGCGAACAGGTACGACACCGCGGCGTCGATATCCGATTCGCGCCATCGGCTGGTCGAGAGATTCACCGCTTCCAGCATTTCGCCCGACGCCACCGCCACCGCGCTGACGCCCGTGCGCAGGTAGCGCCTGAGTTCGTCCTCGGTCCAGCCGCGGGCCAGCAGGCCGGCGCGCGTGATGTCCGGGGCGGCGAAACGGGCCAGGGTGTTGTTGCCGGCCAGCGGCCGGCGCCGGTCCGTCTGCCCCAGCGCGCCGCGCGGGCTGTGGCACTCGGCGCAATGGCCCAGCGTATCGACCAGGTATTTGCCGCGCAGCAGCGCGGGCGCATTGTCCTGCCGCGCCTGCGCCTGCCCGTCGCCGGCGAACAGGAAGTTCCAGAAGTACAAGCCAAAGCGCAGGTTGAACGGGAACGAGAGCCCGTTCTCCCGATTGGGCTGCGCGACCGCCGGCACGTTCATCAGGTAGGCGTACATCGCATCGCTGTCCTGCCTGCTGATGCCGCGGTACGAGGTATACGGCATGGCGGGATACAGCAGATGCCCGTCGCGCGCCGTGCCGCGCGTCAGCGCCCGATGGAATTCCTCGGCCGTGTAGCGGCCGATGCCGTGGTCCGGGTCCGGCGTGATATTGGTGGAGTGAATCGCGCCGAACGGCGTCTCCAGCGGCCGTCCACCGGCTAACGGCGCGCCGCCATGCGCGGTATGGCAGGCCGCGCAATCGGCGACGGTCGCCAGGTATCTGCCCAGCTCGATCTGCCCGGCGGCGGCATCGACGTGCTGCACCGGATCGGACTGGGCCAGCCACCGCCGGCCTTCCTGCACCGCGACCAGGGCGATGACGGCGAGCGCGGCCGCGGCGGCGCCTGCCGCCAGCCAGCGTTTCGCGCCTTGCCGGCGCTTGCGGACGGTGTCATCGGCCATGGTCGCGCCTCACCAGTCCGGGGGTTTGCAGGACGACCTGCCTGACCGCTTCGAAATACCGCACGTAGCCGGTGCAGCGGCACAGGTGCGGGTCGAGCGCGGCCTCGACGGCCGCGTCGACCTCATGTTCGGCGATCGGCGTGCGCTTCAGCCTTTCCACCAGCACGGTGGCCGCGTTGACGAAGCCGGGCGTGCAATAGCCGCACTGAAAGCTGTAGCCATCGACGAAAGCCTGCTGCACCGGCGACAGTTCGACCACCGCGCCGTCCGCGTCGCGCCGCGCATGGCCTTCGATGGTGCGCACCTTCCTGCCTTTGAAATAGTGCGCGCCAGTGATGCAGGTGCGGACCTCCTGCGGCCCGTCCTGGCCGTCGACGATCACGGTGCAGGCCCCGCACTCGCCCTGGCCGCAGCCGAACCGCGTGCCGGTGAGATTCAGGTACTCGTGCAGCACGTCTATCATCATCATGTCCTGCGGCACCTCATATGGCCCGTAGGTCTTGCCATTGACGTCCAGCGTCAGGGGCAGGGATACGATGGAATTTTTCATGTGGCGCTCCTGTTCCGGGCCTGTGCACCGGGCCCTGATTGCAGCGCGGCGAGAATCTTGTCCGCGCTGACCGGCAGTTCCCGGAACCGGTGGCCGGTGGCATGGGCGACGGCGTTGGCCAGCGCCGGCACGATGGGCATCATGGACAGTTCGCCTATGCCCTTGTAGGGATCGGAACCGGACAGGGGCTGCAGTATTTCGGCGGTCTGCGTCCATACCGCCACGTCGCGCGAGCGCGGCAGCTTGTAGCGGTTGAAGTTCCACGTGCCGTTGCCCGGCCCGTCCTCGTACAGCGGCAGGTATTCGTGCAGCGCGTGGCCGATGCCCATGGCCGCCCCGCCCTGCAATTGCCCGGACACCAGCTCCGGCACCAGCTGGTTGCCGCATTCCAGCACCGCGTGATGGCGCAGGATCTCGACCTTGCCGCTGGCCTTCTCGACCGCGACTTCGGCCAGCACGCCCAGCACGCTGTTCAACAGGAATCCCGCGTTATTGCGCTGCACCGCCGGGTACGCCACCCGCGTGCGCGGAATGAAGCAATAGCCGCCGGCGGTGGGCGTGCCGCCGGCCGCCGGCCCGCCGCCGTCGCCCCGGCGCACGGCCAGGCCGTCGATCTGCCAGCGTTCGACGCCCGACGGCAGCGCGAAATCGGATTCCGTCCATTGCCCGCGGCTGAAGTCGTGGACCGCGACGCCGGTGACCAGGTTCAGTTCATAGGCCTTGCGCGCCAGCGTCTCCAGCGGCAGCGGCGTCATCCCGCCAGCCGTCAGCCGTCCGCCCACCCAGCGGGCCTCCTCCGGCCGCACCGCCGAGGACGCCCATTGGCCGCCGCCGATGCCCCGGCTCCAGATCGCGACCGCGGCGGGCCACAGGCCGTGCATGAACAGAAAACGGCTGGCCTCGATGGTGGCGTGGCTGAAGTAATACGAGGAGTTCGACGCCGACGAGGGCGAGGAAATATACGGCGTCCAGTACGGGTTCTGCGCCAGCAGGTCCTGCGCCGCCTGCGAGATGGTGCGCGGATTCTCGCTGGTCTGCATGGGCAGCTCGGGCCAACGTGTCTGGCCCCACTCCACCGCGTCGGCCGGGCGGCCCAGCCACTTGGCGCAGGCGTAGGCCTGGCTGGTGGTCGAGCCGGTGCCGATCTCCACCGCGACGTGGCGCAGCTCGATCCGCCCGTCCGGCGACAACGCGACGCCGGCGTATGCGGCGTCGGCCCCGTTGCCGTATTCGCGATAGGCGCAGGCGGCCCCCACGCCGTACAGCCGGCCCGGATGCTCGGCCTCGTAGGCCGATTTGCGCCGCTGCCGCTCCTGCCACAGCGGATGCGCGGCCATCCGGTGCAGCACTTCGGCGCCGCGCAGCTCGCCGCCGGGAATGGCGCCCTGCGTATTCTTCATGTTGGCGCGCAGCACGTTGGCCAGACGCAGCTCGATGGCGTCCAGCCCCAGTTCCTGCGCGACCTCGTCGACCAGCATTTCGGTCGCGCCTATGCTTTGCACCATGCCGACGCCGCGCACGGCGGCCGCATCCACCGCGCGCGACGCCTGCATCGTGCTCATCAGATCGCTGCGCGGAAAATAATAAAGAGACTGCGCGCCGACCAGCGTGGCGAAGCCCACGATGGGCGACCCGCTGCTGCGCCCGCCGCCATTGCCGACCAGCCTGGCCTGGAAAACCTGGAATTTCCCGCTGGCGCGATCCACCGCGATGCGGTAGCGGATCTGGAAACTGTGGCGCTTGGTGCCGGCCTGGAACTGCTCGTAGCGGTCGTTGGCCAGCCGCACGGGACGGCCGTCCGCGTACAGCGCCGCGATCATCGGCAGCAACTGGAACATGCTGGCTTCCTTGGCCCCGTAGCCCACGGTATGGCACGGCGTCAGCAGAATGCGCCGGATGTCGCGCCGGCTGGCGGCGAACATCCGGGCGGCATGCTGCAGGATCTCCTGCGGGGCCTGCGTCGCGACGATCACGTGCAGCGTGCCGTCCGCGCCTTCGTACCAGCAGTTGCCGTTATCGGTTTCCAACGGCGCGGGTTCGATGGACTGGGAGAAGTATTCCCGCTCCAGCACCAGCTGCCCCAGGCGGGGCTGTTCCAGCGCCTCGGCGATCTGCTGCGCGTGCGCCAGGCCGGCGGCGTCCAGCGCGTCGCTGCGCGCCCATTCTGGCGCCTGCTTGACGAAGCGCGCCGGGCGCAATGCCTTGTCCTTGAAGCTGGAGTAGACGTCATCGGCGAACGGGTCCTGCCCGCCCACGCGCACATAGCGCAGGCTGGCCCAGGGGTCGCGCACCAGCGGCTGCCCGCCGCCTTCGAAGCGGACCGCGCCCGGGCTGGATTTCAGTATTGTCTTGGCCGCCCTGAAGCGCGCGAAATCATGCCAGATCAGCATGGCCACGGCCTGCCCCAGATAGGCCGGCGTCGTGCCGGCGCGCAGCAAGAGCTCGCCATCGGCTATCGCGATGCCGTCGCGCTCCAGGTCTTGCGCGGTGACCACGCGGTCGGGCTGCAGCCCGGCCTCCAGCATGCCCAGGTCGATCCCGGCATAGACGCCGTCGGCCCGCGCGGCGCGCAGCAGCATGGCATGGGATTGCGTGTCGGGCCATCCGGGCTGGTCGACGGCGCGCATATCGAACCCGAAGGTCTTCTCGCCCGTCACCTTGGCCAGCGCGTCGATGCGATGGCGCATCCTGCCTGCGTCCGCGTCCCATGCCGACAGCGGCGGGGACTGCCGCACGGGCGCGGCGGCGAACGCCACGCGCGCGGGCCTGACCAAAGCGACCGCGATTCCGGAGACGACGCTGCTCCACAGGAAGTCGCGCCTGGTGAAACCATTGCTCATATTTTCGGCCTCTGTGCCACGGAGGGAAGAAGCCAATGATTCTGTCAGCCGCGTCCGCGCTCGTCCTGCACGAAAGCGACAAAAAATCGCTAAGACCGGCCAGGCGCGGAATCGGGCCGGGCGAGTTCGGCGAAGTACTTTGCCGGCGGCTTGCCCACGGCCTTGCGGAACATGGAGATGAACGCCGTCACCGACTCATAGCCGAGATGGTCGGCGGCGCGCTGCACCGAGTTGCCGGCGGCAAGCTGGTGCATGGCCACGATCAGGTGCAGCTGCTGGCGCCAGCGGCCGAACGACAGCCCGGTTTCCTGATGGACCAGCCGGGCCAGCGAACGCTCGCTCATGGCCACCTCCCTGCCCCAGGCCGCCAGCGTGCGCCTGTCGGCGGGGTTCTCCGTCAGCATTCTGGCGATCTTCTGCAGGCGCGGATCGGAAGACGTCGGCAGGTGCAAGAGCTCGACCGGCATCTTCACCAGCTCTTCGAGCAACACCACCGCCTTGCGGCCCGTGGGGCTGTCCGGCGGATAGCTGGCGTCGGCCTGCGCCATGTCGAGCATCAGCTCGCGCACCAGCGGCGTAATGGACAGGGTGCAGCATTGCCGCGGCAGACGGGCGGCGTCCGGACGCACGAAGAGATTGCAGATGCGCGCGTTGTCCGTCGCGCGCATGCTGTGCGTCATCTTCCCGGGTATCCACACCGCGCATCCGGGCGGCACCATCCAGATCGAATTCGGCACCTCGCAGGTCACGCCGCCGCGCAAGGCCAGCACCAGTTGCCCGTAGCGATGCCGGTGCACGGGCACCTCGCTCCTGCGCCCGGCAAGCTCCACCTGCCGGCCGATCACGGGCGCGTCGGACGCCTCAAACTCATCGAGCCTGTCGATGTCCAGATCCGCCAAAGTCGTCATGCCATTCACGTTGACCTGATTGAGCGATTTTTTGCCATTTTAAGCCGTATACATACTAACGGAGCGCATCCTATCCTGCCTGCTCCGCCCCTACCCGCTCATGCCGCCATGCAGCCATATCAACCGCCCACATCGGACAGCGCAACGCAGGCGATGGACGATATCGAGCTCCACGTCCTGCGCCATCTTTGCCAGTGGCGCCAGGCCGGGCAGCGCGCGATGCTGTTGACGGTGGTGCGGACCTGGGGCTCGTCGCCGCGCCCGGTGGGCGCCATGATGGCGCTGCGCGAGGACGGCCGCAGCGCCGGTTCGGTATCCGGCGGCTGCGTCGAGGACGACCTGATCCTGCGCCATGCGCGCGGCGCCGCAGGCATGCCGGCGCAGCCGCCGCAACTGATCCGCTATGGCGTCAGCGCCGACGAAGCGCATCGGTTCGGCCTGCCCTGCGGCGGCACGCTGGAGCTGCTGGCCGAATTCAATCCCGCGCCCGAACCCTTGGCGGAACTGCTTCAACGGCTGCAAGCCGGCGAACTGGTGCGCCGCACGGTCCTCCGCCAGGACGGCGCCGTGCGGCTGGACCGCGCGCACGCGCCCGGCACGCTGCGGCTCGACGACGACACGCTGGAATACACGCTGGGGCCGGCGTACCGCATGCTGCTGATCGGCGCCGGCGCGCTGGCCGAATACCTGGCCACCATGGCGCGCTTCAATGGGTTCTCGGTCACGGTCTGCGATCCGCGCGCCGAACACCGCGACGGCTGGCGCATGTCCGGCGTGCGCATGGTGACCGACATGCCCGACGACGCCGTGGCCGCCTTCGCCCCCGACCTGCGCAGCTGCATCGTGGCGCTGACCCACGATCCCAAGCTGGACGACATGGCCCTGCTCGAGGCCGTGGACAGCCCGGCCTTCTACGTCGGCGCCATCGGCTCGCGGCGCAACAGCGCGGCGCGCCGGGCCAGAATGAAAACGTATTTCGGCCACACGGACGCCAGCCTGGCCCGGCTCAGGGGTCCGGTCGGCATCCACATCGGCAGCAAAACGCCGGCCGAGATCGCGGTCAGCATCATGGCCGAAATCCTGGCCGTGAAAAACGGCGTGGACCTGCCCGCCGCGCTTTCCATCGCCGCGTCCAAGCCGCGCTGAGCGCCGCGCCGGGCGTCAGGGCTGATCGCGGTCGCCGGCCAGCGCGCCGCGCCATGCCTGCCCGATGATGCGCGCGTAGGCCGCGGGCACGTCGGCCACCGGCAAGGCCTTGGCCAGCCGGGTCACGTCCAGCGCGTCGCGCAGCAAGGCGTCCAGCGCGCTTTCCTGGATGCCGAAACTGCGCAGATCGGTCGGGATGCCCAGCCTTCCCACCAGCGCGCGCAGCGCCACCGGCAGCCGGCGCACCGCCGCTTCCTCGTCGGCATCGGCAATGCCGAAGATGCGGGCGGCCTCCAGCAGTTCCGTAAAGCGCTCCTCGCGCAGCGCGTCCAGCACATACGGCAGGATGACCGCGTTGGTGCTGCCGTGGCTTTTGTGGGTCTGCCCCGCGATCGCATAGGCGATGCCGTGGGCCGCGTTCAGCCCCGCGCTGCCGTACGAAAGCGCGGCATAAAGGCTGGCGTACGACATGCCGATGCGCGCCTGCGCATCGGCGCCGTCGGCGTAGGCCCGTTCCAGCCACGCCGCGCACAGCCGCAGCGACTCCCTGGCGAACATCATGGTCAGCAACGAGCGGCCGCTGTAGCCCGGGTCCGCGCTGCCGCCGCGGTCGTACTGCGCGCTGTCCAGCGTCACCAGCGACTCGATGGCGTGCGTCAAGGCGTCGATGCCGGCGTCGGCCGTGACCCGCGCCGGACAGGTATAGGTGAATTCGGGATCGACCAGCGCGATCTGCGGCCGCAGCGCGTTGTCCATCACCGCGACCTTGGTGGCGTTGTCCGGGTCCACCAGGATCGCCCCCGGCGTCGCCTCCGAACCGGTGCCCGAGGTGGTTGGCAAGGCGATGAGCGGCAGCGGCCGGCAGCCGGCCAGGTCGCCCAGGAAATCGCGCACCGGGCGGCCTTCGGGCAAGGTCAGGCAGAGCGCCTTGGCCAGGTCGATATTGCTGCCGCCGCCCAAGGCGATGACGTGGTCGGGCCGCGCGCCGTCCAGGGCCGCACGCAGCTGCCCGGTCGCCCGGTCGCACAGCGTGGTGGTCGGGTCGGGCTCGCCGCCTTCGTACACCGCGAGACGCACGCCGCGCGCGCCGGCGGCCTCGACCAGCTCGCGCACCCAGGGCGTCTGCCTGGCGAAGAAGGCGTCCGTCACCACCACGCCCTGCCGATGGCCCAGGCGTTCCAGCAATGCCGGCAACTGGTTGCGGGCGCCGCAGCCGACGATCAGGCGGCCGGGCGCGCAGAAATGGATCAGGTCTTCAGTTCTCATGGGTGGACTCCGGAACGGCGGGAAAAATCCCGTGCTGAAGAAAGCGGCGGATCTGCCGCGCCACGTCCGCCGTGTTCTCGGTGAGCACGGAATGGCCGGCGCCGGCAATGACGTATTGCGACGCCCGCGGCAGCCCCTCGGCCAGCCATAGGCCGTGGCTCAGCGGCGAGTCCGTGTCGTCGCTGCCGTGGATGACGAGCGCGGGTTCGGCGATCGCCGCCAGCGATGCGCGATGGTCCAGGCCGCGTATGGCCTGCCAGGTGGCGGCGACGGCGGCATGGTCGGCCGCCACGCGCATGCCCAGGCGCTGCTGGCGCTGCGCCACCTCGCGCAACAGCGCATCGCCCTCTTGCCTGAACCAGCGCGCCTGCGCCAGGCACGGCGTGCCCGACACCAGCACCAGTCCGGCCGGACGCGCGGCGTTGCTGCGGCGCAGGGCCTCCAGGATGACCGAAACGCCCATGCTCCAGCCGGCCAGCACGTAGGGGCGGCCGCCGCAGTGCGCGCGCACCGCGTCGTCCAGATCGTCGGCGTAGCGTTCCAGCGCATAACCGCCGGCCGCGGTCGGCCGGGGCGCGGCGCCGCGCCCGCGCAGATTGGGCAGCACCCAGGTCGCGGCGTCGGCCAGCGCCTCGGCCACCGGCGACCAGGCGGTGCGCGTGCCCTGGATGCCGTGGACCGCCACCACCCGAAGCGGCCCGCTACCCTTGATTTCAATGTCCATGTTGACGTCCGTCAAAGGAAAGCAACGGGCAGATGATGGAAAAGACGATACACGGCTTATATATCTCCAGAGGATGACTGGTGTTTTGCTATTCTTGCGCTGTCGAACGAGTAAGGAGAGAGGGATTGGCACGAGCCGCAAGCCCCGGCGCCGCCGGCGCCAAGCGCAAGTCCAGCGCGCCGTTGCCCGCAGTCGCCCCGATGCAGGCCAAGTCCAAGCTGAACGATGTGGCCTATCAGCTTCTGGAGGAGGCCATCGTGACGCTGAAGATTCCTCCCGGCACGCTGGTGTCCGAGCAGCGCCTGAGCGAAATGACCGGCGTCGGACGCACGCCGCTGCGCGAGGCCGTCCAGCGCCTGGCGCGCGAACACCTGATCGTGGTGATGCCGCAGCGCGGCCTGCAGATCCCAACCATAGACATCGGCAGGCAGCTGCGGCTGCTGGAAACCCGGCGCGAGATCGAGCGGCTGGTGTGCCGCAGCGCGGCCAAACGCGCCACGGCCAGCGAACGCAAGCGCTTCCAGCGGCTGGCCGACGAATTCAGCGCGGCCTCGGCCAAGAACAACGACGTCGCCTTCATGCGTTCGGACCGCGAATTCAACGAACTGTGCCTGACCGTGGCGCGCAACGAATTCACCGAAAGCGCCATGCGCGCGCTGCACGGCCTGTCGCGCCGGTTCTGGTATCTGCACTACAAGCAGGCGGCCGACCTGCCGGAAATGGCGCGCCTGCATGCGGCGGTCGCGTCGGCGATCGCGCAGGGCGACGTGGCCGGCGCCGGCGAGGCGCTGGACCGGCTGGTCGACAACGTCGAAGCCTTCGCCCGGGCCACGGTGGCGCTCGACCGGCTTTGAACCGGCCCCTGCCCGCCGCCGCACCCTAGCGCCCCTGCAGGATGGCGGCCTCTTCGTCCGACAGCTGCGGGCCGTCGAGCGTGACGCGCGAGTGGTCGTTGCGAAAGCGCGCGATCACCGGCCGCAGCTCCTCTTTCACGTGCTTCTCGCTATAGCCGTTGAACAGGTGCCCGGCCAGCCCCCGGCGCAGGTCCGAGGTGCCCATGAACCAGTCGGCGATGGGAAACGTCAGGTTCATGTTGTACTTCATCATGATCCCCATATTGTGATGCGCGGTGTGATGGCGCCGGATCGTATTGATGAAAGGCATGTTGCGCACGAACCAGTTGTCGTGCACGTGGCAGCAATAGTGGAAGGTCTCGTAGATCAGGTACTGCCCCACCATCGTCAGAAACAGGATGTAGCCCGCGTTCGGATTGAACACCAGCGAAGCGATGTAACCCAGCGCCGTGCCGGCCACGCCCAGCGTGGCGAGCACCCGCCACGGAAAGAACACGATCCGGAACTCCCGCGTGCTGTCGATGGTGGGCTCCAGATCCGTGAAGTACTGGTGATGCTGGCGCGTATGCCGTTCATAGATGGCGCGCAGCGCGAACACGTCGATGCGCCGGTGCATCACGTAGCGGTGCAGGAACCACTCCACGAAATTGCCCGCCAGAAACACCGGCACGACCAGCAGCCACTCCCAGGTCGCGCCCTGGATCTGGGTAAGGCAGTACCAGATCGCCGCCGCGCCGACGGCGTACATCACGCCGATGTGCAGCAGGCCGTTGTACAGCGGACTGATGTCCGCCTTGTACTCCTCGCGGAACTTGCGTTGTCGTTCGGTCATCATGGCCAGCCTCCTTACGCCGATAACGTACACAACTAATATATTAGTTTGCACAGGCTAGCGCGCGCCCCGGTACAAACCCCTATCGGATATTTTTTGAATCCAACTAATATATTAGTTGAGTACAAAAATCGCAGGACCACAACGGGAGACTAGCTATGGATATGTCCATTAGCGCGGTAGCAGCACGCACCAGTGTCGCCGCTCGTCTAGAGCGCCTGCCGATCACCGGCTATCAGCGAGGCTTGTTCGCCATCATCGCGACCGCCTGGTTCTTCGATTCCATGGACCTCGGAATCATGACCTTCGTGCTCGGTTCCATCAAAGCCGAATTCGGCCTGACGGCCATGCAGACCGGCCTGCTGGCCAGCTCCAGCTTCCTCGGCATGTTTCTCGGCGCGGCTACCGCCGGCCTGCTGGCCGACCGTTTCGGCCGCAAGCCCGTGTTCCAGGTCAGCATGGTGTTCTGGGGCATGGGCAGCCTGCTTTGCGGCTTCGCCCAGGACGTCGACTCGCTGATGATCTACCGCGTGCTGCTGGGCTTCGGCATGGGCATGGAGTTTCCCATCGGCCTGTCCATGGTGTCCGAGATCGTGCCCGCCAAAAGCCGCGGCCGCTACGTCGCCATCCTCGAAGGCTTCTGGCCCATCGGCTTTATCGCCGCCGGCATCGTGGCGTACTTCTGTCTGCCGCTGATAGGCTGGCGCGGCATCTTCATCCTGCTGGCCATCCCCGCCCTCTTCGTCTTCTACGTGCGCCGCTACGTGCCCGAATCCCCGCGCTGGCTGGAAGACGCCGGACGCACCGACGAGGCCGACGCCGTCACCGGCCGCTTCGAACATTCCGTGATGCGCTCGGGCCGCCTGAGCGAATTGCCGCCCGTCACCGACCTCACCGCCCAGGCCCGCCCCAGCCGCCGCGCGCTCTATGCCGAACTGTGGCACGGCATCTACGCCAAGCGCACGGCCATGCTGTGGATACTGTGGTTCTTCGCCCTGCTCGGCTACTACGGCCTGACCACCTGGCTGGGCGCGCTGCTGCAGCAGGCCGGCTACGAAGCCACCAAGTCGGTGCTGTACACCGTGTACATCTCGCTGGCCGGCATCCCCGGATTCATCTTCGCCGCCTGGCTGCTGGAAGCCTGGGGCCGCAAGCCCGCCTGCGTGCTGACCCTGCTCGGCAGCGCCGTGTCCGCCTACCTCTACGGACAGGCCGCGGCCATGCAGGCGCCCCTGCCCTACCTGATCGGAGCCGGCCTGTGCATGCAGTTCTTCCTTTTCGGCATGTGGTCGGTGCTATACGCCTACACGCCAGAGCTCTACCCCACGCGCTCGCGCGCCACCGGCGCCGGCTTCGCCTCGTCCATCGGCCGCGTCGGCTCGCTGGTCGGCCCTTACGTGGTCGGCGTGCTGCTGCCCCTTACCGGCCAGGCCGGCATCTTCGCGCTGGGCGCGGCGTCCTTCGTCATCGCGGGACTGGTCGTGATCGTGCTGGGCGCGGAAACCAAGGGGCGGTCGCTGGAGGAGCTGTCGCATTGAGGGTGTCGAGAATATCGGATTGCGCAGTAGTGGAGAGCCGAAATCCAGCCATCGAGCTGCCCGCCTGTGGATGGCGCTCAGGTGAATATAACAATATTGGCATATATGCCAATTCCGGTGCCGTGTGACGGCGGGAAGTACTATTTCAACACCCGCCCCAACCTGCCGCCGGCCATTGCAGCACCGCCGGCCAACGGCCCGCATTCGAAGAATTCCGATCATGCCGAACCGCCATGCCGTCCGGATTGCGCTGGCCCTGCCGCTGCTCGCGCTGGCCGGTTTCGGCGCCTGGATACTCAGCCTGCCGTCCCAGCCCGGACGCGCCGAACCGCCGCCCATCGCGGCCGATGAAACCAAGGCCATGCTGGCCGCGCTCGCGCCGCCCAAACGGCAGCGCCCGCTGGTAGCGGTGGTGGGCCTGAACGACGCCACCGAGACCACCGACTATCTGATGCCCGCCGGCATACTGCGCCGCGCCGACATCGCCGACGTGGAAATGCTGGCGAGCGCGGCCGGTCCGGTAAAGCTGTATCCCGCGCTCGCGGTACAGCCCGACGCCACGCTCGCCAGTTTCGACGCGCGCCATCCGGCCGGGGCCGACTACGTCATCGTGCCCGCCATGAGCCGCGACGACGATCCCGCCATCCTCGCCTGGCTGCTTGCACAGTCCCGCAAGGGCGCGACCATACTCGGCGTGTGCGCCGGGGCCAAGGTCGTGGCCGCCGCCGGCCTGCTCGACGGCAAGCGCGGCACCACCCACTGGTACTACCTAAACGACCTGCTGCGCGCGCATCCGTCGATCTCCTACGTCGCGGACCGGCGCGTCGTGACGGACCGGGGCGTGGCGACCAGCACCGGAATCTCCGCCTCCATGCCCATGATGCTCATGCTGATCGAGGCCATCGCCGGGCGGCAAAAGGCCGAGGCCGTGGCCGGCGACCTCGGCCTGCCCGCCTGGGACGCTCGCCACGCCAGCCGCAACTATGCGCTGACCCGGCCCTTCGTCACGACGGTGCTGGGCAACTCGCTGGCGTTCTGGAACCGCGAACGGATCGGCGTGGCGCTTGCGCCCGGCATGGACGAAGTCTCGCTCGCGCTGGTGGCCGACGCCTGGTCGCGCACCTACCGTTCCAGAGCCGCGTCGTACGCGGATTCGCCGCAACCGGTACAGACCCGCAACGGCATACGCATCATTCCCGACGCGGCCGACTGGTCGGCGCAAGCGCGCATCGCCACCGCGACCGAGCAACGGCCGGCCCAGGCGCTGGACCGGACCCTGCAGGCCATCGCCGGCCGCTACGGCGCGTCCACCGCCGACATGGTCGCCGTGCAACTGGAATACCCGTGGCAAGAAGCGCATGGCCGTTTTTCCGCAGCGCTGCCGCGGTAATTGTGTCAAAACCTGGCGCAGCCGCGCCGTCCGGCCGTTGGTGACACGCCTGGAAACATCCGGGCTGGCCGGTTTGGAAACACCCGCCTACGATCGGTGACTCGACTCGCGCCGCCCTGGAGCTCCGATGCGCGTATTGCAGTCGCTCAAGTCCCGTATCGCAGCCGCGCTGGCCGGCATCGGCACGCTCGTGGCCGCGGCCAGCGTGGCGCTCTATGGCGCGTATGGCAAGATCAGCCGCGGCGCCGAGCCGGTGTTCGCCGCCGGCACGGCCATCCAGACCGGCCAATGGCGGGTGGTGCCGCAACGCGCCTGGACCGCGTCGGGCAAGGCCTACGGCGTGCCGGTGAAGCCCGGCGCCACGGCGCTGGTGCTGGAAGCCGAACTGACCAATCGCACGGCGGAATCCAGCGCCGACTATCTCGGCGTGTTCCGCTGGAACGCGGCCGCCGGCAAGCCGTATGTGGTGGGCCTGCGCGACTCGCTGCAAATGCCCTACCTGCAGCCCGGCCTGCCCGAACGCGTCGCCTTCATCTGGACGCTGCCGCCCTCCGCCGCCGCGCCCGCGCAGGCCGCCTTCGCGGTGGCGAGCAAGACCTACAAGCCCATCGACAATCTGTACGGCGCGCCCGGCTGGTTCAATCCCGCCGTCGTGGGCCGGGTCGAGCTGCCCGTGGCGCAAGACGGCGCGAAGGCGGTGCAATGAGCGCGCGGCTGGGCTCGCTGCTGCTGATTCTTGCCTCGGCGCTGGCGTTGTACGGCATGCAGCGCAGCACGCCGCGCTACATGGACCTGACCGGTCCCATCGTCGAACGCGGCGTCATGGGCGAGGCGGTCGACACCCGCCTGTTCCAGGCCACGGTCGAGCGCGTGCAGTTCGCGCGGCAACTGGCCTATCGGCGCCTGGGCGCGGAGCAGGTCCGCGACACCGGCGGGGTGTGGGCCATCGTGTGGCTGCGCCTGGCCGCCGCCGACACCTCGGCCACCATGGCCGAAGCCGCGTGGCTCGGGCCAGACGGCCTGGCCTACCGCCATACCGACCGCCTGTCGCTTGCGCGCGGCGTGCCGCCCTACGCGCTGGACCCGGGCCTGCCGCGCAGCGTGCGGCTGGTGTTCGAAATCCGTCCCGACCAGGCGCGCGGCGCCGCCCTGCTGCTGTCCTCGCGCTACGGGCCGCGCCTGGATTCGCAGGCGCGCATCGCGCTGGACGACGTACCCGTCGACGCCGATGGCCGGCCCCAAGCCATCGCCCGATACGATCTGGACCAGGAGAGCCCGCCTTGAACGACGTCCAGCCCGCCGAGCGCCGCTGGCGCCGGCTCAGCCTCTGGCTCCTGCCTCCGTTGCTGCTGCTGACGCTCTTCTGGGGCGGACGCGAAAACGCGGCCCGTTGGCTTCAGGGACGCGAACTGCGGCCGCACGACGTGGCGGCAGGCGCCACGGCGCCGCTGGGCGGCGCCCGTTGGAGCCTGCAGGAATTCGGCGTCATGGAGCCGCCGGCCAACAAAGGCTGGCTGCCCGGCTCGCGCGCGGCGCTGGCCGCCTTCTCGGTGCACGTGGAAGCCTCCGACCTGCCCACGCGCTGGCGCGGCTGCCGCATCGCCCTGCACGACGCGCGCGGACGCACCTGGCTGCCCGCCATCGAGCCGGCGCTGCGCGTGCCGCCGGCCGCGGCGCGCGGCTGCGTGGCCGCCGCGCATCGCGGCATCGCGCCCGGCTCGCGCGTCGTCATCATCGAAGCCTTCATGGTGCCGGCCGACGCCGAGCCGCCCTGGTCGCTGTCCGTCTCCATGGACAGCGACCGGCCGGCCTACCTGCGCTTCACGCCGCCCGCGCCCGGCTGATCAGGCGGCCGCGGCCGCCGCGCGGCGCGACTGCCATGGCGCGAACGCGCTCTCCAGCACCGCCGCCAGAAAGCAGATGCGCAAAGGCTCGATCAGCAGGCCGGTGGACGAATCCCGGAACGGGCTGCCGAACAACAGCGACACCGCCTGCGCCAGCACCTGCCAGGTGTCCAGGTCATGCGGTCCGATCAGGCGTGCCGCGCCATACCACAGCCACGCCGCGCCCCAATCGATCAGCCGATACCCCACGATCAGCGTCACCAGCAGCAGCGTGCCGCTATGGAAGGCCAGCCGCACGCCATTGGCCAGCGGCAGATAGCGCTTGCGATAGCCCGCCACGAAATGCTCGACGAAATCCCGCAGGAAACGCGGCATCGAACGGTAGCGCTCGCCCAGGCGCTGCAGACGGTCATAGCGCCGCAACTCCGCGTCCTCGCGCACGTCGTAACCATAGACCAGGGCCGCCATCACCAGCCACACGACCGGCAGCAGCGCATAGAAGAACAGGCGCGCCAGCGCCGCCCCCAGGGTCGGGCCCTGCGCCTCCACCGGCGTCATGCCCGCGGCCCAAGCGTCCGACAGCGGCGTCAGCGCGTTCAGAAAAGACTGCAGCAGCGCGTCCAGCCCGCGCTTGTCGATCAGCCATTGCCAGGCCTGGTCCTTCCAGCGGCTGATCACGTACAGGCCGATAAGAATCCAGTTCGTCTCGCACAGCACCACCAGCCACTGCCAGCCGCTGCGCCCCGTGCGGTCGCGCGCCGCCACCGCCGCCTTGCGCACCAGCCACGAAATCGCCACCGACACCAGCAGCCAGCGCGAATCCAGCGCGTCCAGCACCTGCCCATGCTCGCCCAGCGGGTCCAGACCCAAGGCCAGCCGCGAATACTGCCGCACCGTATCGCCCAGGAATCCCCAGGCCGCGTAATACGCGAAAAACGGCAGCAAGGCCACGGTCAGCACCTGCCCCAGCCGCCCCTGCCCGCCGCCTTCCGCCGCCGCGCCGGCGCGCGCCGCTTCCTGCGCGCCGCGCAAGGCCGGCAGGCCCGGAAGCAGCACCAGGAACATGGCCACCGTCGTCACCAGCTGCGCCAGCGCCACCAGCGTCAGCACCGCCAGGCCGGACAGATGGTGGGCGAAACCGGTATGCACCGCCGCCCACAGCAGCACATCGTGGGCCAGCGAGCCGGCCAGCACCAGGGCCATCAATTGCGGCCAGAACCGCAGCCACAGCCTGCCGGTAAGCGCCCACGGCGCAAGCACGGCCTCGAGCATTTCGCCACCCTGTCGTCGCGCGGATTAGTAGCGGTCGATCATAAGACTGCGCCGGCGGGCGACTTGTTACCGCTTGCCACGATTGCGCACAGCGTGTCAGCGCCGTGGCCCCGCCCCGGCCGGCAATACTGGAACGGATGTTCCAGATAATGTACGATCCACCAACCCCGGACACCGGATCGCCATGCTGGACACCCTGCTCTCCACCGTCCCCCTGGACGCGCTCGCCGTAAGAATGCTGGCCACGGCCTTCGTCGTCATGGCGGTTTCATGGGCCGTGGGCGCCTTCGGCCCGCTCATCGGCGGCGCCCTGGCCGGCCTGCCCATCATCCTCGGGCCCGGCTTCTACTTCCTGGCCGCGCAAGCCCCGGCCGCCTTCGTCGCGCAGACCGCCGCCTACGCGCTGCTGTCGCTGTGCGCCACGCAGTGCTTTCTGCTGTGCTACGTCGCCGTCGCCGCCAGGACGCCGCCCTGGACCAGCCTGGGCTGCGCCGTCGGCGCCTGGCTGCTGGCCGCGCTGGCGCTGCGCCAGCTGCCCGCGCAACCCGTGGCCGGCGCCCTGCTCTTCATCGCGGTCACCGCGCTCTGCCTGCGCATCGGCCGCCGCTTCCTGCTGCCGCGCGGCCCCGCCAAAGGCAAGGCCGGCTTCGGCCTGCTCGCCCTGCGCGGCCTGCTGGCCGGCACGCTGGTGGCCGCCGTCACCACCGCCAGCCAATGGCTGGGCGCCACCGGCGCCGGCCTGCTGCTGGCGTTTCCCATCGGCTACAGCGTGGTCGCCATCACCCTGCACCAGAAACTCGGCACCGCCAGCCTGATCGCCACGCTCTACTCCGCGCTGCTCGGCACCGCCAGCCTGGCCGCCTTCTGCGCGGCGCTTGCGCTCACCGCCCCGCACTGGACGCCGAACGCGGCGCTGGCCTGGGCGCTGGCGGCTTCGATGACGTTCACGCTGGGCTTGGTGATCAAGCGGCGGCTGGCGATGGCGCGCTGATGCCATCCTGCTCGGGCCGGGCCAGCTGGGCCTTGCCCACGTTGCCGGCCGAGTCCAGTCCCAGCAACACCAGATTCCGCTCATAGTCCTGGGCAAGCAGGCGTAGGACGTCCTGCACGCCTTCGCGCCCGCCGCAAGCCAGTCCATAGAGCGCCGGCCTGCCCACGAACACGGCGTGCGCGCCCAGGACCTGGGCACGAACGATGTCGGCCCCGCTGCGCACGCCGCTGTCCAGGAACACCGGAATGCGGCCGCCGACGCGCTCCGCGATCGCCGGCAAGGCGGCAATCGCGGAGGGCGCCGCGTCCAACTGCCGGCCCCCGTGATTGGACACGATGACACCGTCCACGCCATGCCGGACCGCCAGGGCGGCGTCCTCCGCATGCAGCACGCCCTTGAGCACCAGCGGCCCGTCCCAGAGCCCGCGCAGCCAGCGCAGGCTCTCCCATACCAGCGACCGGTCCATGCTTCTGGCCAGCAGCGAAGCCTGGACCTCGGCCGGCAAGGCGTCGGCGGGATGCTCGGCCAGGTTCACGAACCGCGGCGCGCCGCCCTTGAGCATCCGCAGCGCCCAACCCGGGCGCCGCGCCACATCCCATGCCAGCCTGGGCGTTATCCGGAACGGGATCTTGAAACCGTTGCGCGCATCGCGCCAGCGGTGGCCGCCGACCGGCACGTCCGCCGTCAGCACCAGCACGCGATAACCGGCGCCGCGCGCGCGCCGCAGCAACTGCTCGGCCAACCCGCGGTCCCGCATCACATACAACTGCAGCCATTGCTCGCCGCCGCGGGCCTGCGTCCGCACTTCTTCGGCGCGCTGGTTCGACGCGGTCGACAACACGAACGGCACGCCGCTGTCCGCGGCGGCGGCCGCCAGCATCGCGTCGCCCCCCGGGCGCACGATGCCGTTCAGGCCCGTCGGGGCCAGCGCGAACGGCGCGCGCCAGGACGAGCCGAACACCTCCACCGAAGTATCGACCTGGGCGACGTCCCGCAGCACGCGCGGCGTCAGCCTGATCCGCTCGAAGTCGGCCCGGTTGGCGCGCAGGCAGGTTTCGTATTCCGCGCCGCCATCGATGAACTCGTACACGAACCTGGGCAGCGATTTGCGGGCCGCGCGCCGGTAATCGTCGATCGTGATCAGCACTCGGCACCTACTGCAGCGTAATGCCGCGCTCGCGGATGATCTTGCCCCAGCGCTCGTTCTCCCCCGCCACGAAGCTCGCCATCTCGCCAGGCGAACTGAACCAGGGCTCGACCGCGATGCTGGCGAAAAAATCCTTCACCGGCTGCGACGCCAGCGCCGCGCCCAGCGCGCGGTTCAGCGCCTCGACCGTGGCGCCGGACGTGCCCGCGGGCACCAGCATCCCCTGCCAGGCAAAGGCCTCGAAGCCCGCCAGCCCTTGCTCGTCCAGCGTCGGAATGTCGGGAAAATTCTGCATGCGCCGCGGGCTGGCCACGCCCAACACCTTGAGCCGCCCCGTCTTCATCTGCGGCACCACGGTGGAGGCATCCATCAGCGCGAACGACACCGCGCCCGCCATCAGATCGGTCACCGCCGGCGCACCGCCGCGATAGGCCACGTGCGTCATCTTCAGCCCGGTGCGCTCGCGAAAAAGCTCGGCCGCCAGATGCTGTGCCGACCCCACACCCGAGCTCGCGAAATTGGCGCTGTCGGGATGGCTCTCGGCCCAGCGCAGGAACTCGGCCAGATTGTTCGCGGGCACCTCGCTCGATACCACCAGCAATATCGGATAGCGCGCATACAGCCCCGCCGGCGCGAAATCCTTCGCGCTGTCATAAGGCAGGCTGGCGAACAGATGCGGATTGGCCGCCAGCGTCGTGAAATCGCCCGTAAAAACCATATTGCCCTGCGCCCTGGCATTGGCCACATACGCGGCCGCGATATTGGTGGCCCCGCCTGGCCTGTTGCTGACGAAAAAGCCGCGGCCCATCTGCGCGCTCATACTCTCGGCGAGCTTGCGCGCAATCACGTCCGAACCGCCGCCCACCGGAAAGGGATGCACCCATTCCACCGACCTGTCGCCGCCCTGCGCCAGACAGGCGGCGGCGCCGCCGCTGGACGCCAGGGCCAGCAGGGCTTTCAAGAATAGGCGCTTGCGCATGTCGCTTCTCTCCCGGAGTCGTGGCAATTCGATGGCGAGAGTGTGAGGCCCGGCGACATTCCTGAGAATTGTTATTTCCGGCCAAAGTCATTACATTCCGGTATGGCCTACAACCTGCACGAACTGCGCGCGTTCCTCGCCGTCATCGAACACGGCTCCCTAGGCAAGGCCGCCGAAAGACTCGCCCTTACCCAGCCCGCGCTAAGCAGGATCGTGAAGCGGCTGGAAGAATCGGTCGGCGAGGCTCTGTTCGAACGCCACACCGGCGGCATGCGCCTAACCGCCTACGGCAAGGCCCTGGCCCCGCATGCGCTACTGCTTTGCCGCGAGGAAAAAATCGCGCGCGACGAAATCGACCGCATGCGCGGCCTGGCCGTGGGCGCCCTGCGCCTGGGCGTCACCGCCGGCGCCTCCGCGCTGTTCATCCCCAGGGCGCTGGGCGCCTTCCTGGAAAAGTGGCCCGGCATCGCCGTCGACGTGGTCGAAGGCATCTGGGACGAACTGGCCACGAGCCTGGAGAACTACCGCGTCGATCTCGTGATCGCCCCGGAGGCGCCCGAGACCGCCCGCATCGCCGCCGCCAGGGATTGCGCCTGGCACGAGACCATGAACGTGATCGTCGGCGTCGGCCACCCTTTGCGCGCCGAGCCGCCCGTCGCCATGCAGGCCCTGCTTGCCGAACGCTGGTGCTTCGTTCCCGAACACACCGAACCCCGCAACCGCCTGGTCTCGCTCTTCAGGAAAAAAGGCCTCACCGCGCCGCCCATCGCGGTATCCAGCCCCTCGATTCCGCTGCTCAAAAGCCTGGTCGCGCATTCCGGCTTCGTCAGCTGGCTCACCCGCCCCATGTACGCGGCGGAACTGAAGGCCGGCCTGATCCGCGAACTGCACGTCGAAGGCCTGGATCACGAACGCCGGTTCGCGGCGTATCACCGGCGCGAAGGCATACTCCCCGCGCCGGCCCTACGGTTCCTGGAGGAAATCCGCAGGCAGACCGCTTAGCGCTGGTCGCCCAGCGCCCGCGCGGCCTGGAGGATCAAACCCAGTTGAATGGCGGTGAGCAGCGTATGTGATCGCGCAGACATGGCGAATACCCGAAGTGATAATTATCAATTAGTTGTAAACCAACTATTCTTGCTGCGACCGCTACACATCGACTGACAGCCTCCCGCGCTGAAAATCCATGACCGATACGCTCCAGCACCTCAGCCAGCAACAACGCGAATTCTCAAACGAACGCGACTGGGAGCAGTTTCATTCGCCCAAAAACCTGGCCTCCGCCCTGATCGTCGAAGCGGGAGAACTACTGGAACATTTCCAGTGGATGACCGAAGAACAAAGCCGGGCGCTCTCTCCCGAGAAGCTGGAAGCCGTCGGCTACGAAATCGCCGATGTGCTGCTTTATCTGGTCCAGCTGAGCAACGTGCTGGGCATCGATCCCGTGAAAGCCGCGCAGGCCAAAATCCGGATCAATGCGCAGAAGTATCCGGTCAGCCGCGCCAAAGGCAGCAGCAGGAAATACGATGAGATTTGAGCTGCGGAAACGGGTGCGCGTGACAGACGGCGCAAATGAGAAAAGGCGCCGAAGCGCCTTTTCTCTTGCCTTCCTACATCGAGGGCAGGATCACTCCCACTCAATCGTCGCAGGCGGCTTGCTCGACACGTCATACACGACACGGTTGATCCCGCGCACTTCATTGATGATCCGCGACGACACCCGGGCCAGCAGCGGATGCGGCAGCGGCGCCCAGTCGGCGGTCATGAAGTCGAACGTCTGCACCGCGCGCAGCGCGACGACGTATTCGTAGGTGCGGCCGTCGCCCATCACGCCCACGGACTTGACCGGCAGGAACACGGCAAACGCCTGCGAGGTCAGTTCGTACCAGGTCAGGCCGCTGGCCTCGTCCTTGGTGTTGCGCAGTTCTTCGATGAAGATGGCGTCGGCGCGACGCAGCAGTTCGGCGTATTCGTGCTTGACTTCGCCCAGGATGCGCACGCCCAGGCCGGGGCCGGGGAACGGGTGGCGATAGACCATTTGCGGCGGCAGGCCGAGCGCCACGCCGAGTTCGCGGACTTCGTCCTTGAACAGTTCGCGCAGGGGTTCCAGCAGCTGCAGGTTGAGCGTGTCCGGCAGGCCGCCGACGTTGTGGTGCGACTTGATGGAGGTGGCCTTGCCGGTCTTGGCGCCGGCCGATTCGATCACGTCGGGGTAGATGGTGCCCTGGGCCAGCCACTTGGCGCTTTTCTGCTTGCCGGCCTGTTCCTGGAACACTTCGACGAATTCGCGGCCGATGATCTTGCGCTTGGCTTCGGGGTCGGCCACGCCGGCGAGCTTGCCCATGAACTGGGCGGTCGCGTCGATGTGGATGATGTTGACGCCCATGTTCTCGGCGAAGGTCTGCATGACCTGCTTGCCTTCGTCCAGGCGCAGCAGGCCGTGGTCGACGAAGACGCAGGTGAGCTGGTCGCCGATGGCCTTGTGGATCAGCGCGGCCGCGACGGAGGAGTCCACGCCGCCGGACAGGCCGAGGATGACTTCGTCGTCGCCGACCTGTTCGCGGATGCGCGCGACGGCTTCGGCCACGTAGTCGGGCATGTTCCAGTCGCCTTCGCAGCCGCAGATCTCGTTGACGAAGCGGGCCAGCATGGCCTTGCCCTGCACGGTATGCGTGACTTCGGGGTGGAACTGCACGGCGTAGAACTTGCGGTCTTCGTCGGCCATGCCGGCGATCGGGCAGGACGGCGTGGAAGCCATGAGCTTGAAGCCCGGCGGCAGTTCGGTGACCTTGTCGCCGTGGCTCATCCAGACCTTCAACATGCCGTGGCCTTCGGGCGTGGTGAAGTCTTCCAGGCCTTCCAGCAGCTTGGTGTGGCCGTGGGCGCGGACTTCGGCGTAGCCGAATTCGCGGTGGTCGGAGAAGCTGACCACGCCACCCAGCTGCTGGGCCATGGACTGCATGCCGTAGCAGATGCCCAGCACCGGCACGCCCAGTTCGAACACGGCGTGCGGCACGCGCATGGAGCCTTCTTCGTAGGCCGAGGCGTGGCTGCCGGACAGGATGATGCCCTTGAGGCCTTGCGCCATCTGTTCGCGCACGAAGGCGTCGTCGACGTCGCCCGGATGCACTTCGGAATACACGCCGGCCTCGCGCACGCGGCGGGCGATCAGTTGGGTGACTTGCGAACCGTAGTCGAGAATGAGGATGCGCTGGTGCATGGAGACTCTACCGGTAATGAATGGAACCGCAGTAAATAAAACCGCACCGGCAGAACCGCGGGTTCATTGCGGTTCTGCCGGTGCGTGATGCATGACATTGTAGTTGACTGTACGGATCAGTCGGCGCGGTAGTTGGGCGCTTCCTTGGTGATCTGTACGTCGTGCACGTGCGACTCGCGCACGCCGGCGGAGGTGATCTCCACGAATTCGGCCTTGGTGCGCATGTCGTCGATGGTGGCGGCGCCGCAATAGCCCATCGAGGCGCGGATGCCGCCGACCAGCTGGTAAATGATGGCCAGCACGCTGCCCTTGTAGGGAACACGGCCTTCGATGCCTTCGGGAACCAGCTTGTCCGCGTTGTTGGCGGGGTCCTGGAAGTACCGGTCGGCCGAGCCGTCGGTCATGGCGCCCAGGCTGCCCATGCCGCGGTACGACTTGTACGAGCGGCCCTGGAACAGCACGACTTCGCCCGGCGACTCTTCGGTGCCGGCGAACATGCCGCCCATCATGCAGGAGAACGCGCCGGCGGCCAGGGCCTTGGCGACGTCGCCCGAGTAGCGGATGCCGCCGTCGGCGATCAGCGGCACGCCCGTGCCTTCCAGCGCCTTGGCGACTTCCGAGATGGCATGGATCTGCGGCACGCCCACGCCGGCGACGATGCGGGTGGTGCAGATCGAGCCGGGGCCGATGCCGACCTTGACGCCGTCGGCGCCGTACTCGACCAGCGCGCGCGCGGCGGCGGCGGTGGCGATGTTGCCGCCGATGACTTCGACCTTGGGATAGTTCTGCTTGACCCAGCGCACGCCTTCGAGCACGCCCTTGGAGTGGCCGTGGGCGGTGTCGACGATCAGGACGTCGACGCCGGCGGCGACCAGCTTCTCAACGCGCTCTTCGGTGCCGGCGCCCACGCCCACCGCCGCGCCCACGCGCAGCTGGCCCTGGGCGTCCTTGCTGGCCATCGGGTGTTCGGTGTTCTTGACGATGTCCTTGACCGTGGCCAGGCCGCGCAGTTCGAAGCCGTCGTTGACGATCAGCACGCGCTCCAGGCGATGCTTGTGCATCAGGGCCTGGGCCTCTTCCAGCGTGGCGCCTTCCTTCATGGTGACCAGGCGTTCCTGCGGCGTCATGATGTTGCGCAGGGGCTGGTCCAGGTTCTCTTCGAAGCGCAGGTCGCGGTTGGTGACGATGCCGACCAGCTTGCGTCCCTCGACCACCGGCAGGCCCGAGATGCCGTGCTGGCGCTGCAACGCAATCGCGTCGCGCACTTTCATCTGGGGGGTGACGGTGACCGGATCGATCACGATGCCGAATTCGTGGCGCTTGACGCGGGCCACTTCACGGGCCTGGGCGTCGGCGGACAGATTCTTGTGGATGATCCCGATTCCGCCCTCTTGCGCCATGGCGATGGCCAGACGCGATTCGGTGACGGTGTCCATGGCGGCGGACACGAGGGGGATATTGAGATTGATGTTGCGGGTCAGGCGCGTGGCCAGGGAGGTGTCGCGCGGCAACACCTCGGAATACGCAGGCACCAGCAACACATCGTCGAAGGTGAGCGCTTTTTGAACGAGACGCATGGGTAACTCCGGGCGCAAAGCAAGATTATACGCCGTCCAGGTGTTTTGCCTAGGTATTCACCCTAGGTCCGCAAAGATTATTTCAGTGTTTTTACCCGGATCAATTGACTTTCATTTTTACCCGGATCATAATCCGGCCATCAATTTTACCCGGACGAAACAATGACTACTTTGTCTGCACACACCGCATTCTCGGGCCATCGCCTCCTTGCCGCCGGCGCGCTGGCCGACGTGGCCCTGGCCGTAAAACGCGCGATGGCCGCCGGCGACGCCGCCATCCTGGTCTACGAGGACCGGTCCGGCCGGCAGGTGGACCTGAATCTAAGCGGCGACGACGCCAGCGTCGCCGAACGCCACCGCGCCCCCGCCGAAACCGATTCCGCCAGCCCGGCCGAACCGGCGCCGCGCGGACGCGGCCGGCCCAGGCTGGGCGTGGTGGCGCGCGAAGTCACGCTGCTGCCGCGCCATTGGGACTGGCTGGCCGCGCAGCCCGGCGGCGCGTCCGTGGCCTTGCGCAAGCTGGTGGAACAGGCGCGCCGCGGCAACGAGGCGCAGGAGCGCCGCCGCGCATGCCAGGAGGCCGCGTATCACTTCATGTCCAGCATGGCCGGCAACCTGCCGGGCTTCGAGGAGGCGACCCGCGCGCTTTATGCCGACGACCGCGAACGCTACGCGCGGCTCGTCGCCGACTGGCCGCAAGACGTGCGCGACTACGCCATGAAGCTGGCCTGCCCCGCGGCCGACCAAGCCGCCGCGGGCTGATCGCCCCGGCCGCGCCTGCGGTAGACCGGCCTGGGCCGAGGCGGCGGATATGCGTTTTAATCGGAACTGGCGGGCGCGCTTTTCGCGCCCGCGCCCTTCCCCTTACGGTGCATCATGGCCATCGCGAAGAACTTTCTGCTCTACGACGGAGACTGCCCGTTCTGCTCGAATTACGTGCAGATGCTGCGGCTGCAAAAGGCGGTCGGCCCGATCGACCTGCTCAACATGCGCGACCATCCCGACCTGGCGGTCGCCTACAAGGCGCAGGGATACGACCTGAACCAGGGCATGCTGCTGCACCTGGACGGACAGGATTATTTCGGCGCGGACTGCATCAACCGGCTGGCGCTGCTCAGCACCGGCAACGATTTGTTCAACAGCATCAACGCCGCCGTCTTCCGCAATCCCTGCCTGTCCACCGCCCTGTATCCGTTCATGCGCACCGGCCGCAGCCTGGCGCTGACCCTGCTGGGCAAGAAGAAGATGCAGGTCTGACTGCCTTTCAGGCCGCCCGCGCGGCGTCGTCCGGCGCCAGCGGCGCGGCCTCGCCCCGGCTCCAGCCGCAGGCCGGGTCGCGCTTGTCGCGCCGGTAATTCCATTCGGCGCCGCAGATGGCGCAGGTAAAGGCTTCGTGGCTGACGCCGCGCCGGTGTTCGTCGAGCGAGCGCACGTCACCGAGGCTGATCAGGTTTTCGTGTCCGGGCGCGTCGCGCCGATTCGCAGCGATAGCCTCGCATTGTTCGCAAGTCGCCATGGCTCATCCCCTTCCTTGTGCTTTACGGGGATGTTACGAAAGCGTAATCGGCCAAAGTTCAGCAATTCTCACCTGGGCCCGGCCAGATTCCGTAACGTCTTGGAAGAATATCGAACGGCAATAAGTCCCCGAAAGTCGGACTATCGTTGGTCGGGCGCCGGATTACGCCCAAAGCATGAGTTCCCTGCTCCGATACATCGACCCGAATCTTGAACAAGAAAGGATGCTTATCGTGACTTCAATCGGAAAAACCGCCGCTGCCTGCGTGTTGGGCGCCTATATGACACTGGCTGCCATCGGACAGACCGCTTACGCCCAGGCCGACGCCGCCGCGCCGCTCGCGACCGGAATGATCGACTCTGGCGTGGCCGAAGGCCAGGTGATCGAGGCCGTGCGCAGCGGCGACATCCTGTCCATCAAGATGCGGTTCAAGCCCATCGTGCCGGGCAAGACCGAGATGATTTATTCGACGATCTCGCAAAACGACTACGAGAACAGCTTCTACGTGGTCGCGGGCAACAAGAAATACCTGCTGCTGAAAGACAGCAACGACAGGCCCCTGACCAATCCCAAGCTGATGCTGCGCACCGCCAAGGACACGCCGATCGCCGGTTCCTGGCATGGGAAATTCCCCGCGCCGCCCAAAGAGATCACCGAAGTATCCCTGACGATCCCGGGCGTCGAGACCTTCGACGCCATCAAGATCACCGATCGATAGCCATGACGGGCCACCTGGGCGCGTCATCCCTGCTGGCGGCGGCGCTGCTGACCGCGGCCTGCGGCTCTTTTGCGCAAGAGCCGCCCTACAAGGCCGAGATTCTCGATCTCAAGGCCACTATCCTGGACCTGAAGGGTTTTCCTTCCGGCACCGGCGGCGGCGTATCCGACCTGACCGCGCGGATCGATGGGCTGGCCGCCCGCCATTCGGGCATATCGGTTCGGCAGGACCAGAATGCCGTGACCGTGTCGATGCTGGGCGACGTGCTGTTCGACTTCGACAAGGCCGCCATCCGCCCGGCCGCCGAACCGACGCTGCAGGACATCGCCGGTCTCATCGAGTCCGGCCCGGCCGGCGCCGTGGCGATCGAAGGACACACCGACTCCAAGGGATCGGCCGCCTACAACAAGGAATTGTCGCTGCGGCGCGCCCAGGCGGTGGCGAAATGGCTGGCCAGCCACGGCGTGGACCCCTCGCGCTTGAAAACCGAAGGCCTGGGCGACAGCCGGCCGGTGCAGCCGAACAAACTGGCCAACGGCGCGGACAACCCCGAAGGACGCGCCCAGAACCGGCGCGTGGAGTTCGTGCTGCCGAAGTGATTATCCCTGCCGCGCCGGGGGCATTCCGGCGCGGGTCAATATTCCGCAAGACCCCGCATTATTAGCTGTCGCGCCCCGGCGAACGGATCGCGCGCATCGGCTAGTCAGGCCGCGCTATTCATTCTTCCTCGCCGTAGCCGAAAGGCCAGCGGCGCTTGTTCGGCTCCGGGGCCGGTTGCTTGGTTTCCATGGCGGACTCCTGATGATTGATGACCGAATGCTACCGCCACGGGCCGAATCGAACTGCAAAGGTTCGCAAAGATCGAGGGCCGCCTTGCGGCGGCCCCATCCGTGTTTCTAACACAGGTGGACCGCGGCCCGCATCGGGGCTAGAACGCATGCGGTTTCGCAGGGCGGCGCGTAGCATGGAACGCACATGCTGCAGGAGGAGACCGTCATGCCGGGTTCCAACTGGATATGTGGCAGCAAGCCACCGCAACGCCAGGGATTCTTCGAAACCGAATTCAATACGGGCGAAACCGAGGTCACGATGTACTCCATATTGGGCTGGATGCCGCCCGCGCACCGCGGCTATGTGGTCCGGTGGCGCTTGCTGGACCCGGCCGTGGAACAGGCCGAGATCGAACGGTATCTGCATTGCCGCCGACAGGGCCGCAGCCATTCCTGAACGGCGGCCGCGGGCGCGGCAAGGCAGCTTAAGTTTTATTCCGGCTTTCGTCCCGGCAAAACGGAACTAAAAGCTTGTCCAGGAGCTGCACAACCTCGTCTACGCCTGAACGCCTGGCGAATACCGCGAACGCGACCAGTTCTACCAGGCCGAGCACAATCGGCCCCGACCAAGTGTTCATCTGCATGAACAAAAAAGCGTCAATCAGCGCAACGATAAAGACGGAAAGGATAAAGCGCTCTTCCCGCCGAGATTCCTTTTCATATTGGAGTTTCCGCTCCAGGTTCGCGGTGGCGGCAGCGATTTCCTCGGTTGGCAATATGCCGGCCGACTCGGAGGCGCTTTCGGAAAGATGCTGGAATTCTCCGCTGGGCACCGCTCATTCCTTGGGCCCGAAACGTTGAGCATACTCATCCAGCACCGATGAAAATGGAATCTCGACGCCCCAGTGTCCGGTGGTGAAATGCCGGCTCCATGCGCTCTTGCCGTCATGGGTCAGCTTGACGAGCTTGAATGCCGGTTCGTTGCCGAACCTGTCCACGGCCTCGTCGATCAATTCGACCGCCAGCGGGTCAGACGGGCGGAGTATCGACCGAAAGATGTTCCTGATTGGGCGGGCGCCAAAAGCTGACGCACGGTGGTAGACGGACGGCAAAACCGGACCGTAATTCCATGCCTGGAAATTCTCATCGGCGATCATGGGCCGCTTATGGCGGCCGGCGTAGACCATGTGAGCCAGATACAGGATTTTTTGTAGCTGCAGATTCGTAAGCGTCCAATCGGACGTGTCGCATGCGTGCTTGGCTGCCTGCAAAGCCGTTACGCCCATGATCGCCTCCGCGGAAAACATAACAATAAAGACTGCGAACAACTGTAATTTAATACAGCACCAGAGCAGCGCAATGCACGCCGGCGAGAACTAGGACCAAGGTAAGACACGGTCAACCGAAATAACCCGCAGTTATGAATTCCCCTAGGGATAACCCCATGAGGGAATTTGCTTATGCGCTTTAATTATTTGCACGGCGCATACTTCGCGGGCAAGAATTCGTCCTTGGCATAAATCAAAACCAATGGAACTTCGTCAACTCGAGGCCTTCGCGGCCGTGATGTCCACGGGCAGCGTCACCGCTGCCGGACGGCTGCTGGGACGCTCGCAGCCCGCGATCAGCCGGCTGCTGCAGGAACTGGAGGCCGAGATCGGCTATGCCCTGTTCGCGCGCAGCGGCCCGCGGGTCACGCCGACCGAACAGGGCTTTCTGCTGTACGAAGACGTGGAACGCGCGCTGGCCAGCCTGCAGCAGATCCGCGGCCGCGCCGAAGAGATCGCCCGCGGCGAGGCCCAGCCGCTGCTGATGGCGGCCACCTCGGCGCTGGCGGCCGGGCTGGTGCCCGACGCGCTCAAACGCATCGAGTCCCGGCTCGGCGCGGCCCGCGTGCAGTTGCGCAGCGCCTCGCCGGAACAGGTGGTGCATGCGGTGCTGTCGGGCTCGGCGCAACTGGGCGCGACCAGCCTGCCGCTGGAGCATCGCGGCCTGACGGTGCACTGGATCGGGCAGGCGCCCTGTGTGGCCGCGCTGCCGGAAAACGATCCGGCGGCGCAGCAGGCGGTGGTGCCGGTGTCGGCGCTGGCCGGCCGGCGCCTGATCACGATGGCCAATCCGTTCCGGCTGCGCCGGCGGCTCGACGCCGCGCTGGCCCCCGGCGGCCGCATGCCCGCCACGCTGGAAACCAATTCGTCCGTCAACGCCCTGGCCGTCGTGCGCGCCGGCCTGGGCGTGTCGGTGCTGGAACCGATCACCGCCTACGGCATGCCGATGGAAGGCGTGGCGATCCGTCCCATCGACCTGGACATCCCATTTTTCTTCGGGGTCATCACCCCGCAGTCGCAAACGCCGACGCCGGCCTGCCAGGCCATGGCCGATGCGCTGGCCGACGCCGCGGCGGCCCTGCTGCCCGGCTTCGTGCTGCACGACGCCAGCGCCCATGCGGCGCTGCTGCAGTCGATCTACGGCGACGACGCCCCACTTACGGAATCCCCTGCATCATGAATCTGCCCATAGCCACTCCGCCGCAAGGCCTGGCCGCGCTGGAAGCGCGCCTGCGCCAGGACCTTGCCTGGCTGGAACTTCCCGCCAAGAACTGGGTGACGCCCCGCCATGTCGACGGCAAGCCCGTGCTGGACGTGGCCATCGTCGGCGGCGGCATGGCCGGCCTGGCGGCGGCGGCGTCGCTCACGCACCTGGGCATCAACGCGCCCATCTTCGACCAGGCGCCCGCCGGCTTCGAAGGCCCCTGGGCCACCACGGCGCGCATGGAGACGCTGCGCTCGCCCAAGCAGCTGACCGGCCCCGCGCTGGGCCTGCCGGCGCTGACGTTCCGCGCCTGGTTCGAATCCCAGTTCGGGTCCGAGGCCTGGGAGGCGCTGGACAAGATTCCGCGCCTGCAATGGATGGACTACCTGCGCTGGTATCGCCGCGTGCTGGACCTGGATGTGCGGAACGAACACCGCATCTGCGCCGTGCTGCCGCGCGCCGACCGGCTGGTGCAGCTGGAAATCGAGTCGCCCGCCGGCCGCAGCACGGTGCTGGCGCGCCGCGTGGTGCTGGCGACCGGGCGCGACGGCCTGGGCGGCGCCTATGTGCCCGACTTCGCCAGGAAACTGCCGCGCAATCGCTGGGCGCACTCCTCCGACGTCATGGACTACGCCACGCTCGCCGGCAAGCGCGTGGGCGTGGTCGGCGCGGGCGCGTCCGCCATGGACAGCGCGGCCACCGCGCTGGAGGCGGGCGCGGCCAGCGTGGACCTGCTGATCCGCCGCCAGGACATCCCCCGCATCAACAAGGGCAAGGGCGCCGGCAATCCCGGCCTGACCCACGGCCACCTGACGCTGCCCGACGAATGGAAGTGGAAGATCCGCCACTACATCAACGCCGCCCAGGTCCCGCCGCCGCGCGGCAGCACGCTGCGCGTATCGCGCCACCCCAACGCGCGCTTCAACCTGGGCGCGGGCGTGCAGGACCTGGCCATGGTGGACGACGAAATCCGCGTCACCACTCCCAAGGGCGTGTTCGCGCTGGACTTCCTGATCTTCTCCACGGGATTCCGCATCGACTGGACCGCGCGCCCCGAGTTCGCCGCGCTGGCGCCGCACGTGCGCGCCTGGGGCGACCGCTACGTGCCGCCGGCCGGCCAGGAAGACCAGGAGCTGCATGACTCGCCCGACCTGGGCGCGGTCTTCGAACTGCAGGAGAAAACCCCGGGCGCCTGTCCCGGCCTGGACCGGGTGCACTGCTTCTCGTATCCGGCGGCGCTGACCCAGGGCACGATCTCGGGCGACATCCCCGCCATCAGCGAGGGCGCCAAGCGCCTCGCCCAGGGCATCGCGGGCCTGTTCTACCGCGAGGACGTGGCCACGCACTACGCCAATATGGAAGCGTTCTCCGAACCGGAAGTGTTCGGCGATGAATGGGTGCCCGCGCCGGCGCCCGCCCCCATCGCGCAATCGGAGACCGCGCAATGACGGGCTGGTTGCTGCGCCGCGTGGCGCAAGCCGCGGTGGTCGTCTTCCTGATGACGCTGATCGTGTTCGTGGGCCTGCATGCCATCGGCAACCCGGTGGACATTCTGATCGGCCAGGACGTGGACCAGGTCGACCGCGCCCGCATCATCGCCGAGCTGGGCCTGGACAAGCCGCTGTGGGAACAGTACCTGGCGTTCATCAACGGCGCCCTGCACGGCAATCTGGGCAACAGCTTCGTCTACAACATCCCGGCCGTGGAGCTGGTGATCCAGCGCCTGCCCGCCACCTTCGAGCTGGCCATCGCCGCCATGCTGCTGGCGGTGGTCGTGGGCCTGCCGCTGGGCCTGCTGGCCGGGCTGTATCCGGAAAGCCGCTACTCCAAGCTGATCATGGCGGGCAGCATCGTCGGCTTCTCGCTGCCCACCTTCTGGATCGCGCTGATGCTGATCATGACGTTCAGCGTGTCGCTGGGCTGGCTGCCGGCCAGCGGCCGCGGCGAGACGGTGGAGTTCCTGGGCCTGCAATGGTCGTGGCTGACGGCCGACGGCTGGCGCCACCTGATCCTGCCGGCCTTCAACCTGTCGCTGTTCAAGATCTCGCTGGTGATCCGCCTGACCCGCGCCGGCGTGCGCGACGTGCTGCCGCAGGACTTCGTGAAATTCGCGCGCGCCAAGGGCCTGTCGCCGCTGCGCGTGGTGGGCGTGCACGTGCTGCGCAACACCATGATCCCGCTGGTGACGGTGCTGGGCCTGGAACTCGGCTCGACCATCGCGTTCGCCGTGGTCACCGAGAGCATCTTCGCCTGGCCCGGCGCCGGCAAGCTGATCCTGGACAGCCTGAACGCGCTGGACCGCCCCGTGATCGTGGCCTACCTGATCGTGGTGGTGTTCCTGTTCGTCACGCTGAACCTGATCGTCGACATTCTGTACAAAGTGCTGGACCCGCGGGTGCGGCTGGAGGCTGCCGCATGAGCGTTGTATCCACACAAACGCCGGCGCCCGCCCTGCGCCGCGAATCTCCCTGGCGCCGCAACCTGGCCGAGTTCATGTCGTCCAGGACCGCGGTGCTGGGCCTGGCGGTGTCGCTGCTGCTGATCCTGGCCGCCGCGCTGGCGCCCTGGATCGCGCCGCAGAACCCTTACGACCTGCTGCAGATCGACGTGCTGGACGCGCGCCTGCCGCCAGGCACCATGAACGGGCTGGAGACCTTCCACTACTGGCTGGGCACCGACGGCCAGGGCCGCGACCTGCTGTCGGGGATTCTGTACGGCCTGCGCATCAGCCTGATGGTGGGCGTGGGCTCGGCCCTGATCGCCGGCGTGGTCGGCACGCTGCTGGGCCTGCTGGCCGCCTACGCGGGCGGCAAGGTCGACGCGCTCATCATGCGCCTGGTGGACCTGATCCTGTCCTTCCCGTCCATCCTGGTCGCCATGATGATCCTGGCCTACCTGGGCAAGGGCGTGGGCAACGTGGTGCTGACGCTGGTGATCCTGGAATGGGCCTACTACGCCCGCACCGCGCGCGGCCAGGCCCTGGTGGAGCGCCGCCGCGAATACGTGGAAGCCGCCCGCTGCCTGGACATCCCCAACTGGCGGATCATGCTCAAGCACATCCTGCCCAACTGCCTGCCGCCGCTGATCGTCATCGGCACGCTGCAGATCGCGCGCGCCATCACGCTGGAAGCCACGCTCAGCTTCCTGGGCCTGGGCGTGCCCGTGACCGAACCGTCGCTGGGGCTGCTGATCTCCAACGGCTTCCAGACCATGCTGTCCGGCGAATACTGGATCAGCTTCTATCCCGGCATCGCGCTGCTGATCACCATCGTGGCCATCAACCTGGTGGGCGACCGCCTGCGCGACGTGCTGAACCCGAGGAACCACAAATGACCGCCGCCAGCATGATTTCCGGCGCGCCGGCCACGCTGGAGGTGCGCGACCTGCGCACCCACTTTTTCACCCGCGCCGGCGTGCTGCCGGCCGTGGACGGCGTTTCCTTCACCCTGGAACGCGGCAAGATCCTGGGCCTGGTCGGCGAATCCGGCTCGGGCAAGTCGGTCACGGGCTTTTCCATCATGGGCCTGGTGGACGCGCCGGGCCGCGTCGTCGGCGGCGAAGTGCTGTTCCAGGGCCGCGACCTGACCCGGCTGGCGCCGCGCGAACTGCGCAAGCTGCAAGGCAACCGCATCGCCATGATCTTCCAGGACCCGATGATGACGCTGAACCCCGTGCTGCGGGTCGACGCGCAGATGATCGAGACCGTGCGCGCGCACAACAAAATGAGCGTGGCCCAGGCCCGCGAGCTGTCGCGCGACACCCTGGGCATGATGGGCATCCCCAGCCCCGAAGAGCGGCTGCTGGCCTATCCGCACCAGCTCTCCGGCGGCATGCGCCAGCGCGTGGCCATCGCCATCGCCATGCTGCACCGTCCGGACCTGATCATCGCCGACGAGCCCACCACGGCGCTGGACGTCACCATCCAGGCGCAGATCCTGTCGGAAGTGCAGAAGCTCGCGCAGCAGCACGGCACCAGCCTGATCTGGATCACCCACGACCTGTCGGTGGTGGCCGGACTGGCCGACGAAGTGGCCGTCATGTATGCGGGCCGCATCGTCGAACACGGCACGGTCGACGACGTGCTGGACCGTCCGCAGCATCCCTACACCGTGGGCCTGATCGACAGCCTGCCCAGCAACAACCGGCGCGGCCAGCGGCTGCGCCAGATTCCCGGCATGACCCCCAACCTGCTCAACCTACCCGCCGGCTGTGCCTTCGCGGCGCGCTGCCCGCGCGCCAGCGCCGCCTGCGGCCAGCAGCCCGGCATCGCCGAGGCCCTGCCCGGCCACCGCGTGCGCTGCTTCCATCCCACCCTGCAATCCAGCGAGGCGATGGCATGACGGCGTCCGCCCCCACCCCGCTGATCGACCTGAGCCGGGTCAGCAAGCGCTTCGGCGAACGCGCCGTCGGCCCGGCCGGCCGCGCCCTGCAGCGCCTGGGCCTGTCCAAGCCGCCCGCCGTCACCCGCGCCGTCGACAACGTGGACCTCATCGTCAATCCCGGCGAAGTGGTCGGCCTGGTCGGCGAGTCCGGCTGCGGCAAGTCCACGCTGGGCCGCATCGCGGCCGGCCTGCTCACGCCCTCCGGCGGCGAGATCCGCATCAACGGCGTGCGCCCCGCGGACATGAACGCCGCCCAGGCCCATGCCGCGCGCCTGCGGGTGCAGATGATCTTCCAGGACCCCTACGCCAGCCTCAACCCGCGCCTGCGCGTCGACGAGATCGTGGGCGAGGCGGCGCGCATCCACGGCCTGGTCGGCAACGGCGACTTTGACGACTACGTCAGCGCCCAGCTGGAACGCGCCGGCCTGGACCCGGCGCTGCGCCACCGCTACCCGCACCAGTTCAGCGGCGGCCAGCGCCAGCGCATCGGCATCGCCCGCGCACTGGCCGTGCAGCCTTCCATGCTGGTGTGCGACGAGGCCGTGGCCGCGCTGGACGTGTCCATCCAGGCGCAGATCCTGAACCTGTTCATGGACCTGCGCGAAGACCTGGGATTGACCTATCTGTTCATCAGCCACGACCTGGGCGTGGTCGAGCACCTGTCCGACCGCGTCGTCATCATGTACCTGGGCCGCGTGGTGGAGACGGCCACCGTGGAAGAAGTCTTCCGCCGTCCCAACCACCCGTACACGCAGGCCCTGCTGGCCGAAATCCCCAGCCTGAAATCGCGCCGCAAGACCTTTACCGCGATCAAGGGCGAAATCCCCAGCCCGCTGAACCCGCCCGGCGGCTGCCATTTCCATCCGCGCTGTCCGCAAGCGATGCCGCGCTGCAAGACCGAGGTTCCCACGCTCAAGGGTATCGCCATCAACCACCTGAGCGCCTGCCACCTGAACGACATGGCTTGAACACGCCTTCAACAAGGACTCCGAACATGAAACGCCTGATTCTCACCACGCTCGCCGCCGCCGTCCTCGGCGCCTCGGCCGCCGCCGTCGCCGACGACCTGTCCATCGGCTTCGCCGACCCGCTGTCCTCGCTGGACCCGCAGCTGAACAACCACGCCGGCGACCGCTCGGTGGCGCTGCACTTCTGGGATCTGCTGATCGAGAACAAGGAGAACAAGCTGCAGCCCGGCCTGGCCGTGAGCTGGAAGCCGCTGGACGACAAGACCTGGGAATTCAAGCTGCGCGAAGGCGTCAAGTGGCAGGACGGCACGCCCTTCACCGCCGACGACCTGATCTACTCCTACACCCGCGCGCGCGCCGTGCCGGGCAGCGTGGCCACCTACGCAGGCTACCTGCGCACCATCGACTCGATGAGCGCCAAGGACCCGCTGACCCTCATCGTCAAGACCAAGGCGCCCAATCCCGACCTGCCGCTGAACCTGGCCTCGGTGCACGTGGTCAGCAAGCACGTGGGCGAGAAGTCCACCACCGAGGACTACAACTCGGGCAAGGCCATGATCGGCACCGGCCCCTACAAGTTCGTGTCCTACACCCCCGGCGACCGCGTCATCATGGAACGCAACGACGCCTACTGGGGCGGCAAGCAGATCTGGGACAAGGTCAACTACCGCTACATCAACAATGCCGCCGCCCGCACCGCGGCGCTGCTGGCCGGCGACGTGGACGTGATCGACAAGGTCTCGGTGTCCGACCTGGCCAAGCTGCAGAAGGCCTCGAACGTCTCGGTCTATCCGTACGACGGCCTGCGCGTCATGCTGCTGCAGCCCAGCTTCAACCCCGCGCCCAACGCCTACATCACCGACAACAACGGCAAGCCGCTGGACAAGAATCCGCTCCTGGACGTGCGCGTGCGCCAGGCGCTGAACCTGGCCATCAACCGCAAGGCCATCGCCGACCGCATCCTGCAGGGCGCGGCCACCGAGGCCAACCAGTGGATGCCCAAGGGCACCTTCGGCTACAACCCCGACGTCAAGAACATCCCCAACGACGCCGCCCAGGCCAAGAAGCTGCTGGCCGAGGCCGGCTACCCCGACGGCTTCAAGCTGACCATGCACGTGCCCAACGACCGCTACCCGCAAGGCCCGGAAACGGCCCAGGCCGTGGCGCAGTTCTGGACCCGCATCGGCGTCAAGACCCAGGTGGAAGTGGTGCCGTGGGCCGTGTACTCGGGCCGCGCCAACAAGAACGAATTCGCGGTCAGCATGCTGGCCTGGGGCAACGGCACCGGCGAAGGCAGCTACGCGCTGGTCAACGTCCTGGCCACCGCCGACCCCAAGAAGGGCCTGGGCGCCTCCAACTGGGGCCGCTACAGCAACCCCAAGGTCGACGCCGCCCTGGAGCAGTCCACCTCGGAATTCGACGTGGCCAAGCGCGAAGCCATCCTGCGCGACTCGGTCAAGATCGTGTCCGATGACGTCGGCGTGATTCCGCTCTTCCACTACAAGAACATCTGGGCCGCCAAGAAAGGCCTGAAGGTCACCCCCATGACCAGCGACCGCACGGCCGCCATGATGGTGACCAAGGACGCGGGCAAGTAAGCCATGGCGCTCACCCTTTCCGTCACCCCCGCGGACGCCCTGATCGACGTGCCGCGCTGCATCCGGGTCGAGCAGGCCCGGCCCGGCCAGACCGTGGAAATCACGGCCCTGACCCGCCGCAACGGCGTGCTGTGGCAAAGCCGCGCGGCCTTCGTGGCCGACGCCGACGGCGTCGTCGACCTCTCGCGCCAGGCGCCCGCTTCCGGCGACTACGCCGGCACGGCCCCCATGGGCCTGATCTGGTCGCAATCGCCCGTGGATTCGCCCAGCCGCGAGCAATTCAACCACCCGGTGACCGAGGCCCTGGTCACCGACGTGGTGGCCCGCGCCGACGGCGCCCAGGCCCAGGCCAGCTTCACCCAGCGCCTGGCCGCCGAAGGCGTCACCCGCCACGAAGTGCGCGAGGAAGGCCTGGTCGGCACGCTATACCTGCCGCCCGGCTGCGCGCCCGGCACGCATCCCGCCGTCATGATCCTGAACGGCTCGGGCGGCGGCATCAACGAACCGCGCGCCGCGCTCTACGCCTCGCGCGGCTACGCCGCCTTCGCGCTGGCCTACTTCAAGGCGCCGGGGCTGTCCGACTACATCTCCAACACGCCGCTGGAATACTTCCAGACCGGGCTGCGCTGGCTGCGCAAGAAGGTGCAGCCCAAGCACGACTTCGTCGCCCTCAGCGGCCAGTCGCGCGGCGGCGAACTGGTGCTGCTGCTGGGCGCCACCTTCCCCGAGGAAGTCTCGGCCGTGGTCGGCTACGTGCCGGGCGCCGTGGTCCACAGCGGCCAGAACGCCTGCGACCCCAAGATCGGCCGCGAAGGCCCCACCTGGCTGCTGGGCGGCAAGCCCGTGCCGCACGTCTGGGAAAACAACCGCACCGCCACCTGGGCCCCGTTCGACGAAGGCCCCGCGCCGCACCGCCACGAGAAGGCCATCCTCACCGCGCTGCAGGACCCCGACGCCGTGGCCCGCGCCCGCATCAAGGTCGAGAACATCCAGGGCCCGGTCATCCTCTTGTCCGGCACCGACGACGGCTCCTGGCCGTCCAGCCTGTACTCGAAGATGGTGCGCGACAAACTGGCCGAAGTGAAGCACCCCTACCCGGTCCAGTGGCTGGACTACGAGAACGGCGGGCACTCCATCCTGTTCCCGTACGTGCCCACCACCCAGCACGTCTACGCCCATCCCGTGTCCGGCAAGATCAGCACCAGCGGCGGCACCCCCAGGGATAACGCCCGCGCCGACCAGGAATCGTGGGAAGGCGTGCTCAAGTTCCTCGACGCCGCCGTGCGCGCGCGCGCCGCCTGACAGAATCAAGGAGATCCGCATGGCTGAACCCATTACCTACAACGTCGCCGCCGACCTCGTCGACCGCCTAGTCGCGCTGGCGCCCGACAGCAAGACCTACGCCGCGCGCCACCAGCGCGAGAAAGTCGCCGCCGCCACCCAGGGCAGCTACGACGCCCTGTTCGACCCCGCGCTGCCCGGCCTGTCGCTGGCCGAGCGCCTGCTGGTCGCGCTGTACGCCAGCCGCATCACCCCGTCGCCGCTGCTGGCCGCCCACTACCGCAAGCGCCTGGCCGAGACCGACGCCGCGCCCGCCGACATCGCCGTCGCCGAGTCCGGCAAGCCTGCCGAGGCATCCAGCCCGCGCCTGGCCGCCATCCTCGAATACACGCGCAAGCTGATCGAAAAGCCCGTCGAAGGCGACGAGGCCGCGCTCAAGACCCTGCCGGCCGCCGGCGTGTCCACGCCCGCCGTCGTCACCCTGTCGCAGCTCATCGCCTTCCTGTCCTACCAGGTCCGCCTGGTCGCCGGCCTGCAAGCCATGCAAGCCCTGGAAAGCCAGCCCGGCCGCGCCGCCGGCACGCCGCCCGCGCCCTTCCCGCCCAACACCGCGGCCACCGCGCCCGGCGCCGTCATCAAGAACCACGGCTTCACCAACGAAAGCCTGGAATGGAAGGCCTGGCTGGACGTCGTCAACGTGAAAACCGCCACGCCCGAGCAGATCGCCGTCCTGGAAGAAAGCCACCCCAAGGCCAAGGTCTCCGACTACTACCTGTTCCTGGTCCACCAGCCCGAGATCCTGCGCCAGCGCTCCACCGCGTTCAACGCCATCATGTACGCCCCCGGCGGCCTGTCGCGCGCCGAACGCGAACTGGGCGCCACCGTCGTGTCGCGGGTCAACGGCTGCGTCTACTGCGCCTCGGTCCACGCCCAGCGCTTCGAGCAACTGGCCAAACGCAACGACGTGATCGCCCAGGTCTTCGAAGACCCCGCGACCGCCGGCACCACCGCGCGCGAACTGGCCATCGGCAAGTTCTCCATCCAGATCACCGACGCGCCCGCCACGGTGAACGCCGACAGCATCCAGGCCCTGAAGGACGTGGGCCTGAACGAAGGCGAGGTCCTGGACCTGCTGCATTCGGATGCGATCTTCGCCTGGGCGAACCGCCTGATGCTCAACCTGGGCGAGCCGGTTTTCCCTAAGGCTTGACCCTGTGGCGTCCGGCCGCCCCCGTGCCGGACGCCTGGCCGCTTGTCATCGCCGGCACCGGCCGGCGCTGACGAGCCGCTCTTTCAACGTTGCCAGGTCAGCAGCTTGACGCCCGCAACGCCAAACACCACGGCCACCGTCCCTTCGATCCAGCGCCGCAGCCTGGCGTACAGCGCAATCATCGGCGCGGTCGAAAAAGCGATGGCGTAGCCGCCGAACACCATCACGCCAAGCGACGCGCAACCGCCGATGATCGCCGGCAAGGTGCCGTCCGACGCGCTCTCTCCCAGCCCCAGCGACATGATCGCCATCCAGGCCAGCACCGCCTTGGGGTTGCCGATATGCATGAGCACGCCCTGGCGGTAGAGCGCCCGGTAGCGCGGGGTCACACGGCCCGTTTTCACATTCGCAAAGGCCGCGCCCGGCCTCAGCGCCGACCTGCCGGCGCGCAACGCCAGATAGAGCAGATAGACGCCTCCCACCATCTTCATGATGTAAAGCGCCTGCGCGGATGCCGCCAGCACGGCGGAAATGCCGGTCGCCGCCAGCGTCGCCCAGAATAGCGAGCCCGTGATGACGCCCGCCGCCAGCGCAAGCGCCGGCACACGGCCGTCACGCATCGCCGTTGCCATGATCGCCATATTGCTGGGCCCGGGACTGGCGGTGGCAATCAGATAAGTGCCATACACGAGGGCAAGCTGACTCACGAGCATTTGCGTTTCTCCAGGGATGCCAGGACATATCCCCGGCGCGACCACGCGGCGCTTCAGCCCGAGCGCAAGCAGCACCGCATCGCGCATGTTACTCGTATGCCAGATAACCTGGATCGCCGGATACCGCACAGTCCGCGGCCGGTTTTCCCGGTTCGCGGCGGCGGCGTTTTCGTTAAACTGACGCTTTCCGCCTACTCGTGCGCCCCGCCCATCGCGGGGCGCATTGCCTTACCCCATGTCCGACAAAACCCACGACATCCGCCCCGGCCAGTCGATCGAACTGCTCAAGGCCCTGCACATCCTGACCCGCGACGGCAAGATGAACCAGGACAGCCGCCGCAAGCTCAAACAGGTCTACCACCTGTTCCAGTTCATCGAACCGCTGCTCAAGGACGTCCAGCAGCAACGCGGCGCGGTCACCCTGGCCGACCACGGCGCGGGCAAGTCGTACCTGGGCTTCATCCTGTACGACCTGTTCTTCAAGGAACAACCCGAGGCCGTCAGGCAAGGCTCGCACATCTACGGCATCGAAACCCGCGAAGAGCTGGTCAAGTCATCCGAGGAACTGGCGCGCCGCCTGGGCTTCGGCGGGATGTCCTTCCTCAACCTGTCGGTGGCCGAATCGATCACCTCGGACAAGCTGCCCGCCGCCATCGACGTGGTGACCGCGCTGCACGCCTGCAATACGGCGACCGACGACGCGATCCATTTCGCGCTGGAAAAGAAAGCCAGGTACATCGTCATCGTCCCCTGCTGCCAGGCCGAAGTCGCCGCCGTGCTGCGCAAGAACAAGGCAAAGGCGCTGGCCGATCCGCTGGCCGAAATCTGGCGGCACCCGCTGCATACGCGCGAATTCGGCAGCCAGATCACCAACGTGCTGCGCTGCCTGCAGCTGGAAGCGCACGGGTATCAGGTCAGCGTGACCGAGCTGGTCGGGTGGGAACACTCGATGAAGAACGAGCTGATCATTGCGCAGTACAAAAACCTGCCGCGGCGCAAACCTGCCGAACGGCTGACGGAGATGCTGGAGCGCATCGGGCTGCAGGAGTTGAAGGACCGGTTTTTCCTGCCGGAGCCGACGACGGGGGCCTGAAAATCGGCCACCATGTCCTGCTAGCGGGAAGAGCTCGATCTACGGATCAATCGCCAGAGCTACGGCGCAAGCGATCGGTTGAATTCTTGTTCAGGCGCTGCGCTTCGGATTCCGCGTAGTCTTCCTCGCCCTGTTCGTACTGCCCTTCATACATACAACTGCTGCGGTACCACGCGCACTCGTTGCCTATTGAACAACCCGAAGTCAGCGCGGTGAGGATCAGGATGATGCTGCAACGGCCTACGGTTTGAATCGACATATCTCTCCCTGGTAATTGATGGACAGTGTAGGAGATGGAGATGGCGAATTCGGGTGGAGTCGGAAATCGATACCTTTGATCACGAATGAATTGATCATTGGGCAGGACAAGGATTTGCCGAGGAAAGACCCTCCGAACAGATGACCGAGATGCTGGAGCGCGTTGGGATTGAAAGCATTGAAGGATCGATTTTTCTCGCCACAGAGTGATTGAAAATTGACAAAGGACCGCATGCGGTCCTTCTGCTTTTTGAGCGCTCATCTCGGAGAGGGACGAAAACTTGCTGACGTGCCCCCGGAATATCCGTACAGATCAAAACTAGAGGTAAGGTTGCTTCTCAGCGCCCCGAGCGGGGCGAGGAGAAGCCATGAAACGGTCGAGATTTACCGAAGAGCAGATCGCCTACGCGCTGCGACTGGCCGATAGCGGCACACCGGTGGTCGATGTATGTCGACAACTTGGTGTGTCCGAGGCGACTAGCAGGGGGGGCGAGGACCGCGCAATAGTTCTATGGTCACGGCCGCCGAAGACGTGGGATGCTTACGACAGGCAGTTGCATAGGTACGCATTCCAAATCGAGTGTTCTGAGGAGGAGACAGCACGGGCGCGACCATCTGCCCAACCTCTATGGCGGTCGATTCGCATATTTGCGACCGCTGCCAAGTATCTCCTGTGGACGTCGAGCTTTCGCGGAAGGTTATGAGTTCACGCGAAATCCGTAGTGTCGCGTGAACACTGCTACCTATTGCGTTCGAACGGTGCTGAATGATCGGCACATTTCTGTATGCCTGTCAGAACGGAAGTTAGGACATGTTCGGCCGTGCAGAATGTCTGACTTCTTGGCTAGCAACTTGATTTTATGTTGCCATATGTATTATTTGGTGCTAAACATATCTAATATGCCGGAGGCGGTGATATGAAAGACTGAATAAAAGCCAGAGGGAGTTCGGTTTCTGTGTGGCGTGGCATTGCGTCAGCCCGATGTAATCTGACTTTCTGGGGATATAGCTCAAATGGCAAGGTGTTTGCGCATGAAGTACCCGATACAGTGTCAATGCGCAATTGGCTGAAATTTCCCGAGTTTTGTTGCCACAGCATGAGTTGTCAGAAATCAATAAATGCGCGGATGCTCGATACTCTGATTTTTGAAATGTAAAGTTGGCTAATAGTGGAATGCAACTAAAAAATAGGGTTTGAAAATGGATTGGAAACGGCTGTTATCAACTAAGCGTCTCGGACGTCCTGTCAATGGTGACAATCCATTAAGAACGGAGTTCACTCGTGACTACGATAGAATTATCTTTAGCTCTGCTTTTCGTCGATTGCAAGACAAGACCCAAGTATTTCCACTTGCAAAGAGCGACTATGTTCGGACACGACTCACTCATAGCCTGGAGGTTGCCAGTGTAGGGCGGTCACTTGGCATGCTTGCCGCTGACGCGATCGTACAGAAAGAGCCCGCTTTGAAAGATATAGTTAGTCCTTACGATCTTGGTACGGTCGTGGCAACCGCGTGTCTTGCTCACGACATTGGCAATCCCCCTTTCGGTCACGCCGGTGAGTCAGCAATACAGGAGTGGTTCGAAACCAGCGCTATTGTCAACGAGCTGAGCGACTCGGAGCGTTATGACCTACTGAAGTTTGAGGGTAATGCTCAAGGTTTTCGAACACTGTGCAAACAGCAGCATGCACCTCAAAGGGTTGGTTTGGAGCTGACTTGCGCAACACTTGGTGCTTTCGTCAAGTACCCGCGAGAGTCCGCGGTGGATGATGCTCAGAAGTACGGTATTAGCGGGAAGAAGTTTGGTTTCATGCAGAGTGAATCAGAACTTTTCCGAGAATTGGCCGATGAACTCGGTTTGGTGCGCAAGCCTGGTGCTACCGATGCTTGGTATCGTCACCCCTTAGCGTTTCTAGTGGAAGCGGCTGACGACATTTGCTATCACGTTATGGACGTTGAAGATGGCTACAAGGCGGGATGCCTATCGTTCGATGAGATCTCCGAGTTATACCGTCCTTGGCTCACTCCAATGCGTTGGGAATATGGCCTGCAGATTGAAGATCTTGGTCGACGCGTTGAATATTTTCGTGCTCTGACGGTGAATTCAATGGTCCAGGCCACAGTACAAGCCTTTAAGGAGAACTACAACGGCCTGCTGGATGGAACCTTCGACAAGGAGCTCACCGCATGCATCTCATTGAGCAGGGAGTTCACAGCATTCAAAGAGCTTGCGAAATGCAAGGTGTATATTGCGAGGCCTGTTATTGAGGTTGAGGCTTGCGGCTTTGAGGTTATCGCAGGGCTGCTGGAATCATTTTTCGGTGCGATAGATATCAAGGCGAATAACCTTGGAAAAGGAAAAGCGAAGGCCAGAACGCTCCTCGGTTTGATGCCAGGAGTTGCTCGTAACCTTACAGAGCTCTCTGCTTACGAGCGAACTCTTCTCGCCACGGATTTTGTTTCAGGCATGACCGATTCGTTTGCAGTCGAATTGTACCAACGCGTTCGGGGAATTTCGCTTCCTTGATCTAAAGAAAAGTTCGATGGTTTACGATTTTATCAATGTGACGAGCATCGAGCGTCCACTGCGGAGCGTGTGGAGCCCTTCGTGCCTTCTGGACTGAATAATGTGGCGGCGGGCTGGCATTAAGATAATGTCAGTTCACCACAACACTTTGCGCTAAACCGGCTCTCGTTGAAGCTGTTCCCCACCTGCTGAAAGTTCGGCGCCGTGGAGGTCGACATTGGCACTCTCTGGACGGCATTAGATTAATGTAACATAATGGTTACAAAAGGAAGAAGGCATGCAGAACCGAACCTCGGGGCGCCTTTACGCCGCGACTGATCTAGTCAATTTCCTCGAGTGCGAGCACGTTACATCGCTCGATCTGCTGAATCTGCAGAGCCCGCTGCCGCGGGGAGAGGTGGACGAGTCGACCCAGCTCATCCAGCGGAAGGGTTATGAGCATGAAGATGCGTACGTCCAGCACCTACGTGACCAAGGTCTGACTGTGATCGACATCGCCGAGGGCAATGAAAGTCTTGAGGCGAAGGTGGCCGCCACACTCAAGGCTATGCACGTCGGCGTCGATGTTGTCTTTCAAGCCACGCTAATGCACGACAACCTGGCAGGCTTTGCGGACTTCCTCATCAAGGTCGACAGGCCTTCTTCCCTGGGCAGCTACAGCTACGAGGTTTCAGACACCAAACTTTCGCGTACGGCTAGGGCCAAATTCCTGATACAGCTGTCGTTTTATTCGAAGCTGCTAACCGTAGCGCAGGGCGTAGCACCGGTGTCGATGCACGTCATTCTTGGGGACCGGTCTCGCAAGACCTATCGGTGTGCCGACTATGCACACTACTTTGAAGCGTTACTGGAGCGATTCCTGGCTCGCATGGAAGAGGAAGGTAAGACCACCTATCCGGAGCCCTGTGGCTACTGCGATCTTTGCCATTGGAATCATCTATGTAAGCAGCGATGGTTAGATGACGATCACCTCAGCCAGGTCGCTAACATCACACGCGGCCAGACACTAAAGCTTAAAGACGCGGGCATAGACACCATGGCCAAGCTAGCCGCGCTGTCTCCGAAGGCCGCGGTGAGCAAAGTCCAAGCTGGCACGCTGACAAAGCTGCAGCGTCAGGCGTTTCTGCAGACCGAGGGCCGACGTACGGGCAAGCGCATTGTCGAATTGCTACCTCTAGAGCCGGGCCGAGGCCTTCTTCGAATGCCCGAACCGAATGCCGGGGACATGTTTTTCGACATGGAGGGCGATCCGCTCGAAGAAGGCGGACTGGAATATCTCTTTGGCCTGTACTTCTCCGAAGGTGGCCAATGGCGTTTCAAGGGCTTCTGGGCCCATAGCCGCCAGGAGGAATGCGTCGCCTTCGAAGCGTTTGTCGACTTCGTTGTGGCCCGCCTGAAGACCTATCCAGGCTCTCACGTCTACCACTACGCGAAGTACGAAGAGAGCGCCCTCAAGAAGCTGATGACAATGCACGCCACGCGCGAGGCTGAGGTCGACAACTGGCTGCGCCGCGGTGTGCTCGTCGACCTCTACCAGGTAGTGCGCGAAGGCATCATGGTGTCGGAGCCACGCTATTCGATCAAGAACATCGAACACTTCTATCTGGAGGCACGCGAGGGCGATGTCACCAATGCTGGCGCCAGCATCGTCTGGTACGAGAGGTGGAAGGAGACAGGGGAATCGTCGCTTCTGGACTCCATCGAAAAGTACAACGAAGACGATGTCCGCTCGACGCAGGAACTGCGAGACTGGCTGTTGACACTGCGCCCGCAGGAGATGCCATGGGCACAGCCGCGTGCGATGGCGAACGGAGCTAGCGCTGAAACGCCATCCAACCAATCTCTCACCCAAGCCGAGGCTCGCCTTGTGCCATACCGCAAAGCCTTAGTTGAGTCCTTGCCGGAGGACCGCCTAGCCTGGACCGCTGAAGAGGCCTTTAAAGAGTTGATCTACCAGCTCCTGGACTTTCACCGCCGCGCAGACAAGCCCGCCTACTGGGCAATGTTCCAGCGCATGGATATGACAGACGACGAGCTTTTGGAAGATCCGGAGTGCCTAGCAGGGCTGGAGTCGGATCCACAGGCGCCACCCACGGTGGTGAAAAGGTCTACGCTCTACACGTACACATACCCTGCTCAGGAGACCAAGCTGCGTAGCGGCAGCAACATCACGCGGGCTGACACTGGCGAATCCTTGGGCCAGCTGGACATGGACAGCGAGGCGCGCCTCATTCGCCTCAAGGTTGGCCCTTCGAAGGAAAAGCCGCCTGCGCGGCTCAGTTTGGGACCAGGTAGCCCAGTGCCGACCAAAGTCATCCAAGAAGCACTGTTCCGGTTCGCTGACACCGTGATCGAGGGCACCCGCATGTACCCGGCGCTTGAAAGCGTACTACGCCGGCAAGTTCCTTCCATTGCGGGCAAGGATCCTGAAGCGCCAATGATTGTTGGAAAGGCCACGGTCGAGGCCTGCACCGCTGTGGTGAAGGGCATGCAGAACACCTATCTGTTTGTCCAGGGTCCACCCGGTGCTGGGAAGACCTACACCGGTTCTCACGTCATCGTCGAACTGCTGGCCGCCGGCAAGCGGGTCGGTATCACGTCCAATTCCCACCGTCCCATTAATCATCTGCTGGAGAAGATTTTCGAGGTTGCGAAGAAGCGAGGCCTGGCCTTCAAGGGTGTCAAGAAGTCGAATAAAGGGGACGACACGGAGTACCCCGGGGATGGCATCGAAAACCTCTATGACAACGACGCGGTTTTCTCCTGCGGCGCACAACTGGTGGCAGGGACCGCATGGCTTTTTTCCAGGCCTGACGCTAACCAGTACCTCGACTATCTGTTCGTCGATGAAGCCGGTCAAGTCTCGCTGGCCAATTTAATCGCCGTCGGCACCAGCGCCCGCAACCTTGTCTTGTTGGGGGACCAGATGCAGCTCTCACAGCCCACTCAGGGCGTCCATCCGGGACGCTCGGGCGACTCATGTCTCGACTACCTCCTCGACGGCGCCGCCACGATTGCGCCGAATCGTGGCATCTTCCTAGAGACAACCTGGCGGATGCACCCTGACGTCTGCGCCTTCATCTCGGAGGCGGTCTACGACTCTCGGCTGGAACCTGAGTCCAAGAACAGAGATCGGATCCTCGTACTTCGGGACGACGCAGCACCGATTCTCACCCCCACCGGAATAGTCTTCGCCCCAGTGAGCCATGAAGGCTGCTCGCAGCAGAGCAATGAGGAGGCCGAGGTCATCAAACACCTATACGAAAATCTTCTGCGCCAGAGCTACAGTTCAGACGATGGCAGCACCCACCCAATGGCTTCGGAGAACATCCTCGTCGTGGCCCCCTACAACATGCAAGTCAACCTGCTACGAGACGTGCTTCCGGCCAATGCTCGGGTTGGGACTGTCGACAAATTCCAAGGGCAGGAAGCCGAAGTAGTTCTCATCTCGATGACGACCTCGAGCGAAGCCGAATTGCCGCGCTTCATGGAGTTCTTGTTCAGCAAGAATCGTCTGAACGTGGCGGTGTCTCGGGCAAAGTCCTTAGCGGTGCTCGTGGCCAATCCCGCCCTGATGACTATCAAGTGTTCTACGCCGGAACAGATGGGCCTTGTGAATACCCTCTGTTGGATCGCGTCGATTGGAGCGCGGTCTGGACGGCAGTACTCGGCGTGCAGCGCGGATTAAAAATAGGTGTCAGACTACAGTTTCGCCGGAGAAATTGTAGTCTGACACCCATTTTCACAGGGAAAATCTGCAGCACCATTGCCTGAGTGGACAGCATCCAGGCCCAGGCGCCAACGACGCGGTGTTCCGCCGAGGAAATTGCCCACGATCACAGAGACACCATAGAGCGCAAGCCCCTCTTCAGTGCCACCCTTGCTGGCGGCGGCGCAGGTAAGGCAGGATACTCAAGAGTCCCAGCACCGCTAGCCCCGCACCGATCCATAACGCGATCCGAAACTCATAGCCCGCGGAGATCGCCATGCCGGACAGAAACGTCCCGCCGCCCAGGCCAATATTGATCACGGACGTATGAACCGCGTTCACCAAGGGCCCCGGATGTGCCACGCTGACGATGCGCGCCATCATCGCCGGATTCATCGGCACGCCGGACAAGCCGATCAGGATGACGAAAGCCACTGCCAGCCAGGCATACTGCGCCAGCAGCGCCATGCCAATTAACGAAAAACTGAGCACCGTCAGGCCAGTCACCATGATCGTGAGGCTATGTCGATAGGCTAAACGCCCCGTGATCATATTCCCGGCAAGATTGGCCGCGCCGTAGAGCATCAAGATGATCGGCACGACCTGCATCGTCAGGCCGGTGACCGAGGTCAGAATCGGCACGAAATAGCTGAAGGCGGCAAAGCTTGCCCCCAAAATCAGGCAACTGGTCGCGCAGGCCTTCCAGTACGCCAGCTTCTTGAACGCCTGCAGCTCCTCGGCCATGTTCAGGCCGCCCTTGCCGCCGCCGACGTTGGGCAAGGTGCGAACGAGCACCGCCAGGCAAACGAGCACCAAGAGCGCCACCAGGCCGAAACTCACGCGCCAGCCCCAGTGCTGGTTGATGATGGTGGCTAGCGGCACGCCGAAGACGTTCGATACCATGAAGCCGCCAATCACCACGGCGGCCGCGCGCGGTCGGTTTTCAATGGGCACCAACGCCATGCTGGTGGCCAAGGACAAGCTCAGGCACCCCGCGCATAAGACGCCGATGATCAAGCGCACCGCGATCAGTATGGCGTGATCCGAGATGAAGGCGCTAAAACCCTGCACCAGCACGTACGCGGCAAGCAACGCCAGCAATGTCGGTCGGTAAGGGACTTTGAGCTTCAGAAATACATACGTAAGCACCGGTCCGCCCAGCATCACGCCAAATGCGAAATACGAGATCAAGTGCCCCACTTGCCCTATCGTGATGCCGAAGGCCTCAGATAAGGTTTCCATCATTCCTGCCACCATCAATTCCGAGGTGCCAATCGAGAAGACGGCCAGCCCCAGAATGTAGACCACCAACGGCATTTCCTACTTTCCTAATAGTTATTGAACAATCATTCCAAAAATAGTCAAAAAAAACGCGTCGACTACGCAATCATAAGAATCACGCCTATAAAAATTTGCCTCGAGGGCTTGGCACAAGCACCCAAGTCCCCTGCTCGCCCCCTACAGGTTGGCCAGCAGCCCCGTCACGGCATCGTTGAGAACGCTCCTATCCGAAATATTTTTATTCAGCACCCGTAGCCCGTAGTAGCCCGCCAAGAAGCCTCGGGCCATTTCGACGGCCGAGATCGTCGTGCCGAATTCGCCATTCTTCTGCCCTTCGGTAAAAGCCGAGACCAAGGCCGTCTCCAGGCGTTGGCGGTATTCGGTGTTCAGCGTCGCGACGACCTCATCCTTGCTGCCACGCTCGAGCGCGGAGAACAGCACCATGGCCTCATGCTGCTCGGCCTGCGCCAGGTCCTCAGCCACGCCCCAGAGCAGGAGCGTACGCAGGCGGTCCCTGACCGAACCCGCTTGCATCAAGATGGTCAGCTGGGCTTGCATGCTCTTTTCGTGGCTGCGCAAAAGGGCCTGCTCATAAAGCGCCTGCTTATTGCCAAAGGCGTTATACAGGCTGCCCCGCCCGAGGCCGGTACTGTCGCAGAGGTCCTGCGCCGAGGTCCCGGCGAATCCATTCTCGCTGAAGACCCCAACCGCGGCATCAATAATTTCTTCGTCTTCGAATTGCCGAGGGCGCCCCTGGCTGGGCGATTTTTCCTTGCTCATGCGTCGAGTGCAGCTGAAGCGTTCAGTGCGCAAAGATAGCAGTTTTGGAACAAATAGTCCAATAAGGCAGCCGCCGACACCTATTGCACAGAACGATGAAGTAGAATTCAAATATCACCATAAATCATGAATTTAATTCATATACCATGCTAGACCGCATCCATCTATCCATCGTGCAAGAAGTGGAAAAACAAGGTTCGTTGACCGCCGCCGCAGGCGTCCTGCACGTAACGCAGTCGGCCCTAAGCCACAGCATGAAGAAGTTGGAGCAGCAGCTGGGCACCGACATCTGGCTGCGCGAAGGCCGCAGCCTGCGGCTCACGCAGGCCGGTCAATACCTGTTGGCGGTGGCCAACCGGGTGCTGCCGCAGCTGAATCTGGCCGAGGAGCGCCTGCGTCAGTTCGCCCAGGGAGAGCGCGGATCGCTGCGCATCGGCATGGAGTGCCATCCCTGCTATCAGTGGCTGCTGAAGATCGTTTCCCCGTATCTGGCCGCGTGGCCGGATGTGGACGTGGATGTGAAGCAGAAATTCCAGTTCGGTGGCATCGGAGCGCTGTTCGGCTACGAAATCGATCTGCTGGTCACACCCGATCCGCTAAATAAGCCAGGGCTCGTGTTCGAGCCTGTGTTCGACTATGAACAAGTGCTGGTCGTCGCGGGCAACCACCCGCTCGCCAAGGAGGAGTACGTCACGCCCAAGCAGCTCGGCAACGAGGTGCTGGTGGCCTATCCGGTGCCGGTCGACAGGCTCGACATCTACAGCATGTTCCTGACGCCGGCCGGCATTACGCCGAAGCGCCACAAGGCCATCGAGACGACGGACATCATGCTGCAAATGGTCGCCAGCGGCCGCGGGGTGGCGGCGTTGCCGCGCTGGCTGGTGCTGGAGTACGCGGATGCAATGAACGTGGTGCCTGTCCGGCTGGGCAAGAAAGGCATTGCCAAGCACATCTATCTGGGCGCTCGCGAGGTGGACGTCGATATCGATTACCTGCGTGCGTTTATCGCGCAGGCGAAACGGCCAGCCCTGGCTTGATGCAACGCGGTCAAGTGCAGGGCGCCAAATTTGCAAGCAGATCGGCATGCCGCACAACTCATGAACTGAACTAATGGTTTCATGAGATCAATTCACTTTTTTTCATGGATGGTCCAACCTATACTGCGCCCCCTACGTCGTCGATAAAGACTGCCAAATAAAACCAGAAGAATTTGAGCAGCGCTGAAAAGCAATGAATGGACGCGGGTTTATTTCAGGAATCAGGGCAGCAGATCAACATGAGCAACGAGTTCACATTTGCCATCAAGAGCATTTGTTTCGACGAAGACTATCGTCCTTCGGACAATACGCGGATCACCACCAATTTTGCCAATCTCGCCAGGGGCGCTAGCCGCCAGGAGAATCTGCGCAATACGCTGCGGATGATTGACAACCGTTTCAATGCCCTGGCGCATTGGGACAATCCCAAGGGCGACCGCTATACCGTCAATCTTGAAATCATCTCCGTCGAGATGAGCATTGACGGCGCAGGCAACGGCAGCGCCCTGCCCTTGATTGAAGTGCTGAAGACCAGCATTTTCGATCGGAAGACCAACGAGCGCATCGAGGGCATAGTAGGAAATAATTTTTCCTCCTATGTTCGGGACTATGACTTCAGCGTGCTGCTGCTGGAGCACACCAAGAATCAAGCCGCGTTCAGCACACCGGAGAATTTTGGGGACCTGCATGGAAAGCTGTTCAAGGCCTTCGTGAATTCAAGCACTTACAAAGAGCATTTCAGCAAGCCGCCCGTGATCTGCCTGAGCGTGTCGAGCAGCAAGACCTATCACCGCACTGAAAACCGGCATCCCGTGCTGGGCGTGGAATACCTGCAGGATGAGTACTCGCTGACTGACGAATACTTCAAGAAGATGGGAATGAAGGTCCGCTACTTCATGCCGCCCAACAGCGCCGCGCCCCTGGCTTTCTATTTTTCCGGCGATCTGCTGGGCGATTACTCCAATCTTGAGCTGATCAGCACGATCAGCACGATGGACACCTTCCAAAAGATCTACCGGCCGGAGATCTACAACGCGAACTCCGCGGCGGGAAAGTCCTATCAGCCCAGCCTGAAACACCAGGATTATTCGTTGACCCGGATTGTCTATGACCGAGAGGAACGTAGCCGGCTGGCTATCGAGCAGGGACGGTTTGTTGAAGAGCACTTCATCAAGCCGTACCAGGCGATTCTTGAGCAGTGGTCCGCCAACAACCCTCTTTGATCAATCAGAAAAACCAAGGCATCTATTGTGAAGAAATTGTTCCCCACCTCGACCGCCGGCAGCCTGCCCAAGCCCTCCTGGCTGGCAGAACCCGAGAAGCTCTGGTCGCCCTGGAAACTGCAGGACGAGGGCCTGGCCGAGGGCAAGCAAGACGCTCTGCGTCTGTCTCTGCAGGAACAGCAGCACGCGGGCATCGATATCGTCAGCGATGGCGAACAAACGCGTCAGCACTTCGTGACCACGTTTATCGAGCACCTGGAAGGCGTCGATTTCGAGAACCGCAAGACCGTCAGAATTCGCGATCGCTACGATGCGAGCGTGCCGACGGTGGTGGGCGCCGTGGCGCGCCGCAAGCCGGTGTTCGTCGACGACGCCAGGTTCTTGCGCCAGCAGACCGGGCAGCCGATCAAATGGGCCTTGCCAGGCCCGATGACGATGATCGACACGCTGTATGACGCCCACTATCGAAGCCGCGAAAAGCTGGCTTGGGAATTCGCCAAGATTCTCAATCAGGAAGCCAAGGAACTGGAGGCCGCCGGCGTCGACATCATCCAGTTTGACGAGCCTGCATTCAATGTGTTCTTCGACGAAGTGAATGACTGGGGCGTAGCCACGCTGGAACGCGCCATTGAAGGGCTCAAGTGCGAAACCGCTGTCCACATCTGCTACGGCTACGGCATCAAGGCCAATACGGATTGGAAGAAGACGCTGGGATCGGAGTGGCGGCAGTATGAAGAGGCATTCCCCAAGCTGCAAAAGTCCAGCATCGATATCGTCTCGCTGGAATGCCAGAACTCCCGCGTTCCGATGGATCTGATCGAGCTCATCCGGGGCAAGAAGGTCATGGTGGGCGCCATCGACGTGGCCACCAACACCATTGAAACCCCGGAGGAAGTCGCCGACACGCTGCGCAAGGCACTTCAGTTCGTGGATGCCGACAAGCTCTACCCTTGCACGAACTGCGGCATGGCTCCGCTGTCTCGTGCTGTCGCGAGAGGCAAGCTGAGCGCGTTGAGCGCCGGCGCGGAAATCGTCCGCAAGGAACTCTCGAACTGATTCAAAGGCGGGAAATAGTCGTCGCGAGCTGCCCGCGACGACCACGCGCGCGCAATAGACCTCAATATGTCACTTTCCAGCACTGCGATCGAGCCGTTGCGCTTTCGCGAAGTTCTCGGGCACTACGCGTCCGGCATTACCATCATCACGACGCAGTTCGATGACGAGCCGATAGGCTTCACCTGCCAGTCGTTCCACAGCGTGTCGATGAGTCCGCCGCTGGTGTCGTTCAACGTGATGTCCAGCTCAGGCAGCTATCCCAAGATCCGCCGCGCCGGTCGCTTCGCAGTCAATATCCTGTCGGACGAACAAGTCAGGATTTCCAACCAGTTCGCTCGGCGAGGCACGGACAAATGGCATGAAGTCCAATGGCGGGAGTCGCCGCTAGGCAATCCGATCATTGCCGGCAGCCTGCACTGGCTCGATTGCGAAATCTATGCCGAACACGCCGCCGGCGATCATCTGATCGTGATCGGTGAAGTGAAGGCGTTGAACCTGCAAGAAGCTGCCGCTACGCAGCCATTGCTGTACTACAAAGGCCAGTATCGCAACATCGCCGAGCATTGCGAGGCTTGACGGTTTAATCAGGGCGTCACCTGATAGCCGCGTTGCTGCATACAACTGGCATAGGTGGACGCAGCGGCCGCATTGGCCTGCGACTGGGCGGCCCGGTCCTGCCGGCGTTCCTGCCGTTGCCGCGAACCGCCTACCACCGCCCCGGCCACCGCGGCGTCTTTCGCCTGGTTCTGCCGGTATTGCTGCTTGACGTCGTCGTCCAGGCGGTCATAGACCTCCTCATGCTGCCGGCCGCGCGCGCCGGCCACCGCCGCACCCGCCGCCGCCCCGGCAGCCGCGCCGCGCACGCGCCCGCCGGATCGGGGACTTTCCGGCGTGGCGCTGGCCCCATTGCCGGCCAGCGCCTGGCACGCGGCGCTGTCTTGCTGGGTGGTTGCGGGAGACTGCCCTTTGAGCGGCGTCGCCGTCTGGGCCGTGGCGCCCAGGCAGAACAGGGCGAGCAAGGGAACTGCGCAATACATGGACGTTTTCATGAAAAACTCCATTGAATCGAGAACCCGGATGATTGGAGTTTAGCTTGATGGCGGGTGATGGGTTACGCGCGGTGGAGGGTTCGGTTCTTGTCCGTGTGTTGCCGCGCTGCACCCATCCTACGACGCCCCGGCGGCGCCGTCTGGATGGTATCTACACTCAACTCCGGCCCGCCACCTGCGCATACCGCCCCGCGATCCCGCCCGCCGCCTGGCGCATCCGCTCCACCACCATCCCGAACCTCTCCACCGCCAGCCGTTCGGCCATCGCCGTCACCGTAATCGCTCCCAATGCTTCCTGTTTCCCCGACAGGATCGGCACCGCCACCGCGCTGGTGCCCGGCATCAGCCCTGCCGGCGCATGCGCCAGCCCTTCTTTCCGGGCCTTTTCCACCCGCGCGATCACATCCTCCACGCGTTCGCCCAACACCTCCAGGCGCGCGGCATTGCTGCGCACCAGGATGACGCTCTCGTCGGCGTCCAGGCTCGCCAGCAGCGCCACGCCCGACACGCCCACTCCCAGCGGGCGTCTCACCCCCACTTCGATGGACAACACCTGGATCGGATGCCGCCCGGTCCGCCTGCCTATGCATATCGAGTCGTGTCCGTGGCGGATACTGAGAAACACCGTATCCCCGACCTGATCCGCCAGTTCCGACAGATATGGGTCGGCCAGCGTCAATAGCGGAAAGCGCCGCGTGCGCGCCAGCCCCAGCAGGGTGACTTCCTGTCCGATCAGATACCGGCGCGTTTCCGGGTCCTGTTCGACCGCCTCCTCTTGCACCAGGGTCTTCAGCAGCCGATGCACGGTCGGACGGTTCAGGCCGGACATGCGTTCCAGGTCCACCAGGCGCACGCCCCGTTCCTGGCCGCACGCAATCAGCCGCAGCAGCGCCAAGGCGCGGCGCACGGTCTGGGCGCCGGAGGCGTTCTTGTCCTCGGCGTCGCTCATGCGGCCTCCGGCTTCATGACGGATTTGGGGGTTTGCGCGATGCCGCGCTTGGTGACGATGGGGCCGAGCGTTGCATAGTTGGGGCCGCCGATGCGGCAGATCGGCCGCAGCAACCGGGTATCGATCTTGCCGTCCTGCATCAAGCCGTCGCGGATGTGGAACATGACGACTTCGCCCACGAAGAATTCGGCGCCGGTGGCTCCGAAGGGCGTGACGCTGTGCAGCCGGCATTCCAGGCTGATGGGCGCGGCGGCCAGGCGGGGCGTCGGGATGGCGGCGCCGGGAAGCACCTGCAGGCCCAGCAGTTCGGCTTCGCTAACTTCGGCCGGATGTTCCTGGGCGCTTTCATGGAGCGGATCGAGGAGCGTCTCGTCGGCGATGTTCACGACGAAGTGGCCGTTGGCCATGATGTTGCAGCCGGTGTCTTTGCGCTGCCCGGCCTTTCTGCCGATGTTGACGCCGATCATGGGCGGCTGGTTGGAAACGAAGGTGTAGCAGCTGAAGGGAGCCAGGTTGACGCCGCCGTTGGCGTTGACGCTGCTGATCCAGGCGATGGGCCGCGGAACGACGATGCCGCTCATCAGGCGGTAGGTCTGTTCGGGGTTCAGGTCGGTTGCGGGGAAATGCATGCTGTCTCGCTCCGTAGTCCGGATATTGAACATCAGAATTTGGACTCTTTCATGCGCATACAGTGCGCCTAGCCTTATTTTCCGGCGTAGACCGCACAAGCCGGAACATGCCTGCGGAAGCTCTATCTCAAATTAGTCCAATATTCGGAACTTTTCTTCAAATTGGCGTTGTCCGGCATGGCGGGAATTCCTAGAGTGTCATCAAACAAGCAAAACGCGATGACACGCACAGGAGACTGACCATGAACCGCAACGCGCTGCGCGCCTGCGCCACTGTGGCGCTGACCGTCCTTACCTCGATGGCCCATGCCGCCTGGCCCGACAAGCCCGTGAAGATCGTCGTGCCCTACCCGCCCGGCGGCAATGTGGACGTGGCGGCGCGGCTAATTGCGCCGGGGCTGCAGGAGGCGCTGGGCCAGCCCTTCATCGTCGAAAACAAGCCCGGCGCGGGCGGCATGATCGCCGGAGAACAGGTGGCCCGCTCGGCCCCGGACGGGTACACGCTGTTCATGGCCGCGAATGGTCCGCTGCTGTTTTCGCCGCTGATTTTCAAGCGCGACGCATATAGGTGGGATCGGGATTTTGCGCCTATCAGTTCGGTTTCGTTCACGCCGCTGGTGCTGCAGGTGCGGCCCGAGTTGAAGGTGAGGAACCTGGGAGAGCTGTTGGCGCTGGCGAAGAAGGAGCCGGGTAAGCTGAACATGGCGTCGCCGGGCGCCGGCACGACCAACCATCTGGTGAGTGAGCTGCTGCAGTCGCTAACCGGCGCGCGCTGGACGACGGCGCAATACAAGGGGAACGCGCCGGCCACGACGGACCTGCTGGGTGGCCAGGTGGATTTCAATTTCGATCAGATTTCGGTGGCGCTGCCTTACGTGACGGACGGGCGGCTGCGGGCGCTGGCGGTCACGACCGCCGAGCGCGTGCCGTCGATGCCCGACGTTCCCACGTTCGCGGAAGCCGGCGTGCAGGGCATGGAGGCGTCCACTTTCACCGGACTGCTGGCGCCGAAGGGCACGCCGCCCGAGGTCCTGGACAAGTTGAGCGCGGCGCTGGGCAAGATTCTGGCGCAGCCGGCAATCATCCAGCGTTTCGACGAGCTGGGCGCGCAGGCGCGCGGCAGTTCGCCCGAGGAATTCACGCGTTACCTGGCCGCGGAAGACGCGCGCTGGACGCCGATCATCAAGCGCGCCGGCATTACGGCGAATTGAATCCGGACGCGCCCGCGACGCGGCGCGCCTTTCCCTTACCTTCCCGATACGGAATCCGCCATGAGCAGACGCAGCATCTATGCCGAAGGCTTCAGCCACAAGAATCCCATTCCCGCCGCCTGCCGGATCGGCCCCATGCTGTATTCCGGCAGCATCCAGGGCACCGACCCGGCGACGGGCGCTTACGGCGCATCGCTGGAACGCCAGTGCGAACTGATGTTCGATCACGTGCGCCGCATCGTGGAAGCAGGCGGGGGCACACTGGGCCACATCGCCAAGATGACAGTGTGGATGCGCGACCGCAGCCAGCGCGCGGCGCTGAACGCGGCGTGGCTGCAGGCGTTTCCGGATGCGCAGGATCGCCCGGCGCGCCACACCATGCAGGCGGATCTGGATGGCGACAAACTCATCGAGTGCGATTTCGTCGCGGTGATCGGATAAGGGAACCGGCGATGACGCAATACCAACACTTCCATACCCATCCGACCGCGCCGGCGTATCGCTTGCCGCCGGGTTCGTGCGACAGCCAGTTTCATGTATTCGGGCCGGCGGACCGCTATCCGGTGCGTCCGGGCGCGGCGTATGAAATGCCTGACGCAACGATCGAGACGGCGCTGGGCCTGCACCGGCTGCTCGGCATCGAGCGCGGCGTGATCGTGCAGGCCACCACATATGGCGCCGACCATCAGGTCGTGCTGGACGGTCTCGCCGCGGCCGGCCCGTCGTACCGCGGCTGCGCGAATGCGGTGGTGCTGGCCGAACGCGATGACGCGTACATCCAGAAGCTGCACGACGCGGGCGTGCGCGGCGCGCGCTTCACGCGCCAGGGGCTGGGCATCAGCATGGCGCCGGCCGTGTTCGACCGCGCCATCGCGCGCATCCGCGAGCTGGGCTGGTACGCCAAGTTCCAGCCGGAGCCCGACGGCATGATGGCGCAGATGGAGCAGTTCGAAGCGCTGGACATCCCGGTGCTGCTGGACCACATGGGCCGCGCCGATCCGGGCGCGGGCGCGGCCGATCCCACGCGGCGCAGCCTGGAATCGCTGCTGGCCCGCGGCAATTTCTGGGTGATGCTGTCCTTGACGGAGAAGCTGTCGCGCACGGGAGAGCCCTGGGACGACGTGATTCCGCTGGCCCAGGCGCTGATCGCCGCGAACCCCGATCGCGTGATCTGGGGCAGCGACTGGCCGCATCCGGTGTCGGTCAAGGCGACGCCGGACGAGGGCAGGCTGCTGGACCAGTTGGCGCGCTACGCAGGCGATGACGCCACGCTCAGGAAGATTCTGGTCGACAACCCCGCGCGCCTTTTTGGATTCGACGAATGAAACTGCTCAGCTTCACCCATGAAGGCCGCGCGCGCTTTGGCGCCCTGCGCGGCCAGGACGAGATTGTTGCGCTCGATGGCCAGGGCCACGACAGCCTGCGCGCCGCGCTGGAAGCAGGCGCCCTGCCCGCCCTGGCGCGCCTGGCCGGCTCGCTGCCGGTCACGCACCGGCTGAGTCAGGTGCGCCTGCTGCCGCCGGTTCCCGCGCCCGAGAAGATCATCTGCGTGGGCGTGAACTACGGCAAACGCAACGAGGAGTACCAGGACGGCAGCGCGCCGCCCGCCTATCCCAGCGTGTTCCCGCGCTTTCCGGGCTCTTTCGTGGGGCACGGCGAGCCCTTGCTGCGCCCGCCGGAGTCCGGGCAGCTCGACTACGAGGGCGAAATCGCTATCGTCATCGGCAAGACCGGCCGGCGCATCGCCGCGCAAGACGCCTGGAGTCACATCGCCGGCCTGACCTGCCTGAACGAAGGCACGGTGCGCGACTGGGTCAGGCACGGCAAATTCAACGTGACCCAGGGCAAGAACTTCGACGCCAGCGGTTCGATGGGTCCATGGATGGTGACGGCCGACGAGTTCGACCCCGCCGCACCGCTGACGGTGCGCACGCGCGTCAACGGCGAGCTGCGCCAGCAGGACTCCACCGACAACCTGATGTTCCCCTTCGCCGAACTGATTCGCTATATCTCCATCTGGACCACGCTCAAGCCGGGCGACGTCATCTCCACCGGCACCCCTATCGGCGCCGGCGTGCGCTTCACGCCGCCGCGCTTCCTGAAGCCGGGCGACGTGGTCGAGGTGGAAGTGGCCGGCATCGGCATCCTGTCCAACCCTGTGGCTGACGAGTCGGCCGCGCCCGCGCAAGGAACCCGCCATGCTCAATGAAGACGACCGCATCCGCGCCGCCAGCCTCCTGCTGGAGGCGGAACGCAGCGGCGTACCCACCACGCAACTCGACCAGGTTTTTCCAGGCATCGAGATCGCCGACGCCTATGCGATCCAGAAGCGCATCATCGACCAGAAACTCGCCGCGGGGGCCAGGTTGCGCGGCCACAAGATCGGCCTGACTTCCAAGGCGATGCAAAGCACGGTCGGCATCGACGAGCCGGACTACGGGCATTTGCTGGACACGATGTTCTATCAGGACGGCGAGACCATTCCCACCGCCAGGCTGATCGTGCCCCGCGTGGAGGTGGAACTGGCTTTCGTGCTGGGCAAGCCGCTGCAGGGTCCCGACGTGAGCCTGTTCGACGTGCTGGACGCCACCGACTATGTGGTGCCGGCGCTGGAACTGATAGACGGACGCAGCAAGTATCCGCGCCGCATCGTCGACAACATCGCCGACAACGCCGCCTGCGCCGGCATCGTGCTGGGCGGCCGGCCCGTGCGGCCGCTGGACATCGACCTGCGATGGGTGGGCGCCCTGCTCCTGAAAAACGGCGTGATCGAGGAATCGGGCGTGTCCGCCGCCGTGCTGGGACACCCGGCGCTGGGCATCGCCTGGCTGGCCAACAAGCTGGCCCAGCACGATACCGGCCTGGCCGCCGGCCAGATCGTGCTGGCCGGGTCGTTCACCCGCACGGTGGCGGTCAAGAGCGGCGACACGCTACATGCCGACTACGGCAAGCTGGGCAGCATCTCGGTCCATTTTTCCTAGGACGCCGCATGGAACTTCCCGTCAATCCCTTCAAGCGCGCGCTGCGCGAACAACGCCACCAGACCGGCCTGTGGGTCACGCTCGGGCATCCGAACAGCACCGAGCTGGTTGCCGCCAGCGGCTTCGACTGGCTGCTGCTCGATACCGAACACACGCCGGCGCTGCTGCCGACGGTAATGGCCCAATTGCAGGCCGCGGCCGCCTATCGCAGCCATCCCGTCGTGCGGCCGTCGTGGAACGACAAGGTCCAGATCAAGCAATACCTGGACATCGGCGCGCAGACCCTGCTGCTGCCCTATGTGCAGAACGCGGCCGAAGCCGAGAGCGCGGTGGCCGGCATGCGCTACGCGCCGCGCGGCGTGCGGGGCGTCAGCGGCACCATGCGCGCCACGCGTTATGGCCGGGTGCCCGACTATATGCGCCGCTGCGAGGACGAGCTGTGCCTCCTGGTGCAGGCGGAGACCGGCGAGGCGCTGGAGAACCTGGACGCCATTATCGCGGTGGACGGTGTGGACGGCGTCTTCATCGGGCCGGCGGACCTGGCCGCCAGCCTGGGCTATCCCGGAGAACCGCAGCATCCGAAGGTGGTCGCCGAGGTCGAACGCGCCATCGGGCGGGTACGCGCGGCCGGCAAGGCGCCCGGCGTGCTGACGCCGGACGAGACGCTGGCGCGGCGGTACATGGCCGCGGGAAGTTTATACACGGCGGTGGGCGTGGATGCGGCGATCCTGGCGCGGCACTGCGACCAGCTCGCGGCGCGGTTCGCTGCCGCCCCTGGCTAGCACACCTGCCCTCATTTCACCGCCGCATTCCCGCCGTCCGCGAACAAGGCGGAACCCGTGACGAAACTCGCCATGGAACTCGCCAGAAACAAGGCGGCCGAAGCAATCTCCTCGGGACGGGCGATCCGCTTCATCGCGTGCAGTCCCGCCGCCCATTCCTTCTGCGCGCTGTCGCCCGCCATCGCCGTGTCCACGCCGCCGGGCAGGAGCGCGTTGGCCCTGATGCCCTTGTCGCCATAGTCAGCGGCGATGCCTTTGACCAGTCCCATCAGCCCCGCTTTGGCGGCCGCATAGGCCGCCATGCCGGGCAGTCCCACGCTGGTGCCGACAAAGCTGGACGTGAAAATGATCGCTCCGCCCTTGCGCTCGAGCATGGCGGGGATCTGATGCGCGCTGCCCAGAAACGCCGAATGCAGGTTCGCCGCTATCGTCGTTTGCCAGTCGGCAAAGGCAATATCGGCCAGCGGCGCTATGGGTCCGGTGGCGCCGGCGTTGTTGAACGCGATATCGAGGCCGCCGAATTCCGCGACCGCCGCTGAGACCAAGCGTCTGTGGGTCTCGGGCCGGCAGGCGTCGCCGGCGACCACGCTCGCCTTTCCGTCCTGGCCGCGAATGCGCGCGGCCACCTCCTCCAACGCCGATTCACCCCTGGCGTTCAAGACGACGGCGGCGCCCTGCGCGCTGAACAAGAGCGCGGCGGCGCGCCCGATTCCCGACGATGCGCCCGTGATGATGGCGACTTTATCCTGCAGCAACCCCATGGCGGCGCTCCGATATGAATGGTGTATCTTCATTGTCCGGAGCGTTGGCCGAGACGGATATCCGGTTCTTGCGGCCCGTTCGACGCTCTCCCTGCAAGCCGCACGCGGAAACCCCATGCGCAACCGCCCCGATCCATTCGTCCCGCCGAAACGGCGACAGCCCGCACGCCAGAACTCGCTCCTCTGGACTCTCGAACCCCTGGAGCGCGACGCCAATTACGCCCACCGCAAGATGTTCGGCTGCGACGCGGCCTACCTGGATGAGGCGCTGTACCTGGTGGCCGCGGACCGCGACGATCCGTGGAGCGGCATTCTGGTGTGCACGTCGAAAGAACGGCACGCGGCGCTGATGGCCGAGCTGCCAGCCCTGCAGCCGCATCCCGTGCTGGGCAAGTGGCTGTACCTGCCGCAGACGGACGAGTCTTTCGAGGCGATCGCGCAGAAGCTGGTCGGGCTTGCGCTGGCGCGCGATCCGCGGCTGGGGGTGATACCCAAGCCGCGATCGCGGCGGCGTAGCGCCTGGCGTAACGAGGAATAAAGGCAGCAGGTCTCTACAGATGGCGGTGGCTGCAAACCATGGGCTGCCCGGCAAGCGCCTCCATCAGCCCCGCCAGTCCGCGCGCGCTGCCGTCATCCAGGCCTTCGGTGCGGATCAGGCGAAAGCCCATCGCCAGGCTGTATTGCCAGTCCAGTTCCAGGATTCGGTAGTCGCGGCCATCTTGCGGGCAATGCCATTGCGCGGCCGGGTCTTCGTAGGCGGCGCCGATGAAGTCGACGTGCGAGTCGAACGGCGGCATGGACTCCAGCAGTTCGTCGGAGCCCGGCAGGCTGGGCTCGGAAAGGTTTTCGCCGACCGCCACGTGCGGCGCGGGGCCGTCATAAGCCAGCAGCATCAGCGGAAAATACCTGGGGTCGGCGTCATAGGCAGCGCGCGTGTCGGCGTTGAGGTACGGCCGCGCCGCCGGGCCCAGGCAGTATTGCGGGCTGTTCCAATCGCTGCCCTCGTTGTCCAGATACAGGTCGCCCGGCACGATACCGCGCTGGGATAGCAGCGCCAGCGCCTCTTCCATGGTGTCGTTATGGCGTATGGGCAGGTCCGCCGGCAGGTGTCCCGCCTGCACGTACATCGCGATCACGTCGCCCGTCGTGCGCAGGCCGTCCCGGTGCTGGTACGACCCTTCGTTCAGGCCGGCCAGGCCGAAGCTCAGGTTCAGCAATGCGCGATACGGGATGCGGTCGCCGCGCGGTTCGAGCACGTATCCCCCTTCCAGCAGCCTGGCTTCCAGCGCGCGCCAGTCCGGCGGCGGCAAATGCATATCGCGTGGGCAAAGAAACTGGTGGTGTTCGGACATGGACGACGCGTTCGTTCGAGGTTCGGGCGCGCCTTTTTAACATGGCGACGAGGACCTCGTCGGAACCGGGCGTCAATCCACCTTGGCGCCGGACCGTTCAACCAACGGCACCCATTTGGCGATATCCGCCTGGATGAACGCCGCCAGCCCGCTGGGCGGACCGTCGTGGAAGATCTCATAGCCCAGCGCCTGCAGGCGCCGGCGCTGTTCGTCGCCATCCATGACCTTGCGCGCGGCCGCGTTGATTCTGGCGACGACGTCGGGCGGGGTGCCGGCGGGCGCCATCAGGCCCAGGTCCACCGTGATGACGTAACCCGGCACGCCCTCCTCCATCATGGTGGGCACGTCCGGCAGCAGCGGCGACCGGGCTTGTCCGGTGACGGCCAGCGCGCGCAGCTTGCCTTCCTTGACCAGGCCGGACACGCTGGGGGTGTTGTAGAAGGCGAACGCGACTTCGTGCGCCATGATGGCGGCCACGCCCTGCGGCGCGCCGCGATAGGGAATGTGGGCGGCCTGGGCGCCGGTGATGGACAGCAGCAGTTCGGCCGACAGGTGGTGCGTGGTGCCATTGCCGCCGGAGGAATACATCAGCTTGCCCGGCTGGGCCTTCAAGGCGGCGACCAGTTCGCGCACCGAGCGGTACGGGCTGTCGGCCGGCACGATGAGGACGTTGGAACTGCCCGCCAGGTAGGCCACCGGGACGAAGTCCCTGGTGGGGTCGTAGGACAGTTTGGAGAACAGGCCCAGGTTGATGGCCCAGGTGTTGTTCGATCCCAGGACCAGCGTGTAGCCGTCGGGGGCCGATTTGGCCACATAGTTCATGGCGATCTGGCCGCCGCCGCCGGGCCGGTTCTCGACCACCACGGTCTGGCCCAGCAACTGGCTCAAGCCGGGCTGGACCGCGCGCGCCAGAATGTCGGCCGTGCTGCCCGCCGCCAGCGGCACGACCAGGGTGATGGGACGTTCGGGAAACGGCGCGGCGCCGGCCGGCATGGCGCCGAACCCCGCAAAGGCCAGGAGGGCCGCCAGTAGTGCTTTCATGATGCCTCCGCGGTGGTGCTTGCTGTGGAAACCATGCGGCATTGCATGATGCGAAGCAGCGTATCCGAGGTGGCCCGCCCGCAGAATAGGCGGGGTGCTATAGCGTCATGCCATCATGGCATGGCGGCTTCGCGGCGCAGCCGCTGCGATACCGAGCGGACCACGGCGACGAAGGCCTGGGCGGCGGGAGACAGCGGGTAGTTGGCCTGGCGCGCGATCGAGATCGGCCATTCCAGGCTGGGGTTGCGCAGCGCGATGCTTTTGATGCCGGCCGGCATCTGTCCGTGCGCGATCTGCGGCAGCATGGCCACGCCCATGCCGGCCTGGATCAGGCCTATCGCCGTGGACAGCAGCACGACGCGCTGTTCCACCCTTGGGTAGATGTCGGCGGCGATGAGGCGCCGGCTGATGCTGAGCCACGGCGGGGCTTCCGGATTGAGCTGGATGCACGGCAGTTCGGCCAGCACCTTGGCGTCGACCTCCTCGAAGCGGGCCAGCGGATGGTCGGCGCGCACGAAGAGCGCGACGCCGCGGTCCAGCAGCGGTTCGACCATGATGCGGGAGTCGTCGTCCGGCATGACGGCGCCCAGGCCGACGTCGGCCTCGTGCGAGAGCAGCCGGGTCCGGATCTGCTGCACCATGCAGTCGACCACGATCAGGTCGAGCTGGGGGTGGCGCTGATGGAATTCCATGAGCACGTGCGGCAGCAAGGTGGCGGCGGTGACGTGGCCGACCGCGACCATGACCTTGCCCAGCTTCAGTTCGGAATGTTCGCGGCTTTCCTGGATAGCGCTGTCGATGGCCAGGATGGCGCGCCGCGCCACGTCCGCCATGGCCTGGCCGTCGCGCGTGAGCGAGACCTCGCGGCCGCGCACGACCAGCGGCTGGCCGACCTCGGCTTCGAGCCGGCGGATCAGGTGGCTGACCGAGGGCTGCGACAGCCCCAGGCGTTCGCCGGCTGCAGTGAAGCTGGCGGTTTCGCCTATCGCGACGAGCGCGCGCAGCTGGCGCAGCGAGACGGATTCGACCGGATCTGACATGCCATGACGTCATGATGGAATAGTTTCCATACTATAGCTACATGCCCGAGCGCTCCCTAAGATGGGATTTCCCTAACCTGCGCACGGAACCGCAATGCCGCACTCCTCCTACGCCGCCGACCGCATGGGATCGGCCGTCGTCGAACCGTCGGGCCGCTTCGAAGCGGGCAGCCTGGCCTCGTTCACGCTGACCTATACCGCCGGCTATTTCGGCATCGACGACACCGGGTCGATCAAGATCGTGCACCGCTTCGCCAGCGACATGGGCAAGCCGCAGTTCGACCGGCCCGACGGCTGGAACTACACCACCGTGGAGGCTTCGAACGGCGCGGTGCTGCAGGTGGAGTACGACGGCAAGCGCAACATCCGGCCCTGGGACAAGACGCTGTTCATCCGGGTGGTGCGCGGCTATCTGGAGGAAGGCGACCGCATCGTGGTGCGTTTCGGCGACACGCGGCAGGGCTCGCCCGGCATGCGGGTGCAGACCTTCAGCGAACCGACCTTCGAGTTCAAGGTGCTGGTGGACGCCTTCGCCACCTACAACTACGTGGAGCTGGAGAACTCCCCCACCATCGCCGTGGTGGCCGGCCCGCCGGTCGCGTACAAGGCGATCCTGCCGAGCCAGGCGGCGGCCGGCGAGCCGTTCAGCCTCGGTTTCAAGGGCGAAGACAAGTGGGGCAACCCCAGCGACCGCGTTTCGGGCGAGTTCACGCTGCGCAGCAGCCTGCCGTTGCAGGGCCTGCCCGCCTCGTTCGCGATGCGCGAGGGCCAGCATGCGCTGCGGCTCGAAGGGCTGATGGCGCAGGCCCCCGGAGAACTGCGCATCGAGGTGCTGCGCGACGGGGTGCCGGTGGCGCACAGCACGCCGTGCCGGATCGTGCCGGCCGGCGACGGCAGGCGCGGTCATTACTGGGCTGATCTGCACGGACAGTCCGAGGAAACCATAGGCACGAATTCGGCGGAAGAGCTGATCCTGTTCGCGCGCGACCGCGCGTTTCTGGACGTCATGAGCCACCAGGGCAACGACTTCCAGATCACCACGCCGTTCTGGGAACACCTGAACGCGCTGACGGCCAAGTACAACCAGGACGGCGCGTTCATCATCTTTCCCGGCTACGAATGGTCGGGCAACACCGGTCTGGGCGGCGACCGCAACGTGCTGTATTTGCAGGAGGGCCGCCCCATCCACCGCTCCTCGCACGCGCTGATCGACGATCTGTCGGATCTGGCGCTGGACGCCAACGACGCCGACGCGCTGTTCGATGCGCTCAAGGACGAGGACGTGGTGGTGTTCGCCCACATCGGCGGGCGCTACGCCGACATCACGCGCTCGCACGACGCGCGGCTGGAACGCTCGATCGAGATCCATTCTGACTGGGGCACTTTCGAGTGGCTGCTGGAGGATGCGTTCCGGCTGGGCTACCGCGTGGGCATCCTGGCCAACAGCGACGGGCACAAGGGCCGGCATGGCGCCAGCCACCCCGGCGCGTCCCTGTTCGGCGCATACGGCGGCCTGAGCTGCCTGATCGCCGACCGGCTGACCCGCCAATCCATCGCCGAATGCCTGCGTCAGCGCCGCCATTACGCCACCACCGGCTGTCGCGCCTATCTGGACGTGCAGGCGCATTTCGAGCGGCCGGCGCGGCGCTATTCCGACGATCCCAAGCTGGGCGCGCCAGTGACGCTGGAGCCGGTCTCGCAAGCCGACATGGGCGCCATCCTGTCCTACGACGGCGACGCGCTGGAGTTCTCTTTCGAAGTGCTGACCCACGGCCCCATCGAACGCGTGGAGGTCCGCAACCGCATGGACGTGGTGCAGACGCTCACGCCTTACGACGAGGCCGCGCTGGGCAGCCGCATCCGCATCGTGTGGGAAGGATCGGAGTACCGCGGCCGCGGCCGGCAGACGGTGTGGGACGGCAGCGCCACGCTGGAAGGCAACGCCTTCGTGGATCCGCAGCCGATCAATTTCTGGAACCTGGACAAGACGCTGGAGCAGCCGCGGCCCGACATGCTGAGCTGGCGCTCGCTGACCACCGGCGGCTTCAGCGGCATCGACGTGCGACTGCGCGATCCGCAGGCCGGCGTGCTGAAGATCGACACGCCGGTCGTGCAGACCGAGATCGCCGTCGACCGGATCGGCCTGGAGCCGGTGGTGGTGGAGAACGGCGGCATCCGGCGCCGGCTGCAGGTCTATCGCCTGCCCGACGAAAATCCGGCGCGGCGCATGCAGGGGCGCGTTCGTGTGCCGCTGCACATGGGTCCCGACAATGCGGTGTACCTGCGCATCACCACCGAAGACGGGTTTTTCATTTACTCCAGCCCGATCTATGTGGAGCGCGTCTCGAACGTATCGGGAACGCGCGAAAAATAGCGATATCCGCCCTTCGGGCTTTTCTTTGCGACGAAACTACCGTAAATACCCCACATCCTTTTAAGACGACAGGAGTTGGGGTATGGCAGAGAAAGGCGCAATCCATGGCTTGGCGATAGGCGTGCCGTCGGCGGTGCTGGCGGGCGCCGTCGCGTTGTCGCTGCTGGGCTATGGCGCCGCCAATGCGATCGAAACCCGCTTTGGCATTCCCGCCGAATTGACTTACGGCTCGCCGCTGGACCTGCTGCATCTGTCCCGCCATGCGCTCACCGGCTGGATGGAAATGGCGGACAAGCTGCACGAGACCGAGAACTTTCGCTGGCTGGTCTACGTCATGGCGGGCGTGGGACTCGCGCTGACCTTGATAGCCATCGCCGCGCGTACTCCCAAGGTACGCCATCAGGCGGTAAAGGCAGGCGGCCGGGCGTGGCGCGCGCTGTCGAATCTGCCGGGCGCCGGGGCGCTGCGTTGGCTGCGCAGGCAGGCGCTGAGCTTCACCCCGCTGGCAATAGGCGCAGCCGTTCCATGGCTGCTGATTATCCTGATGAAGATGGCAATCACCGTGTTCGTCATTCTTCCCTACGCCGGATACAAGGGTGCGCTGCTGCACTTCGACACCTGGGTCGTATCCGCGGAATTCTGCAGCCCGATACGAGGCCGCAATGAAAGACTGAACCCGTTCAACCTCAACGCCTCGCCGTCCACGCAGGAATACAAGACCAAGATCACCCCCTGCCTGTCCCTCTGGCAAGACGGCGCCCTGGTTGCCGAAGGCCGGCATGTCGCCTCCACCGATAGCACGGTGATCCTGTTCGACCCGGTAAGCGGGAATGTGGTGATCGAACCCACCGAGGGCCGGTCCATGCGCTTGAGCGGCCCGTCCGCCGCCGTCCTGAACGATCAGCTGCGAACCCCGCTCACCGACGATTGACTACGCCTGCCACGCCGCCACCAGCCGGTTTCCGCCCGCCTCCTTGGCGCTGTACAGCGCTCGGTCGGCGGCGGCCAGGGCTTCGGCCAGCGGCGGCGCAGCCCGTTCGTAGCGGGCCAGGCCGATGCTGACCGTGGCCGACATGGCGATGCCGTCGGCCTGGGCCGCGATGGCGCCGGCGAAGCGTTGCGCGATGGATTCGCCCAGCGTCTGGGCGCGGCCGGCGGCGTCGCCGGCCAGCAGCGCGGCGAATTCCTCGCCGCCGATGCGGGCGAGGATGGCGTCGGGGCCCAGCACGGCGCGCGCCGTTTCCGCGAAGGCCTGCAGCACCTGGTCGCCTTTCTGGTGGCCGTGGCGGTCGTTGATGGCCTTGAAGCGGTCGAGGTCGAACGCCAGCACGGCCAGCGGCGCGCGGGCTCCGGCGTCCTGCAGCAGGCGCGCGCCCTGCTCGAAGAACCAGCGGCGGTTGCCCAGCCGGGTCAGGTAGTCGGTCTGCGATTCGCGCAGGAGCTGGCCGTGGGTTTCCTCGCGCACCAGCTTGAGCAGGGTCATGGGCAGGAGGATCGAATACAGCACGCCCTCGTACATGGTGAGCGTGCTGGCGGTCAGGTGTATGCCGGGGCCGTGTCCGGCCACCCACCACGGCAGCAGGCAGGCGCGCGCGGCGTAGATCAGCGCGTGCACGCCGGTCACCGCCGCGGCGATGCGCAAGGGCGTGTAGGCCTTCAGCTCGTCGCAGCGCAGCAGCTGCCAGGCCGTCATGCCGCTGACCAGCGCGATGGGAAATGCGCTGACGTATTTCCAGACGAGGTCCTCGCCCCGCTCGCCGGCCGCCGCCCATATCAGCGCCATGACGATGAGCAGCGCGAAGGAGGCGGCGCGGTAGCGCCTGCCGCGCAGCGAGGCCGCGCCGTTCATGACCAGCAGATAGCCGCTGAGCACGATGAGGTTGGCCGCGGCCGAGCCCAGCCCGCCCGGCACGCGGCTACGGAACAGCGCGGCGGTGCAGCCCAGCGCCAGCGTCGCGAAGCCCGCCGCCAGGATGCGCAGCGAGCGGCTGCGCCGGGGATGCGTGCGATGCTCCCAGAACGTCAGGCCGGCCGTGGCCAGCAGGGTTCCGATGATGATGAAGTAAAGGGTGAGGAGATCGACGTACATCGGAGACGTTGGGTATGGCGCGGCTTTTGCGCGGCAGGCCGAAATTCTACAAGGGCCGGCTTACGGCCGGGTCGCGGGCGCGCGCTCATCTACAATCGCAGGCCAAGCCGGTCGTAGGCGCGGCCGGGCGGTAGCTCACAGGTAGTAATGACGCGCGCGAAGAAAGCCCCTCCCAGGAAGAAACGTTCCACCAGCAGGTCCACGGCCCGTTCCAGCGGCCGATTCCCGAAGTTCCTGAAAGCGCTGCTGTTCTCGTCGCTGGCGAGTTTCGGCGCGGCCACTTATGTGCTGAATCCGCAGTGGCGGATTCCGGCGCCGGTGCAGGAGGCGCTGAACCGGCTGGGCTGGCCGGCCTTGCCGCACGAACGGACGGCAAAGCCGCAGGAACGGGCGGCGCCCACGGCCGCGCCGGCCGGCGCGCCGGCCCAGACCATGTTCGCCGAGTGCCGGCAGTTCTTTCCGCATTCGCGCCCGCCGGAAGTGCCGGGCAGCCAGAAGCTGCGCGAGATCTGTTTTTCGGCCTTCGCCATCCTGCACGACGGCCAGACCAAGACGCCGGTGTTCGTGGCCGAGCGCCTGAACCTCCGGATGCTGACGCAGGCCCAGGGCCTGCAGCGCACCGACAGGTTCTACGCCGAGGCGCGGCTGCCGCGCGCCGAGCGGGCCGAGCTGGACGACTACCGCGGCTCGGGCTATTCGCGCGGGCACATGGCGCCGGCCGGCGACATGTCCACGCCCGAGGCCATGGCGCAGAGCTTTTCGCTGGCCAACATGGTGCCGCAGAACCAGATCCATAACGGCGGCGCCTGGAGCGCCATCGAGCAGGACACCCGCAAGTACGTGATGCGCGCCGCCGGCGACGTGTACGTGTTCACGGGGCCGGTATACGGCGAACGGCCGCAGACCATCGGTTCGGGCGTGGCGGTGCCCAGCTACCTGTACAAGGTGGTGTACGACGCCACGTCGGGCCGCTCCTGGGTGCACTGGCAGGCCAACGCCGCCGGCACCCGCGCGGGGCCGCCGATCAGCTACGAGGAGTTCGTGCGGCGCACGGGGCTGAAGCTGCTGCCGGCCGGCGGCTGAGGCGCGCGGCCGGATTCAGCCGTTCATCTGGTACAGCTGTATCAGGTTGCCGCAGGTGTCGGAAAAGATGGCGATGGCGACCATGCCGGCCGGAGTCGGGTCGACGGTGAAGGCCACGCCTTTTTCCTTCAGGCGCCGCACGTCTTCCTGCAGATCCGCGCTTTCGAAGGCGGTGACGGGAATGCCGTCGTTCCTCAGCGCGGTCTGGTAGGCGTTGGCCGCCGGATGGCTGTTGGGCTCCAGCACCAGTTCCAGATCGGCGGGGCCGTCAGGCGAGACCACCGTGATCCAGCGCGCCGCGCCCATCGGGATGTCGTTTTTCTTCTGGAAGCCCAGCACTTCGGTGTAGAAGCGCAGCGCTTTGTCCTGGTCGTCGACGAAGATGCTGTTGAGCTTGATTCTCATGGGGTCGCTCCCGTGGTTTGCGCAGGCGCGCCCTCAGCCGCGCCAGGCGGCCTCGATGGCGGCGATGTCGATCTTGCGCATGGTCATCATGGCCTCGAAGGCGCGCTTGGCCGCCGCCGGGTCGGGGTCGGCGATGGCCTCCATCAGCACCCGCGGCGTGATCTGCCAGGACAGGCCCCACTTGTCGCGGCACCAGCCGCATTCGCTCTCCTGCCCGCCGTTGCCGACGATGGCGTCCCACAGCCGGTCGGTCTCGGCCTGGTCCTCGGTGGCGATCTGGAATGAAAAGGCTTCGCTGTGCTTGAAGGCCGGCCCGCCATTCAGGCCCAGGCAGGGAATGCCGATGACGGTGAATTCCACCGTCAGTACGTCGCCCTGCTTGCCCGAGGGATAGTCGCCCGGCGCGCGCAGCACCCGCTGCACGGCGCTGTCGGGGAAGGTCTGGGCGTAGAACTGCGCGGCTTCCAGCGCGTCGCGGTCGTACCAAAGGCAAATCGTGTTCTTGCTGGCCATGGCGGCTCTCCTGACGAAGTCCCGGTAGGTGCAGCATAGCCGCGATGCCGGTCCGGCAAGCGTTACCAAGCTTTGGAAAATGTTGTGGGCGCAATGCCGCCACATTTGTTACTCCCGGCGCAGGATGTGCGGTGCCACACTGTTCCCACGGACATCCAACCCAGGAGGAACCCGCTCATGACAGCCCCTACCGACAACCCCAGCCCCGCCGCCGCATCCCCCATGCGCACACCCCCGGTGGTTTCGCCGCAGGAATGGGAGGCCGCGCGCCAGCGGCTGCTGGTGAAGGAAAAAGCCCACACCCGCGCCCGCGACGCGCTGGCCGCCGAGCGCCGCCGCATGCCCTGGACGGAGGTGGACGCCAATTACGCCTTCGACGGCCCGCACGGCCGGCTCAGCCTGTCCGACTTGTTCGACGGACGCCGCCAACTGATCGTCTACCGCGCCTTCTTCGAGCCCGGCGTCTACGGCTGGCCGGAACACGCATGCCGCGGCTGCTCCATGGTGGCCGACCAGGTGGCGCACCTGGCGCATCTCAACGCCCGCGACACGACCCTGGTCTTCGTTTCGCGGGCGCCGCAGGAAGACATCGCGCGGCTCAAGGCCAGGATGGACTGGAAGATGCCGTGGTTCACGCTCACCGATGGCTTCGACAAGGATTTCGGCGTGCACGAATGGCACGGCACGAACGTGTTCTTCCGCGACGGCGACCGCATCTTCCGCACGTATTTCCTGAACAACCGCGGCGACGAACAGATGGGCGGCACCTGGAACTACCTGGACATCACGCCGCTGGGCCGCCAGGAGACTTGGGAGGATTCGCCCGAGGGATACCCGCAGACCCCGACGTACAAGTGGTGGAACTGGCACGACAGCTATGTCCAGGGCGCGGCGCCCGACCGGAAGTGGGTGGAAATATCGGACGCGGGCGAGGCGGCATTCCGCAACAAGAACAAGTAAGCCCCCTTCTAGGGGTATTCCCGATCCCGTATTGTGGCAAAAGTGAAATTTCCCTATTATTTTTTCATTGAGAGTGAAAAACAGACCAGAGTTTCATGAAATCCGATAAGCCCGAAGACAGCCCGAACGCCGCCGACGAACACGACAAGGCCCTGGGCGAACGCCTGCGCGCGGCGCGCCTGCAGCAAGGCCTGAAACTGAAGGACGTGGCGGAACGGGCCGACATGTCGATCGCGCTGATCAGCCAGGTCGAACGCGGCCTCAGTTCGCCGTCCATGCGCAGCCTGCGGGCGATCTGCCACGCCCTGGGCATCGACGGGGCCAGCCTGCTGGCCCCGGCCCCCAGCGGCCCGGTCAGCGACGAGCAGAACGAATTCACGGTCAGGGTCGCGGCGCGCAAGCCGCTGAAGCTGGGCAACAACGGCGTCACCAAGTACCGCATCACGCCCAGCAGCTGCGCCACCCTCGAAGGGTTCCTGATGGAGCTGGAGCCGGGCGCGGCTTCCGACCCCGGCTTCCTGGTGCAGGCCAGCGACAAGATCGGCTACGTGCTCAGCGGCAAGCTCCAGATCTTCGTCGACGACAAATCCTTTTTGCTGGAGGCCGGCGACAGCTATGGCTTTTCCGGCAGCCACCCCTATCGGTGGCAAAACGGCTGGGACCAGAAAACCGTTTTCCTGGTCGTCAACAGCAACCATTTCTACGTCTGACCCCCTCTCCATTGCTCCACCGCATTCCAGCCCATACCGACAAATAAAAGGCCGCGACGCGGCCATCCAAGGGATAACACCGCAATGAACTCGTCTTCAGCATCGATCGGCGCGCGCCCGGCGCGCGTTCCCGCGCGCAAAGGCAAGCTGCGCGACATCGTGGCCGCCAACATCGGCGCCTTTTTCGAGTGGTACGACCTGCTGGTCTACGCGCTGTTCGCGCTGCCGATTTCGCGGCTGTTCTTCCCTTCCGACGACCCGCAGACCGCCCTGCTGTTCAGCTTCCTGACCTTCGCAAGTTCCTACCTGATCCGCCCGGTGGGCGCCGTCCTGCTGGGCATCTACGCCGACAAGAAGGGGCGCAAGGCCGCGCTGTCGCTGACCGCCACGCTGATGCTGATCGGCACGGCGCTGATGGCGCTCATTCCCACCTACGCCACCATCGGCGCGCTCGCGCCGGTGGCGCTGGTGGCCGGCCGCCTGCTGCAGGGCTTTTCCGCGGGCGGCGAATTCGGCACCGCGAATTCCTACCTGACCGAGCAGAATCCCAGAATCAAGGCGTTCCTGGCCAGCCTGCAGTTCTCCACGACGGGCCTGGCGCTGGTGGTGTCGGCGCTGTTCGCCTACTTCATCAACCACTACCTCACCGAAGCGCAGATCGACAGCTGGGGCTGGCGCCTGCCCTTCGTCTTCGGCTGCCTGATCGGCCCCGTCGCCCTCTACATCCGTTTCAAGATCGATGAAACGCCCGAATTCGACGGCGAGCAGGCGCAACGCGCCGCCCCGCTGCGCGAGACCTTCCGCCTGCACAAGCGCTACCTGCTGCTGGGCGCGCTGATCGTGGCCGCCGGCAACGTCGCCAGCTATCTCAACATCTACATGCCGACCTTCGCCATCAACAACCTGGGCATTTCCAAGGACGATGCGTTCGTGGCCTCGATCTGCAGCGGCCTGGTGTGCACCTTCCTGCCCATGCTGGGCGGGCTGGCCGCCGACCGCTACGGCGCGGTCAAGACCATGGCCGCCGCCCTGGTGCTGGGGCTGATCATCATCGTGCCCACCTTCAGGATGCTGACCGGCGCGCCTTCGTTCGGCTCGCTGGTGCTGTTCCAGTGCCTGATGTCGCTGGTGTTCTACAGCTTCTATTTCGCGCCGGTCGGCTCGCTCCTGGCGCAGCTGTTCCCGACCTCCTGCCGCACCACCGGCGTATCCATCGCGTACGTCGCGTCGCAGACCTTCTTCGGCGGCGTCACGCCCGTGGTGGTGGGCTTTTTGGTGACGCGCACCGGCACGATCATGTCGCCCGCCTACTACCTGATCGCGATCGGCCTGGTGGCCATCGTCGCGCTGGCCAGCGTGCGCGCCAAGGTCCGCTGAACTCCCGCCAACCTCTTACAGGCGCTATCCGTTTCATGGACACCCGCATTCCCTCCCACGTGGACGTCGCCGTCATCGGCGGCGGCATCATCGGCATCAGCACGGCCTGGTCGCTGGCCCGCGCCGGCCTGCGCGTCGCCGTATTCGAAAAAGGCGTAGTCGCGGGCGAACAGTCCTCGCGCAACTGGGGCTGGATACGCTCGGTCGGGCGCGACCACCGCGAACTGCCGCTGGCGCTGCGCGCCAACGCCCTGTGGCGCGAGCTACAGGCCCAGGCGGACGTGGGCTACCGGCAGCGCGGCCTCGCCTACCTGGGCCGCAGCGCGGCCGATATGCAGGGCCACGCCAAATGGCTGGAAGCCGCGCGCCCGTACGCGGTGCCCGCCAGGCTGGTCGATGCCGCCGACCTGCCCGCCCTGCTCGGCGCGCAGAGCGCGCGCGCCTGGGCCGGCGCCCTCTACAACGCCGACGACGGCGTGGCCGAGCCGCAGCTGGCCACCGCCGCCATCGCCGGCCTGGCGCGCGCGGCGGGCTGCCAGATATTCGAACGCTGCGCGGTGCGCGGCCTGGACCTGGCCGCCGGCAGGGTCGGCGGCGTGGTCACCGAACGCGGCGCCGTCGGCGCGGCGGCCGTGGTGCTGGCCGGCGGCGCATGGTCGCGCCTGTTCTGCGGCAACAGCGGGGTGTCGTTCCCGCAACTCAAGGTGCACGCCTCGGTGCTGCGCACCACGCCGCTGGAGACCGGCATGGATCTGGCCATCAACGGCGGCGACTTCACCTGCCGCAAGCGCGCCGACGGCGGCTACACGGTTTCGCAGCTCGGCGCCTCCACGGCCGACCTGACGCCCGACAGCATCCGCCTGATGCGCCAGTTCCTGCCGGCCTGGATGGCCGAGCGCAAGTACCTGAAGCTGCGCGTCGGACGGCGCTTCATCGACGAACTGAAGATGCCGCGGCGCTTCGCGCTGGACGCGCCCACGCCGTTCGAGCAGCACCGCATCCTCGACCCGCAGGCCGGCATGGCGGCCATCTCCACCGCGCTGGAAAAGCTCAAGGCGGCCTTCCCCGCCTTCGCGCCCGCCCGCGTGGCCGGCGCCTGGGCCGGCATGATCGACGTCACGCCGGACGCCCTGCCTGTCATGTCGGCCGTGGATTCCGTGCCGGGCTTCTTCCTGGCCTCCGGTTTCTCGGGCCACGGCTTCGGCATCGGCCCCGCCGCCGGCGAACTGATGAGCGAACTGGTCCAGGGCAGGACGCCCACCGTGGACCCGGCCGCCTTCCGCCTGTCGCGCTTTGCCTGACCCCTTTTTTCACCCCGTTCATGGAGTACATGCAGTGCCTGACAACAATGCCCGACTGATCCGTTTCAACGGCGGCCCGATGGTCGATCCGGTCCCCGGCAAACCCAAGCAGCCGCTCACCGGCGACGCGTCGTTCCTCAGCGTCAAGGCCTTCGACCACGAAACGGCGCGCGCCGGCGTGTGGGAAAGCACGGCGGGCACGTTCCAGGCCAACAATGCCGGCTATATCGAATTCGGCTACATCGTCGAGGGCGCCTGCCGCCTGGTCGATCCGGACGGCACCGTGCATGCGCTGGCCGTGGGCGATGCCTTCGTCATGCCCGAAGGCTATTCGGGCCGCTGGGAAGTGGACCGGACCGTCAAGAAAATCTACTTCATCAGCGTCACCCGCTAAGCACGAACGCCCGGCCCGCCCGGGCATCCCCGCCCCCCGGCCAGCGGCAGCTTCGGCGCCTGCGCCGTCGTCAGCACGTCCCCGAAGGCATCGTCGTGCGGCCCGACAGTACAATTCCCCTGCTTTTTTCTTCTCCTGCCCGGCCATCCATGTCCAATCTCATCGTCCACGGCGGCACGCCCCTGCGCGGCCGCGTCACTCCTTCGGCCAACAAGAACGCGGTGCTGCCCGTGCTGTGCGCCACGCTGCTGACCGACCAGCCGCTGCGGCTGCACGGGGTGCCGGACATCACGGACGTGCGCAAGATCCTGGAGATCTTCCGCACGCTGGGCAGCGACGTGCGGCTCGACGAAAGCACCCGCACGCTGGACCTGCACCACCGCGACACGGCCTTCGACGCCGCCCGCCACCGGCTGCCCGAGGAAATGCGCTCGTCCATCATGCTGGTGCCGCCGCTGCTGGCCCGCTTCGGCGTGGCGCGGCTGGAAGACAACGTCAAGGGCTGCACCCTGGGCGTGCGCGAGATCGATCCGCACGTGGACATCTTCCGCTCGTTCGGCGGCGAGGTGGAGCGGGCCAGCGGCTCGCTGCTGGTGCGCGCCAGCGGCCACCTGCGCCCGACCCATCACTGGCTGGACTACGCCTCGGTGACCACGACCGAGAACTTCGTGCTGTGCGCCGCGGCGGCGCAGGGCGAATCCACGCTGACCAACGCGGCTTCCGAGCCGCACGTGCAGGAGTTCTGCCGCTTCATGGCGATGATGGGCGCCGACATCGACGGCATCGGCACCTCGCGCCTGACGGTGCGCGGCGGCGCCCGCCTGAAGGGCGGCGAATTCACCTTCGAGGAAGACTTCCACGAAATCACCACGTTCCTGGCGCTGGGCGCGATCACCGGCGGCGACGTGGTGGTGCGCAACAGCACCCCGGGCAACTTCCCGCTGATCGACCGCACTTTCGCCAAGTTCGGCGTGCAGATCGTGCATGAAAACGGCTGGTCGCGCGCGCTGCGCCAGGGCCCGCTCAAGGTGCAGACGCCCTTCACCAGCAACGTCCTGACCAAGGTCGAGGCCGCGCCCTGGCCCTACTTCCCGGTGGACCTTTTACCGATCTTCATCGCGCTGGGGGTGTGCGCCGAGGGCAACGCCATGTTCTGGAACAAGGTCTACGACGGCGCGCTGGGCTGGACCGGCGAATTGTCGAAGTTCGGCGCCCACGTGTTCTCGTCGGACCCGCACCGCGTCATCACCTTCGGCGGCCGTCCGCTGACGCCGGCGGTGGTCGAAAGCCCCTACATCATCCGGGTCGCGATCGCGCTCTTCATGGTGGCCAGCAGCATCGGGGGCCGCTCGGAAATCCGCAACGCCACGCCTATCCGCCGCGCCCATCCGCGCTTCGTGGAAAACCTGCGCAGCCTGGGCGTGCAGGTGGAATGGACCAGCGAAGAATAGCTGCCGGCGGGCCGGCGCAAGCCTATACTTTGCAGACACACACGCTCCATTACGCGTAACGGGAGCCCGCCGACTTACTCCCGGCGCGACGCGCCGGGAGCGTGGCACTCCAGGGTCATGGCCCCTTGCACCGGAGGCGGATGCCATGTCGCGCCCCGCAGATTGAGACGGCTCGTTTTTAGACGCAGTCTACGAAGCAGCACCTTCAAGGAGGTGTGTGATGAGCAAACTCTCCAATGACGCGCTGGACGCCCTGCGGGCGTCCGCGAGGGGCCAGGTCCTGACCCCCGACGCGGCGGGCTACGACGACGCCCGCAGAATCTGGAACGCCATGATCGACCGCCGCCCGGCGGTCATTTTGCGATGCGCCGGCGCCGCGGACGTGCGCCTGGCGGTGGACTTCGCGCGCCGCAACCGCCTGGTGGTGGCCGTGCGCGGCGGCGGCCACAACATCGCCGGCACCGCCGTCTGCGACGGCGGCATGATGATCGACCTCTCCGCGATGAAGTCGGTGCGGGTCGATCCGCGGCGCGCCCGCGCCTATGTCGAGCCGGGCGCGCTGCTGGCCGACGTGGACCACGAAACCCAGGCCTTCGGCCTGGCCGTGCCGCTGGGCGTGAATTCGACGACCGGCGTGGCGGGCCTGACCCTGGGCGGCGGCTTCGGCTGGCTGACCCGCCGGTTCGGCATGACCGTCGACAACCTCGTTTCGGCCGACGTGGTGACCGCCGACGGCCAGCTGCTGCACGCCAGCGCGCAGGACAACGAGGACCTGTACTGGGCGATCCGCGGCGGCGGCGGCAACTTCGGCGTGGTGACGATGTTCGAATTCCAGCTGCACGCGGTCGGCCCCATCGTGTACGGCGGCCTGGTGGTGCTGCCGCTGGCCCAGGGCCGGCAGGCGCTGCTGCAATACCGCGAGGCGCTGGAAACCATGCCGGAGGAACTGACGGTGTGGGCGGTGCTGCGGCTGGCGCCGCCGCTGCCGTTTCTGCCCGAAGCGGTGCACGGCAAGCCCATGCTGGCCTTCGCCATCTGCTATTCGGGCGATCCGGACCGGGGCCTGGCAGCGGTCGAGGCGGTGCGCGGCTGGGGCCAGCCCTATGGCGAACACCTGGGTCCCATGCCTTATACCGCCTGGCAGCAGGCCTTCGATCCCCTGCTCACGCCCGGTTCGCGCAATTACTGGAAGTCGCACAACCTGGGCCAGTTGCAGGACGGGCTGATCGACGCGCTCATCGGCGCGGTCGAAACGCTGCCGTCGCCGCAGTGCGAGATCTTCCTGGGCTATATCGGCGGCGTCGCCATGCAGGTTCCCGTCGCGGCAACCGCCTATCCGCACCGCGCCGCGCAGTTCGCGATGAACGTGCACGGGCGCTGGGACGCGCCCGAGGACGACGAGCGCTGCATCGCCTGGGCGCGCGCGCTGTTTCGCGCGACGCAGCCCTATGCGCAGGGCGGCGTGTACGTGAACTTCCTGACGTAGGACGAACCGGATCGGCTGGGCGCCGCCTACGGGCCGAATTTCGAACGGCTGGTGCGGGCCAAGACCCGCTACGATCCGCACAACCTGTTCCGGCATAACCAGAACATTCCTCCCGCGGCGGCCTGACGGCGCCCTCGGTCCGCGCCCGGACGCCCGCACCGCGTTCGGGCGCGACCGATTATTGCCGCGACGCCGCGGCATTAAGGCGCGCAACAATTATTAACGTGTCTGGCAAAATATCTCATTGACGGGAATTGCCCCGGCCCTTATTTTTGGGCGATTCTGCCCTGTAATAAAAACGCAGTCGCCGGCGGAAAAAAATCCACCATGTCCCTCCCCCGATAAATGCGTAAGGAGCGCTGAGAACAATGGGTCATCTGGTTTTGCTGCTGCTGGGCGTGGAATATATGCGCAAACGCGCCCGCGCCCTGATGATTATCGGCTGGATATTCCTGATCGCCGGCATCGTGGTGTTCATCGATGCGCTGGACAATGCCATCTACTTTCCGCTGAATTTCTTCGCCGGCCTTTTCATCATCGAGGGGCTGGCCACGCTGGCCATCGCCAAATCGGGCGTGGGCGGACAGCGGGTGCTGCGCTACGCCAAGGGCATCATCGTGCTGACCGCCGGCATCCTGGTGCTGGCCGGCCACCATCACGGGCATTTCCTGCTGTCCATGATTTTCGGGCTGCTGTTCCTGGTGGACGGGCTGCTGCAATGCACCGCCGCCTACGTGGTGCGCTATGAGCGCTGGCGTTATGTATTCGCCTCCGGCGTGGCCGAAATACTGCTGGCGATTTTCTTTTTCCAGCCCTACCCGACCAATTACGTGGGCACGGTGCCTTATTGCCTGGGGCTGTTCCTCGCGTTCGCGGGCCTGAAACTGCTGGCGCTGGCCCACCGCACGCGGCGCCTGGATTCGAATCCCGCGCTGCATGCCAATCCCGATCCGGCCTTCATGCCCACGCGCGGCGACGACGCACCGCCGCAAACCGTTTTCGACGGCCCGCCGGCGGCCTCCGAGCGCGCGCTCACGGTCCACGTCTGGACCCCGTCCGGCTCGGCCAAGGCGGAAACCCGCAATTATCCGGTGGTGGACCGGTATATCGCCGCCGTCGACCTCAACGGCGTCGTGTCCACCGGCCATGCCGCGATGGAATCGCCCGAAGGCATCTACATCAGCCTGTATCCGGCCAAGGAAATCGACCGCTCTCCCGAGCAGTTCGGCATGCTGCTGCGCGCCACCGCCGACAACAACGTGCCGGGCCTGTTCCAGCCCGATTACCCGACCGAGGCCAAGGCCTGGTGCCCGTCCACGGTGCAGGTGCGCATCCGCAACTACGACGCCGCCAAGCTGCAGGCGTTCTGGGACGAATACCGCCAGAACACCACCTACAACCTGACTTACCGCAATTGCTCCAGCTCGGTGTCCAACGGCCTGGAGGCGGCGCTGGACGGTGTGGTGGGCCGGCTGCATGGCCCCAAGGCCGGCTGGCGCGTGCTGCTGCGCCTGCTGCTGACGCCCGAACTCTGGGTGGCCGGGCAGATCCGCAAGCGCGCCCTGACCATGGCCTGGACCCCGGGCCTGACGCTGGACTATGCGCGCGCGCTCAGCATGCTGGCCGATCCGCGTCCGTTCGGCTGGTGGAAGATGTCACAGCAGGCGCTGCGCCAGATGGCGCGCCTGCGCGCCGGCTGGCGCAGCCAGGACCGCGAGGCCGTCGCCCGCAACGCGCGCGCCGAATCGCAGGGCGCGCAATGACGGACGCGGCCCGCCTGCTCCGCCCGCCCGCGCCCTTGCCCGCCCTCGCGCCGCGGCCATGATCGCGCAGATCGCCATCGGACTGGCCGTGCTGGCCGGGGCCGGCTGGGGCGCGCTCGCCCTGTGGTTCCAGGCCCCGCTGGGCCCGCGCGCGCGGGGCGTCGTGGCCGCCCTGTGGCTGGCGCTGGGCGCCGCCGCGCTAGCCGGCCTGGCCTGGGACGCCTGGCGGCCCGCCGCGTTTTTCGGCGCGCTGCTGCTGGGCCTGCTGGCCTGGTGGAAGCTGGGCGTGCGGCCGTCGAACGAACGCCAGTGGATGCCCGAGGTGGCCCGCCAGACCCAGGGCGCGGTGGACGGCGACATCCTCACCCTGCGCAACGTCCGCAATTTCGAGTGGCGCTCGCGCACCGACTTCGATCCGCGCTGGGAAACCCGGGTCTACGACCTGTCGCGCCTGGCTTCGGTGGACCTGCTGCTGTCCTACTGGGGCCGGCCGGCGGTGGCCCACGCCATGGTGTCGTTCGGCTTCGACGACGGCCAGTACCTGGTGTTCTCGGTGGAGATCCGGCGCAAGCTGAACGACACGTTCTCGGAGATCGGCGGCTTCTTCCGCCGGTACGAACTGGCCGTGCTGGCCTCTTCCGAGGAGGACAGCCTGCGGGTGCGCACCAACGTGCGCGGCGAGGACGGCTACCTGTATCGGGTGCATATGCCCGAAGGCGCGGCGCGCAAGCTGCTGCTGTCCTACGTGGACACGGCCAACCAGCTGGTGCGCCAGCCGCGCTTCTACAACACCCTGACCGCCAACTGCACCACCATCGTGTACCGCCTGGCCGACCAGATCGTGCCGGGGCTGCCGATGGACTACCGGCTGCTGCTGTCGGGCTACCTGCCCGAATACCTGTACCGGCTGGGCGCGCTGGAAGGCGCCGACAGCCCGCAGGCGTACCGGCAGGCCGGCCACTACACGGACCGCGCCCGCGCAACCGCGGACGCCGCCGACTTCTCGCGCAACATCCGGCGCGGCGTGCCTGGCGTGTAGCAGCAGGCAGCCCATCCCGTTCAGGACGTTCGGGCCGATATCGGCTGCGGCTCAGCGCTGGCCGGCCAGCCGCGCGGCTTCGCCCAGCAACGCGTCCAGCAGGCGGCGCGCCGGCACGGTCAGCGGCGCATCGGCGCGGTGGGTCACATAGATGACGGTCTTGGGCAAGGGATCGGCGAGGTCCAGCCGCACCAAGTCCAGCGCCGGCCCGTAACGGTCGAGGAACCCCTGCGGCATGATGCCGATGAGGTCCAGCTGCGGCATCAGCGCCAGCAGCGTGGAAAAGGACTCGCATTCGAGCTGCAGATGCAGCGCGCGCGCCTGCGCTTCGTCGGCATACAGCGCCCTGGGATCGCCCGGCCCCTGCGCCGGCCCGGTCAGCACCCAGGCGGCTTCGGCCAGTTCGCTCAGGCGCCGGGCGTGCGCCAGCGGATGCGACGCCCGCGCGACGATGACCGACTGGCTTTCGAACAGCGGCTGCACGGCCAGATCGCCGCCGCCGCCCGCCTCGGGCAGGGGACCCAGCGCCATGTCCAGTTCGCCCGAACGGATGCGCTCCAGCGCCTGCGGATAGAGCGTGTCGCGCACCCGCAGCCGCACCTGCGGCCAGCGCGCGCCATAGCGCGCCACCGCGCCCGGGGCCAGCAGGATGGCGGCGGCGGGCGATACGCCCAGCGTCACCTGGGCTTCGGCGCCGCGCAAATGCCACGCCAGGTCTTCGTGGGCCTTCTCGATTTCGCGCATGACCACCGCCGCGCGCGCCGCGAGGATCTCGCCGGCCTGCGCCAGCCGCACGCCCTTGGGGGTGCGCACCACGAGTTCGGCGCCCACCTCTTCCTCCAGCTGGCGCAGCGACTTGGTCAGCGCCGGCTGCGACACGTTCAGCACCTGCGCGGCAGCGCGCATGCTGCCGGTTCGGGCCAGGGTGAGCAACAGGTTCAGATGCTGGAGTCGCAAGCCGCCTCTCCGGCCGATTACCTGCGGTAATCGACATCAAAACAATTCAAGGGATGCGCGCGCAGGCCGTCGATAGAATTCCTGCATGCCCCATCGGAGACAGGAGCCTAGCATGACCCGAGGCGTGAAGAACATTCTCTTCATCATGTGCGACCAGCTGCGCTACGACCATCTTTCCTGTTTCGGCCATCCCACGCTGAAGACGCCGAACCTGGACGCGCTGGCCGCGCGCGGCGTGATCTTCGACCGCGCCTATGTGCAGTCGCCCGTGTGCGGCCCGTCGCGCATGAGCTACTACACCGGACGCTATGTGCACGCGCATGGCGCCAGCTGGAACTTCGTCCCGCTGAAGGCCGGCGAGATGACCATCGGCGACCACCTGCGCCCGCTCGGGGTGCGTTCCGTGCTGGTGGGCAAGACCCACATGCGCGCCGACATGGCCGGCATGTCGCGGCTGGGCATAGACCCGGCCTCCGTCATCGGCCGCCGCATCGCCGAATGCGGCTTCGACGCCTACGAACGCGACGACGGCATCCACCCGTACTCGGGCCACGACCCCGACCCGCGCTACAACGACTATCTGCGCGCGCACGGCTACGGAGGCGACAACCCCTGGGAATGCTGGGCCAATTCCGCCGTGGATGCCGACGGCACGGTACGCTCGGGCTGGTTCCTGAAGTATTCCAACCTGCCCGCGCGCGTGCCCGAAGAGCACTCGGAAACGCCATACATCACGCGTCGCGCGATGGACTTCATCAGCGAGGCGGGCGAACAGCCCTGGTGCCTGCACCTGTCCTACATCAAGCCGCACTGGCCCTATCTGGCGCCGGCGCCCTACGCCGGCATGTACAGCGCGCAGGACGCGCTGCCGGTGGTGCGGTCGGAGGCCGAACGGGCCGATCCGCATCCGGTGTATGCGGCGATGATGCGGCATCGCGTATCCGCGACCTTCTCCGAGCCCGGCGTGCGCGAGGCGGTCATGCCCGGCTACATGGGGCTGATCAAGCAGATCGACGACCAGCTCGGCGTGCTGTTCCGCTTCATGGAGGCGCGCGGCCTGTTCGACAACACCATGATCGTGTTCACGTCCGATCACGGCGACTATCTGGGCGACCACTGGATGGGCGAAAAAGACCTGTTCCACGAGCCCGTCATCCGCATGCCGCTGATCGTCTACGACCCGGACGCGCGCGCCGACGCGGCCCGCGGCACGCGCTGCGCGGCGATGGTCGAAGCGATAGACCTGGCGCCGACCTTCCTGGAAGCCTGCGGCGGCGTGCAGGTGCCGCACATCATGGACGGCCGTTCGCTGCGGCCCCTGCTGTTCGGCCAGACGCCGTCGGACTGGCGCGACCACGTCATCTGCGAGTACGACTACGCCTTCCAGGATTCGCGCATCGCGCTGGGCACGCCCGCGCGCCAGGCCTGGCTGCGTATGGTGCGCGACGAACGCTGGAAGTACGTGCTGGCCGAAGGCTACCGGCCGATGCTGTACGACCTGCAGGAGGACCCCCAGGAATTTGTCGACCTCGGCGCCTCGCCTGCGCACGAGGCGGTGCGCAGGCGCATGGAAGAACTGCTGTTCCGCTGGGCGCGCCAGCCGCGCCAGCGGGCCACGGTGGCCGACGGCACCATCGAATCCATCGAAGTCCAGCCGCGCATTTCCGAAGGCGGCATCCTGATCGGCTATTGGGACGAAGCCGATCTGGCCCGCGCCAGGCAGTCGTTCAAGCCCCGTTTCGCATCATCCAACCCGCTCGTGAAGCCGACGCTGGATCGGCTGTCGCAATCCTGAGGAGTGCCGCATGATTCTCGAAACCCCCGACATCACCCGCGCCCAGACCGGCCTGGACGGCGTTTCCTGGAACATCCTGGGCCAGGTGTACGTGCCCAAGCAGGTCAGCCTGGACAGCATTTCCTGGCACGCCACGTTTCCCGAAGAAAGCTTCGTGCCGCCGCACGTGCACCCGAACCAGGACGAATACATCTTTGTGCTGGACGGCCGCATCGACCTGCTCCTGGACGGCAAGAAGACTTCCGCCGGCCCGGGCGACCTGGTGCGCATGCCCCGCGGCGTGCCGCATGCGTTCTTCAACAATTCCGGCATGACCGCCACCGCGCTGTTCTGGGCCGCGCCCGCGGGCAAGCTGCTGGCGCTCTACCGGCGCATCCACAACATGTCGAGTCCGGCCGAGGTGGTGGCGGTGGCGCCGGAATACGACGTGATCTTCATGCCGCCCGTTTCTTCCGCGGCCTGAGCCATGCGCCGCCGCACGCTACTGAAGGGCCTGTCCGGCGCCCTCGCCTGTACCTTGCCGTGGTCCGCCCGGGCCGCGTACCCGGACAAGCCCGTGCGCATCATCGTGCCGCTGCCCGCGGCCAGCCCGCCCGACGTGCTCGCGCGCGTCATCGCTGAAAGGCTGCAGCGCCTGTGGGGCCAGCCGGTGGTGGTCGAGAACCGCCCCGGCGCGACCGGCATGATAGGGCTGGACGCCGTGGCGCGCAGCGCCCCCGACGGCTACACCGTGGGCATCATGTTCCTGACCCACACCGTGCTGCCGGCGCTGTTCGGCAAGGTGTCCTACCGTACGGATGGCGACTTCGCGCCGATCGCGAACCTGGTCTGGCTGTACAACGCCCTGCTGGTGGCGCCGGGCAGCGAGTATGCCGACGTCCGCGGCCTGGTCGAACAGGCCAGGCGCCAGCCCGGCAAACTCAGCTATGGCTCCGGCGGCAACGGCTCGCCCGCCCATCTGCTGGCCGCCGCCTTCTGTCAGGCAGCGGGCATAGACATGCTGCATGTGCCGTTCAAGGGACCCGCGGAAGCGGCGCAGGCGCTCATGGGCGGCTACGTGCAGACCATGTTCGCCACCGCCTCGGTCGCCGTGCCGCTGGCGCAGTCCGGCAAGTTGCGCGCGCTGGCCGTCACGCGCGACGGCGGCATGGACGCCCTCCCCGGCGTGCCCACGCTGGCCGAGGCCGGGGTGCCGGCGTTCAACCTCAAGGAATGGGAAGGCATCGTCGCGCCCGCGGGCACGCCGCCGGCTCTGATCTCCAAATGGAACGGCGCCATGCAGACCATCCTGGCCGAGGCCGGGGTGCGCGACAAGCTCGCCGGCCTGGGCATGGAAGCCGCGGACGCGAACACGCCGGCCGAATTCGCGGGGCTGATACGGGGCGAGCTGCAGCGCTGGTCGACGTTCGTGTCGGAACGGAAGCTGCGCAACGGATGACGGCGCAGCGCGCCGCAGCCCAGGCCTGCGGCCGCCCGCCCGGCCCGCCTAGCGCGCCGCGCCTGCCGACCGTCCCAGGAAATCGAGCACCGCCAGATACGAACCTTCGTTGCCCGCGGCGTTCGCGCTGGCCGATCCGCCGGCGTCCAGCAGCAGGCCCGACATGGCGTGCGGCTTGCTGATGAGGGTCGCGGGCAGGTAGGGATAGTGCACGTGGTGCCCCGCCCCCATGCAGACGTGGTGGAAGGTCGGCAGGCCGTGCGCCAGGCGCTGGCGCATGACGACCTCGGAATAGGCGGTGCTGGGCCAGAAGCCGTCGTCCGAGGCGCTGACCAGCATGATCGGGCCGGGATAGTTTTCGACCGGAATGCGGGCGCGCTCGAACGCCGCGCTGTCGCGCGTGGCGCTGAGAAAAGCATGGGTCTGGCGGTACGGCGGGTCCGAGGCGTAGGCCGCCTCCCAGTCCGCGCTGGCGTTGTCCTGCCACAGGTGCGGCAGCGGCTCGCCGGCCTTGGTCCAGACCTGCGCGTCGCGGCCGGTGCCGGGCGCGCCGGCGCTGACCACGCCGTGCATCACCGGCGACGGCACGTAGGCCACCACCGCGCTGACCAGCTCCGGGTAGTGCGAGGCCACCAGCAGCGAGGTCTCGCCGCCGCGGCTGATGCCCGACAGCGCCACGAAGCCGTCGCGCGGCGCCAGCTCGGCGCGGGCCCAGCGCAGCGCATGCTCGAAATATTCCAGCGGCATGTCGTTCAGGTACTTGGGCCGGCCTTCGTAGTTGAAGATGGCCAGCGCCAGGCACTGGTAGCCGCGGGCCGCGAACAGCGCCGCGCGCGGCGCGTTGACGCCGCCGGACGAGCCGTTCATGTAGATCACCAGCGGATGCGGGCCGGGGCCGGCCGGGGTGTAGAGCTCGCCCGACAGCGTCATGCCGCCGACCTGCTCGCGCACCGCGCGGTGGCTCACGCCTTCGGCCAGGAATTCCTGCACCAGCTGCGCGCGGGCGCTGCGGCGGCCGTCGCTGGCCTCGATGTCGATCGCCAGCGCGTCGGTGCGGTCCGGCGGGAACACCACGCGTTCCATGTCGCAGCAGCTCATGGACCAGACCAGGCCCATGGCCGAGGGCTCGGCGTAGCTGCCCGACACCGGGCAGTCGCGCGACAGGTCCAGGCTGCCGTCATGGCCGGCCATGAACACGGCCTGCGAGCGCCACGCGGCGCCGCACATCCGCATGCTGGCCGTCACGGTGACGAAGGCATAGGCCGGGAATCCGTCGATGCGGATGTCGCGCGCCACGTCGATCAGGGCGCGTTCGGGACTGACGGTGATGCGGGGCGGTTCGCTCACGGCGGCTCCTTAGCTCTTGAGATCGGTACGGGGCACGCCGTTGGCCTTGATGACCTGGGCCCACATGGCGGACTCCTCGGCGATGACGCGGTCCAGGTCGGCCGATGACGTGAACTCGACCGTCACGCCCTGCTCCGCGAACTGCTGCACCAGGCCGGGGTCGCGCGTGCCTTCGCGCACCGCATGCTCCAGCTTCTTGACCACGGCCGGCGGCATGGCGGCCGGGCCGGAAATCATCATGCGGGTGTACAGCTCGAAGCCGTCCACGCCCGCCTCCTTCATGGTGGGCACGTCGGGCAGGCTGGACAGGCGCTTGTCGGCGGTGACGGCCAGCACCTGCAGCTTGCCGGACTTGATGTTGGGCAGCGCCGAGGTCGGAAAATCGAAAGAGCTCTGCACGGTGCCGGCCATCAGGTCCAGCAGCGCCGGGCCGCTGCCCTTGTACGGCACGTCCTGGAACTGGGTGCCGGTCTTGGACTGGAAATGCAGCAGCGCCAGGTGGTTGATCACGCCGCGCCCGGCGTGCGCGCAAGTGATGTCGCCGGGCTTCTTCCTGGCCAGGGAGATGAACTCCTGCACGGTCTTCACGCCCAGCGCAGGATTGACGATCAGCAGCATGGGCGACTTGCCCATCGACCCCAGCTGCTTGAAGTCCGACTGCTGGTACGGCAGGTTGTTGTACAGCAGCGGGTTGAGGATCATGCCATTGGTGCCGGCAAAGCCCAGCGTGTAGCCGTCCGGCTCGGCGCGCGCCACCGCCACGGTGGCGATGATGGCCTGGCCGCCGGGGCGGTTCTCCACCACCACGCTCTGCTTGAGCGTCTTGCCCATGCGCTCGGCCAGGGCGCGCGCGGCGATGTCGGTCAACCCGCCCGGGGCAAAGCCCACCAGCAGGCGCACGGGGCGGGTCGGGAAGTCGTCCTGCGCCCAGGACGGGCGCGGGATCAGCGGCAGCGCGGCGAGCGCGCCCAGGGCATGGCGGCGGGTGAATCGCATACGGCTCTCCAGGCGGGAGCCGTCCGCCCGAGGGGCAGACGGTCTCGGAGAACGTATGTTGTATGCAGTTTTACGCCGGAGCTACTCGGGGTATCCCGAGGTCGTCAGGGAAGCATATTCCGCCTGACGGTACTTCGTATGCGATCCAGCCCGATCAGGGCTTGGCCATGAGCTTCTTCCACCCCTCCAGCTCCAGCCGGTTCATGGTGTCGATGTTCTTCTCGTAGATCTCGGCGGCGTCCGGGAAGGACTCCACCGCCCGGTCGATGCTGGCTTCGCGCAGCAGGTGCAGGATGGGATACGGCGAGCGGTTGGTGTAGTTGGAGATGTCGTCCGGCTGCGTATCGGCGAACTGGAACTGCGGGTGGAAGGTCGCTACCTGCAGTTCGCCCACCAGGCGCATTCGCTTGAGCAGGCGGTCCGATAGGTCCTCGAAGTCGTTGAACTCCAGGAAGTCGTCCAGCGCGTCCGGAACGATGAGCAGCGTGGTGTCGATCTTTTCCGGATCGGCCTCGGCCAGCAGCGCCAGTTCGTCCTGCAGGTCGGTCAGCACGCCCTCGGCGTCGGTGGCGTCGCTGACCGCGAAGCGGATCTGGTCCTTGACCTGCACCGCCTTGGCGAAGGGACAGAGGTTCAGGCCGATCACGGCCTGGTTCAGCCAGTGCCGCGTTTCGGCGACGACGTTGGCGTAGGCGTCGGAGGTGGAAATCATACGGGCATCGCCGCCATCGTCTGGGCCACCGCGGCGGTGAGCTTCTTGCCGTAGGGCACGTGCAGGAATTCGTTGGGGCCGTGGGCGTTGGACTTCGGCCCCAGCACGCCGCAGACCATGAACTGGGCCTTGGGGAAGCCCTTCTGCAGGATGCTCATCAGCGGGATGGTGCCGCCCTGGCCGATGTAGCCGCAGGGCGCGCCGTAGTACTGCTGCGAGGCCGCGTCCAGCGCCTGGGTCAGCCATTGCTCGGAGGCCGGCGCGTTCCAGCCGGTGGCCGCGCCTTCGTTGGCCTTGAAGATGACCTTGGCGTTGTAGGGCGCGTCGGCTTCCAGCAGCGCCTTGATCTCCTGCGAGGCGGCCACGGCGTCGACCAGCGGCGGCAGGCGCAGCGACAGCTTGAAGGCGGTGCGCGGACGCAGCACGTTGCCGGCGCTCGACAGCGGCGGCAGGCCTTCGGCGCCGGTCACCGACAGGGTCGGGCGCCAGGTGCGGTTGAGCAGCGCCTCTTCGGGCTCGGTCGTCATGGGCAGCACGAAGCCGCCGTCGGCGCCGCAGCTCCAGGGAAAACGGCGCCAGACCTCGTCGCCCAGGATGCGCGCGGTGGCGTGCACCTGCTCGATGCGCTCGGAGGGAATTTCGCAATGCAGGCTTTGCGGCAGCAGGCGGCCGGTGGCGCTGTCTTCCAGGCGGTCCAGCAGATGGCGCAGGATGCGGAACGACGACGGCACCACGCCGCTGGAGTCGCCCGAGTGCACGCCCTCGTCCAGCACCTGCACTTCCAGCGTGCCCGACACCATGCCGCGCAGCGAGGTCGTCATCCAGAGCTGGTCGTAGTTGCCCGCACCCGAATCCAGGCACACCACCAGCGCCACGTTGCCCAGGCGATCGCGCAGCGCGTCCACGTAGGGCAGCAGGTCGTAGCTGCCGGATTCCTCACAGGTTTCGACGATGCCCACGCAGCGTGGGCGCGGGATGCCCTGCTTGTCCAGCGCCATGATGGCGGTCAGCGAGGCGTACACCGCATAGCCGTCGTCGGCGCCGCCGCGGCCATAGAGCTTGCCGTCTTCGTACTTCGGGGTCCACGGGCCCAGGCCGGCGCGCCAGCCGGAGAATTCGGGCTGCTTGTCCAGGTGGCCGTACAGCAGCACGGTGTCGCCGTTGTCGCTGCGGGTGGCGGGCGCGTCGAAGAAAATCACCGGGGTGCGGCCCGGCAGGCGCACCACTTCCAGTTTCAGGCCCGAGACCTTATGCGCCTCGACCCATTGCGCGGCGTCGCGCACCACGCGTTCGATGAAGGCGTTCTTTTCCCAGTCCGCATCGAAGGCCGGGCTCTTGGCCGGGATGGCGATGTAGTCGGTCAGGGCCGGGATGATCTCGTTGTCCCACTTGGCGTCCACGAAAGCCTGCAAAGCCTGCGGATCGAGAGTGGGAGGAAGCGCGTCTTCGGGGATGCGGGCGTTCATGGCGGTGATCCTGTGGTCGGGAAAGATGGGCAAAGCGGTATTTTATGCCCAGCGCCGCGCCGCCGGCAGCTTTCGTCCCCTATTTGAAGCGCCCGCGCGCAAAAGGCGCCGCTACCTGGCCGCGTAGGCCTCGATGCGGCCCCACACCTGCCGGGCCAGCGGCTTGGCGTTGTCCACCGACTGGTACAGCCGGATTTCCATGTGGACGTCGTTGCGCGCGCTGTCGGCGCGCACCAGCGTGCCGGCGCGCAGGTCGGCCTCGACCAGCGTGTGGGGCAGCCAGGCCAGGCCGAAGCCCTGACGGGCCATGGCGTGCAGCGCGTCGGCCAGGTCCGATTCATAGCGGGTCTGCAACAGCGCCGGCACGCACAGGCCGCGCAGCCGGTCGCCCAGGATGCGGCCCAGCGACATGCTGTCGGCGTACGCCAGGAACGGCACCGCCGGGTCCGAGGCCAGCCTGGGCACCGCATGGCGCGGGTGGCGGCTGCCCGCCGCCAGCGGCGCGCTGACGGCCACCAGCCGGTCGGCGCCCACGCGCCGGCAGCGGTAGCCGGCGTTGTCTATCCGGGCGTAGAGCGGCTCGTGCGCGTGGCACAGCAGGAAATCGACCTCGCCATCCACCAGCATGTCGACGCCGTAGTTCAGGGTGGTGGTGACCACTTTCAGCTGGAACGGCTCCATGCCGCGCTCGACGCTGGCCATGAGCCCCGGCAGCACAGAATGCGCCAGCGTCTTGCCCGAGGCGATGACGATCCTGCGGGCGCGCTGCAGCTCCGGCTTTTGCAGTCCCTCGCGCGTTTCGCGCAGGATCTCCAGGACTTCGACGGCCGCCGCCAGCATGCTGCGGCCCGCGGCGTTGAGCGTGGAGACCTGATGGCCGCGCTCGACCAGCGGCACGCCGGCCCAGTCCTCCAGCGCCTTGATGCGGCGCCCGAAAGCCGGGTGCGTCACGTTGCGCGCCTGCGCGGCGCGCAGCAGGTTGCGCGACTTCGACAGCGCCACGAAGTCTTCCAGCCATTTGATGTCCATGCCGTTTTTCCCATTGTGCCGTTCCGGCACAGTGGCTGCGCATTTTGCACAAACCCCTGGGCGGGCGCAACTAGCATTCCGGCATCTTTCCTGGAAGCGCCGATGTCCGACTCCCCTGTCCTGCTGAAATCCCTGCGCAGCCATTTCCTGGGCGGCCAAGACGCCGCGGTCCACGGCCTGCCGGTGCTGAGCAAGCCTGTCGTGGGCAATGCCGCGCCGCGGCCGATCGACATGAACGGCAGCTATTGCGCCGGCCAGCTCTACGCGCAGGAATACCGGCTGGCGCGGCCCCGCCACCCCTACCCCGTGCTGCTGTGGCACGGCGGCGGCATGACCGGCGCGCAGTGGGAAAGCACGCCCGACGGCCGCCAGGGCTGGCTGTGGCGTCTGCTGCAAGCCGGCTACGACGTGTTCGTGGCCGACGCGCCGGAACGCGGCCGGGCCTCATGGACGATGTTTCCGCAGATCTACGGATCGGCGCCGATCTTCCGTTCCAAGGAAGAGGCCTGGCACCTGTTCCGCATCGGCCCGGCCGACGGCTACGCGGCGCGCCGCGCCCACCCCGCGCAGCAGTTTCCGCTGGAAGCCTTCGATACCTTCGCCAAGCAGTTCGTGCCGCGCTGGCTGGGCCACGAAGCCATGGCGCTGGACGGCTACCGCCGCCTGCTGGATCTGGCCGGCCCCTGCATCGTCATCGGCCACAGCCAGGGCGGCGGCTACGCCACGCAGCTGGCCCACGAATATTCCGGTTCGATCCGCGCGCTGGTGGCGGTCGAGCCCACCGGCACGCCGGCCGCCGCGGCCGCCTCCCTGCCCCCGCAGCTGCTGGTGTGGGCCGACCACTTCGGCGCCAGCGCCGCCTGGCAGCGCTACCGCGCCCAGACCGACGCCTATTGGCGCGCGCTGCGCCAGGCCGGCCAGCGCGCCGACGTGCTGGACCTGCCCGCCGCCGGCATCGCCGGCAATTCGCATTTCTGCATGCTGGACCGCAACAGCGACCGCATCGCCGAACTCATCGTCGACTGGCTCGCACGCCTCGACTAACCTTGCTCTGGAGACACTGATGACACTGAAGAAAATCGCGATCGCCCTGGCGTTCATGAGCGGCGCCTCGCTGGCCGCGGCCCAGCCGGGCGGCGGCTATCCCGACAAGCCGATCCGCATGATCGTGCCGTTCGCGCCCGGCGGCACCGCCGACATCATCGGCCGCGTGTTCGCCGCGCAGCTGGGCACGGAACTCGGCGCCACCGTGGTGGTGGAGAACAAGGCCGGCGCGGGCGGCTCGATCGGCACCCGCTTCGTCGCCGACTCGGCGCCCGACGGCTACATCCTGCTGCTGGCCTCGTCCAGCACCCACGGCACCAACCCGGCGGTCTACAAGAACCTGAGCTACGACGCCGCGCAGGACTTCACCGCCATCACCCAGCTGGTGACCGTGCCGGGCGTGCTCAGCGTCACCAAGGACTTTCCGGCGGCCGACCTGCAGGGCCTGGTCGCCGCGGCCAAGGCCGATCCGCAGAAGTACACCTACGCCTCGTCGGGCGCGGGCGGCCTGGGCAACCTGGCCATGGAGCTGATGAAGTCGATGACCGGCGCCGGGCTCATGCACATCGCCTACCGCGGCGCCGGCCCGGCCTTCACCGACGTGATCAGCGGCCAGGTGTCGATGATCTGGGAACCGCTGCCGGCGTCGCTGCCGTACATCAAGAGCGGCCAGATCCGCGCCATCGCAGTCGCCGCGGACCAGCGCTCGCCCGAGCTGCCCGACACGCCGACCTTCAAGGAAGCCGGCCTGCCGCGCTATGAAGCCAATGCCTGGAACGGCCTGCTGGCGCCCAAGGGCCTGCCGGACGACGTGAAGAAGGTGCTGCACGACGCCTCGGTCAAGGCGCTGAACGACCCGCAGGTCAAGGCCAAGATGGCCAGCCTGGGCGGCACGGTCGTGGCCGGCACGTCCGAGGACTTCCAGGCCCTGATCGCCCGCGACGTGAAGAAGTGGAAGAACGTCGCGGCCGACGCCAGCATCCAGCTGGATCAGTAAGGACTCAGGCCCCCAGCAGCGCCGGCTCGGCGCTGCGGCCCACGGCCGGCGCCTCGGCGTCGATCACGCGGCCGGCCTGCAGCTTGAACACCGCCACGGCCTCGCGCAGGCGCTGGGCCTGGGTTTCCAGCGAGGCGGCGGACGCGGCGGCCTGCTCGACCAGCGCCGCGTTCTGCTGCGTCACGCTGTCCATCTGCGACACCGCCTGGTTGACCTGCTGGATCCCTTGCGACTGTTCCTCGGACGCGCTGGAGATCTCGTTGATGATGTCCGTCACCCGGCGCACCGAACTCACGATCTCCTGCATGGTGGCGCCGGCGGCCTCCACCTGGTCCGAGCCGACCGACACCTTCTGCACCGAATCGTCGATCAATCCCTTGATTTCCTTGGCGGCGGCGGCGCTGCGCTGGGCCAGCGCGCGCACTTCGCTGGCCACGACCGCGAAGCCCTTGCCCTGCTCGCCGGCGCGCGCGGCTTCCACCGCGGCGTTCAGCGCCAGGATGTTGGTCTGGAAGGCGATGCCGTCGATCACGCCGACGATGTCGGCGATGCGGTTGGAGCTGTCGGCGATGCCGCGCATGGTGCCGACCACGTCGCCCACGGCGCGTCCGCCGCGCGCGGCCACTTCGGAAGCGGCCGTGGCCAGTTCCGAGGCGCTGCGCGAGCTTTCGGCGTTGTTGCGCACGGTGGACGAGAGTTCGTCCATGCTGGCGGCGGTTTCCTCCAGCGACGCGGCCTGCTGCTCGGTGCGCGAGGACAGGTCGATGTTGCCGGCGGCGATCTCGCGCGCGCCGGTATGGATTTCCTCGACGCCCAGGCGCACGGCCGACACGGTGCGCGCCAGGCTGTCCTGCATGCGCTTGACGGTGCCGTACAGCGCGCCGATTTCATTGTTGCCGCGCTGCTCGATGCGGTTGGTCAGGTCGCCCGCGGCGATGCGGTCGAACAGGCGGCCGGCCTCGTGCAGCGGGCGGAACACCGCGCGCGCGAACACCACGTACAGGCCCACCACCAGCACGCCCACCACGGCCAGCAGGCCGATCAGCAGCGCGATGGCGCCGTTGATGCGGGCCGAGGCCTCGCGCGCCACGCGCTGGCCGACTTCGTCGGCGTAATCCAGGTATTTCTGGATGGCGGCGGTGAAATTCAGGCCCAGCGGCGTGACTTTTTCCAGGTTCAGGCGGCCGGCCTCCTGGGCGTTGCCGGCGCGGATGGCCGCGATCATGGGCACGATGGCGTCGCGGTGGTAGACGTCATAGGCCGCCAGCGCGGCGTCGAACAGCGGCTTGCCTTCGGCCGTGGTCTCGGGCGTCTGGCGCGCGGTCTGGATCAGGTCGGCGGCCTCTTTGGTGTAGCGGTCCAGGCGCTGCATGCTGGCCAGGTTGTCGATGCGCTTGCCTTCCATCAGCGCGGTCTGCGCGGCCACCAGCACCAGCCGGGCGCGCAGCAGCTCGCTGGCGGCGCCGTCCACGGCGTTGGCGCGGACCAGGTTGGTTTCCAGCAGGCGTTCGATGGAGTTGCGGTTGGAGGTGAGCTGCTGGTAGACCGCGATGCCGGTCACCAGGAAAAGCGTGAAGAAAACGACTAAAGCGGTCGTCAAGACCGCGCGGATACTTAAATTCTTGAACATGAGGGGGAGGAACTCCGGGGGGTTGCGTAAAGCTTCCCCTATAACGGCGCACTGCAATGAAAAGTTAAATATCTCATTGAGTTACATATCCTCCCCCCCTTCCGGCGCGCCGTTCAGGCCGGCTTCCACCCTTGCGGCACGCGCGGCTTGTCGATCTGCGCGAAATGGCAGATGGCGTCGGCGATGCCGGAGAAGTCGATCCCGCCGAATTCGCCGGCGCGCGCCAGGCTGAACGACTCATGCACGGCCGCGGCGACCGGCATCGGCACCTTGGCGGCGTGCGCGGCGCCGACCACCAGGGACATATCCTTGTGCGCCAGGTCGATGGTGAATCCGGGCGTGGTGTCGCCAACCAGCACCTTGTTGGGGAAGTTCATGCGCAGCTGGCCGTTGGAAGCGGACGTGCCGTAGAGCACCTGCAGGGTCTTGGTGATGTCCAGGCCGAAGCGCTGCGACAGCGCCAGCGCCTCGGCGTTGACCTGGCACAGCGTGACCGCGACGTAGTTGTTGACCAGCTTGGTGCGCCCGCCCGCGCCCACCGGGCCGCAGTGGTAGGTGGTGGTGCCCATGGCGTCGAGCAGCGGCTTGACGCGCTCGAAATCGGCGTCGCCGGCGCCCACCATGAAGAGCGATTCGCCGCGGTCGGCATGTTCGGCCAGGCGCCCGACGGGCGCGTCCACCACCGTCATGCCGTGGGCCAGCGCCTGTTCCTGCAGGCGGTCGGTGGCCAGCGGATCGATCGTGCTCATGTCCATCAGCACGCTGCCGCGGGCGGCGTTGGCGAAGATCCCGCCCTCGCCCAGCGCCACCTGCTCGACCTCCTTGGACGAGGGCAGCATCGTGATGATGACCGCGCAGCGCCGCGCCACGTCGGCCACGTCCTTGCCCTGGGCGGCGCCGGCCGCCGCCAGCTCCTCCATGGCCTGCCGGTTGATGTCCAGGACCACGAGCTCGAACCCCGCCTTGCGCAGGTTCAGCGCCATGGACTTGCCCATGCGTCCCAAGCCGATGAAACCGATTTTTTCCATGCCAGTCTCCTCTCTGTCGGCGTTCGAGCGCCGATCGTGTCGCGCGGTTGCTCAATAGCCGATGTAGGCCGTCTTGGTCGAGGTGTAGAAGTCCACGGCGTAGCGGCCCTGTTCGCGCGGGCCGAAGCTCGACGCCTTCACGCCGCCGAAGGGCACGTGGTAGTCCAGGCCGGCGGTGGGCAGGTTCACCATGGTCAGGCCGCTGCGCACGTTCAGCCGGAAGTGGTTGGCGTGCTTGAGCGAGGTGGTGCAGATGCCCGAGGACAGGCCGAAAGCCGTGTCGTTGGCGACCTGCAGCGCCTCGTCGTAGCCCGACACCCGGATCACCGCGGCCACCGGGCCGAAGATCTCCTCCTGGTTGATGCGCATGGCGTTGCTGCTTTCGGTGAACAGGGTCGGACGCAGGAAATGGCCGGCCGTGGCCGCCTCGGCGCGCGTGCCGCCTTCGGCCAGGGTGGCGCCCTCGCTGCGGCCCAGCTCGATGTAGCCCAGGATCTTCTCCAGCTGGGCGGCGTTGATGACCGGGCCGATCTGCGTGCCGGCGGTGCGCGGATCGCCCACCACCAGCTTGCGCATCCTGTCGGTCAGGGCCTGCACGAAGCGGTCGTGGATGCCGTCGGCCACGATCAGCCGGCTGGACGCGGTGCAGCGCTGGCCGGCCGAATAGAAGGCGCCGTTGAGCGCGCACTCCACCGCCACGTCCAGGTCCGCGTCGTCCAGCACCACCAGCGGGTTCTTGCCGCCCATCTCCAGCTGCACCCGCATCATGCGTTCGCTGGCGCCGGCGGCGATCTTGCGGCCGGTGGCCACGCTGCCGGTGAAGCTCACGGCGTCTGCGCCGTCGAGCAGCGCCTGGCCCGCCGCCGCGCCATAGCCGTTGACCAGGTTGGCCACGCCCGCCGGCAGGCCGGCGCGCTCCAGGATGGCGAACAGTTCCCAGGCCGCGCCGGGCGTGTGTTCGGAAGGCTTGAGCACCACCGTGTTGCCGAAGGCCAGGGCCGGCGCGATCTTCCAGGCCGGGATCGCGATGGGAAAATTCCAGGGCGTGATCATGGACACCACGCCCACCGGATGGCGGCTGATCTGCACGCCGATGTCCGGGCGCACGGAGGGCAGGTTTTCGCCGCCGTAGCGCACCGCCTCGCCGGCGAAGAACTGGAACACCTGTCCGGCGCGCATCACCTCGCCCACCCCGTCGGCCAGGGTCTTGCCGGCCTCGCGCGAGACCAGGGCGCCCAGCTCTTCCTTGCGCGCCAGGATTTCGTTGGCCGCGCGGAACAGGATGTCGCTGCGCAGCTGCGTGCTGCTGCGCTCCCAGGCGGGCGCGGCGTCGCGCGCGGCCTGCACCGCCTGGCGCATCTGCGCCTGGTCGGCGCTGGCGTACAGGCCGATCACGTCCGCGGGGTCCGCCGGGTTGAGGTTCTCGATCGCATCGGGGCCTTCCACCCAGGCGCCGCCGATGTAGTTTGCTTTCTGCGTCACTGTCTGCTCCTAGTTATGGTCTTTGATCGTTTCACGCGTGGCCGCCCTTGCCCTTGCCCAGCACCGCCTCGCGAAAGCGCGACCGGAGATAGGGACCGTCGCGCGGCGGCAGGCTGCCGGGCTCGGGCGCCGAAGACACTTTTAACACCAGGCATTGCAGGCCCGGTTCGCGCAGGGCCGGAATGCGGTCCGACAGCTCCGCCTCGCTGCGCACCGTGGCCGCGTCCGCGATGCCGCAGGCGCGCGCCACGCCGGCGATGTCCACGCCGCGCCCCGAATGCGCCGGCTGCATGCCGGTCTCGCCGTAGTGCTCGTTGTCGATCACGATGATCTTCAGGTTCGAGGGCGCGCGCACCCCTATGGTGGCGAGCGAGCCCAGGCCCATCATCATTTCGCCGTCGCCGACGAAGGCCAGCACCTGCCGGCCGGGCTGCGCCAGCGCCAGGCCGAAGGCCACCATGCAGGCCCCGCCCATCGCGCCCCAGACGTAGAAATTGCGCTCGTCGTCGCCCGCGGCCGACGTGTCGTATGTGGGATTGCCCAGGCTGGCCACCACCAGCGCGTCGCCGCGCCTGTCGAGTATGCGGGCCACCGCCGCCCGCCGGTTCATCGTCGCCGTCGCGTTCATCTGCATGGTCCCGTCCTACTTGCTGAAGTTCTTGATGCCCAGCACGCGCTGGGAAATCACCACGGCCACCGCCCGGTTCGAATTGAACGCGAGCAGGCTGGCCGCCCGCACCGTTTCGGGCGCGTCCTCGCCGCGGTCGACGCGCTGCACGTAGACGCCCGCCGCTTCCAGCGCCGCCACGGCCGACTGGCCCATGGGACATTGCCAGGGATTGAACTCGCCCCATTCGCCGCGCATGGTGACCAGGCACAGCAAGGGCATGCGGCACTCCTGCGTCAACGCCAGCATATTGATGCAGTTGCCCACGCCGCTGGACTGCATCAGCAGCACGCCCTTGGCCCCGCCCAGCCAGGCCCCGCCCAGCATCGCCACGCCTTCTTCTTCGGTGGTGAGCGAAATCGCTTCCACGTCGGGGTCCGCCTCGAACAGCTTGATCAGCCGGCCGTGCCCGGCGTCGGGCACGTACGCCATTTGCGTAATGCCGGCTTCCTTCAAGTTCCGATAAACCAGCTCGGGCCAACTTTCCGCCATGATTGCCTGCCTCCGGTAAGGGATGGGAATTCAGATCTTTGCCTGCAGCTTGCACACGCCGGGCTTGGTCGGCGCATAGGCCTCTTCGCCCGGGATGGTGGCCACTTTCCGGTAGTAGTCCCACTCGCCCTTGGAGGCCGAGGGCGACTTGACCTGCATCAGGTACATATCGTGGACCATGGCGCCGTCGGCCCGGATATAGCCCTTGGTGAACATGTCGTCGATCTGCATGGACTTCAGCGCGTTCATGACCGCGTCCGAGTCGGTGGTGCCGGCGCGCTCCACCGCCTTCAGGTAGGTGGTGGTGGCGGAATAGTCGCCCGCCTGGAAGGTGGTCGGCATCTTCTTGTTGCGCTCGTGGAAGCGCTTGCTGAACGCGCGCGAGCGTTCGTCGAGATCCCAGTACCAGCCGTCGGTGAGGTACATGCCGGCCGTGGTGTCCAGGCCCAGGCTGTGGATGTCGGTGATGAACACCATCAGGCCGGCCAGGCGCATCTGGTCGCTCACGCCGAATTCCTTGGCCGTCTTGATCGAATTGATCAGGTCGCCGCCGCCGTTGGCCAGGCCCAGCACCTGCGCCTTGGAGGCCTGGGCCTTCATCAGGTAGGACGAGAAATCCGAAGTATTGAGCGGATGGCGGGTGGTGCCGGAAACAGAACCGCCGTTGGCCTGCACCACGTCCATGCTGGCCTTCTCCAGCGAATAGCCGAATGCGTAATCGGCGGTCAGCATGAACCAGCTCTTGCCGCCCTGCGCCACCATGGCCGCCGCCGTGCCGCGGGCCTGCGCCGAGGTCGAATAGGTGTACCGCACCGTGTAGGCGTTGCAGGCCTCCTCGGTCAGGCTGTCGGCGCCCGCGCCGGCGCTGATGAAGACCTTTTTCTTCTCGGCCGCGATGGTGCTGATGGCCAGCGAGGCCGACGAGTTGGAGCCGCCTATCACCAGGTCGACCTTGTCCTGGTCCCACCACTGGCGAGCCCGGTTCGACGCGATGTCGGCGCGGTTCTGGTGGTCGGACGCCAGCACTTCTATCGGCTTGCCCAGCACCTTGCCGCCGAAGTCCGCCACCGCCATGCGGATCGCGTCCAGGCCGCCGACGCCGTCGAAGTCCGAATAAGGACCGCTCATGTCCGTGACGAAGGCGATCTTCACCGTGTCGCCCTGGGCGCTGGCCGCTCCCGTCCCGCAGATGCCGACTACCGCCAACGCGACGGCACCTAACACTTTCGTACTGGTTTCCACGTCTTGTCTCCTTGCTGTGTCGGCCTTGCCGCAGGATCGCCAAAGCCATCTCTATTTTTAATAATATATTCATCTACGATCTATTTTTTTCATATCGTTTACCCCTAGCCCGACATTCGGCGCCGGTTTCCGATCCCTATAATCCGGTATCTCCCGCCCCACCCGCGCACCATGGATTTACGCCAGATCGAGTGTTTTCTCTGCCTGTACCGCAACGGCGGCATGACGCGCGCCGCCGCCGAGCTGGGCATCGTCCAGTCCGCGCTGAGCACGCAGCTGGCCAAGCTGGAAAAGACCTTGAAGGTTCAGCTGTTCGAACGCTCCAGCCGCGGCGTCACGCCCACGGCCGCGGGGGTGGATCTGTACAAGATGCTGCTGCCGCTGTCGAAGGAAGTGGAAAGCGTGCGCCAGCGCATGCTGGACCTGAGCGGCGGCACGTCGGGATTGATACGGGTGGGCACGGTGCCGTCGCTGGGCGCCAGCATCGTGCCGCGCGCCCTCTCGCTCTACAGCGCCGAGAACCGCGACGTCACGATCCGGCTGACCGAGGCCTATAGCGCGGGGCTGGTCGAGCGCCTGGACGCCGGCGAGCTGGACGTGGCCATCGTCAACCTGATCCAGCCGGTGCGCAGCCTGGAGATGCGTCCGCTGGTCAACGAGGAACTGGTGCTGGTGACCGCCGCCGGCAGCCCGCTGCGCAACGTCGAATTCAAGGACCTGTCGATCGACGCGCTGATCGTGCCGTCGCTGGGCCAGGGCCTGCGCGCCATCATCGATCCGGTGCTGAAGAAACGCGGCGCGGCCGCGCGCCCGCGCCTGGAAATGGACGCGCTGACCCCGACGCTGGAGCTGGTGAAGTCAGGCGCCTGGGCCACCATCCTGCCGGTCAGCGCCATCGCGCACGAACTGGACGCCGGCGCCCTGTCGGTGCGCCGCATCCACGCCGACATGCAGCGCCAATTGGTGGTGGTGAATCATCCGCGTCGCCCGCTCAGCCTGGCGGCCCAGCGCTTCGTGGCCGCGCTGGCCGCCGAGGCGCAGGACGCAGTCACGCGCGCGCAGCGGTTCATGAAGTCGTTGAAGCGCGCGTCGTAGGATGGGTGCAGCGCGCGGAGACCCGGGCCAGAACCCAGATCCCCAACGCGCGGAACCCATCAGGCGGCGCCAGCCGCCGTTTTTCGTGGCAAGAGGCAAACGGCGGCTAGCGCCGCCTGATGGGTGCCGCGCGTTATACAGCCCCGTTTTTGCGGATATCGTCTCGCGCTATACCCATCCTACGCCAGCCAGACGCGGGCATTGCGGAACATGCGCATCCACGGGCTGAACGCGCCGCCGGCGTCGGCCGCGCCCCACTTCTCGGGCGCCCACGACATCATGACGTTGCGGGTCACGCGCTCGGGGTGCGGCATCATGACCGTGAAGCGGCCGTCGGCGGTGGTGACCGCGGTCAGGCCGCCGGGGCTGCCGTTGGGGTTGAACGGATAGGCTTCGGTGGCCTGGCCGCGGTTGTCGATATAGCGCGCGGCGGCCAGCACACGGGCGGCGTCGCCCTGCTGCGAGAAGTCGGCATAGCCCTCGCCGTGGGCCACGGCGACCGGCACGCGCGCGCCTTCCATGCCGGCGAAGAAGATCGACGGCGACTTGGCCACTTCCAGCATGGACAGCCGCGCCTCGTACTTTTCCGACTGGTTGCGCGTGAAGCGCGGCCAGAATTCGGCGCCCGGGATCATGGGCGCCAGCGCGGCCATCATCTGGCAGCCGTTGCACACGCCCAGCGCAAAGGTGTCGGGGCGCGCGAAGTACGCGGCGAACTGATCCGACAGCTTGCTGTTGAAGCGGATGGTGCGCGCCCAGCCTTCGCCGGCGCCCAGCACGTCGCCGTAGCTGAAGCCGCCCACAGCCACCAGGCCCTGCGCCTGCGCCAGGTCCACGCGGCCCGACAGCAGGTCGGTCATGTGCACGTCGATGGCCTCGAAGCCGGCGGTGTCGAAGGCCCAGGCCATTTCCACCTGACTGTTGCAGCCCTGCTCGCGCAGGATGGCCACGCGCGGGCGCTTGCCGGTGTTGATGAACGGCGCGGCCACGTCTTCCTGCGGGTCGAAGGCCACGCTGGGGCTCATGCCCGGGTCCTGGGTATCGTTCCAGACGTCCAGTTCGGCCTGGGCGCAGGCCGGGTTGTCGCGGCGCGCCATGATGCGGTAGGAGACTTCGCTCCAGGCGCGGCCGAGGTCGGCGCGCGGCTGGCCCCAGACCTTCTTGCCGTCGCGGTAGAACTCCACTTCGTCGGCGCCGTTCAGGCCGCCGATGACGTGCGAGTGGGCCGACAGGCCCGCGCCGCGCAGCACCTGCATGACGGCGTCGCGCTGCGAGGCCGGCACCTGGATCACGGCGCCCGCCTCTTCCGAGAACAGCGCCTTGAGCGTGAGTTCGTCGCGCTGCACCGCCACCTGCTCGGGGCGGATCTTGAAGTCGCCCCAATCCGCCGATTGCGGATCGAAGGTCAGCATGTCCAGGTTGACCGAGATGCCGGTGCGGCCGGCGAAGGCCATTTCCACCAGGGTCGCGAACAGGCCGCCGTCGGAGCGGTCGTGGTAGGACAGGATGGTGCCGGCTTCGGCCAGCGTGCGAATGGTGACGAAGAAGGCGCGCAGGTCCTGCGGCGCGTCGATGTCCGGCACGGTCTCGCCGACCTGGTTATAGACCTGCGCCAGGATCGAGCCGCCCATGCGATGGCGTCCGCGCCCCAGGTCGATCAGGATCAGCACGCTGTCGCCGGCGTCGGTGCGCAGCTGCGGCGTGAGGCTGGCGCGCACGTCGGCCACCGGCGCGAAGGCCGTGACCACCAGCGACACCGGCGCCACCACCTGGCGCTGCTCGCCGTCCTGCTGCCACGAGGTCTTCATGGACAGCGAATCCTTGCCGACCGGAATCGACAGGCCGGTCGCCTGGCACAGCTCGCTGACGGCGGACACCGTGTCGTACAGCGCCGCGTCCTGGCCGTCCACGCCGCAGGCGGCCATCCAGTTGGCCGACAGCTTGATGTCTTCCAGGCGCGCCACGTCGGCGGCGGCCAGGTTGGTCAGGGCCTCGGCCACGGCCATGCGGCCCGAGGCCGGCGCGTCCAGCATGGCGATCGGGGTGCGCTCGCCCATGGACATCGCTTCGCCGCGGAAGCCTTCGTAGTCGGCCAGCGTCACGGCGCAATCGGCCACCGGCACCTGCCAGGGGCCGACCATCTGGTCGCGGCTGGACAGCCCGCCCACGGTGCGGTCGCCGATGGTGATGAGGAAGGTCTTGTTGGCCACGGTGGGGTGGCGCAGCACGCGGTAGGCGGCGTCAGTCAGGTCGATGCCGGCCAGGTCCAGCGGCGCGGACACGCCGGGCAGGCGCGTCACCTCGCGCGTCATGCGCGGCGGCTTGCCCAGGATCACGTCGATCGGCACGTCCACCGGACGCACCTCGGCCTCGCCTTGCGGACGGATCGTGTCCAGGCCGGGCAGGCCTTCGCCGTCGACCACGCGCAGCTGGCGCTCTTCGGTGGCCACGCCCACCACCGCGTACGGGCAGCGTTCGCGGCGCGCGATGGCGTCGAAGCGCTCGAGGTCTTGCGGCAGGATCGACAGGACGTAGCGCTCCTGCGATTCATTGCTCCAGATTTCGGCGGGCGACAGGCCGGATTCTTCCAGCGGCACGCGCTTCAGGTCGAAGATGGCGCCGCGGCCGGCGTCGTTGACCAGCTCGGGGAAGGCGTTGGACAGGCCGCCCGCGCCCACGTCATGGATGGCGATGATGGGGTTCTTGTCGCCCTGCTGCCAGCAGCGGTCGATGACTTCCTGGGCGCGGCGCTCGATCTCGGGGTTGCCGCGCTGCACGGAGTCGAAGTCCAGCTCGGCCGAGTTGCTGCCCATGCTGATGCTGGAGGCGGCGCCGCCGCCCATGCCGATGCGGAAACCCGGGCCGCCCAGCTGGATCAGCAGCGCGCCGGGGGGAATGACTTCCTTGTGCGTCAGGCCGGCGTCGATGCTGCCCAGGCCGCCGGCGATCATGATGGGCTTGTGGTAGCCCCAGCGGGTGCAGCCGGCGGTCTGCTCGAACGAGCGGAAGTAGCCCAGCAGGTTGGGACGGCCGAATTCGTTGTTGAAGGCGGCGCCGCCGATGGGGCCGTCGATCATGATGGACAGCGGCGAGGCGATGCGGTCGGGCAGGCCGTGGTGATCGGCTTCCCAGGGCTGCAGCGCGTCGTCGAAGCGCAGGTGCGAGACCGTGAAGCCGGTCAGGCCGGCCTTGGGCTTGGAGCCGCGGCCGGTGGCGCCTTCGTCGCGGATCTCGCCGCCGGCGCCGGTGGAAGCGCCCGGGAACGGCGCGATCGCGGTCGGGTGGTTATGCGTTTCCACCTTCATCAGCGTGTGCACGACGGTGTCGCGGCGGATGTATTTGGCGCCTTCCGCGCCCTCGCCCGTCAAGCCCGGCACGCCGGCCTGGAAGCGCTGCGCGGGGCCGCCTTCCATGATGGCGGCGTTGTCGGAATAGGCCACGACCGTGCCGGCCGGCTGCGCCTTGTGCGTGGCGCGGATCATGCCGAACAGCGTGTTGGGCTGCGCCTGGCCGTCGATCACCCACTGGGCGTTGAAGATCTTGTGGCGGCAGTGTTCGCTGTTGGCCTGGGCGAACATCATCAGTTCCACGTCGGTGGGGTCGCGCCCCAGGTCGCCGAAGGACTTGGCCAGGTATTCGATTTCGTCGTCGGACAGGGCCAGGCCGAGCGTGGCGTTGGCCTCGACCAGCGCCTGGGCGCCGCGCGCCTGCACGTCCACCGTGCGCATGGGCTTGCCGGCCAGCGGCTGGAACAGCGCCTGGCCGTCGAAGCTGGCGTCCACCACGGTTTCGGTCATGCGGTCGTGCAGACAGTCGGCGGCGCGCGCCAGCATGGCTTCGTCGAAGGACTTGGCGCCCAGCAGGCCGCGTTCGGGCGTGATCACGTAGCGCACGCCGCGCTCGATGCGGTGCACGGCCGTCAGGCCGCAGTTGTGGGCGATGTCGGTGGCCTTGCTGGCCCACGGCGAAATCGTGCCCAGGCGGGGAATGACCAGCAGCGCCAGACTCTTGGCCGGCGCCTCGCCCGTGGCCGGCGTGCCGTAGTCCAGCAGTTGGGCAAGCTGGTTCTGTTGCTCGGCCGTGAGCGCGGCGTCGGTGCTGACGAAGTGCTCGTAGCGGGCGGATATGTCGGCCACCGGCAGGCCGGCTTCCTTCAGCTGCGCCAGCAGGCGATCGCGACGGAAAGAGGACAGGACGGAGGAACCAGGCAGATGCTGAACTAGGGACACGATGCGGGCGCCGTATAAGGTAGAAGGAGCAAAAAGCGATTTTACCCGTTTAGGGGGTTTTCCCGGAGCCGCGCTGCAACCGGTCCGTTCAGGCCCCGCCGGCGGCCGAGGTTACAAAAGAATTCCGCCGCCCATGCACGAAGATGGTGCATGGCAATATCTGCGCGCATTTCCTTATGCGGTCCCCGTTTACCTGCCATCCTGGAGGCCTGGCCCGGAAATTTATGCTGCGACGCACCATGTTGCGTCCATCCCGCACCGCGGGAAAACACGAACTATCGCGCCCACGGCGCAACGGTAGGATGCAGCGACCCCACAAATAAAAAGCAAAGCGCCTACCCGCGCGCTGGCCGTAGCCTCATGTCCCGCCCCGAAGCCCCCGCCGAGCCCGTAGAACCGATCATCCCCGCAGAACCCGATCCCGCCGTAAAAGTGCCGCTGGCCATCGAGGACTGGCTGGCCGTGATCCTGCTGGCGGCGCTGGCCATCATCACCTTCCTGAACGTGCTGGTGCGCTATTTCACCGACCAGTCCTTCGCCTGGACCGAAGAAATCTCGGTGTTCCTGCTGATCGTGCTGACCATGGCCGGCGGCAGCATGGCCTTCGTGCGCAACCACCACATCCGCATCGAGATCCTGGCCGACTCGGGTTCGCCGCGCCGCCAGCGCATCATGGCGCTGATCTCCAACGGCTGCGTGCTGGCGTTCTTCCTGCTGCTGACCGTGCTGTCGGTCAAGCTGGTGGCCGACGAATACATCTACGAAGAGACCTCGCCGGCCATCGGCGTGCCGACCTGGTGGTATTCGATCTGGCTGCCCGTCATGGCCGCGGCGATCTCGCTGCGCACCATCGGCATATTGCGCCGCATCGCGCGCGCCCCCGTGGCGGCCGATTCCGCCAGCCGGGGCCAGCCATGATCGCGGGCGTCCTCTTCACCGTCTTCATCGTGCTCATGCTGATCGGCGTGCCGGTCGGCGTGGCGCTGGGCATCGGCGGCACCGTGGCCATCGTGCTGTCCAACCTGGACACGCCCTGGTATGGGCTGTTGACGGTGCCGCAGAACTTCTACGCCGGACTGGCCAAGTATCCGCTGCTGGCCATTCCCATGTTCGTGCTGGTGGGGTCGATCTTCGACCGCTCCGGCGTGGCCAAGCGGCTGGTGGATTTCGCCATCGCCATCGTCGGGCGCGGCCCGGGCATGCTGCCGCTGGTGTCGATCGCGGTGGCCATGTTCCTGGGCGGGATTTCCGGCTCCGGCCCGGCCTGCGCGGCCGCCGTGGGCGCGGTGATGATCACCGCCATGTCGCGCGCCGGCTATCCGGGTTCGTTCTCGGCCTCGGTGGTGGCCGCCGGCGCCGCCACCGACATCCTGATCCCGCCCTCGGTGGCCTTCATCATCTATTCGGTGCTGGTGCCCGGCGCCTCGGTGCCGGCGCTGTTCGCCGCCGGCATGGTGCCCGGCGTCCTGGCCGGCCTGGCGCTGATCATTCCGGCGGTGTGGCTGGCGCGCAAGCACAAGATGGGCGCGCTCGAGGCGCATCTGCCGCGCCCGCCATTCTGGGCCAGCCTGCGCGAGGCCTCGTGGGGCCTGGCCGCGCCGGTGCTGATCCTGGGCGGGATGCGCATGGGCTGGTTCACGCCCACCGAGGCCGCCGTGGTGGCGGTGTTCTACGGGCTGTTCGTGGGCATGTGCATCCACCGCAGCATCAAGCTGCGCGACCTCTTCACCATTTTGCGCGAAGCCGCCGAACTGTCCGCCGTCATCATGCTGGTGGTGACGCTGGCCGGCATCTTCGCGTGGGCCCTGTCCACGCTCAGCATCATCGATCCCGTCACGCACGCCATCGTCAATTCCGGCCTCGGCGAATGGGGCGTGCTGGCGCTGCTGATCCTGCTGCTCATGACCGTGGGCATGTTCCTGGACGGCATCTCCATCTTCCTGATCTTCGTGCCGCTGCTCATGCCGATCGCCAACGCCTACGGCTGGGACCCGGTGTGGTTCGGCGTGATCCTGACGCTGAAGGTGGCGCTGGGCCAGTTCACCCCGCCGCTGGCGGTGAACCTGATGGTTTCCTGCCGCATCGCGCGCGTGCCGATGGAGTCCACGGTGCGCTGGGTGGTGTGGCTGCTGGGCGCGATGTTCCTGGTGCTGGTGGCGGTGCTTGCCTTCCCGCAGCTGGCGCTGTGGCTGCCCCACAAGCTCGGTTATTGAAGCGGCTGACCTGCATTACACAACAACAGACAGACTAGCAAAGAGAGGAGACGCAACATGAAGTTCCGCAACCTGATCGGCGCCGCCCTGTGCGCGGCGGCAGTGGCGGGCATGGCGCCCGCGCATGCCCAGAACTACAAGTCCGAATACAAGCTCTCGATCGTCGTGGGCACCACCTTCCCGTGGGGCCAGGGCGCCGAAATCTGGTCCAACCTGGTGCGCGAGCGCACCGAAGGCCGCATCAACATCAAGGTCTACCCGGGCACCTCGCTGGTCCAGGGCGACCAGACTCGCGAATTCACCGCCATCCGCCAGGGCGTGATCGACATGGCGGTGGGCTCCACCATCAACTGGTCGCCGCAGGTCAAGCAGCTCAACCTGTTCTCCCTGCCCTTCCTGATGCCCGACTACGCCGCCATCGACTCGCTGGTGCAGGGCGAGGTCGGCAAGCAGATGTTCAAGCTGATCGAAAAGGCCGGCGTGGTGCCGCTGGCCTGGGGCGAGAACGGCTACCGCCAGCTCAGCAACTCCAAGCACGAGATCAAGAAGCCCGAGGACATGAAGGGCATGAAGCTGCGCGTGGTGGGCTCGCCGCTGTACATCGACACCTTCACCGCGCTGGGCGCCAACCCCACCCAGATGAGCTGGGCCGACGCCCAGCCCGCGCTGGCCAGCGGCGCCGTGGACGGCCAGGAAAACCCCCTGTCCATCTACACCGGCTCCAAGCTCTACACCGTGGGCCAGAAGTACCTGACCCTGTGGAACTACGTGGCCGACCCGCTGATCTTCGTGGTCAACCGCGAGGTGTGGAATTCCTGGTCCGAGAAAGACCGCGACATCGTGCGCCAGGCCGCGCTGGACGCCGGCAAGCAGCAGATCGTGATCGCGCGCAAGGGCGTGACGCCCGAGGACCCGTCGCTGCTCAAGGAGATCGAGGGCCACGGCGTCAAGGTCACCTCGCTGTCGCAGGCCGACCATGAAGCCTTCGTCAAGGCCACCAAGCCCGTCTACGACAAGTGGAAAAAGCAGATCGGCGAAGACCTGGTGAACCTGGCCGAAAAGTCCATCGCCAGCCGCAAGAAGTAAGCCCGCAAGAACACAGCAAGCCCCAGGGGAACCGGCGGCGCAAGCCGCCAACCGAGGCAGGGACACCAGATCCCGCCCGCCAACGGGCGCCGGCCACGAGCCGGCGCCCGTATTTTTTTGAGGCGGCCCCGTTACGCCGGGTAAGAAACTTCCAGGATATCCAGCTCTTCGATGCCGCCGGGCGTGCGCAAGACCACCGTATCGCCTTCCCTGGCCTTGATCAGGGCGCGCGCCACCGGCGAGATCCAGCTGATCTTGCCGGCCAGCGGCTCGGCCTCGTCCACGCCCACGATGGTCACGCGGTGCTCTTCGCCGGCCTTGTCGGAATACAGCACCGTGGCGCCGAAGAAAACCTGGTCGCGGTTGGGCTGGGCGGCCGGGTCGACCACCTCGGCGAAGTCCAGCCGCTTGGTCAGAAAGCGCATGCGGCGGTCGATCTCGCGCAGCCGCTTCTTGCCGTAGAGGTAATCGCCGTTCTCCGAGCGGTCGCCGTTGGACGCGGCCCAGGACACCACCTGCACCACGGCCGGACGCTCCACGTTCATCAGGTGCGCCAGCTCGCCGCGCAGGCGTTCGTAGCCGCCGGGCGTCATGTAGTTCTTGGTGCCGGCCGGCAGCGCCTGGGCCTGCGGCAGATCGTCGTCGTCCTCTTGATCGGATTCTTTAACAAATGCTTTGTTCATGGCGGTTGCGCCGTTGGGCGCGGTCACAGTCGATAGCATGGCGGGCGTGGCGGACGGGCCGCCGCCCGGGTCAGAACCAGTCGTGCCAGACCGGCTTGAGGTCCGGCGGCAGCGCCGGCAGGCGGCCCAGGTCCATCCGGCTTTCCTTGGGGCTGTGGAAGTCCGAGCCGCGCGAGGCGAGAAAGCCGTAGCGGCGCGCCACGTCCGCGTAGTGGCGGGCCTCTTCGACCGTATGGCTGCCGGTGTTGACCTCGATGCCGACGCCGCCCAGTTGCAGGAACTCGTCGAACAGCGCGGCGAACTGCAGCGGCGTGTACTTGTAGCGGCCGGGATGCGCGATCACGGCGCGGCCGCCGGCCCCGCGTATCCAGCCCACGGCTTCGGCCAGCGTGGCCCATTGCATGGGCACGTGGCCGGGACGGTCGTCGCCCAGGTGCTTGTTGAACACGGTCTGCACGTCGGGGCAATAGCCGGCCTCGACCAGGTAGCGCGCGAAGTGCGTGCGGCTGATGAGTTCGGGATTGCCGGCAAACGGCAGCGCGCCTTCGTAGGCGCCCGGCATGCCCATCTCGGCCAGGCGTTCGCCGATGCGCTTGGCGCGTTCGGCGCGGCCGGCGCGGGTCTTGCGCAGGCCTTCGATCAGCGTCTGGTCGGCCGGATCGAAGCGCAGCCCGACGATGTGCACCGTCAGGCCGGCCCAGGTGACCGAGATCTCGACGCCGGTGGCGAATTCCATGTCCAGTTCGCGCGCCGCGGCGGCGGCTTCGGCCAGGCCGCCGACCTCGTCGTGGTCGGTCAGGGCCCAGACGTCCACGCCATTGGCATGCGCGCGCTGCGCCACGTCGCGCGGCGCGAGCGCGCCGTCCGAGACGGTGGAATGGCAATGCAGGTCGATATTCAGGGTGCGCGCGTTCATGGGGCTATTGTAGAGAAGCCCCGCCAGCGTGGATAGCGCCGTGTCCGTCCCTGGTTTGGCAGGGCGCTAACCCAGCAGGAACGCGGCCACCGGCTCGACCTGCTCGTCGGCCATCAGCGTGGGCGCGTGGCCCACGCCGGCCACTTCGTGCGCCCGCGCGCGCGGATTGCGCGCCAGCATTTCTTCGACCGTGGCGCGGGTCAGCAGATCCGATTGCTCGCCGCGCACGATGAGGATGGGGCAGGCCACGGTGTCATAGGCGCGCCACAGGATCTGCTCGCCGGCGGCCAGTTCCTGCGGCGTCTGCGCGGCCAGGGCCTGGGCCAGCGCCAGGTCGTAGTGCTTGACCCATTTGCCGCCCTGTTCGGGGTACAGATAGCGTCCCAGCTCGGCCCATTGCGCGTCGGTATGCGGGCCGAACGTCGTGGAGTTGGCGCGCATGGCGGCCACGGCCGCGTCGAACGACTCGAATTCGGCCGGCTCGCCCACATACTGGCCGATGCGCGCCAGCGCGCCGGTCTCCAGCCGCGGGCCGACGTCGTTGAGCACCAGCTTGTCCAGCCGCACGCCTTCGGACGGCGGCAGCATGCCCGCATGCGGGCGCATCGCCAGCATGGCCTGCGCGTATACCGCGGCGCCCGACAGCGCCAGGCCGATCAGCCCGCCCATGGAGGTGCCCAGCCAGGCCAGGCGCGCCGGGCGCAGGCGGGCCAGCAGGGTCACCATGTCGGAGACGTACTGCGGCACGGTGTAGAAAGCGGGATTGGCGAGCCAGTCCGAACGCCCCCGGCCCACCACGTCCGGGCAGACCACCCGGTAACGGTGGGCCAGGCGGCGGGCCAGCGTGTCGAAATCCCGGCCGCTGCGGGTCAGGCCGTGCACGCAGACCAGCACCTCGTCGTTGGCCGGATCGCCCCATTCCCAGTAGGCCATGCGATGCAGCCCGGCCGGGCTGGCGCAGGTGACGAATTCCAAACGGGGTTCCAGGCGGGCGTCCTGCATCGATGCACTCCACGAGTCTGCGCGCGCCGACACGGTGCGCCAGGCGGGTATCTTATAGGATGGCGTCGAACTCGGACCGCGGCCCTGGACTATCGGAGCGCGCATCGCTACGATCACGCCATCCGGATCGACGCCCCGACCGCCGGGCGGAAGGTGAATTAGCCTATCGGCGCGATCCAACATTTAAATTGGAGTTGCCCGCCGTTTCGCGCCAAAGTACGCAGCCTCGAGCATTGCCAGATCAGTCTTCCCAAATTGATATGGAGTCCGTATGCAGCAAAGCAGTCCCACCTCCCCGCTGACCACCGACGAGCAGGCCGTCAGCCTCCCCCCTCCCCAAGCCCCCAAAGTGTTGCAGGACGTCCTGGCCCGCGCCGACGTCCAGATCAACGGTACGCGCCCCTGGGACATCCGCGTCCACGACAAGCACATGTACGACCGCGTGTTCGCAAGCTGGTCGCTGGGCCTGGGCGAGTCCTACATGGACGGCGAATGGGACTGCGACCAGCTCGACGAGCTCTTCACCCGCCTGCTGCGCGCCGACGTGGGATCGGCGGCGCTGGGCCTGGCGCGCCTCAAGCTGATCGCCGAACACCTGCGCCACAAGCTTTTCAACCTGCAGTCCAAGAGCCGCGCGTTCGAGGTCGGCAAACAGCACTATGACGCCGGCAACGACGTGTTCGAAGCCATGCTGGACAGCCGCATGATCTATTCCTGCGCCTACTGGGAACATGCCGAGACCCTGGAACAGGCCCAGGAAGCCAAGCTGGACATGATCTGCCGCAAGCTGCAGCTCAAGCCGGGCGAAACCCTGCTCGACATCGGCTGCGGCTGGGGCGGGCTGGCCAAGTTCGCGGCCGAGCGCTACGGCGTCAAGGTCACCGGCGTGACCGTCTCCAAGGAACAGCTGGCGCTGGCGCAGCAGCGCGTGCAGGGCCTGCCGGTGCAACTGCTGCTGCAGGACTACCGCGACCTGCAAGGCAGCTTCGACAAGGTCGTGTCGGTCGGCATGTTCGAGCACGTCGGCCCCAAGAACTACGACACCTACTTCACCCACGTGCAGCGCCTGATGGCGCCCGGCGGCATCTTCCTGCTGCACACCATCGGCATCGCCGCCACCAGCCAGAGCACCGATCCCTGGATCGACCGCTACGTCTTCCCCAACGGCAAGCTGCCCTCGGCGCGCGAAATCGCCACGGCGGTGGAAGGCCGTTTCATCATCGAGGACTGGCACAACTTCGGCGCCGACTACGACCGCACGCTGATGGCCTGGTGGGAGAACTTCGAGCGCGCCTGGCCCACGCTGGAAGCGCGCTACGGCAAGCGCTTCTACCGCATGTGGAAGTACTACCTGATGTGCTGCGCGGGCTTTTTCCGCTCGCGCGAGGGCCAGCTCTGGCAAGTGATGCTGACCCACCCGCAGCGCCAGGACATGTACCGCTCGCTGCGCTGACCTTCGCTACGCGGCCTGCCCCGCGTCCGCGCGGATCAGGTCGGCCGCGCGTTCGGCGATCATGATGGTCGGCGAATTGGTGTTGCCCGACGTGATCAGCGGCATCACCGACGCGTCCGCAATGCGCAGCCCCTCCAGCCCATGCACGCGCAGCCGCGCGTCGACCACCGCGCCGGCGTCGGCGTCGCGGCCCATGGCGCAGGTGCCCACCGGATGGAAAATCGTGGTGCCGATCTTGCCTGCCGCTTCGCGCAGCTGGGCTTCGTTCTCGTACGCCGGTCCCGGCAGCCATTCCTGCGGACGGTAGCGCTGCAACGCCGGCGCCGCGGCGATCCGGCGCACCAGGCGGATGGAATCCGCCGCCACCCGCAGGTCTTCCTCGGTGCTCAGGTAGTTGGGCGCGATCACCGGCGCCAGGCCCGCGCCTTGCGGACCCTGCGCATGCACGCTGCCGCGCGAGGTGGGCCGCAGGTTGCAGACGCTGGCGGTGAAAGCGTCGAATCCGTGTAGCGGCTCGCCGAAGGCGCCCAAAGACAGGGGCTGCACGTGGAACTCGACATTGGCGCGGGCCTGGCCCGGGTCCGATTTGGCGAAGGCGCCCAGCTGCGACGGCGCCATGCTCATCGGGCCGCTGCGGTTGACCAGGTATTCCAGGCCGATGCCCGCCCTGCCCCACCAGGTGGAGGCGATGCGGTTCAAGGTCTTGACGCCGTCGACCTTGAGGATGACGCGCAGTTGCAGATGGTCCTGCAGGTTTTCGCCCACCCCGGGCAGGGCGTGGCGCAGCGCGATGCCGCTTTCGCGCAGCCGCGCCGGCTCGCCCACGCCCGAGAATTCGAGCAGCTGCGGCGTGTTGATGGCGCCGGCCGCCAGCACCACTTCGCGGCGCGCGCGCACCGTCGCGCCGGCCTCGCCGCGCTTGAGCTGCACGCCCACGCAGCGCTTGCCTTCGAACACCAGCTGCTCGACCAGCGCGCCGGTTTCCACCCGCAGGTTCGGGCGCTGGCGCACCGGCCGCAGAAAGGCCTTGGCCGTGTTCCAGCGCCAGCCGCGGCGCTGGTTCACTTCGAAGTAGCCGCTGCCGAAATTGTCGCCGCGGTTGAAGTCCGCCACGCGTGGGATGCCTTCCTGCTCCGCCGCCTCGGCGAAAGCCTCCAGGATGTCCCAGCGCAGCCGCTGCGGCTCCACCCGCCATTCGCCGCCCGCGCCGTGGAACTCGTCTGCGCCGCGGTGGTGGTCTTCGCTGCGCTTGAAGACCGGCAGCACCTGGTCCCAGCTCCAGGCCGGATCGCCCGACAGCGCGGCCCAGTTTTCGTAGTCCTCGCGCTGGCCGCGCATGTAGATCATGCCGTTGATCGACGAGCAGCCGCCCAGCACGCGGCCGCGCGGGTAGATCAGCGCACGGCCGCCCAGGCCGGGCTCGGCCACGGTGCGGTACATCCAGTCGGTGCGCGGATTGCCGATGCAATGCAGATAGCCCACCGGGATGTGGATCCAGTGGTAGTTGTCGCGCCCGCCGGCCTCCAGCAGCAGCACCTGCACGGACGGATCGCGGCTGAGCCGGTTGGCCAGCACGCAGCCGGCCGAACCCGCGCCCACGATGATGTAGTCGTATGTCTCCATAAGCGCTTCTTATTTTCATGCCCGGGCGGATGCCGGACTTTGCCATGACTCTGGCGCAGTGCTGCGCGCCTGTCCAATGAATTGTTGAAAAACGCTTTATAAGCGTCTTTAATAAAGCTCGACTTCCCCGCCCCCATCCAGCCATGGATCTCAAGCATATCCGCAGCTTCGCCGCCGTGGCCCGCGCCGGCAACCTGACGCGCGCGGCCGAGCAGCTGCACCTGACCCAGCCCGCGCTCAGCCTGCAGCTCAAGAATTTCCAGGAATCGCTGGACCTGGCGCTGTTCGCGCGCACCGCCCAGGGGCTGGCGCCGAACGCCGACGGCCGCGCGCTGCTGCCGGCGGCGCAGCGGGTGCTGGACGCGCTGGACGATTTCGAGCGCGCCATCGGCGCGCTGCGCGACACCGTGCAGGGCGAGCTGCGGATCGGCACCATCCTGGACCCGGAATTCCTGCGGCTGGGCGCCACGCTGCAGCACCTGGTCGAGCACTATCCCAAGATCCGTCCCACGCTGCGCCACGGCATGTCCGGTTCGGTGGGCAGGCTGGTTCGCGCGGGCGAGCTGGACGTGGGTTTCTTCCTGGGCGCGCCGGGCGACGCGGCCGCGGGGCTGGAGGCGCTGCCGCTGGCTTCGTTCACGTATAGCGTGGTCGCGCCCAAGGGCTGGGGCGCGCAGGTGGCCGGCCGCGGCTGGGCCGAGATCGCCGCGCTTCCGTGGATCTGGACGCCCCCGGATTCCGTGCACCACCGCCTGCTGGCCGCGCAGTTCGAAGCCCTGGGCATCGCGCCCAACGCGGTGGCCGAGGTCGACCAGGAAGCCTCGATGCTGGACTTGGTGCGTTCGGGCGTCGGCCTGTCGCTGGCCCGCGATTCCATCGCGCTGCGCGAATCCCAGGCCAACGGCGTGCTGCTGATCAAGGGCCTGTCGATCCAGGCAGAACTGTCCTTCATCACCCAGGCCTCGCGGCGCGCCGACCCCTTGGTGGACGCCGCCTTCGCCGCCGTGCGCGCCGCCTTCGGCTGACGGCGCGCCCCGCGCCAAACAGGTGCGGCGCGCACAACACTATGCACCGCAATGAAGCAGCCCGCCGCACGCGCGGACGCGCCGGCCGCGCGCGCCCCCGCGCGCGCCGGCTGGCATGGACTTTGCTTTGAATCCTGGCAGGCGGGCCGCAAGCCCGCCGCACACGACAATTCGAGCAACACCGGCAAAGGCGCCCTCGACCGCAAGGTCCAGGGCGCTTTTCGTCTTTTCGGAACCGGGGATTTCCCATGAACGTATCGGCAGCAAGCGACTCCCTGCAAACCCTCGTCATCGTCGGCAACGGCATGGTGGGCCACCACTGCGTCGAACAGCTGATCGCGCTGGGCGCGCTGGAACGCTACCGCATCCACGTCTTCGGCGACGAGCCGCGCCGCGCCTACGACCGCGTGCACCTGTCCGAGTACCTGAACGGGCGCGACGCCGAATCGATGGCGCTGGGCGCGGCCGGGCTTTACGAACACCCGGGCGTCACGCTGCACCTGGGCACGCCGGTGCTGGAGATAGACCGGCGCCAGCGCGAGGTCGTCACCGCCGCGGGCCGCTATGCCTACGACAAGCTGGTGCTGGCCACCGGCTCCCATCCTTTCGTGCCGCCGATAGCCGGCGCCGAGGGCGCTTCGCGCCTGGTCTACCGCACGCTCGACGACCTGGACCAGATCCGCCAGGCCGCCGACGGCGCGCGCCGCGGCGTGGTGGTGGGCGGCGGACTGCTGGGCCTGGAGGCGGCCAACGCGCTGAAATCCCTGGGCCTGCAGGCGCACGTGGTCGAATTCGCGCCGCGCCTGATGCCGGTGCAGCTCGACGAGCAAGGCGGCGCGGCGCTGCGCGCCCGCATCGAGGCGCTGGGCGTGGGCGTGCACCTGTCGCGCGCCACGCAGGACATCCGGCCCGGCACGCAGTACCGCTACCGCATGCGCTTCGCCGAAGGCGCGCCGCTGGAGACCGACCTGATCGTGTTCTCCGCCGGCATCCGGCCGCAGGTCACGCTGGCGCGCAAGGCCGGGCTCACGCTGGCCGAGCGCGGCGGGATCGCGATCGACGACTTCTGCCGCAGCAGCGACGAACACATCTACGCCATCGGCGAATGCGCGGCCTGGAACGGCAGCGTGTACGGCCTGGTGGCGCCGGGCTACCAGATGGCGCGCACCGCCGCCGCCGCGCTGTGCGGCGAGGCCGCGCAGCCCTTCGCCGGCGCCGACATGTCGACGCGGCTCAAGCTGCTGGGCGTGGACGTCGGCTCCATCGGCGACGCCCACGGCGCCACGCCGGGCGCGCGCAGCTATCGCTATATCGACGAGGCCGGCGCCGGCTACCGCCGCCTGGTGGTCTCGGGCGACGGCAAGCGCGTGCTGGGCGCGGTGCTGGTGGGCGACAACAGCTATTACGACACCCTGCTGCAATACGTGCAGAACGGCATCGCCCCGCCGGCCGACCCGGCCAGCCTGATCCTGCCGCGCGGCGAGGCGGCGCCGCTGCTGGGCGCGGACGCCCTGCCCGATTCGGCCACGGTCTGTTCCTGCCACAACGTCAGCAAGGGCGCCGTCCGCCAGGCCATCGACGGCGGCTGCGCCGACCTGGGCGCGGTCAAGGCCTGCACCCGGGCGGCCTCGGGCTGCGGCGGCTGCGCCGGCCTGCTCAAGCAGGTGGTGGAACACGAACTGGCCGCGCGCGGCGTGGCGGTGGACAAAAGCCTGTGCGAACACTTCGCCTACACGCGCCAGGAGCTCTACGCCATCGTGCGGGTCGGCGGCATCGAGAGCTTCGAACAACTGCTGGCCAGCCACGGACGCGGCCGGCTGGGCTGCGAAATCTGCAAGCCCGCCGTCGCCTCCATCCTGGCGTCGTGCTGGAACCGGCCCATTCAGGACCCGGCCCTGGTGCCGCTGCAGGACACCAACGACACCTTCATGGCCAATATGCAGAAGAACGGCACCTACTCCATCGTGCCGCGCATCGCCGCCGGCGAGATCACGCCCGACGGCCTGATCGCCATCGGCGCCGTCGCCAAGAAATACGGGCTGTACACCAAGATCACCGGCGGACAGCGCATCGACCTGTTCGGTGCGCAGCTGCACGAACTGCCCGCCATCTGGGGCGAACTGATCGCCGCCGGCTTCGAGACCGGCCACGCCTACGGCAAATCGACGCGCACGGTGAAGTCCTGCGTGGGCAGCACCTGGTGCCGCTACGGCGTGCAGGACAGCGTGCGCATGGCGCTGGACATCGAGCACCGCTACAAGGGCCTGCGCGCGCCGCACAAGCTCAAGTTCGCGGTCTCCGGCTGCACCCGCGAATGCGCCGAGGCGCAGAGCAAGGACATCGGCGTCATCGCCACGGAGAAGGGCTGGAACCTCTACGTCTGCGGCAACGGCGGCATGCGCCCGCGCCATGCCGAGCTGTTCGCCACCGACCTGGACGACGCCATGCTGATCCGCGTCATCGACCGGCTGCTGATGTTCTATATCCGCACGGCCGACAAGCTGCAGCGCACCGCCGCCTGGCGCGAGTCGCTGGAGGGCGGGCTGGACTACCTGAAGCAGGTGGTGCTGGAAGACAGCCTGGGCCTGTGCGCCGAGCTGGAAGCGCAGATGCAGCTGGTGGTGGACCGCTATGAATGCGAATGGGCCAACGCGCTGAACGATCCGCAAAAGCTCAAGCGCTTCCGCACCTTCGTCAACGACGACGCCGCCGACCCCGACATCCGCTTCGTGCAGGAGCGCGGCCAGCCGCGGCCCGCCCCCGCCCGCGTCATCCCCATCGCCGAGGAGATTGCCTGATGGACGCCCTGGTCAACGAACCCGAAGCCTGGCGCCCGGTGTGCCGCCGCCAGGACCTGGTGCCCCACTCCGGCGTGGTGGCGCTGGTCGACGGCGTGCAGATCGCGCTCTTCTACGTGCCGCAGGCCGCCGAGGGCGAGGTCTACGCCATCGAGAACCGCGACCCGCGCTCCGGCGCCAACGTCATCGGCCGCGGCATCGTCGGCCACCTGGACGGCGAGCTGGTGGTCGCCTCGCCGCTCTACAAGCAGCATTTCCGGCTGGCCGACGGCAGCTGCGTGCAATACCCCGAACAGCGGCTGCGCGCCTGGCGCGCGCGCCTGAACGCCGACACGGTCGAGATCGGCTGACCTCACGGCAGATTCTCGCGGAATATCACCTGGCTGCGCGCCATTTCCACGCCGTTCATCGCGCTGCGCCTGTCGCGCAGGTTGGAGAAGATCCGCACGCAGCTCATCAGCGCCTCCATCGGGCTTTGCGTGATGACCGCGTCCATGGTGCCGTCTATCAGCAGCGAGCGGGTGTCGGGCGTGAGGCCGTGGCCGATGAACACCACCCGGTGCTGCAGGCCGGCCTCCTTCAACGCGCGCGCCACGCCGTCCGAGGCGCCGCCGATGTTGTAGATGCCGGCCAGCTGCGGATACTGCTCCAGCAGCTGGCGCGTCTGCTCGTAGTTGCGCTGGGCGTCGTCGTAGCCCTCGCGCAGGTCGACCACCTGCATGGCCTGGAACTGTTCCGCATACAGCTGCAGAAAGCCGCCCTCGCGCTCCTCGTGCGCGCGGTAATGGCGCGAGCCCGCGATCAGCGCCACGTGCGCCGCGCGCGAGCCGATGAAGCGCGCGATCAGGTAGCCCGCGGTGCGCCCTGCCGCACGGTTGTCCAGCCCCACGTAGGCGGCGCGCGCGCAGTTGGCGATGTCGGAAATCAGCGTCACCGTCGCCACGCCCTGCTGCGCAAGCGCGTCGACCGCCTCGCGCACCGCCGGATGCTCCAGCGCCATGAACGCGATGCCGTCGGCGCGCCGGCCGTGCCTGGCTAGCGCCTGGGCCAGCGCGTCGGGGTTGAAGCTCTCGACGTATTCGACCTGGCACTTGGCGTTCAGCGGCGCGAAGTGCTCGTGCGCGTAGCTGACGGTGTCGCCCAGCATGCGCAGATAGCGGTTGCTGCCGCGCGGCAGCAGGAACACCAGGCGCATGGGCTCGGGCGCGGCGGCCGCGAGGATTTCCTGTTCGGGCAGGTAGTCCAGCTCGATGGCGGCGCGAAAGACTTTCTGCGCGGTGCTGGCGCGCACGCCGGGGCGGCGGTTCAGCACCCGATCGGCCGTGGCGGTGGAGACGCCGGCTCGCGCGGCCACGTCGGCCAGGCGCGCCAGCCTGCGTTCGGAAGGTTTTCTATTCACATCAAAAACCATCATTAAAGAAGTTTGACGATGATAGCGCCTATTCACTATTGTCCAGTCTGCCGCATGGGATTGGCACTTTTGTGGCGCATCAAAAAACATCATAACCACGATTATGGAGACAACCATGAAGCTGATGACCCGCCGCAGTGCCTTGCGCCGCCTGGGCGCCGTTCCCGCCCTGGCCCTGGCCAGCGGTTTCCCGATGATCGCGCGCGCCGCCGACTACACGCTGAAGTACGGCAACAACCTGCCCGTCACCCATCCGCTGAACATCCGCGCCCAGGAAGCGGCCGAACGCATCCTCAAGGAAAGCAACGGCCGGGTGGACATCAAGATCTTCCCCAACAACCAGCTGGGCGGCGACACCGACATGCTGGCGCAGGTGCGCTCGGGCGGCATCGATTTCTTCACGCCGTCGGCGCTGGTCATCGCCACGCTGGTGCCGGTGGCGGCGATCAACGCCGTGGGCTTCGCCTTCAAGGACTACGACCAGGTCTGGAACGCCATGGACGGCGCGCTGGGCGCGCACGTGCGCGCCGCCATCGCGCAGCGCCGCCTCTACGCCTTCGAGAAGATGTGGGACAACGGCTTTCGCCAGACCACCAGCAGCAAGGCGCCGGTGCAGACCGCCGCCGACATGGACGGCCTCAAGATCCGCGTGCCGGTGAGCTCGCTGCCCATCTCCATGTTCAAGGGCCTGGGCGCCGCGCCGGCCAGCCTGCAGTTCAGCGAAGTCTATTCCTCGCTGCAGACCAAGGTGGTCGACGCCCAGGAAAACCCGCTGCCCATCATCCAGGTCGCCAAGCTGTACGAAGTGCAGAAGTACTGCTCGCTCACCAACCACATCTGGGACGGCTACTGGTTCATCGCCAACGGCCGCATGTGGGAAGGCCTGCCGCAGGACCTCAAGACGGTCGTCGCCCGCGGCATCAACGAGGCCGGCCTGGCGCAGCGCGAGGACATCAAGAAGCTCAACGCCTCGGTGCAGTCCGACCTGGAAGCCAAGGGCCTGCTGTTCAACCAGCCCTCGGCAGACAGCTTCCGCCAGCAGCTGCGCAACGCCGGTTTCTACAAGGAATGGCAGGGCCGCTTCGGCAACGAGGCCTGGACCCTGCTGGAGCAGGCCGTCGGCAAACTGGCCTGAGGTCGCGCCATGTCCTCCCTGTCCGCTCCCCACGCCGCGCCGCCCCTGCTGCCGGCCCATCCCCTGCGCCGGGCCGCCGGCGCAATAGACAGCCTGCTGGGCTGCGTGGTCGAACACGCGGCGGCGGCCATCGTGCTGGTCGAGATCGCGGTGCTGTTCGCCGGCGTGGTCGCGCGCTACGCCCTGCACAGCCCGCTGGTCTGGTCCGACGAACTGGCGTCCATCCTGTTCCTGTGGCTGTCCATGCTGGGCGCGGTCGTGGCGCTGCGGCGCGGCGAACACATGCGCATGACGGCCTTCGTCAACAACGTCGGCCCCGCGCGCCGCGCGCAGCTGGAAACGGCGGCGCTGGCGGCCTCGCTGGCCTTCCTGGCGCTGATCCTGGCCCCGGCCATCGAGTACGCGCACGAAGAACACTTCATCGTCACGCCGGCGCTTGAACTGAGCAACGCCTGGCGCGCCGCCGCCATTCCGGTCGGCATGGGCCTGATGGCCATCGTGGCGCTGCTGCGCCTGGCGCGCACCCAGACCCTGCCGCAGATGCTGGCGGCGCTGGCCGGCGCGGCGGCCGTGGTGGGGCTGTTCTGGCTGGCCCAGCCGCTTTTCTCCACGCTGGGCAAGCTGAACCTGGTGATCTTCTTCGTGGGCATCGTCGCAGCCACGGTGTTCGCCGGCGTGCCCATCGCGTTCTCGTTCGCGCTGGCCACCTTCTCCTACCTGGCGCTGACCACCAACACCCCCATGCTGGTGATGGTGGGCCGCCTGGACGAAGGCATGTCGCACCTGATGCTGCTGGCGGTGCCGCTGTTCATCTTCCTGGGCTCGCTGATCGAGATGACCGGCATGGCGCGCGCCATGATCCAGTTCCTGGCCAGCCTGCTGGGCCACGTCCGCGGCGGCCTTTCATACGTGCTGATCGGCGCCATGTACCTGGTGTCGGGCATCTCCGGCTCCAAGATCGCCGACATGGCGGCCATCGCCCCGGTGCTGTTTCCCGAGATGCAGAAGCGCGGCGCCAAGCCGGGCGACCTGGTGGCGCTGCTGTCGGCCACCGGCGCGCAGACCGAAACCATTCCGCCCTCCATCGTGCTCATCACCATCGGTTCGGTCACCGGCGTGTCGATCGCGGCGCTGTTCACCGGCGGCCTGCTGCCGGCGGTGGTGCTGGGCCTGGCGCTGTGCTCGGTGGTCTGGTGGCGCTACCGCAAGGAAGACCTGAGCCTGGCCCAGCGCTTCACCTTGCGCGAAATCGGCCGCTATTTCGTGATCGCCCTGCCCGCGGTGGCCCTGCCCTTCGTGATCCGCGCGGCCGTGGTCGAAGGCGTGGCCACCGCCACCGAGGTCTCCACCATCGGCATCGTCTATTCCGTGGTCATCGGCCTGCTGGTCTACCGCCGCTTCGACTGGGCCCGCCTCAAGCCCATGCTGATCGAGACCGCCTCGCTGTCCGGCGCCATCATGCTGATTGTGGGCTGCGCCACCGCCATGGCCTGGGCGCTGACGCAATCGGGATTCTCCGGCGACCTGGCGCGCCTGATGGCCGACATGCCCGGCGGCTCGTACGGCTTCCTGGCCGTGTCCATCGTGGCCTTCATCATCCTGGGCAGCGTGCTCGAAGGCATACCGGCCATCGTGCTGTTCGGCCCGCTGCTGTTCCCGATCGCGCAGCAGGCCGGCGTGCACGAGGTGCACTACGCCATGGTCGTTATCTTCGCGATGGGCATCGGCCTGTTCGCGCCGCCGTTCGGCGTGGGCTACTACGGCGCCTGCGCCATCAGCCGGGTCGATCCCAACGAAGGCATCGGGCCGATCTGGGGCTACGTCGCCGCGCTGCTCATCGGCCTGGTGATCGTGGCGGCCTTCCCCTGGTTCTCCATCGGTTTCCTGTAAGTCTCCCGCGGGGCTGCGGCCCCGCGCTTTCCAACCCTCAAAGCTGCAAAGTCCGATCATGAGTCGATTCCTGGGCGAAATCCGCCAACTCGGTTACGTGGTGCACGATATCGAAGCCGCCATGGACTACTGGAGCGCCACGCTGGGCGTGGGCCCCTGGTACTACAACCCGCGCGTACCCATCGTGAACTACCGCTACGACGGCGCCAGCCATGAGCCGCACAACTCGGTGGCGCTGGCCAACTCCGGCTACGTGCAGGTCGAGCTGATCCAGACCCGCAACGACGTGCCCTCCATGTACCGCGACTTCCTGCAGGCCGGCCGCACCGGCCTGCAGCACGTGGCCTACTGGACCGAGGACTACGACGCCGATCTCGAACGCCTGCTGGCGCAGGGCTTCAAGCCCAAGATGAGCGGCGAAGTCGGCGAAAAAGGACGCTTCATCTATTTCGATACCGAGTACCACCCCGGCACCGTGATCGAGCTGTCCGAAGTGGCCGGCCCCAAGGGCCGCCTGTTCGACCTGATCCGCGACAGCGCGCGCGACTGGGACGGCAAGGACCCCGTACGCCCCTTCCCCGACCTGAACCGACTCTGAAGCGCCCGCCCATCGCCCTATGAACTCCCAATCGTTTACCGCCACCTACCTGATCGAAACCCCGCTGGACCCCGCCCGGGTGGCCGAGGTCATGGCCGGCGAGCAGTCCTGCGGCACCTTCACGCGGGTGCAGGGCGAAACCGACGAGCTGCGCGCGCGCGCCCGCGCGCGCATCGAATCCCTGGAGGAACTGGAGACCGTCAGCGCCCCCAGCCTGCCCAACGCCTGGCTGGCGCGCCAGCCGGGCGGCATGCCGGCGCGCTACCGGCGCGCGCGGGTGCGCATCGCCTTTCCGGTCGCCAACGTCGGCGCCAACCTGCCCACGCTGGCGGCCACCGTCGGCGGCAATCTGTACGACCTGGGCGAAGCCACCGGCCTGCGCCTGGAAAGCCTGGAACTGCCCGCCAACTACCGCGCCCAGTTCGACATGCCCCGGGCCGGCATCGCCGGCACGCGCGCCCTGACCGGCGTGGCCAGCGGGCCGCTGGTGGGCACCATCATCAAGCCCAACGTCGGCCTCTCGCCCGAGCAGACCGCGCATCTGGTGGCGCAGCTGTGCGCCGCCGGCGTGGACTTCATCAAGGACGACGAGGTCTGCGCCAACCCGGCCCATGCCCCGCTGGCGCAGCGCGTGGCCGCCGTGATGGCCGTGGTGCGCGCGCACCGCGAACGCACCGGCCGCCAGGTCATGGTGGCGTTCAACATCAGCGACGAAACCGACGCCATGCGCCGCCACGCCGAGCTGATCGAACGCGAGCAAGGCAGCTGCGCCATGGTCAGCCTGAACCACTGCGGCTACTCCGCCGTCCAGACCCTGCGCCGCAGCACGCCGCTGGCGCTGCACGGCCACCGCAACGGCTACGGCGCGCTGTCGCGCCACCCCATGCTGGGCGTGGGATTCCAGGCCTACCAGACGCTGTGGCGGCTGGCGGGCGTGGACCACATGCACGTGCACGGCCTGCAGGGCAAGTTCTCGCAGGAGGACCAGGAAGTAGTGGACGCCGCGCGCAACTGCCTGGCTGCGCTGACCTTCGGCATCGACGACGCGGTGATGCCGGCGTTCTCGTCCGGCCAGTGGGCCGGCACCGTGCCCGCCACCTGGTCGGCGGTGCGCAGCGACGACCTGCTGTTCATGTCGGGCGGCGGCATCCTGGCCCACCCGGACGGCCCCGCCGCCGGCGTGCAGAGCATCCGCCAGGCCTGGCAGGCCGCGCGCGAAGGACAGGCCCTGCAGGACTACGCGCGCCAGGCGCCCGAACTGCGACGGGCGCTGGACTTCTTCGGAAACCGCGCATGACCCGCGACCAGCGCGGCCCCGCGCCGCCGCGTGTGGGCTGGTACGGAGACGACTTCACCGGCGCCACCGACACGCTGGCCGAAGTCTCGCGCGCCGGCCTGCGCAGCCTGCTGTTCCTGGGCGTGCCGACGCCGCAGCAACTGAGCCGCGCCGACGCGCTGGACGCCATCGGCATCGCGGGCGCGGCCCGCGCCATGCCGCCAGCCGAAATGCAGGACGAGCTCGACGCCGTGGGCCGCTTCATGGCCGGGCGCGGCGTGCGCGTGCTGCACTACAAGTGTTGCTCCACGTTCGACAGCGCGCCGCACGTCGGCAATATCGCCGCCGCCATCCAGGCGCTGCGCCGCCACATGCCCAACCCGCTGGTGCCCATCGTGGGCGGGCAGCCCAGCATCGGGCGCTATTGCAGCTTCGCGCAGCTCTTCGCCCGCGCCGGCGGCGCCCCCGCGATCCACCGCATCGACCGCCACCCGGTCATGCGCGCGCACCCGGTCACGCCCATGCACGAAGCCGACCTGCGGCTGCACCTCGCGGCGCAAGGCCTGCGCGAGATCCGGTCGGTGCCGCACACCGACTACCCGCGCCTGCGCCGGCCGGCCGACGCGCCCGTGCTGGAAGACTGGATCGACGGCGTCGTCGAATCCGCCGACGGCCCCCTGCTGCTGGACCTGATCGACGACGAGCAGCTCCCGGTGATCGGCCGCCTCATCTGGCGCGCGGCCGCCCGCCTGCCGCTGCTGGCGGTCGGCCCCAGCAGCGTGCAGCAGGCGCTGGCCCGCGCCATGCCGGGCGGCCGCGCCGCCGCCGTCGACGCACCGCTGGCGCCGGCCTCGGGGCCGGTGCTGGTGGTGGCGGGCAGCCTGTCGCCGGTCACCGCGCAGCAGATCGCCGCGTGCCGGCGCTATGCGCGCCAGCCGCTCTCCGTGCAACGGCTGCTCTCGGACCCTGGCTACGCCGCCGCGCAGTCGCGCGAGGCCGTCGCCGCGCTGGTCCAGGGGCACAACGTGCTGGTCCATACCGACCGGCCCGAGCAGGCCCCCAGCGCCGCCCACACGGCGGCCACCGCCCGCGCCACCGCGCAGCTTGCCGCCGCCATCGTGCAGGGCAGCGCGCAGGCGGGCCGACGGCTGGGCCGCGTCGGCATCGCCGGCGGCGACACCTCCAGCCAGGCCACCCTCGCCCTCGGCCTGTGGGGCCTGGCGTTTCGCTGCGTGCTGGCGCCCGGCGTCACGGTCAGCGTCGCGCGCAGCGACGACCCGCGCATCGACGGCATGGAACTGATGCTCAAGGGCGGCCAGATGGGCGGCGACCTGCTGTTCGACGAACTGGCGCAGGGGCTGGCCTGACGCCGTACGCCGCGCTTGCGGGTTATGCTGCGCCGTTGCGCCCGCCCGTCGGCGCCCCGACCCAGGAGACTCCCCGCATGAACCGGCTGCTGCGCGCCTCGGCCATGGCCGCATTCACGCTGTGCGTATCCGCCGCGGCCGCCGCCGCGCCGGCCACCCGCGCCGAATGGAGCGGCGCCGCGGCGCGCCAGCTGCAACGCCACCTGACCATGCCCAAGGAAGCCGACGGCCTGCCCGGCCCGCTCAGCCTGAAACTGCGCCTCACCATCCTGCCCGACGGCGGGATAGACAAGATCGAAGTGGCCGCCAGCTCCGGCCATGCGGCAGTGGACCGCGCCGCAGCCGCCATGGTCCGGCGCGCCGGGCCGCTGCCCGCCTTCGCCGCCGACATGACCGGCGACAGGGAAATCCTGATGCTGCCGCTGCGCTTCGAACCGGAAGCGCCGCAAGAGAATCCGCCGGCCGCCGCCGCGCACCGCTACGCCGACCCGGCGCGTGGCTACGGCGTGACCGTGCCCGCCCCCTACCGCATCCTGCCCAGCGGCAGGACGGCGGAATTCGACCTGCTGGTCAGGGTGGGCGATGCCAACGGAGAGCGGTGCACCATCGGTTTCAACACCGCGCGCAAGGCGCTGACGGCCCATCCCGGCCGCGAGGCGCCGCTGTCGGCAGCCGCCCGGCTGGCCGCGGACGAAACCCTCGAAGCCGCGCAGGGCCGCGAACTGCAGGAACGCCGGACATTCGAATCGGCCGGCGCGCACGGCGTCGAATACGTGGCGCCGGCCGCGGACGCGGCGCTGCTGCGCTACACCGCCCTGCTCGACACGCCGGCCCTGCGCGTGGCGCTGGCCTGCACCGCCACGCGCGCAGCCATGCCGGCCGCCCTGGCCGACTTCCGCCGCATCCGGGACGGGATCAGCCTGGGATCGCCGGACGCGCCTTGAACCTAGCGCCCATGCCAGTAGCGCCGCCCGCGCTGGCGCTGCGTCCACACCTCCAGCCCGTCCGGCGTTGAACTCGCTATCACCGCCCCGTCGCGGTCGCTGCGCCAGAACGCCGCGCCGGCGCGCATCCAGCGCCGCTCCACCGCGCGCGCCGGATGTCCGAAGCGGTTCAGGTGGCCGGCCTGCGCGATCGCGTGGCCCGCGCCGCTGGCCTGCACCAGTTCGCGTCCCGAGGACGAGGCCGAGCCATGATGCGGAGCCAGCACCACGTCCGCGCGCCCGAGACCGTTGGCGGCCAGCGCGCGTTCCTGCGCCGTGCCCACGTCGCCGGTCAGCAACAGCGTATGGCTGTCCCCTTCGATGCGTAGCACGCAACTTTCGGCATTGGGGTTTTGCGCCACACCGGCGCCTGCGCGCGGCGGATGCAGGAACGTAAAACGCACGCCGTCGGCCTCCCAGCCCAGCCCGCTGCGGCAACGCTGCGCCTGGCGCGGCGGAGCCGGCGCGCCGGCCCGCGGCCACAGCCGGGCGTCGCGCCGCAGAAACGCTTCCAGGTCGAAGGACGCGTAGCTGCGCGCCGCCGGCACGGCCGCCAGCACCGCGCGCAAGCCGCCCACGTGGTCCATGTGGGCATGCGACAGCACCAGCACGTCCAGCCGGCGGATCGCGCGCGCCTGCAGGAACGGCGCGACCACGCGCTCGCCGGCGTCGCTGCCGCCGTAGTGGCGCGGCCCGGCGTCGAACAGCAGCGTCTGGCTGGCCGTCTCCACCACGACGGCGCCGCCCTGTCCCACGTCCAGCGCGCTCATGCGCCAGTGGCCGGGCTCGGGCCTGTCGGGACGCCAGCACAGCAGCGGCAGCATGCACAGCCATCCCAGCCGCCGCCCCGGCCAGCCGGGCGCCTGCAGCGCCCAGGCCATGCCCGCCACCGCCAGCGCCAGCCACGGCCACGGGGCCGCTCCCACCGCCACGCTGGACCACTCGGCCGCGGCCACCCAGCCGACCGGCGCCATGGTCGCGTCGAACGCCGCCAGCCCCGCGCGTCCGGCCAGCGCGGCCAGGGCCTGGGCGCCCGGCAGCGCCGACAGCGCCGCGCACAGCAAGGCTAGCGGCGTCACCACGAAGGTCACCACCGGGATCGCCACCGCGTTGGCCAGCGGCGATCCCACGGACACCTGATGCACCAGATAGGCCAGCAGCGGCGTGAGCCCCACGGTGATCGTCAACTGCAGGCGCGCCGCCTGCGCCAGCCGCGCCGTCCATCGCGCCCGCCAGCCCGCCTGCGCATCGCGCGGCGCCTGGGCGACCCGCAGCAGCACGGCCACCGCCCCGAACGACAGCCAGAAGCCCGGCGCCATCGGCGCCCACGGGTCCAGCGCGGCCACCACCGCGGCCGCGCCCGCCAGCACCCGGTCGGCCGACAGCGGCAGCCGCGACACCGAAGCCGCCAGGGCCACGGACAGCATGAAGAAAGTGCGCCGCGCCGGCACGCCCCAGCCCGCCAGCAGGCAATACAGCAGCGCGACCGCCGCGGCGGCCGCGCCGCCGGCCACACGCGCCGGCGCGTACTCCGCCAGCCCCACGCCGCGCCATCGTCCCCGCCGCCACAGCGCCGCCGCCAGCAGGCCCGCCAGCCCCGCGATCGAGGTGACGTGCATACCGCTGATGGACACCAGATGGGTAATGCCGCTGCGGCTGAACACCTGCCAGTCCTCGCGCGCCACGCCGGCCTGGTCGCCGATCGCCAGCGCGATCAGCACCGGCGCATAGCGGTGCGCTCCCAACGCGGCGCGCAGCCCCTGCCGCACGTGATGGCGCGCCCGCTCCAGCGCCACGCCGGCCGTCGCCCAGGGCCGGTCCGCCAGCAGCCTCGGCCGCCCGCGCACCTTGCCCAGCGCCCGCACGCCGCGCGCGAACAAGCGACCCTCGGCATCCGGCCCCGCCGGATTCAGCGCCCCATGCGGACGCCGCAGCACCAGCGCCATGCGCCACACCTGCCCCGGCGCCAGCGCCGGCAGCCCACCCGCCGGCGCCGGCCAGCTCACCAGGATGCGCGACGGAATCCCCGCCGCCGCCGGCTCGGCCAGCTCCGCCAGGAAGCGCAGTTCCTTGTCATCGCCGTCGGGCAACCCGGCCACTCGCAGCACCACGCGCGATACCGCGTTTTGGTGCACCTGCGCCAGTTCATCGTCGAGCCGCCGTTGCGCCTGCACGCCGGCATTGAGCAGCCCCACGCACAGCCCCAGGGCCGCGGCCGCGCAGTTGCGTGGGCCCGCAAGGCGCAAGCGCAGCCCGGCAAACAGCGCCAACGCGGCGCCGGCGGCCAGCAGCCAGGCCGCGCCGGCCCCGGGCAGGCGCGGCAGAACCTGCACCAGCCCCGAGCCGGCGACCAATGCGATGCAGAAAATGCGGCCCGTGATATGCGCCTCCCGAAACGGGACAGCGTAGGCGGCCGCGATGGCCCTGCGGCGTCGCGCGTGGCGGTTTTGGCCGCCCCGGCCCGCCGCAACTCAGCCCTTCACCGGATTGCCGGCATACGCGCCGACCACGTCGATGAACCGCCTGAGCAGCGCCGACTTGTTGTCCGCGCGCCAGACCAGTTCCCAGTGCTGCACCACGTCCAGGTCCGGCAGTTCCATGAAGGCGACCGAATCCGGCGCGGCGCGCGTGGCGGAGTCGGGCAGCACGGTGCAGCCCATGCCGGCGGCGACCAGGGTGAGCATGGAGGCCACGTCCACGCCCTGCACCGCGGCCCGCGGCACGAAACCGGCCTTGAAGAAGCAGTGGATCAGCTTGTCGTGCCAGACCGGCGCGGCGTTGCGCGGCAGCCAGATGAAGTCCACCGCGTTGAGGTCGCGCAGCGAGGCGGGCGGGCCGCCTTCCCATCGCCAGTCGGCGGGATAGGCCAGCAGCATTTTCTCGGAATAGATGGGGATGCCCTCGAACGCGGGGTCGTCCGGCGGGCGGAACAGGGTGAAGCCGGCGTCCAGCCTGCCGGTGGGCAGCCACTCGAGCTGGGTGTCGGACAGCAGGTGGCTCAGCGTCAACGAGACGCCCGGCGCCTCGTGCCGGAAGATGCGCAGCACTTCGGTCAGCAACGGACGCAGGGTCAGCATGACCGGCAAGGCGATGGACAGGTGGCCGATTTCGCCGCGTCCCACGCGCTGGGCGCGTTCGACGGTGGCCGCGGCGTCGCCCAGCAGCCGGTTGGCGTCCACCAATAGCTGCTTGCCGACTTCGGTCAGGCGCACGCCGCGGGCGCTGCGCTCGAATACGGTCGCGCCCAGTTCTTCCTCCAGCGCCTGGATCTGCCGGGTCAGCGCGGGCTGGGCGATGTAGACGGCCTGGGCCGCCAGGCTGATGCTGCCGTGCTGTGCAACCGCAACGAAGTAGCGCAACTGCCGCAGATCCATGGTTATACCTTTACGGCATGGGGAACATAGGTAACAAGCATTTTACGGCATGGCCTGCGCTTCCTACCATCCAGCGGTGTCCATGCTTTCCATCAAGAGTATCCATGCCCATGCCACAGAAAATCCCGCAGTTGCTGCCCTCGGAGATCGATGCCTACCGGAAAATCCGGCGCGACCTCCATGCCCATCCCGAACTGGGTTTCGAAGAACACCGGACGGCCGAAGTGGTCCGTACGGAGCTGCGCCGGCTGTCCATCGAACACCGCACGGGAGTCGGCGGCACCGGCGTGGTCGGCATGATCCAGGGACGCGGAACGGCCTGCGGGCGCGCGATCGGACTGCGCGCCGACATGGACGCGCTGCCCATGGATGAATGCACGCGGCTGGACTACGCCTCGCGTCACGCAGGCAGAATGCACGCCTGCGGCCATGACGGGCACGTCGCCATGCTGTTGGCCGCCGCCGCTTATCTGCAGCGCACGCGGGCCTTCGACGGCGTGGTCTATCTGATTTTTCAACCTGCGGAGGAGGGATTGAATGGGGGATTGGAGATGGTCAGGGATGGCCTGTTCGAGCGGTTTCCGATGCAGGAGGTCTATGCCCTGCACAACTGGCCCGCGCTTGCGCTGGGATCGGTGTCGGTTCCGGTCGGGCCGGCCATGGCCGCGTCCGACCGCATCACCATCCGGATCAAGGGCAAGGGCGGCCACGGCGGCCTGGCGCCGCAGCGCGCGCTGGACCCCATCCTGATGGCGGGCCACGTCATCGTGGCGGCGCACTCCATCGTCAGCCGCAACCTGGACCCGCTGGAGGCCGGCGTGCTCAGCCTGTGCGGCATCGCCGGCGGCAGCCTGGCGGGCTTCAACGTGATCCCGGACGAGGTGGTGCTGACCGGCACCGCGCGCTCGCTTCAGCCCGAAGTGCGCAGCATCATCGAGACGCGGCTGCGGGCCACGGTCGAGCACGTGGTGCAGGGCCTGGGCGGCACGGCGACGCTGGAATACGAGCCCAACGTGCCGGCGACCGTCAACACCGAAGCCCAGGCCCTGCTGGCGCGGCGGGCGGCGGCCGACGTCGTGGGCGAGGACAACGTGGTGCGCCGTCCGCTGCCCAGCCTGGGCGGGGAGGATTTTTCCTTCATGCTGCAGCAACGCCCGGGCGCCTACATCCATCTGGGCACGGGAGACCCGGACCATCGCCACGGACTGCACAACTCGAATTTCGATTTCAACGACGCCGCGCTCCCCATCGGGGCCGCGGTCCTATCCCGTATCGCTGAACTGGGACTGCCGCTGCATAACAACGCATAAGCGGCGGCCGGGAGGAGACAGACTATGAAACAGACGAAAAAAGCGGCCCCTCGATGGCTGCAACTGACCGCCGCCATTCTGGGCAATGCGCTGGAATGGTATGACTTCGGCGTGTTCGCCGCGCTGGCCTTCATCATCGCCAAGGTGTTCTTCCCCGCCGCGGGCGAACACACCGCGCTGCTGCTGACCCTGGCGACTTTCGGCGTGGGCTTCGTGACCCGGCCCATCGGCGGGATCGCCATCGGCATCTATGCCGACCGGCGCGGGCGCAAGGCCGCGCTGCAACTGATCATCGCGCTGATGACGGTGTCGCTGCTCATCATGGTGTTCACGCCCTCTTACGCCACCATCGGCATCGCCGCGCCCATCCTGATCGTGATCGCGCGCCTGATGCAGGGCATCGCCACCGGCGGGGAATTCGCCTCGTCCACGGCCTACCTGGTGGAGGCGGCGCCGCCGGGCAAGAAAGGCGTGTACGGCGCCTGGCAGATGTTCGGCCAAAACCTCGCCAACCTGGCCGGCGCGGCCACCGGCTTCCTGCTGACCTCGCTGTTCACCGAAGAGCAGCTGATCGAAGGCATGTGGCGCGTGCCGTTCGTGATCGGCCTGCTGATCGCGCCGCTGGGCTGGTGGATACGGCGCTATCTGGACGAGCCCGAGGAATCCGAACTCGCCATGCGCAAGGGCGAGAAAGTCAGCCTGGCCGCGATGTTCAACCGCTACCCGCGCTCGATCGCCGCCACGCTGTGCCTGACCACCTGCGCCACCGCGTCGGTCTACACCTTCATCATCTACCTGCCGACCTTCGTCACGCGCCAGTTCAACTTCGCCCTGCACGACGCCTTCACGGCGCAGTCCATCGGGCTGCTGGCCCTGATCGTCGCGATTCCGCTGGCCGGCGCGCTGTCCGACCGCTACGGGCGCAGGCCCGTGATGCTGGCGTTCCTGCTGCCCTACGCCCTGTTGATGTACCCGCTGTTTTCCTGGGTGCAGTCGGCGCCCACGCTGGCCAACCTGACCGTCGCCTTCACCGCGCTCAGCATTCTGCTCGGCGGATTCCTGGGGCCGTTCGCGACCGCGCTGGGCGAGCAGTTCCCGACCAATGTGCGCTCGGCGGGGCTGGCGGTCTGCTACAACATCGCGGTGATGGTGTTCGGCGGCTTCGGACAGTTCATCGTCACCTGGCTGATCCAGACCACCGGCGTGACGCTCGCGCCCGTCTTCTACAGCCTGGCCGGCGGCGTGGTCGGGGTGATCGGCTGCATGCTGAGCCAGCCTTCCCGCCACGCGGCGCCAGGCCAGCCGGTGCTGCGCGACAGGCTGGCCTGATAACATACGGCGCATCAACCCGGGGAGTCTGCGTCGACGGGCCGCGCCAGGCCCGCCACGCGCGGCGCCCCGTCCAACCCGATCCAGATGCCAGACCGCTCCCCCACCCTCGCCGCCCAGGCCCGGCTGTCGCACGACCTGCTCCAGGCCGTGCGCCGCGATGCGCCGCTGGTGCAGTGCCTGACCAATTTCGTTTCCATGAACTATGCCGCCAACGCGCTGCTGGCCATCGGCGCTTCGCCCGCCATGGTGCACGCCGCCGAAGAGGCGCCGGAATTCGCCCGCCTGAGCGGCGCGGTGGTGATCAATATCGGCACGCTGTCGGCGCCCTGGCTGGACAGCATGCTGCTGACCGCCGGGTCGGCCGGCCGCGCCGGCACGCCCTGGGTGCTGGACCCGGTGGCGCATCACGCCACCGCCTTCCGCCGCGACGCGGTGGCGCGGCTGCTGGACCTGCGCCCCGCCGTCATCCGCGGCAACGCCTCGGAAATCATCGCGCTGGCCGGCGGCCAGAGCGCCGGCAAGGGCGTGGATGCGCGCGACGCCGTCGCGCAAGCGGAGGAATCGGCGCGCGCCCTCGCCGCCGCCCGCCAGACGGTGGTGGCCGTCACCGGCGAAACCGATTACGTCACGGACGGCAGCCGCGCGCTGCGCATTACCGGCGGCTCGCCCTGGATGCCGCGCGTCACGGCCACGGGCTGCGCGCTGACGGCGGTGGTCGGCGCGTTCGCGGCGGTGTCGCGGGACGATCCGTACGCCGCCGCGGTGGCGGCCCTGTCATGCTTCGGCATCGCCGGCGCCAGCACGCACGACCAGGCGCAAGGCCCCGGATCGTACGCATGGCGCTTCCTGGACGCGCTGGCGGCCCTGGATGCCGACAGCCTGGTCCGGGCTTCGCCGCTGCGCGCCTAGGGCCTGTTCACATCCGGTACTGCAGACTCAGCATCGCGTTGCGCGGCGCGCCCGGCATGTTCAGGTTCGGGCTGGTCCCGTGCGCCGACACGATATAGCCGGCGTCGAACAGGTTGTACACGTTCAGCTGCACCGCATACGGCCCCTTGCGCCACCATGCGGCGACGTCGGCGGTCACATAGCCGGGCAGCCTGACGGTGTTGCCCGGGTTCGCGTAGCGCGCGCCCACCAGGTTCAGGCCCGCGCCGGCGCCGAAGCCGTCTCCCAGGTCCTTGGTGACCCAGATGTTGCCGGCATGGCGCGGCGTCAGCGTGGCGCGCTTGCCTTCCACGTTCCTGCCGGCGTCCTTGGCGATCGATTCGGTGACGCGGGCATCCAGGTAGGCATAACCCATCATCGCGCGCCAGCCGTCGCCCAGGTCGCCCGACAGCGTCCATTCGGCGCCGTCGGTGCGTTGCGTTCCGACCGGCACCAGTGAGTTGGTGACCGGATCGTTGACCTTGATGTCGGTGCGCTCCAGGCGGAAGATGGACACCGTGGTCGACAGCTTGCCGTCCAGGAAGTCGTACTTGGCGCCGATTTCGTAGTTGGTGGTTTTCTCGGGCGCCAGGTCGGCGTTGCTCGCGGCCAGCGAGAATGCTTCGCCGGAAGGCTGGTACGACTGGCTCCACGAAACGTAATACGACTGCTTGGCGTCGGGCTGGTACACCAGGCCCAGGCGCGGACTCCAGTTGGAATCGGTGCGCGACAGCCTGGCGCCGCTGCGGCGGTCCTCGGTCTTCTGCTCGAAGCGGTCATGGCGCACGCCGCCCAGCATCTTCCAATGCTCGCCCAGCGACACCATGTCCTGGACGTACAGACCCAGGGTATTGAAACGGCCCAGGTTGTCGGCGCTGGGCCGTCCCCCCACCTGCATGGGCAGCGTGGGCAGCACCGGATCGAACAGGTCGACCGTGGCCACGTTGTTGGCCGAATAGTTCACCAGGTCCTTGTTCTGCTGCCCGACCTCCACGCCGTACAGGATCTCGTGCGAGACCGAACCCCATTGCGCGCGCTGCGTCAGCTCGGTCTGGTTGGTCCAGCCGTGCTCCTCGCGTCGCACGTTCGAACGGTTCAGCGTCACGGTTTGCGCGGCCTCGTTCACCACGCCCGGCAGCGTGTTGTTGCGGTTCAGCGTGTAGTGGTAGTAGCGGGTGGCGTTGCGCAGCGACCAGGTGCCGTTGAAGCGGTGGTTCAGCGTGCCGGCGTAGGACTGCACGCGCGCCTGCGTGTAGTCCACGTCGCGCGCGTTCTCGGCGCCGTAGTAGGTGGACGGGTCCACGTCCACCGGCCGGCCGTGATAGGCGGGAATGCCGAAGTCCGTGACGCGGCGGTCTTCCAGGAATTCGGTCTGGATCAGGAAGGTCGTGTCCTCGCCCAGGCGCAGCATGGCCGACGGCGCGATGGCCTTGCGGTCCAGGAACTGCTTGTCGCGGTAGCTGTCGCCCTTCTCGACCGCGCCGGTCAGCCGCCACGCCATGCTGCCGCTCTCGGTCGCGCGGCCCAGGTCCAGCTCCAGGCGGCGGTCGTTCCATGAACCGTAGCTCAGGCCCAGCTGGGTGATGTCCTCGCCGGGCTTCTTGGTGATGCGGTTGATCAGGCCGCCGGAGGACCCCCGGCCGTACAGCACCGCGGCCGGGCCCTTGATGACGTCGACGCGCTCGACGTTGGAAAGATCGCGATAGTACAGCGCGTCGTCCCGGAAGCCGTCGACGTACTGGTCGGCGATGGCGGTGAAGCCGCGGATCGACACCTGGTCGCGCTGCCCGTCGCCCGACGAAAAGCTGACCCCCGGCACGTTCTTCAGCGCGTCCTGCAAGGAATTGGCGTGCTGGTCGCGCATGACCTGCGCGGGCACCACGTTGACGGTCTGCGGGATGTCGCGCAGGGGCGCGTCGATCTTGGTGGCGCTGGACGAGTCCGGCGGGTTATAGCTCTGCGACGTATCGTCTATGCCGTAGACGCTGACGGCGGGCAAGGTGGCGGCAGAGGTTTCGCTCTGGGTCTGGGCCAGGCCGGACAGCGGCGCAATGGCGAGCAATGCTGCGGAGATCGAGCGAGTGGGATGCATGACCGTGCTGCGTTATCGGGTTGGGGATAAAACGGTCCGGCATTATTCTGCAAATGCGAATCTGTCGCAATATTTTTATCATTTGCTCATAGATCCGTGGTTCCGCATACAAGTTGCGGCCTATTCCCCCTGCGGCTGGCGGTAGTAGACGCAGATGCGCCTGCCGCCGATTTCATGCACCTCGATGGGTAATTCATACAGTTCGCTCAGCACCTCGGCCCGCACCAGCTCGGACGGCGCGCCCTGGCAGGCGATGCGGCCCGCCCGCATGGCGACGATGCGGTCGGCGTAGGTGGAGGCGAAGTTGATGTCGTGCAGCACCAGCACCACGGTCTTGCCCAGTTCGTCGGCCGCCCGGCGCAAGGTGCCCATCATGGCGACGGCATGCTTCATGTCCAGGCTGTTGAGCGGCTCGTCCAGCAGGACGTAGCGCGTGTCCTGGCACAGGACCATGGCGACGAAGGCGCGCTGGCGCTGGCCGCCAGACATTTCGTCCAGGTAGCGCCCGGCCAGCGGCTCCAGGTTCAGGTAGGCGATGGCCCGGTCGATGTGTTCCTTGTCGGCCAGCGTCAGGCGCCCGCCGCTGTGCGGATAGCGGCCGAACGCCACCAGGTCCCTCACCGTCAGCCGCAGCGGCAGATGGTTGTCCTGGCGCAGGATGGACAGGCGGCGGGCCAGTTCACGGCTGTCGGCGCGGGTCACGTCCAGGCCATCGACCGACACCGAACCCGCGGACATCGGCAGCAGCCGGCTGACCATGGAAAGCAGCGTCGACTTGCCGGCCCCGTTGGGGCCGATGATGGCGGTCACGCCGCCGGCCGGCAGCGACAGGGACACGCCGTCGACCACCACGCTGTCGCCGTATTGCTTGCTGACTTGCTGGATCTCTATCATCGGCGCCCCCTGCGCAGGATCAGGACGAGGAACATCACGCCGCCCACGAATTCAATGACCACGCTGACCGTGGTGTTCAACTGCAGCACGCGCTCGAGCAGCGTCTGGCCGCCCACCAGGAAAATCACGCTCAGCAGCGTCGCGGCGGGAATGGTATGGCGGTGCCGGTCCGAGCCCATGGCCTGGTAGGCCAGGTTGCTGACCAGCAGCCCGAAGAAGGTCACCGGGCCGACCAGCGCGGTGGACACCGACACCAGCACGGCGATGGCCGCCAGCGTCTGCAGCAGCGTGCGGCGGTAGTCCACGCCCAGGTTGACGGCGATCTCGCGGCCCAGCGCCAGCACGTCGTAGCGGTGCCGCATGCGCCACACCAGCAGCGAGGCCGCGCACACGGCGGCCAGCGCGATCGGCAGCAGGCCCACGCGCACGCTGTTGAAGCTGGCGAACATGCGGTCCTGCAGCACCAGGAATTCGTTGGGGTCGATCAGCCGCACCACGAAACTGGACAGGCTGCGAAACAGCAGCCCGAAGATGATGCCCACCAGCATCATCAGGTGCAGGCTGCGCACGCCGTCGGCGAACAGCCAGCGAAACAGCAGGCAGGCGAACGCCGTCATCACGCCCACCTCCAGCAGGAAGGCCGCCACGGGATGCTCGACGCTGGCTGCCGCCTGCCCGAAGCCGAACACCACCACCGCCTGGATCAGCAGGTACAGGGCGTCGAAGCCCATGATGGCCGGCGTCAGGATGCGGTTGTGCGTGATGGTCTGGAACAGCACGGACGACAGCGCCACGGCATAGGCCACCAGCAGCATGGCCGCCAGCTTGGCGCCGCGAAACGGAATCACGAACGACCACTGCCCGTTGGCGCCCAGGGTCATGAAGGCGGCCACGCAGGCCAGCGCGGCGATGCCGAGCAGGCCCAGCCGCCAGGTTTGCGCGCGCATCGCCGGCGCCCGGATGACGGTCTCAGCCAAGGCGGGTCCTCCGCACGCGCAGCAGGCCGAGGAACAGGATGCTGCCCAGCACCCCGACCACCGTGCCGATGGGAATCTCGTACGGGTGGATCACCAGCCGGCCGATGATGTCGCAGGCCAGCACGAAGATGCCGCCCAGCGCGGCCACCCACGGAATGGAGCGGCGCATGTTGTCGCCCAGCAGCAGGCTGACGGCGTTGGGCACGATCAGGCCCAGAAAGGGAATGGCGCCGGCCGTCACCACCACCACGGCGGAAATCGCCGACACGATGAGCAGGCCCGCCAGCGTCAGGCGCGCGTGGTTCAGGCCCAGGTTCGAGGCGAACTCGCGGCCCATGCCGGCCACCGTGTAGCGGTCGGCCGCCGCATAGGCGGCGCAGGCCAGCGCGAAGCCTACCCACAGCAGCTCGTAGCGCCCGCGCAGCACGCCGGAGAAATCGCCGGTGGTCCAGGCATGCAGCGATTGCAGCAGATCGTAGCGGTAGGCGACGAAGGTGGTCGCCGCCTGGATCACGCCGCCCAGGATCAGCCCGATCAGCGGCACGATGAACGGCGTGCGCAGCGGCACGCGGCGCAGCAGCGCCAGGAACAGCAGGGTTCCGGCCAGGGCGAAGCCCGTGGCCGTGAGCATCTTGCCGATCACCGGCGTGTCCGGCGCCAGCAGCGTGATGACCAGTATCCCCAGCGTGGCGGATTCGACGGTGCCGGCGGTCGAAGGTTCGACATAGCGGTTGCGCACCAGCATCTGCATGATCAGGCCGGCCACCGCCAGCGACATGCCGGCCAGCAGCAGCGCCAGCGTGCGCGGCACCCGGCTGACCAGCAACAGGCGCCAGGCGCGCTGGGCGTCGTCATCGCTCCATAACGCGCCCCAGGACCACTGGCCCGCGCCCAGGCTGATGCTGGCCGCGCACAGCAGCAACAGCAACGCCATCACCGCCGCCAGACCGCCCCAACCGCGCATCGACCGCCGCCAACCCACCTGCCCGACTCCTGCTCCCGACATGCGGCGCTACTTGGCCGCCGCCAGCGCGCCCGCGATTTCGTCGACGCTCTGCTGCATGGCCGTCAGGCCGGCGCTGCCCATCAGATACCAGTTGTAGCCGTTCAGGTACACCACGCGCTTGTGCTTCCAGGCCTTGGTCTGGCGCACCAGTTCATTGTCCAGCATGCGCTGGGCCGACACGCCTTCGCGGCCGATGGCGGCGTCGCGGTCGATCACGAACAGCCAGTCGGGATCGGTCTGCGCGATGAACTCGAAGGAAATGGCCTGGCCGTGGTTGGACACGCTCAGGCCGGTGGTGGCCGGCTTGATGCCGAAGGCGTCGTGGATCACGCCGAAGCGCGAGCCGGGGCCGTAGGCGCTCATCTTGCCGCCCGTGGTCAGCACGATCAGCGCCGTGCCCGCGCCGCCGGCCCGCTCGCGCAGGGCCGAGATCGACGCGTTCAAGGCGTCGAGCTTGCCGCGCGCGACGTCCTCCTTGCCGTAGATGGCCGCCAGCGTGTGCGTGTTGCGCGTGACGCTGCCGACCAGGTCCTTGGCGTCGACGGTCAGGTCGACGGTGGGCGCCAGCCTGGCCAGTTCGTCGTACTTGGGCGCGGAGCGGCCCGCCACGAAGATCACCTGCGGCGCGGCCGCGTGGATCACCTCGTAGTTGGGCTCGAACATCGTGCCTACCTTGAGGTAGCGTTTGTCGGCGTACTGCGCGAGCTGCGGCGGCAGCTTGGCCACGCTGGGCAGGCCTGCGACTTCCACGCCCAGCGCGTTCAGGGTGTCCAGCACCGCCAGGTCCATCACTACCGTCTTGGACGGATTGGCCGGCACCGCGGTCTCGCCGCGCGCGTGCTTGACCGGCACCGTGGCCTGCGCCGCGCACACGGCGGCCGTGGCGCCCAGCGCCAGCGCGGTTGCGGCGCGGGCCAGCCAGTGGCGGGCGCGGCCCATTCGTATCTGCTTTTTCATGCGTACCTCTTCATGTGGCGGGCGCCACGCGCCCTGCTGTCTCAGAACTTCACGCCCATGCCCAGCCAGTAGCGGCGGCCGTCCTCGACATAGCCGTAGTCGTCGTAGGCGACCTGCTTGTCGAACAGGTTGTAGATGCCGGCGTACACCGACACGGTCTTGTTGAGCTGGTAGGAACCGCCCAGGTCCACGAAGGTGTAGGACGGCGCCACCAGCGACGACGAGGACGGGCCGGTGATGGGCTGGCTTTCCTTGCCGCGGTAGTTCAGCCGCGCCCAGGCCTGCAGCGCGTCCGACGGCTGCCAGTTCACCGTGGTGGTGAACAGGTGCTTGGGCAGCTGGTTCAGCGGCTGGCCCTGGTACTGGCCCGACTTCTGCTCCGACTTGGTGTAGGTGTAGCTGCTGGTCATCGACCAGGCCTGCGACAGCGCGAACTGCATGCTGGCTTCCACGCCGCGCGAGTTGGCCTTGTCCACGTTCATGTAGGTGGTGGGGTCCGAGCCGAACTGGTTGGGACCGTCGGTGCACTGGGTGGCCGGGCACGCGACGCGGGTGATCTTGTCCTTGAAGTCGTTGTTGAACAGCGTCAGGCCGGCGTTGAAGCCTTCGCCGTCGTCATACAGGATGCCGATTTCCTCGGTCACCGACTTCTCCGGCGTCAGGTCCGGATTGCCGTACATATTGCCGCCGCGGCTGACCTGGCCCCAGCCGGCCACCGTCTGGCGCAGGTCGGGCGCGCGGAAACCCGTGGACACGCCGCCCTTGAGGGTCCAGCGCTCGGCCATGTGCCAGACGCCGTACAGGCGCGGGCTGAAGTGCGTGCCGAAGTTCTCGTCCTCGTCCATGCGCAGGCCGGTGGTCAGGGCGAAGCGCTCGGTCAGGCGCCATTCGTCCTCGGCGAACAGGGCCCACTGGTAGCGCTCGACCTTGTTCGGACCGCCGGCCAGCTGGTTGCCGGTCTGGTCGTTCAGGCGCTGATTCAGGTAGCTGCCGCCCAGGGTCAGCATGTGCGAGCCCAGCGGCAGCGTCCAGCTGGTCTGCAGGTCCAGATTCTTGATCTTCATCTGGCGCGAGCGGTTGTCGAACTCTTCCTGCTGCACATAGCTGTCGGACACGCCCCAGCCCCAGCGCCCGGTGTGCGACAGCGCCCATTTGTTGCTGCGGTAATCGGTCTCGGACGACGCCGGGCAGCCATTGCGCGAGCACGCCTCGCCCGGCGCCAGCGGCGCGACGGTCTTGCCCAGCGTTTCCTGCAGCTTCTGCCGCATGGTGGTCGCTTCCAGCACGATGTCGTGGTCGCGGTTGGGCGTGAGCGCCAGCTTGGCGGTCACGCTCTCGGCGTTGCGCTTGCGAAAGCCGTCGACGATGTCGTCCTCGTCGCGCTGCGTGGCCTGGCCGTAGATCTGCAGGCCCAGCAGGTCGGTCTTGATCGGGCCGGCCAGGTAGAAGTTGCCCTGGTAGATGTCGCCCGACTTGCTGCTTTCCTGGATCGTGGTGTCCAGGCGGATCTCGCCGCCCCAGGCTTCGGGCACTTTGCGGGTGATGATGTTGATCACCCCGCCCATGGCGTCCGAGCCGTACAGCGAGGACATGGGGCCGCGCACGACCTCGATGCGCTCGATGGCCGACAGCGGCGGCGTCCAGCCGCCCTCCACGCCCGTCGAATCCGAGTTGGTGCGGGTCTCGCGGGAGTTCTGGCGCTTGCCGTCGATCAGGATCAGCGTGTACTTCGGGCCCATGCCGCGCAGGCTGATGTCCTGGCGGTCGCCGCCGCCGGTGACGATGACGCCGGGCACTTCGACCAGCGCGTCGTTCAGGTCGCGGTAGAACTTCTTGTCCAGGTCCTCGCGGGTGATGACGCTGATCGAAGCCGGCGCGTCCTGGATCTGCTGCTCGTAGCCCGAGGCGGTGACCACCACCGTGTCCAGCGTCTTGGCGGTTTCATCGCTCTGCGCCCATGCCGGCGCCGCCCCGAAACCCGCCGCGCACAGGGCCGCCGCCAGCCGTGTGCGCGAGCCCGTTGCGCGCCTGGCGCCGGCCAGTTCTTTGCTGCTCATGATCTTCGATTTCTCCCGTCCCGGGCGCCGCGCCACCCCGCGTGCCGCGTCCCGCCCGCTTCCAATTTATGAATGAAAACTATTCTCATATTAGAATTGGAGCTGGCGGACAGCGGCAACACGCTTTCCGCAACTTTTATCTTCTTTGCACTTCTTGACGCATGCCTTTTTTCCATACCCCGGCGCCGCGCCGCATCCTGCTGATCGACGACGACGTCGAACTGGCGCAGATGCTGCGCGAATACCTGGAATCCGCTCATTGCCGGCTCACGCTCGCGCACACGGGCGCGCACGGGCTGGACCTGCTGGCGCAGGACGATTTCGACCTGGTGCTGCTGGACCTGATGCTGCCCGACGGCAACGGCCTGGACCTGCTCAAGCAATACCGGCAGCGCTCGCGCCGCCCGGTCATCATGTTCACCGCCCACGGCGGCGAAACCGATCGCGTGCTGGGCCTGGAGTTCGGCGCCGACGACTACCTGGCCAAACCCTTCAGCCCGCGCGAGCTCAAGGCCCGCATCACGGCGGTGCAGCGGCGCTTCGAAGAACTGCCGCAGGCCCCGTCCGCCCCCCTGGCGCTGGGCGACCTGTCGCTGGACCCGGCCAGCGGGCTCGCGCGGCTGGGCGACGAAGCAATCGCGCTGACCGGCGCCGAGCAGCGCATCCTGGAGATCCTGATGCGCACGCCCGGGCAGGTGGTCGCGCGCGAGCAGATCGGCCAGTACGCGCTGGGCCGCAAGCCCGACCGCTACGACCGCAGCATCGACACCCACATCAGCGCGCTGCGCAGGAAGCTGAGCCTGGACAACGGCGCGGCCGCGCTCTCCATCCGCAATCTGCGCGGCCTGGGCTACGTGCTCACCGGCGGCGCCTGATGGCCTGGCTGCCCGCCCGCTCGCTGTTCTGGCGCGCCTTCCTGACCTTCTGGAGCGCCATGGCCATCATCATGGTCTGCGCCATGATGCTCACGGCCGCGGTGGCCTGGTACCGCTTCAACTCGCTGGACGGCCTGAATCCCGCCAGCCTCACGCACGACGCCGAGCAGATCGCGCGCCTTCAGGGCAAGCAAGGCCTCAAGCGCTGGGTGCAGGCCATGGACCAGCGCTACACCGCCCTCAAGATCTACATCGTGGACGCGCGCGACGCCGACATCCTGGGCCGCCGCCTGCCCGCCCGCGTGCACGACTGGCTGGGCGCGTACCGCGCGGCGCCCGAGCGTGCGCAGGTGGACTACCCGCCGCCCGATCCGGCCAGCGAGCGGGTGTCCTGGTGGGACCCGCAGCTGCTGACGCTGCCGGACGGCTCGCGGCTGCTGATGCGCTTCCTGCCCTTCGATTCCTCGCGCTGGGAAGTGCTGGCGCTGTCGCCGGTGGCGCTGGCGCTGCTGTTGTTCGCGCTGGCCGTGACCGCGCCGTTGTGCTGGGCCCTGACCCGCCACGTCGCCGCGCCGCTGGCGCAGCTGCGCCAGGCCACGCAGTCGCTGTCGGCCGGCCGGCTCGACGCCCACACGCCCGCCAGGCTGGCGCGCCGCCGCGACGAACTGGGCCTGCTCGCGCGCGACTTCAACGCCATGGCGGACCGCCTGAAGGCGCTGGTCGATACCCGCGAACAACTGCTGCACAACATCGCCCACGAACTGCGCTCGCCGCTGGCGCGGCTGCGGCTGGCGGCCGAGCTGGCTCGCCGCAAGGACGAACGCCAGGACCTGCAGCTCGACCGCATCGAACACGAGTGCGAGCGGCTGGACGCGCTGATCGGCAACACGCTGCGGCTGGCGCGGCTGGGCGCCCTGCCCGCGCCGTCCGACACGGTGGATCTGGCCGAGATCGTGTCCGGGGTGGTCGAGGACGCGCGCTACGAGGCCGGCGGCCGCCAGGTCGGCATCGTCTGGGACGGGCATCCGCCGGTCGCGCTCATCGGCGAGCGCTGCAGCCTGGCCAGCGCCATCGAGAACGTGCTGCGCAACGCCCTGCGCTTCGCCCCCGCGCACAGCGCCATACGCGTGCGGCTGCAGGCTGGCGCGCGCGAGGCCTGCCTGGAGATCGAGGACCGGGGGCCGGGCGTGGCGCCCGAGGAACTGGAGTCGCTGTTCGAGCCCTTCTATCGCACGCCTTCGGGCGCGCGCAAGCCGGGCAGCGGCGCCGGCCTGGGGCTGTCCATCGCGCAGGCCGCGATCGCCGCGCACCGGGGCCGCATATCGGCTCGCAATCTTTCGCCGCGGGGGTTGAGCGTGCGCATGGAACTGCCGCTGCCGCCGGCCTGAAGCCGCCGCTCAGTCGGCGTCGGCCAGGATGGCGGCGGGCAGCCGCGGCAGCACCCGCAAGGCGTTGGCGGTGGTGGCGTGCGCCACCTGGGCCGTGGTCAGCCCGCGCAGTTCCGCCAGGACCTGCGCGATGCGCGCCAGCTCCGACGGCCGGTTGCGGCGCTGGGGCGGATGCAGCCAGGCCGGCGGGATGTCCGGCGCGTCGGTTTCCAGCACCAGGTGCGCCAGATCGACCTCGACGGCGTGGCGGCGGATCTGCAGCGCGCGCTCATAGGTCATGGCCCCGCCCAGCCCCAGCGCGAATCCCTGGTCGATAAAAGCCTGCGCCTGCTGGGCGCTGCCGTTGAAAGCGTGGGCGATGCCGCCGATGCGCGGATGGCGGCGCAGGTACTTCAGCAGGATGTCCTGCGACTTGCGCACGTGCAGCAGCACCGGCAGGCCGAATTCGGCCGCCATCGCCAGCTGCGCCGCGTAAAAGCGCTCCTGGCGCGCGCGCGGTTCGCCGCTGGCGATCTCGGGCACGAAGAAATCCAGGCCGATCTCGCCGATGGCGACGAAGCGCGGGTCGCCCAGCGACTGCCTGACGGCCGCGCGCAGCGCGTCCAGGTCGGCGTCGTCGGCGCGCTGCACATAGAGGGGATGGATGCCCAGCGCGTAGGCGCCGCCCGCCGTCCGGCCGGCCAGTTCGCGCACCACCGGGAAATTGGCGCGTTCGACCGCCGGGATCACGATGGACTGGACCCCGACTTCGCGGGCCTCGTCGGCGACCTGCTCGCGGTCGGCGTCGAACTCCGCGGCGTCCAGGTGGCAATGGGTGTCGATCAGCATGGGCGCGGCCTCCTTGCGCCGATTATCCGCCCGTCCCGCTCAACCCGAAACCAGGCGGCCGTTTTCCATGAGAAGCTGGCGGTCGGCGCGGGCGGCCAGTTCCGGATCGTGCGTGACGATGGCGAACGCCGTGCCCGATTCCCGGTTCACCCGGGTCAGCAGCTCGAACATATTGTGCGCGGTGTGGCGGTCCAGGTTGCCGGTGGGCTCGTCGGCCAGCACGCAGACCGGCCGGGTCACTAGCGCGCGCGCCAGCGCCACGCGCTGGCGTTCGCCGCCGGACAACTGCCCCGGGAAATGCCCTTCGCGCGCGGCCAGGCCCACCAGGCCCAGCACTTCGCGCGCCGCCTCGCGCGCCCGCTCGCGGTTTTCGCGGCGCACGATCAGCGGCATCGCCACGTTGTCCAGCGCCGAGAATTCCGGCAGCAGGTGGTGGAACTGGTAGACGAAGCCCAGGCTGCGGTTGCGCACCGCGCTCTTGCGGCTCTCGGACAGCCCGATGGCGAGCTGGCCGTCGACCGACACCGAGCCGCTGGTCGGCACGTCCAGCAGGCCCAGGATGTGCAGCAGCGTGCTCTTGCCCGAGCCCGAGGCGCCGACGATGGCGACCATCTCGCCGCGCGCCACCGACAGGCTGACGTTGCTCAGCACCTCGATGCGCGCCGGGCCTTCGTCGTAGATCTTGACGATGTTCTCGGCCTGCAGCGCCGGGGTCGTGTTCTCGGTCCGGATATCAGTCATGGCGCAGCACCTGGGCGGGTTGCAGGCGCGAGGCGCGCCAGCTGGGATACAGGGTCGCCAGCAGCGACAGCACCAGGGAGGTCACGCCTATGGTCACGATGTCGCCCACCTGCGGGTCCGAGGGCAAGGCGCTGATGAAATAGATCTCGCGCGGCAGGAAATGCACGCCCAGCAGGCGCTCGATGAAAGGCACGATCACGTCGACGTTATAGGCGATGACGATGCCGCCTGCCACGCCCAGCAGCGTGCCGATCACGCCGATCAGCGCCCCCTGCACCAGGAAGATGCGGGCGATCTCGCGCGGCCCGGCGCCCAGCGTGCGCAGGATGGCGATGTCGGACTGCTTGTCCTTCACGGCCATGACCAGCGAAGACAGCAGGTTGAACGCGGCCACCGCCACGATCAGCGCCAGGATCAGGAACATCATGCGCTTTTCGGTCTTGACGGCGGCGAACCAGGTGCGGTTGTTGCGCGACCAGTCGCTGGCCATCACGTAGGGCGGCAGCACCTTCTGCAGCTCGGCCGCCACTTCCGGCGCGCGCTGCATGTCGGCCACGCGCAGGCGCACGCCGGCCGTGCCGCTTTCGCGGAACACGCGGGCGGCGTCCTCGTCGTCGACGAAGGCCAGCGAGGAATCGTATTCGTAATGGCCCGAAGAGAACACGCCGACCACGGTGAACTGCCGCATGCGCGGCGTGAAGCCCGCCGGGCTGATCGACCCCTGCGGCGCCATCATCAGCAGCGTGTCGCCCAGCTTCACGCCCATGCCGTCGGCCAGTTCATTGCCGAGCACCACGCCGAAGCTGCCCGGCTTCAAGTCGGTAAGCCTGCCCGACACCATCTGCCTGGGCAGGTCCGAGACCTTGCCCTCGGCCTGCGGATCGATGCCGCGCACCTGCACGCCGCGCAAGGCCTGCCCGCGCACCAGCATGCCCTGCGCCGCGACGAACGGCGCGCCGGCCTTGACCTCGCTGTTCTTCTCGGCCGCCGAGGCGAACTGCTGCCATTGCTCCAGCACCCGCTCCGGCACCGCGCCGGGTATATAGAGTTCGATGTGCGGCAGCACCGACAGCATGCGGTCGCGCACTTCCTTCTGGAAACCGTTCATGACCGAAAGCACCACGATCAGGGCGGCGACGCCCAGCGCGATGCCGGCCATGGAACTGGCGGCGATGAATGAAATGAAGCGATCGCGGCGGCCGCGTCGCTGGCGGATTCGGGCCAGCCCGGCGTAGCGGGCGCCTATCCAGAGTTCGTAAGGTATTTTCAGCACGTGCGCATTATGGCATTAACGGGGCGAGGCGCCGTCGCGCGAAACGGGTTGTATCCGTTCCGGTCCCGGGCATGGCCTTACAATCCCCCACACCATGCTGATTGTTCTACCGGGCGCCCTGCCCGCCTTATCCGTGGCCGGCGAGCTGGCCAAGCTGTTGCCCGAACGCGCACCCACCCTGCACGCCTGGCTGCAGGCCGGCAACGCCCGGCCCCAGGCCTACGACGTGCGCGCCCACGGCTGCACGGCGTTCGAGTCCTGGCGGCTGGCCCGCGCCGGCTACACGCCCGGGGCCGGCCTGCTGCAAAGCGCCGGCCTGGGCCCGCTGCTGGCTGGCGGCCAGGCGCAAGGCGGCGAACCCGTCTGGCTGGCCGAGCTGGTCCATCTGGCCCTGGGCACCGACCAGGCCACCCTGCTGGACCCCGGCCTGATGGACCTGCGCGCCGAGGAAACCGCCGCCCTGCTGGAGACGGCCCGCCCGCTCTTCCAGGACACGGGCTTCACGGTCGAAGCGCTTGCGCCCGAGCGCTGGCGCCTGCGCCTGCCCGGCGATCTGCGTCCCCAGACCGCCAGCCCGCTGGCGGTGGCCGGGCAGCGCCTGAACGACTGGTGGCGCCAGGACGCGCAGACCCGTCCCTGGCGCCGGCTGCTCAATGAAATACAGATGGCCTGGCACGATCACCCGGTCAACGATGCGCGCGCGGCCCGCGGCCTGCCGCCGGTCAACGGGCTCTGGCTGTACGGCGGCGGATCGCCCTGGACGGCCGCGGCGCCCGGCGCCGAACGCGTATACACCGGGCTGGACGCCGCGCAGCGCGGCGGCGACTGGGCCGCCTGGCTCGACGCCCTGGCGGCGCTGGACGCGCAGCATCTGCGTCCGCTGGCCGGCAAGCACGGCCTGCCCGACCAGCCCGCCGAACTGCTGCTGCTGGGCGATGACCGCCAGGTCACCCTTACCCTGAAACCGCGCGGGGGCCTGCTCGGCTTGCTGCCCGCGCCCAAGAAAAACTGGAGCGCCTGGTGGTCACACCCCGCCTGACTGTCCGCCCGTCCGACCTGGACGCCTGCCGCGTCCTCGAAGCCTCGGGCATCCATCCGCTGCTGGCCCGCCTGTGGGCCGCGCGCGGCGTCACCCATCCCGACCAGACCCGGCTGGCCTGGCCTTCGCTGCTGCCGCCGGCCGGCCTGACCCATTCGGCCCACGCGGCCGGCGTGCTGGCCGACGCGATCCAGGCCGGCAAGAAGCTGCTGATCGTGGCCGACTACGACTGCGACGGCGCCACCGCCTGCGCGGTCGGCCTGCGCGCCCTGTCGGCCATGGGCGCCGATGTGGACTTCCTGGTCCCCAACCGTTTCGAGACCGGCTACGGCCTGTCGCCGGCCGTGGTGGAACTGGCCTGCCGCCACCGCGCCGGCAAGCCCGACATCATCATCACCGTGGACAACGGCATCGCCAGCGTGGACGGCGTGGCCGCGGCCAACGCCGCCGGCATCGGCGTGGTCATCACCGACCACCACCTGCCCGGCGACACCCTGCCGCAGGCCCTGGCCATCGTGAACCCCAACCAGCCCGGCTGCGGCTTTCCGTCCAAGAACCTGGCAGGCGTGGGCGTGATCTTCTACATGATGCTGGCGCTGCGCGCCGAGCTGCGCCGCCGCGGCGTGTACGCGCCCGACGGCGGCCCGCGCCTGGACGCGCTGTCCGATCTGGTGGCGCTGGGCACGGTGGCCGACGTGGTCAAGCTCGACGCCAACAACCGCCTGCTGGTCACCCAGGGCCTGCAACGCATGCGCGCCGGACGCCTGCAACCCGGGCTGCGCGCGCTGTTCGCCGTGGCCGGGCGCGAGCCGCGCAGCGCCAACGGCTTCGACCTGGGCTTCGCGCTCGGGCCGCGCATCAACGCCGCCGGCCGGCTGGCCGACATGAGCCTGGGCATCGCCTGCCTGACCACCGACGACGAGGCCCAGGCGCTGGAGATGGCGCGCGAGCTGGACAACATCAACCGCGAACGCCGCACGATCGAGGCCGAGATGCGCGAACAGGCGCTTGCCGCCATGGAAGCGCCCGAGGCGGCCGCCGGCGCCACCGTCTGCGTGTTCGACCCGGGCTGGCACCAGGGCGTCGTGGGCCTGGTGGCCTCGCGCCTGAAGGAAAAATTCTGGCGCCCCACCCTGGCCTTCGCGCCGGCCGGCGACGACGAGATCCGCGGCTCCGGCCGCTCGATCCCGGACGTGCACCTGCGCGACGCGCTCGACCTGGTGTCCAAGCGCCACCCCGACCTGATCCGCAAATTCGGCGGCCACGCCATGGCGGCCGGCCTGACCCTGGCCAAATCCGACTTCGCCGCCTTCGCCCCGGCCTTCGACGCCGCGGTGCGCGAACTCACCGGCCGCGACACGTTCGAACCCGTGATCGAAACCGACGGCTCCCTGGAATCGGGCTACGCCAACGCCGACGTGGCCGGCATGCTGCAGCAGCAGGTCTGGGGCGCGGGCTTCGCCGCCCCCCTGTTCCTGGATGAGTTCGTGGTGCGCAACCAGCGCCTGGTCGGCGAGAAACACCTCAAGCTGTCGCTGGAACGCGGCCACCAGCGCTTCGACGCCATCTGGTTCGGCCACGACCAGTCCCTGCCCGAACGCATCCAGGCCGCCTACCGCCTGGAACAGAATGTCTGGAACGGGATGGTGTCGGTGCAACTGGTCATCGAACACGCTGGGTAGAGGCCCACCCCCGAAGCGCCTGCGGCGCTTCCCCCTCAAGGGGGCGCCACTGCGGACCGGCGAAGCCGGCTCCGCGTGGCCCGGCTCTGCGGGACCGGCATCCACACTCACCCTACCTGTTCACCAGCCTCGCCGGCTGCGCCAGGGCCACCAACGCTCCCACCACCAGGCAGCCCGACAGCATATAAAGCCCGGTGTTGGTGGTCCCGGTCAGGTCCTTCAGCCACCCCACCAGATAAGGGCTGACGAAGCCGGCCAGATTGCCCACCGAGTTGATCAGCGCAATCCCGGCCGCCGCCGCGGTGCCGCCCAGCAAGGCGGTGGGCAGGCTCCAGAACAGCGGCAGCACGGTGCAGATGCCGATGTTGGCCACGGTCAGGGCCACGATGGCCAGGGCCGTGTTGCCGCTCCACAGCGCCGACAGCAGCAGGCCGACCGCGCCGAACAGCGCCGGCAGCGCGACGTGCCAGCGGCGTTCGCGGTGGCGGTCGGAGTTGCGCGAGATCAGGATCATGCCGATCACGGCGAACAGGTTGGGCACCGCCGTCAGCAGGCCGATCGCCAGCGGGCTCTGCACGCCGCTGCCCTTGATCAGCGTAGGCATCCAGAAGCCGACGCCGTACAGCCCCATGACGAAGGAAAAATAGATCAGCGCCATGGCCCAGACGCGCGGCCGGGTGAGCGCGGCGCGGATCGGCGGGTCCTCTTTCTGCTGTTCCTCGGCGGCGATGTTGCGGATCAGCACGGCCTTTTCGCTGGCGGTCAGCCACTTGGCGCGGTTGATACGGTCGTCCAGGTAGATCAGCACCAGCACGCCGATCACGACCGAGGGTATGCCTTCCAGCAGGAACAGCCATTGCCAGCCCGACAGGCCGTGGTCGCCGTGGAAGGTGCCCATGATCCAGCCCGAGATCGGGCCGCCGATCAGCCCGGACATGGGCACCGCGGTCATGAAGAAGGTGGTGATGCGTCCGCGGCGCGCCGCCGGATACCAGTAGGTCAGGTACAGGATGATGCCGGGAAAGAAACCGGCCTCGGCCGCGCCCAGCAGGAAGCGCAGCGCGTAGAACATGTGCACGCTGGTCACGAACATCATGCAGGCCGAGATGATGCCCCAGGTGATCATGATCCGCGCGATCCAGACGCGCGCGCCCACCTTGTGCAGGATGATGTTGCTGGGAATCTCGAACAGGAAGTAGCCGATGAAGAAAATGCCCGCGCCCAACCCGTACACCGTCTCGCTGAATTGCAGCTCCTGCAGCATCTGCAGCTTGGCGAATCCCACGTTGACCCGGTCCAGGTAGGCCACCACATAGCAGACCACCAGCAGCGGCACCAGCCGCCAGCCGACCTTGCGGTAAATCCTGTCCTCCTCCGTCGCCGGGATCGCCGGCGAGACCCCGGGGGCCATCGCATTTTCCATCTTTGTCTCCATTCCTCTGACGGGATGGGCCGACTTCCGGCCGGCCGCTACCCGCAGCCTAGAGCCGCAGAGTTGACAAAAAACTGAACAACTTTGGACGGCCGGAAATCGCCGGCCACAGATCCGTCCCCCACCCCGCCGAGATCGCCCCACGCGGCGCTGCCAAGCGCGCTAAAATGCCAGGTTTCGCACAAAAGTCATCAAGACAGGATCAATCATGGAAGCCGAACGTCAGAACCAGCTCGCAGCCCGCCTCGCCGACTACGCGGAGCGCGAACAGGCTCTACGGAGGTATCTTTGACTACGATGCCAAATCCGAACGCCTGCAAGTCGTAAACGCCGAGCTCGAAGACCCGGCGGTCTGGAATGACCCCAAGCACGCCCAGGACCTGGGCCGCGAGAAGAAATCCCTCGAAGACGTGGTCGAGACGCTGACGGCGCTGGGCTCCGGCCTGGCGGACTCGAACGAGCTGTTCGAGCTGGCCGCCGCCGATGACGACGACGCCACGCTGGAATCCATCGAGCAGGACGCCGACGCCTTCCAGGAAAAGCTGGAAGCGCTGGAATTCCGCCGCATGTTCTCCAACCCGGCCGACCCGCTGAACTGCTTCCTGGACATCCAGGCCGGCGCCGGCGGCACGGAAGCGCAGGACTGGGCCTCCATGCTGCTGCGCCAGTACCTCAAATACGCCGAACGCAAGGGCTTCAAGGCCGAGGTGCTGGAAGAATCCGAAGGCGAAGTCGCCGGCATCAAGTCCGCCACCATCAAGCTCGAAGGCGAGTACGCCTTCGGCTACCTGCGCACCGAAACCGGCGTGCACCGCCTGGTGCGCAAGAGCCCGTTCGACTCCTCGGGCGGACGCCACACCTCGTTCGCCAGCGTGTTCGTCTACCCCGAGGTCGACGATTCCTTCGAAGTCGAAGTGAACCCCGCCGACCTGCGCGTGGACACCTACCGCGCCAGCGGCGCGGGCGGCCAGCACATCAACAAGACCGACTCGGCGGTGCGCCTGACCCACATGCCCACCGGCATCGTGGTGCAGTGCCAGAACGACCGTTCCCAGCACCGCAACCGCGCCGAAGCCATGCAGATGCTGAAGTCCAAGCTCTACGAGCTGGAAATGCGCAACCGCATGGCCGAGCAGCAGAAACTGGAAGACTCCAAGACCGACGTGGGCTGGGGCCACCAGATCCGCTCGTACGTGCTGGACCAGAGCCGCATCAAGGACCTGCGCACCAACGTCGAAATCTCCAACACCCAGAAGGTGCTGGACGGCGACCTGGACCCGTTCATCCAGGCCAGCCTGAAGCAAGGCATCTGAGTTTCGCGACACTCCCTTCCACCGCTTCCCGAGGTTCACGAATGTCCGACACCATCGCAATCCTGACCGGCGCTTCGCGCGGCATCGGCGCCGCCATGGCGCGCGGCCTGGCCCGCCCGGGCACGCGCCTGATCACGCTGGCGCGCCGCGAAGATCCCGAACTGGCCGAGTACGCGCGCGCCCAGGGCGCGCAGCTCGAACAGCTCTCCGTGGACCTCTCCGACCTGGCCGCGGCGGGCGCGGCGGCCGAGCGCATCTGCGCCTCGCTGCCGCGCGACGCCAGGCGCTACCTGCTGATCAATAACGCGGGCACGGTGCACCCCATCGCCGCCACCGGCACGCTGACCGACGGCGCGGCCATCGCGGCCGCCTTCAACCTGAACGTCTCGGCCGTGATGCTGCTGACGGCGCGCTTCCTGGCCGCCGTCGAGGGCCTCGACGCCGACCGCCGGGTGCTCAACATCTCCTCCGGCGCGGGCCGCAACCCCAACGCCGGCTGGGGCGTGTACTGCGCCACCAAGGCCGCGCTCGACATGTACACGCGCGTGGTCAAGGCCGAGCAGGGCGAAGGCGGCGCGCGCATCGTGGCGCTGGCCCCCGGCATCGTCGACACCGACATGCAGGTCGCCATCCGCTCCAGCGATCCGGAAGACTTCCCCGCCCTGGCCAAGTTCCAGGACTTCCACGCCAGCGGCAAGCTGTCCTCGCCCGCCAACGTGGCCACCCGCATCCTCGCCTACCTGGATCGCTCGGATTTCGGCACGACCGAGATCGACGACATCCGCAATTACGACTGATTTCCCTACCATGACCGACCAATCGACCGCCACGGCGCCCGCCCAGGATGAAAACCGCTTGATCGCCGAACGGCGCGCCAAGCTGTCCAAACTGCGCGAAGCCGGGGTCGCGTATCCCAACGACTTCGTTCCCGACGCCCGCGCCGCCGCGCTGCACGACAAATACGACGGCCAGGAGCAGGAAGCCCTGGCCGCCAACCCCGTGGCCGTCAAGGTCGCCGGCCGCATGATGCTCAAGCGCGTCATGGGCAAGGCCAGCTTCGCCACGCTGCAGGACAGCACCGGCCGCATCCAGATCTACCTCGACCGCGGCACGCTGGGCGAAGACAGCTACGCCGCGTTCAAGCAATGGGACATCGGCGACATCATCGCGGTCGAAGGGTCGGTCTTCAAGACCAACAAGGGCGAACTGTCGGTGCACGCCGCCAGCGCGCGCCTGCTGTCCAAGTCGCTGCGCCCGCTGCCCGACAAGTTCCACGGCGTGGCCGACCAGGAGCTGCGCTACCGCCAGCGCTACGTCGACCTCATCATGACCGACGCCACGCGCCGCACGTTCGAGGCGCGCAGCAAGGCCATCGGCAGCATCCGCCAGTTCATGCTGAACGCGGGCTTTCTCGAAGTGGAAACCCCGATGCTGCACCCGATCCCGGGCGGCGCGGCGGCCAAGCCCTTCGTCACGCACCACAATGCGCTGGACATGGAAATGTTCCTGCGCATCGCGCCCGAGCTCTACCTCAAGCGCCTGATCGTGGGCGGCTTCGAGCGCGTGTTCGAAGTCAACCGCAACTTCCGCAACGAGGGCGTGAGCCCGCGCCACAACCCCGAATTCACGATGATGGAGTTCTACGCGGCCTTTGCGGACTACCGCTGGCTGATGGACTTCACCGAGGAACTGATCCGCCAGGCCGCCATCTCGGCCACCGGCAGCGCGGTGCTCACCTACCAGGAGCGCGAGCTGGACCTGGGCAAGCCGTTCGACCGCCTGACCATCTGCGAAGCCATCCTCAAGTACGCCCCGGGCTACACCCAGGCGCAGCTGGACGACGCGGCCTTCGTGCGCGCCGAGCTCAAGAAGCTGGGCGCCGACGCCGACGGCCCGGTGCTGGCGCGCGCCGGCCTGGGCGCGCTGCAGCTGGCGCTGTTCGAGGAAACCGCCGAAGCCAAGCTCTGGAACCCCACCTACATCATCGACTACCCGGTGGAAGTCTCGCCGCTGGCGCGCGCCTCCGATACCCGCGAAGGCATCACCGAGCGCTTCGAGCTCTTCATGACCGGCCGCGAAATCGCCAACGGCTTCTCCGAGCTGAACGACCCCGAGGACCAGGCCGAGCGCTTCCGCGCCCAGGTCGAGGCCAAGGACGCGGGCGACGAGGAAGCCATGTACTACGACGCCGACTACATCCGCGCGCTGGAATACGGCATGCCCCCCACGGGCGGCTGCGGCATCGGCATCGACCGCCTGGTGATGCTGCTGACCGACAGCCCCAGCATCCGCGACGTCATCCTCTTCCCGCACCTGCGCCGTGAAGACTGAAGGGCGCACGGCGTCATGATCTTCAAGATCCTGATGCTGCTGCTGGTCGTGGCGGGGCTGATCTACTGGATCAAACAGCCCCGCGGCGTCCAGCCGGTCGCCTACGCGCCGGCGCGCCAGCGCCGGCCGGCCTTCATCGCGCTGTGCATCGCCGCCGCCATCGCGGCGATCGCGGCGCTGCTGACCGCGGTGCTGTGGATGGGCAGCGTGGCCGGCGGCGTCACCGGCGGCGGCTACCGCGGCGAGGCGGATTTCCTGCTGCCGGTCTCCGGCGCGCTGCTGGCCCTGTCGGTGGCCTGCGCGGTCGGCGCCTTCTTCAAGCGGCGCGGCTGATTTCCCTGTTCATAACGGCCATCTGCCGGCGCCCGCCGGCAGCGCCGGCAGCGAAGCCTGCAGCATGGCGTCGATGAATTCCGCCGGCTGCAAGCGCCCGCCCGGCTTGTACCACTGCACCGTCAGGTTCATGGCGCCCAGCACGCAACGCTTGATGATGCGCGCATCGCCTTGCAGCAGGCCCGCGTCCACCGCCCCGGCCACCACGTCCTGCCACATCTGCTCGTAGCGGTCGCTCAGCGACTTGACCGCGTCGCGGCTGGGCGGCGACAGGCTGCGCCACTCGTAGACCAGCGCGTTCATGGCGTCGCCGCCGGCGCCGTGCAGCATGCTCCACATATGCACCCGGAACAGCGCGGCCAGCCGGTCGGCGGGCTCGTCGTAGCGCGCCAGCGCCTGCCCGCCGCCGTCTATCACTTCCTGGATGCCGTTGTTCATCACCGCCACCAGGATTTCCTCCTTGCTGCGGAAATGATGGAACAGACTGCCCGACTGCAGGCCCACCGCGCGCGCCAGTTCGCGCACCGTGGTGCGCTCGTAGCCGTGGCGGCAGAACAGCTGCCCCGCCGTCAGGATCACCTCGCGCCGGCGCTCGGACTCCGAACGGTCGTCCCGCGCCGCGCCGCTAGCCGTCTTTTGCATCGCCGCTCACCGCCGCTGCTTCATGCCGCCGTCTCCTCGGCGTAGAGCGCCTCGATCTCGCCCGCATAGCTGCGGTAGATGCTGGCGCGCCTGACCTTCATGGTCGCGGTCACTTCGCCGTCGTCATGGTCCAGCTCCTTGGTCAGCAGATGGAAGCGCTTGATCTGCGCCACCGGCGCAAGCCCGGCGTTGGCCCGCGCCACTTCCTGCTGGATCAGTTCGCGCACCGGCGCGGACTCGGCCAGCGAGCGGAAATGCGTGAACGCGATGCGGCGCGACTCCGCCCATTTGCCGACCGTGTCGAATTCCAGCTGGATCAGCGCCGACACGTACTTGCGGCCGTCGGCGATGACGATGCATTCCTTCACGTACGGGCTGCCCTTGACCGCGTTTTCGATCTCAGAGGGCGTCAGGTTCTTGCCGCCGGCGGTGATCATGATGTCTTTCAGGCGGTCCACGATGCGCACGCGCCCGTCGTCCTCGGCCACCACGTCGCCGGTATGCAGCCAGCCCTCGCGCACGGCGTCGGCGGTCGCGTCAGGATTCTTGTAATAGCCCTGGAACACCATCTCGCCGTGCACCTGCAGTTCGCCGGCCTCGCCCATGCGCCACTCGACGCCCAGTATCGGCTCGCCCACCGTGCCGACCTTGACCCGGTCGGGATGCTGGCCGAAGATCATGCCGGCCGATTCGGTCAGGCCGTAGACCTCCACCAGCGGCACGCCCAGCTTGCGGAAATAGCGCACCACGTCCGGCGGAATCGGCGCGGCGCCCGTCATGGCCACCCGCACCCGGCGCAGCCCGATGAAATTCTGCAAGGCGCGCAGCACCAGCCAGTACCACAGCCAGCGCGTCAGCCGCTCGCCGGCCGTGTACTGCGCCGGCGACTTCTCCAGGAAGGGCTCGCACGCCGCCAGCGCGCGCCGGTACAGCCAGCGCTGCAGCCGCCCGGCTTCCTGCATCTTGATGGAGATGGCGGCGTGCAGCTTTTCCCAGATCCGCGGCACGCCCAGGAAGATGGTCGGCGCGACTTCACGCAGGTCTTCCTGCACGGTGCGGATCGATTCGCCGAAATTGACCTGCGTGCCCAGGTAGATGGGCACGAAGGTCGACAGCATCTGCTCGGCCACGTGGCACAGCGGCAGGTAGGACAGGTGCACGCTGGCCCGGTCCATCGCCAGCCGGTCCGCGATGCCCGGCGCCACCGCGCGCATGTTGCGGTAGCTCAGCATCGCGCCCTTGGGCTTGCCGGTGGAGCCCGAGGTATAGATCATGAGCCCGGTGTCGTCCAGCCGCTGGCCGTCCAGCGCCGAGTCCAGCGCGGCCAGTTCGGCGGCCTCGCGCCGCTGGCCGTCGGCCTCGACCTCGGCGAAGGTCACGATGCGCGCGCGCTCGGCCGGCGCGTAGGAGCGCAGGCCCTTGCTCTCGATCACCACGATGCGGCGCAACAGCGGCAGCCTGTCGGCCACCTGCAGCACCTTGTCGGTCTGCTCCTGGTCCTCGCACACCACCAGTTCCACGTCGGCGTGCTCGAGCACATAGCCCATTTCTTCGGCCGGGCTGGTGGCGTACACCCCCACCGCCACGCCGCCGACCGCGCCCGCGCCCATCTGCGCCAGCAGCCACTCGACACGGTTCTCGGACACGATGGCGACCCGCCCGCCCGGCCCGAGGCCCAGCGCGCGCAGGCCCATCCCGACCCGGCAGGCCCGCTGCCAGTATTGCGACCACGATATCGGCTGCCAGATGCCGAAATCCTTCTGCCGGATGGCGATGGCGCCCGGCTGGCGGCGCGCCTGCTCGCGCAGCATCTGCGGCAGCGTCAGCGCCGGCCATGCCCCGGCCGCGGGAAGATTGCGTTCCTTTTCCGTCATGAGAGCCAGCGCTTGCGGCGCTTGTAGTGCTTGATGTCGCGAAAGCCGCGGGCTTCGCCCCCGCCGCCCACGCCCAGATAGAACTCGCGCACGTCGGGGTCGGCCGCCAGCTTGTCGGCGCTGCCGTCTATCACCACCTTGCCCGTCTCCATGATGTAGCCGTAGTTCGCCACCGCCAGCGCCACCGAGGCGTTCTGCTCCACCAGCAGCATCGACACGCCCTGCTCGCGGTTGATGCGCGCGATGATGGAGAAGATGTTCTCCACCAGCATCGGCGACAGGCCCAGCGATGGTTCGTCCAGCAGCATCAGCCTGGGCTGCGCGATCAGCGCGCGCCCGATGGCGAGCATCTGCTGCTCGCCGCCCGACAGGTAGCCGGCCAGGCCGCGCCGGCGCTCGAACAGGCGCGGGAAATAGGTGTAGACCAGGTCGAAGTCCGCGCGCGCCCCGGCCCTGCCGGTCAGGGCGTAGGTCGCGGCCACCAGGTTCTCCTCCACCGTCAGGTCCTCGAACACGCGGCGCCCTTCCATCACGTGCGCCAGGCCGGCGCGCACCAGGTTCTGGGGCCGCGCGCCGGCCGTGTCGCCGCCGTCGAAGACGATGCGCCCGCGCACCAGCGCGCCGTCCTCCAGGTCCAGCAGGCCGGACACGGCCTTCAGCGTGGTGGACTTGCCGGCGCCGTTGCTGCCCAGCAGCGCCACGATGCTGCCCGCCGGCACCGACAGCGACAGGCCGCGCAGCACCTGGACCGCCTTGTTGTAGACGACCTCGATGTTGTTGATATCGAGCACCGCCGCGTGCGCCGCCCTCACTTCAGCACGATCCAGTCGGAAGCCGGCACCATCTGCTTCTGCTTGACGTCGGCGCGGTAGATGCGGCCCACCGGAATCGAATTGCCCTTGATGGTGATGGGCACGCCGATCAGCCCGCCGGTATCGAAGTCCTTGATGCCGTCGAGCGCCGCCTTCATGTTGGCCCCGGTCAGCTCCTTGCCGGCGTCCAGCGTGCGCTTGGCCACTTCGGTGAACAGCATGGCGGCCAGAAAGCCCTGCATGTAGCCGGTGCTCTGGTACTGCGGACGCATTTCGCGGATCTTCTTCAGCATGGGCGCGTCGCCCTCGGTGTCGTAGTAATAGCGGTACGGCATCACGCCCATGAAGCCCTCGGCGTCCTCGCCCATCTGCATCACGGTGGAGTTGTCCATGGTCCAGAAGGTGCCCATGTAGCGGGTCTTCAGGCCCATGCGCTTGCCCTGCCCCACGAACTCCGGAATCGGCGCCAGCACGTAGCCGTGGAAGATCGTGTAGTCCGGATCGGCGCGGCGCAGCTTGATGACTTCGGTGGACACGTCCACGCTGCCCGGCGGGGTCATGATCTCGGTGGCGACCTTCAGCCCCAGCTTCTCGGCGACCGCGCGCGAGCTGGCTATCGGGTCGCGCCCGAACTCGGTGTCCGAGTACACGAACGCGACCTTCGCGCCCGGCTGTTCCTTGGCGATGTAGCGCAGCAGGATGCCGAACATTTCGGTGTAGTCCGGTCCCAGCATGAATTGCGCCGGATACTTGGCCGGGTCGTTCAGTTCGGTGGCGAAGGAAGCGCCGGTCATCAGGATGTCGCCGCTGCGGTTCAATTCGGCGTTGATGGTCTTGGAGAACCCGGTGGAATCGCCGTAGTAGAAATTCACCTTGTTCTGGCTGGTGATCTTCTTGAAGGCCGCCACCGAGGCGTCGACCTTGTACGCCGTGTCCTCGGGCACGTAGCGCAGCTTGCGTCCGTTCACCCCGCCCTGGTCGTTGACGATCTTCACGTAGTCGGTGATGCCGGCGTGGATGCCCTGCCCGGCGAAGGCGAAGACCCCGCTCAGCGGGATCGAGCCGCCCAGCACCAGGTCCTCGGCCGCCTGGGCGGCGGGCGCCGCCGCCAGTGCCGCCGCCAGGCCCAGCGGGGCCAGCAACCTGGATAAACCGCTACCGATCCGGATGCGCTTCATGGTGAGTCTCCTGTGGGTCTTGTGGCTGGCCTTCAGGTGCGAAACGGCCAGAGGTGGAAGAAACGGCGCACTCGCCGCCAGATTTCCGCGAGCCCGTGCGGCTCGAAGATCAGAAAGCCCACGATCAGCAGGCCGAAAACAATGGTGCGCACCGGCGAGATCAGCCGCAGCGCGTCGCCGCCCACCGGCAGCCAGCCGACGACCAGCTTGAGCAGCTCCGGCACCATGGTCATGAAGATCGCGCCCAGGATGGAGCCCAGGATCGAACCCATTCCGCCCACGATGATGGCCGCCAGGAAGAAGATGGACATGATGAGCGGAAAGCTCTCCGGCGTGACCACGCGGAAGAAATACGCCCACAGCCCGCCCGCCACGCCCGCGTAGAACGAGGACAGGCCGAAGGACAGCAGCTTGTAGCGCAGCAGCCGGATGCCCAGCACCTCGGCCGAGATGTCGCGGTCGCGGATGGCGATGAAGGCCCGCCCGATGCGGGTGCGGAACAGATTGGCCGCCCCCAGCACCATCAGCGCCGTCACCGGCACGATCAGCCAATAGATCTTGAACGAGGTGTCCAGGTCCACGCCCAGCAGCCGCGCCGGCGGCACCTGCAGCCCGGTGGTGCCCCCGGTGAACTCCCAGTTGGCGAAAATGAAATGCGCGATGAACGAGGCCGCGATGGTCGAGATCGCCAGGTACAGGCCCTTGACCCGCAGCGACGGGATGCCGACGAACAGGCCGCCCAGCATCGCCACTACGCCGCCGCCCAACAGGTTCACCAGCACCGGCGTGCCCAGGCGCAGCTCCATCACGGCCACCGTATATGCGCCCAGGCCCATGAACGCGGCCTGCCCCAGGCTGACCAGGCCGGTATAGCCGGTCAGGATGTTCAGGCCCGTGGCGCTGGCGATGTTGATCGCCACCAGGCAGGCCAGGTACAGCCAATACGCGTCGGCCATGAACGGAAACAGCATCAGCGCGGCGGCCAGCAGCGCCAGCCAGGTCCGCTGCGTGGCGGTATCGAACAGCGCTTCGTCGGCAAGATAGGTCTCTTTGGCAGTCGCGATGCGCATCGGTCACAGCCTCTCGATTTCACGGGTGCCGAACAGGCCGTAGGGCCTGGCCATCAGCACCACCACCAGCACGATGAAAGTGGCCAGCAGCTTGTACTCGCCGCCCAGGTAGGCGCCGGCCCAGGCCTCCAGCAGCCCGATGAACACGCCGCCCACCAGGGCGCCGGCCACGCTGTCCAGCCCGCCCACGATCACCACCACCAGCACCGACAGGCCGAACACGCCCATCGACGACGAGATCCCGCCGATCGCGCCCACGATCACGCCGGACACCGCGGCGATGGCGCCGGCGGCCACCCAGGCCAGCGAAAACACGCGCGGCACGTTGATGCCCATCGCATACGCCGCGCCCTGGTCCGACGCCGTGGCGCGCAGCGCCACCCCGCCGCGCCAGTAGCGGAATACGACCAGCACCAGCAGCGCCAGCGCCACGGCCACCCAGAACCCGTAGAACACCTTGGGCGCCACGAAGGCCTCGCCCACCATCACGGGCGCGCGCGGCATGAATTCCGGCAGGCGCCGCTGATCGGCCGTCCAGATCAGCTCCACCACGCCCACCAGGATGGACGCCAGTCCCACCGTGATCATGAACACCGAGATCGGCGATTCGCCCAGCATGGGCCTGATGGTCAGCCGCTCGACCAGCGCGCCGAACACACCCGAGGCCAGCACCGCGCCGGCGATGGCCAGCCATATCGGCCAGTCCATGCCCGCGGCGAACGCATAGAACAGATAGGCGCCCAGCATCAGGAATTCGCCGATGGCGATGTTGACCACCCGCGTGGCCTTGTAGACGATGACGAACGCCAGCGCCGCCAGCGCGTACAGCCCGCCGCTGCCCAGCCCGGCCAGCGAGACCTCCAGGAAGAACAGCATGTCCATCAGGCCGCCTCCCGCAGCCGGCGGCGCAGATCGCCCACGTCGCCCGCGCCCAGGTAGGCCTGGATGACCTGCGGATCGGCCTGCACCTGCGCCGGCGTGCCGTCGGCGATGACCTGGCCGAAGTTCAGCACCACCACGTGGTCCGACAGGTCCATCACCATGCCCATGTCGTGCTCCACCATCAGCACCGTCACGCCCCACTCGGCGCGCGCGTCCAGGATGAAGCGCGCCATGTCGTCGGTCTCCTCGCGGTTCATGCCGGCCACCGGCTCGTCCAGCATCAGCACCTTGGGGTTCATGGCCAGCGCGCGCGCCAGCTCCACGCGCTTTTGCAGGCCGTACGACAGCGCCGCCACCGGCGCGTGGCGGATGTGGTCGATCTCCAGGAAATCGATGATGCGTTCTTCGATATCGGCGCGCAGCGCCATCTCTTCGCGGCGCGCCCGGCCCAGGTAGAAAAGCGCGTCCAGCACGTTGCTGCGCAGATGGGCATGGCGGCCCAGCTTGATGTTGTCCAGCACCGTCATGCCGCGAAACAGCGCGATGTTCTGGAAGCTGCGGGCCAGGCCCAGCCTGGCGCGCTCCGGCGCCGCCACGCGCGTGATGTCGCGCCCCAGGAAGCGGATCTGTCCCGCCGAGGGCTTGTAGAAACCGGAAATGGTGTTGAACAGCGAGGTCTTGCCGGCGCCGTTCGGGCCGATGACCGTGGTGATGGAGCCGGGCTCCACGCGGAACCCCACGTCCGTGAGCGCCTTGACCCCGCCAAACGACAGCGTGACGCCATCGACCTCCAGCAACGGAGGGCTGTCCGACCGATCCACCATTTGTCTCCCCGCTTTCGATGCGAAGTTTTTATCGGTTGTCGGCGTCAGTCTGGCGAACCCGCGAGGCAGGCGATGCAGCGAACCTGTCTTTACCCACGCCAGTACAGCGCCGGAAAATCGTTCAATGCTTCGTTCAATGCGTTACGCTAAGCGTGCTCAAAACAAAACCAAGCAAGCGCTCGGTTCAGACCATAGCATCGCGTTTTTTGGATCGACAGCTGGTATTTACCCGATAACGGAGACTCTCCCATGACCCCTGCACTTCCGGCCCTGCGGACGCTGCTTCTGGAAACCGACGGCGCCATCGCGACGGTGACGCTCAACCGCGCCGACGCGCTCAACGCCATCGACGTGGCCATGGCCCGCGACCTGCAGCAGGCGGCCCAATGGCTGGAAGCCCGCGACGACGTCCGCGTGGTGCTGCTGCGCGCCGCGGGCAAGGCGTTCTGCGCCGGCGGCGACATCTCCATGTTCGAAGGCGAGTCCGCGCTCGTGCGGGCCACGCTGCTGGACCTGTTCACGCCGCTCAACGATTTCGTCGCCCGCGTCGCGCGCATGGACAAGCTATGGCTGGCCCAGGTGCATGGCATCGCCGCCGGCGCCGGCCTGTCGCTGGTGCTGGCCTGCGACCTGGCCATCGCCGCGGCCGATGCGCGCTTCCTGACCGCCTACCTGAAACTCGGCGCCACGCCGGACGCCGGCATGACGCATGGCCTGACCCGGGTGCTGGGCGCGCGCCGCGCGCTGGACCTGCTGCTGCGTCCCGACCCCTTCGGCGCGGCCGAGGCGCTGGCCTGGGGCATCGTCACCCGCACCGCGCCCGCCGGGGATCTGGCCGAAGCGGCGCGGGCCTACGCCGGCGCCCTGGCCGCGAACGCCCCGCACGGCATCGCCGGCGCCAAGGCGCTGCTGCGCGCTGCCGAACACGCCCCGCTGGAAACCCAGCTGGCCGAAGAGACCGCGCGGTTCCTGGACTCGGCCGCGCGCGCCGATTTCGCCGAAGGCGTGCAGGCCTTCCGCGAGAAACGGCCGCCGACATTCAGCGGCAGATAAAGCATAAGGAAAACTAGACGACGCGCTTTTCGACCGCCTGCGCCCAGCGCCGCGCCACCGTCGGCGAGGTGGCGCAGGTGGCCGATTCCGTCACCACGCGCACCGCGCGTTCGAGCAGCTGGATGTCGGCCTCGTGCTGGCGCGCCACGTGCGGGTCTTCGAAGAAGATCACGCGCTGGCACTGGTGTTCCAGCACCAGCTCGGCGATCTGCGCGTCGCCGCCCAGCGGGCCGCTCAGGTAGCGGTGCACCCAGGGCGTGTCCTTGGGCCAGCCGCGCGACCAGGCCAGCTCGTTGAGACGCCCGCCCGTGGTGCCCGTGGCCACGCGGCGCGCAAAGCGCGACAGCACGTCGAAGTGCTCGGCCGCGAACGCCACCATTTCGTCCTTCAGGGCGTCGTGGGCGATCAGCGCCAGGGTCTGGCCGGTGAAGTTGAACAGGCGCGAGACCGAAACGTCCGGCGCCAGCCCGGCGTGCACGCGCTCGACCTCCATCCATTCGATGGCGCCGGCCAGCGTCGAGATGAACGGCCGGCCATGCGTGATGCACTGGCGCTTCAAGGCCAGCGCCTCGGGAAAAATCGAAGACGGGTCGACCGGATCGATCAGGTAGATCGCGCCGTCGAACGGCGCGTCGCCGTCGCGGCCCTCGGTGACCCGGGCCACCAGCTTCATCAGGCCGCCCTCGCGGCCATAGGGATAGCGGATCAGGCCGCTATAGCCCTGCAGCATGCCTTCGCGCACGATGGCGTCGTGCGTGCGGCCCACGGTGTGCAGCTGCACGCCCAGTTCGCGGATGGTGGACGAGCAGGCGCGCAGCCAGCTGAACAGGGCGGCGTCGGGAGTTTCGTGGTGGAGCCGGTTGGCGGCCAGGCCAAAGCGCAATTGGGCAGCGGGCATCGATAGACTCGGGCAAAAGAAACGGCGGAGATACCGATGATACCGTGGCCCGCATTACCCGCCGGCGAAAAAAAAGCTCCCCGGGGGGAGCTTGTCCGAAGCCGGCCTTCAGTCGGCTTCGTCGATCCAGGCCATCTGGATGGCCTCCAGGATTTTCTCGCCGCAATGGGCGGGATCGTCGCTGAAACCCGGCAAGGCCAGGACCCACTCGCGCAGCTGCACGAAGCGCAGCGTCTTGGGGTCCACGTCCGGATACGCATCGGCCAGCGCGGCGGCGATCTCGTAGGTGTCGGTCCACTTCATCAATGGCCCTCTTTCGCGTGGTTGATGGTGTACTTGGGAATCTCGACCGTCAGGTCGGCGTCCGCCACCAGCGCCTGGCACGACAGGCGCGAGGTCGGGGTCAGGCCCCAGGCCTTGTCCAGCAGATCCTCTTCGTCGTCGGTGGCGTCCTCGAGCGAAGCATAACCCTGCTTGACCACCACGTGACAGGTGGTGCAGGCGCACGACAGTTCGCAGGCGTGCTCGATGTCGATGTGGTTGTCCAGCAGCACGCGGCAGATCGACACGCCCTTGGGCGCGTCTTCGATCACGGCGCCTTCCGGGCAGTAATCGGGATGAGGCAATACGGTCAGTTTCGGCATAACGTGTTATCAGGCGATCTCATCTAGTTTGCGGCCGGCCAGCGCGGCGCGGATGCTGCGGTCCATGCGGCGCGCCGCGAACTCGTCGGTCGCCGCCGCCAGGGCCTGCACCGCGTCCTTCACGGTATCGGCGTCGGTCGCATCCTGCGCCGCGGTGGCGGCCTGCAGGCACTCGTCCACGCGCTTGCGCTCTTCGGCGTCCAGCAGGTCGCCGTCCACGGCCAGCGCGGCCTGCACGGATTCCACCAGCTGGCGGGCATCGACCTGCTGCTCGCGCAGCATGCGGGCCTGCGCGTCGGAATCGGCCTGCGCCACGCTGTCGGCCAGCATCTGCGCGATTTCCTCGTCCGACAGGCCGTAGGACGGCTTGACCGACACCATGGCCTCGACGCCCTGGCTTTGCTCGCGGGCGGTCACGCTCAGCAGCCCGTCGGCGTCCACCTGGAAGGTCACGCGGATGCGCGCCGCGCCCGCCACCATGGGCGGAATGCCGCGCAGCTCGAAGCGCGCCAGCGAGCGCGAATCGGCGACCAGGTCGCGCTCGCCCTGCACCACGTGGATGCTCATGGCGGTCTGGCCGTCCTTGAAGGTGGTGAATTCCTGGGCGCGCGCCACCGGAATGGTGCTGTTGCGCGGGATCACGCGCTCCACCAGGCCACCCATGGTTTCCAGTCCCAGCGACAGCGGGATCACGTCCAGCAGCAGCCAGTCCTCGCCCGGAGCGCGGTTGCCGGCCAGCAGGTTGGCCTGCAGCGCCGCGCCCAGCGCCACCACCTGGTCGGGGTCCAGGTCGGTCAGGGGCGTGGTGCCGAACAGCTGCCCCACCGCCGCGCGCACCACCGGCATGCGGGTCGCGCCGCCCACCATCACCACGCCGCGCACGTCGGCCGGCGCGAGCGCGGCGTCGCGCAGCGCGCGCCGGGCGCAGTCCAGGGTGCGTTCGATCAGGGGCCGGGCCAGGGTTTCGAATTCGGCGCGGGTCAGCGCCGCGTCCAGCTTGCGGCCGTCCGACAGCGCCAGCTGCACACGGGCCTCGTCGGCATCGGACAGCGCTTCGCGCGCCGCGCGCGCGGCCATCAGCAGGCCGCGCCGGTCCGACGGCGTCAGCTCGCCGCCGGCGGCCAGTCCGGCCAGGGCGCGGTCGGCGATCAGGGAGTCGAAATCGTCGCCGCCCAGCGCCGTGTCGCCGCCCGTGGCGATTACTTCGAACACGCCCTGGGTCAGGCGCAGGATGGAAATGTCGAAGGTGCCGCCGCCCAGGTCGTACACCGCGTACACGCCCTCGGCCGCATGATCCAGGCCGTAGGCGATGGCCGCCGCGGTCGGCTCGTTGAGCAGGCGCAGCACGTTCAGCCCGGCCAGGCGGGCCGCGTCGCGGGTGGCCTGGCGCTGGGCGTCGTCGAAATACGCGGGCACCGTGATGACGGCGCCCACCAGGTCGTCGCCCAGCACGTCTTCGGCGCGCTGGCGCAACACCGCCAGGATCTGCGCCGACACCTCGACCGGGCTCAGGTCACCCTGCACCGTGCGGATGCGCACCATGCCGGGCGCGTCCACGAATTCGTAGGGCGCGCGCATGGCCTGGGCCTCCGCCAGCGAGCGGCCCATGAAGCGCTTGACCGACACCACGGTGTTGTGGGGGTCCTGCGCCTGCTGGGCCAGCGGCTCGCGGCCCGTGGTGACCTTGCCGTCGGGGAAATAGCGCACGGCCGACGGCAGCAGGGCCTGGCCCTGCGCATCCGTCAGCACTTCGGCGACGCTGCTGCGCACCGCCGCGACGAGGGAATTGGTCGTGCCCAGGTCGATCCCGACCGCCAGCTTGCGCTGGTGCGGCGCGGGCGATTCACCGGGTTCGGATATCTGCAATAAGGCCATGTGATTCGGTTCTTCTGATCTGTGGGCGGCGGCGCGGCCGCGCGCCTTGGGCTATCCGGCGGGCTGGGCTTCTGCCAGTTCCTGCGCCAGCTTCTCCACGAACATCCATTCCCGCACCTTGGCGCCGGCCGCGGCGTAGTCGCGCTCCTGGTCCAGCAGGCGGGCGAGCGTGGCGTGCATGGAAGCGCGCGCCTGCTCCAGCTCGGCCTGCAAGGCGGCCAGGGCGGCGGCGTCGCCGCGCGCATCGTCCAGCATCTCGCGCCAGGTCATCTGCTGCATCAGGAAGGCGCCGTCCATGGAGGTGTTGCTTTCGGTCTGCAGGTCCACGCCGGCCTGTTCGCACAGGTAGCGGGCCCGCAGCAGCGGGTCGCGCAGCTGGCGGTAGGCCTCGTTGGCGCGCGCCGCCCATTGCATGGCGACGCGGCGTTCGGCCGGACTGGCGGTGGCGTAACGGTCGGGATGCACCTGGGCGGCGACGGCGCGCCACGCGCTTTCCAGCGCCCGGGCGTCGAGGTCGAAGCGTGCCGGCAAGCCGAACAGGCTGAAGTGGTCGTCTCCAGCCAAGACTACACCGTGAACGACTCGCCGCAGCCGCAGGTCGCCTTCTCGTTGGGGTTGCGGAACTTGAAGCCTTCGTTCAGGCCTTCGCGGGCGTAGTCGAGCTCGGTGCCGTCGAGGTAGGACAGGCTCTTGGGATCGACGAAAACCTTCACGCCGAAGCTCTCGAACACCTGGTCCTCGGGCGCCGCGTCGTCCACGTACTCGAGCTTGTAGGCCATGCCGGAGCAGCCCGTGGTCCTAACGCCGAGCCGCAAGCCGATACCCTTTCCGCGCTTCTGCAGGTAGCGGCCGATATGGGTGGCGGCCTGTTGGGTCAGGGTAACGGACATGTTCAGCTCGCCACGGTTTCGGCCGCGACCGAATGCTTTTCTTTGTAGTTCTGCACCGCCGCCTTGATCGCGTCTTCGGCCAGGATGGAACAGTGCACCTTCACCGGCGGCAGGGCCAGCTCTTCGGCGATCTGCGTGTTGCGGATCTTCATGGCCTCGTCGAGCGTCTTGCCCTTGACCCATTCCGTCACCAGCGAGCTGGAGGCGATGGCCGAGCCGCAGCCGTAGGTCTTGAAGCGCGCGTCTTCGATCACGCCGGCTTCGTTGACCTTGATCTGCAGCTTCATGACGTCGCCACAGGCCGGCGCGCCGACCATGCCGGTGCCCACCGATTCGTCCGACTTGTCGAACGAGCCGACGTTGCGGGGGTTTTCGTAGTGATCCAGAACTTTGGTGCTGTAAGACATGCTATTTCTCCACGGATTTCTTGGCGCGGGCGCTTAGTGCGCGGCCCACTGCACGGTGTTCAAGTCGATGCCTTCCTTGGCCATTTCCCACAGCGGCGACATATCGCGCAGCTTGCCGACGCGGCTCTTGATGAGCTCGACGGCGAAGTCGACTTCCTGCTCGGTGGTGAAGCGGCCCAGCGTGAAACGGATCGAGCTGTGCGCCAGCTCGTCGTTGCGGCCCAGGGCGCGCAGCACGTAGGACGGTTCCAGGCTGGCCGAGGTGCAGGCCGAGCCGCTGGAGACGGCCAGTTCCTTGATCGCCATGATCAGGGACTCGCCTTCGACATAGTTGAAGCTGACGTTCAGGTTGTGCGGCACGCGCTGGTCCATGTCGCCGTTCAGGTAGACCTCTTCGATCTGCGACAGGCCTTTCCAGAGGCGGTCGCGCAACATGCGGATGCGCTCGTTCTCGGTGCCCATTTCCTCGCGGGCCAGGCGGAAGGCCTCGCCCATGCCGACGATCTGGTGGGTGGCCAGCGTGCCCGAGCGGAAACCGCGCTCATGGCCGCCGCCGTGCATCTGCGCTTCGATGCGGATGCGCGGCTTGCGGCGCACGTACAGGGCGCCGATGCCCTTGGGGCCATAGGTCTTGTGGGCCGAGAACGACATCAGGTCGACCTTGAGCTTCTGCAGGTCGATTTCCACCTTGCCGGTGGCCTGCGCGGCGTCGACGTGGAAGATGATGCCCTTCTCGCGGCAGATTTCGCCCAGGGTTTCCACGTCCTGGATCACGCCGATTTCGTTGTTCACCATCATCACGGACACCAGCACGGTGTCGGGGCGCAGCGCGGCCTTGAAGGTGTCCAGGTCGATCAGGCCGTTGTCCTTGACGTCCAGGTAGGTCACTTCGAAGCCCTGGCGCTCCAGCTCGCGACAGGTGTCGAGCACGGCCTTGTGCTCGGTCTTGACGGTAATGATGTGCTTGCCGCGCTCGGAGTAGAAGTTCGCGGCGCCCTTGATGGCCAGGTTGTCGGATTCCGTGGCGCCGGAGGTCCAGACGATTTCGCGCGGGTCGGCGTTGACCAGCTTGGCGACTTCTTCGCGGGCGCGCTCGACGGCCTCTTCCGACTCCCAGCCGAACGCGTGGCTGCGCGAAGCCGGGTTGCCGAAGTTGTCGTACAGCCAGGGCACCATCTTTTCAACGACGCGGGGATCGACGGGCGTCGTGGCGGAATAGTCCAGATAGATCGGGCGGGTGGTCATTTCTACAACTCCTACTACTTATACGGTGGCATTGGCGGCGACGGTCGCGGTCGGGGCATTGGCGGCATTGGCGCCCCCCACCCGGTTGACGCGGACTGCGCAGGCCTGTGCCTGATTGTTGGCTTCCTGCAGCTGGCGCACGCGCTGCTGATCGACCAGATCCTGCAGCGACACCGAGTCCAGGTAATCGACCATCTTGCGGTTGAGCGTGGCCCAGAGTTCGTGCGTCATGCACTTGCCCGGCTTGCCGTCGTTGCCGCTGGTACAGTCGCGCTTGCCGCCGCAGCTGGTGGCGTCCAGCGGCTCGTCCACGGCGAAGATGATGTCGGCGACGGTCACGTTGCGCGCCAGGCGGGCCAGCGAATAGCCGCCGCCCGGGCCGCGCACGCTGTCCACGAGTTCGTGGCGGCGCAGCTTGCCGAACAGCTGTTCCAGGTAGGACAACGAGATATTCTGACGCTGGCTGATGGCCGCAAGCGTGACCGGACCGCTATGCTGCCGCATAGCCAGGTCGATCATGGCAGTCACGGCGAAACGCCCTTTGGTAGTTAGCCGCATGGTAGGTTCCCAGTGATTCGGCAACGGCCGCCGGCGAATCCAGCGGCCAATACCCGAGTAATTGGCTCAAGTATAGCCTAATCCCGACTAATTTGGTATGGCACCGGCCTAGAAAAAACCGCGCATATGCGCGGTTTTTCATTGCCAGGCACTTCCGGGAACCGCACACAGGCGGTTCCAAGTACGGAATCAGGCTGCCTGGTACTGGGTTGCGCGCTTGCGCACCAGTTCGAGCACACCCTGACAGGCGTCTTCGAGGTAGTCCAGAACCTTGCCGAAACCGTCGGCGCCGCCATAGTAGGGATCGGGCACGGTGGCCTCTTCGAACTCGTTGGCAAAGCGCATCAGCAGCATCAGCTTGTGCTGGTAGGCCTTGGGGCACTGCTGCTGCATGGCCGAGAGGTTGTCCCAGTCCATGGCGAGGATCAGGTCGAAATCGCGGAAATCTTCCGCGGTGACCTGACGCGCTTCGCAGTGCGTGATCTCGTAGCCGCGCTTGCGCGCTGCGGCCTGCGCCCGGGCATCAGGCGCCTCGCCGATGTGAAACGCGTGCGTGCCCGCGGAGTCGATGCGAACCACATCGCTCAAACCCGCGTCATTCACCAAATGGCGAAACACGCCCTCTGCGCTCGGCGAGCGACAGATATTGCCCATGCAAACGAAAAGTACCTTGGTCATCATGGGTGTAAGTGTGCGGGAAAACCCGAGATAAGGCAAGTTTTTTTTGCGTTTGCGTAAATGGCTCAGGGCAAATATGTCCCCATCACTTTTTCATATGATTCAATGGCTTGCATCAACAATCAAAAGCAACGCTTGAACTCCGGGGCGGGATAATCGACGGCGCCGCAGGCGGGCGATTGCAACGCAACAGATCGGCGGCCGATTCAGCAAGGTGTCAGCAAAAAGACACAACAAGATACGTCAGACGGCGCCGTCCAGCAGCACCCGCTGTTTCAGCGCGGTCAGGGCGTCGCGCGCCGCCGCGGCCTGCTCGAATTCCAGGTTGCGGGCGTGGTCCATCATCAGCTTTTCCAGGCGCTTGATTTCGCGCGCCATGGCCTTTTCGTCCTTCATGAATTCGGCCGGCACCGCCGCTTCCAGCGCGTCGTGCTGGGTCGGCGCGACGATGCCGTCGATGAGCTCGCGCACCGCCTTCTGCACGCCGCGCGCCGTGATGCCGTGGTCCTCGTTGAACTGCAGCTGCTTGTTGCGGCGGCGGCCGGTTTCCTCGATGGCGCGCTGCATCGAATCGGTGATGCGGTCGGCATAGAGGATGGCGTGGCCGTTCAGGTTGCGCGCGGCCCGCCCGATGGTCTGGATCAGGCTGCGCTCGGAACGCAGGAAACCCTCTTTGTCGGCGTCCAGGATGGCGACCAGCGACACTTCGGGAATGTCCAGGCCTTCGCGCAGCAGGTTGATCCCCACCAGCACGTCGAAGGTGCCCAGGCGCAGGTCGCGGATGATCTCCACCCGCTCGACCGTGTCGATGTCGGAGTGCAGGTAGCGCACCCGCACGCCGTGCTCGCTCAGGAAGTCCGTCAGGTCCTCGGCCATGCGCTTGGTCAGGGTGGTGACCAGCACCCGTTCGCTGCGCGCCACGCGTTCCTTGATCCGGCCCAGCAGGTCGTCGACCTGGGTGCGCGCCGGCAGCACCTCGACCAGCGGATCGACCAGGCCGGTGGGACGCACCACCTGCTCGACGACGTTGTCGGCGTGCTCTTTCTCGTAGGCGGCCGGCGTGGCCGAGACGAATACGCACTGGCGCATGCGGGCCTCGAACTCCTCCAGCCGCAGCGGCCGGTTGTCCAGCGCCGAGGGCAGCCGGAACCCGTACTGCACCAGCGTCTCCTTGCGCGAGCGGTCGCCGCGGTACATGCCGCCCAGCTGGCCGATGGTGACGTGGCTTTCGTCGATGAACATGAGCGCGTCGGCCGGCAGGTAGTCGATCAGGGTGGGCGGCGGCTCGCCCGGGGCGGCGCCCGACAGGTGGCGCGAGTAGTTCTCGATGCCCTTGCAGAAGCCCAGCTCCTGCAGCATCTCCAGGTCGAAGCGGGTGCGCTGCTCCAGGCGCTGGGCCTCGACCAGGTGGCCGTCGTCGGTGAAGCGCCTGACGCGTTCGCGCAGCTCTTCCTTGATGGTCTCGATGGCGCGCAGCACGGTGTCGCGCGGCGTTACGTAGTGCGAGCCGGGATAGACGGTGAAGCGCGGCAGCTTCTGGCGGATGCGGCCGGTCAGGGGGTCGAAGAGCTCCAGGCTTTCGACCTCGTCGTCGAACAGCGTCAGGCGCAGCGCCAGCTCGGGGCTTTCGGCCGGAAAGATGTCGATGGTCTCGCCGCGCACGCGGAAGGTGCCGCGCGTGAAATCGGCGTCGTTGCGGGTGTACTGCATGGCGACCAGGCGCGCCAGGATCTCGCGCCGCGAGATCTGGTCGCCGGCGCGCAGGATCAGCACCATCGCGTGGTAGTCGCCAGGATTGCCGATACCGTAGATACACGACACCGTGCCCACGATGATGGTGTCGCGGCGCTCCAGCAGGCTCTTGGTGGCCGACAGCCGCATCTGCTCGATGTGCTCGTTGATGGAGGAGTCTTTCTCGATGAACAGGTCGCGCGTCGGCACGTAGGCCTCGGGCTGGTAGTAGTCGTAGTACGAGACGAAGTACTCGACCGCGTTCTTCGGGAAGAACTCGCGCATCTCGGCGTAGAGCTGCGCGGCCAGCGTCTTGTTGGGGGCCAGCACCAGCGCGGGCCGGCCCAGGCGCGCGATGACGTTGGCCATGGTGTAGGTCTTGCCCGAACCGGTCACGCCCAGGAGCGTCTGGAACATCAGGCCGTCTTCGACGCCCTGGACCAGGCCGTCGATGGCGGCGGGCTGGTCGCCGGCCGGCGGATATGGCTGGTACAGGTGAAACGGGCTGCCCGGAAAGTCGATGAAGCCGCCGCCGGCAACGGCTGGCACGCCATCGTCCCCGGCGACGACGGCTTCCACGCTCGGGTCTATTGTGGGCTTAGGCATGCTAGACTCTTCCAGGGTAAACCCCCCATTATCCACAGCACCCCGGACTGCGTCCACCCACCTCATCAGACTCCCATGAGCACCCTTTTCGATTCCGTCGAACTCGCGCCGCGCGACCCCATTCTTGGCCTGAACGAACAATACAACGCCGACACGCGTCCCGGTAAAGTCAATCTGGGCGTGGGCGTGTACTACGACGACGAGGGCCGCATCCCCCTGCTGGGCGCGGTGCGCAAGGCTGAAACCGCCCGCATCGAGGCCGCCGCGGCCCGCGGCTACCTGCCGATCGAAGGTATCGCCGGGTACAACGCCGGCGCGCAGGCCCTGCTGCTGGGCAAGGATTCCGCGCTGGCCGCCGCCGGCCGCGTGCTGACCACCCAGGCCCTGGGCGGCACGGGCGCGCTGAAGATCGGCGCCGACTTCCTGCGCCAGCTGCTGCCCTCTTCCAAGGTCCTGATCAGCAACCCGAGCTGGGAAAACCACCGCGCGCTGTTCGAGCGCGCCGGTTTCGAAGTCGGCACCTACGCCTACTACGACGCCGCCACCCGCGGCCTGGACTTCGACGCCATGCTGGCCGACCTGAAGGCCGCTCCGGCCAAGACCGTGGTCGTGCTGCACGCCTGCTGCCACAACCCCACCGGCGTGGACCCCACCATGGACCAGTGGAAGCAGATCGCCGCCGTGGTCAAGGAAAACAATCTGGTGCCGTTCCTGGACATCGCCTACCAGGGCTTCGGCGACGGCCTGACGGAAGACGCCGCGGTCGTGCGCATGTTCGCCGACCTGGACCTGACCATGTTCATCAGCTCCTCGTTCTCGAAGTCGTTCTCGCTGTACGGCGAGCGCGTCGGCGCGCTGACGGTCGTGGCCGGCAGCAAGGACGAAGCCGCCCGCGTGCTGAGCCAGCTCAAGCGCGTGATCCGCACCAACTACTCCAACCCGCCCACCCACGGCGGCACGGTGGTGTCCACGGTGCTGAACACGCCCGAACTGTTCGCCATGTGGGAACAGGAACTGGCCGGCATGCGCGACCGCATCCGCCTGATGCGCAAGCAGCTGGTCGAGAAGATCCAGGAACACGGCGGCAAGCAGGACTTCAGCTTCGTGCTGCGCCAGCGCGGCATGTTCTCGTACTCGGGCCTGACCGCCGCCCAGGTGGACCGCCTGCGCGAAGAGCATGGCGTCTACGCCGTGTCCAGCGGCCGCATCTGCGTGGCCGCGCTCAACAGCGGCAACATCGACAAGGTCGCCAAGAGCATCGCCGCGGTGCTGTAAACGGCCCGCCATCCGGCCTCAAACGGGACCCGCGGGTCCCGTTTTTTATGGACGCCCGCCCACGGCTTGCTTTTTTGCGCTGCGTCCCCCAGAATGGCCGCTGTATATATGTACAGTCCGCCAGCAACGGATCATCGCCATGGCCAGCAAACTCACCGATCGCCAACAGCAAATCCTGGATCTCATCAGGCAAACCGTCGCGCGCACGGGTTTTCCGCCCACACGCGCCGAGATCGCGCAGGCCCTGGGTTTCCGCTCGCCCAACGCAGCCGAAGACCACCTCAAGGCGCTGGCGCGCAAGGGGGCCATCGAGCTCACCGCGGGCGCCTCGCGCGGCATCCGCCTGAAGGACGCCGCCGGCGCGCCCGCGCAGGCATCCCTGCCCATGCCCGCCCTGGCGCAGCTCTTGCTGCCGCTGGTGGGCCGCGTGGCCGCCGGCAGCCCCATCCTGGCGGCCGAACACGTCGAACGCGAGGTCGGCGTGGACCCCAACCTGTTCGCCCAGGCGCCCGACTACCTGCTGAAGGTGCGCGGCATGAGCATGCGCGACGCCGGCATCCTCGAAGGCGACCTGCTCGCCGTCAAAAAAGCGTCCGAGGCCCGCAACGGCCAGATCGTGGTGGCCCGCCTCGGCGACGACGTCACGGTCAAGCGCCTGCAGCGCCAGAACGGCCATATCGAGCTCCTGCCCGAAAATCCGGACTTCCAGACCATCGTGGTCGGGGCCGACCAGGATTTCGCGCTGGAAGGCATCGCGGTGGGGCTGATTCGTACGCACGCGCTGCATTGAGCCTGCGCGCAGGCATAAAGAAACCCGCCTAGGCGGGTTTCTGTTTGGGCGGCCGAACCGGTCAGTGCTTGAGCACCGGATCGGTCGAGCCTTCGGCGGGCTTGGCCACCAGGGGCTCCTTGACCGCTTCTTCCTCGGCCAGGGGCTCGGGCAGGCGTTCCAGCGCCAGCTCCAGCACCTTGTCGATCCAGCGCACCGGCACGATCTCGAGGTGGTTCTTGACGTTGTCCGGAATCTCCGCCAGGTCCTTGACGTTTTCTTCCGGGATCAGAACCATCTTGATCCCGCCGCGGTGGGCGGCCAGCAGCTTTTCCTTCAGGCCGCCGATGGGCAGCACTTCGCCGCGCAGCGTGATCTCGCCGGTCATGGCGACGTCGGCGCGCACCGGGATGCGCGACAGGGCCGACACCATGGCCGTGGTGATCGCGATACCGGCGGACGGGCCGTCCTTGGGCGTCGCGCCTTCCGGCACGTGCACGTGCATATCGTGCTTCTCGAACACGCTGTCGGCAAAGCCCAGGCGGCGGGCGCGCGAGCGCACCACCGTGCGGGCCGCCTCGACCGATTCCTTCATCACGTCGCCCAGCGAACCGGTGCGTTGGATGACGCCCTTGCCGGGCATGTCGGCGACTTCGATCGTCAGCAGGTCGCCGCCGACTTCGGTCCACGCCAGGCCGGTGACCTGGCCGATTTGGTTTTCCTTCTCGGCCATGCCGAAGGCGTAGCGGCGCACGCCCAGGTATTCGTTCAGGTTCTCACCCGTCACGTTGACCGGCTTGACCTCGGGCGTCTTGCCCTCGGCCTTGGCGCGGTCGGCCTGGGTCAGCAGCTGCTTGATGACCTTGCGGCAGATCTTGCCCACTTCGCGTTCGAGCGCACGCACGCCGGCTTCGCGGGTGTAGTAGCGCACGATGTCGCGCAGCGCGCTGTCGTCGACGGTCAGCTCGCTATCCTTGACGCCGTTGTTCTTCATCAGCTTGGGCAGCAGATGGTCGCGGGCGATGTGGATCTTTTCTTCCTCGGTGTAGCCCGACAGGCGGATCACTTCCATCCGGTCCAGCAGGGCCGGCGGAATGTTCAGCGTGTTGCTGGTGGCCACGAACATGACGTCGGACAGGTCGAAGTCGACTTCGATGTAGTGGTCCTGGAATGTGTGGTTCTGTTCCGGGTCCAGCACTTCGAGCAGGGCCGACGAGGGGTCGCCGCGGAAATCCATGCCCAGCTTGTCGATTTCATCGAGCAGGAACAGCGGATTGCGCACGCCCACCTTGGACATGTTCTGGACGATCTTGCCCGGCATGGAGCCGATGTACGTGCGGCGGTGGCCGCGGATCTCGGCTTCGTCGCGCACGCCGCCCAGCGCCATGCGCACGAACTTGCGGTTCGTGGCCTTGGCGATGGACTGCCCCAGCGAGGTCTTGCCCACGCCCGGAGGGCCGACCAGACACAGGATCGGCGCCTTCACCTTGTCCACGCGCTGCTGCACGGCAAGGTATTCCAGGATGCGTTCCTTGACCTTCTCCAGGCCATAGTGGTCGTTGTCCAGCACCGCCTCGGCGTTGCTGATGGAATTGTTGATCTTGCTCTTTTTCTTCCAGGGAAGATTGATGAGCGTATCGATGTAGTTGCGCACCACGGTGGCTTCGGCCGACATGGGCGACATGAGCTTGAGCTTCTTGAGCTCGGCATCGGCCTTCTTGCGCGCCTCTTTGGGCATGTGCGCGGCGATGATCTTCTTTTCGAGCTCTTCGATGTCCGCGCCCTCTTCGCCCTCGCCCAACTCCTTCTGAATGGCCTTGACCTGCTCATTCAGGTAGTAGTCGCGCTGGCTCTTTTCCATCTGCTTCTTCACGCGGCCGCGAATCCGCTTCTCGACCTGGAGGATGTCGATTTCGGTTTCGAGCTGCGTGAGCAGGCCTTCGAGGCGCTCGGAGGTGCCGACGATCTCGAGCATTTTCTGCTTCTGCTCGAGTTTCAGCGGAAGATGCGCGGCGATCGTGTCGGCCAGGCGCCCGGCATCGTCGATGCCGGCCAGCGAGGTCAGGATCTCCGGGGGGATCTTCTTGTTCAGTTTTACGTACTGCTCGAACTGGGCGACGATCGCGCGGCGCAGGGCCTCGGTTTCGGAGCCCTGCATGGCGTCGGGTTCGATCGGCGACACCTGGCAGGTGAAGTGCGAATCGGCGTCTTCGATGCTGTTGATGCGGGCGCGCTGGGTGCCCTCGACCAGCACCTTGACGGTGCCGTCGGGCAGCTTGAGCATTTGCAGGATGCCGGCGACGCAGCCGATCTCGTAGACGTCTTCGGGCGTGGGATCATCCTTGCCGGCGGATTTCTGGGCCACCAGCATGATGCTTTTGCCCGCTTCCATCGCAACCTCGAGCGCGCGGATCGAGCGCGGACGGCCGACGAACAGCGGGATGACCATGTGCGGGAACACCACCACGTCGCGCAGTGGGAGCAGGGGCAGGTCGATCGGGTCGGAAGGCAGGGTCTGGCTGGCAGACATAGGAGGTTCCTCGGTATGACTCGGCGTATCGGGGACGGTTGGCCCGATTTTCGGACCAAGCACGTCAGTTACGTCTGTTATGGGAACAATAGCCGAAAATTCAAGATCTCGGCGCCTCGATAGCCCAAAGGTTAAAAAAACCCCGCGGGGGCACCTTCAGTATGCAGGGGACAGGGCCGGGAGAAAAGCGGATTTCCCCCGACGGTACGCCTGGAGACAAAAAAACCCGTTACGAGAACGGGCTTTTTTGAAATATCAGGCCGCGGCGTCCCTGACTTCTCCCCGCTCCGGCTTGTCCGTCGCGGCGGCTTCGTCGGCGTAGATCAGCAAGGGCTTGCCGTCTCCGTCGATGGCGCCTTCGTCCAGCACCACGCGCTTGACGTTGCCCTGGGAAGGCAGGTCGTACATGGTGTCGAGCAGGGCCTGCTCGATGATGGAGCGCAGGCCGCGGGCGCCGGTCTTGCGGCGCAGCGCCTTGCGGGCGATCGCCTTGAGGGCGGCGGGCCGCACGTCGAGCTCGGCGCCTTCCATGGCGAACAGCTTCTGGAACTGCTTGAGCAGGGCGTTCTTGGGCTCGGTGAGGATCTGCACCAGCGCGGCCTCGTCCAGCTCGTCCAGCGTGGCGACCACCGGCAGGCGGCCGACCAGCTCGGGGATGAGGCCGAACTTGATCAGGTCTTCCGGCTCGACTTCGGAGAACAGCTCGCCCACGCCGCGTTCGGACTTGGCGCGCACCGAGGCCGAGAAGCCGATGCCCGATTTCTCGGTACGGTCGCGGATGACCTTTTCCAGCCCGTCGAAGGCGCCGCCGACGATGAACAGGATGTTGGTCGTGTCGACCTGGACGAAGTCCTGGTTGGGGTGCTTGCGCCCGCCCTGCGGCGGCACCGAGGCGACCGTGCCTTCGATCAGCTTGAGCAGGGCCTGCTGCACGCCCTCGCCCGACACGTCGCGGGTGATGGACGGGTTGTCCGACTTGCGCGAGATCTTGTCGATTTCATCGATGTAGATGATGGCGCGCTGCGCCTTTTCCACTTCGTAGTTGCAGTTCTGCAGCAACTTCTGAATGATGTTCTCGACGTCTTCGCCCACGTAACCGGCTTCGGTCAGCGTGGTGGCGTCGGCCATGACGAAGGGCACGTTCAGCATGCGCGCCAGCGTCTGGGCCAGCAGCGTCTTGCCCGACCCGGTGGGGCCGATCAGCATGATGTTGCTCTTGGAGAGCTCGACCTCGTCGCCCTTGATCTCGCCGTGGCGGATGCGCTTGTAGTGGTTGTAGACCGCCACCGCCAGCATGCGCTTGGGCGAATTCTGCCCGATCACGTACTGGTCGAGGAAGGTCTTGATTTCAGCCGGAGTGGGCAGCTCGGAACGAATCGCCGCGCGCGCGGTGGCCTGCGCCTCTTCGCGGATGATGTCGTTGCACAGATCTATGCATTCATCGCAGATGAATACCGACGGACCCGCGATCAGCTTGCGGACTTCATGCTGGCTTTTATTGCAAAACGAGCAATGCAGCACTTTTGCGTCTGCCGATCCCTTTTTTTCAGGCATATTTCTTTCGTATCTCAGGTAAAGATGCGCCAGCCCAGCGAAGGTCTGGCGCATGCGCTTACTCAAATATGGTGGCAGCGGGTTCGAATATCAACCGGGAAGTCAGCCTTCCGTGCGGGAGCTCATTACCTTGTCCACCAGTCCATACGATACCGCATCTTCGGCCGACATGAAGTTGTCACGCTCCGTGTCTATGCCGATGCGCTCCATCGTCTGGCCGGTATTGTCGGCCAGGATGCGGTTCAGGCGCTCGCGCAGGTCCAGGATTTCGCGGGCCTGGATCTGGATGTCCGAGGCCTGCCCCTGGGCGCCGCCCGAGGGCTGGTGGATCATGATGCGGGAGTTGGGCAGCGTGAAACGCTTGCCCTTCTTGCCCGCCGCCAGCAGGAACGCGCCCATGCTGGCCGCCAGACCGGTGCACAGCGTGGACACGTCCGGCTTGACGAACTGCATCGTGTCGTAGATGGCCATGCCCGCGTACACCGACCCGCCGGGCGAGTTGATGTACAGGGAAATGTCCTTGTCAGGATTCTCCGATTCCAGGAACAGCAACTGCGCGACGACCAGGTTAGCCGTCGCGTCGTTGACCGGTCCCACCAGGAAAATGAGCCGCTCGCGGAGCAGACGCGAATAGATGTCGTAGGCGCGCTCGCCGCGCCCCGACTGCTCGATCACCATGGGAATGTAGCCCAGGCCGGTAGGGGTCACCGACGACCCGCCGTTCATTGCCGCATAGAAATCGGTGAATCTCTGCATAGTGTTACGCCATCCCCATCAACTGATCGAAAGGCACCTTCTCTTCGGTGACCTTGGCCTTTTCCAGCACGTGCGCGACGACATTGTCTTCCAGCACGATCGCCTCGATTTCAGCACGACGCTGGCGGTCGGCCAGGTAATAGCTGACAACCTGGGCGGGTTGTTCGTAGTTCTGGGCGAACTCTTCGATGCGCGCGCGCACCTGCTCGGGCTTGGCCTGCAGCTGGGCTTGCTTGACCAGTTCCGAGACCAGCAGGCCCAGGCGGACGCGGCGCTCGGATTCGGTCGTGAAGGCTTCGGCCGGGATCGGCACGGACTCGGCGTTGGGGATGCCGCGCTGCTTCAGTTCTTCGCGGGCGGCGGCCACGCGGCCTTGCACGTCGTTGTCGACCAGGGCCTTCGGCACGTCGAACTTGCCGGCTTCGACCAGGGCGTCCATCACGCTGGACTTGGTGCGGCCTTGCGAGCGCACCTTGACTTCGCGTTCGATGTTGCTGCGGATGTCGGCCTTGAGCTTTTCCAGGTCGCCTTCGGGCTGGCCGAGGGACTTGGCGAATTCGCCGTTGAGTTCGGGCAGCACGCCTTCGGCCACTTCCTTCACGGTGATCGTGAATTCGGCGGTCTTGCCGGCGACTTCCTTGCCCTGGTAGTCATCGGGGAACTTGAGCGGGAAGACCTTGGTGTCGCCGGCCTTCAGGCCGCGCGCGGCTTCTTCGAACTCGGGCAGCATGCGGCCCTGGCCCAGCACGAAGGGGAAGTCTTCGGCCTTGCCGCCTTCGAACGGCACGCCGTCGATGGTGCCGGCGAAGTCCAGCGTGATGCGGTCGCCGTCGGCGGCGGCACGGCCTTCGCGGGCTTCGAACGTGGCGCGCTGCTTGCGCAGGACGTCCAGGGTCTTTTCGACTTCGGCGTCGGTGACGGCGGTTTCGTAACGGGTGACGGCCAGCGCCGACAGGTCGGGCACGGCGACTTCGGGGTAGACCTCGAACGTGGCGGTGAACGCCAGCGTGTCGTCGGCGACGCCTTCGGTCTTGGGTTCGAGGTTCGGGGCGCCGGCGACGCGCAGTTTGGCGCCGTCCACGGCCTGCTCGAAGGCACGGCCGACTTGGCTATTGATCACGTCGTAGCGGATGCCGGGGCCATGGCTGCGCTCGAGCATGGCGAGCGGGGCCTTGCCCGGACGGAAGCCGGGGACCTTGGCGGTCCGGGCCACGCGCTTCAATTGCGCCTGGACTTCCTTTTCGACGTCGGCCACCGAGACGGCCAGATCAACACGGCGCTCCAGGCCGGAGAGGGTTTCAACCACAGGCTGCATTAAAAGACCTATATTCCGAGAGATAAGAGATAACGGGCGGATAAACACGCCATTTTACCGGAAAGTTCCGGACCGCTGACGCAAAGAGGCGCGAGCACCCGGATAAGTCCGGATACTCGCGCCCCGTTTTCCACTCCGCATGGGGCGGAAAAACGCCTGCCGGCGCCTTACTTGGCCTTGGCGATGCGCTCTTCGATGTGCTGCGCGCGCTTGGCCGAGGACGGATGCGAGCTCATCATATCGCTCTTGCCGCCGTCCAGTTCGGCCAGCTTCTGGAACGCGGTCACCAGGCCGCGGGTGTTCTGCTTCTTGGACTGCAGCAGGTCGAACGAGTAGTCGTCGGCGGCGCTTTCCTGCGATTGCGAGAACTGCGCGTTGATGAACTTCTCGGTCAGGTCGCCCAGCTGCGACGAGCTGAGGGCGGCGACCGTCGCGCCGCCCGCCGCGCCGGCGGCGTCGCGCGCGGCCGAAACCGTGTAGGCGGTCTGCATGGCCTTCTTGCTGTGGCCCAGCGCCACGTGGCCGATTTCGTGGCCGACCACGCCCATTACTTCGTCGTCGGTCATCATGTCCATCAGGCCGCTGTAGACGCGGATGCAGCCGTTGGCCATGGCCCAGGCGTTCACGTCCTTGGTGATGTAGACCTTGTAGCTGGCCTTCTGGCCGTTGACCGTGCCGCCCAGCGCCTTGGCGATCTTCTGCAGGCGGGCGTCGTACTTGCTGCCGGGCGCGGCGATCTTCTCCTGCGAATCGCTCTGGGCGCACGACTTGTCCGAAAGCGTCTTGATTTCGGCGTCGCTCAACGTGGCGGCCTGCACGACCTTGCTGCCGGCGCCGACCAGTCCGCCGATGTCCAGCGCATGCGAGACGGAATAAGGGGCAAGCGCGACGGCCAACGCGGCCACGGTGTAGCGGATCTTCATGGGAACAAACTCCTCTTGAGTGGCTCTATGCCAACGAGGCGGCAATTCTATATATGGCCAATGTGCTCCGAACGTTTCGGCACACAGTTTCGCAAATGCCAGTTTTTCTTACATAAAACCCCGGCAGACGGCGGGCAATCGTGCTATCGGCCATGGCCCGCCGTCATGAAAACGGATGCACGCCGCCACATGCCGTTGATAGAATTGCGCCCGCTTTTTTCGCACACATCTACGGCTCGCACCCAACATGATTCATAACTCCCCTCCCCGCCTGGGCCTGCTGCCCGGCCTGATCTTCAGTTCCCGCTGGCTGCAGCTGCCGCTGTACCTGGGCCTGATCGTGGCGCAAGGCGTCTACGTCATGCTGTTCCTGAAGGAGCTGTGGCACCTGCTCACGCACGCCACCAGCTTCGGCGAGATGGAGATCATGCTGCTGGTGCTGGGCCTGATCGACGTGGTCATGATCTCGAACCTGCTGGTGATGGTGATCGTCGGCGGCTACGAGACCTTCGTCTCGCGGCTGCGCCTGCAAGGCCATCCCGACCAGCCGGAGTGGCTCAGCCATGTCAACGCCAGCGTGCTCAAGGTCAAGCTGGCCATGGCCATCATCGGCATCTCGTCGATCCACCTGCTGCGCACCTTCATCGAGGCCGGTACGCTGGGCACGGCCAACGCGCGCTTCACCGAAGCCGGCGTCATGTGGCAGACCATCATCCATGCCCTGTTCATCTTCTCGGCGCTGGGCATCGCGCTGGTCGACAAGCTCTCCACGCCCGCCAGCCACGCCAAGCACTGACGGCGCCGCGGCTACGCGGAGGCGAAAAAAAAACCCACGCATGCGCGTGGGGTTTTTTCATGCGGCCGCTGAGATCAGGCCGCGACCTTGATGTTCTTCGCACTGGGCCCCTTGGGCCCGGTGCCCACGTCGAAGGTGACGCGCTGGTTTTCCTGCAGCGACTTGTAGCCTTCGCTGCGGATCTCGGAGTAGTGCGCGAAAAGATCCTTGCTGCCGTCGTCGGGCATGATGAAGCCATAACCCTTTTCGGCGTTGAACCACTTAACGATGCCGGTTGCCATGGAGTGTCCTTGACCTATGAAAAGCGATTGCTCGCGGGGCGCCAGATCATCAAGGATGGGAGAGGAAACAACCGCTGCACCACTGACGGCGACAAGAGAAACGCAAACCGCGTCGCTTGAAAATCTCGCTGAACCCAGTGTATTGGCGAACCTCGAAAATCGTCAAACAAATGCGCGCACCGGTTTATTTTTCAAGTTGCCACGTCAGGAAACATAAAGATACCAAGTGGCTAGCCCGCGAATCCGCCGGCGTCCAGGAACTCCTGTTCGGCCTGCGTAGTCTGCCGGCCGAGCGCGCCATTGCGATGCGGAAAGCGTCCGAAACGCTTGATGATGTCGCGATGCAGGACCGCCCAATGCAGCGAATCCGCGTCCACCGGCTCCATCAGCGCGACGGCGCGGTTCTGCGCCGCCAGGTTTTCGGCATGCTCGAACGGCAGGTAGAAAAACGGGCGCAGCTGCCGGTCGACGGCCAGGTCGTGGCCGGCCGCGATGGCGCGCTCGGCGAAGTATTGGGCCAGAGGATCGGTGGCGTACATGTGCGCCGTGTCCCGGTAGGCGTTGCGGGGGAACTGGTCCAGCAGGATCATCAGCGCCAGCGCGCCGGTGGCGTCATCCAGCCAGCCATCCAGCCGGCGCGCGGCCGCCTCGCGGTGCGCGTCCTCGAAACGGACGCGGAACTCGGCGTCGAACTCGGGATTCTTGCTGAACCATTTTTGCGGCCCGGCATCGACCCAGAAGGAAACGACGTCCTGCGGTCGGATGGCGAGCGGCGTGGCGGTGGATTCGGTCATGTGGGCGCGATCCTGCTTGATTGGCGGCGGTGGGAATAGCCAGAGAATAACGCGCCCGCGGCGCCGGGGCCGCGGCCGAAAAACAAAAAAGCCCCGCTAGCGGGGCTTCTTCGAAAAACTCAGGACCTTACAGGACCTGGATTTTCGTGGCTTGCGGGCCCTTGGGGCCATTGGCCGTCACAAAGCTGACGCGCTGGTTCTCTTCCAGGGACTTGAAGCCCGTACCCTGAATTTCGGAGAAGTGGGCGAACAGATCCTTGCCACCCGCTTCCGGAGTGATGAAGCCATAGCCCTTTTCCGAGTTGAACCACTTAACGACGCCGGTTTCCATACTGTATTTCCTAGAGATAATGGGCAAATGCCCGGAGGTCACGAATCAATCAAGGAGGGGACAGTAGAACAATAACGCTGAGCCGGAAAAGGCACGGCACTGAACGAAAATCGCAACGCTTGTGATCGTGTGCCGACACTATCGTTAGGTTCCCCTCATAAGTCAACATAATCCTAAAAATTGCGTGCCAATAATGCAACAAAGGGAAACGGCGCACAAAATACACACGAATTCATAGGCAATAAGAGGTCCTGCATAGGTGTAAACACCCATACATCATAAAAAAACAATCAAGGCTTATATAAATGCCGTCCCCACCTGCGCACACCCTGCATACGCCGTTTGGACTAGCACTTTGGTTTGCCGCCAGGCTTACTCGTCGATAGGTAAACCCAACAAATCGAGTGCCGCGCCAAAAGCATCGGGACCCGAGCAAAGGAAAACCGCCACGTCGCCGGGATTCATATTTTCCAGGACCTGGTCGATTTGTTCTTGCGCATTATCAACATTGTCGACATTCGCGGCGTGTATATCCGCCCCCGCATCGACTTTTGCGCGCGGCACAATGTCTGCGATCGCATTCAGATCGGTCACGCCCACGACCACGTAGACGCTGATGCTTTCGCCGTCCAGCGTGGTGTGCAGCTCAACGCCGCCCGCCACGTCGGCAACCTGCCGACTTACAATTTCCATGTTCCATCTTCCTAAATTCGCGGGACAGGCCCGCCCGGGCACGCACCTCGCGGGTGCACACGCACGCCCAGGCGCGACTATAACAGCCTTGGGCTAGGGCTTCCTGACATTCGGACCGAGCGAGCGGCGCGCCGCGCCCGAGGTGGCCGCCACGTTGCGGCATTGCACGCCTGCGGCGGCCAGCGCATCGCGCAGCGGCTTCTGGGCGGCCAGGAATGCGGACTTTTCATCGTCCGCCAGCTTGCAGACGAACAACTGCGCCTGCAGCTGGGTGCGGCGGGCCTTGCGGTTGCCGGCATCCTGCGCGAGCCAGTCGCCGATCCAGGCGGCGGCCGCCTCGGCGCTGCCCTGCTGCTTGACGTGGCCCAGCAGGTCGAACACGGTCACGCCGTCGATCCGTTCGTCGTCGCCGCGCGACAGGAACAGCTTGGCGGCCTGGCCCGAATAGCCGGGGACCACCGCGAGGCAATCGCGTTCTGCGGGTTTTTTCATGGTGTATGCACTGTCGGTTATCGGAAAGCCTGGACTGTAACCCGGGCGCAGCCGCTGTCGCATTGCCGCCGCCGAACTCTGCTATCGTCGGACTGATCCCTTCCCTACATGGTGGACATCATGCAACGCGATTTCGATCTGGTCGTCACGATTCTGGGCGCCCTGCGCGACGCGCCGGGCCCCAACCTGAGCACGCACGACATCAAGAACGCGGCCCTGGCGCCGCATCCCGAAGAACAAGCCCTGCAGCTGGTCGCGCATCATCTCGACCTGCTCGAGGATGCTGGCCTGGTCAAGCAGGTCAGCGAAACCGCCGCCAATGCGGGCGCGACGCGCTGGCGCATCACCTGGAAGGGCTATGACGCCCTGGAGCAGGACGAGGAAGACGAAGACGAGGATTTCGACGCCGAGGAATGAGGCGCCGGCAGGCTCAGCGGCGCCGCAGAATGCGCCGCGTGAGCAGCGACGCGGCGGCGCCGATCACCAGGCTGAACATGAAGGCGGCGATCGACAGCATCACCGACAGATCGCTGAAGCCGCCGCGGCGCGACAGCACGAACACCGCCACGAACACGGCCGCCGCCAGCGCGGCGACACCCGCGAGCGCATGCTTGACGGAACCCAGGCGGCCGCACAGCGCACCGCCGGCCAGCGCCGCCGCCACCACCGCGGCCATGGACCAGAACAGATATTCGTACTGCATGCGAACCATCTCCCCGAAGGCATTGAGGCGCACGCATTATAGGCGCGCCCCCGCGCCGCCCTACCAGCCGCGGAAGCGTTCCCAGTGCGCCACCACCTCGGGCGAGCCGTCGCGCACGACTTCATACGCGTCGTGCTGGGCGCAGGTGGCGCAGGCATGGTTGGGCACGATCCGCAATTTGGCGCCCAGCGGCAGGTCCGGCAGGGCCGCTGCGCTGCCGGGACGCACCTTGATGATGCCCTGCTCCTGGTTGGTCTCGGCCAGCAGCAGATCGGGATAGACCTTGCCGGAGGCGTCGCAGACGAGCCCGTACAGCTGATCGACGCGCTGCCTGGCGGTTCCGCGGTCGCGCGACATGGCCATCCACCCGGCGTCCACCAGTATCCAGCCCTTGTCGGGCTGATGGCCGATCACTGTGGTCAATACGGTGGCCGCGATGTCGTCGACCTCGCACACGCCCAGGCCCGCCATCACCAGGTCGAAGAACACGTATACGCCGGCGCGCACCTCGGTCACGCCGTCCAGGCTGCGCGCGAAATGCGCCGTGGGCGTGGAGCCCACGCTGACCACCGGGCACGGCAGGCCGGCCTTGCGGATGGCCTCGGCGCAACTGACGGCGGCCTGCCTTTCCTGCTCGGCCATGTCGGCGATGGCCTCGATGCTGTCGCAGCCATAGGATTCGCCCGCATGGGTCATAACTCCCCGCAGGCAGGCGCCCTGCTCATGCAGCGTCCTGGCGATGGCCAGCAGCTGCTCGGTATTGCCGGGCTGCACGCCGGCGCGGTGGCCGTCGCAGTCGATCTCGATCAGCGCGGGAATGGGGTCGCCGGCGTCGCGGGCGCGGCGCGCCACGGCCTGCGCCGCCTCGATGCTGTCGACCACCACGGTCAGATCGACGCCGCGGCGGCGCAGCGCCAGCACGCGGTCCAGTTTCGCCGGCGAGACGCCGACGGCGTACAGCAGATCGGTGACGCCGGCGGCGGCGAACTGCTCGGCCTCCTGCAACGTCGACACCGCGGCCGGGCCTTGCGGCGTGGACATCAGCCGGCGCGCGACCTCGATGGACTTGGGCGTCTTGAGGTGCGGGCGCAACTGCACGCCATGACCGGCCATCAAGGCGTTCAGGCGCTCGATGTTGCGCGCCATGCGGGTCTCGTCGAGCAGCAGGCACGGGGTGTCCAGGGAGTCCACGGTGGATGGGGCGGCGGCGGTCATGGGCGTCTCGGCATGGCGGATTGGAATGCCTGCCAGTATGGCGCGGCGGCGCCCTCCCGTGTTTAATATCGACTTAATCATCCATTAACGCGACGCTGAATGATTACCACCGACGACCTGCGCTTTTTCCTGAGCCTGGCGGCGACCCGCTCGCTGGCCGAGGCGGCCCGCATGATGGACGTGACCCCGCCGGCCGTCACGCAGCGCCTGCATGCGCTGGAAAAGCGCCTGGGCGTCAGGCTGGTCAACCGCTCCGGGCGCGGCACGGCGCTGACCGACGAGGGCCGGCTGCTGGCCTTGCGGGCCGAGCAGATCTGCGCGGAACTGGGCGACCTGGCCGACGAACTGGCGGGCCGGCGCGGCGTGGTGGCGGGCCATCTGCGCGTGGTCGCCCCGCTGGGCTTCGGCCAGCGCTACGTCGCCGGGCTGGTGGCGCAATTCCGCGAGCGCAGCGAGAACCTCACCGCCAGCCTCACGCTGTCGGACGGCCCGCCCCGGCTCGCCGCCGACGACTGGGACGTCATGGTCCATATCGGCGAACTGCGCGATTCGACGCTGGTGGCCCATCCGCTGGCGCCCAACCGCCGCCTGCTATGCGCCGCTCCCGCCTACCTGGCGCGCCGCGGCGCGCCCGCCAAGCCGGAAGACCTGCGCGCGCACGATTGCATCGCGCTGCGCGAAAACGACGAGGACGTGACGCTGTGGCGCTTCAGGCAGGGGCGCGGCGCAGCGGTCGGCGTGCGCATCGCGCCGGTGCTGTCGAGCAACGCCGGCGAAACCGCGGTGGAGTGGGCGCTGGCCGGGCACGGCATCATCGTGCGTTCGGAATGGGACGTGGCGGCGCACCTGCAGGCGCGCCGGCTGGTGCCGCTGCTGGCCGGCTGGACCCTGCCGCAGGCCAACGTGGTGGCCCTGGTGAAATCGCGCCAGGAACTGGCCGCGCGCACCGCCGGATTCCTCGCACACCTGCGGGCGGCCTTCGCCACGCCGCCGTGGCGCGCCCAGGTTTAGGCCGCGTCAGTCCAGCATGGCTTCGGCTTCGATCTCGACCAGCCATTCCGGCAGCGACAGGCCGCTGACGATGATCCAGGACGACGGCGGCGGGTCCTGCGGGAAACGGTCGCGCAGCGCCTGGGCGATCACCTCCTGGTCCTCGCGCACCGTCTCGCAGATGTAGATGCGCAGCATGATCACCTGATCCAGCCTGCCGCCCGCGGCGGCCAGCACGCGCTCGACATTGTCGAGCGCGGCCTCGGTCTGCCCCTGCAGGCCGGGGCTCACCGTGCGCGCCTGGGCGTCGACGCCCACCTGGCCCGACAGCAGCATGCGGCGCTGGCCGGTCACGATCACGGCCTGGCTGAAGCCGTACTGCACGGAGTCGAATACGGTATCGGGATTGACGACGGTTCGGGACATGGCCTGCTCCTGGGACACTCGGGTCCCGCCATTCTATCTGCCCGGGTCCCGGCGCCGCCGCGCGCAGGCCATGCGGCCCTTGCCGCACCCGCGATTTGCGGCCGGCCGGCGACGCGCATACCATCGGCCTCCATCGATTTCCCGTTCAATCATTTTCATGCAAGGCGGACAGACCGCGTGAACACCCGCACACCCTCCGGCACGCCCCGGGTCACAGGCGCCTCCTGGGCGGCGCTGCTGCGCGGAAGCAACGCGCTGCGCTCCATTGCGCTGGCCGGCGGCGTGGCGCTGCACGCCATCAACGTGTATGTCGTCACCACCATCCTGCCCAGCGTGATCCAGGACATCGGCGGGTTGGAGTACTACGCCTGGAACACCACGCTGTTCGTGGTCACGTCCATCGTCGGGTCGGCGCTGTCGGCCCGGCTGATCGAGGCGCTGGGGCCGCGCGCCGCGTACCTGCTGGCGGTGCTGGTGTTCACGGTGGGATCGGCGGCCTGCGCGCTGGCGCCGTCCATGCCCTGGCTGCTGGCCGGGCGCAGCGTGCAGGGCCTGGGCGGCGGCATCCTGTTCGCGCTCAGCTACGCGCTGATCCGGCTGGTGTTCGAGCCGGCGCTGTGGTCGCGCGCCATGGCGCTGGTGTCCGGCATGTGGGGAGTGGCCACCTTGTGCGGCCCCGCCATCGGCGGCATCTTCGCGCAGGCCGGGCACTGGCGGCTGGCCTTCTGGGCGCTGCTGCCCGCGGCGGCGGCGCTGGCCCTGATCGTGGCGCTGAAGGTGGGCGGCAAGAGCGCCTCGCGGCCGGCCAGGCCGACGTCGCTGCCCTGGTCGACGCTGGGCCTGCTGGTGGTCAGCGTGCTGGCGATCACCGCGGCCAGCCTGTCCACCAGCCTGGGCTGGAACCTGGCGGGCATCGCCGCCGGGCTGGCGATCGCGGCGCTGATCGCGGCGGTGGATACGCGCGCCGCCAAACGGCTGCTGCCCACCGGCGCCTACCGCATCGGTTCGCCGCTGGGCGCGCTGTACGCACTGATGTGCCTGGTGGTGGCGGCCATCACCACCGAGATCTTCGTGCCGTACTTCCTGCAGGTGATCCACGGCATGTCGCCGCTGGCCGCCGGCTACATGACGGCCGCGATGGCGGCGGGCTGGACGCTGGCCGCCATGCCCAGCTCGACCCGCAGCGGGCCTGCCGCCGACTTCCTGGTGCGCCTGAGCCCGGCCGTCATCCTGGCCGCGCTGGCCGCACTGGCCCTCATGACGCCGCGCACGGCGCTGTTGCAGTCGCAAGCGGGGCTGGCCGTCTACGTGCTGGCGCTGGCCGGGGTCGGCTTCGGCATCGGCCTGAGCTGGCCGCATCTGCTGACCCGCATCTTCAACGCGGCGCCGCCCGGCGAGGAGACCCTGACCTCCTCGTCCATCACCACGGTGCAGTTGTACGCCACGGCCTTGACCGCGGCGCTGGCCGGCGTCATCGCCAACAGCGCGGGCCTGGCCGATCCGGGCGGCGTCACTGGCGCGCAGCGCGCCGCGCAATGGCTGTTCGGCGCGTTCGCGCTGGCGCCCGCCGCGGCCCTGCTGCTGCAGGCGCGGATCGCGCGCCGGCGCTAGCGGGCCGGTCCGCCAAAGGCGGTATGGAAGCGCGCGGGCGGGTTTGCTACGCTGCTCCTACCTGGAGGGTACCGGCCATGAACAATGGAATCCGCGTGCTGTGCGTGCAGCCATCGTCGTTCTCCGCGCGTTTCGCGTTCCTGGGGATCGCGCTGCGATGGACGCTGGGCGCCACGCCGCGGCCCGCCAGGCTGCTGATCGGCCCCCACGACCTGGAGCCGCTGGGCTCCGAGGCCGACTTCTGGAGGTTCGCGCTGCGCCATGCGTGCGCCAGCCGCTCCATCCTGATCACCCGGGGCGGCCGCTGGGACGTGACGGCCTCGGTCGACGGCGACGAAGTCCGCGCCTTCGGACGCAAGTTCGCCCTGCGCCATTGCCTGTTCTGAGGTCAGGCATCCTGCGGCGGCTTGCGGTGATACAGCGCCAGTTCCTCGGCGGTCCAGCGCTGCCGCGCCTCTTCCTGGCAGCAGCTGCGGAACACCAGCGCCCCCACGTCCAGGAAACGCTTGAGGTCGGCGTCCGACAGCTTGGCCTGCACCTGTATCAGGCAATCCGCGTAGGCGGACAGTATCCCGTCCCAATGGTCGAACCTGCCCGGCGCGACGGGCTGCGTGATCATGCGCGCCATCATTTCACTATGATCCATGCTCTGACCCTCTCGGACGCCCCGCCGCCGCCATGAGCGCCGGCGTAGGGGCCGCCCGCCCCGTCAGCAAGCGCCATGCCCGGACGGGGATCAGCGCGCGGCGGGCTGGCGCTGGGCCTGGCCATCCGGCGCGCGGCCGCGCAGCAGCGCGTCGGGATAGGCCTGCAGGTAGTCCGCCAGCTCCCGCAGCGAGCGGGCCGCGCGCGCCAGCTCCTGCAAGGCCGTGCCGGCGCTGACCGGCAGGTCGCCCTCGGGACTGAGCACGCCGCCGACCGCCGCCAGCGAACGGCTGGCCTGCTTGAGCACGGTCTGCGCCTGCGGCGCCAGGCCGGTGTCCAGCCGCCTGACCAGGCTGGCCGTGCCGCGCAGCAACTGGTTGAGTTCCGTGCCCAGCGCCTCGAACGGCACCCGCTCCAGCTTGGCCAGGATGCTGTTGACCTGCTGCTGCAGCTGGTCCAGGTTGTTCGGCACGGTGGGGATCAGCGGCCTGGGCTCCATCTTGAACGCCACCGGCTTGGCGTCGGGAAACACCGCCACCGCGACGTACAGCTGGCCGGTCAGCAGGTTGCCGATGCGCAGCTGCGCGCGCATGCCGCGCTCGATCATGGCGCTCAGCAGCTTGCCGCTGGGATGCTCCAGCGAGGACCCGGAGTATTCGCGGATCTCGCCCACGGTCTTGGCGCCCAGGCGCTCGAGATACAGCGTGGCGCCGACCATCGCATAGAACTGGTTGGTCTCGCGGTCCAGCTCCAGGCCGATGGAATCGACCTGTCCGATGGTGGCGCCATAGGCGTCGATGGGCGCGCCGACCGTCAGGCCGCGCACCGACTGGTCGAAACGCATGCGGATATGCAGCGGCACGCCGTCGGGCTGGGCCCGCGCGGCGCTCTCGGATGGGAAGATGACGAATTCGTCGTCGGCCTTGGCGACCACCCGTTCGCGCTGCTCGATCGTATCGAAGGCCACGCCGCCCACGATGACCGACAGCAGCGATTGCGAGCGCATCTGCAGGCCGCGCGCGTCCACGCTGAAGTCCACGCCGCTGGCGTTCCAGAAGCGCGTGGCCGCATTGACGTAGGCGTCGTTGGGCGCGTCGATGAACACCTGCACGTCCACGCCTTCGCCGGTGCGGTCGAGCTGGTAGCCCACCACCTGCCCCACCGGTATGCGCCGGTAGTAGACCGGCGAGCCCACGTCCAGCGAACCCAGGTCGCGGGCCTTGAGCGTGTAGCGCTTGCCGGCGCGGTCCTGCGTGACCTCAGGCGGGATTTCCAGGCCTGTGAAGGTCGATTGCAGCGTGTGCCGATCATTCTTCGGGTCCGGGCGGCTGGCGGGATCGACGCCGATGTAGGCGCCCGACAACAGGGTGCCCAGCCCCGACACCCCGCTCAGGCCGAGGCGCGGGCGCACCACCCAGAACCGGGTGCCTTCGCGCAGCAGGCTGGCGGCTTCCTTGTCGAGGCGTATGGTGACGATGACGCCGGAATGGTCGGGGTTGAGCGCCACCCGTTCGACCAGGCCGACATTGACCTCTTTGTAGCGCACCTGCGTCTTGCCGGCTTCCAGGCCTTCGGCGGTCTGGAAGCCGATGGTGGCGGTGGGGCCCGCCTCCATCCAGACGCGCACCACCAGCAACAGGCCGCCGACCGCCGCGATGATGGGCACCAGCCAGATCCATGACAGGCGACGCCGTTTGCGCCCGGCGGCTGGCGCATGGGCGGAGGCAGGGCCGGGCTCAGGCATAGAGGACGCTCTCTGTAGTATCCATCCGGACGCGCGGGCAAGATCCGTCCCAAGAATCGCCCCCCGCCGCCCGCCACGCAAGTAAGGGAAATCCCGAGGCCGGGGTTCGCGGTAGGATAAGCGTCCCTGAAAGCAGAAATACAGCAGGAATATCCCGTGACTCTCGAAATCCGCCCCGCCGCCCCTACGGACGCGGCCCAGATCCATGCCTTCATCACCGAACTCGCCATCTATGAGCGCGCCGCCCACGAGGTGATCGCCAGCGTCGAGGACGTGCGGCGCACGCTGTTCGCCGAGGGCGCGCCGGCCAAGGCGCTGATGTGCCTGCTGGACGGCAGGGTGATCGGCTACGCCGTGTACTTCTACAGCTACTCGACCTGGCTGGGCCGCAACGGCATCTACCTGGAAGACCTCTACGTCACGCCGGAACACCGCGGCATCGGCGCCGGACGCGATCTGCTGCGCCACCTGGCGCAGGAAGCGGTGGCCAACGGCTGCGGCCGGCTGGAATGGAGCGTGCTGGACTGGAACGAGCCGGCCATCGATTTCTACCGCTCGATCGGGGCGCTGCCGCAGGATGAATGGGTGCGCTACCGCCTGGCCGGCGAAGCGCTGCAGAACTTCGCGCAGGGCCGGCGCTGAGCGGCCGGCTCAGAATTCCGGCAGGTCGAACAGCGTGTGCAGCGTGGAGCTGGGCACGGGCACGGACGCGAGATGCTCGCGTCCGTCGTCGTCGACCAGCACGCGCACCGGACGCGAGGCCACGCTCATGCCGTCCAGGCTCATGGCGGTCTCGACCTGGGCGCCGTCCTTGATGAGTTCGATGACTTCCGAAGCCGCCGCCGTCACCGGCTCGGTGACCCAGCCGGGCACGCCGCGCTCGGCCTGCCCCCAGCGCACATAGGCCACATGCCCGCTGACGGGCTCCTTGCGGACGGCGACGATTACATACAAAGACATCCGGGCCTCCCTGATAGAACGTGGCCAGGATCGTATAACAACTTGGCGCGGCCATGACGGCCGCCGGGCTCAGGGTTCGATGTCGATCGGGGCAAAGGATTTCACCAGGTCGTCCAGCATCTTCAGCTGGGTGAGGAAGGGCTCCAGCTTGTCCAGGGGCAATGCGCTGGGGCCGTCGCATTTCGCGTTCCTGGGATCGGGATGCGCCTCCAGGAACAGACCCGCCAGCCCGACCGCCATGCCGGCGCGCGCCAGTTCGGCGACCTGCTCGCGGCGTCCGCCCGAGGCCGCATCCAGCGCCGAACGCTGCTGCAGCGCGTGGGTCACGTCGAAAATCAGCGGGCGGTTGCCGGTCACCTTTTTCATGACGCCGAAGCCCAGCATGTCCACCACCAGGTTGTCGTAGCCGAAGCAGGTGCCGCGGTCGCACAGGATCAGCTTGTCGTTGCCGGCCTCGGTAAATTTTTCCACGATGTTCAGCATCTGGGTCGGGCTGAGGAACTGCGGCTTCTTGATGTTGACCACGCGCTGCGTCTTGGCCAGCGCCACCACCAGGTCGGTCTGCCGGGCCAGGAAGGCCGGCAGCTGCAGGATGTCGGCGACCTCGGCCACCGGCGCGGCCTGCCAGGGCTCGTGCACGTCGGTGATGACCGGCACGCCGAAGGTCTGCTTGACCTCTTCGAAAATGCGCATGCCCTCTTCCAGCCCCGGACCGCGGTAGGAATGGATCGAAGAACGGTTGGCCTTGTCGAAGGATGCCTTGAATACGTAGGGGATGCCCAGCTTGCGCGTCACGCGCTGGTATTCCTCGCAGGCGCGCAGCGCCAGCTCCCGGGATTCCAGCACATTGATGCCGCCGAACAGCACGAAGGGCAGATCGTTGGCGCAGTTGATGGAAGGGGAAATGACGACTTGCGGCGCGGTCATGGCGGGTGAATCCTGTAGAGATGTAGCGGGTGATAGTGCGTAATGTACAACCTTGGCCGGCGCGGCTCAGGCGTTGCCGGTGTCGGAAGTCCAGCTGGCCGAGTAGGTCTGCGGCAGCAGGCTCAGGCTGCCCACCAGCTTTTCCACGCGCTCGTCTTCCTGGCGCATGGAATAGACCACGGCCGTCACCTCGGAGCGGCCGGCGTCGCGCTGCTGGCTTTCCACGCCGCGCAGGCGCAGGCTGTGCTTGCCCAGCGCGTTGAGCAGTTCGGCGCGCACCAGGGCTTCGTCGGCCGACGCGCAGGTCAGCGCGATGTTGTAGTAGCGTTCCTCGGTTTCCGCCTCGGGCACGTAGCGGTCGACCAGCCTGGCGCCGCCGCGCAGCACGACGTTGGTCACCAGGATCAGCGCCGCCACCGCGCCGGACTCGGCCAGAAAGCCGTAGCCCGCCAGCACGCCGACGGCGCCGGTGGCCCAGATGGTGGCCGCGGCGCTCAGGCCGCGGATGGTGAGCCCGTCGCGCATGATGAGGCCCGCGCCCAGGAAACCGATGCCGGTCACCACCTGGCTGCCCAGGCGCATGTCGCTGCCTGCGTCCAGCAGCGCCGGCAGCGCGGTGTAGGCGGCCGCGCCCAGCGCGACCAGCGCGTGCGTGACGACGCCGGCGTAGTTCTGGCGCCACTGGCGCTCCAGGCCGACGGCGGCGCCCAGCAGCATGGCCAGCGTGAGATGGGTGGCGATGGAAAGTCCGGTCATGGCAGGCTTGAGGTGACGGCAAGCCTGCCATTATCGCCCGCGTCCGGGCGCTCCGGACGCCGGCCGCTTACTCCTGGCCCGGATCGCTCACCAGCCGGTAGGCGATGGCGCCGATGATGGCGCCGACGATGGGCGCCACCCAGAACAGCCACAACTGCTCCAGCGCCCAGCCGCCGACGAACAGCGCCGGTCCGGTGGAACGGGCGGGATTGACCGACGTGTTGGTCACCGGAATGCTGATCAGGTGGATCAGCGTCAGCGCCAGGCCGATGGGAATGGCGGCGAAGCCGGCCGGCGCCCGCTTGCTGGTGGCGCCCAGGATCACGAACAGAAAGCCCGCGGTCATGACGATTTCGGTAATCAGGGCCGACGCCATCGAATACTTGCCCGGCGAATACGCGTCATAGCCGTTGGCCGCGAAATGGCTGCCCTTCAGGTCGAAACCCAGCTTGCCGCTGGCGATGCAGGCCAGCACCGCGGCCGCCGCGATGGCGCCGAGCACCTGCGCGATGACATAAGGCAGGATTTCCCTGGCCGGAAAACGGCCGCCCGCCACCAGGCCGACGGTGACCGCCGGATTGAAATGGCCGCCCGAAATATGGCCGACGGCGAACGCCATGGTCAGCACCGTCAGGCCGAAAGCCAGCGCCACGCCGGCGAAGCCTATGCCCAGTTCGGGAAAACCGGCGGCCAGCACCGCCGCCCCGCAGCCGCCCAGCACCAGCCAGAACGTGCCGAAGAATTCCGCGCCGCAACGCTTCGATAGCGAATACATTTCCACTCCCCAAAAACGAAAACCCAACGGTATCGCGCGGCGGGAATTGCAACGTTAAAGCAATGCAAATCTTGACAGTTCTTGTTCGCGGCCCGAGCGCCGGCAGCTCCGCCCCACACAGGGTAACGGCGCGAAAAGGCTTCGGGGATCGGCCGGATGGGCGAACCCATGGCGGCCCCATCGGTCCTGCGGCTTGCAATAAATATTTAAACAGGCACACTACGGCCATTCGAAAGTATGGCCTTGCCACGCAAGGCCTCATCCGGCCGGCTGCAAACCCCTTGCGGCCGAGTCTGCGGTAGGAGTGCGCGGTGTCTGATGTCCGGGACATGAATCCTCTTCATCAAAACAGGCGGGTGCCGTCACGGCCCGCTGCCGCCTTGCCGATGCCCTCCCCGCGCCACCTTCCCCGCGCAATCGCGTCTGCCGCCATGCGGTAGCGATCGGCCGCGGCCGTTCCTCGCGGAACCGGCCGTCCGGCTTCCCTCCCCCTTCTGATTCCGTTTCCCGTCTTTCGCGGCCGCATGCGCCGTGAGGACTTTCTTCGTGCAGACCCGTCAAGAGGCCGACACACCCATAGACCGACTCAAGGAGCGTCACATGCGGTTAATCACCGACCAGGAACTCAACACCATGTCCACCGAGAGCAAGCGCCGCCGGCACCAGGAGCTGGATCGCAAGCTCGTCGTCGCCAGCCAGCGCGGCTGGTCCTGCGTGCAACGGATCGAGGCCAGCCGCGCCAAGGTCCATGCCGCCATTCAGCGCGACATCGAACTGGGCCGCGACACCGAGGCCAAGGTCGACAAGCGGCGCGTGCGCGCCCGCGCGGCCAGCTAGCCCGGGCGGCCAGGCAGGGGATGCGGCGACTGGCAACGGGCCGCATTCTCCTGCGGGCCGCCGCTGGTCCAGCGCTGCACGTCGCGGATCAGGTATTGCAGGAATTGCGCGTAGGCCCGGTCCAACGCCCGCATCCAGGCGCTGTCGTCATGCCTGACGCAGGAGGCGCGCACGGCGCAGTTCAGCGTTTCCGCCAGGAGGCCGACGGTTGCGCCAGACATCCGGAAACAGATCGGCGCCTGGCAGGAATGCCGGTGAGCATCGCGCAGCGCGTCATCACGCGCCTGCGCCGTGGCCTGCGTATCGGCCGCGACCCGCAGCAGCAGGTTCAGTATTTCGCACCAGTCCGCCAGCAACTCGTGCACGGCACACCTCGCGGGGAACGCGTACGGACGCTCGGATTCGGGGCGCGCAGATCGATGACATCCAGAAATGCAGCGTACTTGAGTGCCACGGAAGGCTCTCCTTATCGTGCTGTTTATGGGCAAGCATCCACTGAAGAGCGCGACGATATAGCAAAAATCGGGATATTCGCACTGGCGTATACCCGTAAGGGGGCGTCCCGACTTGCCTTGCCCGGCACCCCACCTTCGATAGCGCGAGGGCACATTAAATGTATGCACAAAAAATCGTTGCACCCTTTATTTTCTGTACATACAATAAATAAATGATCATCACCTTCGACACCGCCAAAGATCTGAGCAATCAGCGCAAGCACGGCGTTTCGCTGGCGGCCGCTGAATGGTTCGAATGGGATGAAGCCCTGGTGCGCGAGGACATGCGCCGAAAGTACGGCGAGCGCCGCATGATCGCCTTGGGCTATATCGATGTGCGCCTGTATTGCATGGTGTACGTGGACCGCAACGACGAACGGCGCATCATCAGCCTTCGCAAGGCAAACTCGAGAGAGGTGAACCTGTATGCCGAAACTTAAGCCGGGGACGATCGTTCCCAACCGCGAAGAGGACGAGGTCATTAACCGTGGCATCGCCGCCGATCCGGATACCTACGAACTCGGAGCAGCCGACCTGAAAAAAATGACACGAGTCGGACGTCCCAAGGCAGAGATCACGAAAGAGCGGATCTCGATCCGGCTGTCACCCGACGTGCTGGCGTTGGCCAAAGGCAAAGGAAGCGGCTGGCAAACCCGGATAGACCAAAAGCTACGTGCAGCCTACAGCCCCAAGATCGCGTACATCGGCGGTTCGATGGACGGTATCCAACTGTACGTGGCGGGACATCCGAAGACTGCAATGGTCCAATATAAGGGCGCCGACGATTTTCCGGCCGACCCGTTGCGACTGGAGCAGTACGTGCGCAGGACGATCAGCCGCAAGATTGGCGACCACACCGAGCAGCGCGATTTCTTCGTGCTCAAGGGGATGACAGACAGTGAGGCGAAGAAACTCGCCGAAAAGCGCCCCCTGCTTTGGCATGACGACGAAGTGCAGGTGGAGGAGCAGGACGGAGTGGCCATCGTTCATGGCCTCCCCTGATGCTCCCCGGGACGCTACGAAATACGGGCAGCAAGGAATCCGCCAGCTGTCGAAAAAGAAAACCCCCGAGGCATTCGACGCCTCGGGGGTTCTCGGGGGGCTGTAGACACTGTTGGCGCACCGCTGTGCGCACCGCCAGACAGCGTCAGGCAATAAGTGGTGCGAAGGAGGGGACTCGAACCCCTACACCTGTTACGGCGTCAGGACCTAAACCTGGTGCGTCTACCAATTTCGCCACCTTCGCAAAGCCAAGCCCGCTATTGTAGCTTGCTTGTTAAAATCTTGCGTCATGAATCCGCGCCTCGATGCCCTACACCCCTATCCGTTCGAAAAACTGCGGGCTTTGCTGGCTTCGGCCGCCCAGCAGCCGGACGGCCTGACGCCCATCAATCTATCGATCGGCGAGCCCAAGCACGCCGCGCCGGAGCGCATCGGACAGGCGATCCGCGACAGCCTCGCGGGCCTGTCGGTCTATCCGTCCACCAAGGGCGACCCGGCGCTGCGCCAGGCGATTTCGCAGTGGCTGGCCAGCCGCTACAGCATTCCGGCGCCGGACCCGGAAACCCAGGTGCTGCCGGCGCTGGGCTCGCGCGAGGCGCTGTTTGCGTTCACGCAGACCGTCATCGACCCGTCGGCCGGCTCGGTGGTGATCTGCCCCAATCCTTTTTATCAGATTTACGAAGGCGCCGCGCTGCTGGCCGGGGCCACGCCCTACTTCGTGAACGCCGACCCGGTGCGCGATTTCGGCAGCGACTGGAACCGGGTTCCGGCCGAGGTCTGGAAGCGGACGCGCATGGTTTTCGTCTGTACGCCGGGCAACCCGGCCGGCAACGTCATGTCGCTGGACGACTGGAAGACGCTGTTCGAGCTGTCCGACCGCCATGATTTCGTGATCGTCTCGGACGAGTGTTATTCCGAGATCTACCTGGACGAAGCCAATCCGCCCCTGGGCGGCCTGCAGGCGGCGCGCCGCCTGGGCCGTGACGACTACCGCAACCTGGTGGCGTTCTCGAGCCTGTCCAAGCGTTCCAACGTGCCGGGCCTGCGCTCGGGCTTCGTGGCGGGCGACGCCGCCCTGATCGGCCGTTTCCTGCTGTACCGGACGTATCATGGCAGCGCGATGAGCCCGCTGGTGTCGGCGGCCAGCATCGCCGCCTGGACCGACGAGGCCCACGTCAAGGACAACCGCCGCATGTACCGCGAAAAGTTCGACGCCGTGGTGCCGATCCTGCAAAACGTGCTGGACGTGACCCGTCCGCAGGCCTCTTTCTACCTGTGGGCGGCCACGCCCGGTTCGGATACGGCGTTCGCGCGCGACCTTTACGGCCGTACCGGTGTTACCGTGCTGCCGGGCAGCTTCCTGGCGCGCGAGGCGCACGGGACGAATCCCGGCCAGGGCCGCATCCGCATCGCCCTGGTGGCGCCCTTGGCCGACTGCGTGCAGGCGGCCGAACGCATTGCCCATTTTGTGCATACTTCTGTTTGATCAACCCTTAAAAGCTGAGCCGCTATGACTCTCGACCTGCAGACCACCATCGAACAAGCCTGGGAAAACCGGGCCAACCTGTCGCCCACCGACGCCAGCGCCGAAGTGCGCGAAGCGGTCGAGCACACCATCGACGGCCTGGATCTGGGCCGCCTGCGCGTGGCCGAGAAGATCGGCGACGACTGGGTCGTGCATCAGTGGATCAAGAAGGCCGTGCTGCTGTCGTTCCGCCTGAGCGACAACGCCATCATGGGCCAGGCGCCGCTGCAGTTCTACGACAAGGTGCCGCTCAAGTTCTCGGAATACGGCGACAACGCCTTCAAGCAGGGCGGCTACCGCGTGGTGCCGCCGGCGGTGGCGCGCCGCGGCGCCTACATCGCCCGCAACGTGGTGCTGATGCCCTCCTACGTGAACATCGGCGCCTACGTCGACGAAGGCACGATGGTCGACACCTGGGCCACGGTCGGTTCGTGCGCCCAGATCGGCAAGAACGTGCACCTGTCGGGCGGTGTGGGCATCGGCGGCGTGCTGGAGCCGCTGCAGGCCAACCCCACCATCATCGAGGACAACTGCTTCATCGGCGCGCGCTCGGAAGTCGTGGAAGGCGTGGTGGTGGAAGAGAACTCGGTGCTGGCCATGGGCGTGTTCCTGTCGCAAAGCACCAAGATCTATGACCGCGCCACCGGCAAGATCACCTACGGCCGCGTGCCTTCGGGCTCGGTGGTGGTGCCCGGCTCGCTGCCGTCGGCCGACGGCACGCACAGCCTGGCCTGCGCCGTCATCGTCAAGCGTGTCGACGCGCAGACCCGCGCCAAGACCAGCATCAACGATCTGCTGAGGGCCTGATGAGCACACCCGCGTCCGCGTCGGCCTGCGCCGTACTGGATCTGGTCAAGGACCTGATCGCCCGCCCGTCGGTGACGCCCGCCGATGAAGACTGCCAGGCCACGCTTGCCGCGCGCCTGGAGCGCATCGGCTTCAAGTGCGAAACCATCGCCCAGGGCGGCGTGACCAATCTGTGGGCCCGGCGCGGCAGCGCCGCGCCGCTGGCGGTGTTCGCCGGCCACACGGACGTGGTGCCCCCGGGGCCGCGCGAGAAGTGGGAGAGCGATCCGTTCGTGCCCACCGAACGCGACGGCTACCTGTACGGCCGCGGCGCGGCCGACATGAAGAGCTCGATCGCCGCCTTCGTGGTGGCGGCCGAGGAATTCGTGGCGGCCAATCCGCAGCATGGCGGCTCCATCGCGCTTTTGATCACGTCCGACGAGGAAGGCCCGTCGATCGACGGCACCGCCATCGTCTGCGACGCGCTCAAGGCGCGCGGCGAGCAGCTGGACTACTGCATCGTGGGCGAGCCGACCTCGGGCGAGGCGCTCGGCGACATCTGCAAGAACGGCCGCCGCGGCTCGCTGTCGGGCAAGCTCACGGTCAAGGGCATCCAGGGCCACGTGGCCTACCCTCACCTGGCGCGCAACCCGGTGCACCAGCTGGCGCCGGCGCTGGCCGAGATCGTCGCGATCGAATGGGACCAGGGCAACGAGTACTTCCCGCCCACCACATTCCAGGTGTCCAACCTGAACTCGGGCACCGGCGCCACCAACGTGGTGCCGGGCGAGGCGGTGGCGCTGTTCAACTTCCGCTTCTCCACCGCCAGCACGCCGGACGGCCTGAAGGCGCGCGTGCATGAGGTGCTGGACCGCCACGGCCTGGAATACGCGCTGGACTGGGAGCTGGGCGGCGAGCCTTTCCTGACCCCGCGCGGCACGCTCAGCGAGGCGCTGTCCTCGGCCATCAAGGACGAGACCGGCGTGACGACCGAGCTGTCGACCACCGGCGGCACGTCCGACGGCCGCTTCATCGCCAAGATCTGCCCGCAGGTGATCGAGTTCGGCCCGTGCAACGCCACCATCCACAAGGTCAACGAACGCGTCGAGATCGCCTCGCTCGCGCCGCTGAAAAATATTTACCGGCGCACGCTGGAAAACCTCCTGCCCGCCAAGGCGTAATCCGTCCCGCGCCGATCGCGCGGGCCCTGCGCCCCTCGGGAGACGCCGTTTCCCGAGGGGCGAATTCATCAAGAATGCCAGCCATGCAACCATCCGCCCGCCTAGAACTGCTGACCCTGCGCGACCTGATCCGTTACGGCGTCTCCCGGCTGAACGCCGCCGGGGTGGCGCTGGGCCACGGCAGCGACAACGCCTGGGACGAGGCGGTATACCTCGTCCTGCACGCCCTGCACCTGCCGCTGGACACGCTGGAACCCTTCCTCGACGCCCGCGTGCTCGACAAAGAGCGCGCCCGCGTCCTGGACCTGATAGACCGCCGCGTGACCGAGCGGCTCCCCGCCGCCTACCTGACCAACGAGGCCTGGCTGCGCGGCCATCGCTTTTACGTGGATCAGCGCGTCATCGTGCCGCGCTCGCCGATAGCCGAACTGCTGGACCAGGGCCTGGCGCCCTGGGTCGCGGACCCGGCCGAGGTCGGGCGCGTGCTGGACATGTGCACCGGCTCGGGTTGCCTGGCCATCCTGGGCGCGCTGGCGTTTCCCCATGCGCAGGTGGACGCGGTGGACGTGTCCTCCGATGCGCTGGAGGTGGCGCGGCGCAACGTCGAGGACTACGGGCTGGAGGACCGGCTGGCGCTGCACCAGAGCAATCTGTTCGAAAGCCTGCCCGCGCAGCGCTACGACGTCATCATCTGCAATCCGCCGTACGTCAACAGCGGCTCGATGGACGTGCTGCCCGAGGAATACCGCCACGAGCCGCAGCTGGCGCTGGCCGGCGGCGCCGATGGCATGGACCTGGTGCGCCGCATCCTCGAGGCCGCCCCGCGCTACCTGAGCGAGAACGGCGTGCTGGTGCTGGAGATCGGCCACGAGCGGCCTTTCTTCGAAGCGGCCTTCCCCGAACTGTCGCCCATGTGGCTGGATACCGAGCAGGCGTCCGACCAGATCCTGCTGTTTACCCGTGAGCAATTGACAACGTGATACGCGCTACTGGATTGACCCTGCGCCGGGGCACGAAAGTGCTGCTTGACGGCGCCGAATTCGTCGTGCACCCGGGCGAGCGCGTCGGCATCGTCGGCAAGAACGGCGCCGGCAAGTCGTCCCTCTTCGCGCTGCTGACCGGCGCGCTGGACGTGGACGCCGGCACGCTGGCCATGCCGGCCGGCTGGCGCATCGCCAGCGTCAAGCAGGAAATCGAGGCCGACGAGCGCCCGGCGCGCGAGTTCGTCATCGACGGCGACGTGCATCTGCGCGAGCTGCAGGCGCGCCGCGCGGCGCTGACGGACGAGCAAGGCACGCAGATCGCCGAGGTCGAGGCGGCGCTGGTGGAAGCCGGCGCCTGGAGCGCGGCCTCGCGCGCCGAGCAGCTGCTGGCCGGCCTGGGCTTCAAGCCCGCCGAATGGATGCAGCCGGTGGCGAGCTTCTCGGGCGGCTGGCGCATGCGCCTGGCGCTGGCGCGCGCGCTGATGGCGCCGTCCGAACTGCTGCTGCTGGACGAGCCCACCAACCACTTGGACCTCGACGCCATGCTGTGGCTGGAGAAGTGGCTGGGCGCCTACCCCGGCACCGTGATGCTGATCTCGCACGACACCGAGTTCCTGGACGCGGTGGCCAAGTCCATCCTGCATTTCGACCACGCCAAGCTGGTGCGCTACCGCGGCGGCTACGGCGACTTCCTGACGCAGCGCGCCGAGCGCCTGCGCCAGAGCAACATCGCCTACGAACGCCAGACGCGCGAAGCCGCGCGGCTGCAAGGCTTCATCGACCGCTTCAAGGCCAAGGCCTCCAAGGCCAAGCAGGCGCAAAGCCGGGTCAAGGCGCTGGCCCGCATGCAGGTGCTGGCGCCCCTGCAGGCCGAGGCCGGCATCGACATCCGCATCCCGTCGCCCGAGCAGGTGCCCGACCCGCTGCTGACGCTGGAGCACCTGTCGGCCGGCTATACCGACGCGGCCGGCAATGCCGTGCCCATCCTGCGCGACGTGACGCTGATGGTGCGCGCCGGCAGCCGGGTGGGCGTGCTGGGCGCCAACGGCGCCGGCAAGAGCACGCTGATCAAGACGCTGGCCGAGGAACTGCCGGTGCAGGCCGGCGAGCGCCGCGCCTCGCGCGGGCTGGCCATCGGCTATTTCCACCAGCACCAGCTCGACATGCTGGACGTGGACAGCACACCCATCGCCCACCTGGCGCGCCTGGCGCCCGAGGCGCGCGAGCAGGAGCTGCGCAACTACCTGGGCGGCTTCGGCTTTTCAGGCGACACGGTGACCAGCAAGGTCGGCCCCATGTCCGGCGGAGAAAAGGCGCGCCTGGCGCTGTCCCTGATCGTCTGGCAGAAGCCCAACCTGCTGCTGCTGGACGAGCCCAGCAACCACCTGGACGTGGAAACCCGCGAGGCCCTGGCCACCGCGCTGGCGGACTTCGGCGGCAGCATGCTGCTGGTGTCTCACGACCGGCACCTGCTGCGCACCACGGTGGACAGCTTCTGGATCGTGGCCGACGGCGCGGTGCGCGAATTCGACGGCGACCTGGAGGACTACCGCGACTGGCTGGCCGCGCGCAACGCCGGCGAACGCGCCGAAGCGGCGCGCGAGAACGCGGCCAACGGCGAGCCCGTCATCGACCGCAAGGCGCAGCGCCGCGCCGAGGCCGAACAGCGCCAGCGCCTGTCGGCGCTGCGCAAGCCGCTGGAAGCGAAACTCGCCAAGGTGGATGCCGAGATGGAAAAACTGCGCGCCAAGCTGCAGGCGCTGGACGCCGTCATCGCCGACCCGGACCTGTATTCGGACGCACGCCGCGCGGAACGCCAGAAGGTCATGGCCGAGCATGGCGAGCACGGCAAGCGCATGGACGAGCTGGAAGAGCAGTGGCTGGAGATCCAGGGCTCGCTCGAGGAGATCGAGCAGTCGGAGCCTTGAAGGGATGGCGGCTGGGGGTGTCCGATGGGTTCCGCGCGTTCGATGATTGGGTTCTTGCTTAAGGACGCTCGCGCTGCACCCATCCTACGGTCGCGTCATCGTAGGATGGGTGCAGCGCGAGAATCCTAGGGCAAGAACTCAGGTATCAAGCGCGCGGAACCCATCGCCCCCCCTCACGAATAAGGGCGTTCGCGCAGCCGGGTATGGTGCGCGACCACCGTATCGATCACTTCGTGCAGTATGTTTTCGGCCAGTTCGGGCGGCACGCCCGCTTCCTCGGCCAGGCGCCGGATGCGCGCGACCTGCTGGGACTCGCGCCGGGTGTCGAGCAGATCCATGCCGTGGGCCTGCTTCAGTTCGCCGATCATGTCCGTGCAGCGAAAGCGCACGCCCAGCAGCAGGATGATCTGCTGGTCGATCTCGTCGATCTCGGCGCGCAGCGACGCCAGCTCGTCTTCGGGGGATTCGTGCTCGGCCATGTTTTTCAACCCTGAACGATATCGAGTTTCGCGATGCCCAGCGCCAGGGTCTTGGCGCCCACGTCGCGGAACTGGATTTGGGCCTGGGCGTCCTGTCCTGCGCCGCTCAGGCCGATGATCGTGCCCTCGCCGAACCGCGCGTGGCGCACGCCCTGACCTACACGATACTGCTTGTCGCCCACGGTGACGCCGCTGGCCACGCTGCGCGGTTGACGCGGCGCAATGGTGTTGGTGGGCTTGCGTCCGAACGCGTCGCCGCGGTTGCCGCCGCCCCAGCTCGCGCTGGTGGCGCCGACCTGCGCCAGGCCGGCCTTGGGGGTCAGCCATTTCAGGTGCTGCTCCGGAATTTCGTCCAGGAAGCGCGAGCGCATCGCGTAGCGCGTCTGGCCGTGCAGCATGCGGCTTTGCGCCAGGCTGATGTACAGGCGCTGGCGCGCGCGCGTGATGGCCACGTACATGAGGCGGCGCTCTTCTTCCAGCCCGGACGGCTCGAGGATGCTGTTCTCGTGCGGGAACAGGCCCTCTTCCAGGCCGGTGATGAAGACCGCGTCGAACTCCAGGCCCTTGGCCGCGTGCACGGTCATGAGCTGCACCGCGTCCTGGCCCTGCTGGGCCTGGTTGTCGCCGGCCTCCAGCGCCGCGTGCGACAGGAACGCCGCCAGCGGCGTCAGGCCGTCGCCGCCGATGGCCGGCGCGTCCACCACGCCCGGCATGAGCGTCGAGGAAGCGTCCTGCTCGGGCACGACGCCGGCCGGCAGGCCGTCGTAGTTTTCCTCGGACGCGAACACGGCGGCCGCCGTGATCAGTTCGTTCAGGTTTTCCAGACGCTCGGCGCCTTCGCGCTCGGCCTTGTAATGGGCGTTCAGCCCGCTGGCCTCGAGCATGTGCTCGACCATCTCCGGCAGCGGCAGGTCGCGCGTTTCCTCGATCAGACGGTGGATCAGCTGGGCGAACTGCGCCAGGTTGGAGCCACCCTTGCCGCCCACCAGGGCCACCGCCGAATACAGGCTGGTGTCATGGGCGCGCGCGGCGTCGGCCAGCTGCTCCAGCGTGCGCGCGCCGATGCCGCGGGTCGGGAAGTTCACCACCCGCATCCACGAGGTGTCGTCGTGCGGGTTGGCCATCAGGCGCAGGTAGGCCAGCGCGTGCTTGATTTCCTGGCGCTCGAAAAAGCGCAGGCCGCCGTACACCTTGTAGGGAATGCCGGCCGAGAAGATGGCGTGTTCCAGCACCCGCGACTGCGCGTTGCTGCGGTAGAGCACGGCGATCTCGCGGCGCAGGCTGCCGTCGCGGATCAGCGCGCGGATCTCGTCGACGATCCATTGCGCCTCCATGCCGTCGGACGGCTGCTCGATGACGCGCACCGGCTCGCCCTCGCCCTGCTCGGTCCAGAGATTCTTGCCCAGCCGGCCGGTGTTGTGGCCGATCAGCGCGTTGGCCGAATCCAGGATGTGGCCGTAGGAGCGGTAGTTCTGCTCCAGGCGGATCACGGTGCCGCGCGCGTAGTCGCGCTCGAAGTCGGCCATGTTGCCGACGTTGGCGCCGCGGAATGCGTAGATGGACTGGTCGTCGTCGCCCACCGCGAAAATGGCGGCGCCGCCGCCGGCCAGCAGGCGCAGCCACTTGTACTGCAGCGTGTTGGTGTCCTGGAACTCGTCGACCAGGATGTGGCGGAAACGGCGCTGGTAGTGCTCGCGCACGGGCGCGTTGCGCGACAGCAGTTCGTAGGCGCGCAGCAGCAGTTCGGCGAAGTCGACCACGCCCTCGCGCTGGCACTGGGCCTCGTAGAGCTGGTAGATCTCGATCAGGCGGCGGCGGTGGGCGTCGTAGGCTTCGACGTCGGCCGGACGCAGGCCCTCTTCCTTGGCGCCGTTGATGAAGCGCTGCACGTCGCGCGGCGGATACTTTTCATCGTCGACGCCGTTGGCCTTCATGAGGCGCTTGATCGCCGCGAGCTGATCGGTGACGTCCAGGATCTGGAAGCTCTGCGGCAGGCCGGCATCGCGGTGATGGGCGCGCAGCATGCGGTTGCACAGGCCGTGGAAGGTGCCTATCCACAGGCCGCGCATATCGATGGGCAGGATGGCCGACATGCGCGCCAGCATCTCGCGGGCGGCCTTGTTGGTGAACGTGACCGCCAGCAGCCCAAAAGGCGAGGCCTGGCCGGTTTGAATCAGCCAGGCCATGCGGGTGGTGAGCACCCGGGTCTTGCCGCTGCCCGCCCCGGCCAGGACCAGGGCGTGCTGCGGTTCTAACGTTACTGCGGCGCGTTGTTCAGGATTGAGCTTCTCTAGCATCATGCCGCGTAGCGGCGCAGACGTTGAGCGAATTGCTCGAGCCCGGCGATGCCGCTTTGCTGGGCGCGCTGGCACCAGGCCTGCAGATCATTGAGGAGCTGTTCGCTGCTGGCGCTGGAGCTTTCCCAGATGCGGCCGAGTTCGCGGCGCATCTGCACCAGCGTGGCCAGCGACTTGTTGCGGGCGATGGCCTGGTCCACGGCGGCAACCTGTTCGGGCTGGAGGATGTCCTCGTTGCGGTGGATGGCGCGGCGCACGCGGTGCAACTGGGTCCAGTCGCATTCGGCGCTGCCCTTCTTGCGCGAATCCTTCAGCTTGGCGAGTTCTTCGCGGGCGGCGCTCTTGATCACGTCCGCGTAGCGGGCCATGACTTCGTAGCGGTGCGTGATCACGCCCTGCAGGGTGCGCAGGTCGATGCCGGTGCGGCTGTCGTCCAGCTTGAGCTTGGGCGCGACCTTCTTGATCTTGGCCAGGCCGAAGAACTTCAGGATGTTGATGTAGCACCAGCCGATGTCGAACTCGTACCACTTGGCCGAGAACTTGGCCGACGTGCCATGGGCGTGGTGGTTGTTGTGCAGCTCTTCGCCGCCGATCACGATGCCCCACGGGAACACGTTGGTGCTGGTGTCCGGGCTGTTGTAGTTGCGGTAGCCCCAGTAGTGGCCGATGCCGTTGACCACGCCGGCGGCCCAGAACGGAATCCAGGCCATCTGCACGGCCCACACCGTCACGCCGATGGCGCCGAACAGGGCGATATCGATGGCGAGCATGGTCAGCACGCCCCACAGGCTGTGCTTGCTGTAGATGTTGCGCTCGAGCCAGTCGTCGGGCGTGCCGTGGCCGAACTTGGCCATGGTTTCCTTGTTGGACGATTCCTCGCGGTACAGCTCGGCGCCGCGGAACAGCACTTTCCAGATGCCGAACAGGATGGGCGAATGGGGATCGCCTTCCTTTTCGCACTTGGCGTGGTGCTTGCGGTGAATGGCAACCCATTCCTTGGTGACCATGCCGGTCGTCATCCAGAGCCAGAAACGGAAGAAGTGCATGACGGCTGGATGGAGGTCCAGGCCGCGGTGCGCTTGGCTGCGATGGAGGAATACCGTGACCGAAACGATCGTGATGTGCGTCATCACCAGGGTGAACACGACGATCTGCCACCAGGTGGCTTGCGTCAGACCGCCGGCAATGAAGGAGAGGATGTAATCCATAAAGCTGTTATGAGCCTCGCTTGAGAAGTGCGTGAAGTTTAGCTTACCTTTGCCGTCTTATGACAAGGGAGTTTCAAAATAGTTTTTGAGAGAAATCAAGGACTAAGCCAGGGTTTTGACACGTAAACATCCCTACTCGCGACCATAAAAGACAAGCGCGAGGCCAGGCCCTGCGACCCTGCATCTACCCTGTAACAAGGGTAGCGCAATCGCCGGGACAAGTGGTTTGGGCCAGATTTTGGCATTAAAGTTCCTGTCAGCCGCGCGGCCGCGCGCCCTGCCGTCCGCCACGCCCCGACTGTCTCTTTTGCCCCACTGATGTTGCCGAACAAACCCCGCTTCATAATACGCCCCCCTTTTATTTGCGCCCTGGCCCTGGTGGGCGCCGGCCTGTCCGCGCCCGCCGCGTCGCAGACGCTGAAGCCGGGCGACGTGGTGGTGCTGGCCTCTTATTACGAGATCCGCGGCTCGGACTGCCTGGCCCTGCGCGCGCCGCGGCTGTCCATCACCCTGGCGCCCCGCCTGGGCAAGGCCAGCGTCATGCAGACGCGCGGCCAGTCGGGCGCCTCCGGGCGCTGCGCCTACAAGACGGTGCCCGTCTCGCAACTCGTGTACCAGGCCGACCGGCCGGGCCAGGATTCCCTGGCCTGGGAGGTGAAGTACCAGGACAAGACGCTCGGCACCCGCCGCTACAGCGCCACGGTGGGCGTCACGCCGGGTTCCTGATCCGACGCCTGCGCCGCCTCGGCCGATTCCTCGGATTCGGCTACGGCCCCCTTTTTCTTGCGCTCGAACACCGCGGCGAAGAAGCCGTCGGTGCCGTGCACGTCGGGGCGCAGCTGGACATAAGGACCGTCGAGCTGAAGGTTCTCGCAGCGGGCCGCCAGGATGGCGGCGGCGTCCAGGCGTTCGAAATCGGGGTGGCTGGCCAGGAAACGCTCGGCCTGCACCTCGTTTTCCTCGGCCAGCAGGCTGCAGGTGGCGTAGACCAGGCGGCCGCCGGGCGCCACGCAGCGCGCGGCGCTCTTGAGGATGCGCTCCTGCAACTGGCCCAGCTCGGCCAGCGCCTCGGGGTGCTGGCGCCATTTCAGGTCGGGATTGCGGCGCAGCGTGCCGATGCCGCTGCACGGGGCGTCGACCAGCACGCGCTGGGCCTTACCGGCCAGGCGCTTGACGCGGGCGTCGTTCTCGTTATCGATGACGACCGGCACCACGTTGGACAGGCCGCTGCGCGCGAAGCGCGGCTTGGCGCGCGCCAGGCGCGCCGCCGACACGTCGAAAGCGTACAGGCGGCCGGTGGAGCGCATCAGCGCGCCCAGCAGCAGCGTCTTGCCGCCCGCGCCGGCGCAGAAATCGATGATCATCTCGCCGCGGCGCGGCCCGACCAGCAGCGCCAGCAGCTGGCTGCCCTCGTCCTGCACCTCGATACTGCCGTTTTCGAATTGCGGCCAGCGGTTGATGGCCGGCCGGCCTTCCATGCGGATGCCCCAGGGCGAATACGGCATGGCGACGGGCTGGTAGCGGCCGGCGCCCTGCTGCAGCTCGGCCAGCATGGCGTCGCGTTCGGCCTTCAGCGGATTGACGCGCAGGTCCAGGCTGGCCTGGCGGTTGAGCGCCTCGATCAGCGTTTCGGGACTGTCCATCGCGCCCAGGCGCTCGTCGAGCCAGTCCGGGATGCTGCCGCGCACCGCGCGCGGCAGCGTCGCCAGGTCGATCTGCGACACGCGCCGCAGCCACTCGGCCTCGGCGGCGTCCAGGCCTTCGGCCAGCTCGCCGGCGCCCAGCGTGGCCGCCAGGCCCAGGATGGCCAGGCGGCGCGAGGCCGGGCCCACGCCGCTTTCGCCGAACTGGCGGTAGCGGCGCAGATGGCGCAGTACGTCGTAGACGGCCTCGGCGACCTCGGAGCGGTCGCGCGCGCCCAGGTTGGGATGGCTGCGCAGCCAGTGCGACAGCGCCGCGTCGGCCGGGTGGGTCCATTGCAGGATTTCGCCCAGGGCGCGCTGCACCTGCTCGATCCGGATGGCGGCGTACGGCTGGCGCGGACGGTTGTACTGGGGCTTCTGCGGCGCGCGGGCCTCGCCGCGCGGGGCGTCGTGGGGACGCTGGCCGGGACGGCCTTCGCGGCGCTCGGCGCTGTAGGAGGCGCGCTCGCCGCCGCGCGGCGCGTCGTAGGACGGACGCTGGCCGGGGCGGCCTTCGCGGCGCTCGGCGCCGTAGGAGGCGCGCTCGCCCTGCCGCTCGTCGCGGCGTTCTTCGCGCCTGCCGTCGGGACGGCCTTCGCGCCGCTCGTCGCGGCGACCGTCGCGGCCGCGCTCCAGCGCCTGCCGGGCCTCGCCCTTGGGGCGCGAAAAGAAGCTCCGGCCGTCGCGGCCTTCGGCGGCGCGCGGGGCGCCGGCCGGACGGGAACGCGGGGGTTGGGATTTAGTCATGGCGTATTCCAGTGGGGCGGAGGTTTGCCGCCCGGTAAATGCGTTGCAGCGCGCGTTGCGCGGACGGTCAGGCGGCCGGCGACCAGGTGAACAGGCGCTCGGGATCGCCCGCCACGTTCACGCGGTGGTCGCTCGTCAGGGTAACCCGGCCTTCGGCCAGCCAGCGCACCGCCGCCGGGAAAGCCTGGTGCTCGACCGTCAGCACGCGCTCGGCCAGCGCTTGCGGCGTATCGCCGGCCAGCACCGGAACGCAGCCCTGGGCGATGATGGGGCCGTGGTCCAGCACCGGGGTCACGAAATGCACCGTGCAGCCGTGCACCCGCACGCCGGTGGCCAGCGCCTGGGCGTGGGTGTGCAGGCCCGGGAAGGCCGGCAGCAGCGAAGGATGGATGTTGACCAGCCGGCCCGCATAATGGTTGACGAAGCCCGGCGTCAGCACGCGCATGAAGCCGGCCAGGATGACGTAATCGGGCTCGTAGCGGTCGATCTCGGCGGCCAGCGCGGCGTCGAAGGCCTCGCGGCTGGCGTAGTCCTTGTGGAACAGGGCCGCGGTGGGAATGCCCTGGTGGGCGGCCCATTCCAGGCCGGCGGCGTCCGGCCGGCTGGCGATCACGGCGGCCACTTCGGCCGGCCAGCCCTGGTCGCGGCACGCTTCGGCCAGCGCCCGCATGTTGCTGCCCCGCCCCGAGATCAGGATGACCAGGCGGCGCTTGGTGGTAGATATTTCCGGCAAGATAAGGAATTCCAAGGGAAATCGGGTTTGTGCGCGCGAGTCCCGCGCGATTTGGGCGGGATGGGAACAAACCCGGAATCCAAAATTGTAAACTCTCGCTCGTGAAACCATCGCTGCATATCTACCGATCCCTGCCCCCGCCCGAGCGGCGCGCCCCGTGCGCGCTGACGATCGGCAATTTCGACGGCGTCCATCGCGGACACCAGGCCATGCTGGCGCGCGTCTGCCAGGTCGCGAGCGAACGCGCGCTGGCGCCCGCCGTCATGACCTTCGAGCCGCATCCGCGGGAATATTTCGCCACGCTGCACCAGCGCCCGGAACTGGCGCCCACCCGGATCTCCGGGCTGCGCGACAAACTGGCGGCGCTGGCGCGCTACGGCATCTCCCAGGTCGTGGTCGAGCGTTTCAATGCCCGCCTGGCCGAGATGTCGGCCAACGCCTTCATCGAACAGCTGCTGGTGCAGGGCCTGCACACCAGATGGCTGCTGGTGGGCGAGGATTTCCGCTTCGGCCACAAGCGCAGCGGCGACATCGACCTGCTGCGCGAAGCCGGGCTGCGCCACGGCTTCGAGGTGCAGACGCTGGCCGACGTAACCGACCAGCACGGGCACCGCATCTCCAGCTCGGAAGTGCGCACCGCGCTGGCGGTGGGCGACCTGGAGCGCGCCCGCCACCTGCTGGGCCATCCGTATCACATCAGCGGCCACGTCATACACGGCCAGAAGCTGGGCCGCACGCTGGGCTTTCCCACCATGAACCTGCGCGTGGCCGAACGCTGCGCCGCGCGCTCGGGCATTTATGTGGTGCAGGTCCACGGCCTGGGCGAGCGCGCCCTGCCCGCGGTGGCCAGCCTGGGCGTGCGCCCCACGGTCGAAGACCGCGGCCGCGTGCTGCTCGAGGCGCACCTGCTCGACGAGACCATCAACGCTTACGGTAAACTCGTACGCGTCGAATTCCTGCAAAAGTTGCGGGACGAAGAAAAATTCCCTGACCTCCCTTCCCTGACTGCCGCCATCGCCGAAGACGCGCGAAACGCGCGCGCCTATTTTGCCGTCCATGGACTATAAAAAGACCCTCAACCTGCCCGATACCCCTTTCCCCATGCGGGGCGACCTCGCCCGACGCGAGCCCGCCTGGATTTCGCAGTGGGAGGAAAACCACGTCTACCAGGCGATCCGCGCCGCCAGTCGCGGCCGCCCGCGCTTCGTGCTGCACGACGGCCCGCCCTACGCCAACGGCGACATCCATATCGGCCACGCGGTCAACAAGATCCTGAAGGACATCATCGTCAAGAGCCGCAACATGGCCGGCTATGACGCGCACTACGTGCCGGGCTGGGACTGCCACGGCATGCCGATCGAAATCCAGATCGAGAAAAAGTACGGCAAGCACCTGCCGGTGGCCGAAGTCCAGTCCAAGGCCCGCGCCTACGCGCTCGAACAGATCGACCGCCAGCGCAAGGACTTCAAGCGCCTGGGCGTGCTGGGCGAGTGGGATCGTCCCTACATGACGATGAACTTCAGCAATGAAGCCGACGAGATCCGCGCGCTGGGCCGCATCCTGGACAAGGGCTACGTCTTCCGCGGCCTGAAGCCCGTGAACTGGTGCTTCGACTGCGGCTCGGCCCTGGCCGAGGCCGAGGTCGAATACGCCGACCGCGTCGACCCGGCGGTGGACGTGGCCTTCCCGTTCGCCGAACACGCCAGGCTGGCCGCGGCCTTCGGCCTGGATTCGGTGGACGACGGCGCCATCGTCATCTGGACCACCACGCCCTGGACCATCCCGTCCAACCAGGCGCTGAACGTGCATCCCGAAATCGAATACGCCCTGGTGCGCGTGTCGCCGGCGCCCAAGTTCGGCCCCCTGCTGCTGATCGCCAAGGAACGCGTCGAGGATTGCCTGAAGAGCTGGGAGCTGGAAGGCGAAATCATCGCCACCGCCCCGGGCGCGGCGCTGTCCGAGATCCAGTTCCGCCATCCGCTGGCGCAGTTCGAGGCCGCCTACGACCGCAAGGCGCCCGTCTACCTGGGCGACTACGTGACCGCCGACTCCGGCACGGGCGTGGTGCACTCGGCCCCGGCCTACGGCATCGAGGACTTCATCTCGTGCAAGGCGCACGGCATGAAAGACACCGACTTCATCAGCCCGGTGATGGGCGACGGCAAGTATGCCGACAGCCTGGCGCTGTTCGGCGGCCTGTCGATCTGGGACGCCAACCCCAAGATCGTCGAGGCGCTGAAGGAAGCCGGCGCGCTGATGCACGTGGAAAAGCATAAGCACAGCTACATGCACTGCTGGCGCCACAAGACGCCCATCATCTACCGCGCCACCAGCCAGTGGTTCGCCGGCATGGACGTGGCCCCCAAGGACGGCGGCCCGACCCTGCGCGAATCGGCGCTGGCCGGCATCGACGCCACGGCCTTCTATCCGGCCTGGGGCCGCGCCCGCCTGCACGCCATGATCGCCAACCGTCCGGACTGGACCCTGTCGCGCCAGCGCCAGTGGGGCGTGCCGATGGCCTTCTTCGTGCACAAGGAGACCGGCGAGCTGCATCCGCGCACCATCGAATTGCTCGAACAGGTGGCGCAGCGCGTCGAAAAAGGCGGCATCGAGGCCTGGCAGGCGCTGGACCCGCGCGAACTGCTGGGCGACGAGGCCGACCAGTACGAGAAGAACCGCGACACGCTGGACGTGTGGTTCGACTCCGGCAGCACGCACGCCACGGTGCTGGGCGGCAAGGACGGCGCTTTCGCCGGCTCGCACGGCGCCGAACTGGGCTGGCCCGCCGACCTCTACCTGGAAGGCTCGGACCAGCACCGCGGCTGGTTCCATTCCTCGCTGCTGACCGGCTGCATGCTTTACGGCCAGCCGCCCTACAAGGCGCTGCTGACGCACGGCTTCGTGGTCGACGGCCAGGGCCGCAAGATGAGCAAGTCGGTGGGCAACGTGATCGCCCCGCAGAAGGTGTCCGACTCGCTGGGCGCCGAAATCCTGCGCCTGTGGGTGGCCTCCACCGACTACTCGGGCGAACTGTCCATCTCCGACGAGATCCTCAAGCGCGTGGTCGAAGGCTACCGCCGCATCCGCAATACGCTGCGCTTCCTGCTGGCCAACCTGGCCGACTTCGACGCGGTGTCGCAGGCCGTGCCCTACGGCGAACTGTTCGAGATCGACCGCTACGCGCTGGCCATGACGGCGCAGATGCAGGCCGAGGTCCAGGCCAACTACGAACGCTATGACTTCCACCCGGCCGTCGCCCGCCTGCAGACCTTCTGCTCGGAAGACCTGGGCGCGTTCTACCTGGACATCCTGAAGGACCGCCTGTACACCTCGGCCGAAGACAGCCGCGCCCGCCGCTCGGCCCAGACCGCGCTGCTCGACATCACCCAGACGCTGCTCAAGCTGATGGCGCCGATCCTGTCGTTCACGGCCGAAGAAGCCTGGAAGGAACTGGTCGACTCCGCCCTGAAGAACCAGGCCGACGCCGCCCGCACCACGATCTTCACCGAGGTCTACCACGCGCTGCCGCCGTACGCCGACGCCGAAGCGCTGACGGCCAAGTGGACGCGCCTGCGCGCCATCCGCGCCGAAGTCCAGCGCAAGCTCGAAGAAGTGCGCACGGCCGGCGACATCGGTTCGTCGCTGCAGGCCGAGGTCGACCTCTACGCCAGCGGCGCGGACCGCGAACTGCTGGCCAGCCTGGGCGACGACCTGCGCTTCGTGCTGATCGTCTCGCGGGCCACCGTGCACGCCGGCGAAGGCGAGACCCGCATCGAAGTCACGCCCTCGGCGCACAAGAAGTGCGAGCGCTGCTGGCACTGGCGCCTGGACGTGGGCCAGGACGCGGATCATCCCGAGATCTGCGGCCGCTGCGTGTCCAACCTGTTCGGCTCGGGCGAAGCCCGCGACAAGGCCTGAACATGGCCGGGCCCGCCCCCACCGGCGTCCAGTCCGGCACCCGCCCCGCGCCCGCGCGCGTGGGGCGCTGGCTGGCCATCGCGCTGGCCATCATCGTGCTGGACCAGCTGACCAAGATCTACTTCAACACCGCGTACCAGTACGGCCAGCGCGTCAACCTGCTGCCGTTCTTCGACTTCACCCTGGTGTACAACCGCGGCGCCGCGTTCAGTTTCCTGGCGTCCGAGGAAGGCTGGCAGCGCTGGCTGTTCACCGGGCTGGGCTGCGTGGCGGCCGTGGTCATCACCATCATCCTGCGCCGCACCCACGGCCAGCCGCGCTTCTGCCTGGCGCTCACGCTGATTCTGGGCGGCGCCATCGGCAACGTCATCGACCGGGTGGTGCATGGCCACGTGGTGGACTTCCTGCTGTTCTACTGGAACAACTGGCAATTCCCCGCCTTCAACCTGGCCGACGTCGGCATCACCTGCGGCGCCGTGCTGCTGGTGCTGGACGAACTGCTGCGCTCACGCAAGCCGCAAGCCTGAGTTTCGCCGCGTTTGATCCCCCCTGAACGGATGGCGAACGGCGCGATGCCGCAATGCAGAATAAAATCACTGTCCGTTCCTCGTTTACGCGGCGCTGAACCCGCCGCCCCGCCCCCATGCTCGACCTCGCCCGCAAACGCATCGTCCTCGGCCTGACCGGGGGCATCGCCTGCTACAAAATCGCCGAGCTGGTGCGGCGCATGACCGAACAGGGCGCCACGGTCGACGTGGTGATGACCGAGGCGGCCACGCACTTCATCACGCCCATCACCATGCAGGCCCTGTCGGGCCGCCCGGTGTTCGTGGACGCCTGGGACGCGCGCGTGCCCAACAACATGGCGCACATCGACCTGACACGCGGCGCCGACGCCGTGCTGATCGCGCCCGCCAGCGCCGATTTCATGGCCAAGCTGGCCCACGGCATGGCCGACGACCTGCTGTCCACGCTGTGCCTGGCGCGCGCTTGTCCGCTGCTGGTCGCGCCCGCCATGAACCGCGAAATGTGGGCCAACCCGGCCACGCAGCGCAATGTCGCGCAGCTGCGCGCCGACGGCGTCAGCGTGCTGGGACCCGCCGCCGGCGAACAGGCTTGCGGCGAGACCGGCGACGGCCGCATGCTGGAAGCGCACGAACTGCTGACGGACCTGATCGCCTTCTTCCAGCCCAAGCTGCTGGCCGGCCGCCACGTGCTGCTGACCGCCGGCCCCACGTCCGAGCCGGTGGACCCGGTGCGCGTGCTGAGCAACCGCTCCTCGGGCAAGACCGGCTACGCGCTGGCGCGCGCCGCGCGCGAGGCCGGCGCCCGCGTCACGCTGATCACCGGCGCCACCTTCCTGCCGGTGCCGCGCGGCGTCACCGCGCTGTCGGTCACCACCGCGCGCCAGATGCACGATGCGGTGATGGCCAGCGCGGCCGACGCCGACATCTTCATCGCCGTGGCCGCCGTGGCTGACTGGCGCGTGAAGAACGTCAGCACCCAGAAACTGAAAAAGACCAGCGAGGGCGGCGGCGCCCCCGTCATGGAGTTCGAACCCAATCCCGACATCCTGGCCGAAGTCGCCAAGCTGGCCGACGGTCCCTGGTGCGTGGGCTTCGCGGCCGAAACCGAGAAGCTGGCCGAGCACGCCGAAGCCAAGCGCGCGCGCAAGGGCATCCCCCTGCTGGTGGGCAACCTCGCGCACAAGGTCATGGACGCCGACACCACCGAACTGGTGCTGTTCGACGAACAGGGCGTGCATCCCCTGCCCGCCGCCGGCAAGCTGGACGCGGCGCGCCGCCTGATCGCCGAGATCGCGGCGCGGGTGCCGCCGAAGTAGTCCTCTGCGCACTCAAAAAAAAACGCCAGGCGTCGCGGCCTGGCGTTTTTGTTTGCGCGCCCGCGCCGCGGCCGCGCTCAGTGTATGTGCTCCTGCGCCGAGCGGTCGTCACGCTCCATCTGCAGCGTCGTATGGTGCAGGTCGAAGTCCTGCTGCAGGCGGTCTTCGATGGCGCGGCGCACCGCCTCGCCGTCGGCCCCCGGCTCCAGCACCACATGGCCCGTCAGCATCGGATTGCTCTGCGTCACCGCCCACAGGTGGATGTCATGGATGGCGGCCACGCCGGCCGTGCCGGCGATGGCGTCGCGCACCGCCTGCAGGCTCATGCCCGGCGGCACGCCTTCGAGCAGGATGTTCACGCACTCGCGCAACAGCGTCCAGGTGCGCGGGAACACCATGAAGCCGATGCCCACCGCCAGCGCCGAATCCACCCAGCGCCAGCCCGTGAACCAGATCACCACGGCGCCGACGATCACGCCTATCGAGCCCAGCATGTCGGCCCACACTTCCAGGTAGGCGCCCTTCACGTTCAGGCTTTCGTCCTTCGCGCTTGCCAGCAGCCGCATCGCGATCAGGTTGACGATCAGGCCGACCACGGCGACGGCCAGCATCCCCACGGACTGGATATCCGACGGCGCCGACAGGCGCTGATAGGCCTCGTACAGGATGTAGAACGCGATGCCCAGCAGCACCAGCGCATTGACCGCCGCCGCCAGAATCTCGAAGCGGGCGTATCCGTAGGTGCGCATCAGGTCCGCCGCCTTGCGGCCCGCGCGGATCGCGACCAGCGCCAGCAGCAGGGCCATGGCGTCGGTCATCATGTGCATGGCGTCGGAAATCAGCGCCAGGCTGCCCGTCATGATCCCGCCGACGATTTCCACCAGCATGAAGGTGCTGGTCAGGCCCAGCGCGATCCAGAGGCGGGATTCGGGTAAGGTGCGCACGTCGCCGTGCTGATGGCTATCGCTCATTGGTGTCCGCGGATCAAGGCTGGTTCGACGGCGCGACGGCGGTGCCGCACTGCGCGCAGAAACCGGCTCCGGCAGCGATGGCCGCGCGGCACTGCGAGCAGGCCAGCGGCGCCAGCGAGACGCCGCATTGCGAACAATAGCGCCCGCCCGCAGCCTGGGAGGCGCCGCAACCGTTGCAGACGGCGGCGGCGCCCTGCGGCGCGCCGCCATAGGCCCCGCCGCCGCGACGGTCATAGCCATGATGGCCGCCGTACCCGCGATGCCCGGCGCGCCCGCCCAGCAGATGTTTCAGTATGCCCATATCAGCCTCCGAGCCGCGATCGCGGCGTATTGCCAGGCATCATGACAAAGCCTGAAGCAGCTTCAGAGTCAAGGGCAGAGTACGACGACAGTGCCCCGAGGCGAGTATTCGTGGTGCGGTGGCGGCGCTCCCGGAAATGGGATGAATCTGTCACTCGGCCAGGCCCTGCAGGCCCCTCCGACCTCCATACCCCCCTATCATCGGCCCAAAACATGGAGGAATGACATGATCGGACACAAGCCGCCTGCGGCGTCGACAGTCCTGATCGGCGACATCCGTACGCTGATCGAGGCATCACGGCAGCGCGCCGTCTCGACCGCCAACGCCGAACTGACCTTGCTGTTTTGGCGTATCGGCCACCGCATCCATACGGAGGTTCTGGCCGGACAACGGGCCGGATACGGTGAGGAACTACTGGCAACCTTGGCCCGGCACCTCGTTCGCGACTTTGGGCAAGGCTTCGCGGAAAAGAATCTACGGCGCATGGTGCAGTTTGCGGCCGCCTATCCTGACGAATCAATTGTCGTGACGCTGTCACGACAATTGAGCTGGTCGCATTTCGTGGCGCTGTTGCCGCTGAAGGATCCGCTCAGGCGGGACTACTATGCACAAATGGCCAGTGCCGAACGCTGGAGCGTGCGGACACTGCGCGAACGCATGGATTCGATGCTGTACGAGCGCACTGCGCTTTCAAAAAAGCCGCATGAAACAATCGCTCAGGAACTGGCGGCCTTGCGCGATGCCCGCCGGATGTCGCCGGCGCTGGTGATGCGCGACCCATATATCCTGGACTTTCTGGGCCTGCTGGATAGTTGGCAGGAGGACGAACTGGAAGCGGCGATCATCCGCGAAATGCAGTCCTTTCTGCTGGAGCTGGGCGCTGGTTTTTCTTTTCTTGCGCGACAGAAACGCATCCAGATCGACGACGAGGACTTCCACCTCGATCTGCTGTTTTATAACCGCAAGCTGCGCCGACTGGTAGCGGTGGAACTGAAAATCGGCGAGTTCAAAGCAGCGTTCAAGGGGCAGATGGAGCTTTACTTGCGCTGGCTCGACAAGCATGAACGCGAACCTGGAGAAGCCCCGCCGCTAGGCATCATCCTATGCGCCGGCAAAAAGCGCGAGCAGATCGAACTATTGGAGCTGGACAAGTCGGGCATCCATGTCGCCGAATACCTGACCGCCCTTCCACCACCCGCAGTGTTGGCCGAACGGCTACAGCAGGCAACCGAGCGGGCTCGCTCCCAGATCGAGCGCCGCAAGTCCGGCGAACAGCGATGACGGCGGCATTCAGGTTGCGCGAAAAGCCGCCGCCAGACCCGCGATCAAGCCTGGCGCCCTTGCGGACGCTCAGGCGCTGGCGCCTTGCGTTCAATCGAGGCTGATGTTGGCGGCCTTCACGATGTCCGCCCACTGCTGGCGGTCCTTCTCCAGGAACTGGCCGAACTGCTCGGGCGTCATGCCCGTGACCGGCTCCGAACCCAGGCCGGCCATTTTCTCGACCAGGGCGGGTTGCTTGAGCACGTCCTGCAGCGCGGCGTAGTAGGCGGCCAGCACGTCGGCGGGCAGGCCGGCGGGCGCGAACACGCCCTGCCAGGTCGGCATGTCGAAGCCCTTCAGGCCCTGCTCGTCCAGCGTGGGCACGTTGGGCAGCTGCGGCGCGCGCTTGAGCGAGGCCACGCCGATGGCCTTGACCTTGCCTTGCGTGGCCAGCGGGGCCGCGGTGGAGATGTTGTCCATCGTCATCGCGATATGGCCGCCCAGCAGGTCGGTGATGACAGGCGCCGCGCCACGGTACGGCGCGTGCGGCACTTTCACGCCCAGCTTGTACAGCATGGTCTCGGCGATCAGGTGGTTGGAGATGCCCACGCCGGCGGTGCCGTAGGTGGCGGTCGGCGTCTTCTGGAAGTATTCCTTCAGCTCGGCCAGGTTGTTGGCCGGCACGTCCTTGTTCACGATGACCACGTTGGGCTGCACCGCGACCAGCGTGATCGGGGTGAAGTCAGTGGGCTTGTAGTTGGTGCCCTTGGGGTTGAGCACGTGGGTGATGGCCATGGAGCCGGCGGCGCCGATGCCGATGGCGTAGCCGTCGGCCGGCGACTGGCTCAGGCGGTACGCCATGATGTTGCCGCCGGCGCCGGCCAGGTTTTCGACCACGACAGGTTGGCCCAGGCGTTGCGACAGCGGGTCGGCCAGCAGGCGGGCCAGCGTATCGGCCGAGCCGCCCGGGGCGAAGCCCACCAGCAGGCGCACGGGTTTAGCGGGCTTCCAGGCGTCGGCGGCCAGCGCCGGCGTGGCGGCAAGCGCCGAAACGGCGAACAGTGCGCCGACGGCGCGGTTTAGGGTACGGCTGAACATAACGAAAAACTCCCTGCAATATTTGATTCACCGAAGGCCCGGCGCGCCAGGCCTTCGGGTAGAGATTGGGTGTCAGACACCCGGACCAAGGATTTGCGCCAGCGTCTGCGCGACGAGGCGGTTGGAGAGCAGGACCGGACGGCCGGACGCCTGGGCCACGGCCGCGCGCATGCGCTCGGCGTAACCCATGCAGTGCATGACGATCAGGTCACAGGAGGCCAGCTCGCGGCCGGCCTGCTCGAAATTTCGCGCCGCCTGCTGCGCGTCGGCCTCATAAGGCGAGGCGTGCGCCACCTGGACGTCGCAAGGCAGCGGCACGGCCATGTGGAAGGCGTCGACCTGCGCGGCCAGCGGCACCACCAGGCCCACCTTGCGGCAGTGCTGCGCCAGCGCCGCGACCAGGTGATCCACGACCTGCTGCGGCTCCACCACGAGCGTGCGCATCGGCGCGATGGCCGTGCCGGTGCACAGCGGCACCAGCACGTCGTAGCCGGCGGCGTCGGCCTGGCTCATGACCTGGGCCAGCCGGGCCTCGGCGGCGGCCGCGTCCAGCTCGATCTGCGAGCCGTCGCGCATGCGCGTGGCGAAGCGGTAGGCGCCCGGCTTGGGCGCCAGCGCGGCCAGCGCCGCCGCGTCCAGGCCGTCCAGCGCGCCGAACTCGTCGACCTGCACGTGCGCGCCCAGCAGCGGCGCGATTTCCGGCACCACGTCGCTGCGCGGCGACTGCCCGATGGTGAAGAACGCCACCCGCCGCCGCGGTTGCGCGCTCATGCCGCGTCTCCGGTTTCGCGGCCCACGGTCTGCAGGTGCGCCATGGAGCCGTAGCGCGATTGCAGCGCGGCCCATTCGGCCTCGTCGAAAAACGTCATGGCGCGCTGGCCGAAGAGCTTGGCGGTTTCGATGCAGAAGCGCATGGCGACGTCGGCGTCCACCGCGTTGGTCACGCCGGTGGCGCAGCCCGGCACCGTGGTCTGGGCGGTCAGCGCCACGCCCACCACGGGCGCGTCGGTGACGATGGTGGGCTGCATCAGCGAATTCACGTGCCACAGGCCGTTTTCGTAGGGCGTGATGTCCTGCGTGGTCAGCGGCAGCGTCACGGGCAGTTCGCCGCTGACCCAGCCCATCACGTCCAGCATCGTCTCGGGAATGCGCAGCAGATAGCCCTGTTTTGCCACCGGCGTCAGCGCCACGCCGCGCTTGTTGACGAGACGGTTGCCGCGCGTGGTGTCGACCGAGAGGATCGCGTCCATGCGCGGATCGACTTCATGCGACATCATCTCGCGCATCGGGAATGGCGAGCGCATCATCGGCACCGGATGATGCGGACGCGTGCCGGCGCGCGGGCAGATATGCGTGCGGATGCGCACCGTGCCGGGCAACACGTCGCCCTCGCGGGCCATGGCCATCAGCTTGAAAGCCGCCGCGATCGCGACCACCGCGCCATCGCTGTCGGACACCAGGCCCGTGACGGCCGGGCGCGCGCCGATGCCGCCCAGGCGGCCCACGATGCCCAGCTGCGGCGCCGTCTCGTCGGCGCCCGGGATGACGATGGAAAGGAATTCGGTGGCGGCGCCGTCGCGCTCGAGCCGGGTCACCTCGACTTCGCAGTCGCCGGCCTCGCGCAGCCGCTGCGCCACCGACTCGCCGGTGACGTGGGCGGACGACAGCAGTTCGATCGTGTCGATGACTTGCTTCATGCCTGGACCTCCACCGGACCCGGGCGGAATACGCGCGGTTCCTGCTGGCCGAGGAACAGCGGCGCCTCGTGCGGGCCGATCAGGGTCATCTCGCCGCCGCTCACCCGCAGCCCGGAGCCTTCCGGCAGGCCCAGCACCGGCATCGCCGGGTTCAGGGTGCAGAACTCGGCCAGGCGCTGCGCGCGGGTCTCGCCGCGGTGGCCCGGCGGATGGGCGTTGGTGTAGTGCGGATTGATCTGGAACGGCAGCAGGCCCAGTGCGTCGAAGCCCTGCGGGTCGGTGATGGGCATGTCGTTGGTGGTGCAGATGGTCGGGCAGCTCAGGTTGGACCCGGCGCTCCAGCCCAGATAGGCCGCGCCCTGGCGGACCCGGCGCGCCACCACGCCCAGCAGGCCCTGGCGGCGCAGCTGGCCCAGCAGGTTGAACGTGTTGCCGCCGCCCACGATGATCACGGCCGCGCCTTCCAGCGCGGCCACCGGATCTTCGGCGCGGTGCAGGCCCTGGATGTCCAGGCCGGTGTCGGCCAGCGCCGAGACCACCAGCGCGGTGTAGTCGTCCCAGTTGCGGGTCACGCCCGCGAACGGCACGAACACGGCCGGCGCGCCCGGCGGCAGCGCCGCGATCAGTTCGCGGATGGCGGGCAGCGCATGCACCAGATAGCCGGCGTCGCTGCTGGAATTGCTGAGTAGCAGGAGGTTCATGAAAGCGATTTCCGTAAGGAAGTTTGGAGATTCAGGCTAGCCAATAGGGATCGTTCAGTTCGCGGCCCAGCGCCCCCACCTGCTCGAGCACGGTCTGGCGCAACCGCGCGACGCGCTCGGCGTCGACCTGGAAAGACACGAAGGACAGGCACAGGCCGCGCAGCTCGCCGGTGGCGGGATCGCGCAGCGCCGCGGCCACCGCGCCGATACCGGGCATGGCCTGGTCGATGGCGACGCCGCAGCGGTCGGCGCGGACCTGCGCCACCAGGCCGGCCAGTTCGCCCACGGTGGCGGGACAATCGCGTCCCTCCATGGGCAGCGACTGGCCGGGGTCGGCGCCGTACAGCGCCTGGAACTCGGCATCGCTCAGGCGCGACAGCAGCGCCCGGCCCATGGCGGTGCCCGAGGCCGCGCGGCGCGAGCCGGGCGAAGACAGCACCTGCACCGGGTGCGAGCCGTTCAGGCGCTGCAGCACCACGGTCTCGCGCTGGTTCAGGGTGGACAGATAGGCGGTCAGCCCGCTTTCGTCGGACAGGCGCGCCAGCACGGCGCGGCAGGCGTCATCGAGCGGCGTGGCCGCCATGCCGGCGCGCACCGCCTGGGCCAGCAAGGCCCCTGCGCGGTAGCGGCGCGTGGCGGGGTCCTGGTCCAGCAGGCCGTAATGCTGCATCTGGTTGAGCAGGCGCGAAGCCGTGCTCTTGGGCAACGCAAGGCGCGCCGCCACATCGGTGAAGCTCAATTCCGTCGCGCCGTCCGCATACAGCGACAAGACGCGCTGGACTCCGTCGAGAATGCTCATATTGGTTCCGAATTATGGAACTCAAGTTCCTAATAGAAGAACAAGAATAAAGCACGGGGTGGATGGCGGTCAATACGAAGTGCAATGGGCGGGGTTTCCGGCAGACTGCAGAGACACAAAGGCGGCCCCGCCCTGTGGCCCATGCGAAAAGGACGAACCATGACCATCCCGCCCCCTTCTTCCAAGTCTCGTGACGCGAGGCTGGCCCGCAATGATCCAGGTCAGGCCGCACGCATTCCCGCAGCCGGCCCGGGAAATATCGTGACCTTGCTGGCCGAATGGAGAAACGAAGAACCGTTAGGACCCGAAGACCAGTTCCCCGATCTCGAGGACACACCGATCGGGCGGCAAAACCCGCGATGAGCGCCTATCTGCTGGACACCAATATCATCAGCGTCCTGCTGCGCGAGCCCGATGGCCGGGCCGCGCGCCGTGTCGAGCGGGTCGGCCATCGCCGGGTCTGCACCAGCATCGTCGTCGCGGCCGAACTGCGCTACGGTTGCGCCAAGAAGAACTCCGCCAGATTGCGTGCCAGGGTCGGATGCCTGCTGAACGCGATACCGGTCCTGCCGCTGGACGCGCCCGCCGACGCCAGATACGGCAGCATTCGCGCCCAGTTGGAAGCGGCAGGGGAAACCATCGGCGCCAATGATTTATTGATCGGCGCGCATGCCCACGCGCTCGGCCTGACGCTGGTGACCGGCAACACCCGGGAATTCGAGCGCATTCGCGGGCTGGTCATAGAAAACTGGCTGGCTTGAAATCGGCGCTGCGCTGCGGCGCCCCTTCCCTACCGCTCCGCCATCTCCGCCCACTGCGCCAGCGGCAGCGGCGGTTGTTCGTGCAGGATGCGCGCCAGCACCAGTTTCAATTCGGCCCAGCCGCCGCGCGCGGTGGGCCAGCTCGACGGAGTGACCGGCGTCCAGCCACCGTCGGCGGCGCGCTGCGCCATCTTGAAGCGGAAGGTGTAGTGGCCCGCCACGCCCATGCGCAGGTCGGTGACGACCAGGGCGTCGCCGATGGCGTCGTAGCGCAGCCAGTCGTCGGTGAACCAGCGCAGCCGCTGGTGCAACGGCACGCCGGCCAGGGCCTGGCCGAGGTCCAGGTTCAGCGGCTGGCGCAGCCATTCCGGCGGGTCGCGGTCGAACAGGCTGCTGACGGATTCGTAATAGTGGCCGTCGGCGGTCTTGGCGATGACGCGCCATACCAGGGTGTTGAATGGCATGTTGACCGCGCGCAGTTCGGTGACGGCGATGCCCCGGGCCTGCATCGCTTCGCGCACTCGGTGCTCGGCGGCCATGCGGCCGGCCAGGCCGAAGCCCAGGTAGGCGGTGCTGAACACCAGGGCGGCGGCCAGCAGGCGGCGCGCGCCGCGGGTCATGCCGCAGGCGATCGCCACCAGCACGCCGGCGGCCAGCGGCACGGTGTAGACGGGGTCGATGATGAAGACGGCGGACCAGCTTTCCGGTATGCGCGCCAGCGGCCAGAAGAGCTGGGTGCCGTAGACGGTGAACGCGTCCAGCACGGGGTGCGTGACCAGCACCAGCCACAAGGTGAGGAACAGCCGCCGCCCGCTGTAGGGCGCCTGCGGCCAGTATTTGCGGATCAGCCAGGCGAGCAAGGCGGCCAGGCCGGTCAGGACGAAGACCGAATGCGAGAAGCCGCGATGGTAGGTCATGAGCGAGACCGGGTCGGGGTAGCTCATCAGCACGTCCAGGTCCGGCACGGTGGCCAGGGCCGCGCCGTAGATCAGCGCCCGGCGTCCCTGGAAGCGTCCCATCAGCGCGCCCTGTATTCCGGCGCCCAGCACCGCTTGCGTAACCGAATCCATAATTCCCTGACTGTAGACTTCAACCGTACGGACTAGGGCCTGCGCGTCCGCTCTTGCAGGCGTTAAGATACCCGATTGCATTCAGCTTATTTTCAAGTTTGCCTTTGTGAGCCTATACGTGGACCAATACATCGACCAGATCGCCGCGTTCATCGAGACCAACCAGGCATGGGCGGGTCCGATCACTTTCCTGCTGACGCTGGGCGAGTCCCTGGTGCTGGTGGGCCTCTTCATCCCGGCCACCGCGCTGATGCTGCTGACCGGCGGGCTGATCGGCGCGGGTACGCTGAGCCCGTGGATCGTGCTGGCCTGGGGCATCGCCGGGGCCATCGTGGGCGATGCGCTGTCTTACTGGCTGGGCCGCTGGGCCGGGCCGAACGTGCTGCGCCGCTGGCCGCTGAAGCAGCAGCGCTCCGGCGTCGCGCGCGCCCGCCTGTTTTTCTACCGCTACGGTTTCGCTTCGGTGCTGGTCGGCCGCTTCCTGGGCCCGATCCGTTCCACCATTCCCACGGTGGCCGGGGTGATGGGCATGGCCCACGGCCGCTTCCAGCTGGCCAATGTCATTTCCGCCGCCCTGTGGCTGCCGCTGATGCTGGCGCCGGGCTACATCACGGCGCGCAGCCTGGGCACAGCGGACAACGCGCAGCAGATCGCCATGATGATAGGCGCCGGCCTGTCGGTGCTGCTGGGCGGCGGCCTGCTGGTGGCCATGCTGCGCAAACGCCGCGTGCCGGCTCGCCAGCGCCGCGGCAACTGAACCGGAGAGCTCCATGGCCATCGATGGCGAGCCGAAAGACGGCGATTTCGTGCGCTATATCGAAAACCTGACGCGCGCTGGCGGCGCCGCGCGCGGCAGGGTCGAGGCCGAGCGCGTCGACGCCGGCCTGTTGTCCGACCCCTTCCCCACGCCCGCGCGCAAGCCCGCGGCGGCCGCCCCCGCCGGCCAGGAAGACCCCGCCGCGGACTCGCTGGCGCGGCGCGCGCGCCAGCGCAAGATCGGCATCATCCTGACCATAGGCGGCGTGCTGGCCGGCTGGGCGGCGGCGCGCATCGTGTTCCAGGTGCTGCGCAGCCCGCAGGTCGACCTGGACGAGCTGATGCCCGCGGCCTTCCTGGTTTTCTTCGCGGTGATGCTGTTCAAGGCCGCCGCCGGCGCGCGCAATCCGCGCCGGCCGCCGCTGGCCAAGCTGCCGCCCTTGAAGACCTCCGCGTACCGCAAGGACGGTAGCGCGTGAGGCCGGGACGCGGCGGCAATGGTGCTAACATTTCCGCCGCTGTCCAACAGACCCCACGAACCCGGAGTGAAAGTGAATAACGTAGTCGGATTGAACCAGGCCCAGGCGGCCACGATGCTCAAGTTGCAGGACCACTTGAACAGCATGATCAATCCGGACTGGGTCAACGGCGGCGCCCGTTTCCTGCGGGCCGCCTTCGTCGAATCGGCCGAGGCGCTGGAGCACTACGGCTGGAAATGGTGGAAGAAGCAGACCATCGACCTGCCCCAGGTGCAGATGGAACTGGTGGACATCCTGCACTTCTATCTGTCGCACACCATCGTCGCGGCCGGCGGCAGCGCCGGGCAGGCCGCCGACGCGCTGGTGGCCGATCTGGCCGGACCGGCCTCGGTGTCGCTGGACGGCAAGGCCTACGCGCTGGACACGCTGAACGTGCCCGAGCTGCTCGAACTGATCGGCGGCCTGGCGGTGTGCGGGCGCGCCAGCTTCAAGGTGCTGGAGCAGGCCATGACGGCCTGCGAAATGAGCTGGAACGACGCCTACACGCAGTACGTTTCCAAGAACGTGCTGAACATCTTCCGCCAGCGCCACGGCTACAAGGAAGGCACCTACGTCAAGATCTGGAACGGCGAAGAAGACAACGTCGTGCTGGCGCGGCTGATGTCGGCGCTGGACCCGGCCCAGGCCGATTTCGCCGAACAGCTGCAGGCCCGGCTGGAACAGGCTTACGCCGCTCTCTAGGCGCTGCGGGCCACGGGCCCCGCCACCGAATCGATCGCGACGTCCCACACCGACGGCGAACCCACCTGCTGGCGCAGCGCTTCGGTGAAGGCGCGTATCCTGGCGTTGGCGCGCGGCATGGCCCGCAACAGATAAATGCCGCTGTCCGGCGCCGGCACGGCGTCCCGCAGCGCCAGCTGCACCAGGCGGCCGGCGCCGATGTCCGGGCCGGCCGACCAGTTCGGCATGAGCGCGATGCCCAGACCTTCCAGCGCGGCCTGGCGCCGCGCGTCGCAATCGTCGCATTCGAGCACGAAGCGGGCGTCCTGCGCCCACAGCCCGCCGCCCACCTCGCGCCAGCCGCGCACGCTGGTGCTGTGGCGCCGGTCGATCAGGCGGTGGCGCGCCAGGTCCGCCAGCGTGCGCGGCACGCCGTGCCGCTCCAGATAGGACGGCGCCGCGCAGATCAGGTAGCGGTGGCTGCCGATGCGCTGCCCGATCAGGCTGCTGTCGGGCTGCTGCCCCACCCTGACCACCACATCCATGCGCTCGACCACCGGGTCCACCACCCGCTCGGTCAGCTCCAGTTCCACGCGCAATTGCGGATGGCGCAGGCCCAGGCGCGGCAGCATGGGCACCACGTAGCGCCGCGCGAAAGCAGGCAGGCAGCTCACGCGCAGCTGGCCCTGGACGCTCTGTTCCAGCGAAATGACCTCGGAACGGGCCTCCGTCATGTCGTGCAGGATCTTCACGGCGCGCTCGTAGAGCACTTCGCCGGCCTCGGTCAGGGCCAGGGCGCGGGTGGAGCGCAGGAACAGCGGCACCTGCAGTTCGGACTCCAGCGCCCCGATCTGGCGCGCCACGGACGAGGCCACCATGCCGCGGCGGCGCGCCACCTCGGAGAAGCTCTGCGCGCGCGCGACGTCGACGAAGATCGACAGGTTTTCGGCGAATTTGACGGCTTTCATTTGTGCATATGGCGCAAAAGGCTTTGGCGTGTGGCGCGTGCTTTCCTGCTGGCGCTGGCACTTACGATAGCGTGCATGGCCGCAGTTTGGCAATTTGCACAAAAATAGGAACCGCAATGACCGACACCGCTTACCCGAACGCCGTCTCGCCGTTCGTCTACACCAGCCGCGCGCAGCGCGTGGTCTTCGGCCCGGGCAGCCTGGAAGGTCTGGCGGCCGAGCTCGACGCGCTGGGCCTGCGGCGGGCGCTGGTGCTGTGCACCGCGCCGCAGCGCGCCCAGGCCGAGCGCGTGGCCGCGCTGCTCGGCGCCGACCGCGTCGCCGGCATATTCGACCAGGCGGCGATGCACGTGCCCATCGAGGTCGCGCGCCAGGCGCGCCAGGCGGCGCGCGAGCATGGCGCGGATTGCGCCGTGGCGGTGGGCGGCGGCTCCACCATCGGACTGGGCAAGGCCATCGCGCTGGAGGCCGGCCTGCCCGTGATCGCGGTGCCCACCACTTACGCCGGTTCCGAGATGACGCCGATCTACGGCATCACCGAAGCCGGCCTGAAAAAGACCGGCAAGGACGAGCGCGTGCTGCCGCGCAGCGTGGTCTACGACCCGGAACTGAGCATGTCGCTGCCGGCGGCGATGAGCGCGACCAGCGGCATGAACGCCATCGCCCACGCCGCCGAAGGGCTGTACTCGGCCGACGGCAATCCCATCATGGACCTGATGGCGCAGGAAGGCATCCGGGCGCTGGCCCGGGCGCTGCCCGTCATCTGCGGCGGCGCGGCCGGCCAGGCCCTGCAGGCGGCGCGCGGCGACGCGCTGTACGGCGCCTGGCTTTGCGGGACCGTGCTGGGCAGTGTGGGCATGGCCCTGCACCACAAGCTCTGCCATACGCTGGGCGGCAGCTTCAACCTGCCGCACGCCGAGGTGCATACCGTGGTGCTGCCGCATGCCCTGGCCTACAACGCGCCGGCCGCGCCGCAGGCGATGCAGCGCATCGCCGCCGCGCTGGGCCGCGTCCGACGCCGCGCAGGGCGTGTACGACCTGGCCCGCTCGCTGGACGCGCCCACGGCGCTGCGCGAGATCGGCATGCGCGAGCAGGACCTGGACCAGGCCTGCGACATCGCGCTGCGCACGCCCTATCCCAACCCGCGTCCGCTGGAACGCGCGGCCTTGCGCGCCTTGCTGCAGGACGCCTACGAAGGCCGCCGGCCCGGGGCGGCCGGCCGCTAGCGCGCGCCGAAGCGGGTTTCGCCGAACAGCGCTTTCTGGTCGCGCGGCTGCGAGCGCCAGTACTGGTGCGGCGCGGCGACCTGGCCGCCGAGCTGCGCGGCGGCATGCCAGGGCCAGCGCGGGTCATACAGCATGCCGCGCGCCAGCGCGACCATGTCGGCCTGGCCCTGCGCCAGGATGTCCTCGGCCTGCTGCGCCTCGGTAATCATGCCGACGGCGATGGTGGGCATGCCCACCTGGCGCTTGATCTGCTCGGCGAACGGCACCTGGTAGTTCGGCCCGACCGGAATTTTCTGCTGCGGCGACACGCCCCCGGAGGACACGTCGATGAACTCGCAGCCGCGCGCCTTGAGCTGCTGCGCGAAGGCCAGGGTCTGCTCCAGGTCCCAGCCCCCTTCGACCCAGTCCGTGGCCGAGACGCGCACGCCCAGCGCCACATTGCGCGGCGTGATTTCGCGCACCGCCTGGAACACCTCCAGCGGAAAGCGCATGCGGTTCTCCAGCGAGCCGCCGTAGGCATCGTCGCGACGGTTGGCCAGCGGCGACAGGAACTGGTGCAGCAGGTAGCCGTGCGCCGCATGCAGCTCGATCGCGTCCAGCCCCAGGCGCAGCGCGCGGCGGGCGCTGTCGACGAAGGCCTCGCGCACGCGCGCCAGACCGGCCTGGTCCAGGACCCGGGGCGCCGGCTCGGCCGCGCCGTGCGGCAGGGCCGAAGGCGCCCAGGGCTGCCAGCCGCCCGCCTCGGGCGCGGACCAACTGACCGCCGTTCCAGGGGCGCCTCGCTGGAGGCCTTGCGGCCCGCGTGGCCGAGCTGTATGCCGAGCCTGATCGGCGAATGGCGCCGTACGGCGGCCACCACGCGGCCCAGCGCGGCCTCGGTGTCGTCGGACCACAGGCCGAGATCGCCCGGCGAGATGCGGCCCTCCGGCTCGACCGCCGTGGCTTCGATGAACATCAGCCCGGCGCCGGACAGCGCCAGGTGGCCCAGGTGGATCATGTGCCAGTCGACGGCCCGGCCCTTCTCCTGCGGGCCGCCGCTGGTCCAGCGCTGCACGTCGCGGATCAGGTATTGCAGGAATTGCGCGTAGGCCCGGTCCAACGCCCGCATCCAGGCGCTGTCGTCATGCCTGACGCAGGAGGCGCGCACGGCGCAGTTCAGCGTTTCCGCCAGGAGGCCGACGGTTGCGCCAGACATCCGGAAACAGATCGGCGCCTGGCAGGAATGCCGGTGAGCATCGCGCAGCGCGTCATCACGCGCCTGCGCCGTGGCCTGCGTATCGGCCGCGACCCGCAGCAGCAGGTTCAGTATTTCGCACCAGTCCGCCAGCAACTCGTGCACGGCACACCTCGCGGGGAACGCGTACGGACGCTCGGATTCGGGGCGCGCAGATCGATGACATCCAGAAATGCAGCGTACTTGAGTGCCACGGAAGGCTCTCCTTATCGTGCTGTTTATGGGCAAGCATCCACTGAAGAGCGCGACGATATAGCAAAAATCGGGATATTCGCACTGGCGTATACCCGTAAGGGGGCGTCCCGACTTGCCTTGCCCGGCACCCCACCTTCGATAGCGCGAGGGCACATTAAATGTATGCACAAAAAATCGTTGCACCCTTTATTTTCTGTACATACAATAAATAAATGATCATCACCTTCGACACCGCCAAAGATCTGAGCAATCAGCGCAAGCACGGCGTTTCGCTGGCGGCCGCTGAATGGTTCGAATGGGATGAAGGCCCTGGTGCGCGAGGACATGCGCCGAAAGTACGGCGAGCGCCGCATGATCGCCTTGGGCTATATCGATGTGCGCCTGTATTGCATGGTGTACGTGGACCGCAACGACGAACGGCGCATCATCAGCCTTCGCAAGGCAAACTCGAGAGAGGTGAACCTGTATGCCGAAACTTAAGCCGGGGACGATCGTTCCCAACCGCGAAGAGGACGAGGTCATTAACCGTGGCATCGCCGCCGATCCGGATACCTACGAACTCGGAGCAGCCGACCTGAAAAAAATGACACGAGTCGGACGTCCCAAGGCAGAGATCACGAAAGAGCGGATCTCGATCCGGCTGTCACCCGACGTGCTGGCGTTGGCCAAAGGCAAAGGAAGCGGCTGGCAAACCCGGATAGACCAAAAGCTACGTGCAGCCTACAGCCCCAAGATCGCGTACATCGGCGGTTCGATGGACGGTATCCAACTGTACGTGGCGGGACATCCGAAGACTGCAATGGTCCAATATAAGGGCGCCGACGATTTTCCGGCCGACCCGTTGCGACTGGAGCAGTACGTGCGCAGGACGATCAGCCGCAAGATTGGCGACCACACCGAGCAGCGCGATTTCTTCGTGCTCAAGGGGATGACAGACAGTGAGGCGAAGAAACTCGCCGAAAAGCGCCCCCTGCTTTGGCATGACGACGAAGTGCAGGTGGAGGAGCAGGACGGAGTGGCCATCGTTCATGGCCTCCCCTGATGCTCCCCGGGACGCTACGAAATACGGGCAGCAAGGAATCCGCCAGCTGTCGAAAAAGAAAACCCCCGAGGCATTCGACGCCTCGGGGGTTCTCGGGGGGCTGTAGACACTGTTGGCGCACCGCTGTGCGCACCGCCAGACAGCGTCAGGCAATAAGTGGTGCGAAGGAGGGGACTCGAACCCCTACACCTGTTACGGCGTCAGGACCTAAACCTGGTGCGTCTACCAATTTCGCCACCTTCGCAAAGCCAAGCCCGCTATTGTAGCTTGCTTGTTAAAATCTTGCGTCATGAATCCGCGCCTCGATGCCCTACACCCCTATCCGTTCGAAAAACTGCGGGGCTTTGCTGGCTTCGGCCGCCCAGCAGCCGGACGGCCTGACGCCCATCAATCTATCGATCGGCGAGCCCAAGCACGCCGCGCCGGAGCGCATCGGACAGGCCGATCCGCGACAGCCTCGCGGGCCTGTCGGTCTATCCGTCCACCAAGGGCGACCCGGCGCTGCGCCAGGCGATTTCGCAGTGGCTGGCCAGCCGCTACAGCATTCCGGCGCCGGACCCGGAAACCCAGGTGCTGCCGGCGCTGGGCTCGCGCGAGGCGCTGTTTGCGTTCACGCAGACCGTCATCGACCCGTCGGCCGGCCTCGGTGGTGATCTGCCCCAATCCTTTTTATCAGATTTACGAAGGCGCCGCGCTGCTGGCCGGGGCCACGCCCTACTTCGTGAACGCCGACCCGGTGCGCGATTTCGGCAGCGACTGGAACCGGGTTCCGGCCGAGGTCTGGAAGCGGACGCGCATGGTTTTCGTCTGTACGCCGGGCAACCCGGCCGGCAACGTCATGTCGCTGGACGACTGGAAGACGCTGTTCGAGCTGTCCGACCGCCATGATTTCGTGATCGTCTCGGACGAGTGTTATTCCGAGATCTACCTGGACGAAGCCAATCCGCCCCTGGGCGGCCTGCAGGCGGCGCGCCGCCTGGGCCGTGACGACTACCGCAACCTGGTGGCGTTCTCGAGCCTGTCCAAGCGTTCCAACGTGCCGGGCCTGCGCTCGGGCTTCGTGGCGGGCGACGCCGCCCTGATCGGCCGTTTCCTGCTGTACCGGACGTATCATGGCAGCGCGATGAGCCCGCTGGTGTCGGCGGCCAGCATCGCCGCCTGGACCGACGAGGCCCACGTCAAGGACAACCGCCGCATGTACCGCGAAAAGTTCGACGCCGTGGTGCCGATCCTGCAAAACGTGCTGGACGTGACCCGTCCGCAGGCCTCTTTCTACCTGTGGGCGGCCACGCCCGGTTCGGATACGGCGTTCGCGCGCGACCTTTACGGCCGTACCGGTGTTACCGTGCTGCCGGGCAGCTTCCTGGCGCGCGAGGCGCACGGGACGAATCCCGGCCAGGGCCGCATCCGCATCGCCCTGGTGGCGCCCTTGGCCGACTGCGTGCAGGCGGCCGAACGCATTGCCCATTTTGTGCATACTTCTGTTTGATCAACCCTTAAAAGCTGAGCCGCTATGACTCTCGACCTGCAGACCACCATCGAACAAGCCTGGGAAAACCGGGCCAACCTGTCGCCCACCGACGCCAGCGCCGAAGTGCGCGAAGCGGTCGAGCACACCATCGACGGCCTGGATCTGGGCCGCCTGCGCGTGGCCGAGAAGATCGGCGACGACTGGGTCGTGCATCAGTGGATCAAGAAGGCCGTGCTGCTGTCGTTCCGCCTGAGCGACAACGCCATCATGGGCCAGGCGCCGCTGCAGTTCTACGACAAGGTGCCGCTCAAGTTCTCGGAATACGGCGACAACGCCTTCAAGCAGGGCGGCTACCGCGTGGTGCCGCCGGCGGTGGCGCGCCGCGGCGCCTACATCGCCCGCAACGTGGTGCTGATGCCCTCCTACGTGAACATCGGCGCCTACGTCGACGAAGGCACGATGGTCGACACCTGGGCCACGGTCGGTTCGTGCGCCCAGATCGGCAAGAACGTGCACCTGTCGGGCGGTGTGGGCATCGGCGGCGTGCTGGAGCCGCTGCAGGCCAACCCCACCATCATCGAGGACAACTGCTTCATCGGCGCGCGCTCGGAAGTCGTGGAAGGCGTGGTGGTGGAAGAGAACTCGGTGCTGGCCATGGGCGTGTTCCTGTCGCAAAGCACCAAGATCTATGACCGCGCCACCGGCAAGATCACCTACGGCCGCGTGCCTTCGGGCTCGGTGGTGGTGCCCGGCTCGCTGCCGTCGGCCGACGGCACGCACAGCCTGGCCTGCGCCGTCATCGTCAAGCGTGTCGACGCGCAGACCCGCGCCAAGACCAGCATCAACGATCTGCTGAGGGCCTGATGAGCACACCCGCGTCCGCGTCGGCCTGCGCCGTACTGGATCTGGTCAAGGACCTGATCGCCCGCCCGTCGGTGACGCCCGCCGATGAAGACTGCCAGGCCACGCTTGCCGCGCGCCTGGAGCGCATCGGCTTCAAGTGCGAAACCATCGCCCAGGGCGGCGTGACCAATCTGTGGGCCCGGCGCGGCAGCCCCGCGCCGCTGGCGGTGTTCGCCGGCCACACGGACGTGGTGCCCCCGGGGCCGCGCGAGAAGTGGGAGAGCGATCCGTTCGTGCCCACCGAACGCGACGGCTACCTGTACGGCCGCGGCGCGGCCGACATGAAGAGCTCGATCGCCGCCTTCGTGGTGGCGGCCGAGGAATTCGTGGCGGCCAATCCGCAGCATGGCGGCTCCATCGCGCTTTTGATCACGTCCGACGAGGAAGGCCCGTCGATCGACGGCACCGCCATCGTCTGCGACGCGCTCAAGGCGCGCGGCGAGCAGCTGGACTACTGCATCGTGGGCGAGCCGACCTCGGGCGAGGCGCTCGGCGACATCTGCAAGAACGGCCGCCGCGGCTCGCTGTCGGGCAAGCTCACGGTCAAGGGCATCCAGGGCCACGTGGCCTACCCTCACCTGGCGCGCAACCCGGTGCACCAGCTGGCGCCGGCGCTGGCCGAGATCGTCGCGATCGAATGGGACCAGGGCAACGAGTACTTCCCGCCCACCACATTCCAGGTGTCCAACCTGAACTCGGGCACCGGCGCCACCAACGTGGTGCCGGGCGAGGCGGTGGCGCTGTTCAACTTCCGCTTCTCCACCGCCAGCACGCCGGACGGCCTGAAGGCGCGCGTGCATGAGGTGCTGGACCGCCACGGCCTGGAATACGCGCTGGACTGGGAGCTGGGCGGCGAGCCTTTCCTGACCCCGCGCGGCACGCTCAGCGAGGCGCTGTCCTCGGCCATCAAGGACGAGACCGGCGTGACGACCGAGCTGTCGACCACCGGCGGCACGTCCGACGGCCGCTTCATCGCCAAGATCTGCCCGCAGGTGATCGAGTTCGGCCCGTGCAACGCCACCATCCACAAGGTCAACGAACGCGTCGAGATCGCCTCGCTCGCGCCGCTGAAAAATATTTACCGGCGCACGCTGGAAAACCTCCTGCCCGCCAAGGCGTAATCCGTCCCGCGCCGATCGCGCGGGCCCTGCGCCCCTCGGGAGACGCCGTTTCCCGAGGGGCGAATTCATCAAGAATGCCAGCCATGCAACCATCCGCCCGCCTAGAACTGCTGACCCTGCGCGACCTGATCCGTTACGGCGTCTCCCGGCTGAACGCCGCCGGGGTGGCGCTGGGCCACGGCAGCGACAACGCCTGGGACGAGGCGGTATACCTCGTCCTGCACGCCCTGCACCTGCCGCTGGACACGCTGGAACCCTTCCTCGACGCCCGCGTGCTCGACAAAGAGCGCGCCCGCGTCCTGGACCTGATAGACCGCCGCGTGACCGAGCGGCTCCCCGCCGCCTACCTGACCAACGAGGCCTGGCTGCGCGGCCATCGCTTTTACGTGGATCAGCGCGTCATCGTGCCGCGCTCGCCGATAGCCGAACTGCTGGACCAGGGCCTGGCGCCCTGGGTCGCGGACCCGGCCGAGGTCGGGCGCGTGCTGGACATGTGCACCGGCTCGGGTTGCCTGGCCATCCTGGGCGCGCTGGCGTTTCCCCATGCGCAGGTGGACGCGGTGGACGTGTCCTCCGATGCGCTGGAGGTGGCGCGGCGCAACGTCGAGGACTACGGGCTGGAGGACCGGCTGGCGCTGCACCAGAGCAATCTGTTCGAAAGCCTGCCCGCGCAGCGCTACGACGTCATCATCTGCAATCCGCCGTACGTCAACAGCGGCTCGATGGACGTGCTGCCCGAGGAATACCGCCACGAGCCGCAGCTGGCGCTGGCCGGCGGCGCCGATGGCATGGACCTGGTGCGCCGCATCCTCGAGGCCGCCCCGCGCTACCTGAGCGAGAACGGCGTGCTGGTGCTGGAGATCGGCCACGAGCGGCCTTTCTTCGAAGCGGCCTTCCCCGAACTGTCGCCCATGTGGCTGGATACCGAGCAGGCGTCCGACCAGATCCTGCTGTTTACCCGTGAGCAATTGACAACGTGATACGCGCTACTGGATTGACCCTGCGCCGGGGCACGAAAGTGCTGCTTGACGGCGCCGAATTCGTCGTGCACCCGGGCGAGCGCGTCGGCATCGTCGGCAAGAACGGCGCCGGCAAGTCGTCCCTCTTCGCGCTGCTGACCGGCGCGCTGGACGTGGACGCCGGCACGCTGGCCATGCCGGCCGGCTGGCGCATCGCCAGCGTCAAGCAGGAAATCGAGGCCGACGAGCGCCCGGCGCGCGAGTTCGTCATCGACGGCGACGTGCATCTGCGCGAGCTGCAGGCGCGCCGCGCGGCGCTGACGGACGAGCAAGGCACGCAGATCGCCGAGGTCGAGGCGGCGCTGGTGGAAGCCGGCGCCTGGAGCGCGGCCTCGCGCGCCGAGCAGCTGCTGGCCGGCCTGGGCTTCAAGCCCGCCGAATGGATGCAGCCGGTGGCGAGCTTCTCGGGCGGCTGGCGCATGCGCCTGGCGCTGGCGCGCGCGCTGATGGCGCCGTCCGAACTGCTGCTGCTGGACGAGCCCACCAACCACTTGGACCTCGACGCCATGCTGTGGCTGGAGAAGTGGCTGGGCGCCTACCCCGGCACCGTGATGCTGATCTCGCACGACACCGAGTTCCTGGACGCGGTGGCCAAGTCCATCCTGCATTTCGACCACGCCAAGCTGGTGCGCTACCGCGGCGGCTACGGCGACTTCCTGACGCAGCGCGCCGAGCGCCTGCGCCAGAGCAACATCGCCTACGAACGCCAGACGCGCGAAGCCGCGCGGCTGCAAGGCTTCATCGACCGCTTCAAGGCCAAGGCCTCCAAGGCCAAGCAGGCGCAAAGCCGGGTCAAGGCGCTGGCCCGCATGCAGGTGCTGGCGCCCCTGCAGGCCGAGGCCGGCATCGACATCCGCATCCCGTCGCCCGAGCAGGTGCCCGACCCGCTGCTGACGCTGGAGCACCTGTCGGCCGGCTATACCGACGCGGCCGGCAATGCCGTGCCCATCCTGCGCGACGTGACGCTGATGGTGCGCGCCGGCAGCCGGGTGGGCGTGCTGGGCGCCAACGGCGCCGGCAAGAGCACGCTGATCAAGACGCTGGCCGAGGAACTGCCGGTGCAGGCCGGCGAGCGCCGCGCCTCGCGCGGGCTGGCCATCGGCTATTTCCACCAGCACCAGCTCGACATGCTGGACGTGGACAGCACACCCATCGCCCACCTGGCGCGCCTGGCGCCCGAGGCGCGCGAGCAGGAGCTGCGCAACTACCTGGGCGGCTTCGGCTTTTCAGGCGACACGGTGACCAGCAAGGTCGGCCCCATGTCCGGCGGAGAAAAGGCGCGCCTGGCGCTGTCCCTGATCGTCTGGCAGAAGCCCAACCTGCTGCTGCTGGACGAGCCCAGCAACCACCTGGACGTGGAAACCCGCGAGGCCCTGGCCACCGCGCTGGCGGACTTCGGCGGCAGCATGCTGCTGGTGTCTCACGACCGGCACCTGCTGCGCACCACGGTGGACAGCTTCTGGATCGTGGCCGACGGCGCGGTGCGCGAATTCGACGGCGACCTGGAGGACTACCGCGACTGGCTGGCCGCGCGCAACGCCGGCGAACGCGCCGAAGCGGCGCGCGAGAACGCGGCCAACGGCGAGCCCGTCATCGACCGCAAGGCGCAGCGCCGCGCCGAGGCCGAACAGCGCCAGCGCCTGTCGGCGCTGCGCAAGCCGCTGGAAGCGAAACTCGCCAAGGTGGATGCCGAGATGGAAAAACTGCGCGCCAAGCTGCAGGCGCTGGACGCCGTCATCGCCGACCCGGACCTGTATTCGGACGCACGCCGCGCGGAACGCCAGAAGGTCATGGCCGAGCATGGCGAGCACGGCAAGCGCATGGACGAGCTGGAAGAGCAGTGGCTGGAGATCCAGGGCTCGCTCGAGGAGATCGAGCAGTCGGAGCCTTGAAGGGATGGCGGCTGGGGGTGTCCGATGGGTTCCGCGCGTTCGATGATTGGGTTCTTGCTTAAGGACGCTCGCGCTGCACCCATCCTACGGTCGCGTCATCGTAGGATGGGTGCAGCGCGAGAATCCTAGGGCAAGAACTCAGGTATCAAGCGCGCGGAACCCATCGCCCCCCCTCACGAATAAGGGCGTTCGCGCAGCCGGGTATGGTGCGCGACCACCGTATCGATCACTTCGTGCAGTATGTTTTCGGCCAGTTCGGGCGGCACGCCCGCTTCCTCGGCCAGGCGCCGGATGCGCGCGACCTGCTGGGACTCGCGCCGGGTGTCGAGCAGATCCATGCCGTGGGCCTGCTTCAGTTCGCCGATCATGTCCGTGCAGCGAAAGCGCACGCCCAGCAGCAGGATGATCTGCTGGTCGATCTCGTCGATCTCGGCGCGCAGCGACGCCAGCTCGTCTTCGGGGGATTCGTGCTCGGCCATGTTTTTCAACCCTGAACGATATCGAGTTTCGCGATGCCCAGCGCCAGGGTCTTGGCGCCCACGTCGCGGAACTGGATTTGGGCCTGGGCGTCCTGTCCTGCGCCGCTCAGGCCGATGATCGTGCCCTCGCCGAACCGCGCGTGGCGCACGCCCTGACCTACACGATACTGCTTGTCGCCCACGGTGACGCCGCTGGCCACGCTGCGCGGTTGACGCGGCGCAATGGTGTTGGTGGGCTTGCGTCCGAACGCGTCGCCGCGGTTGCCGCCGCCCCAGCTCGCGCTGGTGGCGCCGACCTGCGCCAGGCCGGCCTTGGGGGTCAGCCATTTCAGGTGCTGCTCCGGAATTTCGTCCAGGAAGCGCGAGCGCATCGCGTAGCGCGTCTGGCCGTGCAGCATGCGGCTTTGCGCCAGGCTGATGTACAGGCGCTGGCGCGCGCGCGTGATGGCCACGTACATGAGGCGGCGCTCTTCTTCCAGCCCGGACGGCTCGAGGATGCTGTTCTCGTGCGGGAACAGGCCCTCTTCCAGGCCGGTGATGAAGACCGCGTCGAACTCCAGGCCCTTGGCCGCGTGCACGGTCATGAGCTGCACCGCGTCCTGGCCCTGCTGGGCCTGGTTGTCGCCGGCCTCCAGCGCCGCGTGCGACAGGAACGCCGCCAGCGGCGTCAGGCCGTCGCCGCCGATGGCCGGCGCGTCCACCACGCCCGGCATGAGCGTCGAGGAAGCGTCCTGCTCGGGCACGACGCCGGCCGGCAGGCCGTCGTAGTTTTCCTCGGACGCGAACACGGCGGCCGCCGTGATCAGTTCGTTCAGGTTTTCCAGACGCTCGGCGCCTTCGCGCTCGGCCTTGTAATGGGCGTTCAGCCCGCTGGCCTCGAGCATGTGCTCGACCATCTCCGGCAGCGGCAGGTCGCGCGTTTCCTCGATCAGACGGTGGATCAGCTGGGCGAACTGCGCCAGGTTGGAGCCACCCTTGCCGCCCACCAGGGCCACCGCCGAATACAGGCTGGTGTCATGGGCGCGCGCGGCGTCGGCCAGCTGCTCCAGCGTGCGCGCGCCGATGCCGCGGGTCGGGAAGTTCACCACCCGCATCCACGAGGTGTCGTCGTGCGGGTTGGCCATCAGGCGCAGGTAGGCCAGCGCGTGCTTGATTTCCTGGCGCTCGAAAAAGCGCAGGCCGCCGTACACCTTGTAGGGAATGCCGGCCGAGAAGATGGCGTGTTCCAGCACCCGCGACTGCGCGTTGCTGCGGTAGAGCACGGCGATCTCGCGGCGCAGGCTGCCGTCGCGGATCAGCGCGCGGATCTCGTCGACGATCCATTGCGCCTCCATGCCGTCGGACGGCTGCTCGATGACGCGCACCGGCTCGCCCTCGCCCTGCTCGGTCCAGAGATTCTTGCCCAGCCGGCCGGTGTTGTGGCCGATCAGCGCGTTGGCCGAATCCAGGATGTGGCCGTAGGAGCGGTAGTTCTGCTCCAGGCGGATCACGGTGCCGCGCGCGTAGTCGCGCTCGAAGTCGGCCATGTTGCCGACGTTGGCGCCGCGGAATGCGTAGATGGACTGGTCGTCGTCGCCCACCGCGAAAATGGCGGCGCCGCCGCCGGCCAGCAGGCGCAGCCACTTGTACTGCAGCGTGTTGGTGTCCTGGAACTCGTCGACCAGGATGTGGCGGAAACGGCGCTGGTAGTGCTCGCGCACGGGCGCGTTGCGCGACAGCAGTTCGTAGGCGCGCAGCAGCAGTTCGGCGAAGTCGACCACGCCCTCGCGCTGGCACTGGGCCTCGTAGAGCTGGTAGATCTCGATCAGGCGGCGGCGGTGGGCGTCGTAGGCTTCGACGTCGGCCGGACGCAGGCCCTCTTCCTTGGCGCCGTTGATGAAGCGCTGCACGTCGCGCGGCGGATACTTTTCATCGTCGACGCCGTTGGCCTTCATGAGGCGCTTGATCGCCGCGAGCTGATCGGTGACGTCCAGGATCTGGAAGCTCTGCGGCAGGCCGGCATCGCGGTGATGGGCGCGCAGCATGCGGTTGCACAGGCCGTGGAAGGTGCCTATCCACAGGCCGCGCATATCGATGGGCAGGATGGCCGACATGCGCGCCAGCATCTCGCGGGCGGCCTTGTTGGTGAACGTGACCGCCAGCAGCCCAAAAGGCGAGGCCTGGCCGGTTTGAATCAGCCAGGCCATGCGGGTGGTGAGCACCCGGGTCTTGCCGCTGCCCGCCCCGGCCAGGACCAGGGCGTGCTGCGGTTCTAACGTTACTGCGGCGCGTTGTTCAGGATTGAGCTTCTCTAGCATCATGCCGCGTAGCGGCGCAGACGTTGAGCGAATTGCTCGAGCCCGGCGATGCCGCTTTGCTGGGCGCGCTGGCACCAGGCCTGCAGATCATTGAGGAGCTGTTCGCTGCTGGCGCTGGAGCTTTCCCAGATGCGGCCGAGTTCGCGGCGCATCTGCACCAGCGTGGCCAGCGACTTGTTGCGGGCGATGGCCTGGTCCACGGCGGCAACCTGTTCGGGCTGGAGGATGTCCTCGTTGCGGTGGATGGCGCGGCGCACGCGGTGCAACTGGGTCCAGTCGCATTCGGCGCTGCCCTTCTTGCGCGAATCCTTCAGCTTGGCGAGTTCTTCGCGGGCGGCGCTCTTGATCACGTCCGCGTAGCGGGCCATGACTTCGTAGCGGTGCGTGATCACGCCCTGCAGGGTGCGCAGGTCGATGCCGGTGCGGCTGTCGTCCAGCTTGAGCTTGGGCGCGACCTTCTTGATCTTGGCCAGGCCGAAGAACTTCAGGATGTTGATGTAGCACCAGCCGATGTCGAACTCGTACCACTTGGCCGAGAACTTGGCCGACGTGCCATGGGCGTGGTGGTTGTTGTGCAGCTCTTCGCCGCCGATCACGATGCCCCACGGGAACACGTTGGTGCTGGTGTCCGGGCTGTTGTAGTTGCGGTAGCCCCAGTAGTGGCCGATGCCGTTGACCACGCCGGCGGCCCAGAACGGAATCCAGGCCATCTGCACGGCCCACACCGTCACGCCGATGGCGCCGAACAGGGCGATATCGATGGCGAGCATGGTCAGCACGCCCCACAGGCTGTGCTTGCTGTAGATGTTGCGCTCGAGCCAGTCGTCGGGCGTGCCGTGGCCGAACTTGGCCATGGTTTCCTTGTTGGACGATTCCTCGCGGTACAGCTCGGCGCCGCGGAACAGCACTTTCCAGATGCCGAACAGGATGGGCGAATGGGGATCGCCTTCCTTTTCGCACTTGGCGTGGTGCTTGCGGTGAATGGCAACCCATTCCTTGGTGACCATGCCGGTCGTCATCCAGAGCCAGAAACGGAAGAAGTGCATGACGGCTGGATGGAGGTCCAGGCCGCGGTGCGCTTGGCTGCGATGGAGGAATACCGTGACCGAAACGATCGTGATGTGCGTCATCACCAGGGTGAACACGACGATCTGCCACCAGGTGGCTTGCGTCAGACCGCCGGCAATGAAGGAGAGGATGTAATCCATAAAGCTGTTATGAGCCTCGCTTGAGAAGTGCGTGAAGTTTAGCTTACCTTTGCCGTCTTATGACAAGGGAGTTTCAAAATAGTTTTTGAGAGAAATCAAGGACTAAGCCAGGGTTTTGACACGTAAACATCCCTACTCGCGACCATAAAAGACAAGCGCGAGGCCAGGCCCTGCGACCCTGCATCTACCCTGTAACAAGGGTAGCGCAATCGCCGGGACAAGTGGTTTGGGCCAGATTTTGGCATTAAAGTTCCTGTCAGCCGCGCGGCCGCGCGCCCTGCCGTCCGCCACGCCCCGACTGTCTCTTTTGCCCCACTGATGTTGCCGAACAAACCCCGCTTCATAATACGCCCCCCTTTTATTTGCGCCCTGGCCCTGGTGGGCGCCGGCCTGTCCGCGCCCGCCGCGTCGCAGACGCTGAAGCCGGGCGACGTGGTGGTGCTGGCCTCTTATTACGAGATCCGCGGCTCGGACTGCCTGGCCCTGCGCGCGCCGCGGCTGTCCATCACCCTGGCGCCCCGCCTGGGCAAGGCCAGCGTCATGCAGACGCGCGGCCAGTCGGGCGCCTCCGGGCGCTGCGCCTACAAGACGGTGCCCGTCTCGCAACTCGTGTACCAGGCCGACCGGCCGGGCCAGGATTCCCTGGCCTGGGAGGTGAAGTACCAGGACAAGACGCTCGGCACCCGCCGCTACAGCGCCACGGTGGGCGTCACGCCGGGTTCCTGATCCGACGCCTGCGCCGCCTCGGCCGATTCCTCGGATTCGGCTACGGCCCCCTTTTTCTTGCGCTCGAACACCGCGGCGAAGAAGCCGTCGGTGCCGTGCACGTCGGGGCGCAGCTGGACATAAGGACCGTCGAGCTGAAGGTTCTCGCAGCGGGCCGCCAGGATGGCGGCGGCGTCCAGGCGTTCGAAATCGGGGTGGCTGGCCAGGAAACGCTCGGCCTGCACCTCGTTTTCCTCGGCCAGCAGGCTGCAGGTGGCGTAGACCAGGCGGCCGCCGGGCGCCACGCAGCGCGCGGCGCTCTTGAGGATGCGCTCCTGCAACTGGCCCAGCTCGGCCAGCGCCTCGGGGTGCTGGCGCCATTTCAGGTCGGGATTGCGGCGCAGCGTGCCGATGCCGCTGCACGGGGCGTCGACCAGCACGCGCTGGGCCTTACCGGCCAGGCGCTTGACGCGGGCGTCGTTCTCGTTATCGATGACGACCGGCACCACGTTGGACAGGCCGCTGCGCGCGAAGCGCGGCTTGGCGCGCGCCAGGCGCGCCGCCGACACGTCGAAAGCGTACAGGCGGCCGGTGGAGCGCATCAGCGCGCCCAGCAGCAGCGTCTTGCCGCCCGCGCCGGCGCAGAAATCGATGATCATCTCGCCGCGGCGCGGCCCGACCAGCAGCGCCAGCAGCTGGCTGCCCTCGTCCTGCACCTCGATACTGCCGTTTTCGAATTGCGGCCAGCGGTTGATGGCCGGCCGGCCTTCCATGCGGATGCCCCAGGGCGAATACGGCATGGCGACGGGCTGGTAGCGGCCGGCGCCCTGCTGCAGCTCGGCCAGCATGGCGTCGCGTTCGGCCTTCAGCGGATTGACGCGCAGGTCCAGGCTGGCCTGGCGGTTGAGCGCCTCGATCAGCGTTTCGGGACTGTCCATCGCGCCCAGGCGCTCGTCGAGCCAGTCCGGGATGCTGCCGCGCACCGCGCGCGGCAGCGTCGCCAGGTCGATCTGCGACACGCGCCGCAGCCACTCGGCCTCGGCGGCGTCCAGGCCTTCGGCCAGCTCGCCGGCGCCCAGCGTGGCCGCCAGGCCCAGGATGGCCAGGCGGCGCGAGGCCGGGCCCACGCCGCTTTCGCCGAACTGGCGGTAGCGGCGCAGATGGCGCAGTACGTCGTAGACGGCCTCGGCGACCTCGGAGCGGTCGCGCGCGCCCAGGTTGGGATGGCTGCGCAGCCAGTGCGACAGCGCCGCGTCGGCCGGGTGGGTCCATTGCAGGATTTCGCCCAGGGCGCGCTGCACCTGCTCGATCCGGATGGCGGCGTACGGCTGGCGCGGACGGTTGTACTGGGGCTTCTGCGGCGCGCGGGCCTCGCCGCGCGGGGCGTCGTGGGGACGCTGGCCGGGACGGCCTTCGCGGCGCTCGGCGCTGTAGGAGGCGCGCTCGCCGCCGCGCGGCGCGTCGTAGGACGGACGCTGGCCGGGGCGGCCTTCGCGGCGCTCGGCGCCGTAGGAGGCGCGCTCGCCCTGCCGCTCGTCGCGGCGTTCTTCGCGCCTGCCGTCGGGACGGCCTTCGCGCCGCTCGTCGCGGCGACCGTCGCGGCCGCGCTCCAGCGCCTGCCGGGCCTCGCCCTTGGGGCGCGAAAAGAAGCTCCGGCCGTCGCGGCCTTCGGCGGCGCGCGGGGCGCCGGCCGGACGGGAACGCGGGGGTTGGGATTTAGTCATGGCGTATTCCAGTGGGGCGGAGGTTTGCCGCCCGGTAAATGCGTTGCAGCGCGCGTTGCGCGGACGGTCAGGCGGCCGGCGACCAGGTGAACAGGCGCTCGGGATCGCCCGCCACGTTCACGCGGTGGTCGCTCGTCAGGGTAACCCGGCCTTCGGCCAGCCAGCGCACCGCCGCCGGGAAAGCCTGGTGCTCGACCGTCAGCACGCGCTCGGCCAGCGCTTGCGGCGTATCGCCGGCCAGCACCGGAACGCAGCCCTGGGCGATGATGGGGCCGTGGTCCAGCACCGGGGTCACGAAATGCACCGTGCAGCCGTGCACCCGCACGCCGGTGGCCAGCGCCTGGGCGTGGGTGTGCAGGCCCGGGAAGGCCGGCAGCAGCGAAGGATGGATGTTGACCAGCCGGCCCGCATAATGGTTGACGAAGCCCGGCGTCAGCACGCGCATGAAGCCGGCCAGGATGACGTAATCGGGCTCGTAGCGGTCGATCTCGGCGGCCAGCGCGGCGTCGAAGGCCTCGCGGCTGGCGTAGTCCTTGTGGAACAGGGCCGCGGTGGGAATGCCCTGGTGGGCGGCCCATTCCAGGCCGGCGGCGTCCGGCCGGCTGGCGATCACGGCGGCCACTTCGGCCGGCCAGCCCTGGTCGCGGCACGCTTCGGCCAGCGCCCGCATGTTGCTGCCCCGCCCCGAGATCAGGATGACCAGGCGGCGCTTGGTGGTAGATATTTCCGGCAAGATAAGGAATTCCAAGGGAAATCGGGTTTGTGCGCGCGAGTCCCGCGCGATTTGGGCGGGATGGGAACAAACCCGGAATCCAAAATTGTAAACTCTCGCTCGTGAAACCATCGCTGCATATCTACCGATCCCTGCCCCCGCCCGAGCGGCGCGCCCCGTGCGCGCTGACGATCGGCAATTTCGACGGCGTCCATCGCGGACACCAGGCCATGCTGGCGCGCGTCTGCCAGGTCGCGAGCGAACGCGCGCTGGCGCCCGCCGTCATGACCTTCGAGCCGCATCCGCGGGAATATTTCGCCACGCTGCACCAGCGCCCGGAACTGGCGCCCACCCGGATCTCCGGGCTGCGCGACAAACTGGCGGCGCTGGCGCGCTACGGCATCTCCCAGGTCGTGGTCGAGCGTTTCAATGCCCGCCTGGCCGAGATGTCGGCCAACGCCTTCATCGAACAGCTGCTGGTGCAGGGCCTGCACACCAGATGGCTGCTGGTGGGCGAGGATTTCCGCTTCGGCCACAAGCGCAGCGGCGACATCGACCTGCTGCGCGAAGCCGGGCTGCGCCACGGCTTCGAGGTGCAGACGCTGGCCGACGTAACCGACCAGCACGGGCACCGCATCTCCAGCTCGGAAGTGCGCACCGCGCTGGCGGTGGGCGACCTGGAGCGCGCCCGCCACCTGCTGGGCCATCCGTATCACATCAGCGGCCACGTCATACACGGCCAGAAGCTGGGCCGCACGCTGGGCTTTCCCACCATGAACCTGCGCGTGGCCGAACGCTGCGCCGCGCGCTCGGGCATTTATGTGGTGCAGGTCCACGGCCTGGGCGAGCGCGCCCTGCCCGCGGTGGCCAGCCTGGGCGTGCGCCCCACGGTCGAAGACCGCGGCCGCGTGCTGCTCGAGGCGCACCTGCTCGACGAGACCATCAACGCTTACGGTAAACTCGTACGCGTCGAATTCCTGCAAAAGTTGCGGGACGAAGAAAAATTCCCTGACCTCCCTTCCCTGACTGCCGCCATCGCCGAAGACGCGCGAAACGCGCGCGCCTATTTTGCCGTCCATGGACTATAAAAAGACCCTCAACCTGCCCGATACCCCTTTCCCCATGCGGGGCGACCTCGCCCGACGCGAGCCCGCCTGGATTTCGCAGTGGGAGGAAAACCACGTCTACCAGGCGATCCGCGCCGCCAGTCGCGGCCGCCCGCGCTTCGTGCTGCACGACGGCCCGCCCTACGCCAACGGCGACATCCATATCGGCCACGCGGTCAACAAGATCCTGAAGGACATCATCGTCAAGAGCCGCAACATGGCCGGCTATGACGCGCACTACGTGCCGGGCTGGGACTGCCACGGCATGCCGATCGAAATCCAGATCGAGAAAAAGTACGGCAAGCACCTGCCGGTGGCCGAAGTCCAGTCCAAGGCCCGCGCCTACGCGCTCGAACAGATCGACCGCCAGCGCAAGGACTTCAAGCGCCTGGGCGTGCTGGGCGAGTGGGATCGTCCCTACATGACGATGAACTTCAGCAATGAAGCCGACGAGATCCGCGCGCTGGGCCGCATCCTGGACAAGGGCTACGTCTTCCGCGGCCTGAAGCCCGTGAACTGGTGCTTCGACTGCGGCTCGGCCCTGGCCGAGGCCGAGGTCGAATACGCCGACCGCGTCGACCCGGCGGTGGACGTGGCCTTCCCGTTCGCCGAACACGCCAGGCTGGCCGCGGCCTTCGGCCTGGATTCGGTGGACGACGGCGCCATCGTCATCTGGACCACCACGCCCTGGACCATCCCGTCCAACCAGGCGCTGAACGTGCATCCCGAAATCGAATACGCCCTGGTGCGCGTGTCGCCGGCGCCCAAGTTCGGCCCCCTGCTGCTGATCGCCAAGGAACGCGTCGAGGATTGCCTGAAGAGCTGGGAGCTGGAAGGCGAAATCATCGCCACCGCCCCGGGCGCGGCGCTGTCCGAGATCCAGTTCCGCCATCCGCTGGCGCAGTTCGAGGCCGCCTACGACCGCAAGGCGCCCGTCTACCTGGGCGACTACGTGACCGCCGACTCCGGCACGGGCGTGGTGCACTCGGCCCCGGCCTACGGCATCGAGGACTTCATCTCGTGCAAGGCGCACGGCATGAAAGACACCGACTTCATCAGCCCGGTGATGGGCGACGGCAAGTATGCCGACAGCCTGGCGCTGTTCGGCGGCCTGTCGATCTGGGACGCCAACCCCAAGATCGTCGAGGCGCTGAAGGAAGCCGGCGCGCTGATGCACGTGGAAAAGCATAAGCACAGCTACATGCACTGCTGGCGCCACAAGACGCCCATCATCTACCGCGCCACCAGCCAGTGGTTCGCCGGCATGGACGTGGCCCCCAAGGACGGCGGCCCGACCCTGCGCGAATCGGCGCTGGCCGGCATCGACGCCACGGCCTTCTATCCGGCCTGGGGCCGCGCCCGCCTGCACGCCATGATCGCCAACCGTCCGGACTGGACCCTGTCGCGCCAGCGCCAGTGGGGCGTGCCGATGGCCTTCTTCGTGCACAAGGAGACCGGCGAGCTGCATCCGCGCACCATCGAATTGCTCGAACAGGTGGCGCAGCGCGTCGAAAAAGGCGGCATCGAGGCCTGGCAGGCGCTGGACCCGCGCGAACTGCTGGGCGACGAGGCCGACCAGTACGAGAAGAACCGCGACACGCTGGACGTGTGGTTCGACTCCGGCAGCACGCACGCCACGGTGCTGGGCGGCAAGGACGGCGCTTTCGCCGGCTCGCACGGCGCCGAACTGGGCTGGCCCGCCGACCTCTACCTGGAAGGCTCGGACCAGCACCGCGGCTGGTTCCATTCCTCGCTGCTGACCGGCTGCATGCTTTACGGCCAGCCGCCCTACAAGGCGCTGCTGACGCACGGCTTCGTGGTCGACGGCCAGGGCCGCAAGATGAGCAAGTCGGTGGGCAACGTGATCGCCCCGCAGAAGGTGTCCGACTCGCTGGGCGCCGAAATCCTGCGCCTGTGGGTGGCCTCCACCGACTACTCGGGCGAACTGTCCATCTCCGACGAGATCCTCAAGCGCGTGGTCGAAGGCTACCGCCGCATCCGCAATACGCTGCGCTTCCTGCTGGCCAACCTGGCCGACTTCGACGCGGTGTCGCAGGCCGTGCCCTACGGCGAACTGTTCGAGATCGACCGCTACGCGCTGGCCATGACGGCGCAGATGCAGGCCGAGGTCCAGGCCAACTACGAACGCTATGACTTCCACCCGGCCGTCGCCCGCCTGCAGACCTTCTGCTCGGAAGACCTGGGCGCGTTCTACCTGGACATCCTGAAGGACCGCCTGTACACCTCGGCCGAAGACAGCCGCGCCCGCCGCTCGGCCCAGACCGCGCTGCTCGACATCACCCAGACGCTGCTCAAGCTGATGGCGCCGATCCTGTCGTTCACGGCCGAAGAAGCCTGGAAGGAACTGGTCGACTCCGCCCTGAAGAACCAGGCCGACGCCGCCCGCACCACGATCTTCACCGAGGTCTACCACGCGCTGCCGCCGTACGCCGACGCCGAAGCGCTGACGGCCAAGTGGACGCGCCTGCGCGCCATCCGCGCCGAAGTCCAGCGCAAGCTCGAAGAAGTGCGCACGGCCGGCGACATCGGTTCGTCGCTGCAGGCCGAGGTCGACCTCTACGCCAGCGGCGCGGACCGCGAACTGCTGGCCAGCCTGGGCGACGACCTGCGCTTCGTGCTGATCGTCTCGCGGGCCACCGTGCACGCCGGCGAAGGCGAGACCCGCATCGAAGTCACGCCCTCGGCGCACAAGAAGTGCGAGCGCTGCTGGCACTGGCGCCTGGACGTGGGCCAGGACGCGGATCATCCCGAGATCTGCGGCCGCTGCGTGTCCAACCTGTTCGGCTCGGGCGAAGCCCGCGACAAGGCCTGAACATGGCCGGGCCCGCCCCCACCGGCGTCCAGTCCGGCACCCGCCCCGCGCCCGCGCGCGTGGGGCGCTGGCTGGCCATCGCGCTGGCCATCATCGTGCTGGACCAGCTGACCAAGATCTACTTCAACACCGCGTACCAGTACGGCCAGCGCGTCAACCTGCTGCCGTTCTTCGACTTCACCCTGGTGTACAACCGCGGCGCCGCGTTCAGTTTCCTGGCGTCCGAGGAAGGCTGGCAGCGCTGGCTGTTCACCGGGCTGGGCTGCGTGGCGGCCGTGGTCATCACCATCATCCTGCGCCGCACCCACGGCCAGCCGCGCTTCTGCCTGGCGCTCACGCTGATTCTGGGCGGCGCCATCGGCAACGTCATCGACCGGGTGGTGCATGGCCACGTGGTGGACTTCCTGCTGTTCTACTGGAACAACTGGCAATTCCCCGCCTTCAACCTGGCCGACGTCGGCATCACCTGCGGCGCCGTGCTGCTGGTGCTGGACGAACTGCTGCGCTCACGCAAGCCGCAAGCCTGAGTTTCGCCGCGTTTGATCCCCCCTGAACGGATGGCGAACGGCGCGATGCCGCAATGCAGAATAAAATCACTGTCCGTTCCTCGTTTACGCGGCGCTGAACCCGCCGCCCCGCCCCCATGCTCGACCTCGCCCGCAAACGCATCGTCCTCGGCCTGACCGGGGGCATCGCCTGCTACAAAATCGCCGAGCTGGTGCGGCGCATGACCGAACAGGGCGCCACGGTCGACGTGGTGATGACCGAGGCGGCCACGCACTTCATCACGCCCATCACCATGCAGGCCCTGTCGGGCCGCCCGGTGTTCGTGGACGCCTGGGACGCGCGCGTGCCCAACAACATGGCGCACATCGACCTGACACGCGGCGCCGACGCCGTGCTGATCGCGCCCGCCAGCGCCGATTTCATGGCCAAGCTGGCCCACGGCATGGCCGACGACCTGCTGTCCACGCTGTGCCTGGCGCGCGCTTGTCCGCTGCTGGTCGCGCCCGCCATGAACCGCGAAATGTGGGCCAACCCGGCCACGCAGCGCAATGTCGCGCAGCTGCGCGCCGACGGCGTCAGCGTGCTGGGACCCGCCGCCGGCGAACAGGCTTGCGGCGAGACCGGCGACGGCCGCATGCTGGAAGCGCACGAACTGCTGACGGACCTGATCGCCTTCTTCCAGCCCAAGCTGCTGGCCGGCCGCCACGTGCTGCTGACCGCCGGCCCCACGTCCGAGCCGGTGGACCCGGTGCGCGTGCTGAGCAACCGCTCCTCGGGCAAGACCGGCTACGCGCTGGCGCGCGCCGCGCGCGAGGCCGGCGCCCGCGTCACGCTGATCACCGGCGCCACCTTCCTGCCGGTGCCGCGCGGCGTCACCGCGCTGTCGGTCACCACCGCGCGCCAGATGCACGATGCGGTGATGGCCAGCGCGGCCGACGCCGACATCTTCATCGCCGTGGCCGCCGTGGCTGACTGGCGCGTGAAGAACGTCAGCACCCAGAAACTGAAAAAGACCAGCGAGGGCGGCGGCGCCCCCGTCATGGAGTTCGAACCCAATCCCGACATCCTGGCCGAAGTCGCCAAGCTGGCCGACGGTCCCTGGTGCGTGGGCTTCGCGGCCGAAACCGAGAAGCTGGCCGAGCACGCCGAAGCCAAGCGCGCGCGCAAGGGCATCCCCCTGCTGGTGGGCAACCTCGCGCACAAGGTCATGGACGCCGACACCACCGAACTGGTGCTGTTCGACGAACAGGGCGTGCATCCCCTGCCCGCCGCCGGCAAGCTGGACGCGGCGCGCCGCCTGATCGCCGAGATCGCGGCGCGGGTGCCGCCGAAGTAGTCCTCTGCGCACTCAAAAAAAAACGCCAGGCGTCGCGGCCTGGCGTTTTTGTTTGCGCGCCCGCGCCGCGGCCGCGCTCAGTGTATGTGCTCCTGCGCCGAGCGGTCGTCACGCTCCATCTGCAGCGTCGTATGGTGCAGGTCGAAGTCCTGCTGCAGGCGGTCTTCGATGGCGCGGCGCACCGCCTCGCCGTCGGCCCCCGGCTCCAGCACCACATGGCCCGTCAGCATCGGATTGCTCTGCGTCACCGCCCACAGGTGGATGTCATGGATGGCGGCCACGCCGGCCGTGCCGGCGATGGCGTCGCGCACCGCCTGCAGGCTCATGCCCGGCGGCACGCCTTCGAGCAGGATGTTCACGCACTCGCGCAACAGCGTCCAGGTGCGCGGGAACACCATGAAGCCGATGCCCACCGCCAGCGCCGAATCCACCCAGCGCCAGCCCGTGAACCAGATCACCACGGCGCCGACGATCACGCCTATCGAGCCCAGCATGTCGGCCCACACTTCCAGGTAGGCGCCCTTCACGTTCAGGCTTTCGTCCTTCGCGCTTGCCAGCAGCCGCATCGCGATCAGGTTGACGATCAGGCCGACCACGGCGACGGCCAGCATCCCCACGGACTGGATATCCGACGGCGCCGACAGGCGCTGATAGGCCTCGTACAGGATGTAGAACGCGATGCCCAGCAGCACCAGCGCATTGACCGCCGCCGCCAGAATCTCGAAGCGGGCGTATCCGTAGGTGCGCATCAGGTCCGCCGCCTTGCGGCCCGCGCGGATCGCGACCAGCGCCAGCAGCAGGGCCATGGCGTCGGTCATCATGTGCATGGCGTCGGAAATCAGCGCCAGGCTGCCCGTCATGATCCCGCCGACGATTTCCACCAGCATGAAGGTGCTGGTCAGGCCCAGCGCGATCCAGAGGCGGGATTCGGGTAAGGTGCGCACGTCGCCGTGCTGATGGCTATCGCTCATTGGTGTCCGCGGATCAAGGCTGGTTCGACGGCGCGACGGCGGTGCCGCACTGCGCGCAGAAACCGGCTCCGGCAGCGATGGCCGCGCGGCACTGCGAGCAGGCCAGCGGCGCCAGCGAGACGCCGCATTGCGAACAATAGCGCCCGCCCGCAGCCTGGGAGGCGCCGCAACCGTTGCAGACGGCGGCGGCGCCCTGCGGCGCGCCGCCATAGGCCCCGCCGCCGCGACGGTCATAGCCATGATGGCCGCCGTACCCGCGATGCCCGGCGCGCCCGCCCAGCAGATGTTTCAGTATGCCCATATCAGCCTCCGAGCCGCGATCGCGGCGTATTGCCAGGCATCATGACAAAGCCTGAAGCAGCTTCAGAGTCAAGGGCAGAGTACGACGACAGTGCCCCGAGGCGAGTATTCGTGGTGCGGTGGCGGCGCTCCCGGAAATGGGATGAATCTGTCACTCGGCCAGGCCCTGCAGGCCCCTCCGACCTCCATACCCCCCTATCATCGGCCCAAAACATGGAGGAATGACATGATCGGACACAAGCCGCCTGCGGCGTCGACAGTCCTGATCGGCGACATCCGTACGCTGATCGAGGCATCACGGCAGCGCGCCGTCTCGACCGCCAACGCCGAACTGACCTTGCTGTTTTGGCGTATCGGCCACCGCATCCATACGGAGGTTCTGGCCGGACAACGGGCCGGATACGGTGAGGAACTACTGGCAACCTTGGCCCGGCACCTCGTTCGCGACTTTGGGCAAGGCTTCGCGGAAAAGAATCTACGGCGCATGGTGCAGTTTGCGGCCGCCTATCCTGACGAATCAATTGTCGTGACGCTGTCACGACAATTGAGCTGGTCGCATTTCGTGGCGCTGTTGCCGCTGAAGGATCCGCTCAGGCGGGACTACTATGCACAAATGGCCAGTGCCGAACGCTGGAGCGTGCGGACACTGCGCGAACGCATGGATTCGATGCTGTACGAGCGCACTGCGCTTTCAAAAAAGCCGCATGAAACAATCGCTCAGGAACTGGCGGCCTTGCGCGATGCCCGCCGGATGTCGCCGGCGCTGGTGATGCGCGACCCATATATCCTGGACTTTCTGGGCCTGCTGGATAGTTGGCAGGAGGACGAACTGGAAGCGGCGATCATCCGCGAAATGCAGTCCTTTCTGCTGGAGCTGGGCGCTGGTTTTTCTTTTCTTGCGCGACAGAAACGCATCCAGATCGACGACGAGGACTTCCACCTCGATCTGCTGTTTTATAACCGCAAGCTGCGCCGACTGGTAGCGGTGGAACTGAAAATCGGCGAGTTCAAAGCAGCGTTCAAGGGGCAGATGGAGCTTTACTTGCGCTGGCTCGACAAGCATGAACGCGAACCTGGAGAAGCCCCGCCGCTAGGCATCATCCTATGCGCCGGCAAAAAGCGCGAGCAGATCGAACTATTGGAGCTGGACAAGTCGGGCATCCATGTCGCCGAATACCTGACCGCCCTTCCACCACCCGCAGTGTTGGCCGAACGGCTACAGCAGGCAACCGAGCGGGCTCGCTCCCAGATCGAGCGCCGCAAGTCCGGCGAACAGCGATGACGGCGGCATTCAGGTTGCGCGAAAAGCCGCCGCCAGACCCGCGATCAAGCCTGGCGCCCTTGCGGACGCTCAGGCGCTGGCGCCTTGCGTTCAATCGAGGCTGATGTTGGCGGCCTTCACGATGTCCGCCCACTGCTGGCGGTCCTTCTCCAGGAACTGGCCGAACTGCTCGGGCGTCATGCCCGTGACCGGCTCCGAACCCAGGCCGGCCATTTTCTCGACCAGGGCGGGTTGCTTGAGCACGTCCTGCAGCGCGGCGTAGTAGGCGGCCAGCACGTCGGCGGGCAGGCCGGCGGGCGCGAACACGCCCTGCCAGGTCGGCATGTCGAAGCCCTTCAGGCCCTGCTCGTCCAGCGTGGGCACGTTGGGCAGCTGCGGCGCGCGCTTGAGCGAGGCCACGCCGATGGCCTTGACCTTGCCTTGCGTGGCCAGCGGGGCCGCGGTGGAGATGTTGTCCATCGTCATCGCGATATGGCCGCCCAGCAGGTCGGTGATGACAGGCGCCGCGCCACGGTACGGCGCGTGCGGCACTTTCACGCCCAGCTTGTACAGCATGGTCTCGGCGATCAGGTGGTTGGAGATGCCCACGCCGGCGGTGCCGTAGGTGGCGGTCGGCGTCTTCTGGAAGTATTCCTTCAGCTCGGCCAGGTTGTTGGCCGGCACGTCCTTGTTCACGATGACCACGTTGGGCTGCACCGCGACCAGCGTGATCGGGGTGAAGTCAGTGGGCTTGTAGTTGGTGCCCTTGGGGTTGAGCACGTGGGTGATGGCCATGGAGCCGGCGGCGCCGATGCCGATGGCGTAGCCGTCGGCCGGCGACTGGCTCAGGCGGTACGCCATGATGTTGCCGCCGGCGCCGGCCAGGTTTTCGACCACGACAGGTTGGCCCAGGCGTTGCGACAGCGGGTCGGCCAGCAGGCGGGCCAGCGTATCGGCCGAGCCGCCCGGGGCGAAGCCCACCAGCAGGCGCACGGGTTTAGCGGGCTTCCAGGCGTCGGCGGCCAGCGCCGGCGTGGCGGCAAGCGCCGAAACGGCGAACAGTGCGCCGACGGCGCGGTTTAGGGTACGGCTGAACATAACGAAAAACTCCCTGCAATATTTGATTCACCGAAGGCCCGGCGCGCCAGGCCTTCGGGTAGAGATTGGGTGTCAGACACCCGGACCAAGGATTTGCGCCAGCGTCTGCGCGACGAGGCGGTTGGAGAGCAGGACCGGACGGCCGGACGCCTGGGCCACGGCCGCGCGCATGCGCTCGGCGTAACCCATGCAGTGCATGACGATCAGGTCACAGGAGGCCAGCTCGCGGCCGGCCTGCTCGAAATTTCGCGCCGCCTGCTGCGCGTCGGCCTCATAAGGCGAGGCGTGCGCCACCTGGACGTCGCAAGGCAGCGGCACGGCCATGTGGAAGGCGTCGACCTGCGCGGCCAGCGGCACCACCAGGCCCACCTTGCGGCAGTGCTGCGCCAGCGCCGCGACCAGGTGATCCACGACCTGCTGCGGCTCCACCACGAGCGTGCGCATCGGCGCGATGGCCGTGCCGGTGCACAGCGGCACCAGCACGTCGTAGCCGGCGGCGTCGGCCTGGCTCATGACCTGGGCCAGCCGGGCCTCGGCGGCGGCCGCGTCCAGCTCGATCTGCGAGCCGTCGCGCATGCGCGTGGCGAAGCGGTAGGCGCCCGGCTTGGGCGCCAGCGCGGCCAGCGCCGCCGCGTCCAGGCCGTCCAGCGCGCCGAACTCGTCGACCTGCACGTGCGCGCCCAGCAGCGGCGCGATTTCCGGCACCACGTCGCTGCGCGGCGACTGCCCGATGGTGAAGAACGCCACCCGCCGCCGCGGTTGCGCGCTCATGCCGCGTCTCCGGTTTCGCGGCCCACGGTCTGCAGGTGCGCCATGGAGCCGTAGCGCGATTGCAGCGCGGCCCATTCGGCCTCGTCGAAAAACGTCATGGCGCGCTGGCCGAAGAGCTTGGCGGTTTCGATGCAGAAGCGCATGGCGACGTCGGCGTCCACCGCGTTGGTCACGCCGGTGGCGCAGCCCGGCACCGTGGTCTGGGCGGTCAGCGCCACGCCCACCACGGGCGCGTCGGTGACGATGGTGGGCTGCATCAGCGAATTCACGTGCCACAGGCCGTTTTCGTAGGGCGTGATGTCCTGCGTGGTCAGCGGCAGCGTCACGGGCAGTTCGCCGCTGACCCAGCCCATCACGTCCAGCATCGTCTCGGGAATGCGCAGCAGATAGCCCTGTTTTGCCACCGGCGTCAGCGCCACGCCGCGCTTGTTGACGAGACGGTTGCCGCGCGTGGTGTCGACCGAGAGGATCGCGTCCATGCGCGGATCGACTTCATGCGACATCATCTCGCGCATCGGGAATGGCGAGCGCATCATCGGCACCGGATGATGCGGACGCGTGCCGGCGCGCGGGCAGATATGCGTGCGGATGCGCACCGTGCCGGGCAACACGTCGCCCTCGCGGGCCATGGCCATCAGCTTGAAAGCCGCCGCGATCGCGACCACCGCGCCATCGCTGTCGGACACCAGGCCCGTGACGGCCGGGCGCGCGCCGATGCCGCCCAGGCGGCCCACGATGCCCAGCTGCGGCGCCGTCTCGTCGGCGCCCGGGATGACGATGGAAAGGAATTCGGTGGCGGCGCCGTCGCGCTCGAGCCGGGTCACCTCGACTTCGCAGTCGCCGGCCTCGCGCAGCCGCTGCGCCACCGACTCGCCGGTGACGTGGGCGGACGACAGCAGTTCGATCGTGTCGATGACTTGCTTCATGCCTGGACCTCCACCGGACCCGGGCGGAATACGCGCGGTTCCTGCTGGCCGAGGAACAGCGGCGCCTCGTGCGGGCCGATCAGGGTCATCTCGCCGCCGCTCACCCGCAGCCCGGAGCCTTCCGGCAGGCCCAGCACCGGCATCGCCGGGTTCAGGGTGCAGAACTCGGCCAGGCGCTGCGCGCGGGTCTCGCCGCGGTGGCCCGGCGGATGGGCGTTGGTGTAGTGCGGATTGATCTGGAACGGCAGCAGGCCCAGTGCGTCGAAGCCCTGCGGGTCGGTGATGGGCATGTCGTTGGTGGTGCAGATGGTCGGGCAGCTCAGGTTGGACCCGGCGCTCCAGCCCAGATAGGCCGCGCCCTGGCGGACCCGGCGCGCCACCACGCCCAGCAGGCCCTGGCGGCGCAGCTGGCCCAGCAGGTTGAACGTGTTGCCGCCGCCCACGATGATCACGGCCGCGCCTTCCAGCGCGGCCACCGGATCTTCGGCGCGGTGCAGGCCCTGGATGTCCAGGCCGGTGTCGGCCAGCGCCGAGACCACCAGCGCGGTGTAGTCGTCCCAGTTGCGGGTCACGCCCGCGAACGGCACGAACACGGCCGGCGCGCCCGGCGGCAGCGCCGCGATCAGTTCGCGGATGGCGGGCAGCGCATGCACCAGATAGCCGGCGTCGCTGCTGGAATTGCTGAGTAGCAGGAGGTTCATGAAAGCGATTTCCGTAAGGAAGTTTGGAGATTCAGGCTAGCCAATAGGGATCGTTCAGTTCGCGGCCCAGCGCCCCCACCTGCTCGAGCACGGTCTGGCGCAACCGCGCGACGCGCTCGGCGTCGACCTGGAAAGACACGAAGGACAGGCACAGGCCGCGCAGCTCGCCGGTGGCGGGATCGCGCAGCGCCGCGGCCACCGCGCCGATACCGGGCATGGCCTGGTCGATGGCGACGCCGCAGCGGTCGGCGCGGACCTGCGCCACCAGGCCGGCCAGTTCGCCCACGGTGGCGGGACAATCGCGTCCCTCCATGGGCAGCGACTGGCCGGGGTCGGCGCCGTACAGCGCCTGGAACTCGGCATCGCTCAGGCGCGACAGCAGCGCCCGGCCCATGGCGGTGCCCGAGGCCGCGCGGCGCGAGCCGGGCGAAGACAGCACCTGCACCGGGTGCGAGCCGTTCAGGCGCTGCAGCACCACGGTCTCGCGCTGGTTCAGGGTGGACAGATAGGCGGTCAGCCCGCTTTCGTCGGACAGGCGCGCCAGCACGGCGCGGCAGGCGTCATCGAGCGGCGTGGCCGCCATGCCGGCGCGCACCGCCTGGGCCAGCAAGGCCCCTGCGCGGTAGCGGCGCGTGGCGGGGTCCTGGTCCAGCAGGCCGTAATGCTGCATCTGGTTGAGCAGGCGCGAAGCCGTGCTCTTGGGCAACGCAAGGCGCGCCGCCACATCGGTGAAGCTCAATTCCGTCGCGCCGTCCGCATACAGCGACAAGACGCGCTGGACTCCGTCGAGAATGCTCATATTGGTTCCGAATTATGGAACTCAAGTTCCTAATAGAAGAACAAGAATAAAGCACGGGGTGGATGGCGGTCAATACGAAGTGCAATGGGCGGGGTTTCCGGCAGACTGCAGAGACACAAAGGCGGCCCCGCCCTGTGGCCCATGCGAAAAGGACGAACCATGACCATCCCGCCCCCTTCTTCCAAGTCTCGTGACGCGAGGCTGGCCCGCAATGATCCAGGTCAGGCCGCACGCATTCCCGCAGCCGGCCCGGGAAATATCGTGACCTTGCTGGCCGAATGGAGAAACGAAGAACCGTTAGGACCCGAAGACCAGTTCCCCGATCTCGAGGACACACCGATCGGGCGGCAAAACCCGCGATGAGCGCCTATCTGCTGGACACCAATATCATCAGCGTCCTGCTGCGCGAGCCCGATGGCCGGGCCGCGCGCCGTGTCGAGCGGGTCGGCCATCGCCGGGTCTGCACCAGCATCGTCGTCGCGGCCGAACTGCGCTACGGTTGCGCCAAGAAGAACTCCGCCAGATTGCGTGCCAGGGTCGGATGCCTGCTGAACGCGATACCGGTCCTGCCGCTGGACGCGCCCGCCGACGCCAGATACGGCAGCATTCGCGCCCAGTTGGAAGCGGCAGGGGAAACCATCGGCGCCAATGATTTATTGATCGGCGCGCATGCCCACGCGCTCGGCCTGACGCTGGTGACCGGCAACACCCGGGAATTCGAGCGCATTCGCGGGCTGGTCATAGAAAACTGGCTGGCTTGAAATCGGCGCTGCGCTGCGGCGCCCCTTCCCTACCGCTCCGCCATCTCCGCCCACTGCGCCAGCGGCAGCGGCGGTTGTTCGTGCAGGATGCGCGCCAGCACCAGTTTCAATTCGGCCCAGCCGCCGCGCGCGGTGGGCCAGCTCGACGGAGTGACCGGCGTCCAGCCACCGTCGGCGGCGCGCTGCGCCATCTTGAAGCGGAAGGTGTAGTGGCCCGCCACGCCCATGCGCAGGTCGGTGACGACCAGGGCGTCGCCGATGGCGTCGTAGCGCAGCCAGTCGTCGGTGAACCAGCGCAGCCGCTGGTGCAACGGCACGCCGGCCAGGGCCTGGCCGAGGTCCAGGTTCAGCGGCTGGCGCAGCCATTCCGGCGGGTCGCGGTCGAACAGGCTGCTGACGGATTCGTAATAGTGGCCGTCGGCGGTCTTGGCGATGACGCGCCATACCAGGGTGTTGAATGGCATGTTGACCGCGCGCAGTTCGGTGACGGCGATGCCCCGGGCCTGCATCGCTTCGCGCACTCGGTGCTCGGCGGCCATGCGGCCGGCCAGGCCGAAGCCCAGGTAGGCGGTGCTGAACACCAGGGCGGCGGCCAGCAGGCGGCGCGCGCCGCGGGTCATGCCGCAGGCGATCGCCACCAGCACGCCGGCGGCCAGCGGCACGGTGTAGACGGGGTCGATGATGAAGACGGCGGACCAGCTTTCCGGTATGCGCGCCAGCGGCCAGAAGAGCTGGGTGCCGTAGACGGTGAACGCGTCCAGCACGGGGTGCGTGACCAGCACCAGCCACAAGGTGAGGAACAGCCGCCGCCCGCTGTAGGGCGCCTGCGGCCAGTATTTGCGGATCAGCCAGGCGAGCAAGGCGGCCAGGCCGGTCAGGACGAAGACCGAATGCGAGAAGCCGCGATGGTAGGTCATGAGCGAGACCGGGTCGGGGTAGCTCATCAGCACGTCCAGGTCCGGCACGGTGGCCAGGGCCGCGCCGTAGATCAGCGCCCGGCGTCCCTGGAAGCGTCCCATCAGCGCGCCCTGTATTCCGGCGCCCAGCACCGCTTGCGTAACCGAATCCATAATTCCCTGACTGTAGACTTCAACCGTACGGACTAGGGCCTGCGCGTCCGCTCTTGCAGGCGTTAAGATACCCGATTGCATTCAGCTTATTTTCAAGTTTGCCTTTGTGAGCCTATACGTGGACCAATACATCGACCAGATCGCCGCGTTCATCGAGACCAACCAGGCATGGGCGGGTCCGATCACTTTCCTGCTGACGCTGGGCGAGTCCCTGGTGCTGGTGGGCCTCTTCATCCCGGCCACCGCGCTGATGCTGCTGACCGGCGGGCTGATCGGCGCGGGTACGCTGAGCCCGTGGATCGTGCTGGCCTGGGGCATCGCCGGGGCCATCGTGGGCGATGCGCTGTCTTACTGGCTGGGCCGCTGGGCCGGGCCGAACGTGCTGCGCCGCTGGCCGCTGAAGCAGCAGCGCTCCGGCGTCGCGCGCGCCCGCCTGTTTTTCTACCGCTACGGTTTCGCTTCGGTGCTGGTCGGCCGCTTCCTGGGCCCGATCCGTTCCACCATTCCCACGGTGGCCGGGGTGATGGGCATGGCCCACGGCCGCTTCCAGCTGGCCAATGTCATTTCCGCCGCCCTGTGGCTGCCGCTGATGCTGGCGCCGGGCTACATCACGGCGCGCAGCCTGGGCACAGCGGACAACGCGCAGCAGATCGCCATGATGATAGGCGCCGGCCTGTCGGTGCTGCTGGGCGGCGGCCTGCTGGTGGCCATGCTGCGCAAACGCCGCGTGCCGGCTCGCCAGCGCCGCGGCAACTGAACCGGAGAGCTCCATGGCCATCGATGGCGAGCCGAAAGACGGCGATTTCGTGCGCTATATCGAAAACCTGACGCGCGCTGGCGGCGCCGCGCGCGGCAGGGTCGAGGCCGAGCGCGTCGACGCCGGCCTGTTGTCCGACCCCTTCCCCACGCCCGCGCGCAAGCCCGCGGCGGCCGCCCCCGCCGGCCAGGAAGACCCCGCCGCGGACTCGCTGGCGCGGCGCGCGCGCCAGCGCAAGATCGGCATCATCCTGACCATAGGCGGCGTGCTGGCCGGCTGGGCGGCGGCGCGCATCGTGTTCCAGGTGCTGCGCAGCCCGCAGGTCGACCTGGACGAGCTGATGCCCGCGGCCTTCCTGGTTTTCTTCGCGGTGATGCTGTTCAAGGCCGCCGCCGGCGCGCGCAATCCGCGCCGGCCGCCGCTGGCCAAGCTGCCGCCCTTGAAGACCTCCGCGTACCGCAAGGACGGTAGCGCGTGAGGCCGGGACGCGGCGGCAATGGTGCTAACATTTCCGCCGCTGTCCAACAGACCCCACGAACCCGGAGTGAAAGTGAATAACGTAGTCGGATTGAACCAGGCCCAGGCGGCCACGATGCTCAAGTTGCAGGACCACTTGAACAGCATGATCAATCCGGACTGGGTCAACGGCGGCGCCCGTTTCCTGCGGGCCGCCTTCGTCGAATCGGCCGAGGCGCTGGAGCACTACGGCTGGAAATGGTGGAAGAAGCAGACCATCGACCTGCCCCAGGTGCAGATGGAACTGGTGGACATCCTGCACTTCTATCTGTCGCACACCATCGTCGCGGCCGGCGGCAGCGCCGGGCAGGCCGCCGACGCGCTGGTGGCCGATCTGGCCGGACCGGCCTCGGTGTCGCTGGACGGCAAGGCCTACGCGCTGGACACGCTGAACGTGCCCGAGCTGCTCGAACTGATCGGCGGCCTGGCGGTGTGCGGGCGCGCCAGCTTCAAGGTGCTGGAGCAGGCCATGACGGCCTGCGAAATGAGCTGGAACGACGCCTACACGCAGTACGTTTCCAAGAACGTGCTGAACATCTTCCGCCAGCGCCACGGCTACAAGGAAGGCACCTACGTCAAGATCTGGAACGGCGAAGAAGACAACGTCGTGCTGGCGCGGCTGATGTCGGCGCTGGACCCGGCCCAGGCCGATTTCGCCGAACAGCTGCAGGCCCGGCTGGAACAGGCTTACGCCGCTCTCTAGGCGCTGCGGGCCACGGGCCCCGCCACCGAATCGATCGCGACGTCCCACACCGACGGCGAACCCACCTGCTGGCGCAGCGCTTCGGTGAAGGCGCGTATCCTGGCGTTGGCGCGCGGCATGGCCCGCAACAGATAAATGCCGCTGTCCGGCGCCGGCACGGCGTCCCGCAGCGCCAGCTGCACCAGGCGGCCGGCGCCGATGTCCGGGCCGGCCGACCAGTTCGGCATGAGCGCGATGCCCAGACCTTCCAGCGCGGCCTGGCGCCGCGCGTCGCAATCGTCGCATTCGAGCACGAAGCGGGCGTCCTGCGCCCACAGCCCGCCGCCCACCTCGCGCCAGCCGCGCACGCTGGTGCTGTGGCGCCGGTCGATCAGGCGGTGGCGCGCCAGGTCCGCCAGCGTGCGCGGCACGCCGTGCCGCTCCAGATAGGACGGCGCCGCGCAGATCAGGTAGCGGTGGCTGCCGATGCGCTGCCCGATCAGGCTGCTGTCGGGCTGCTGCCCCACCCTGACCACCACATCCATGCGCTCGACCACCGGGTCCACCACCCGCTCGGTCAGCTCCAGTTCCACGCGCAATTGCGGATGGCGCAGGCCCAGGCGCGGCAGCATGGGCACCACGTAGCGCCGCGCGAAAGCAGGCAGGCAGCTCACGCGCAGCTGGCCCTGGACGCTCTGTTCCAGCGAAATGACCTCGGAACGGGCCTCCGTCATGTCGTGCAGGATCTTCACGGCGCGCTCGTAGAGCACTTCGCCGGCCTCGGTCAGGGCCAGGGCGCGGGTGGAGCGCAGGAACAGCGGCACCTGCAGTTCGGACTCCAGCGCCCCGATCTGGCGCGCCACGGACGAGGCCACCATGCCGCGGCGGCGCGCCACCTCGGAGAAGCTCTGCGCGCGCGCGACGTCGACGAAGATCGACAGGTTTTCGGCGAATTTGACGGCTTTCATTTGTGCATATGGCGCAAAAGGCTTTGGCGTGTGGCGCGTGCTTTCCTGCTGGCGCTGGCACTTACGATAGCGTGCATGGCCGCAGTTTGGCAATTTGCACAAAAATAGGAACCGCAATGACCGACACCGCTTACCCGAACGCCGTCTCGCCGTTCGTCTACACCAGCCGCGCGCAGCGCGTGGTCTTCGGCCCGGGCAGCCTGGAAGGTCTGGCGGCCGAGCTCGACGCGCTGGGCCTGCGGCGGGCGCTGGTGCTGTGCACCGCGCCGCAGCGCGCCCAGGCCGAGCGCGTGGCCGCGCTGCTCGGCGCCGACCGCGTCGCCGGCATATTCGACCAGGCGGCGATGCACGTGCCCATCGAGGTCGCGCGCCAGGCGCGCCAGGCGGCGCGCGAGCATGGCGCGGATTGCGCCGTGGCGGTGGGCGGCGGCTCCACCATCGGACTGGGCAAGGCCATCGCGCTGGAGGCCGGCCTGCCCGTGATCGCGGTGCCCACCACTTACGCCGGTTCCGAGATGACGCCGATCTACGGCATCACCGAAGCCGGCCTGAAAAAGACCGGCAAGGACGAGCGCGTGCTGCCGCGCAGCGTGGTCTACGACCCGGAACTGAGCATGTCGCTGCCGGCGGCGATGAGCGCGACCAGCGGCATGAACGCCATCGCCCACGCCGCCGAAGGGCTGTACTCGGCCGACGGCAATCCCATCATGGACCTGATGGCGCAGGAAGGCATCCGGGCGCTGGCCCGGGCGCTGCCCGTCATCTGCGGCGGCGCGGCCGGCCAGGCCCTGCAGGCGGCGCGCGGCGACGCGCTGTACGGCGCCTGGCTTTGCGGGACCGTGCTGGGCAGTGTGGGCATGGCCCTGCACCACAAGCTCTGCCATACGCTGGGCGGCAGCTTCAACCTGCCGCACGCCGAGGTGCATACCGTGGTGCTGCCGCATGCCCTGGCCTACAACGCGCCGGCCGCGCCGCAGGCGATGCAGCGCATCGCCGCCGCGCTGGGCGCGTCCGACGCCGCGCAGGGCGTGTACGACCTGGCCCGCTCGCTGGACGCGCCCACGGCGCTGCGCGAGATCGGCATGCGCGAGCAGGACCTGGACCAGGCCTGCGACATCGCGCTGCGCACGCCCTATCCCAACCCGCGTCCGCTGGAACGCGCGGCCTTGCGCGCCTTGCTGCAGGACGCCTACGAAGGCCGCCGGCCCGGGGCGGCCGGCCGCTAGCGCGCGCCGAAGCGGGTTTCGCCGAACAGCGCTTTCTGGTCGCGCGGCTGCGAGCGCCAGTACTGGTGCGGCGCGGCGACCTGGCCGCCGAGCTGCGCGGCGGCATGCCAGGGCCAGCGCGGGTCATACAGCATGCCGCGCGCCAGCGCGACCATGTCGGCCTGGCCCTGCGCCAGGATGTCCTCGGCCTGCTGCGCCTCGGTAATCATGCCGACGGCGATGGTGGGCATGCCCACCTGGCGCTTGATCTGCTCGGCGAACGGCACCTGGTAGTTCGGCCCGACCGGAATTTTCTGCTGCGGCGACACGCCCCCGGAGGACACGTCGATGAACTCGCAGCCGCGCGCCTTGAGCTGCTGCGCGAAGGCCAGGGTCTGCTCCAGGTCCCAGCCCCCTTCGACCCAGTCCGTGGCCGAGACGCGCACGCCCAGCGCCACATTGCGCGGCGTGATTTCGCGCACCGCCTGGAACACCTCCAGCGGAAAGCGCATGCGGTTCTCCAGCGAGCCGCCGTAGGCATCGTCGCGACGGTTGGCCAGCGGCGACAGGAACTGGTGCAGCAGGTAGCCGTGCGCCGCATGCAGCTCGATCGCGTCCAGCCCCAGGCGCAGCGCGCGGCGGGCGCTGTCGACGAAGGCCTCGCGCACGCGCGCCAGACCGGCCTGGTCCAGGACCCGGGGCGCCGGCTCGGCCGCGCCGTGCGGCAGGGCCGAAGGCGCCCAGGGCTGCCAGCCGCCCGCCTCGGGCGCGACCAACTGACCGCCGTTCCAGGGCGCCTCGCTGGAGGCCTTGCGGCCCGCGTGGCCGAGCTGTATGCCGAGCCTGATCGGCGAATGGCGCCGTACGGCGGCCACCACGCGGCCCAGCGCGGCCTCGGTGTCGTCGGACCACAGGCCGAGATCGCCCGGCGAGATGCGGCCCTCCGGCTCGACCGCCGTGGCTTCGATGAACATCAGCCCGGCGCCGGACAGCGCCAGGTGGCCCAGGTGGATCATGTGCCAGTCGACGGCCCGGCCCTGTTCTGCCGAGTATTGGCACATGGGCGCGATGACGATGCGGTTGGCCAGTTCCAGGTTGCCGATGGCGGCGGGGCTGAAAAGCAGGGACATGCGAGGAACCTCCGTGTCAGGGGATACCACAGCATACCGCCTGCGCCGCAGCCCTACTGGCCCTCGATCACGGAGTCCAGGAACTGGCGCGTGCGTTCTTCGCGCGGCTGGCTGAACAGCACCGACGATTCCGCGTCCTCGACGATGTTGCCGGCGTCGAAGAACAGCGTGCGGTCCGAGCTGCGTTCGGCGAACTTCATCTGGTGGGTCACGATGATCATGGTCATGCTGCGCCGTGCCGACAGGTCGCGCAGGATCTGCAGGATGCCGCCGACCAGTTCCGGGTCCAGCGCCGAGGTGACTTCGTCGAACAGCATGATGCCGGGGCACATGGCCAGCGCCCGCGCGATGCCCACGCGCTGCTTCTGCCCGCCCGACAGCTGCGCGGGATAGACGTCGAGCTTGTCGCCCAGCCCCACCATTTCCAGGTACTCCACGGCGCGCTCGCGGGCCTGGTCGCGCGACATGCCCAACACGCGCAGCGGCGCTTCCATGGCGTTGCCCAGCGCGGTCATGTGAGGGAACAGGTTGAAGTGCTGGAACACCATGCCGATCTTGCCGCGCACCTTGCGCAGGTGCTCGGAGTTGGGGCCGACCGGCCGGCCCTGGGCGTCGGTCCACATGGGCACGCCGTCGATCTCGATCTCGCCGCTGCTGGGGCGGTCCAGCGTCATCAGCACGCGCAGCAGCGTGGACTTGCCTGAGCCCGACGGCCCGATCACGGCCACGGTCTGGCCGGCCGGGATCTCCAGGTTGATGCCGCGCAGCACCTCCAGGTCGCCGTACTGCTTGCGCAGGTTCTTGATGCTTACGCTGGCGCTCATCGCCTTCCTCCATATCGTTGCAAACGGGCCTCCAGGCCGCGCACGCCCCAGGCCGCCACCAGGCTGAGCGCCAGGAACAGCAGGCCCACCAGGGTCAGCGGCTCGGTGTAGCGGAACGTGGCCGAGCCGATCATCTTGCTTTGCTGCAGCAGCTCGACCACGGTGATGGCCGACAGCAGCGGCGTGTCCTTGAACATGGCCACCAGGTAGTTGCCCAGCGCCGGCACCACGGGCGGTATGGCCTGCGGCAGCACCACGTCGACCGCCGTGCGCCAGCGCGACAGGTTGAGCGCGGTGGCGGCCTCCCACTGGCCGCGCGGCACCGCCTCGATGCCGGCGCGGTAGACCTCGGCGCAATAGGTCGCGTAGTGCAGGCCCAGCGCGAGAATGCCGGTGGCCAGCGGCGACATGCGCACGCCGGTCAGGGGCAGCACGTAGAACAGGAAATACATCTGCACCAGCAGCGGCGTGCTGCGCACGAACTCGATCACGAAGCCGACCGGCAGCGACACGATGTGCAGGCGCGAACGCCGCAGCATGGCCAGCACCAGGCCCAGCGTGACCGCCACCAGCATGCCCAGCAGCGTGGCCTGGATGGTGACGACCAGGGCGGAGCCCAGGGTGGGCAGGATTTCCAGGGCGAAAGACCAGTCGAATATCGGTGTCATCGGACCCGGACCCTCCGCTCCAGCAGGCGCACGCCGGCCGTGATCAGCAAGGCCACCGCGAAGTACAGCAGCAGCATCAGGGTGAAGATTTCGGTGGTGCGCAGGGTTTCGCTGCGCAGCAGCTGGCCGCGGAACGTCAGGTCGGTAATGGTGACCAGCGACACCAGCGCCGTGTTCTTCAGCAGTTCGATCAGCAGGTTGCCGGCCGGCGGCAGCATGGCCGGCACCGCCTGCGGCACGACGATGCGGCGCATGATCTGCGCGCGCGTCAGGTTCAGCGCGATGCCCGCCTCGCGCTGGCCCGGCGGCACCGCGCGGATCGCGCCGCGCACCACCTCGGCGCCGTAGGCGCCGGCGTTGAGCGCCAGCACCACGATGCCCACCAGCATGGCCGGCAGCTGCACCCCGAACAGCGGCAGCACGAAATAGAACCAGAAAAGCTGGACCAGGGCCGACGTGCCGCGGAACACCTCCACGTAGATCGAGGCGATCCAGCGCACCGGGGCCAGGCTCGACAGGCGGCAGATGCCCGCGGCCAGCGCCAGCGGGACGGCCAGCACCACCGCGCCCGCCATGACCTGCAGCGTGACGCCCAGGCCTTCCGGCAGCGGCGGCGCCAGCTCGGCGAAATGCTCGGAGATCAGCTGCATGGCCGCCCCCTTACTGGCCGGCGCACAGCTGGGCGGCGGTCACGCCCTTGGGCAGCTCCTCTGAAGTGAAGCCGAACGGCGCCACCAGCTTCTGGTGCTCTTCGGTGCCGATGAACTTGGCCAGTTCCGCGTTGAACGCATCGGCGAAGGCCTTGTCGTCGCTGCGGAACGCATAGGCGCCATAGCCGCGCACGTTCTTGCCGTCGATGACCGGGTCGGTGAACGGCTCGGCCTTCTGCAGGCCGCTGGCGGCGCTGGTCTTGCCCATCAGATCGTTGACCGTCAGCGCGGTGGCGGCGTAGGCGTCGGCGCGGCCGGCCTGCACGCCCGACAGCGCGCTGACCGCGTCCGGGAACACCACCACCTGGGCGGGCGGCACCTTGGACTTGGAGGCGTACTCGCCCTCGATGGCGCCCACCACCACGCCCAGCTTGGCGTCGGGGTTCTTGACCACGTCTTCGTAGCTGTGCAGGTTCTTGGGGTTGCCCTGCTTGACCAGGAACGCCTGGCCCACGCCGTAGGTGGGATTGGAGAACGCCACCTGCTGGCAGCGTTCGGGCGTGACGTACATGCCGGCCGCGATGATGTCGAAGCGCTTGGCCTGCAGGCCCGGAATCAGCGAGCCGAATTCGGTCAGCACGCCTTCCACCTCGTTGATGCCCATGCGCTTGAGCACCACGCGGGCGATTTCCACGGATTCGCCGGTGACCTTGGCTTCCTTGCTGTCCATGTAGGCGAACGGCGCTTCGTTGGCATAGCCGATGCGTATCTTGCCGGCCGCCTTGGCCGCTTCCAGCGTGGAGGCGGCGGCCGGCTTGTCGGCGGCGGCCGCGGCGGGCTTGTCTGAGCCGGAATCGGAGCAGGCGGCCAGCAGCCCCAGGCTCAGCGCCGCCAGCAGGCGCCGGGATCGGATCGAGGTCGAGTTCATGGGTCGTTTTCTCCCTGATTTATTTCTAGATTCATGAATGCACTAAAAATGATACGACACTAAATCATTTCGACGCTAATGATATGGACGAAAAAAAGCAGGCCGCAGCCTGCTTTTCCCTGCCCTGCCCCTATGGGACGTTAGGACTGGTTACGAACCGTTGGCGTCCATGACCCGGCCGCCGGATGGCTATTGCGCGTACGAGAACCGGCCGTTCCTGATGACGCCCATGACCCGCGCGCGTTCGTCGAAGCCCTGGTGGTCTTCCTTGGAAATGTTCAGCACGCCGTTGGGCACGACCAGGTCGCGGGTGTCCTCGATGGCGTCGCGCAGCGCGGCGCGAAACGCCGGCGTGCCCGGCTTGGCGCCGGTCTTGAGCGCGCGCGCCACCGCCGAATCCAGCAGCATCCACGCGCCATAGGCGTCGCCGGCGAACTGCGTCATCGTGTTCTTGCCGTACTGGGCTTCGTATTTGTCGGCGAAGGCCACGGCTACCGGCTTGACCGGATTGCCGTCGGGCAGCTCGCGGGCCACCACGCCCGGGCCGGTCGGAAACAGCGTGCCTTCCACGTCGGCGCCGCCGATCTGCAGGAATTCCAGCGTGGCGATGCCATGGGTCTGGTAGATGGCGCCGGTGTAGCCGCGCTCCAGCAGCGTCTTCTGGGGCAGCGCCGAGGGCGTGCCCGCGCCGGCGATCAGCACGGCGTCCGGATGGGCGGCGATGAATTTCAGCGCCTGGCCCACCACCGAGGCGTCGGTGCGCTGGAAGCGCTCCTGCGCCACGATCTTCAGGTCGTCGCCGGCGGCGGCGCTGAACTCCTTCCACCAGCTGTCGCCGTACGAATCCGCGAAGCCGATGAAGGCCACGTTCTTCAAGCCCTTCTTTTTCATGTCCTCGACCAGCGCGGTCGCCATCAGCGAATCGTTCTGCGGCATCTTGAACGCCCAGGCGCGCTTGGGGTCGGACAGCGGCTCGACGATGACGCTGGAGGCGGCCAGCGCGATCATCGGCGTGCCGGTCTCGGCCAGCACGTCCAGGCCGGCCAGCGCCGCCGCGGTGGTGTTGGGGCCGACGATGGCGTCGACCTTGTCCTCCGAGGTCAGCTTGCGCATGTTCTTCACCGCGCGGCTGACGTCGGTGCCGTCGTCCAGCACCACGTAGCGGGCCGGCTCGCCGCCCAGCGTGGCGGGCCAGAGGCGGATCGCGTTATTGGTCTGGATGCCGATGGCGGCGGCCGGACCGGTCGTGGACACGTCCACGCCGATGACGACTTCGGCCTGGGCGGTAAACACGGGAACGGCCAGCGCAATGGCACAGGCGCAGCGGAGGAATGCGGCAGACATGACTACGTTTCTCGGAAAGATTGAAGGAATTGAAGGCAATCCCCGTATTCTGCCTTATCCGCGTAGCGCCCCGTGCCCACGCCGCCGTTACATCGGCTTGCCGATGCGCGCAAGCCGCCGCAAGCCGCGGGCCGTATCATCGACAAGGCGGCCCGCGCGGCCCGCTCCCACCCACCGGATGCGCCCGCAACGGGCGCCCTTCTTACAGGAGTCACGCATGAAGAAAACCGCAACCGCCGCCTGGTCGGGCGACCTGAAGACCGGCAAGGGCACCCTTTCCACCCAAAGCGGCGTACTCAAGGACCAACCCTACGGCTTCAACACGCGCTTCGGCGACACCCCGGGCACCAACCCCGAAGAACTGCTGGGCGCCGCGCATGCCGGCTGCTTCACCATGGCGCTGTCGGCCATCCTGGGCGAGGCCGGCATGGTGGCCCAAAGCCTGGACACCAAGGCCGAGGTTACGCTGGACAAGGTGGCCGACGGCTTTTCGATTTCAGCCGTGCACCTGACGGTCGAAGCCGTGATTCCCGGTGCCAGCGCGCAGGCCTTCGAAGAGGCGGCCCGCAAGGCCGAAAAGGGCTGTCCGGTCTCCAAGGTGCTCAACGCCAAGATCACGATGGACGCGAAGCTCAAGTCCTGATCGAGCGCTCCAGACGCAAAAAAGCCAGCATCTGCTGGCTTTTTTTTGGCTTGCTGCGTGCTGCTAGTGGTAGGCCGAAATCACCGGATGCTGGCGGCGGCCTTCGTCCATATCGTGCAGCACTTCGCCTACCGCGCCGCCCAGGGCCGCCAGGCGCAGCTTCAGCCGCCGCCAGCCGCCGGTCGGACCCAGCGCCTGCGCTTTTGCGCCCTTGCCGGCCACAGAGTGTTCCCGGGTGTTCTTCAATGCGGTATCGCTCATGATTCTCTCCTTGAGAAAGCGCGATGTGGAACAGCACGAACTCATCTTAGACCTGAGTCTGCTGCGTCGCAATAAGAATCTCCAAGCATTTTTTTGTTCGTTGCACAATGAGTACAAACGCGAAATTCTGGTGCATGAGGCACCGTGTTGCGCACCATCCGGGTGCGCCGGCTCAGCGGGCCAGGTGCGCCTCGATCAGCTTGTCCGCCATCTGCGCCACGCGGCCGGCCGGCCCGCCCTGCCCGAACAGCTGGCTGGACACGAACGCGCCTTCCAGCAGCAGCAGCAGCCCGTCGCCCAGCGCGTCGGGATCGGCCGCGCCCATTTCCCTAGCCATCGCCGCCAGCCGGGTGCGCAATTGCGCCTTGTGGGCCACCGCCACGGCACGCGCGGGGTGGTCGGATTCCGGATATTCCACCGCCGCATTGGTCAGGCCGCAGCCGCGATAGCCGCTCTGCACGGCGCGCGCGCCCAGGCCGGACAGGTAGGCCAGGATCTGCGCCCGCGGATCGCCGGGATGGGCGGCGCAGGCCGCGTCGAAGCGGGCCCAGAATTCCGCGTCGTAATCGCGCAGGTAGGCGGCCGCCAGTTCGTCCTTGGACGAAAAGCTGCGGTACAGGCTGGGCTTGGTCACCCCCGCCTCGTTGACGATGGCGTCCACCCCCACGGCGCGGATGCCGTCGCGGTAGAACATTTCCCGCGCCGTCTTGCGGATGCGGTCGGCCGCCAGCGGCTGCTTGGCGGCGGGCCGGGTATCGGCGGTCTTGCTGGCCATGCTCGTGCTCCTTGTCTGGCTGACAGCGCCACAAAAAGCGCTTGACTGTGTTACTGACCGGTACGTACTATGCGCTTCTCGACTCTTCATACGTACCGGTAAGTAACATGAGTATAGCCCAACCCCCCATGCCTTTCCGGCGCGTCGGCCAGAAGTACGCGTTCGTCGTCGTCGCCGTGATCTTCCTGTCCCTGCTGGTCTCGGCCGGCCTGCGCTCCTCGCCCGGCGTATTGCTGGTGCCGCTGGAAGAGGCTTTCGGCTGGAGCCGCAGCACGATCTCGTTCGCCGCCGCGATGGGGATCTTCCTGTACGGCCTGGTCGGCCCGTTCGCGGCCGCGGCGATGGAGCGCTTCGGACCGCGCCGCGTGCTGATCGGCGCGCTGGCGCTGATGTCCGCCTCCAGCGCGGCCAGCGCGTTCATGACCCAGCCCTGGCACCTGCTCATGACCTGGGGCGTGTTCTCGGGCATCGGTTCGGGCGCGGTCGCCGTGGTGCTGGGCGCCACCGTCGTCAACCGCTGGTTCACCCGCCACCGTGGCGTCATGATGGGCCTGCTGACGGCCAGCACCGCGACCGGCACGCTGGTGTTCCTGCCGGTGCTGGCGGCGCTGGCCTCGTCCGGCGACTGGACCCGGGTGGTGTGGGCGGTGGCCGCCGCCGCCGCGGCGCTGGTGCCGCTGGCCTGGTGGCTGGTGCCCGACAGCCCGGCCAGCGTGGGCCTGACGCCGTACGGCAGCGATCCGCACGCCGCGCCGGCCGCGCCGGCGCCGCGCCCCGGCCTGCTGGCCACCACCTTCGGCGTGCTGGCGCGCGCGGCCCGCACGCGCACCTTCTGGTTCCTGTTCGCCACCTTCTTCGTCTGCGGCTTCACCACCAACGGCCTGGTGGGCACGCACCTGATCGCGCTTTGCGGCGACCACGGCATGCCCGAGGTGCAGGCCGCCGGCCTGCTGGCGTTGATGGGCGTTTTCGACCTGATCGGCACCACCGCGTCCGGCTGGCTGACCGACCGCTACGATCCGCGCAAGCTGCTGTTCGTCTACTACGGGCTGCGCGGCCTGTCGCTGATCTACCTGCCCTATTCCGATTTCTCGTTCTACAGCCTGTCGATCTTCGCCATCTTCTTCGGGCTGGACTGGATCGCCACTGTGCCGCCCACGCTGCGCCTGACCACCGAGGCCTTCGGCGAGCGCGACGCCGCCATCGTGTTCGGCTGGATCGTGGCCGGCCACCAGCTGGGCGCAGCCAGCGCCGCGTGGATGGCGGGCGCGCTGCGCGCCGCGCAGGGCAGCTACCTGATGGCCTTCGTGATCTCGGGCGCCACCGGCCTGATCGCCGCCGTCATCGCGCTGATGATAGGCCGGCGCCGCCAGGCGGCGGCGCAGCCGGCCTGAAGCGCGCGCGTCCCGGCGCCGCTCAGCGCTGGGGCGCGCCCGCGTGCCGGGCGCGCAGGTTGTAGGCCTTCTTGCTGCCCACGTGCTTGCGGATCAGCGATTCGGCAAGCGCGCCGTCGCGCCGCATCAGCGCCTGCACGAAGGCCTCGTGGTCGGCCACCGCTGCGGTCCATTCGTCGCTGTCGAAATTGGACTTGTAGCGCAGCGCCTGCACCTGCAGGTTGAGGCGGTCATAGGCATGGGTCAGCGCCGGGTTGTGCGCCGCGCGGTTGATCGCGATGTGGGTGCCCATGCTGGCGGCGAAATAGGCGCGGATGTCGCGCTTTTCATAGTTCTCGCGCATCTGCGCGTGCAATTGCGCAATCTGCGCCAGTTCGGCGTCGCTCGCGCGTTCGGCGGCGCTGCGCACCGCCAGTCCTTCCAGCACCGACAGCACATCGAAAATGTTCTCGACGTCGTCGGCCGACAATTCGATCACCATCGCGCCGCGCTTGGGCTGCAACGCCAGCAGCCCGTCCGAGGCCAGCATGCGGTAGGCCTCGCGCAGCGGCGTGCGTGAAATCTTCAACTGATCGCACAGGTCGCGCTCGTTCAGCCAGGTGCCCGGCTTGAAGGTGCCGTCGATGATGAGCTGACGCAGTTTTTCGGCCACCACGGCCGGCAGCGTCGGGTGATGGATGGCCAGATCGGGGACGGATTGATCCAGGACTTCAGGGTTAGCCATGAGTTGTACGTGCTCGCTGATTCGATTATTTTTGTATCTGGTATACCAGACACCACCGGAATACCAACCTGACCCCATCATAGAGCAAGCAACACGCGGGCAGGTATCCCCCCACCAAGGAGACCTTCATGAACAAGCATGCTCGCGCCTGGGCCGGCGCACTGGCGCTAGGCGCCGGCCTGGCCGCCGCCGGCCCCGCCCTGGCCCAGGACGCATCCGCCTGGCCGCAACGGCCGCTGCGCCTGATCGTCGGCTTCGTGCCCGGCGGCGGCACGGACGTATCGGCCCGTATTCTTTCCGCCCGCCTGTCCACGGTGCTGGGCCAGCAGGTGGTGGTCGAGAACAAGCCCGGCGCCTCGGGACTGATCGCGGCCGACTACGTGGCCAAGGCCGACGCCGACGGCTACACCCTGCTGCTGGCCAATATGCAGTCCACCGTCGCCGCGCCGTATGTGGTGCAGTCCAACCTGGATCCGATCAAGGACTTCACCGCGGTGCGCTACATCGGCTCGGTGCCCAACGTGCTGGTGGTCAATCCCGCCAAGCACCCTTACACCAGCGTGCAGAACCTGGTCGACGACGCCCGCGCCAAGCCCAAGCAGCTGCTGTACGCCTCCTCCGGCATGGGCAGCCCGCAGCACCTGAGCGCGGCGCGCTTCTCGCAGATCGCCGGCGTCACCATGGAGCACGTGCCCTACAAGGGCAGCGGCCAGGCCATGACCGACCTGCTGGGCGGCAGCGTGGACCTGAACTTCGACACCCTGCCGGGCGCCATCAACCAGATCCAGGCCGGCAAGCTGCGGCCCCTGGCCGTGACCAGCGCCGAGCGCAGCAAGCGGCTGCCCGACGTGCCCACGCTGGCCGAGTCCGGCATCAAGGGCCTGGACGTGGTGCAGTGGTACGCGGTGCTGGCCCCGGCCAGGCTGCCCCAGCCGGTGCTGGACAAGCTCGACCGCGCGCTGGCCCAGACCCTGGCCGATCCCGAGATCCAGTCCAAGCTCGCCGAACAGGGCATGGACCTGGGCGGCGGCCCGCAGACCCCGGCGGCCTTCGCCAGCTATGTGCGCGACGAATGGAGCAAGTACGGCAAGCTCACCGCCAGCCTGGGCCTGAGCAAACAGTAACCCCGCGGGGGCCGCGCCCCCGCCCATGCAAAGGAACGCCATGAGCGCATCCCCCTCTTCCGACGCCTCCCTCATCCTGCGCCAGCGCGACGGCGACATCGTGACGGTGGTGCTGAACCGTCCCGACAAGCTCAATGCCTTCACCATCGACAGCTGGCGGCTGCTGGGCGACGCCTTCCTGGAACTGGACGCCGACGACAGCGTGCGCTGCGTGCTGCTGCGCGGCGCCGGGGAAAAGGCCTTTTCGCCGGGCAACGACATCGGCGAATTCGAAACCGCGCGCAGCAACAAGCGCCAGGCGATCGAGTACGGCGCCGTCATGCGCCGCACCATCGAAGCCATCGGCGGGTGCCGCCATCCGGTGGTCGCGCAGATCCACGGCATCTGCGTGGGCGGCGGGCTGGAGATCGCCAGCCTGGCCGACATCCGCATCTGCGGCGAAAGCTCGCGCTTCGGCGTGCCGATCAAGAACCTGGGCCTGGTGATGTCGTATTCGGAGCTGGCGCCGCTGGTGCGGCTGGTCGGCCCGTCGGCGGCGCTGCAGGTGCTGCTCGAAGGCAGCATCTTCGACGCCCGGGAGGCCTTGCGGCTGGGCGTGGTCACGCGCGTGGAGCCCGACGACCAGGTGGCCGCGCAGGCCCAGGCCACCGCCCGGCGCATCGCCGACGGCGCGCCGCTGGTGGCGCGCTGGCACAAGAAATTCGTCCGCAACCTGGTCGGCGGCAAGGCCCTGACCGACGCCGACCGCGACGAGGCGTTCGACTGTTTCGACACCGAAGACTTCCGCGCGGGCTACCGCGCCTTCCTGGCCAAGGCCAAGCCGCAATTCAACGGCCGCTGAACGCGGCGCTAGGAGTCCACATGCATAACGACGATACCCGGCGTCCGGCCGGCGCGCTGGCCGGCATGCGCGTGATCGAGCTGTCGCAGATCATGGCCGGCCCGACCTGCGGCATGATGCTGGCCGATCTGGGCGCCGACGTCATCAAGGTCGAGAAGCTCGACGGCGGCGACGATTCGCGCCAGTACCGCGACCCGCAGATCAACGGCATCTCGGCGCCCTATCTCATGCTCAACCGCAACAAGCGCGCCATCGCGCTGGACCTCAAGCATCCCGAGGGCAAGAAAATCCTGCTGCGCATGATCCGCGACGCCGACGTGGTGACCGAGAACTTCCGCAAGGGCACGATGGAAAAGCTGGGCCTGGGCTACGACACCCTGCGCCGCGAAAACTCCGGCCTCATCTATTGCGCGGTGTCGGGCTACGGCACCACCGGCCCCTACGCCGACAAGGGCGGCTTCGACCTCGTGGCGCAGGGTTTCTCCGGCCTGATGGCGATCACCGGCGAGCCTGGCGGCCCGCCGCTGCGCACCGGCAACTCCGTGGCCGACATCAACGCCGGCCTGCTGGCGGCCTTTGGGGTGCTGGCGGCCTACCAGCACAAGCAGCGCACCGGCGAAGGCCAGATCGTCGAGACCTCGCTGCTCGAAGCCAGCCTGCAGCAGCTCTACTGGCATGCCGCCATCTACTTCGGCAGCGGCGTCTCGCCCGGCCCCACCGGCTCGGCGCACGTGCTGAGCGCGCCCTACCAGGCATTCCCCACCGCCACCGACTGGATCATCATCGGCGGGGCCAACGAAAAGAACTGGCAACGCATCGCGCAGGCGCTGGGCCAGCCGCAATGGGCCGAGGACCCGCGCTACGCGCGCAACCGCGACCGCATGCAGAACCGCGAGCAGTTGGTGGAGGAAATGTCGGCGATCCTGAAAACCCGCCCCGCGCAGGCGTGGCTGGACATCTTCGACGCGGCCGGCGTGCCGGCCGGCCCGGTGCACTCGATCGCGCAGGCGCTGTCGCACCCGCAGACGCTGGCGCGCGGCATGGTGGTGGAACAGGACCATCCGGTGGCGGGCAAGGTCCGCACCGTCGGCATGCCCGTCAAACTGTCGGCCACGCCCGCGCAGTACCACCGCGCCGCGCCCCGCCTGGGCGAGGACACGATCGCGATTCTGGGGGAGTTCGGCTACGGCGAGCAGGAGATCGGCGCGCTGATCGAAGCCGGCGTGGTCGCGGCGGTGGGCCGGGAGCCGGCCACCGCCTAGCGTCGCGCCCTACTCCGTCTCGCCCAGATAAGCCGCACGGACCTTGGGATCGTGCAGCATCTGGCCTGCCGGACCGGACAGGATGATCTCGCCCGACTCCATCACGTAGCCGCGATGGCTGTTCTCCAGCGCCAGGCGCGCGTTCTGCTCGATCAGCAGGATGGTGACGCCTTCGCTGGCGATGGTGCGCACCACCTCGAAGACTTTCTCGACCATCAGCGGCGCCAGTCCCATCGAGGGCTCGTCCAGCAGCAGCAGCCTGGGGCGCGCGATCATGGCGCGGCCCATGGCCACCATCTGCTGTTCGCCGCCGGACAGGGTGCCGGCCGCCTGCCTGCGGCGCTCGGCCAGGCGCGGGAACAGGGTGAAGACCCGGTCCGTGTCCTGGCGCACCTGCGCCGCGTCGCGCCGCACGTAGCCGCCCATGGCGAGGTTTTCCTCGATGGTGAGCTGGCCGAAGATGCCGCGTCCCTCGGGCACCATGACCAGGCCGCGGCGCACCAGTTCGTGCGATTTCTGGCCGCCGATGGATTGCCCGGCGTAGACCACTTCGCCGCCGGCCAGCGGCACCAGGCCGCAGATGGCGCGCAGGGTGGTGCTCTTGCCGGCGCCATTGGCGCCGATCAGGCACACCAGCTCGCCTTCGTCGACCCGCAGGTCGATTCCGCGCACCGCGCGGATGCCGCCGTAGGCGACCTGCAGGCCGCGCAATTCGAGCAAGGGTTGGGATGCTGCTGCCGTCATGCCGGGCGCTCCTGGTGAATCAGCGGGTCCTGGGCGGCGCCCGCGCCCAGATACGCTTCGATGACCTTGGGGTCGCGCTGGACCTGGGCGGGCTTGCCCATGGCCAGCACCTTGCCGTATTCCAGCACCAGCACGCGGTCGCACAGCCCCATGACGAGTTTCATGTCGTGTTCGATCAGCAGCACCGTGATGCCGTCGGCGCGGATTTTCTCGATGAGCTTGCGCAGCACCACCGTCTCAGAGGCGTTCATGCCGGCCGCCGGCTCGTCCAGCGCCAGCAGCTTGGGATCGGTGGCCAGCGCGCGCGCGATCTCCAGGCGGCGCTGGTCGCCGTAGGGCAGCGAACGCGCCACGTCGTTGGCGCGATGGCCGATGCCGACGTATTCCAGCAGTTCGTGCGCGCGCGCCTCGGTGGCCGCCTCTTCGGCGCGCGTGGCGCGCGTGCGCAGCACCGCGCCGAACACGCCCGAGCGGGTGCGCATGTGGCGCCCGATCATGACGTTCTCGATGGCGCTGAGGTTGGCGAACAGGCGGATGTTCTGGAAGGTGCGCGCCAGGCCGGCGTAGGCGACCTCGTGCGGCTTCTTGCCCGACAGCGACACGCCGTTGAAGGTGCAGGAGCCCTCCTCCGGGATGTACAGGCCGGTCAGCACGTTGAACAGCGTGGTCTTGCCCGCGCCGTTGGGCCCGATCAAACCGTAGATCTCGCCTTCCTCGATGTCGAAACTCACTTCGGACAAGGCCTGCAGGCCGCCGAAGCGCTTGCCCAGCCCCTGGGCTTGCAGCAGTTTATTGCTCATGCCGCGCCTCCCTGGGTCTTGCTGGCCAGTTCGCGGCGGCGCACCGCCGACGGCCACAGGCCGGCGGGCCGGAACAGCATCACGCACACCATGGCCAGGCCGAACAGCAGCATGCGTATGCCTTCGGGGTCCAGCACCACGGCGCCGAAAAGCATGTGCTGCACCGGCTCGACCACCGCGCGCAGGAATTCGGGCAAGGCGGCCAGGATCAGCGCGCCCAGGATCACGCCCGGGATGTGGCCCATGCCGCCCAGCACCACCATGCACAGGATCGAGATAGATTCCATTAGCGAGAAGCTCTCGGGACTGACGAAGCCCTGCATCGAGGCGAACAGCGCGCCGGCCACGCCGCCGAAGGACGCGCCCATCGCGAACGCCAGCAGCTTGATGTTGCGGGTGTTGATGCCCATCGCCTTGGCGGCGATCTCGTCTTCGCGGATGGCTTCCCAGGCCCGCCCGATGCGCGAGTTCTGCAGGCGCACGCACACCACCACGATGATGAGCGTCAGCGCCAGCAGCAGGTAGTAGTACTTCTCGGGCCCGGTCACCCGGATGCCGAGCAGGCTCTCGGTGCGGCCGAAGGCGAATTCGCCCACCTTGAACGTGTCGACGCGGTTGATGCCCTGCGGGCCGTTGGTGATGTTGACCGGCGCGTTCAGGTTGTTCAGGAAGATCCGGATGATCTCGCCGAAGCCCAGCGTCACGATGGCCAGGTAGTCGCCGCGCAGCTTGAGCGTGGGCGCGCCCAGCAGCACGCCGAACAGGCAGGCCACGGCCAGCGCGATCGGCAGGATCGCCCAGAACGGCAGGTGCAGGCCGAAGTGCGGCGAGGCCAGCAGCGCCCAGGCGTAGGCGCCCACCGCGTAGAACGCGATATAGCCCAGGTCCAGCAGCCCGGCGAAGCCCACCACGATGTTCAGGCCCAGCGACAGCATCACGTACAGCAGCGCGAAATTGAGGATGCGCACCCAGCTCTGGCCGGCCATGCCCAGCACGAAGGGCAGCACCGCCAGCACGATGCCGATCAGCGCGATGCCGATCAGGTTGCGGGTCGAGAACCCGCTGCGGTTGGCTTGCGCGCTCATGCCCGGTCCCCCACGCGTTCGCCCAGCAGGCCCGACGGACGGAAGATCAGCACCAGCACCAGCACGAAGAACGCGAACACGTCCTGGTAGTGGCTGCCGAGGAATCCGCCGGTCAGGTCGCCGATGTAACCGGCGCCCAGCGATTCGATGATGCCCAGCAGCAGGCCGCCGGCCATGGCGCCCACCAGGTTGCCGATGCCGCCCAGCACCGCGGCGGTGAACGCCTTCAGGCCGAGCATGAAGCCCATGGTGTATTGCGACACGCCGTAGTAGGTCGCGACCATCATGCCGGCCACCGCGGCCAGCGCCGAGCCGATCAGGAAGGCGGCCGAGATCACGGTATTGATGTTCACGCCCATCAGCCCCGCGACTTCGCGGTTCTGGGCCGTGGCGCGCATGGCCGTGCCCAGGCGGGTCTTGTGCACCACCGCCAGCAGCCCGCCCATGATGAGCGCCGCGATCACCACGATGGCGATCTGCAGCGTGCTCATGCGGGCCCCGCCGATCTCGAAGACCCGCGGCGACAGCACTTGCGGAAAGTTGAGGTAGTTGCGGCCCCAGCTCATCATCGCCACGTTCTGCAGGATGATGGAAACGCCGATGGCGGTGATCAGCGCCGCCAGCCGCGGCGCCCGGCGCAGCGGCCGGTAGGCCACGCGCTCGGCGGTCCAGCCCACCGCCATGCACAGCGGCACCGAGACCAGCAGGCCCACGCCCAGCACCACGAAGGCCGAGGTGCCCGGGTCGCCGCCGACCAGCGCGATGGCGGCCGTGGTGGCGGCCATCGCCCCGATCATGACGACGTCGCCATGCGCGAAGTTGATCAGCCCGATGATGCCGTACACCATGGTGTAGCCAAGGGCGACCAGGGCGTACACGCTGCCTAGCGTGACGCCGTTAATCAGTTGTTGAATGAAGATGTCCATAGGGGCCGCGCTTTGAGCCTGGAAGAATCGCGCCGGGCGGGCCGTCGGGCCCGCCGCGTCGCCGCGCAGCGCGCGCCGCGGGGCGCGCGCTTATGAAGAGGCGGTCGCGGCCCGGCCGCGTCCGCCCCGGTCAGCAGCCGTCAGTTGGCCTGGCTGACCATGGTCTCGACCATCTCCCACTTGCCGTTCTTGACTTCGTAGATGGTGACCGAGATTTCCTTGAGGTCGCCGTTGGCGTCGTAGGAAATGTGCTCGCTGGTCGCGCCCTTGCGGTTGAGCTTGGCCAGCGCCGGCAGGTACTTCTCGGGTTTGGCCGAGCCGGCCTGCTCGATGGCGGTGATCATGTTCCATGCGCCGTCGTAGGCGTACGGGGCGTAGACGCCGGGCGCCTTCTTGAAGCGCGCTTCGTAGCGCTGCGCGAAGTCCTTGCCCGCGGCCATCTTGTCCAGCGGCACGCCGGCCAGCGAGGCGTAGGTGCCGTCGGCGGCGTCGCCGGCCAGCTTGATGAAGGTGTCGCTGCGGGTCATTTCGCCCGAGACCAGCGGCGCCTTCAGGCCCAGCGTCGCGAGCTGGCGCTTCATGGGGCCGGACTGCGCGTCCAGGCCGCCGTAGAAGATCGCGTCGGGCGCGGCGCCCTTGATGTTGGTCAGGATGGCGGTGAAGTCGTTGGCCTTGTCGGTGGTGTACTCGCGGCGCACGACCTGGCCGCCGGCGGCCTTGACGGCCTTCTCGACCTCGTCGGCCAGGCCCTGGCCGTAGGCGGTGCGGTCGTCGATGATGGCGATCTTCTTGGCCTTGAGCTTCTCGACCATGAACTTGCCGACCGCGGCGCCCTGCTGGGTGTCGCTGGTCATCATGCGGAAGGTGGTCTCGTAGCCCTGCTTGGTGTATTCGGGCGAGGTGGCCATGGCGATCTGCGGCAGGCCGGCGTCATGGTAGACGCGCGAAGCCGGGATCGTCGTGCCGGAATTGAAGTGCCCCAGGATGCCGACCACGTCCTGGTCGACCAGCTGCTGGGCGACCTGCACGCCGACGCGCGGATCGGCCTGGTCGTCGCGCGACACCAGCACGAAGGTGGCCGGCTTGCCGTCGACCTTGATGCCCTTCTTGTTGGCCTCTTCCAGGGCCAGGTTCAGGCCGTTCTGCATGTCCTCGCCGTAATGCGATTGCGGGCCGGTCAGCGGCGCGGCGAAGCCGAACTTGATGTCGGCGGCCTGCGCGGCGGCGACCATGCCGGCGGCGGCGAGGCTGGCGGCGACGAGCTTCAAAGTGGTGCGGAACTTCATGGGTATCCTCCGGTGTGTCGGACGTTAGACCTTGTTATACCTGAGCTTTTAGCCAGGTTTCTGGTTTTTTACGAGGCAGGTCCCGAGGGTGGCGGGACGCTGCGCCTGCCTGGCTTGTTGCGTCCGGATGCCGGGTTGCGACATCCGGATTTGCGGTGCGACCGGATTTTGCTTCCAGTGCAACCTTGCCCGATATTGGAGATAACCCTTGGATGTCCAAAGGCCCTCTCCGGCCGTCAACCTATGGTCATGAGGCTGGCGTTGCCGCCGGCCGCGGCCGTGTTGACGCTGACGGAACGCTCGGCCAGGAGACGTTCCGGCACGTAGGCCGCGCCCGCCGCGATCGCGTCCGGCGTCAGGCCCTGCACCGACAGAATGGCGCCGGGGCGCTGCGCGATGCGCCGGTTCAGCGCCTGCAGCGCGTCGCCGTCGCCTTCGAACAGCACGGCCTGGTAGTCGGCCTGGTCCACGTCTTCGTCGGCCAGGATGCCCGCGCGTTCGCGCTGCTCGGCGTCCAGGCTCTGCAGCAGCGCCTGCGCGGCCGGCGTATCGGCGAACCAGGCATGGTTGCCGGTAAGCCGGGCCACCGACCATTGGGCGCGCGCGCCGGCCTCGGTGGCGGCCACGCAATACACGGCGCCGCGCGGCTCGACCACGTAGGTATTGGTCTCGCCGGTCGGGCCGGGCAGCGCCAGCCGCTGCGGCAGCGGCGCCGAGGCGTCCAGCGCCGGCGGCAGGCCGGCCGGACGGGTGGCCAGCAGACGGTACATATACAGCGGGCCGCCGGCCTTGGGGCCGGTGCCGGACAGGCACTCGCCGCCGAAGGGCTGCACGCCCACCACGGCGCCGACGATGTTGCGGTTGACGTAGACGTTGCCCGCCATGACCTGGCCGGTCACGTGCGCGATGGTCTCGTCGATTCGGGTATGCACGCCGAAAGTCAGGCCGTAGCCGGTGCCGTTGATGGCCTCGAGCAAGCCGTCCAGCTCGTCGCGCTTGTAGCGCACCACATGCAGCACCGGGCCGAACACTTCGCGCGTGAGTTCGCCGATGTCGTCGATCTCGATCAGCGTGGGCGGCACGAAGGTGCCGTGGCGGCATTCGCCGTTCAGCTCCACCTGGTCCACGCGGTGGCCCGCGGTGCGCAGGGTTTCGATGTGGCGCTGGATACCGTTGCGGGCCTCGGCGTCGATCACCGGTCCCACGTCCACCGACAGCCGGTCGGGATTGCCCACGCTGAGTTCGCGCATGGCGCCGCGCAGCATGGTCAGCACGTGGTCGGCGCTGTCTTCCTGCACGCACAGCACGCGCAGCGCCGAACAGCGCTGGCCGGCCGAGTCGAAGGCCGAGGTCAGCACGTCGTACACCACCTGTTCGGCCAGCGCGGAGGAATCGACCACCATGGCGTTCTGGCCGCCCGTCTCGGCGATCAGCGGAATGGTGTGGCCGGCGTCGTCCAGGCGCTCGGCCAGCGTGCGCGAGATGATGCGCGCCACGTCGGTGGAGCCGGTGAACATCACGCCGCGCACGCCGGGGCTGGCCACCAGCTGGGCGCCCACGGTTTCGCCGCGGCCGGGCAGCAGCTGCACGGCGCCGGGCGGCACGCCGGCGGCGCGCAGGATGGCCACCGCCTGGGCCGCGATCAGCGGGGTCTGCTCGGCCGGCTTGGCCAGCACCGTGTTGCCGGCGGCCAGCGCGGCCGCGACCTGGCCGGTGAAAATGGCCAGCGGGAAGTTCCACGGGCTGATGCACAGCACGGTGCCCAGCGGGCGGTGCGTGTCGTTGTCGAATTCGCTTTCGGCCTGGTCGGCGTAATAGCGCAGGAAGTCCACGGCCTCGCGCACCTCGGCGATGGCGTTGGGCAGCGACTTGCCGGCTTCGCGCACGATCAGGCCCAGCAGGGTCTGCATCTGCTCTTCCAGCAATTGCGCCGCGCGGCGCAGGCACTGGGCGCGCTCGGCCACCGGCGTGGATTGCCAGATGGGCGCGGCGTTGGCGGCGTCGCGCAGCGCGGCCTCGGCCTCTTCGGGGCTGGCCTCGATGACGTGGCCCACCAGGTCGCGCAGATTGGCGGGGTTGCGGACCTCGACGGCGCGGGTCGCGTCCCAGGTCTCGCCGCCCTCGCCCAGCATGGGCGCGGCGCGCCACGGCATCGAGGCGCTGGCCAGCAGCGCCGCCGACAGCGAGCCCAGGCGGTGCTCGTTGCTGAGGTCCAGGCCGGCGGAGTTGGCGCGCGCGCCGGCCTGAGGATCGCCGTAGAGTTCGCGCGGCAGCGGGATCTTCTCGTGCGGCGCGCCCAGCGGCGCGATGCGCGAGGCGGCCTCGACCGGATCGGCCACCAGCTGCTCCACCGGAATGCTGTCGTCGCCGATCAGGTTGACGAACGAGGTGTTGGCGCCGTTTTCCAGCAGGCGGCGCACCAGGTAGGCCAGCAGGGTTTCATGCGTGCCCACCGGCGCGTAGATGCGGCACGGGCGGTTCAGCTTGCCCTGCGCCAGCGGCCCCACCACTTCGTCGTAGAGCGGCTCGCCCATGCCGTGCAGGCACTGGAACTCGTACTGGCCGGGATAGTAGTTCTGGCCGGCCAGGTGGTAGACGGCCGCCAGCGTGTAGGCGTTGTGCGTGGCGAACTGCGGGTACACCGCCTCGGGCGCGCCCAGCAGCTTGCGGGCGCAGGCCAGGTAGGCCACGTCGGTGTAGACCTTGCGCGTGTACACCGGATAGCCTTCCAGGCCGTCGACCTGGGCGCGCTTGATTTCGGTGTCCCAGTACGCGCCCTTGACCAGCCGCACCATCACGCGGTGGCGGCTGCGCCGGGCCAGGTCGATCACGTAGTCGATGACGAAGGGCGCGCGCTTCTGGTAGGCCTGGATCACGAAGCCGATGCCGTTCCAGCCGTCCAGCTCCGGCTCGAAGCACAGCGCTTCCAGCAGGTCGAGCGAGATTTCCAGGCGGTCCGCTTCCTCGGCGTCGATGTTCAGGCCGATGTCGTAGCTGCGCGCCAGCAGGGTCAGCGCCTTGACGCGCGGCAGCAGCTCGGCCATGACGCGCTCGCGCTGGGCGCGCGAATAGCGCGGATGCAGCGCCGACAGCTTGATCGAGATGCCCGGGCCTTCATAGATGCCCCGGCCGGCGGCGGCCTTGCCGATCGCGTGGATGGCCTGCTCGTACGAGGCGTAGTAGCGCTCGGCGTCCTCGGCCGTGGTGGCGGCCTCGCCCAGCATGTCGTACGAGTAGCGGAAACCGCGCGATTCCATCTTGCGGTTGTTGGCCAGCGCCTCGGAAATCGTCTGGCCCGACACGAACTGCTCGCCCATCATGCGCATGGCCATGTTCACGCCCTTGCGCACCAGCGGCTCGCCGCCCTTGCCGATCAGGCGGGTCAGCGCGTGCGACAGCGACTGCTCGCTGCTGACCGCGACCAGCTTGCCGGTAATCATCAGGCCCCAGGTGGCGGCGTTGACGAACAGCGACTGCGAGCCGCCCATGTGCGACTTCCAGTCGCCGCGCGCCACCTTGTCGCGGATCAGCGCGTCGCGCGTGGCGCGGTCGGGGATGCGCAAAAGCGCCTCGGCCAGGCACATCAGGGCCACGCCCTCCTGGCTGGACAGCGAGAATTCCTGGATCAGCCCCTCCACGCCGCCGCCGCTGCGCTTGCCGCGCAGCTTCCTGACCAGGTCGGCGGCCATCGCGTGGATTTTTTCCAAGTTGGGCATGCGCGCCTGGCCCAACAGCAGCGGCACGCATTCCGGTTCAGGACGGCGGTAGGCCGCCGTGATGGCCGCGCGCAGCACCGATTGCGGCTGCACGTCCTGGCCGAACTCGTAGAACGGCGGCGTGGGCGCGGCGTGCCCGTCGCCCGACTCGTCCTCGCCGTCGCCGTCGGCGCCCAGGTGCGACATCTCGGCCGGCAGCTGGCCGCGCTCGATGCGGTCCAGGTACGCGAGTATCGCCTGCTTGTGCAGCCAGTGCGGGGTGCAGTTGAGCTTTTGCGCGGCGGCCTTGAGCCGGTCGCGCAGCGCGTCGTCGACTTTGACGCCTAGGGTCGTGCTGGCCATGAGAGATTGCTTCCTGTCACAGGGCAGAGTTCGTTCGGGCCCGACCGGGCCCTGGGAGTGGAACCGGACTGGAGCCGGATTCGAACCGTATGCTAGACAGGTTGCAACCGCGCATATATTGCGGTTAACCCTAGGTTAACCGCTTGAGAACTACCGGATTTCGGAAAAATCCGGGAGTCAGTCCTTGAGCGCCGAACAGCCGTACATCTGGACCGCGCCCGATCCCGCCGGGGTCTGCCCCCGGATGGCCGTCGCGATGGCCCCGCCCAGGGCGGCCACGGCGCGCTGCTGCGCGGCGATCAGCGCCGGCACGCCGGCGTCGGCCACGGTTTCGGTCACCACGCTGCGGCACAGCAGCCCCGTGCCCTTCATGTTGACCGGCCGCACCCGCCAGGTGACGTCGAGCTGCGCCATGCGGCCAGAGACCAGTTCAAAGCGCTGCACGTCGGTCTGCACCCGCCAGGTGGCGGCGCCCGGCCCGGGCTTGACCATCTGCACGTCCAGCGCGCCCAGCTCGCGCTTGAGCGCGTCTGACAGCGCGCCGCGCAGTTCGTCGCCCAGCGGCGCGCTCCAGCGCTCGGAATACAGCGCCGACAGGCTGCCGTCACCGGTGCGCACCATCAGCTGGGGCTGGTCGGCCTGGGTCGGCACGTTGACCGGCTGCACGTCGATCAGGTAGGGAGCGGAAGCGCCGGCGCCGGCGCCGCCCGGCGCGGCCGGGCCTTGTAGCGTGTAGTAGTTCACCGGCGCCGAGGCGCCGCAGCCCGCCAGCGCGGCCGACAGGAGCAGCGAGGACAGGGCCGCGCGCGGGCGGGTACAGCGGAATGGGCGTCTATTCATGGGTATCAGTTCCTGACAGGACCGGCGCCTGGAATCGGGTCTGGACCGCGGCCGCGCAGCAGGGCCTCGGGGTTGGCTTGCAGGAAATCGGCCAGCGCGCGCAGCGAACGCGCCGCGCGTCCCAGCTCCTGCATGGCGCGCTCCGTGTTCACCGGCAGCGAGGAGTCGGAGGCCAGCAGCGAGTTGATCTGCGCCATCGAATCCCTGGCCTGTTTCAGCATCTTCTGCGCCTCGGGCGCCACCTGCTTGTCGAGCCGGCCCATCAGCTTGGAGGTGCTGGCCAGCGTGGCGCGCAGGTCTTCGCCGATCTTGTCGAACGGAATCTTCTCGACCTTGGCGATGATGTTGCTGACTTGCTGCTGCAGCTGGTCGAGGTTGCCCGGCACGGTCGGTATCTGCGCCGGCTCGGAATCGACGAACTCGACCGGCTTGGCGTTCGGGAAGAAGTCCATCGCCACGTAAAGCTGGCCGGTCAGCAGGTTGGCGGTGCGCAGCTGGGCGCGCAGGCCGTGCTTGATCATGCTGCCCAGCAGGCGGTTGCCGGCCACGTCGCCGTTCTGGACGGCGCGCTCGCGCACCTCGTCGAACACGCGGCCCAGGCGTTCCGGATACAGCGTGGCGTCCACCAGCGAGTAGAAGCGCTTGGCCTGCGGATCGAAATCGAGGTTGATCTGCGTGACGTTGCCCAGCGTGATGCCGCTGAAATCGATGGGCGCGCCCACCGTCAGGCCGCGGATCGACTGGTCGAAGCGCAGGCGGATCGGGAAGGCCTCGCCGTCCGGGTTGGCCTTGGCCGCGGTCTCGGTGGGATAGAGTTCGAATTCGGTATCGTCGGCGGCCGGCGTGCCGGAATCGCGCGTGTTCAGCACCGGCTCGAACGCCACGCCGCCCATCGCCATCGACACCAGCGACTGGGTGCGCACCTTCAGGCCGTCGGCGTTGACGCTGAAATCCACGCCGCTGGCGTTCCAGAAGCGCGTGGCGTTGGTGACGAACTTGTCGTTGGGCGCGTCCACGAACACCTCGACGTTGACGGCCTTGCCGGTCTGGTCCAGGGCATAGCCGATGACGCGGCCGACGTTGATGCGGCGGAAATAGACCGGCGAGCCGATGTCCAGCGACCCCAGGTCGGCCGCCTTGAGCTTGAAGCGCTTGCCGGCGCGGTCGTGGGTGACCGCGGGCGGCACTTCCAGCCCTTCGAATTCCAGCTTGGTGGCCTTGTTGCCGTTCTTGCCTTCCTCGGCGTCCACGCCGATGTAGGCGCCCGACAGCAAGGTGCCCAGGCCGGAGACGCCGCTGACGTCCAGGCGCGGGCGCACCACCCAGAAATTGGTGCCTTCCCGCGCCAGGTCCGAGACTTCCTTGGCCAGTTCGGCGCGCACCACCACCTTGCTGCGGTCTTCGTTGAAGCCGATGGCGCGCACGGTGCCGATGGTCACGTCCTTGTAGCGCAGCTGGGTCTTGCCGACTTCCAGCCCTTCGGCGGTGTTGAACGAAATGGAGATGTCCGGCCCGGCCTGCATCCAGGTCCGCACGACCAGCGACAGGCCCATCAGCGCGGCCACGATGGGCACCAGCCAGATCCACGAGACGCGGCTTTTCTGCTTGCGCGAGATCGAGGGCGAAGCGAACGGTTCCTCGCCCGATCCGGGTGCTTGCTCGGACATCTATTCTTCCTTTTTAGTGGGAGGAGCCGAGGGTCGGCCCCCGTCCCCGCCCAATTTCCTAGCCCGTTTCCTGGCCCGCGCCAGCCGTCGGGCGGCGCCGGCTTTCGACCGGCGCCGATTCTATTTCACTTTGCGTTTCCAGGTCCCAGCTGCGGCGCAGGTCGAAGCTCATGGCCGACAGCATGGTCAGGATCACCACCACGCCGAAGGCCGCCGCGCCCGCCCCCGCGCTGATTTCCATCAGGCCCTGGAAATCCGCCAGCGCCGCCAGCAATATAACGACAAACACGTCCAGCATGGACCACTGGCCGATGAATTCCACCATCTGGTAGAGCCGGGTGCGCGGACGCAGGTTGGTGGTGCTGCGCCATTGCTCGGTGAGCAGCAGCAGGATGATCGCGAGCAGCTTGGTCAGCGGCACCGCCACGCTGGCGATGAAGACGATGAGCGCGATGTCCCAGGAGCCCATCTCCCACAGTTCGACCACGCCGCCCAGGATGGTGTGGGCGCTGTCGCCCAGCACCGAGCTGACCTTCATGACGGGCAGCACGTTGGCGGGAATGTAGAACACGATGGCCGCCAGCAGCAGCGCCCAGGTGCGCGCCAGATGGTCGGGCTTGCGGTGGTGCACCAGCGCGTCGCAGCGCACGCAATGATGCAGCGCCTCGGGGTCGGCCTCGCGCGGCAGCGCCTGCACCTGGCCGCAGACGTGGCAGCCGGTCAGCACCCGGTCGGGGCCGGCCTGCGGCACGTGCACCGGCACCACGCCGGTGTCTTCGGCGTAGCGCCACAGCGCATGCGGCGACAACCGCCCGAGCATGGTCAGCAGGATGGTGAGTATGCCGAAAGCGCCCAGCCCGATCCCGGGGGACACGGCCGCCATGCCCGCCAGCTTGACCACCGCCACCAGCACGCCGAGCAGGAACACCGGCACCATGCACCAGGGACGCAAGATACCCAGCAAGCGCATGGCAGGACGGAAAGCCAACGGCTCGCGGCCCCGCGAGAGCGGGCCCAGCACCCACAGCAGCACTCCCAGCTGCAAGAGCGGCAACGCGAAGCCGGCCAGGCCGGTCATGACGGCCACCACCCAGTGCCCCTGGCGCCAGGTGATGGAAATGGCGTCCAGCAGCGAGGCCTGCTGCGTCATGCCCTGCACGGACATGGACGCGACGGGATAGGCGTTGGCCACCCCGAACACGATCAGGGCGGCGATGGCGAGAGCCAGCCAATTGGACAAACTAAGCCCGCTGTAGCGCCACAGGGTGGCGCCGCAGCGGGCGCAATTGGCAGTCTCGTCAGGTTCGAGCTGATGCCGGCGATAGATGCTCGCGCAGTGTTCGCACTCGATCAGCGGCTGGCGGTCCGCGGTCATAGAGGGGGTTGCGTTGCCCTAGTCGACGAGCTCGACTTCCTGCTTGTCCGGCGCGTCCGAGGACGGCGGCTTGCCGTTGTCGTCGAAGCTCAGCGTGACCTTGCCTTCGTCGTCCAGGTCCACCGTGACCGTGCCGCCCTCGACCAGCTTGCCGAACAGCAGCTCGTCGGCCAGCGCGCGGCGGATGGTGTCCTGGATGAGGCGCTGCATGGGACGCGCGCCCATCAGCGGGTCGAAACCCTCCTTGGCCAGATGATCGCGCAGGCGCGTGGTGAACACAGCCTCCACGCGGCGCTCGTGCAGCTGGTCTTCGAGCTGCATCAGGAACTTGTCCACCACGCGCAGGATGATCTCGCGGTCCAGCGCCGCGAACGGGATGATCGCGTCCAGGCGGTTGCGGAACTCGGGCGTGAACATGCGGCGGATCTCGGCCATTTCGTCGCCGACCACGCGCGAGTTGGCGAAGCCGATGGACGGACGGTTCAGCGTCTCGGCGCCCGCGTTCGTGGTCATGATGAGGATCACGTTGCGGAAATCCGCCTTGCGGCCGTTGTTGTCGGTCAGCGTGCCGTGGTCCATGACCTGCAGCAGGATGTTGAACACGTCCGGATGCGCTTTTTCGATTTCATCGAGCAGCAGCACGCAGTGCGGCTGCTTGGTGATGGCCTCGGTCAGCAACCCGCCCTGGTCGAACCCGACATAGCCGGGAGGCGCGCCGATCAGGCGCGACACGGCGTGGCGTTCCATGTATTCCGACATGTCGAAGCGCAGCAGCTCCACGCCCAGCGTGAACGCGAGCTGGCGGGCCACTTCGGTCTTGCCCACGCCGGTGGGGCCGGAGAACAGGAAGGCGCCGATGGGCTTTTCCGGCTTGCCCAGGCCCGAACGCGCCATCTTGATGGCGGCCGACAGGGCCTCGATGGCGTTGTCCTGGCCGAACACCACGGTCTTGAGGTCGCGCTCCAGCGTGGCGAGCTTGCTGCGGTCGTCGTTGGAGACGGACTGCGGCGGGATGCGCGCGATCTTGGAGACGATGTTTTCGATGTCGACCTTGCCGATCACCTTCTTCTGGCGCGAGCGAGGCAGCAGGCGCTGCGCGGCGCCGGCCTCGTCGATCACGTCGATGGCCTTGTCGGGCAGGTGGCGGTCGTTGATGAAGCGCGCCGACAGTTCGGCGGCGGCCGACAGCGCCGCGGCCGAGTAGCGCACGCTGTGATGTTCCTCGAAGCGGCTCTTCAGGCCGCGCAGGATCTGCACGGTCTGTTCGACGCTGGGCTCGGGCACGTCGATCTTCTGGAAGCGGCGCGACAGCGCGTGGTCTTTCTCGAAGACGCCGCGGTATTCGGTATAGGTGGTCGCGCCGATGCACTTGAGCTGCCCGGACGACAGGGCCGGCTTCAACAGGTTGGACGCGTCCAGCGTGCCGCCCGAGGCCGAACCGGCCCCGATCAGCGTGTGGATTTCGTCGATGAACAGGATGGCGTCGGGATTGCCGCGGATCTGCTTGAGCACGCCCTTCAGGCGCTGTTCGAAATCGCCGCGGTACTTGGTGCCGGCCAGCAGCGCGCCCATGTCCAGCGAATAGACCTGGGCGGCCTGCAGGACCTCGGGCACTTCGCCGCGCGTGATGCGCCAGGCCAGGCCCTCGGCGATGGCGGTCTTGCCCACGCCGGCCTCGCCGACCAGCAGCGGATTGTTCTTGCGGCGGCGGCACAGCACCTGGATCACGCGCTCGACTTCGTGCTCGCGCCCGATCAGGGGGTCGATGCGCCCGGCCAGCGCGGCCGCGTTCAGGTCGGTCGCGTACTGGTCCAGCGGCGACTGGCGCGAGTCGCCCTGGTCTTCACCATTGGTCTGCTGCTCTTTCTGCACGGCGGCGGACTCCACCTGGGGCTGTTTGGTAATGCCATGCGAGAGGAAGTTGACGACGTCGAGCCGGGTGACGCCCTGCTGCTGCAGGTAGTACACGGCGTGCGAATCCTTTTCGCCGAAAATGGCCACGAGCACGTTGGCGCCGGTTACCGGCTTCTTGCCGGTGCCGCCGGCCGACACGTGCATGATCGCGCGCTGGATCACGCGCTGAAAACCCAGCGTGGGCTGGGTGTCTACTTCGGCGCCGCTCGGAATCACGGGCGTGTTTTCCGAGACGAACTGGCGCAGGTTGCGGCGCAGCTCGTCCAGGTTCGCGGCGCAGGCGCGCAGAACCTCGACAGCCGAAGCGTTGTCGAGCAGCGACAACAGCAGGTGCTCGACGGTAATAAATTCGTGCCGGGCCGAACGGGCCTCGACAAAAGCCATATGCAGGCTGACTTCAAGCTCTTGGGAAATCACGCTTCCTCCGTGACGCATCGAAGCGGTCAAATACACGATTCATATTCTATGCCGATCAGGGCGTAACGCCAGCGATTTCAAAAACCACGCTGTCGTGGCGGCCGTGCGCATCCATGACAGTAAGCGTATACCGGCCGTCTCTGGCCAGCACTAACTTGAATGGATGACCCGACGCGCCCTCGCTCACCACGCGCCCGTCGAGCATCCACCATACAACGCCCTCGGCTCCTTGCACATCCACATCTACCGCCACCTCGCGCCCGCCGGGCACGGGCCGCAGCACCGAACCGGTCGCCACGCCCTGCAGGCGCACGGGCGCCTGCGAGGTGTCGGCGTAGCCCGCGAACGACGGCGGCGCGGTTTCGTTCAGTATCCACGCCGCCCGCTGTTCCGGACATTCGCCGGACGGCACGCTGCCCAGTCTGTAACCCAGCGGCCAGCAGATCACGGCGGACTGCACCGTCGCCGGCCGGACGCGGGCCTGGGGCGCGCCTTCCGGCAATGCCGCCACGATGTCCTGCAGCAGCGGCGCGGCCACGTTGGCGCCGAAAAACCCCGGGTTGGGCGTGCCGTCGGGACGGCCGACCCAGACGCCCAGCGTCCACCTGTCGGTCACTCCGACGGCCCAGGCGTCCCGGAATCCGAAACTCGTCCCGGTTTTCCAGGCCAGTTGCCGGGCCGGGCTGCCGGCGTTGTAGAACGGCCGGTCGGGGTGGCCGCCGCCCTCCAGAATATCGCGGACGATCCAGGCGGCCCCAGGGCTCATCATACGGGACTCGACCCGCGGCTGCTCCGGCCGCAGGCGGGGACGGCCCGAAATGCCGCCCCGTGCCAGGGCGCGATATGCGCCCACCAGTTCTTCCAATGTGGTGCCGCCCCCGCCCAAAATCAAGCTCAGATTGGGCTCGGCGCCGGCCGGCAATCGTAACCGCACCCCGCCCGACAGCATGGACGCGGCGAAACGGGTCGGGCCGACCCGGTCCAGCAGATCCACCGCCGGCACGTTCAGCGAGCGCTGCAAGGCCTGCGCCACGCTGATCGGCCCGGCGAAGGCCGCCTGGAAATTGCCCGGCGCGTAACCGCCGAAGGACATCGGGGCGTCGATCAGCAGGCTTTCGGAATGGATCAGGCCCTCGTCCAGCGCCTGGGCGTACAAAAAGGGCTTGAGCGTCGAGCCCGGCGAACGCACGCCGCGCACCATGTCCACGTGGGAATAGCGGGTGGCGTCCGAGAAGTCGGCGGAACCGGCGTAGGCCTTGACCTCCAGCGTGTCGTTGTCCATGACGAGCACCGCCATGGACACCTTGGGCGGCAGGCTGTCGACCCGGTCCAGCAGCATGTGCTCCACCGAGGTCTGCATGTCGGCGTCCAGGGTGGAAGTCACCAGGGGCGGACGCGCGCCGGTCCGGCGGGCGCTGGTGCCCGCCTCCTGCAACAGGCGCTGCGCGGCCAGCGGCGCCAGCCAGCGGGCGCGCAGCGGCGGCGCCACCACGCGCTCGATCTTGGCGTCGGCCACTTCGGCCGGGGTCCAGCGGCCCAGCTCGACCATGCGGTCCAGGACCTTGTCGCGCGCGGCCTGCGCGGCCTCGGGGTGGCGGTCGGGGCGCAGCCGCGACGGGGCCTGCGGCAAGGCGGTCAGCATCGCCGCCTCGGCGGGGCTCAGGTCGCGCGCCGGCTTGCCCAGCCACAGGCGCGAGCCCATCTCCACGCCCTCGACGATGCCGCCCATCGGCGCGTGGGTCAGGTACAGCGACAGGATCTCGTCCTTGCTGTAGTGCATTTCCAGCTGCACCGCGCGCCAGGCCTGGCGCAGCTTGGCCGACAGCGAACGCGAGGGCTTGCCGGCCAGCTCGGGGTCGATCAGGCGCGCGACCTGCATGGTCAGCGTCGAGCCGCCCGAGACGATGCGCCGGTTGGTGGCCCACTGCCAGCCGGCGCGCGCCAGCGCCACCGGATTGATGCCGGGGTGCCAGTAGAACCAGCGGTCCTCGTAGGTCAGCAGAGTTTCCAGATAGCGCCCGGACACCTGTTCCGGCCGCACCGGATAGCGCCAGATGCCGTCGCGGCTGGGATAGTTGCGCAGCGGCGTGCCGTCGGCGGCCACCACCACGGCGGCGCCGCCCGAGTCCACGGCAGGCAGGGGATACAGGCGGTCGAACGCGAATAGCAACGCGGCCAGCGCAAACAACGCGCTGGCCGCGAAGATTCCGCGCCGCCGCCAGCGGTGGGCGCGCTGCGCGCCCGCCGCCGGGGTGGCGGCGGCGTTCAAGGACGCCTGGCGCCGCGGTCGCGGATCTCTACCGTGCTCCATTGCTCGCCTACGCCCCGGATTTCCGGCCGATACATGTCTTCGGCCACCGTCGACGGCACCGCGTAGCGGCCCGGCGTCACCACCCGCACCAGGTAGAACACGTCCACCTTGCCGCGGCCCAGCGCCACCGCGGCCACGTAGCGGTCATCGCGGAACTCGCGGTGCTTGATGTTGGGATCGGCCATCGCGTCGGCCACGCGCCGCCCGCCGATGGTCCAGTCCTGCATCTCGGGGCTTTGCGACAGGTTCAGGTTTTCCACCTCGAAGCCGGCCGGCACGCGGTCGACCAGCAGCGCGTCCGGGATGTTCTGGTTGGCGCCGGCCTGCAGCCAGACCACCAGCATGTCGCCGGTCTGCAAGGTGCCGCCGTCCCACGGACGGCCGTCCGGACGGTACCAGCCGCGCTTGAGCTGGATGATGTCGTTGCGCGGCGCCGGCGCCGAGGTCGGGCTGCCCTGGATGTCGTACTCGACGAACAGGGACTGGCTGCCGGTGTTGGTCAGCTGCATGCCGGCCAGGTCGGCCACCGACAGCGCCACGGTCTGGTCGCTCTTGCCGCCGGCCAGCGGCTTGCGCACGCCGTTGACCGTCAGGGCGGCCTCCCAGGGCGTGGACTTGTCGCCGCCGAGGGCGCGCGCGGCCAGCAGCAGCGACATCTGCTCCTGGGTCGACAGGTACGAGCGGTTGCCCAGGCGGCTGGCCAGCTGGCCGACCAGGTTGTCCAGGCCGTCGTGGCGCAACTGGTACTGCTGCGCCAGCGCATAGCCCAGCGCGTAGTCGCGCACGCTGCTGCCGTAGTCCCCCAGCCACTCGTCGTAATAGGCGCTGTTGCGGCGCTGGTGGATGCCGTAGTCGCGCGACACGGCCAGGTCGAGCGCGGACTTCATGCGCCCTTCGTCGCCCATCAGCTTGAAGGCGGCCGCCAGCTGGATCAGCGGCAGCGGCGAACGCGCGCGTTCCTGGTAGTTGTCGAACAGCTGGCGCACGGTCGACAGCGGCGCCTTGTTGTCGCGCGCCAGCGCCAGCACCGCGGTGGCCAGGCCGGCAAAGCGGCGGTGGTCTTCGCGCAGGATGTTGGCGTCGCTGGCGTCGAGACGCCCCGATTCAAGGTTGCGCTTGAGGTTGGCCGACCAGGTGCCGAACGCGCCGGCGCTCTGCTGCACCTGTTCCAGCAGCCACTGGCGCGAACGCTCCAGCGAAGCCTCCGGCACTTCGAAGCCGTGGTCGCGGGCGTCCTGCAGGAAGCCCACGGCGTAGCCCGTCAGCCACACGTCGCGCGAGGACGAGCTGCTCCACAGGTTATAGGAGCCGGCCGCGTTGCGCATGCCCGCCAGGCGGCCGATGGCGCCGGCCACCTTGGCCGCGCGTTCGGTCTGGCTGCGCGGCTTGAGGCCGAACTGCTTGGCCCCGTCCTCGTCGATCAGCACCCACGGCAGGGTCGCGCTGATGGTCTGCTCGGTGCATCCGTAGGGATAGTTGAGCAGGCCTTCGACCAGGCGGTTGACGTTGAACGGCGGACGGTTCGACACCGACATGCTGACGGTGGTGGAGTCCGGGTAATAGGAAGCCACCCACGAAGCCTGCGGCGTGTTCGATTCGCCCGGATTCAGGCGCAGGCGCCGCACCTGGCGCTCGGCCGCGTAGGCCGGCTGCACCTGCAGCACCGATTCGCGCACGATGTGCACGGGCTTGCCGCCGCCCTGCCCGTCGACGGTCAGGCGCATCAGGCCCAGACCGTACGAGCCGGTGGTGCTGGCGGTAAAGCGCAGCGTGGTGCGCTGCTTGTCCTTCAGCGTGACGCTCTTGACGCCGTCGACGATGGCCAGCGGGTCCAGCGCCTCAAGCTTGACCGTCACCTTCTGCTCGGCGCCGCTCATGTTGGTGACGTCCAGCGCAATCGCAGCCTGGTCGCCCGGCGTGATGAAGCGCGGGGTGTTCAGTTCCGCCACGATGGGCGCGGCGACCACCATTTCGGCATCGGCGCTGCCGTAGTTGTCGGGCGTGAAGGCCACCGCCATCAGGCGCAGCGTGCCGTTGAAGTCGGGCAGGTCCAGCGGGATGTCGGCCTCGCCCTGCTCGTTCAGCCTGACCGGGCCGGAGAACAGGTCGACCAGCTTGACCTTCTTGGGCAGGCTCTTGCTGTCGCCGCGCATGGCGGCGTCGCCGCCCCACTTCAGCTTGCCCTTGGTGCCGTCCATCTTCTCGATCAGCTTGCCGTACATGTCCAGCAGTTCGGGCGCGTAGCGGTGCTTGCCGAAGAAGTAGTCCAGCGGATCGGGCGTCTTGTACTGGTTGATATTGAGGATGCCCACGTCGACCGCGGACAGCGTGACCGTGGCCTGCTTGCCCTGGGCGCCGTCGACCTTGACGCGCACGTTGGTCTTGGTCTCGGGCACCGTCTTGGCGGCGGCCGTGAGCTTGACGTCGAGCTTGCGGTCGGCGCTGGCGATCGGCAGGAAGGTCAGGCCCAGCGCGCGCGCCGGGGTCACGCGGTCGCCCTCGCTGCCGGGCCGGAACACGGCCGCGGCGATGTACAGGTCATGCCGCTTCCAGGTCTTGTCCACGGGGATCTCGACCTGCGTGCCGGAGGCCTTCACGGCCACCCACGACGACCACAGCATGCGGTCGCCTTCCACCGTGATGAGGGCCTGGCCGTCATGCGGCGGGGTCAGGGTCAGCTTGACCGTGTCGCCCGGCTTGGCCGGCGCGCCTTCCAGTTTCATCTGCACGCGGTCCGGGCGGTTGCCCATGGCGTCGGCGTCCTGCGCGTTCCAGCCGGCGTAGAAGCGGTAACGCATGGTCTCGCCGGTTTCCGGGTCGGCGATTTCCAGGCGGTAGCGGCCCCACTTGACCGGCAGGGTCAGCTGGGCGCGGTCCTTCAGCGCGATCTCGCGCGAATCCACCAGTTCCTCGGTTTCGGTATAGCCGCTGTTCCAGCCGCGCTGGTCGTCGAAGCGCCAGTAGTACTGGCGGTCCTCGCGGAACAGGCGCACCTGGGCCTGCGCCAGCGGGGCGATCTTGCCCTGGGCGTCCACGCGCAGCACCTCGAAGCCGGCCGGCGCGCCCTCGCGCGCCACGTCACTGTCGAACTGCGGACGCACGGCGATCAGGCGGTCGGCGGGCCAGACGCTGCGCTCGATGGAGCGCACCACCGGGCGGCCGCCCGATTCCAGCAGGCTGGCCGAGACCCGCACCTTCATCGGCGAATGCGTGCCGCCGGTGCGCGGATCGACTTCGAGCTGGCCACGGCCCTTGTCGTCCAGGGACGCCTCGGGCAGCTCTTCGAAATGACGGCGGGCATCGTCGGCCACGTCGCCGAAGATGAACCCGGGCCACTGCTGGGGCAGCGCGTAGCGGTCGCGCTTGACCTGGAAGCTGGACAGCAGCCGGTTGCCGGCCGCGGGCGCGCCATACAGATAGTCGCCCTGCACATCCACCGTCAGGGATTCTTCCGGACGCAGCACCTCCTGTTTGGAGGTCAGCGTCATCTTCATGCGTTCGGGCAGGAATTCCTCGACCTGGAACTTCCAGGACGCGTCCGGCGCGCGCGAGGCGGGGTCCACACGCAGCTCGAGCAGCCAGGTGCCGGTCTGGGCGTCCTGCGGCAGCTCGACGCTGCGTTCGACGTAGCCCGGCAGGTCCTTGGCCGGATGCCACAGCGTGCTCAGCACGGTGCGGCCGTCGGGCCGCTTGAGCGTGGCGGTCAGCGGCGACGGGCTCAGCATGCGGCCGTCCAGGTCGCGCGGCAGCACCGAAACGTTGAAGGTTTCGCCGGGACGGTACAGATTGCGTCCGGCGTAGACGAACAGGTTGTTGGGACGCGAGGTGTGGCCGCCGGTATCGAACTCGGACAGGTCCAGGGCCGGTTCGCCCAGCGCCAGCACCGTCATTTCCTTGTCGCGCGAGGCGCGGATGACGCGCGCATTGGCGAAGCTGCCATCGAAGCGGACGTGGCCCTGCCCGTCCGCGGCGGCCTTGGCCAGCGTCTTGCCGGCGCCGTCGACCAGTTCGAACACGGCGCCGGAGATCGCGGTGCCGTTCTTGAGCGAAACCGAATAGGCCTCGATGCGGTCCAGATAGCGGCGCGCATGCAGGCCGATGTCGCTGACGTAGAAATACGTCACCTGGTATTCATAGCGGAAGCGGCCGGGCTGGCTCATCACCGCCACATAGATGCCCGGCTCCTGCAATTCCTTGATGCCTTCGACCGGCAGGAAGGTCACATGGCGCCGGTTCGGCTTGTCGTCGGTGAGGAAGCGCCCCTGGTAGACGCTGGTCGTCAGCGTATTCAGGCGGTCCAGATCCCAGTTGCTGACCGAGCCCTTCAGGCTGCGGTTGTCCGAATAGCGCCATTCGTCTTCATAGTCGCTGCCTTCGTCGTCGGACGAGGAAGCGGTGTTGCGGCCGATGCCGAGCACGGTGTCGAACAGCTCCGGCACGCGCTCGGGCGCAACGCGCAGGAACTGCACGTCGACCTCGGACACGTTGACCGTGGCCACCGGCAGACCGCCGTTCTGGCCGGCCGGCAGCACCACGCCGCGGCTGGCGAAATAGAACGACGGCGGCATGGCCTGGGTCTGCACCTCGCAATGCGCCACCTGGGCCAGCTTGCCCGAGGCGCCCGCGCCGGGCAGCCCGACGCGCAGCGTCACGGCGTAGGAGCGCTGCGGCTGCACGTAAGGGAAATACACGACGCGCGGATTGTCGCCGACCACCCAGTTGCCCTTGACGATCTTGCCCTTGGGCGCCGGGTCTCCCGGGCGCACCGAAGCGGGCTGGTCGCCGGGCTGGGCGGCCGATTCGCTGTCTTCGTCGGCCTGGCCCGAGGCCGCGCCGGTATCGGTCACTTGCAGGAAAGCGTCCAGCTCGGCCTTGGCGTCAACGGGCTGGGTGAAGGTCACCGCCAGCGCCAGCGCGTCGTTGTACTGCCGCGGCTGGCAGGTCAGCGCCGCGAACGGATCGGCCTGGCCGACCTGCGCCGCGGCGGGCAAGGCCGGCTTGGCGTCGCTTACGCCCGGCGCCGGGGCCGGCTGCGATACCGCCGCCGGCGCGGGCGGGGCCGCCTGGCGTTCCTGGCCCATCCACCAGCCCAGGCCGATGGCGCCCGCCAATACCGCGACCCCGGCCGTCGCCAGCCAGGTCTTGCTGATCTTTCCACTCACGGCAAATCTCCCGCTTACTTTTAATATTGCGCAGCTTCTTTACGGCGAAGCTGCCGGCCGACTATCCCGCGCGCCTGGACGGCGCGCGGGCAACGCCGCCGGACACCTTAGTCCGGCAGAACAACGCCGCCATGACAGGCGGCGTGATCGATTCGGGAGTTCAGACCGGCTCCATTACGCACTGCAGGGGGTGCTGGCGCGCCCGCGCGTACTGCGCGACCTGCGCGATGCGCGTGGCCGCCAGATCGCGCGGATAGACGCCGCACACGCCGCGTCCCTCGTGATGCACCTGCAGCATGATCCGCGTCGCTTCTTCGTGATTTTTATTGAAGAACTTCTGCAGTACTTTCACGACGAACTCCATCGGGGTGTAGTCGTCATTGAGCAGCAAAACCTGGTACATCGGAGGCGGCGCAACGCGCGCCGGCGCCTTCTCGACGGCCAAATCGTGCTGGGTATCCAAGGTAGAACTCATAGGGCCGCTATTCTATTTAAACTGGGGACGGCTAGCATGTAACTTACGGAAAATTACATGCAGAAATGCGTAGTTTCCATACTTGACGCCGCGAAGAAAAGCGGCGCATTATCCACGCATTCTGGGGTTTTCAACGCATCGAAAATCTGCCAGGAAGCCGGAGGGGGGACAGAGGTCTAGACCGCAATGCCCTTCTGTCAACATACGATTCAATGAGGCAGTCCGCATGTCTGATACGACCGCTACCGCCGTCCAAGGGGACAATCCCAAATCGACGGGCACCGTCAAATGGTTCAACGATGCAAAGGGGTTTGGCTTCATTACGCCCGACGACGGCGGTGAAGATCTGTTCGCCCATTTTTCGTCCATCCAGATGAATGGTTTTAAAACCCTGAAAGAAGGCCAGAAAGTGGCCTTCGAGATTATTCAGGGGCCCAAAGGAAAACAGGCGCTGAATATCACTGCCGCCTGATTTACCCTTAAAGCGCAACCACAGGTTGCGCCATTATCGGGCGGGGCTCACGGGCCCCGCCTTGTTATTTTCTTCCTCCGCCTGGCCCATGTTCAAGAACGCTGCTTTGTTTTCCCTAGGTCGTACGCTGTCCGCATCACCGTTCTTCAGGGCCGCCGCGCTCATGCTGGCCACCGCCGCCGCGCTGCCCGCGGCCGCCCAGACCGGCCCGCAGCCTCCGCTGCCCACCGTCCAGATCTCCGCCGGCATCCATATTATCCGCGCGGAAGTGGCCGATTCGGACCAAACCCGCCGCGACGGCCTGATGTTCCGCCGCGAACTGCCGGGCAACGACGGCATGCTGTTCGTCTTCGAGCAACCGGACGTGCAGTGCTTCTGGATGCGCAACACGCTCTTGCCGCTCTCGATTGCCTTTATCGCCGACGACGGCACGATCGTCAACATCGAGGACATGGCGCCCCAGACCGAAGACCCCCATTGCGCCAAGAAGCCGGTGCGCTACGCCCTCGAAATGGCGCAGGGCTGGTTCAAGGACCACGGCATCGCAGCCGGCAAGAAGCTCGACGGCCTGCCCTGACGCGCGCGCCGCGCCCGCCCATGAAAAAGGGAGCTCCGCGAGCTCCCTTTTTCGTTGGACCCGGCGAGGTGTGCGGGTCCGGTCCGCGCTGGCTTAGACGCGCTCGATGATCATCGCGATGCCCTGGCCCACGCCGATGCACATGGTGCACAGCGCGTAGCGTCCGCCGGTGCGGTGCAGCTGGTTGATCGCGGTGGTGGCCAGGCGCGCGCCGCTGGCGCCCAGCGGATGGCCCAGGGCGATGGCGCCGCCGTTGGGGTTCACGCGCGGATCGTTGTCGGCGATGCCCAGCTGGCGCAGCACGGCCAGGCCCTGGGCGGCGAACGCCTCGTTCAGCTCGATCACGTCCATCTGTTCCAGCTTCAGGCCGGTCTGGGCCAGCACCTTGAGCGTGGCCGGCGCCGGGCCGATGCCCATGATGCGCGGGGCCACGCCGGCCGTGGCCATGCCGATCACGCGGGCGCGCGGGGTCAGGCCGTGGCGCGCGGCCGCCTTTTCGTCGGCCAGCAGCAGCGCGGCCGCGCCGTCGTTCACGCCCGAGGCGTTGCCGGCGGTGACGCTGCCGCCTTCGCGGACCACGCCCTTGAGCTTGGCCAGCGCTTCCAGGCTGGTTTCACGCGGGTGCTCGTCCTTGCTGACGACCACCGGGTCGCCCTTTTTCTGGGCGATGGATACCGGCACGATCTCGGCGTCGAAGAAACCTTCCTTCTGGGCGCGCGCGGTCTTCTGCTGGCTGGCCAGCGCGAACAGGTCCTGGTCTTCGCGGCTGATCTTGAAATCGTCGGCCACGTTCTCGGCCGTCTCGGGCATGGAGTCCACGCCGTACTGGGCCTTCATCAGCTTGTTGATGAAGCGCCAGCCGATGGTGGTGTCGTAGATGGCGGCGCTGCGCGAGAACGCGCTGTCGGCCTTGCCCATCACGAACGGTGCGCGGCTCATGCTTTCCACGCCGCCGGCCAGCATCAGGCCGGCTTCGCCGGCGCGGATGGCGCGGGCCGCGGTGCCGATGGCGTCCAGGCCCGAACCGCACAGGCGGTTGACGGTGGCGCCGGGCACTTCGATCGGCAGGCCGGCCAGCAGGGTCGCCATGCGGGCGACGTTGCGGTTGTCTTCGCCGGCCTGGTTGGCGCAACCCATGATGGCGTCGTCCAGCTCTTCCCAGCGCACGCCGGGATTGCGCGCGACCAGCGCCTTGATGGCTACGGCAGCAAGATCGTCGGGGCGCACCGGCGCCAGCGCGCCGCCATAGCGGCCGAAGGGGGTGCGGATCGCATCACAGATATAAGCATGCACGGTCATGGGAAGCTCGAAGTAAGTGAGGAAAAACCGGATCGGACGATCTTAACGCAGGGGCCGAGCACCAAGTTGGCGCGCCCGCTGGATGTCCGCGGCACGGACAGTGTCCAGCGGATGTTCACCTTCCTACTTCGCCGGCTGGCGGGCCGCGCGCGCGGCGTCCACGATGGCCTGCCGGCGGAACCGCCCGGCGGACAGGTGATAGAACGGCAACGGGCAGAACTGGCGCGACACCACCGAAGCCAGCAGCGAGGCCACCAGCAGCCAGAACAGCATGGGCTGGCTGCCGGTCATTTCCATCACCACCACGCTGGCCGTCAGCGGCGCCTGGGTGGCGGCGGCCAGGAAGGCGGCCATCGACAGCAGCACCAGCACGCGATGGTCCACGCCGTCGCCGGCCAATTGCCAGATGTGATGGCCGATGCCCGCGCCGGTGGTCAGGGCCGGCGTGAAGATGCCGCCCGGAATGCCCGCCCAGTACGACACCACCGTGGCCGCCAGCTTGGCCAGCCCGAAGCTGGCAGGCGCGGTGTCCTCGCCCGACAGCAGCCCGGCCGCCACGCCATAGCCGGTGCCGTACACCGTGCCTGCCGTGGCCAGCCCGATCGCGGCCAGCAGCAGGCCCATGGCGAAGGCCACCCAGATCGGATGCGCGCGCATCCAGGCGCGCCAGGATTGCGGCGAGCAGCCGGCCGCGCCCTTGCCCAGCAGGCGCCCGAACAGGCCGCCGGCCGCGCCGTTCAGCGCCGCGCAGATGAGCACCCAGGTGACCATGCCGTGGGCCAGCGGCGCGCCGCCGAAGACGCCGAAATACGGGTTGTTGCCCACCACCGCCACGACCAGGAAACCGGCGGCCAGCACGCCGATCAGCACCAGGCGCTGCCAGCGCAGCACGGTGCCGCGGCCCAGTTCCTCGATGGCGAAGATCACGCCCGCCAGCGGCGCGTTGAAGGCGGCGGCCAGGCCGCCAGCCGCGCCGGCGGCGATCAGCTCGTTGGCATGGAACCCGCGCAGCTGCACGCCGCGCCGCTTCCAGAAGTCGCCCCAGGCCAGCATCAGCGCGGCGCCGACCTGCACCGAAGGCCCTTCGCGGCCGATCGACGCGCCGGCCAGCATGCCGAAGAACGCCAGTGGGATTTTCCATAGCGTCTGCGCCAGCGACACCAGGCCGTTCTGGCCCGGACCGGGCGGCAGCGACAAGGCCCCGATCACCTGGGGAATGCCGCTGCCCGAGGCATTCGGCGCGTAGCGCAGCGTCAGCCAGCGCAAGGCCGCCATCGCCAGCGGCAGCACCACCAGCGCCAGCCAGCCGTTATGCGAGACCCAGGCGCGGTTCCATTCCAGCGCCAGATCGGCCAGCGACGCGAAGCCCAGCGACATCAGCGCCACCAGCCCGGCCCCGCCCAGCAGCAGCCCCAGCTGCACGCTCTTGCGCGACAGGCGGTTGATCTGGCGCACCTTGCGGTGCATCCAGCGGCGCGGGGCGGCCAGTATCCGGCGCAGGAAATCGGAGTGGGTCATGGCATGGCTGGCGGGTTTGCAACGCCGCCAACCTTAACATTGCCGCAGCCTCGCCGGGTCAGAAAGCCGACCAGTCCTCGCCGGCGCCTTGCAGGGCCGGCCGCGCCACGGGCAGCGCCGGCTTGCGCGCGGCCGGCACCGCGTGCGCCAGCCGCGCCTGCGCCGCGCTGGCCGTGCCGCCGGCCTCGACCTTGAAGCGGCGCACTTCCTGCGCCAGGCGGCCGGCCTGTTCCTGCATGCTGGCCGCGGCCGCGGCGGCTTCTTCCACCAGCGCCGCGTTCTGCTGCGTCACGGTGTCCATCTGCGCCACGGCCTGGTTGACCTGGCCGATGCCGGCCGACTGCTCTTCCGAGGCGCTGGCGATTTCGCGCACCAGCGTGGCGACCTGGCGCACGCTGTCGACCACTTCGCGCATGGCGCGGCCGGCCTCGTCGACCTGGCGCGTGCCGCCCTCGACGCGCACGGCCGATTCGTCGATCAAGGCCTTGATTTCCTTGGCCGCCACCGCCGAGCGCTGCGCCAGCGTGCGCACCTCGCCGGCCACCACCGCGAAGCCGCGGCCCTGCTCGCCCGCGCGCGCCGCCTCGACGGCGGCGTTGAGCGCCAGGATGTTGGTCTGGAACGCGATACCGTCGATCACGCCCGTGATATCGGCAATGCGGCGCGAACTGTCGGAGATCGCGCTCATGGTCTGGACCACGCCGTCGACCACTTCGCCGCCGCGCACCGCCACGCTGGAGGCCAGGTTGACCAGCCGGTCCGCCTCGCCGGCGTTGTTGGCGTTCTGCTGCACCGTGCTGGTCAGCTGCTCCATCGAGGCCGCGGTCTCCTCCAGCGAGGAGGCCTGCTCTTCGGTGCGCTGCGACAGGTCGGCGTTGCCCTGGGCGATCTGCGACGAAGCCGAGGCGATGCTTTCACAGCCGTCGCGCACGTCCTTGACGATGCGGGCCAGGCTTTCGTTCATGCTCTTCAAGGCGCTCATCAGTTCGCCGGTCTCGTCGCGCGAAACCACCTGGATGTCGGTGGTGAGGTCGCCCGCCGCCACCTGGCGCGCCGCCTTCACGGCCTGGTCCAGCGGACGCACGATGCCGCGCGTGACCAGCCAGCCCAGCAGCACGCCGAGCGCCACGCCGGCGACCGCCAGCGCGATCATGATGGCGCGCATCGTGCCGTACAGCTCCGTGCCCTGGCGCACCGTCTGCGCGGCGACGCCTTCCTTGCCCTGCGCCAGCGTGGTCATCAGGTCGTCGAGCTTCTGCGAGGCGGCGATCACGCGCGCCTTGATCTCGGCCGCGCCGGCCCCGCCCTGGACCGCGGCGAAGTAGGCGCTGGTCTCGCGCTTCCAGACCTGCTCGGTCTCGGCGAACTGCGCCAGCACGCGCCTGCCCTCTTCCGCATGGAAATTGGCGCTGGCCTTCTGCAGCAGCGCGTCCATGTTGGCGAGCGCGGTGTCGAACTGCTTGCGCTGCGCCTGGCGTTCCTGCTCGGTCGCGGCGGCCGGATAGCCGTTGAGCGCGCGGCCCGCGTAGATCAGGTTGATATTGGCTTCCTTGAGGTCCGAAAGCCCGCGCAGCTCGGTGTTGTAAAGCTGATCGTTCATGGCGTTGATGCGCGCCAGCCCCCAGACCCCGAAGGCCCCGATCGCGCCGCCTATGGCCGCGACCAGCAGAAACGCCCCTGACAGACGCGCGCCGATGCGCATGCCCGAAAATAACCGCAACATGTTTCCCTTCCCTGTAGTTCCCCCGGCTCATGGCGGGCATGCCGCAGTCCTGGACCCCGTGGTTCGGCCGCAGACCGGGCGCAACGATAGCGGCTCGCTCACTTGGGGATAACCCTGAGGAAGGGCATGTTTATTCTCGATATCCGGGCAATGAACCGGACGCGGAATAAAAAAACCCTTCGCCGGCAAGCGAAGGGTTTTTGCGGGGCGCGGCGCCAGCCGGCCCGTCAGCCTGAAGCCAGGGCTCAGGCGAAGTTCTTGGCCGCGAATTCCCAGTTCGCCAGGGCCCAGAAGTTCTCCAGGTACTTGGGACGGGCGTTGCGGTAGTCGATGTAGTAGGCGTGTTCCCACACATCACAGGTCAGCAGCGGCTTGTCGGCGGTGGTCAGCGGGGTGGCGGCGTTGCTGGTGTTGACGATGTCGACCGTGCCGTCGGCCTTCTTGACCAGCCAGGTCCAGCCCGAACCGAAGTTGCCGGCGGCCGACTTGTTGAACGCTTCCTTGAACGCGTCGAAGCTGCCCCACTTGGCGTTGATGGCGTCGGCCAGCTTGCCGGTGGGCGCGCCGCCGGCCTTGGGAGCCAGGCTGTTCCAGTAGAACGTGTGGTTCCAGACCTGGGCCGCGTTGTTGAAGATGCCGCCCGAGGACTTCTTGACGATGTCTTCCAGCGACAGCGATTCGAATTCGGTGCCGGGGATCAGGTTGTTCAGGTTCGTGACGTAGGTCTGATGATGCTTGCCATAGTGGAACTCCAGCGTTTCCTTGGAGATGTGCGGAGCCAGCGCGTCCAGTTCGTAAGGCAGGGGGGGAAGAGTATGTGCCATGTGAAAGTTCCTTCTGTTGAATGCACGATCAAGCCGTTCAATTGTATCGGCAACTCCTGAGGATACCGCGTTAACCCCGTGCAGGCGCGGGGTTAACAAACGTGTCCGTCGCGCGGACTCAGGAAGCCTCGCGCGTGGCGCGCGTCTGCTTGACTTCGACGTTTGCGCCGCCCTGCGCGAAGCTGAGGTCCAGCGCCTGCCCCGCGGCCAGCGACGCCGCGTCGCGCACGATGCGGCCCTGCGCGTCGCGCGCGATGGCGTAGCCGCGCGCCAGCGTGTTGCCGGGATCGAGCGCGCGCAGTTGCGCCGTGGCCGCGGCCAGCCGGTCGCGGCGCTGCGCCAGCAGCCGCGCCTGCGCCTGGCCCAGCCTGCGCAGCGCGCCGCCCAGTCGGTCGGCGGCGCGGCCCGTGTCCGGCGCGCGATGCGCCAGCCGCTGCTTCAGCAGGTCGACCCGCGCCGCGCGCCGCCCCTGCGGCCCGGCCCAGGCCGTGGCCAGCCTGAAGCGCAGGCTGTTGAGCCGTTCGCGCTGGTGCTCCAGCCGCTGGGCCGGCGACACCAGTTGCGCGGCCGCGCGGTCCAGCCGCTGGGCGGCGCGTTCGAGCCGGCGCTGCTGGCCCCGCGCCAGCGCCTGCGCCGCGTGCATGACGCGGCCCATGAGTTCGGAACGCGGCACGCAGGCCAGCTCGGCGGCCGCCGTCGGCGTGGGCGCGCGCACGTCGGCCACGAAGTCCGCGATGGTGAAATCGGTTTCGTGCCCGACCCCGCAGATCACCGGGATTTCGCTGGCGGCCACCAGCCGGGCCAGGGCTTCGTCGTTGAAGCTCCAGAGATCCTCGATGCTGCCGCCGCCGCGCACCAGCAGCAGCGTGTCCACTTCGGCGCGCTGGTTGGCCAGCCGCAGCTGGGCCGTCAGCCGGCCCGCGGCGTCGGCGCCCTGCACCGGCGCCGGATAAATGATCACGGGCACCTGCGGCGCGCGCCGCGCCAGCGCCGACAGCACGTCGCGCAGGGCCGCCGCGTGCAGCGAAGTGATCACGCCGATGGCGCGCGGCAGCCGGACGGGCTCGCGCTTGCGGGCGGGGTCGAACAGGCCCTCGCCGGCCAGTTGCTCTTTCAGGCGCAGAAAGGCTTCGTACAGATTGCCGACGCCGGCGCGGCGCATGGCGTCGGCCTGCAGCTGGTAGTCGCCGCGGGGCTCGTACAGCGAGACGCGGGCGCGGATCTCGACCTGGTCCCCGGCGCGCGGCACGAAACCCACCGCGCTGGCGCGGCTGCGGAACATCACGGCGCGCACCGCGGCCCGGTTGTCCTTCAAGGTGAAGTACCAGTGCCCGGAAGCCGCGGCCGTGAAGTTGGAAATCTCCCCGCGCACCCACAACGCCGGGATGCTGCGCTCCAACAACTGCCCCACGGCTTGGTTCAACTGGCCAACCGTCAGGAGATCCCGCGTAAATACGTTGTTTGTGACTGCAAATTCAATTGTCATGGGGCTTTCCGATGCATAACCTGTCCACAGGGCACGCGTAGCGGGGCGCCATCATACCTTGTCCCCGCTTGTTTGCCGCAATCGGCCTGACAGCCAGCAAAATCGTAGCAACTAACTGATTTGTATATGCTTTTTTTGAAAAAACAGCTGCTCGCAATTGAAGCAAACAAGTGCAAACCCTGCGTGCGCAAGCCTTCCGGCGAAGTTTTACACAGAATTATCCACAAGATCTGTGGATAGCTTCGGGATCGTTCCGACTTGCCACGCCCGGGCCGCCCCGTTACAGTTTCGGCTTGATCAGTTGCCGGCGCGCGGCCTGCGCGCGCATCCGGCGCTCCCCGGGAGTTGAACGCTTTGCTTTCCATCTTGCGCGAGGCCGGCTGGCCCATCTGGCCCCTGCTGGCGACATCGGTCCTGGGCTTGGCGCTGATCTTCGAGCGCTTCCTCTCGCTGCGCCGCGGGCTGGTCATGCCGCGCGGCCTGACCGAACAGGTCGCGGAAATGCTGCGCAACCGCCAGGACACCCCCGAATCCATCAACCGCCTGGAACGCAATTCCCCGCTGGGCCGCGTGCTGGCCGAAGTCATGCGCCACCGCCACCTGCCCCGCGAAGAGCTGCGCAACGTGGTCGAGGACGCCGGCCGCGCCGTCGCCCATGACCTCAGCCGCTACATCTCCGCCATCGGCACCATCGCCGTCATCGCGCCGCTGATGGGCCTGTTCGGCACCGTGGTCGGCATGATCGAGATCTTCGGCTCCTATACCCCCGGCGGCGGCGACCCCGCCCAGCTGGCGCGCGGCATCTCGATCGCGCTGTACAACACCGGCTTCGGCATCCTCATCGCCATTCCCGCCATGATCGCGCACCGCTACCTGCGCGGCCGCGTGGACGGCTACCTGCACGCCATGGAGCAGGCCGCCTCGCGCCTGGTGCGCGCCGTCTCGCACCACGCCCCCGCCCGCGAGGGCCGTCCATGAATTTCCGCGGCTCCCGGGACGAGCGCGACGAGCTGGACATCAACCTGATCCCGCTCATCGACGTCCTGCTGGTCATCCTGATCTTCCTCGCCGCGACCACCTCGTTCGCGCGCTTCACCCAGCTCAAGGTGACGCTGCCGCAGGCCTCGATGGAACAGGACACGCCGCCGGCCCTGGAGGTCGCCATCAGCCAGGACGGGCGCTACGCGCTCAACGGCACGCTCATCGACGTCTCCACGCCGCCCGAGATCGCCGACGCCCTGCGCCAGGCCGCGGCCGGCAAGACCGAGCCGCTGGTCGTCATCAACGCCGACGCCCAGGCCACCCACCAGTCCGTGATCAACGTCATGGAAGCCGCCCGCCTGGCCGGCATCGGCCGCGTCAACTTCGCCGCGCAGACCGCCCGGTGACCGCCAAGCGCGCCTCCACGCTGCTGGCTCGCCAATGGCAGCACGGCGGCTGGCTCTCCACGCTGCTGCGCCCGCTGTCCGCCCTGACGGCCTGGGCGGTGGCGCGCAAGCGCAGCCGCTACCGGCAAGGCCGGCTTCCCGCCTACCGCGCCCCCGTTCCGGTGGTGGTGATCGGCAACGTCTACGTCGGCGGCACCGGCAAGACGCCGATGGTCATCGCCACCGTGGAAGGCCTGCGGGCGCGCGGCTACACGCCGGGCGTCGTCAGCCGCGGCTATGGCGTCAAGGTCGGCCCGCAGCCGCGGGTCGGGACCGGCGCGCTGGAGGCCGACCGCTATGGCGACGAGCCGGCGCTGATCGCGCGCGCCACTGGCGCGCCGGTATCGGTCCATCCCAAACGCGCGCTGGCCGCCCAGGCCCTGCTGCAGGCCCATCCCGAAGTGGACGTGATCGTGTCCGACGACGGCCTGCAGCATCTGGCGCTGGCCCGCGACATCGAAATCGTGGTGCAGGACGAGCGCGGCGTGGGCAATGGCCGGCTGCTGCCGGCCGGCCCCCTGCGCGAACCCGCCAGCCGCCTGCGGGAAGTCGACGCTGTGGTGACCAACGTCGGCGTTGCAAAAGCTGCTTCCTGCGCGCCGGGCGGCCGCCCGCGCCAGGTCAGCATGTGGCTGGAGCCGGGCGCGGCGCGCCAGATCGAAGGCGGCGCCACGCGCCCGCTGGCGTCCTTCGCCGGCCAGCCGCGCATCGCGGCCGCCGCCGGCATCGGCAACCCGGAACGCTTTTTCGCCACGCTGCGCGCCGCCGGCGTCGCGCCGCACGCCACCCTGGCCCTGCCCGACCATCACGACTATGCCGAATCGCCGTTTCGCGCGCTGGCGGCCGACGCCATCCTGGTCACGTCCAAGGACGCGATCAAATGCGCCGCCCTGGGCGATCCGCGCCTGTGGGAAGTGCCGGTGCAGGCCGGCTTTTCCGACCCGCAGCTCTTCGACTGGCTGGCGCAGGCCCTGCGGGCCGGCCACCCTTCAGGAGCGGGTCCGGCCGGCGGCAAACTGCTTTAGAATTCCGGTCATGGAATCCCGCCTTCTCGACATCCTCGTCTGCCCCTTGTGCAAGGGCCGCCTCGAACACGACCGGCAGCAGGCCGAACTGGTCTGCCGCGCCGATCGCCTGGCCTTCCCCGTGCGCGACGGCATCCCCGTCATGCTGGAATCGGAAGCCCGCGCGCTCGACGACGCCCCGGCAGCATGAGCTTCATCGCCCTCATCCCGGCGCGCACCGCCTCCACCCGCCTGCCCGACAAGCCGCTGGCCGACATCGCCGGCAAGCCCATGGTGGTGCGCACGGCCGAACGCGCCGCCCGGTCCGGCGCCGAGCGCGTCTACGTCGCCACCGATGACACCCGCGTCATGCAGGCCGCGCAGGCCCACGGGCTGCAGGCGCTGATGACCCGCGCCGACCACCCCACCGGCACCGACCGGCTGGCCGAGGCGGTGGAGCAGCTCGGCCTGGCCGACGACGCCATCGTGGTCAACGTCCAGGGCGACGAGCCGCTGATCGAACCCACGCTCATCGACGCCGTGGCCGCCAAGCTGCAGGCCAGCCCGCAGGCCGACATCGCCACCTGCGCCTGCCCCCTGGCCGACGCCGAAGCGCTGTTCAACCCCAACGTGGTGAAACTGGTCTGCGGCGCGGACGACCGCGCCCTGTATTTCTCGCGCGCGCCCATTCCGTGGGCCCGCGACGCCCTGGCCGGCGGCGAGCGCGTGCTGGCCCAGGGCCTGCCTGCCTGGCATCACATCGGCCTTTATGCCTACCGCGTTTCTTTCCTGCGCCGCTATCCGGCGCTGCCGCAGGGCGCGCTGGAGCGTTTCGAAGCGCTGGAACAGCTGCGCGCCATGGAGCACGGCCACGTCATCGTCGTCCATCGGGCGTCCCACCCTCCTGCGGCCGGCGTAGACACCCCGGCCGACCTGGAGCGCGTGCGCCAGGTTTACGCCAGCCAAACCTAGGGTTATTTCCTATGGCGCGGCCCCGCAGCGGCTGCTGCATTGCGGCATAATTCCCCGGATCACAAAAAATAAACCCCATTCAGGAGCACTCATGCGTCTCATCTTGCTCGGACCTCCCGGCGCCGGGAAAGGCACCCAGGCCGCGTTTCTCACCCAGCACTTCGGCATTCCCCAGATCTCCACCGGCGACATGCTGCGCGCGGCGGTGAAGGCGGGCACGCCGCTGGGGATCGAAGCCAAGAAGGTCATGGACGCCGGCGGCCTGGTCTCCGACGAGATCATCATCGGCCTGGTGCAGGACCGCCTCAAGCAGCCCGACTGCGCCAACGGCTATCTGTTCGACGGCTTTCCCCGCACCATCCCGCAGGCCGACGCGCTGAAGAGCGCCGGCGTCAAGCTGGACTACGTGGTGGAAATCGAAGTCCCCGAAGAGGACATCATCGAACGCATGAGCGGACGCCGCGTGCACCAGCCCAGCGGCCGCAGCTACCACGTGCGCTTCAACCCGCCCAAGGTCGAAGGCCGCGACGACGTCACCGGCGAGGAGCTGATCCAGCGCGACGACGACCGCGAGGAAACCGTGCGCAACCGCCTGTCGGTGTACCGCGAGCAGACCCGCCCGCTGGTCGACTACTACTCGTCCTGGGCCCAGAAGGACCCGGCCGGCGCGCCCAAGTACCGCAAGATCTCGGGCGTCGGCGCGGTCGACGAAATCAAGTCGCGCCTGTTCGAGGCCGTCAAGAGCTGATACGGCGTTTCGATGGCTAGACGGCCCTCGGCGCCGGCCGGACGCGACGCGTTCCGGTCCCGGCCCGGGGGCCTTTCAGTTTTTATGTTCGGCGCGAGCCGCGCCGCTTTTATCCCTTGAATTGATCTGGTGGTAGAGACATGGAAATCGCGAACAAGGTATTCATTGTTACGGGTGGCGCTTCCGGACTGGGCGCGGGCACCGTGCGCATGCTGGCGGAAAACGGCGCCAAGGTCGTCATCGCCGACGTCCAGGACCAGCCGGGCGAGGCCCTGGCCAAGGAACTGGGCCAGCGCTACGTGCACTGCGACGTCACCCAGGAAGCCGACGGCAAGAAGGCCGTGGCCGCGGCCCAGGAACTGGGCGCCCTCTTCGGCCTGGTGAACTGCGCCGGCGTGGCGCCCGCCGCCAAGATCGTGGGCAAGAACGGCGCGCATCCGCTGGATCTGTTCCAGAAAGTCATCTCGATCAACCTGATCGGCGGCTTCAACATGATGCGCCTGGCCGCCGAGGCCATGAGCGCCAACCAGCCCGAGCCCACCGGCGAGCGCGGCGTGCTCATCAACACGGCCTCGGTCGCCGCCTTCGACGGCCAGATCGGCCAGGCGGCCTACGCCGCCTCCAAGGCCGGCGTGGCCGGCATGACCCTGCCGATCGCGCGCGACCTGGCCCGCACCGGCATCCGCTGCATGACCATCGCCCCGGGCATCTTCGGCACGCCCATGGTTTTCGGCATGCCGCAGGAAGTGCAGGATTCGTTGGCCGCCAGCATCCCCTTCCCTTCGCGCCTCGGCCGCCCGGAAGACTACGCCAAGCTGGTCCACAGCATCATCACCAACGAAATGCTCAACGGCGAAACCATCCGTTTGGACGGCGCCATCCGCATGCCTCCCAAATAAAGAGACTTTCTTTCACGGGGAAAGACGCGTTTTCTTGCGAAGACGGCGGCTTTCCCCCAGTATCCATGTTTTGCGGGGCCAGTCGGCCCCTTTTTCATTACCCAGCTTCCCATGAGCCTGTTCCGTTCGGCGGCCACGGTCAGCAGCTTCACGCTGCTGTCGCGCATTTCCGGCCTGATCCGCGACATCCTGGTGGCGCGCGCCTTCGGCGCCGGCCCGCTTACCGACGCATTCTGGGTCGCTTTCCGCATTCCCAACCTGCTGCGCCGGCTGTTCGCCGAGGGCGCTTTCGCGCAGGCCTTCGTGCCCATCCTGGGCGCGGCGCGCAACAACCGCAGCCCCGAAGAAGTCCGCGCCCTGCTCGACCGCGTCGCGCTGCTGCTGACCGCGGCGCTGATGCTGATCACGCTGGCCGGCATCATCGCCGCGCCCTGGGTGGTGTCGGCCATGGCCAGCGGCCTGCGCGGCGCCGACCGCGACACCGAGTTCGGCGCCGCGGTCTGGATGACGCGGATGATGTTCCCGTACATCTTCTGCATGTCGCTGGTGGCCTTCGCCTCGGGCGTGCTCAACACCTGGCGCCGCTTCGCCGTGCCGGCCTTCACGCCGGTGCTGCTGAACCTGTCCATGATCGCCGCCTGCCTGTGGCTGGCGCCGCGCGCGGACGTGCCCATCTACGCGCTGGCCGTCGGCGTGATGATAGGCGGCGTGGCGCAGCTGGCGGTGCAATGGGTGGCGCTGGCGCGGCTGGGCCTGACCCCGCGTTTTTCGCTGCGGCTGCGCCAGGCCTGGGCCGATCCCACCGTGCAGCGCATCCTCAAGCAGATGGCGCCGGCCACGCTGGGCGTATCGGTGGCCCAGCTCTCGCTGCTCATCAACACCAATATCGCCACCTGGCTGCGGCCCGGCAGCGTGACCTGGCTGTCGTTCGCCGACCGCCTGATGGAGTTCCCCACCGCCCTGCTCGGCGTGGCGCTGGGCACCGTGCTGCTGCCCAGCCTGTCGGCCGCCCACGCGCGCGACGACCGCGACGGCTACAGCGGCCTGCTGGACTGGGGCCTGCGCCTGGTGCTGCTGCTGGGCCTGCCGGCCGCCGTCGGCCTGGCGCTGCTGTCCGACGGCCTGGTCGCCACCCTGTTCCACTACGGCGCCTTCGCGGCCGAGGACGTGGCCCAGACCCGGCTGGCGGTGGTGTCGTACTCGGCGGGCCTGATCGGCCTGCTGGCCGTCAAGATCCTCGCTCCCGGCTTCTACGCCAAGCAGGACATCCGCACCCCGGTCAAGATCGCCATCGGCGTGCTGGTGGTGACGCAGCTGCTCAACGTGGCGCTGGTGCCGCTGATGGCGCACGCCGGCCTGGCGCTGGCCATCGGCCTGGGCGCCTGCCTCAATGCGCTGGCCCTGCTGATCGGCCTGCGCCGCCGCGGCGTCTACCAGCCCGGCCCGGGCTGGACCTCGTTCGCCCTGCGGCTGCTGCCGGCGCTGGCCGCGCTGGCGGCGCTGCTGTGGTTCGCCGACGGGCGCATCGACTGGATCGCGCTGCAGGCCCATTCCTGGCTGCGCGTGGCCTGGCTGGCCGGCGTGCTGGCCGCCAGCGGCGTGGTCTATTTCGGCGTCTTGTTACTGTTTGGCTTCCGCCCGCGGGACTTCGGGCGGCGCCGCGCGAGCTGAAACCGGCGGTATCGACCGGCATCTCCACAAAAAGCCGGTCGAGCACCGGCTTTTTTTGCATTAGTCCCGTCAAGAATTGACAAGCTACCGGTAATCTTTGGTAAAAAACCTTTATTATTTACAAATTGCCATCGAACGGAACCCCAGGGACCTCATGCGGGACATGAAGTGAAGTACGCCCAAGGACAACCCATGGCGGACCAGGTCATCAACTGGCTGCTGCTGTTGCGCTCAGGCCAGGCGACGGCGCAGGACTACAGCGATTTCCTGGCCTGGCGCGCGGCCGATCCGGCCCACGAGACTGCCTGGCAGCAACTGACGGGCACGCTCGAAGGGTCGTCGCTCGGCCGGCTCGGCGACGCCTATCCGGCCGGCTACGCCAGCGCCGGCCAGGCCGCCGCGCCGGCCCTGCTTGTGCCGCCCCCCGCTCCCATCGCGCCGCCGCGCCGCCGTTTCCTGGCCGGCGCGCTTGCGCTCGCCGGCACCGGCGCCTGTGCGGCCTATGTGGGCAACGCCTTCTATCCGCTGGGCAATGTCGCGGCCGACGCCGCGACCGCCACCGGCGAACGCCGCCGCTACGTGCTGTCCGACGGCAGCCAGCTGCTGCTGGACGCGCGCAGCCGGGTCAATCTCGATTTCACGCCCGCCTACCGCCAGGTGCACCTGCTGGACGGCGCCGTCACGGTGTCGGTGGCGCCCGACGCGCGCCGCCCCTTCCTCGTGCACACGGCGCAGGGCACGGTGCGCGCCCTGGGCACGCGCTACATGGTGCGGCAGCAGGCCCAGCGCACGCTGGTGGTGGTGCACGAGCACGAGGTCGAGGTCGAAACCATGTCCGGGGCCCACGGCACCGTGCGCGCCGGCACCGGCGCCCGTTTCGACGCCTCCCGCATGGATACCCCGCGCGCCGAGCTCATGGCCGAGGCGGCCTGGGAAGCCGGCTGGGTCGAGGCCCGCGGCCGCCCGCTGGCCGAAGTGATCGCGGCGCTGCGCCCGTATCGCAGCGGCACGCTGCGCGTGTCCATGGCCGCCGGCGGCCTGCCCGTCTCGGGCCACTTCCCGCTGGACGACACCGACGCCGCGCTCGACACGCTCAGGGACATGATGCCCATCAACGTGCGCCGTTTCACGCCCTGGTTCGTGTCCATCAACGTCGCAGCCTGACAACGCCCGCCCGTTCCCGCCGCGCCGCAGCCGGGCGCTTCGTTGTATACTCATCACAGTGTTTTTATCCAGTAGGCGCCGCGGTTCCTCCCCGGGACTTCGCTCGCAGCGCCCCCCGCCCGGTTGACGGGCGCTCCATCGGCAGACTTGACATTAAAAGCTTGCATTCCCTCCGGGACTTGCTACAATGTTCGACTTTGCCGAATTCAACTTATATAGCAACATGGCCAATACCGCCCAAGCCCGCAAGCGCGCTCGCCAATCCGTTGAGCGCAACAAGCACAACTCCAGCCTGCGCTCGATGCTGCGCACCGCGATTAAGCGCGTTCGCCAATCCATTGCCGCTGGCGACAAGGCTGCGGCAGGCGAAGTGTTCCGTAAGGCCTCGAGCGTGATCGATCGCGTGGCCGACAAGAACATCATCCACAAGAACAAGGCCGCTCGCCACAAGAGCCGCCTGGCTGCCGCCATCAAGGCGCTGGCCTAAGCCATTCTGCCGCCCCGGCCTACGGGGCGTCACGAATACGGCAAATGAAAAAGGATGCCCGCGGGCATCCTTTTTTGCGTCCGGCGCCCGCCCCTATCGCAGGCTGGCCTCCAGGCTGGACCCCAGGCGCGCCTCGATCGCCGCGGCCGCCTCGCGCAGCGAGGCCATGAACGCGCCGACCAGCGGATTACCCGGCCGGTGCTCCGGGAACACCACGTTGACCCGGAACGGAAACGAATGCGCCAGCGGCCGGATGTGCAGGCCGCGCCCGGCGAAATCCAGCGCGGTCAGCGGATTGACGATGGCCGCGCCCAGCCCCTCGCGCACGAAGGTGCAGACCGAGACCGCCGTGGGCGTCTCCACGATGGAGCGGCGCAGCACGCCGGCCGCGGCGAAGGCCTCGTCGATCTGGATGCGGTAGGGATCGGTCGAGGACAGGCTGACGAAGGCCTGACCCTCGAAGTCGGCCAGCGCGATGCGCGGCCGCGCCAGCAGCGGATGCCCGTCGGGCAGCGCGCAGACCTCGTCGACCTGCAGCAGCAGTTCCACCCGCGTGCCGGCCGGCGCCGCGTCGTGCTCGGTCAGGCCCAGGTCGTAGCGCTGGGCGCTCAGCCATTCCTCCAGCAGCGGCGACTCCTGCGTCTCCACCGTCAGGCTCACGCCGTCGTGGCGCTCGTGAAAGCGCCGGAACGCATCGGGCAGAATGGAATGCGAGAACGCCGGCAAGGCGATGAGCGACAGCTGCCCGCCCTTGAACGCGCGCAGGCGCGCCGCGGCCGAGGCCACCCGCTCCAGGCCGGCATAGGACTGGCGCACCTCGTCATACAGCGCCAGGCCCGGCATGGTGGGCCGCAGGCGCCCCGCCACCCGCTGGAACAGCGCAAAGCCTACGGCGCGCTCCAGGCGCGCCAGTTCGCGGCTCACGGTGGGCTGGGACGAACCCAGCAGCTCGGCCGCCTTGGTCACGCCGCCGGCGATCATCACCGCGCGGAAGACTTCGATATGCCGATGCGTCAGCATGCCTTGCTCATATCCAGAATGAATCGATCCACGAAATCAAAGCATTTTACTGGATGACCGAAGACGGGCATCATGCCGCCTGGTTTCACATTCCGCTTGAGGTTTACGCCCGCCATGGCTTTCGATCCGCGCCAACTCACCCGACTCGCCGCCGAACACGGCACGCCGCTATGGGTCTACGACGCCGCCGTCATCCGCGAACGCATCGCGCAGCTGCGCCACTTCGACACCATCCGCTATGCGCAGAAAGCCTGCTCGAACCTGCACATCCTGCGCCTGATGCGGGCCGAAGGCGCGGTGGTGGACGCGGTCTCGCTGGGCGAGATCGAACGCAGCCTGGCGGCCGGCTTCCAGCCCCGTGGCGAGCCCGAAGGCATCGTCTTCACCGCCGACCTGATCGACCACGCCACGCTGGCCGCCGTGCTCAAGCACGGCATCACGGTCAACGCCGGTTCGCTGGACATGCTGGACCGCGTCGGCCAGGCCGCGCCGGGCCATCGCGTGTGGCTGCGCATCAACCCCGGCTTCGGCCACGGCCACAGCAACAAGACCAACACCGGCGGCCCGCAAAGCAAGCACGGCATCTGGATCGGCGACCTGGCGCAGGCCATGGCCATCGTGCGCCGCCACGGCCTGAAGCTGGTCGGCATCCACATGCACATCGGCTCGGGCGTGGACTACGCCCACCTGTCCAGCGTGTGCAACGCCATGGTCGACGTGGTGGCCTCGCTGGACCATGACATCGAAGCCATTTCCGCCGGCGGCGGCCTGTCGATTCCGTACCGCGACGGCGAGCCGCGCATCGACTGCGACCACTATTTCCAGCAATGGGACGCGGCGCGCCGGCGCATCGCCGAACGCCTGGGCCATCCGGTGCGTCTGGAGATCGAACCCGGCCGCTTCCTGGTGGCCGAGGCCGGCGCGCTGGTGGCCGAGGTGCATTCGATCAACCGCCGCCCCGAGCGCGATTTCGCGCTGGTGGACGCGGGCTTCAACGACTTGATGCGCCCGGCCATGTACGGCAGCTATCACCGCATTTCGGTGCACGCGCCGGACGGCCAGACCCCGGAGTCGCCGGCCGTCCGCATCGCGGTGGCCGGCCCGCTGTGCGAATCGGGCGACGTGTTCACGCAGGATGCCGGCGGCGTGGTCTCCGACCAGCTGCTGCCGCGCCCGCGCATCGGCGATTTCCTGGTGTTCCACAGCGCCGGCGCCTACGGTTCGTCGATGTCGTCGAACTACAACAGCCGGCCGCTGGCGCCCGAGGTGCTGCTCGACGGCGGCCAGGCGCGGCTCATCCGCCGCCGCCAGACCGTCGCCGAGCTGCTGGCGCTGGAAGAAACGCCTACTTGAGAAAGGCCTCGCGCAGGGCGAAGGTGGCCTGCTTGAACACGCCCAGGTCGGTGCCCACGGCCACGAAGTGCATGCCCATGTCCAGGTAGCGCCTGGCGTCGGCCTGGACCGGCGCCAGAATGCCCACCGCCTTGCCCCGGGCGCTGACGCGCTGGTACAGGTGGCGGATGACTTCCTGGACCTCCGGATGGCCGGGATTGCCCAGGTGGCCCAGCGCGGCGGCCAGGTCGGACGGGCCGATGAACACGCCGTCCACGCCCTCGACCGCCGCGATCTCGTCGACCGCCTCGATGCCGGGGCGGCTTTCGATCTGCAGCAGCACGCAGATGTTGTCGTTGACCGTTTGCAGGTAGTCCGGCACCGTGCCATACCGGTTGCTGCGCTGCATGCCCGCCACGCCGCGCATGCCCTGCGGCGGATAGCGCGTGGCGGCCACCGCCCGGCGCGCGTCCTCGGCGGACTCGATGAACGGAATCAGCAGGTTGTAGAAGCCGATGTCGAGCAGCCGCTTGATCTCGACCGGATCGTTCCAGGACGGCCGGCCCACCGCGGCGCTGGCGCTGCCCTGCAGGGCCTGCAGCTGCTGCAGGAACATCGGCACCTCGTTGGGAGAGTGCTCGCCGTCCAGCAGCAGCCAGTCGAAGTCCGCCAGCCCCGCGAGTTCCGCGGTGATGTGGCTGGACATGCTCATCCAGAAGCCGATGAGCCGCTCGCGGGCCAGGATGCGCTGGCGGAAGCGGTTGGGTAAGGGTGAATTCATTGCTGCCTTTTCGTCAGAAAAAATGAATGTCCGCTCAATCGAGCTTGGCGCCGGAGGCCTTGGCCGCCTTGCCCCATTTGGCGATCTCGGCCTCGACGAAGGCCGAGAACGACTTGGGATCGTCGGCCACCACCACGAAGCCCACGCTCTCCAGCTTCTGCCGGATCTCGGCCGAGGACAAGGCCTTGACGGTCGCCTGGTTCAGCTTCTGGATCACGGCCGGCGGCGTGTTGGCCGGCGCGGACAGGCCGAACCAGGACTCGGCCGAAAAGCCCGGATAGCCCGATTCGGCCACCGTGGGCGTGTCGGGATAGGCGGGATTGCGCTTGGCGCTGGCCACGGCCAGCGCGCGCAGCTTGCCCGACCGGACCTGCGGCAGCAGCGTGTCCTGGTTGAGGAACATCACCGACACGCGCCCGCCGATCATGTCGGTGATGGCCGCCGCGCCGCCCTTGTAGGGCACGTGCACCAGGTCGATCTTGGCGTCCTGCTCCAGCATTTCCATCGCCAGGTGGCCGGACGAGCCGCTGCCGGAACTGGCGTGCGTGTACTTGCCGGGATTCTCGCGCGTGAGCTTGATGAATTCGGCGAAGGTCTTGCCGGGGAACTCGTTGTTGGCCACCAGCACATTGGGGCCGGTGGCCAGCAGCGAAATATGCGCGAAGTCGCTGTTGCGGTACGGCATGTTCTTGTAGACCGAATAGCTGATGGCGTTGGAGCCCACGCCGGACAGGAGCAGCGTGTAGCCGTCGGCCGGCGCCTTGGCCACCATGTCGGAGCCGATGTTGCCGTTGGCCCCGCCCTTGTTCTCGACCACCACGGTCTGCCCCAGCTCCTTGGACAGCTCCGCGGCCAGCAGCCGGCCCACCGAATCGGTGCTGCCGCCGGCCGGGAAAGGCACCACCAGCTTCAATTGCCTGGCGGGCCAGGCCTCGCCCTGCGCCGTCGCCGCCACCGGCAGCAAAGCCAGCGCGCCGGCCGCCGCCGCGGCCAGGGTGATCAGGCGTCTGCGCGCCCGGTGATTGTTATGTCCCATGCTTGTCTCCTCGGTGCCCGGTGTCCGGGTCAGTGAATTTCAGGCTCGCCCGCGGCCGCAGCGCGCGTTTCGGTCTGAAGAAAATCGAAATCGCAGCCGGTGTCGGCCTGGCCGATGTGCTTCAGGTAGAGCACGCCATAGCCACGCTCGAAGCGCGGCGGCGGCGCCTGCCAGGCGGCGCGGCGCGCGGCCAGCTCGGCCTCGGGCACCAGCAGTTCCAGGCGCCGCGCGGGCACGTCCAGCGAAATGCGGTCGCCGTCGCGCACCAGCGCCAGCGGGCCGCCGACATAGGCCTCGGGCGCCACGTGCAGCACGCAGGCGCCGTAGCTGGTGCCGCTCATGCGCGCGTCGGAAATCCGCACCATGTCGCGCACGCCCTGCTTCAACAGCTTTTGCGGGATCGGCAGCTGGCCCCATTCCGGCATGCCGGGCGCGCCCTGCGGGCCGGCGTTCTGCAGCACGATCACGCTGTCGGCGTCCACGTCCAGTTCGGGATCGTCGATGCGCGCGGCCATGTCGTTGTAATCCTTGAACACCACCGCGCGGCCGGTGTGCACCTGCAGCCGCTCCTCCATGGCCGGCGGCTTGATCACCGCGCCGTCCGGCGCCAGGTTGCCGCGCAGCACCGCCAGCCCGTCGCGCTCGATCAGCGCCTGCTCGCGCGTGCGGATCACGTCCTCGTTGAAGATGCGCGCGCCGGCGATGTTCTCGCCCAGCGTGCGGCCGTCGACCGTGCGCTGGGCGGTGTCGAGCAGGTCGCCCAGCTGCACCAGCATCGCGCGCAGGCCGCCCGCGTAGTAGAAATCTTCCATCAGGTACTTGCCGGCAGGACGCAGATTGGCCAGCACCGGCGTGGTGCGGGCCAGGTGGTCGAAGCGGTCCAGATCGAGGTCGAAGCCGCTGCGCCGCGCCATCGCGATCAGGTGCACCACGGAGTTGGTCGAGCCGGACAGGGCCAGCACCGTGCGCACCGCGTTGTCGTAGGACGCGGCGGTCAGCAGGTCGGAAGGCTTCAGGTCCTCCCACACCATTTCCACGATGCGCTTGCCGGTCAGGCTGGCCATCTGCGCGTGGCGCGAATCCGGCGCCGGGATCGAGGACGCGCCCGACAGGCACAGGCCCAGCGCCTCGACCGCGCCCGTCATGGTGGAAGCGGTGCCCATGGTCATGCAATGGCCCGGCGAACGCGCGATGCCGTCCTCCACGCCCTGCCAGTCTTCCTCGGTGATGTTGCCGGCGCGCAGCTCGGCCCAGTATTTCCAGGTGTCGGAGCCCGAGCCCAGGGTGTTGCCGTTCCAGTTGCCGCGCAGCATGGGGCCGGCCGGCATGAAGATGGTGGGCAGGTTCATGGAGATCGCGCCCATGATGAGCGCGGGCGTGGTCTTGTCGCAGCCGCCCATCAGCACACAGCCGTCGGCCGGATAGGAGCGCAGCAGCTCTTCCGTTTCCATCGCCAGCAGGTTGCGGTAGAGCATGGTGGTGGGCTTCTGGAACGGCTCGGACAGGCTCATGGCCGGCATTTCCACCGGGAAGCCGCCGGCCTGCCAGATGCCGCGCTTGACCTCTTCCACACGCTGCTTGAAGTGGCTGTGGCAGGGGTTGATGTCGCTCCAGGTATTGATGATGGCGATGACCGGCTTGCCCGCATAGTCGGAGCGGTGGTAGCCCATCTGCGCGGTGCGCGAACGGTGGCCGAAGGACCGCAGGTCCCGCACGCCATACCAGCGGTGGCTGCGCAGCTCCTCGGGCTTCTTGCGCTTGTCTGAATTGCTCATGTCTCGGTTCCTCTGCGCTTTGGCTAGGGTTATAGGAATAAAAGAAGTCAGGCGCCGTCCAGCAGATAGGGCACGCCCGCGCGTACGCATATGCCGCGCAGGCGTTCGGCCAGCGCGGCGGGAATCGGAATGCCCTGGCGCAGCCGGCGCGCGCGCTCGGCGGCCTCGGGCTCGCCGGCGACCAGCACGGGCTCGTCGGGCCGGGCAGCTGGCGTATCGTGCATGGTATCGATCAGTTCGTCCATGTCGGACTCGAACGAACCGGCCGCGCGGAACGCGTCCGGATTCAGCGCCAGGAAGAAATGCCCCACGTCGTCCGGCTCGCCGGGACGGCGCGTGGGCGCGCGGCGCACCGCCAGCGCGCTGCCGCTGAGCGTGCCGCCCAGGATCTGCGCCATCATCGCCAGGCCGTAGCCCTTGTGGCTGCTCATGGCGGCCGTGCCGCCCAGCGGCGTCAGCCCGCCGTCGGGGCGGTCGAAGATGAACTGCATGGCGGCGCCGGCGTCGGTCACGGGCTCGCCCTGACCGTCTACGGCCCAGCCCGGCGGCAGCGGCTTGTCCAGGAAGTCGTAGACCTTGACCTTGTTGGCCGCGACCGTGGTGGTGGCCATGTCCAGCACGAAGGGCTCGTGATAGGCGGCCGGCGCGCCGAAGGCGATGGGATTGGTGCCCAGCATGGGCATGGCCCCGCGCGTGGGCACCATGATGATGCCGTTGGCGCTGCTGGCCACCAGCCCGACCGCGCCGCGCTCGACCGCGATGCGCGCATAGATGCCGGCGGCGCCGAAGTGATGCGAGTTGCAGACCGACACCGCGCCCACGCCGTGTTCCAGGGCCTTGTCCACCGCCAGGTTCATGGCCAGCGCGGCGGCCGGATAGCCCAGCCCGCCCATGCCGTCGATCAGCGCGCTGGCCCCGCCGTCGCGCACGATGCGCGCCCGCGCATCCAGGCGCAGCGTGCCGGCGCGCCATTTGTCTTCATACGCGGGCAGCATCGAAATGCCGTGCGAATCGACCCCGAGCAGGTCGGTGCCGGCCATCAGCTCGGCGGTGGTGGCCGCCAGGTCCGGCGCCATGCCCCATGCCTGCAGCACCTGCAGGATCTGCGCCCGGACCTGCTCCACCGGCACGTCCGTCACTGTCGCTTCCTTGCCTCGCACTCGCTTGGTCTCCTGTCGTCGTTATGGTCAGGGCGGGCCGGACGGCGGGTTCAGTCCCGGTCCCGGTCCACCAGCCGGTGACGCGCCTGGCCCAGGTGGAACTGCATCGCAACGCGGGCGCGCTCGCTGTCCTGTTCGCGCACGGCGTCGAGGATGGCGGCGTGCTCGTCCACCACGCGCTGCGCGCGCTGGCGCGAGCCGGTGCGGGTCAGGTTCAGGGTCAGGCGCATGAAGCCGCTGATGGATTCGTGGATGCTCTCCAGCACGCCCAGGTAGAAATCGTTGCCGCTGGCCTCGGCGATGCTGGCATGGAACGCCAGGTCGGCCTCGGCCGAGACCTGCCCGCGCGACAGCGCGTCGGCGAAGGCAGCGTGCGCGTCCTCGATCTTCTTGAGCTGTTCGTCCGTGCGGCGCAGCGCGGCCAGGCGCGCGGCGTCGCCTTCCAGCGCGACCCGCACCTCCTGGGCGCGCAGATAGGCGCTGACGTTCTGCACGTCGTTGAAGGTCTTCAGGCGCGGCGCGGGCTGATGGCTGACGAAGGTGCCCAGCCCCTGGTGCGCGGTGATCAGGCCGTCGGCGCGCAGGCGCAGCAGCGCCTCGCGCACCACCGGGCGCGACACCCCGAAGCGTTCGGATATCTCGTTTTCCGACGGCAGCTTGTCGCCGACGTTCAGCCCGCCGGACACGATCTGTTCGAAGATCTGCCCGTACAGCTGGTCGGCCAGCCGCACCCGGTGGCCGCGCTCCAGCACCAGCGCGCCGTGCGCGTCCGGCTCGGCGGGCGCCTGCGGCGCGGGCTGGGATGATGCTTTGGGTCGGGCCACGGATTTACCTCGATGCTGGGGGCGAAACAGCGCACATCGTACCGCCTGTGCGCGCAGCCGCGTCCGGCCGCGCGCACAGGGTCAGGCCGCGGCGGCCTGCCGGTCCCAGGCGGCCAGCTCGCGCGCCGCCGGCGCCACGCGCTCGCGCTCGGCTTCGGACAGGCCGGTCAGCAGCGGCAGCATCGGCCCCATGTCGGCCACGCCGGACAGCGTCACCGCATCGTGCAGCACCCGGATCGGGCTGATGCCGTCGCGGCAGTCTTCCAGCGGCAAGTACTTCGCGCGCACCGCCTCGGCCTCATCGTAGCGGCCGTCGCGCAGCAGGTGCAGCAGGCGCATCGAGCCGCGCGGCGCCACGCAGACCGACCCCGAGGTGAAGCTCTTCAGGCCGAAGTCGCGGTAATGCACGATGGCCGGACGTTCGCCGATACCGCTGACGACCCAGCGCGTGTCCACGGCCTGCAGCAGCGCCGACAGATAGGCGTCGCGCGACGGGTCTTCGCGCACCACGGCGTACTTGAACGCCACGATGCGGCCTTCTTCGATCAGGCGCGCGGCGGTGGCCGGCGCCAGGTAGTCGGCCGACTTGAGATAGATGACCGCGGGCTTGCCCAGCGCGTCGGTGAAGCGGCGCACGCCGTCGGCCAGCCCCGCGTCGGTGTAGGGAAAGGCCATGGGCAGCAGCATGGCGGTGGGAAACGCGCGCGAGCGCAGGATCGCCGCCTGGTCCATCATCTTGCCGTAGTCGGGGCCGACCGAAGGCAGTATCCAGGTGTCGGGGCCGGCCATGCCAGCCAGCATGTCGACGATGCGCGCGTACTCGCCCACGCCCACGTTGTAGAAATTGGCGTTGCCGCCGTACATCACGTTGCGCACCCCGCCGGCTTCCAGGTGGCCGAGCAGGGCCTGGTTGGCCTCCACGTTCAGGGACAGGTCGTCGTGGCGCGCCAGCGGCGGCACGGCGATGACCGAACGCTGCAAGTCCTGCGCGGTGACCGGGGAAGTTTTCATGGACGGGCTCCTGGCTGGGTCGGATTAAGGTGAAAAAAGTATACTTGGTTGACAACCATAAGCTCAATACATATATTTGTTTTACAAGTAGACCGGCAGCATCAACGCGGGCGTCCCGCGGCTTGTAGCCTCGGGCCATGCCAGGGGCGGAATACCCCATCAACGATGCGCGGCCACGCGCACACCGAGGAGATGAATTCCATGCATGCAGCCCTTGCGCGAGGCCGGTCCGTCACGGCCGCCCTGTTTGCCGCGGTCCTGGCCGCCGCCGTGCCGGCAGCGCCGGCCCTGGCCGACTACCCCGAACGCGAAGTCAGGATCGTGGTGCCCTTCCCCGCGGGCGGCACCACCGACATCGCCGCGCGCGTGGTCGCCGCCGAACTCGGCAAGACCTGGAACAAGCCCGTGGTGGTGGACAACAAGGCCGGCGCCGGCGGCAACGTGGGCACGGCCGAGGCCGCGCGCGCCGCGCCCGACGGCTACACGCTGCTGATGGGCACGGTCAGCACGCACGCGATCAACCAGTCCGTCTACGCCAAGCTGCCCTACGATCCGGTCAAGGACTTCGTGCCGGTGACGCTGGTCATCCCGGTGCCCAACATCCTCGAACTGAATCCCGCCTTCGCCGACCGCCACGGCATCCGCAACGTCGCCGACCTCATCAAGTACCTCAAGGCCAATCCCGGCAGCGTCAACATGGCCTCCACCGGCAACGGCACCTCCACCCACCTGTCGGGCGAACTGTTCCAGAGCATGACCGGCACGCGCATGACGCACGTGCCCTACAAGGGCAGCAGCCCCGCGCTGACCGACGTGATGGCCGGCTCGGCCGACCTGATCTTCGACAACCTGCCTTCGTCCATGGGCTTTCTGAAGAGCGGCAAGCTGCGCCCGCTGGCCGTGACCAGCGCCCAGCGCTCGCCCGCCCTGCCCGACGTGCCCACCATGGCCGAGGCCGGCGTGGCCGGCTACGACGCCTCCAGCTGGTTCGGCCTGCTGGCGCCGGCCGGCACGCCGGCCGCGGTGGTCGACAAGATCCAGCGCGACGTGGCCGCCGCGCTGCAGCAGCCGAACGTGCGCGCCCAGTTGCAGGCGCAGGGCGCCACGCCGTCGGGCAACACCCCCGCCCAGTTCAAGCAGTTCATGGCGCAGGAGACCGCCAAATGGGCTGAAGTCGTGAAGAAATCCGGCGCCAAGGTCGATTGACCCGGCGCCGATCCGGGCCCGCATGCAACGCGTGGGCGGCGGGCCCATCACATCATCGCGCGAACCTGGAGACACCATGAACAGACGACTGAGCGCCCTTGCAGTGGCGGCCGCGGCGGGCGCCGCCCTGCTTGGCGCGCCGGCCGCGCAGGCGGCCGGCTATCCCGACAAGCCCGTCACGATGATCGTACCCTTCGTGCCCGGCGGTTCATCCGACATCACCGCCCGGTCGGTCACGCCCGGCCTGACCAAGCTGCTCGGCCAGACCTTCGTGGTCGAGAACAAGCCCGGCGCCAACAGCGCCATCGGCGCCCAGGCGCTGGCCCGTTCCACGCCCGACGGCTACACCATGATGGTGGGCTCCATCGGCACCTTCGCCATCAACGAAGCCCTGTACAAGAACCTGTCGTACAACCCCAGCAAGGACTTCGAATACCTGACGCAGGCCGTGCGCAATCCCAACGTGCTGGTGGCCGCGCCCAACTTCCCCGCCGCCACCGTGGCCGAACTGGTGGACTACGCCAAGAAGAACCCGGGCAAGGTGTCGTACGCCTCGTCCGGCACGGGCTCGTCCGATCACCTGTCGGCGGTGCTGTTTCGCCAGCGCACGCAGAGCACCGGCGTGGACGTGCCGTACCGCGGCGGCGGCGCGGCGATCGCCGACCTGATCGGCGGCCAGGTCAATGTGTCGTTCCAGAACCTGGGCGCGGTCCAGACCCACATCAAGGCGGGCAAGCTCAAGGCGCTGGCCATCACCGGCGACGCGCGCGCCGCCGACCTGCCCGACGTCCCCACGCTGGCCGAAGCCGGCATCAAGGACATGGTGGTGTATTCGTGGCAGGGCTTCGCCGTGCCCAAGGGCACGCCGGCGCCCATCGTGCAGCAACTGTCCAAGGCCCTGCAGACCGCGCTGCGCGATCCCAAGACCGAGCAGACGCTGCAAGGCCTGGGCTTCGAGGTCGTGGCCAACACGCCCCAGCAGTTCACCGCGTTCCAGCAGGCCGAGGTCAAGCGCTGGAAGGACGTCATCAAGAAAGCCAACATCCAGCTGGAGTGATCGCGCCGTGCGGGCCGGGGCGCGGCCCCGGCCCGTTCCCCCGCCGGATCAAGTAGCATCGAGATTTAGCCACCCACACCTGTACGACAACATGACCACCAAGCATCGCATCATCCAGGTCGGCTCGCTGGCCGGTTCCCCCACCGCCAACCAGAACCTCGCCGAACGCTACGACGTCGTCGAACTGTGGAAGTACCCGGACCGCAAGGCCGCGCTGGCCGAGCACGGCAAGGGCATCACCGCGGTCGTCACCTCCGCCAACCACGGCGCCGACGCCGAACTCATCAACGCCCTGCCCGACCTGAAAGCCATCTGCAGCTGGGGGGTAGGCTATGAAACCATCGACATCCAGGCCGCCAAGCAGCGCGGCGTGCAGGTCAGCAACACCCCCGACGTGCTGACCGACTGCGTGGCCGACCTGGCCTGGGGCCTGCTGATCGCCGGCGCCCGCCGCATGGGCCAGGGCGAACGCTTCGTGCGCGCCGGGCTGTGGGGGTCGGGCCAGGTGCACGGCAGCATCCCGCTGGGCCTGCGCGTCAGCGGCAAGAAGCTGGGCATCGTCGGCCTGGGCCGCATCGGCGAAGCCATCGCGCGCCGAGGCGCCGGCTTCGACATGGACATCCGCTACCACAACCGCCGCAAGCGCGACGACGTGCCGTACGGCTACGAGGCCTCGCTGACCGGCCTGGCCGAATGGGCCGACTTCCTGGTCGTAGCCACTGTGGGCGGCGCGGGCACGCGCCATCTGGTGAACCGCGAAGTGCTGGAAGCGCTGGGTCCCGACGGCATCGTCGTCAACATCGCGCGCGGCCCCGTCATCGACGAAGCCGCGCTGGTCGCCGCGCTGCAGGCCGGCAAGCTGGGCTGCGCCGCGCTGGACGTGTTCGAGCACGAACCCAAGGTGCCCGAAGCCCTGATGACCAGCGACAAGACCGTGGTGCTGCCGCACATCGGCAGCGCCACGCTGGAGACGCGTTTGAGCATGGAAAACCTGGTGCTGGAGAACCTGCAGGCGTTCTTCGAGACGGGCAAAGTCGTTACTCCCGCCGAGTAAGCGGACTCTCCCAAAAAAAAAGCCTCTCGGCGCCCATACCGAGAGGCTTTCGACTTTCCGGCCCTGACGGGCGGCTAAAGCCGGTTACGCAAAGGAACCGGGCCTTGCGGCCCGTCGCGGTCACTTGGCCGGCGTGGCGCCGGACTTGTCCATCTTGGCGGCCCCGCCCGCCCTCCCCGCCTGGTGCTTGGCGGACGTCTTGTCGGACTTGTGATGCTTTTGCTGCGCGTGGGTCTTGCTTTCGCCCGTCTTGGCCGAGGCGTCGGCGCCGGCCGCGAACGCGCTGGGCGCGGCGGCAAGACCGAGGCACAAGGCCGAGGTGGACAGGAACGCAGCGATACGGGAGTGAGTCGTCATGTGGTGACCTCCTGAATGATTGGGACCGGGCCGGGGCCCGGTCCCTACTCCGACACGGGGCGGCGACATCGCCGCTGAACCCGTGTCGGTTGGAGGCTGCGCCCTACCGAAGGTTCAACGCCGAACCACAAATTTTCGGCCGCTAACGCTTCGAAAAGGATTCGTAATCCGTTTGCAAGCTTCAGCTTTCGAAAGCCAGCAGCGCGACGGTGGCGAACAGCATGAGCGCGAAGCAGGCTCTCAGTTTGCGTTCAGGCAATCTGTACGCAAGCTTCACGCCCACCGGCACGAACAGCAGGCTGCCGATGGCCAGCGGCGCGCCCACCAGCCAGTCGGCCTGGCCGGCCCAGGTGTAGGTGATGAGCGCGATGGTGGAGCCGGGAATCACCATGCTCAGGGCCAGCGCCTGCGCGGTGGTCTGGGGCAGGCGGAATACGGTGGTGATGATGGGCACGGCCAGCACCGCGCCGCCCACGCCGAAGAAACCGCCCAGCGTGCCGCAAAGCATGCCCAGCACGCTGGCGCGGCGCGGCGTGAACACGGGAACCGGGCCGCGCGCCGCCGGCGCGGGTTTGGCGGCCGGGCGCGAGGCGCGCCAGGTCTGCCATACGTAGAACAGCGCGATGAAGAACAGGAACACCGCGAAACTGCGCCGCAGCAGGCTGGAGTCTATGCCCAGCGCCAGCCGCGCGCCGACCCAGGTGAACACCACCGCGCCCGCCGCCCCCGCCAGTGCCACGCGCTTGTCGATGCGCACCTGCTGGTTGTACTTGCGCACCGCCATCATGATGGTGGGCAGGACCATGATGAGCGCCGTGCCCTGCGCCAGCTGCTGCGACATGCCCATGAGCAGCACCAGCGCGGGAATCGCGATCAGGCCGCCGCCTATGCCCAGCACGCCTCCCAGGAAACCGATCATGCCGCCGGCTGCCAGGCAGGCGGCAATAATTAACAGACTCAAGTCTTGCTCCAGCAGGCCCGGCCGAGCGCGGGCGGGCCGTCAGTATACGGATGTGGCGCGGCCGGCGGCCTCAACGCAGTTTGTCCAGCGCGGCGTCCAGGCGGTCCACCGCCCAGATTTCCAGGCCTTCTATCGGCTGGCGCGGCGCGTTGGCCTTGGGGATCAGGGCGATCGAAAAGCCCAGCTTGGCCGCTTCGCGCAGGCGCTCCTGACCGCGCGGCGCGGGCCGGATCTCGCCGGCCAGGCCGACTTCGCCGAACGCGATCAGGCCGCGCGGCAGCGGCTTGTCGCGCAGCGACGACATGATGGCCAGCAGCACCGGCAGGTCGGCCGCCGGCTCGGTGATGCGCACCCCGCCCACCGCGTTGACGAACACGTCCTGGTCGAAGGTGGACACGCCCGCGTGCCGGTGCAGCACGGCCAGCAGCATCGCCAGGCGGTTGCCTTCCAGCCCGACCGTCAGCCGGCGCGGATTGGGCGCGTGCGAGGAATCCACCAGCGCCTGGATCTCCACCAGCAGCGGACGGGTGCCCTCTTGCGTGGCCATCACGCAGGAGCCGGCCACCTGCTGCTCGTGTTGCGACAGGAACAGCGCCGACGGATTGGCCACGCCGCGCAGCCCGCGGTCGGTCATGGCGAAGACGCCGAGTTCGTTGACCGCGCCGAAGCGGTTCTTGAACGCGCGCACCAGCCGGAACGACGAATGCGTGTCGCCCTCGAAGTACAGCACGGTGTCGACGATGTGCTCGAGCACGCGCGGCCCGGCCAGCGCGCCGTCCTTGGTGACGTGGCCGATCATGACGATGGCGATGCCGGTCTGCTTGGCCAGCCGCGTGAGCTGCGCCGCGCATTCGCGCACCTGCGACACGGACCCCGGCGCCGCGCTCAGTTCGCCGCTGTAGAGCGTCTGGATCGAATCGATGACCGCCACCGTGGGCTTCTGCTCGGACACCGCGGCCTGGATCGCTTCGAGGCGGATTTCGGCCAGCAGGTTGACGTTGCCGGTCTGCAGGCCCAGGCGCCGCGCGCGCAGCGCCACCTGCTCCGCCGATTCCTCGCCGGTGACGTACAGCACGCTGGTGGTGGCCGACAGCGAGGCCAGCGCCTGCAGCAGCAGCGTGGACTTGCCGATGCCCGGGTCGCCGCCGATCAGCACGACCGCGCCGGCCACCAGGCCGCCGCCCAGCACGCGGTCGAATTCGTCCAGCCCGGTGGGCTGGCGCGGGGTTTCGCGGGCTTCGATTTCGGACAGGCTGCGCACCGGACTGCTGGAGGCCAGGGGCGCGTAGCGGTGGGCGGAAGCCGCCGGGGTCGAAGACTCGACCGTCTCTTCCAGCGTGTTCCAGGCATTGCAGTGCGGGCATTTGCCCTGCCACTTCGGGGTGGTGCCGCCGCAGTCGGCGCAGACGTATACGGTTCGGGATTTGGCCATGCGCGGAAGTTTACCGGCATCGCCGCGACCCCGAGGGCCGGCGCCGTTACATGATGCAAATTTACGAAATTTCCTGCCGGATTCCTTCAAATCGCGCATAATCAGACAGTGCTGCGCAAGATCGAGCCGCCCGCCCCACGCGGCCTCCCGAAACTGCGCAAGGAGTACGCGCATGAGCATTGCCTACCGCCCCCCTTTCGACGAAGACGATGAACGGGATCTGCGCGCCCTGTACCGTCGGCCCGACCCCGGCGCCAGCCCCGAACTGGACGCGGCGGTGCGCCGCAGCTGGCATCCCGGCCACAGCTGGCACCCGGCCTGGGGCGCCGCCGCCTGCGCCGCCATGGTCGCCGGCCTGTTCGCCTGGACCGACATGCGCGAGGCGCAGCAGGAATACGCCGATCCGGCCGCGCAGCTGACCGCGCCCCACGAATCCGCCGCAAGCCAGGAAGCGCCCGCTGCGGCCGCGGCTGAAACGCCCGCGCCGGCCGCCCCCGCCATGCAGCGCGAGGCCGCCGAGCCGCCCGCCCAGGAAACGGCGTCCGACACCCAGCCGCAGGCCGAAGCCGCGCCCGCCGAAGGCGAGGCCGCCGCCGAGCCGGCGCCTTTCAGCGACGAGGACATCGAGGCCCGCGCCGCGCATATCCGCGCCCTGATGCAGGCCGGCCAACAGGAAGAGGCCGTGCAGGCGCTGCGCGAGCTGCAGCAGGGCGCGCCCGACCTGGCCCTGCCCGACGACCTGCAGGAACTGGCCGACCGCAACCCGGCCTGAGCCCGCCGGGCCGCCCCCGGGCTTCTTGCTAACATAGCCGCATGAGCCCGAGCTTTCACCACCGCAACCTGCCTCACCTGCTGCTGCATGCGCGCGAAACGCTGATGGCGCATTTCCGCCCGCTGCTGAACGAGGCCGGCGTCACGGAACAGCAGTGGCGGGTCCTGCGCACCCTGAGCGAAACCGGGCCGATGGAGCCCAACCAGATCGCGCGCAGCTGTCAGCTGCTCAGCCCCAGCCTCACGCGCATGCTGGCCGGCATGCAGGAACAGGGCCTGATCAAGCGCGAACGCTCGCGCGCCGACCAGCGGCGCCAGGAAATCTCGCTCACGCCCAAGAGCCACAAGCTGATCGACCGCATGCGCCCGATGGTGGACGCGAAATACCTGGAGCTGGAATCCAGGATCGGCAAGGAACTGCTGGACCGCATGTACCGGGACGTGGACGCCATGGTCGAACTGATCAAGCGCGATCCCGATGCGCCGCAAGAGCCCGGCGAAACGCAATCCTGACTCCACCCGTCCATGGACATCCTGACCAATACCTTCAAACGCGCCCTGCTCCAGGGCAAGCCGCAGATCGGCCTGTGGGCCGGCCTGTGCAGCGCCTACTCCATCGAGATCGTCGCCGGCGCCGGCTTCGACTGGCTGGTGATCGACGGCGAGCACGCGCCCAACACCTTGCAGAGCACGCTGGCGCAGCTGCAATCCGTGGCCGCCTATCCCGTCGCGCCGGTGGTGCGGCCGGCCTGGAACGACGCCGTCCAGATCAAGCAGATCCTGGACGCGGGCGCGCAGACCATACTGGTCCCGATGGTGCAATCGGCCGAGGAAGCCGCGGCTGCGGTCGCCGCCGTGCGTTATCCGCCCCAGGGCATACGCGGCGTGGGCAGCGCGCTGGCCCGCTCCTCGCGCTGGAACCGCATCCCCGACTACCTGCGGCGCGCCAACGACGAGATGTGCGTGCTGGTGCAGATCGAAACGCCGCGCGCGGTCGAGGCGCTGGAACAGATTCTCGCCGTGGACGGCGTGGACGGGGCCTTCATCGGCCCGGCCGACCTGGCGGCCAGCATGGGCTACCTGAGCGAGCCCGACCATCCGGCGGTCGCGCAAGTGATCGAGCGCACCATCGAACGCATCGTCGCCAGCGGCAAGGCCGCCGGCATCCTGCATGGCAGGGTCGAACAGGCGCGGCGCTACCTGTCGCTGGGCGCGAGTTTCGTCGCCGTGGGCGTCGACGCGATTCTGCTGGCGCGCGCGGCCGAAGGGCTGGCGGCCCAGTTCAAGGACGTCGCCGCGCCCGCGGCCCGGGCCGCCCAGGGCCCCTACTGAGACTCCAGCACCACGCCCGAGGCGCGCACCACCTCCTGCCATTTGCCCGCCTCGCTGCGCAGGGTCTGGGCGAACTGGGCCGGGGTGTCCTGCGCCGGCACGAAACCGTTGGCCAGATAGGACTGGCGCACCTCGGGCAGGCTCAGCACCTCGCGCAGCGCATCGGCGAAACGCGCGATGCGGTCGGCCGGCGTGCCCTTGGGCGCGGCGAAACCGAACCAGTTGCTCCTGACCACGTCGGGCATGCCGGCCTGCGCCGCGGTGGGCACGTCCGGCAGCCCGCCGAAGCGCTCGGGCGAGGCCACCGCAAGCACCCGCACCCGGTTCTGCGGCAGATAGGCCGCCGCGACGCTGTAGCCGCCGATGTACAGCTGCACCTCGTCGGCCAGCAGGGCCTGCACGCCCGGCGCCGAACCGCGGTAGGCGATGTGCATCATGCCCGCGCCCATCGCCTCGGACAGGCTGTAGGCCGACAGGTGCGGCGTGGTGCCCATGCCCGGCGAGCCGTAGTTGAGCTTGCCCTTGTGGGCGCGGGCGTACTGCGCGAACTGCGCGTAATCCTCGGCCGGCACTTTGGCGCTGATGTAGACGAACGCCGGTATGTCGACCATCTTGCCCACCGGCTCCAGGTCGGTCAGCGGATCGAAGCCCAGCTTGCGGTACAGGAACTGGTTGATGACGAAGTTGTTGGTCGCCCCCAGCAGCAGCGTGTAGCCGTCGGGCTTGGCGCGCACCACGTCCTGCGCGCCGATGTTGCCGCCGGCGCCGGTCTTGTAGTCCACCACCACGGGCTGGCCCAGGCGCTTTTCCAGCAGCGGCTGGATCTGGCGCATGGCGACGTCGCCCGCCGCCCCCGGCGCATACGGCAGCACGACCCGGATGGGATGATCGGGATATTCCGCCCGGGCCGACGGCGGCAGCGCCGCCGCGCACAGGGCAAGCAAAACGGATACGGCGCAAGTCCGGTACGTCATGATGTCCTCCCCTGGCCGGCAGGCGGCGCGCCCGCGACATCCCGGCGCGTCGGCCGGCCGTAGTCGTTGCTGGTGCTACAGGTCGATGCGCATCAGGTCGTGCGCCAGGCGCAGCGGACCCGAGTAGTTCTTGCGGATGTCGGCCACGATCTCGTCCATCAGGTGCGGGCCCATCAGCTCCACCGGCAGGTGCTTGGCGGCGGCGCGCTTGAGCACCGGGCTGGTGGAATCGAAGTGGCCGAAGTGCGTGGCCACCAGGCTCTTCACATTGGCCCGCTGCGCGATCTTGCCCAGGTCGGTGGGGCTGGTGTGCGCATAGGTGCCCACGCCGGTCTTGGCGCGGTGCGCGATGAACGATTCGGGAAACGTGCACTCGTGGATCAGCAGGTCGGCGTCCTGCGCCAGCTTCACCATGGCCTCACAGGGCGCGGTATCGCCGCTGAACGCGATGACCTTGCCTTCGGCCTCGACCCGCACGCCGAAGCATTCGCAGATCTCGCGCGGAATGTGCTCGACCCAGTCGACCGAAATGCGCACCCGGCCGTCGTCGAACACCACGCCGGGGCTGACCTCGCGCACCTCGGGCCGGATGGCCTCGATATTGGCCTGGCGCACCGGATAGGCGCTGCGCGCCTGGAAATCGATCTGGAAGGCGCCGTTCTCGAACAGATGATCGACGAAGTGGCGCGTGCCCTTGGGCCCCAGCACCAGCGGCGGCCCCTTCTTGTTCAGCATCCAACTGGAAATCACGAAGTACGGATAGTCGCAGATGTGGTCGTGATGCATGTGCGTCAGGAACACGAAGCCGACCTTGGCCGGGTCGACATCGGCGCGCACCATCTGGCGCGTGGCCCCTTCGCCGCAATCGAACAGATAGTGCGTATCGTCATCCAGGGTCAGCAGGATGGCGGACTGGCCGCGGTCGGGATCGGGCAGCGCGGCGCCGGTCCCCAGCATCGTGATCTTCATGGTTTCCCCTTGTGTGTCGCAAGACGGTTGGACTGCGACCCAGTATAGGCACGGAGTGCATACGATCTAATCAATTATTAGAATGCTGTGATAACCAACAGGAATTACACCAAACCATGCCCTCCCCGCCCCGCATTCCCGAGCTGCGCCACATCGGCGGACGCCTGCGCATGCGCCACCTGGAGCTGCTGCGCGCGCTGTACGCGCTGCGCAGCGTGCACAAGGCGGCGGCCGAACTCGGCATGACGCAGCCGGCCGCCAGCAAGCAGCTGCTGGAACTGGAGGACATGTTCGGCGTGCCGCTGTTCCAGCGCACGCGCCGCGGCATCGTGCCCACCGGCTTCGGCCACGCGCTGGCGCGCAAGGCCGACGTGCTCTGGTCCGACCTGTCCGGCGCGCGCAATGAAATGGCGGCGCTGGCCGTGGGCGCCAGCGGGCGCATCCGCGTCGGCGTGCAGCAGGTGGCGCTGCCGGTGCTGGTGCCGCGCGCCGTGCAGCGCCTGCACGCCGAGCACGCCGGCGTCACCGTCATGCTGCAGGAAGAGGCACACGACACACTGCTGGCGGGCCTGGCGCGCGGCGAGTTCGACTGCGTGCTGGGCCGCCTCATGCTGGATGCGACGCAGCCCATCTTCCGCACCGAAGTGCTGTACGAGGAGCCCATATGCGTGGTGGCGCGCGTCGGCCACCCGCTGGCGAAATCCAGCCGCATCACCGCCGCCGCGCTGGCGCGGCAGGACTGGCTGCTGCCGCCGCCCCAGGCGCCGCTGCGCCAGCGCATCGACGCCTACTTCGCCCAACACGGGCTGACGCTGCGCGCGCCCATGGCCGAGTCGGTTTCGCTGCTGGCCAACGAGGTGCTGCTGCGCACCAGCGACGTGCTGTCGGCCATGCCGCGCGCGGTGGCGCAGCACTACGCCGCGCTGGGCGTGCTAGCCATCTTGAAGTTCCGTCCCGACTGGACCCTGCCGCCGGTCGGCGTGGTGCAGCGCGCCGAGGTCGAGGCGGCGCCGGCGCTGCAACGCTTTCTGGAAGCGCTGCGCATCGAAGCCGGCGCGCTGGGCGCGTGAAGCCCGGGCCTCAGGCGTATTGCGCCAGGCCGCGGCCCAGCGACCAGTTCTCCTTGGCCACTTCCACCAGGCTCACGAATACGTCGTCGGCGCGCATGCCGGGGCTGGCGGCCAGCCGTCCGGCAATCCGCGCGAACAGCGCTTTCTTCTGCTGCGCGCTGCGCGTGTTGCTTGCCGTGATCTGGATGAACACCACGTCATCGCTGCGGTCCACGCCCAGGTAGGTCGCGCCATAGCGGAAATTGGCGGCGTCGTGTTCTGTCATGGCCATGAACTGGTCGTCGTCGGGAACGTCGTAGGTTTCGCGCAGCGCCTGATAGACGCCGTCGAAAATCGCCTGGCGGTAGGCTTCGGGCTTGCCCGTGCGCAATGAAATATGGACTAGCGGCATGGCGGTTCTCCAAGTTGTGCCGCTTCATGTTATCTATTCTGATACGCTATTTGTCCATATATCATTGATAAGTATTTGAAATGACCGACAGAGCCCTGGACCTGGATGCCGTCAAGGCCTTCGTGCGCATCGCCGAACTCGGCAGCTTCACCCTGGCCGCCGAGGCGGTGGGCGCCACGCAGGCCGCGGTCAGCCTGAAGCTGAAGCGGCTCGAAGACCGGCTGGGTTTCCGCCTGCTCGAACGCACGCCCCGCTATGTGGAGCTGTCCGCGCGCGGCGCGGGCTTCCTGGAGCACGCCCGCGAACTCCTGGCCGCGCACGACCGCGCGCTGTCGGCGGTGGCCGCGACCCGCCAGCGCCTGGCCATCGGCATCAGCGACCACGTCGCCGGCCCTGAACTGCCCTCGCTGATCGCGCGCATGAACGCGCAGGACCCGCAGCTGCTGATCGAAATCCGGATCGCCTCGTCGGCCGATCTGCTGCAAAGCTACGACCGCCGCGAACTGGACACGGCGATCGTCCGGCTGCACGCCGGGCGCAGCGACGGCAAGCTCATCGCGAAGGAGAAATTCGGCTGGTTCGCCGCGCCGGGCTGGCAGCACCGGGCGGGCGAGCCGCTGCCGCTGGCCACGATGGCGCAGCCCTGCGGCGTGCGCGCCTTGGCCGGGGAACTGCTGGACGCCGCCGGCATCCCCTGGACCGAAGTGTTCGTCGGCGGCGGCGTGATGGCGGTGACGGCCGCCGTCATGGCGGGATTGGGCGTGGCGGCGCTGGCGCCGCGCATGCTGCCGTTCGGCGCGGCGGACGCGGGCCCCAGGCTGGGGCTGCCCGCGCTGCCGCAGCTGCCGGTGCTATTGCATACGCGGGTCCGGGACGGCCGAGCGCACGATGCGCTCACGGCCCTGACGGCCGCTTTCCGCAGCGCGGTGCGCGGCTGAGCCGGCGGCTCAGGAACGCCCGGCCAGGCTGCCGCCGCCGTCCACCCCCAGCACCTGGCCGGTGATGAAGCCCGCGTCGTCCGACAGCAGGAAGGCGATGGCGGCCGCCACTTCGGCGGGCGTGCCCAGGCGCTTCATGGGCACCGAGGCCAGGGCGCGCTTTTCGGCGTCGCTGCCGGCCGGCCGCGTGGCGCGGAACATTTCGGTTTCGATCGGGCCGGGCGCCACCGCGTTGACGGTGACGCCGTACTCGGCCAGCTCCAGCGCCCAGCTGCGGGTACAGCCCACCAGCGCGCTCTTGGCGGCCGAATAGGCGCTGCGGTCGACGCCGCCGTGGACGGCGCGGCTGACCACGTTGACGATGCGCCCGGCGCGGCGCACTTTCATGGATTCGATGAAAGCCTGGGTGACCTGCACCGCCACGCGCACGTTCAGGTCCAGCACGTTGTACAGGGTGGCCAGGTCGATTTCGCCCAGCGGCTGCGGCAGCACGATGCCGACGTTGTTGACCACGGCGTCGACCGGGAATTTCTCGCGGATCTCGCGCAGCACTTCCTCGGTGCGGCCGGCGTCGGCCAGGTCGCAGGCGTAGAGATAGCCGGGAAAATCCACGTCGGTGGTGTTGCGCGCGATCCCGACCACATGGCAGCCCATGTCGGACAGCCGCTGGGTAAGGGCCCAGCCGATGCCTTTGGTAGCGCCCGTGATGAGCACGCATTTGTCCTTCATGGATCCAAACCTCGCTTCAGTTTTCTAGGAAAAAACGGGCGCCTGAGCGCCCGGTCTTTCAAGTAGACACCATCCGGCGTTACCTGTCTTGTAAATTGCGTAGCAATTCTTGCACGCCGGACGGCCTGGTCAGGCGTCCCGGGTGACCGGCACGCGCGGCGCCAGGGCGCACAGCAGCTCGTAGCCGATGGTGCCCGCGGCCTGGGCGACCTCGTCGACCGACGGGCCTTCCTCGCCCCACAGCGACACCGGCGTGCCCACGCCGGCGGCGGGAACCGGGTCCAGGTCGACCATCAGCATGTCCATGGAGACCCGGCCCACGAGCTGGGTGCGGATGCCGGCCACGACCACCGGCGTGCCGGTGGCGGCGTGGCGCGGATAGCCGTCGGCGTAGCCGCAGGCCACGATGCCGATGCGCATCGCGCGCTCGGCGCGGAAAATCGCGCCGTAGCCGACCGAATCGCCAGTCTTGAGTTCCTGCACGGCGATGATTTCCGAGCGCAGCGACATGGCCGGCTTCAGGCCGAACGACGCCGCGTCGGCGTCGGCGAACGGCGAGGCGCCGTACAGGCAGATGCCGGGGCGCACCCAGTGCGCCTGCGATTCCGAACCGACCGCGATCTCGGCGAAACGCAGCGTGGCCGCCGAATTGCAGACGCTGATCGCGCCCGGCAGCTTATGCGTCACCGAATTGAAGATACCCAGTTGTTCGTTCACGCCCTGCGGGCCGTCGGCGCAGGCGAAGTGGGTCATCTTGCCCACCGAGCCCAGCGTGCCCTGCTGCTGCAGCAGCATGGCGCGTTCGTGCGCCGCGGCATAGGCCGCCGGGCTGAATCCCAGGCGGTTCATGCCGCTGTTGAGCTTGAGCATGATGTCCACGCGGCGCGACAGGCGCGCGCGCGCCAGCATGTCGAGTTGCTCGCGGTTGTGCACCGTGGCGCTCAGGTGGTAGCGGTCGACCACGTCCAGGTCGGCCGGATCGAAGAAACCTTCGAGCAGCAGTATCGGCCCGCCCCAGCCCGCCTCGCGGCAGCGCACGGCTTCGTCCAGGTCCAGCATCGCCAGGCCCTGCGCCTTGGAGAATCCGGCCACCGCCTGCTCGATGCCGTGGCCGTAGGCGTTGGCCTTGATGACGGCCCAGATCGAGGGCGCCTGCCCGGACGCGGCGGCGGCGGTCAGGTCGAGATGGCGGCGCACGGCGGCCAGATTGTGCGCGAGGGCGGAAACGGAGACGGTGGCTGAAATTGGGCGCGGCATGGTGTGCAATCCTGTGGCGCTTAAGTCTAACTGATCCTTGCCCCCGGCGGCATGGCGCCGCCGCGCGGGCGCGTACACCTTAAAATGATCTGGTCCCGGCTCCCGCGGGGCCGTCATCGCCCATCCGCTTTATGCCCATCGATCACTACGAAAACTTTCCCGTCGCCTCGCTGCTGCTGCCGCGCAGGCTGCGCGGCGCCGTGACCGATATCTACCGGTTCGCCCGCGCCGCGGACGACATCGCCGACGAAGGCAGCGCCACCGACGAGGAACGGCTGCGCCAGCTGGCGGCCTTCCGCGCCGAACTGCACCGCATCGGCGCCGAGCCGGGCGCCACGCCCGAGCCCGGCTCGCCCGAGCTGGCCGGCATCTTCGTGCCGCTGGCGGCCACCATCGCCCGCCACCAGTTGCCGATCACGCCGTTTTTCGACCTGCTGTCGGCCTTCGAGCAGGACATCGGCGTCAAGCGCTACGAAACCTACGCCGCGCTGGCCGACTACTGTACGCGCTCGGCCAACCCCGTGGGCCGGCTCATGCTGCACCTGTTCGAAGCCACCAATCCCAACAACGTCGAAGAGGCCGACGCGATCTGCACCGGCCTGCAGCTGGTGAATTTCTGGCAGGACGTGCGGGTGGACTGGCGCAAGCAGCGCGTCTACCTGCCCCAGGAAGACCTGCGCCGCCACGGCGTCACCGACGAGGACCTGGCCGCCTGCCGGCTGACGCCCGCGTGGCGCGACCTGATGGCCTTCGAAGTCGAACGCGCCCGCGCGCTGCTACACTTCGGCGCTCCGCTGGCTCGCCGCCTGCCGGGCCGCATGGGCCTGGAGCTGCGCCTGGTGGTGCAAGGCGGGCTGCGCGTGCTGGAGCGTATCGAGGCGGGCGGCTACGATGTATTCATGAATCGCCCCGAATTGGGCGCCAAAGACTGGGCCATCATGTTGTGGCGCGCAATTACCTGATATGACCCCTGACGAATATTGCCAGGAAAAAGCCGCCAAAAGCGGCTCCAGCTTCTACTACGCCTTCCTGTTCCTGCCGCCCGAGCGGCGGCGCGCCATCACGGCCCTGTACGCCTATTGCCGCGAAGTCGACGACGTGGTGGACGAATGCACCGATCCCTCGCTGGCGCGCGTCAAGCTGGCCTGGTGGCGCACCCAGGTCGACCAGATGTACGACGGCAAGCCCGACCATCCCGTCACCCGCGCGCTGCAGCCGCACCTGGAAAGCTGCGCCATCACGCGGGAGCGCCTGCTGGCCGTGATCGACGGCATGGAAATGGACCTGGACCAGACCCGCTACCTGGACTGGCCCGGGCTGCGCAAATACTGTTGGCATGCCGCCGGCGTGGTGGGCGAACTGTCCGCCGGCATCTTCGGCTACTCCGATCCCAAGACCCTGGTGTACGCGGAAAAGCTCGGCCTGGCGTTCCAGATGACCAACATCATCCGCGACGTGGGCGACGACGCCCGCCGCGGCCGCATCTACCTGCCGGTCAACGACATGCAGCAGTTCGAGGTCAAGGCCTCGGACATCCTCAACGGCGAATATTCCGAACGCTTCAGCGCGCTGATGAAGTTCCAGGCCGAGCGCGCCCGCGGCCTGTACCGCGAAGCGATGAGCAACCTGCCCGAGGCCGACCGCCGCTCGCAGCGGCCCGGCCTCATGATGGCCGCCATCTACCACGCGCTGCTCGACGAGATCGAGCGCGACGACTGGCAGGTGCTGCACCAGCGCATTTCGCTCACGCCGCTGCGCAAGCTGTGGCTGGCCTGGAAAACCTGGGTGGGCGGCGGACGCGGACTCGTCCGCCGGCTGGCGCGGTGAAGGCCGCGGTCATCGGCGCGGGCTGGGCCGGGCTGGCGGCCAGCGTCGCCCTGCGCGAGGCGGGCGCCAAGGTCACGGTATTCGAAGCCGGCCATACGCCGGGCGGGCGCGCCCGGCGCGTCTTCCACACCGAATTCGACGCGCCGCTGGACAACGGCCAGCACCTGCTCTGCGGCGCCTACAGGCAGACGCTGGCGCTGATGCGGCGCGTGGGCCGCAACCCGGACGCGCTGCTGATGCGCCGCCCGCTGCGGCTGGCCAGCCTGGACGGGCGCTTCCGCCTGGCGGCCCCGCGCCTGCCGGCGCCGCTGCACATGGCCGTGGCCATCCTGGGCGCGCGCGGCCTGTCCTGGGCCGACCGGCTGGCGATGCTGCGCCTGATGCGCGGGCTCAAGGCCATGTCCTGGACGCCGCCGCGCGACTGGACCGTGCAGCAGCTGCTGCATTACCACGCGCAATCCGACGCGCTCATCGGCCAGCTATGGGAGCCGCTGTGCCTGGCCGCGCTCAACACGCCGCCGGCCGCGGCCAGCGCCGCGCTGTTCGCGCGGGTGCTGCGCGACAGCCTGGCCGGACGCCGCGAAGACAGCGACATGCTGATGCCCTGCACCGACCTGTCGGCGCTGTGGCCCGACGCCGCCGCGCGCCAGGTGACCATGCGCTACGGCAGCACGGTGCGCCAGCTGCGCCCGTCGGACGACGGCATCGACGTCAACCAGGAACGCTTCGACGCCGCGGTGCTGGCCGTGCCGCCCACGTTCGCGGCCCGCCTGCTGGACGCGCCGCTGCGCGAGGCCGGCGCCGCCGGCCTGTTGAACGCGCTCAAGGCTTTCGACTACCTGCCCATCGCCACGCTCAACCTCCGGCTCGCCGAGCCCTGGCGCCTGCCCGAGCCCATGATGATGCTGCGCGAGGAAGCCGCCCGCGGCCACGTCGGGCAGTGGCTGTTCGACCGCGCGCAACTGGCCGGCGACACCCGCGCGGGCGAGCTGGCCGTGGTGGCCAGCAATGCGGTCGGCATCGCCGAGCGCAACCGGCGCCAGGCCATCGAGGCGCTGATCGACCAGGTGGCCGAGCAGGCCGCCAGCCATCCGGCGCGCATGTCCGCCATGCCCGAAGTGACGGCGGCGGAACTGTTCATCGAAAAACGCGCGACCTTCGCGGCCGTGCCGGGCCTGACCCGTCCGCTGAACACCACGCCCTGGCCCACGCTGGCGCTGGCCGGCGACTGGACCGACACCGGCTATCCCGGCGTGCTGGAAGGCGCGGTGCGCAGCGGCCTGCAGGCCGCCAGCGTGCTGGCCCGCGCAAGCGCCGAAGCGGCCGCCTAGCGGAACAGGCTGGCGCTGGCCAGCCCGGCCGCGGTCAGCAGCAGCGAACCGGCCAGGCTGGCCCCGGCGTAGCCCAGCGCGCCGCCGTAGGCGCCGCGTTCCAGCATGGCCACGGTTTCGGCCGAGAACGTGGAAAACGTGGTCAGCCCGCCCATGAAACCCGTGATCGCGCCCAGGCGTATCCAGGCCGGCCATTCGGGATGCGCGGCCACCAGCGCCAGCGCCAGCCCCACCAGGTAGCCGCCCGCCAGGTTCACCGCCATGGTTCCCCAGGGCCAGGACTCGACGTTCAGCCACAAGCCGATCAGCCAGCGCGCCCAGGCGCCGAACATGGCGCCCAGGCCCACGGCCAGGAAATTGAGGGGAATCAGGGTCTGGTATGCGGACATCGGATCAGGGCGCCTTGTGCTGTCGCAGGCGCAGGGAAAAAACCAGCAGCAGTATGCCGAAAAACACGGCGTAGATGCCGATCACCCACACCAGCGCCAGCGCGCCCGCGCCGGGCTGCATGACCAGCATGGCGCCGAACAGCACCGACACCAGGCCGGACAGGCCGAGCAGCCATTCGTTGCGGATCTCCTTGCGGAAACGGACCGCCGCGATCAGCTGGAACACGCCCGACACCAGCGCCCACAGCGCAATGATGTAGAGCAGGACCAGCGCCGTCAGGCCCGGCCACAGGAACGTGACGATGCCGGCCGCCACGCCCAGCAGGCCCACCACGATGAGCGCCCACAGCGGCTTGCCGTTGTCCCGGATGCGCACGCCGGCCACCAGCGCCAGCACGCCGTCGGCCAGCGCGAAGGCGCCCCACACCAGCACCAGGGCCGACAGCGTGATGGCGGGCATGAACATGGCCATGAGGCCGAACAGGATGGCGACGACTCCGCGCAGCGCCACCCATCCCCAATGACGACCGATGTGATCTGCGACTTGCCGTTCGAGCATGACGACCTCCGGGGGTTTGCCAAGGGTGGCCTATCTTATCGCCGCAGCCCTCCGGGCGCCACGCGGCGGCGAAACCGATTGAAATCCTCTTGCGGTCGCGCGCGTGGCACTTATAAGAGTCATTCTCATTAAGTGTTAGAATCCGCGGGCTTTCATCCGAAACCCCATGGACAGCCCAACCACTCCCCGCCGCCGCGCCTACTGGCTCAAGACCCTGCACCAATGGCACTGGATCAGCTCGGCGCTGTGTCTGCTCGGAATGCTGCTGTTCGCCATCACCGGCCTCACGCTGAACAACGCCTCGCACATCGAGGCCAAGCCGGTCGTCACCAGCCGCCAGGTCCAGCTTCCTCCCGCCGAACTGGCGCAACTGTCCCCTCCCCCCGCGCTGGACCGCAACAAGGCGCCGCTGCCGGCCGCCGTGGCGCGCTGGCTGGACGACACGCTCGACGCCGGCGCGGCGGGCCGCCAGGCCGAGTGGTCCGCCGATGAAATCTATCTGTCGCTGCCGCGCGCCGGCGGCGACGCCTGGCTGTCCATCGACCTGACCAGCGGCGAGGTCGAGTACGAACGCACCGACCGCGGCTGGATCTCCTACCTGAACGATTTGCACAAGGGCCGCAACACCGGCCTGGCCTGGAGCTGGTTCCTCGACATCTTCGCCGTGGCCTGTCTGGTGTTTTCGCTGACCGGGCTGGTGCTGCTGAAGATGCACGCCGGCAACCGCAGCGCGACCTGGCCGATGGTGGGGCTGGGCGTGGTGATCCCGGTCGTGCTGGCCCTGCTATTCATCCATTGATCCGCCCCTGGAGACTTCCATGCGCAAGCTGTTGCTGTCGGCCCTGCTGGCCGGCCTGATCGCCCGAACGGCCCAAGCGGCCGACATCGGCCTGTCCATCGAGGTGCCGCGCCTCGACGTCGCCGAGTACCACCGCCCCTACGTGGCGATCTGGATCGAGAATCCCGACCAGAGCGTGGCCACCGACCTGGCCGTCTGGTACGACGTGGCCAAGAAGAACAACGAAGGCACCGAATGGCTCAAGGACATGCGCCAGTGGTGGCGCCGCAGCGGCCGCAACCAGCAGTTTCCGGTGGACGGCGTGAGCGGCGCGACCAAGCCCGTCGGCAAGCACGCGCTCAGCTTCGACGCCGCCAGCAAGCCGCTGGCGCAGCTCAAGCCCGGCCAGTACGCCGTGGTGGTCGAGGCGGCGCGCGAAGTCGGCGGCCGCGAGCTGCTGCGCATCCCCTTCCAATGGCCGCCGCAGAAGGCCGAGCAGCTGACCGCCCGCGGCGAACACGAACTGGGCGCCATCGCGCTCGACCTGAAACCCTGATTAGGAGCGCAACGATGAAATCCACCGCCAAACTGGCCGCCGCCCTGGCCCTGTGCCTGCCCTTCGCCGCCCAGGCCCATGACGTCTGGATGGTGCCGTCCTCGACGGTACTGTCGGGCACCGACAGCTGGGTCACGGTCGACGCCGCCGTCGGCAACGACAAGTTCTATTTCAACCACGCGCCGCTGCGCCTGGACGGCCTGGCCGTGACCGCGCCCGACGGCAAGCCGGCCGAGGCCGAGAACCTCAACCGCGGCAAGCTGCGCAGCACCTTCGACCTGCAGCTAAAGCAAAGCGGCACCTACCGCGTGGCCGTGGTCAACGACGGCGTGTTCGCGCGCTGGAAGGAAGACGGCAAGAACAAGCGCTACTTCGGCAAGCCGGAAGGCCTGGCGCAGGCGGTGCCGGCCAAGGCCGACGGCCTGGAGATCTCCCAGAGCGTGGGCCGCGTCGAAACCTTCGTCACCGCCGGCAAGCCGTCGGCCGTCAAGCCGGTCGGCCGCGGCCTGGAACTGGCGCCCGTGACGCACCCGAACGACCTGTTCACCGACGAGCCCGCCACCTTCCAGATGCTGCTCGACGGCAAGCCCGCGGCGGAACTGCAAGTCAATGTCGTGCCCGGCGGCAGCCGCTATCGCGACAAGGTCGGCGAAATCGAGCTCAAGACCGACAAGGACGGCAAGTTCACGGTGAAGTGGCCGCAGCCCGGCCTGTACTGGATCGAAGCCGGCATGGAAGACGCCAAGGTCACCGTGGAGCAGGCCAAGAAGCGCCGCCTGTCCTACGCCGGCACGGTCGAAGTGCTGCAACCCTGACGGTCAGCCGGCGCATGGCCTCGTCTTCCTACGCCCCGCGCGGCGCGCCGGCCGCGGCCGTAAGCGTCGCCTACGGCGCCATGCCGGCGCGCCCGGCGGCGCTGGCCGGCGCCACCATGGGCACGACCTGGTCGGCGCGCATGGCGCTGCCGGCCGGGCGCACCGAAGCGGCCGCGCGCCAGGCCATCCAGGGCGCGCTGGACGACGTAGTGGCCCAGATGAGCACCTGGGAAGCCGACACCGACATCACGCGCTACAACCGGGCGCAGCCGGGCTGGCAGGCGCTGCCGGCCGAATTCTTCCATGTGCTGAGCCACGCGCTGGCGCTGGCCGAGGACAGCGGCGGCGCCTACGATCCCACCGTCGGGCCGCTGGTCAACGCCTGGGGCTTCGGGCCGCACCAGCGCGCCTTCGAACCGCCCTCGCCCGGCGCCATCGAGGCCGCGCGCGCCCGCTGCGGCTGGCGCCGCGTGCAGCTCGACGCCGAACGCCGCGCGGCGCTGCAGCCGGGCGGCGCCTACCTGGACCTGTCCTCCATCGCCAAGGGCTACGGCGTGGACCGCGCCGCGCTCGCGCTCGACGCCCTGGGCGTCACCCAATACCTGGTCGAAGTCGGCGGCGAACTGCGCGCCCGGGGCGCGCGGCCCGACGGCCAGCCCTGGCGCGTCGCCATCGAAGTGCCCGACGCCAGCGACGGCCATGCGCTGGCGCTGCCGCTCACGGACCGCAGCATCGCCACCTCGGGCGACTACCGCCGCCACGCCGGCAGCGGCGACCAGCGCTACGCCCACACCATCGATCCGCGCAGCGGCCAGCCGGTGCGCAACAACCTGGCCTCGGTCACGGTGCTGCATGCCGGCTGCATGCAGGCCGACGCCTACGCCACGGCGCTGACCGTGCTGGGCGAGGCCGACGGCCTGGCCTACGCCCGCCGCCACGACCTGGCGGCCCTGTTCATCCTGCGCGCGCGCGACGCCTGGCGCGTCGTGGCCACCCCCGCGTTCCAGGCGCTGGCCGAATTCCGTTGACGCCATGGCAGCAACCCGGTTGATCGCGGCGGCATGCGTGGTGGGGGCCTGGCTCCTCTTGTGCGCCTGGGCCTGGCGCCGCGCCCGCCTCCACCGCGTGCAGCAGGCGCTGGCCCGGCAGGCCCTGGACGCGCCGGTCCCCGACGACACCTTGCTGGTCGCCTACGCGACGCAGACCGGCTACGCCGAGATCCTGGCCGAACAGACCGCGCAATCGCTGCGCGCCGGCGGCCTGGCGGTGCGCGTGGCCGCGCTGGAACAGCTGGACGGCAGGCGCCTGGCCGAATATCGCCGCATGCTGTTCGTGGCCAGCACCTATGGCGAGGGCGATCCGCCCGACGCCGCCGCGGCCTTCGCCCAGCGCATGCAGCAGGCCGCGCCGGCGCTGGCCGGCTCGCAGTACGCGGTGCTGGCGCTGGGCGACAGCGAGTACGCGCACTTCTGCGGCTTCGGCCATCGCCTGGACGAGTGGCTGCACGCGCAGGGCGCGACGCCGCTGTTCGACCTGGTCGAAGTCGACAACGGCGATCCGGCCGCCCTGCGGCACTGGCAGCACCACCTGGGCCTGCTGGCCGGCCGCAGCGACCTGCCCGACTGGCAGGCGCCGGTCTACGAATCCTGGCGCCTGGCCGAGCGCCGCCACCTCAATCCAGGCAGCCAGGGCGGCCCCTGCTATCTGCTGACGCTGACCCCGCCGCCCGGCGTCGCGCCCGGCTGGCAGGCGGGCGACATCGCCGAGATCGGCCCGCGCCGCGAAACCGGCGGCCCGCTGCTGGCGCACCGCGAATACTCGATCGCCTCGCTGCCCGAGGACGGCTCGATCCAGTTGCTGGTGCGCCAGATGCGCGGCGCCGACGGCGCGCTGGGCCTGGGCAGCGGCTGGCTGACCCACATCGCCCAGCCGGGCGATGCCATCGATCTGCGCGTGCGCGCCAACCGCAATTTCCATGCGCCGGCCGACGACCGCCCGCTGCTGCTGGTGGGCAACGGCACCGGCCTGGCCGGGCTGCGCGCGCTGATCAAGGCGCGCCGCGCCGCGGGCCGGCGGCGCAACTGGCTGGTGTTCGGAGAGCGCAACGCCGCGCACGACTGGTTCTGCCGCGTAGAGATCGACGCCTGGCGCGGAGACGGCACGCTGGAGCGCGTGGACGCGGTGTTCTCGCGCGACCAGCCGCAGCGCCGCTACGTGCAGCACCTGCTGCGCGAACAGGCCGACGCGGTGCGCGCCTGGATCGACGCCGACGCGGCGGTCTACGTCTGCGGCAGCCTGCAGGGCATGGCCGGCGGCGTGGACGCCGCCTTGCAGGACATCCTGGGCGCGGCGCGCCTGCAGGCCATGCAGCACGACGGCCGCTACCGCCGCGACGTGTACTGAACGGCCGGGCTTACTGCAGCTTGATCTGCGCGCGCTCGATCACCGTCTTCCAGCGGTCGCGCTCGGTGCGGATCTGCGCGCCGAACTCGGCCGGCGTGTTGCCCAGCGGGAACGCGCCGGTCTCTTCCATCTTGGCCGCCGTCGCCGGATCGCGCACCGCCTGGGCGAAGGCCTGCGCCAGCTTGTCGCGCACCTCGTCGGGCATGCCGGCCGGCCCCACCACGCCGTACCAGGCGGTCACGTCGTAGTCCTTGTAGCCCTGCTCCGCGAAAGTCGGCACGTCCGGCAGGCGCGGATTGCGCTGCGTGCCCGTAATGGCCAGCGCGCGCAGGTGGTTGCTCTTCAGGTACGGCAGCGAGGACGGGAAATTGTCGAAGATCACCGGCACCACGCCGCCCACGGTGTCGGTCAGCGCCGGCGCCGAGCCGCGGTACGAGATGCTGTTCATCTTGCCGCCGATGAGCTGCAGGAACCAGATCATGCCCAGGTCGTTGACCCCGCCGGCGCCCGCGTTGGCGTAGCCGTCCTTGCCGGGATTGGCGCGCACGTGCGCCACGAAGTCGGCCAGCGTGCGGGCCGGATATTCCGGGTTCACGCTGAGGATGTTGGGGCTGGTGACCAGGTTGCTGATGGGCGTGAAATCCTTGACCGGGTCGTAGGCCAGCTTGGGAAACAGGTGCGGCGCGGTGCCGTGCGTGCTGACGGTGGCCAGCCCCACGGTGTAGCCGTCGGGTTTGGCGCGCGCCGTGGCCGTCATGCCTATGGTGCCGGAGGCGCCCGTGCGGTTCTCGACCACGACCTGCTGGCCGAGGATCTCGCCCGCCTTGGCCGCCGCCAGCCGGCCGACGATATCGGTGGGCCCGCCCGCCGGGAACGGCACGATCAGGGTGATGGGACGGTCGGGAAAGGCCGCCTGGGCGGCGGGCAGCACGGCGGCCAGCGCCAGGGCGATGCAGGTCTTGCGCAACATGATGCTTGTCTCCTGTGAAGGATGGTGGATGTCGTTATCGGTGGGAATCGGCCGCGGGCTGCGCCATCGCCTCGCGCCGCAGGATGCGGCCGGGGCGCGGCTGCCCGGCCAGCGGCGGATGGACCTGGCGGCCGTTGACCAGCACCTGCTCGACGCCGGCCGAGGCCAGCGTCGGCGCCTCCCAGGTGGCGCGGTCCTCGACGGTGTCGGCGTCGAACACCACGATGTCGGCCCAGGCGCCCTCCGTGAGCTGGCCGCGCCCGGCCAGGCCGAACACGCGCGCCGGCAAGGCGGTCATCTTGGCGACCGCCTCCTCCAGCGTCAGCAGCCGGGCCTCGCGCACGTAGCGGCCCAGCACCCGCGTGAAGCTGCCCCACAGGCGCGGGTGCGGATGCGCGTCGTTGGGCAGGCCGTCGGAGCCGACCATGCAGCGCTCGTGCCGGAAAATGCGCTGCACCTCGGCTTCGTCCATGGCGAAGTAGATCGCGCCCGCCGGGCACAGGCGGCGCGCCGCCGTGGTCTTGTCGCAGCCCCATTGCGCCGCGATGTCGCTCAGGTAGCGCCCGCCGCATTCGGGATGCGGGGTCGACCAGGTAATGCGGATGTCGTCGATGAGGTCGGCGCGCTCCGGAATCAGGATGGTGGAGCTGCCCGGATACGGGTAGATGTCCAGCGCCACGTCCACGCCCTCGGCGCGCGCGCGGTCGATATTGGCCAGCGTCGCGCGGCTCTTGCCCCAGTTGCGCGGCAGCATGCACTTGTGGTGCGAGAGCACGGTGGCGCAGCCGGTGCTGCGGCCCACTGACAGCACCTCTTCGACCGCGGCCTCGACCTCGTCGCCCTCGTTGCGGATATGGCTGGTGTGCATGGCGCCGCGCGCGGCCGCCACCCGGGCCAGCCCTTCCAGCTCCGGCGGCTGCGCGGCGCCGCCCGGCTGGTACGCCAGCCCGGTGCTGAATCCCACCGCGCCCGCTTCCAGGGCGGCCTCCAGCATGCGCTCCATGGCCAGCTGCTCGTCGGCCGTGGGCTGGGCCGCCGGGTCGCGCATGGCGGCCAGGCGCAGGTTGGCGTGCCCCACCAGGGCCGCCACGTTGATCATGGGCTGCTGCGCGCGCAGTTCGCCGAAATAGGCGTCCATGTCGGCGAACAGCGGCGTCTCGCCCAGCAGCGCCAGCGCCGCCGCGGTATTGCCGGGCAGCGGCGCGGGCGCGCCGCTGACGCCGCAATTGCCCACCACCACCGTGGTGATGCCCTGGCTAGTCTTCCATTCCAGGCCGGGCCGCTCCACGAACATCAGGTCGTCATGGCCGTGCACGTCGATGAATCCGGGCGCCACGATCTTGCCGCGGGCGTCCACGCGCCGCGCCGCGGCGGCCTGCGCCAGGTCTCCGATCGCGGCGATGCGCTCGCCCGACACGCCCACGTCGGCCCGGCGCCGCGGGCCGCCCAGCCCGTCGATGACCCAGCCGCCTTCGATGATGAGGTCCAGAGTGTGCTGCCGCATTGCCTATCCTGCCCGGGGAACGAAAACGCCTAGTATCGGCGCACGGATCAATCTGGGAAAATTGTTTTTATTGATCCATCTATCGTGATTTGAAATGAATCGCCTGCCCAAGCACGTCACGCTCAAGCACCTGACCGCCTTCGTCGCGGTGGCGCAGGAATCCAGCTTCACGCATGCCGCCAAGCGCCTGTTCCAGACCCAGTCCTCGGTCACCGGCCTGGTGCAGCAGCTGGAGGAAGCGCTCGCCACGCAGCTGTTCGCGCGCACCAGCCGGCGCGTGCTGCTCACGGCGGCGGGCGAGGCCTTCCTGCCCGGCGTGATGCGGCTGCTGGCGGATTTCGACGGGGTGATCGAGGACGTGGTGCGCTTCGGCGCGCTGGAGCGCGGACGCGTGGGCGTGGCGGCCGCGCCGTCGGCCATCACCCAGATCATCGCGCCGGCGTCAGCCGCGTTCTGCGCCCGGCATCCCGGCGTGCGCCTGTACCTGAGCGACGACAACTCCGGCCGCATCCAGCGCAAGGTCGCGGCGCGCGAAGTCGATTTCGGCCTGACCAGCCGCTGGGCCGACGCGCCCGGGCTGCATTTCGACGCCGTGCTGGAAGACCGTTTCGGCGTGCTGTACCGCGAGGACGACCCGGCGCTGCGCCCCGGCCGCGGCGGCACGATGCGCTGGTCCGACCTGGCGCCGCGCAAGCTGGTGGGCGTGGTCGACGAGACCGGCATCATGGCCTTGCTGCGCGCCCGCGCCGACCTGCCGATCGAAGCGGCCGCGCCGTTCTACGAGGCGTCCAGCACCACTTCGCAGGCCGCGCTGGTCAAGGCCGGGCTGGGCGTGGCGCTATTGCCCGCGCTGGCCGCCCAGCGCGTGCTGGAGCCGGGGCTGGCCTACGCGCTGCTGGCGCGGCCCACGGTGATGCGCACGGTCTGCATCATCCGGCCCAAGGAATATCCGTTGAGCCCGGCCGCCGAGGGACTGATCGGGGCGATCCGGGATTATCTGCGCACGGCGGAGCTGCCGGCGGGGTGCAGGCGGGTGGGGTGACCGCCCGCACTCCTTACTTGGCCGCGCGCAGCTTCTCGTCCAGGGCCGCCAGGCCCGCGGCGAACACGCCCTGGCCCACGGCCTTGGCCACGTCGCTCAGTTCCGCGCCTTCGACGCGGAAATCGGCCCACCACTGCACCAGCGTCTGGCCGCCTTCGGTGACGGGATGCAGCGACACGCCGGCGACGTAGTCGCGCATGGGCAGGTCGGTCTCGATGATGGAATAGCGCAGCGCCGTGCCGGGATCGTCCAGCATCAGCAATTGCTCGCGCACGAAACCCGAGGGCTTGAGCGTCAGGTACCGCACGCTGCCCACGGCGTCGTGGCGGCCGCCCTCTTCCAGGCGGCTTTCGGCGATGCCGGGATGCCAGGCGGCCAGGCCGTTGAAGTCGCGGAAGCTGGCCCAGACCTTCTGAAGCGGCGCATGGATGATGGCGCTGACGTGCACGGTGTGCGGCATACGGACTCCTGCGGGCGCGCGGCCCTGTGTGGTGACGGGATCAGAAAGTCAGGTTCTTGAACTCGCGCGTGGCGGCGGTCAGGGCCTGTTCGGTGGGCAGGCGCTCCATGGAACTGGCGCCGTAGAAGCCGTGGCAGTGCTTGCAGGCGCGCAGCACGTGCAGGGCGTCGGCGGGCGTGGCGATGGGGCCGCCATGGCACAGCACGATGACGTCCGGGCGCACGGCCAGCGCGGCGGCGGCGATGCGGTCGATGGCCGCCACGCAGTCGTCCAGCGTCAGGGCCGTTTCCGCGCCGATCGAGCCGCCGGTGGTCAGGCCCATGTGGGCCACGATGATGTCGGCCCCCGCGCGCGTCATCGCCACGGCGTCGTCTTCATTGAACACATAGGGCGTGGTCAGCATGCCCTTCTTGTGCGCCAGGCGGATCATGTCCACTTCCAGCGCGTAGCCCATGCCGGTCTCTTCCAGGTTGGCGCGGAAATTGCCGTCGATCAGGCCCACGGTGGGAAAATTCTGCACGCCGGCGAAGCCCTGGCGCTTGAGGTCGTCGAGGAACACGTCGAAATCGCAGAACGGATCGGTGCCGTTCACGCCGGCCAGCACCGGCGTCTTTTTGACCACCGGCAGGACTTCGCGCCCCATCTCCACCACGATCTCGTTGGCGTTGCCGTAGGCCAGCAGACCGGCCAGCGAGCCGCGGCCCGCCATGCGGTAGCGGCCCGAGTTGTAGATCACGATCAGGTCGATGCCGCCCGCTTCCTCGCACTTGGCCGACAGGCCGGTGCCCGCGCCGCCGCCCACGATGGGCGTGCGCGCGCGCACCATGGCGCGGAACTTGTCCAGTAGCTCGTTGCGGTCAAAACGCGGCATGGCGGCAATCCTCAGTGTGTAGCGATTTCAAGATAGTGTTCGACCGCCGTCTTGGCGAACAGCGGATCGTTGATGTGGCAAGGCACGCGCACCAGCCGGCGCTGCCCGGTCTGCTTGAGATTGGCCTCCAGCGCCCCGAACAGCGCGGCGTCGGCCTGCGGGTCCCAGAACGCCTGCCCCGGCGCGTCCAGCGCGGATACCCCGCCCTCCGGGATCAGGAAGCGCACCGGCCCCTGGCACTGGTTCAGTCTGGCCGCGATCCACTCGCCCTGGCGCGCGTTTTCCTCGACGGTGGTGCGCATCAGCGTCACCTGCGGGTTGTGGGGATAGAACTTGCGGCCCCGGTAGCGTTCCGGAACCGTCTCCATCGCGCCGAAGTTCACCATGTCGAGCGCGCCGCAGGAACCCACGTAGGGCGCGCCCGTGCGGGCCACGGCGCCGAAGCGGTCCTCGGTGCAGGCCAGCACGCCGCCGAACAGCAGGTCGCAGACTTCGGTGGTGGTCAGGTCCAGCACGCCGGCCAGCAGGTGGCTGTCGAGCAGCTTTTCCATCGACTGCCCGCCGGTGCCGGTGGCATGGAACACCAGGCAGTCGTAGCGCGACTCCAGCAGCGGCACCACCTGCTGCACGCAGGGCGTGGTCACGCCGAACATCGTGATGCCCAGCGCGGGCCGGCCGTCGTCCGGCGCAGCGCTGGCCGCCTGCCGGAACGCGCCGCCGATGGCGCCTGCGGCATTGCCCAGCACCCGCCGCGAAATGCGGTTCAGCCCCGCGACGTCGGTCACCGAATACATCATGGCGATGTCCGACGGCCCCACATAGGGCGCCACATTGCCCGACGCCATGGTCGAGACCATCAGCTTGGGGGTGCCGATGGGCAGCGCGCGCATGGCCGGCGTGATCAGCGCGGTGCCGCCCGATCCGCCCAGCCCCAGCATCGCGCCGATATCGGCGCGCCCGGCGGCGTAGCGTTCGAAGGCCTGCGCCATGGCGGCGATGGCGGTGCCGCGGTCGCCGGTGAACACCGCCGCCGTCCCCTGCGGGTGGCTGGCGGCGACCTCCTGGGCCTGCACCTGGGCGGCGCTGGCCGCGCCCGAGGTGGACACGTCCAACGACACCACGTCCAGCCCCTGCCCCTTAAGCAGCGCCACCACGTAGTCGGCTTCCTGGCCCTTGGTGTCGTAAGTGGCGGCCACGTAGACCCGCCGGTTCGAATGCGTCATGACTCCTCCGCGGGCGGCTACACTCGGTGCGCGCCTCGATATGTGGGGCCGCGAGGCCTGTAGAATCTAGAAATGAGACGAAAGAATCATACTGAGACACCTGTCTCACGTCAAACCCGATCCCCCGCCCGCAAAGCGCCCGCCGGGGCCGCGGCGGCCCGCCTGATCGCCCCCGCCAGCCCCCAGGCCGCGGCCAGCGGCGAGCCTCCGCACGGCCCGCGCGCGCGCATGCGCAAAACCCTGCTGGACACGGCCCAGCGCCTGATGGCGCAGGGCATCACGCCTTCGGTGGCCGAACTGGCCGGGCACGCCCAGGTCTCGCGCGCCACCGCCTACCGCTATTTCCCCAGCCAGAGCGCGCTGATCGCCGCGGTGGTGGACGAAAGCCTGGGGCCCATCCTGGCCTGGGACTCGGCCGCGCCCGACGCGTCCACGCGCGTGGACGAGCTGCTGCGCTTCGCCTATCCGCGGCTGGAATCGCACGAGGCGCCGCTGCGCGCCGCCATCATGGTGTCCCTGCAGCAGCACGCCGAGGCCAGCGCCGGACGCGCCGGCGCGGAACCCCGGCTGGTGCGCGGCCACCGCGTCGACATCCTGAAGCGCGCCATCGCGCCGCTGGCCGGCCGGCTCACGCCGGCGCAGCAGGACCGCGTGGCCCAGGCGCTGTCGCTGGTGTACGGCACCGAGGTATTCCTGGTGCTGAAGGACATCTGGAAACTGGAACTGCCCGAGGTCACCGAAGTCGCGCGCTGGACGGCCCGCGCCATCATCGAGCAGGCGCTGGCCGAAGCGGATGGGCGCGGGAAGTAGCCCGGCTACGCGCGCGACTTGCGGTGGCTGCGAAACAGCAGGTGCGTGGAAGCCAGATGGAAGCGCACCGCGATCTGGGCGCACTCCGCGTCGCGCGCGCGCAGCGCGGCGATGATCTGGCGGTGATGCTCCACGCTGCGCAGCATGTCGTCCCTGGTGTAGAAGTAGAACGAGCCGATGATGATCGGCATATCGAGCAGGCTTTCCACCATGGAGCGCACCCGGGCCGATTGCGCGGCGTTCAGCAGCGCGTGATGGAACTGGTTGTTGTAGTGCTGCACGCGCGCCACGCTGTCGGGGTCGTTGGAATTGACCGCGTCCAGCATGCACTGGTTGATGCGCTCCAGTTCGAGGATCTGTTCAGGGGTCGCGCGTTCGGCCGCCGCCTTGGCCGAATACGGTTCCAGCAGCATGCGTAGTTCGAACGCTTCGTCGATGTCGCGGTCCTGCCAGCCCAGCACCACCGCGCCGCGCCGGCCTTCGTGCTTGACCAGGCCGTCGGCCACCAGGCGCTCGATGGCGCTGCGCACCGGCGTGCGGCTGACGGAAAGCTCGGCCGCGATATGCTCTTCGCGCAGCCGCTCGCCCGGCATGAAAGCGCCCGCCATCAAGCGGCGGCGCAGCTCTCCATAGACGTAATCGCGGGCGCTGGACATGGTGGCGCGAGGCTCCGGAACAAGGTAGTCGAACTATACCGGAAGGCCATGCGGGGCATGGCGCTGCGCCAGCCGCTCCAGGAACCTGGGCCAGACCTCCGGATTCAACAGCCGCGCCGGGCGGCGGCCCGCCAGCATCGCGGCGATCTGGGCCGCGGACCCTTGCGCCACCTTGCGCCGGCCTTCGTGCGTCACGCCGCCCGTGTGATAGGTCGCCACCACGTCGGGACGCAGCAGCAGCGGGTGGTCCGGCGGCGGCGGCTCCTGGCTCCAGACGTCCAGGCCGGCGCCCGCCAGCCGTCCGTCCCGCAGCGCCGCCAGCAGCGCGTCTTCGTCGTGGATGCCGCCGCGCGCGGTGGAAATGAAAAGCGCGCCTGGCTTCATCCGCCCGAACTGCTCGGCCCCGAACATGCCGCGCGTCTCGCCGTTCAACGGACAGTGCAGGCTGACGACGTCGGCCGCGTCGAGCAGCGCCGCCAGGTCCGCCGGCTCGGCGCCGCGGCGTCGGATTTCCCCGGCCGGCAGCAGCGGATCGCAAGCGAGGACGCGCATGCCGAAACCGGCGGCGGCGCGCGCCACTCTGGCGCCGATTTCGCCGATGCCCACCAGGCCCAGCACCCGGCCTTCGATTTCATGCCCCATCAGCGCCTCGCGCGTGGCGGCGGTTCCCGCCAGCAGCGCGGCCTGGGAGGCGCGCAGGCGCTTGACCAGCGCCAGCAGCAAGGCGTAGGTCATTTCCGCCACCGAGGCCGCATTCGCGCCGGCCTGGTTGACCACGGCCACGCCGGCCCGCGTGCAGGCCGCCACGTCCACCGTGTCGTAGCCGGCGCCGCCGGAGGACACGCACAGCAACTGCGGGCATGCGGCCAGCAGGCTTTCCGACACCTGCCAGCGCGCGGGCACCTCGTCCTTGGCCGCGCTGACGTGGTAGGCGTGCGCGCCGGCCAGGCCGGCCGCCGTGACGGCGTCGCCATGCGCGGGCAGCACCTGCAGGGCGAGGCCCGGCTCGCGCCCGATGTCCGCGTCGAACGCCGGGTCGATCCACAGATCCAGCCGGGCCACGCGCATCGTGTCCTTCGGCCGCGGCGCTGCGCTCATGCCTGCCGCTCCGTGCAGCCCAGGGCTTTGAGCCTGGCGTCGATCCACGAGGTATCCAGCCTGCCGGCGGCGATGTCCGCCAGCATCTTGGTTTCCACTTCGTGCTTGGACGAGGCCGCCTGATAAAGCGCCTCGGTCTGCTCGTACGGGATCGACAGCAGGCCGTCGTCGTCTCCGACGATCAGGTCGTCCGGCGCGATCGTCATGCCGTCCAGCGCGATGACGCCATTGATCTCGCCCGGCCCGTCCTTGTAGGGTCCGCGGTGCGTCACGCCGGCCGCGTAGACCGGGAACGAGCCGCGCCGTATCGCGCCGCAGTCGCGGATGGCGCCGTTGATCACGATGCCGGCGAGGCCGCGCGCCTGCGCATAGCTGGTCATGATTTCGCCGATGATCGCGTTGGTCAGGTCGCCGCCCGCGTCCACCACGATCACGTCGCCCGGCTGGGCCAGCTCCAGCGCCTTGTGCACCAGCAGATTGTCGCCGGGCCGGGTGCGCACGGTCAGGGCCGGGCCGGCCATCGGACGGCCGTCGTGCATGGGCCGCAGGCGCGCGCCGCCCGCCGCCATGCGCGACATGCAATCGCTGATGTTGGCCACCGGAATGCCGCTGAACTTCTCCACGGTCTGCCTGCTCACCGCGCGCTTGCGGGCATGGATCTCAAAACCGATCATCTTTGCTCCTGTCTGGAAAATTGCGATGGCTCGCGGTCACTGCTTGGGAATGCCGGCGTCCTGCACGACCTTGCCGAAGATCTCGTGGTCGGCGCGGTGCTGGCGCGCCAGGTCGTCGGGCGTGCCCTTGAGGATGCTGTAGCCGGCGTCTTCCAGCTTCTTCACCAGTTCGGGGTTGGACTGCACGGCCTGCAGGGCCTGGTTCAGCGTGGCGACCACGTCGTCCGGCGTCTTGGCCGGCGCCATCAGGCCCCACCAGATCGACTGGTCCAGGCCCTTGAATCCGTTCTCCGCGAACGTCGGCACGTCGGGCAAGGCCGGCGCGCGGTCCTTGGCGACCACGGCCAGCGCGCGCACCTTGCCGCCGCGGATCTGCGGAAGCAGCGAAGCCACCGAGCCCACGTACATGTCGATCCGGCCGCTGGCCAGGTCCGGGAACGCCTGGCCCCAGCCGCGGTACGGCACGTGCATCAATTCGATGTTCGCGGCCTTGCGCCACAGATAGCCGGTCAGGTCGCCGGTGCCGCCGATGCCGGGAATGCCCAGCGAAACCTGGCCGGGGCGGGCCTGCGCCGCCTTGACCACGTCGGCCACCGTCTTGAACGGCGAGTCGGGCAGCACCACGAACACGCTGGGCGAAGTCGCCACCGGCCCGACCGGCCTGAAATCCTTGAAGGTGTCGTAGCTGAGCTTGTTGTAGAGCCAGGGGTTCAGCACGATGTTGTCGGTCTGGGCCATCACCAGCGTGTGGCCGTCGGGGCGGGCGCGGGCGGTGGCGTCCAGCGCCAGGTTGCCGCCGGCGCCGGGCTTGTTCTCCACCACCATGTTCCAGCCGCGGTCCTGGCCGATCGCGCTGGCCATCATGCGCGTCAGCGTGTCGGTGCCGCCGCCGGGCGGAAACGGGGAGATCAGGGTAATGGGCGCCGCGCCCATGTCGGCGGCGTTCACGGCGGCGCAGCCCAGCACGAGCGTGGCGGCCAACAGGTTCTTCAAGCGTTTCATCGTCTTCCTCACACGGTTTGATTTTTTTGACTGGCAGTTCCACGCGGCGCGCTCAACGCCGCTGCGCCAACGGCGCCAGCCAGGCCAGGCGCGCGTCCACCGAATCCGGCACGTCGAAATCGCCCCGGGCCCGGGCCGCGTCTATGCCGCGGCTGGTGCGCGCGAACAGCCGCTCCACGCCGTCGAGCACCAGCGGTTCCAGCCCGGCCTCGACCAGTTGCTCGCGCGCCTCGCGGACTTCGGCATGCCGGCGGCCGGCGTGCAACACGTGCGAACGGATGAAGGAATCCATGAAGGCGGTCAGCGGCGTGCGGTCGATGTCCGCCAGCACTTCGTAGAGCGAGGCGCGCAGCCCCATGGATTCGGCCGCCACCAGGCATTCCACCGCCAGGCTTTCCATGCCCTTGGTCATGATGCTGCGCAGCAGCTTCAGCCGCACGGCGTCGCCCGCCGCGCCGGCGATGGCGCGCGCCGGCGCCCCGCCGCTCTCGGCCAGGCGCAGCACGGCGTCGGCGCCCGTGCCGGCGCACAGCAAGGGCGTGCGCTCGGCCAGCAAGGCGATGGCGCCCATGATCGCCACGTCGGTGAAATCGATGCCCTGCGCGGCGGCGGCCGCCGCGGCGGCCTGCATGTCGGCCGCGCCGGCCGTGGTGAAGTCGGCGTAGACGGCGTCGGCGCGCATGTGGGGGAAGCTCTGCTGCGCCACCTCGCGCGCGGCGTGGCCGTACACGGCCGACACCACGATGTCGGCCTCGCGCAGCCAGGGTCCGGGCGCCGCGTGCAGTCCGGCGCCATAGCGGCGCGCGCGCGCGGTCATTTCCTCGTCCTGGCGCAGATCGCAGATGCCGGCCATTCGATGGCCGGCATCGGTCCACGCCTGCGCGTAGCAGGACCCCACTTCACCGCAACCCAGCAAGGCGATTTTCATTTCTATAAATACATAAAAAATACAATGATGCGTTTATAGAACGAAAATACGCAGAAACTTATCGGTAATAACCCGTAGTTTTAATACATTAAAAAAACAATATTGCCTCAAGCGCGGCGAGTCATGCCGGCCGAGATGGCGCGAGCCGTGCGGCACAGCGGCTCCAGGCACTGCTCGACCATCTGGTCGGCGGTGCGCACGCCCTGTATCCACACGATGTTCACGCAACCGTAGAGCCGCCCCGGCGCGGCCATGATGGGAACGGCGATGGCCTCCAGCCTGTCGTTCTGGTCCCTGCGCGGCTTGTCGTAGTCGCCGCCGAAGCGCTGCTCGCGCAGCCCGTAGCCCTGGCGGCGAGTCTGCTCCAGCATCCTGTCCACGGCGGCGCTATCGTGCGCCAGCGCGTCGCCCTCGCGGCGGCTGCGGCGCAGCGCCGCTAGGATCGACTCGCGCTCCTTGTCGGCGCAGAAGGCCAGATAGGCGCGGCCCACGGCGGAGCGCAGCATGTTGATCTGGAAGCCGATGTTGTCCCTGCGTATCGTGAAGTACGACTGGCTGCGGTTGGTCTCGCGCACGATCATCGCGCTGCCGCGGCGCACCGTCAGGTCCGACGGCCACAGCACCTTGGCCTGCAGGCGGTCCAGTTCGGGCGCCGCGCACTGGCCCAGCAGGTCCAGCACGCGCGCGCGCCGGCTGGGTTCGTTGAGCGAGCTGGCCGGACAGAAATAGTCGTCGGCGATCCGCCGCCAGATCAGGCCGCGCAATTGCAGCGTCGCCAGGATGCGCAGCAGCGTGGCCTTGGCGTAGCCGGTGCGCACGTGCAATTCCTGCAGGCTCGCGCCCTGCGAGGCGCGCACCTCGTCCAGCACGATCAGGCCGCGCTCCAGCGCGTCTATCGTCTTCACCTTCGGGGCCCAGCGGGTCATTGCGTCTGCCTTTTCCGCGCATCCGCGGATTTCACTCGGTGAAACTCTAGCAAAACCTGCTTGAGCCGCCCAGCCCGCTCCAAATATCGTGGCGTCTATCGCAGGCCGATGTGGCTGGCGAACCGGGACGAGAGGCTGGAATGGGCGGACAGGCTGTACGCAATGTGCTGTGGATCATGTGCGACCAACTGCGCTGGGACTATCTGTCCTGCTATGGACACCCGCGCCTGCGCACCCCCAACATCGACCGGCTGGCCGCCGAGGGCGTGCGTTTCGACAACGCCTTCGTGCAGGGCCCGGTCTGCGGCCCGTCGCGCATGTCCTACTACACCGGCCGCTACGTCACCAGCCACGGCGCGGTATGGAACTTCGTGCCCATGCCGGTCAGCGAACTGACGCTGGGCGATTACCTGAACCCGCTGGGCGTGCGCGTGGCGGTGGCCGGCAAGACGCACATGGAACCGGACATGGCCGGCCTGCGCCGCCTGGGGATCGACCCCGCCAGCGCCATCGGCACGCTGGCGATGGAAGGCGGATTCGAACCCTACGACCGCGACGACGGCATCTGGCCCGACGGCTTCAGCACCGAGGCGCACCGCTACGGCCAATACCTGCGCCAGCGCGGCTACGACGGCGCCAATCCCTGGCACGATCACGCCAACTCGGCGCTGGGCCAGAACGGCGAGATTCTGTCGGGCTGGAACATGCGCCACGCCGCCCTGCCCGCCCGCGTGCGCGAAGAGGACTCCGAAACGCCCTACATGACGCGGCGCGCGATCGAGTTCATCGAAGAAAGCGGCGACCGGCCCTGGGTACTGCACCTGTCCTACATCAAACCGCACTGGCCCTACGTCGCGCCGGCGCCCTATCACGCCATGTACTCGAAAGACGACGTGCAGGCCGTCAAGCGCAGCCCCCGCGAACTGGAGCATGCGCACCCCGTGCTGCAGGGCTACCGCCGCACGGAGGTGAGCCAGAGCTTCTCCCGCGACGAAGTGCGCGAGACCGTCATCCCCACCTACATGGGACTCATCAAGCAGGTGGACGACCAATTGGGCGTGCTGTTCGACTACCTGCGGCGCAGCGGACGCGACCGGGACACCATGATCATTTTCAGCAGCGACCACGGCGACTACCTGGGCGACCACTACATGGGCGAGAAGGAGCTCTTCCACGATTGCGTGGCCAAGGTGCCGCTCATCATCCGCCTGCCGGGCGACGGCGTGCCGCGCGGCGTCGTGGAATCGCGGCTGGTGGAAGCCATCGACCTGGTCCCCACGATCCTGGACGCCTACAAGGCGGACATCCCCGGCCACATTCTGGAAGGACGTTCGCTGCTGCCGCTATTGCAGGGCAATGCCCCGGCCGAGTGGCGCAACGCCGTGTACTCGGAAAACGACTATGCGTTCCGCGACTGCGTGCGCGAACCGCTGAACCGGCCCGCCGACGGCTGCCACGCCTACATGGTGCGCGACCACGACTGGAAGTACGTGCATTTCGAGGGCTTGCGTCCGCAGCTCTTCGACCTGCGCGCCGACCCCGACGAATTCGACGACCTGGGCGCGGACCCCGCTTACGCCGCCGTCCGTGAGCGTTACCAGGCCCTGCTGTTCGAGTGGCTGCGCAACCGCCGGATACACCCCACGGTCAGCGGCGAGACGATGGCGGCATGGACGCGCAAGGAGGAGTCGACAGGCATCCATATCGGCAGGTGGTGACACAGCGCGCCCGCACCAGGGCGCCTGAAAAAAAACATACGGAAGGAGACAACATGAAATCGCAGCTACTTGCGCTGGCGGCCTGTATCGCCGCCGGCACAGGACCGTACGCCCATGCGCAGGACGACTGGCCGGCGCGCCCCATCCGCGTGGTGGTGGCGTTTCCGGCGGGCTCGCCCGGCGACACGGCCGCGCGCATCGTGGCCGAGGCGGTCGGACAGACGCTCAAGCAGCCCCTCGTCGTGGAAAACCGCCCCGGCGCGGGCGGCAATATCGGCGCGGAAGCGGTGGCCCGGGCGGCCGCCGACGGCTACACCTTTCTGCAGGCGCCCGATACGGTGGTCACCATCAACCCGGCCATCTATCGCAAGCTCAATTTCAAGGCCGAGGACCTGACGCCGGTCGTGGCGCTGGCCAACTTCAACCAGATGCTGGTGTGCGGCCCCTCGTCCGGCCTGCGCACGCTGGCCCAGCTCGACGCCGAGGCCAGAAAGGCGCCCGGCGCGCTCAGCTACGCGTCCGGCGGCCAGGGCGTGCCCGGCCATCTGGCGATGGAGCTGTACCTGTCCGGCGCGGGCCTCAACGTCATGCACGTCCCGTACAAAGGGCCGTCGCCGGCCACCCAGGACGTGCTGGCGGGCCAGGTGCCCTGCGGCTACCTCGCCTCGCCCGTGGTCGCGTCCTACGTGTCCGCCGGCAAGCTGAACGGGCTGGCGGTATCGGGCGACACGCGCTCGGTGCAGGCGCCGGACGTGCCCACCATGCAGCAGGCCGGCGTCGCGGGCTACGACGCCACCTTCCGAGAAATGCTGTTCGCGCCCAAGGGCACGCCGGCGGCCATCGTCAACCGCATGAACGACGCGGTGGCGCAGGCCCTGGCCCGGCCGGACGTCAAGCAGAAGCTGCAGGCCAACGACCTGGACCCGCGTCCGGAATCGCCCGAGCAGACGGCCAGCCGGTTGCGCGACGACATCGCCAAATGGAACGCCGTCATCCAGAAGATTCACCTGCAGGTGAACTGAACCTGAACGATATTGGAGACCCCATGAACACGACCGCAACGCCCACCGTCTTCGGCTCGCTGAAGAACTACCGGAAAGGCTCTATCGAGATCACCACCGGATCGCCCCGCCACTATGTGTTTTCCAACATATTCGAAGTGGCCGACGGCGCCGCGCCCTACGAGAAGATCGTCGTGGGCAAGAACCTGGAGTACGTCATCGAGACCGTGCGGGCCGAAGGCGTGTCGCCCTGGTACGTCTGCAGCCACGACGAGTTCGCCATCCTCATGGACGGCGTGGCGCAGGTCGAATTCCTGGCCCTGGACCAGCCGCCGGCCGCGGGCGAAGGCGCCGTGCTCGCGGGCGAAAACCTCGCCGGCCGGCCGATGGGACACGTGAAGCTGGGCCGCGGACACCAGTGCCTGCTGCCCGCGGGCTGCGCCTACCGCTTCACCGCCGCGCTGCCGGGCGTCCTGCTGCTGCACACCCGCCTGGGCGAACTGTCCGTCGAGAAGTGGGCGGACATCTGCCTGCAGTAGCCCTCCGCCCTCCCCCACGATTCTTTCCATCTGGAGAACCGACATGGCCCAGCTCGCCACCGATACCCCCGCCCCCGCTTTCGCCGCCGACAAGGTCCAGGCCAGCGCCGCCGACGCCGCGACCGGCTACAAGCGCTTCGATCTCGGCGCCTTCACCTTCACCCGCGACGAATACTTCGCCAAGATTCACTGGCCGGCCAACGGCCAGACGCGCACCCACGCCATGCCCGCCGACGCGTTCCTGCGCGCCCTGATGCGGGACGTGGCCTGGGGCTTCTTCTACGGCTGGGTGAACTTCGACCACGTATTCGGCACCCGCAACCACTACGGCAAGGTCGACGTCTACGCCGGCTCGTTCAACGGCGTCATGAAGGCGGCCGGCGTGGACTACACCGAGACCTTCGACACCCCGCTCATCATGGCCACGTTCAAGGCCATGCTGCACGACTGGACCAACGAAGGTTTCGATCCCTTCGCCGCGCCGGAAGAAACCGGCACCGCCTTCGGCCGCAAGCACGGCGACAACGCGGACGCCATCGAACGTTCGCGGATCGCCACCCGGCGCATGCCCGGCCTGCCCGGGGATTCGCCCCTGCGCGACGACCTGCCGGTCAACCGCGCGTTCGCGGACGTGACCCAGGAAGAGCCGGAGGTCCACGTCGAACCCGGCTTCGAAGGCCAGCTGCACGCCTTCAACCTGTTCAAGTACCTGTCGCGCTCGGACGTGACCTGGAACCCCTCGGTCACCTCGGTGTGCGGCGCCAGCCTGTTCTGCCCCACGACCGAGGAGTTCATCCTGCCGGTGTTCCACGGCAACGACCGGGTGGAATGGTTCCTGCAGCTGTCCGACGAGATCGTCTGGGACATCGGCGACAAGGAAACCGGCGCGCCGCGCGCGCGGGTCACGATGCGCGCCGGCGACGTCTGCGCCATGCCGGCCGACATCCGCCACCAGGGCTATTCGACCAAGCGCTCCATGCTGCTGGTCTGGGAGAACGCCACGCCCGACCTGCCCCAGCGCTACGAAAGCGGCGAACTCCCGCCGTATCCGGTCGCCTTCTGAGCCTTACCCACACTCTTCAGCGAATCATCAACCATGCAGAACAAACTCTTCATCGACGGCAAGTTCGTGGACGCGGCCGCCGGCGGCACCATCGACGTGCTGAATCCTTACGACGGCGCCCTCATCACCGCCATCGCCGCCGCCGAGGCGGCCGACGTGGACCGCGCCGTCGCAGCGGCGCAGCGCGCGTTTCCCGCCTGGTCGCGGATGGCGGCGGCCGACCGCGGACACCTGTTGCTCAAGCTCGCCGACAGGATCGAAGCCAACGCCGAAGAGCTGGCGCAGCTGGAAACCCTGGACACCGGCCATCCCATCCGCGATACGCGCGGCCTGGACGTGCCGCGCACCGCCGCCTGCTTCCGCTACTTCGGCGGCATGGCCGACAAGCTGCTGGGCAGCGTCATCCCGGTGGAAGCGGGCTTTCTGAACTACGTGCAGCGCGCGCCGATCGGCGTGGTGGGCCAGATCGTGCCGTGGAACTTCCCGCTGATGTTCACCAGCTGGAAAATGGGCCCGGCCCTGGCCGCCGGCAACACCGTCGTGATCAAGCCGTCGGAGCTCACGCCGCTGTCGACGCTGCGCATCGCCGAACTCATGGCCGAGGTCGGCTTTCCCGATGGCGTCGTCAACGTGGTCCCGGGCTATGGCCATACCGCCGGCCAGCGCCTGGCCGAGCATCCGGACGTGGGCAAGATCGCCTTCACCGGCTCGACCGCCACCGGCCGGCGCATCGTCGAGGCGTCCAAGGGCAACCTCAAGCGCGTGCAGCTCGAACTGGGCGGCAAGGGCGCCAACATCGTCTTCGAGGACGCCAACCTCGACGCCGCGGTCAACGGTGCGGCCTGGGCTATCTTCCACAACCAGGGCCAGGCCTGCATCGCCGGCTCGCGGCTGATGCTGCACGACAGGATCGCCGACGAATTCCTCGAACGCTTCACCCGGCTGGCGAACTCCATCCGCCTGGGCGATCCGCGCTCGCCCGACACGGAAATGGGCCCGCTGACCTCGGCGCAGCATCGCGACAAAGTGCTGTCCTACGTGCAGATCGCCACCGAACAGGGCGGGCGCGTGCTGGCCGGCGGCAAGGCGCCCGACGGGGCGCTGTCCGCGGGCTATTTCGTGGCCCCGACGGTGGTGGAGGCCAAACCGCAGGACCGCGTCGCGCAGGAAGAAGTCTTCGGCCCCTTCGTCACCGTGCTGCGCTTCGGCAGCGACGAAGAAGCCGTCGCCATCGCCAATGCGACCGACTACGGGCTGGGCAGCGGGCTGTGGACGCGCGACCTGGCGCGCGCGCACAAGGTCGCGGACGCCATCCGCGCCGGCATGTGCTGGATAAACTGCTACAAACGGGTGAATCCGGGCAGTCCCTTCGGCGGCATGGGCCAGTCCGGCTATGGCCGCGAGATGGGCTTCGAGGCCATGCACGACTACACCGAGGCCAAGTCCGTCTGGGTGAATGTGGACGCCGCGGTGCCGCCCTACTTCAAGCGTTGAGCCATCGACAGGAGTCCCCCATGAACACCGCCACCCGAGACCCGGAAGCCGTCCTCACCGAAACCGTCCTCGACACCTTCGCCCGGACGCCGGACCCGCGGCTGCGCCAGCTGATGCAGTCGCTGGTGCGCCACCTGCATGCCTTCGTCTCGGACGTGGAACCGACCGAAGCCGAATGGATGGCGGCCATCCGGTTTCTGACCGAAACGGGGCAGATCTGTGACGGCGTGGTGCGGCAGGAGTTCATCCTGCTGTCCGACACGCTGGGCGTCTCCATGCTGGTCGACGCCATCAACCACCGCAAGCCGGGCCACGCCACCGAAAGCACCGTGTTCGGCCCCTTCTACATCGCCGGCATGCCGGACCGGGCCGCGGGCGAGGACATGGCGCAGACGCCCGGCGAGCCGGCGCTGGTTCATGGGTACGTCCGCGACACCGAGGGCCGGCCGCTGGCCGGCGCCGTGCTCGATGTGTGGCAGACGGCCGCCAACGGCATGTACTCCGGCCAGGACACGGCCCAGCCCGAAGGCAACCTGCGCGGCCGCTATCGCGCGGACGACACCGGCTACTACGCGATACGCACCATCCTGCCGGTGTCCTATCCCATTCCGGGAGACGGACCCGTGGGCCGCATGATGGCGGCCACCGGCCGGCACATCTTCCGGCCCGCCCACCTGCATTTCATGATCGAGGCGCCGGGCCACCAGACGCTGGTCACGCACCTGTTCAATGCCGGCGATCCCTACCTCGCCTCCGACGCCGTGTTCGGCGTCAAGCCGTCGCTGGTGGTGCAGTACGAGCCGCGCGGCGCGGACTCGCCGCTGGCGGCGCGCTACGGATTCCGGTCGGGGTTCCACGAGGGGCAATATGACTTCGTGCTGCCGCGAGCCTGAACAACGCGCCGGGGCGCTATGCCGGGTCGAAGACGTGCCCGACGGCGGATCGCGCACGGTCAGCGCGGGCGCGCAGTCCGTGATCCTGGTGCGGCGGGGGGACGCGGTATGGGGCTACCTGAACCGCTGCCCGCACTTCTCCATCACGCTGGGCGCGGCGCATGGCGGCGTGCTGACCTACGAAGGCCGGGTGATGATGTGCGCCCACCATTCGGCCCTGTTCCGCTTCGAGGACGGCCAGTGCATAGAAGGCCCATGCCAGGGCGCGGCGCTGGACCCGTACCCGGTGCGCATTGCGGCGGGGGTGGTGTACCCGGCGTAGGATGGGTGCAGCGCGAGAATCCTTGAGCAAGAACCCAATCTTCCAGCGCGCGAAACCCATCAGGCGGCGAAAGCCGCCGCCTTTCGTGGCAAGAAAAAAAAGCCGGCTTACGCCGGCTGATGGGTTTCGCGCGTTCGGCGTCCGCGTTCTCGCCTTTACCCTGCCGCGCTGCACCCATCCTACGCTCAAGAACGCCTCCCCGTAGGATGGGTACAGCGCGAGAATCCTTAAGCAAGAACTCAACCATCAAGCGCGCGAAACCCATCAGGCGGCACCAGCCGCCGCCTTTCGTCGCAAGCGCAAAAAGCCCGACCGACGGGTTACGCGCGTTTTGGCGGTCTCCCGTAGGATGGGTGCAGCGCGAGAATCCTTAAGCAAGAACCCAATCTTCCAGCGCGCGAAACCCATCAGGCGGCGAAAGCCGCCGCCTTTCGTGGCAAGAAAAAAAAGCCGGCTTACGCCGGCTGATGGGTTTCGCGCGTTCGGCGCGAGAGTTCTTCTACGGGAACTCTCGCGCTGCACCCATCCTACTGCAGGGTGCGCGTGAAGACGAACTGGCCGTCCTGCCAGTCCACCGGCACCACGTCGCGCGGGCCGAAGCGGCCTTCGAGGATCAGCTTCGCGACCGGGTTTTCGATCTGCTGCTGGATCGCGCGCTTCAAGGGGCGCGCGCCGAACACCGGATCGAAGCCGGAGCGGGCCAGTTCGGCCAGCGCGGGTTCGCTGACCTCCAGGCGCATTTCCTGGCGCTCCAGGCGCTCGCCGAGGCGGCGCAGCTGGATGCGGGCGATCGATTCGATGTGCTGCGCTTCCAGGCCATGGAACACGACCACCTCGTCGATGCGGTTGAGGAACTCCGGACGCAGGGTCTGCTTGAGTTCGTCCCACACCACTTCCTTGACCACTTCGTAGGGCTTGCCCGCCAGGCTCTGGATATGGTGCGAGCCCAGGTTGGAAGTCATCACGATGACGGTGTTGCGGAAGTCCACGGTGCGGCCCTGGCCGTCGGTCAGGCGGCCGTCGTCCAGCACCTGCAGCAGCACGTTGAAGACGTCCGGGTGCGCCTTTTCCACTTCGTCCAGCAGCACCACGCTGTACGGCTTGCGGCGCACGGCCTCGGTCAGGTAGCCGCCCTCTTCGTAGCCCACGTATCCCGGCGGCGCGCCGATCAGCCGCGCCACAGAGTGCTTCTCCATGAATTCGCTCATGTCGATGCGGATCATGTGCTCTTCGGAGTCGAACAGGAATTCCGCCAGTGCGCGCGTCAGCTCGGTCTTGCCCACGCCGGTGGGGCCCAGGAACAGGAACGAGCCGTAGGGGCGCGACGGGTCCGCCAGGCCGGCGCGCGAACGCCGGATCGCGTCGGACACCAGGCGCACGGCCTCGTCCTGGCCGACCACGCGCTTGTGCAGGTATTCCTCCATGTGCAGCAGCTTCTCGCGTTCGCCCTGCATCATCTTGGACACCGGGATGCCGGTGGCACGCGACACGACCTCGGCGATTTCCTCGGCGCCGACGCGGGTGCGCAGCAGGCGCGGACGCCCTTCGCCGCCCTCGGCTTCCTCGGCGGCTTCGGCCGCGCCCACTTCCGCCGCCTTCAGTCGCGCCTCAAGGTCGGGCAGCTTGCCGTACTGCAGCTCGGCCAGCTTGTCGAACTGGCCCTTGCGCTGCAGTTCCGCCATCTCGGCGCGCACGCTGTCGATCTCTTCCTTGATGGCCTGCGTGCCCTGCACGGCGGCCTTCTCGGCCTTCCAGATTTCCTCGAAGTCGTTGTATTCGCGCTGCAGCTTTTCGAGCTCGTCCTCGATCGCGCCCAGGCGGCGCTTGGAAGCGTCGTCGGTTTCCTTCTTGACGGCCTCGCGCTCGATCTTGAGCTGGATGATGCGGCGGTCCAGCTTGTCCATCACTTCCGGCTTGGAATCGATTTCCATGCGGATGCGCGCGCCGGCCTCGTCGATCAGGTCGATGGCCTTGTCGGGCAGGAAGCGGTCGGTGATGTAGCGGTGCGACAGCTCGGCCGCGGCCACGATGGCCGGGTCGGTGATCTCGACGCCGTGGTGGATTTCATAGCGTTCCTGCAGCCCGCGCAGGATGGCGATGGTGGACTCCACGTCCGGTTCGTCGACCAGCACCTTCTGGAAGCGCCGCTCCAGCGCCGCGTCCTTTTCGATGTACTTGCGGTATTCGTCCAGCGTGGTCGCGCCGATGCAGTGCAGCTCGCCGCGCGCCAGCGCCGGCTTGAGCATGTTGCCGGCGTCCATCGCGCCCTCGGCCTTGCCCGCGCCCACCATGGTGTGCAGCTCGTCGATGAAGACGATGTTGCTGCCGTCGTCCTGGGCCAGCTCCTTGAGCACGGCCTTCAGGCGCTCTTCGAATTCGCCGCGGAACTTGGCGCCGGCCAGCAGCGCGGCCAGGTCCAGCGACAGCACGCGCTTGCCGCGCAGGGTTTCCGGCACCTCGTCGTTGACGATGCGCTGCGCCAGGCCTTCGACGATGGCGGTCTTGCCCACGCCGGGTTCGCCGATCAGCACCGGGTTGTTCTTGGTGCGGCGCTGCAGGATCTGGATGGTGCGGCGGATTTCGTCGTCGCGGCCGATGACCGGGTCGAGCTTGCCCTGGCGGGCGCGCTCGGTCAGATCCATGGTGTACTTGGACAGGGCTTCGCGGTTGGATTCGCCTTCGGCGGCGGACACGTTCTCGCCGCCGCGCACGGCCTCGATCGCGGCTTCCAGGGCCTTTTTCTGCAGGCCCGCCTCGCGCAGGATGCGGCCGGCCTCGCCCTTGTCGTCGGCCAGGGCCAGCAGGAACAGCTCGCTGGCGATGTAGGTGTCGCCGCGGCGCGCGGCTTCCTTGTCGGTGCGGGTGAGCACGCCCTGCAGGTCGCGGCCGACCTGGACGTTGTCTTCGCCCTGCACCTGCGGCAGGGACTTCAGGGCGCTGTCGATGGCCGGCTGCAGCCGGTTCACCGCCACGCCGGCCCGCGCCAGCAGGCTGCCGGCGCCGCTGTCGGCATCCGACAGCAGGGCCGAGAGCACGTGGATGGGCTCGATGTAGGGGTGGTCATTGCGCGCGGCCAGACTCTGGGCGTCGGCCAGGGCTTGCTGGAACTTGGTGGTGAGTTTGTCGAATCGCATAATGGTCTATTGGCTTGTGGGGGAGCCTGACCGATACATGCCGGCGGGCTCGATAAGCTGAATATGCGGCCGGGTGCCCGAATTTCAACACCGTGCGCGCGCCATGGTTTCTTCGACCTGCAGCCATAATGTCGTTCATGAGCATATACGTTTTTGTCTACGGCACGCTACGCGCCGGCGAAATCAACGACCTGGCGCTGGCGGCCGCCGGCCGCGGCCTGCCCGCGGCCCGCTACGTCGGTCCGGCCAGCGTGCCGGGCCGCCTGGTGGATTTCGGCGACTGGCCGGGCCTGATCCCCGTGGAGGACGGCCGCCGGGTGCGCGGCGACGTCTTCCTGGTGGAACCGCCCCTGCTCGCCCTGATGGACGAAATCGAGGAATACGATCCCGCCCTGCCGGGCTGCTTCGTGCGGCGCGAGGTCAGCGCGCGCCTGGAGCCTCCGTCGCCGGTGCGCAGCCTGGCTTGCCAGTACTACCCCATAGACCCGGCGTTACGCGGCGCGGCGGTGGACATCGCGGCCGATGACTGGATTCGTTACCGAATGGTGAGGCAGGCGCGCCACATCGATAAGACGTCGTAGTAACAACGGACTACAATAGCAAGCATCTTCGCGCTTCACCTCCCATTCTGGTCGTAACCCGATCTATGGGCACTACAAAGGTCATCATATGCAAAAACGGGTCCCCGTTGCCCCTGATGCCGCCCACTGTTCCACTTGCATGCTGGGGCACGTGTGCGTGCCGGTCGGCATGGCAGCCGCCGAAGTGGAAAAGCTGGACGAACTGGTCAAGGAGCGCGTGCGCCTTGAAAAGGGCAAATCGCTTTATTCGCTGAACCATCCGCTGGACGCCGTCTACAGCGTGCGCTTCGGCAGCCTCAAGACGCAGCTGGAAGACGCCACCGGCCAGATCCAGGTCACCGGTTTTCACCTGCCCGGCGAAATCGTCGGCATGGACGGCATGCTCGACGGCAAGCACGTCTCGACCGCGGTGGCGCTGGAAGACTCCGAGGTCTGCGTCATCCGTCTGGCCGACATCGACCGCGTCGCGGCGCACCTGCCCTCGCTGCAGCAGCAGTTCCGCCGCCTGATGAGCCGCGAAATCAACCGCTCCCACCAGATGCTGGCCTCGCTGGGCTCGATGCGCTCCGAGCAGCGCCTGGCCGCGTTCCTGCTCAACCTGTCGCAGCGCTACGCCTCGCTGGGCTATTCGTCCACCGAGTTCGTGCTGCGCATGAGCCGCGAAGAAATCGGCAATTATCTCGGCTTGACCCTGGAGACGGTCAGCCGGCTGTTCTCGCGCTTCGCGCGCGACGGCCTCATCAAGATCAACCAGCGCGAAGTACGCATCCTGGACCTGCCGGCGCTCAAGCAGCTCCTGGGCCAAGAAGGCTGCTGAACGCCCGCTGCGCCGTGCGCCGCGCACCCGCTTCCCACATCCGTCCGGCGCCGCCGGGCCGCGCCGCCTTCGGCGCGGCGCAAGGCCTGGCCGCGCTGCTAGCGCTGACGGCCTGTCTGGCGCCCCTGGCGGCCCATGCCCAGACGCCGCTGCCGCCCCCCTACGACTACGACGAACCCGTGCCCGTGCCCAAGCGCGCGGCGCCCTTGCGCTGGCAGCCGCTGGAGCTGGGCAAGCCCGGGCAGCGGTACAGGATGCCGGTCTACGCCAACCGCCGGCTCGACCGCGACGACCTGCGCGATATCAAGCAGGTCGTCATCGTGGTCCACGGCGTCAAGCGCGACGCCGACCATTACTACCAAACCGTGGAGCAGCTGCTCGCGCGCAATCCGGCGCGGGCGCGCGACACGCTGATCCTGGCGCCGCGCTACACGGGCGCGATCGATTCGGGATACGCCGGCATGGCGGCCTGGCGCAAGGCGAGCTGGGAGGAAGGCGCCGACAGCGTGCAGGCCGCCGGCCGGCCCGCGCCGGTCAGCGCGTTTCAGGTGCTCGACGACCTGCTGCGCAGCCTGGACGACGACGAGCGCCTGCCGGCCCTGGCGGGCATCGTGCTGGCCGGCCATTCGGCCGGCGCGCAGCTGGTGCAGCGCTACGCGGTGCTGAACAACGTCGACGGCCCGCTGCGCCGCGGCGGCGTGGCGCTGCGCTACGTGATCGCCAATCCTTCGTCCTACCTGTACCTGACCAACGAGCGCCCGCGCCCCGACGGCAAGGGCTATGCGCCGTACGAGCGCGGCATCTGCCCGACCTACAACCAGTACAAGTACGGCCCGGACCGGCTGCCGCCCTATGCCCGCGAAACCGACGAATCGCGGCTGTTCGTGCGCTACGCGGCGCGCGACGTGACCTACCTGCTGGGCGCGGCGGACAACAATCCCGAAGACCGCCTGCTCGACAAGACCTGCGGCGCCGAGGCCCAGGGCGCGACCCGCCTCGCGCGCGGCATGGGCTACGTCCAGTACGAATACCAGCTGGCCGCCCGCGGCGCCCGGCCCGTCACGCTGCACCGGCGCGCCTACCAGGTCGCCGGCGTCGGCCACGACCACGCCGGCATGTTCGGCTCGGAATGCGGCGCACGCGCCCTGCTGGGCCAGGACACCCGCAGCGCCGACGGCGCCGCCACCTGCGAAGCCGTCAAGCCGCACGTCCGCTGACGGAAAACTGAAAACCATCGCAGGGGGTGCATTTCCGCGCCGACGAGCGCAACATAAAGCCTTGGAGCGATCCATCGGCGGCGGCGCAGGCCCGGGCCGCGCTCGCATGGCCGGCGCTTCCGACAGCCAGCAGGAGAACGGATATGACGCACGCATATCTCGACATGCCCGACGCCCGGCGCCGCATCAAGGCCATTTTCGTCGGCTCCATGGGCAATCTGGTGGAGTGGTACGACTTCTACGCCTACACCGCCTTCGCCCTGTACTTCGCCCCCGCCTTCTTCCCTTCCCACGACCCGGTGGTCCAGCAGCTGAACGCCGCCACGCTGTTCGCGGCGGGCTTCATCGTGCGCCCGCTGGGCGGCTGGCTGTTCGGCCATCTGGCCGACCGCCACGGGCGGCGGCTGTCGCTCATGGTCTCGGTGGGGATGATGTGCGTGGGCTCGCTGATCATCGCGGTCACGCCCACCTACGCCACCATCGGCCTGGCCGCGCCGGCCCTGCTGGCGCTGGCGCGCGTGGTCGAGGGCCTGAGCCTGGGCGGCGAGTACGGCGCCAGCGCCACCTACCTGACCGAGATCGCGGACCCCGAGCACCGCGGCTTCTATTCCAGCTTCCAGTACGTCACGCTGATCGGCGGCCAGCTCTGCGCGATCCTGGTGCTGCTGCTCTTGCAGAACGTGTTCCTCACGCACGAACAGCTGCTGGAATGGGGCTGGCGCATTCCCTTCGTGATCGGCGCCATGCTCGCCATCATCACCGCGGTCATGCGGCGCGACATGCCCGAGACCGATTCGTACAAGGAAGCCAGCAAGGCTCCGAAGCCGCAGACCAGTTCGCTGCGCGGCCTGCTGCAGTACCCGCGCGAGGTGGCGATCGTGGTGGGCCTGACCGCCGGCGGCACCGCGGCCTTCTATACCTTCACCACCTACATGCAGACCTTCGTGCGCCAGACCTCGGGGTTCAGCGACATCGTCACCACCTACATCATCGCCGGCTCGCTGATCTTCGCGCTGTTCCTGCAGCCGCTGTACGGCGCCCTGTCCGACCGCATCGGGCGCAAGCCGCTGCTGATCTTCTTCGGCGTGGCCGGCGCGGCGCTCACCGTGCCCATCCTGATGACGCTGTCGCATACCAGCTCGCCCTTCATCGCCTTTCTGCTGATCTGCGGCGCCTGGATTTTCACGGCCGGCTATACGTCCATCAACGCCGTGGTCAAGGCCGAGCTGTTCCCCACCAACGTGCGCGCCACCGGCGTGGCCGTGCCGTACGCGATAACGGTGTCCATCTTCGGCGGCACGGCGCCGGCCATCGCGCTCTTCTTCAAGCAGCAGGGGCACGAGGAATGGTTCTACTACTACCTGGCGGGCATCATCCTGCTGTCCCTGCTGGTGTATGCGAGCATGCGCGACACCAAGCACGCGTCGGCCATGCACCGGCACGCCTGAGCGCCGGCGCGCCGCCTCAGGTAATGCGCACCACGTAGTCCGGCAGGGGCGGTTCGGGCAGCACGGCCAACGCCTTGAGCTGCGAGGGCGCGCGCTTGCTGGCCGCGCGCAGATGGTCCGCCAGCGCCTCGGCCGCCTGGTCGAAGCGCGCCTCGCACAGGCAATCGACGATGCGCGCGTACTCGGCCGCCACCGCCGGATTGACGGGCTGGCGGAACATGCGGCAGAAGAGCTGGTTCACGATCAGCGGCAGTTCGCAGCGCGTCAGAATGCGCAGCAGCTTGGTGTTCTGGTGATGCGCCAGGCAGTCCACGTGTACGGCGCGCTCGACCCGCAGCAGGCCTTCCAGGTCCAGCGACGGCGAGGCCAGTTCGCGCCGCAGCGCCGCCGGCAGCGCCGGGTCCAGCTGCGGCGCGCTCAGGCGCAGCGCCTGCGGCGCCAGCAGCAGCCGCAGCTCGAAATCCTGGAAGATGGCGCGCGCGGTCAGCGGGCCGGCGCGCCACGAGGAATACACGCTTTTTTCGACCAGTCCGCGGTCCACCAGCCGGCCCAGCGCCTCGCGCACGGCGGCGCGGTTGGCGCGGAAATGCTCGGTGGCGCGGGCCTCGTCGATGCGGAAATGGCCGAACACCACACAGGTGGAAATGGCCTGCTCCAGCTGGCCGTAGATGCGCTCGCTCTCGGAGGGAATGCGGATGGTGGCGTCGGGGGTGTCCAGCCCCAGCGCGGCCTCGTCGATGGGCAGGCGCCGCGGCGCGGGCTGCTCGCCGGGCGGCGCGACCAGATAGCCGCGGCCCTGGAATTTGCGCAGCAGGTTCTCTTCGTGCAGCATTTCGAAGGCCTTGCGCACCGGCACGCGGCTGGTGCCGAACACCTTCGCGACCGGCCCTTCCAGCAGCACCAGGCCGGCGGCCACGCGGCCATCGAGGATGGCCTGGCGCAGGCGGTTGCGAATCACGTCATAGCGCAGCTCGCGCGGCCCCGGCTCGGGCGGCGGCGCGGCCTCGGCGGGCAGGCCGGAATCCTGGACGGGCGACTGGCGCGGTGCTCTTTTCATCGTCGTGGCGCGGCCGGCCAGCTTGCGGGCCGGGATTCAATCTGTACGCATGAAGTCGGCCCATTTGCGGACCAGGTAATTGTGCTCGTCCATGACGGTGTTCCATACCGCCACACGGCTCATGCGCTGCTCATACGAACCGCCGTCGCGGACGCTGCCGCGGCGCACGAGGATATTACCACCCGTGCCCGGCAGGTCCTCGCGGGCCGGCAACCCGCCGTACCAGTAGTCCCATTCGGCCTGGCTGAGATAGGCGCGGGTGCGGTCGGGGTTGGAGATGTAGAAGCCCTGGCGCGCCATCACCGCGCCCGCGCGGCCCGACAGCCACCAGTTCAGGTAGCGGTAGGCGTCCTCCAGCTTGGGCCCTTGCAGCCGGCTGGAAATGCCCAGCCCGCCATACCAGGCGCGATAGCCCTCGGCCGGACTGGCGATGCGGCAGGCCAGGCCCGCGCTGGCGTAGTCGTCGGCCGACGGCGACCAATGGCTCTGTATGGCCACGCGCCTGTGCGCCATCAGGCTCGCGGCCTCGGCGCAATCGTCCCAGAAGCCGGCGAACAGGCCGGCCTTCTTCTTGGCGATCAGCAGCTCGATCATGCCGTCGATCTCTTCGATGCTGAGATTGCCGATGTCGCCGAACCGCATTTCGCCGCTGGCCTGCAGCGCCAGCGCCGCGTCGAGCGCGCCGATGGCGGCGTCGGCCTGCAGCGCGACGCGCCCGGTGCAGCGCGGCGAAACCAGCCAGGACCAGCTTTCCGGGGCGTCGCCGATCAGCCGGGACAGTTCGGCCGGCAGGTAGGCGAAGCTGTCGGCGTTGTGCGTCAGCGGCAGCATGCTGATCCGGCGGCTGGGCGTGTCGGCCAGGGAGCTGTCGGCCTGCACGTACAGGCGCGTCACCGGATTGCAGCCCTGCCCGTAGGGCGCGCCCGGCGTCAGGCGGCCGCTGCGCGGCAGCGCGTTGATCTCGTCCCAGCGCGCGATGCGATCGGTGTCGATGGCCTGCAGCGCGCCGGTCGGCCACAGATAGTCGATGCTGTGGAACCACTGGTCGTACACGTCGAAGCTGCCGGGCTCGATCACGGCCTGGCGCTGGGCGTCGAACCCGTTGAGCACCTGGTATTCGATGGGAATTCCCAGATCCTCCTCGGCGCCGCGGCGCAGCGATTCCAGCAGCGTCACCGACGTGCCCAGCACGCGCAGCGCCCGCCGCTCACGGGCCTTTACCGATATGCCTTGCGGGCTGACCATGGCGCACCTATCGAGAACATGAATGGCTATCCTGCCCGGCCATTGTGTAGAAATGCTCGAACTCGCGCCAGGACTTTGTGACGGCGCCCTCGTCCAGGCCGCGGGTGATGAACACCAGCCGCGAGCGGCGGTCGGCGCCCGGCCACGCGTCCAGGTGCCGCGGCGGGTGCATCAGGTGGCCCATGCCGTGCAGGACCACGGCGCGCGCCGGTCCGCCGCCTTCGGGAATCACATCCAGCAAGCCCTTCAGGCGCAGGATGCGGTCGGCGTGGCGATGCATCAGGAGCGTCAGCCAGAGCGTCAGCACGGCCCAGCGCAAGGGCCCGTCGAAGCTCAGGCAGAAGGCGCTGGCGCCGTCGGCCGCCGCCGCGCCGCCGCGCGGGCCGCGGCCTGCCGCGCCGACCCGGCGCAGCCATTGCGCAGGGTCCGCCGCCGGGCCGTCGGCGCCGGCGGCCAGCCAGCCGTCGGGCGCGTCGTCCGCGGGCGCGCCCAGGTCGATGCGCCGCGCCATCGGGTTGAGCCGCGCCAGCTGCGCGTGCAGCGCGGCCACCTCGTCCGCGCCGGCCAGGTCGGTCTTGCTCAGCCACAGCGTGTCGGCCGCCGCCACCTGCGCCGTCCATTCCGCGTAGCGCCGGCGCTGGTCCGCCGCGCTCATCGCGTCGACCACGGTGGCGACGAACGCGGGATGGAAGCGGCGGCTGGCCAGCAGCGTAGCCAGCACCGGCCCGGGCGCGGCCAGGCCGGTGGTTTCGATCACCACGCGCTTGAACGGCGGCAGTTCGCCGCGCAGGCGGCGCTGGTGCAGCCGGACCAGCGCGCTGTCGAGCTCGCCGCGGATGGAGCAGCAGATACAGCCGTTCTCCAGCAGCAAGGTGTCGGAATCGACGGCGCCGACCAGCAGGTGGTCCAGGCCCACGGCGCCGAATTCGTTGATCAGCACTGCGGTCTCGCCGCGTTCGCCGCCGCGCAGCCAGCGTTGCAGCAGCGTGGTCTTGCCCGCGCCCAGAAAGCCGGTCAGCACGCCCGCCGGCAGCGTGTCCGCGTCAGCCCGCGCCATGATCGGCCTCCCGCACGGCTTGCGGCCAGGGCATGTCCAGCGGATCGAGGCGGCGGCCCAGCAGTAGTTCGGCCGCCGCCCACAGCCCGCCCAGGTCGGGCAGCAGCACGCTCGCGCCGGTCGGGCCGGACAGCAGATAGGACTGCCCGTGCAGGTCGCGCAGCTCCAGGCGGAACAGCGCCAGCAGCCGGTTGGCCTGGGCCGCCTGAAGCAGGCGTTCGCGCCGCGACTGCTCGGGCGGGACGTCGGCGCGGCTCCAGTGGGCCGTGCCTTGCAGCAAACCGCAGATGCCGCACATGGTCGCCTCCTTTCAGGGCATGACGTCGCCGGAGTTCGGCCCCAGCACCTGGCCGACGTAGAGATTGCCGCCGGGGTCGGATGCCAGCAGCACCGCGCTGGGCGCGACTTCCTCGGGGCGGCCGAAGCGACCCAGCGGCAGGCCGGCGGCCTTCTGCTTTTTCCAGCTCTCGCTGATGCCGTCGACCAGCGGCGTCTCGATCGGGCCGGGCGCGATGGCGTTGACCAGCACGTTGGCCGGCGCCGCTTCCAGCGCCAGCGACTTGGTGAAGCCGATGACGCCCGCCTTGGCCGCCGCGTAGTGGCTCAGCTCCGCGCCGCCCTTGATGCCCAGCTGCGAAGCGACGTTGACGATGCGCCCCCAGCGCTGCGCCGTCATGTGCGGCAGCGCCCGGCGCGAGCACAGGAATACGCTGCGCAGGTCCACGCGCATCATCTCGTCCCACATCGCCGCCGGCATGTCGGCGCACAGCGACTGCGTCAGGATGCCGGCGTTGTTCACCAGCACGTCGATGCCGCCGTAGGCGTGCACGCAGGTATCGATGGCGCGCGCGGCGGCCAGCTCGTCGCTGACGTCGGCGGCCTGCGCCACGGCGCGCGCGCCGGCCTCGCGGCAGCGCGCCGCGACCGCCTCGGCCCGCGCGCCGTCCAGGTCGGCCAGCAGCAGCGCGGCGCCCGCCCGCGCATAGGCCAGCGCGATGGCCGCGCCGATGCCGCTGCCGGCGCCCGTCACCACGGCGCGCCGGTTCTCCAGAACGTTCGTATGCATCATGAGTGCCTCTTTCAGGTTTGCAGACCCGGCCAGCGCACCGTCAGCCCGCCGTCGGCGATCACGGACTGCCCGGTGATGTAGGAAGCGTCGTCGCTGGTCAGGAAGCGGATCAGCAGCGCGATCTCGCGGGCGCTGCCCACCCGCCCCAGCGGTATGCCGGCGGCCGCGCGCGCCAGGCCTTCCGGCCCCAGGGAATTGACCGGGTCCAGCGACTGCGGCGTCTCGACCAGGCCCGGAATGACCGCATTGCAGCGGATGCCGCGCGGCGCCAGCTCCATGGCCACGGCGCGGCACAGGCCGGGCACGCCGGCCTTGGCCGCCGCGTAATGCACGTGCTGCTGCCAGCCGTACACGCCGCCGGCGATGGACGAGACCGCCACCATCGCCCCGCCGTCGCGCATGTGCCGGGCCGCCGCGCGGAACACGCGCATCACCCCGCCCAGGTCCACGTCCATCATCTCGGTCCATTGCGCGTCGCTCATGTCGGCGAGCGCGGCCTGCCTGAGCAGGCCGGCGTTGGCCACCGCGTAATCCAGCCGCCCGTAATGCCCGGCCGCGCGCGCGGCGAACGCCTCGACCTGGCCGGCCTGGGTCACGTCCACCGGCAGCATCAGGCACTGGCCGCCGGCCGCCTCCACCAGGGCCGCCGTCGCCGAGGGATCGTGAACGTCGCCGGGCAGGTAGCCGCCGGCCACCGCCACGCCGGCCTGCGCGTAGGCCAGCGCCAGGGCCTGGCCGATGCCGCTGGCCGCGCCGGTGACCAGCGCCGCTTTGTCGTATCCGGACATGGCAACCTCCTATTTGACGGTGCTGGGGTCCACGTGCGGGACCAGCACCATGACGATGCCGGACAGGAAGCACGGGATGGCGCCCCAGTACAGCGCCGCCTCGATCCAGTCCGCGCCGCTGGACAGCGTGTACGTGCTGCCGAAGCCGGCCACGATGGCCCCCACCTGCCCGAGCGCGTTGACGAAGGAGCCGGCCGTCGCCCGGATCTGGTTGGGGAAGCTCTCGCCGATCAGGAACAGCACCGCCGCGTAGGGGCCGATAAGAAAGAACAGGCCCAGCGAGTACAGCGGCACGATGCTCCAGAAATCGCCCTGCGGCGCCTGCAGCATGGCGTAGAACGCCAGCCCGCCCAGAATCCAGCCGATGGCCACGGCGTTGCGCCGCCCGATGCGGTCGCCCAGCCAGCCGTGGAACAGATAGCCCAGAAAGCCCGCCAGGTTCGACACGATCAGCACTTGCAGCGCGTTGGAGAAGTCCACGCCCTTGCCGGGCGTGCCGCCCGAGCCGCCCAGCACCGACGTGCCCAGCACCGCGAACAGCACGATGGCGAACCAGTTCAGGAAAAAGCCCAGCGACAGGGTCAGCGTCGGGCGCAGCGACGCCCCTTTGAAGATCGCCGCCACGCCCTGCTGGTGCCCGCCGCCGGCGTCCAGGCCGTGGGCCGCGGCCAGGGCTTGCGCCTGTTCCCCCTCGCCCCGGGCGCGCAGTTCGGCGATGCGCCGGGCCGTGAGGAACTGCGGGGTCTCGACCAGCCTGCGGCCCAGGATCACGATGACGACCGCGGGAAAAGTCGCGAACACGAAGGACAGGCCCCAGCCGCCGCCCTGTCCGAACCAGCGCTCGCCCAGCGGATACAGCACGGCCACCAGCGCCGCCGTCAGCACCGCGCCTATCGGCCAGCCGCCCTGCACCAGCGAATAGATGAAGCCGCGCCGCTTGCGGGCCGCGGGATCGGCGTGCGCCACCGCGAACAGCTCGGTCAGGTAGGTGGCGTTAATGCTCTGCTCGGCATAGCCCAGCCCCGCCAGCGAACGCACCAGGATCAGCAGCAGAAAGCCCAGCCCCGCCGACAGGCCGATGATCCAGCCCGCCAGCGCCGTCAGGCCCGAGCAGATGGCGGCGCCGGCCACCGCGATGATAATGCCCTTGCGCCGGCCGAGACGGTCGGTGACCGGTCCCAGGCCGAACGCCACCAGCGCCGTGCCCACGGTGACCCAGGTGTTGAGACTGGCCAGGCGCTCGGCGCTCCATTGGAAATACTCGCCCAGCTGCGGCAGCAGCGTGCCGAACAGGATGAAATCATAGACAGCGAAAACCCAGGCGAAAAAGCACACCCAGGTGGCGTAGTTGACTTGCTGCTTGGTGACGGCGGGCGGCGTCCATAGCGCCGAGGCGCTGCGCGCGGAATCGAGGGTATCCATGGGGTCGGCCTGCGGAAAGTAAGGGCCGGGACGGCCCGGGAAGAATCGGTCAGCTGCGCGGCTGGCGGCGCAGGAAGTCGTCGGCGATCTGGTCGCAGGTCGCGAAGCGCACGCCGTCGTGCTTCTGGAAGTGTTCGATCAGCCGTTCCAGCATCAGCAGCACCTGGGGCCGGCCGGACACGTCGGGATGCAGCGTGATCGGAAACACCGCGTAGTCGTGCTCGCGGTAGACCCAGTCGAACTGGTCGCGCCACATCTGCTCGATGTCGCGCGGGTTGACGAAGCCGTGGCTGTTGGGCGCCTTTTTGATGAACATCATCGGCGGCAGATCGTCCAGGTACCAGTTGGCCGGGATCTCGACCAGCGACGTCTCGCGGCCCCGCTGCAGCGGCTTCATCCAGGTGTCGGGATGGCGGGAATAGTCGATCTTGGTCCAGGTGTCGCCCACGCGCACGTAGTAGGGATGGAAGTCGTTGTGCATCAGGCTGTGGTCGTACTTGATGCCCTTCTTGACCAGCAGCTCGTTGGTGATGGGGCTGAATTCCCACCACGGCGCGACGTAGCCGGTGGGCGCCCTGCCCGCCAATCGGGTGATGACCTCGATGCTTTTGTCCAGCACCGCCTCTTCCTGCTCCGGCGTCATGGCGATGGGATTCTCGTGGCTGTAGCCGTGTATGCCGACCTCGTGCCCGGCGTCGACCACCGCCTTCATCTGGTCGGGGAAGGTTTCGGCCGAATGGCCGGGGATGAACCAGGTCGTGGTCAGCCCGTATTTCTTGAACAGCTTGAGCAGCCGCGGCGAGCCGACCTCGCCCGCGAACATGCCGCGCGAAATGTCGTCGGGGGAATCCTCGCCGCCGTACGAGCCCAGCCAGCCGCTCACCGCGTCCACGTCGACGCCGAACGCCACGAATATCTGCTTTGCCATGCCTGCACCTCCTGCCCTGGGTAGAGAACCTGGACCGCCCGCAGCACGGGCGGCAGCTTGAATATGTACATTTTCATCAAAGTACATATTTGGGCAAATGGTAATGCGTCTGGAAGGCCATGCCATTGGGGTGATCCCTAGCGCGAGGCCGCCGGCGCGAATTTCCGCTTGACAGCCGGACGGCGGCGGCTAGACACTTAACCTTATGGTTAACTTTGACGAAGACACGCTGGACGGCATCTTTGCCGCCCTGGCCGATTCCACCCGGCGCCGCGTGCTGGCCGATCTGCAGCGGGGCGCGGCCTCGGTCAGCGACCTGGCGCGGCCGCACGCCATGTCCCTGCCCGCTTTCCTGAAGCATCTGCGGGTGCTGGAAGACGCCGGCCTGATCGCGCGCGCCAAGGACGGCCGCGTGGTGAACTGCACCCTGTCGCCCGAGCCGATGCGCACGGCAAGCGACTGGCTGGCCCGCTACGAGAAGTTCTGGAGCGGACAGCTCGATTCGCTGGCGCGCTACCTCTATCACGAGGAGGAAATCCACCCATGCAAAACCGAGACACCCCACAAGCCGACGCCCCCATCGAACTCCGGCTCCGGCGGCGCTTCGACGCCCCGGTCGAGCGCGTCTGGCGCGCCTGGACGGACCCGCAAGCGCTGATGCGCTGGTTCGGCCCCGCCGAGACCCGGCGGGTGCTGGTGGCCGAAACCGACGTCCGGGTAGGCGGCGCCTACCTGGTCGGGTTCGCCACCGAAGACGGGCTGGAGCACCACGCCAGCGGCAGCTACCGTGTCGTGGAGCCGCAGCGCCGGCTGGTCTTCACCTGGGCCTGGCGCGACACGCCGGCCGAGGTCTCGCTCATCACGCTGGAATTCACGCCCGCAGGCGGCGGCACCGAACTCGCCTTCCTGCAGACCCCGTTCGTCGACCCGGCCACCCGCGACAGCCACGAGCATGGCTGGTCCGGCGCCATGGACCGGCTGGCGGGCCACCTGGCGGACGCGGCCTGAGCGCCGTCCGCCCCACCCCAGAGGAGCCACAGATGCAAACCGATCATCCTGTCGTATCCCAGGCGCAATGGAACGCCGCGCGCGAAGCGCTGCTGCGCCGCGAGAAAGAACTAACCCGGGCGCAGGACGCGCTGGCGCGCGAGCGCCTGGCCCTGCCCTGGGTCCGCGTAAGCAAGCCGTACCGCTTCGAGGGTCCGGACGGCGTGCTGGACCTGGCCGGGCTGTTCCACGGCAGAAGCCAGCTCATCGTCTACCACTTCATGTACGCCCCCGAATGGGAGGAAGGCTGCGTGGGCTGTTCGTTCCTGGCCGATCACATGGAAGGCGCGCTGATGCACCTGCGCCAGCACGACGTCACGGTGGCCGCCGTGTCGCGCGCGCCCTACGCCAGCCTGGCCGCGTTCAAGCGGCGCATGGGCTGGCGTTTCGACTGGTATTCGTCGCAGGGCGACGACTTCAATCTCGACCTGGGCGCCTCGCTGCGCACCCCCGACGGCGCGATCGAGGACCGTCCCGGCGCCAGCGCCTTCCTCCTCGACCCGGACGGCGAGATCTTCCACACCTACTCGGCCTTCGGCCGCGGCGTGGAGCGGCTGGCGGGCGCCTACAACTACCTGGAGCTGGCGCCGCTGGGACGCAACGAAAACGGGCCGCACTTCAACCTGGGCGACTGGGTGCGCCACCATGACCGCTACGACGACGCCGCGCAGGCCTGCCACGCCTGCGGCTGAAGGCGGCGCGCCGGCCCTGGCATGGCTGGCCTGCACGGCGGCCATGGCCGCCGGCCTGTGGCTGGACACGCTGCGCACGCCGGCCGCCGTGCTGGCCAGCGCCTGCGCGGCCCCCGGCAACCTGGCGGAAATGGCGTGGCGCCACGCCGCGCTGATGCCGGCCAGCACGCTGGCCATGGCGGCCGCGGCGCTGGCGCCCTGGCCGGGCGCGCCGGCGTTCGCGGCGCGGCTGGCCTGCATGCTGCCGATGGTCGTGGGCATGGTGGCCGGCGCGCAACTGGGCATGGCCCTGGCCTTGCCGCTGGGCGCGGCGCCGTTCGCGGCGATGGCCGTAGGCATGGCGAGCGGCATGGCCGCCGCCCTGCTGGCGGTGGGCGCGCCTTAGCGGCGCGCCCCGGTCAGCGGGCGCGGCGGTGGCGGCGGCGCATCCTCGATGGGCGCGGCCTGCGGCGACTGGATTTCCAGCGCCGACACGGCCTGCGCCACGCAGGGCAGTATCCAGCCCTCTTCCTTTTCGTCGCGCGACAGGCCCGGCCATTCGATGCCGTACATCACCTCGCCTTCCAGCATCAGGCACATGCACGCGCGGCAGGTGCCGTTGCGGCACGAACTGGGCAGCTTGACGCCCGCCGCCTGCGCCGCCAGCAGCAGCGGCGTGCCGGCGGGCGCATCGAAACGCAGCCCCGCGGGCTGCACCAGAACCGGAAACGAAGCAGGCATGGCGGCCCCGGCTCAGCCGGCGTTGTCCTGCCAGTCCAGCTGCCAGGCGCCGGACAGCACGTTCTGCATCCACAGCACGCAGGTCAGGGTCTTGGCGTCCGTGACCTCGCCCTTGCGGCAGGCTTGCACCAGTTCCTCGGGGCGGGCGCTGACCACGTCCAGGAACTCGTCCTGGTCCAGTTGGCGGTCGCCGGCGCGCAGGCCGCGCGCGAAGAAGATGTGGATGATTTCCGTGGAATACGCGATGGCCAGGTGCAGGGCGCCGGCATGCGCCCACTGGCTGGCCGTGTAACCGGTTTCTTCCAGCAGCTCGCGCTTGCCGCAGACCAGCGGGTCTTCGCCCGGGTCGAGCTTGCCGGCCGGAAACTCGGTCATGACGCGCCCGATGGGATAGCGGTACTGGCGCTCCAGCAGCACGCGGCCGTCGTCGAGCAGCGGAATCACCACCACGGCGCCCGGGTGCACCACGTACTCGCGTATGCCGGTGTTGCCGTTGGGCAGGCTGACGGTGTCGCGGCGGATCTTCAGGAAGCTGCCCTCGTAGGGCGCTTCGCTTGCGACCAGGCTTTCGACGAGATGGGAATCGGGTTTGGTCATGACGGGTTCCTGGGCCGGCTGAGCGTGGGCGGTATCGGAGGAATGCAGCTTACCATCGCCGCCCCGACGCCCCGCTCCGCTCAGCCGAATTTGCGCCGCGCGTCCAGCGCCAGGCCGGCGCCGATGCTGCCGAACAGGTCGCCCTCCACGCTGCGCGCCTGCGGCGCCAGCGCCGACACCGCCTCGCGCAGGCGCGGCACGCGGCTGGAGCCGCCGGTGAAGAACACCGTGTCCACGTCCGCCGTCGCCACGCCGGCATCGCGCAGCAGCGCGCCCACGGTGGTCTGGACCTTGCCGATCAGCCGCTCCACGCAGGCGTCGAACGAGGGCCGCGTGACCTCCACGCCCAGTTGCGGCGCGATGCGCGACAGGTCGATGCGCGCGGCCTCGGATTCGGACAGCGCGATCTTGGCCTCTTCCACCTGCACGGCCACCCAGTGGCCGGCGCGCTGCTTCACCAGCTCCAGCAGCAGGTCGATTTTTGCGCGGTCGCCGGCCTCGGCGCGAATGAACGCGAAGTGCTCGGCGGCCTTGCGCGTGTAGGCCTGGTTGATGGTGTGCCAGCACGCCAGGTTGCCGTATTGCGTGGACGGCACGTCCTTGCCGCTGCGCAGCTGGCTGCCCAGCCCCAGCAGCGGCATCACGTGCGCCAGGCTGAGCTGCTTGTCGAAATCGACGCCGCCGATGTGCACGCCGCCATAGGCCAGGATGTCCTCGCGCCGGTCGGCCTTGGCCGCGCGGCCCGGCCCCAGCCGGATCAGCGAGAAATCCGAGGTGCCGCCGCCGATGTCGATCACCAGCACCAGCTCTTCGCGCGCGATCTGCGATTCATAGTCGAAGGCCGCGGCCAGCGGCTCGAACTGGAACTCGATCTCGGTAAAGCCCACGCTGCGCGCGATCTCGCCCAGCGTGTCCTCCGCCGTCTGGTCGGCGGCGCGGTTGTCGTCCACGAAATACACCGGCCGGCCCAGCACCGCACGGGTGAAATCGCGCCCGGCCGCCGCTTCGGCGCGGCGCTTCAACTCGGCGATGAAGCGCGTCAACAGCACGCGAAACGGAATCGAGCGGCCCTGGACCTCGGTGGAGCCCTCCATGAGCGAACTGCCCAGCAGGCTTTTCATGGAGCGCATCAGGCGTCCGTCGTAGCCCGCCAGGTAATCGGAGATGGCTGCGCGGCCATAGCTGACCTCGGCGTCCTCGTCGTGGAAGAAAATGGCCGAGGGCAAGGTGGTCTTGCCATCCTCGAGCGCGAGGAGTGCGGGCTGGCCGGCGCGGCTCCAGCCGACGGTGGAATTGGACGTGCCGAAGTCGACGCCGCATGCGGTGGAAATCATGGAAACTGGGGACCGAAAGCAAAACGGCGGGCTAGTGTACCCGCTGCACACTAGCCCGCCGGGCGCGCCAGCGCCCTGGCGGTGAAGACCAGGGTCGCGGCCGCCAGCGCCAGGCCGGCGGCGAAACCCGCGCCATAACCCGCATACGCGGCCAGTCCGGTCATCAGCGACGAAGTCAGGATTTCGCCCAGGTCGCGCGCGCTCTGCACCGCCGTCATGTCGGTGCCGGCCTGCGCGCCGGCGCGCGCGAAGCGCATGGCCAGCGTCATCAGCGCGACCGACGCGGCTCCCGCGCCGAACGAGCCCAGCGCCTGCGAGGCATAGGCCAGGCCCGGATGCGGCGCGGCCCAGCCCTGGGCCTGCGCCAGCCAGCCCGCCGCCGCCGCGCCGCAGGCGGCCAGGCCCAGCCCCAGCGCCGCGCGCCCGCCCAGACGGCCGATCAGCCAGGCGCCCCCGCCGCAGCCCAGCAGCACGGTCACCACGCCGCCCGCCATGCCGAGGCGGCCGATCTCCTCCACGCGCCAGCCCGCGTCCACCAGGAACAGCTTGGACAGGCCGTAGCCGGCCGCGGCCGTCATCGCCGACAGGAACGCCGCCGCAGCCAGCGCCCAGGCCCCCGGCCGGCGCACGAAACCGGCAAGCGCGGCCCGCGGCCGCAGCGGCGCGCAATCCGCCTCGCCCTCGCGCCAGGTCGCGGCCAGAATCAGGCTGAACGCCGCCGCGCCCGCCAGCACGGCCAGCGCGCCGGCCTGGCCGATGTGGCCGGCCAGGATCAGGCAACCCGGCCCGCCGAAGAAAAAGCCCATCATCGTGCCGCCCACCTGCGCGGCGTTGGCGCGCGCCAGGGCCTGGCCCTCGAAGCGTTCCGCCGTCAGGCCGTCGGTGGCGATGTCCTGCGTGGCGCTGGCCAGCGAGGCCGCCGCCATCAGCGCCACCACCCACGCGGCGCTGGCCGACGACACGCCCAGCAGCGCCACGCCCGCCAGGCAGGCCAGCACCACCGCCTGCATCGGCACGATCCAGCTGCGCCGCCGCCCCAGCGCGCCGCTCCAGCGGTTGTCCACCGCCGGCGCCCACAGGAATTTCAACACCCACGGCAGGCCCACCAGCGGCAGCCACGCCAGCGCGCCCAGGTCCGCGCCGTCGCGGCGCAGCAGCGTGGGCAAGGCCTCCATCGCCACGCCCAGCGGAATGCCCTGCGAAAAATACAGGGCGGCCACCATCACGAACAGGCGTGCGTTGTTCTCGCGTCTCATCTTCAGATCTTTCCTTGCGACAGGTTCGCCGCGCGGCGGTGTTCGCTGCCCCGGCCGGGCGTGACGAACAGGATTTTTCCCGGACAGGCGATGTGCAGCCGGTGCCATACGCCGCGCGGCACCACCGTGCAGCGCCGGGTGTCGAGCAGCACGTCGGTTTCCGCGCCGTCTTCCGCGGCCAGCGTCAACACCACGCGGCCTTCCAGCACGCACAGCATTTCGTCACCGCCGGGATGGCGTTCCCACACGTCGCCGTGCACGTCGGCGTCGTCGGCCACGGCCTTGACGCCGACCAGCCAGTCTTCGCCGTCCGCCAGCCGGCGGCGCGCACCGATCTCGCGCAGCGAGCCGTCGCCGCCCAGCGCCATGAAGTGATCGAGCCAGTCGAAGACCGGCGGTGCGAAATCGGTTTCTGTCTTCATCGTGATGTCTCTCTGCAAAGCGGGCGGGATGGGGATCAATACTGGGCGCGCAGCGTCAGCATGACGTTGCGCGGTTCGCCATAGCGGTTGTTCCAGGCCGTGCCCGACAGGCTCTGGTAGTAGCGGCGGTCGAACAGGTTGTTGACGTTCAGCGCGGCGGTCAGGTGCTTGTCCAGCCGGTACGCCATGCGCAGGTCCACCAGCGTGTAGCCGCCCTGGCGCAGCGTGACCGGGCCGGACACCGTCGAAAAGCCCGACTGCATCTGCACGCCACCGCCCACGCTCAGCCGGCGTTCCATGACCGGCAGCGCATAGTTGGTCCACAGCCGGAAAATGTGCTTGGGCGTGAAGCTGGCGTACGGCTGTCCGTTGGAGACGGAGTCGGAGACGTACTTGCTGGTGTTGAAGGTGTAGCCCGCGGCCACCGTCCAGTGCGGCGCGACCTGGCCGCTGGCCTCGGCCTCGAAGCCGCGGCTGCGGACCTCCCCGCCCGAGATGTAATAGCAGTTGTTGCCCACGCAGGGCCAGTCGGGGTCCTGCTGCGCGCGGTTCTTCTGCCGGATCTGGAACACGGCCAGCGACACGTTCAGGGCGCCGTCGGCCAGCGCGCCCTTCACGCCGGCTTCGTAGTTGGTGCCGGTGACCGGGTCCAGCGGATTGCCGTCGCGCGTCAGCTGGCTTTGCGGCTGGAACACCTGCGCATAGCTGCCGTAGAGCGACCATTGCGAGTCCAGGTCGACGATCAGCCCGCCATAGGGCGTGAACTCGGGATCGATCCGCTGGCGCGCGGACGGCGCGCTCTGGTTCCACCAGCTCATGCGCCCGCCCAGCACCAGGGTCAGCGGATCGGCCAGCGAAAACCGGCCCATCGCATAAATGCCCTGCTGCTTCAGGCGCGTTTCGCCGGGCGAGGCGTACGGCCCCACGCCGGGTTCGGGCACGCCGCGCGGGTCCCAGTCGAACACGTCGACCGGCACGTTCAGCGCCGGGATCAGCATGCCCGTGTACTGCTCGGACGTGGTGCGCTGCGCATTGCCGCCCAGCAGCAGTTCGTGGCGCCGCCCGAACCACTGCACCGGCCCGCTCACGTAGGCGTCGATGCTGGCCTGCGTGTTGTCGAATTTGTAGGCGCCGCCCATCAGCCGTGAACCCAGGCCGGTTTCGCGGTCGATCGCGCCATAGGCGCCGGCGTACTTCAGATTGCTGTCGGCCGTCAGGTAGTTGGCGCTGATCTTGGCCGTCCAGCCCTGGCCGAAACCATGCTCCAGGTCGGCGAACACCCGGGTCGTATTCCAGTTGAAGCGGTCCCATGCCGCATCCAGATAGGTCGAACGCGGCAGCCCGATATCGCCGCCGTCCTTGTAGCGCGGCACGCCCGCCATATTGGTGGTGGACCGGATGCGCTGGTGCTGCAGGCCCGCCGACAGCACCGTGCGCGGACTCAGGTCCACCTCGCCTATGCCGTAGAACAGCGCAGACTGCTGATCGGCGACGTCGTAGAAATAGCCGCGGTCCTCGTACGCGCCCACGATGCGCCCGCGCACGCTGCCGCTGTCGTTCAAGGGGCCGCCCAGGTCGGCTTCGGCGCGGTAGCGGTCCCAGCTGCCCGCGCTGGCCGTGCCGCTGAATTCGAACGCCCGCTGCGGCCGCTTGCGCACCAGGTTCACGGTGGCCGCCGGATTGCCGGCCCCGTGCAGCAGGCCGTTGGCTCCGCGCAGGATCTCGACGCGCTCGTACACCGCCATGTCCTGCGGCGCGGCCGCCATATTGCCCATCAGCACCGGCACGCCGTCCTGCTCGAAAGAATCGACCTTGAAGCCGCGCGAGTAATACGCCGTGGTCAGCAGCTGATAAGGCTGCACCGTGATGCCGGTGGCGTGCTGCATGACCTCGTCCAGGCTTTGCAGGTTCTGCTCCTGCATGCGCTCCAGCCCGATCACCGTGACCGATTGCGGGATCTCGCGCAGCGCCAGCGGCAGCTTGCCCAGCGTCGCCGCGTCCGGCGCGACGCCTTCGCCGCTGACCGTCACCGCCGGCAACGCCTGCGCATCCTGCGCCTGCGCCGGCCCGGCCGCCACCGCCAGCCACAATGGCCACTGCCACACCCGCGCCGTCCTGCCGCCCGCCCCCGCCTTCGATGCCTTGCGCACTGCCGTTCCTTTTGAGTTGCTATTGAGAACCATTCGCAACGAATTCTAGGGAGAACGGCGAGCGCCCGCTGGCGATCGCGGAAGTCTTGCTGGCGATTGCGGAAGTTTCAGCCGCGCGCCGCCACGCTGCTGGGCAGCACGCCGTAGCGGCGCAGGAAGGCCTTGGTGAAATGCGAGTCGGTGTAGCCGCAGGCATAGGCGGCCTCAGACACCGAGAGCGCGCCGGCCGCCAGCAGCGCATGCGCCTGCTGCATGCGGCATTCGCGCACATAGGCGTAGACGCTCATGCCGAACAGCTTGCGAAAACCCGTGGTGAGCTTGTTGACGTTGATGCCGGCCTGGCGCGCCAGTTCCGGCAGCGAAGGCGGGTCCTGCAGGTTCGCCGCCGCCAGGTCGCGCGCATGATGCAGGCGCTCGACGTCGCCGCGCGCCAGGCCGTGGCCCGGCGTCTCGTGCAACGCGCCGAACGCCAGCGCCGCCAGCTCCAGCGCCTTGCCCGACAGGTACATGCGCTTGAGGGCCCCCTGCACCGGGCAGGCCAGCATCTGGTTGCCCAGCGCCTGGACCGCCGGCGCCACGCGCAGGTTGGCGTCGGCATAAGGCTGGCCGCCGGGCGCGCGCAGCCGCGCCGCCAGTTCGGCGGGCTCCATCGAAAACGCTTCCTGCAACTGCGAAAGGCCCGTGCGCAAGGACACGAAACGCAGCGCCTTGTGCGCGCCGAATTCGTGCTCCATCCCCATCTCGTCCTGGCACAGGCTCAGGTGCAGCAGCGGTCCGCTCACGCGCGTGGCCGGCGCGCCGCGCACGCTATAGCGCAGCTCGCCGTCGAGCACCAGCACCAGCTTCAGCCCCGGCTCCAGGCGTTCATGCACGCGCGCCTCGCGGCCGAAACGCAGCGTGCCGCCGGCCAGCGACATCGCCGGCATGGCGGCCGTAACGGTCCAATCGGGTTCGGGATGGATAAGGGTCACGGTAAAGGCCCCGCGCCGGGGCCGTCTCAGTTGATGAGATTGAATATTATTACCATCAACCCATATCGGAAAGCCGGACCGCCGCCCTCGGCGGCCCGGCGGGCCTTGCGCTACTGCTGCTGGCGGCGCTGCTCCAGCTCTTTCAGGCATTGCGCCACGCCGGCCTGCATCTGCGAGTTCGACACCGCGGCGCGGTCCGACACCTCGCGGCAGCGCTCGTACTCGGCGCGGCTTGCCGGCGTATCGCTGACCGCCGCCGGCGTCGAGCCGGCTCCGGGCGTGACCGTCACCCGCAGCGTCGAAGGCGGCGAGAGGCTGCCGTCCTTGGAGCGCACGCTGGGGTACTGGTACTCCTGCGTGACCGGCGCGGCGTTCTGCGCCTGCGCCACGCCGGCCGCGCACAGGGCGGCGAGCAGGAACGCGGAAATTCGGAGTTTTTTCATGGCTACCTCTCTACGATGAACTGGCGCGCAGCGCACGGGCATTGCGATCCGCCGCGCCGCACTATCGTATCCTCGCGCGGCGCGCCGGGACGCTACACCGGACGCCGGAGTTGTTTCTTGTCGTTTCGCGCCGGACGGCTCAGGACCTGCCCGCCGGCTTGCCCGCAGACTGGCGCAGCGGCGCCAGCAGCGACGACAGGCCGTTGTGGTCCAGTTCATGCATCAAGGCCAGCAACCGGCCCAGCTCGCCGGGCGGAAAGCCCTTGCGCGCGAACCACGCCAGGTACGGCCCCGGCAGGTCGGCGATCAGCCGGCCCTGGTACTTGCCGAAAGGCATGGTCCGGGTGACCAGCAGGGAGAGGAGTTCGGGGTCCATGGGCAGTCAGCGTGCGGATGCGGTGTCGAAAATAAACATCATGGTTTCGTCGAAGCCAGCTCCTGCGGATCGTCAACGAGGTTCGGCATCATCCCTGGGAGCGCTCGGCGGCGGCGCCAGGGCCGCGACATGGCGCAGCTTATCAGGGTTGCGCACGATGTAGATGGCCGTGATCCTGCCGTCGCGCACCTCCAGCGTGGTGGAGCGCGGCAGGCCGTCGATTTCGGTCGCCAGCACGCCCGGCATGCCGTTCAACCGGGTCACCACCGCGTCCAGGAATTGGCCGCCGCGCTTGGACGACAGGCCGGCGAAGAAACGCGCGATCCGGTCGCTGCCCAGGATGGGCTTGAACACGGCCAGCTTCTTGCCGCCGCCGTCGGCGTGCAGCACCGCGTCCTGCGCCAGCAGCCCGCGTAGCGCGTTCACGTCGCCGGCGCGGCAGGCCTGCCAGAACGCGGCGGCGATGCGCTCGCCGTCCTGTTCGGTCACTGCGTACCGCGGCCGCGCCTCGCGCACGCGGCTGCGCGCACGCGCGGCCAGCTGCCGGCACGCGGCCTCGTTGCGGCCCAGCGTGAGCGCGATCTCGGAAAACGGCATGTCGAACACGTCATGCAGCAGGAACGCGGCGCGCTCCAGCGCGGACAGGCGTTCCAGCGCCAGCATCAGCGCCACGGACAGGTCGTGCGCGATCTCGCCCGCCCCCGGCGCCTGGTAGCTGGCGGCATCGGGCAAGGGTTCCGGCAGCCAGGGGCCCACGTATTCCTCGCGCCGCGCGCGCGCCGACTTCAGGTGGTCCAGGCACAGCCGCGTGACGGTGCGCGACAGAAAGGCGCGCGGCGTCGCGACCTGGCTGCGGTCGACGTCGCGCCAGCGCAGCCAGGCGTCCTGCACCATGTCCTCGGCCTCCGCCCACGAGCCCAGCATCCGGTAGGCCAGGCCCTGCAGATAGCGGCGATGGGGCTCGAAGTCGGCGACGGCATCGGCCGCGGCGGAAGTGTCCATGGCGCCCGGACCTCAGCCCTTGGGATGCTGCGAGCGGAATCCGACGGCGATGCGGTTCCAGCTGTTGATCATATTGATGGCCACCGTCAGGTTCACCTGTTCTTCCGCGCTGAAATGCCGGGCCATGGCTTCGTAGTCGGCATCCGGCGCATGGGTTTCGGACAGCCTGGTCAAGGCTTCGGTCCAGGCCAGCGCGGCGCGTTCGCGTTCGCTGTAGAGCGACGATTCGCGCCAGGCATCCAGCAGGTACAGGCGCATTTCGGTTTCGCCCTGCCTGCGCGCGTCGCTGGCGTGCATGTGCAGGCAATAGGCGCAGCCGTTGATCTGGGAAGCCCGCATCTTCACCAGCTCCAGCAGGCTGTGTTCCAGGCCGCAGCCCTCCACGAAATCGTTCAGGGCGACCATGGCCTTCATGGCCTGGGGTGCGGCGGTATAAGCATTGAGTCGGGCGGTGGCCATGGATAGCTCTCCGGCAGGTTCGCGCCGCGGGATGCGGCGCCGTCATCCACAAGACGAGGCAGCTCGGGGCGACGTGACATCGCCGACGGAAAAAATTGTAAGACCGGCGAGTTCAGGCCGCGTGGACGATGCGGGGCTCGCAGCGCACCGGGAACTTCACCGAATTGGCGATGAAGCAGAAATGGTGTGCGCGATCGTGCAGTTCCGCGGCCAGCGCCGCATCGTCGCCGGCGCGGATGGTCACCTCGGGACGCAGCGTGACGCTGGCGAACGCCCCGCCGCGCTCGCGGTCCTCCACCATCACGCCCTCGGCCTCGTCGCGGTAGGCCAGCACGGTCACGCCTTCGACGGCGCAGAAATGCAGATACCAGAGCTTGTGACAGGCCGACAGCGAGGCCACCAGCAGGTCCTCGGGATTCCAGCGCGCCGGATCGCCGCGGAACGCCGGATCGGACGAGCCCGGCACGTCGGGCTTGCCTTCGGCCCGGATCAGGTGATCGCGGGAATACGCGGTGTAGCTGGACGTGCCGGCGCCGGTATTGCCGGTCCAGTCCACGGTGACGCGGTAGCGGTGTTCGCCATTCATAGGGGTCGTCCTGTCGGCTGATTCGCGGGTCCGCCGCCGGGCGCGCCGGCGGCAAGGACATCAAGCGTAGCGCATGGGCGCGCGCCCACGCGTCCTTACATCCGGTTTCAGCACCGGCAGGTTACTGTCCTTATCGTGAACGCCTTTTCCACACAGGAGCTCGCCATGATGAAACTCACCCTGACCTGCGCCCTGACGCTTGCCCTTTTGGCCGGTTGCGCGCCTTCCCAGACCCAGTCCGGGCGCGGCGCGCCCCCAGACGGCCATACGGCCCGCAACTCCCTGGACTGGGCCGGCAGTTACGAAGGCACGCTGCCTTGCGCCGACTGCCCCGGCATCCGCACCCGGCTGATCCTGAGCCAGGACAACCGCTACGAAAGACAGACCCAGTACCTGGACCGCCAGCCGCAGCCCGAGGTCGTGACCGGCAGTTTCAGCTGGGAGTCCGACGGCAGCACCATCCGGCTCGACGCCGCCGGCGACAGCCAGCGCTACTTCGTGGGCGAAAACCAGGTGACCATGCTGTACCGCGACGGTACGCGCCCCACCGGCCCGCTGGCCCCGCACTACGTCCTGCGCCGCGCGCAATAAGCCCTCGCGCCGCATGCGCGCTTGCGGCTATGCTTGCCGCAACCCCGCGCCCGCGGCGCGCCCCTCCTCTTCGCCCAAGGAAATCATGAAGACCGATCACGAGCTGCTCTCCGCCTTCGCGCCGACCGGCGTGCTGCGCGCCTCCATCAACCTGGGCAACCCCATCCTGGCCCACGCCGATCCCGCCACCGGCAAGCCCGGCGGCGTCTCGGTGGACCTGGCGACCGAGCTGGCCCGGCGCCTGCAGGTCGGGCTGGAGCTGGTGGTGTTCAAGTCCGCCGGCGAATCCGTCAACGCGGTGGCGGCCGACCAGGCGGACGTGGGCTTTTTCGCCATCGACCCGCTGCGCGGCGAGCAGATCGCCTTCACCGCCCCATACGTGGTCATCGAGGGCGCCTACCTGGTGCGGCAGGACTCCCCCATCGCCGCCATGGACCAGGTCGACCGCGAGGGCCTGCGCGTCGTGGTCGGCAAGGGCAGCGCCTATGACCTCTACCTGACGCGCGAACTCAAGCAGGCGGAGATCTTCCGAGCGCCGACCTCGCCCGCCGTGGTCGACACCTTCCTGAGCGAAAACATGGAAGTCGCCGCCGGCGTCAGGCAACAGCTCCAGGCCGACGCCCGGCGCCTGGGCGGGCTGCGCCTGCTCGACGGCCATTTCATGCTGATCCGCCAGGCCATGGGCGTGCCCAAGCGCCGCGGCGAGCGGGCCAGCGCCTACCTGGGCGTCTTCGTCGAAGCGATGAAGAAATCGGGATTCGTGGCCGAGGCGCTGGCGCGCCACGGCATCCAGGGCGCGGCCGTGGCGCCGCTGGAAGCGGCTTCGGACGCGTAAATAAAAGCGCGCCGGCAATCGCCGGCGCGCTCTGTGCCCTTCAGTGGCTGATCATCCAGGGCCTGGCGCCCGCGAAGGACTTGGCCCCGTCCGGCGTCGTGCGCGTTTTGCCCGCCTTGCCGCCGCCGCAGCATCCGCAGTTCATGCCGTGGCCGGACCGCGAGCTGCGCGGTTCGTGCGCGCTGCGCTCATTGGCCGCGCGCGCCCGGTTCACCGCCGAGGACAGCGCGGAAATCGCAGGCGCCCCGCCCACGATGCGGCCTGAAGGCGCTCCGCATTGCGGGCACGCGGCAGGTTCCCGCCACCGCGCCAGGGGCACGAGCGCGGCGAATTCGCCGCAGCGGCCGCAGGCATAGTCGTACATGGGCATGTCGGTCTCCTAGCGGTCGCGCGAAAGCGGCATGTCCACGCCGCCCTGGATATGCTTGACGGGCCCGCTGGCCGAGGGCTGGATGTCGAAATCGAAGATTTCCGTCGGCAGCCAAAGCGTGGCGCAGGAGTTGGGAATGTCGACCACCCCGCTGATATGCCCCTGCACCGGCGCGCAGCCCAGCAGCGAATAGGCCTGGGCGCCGGAATAGCCGAACTTCTTCAGGTACTCGATGGCGTTCAGGCAGGCCTGGCGATAGGCCACGTTCACGTCCAGGTAATGCTGCTTGCCGGACTCGTCCACCGAAATGCCCTCGAAGATCAGGAAGTCCTTGTAGGCCGGCGCGATCGGGCTGGGCTTGAAGATCGGGTTCCTGATCGCGTACTTGTCCATGCCGCCCTTGATCAGCGACACGCGCATATGCACCCAGCCGGCCATCTCGATGGCGCCGCAGAACGTGATCTCGCCGTCGCCCTGCGAGAAATGCAGGTCGCCGACCGACAGCCCGCCGCCCTTGACGTAGACCGGGAAGAACACGCGGGCCCCGCGCGACAGGTCCTTGATGTCGCAGTTGCCGCCGTGCTCGCGCGGCGGCACGGTGCGCGCGCCCTCGGCCGCCGCGCGGTCGCGGTCCGCCCCTTGCAGCGCGCCCATGTGCGCCGTCTTGGGCGCGGGCGGATTGGCCAGCGGCGGCACCCGCTTGGGATTGGTGTCGATCAGCGCCTGCTCGCGCCGGTTCCAGGTATCCAGCAGCTTCTTGTCCGGCAGGCAGCCGATCAGCCCGGGATGGATCAGGCCCGCGAAACTCACGCCGGGGATATGCCGCGACGACGTGAACATGCCGTGGAAATCCCAGATGGACTTCTGCGCGTGCGGGAAATGCTCGGTCAGAAAGCCGCCGCCGTTGTTGCGGCTGAAGAAACCGTTGAACCCCCACATGCTCTCGGGCTTGGCGCCGATGTCCAGCAGGTCCACCACCAGCAGGTCCCCGGGCTCGGCGCCTTCCACCCCGACCGGGCCGGACAGGAAATGCACCGTAGTCAGGTCCACGTCGCGGACGTCGTCGGCGCTGTCGTCGTTCTTGATCGCGCCGCCGGTCCAGTCATAGGTTTCCAGTATGAAATCATCCCCGGGCCTGACCCACACCGCCATCGGAATATCCGGATGCCAGCGATTATGGATCTGCGCGTTTTCGTAGGGGGATTGAGCCAGGTCGACTCTGATGAGGGTATCGGTCATTCTCTTTCATCCCCAGCGTAATGTGTTGATAAAACAGAACTTTCTATAACCAGCCGTCCGGTGACCGCGCGCGGTTCGGCAATCACGGGCCGCTGATATGACGACGAAGGTAGGCGAGTTTCGGACGTGCGTAAACTGGTTTTCCAGCCAGTACATGGACGGCGCGCAACAGTTATGATGCAACCCGTTTCCCACGCCCCACCAAGGTTTCACGCATGGCCGCACTGCCCCGCCGACTTTTCGCTTTCCTGTTGATCTGCGCCGCCAGCGCCGGCGCGCACGCGGCCGGGGATTGCGTTGCCGAAGTCGAAGCCGAGAGCGCCCGCATCGCGCGCGCCCAGGACGTGCAGCGCACGCACGAGGCGGCCAACGACCTGCAGCTCGACCACAAGCTGTGCCAGGGCCGGCTGGATTTGCTGGACGCCCGCTTCGCGCTGGCCGACCAGTTCGAGGCCTGTCGGCGCGACGGCGTGGCGTTTCCGCAGAAGCTGGCGCGCGACATGGGCGAGGCCGCCGACGAGCTGCCGGACCTGAAGGCGAAGTGGATCAGGACCTGCGGTCCCTACATGAAGCCCTGAGTGAAGCCCTGAGTTGAGGCCCTGAACGGCCCGCGCCGCTCAGGCGGCCTGCTGTTCGGCGCTTTGCGGGTAGAAGATGGCGCGGCTGGGATCGAAGCCGTAGCGGTGCTCGAACTCGGTGGCGTCGGCGGCCAGCGCCAGCACCGAGTCCAGGATGAAATCGGCCTTTTCGTCGGACAGCAGCACGCTGAAGTTCAGCCTGACGAAGCCGGGCTTTTCGATTTCCCGGCCGTCGAGGATGGCCTGGCGCATCTGGGCGGATTCGTCCTCGCCGATCTGCAGCAGCCGGTGCACGTAAGGGCCGGCGCAGGCGCAGCCGCCGCGGGCCTGGATGCCGTAGCGGTCGCTCAGCATGCGGGTCACGAGCTGCTGGTGGACGAAGCCGCCGCGGCCGTTGCGCACGCGGAAGGAAAAGATCGGCAGGCGCTGCGCGGTGAGCGAGCCCAGCAGTTCGAGCCGCGGCGCGTCACCCCAGCGGGCCAGCGCGCGCCGCACGTAGTGGGCGTTGCGCTCGCGCATGAAATCGGCGCCCAGCGCCTCCTTGACCAGCAGCGCCAGCGCCGCGCGGATGTCGCCGACGACGTTGGGCGTGCCGGCCTCTTCGCGCGATTCCAGGCTGCCGCTGTAGTCGTGGCTGGCCGGCGATACGAACTTGACGGTGCCGCCGCCGGGCCAGGTGGGTTTGGTGTCGAGCACCGCGTCGCGGCGCACGATCAGCACGCCCGAGGCGCCCGGGCCGCCGATGAATTTGTGCGGCGAGAACACGATGGCGTCGATGCAGGCGTCGGCCGCGGGCGACATGCGCACCGGCAGATAAGGCGCGCCGCCGGCATAGTCCCACAGCATCCTCGCGCCGGCGCGCTTGACGCGCCGCGTGATGCCTTCCACGTCGGCGACGATGCCGGTCACGTTGGAGGCCGCAGACAGCGCGCAGATCACCAGCGCGTCATCCGCGCCGGCCAGCGCCGCATCCAGCTGGACCAGGTCGGGGCCGCCCGCGGCGTCCTCGGCCAGCTCGACCAGCTCGGCGCCGCACTCGCGCCAGGGCAGGATGTTGGAATGGTGTTCGTAGGGGCCGATGATGACCCGGACCTTGCGGCCGGCCGCCAGCGCCGCCGGCACGCCGAACAGATGCACCAGCCGGTTGATGCCGGCCGTTGCGCCCGAGCCCGCGAAGATCACTGCGTGTTCGTCGCCCGCGCCGCAGCAGCGGGCGATCGCCGCGCGCGCCTCGCGGCGCAGGCGGGTGATGTAGCCGCCGCAATAAGAGGCTTCGGTGTGCGAGTTGGCGTAATACGGCAGCACCTGTTCCAGCACGAAGCGCTCGACCTGCATCAGCGCCCGGCCCGAGGCGACGTAATCCGCGTAGACCATGGGCTTGGCGCCGTAGGGGCCGTCGACGACCGCGTCCTTGCCGATCAGCCCGTCGGCCAGCGCCGCAACAACGTCGTCCGCGCGGAGACTGGCTTCAAACTGCTGCAAAGGCCGCTGCGCGGCGGAACTGGCTTGGGCGGGGGCGTTCATGGCGATGAGAATTCCGGTACGTTTCGAAATATCATACGATGGATGCAACGGTGAAACATCACCTATTTTTTGCCAAAAATCACCTAAAACGGGTCATTTGATCTAAATAATGGAAAAAATAGACAAACTTGATATCGGCATAATTTCGTGCCTGCTGAAAGACGGTTCGCTGTCGCAGCGCGAGCTTGCCGACCGGGTCGGCCTGTCGCAGAACGCGTGCTGGCGCAGGCTGCAGCGGCTGAACGCCTGCGGCATCATTCGCGGCACGCGGGCCGAGGTGAACCTGGTCGAACTCGGCCTGGACCTGACGGTGTTCGTGATGATCCGCACCAGCCATCACGCCAAGGATTGGGCCGACGGTTTCCGCCGCCACGTCGAACGCCTGCCCGAGGTCACCGAGTTCTACCGCATCGGCGGCGACTGGGACTATCTGATCAAGGTGGCCTGCCGCGGCATGGCCGGCTATGACCGCTTCTACCAGAAACTGATCACGGACTTCGAACTGTCCACCGTGACCGGTTTCTTCAGCATGGAAGCCATCATCGAGAACCGCCCGCCCGACCTGCGCCAACTGGAAGGCTGAAGCCGCGGCCTATGCCGGGACCAGCGGCCAGCGCTTGGTCAGGAACAGGAACACGTGACGGAACGGATCGTCCACGCGGTGCAGCGCGCCGCTGACTTCCGCGATGGGCGGGCGGAACGCGTCGAACAGGCGCAGCGCCGTGGGCAGCACCAGGTACGGCACGCGTTCGGTCAGGTCGTTGTAGCCCAGCACCAGCAGGCCTCCGGGCTTGAGCACCGCCTCGCAGTTTTCCAGCAGCTGTTCGAAATCCCGGATTTCATCTATGCCGAAACCCAGCAGCCCGTTGGCCACCACCACGTCGAACACGTTGCCGCCGTAATGCCCCGCCATGCGCGTGGCGCTGCCCGTCCAATGCCGGCCCGGCCGGCCGTACACCGCCTGGCGCGCCTCGATGTCGAGCGTGTAGAACTCGGTGTCCAGCAGCCGGCGGTAATGCCAGTTGTGCTTGTCCAGGCCCACGAACAGCGTCTTCAGCGGACCGCCGGCGTCCACAGCCATCGTGTTGATGTAGCCGAACACCGCCTGTTCCAGGAAGCGCCGGTTTTCGGCCTGCAGCCTGAAATCGATGTTCAGCCGTTCGGCCGCGCGCGGAGACAGCTTGAACACCGCCCTCTTCAGCAAATAGCGCAGTTTGCGCATTCCGATTTCCTTTCCATGCCATTTCCAGGATAGAAAAGTTAGCGACGCGCACGGGCAGGGAATATGGGACCGGGCTGATTATTAAACCGGCCCGAATATATTCGCAGCCTTCCCCATCGCCGCACTGGCCGCGCCCGGAATCGTTTAAGACGGATTACGACTTTTGCCGGCTGTCGGAAGCCCGGAATAATCTCGGCAAAATGCAGCGCCCGATAAGCGCGAAGGAGGTGCGCCTTGGATAGCCATGCCGCAGCTTGCGCCGCGCTGCTGTCGGTGCGCGGCCTGTCGGTCGATTTCGATACCGCGGACGGCGTCGTGCATGCGGTCGAGAACCTGGACTTCGAACTGCATGGCGGCCGCACGCTGGCCATCGTGGGCGAGTCGGGCTCGGGCAAGTCGGTCACCTCGCTGGCCATCATGCGCCTCGTCGGCTACGCCGGCGGGCGCATCGCCGCCGGCCGCATCCTGTTCCGCGACGGCGCGGGCCACGAACTCGACCTCACCGCCGCCAGCGACGAGACCATGCGCGCCATCCGCGGCAACGACATCGCCATGATCTTCCAGGAGCCGATGACCTCCTTGAATCCGGTCTTCACCATCGGCGACCAGATCGCCGAGGCCATCGTGCTGCACCAGCGGCTGCCGCGCGCGGCGGCGCGCCAGGCCGCCCGCGGCCTGCTGGAAAAAGTGCGCCTGCCCGATCCGGCGCAGATGCTGGACCGCTATCCCCACCAGCTTTCCGGCGGCATGCGCCAGCGCGCCATGATCGCGATGGCGCTGTCGTGCCAGCCGCGGCTGCTGATCGCCGACGAACCGACCACGGCGCTGGACGTCACCATCCAGGCGCAGATCCTGAATCTGATCCGCGCGTTGCAGCGCGACCTGGGCACGGCCGTCATCTTCATCACGCACGACATGGGCGTGGTGGCCGAAGTGGCCGACGACGTGGTGGTGATGCTGAGCGGGCGCAAGGTCGAGCAAGGCGCGGTGCGGGAAATCTTCCACGCGCCCAGGCACCCGTACACGCGGTCCCTGCTGGCGGCCGTGCCGCGCCTGGGCAGCCTGCGCGGCCGCGACCTGCCGCTGCGCAAAGCCCATGCGCATTTCGAAGGCGGCGTGCTGCGCCAGCATGGCCAGACGCGCGAGCAGGACACCGCCCGCTATGGCGAGTCGCTGCTGCAAGTGGAGCGGCTGACCACGCGCTTTGACGCAAGCCGCAATGTCTTCGGCCGGGTCACGCGGCGCGTGCATGCCGTGGAACAGGTCAGTTTCGACCTCTATCCCGGCGAGACGCTGGCGCTGGTGGGCGAATCGGGCAGCGGCAAGTCCACCATCGGCAAGACCCTGCAACAGCTGGTGGCGCCGACCTCGGGCGCCGTGCGCTATGGCGGCCGGAACATTTTCTCCCTGGCAGGCGCCGAACGCCGGCGCCTGCGCCAGGAAATCCAGTACATCTTCCAGGACCCCTACGCCTCGCTCGACCCGCGCAAGACGGTGGCCTTCAGCATCGCCGAACCCATCCGTACGCACCGGCTGCTCGCGGGCGCAGACGCCATCGCCCGCCGCGTGGGCGCGCTGCTGGAACAGGTCGGGCTGGAGCCTCGCCACGCCGGGCGCTATCCGCACGAATTCTCGGGCGGCCAGCGCCAGCGGGTGTGCATCGCGCGCGCCCTGGCCAGCAATCCCCGGCTCATCATCGCCGACGAATCGGTGTCGGCGCTGGACGTGTCGATCCAGGCGCAGATCCTGAACCTGCTGATGGACCTGCAGCAAGACCGCGGCCTGTCCTATCTGTTCATCACGCACGACATGGCGGTGGTGGAACAGGTGAGCCATCGGGTGGCGGTGCTGTACCTGGGCCAGATCGTGGAACTCGGCACGCGCCGCCAGATCTTCGAGTCGCCGCAGCATGCCTACACCCGCAGGCTGCTGGCCGCGGTGCCGGTCGCCGAGCCGGGCCGGCACCGCGACACCGCGTTGATCGAGGGCGAAATCCCCAGCCCGCTGCGCCGCGTCGGCGACGAGCCCGCCATCGTCCGCCTGGCCGAATTCGCGCCGGGCCATCTCGTCGCCGAGGCCGCCTGAGCAGGCCCCGGCGCCCATGAATTTCGCACCCCTGGAGGCAATCATGCGATTCCTACGCAAACCCTGCATCGCCGCCGCGCTGGCCCTGGCGCTGGGCGGCGCGCAGGCCGCCGGCACGCTGAACGTCGCGATCAGCCTGGACCCGGGCAGCTGGGACCCCATCGACACCTTCCTGACGGCCTGGGGCTCGGTGGGCGGCAATCTGTATGACGGCCTGACGATGCGCGGCGCCGACCTGACGCTGCAGCCGGGCCTGGCCACCAGCTGGGAATTCCTGGACGACAACCAGCGCCTGCGCTTCAAGCTGCGCACCGGCGTCAAGTTCCATAACGGCGAACCCTTCGACGCCGAGGCCGTGAAGTTCAGCTTCGAACGCCTGCTGGGCGCCGAGGGCCTGAAAGGCCCGCAGAAATCCAACTACGACTCGATCGGCGAGGTCCGGGTGGTGGACGAGCACACCGTCGACTTCGTGCTGAAGCGGCCGGACCCCATCCTGCTGACCAAGCTGGCCGGCTATGGCGCCATGATCGTGCCGCCGCGCTACATCAAGGAAAAAGGCGAAGAGTACTTCAACGCCAACCCGGTGGGCACCGGCCCGTTCAAGTTCGCCGGCTACCGGCCCAAGGTCAGCATCACGCTCGCGCGCAACGATGACTACTGGGGCGGCAAGCCCAGGCTGGACCAGGTGATCTACCGATTCATCGGCGAACCCGGCACCCAGGTGGCCGAACTGCAGGCCGGGCGCATCGACATCGCCACGCTCATTCCGCTGGGCCTGATCGACACCGTCAAGGGATCGAGCAAGGCCGACGTCATCTCCACGCCCGGCCCGGTGGTGCACGCGCTGCGCTTCAACACCAGAAACGGCATCACCCGCGACCGCGACGTGCGCCGCGCGCTGACCATGGCCGTGGACCGCGACGCCATCGTCAAGCTGCTGTTGCTGGGCCAGGCCCGGACCATCGCCAGTTTCCAGGGGCCGTTGTCGTTCGGCTACAACCCCGAGCAAAAACCCCTGCCCTTCGATCCCGAGGGCGCCAGGAAGCTGCTGGCCGCGGCGGGCGTGAAGCCGGGCGCCGCCGTGCGGATCGACGTGCGCGGCAACACCTCGAACTTCCGCGAAGTGGCGCAGGCCGTCGCCGGCTACCTGCAGGCGGTGGGCGTGCGCGCCACGATCAAGCCGCACGAAGCCAGCGCGCTGCTCAACGACATCATTCCCAACGGCAAGGCCGGCGACATGTGGCAAAGCCAGTGGGGCGGCTGGACCTACGACTACGACAACACCGCCTACCTGATGTATCACTCGGGCCAGAAATGGAACCCGTTCGACGACGATCCCAAGCTCAACGCCATGCTGGAGGCGCAACGCACCGTCTATGACCGCAAGCGCCGCGAAGCCATGCTGCAGGAGATCGCCGGCTACGTCGCCGACCAGGCGCTGGATCTGCCGCTGTACAGCCTGAACACCATCGTGGGCGTGAACAAGCGGGTCAGGAACCTGGAGCTGCCCGGCGACATCCGCTTCCGCTTCCTGGAAACCGCCGTGGACTGATCCCATGACCGGATTCATTGTCCAGCGGGTGTTGCAGGCGGTGTTCGTCATCATCGCGGTGACGCTGCTGGTCTCGTACGCGGTGCGCATGACCGGCGATCCGGCGCTGATGCTGAGCGAAGGCGCGGGCGGCGTCACCGAAGAGGACCTGGCCAACATCCGCCAGGCGCTGGGCCTGAACCGCCCGTTCCACGAGCAATACCTGTCCTACATGCAGGGGCTGCTGCGCGGCGACTTCGGGCGCAGCTTCCTGGGCGGTACGCCGGTGGCCAGGCTGATCGGCGAGGCGCTGCCGGCCACGCTGATGCTGGCCTGCGCCTCGCTCGCCGCATCCATCCTGATCTCGCTGCCGCTGGGCATCCAGGCCGCGGTCAGGCGCGGGCGGGCCGCCGACCAGGCCATCCGCATCCTGTCGCTGGTGGGCTTGTCCTTTCCCAATTTCTGGCTGGCGCTGATGCTGGTGCTGCTGCTTTCCATCACGTTTCCGCTGTTGCCGCCATCCGGCTGGAGCGGCCCGGCCAGCCTGGTGATGCCCGCCCTGACCATGGCCATCATCCTCAGCGCCACCAATATCCGGCTGGTGCGCACCACCATGCTGGACACGCTGTCGGCCCAATACATCATGGTGGCGCGCAGCAAGGGGCTGAAGGAACGCGTGGTGCTGTACAAGCACGCGCTGCGCAACTGCGCGATTCCGCTCATCACCTATCTGGGCCTGCAGTTCGGCGGGCTGATCGGCGGCATCGTGGTCATCGAAATGGTCTTCAACTGGCCCGGCATGGGCACCCTGGCCTTCGACGCCGTGGCCGGCCGCGACTATCCGGTGCTGCAGGGCGCAGTCACGGTGCTGGCCGCCCTCATCGTGCTGGTCAACCTGGCCGTCGACATCGCCTACGGGCTGGTCGACCCTCGCATCCGTGCGCGCTGATCCCGCGCGTCCGTCCCGCATGCAGACCCTGTCCACCCCCGCCGCCGCCGAGGGCGCCAGGCCGCGCCTGCGCCTTTCGCTGGAGTTGGCGCTGGGCGTGCTGCTGACCGGCGGGATGGCGGCGCTGGTGCTGGCCTCGGGCTGGCTGTTTCCGGACGGCGGCGCGGCCATGGACCTGACGGCCCGCCTGACCGCGCCGGCCGTCACCGCCGCGCATCCGCTGGGCACCGACCCGCTGGGCCGCGACGTGCTGGCGCGCGTCATCGTCGGCGGTAGAATCTCGCTGCTGGTGGGGTTCGCATCGGTGCTCGGCGGCGCGCTGCTGGGCAGCGTCATGGGCCTGGTCGCGGGCTTCTACCGCGGATTCTGGGACGTGATCGTGATGCGTTGCGCCGACGTGCAGCTGGCGCTGCCGTTCATCCTGGTGGCCATCACGTTCATCGCGATCCTGGGCGGCGGCCTGTCCAACGTCATCGTCTTCATGATCGCGTCGCAATGGGTGCAGTACGCGCGCGTGGTGCGGGCGCAGGTGCTGACGCTGCGGGAGCGGGAATTCGTGCAGGCCGCGCGCGCCTTCGGCGTGCGCGACCCGGCCATGATGCGGCATCACATCGTGCCCAACGTGCTGGGCCCGCTGGTCATCCTGATGACGCTGAACGTGGCCAACAACATCCTGCTCGAAAGCAGCCTGACGTTTCTCGGGCTGGGGGTGGACCCCATGATTCCCAGCTGGGGCGGTATGCTTGCCGACGGCCGGACCTACATGCAGACGGCCTGGTGGGTCAGCGTGTTTCCCGGACTGGCCATCATGCTGACGGTGCTGGGCCTGAATCTGCTGGGAGACTGGCTGCGCGACCGCCTCGACCCGAAAGGGTGAACCGTCACGGGTTTTAAGGATTTTGAAAGATGCCTTTGCTGGAAAAAACATTCGACCGCACGCTGGACGCCTGGACCCACGCCTACATGGCGCCGGCCTGGCGCGGCGCGACGGTGGAAGGCTGGCTGTTCGAAGGGCCGCAGGCGCGGCTCGCGGCCCAGGCCCGCCTGGCGCAGGCCGGGGTCACCGCCCGTTTTCGCAGCGCCTACAAGCCGCTGCTGCATTTTTTCCTGGAAGAGGTCGAACGCGCCGGGCTGGTTTCGGCCCGCGTGCGCTATCCCGTGCACGAACACGCGCACGCCAGGCGCTTCGCGCTGGAGGCCTATCCGCTGGTCGGCCTGCTCGACGGGGTGCGCGTCACGCTGGAAGCGGGCGCGGATGACCTGCACTACGACGTGGCGCTGGGCTATGCCGACGGCAGCGTGATCGAACAGCGCGTCTACGCGCCGAACCAGCTCGGGCACGCCCCCGACGGCACGCCCGAACTGTCGCCCACGGGCTGGCTGCGGGTGCGCGACGCCGAAGGCGCGCTGCATACCGACGCCGCGCATCTCACCGAATACCAGCAGGTGTTCCGCAGCATCGTGGATACGGTCCGCGCCCGTTCCTGGGGCGCGCACGAACCCTTTTTCGAACGCCTGGAGATCCGCGTGGACCTGCCCGGCATCGAGTTCGCGCTGCCGGTGGACGAAGAAATCGTCAGCACTTTCGAGGCGCTGCACGAAGACCTGTATTTTTCGCTGCTGGAATTCTTCCAGCGGCACTCCGGGCGCCCGGCCGGCGACCGCGGCCTGCAGCCCGGCCAGATCGTTCCCGACATCCGCCGCAACGACGGCGCGGCGCGCGTGCGCATGACGCTGGAACCTTTCGCCGCGCTCGCGCCGCTGGTTCCCGCCGCCCCCGCCATGCCGCTGGCGCAGATGCGCGAGCCGCTGTCGGCCGCGCAGATCGCCGGCTGCATGGCCGACCTGGGCGGCGACGCCTTCCAGGCCGTCTCGCGCGAAGGCCGCCCGGTGCTGGGAACCTATCTGCGCGGCCCGGGGCCGGCCGTCTTCATTTCGGGCGCGCAGCACGCCAACGAGACCTCGGGCGTCGTCGGCGCCCTGCGCGCCGCGCAGGCGCTGGCGGCCGCCGGCGACCCGCATTTCGCGCTGATCGCCGCCGAAAATCCCGATGGCTATGCGCTTTTCAACCGCCTGCGCGAACGGCATCCGCGCCACATGCTGCACGCCTCGCGCTACAGCGCGCTGGGCGACGACATCGCGCACCGCGAGAACGCCCCGTTCTTCGAGCGCGAGGGCCGGCACCTGGCGCTGGCCATCAGCGGCGCGCAGCTGCACATCAACCTGCACGGCTATCCGGCCCACGAATGGACCCGTCCGCTATCGGGCTACCTGCCGCGCCATTTCGAGCGCTGGACCATACCCAAGGGATTTTTCCTGGTCATGCGCCACCATCCGGGCTGGGGCGACCGCGCCCGCCGCCTGGTGGCGGGCGTGACGGCGCGGCTCGCCCGCGACGTGGCCGGCCTGGTCGAGTTCAATGCCCGGCAGCTTGAACGTTTTCAGGCGCACGCGGTCGAAACCGGTTTCGACCTGCATCACGGCATCCCCGTGCAGATCGAGGAAAGCGACCGCGAAGCGGTCCCACTGACCTTGATTTCGGAGTTTCCGGATGAAACCGTCTATGGCGAGCGCTATGTTTTCGCGCATACTGTACAAATGGAAACCGTCCTGGCGGCCACCGGCCTTTACCGCGCAGGACTTTAGCGGCTACGCGCCGCTCGCGGCCAAGGACCGCAACGGCACCCGACTCTCAATCAATAAGAAATGAATATCCGAGAACGCAATCACGGCGACGATCTGGCCCTGGTGGACATCTGGCTTCGTTCGGTGCGCGCCACGCATACGTTCCTGACGGAAAAAGAAATCCAGGCCATGTACCCGCAGGTGCTCAACACCTACCTGCCGTCCGTGCGGGTATGGGTTTGCGAGGACGACACCGGCGAGGTCGCAGGCTTCATGGGCCTGAACGGCAACAAGGTCGAAATGCTGTTCGTCGACGCCAACAAGCGCGGCAAGGGCGCCGGCCGCCGGCTGCTGAATTTCGCGCGTTCGCTGCACGGCACCCTGCTGGTGGACGTGAACGAACAGAACCCGCAGGCCCACGGCTTCTACAAGCACTACGGGTTCGAAGACGTCGGCCGTTCAGACCATGACGATTCGGGCCGGCCGTTTCCCATCATCCATATGAAACTGGCCAACTGACGCCGGAATGCACGGCGGCGAGAACCGCCTCGTTCACATAGCCCCCCTCACCCCGCCGATTTTTCCTCATGCCTGGCGCGCCAGGCCTTGAGCGCTTCGCGGTAGTTGTCCATGGCTTCGTTGTAGACGTCATAGACACAGGGTATGCAGCCGCTGTTGCAGCATTCTTCGGGCGCGGGCGGCTCGGGCGGCACGGGCGGCGGATCGTCGTCGAAAACAGGTTTGGTGCTCATACAGAGATGTTAACGCCGCCGCCTGGACCTTACTGAGGACGCGTGCGGATCGCGACGGGCGGCCAGGTTTCCTTGATCGCGTCGTAAATGCGCTTGCCGACCCGGCCGTCCTGCGGCAGGTTGCGCCGGGCCTGTTCCTCGCGCACGGCGTCGCGCGTCTTGGCGCCCGGAATACCGTCGGCCACGCCCACGTCGTAGCCCAGGCCGTACAGCATTTCCTGCAGCTCCTTGATCTGCGCGCGCGACAGGCCCGGATCGTCGGTCGGCCAGGCCGCGGCCAGGGCCGGGCCGCCTTGCAGGCGGTTGAGCAGCAGCGACACCGCCAGGCCGTAGCGGCGCGACTGGTTGTAGTGCAGGATGGCGTCGAAATTCACGGTGGCCAGGAACACCGGGCCACGGGCGCCGGTGGGCGCGAACAGATAGGCCTGCTGGTCGTTGCCGGCGGCCAGCTTGAGCGCCGAGCCGTCGCCCTGCTTCACGCCGGCCTGCGCCCACTGCGCGATGCTGCGGCGGTCCTGCGACCCCACGTACTCGGCGTCGGGCTCGGGCGCAATGGCGGCCGCGACCTCGGCGGGCACGCGCACCTCCACCACGGCCGGCAGGCCGTGCGTCCATTTGGCGCGGCGCTTGCGCAAATGGTTGGCGGTGGAGGCCAGCGCGTCGGGCAGCGAGTTGTACAGATCGATCTTGCCGTCGCCGTCGCCGTCGGCGGCCAGTTCGTAGAACGAGGTCGGGATGAACTGCGTCATGCCGAAAGCACCGCTCCAGGAGCCGACGAAGCTGTCGGGCTGCACGGTGCCGTCGCGCAGCAGCCGCACCGAGGCGTAGGCGTTCTTCTCCCACAGCGATTTGTTCTCGGTGCAGGCGCGCGTCAGCCAGGCGTTGAGCACGTCGGTCTTGCCGACCTGGCGGCCGTAGTTGGTCTCGATGCCGAAGATGGCGACCAGCGTGGCCGGGTCCACCTGGTACTGCTGGCCGATGGCGGCCAGCTGCGCGCCGTACTTGGACAGCACCGCCTGGCCGTCCTTGACGCGCTCGTCGTCCACCGTCTTGGCGATGTAGTCCCACCAGGCTTCGCGGCCTTCGGGCTGGCCCTTGGCCGAGGCCACGGTGGTGGGCAGCAGCTTGGCGTTGGCGGTGTACTTGTCCCAGTCCGCCACGGTCAGCCCGTTGGCGGCGGCCCCCTTGCGCAGTTTGGCGATGCAGGCCTTGGTGCCCAGTTCGGTCGGAACGATGACCTGCGGCGCGGCGGGCGCGGCGGCGGCGGGGTCCGCCACGGCGGTGGCGGGCGCGGCGGCGGCCGGCGTGGTTGCGGCCGGCGCGGCTGCGGGCGCGGCCGGCGCGGGCGCGTCGTCGAAGCTGCGCTTGGGCGTCAGCGCGGGCAGCGGCTGGGCCGGCGCCGCCGGCTGCGCGCGCGAGCCGGTGGCCGAGGACGGCGACTGGGCGTGCGCGGCGCCGGCGGCCGCGGCCGCGAACGCCGCGGCGCTCAGCACACGGGCAAAGGTATCGATCCGAAAGCGAATGGAACGCTGGCGCATGGCAATCCTGAAAATTCGAAGTCAGCCCGGATCGTACCGCGATCCGGGCCTGTCCATCGAACGCCGGGCGCGTTGCCAAGCCTGCGGCGACGGAGAATAATCGCCCCATCGCCACCCTGTCCGCGCCATGACACCCTTCCGAGGCAAGCTACGCATCCGGCACCTGGAAATCGTGCTGACCGTCGCCGAATTGGGCAACCTGTCCAAGGCGGCCGCGCAATTGCACAGCACGCAATCGGCCCTGTCGCGCGCCATCGCCGAGATCGAGGAACTGGTGGGCGCGCGGCTGTTCGAGCGCACCGCCAAGGGCACCACCTGCACCGCGCTGGGCGTGGCCATGTGCCGCCACGCCCGCCAGCTGCTCACCGGCCTGCGCAAGGCCGAGACCGACCTCGCCGCCGTGTCGCGCGGCGACGAGGGCAGCCTGACCGTCGGCTGCTTTTCGATGTTCGCCAGCTGGCCCATGGCCGAGGCGGCGCGGGCGTTTCGCGTGGCCTGTCCGCGCATCACGCTCAGCATAGAAATCGGCACGCACGAGCGGCTGATCGAAGACCTGGACGCCGGCGCCATCGACGTGCTGATCAGCCGTTTCTCGTCGGCGGTCAATCCGCAGATCTACCGCTCCATCAACCTGCTCAACGACCCCATCGTGCTGGCCTGCGCCGCCGACCATCCGCTGGCCGGCGCGCCCGAGGCCACGCTGGCCGACTGCGTGGCCTATCCCTGGATCGCCGCCCTGCCCGGCAGCCGCATCCGCGGCGAACTGGAACTGTCGCTGCGCCAGGCCGGGCTGCCGATACCGGATATGATCGGCGTCCTGTCGCTGGAATTCGGCCGCGAGATGCTGCTGGAAGGCCAATATCTGTGGATGCTGCCCGGCAGCGTGGCGGCCGTGCGCCAGGCGCGCGGCGAACTGGTGGTATTGCCGGCGCGCCCGGCGCTGCGCAAGTCGCCGCTGGCCGCCATCTGGCGCCGCGACCGGCCCAGCACGCGGCAGGCGCGCGCGTTCGCCGCGCAGCTCGAACTCGCCATCGCCGCAGACGGCATCGCGCTGGCGGCCTGAACCTCTGGACCCGGACATCATGCACGAATGGCTCAACGCACTGCCCAAGGCGGAACTGCACCTGCACCTGGAAGGCTCGCTCGAACCCGAGCTGCTGTTCCTTCTGGCCGCGCGCAACGGCGTGGCCCTGCCCTGGCCCGACGTCGAATCCCTGCGCGGCGCATACGACTACGGCAATCTCCAGGAATTCCTGGACCTCTATTACCTGGGCGCGGACGTGCTGCGCACCGCGCAGGACTTCTATGACCTAACCTGGGCCTATCTGCTGAAGTGCCGCGAGCAGAACGTGGTCCACACCGAACCTTTCTTCGATCCCCAGACCCACACCGACCGCGGCGTGCCGCTGGAAGCGGTGCTGGAAGGCATCGGGCAGGCGCTCGAAGACGGCCGCAGGCAGCTCGGCGTCAGCAGCGGGCTGATCCTGAGCTTTCTGCGCCACCTGCCCGAAGCGCAGGCCATGCAGACGCTGGAAGCCGCGCTGCCCTACCGCGACGCCTTCATCGCCGTGGGCCTGGACAGCAGCGAAAAAGGATTCCCGCCGCGCCTGTTCCAGCGCGTGTTCGACCGCGCGCGCGCCGAAGGCCTGCCCGCCGTGGCCCATGCCGGCGAGGAAGGCCCGCCCGAATATATCTGGGAGGCGCTCGACCTGCTCAAGGTGCGGCGCATCGACCACGGCGTGCGCGCCGCCGAAGACCCCAGGCTGATCGCCCGCCTGATCGACGAGCAGATCCCGCTGACCGTCTGCCCGCTGTCGAACATCCGCCTGCGCGTGTTCGAGCACATGCGCCATCACAACATCCTGTCGCTGCTGGACGCGGGCGTGAAGGTGACGGTGAATTCCGACGATCCCGCCTACTTCGGCGGCTACGTGAACGAGAACTTCCACGCCCTGTACGAACACCTGGGCATGACCCGCGGGCAGGCCCAGGCGCTGGCCGACAACAGCCTGGATGCGCGCATCGCCGGGTAGGCGCAGCCGGCCATTCCCGTTTCGCATGGCTTCTTTCAAAACCGGAATGTCCGGTCCGGCCCTTTCCTCCCTACCATAGTCCGGCGGCCCCGGCATCCGCCGCGGCCGATCGACGGACCAAGGAGGCAGGATATGAGTCAAACCGTTCAGGCGGCCCTGCGGGCGGGCACGCTGACCGGCGTACGCGCGGGCGGCGTTTGCCGCTATGGTGCCATTCCTTATGCGCAGGCCCCGGTGGGTCCGCTGCGCTTCGCGCCGCCGCAGCCGCCGGCGTGGCGCGGCGATCTGGACGCCACCGGACGCGGCGCGGTCGCGCCGCAGTTGCCCTCGCGCCTGCGCGAGGCCATGGGCGACTTCGACGCCCCCCAATCGGAAGACTGCCTGCACCTCACCGTGTGGACCCCCGCGGCCGACGGCAAGCGGCGTCCCGTGGTGGTGTGGCTGCACGGCGGCGCCTGGCAAAGCGGCGGCGGCGCGCTCGACTGGTACGACGGGTCGCTGCTGGCGCAGCGCGGCGACGTGGTCGTGGTGGCGGTCAATTACCGGCTGGCCGCGCTGGGTTGGCTGTACGTGCCGGGCCAGACCGCCAACGTGGGCCTGCTGGACCAGGAAGCCGCCATCGACTGGGTGCTGGAGAATATCGAGGCCCTGGGCGGCGACCCGCAGCGGCTCACGCTCATGGGGCAGTCGGCCGGCGCTTCCTCGATCTGCGCCATGCTGGCGCGCAAGCCTCGCTTCTCGCGCGCCATCCTGCAAAGCGCCGCGCTGGGCCGCGGTTTTCGCAGCGCGCAGCAGGCCGAGGTCCTGGGCCAGGCGTTTCTACGCGCCGCCGGCGCCGACTCCCTGGAAGCGGCGCGCGCGCTGCCGGTGGCCGCGCTGCTGGCCGCGCAGCAGGCGCCCGAAGTGATGGCGGCCCTGCGCGCCGAAGACAGCAGCCGCAGCCTGTTCGGCCCGGTGGTCGACGGCGATACGCTGCCGCTGGAGATCGCGCCGGCGCTGCGGCGCGCCGCCGCCCGCGCCGACGTGCTGGTCAGCTACACGCGCGACGAAATGGCCGCCTTCCCCGGACACGCAACGGATGCGGCCGGCCAGAAACTGGGCGACGCGCTGTTCGGCGCGCCCTCGCGCCTATGGGCGCAGGACGCCGTCGCCCAGGGCCGCCAGGCCTGGCTGGCCCGCTTCGACGTGGCGCCCACGGCGCGCTTCGGCGCCTGCCACTGCATCGAACTGCCTTTCGTGTTCGACACCCGGCAGGCTTTCGCCGCCGCGCCCATGCTGGCCGGCCTGCCGACGGCGCAGGCCGAGTCGCTGGCGCGCCGCACGCAGGCGGCCTGGATCGCCTTCATCCGCGGCGAAGCGCCCGACTGGCCGGCGGCCCCGCATCTGCAGGCGCTGGCCTGAGCCGCACGCAATCCACATCAATCAAACAAGGGGAATCCATGTTCAAGCAAACCATGCTGGCGCTGGCGCTCGCGCTGCCCGTGGCCGCCTCGGCCGCCTATCCGGACAAGCCGGTGAAGATCTTCGTGTCCAACCCGCCGGGCGGGCCGGTGGACGTCATGCTGCGCGTGCTGGCCGCCAAGCTGGGCGCCGCCTGGGGACAGCCCGTGGTGGTGGAAAACCGGCCGGGCGCCTCCGGCATCATCAGCACCAATGCGCTGGCCAAGTCCGCGCCCGACGGCTATACGCTGGGCATGGTGGTGGCCTCGTCGGTCACCATCGTGCCGTTCGCGGTCGACAGCCTGCCTTTCGATCCGCAGAAAGACCTGCAGCCGATCTCGCTGGTGGCGCGCACGCCGTTCATCTTCGTCGTGCCCACCGACAGCCCGCTCAAGACCTGGGAGGATTTCGTGCGCGCCAGCAAGGCCCGCAGCCTGAGCCTGGGCTCGTCTTCCATCGGCACGGCGTTCCACTTGGTCTGGGAGCAGACCGCGCGCCGCGCCGGCATCAAGGCCCTGTACGTGCCCTCTTCCTCGTTCGGCAAGACCCAGAACGACCTGATCGGCGGGCAGCTCGACGTGGCCCTGGACGCGCCTTCCAGCGCCAAGGGCCTGATCGACGGCGGCCGCCTGCGCGCGCTGGCCATCACCAGTCCGCAGCGCTTCGCCGGCCTGCCCGGCACGCCGACGCTGGAGGAGTCGGGCATGAAGGGCTACGCGCCGCAGCCGTGGATCGGCCTGATGGCGCCGGCCGGCACGCCCGCCGACCGCGTGGCGCTGATCCAGCGGGCGGTGTCCGGCGTCCTGCAGGAACCCGAGATGAAGGCGCAGATGGAAACGCTGGGCATGATCCCCATCGGCAGCACGCCGCAAGCGCTGGCCGCCACCATAGATTCGGACCGGGCCGAGATGGAGCCGCTCATCAAGGAGCTGGGCATCAAGCTGCAATAACCCGCGGCCGGGCGCGGGCATCACGGAGCGGGACGCGGGTGAAATATAGAATGGCCCGACTCCCACTCCCGCTTCCTCCATGCATCCCGCACGCCGCCGCGCGCTCGTCCTGGCCGTCAACCTGGGCAGCTTCATCACCATCCTCGACATCAGCATCGTTAACGTGGCGCTGCCCACCATGCAGGCCGCGCTGCGCATCGACATGGCCGGCCTGCAATGGGTGGTGGACGCCTACGCCCTGTTCCTGTCCGCCTTCATGCTGTCGGCCGGGCCGCTGGGCGACCGCTACGGCCGCAAGCGTTCGTGGCTGGCGGGCGTGCTGCTGTTCACGGCCGGCTCGGCGCTTTGCGGCATGGCGCAGAACCTCACGGCGCTGCTGATCGGCCGCGCCGTGCAGGGCGTGGCCGGGGCGCTTCTGATCCCGGGCGCGCTGTCGCTGCTGACGCAGGCGTTCCCCGACCCCAGGGAACGCGCGCAGGCCATCGGCGTCTGGGCCTCGTGCAACGCGGTGTCGCTCATCGTCGGCCCCATGCTGGGCGGCGTGCTGGTGGCGCACTTCGACTGGCAAAGCATCTTCCTCATCAATCTGCCGGTGGGCGCGCTGGCCGTCGCGCTGGGCGCCTGGAGCATCGCCGAAAGCGCCCATCCCGAACATGCCGCCTTCGATCCCGCCGGCCAGGCGCTGAGCGTGCTGTGGCTGGGCGCGCTGACCTACGGCCTGATCGCCGCCGGCGAACACGGCTGGGCCGCGCCGCAGGCCGCGGGCGCGCTGGCGCTGGCCGCAGCCGGGCTGCTGGCCTTTCTGTGGGTCGAGCACCGCGTCGCCCGGCCCATCCTGCCGCTGGGGCTGTTTCGCGACCCCGCCTTCGCCATCACCAATGTCGCGTCCTTCGTGCTCGGTTTCTCGGCCTACAGCAGCCTGTTCTTCTTCTCGCTGTATCTGCAGCACGTGCAGAGCCTGTCGCCGCTGGCGGCCGGCTGGCAGCTGGCGCCGCAGTTCGCCGCGGCGGGGCTGGTCTCCATCGTGTTCGGCCGGCTCAACCAGCGCTTCGGCCTGCCGCGGCTGATGGTCGCCGGCTACGTGTTCATCGGCGCGGCCATGCTGGGCATGACGCTGCTGCAGGCGGGCACGCCCTACGCCGTCACCGGGTCGCTGCTGGTGCTGCTGGGGCTGGGCACGGGGCTGGCCGTGCCCTCGACCAGCATGGCGGTGATGGCCAGCGTGCCGCGCGAACGTTCCGGCATGGCCTCGGCCACCATGAACGCGCTGCGCCAGACCGGCATGACCATAGGCATCGCCCTGCTGGGCGCGCTCATGAGCGCGCGCGCGATCGACGCGCTGGCGGCCGCGCTGGCGCGCCGCGGCGTGCCCGGGGCAGAGATCGCCGCGCACGCCGCCGTCACGCGCCACGTCATGCCGGCGCAGCCCGCGGATGCGGCCGCCCTGTTCGGCGACGCGCTGACCGGCGGCTTCCACGCCGCCATGTCCGCCGCCGGCGGCGCCGCGCTGCTGGCGGCGCTGTTGCTCGCGCTTCTGGCGCGCGGTTCGCGCCGCCTGCTGCGCGCCGCCTGAAGCGGGATTCCGGTGCCCGAAATTCCACTCGCCGGAATCAAAACGGCCTGTTTTTAAGCATCCGTAACCAGACGCGACGACGCTGCGGCGCTCCGGTAAGATCCTCGACCAATAACAGGTTAACAACCACGAGGAGAACAGACATGGCGTATTCCAAAGCCGTGTTCCGCCTGGCGCCGCTGGCGCTGGCCGCACAACTGCTCATGGCCGGCCCGGCAGCCGCGCAGAGCGCGCCCGGCACCCAGGGCCCGCCGGTCCCGGCGCCCGCGCCGGCCCTGGCCGCGCAGATCGACCAGCGCGCCAAGGCCATCGAAGACAAGCTCATCGCGTGGCGGCGCGACATCCACCAGCACCCCGAACTGGGCAACCAGGAACAGCGCACTTCCAAGCTGGTCGCCGACCATCTGCGCGCGCTCGGCATGGAAGTGAAGACGGGCGTTGCGGGCACCGGCGTGGTCGCCCTGCTCAAGGGTGGCAAGCCCGGCCCGGTGGTAGCGCTGCGCGCCGACATGGACGCGCTGCCGGTGAAGGAACAGGTGGATCTGCCGTTCGCATCCAAGGCCAAGGGCACGTTCCTGGGCAAGGAAGTGGACGTCATGCACGCCTGCGGCCACGACGCCCATACCGCCATCCTGATGGCCACCGCCGAAGTGCTGGCCGGCATGAAGGACGAGCTGCCCGGCAGCGTCAAGTTCATCTTCCAGCCGGCCGAGGAAAGCCCGGCCGAATTCGAGCCCGACGGCAAGAAGGTCTGGGGCGCCAAGATGATGGTGCAGGAAGGCGTGCTGGAAAATCCCAAGGTCGACGCCATCTTCGGGCTGCACGTGTCCAGCGCCTATCCGTCGGGCAAACTGTCGTGGCGCAGCGGCCCGGCCATGGCGGCGGCCGACCAGTTCTGGATCGACGTCACCGGCAAGCAGACGCACGGCGCGCGGCCGTGGTCGGGCATCGACCCCATCGTGGTCGGCTCGCAGATCATCCTGGGCCTGCAGACCATTCCCAGCCGCCAGATCAACAGCATGCTGGAGCCGGCCGTCATCACCGTGGGCGCGATCCACGGCGGCAACCGCATGAACATCGTGCCCGAAAGCCTCGCCATGACCGGCACCATCCGCACCTACGACGAGGGCATGAAGAAGGACATCCACCAGCGCATCGCGCGCACCGCCGACATGATCGCGCAAAGCGCGGGCGCCAAGGCGGACGTGCGCGTGGTCGAGCTGTACAACGCCACCGTGAACAATCCGGCGCTGACCGAGAAGATGGGCCCGACCCTGCGCCGCGTCGCGGGCGAAGGCAACTACGGCCTGCAACCCAAATCCACGGCGTCGGAGGACTTTTCGTTCTATCAGGAAAAGGTGCCGGGCATGTTCTTCTATCTGGGCGTGACGCCCAAGGGCACGGACGTGGACAAGGCCGCGCCCAACCACTCGCCGCGCTTCTACGTCGACGAGTCGGGCCTGCTCAACGGCGTGCGGGCGCTGTCGAACCTGGCGGTGGACTACATGGCCGAGGCGCAGAAAGGCGGCTGAATGTGGAACGCCGGGCGGCTTTCGCCGCCTGATGGGTTTCGCGCGTTCGATGATTGGGTCCTTGCTCAAGGAATCTCGCGCTGCACCCATCCTACGATGCGGTCACGAACGTAGGATGGGTGCAGCGCGGCACGTTCCGGGCAAGAACACGAACGCGTAACGCGCGAAACCCATCGGCCGGCGCGAGCCGGCTGCGCTTGCGACGAAAGGCGGCGGCTTTCGCCGCCTGATGGGTTTCGCGCGTTCGATGATTGCGTTCTTGCGCAAGGAATCTCGCGCTGCACCCATCCTACGCCCGGTAAACGGGCCATCTACGGGATACGGCGCTAGACGTAGAACGCCGCGTGGTAGGCGACTTCGCCTTGCGCGGGACGCGTGAAGGCCAGCGCCATGAAGTACTCGGGCGGCACGCCCGGATACGTCAGCCCCGGCGTCGCGACGAAGCCGAAGCGGCCGTAGTAGTCCGGCTCGCCCAACACCACGCAGCCGGCCGCGCCCTGCGCCCGCAGCCTGGCCAGGCCTTCCTGCAGCAGCGCCGCGCCCACGCCGCGGCGCTGCCGGTCCGGCCGCACGGCCAGCGGCCCCAGGCCGTACCAGTCGCGCGAACCGTCGCTCACCGCCACCGGCGAGAACGCGACGTGGCCCACCATCTCGTCGCCGTCCCACGCCGCCAGCGACAGCGTCAGCGCGCCGGCCTCGCGCAGCGCGTCGATGATGCGGCCTTCGGTGTGCTGGCTGTGGGGATGGTCTTTGAACGCGTCCTGCGTCAGGGCGTAGATGGCCTCGCGGTCGCGGGGCGTCTCGGGAAGTATGCGCATGGCGATGCTCCTGCGGTTGTGGCGCCCAGTGTAGCCGCGGCCGCATTGACGCAGGCGCGGCCCGTCGATACAGTGGCCTCACCTCTTACCCTGCGACCATCCCATGAACCCTTACCGCGTCGGCATCGCCGGCTTCGGCGCCATCGGCCAGGCCGTGGCGCAATCCCTGGACGCCGGGCTGCCCGGCCTGGCCCTGGCCGCCGTCGCCGTGCGCGACCCGCAGGCCCCGCCGGCATACGCCTGGAGCGGCGGCGCTCCCGTCTTCACCACCATCGGCGCGCTGCACGAGCATTGCGACGTAGTGGTGGAATGCGCGCCCGCCGCCGTGTTCCGCGACATCGCCGAACCGGTGCTGCGCGCCGGCAAGAAGCTGGTCGTGCTCAGCTCCGGCGCCCTGCTGCGCAACGACGACCTGATCGAACTGGCCCGCGCCCATCACGGTCAGATCGTGGTGCCGTCGGGCGCCATCCTGGGCCTGGACGCCATCACCGCCGCGGCCGAAGGCGTCATCCATTCCGTCACCATGATCACGCGCAAGCCGGTGCGCGGCCTGCTGGGCGCGCCTTACCTGACGGACAACAACATCGACATCGCGGACATCGCCGAACCGCGCCTGATTTTCCGCGGATCGCCGCGCGAAGCGGCTGTGGGCTTTCCCGCCAACCTGAACGTGGCGGTCAGCGTGTCGCTGGCCGGCATCGGTCCCGACAAGACCACCCTGGAAATCTGGGCCGATCCCTCGCTGGACCGCAACGTCCACCGCGTCGAGGTCGTATCCGACTCGGCCTCGTTCTCGATGGAAATCCAGAACATTCCCTCGGCCAATCCCAAGACCGGCCGCATCACCGCGCAAAGCGTGGTGGCCGCGCTGCGCAAGCTGACCGGTCCTCTGCGCGTGGGCACCTGACGCCCGCCGCTCAGGCCGCAGCGCGGTCCGGCTCCGGCTGCCGCGCCCGCGCCTCGATGCGTTCCATGCGCCAGCCGCCCGCGCCGTCCAGCGCCAGCCTGTGCGTATGGAAGGCGTCCAGCGTGCTGCGATGGCCCACGCTGACCAGCATGCAGTCCGGCAGCGCGCCGCGCAGAAGGCCGTACAGCGCGTGCTCCAGGCCTTCGTCGGTGGCCGACGTGGCCTCGTCCAGGAACACGATGGCGGGCCGGTTGAACAGCACGCGCGCGAACGCCACGCGCTGCTGCTCGCCGATGGACAGCGTGCGCGCCCAGTCCGCCACTTCGTCGAGCCGTCCGGCCAGATGCCCCAGGTTCACCTGGCGCAGCGCATCGGCCAGGCGCGCATCGTCCTCCGGCTGCGCCAGGCCGGGATAGGCCACCGCGCCGCGCAGGTCGCCCAGCGGCAGGTACGGCCGCTGCGACAGGAACAACGCGTTCGCGCCCTGCGGCCGCCTTACCGTGCCTTCGGCGTATGGCCACAGGCCCGCCAGCGCGCGCAGCAAGGTGGTCTTGCCGCTGCCCGACGGCCCCTTGATCAGCAGGGCCTGGCCCGGCCGCAGCCGCAGGTCCAGGTCGCGCAGCAGCGCGGCCCCGTCGGGCCGGCGCAGCTGCAGGCGCTCGATATCCAGCCCGTCGGGCAGCGTCTCGGTCCGCACGGCGGGCAGCGCGCGGGCGGCCTGGTTGGCGTCCAGGAAGCCATTGAGGCGGTCCAGCGTGGCGCGGTATTGCGCGAAGGTGTCGTAGGAGGTGCGGAAGAACGACAGCGCATCCTGCACCTGCCCGAAGGCCTGCGAGGTCTGGATCACGTCGCCCAGCTTGATGGCGCCGCTGAAAAAACGCGGCGCCTGCAGAATGAAGGGAAACACCACGGCCACCTGGCTGACCGACAGGTTGAAGCCGTCGAACTTCAGGCCCCGGTACACGCGCGCCCACAGGTTGGCGACGTAGGCCGTGAACCGCGTCCAGAGCGTGGCGCGCTCCACTTCCTCGCCCTGGTAGAACGCGACATTCTCGGCGTTCTCGCGCAGGCGCACCAGCGCATAGCGGAAATTCGCGGTGAGGCGTTCGGACAGGAAGTTCAGCCGGATCAGCGGCCGCCCGATCCTGAAGGCGAACAGCGTGGCCACGATCACGTAGAGATACACCATGAACACCATGGCGCGCGGGATTTCCACGCCGGCCACCGTGAGCGCGCCCGACAGGTTCCACAGGATGGCGGTGAACGCCACCAGCGACACCACCGCGCTCAGCGCGCCGATCGCCAGCGTGCGCGAGCCGGTGACGAACATGGCGATGTCCTGTTCGATGCGCTGGTCGGGGTTGTCCACCGGCGCATCCAGGAAATGGCCGCGGTAATACGCGCCGGCGCCCAGCCAGTCGCGCGTCAGGTGCTCGTTGAGCCAGACGCGCCAGCGGATGTCGAAGGCCTGGCCGGCGTAGCTGTCGACCAGCGTGCGCGCCACGTGCACGCAGGCCAGCACCGAGAATATGCCCAGAAAGCGCCAGAACGCCGACTGGTCCAGCGCCTGCAGCGCGCTGTAGAAGCCGTTGTACCAGAACGAAAACAGCACGGTCATGCGCACCGCGAACATGGCCAGCAACAGCAGCAGCGCCACGGTCAGCAAGGGCCGCAGGCTGCGGCGCGGATCGAGGTAAGGCCAGGCCAGCCGCCGGAACTTGCGGCCCCAGTCCGTGGTGCGCGCCAGCGCCATCGCGGCCAGCGCCAGGGCGACGGCGCTGATGCCGAACGCCTGCGCGAGCCACAGTGCGCTTTCGGCAAGTTGCTGTTGCCAGTTCAGATCCATGGGCAAAGTCCTCCAACCGTTTCTGGTTAGACGGGAGCTTGCCGCCAGGTTCCGGGGATGGCGGCCGCTTTAAGCCTGGCTTAAGCGTTGCGGCCGGCGCGGCCTTCGATGCGGCCGCCCAGGTCCAGGCTGGCGAACAGATCGGCCAGCGTGGGCACGGAGCGGGCGGGCCAGATCGCGCTCAGGTCGAAGGCGGGCAGGCGCTGGCCGTCGCGCACCTCGCAAAAGCGCACCCCGGCGAAGTTCATCGAGCGTATCCAGCTGGGCAGCAGCGCCACGCCGCAGCCGCCGGCCACGCAGGCCAGCACGGTCAGCGTGCGGTTGGCCTCCTGCGCCACCTGCGCGTCGTGGCCGCCCTTGCGCATGGCGTCGAGAATGCCCGCGTAAAAGGCCGGCAATTGCGCCTGCGGGTACATGACCAGGCCGGCCCGGGCGATCTGCGCCATCGAGACCTTGCCGTCTTCGGCCACCTCCAGCTCGTCCGGCACCGCCGCCACCAGACGGTCGCGCAGCAGCAGCCGCTCGCGCATGCGCCCGCCCACGGCGACCGGCGTGTGCATCAGGCCCAGGTCGATTTCGCCGGTCTGCAAGGCTTCGGCCTGCTCGGCGTTGCTCATTTCGCGCAGGAACACGCGCACGCCCGGCGCCTGCCGGCGCAATTCGCGCAGCGCGCGCGGCAAGGTGTCGAACAGGGCCGAGGACACCAGGCCGATGGTCAGCTGCCCCGCGCTGCCGCGGCCGATCTCGCGCGCCCGTTGCGCCGCCGCGTCGATGCGCGCCACGCTGGTCCGCACGTCCTCCAGTATGGCCAGCGCCGCCGGCGTGGGCGCGGCGCCGCGGCGCGAGCGCTCGAACAGGCGCACGCCCAGGTCCTGCTCCATGCGGCCCAGCGCCTGGCTCAAGGCCGGCTGCGCGATGCCCAGCCACTCCGACGCGCGGCTGACGCTGCCGTGGTCCACCACGGCCAGGAAGTAACGCAAGTGCCTGGTTTCCATATCGATTCGATATACATAAAACAGTTTTACCAAATAGAAAACTATACAGCGCGTTCTTAGAATCCCGGCTTATGGACACACGCACCGAGCCGAAATCCGTCGACACCCACGCCCACGTATTCCACCGCGGGCTGGCGCTGGCCGCCACGCGCCGCCACAGCCCCGACCACGACGCCACGCCGGCCGACTACCTCGCCTTGCTGGACGCGCACGGGCTCGGCCACGGCGTGCTGGTGCAGCCCAGTTTCCTGGGGTCCGACAACAGCCACCTGGTCGAGGCCCTGCGCGCCGCGCCCGCGCGCCTGCGCGGCGTCGCGGTGGTGGCGCCCGGCGTCCCCGCCGAACATCTGCTGGCGCTGGCCGAGGCGGGCGTGGTCGGCATCCGGCTGAACCTGATCGGGCTGCCCGTGCCGGACCTGCGCCTGCCCGGCTGGCGCACGCTGCTGGCGCGCGTCAATGCGCTGGGCTGGCACGTCGAAGTGCATCTGCCGGCCGCGCGCCTGCCGGACATTCTGCCGGCGCTGCTGGCCGCGCAATGCCGCGTGGTGGTGGACCATTTCGGCCGCCCCGATCCCGCGCTGGGCGTCGCCGATCCCGGCTTCCAGTACCTGCTGCGCCAGGCCGACAGCGGCCGCGTCTGGGTCAAGCTGTCGGCCCCCTACCGCAACTGGACGGCGTCCGCCTGTACGACGTCCGGGCGGATCGCCGCGCGGCAGCTGCTCGACGCCTACACGGCCGCCCGCCTCATGTGGGGCAGCGACTGGCCTCACACCGAACATCGCCATCTGGCGTCCTATTCCGCCGCAGTCCGGTGGCTGGACGCCTGGATCGACGATCCCGTGCAGCGGCGCATGGTGCTTGCCGACACGCCGCTGCGGCTGTTCAGATTCCAAGGAGACAAACCATGACCCACCTGTTCCAACGCCTGGCGCGCCGCGGCGCCCTGTACGCGGCCGCCGGCCTGCTCGCCGGCGCCGCCGGCGCCGCGAGCGCCGCCTATCCCGAACGCGCCGTCACGCTGGTCGTCACCTATCCGCCCGGCGGCACGGTGGACGTGGTCGCGCGCCTGATCGGCCCCAGGCTGGCCGCGGAACTGGGCCAGCCGGTCGTCATCGAAAACCGCGGCGGCGCCGGCGGCATGATAGGCGGCGCGGTCGTGGCCAAGGCCAAGCCGGACGGCTATACGCTGATGCTGGACGCCTCCAACCACGCGCAGAATCCCGCCCTGCATTCGAAGATGCAGTTCGACACGCTGACGGCGTTCGCGCCGGTGTCCCTGCTGCTGCGCGTGCCCAACGTCCTGGTGGTCACGCCCTCGTACGAAGTGCGCAGCGTGGCCGACCTGATCAGGCTGGGCCGTCCGGGCGCCAAGGAGCACGTGTACTACGCCTCGGCCGGCCCCGGCTCGGCGCAGCATCTGGCCGGCGAACTGTTCAACCTGCTGGCCAAGACCGAGCTGCAGCACGTGGCCTACAAGGGCGGCGGCCCGGCCATGATAGACGTCATGTCGGGCCAGGTTCCCGTGATGTTCGCCAGCATGGGCTCGTCCTGGCAGCATGTGAAGAACGGCAAGCTGCGCGCGATCGCCGTCGGCGGCCTGGAGCGCTCCAAGACCGCGCCCGAGCTGCCCACCATCGCCGAATCCGGCGTGCCCGGCTACGAGACCTACGAATGGAACGCCGTGTTCGCGCCGGCCGGCACGCCGCCCGCCATCGTCGACCAGGTGTCGCAGGCGCTGGCCAAGGTGCTGAAAGACCCCGCCATCGCCGAGCAGCTCGCCGGCATCGGCGCCGAACCCATCGGCTCCACACCGGCCGAACTGGACAGCTTCCGCCGCGCCGAGATCGCCAAATGGCAGCGCGTGGTCAAGGAGGCCGGCCTCAGCCTGGATTGATTGGTGCCGGGCCGGCCGGCCCGGCTATCATCGTCCCTGACACAGCTTTACCGCAGGGACAGGAGATGGACAAGATCCGGCTCGACAAATGGCTTTGGGCGGCGCGTTTCTACAAGACGCGCAGCCTGGCCGTACAGGAAATCGGCAAGGGCCGCGTGCAGGTGAACGACCAGCCGGCCAAGCCGGCGCGCGAGGTCGCGCCCGGCGACCTCGTCACCATCCGCAAGGAAGACCCCGCGCTGCGCGTGCGGGTCGTGGGCGTGAGCGGCGTGCGCGGCCCGGCGCCGGTGGCGCGCCAGCTCTACGAGGAAACGCCCGACAGCATCGCGGCGCGCGAGCGCGCGGCGGAAATGCGCCGGCTCGCGCCCGAACCGGCGCTGGGCATCGAGGCCGGACGGCCGACCAAGCGCGACCGGCGCCTGATCGACCAGATGCGCGGGAAGTGAGGCCGCCATGAAGAAAAATCCGATGGGCGGCCTGGTCTACTCCACCGATGGCGGGCGCATGTGCCCGCAGTGCCGCCAGCCCGTGACGCAATGCCGCTGCGACACGGCGCGCGCCGCGCCGGCCGGCGACGGCGTGGCGCGCGTATCGCGCGAAACCAAGGGCCGCGGCGGCAAGAGCGTCACCGTGGTCAAGGGCCTGGCGCTGGACCCGGTTGCGCTGGGCGCGCTGGGCAAGCAGTTGCGCGCGGCCTGCGGCTCGGGCGGCACCGTGAAAGACGGCGTGATCGAGGTACAGGGCGACCATCGCGAGCGCGTCATGGAGGCCTTGCAGAAACAGGGCTACCGCGCCAAGCGCGCCGGCGGCTAGGAGAAAGCACATGAACGATTCATCGCTGGCCGACGTGGCCAGCTGGCATGCCCACGTGTATTTCGACGCAGCCAGCCGGGATGCCGCGCAGGCGCTGCGCGAACGGATCGCCTCGCGCTTCGGCGGCCGGATGGAGCTGGGGCGCTTCCATGAGCGCCCAGTCGGCCCGCATCCGTGCTGGAGCTACCAGATCGCCTTCGCGCCCGGGGACTTCGCCGAGATCGCGACCTGGCTCACGCTGCACCACGGCGGGCTGGACGTGTTCCTGCACCCGAACACCGGCGACTCGCTGCGCGACCACCGCGACTGCGCCGTCTGGATCGGGAGCAGCCATGTGCTCGATCTGCAGGCGCTGGGCTGAACCCGCCGGCCCGTAGCGTCAGAGCGCGCGGCCCACGATCAGCGAATCCAGCGCCAGGGTGGCGTCGTCGCTCCTGCCCTCGTAGGGCAGGCGGTTGAGCACGTAGCGCATGGCGTTGAGCCGCGCGCGCTTCTTGCAGTCGGACTTGACCACCACCCACGGCGCGTCGGCGGTGTCGGTGTGCGCGAACATCGCTTCCTTGGCGCGGGTGTAGTCATCCCATTTGTCCAGCGAGGCCAGGTCCACCGGGCTCAGCTTCCACTGCTTGAGCGGATGGACCTTGCGCTGCTCGAAGCGGCGCAGCTGTTCCTCGCGGCTGACCGAGAACCAGAATTTGATCAGGTGGATGCCGCTGCTGACCAGGTGGCGCTCGAAGTCGGGCACCTGGCGCAGGAAGTCCAGGTACTCCCCATGCGTGCAAAAGCCCATCACGCGCTCCACGCCGGCGCGGTTGTACCAGGAGCGGTCGAACATGACGATTTCGCCGGCCGTGGGCAGGTGCTGCACATAGCGCTGGAAATACCATTGGCCGCGCTCGGTGTCGGACGGCTTTTCCAGCGCGACCACGCGCGCGCCGCGCGGGTTCAGGTGCTCCATCATGCGCTTGATGGTGCCGCCCTTGCCCGCCGCGTCGCGGCCTTCGAACAGGATCACGACACGCTGGCCGGTGGCCTTGACCCAGGCCTGCAGCTTGAGCAGTTCGACCTGCAAACGGTACTTCTGCTTTTCGTAATTGCGCCGCAGCATGCGGTGGCGGTACGGATAAATGCCTTCGCGCCAGTGCGCGACCAGTTCGTCGTCGGGATTGCGCGGCGCCGCCTCGGCCTGCTCGCCGGCTGCCAGCAGCGCGCGGTGCACGGCCTGCGCATCGTCGGGCGACAGCGCCTCGATGAGCGAGCGCAAAGCCTCGTGCGCCTGTTCGGGCGCGCCGGCGGGGCGGCGGCGCGCGATGTCGGCCAGCAGCGCCACGGCCTCCTGGCGCGCGGCGTGCACACGGGCGCCGGCCCGCCTGCGGATCTGCTCGGCGGGCGCGGGCGCCATGTCCTGGTCGATGGCGTCTGGCATCTTGTCCGTCATGGGTGCTCTCCTTGTTATGTGCGTCGTCCGCCTCGCGACGCGGCGGATTGACGTGAATGAAAGGTTGTAGCATCTTTGCGGACTCCGGCTCCGCGCCGTCCGTTATCCGCGCCATGTGGTCATTCATCAAGCGCCTGCTCGCCGGCCCCGCGCCGGCCGAAGATCCGCTGCGCGAAACCCTGAGTTTCGACGACGCCGGCCTGACGCGCGCCAGCGAACTGCTGCGCGCGCTGCGCCAGCGCGAGTTCTGGCCCTGGGACGAGATCCACGAATTCGGCTTTCGCTACACGCAGGCGCTGTACCCCGATCCCTGGGCCGGCGACTACATGGAAGGCCTGTGGATCTTCCGCGTCTGCGGCGACGAGGGCGGACGGATGACGCTGGAATTCGACCAGGACATGCTGGACGCGGAACGGCTGCCCGACGCGCTGCTGCGCCACCTGCCCGGGCTGGACATGGGCGCGCTGCGCGCCGGCCTGGCCGCCGCCGGCCGCGGCCCGCACAATTTCGAGGCCGAGGGCGACTGGATAGCCTGGCGGCGCGCCGACGCCGCGCCTACACCCGGTCCAGGCCCTGCCTGAGATCGGCCACGATATCCTCGGGCGTCTCCAGTCCCACCGACAGCCGCAGCAGCCCTTCGGACAGGCCGTAGCGCTCGCGGTCCTCGGCGGTGTAGCTGGCGTGCGTCATGGACGCGGGATGCTGGATCAGCGTCTCGGGGTCTCCCAGGCTGACCGCGATGCGGGCCAGTTTCAGGCTGTCGAGCAGCCGGCGCCCGCCCGCCAGCCCGGTCTTCAGTTCGAACGCCACCAGCCCGCCGCCGGCCGACTGCTGGCGCCGGGCGATCTCGGCGCCGGCCGTGTCCGCCAGGCCCGGATAGAACACCTCGGCCACCGCGGGATGGCCGCGCAGCAGCTCGGCCACCTTCCTGGCCGATTCGCTGTGGCGCTCCACGCGCAGTTCCAGCGTCTTCAGGCCGCGCAACACCAGGAAGGCCGTGAACGGCGACAGCGTCGCGCCGGTGAAGTAGCGCAGGCCCTGCAGCCGGATCGCGTCGATGTGCTGCTTGCGCCCCAGCACCGCGCCGGCCAGCAGATCGCCGTGGCCGCCCAGGTACTTGGTGGCCGAATGCAGCACGAGGTCGGCGCCGTGCTCCAGCGGACGCTGCAGCACCGGCGTGGCGAAGGTGTTGTCGACGATGGTCAGCAGGCCGCGGGCGCGGGCGATGGCCGACACGGCGGCGATGTCCACCAGGCGCAGGTTGGGATTGGCCGGCGTCTCGAAATACACCGCGCGCGTTTTGGGGCCGATGGCGTCGGCCACGGCCTGCGGGCGGGTGAAGTCGGCGAACACCGCGCGCACGCCGAAGCGGGCCAGGCCCTGCGTGAACAGCGTGAAGGCGGTGCCGTAGACGATCTGGTCCACCACGATCTCGTCGCCGCTTTGCAGCAGCGTGAACAGCGTGGCGGAGATCGCGGCCATGCCGGAGGCGGTCGCCACACCGGCCTCGGCGCCCTCCAGCGAGGCCAGGCGTTCTTCCAGCAGCGCCTGCGTGGGATTGCGGGTGCGGCCGTAGACGTAGCCCTGGGCCTCGCCCAGCCTGATCCGGTCGAAGGCTTCCAGGCTTTCCTGGGTGTAGGTGGAAGTCAGGTAGAGCGGCGGCGACAGCGCGCCCTGTTCGTCCAGCGGCTCGTAGCCGAGATGGATGGCGCGCGTGGCGAAGCCCTGTTGCGGAAAATCGGACATCTGGGATTCCTTGTTCGGATATCAGCGTTTGTGGTCGGCGCGGCGCGCCAGCCATTCGCCGGTGAATTGCACGATGGACACCAGCGCGATCAGGATCACGATCACCTCGAACATCACGCGGGTCTCGTAGCGTTCGTAGCCGTAGCGGATCGCCAGGTCGCCCAGGCCGCCGGCGCCCACCGCGCCGGCCATGGCCGAGGCATTGATCATGGCGATGACGCTTACCGTCATGCCGCCGACGATGCCGGGCAGCGCTTCGGGCAGCAGCACGTGGCGCACGATGTGCCAGCGCCGGCAGCCCATGGCGCGCGCGGCTTCCACCAGGCCGTGGTCCACCTCGTTGAGGCTGACCTGCGCGATGCGCGCGAAGAACGGCACCAGGTTGGCCGACAGCGGCACGATGGCGGCCCAGGTTCCCAGGGTGGTGCCCACCAGCATGCGCGTGAACGGCAGCATGGCCACCAGCAGGATGATGAAGGGAATGGCCCTGAAGGTATTCACCACGATGGACAGCGCCTTGTTCAGGCGCGGCAGCGGATAGAGATTGCCCGGCGCGGTGACCGTCAGGACCAGCGCCAGCGCCAGCCCGCAGACGATGGCGATGGCCGCCGCCACGCCCACCATGGTCAGGGTCTGCAGAAACGCCTGCAGGTATTTATCGAACATCGGCAGCGACATAGCCCAGCACCTTTATCTGATCGGCCACCAGCGCGGCGCGCGCGGCCTCTTCCCGTAGTGCGCCCGCCGGCACCGACACCAGCAGGCTGCCTTGCGCGTGGCCGCGCAGGCGGTCCAGCCCGCCATGCAGCAGCGTCGCGCCCGGCCCCAGGGCGGCCAGCGCCTGCAGCGAAACGCCGCCCGGCCGCCCCTGCCCCGTGAAGCGCAGGCTCAGCACCGCCACGCCGTCGCGGCCCTGCAGGTCGGGCACCAGCCTGGCCTCCAGGTCGGCCGGCAATCCATGTTGCAGGGGCCGCAGCAAGGCGCGCGTGGCCTCGGCCTGGGGATTGCCGAAGACACGCCAGACCTCGCCGTGCTCGACCTTGCGCCCGCCGTCGAGCACCAGCACCTTGTGGCAGATCTCGCGGATCACCGCCATGTCGTGCGTGATCAGCACCACCGTCAGGCCCAGCTTGCGGTTGATGTCGCGCAGCAGGGTCAGGATGGACTGCGTGGTCTCGGGGTCCAGCGCCGAGGTGGCCTCGTCGCACAGCAGGATCTCGGGCTCGTGCACCAGCGCCCGGGCGATGCCGACGCGCTGCTTCTGGCCGCCGGACAGCCTGGCCGGATAGACGTCGGCCTTGTCGCCCAGCCCCACCAGCTCCAGCAGCGCGGCGACGCGGGCCCGCGCGGCCGCCGGCTTCACGCCGGCCACGCGCAGCGGCAGGGCCACGTTCTCGGCCACCGTCTTGGCCGACAGCAGATTGAAGTGCTGGAAAATCATGCCGATGCGCCGGCGCAGCGCCACCAGGGCGTTCTCGTCCAGCCCGCCCGCGTCCACGCCGTCGATCAGCACGCGTCCGGCGCTGGGCCGCTCCAGCATGTTGATGGAGCGCAGCAGCGTGGACTTGCCGGCGCCGCTGCGCCCGATGATGCCGAACACCGTGCCGCGGGCAATCGAGAACGACACGTCGGACAGCGCCGCAACCGCGCCGCGCGCGCCCTCGTAGCGCTTTTGCAGCCCTTCGAACACGATGTGCTCGTCGCCCGCCGGCAGCGGCGGCGCGGCCGCCGGCTGGGCAATGGAAAACTCATGTTGCATCATGGCTCAGAACACCGGAATCACGGAGCCTTCGAACTTGCTGAGGATGAACTGGCGCACCTCTTCCGAGTGGTAGGCCTTGACCAGCTCGGGCACCCACGGCGCGTTCCGGTCCTGTTCGCGGACCGCAATGATGTTCACGTAGGGATTGTTTTCCTTCTTTTCGACCGCGATGCCGTCGCGCGTGGCGATCAGGCCGGCCTGGTAGGCGAAGCTGTTGACGATGGCGGCGGCGTCCACGTCGGGCAGCGAGCGCGCCAGCACCACCGAGGCGCTCTCCACGAACTGGAGCTTCCTGGGGTTGGCGGTCACGTCGGCCAGCGTGGCCGTGCCGGTGGCCGGGTCGAAGCCGTTCCTGAGCGTGATCAGGCCCTGGTCGCGCAGCACCACCAGCGCGCGCGTCTGGTTGCTGGGATCGTTGGGTATGCCCACGCGCGCGCCTTCCGGCAGGTCCTTCAGCGACTTGTATTTGCGGGAATAGAACGCGATGGGCGAGATCAGCGTGTTGGCCACCGGCACCAGCTTGTAGCCGCGCTGGCGGATCTGGTCGTTCAGAAAGGGAATGTGCTGGAAGGCGTTGGCCTCCAGGTCGCCGTTGTTCAGGGCCTCGTTGGGGCTGGCGGTGCCGGTGATGACCACCGGCTCCACGGCCAGACCGTTCTTCCTGGCGACCTGGGCCACCACTTCCCAGATCTGTTCGTCGACGCCGCCGCGCACGCCGACCTTCAGGGGTTTGGCGTCGGCCGAAAAGGCCGGGCCGTGGAACATCGCCGCCGAGGCCAGCACCACGCCAAGCAGCTTCTTGAAAATACGGGGAGTCATTTTGGAATCGCCTCTCAGGCTAGGGCCTGTTCACACTAAAAGGAGCCACGCATGAGTACCCAAATGAGCGCCTATCAAGGCGCGAAGCGCAGTCGTGGCAGGTCCCCGGCGAGCATTCGCAACGCGGAGAGGCGCTCATTTGGGTACTCACCCTTCGGGCAGGCCGGTAATCGGGCGCCAGGCGTCGTTGCACTCACCTTGCGTGGCACAGCCACGCGGCGGCGAGCGCGCCTAGCCTGGCGCCCGATTACCGGCCTGTGCGTGGCTCCTTTTAGTGTGAACAGGCCCTAAACGGTTATAAGAGAAACGATTCTAGGGACGGGCACGCCCGGCGCGAACGAAGACTTCGTTCGGTGCTTATGGCCGGGGCGTTTGGTTATGGCCGCGCGGCATATGCGCGCGGCGCGCCGAAAACGTTCAGAACGGCTTGACGACCACCAGCGCGACGATCGCGGAAGCCGCGACCACGGTGAACGGCGCGTACCAATCGATCAGCGGCGGACGCTGCGCGCCGCCGCCGGCCATGCGGCGCAAGGCCTTGCTCTGGACGCCCAGCAGCGCCGACAGCGCCAGCGCGATGGCGATCTTCACCCAGATCCAGTTCATGATGAACCAGCCGAAGGTCACGGCCAGGTGCAGGCCGACCAGCCAGGCCAGCACCATGGCCGGCGTGGTCACGTACAGGGTCCAGCGGCGCAGCGCGCCGAGCATCCTGCTTTCTTTCGGGGCTTCGCCGCCTTCCTGGGGCTGCGAGGACAGCAGGAACAGCGACACGAACAGCGAGCCGCCCAGCCAGGCGACCACGGCCGCCACGTGGAGCATTTTCAGGAATTGGTATGTCATGGCCGGCATTATCGCCGCAGGCGCGCGCCGCGGCGAACCGGCTTGCAACGGCAATTTGCGCTACGGCAAAGCGGCGGCCCGGCGCGGCCTTACTTGGCGGCGTCGGCGCCTGCCGGCGGCGGGCTGCCCGCCGGCGCCGCCTTGCTGTCCGAAGGCGCGGCCGCCTTGCTGTCCGCGGGCGCGGCCTTGCCATTGGCGGCCGGCGTATCACTGGCGGCCGCCGGGTTCAAGGTGTCGGCCGGCGCGTCCGGCGACACCGCGGGCTCGGCCGGCGCGGGCTTGGGCGGCGTCTTGCCGCGTCCGGCCGGCGCCGGCTGCGGCGCCGAAGCGGCCTGCGCGTCCGGCAGGAAGCGCTGCAACAGCTGGAAAAATCCGTCGTAGAACTGGGGCCGCGCCACCGTCTGGCTGGCGGTCTTGACCAGCGAATCGTCGCTGGCGCCGAACGGCATGGACACCTGGCCCAGCACGCTCACGCCCACGCTGGCCGAATTGGCGGTGCGCTTGATCGAATAGCGGTCCTGCATCGCGGTGGCGAACACCGTCGAGCGCTCGTTCGACGCGCCATCGGCGGCGCATTCGATATTGAAGCTGATCTGCGTATGCTGGCCGTCCTCGGCCTGGAAATTCTTGTGCCCGGTCACGCGCGCCGACTCGAAGCGGTCGATCAGATAGCCCTGGCTCAGCAAGGCCCGCCGGCCCGCGTCGCAGGCGGCCACGCTGCTGGCGGCGACGCCGCGCGAGTAGGTGTCGTTCTGGGTGAAGTCCTCCTTCTCGTACGCGGGCTTGGGGGAGGAGCATCCGGCCACGGCGCCCGTCAGGGCGGCGAGCAGGATCAGGGACGGACGGCGGGTGATACGAGGCATGTATGGGTCCGCGAGCCGGCGGCTTGCGGCAATGTGATGCGTGAACGTCGGTTATAGCGCATCCCCCCGCCTCAAGCCTTTACCAGGAATGAACAGTTCAACAGAGAGGTAACAGGCGATATAACAGGGACAAAACGAACGGCTACTGGGACTAACCCCTGGTCCCACGCCGCCGGATTTTGGCTATTCTGCCCGCGTCGATCCAAAACCCCGCAGAAGAGACCTGCCCGCCGCGGCAGGCGCCGACGGAGCAACCGCCCCGGAAACTCTCAGGCAACCAGGACTGCGCGGTCTAGACAATCTGGAGAGCGGCGCCGCGCGCGCCCACCGAAGGGGAACCCGCCGCCCTCCGCGCGGCGCGTGAAACTCTCAGGTACCAAGACAGATGGGGTGCTGCGGCCGGGTGGCCGCGGCCACCCTACCCTTGGAGCGACCATGCCCCGCATCGCCATCATCGGCGCCGGCATCACCGGCGTCACGTCCGCCCATGCCCTGAACAAGCTGGGATTCGACGTCACCGTCTACGACCGCCAGCGCTACCCCGCCATGGAGACTTCCTACGCCAACGGCGGCCAGCTGTCGGCCAGCAACGCCGAGGTCTGGAACAGCGTGTCCACCATCATGAAAGGCCTGCGCTGGCTGGGCCGCCACGACGCCCCGCTGCTGCTCAATCCGCGTCCGGGCTGGCACAAGTATTCCTGGCTGGCCCAGTTCATCGGGCAGATCCGCAACTATCGCCAGAACACCATCGAGACCACCCGCCTGGCCATCGAGGCGCGCCAGCACCTTTACGCCATGGCCGAAGAAGAAGGCATCGATTTCGACCTGGAGCGCCGCGGCATCCTGCACATCTACCACGACGCGGCCAGCTTCGACACCGCGCGCCGCGCCAACGCGCTGCTGCGGCAAGGCGGGCTGGAGCGCTACGAGGTAACCGCGGAAGAAGCGCGCCGCATCGAGCCGGCCCTGCAGACCGCCTGCCACGCCGGCTTCTACACGCCGTCGGACGCCACCGGCGACATCCACAAGTTCACCAGCGGCCTGGCCCGCGCCTGCCAGCGCCGCGGCGTGCGGTTCGTGCAGGACGCCGACATCACCGCCATCGCGCACGAGGGCGGCGCCTACCGTCTGGACCTGGCGGCAGGCGCGCTGCCGGCCCGCCAGGAATCGGCCGACGCCGTGGTGATCTGCGCCGGCGCGGCCAGCCGCCAGTTCGCGCGGCAGCTCGGAGACTCGCTCAACATCTACCCGGTCAAGGGCTATTCGATCAGCGTGCACCTGGACGACGAGGCCAGCCGCGCCGCCGCGCCCTGCGTGAGCCTGCTGGACGAGGCCGCCAAGATCGTCACCAGCCGCCTGGGCGACCGCTTCCGCGTGGCCGGCACGGCGGAATTCAACGGGTTCAACCTGGACATCCGGGCCGAACGCGTGCAGCCGCTGGTGGACTGGACCCGCCGCCACTTCCCCGGCGTGCGCACCGCGCGCGTGGTGCCGTGGTGCGGGCTGCGCCCGATGACGCCGAACATGATGCCCAGGGTCGGCCCCGGCAAGCGGCCGGGGGTGTTCTACAACACCGGCCACGGCCACCTGGGATGGACGCTGTCGGCCGCGACCGCCCAGATGCTGGCGGCCAGCGTCCAGGCGGGCATGGGCCGGGCCTGAGCCCTGCGGCGCTCAATGCGCCGCGACCGCTTCCCTGCTGTCCTGCTCGACGGCGCGCGGCGGCGCGCCTTCCGCGCCCGGCGGGCAGGCGTTCTTGCAGATCCGCCCGTCCTTCATCACCAGGCTGATGCGGTCCGGGTCGATCAGCAGCGACAGGTCCTCCAGCGGATTGCCGTCGACCATGACCACGTCCGCCAGATAGCCGGGACGCAGCATGCCCAGCTCGTGCGGCCGCTGCATGATCTCCCCGCCCAGCCGGGTGGCCGACACCAGCGCCTCGGTGGGCGTCATGCCGACATAATCCACGAAATACTGGAGATCGGAGGCGTTGGTTCCGTGCGGCATCCAGGCGAAGCCGTAGTCTCCGCCAGGCAGGATGCGTATGCCGCGCCGGTGCATCTTGCGCAGCGATTCGGCGGCGATCTCCAGTTCGCGCTTGTAGCCCATCTGCTCGGCGGCGGCGGGCGTGATGCCGTAGTCGGAAGCATGGAAGGCGGTGCGAACCAGCCAGCCGATGCCCGGCGCCACGAAGTGCCTGTCCTTGTTGGCTTCCAGCATGTCGAGCGCCTCGTCGTCGGCGAAGCTGGCGTGATAGATCATCTCGATGCCGTGCCGCACGCATTGCTTGACCGATTCGCTCGAACGCGCGTGCGCCGCCACGCGCTTGCCGAAACGCTTGGCCTCGGCCGCCAGCATGGCGATCTCCTCTTCCGAGAATGGCGACATTTCGGCCGGCAGCCCGGCGATGTACTCGCCCGACAGATTGATCTTCAGGTGGTCGACGCCGTACTTGATGAAGGTGCGCGCCGACCGCCGGATCTCTTCGGGGCCGCTGCAGACGCTGCCGAAGCTGAGTTCATCGAACGGCATGTGCGGCAGCGTGTTGTCGCCCAGCGCGCCGATCGTGGTGATCTCCTGGCTGCCCGCCAGGTAGCGGGGGCCGGGGCATTCCCCCGCGTCGATCGCGTTGCGCAGCACCACGTCCAGGCGCGGCTTGGCGGCCGCCGCGCCGACGGCCGAGGTCCAGCCCATCTCCAGATAGCGCTTGGCCACGCGCACGCACCAGAGTATGTGTTCCTCCGGCGGCATGAACTGGATGGCGGCGAGCGAGGGCTGGTCGTTCCACGAGAAATGCGTGTGCGCCTCGGTCATCCCGGGCATCAGGAAGCGGCCGCGGCCGTCGATGACGCGCGCGCCATCGCGGCTCACCTGCCGCGGCGCGCGCGCGACCTCGGCGATGCGCGCGCCGTCGATCAGCACCTCGCCCTTGAACACGGCTTCGCCGCTGCCATCGAAGATGGCGACATTGGTAATGGCAATTCTGGACATGACAAGTCTCCTCCGGCCCGCGCCGCGGGCCGGCTTTCTTATGTTGAAACGCCAGGAAAAGAGCGGCTAACGCTGCGCCGCGTAGAACTCCCGCAGGGCCTGCACGCAGGCCTGGGGCTGTTCATAGGTCGTCCAGTGTCCGCAATCGCCGAACACCACGTAACGGCTTGCCGCGATGCGGCCGGCCAGTGCCTCGACGTTGGCCGGCGGCGCCACGCCGTCCTGGTCGCCGGTCACCAGCAGCGCCGGCACGTCCAGCGATTCCACGGCGGCGGGCTGCGCGCCGGCCAGCGCCTCGCAGCTTTGCGCATAGCCTTCCGGCGGCTGGCGCATCACGCTTTCGCGCACCAGCGCCAGCACCGCGGGCTGATCCTGCTTGGTCCGGGCGCTGGTCGCGCCCTTGACGATGGCGTCCGCGATCTCCTGCATGGCCGCGTCGCCGCCGCGCGCCAGCTCGGCGCGCGCGCGGATGCCGGCGCGTCCGGCGTCGGGCGGCGCGGCCAGCGGCCCGAACAGGGCCAGCGACCTGACCCGGCCGGGGTGCGCCACGGCGAAATGCTGGGCCACGATGGTGCCCAGGGAATGCGCGGCGATGTGCAGCGTATCGATCTTCAGTTCCGCCAGCATGCCGGCCAGCGCGTCCACGTAGGTCTGGATGGACAAGGGCTGCGAACCCAGCGGCGAGCGCGCGCTGCCCGGCAGGTCCGGACGGATGACGCGCAAGCCCTCGAACGCGCCCATCACCGGCGTCCAGGTGTTGGAAGAGCCGCCCAGGCCGTGTATGCACAACAGCGCCGGCCCCTCGCCGTCGATTTCCACCGCCAGACCGTTGACGTAGTTCGTGCTCATGCTTGCTCCTCGACAAACGTGTTCTCGATGACGCCCAGACCCTCGACCTCCACGCGCACCACGTCGCCGGCGGCCAGATAGCGCGGCGGCTGCATGCCCATGCCCACGCCCGCGGGCGTGCCCGTCGCGATCACGTCGCCGGGATACAGCGTGATGCCGCGCGAAATCGTTTCGATCAGGAACGGAATGTCGAAGATCATGTTCTCCGTGGGTCCGTCCTGGCGCAGCTCGCCGTTGACCCAGCAGCGCACGCGCGTGCGCGTGCCGTCGAATTCGTCGGCGGTGGCGATCCACGGCCCCATGGGGCAGAACGTGTCGAACGATTTCCCCATGTCCCACTGCTGGTGGCGCATCTGCACGTCGCGGGCGGTGACGTCGTTGACGACCGTATAGCCGAACACGTGCTCCAGCGCCCGGGCGCGCGGGATGTTCTTGCCGCCCTTGCCGATCACGACCGCCAGCTCGGCCTCGTAGTCGATCTGCGACGAGACGCCGGCCGGCAGCAGCACGTCGTCGCGCGGCCCCACCACGCACTCGGGCACCTTGGTGAAGACGATGGGCCAGGACTCGGGATTCGCGTCGTTGTCCTTGAAAACCGAGGCCGACAGCTCCTTGGCGTGGGCGTGGTAGTTGCGTCCCACGCACCACAGGTTGCGGCGCGGCCTGGGCAGCGGGGCCAGCAGCCTCGCCTCGGCCAGCGGCAGCGCCGCTCCCGTTGCGGGCAGTTCGCGGCCCGCGGCCAGCAGGTCGATCACGGCCTGGGCGCCCAGGCGCTTGCGTTCCGCATCGAACGCCAGGGGCGCCACCGTCGCGCCATCGGCGGACACCAGTCCCACTTCCTGGCTGCCGTTCAATATAAAGCTAGCAATGCGCACTACCGTCTCCTTCTTCTACCTGAACAGTCCCGCGGCGGGCCCGTGGCGCGCCGGCAGGTTCGGAGGACTTTATAGGCGCCGGCCGCGGCGCGCTTATCGCCGGGTGCGCGGACTTATCGCAGAGTCAGATCTTGTGCTAGGTGAATACACCTACGCCGGATTCGCGCGCAAACGCCCATAAAATTCCCGCAGGCGCCGCCGCCGCGCAACGGACTCGCCCAGCTGGCTCGCAAGGCGAGGACGAAAAGACAGGAGACGGAGATGCAGGAGACTTATGCCTTGCACGAAGGCGCGTTCGGCCGCGCCGTCGTGCTGGAACTGCGCGATGACCTGATCGCGCACGCGCACGCCGAAGTGCAGCTCGCCCTGTGGCTGGGCGGCTCGCGGGCGCAAGGCCGCGTCGGCCAGACCGTGGTGCCCTACAGCGAAAACCTGGCGCTGGGCGCCAACCCCTACGAGTCGCACGACGCGCGGCTGCTCGAACGTTCGGGCCCGGCGATTTTCCTGGTCCTCTACATCGCCAAGCCCTGGCTGGACGAACGGCGCGCCGCCACCGGCCGCCCGTTCCATTTCGACGCGCCCGGCGTGCCCATCGACGCCGCCGTGCGGCAGAGCTGCTGGCGCCTGCTGGACAAGATCGTCGCGCCGCACCAGCACCCGGGCGCCGATATCGACGCCGAGGTCGAAGCCCTGCTGCTGGCCGCGATCGAATCGTCGGCCGGGCCGGACCGGGCGCCGCGTCCGGTCTCGCCGGCGCCCGCGCTGGACCGCCGGCTGCGCGCGGCCATCGCCTATATGCGCCAGCACGTCCACGAGCCGATGGCCGTGGAGGACGTCGCCAGCCGCGTCGGACTGTCGCGCGGGCACTTCTTCGCGCTGTTCCGCGACCAGCTCAACACCACGCCCCAGGTGTTCTGGAGCGCGGTGCGCGTGGAGGAAGCCGTGCGCCTGCTGGCGCACCAGAAGCAGCCCCTGACCTCGGTGGCGTTGGATCTGGGTTTCTCGACGCCCGGCAATTTTTCGCGCTTTTTCCGCGAGCACATGGGCGTGTCGCCGTCGCGCTTCCGGCGCGCGGCGACCGGGCCGGCGCAGCATCTGCTGACCGGCGTCGACTGAAGCCGCGCTCAGGCGGCCGCGGCCTGCTTCTGGCGCAGCAGCGACAGCGCCGTGTCCTCGATCATGTCCTCCTGGCCGCCGATCATGCCGCGCCGGCCCATTTCGACCAGGATCTCGCGCGCGGGCACGCCGTACTTCTGCTCGGCGCGCTTGGCGAACAGCAGGAACGAGCCGTACACGCCGGCATAGCCCAGCGTGAGCGCGTCGCGGTCGATGCGGATCGGGAAGTCCATGATGGGCACCACGCGGTCTTCGGCCACGTCCTGGATCTTGAACACGTCCACGCCGGTCTCCACGCCCATGAGGTCCAGCACCGACACCAGCACTTCCAGCGGCGTGTTGCCGGCGCCCGCGCCCAGGCCCGCGGCGGCCGCGTCGATGCGTACCGCGCCGGCCTCGATCGCGGCGATGCTGTTGGCCACGCCCATCGCAAGATTGTGGTGGCCGTGAAAGCCCAGCTCCGTCTCGGGGCGCAGCGCGGCGCGCACCGCCTCGATCCTGGACTTGACGGTATGGGGCAGCAGATGGCCGGCCGAGTCGGTGATGTAGATGCAGTTGGCGCCGTAGCCTTCCATCAGCCTGGCCTGCCGCACCAGTCCCTCGGGGCTGTTCATGTGGCTCATCATCAGGAAGCCCACCGTATCCATGCCCAGCTTGCGCGCCTCGCCGATGTGCTGCTCCGAGGTATCGGCCTCGGTGCAGTGCGTGGCCACGCGCAGCGTGTGCACGCCCAGCGCGTGGGCGCGGCGCAGGTCGTCGACCGTGCCGATGCCCGGCAGCAGCAGCGCCGACACCTTGGCCTGCTTCATCTGCGGCACCACCGCCGCGAGGTATTCCTCGTCGGTGTGCAGCGGGAAGCCGTAGTTGACCGACGCGCCGCCCAGGCCGTCGCCGTGCGTGACCTCCAGCATCGGCACGCCGGCCTCGTCCAGGCCGCGGGCGATGGACACCATCTGCTCCAGCGTGATCTGGTGGCGCTTGGGATGCATGCCGTCGCGCAGCGTCATGTCATGCAGTACGACTTTCTTGCCTTTCAGTTCCATGTTCCTGATCTCCTAGTTTGCGGCCGGGACGGCGGCGTCGGCCAGCATCTGTTCGGCGAACATTTCGGCGCTGCGCACCGCCGCCGCGGTCATGATGTCCAGGTTGCCCGAGTACTTGGGCAGGTAGTCGCCCAGGCCCTCGACCTCCAGGTAGACCGACACGCGCCTGCCGTCGAACACCGGCCCGTTGACCAGCCGGTAGCCCGGCACGTACTTCTGCACCTCGGCGATCATGGCGTGTACCGACTCGCGAATTCTGTCCTGGTCGGGCTCGGTCTCGGTCAGGCAATGGACCGTGTCGCGCATGATGAGCGGCGGCTCGGCCGGATTGAGGATGATGATGGCCTTGCCCTTTTTGGCGCCGCCGATGCGTTCCACGGCGCCGGCCGTGGTGCGGGTGAATTCGTCGATGTTCTTGCGGGTGCCGGGGCCGGCCGAGCGCGACGACACGGTGGCCACGATCTCGCCGTATTCCACCGGCTGCACGCGCGAGACGGCGTAGACCATGGGAATGGTGGCCTGGCCGCCGCAGGTGACCATGTTGACGTTGTTGTGCCCGCCGCCCAGCAGGTCCTTGAGGTTGACCGGCGGCACGCAGTACGGGCCGATGGCGGCCGGCGTCAGGTCGATGACCTTGACGCCGCGCGCGGTGAGCTTGTCCGAGTTCTCTTTGTGCACATAGGCGCTGGTGGCGTCGAAAGCGAAGTCGATGCCGTTCTCTTCCAGGTGCGGCAGCAGGCCGTCGACCCCGTCCGAGGTGACGCGCAGACCCATTTCCCGCGCGCGCTTGAGCCCGTCGGATTGCGGGTCTATGCCCACCATCCAGACCGGCTCCAGCACCGGGCTGCGCTGGAGCTTGGCCAGCAGGTCGGTGCCGATGTTGCCCGAGCCGATGATGGCGGCCCGCAGTTTGCGTGACATGGTTTACTCCTTGATGATTGAACGAAAGAACCGCCGCGCCGCCTCAATTGCCCATCAGGCCGAGCGGCGCCAGGGACAGCCCGGGCACGTAGGTGATCGCCAGCAGGGTGGCGATCATGGCCACGATGAAGGCGATGGAGCCGGCCGCCGCCTTCTCCAGCGCAACGCCGCCGATGCGCGCGCCGACGAACAGGTTCACGCCCACCGGCGGGGTGACCATGCCGATCGCCAGGTTGACGATGATCACGATGCCGAAGTGCACCGGGTCCACGCCCACCGCCGTGACCACCGGCAGCAGAATCGGCGTCAGGATGATGATGGCGGCGATGGTCTCCATGAACATGCCCACGAACAGCAGCAGCGCGTTGATCAGCAACAGGATGACGATGGGGTTGTCGGTCAGGTGCACGATGTAGTCGGCGATCACGAACGGAATGCGCTCGATCGCCAGCACCCGGCCGAAGATGGTCGCGGTGCCGACGATGACGATCACGGTGGCCGAGGTCAGCGCCGATCCGGCGATCACCTGGTACAGCCCCTTGAAGCTCAGTTCCTTGTGCACGAAGGCGCCCACCACGAAGCCGTACAGCACGCCCACGGCGGCGGCCTCGGTCGGCGTGAACACGCCGCCGTAGATGCCGCCCAGGATGATCACCGGCGCCAGCAGCGCCCACTTGGCGTCCCATACCGCGGCCGCGATCTCGGCGCCGCTGTAGCGCCGCTCCGAACCGCGGTAGCCGTGCTTGCGCGCGCTGAGGTAGGCCACCACGATCAGCGCCACGCCGATCAGCAGGCCGGGAATGATGCCGGCCAGGAACATCTTGGTGATCGACACGTTGGCCGACACCGCATAGATGATCATCGGGATGCTGGGCGGGATGATGATGCCGATGCTGCCGGCCGCGGCGATCAGGCCGACCGAATAGCCCTTGTCGTAGCCCTGCTGGGCCATGGCCGGCAGCATGATGCCGCCGATCGCGGCCACCGTGGCCGGCCCCGAGCCGGAGATCGCGGCGAAGAACATGCAGGTGACGATGGCGATGATGGCCAGCCCGCCCGTATAGCGCCCGAACAGCACGTTGCCCACGTTGAGCAGGCGGCGCGACAGCCCGCCCTGCCCCATCAGGTCGCCGGCCAAAATGAAGAACGGCACCGCCATGAGCGGGAAGGAATCGATGGAGGTCACCAGCCCCTGGGCGATGTAGCTGCTGCTGACCTTGCCGCTGTAGATCAGCGCGACGGCCGAGGCCAGGCCCAGCGAAATGGCGATGGGGACGCTCAGTATCAGGAGCGCCAGGAAGCTGCCGAACAGCAATAGCGAAATCATGCGCGGCCTCCGTGGCGCAGCGCGCCCAGTTCAACGAAGATGCTTTGCACCAGCCGGAAGATCACCAGCGCGAAGCCGACGGTGGGCGCCAGGTAGATGACGCCCATCGGCAGGCCCAGCGAGGACGAGGTCTGGCCGAACTTGAAGATCTTGAGCGTCAGCGCGTAGCCTTCCTTGACCACCATCGCCGCGAACACGATGAAGAGTGCGTGCGACAGGATCACGAAGCCCGCCTTCAGCCTGCCGGGCAGGCGCGACACCGCCGCCTCCACGCAGATGTGCGCATTGCGCTTGACGGCGTAGCTCACGCCCAGATAGGTGGCCCAGATGAAGCAATAGCGCGCCAGTTCCTCCGACCACGCCAGGGAGCTGTCCATGACGTAGCGCATGAACACCTGGGCGCAGATCAGCAGCGACATGGCCGCCAGGAGGAACACCGTGAGCACTTCTTCCAGGTGCTTGTCTAGAAATTTCCACATGATTGCGTCGTTCCGAAGACGGCCGGCGCGCGGCCGGCCGCGTCGCCGCGATGCGCGGCGGCGGCTTGGAGGCGCGCTTTGCGCGCGCGTTGGAAGGGTTCCGGCGCCCGGCGCCGGCCGGGCTCAGCCGCCGGTCTTGCCGGTTTCGGCCACGATGCGGTCGACGATGTCGCCGCCGACCTTCTTCTTCACCATCTCCTGGATGGGACCCATGCGGCTGGAGAACGCCGCCAGCTCTTCGGGCGTGAGGCTGGTGAAGGTGACCGTGGGCATGGCGGCCTCGGCCTTCTCATCGGCCTTTTGCGCCAGTTCGCGCTGGTAGGCGGTGGTGTCCTTGACGGCCTGCAGGAACGCCTTCTTGTCGGCGTCGCTGAAGCGCTCGTAGACCTCGGGATTGATCAACAGCGGCCACGGCGAATACACGTGGTTGGTCTTGGTGATGTACTTCTGCACTTCGTTGAACTTCATGTCGTAGAAGAGGTTGATCGGCCCCTCCTGCGCGTCGAACGTGCCCTGCTGCAGCGCCGTGAACAGTTCGCCGAAGGCCAGCGGCGCGGGGTTGGCGCCCTCGGCCTTCCAGGCCGCGATGTGCACCTCGTTCTCCATGGTGCGCATCTTCATGCCTTCCAGGTCGGCCGGCGACTTGATCACCTTCTTGCTGTTGGTCAGCTGGCGAAAGCCGTTTTCCCAGTAGGCCACGCCCTTGATGCCGACCTTGTCCAGGCTGGCCAGCAGGCCCTGCCCGATATCGCCGTCCAGCACCCGATAGACGCTGGCCCGGTCCTTGAACAGGAACGGGATGTCCAGCGCGAAGAATTCCTTGTTGAAATTGCCCAGCACCGCCGAGGACACGAAAGTCATGTCCACGTTGCCCAGCTGGATGCTTTCCACCAGTTCGCGTTCGCTGCCGAGCTGCGAATTGGGAAAGATCTCCATCGTGATGCGCCCGTCGGTCTTGGCCGCGAGTTCCTTGGCCAGGTGTTCCAGGGCCTGGTGGCCGGTGTTGCTGGTGGAGGCGGCGTGGCCCGCCTTGAGCACGATTTTTTCGGCCGCCTGCGCCCGGCCCGCAAGGCCGGCCGCGCACAGGGTCGTCGCCGCGGCGATGGCCGCAAGCCGGAACAGCTTCGTGGTGATGAGATTCGTCATTGGTTTGTCTCCAACGCTGCGCCGCTCCCGTGGGAGGCGGCATGTTCTTGTTCGGGTGAATCGGGCTGGGAATGCCGTAGGCGCATTCTAGATTGATGCTAGAATTTTTTCAAATAATGATAGATGCTCTCAACATATGAGAACAATGGCCGAACAGTCCGGCCATTCCACAACCGAAAGAGGAGTCCCTGCATGAACATTGCGGCATCGGAAACAGCGTCCGCACCCTGGAACCCTGAAAGCATGCTGGCCGCGCTGCGCGCCGACGCCGGCATCGGCGAAGTGCTGGCGGGCGCCGACATCGAGGCCCGGTTCCTGAACGACTGGAGCGGCGAGGAAGGCGGCAGGCCGCTGGCCCTGGTGCGTCCGCGCGACACCGCCGAGGTCGCGCGCGTGCTGGCGCTGTGCCACGCGGGACGCTGCCCGGTGGTGCCGCAAGGCGGGCTGACCGGCCTGGCCGGCGGCGCCACGCCGATCGAAGGCTGCGTGCTCGTCTCGCTGGAACGCATGTCCGGCGTGGTCGAACTGGACCCCGCCTCGGCCACCATGACCGTGCTGGCCGGCACGCCGCTGCAGGCCGTGCAGGAAGCCGCGCAGGCCGCCGGCTTTCTGTTCGCGCTGGACCTGGGCGCGCGCGGCTCCTGCCAGATCGGCGGCAACATCGCCACCAATGCCGGCGGCAACCGGGTGATCCGCTACGGCATGGCGCGCGACCTGGTGCTCGGGCTGGAAGCCGTGCTGCCCGACGGCACCGTGCTGTCCATGATGAACAAGATGGTCAAGAACAATGCCGGCCCCGACCTGAAGCATCTGTTCATCGGCACCGAGGGCACGCTGGGCATCGTCACCCAGGCCGTGCTGCGCCTGCATCCGGGCGTCTCGGGCGCCAATACCGCGCTGGTGGCCGCGCCCGATTTCGGCTCGGCCATCAAGCTGCTGCGCCATGCGCAGCACCGCCTGGGCGGCCGGGTCAGCGCGTTCGAGGTGATGTGGCAGGACTACTATGCCGCGGCCACCACCGCCGGCGGCATCGCCGCGCCGCTGCCGGCCACGTATCCGCTGTACGTGCTGCTGGATCTGCAGGCGGCCGCGCCCGAAGAGGACGCGGCGCGCTTCGAGGCGGTGCTGGAGCACGCGCTGGCCGAAGGCTGGATCGCCGACGCCGCCATCGCCCAGTCCCACGCGCAGGCCCAGGCCTTCTGGGAACTGCGCGACGCCATCTCCGAGATGCTGCGCACTTTCGCGCCCACCATCAACTTCGACGTATCCGCGCCCATCTCGCGCATCGAGGAATGCGTGGCCCGGATGCGCCAGGCGCTGGCGCGCGATTTCCCCGACGTGCGCGCGATCTACTTCGGCCACGTGGGCGACGGCAACGTGCATATCGTGGTGGGGCCGCTGCCGGCCGATGGCCGCAAGACCGAAGCGCGCATCGAGGCCGCGTTCTACGACATCGTGCGCAGCCTATCGGGATCAGTCTCGGCCGAGCACGGCATCGGGCTGCACAAGCGGCCGTGGCTGCACTACAGCCGCAATCCGGCGGAGCTGTCGTTGATCGCGGCGATGAAGCGGGCGCTGGACCCGCACGGGCTCATGAATCCGGGGAAGATTCTGGCCGTTTGATAACGGGGCGGTTGGCGCTGTCTGATGGGTTTCGCGCGTTCGGTATTTGAGTTCTTGCTTACGGATTCTCGCGCTACACCCATCCTACGATACCCATCACCCCGCAAAACCCACCACCTACCCCTGGCTGCTGCCCAGCTCCGCGCTGATCCTGCGCGCGGTCTCGCATACCACCGGCGCCAGCGCCTTCATGCGTTTTTCATCCAGGTATTCGAGCGTGCTGGAAACGCTGATCGCGGCGACGGTCTTGCGGCTGCCGTCGCGGATCGGCGCGGCCACGCAGCGGATGGACGGCTCGTCCTCGCCGGTGTCGTAGGCGTAGCCGGCCTGCGCGTAGCCGCGCATCAGCTTGATCCACGCGGACTTGGACACCGGCAGGCGCAGCAGGTGGCGTTGCTGCTCGTAGATGGCTTCCCACTCGTGCTCGCACGCGTCCAGCAGCAGCGCCTTGCCCACGCCGGTGGAGATCAGCGGCTTGCTGCCGCCGATGCGCGAACTGATCTCGACCGCGCGGCGGCTGGATATCTTGTCCAGATAGATCACCAGGCCGTGATCCACGGTGGCCAGGTGCACGGTGTCCGAGGTCTTGTCGGCCAGGGCCTGCAGCATGGGGCGCGCGATGCGCGTCAGCTCCACTTCGGAATAGGCGTGAAAACCCAGCTCCAGCAGCTTGCGGCCCAGCCGGTAGCCGCGCTGCGGATCGCGCTTGAGATAGTTGCGCCGCGCCAGCGCCAGCACGATGCGATGCACCGTGCTGTAGGTCATGCCGGTGTGCTGCGCGATTTCCCCCAGGTCGCCGATGCCGGCGGCGACCGATTCGATGATGTCCAGGCCGCGGATCAGCGTCTGGCTGGAACCCGGTTCCGGGCGCGCGGCCTGGTCGTCCGACTTGGCCGCGGACTTGGCCGCTGACTTGGCCGTGCTGGAGGAGGTCTTTGCTTGCTTCACCTGTTTCACCCTGACGCGGCATGCCATGCCCGCCGCGCATCCCGTTCGGCCAAGACGCCCTTGCTCGACGATGAGCGGGCTTGGCCGCCGGTATTCTACGGTATTGCAAGCGCCGCGGCGCAGTGCGCGTCGGCGGTTTCGGCCGGCGGGCGATCGCGGTTGAAGTGCGCGCCCCGGCTCTCGGCGCGGGCGCGCGCCGCGGCCACGATGAGGTCGGCCACCAGCGCCAGATTACGCAGCTCCAGCAGTTCCAGGCTGGCGCCCTCGCGCTCGAAGCGCGCCTGCATTTCGGCGCGCAGCGCGCCGGTGGTTGCGGCCGCGCGCCGCAGACCCGCATCGCTGCGCACCACGCCCACGTCGCGGCTCATCACTGCGCGCAGCTCGTGCCGCAGCCGCGCCAGGTCCGCGGCCGGCGGCGCGACGGCCGCCGCGTCGCCGGCCAGTTCCAGCCCGCCTGCCGGGCCGGACGCCGCGCCATGCCGCAGGATGTCCCGCGCCGCCGCCCTGCCCGTCACCACGCACTCCAGCAAGGAATTGCTGGCCAGCCGGTTGGCCCCGTGCAGCCCGGTGCAGGCGGCCTCGCCGACCGCGTAAAGCCCCGGCAGATCGCTGCGGCCGGACACGTCGGCAACCACGCCGCCGCAGGTGTAGTGCGCGGCCGGCGCGACGGGAATCGGCATGGCGGTCATGTCGATGCCCAGCGCCAGGCAGCGCGCGTGGATGGTGGGAAAGTGCGCGCGCAGGAATTCCGCCGGCAAGTGGCTGATGTCCAGATGCACGCAGTCCAGCCCGCGGCCGGACATCTCCGCCTGGATGGCGCGCGCCACGATGTCGCGCGGCGCCAGTTCGGCGCGCGGGTCGTGCGCCGGCATGAAACGCTCGCCGTCGGGCAGGCGCAGCACACCGCCCTCGCCGCGCACCGCCTCGGAAATCAGGAAGCCGTCGGCCTGCGGGTGATGCAGGCCGGTGGGATGGAACTGCGTGAACTCCAGATTGGCGACGCGGCAGCCGGCGCGCCACGCCATGGCAATGCCGTCGCCGGTGGCGGCCGGCGGCGCCGTGGTCGTCCGATAGACCTGGCCCGCGCCGCCGCTGGCCAGCACCACGTGCGCGGCGGCGGCGTCGAACACCCGCGCGCCGCGCAAATCCAGCAGGCGCACGCCGCGGCACGCCGCCGGCGCGCCCGACAGCAGCAGGTCCACGGCGCAATGCCGCTCCAGCAGCGTGATGCCGGGCGTCGCGCGCGCCCGCGCGCCCAGCGCGGCCACGATGGCGCGGCCGGTGGCGTCGGCCGCGTGCGCGATGCGGCGCTGGCCGTGCCCGCCTTCGCGCGTCAGGTGCAGGCCGCCGGAATCGGCGCTGAACGCCACGCCTTGTTCGCGCAGCCAGTCGATGGCGCCCCAGGCCTGCCCGATGATGGCGCGGGCGGCGAACGCATCGCACAGCCCCGCGCCCGCCACGAGCGTGTCGCGCACGTGCGCCTGCACGCTGTCGCCGGCGGCCAGCGGCGCGGCGATGCCGCCCTGCGCGCGGTTGCTGGCGCTGTCGGCCAGCCCGCCCTTGGACACCAGCGCGACCCGCCGGCGCGGGGCCAGCTCCAACGCCGCGGCCAGGCCCGCCAACCCGCTGCCGATGATGATGACGTCGAATTCCATGCGCCCGTTCTCCGGTTAGAAATCAGGCCGGACCGACGCGCGCGTACAGCGCGCCGTCGCGGGCCAGGTCGCCGCTGGCCTGCACGCGGCGCTTGCGCCGTTCGGCGAAATCCAGCATGCGGTCGATGGGCCGCTTGGCGCGCAGGCCCAGCGCCGGGTCCAGCAGGATTTCATTGCGCCCGTGTTCCAGCGCGTCGGCCAGGCTGGACAGCGCGTTCATGGCCATCCAGGGACAGTGCGCGCAGCTCTTGCAGGTTGCGCTGTCGCCCGCGGTCGGCGCGGCCAGGAAAGTCTTGCCCGGCGCCTGCGCGCGCATCTTGTGCAGAATGCCCTGGTCGGTCGCCACGATCAGGGTGTCCGTATCCAGCCTGCGGGCGGCGTCGATCAGCTGCGTGGTGGAGCCGACCACGTCGGCCTGCGCCAGCACCGGCTCGGGCGACTCGGGGTGGGCCAGCACCCGGGCCTGCGGATGTTCGGCCCGCATCAGTTCCAGCTCCACGCCCTTGAACTCGTCGTGCACCACGCAGGCGCCCTGCCACAACAGCATGTCGGCGCCGGTCTGGCGCTGGACGTAGGCGCCCAGGTGGCGGTCGGGCGCCCACAGGATCTTCTCGCCGCGCGCGTGCAGCTCGGCGATCAGGTCCAGCGCGATGGACGAGGTCACGACCCAGTCCGCCCTCGCCTTCACCGCGGCGCTGGTGTTGGCGTAGACCACCACGGTCCGGTCGGGATGGGCGTCGCACCACGCGGCGAAGTCCGCGGCCGGGCAGCCCAGGTCCAGCGAGCAGGTGGCTTCCAGGTCCGGCATCAGGATGCGCTTGTCCGGGCTCAGGATCTTGGCGGTCTCGCCCATGAAGCGCACGCCCGCCACCGCCAGCGTGCGCGCCGGATGGTCGCGCCCGAAGCGAGCCATTTCCAGCGAATCGCCGACGCAGCCGCCGGTCTGCTCGGCCAGTTCCTGCAGGGCCGCGTCCACGTAGTAATGGGCCACCAGCACCGCGCCTTCGCGCGCCAGCAGCGTGCGCACGCGGTCGGCGGCGGCGGGCAGGTCGAATTCGTTGGACCGGGCATTCATGGGCGTCTCCGTCAAAATATACTCATTTTGAGTATTTATGGATCAAAAAAAAGGGCACGATTTATGCTAGTGTTGAGCATAAATCGTGTCAACCCGTTTTTGCCCGGATGCGGGGGCTACGCCGTCCTCACGAACAGCGCCCGCAGCTTGCTCCAGAAGTCCCCGCCCAGCACGAAAAAGCTGGCGATCAGCATCACGTCGCCCAGCACCTGCAGCTGCCACATATTGGGCCTGAGGCCGGGCCACAGCTGATCCACATAGGGCTCCAGCATCGAGGTCAGGATGGGAATCAGGAACATCGCCAGGCCGATGGCATGGCGCACCGGACCCACCTTCTGCACCGGCGCGAGCCGTTTGGCATGCCCGAAGACGATGGCCTTGAGCTGCTGGAAGCCCTCCTTGCCCATCACGGCCACGCAGGTCAGCAGCAGCACCTTGTTGGCGATGAAGATGGTGCCGGTCAACGCGGCGATGCGCGAGCCCGGCACGTCGAGGGCGGCGGCGATCGGGATGAGGAACCAGAGCGCGAAGGCCAGGATGAAAAGCGCGATTCCGCACTTGAAGCGCCACCCCGTCCGGGGAGCGGCTTGAGACGTGTTTTCCGGCGATGACATGGCTGACTCCTCTTCAGGTGTCTGAATAAGCCGGGACTGACGGCCCCGGCGGACGTGGCGCGCGGCGGCGCGGTTCGAACAGCCGCAGCATCAGGCAGGCGTACAGCGTGACGGCGATGAACAGGCCCATGCGCACGGCGAAGGCGGTGTAGACGTCCTTGCCCGCGACGCTGTCCTGCACCGACTGGCCGAGCAGGATGACCAGCGTCACCAGCGTGTTGAGCCAGAAGCTCGGCGGATGCCGGGTGGGACTGAGCCGGTACAGCTTGCGCGCGGCCAGCAGGCCGAACAGCAGCATCCACAGAAAGAACATCCAGAGGCTGACGCACAGGCTCAGCGCGCACCAGAACAGCACGGCCAGCAGCCCGCCCAGCAGCGTGGAGCCGAGCAGTTCGCGCGCCGCGCCGTGCGCCGCCGTGACGCAGGACTGCCGCCCCAGGCTGACCGACTTCAGAATGATGGGCATGTAGCCCAGCGGATCGGTCAGCGCCAGCAGGAAGGCGGGCATCACGACCAGCGTGGCGCGCAAGGCCATCCGGGCGGCCTGGTCCGGCGGCAGGACCGGCGCGGCCGGCGGCTTGGGCGCCAGCGCCGGCTCGCGGAACAGCCAGTGACAACAGCCCAGCACGGCGACGGCCGCGAGCAGGCCCTTGGCCAGCGCTTCGACCGCCAGCGCCGCCAGCCGGAAATCGATGGTGCCGGCCGCGGCGATGATGGTCAGCCCGATGATCAGGAACATCGTGAGCACGCCGTTGGCCCCGCGCATGCCGGCGCGAAACGCCAGGAACAGACAGAGGCCGATGAGCAGCACGCCGGCCAGCGGGTAATAGCGCAGCAGCGGGCTGAGCAGCAGCCCGGTGGCCGTGGCCAGCCCGACCGCCGCCACCAGCCCCAGCCCGGCCCGGGCCGACAAGGGCTGGTTCATGCCGGCCAGCAGGAACACGCCCAGCACCGGCGCGACCATCGGTATGGGCAGGTCCAGGCCGAAGCCGATCGCCACGCACAGCGCGACGCCCACGCCCAGGCGCAGGGCGCGCACGCCGCGCGGATCGCGGCCGTCGGCAATGGCGTCAGTAGGCATAGGAAAGCCAGCTCATCAGGCGCAGATAGGCGCGGCCCAGCAGGTTGAGCGGATTGCCGGAGCTGGGAAACGCCATCACTTCGGCCTGTCCGCCCACGCGCACGTCGCGCAGTTCGGGCAGGTCGTCCCGGTCGAACTCGACGATGACCGGAAAGCGCTGCGCCGGGCGCAGCCAGTCGCGGCTGTTCTGCACCGTCGGCAGGCCGCCCGGCGGCGTGCCCGGGCCGACGTTGACGCCATAGCCCACGCTGCGCACCCGGCCGTCGAAGATGCGGCCGGGACGCGCGTCCAGCACGATGCCCACCGGCGTGCCCGGCTCGATATGGCCGAGGTTGTTCTCGGTCATCTCCGCGCTGATCCAGACGTCATGGATCGGGATCAGCGTCATGACGGCCTTGCCGGCGGCGGCGAACTGGCCGACGTCGGTGCGCAGGTCGGTGATCAGTCCGGGCGAACTGGCGCGCACCCGCGTGTTGGCCAGGTCCAGCTCGGCCTTCTGCACGGCGGCCGCGGCGCTGCGCAGCCTGGCGTTGTCCTCGTCGCTGCCGCCCTCCTGCTCGCGCGCCCGCTGCACTTCGGCGCGCGCCGCCGCGACCTGGCTGACGGCCTGCTCCAGGCTGGCGCGGGCGATCTCCAGCCGGCGCAGCGAGACCGTGCCGCGGTCCTCGCGGTACAGGCGTTCGAGCCGGCCGCTGTCCTGGCGCGCCTTCAGTTCGTTGGCCTGCGCGGCCCGCAGCGAGGCCTGGGCCGAATCGATGCCGGCGGTGCTGGCGCCGATCTGCCTGCGCATGGATTCCAGGTCCGCGCGGGCGCGCTCCAGCGCGATGCGGTACTGCTCCGGGTCCACGTCGAACAGTGCGGCCCCGGCCTGCACGTCCTGGTTGTTGCGCACGTAAACCTTGGTCACGCGTCCCGACACTTCCGGCGCCACCGCGATGACGAAGGCCTCCACCCTCGCCTGCTGCGTATACGGGGTATAGCGGTCGGCCAGCAGATACCAGGCCAGGCTCAGCACGATGAGCAGCGCGACCCAGCCCACGCCCTTGCGGGCAGGGTCGGACGGCGCAGGCGCGGCGGCGGGCTGCGGTTCATTCATCGGCTTTCCCCTTCTTCGCGAGCGGCGCGGCCTGCGGTTCGGCCAGCAGGTCGCCCCAGTCGGTGCGCCGCTCCATCTGTTGCCGGGTGGCCGCGTCCAGCACCGGCTCGCCGGTGTGCCAGCCGCCGCCCAGGGCCTTGTACAAGGCGATCAGGTCGCCCACCGCGCCGCCGCGGTTGACCACGTAAGCGTCCTGCTGCGAGGCCACGGCGCGCTGCGCGTCCAGCACGCGCTGGAAGTCGGTATAGCCCTCGCGATAGAGCGCGTTGGCCAGCGCCAGCGAACGCTCGGCGGCCTGCGCCGACTGCTGCAGGATGCGGTCGCGTTCCACAGCCTTGATCAGGCCGCTGGCGGCGTCGTCGGCCTCGCGCGCGGCCTCGCGCACCTCGTCCTGGTAGGCGACGATCAGCTGCTGCAGGCGCGCGTCCTGGACGCGCACGTTGTTCTGCAGCCGGCCGTGGTCGAACACGTTCCAGCTCAGGCTGGGTCCGGCCAGCAGGGCCGCGCCGCCGCCGGTTCCGGCCAGCGAAGTGGCGGTCCAGGCGATGCTGCCCAGCAGGGTCAGCGAGGGATAGAGGTCCGCCTCGGCCACGCCGATCTGGGCCGACTGCGCGGCGATGCGCAATTCCGCGGCGCGCACGTCGGGCCGGCGCAGCAGCAAGTTGGCGGGCACGTCCTGCAGCACCGCGCGGTCGACCAGCGGGACGACCGCCTCTTTCTCGGCCAGTTGCGGGATGGGGCCGGGCGGGCGGCCGATGAGGACGGCCAGCGCGTTGCGCGCGCGCATGATCTGGCTTTCGAACTGGGGGATGGTGCCCAGCGTGCTCAGGTACTGGGTCTTGGCCTGCTGCAGGTCCAGCTCGTCGGTCTCGCCGCTGGCGTACAGGCGCTGCGTGATCTCGTAGCTGCGCTTCTGGATGGCGGCGTTGCCGCGGGCGATGCGCAGCCGCGCCTCGGCGGTGCGCAGCGTGTAGTAGCTGTCGGCCACCTGGGCATGCAGCAGCACCAGCACGTCCTCGCGGTTGGCCTGGGCCTCGAAATACGCCGCGTCGGCCGACTCGATGGCGCGACTGAAACGCCCCCAGAAATCCAGCTCCCAGCCGATGTCGAATCCCGCGCTGTACTGCCAGAAGCTGCTGGGCTGCGGCGTGCCCAGGGCCGAGCGCGAAGCGCGATGCGTGTACAGGGCGTCCGCGCCCGCCACCTGGACCTGGGGATAGAGCCCGCTGCGGGCGATGCCGAGCTGGGCGCGGGCCTCCATGATGCGCAGGCCGGCAATGCGCAGCCCGCCGTTGCCGGCGTCGGCCTGGCCGATCAGGTATTCGAGGACGGGATCGTCGAAGATGCGCCACCACTGGCGCGCGTCGGGCTCGACCCCGGCGCGGGTGGCCTGCTGCAGCGCCGGCGTGTTCCAGCCGTCGGCCCAGGACGCGTGCTGGGGCTGGAAGTCCGGCCCGAGTTTCATGCAGCCGCCCAGGCAGAACACGCCCATCAGCAGCAGCCGATTCGTACAAGTCCGCAGCGACATCGATGGATATCGGATCGATCAGAACCTAGCCGCAACGGCGCGCGCGGCGCCCGTGGACCCGGCTCGGGGCCCTGGCATTTTCAGCCGGGCGCCCGGGCCGGGCGGTCAAAATCCAAAGAAGACGGGTCTCCTGGTCTGGATGCCGCGATTGCATGACGGAATGTCAACTTGCGCATCGATTCTAGGAGCCTTTTTTGCTTCCCGCCAGAGGGGTGTGGACAGGAAGAGACGAGGGTCGGGATGACCCCGTTGCGCCGATGTACAAAACCCGCCGTCCGGCGCTAAATTCGATTGCGCGCCGCGACGCGCGACGCGCACGCAGGTTTCCAGCCATGCACTCCGGAGTGCCGCCATGAACGCTCGAAAGAAGGCAGAAAAGGATAAAAAGTCGGCGCCGGCCAGGCTTTCGGCCAAGGAGTACGACCGTGAGCTCGAACGCCTGCACGTCGAACTGGTCAAGCTCCAGGAATGGGTCGTGCGCACCGGCGCCAAGGTCTGCATCCTGTTCGAAGGGCGCGACGGCGCCGGCAAGGGCGGCACCATCAAGGCCATCACCGAACGCGTGAGCCCGCGGGTGTTCCGCGTGGTGGCCCTGGCCGCGCCGTCCGACCGCGAGAAAACGCAGATGTACATACAGCGCTATCTGCCGCATCTGCCGGCCGCGGGCGAGGTCGTGATCTTCGACCGCAGCTGGTACAACCGCGCGGGCGTCGAGCGCGTGATGGGCTTCTGTTCCGAAGAAGACGTCGACAATTTCCTGAAGGCCGTGCCGCTGGTCGAGCGCGCCATCATCGGCTCCGGCGTGCTGCTGCTCAAGTACTGGCTGGAGGTCAGCCAGGAAGAACAGACGCGCCGGCTGCAGGCCCGCATCAACGACGAACGCAAGATCTGGAAGCTGTCGCGGCTGGACCTGGACTCGTACAGCCGCTGGTACGACTATTCGCGCGCCCGCGACGATATGTTCGAGGCGTCCGACACCGACGTTTCGCCGTGGCACGTCGCCCAATCGGACGACAAGAAGCGGGTGCGCCTGAACATCATCCGCCACCTGCTGGCCAGCATTCCGTACGAGTCCGTGCCGCGGCCCAAGGTCAAGCTGCCCAAGCGCCAGAAGCCGGGCGACTACCGCGAGCCGGACCGTCCGGTAAGGCAGGTGCCCGAGCTGTACTGAGGGCCGCGCATAACCATGAACGCAGCGCCAGTACTGGCCGCCCGGGCCGCGCGCTTGCCTAGAATGGTTGAAAAATCCGCAGCGGCGGCAACACGTCGCCTACTGCGCCCCATCGTTTCTTCGCGGCGGGAGACTTATGCTCGAGGCCATCGAGACGTTCCATTGGGGCGCCATATTCCAGATCGTTCTCATCGACATCCTGCTCGGCGGCGACAACGCCGTCGTGATCGCGCTGGCCTGCCGCAATCTGCCGCCGCGGCAACGAATGCGGGGCATACTCTGGGGCACGGCGGGGGCCGTGCTGTTGCGAGTGCTATTGATCGCCTTCGCGCTGGTGCTGCTGGACATCCCCTTCCTGAAGGCCCTGGGCTGCCTGCTGCTGGTATGGATAGGCATCAAGCTGCTCGCCCCCGAGGAAGACGCGCACGGCAACATCGCCGCGGGCACCAGCGTGCTGTCGGCCATCAAGACCATCATCTTGGCCGATTTCGCGATGAGCCTCGACAACGTCATCGCCATCGCCGGCGCGGCGCAGAACGCCCAGGCCGACCACCAGCTGTATTACGTCATCTTCGGGCTGTGCGTGAGCGTGCCCATCATCGTGTGGGGCAGCACCCTGGTGCTCAAGCTGATCGACCGCTTCCCCATCGCGGTGACCTTCGGCGCCGGGCTGCTGGGCTGGATCGCCGGCGGCATGCTGATCACCGACATCTTCATCGTCGAGCGCTGGGGCGAGCCGGCCGCGCCGCTCAAGCTGGGCGTGGAGCTGGCGGGCGCGCTGCTGGTCATCGTGGCCGGCAAGTGGCTGGCCGCGCGCCGGCGGCGCAAGCGACCGGCCCGCGGCGAATCGGCCTCGACTTCGTAACGGTTTGTGGATTTCCAGGGTTTTCCCCTAGGCCTGCCGTGTCGATTTCCGCTTCACTGGTACGTCGTGTCAGTACGCAAACTCTTCGAAAGGCGGACTCACCATGGCTACCGGTACTGTCAATCTCCATCGCGTCATGCGCACCACGCCCGATCGCCTCTATCGGGCCTTCCTGGAACCCGACGCCGTCGCGCGCTGGCTTCCCCCCTACGGCTACACCTGCCTGGTGCATCAGCTCGACGCCCGAGTCGGCGGCGTGCACAAGATGGCGTTTCGCAATTTCGGCACGGGCCACAGCCACGATTTCGGTGGCGAATACCTGGAACTGATCCCCAACCAGAAAATCCGCTATTCGGACCGGTTCGACGATCCCAGCCTGCCGGGCGACATGCAGACCAGCGTCACGCTGCGCCAGGTATCCTGCGGCACGGAAATCACCATCCGCCAGGAAGGCATCCCCGAGGCCATCCCCACGGAGATGTGCTACCTGGGCTGGCAGGATTCGCTGGACCAGCTCAGGCGCCTGGTCGAGGCCGAGATGCCCGACGATGCCTAGCCGCAACGCGGGATTAATGCTCCAGGTCTAATCCATGCATGCGCCAGGATGCCGAACATGACCGATAAGCGAGCCGCCAAAAGCGCCTCCGTTGCCCCCGGACAGCCCGTGCTGCTGTCCGGCGGCAATCCCCAGATCCCCAAGGGCGAAGGCGACGCGCCGGTGCAGGCCTATATCGCCGCCATGCCCGGCTGGAAGAGCGCGCTGGGCCGGCGCCTGGACGCGCTGATCGTGCGCGCCGTGCCCGGCGTGCACAAGGCGGTCAAATGGAATTCGCCCTTTTACGGGGTCGCGGGCCAGGGCTGGTTTCTCAGCTTCCATTGCTTCACCCGCTACGTGAAGGTGGCCTTCTTCCGCGGCGCTTCGCTGAGTCCAATTCCGCCGGGCGCGTCCAAGCACCCCGCGACGCGCTATCTGGACATCCACGAAAACGATGCGCTGGACGAGGCGCAGTTCCTGGACTGGGTCAGGCAGGCCAGCGAACTGCCCGGCGAACGCATGTAGGACGCCGGCGATTGCTACGCATGGCGGATTTCATCCTTGGGTATGCGTCCCGGCGGCCGATGGACGAGCGGCCCGACATGCTTCATCCTGGACGACAGACAGAAATAGACACCGTTCGCGTCTTGATACTCACTGTGGCGCGGCAAACGCGCAATGAGCGTGCTCAAAAGCTCAAGGGTTGGGGAATCAAGATGAACATCCTGCTGGCGTTCGCGCCCTTCATCGTGTTTGTCATCATCGAAAGGGCTGTCGGGGTGCTGGAAGGATTGGCCGCTGGCGCGATCGTATCGGCCGGGCTGGTGCTGCGCGACTGGATCAGTCCGGAGCGCCGCGTCAAGCTGATGGAGACCGGCACCTTCGTGCTGTTCGCCGGGCTGACGCTGTACGCGCCCATGGTCGACGGCGAATCCTGGACCATCTCCGAGGCGCGCCTGAGGGTGGACACGGGGCTGCTGTTCATCATCCTGCTGACCCTGGCGCTGCGCCGGCCGTTCACGCTGGCCTACGCGCGCGAAAAAGAACCCGAATACGTCTGGAAGGCCCGCAGCTTCGCGCGCATGAAATATGCGATCGCCGCCGCCTGGGCGCTGGCCTTCGCCGTGATGGCGGCGACCGACGCGCTGCTGGTCTACCGCCCGCAGCTGCCGCAGGGCATCGCGATCGCGGTGACGCTGGCCGCGCTTGCGGGGGCGATGAAGTTCACGGCGTGGTATAGAGACCGGATGTGGGCGACAACGTCCAGATAGCTTGGTGCGGACCGACGGGTTGCGCGCGCCGGTCGTTTGCGTTCTTGCATAAAGGCTCTCGCGCTCTACCCATCCTACTGGAAGTGATACCGCTCGCGGTAACCCACCGGCGACATGCCGCAGTACTTGCTGAAGATGTCGCGAAAGGCCTTGGTGTCGTTGTAGCCGACCTCGTACATGACCTCGGCCACGCTTTTGCGCGAGGTCTCCAGGCGTTTCTTGGCCGCTTCCACCCTCACCCGCTGCAGGTATTCCACGATGCTGTTGCCGGTGGCCTGGCGGAAGCGCCGTTCCAGGGTGCGCCGGCCCATCGCGTGGCGGCCGGCCAGTTCCTCGACCGTGATCTTCTCCGTGTAGCGGCCTTCGATGTAGTCCTGCACCGCGCGCACCACCTCGTCGGCATGCGCCTTCTGGCCCATGAACACCGAGAACGGCAGCTGGCTCTGGCGGCTCCAGTCCAGCTGGAAGTACTTGGCGCACCAGATGGCGGTTTCGCGGTCGGTGTATTTCTCGATCAGGTGCAGCACCAGGTGCGCGGCCGAGAACGCGCCGCCGCTGGTGTAGATGCCATTGTCGGCCATGACCACGCGGTCGCTGACCCAGCGCACGTTGGGAAACATGCTGGCGTACAGGTTCTGCGCGACCCAGTGCACCACCGCCTGCTGGCCGTCGAGCAGGCCGCCGGCCGCCAGCAGCGCGGCGCCCATGCACAGGCTGGCGGCCTCGCCGCCGGCGCGGTGGTGGCGCGCCAGCCATTCGATCAGCTCGCGGTTCGACAGCACCGCGTCCGACACCGAACCCAGCAGCGGCGGCGCGATGCAGATGTCGATGTCCGCCGCCTCGTCCAGCACCATGTCGGCCTGCACGGTGATACGGCCGTCGTCCAGGCTGACCTCGCGCGTCAGGGCCAGCGTGCATACCTTGAACCGGGGCTCGCGCCCGTGCGCGGCCAGGTATTCGTTGGCGACCAGGAAGCCGTGCCGGGCGGTTTCCAGGGACGCGATGTTGGCCCCGCGGGGCAGCAGGAAAGCGATGTTTTTCATCCTGCAAAGCATACGCCTGGCGGCTGTCGCAATCCACCCTCAAGAATGTCGCAATTACCTATCTGAAAGCGCGGCCGATCCCGATACAGTGACATACACCGGAACCCGCTCCGGCATGTGCCGAGAGGCGGCTCGCGGGGCCGCCGGGCGCATCAGAACAACACCAGGAGTTCATCATGGAAAAGTACATAGACGGCTTTCTACTGAGCGTGCCCACGGCCAATCTGGACGCCTACCAGAAGATGTCCAGCCTGGCCCGGACCATCTGGCTCGAGCACGGCGCGCTGGACTACCGCGAAGGCGCGGCCGACGACATCGACGGCGAAGGCTTCGGCTCGTTCACCGCCGCGGCCGGCGCGCGCGAAGGCGAGACCGTCGTATTCGCCTGGATTCTGTACGCCAGCCGGGCCGAGCGGGACCGCATCAACGCCAAGGTCATGGCCGATCCGCGCCTGAAGGACATGTGCTGCGAAGGCGTGTTCGACACCAAGCGGATGTGCTGGGGGGGATTCCGCACGCTGGTCGGCGACTGAACCCAATATCGGAGATCCACATGAACACCCCTGCAAGCAAGCCCATCCCCGAAGGCATGCACACGCTGACCCCGCACATCGTGTGCGAAGGCGCGGCGCAAGCCATCGACTTTTTCAAGAAAGCGTTCAACGCCCAGGAAATCACGCGGCTGGCCGGACCCAACGGCAAAGTCATGCACGCGGCCGTGCGCATCGGCGACTCGGTGCTGATGCTGATGGACGACTTCCCCGAATGGGGCTCGCTGGGCCCCAAGGCGCTCAAGGGCACGCCGGTCACGCTGCACCTGTACGTGGAAGACGTGGACGCGGCCATCAAGCAGGCCGTGTCCGCCGGCGCCCAGGTGACCATGCCGGCGGCCGACATGTTCTGGGGCGACCGCTATGGCCAGGTGGTGGACCCTTACGGCCACCGCTGGTCCATCGCCACGCACAAGTTCGACCTGACGCCGGACGAAATCCGCGAGAACATGGCCAAGATGGGAGACATGCAGGGCTGCGGCGATCCCGCCAAGAAGCCCCAGCCCTGAGCCCTTCAGCTGGCTACGCGGCGCTGGGTGCGGAAAAAGCGCCAGATCAGCGCCGAGGCATCGGGGCCGTTGGCCGAGTGGTAGCGCACGGACCCGTCTCCGCCGCTCCAGGCGTGCTCCAGCCGGATGATCTCGCACAGGCGCAGCACGGTGCTGCGCCCGCGCTGCAGGTCCAGCCGGCGATAGGCCCGCTCGGTGCCCAGCCCCAGCACGCGCTCGACCGGCGCGGCGTCGGCCGGCACGCCGTTGAGCGCGCGGAACTGCTCGAACAACTGGCGCGCATTGCGCGGCGCCACCGCCGGGTCCAGATGGCCATGCAGGATCAGCGCGGGCATGCCCAGCCGGAAAACAGCCGGGTCCGCGATGTTTTCCAGGAGCGGCGCGAGCGGCTTGACGCTGCCGCGCCGCATGGCGGCCAGGCCGCCGGCCGCGCTATGGGCGTCGCCGGCCACCGGCCCCGAATGCATGGCCACCGCGGCGATCAGGCGCGGATGCCGCAGCGCCACCAGCGCGGCCATGCCCGCCCCCGCCGACAGGCCGGCGATGTAGATGCGCTCCGGGTCCACCCCGAAGCGGGCCGCTTCCGAGCGGATCAGCCCGGCGATCAGGTCGGCCTCGGCCCCGCCGTGCGCGTCGTCCGGCTGGAACCAGCGCCAGCAGCGCTGCACCTGGCGCGCCAGCGACTGCTGCGGATACAGCACCATGAAACCGCCGGCATCGGCCCATTGGTTCATGCGTGAGCCGCGCGCGAACGCCAGGCTCGTCTGGCGGCAGCCATGCAGCATCACCACCAGCGGCATGCCGGTACGCGGCGCGGAAACCGGCGTATAGCGCGCGAAGGCGAGGCGCCGGCCGGACCCGTCGGTGTACTGGCGGGAGGCCTCCCAGCGCCCGGCTCCCAGGCCGGCGGACGCCGCCGCCGCGGCCTTGGCGGCGGGTTTGGCGGCCGGTTTCGCCGGTTTGCGGCGCACGGCCGCCCGCCTGGCGGCCTTGGGCGCGGCCGCCAGCAACGCGGCGCGCTGCAGCCGGCCGAGCCGCTTGGCGGTCTTGAATATCAGACTGGTGAAACTGCGCGCCATCCGAACCTCGGTCAGTCAGCCCCTGGAGAATGTATCGTATGGTAACTGCGCCAGCGCGATCTCCCGGACCCCGCGGCAAGCGCCGGCTTGCACCAGATCAAATCTGCGCCGCATCCGCCTTGCGGCGGTCTTGAGACGGCGTCGCAAAGCGCCTATGGTGGAGGCTTGCCCAACCGAGACGCATTCATGTTTCCCGACGACAGACCCCAGACCCTAGGCGAAGAAATCGCCAACGCCATCAGCCACGGCGTCGGCGCGGCCGGCGCGGTGGCCTCGGCGCCCATCCTGATCGTCGCGGCCGTGCGCCAAGGCGACGTCGCCTTCATCGTGGGGGCCGCGGTATTCGCCGCGTCGATGTGCCTGCTGTACCTGGCCTCCACCATATACCATGCGCTGCCGCGCTGCCGCGCCAAGGAGTTCTTCAACCTGCTGGACCATTCGGCCATCTACCTGCTGATCGCCGGCACGTACACGCCATTCGCCCTGGGCGCGCTGCGCGGCCCGTGGGGCTGGACGCTGTTCGGCCTGGTGTGGGGCCTGGCCCTGCTGGGCGTGGGCCTGAAGGCCAGCAAGCGGCTCAACCGCCCCGCCCTGTCCACCGGACTGTACCTGGCGATGGGCTGGCTGGTGCTCATCGCCGTCAATCCGCTCATCGAGAAAGTGCCCACCGGCGGCCTGTGGTGGCTGGTCGCCGGCGGCCTGGCCTATACCGGCGGCGTGGCCTTCTTCGTGCTCGACAACCGCTGGCGCTACAGCCATTTCGTCTGGCACCTGTTCGTGCTGGCCGGCACCGTCTGCCATTTCTTCGCCGTGCTCTGGTACGCGGCCTGATTGCGCCCGGAAACATCGCGGCCAGCAGCGACTACGAAAACGCGCAAAACGTTTCCGCCCCGCCCCCGGGGCCGCCCTGCCGCGCGCCGCGCGCCCGCGGTGGCCTGCCGACACAGGAAAACACATCGCGAAACTTGCCCCTGGGCCGGGCCGGTTGCCATCATGGTCGGACATTCAACCGGAACATGGAGGTTTCATGCAGCGTTCCACTAATGCATTCCATATTGCCGCGGGGCAGCAAGCGCGCAAGGCGCGCGCGGCGTGGGGAGTCCTGCCCGCCGTGCTGCTGACGGCGGCGCTGTCCGGTGCCCCCGCCTTTGCCCAGCAGGCCGCCCAGCCCCAAGCCCAGGCCCAGCAGCAGATGGCGCCCCCGCCCGCGATCCAGCCGACCGAGCAGCAATTGCAGCGCTACGCGTCGGCCTCGCAGAAAATCTCCGGCGTCGTGGACGAATACCGTCCCAAGGTCGACGCCGCCAAGACCGACGAAGCCAAGCAGAAGGTCGTCCAGGAAGCGGACGCCAAGATGGTGCAGCTGGTCCGCGCCGACGGCCTGAGCGTCGAGGAATTCAACGGCATCGGCCAGGCCGTGCAGCAGGACCCGCAGCTCAAGCAGCGCGTCATGAACATGACCAAGGGCGCGCCCGCCCGCTGACGCCGCCGCTGCCCCCGCCGCGGCAAACGCCACCCGCCTTCGGGCGCGTGGCGTTTTTTTGTCGTAGGGCCGCCCAGGAAGCAACGCATATGCCGCAACGCCATCGCGTCTTATCCTCGCGCCGCTGGAAAACCGTGCTGCCTGGCGGCGCGCACCACGACCAGGGTGGCGGCCAGCAGCACCAGCAACGCGGGTGAGAAGGCCACGACACCCAGCCGGTCCAGCAGCACGCCACCGACGATGCCGCCGCCCGCGATCGCCATGTTCCAGGCCGTGACCAGCATCGACTACGCCACGTCGGCCGCGTCTCCTGCGGTCTTGGCGATGGCCCGGCCCTTCTGGTGCTCGGGCACCATGCGCGCGGCATAGCCCGCCAGCAGCGCCCACAACAGGCCGGCCGACACACCCGCGAGGAAGCGCGCCACCATCGTCAGGACATAACTGCTGGATAGCGTGGTGACGGTATTGGCGATGAAGAAACCGGCAATGGCGGCAAGCAGCAGCGGGCGACGGCGCGCGTCTTGCGTGGCGGCGGTTGGCGGAATCGCCGCTACCAGCGCCGAGGAAGGTTTCGACGTGGTGATGCGTACCGGCGAACCGACCGACTCGCGCCTCATGTCCCGGCCCCTGGGCAATTACCGACTGCAGCTGGTCGCCTCGCCGGACTACCTGGCGAGGCGCGGGACGCCCGAGGCTCCTGCCGACCTGATCCACCACGCCTGCCTGCAACACAAATTCCCCAGTACGGGAAAGCTCGAATCCTGGCCGCTCAAGCGCGCGAAAGACGCCGCGGAAGCGAGGCTGCCGGTCTCGATGGTCTGCAACACGTCGGCGGCGCTGATGGAAGTGGCTCTCGCCGGCCTCGGCATCGCTTGCTTGCCGGACTACATGCTGCGCCAGGCCATCGAGCGGGGCGAACTGGTCACCGTGCTGGATGCGCACATCGAGCACCAAGGCGCCTTCCGGCTGCTGTGGCCGTCGAGCAAGAATCTGGCTCCGAAGCTGCGTGTATTCATCGACTTCATGGTCGAAGAACTGTTCAAGCGCTGACCTGTCCGGAGCAACAGGGCAAGCCCGCTTTTCCCGTTTTGGCCTTATCCTCTAATTCCCCAGACCCGTCTTAGCGGAGCGCGACATCTTGACCCCGGACCTCACTCTCTATGACCTGGCGGGCGCCGACCCGTCGCTGCGGTTCAGCCCGCATTGCTGGAAGACGCGCATGGCGCTGGCCCACAAGGGCCTGTCGGCCCAGACCGTGCCGTGGCGCTTCACCGAGAAGGAAGCCATCGATTTTTCCGGCCAGAAGCTGGTGCCGGTGCTGGTGGACGGCGGCCACGTGGTCAGCGACTCCTGGCAGATCGCCTGTTATCTCGAAGACGCCTATGCCGACCGCCCATCGCTGTTCGGCGGCCCGGCCGGCCGGGCCTTGAGCCTGTTCGCCAATTCCTGGGCCGACAGCACGCTGGTACCGACGCTGGCGCGCCTGCTCCTGCCCAGCATCCACGGGCTGATCCACGAGAAGGACAAGGACTACTTCCGCGCCACGCGCGAAAAGCGCTTCGGCAGGCTGGAAGACCTGCCGGCCGGCTACGAAGCGCAGATCGCCGCGCTGCGCGCCGCCCTGCTGCCCCTGCGCCAGACGCTGGCCCGGCAGCCCTATCTGGCCGGCGAACGGCCCGCCTATGCCGACTACGCCGTGTTCGGCATGTTCATGTGGGCGCGCTGCACCAGCGCGCTGGACCTGCTGGCCGCGGACGATCCGGTCCATGCCTGGCGCGAACGTCTGCTCGACGCCTTCGACGGCATGGCGCGCGCCGCGCCCACCGCGGCGGCCTGATCAGGTCTTGAGCCGGTAGCCGGTCTTGAAGATCCAGCGCACGCCCAGCAGACAGGCCAGCAGGAACACCAGCGTCATGCCCACGCTGACGCCGACGCTCACGTCGGCCGCGCCGTAGAACGCCCAGCGGAACGCGCTGACCAGGTAGACCACGGGGTTGAACAGCGTGACGGCCTGCCAGAACGGCGGCAGCATCTTGATGGAATAGAAGGTGCCGCCCAAAAAGGTCAGCGGCGTGATGATCATGAGCGGGATGATCTGCAGCTTCTCGAAGCCGTCGGCCCAGATCCCGATGATGAAGCCGAACAGGCTGAAGGTGACGGACGTGAGCACCAGGAAGGCCAGCATCCAGAACGGGTGGACCACGTCGAAGTCGACGAACAGCCGCGCCGTGGCCAGCATGATGAGCCCCAGGATGATGGACTTGCTGGCCGCCGCCCCGACGTAGCCCATGACGATTTCCACGTACGAGATGGGCGCCGAGTGGATCTCGTAGATGGTGCCCGAAAAGCGCGGCATGTAGATGCCGAATGACGCGTTGGCGATGCTTTGCGTCAGCAGCGACAGCATGATCATGCCGGGCACGATGAAGGCCCCGTAGCTCACGCCGTCGATCTCGACCATGTGCGAGCCGATGGCCGAGCCGAACACCACGAAGTACAGCGAGGTGGAGATCACGGGCGACAGCACGCTTTGCATCAGCGTGCGCCACGCGCGTGCCATTTCGAACAGGTAGATAGCGCGGATGGCGTAGAAGTTCATGATTGACCGTGCACCAGGCTGACAAAGATATCCTCGAGCGAGCTTTCCGATGAATTCAGGTCGGTGAATTCGATCTCCAGCCTGCCCAGCTCGTGCAGCAGCCGCGAAATCTCGCCGCCGCCCTGGTTATCGTAGGTATAGACCAGCGTGTGGCCGTCGGCCGACAGGTCCAGCTGGAAGCCGTCGAGCGCCGTGGGGATGCCGGGCAGCGCCGCCTTCAGCGTCAGGGCCAGCTGGCGCTTGCCCAGCTTCTTCATCAGGGCGTGCTTTTCCTCGACCAGGATGATCTCGCCCTTGCGGATCACGCCGATCCGGTCGGCCATTTCCTGGGCTTCCTCGATGTAGTGCGTGGTCAGGATGATGGTGACGCCGCTTTCGCGCAGGCGCCGCACCATTTCCCACATGCCGCGGCGCAGCTCGACGTCGACCCCGGCGGTGGGTTCGTCCAGGAACAGGATGGCGGGCTCGTGCGACAGCGCCTTGGCGATCATGACGCGGCGCTTCATCCCGCCCGACAGCGCCATGATGCGGCTGTCCTTCTTATCCCACAGCGACAGGTCGCGCAGCACTTTCTCGACGTAGGCGTGGTCGGTCGGCTTGCCGAACAGGCCCCGGCTGAAGTTGACGGTGTTCCAGACGCTCTCGAACGCGTCGGTGGAGATTTCCTGCGGCACCAGCCCGATCTTGGCGCGCGCCGCGCGGAAATCGCGCACGATGTCGTGGCCATCGGCCAGCACGGTGCCGGAAGTGGGATTGATGATGCCGCAGATGATGCTGATCAGCGTCGTCTTGCCCGCACCGTTCGGCCCCAGCAAGGCGAAGATTTCGCCGCGCTGGATATCCAGGTTCACGTTCTTGAGCGCCTGGAATCCCGATGCGTACCGCTTGGTTAGGTCCTGGACTGAAATGACCGGCTGCACACGCGCCCCCGACTTGATAGACAGCCAGGGATTTTACTCGCCACGCCGGCGCGGCTTGTTCGAGGTGGCGGAACAGTCTGTTTTGAAAATGGGGGGGGGGGGCGGCTGGGGCTGCCTGATGGGTTTCGCGCGCTGCATGGCTGAGTTCTTGCGCAAGGATTCTCGCGCTGCACCCATCCTACGGTCTCGCCATCGTAGGATGGGTGCAGCGCGAGACATCCGGGATAAAAAATCAAATATCGAACGCGCGAAACCCATCAGGCGGCCCCAGCCGCCCTTCCTCTTACCTCCCCCAGCGCAACACCAGTGGATCCAGACGCCGGGCGGTCTCCAGCAGCCCCTGCCTGACTTCCGGCCGCATCGCGGGGAACGGATGGCGTGGCGCGTCGCAATCGATCACGCCGCCGGCCTTCATCAGCGCCTTGGCGGTCAGGATGCCGCCCTGGCGGTTTTCGTAGTTGATCAGCGGCAGCCAGCGCTCGTACAGGCGGTAGGCCTCGTCGCGGCGTCCGGCCCGGTGCGCCTCGATGATGGGCCGCAGGCCGTCGGCGAAGGCGCCGCCGGTCATGGAGCCGGTGGCGCCGGCGTCCAGGTCGGGCAGCAGGGTGATGGCTTCCTCGCCGTCCCAGGGGCCTTCGATCGCCGCGCCGCCCAGTTCGATCAGGTCGCGCAGCTTGGTGGCGGCGCCCGCCGTCTCGATCTTGAAGTACGACACCTGCTCGATCTCGCGCGCCATGCGCGCCAGCGTCGCGGCCGGAAGCGGCGTGCCCGCGACCGGCGCGTCCTGGATCATGATGGGAATGTCCACCGCGTCGGACACGCGCTGGAAGAAGCCGTGCACCTGCTCTTCGGACACCCGGATCGTGGCGCCGTGGTACGGCGGCATGATCATCAGCATCGCCGCGCCCTGCTCCTGCGCGCGCCGGCTGCGCGCGGCGCAGACCTGGGTGCTGAAGTGGGTCGTGGTCACGATGACCGGGACGCGGCCGGCGACGTGCTCCAGGATCGTGCGGGTCAGGATCTCGCGCTCCTCGTCGGACAGCACGAACTGTTCGGAGAAGTTGGCCAGGATGCAAAGACCGTCCACGCCCGAATCGATGATGAAGTCCACCGCCCGCTTCTGGCTGGGCAGGTCGAGCTCGCCGGACTCGGTGAAAGGCGTGGGGACGACGGGGAATATGCCGCGGTAGCGCGGCGTCTTGGAGAGGGTCATGGCGCCTTATTCGATGATGTTGAAACTGTCGAGGTATTCGGTCTTCAGGGACAGGCCCAGGCCGGGCCGGTCGTCGTCCAGGTCGATGAAGCCCCGTTCGGCCACCGGCTCGCCGTCGAAGATGTAGTAGAACAGTTCGTTGCCGACTTCCACGTCGAACATGGGGAAGTACTCGCTCATGGGCGAGGCCAGCGTGCTCATGGTCAGATGATAGTTGTGCATCTGGCCGGCGTGGGGAATGACCGGCACGCTGTAGGCCTCGCACAGCGCGTTGATCTTGTGCGCCGCCGTGATGCCGCCCACCCGGTTGGTGTCGTACTGCACCACCGACACCGCCTTGCGGTCCAGCAGCTGCTTGAACCCGTACAGCGAAAACTCGTGCTCGCCGCCGGAGATCGGGATCGAGCTCAACTGGTTCAGCTCGGCATAGCCGTCGATGTCGTCGGCGATGACCGGCTCCTCCAGCCAGCGCGGCTCGAAGCGTTCGAGCTTGGGAAGCATGCGCTTGGCGTATTCCAGGTTCCAGCCCATATAGCATTCCAGCATCAGGTCGGTGTCGTAGCCGATCACTTCGCGCACCGCCTCCACCGATTTCAGGTTCTCGACCACGCCCTTCTGCAGATGCGCCGGGCCGTAGCCGAAGCGCATCTTGAAGGCGGTGAAGCCCTGGTCCAGGTAGGTCTGGGCCTCCTGCTGCATGGCGTCCAGGTCGGTGCGGTAGAGCTTGGAGTAGTAGACCGGGATCTTTTCCTTGGTGCGCCCGCCCAGCAGCTTGAAGACCGGCTTGCCCACCGACTTGCCCAGGATGTCCCAGATGGCCAGGTCCACGCCCGAGATGGCGGCCATGGTCACGCCCTTGCGGCCCCAGGCGTGGGTGGCGCGGTACATGCGCTGCCACAGGTATTCGTAGTCCCAGGGGTCCTGGCCGATCACCAGCGGCGCCAGGTACTGGTCGATGATGGCCTTGGCCACGCGCGGGGCCAGCGCCACGTTGCCCAGGCCGACGATGCCGTCGTCGGTCTCGACTTCGACCACGGTCCAGCCGTGGAAACGGAAGGTGCTCATGGTTTCCTGCGGCGAATACAGCAGGTCCATGGCGTTGGAGCAGAAGTTGCCCTGGGGCGGAACGGTCTTGCCGGTCCATTCGTAGACGCGAGCGCGGACGGATTTGATTTTCATGGGAGCTTACCTGCGTGCAGAAGATGGGAAGAAGCGGGCCTCAGGCCGCCGCCAGGCGCGAGGCGCGGTGCGACGCGCCCATGCGGCATGCGATCAGAAAGGCCTGCCAGGTGGCGTCCAGGTCGGCGCGGCCCTGGCCCGCGATGTCGTAGGCGGTGCCGTGGGCGGGCGTGGTGATGGGAATGGGCAGGCCGCCCTGCACCGTCACCCCGCGCGAGAACCCCAGCAGCTTGAGCGCAATCTGGCCCTGGTCGTGGTACATGGTGACGATGGCGTCGAACTCGCCCGCCTGGGCTTTCAGGAAGATGGTGTCGGCCGGGAACGGGCCGCGCACCGGCAGGCCTTCGTCGTTCAGCTGGCGCACGGCCGGCGCGATGATGTCGATTTCCTCGCGTCCGCAGGTGCCGCCGTCGCCGCCATGCGGGTTGAACGCCGCCACCGCCACCCGCGGCTGCGCCACGCCGTTGGCCTGCAGCGAGCGGTGGATCAGCCGCGCCGCGTCCTTGATGCCGTCGACGCTGAGCGCGGCGGCCGCGTCCTTGAGCGGAATGTGCGAGGACACGCGCGAGGTCCAGAGATCGCCCAGGGTGTTGAACTCGCAGAAGTAGCCGGTCACGCCCAGGTATTTCGCGAAATGGTGCAGCTCGTCGTTGTGAGCCATGCCGCCCAGCTTCATCGCGTACTTGTTCAGCGGCGCGAAGCAGATGGCGTCGATGTGGCCGTCCTGCGCGGCATCCATACAGGCGTCGAGCACGCACAGCACGGAGGCGCCGCCGGCCGGCTGGGCCAGGCCGACGCGCACTTCGTCCTGCCGCACCGTATCCATCTCCAGCCAGGCCGGGACCGTGCTGTCGGGGCGGTCGCGCAGCGCCTCGAAGCCCGGCACCGGCTGGGTGCGCACCTGCACCCCGGCCACGCGCTGGCCTTCGCGCCACAGCCAGGCGTCGCCCGCCAGCACGATGTTGGCGTGCTGGCAGGCTTCGGGCCTGGCCAGCAGGCGGGCGATCAGTTCGGGGCCGATGCCGGCGGGGTCGCCCAGGGTCAGGGCGATGACGGGTTTGTGCTGCGTAGTCGTCATGGTTCGGGACTCATTCCACGGAAATATTGTTTTTCTTGATGATGGCGGCGTAGCGCTGGTTCTCGGCCTTGTGGAACTGCGCGAACTGCTCCTGGCTCATCGGGTTGAGGTCGGCGCCGATGGCCTGCAGGCGTTTCTGGGTGGCCGGCAGCGCCAGGACCTGGTTGACCAGGTCGTGCACCTGCGTCTGGACGGCGAGGGGCGTGACGCTAGGCATGTAGATGCCGTACCACGCGCTCATTTCCACGCCCGGCAGGCCGGCCTGCTCCATCGTGGGCACGTCGGGAATCTGCGGGTTGCGCTGCTTGCTGAGCACGGCCAGCGGACGCACCTTGCCGGTCTTGATGTGCGGGATGACGGACGACGCCGTTTCGAAGGCCACCTGCACCTGCCCGCCGATCAGGTCCACCAGCGCGGGGCCGCTGCCGCGGTAGGGGATGTGCACCATCTTCACGCCGGCGGCGTCCTGGAACAGTTCGGCCGCGATGTGCTGGGTGCTGCCCGCGCCGCTGCTGGCGAAGTTGTAGGCGCCCGGCTTGCCCTTGAGCAGCGCGATCAGCTCCGACACCGACTTGGCCGGCAGGTCGTTGTTGACCACCAGGATATTGGGCACGGCGCCCACGAACACCACCGGCACGAGGTCGCGGTCGTTGTCGTAGCCGAGCTTGAGCAGGTGCGGCGCGATGGCGTGCGCGGTGGAGACGCCCATCACCATGGTGTGCGGATCGCCGGACTTGGCGACCTGGTCGGCCGCCAGCGTGTTGGACGCGCCCGGCTTGTTTTCAACCACCACCGTCTGCTTGAGCAGCGGGCCGAGCTCGTCGCCCACGGCCCGCGCCATCGCGTCGGTGCCGCCGCCCGGCGCCGACCCCACCAGCAGCCGCAGGGGCTTGCTGGGCCAGTCGCCGGCAAGCGCCTGCAGGGGGGCCAGGGCCGACAGGCACAAGGCCCCTGCCGCCATGGCTGCGTATAGCCGAGTCTTCATGGTTGTCTCCTTGGGTAGCTGGTTTGCCGCCTGGCGGTCATTACTGTTTTTGTGGCTCCATCTTAGAAACAAGCTTAGTTTCCGTAAAATGAAACTTTTGCACCAACCGTTCACCTTAGGCGATCAATCATGGAACGTACGATTTCCGTCCCTGCGCTGCTGTCGCGGCTGCGCATGCGCCAGATCGTCCTGCTGCTGGCGATCGAGGAGCGCGGCACGCTGCGCGCGGCCGCCGCCCAGCTCAACATGACGCAATCGGCGGCCAGCAAGATGCTGCACGAACTGGAGCTGGCCATCGGCCAGCCGCTGTTCGGGCGGGTCGGCCGCGGGCTGACGCTGACCGCCGCCGGCGAGTGCGTCATGGAGTACTTTCGCGGCATGCGCGGCACGGTGGCGTCGCTGGCGCGCGAGCTGGAAGAGGTACGGCTGGGCAGCACCGGCAAGCTCTTCATCGGCAGCATCATGGCGGCCTCGCCGGGGCCGCTGACCGATGCGCTGCTGCGCCTGAAGCAGACCTATCCGCTGCTGGCGGTGGAGATCTCCACCGGCACCAGCGACCTGCTGATCGGCCGCATGACCGAGGGCAAGCTGGACGTGGTGATCGGCCGCATGCTGACGCTGCCGGAACGCCATTACGTTTTCCGCCCGATCGGCGACGAGGCCTTGTCGGTGATCGCCGCGGTGGACCACCCGCTGGCCGCGCGCAAGCGCGTGGACTTCGCGGCCATGATGGAATATCCGTGGGTGCTGCAGCCGCACGGCAGCCCGATGCGCGACGTGATGGAGCAGGAATTCCGCGCGCACGACGCCGCGCCGCCGCGGGGCCTGATCGAATCGGCGTCGATCCTGACCACCACCAACCTGGCGATGAAGTCTTCGATGCTGGGGGTGATTCCGGAATCGGTGGCCGGCCGCTATGCCGCGCACGGGCTGCTCGCCATCCTGCCCTATCGCATCCGCCACCGCCTGACGGCCTTCGGCAGCATCGTGCCGCGCGACCGGCCGCTGAGCGCGGCGGCCCGGCATTTCGTCGGCCTGCTGCACGGCGACCCGGACCTTTGAGGCCGCCGCGCCGTATACTTGCGGGTTGCGCGATAGCGCCTTTTACCAGAGAGATTTGCCCGTGAGCACCCTGCCCGCCTGTCCGCAATGCCGGTCCGAATTCACCTATGAAGACGGCGGCCTTTACATCTGCCCGGAATGCGCGCACGAATGGTCGGCGCAGGCGGGCGACGCCGCCGAGCAGGCCCGCGTCTACCGCGACTCGGCCGGCAACGTGCTGCAGGACGGCGACACCGTCACGGTCATCAAGGACCTGAAGCTGAAAGGCTCGGGCGGCGTGATCAAGATGGGCACCAAGGTCAAGGGCATCCGCCTGGTCGACGGCGACCACGACATCGATTGCAAGATCGACGGCTTCGGCCCCATGAGCCTGAAGTCGGAATTCGTCAGGAAGGCCTAGGCCCTCGCTAGAGGTCCTCGTCTTCCTCGGGCTTGGGCATGAGATAGGCCGTCAGCGTGCTGGACAGCCCGGCCATCACCCACAATACGAAGAACGAGATGGTGTAGAAGCCCACGCGCCCGGTCGGGACGTGGCCGAAAATCGCCACGTCCAGCGGGTCGATCAACGCGAAGACCAGCACGCTACAGGCGGCGGCGGCCAGGAACGACGGCCACAGTATCCACATCAACGATCTCAAGCCCATCAGTGCACTCCCGTTCTACGGATTGGCGTTCGGCGCGGTCTGTTCGACGACCAGGCCGCGCTTGACCACGCCTTCCTGGATCGGCTGGTTGCTGAAATTCGTGTAGGCCAGATAGATGGTGATGAAACACCCGATCATGGCCAGGAACGGCCCGGCCATCAGTATCCAGGGCCAGGGTTCACGGTACCAGGGTTTGGCGGGCTGCGCGGGCTGGGCTGCGTTCATGGACATATCCTGTTCTGTGCTTACTCGGGAACGTAGAAGCTGGCGGCTTCGTCGGTTTCGATGGCGCGCTGCTCGCCGTCCTGGCCGCGCGCGCGCAGTGTGATGGGGTGGGCGCCGGGCTCGGCGCCGGCGGGCGCGCGGATCACCATCGGCACCAGCTTGTTGGCCGCGGCTTCGACGTCGACGGTATCGGCGCCCTGCTGGCCGGCCATCACGGTCAGGCCGGGCATGCCCTCGGCGCTCAGGCGCAGGCGCATGGGCTGGTCGGAGGTGTTGATGATCTGCAGGCGGTAGACGTTCTCGATCTGGCCGCCGGCCACTTCGCGCCCCAGCGCGCCGCGGTCGCGGATGATGTCGACGCGCAGCGGATTGCGCATGGCCAGCGAGGCCACGAAGGCGATGGCGAGCGCCAGGATCAGCGTGCCGTAGATCAGCACGCGCGGGCGCAGCAGATGCGAACGCGCGCTCTTGGTGGACAGGCCGTCGAGCATGGCGCGCTCGGAGGTGTAGCGGATCAGGCCCGGCTGGTACTGCATCTTGTCCATGACCTGTTCGCAGGCGTCGATACAGGCCCCACAGCCGATGCACATGTATTGCAGGCCGTCGCGGATGTCGATGCCGGTGGGGCAGACCTGCACGCACAGGCTGCAATCGACGCAATCGCCCATGCCGGCCGCCTTGTGGTCGATCTTGCGCGAGCGTCCGCCGCGCGGCTCGCCACGGACCTTGTCGTAGGTGACCACGAAGGTGTCGGGGTCCACCATCACGCTCTGGAAGCGCGCGTACGGGCACATGTATTTGCACACCGATTCGCGCATGAAGCCGGCGTTGCCCCAGGTGGCGAAGCCGTAGAACAGCATCCAGAACCACTGCCAGGGCCCCAGCTGCAGCGTGAACAGCTCGTGGCCCAGTTCGCGGATGGGCGCGAAATAGCCGATGAAGGTGGAGCCGGTCCACCAGGCCACGGCGATCCACAGGAAATGCTTGGTCAGCTTCAGGCGGGCCTTGCGCCAGCTCCAGGGCGATTCGTCCAGGCGGATGCGCGCGACGCGGTCGCCTTCGACCTTGCGTTCGATCCACATGAAGATTTCGGTATAGACGGTCTGCGGGCAGGCGTAGCCGCAGAAGAGCCGCCCGGCCACGGCCGTGAACAGGAACAGCGCCAGCGCCGAAATGACCAGCAGCACCGCCAGGTAGACCACGTCCTGCGGCCACAGCACCAGGCCGAACAGGTAGAACTTGCGCGCGCCCAGGTCGAACAGCACCGCCTGGCGCCCGTTCCACTGCAGCCAGGGCAGGCCGTAGAAAATGATCTGCGTGAAAAACACGAAGGCGATCCGCCAGCGCGCGAAAATGCCGCTGACCGACCGCGGGTAGATCTTGCTGCGCACGTCCGCCAGCGTCTGTTCCAGGGTTTCCTGGCCGGGACGCGGCGGCCTCGTGTGGGGCCGCCAGGGTGGCGGGTCACCGCCAGGCGAATTGCCGCCGACGCTTGCGGTTGACCCATCTTCCATATGCTGCTCCGTGCTTTAAGTCAGTGATAGGGGGGCGGGGATCGCCCGCCCCCTGCCCTTATTTCGCCGCCTCGTTGGACGCCACGGGCTCGGCGCCGGGCTTGTTGGACAAGCCCCAGACCCATGCCGTCAGGATCTTGATCTGCTCCGGCGAGAGGATCTCTTCGTGGGCCGGCATGCGGTTGTCGCGGCCGTCCAGGATGGTCTTGACGATGGTGGCCTCGGAACCGCCGTAGAGCCAGACGTCGTCCGTCAGGTTGGGCGCGCCCAGCGCCTGGTTGCCCTTGCCGTCCACGCCGTGGCAGGCGACACAGAAGTTGGCGAACTCGCGCTTGCCGCGGAACACCCGCACCGGATCGGCGGTCAGGCCCGACAGCGAACGCACGTACTGGGCGATGTCGCCGGCGGTCTTGGGGTCGATGGTGCCCTTCCAGGGCGGCATGATGCCGACGCGGCCCTTGGTGATGGTCTGCATGATGGCTTCCGGCGAGCCGCCGTGCAGCCAGTCGCCGTCGGCCAGGTTGGGGAAGCTGGGCCCGCCCTTGGCGTCGGAGCCGTGGCATTGCGCGCAGGTGTTCAGGAACAGGCGCTGGCCGATTTCGCGCGCGCCCGCATCCTGCGAGATCTGCGGAATGTCCATGGTCTCGAAGCGCGCGTAGATCGGGCGCACGGCTTCGGCCATCCTGGCCTGCTGCTGCGCGACCTCGCCGGTGCTGCTGTAGCCCAGCTGGCCCTTGTACTCGCCCAGGCCGGGCATGAAGAACAGGTAGCCCAGCGCGAACAGGCACATCAGCAGGTACATCCAGGTCCACCAGCGGGGCACCGGATTGTTCAGTTCGGTCAGGTCGCCATCCCAGACGTGGCCCGTGTCTTCGACCTGGCCGGCGACCGGCTTGGTGCCGAGCCAGCGGCGCTGGGTGTACAGCAGCCAGATGCACCAGATCACGCCGCCCAGGGCGATGATCGAGATGAAATACCCCCAAAAGCCATTAACGAAATCGCTCATGACCGATTCGCTCCATCATGTTGTCCCGACCCGAATTCATCGGGCAGTGCGAACGGCAGCATGGCCGATTCGCGGTTGGCGCCCTGGCGGCCGCGCGAGCAGGCCCACCAGACGATGCCAAAAAAGGTTGCCATCGAGATGGCGGTGACGATTGCGCTCAGGTAGCCCAGCATGGTCATTCTCCCGTTGCGGCCGGCGCGGCGGGTTGGACGGGCTGAGCGGCGGGCTGGGGCGGCTGGGCCGCCCGCTTGGCCGCCTCGGCGGCTTCGGCCTGCCTGGCCTTGCGCACGCCGACGCCCAGGCCCTGCAGGTAGGCGACCAGCGCGTCTTCCTCGGTCTTGCCTTCGATGGCCTTGGGCGCCGCGGCGATTTCCTCGTCCGTGTAGGGCACGCCCAGCTTGCGCAGGGCGCGCATGCGCTGGTCCACGTCGGCGCCGGTGATGACGGTTTTCTCCAGCCACGGATAGGCCGGCATGTTGGATTCCGGCACCACCTTGCGCGGATCGCGCAGGTGGATGCGGTGCCAGTCGTCCGAGTAGCGTTCGCCCACGCGCGCCAGGTCGGGACCGGTGCGCTTGGAGCCCCACAGGAACGGACGGTCGAAGACCGATTCGGCCGCGATGGAGTACGAGCCGTAGCGCTGCACCTCGGCGGCCAGCACCCGCACCTGCTGCGAGTGACAGCCCACGCAGCCTTCGCGGATGTAGATGTCGCGGCCCATCAGCCGCAGCGGGCTGTAGGGCTCGACGCCGGCGACGGCCTGGGTCGTGCTGTGCTGGAAGAACAGCGGGATGATCTGTACGAGGCCCGCGAAGGACACCACCAGGATGCTGGCGATGATCATCCAGCCGATGTTCTTCTCGAGCGTCTCGTGGGAAAAGAAGCCGCGTTGCTTGTTGGCCATGATGTCCTCGTCAAACGGTGGCCGGCACGGCGGTCGGTGCGACCGACGGACGCGCGCCATGGGGATCGTCCAGCGGAATGGCGGGGTTGACCGGGCGCGCGCCGCGCACCGTCATCCACACGTTCCAGGCCATGACGAACACACCCGACAGGAACAGCGTGCCACCCAGCAGGCGGATCAGGTAATACGGAACCCGCGTCTTCAGCTCTTCGACGAAGCTGTACACCAGGGTGCCGTCGGCGGCGGTGTCGCGCCACATCAGGCCCTGCTGCACGCCGGCGATCCACATGGAGGCGATGTACAGCACCACGCCGATGGTCGCGATCCAGAAGTGCAGTTCGATGGCCTTGACGCTGTACATCTTCTCGCGGCCGTACAGGCGCGGAACCAGGTAGTACAGCGAGCCGAAGCTGATCATGGCGACCCAGCCCAGCGCGCCGGAGTGCACGTGGCCGATGGTCCAGTCCGTGTAGTGCGACAGCGCGTTGACGGTGCGGATCGACATCATCGAGCCTTCGAAGGTCGACATGCCGTAGAACGACAGCGCCGTGACCATGAACTTCAGGATCGGATCGGTGCGCAGCTTGTACCAGGCGCCCTGCAGGGTCATGATGCCGTTGATCATGCCGCCCCAGGACGGCGCCAGCAGGATCAGCGAGAACGTCATGCCCAGCGACTGGGTCCAGTCGGGCAGCGAGGTGTACAGCAGGTGGTGCGGGCCCGCCCACATGTACGTGAAGGCCAGCGCCCAGAAGTGGACGATGGACAGGCGGTAGGAATAGATGGGACGCCCGGCCTGCTTGGGCACGAAGTAGTACATCATGCCCAGGAAGCTGGTGGTCAGGAAGAAGCCCACCGCGTTGTGGCCGTACCACCACTGCACCATCGCGTCCTGCACCCCGGCGTAGGCCGAATAGGACTTCCACATCGAAACCGGCATCTCGATGTTATTGAAGATGTGCAGGATGGCGATCGTCAGGATGTACGAGCCGAAGAACCAGTTGGCCACGTAGATGTGCTTGGAGCGGCGCTTGACGATGGTGCCGAAGAACACGATGGCGTAGGCCACCCACACCAGCGTGATCAGGATGTCGATCGGCCATTCCAGTTCGGCGTATTCCTTGCTGCTGGTGAAGCCCATGGGCAAGGTGATGGCGGCGGCGACGATGACGATCTGCCAGCCCCAGAACGTGAACGCGGCCAGCGGGCCACAGAACAGGCGGGCCTGGCAGGTGCGCTGCACGACGTAATACGACGTTGCGAACAGCGCGCTACCGCCGAATGCGAAGATGACCGCGTTGGTGTGCAGCGGGCGCAGGCGGCCGTAGGACAGCCACGCCGTGTCGAAATTCAGCTGCGGCCAGATGAGCTGCGCGGCGATAAATACGCCCACGGCCATGCCGACGATGCCCCAGACCACCGTCATGAGCGCGAACTGCCTCACGATCCGGTAGTTGAAGGTATCGGCCTTGTTTGCGATTGCGGCGCAATCGTTCATCACCTTCCCCTAAAGAGAAACAATTAGATCCAAGTTGCCATGATGGCGGTTGGCGGCCAAACGGACGTTGATATGAATCAAACCCTGTCGGCAGTACGGGGGAACAAGCAGGTTGCGCAACAGATCTATGGCTGGCGCGGCGGGCATGAGGGCTTCAGCCCCGTCCGGCGGGCCCGCTGTCGTCGTCGCGCAGAATGGCGCTGCCGGCTTCGTCGGTGTCGTCGTACTGGCCGTTGAACACGGCCCACCAGAGCGACACGCCGATGGCCAGCACGAACAGCAGCGACAGGGGCAGCAGCAGATAGAGGATGGTCACGGCGCGGCCTCGAGCGCGGCCGACGGCGGCGCGCCGGACCAGTCGCGGCGGCACAGGCGCCAGGAGTTGTAGGCCACCGCCAGCGACGACACCAGCATGGTGATGGCGGCCAGCCAGGGCGTGACCCAGCCGACCACGGCCAGCGGCGTCATGAGCAGGTGCCAGACCACCGAGCCGTGCAGGTTCTGGCGGGCCTTCTTGCGCGCCTCGGCCAGCAGCGCGTCCAGCGCGGCGTCGGGCATGGCGGGGTCGGCGGCCAGCGCCGAATGGGCCGAGGCCATGGCGGTGGGCACCGCCATCGACATGGCGCAGGGGCAGCTCATCACCAGCAGCGCCACCATCACGGGGATGCTGTGGGCGGCGTCGATATAGGCCCAGACGGCGGCCGCGGCCAGCGCCAGCGCCACCTGGACCATGACGAAGCGCGAGGCCAGCCGGTCGGCGCGCGCGCCCAGCGCCAGCCGCTCGGCCTCGATGCGCTCGTGGCGCGCCCCGCCTGCGGCGCCGCCGAAGGACTGGCGGGCGCACAGTTCGAGATAGCGCGCGGTCAGCAGGAAGGCCACGAACATCGTGACCGAATCGAAATACACCTCGCCGCGCCCGGTGTAGGTGGCGTGGACGCTGGGAATGAAGGCGGCGACGATGCCCAGCGCCACCGGCACGTCCATGCCGGCGCGGCCGCGCCGCAGGTTCTCGCCGGCCAGGCGCCAGATGGGCCAGGCCGAATACAGCACCACCGGCACGGTCAGCGCCAGGCTGGCCCAGTTCATCAGCACGATGGCCCAGTCCAGCGTCTCGAGCGCGTCGGCCGGGATGCCGTCGTGGCGCAGGTAGCCGGGCCAGGCGAACATCATGACCTGCATCATCGCCAGCCACGCCAGCGACAGGCGCACCAGCGCATGGCGGCGCAACTGGCGGTCGGCCTGGGGCAGGCCCGCCGGGACGGCAAAGATCGATTTGGCTCGCATGCGCCGATCGTACCCAGCGCCGGCCGGCCCTGCCTTGATCTGAATCAAGGCGCCCCTGGCGGTTTGTTGCGCCCGGTTTAGGGGCGCTGGCGCCCCAGCACTTCGTTCACGGCCCGCATCAGGCCGGCAAGGTCGTCCTCTTCTATGGTCAGCGCCGGAGTCAGGTAGACCACGTTGCCGAAAGGCCGCACCCAGACGCCGGCCTCGACCAGCCGCCGCTTGAGCGCCTCGCGGTCGCCGATGCCGTCCAGCTCCACCACCCCGATGGCGCCCAGCACCCGCACGTCGCGCACCCAGGGCAGGTCGCGGCACGGCGCCAGTCCCGCCGCCAGGGCCTCGGAGATGGCGCGGGCCTGTTCCAGGCGCGGCTCGCGCTCGAACAGGTCCAGCGAGGCGTTGGCCGCCGCGCAGGCCAGCGCATTGCCCATGAAAGTGGGGCCGTGCATCAGCGCGTGCGAAGGATCGTCGGACCAGAAGGCGTCGAACACCCGGCTGCTGGCGACGGTGGCCGCCAGCGGCAGGGTGCCGCCGGTCAGGGCCTTGGACAAGGTCAGGATGTCCGGCCGGATGCCGGCCTGCTCGAACGCGAACATGCTGCCGGTGCGCCCGAAGCCGGTGAAGATCTCGTCGAAGATCAGCAGCAGGCCGTGGCGGTCGGCCAGGCGGCGCAGCCGCCGCAGGACTTCCGGGTCGTGCAGCAGCATGCCGCCGGCGCCCTGCACCAGCGGCTCGACCAGGATGCCGGCCAGCCGCGGCGCGTGGCGCTCCAGGTGGTCCTCGAGCGCGGCCAGCTCGGCCTCGCCTTGCGGCAGATCGACGATGTCGTGCTCGGCCAGCATGCCGCGGTACAGGCTGTGCATGCCCTCTTCCGGATCGCACACCGACATGGTGCCGAAGGTGTCGCCGTGGTAGCCGCCGCGAAACGCCAGGAAGCGGGTGCGTCCGCGCTCGCCCTGGTTGAGCCAGAACTGCAGCGCCATCTTCATGGCCACTTCCACCGCCACCGAGCCGGAGTCCGTATAGAAGACGCGGTCCAGGCCCGGCCCCAGCAGCGCGGCCAGGCGGCGCGCCAGCGTCAGGGCCGGTTCGTGCGTCAGTCCGCCGAACATCACGTGCGGCATCGCGTCCAGCTGCGCCCGCACCGCCTGGGCGATGTGCGGATGGTTATAGCCATGGCAGGCGGTCCACCAGGACGCCACGCCGTCGATCAGGCTGCGGCCGTCGGCCAGTTCGAGCCGGCTGCCGTGGCTGCGCACCACCGGCAGCGGCGGCGTGGCCGTCTTCATCTGGGCATAGGGCAGCCAGATGTGGGGATGGCCCCGGGCCATCCAGTCGGGCGTGTGCATGAATCACCTCCACTACAATGGCCCGCATTCTACGGCCTGGCGCCGACCTCACGGTCCGCCCGGCCGCCGCAGGACGGGTCGATGTCGAAACTGGATACGCTGTTTTTCTCCGAGCTGGCGCGCGCCGAAACGCGCCAGGTCAGGCGCCGCCTGCGCACGGCCGGCGCCGCCGCCCCCGGGCATCTGCTGCTGGGCGGCGCGCCCATGCTTAACTTCTCCAGCAATGACTACCTGGGGCTGGCGCGCCACCCGCTGCTGGTCGAGCGCGCCCGCGAATGGGCGGCCCGCCACGGCGCCGGCGCCCAGGCCTCGCGCCTGGTCTGCGGCAATCTGGACCTGCACGAACAAGTCGAAGCCAAGCTCGCCCGCCTCAAAGGCACCGAGGCCGCGCTGCTGCTGGCTTCGGGCTGGCAGGCCAACGCCGCCGTGCTGCCCGCCCTGCTGCGCGCGGCCGCCGGCCGGGGCGAGGTCGAGCTCTACGCCGACAAGCTCAACCACGCCAGCCTGCACCACGGCTGCCTGGCCGCCGGCGTGCGCCAGATCCGCTTCCGCCACAACGACCTGGCGCACCTGGAAAGCCTGCTGGCCGCGCGCGCCGCAAACCCGGCGGACAAGCCCGTGACCCGCTTCATCGTTACCGAAAGCGTATTCAGCATGGACGGCGACCGGACCGACGTGGCGCGCCTGGCCGACCTGGCCGACCGCTACGACGCCTTCGTCTACCTGGACGAAGCCCACGCCACCGGCGTGCTGGGCCCCAACGGCATGGGGCTGGCCGGGCTGGCGCCGGGCCGGATCGATCTGGCCATGGGCACCTTCAGCAAGGCGCTGGGCGGATTCGGCGCCTATGTGGCCGGTTCGCGCGCGCTGTGCGACTACCTCGTCAACGCCTGCTCCGGCTTCATCTACACGACGGCGCTGCCGCCCGCGGTGCTGGGCGCCATGGACGCGGCGCTGGACCTGGTGCCCACGCTGGACGCCGAACGCGCCCGGCTGGCGGCCGCCGGCGACCATCTGCGCGCGTCTTTGCAGGCGCTGGGGCTGGACACCGGCGACTCGTCCACCCAGATCGTGCCGGCCATCGTCGGCGACGCGGCCCGCGCGCTGCGGATGGCGTCGGCCCTGGAACAGCGCGGCCTGCTGGCGGTGGCGATCCGCCCGCCCACCGTGCCGGCCGGCACCAGCCGGCTGCGCGTGACCCTGAGCGCCGCGCACCGCGACGCCGACGTGGCGCGCCTGATCGACGGCTTCGCCGCGGTGCTGGCGTGACGCGCCGCCCCACCCTGCTGTTCGTCCACGGCTGGGCCTTCGACGCCTCGGTCTGGACGCCGCTGCGCGCCGAGCTTGGCGACTGGCCGCAGGCGGCCTTCGACGCCGGCTATTTCGGCGCGCCCGAAGACCCCGCCGTCGACGGCCCGGTCATCGCCATCGGCCACTCGCTGGGCGCGCTGCGCCTGCTGCGCCGCCTGCCGCCCGGCTGCCTGGGGCTGGCGGCCATCAACGGCTTTGCGCGCTTCGCCGCCGGACCCGGCTTCGAGGCCGGCGTGCCGCCCCGCATGCTGGACCGCATGCAGAAGCGCCTGGCCGCGGCCCCCGAGGCCGTGCTGCGCGACTTCCGCCAGCGCTGCGGCGCGGACGCGCCGTTCGGTCCGCCCCGGCTGGAGCCGCTCGAACGCGATCTGCGGGCCCTGCGCCACGAGGACCGGCGCGCCGCCCTGGCCGCGCTGCCGGCGCCGCTGCTGGTCCTGGCCGGCGCGCAGGACCCCATCGTGCCGGCCGCCATGACGCAGGCGGCCTTCGCCGGCGCGCCCGGCTGCGAGCTGCGCTGGCGCGAAGGCGGCGGGCATCTGCTGCCGGTCTCGGACGCGCGCTGGTGCGCCGACGCGCTGCGCGCCTTCATCGCCCGCGCGGCGGGCGCGCCATGACGGCCGTCCCCGTCGCGGCGCGCTTCGGCGCGGCCGCCCGCCGTTACGAAGACCATGCGCCAGTGCAGCGCATCACGGCCGAACGCCTGGCCGACGACATCGCGCTGCTGCCGCTGCCGCGCCATCCGCGCATCCTGGAGATCGGCTGCGGCACCGGCCTGCTGACCCGGGCGCTGGCGCGCCGCATCGGGCCGGCCGACTGGACCGTGACGGACATCTCGCCCGGCATGCTGGCGGCCGCGCAAAGCCGTCCGCCCCCGCCCGGCACGGTCCGCTACCGGTTGCTCGACGGCGAGCGCCCCGAAGGGCTGCCCGGGGGCTACGACCTGATCTGCTCCAGCCTGGCGGTGCAATGGTTCTCCGACCTGAACGCCGGCCTGGGCCGGCTGGCCGCGCTGCTGGCTCCGGGCGGCCGCCTGGCGGTGGCGACCCTGGCTGCGGGCACGTTCCAGGAATGGCGCGCGGCCCATCGCGAGGCCGGGCTCAGCGCGGCCACGCCGGCCTATCCGCCGCTGGACGCCATCCGTCCGGGCATGGGCAATCTGACGGGTGGCGTGCGCGGCGAACGGCTGCTACATAATCATCCTGACGGCCTGCATTTCCTGAAGGGCCTGAAGGGCATCGGCGCCACCAGCCCGGCGCCCGGCAGCAAGCCGCTCAGCCCCGCCGGATTGCGGCGGGTGCTGGCGGCATTCGATCGAAGAGGAGCCACGGTGACCTATCACCTGGCCTATGGCATGTGGAAAAAAACTGATCAACGCCCCGCCGGGGTATTCGTGACCGGCACCGACACCGGTATCGGCAAGACCCTGGTGTCGGCCATCCTGGCGCGCGCCTGGAACGCCGACTACTGGAAGCCGGTGCAGACCGGCGTCTCCGAGGAACCCGGCGATACCGACACCGTGGCCCAGCTGGCCGGGCTGCCGCCCGAGCGGCTGCACCTGCCCGCCTACGTGCTGCAGGCGCCCCTGTCGCCGTGGGCGGCGGCCACGCTGGAAGACGCCGTGGTCGACGCCACCAGCATCGTCCCGCCCGCCACCCAGGCCCCGCTCATCGTGGAAGGCGCGGGCGGGCTTTACGTGCCGATCGACGACACCCACATGATGATCGACCTGATCGCGCGTCTGGACCTGCCCGTGGTGCTGGCCGCGCGCAGGGGGCTGGGCACCATCAACCACACCCTGCTCAGCCTGGAGGCGCTCAGGCGGCGCGGCATCGCCGTGCTCGGCGTGATCATGAGCGGGCCGCTGTCGGCCGGCAACAAGGAAGCCATCGAGCGCTTCGGCAACGTGCGCGTGCTGGCCGAGATCCCGCCGCTGTCCAAGGTCGACGCCGCCACCGTCGAGGCCCTGGCTTGCGGCATCCCGTCGCTGGAAGACTGCCTGACCGAACTGGGCGGCGCGCCGGCCGTGGCGGGCTAGCCGCCGTTACGAATGCGTACAAAATAAATCCCGCGCGCGCGGCCGCGATCCGCGCGCCGCGCCCGTGCGCGCCATCCTGCGTTCTCCGTGCCGGATGGCTGCCGCCGGCTGGGTTTCGATATGGATTCCGGCTTGCGCGCCCCCGCTTTCTACATCCAAAAGCCACATCCCGCCTTGCGCGGCGGCGTTCTCGCGCACGGACGCGCCGTTGTTGACCGCTAACGCAACACAACGATAGATTTCGGCGAATTGCAGTTCTATACGCTGGCAGTTGGTCGTGTTCCCAGGTTTTCTTCTTTGCAGGAGAGCTGGCATGGTCACCAGAAGGCTGCACATTCCCGTCCTCGCCCCCAATCCCAACCGCAACTTCTTCGACGGCACCCGTCCGGGCCAGCCCGTGCTGCGTCCGGCCGACCTGCTGGCCCTGCGCATCGAGCTGCACAACCTGACGATCTCGCCCGGCCAGCCGCCGCGGCTGCGCAAGACCGGCAGCGGCGCGGCCACGCTGATCGTGCACTTTCCGCCGCAGTCGATCGCGGAACAGACCTTCCTGGAAAACGCGGCCAGCCAGGACGAGGACTCGCTTGCTCCTCCGCCCGTGCGGGCGCGCATCGCGGGCGAATCCCGGCTGGCCTTTGCGGTCCCGGATGATTTCGACGCGCCCTACACGCTGGAAGGCGTGCTGGCCGCCATCGAATCGCTGCCGCCGGCCGTGGCCGCCAACGCCCGGCCCCCGGCCGCGCCCGCCCCGCGCCTGGTCCTGCGCGATCTGTTCGACAAGCGCCTGGACAAGCTCAGCCCGGCGCAACGCGCGGCGCTGTCGAGCTTCGCCTTGCGCAATGCGCGCCTGGCCATGCGCCAGGACGCGCCCGGCGCGCTGCAGCGGCGCCAGGCCGGCGGCGGCGTCGGCCTGCGCCCGCCGCGGCCCGGCCCGGTCGCCGCGATCCGCACGCCGCAGCGCGCCGGCGCCATCATCGACATCCTCAAGCGCGGCCCCCGGCCCGCGGCCCCAGGCGCGCAGCAGACCGCCATCGAACTACCGTGGCGCCTGATCCTCAGCCCGCACGCGCAGACGAGTTGGCGGCACGCCAAGTCTCCCGCCACCTCGGCCGCCACCCTGCACACCGAGCTGTGGCACACGCGGCTACTGGCGACGCAGGACGGCGACGCGGTCGAACCGCCCGCGCCGGATGCGCGGCGCACGCTGCGCGCGATCTGGGCGCTGAGCGGCGAGGGCTCGTCCATGCCCATGCAGTCGGCCTATCCGGTGCCGGCCGACCAGCGCCTGCCCGCGCCCGACGCCTCGCCGTTCCTCATGCCGATGAACGATTACGATCGCTACCAGATCGCGCACCTGTCGTCGAACTTCTCGGCCGCCAGCTACACGCCGCAGCCTATCGCCACCCGCCTGCTGATGCTGTCCTCGCTGGGCGCCTGGCTGGATTCGCGCGGCAACTGGGACGGCCCCGGGCTGTCGCTGGAGGAATGGACGCACCGCGGCGCGATGGGCCGCGACCACTACGTGCGCATCGTCTACAAGGGCTTCCTGTTTCCGTTCGGCCACCGCGCGGCGCTGATCAAGGTCAGCGAACGCAAGTTCCACCCGGGCCGGCCCGGCAATGTCGCCTATCTGCGCCAGCGCCAGTTCATCATCGTGCGCCAGCGCGAGCGCGTGTACGACCTCGAACTGCCGGCGCGCGACGGCGGCGTCGGCGACCCGATGCTGCTGAACCTGCAGATGCCGTTCTCCAGCGTGCGCATCCTCACCACGGTCACGCCCAACCTGGACCCGGCCGGCAGCCCCGCCAGCAATATCGACAACCAGGACATCAAGCTGTTCTGGCCCTGCGTGGCGGGCGCGCCTTTCAGCTTCGCCTGTTCGGCCACCGACACCGATGGGCGCAGCGTGCAGTTCGGCCTGCCCATGATTTTCATGATTGGCGACAAGGCCAGTCCGCGCGGCCAGAGCGGGCAGTCGCTGGTGCCGCTGTGGCCGCAGGCCGAGGCCTTCGCCCAGCAGGCGCAGACGGCCTGGCGGCGGCCCGACCGCAGCGGCCGGCGGGTCGCGCAGCTCAACCGCCAGCGCGTCACGCTGGCGCCCAGCCAGAAGGCCGGCGACACAGCGGCCGAGGTGGAATCCATCGAGTTCGACGCCGTGGTCGATCCCGGCAACGCCGGGCTGCGCGCCTACAGCGACGGGCTCAACGACGCGCTGTTCTATCCGGGCGTCAAGCGCGCCTCCATCCGCATCGCGGCCCTGTCCGGGCTGGCCGGCGGCGACGGCCACAGCGTCCTCAGCTGGAATGCGCACTATCTCCGCTTCGGCTTCGACGCCGCCAACGTCGGCCAGGTCTTCGGCGACATCGACGCCGACCCCTTGCACCGCGGCAACGCGGCGCTGGACTTTTCCCGGCAGGGCGACCGCGCGGGCGGTTTCGTGCAGCCCAACCTGCGCCCCACGGCGCTGTCGCGGCTGGCCGGACCGGTCAGCGGCTCGGTGCAGGAGTTCGTCGCCGGCCGCATGAAAGGCGACGACGTCTTTCCCAAGACGCTGTCGGACCTGCCCCTGCCGCTGTTGTTCGGCTGTATCCCGCTGGGCGAGGTGATCGAGGCCGTGGCCAACGCGGCCAACACGCCCGAGCGGGTGCCGCGCTTCGTGGCCGAAGGCTGCAGCCAGCTGGAAAGCCTGACCAACGACATGGGACGGCTCTACGCCCTGGTGGCGGACCTGGCGCAGCAGCCCCGCCGCATCGCCCAGGGCGCCCTGAAAGTGCTGCAGGCCAGGTTCCAGGACCTGCAGGCCCAGGCCCTGGCCTACGCGCCGGCCCTGGTGGCCGGCGCCCGGACCCGCGTCGACGCGCTGAGCGCGGCGATGCAGGACGTGGTGGCGCAGATCGAACTGCTTGCCGGACAGTCCTTCGACGCCGCGCCCGCCCTGCCGGGGCTGCCCGCCGCGCTGGACGCCGCGCGCGCCGCCGCCACGGCCGTGCGCACCGCGGCCGACGCCCAGGTCGGCGGCGTGGGCCTGCCGGACGGCTATCGCCAGTCGCTGCGGCAGGCCGCCGGCGCCGCGCAGGAACTGCTGGACAGCCTGGGCGCGATTCCCGCGCTGCTGGTCCAGGGCAAGGCGTTGTACGACGCGCTCGACGCCGTCGTCGGCCAGCCGGGCCAGCTGGATCAACTTTTTTCGGACGCTGCGACGCTCAAGCTGCGCCTGCAGGCCATCGGCGATGCCGCCCAGCCCCTGTCGCAGACCATCGGCACCGCGCGCCTGCTCGAAGGCGCGCCCCGTCAGGTCGCGCAGGGCGCGCTGCGCGCGGTGCAGCTGGCGGTCGACGCCGTGCTGGCCAGCGCCCAGCTGCTGGACCTGCTGTGCGGCGACGAGCTGACCCTGCGCTTCGACTGGAACCCGGTGATCCGCAACTGGCCGGCCGAAGCCGGCAAATCGATATTCGTCGCCAACGACCCGCAAGGGCTGCGCATCGCGGTCGAGGCGAGCGTGCGCAAGAACGGACAGAGCGCGCCCAAGCTCTCGGTCGCCTGCTCGCTCAAGCACTTCGACCTGGTGCTGATCGCGCCGGCCAGCTTCCTCGAACTGAACTTCGAGAAGATCGAGTTCCGCATCGACACGGCCGCCAAGATGGACGTGGACGTGCTGCTTTCCGACATCAAGTTCGTCGGCCCCCTGTCGTTCGTGGAAACGCTGCGCGACCTGATCCCGCTTGACGGTTTCTCCGATCCGCCCTATCTGGACATCTCGGCCAAGGGCGTGGACGCGGGCTTCGACGTGGCGCTGCCGGCCATCGCCATCGGCGTGTTCAACCTGTCCAACCTCAGCCTGGGCGCCGGCTTCACCGTGCCCTTCATCGGCCAGCCGCTGGCCGTGCGCTTCAATTTCTGCACGCGCGAGCAGCCTTTCAACCTGTCGGTCTGCATGTTCGGCGGCGGCGGCTTTTTCGGCGTCACGCTGGACCCGTCCGGCATCCAGCTGCTGGAGGCCGCGTTCGAATTCGGCGCCAGCGTCTCGGTCAACCTGGGCGTGGCTTCCGGCGGCGTGCACGTGATGGCGGGCATTTACTTCCGCATGGAAAAAGACGCCTGCTCGCTGGCCGGCTATTTCCGAATGGGCGGCTGCGTCAGCGTGCTGGGCATCGTCAGCATCTCGATCGAGATCTACCTGGAACTGCGCTACGAATTCGAGAGCGGCAAATGCGCCGGGCGCGCGACCATCACCGTCGAGATCGAAGTCTTCATGTTTTCGACCAGCGTGTCGCTGTCGTGCGAGCGCAAGTTCGCCGGCTCCAACGGCGACCCCGGCCTGCGCGACCTGATGGGTCCCAGGCCCGACCTGCCGCTGGCGCAGGAGCTGGCGCAGATCGACGACGACACGCAATACGCCTGGCGCGAGTACGCCGAAGCCTTTGCCTGAGGAGCGTTCCATGGCCAAGCAAACCATCGTCTGGACCGTGATCCCCCACGGCCGCGTGCCTGACGGCGCCGACGCCGGCCGGCTGCGCGTCTCCATCGTGGCCTCGCCCCGGCTGACGCCGGAATCCGAGGACGAACAGCGGCTGGGCGCCTACGCCGACTGGCGCAACTGGCCGCGCACGCTCGAGCGCCTGCGCTTCGGGCTCAATACCGGCGCCGAGGAAATCGAGCTGGAGCCGCAGCTGCAGGCCGACCCGGCGCTGTGGGACCGGCTGCTGCCCGCAGCCACGCCGGTCGCCGGCTTCGTGTTCCGCGACATGAGCACGGTGAATCTGTTTTCTTATTCGGTGGCCGCGCTGCTGGGGCTGGCGCGCAAGCACTACGGCCGGATGGCGGTGCTGGCCACCGGCACCCACCCCACTTTGCTGCCCTGGCGCGAGGCGCATCCCGTGCTGAAGGACATGCTGAGCGACTGCGGCACGCGCACCGCCATCCTGCCCATCGGCGACCGCCGCATCGAAGTGGCGCTGCCCGGCTTCGGCCGCTTCTTCGACGATGGCGCCGAAGGCACGGAACGCGCGCTGCGCGCCCAGGTCTACGGCCCCGGCAGCATCTACCATGGCCGCGCCGCCGCCCCCGGCGCGGACCACGACGGCAACCCGCTGCCCGCCTCCGGCTTCGCGCTGCGTGCGCTGCCGACCCGCTGGAACGACGCGGCGCTCAACAACACCGACCAGCACCTGATGAAGCAATGGAATTCGCAGGCCGAGTACTCCCTGTATCAGGCAAACCGCTTTTACCGCCGCGAACCGCCCAGCATCGAACAGCAGAAAATACTCAGGCCCGACGGTTCCCCCACGCCTCCCGCCCCCGCGGCGCCGGACATGGATTTCCACGCCATCGTGGCCTCCTACGCCGACTATCCGGCGCTGCTGCGCCGACTGGGCCTGGTCATCGACTGCCTGCTGCCGGCGGACTCGCCGCTGGAGCGGCAACTGGCCGCGGCCGGCGCGGCGCAGGGCCGCTTCTTCCTGGTCCTGCGCTGGCAGGACGCGCACGATCCCGCCGACGACGCCTGTCCCGCCACCGCCTGGGCCGCGGACCCCGAGCGCTTCGTCACGCGGCCGCGCAATCCCGACCACGAACGCGGCATGCTCAAGCTGCGCCGCGCCGACGACAGCTGGGACCTGTACGAGCCGCGCAGCCCGTTCGACGTCTACCAGGTCGACCCCGACGGCGCCGCCCTGAAAACCGTGGACTTCGTCCTGACCGCGCAGAACCTGATCGCCCGCAGCCTGGCGCTGGGCGCCGACGGCGCCGTGACCTACACCACCGGCGACAAGCAGGGGCTGGCCGCGCTGCGCTCCGGCGGCCTGGGCGTGGCGCGGCGCGGGCGCGCCTGGGAGGTGGCGCAGAACGCCGCGGCCGCGGCCCTGAAGAACGCCGCGCTCGGCGGCGCGTCGGGCAGCATCGTGCTCTACGCCGAAGACCTGCTGCGCGGCTACCGCGTCGACGTGCAGGCGCAGGGGCCGGGCGATCCCGAACCGTGGCGCTCGCTGTGCCTGCGCACCGGGGTCTACCGCTGCGCCGACGGCGGCCCGCCGCTGGAGCTGCCCGACGACGAAGGCTATGTGAAGGGCGCGTCCACCACCAGCGGCGGCGCGCAGCCCGACGACCACTACCTGCACGAATCGCTGTTCCGCTGGACCGGCTGGAGCCTGGTCGCGCCGCGCCCCGGGCGCACGCTGCGCGCGCGCGAAGATGCCGCCAGCGGCGTGCAGGGCGAGACGCCCGAAGACGTGCAGGACGCCGCGCCCGCCGGCGCGGGCAACGGCCTGGCGGTCAGCTTCGCCGCGCGCAAGGGCAGCCTGCCGCGCCTGCGCTTCGGCATGTCTTACCGCCTGCGCGCGCGGCTGGTCGACCTGGCCGGCAACAGCCTGGCGCACGACGACCCCACGCTGGAGCGCGACGACAACGCCACCCGGCCGGTCGGCTACTGGCGTTTCGAACCGGTGGACCCGCCGGCGCTGCTGCACCGCGCCCGCGTCAGCGAAGGCGAATCGCTGGAGCGCATGGTGATCCGCAGCAACGCCGGCATGGACCCCGAAGCCTGGCTCGCCAGCCCCGACTTCAAGGCCGCGCGCCAGCAGTCCGGCCCCACCGATTTCGACGACACGCCCGCCAACGAACGCCACGTCGTGCCGCCCAAGGCCTCGCAGCTGCAATGCGAAACGCACGGTCTGTTCGACGCCATGATGGACAGCCCCGCCGGCATCAAGCAGGCCTATGCCATCGCCGCGCGCGACGCGGCCACGCTGTACGACGCCGGCCCCGGCACGCAGATCGAACTGGTCACGCCGCAGGCGCTGGCCGACGTCGCCACCACCGACGCCGTGCCGCCGCAGCTGCCCTCGCCCGAACATCCCGCCGGCGAACGCCTGGCCGCAGGCCAGTACGTCATCCACCGCGAGGCGCAGGTCAACACCCCCTATCTGCCCGACCCGGCGGCCGGCGGCTTCGCGCTGCGCGCGCAGCCCGGCCATACCCTGCCCGGCGTGACCGGCCCCAAGGCGCTGGGCCCCAGCGCCGCCATCGCGCAGACCCCGTCCCAGGAACTGGTGCTGCTGGTGCGCCACGCCGGCGCCTGGCCCGACACCCAGGGTTTCCGCATCGTGCTGCAGGAACGCAAGGCCACGCTGGACGACCCGCCTTGCGCGGAACGCTACGCCGACGACGGCGCGCCCACCTGGGACGAGGCCGCGCGCGTCCTCACCCTGTACCTGCCCAAGGGCCGCATCGCCCGGCTGCGCTACGCCAGCTTCGTCAATCCCGGCCTGATCGACGCCTTCGGCATCCCGGCCTGGGCCGGCGCCGAAGGCGAAAGCGCCGGACTGCGCCTGGCCGCCATGCTGGGCAGCTGCTGGATGGTCACGCCCTACCGCCCGCTGGTGCTGGTGCACGCCACCCAGCAGCCGGTCTGCGATCCCGTGCTGCTGCTGCCCGGAGAACTGGCGCGCGATCCCGGCGCCTCCCACGTCGACCTGCAGGCCCGCGTCCGGCTGCATGGTCCCACCACCGGCAAGATCGAAATCGAAGCCGACTGGCACGAATGGGTCGACGACCTGGACAAGCCGCGCCCCGAACGCGTGGCCGGCCATGGCGTGCTGGCCGAGATCGCGCTGTCCGAGAACTATCCCAACCTCTTCAGCCTCAGCAACGCCGTGGCGGAACAACAGGCCGAGGGCGGCAAGCAGCGCGCGGCCGGCAACCGCCACGAATTCGGCGACACCCGCTACCGGCTGATCCGCTACCGTCTGCGCGCCGCCACCCGCTTTCGCGAATACCTGCCGCCGACGCTGTACGCCCAGCCCGACAAAGTCACGCGCCTGGGCCCCGTGGCCGACGGCCCCGTGGTCGAGACCGGCGCCGACGACGATCCCGGCGCGCCGCAGCAGGTGCGCGCCGGCACGGCGCAGAACACCGTCGTGCCCGCCAGCGCGCCGCCCGACGTCCCGCGCCTCATGTACGTGCTGCCTACCTTCCGTTGGGAAGAAACCCGGGGCCCGGGCACCCTGGACGTGACCCGCCTGGGCAACGGCCTGCGCGCCTGGCTCGAACGCCCCTGGTTCTCGTCCGGCGACGGCGAACTGCTCGGCGTCGTGATCGGCGGAGACGGCAGGAACTTCACCGACATCCCCGACAACCTGGTCCCGCTGGTCACGCAATGGGGCATGGACCCCTTGTGGGACACGGCCCAGCCCAAGCACCGCGCGCGCGCCTCGGACTTCCCCGCTCGCGTGGCCGACGAAGCCGTCCGGCTCCAGGAACTTCCCGCCAACGTCCACGTCGTCGGCCACCGCGTGCACTGGGACGAGGCCCGGGCCCGCTGGTACTGCGACATCGAACTCGACCCCGGGCGCACCTACATGCCCTTCGTGCGCCTGGCGCTGGCGCGCTACCAGCCCAACGCCATCGCCAGCGCCAAGCTCTCGCGCGTCGTGCTGGCCGAATTCTCCCAGCTGCTGCCGCGCCGCCGCGCCGTGTTCGAGCACAAGCGCGGCAAACTCGAATTCGAACTGCGCGGCGTGGTGCCGGCGCATGGACCGATGAAATTCCCGGTGGACTCGGAATACCTGGACATTTCATACATCCCCGGCATCGGCCAGACGCCCGAAAGCGGCCGCAACCGCATCGAACTGGTATTGCAGACCCGCGACCCGGCGCTGGAAAGCGACCTGGCCTGGACCGACGCCAAGGTGCTGGCCTCCGGCCTGCTCGATCCGTCCGGTCCCGCGCGTACGCCGGACAGGCCCGTCATCCCCGACCGCTGGCGCGACCTGCCGCTGCGGGAAGTCGCGACGCCGGCCGCCTTCAGCGAAGTCTTGCGATCCGGCGGCGGCGCCCTGCGCTTTCCGCCGGTGCTGGAAGGCCCGCTGCTGGGCGACCTGCTCGATCCCGTCATCTGGTCCACCAGCGTCGCGGTCCCGGACGCCGGCGGCAAGCCGACGCGTATCGCCGTGCGGGAGTATGAGCGGTATTACACGGACGCAAGCATCACGCAGCGGCGCGGCAATGCGCAGCACCAGCGGCGGATCGTGGAAGAGCGGCTGGTGTATGTGGCGTTTTTTGGGGTTTAGTCGCCTTTACCTGTCAAGCCCGCCTCAGCCTATCGCCAGCCGGACGGGCTTGCCGACGCGGCTCAGCATCTCGACCAGCGTGTCGATGGTGAACTTCGCCGTCTTCTTGTTCACCACGTCCGATACGCGCGGGCGCGACACCATCAGTATCCGCGCGGCCTCGGCCTGCTTCAGATGGTGCTGCTCGATCCAGTCGGCCAAGGCCGACATCAGTTGTTCCTTGAGCAGCTGCGTGTCATTGATCTGCTGTTTCGCCGCGGCCTGCAGGCGCGCGGCTTCCTCGGCCGGAAACCCCAGTTCCAGGAACAGGTTCGCGTCTGCTTTGGTGACGTGGCGGATTTTCGTGTCGACGTTCATATCCTGCCTCTTCTAGCATTCACCATGTCGCGGATTCGGATTTCCCGCGCTCCGGCGCCTATCGCATCGAAAGACTTCCAGGCGTCCGGCTCCAGCCCCGCCTGGACCAGGCTCAACTGGAAACCGGCATCTCGCCGCGGTTCGTCGGGGAATGCCACCAGATCTTCATAGGCGGACCCGACCCAACGAATTTCCTTCATGCATTGCATACGCGATCGCCGTATAAAATTTTATACATATTTTCTGGAGATCTCAAGGCCTGCCGCATTCCAGGAACGCAGGCCTGGTCAACTACGATGTGAAAATAGCGTATGGACGCCGCGCAATCCTGCGGTGCGTGAGCTTTTTACCCACCCTGATGTGCCGCCTGCCCCGCAGACAAAAAAAGGGTGCCCGCAGGCACCCAAATCCACCCTACAACAGCACTACAACCACATAACTTTCCAATAACGCTCCCTTACGCAGCCTTCTGAGCCTTGCCGTGCTCGAACTGGGCTTCCTCGGTCGAGCCCGTCAGCGCGGTGGTCGACGACTGTCCGCCCTCGATGGTCTGAGTGACGGCGTCGAAGTAGCCGGTGCCCACTTCGCGCTGGTGCTTGACGGCGGTGAAGCCCATTTCGGCCGCGGCGAATTCCTTTTGCTGCAGTTCGACGAAGGCGCTCATCTGGCGGCGGGCGTAGCCGTGGGCCAGTTCGAACATGCCGTAGTTCAGGGCGTGGAAGCCGGCCAGGGTGATGAACTGGAACTTGTAGCCCATGGCGCCCAGTTCGCGCTGGAACTTGGCGATGGTGCCGTCGTCCAGGTTCTTCTTCCAGTTGAACGAGGGCGAGCAGTTGTAGGCCAGCAGCTTGCCGGGGAACTGGCGGTGGATGGCCTCGGCGAACTTGCGGGCGTATTCCAGGTTGGGCGTCGAGGTTTCGCACCAGATCAGGTCCGCGTAGGGCGCATAGGCCAGGCCGCGCGAGATGGCCTGGTCGATGCCGGCGCGGGTGCGGAAGAAGCCTTCGACGGTGCGCTCGCCGGTGATGAAGGGACGGTCGTTCTCGTCCACGTCGCTGGTCACCAGGTCGGCGGCGTCGGCGTCGGTGCGGGCCAGCAGCACGGTGGGCGTGCCCATGGTGTCGGCGGCCAGGCGGGCCGAGACCAGCTTGGAGACGGCTTCGCGGGTGGGCACCAGGACCTTGCCGCCCATGTGGCCGCACTTCTTCACGGAGGCGAGCTGGTCTTCGAAGTGCACCCCGGCGGCGCCGGCCTCGATCATGGCCTTCATCAGCTCGAAGGCGTTGAGCACGCCGCCGAAGCCGGCTTCGGCGTCGGCCACGATGGGCGCGAAGAAGTCGATGTAGCCCTCGTCGCCCGGGTTCTTGCCTTCCATCCACTGGATCTGGTCGCAGCGGGTGAGCGAGTTATTGATGCGGCGCACGACCTGCGGCACCGAATTCGCGGGGTACAGGGACTGGTCGGGGTACATTTCGCCGGCCAGGTTGGCGTCGCCGGCGACCTGCCAGCCGGACAGGTAGATGGCCTTCAGGCCGGCCTTGACCTGTTGCATGGCCTGGTTGCCGGTCAGGGCGCCCAGCGAATTGACGAAGGGCTCGCTGTGCAGGAGTTCCCACAGGCGGGTCGAACCGCGGCGGGCCAGCGTGTGCTCCACGGCGACGGAGCCGCGCAGGCGGATCACGTCTTCGGCGCTGTAGTCGCGCTTGATGCCTTGCCAGCGGGAATTCTCGGCCCAGTCCTTCTGCAGATTGCGGATTTCGGTTTCGCGGTTGCTCATGGTGATGCTCCTGGTCAGTGATGGGAAAGACTTCTGGATTCGGGGTCCTGCATTGCTTGAATCGTTGGAGAAAGTCTAAGCCCGTGCTGCAGGGCAAGGTAGGCATATGTCTTATACAAGACAAAAAATATTATTCAATATAATCAATAAGTTATAAACTCAATTTCGTATCACGAAACGCAATTGTCATCTGTGAAATGCACTGACGCTGCTGCGCAGCAGGCACTTTCACATGGCGAGGGTTACATTTCACGATGCGAAAAACAAGGCGCCGCGGAGCGCCTAAAATACGCCCATTCCCCTGTTTTCCAGATACCGCCATGACCTTGTCCCACGGTCCGCTCGGCCAGAGCGTGTCCTACGTCTCGCAATACGATCCGACGCTGCTGTTTCCCATCGCGCGCTCGCACAACCGCGCCGCCCTGAACCTGGCTGACGGCAAGCTGCCGTTCAAGGGCGTGGACCTGTGGAACGCCTATGAGCTGTCGTGGCTGGACGCCAAGGGCAAGCCGCGCATCGCCATGGCCACGTTCTCGGTGCCGGCCGACAGCCCCAACATCATCGAGTCCAAGTCGTTCAAGCTATACCTGAATTCGTTCAACCAGACCCGGCTGGTCAATTCGGCCGCCTTGCGCGGCCGCCTGGAGCGCGACCTCAGCGCCGCGGCCGGCGCGCCGGTCGGGCTGGACTTCTTCCTGCCGCAGCGCTTTTCCGAATTGCAGATGGGCGAGCTGGACGGGATCTATATCGACAAGCTGGACATCGAGATCGACACGTACGAGCCGGCGCCCGAGCTGCTGCGCACGCGCGCCGGCGATCCGGTCGAGGAAACGCTGGCTTCGCGCCTGCTCAAGTCGAACTGCCCGGTGACCGGCCAGCCCGACTGGGCCAGCGTGCAGATCCGCTACCGCGGCGCGCCCATAGACCGCGAATCGCTGCTGCGCTATATCGTGTCGTTCCGCCAGCATGCGGAATTCCATGAACATTGCGTGGAACGGATTTTCACCGACATCATGCAGGCCTGCCGGCCCGAGCAGCTGACCGTGTATGCGCGCTACACGCGCCGCGGCGGGCTGGACATCAATCCGTGGCGCAGCAATTTCGAGGCGGCGCCGCCGCCGGACCTGCGCACGGTCCGCCAGTAGCGCCGCCCTGCCCCGGCCCGGGCCTTACTTCACGAAGGGCTCGGGCCGCGGGGTGTCGTCGGCCGACGGCGGCAGTATCGGGTACTGGATCGCCGGCTGGTCGCCGGTCAGCGTCTTCAGGAAGGCCACGATCTGCCCGTTCTCGTCGGGCGTGAAGGTGCGGCCCAGCTGGAGCCGGCCCATGATGTCCACGGCTTCGGTCAGCGTGGCGGCCTCGCCGTCATGGAAGTACGGATAGGTCAGCGCCACGTTGCGCAGCGTGGGCACCTTGAAGTTGAAGCGGTCGGCGTCCTTGCCGGTCACCGCCGCCCTGCCCTCGGCCTTGTTCTCGGTCTGGTACGGCATGACCAGGCCCATCTTCTGGAACGAGTTGCCGCCCACCGCCACGCCGTTGTGGCAGGCGACGCAGCCGCTGTTCTTGAAGAGTTCGTAGCCGGCCAGCTCGCGCACGGTCAGCGCCTTCTTGTCGCCGCGCAGCCATTGGTCGAAGCGCGAGTTGGGCGTGACCAGGGTTTCCTCGAACGCGGCCAGCGCGCCGGTCACTTCCTCGATAGTGATGCCGTCCTTGCCGAAGACCTGCTTGAATTCGGCGCGGTAGCCGGGAATCGAGCTCAGCACCTGGATGGCCAGTTCGTGCGTGGACGCCATTTCCATGGGGTTGGCGATGGGGCCGCCGGCCTGCTCGCGCAGGTCCTTGGCGCGGCCGTCCCAGAACTGCGCGATGTTCAGGCTGGAATTGAGCACGGTGGGCGAATTGATCCCGCCCTTCTGCCACTGGTGGCCGATGGAGGCCTTGAGGTTGTCCGAACCGCCCATGCCCAGGTTGTGGCAGGAGTTGCAGGAAATCGCGCCGGACCGCGACAGGCGCGGATCGAAGAACAGTTTCTTGCCGAGTTCGACCTTGGCGGGGTCCTTGACGACGGCGGGTTCCACCGGCTGTATCGGTTCCTGCGAGGCCGCCGAAGCCAGGGCGTTCCAGCCGCCCAAGGCGATCCCCGCTGCCAGCAACACGCTTGCCTTCTTCATTTGCTTCTCCTGGGTAATGACCTTTATGACTGCAAGGTCATTACATCAGGCTGAAGCCGGGCGGGCTTTGCGTCGTGTCAAGAGGCGGCCGGCGGGCGCCGGCCGTGCGCTCAGGGGCGCGCCACCGCTCCGCCGGCAGCGGCGGGTTCGGCGCGGCGCGCCTGCACCGCGATCCACTGCGCCAGCAGGGCCGCGGCCGCGAACGCCACGCCGGCGCCCACCCACGGGCCCTGGCGCAGGCCGGCGTCGAGCAGCAGGCCGAAGGCCAGCGGCCCCAGGGCCGAGCCCACGTCCATGCCGGAATAGACCAGGCCGTAGACCGAGCCGGTGGCGCCCTTGGGCGTGACGCGGCGGATCAGCATGTCGCGCGAAGGCGCGGCCACGCCGGAGCAGAAACCGGCAAGGCCCACCACGGGCGCGGCCAGCACGGCCGGCACCAGGCCCAGCGCCAGCACCACCAGGGTCAGGCCCGCCAGGATCAGCGCCACCATTACCGTGCGCTCGGTGCGCGGATTGGCCGACACCAGGAAGCCGCCCGCGGCCATGCCGACGGCCGAAGCCACCATATAGCCCGACAGCGCCGAGCTGGCGGCGACCTTGGACAAGTCGTACAACTGGCCCAGCAGCGGGATGGTGTAGTTCTGCACCGAGGACAGCGCGATGGAGGTGCAGGCGAAGAACAGGAACGCGCCCCACAACGCCGGCTTGGACAGCAGCGTGGCCAGCGTGGTCAGCACGCCTTCCTGCGGCTTGGGCGAGGTCTTGCCGGCGGCGGGCTTCGGTTCGGCCTCGCCCTGTTCGGCATGCGGCAAGGGGCCGCCGAGCAGGTCGCGTCCCAGCACGGTCAGCAGCAGCACCAGCGCGACCAGGCCGGCCGCGCTGTAGGCCGCGACGCGCCAGTCGGCCAGCAGCGTGATGGTGGTCATGAACACCGGCGTCAGCGCCCAGCCCAGGTTGCCGGTCAGCCCGTGCGTGGAAAACGCGTGGCCCAGCCGCGGCGCGGTGATGCGGTGATTGATGATGGAATAGTCGGCCGGATGGAATACCGAGTTGCCGACGCCGCCCACGACGGCGGCCGCGACCAGCATGGCGTAGCCCGTGGCCGAGCCGATCAGCAGCCCCGACAGCACGAAGCAGGCCAGCCCGAACCACAGCACCGGCCGCGCGCCGACCCGGTCGACCACGAAGCCCGAGGAGGCCTGGCCGATGCCCGACACCACGTAGAAGGTGGAAACCAGCAGCCCCAGGCGGGCGAAGTCCAGCCCGAATTCATTGCCCAGCGAAACGTACAGCGAGGGCAGCACCAGCTGGAAAAAGTGCGAGGAGGCATGGGCCACCCCGATCAGCAGAATGATTTTCCAGTCGCGCCGGCGGACGGCGGCGTCCACGGCCAGGGTATTCGCAGCGGTATTCATCGCAAAAGGCCGCCGATAGCGGCAAAGTGCGCAGCGCCCGGGGCGCCGCGCGGGTTGTCTCCGGCCGACGTCCGGCATGGGCCCGGCGTCGGATTCTGGTTGAGGTTCAGGGCCATGACGGGCCCGGCCGCTACATGGCCTTTTCGCGGATCGCGGGCCAGGCGCGCTGCAGGTAATACAGCATAGACCAAACGGTCAGGACCGCGGCGATGACGATCAGCACGTCGCCCAGCAGCTTGGCGTCGATGCCGTAGATCGGCTGGTTGTACAGCAGACAGGGAATCGCCACCATCTGCGCGGCGGTCTTGAACTTGCCCAGGCGGTGCACCGCCACGCTGGCGCTGGCGCCGATCTTGGCCATCCATTCGCGCAGCGCGGAAATGGTGATTTCCCGGCCGATGATGATGAGCGAGATGAAGGCGTCCACCCGGCTCAGGTCCAGCAGCACGATCAGCGCGGCGCAGACCATGAGCTTGTCGGCCACCGGGTCCAGGAAGGCGCCGAACGCGGAAGTCTGGTTCCAGCGGCGGGCCAGCCAGCCGTCGAACCAGTCGGTCAGGGCCGCGATGATGAAGGCCCAGGCCGCGAGCGTATCGCGCGTGGGCACGGACATCCAGCTATCGGGCAGGTAGAACAGCCCGACCACCAGCGGGATCATGGCGATACGCAGCCATGTCAGGATAATGGGTACGTTAATTGGCATAGTGTCCGTATGCTACAGCAAGACCCCCCCCGAAGCGCCTGCGGCGCTTCCCCCCCAGGGGGGCGCCGCTACAGACCGGCGAAGCCGGATCTGTGCGGCCTGGATTGTGGGGCGGCGGTTGCTTGCGGGGGGTGGGGTTCTTTGGCTAGGTCGGGGGCTTGGAGTTTAGCGTTGTGGGGTTAACGCAAGGCTTCATAGATTCTTATCGCCAGGTCATAGGAGATGCCGTCCACCGAGGCCAGGTCTTCTATGCTGGCCGACGCCACGCCGGAGAAGCCGCCGAAGCGGGCCAGCAGGCGCTGGCGGCGGCGGGCGCCTACGCCTTCTATTTCTTCCAGGCGCGAGACATTGCGCGCCTTGGCGCGGCGCGCGCGCATGCCGGTGATGGCGAAGCGGTGGGCTTCGTCGCGGACCTGGGCGATCAGCATCAGGGCCGCGGATTCGCCGCCCAGGGCGACGGGCGGGCGTTCGTCGGCGAAGACCAGGGTTTCCAGGCCGACCTTGCGGCCCTCGCCCTTGGCCACGCCCACCAGGGTCTGGATGTCCAGGCCCAGTTCCGCGAACACCTTGCGCGCCACCTCGACCTGGCCCTTGCCGCCGTCGATCAGCACCAGGCCGGGCATCGGCGCCTCGCCGTCGGCGACCTTGGCGAAGCGGCGGGTCAGCACCTGGCGCATGGCGGCGTAGTCGTCGCCCGGCGTGATGCCGGCGATGTTGTAGCGGCGGTACAGCGAGGGCTGCATGTCGTGGTGCTCGAACACCACGCAGGAGGCCTGCGTCGCTTCGCCGGCGGTATGGCTGATGTCGAAGCACTCGATGCGCAGCGCGTCCAGCGCGGCTTCGTCGGTGTCCAGGTCCAGCGCCTCGGCCAGCGCCAGCGTGCGGGCCGCGCGCGCGCCGGATTCGGTGAGCGCGCGCGCCAGGGCCATCTCGGCGTTCTTGCCGGCCTGCTCCAGCCAGGCGCGGCGCGTGCCTTGCGGCCGGGTCAGCACCCTGGCGGGCCGTCCGCCGGCCTGCTCCACCAGCAGTTCGATCAGGCCGGCGTCCGGCAGCGCGTGCGAACACACCAGCACGGGCGGCATGACGTTGTCGGTGTAGTGCTGGGCCACGAAGGCCTCCAGCACCTGGGGCGCGGCCTCGCCCTCGGCGTGCGAGGGAAAGAAAGGCTTGTCGCCCAGGTGGCGGCCGCCACGCACCATCGCGAGATTCACGCAGACCTTGCCGCCGGCGATGGCCACCGCGATGATGTCGGTGTCCTCGCCGCTGACGTTTTCCATGGTCTGCTGGTGCAGCACGCGCGCCAGCGACCCCATCTGGTCGCGCAGCGCCGCGGCCTCCTCGAAGCGCAGTTCGCTGGAGGCCTGCAGCATGCGGCTTTCGATCTCGCCCATCACGTCCTTGGCTTCGCCGTTCAGGAAGCGCACGGCGCGCTGCACGTCGCGTTCGTATTCCGCGGCCTCGATCGCGCCCACGCAGGGCGCCGAGCAGCGGCCGATCTGGTGCAGCAGGCAGGGCCGCGATCGGTTGGCGAAAACCGTGTCCTCGCAGGTGCGCAGGCGGAAGACTTTCTGCAGGATCTGTATGGTTTCGCGCACCGCCCAGGCGTTGGGGAACGGGCCGAAAAACTGGCCGCGCTTGTTGGTGGCGCCGCGGTAGTAGGCGATGCGCGGCCAGGCATGGCCGGTGATCAGCAGGTACGGATACGACTTGTCATCGCGAAACAGGATGTTGTAGCGCGGCTTCAGGCTCTTGATGAGGTTGTTTTCCAGGATCAGCGCCTCGGCCTCCGAGCGCGTGACGGTGACCTCCAGCCGCGCCACCTTCGCCACCATCTGGGCGATGCGCGGGCTGGCCAGGTTCTTCTGGAAATACGACGAGACGCGCTTTTTCAGGTCGCGCGCCTTGCCGACATACATGACCTCCCCGGCCGCATCCAGGTGCCGGTACACGCCCGGCAGATGCGGCAGGTCAGCCAGGAACGATTTGAGATTGAAGTCGTCGGGCATTCTGGTAACGGGTTTCGGCCTGCAGGGCGTCCCAGTCCGGCGCCGCGTAGCGCGGCATCAGGCGGCGGATCCGGGCCACGGATTCGGGCGGATGCTCGAATTCCAGGCGCGCCAGCAGGTCGTCGGCCAGGTCGGGCCGGTTGCACACCAGCACCATATCGCAGCCGGCGCCCAGCGCGGCCTGGGCGCGGGCCAGGATGTCGCCGGCCACCGCGGCGCCTTCCATGGTCAGGTCGTCGGAGAACACCACGCCATCATAGGCCAGGCGCTTGCGCAGAATGTCCTGCACCCAGCGCCGCGAAAAGCCGGCCGGCTGGGAATCGACCTTGGGATAGATCACGTGGGCGGGCATCACCGAGGGCAGCACGGCGTCGCCCAGCCAGGCGTACGGCGCGGCGTCCTCTTCCAGGATGCGTTCCAGCGGGCGTTCGTCCACGGGAATCTCGTGGTGCGAATCGGCCTCGACGAATCCGTGGCCGGGGAAATGCTTGCCGCAGGCCGACATGCCGGCCAGCTGCAGGCCCTGGATCAGCGCGCGCGAGAGCATGGCCACCACGCGCGGATCGCGGTGGAAGGCGCGGTTGCCGATCACCTTGCTCACGCCGTAGTCCAGGTCCAGCACCGGCGTGAAGCTCATGTCCACGCCGCAGGCGCGCAGCTCGGCGGCCAGCACGTAGCCGGCCTCGGTCGCCAGGCGCATGGCCATGAGCGGGTCGCGTTCCCACAGCGCACCCAGCTCGCGCATCGGCGGCAGCGGCGTGAAGCCGTCCTCGCGGAAGCGCTGCACGCGCCCGCCCTCGTGGTCGACCAGGATCAGCAGCGGTTCCTTGCGGGCCTTGTGGATCTGGCGGGTCAGCTTGGTGAGCTGGCGGCGGTTCTCGAAATTGCGCGCGAACAGGATCACGCCGCCCACCAGCGGGTGGCGCAGGCGCTGCTTTTCTTCCTTGGTCAGCGAGTAGCCCGCCACGTCGACCATCACGGGGCCGGGCGGCAGCGCCTTGCTGGATTTTTTCTTGGCCATGTCAGGCTGTCCTTCTGTCTGTGTCCGGCAAGCCGGCCGGCGAAGCCGGAATCAGGGCTTGCGTTCGACCACCACGTAGGCGGCGGCCATGTCGGATTCGTCGGTAATGGAAACATGGGCGGCGCCGAAGCGCTGCGCATACCAGTCCTGCAATTCGGGCGCGATCACCAGCACCGGACGTCCGCCGGGCGCGTTCAGCGTCTGCACGCGCCGCCAGGTCATGGGCATGCGCATGCCCAGGCCGATCGCCTTGGAAAACGCTTCCTTGGCCGCGAAACGCGTGGCCAGAAAGCGCAGGCCGCGCGCCGGATCGCGCGCGCGGCGGGCGTGGAATTTCTGCAATTCCTCGGCGCCCAGGATTTTTTCGGCGAAGCGGTCGCCGTGGCGCGCCAGCGCGCGCTCGATGCGGTCGATGCGCAGCAGGTCCATGCCGATGCCGGCGATGGCGCCTGCGGGAGCGGGAGCGGGAGCAGCCATGCGAAGCCGGGGCTCAGCGCCCGCGCAGCGCCTGCAGGCGGGCCTGCACCATCAGCGCCTTCATGTCGCGCACGGCCTTCTCCCAGCCGTCGAACACCGCCTGCGCCACGATGGCGTGGCCGATATTGAGCTCGGAGATGCCGTCCAGCGCGGCCACCGGCGCGACGTTGCCGTAGTGCAGGCCGTGGCCGGCGTTCACGCGCAGGCCGTGGCGCAGCCCCTCGGCCAGCGCCACGCGCAGGCGTTGCAGCTCGGCCTCGGCGGCCTGGCCTTCGGCTTCGGCGTAGGCGCCGGTATGCAGTTCGATCACCGGCGCGCCGGCCTTGGCCGCGGCCTCGATCTGGACCGGGTCCGGATCGATGAAAAGCGAGACGCGGATGCCGGCTTCGGAGAGCAGCGCCACGGCGTCGGACACCGGGCCCAGGGCGCCGGCCACTTCCAGCCCGCCCTCGGTGGTGAGCTCGGTGCGCTTTTCTGGCACCAGGCAGACGTCGTCGGGCTTGACCGCGCAGGCGATCTCCAGCATTTCGGGCGTGACCGCGCATTCCAGGTTCATGCGCGTGCGCAGCTGCGGCCGGATGGCGTAGACGTCGGCGTCCTGGATGTGGCGCCGGTCTTCGCGCAGATGCAGCGTGATCAGGTCGGCGCCGGCGTCCTCGGCGCGCAGCGCGGCGGCCACCGGGTCGGGATAGGCCGTGTGGCGCTGCTGCCGCAGCGTGGCGACGTGATCGATGTTTACACCAAGTTCTATCATTGCACTTTCGTCGTTGCTTCCCAGCCGCCGCCCAGGGCCTTGTACAGTTCCACGCGGTTGATCAGCGCCGCAAGGCCGGTCTGGACCAGCGCGAGCTGGGCATTGAAAAAGTCCACCTGCGCGGTCTGCACCTGCAGGTAGCTGTCGATACCATTGGTATAGCGCAGATTCGACAGTTCCAGGGTGCGCGCCGACGCGGTCTGCAACGCGCGCTGGGCGTCGAGCTGGGCGGAATAGGTGGCCTCGCCCGCCAGCGCGTCCGAGACTTCGCGGAACGCCTGCTGGATGGTCTGCTCGTACTGCGCCACGGCGATATTGTCGCGCGCCTTGGCCAGGTTCAGCCCTTCGCGGATGCTGCCGCCGGCGAACAGCGGCGTGGTGATCGAGGGCGAGAAGCTCCAGTACCCCTGCCCGCCCTTGAACAGATCGCCCAGCGACGGGCTGGCCACGCCCAGCAGGCCGGTCAGCGAGATGGTCGGGAAGAACGCCGCGCGCGCCGCGCCGATATTGGCGTTGGCGGCCTTCAGCTGGTTCTCCGCGGCGACGATGTCGGGGCGGCGCTCCAGCAGGTCGGACGGCAGGCCGGCCGGCACCGTGGCCAGCAGCTGGTCGCGGCCGAACGTGGCCGGCGCCGGCAGGTCCTGCGGCAGCGGCGTGCCCACCAGCAGCACCAGGGCGTTGGTCGCCTGGGCCTGGGCGCGCGCCAGCTGCGCCAGGTCGGCCGAGGCCGAATCCAGCAGCGACTTGGACTGGTTCAGGTCCAGTTCCGAGGCCACGCCGCCGTCGAAGCGGCGCTTGACCAGGTCATAGGACTCCTGGCGCGAGGCCAGCGTGCGCTGCGTCAGGTCCAGCTGGACCTCGGCGGCGCGCAGGTTGAAATACGACTGGGCGACCGCGCCCACCAGCGTGATGTGCACGCTTTTCTGCGCCTGTTCGGTCGACAGGTATTGCTGATAGGCGGCCTCGGACAGGTTGCGCAGGCGGCCGAACAGGTCGATCTCGAAGGTCGTCAGGCCGATGCCGGCCTGGTAGGAGCTGCTGATCGAGCCGGCGCCCGGCATGCGCATGTTTTCGGGCAGGTGCTGACGCTGGCCCTGGATGCCGGCGCCGATGCTGGGCCATTGCGCGCCGCGCTGGATGCCGTACTGGGCGCGGGCTTCTTCGACGCGCTGCACCGCCACGCGCAGGTCGCGGTTGTTGACCAGCGCCAGTTCGATCAGGCTTTGCAGGCGCGGATCGCGGAAGAAGTCGCGCCAGCCCAGGTCGGCCGCGGGCGTGCCGTCCTGCGGCATCACCCCGGTCGACGGCTGGGTGCCCAGCGTGGTGGGCTTGGCGTAGCCGCCGTACTGCACCTTGGGCTGGTCGGGCCACAGGCCCGACACCGGGGGATCGGGACGCTTGTAGTCGGGCGCCAGCGAGCAGCCGGCCAACGCCACCGCCACGCAGGCGGACAAGGCGGTCTGTCTGAACTTCAGGGCCATCATTGCTTGCCCTCCGGGCCACCATTGGGTTGTGCGGGTTCCTGCGCGGACTCGCCGGCAGCCTTCCTGGCGGCCTGCTCTTCCTCGAAGGCGCGCAGTTCGGCGCCCAGCAGGCGCGGGCGGGTCTTGAACAGGCCCAGCACCACCACGAAGAAGGTCGGCACGAAAATCACGGCGAACGGCGTGGCGGCGAGCATGCCGCCCAGCACGCCCAGGCCCACCGCGCGCTGGCTGGCCGCGCCCGCGCCGGTCGCCATCGCCAGCGGGACCACGCCCAGGATGAAGGCCAGCGAGGTCATCAGGATGGGGCGGAAACGCAGCCTGGCGGCTTCCACCGCGGACTCGTACAGCCCCATGCCGCGGGCGTACTGGTCCTTGGCGAACTCCACGATCAGGATGGCGTTCTTGGCCGCCAGGCCGATCACGGTCACCATGCCCACCTGGAAGTACACGTCGTTGGACATGCCCAGCGCGCTGATCAGCGCCACGGCGCCCAGCATGCCCAGCGGCACCACCAGCATCACCGACAGCGGGATCGCCCAGCTTTCATACAGCGCCGCCAGCACCAGGAACACGACCAGCAGCGACAGGCCCATCAGGATGGGGGCCTGGTTGCCGGCCTGGCGTTCCTGGTAGGACAGGCCGTTCCACTCGAAGCCGAAGCCCTGCGGCAGCAGCCCGACCAGGCGTTCCATCTCGGCCATGGCCTCGCCGGTGGTGTAGCCCGGCGCCGCGTCGCCGCTGATGCGCATGGACTCGTAGCTGTTGTAGCGCACCACCTGCACCGGACCCTGCTGCCATTCGGCCTTGACGAAGGTCGACAGCGGCACCATGCCGCCCTGGGCGTTGCGCGCGTTGAGCTGCAGCACGTCGTTGAGCTGCATGCGGTACGGCGCGTCGGCCTGCACCCAGATGTTCTGCATCCGGCCCATGTTGGGGAACTTGCTCAGGTAGGCCGAGCCCACCGCCGTGGAGATCAGCGAGGCGGCCTCGTTGAAGTCCACGCCCAGCGCGGCCGCCTTGTCCCGGTCGATCGTCAGGTTCAGCTGCGTGCCGGCGCCCAGGCCGGTGATGCGCACCTGCGACAGCACCGGGCTCTTCATGGCCTCGCCCATCAGCTGGCCGGTGGCCGCGGCCAGCGCGGCCGAACCCGCCGCCGCGCGGTCCTGCAGGCGGAAGTCGAAGCCGGTGGCGTTGCCCAGCGACGAGATGGCCGGCGGCACCAGGGTGAACACCTGCGCGTCGTGGATGCCCATCAACTGCGTCTCGAAGGCCTTGAACGCGATCGCGCCGGCGGAATCCTGGCGCTCCTTGCGCTCGGCGAAGTCCTTGAGCGTGACGAAGGCGATGGCGGCGTTCAGGCCGTTGCCGTTGAAGCTGTAGCCCTGCACCGCGATCACGTTCTCGACGGCCGGCACCTCGGAGAAGTATTTCTCGACCTGTTCGATCACCTCGACCGTGCGGTTGGCGGTGGCGCCGGTAGGCAGCTCGATGTTGCTGACCACGTAACCCTGATCTTCCTCGGGCAGGAAGGACGAAGGCAGGCGCAGGTACAGCCAGCCCAGCAGCACCACCAGCAGCGCGAACACCAGCATCATGCGCCCGCCGCGGTGCAGGATGCGCGACACCCAGTTCTGGTAGCCGTGGGTGGTGGCGTCGAACTTGCGGTTGAACCAGCCGAAGAAGCCCTTCTTCTCGTTGTGGTGGCCCTTGGGCACCGGCTTGAGAATGGTGGCGCACAGCGCCGGCGTGAAGGTCAGCGCCAAAAGCGCCGAGAAGAAGATCGACACGGCCATGGCCACGGAGAACTGGCGGTAGATCACGCCCACCGAACCGCTCATGAAGGCCAGCGGCAGGAACACGGTCACCAGCACCAGCGTGATGCCGATGATGGCCCCGCTGATCTGCGGCATGGCTTTCTTGGTCGCTTCCTTGGGCGGCAGCCCTTCGGTCGCCATGATGCGCTCGACGTTCTCGACCACCACGATGGCGTCGTCCACCAGAATGCCGATGGCCAGCACCATCGCGAACATGGTCAGCACGTTGATGGAGAAGCCCAGCGCCAGCATCACCGCGAACGCCCCCAGCATGGCCACCGGCACCACCAGCGCCGGGATCAGGGTGTAGCGCACGTTCTGCAGGAACAGGTACATCACCAGGAACACCAGCACCATGGCCTCGACCAGGGTGTGGACCACCTGCTCGATGGACACCTTCACGTAGGGCGCGGTGTCGTACGGGATGGAATAGGTGATGTTGCCGGGGAAGTACTTGGACAGTTCTTCCATCTGCTGGCGCACGCCCTGCGCGGTGGCCAGCGCGTTGGCGTCCGGCGACAGCACGATGGCGAAGGCCGCCGTGGGCTTGCCGTTCAGGCGGGCGCCGAACTGGTAGTTGTCGGCGCCGACCTCGATGCGGGCGACGTCGCGCAGCAGCACCTTGGAGCCGTCGGTGTTGGCGCGCAGCACGATCTGGCCGAAGCCCTCGACCGTGCTCAGCTGGCCGTTGGCCGTGACCGTGGCGGTGATGCGCTGCGAATCCGGATTGGGCGGCGCGCCGATGCTGCCGCCCGAAATCACCACGTTCTGGCTGGCGATGGCCTGGTTGACCTGCGACATGCTCAGGTTGAAGCCCACCAGCTTGGCCGGGTCCACCCAGACGCGCATGGCGCGCGGGGCGGCGAACAGCTGGAACTGGCCCACGCCGGGCACGCGCGACACCGGGTTCTTGATGTTGCGGGTGATGTAGTCGGCCAGCGCGGTCTGGTCCAGCGAGCCGTCGGTGGACGACACCGCCGCCACCATCAGGAAGCCCGTGCTGGTCTGCTCGTATTGCAGGCCCTGCTGCTGCACGGCGGTCGGCAGCTGCGCGACCACGTTGGACACGCGGTTCTGCACGTCCACCTGCGCCAGATCGGGGTTGGTGCCGGGCCGGAAGGTGGCGGTGATGGTCGAAGTGCCGTACGAGTCGCTGACCGACTCGTAGTAGATCAGGCCCTTGGCGCCGTTGAGCTGGTCCTCGATGATACTGGTGACCTGCTCGGCCACTTCATTGGCCGAGGCGCCCGGATAGGTGGCCGTGATGGTGATCGCCGGCGGCGCCACGTCCGGATACTGCGAAACCGGCATGTTCGGGATGGCCAGTATCCCGGCCAGCAGGATGAACAGGGCGACTACCCAGGCGAAAATCGGTCTATCGATAAAAAATTGCGGCATGTGGGCTGACTCTGAAAGCGATGCTCACGAAAGAGGAACGCGGCGCAAGCGCCGCGTGCCGCTTAAGATTTCTGGCCTGCGGGCTCGGCCGGCTTGGCGTCCGGCTTGGCTTCGGGCTTGGCTTGCGGCGCTGCGGCGGGCTGGGCGCCCGGCGCGGGCGCCGCGCCCTGCTGCTTGGTCCAGGGGCTGGCCTTGACCGGCGCGCCCGGGCGGACCTTCTGGAAGCCTTCCACGACCACCACGTCGCCGGCCTTCAGGCCGCTGGTGACGACCCATTGGTTCTTGATGGCGCCGCCGGTGGTCACCGGCACCTGCTCGATCTTGTTGTCCTTGACCAGCATCAGGCTCTGCATGCCGTCGGCCGTGCGCTGCAGCGACTGCTGCGGCACCATCAGCGCCTTGTCGTCGACGCCCTGCTCCAGGCGCACGCGCACGTACATGCCGGGCAGCAGGATGCCGTCGGGGTTGGGCACTTCGGCGCGCAGGTTGACCTGGCCGGTGGACGGGTCCACGGTGATGCCGGTGAACAGCAGCTTGCCGGGATGGTCGTACTCGGTGCCGTCTTCCAGCACGATGGTGGCGCGCGCCATGTCCTTGCCGACCTGCTGCAGCTTGCCGCTGGCGAAGGCGCGGCGCAGCGACGCCAGTTCCGCGGTGGACTGGGTGAAGTCCACGTAGATCGGGTCGAGCTGCTGCACGATGGCCATCTGCGTGGCGGACGTGGCCTCGACCAGCGCGCCCTCGGTGACCAGCGGCTTGCCGATGCGGCCCGTGATGGGCGAGGTGACGTCGGTGTAGCCCAGGTTGATGGCGGCATTGTCCTGCGCCGCCTTGGCAGCGGCGACCGCGGCGTCGGCCTGGCGGTACGAAGCCACGGCGTTGTCGTATTCCTGCTTGCTGACGGCGTTGGCCTTGACCAGCGGCGCGTAGCGGTCGGCCAGCAGCTTGGCGCTGAACAGGTTGGCCTGCGCCTGCTTGAGCTGCGCGGTGGCCTGATCGTAGGCGGCCTTGTAGGGCGCCGGGTCGATCTTGAACAGCAGCTGGTTTTCCTTGACGTCGCCGCCCTGCTCGAAGGTGATCTTCTGCACGATGCCGGTGACCCGCGAACGGATCTGCGCATCGCGCACGGCGTCGACCCGGCCCGGCAGCTCCGACACGATGGGCGCGCGCTGCGGCTGGATCGTGATGACGCTTACCTGCGGCATGCCTGGATTCATCTGCGGCTTTTCGCCGCAACCCGCCAATATCAGCGCGAGGACGCCGCCCGAAAAAGCCAGCCTCGAAACACGTTTAGGCGAAAACCGCATTGAAACCCCCGCGTAGGTATCCGTAGTCGCGACAAGCAAGCGCGTTATTTTTCCGCGACTTTTGCCCGCGGTCAAAATAACGCATTCGTCATCAAGGTGTTTGAATAGCCCGTTAATGTAACTCAGTTATCGGGGAAACCACGGATTTTCATCTCGCAAAATCGCCCGCGCGCGCCGGTTTGCGGCATGGAATCAACAATCTGCGCCCTCAGGTGCGCGTGCCATTGCGGTGTATGTCGTGGGTCACGAAGCAGCTGTTCTCGGTGGGCCGGTCCAGGATGCCGGGCTTGGCGAGGGTATGGCGTATATCGGCCAGCCCCGCTTCCCAGTGCTCGCGCATGGCCTCGGTGCCGAATTCATAATCCTTGGAAAATCGCTCTTCGTGCTTGGATTCGTATATCAAGTTGACGATATTGGTGGCCGGCGTATGCGAGAGCTTGCGCAATTCCGCCAGGTCGGCGGCGTTGCGCTCGGCCTCGGGCAGGCGCTCGAGCAGCCGCTGCAGCCCGTGGCGCAGTTTCAGCACGCGCCGCAGCTGGTCGGTGACCAGGCGGGTCCGGCTCGAATACTGGATGTCCTTCTGGCGCTCGGCCACGTCTTCCAGCGAGGCCGGCAAATTGCCGCGCGCCGGCCATAGATCGACCTGGAACGCCAGGGTGTCGCGCATGGTGTCGGTGGTCAGCACCTGCGCCAGCGGCGTATTCGAGACGAGGCCGCCGTCCCAATAATGCTGGCCGTCGATTTCGACCGCCGGAAAACCCGGCGGCAAGGCGCCCGAGGCCATGATGTGCTCGGGTTCCAGCTTGTGCTTGAGGCTGTCGAAATAGGCGAAGTTGCCGCTGCGCACGTTGACCGCGCCGAAGCTGGCGCGCACCGCCCCGCTGTTGAGCAGATCGAAATCCACGAATTGCCGCAACGTCGCGGCCAGCGGCGTGGTGTCGTAGAAACTGGTGGAGGCCGCGCCCTGCCCGCGCACCAGATACGGCGGCGGCACGCGCGGCTTGAAAAACCCAGGCTGCCCGGAGAACAGGGCCTGCATCGCCGATATCTGCCCGTTCAGCACCGGCGAGCCGAAGCCGAACGGCACGCCGGCGAACATCTGCGCCAGCGTCTCGCCCCAGGGCAGCGCGGCGAAACCGGCCGGGCGGCAGATGCTTTCCCAGAAGCCGCGCAGCCGCTCCACGCGCTCGTCCTCGGGCGAGCCGGCGATGATGGCCGCATTGATGGAACCGATGGAGATCCCCGAGATCCAGTTGGGCCGGATGCCCGCCTCGTGCAGCCCCTCGTAGACCCCGGCCTGGTAGGCGCCGAGAGCGCCGCCGCCCTGCAGCACCAGGGCGACGACTTCGTAGGGCGGCGTATCGCCGGTGTTCCTGGACTGTGCCTTGCGGCGTGCGCTCATGCGGGAATTCCTTGCTGCTAGGGTTTGCTCTGCTTGTCCGGCACCTGCGGCGCGGCCACGCCGGCGCGGAACGGATACTTGGCGAAGATCTCGGCGACGACCTGGTCCACCTTCTGGGGGGAGCCGGTGCTGTCCGGGTCCTGCACCTCTCCCACCGCCACGCCTTCCCACACCAGCTGCCTGCGGCGCGCGTCGACCAGGTCGATGTTCAGGGTGCCCTCAGTATATTGATAGACGTCCTCGCCCCAGCCGTAGCCGGGCCAGCCGCCGTAGAAGCCCGCGCGGTAGCCGTAGTACGGCCCCATCGGGGCGGCCGGGGTGACCTGCGTCTTCTGCTGCATCTTGGCGCCGAAGTTGACCAGCAGGTCGGGACTGGAGGCGCTATAGGTGTAGCCGCGCATCTCCATCTGGCTGCGCGTGGCGTTCTTGAGCCGCTCGGTCAGCAACGTGCTGTAGCCGGCCCGGTCCGTGCCCAGCGGCGTCATGAAACCGAACGTGCGGTACTGGGCGAAATCGGCCTGGTGGTCGTAGTCGCCTTTCACCGTGGGGCCCGAGGCGCAGGCCGCCAACAACCCCGTCATGGAACCCGCCGCCAGCCATTTCAACGCTTTCATGTCGTTTTCTCCGAGAGCCCAAGGCGCAAACATAGTGCCGCGAAGCCCGCGAAATATCAACAGAATCTCATTCTCACCGTGCCCGCGCGGCGCGCCGTCCAGTACACTCTGCGCCTGTCTACACACCGCACAGGCCCGCTACCGATGTTGGAACTCGACGGCTCGATCTGGTTTCGTTCCGGCGCCCAGACCTGGGGCGGAAAAAACCGCATAGACCTGCTGGCGCAGATCGACGCCACCGGCTCGATCACCAACGCCGCGCGCGCCGTGGGCATGAGCTACAAGGGCGCCTGGGACGCCATCGACGCCATGAACAACCTGGCCGGCGAACCGCTGGTGATCCGTGCGGCCGGCGGCAAGGGCGGCGGCGGCACCCGCCTCACCGATCGCGCCCGCCGCCTGATCGCGACCTTCCGGGCGCTGGAGGCGGAACACCGCAAGTTCATGGAAAACCTGACCCGCGCCGGCCTGGACGCCAGCGGCGACATCGACCTCATGAGGCGCTTCATGCTCAAGACCAGCGCGCGCAACAAGCTGTTGGGCACCGTCATCCAGGTGCGCGCCGGCGCCGTCAACGACGAGATCGTGCTGCGCATCGCCGGCGGCCAGGCCATCACCGCCACCATCACCCGCGAAAGCACGCAGGAACTGGACCTGGCCGTGGGCAAGGAGGCGATCGCGCTGATCAAGGCCTCGTCGGTCATCGTCGGCGCGCCCGGACCGGGCCTGCGCCTGTCGGCGCGCAACCAGCTGCCGGGCACGATCTCGGCGCTGCATCCGGGCGCGGTCAACAGCGAGATCCTGATTGCGCTGGAGGGCGGGGTCACGCTGGCGGCCATCGTCACCAACGAAAGCGCCAAGGACCTGGGGCTGGACGTCGGCGCGGACGCGGTGGCGATCTTCAAGGCTTCGAGCGTGATTCTCGGGGTGCTGGATTAAGGCGGTCCGGGAGATTACACGCCCACGTCCGCGTCATGGCGGCGCACGCTGCCCTCGCCCACTTCGAACACTTCGTCGGCCAGGGCGTCCACGTCGGCGGGGTCGTGCGTGATCAGCAGCATGGGCACGTCCAGCTGGCGCTGCAAGGCGTTGAGCTCCAGCCGCATTTTGCCGCGCAGCTGCGCGTCCAGGGCCGAGAACGGTTCGTCCAGCAGCAGGATGTCCGGCTGCAGCATCAGGGCGCGCGCCAGCGCCACGCGCTGCTTCTGGCCGCCGGAGATCTCGGCGGGATAACTGCCTACGATGGCGCCCAGTTCGAACGCTTCCACCCAGCGGCGCGCCTGCGGGCCGACCTCGCGTCTGGGCGGGTTGAGCCAGCCGCGGCGCAATCCGAACGCGATGTTCTGCGCCACGGTCAGGTGGGGAAACAGCGCGTAGTCCTGGAACAGATAGGCCACGCGGCGCGACTGCGCCGGCAGGCAGATGCCGGCCGCGGCGTCGTAAAGCACGCGGCCGTTGATCTCGATGCGCCCGGCGTCCGGGCGCAGCAGGCCGGCCACCGCGCGCAGGGTCAGGCTCTTGCCGGCGCCGGACGGGCCGAACAGCGCGATGCGCTTGGCCGAGGAATCGAAGGCCACGTCCAGCGAAAAACGCCGTTCGCCCGACTGCATCTGCTTGCGCACCTGGATGCTGACGCTCATCGCGCGCCCTCCTCGCGCCGCCCGCCGGCCAGCGGCACCAGCCTGCCGGCCAGCAGCAGCACCACGATGCAGGTCGCGGAAGTCACCAGCACCAGCAGGTTGGCGGTGGCGTCGTCGCCGGCCTGCACCGCTTCGTAGATCGCCACCGACAGGGTCTGGGTGCGTCCGGGCAGGTTGCCGGCGATCATCAGCGTGGCGCCGAATTCGCCCAGCGCGCGGGCGAACGCCAGCAACACGCCGGCGGCGATGCCGCGCGCGGCCAAGGGCAGCGTGACGCGGAAGAACACGCCCGCCTCGCACACGCCCAGCACGCGCGCCGCGTTCTCCAGCTGGCCGTCCACGTTCTCGAAGGCGGCGCGGGCCGACTTGAACACCAGCGGGAAAGCCACCACGGACGCGGCGATCACCGCGCCCTGCCAGGTGAATACCAGCTCTATGCCCCAGCCGGCCAGCGTCTCGCCGATGACGCCGCGCCGGCCCAGCAACACCAGCAGGTAATAGCCCAGCACCGTGGGCGGCAGCACCAGCGGCAAGGTGAAGATGGCGTCCAGCAGGTCGCGGCCCGGCCAGCGCCAGCGCGACAGCGCATAGGCCGCGGCCGTGCCGGACACGGCGGCCAATAGCGTTGCCCAGCCCGCCACTTTCAGGGAAAGCAGCAGCGGGACCCAAACCGGATCAGTCATGGGCGCCTACGATTCAACAGGTCTCAGGGCTTCTGGAAGCCGTAGCGCGACAGTATCGCCTGACCGGCGGGAGACAGCACATAGGCGACGAAACTTTCGGCTTGCCTGGCCGCCGCGTCGCGCGCCGTGATGGCGATGGGATAGGTCACCGGCGTCTGCGAGGGCACGCGCACCGCGATCCTGACCTTGTCGGGCATGATGGCCGCGTCGGTGGCGAACACGAAGCCCGCGTCGACCTCGCCGCGCGCCACGTAGTCCAGGCTCTGACGCACGTTCTGGGCCAGCACGCTCTTGGCCTGCACCGCGTCCCACAGGCCGGCGGCCTCCAGCGCGCCCTTGGTGTAGCGCCCCACCGGCACCGAGGCCGGGTTGCCGTAGGCCACGCGCTTGATCTCCGGGCGCGTCAGGTCCTCGAGCGCCGCGATGCCCGCCTTGCTGTCGGCCGGCACGATCAGCACCACCTGGTTGGCGGCGAAGTCCACCCGCGACGCCGGCCGCACCGCTTTCTCGGCGACCGCCTTGTCCATGGCTTTCTGGTCGGCCGAGGCGAACACGTCGGCCGGCGCGCCCTTGACGATCTGCTGCAGCAGCACGTCGGAGGCGCCGAAATTCAGGATCACCTTGGCGCCGGCGTGCGCTTTCTCGTAGCCCTGCGCCACTTCCTTGAACGCGTTGGTCAGGCTGGCGGCGGCCGACACCACCAACTCGCCGGCGTGGACGCCGCCGCCCCAGGCAAGGGCAAGCGCCGCGGACAGCGTGACGAGGGGACGTTTGAACATAGTTTTCTCCGTGCAGACTCACGAAATATATATAGGTATATAACGATCGTCAATTTGGCTCTGCGCGGGAGATTGAGCCAGATCAAGCAAAGAGGCGGCCTCAGCCGCGCGCCACCGTGGTGACGTTCACCGACTCGGGCGCCAGCAGTTCGCGCAGCCGTTCCAGCGCGAGTTCGGGCCGGGCCGCGCCGCACATGAAGATGTCCAGGGCCGCGTAGCGGTGCTCGGGCCACGAATGGATGCTGATGTGGGATTCGCTCAGCATGACTACGCCGGTCACGCCGGCGCCCTCGCCGAAATGGTGGAAATGGGCGCTCAGCACCTGCGCCCCGGCGGCCCGGGCCGCGTCGACCAGCTGCCGCTCCAGCGCCTGCGGATCGGACAGGCGCCCGGCCTGCACGCCGCGGAAATCGGCCAGCACGTGGCGGCCGGCGGTGGCGTGCACGGTCACTTGTGGAACCCGCCGGAAGACCAGCCGGAACTGCCCGAACTGCCGCCCCAACCGCCGCCGCCCCGATAGGCGCCGCCCGGGGAGCTGGCGGCGCTGGTCGCGGCCAGCACCACCACCACGGCATAGATGGCATACAGGATCTTGCCCATCGCGCTATTCGTCCTTGCCGGAAAATCTGTCCGCCAGCACGGCGGGAACCCAGAGGAACGCCATGCCGATCACGATGGGCATGAAGTGTCCGCTGAAAATCTCGTCCAGGTTGAGCGCGCCCAGCCCGATCATGGCGATCCAGGCCCACTTGCGGTAGCCGCCGTCCTGCGCGGCGCGGCGCGGCGCGGCCTTCTGCCCGGCCAGTTGGGGCTTGCCGAACCACCGCGCCACCTGGGCGGCCCCCACCGGCGTGCTTGCCGACCAGCCCAGTTCGGTGTCGGTCAGTTCGCGCGTGAGCTTGAGGCTGGTGGCCTGGTAATCCGTGATCGCGGTGCTGTCGCCCACTTTCACGCGCCAGTTGAAGGCGCCCAGCGCCAGTTCGACGCGCGAGGTGTAGTCGTACAGCTTCTTGTACAGCTTGGAACGCCAGCGCACGCTGGTCGCGTCGTTATGGCTGGGCCAGCTGTCGCAGACCTGCACGCGCTCCCAGCCCTCGTCCGTCTCCACCAGCCAGATAAAGCCCTTGGTGGGATTGAACAGCAGGTATTCGATCCAGTCCGAAGGCTCTTCGGGATCGGGATCGGCGCACTTCATCAGGCCGATGATGGTGTAGGCGGCACCGTCGATCTCGGCGCGCGCGCCCAGCGCCAGCGTGGTCTGGATCGCCTCGACCTTGCGCGCCTTCTCGATGACCTCGGCCGTGGGGCCCGAGCAATCGACCGCCGCCGCGCACGAGGGGCAGATCACCTGCGTGGCCAGGGCCGCCACGAAGCTTATCGGGGCGCCGCAATTGGGGCAGTCCAGCGCCTTGATCTGGCCGCGGAACCGGCCGGCGGTTTCCTCCACCTGCTCCGGGCTGCGCAGCGACGCCGCCTGCATGGCTGACAGGTCGAACGCCTTGCCGATATAGAGCACCGGCTCCGGCCCGTCGGAATAGTCCAGCGTCAGGAACGTGTCCAGGCTGCGGAAGTCCGCGGCCCTGGCCTGCCAGCCGTCGCCGGGCACGAAGGGCAGCTCGCCCTGCGCGCCGCCGGCCTGGCTGACCCGCACGTCGGCGGCCGTGTAGCGCTGGCCGTCCAGCTTTATTTCCACGCCCGGCGCGATTTCCTCGAACGGCGGCATGCCGTGCGCGTCCTTGACCTTGCGCCGCCGGGTCACGGCGTACTGGCCCGAAGCGTCCGACAGCCAGCCGTCCGAGCCGTCCTCGAACCACAGGTACCACTCGTTCCAGTAGCCTTCTTCGTAGCGCAGCTGGATGCGGCCGATGACGTCGAAGCGCTTGTCCTCGTACTTGCCGGCCGCGCCCAGGCACAGCGGCGAATAGTCCTCCAGCACCTCGGCCGTTTCGCCGATGCGCCGGACCGAGTCCGCATCCTTGAGCAAGGTGCTGCGGCACGCGCCGCAGACCGCCATCACGGAAGCCGTGGAGGTGAACTTGACGGGAGCGCCGCACTGCGGACACAGAACCTGTTGCATGCGTGGGCCAGGTCCTAGCTGGTGAGTTTCTTCAGCACCTCGGCCTTGGCCGAGTCATAGTCGGCCGCCGTGATCAGCCCCTTGTCCAGCAGGTCCTTGAGCTGCTGCAGGCGCTGCACCGGGTCCGCGCCTGCAGCGGGCTGCGCAGGTTGCTGGCCCGGCTGCGCGGGCGGCTGGCCCTGCGCCGCGCCCAGCCCCTGCGCCATGGTCTGGCCCAGCGCCGCGCCGGCGGCCAGGCCCGCGCCGATGCCGGCGATGCCGCCTTCGTTCTGCGCGGCCAGCGGAATCGAGGTGGCGGTCTGGTACTGGGTGAACTTGCCGAGGTCGCCGGCCATGCCCATCGAGATCCGCGTGTCCAGCGCCTTCTGCAGTTCCTCCGGCAGCGAGACGTTTTCCACCGTGAAGTTGTCCAGCCTGACGCCATAGCGGTCGAACACCGGCGCGAGCTGTTCGGCGATGCTTTGCGACATCAGGCCCTGGTTGCCGGCCATGTCCAGGAACGGCACCTTGGAGCCGCCCAGCGCCGTGGTCATGGCCGCAACCACCATGTTGCGCAGCTGCGCTTCCAGGTCGTCGACGGTGTATTCATCGCGCGTGCCGCTGACTTCGCGGTAGAACTTGCCCGGGTCGGAGATCTGGTAGGAATACACGCCGAACGCGCGCAGCCGCACCATGCCGAATTCGCTGTCGCGCAGCGTGACCGGCTGCGCCGTGCCCCAGCGCCGGCCCAGCTGCAGCCGCGTGCTGAAGAAGATCACGTCCGACTTGAAGGGCGACTCGAACAGCTTGTCCCAGTTCTTCAGGTAGGTCAGGATCGGCAGCGTCTGCGTGGTGAGCTTGTACATGCCGGGGCCGAACACGTCGGCCACCTTGCCTTCGTTGACGAACACCGCCATCTGCGACTCGCGCACGGTCAGGCTGGCGCCGTACTGGATTTCGAAGTCCTGCATCGGATGGCGCCAGGCGAGCACGCCGTCGCGATCCTCGTTCCATTGCAGGATGTCGATGAACTGCTTGCGGATGAATGAACCGAGACTCATGGAAAGTCCTCCTGTCGGGTCGGAGACTGCCCGCCTTGCGTGTCAGGTCAGGCAGGCGGCGTTGACGATGCCGGCGGCGATCGAGATCGAGCCGATCAGGCCGCCCATGGCGATATTGTTTTCCCTGATGGCGTCGTTCATTCCGCGGATGGCCTGCGCCACCACCACGTAGACGACGATCTGCACCAGCATGGCGGCCAGACCCCAGACCAGGAACATGACGAAGCTGGCGTGCAGCGCGATGCTGGAGCCCAGCGTCAGGCTGAAGCCCACCAGCGCGCCGCCGTAGGACAGCGCGGCGGCGATGTTGCCTTCGTGGATCAGCTCGAATTCCGGGTAGCGCGTCACCGCCGTGTAGACGGCCGTGAAGACGCCCAGCATCGCGAGCGCCGAAGCCATGTAGATCAGATAGGTCACCGCCGGATGCATTGCTTCTCCCATTGCCAGCCCTCCAATTGCGCGCAGTATATACGCCGGCTTCGATATACTGCGAACGCTCTTCGTGTCGGACATCCCATGCGCGACCGCGTACTCATTCTTTCGGTATTGATCGTCGCTTCCTGCGGCCTGGGCTACGAGCTCATCAGCAGCGCGCTGGCCAGCTATCTGCTGGGCGATTCCATCCTCCAATTCTCCTCCGTCATCGGCTGCTACCTGTTCGCCATGGGCATAGGCTCGTGGTTGTCAAAATATGTAAAAGACGAAGACGTTTTGAATCGATTCATCGACGTGGAGCTGCTGGTCGCGCTGCTCGGCGGCGTGTCGGCGGCGGTGCTGTTCCTGGTCTTCGCGTGGCTGTCCGCGCCGTTTCGCGCCGCGTTGTACGTGGGCGTGTTCGTCATCGGCATGATGGTCGGCATGGAGATCCCGCTGGTGATGCGGGTGTTCAACCAGCGCAAGGCCGAGTTCCGCGAGATCGTCAGCCGCGTGCTGACCTTCGACTACCTGGGCGCGCTGGCCGTCTCGCTGGTGTTCCCGTTGCTGCTGGCGCCCAAGCTGGGGCTGCTGCGCACCAGCTTCCTGTTCGGCATGCTCAACGCCGGCGTGGCGCTGTGGACCACCTGGCTGTTCCGCAGCGAGGTCCGCCGCCCCGGCGAGCGCGCCATCCGCGCCAGCGTGGTGATGGGGCTGCTGGGCCTGGGCTTTCTGTATTCCGGCAACATGACGGCCTGGGCCGAGAAAGGCCTGTACGGCGACGAGGTGGTGCATGCCGAAACCACGCCGTACCAGCGCCTGGTGGTCACGCGCTGGCACGACGACCTGCGCCTGTACATCAACGGCAACCTGCAGTTCTCCTCGCGCGACGAACACCGCTACCACGAATCGCTGGTGCATCCGGGCCTGCAGGCCCTGCCCTGGGCGCGCAACGTGCTGGTGCTGGGCGGCGGCGACGGCCTGGCCGTGCGCGAAGTGCTCAAGTACAAGCAGGTCGAGCGCGTGACGCTGGTGGACCTGGACCCGGCTATGACCGGCCTGTTCTCGCGCTCCGAGCCGCTGACCCGGCTGAACGGCGGCTCGCTCACCGACCCGCGCGTCACCGTCGTCAACGAGGACGCCGGCCGCTGGCTGGAAACCCATGCCGAGGTCTACGACTTCATCATCGTGGATTTTCCCGACCCGTCGAACTTCGGCCTGGGCCGCCTGTACTCGGTGCCCGTCTACCATCTGATGGCGCGCCACCTGGCCGAGAACGGCTATCTGGTGGTGCAGTCCACCTCGCCCTACTTCGCGCCGCGCTCGTTCTGGAGCGTGGACGCCACGCTGAAAGAGGCCGGGCTGAACACCTGGCCTTACCACGTCTACGTGCCCTCTTTCGGCGACTGGGGATTCATCCTGGCGGGCAAGCGCCGCGACTACGCGCCGCCCGGGAAGATCACAGTGGCCACGCGCTACCTCGACCCCGCCACGACGCGCGAGCTGTTCCATTTCCCGGCCGACATGCCGGCGCTCGCGATGCCGCCCAACCGCTTGAATGAGCAGTCGCTCGTGCGCTATTTCGACGAGGACTGGCGCCAGGTCATCCGCTGATGCGCCGCCGCAGCTTCCTGTTGGGCGCGGGCACGGCCGCGGTCGCCGGCGCCGCCGCCGGCTACTGGCGCTCGCGCATCGTCGAGACCACGCCCCAGGTGCATTACCCCGGCATGCAGGCCGGCCACGCGCTGCGCGACGGCGCATCCTGGCCGCAGCCGGCGTCCGTGCGCCGCCACGGCGTGGCGATCCTGGGCGCCGGCGTCGCCGGCCTGTCCTGCGCCTGGAAACTGGCGCGCGAAGGCCATACCGATTTCATCGTGGTGCAAGGCCCGGAGTTCGGCGGCAACGCCGCCGGCGGCAGCCGCGACGGCCTGGACTATCCGCTGGGCGCGCACTACCTGCCGCTGCCGTCGCTGGCGTCCTCGCACGTGCGCGAAATGCTGGCCGACTTCGGCGTCATCCAGCGCGGCGCGGGCGAGGAGCGCCCCTACTACGACGAGGCCGTGTTGGCGCACTCGCCCCAGGAACGTCTGCTGCGCGACGGCCGCTGGGAAGACGGCCTGCTGCCCATGACCGGGCTGCCCGAGGCGGACGTGGCCCAGCACCGGCGCTTCCTGGCCCTGATCGAGCGCCTGCGCGGCGCCACCGGCAGCGACGGCCGCAAGCTCTTCTGCATTCCGCTGGCGCTGTCGTCGCGCGATCCCGCGTGGCGCGCGCTGGACGCCATCACGTTCAAGCAGTGGCTGCAGCGCGAAGGCTATACCTCGCCGGCGCTGCACTGGTATCTGGACTACTGCTGCCGCGACGACTATGGCGCGCGCTACGACGTGGTCTCGGCCTGGGCCGGCCTGCATTATTTCGCCAGCCGCGACGGCCATGCGGCCAACGCCGCCGAGGGCGCGGTGCTGACCTGGCCCGGCGGCCTGTCGGTGCTGGCGGCCAGGCTGCGCGACGCGGTCACGCGCAAGCTGGGCCATGACCGATGGCTCGTGGCTGGCGCCGCGGTGCGCGTCCAGGACACGCCCGCCGGCCCGCTGGTCACCTGCCTCGCGCCCGGCCCCGCGGCCTCGGCCTACAGCGTGCAGACCCGCCGCACGGTGTGCGCGATGCCGCTGTTCGTGGCCCAGCGCATCCTGCCCGACATCCGCGCCTACGGCTACGACCCGGCCGTGCACGCGTCCTCGCACGCGCCCTGGATGGTGTCGAACTTCGTCATGGACGGCTACCCGGCCGAGGCGCCGGGCGAGCCGCTGTCCTGGGACAACGTGGTCTACGGCGGACGCGCGCTGGGCTACGTCGTGTCCACGCATCAGCTGCTGCGCGTGGCGCCGTCGCCGCGCAGCGTGTTCAGCGCCTATCACGCGCTCAGCGGCCAGACGCCGCGGGCCGCGCGCGAATGGCTGGCGTCCGCCAGCCCCGAAGCCCTGCGCGACGAAGCCGCCGCCGACCTGATCGCGGCCTACGGCAAGGCGTTCTGGCGCAACGCGCGGGCGCTGGAGATCACGGTGCGCGGCCACGCGATGGCCTCGCCGCTTTGCGGCTACCTGTCCAACGCCGGGCTGGCGGCGCTGCGCGAGGTCGACGGCCCGGTGCTGTTCGCGCATGCCGACCTGTCGGGCTATTCCGTGTTCGAAGAAGCCGCGTGGTGGGGCGTGGTCGCCGCCGGCCGCATCCTGGGGCAGGCGCCGCCCACGGCCTGAGGGGGCTGCAATACAATTCGGCGTCCCGCCGGCGGCCCGGCGGCTTTTGGCGGAATCCCTATGGCAGCGAAGCAGGTCATCGTTCTCGGCGCGGGCATCGTGGGCGTGTGCTGCGCGCTCGAACTGTTGCGCCGAGGCATGTCGGTCACCCTGGTCGACCGGCAGGAGCCCGGGCGCGAAACCTCGCTGGGCAATGCCGGCGTGATCGCCCGCAGCTCGCTCATGCCGTTCAACCATCCCGGCCTGTGGACCCAGCTGCCGCGGCTGCTGAAAAACGACAGCGTGCAATTCCGCTATCGTCTGCGCTATCTGGCGCGCAACCTGGGATGGGCCGCGCGCTTCCTGCTGAACGCCCGGCCCGCCGTGTTCCAGGAAACCGCCGCGGCGCTGGACGGCCTGATCCGCCTGTCCGCCCCCGAGCACCTGCGCCTGCTGGGCGAGGCCGGCGCCTTGCCGCGCCTGCGCGACACCGGCTGGGTCTTCCTGTACCGCTCGCAACAGGCCTGGGAAGGCGCCGAAGCGGCGCGCCGCGCTTATGCGCAATTCGATGTGCCGACCCAGGCGCTGAACGCCGCCGAACTGGCCGCGATGGAACCGGCGCTGGCGCCCATCTTTCCGCGCGCGCTATGGATACAGGGCTCGTATTCCGTCGACGACCCGCACGAAGTCACGGCCGCCTACGCGCGGCTGTACCGCGAGCGCGGCGGTGCCTATACCCGCCTGAACGCCCGCGCCATCGGCCGCGACGGGCAACGCTGGACGGTGCGGGGCGACGGCGCCGCGCTATCGGCCGACCGACTGGTGGTGGCCCTGGGCCCGTGGTCGAAAAGCCTGCTGGCCACGGCCGGCATCGGCCTGCCGATGGCGTTCGAACGCGGCTATCACATGCACTACAGCGGATTGAACGGCGCCAGCCTGTCGCGCCCGGTGTACGACACCGGCGGCGGCTACGTGCTCTCGCCCATGGCCCGCGGCCTGCGGCTGACCACGGGGGTGGAGCTGGACGCCTGCGAGGCGCCGGCGCGCGGCGTGCAGCTGGAGCTGGCCGAGGCCCGCGCGCGCGAGGCCTTCCCGCTGGACCGGCGGCTGGACGCCAGCGCCTGGCTGGGCCGGCGCCCCACCCTGCCCGACAGCCGCCCGATGATAGGCGAGGCGCCGCGCCATCCCGGCCTGTGGCTGGCGCTGGGCCATCAGCATATCGGCTTCAGCACCGCGCCGGGCACGGCCAGGATACTGGGGGAATTGATGGCCGGCGAAGGCGACGCGGCGCGCCACGCGGCCTTCCGGCCGGGGCGCTTCCTGTAGGCCGCCCCGGGCCGCCGGTCAGCCCAGCAGCAGCGCGTCGTCCGACAGCTTCTCGCCGCGCACGCGCTCGAACATCTGCAGCAGGTCCGGCACGTCCATGCCGCGGCGCTCGTCGCCGGAGACGTCCAGCACCACCTGCCCCTGGTGCAGCATCACGGTGCGGTCGCCCACGTCCAGCGCCTGGCGCATGCTGTGGGTGACCATCATGGTGGTCAGGTGGCTTTCGGCCACGATGCGGGCCGTGAGCTGCAGCACGAAGTCGGCGGTGCGCGGGTCCAGCGCCGCGGTGTGCTCGTCCAGCAGCAGGATGCGCGACGGCTGCAGCGCCGCCATCAGCAGGCTGACCGCCTGGCGCTGGCCGCCGGACAGCAGGCCGATGCGGTCGGAGAGGCGGTTCTCCAGGCCCAGGCCCAGCGTGGCCAGGCGTTCGCGGAAGCCCTCGCGCATCGAAGCCTTGACCGCGCGGCTGTAGCCGCGGCGCGCGCCGCGCATCTGCGCCAGCGCCATGTTCTCTTCGATAGTCAGGTCTTCGCAGGTGCCGGCCATGGGGTCCTGGAACACCCGCGCCACGCTGCCGGCGCGCGCCCACACGGGCTGGCGCGTGACGTCCACGCCGTTGATGTCGATGCGGCCCGAATCGACCGACAGGTCGCCCGACACCGCGTTCAGGAAGGTGGACTTGCCGGCCCCGTTGGAACCGATGACGGTCACGAACTGGCCCTGCGGGATTTCCAGCGACAGGCCGCGCAGCGCGCGCGTCTCGATGGGCGTGCCGGCGTTGAACGTGATTTTCAAATCTTTGGCGGACAACATTTCAGTACTCCATTAATACACTCACCGCCTGAACCCTGCACGGCCCGATCGGGGCCGCCGGGGAGCCGGCTCTGCCGGTCCCCGCGCGGCGCCCCCCAGGGGGGAGGCGCCGCAGGCGCTTCGGGGGGGTTACTTCCTGACTAGACGGCGCTTGAGCATGGGGATCACCAGCGCGATCGTCACCAGCACCGCGGTCACCAGGTTCAGGTCCTGCGCCTTCAGGCCGATGAAATCGCTGTTCAGCGCCAGCGCGATGAAGAAGCGGTAGACGATGGCGCCGATGATGACGGCCAGCGTCGCCAGCACCAGCTTGCGCGACGGCAGGATGCTCTCGCCCACGATCACGGCGGCCAGGCCGATCACGATGGTGCCGATGCCCATGGAGATGTCCGACCCGCCCTGGGTCTGCGCGAACAGCGCGCCGGCCAGCGCGACCAGCGCGTTCGACAGCGCCATGCCGCTCAGGATCATGCGGCCGGTGTTCACGCCCTGGGCGCGGGCCATGCGGCCGTTGGAGCCGGTGGCGCGCACGGCCAGGCCGGTCTGGGTGGCGAAGAACCAGTCCAGCGCGAGCTTGGCCAGGATCACGATGACGACCAGGATCAGCGGCCGCGCGACGTAGTCCGACAGCCATGCGGGCTGCAGGATGGTGAATACGGTGGGTTCGGTGATCAGCGGCACGTTGGGCTTGCCCATGATGCGCAGGTTGACCGAATACAGGGCGATCATCATCAAGATGCTCGCCAGCAGGTCCATGATCTTGAGCTTGACGTTCAGCCAGCCGGTGACCAGGCCCGCGCAGGCGCCGGCGATGGTGGCGATGACGGTGGCCAGGAACGGGTCGGTGCCCGACGCGATCAGCGTGGCGCAGACTGCCCCGCCCAGCGGGAAGCTACCGTCGACGGTCAGGTCCGGGAAGCGCAGCAGGCGGAACGAGATGTACACGCCCAAGGCCACCAGGCTGAAGATCAGTCCGATCTCCAGTGCGCCCAACAACGAAAACAATGACATGGGTCAAATCCAGATGAGGTAAGAAACGAGCATATTAAAGAGTTGAAACGTCGGACTTCTTGCGTTTGCGGGTCAGTTTTACCCCAGCTTTCGCAATAAACGTTTCCCGAATCGCGATTTTCTCTCGTTTCCTGCCAAAAGCTCTCCCGCGCCGGGCGTAGTACGCCGGCGAAACTCAGAATCATCCGGGGAGACAGGCTAGACAAAAACGCAAGAAAAACCCCGCTCACGCTGCTGGAGCATGGCGGGGCTTGTACGGTTCCGGTTTACTTCACGACCACCGCAGCCGACTTGAGCACGTCGTCGGACAGGGTCACGCCCTGCTTGGCGGCCGCGCCCGGGTTCACGTAGAGCTCGAGCTTGGAGCTGGTCTCCGAGGCGATGGCGCCGGGCTTCTCGCCCTTGAGGATGCGCACCACGATCTTGCCGGTCTGCACGCCCAGGTCGCGGTAGTTGATGCCCAGGGCGGCGATGCCGCCGCGCTTGACGCTGTCGGTGTCCGAGGCGATCAGGGGGATCTTGGCGTCGTTGCCGACCTTGACCAGCGATTCGTAGGCCGACACCACGTTGTTGTCGGTGTTGGTGTAGATGACGTCGACCTTGCCGATCAGGCTGCGGGCGGCGGAAGCCACGTCCACCGAGCGCGGCGCGGCGGCCTCGACCAGGCTCATGCCCGACTTGGGCAGGATTTCCTGCAGCTTCTTGACCACCACGACCGAATTGGCCTCGCCCGGGTTGTAGACCATGCCCACGCGCTTGGCGTTGGGCACGATGCGCTTGATCAGCTCGACCTGCTTGTCCAGGGCCAGCAGGTCCGACACGCCGGTCACGTTGGTGCCCGAGGCTTCCATGCCGGGAACCAGCTGGGCGGCGACCGGATCGGTGACGGCGGAATACACCACCGGCACGTCCTTGGTGGCGGCCACCACGGCCTGAGCCGACGGCGTGGCGATGGCGACGATGGCGTCGGGGCGGTCGCCCACGAACTTGCGCGCGATCTGCGCGGCGGTGCCGTTGTTGCCCTGCGCGCTCTGGTATTGCCACTTCAGGTTCTTGCCCGGCTCGTAGCCGGCCTGCTTGAGGGCGTCCTGCACCCCGTCACGCACCGCGTCCAGCGCCGGGTGCTCGACGATGGCGGTGACCGCCACCGACTTTTGCTGCGCGGCCACCGGCGCGGCGATAGCCAGCGCCAGTGCCATGGCGCCAACCGTCAGAAAATGTTTTTTTCCGATCAGCATAGGTAAGCTCCTTGAACCCTTGGTTTTTGTCGATTATTACGGCGCCGCCGGCGGCTACCCGCCGGCCGGGCCACGATAAAGCCGTATAGTCTAACTTGCCGCCAAGCAAAATGACTTCGGGGAATCCCTGTGACGAAACATGTCGCCGCGCCCCGTCAACCGCTACAGAGGCCTCATCATGATCAAACGCGCACTGGGCCGTTCCGGCCTGCAAATTCCCCCGCTGACCTTCGGCGGCAACGTCTTCGGCTGGACCGTCGACGAGGCCGGCACGTTCTCGCTGCTGGACGCGCTGGTCGACGCAGGCCTGAATTTCATCGACACGGCCGACGTATATTCGCGCTGGGTCAAGGGCAACCAGGGCGGCGAATCCGAAACCCTGATCGGCAAATGGCTCAAGCGTTCGGGCAAGCGCGACCGCGTGCTCATCGCCACCAAGGTCGGCATGGAGATGGGACCCGACGCCAAGGGGCTGGCGCCGGCCTACATCCGCCGCGCGCTGGAAGCGTCGCTGGCGCGCCTGCAGACCGACTACGTGGACCTGTACCAGTCGCACGAGGACGATCCCGACACCCCCCTGACCGACACGCTGGCCGAATACGCCAAACACATCGAGTCCGGCAAGGTGCGCGCCATCGGGGCCTCGAACTACACCCCGGTGCGCCTGTCGGAAGCGCTGATCGCCAGCGAGCGGCACGGCCTGCCGCGCTACGAGAGCATCCAGCCCGAATACAACCTGTACCGCCGCGAGACCTTCGAATCCGGGCTGCAAAGCCTGGTGAAGACGCAGCAGATGGGCACGATCAACTATTACGCGCTGGCCAGCGGCTTTCTCAGCGGCAAGTACCGCACGCCGGAAGACGCCGGCAAGAGCGTGCGCGGCCGCCTGATCGTCAAGACCTATCTCAACGACCGCGGCCTGCGCATCCTGAAGGCGCTGGACGAGGTCTGCGAAGAAGCCGGCTGCACGCCGGCGCAGGCCGCGCTGGCCTGGCAGATCGCGCAGCCCGGCATCACCTCCCCTATCGTCAGCGCCACCTCGCTGGACCAGCTGGACGAACTGGTCAAGGCCGCCAGCCTGACGCTGACGCACGAGCAACTGGCCAAGCTCAGCCAGGCCAGCGAGTGGCGTTGACCGGACGCTAGAAGCGCTGGGTCAGCGTGACCAGCGCGGTGCGGCCCTCGCCGTAATAGACCGAGTTGTAGAAACCCATCGCGCGGTAGTAGCGCTTGTCCGCGAGGTTGCTCACGTTGAACTGCAGCTGGGTCTGCGGCCCCAGGTCGTAGCGGGCCATCAGGTCGAACAGCGCATACGGCGCCTGCTCCACCGAGGCGGACTGCTCCCCGTAGTACCCCAGCGCCCGGGTGCGGCTCTGCCAGCGCACCCCGCCGCCCACCACCAGCCTGTTCAGGACGCCCGGCAACCGGTAGGCGGTGCTGACCTTCAGCATCTGCTCGGGCTGCGTGGTCTGAACCTTCCTGCCCTGGTTATCCTTCGACACGCGGTAGGTATAGCCCAGGAACAGGTTCCAGCCGGGCGTCATTTCGCCGGCCAGTTCCAGTTCGAACCCGCGGGTGCGGGTGCCGTCCAGCATCTCGTACCAGGACTCGTTGCGCGCGACGTCGAAGCCGCCGTATTCGGCCACGTCCTTCTGGTTGGTCTGGAACACGGCGAACGAACCGTTCAGGCGGCCTTCCAGGTAAGACGCCTTGATGCCCGCCTCGTAGTTGTGGCCGTAGGCCGGGCCGGTCATTTCCCAGTCTCGGGTCTTGTACATCTGCGGCTGGAAGATGTTGGTATAGCTGGCATAGGCGGTATAGGTGTCGTCGAGATCGTAGGTCACGCCCAGGTAAGGTGTGAGTTCGGAATAGCGCTGCGATTGCGACAGCGTGGTCGGGACCGCCTCCGGGGACCATTGGTTCCAGCGGTATTCGTCGGCCTCCCAGCGCGTCCAGCGCGCCCCCGCCAGCAGATGCAGGCCGCTGGCGAGATTGAAACGCGCCGTGCCGAAAATGCCGGTCTGCGTGGTGCGCAGCTGCTGGTCCGAGACCGCCTGGTCCCAAACCGGTTCGGGCCAGTCGCCGCTCCAGTCATGGATGTTGGGAATCGGATAGCTCGCCTGGTCGGAAGAGTTCCAGCCCTTGGTGCGACTGCGCGTCCTGGAATGCGAGAAGCCCAGATTGAATTCATGCGTTGCGCCAAACAGGCCGAAGTCGCCGTTCAGAGAGCCTCCGTAGACGTCCTGTTCGCTATTGCCGCGGTATTTGCGCAGGGTCGGCGTGCCAGACAGATAGCCGGTTTCGGCGTCGACCGGGAAGTCCGCGGCGAACAGCAACGAGGCGTCGAAATCGTTGTCCAGGCGCGAATACGACAGGCGGCCTTCCCAGCCGTTGGCGAAACCATGTTCGAGCTGGGCGAAGTATTCGGTGGAGTCGGTGTCCCAGGTGGTCCACTTGGCGCCCACCGTCTGCCCCTTGCGCCAATCGACCTGCTCGCCGTTGGTGTCGAATATCGGCAGGCCGCCCCACATCACGCCCTTGGGACGCGAGCGCTGCGCGGACGCGCCGGCGCTGAGCGTGGTCGATTCGGCGATGTCCGCCTCGACGATGCCATAGGCCACGTCGCGCTTCTTGCTGTAGAGATCCAGGGTATCGCCGCGCCGCTCCTTGGCTCCGACCACGCGGGCGCGCACCGCGCCCGAACCGGTGAGCGGCGCCGACAAATCGACCTCGCCGCGATAGGTGTCGTAGCTGCCGCCCATGGCCCTCAGGCTGCCCTGGAACTCGCGCGTCGGCCGTTTGCGAATGAAATTGACCGACCCGCCCGGATTGCCGGTGCCACTCATCAGGCCGGTCGCGCCGCGGATGATTTCCACGTGGTCATAGATGACCGGGTCCAGATTGCCTTCGCCGAACTGGTAGGTATTGTCCAGCGGCTTGACCACGCCGTCGAACTGCATGGTGTCCATCTGGAAGCCGCGCGAATAATAGCTGAGCCGGTCGGTCTCGCTTTGCTGGACGTTCATGCCGGTGGCGTGTTCCATGACGTCGCGCACGCTGCCCATGGCCTGATCGTCGAGCTGCTGGCGCGTCACGATACTGGTGGACTGGGGCGTGTCGCGCTGCGTCAGCACCAGGCCGTTGGCCGACCGCATCCAGTCCGCGGTATAGGAGCCGCTGCCTTCGGTGGTTGCGCCGGCGCCCAGCACCACCACGGCGTCGAGTTCGGCCGTCTGCGCGCCGGGGGCATGCTGCAGCAGATAATCGCCGTCGGCGCGGCGCACGGCTTGCAGGCCGGTGCCGGCCAGCAGCGCCGCGAAGCCCTGCTCCACGCCATAGGCGCCGTGCAGCCCGGCGGTCTCCATGCCCGCGGCCAGCGCCGGGTCGAAGGACAGCAGCACGCCGGCCTGCCGGGCGAAACCGGACAGCGCCGCGCCGAGCGCGCCGGCCGGCACGTCCACCGAATGCAGCGCCGGCACGGCACCCGCAGGCTGGGCCAGCGCGGGCAGGACCGCGGCGCCGGCGGCCGCGGCCAGCGCCAGCGCGGCCAGGGCCTGCATGCGCGGGCGCGCCGGCGCGACGGGACGGGAGGAGGAAAAAGGCAGAGACATATCGTTGGTTCCAGGCGAAGTAATTCGATGCTTCACCTGTATGCCAATCGAAAACCGGAAAGTGACAGCCGTTCCACCGGGCAGGCGACGCCGGCCGGATCAGCCTGCCGGCCGCAGCACCACCCAATAGCGCGTATGGCGTTCCACGCGCACCGGCAGCGTGCGCGCCACGGCGGCCAGGGCGCGGTCGGTGTCGTCCAGCGGGAACGAACCGGAAATGCGCAGCGCCGCCACCGCGGGATCGCAGGCCAGCCTGCCGGGCCGGTAGCGGGCCAGTTTCTCGACGAAGGCATCGAGCCGCATGCCGTCGGCGTACAGCGCGCCGTGCAGCCAGTCCTCGGCCTGCGCGACAGGGACGGCCGGCTGCACCGCGCGCCGGTCGAAGTACGCACCCGAGCCCGCCTGGAGGAGGCGCGCCGCGCCCCCGTCCGCCGCCGGTTCGATCCGCACGGCGCCTTCGGTCACGGCGATCCATGCGCCTTCATCGGCCAGCCGGACCGTGAATCGGGTTCCCAACGCGGTGACGCGGCCGGCCGGCGTGGACACGGCCAGCGGCCGCGGCGGCGCCAGCGCATCGGCGTGCGAGGCGAGGTGCAGTTCGCCGCGGCGCAGGACGACCAGGCGCCGCGCCGCATCGAAGCGCAGATCGGCGGCGCTGTCGGAATTGAGGGTGAGCACGCTGCCGTCGGGCAACGTCGCGCTGCGCCGCTGCCCGACCGCGGTGGCGTAGTCGGAAGTCCATTCCGTCCAGGGCAGGCCCGCCGCCGCCAGCCCGCCCGCGCCCAGCACCAGCGACAAGGCCTTCAGCGCCCGCCGCCGGCCGCGCCGGGGCGTGCGTTCCAGCGCCGCGAGACCTGCGTGCGGTTCTATCAGGCCGAACTGGCGGCCCAGCATTTCCACGCGCTCCCAGGCCTGCCGGTGCGCCGGGCTGGCTTCTATCCAGCGGCGGCAGGCGGCGCCGTCCTCCGCGGTGGCGTCATCGGCGCCCAGGCGGACGAACCAGAGGCTGGCCTCGCGGATGACCGACGCCGGCAGCTCGGCCGGGCCCGTGGCGCGCCCGCTCACCATGCCGCCAGGCAATGCTGCATGGCGCGGGCCAGGTACTGGCGCACCGAACTGACCGACACCTGCATGCGTCCGGCGATCTCGGCGTGCCGCAGCCCTTCCAGCTGCGCCAGCAGGAACGCCTTGCGCACCTTGGGCGGCAGGCCGTCGAGCAGGCGGTCGATTTCGATCAGGGCCTCCAGGGCCAGGGCCCGGCGCTCGGGCGACGGCGCGGCCGCCTCTCCGAGCGACGCCAGGCTGTCCAGGTAGGCGCGCTCGATGTCGCGGCGGCGGAACAGGTTGACCATGAGCCCGTGCGCGATGGTCGTCAGATAGGCGCGCGGTTCGCGCAGGCTGCGCGTGTCGTCCTCGCGCACCAGCACTTTCAGGTAGGTATCGTGGGTCAGGTCCGCCGCGTCGAAGGGGCAGCCGGTCTTTCGGCGCAGCCAGTCGCGCAGCCATGACTGATGCTGTATGTAGAGCCCTTCGACGGGCGCTGGGGTTCCGCTGTGACTCATGGCATTCGACGGGCCGGACCGCAAATTCAAAATTGATAACGATTATCAATATTAATTCAAAATCCGGCCCGCGCATGCCTCAATCCAGCTTCACCCCCGAGTCCTTCACCACCTTGGCCCAGCGTTCGACTTCGCTGTCGACGAACTTGCCGAACGCCGGTCCGGTCAAGGTCGGCACGGCCGAGCCGTTGCTGGTCCAGGTTTCCTTGATCTTGGGCGCGTTCAAGGCCTTGGTGATTTCGGCGCTCATCTTGTCCACCGCTTCCTGCGGCGTGCCGGCGGGCGCCCAGATCGCGTACCAGGTCGAGACCACGTAGTTGGGCACGCCCGCCTCGGCGGCGGTGGGCACGTCGGGCAGCGAGGGCGAGCGCTCGGCCGCGGCCACCGCCAGCGGCTTGATCGTGCCGGAGCGGATATGGCCGGCCGAGGAGCCCAGGCCGTCGAAGGCCAGGTCCACCTGTCCGCCGATCAGCGCCGACAGCATCGGCCCGGCGCCCTGGTACGGCACGTCCACCAGCTTGATGCCGGTCTGCATCGCGAACAGCTCGCCGGCCAGGTGGTGGGTGCTGCCCTTGCCGGCGGTGCCGAAGTTGATTTCGCCCGGACGCTTCTTGACGTAGGCGATCAGCTCCTGCACGGTCTTGACCGGCAGCTTGCCCGGATTGATGACGATGACCTGCGGCGGCTGCGCCACCAGCGCGACCGGCACGAAGTCTTTCTGGATGTCGTAGCTGAGGTTCTTGTAGAGCGAGGGGGCCAGCGCGTGGTGGGCGCCGCCCATGAAGAAGGTGTAGCCGTCCGGCCTGGCCTTGGCCGCCACGCCGGCGCCCACGGTGCCGCCGGCGCCGCCCTTGTTGTCGATGACCACGGTCTGGCCCAGCTGGGTGGTCAGTTGCTGGGCCAGCGGACGGGCGAAGGTGTCGGTGCCGCCGCCGGCCGGGAACGGCACGATCAGCGTGATCGGACGTTCCGGCCATTGGGCGGCGGCCGCGCCGCCGTAGCCCGCGGCGCAGACGGCGACCAAGGCCGCGGCGATAGTGCGATATTTCATTTTGTCTCCTCTTGCTGCAGCTCGGGGAAGCCCCTTGGGGTCTTCCGGTTTTTTTATGGAATGATGCTGCTCGATCTTTGGGGCTTTATCTGGGCATGGGCTCCTGGAAGAAGGATTCGGAACGGGCGGACGGCCTCACAACGTGCCGTACGTTTCGCGCAGCACGTTCTTCTGGACCTTGCCCATGGTGTTGCGCGGCAGCTGGTCGACGATGTGCACGCGCTTGGGCACCTTGAAATTGGCGATGCGCGCCTTCAGCTCGGCCTGCATGGCGTCCGCGTCCAGCGCCGCGCCGTTCCTGGGCACCACCACGGCGACCACGGCTTCGCCGAAATCGGCATGCGGCACCCCGATGACGGCGGACTCGGCCACGCCGGGCATGTCGTCGATCAGGGTCTCGATTTCCTTGGGGTAGACGTTGTAGCCCCCCGAGATGATCAGGTCCTTGCTGCGGCCCACGATGGACAGGTAATCGGCGGGCACGTCGCGACCGGCGGATTCGCCGCCCCAGCGGCCCACGTCGCCCGTCTTGAACCAGCCGTCCTCGGTGAATTCCTCGCGGGTCTTTTCCGGCATGCGCCAGTAGCCCGAGAACACGTTGGGGCCGCGCACCTGCACGTTGCCGATCTCGCCCGGCGCCAGCGCGACGCCCGCGTCGTCCACCACCCGGACCTGCACGCCCGGCAGCGCGCGGCCGACGGTGCCGGCCAGGCGCTCGCCCAGCGCGGGATCGTAGGGGTTGGAGGTCAGCATGACGGTTTCGCTCATGCCGTAGCGCTCCAGGATGGCGTGGCCGCTGCGTTTCTGGAACTCCGAGAAAGTCTCGGCCAGTAGCGGCGCCGAGCCCGAGATGAACAAGCGCATGCGCGCGCAGACCTTGCGGTCGAAGCGCGGGTCGGCCAGCAGCCGCACATAGTAGGTGGGCACGCCCATCATCACCGTGCTCTGCGGCAGGTAGCGCAGCGCCTGGTCGGCGTCCAGCTTGGGCAGCCAGATCATCTTCGCGCCGGCCAGCAGCGCGCCGTGCGAGGCGACGAACAGGCCGTGCACGTGGAAGATGGGCAGCATGTGCAGCAGCACGTCGTCGCTGCGCCAGCCCCAGTAGTCGTGCAGCACGCGGGCGTTGGCGGCCAGGTTGCCGTGCGACAGCATCGCGCCCTTGCTGCGCCCGGTGGTGCCGGACGTGTACAGGATGGCGGCCAGGTCGTCGGGCTCGCGCGCCACGGTCTCGAAGCGCTGCGACAGGCCGCCCGCGGCCTCCAGCAAGGTGCCGGTGCGGTCCTCGTCCAGCGTGTAGACGTGCGCGCAGCCGGCCTTGTCGGCGGCGCGGCGCACCCATTCCAGGTTCTTGCTGGCGCAGACCACCACGGCCGGCTCGGCGTTGCCCAGGAAGTATTCGATTTCCGATTCGCGGTAGGCGGTATTCAGCGGCAGGTACACCAGGCCGGCGCGCAGCGTGGCGAGGTACAGCAGCAAGGCTTCCGGCGACTTCTCCACCTGCACCGCCACGCGCGATCCGTCGGGCAGGTCCAGCGAGGCCAGCAGATTGGCCAGGCACGCGGTGGCGCGGTCGATGTCGTCCCAGGTGTATTTCAGCTCGGGGGTTTCCAGCGCGACTTTGCTGCGGTCCGCGGGAAAGCCGCCTTCCAGCACGGCATATAGATTAGCGTTGCTCACCTTGTCTAGTCTCCGGAGAAGTTGGGATCTGTGCCGGCCAGGAACGCGCGCACGCCTTCTTTGTGGTCGCGGCTGTCGGCGTAGGAAAAGTAATCCTGGTATTCGTCCTCGCTGAGCGCGCCGCCGGCGGCGAGCCTGCGGGACAGGCGTTTGTTGATGCGGGCGGCCAGGGGCGCGCCGCGGGCGATGCGCTCGGCGCTCTGGCGGGCGGCGTCGGCCACCTCGGAATCGGCCACGATGCGGGTCAGCAGGCCCAGCTCGCGCGCTTCTTCGGCGCCGAATACACGGCCCTCCAGCAGGATGGCCAGGGTCGCGGCCCGCCCGGCCAGCGCCAGCAGGCCGCTCATTTCGTCGGGCGCCATGGGAAAGCCCAGCCGGTTGATCGGCACGCCCAGGCGCGCCGAACTGCCGGCGATGCGCAGGTCGCACTGGCTGGCGATTTCCAGGCCGCCGCCCACGCACACGCCCTCGATCTGCGCCACCACCGGCTGCGGGCACAGCGCTACCGCGCGCAGCGCCGGCGCCAGCAGTTCGCGGTGGTAGCGCTGCACCGCGGCCATGTCGCCGCGCTGCTGCGGGAATTCGCGTATGTCGGCGCCGGCGGCGAAATTGCCGCCGGCGCCGCGCACGATCACGCAGCGCACGCCGTCGTCGGCCGCGATGTCTTCGAAGACCTCGCGCAGTTCCTGCCACATGCCCACCGTGATGGCGTTCAGGCGCCCCGGGTGCGACAGCGTGACCCAGGCCAGATGGCCCTCGCACGCCAGCAGCACGCGGCCAGCCGCGTTTTCCGTCATGTCCCCTCCTCTATGGTCCCGCGGCTGCCGCGGGACCGGATCAATCTTGTAGTTTCGCCACGCGCCCCACGCCCCGGCTGACCTGGGGCTTGCCCTCGCCCAGGCGGGCCAGGTTGTCGTCCAGTTCGTCCAGGTCGTACAGGTAGTTGACCATCATGGCGCAGGACTGCTTGAGCCCCTTGGGCGAGGTGTCCGCCGCCCAGTTCAGCCTTTCGATGCGCGCGCCGTTGCCCAGGTGGAAACGCGCCACCGGGTCCAGCGGCTGGCCGTTCTTCATGGATTGCAGATAGCTGGCCGCCAGCCGCAGTCCGGCCCGCTTGACCACGTCCGGCGCCTTGCCCTGGGCGGCCCGCGCCAGGCGCGCGACCCAGCGCTGTCCGTCGGGCGCGGCCTCGCGCTTGCGGGCTTGCGCGCGCGCCTTGTCCTCGCGCACGATGGCCTCGACCGCATCGGCCTCCAGCTTGCCCAGCCAGTCCGCGAAGCCCGGAATGGGCGACAGCGTGGCGAAGGACTTGAGCTTGGGCAGTTCGTCCAGCAATTGCTCCACCACGCGCTTGAGCAGGAAGTTGCCGAAGCTGATGCCCTTCAGGCCGGGCTGCGTGTTCGAGATGGAATAGAAGATGGCCCAGCGCGCCTTGTCCAGGTCCTGCGGCGGCAGCGTGCTGTCGAGCAGCACCTGCACGTCGTCGGCCATGTGGCTGGCGAAGGCCACTTCCACGAAGATGAGCGGCACGTCCGGCATCTGCGGATGGAAATAGGCGTAGCAGCGGCGGTCCGGCGACACGCGGCGGCGCAGGTCGTCCCAGGACGTGATCTCGTGCACGGCCTCGTAGAGGATCAGCTTTTCCAGCAGCGAGGCCGGCGAATCCCAGGTCAGCGGACGCAGTTCCAGCAGGCCCACGTCGAACCAGGCGGACAGCAGCCCTTCCAGGTCCTTGTCCAGCGCCTGCAGGCCGGCGACCTGCTTGCGCCAGCGCAGCATGTCGGCGCGCAATTCCACCAGGAAGCGCAGCCCCTGCGGCTGGGCGTTGAAGCGCTTGAACAGGCGCGCGCCCTCGCCGGCGGATTCCGCGAAACTGCCGCGGACCTGGGCCAGCGCGGCCAGCATCAGCCGGCGGTCCTTGGACTGAGCCGCGGCGTACTGCTCACACCAGCGGCGCGCCAGCTTGTTGGCGGCCACGTCGGTCAGGCGCGCCTCGAACAGGCGGCGCACTTCGGATTCGCTGGGCAGGCGGCCGCGCTCCCAGAGCCGGCCGAGCCGGGTGATCAGGCCCGCGGCTTCCTCGGCGCCGTCGGTCTCGGGCTCAGGCGTGCGCGCGCCGCGCGCGGGTGCGAGATTGGCGGGTGCGGACATGGGCAGGCTCCTCGATGACGATGGGTTCCGGCGGCGCCGGCTCGCCGGCCTCCGCAAGGCTCAATGCGCGCAGCGCTTCCAGCTGCCGCATCAGGTGGGTATGCGCGAGCGCCTGCGCGGCCTCGCCGTCGCGCGCCTTGAGCGCTTCGAAAATGGCCAGGTGCTCGGCGCAGGACTGCTCGATCCGGCCCGGCTGCGACAGGCTGCGGTGGCGCGACAGGCTCAGCACCTTGCGCAGGTTGCCGACCATGTCCGACAGCCACTGATTGCCGGCCAGCGCCTGCACCGCCTCGTGGATCAGATAGTTGGTCTTGTAGTAGGCGTCGATGCGCCCGGCCCGCGCATGGCCGGCCAGCGCCGCATGCAGCGGCTCCAGCGCCGCCAGCTGTTCGTCGCTGGCCTTGCGCGCGGCCTCGAATGCGCAACGCCCTTCCAGCATGGCCATCAGCGGAAAAATGTCTTCCAGGTCCTGCGCCGACAGCTCGTTGACGAAGCAGCCGCGGCGCGGCTCCAGCCGCACCAGGCCTTCGGTGGCCAGCACCTTGAGGGCTTCGCGCAAGGGCGTGCGCGAGATGCCCAGCTCGCCCGCCAGACGCAGCTCGTCTATCCATTCGCCGTTGCGCAGCGAGCGCGCATGGATCATGCCGCGCAGCCGGTCGGCGACTTCCAGGTACAGCGCTTGGCGGACAATGGGCTGGGTCATGGGCGCGGCTTGCCTGTAATTCATAATTATGAATAAGCCCATGATAGGCCCCGTTCGCGCAGGCCGTAAAGCCCCCGCCGCCCTGGGACCTACCCTAGCTTGCCGTCCGGCCGCGGCTCAGATGGCGATGACGATTTTCCCGAAGTGCCCGCCGGACGCTTCGTGCCTGAAGGCGGCGGCCAGTTCGGCCAGCTCGAACGTGCTGTCGATCTGCGGCTTCAGGCCGGTGCTTTCGAGGGCGCGGACCATGTCTTTCTGATCCTGCCGGCTGCCGACGATCAAGCCCTGCAGCCGCAATTGCCTGGCCATTATCAGCGCCGTGGGAATCGGCCCGGCCATGCCGGTCAGCACGCCGATCAAGGCGATGTGCCCGCCTATGCGGCACGCGGCGATCGACTGCGGCAAGGTGCCCGGGCCGCCGACCTCGACGACGTGGTCCACGCCCCTGCCGCCGGTAAGGTCGAGCACCGCCTGTCCCCACTCGGGGACTTCCTTGTAGTTGAGGACATGATCGGCGCCCAGCGCGCGCAGGCGCTCAAGCTTGGCGGCCGAGGACGAGGTGGCGATGACGCTGGCCCCCATTGCCTTGGCCATCTGCAAGGCGAATATCGACACGCCGCCCGTGCCCATGACCAGGACGCTGTCGCCGGCCTTCAGGCCGCCGTCGACCACCAGGGCGCGCCAGGCGGTCAGCCCCGCGGTGGTCAGGGTGGCCGCCTGCGCATGGCTGTATCCCTTGGGCGCCCGCGTGAACCAGGTGGCGGGAAGCGTGACCTTTTCACGCGCATAGCCGTCCACGCCGTCGCCCGGCGTGGTGGAGAAATCCGCGATGGCGGGCGCGCCGCTTTCCCATAGCGGAAAGAAGCAGGACACCACGTGATCGCCGACCGCGAATTCCGTGACGCCCTTGCCAACCGCCTCGACGACGCCGGCGCCGTCCGACAGCGGAATGCGTCCGTCCTCGGTGGGCATCAATCCGGTCGCCACCGCGTAGTCGTGGAAATTCAGCGAACTGGCACGGATCCGCACCAGGATCTCGCCGGCGGCCGGCGCGCGCGGCGCGTCGAGCCGGACCTGCGTCAGATTGTCCAGGCCGGCCGGCAGCTTCAGTTGAATGGCGTTCATGGGTAACCCCCTGGTGGCGATCGTCGATGGAAAATTCTAGTCCTCGGACGAAGCCCGGCCAATCAGCGGCACGGCCTAGAAGTGCAGCACGCCGTCCACCGCGTGGCGGGTCAGCGAGCGCGCCCAGCGCCGCGCCGGCAGGCCGTAGCGCGCCTCCACCGCTTCGGCGCGGGCCAGCAGCTGCGCCGGCGTGATGGCCAGGGCCGGGCCGGAGAAGGCCAGCACGATCTGATTGCCCGCGTCGATTTCCGGCAGCAGCAGCACGCGGTCGTCGAAGGCCTTGGACAGGTTGTCGATGTTGCGCCCGAAGCTCTCGTGGCGCCCGAACAGGTTCACCGCCAGCACCCCGACCTCGCCCAGCACGCGGCGGCAGTCGCGGTAGAACTTCACGCTGTCGCGCACCGGGCCCTCGGCCGCGGCGTCGTAGAGGTCCACCATCAGCACCGGGCAGCGCCCGGCGTTGAGCGGGTCGGCCACCCAGACGCCGGCGTCGGCGTGCTCGACCTCGAGCCGGTTGGCGCCGGGCAGGCGGAAGAACATGTGGCAGGCGGCGGTCACGCGCGGATTCCATTCCACCGCCAGCAGCGGGCTGCGGGTGTGCTTGACGCAGAACCGCGCCAGCGATCCGGCGCCCAGGCCCAGCATGCCGATGGGCTCGTCCTTGGGCGGCTCCAGGAATAGCAGCCAGGCCATCATCTGGGCGGTGTACTCCAGCACCAGCTCGGCGGGACTCTTGATGCGCATGGCGCCCTGCACCCATTCGGTGTTGAAGTGGAGGTAGCGGATGCCGTCCACTTCGGAAAGGGTCGGCTGGTCGAGTTCGGACGGGAAGGCGGATTTTTTCATGGCGCGATTGTAGGCGGGCGCCGGCCGATGGGTTTCGCGTGCACGCGCGCGCGAAACCCGAACCCTATCAGGCGGCCTCCCAGATCCGCTCCAGCAGATCCGCACAGGACACCTCTGCCTCCAGGCTGGCCGCCAGCCGCAGCACGCGCTTCAGATACAGATGCGCGTCGCATTCCCAAGTCACGCCCATCGCGCCGTGGGTCTGGATCGCGTTCTGCACGGCCCGCCTGCCGGCCTCGACCGCCAGCAGCGGCACGAACAGGGCGTCGCGCGGCGCCGAAGCCGCGGCCTCGTCCAGCGCGGCCGCGGCCGCCCAGCCGGCCAGCCTGGCGTCGTCCAGGGCCATCCAGTCTTCGGCCAGCCGGTGCTTGATGGCCTGGTTGGCGCCGATGGCGCGGTCGAACTGGCGGCGTTCGCGCGCGTACGCCGCCGCCATGTCGAGCGCGGCCGAGGCCGCGCCCAGCAGCTCGGCCGAGCGCAAGAGCCGCAGGCGCGTGCGCAGGCGTTCCCAGACGCCGGGGGCCGATTCGAGTTCGACGCTCTCCAGCACTTGCACGCGCGCGGCCTGCGCCACCGGCATGGTCGGGTCCAGCCCGGCCTCGCCCGCCAGCGGCGCCAGCAGTTCGGCGCGCAGCGAGGCCTCGCCGGTGCGGCGCAGGGCCAGTGCGCGCACGCCCTCGCCCGCGCCTTCGACATAGGCCGAGCCGTCGGGACGCAGCGCGGCGTCGGCGTAATAGGTTTCGCCCGCCATCATGGCGGCGGCCCATTGCGGCGCCGGGCCGCCCGCGCCGGCCTCGCACAGCGTGGGCAGCAGCGTCATGTTGGCCGCCAGCGGCAGGCCCAGCAGATGGCGGCCGGCGGCTTCGGCCACGATCCAGGCCTCGCGCATGCCCAGGCCCAGCCCCTCGTGCGCGGCGGGCGCCAGCAGCGCCGGCCAGCCTTGTTCGGCGATGCCGCGCCATTGTTCCAGGCGCGTGCGCGCGGGCTGCTCGCAGGCGGCCCGGGCCGTGGACAGGGGATGGCGTTCGGCCAGGTAGCGCCGGGCCGCGTCTTGCAGCATGCGCTGGTCTTCGGTCGGATGCAGGTCCATGGAATTCAAGCCTTGGGCAGGCCGAGCATCTGCTCGGCGATGATGTTGCGCTGGATCTCCGAAGTGCCAGCCAAAATGGTTTCGGCGCGCGACCACAGGTAGGCGTGCACCAGCCCCGCCGCGCGCGGATCGGCCGGGCCTGCCGCCACGCAGGCCGCTTCGCCCAGCAGTTGCAGCGACAGTTCGAGCAGGCGCTGGTGCGCCTCGCTCCAGTGGATCTTGGTGGACGAGCCTTCCGGTCCCGGCGGATCGCCGCGCATGGCGCCGGCCAGCGCGCGCTGCGACTTCAGCGCCAGCACGTGGCTGTCGGCGGCCAGCCGCGCCCAGCGCTGGCGCACGGCGGCCGAGGCCGCCGGCACCCGGCCGTAGGCGTCGGCGCGCTGCGCCAGTTCGCGTATCTGCTGCAGCTCCTGCGCGAAGCGCACCAGGCGCGGGATGAAGTAGGTGCCGCGCTCGAAGCTGGCCGCGGCCATGGCGATCTTCCAGCCCTGGTTCTCCTCGCCCAGCAGGTCTTCGCGCGGCACGTGGACGTTCTCGAAGAAGACTTCGCAGAACTCGGCCTCGCCGGTGAGCTGGCGGATGGGCTCGACGCGCACGCCCGGGCTGCGCATATCCACCAGCAGAAAGCTCAGGCCCTTGTGGCGCGCCGACTGCGGATCGGTGCGCGCCAGCACGAAGCAGCGCTGCGCGCGATCCGCGAACGAAGTCCAGATCTTGTGGCCGTTGAGCACGTAGCCGCCCGGCGCCGGCTCGGCGCGGGTGCGCACCGAGGCCAGGTCGGAGCCGGCGCCCGGCTCCGAATAGCCCTGGCACCACACTTCGCGGTTGGACAGGATGCCGGGCAGGAAGCGGCGCTTCTGCTCCTCGCTGCCGAAATGCAGCAGCGTGGGCGCGAGTATGCCGTGGCCGATCAGGTTCACGCCCAGCGGCGCGCCGCAGCGCGCATGCTCTTCGTGAAAGACCGCCTGGCGCGACAGCGGCAGCGCCTGCCCGCCGTACTCTCTGGGCCAGCCCAGCCCGGACCAGCCGTGCGCGCACAGCGTGTCCTCCCAGGCGCGCCGGAAGTCCAGATCGCGCGGATCGGCCGCGCCCGGCCAGCCGCGGACGAAGTCCGCATAGGCCGATTGCAGCCACGCGCGCAGCTCGCGGCGGAAAGTCTCGTCGTCCGCCGCGGCGGTTTCCAACTGGGTCATGCCTTTACTCCAGGCGGATGTTCGAATCGCGCGCGACCTTGGCCCAGGTCGTCACGTCCTGGCGGATGAAGGCGGCGAAGGTCTTGGGATCGCTGCCGATGATGTCCAGCCCCAGCCCCACGAACTGCGTCTTGACCTCGGGCTGCTGCAGGATCTGGGCCAGGTTCTGGTAGAGCTTGTCGACCACCGGCTGCGGCGTGCCGGCCGGCGCCACCAGGCCCAGCCACGGCATGGCGGAGTAGCCGGGCAGGCCCGAGGCCGCCACGGTCGGCAGGTCCGGCACCGAAGCCGAGGGCTTGGTGGTGGTCACCGCCAGCGCGCGCAGCTTGCCGTCCTTGACGAAAGGCCCGGACGAGGCCCAGGCATCGAACATGACCTGCAGGCGGCCGGCCACCAGGTCGTTCAGGGCCGGCGAGCTGCCCTTGTACGGGATGTGCGTCATCTGCACGCCGGCCATGCTGTTGAACAGTTCGGCCTCCAGGTGGGTGGAGCTGCCGGTTCCCACCGAGCCGTAGCTCACCTTGCCCGGGTTGGCCTTCAGGTAGGCGATGAGTTCGCCCACGTTCTTGGCCGGCACGGAGGGATGCACTTCCAGCACGTGCACCACCGAGGCCACCTGGGTGACGGGAGTGAAGTCCTTGATGGGATCGTAGTTGACCTTGGCGTAGATGCTGGGCGCGATGCCCAGCGAGGACGCCGCCATCAGCAGGGTGTAGCCGTCGGGCGCGGCGCGCGCCACGTAGTCGGACGCGATCATGGTGCCGCCGCCGGGCTTGTTCTCGACGATGACCGGCTGGCCCAGCCTGGCGCCGAGCTTCTCGGCCAGCACGCGGCTCATGATGTCGGCCGCGCCGCCCGGCGAGAACGGCACCACGATGCGCACGGGGCGATTGGGATAGTCGTCCTGGGCCAGCGCCGGACCGGCGGCGCCCAGGCAGGCCAGCGCCACGCCGGCCAGCAGTTTCTTCATCATGCTTTGCTTCATCATGTCTCCTCCTGGGATTACGGTGAGCGCCTGCGCGCTACGGGGTTACGGGCAGAATCAGGGCGTCCAGCACCGCGACGCCTTGTCCCGCCTCTTTGATCAGCAAGGGATTGACTTCGATTTCCGACACGGCCGCCGGCGCGGCCAGCAGGGCGTTGCCCACGGCCACGATGCTGCGGCAGGCGGCCGCCAGGTCGGCGCGCGGCTTGCCGCGGTAGCCGTCCAGCAGCGCGAACGCCTTCAGTTCGCGCAGCATCTGCAGGGCGATGTCCTCGTCCACCGGCAGCAGGCGATGGCTGGTGTCCTGGTACAGCTCGGTCAGCACGCCGCCCAGGCCCACCGTCAGCACCGGGCCGAACACCGGATCGCGGGTCGCGCCCACGATGATCTCGGCGACGCCGCGTTCCATCTTCTGCACCAGCACGCCGTCGATGCGCGCATCGGGCTGGGCCCGCGCCGCAGCCTGCGTGACCGCGTCGTAGGCGGCGCGCACGGCCGCGTCGTCGGCCAGGTTCAGGGCCACGCCGCCGACCTCGGTCTTGTGCGCGATGTCGGCGCTGAGGATCTTCAAGGCCACCGGATAACCGGCAGCGCGCGCGTCCGCCACGGCCTCGTCGGCGCTGCGCGCGGCGCCCGCCCGGGCCTGCGGCAGGCCGAAGGCGGCCACGTAGGCGCGGGCGTCGGCCTCGTTGCAAGGCAGGGCCGGCACCGCGGCCGGCACGGCCGCCGGCGCGGCGGCGATGCGGCGGGCGCCGCGCGCCTCGCACCACAGCAGGTAGGGCGCCAGCGCCGAGACCGCCAGGCCCAGGTCTTCGAACACCGCCACCCCGGCCTCGCGCAGCGCGGCGCGGCTCTGGGCCAGGCCGGTGTCGATGGCCACGAACAGCCGCGGATGCTGGCGCGACACCTCGGCCAGGGCGTCGGCCATGCGGTCCAGCATGTAGCCGGGCGCATACACCACCACGGCGTCGATCGCGTCGCTGGTGGCCAGCGCCTGCAGCGCGGTGCGCACGAATTCGGGATCGTTGACCACGTTGCCGGTCACGTCCACCGGGTTGCCCACCATGCCGTAGTCCGGGATGCCGCCGCGCAGCACCGCCTGCAGATCGGCCGGCAGGTCGGGCAGTTCCAGCCCGGCGCCGATGAACTTGTCGGCCAGGATGGCGCCCAGCGCGCCCGACATGGTCAGCACCGCGACGCGCTTGCCCGCGCTGCGGTGGCGCAGCGTCGCCAGGCTGGCCAGGTGCGCCATCTGCGCGAAGTCGGTGGCCTCGATCACGTTGAGCTGGCGGAAGGCCGCGCCGTACACGCGCCGGTCGCCTGCCAGCGCCGAGGTGTGCGACTGCACCGCCTGCGCGCCCTTGTCCGTGGTGCCGGCCTTGAGCGCGATCAGCAGCTTGCCCTGGCGCTCCAGCTCGCGGCAGGCGCGCACGAAGCGTTCGCCGTCGCGCAGCTGTTCGATATAGCCCAGCACGATTTCGGTCTGCGGATCGGCGGCCAGGTATTCGAGGTACTGCGAGAAATCCAGGCAGGCCTCGTTGCCGGTGTTGATGAAATGCGAGAACGGCAGGTCCAGCCTGCGCGCGATGGCGTAGACCGCGGCGCACACGTTGCCGCTTTGCGTCAGCAGGCTGACGTTGCCCGGCCCGCTTTGCCGGGGCGACGTCTTGAAGACCGAAGCGAACGCGGTATAGGCCTGGGTGTTGAGATTGGCGAAGCCCATGCAGTTCGGCCCGGCCACGGCCATGCCGCTCTCGGCCACGAAGGCTTCCAGCTCCTGCTGCAGGCGCGCGCCCTCCCCGCCAGCCTCGGCGAAGCCCGCGGCGTAGACGATGGCGGCCCGCACGCCCTTGGCATGGCAGCGGCGCAGCATGGGCGTCACGTCGGCGGCCGCGATCGCCAGCACCGCCAGGTCCACGGCCTCGGGCACAGATTCGATATCGGGCCAGCAGCGCTGGCCGAACACTTCCTGGTACTTCGGGTTCACCGGATAGATGCCGCCCTCGTAGCCGAAGCGGGTCAGCAGGTCCAGCGGCATGCCGCCGATGCGCCCGGGATCGGCGCTAGCGCCGATCATCGCGATGGAGCGCGGATTGAGCAAGGGGTCCAGGCTGAGGGTCATGCCGTCTTGCCCTCCTTGTTGCGCTGGATGGCCTGGGCCAGTCCACGGTCGCGCACGGCGCGGAATTCTTCGCTCATGTGCGACAGCTGGTGCGTATCGAAGTGCGCCGACAGCGCCGTGCGCAAACCCTGGGCGTCGGCGGTGCGGTTGAGCGAACGCTTGATCAGGCGCAGGCCGAAAGGCGGCGCCTGGGCGATGCGCTGCGCCAGCGCCAGCGTCGCGGCCTCCAGCTCGGCCTCGGGCACCACGCGATTGACCATGCCGATCCGCAGCGCTTCCTGGGCGTCGACCTTCTCGCCCGTGTAGAGCATTTCCTTGGCCTTGCGCAGCCCCATCACCCAGGGATGGATCAGCACCTCGGTGGCCGCGGCCGCCAGCGTGTGGCCGACGGGGTCGGAAAAATAGGCGTTGTCGGCGCAGACCACCAGGTCGCACATATTGGCGATCATGAATCCGCCGGCCACGCAGGCGCCCTGCACCTGCGCCACGGTGGGCTTGGGAAAGTCCCAGATGCGCATGCAATAGCCGTAGTAGCGGCGCGATTCATATTCCCAGCGCTCTTCCACCGTGAAGTCGGCGCGCTTGGCCTGGGCTTCCTTGAGGTCGTGCCCGGCCGAGAAATGCGCGCCGCGGCCCGCCAGGACCACGACCCGCACCGAGTCGTCCTGCTCGGCCCGGGTCAGGGCGTCGTCGAGTTCGTCCAGCATCTGCTGGCTCTGGGCATTGCGCGCGGACTCGCGCGCCAGGCTGATGCGGCATACGGCGTCGTACCGATCGACGGCCAGGGTGGCGTATTCCATGGTCTCCTCGTCCTTGTCTTGCCGCGCCATCGAGGGCGGCGCGGTCCGTTGGATTGAATTAACGCACCCGGAATCCTAAAATACAAAATATTCATCAATTTTTTCCCACATTATGAACAAACAGGCGTCAACCGGCGGAACCCAAAGCATGCGGCGGGCGCTGGCCCTGCTGCGCGTGCTGGCCCAGCACCAGGAAGAAGGCATCGATCTGCAAGGCGTGATGGCCGCCACCGGGCTGGAGCGCTCGACCGCGCACCGCCTGCTGAGCAGCCTGCTTGAGGAACAATTCGCCGAGCGCGATCCCGGCACCCGGCGCTACCGCCTGGGCGTGGATTCCATGCAGCTCGGCTTCGCGGCGCTGCGGCGCGCGCCGCTGCTGGACGCGCTGCGGCCGTTCGCGCAAAGGCTGGCGCGGCTATCGGGCGATACGGTGTTCCTGGTGATACGCCAGGGCGATTACGCGCTGTGCCTGCTGCGCGAGGCCGGCTCGTTTCCGGTGAAGGTGTTCACCACCGACCAGGGGGAGCGGCGTCTGCTGGGCGTGGGCGCCGGCGGGCTGGCGCTGATGGCCGCCCTGCCGGACGAGGAAATCGCCGCGCTGTACGCGCGCCATGCCGCCGGCTACGCGCAAAGCGGCGTCACCGGCGCGGCGCTGATGCAGGCGGTCAGGCAGACCCGCAAGGCGGGCCATTCGGAGATCGTGGACACCATCACGCCGGGCGTCTCCGGCGTGGGCGTGGCGTTCCAGGTGTCGGAACTGACGTGGGTGGCTTTCAGCTTCGGCGCGATCAGCAGCCGGCTGGACGCGCCCCGGCGGGCGCAGATGGGCGCGCTGCTGCAGGCGGAATGCCAGGCGTGGGCGCGCGACTACGCGTCCCCCGCCTGAGACCTGGCTGCGGTCAGATGCGCTCGAAGATCGCGGCGATGCCCTGCCCGCCGCCGATGCACATCGTCACCAGCGCATAACGGCCGCCCACGCGCTGCAGTTCGTGCAGCGCCTTGACGGTGATGATGGCGCCGGTCGCGCCGATGGGGTGGCCCAGGCCGATGCCGCTGCCGTTGGGGTTGACCTTGGCCGGGTCCAGCTTCAGCTCGCGCGTCACCGCGCAGGCCTGGGCCGCGAAGGCTTCGTTGGCTTCGATCACGTCGAGCTGGTCCACGGTCAGGCCGGCGCGCTTGAGCGCGGCCTGGGTGGCCGGCACCGGGCCGATGCCCATGATTTCCGGGTCCACGCCGGCGTGGGCGTAGGCCACCAGGCGGGCCAGCGGCTTGATGCCGCGCTTGGCCGCGACCGAGGCGTTCATCAGCACCACGGCGCCCGCGCCGTCGTTCAGGCCCGAGGCGTTGCCCGCCGTGACGGTGCCGTTTTCTTTCTTGAACACCGGCTTGAGCGTGGCCAGGCTGTCGGCGGAGACGTCGCGGCGCACGTGCTCGTCGGTGTCGAACACGACCTCGCCCTTGCGCGACTTCAACACCACCGGCACGATCTGGTCGCGGAAATAGCCGGCGTCGATCGCGGCCGCGGCGCGGCGGTGCGATTCGGCGGCCACCGCGTCCTGGTCCTGGCGGCTGATGTCGAAGCGCGCCGCCACGTTCTCGGCGGTCACGCCCATGTGCATGCGGCCGAAGGGATCGGACAGCGCGCCGGTCATCATGTCCAGCATGACGCTGTCGCCCATGCGCGCGCCCCAGCGCTGGGCCGGGGCGATGTAGGGCGCGCGGCTCATGCTTTCGGCGCCGGCGCCGATGGCGATGTCGGCGTCGCCCAGCATGATGGTCTGGGCCGCCGACACGATGGCCTGCAGGCCCGAGCCGCACAGGCGGTTGACGTTGAAGGCCGGGGTTTCCTTGGAGATGCCGGCGTTCATGGCGGCCACGCGCGACAGGTACATGTCGCGCGGCTCGGTGTTGATGACATGGCCGACCGCGACGTGGCCGACCTCGTCGCCCTTGACGCCGGCGCGTTCGAGCGCGGCCTTGATGACGGTGGCGCCCAGGTCGCACGGCGGCACGTCTTTCAGCGCGCCTCCGAAATCGCCGATGGCGGTGCGCATGGCGGACGCGACGATGACTTCATTCATGGTGTTTCCTCCTTGTGATGCTTCCCATCATACTGCCGCGCCCGGCCCCGCGTCTGCCGTTCAGGCCTTGCGCGCGGCGCGGCGCGCGACGAATTCCTGCACCGCCTGCGCGTGCGCCGGCGTCTTGTGGGCGAGCGCCTGATAGGCCGCCGACAGCTCCAGCAGCGTGTCCAGGCGCGCGTGCTGGCTTTCGCGCAGCAGGCGCTTGGTCAGGCGCACCGCGTCGGGCGAATTGGCCGCCATGCGCGCGGCCAGCGCATGCGCCGCGGGCAGCAGTTCGGCCGCCGGCACCACGCGCGAGACCAGGCCCCATTCGGCCGCGGTGCGCGCGTCGATGGCGTCGCCGGTGAAGGACATCTCGGCCGCGCGCGCCATGCCGATCAGGCGCGGCAGGAACCAGGCGCCGCCGTCTCCGGGCACGATGCCCAGCTTCACGAAGCTCTCGGCGAAGGCGGCTTCCTCGGCCGCGATGCGCACGTCGCACATGCAGGCCAGGTCGCAGCCCGCGCCGATGGCCGGGCCGTTGACCGCGGCGATGGTCGGGACTTCCAGCGCATGCAGCGCCAGCGGCAGGCGCTGGATGCCGTGGCGGTATTCCTGGCGCAGCGCCGCGCTGCCGACTTCCGGGCCGATCTGGCGCTGCATGTCGTTGACGTTGCCGCCCGACGAAAACACGCTGCCGGCCGCGGTGATCACCAGCACCCGGACTTCGGGGTCGCGTTCGATCCGCGCGAACGCCGCCAGCAGTTCGTCCACCATCGTGCTGCCGGTCAGGGCGTTGCGGGTCTTGGGATCGTTCAAGGTCAAGGTGACCACGCCGTCGGCGCGCTGCTCGTACTGCACCAGATCCGTCATGGATCTCCTCCTGTTCGATGAAAAATGCCAGCCGGGCGACGCGACGCGCGCCCCCTCCATCAGCGTAGGGATGCGGGAGGTTGCCGTCCAATATTAAATTTTTCCATCCCGATACGGGATCGGTATCGGCCATCCTTGCTCATTTGATTCGAAACCGATATCGGAAATCAAAAAAATAATATTGGACAGCTTTCACCACGCTCATCGATAGTGAAGCCCGGCGCCATGCTGCGGCGCCTGGCCTGCATCGGAGCGCCCCATGATAGATACGCTGGAACTTACCGCCATCCCGCCCGAAGACGAAGCCTTGCGCGCCGAGGTCCGGGACTTCCTGGCGCAGACGCTGGACGGACTCGAACCCGACGCGCGCGCCCGCTCGTGGATGGGCTACGACGCCGAATTCAGCCGGCGCCTGGCCGAACGCGGCTGGCTGGGGCTGACGCTGCCGCGCGAGCATGGCGGATCGGCGCGCGGCCATTTCGCGCGCTTCGTCCTGTCCGAAGAGCTGCTGGCCGCCGGCGCCCCGGTCTCGGCGCACTGGATCGCCGACCGCCAGAGCGCGCCCCTGATCCTCAAGTACGGCACGCCCGCGCAGCAGGCGTTCTACCTGCCCCGCATCTGCCGCGCCGAAGCGTTCTTCTGCATCGGCATGAGCGAGCCGGGATCGGGCTCGGACCTGGCCAGCATCCGCACGCGCGCCGAACCGGCCGCCGGCGGCTGGCGCCTGAACGGCAGCAAGATCTGGACCACCAACGCGCACCGCTCGCACTATATGATCGCGCTGGTGCGCACGTCCGGCACCGCCGAGGACCGCCACCAGGGGCTGTCGCAATTCATCGTGGACCTGTCGCTGCCCGGCGTCTCGGTGCGCCCCATCGAAGACCTGGCCGGCGATGCGCATTTCTCGGAAGTGTTCTTCGACAACGTGGCGCTGCCCGCCGACGCCCTGATCGGCGCGGAGGGCGCGGGCTGGGCCCAGGTGAACGCCGAACTGGCGTTCGAGCGCAGCGGACCCGAACGCCTGTATTCCAGCATCGCGCTGCTGCAGTGCTGGCTGACGCATTGCCGCGGCCAGGACCCGGACGCCGGCGACCGTGCGCTGCTGGGCGGCATCCTGTCGCAGATGGCGGTGCTGCGCGCCATGTCGCTGGCCATCGCCGGCAAGCTGGCGGCCGGGCTCAGCCCCGCCACCGAGGCCGCGCTGGTCAAGGACCTGGGCACCGAACTGGAACAGGCCATCCCGCGGCTGATCGGCGACGCGCTGGCGCGCCGGCCGGACCAGCCGCCTCCCCCGCCGCTGCTGCGCACGCTGGCGTACCTGGAACAGGTGGCGCCCACGTTCTCGCTGCGCGGCGGCACCCGCGAAATCCTGCGCGGCATCATCGCCCGCGGCCTTGGCCTTCGATAAGGACAGACTCATGGACAATATTTTTGGCGACGCGGCAGAACGCCTGTTCGCGCAGACCTGCACGCCCGACGTCATCCGCCGCGCCGAGCAGGGTCAGCGGCCCGCCGAGGCCTGGCAGGCCTGCGAAGACGCCGGCTTCGGCGACGCGCTGGTGCCCGAGGCGGACGGCGGCGCCGGACTGGAGCTGGCCGAGGCGCTGCCCGTGGTGCTGGCCGCCGGCCGCCACCTGTGCCCCTATCCCATCGCCCACACCGTGCTGGCGCGCCCCTGGCTGTGCCGCGCCGGACGGCCGCAGCCCACCGGCTCGATCGCGCTGGCCCCGCACGGCGTGACGCTGCGCGACGGACGCCTGCACGGCGCCGGCGTGCCCTGGATGCGCAGCGCGGACTACGTGCTGGCCCAGGCCGACGGCCAGGCCTGGCTGCTGCCCGCGCAGGCCGCGCGCATCGAAGCCGGCGGCGTGCACGCCAGCCTGTCGGCGGATGCGTCCTGGGATCTGGCCGACGCCGAGCGCATCGAGGGCGGCGGCGCGCTGGACACGCTGGCCGCGGCCGCCTATGCCGGCCTCATGGCCGGCGCGATGGAACGGGTGCTGGCCATGACGCTGGACTACGCCAACCAGCGCGCGCAGTTCGGCAAGCCCATCGGCCGCTTCCAGGCCATACAGCAGCAGGTCAGCGTGATGGCCGAACAGGTATGGGCCGCGCGCATGGCCGCGCAGCTGGCGTTCCAGGGCGCCGAGGGACGGCCCGCGCCGCTGCTGGCCGCGACCGGCAAGGCGCGCGCCAGCCTGGCCGCGCCGCTGGTGGCCGATATCGCGCACGCCGTGCACGGCGCCATCGGCGTGACCGAGGAATACGACCTGCAGCTCTACACCCGGCGGCTGCGCGAATGGCGGCTGGCCGGCGGCTCGGAAAGCCACTGGCACGAACGCATCGGCGCGCAGGCGCTGGCCGACGGCGGCGATGCGCTGTCGTTCCTGCGCGGCGCGCTGTGCGCCAAGGAGGCCGCATGAGCGACGCGCCGCGCGACGACCTGCCGCTGGCCGGCATCCGCGTGCTCGACCTGAGCCGCGTGCTGGCCGGCCCCTGGTGCACCCAGACCCTGGCCGACCTGGGCGCCGAAGTCTGGAAGATCGAGGCCCCCGGACAGGGCGACGACACCCGCAGCTGGTCGCCCCCCGACGTGGGCGGCGAATCCACCTATTTCCTGTGCGCCAACCGCAGCAAGGAATCGGTGGCCGTCAACCTCAAGCATCCCGAGGGCCAGCGCATCGTGCGCGAGCTGGCGCGGCAGGCCGACGTGCTGGTCGAGAACTACCGGCTGGGCGCGCTCGAGGCTTTCGGGCTGGGCTACGAAGACCTGGCCGCCATCAATCCCGGCCTGGTCTATTGCTCCATCAGCGGCTACGGCCGCAGCGGGCCGCGCGCGGCCGAGCCGGGCTACGACTTCGTGATCCAGGCCGAAAGCGGGCTGATGTCGATCACCGGCGAACCGGAAGGCGCGCCCATGAAGCTGGGCGTGGCCATCACCGACCTGGTCACCGGCATGAACGGCGTGCAGGCCATCCTGGCCGCGCTGCTGGCGCGCGCGCGCAGCGGCCGCGGCCAGCACATCGACCTGGCGCTGCTGGACGGCGCGGTCAGCGTGCTGGCCAACGTGGGCGCCGGCTACCTGGCGGCCGGCCACAAGCCGGGACGCCTGGGCAACGGCCATCCCACCGTGGTGCCCTACCAGATCTTCGCCACGCGCGACGGCTCTTTCGCCCTGGCTGTCGGCAACGACGGCCAGTTCGCGCGCCTGTGCGCCCTGCTCGGGCATCCGGAATGGAGCGCCGACCCGGACTACGCCACCAACCGCGCGCGCGTGCTCAACCGCGAGCGCCTCATTCCCATGCTGCAGGCCGAGTTCGCCGAGGCCGGCACGGCGCACTGGCTCGAACGGGTGCGCGCCGCCGGCATACCCGCCGGCGCGGTGCGGCGCGTGGACGAGGCCCTGGAGGCGCCCGAGATCGCGGCGCGCGGCATGATCGCCGACACGCCCGACGCCCGGCACGGCACGCTGCGCCTGCTGCGCTCGCCGCTGCACCTGCGCGGCACGCCGCCGCGCGAACCCGCCGCGCCGCCGCGCCTGGGCGAACACACCGACGCCGTGCTGGGCCGCGCGCTGGCCCTGGACGACGCGGCGCTGGCCGCGCTGCGCGCGGCCGGCGCGATCGCCTGATAGCGGCGGGATAGCACCGATGCCGGAAACGATATGCAGCCCGTATCATCTGTGGCACGCCCCAACCGGACCGCCACCATGGATTTCCGTCACCTGCAGCAGTTCCTCGTCCTGGCCGAAACGCTGAACTTCCACCGCGCGGCCGAAAAGCTGCACATGTCGCAGCCGCCGCTGTCGGTGTCCATCCGCAAGCTAGAAGAGACCGTGGGCGTGCCGCTGTTCATCCGCGGACGCCAGGGCGTCAAGCTGACCGAAGCCGGCCTGGCGGCGCTGGACGAGGCGCGACGCGCCCTGTTCCATGCCGAACAGTTCCGCCAGGCCGCGCGCGCCGGCGCGGCCGGCGAAGGCGGCACGGTGCGCATCGGCTTCGTGGGCTCGGCCACCCACGCGGTGCTGCCGCGCATCCTGCCGCCGTTTCGCCAGCGCTATCCGGGCGTCAACGTGGTGCTGCGCGAAGCCACGTCGATACGCATCATGCAGGAGCTGGAAGAAGACACGCTGGAGATCGGCATCGTGCGCGTGCCGGTCGCGATGGGCTCGAACGTGCGGCTCACGCCGCTGACCACCGAGAACTTCGCGCTGGCCGTGCCCAAGACGCATCCGCTGGCGCGGCGCGGCCGCATCCGGCTGGCGGACCTGGCCGACGAAGCCTTCATCATGTATACCGCCGACGAGGCGGCCGGCCTGCGCATGGCCGCCATCAACGCCTGCCAGCTGCGCGGTTTCACGCCGCGCATCACGCAGGAGGCGGTGCAGGTGCAGACCCTGCTCAGCCTGGTCGAAAGCGGCCTGGGCGTGGCCCTGGTGCCGGCCGGCGGCCGCCGCCATCCAGGCACCAACGTGGTCTACAAGACGCTGGCCGATTTTCCCGGCGACGCCACCATCGGCATTTCGCTGGCCTGGAACCCGGCCACCGAACGCAGCGCCGCCCGCAACCTGCGCGCCATGGCCAGCCAGGCCTTCCGTGACAAGGCGATGAAATAGTCAAGCCGAAAAAACCACAGGGAAGCGGGCGGCTTGCGGCAACACGGCCGACCGGCTTAGGATGGAGCATGGTTCGACTTCACCAGCGATTCGGGAGCACATCGTGAAGACAGTTGCTGAGCTTCTCAGGGAAAAGGCCAACCAATCCGTCGTGACGGTCTCGCCGGACGCATCGGTCTACGACGCAATCAAGACCATGGCCGAACGCAGCATAGGCGCCGTGGTGGTAGTCCAGGGCGACGCGGTCCTGGGCATGCTGACCGAGCGCGACTACGCCCGCAAGATCGTTCTGCAGGACCGCTCGTCGCGCACCACCAAGGTCCGCGACATCATGACCGACTCGGTGTATTACGTGGGCCGCGCCGACACTCGCGAACACTGCATGGCGATGATGACCGAAAGGCACTTCCGCCACCTGCCGGTGATCGAGGACGGCAAACTGATCGGGCTGCTGTCCATCGGCGACCTGGTCAAGGACGTGATGAGCGAACAGAAATTCATCATCCACGAACTCGAACGCTACATCACCGGCGAACGCGGCTAGCCCGCCAGCGTCCTGAAGGCCGGCACGATCAGCCCCAGGCCGGCCGCCAGCAGCAGCATGAACACCAGGCGCTTGACGGTCTGCATCGAGCCGGCCGTGGCGTAGCGGCGCGCCACCCAGGTCACGCCGATCACGATCGGCAGCGCCAGCACGCTCAGCCAGAACGAGGACGCCATGAATTCGCCCTGTCCCGTCACCAGGGTCAGGCGCGCCATCGCGTTGACCGAGAACAGGATCAGCAGGCTGTTGCGGATGGCGGCCAGCGGCAGCGGCTGGCGGTACAGGTGATAGACCATGGGCGGCCCGGCGCTGGAGAACAGCCCGCCCAGCACGCCCGACACGGCGCCGAAGAACAGGAACGACCCGCGCGAGGACACCTGCGCCAGCGGCTGTGCGCGCGCCACCAGCAGGACGGCGCAGGCCACGATGGTGCAGCCCAGCAGCAGCTGCAGCAGCACCGCCATGGAACCGCTGATCCACGCCAGCGCGGTCACGCCCACGCCCACGCCGACCAGGCTGCTAAACATGGCAGGCCGGATCAGCGACCAGTTCACCTGCGGCCTGGCCCGCGCCAGCGTGACGGCGGCGTTGACCAGCGACAGCACGCTGACCACGTTGGCCACCTCGGCCACGGAGGCCAGCTGGAACACGCCCGACAGGCCCAGCAGCACCAGGCCGAAGGCGAAGCCCGTCATCGTCTGCGCATAGGTGGCCAGCGCCACGCAAACCAGGAACAGCAAGTGTTGGGAAATACTCATTGCTAGGGGTAGAGCCTGACCTGCCTCGGCTCTGCCCGGCGCCGCGCGGGACGGCGGCATGGGAGCGGATCGACGGGGGAACGGCGTACTAGGGGATGGGCGATTTTCAGGCGGCGATGATAGCATCGGCCCGCGCACCGTCGCTCATGTTTTGTCACAAATGGATGCGCTCATGCACGCGGCCCCGCCCGCGGTCCGCTATCCTTGCCGCCCTGCCTTCCGCTCGCGCCCCGCTATCCGCGCCCCTACTTGCGCCCATGACGCCCCGACAGACCACGATCAATACGGTGACCCTGACCTGCTCCACCTGCGGCAGCGCGCAGTTCACCAAGCTGGACACCAACGAATACCGCTGCAGCCACTGCCATGCCGTGACGCTGGTGGAAGACAACGTCGCCCAGCGCCTGGAGAAGATCCTGCGCAACATGCAGCAGCCGGCCGCCAAGCCGCGCTCCGGCAGCGTGGCCGCGGCCGCCGTCGCCGTGGCGCTTGCCGTCGCGATTCCGGTGGCAGCGGTGCTGCTGACCGAAGGCGGCCGCAGCAGCACCGTGCGCCAGCCGGCGCCTGCGCCCGCGATCGACGTTTCCCTGGTCAAGCTGACCGACGTGCGCGAAGTGCAGACCCGCGGCGGCCGCCAGCTCGTCATGATGGTGCGCAACGAGACCGGCAGGAAAATCGACATGCCGCGCGTCACTGCCTCGTTCTTCCAGGGCGAGCTGTCGCTGTCCTCGGCCTCGGGATCGGCGCCGGCGCGTTCGCTGGAGCCGGGCGAATACGCGCCGCTGACGATCCAGGCGCCGGACAAGGCCTACACCCGCTACGCCCTGGAAGTGGCCAGGCCCATGCCCGCGCGCGGCAAGAACAACGCCGTCACCGCCAGCCGGGTCCAGCTGGTGCGCAACGACGGCAGCTACCGCCTGGTGGGCCTGCTCAAGAACGAAGGCGCCGAGGCGGCCAACAGCAGCCAGGTCACGGTCATGCTGTACGCCGACGACGGAACCCTGATCGGCATCGGCAACGGCTACGGCTCGGCCAGCCCGCTGGCGCCGGGCGCGCTGACCGCCTTCGACGCGCGCTGCGAAATGCTGGCCGACAGGCCGGTGGCTTCTTACGACTACATGGTGCAAAGTGAACGCTAGCCATTCCCATTCCGGACGCCTGTCCCGGCCGGCCATGGCCGCGCTGGGGCTGATCCTGCTTGCCGCCGGCGGCTACGCGCTGTGGAAATACACCGCCATCCTGCCCTGGAGCACGCGCGCCGACGCGCCCGCCTCCGCCGCGCCGCGCGAGGAAGCCCCGCGCGAGAGCGCCCCGGCCACCCGCATCGTGCGGGTCAGCCCGGCCAACGTGCGCGTCATCGACCACGTGCGCCTGAGCACGGAGGAACTGCTGGACCCCGGCTTCGCGCTCTTCGACCCGGCCGCGCTCAAGCTGTCGGCGCCGCGCCGGCTGCTCGACGAAATCGAACGCCCGGTCCTCTACGCCGAACTGGTCAACACCAGCAAGGAATACGTGATGCTGGCGCCCAAGGCCGAGATCACGGTGTACGACGGCTCGCGCGCGCTGGACCTGCGGCAGTCGTGGAGCCTGCCCGCGCGGCTCTATCCGGGCGAACGGGTGCCGGTCGCGCTGACCGGCCGCGTCGAGCGCTACACCGAAGTCAAGACCGACTGGCTGCCGGCCAAGCGCGCCGCCCTGCCCGGCCCGCGGCCGCAGCTGGCCGTGACCGTGGAGAACACCGAGGCCGCGGTCGGCACCGGCACCCTGAACTTCACCTACCGCTATCGCTACAAGTACGTCACCGTCCACGGACGGGTGCGCAACGACAGCGCGGCCGAGGTCGAGAACGTCAAGCTGTGGGTCAGCCTGTACGACGCCCAGGGCCAGTTGACCGGCGCCACCTTCCAGACGCCGCGCGTGTCCCGGCTCAAGCCCGGCGAGAGCGCGCCGTTCCAGGCGCACGTGAAGCAGCATGGCGCCAATTTCGCCCGGGTGGAAATCGTCTACGACGCGGACGCGCGCTAGCGCCGCCTTGCGGCCCGCCCGGGGTCGCGCTTAAGCAACGTCTATCATGCCAAGTCTTATATAAGATATAAGACATTTGCCTGCGCCCCCCTCTTCCCTCTACAATTCGGGCCGACAACCCTTCTTCCAACCCGACTTTGAGCAGGCCTCACATGCTGGATAACTATCGCCAACACGTTGCCGAACGCGCGGCTCTGGGGATTCCCCCGCTGCCCCTTACGGCCAAACAAACCGCTGAACTGATCGAACTGCTGAAGAACCCGCCCGCCGGCGAAGAGCAGAACCTGGTCGAGCTGTTGACCCACCGCGTGCCGGCCGGCGTGGACGATGCCGCCAAGGTCAAGGCCTCCTACCTGGCCGCCGTGGCGCTGGGCAAGGAAAACTGTGCGCTGGTCAGCCGCGCCAAGGCGACGGAACTGCTGGGCACGATGCTGGGCGGCTACAACATCGGCCCCCTGATCGAGCTGCTGGACGACGCCGAAATCGGCACCATCGCCGCCGACGCGCTGAAGAAGACCCTGCTGATGTTCGACGCCTTCCACGACGTGAAGGAAAAGGCGGACAAGGGCAACGCCAACGCCAAGGCCGTGATGCAGAGCTGGGCCGACGCCGAATGGTTCACCAGCCGTCCGGAACTGCCGGAAAGCCTGACCATCACCGTCTTCAAGGTGCCGGGCGAAACCAACACCGACGACCTGTCGCCGGCTCCGGACGCCACCACCCGCCCCGACATCCCCATGCACGCCCTGGCGATGCTCAAGAACAAGCGCGAAGGCGCCGCGTTCCAGCCGGAGGAAGACGGCAAGCGCGGCCCGGTGCAGTTCATCGAATCGCTCAAGGAAAAAGGCCATCTGGTGGCCTACGTCGGCGACGTGGTCGGCACGGGCTCCTCGCGCAAGTCGGCCACCAACTCGGTGCTGTGGTTCACCGGCGAAGACATCCCCTTCGTGCCGAACAAGCGCTTCGGCGGCGTGTGCCTGGGCGGCAAGATCGCCCCGATCTTCTACAACACCATGGAAGACGCGGGCGCCCTGCCGATCGAGCTGGACGTCTCCAAGATGGAAATGGGCGACGTGGTCGAACTGCGCCCCTATGAAGGCAAGGCTCTGAAGAACGGCGAAGTGATCGCCGAGTTCCAGGTGAAGTCCGACGTGCTGTTCGACGAAGTGCGCGCCGGCGGCCGCATTCCGCTGATCATCGGCCGCGGCCTGACGGCCAAGGCGCGCGAAGCGCTGGGCCTGGCGCCCTCGACGCTGTTCCGCCTGCCCAAGGACCCCGCCGACAGCGGCCGCGGCTACACCCTGGCCCAGAAGATGGTCGGCCGCGCCTGCGGCCTGGCCGAAGGCAAGGGCATCCGCCCGGGCACCTACTGCGAACCGAAGATGACCTCGGTCGGCAGCCAGGACACCACCGGCCCCATGACCCGCGACGAACTGAAGGACCTGGCCTGCCTGGGCTTCTCGTCCGACCTGGTGATGCAGTCGTTCTGCCACACCGCCGCCTATCCGAAGCCCGTGGACGTCAAGACCCACCACACGCTGCCGGAATTCATCAGCACCCGCGGCGGCGTCTCGCTGCGCCCGGGCGACGGCGTGATCCACTCGTGGCTCAACCGCATGCTGCTGCCCGACACCGTCGGCACCGGCGGCGACTCGCACACGCGCTTCCCCATCGGCATCTCGTTCCCGGCCGGCTCGGGCCTGGTGGCCTTCGCCGCCGCCACCGGCGTGATGCCGCTGGACATGCCTGAATCGGTGCTGGTGCGCTTCAAGGGCAAGATGCAGCCCGGCGTCACGCTGCGCGACCTGGTCAACGCCATCCCGCTGTACGCGATCAAGCAGGGCCTGCTGACCGTGGCCAAGCAAGGCAAGAAGAACATCTTCTCGGGCCGCATCCTCGAAATCGAAGGCCTGCCCGACCTGAAGGTGGAACAAGCCTTCGAACTGTCGGACGCCTCCGCCGAACGTTCGGCCGCCGGCTGCACGGTGCGCCTGAACAAGGAACCGATCATCGAGTACATCAACAGCAACATCGTGATGCTGAAGTGGATGATCGCCAACGGCTACGAAGACGAGCGCACGCTGGGCCGCCGCATCAAGGCCATGGAAGCCTGGCTGGCCGATCCCAAGCTGCTGGAGCCGGACGCCGACGCCGAATACGCCGCGGTCATCGAGATCGACCTGGCCGACGTGCACGAGCCCATCGTGGCCTGCCCGAACGACCCCGACGACGTCAAGACGCTGTCGGACGTGGCCGGCGCCAAGATCGACGAAGTGTTCATCGGCAGCTGCATGACCAACATCGGCCACTTCCGCGCGGCTTCCAAGCTGCTGGAAGGCAAGCGCGATATCCCGGTCAAGCTGTGGGTCGCTCCGCCCACCAAGATGGACGCCACCCAGCTGACCGAGGAAGGCCACTACGGCGTGTTCGGCACGGCCGGCGCCCGCACCGAAATGCCGGGCTGCTCGCTGTGCATGGGCAACCAGGCGCAGGTCCGCGAAGGCGCGACGGTCATGTCGACCAGCACCCGCAACTTCCCGAACCGCCTGGGCAAGAACACCAACGTGTACCTGGGTTCGGCCGAACTGGCCGCGATCTGCTCGAAGCTGGGCCGCATCCCGACCAAGGACGAGTACATGGCCGACATGGGCGTCATTAACAAGAGCGGCGACCAGATCTACCAGTACCTGAACTTCGACAAGATCGCCGACTACAAGGACGTGGCCGACGTCATCGAGGTCTAAGCACCCGCCAGGCCCGCGCCTGCAAGACGGCCCCGGAGAGCGATCCGGGGCCGTTTTTCATTTGCGGCCGCCCTGCGCGGCGTCCGGTTGCCTCGCATACACGACCAGGCGAAGATGCCGGTCCTCGTCGATGGTCAGCGAAGTGTGCTCGTAGGGCTCGGCCCGGCCGTCCATCGCCAGGGTGCGCACGCCGCTGCATGGCGCATGCACGTCATGCTTGCGCCACCATGCCTTGAACTCCGGCGACACCTGCTGCAGCTCGTCGACCAGCTCGTGGATGTCGGCTTCCTGCGTGGCGCGCGCGAAATCGCGGCGAAAGCTCGACAACATCAACGGCGCCTGTGCTTCCCAGTCGTGCACGCGCTCGCGCAGCAAGGCATCGGTGAACAGCATCCACAGCAGGTTGCGCCGCCCGGGCGCATGCGAACCGAAGGCGAACATGGCGTCGGCCAACGCGTTGTAGCCCAGCACGTCCCAGCGCAGATTGAGCACGAAGGCCGCATGCGGCAGATCGTGCATCAGGCGCGCCACCAGCGGCGGCAGTTCGCACCAGGTCTTGCCGGGTTCGGCGGGCGGCCGTTCGTGGGCCAGCAGGAACAAATGGCGGCGTTCGGCGGCGTCCAGTTTCAGCGCGCGCGCCAGGTTCTCCAGGAACGCGGCGGACACGCCGATGTCGCGCCCCTGCTCCAGCCAGGTGTACCAGGTCAGTCCGACCCCCGCGAGCGCGGCGACCTCTTCGCGGCGCAGGCCCGGCGTGCGCCGCCGCCCGCCGCTGGGCAGGCCCGCATCCGCGGGCGACAGGCGCTCGCGGCGCGCGCGCAAGAAGGCGGCAAGGTCGGCGCGGGTACGTTCCAGGGTGCGCATGGCTTATCTCATTGCTTTAAGTAATAGCATAAACGGTTAAATTGTAATTGCTTAACCAGGCCAGCAGAATGATTGCCTCTCTATTCTGGATAAGCAAGATGAACCCGCATTCCTGTATTTCCGCGCCGCCCGCGGGCGCGCTCGCCGCCCCGCCCTGGCTTGGCCTGTCCGTGCTGCTGCTGGGGGGCTTCGTCACCATCTTCGACCTGTTCGTGGTCAACGTCGCCATCCCCGCCATGCAGGCCGGACTGGGCGCCAGCTTCGCGCAGATAGGCTTCATTGTGGCCGGCTACGAGCTGGCGTTCGGCGTGCTGTTGATCACGGGCGGGCGGCTCGGCGATCTGTATGGGCGGCGCCGCCTGTTCGCCGTCGGCATGGCCGGATTCACGCTGGCCTCGGCGCTGTGCGGGCTGGCCCCCGACGCCGGCTTCCTGATCGGCGCCCGGGTGTTGCAGGGCCTGGCGGCCGCCTTGCTGTTCCCGCAGGTGTATGCGTCCATCCGCGTCAATTTCGAGGGCGAGCACGGCCGCCGCGCCTTCGGCCTGCTGGGCATGACGCTCGGCCTGGCGGCCATCGCCGGACAGGTGCTGGGCGGCTGGCTGGTGCACGCGGATCTGTTCGGGCTGGGCTGGCGCAGCATCTTTCTCATCAACGTGCCGATCGGCCTGGGCGCCATCGCGGCCGCGCGGCGCATTCCGGAATCGCGCGCGCCGCAGCGTCCGGCGCTGGACTGGAGCGGCGTGCTGCTGGTCAGCCTGGGACTGGCGCTGCTGCTGGTGCCGCTGATCGAAGGCCCCGGACAGGGCTGGCCCGCCTGGAGCCTGTGGGCGCTGGCCGCGTCGGCCGCGCTGCTGGCGGCGTTCTATCGCCACCAGGAACGGCGGCGCATCGCGGGCGGCCTGCCGCTGGTGGACATGCGCCTGTTGGGCGAACGGCGCTTCGCACTGGGCGCGCTGCTGGTGCTGCTGATCTATTCCACTTCCAGTTCGTTCTTCCTGTGCTTCGCGCTGCTGACGCAGACCGGACTGGGACTGGACCCCTTCGTGGCGGGCAGCATATTCGCCCCATGCAGCGTGGGCTTCGTCGCCGCCTCGCTGGCCGCGCCCCGGCTGGTGTCGCGCTGGGGCATCCGGGCCATCGCCGCGGGCGCGCTGGCCTATGCCGCGTCGCTGGCGGTGCTGATCGCGCAGGTGTCGGCCGCGGGCGCCGGCCTGGAGCCGCTGCGGCTGATTCCGGCGCTGATCGCGGTGGGCGCCGGCCAGGGCATCATCATGACGCCGCTGCTGAATCTGGTGCTGGGGTTCGTCAGGCAATCGCAGGCGGGCATGGCGGCGGGCGTGGTCTCCACCGTGCAGCAGGTCGGCGCGGCGCTGGGCGTGGCGGCGGTCGGCATTCTGTTCGGCGCGACGCTGGCCGACGGCGTTGCGGCGGCCCGGGCGGACCAGTACGTCTCGGCCTTCGTGGCGGGCATGCTGTACAACCTGGGCGCCGCCTTGCTGGTTTGCGTGCTGTTGCGGATGCTGGCGAGCATCCAGCGGGAGGCGGGTCGATAGCGGCGCACTGCGATACGTTTCAATACAATCGCAACACCCGTCTACATAGCCCCGGAGGAAATCCCGCCAATGACCCGGCTCCTGCTGCCGCCGCTGCTGCTGGCGCTCGCCGGCTGCGCCACCGCGCCGCCGTCCAACCCGGAGAACATCTGCGCCATCTTCCGCGAAAAGCCGGACTGGCACGACGCCGCGCTGCGGGTGCAGAAGAAATGGGGCGCGCCGGTGGCGGTGCCGATGGCGATGATGTACCAGGAATCCTCGTTCAAGCAGGACGCGCTGCCGCCGCGCTACTACTTCCTGGGCTTCATCCCGTGGGGCCGGGTCAGCTCGGCCTACGGCTACGCCCAGGCCAAGGACGAAACCTGGGCCGACTACAAAAAAGACGCAGGCGGCTGGGGCGCCAGCCGCGACGACTTCGCCGACGCGCTGGACTTCATGGGCTGGTACATGAACAAGACCCAGCGCATCAACGGCGTCTCCAAATGGGACGCCTACGGCCAGTACCTGAACTATCACGAAGGCTGGACCGGCTACCGCAACCGCAGCTACGAGCGCAAGGCCTGGCTCAAGACGGTGTCGGGCAAGGTCCAGGCGCGCGCCGAGAAATTCAGCGCGCAGTACAAGAGCTGCGAAGCCAGCCTGACGCGCGGCGGGTGGTTCTGGTGAGGGCCGGGGCCGCGCCCTAGAAATCCATGCTCGCGCTCAGCGAGAAGGTGCGCGGCCCGCCCAGCGCCAGATAGCCGTTGCCGGGATACCCGCCCACCGAGGACCAGTAGTTGCGGTTGGCGATGTTGTCCACGCGCGCGCGCAGGGTCAGCACGTGGCCGTCCACGTCCATCATGTAGCGCAGGCCGGCGTCGAAACGGGTCCAGCCCGGGACCTTGAGCGTGTTGGCGTCGTCGGCGTAGGACGAGCCGGTATAGACCACGCGGCCGTCCACCGCCAGGCCGGGCACGCCCGGGATGTCCCATTCCACGCCCAGGTTGGCCTGGAAGCGCGGCACGCCGATCACGCGGTTGCCGTCGATGGAGGGCGGGCCGGTGGCGCGCTGCTCGGCGTCCAGCCAGGTCAGCCCGCCCAGCAGGCGCACGCTGTTGACGGGCTCGCCGTAGAAGGTCAGCTCGGCACCCTGGTGGCGGTCCTTGCCGGAGATGGTGAGCGCGTTGCTGGCGTCGTACATGGCGCGCGGCCGGTCGGTGGAGAACAGCGCCAGGCCCGCGCCCAGTCCGTCGCCCTCGTACTTCACGCCGACTTCCTTCTGCTTGGAAACGAAGGGCGGCAGGCTCTGGCCGACGTTGGGCACCGGCTTGCCGCCGGCCATGGCCGGGGCGGTCGGGCCTGCCGTCAGGGCCTCGATGTAGTTGGCGTACAGCGAAACGTCGGGCGCGACCTTGACCACCAGGCCGGCGGCCGGCGAATTGTGGCTGGCGTCATAGGCGCTGCTTTCGTTGCCGGTGTTGTACGCGTACGCGCGCTGCGACAGGCGCTGGTGGCGGATGCCCGCCGTCAGCCGCACCCGGTCGTCGAGGAACGACAGCGTGTCGCCGATGGCGTAGCTGCTCAGGCGGATGCGGTTCTGCAGCGCCGGATCGTCCAGGTCGTTGCCGCGCAGCGCGCCGGCGCTGAACGCCGGCTTGTCGTACGAAACCGGGTCGTAGATGTTGGTGGGGAACTTGTTGCCGAAGTCCATCACGTAGGCGTTCCTGGTCTTCAGGTCGAAGAACGAGGCCGACACCACGAATTCGTGGCCCACCGGGCCGGTGCGGGCCTTGCCGCGCAGGCCGAACTCGCCGGTGTTGACGCTGTCCTCGCGCGTGTTGTCGAACCGGTAGAAGGTGCCGTCGCCCGTGCTGCCGTTGGTCAGCGTGACATTGCCCAGCGAGTTGGCTTCGTCGCTGCGGCGCATGCCGAAGGCCGCGTAGGCCGTCAGCCGGTCGCTGAAATCGTGTTCGGCGCGCACGGTGCCGAAGAGATCGCGTTCGTTGGAATAGGTCCAGGGCTGCGCGTAGTTAGAACTGGCGTCGGGCGCGTCGGGCACCGTGGTGACCCCGGCGCCCAGCGTGACGTTGGGACGCGCGCGCTTGAGCTTGTTTTCCTGCCAGCCGATGTCGGCCGACAGGCGCGTATCGGCCGAGCGCCAGTCCAGGCCCAGCGACACCAGGCTGGTGCGCGAATGTTCGTCATCGATGCCGGTGTCGCCGCTATGCTGCGCGGCGTTCAGGCGGATGCCGGTGCTGTCGCCCGGACCGAAACGGCGCGCGAGGTCGGTGGACAGCTGGATGCGGCCGCCGCTGGACACGCCGGTGGTGACGCGCGTCAGCGGTTCGTTGGGCGCGCGCTTGGGCACCAGGTTGATCACGCCGCCGATGCCGCCGCCGCCGGGCGCCGCGCCGGTCAGGAAGGTCGAAGCGCCGCGCAGCACCTCCACGCGCTCGAACAGTTCGGTGGCGATGTACTGGCGCGGCAGCAGGCTGTAGAGACCGTTGTAGGCCACGTCGTCCGAGCCCAGAATGAAGCCGCGGATGAAGTACGACTCCTGGAAATTGCCGAAGCCCCGCGCCACGCGCACGCCAGCGTCGTTCTGCAGCACGTCGCCCACGCTGCGCGCCTGCCGGTCCTGGATCAGCTCGTTGGTGTAGCTGGTGATGCTGAACGGCGTGTCCATGATGTCCTGCGTGCCCAGCACGCCGATGCGCCCGCCGCGGGCCACCTGCCCGCCCGCGAACGGCGCGGCCAGGCCGCCGGCCGAGGCGTCGGCGCTGGCTTCGACGGTAATGGCGTCCATGGAAACCACCGGCTCCTGGCCGGTGGCGGAAGAGGCTGCGTTCTGGGCGTAGACGGAAGCGCAGCACGGCAGCGCGGCTGCCATGCAGGCTAGGGCTTTGATCTTCATATCGGGATGTCCGCGTGGGCGGGTCTTGAGTGGAAAACTGCAGAATCCCGATCGGCCGGGCTTCAATTCATCCCGGCCATGATACACAAAACGGAATCGTTCTCATTAGTTTTACTAATTACTGAACATGTGAATGTTGTGGTGGGGCAACGTCGATTCCCGTTGTTCGATGGGTCATCAGCTACGCGGGTCGTAATCCTCGGGGGCCATCGGCTCCATCGGAAAATGCGGGCCCGTGCGCTTGCGGAATTCGAACAGAGACCAGTCCGAACTGGTCACGCCGGGGCTGTCGCACTCCACCAGCGCCGATGAGATCGGCACGAATACGGGCCGGCAGTACATGCGCGACTTGACCAGGATGTAGCGCGCCTCGGTGGGCTCCACGCCCAGGCTGCGGAATACGCCCAGGTCCCAGGGCTCGTGGGTGCGTTCGGTGATGACCAGGCGCGCCGCGTCGATGTCGAGCACGGCGCTGCGGCCCATGCAGGCCATCTGCCCGGTGTAGGTGGGCCCCGTGATGAGATATTCGCCGTTGCTGAGCGCCTCCACCCGGCCGCGCAGCGTGACCGGGCGGGCCGGACGACCGATGCTGTCGATGGCGCGCTTGTTGCCCACCGGCAGTTCCACCTGCGCCCCCACGCCGGCGCGCGTGAGCGCAGCGACCGCTTCCGGATCGCAATACAGCCCCGCCACGATGCCGTCCAGTCCCGCGTCCAGCGCCGCCGTCAGCACGTCCATGGTGTCGCAGGTGCCGCCGCTCATGCAGTTGTCGCCGTGGTCCAGCAGCAGCACGGGCCGGCTTGCGCCTTCGGCCAGCTGGCGCGCGCGCGCCAGCGATTGCGCCAGCGGCTCGCTGCGGTACAGAAAGCCCTCGCGGTCGGCCCAGATGGACGCGGCCATGTCGCCGGCGATGCGCTCGGCCTCCTCCTGGCTGCCGTCGGCCACCGCCACCACGCTGAGGCAGGGATGGGGGATGTCGGCCAGCCCGAAGCCGGCCAGCACCGAGACGCCGAGCGCGCCGGCGGCTTCGGCGCGCCGCGCGGCCTCGACGGCTGCGCGCATCGCGCCCTCGCCGGTGTTGCTGCGCAGCGTGTGCGATACCAGCGGCAGCCGGCGCCAGGCCATGAACGGCCTGGTGCGGCCGTCGATGGCGTCGAACAGCAGGCGGCCGGCGTGCTCGCCGGTTTCGTACATGTCGATGTGCGGATAGGTCTTGAAGCTGACGATGACATCGGCGCTGGCGACCATCTTCGGCGTCACGTTGCCGTGCAGGTCCAGCGCGACCGCGATGGGCGCGTCCGGCGCCGCGCGGCGCACGCGTTCGAGCAGGTCGCCTTCGCCGTCGTCGGTGCTTTCCACCGCCATCGCGCCATGCAGGTCCAGCAGGATGGCGTCGCAGCCCGGCGCGGCCGCGACGATGCGCGCGCACAGGGTTTCGTAGGCGTCGGCGGCCACCCGGCCGCTGGGATAGGCGGTGGCCGACACCGGCGTCACCAGCTGCGCGCCGCGCGCCTCGGCCAGGTCGATGAACGCCGCCATCGCGGTGCGCTTGCCGTGGTTCTCGGCATAGGCCTCGGCGTCGAAGGTCGGCCCCGCCACGCCGAAGGCCGACAGCGGCGTGGGCACCGGCGAGAAGGTGTTGGTCTCGTGGTTCATGCGGGCGATCAGGACTTTCATGCCGGCGCTCCCTGGGCGGATTCGATGCGGCCGCAGCAGCGCAGCATGGCGTGCAGCAGCACGTTGCAGCCGGCCTCGAGGTGTCCGGGTTGCGCATCCTCGATCTCGTTGTGGCTGATGCCGTCCTTGCACGGCACGAAGATCATGGCGGTGGGCGCGACCCGCGCCATGTAGACCGCGTCGTGGCCGGCGCCGCTGATCACGTCCAGCGAATCCAGCCCCAGCGTGCGCGCGCCGTCGCGCACGGCCTGCACCAGCCGCGGCTCGAAGGGCTGCGGCGGGAAGTACACCACTTCCTTGCGTTCGACCTCGAAGCGGCCCGGCTGGGCCAGTTCGTCGCAGGCCCGCGCCAAGGCCGCGGCCATGCTGTCGAGCGCGGCGTCGTCGGCCGCGCGCAGGTCCACGGTCAGCGACACCCGCCCCGGAATCACGTTGCGCGAATTCGGATAGCCGTCGATGCAGCCCACCGTGGCGCGGCCGTGCGGGGCGTGGTCCAGCGCGATCCGGTTGACCGCCAGCACCAGCTGCGAGGCCGCCACCAGGGCGTCGCGGCGCAACTCCATCGGCGTCGGGCCGGCATGCGCCTCCTGGCCGGTGATGGTGATGTCGTACCAGCGCTGGCCCAGCGCGCCCTGCACCGCGCCGATGGTGATGCCGTGCGCCTCCAGGATCGGCCCCTGCTCGATGTGCGCCTCGAAATAGGCGCCCACGGCCCTCGGGCGCGCCGGCTCCGGTCCGGCATAGCCGATGGCGCGCAGCGCGTCGCCGACGCTGACGCCGTCGCGGTCGCGCGCGGCCAGCGCGTGTTCCAGCGTGAAGGCGCCGGCATAGACGCCCGAGCCCATCATCACCGGCACGAAGCGCGACCCTTCCTCGTTGGTCCATACCACCACTTCCAGCGGCGCCTCGGTGACGAGGCCGCGCTGGTGCAGAGTGCGCAGCACCTCGATGCCGGCGAGCACGCCGTAGTTGCCGTCGAACTTGCCGCCGGTGGGCTGGGTGTCGATGTGGCTGCCGGTCATCACCGCCGGCAGGTCGTCGCGCAGGCCGGCGCGGCGCATGAAGATATTGCCGATGGCGTCGACCCGCACGGTGCAGCCCAGCTCGCGCGCCCAGCGGCAGACCAGGTCGCGCCCCTGGCGGTCCAGGTCGGTCAGCGCCAGCCGGCACACGCCGCCCTTTTCGGTGGCGCCGATGCGCGCCAGTTCCATCAGCGACGCCCACAGGCGCGCCCCGTCGATGCGGATGCCGCTCACGGCCTCCAGTGCGTTCATTTCCATGATGATTTCCTCGTAGATCTCAGACCCCCACCCCCAGGTAGCGGTCTTTGACGTTCTCGTCCGCCATGAATTCCGCATTGCTGCCCTGGTAGACGATGGTTCCCTGTTCGATGACGAAATGCCGGTCGGCCAGCTGGGTACAGACCTCCAGGTTCTGTTCGACCAGCAGGATGGTGACGCCGGCGCGCTTGATGGACTGGATCTGCGCCACGATTTCCTCGACGATCACCGGCGCCAGGCCTTCGACCGGCTCGTCCAGCATCAGCACGCGCGGATGGTTCATGAGCGCGCGCCCGATGGCCAGCATCTGCTGCTCGCCGCCGGACAACTGGCCGCCGCCGTTCTTGCGCCGCTCCTTCAGCCGCGGAAAGATGCGGTAGACATCTTCCAGCTGCCACGGCGAATCGCGGCGCATGCCCAGCTTGAGGTTTTCCTCCACCGTCAGCAGCTTGAAGATGCCGCGGTGTTCGGGCACCAGGCACACGCCCATGGCGGCGATGCGGTGGGCCGGCATCCCGGCGATGTCGCGCCCGCCGAAGCGCACCGCGCCGGCCTTGGGCGCGATCACGCCGGCGATGGTCTTGAGCGTGGTGGACTTGCCCGCGCCGTTGCGCCCCAGCAGCGTGACCACCGTGCCCTGCTCCAGCTGCAGCGACACCCCTTGCAGGATGTGGCTCTTGCCGTAGTAGCTGTGTATGGCGTCGACGTCCAGGATCATGCCCGGCCTCCCGTGATCATGTTGCCCAGGTACGCGGCGCGCACCCGTTCGTCGCTGCGGATGGCGCCGGGCGGGCCTTCGACCAGCACCCTGCCCTGCTGCATCACCGTGACGGTGTCGGAGATGTCCATGACGATGTTCATGTTGTGCTCGATCAGCACCACCGTATGGTCGTCGCGCAGGCTGCGGATCAGGCGCTTCATCTCTTCCAGGTCGTCCACCCCCATGCCGGAGGTGGGCTCGTCCAGGAAGATGGCGCGCGGCCGCGCGGCCAGCGCCATGCCCACTTCCAGGCGCCGCTGCTGGCCGTGCGACAGCGCGCCGGCGGCCACCTGCGCCAGGCGCGGCAGGCCCAGGCGTTCGAGCGCGGCGTCGACCACCTCGCGCTGCGCCCGCGCCCCGGTCGGCGGATGCCAGCAATCGAACGCGCCGGCGCGGTGCGCGCCCTGCGCCGCCAGCCGCAGGTTCTCGCGCACCGACAGATTGGCGAACAGGCTGGTGACCTGGAACGAACGGGCGATGCCGCGCTGCACGCGCTGGTGATCGGCCTCCTGCGTGACGTCCTGGCCGTCGAACACGATGCTGCCCTCGCTGGCGCGCAGCGTGCCGGTCAGGATGTGGAACAGCGTGGTCTTGCCGGCGCCGTTGGGGCCGATCACCGAATGCACCGTGCGCGGCCGCACCTCCAGGTCGACCCCGTGCAGGGCCACGAACTTGCCGAAACGCTTGACGATGCCGCGCGCCTGCAGCAGCGGCGTGGAAGCAGCCTGGTTCATGCGCGGTTCTCCTCGACGGCGGACTGCCCGCCGGGACGGCGCCGCAGCGCCAGCCAGATGCGTTCGCCCAGGCCCCACAGCCCTTTCTGCATGAACAGGCTGACGGCGATCAGCAGAAAGCCCAGCAGCATCAGCCAGCGCGGCCAGAGCGTGGAGAGCCAGTCGGCGGACAGCACATAGAACGCCGCGCCCAGCACCGAGGCGAACAGATTGCCGGTGCCGCCGATGACGGTCATCACCAGGATCATTTCGCTGCTGTGGTATTCGATGCTGGAGAGCGGCGCGATGCCGGTCATCATGGCCAGGAAGGCGCCGGCCAGCGCCGTCACCGCCCCGGAAATGGCGAAGGCCGCCAGCTTGAACAGGCGCACGTCGTAGCCCACCGCCATGGCGCGCGCCTCGTTGTCGCGGATCGCCAGCAGCGTGCGGCCGAACACCGAATTGGTCACCCGCAGCAACAGCCAGAACACCGCCAGAAAGCACGCGGCCACGAAGGCGTAGAAGCGCCAGGGCGTGTCCAGCGGCAGGATCTCCAGCCCCGCCACCGACAGCGGCGGACGCGGCACGTCCAGCAGGCCGTTGTCGCCGCCGGTCAGATCCGGCAGGCTGTAGGCCAGGAAATAGAACATCTGGGCGAAGGCCAGGGTCAGCATCACGAAATACGCGCCGCGCTGGCGGATCGCGAACCAGCCCACCAGCGTGGCCGCCAGCGCCCCCACCGCCATGGCCGACAGCAGCGCCAGCGGCATCGGCATGCCGGTGCGCGTGAGCAGCAGCCCCGCCGCGTAGCTGCCCAGGCCGAAGAAAATGCCCTGCCCGAACGACAGCAGCCCGGTAAAGCCCAGCAGCAGGTTGCAGCCCAGCACGGCCAGGGCGTAGATCAGCACTTCCGCGGCCAGCGAACCCGACTGCATGACGAGCGGCAGCAGCAGCGCCACGGCCAGCGCCAGCAGCAATTGCGCGTGCGATTTCAAGCGCGTCATCATCCTCTCCCCATCAGGCCGTGAGGCCGCAGCAGCAGAACCGCGGCCATCGCCACATAAATCATCAGCCGCGCGCCTTCCGGCCACAGCGTGCTCATCACGCTCTGCACCACGCCGATCAGAAGGCCGCCGACCAGCGCGCCGAAGAAACTGCCCATGCCGCCGACCACCACGATGACGAAGGCGATGCCCAGGGCCTCCACGCCCATGAAGGGCTCCACCCCGCGGATAGGCGCGGCCAGCACGCCGGCCAGCGCCGCGGTGGCCGCGCCCAGCGCGAACACCAGGCTGAACATGCGGAACACGTTGATGCCCAGCATCGACACCATCTCGGTGGACTCGCTGCCGGCGCGCACCGCGCTGCCCAGCCGCGTGCCTTCCAGCACGTACCAGAGCAGCAGCGAGAACACGGCGGTGAAGCCGATCACGAACAGGCGGTACTTGGGATAGATGAAGCTGCCCCACATCACCACGCCCTGCAGCGAGGCCGGCACGGCCACGTTGTCGCCGATCGGCCCCCACACCACGATGACCAGTTCCTGCAGCACCAGGGCCAGGCCCACGGTGATGAGGATGTGGAACTCGTGCGCCTGCGCGTAGACGTGACGCAGCACGATTTTTTCGGCGGCCCAGGCGCATGCGCCCACCAGCAGCGGCACCACCGCCAGGGCCAGCCAGAAGTCCAGCCCCCATTCGATGGCCTGGAAGCAGAAGTAGGCGCCCAGCAGATAGAACGCCCCGTGGGCGAAGTTCACGAAGCGCAACAGACCGAAGACGATGGACAGGCCGACTGCCAGCAGGAAGTACAGCATGCCCACTCCGATCCCGTTGATGACCTGGAGCAGATAGACGTTCATGGAAAAGCCCGGAAGAAGTGGCGCCGGGCCGCGGGACGGCGCCCGCGGCCTCCCTGGGTCGGGCTGCTAGAGCTTGCAGCCGGTTTCCGCGGGCGGCAGGAACGAGCGGCCGCTATGCACGATCTCGGCGTAGTCGTCCTTGTCCTTCATGTCCTTCTTGGCGCGTCCCTTGAGCAGGTAGTAGTTCTTCATGACCTGGTGGTCGGCCTTGCGGATCTCCTCCGGCCCGGTCAGCCCTTCGTAGGCCATGCCTTCCATCACGGCGACCACCTTGGCCGGGTCGGCGCTGCCGGCCTTGACGATGGCGTCGAGCATGATGCGGGTGCAGATGTAGGAGCCCGCCAGGCTGTAGTTGGGATTGGCGCGGGTCTTTTCCCGGGAGAGCTTGACCAGCTCCTTGTTCAGCGGGCTGTCGATGCCGTGCCAGTACTGCGCGCCGAAATACACGCCTTCGCACAGGTCGGCGCCCAGGCTTTCGAACTGCTCCAGGCCGGACGCCCAGGCCACCAGGATGGTGCAGTTCTGCTTCATGCCGAAGCTGACCGCCTGGCGCAGCGTGTCGGACGACTGCGAGCCGAAGTTCAGGATCAGCAGCACGTCGGGCTTGGCGGCCAGCGCGTTGGTGAGGTAGCCGCTGAATTCCTTTTCGGTCAGCGAGTGATAGCTGTTGCCGACGTGCTCGATGCCTTTTTCCTTGAAGATGGCCTTGGCCGCGTTGAGCAGGCCGTCGCCGAACACGTATTGCGGCGTGATGGTGTACCAGCGCTTGGCCTTGGGCAGTTTTTCCAGCAGCGGGCGCACGGTCTGCTCGATGGCGCCGAAGGTCGGCACCGACCAGCGGAAGGTCGCCCGGTTGCAGTCCTTGCCGGTGATCTCGTCGGCGCCGGCGGTGGTGATGAACACGCCGCCGGCGCGCTCGATCTCCTTGCCCATGGCCAGCGCTTCGGACGACAGGATGCCGCCGGCGAAGAACTTGACGCCTTTCTGCTGCGAGACTTCCTGGACCTTGCGCACCGCCGTGGCCGGCTTGCCCTCGGTGTCCAGCACGGTATAGGCCAGCGGCCGGTCCAGCGCGCGGCCGTACTGCTCCAGCGCCAGCTTCATACCCAGGTCGGCGTATTTGCCGTTGGCGGCGAACGGGCCCGACATGGGCACGGGACAGCCGAACTGGATGGCCTCGGCCGTCTTGGCCTGGGCCAGCGCGGACCGGGCGGTCCACAGCGATCCGGGCAGGGCGCCGAGCGCGGCGATTTTCAACAGGTTGCGGCGATTCAAGATGATTCTCCCCTGGACGCCGCGGACTGCCGCCGCGGCATGTTGACGATGTCGGGAGCGCCCCATGCGCGTCCCCCTTCCGACTCTGTCTGCTCCAAGCTGCGGGCCGGCCGGCCCATACCGCGATCCTATTTATCATGATAAATAGGATAATTATCATGATCAGATTGCGGGTCCGGCCCTGTCAATACCGGCCGCATCAGGTATAACCCTGGGCCGCGGCCCGTCCCGCAGCAACGGAGAAACGCGATGGCGTTCGACAGTCAGGACCTACCGGCAGGCGGCATCGCGAGTCCGCCCAAGCGCAGCGATCTGGTCGCCGAAGAGATCAAGCGGCTGATCACCGCCAAGAACCTGCTGCCCGGCGACAAGCTGCCGCGCGAAAGCGAGCTGCAGAGCATGTTCTCGGTCAGCAAGAGCACCATGCGCGAGGCGCTCAAGTCGCTGGAGGTGCAGGGGCTGGTTAAAGTCAGCACCGGCCCGGGCGGCGGCGCCACCGTGGTCGAGGTGCCGCTGGACCGCACCTTCCAGCTGATGCAGAACTACCTGTTCTTCAAGGAAGTCAGGATCGAGGACATCTACCAGGTGCGCCGGCTGCTGGAGCCGGAGCTGGCGGCCAGCGCCGTGCCTTTCCTGACCGAGGCGCACTTCGCCGCGCTGCAGGAGAACATCGCGTGCTGCGATCCCAGCGCCGGCCACGTGCACGACCCGCTGGCCCAGCGCCAGGAAGAAATGAACTTCCATGACATCCTGGCGTCGGTCTGCCCCAATCCGTTCCTGCGCTTCAGCTGCGAAATGACCAACGAGATGATCCGGCAGCTGACGGTGTTCGACAACGACATGCCGCTGGCCGAACAGCAGCGCTTCGGCAGCGCCAACACGGGCTTTCACCGCCAGATCCTGGCCGCGGCGCGCGAGCGCGACGTCGAGAAAGTGCGCGCGCTGATGAGCGAACACATGCAGGACGCGATGCGCTCGGTCAAGCGCATGCACGGCAAGCTCGAAGGCCGCCTGATCCTGGATTCCGAAATGTCGCGGCGCAACGCCGCGCGCAACGTCCGCCGCGTGCGCCGCCGGAAAACGTCCTGATTCTCGCGGCCGGGCCGTCCGCCCCGGCGTTGCCGGCGCGCATGCGTCTGTAGGATTTTTCTGGATATATTCCGGGCATCTTGCAGGGTTGGCGCGCATCCGCCACAGTATGGGATCGCGACCGCTGCACGGAACTTTGACGTGCCGTTTAAGTCTTATATAAGATACAAGACATACCACTGCGCGCGGCCTTGTCTCACATACAATGACAAACGCGCAAAAACGCCAGAAAATGCCGGCTTTAGGCGGGCAAAACCACGGAGTCCATCATGCCGCACAACACCCTAGACACTCTCAAGAATTTCAAGATCGGCAGCAAGGCCTGTCAGTACTACTCGCTGCCGGCGCTGGGCAAGGCCCTGGGCATCGACGTGCAGCGGCTCCCGGTCTCGATCCGCATCGTCCTGGAGTCCGTGCTGCGCAACTGCGATGGCAAGAAAGTCACCGAAGAACACGTCCGCCAGCTCGCCAACTGGCAGGCCAACGCCAAGCGCGAAGACGAGATCCCCTTCGTCGTGGCCCGCGTGGTGCTGCAGGACTTCACCGGCGTGCCGCTGCTGGCCGACATCGCCGCCATGCGCTCCGTGGCCGACAAGATGGGCAAGAGCCCCAAGAGCATCGAGCCGCTGGTGCCGGTGGACCTGGTGGTGGACCACTCGGTCATGATCGACTACTTCGGCACCAAGGACGCGCTGGACCTGAACATGAAGCTGGAATTCAAGCGCAACCAGGAGCGCTACCAGTTCATGAAATGGGGCATGCAGGCGTTCGACACCTTCGGCGTCGTGCCGCCGGGCTTCGGCATCGTCCACCAGGTCAACCTTGAATACCTGGCCCGCGGCGTGCACCACGACAAGAAGAACAACGTCTACTACCCCGACTCCCTGGTGGGCACCGACAGCCACACCACCATGATCAACGGCATCGGCGTGGTCGGCTGGGGCGTGGGCGGCATCGAGGCCGAAGCCGGCATGCTGGGCCAGCCCGTCTACTTCCTGACCCCCGACGTGGTCGGCGTGGAACTCAAGGGCCAGCTGCGCGGCGGCGTCACCGCCACCGACCTGGTGCTGACCATCACCGAAATGCTGCGCCGCGAAAAAGTGGTGGGCAAGTTCGTCGAATTCTGCGGCGAAGGCACGGCCAGCCTGTCCGTGGCCGAGCGCGCCACCATCGGCAACATGGCGCCCGAATACGGCGCGACCATGGGCTTCTTCCCGGTCGACGAGCGCACCATCGACTACTTCCGCGGCACCGGCCGCACCGAAGAGGAAATCGCCGCCTTCGAAGCCTATTTCAAGGCCCAGAAGATGTTCGGCATCCCCAAGGCCAAGGACATCAACTTCACCAAGCTGCTGACGCTGGACCTGTCCACCGTCGCGCCGTCGCTGGCCGGTCCCAAGCGTCCGCAGGACCGCATCGAGATCGGCAACGTCAAGAACACGTTCATCGACCTGTACTCCAAGCCGATCGCCGAGAACGGCTTCAACCAGCCGGCCGAGAAGCTGGAACAGACCTTCACCACCAGCGCCGGCACCAAGATCAAGAACGGCGACATCCTGATCGCGGCCATCACGTCCTGCACCAACACGTCCAACCCCAGCGTGCTGCTGGCCGCCGGCCTGCTGGCCAAGAAGGCCGTCGAAGCCGGCCTCTCGGTGCCCAAGCACATCAAGACCTCGCTGGCCCCCGGATCGCGCGTGGTCACCGAGTACCTGACCAAGACGGGCCTGCTGCCCTACCTGGAAAAGCTCGGCTTCGACGTGGCCGCCTACGGCTGCACCACCTGCATCGGCAACGCCGGCGACCTCAGCCCCGACCTGAACGAAGCCATCATCGGCAACGACCTGATCTGCTCGGCCGTGCTCTCGGGCAACCGCAACTTCGAGGCCCGCATCCACCCGAACATCAAGGCCAACTTCCTGGCCTCGCCGCCGCTGGTGGTGGCCTACGCGCTGGCCGGCACCGTCACGCGCGACCTGATGACCGAACCGGTCGGCCGCGGCAAGAACGGCGACGTCTGGCTGGGCGACATCTGGCCGACCACCGAGGAAATCAACTCGCTGCTCAAGTACGCGCTGGACCCCAAGGCCTTCGAGGCCAACTACGGCCAGGTCAAGAGCAACCCCGGCAAGCTCTGGGAGAACATCAAGGGCGTCAAGGGCGATACCTACAACTGGCCCGACTCGACCTACATCGCCGAGCCGCCGTTCTTCGATGGCTTCGGCATGACGCCGGGCGCGATCCCGACCGTCAAGGGCGCCCGCGCGCTGGGCGTGTTCGGCGACTCGGTCACCACCGACCACATCTCGCCGGCCGGCTCCATCAAGGAAACCTCGCCCGCGGGCAAGTGGCTGAAGGAGAACGGCGTCATGAAGGCCGACTTCAACAGCTACGGCTCGCGCCGCGGCAACCACGAGATCATGATGCGCGGCACCTTCGCCAACGTGCGCATCAAGAACCTCATGATCCCGGCCCTGCCCGACGGCAGCCGTTTCGAAGGCGGCGAAACCCTGTTCCAGCCCACCGGCGAACAGATGTCCATCTATGACGCGGCCATGAAGTACGTGGCGGCCGGCACGCCCACCGTGGTGTTCGGCGGCGAAGAGTACGGCACCGGCTCCTCGCGCGACTGGGCCGCCAAGGGCACCCAACTGCTGGGCGTCAAGGCCGTCATCACCCGCAGCTTCGAGCGCATCCACCGCAGCAACCTGGTCGGCATGGGCGTGCTGCCCCTGCAGTTCAAGGGTTCCGACAGCGTGCAGTCGCTGGGCATCACCGGCGAGGAAACCTACGACATCTCGGGCCTGGAAAACGGCATCAAGCCGATGCAGGACGTCACGCTGACCATCACCCGCAAGGACGGCTCCAAGCAGGACGTCACGGTGCTGCTGCGCATCGACACCCCGATCGAAGTCGACTACTACCAGCACGGCGGCATCCTGCCCTTCGTGCTGCGCCAGCTGCTGGCGGCCTGATCGGCGGCAGGCTGCACAAAAAACCCCGGGACCGCGAGGTTCCGGGGTTTTTTCACGTTTCGAGGGGCCGGCAAAGCCGGCAACCCCATCAATCGTCGAACGCATACGCGTCCATCGCCAACGCCCCGTACGAGATTTCATCGGTCAAACGGGTGGCCGACGCGCCGCCCGCGCCCAGGGCCACATAGAACGGCATCAGGTGGTCGTCATGCGGATGCGCCTGGGCCGCGCCCGGGGCCTGGGCCTGCCAGTCCAGCAGCGCGGGCAGGTCGCGCGCGGCCAGCCGGCCGGCGTACCAGTCCTGGAAAGCCGGCACGTACGGCAGCGCCGGCGCGTTCTGCGGCATGCGGACGTGGCGCAGGTTGTGGGTCAGAGAACCCGATCCGACGATCAGGATGTCCTCGTCGCGCAGCGGCGCCAGCGCGCGGCCCAGCGCCAGCTGGCCAGCCGCGTCGCGCCCCATGTCCAGCGACAGCTGCACCACCGGCACGTCGGCCTCGGGGTACAGGTAGCGCAGCGGCACCCAGGCGCCGTGGTCCAGCGGGCGGCGCGGATCGTCGGCCGCTTCGATGCCGGATTCCGCCAGCAGGGCCTGCACGCGCGCGGCCAGCACCGGCGAGCCGGGCGCGCCGTATTGCAGCGTATAGAGTTCCGGCGGGAACCCGCCGAAATCGTGCCAGGCCACCTGGCGGTCGCGGGTAGACAGCGCCAGCCCCTCGCCCATCCAGTGCGGCGACACCACCAGCACGCCCTTGGGCTTGCGGCCTTGCGCGGCGCTCCAGCCCGCCAGCGCGGGGCCGGTCAGGCCGGGTTCGACGGCCAGCATGGGCGAGCCGTGGGAAACGAAAAGCGTGGGCCAGCGCATGGCGGGGCCTCCTGATAATGCGTCGATGACAGCATTCTCCGCTGTTTCCGATCAGCAATAAACTACCCACAAAGGGATGGTATGTTGCTCATTCGGCATCAATAGGCGTGCATGCCCGGCCCGGAGCCCGGCTTGGGGTCGACCGCAAGCGGGGCGTTCCACGGGCGTTAAACTATCGCGTTGCACACTTTCTGGATGTACTCCGAAGTTATGGCCCGATCCCGCAGCCAATCCACTCCCCGCATGTCGCGCGACGCCACCCGGCTGGTCACGCTGGCCCAGGCGCTGAACCGCTCGGGCAGCCGCCTGGAAGACGTGTTCTGGGAGACCCAGCTTGGCGAAGCGATCCCGAAGCTGCTCAAGGGAGGGCAGGACGCTCCCCTGGAGGCGGCCCTGGACCACCTCGCGCAGAGCGACGTGGGCGCTTATGAAATCCTGATCGAACAGGCTGAAACCCTGTCCGAATCCATGAAGATCGAGAAGAACGGCGTGCGCTACGACGTTCTGCTGATCGTGGCGCCCATCGTCGCCTGGACGCGCTACGCGATTCCCACCGGCTCGATTCCCGCCGGCGCCCAGCAGGCCCTGCTCGCGCAGCTGCACGGGCACGTGCTGTCCAGCAAGGCGCGCAGCGCGCTGATGCCCGTGCTGGTCAGCGTCGACCAGATGCCGCGCACCTTCTCGGAAACCTGGCAGTGGCTGCAGCGCCTGGGCTCGCAGGCGCTGGGCGCCGAGACCGCCAAGCCCGCGCTCAACACCGAGGTCGAGACCGCCAACATGCTGGCCGACACCCGCTACATCGTGGCGGCCGTGGCCGTGCCGGAGAACGAGCCCATCTTCCGCTGGCAGGAACAGATGGGCGAAGCCGACGCCAGCCGCGACGCCAGCCAGCAACAGTGGGCCGCCCAGGCCCAGCCCACGCTGGCCGCCCTGCTGCCCGGCTGCGGCTTCGAAATGCTGCTGCCCGACGCCTATTACGTGAGCAACCGCGAAGCGGACCGGCGCGTGCGCCCGCTGTCGCTGCGCGCGGCGGTCAGCTGGCTCGAAGGCGCGGTCAGCCTCGAGGCCTCGCAGCTGCGCGCGGTGGTGGCCGGCTGCGGCGAAAACCGCATCGACGAATACCGCGTCGGCTTCACGGCCCGCAACAGCAACGACGTCTATTACGGCTGCGTGTGGCCGCTGTACGGCCGCGAGGAAGACCTGCCGGTCGACGAAGGCCAGCCCGACGTGATCGACGAGATCGCGGCGCTGCTCAAGGAATACGGCGTGACCGACGTGCGCCGCATCCCCGGCGTGCTGCCGCCCGAGTACTGCGAAGACTGCGGCGCGCCCTACTTCCCCAACCCGCTGGGCGAACTGGTGCACGCCGAACTGCCCGAGGACGCGGAAGCCTCCCCGGCCAAGTTCCACTAGGCCGCGCGCTGCCATGCAGGCGGACATCTTCTGCCGGGTCGTCGACAACTACGGCGACATCGGCGTGTGCTGGCGCCTGGCCCGCCGCCTGGCGCACGGCCGAGGCTGGGACGTGCGCCTGTGGGTCGACGACCTGGCCAGCTTCGCCCGCATCCAGCCCGGCATCGCGCCCGGCCTGGCGCAGCAGCGGCTGGCCGGCATCGACATCCAGCACTGGAGCGACGCGCCGGACCCCGCCCTGGCCTCGCGCGACGTGGTGATCGAGGCGTTCGCCTGCGATCCGCCCGCGGCGTTCCTGGAAAGCATGCGGCGCCGGCCTCCCGTCTGGATCAACCTGGAATACCTGAGCGCCGAGTCCTGGGTCGAAAGCTGCCACGGCCTGCCCTCGCAGCGGCCGGACGGGCTGGTCAAGCATTTCTTCTTTCCCGGTTTCACCGAAGCCACCGGCGGCCTGCTGCGCGAGCCCGGCCTGTCGGCCGAACGCGACGCGCTGCAGGCCTCGACGGACGCGCAAACCGCCTTCCTGCGCTCGCTGGGCGTGGGCGAGGAGCTGCTGTTGCGCCGCCGCGACGGCGCCCGCACCGTGTCCCTGTTTTGTTATCCCAGCGCGCCGGCGGCCGAGCTGGTCGGCGCGCTGGCGGCCGATCCGCGCCCCAGCGTGCTGCTGGCCCCCGAAGGCGTCGCGCCCGGGCTGGAAGCCGCCTGCGCGGCACCCGGCGCGCCGCTGCTGGCTCGCCTGCCCTTCGTGGCGCAGCCCGACTTCGACCGCCTGCTGTGGTGCTGCGACCTGAACTTCGTGCGCGGCGAGGACTCTTTCGTGCGCGCCGCCTGGGCCGCGCGGCCGCTGGTCTGGCAGATCTACCCCCAGGACGGCAACATCCACCTGGAAAAGCTGGAGGCCTGGCTGGCGCGCTATCCGGCCCCGGAAACCGCCCAGGCCCTCATCCGCGCCTGGAACCAGCCCGAGCCCGGCCGGACGGCGGCCGCGCTGGCCGCCGCCCTGGCGCCGGATGCCTGGAACGGCTGGGCCGAGGCGGCCCGGGCCTGGGACGCCAGCCAGGCCGCGCGGCCCGACCTGGGCGAAAATCTGGCCGATTTCTGCGCAGAGTTGGCGAAGAAACGTTAGAATAGAGAGTTTTCCGAGAGCCCTGTATTTTGTCGGGCCTCAACTATGACGCCTCCCGGGGTGTGCACTAAGCCCAGGCGCCGGCCTTACGGCCAGCTTCCCGGGGGCTTTCTGCTAGCACGGCGAGTGCACCTATCACCCCGGAGTTTTATCGATGAAAACCGCTCAGGAACTGCGAGTCGGCAACGTGGCCATGGTTGGCAAGGACCCCCTGGTGGTCCAGAAGGCCGAATACAACAAGTCCGGCCGTAACGCCGCCGTGGTCAAGCTGAAGTTCAAGAACCTGCTGACCGGCGCCGCCAGCGAATCGGTCTACAAGGCCGACGAAAAGTTCGAAGTCGTCCAGCTCGACCGCAAGGAGTGCACCTACTCCTACTTCGGCGACCCGATGTACGTCTTCATGGACGAAGAGTACAACCAGTACGAAATCGAAGCCGACAGCATGGGCGACGCCCTGAACTACCTGGAAGAAGCGATGCCCGTGGAAGTGGTCTTCTACGACGGCCGCGCCATCTCGGTGGAACTGCCCACGACCATCGTGCGCGAAATCACCTACACCGAACCCGCCGTGCGCGGCGATACCTCGGGCAAGGTGACCAAGCCGGCCAAGATCAACACCGGCTTCGAACTGAACGTGCCGCTGTTCTGCGCCATCGGCGACAAGATCGAAATCGACACCCGCACCAACGAATACCGCAGCCGCGTCAACAACTGATCGGCCACGGACGAAAAAAATGCCAGACCTTCGGGTCTGGCATTTTTTTTGGCTGGCGGGCCTTTTTGCCGCCGGGCCGCCCCAAGGCAAAAACGCCCCCCTCGGGGGGCAGCAAGCACGCGCAGCGTGCGCGGCGTGGGGGCCTTTTTGCCGCCGGGCCGCCCCAAGGCAAAAACGCCCCCTCGGGGGGCAGCAAGCACGCGCAGCGTGCGCGGCGTGGGGGCCTTTTTGCCGCCGGGCCGCCCCAAGGCAAAAACGCCCCCTCGGGGGGCAGCAAGCACGCGCAGCGTGCGCGGCGTGGGGGCCTTTTCTCTATTGCAGGCGTTCGTCGTCCAGGAAGTCGGGTACCGCCATCACCTCGATGCCGTCGTCGGCCAGTTCGGCGCGCTCCTGCGGCGTGGCGGTGCCGCGGATGGGCCTGTCGTCGGCGTCGCCGGCATGGATGCGGCGGGCCTCTTCGGCAAAGCGCGCGCCGACGTTTTCGGTGTTGCGCAGCACGGCGCGGACCTGGCGCATGACCACGGCCTGCAGCGCCGCCATTTTTTCGGCTTCGCTGGCGTTGGCCGGCAAGGCGGGCCGGGCAGCCGGCTCGTGCAGATTGGCCACGTTCAGCCGCGGCGCCGACAGGCGCTTGGTAATGCTGGCCGACGCACAGACGGGGCACGTGACCAGGCCGCGCGCCTGCTGCGCGTCATAGTCTTCGTGCGAACCGAACCAGCCTTCGAAGAGGTGGCCGTGTTCGCACTCGAGGTCGAATACTTTGAGAGCCATGGCATTCATATGGGGTGCAATGGCCAGAATACAAGAAAACGCCGCCCGGCCCGCGCCCGCCTCGGGCTACTTCCCGCGCTTCTGGGCCGGCGCGCCCGCCACCTGGGCCTGCTGGGCCTGCAGCGCGTCGATCTGGCGCTGCAGGTCGCGCAGCTGCTGGCGCACGTCCTTTTCCTGTTCGGCCAGCGCCGTCGCTTCCTGGCGCGACTGTTCCTGGCGCGCGGCGACCTGCTGTTCCTGCTGCAGGCGCAGCGCGCGGTCGGCCTGCAGGGTGCTCAGTTCGGCGCTGCGCGTGGCCAGCAGTTTTTCGGCGTGGGCGGTTTCGGCCTGCAGCTTGATGCGCTTGATGTCCACCTCGGCCAGGTCCGCCGATTGGGCGGCGAAGGCGCGATAGGTCGATTCGGCCTGCTTGTCCGACTGGGTCTTCAGCACGCGCCAGAAATCCTTCTGCTGGAACAGCGCGACGTAATAGGTCAAGTCGTCGGGCTTGAACAGCAGGCTCGCGCCATAGGTGCCGTTATAGGCCGTGCGCAGTTCGGAAACCTGGCGGTTCTGTATCAGCGACTGCAGTTCGGAAACGGTGGACGAGGGCCGCGCGGCCAGCGCCGGCGCGCTCGCCGGCGGCGTCACGGGCGTGGACGCCGCCTGCGTATCCTCCACCTGTTTAACCGTGGGACGCGGCTCCTCGGGCTGCGCGACGGCGCAGGCCGCCAGGCCGGACAGGGCCGTTCCCAACAGCGCCATGCGTGCGGCGCCACGGATAAAGTGGACTTTCATGCCTACCCCAAAAAAAAGTTTGCGGAACTATAGCAATTTATTTCACCGAGGACGCCTGGATTTACACCTCGGCGGCCTCTCCCTGCCCTGCGCCCAGGTGCAGCTTGCGCATTTTTTCCCATAGCACCTTGCGGCTGATTCCCAGCGCGTTGGCGGTATCCTGGCGGCGCCAGCCGTTGCCGTCCAGCGCCGCCAGGATGCGGGCGCGTTCGGCGCGCTCGGCGTCGGTGAACACCGGCGGCTCGCACTGCGCGCCGGCGGCCGCCAGCGGCTCGGCGAGCTGGCCGAAGATGCGTTCGATGCGCGGCGGGTCCCAGGCACCGAGCTGGCGTCGCATTATGGCCACGCGCTCGGCCACGTTGGACAGTTCGCGCACGTTGCCGGCGAAGCGCGTCTGCGCGACGCGCTCCAGCAGCCACGCCGGCGGCTCGTCCGGCGCGCCCAGCCGCTCCAGCAGGGCGCGGAAGATCGCCGCCTTCTCGGCGCCGCCGCGCTCGTCCAGGTTGGGAATGCGCAGTTCGATCACCGCCAGCCGGTAATACAGGTCGGCGCGGAACTCCTCCTGCCCCACCAGGGCGCGCAGGTCCTTGTTGGTGGCGGCGATCAGGCGGAAGTCCACCGGCACTTCCACCGTCGAGCCCAGGCGCGTCACGCTGTTCTGCTCCAGCACGCGCAGCAGCTTGACCTGCTGGTAGCGCGGCAGGTCGCCGATCTCGTCCAGGAACAGCGTGCCGCCGTGGGCCTGTTCGAAATAGCCCTTGTGCGCGCCGATCGCGCCGGTGAACGCGCCCTTGGCGTGGCCGAAGAAATGCGCCTCGAACAGGCCTTCGGGAATGGCGCCGCAGTTCACCGCCACGAAGGGGCCGTCCGACCACGGCGCGCGCTCGTGCAGCAGGCGCGCCACGCGCTCCTTGCCCACGCCGGTTTCGCCGTGGATCAGCACGTTGCTGCGGCAGTCGGCGTACAGCTCGGCTTCGGCCAGCAGTTCGCGCATCGGCGCAGACACCGCGATCAGCGGCTGTTCGCGCCGGGGCGCGGCGCGCTTGACCTGGTCCAGCACGCCCAGCAGTTCGAACAGCAGCTTGCGCAGATCGGAGGCGGTGAACGATGGCGGCAGCGTGTACGAGTATTCGGGCGGGTAGTAGCGCGGATCGCGCCCGCGCGCCTCGGACGCCACCCAGATGATGGGCAGGCCCTGCGCGGCCAGCCAGTCGTAGCCGCTGAAGCGCGTATCGCCCATCACCGAAACCGACACCAGGGCCACCGCCGGCCGTCCGGCATCGCGCGGCGGCGGAAAGGCCGTGCCGGCGTCGGCCCGCAACAGCGCCACGTCCATGCCGGCCAGGCAGCGCTCGGCGCGGCTGGCGATGTCGGAGGTGCCCTCCCAGACATAGAGATCGAATTCGTCGCGCATGAATTTCTGGCTCATGGCGCGAACCTCGCGGGCAGACAGGCAGCGGAAATCACGATATTCACCATCAGTACACCAGGCGGGGCTTGCCGCAATCGACGGAAATCAGGGAGACGTCGGTCTGGCCCAGGCTCAGGCCCAGCAGATTGAGCAGCTGCTGCAGCAGCACCGACAGCGTGTCCAGCAAAGGCGTCAGCAGCGCGACGACCACCGACAGCACGCCGCCGACCTGCCCGCCGTCGCTCAGGGCGAGCGCGCCGACCGCTTTGACGCGGCATTGCCGGATATCGTCGGGGCCGCCGGCCATGAAGCAGGCCACGTCGCTCAGCGGCGCCGCCAGCAGCGTGTTCAGGATGCCGCCGACCAGCTGCAGCGTGCCGCCCAGCACGCCGGTCAGGCCGCCGGTGCTCAGGCGAGTGCCGAGCCGCTCCATCGCGTCCTTGGACCACTGCATGTCGTTGACGACCTTGGACACGGTCTTGCCGGCATGCGAGGCGTCGCCGCCCACCAGCCTGGCGGCAAGGTCCGCGCGCTCCTTGTCCGTCAGCGGCGTGCCGGTACTGAACAGATCGCCCAGGATGCCGCCGATCAGCGCGTCCGACAGGTTGGACGCCAGCTGCGCCAGGTCGACCTGGGAGGCGTTGATCGTGGTGCTGGAGTTCGGCGACGGCGGCTCGGTCAGCAGCACCGATACCGGCGTGGACGACGGAAACACCGACAGCGGCGGGTCGGCGATCTTGGCGGTCAGCGGCAGGATGCCCAGCACGTTCAGCACCTCGTGGCGTCCGATGGCGGCCGAGGCCGAGGACTCGCAGCTATTGGTCAGCGACACGAAATGATTCGGGTCCCGGTCGGTGCTGGACTGCATGGCGGGGAAGCTGCCCAGGCACAGGTTCACCAGCGACGAAGACACGTCGATGACGGCCTGCGATTCGGTCAGCGGCGCCTCGCACAGCTTGCTGACGGTGCCGGTCGATTGCGCCACGTCGATGATGATGGGCAGGTCCACGCGGGTGCCCAGCGTGTCCGACAGCAGCGGGCCGACCAGCGGGATGGTGGCGGTATTGACCCGCAGGTACACGCGGATGCCGGCGCTGGTGGCGCGCGCGCCCACGCCGCCGATGCCGATGGAAGGCGGCTCGACCACGCGCACCTGCGCGTCCACGCCCAGCAGCGGCACGCTCAGCCCGAGGTTGATGAGGTTCTCGCCGTTGGCGATCACCAGCGAGGTCTCCAGGATGTTGCGCGCGTTGATGTCGGCCTGCAGCGCGGAATGCGCGCCGCCGCCCTGCACCGACAGGTCGAGCAGGCCGCCGTCGCCGAACAGCTTGACCGGCAGGTCCAGCGGCATCACGTCCAGCGCCACGCCGATGGCCCGGGCCAGCAGCCCCACGTCGGCGCTGGCCGTGCCCATTTTGTCGATGACGCTCAGGGTCGCGTTGAGCAGCTGGCCCAGCGTCAGGTTCTCCACGGCCGCCAGCTGTTCGGGCGTGCCCACGCCGGTTGCGACCGACAGCGGCAGGCCCAGGGCCTTGAGCAGGCCGGCCGGCGTGATCTGGACGTTGGCCAGCCCGGCCGCGTCCAGCACGTCGAGCTGGGCCGGCGAGGCGCCGACGGTGGCCAGCAGCCGCGACAGCAGGCCGCCGCGCTCCAGGCGCAGCAGGCGCGAGCCGACCGAGAAGACGGCGACCGGCCTGGAATTGGCCGCCACCGCCGAGACCGAGGCCGGCAGGCCGCCATCGCCGCCGCTGAAGCTGGGGATGATGCGGCTCAGCCGCTTGCTGACCGTCACGCGCACGGCGTTGAACGCCTCGTCACCGGCCGGATCGAACAGGTGCATGCCGGCGGCGTCGGCGCGGTCCGGGTCCCAGACCTTGCATTCGACGGTGATGTCGGCGTCCGTGAAGCGGTCGATCAGCGTGGGGATGTTGCGCCGCGCCGAGGCGCGGCCGGCCGCGATCGCCGGCGCGCAATCGGCTGGCGCGCCCAGCCCCAGCGCCTGCACCGCCGACAGCGCGGCAAGGTCCGCGCCCTTCTGCATCTCGCGCTTCATGTAGAAGCTGTAGGCCAGCTGCGCCGCGCCCAGCAGCACCACCCCCACCAGGATCGCGAAGACCACGGCCACGGTGATGCTGCCGCGCTGACGCGGCAACGGGACGGGACGCGAAGAATGAGCGCGCATGTTCGGTTCCGGCTCGGGTCCGGGCATCAGTTTGTGTTCTTGGTTTCGACGCGCTTCTGCAGCCACTCGGGGATCGGGTGCTTGAAGCTGTCCAGATAGCGGTTCCAGGCGGCGGTGGACACCGGCCCCAGGATGGGCAGCGCGCCGCCCGCGCGCCGGCCGTCGGCCTGCGCCGCCAGCAGGCCGCGCGTGACGTCGCCGAACGCTTCCGGCGCGGCCTCCTGCGGCGCGGCGCTAGCCTGTTGCGGCAGCGGCGTGGAAACCTGCTGTACCACCGGACGGTCGGGCATGGCGGCCGGCGCCGCAGCCGGGGCGGTCGGGGCCGCGGGCGTCGGCGCGCCGGCGGCCATGCCGCCGGTCAGCGGCGCATTCGACTGCGCATGCGCGGCGGGCGCGGCCAGCGCCAGGGCGGAGAACAGCAGCGTGGTGTAGGAACGGATGTGGGACATGTCGAAATTCCTGGCTGAATACGGTTAACGCACGATGGGCCCGTTGCCCAGGCCCTCCATCAAGGGGCTCATCATCGGCATCACGGCGCCGCCCGCGCCGGAGACGCGGGTGGCCGGCAGGCCGGCCGCGGGCATGGGCATGGGCGCGACCTGGCCGCGGATCTCGGCAGCCAGGCGCAGCACCTGGCCGCGGGCCTCCTCGCCCAGCTGCGCCTGGTCCATCAGGCGCTGCGCCTTGAGCGGGTCGCCTTCGACCAGCAGCAGCACCGCCATATTGGCCAGCACCCGGCCGTTCTCGGGCGCGAGTTCGGCCGCCTGGCCCAGCGGCACGCGGGCGCCGTTCAGGTCGCCGGCGCGCAGCCTGGCGTAGCCCAGGTCGCCCAGGATCTGCGCGTTCATCGGCGCCAGCCGCGCCGCCTGCGCGAAGTCGTCGGCCGCCTGCTCGTACTGGCCGCGGCCGCCGGCGATCAGGCCCAGGCCATGCCAGCCCTGCGCGGCCTGCTCGCCGCGGGTCAGCGCGCGGTAGGCCTGTTCGCTGGCGGCGGTCTGGCCGGTCTGGCGCAGCGCGTCGGCGCGCATGACGGCCACGCGGCTGTCGGCGCCGAACTTCTGCTGATAGGCGTCGATGTAGGCCAGCGACGCGAAATAGCGCTCCTGGCGCTGCGCCTCGGCGATCATCGACAGCATCATCTCCGGCTCGCGCGGCCGGTTGCGGCCCTGGGCCTCGTCTTCCTGCTGGCGCGCCAGCGCCTGCTCCTGCTGCTGTTGCTGGATCAGCTGCCACGCCGACTCGGCGCCGTTGCTCTTGCACCCCGCCAGGCCCGCCAGCACCGCCGCCGCGGCCATGCCGCGCGCGCAGCCGCGCCGCCAATTCATCGCGCCCGCCATCATGTTCCCCCCATGCGCGACAACGCGCGTATCACCGCTATGAATCCCGCTCCGCCCGTGACGATCAGCAGCGCCGGCAGCAGGGTCACGATCATGACGCCCGTCATCTTGACGGTGGTCTTGCCGACCCGCTCCTTCAGCTCCAGGCGGCGCGATTCGCGCAGCCGTTCGCCGAAGCGGTTCAGCGGCTCCTGCACCGCGCCGCCGTGCTGGTCCACCTGCGCGATCAGGCGGCAGATGGCGGACAGATCGTCGTTGTCGAAGCCGGTCGCCAGCCGCGCCAGCGACTGTTCGCGCGTGCGGCCGCGCACGTAGAGTTCGGAGGCCAGCCGCAGTTCCTGCGACAGCACCGGCAGCACCTGGCCGAATTCCGCCACCAGCACCTGCAGGCTCTGGTCGATGGACAGCCCCACGCCCTGCAGCAGGCGCAGCAGGTCCACCAGCAGCGGCAGTTCGTCCGCCGCCAGGCGCCGGCGGCGCGCCACGCGGCGGCGCAAGGCCCATTTGGGCAGCATGTAGCCGAACCCGAAGCCGAAGAAAGCGGCGAGCAGCATGCCGCCCAACGAGCCGATGTGGCCATAACGCAGGCCCGCCGTCACCGCCGCCACCGGCAGCAGCAGCGCCAGGCCGAAGCGCGCCACCACGAAGCGCGAGCGGGCCGTGGCGGCGTCGGCATAGCCGGCCATGTCCACCAGCTTGCGGTCTTCGGCGGCCAGGAGCGCATCGGCCAGGCGCCCCTGGCTCAGGCGCCTGCCGAACGAATCGGCGGCGCGCGCGGCGGCCGCGAGGCGGCCCTGCGCGTCGGCGGCCGGCAGCGGCGCGGCCGCGCCCTCGCCCATCTGGCGCGCCGCCAGCGCCTGGTCCACCACCTGGCGGCTGCGGCTCTGGCCGCGCAGGCGCCGCACCAGACCCACGCCCAGCACCAGCATGGCCGCCGCGATCAGCATCAGCGCCGCGGCCAGCGTGGTCGAGGCGTTCCAGGACTGCAGGATATGCATCGCGCCTCTCCTCAGATCGACTTGGCCATGCGGTACAGCCAGTAGCTGCCGCCGATCTGCAGCGCCACCGCGGTCACCAGCATCTTGAAGCCCGCCGGGTCGTGCCACAGTCCCATGAAGAGATTGTTGTTGGTCACGATGATGAAGCCGGCGATCCCCACCGGCAGCAGCGCCAGTATCCAGGCCGACAGCCGCACCTCGGCCGAGCTGGCCGACAGTTCGTTGCGCGCCTGGGCCACGTCGCGCATGAACGCGGCCATGCGCTCCAGCACCTGGTCGCTGCGCCCGCCGAAGCGCATCGCCAGCGACACCACGGCGGCGATCATGTACAGCTCTTTCAGCCCGTACAGGCGCGACACGTGCACCAGCGCCGCGTCCAGCTCCTTGGCCGAGCGGCTCAGGCTGGCCGCCGTCTCCACCACTTCGCGCAAGGGTTCGTCGGTGTTGGCGGCGGCGGTCTGGAAGGCCGAGCCCATGCTGTTGCCGATGGTGACCAGGCGCACGATGTTGTCCAGGAACGCCGGCAGCTGCGCGATCATGCGGCGCTGGCGCTTGTCGGCGCGCAGCCACAGCAGGAAATACTCCAGCACCGCCACCAGCACCAGCGTCACCGCGCCGGACAGCCCGCCCAGCAGCAGCCAGGCCAGCGCCGCGCCGCCGAACAGCGGCGCCGCCAGGCGCAGATAGAAGCCGGGGCTCTGGCGTATGCCGGCCACCAGCAGCAGGCGGTCCCATCCCAGCAGGCCGCTGCGCATGGCGCGCGAACCGGCCGCGAACGTGTCGTCGTCCGGGCGCGCGTCGCGCACGCGGTTGAGCTGGTTCTCCAGGAACGCCGAGCTCGCGGCGCGGCGCGCGCCGCGGCTGGCGTGGCGCCACAGCAGCGCCGCGCCCAGCATCAGCGCCAGCGCCAGGCCGGCCAGTATCAGGACCCGCTCCATCAGCGCCTCCGGCTCCAGAACCCGCCGCCACCGCCGCCATCGCCGTCGCCGGACGCGGCGTCGTTGGCGCGCGCCTCGCTGCGCATCCTGGCCAGCTTGGGCGTATGCGGATGGATGCCCAGCCATTTCCAGCGGTCTTTTTCCTCGCCCTCCGGCGTCAGGAAGGTTTCGTGGCGGTACAGCTCCTGCGTGGAAATCACGTTGTCGCCCATGCCCGTCACCTCGGTCACCGACAGCACGCGGCGCTTGCCGTTGGACAGGCGGCCGATCTGCACGATGAAGTCGAGCGCGCTGGCGATCTGGCGGCGCAGGCTGTCCTCGCTGCCCTGGAAGCCGGCGAAGCCCGCCAGCATCTCGATCCGGTACAGGCACTCGCGCGGCGAGTTGGCGTGGATGGTGGCCATGGAGCCTTCGTGCCCGGTGTTCATGGCCTGCAGCATGTCCATGACTTCGGCGCCGCGCACTTCGCCCACCACCACGCGGTCCGGGCGCATCCGCAGGCTGTTGCGGATCAGCTCGCGGATGGTCACCGCGCCGCTGCCGTCGAAGCCGCCCTGGCGCGATTCCAGCCGCACTACGTGCGGGTGATTGAGCGACAGTTCGGCCGTGTCCTCGACCGTGACCACGCGCTCGGTGCCGGGGATGAAGAACGCCAGCGCATTGAGCAGCGAAGTCTTGCCCGAACTGGTGCCGCCGGACACCAGGATGTTGCAGCGGTTCTTCACCGCCTCGTGCAGCAGCCGGTAGATCTCTTCGTCGAACGTGCCCAGCGTCAGCAGGTCGGCCGGCTTGAGCGGGTCCTGGCGGAACTTGCGGATCGACACCATGGGGCCGTCCACCGCCAGCGGCTCGATCACCACGTTCAGCCGCCCGCCGTCGGGCAGGCGCGCGTCCACCATGGGGCTGGACTCGTCCAGGCGGCGGCCGATGGGCGCCAGGATGCGGCGCACGATGCGCAGCACGTGCTGATTGTCGGTGAAACGCAGCGTCTCGCGCGCCAGCACGCCGCGGCGCGACACGAACACGTTGTCGTAGCCGTTGATCAGGATGTCTTCCACCGCCGGGTCCGCCAGCAGGTCCTCCAGCGGCCCCAGGCCCGCCAGTTCCTTGGTCAGGGCCTCGGCGATCTGCCGCATCTCGCCTTCGTTGATCGGCACCCTGCGCAGCCGCACGAAGCTCGCGACCTCGATGTCCACGAACTCCTGGATCGCCGAGCGCGCCCAGCGGCCGAACTCGGCGCCCAGCTCCTCGATGCGGGAAAGCAGGTGCTCGTAGGCCGCCGTCTTCACTTCCTGATAGCGGTTCGACGCCGAAAAACCGGAGTCGCCTTCGCCGCCGAACTCAACCGTCGCTGTCATGATCATGTGGGATTCCGTTGCTGTCCGTCCGTGTTGCCGTCAACCCGCCATGCGGCGGTGCACGCCGGGCAGCCAGGTCGCGAGCCAGCCGGCGCGCCCGCCGGCGGCGTGTTCGTGGGCGCTCAGTTTTTCGGCCAGCGCCTGCACCGCGCGCACGTAGATGTCGCGTTCGGCTTCTTCATGCAGCAGATGGCCCTGGTTGGTGCACACCATCAGCGCCAGCGTGCGGTCGGGCAGCGTGCCCACCAGGTCCAGCTGGAAGCGCTCGGCGATCTGCTGCGCGGTCATGCCGTAGCGCTCGTCGTAGCGGTTGACGATCAGCCCCAGGCTGCGGCGGTCCACGTGCATCTGCTCCAGCTCCTGCAGCAGGCCGGCCAGCGACACCAGCGCGCCCACGCTCTGGTCCGTCACGATCCAGTTCTGCTCCGAGGCGCGCGCCAGGCCGGCCACGAATTCGGGATTGGTGAAGCCGCCGGCATCGGCCACCACCACGCCGAAATGCTGGCGCATGCGCTCGAACACCAGCAGCGAATCGGACAGCGAGGCGTCGCGCATCTGCGCCAGGTCGCGCGGCAGCGACAGCACGCTCAGACCATTGGCCGTGTGCGGCATGGCCGAGCCCAGCAACGTGGAGTCCAGGCGGCGCAGGTTGCGCGCCGCCTCGGCGAAGTCGAAGTCGCCGCCGATGTTCAGGTACAGCTGGCAGTCTCCCACTGGCCAGCCCAGGTCCATCAGCGCCACGCGGCTCGACAGCGGCAGCGTCGAGCCGGGCTCGGCCGCGGCCGCGCGCGCAGCCTTGCCACCGGCCGCGTTGCGCGCGCAATGGGCCTGTTTGAGGCGGTCCTGCACCATGCCGGCCAGGTGCACGGCCAGCGTGCTGGCGCCCACGCCGGGGCGCGCGCTCAGCAGCAGCACGCTGCGCCGCGATCCGCCGCCGGGCGCGTCGCCCGCCTGCGCGTTCATCAGGCGCTGCACGATTTCCTTGATTTCCTGCGGCGCCACCGTGGGATCGACGAAGTCGCTGACCCCGGCGCGCAGGGCCGCGATCGCGCCTTCGGGCTGGCTCAGCAGCCCCACCGCCACGCGCGGCAGGCTGGGCGCGATGCGCGCCAGCAGGCGCGCCAGCTCGGCCGACTTGAACAGCTTGCCGGGCTCGTCCTCGCTCAGCGTGAAGTCCAGGAACACCACCTGCGGCGCGATGTCCGCCAGGCGCCGCGCCAGTTCTTCCGTGCCGGGCGACTCCTGGGTCAGCATGCCCATGTCGCCCAGCGCCTGCCCCAGCTGGGCGGCGATGTCCGCCCCGCGGGAGCAGAACAGGAATCGCCTGCCGTTCTGCAGGCCCTTCCATTCGCTCGTATGTGTCTTCATATCGTTCACCGCGAAAATCCCGGCATCTGCTGGCCGCCCATCGGGCCGGTCAGGTAATAGCCCCAGGCGTTGAAGCCGTTGTCGGCGCGCTCCTGCCTGGCCCCCGGCAGCGGCAGCGTGACGCCGCGCGCGATGGGGCGCACCAGGCGCGGCGTCACCACGATGACCAGCTCGGTGTCCTCCTGCTTGTAGTCCAGGCTGCGGAAGAAAGTGCCGATGATGGGCAGGTCGCCCAGCAGCGGCACCTTGCTGACCATCGCCTTGGTCTGGCGCGACACCAGGCCGCTGATCACGAAGCTCTCGCCGTCGCCCAGCTCCACCGTGGTGTCCGCGCGGCGCGTGCGCAGCGCCGGAATGATGGAGGCGGAGTTCTCGCCGTTGCTGATCGCGATGCCGTTGCTGTAATCGAGTTCGCTGGCCTCGGGCGCCACCTTCAGCGAGATGCGGTCGCGCGACAGCACGGTGGGCGTGACGGTCAGGCCGATGCCGAACGGCTTGAACGTGACCGACACGGTGCCCAGCCCGCCGGATTCAGGGATGGGCAGCTCGCCGCCGGCCAGGAAGCTGGCGCTCTGGCCCGTCAGCGCCACCAGCGTGGGCTCGGCCAGCACGCGCGCCATGCCGTTGTTCTGCAGCAGCCGCAGATTGGCCGAGAAGTTGTTGGTGTCGTAGAACAGCGAGAAGCCCGAGGCCGCCGCGCCCAGGTTGGCCGGCACCAGGCTGGCGCTGGCGCTCCACGGGCCGCTGCCGCCGGCCGACCAGTTGATGCCCGCTTCTTTCATGACGGAGCGCGACACCTCGACCACTTTTACCTCCACCTGCACCACGCCGCTGGTGCCGGCCGAGGACACGTCCACCACGTTCTTTTCCCCGCCCACGGCCGAGGCCGCCATCGCCACGGACGCGACCTGCCCCATCGGCGTTTCGGCGTGGCCGGACACCACCGCGCGGTCGCCGGCGATGTCGATGTTGGCGCCGCCGGCGATGCCGCGGCTGGCCAGCGCGCCCTGCACGCTGCCGCCCACGCGCAGGTTCCAGACCTGGGGCGCGGGATTGGAGCCGCTCCAGACCTGCAGCTGCGTGGTGCCGGCCTTCTTGCCGTAGACCAGGATGGCGCCCGCGCGCTTGCCGCCGGCGGGCAGGATCTTGACGTCGGCCACTTCCGGGTCGCCGATGGCCAGGCGCGAGGGCACGGCGCCGTCCAGCAGCAGGGTCTGCTGGCCCTTGACCGCCAGGTTCAGGTCGCGGACCGGCGCCGGCGCGCTCGCGGCCGGCGCCGCGGTTTGCGCTACGGCGCTCGCGCCGCAGCCGAACGCGGCAAGCGCCGACAGGACACAGATGACGGTGGTGCGCTGATGTTTCTTCATGGTGCTGGATCGAGTTATTTGGGAGAGTCCAGCCGCCGGGGCCCGCATCGGCCCCGCGGCCGCTGTCAGTAACGCACGCGCTCGGTCTTGTCGCCGCGCACGATTTCCACCGACCGGCCGCCGCCGGCATTCGCGCCGCGCGCCACGGCCGCGGGCGTACGCGCCGCCGTCGTGGTGCCGTCGAGCTGCACCAGGCTTTCGCCGGCATAGGCGCGGTTCGGCGCGAGCTTGAGCGCATCGCGCTGGGCCGGCGTCAGGTCGGCGCGCACCGGCAGCACGCTGCCGCGCTGCACGAACAATTCCGTGTCCGGCAGGGCCTCGTCGCCCAGCGGCCGCAGCGCCAGCTGCAGGCGGCCGGCGCGGCTGGCCAGCATCAGTTCATTGACGCGTTCCAGCGGCACGGCCAGGACCGCGGTCTTGGCCGGCTGGTTCGGCACGCCCGCCTGCCCTGCCGGCTTTTCCTCCGGACCGTCCACCGAAGCCTTGCCGTAGGCCAGCACGCGCAGCTGCGATTGCAGCAGGCGCGCCTGCGCGCCAGGCACTTCCTGGCCTTTCTCGATCATGAAGAACACGTCGACCCAGTCGCCCGGACCGATGCGGTTGCCGCCGCCCACGACTTCGTCGACCGCGATGGCCACGGCGCGTTCTCCTTCCTTGAGCTGGCGCGCCAGTCCCTGCGCCAGCAGGCTGGGCAGCATGGGATCGCCCGCGGCGATATCGACCTTGGCCACTGCGCCTTCCAGCGGCGCGGCCGCCTCATAGCCGCCCGACAGCGCCGCCTGCCACTGCGCCACTTCCAGCATCCGGGCCGCGTCGATGCGCGTGCCGGCCGCGATCGGCGTCTTGGCCACGACCACCGGATAGCGCTTGACGGGCGCGGCGACCGGCGCCGCCGGCGCGGGCGCCGACGCCGCGGCGGCTGGCGCGCTGGCCGGCGCGGACGCCAGCCTCCAGGCGATGAAGGCCAGCACCAGCCCCGCTACCAACAACATCCCTGCGACGATCTTGCTCAAACTGCTCATGGTGTCCCCTGCGATATCTGTACGACGGCTTGCGAATGCAATTGGTTGGGAATCCAGTTCCGGCCCATGCCCGGCAACGAGGTGATCAGGCCCTGCAGGGTGGCCAGCAAGGGCCAGGACTGGGTTTCATAAGTCAGGTTCACGGTGGCGCAGTCGGACTGCCGGCCGGCCGGGCCGCTCCACTCGCAAGGCGCGCGCGAGGCCGCGCACACCACGCTGGAGCCGGACGAGAACGCGCTCATGGCGGCGGAACAGGCCGCCGCCGGCACGTCGGGCTCGCCGTTGTAGCGGGCCGAAACCGCGGCGCGCGCGCCGTCGGTCGCGGCCGCGGCCAGTTGCTGCTGCATCCAGAACAGCGCGCTCACGCCCAGCACGCCGCAGATGAACAGCAGCAGCACGATCAGGGTCAGCGAAAACTCCAGCGCCGCGACGCCGCGCTGGCGCCGCGGCCGGCAATGGAGCGGATGAGGGGTGCGCATCTCAGCCCTCCCCGTCCAGCTGGTCCAGATGCACGGTCGCGCGCGCGCTCAGCACGCCGGAGGCCGGCATCAGCGCCGTGCGCAGCAGCGGCACCGTGGGGATGAGCGGATGGGCGCCATACGGATAGGACACGGTCACTTCGATCTGGCCGTCGGCCAGCGGCAGGCCGCTGCATGCGCCGCCGCCCGAACTGCTCAGCGCGCCCGCGCTGCCGCACACCGCCACCCGCACCGGCGAGGCCGACAGCGTGCTGATCCATTCGGCCCGCTGCAGCGCGGTGTCGCGTCCCGCCCCGGCCCGCGCCGCCAGCGAAGCGGCGCCGCCCTGCCATTGCAGGATCTTGCGCGCGCCGTCCTGCGCGGCCAGCGCGACGGAGTTCTGTGCGGCGGCGACCAGCGAATAAGTCAGAATCCCGTAGAACAACAGGAAGAACACTACGAATACCAGGCCGAATTCCAGGGCATAGACGCCACGCTGAGCGCGGCGATTCCCATGTACGCGGCGTACGGAATCTGGCGCAGCCGCGCGCCCGGCGCCCACACGCGCGAGAGCGCCAGCACCAGCAAGGCATGCAGGCCCGCCAGCAGGCTCGACAGCACGAGCACCGCCAACAGCGCAGGCAGCCCCAGCAGCAGTCCCAGCACGGCGATGGCCTTGACGTCGCCCGCGCCCATCAGGCGCCGGCTCCACAGCAGCAGGAACGGCAGCGCCGCGGCGAACCCCAGCCAGGCCATGAGCCAGCCGGACCAGCGCGGCGGATAGGCCCAGCCGGGGGCCAGCCACGCGGCCAGCAGCCACAGCAGCTGAAGCGCGAACCCCGACACCACCAAGGCGTTCGGGACGCGGCGGTAGCGCAGGTCGTTGTAGACCAGCGCCAGATTCCAGCTTGCGAACAGCAACCACCACAATGCTTCCCCTGGAGACAAGGCAGGACCTTCAAGAATCGGAAATCGGATACGACAGCGGACGCGCGGCGTGCTTCTCGAATCAAATAAAAAAAGCTGGACGGGAGCCGCGGCAGCGGGCGGGCGGCCCGCCGTCGCGGCATGGGAAGCGATCGGGATCAGCCCGGCGTGTTGTCGCTCAGCGCGCCGCCCAGTCCCGTGAACAGGCCTTCGAGCGCGTCGGTGAACGTGCCCACCACGGCCAGCAGCGCCACCGCGATCATGCCGGCGATCAGGCCGTATTCGAGCGCGGTGATGCCCTCTTCTTCATTCCAGAATTGCATGAGTTTTTGCTTCATTTTCGAACCTCACTGGTCTCGATTGATCATCAAGCCGCCCCGCCGGCGGCAGGCCCGGCCACACTTCCAGAACCACTCGCACACCGTCGCTACTGCAAGGCGGCGCGCGTCCGGAATCCTGCTTATTCCGGCCCCTGGACGGACCCGGGATACTTGCCCGGATGCGCCACCGGCGCCGATTCAATGATCGAGTCAATGCGCTGCGCCGTGCGCACGCGAAACCGCCGGGACGCCCGCTGCAGATGCCAGCGCATCAGCAGCATGGTCGCCACGGATAATGCAAACGCGATATAGGGCAGCATTGCGCCGCCGATCTGCGCGCCCGAATATTCGCGGGACGTGGTGCAGACCACGGTCCCGGCCGCGGCGCCGGTGTAATGCATGCCGCAGATCGCCACCGCCATCAAAATGGCCGCGCCGGCGCGCTGGCGTTCGTTCTGGGTATTGAAGGCGAGCCACAATGCGGCCGACGCGGCCACCACGGCGATAAACACCGAGGCCGTCACCATGGGCAGGTCCCAGGCCAGCACGGCCGGCATGCGCATGGCGCTCATGCCCACATAATGCATGGAGACCACGCCCAGCCCGGTGGCCACGCCGCCCGTCAGGCAGCGCAGGAAAGTAAAACGCTGGCGGCCGACAAACCAGAATGCCCAGCCGGAAAAACCCGCGGCGACCAGGAAACTGAGCAGCGTGAGGTCGAATTGATAACCCACGTCGAAAGGCAGGTTCTGGGCCTGCATACCGATGAAATGCATGCTCCAGATACCGACTCCGCCCATTGCGACGGCGCCGATCAGTATGTAGCCGAAACGGATTTCGCCATCGCGGGTTTCCGCCCGGATACCCGCCGCGGCCAGCATCGCCACGTAGGAACCGAGCACCGCAACGAAAAACGAAAGCGCCACCAGGCCACCGTGGAACGAAAGCGGAACGATTTCACCTGACGTCATGGACAGCCTCTTTTGAAACTGGCCGCACGCAGCGCTGCGGGCCCATGATTCTGCTTGCGGTCACCCTTTTCAAACTTGCGGATTTCCTTGGGCTGAACATTTCGATGCAATGAGAAGATACGTTATTTGTAGTCTTGTATATTACCATTTAATACACATCAGGGTTTTCCCTTATATTCGCAATAATGCTGTATTTAAATGTAAATAACGTTCTTTAAGTTAAGAATATCTCATTGAAAAACATATGGTTATCTATCAAACACGCCAGTTTATGCAGTTTCAAATTTGCAACAACTTAGCGAAAACGCTAATTCACTATATGGTCCAATGAAATAAATTGTCATTTTAGTCAGCGACTGGCACCATAACGCGACCCCGGCGACCGGCGGTGGAAATAGTCGATAAATATCGGAAAGGCCATGGAACTGCGCCGCGGAAACAAGAGACATCAAAAGGCATGAGACGTACATTTCCGGCAGCTTCAGTTTCCCTGGTCCTCGCCTGCGCCCTCGCGGCAGCCGGCAATGCTCGCGCAGACGGCCCTTTGCGCGGCAATCCCGTCGATTCCATGCCCAAACTGGAGCGGCCGCCGTCGGCCACCCAGCCGCCGCCCGTGGTGCAGACGGCGACGCCGGAACAAATGGCTTTGCAGGCGCGGCTGGCGCAGCGCATCGTGCCGCGCAATTTCGACGTCAGCGGCGTGCGCGCGATTCCCTTCGAAGAAGTGGCCGCATTGCTGAGCCCGCTGGCCGGCAAGGAAATAAGCCTGGGCGAACTGGTCCAGCAGGTCGACAAAATCACGCTGCTGTACCGGGAAAAAGGCTATCCGCTGTCGTTCGCGCTGGTGCAGAACCAGAGTTTCGCCAACGGCCTGGTGGTGGTGACGGTGGTCGAGGGATATATCGGCTCGGTGCGCATCGAAGGCGATATCGGCAACGCGCAAGACCGGCTCGATACCCTGGCCGGCCCGTTGAAAGAGGAAAGGCCGCTCAAGCAGGCCACGCTGGAACGCCAGCTGAATCTGATGCGCACGGTGCCCGGCGTCAAATTCACGCCCAGCCTGGATCTGCCGCGGCGCGCCGACGGCGCCACAGAACTGGTATTGGCGGCCAGCCGCCAGCCGGTCAGCCTGACCGGCGGCATCGCCGACCTGGGCACCGGCATGCAGCCGCTGGTGAATATGGCGACCAACAGCCTGACGCCGCTGGGCGAACAGGTGAAGCTGACCGCCGCCGTGCCCTTCAATACCGACGACGTGAAATACTTCAACGGTGAAATCCGCGTGCCGATCGGCGCCGACGGCCTGGCGCTGAAAATCGACGGCTACCACTACGACGCGCGCCCCGAGGACGATGCCATCGAATATCTCGGTTTCGAGCGCCGCGTCAAAAACGACCGCGTCGGCCTCGGCGTGAGTTATCCGTTCCTGCTCAACAACAGCCGTTCGCTGACCGGCACGCTGGGCGTCTATGCCGCCAATTCCAAGGACCGCTACGACGCGCGCAACAGCGACCGCTGGCTGCAGCAGGACGCCCGCGTGCGCGCCGCCAACGCGGAACTGCGTTATATCCAGGTATCCGAGAGCCAGGCCACCGACATCACGTTAGGCGTCGCCAAGGGTTTCGACGCCGCCGGCGCCAAAAAAGACATCTCAACCAATTACGGCTATTCCGCCACCCCGATCCTGGACCTGGATTTCACCCGCTATAACCTCAACGCCAAGCAGACCTTTGCGTTGCCGGGCCAGTTCGGGCTGGTTTTCTCGGGCGCCGGGCAATATTCCAGCAATATCCTGCCTTCCTCGGAGCAGGTCTCGTACGGCAGCTGGCGCTACGCCATGGGCTATCCCCAGGGAGAACAAAGCGGGGATAAAGGCATAGGCGTCTCGGCGGAAATAAACCGGCGCTTCGGCACCGGCTGGCAGTACCTTTCCAGCGTGCAACCCTATGCGATGGTCGACTATGCGCGCACCTGGTACAACAACAAAAGCCTGCAGGAACTGAACCAGCGGCATTTGTCTTCGGTGGCGCTGGGGCTGCGGATCACGGACGATAAGTATTATCTATTCGATTTCAACGTCGCCAAGCCGGTGGGGTCGGCGACGGTCGACAATGACCGCGACCTGCGTTTCAACGCGAATTACTCGCTTTATTACGACGCGTTCTGAGCGCGGCGTTACGTAACGCCGCCCGTAACGTAACGGCCGATAACCGGCCATTCGTAACATTCGCAGCCTGCGCGAGATCGTAAATCTGCGTATTTCTCGAATAAGGGTAAACCCTTAATAACTCATAACAACATGAATTGAAAGGGTTTTATCCTTGAAAATCCCGCCCGCCGCGCCGCGGGCGTTTTTTTGAAAAAAGTTGGCACGCTTTGTGCATGTGTAGATGTATCGGGCCGTTTCTTGCCTGACTCTTCCAACACAAGGAGTTCGCCATGCATACCAATATCGAGACTCGCCGCATTTCGCGCATCCTGACATCCACCGTCCTGGCCGCGGCGCTGATGAGCGCCCTGGCCGCCTGCGGCGGCGGTGGCGGCAGCAAGTCGGCGAGCCTGCCGGGCACGGTCATTCCCGAAACGCCGGGAGGCGGCGGTGGTGGCAATGGCGGTGGCGGCGGCAATGGCGGCGGCGACGGCGGCACCAACCCGGGCGGCACCGATCCCACCAATCCGACCAACCCGATCACGGCCGGCCTGCTCGAAACCACGCTGGGCAACACCGGCGCCGCGGTGGACAACACCCTGCCCCTGAACCTGGACACCACGCTGGGCGGCGTAGGCAAGGCGCTGGACCCCACCATCAAGCCGGTGGCCGACACCGTCGTCGGGCTGACGCAGGAAATTGGCGCCACCACGGGCCTGGGCCAGCCGGTGGACGGCACGGTCAAGCAGGTCGGCGGGCTGGTCAGCGATCTCGGCACCACGGTCAAGGGCACCGGCCTGCCCGGCGGGCTGAGCACCGGCCTGGGCGGCCTGGTGGACGGCCTGGGCAAGACCGTGGCCAGCACCGGCGGCCTGCTGCATGCCGATCCGAACAACCCCAATCCGCTGACGACCGTGCTGGGCAACGCCACCGGCGCCGTGGGCGCGCTCACCGCCGGCCTGTCGGGCCAGGGCGGCCTGCTCAACCCGGTGACCCAGGTGGTCGGCGGCATCACCGGCGGCGTGCTGGGCGGACCCTCGACGCCGCTGCTGGAGCCGGCGCTGGGCAACGTCGGCAAGACCGTGGACAACGTTCTGCCGCTCGGCCTGCAGCCTACCCTGGCCGGCCTGGGCGCGGCGCTCGACCCCACCGCCAGCCCGCTGGCCGGCACCGTGACCGGACTGACCCAGCAGGTGGGCGACACCACCAGGCTGGGCGCGCCGGTGGCCGGCCTGCTGAACAGCCTGGGCGGCACGGTCAGCAACCTGGGCGGCTCGCTGCCCGGCGGCGCGGTCGGCCTTAATGGCGTGCTGCAAGGGCTGGGCGGCGCGGTGGCCAGCGCCGGCGGCCTCCTGCACGCCACGCCGGGCAACCCCAACCCGCTGGGCGCGACGCTGGCCAACGCCACCGGCGCGGTCGCCTCGCTCACGGGCGGCCTGGGCCTGGGCGGCGTGACCGGCGGCCTGACCGGCGGCGCCAACGGCAACGGCGGACTGCTCAGCCCCATCACCGGCCTGCTGGCCGGCGTGACGCAGCCGGGCGGCGCCAACGGCGGCCTGCTGGCGCCGGTGACCGGCCTGCTGGCCGGCGTCACGGGCGGCCTGGGCGGAGCCGCGGGCGGAACCGCCGGCAACGGCGGCCTGCTGGGCGGATTGCTCGGCGGCGGCGCCGCCGCGGGCGGCACGGCCGGCGGCTCGGGCGGCGCGGCCGCCAACGGCGGGCTGCTGGGCGGCCTGGTCGGCGGACTGGCTGGCGGCGTCTCGGTGAGCGCCAACACCGGTTCCGGCGCGGGCGCGAACGTGAGCGCAGGCGGCGGTGCGGCGGCCGGCACGGCCAACGGCGGACTGCTGGGCGGCTTGCTGGGCGGCGTCACGGGCAGCCTGAGCGGCGGCGGCACGGCCGGCGCTCCCAACGGCGGCCTGCTGGGCGGCCTCCTGGGCGGCCTCTCGGCCCGCAAGTAATCCACGCCATCGGCCCGGGAGCACGAACCATGCTGCAACAAGAGACCTACTTTCACCAGGAGCCCGCGGCCGGGCGCAGCAGCGAACTGCGTCCCGGCGTGCTTGAGGACATCGCGCTGATGCTGGGCAGGCAGTTCGCCGTCTATAACGCGGCGTGCCAATCCGCTCTGGCCGAAAAGCTGGGCATCCCCCTGGCGGACCTCAAGGCGCTGGAACTGGTGATGGAGTTCGACGCCCTGCCCACCGGGCAGCTGGCCCAGTTGATGGGCATCAGCTCCGGCGGCGCGACGGCGCTGATCAACCGCCTGGAGGCGGCCGGCTACGTGCAGCGCGGCCGCCATCCGCTGGATCGCCGGATGATCGTGATCCGGCCGGTGGAAGAGCAGTGCCAGCTGGTGGCGCAGGAACGCCAATGGGTCGCCGACGCGGTCATGCTGACGGCGCGCCGCCATGACCCGGCGGAGCTGGAATCGGTGCACGCCTATCTGGCGCAGTGCGTGCGCGCCCTGCGCCACGACACGCTGGTCTGGCTGGAGGCGCGCAGCGCGCACCACTCCGTCTGAACGGGCCGCGCCCGGGTCAGGCCGGCCCGGGCGCGCCGAACTGCAGGCGCGGCACGGCCGCCAGCAGTCTGCGCGTCATTTCCTCGCGCGGCGCATGCAGCACCGCGTCGGCCTGCCCCAGCTCGATGATGCGGCCGCCTTCCATGACGGCGATGCGGTCGGCCAGATATTCGACCACGCCGAAGTTGTGCGTGATGAACAGGTAGGCGATCCCCAGCTCGTCCTGCAATTCGCGCAGCAGGTCCAGGATCTGGGCCTGCACCGACACGTCCAGCGCCGAGGTCGGCTCGTCGCAGATCAGCACCTTGGGCTCGACCGCCAGCGCCCGCGCGATCGCGATGCGCTGGCGCTGGCCGCCGGAGAACTCGTGCGGATAGCGGGCCAGCGTGTTGGCCGGCAGGCCGACCCGCTCGACCAGGCGCGCCGCGAGCGCGGCGCGCGCCGTCCTGTCCATCCCGCGCCGCAGCGAGGCCAGGCCTTCGTCCAAGATGTCGCCCACGCGCATGCGCGGATCGAGCGAGGCGTAGGGGTCCTGGAACACGATCTGGATGTCCTGCCGCAGGCGTTGCAGCTGGCGGCGGTCGGCGGTCAGCAGGTCCTGGCCCTCTAGCAGCGCGCGGCCCGAGACGCGCGCGCCGTCGATCAGCCGCAGCAGCGCCTTGCCGGTGGTGGTCTTGCCGCAGCCCGATTCGCCCAGCAGCGCCAGGGTCTCGCCGGCCTTGAGATCGAACGTCACCCCGTCGGCGGCCTTGACCCACGACACGATGCGCCGCAGCGGCCCCTTGCGCACGGGGTAATGCACTTTCAGGTCAGCGACCTCCAGCACCACCTCGCCCGTACGCCGGGCGCGCGCCCCGCCCGCCTCGGCCAGCGCCTTGCGGCCCGGCTCCGTCAACGGGACGCCGCGTTTCTCGAAGGTGGGAATGGCCTCGAACAGCTGGCGCGCATAAGGGTGGCGCGGCGCGCGGAAGAACTCCTCGGCGCTGGCGCTCTCGACGATTTCGCCGGCGCGCATCAGCGCCACGTGATGGGCCACGTTCTTCACCACCGCGAGGTCGTGCGTGATCAGCAGGATGGCCATGCCCATCTCGCGCTGGATGTCGGCCAGCAGATCCAGCACCTGCGCCTGCACGGTGACGTCCAGCGCCGTGGTGGGCTCGTCGGCGATCAGCAGCAGCGGCTCGGCCGCCAGCGCGATGGCGATCATGACGCGCTGCTTCTGGCCGCCGGAGAACTGGAAGGGATAGTCGTCCACGCGCCGCTCGGGCTCGGGAATGCCCACGCGCCGCAGCCACTCGATGGCGCGCTCGCGCGCGGCCGCGCCGCGCAGCGACGTATGCGCGAGCAGGGTCTCGACGATCTGGTCGCCAACGCGCATCACCGGATTCAGGCTGGTCGACGGTTCCTGGAAGATGATGCCGATGCGCCCTCCGCGCACGCCGCGCATCGCGCTTTCCGGCAGGCGGTTCAGGTCCTCGCCGTCCAGGTCGATCTGCCCGCCCACGATGCGGCCGGCGTCCGGCAGCAGGCGCAGCAGCGCCAGCGCCGTCATGCTCTTGCCGCAGCCGGATTCGCCCACCAGCGCGAAGGTCTGGCGCCGGGAGATGGCCAGCTGCAGGCGCTTGACCGCCTGGGTCATGCCGCTTTCGCCGGCGATGTCCACTTCCAGTTCGCGGACCTCGAGCAAGGGCTTCTGGCTCATGGCGCGTCTCCGGAGCGCGAAGGCGCGGCCGCGGCGCCGCGCCTGAACAGGCCCAGGCCGCGGCGCGCCGGCTTGTAGCGACGGGTGCGCGGATCGAACGCATCGCGCACGGCGTCGGCGAACAGATTGGCCGCCAGCACCAGGGCCAGCATGAAGATGAATGCGGTCATCAGGTTCCACCAGATCATGGGATCGCGGGACATTTCCAGCCGGGCGCCGTCGATCATCGAGCCGAAGGAATTCATGCTGGGATCCACGCCTATGCCCAGGTACGACAGCACCGCCTCGTACAGGACCAGCCCCGAGAACTCCAGCACCATGGTGATCAGGACCAGGTGCGCCACGTTGGGCAGCAGGTGGCGCGTCATGATGCGCCAGTGCGATACGCCGAAGGCCCTGGCGGCCTGCACGTATTCCAGCTCGCGCAGCTTCAGGGTTTCGGCGCGCAGCAGGCGGCACAGCCCGGCCCAGCCGGTAAAGCCCAGGATCATGCACAGCAGGAACAGGCGCAGGTCGGCGCGCGCGGCCGAGGTGTCGAACAGGTCCGCGTTATTGTCGATGTAGACCTGCATCATCAGCGCGCAGGCGGCCACCAGCAGCACGCCCGGAATCGAGGTGATGGTGGTGTACAGGTACTGGATGGCGTCGTCGATCCTGCCCTTGAAGTAGCCGGCCGCGATACCGAAGACGATGGCCGGCGGCAGCATGGCCACGGTGGTGAGGCTGCCGATCACGAGCGCGGTGCGGATGCTTTTCAATGCCTGCCACAGCACGTCGTTGCCGATGCGGTCGGTGCCCAGCGCGTGGTAGCCGCTGGACAGCCCCGCCAGCGCCCCCACCGCCAGGCACAGCAGCGTGAAGGTGAGCGTCATGGCGCCCCAGGGCACGCCGGCATGATCGCCGGACGCCGCGCGCCGCCGCCGCAGGCAGGCGTACAGCACCCCGGCCGCCGCCAGCGCCACGGCCAGCCCGCCGGCCAGGCCCAGCCCCAGCCGCCTGAGCAGGTCGCCGCCGCGGTCGCGGTCCGGGTCCTCCAGGTGCAGGCCGGCGCCGCGCAGCCGGGGAAAATCGCGCACCGGCTTGCCGTCGACCAGCTCGGTTTCCTTGGTGAACTGGCGCACGGCCAGCGGTTCGGAATAGGTTTTCTCCGGCCGCATCAGCACCGTGCCGGCAAGCAGGCCGTCCAGCGCCGAGCGCACCGCGGGCGCATAGACCGGGGCGGCGTCGGCCGGCGCGCCCGGCGCGGGCGGCAACTGGGGCCGGTAGTGCACCGAATCCAGCAGGCCCACCGCGACGAAGGCGGCCAGCACCACGGCCGAGCACATGGCCGGCGTATCGCGGGCGACGCGCGCCCAGGTCGAGCGCAGGTTCGGGCTGCGGCGCACCCGCCAGGCGTAGGCGGCCGCGCCCAGCACCATCAGCCATAGCGCGATATCGGTCCAGAGAAAGACGAACTTGGGCATGGCGGCTACTCGAATCTGACGCGGGGATCGGCCAGCGTGTAGGAAATGTCGGCCAGGATCAGCCCGACGATATAGAGCGCGGCGCCCAGGAACACCATGGCGCGCACGATGGAGAAGTCCTGCGCGTTGATCGCGTCGATGGTGTAGCTGCCCAGGCCGGGAATGCCGAAAAAGGATTCGGCGATCAGGCTGCCCATGAAGAGCAGCGGCAGCGCGGCCACCGTGCCGGTCAGGATGGGCAGCATGGCGTTGCGCAGCACGTGCCTGAACAGCACCACGCGCTCGGCCAGGCCCTTGGAACGGGCGGTGCGCACGTAGTCCTTGCCGATCTCCTCCAGGAACAGGGTGCGGTAGAAGCGCGCTTCCGGCCCCAGCCGCGACACGATGGCGACCAGCACCGGCAGCGCCAGGAATTTGACCGCGTCCAGCCCGCCCGAGAAGCCCGAGAACGGCACCAGCCGCAGCAGCTTGGCGAACACCCACTGGCCGGCGATGATGTAGAACAGGCTGGAGATGGACAGCAGCAGCACGCACAGCACCACGCCCCAGAAATCCAGCCGCGTGGCCCGGAAATACACCAGCGTCAGCGAGAACACGATGCTGACGAAAAGCCCCAGGATGAAGGTGGGCACCGCCAGCGCCAGGCTGGGCCCCATGCGCGTCTGGATCTCGCGGCCGATGTCGCGGCCGCCGTCGGAGGCGCCGAACTCCATGGCCAATAGCGGCACCGAGCGCTGGTAGAACACCGTGTCGGTCAGCCGGGCCGCGCCCTCGGCCTTGCTGTTGAAAAACAGCGGCTTGTCGTAGCCGCGCTCGGCCTTCCACTTTTCCACCGCCTCCTGGCTGACGCGCTGGCCGCCGATGGCCAGGCGCGCCATGTCGTCGGGCGTGTTCACCGCGAAGAACAGGATGAAGGTAAAGAGATTCACGCCGATCAGAATCAGCACGCCGTACAGCAGACGGCGGATCACGTAGCCGATCATGATTGATGCTCCTTGCCGGCGCGCGGCGCGAATGCCGTCTGGCGTTCGCGCCGCTTGAGCGCCACGTACGAAGGCCAGATCGCCAGCGCCAGCAGCAGCACGAAGACGCCGACGGGCCACCATCTGGGGGAATTCCATTCGTCGATCTTGCGCTGGCGCAGCTCGGGATCGATCTTCATGTATTGCAGCGTGTTGCGCACCATCTGGGTCGGCTTGGCGTTGCCCACCCATTGCTGGTAGGCGCCGCCCGACATCGGGAAGTAGCCGAACATCCAGGGCGCGTCGCGCTGCACGATGGCCACCATTTTCGCGATCAGCTTTTCTTTCTCGGGGCCGTCGTCCAGGAACTTGAGCTGCTCGAACAGCCGGTCGTATTCGGGGCTGGCGTAGTTGGCCGCGTTTTCGCCGCCGCCCTTGGCCTTGGCGTTGGGGCCGTACAGCAGGAACAGGAAATTCTCGGCGTCGGGATAATCGGCATTCCAGCCCCAGAAGAAGATCTGCGCGGCGCCGCGCATCATCTTGTCCTGGAAGCGGTTGTAGTCGGTGGCGCGCACGTCCAGCTGCACGCCGATCTTGGCGAGCTGGCGCCGCATCCAGTCGAACTGCGGATTGGAGCCGCCGCCCGACATGGAGTCGTAGTACAGCACCAGCGGCGCGCCGGTCTCGGCGTTGCGGCCGTCCGGGTAGCCGGCCTCGGCCAGCAGGCGCTTGGCCACGTCCACCGATTTGCGCACGGGCTTGCCGTCCACCAGGTCGTAGACCACCGGGTTGATGCCCTCGGGCGGCTCGCGGTAGCCGAGCACGCCTGGCGGCACCGGGCCGTAGGCCACCGAAGCCTGGCTGTTCTCGAACACGGCCACGTATTCTTCCCAGTCGAAGGCGATGCTGATGGCCTGGCGCAGCTTGCGGTTCTTTTCCTGCTGCTCGGGCGTATCGCCCTTGCCCACCACCGGGTCCAGCCAGTTGAAGCCCATGTACCAGTTGGCCGTCTCGACCGTGGTGGGCAGCTTGATGCCGTGCTCGCGGTACAGGCGCGCCTTGTCCTGGCTGTCGCCGGCCGCCACCAGCATGGCCACGCCGTATTCGCCGCGCTCGATCTGCGGCATGTCGTAATAGCCCTGCATGAACTTGCCGGTCAGCGGTATGGCTTCTTTTTCGACGCTGAATTCCGCGCGGTCGATGAAGGGCGTGGGCTTGCCGCAGTCGGCCAGCAGGCCGGCGGCCTCGTCGCCGGGTTCGCCTTCGCAGGGATAGGGTTCGCCGTGGTAGTTGGGATTGCGGGCCAGCACGTGGCGGCGGTTCTGCAGCGACTCCGCCAGCATGTACGGGCCGGTGCCCACCGGCCAGGTGTTGAACGACAGGTCATGCTCGGCCATGCCCGGCTGGCTGTAGAAGCGGTCCGCCTCCCAGGGAATGGGCGCGGTGAAAGTCATGGCCAGCCAGTACTTGAACTGCGGATACTTGCCCTTGACGCGGATGCGCAGGGTGTGGGCGTCCAGCGCCTGCACGCCGGTGAAGCCGTCGGGCTCGCGCAGGTCCAGCCAGGGCGGCGCGCCGGCGCCGCCCGGCGCGTCGCGCCGCAGCGCCTGGTCGCGCTGGCGCAGGCGCTCGCCGTATTCTTTCAGGCCCACGATGTGCTCGGCCATCAGCGCGGAGATCGGCGACACCACGCGCGGGCTGGCCAGGCGCCGCAGGCCGTAGACATAGTCGTCGGCGGTCAGCTCGCGCGTGCCGGTGCGCGGGAAATCGGGAATGTAGTACTTGCCTTCGAGTTCGCCCGGCGCCAGCGGAAAGTATTCATAACCGCCGTCGGCCTTGCGCGCGAAGGCCGGATGCGGCGCGTAGCGCGAGCCGGGGCGCAGCTTGATGTCGTACACGCTCTCGGCGATCTGCTGGCCCGGCGCGTCGGCCGGCAGCGTGTTGCCCTGGGCGTCCAGGTAGACCGGCGGGTCGATCGAGGCCGCCGCGCGCGGCACCAGTTCGTAGGGCCGCTTCAGATAGTGGTAGCCGTAAAGCGTCTCGTAGATGTTGTAGGTATAGGGGGTTTCGTCGCCGGAATAGGAGCTGGCCGGGTCCAGGTACTTGGGCGAGCGCTTGACGAAGGCCGAATAAAGCGTGTTCTGGCCTTCGGCGCCGGCCGGATAGGGGCTGTTGATGGGGCTTTCCCGCGAGCAGCCCGCCAACGCCAGCGACAACAGCAAGGCCATCGCCCAGAGCCGCTTCAATGCACCCATGGAAACCTTCCCTTCGAATCGTTGCGACAGAGGATAGCAAACACGGGCCCGGACCCATAGGGCCGCGCCGCGCTCAGCCGCACTGGCGCTGCCGCCAGCAGTCGTAGCGCCATTTCCAGGGCTGCACGGCGCCCGGCTGCGCCCACAGGCCGCGCCCGGCCGCCTTGGCCTGGCGCTGCAGCGCCGGCATGGCCTGGTCGCGCAGGTAGTCGCCGCGGCGCGCCGTGTAGGCCCAGGCGTAGCCGGCCTCGACCTGGGCGCGGTTGGCCGACTGCCCGTTCTCCAGCATCAGCGCGCACACGTCGCGGCCGTACTGGTCTTTTTCATAGCACTGGGCGGTCAGCGTCTTGCCCGCCACCAGGCCGGCCAGATGCTTGCGCGCGGCCTCGGCATAGGGCTGGCCGGGCTGTTCGGCGCCATGCCCTTCCTCGGGCGCGTCGATGCTGTCCATGCGGATCTTGCGCTGCCCGTCCGGCGCCCGCAGCGTGACGGTGTCGCCGTCGGCGACATTGACGATCATGCCCGTCAACGTATAGCTGCCGGCAGGCACCCCGTCCGCCCGGCCCTGCGCCGGCGGCGCCGGCTGCGGCTCCTGCCGCCCGGAAGGCTGCAGCCAATCGACCACGGCCGCCGCCGCCGCAAGGATAAGGGCGACGACCACGGCGGCCAGCTTGCCGCCGCCGCGAAAATAAGGATTGCCACGCACCGGCAGGGCTCCAGAATGGAAAACGCAGGAAGTTTGCCATAAGGAGGGGGGGCGGGGTGGCTGCGGGTGGGGTGGCGTAGGATGGGTGCAGCGCGAGAGTTTTTGAGCAAGGACGCAGACGCTCAGCGCGCGAAACCCATCAGGCGGCGCCAGCCGCCGCCTTTCGTCGCATGCTGATTATTTGTCTCTTGCCACGAAAACCGGCGGCTGGCGCCGCCTGATGGGTTACGCGCGCTCCATATTCGGGTCCTTGCTCAAGAACTCTCGCGCTGCACCCATCCTACAACCACCCCGACTTCCGGAACCGCCAGTACAGCACCGAACAGACGCTCGCGATCACGCCTAGCGTGACGGGATAGCCCCAGGGCGATTTGAGTTCGGGCATGAACTCGAAGTTCATGCCGTAGATGCCGGCGATGGCGGTGGGCACCGCCAGGATGGCGGCCCAGGAGGCCAGCTTGCGGGTGGTGTCGTTCTGCGCCGCCTGGCCGATCATGAGGCTGGCTTCGAACGCGAACGCCAGCGATTCGCGCAAGGCGTTGAACAGCTCGTCCACCCGCAGCACGCGGTCGGCGACCTCGCCGAAATACGGGCGGGCGTGCTCGTCCACGGCCGACATCTCCACGCGCGCCAGGCGGCGGCATATCTCGGCCAGCGGCGAGACCACCGTGTGGATGCGCAGCAGGTCGCGGCGCTGCCGGTACAGCCTGCGGATGTCGGAGTCCTTGGCGCCGCGGATCAGCAGCTTCTGCTCGGCGCCCTCCACCACCGCCTCGATCTTGCCGGCCGCCGCCACGTAGCGGTCGACCAGCCAGTCCAGCAGCTCGGAAGCCACATAGTCGCTGCCGCGCTTGAGCAGGTCGGGCGCGGCTTCCAGCCGTTCGCGCAGCGCGCTGTGGCCGGCGGTGGCGCCGCGCCGCACCGTGACCAGGAAACCGTCGCCGATGAGGAACTGGGTTTCGCCGAAGATCGGCCGCTCGGCCTCGACCTCCACCGTGATGGCCACGATCAGGATCATGTTGCCGTAGTCGATGATCTTGGGCCGGCGATGGGCCTCCAGCATTTCTTCCTGGTTCTTGTCGCAGGCGCCGAGTTCGCTCGCGATCCTGCCCAGCAGTTCCGGGCCGGGATTGCGCAGGCCTATCCACAGCATGCCGTGGCCCTGCCTGACGTACTGCCCGACCTCGTCGATGGGAACCTCGCGTTCGCGCCGCCCGTTCACGTAGGCGATCGACGCGACGACTTCGCGTTTCGCCGCGTCGGCGGCGAGTTCTTCAGTAGACATAAACACCCTCGGACTATGCGACCCGTGCCGGTATCGGGCGATGATAGCCCTTTCTACGAGAACAGATTTCGCACCCGCCGGGCCACGTCCACGCTTGGCGCCTGCGGCTGCGGCGACGCGCCGCGCCCTTCGGGCAGCGGCGGGGGCTTGGGCAGATGCTCGAACAGCGGCAGCATCGCATTCGAGATGTAGCGCGTGCGCGAGCCGTAGACGTGGCGGTCGCCCATGCCGGTCTGCTGGTGCACGTAGAAGCGCTGCGGCACGATGAGCTGCAGGCGCTCGCGGGCGCGCGTCATGGCCACGTACAGCAGGCGGCGCTCTTCCTCGATCTCTTCGGCCGTGCCGGTGCTCATGTCGGACGGGATGCAGCCGTCCACCACGTTCAGCACATAGACCGCCTTCCATTCCTGGCCCTTGGCCGAATGGATGGTGGACAGGATCATGTAGTCCTCGTCGCGCAGCGGCGCGCCGGATTCGTCGCTGGTGGCGTCCGGCGGGTCCAGGGTCAGCTCGGTCAGGAAGCGCTCGCGCGACGGATAGCCCGAGGCGATGCGCAGCAGCTGGTCGAGATCGGCGCGGCGCACCCGGGCGTCGTCGTACAGCCGCTCCAGCTGACTGCCGTACCAGCGCAGGGCCAGGTCGGCGTCGGCCGGCCACTTCAGGCCGGAATCGCACAGCGCGGCGTAGGTGTCGGCGAAGCCGCGCCATTCCTCCTGGGCCGCCGCGCCCGGCTTGAATTCGCGCAGCGCCTGCAGCGGCTGCGGCGAGGCCGACATGGCGTCCATCAGCCTGGCCGCGGTGGCCGGGCCGATGCCCGGCAGCAGCTGCGCCACGCGAAAGCCGGCCATGCGTCCGCGCGGATTCTCGGCCCAGCGCAGCAGCGAGAGCAGGTCCTTGACGTGCGCGGCCTCCAGAAAGCGCAGCCCGCCGAACTTCACGTAAGGGATGCTGCGGCGGGTCAGCTCCAGTTCCAGCGCGGCGCTGTGGCTGGAGGTGCGAAACAGCGCGGCCTGCGACTTGAGCGTGGCGCCGCCCTCGCGCTGGGCCAGCACCTGGTCGGCGACCCAGCGCGCCTGGCCGGCCTCGTCGCTGACCGTCACCAGCTCGGGCAGCTGCGACGACTGGCGGTCGGTCCAGAGATCCTTGGCATAGCGTTCCGTGGCCTGGCCGATGACCGCGTTGGACGCGTTCAGGATGGGCTGGGTGGAGCGGTAGTTGCGCTCCAGCGTGATGACGCGCGCCGGCTCGGGAAACTGCGCGGGGAAGTCCAGGATGTTGCGCACGGTGGCCGCGCGGAACGAATAAATGGCCTGGGCGTCGTCGCCCACCACGGTCAGGCCGCGCCCGTCGGGCTTCAGGGCCAGCAGGATGGCCGCCTGCAGGCGGTTGGTGTCCTGGTACTCGTCGACCAGCACGTGGTCGAAGCGCGCCCCCAGGTCGGCCGCGATGCCGGGGTCGCCCATCATCTCGGCCCAGTAGAGCAGCAGGTCGTCGTAGTCCAGCACCTGCTGGTCCTGCTTGGCCGCGACGTAGGCGCGAAACAGGTTCTTGAGTTCGTCCTCCCATTGCGCGCACCACGGGAAGGCGGTCTTGAGCACGTCGGCCACGGGCGTCTGGCTGTTGACCACCCGCGAATAGATCGCCAGGCAGGTGCCCTTGAGCGGAAAGCGCGACTTGGTGGCCGACAGCCCGAGTTCGTGGCGCACCATGCCCATGAGGTCCTCGGCGTCGCCGCGGTCATGGATGGTGAAGGTTTCGGCCAGGCCGATGCGCTGCGCGCAATCGCGCAGCAGCCGCGCGCCGATCGCGTGGAAGGTGCCGGCCCACGGCAGCGACGGCGGCTGCTGCGTGGAGCGCAGGTTCATCGCCCGCTGCAGCACCGTGCCCACGCGCCGCTCCATCTCCAGCGCCGCGCGGCGCGAGAACGTCAGCAGCAGCATGCGCTGCGGGTCCGCGCCATTGAGGATCAGGTGGGCGACGCGGTGCGCCAGCGTGTTGGTCTTGCCCGAGCCGGCGCCCGCGATCACCAGCAGCGGCGCGGCCGCGCCGAATTCGGCGGCTTCGCGCTGGGCGGGATTGAGATCGGCCAGGGGATCGGGGCGTTCGGAGGCGGACGGAGACGGCAGGCTGTTGGGGTCGGACATGGAACGGGGGCCGCCGGCGGCGGCCTCGGCAGGCAAGGCGCCGGGACATTGCCCGGCTCGGGATTGGCACTGTATATTTATACAGAATTTTTTGGATTCCGTCTGATTCCGTGCGCCTCCTGACCGGCACCGCTTCCTGGACCGACCCCACGCTGCTGGCCTGCGGCCGGTTCTATCCGCCCGAGGCCCGCAGCGCCGAGGCGCGGCTGCGCCATTACGCCTCGCGCTTCGGCATGGCCGAGGTCGATTCCAGCTATTACGCCATGCCCACGGCGCAAAACGCCTATCTGTGGGACCAGCGCACGCCCGACGGATTCGTCTTCAACATCAAGGCCTTCCGGCTGTTCACCGGGCACCAGACGCCGCTTTCGGCGCTGCCCGCCGACATCCGGCGCGAACTGGCCGACTGGCCCGAGCCGCTCATCTACCACGACCAGATGCCGTCCGACCTGCGCGACGAGCTCTGGCGCCGCTTCCAGCTGGCGCTGGAGCCGCTGCGCCTGCCCGGCAAGCTGGGCGCGGTGCATTTCCAGTTTCCGCCCTGGGTGCGGCGCGATGCGCGCGGCATGGCGCGGGTCGGCGACTGCGCGCGGCGCATGGAAGAACACCTGGTGTCGGTGGAGTTCCGCCACGCAAGCTGGTTCGCCACGCCCGCGGCCACCGAGGCCACGCTGGCGTTCGAGCGCGAGCTGGGCGTGGCGCACACGGTGGTGGACGCGCCCCAGGGCTACGCCAACACGGTGCCCGCGGTCTGGGCCTGCACCCATCCGGAACTCGCGCTGCTGCGGCTGCACGGACGCAACGCGGCGACCTGGAACGCATCGGGCGCGGCCTCGTCGGGACGCTTCCAGTACGAGTACACGGAGCAGGAACTGGCGGAGCTGGCCGAACGCTTTGCGCGGCTGGCGGCGCAGAGCGCGCAGGCGCACGCCGTCTTCAATACCAATTTCGAGGACCAGGGCATGCGCAACGCCGCCGCCTTCGCCGCCGCGTTAGGGCGACGGCCGTAGCGCGGCGGCCTTGGCGCCGCGCCGGGCGGCGGGCGCGTGCGCCACTTCCGCCAGGCTTTCCAGCAGCACTTCGAATTTGCGCGCGATCTCGTGGTCGGGCACGCAGGCGTAGCCCAGCAGCAGGCCGGGCCGGCGCGCCTCGTCGTTGACGTAGTAGCGCGACAGCGCGCGCGTCAGCACGCCTTTGCCGTGCGCCACTTCCACCACGCGCCGGTCGTCCATGTCCGGCGGCAGCGTCAGCACCAGGTGCAGGCCGGCCATGCTGGCGTCGCGGTGCAGCCACTGCGGCCCCAGCCGCCTTTCGATCAGATTGACCAGCATGGCGCGGCGGCGTCCGTACAGCATGCGCATACGACGGATGTGGGCGGCGTAATGGCCGTCGGCGATGAAGGTGGCCAGCGCCGCGTGCGTCATCAGATGGCCTTCGCGGTACAGCTCGGCGTGCGCGGCCTGGAACGCCGCGGTCAAGGCCTTGGGCAGCACCAGGTAGCCCACGCGCAAGCCCGGATACAGCGTCTTGCTGAAGGTGCCCATGTAGATCACGGGCGCGTCCGGCTCCAGCCCCAGCAGCGAGGCGATGGGCCGGCCGGAGAAGCGGAATTCGCTGTCGTAGTCGTCTTCGATGATCCAGCTGCCGCTGGCGCGCGCCACGGCCAGCAGCTGGCGGCGGCGCGCCAGCGACATGACCGGGCCCAGCGGATACTGATGCGAAGGCGTGACGAAAATGAAGCGCGGCGGCTCGACGGGCGATTCCGGCAGCCGCATGCCCTCCTCGTCCACCGGCAGGTGCAGCGTGCGCAGGCCGTTGGCCTGCAGCACGGTGCGCGCGCCCCAGTAGCCGGGGTCCTCGACCCAGGCGGTTTCGCCGGCCTCGCCCAGGATGCGGGTGGTCAGGTCGATGGCCTGGTGCAGTCCCTCGGTGATCAGGATCTGCTCGGGGTCGCAGTCGATGGAGCGCGTCAGCGCCAGATGCTGCGCCAGCGCCTCGCGCAGCGCCGGCAGGCCGCCGCCGTACGAGTAGGTCAGCAGGTCGGGCGTGGGATTGCGCCACAGGCCGCTCATGATGCGGCCGAACTTCTTGTGCGGGAACTCGGCCAGGTCGGGCACGCCGGGCATGAACGCGCCCCACTGGTAGGGCGAGGCCGAGGCGCCGTCGACGATGGCCGCGCCGCGCGCCGACAGCGCCGGGCGCGGCGCGGCCGGCGGCGGCTGGCGGCGGCGCCGGCCGCTGGCCAGGTAGGAGTCCGGCACCGAGGCGTTGACGAAGGTGCCGTTGCCCTGGCGGCTGCGGGTATAGCCTTCGGCCAGCAGCTGGCTGTAGACGTGCACCACGGTATTGCGGGCGATGCCCAGCTCGGCCGCCAGGTCGCGCGTGGCGGGCAGCCGCGAGTCCGCGGCGATGGCGCCGTCCAGGATGGCTTCGCGGATGCCCTGGTACAGGCGCTTGTTCATGGGACCGCTGGCGCCGTCGCCCAGGCGCAGCAGCAGCAGGTCACCGACGATGGAACGCAATTGGTTCTACCCGTTTTAGAAAAGTGGTTCCCATAAATGGGGCCATCGTAGCATTAAATATTGGTTTTACCGTCCCCATCACGCTCTGCGAGGCCGAGATGAAGAATCAGGATCTGAATACCCGCCGTTCCCTGGCCACGCCGCGTGGCGTCGGCGTCATGTGCGACTTCTACGCCGTGCGCGCCGAAAACGCGACGCTGTGGGACGCCGAGGGCAAGGAATACATCGATTTCGCCGGCGGCATCGCCGTGCTGAACACCGGCCACCTGCATCCGAAGGTCAAGGCCGCGGTCGCCGCGCAGCTCGACGCATTCACCCATACGGCCTACCAGATCGTGCCGTACGAGGGCTACGTCACGCTGGCCGAGCGCATCAACCGCGTCGCGCCCATAGCCGGGCTGAAGAAGTCGGCCTTTTTCACCACCGGCGTGGAAGCCGTGGAGAACGCGGTGAAGATCGCGCGCTCGGCCACCGGGCGCTCGGGCGTGATCGCCTTTTCCGGATCGTTCCACGGCCGCACCATGCTGGGCATGGCGCTGACCGGCAAGGTCGCCCCCTACAAGCTGTCGTTCGGCCCGATGCCGGGCGACATCTACCACGTCCCCTTCCCCAACGCGGCCCAGTCCGTCAGCGTGGCCGATTCGCTCAAGGCGCTGGACCTGCTGTTCAAGTGCGATATCGATCCGCGCCGGGTCGCGGCCATCATCATCGAACCGGTGCAGGGCGAAGGCGGCTTCAACATCACCCCGCCGGCGCTGATGACGGCGCTGCGCAAGGTCTGCGACGAGCACGGCATCCTGCTGATCGCCGACGAGGTGCAGACCGGATTCGGGCGCACCGGCAAGCTGTTCGCCATGGAGCACCACGCGGTCCAGGCCGACCTGATCACCATGGCCAAGAGCCTGGGCGGCGGCTTCCCGATCTCGGGCGTGGTCGGACGCGCCGAGATCATGGACGCGCCGGCCGCCGGCGGCCTGGGCGGCACCTATGCCGGCAACCCGCTGGCGGTGGCCGCCGCGCACGCGGTGCTGGACGTGATCGCCGAGGAAAAACTGTGCGAGCGCGCCGCCCTGCTGGGCGAGAAGCTGCGTGCGCATCTGGAAGGACTGCGCGCCACGGTCCCGGGCATCGCCGACGTGCGCGGCCTGGGCTCCATGGTCGCGCTGGAACTGAACGACGCCGCCAGCGGCAAGCCGGACGCGGAAGCGGTCAAGCGCGTGCAGGCGCGCGCCCTGGAGCGCGGCCTGATTTTGCTAAGCTGCGGTGTGTACGGCAACGTTCTGCGCTTCCTGTACCCCTTGACCATTCCCGACGCCCAGTTCGATCGGGCGCTGGCCATCCTGTCCGAGGTTTTGGCCACCTGATGCGCGGGGCCTGACCATTCAAGGAGACTGCAACATGACCGCATTGACTCAACCGCTGGCGCGCCCGGATCTGCTGCGCGACGCCTGCTACCTGGACGGCAAATGGGTGGGCGCCGGCGACGGCCCTTCCATTCCCGTCGACAATCCTTCCACCGGCAAGACCATCGTGTCGGTGCCCAAGCTGGGCCGCAAGGAAACCGAGCAGGCCATCGCCAGCGCCCAGGCCGCCCTGCCCGCCTGGAGCGCCAAGACCGGCAAGGAGCGCGCCGCCATCCTGCTGAAGTGGGCGCAGCTGATGCTTGCGCACCAGCGCGACCTGGCCGCCATCATGACCTCGGAACAGGGCAAGCCCGTGACCGAGGCCGCCGGCGAGATCGCCTACGCCGCCTCGTTCCTGGAATGGTTCGCCGAAGAAGCCAAGCGCATCGACGGCGACATCCTGCAAAGCCCCAAGGCCGGCCAGCGCCTGATGGCGCTCAAGCAACCCATCGGCGTCACCGCCGCCATCACGCCGTGGAACTTCCCGGCCGCGATGATCACGCGCAAGGTCGGCCCGGCGCTGGCCGCCGGCTGCACCATGGTGGTCAAGCCGGCCCAGCAGACGCCGCTGACCGCGCTGGCCCTGGCCGTGCTGGCCGAAGAGGCCGGTGTGCCCGCGGGCGTGTTCCACGTCATCACCGGCAGCTCGCGCGAAATCGGCGCGGCGCTGTGCGAAAGCGAGGTCGTGCGCAAGCTGAGCTTCACCGGTTCCACCGAAGTCGGCCGCACGCTGATGGAACAGTGCGCGCCCACCATCAAGAAGCTGTCGCTGGAACTGGGCGGCAACGCGCCCTTCATCGTGTTCGACGACGCCGACCTGGACCGCGCCGTCGACGGCATTCTGGCCTCGAAGTACCGCAACGCCGGCCAGACCTGCGTGTGCGCCAACCGCATCTACGTGCAGGCCGGCGTCTATGAAGAGATCGCCAAGCGCCTGGTGGCCAAGGTCGAAGCCATGAAGGTCGGCGACGGCTTCGCCGAGGGCGTGACGCAGGGCCCGCTGATCGACGCCAGCGCGGTCGAGAAGGTGCAGGAACACATCGCCGACGCCACCGCGCACGGCGCCAAGGTGATCGCCGGCGGCAAGCCGCATGCGCTGGGCGGCACGTTCTTCGAGCCGACCGTGGTGCGCGACGTGACCCAGTCGATGCGCTTCGCTTCCGAAGAAACCTTCGGCCCGGTGGCCCCGCTGTTCCGCTTCGACACCGAAGAGGAAGTCATCGGCATGGCCAACGACACCATCTTCGGCCTGGCCGCTTATTTCTACACCCGCGACTACGCCCGCATCTGGCGCGTGTCCGAGGCGCTGGAATACGGCATCGTCGGCATCAACACCGGCATCATTTCCAATGAAGTCGGCCCGTTCGGCGGCGTCAAGCAATCGGGTCTGGGACGCGAAGGCTCGAAGTACGGCATCGAGGAGTACCTGGAGATCAAGTACCTCTGCGTGGACCTGGGCGCCTGAGCCCGTCGGCGGCCATAAAAACGGGAGGGCCGCGCGCCCTCCCGTTTTGCATCCGCCGCCCGCGCCGGCGTGGTAGATTTGCCCGTTCCCTGGAAAAGCCACGAGCGCAATGAGCAGAACCTTTACCCGCGAGGAAACCCGCCGGCTGGCGGCCATACTGGCCGAGACGGCGCAGACCGAAGTCATGCCGCGTTTCCGCAACCTGCCCGACGGCGCGGTGCGCGGCAAGACCTCGCCGCGCGACCTCGTGACCGACGCCGACGAGGCCGCCGAGCGCCTGATCGCCGCGCGCCTGTCCAGGCTGTATCCGGGCGCCGTGCTGATCGGGGAAGAAGCCTCGGCGCGCAATCCGGCGCTTTTGAACATGCTGGTCGACGCCGACCTGGCTTTCCTGATCGACCCCATCGACGGCACGCGCAACTACGTCGCCGGCCTGCCGCTCTTCGGCATGATGATCGCGGCCTGCCATCGCGGCGACGTGATCGCCGGCGTGATCTACGATCCGCTGAACCGCGACGGCGCGCTCGCCGTGCGCGGCGAAGGCGCCTGGATCGAATACGAAAACGGCCGCCAGGCCGCGCTCGCCGTGGCCAGCCCCGCCCCGCCCGAGGACATGGACGGCCTGATCGCCACCGGCAACCTGCCCGAGCCGCTGCGCTCCACCGTCAACGGCAATCTCTCGCGCCTGGCCAGCACCGCGTCGCTGCGCTGCGCCGCGCACGAATACCGCACGCTGGCCGCCGGCCACTGCCACGTCGCGCTCTACAACCAGCTGACCGCCTGGGACCACGCGGCCGGCTGGCTGCTGCACCGCGAAGCCGGCGGCTATTCGGCGCACTTCGACGGCTCGCCCTACAAGCCCACGCACCGCACCGGCGGGCTGCTTTACGCGCCCGACGCCGGCAGCTGGCAGGCGGCCCGCCGGGCGCTTATGGGGGACGGGATGGAATCCGCCGAGACTTGACAAGACCGCCCTGGCCCAGGGTCAAAAATCCGGGTAATCCCTAGGAGTTATCCCCAGTTCCTGTGGACAACCCTATGGAAAGGTCTGTAACCGCGGCAAAAAAACCTTGCGCGGCAAGCACTTGCTTAGACCGGTCAAAAACCGGCCTGCCGCCGGCCTGTTTACAAGGCCTCCAGCGCCACCGCGCAGGGCTGTTCCACTTTGAGCGCCAGCATGGCGTCGGCGCGGGTGCGGCCCAGGTTGATCGCCGCTATCGGCACGCCGTTGCGCGCGGCGGCGGCCACGAAGCGGTAGCCCGAATACACCATCAGCGACGAGCCGACCACCAGCACCGCGTCGGCCGCAGCGAGCGCGTCATTGGCGCGCTCCACGCGGGCCGCGGGCACGGTTTCGCCGAAGAACACCACGTCCGGCTTGACCACGCCGCCGCAGCGCGGACAGGCCGGCACGCGATAGCGGCCGAAGTCCTCGCCGTCCAGGTCGGCGTCGCCGTCGGGCGCGTCGTCGGCCTCCAGCGCCAGCCAGTCGGGATTGGCTTGCTGCAAGGCCTGCTGCCAGGCGTAGCGGTCGCCGCGCCAGTCGCAGGCCATGCAGCGCACCTGGTCCAGCCGGCCGTGCAGGTCCACCACTTCGCGGCTGCCGGCGGCCTGGTGCAGGCCGTCGACGTTCTGCGTCACCAGCAGCCCCACGTTGCCGCGCGCCTCCAGCCGGGCCAGCGCCCGGTGCGAGGCATTGGGCTGCACCTGGCCGAACCGGCGCCAACCGACCATGCTGCGCGCCCAGTAGCGCGCCCGCGCCGGCTCGCCGCCCATGAAGGTCTGCAGCGTCATGGGCGGGGTGCGCTTCCAGGCGCCGTCGGCGTCGCGGTAATCGGGAATGCCGGAATCGGTGCTCACGCCCGCCCCGGTCAGCACGAACAGCCGCGGGTGGCGGTCGACGAAGCCGCGCAGCGCGGCCAGGTCCGAGGTCCGCGTGTCCATCCGTTCAGCCGCCCAGGCCGCAGTCCGGCATGTCGCTGACCAGGCTGGCCTGGGTGACGTTGCTGCCCGGCGGCACGCTGCGCGTGAGCCAGACGTTGCCGCCGATGGTCGAACCCTTGCCTATCGTGACGCGGCCCAGGATCGTGGCGCCGGCGTAGATCACCACGTCGTCCTCGATCAGGGGGTGGCGCGGCAGGCCTTTCTTCAGTTCGCCGTTCTCGCCCGGCGGGAAGCGCTTGGCCCCCAGCGTGACCATCTGGTAGAGCCGCACGCGGTCGCCGATGATGGCGGTTTCGCCGATCACCACGCCGGTGCCGTGGTCGATGAAGAAGCTCTTGCCGATGGTGGCGCCCGGATGGATGTCGATGCCGGTGTCGGCGTGCGCGATCTCGGCCACCATGCGCGCCAGCATCGGCACGTTCAGGCGGTACAGCACGTTGGCCAGGCGGTGGTGGATCATGGCCGCCACGCCGGGATAGCACAGCAGCACTTCGTCGACGTTGTGGGCCGCCGGGTCGCCCTGGTAGGCGGCGGTCACGTCCAGGTCCAGCGCGGCGCGCACGCGCGGCAGCTCGGCGCCGAACTGGCGCACGATCTCGATGGCGCGCTGGCGCGTGTCCGCCGAGGCGGCCTGTTCCGGCCGGCCCACGTACTGCAGCTCCAGACAGACCTGGTGCAGCAGCGCGTCCAGCGCCGCGCCGATGGTGTGGCCGACGTAGAAGTCCTCGACCTCTTCGCGCAGGTCGATCGGGCCCAGGCGCATCGGGAACAGCGCGCCGCACAGATCCTTGACGATCTGGCGCAGGCTTTCCTGGGACGGGAATTCGCGCAGGTCGGCGTCCTCGCGCAGGCGTCCGCGCGGGCCGCGCCAGGCCACGCGCGCCTCGCGCAGGCCCGACACGATGCTGTCCAGGTTCCAGTGGGCCGGCGTGGTGGAGGACGGCCCGCTCATCGCCGTTGCTCCGGCCGGGCGCCGGCCGCGCCGGCATGCGGATAGAAATCGAACATGGTGGTACCTCGCTGACGGTGTATTGCCCCGGCGGCGGGCGCCGGGCGATGTTGCTTCGCAATAATTCCGTCAACTGTAACCGCTCGCGCCCATTTCCCGGAATCCGTCCGACATGGCGTAGGGGTTTATGCCGCGTAGCCCTGCGGATTGCCCTGTTGCCAGCGCCAGCCGTCGGCGCACATCGCGTCCACATCGTGCGTGCTGCGCCAGCCCAGCAGCGAGGCCGCCAGCGCCGGGTCGGCCCACATCCGCTCGATGTCGCCGGGCCGCCGCGGCTGCGTCTGCAGCGGGATGCGGCAGCCGTTGACGCGCTCGAAGGCGCGCACCAGCTCCAGCACGCTGGTGCCCTGCCCCGTTCCCAGGTTGACCGCCACGAAACCGGGATGGCCGGCGGAATAGGCCAGCGCCTGCACGTGGCCCTGCGCCAGGTCCATGACGTGCAGATAGTCGCGCACGCCGGTGCCGTCGGCCGTGCCGTAATCGTCGCCGAAGACCCGCAGATAGGGCTGGCGCCCCACCGCCACCTGCGTGATGTAGGGGAACAGGTTGTTGGGCGTGTCGCGCGGGCTTTCGCCGATCCGGCCGCTGCGGTGCGCGCCGATCGGGTTGAAGTAGCGCAGCGTGACGGCGCTGAAGCCGGGATCGGCCTTGCACACGTCGCGCAGCATCTCCTCGACCATCAGCTTGGTGCGGCCGTAGGGATTGGTGGGCGCCAGCGGATGGGCCTCGGTGAACGGCAGGTACTGCGGCTCGCCATAAACCGTGGCCGAGGAACTGAACACCATGCGCGCCACGCCGGCGGCGCGCATGGCGCGCAGCAGCGCCACCGAGCCGCCGACGTTGTTGTCGTAGTACTTGAGCGGGTCGGCGACCGATTCGCCGACCGCCTTGCTGCCGGCCAGGTGCAGCACCGCGCCCACCGGCTCGCCGCGGGCAGCCGCCTCGCGCAGCACCGACTCCAGCAGGCCGGGGCTGCGGATGTCGCCCTCCACCAGCGGAATGCGCGCGCCGCACAGCTCCTCCACGCGGCGCACGGCCTCGCGGCTGCCGTTGCTGAAGTCATCGACCACCAGCGGCCGCTGGCCGGCCGCCAGCATCGCCACCAGCGTGTGCGTGCCGATGTAGCCGGCCCCGCCCGTCACCAACACATGCAGATCCGGCATGGACTGCGGCCTCCTTCAAAGATGCGCGGCCACGCCCGGCACCCAGGCATGGCGCGGACGCGGCGCCTGCGCGTGGCTGCGGTAGCGGTCGATCCAGTACGAGGTGGACGCGTCATGGCCCCAGTCCACCACGCCGGCCGACACCGGCACCGCCAGCTCGCGCTCGATGCCGGTGGCCAGGCGCTTGCCCAGTTCCACGCCCCACTGGTCGAAGGGGTTGATGCCCCACACCACGCTCTGCACGAACACCTTGTGCTCGTACAGCGCCAGCAGCGCGCCCAGCCCGCGCGGATCGAGCTGGCGCAGCACGATCAGCGTGGACGGCCGTCCCCCCGGATGGACCATGTGCTGCGCCAGGGTGAGCGCGTGCTCGCGGTCGTCGATGTGGGCCACGTCCAGCAGCGCCTGCTCCAGGCTCTTGCCGCGCAGCAGCGCCTGGCGCTGGGCCAGGCAGTTGGCCAGCAGCTTGCGGTGCGCGTCGGGGCTGTCGGCATGGCCTTGCAGGCTGGCGATGAAGTCCACCGGCGCGCCCGCTTCGCTTTGATGCAGCCACTGGAAGAAGGTGTGCTGGCCGTCGGTGCCCGGCATGCCCCAGATGATGGGCGCGGTCGGCACGCCGACCGCGGCGCCGTCGCCCGCGACCCGCTTGCCCAGCGACTCCATCTCCAGCTGCTGCAGATAGGTGACCAGGTGCAGCAGGCGCGCGCTGTAGGCGGCGATGTTCAGCGAGTTGTGGCCCAGCACGCTGCAGTTGACCAGGCCGGCCAGCGCCAGTTGCACCGGCGCGTTCGAGCCGAACGGCGCCTGCTGGAAATGCTGGTCCATGGCCTGAGCGCCGGCCTGCATGCCGATCAGCACCTCGGCGCCCACCGTCAGCGCGATGGACAGGCCGGCGACCGACCAGACCGAATAACGCCCGCCCACCCAGTCGCACATCTTGAAGACCTGGGAGGCCGGCACGCCCAGCGCGCGCGCGGCCGACGGATTGGCGGTCACGGCGGCCAGCTGTTCCGACACGTCGGCCGCGCCGCCCTGCTTGAGCCAGGCGATGGCGGCGCGCGCGTTGTGCAGCGTCTCGGCCGTGGTGAAGGACTTGGACGACACCACCACCAGGCAGCGGCGCGGGTCCAGCCCGGCCACGGCGTCATGGAAGGCGTGCCCGTCGATGTTGGACACGAAGCGGATCTGGCGCCGCTGCGAGGCGCCGCCGAAGGCCTGGATCGCCAGGCGCGGCCCCCAGTCGCTGCCGCCGATGCCGATGTGCAGCACCGTGGAGAAGTCGGCGGTCTGGTCCACCCTGCGCACGAAATCCATCATGCGCGCGTATTCGCAGACCGAGTCGGCATCCTGGCCGTCCGGCTGCTCGCGGGTGCGCCCGGCGCGCAGCGCGGTATGCCAGGCCGGCTTGCCTTCGGTCCAGTTGACCGGCTCGCCGGCGAACAGCGCGCGGCGCGCCTCGGCCAGTCCGCGCGCCTGCAGCAGGGACTGCGCCGCGGCGTCCAGCGCCGGCGACTGCCGCTGCATGGTCAGGTCCACGCACAGTCCCGCCGCCTCGATGACCTTCAGCGCCCCGGCGTCCAGTGCGGCGGATTGCGCGGCCTGCGCGAACCCCCGCCATTCGGGGCTGTCCGCCAGGCCGGAATCCGCCCTCGACGCTTCAATCGCATTGTTGGCCTTTCCCATCGCGTGATGCTCCTTAAAACGGTAAACGAACATGAGGGGCAATGCGTCGGAACGCGTTGCGGAAGTCCTCCTCGATACGGGCCAGTGCGGCCACGGTGTCTCCTTCGAAACGCAACACCACGGTAGGCGTGGTGTTGGACGGACGCGCCAGGCCGAAGCCGTCGGCATAGTCCACGCGCACTCCGTCCAGATTGCTGATGGAGACCGCGCCGGGGAATTCCCCCTGCGCGCGCAGCGCCTCCACCAGGTCGAACTGCTCGCCTTCGGCGGTTTCCAGCTTGATCTCGGGCGTGGCGCATGCCTGCGGCAGGCCCTCCAGCAGCGCGGACGGGTCCGGCGCCGCCGACAGGATTTCCAGCAGGCGCGCGGCGGCATAGATGCCGTCGTCGAAGCCGTACCAGCGTTCCTTGAAAAAGATGTGCCCGCTCATCTCGCCGGCCAGCAGCGCGCCGGTCTCGCGCATGCGCGCCTTGATCAGCGAATGCCCCGTGCGGCACATGGTGGGCTTGCCGCCGGCCTCGGTGACGGCGCGCGCCACCAGCCGGCTGCACTTGACGTCGTACAGGATCTCGGCGCCCGGATTGCGCGACAGCACGTCGCGCGCGAACAGGATCAGCTGGCGGTCGGGCCAGATGATCTGCCCGGACTTCGTCACCACGCCCAGCCGGTCGCCGTCGCCGTCGAACGCCAGGCCGACCTCGCAGTCGGAATAGCGCAGGCAATAGATCAGGTCCTGCAGGTTCTGGGGATCGGCCGGATCGGGATGATGGCCGGGAAACGAACCGTCGACTTCGCAGAACAGTTCGGTGACTTCGCAGCCCAGCGCGCGAAACAGCGCCGGCGCCACCGCGCCGGCCACGCCGTTGCCGCAGTCGATGGCGATCTTCATGGGCCGCGCCATGCGGATGTCGCCCAGCAGGCGCGCCGCGTAGCAGGGCTGTATCTGCATCTGGGTGCGCCCGCCGGCCACGCCGGCCGACTCGATCGGCTGGCGCATCGCGTCGCGCAGCGCCGTGATGCCTTCGCCGTACAGCGAGGCGCCCTCCATCACGATCTTGAAGCCGTTGTGCGCGGGCGGGTTGTGGCTGCCGGTGACCGCGATGCCCGCCCCCGTGTCCATCAGGCGGGTCGCGAAGTACACCATCGGCGTGGTCGCCATGCCGATGTCGATGACGTGCATGCCCGCCGAGCGCAGCCCGGCCTGCAGCGCGGCCGCCAGCTCCACGCTGCTCAGGCGCCCGTCGCGCCCCACCACCATCGACCGCGCCCCCTGTTCGCGCGCCCGGGCCCCCGCCGCCATGCCCAGGCTGTGCGCGAACCGCGCGTCGATCTCGTCCGGCACCGTGCCGCGTATGTCGTAAGCCTTGAAAACCGCATCCAGAATTTGCGGGGTGTCCCAGCCAAATGTTCCGTGCATGCCATCTTCTCCGGGTGGCGTTTACTTACTTTGGACCGTTCTGTTTGAAATCGCCGTAATAGGCCGCGCGGGAATAGCGGTAGCTTCCGTACTTGGAGCGGAAGCCGAAGCGTTCGGGCAGCAGCTTGAGACCGTTGAACAGCACGCCGTCGACCGGCGCGCCAGCCTGGATCAGGCGCTTGGCCGTCTCCCGGATCTCGCCCACCGTGTTCATGCCGGAGCGCACCACCACCATGACCGCCGCCGCATGCGTGCCGACCACGGCGGCGTCCGGAGACGACAGCACGGGAGCCGTGTCCAGAATCACCATGTCGTACTGCGACGCCAGTTCGCGCAGGGTCTCGCCGAACACGGGCGAGGCCAGCAGCTCGGAAGGATCGAAGGTCACCGCGCCGGTGGCGATGAAGTCCACGCCCTCGGACACGCTGTGCTTGCGCACGCGGCTCAGCGGAATCGTGCCCGACAGCACTTCGAACAGGCCGTCTTCCTTGGGCACGCCGAAATAGCGGTTCAGCTGCCCCTTGCGGAAGTCGGCGTCGATCAGCAGCACGCGCTTGCCCACGCCGCCCTGGATGAAGGCGAAATTGGCCGACAGGAACGACTTGCCCACCCCGGCCACCGGCCCCGTGAACATGACCATGTTGTTGGCCGACTGGCGCAGCGAGGCCTGCAGCACGTTGCGGAAGGAACGCAGGCTTTCGATCGGAGGCGCGTTGCCCTGGCTCTGCGCCAGCAGCGCGGGCACCGTGGCGTTCTTGCGCCGGCTGCGGCGCCACAGGCGGTCCTGCATGTCGCTGTAGGGAATGGCGGCCAGCACCGGCAGGCCGGTATGGCGCTCGACGTCTTCCGGCTCCGACAGGCCGCCGAACAGCGCGTTGCGCACGAAGGCGCACAGCATGCCGAAGATCAGGCCGAAGGCCGTGGCCACGCCGATGATGATGGCGGCCTTGGGGCGCACCGGCTTGTCGGGCTGCACCGCGGCGTCCAGGATGCGCACGTTGCCCACCTTGCCGGCGCGGATCAGGCGCAGCTGCTGGGCGTTGTTGAGCAGCGTGGTGTAGAGCTCGGTGTTCACGCGCACGTCGCGCACCATGCGCACCACGTCCTGTTCGAGATCGGGCAGTTGCCGGATGTGGCCGCCGATGCGGTCCACGTCGCCGGTCAGCGCGGAGATCTGGCGGTCCAGGGCCACGATGCTGGGATGGCTGGGCGCGAAGCGCGTGATCATCTCCTGGCGCTTGGCGCGCAGTTCCATCACGCGGGTCTGCGCGTCGACCGACTGGCCCAGGATCAGCTTGGCCTCTTCGCTCAGGTCGATGGTGCCGCGCTTGTTGCGCAGCGAGTTGTACTTGGTCTCGGCCGCGTCCAGCTCGCTCTTGAGGATGGGCAGCTGCTTTTCCAGGAAGACCAGCGACTTCTCGGCCTGCGCCGACTTGCGGTTGAGGTTCTGCTGCACGTACTCCTGGCCGATCTGGTTGAGCACGGCGGTCGTCATCACCGGATCGTTGCCTTCCAGCGTGACGCCGATCACGCCGGAGGTGCGGCCGCGTTCGAAAATGCCCAGGCGCCCCTGCACGTCCTCGATGGCCGCCAGGCGCGAGCTGCGCGACACCACGAACTCGGTTCCCGGACGGCCGCTGAGCGCGTCGACGTGCACGTCCAGCGCGCCGCCGCCCGGCAGCAGGAAGTGCTCGGGCTTGCCGACGGTGCCGTTGAACGTGGCGCCGGTCAGCTTGTCGTTGAGCGTGTAGCGTCCGTCGCCCAGCGTGGTGATGCGAAACGGCTTGCCCAGCCATTCGTTGGGCACGTCCAGCTGCGAGACGGCGATGGTCTCTCCGCCCCAGGCGTAGCCGCCGCGCGGCAGGCTGGACGGATAGGGCAGGCTTTCGTAGCGCTGCGCCAGCCATTCGCCCACCACCGGGAAGTAGCGCGGCTTGGCGTGGATGTACAGCAGGAACTTGTCCACGGCCGGGCCGACCACCATGCGCGAGCGCAGCACTTCCATTTCGCCCGAGGTTTCGGCCTTGGTGTCGAACATGGTCGAGACGTCGCCCAGCAGGCTGCGGCTCTGGCCCTGCGGCAATTCTTCCTCCACTTGCACGATGATGTCGGCGGAGTAGACCTTGGGCGTGACCATCACATAGGCGACCGCTCCCAGAAAGGCGAGCAGCATGATGGCGAGGATCATCCACCGGTTGGAGAAGATGGCGTCGACGTGGGACGTCAACGGGGTTTCCTGTTGGCGAGCCGGCACGGACGGCTCGAACGATTCGATAGGCAACGACATGCAGCTCTCCAAGAGAAGGCGCCGCTGCGGGTAGCGGCGCCCCCAAAGGCGTGGGTTAAAAACTAGTCAATGGCTTTCACGGTCTGTACCGTCTGCGCGCTCGGGAACAGGTTGCTGATGAAGCGGTTCCACCTCACCAGGCCGGCCGAATCCACGAACACAACGTCTTTGGGTTGCAACTCAAACTTCTCCCCTACTGCCAAGGCTTGCGGTGAACCGGCGTTCAGATGGAACACCAGCGGCTTCGCCTGCTCCGTGCTGCGCACGACAAAGATCTGCGACGGATTCGAGGTCGTCTGATTCGGCCCTCCCGCCAAACCCAGCGCCTCGGTCAACGACATGCGGCCGTCGCGCATTACTGCCGCGGTGGGCAGGGTGACCTCGCCCATCACGAATACCTTGCTGTCGTCGCGCGGCGTCACCCTCACGGTGTCGCCCGGCTTCAACAGCACCTGGTTCAAGTCCTGGCCGCGCTCGATCAGGGCCGGCACGTTCACGCGGGTGCGGCGTCCGTCGCGGATCACGTACACCGAGCTGCGATCGCCCGTCGGCAAAATCCCGCCGGCCCGGTTGATCGCTTCCAACAGGGTCATCGGAATGTCGTTGATCGCAATCGCGCCAGGCGTCTTCACCTCGCCGTCCACGTAAATACGCTTGCTGCGATAGCCCAGCACGCGTACTGTGATCTGCGGGTCCTGGATGTACTTGCTTGAACTATTCACTATGAGATTGCGCGCCTGGAGTTCCGTCAACCCCGCCACTTTCAGCAGTCCGGCATAGGGAAATTGGATATATCCAGTGGATGAGACCGTATAGCCCGGAATGCCCGAGGCGGTATCCCCGATGGCTAGTTCGGTCACCCCAGTCCCAATGGCGTAGGTTTGCGTCGGAAGGACGAGTTCGGGGTGATCCCACACCACGATGGAAAGAATGTCGCCCGGTCCGATGAGGTAGGGCCCGGACTTTCCGTACAGCTTTTCGACGCCATCGCTGGCGATCAGGGCTTCACGCGCGCGCTGCTCTTCGAGCACCAGGCTGGGGGTGATCTGTCTTATCTCAGCTTTGGAGTTGGGGTCCAGCGGGTCGGCGAGCTGGTTGGCGTCAAACGTCATACCGGGGGACAAGGCGCAAGCGCCCAGCGAGGACACGAGCGCGATAGCGGCTATGGCTCGGCTCAACGTTCCGAAAAATGTAGTCATGGCAAATCCACTTGTGAATGACTTCGTTGCTTGGAAAGGAGCCCGATGCGTAACGGGTTGCGACATTCCACTCTCTTTTCCTGGCCCCGCACATTCGACGGATGTCCTAAGCCTTCTCCTACATCGTTTGGAGGTTTCGGGTGGCCCGGGCACTCAATAAGATTTTGTCGGTAGCCACAGGCTTTGCGGCGGTGCACGGCTTTTTTTCCCGCGCGCGGCAGGCCGGCTTCCAACGAACAGGAGTGCGCGATGGAACCGTCCCAAACGGACACGTCGACCAGATTCAGCGGGGCAAGCTATCTCTATCGCTTGCTGGATGCCGCGATCGTGATTGCCTGCGGCCTGACCGCCACCGGATTGAAATTCTCGGATGACGCGCTGGCGGACCCTCCGCAAATCCATCTGTTCCTGATTTACCTGTGCGGCCTGGGCGTGGTCGCGATCTTCCCGGCGTTCCGGCTGTACGTGTCCTGGCGCGGCCGTCGCCTGACCGACCTGGTCGGACGCAGCGTGGCGGCCTGGGCCCTGGTGTTCGCGCTGGGCATCTGCATCAGTTTTCTCATGCACCAGACCGCCGCGATATCCCGCATATGGGCGGCGACCTGGTTCATCATGACGGCGCTGGCGCTGATCGGCGTGCGCATCGCGGTCTACTCGGTGCTGGGCGCGGCGCGCGACCGCGGCATGGACCGCAAGCGCGTGCTGCTGGTGGGTTTCGGCGCGCTGGGCCACGACCTGTGGCGCCGCGTCGAGCAATACCGCAACACCGGCTACGAAGTGGCCGGCATCTACGCCGAGCCGCACGAGAACCTGCCGCCGCAGGTCCGCCGCCTGCACGAGCTGGGCGGCCTGCACGACTTCGTCAAAGAGAACAACGTGCGCGAGATCTGGATCGTGCTTCCGATGGAGGCCGGCCAGGAACTGCGCGAAGTGCTCTACCACCTGCGCAACGACCTGGTCGACATCCGCTGGATTCCCGACGTGATGTCCATCCAGCTGCTCGGCCACCAGATCGGCGAATTCCTGGGCCTGCCGGCCATCCAGCTCAACAGCCTGCCGGCCGCCGGCGTGCGCGGACTGGCCAAGGAAGTGTTCGACCGCAGTTTCGCGCTGTGCGCGCTGATCGGCCTGTCGCCCGTCATGCTGACCGTGGCCCTGCTGGTGAAGGCGACCTCGCGCGGGCCGGTGTTCTTCACGCAGCCGCGCCTGGGTGTGGACGGCAAGGTGTTCCACGTCTACAAGTTCCGCACCATGACCGTGCACCAGGAACAGGGCGTGGTCACGCAGGCCACGCGCAACGACAGGCGCGTCACGCGCATCGGCGGCTTTCTGCGGCGCACCAGCCTGGACGAGCTGCCGCAGTTCCTCAACGTGCTGATGGGCGACATGTCGGTGGTCGGTCCGCGCCCCCACGCGCTGGAGCACAACGAACTCTACAAGGACCTGGTGCAGCGCTACATGATGCGCCACCGCGTCAAGCCGGGCATCACGGGCTGGGCCCAGGTCAATGGCCTGCGCGGCCAGACCGACACCCTGCGCAAGATGAGCGACCGGGTCGAGCACGATATCTATTACATCCAGAACTGGACGTTCAGGATGGATCTGCTGATCATCGCCCGCACGGCGGTATCGGGATGGACGGGCCGCAATGTCTACTGAACCGTTGGGATGGCCCGAGCGGCGGGGAACGGCCGCGCGCGCAGACGGCGTGCTGGCCGGCGCCGACTTCCGCGAGGCGGTCGAGATGCTGCCGCTGGTGTCGATCGACCTGTTGCTGCGCGATGCGCGCGGCCGCTACCTGACCGGGCTGCGCGCCAATCCGCCCGCCCAGGGCGCCTGGTTCGTGCCGGGCGGACGCATCCGCAAGAACGAAACGCTGCGCCAGGCGCTGTGCCGCATCGCGCGCGAAGAACTCGGCTTGCCCGTACCCGACCAGGCCTGGCGGCCGCGCGGCGTGTACGAGCATTTCTATGGCACCAATTTCGCAGGCGAGGCCGGACGCTCCACGCATTACGTCGTCCTCGCCTATGAAGCGGAAATTCCGTTGGACATCTCCAGCCTGCCGCAGGCCCAGCACCGCAGCTACCGCTGGCAGCCCGCGGCGGCCATCGCCGCCGATCCCGGCGTGCATCCGTACACCCAGGCCTACTTCAAGGAGTGAGCGCCATGACGAATCCCCCTCCCCCGTACCGGGCAGTCATCCTCTGCGGCGGCTCCGGCTCGCGGCTGTGGCCGCTGTCGCGCGAGCTGCTGCCGAAGCAGTTCATCCGCCTGACCGATGACCGCAGCCTGTTGCAGAACACCTTGCTGCGCCTGGCGTCGGCGGGCGCCGAAGCCAGGCCCACGCTGGTCTGCAACGACGCGCACCGCTACATCGCGGCGGAACAGGCGCTGGAACTGGGCATCAAGGACGCCGAGGTGATCCTGGAACCGTTCGCGCGCAACACCGCACCGGCCATCGCCGCCGCCACGCTGCGCGCCATGCGCGACGGCGAGGACCCGGTCATGCTCATCATGCCCTCGGACCACGTGCTGGAGGACGGCGAAGTGCTGCGCGCCGCCTTCGCCGAGGCCTACCAGGCGGCCCTGCAGGGCGCGCTGGTGACCTTCGGCATCACGCCCACCGCGCCGCTGAGCGGCTACGGCTACATCCAGGCCGACGAGCCGGGCGAAATGGGGCCGGCGCGGCGCGTGCGCCGCTTCGTCGAGAAGCCCTCGCCCGAAGTGGCGCAGCGCTTCATCGACGACGGCGGCTATTACTGGAACAGCGGCATGTTCGCCTTCCAGGCCTCGGTATTCCTGTCGGAAATGGCCCGGCTGGCGCCCAAGATGCTGGAACAGGTGCAGGCGGCGGTGGCCATCGGCCACGGCGAGAACGCCCTGTTCCACCTGGACGGTCCGTCCTTCGAGGCCTGCCCCAGCGATTCGATGGACTACGCCATCATGGAGCGCACCGACAGCGCCGTGGTGATTCCGCTGGCGGCCTCGTGGAGCGACGTGGGCGCCTGGGACGCGGTCTGGGGCATCGCGCAGAAGACGGTGGAAGGCAACTCCACCACCGGCGACGTGATGGTGGAGGATTCGCGCAACTGCCTGATCCACTCGACCAGCCGGCTGGTCGCCTCGGTGGGGCTGGACGATATCGTCGTCATCGAAACGGCCGACGCCGTGCTGGTGGCGCACAAGTCCCGCTCGCAGGACGTCAAGCGCCTGGTGGAAGTGTTCAAGACGCAACACCGCTCCGAGCTCAACCACCACCGCGAAGTGCAGCGCCCCTGGGGCTCTTACGACTCGGTCGGCCAGGGCCCGCGCTACCAGGTCAAACGCATCACGGTCAAACCCGGGGCGCGCCTGTCCTCGCAGATGCATCACCACCGGGCCGAGCACTGGATCGTGGTGTCGGGCACGGCGCGCATCTACAACGGCGACAAGCAGTACCTGCTGACCGAAAACCAGTCGACCTACATCCCGCTGGGCGAGATCCACAGCCTGGAGAACCCCGGGAAGATTCCGCTGGAAATCATAGAGGTGCAGTCGGGCGCGTACCTCGGGGAGGACGACATCGTTCGATTCCAGGATATGTATGGCCGAGTTTGAGAGGGAGGAGGAGAGGATTCCATTCTGGCGGCCTGGGGCGGCGCGGATCTGCCTGCCGGTGGCGGGGTTGTTCTTTCTCGTCCTGATCACGGTGGGCAACCTGCCAGGGCTGGCGGCGGAAATGTCCGACGCCTTCGGCGACAAGCGCCTGCACCTGGCCGCCTATTCCCTGCTGGCGGGACTGGTCTATGCCTCGGTCAACCGGCGCCCGGCGCTGGTGGCCATGCTGACCGTCACCATCCTCGGAATGGTGGATGAATCGATCCAATCCCTTTTTCCCTACCGAGAGGCTGAGCTCTTAGACCTTTTGGCCGATATCTCCGCGGCGGGTGCAACAGTAATCTCATTGCACATCGGTACCGCAGCCTTCGGCTCCTTTCGTGCAGTTACTAAGTCTTAAGGATACAACCATGCCAAAACGGGCATTGATTACCGGCGTCACCGGCCAAGACGGGTCCTACCTGGCGGAGTTCCTGCTTGCCAAGGGCTATGAGGTCCACGGCATCAAGCGGCGCGCTTCCCTGTTCAATACGGCCCGCATCGATCACCTGTACCAGGACCCTCATGACCAGCCGCGCAACTTCGTGCTGCACCACGGCGACATGACCGATTCCTGCAGCCTGATCCGTATCGTCCAGTCGGTGCAGCCGGACGAGATCTACAACCTGGCCGCGCAAAGCCACGTCGGGGTCTCGTTCGAAGAACCGGAATACACCGCCAACGCCGACGGCCTGGGCACCCTGCGCCTGCTGGAAGCCATCCGCATCCTGAAGCTGGAGAACAAGACCCGCTTCTACCAGGCCTCGACCTCCGAGCTGTACGGCCTGGTGCAGGAGATTCCGCAGAAGGAAACCACGCCGTTCTATCCGCGCAGCCCGTACGCGGCGGCCAAGCTGTACGCCTACTGGATCAGCGTGAACTACCGCGAAGCCTATGGCATGTACGCCTGCAACGGCATCCTGTTCAACCACGAATCGCCCAAGCGCGGCGAGACCTTCGTGACCCGCAAGATCACCCGCGGCCTGGCCCGCATCGTGCTGGGCCTGCAGGAGTGCCTGTACCTGGGCAACCTGTCGGCGCTGCGCGACTGGGGCCATGCGCGCGACTACGTCGAAATGCAGTGGCTGATGCTGCAGCAGGACACGCCCGAGGACTACGTGATCGCCACCGGCATGCAGTACAGCGTGCGCGAGTTCATCAATACCGCCGCGCGCGAGCTGGGCATCCTGCTGGCCTGGGAAGGCGAAGGCCTGGAAGAGACCGCCACCGTGCTGTTCTCGCCGGTGCACGACGTCAAGCCCGGCCAGGTCATCGTGCGCGTGGACCCGCGCTACTTCCGCCCCACCGAAGTGGAAACCCTGCTGGGCGATCCCACCAAGGCGCGCGAGAAGCTGGGCTGGTCGCCTCGCACTTCCTTCGCCGAACTGGTCAAGGAAATGATCGAGAGCGACCTGCGCGACGCGCGGCGCGATGCGCTGGTCGAGCAGAACGGCTACGAAATCTACGCCTACAAGGAGTAGTCGGACATGACGAACCAGGAGCAACGCGTCTTCGTCGCCGGGCATCGCGGCATGGTGGGCGCCGCGATCACCCGCGAGCTGCAGCGCCGCGGCTACGGCAACGTGATCACCCGCAGCCGCGCCGAACTGGACCTGGAAAACCAGAACCAGGTGCACCGCTTTTTCTCGACCACGCCGGTCGACGTCGTGTACCTGGCCGCCGCCAAGGTGGGCGGCATCCTGGCCAATCAGACGCACCCGGTGGAGTTTCTGTACAAGAACCTCATGATCCAGTGCAACGTCATCCGCGCCGCCCACGCGGCGGGGGTGCGCAAGCTGTTGTTCCTGGGTTCGTCATGCATCTACCCGCGCGAGGCGCCGCAGCCCATCCACGAGGACGCCCTGCTCACCGGGCCGCTGGAATCCACCAACGAACCGTACGCCATCGCCAAGATCGCGGGCCTGAAGCTGTGCGAGGCGTACCAGCGCGAATACGGCGCGCGCTTCATCTGCGCGATGCCGACCAATCTGTACGGCCCGCACGACAACTACGACCTGCAGAACAGCCACGTGCTGCCCGCGCTGATCCGCAAGTTCCATGAAGGGCGCGAAGCCGGCCAGGACGCCGTGACCATCTGGGGCACGGGCGCGCCGCTGCGCGAGTTCCTGTACGTCGACGACCTGGCCCAGGCCTGCGTGATGCTGATGGAGCATCCCGACGCCGAGGGCATCTACAACATCGGCGCGGGGCAGGACATCTCCATCGCCGACCTGGCCAGGCTGGTGGCGCGCGTGGTCGGCTACACCGGCGAGATCGTCTACGACACCAGCAAGCCCGACGGCACGCCGCGCAAGCTGATGGATTCGTCGCGGATGCAGGCGCTGGGCTGGAAGCCGGAGATCTCGCTGACCCACGGCATCACGCTGGCCTACGGGCATTTCCTGCGCGAGCGCACGCAGCAAGCGCTGCCCGTGGCCTGACGGCCGTATCGACAGGCCCTCGCCATGCTCGGATTGCTCAGGAAACACATCGCCGGCAACGCCTCCTTCTGGGGGCTGGTGGAGTACGGCATCGGCCCGGTGGCGGCGCTGGTGGCCCTGCCCATCCTGTTCCGCCAGCTGGGCACGGTGGGCTTCGGCCAGTATTCCATGATCATCGCCCTGGCCGGCTTCGGCAACGCCGCCAACCTGGGCGCGGCGGTGACGGCCACCAAGCTGGTGTCCGAGCGCCTGCACGAGCCGGGCGGCGCCTATCGCGCCGCCGGCGTCAGCATGTCGCTGATCGGCTGCGCGCTGGGCGTGGTGACGCTGGCCGCCCTCATGCTGTGGGGCGCGGTGGGCCTGGGCTGGCCCGACGCCACTTTCGGCGGCGTGGCGGTGACGATGCTGGCGCTGCCGGCGCTGGCCATCTACCTGACCCAGCAGTACGACCAATTGTTCTCGGGCTGCCTGAAGGGGCGCGAGGATTTCCGCGCCACGGCGCTGTGCGAGGTGTTCAGCCGCAGCGGCACGATGGCGCTGGCCTGCGCCACGGCCTGGATGACGGCCTCGCCCACCTGGACCGGACTGGCCCAGGCGCTCGGGCTGCTGCTGGCCGGCAGCGTCAAGATGGGCGTGTTCTCGCGCGCCTACGGCCGCCTGGTGGTGCGCCCCGTGCGCGACCGCGGCGCGATGATGGACGCCTTCCGCTTTTCGCGCTGGTCCTGGCTCAACAGCCTGAGCGCGCTGGCCTTCGGCTCGGTGGATCGCGTGCTGGTGGGCAGCCTGATGGGGCCCGCCGCGCTGGCCATCTATACCGTGGGCGTGCAGGTCGGGCAGATCATCCACACCGCCTCGGTCGCCATTTTCCAGAAGGCCATGCCGCGCGTGAGCCGGCTGTCGGCCTCCCCTCCCTATCCCGGCGCCGCCGAACGCGAGATCCGCCGCATGATGCTGTGGAACCTGGCGCTGTCGGCCGGGGCCACGATCGCCGTGCTGGCCGTCAGCCGCCCGCTTCTGAACATGTTGCTCAGCGCCAGCGTGGCCCAGGACCACCTTGGAACCTTCCAGCTGCTCATCATCGCGTCGGGGCTGCTGTCCCTGAACGCCGCGGCGCATTTCTCCCTGCTCGGACTCGGCAATTCGCGGGCGGTCGCCATCCTGAACGGACTGGGCGGCCTGGCGATGCTGTGCGTCATGGCGGGGCTGGTGCAGATTGCGGGCGAACACGCCGCCGCCTGGGGCCGCATGGCCTACGCGGCGATCACGCTGGCGGGCGTGGCCTTCGCCATCCGCCAATCCCGTCCCGATTTCCCTGGTGTCGTGCCTGCGGCCACCCGATAACCAACAAGCTGAGGTATTCCATGCGCAAGCGCCATAACGAGTATTCACGCCAGCTCATCGACTTTGTCCGCGAGCTCCGCCCGCCAGCCCCGATCGCCGGCGGCCTGATGCCCAAGGTGACCATCGTGACGCCCTCGTTCAACCAGGCCCGCTTCCTGGAACGCACCATTCTGTCGGTGCTGAACCAGGGCTATCCGCGGCTGGAGTACATCATCATCGACGGCGGCTCGACCGACGGCAGCGTGGACATCATCCGCAAGTACGAGCGCTACCTGAGCTATTGGGAAAGCACGCCCGACCGCGGCCAGTCCCACGCCATCAACAAGGGCTTCGAGCGCGCCACCGGCGACTACGTGGGCTGGCAGAACTCCGACGACCTGTATTTCCCGGGCGCGCTGCGCAAGCTGGGCGCGGCCGCGTCCAAGGGCCGCGCGCCCATCGTCAGCGGCAACCTGTTCGTGGCCGACGCCAACAACCGGATCTTCCGCAAGATCCACTACACCCCGGTCAACCGGGGCACGCTGACGGTGGTCAAGGCCTCCATCCCGAACCAGTCCGCCATCTTCCGCCGCGACCTGCTGCGCAAGTACGGCCTGCTGCAGGAAAGCATGCGTTACTGCATGGACCTGGAGCTGTGGAGCCGCCTGCTGCGCGAGGGCAAGAACCTGATCGTGCCCGACGCCATGGGCGTGTACACGGTCCACGACGAGACCAAGACCGCGCTGATGCAGGACGTGCTGCTGGAGGAGCGCGAGCAGATCGTGACCCGCATCCGGCGCACCGAGCCGGGCCTGGGCCGCCTGTTCGAACTGTCGTGCAGGGCCTCCAAGGTGGCCGCGCACGCGCGCCAGGGCGATCTGTCCTACCTGTTCGAAAAGCTGACCACCAAGATCTTCGGCCGCGACGACTGGGCCGCCCACTAGCATCGCCGGGCCCAGCCTGACGGAGAAAAGCCGCAATGAATCCGCACCGCCGCCTTTCCACTCTGCACCTGCTCGGCCTGTTCGCCTTCACCGCGCTGGCGCTCAACGACGACCGCTTCATCCTGGGGGTGGGCAGCTTCAAGCTGTCGCCCTTCGATTTCCTGTTCGTCGCCATGCTGGGGGTCAAGGCGCTGCGGCTGGCGGACCCGCGCGCCTACGCCCTGCCGCGCGGCCTGCTGGGCCTGCTGCTGGGGCTGCAGGCGCTGTCGGTGGTCTACCTGCTGCTGGTATCGGTGGACCACCCCGGCATCGAGACCGGCGACGTGGCGCGCGACCTGCGCATCGTGTTCTATTTCCTGTGCACGCCGTTCCTTTGCTACAAGGACATCGACAGCCCGCATGCCTACGCCGTGCTGCAGAAGTACATCGTGGCGGCCTGCCTGGCCGTGGCCACGCTGATGCTGCTGGAGCAGCTGCAGGGCTTCAGCGTGTCCAATCCGCTGCGCAACGTGCGCCTGGGCGTGTGGGCCATTCCCTTCGGCGTGGTGTCGCTGCTGTACTTCCGGCGCACGCTGAACGTATCCGGCCCCAAGGCCTATGCACTGACCGTCTACATGCTGCTGGCGCTGGTGTTTTCGCTCAACCGCAGCCAGTACCTGCAGCTGGCCGCCTCGGTGCTGATCGCCGTGCTGCTGGGCGCCGGCCCAGAGATCCGGCGGCGCGCCGTGCTGGTGTTCGCGCCGGCCGCGATCGCCGGCGTGCTGGTGTTCGCGAGCATCGGCTACCTGGACGTGCTGACCAACCGCATCTTCAGCGTCGAGCGCCTGGACGAGGACTCCAGCTACGGCGCGCGCATCCAGGAGATGCAGGGGCAGATGGATTCCTTCGCCGAAAGCCCGGTGTTCGGCAAGGGCGCCGGCTTTCGCAGCTGGGTGATGGGCGAGAACGGCTTCGAGCTGAGCACCTTCGCCCACAACTCCTGGGCCTTCTACCTGATGAAGTTCGGCGTGGTCGGCACCATCATGATCATGCTGCCGCCGCTGCTCATCCTGCTGCTGACGCTGCTCAGGCGCTACGCCCATCCCGGCCTGGAGCTGCACCGGCGCTATCTGCTGGCCACCGCGCCCATCTACATCTTCATCGATTCGCTCTCGGGCGGCCTGGCCTACGCGCCCAAGACCGCCTTCACCGGATTCCTGCTGTGCTATTGCCTGTCGCTGATGCGCAATGCGCAGATCATGCCCGTTCCCTCGACTACGCCGCCCGCCCCCAGCCCCCGTCCGGCCGCCGCGCGCCGGGCGCCAACACGAGTGATCCCACATGCCTGATGTTTTGTTTGTCGCGCCGGACCTGCACGGCGGCGTCGGAAGATGCGTCGCCTTCATCGTGGACGCGCTGCCGGAACAGGGGGTGGATTCCGCCCTGTTCCTGCTGCGCTCGCGCAACCGGGAGTATCCCGTCTCCAACCCCAAGGTCACGCGGGCGCTGCCCGTGTACGAATCGCCCGCCGCGCTGCGCCTGATGCTGCCCGTGGCGTTCCTGCGCCTGCTGCGCCAGATCCGGCGCGACAAGCCGGCCATCGTCTGCTCGCACGGCCTGCTGTGCAACATGCTGGTGGTGCTGGCCAAGAAACTGCTGCGCGGCCGCTTCAGCACCGTCGCCTTCGAGCACAGCAGCCCCGCCATCCATTACGGCGCCTCGCGCATGCGGCGCCTGAAGTGCTGGCTGGTGAGCCAGACCTACCGGCGCCACGACGCCGTGGTCGGCGTATCGCGCGGCGTCAAGGAGGACCTGGTCAGCATGTTCCCGCCGCTGCGCGGCAAGGTCCACACCATCTACAACGGCGTGCCGCTGGACAACGTCCGCCGCCAGGGCGCGGCCGCCGCGCCCCAGCCGCCGCAGCAGGCCCCGGCGCAGGCGCCCTACCACGTGGTGGCGGTCGGCCGCCTCGAAGCGGTCAAGGACTACGCCACCCTGATCGACGCGGCCGCGCTGCTGGACGATCCCGGCATCGCCTTCACCATCCTGGGCGAAGGCTCCGAACACGACGCCCTGCAGAAACGCATCGACGAGCACGGCTCGCGCACCCCGGTCAGGCTGGCCGGCCACATCGACAACCCGTTTCCGGTGATCGCCGGCGCCGGCGCCTTCGCCCTGACCTCGGTGCGCGAGAGCTTCGGCAACGTGCTGGTCGAGGCGCTGTGCCTGGGCGTGCCGGTGATTTCCACGGACTGTCCCCACGGCCCTGCCGAAATTCTGGACGCGGGCCGCTACGGCCTGCTGGTGCCGGTGGGCGACGCCGCGGCGCTGGCCGACGCGGTGCGCCGCCTGGCCTACGACAGCGAGATGCGGCAGCGGCTGGCCGCCCAGGGCCCCGAACGCGCCGACGCGTTTTCCCTGGAGCGGCACTGCCGCAACGTCATCTCGCTATTTCAGCCGCTCATGCAGCGCGGCACGCCCTGAACAGGAAGCATCATGCAGAAGATACCGGTTTCGGTCGTCGTCATGACGAAGAACGAGGAACGCAACATCGCCAAGTGCCTGAAGGCGCTGGTCGAATTCGATGAAGTCTTCGTGGTGGACTCCAACAGCACGGACGCCACCTGCTCCATGGCGACCGCGCTGGGGGCCAAGGTCTCCAACTTCCAGTGGAACGGCAAGTATCCGAAGAAGAAACAGTGGTGCCTGGAGCAGCTGCCGTTCTCGCATCCCGTGGTGCTGTACGTGGACGCCGACGAGGAAATGACCCCGGGCCTGGCCGCCGAGATCCGCGAGGCGCTGCCGCGCTTCGCCGCCGGCGCCGGCGGCGCCTTCGTGCCCTTCGACTACGTGTTCTGCGGCAAGAAGCTGGAGCACGGCCACCGCGTCTACAAGCTGGCGCTGCTGGCGCGCGACCGTTCCCGCTTCCTGGACTACGACGACCTGGACGTGGCCCACATGTGGGAGGTCGAGGGGCATTACCAGCCGCAGGTCGAGGGCGAGACCTTCGCGCTGCGCGAGCGCATGGTGCACAACGACCACGATTCGCTCTTCCACTATTTCGACAAGCACAACCGCTATTCCGACTGGGAAGCCAACCTGCGCACCAAGGGCCTGATGAACGACCCGCGCGAAGCCAACGTGGGCGCGCGCGCCCTGCTCAAGCGCATCTTCCAGGCCATGCCGTTCAAGGCGCCGATCGCCTTTCTGCACTCCTACGTGTTCCGGCTCGGCTTCCTGGACGGCAAGGCCGGCTACGACTACGCGGTGGCGCGCGCCATGTACTACTGGCAGATCCGCATCAAGACCGAGGAAATCCAGAAGGCGCGCCAGGCCAGCGCGGCCGCGGCGCGCGACGACGCCGTGGCGGGAGCGGCGAAATGAGCGCCCTGCAGCGTCTGGACCAGTTCACGCTGGCGCCCGGCCAGCGCGGCCGCTCCGCCCTGACGGTGCAGCTGTGGTGGATGGTGCAGGGCACGCTGTTTCGCTGGTCGCCGCAGGTGGCGTACGGATTTCGCCGCTGGCTGCTGCGCTGCTTCGGCGCGCGCATCGGCCGCAAGGTCCTGATCCGGCCCAGCGCCACGGTCACCTACCCCTGGAAGGTGGAGATCGGCGACTACGCCTGGATCGGCGACGAGGCGGTGATCTACAGCCTCGGGCCCATCCACATCGGCGCCCATGCCGTGGTGTCGCAGCGCAGCTACCTGTGCGCGGCCGACCATGACGCCGCGCAGCCCGCGTTTCCGCTGCGCGAGCGCGCGGTGCGCATCGAGGAAGGCGCCTGGGTCGCCACCGACGTATTCATCGGTCCCGGCGTGACGGTGGGGCGCGAAACCGTGGTCGGCGCCCGCAGTTCCGTATTCCGCAACCTGCCGGCCGGCATGATCTGCCACGGCAATCCCTGCCGGCCGGTGCGGCCGCGCCAGGCTGGCCCGGCATGAAAATCCTCGTCTACGGCATCAACTACGCGCCCGAGCTGACCGGCATCGGCAAGTACAGCGCCGAAATGGCCGAATGGATGGCCGCGCGCGGCCATCAGGTCAACGTCGTGACCGCCCCGCCCTACTACCCCCAGTGGCAGGTGCAGGAAGGCTACCGCGCGGGCCGCTATCGCAAGGAAACGCGGCGCGGCGTCACCGTGCGCCGCGCGCCGCTCTGGGTGCCGGCCAGGCCGGGCGGGCTCAAGCGCCTGATCCACCTGTCCAGCTTCGCCCTGTCCAGCCTGCCGTCGCTGCTGCGCGCCGCCGCCGGCCGCCCCGACCTGATCCTGGTGGTCGAGCCGGCGCTGTTCTGCGCGCCCGCCGCGTGGCTGGCCGCAAGGCTGTGCGGCGCGCGCGCGTGGCTGCACATCCAGGACTACGAAGTGGACGCGGCCTTCGAGCTGGGCCTGCTCAAGGGCGCCGGCCTGCGCGCCGCCGTGCGCCGCGCCGAACGCTGGCTGATGCGCCGCTTCGACCGCGTCTCCACCATCTCTGGCCGCATGCTGGACCTGGCGCTGGCCAAAGGCGTCGACCCCGGCCGCGCCCTGCTGCTGCCCAACTGGATAGACGTGAACGCCATCGCGCCGCGCAGCGGCGGCGACTACCGCGCCGAACTGGGCATTCCGGCCGACGCCGTGGTCGCGCTGTACTCGGGCAACATGGGCGGCAAGCAGGGCCTGCAGACCCTGGCCGACGTGGCGCGCCGCCTGGACGGCGAGACCCGCCTATGGTTCGTGTTCTGCGGCCAGGGCCCGGAACGCGCGCCGCTGCAGGCCGCCTGCCAGGGACTGGAGCGGGTGCGCTTCCTGGACCTGCAGCCGGCCGAGCGGCTGGGCGAACTGCTGAACACCGCCGACGTCCACCTGCTGCCGCAACGCGCCGGCGCGGCCGACCTGGTCATGCCGTCCAAGCTGACCGGCATGCTGGCCAGCGGCCGGCCCGTGGTCTGCGGCGCCGCGCCCGGCACCGAACTGGCCGCCGTCGTGGCGCGCTGCGGCCTGGTGACCCCGCCCGAAGACGGCGCGGCCATGGCCGAAGCCGTGCGTACGCTGGCCGACGACACGCCCCGGCGCGAAGCCCTGGGCGCGGCCGCGCGGCAGTATGCGTTGGCGCATCTGCACATCGATGCGGTGCTGGCCGAGGCGGAGCGTGAGTTCATTGCGGTGGCCGAGTCGAAAGGCAAACCGACCGAGCGCAACGCCGGGATTTGAGGCGGGGAAAACCGGTCTTCATGCGGCGTTCAGCGCGTAGGATGGGTGCAGCGCGCGCCTGCCCGGGCCAGAACGCCGGATCTCCAACGCGCGTAACCCATCGGCCGGCGCAAGCCGGCAATTCTGGTGCCGGCAAGAAATCCAACTCTGCATGCGACGAAAAACGGCGGCTGGCGCCGCCTGATGGGTTGCGCGCGTTTGGCGCTTGGGTTCTTGTGTCTATGGTCTCGCGCTTGACCCATCCTACGGGTCTTCATCCTGGCGGATCGCGGTCGGGGGGGCGCCGTTGCGGACCAGGCCCATCTGCACGGCGATGTAGGCGGCTTCGGCCTGGTTGCGGGCGTTGAGCTTCCAATACAGGGTGCGCGCATGGCTCTTGACGGTGGCCACCGAGATGCCGACCTGTTCGCCGATCTCGCGCATGGTCTTGCCCTGCACCAGCAGTTGCAGGATCTCTTCCTGTCTTTGCGTCAGCTCGCGTAGCGCCTGCGGCGCGGCCTGGGTGGCGCCCTGCGGCCGGGCCACCGCCTGCGGATAGCATTGGCCGCCCGCCATCACCAGGCTCACCGCCGCGGCCAGCGCGTCCGGGTTGGAGGCCTTGGGCAGATAGCCCGCGACGCCGGCGCGCGCGCATGCCGTCATCACGCCCTGGTCCAGCACGGTGTACAGCACCAGCACCAGGCGCGGCATGAAGAACGCCATGGACTGCGACAGCAGGCCCACGTCCTGTTCCGCCAGGCCGCTGCAACCCACCACCAGCAGTTCCACTGGGCGGTTGATAGAGCTGGACATGTTGAGCAGATGCGCTGGCGAGATGGCCAGGATGTCGTCGGCGTTGCGTACGCGCTCCAGCACATGCTGGATCGCCACACGAAGCAGAGCGTAGTCTTCGATCAGTACGGTTGTCATCCCCGGGGGAACCTTGTGACACTCGGCCCATACACGGTTCCCATGACGCTGGCGCATCGCTTGCCGCTATCGCGGCGTGACGGCGTCATCGACTTCACGGGAAGCTCGCCCACAGCATCGGATCGCATTGGCGAGGCGGCGGTGGTTCGCCCTTTCGAGCCATGCTTGCGGACACAACCCATGCTATCAGCGGCTACGTCCGCTGAATCTCGTACAGGTGGATGAATGGCGGTGGAATGCGCTTGCATTGCGACCGCTGCACTGCTATGAACGGCGTAGCCTCGATGGCTATGCGCATCCGGCAGCGGGACGCCTGACGTCCCGGACTGCCGGACCGACTGCGCGACCGGCAAGCGCTATCCCACCTTGCGCCCATACATCTGTCCTGCGTCCACATCCCTGCCACTGCTGGGCTCGTGCCATTCCAGCGTGGCGCCGCGCTGCAGCGCCGCGTAGACGGCTTCGCCCTTGTTTTTGACATGCAACCGTTGGTACAGCGTACAAGCGTGCGTCTTGGCCGTCGCCACCGAGATATTGAGCATCCTGCTGACCGTCTTGATCGGATAGCCGCGGGCCAGCAGCACCAGCACTTCATACTGGCGCGGGGTGATCTGCAGCAACTGCGCGCCCGCGCTGACCGGCATGGCGCTCTTGGCGGGAGCGTCCTCGGCGTCGCGCGCCGGCAAGGCGCACACCGACTGCTGCGCCGGCGCCTGGATGGCCTGCTCGCTGGGGAAGCACTGGCCGCCGGCCATGACCAGGCGGATGGCCGCCTCCAGGATTTCGACCGAAGCCGTTTTCATCAGGCAGCCGTAGATGCTGCTTCCCGGCAGGCCCTGCACCGGCATCGGCAATGGCATGACGTCCGTCAGAAGCAGGATCCGCTTCGGCGTCAGCACCCGCTGGATTTCATGCAGCGCGCTCCACGCTTCGTCGGTATCCACCGGCAGTCCATAGATCAGGAGATCGGCGCCAGCGTGCACGCCATCGGCCTTGGAAATATCCGCCAGGCCCATCCCCTCGATTTCCCACACATCGTCCAACTTGCTAAGAATCTGCCACAACCCCAGCCGCAGGAGCGGATGGGCTTCAATCAGGACCATCTTGGCCATGGTGTCCTCCCGGTTTTTCGACGGCCTAGAAAGGATCTTCGCTGTGCTGAAGACTATTTTTTTTCCAACCCTGCGGGGGTGGTCCGCAATATCCCGGAATATCTAATGAAGCTGAACCGGGACATTTGGGCTGGGAGACTTTGGTAGCCACCATAACGGATGGCATGGACCCATCTTATGGTTCGAAATCCGCAAAATCAAGACGTTTGCCCACGATATAATCCGATAAAAACAGACATCATTCGTGAGCCTTAATCAATATAGTAAATATGGCTGAGCAGCGGCTTTGATGCTTTCCGGCGCTAGGGTTTTCACCAGGATTTTCGGCGTCCACACTTGCCTTTCCCTATGAAAGCCGTGGCGCGGGCATGCGTCCCCGCTAGGCCGGGCGCGGCTCCGGCCGTGAAAAAGCCGCGTCCGGGCATCTGCCGGACACGGCCGTAAAACGCGGGCGCCAGGCCCGATTTCTGTCCAGATGTATCTGCTGACACATTCCGCCCGTAGGCGCATTGCTTATTCGAAATATGGGTAACATTTTAATTTGTGCGTCACGCGCATCATTTACTCCATATAAGCGAAGTCGAATACCGTATGGCCGCCCTGGTGATGCCAATGGTGCATTGAAGCATGACGCTTCCTCAGGAAATTGGCGTAGTGGATTTCGCCGTCCGTTTCGACGTAGGTGGAGGGCGACAGCTCCTCTATCCGGTTGAGCGAGACGCCCTTGCCGTAGTGGCAGAAGCCCTGGTACTGGGCGCAGCGCATCACTTCCCCCTCGGGCGACACCACGATCCCGGCGTTGCGGGCCCGCATCGGATTGCGCACGATGGGGTTGCACGCATGCGGCGTCCACTCGGTCGAGCGCGGCGAATCGGCGAAGAAGGCGAATAATTCGTCGCAGTGGCTCTGGCCATCCGTGCGGTCGATATTAGTTAATAGCCACCAATATTTTCCGTGCTTAAAAATAATCGTATCGACGGCGGATATATTGGTCATCAGATTAACATCCAGCTCCCACTTCAATGGAAATTCCGTGCATTTCCATAATTCTATACTGCGATTTCCGCAGGTTTCCGGAACCATGTATGTCACGCCTTCGTGCTCGAATATATACGGAAACGAAAGGTGGTAAGGCAGGTTCAGGGCCGTGCCCAGCAGGCGGAAAGCCCCGTCGGAGTAGGTCGCGACGGAGATCGTACCCTTGCGGGAATTAAAATCGTAGTCCTCGAAAAATATATATGGCTTTTTATCCTGGGTATATACAAATGGATCTGCGAAGAATCTGCCCTTGGGCGGTTGCAGGACCATGGCCTCGGATACTACGGCCTGCTGCCGGAAAGACGGGAACATTCCAATCCGCCAGCGTATATTGCGTTTCATGACGCGCCGCACAATCAAATCCGACATCAACCAGGCCTGGCGCGCGATATAAGCGGCGGAATTCCACTCCGCCGGATCGGCGCGGCGCTGGCCGCTCATGATCTGCATGCCGGGCGGCGCCGCCCCCTGGCGCAGTCGCGCGAGCGCCTGGAGCGCGTCATAAACCATGAAGTTTCCGAGGCTGAATGCGCGCGCCTGATTCTTCAACCAGAACACTTCGGTGTTGAAACTGCGCTGGTCCAGAAGCTCGTCGTCTTCGAGCCGCGCGCCGACGCGCCAGAGTTTTACCGTGGTGTGGTCCTCGCGCTGGTAGACCTCCCAGAAGCCGGCGTAGCGGCTGGTCTGCACCGCGATATCGGAATAACTCAGCTGCCATACGCCCAGCCGGGCCCAGTCCTGCAGCTGTTCGCGCGAGGCCGGCGACGTGCCCAGCGTAATCACCAGGTCCAGCTCCAGCGTGGCCACCGCGTCCTGCAGCGCCGCCGGCGCGGCCTGGTGCGCCAGCGGCACGACCGCGGCCGAGTCCGCCGGCAGGCTGCCGCGCAGGTCGCGGCACTCCAGCATGGCGCGCTGCTTGGCCGGCAGCAGCCTGCCCTCCAGGCGCGACAGCGTGCCGAACAGCGCCTTGACGCCCAGGCGCGGCTCCTCGCTAGGCGCGTGCATCACCAGCAAAGCGGCAACTTCGAAATCCTGGCTGTGCCGGAGCCACTCGACCATCTCGTGCATCCAGCCGGGCTGTTCCAGCCCGTCAACCAGCAGTCCCACTTTGAAGGTCTTCATTTCTGCTCCTGAGTCTGCACCGCTGCCCGTACAGCGAACGGGCTAGCCATGCTTGGCGGTCTCATCGATGGTGTGCGTCTCTATCTCCTCGCGCTGATACTGCGGTCTTTTGCGCCTATGTTCCAGCCCGCATTTAATCTAGGCCGGCAGCCCGAGGCGGGCGGCCCGTTCATCATTCCGACGGCCGAGCACAGCGCTCGCCGGCCTGCCCGGAAGTCCTCGTCCATCGGTAGGAGCCGTAGGGCTGCCAACGGCGTATCGGCGGCTCGCGGCTGCGCCGCTAGTGGTAAACCCTATTCGGGATAGCCGAGGCTCGCATCTCCGCCATCGCTAGCGCATAATGGTTTTTAAACGAACGTTTGAATTCAACCTTATGCAAGAAATCAGCCAGCCCACTACCCGTGACGCGATCCTGGATACGGCCGAGGCCCTGTTCGCGCAGCAGGGGCACGACGCGACGTCGATGCGCCAGATCACCAGCGCGGCCGGCGTGAACCTTGCTTCGGTGAACTACCACTTCGGCTCCAAGGAGTCACTCGTCCAGGCGGTGCTAAAACGCCGCCTGGCCGTGCTGAACCGCGAGCGCCTGCGGCTTTTGGACGAACTGGAGGCGCAGGCCGAAGGCCGGCCCCTCAAGCCCTCGCAGATCGTGGACGCCTTTTTCGGCACGCTGCTGCGCCTGGCCGCCGATCCGGCGCAGGCCGGCAGCACCTTCCTGCCGCTGCTGGAACGCACCATGACCGACCCGTCCGACTTCATCCGCGCGCTGTTCGCCGAAGAGTACGCGGACGTGCTGGAGCGCTACCGCAACGCGCTGTTCGCCGCGCTGCCGGACGTGCCCAGGGCGGAAATCATGTGGCGCTTCCAGTTCATGCTGGGCGCCACCTCGTACGCCATCATCGGCACCGGCCTGCTGCGCTCCGTCACCGGCTGGACCATCGACGAAGCCGAGCAACCCAACAACCCCGAGCTGCTGCTGCCCCGCCTGATGAGCTTTCTGCTGGGCGGGCTGCGCTCGCCCCTGCCGCAAGTGCCTTAGGGCGGGACGGCCGGCCGCAAACGAAGAACATGGAGGCAAGAACATGAACGCAGTCATCCTCGCCCTGGCCGTCATCGTGCTGCTTGCGGCCGTCGTGCTGGGCGTGCGCCCGATCCGCCGCGCCCTGCTGTCGGCGCCGGTCTTCCGGCTCTACAGCAAGGTGCTGCCGCAGATGTCGGACACCGAGCGCGACGCCCTCGAGGCCGGCACCGTGTGGTGGGAAGGCGAGCTGTTTCGCGGCCGCCCGGACTGGAGCCGGCTGCTGGCGTACCCGCGCCCCCGGCTGAACGAGGATGAGCAGCGCTTCCTGGACCACCAGGCCGAGGAGGCCTGCCGCATGGTCGACGACTGGGAGGTCACGCAGCAGCGCTACGACCTGCCCGCGCCCGTCTGGGACTACCTCAAGACCCAGGGTTTCCTGGGCATGATCATTCCCCGCGAATACGGCGGCCTGGGCTTCTCGGCCTATGCCCATTCCGAGATCGTGACCAAGCTGTCCACGCGCTCCTCGGCGCTGGCCGTGTCGGTCATGGTGCCCAATTCGCTCGGCCCGGCCGAACTGCTGCTGCACTACGGCACCGACGAACAGAAGAACCACTACCTGCCCCGCCTGGCGCGCGGCGAGGAAGTGCCGGCCTTCGCGCTGACCAGCCCCTGGGCGGGCTCCGACGCCGCCGCCATCCCCGACAGCGGCATCGTCTGCAAGGGCGAATGGCAGGGCCGCGAAGTGATAGGCATGAGGGTCACCTGGGACAAGCGCTACATCACGCTGGCCCCGGTCTGCACGCTGCTGGGCCTGGCGTTCCGCCTGTACGACCCGGACGGCCTGCTGGGCGGCAAGAAAGACCTGGGCATCACTTGCGCGCTGGTGCCGCACGACCATCCCGGCGTCGATACCGGCCGCCGCCATTTCCCGCTGAACGCCATGTTCATGAACGGTCCCACGCGCGGCACGGACGTGTTCATGCCGCTGGACTTCATCATCGGCGGGCCGGCCATGGCCGGCCAGGGCTGGCGCATGCTGATGGAATGCCTGGCGGCGGGCCGCTCGATCTCGCTGCCCTCGTCGAACACCGGCATGTCCAAGCTGACCGCGCGCGCCGTCGGCGGCTATGCGCGCGTGCGCAGCCAGTTCCGCACCCCGGTGGGCAAGTTCGAGGGCGTGGAGGAAGCGCTGGCGCGCATCGGCGGCAACACCTACATGATGGACGCCGCGCGCGCCATGACCGCCGGCGCGGTGGACCTCGGCGAAAAGCCCTCGGTCGTGTCCGCCATCGTCAAATACCACGTCACCGAACGCGCCCGCCAGGTCGTCAACGACGGCATGGACGTGATCGGCGGCAAGGGCATCTGCCTGGGCCCCTCCAACTTCCTGGGCCGCGCCTACCAGCAGATCCCCATCGGCATCACCGTGGAAGGCGCCAACATCCTCACGCGCAGCCTGATCATCTTCGGCCAGGGCGCGATCCGCTGCCATCCCTACGTGCTGGCGGAAATGCAGGCGGCCCAGTCGCCCGACCGCCGCCAGGGCCTGATCGATTTCGACCGCGCCTTCTGGGGCCACGCGGCCTTCGTCGTGCGCAACGCGCTGCGCGCCGCGGGCACCGCGCTGACGGGCGCGCGCTACGTGCGCGTGGACGCCGACGTCGCGCCCGAAATGAAGCGCTACTACCAGCAGCTCAGCCGCTACAGCGCCGCCTTCGCGCTGCTGGCCGACAGCGCCATGCTGGTGCTGGGCGGCAGCCTCAAGCGGCGCGAGCGCCTGTCGGCGCGCCTGGGCGACATCCTGTCGCAGATGTACCTGGCAAGCGCCGCGCTCAAGCGCTACGAGGACGAGGGCCGCCAGGCCGCCGACGCGCCGCTGGCGCACTGGTCCGTCCAGGACGCGCTGTACAGGCTGCAGCAGGCCTTCGACGGCGTGCTGGAAAATTTCCCCAACCGCGCGGCCGCCTGGGCGCTGGCCCGCCTGGTGTTCCCGTGGGGCCGCCCCCAGGCCCTGCCGTCGGACCGTCTGGGCCAGGACGTGGCGCGCCTGCTGATCCAGCCGGGCGCGGCGCGCGACCGCCTGACCGCGGGCTGCCACCTGCCGGCCACCGAGCAGGAACCGGTAGGCGCGATCGAACTGGCGCTGGCGGCCACGCTGGAGGCCGAGCCCATCGAAGCCAAGATCCGCGAACTCGAAAAGCGCGGCGCGCTCGACGGCAACCCCAAGGCCAACGTGCGCGACATCGCCGACGCCGCCTATGCGGCAGGCGGCATCACCGCCGAGGAATACGCGGTGGTCCAGCGCCGCAACCGCTTGCGCGACACCGTGGTGCGCGTCGATGATTTCGCCTTCGACTTCGGCGCGGGGCAGGACATCGAACCCGCGGCCGAACGCAAGGTCGCCTGAAGGAGGCAACGGATGGCATTCAAACCGGTCTACGTCGTCGATGGCCTGCGCACGCCTTTCCTGAAGGCGCGCAGCGGGCCGGGCCCGTTCTCGGCCGGCGATCTCGCCGTGCAGGCCGGCCGCAGCCTGCTGCTGCGCCAGCCCTACGCGCCCACCGACCTGGACGAGGTCATCGTGGGCTGCGCCGCGCCCTCGCCCGACGAAGTGAACATCGGCCGCGTGATCGCGCTGCGCCTGGGCTGCGGCAACAAGGTGCCGGGCTGGACCGTGATGCGCAACTGCGCCTCGGGCATGCAGGCGCTGGATTCCGCCATCGCCAACATTCAGTCCGGCCGTTCGGAACTGGTGCTGGCCGGCGGCACCGACGCGCTGTCGCGCGCGCCGGTGTTGTTCTCGGACGACATGGTGCGCTGGCTGGGCGGCTGGTACGGGGCCCGCGGCGCGGGCGCCAAGCTGGCGATGCTGCGCCGGTTCCGGCTGCGCAACCTGGCGCCCGTGATCGGCCTGCTCAAGGGCCTGACCGACCCCGTGGTGGGCCTGTCCATGGGCCAGACCGCCGAGAACCTCGCCACCCGCTTCAATATCGATCGCCAGGCGATGGACGCCTACGCGGCCGAGAGCCACCGGCGCGCGCTGGCGGCCCGCGCCGCCGGCGCCATGGGCGAGATCGCCGCCTTGATCGACACGCAAGGCAGGCTGTACGCTGAGGACGACGGCGTGCGCGCGGACTCCACGCCCGACAAGCTGGCCAAGCTCAAGCCGGTCTTCGACAAGCCCTGGGGCAACATCACGGCGGGCAACAGTTCGCAGGTCACCGACGGCGCCGCCATGCTGGCGCTGGCTTCCGAAGAAGCCGTGCGCAAATGGAATCTGCGGCCGCTGGGCCGCATCGTCGACAGCCAGTGGGCCGGCCTGGACCCCGCGCAGATGGGCCTGGGACCGGTGCATGCCGCCACCCCTATCCTGCAACGCCACAACCTGGGACTCAACGATCTGGACTTGTGGGAAATCAACGAAGCCTTCGCCGCCCAGGTGCTGGCCTGCATGGCCGCGTGGCGCGACGAAGCCTATTGCCGGGAACACTTCGGCACCGCGGCCTGGGGCGAACTGGACCGCGCCCGGCTCAACGTGGACGGCGGCGCGATCGCCATCGGCCACCCGGTGGGCGCATCCGGCGCGCGCATCGTGCTGCATCTGCTCGACGCGCTCAAGCGCCGCGGCGCGCGGCGCGGCATGGCGGCCATCTGCATCGGCGGCGGCCAAGGCGGCGCGATGCTGGTCGAAACCCTGGACGAGGACCGCCCATGACGACGATCGATACGCTTTCCCACTGGCGCCTGGAGCGCGAGGCCGACGGGCTGGCGTGGCTGACCTTCGACCGCGCCGGCAGCGCCGTCAACGCCCTGTCCGCCGACACCCTGGCCGAACTCGCCGTGGTGCTGGACGCGCTGGACGCGCAGCCGCCGGCGGGCCTGATCATCCGCTCCGGCAAGACCACCGGCTTCATCGTGGGCGCGGACGTCAACGAGTTCGCCAGCCTGGACACGCCCGAGCAGGCGCGCGCGCTGGTCGCGCGCGGCTGGAACCTGTTCAACCGCGTGGCCGCGCTGCGCTACCCGACGCTGGCACTGATCGAAGGCCACTGCCTGGGCGGCGGCCTGGAGCTGGCGCTGGCCTGCCGCTGGCGCCTGGTGGCCGACCAGCCGGGGACCTCGCTGGCGCTGCCCGAAGTGATGCTGGGCATTTTCCCCGGCTGGGGCGGCATGCTACGCCTGCCGCGGCTGATCGGCGCGCCGGCGGCGCTCGACATGATGCTGACCGGCCGCGGCGCCGACGCGCGCCGCGCCGCGGCGCTGGGCCTGGCCGACGCCCGCGTCCCGCCGCGGCTGCTGCTGGCCGCGGCCCGCCAGACCGTGCTGTCGGGCAAGGCCCCACGTCGCGCGCGCGGCCCCGGCGCCTGGTTCAGGCGCTGCACCGACCACTGGCCGCTGAAGGCCATCATCGCCTCGCGCGCGCGCAAGCAGATCGCGGCCAAGGACCCGCAGGGCCACTATCCCGCGGCGCCGGCCATCGTCGACATCTGGGAAAAACACGGCGGCAACGCGCTGCAGGCGCCCGCGCTGATCGACCGCATCATCGCCTCGGGCACCGCCCGCAACCTGCTGCGCGTGTTCCGCCTGCAGGAACGCCTGAAGGCCAACGGCAAGCAGCCCGGCGTCCCGCCGGCGCGCCGCGTGCACGTAGTGGGCGCCGGCGTGATGGGCGGCGACATCGCGGCGTGGTGCGCGCTCAAGGGCATGACGGTCACGCTGCAGGACCAGGACATGGCGCGCATTGCGCCGGCCCTCAAGCGCGCCGCGGCGCTGTACGCCCGCCGCCTGAAGGACCCGCGCCTGGCGCGCGCCGCGTTCGATCGCCTGATTCCCGACCCGGCGGGCGACGGCGTGCCGCTGGCCGACGTCGTCATCGAAGCCATCAGCGAGCAGCCCGAGGCCAAGCGCGCGCTGTACCGCGCGCTGGAACCGCGCATGCGCGCCGACGCCCTGCTCGCCACCAACACTTCCAGCCTGCCGCTGGAAACCCTGCGCGCCGGCCTGGCGCGCCCGGCCCAACTGGTCGGCATCCACTTCTTCAATCCCGTGGCGAAGATGCCGCTGGTCGAAGTGGTGCACGCCGACGGCGACGACGGCGCGGCGCAGGCGCGGGCCTGCGCCTTCGTGGGCCAGATCGACAAGCTGGCGCTGCCGGTGAAAAGCGCGCCCGGCTTCCTGGTCAACGCCGTGCTGGCGCCTTACATGCTGGAGGCCATGCGCAGCGTGGACGAAGGCCTGGCGCCGCAGGCCGTGGACGCGGCGATGGTGGCCTTCGGCATGCCGATGGGTCCGCTGGAGCTGGCCGACACCGTGGGCCTGGACATCGCGCGCGCCGCGGGCGAGGAACTGGCCGGCGGCGCCGAGCCGCCGCGCTGCCTGGCCGACCGGCTGGCGCGCGGCGAATTGGGCAAGAAGACCGGCCAGGGCTTTTACGCCTGGCGCGACGGCAAGCCCGTCAAGAATGGCGCGGCCTCCCCTGGCGCCCCGCCGGGACTGGCGCGCCGCCTGATTCAGCCCTTGATCGACGCCACCCGCGAGCGCGTCGAGCAAGGCATCGTCGCCGACGCCGACCTGGCGGACGCCGGCGTGATTTTCGGCACGGGTTTCGCTCCCTTCACGGGCGGCCCCATGCATTACCAAGGCAGCGACAGGCCGGCAACGGCCGGGCTGGCAGGACCCGCAGTGCAATAGAGACATACATCAAACACGAGGAGGCATCACCATGCGCAGCAAACGTTCCTTGTCCTTGAGCACCTTGTCGGCCGTCGCGGTTGGCCTGGGCGCGGCAACGACGGCCCATTCCGCCGGCTTCCAGCTTCTTGAGCAGAACGCCAGCGGCCTGGGCAACGCTTACGCGGGCTCGGCGGCAAATCCGGAAAACGCCAGCATCATCTACTACAACCCGGCGGGCATGACCTATCTGCCGGGCCTGAACGTCTCGGGCGGCGTCAACCTGATCAGGCCGTCGTTCAAGTTCAAGGACAACGGCGACAGCCGCAATCCCGGCATCCCGGGCCTGCCGGGCACCGGCCTGGGCGGCTCGGTCCCCACCGGCGGCAACGGCGGCGACGCCGGCAGCCTGGGCGTGGTTCCCAACCTCTACGGCTCGTGGCAGCTGAACGAACAGTGGTACATCGGCCTGGGCATCGGCGCGCCGTTCGGCCTGATGACCGATTACGACGACGGCTGGGTCGGCCAGTACCACTCCAACAAGTTCGACATCAAGACCATCAACATCAACCCGTCGATCGCCTACAAGGTCAACGAGAAGTTCTCGATGGGCTTCGGCCTGAACTGGCAGCACATCGACGCCAACTACAAGAAAAAGACCGTGCTGCCCGTGCCCGGCATGCCGCTGGGCACCACCGGCGACGCCGACCTGAACCTCAAGGGCGACGCCTGGGGCTGGAACGTGGGCTTCATGCTGCAGCCGACCGAGGACACCCGCATCGGCCTGTCGTACCGCTCCAAGATCAAGCACACGGCCAAGGGCGACACCGACATCGACAACATCTACCCGCGCGGCAACTCGGTCTCGTTCGACGCCAAGGCCTCGGTGACGCTGCCCGACACCCTGATCCTGAGCGCGGCGCACCAGCTCAACGAGCGCTGGGAACTGCTGGGCGACGTGTCGTGGACCGGCTGGAGCAGCATTCCCGAACTCAAGATCCGCAACTCCGGCCCCGGCGCGCGCGACGACGAACTGCCGCTGAACTTCCGCGACAGCTGGCGCGTCGCGCTGGGCGCGAACTACAAGTTCGCGCCGGACTGGAAATGGAAGTTCGGCGTGGCCTTCGACCAGTCGCCCGTCTACCAGGCGTCCGACCGCCCGACCTCGCTGCCCGACAACGACCGCTACTGGTTCTCGACCGGCGTGCAGTGGCAGGCCGGCAAGAACACGACGCTGGACGTGGGCTACACCTATCTGTACCTGCGCAAGACGGACATCGACACCACGTCCGGCAACGCCTTGACCAAGGGCCGCGTCGCGGGCACCTATGACAGCAACGCCCACATCCTGGGCGTACAGCTGTCGTCCCGCTTCTAGCCTTTCCGCCCTGCCCGGAGGGCGGGTTCGCCCCGCCCTCCGTTTTTTCAGGAGACTTCCTTGAGCAAGTTCCTCGTCAAACACGCCGCCGTCCTGGGCGCCGGCGTCATGGGCGCGCAGATCGCCGCCCACCTGGCCAACGCCGGCGTGCCCGTCACGCTGTTCGACCTGGCCGCGCCCGAGGGCGATCGCAACGGCATCGTCAACAAGGCGCTGGCCGGCCTGAGGAAACTGGAGCCGGCGCCGCTGGCCGGCGCCGCGCGCCTGGCGCTGATCACGCCGGCGAACTACGACGACCACCTGGACCGCCTGCGCGGCTGCGACCTCGTGATCGAAGCCATCGCCGAGCGCATGGACTGGAAGACCGCGCTGTACGAACGCATCGCGCCGCACGTCGCGCCCGACGCCCTGATCGCCTCCAACACCTCGGGCCTGTCGATCGACGCGCTGGCCCACGCGCTGCCCGAGAGCCTGCGCGAACGCTTCTGCGGCATCCACTTCTTCAACCCGCCGCGCTACATGCGGCTGGTGGAAATCATCGCCACTCCGCACACGCGCGCCGACGTGCTCGACCAGCTCGAAACCTGGCTGACCTCCAAGCTGGGCAAGGGCGTGGTGCGCGCGCTGGACACCCCCAACTTCGTGGCCAACCGCATCGGCGTGTTCTCGATCCTGGCGGCCATGCACCACACGTCCCGCCTGGGGCTGGGCTTCGACGAGGTCGACGCCCTCACCGGCCCGAAGATCGGCCGCCCCAAGAGCGCCACCTACCGCACCGCCGACGTGGTCGGCCTGGACACCCTGGCCCACGTCGTGGGCACCATGGAAAAGAACCTGCCTGACGATCCGTGGCACCGGTACTTCGCCCTGCCCGGCTGGCTGTCGGCCCTGATCGCCAAGGGCGCGCTGGGCCAGAAGAGCGGCGCCGGCGTCTACCGCAAGCAGGGCCGCGACATCCAGGTGCTGGACCTGAAGGCGCAGGACTACGTGCCCAGTGCCGGCAAGCTGGCCGACGAGGTCGCCGCCCTGCTCAAGGAACGCGATCCCGCGCGCCGCTTCGCCGCGCTGCGCGCCTCCGCCCATCCGCAGGCCCAGTTCCTGTGGAGCCTGTTTCGCGACATCTTTCACTACAGCGCGGTGCAGCTCGAACACGTGGCCGACAACGCGCGCGACCTGGACCTGGCCATGCGCTGGGGCTTCGGCTGGTCGCAAGGGCCGTTCGAAACCTGGCAGGCCGCCGGCTGGCAGGACATCGCCGCGGCCGTGGCCGAGGACATCGCCGCCGGCCGCGCCATGAGCGACGCGCCGCTGCCGGCGTGGGCGCTGGAGCCGGCCCGCCAGGGCGTGCACACGCCCGAAGGCTCGTATTCGGCGCGCAGCGGCCAGCTGCATCCGCGCTCCAGCCTGCCGGTGTACCGCCGCCAGCTGTTCCCCGAGCGCCTGTACGGCGAAGGCGCCGCCGCGCGCGGCGCCACGGTCTGGGAAAACGAAGGCGTGCGCCTGTGGCATCTGCCCGAGCACGACGCCGGCATCGCCATCCTCTCGGTCACGTCGCGCAACCACACGCTGGGCGCCGAAGTACTGGAAGGCGTGCTGCAGGCGGTGGCCCGCGCCGAACGCGAATTCGACGGCCTGGTGATCTGGCACGACGCGCCCTTCGCGCTCGGCGCCAATCTGCAGCAGGTGTCGGAAGCCTGCGCCGCCGGCCAATGGGAAATGCTGGAAGCCACGGTCGAGAAATTCCAGCGCGCCTCGCAGGCCTTCAAGTACGCGCAGATTCCCACCGTGGCCGCGGTGCAGGGCATGGCGCTGGGCGGCGGCTGCGAATTCCTCATGCACGCCACGCACCGGGTGCTGGCGCTGGAAAGCTATATCGGACTGGTCGAGGCCGGCGTGGGGCTGATTCCGGCCGGCGGCGGCAGCAAGGAGTTCGCCGGCCGCGCCGCCGCGCTGGCGGCGCGCACGGCCACGCCGGGCGAGGTCTTCCCCTACCTGCAGTCGGTGTTCCAGAACATCGCCACCGCCCAGGTCGCCAAGAGCGCGCTGGAGGCCATCGCGGCCGGCTTCGGCCGCGACCGCGACGTGGTGGTTTTCCATCCGGACGAGCTGCTGTTCGTCGCCATCGGCCAGGCCCGCGCCGCCGCCGAGGCCGGCCACACGCCGCCGCCGCGGCTGCGCGACGTGCCGGTGGCCGGGCGCGGCGGCATCGCCAACTTCGAAATGGTGCTGCTCAACATGCGCGAGGGCGGCATGATCAGCGCCCATGACTACCGCGTGGCGCGCAGCGCCGCCGTGGCCCTGTGCGGCGGCGAGATCGACCCCGGCGCCAAGGTGGACGAGGAATGGCTGCTGGCGGTGGAACGCCGGGAATTCATGGCGCTGCTGCGCACACCGGAGACGCAGGCGCGCATCCGTCACACTTTAGACACCGGCAAGCCCTTGAGGAATTGATATGAGCAAGCAGATTCAAGACGCTTACATCGTGGCGGCGACGCGGTTGCCGGTGGGCAAGCGCAACGGCGCCTACGCGACCACGCGGCCCGACGACATGCTGGCGGCGGCGATCAACGGCGCGCTGGCGCAGGCGCCGGGGCTGGACCATGCCCGCATCGAAGACGTGATCGCCGGCTGCGCCATGCCGGAAGCCGAACAGGGCATGAACGTGGCGCGCATCGGCCTGCTGCTGGCGGGGCTGCCGCAAAGCGTGGCCGGGGTCACCGTGAACCGCTTCTGCGCCTCGGGGCTGCAGGCGGTGGCCGACGCCGCCGCGCGCATCCGCATGGGCGAGGCCGACATCATGATAGGCGCGGGCACCGAGTCCATGAGCGCCATGCCGCAGATCATGGGCAACAAGGTGGCGATGAACCCGGCCATCTTCGCGCATGAAGAAAATCTCGGCATGGCGTTCGGCATGGGCCTGACCGGCGAAAAAGTCGCCGAGCGCTGGAAGGTCTCGCGCGAGGACCAGGACGCCTTTGCGCTGGCTTCGCACCAGAAGGCCTGCGCGGCCATCGCCGCCGGCCATTTCCGCGCCGAGATCACGCCTTACGAAGTGGTGGCGCACCTGCCCGACGGCGCCAGCGGCGCGGTGCGCGAGGTGCGCCGGCTGGTCGAGGTGGACGAAGGCCCGCGCCCGGACAGCAGCGCCGAGGCGCTGGCCCGGCTCAAGCCGGTGTTCGCGGCGCGCGGCAGCGTCACGGCCGGCAACAGCTCGCAGATGTCGGACGGCGCGGCCGCCGTGGTCCTGGTGTCCGACCGCATCCTGCGCGAATTCAACCTGAGTCCGCTGGCGCGCTTCGCCGGTTTCGCGGTGGCCGGCGTGCCGCCCGAGGTGATGGGCATCGGCCCGGTCGCGGCCATTCCCAAGGTGCTGGCGCGCGCCGGCATCGGGCAGGACGCGCTGGACTGGATCGAACTGAACGAAGCCTTCGCCGCCCAGTCGCTGGCGGTGATCCGCGAACTGAAGCTGGACCCGGCCAAGGTCAACCCGCTGGGCGGGGCCATCGCGCTGGGCCATCCGCTGGGCGCGACCGGCGCGATCCGCACGGCCACCATCGTCCACGGCCTGCGCCGCACCGGCGGCAAGTACGGGCTGGTGACCATGTGCATCGGCACCGGCATGGGCGCGGCCGGCCTGTTCGAAGCCATGTAGGCGGCGCGCCGGCGATGAAGCCCTATTGGTTCAAGAGCCTGTCGCCGCGGTGGCGCGCGCGCCTGATGCGGGTGGGATTCAACCTGCATCCGGCGTTCCGCGCCACCGGCGGGCGCGTGGTGCACGTGTCGCCGGATTTCCAGCACATCCGCATCAAGCTGCCGCTGCTGCGCCGCACGCGCAACATCGTCGGCTCCATGTACGGCGGCTCGCTGTTCGCGGTGACCGACGGCGCCCACCCCACCATGCTGATGTCCGCGCTGGGCGCGGACCACATCGTCTGGGACAAGGCCGCGACCATCCGCTACCGCAAGCCGGCCTACGCCACGCTGTACGCCGATTTCCGGCTGCCGCCGGGCGAGATCGCGGAGATCCGCCGGCTGCTGGCGCAGCATCACGAAACCACCCGCAACTACACGGTCGAACTCAAGGACAAGGACGGCGTCGTCTACGCCGTGGTGGAGCGCAGCATCTACATCGCGGACAAGACGTTCTACAAGCGCAAGAACACCGGCGGCGCGGACTCCGGGCCGCCGCCCTGACCTCCCCGGACATCGCCGTCAGCCGTTTGCGCGACAATACGCCCGCGCGGGCGGCGCCGAAGACGGTCCGCCCGGGCAACCCGCAGCAGTGCATACGAGCGACGATGGAACGAATCTGGCAGAAGAGCTACCCACCCGGCGTCCCCGCCGAGATCGACCTGGACGGCGCGACCACGCTGGTATCCGTGGTGCGCGAGAGCTGCCTGCGCTACGCGGACAAGACCGCGTACATCAGCATGGGCAGGCCGATGCGCTACGCCGAGCTGGACCGGCTGACGCGCGACTTCGCGGCCTGGCTGCATGCCAACGGCCTGGGCCGCGGCGACCGCGTCGCGCTCATGATGCCCAACCTGCTGCAATACCCGGTATGCCTGTTCGGCGCGCTGCGCGCCGGCTGCGTGGTGGTCAGCTGCAATCCGCTCTACACCGCCCATGAACTGCAGCATCAGCTGGCCGACTCGGGCGCGCGCGCCATCGTGGTGGCCGACAACTTCGCCGCCACGCTGGAAAAGGCCCTGCCCGGCACCGCGATCGAACGGGTGCTGGTGACCTCCATCGGCGAAATGCTGGGTCCGCTCAAGGGCCGCCTGGTGGACTTCGCGGTGCGCCGGATCAAACGCATGGTGCCCGCGTGGACCATACCCCGCGCCGTCCGGCTGGGCGCGGCATTGCGCGCCGGGCGCGCCGCGCCCTTCGAAGAGGTCCCGCTCGACCAGCGCGACCTGGCCTGCCTGCAATACACGGGCGGCACCACCGGCGTGGCCAAGGCCGCCATGCTGACCCACGGCAACCTGGTGGCCAATCTCAACCAGGCCTACGCCTGGGTGCGCCCGCTGGTGACCGAGGGCGAGGAATGCATCGTGACGGCGCTCCCGCTCTATCACATCTTCGCGCTGACGGCGAACTGCCTGACCTTCATGCGCATGGGCGCAAGCAACCTGCTCATCATCAATCCGCGCGACATCCCCGGGCTGGTCAGGGAAATGCGCAAAGTGCCGTTTTCCGCTTTCACCGGCGTGAACACGCTGTTCAACGCGCTGCTCAACAACCCGGATTTCGCGCGCCTGGATTTCTCGCGGCTGCGGCTGACCATGGGCGGCGGCATGGCGGTGCAGCGCGCCGTGGCCGAACGCTGGCGCGCCGTGACCGGCCGCTCGCTGGCGCAGGCCTACGGCCTGACCGAGACCTCGCCGGCCGTCACCATCAACCCGCTGGACGTGCAGGCCTTCACCGGTTCCATCGGCCTGCCCGTGCCGTCGACCGACCTCTCGATCCGCGACGACGCCGGCCGCGAGCTGGGCATAGGCGAAAGCGGCGAGATCTGCGTGCGCGGCCCCCAGGTCACGCAGGGCTACTGGAAGCGCCCCGACGAGACGGCGCTGGTCATGTACCCCGACGGGTTCCTGCGCACCGGCGATATCGGCTACGTGGACGAGAACGGCTACGTGTTCCTGGTCGACCGCAAGAAAGACATGATCCTGGTGTCGGGCTTCAACGTCTATCCCAACGAGGTCGAGGACGTGGCCGCGCTGCATCCCGGGGTCAAGGAAGTGGCGGCGGTCGGCGTGCCCGACGAGCGGTCGGGCGAGGCGGTCAAGCTGTACGTCATCCGCAAGGACCCGGCGCTGGACGCCGAGACCCTGATCGCGCATTGCCGCCAGCAGCTGACCGGCTACAAGGTGCCGCGCTACGTCGAGTTCCGCGAGGACCTGCCGCGCAGCAGCGTGGGCAAGATCCTGCGCCGCGAGCTCAAGCCCGCGGCGCCCCCGGTGCGGGCCTGAGGCGCGCTACCACTGGCCGAAGAAAATGCCGGCCCGCTTGTGCGCGTTGGTGGATTTTTCGATGGCTTCGTCGCTGATGGTGGTGCGGCGCTTGGTGCGCAGCATCCATTCCAGCAGGCGCTGGCGCAGCGCCTGGCGCGTGCCGGCATGCGCGCTGCTGCGACCCAGGTCCTGGAACTCGCCGGGATCGGCCTGCAGGTCGAACAACTGCTCGGGTTCGTCCAGCCAGTACACGTAGCGCCAGCGGTCCGTGCGCACCGACCAGGCGCGCGCGTTCTGCGGCGTCTTGCCGCACAGCACGCGGGCCTGGCGGAAACTGTAATCCAGCTCCGAGAACACGCAGTCCCGCCATGCCGCCGCGCCATCGCCGCCGCCATGCAGCAGCGTCTGCAGCTCGCGGCCTTCCAGCCGGTGACCGGGGACGGGCGCGCCCAGCGCGCGCAGCACCGTGGGCGCCACGTCCACGCTTTCGACCATGTCGGCAAGCGCCTTGCCGCGCGTGGCGTCGGCCTGGGCCGACGGGTCCATCACGATGAACGGCACGCGCTGCACGGTGTCGTAGAACAGCTCTTTTTCGCCCAGCCAGTGATCGCCCAGGAAGTCGCCGTGGTCGGCCGTGAACACGATGAGCGTGTTCTTCATGAGGCCCGCGCCCTCCATGTAGTCGAACAGCCGGCCCAGGTGGTCGTCGAGCTGGCGGATCAGGCCCTGGTAGGCCGGGCGCACCACCCGCACGCATTCGTCGGTGGAGAAACTGAGGCTTTCCTCATGCTGGCGGTAGGCCGCGACCACCGGATGCGCGTCGGCCAGTTCTTCCTGGTTGCGCTGCACCGGCAGGCACTGGTCGGCCGTGTACATCCGGTGGTAGGGTGACGGCGCCATGTACGGCCAATGCGGCTTCACGTAGCTCAGGTGCAGCACCCAGGGCTGGCTGCCGCGGCGCTTCATGAAGTCCAGCGCCTGGTCGGTCATGTAGGCGGTTTCCGAATGCGCCTCGGCCACGCGCGCCGGCAGGTGCACGTTGCGCATGTTCCATCCGCTGGCCACGCGCCCGTCGGCGTCCAGGCCGGCGATGACGTAGTCGGTCCAGGGATCGGCGCTGTCGTAGCCATGGCGGCGCAGGAACGCCGGATAACCGCTTTCGTCGCCGGGTTCGTGGTGGCCGTCGTAGCGGTCCAGCTCGGTGAAGCCGCCGCGGCTGAGCAGCACGCCCAGCTCGGAGGCGCCGTCGATGGACAGGCGCTCCATGCCGGCCTTGTCGGCAATGATGTGCGTCTTGCCGGCCAGCGCCAGGTCGCGGCCCTGCCCCGCCAGGTACTCGCCCAGCGTGACTTCGTTGACCGACAGCGGCACGCGGTTCCAGGTCGCGCCGTGGCTGGACGGATAGCGCCCCGTGTAATAGCTCATGCGCGAAGGGCCGCAGACGCCCGAATTCACGAACGCCCGGTCGAAGCGCGCGCCGCGCGCGGCCAGCGCGTCCAGGCTGGGCGTCTGCAGATAGGGATGGCCATAGCAGCTGAGGTGATCGGCCCTGAGCTGGTCGGCCATGATGAACAACACGTTCTGCACGGTACTCATGCCTGCTCCTATTGTTCCGCCTTGAAGCCGGATTCTCGCACCACGGGCTCCCACTGCTTGCGGTACGCGGCCAATTCTCGGGCGGTTTCGCCCGCGTCCATGGACACCGGCTCCAGGTAGACCGCGCGCACCGCTTCCTGCATGGCGGGCTCCTTCATGACGGCGGCGATGTCCGCGCTCAGGCGGTCGATCCTGGCCTGCGGCATCGACGCCGGCGCGAAGAACGCGTTCCAGCCATCGGCCACCAGGTCCAGGCCCTGCTCGCGGAAGGTGGGCACGTCATTCAGTTCCGCGGGGCGCTGCTCGCCCGACGTTGCCAGGATGCGCAGCTTGCCGGAGCGGTGCTGCGGCAGCAGGGTGTCGAGCGAATCGATGCCTTGCGGCAGGACGCCGCCTATCAGTTCGGTGATCAGCGGCGACGAACCGCGGTAGCCGACCACCTCGGGCGCGTCGCCCAGCTCGCGGCCCAGCATCAGCGCGAAGAAATGCGGCAGGCTGCCGGTGGCCGGCACGCCCAGGCTGAACTGCCTGGGATGACTCTTCAGCCACTGGCGCAGGCCGTCCACGTTCCGGATCGGCGAATCGGCCGACACGGCCAGCGCGAACTTGTAGCGGCTGACCAGCGACACCGGCTTGAAATCGCGCTGGGCGTCGTAGCCGGCCTTGGCGTACACCAGGGGCGCCACCACCATGACGGCCGGATTCGCCAGCATCAGCACGTTCTGCTCGGCCGATACCGCGCGCATGCCCTGCGCCGCGATGCGCCCGCCCGCGCCCGATTTGTTCTCCACCACCACGGGCACGCCCACCCGCTCCGTCAGCCGGGTGGCGACCAGCCGCGCGATGCGGTCGGAACTGCCGCCCGGCGCATACCCCACCACGATCGTCAGCGGGCTTTCCAGCGGGGCCTGCTGCGCACAGACCTGCGGCACGGTTCCCGCCAGCGCTGCCGCGACCGCGGCGCCCGTCATCCACTTAAGCATTGTCTTCTCCTGCCGACAGCTGCGCTGTCGATTATGGTGATTACTGCCTGTCCCCGGATGGGAAAGCCGACTGTAGCAACGCGGATATTTGTTGATCTAATCCACTACTTGCAATCATGATTTGCGTTGCCTCAAGAAAGGAGCAGCCATGCAGAACCCCCTCCCGCCTGGCCAACGTCCCGTGACGGACATGCTGCTGTACCGGCTCTACCAGGCCTGGTGGCAATCCAATCCGGTGTTCCTGCGCCTGTGCGAAGGACGGTTCGGCATCACGCGCCGCCAATGGCGCATCCTGGCCTGTACGGTCGAAGACGGCACCATGAGCACGGCCGAACTGGCGGCCACCGCCAAGCTGGACCTGGCGCGCACGTCCCGCACCGTGGGCGCGCTCTGTGAAAAAGGCTTGCTGCGCCGCCTGCACGACAGCGCCGACCGCCGCGTGGTGCGCGTGGCGGTGACGGACGAGGGCCTGGCCCTCTACCAGGGCCTGCTGCCCGAAATCGCCCGGCTCAACGACCTGCTGGTGCAGGACCTGAGCGCCCAGGAAGTCGCCGTGCTGCGCGACCTGCTGGGCCGCATCGAACAGCGCGGACGCCGCATGTCGCAGGACAACATCGTCGCGGAAAAGGCCAGCAGGCGAGAGGGCGGCACGCGCCGCGCCCGCCCAACCTGAGGCCGCGCATCCGCCGCTATTGATCGGCCTTGAAACCCGATGCCCGCACCACCGGCTCCCATTGCTTTTGATAGGCCGCCAGCGCTTCGGCGGTTGCGCCGGCGTCCATGGACACCGGCTCCAGGAACGCCGCGCGCACGGCTTCCTGCATCTCGGGTTCCTTCATGACGGCCGCGATATCCGCGCCCAGCCGCTCGATCCTGGCCTGCGGCATCGCAGCCGACGCGAAAAAGGCATTCCAGCCCTCGGCCACCAGGTCGACGCCCTCCTCGCGGAAGGTGGGCACGTCGGGCAGATCGGCGTCGCGCTTCTCGCCTGAAACGGCCAGGATGCGGACCTTGCCGGAACCGGCCAGCGGCAGCAGCGTATCCAGCGTGGTGATGCCTTGCGGCAAAACGCCGCCGACCAGCTCGTTGATCACCGGCGTCGAGCCCCGGTAGCCGACCACCTCGGGCTGCTCCTTCAATTCGCGGCCCAGCATCAGCGCGAAAAAGTGCGGCAGGCTACCCGTGGCCGGCACGCCGATGGTGAGTTGCCTGGGATGCGCTTCGATCCACTGGCGCAGGTCCGCCAGGTTCTTGATCTGCGAATCCGGAGGCACGGCCAGCGCGAACTTGTAGCGGGTGACCAGCGACACCGGCTTGAAGTCGCGCTGGGGATCGTAGCCGGGCTTGGCATAGACCAGCGGCCCCACCACCATGACGGCCGGATTCGCCAGCATCAGCACGTTCTGCTCGGCCGACGCCGCGCGCATGCCCTGCGCCGCGATGCGCCCGCCCGCGCCCGACTTGTTCTCCACCACCACGGGCACGCCGACGCGCTCGGCCAGCCGGCTGGCGACCAGCCGCGCGACGCGGTCCGCCGTGCCGCTAGGGGCAAACCCCACCACGATCGTCAGCGGTCCTTCCAGCGCAGCCTGCTGCGCACCGGCCGGCGCAACGGCGCCCGCCAGCATTGCCGCGACCGCGGCTCCTGCCATCCATTTACACATGCTTGTCTCCTGGTGACAGCGGCCCACTGTCGTTTATGGTTGTCGCTGCAAGGCCGGCTCCCGAATGCGGGATTCGAATGTAGCAACGTGAGCATTTATTGATCTAATTCAGGACTTGCGGACATGAACTGCGACACCTCAAACGGCCAGCGCTGCCTGGCGGACATGCTGCTGTACCGGCTGTACCAGGCCTGGTCGCAAGCCAACCCCGTCTTCCTGCGACTTTGCGAAGGGCGCTTCGGCATCACGCGCCGCGAATGGCACATACTTGCCTGTGCCGTCGAAAGCGGAAGCATGAGTTCGGCCGAACTGGCCGCCGTCGCCAAGCTGGATCTCACGCGCACGTCCCGCACCCTGAGCACGCTCTGCCAGAAGGGCTGGATACGCCGCAGGCAGGACGGCGCCGACCGCCGCGTGGTGCGCGTGGAAGCCACCGAAGAGGGCAAGGCCCGCTATCACGCGCTGCTGCCCGAAATCGCGCGCCTGAACAACCTACTGGTGCAGGATCTGGACGATCGGGAGGTCGCCCTGCTGCGCGATTTTCTTGGCCGCATCGAACAGCGCGGACGCCGCATGTCGGAGGACAACGTCGTGGCGGAAAAGGCCAGCCGCCGCGACGGAGGCACGCGCCGCGCGCACCTGTCCTGAAGCCTGACTGTCGCGCCGGACCAACAACCGACGGCACCGCCTCCGGCCCCCGCGCGCCGCCGCCAAATCCCTGAAACAACGGGTTTTTTCGACCCCACGCCCTGCCGGCCGCCCTGGCCCGCGGGGCTTTTTTACATTTTTGGCGGACTGTTTCTTTGAATTGCATGGCCGCAATAATTAATAATAATTATCGTTGTCATTCGCATGTCAGTCCATTTGACGGCCGCGCGGCCGCTGGAGATCCCACTTGAAACGCCATTTCCACCCGGCCGCCCGCCCTGCGCGGCCGCAAGCCCTGTTGCCCCTGGCCGCCGCGCTGGCCGCCTGCCTAGGCGGCGCCGCGCAGGCCCAGCCCGCCGAACCCGCCACGCTGCTGCCCGCCGTGGAGGTCACGGGCGCGGCGGAAACCGCCACCAGTCCGGTCGCCGGCTACGTGGCCACGCGCAGCGCCACCGGCACCAAGACCGACACGCCGCTGTCGGAAACGCCCCAGGCCATCACCGTGATCCCGCGCGACCAGATCGTCGACCAGGGCGCCCAGAACATCCAGGACACCATGAATTACGCCGCCGGGGTGCGGCCGAACGCGTACGGCGTGGACAACCGCGCCGACTACGTGCGAGTGCGCGGCGTCGAGCCGGTGCAGTACCTGGACGGCCTGCGCCAGTACTTCAGCTTCAACAATCCGCGCACCGAGGTCTATGCGATGGAGCGCGTGGAAGTGCTGCGCGGCCCCTCCTCCATGCTGTACGGACAGGGCAGCACCGGCGGCATCGTCAATCTGGTCAGCAAGCGGCCGCTGGAAGAAGCGCAGCGCGAAATCGGCGTGGTGCTGGGCAACCACAACCGCCGCGAGATCCAGGCCGACCTGACCGGCCCGGTGACCGAAGATGGCCAATGGCTGTACCGCGTCATCGCGGTCGGACGCGACAGCGACACCCAGGTGCAGTACGCGCCGGACGACCGCCTCATGCTGGCGCCCTCGCTCACCTGGCGTCCCAGCGCCGCCACCTCGCTGACGCTGCAGGCCACCTGGCAGAAGGACCGCGCCGGCACCACGCAATCGTTCCTGCCGTGGAGCGGCTCGGTGCAGGAGAATCCCAACGGCCGCATTCCGACGCGGCGCTTCACCAGCGAGCCGGGCTTCGACGCCTACGACACCGAGCAGTTCAGCGTGGGCTGGCTGTTCGAGCACCAGTTCAACGACACCTGGAAGGTGCGACAGAACTTCCGCAACACGGTCAGCAGCGTCGACTACAAGACGCTGTATCCCAACGTGTACGGCGCGCGCCGAGGCGATTCCTACATCGATGCCGAGCAGCAGACGGTCGACCGCTACTTCTACGTCAACAAGCCGCGCATGCGCACCCTGCTGGCCGACCAGAACCTCGAAGGCAAGCTGCACTGGGGCCGCACCGAACATACGGTGATCTTCGGCATGGACTACTCGCGCTACCGCGAGACCAGCCAGACCGCCACCGGCGCCGGCTCGCCGCTGAACCTGTTCCATCCCGAGTACGGCAACGTGCCGCAATACGAATTGAGCGACAAGCCCAAGCAGAACCAGCAGCAGATCGGCTTCTATGCCCAGGACCAGATCACCTTCGACCGCAACTGGATCTTCCTGGCCGGCATCCGCCGCGACCGCGCCGACAGCACCACCGCGGGCCAGGACCGCGAGACGGACCTGGCCACCACCAAGCGCTTCGGCCTGATGTACGCGGCGGACAACGGCTGGTCGCCTTACCTCAGCTACAGCGAATCGTTCACGCCCATCGCCGGCGCCGACTTCTACGGCGACCGCTGGCAGCCGATGCGCGGCAAGCAGGTCGAGGCCGGCATCAAGTACATGCCCAAGGACGCCGACATCGAATTCACCGCCGCCGCCTACGACCTGCGCGAAGAGAACCGCCAGACCAACGACCCCGACAATCCCAACAACCAGGTGCAGGCCGGCAAAACCCGCACCCGCGGCGTCGAACTGGAGCTGCGCGGGCGCGTCACCAAGGAACTGGACGTGATCGCCAACTACATCTACACCGACATCGACCCGCAACTGGAGGCGCAGCCCAAGCACATGGCGTCGATGTGGGGCAAGTACCGCTTCGCGCTGGCCGGCCAGCCCGGCTTCGCGGTGGGCGCCGGCGTGCGCTACCTGTCGGCCTTCCGCGACGGCGGCGCGCCCGAGACGCCCGCCGTCACGCTGTTCGACGCCATGATCAGCTACGACAACGGCCCGTGGCGCTACGCCCTGAACGTCAACAACATCGCCGACCGCAGCTACGAAGTGGTCTGCCTGGACCGCGGCGACTGCTTCTACGGCGCGCGCCGCACGGTCATGCTGAGCGGCGCCTACCGCTTCTAGCGGCGGGCGCGGGAAAACCTGTACGTACATCCTGTACGTACAGGTGTACACTACGGTTTTCCTTCGTCTTTTCAACCACCTGACAGACGCCTGCACTAACGTCTGCATCTAGAAAACCGTCCTGGAGACTCGACAGTGTCGACCGAAACTTCCCGCTCGCCCTTTTTTGGCACGATGCAGAAAATCCCCGGAGGATTGATGCTGGTGCCGCTGATCCTGGGTTCCCTGATCGGCACCTTCGCCCCCGACGCGCTGGCCATCGGCGGCTTCACCACCGCCCTGTTCAAGAACAGCGCCCTGCCCCTGATCGCGCTGCTGATCTTCGCCACCGGCACCCACGTCAACGCCCGCACCGGCGGCCCCATCCTGGCCACCGCCGGCACCATTCTGCTGATGAAGACGCTGGTGCCCGCCACGCTCATCATCATCCTGGGCAGCTACGTCGGCCTGGACGGCGTGATGGGCGTGTCCATCCTGGCGCTGCTGGCGGCCTTCGACAACAGCAACGGCGGCCTGTGGCTGGCCTACACCGGCCAGTACGGCGACGCCCGCGACCGCGGCGCCTACGTGGCCAGCGCGGTCAACGACGGCCCCTTCTTCAGCCTGCTGTTCCTGGGCGCCTCGGGCCTGGCCGACATCCCGATGGTGGCCCTGGTGGCGGCGCTGGTGCCGTTCCTGCTGGGCGTGGTGGTCGGCAACCTGGACCCCAAGTGGCGCGACGTGCTCAAGCCCGTGCCGAACATCGTCATTCCCTTCTTCGCCTTCGCGCTGGGCACCGGCATCAACCTGGGCGCCGTGGTCAGCGGCGGCGTCAGCGGCCTGATCCTGGGCCTGATCATCAGCCCCATCACCGGCGGCCTGGTGTACCTGGGCTACCGTTTCATCCTGCGCCGCGGCGGCAAGAGCGGCCTGGGCTTCGCGGCCGGCACCACCGCCGGCAACGCCATCGCCACCCCCGCGGTGGTGGCGGCGGCCGATCCCAACTTCCAGCAATACGTGTCGACCGCCACCGCGCAGGTCGCCGCCTGCGTGCTGATCAGCTCCATCCTGGCTCCGGTGCTGGCCTCGTTCTTCCTCAAGCGAGCGGGCGAACTCAAGTCCGAAGAGGCCGACGCGGCCGACGCGCACCCCTCGCTGCGCGAGGCGCGCGGAGAGGCGCTTTGAATCCCGCCATCGCCATCGTCGCCGACGACCTGACCGGCTCGGGCGATACGGCGGTGCAGTTCGTCCGCGCCGGCTGGAGCACGCACCTGTCCATCGGCGGCGCCGACGAGGCGCTGGCCGGCCCAGCCACCGCCGGCGTCGAAGTGCTGGCCGTGACCACCAACAGCCGCGCGCTGGCCTCCGAGGCCGCCGCCGCGGTGGTGCGCGACAACGTGCGCCGACTGCGCGCGGCCGGCGTGACGCGCCTGTACAAGAAAGTGGACTCCACGCTGCGCGGCGCCTTCAAGGCCGAGGTCGACGCGGCGCGCGAGGCCTGGGGCCCGGACACGGTGGCGGTGATCTGCCCCGCCTTCCCGGCCACCGGCCGCACCGTGCAGGCCGGCGTGCTCTACGTGAACGGCAAGCCGGTCACCGAAACCTCGGCCGCCACCGACCCGGTCACGCCGGTAACCGAAAGCCATATCCCCACTCTGCTGGGCTGCGCCCACGTAGCGCAGCACGACGGCGACACGCCCGAAGCGCTGGCCGCGCGCATCCGCCAGGCCGGTCCGACCGTGGCGGTGGACGCCGCCAGCGACGCCGACCTGGAGCGGCTGGCGCGCGCCATCGGCCTGCTCGGCGCGCAGGCGCTGCCGGTGGGCGCGGGCGGCCTGGCCGCACCGCTCGCCCGGGTCTGGGCCGGCGCCGACCAGTCCGCCCCCGTGGTCGTGGTGGTGACCTCCCAGCACAGCGCGGCGCGCGCCCAGGCGGCCGCGCTGCAGGCCGCCGGCGCCGACACCTGGACGCCGTCGCTGGCCGACCTGGCCGATGACGCCGCCTGGCAGGCCTGGAGCCAGCCGCTGCTCGCGGCCCACGCCCAGGCGCCGGCCGAGGCCGGCACGGTGCTGCTGCTGGCCCCCGAAGGCCAGCGCGACGGGCTGGATTCCGAGACCGTCGCCGAACGCCTGGGCGGCCTGGCCGCGCAGCTGATCGCGGCCTCGCAGGCCGCCGGCGTGGTCGCCACCGGCGGCGACGGTGCGCGCAGCGTGCTGCTGGCGCTCGGCGCCCGCGGCATCGCGCTGGTCGACGAAGTAATCGGCGGCGTGCCCCTGGGCACGCTGACCGGAGGCACGGCCGCCGGCCTGCCCGTGGTGACCAAGGCCGGCGGCTTTGGCGCCGAAGACGTACTGGTTCGCGCGGTGCGCGCGATCCGCGACAGGAGATTCAAGCAATGACACAACCCCAACCCAACAAGCTGCCGCTGCTGGCCGTGACCCTCGGCGACGTGGCCGGGATCGGGCCGGAGATCACGGCCAAGATGCTGATGGGCCATGACGAACTGCGCCAGAAGGCGCGCCTGCTGGTGGTCGGCGACGTGGACGTCATGGCCAACGCGGTGCGCAGCCTGGGCGGCGATCCCGCCATCGTGCGCAAGCTCGAGCGCGCGGCCGATTGCAGCAACACCCCCGGCACCATCGAAGTGCTGCAGGCCGGCCCCTCGCTGGCCCACGTCAAGCTGGGCGAAATCAGCCCCGACGCCGGCGACGGCTCGGTGCGCTTCGTCACCACCGCCTGCGCGCTGGCGCGCGCCGGCGAGGTCGACGGTATCGTGACCGCGCCGCTGAACAAGGCCGCCATGCACGCCGCCGGCCACAAGTGGCCCGGCCACACCGAACTGCTGGCCCATGAATTCGGCGTCAAGACCTTCTCGCTGGTGCTGTCGGCCGGCGACCTCTACATCTTTCACGCCACCACACACGTGTCGCTGCGCCAGGCCATCGAGAACCTGACCCCGGCGCGCATGCGCGCGGTGCTGCGCCTGGCCGGCTCGTTCGCCAAGGCGCTGGGCCGCGGCGACCAGCCGGTGGCCGTCTCCGGCCTGAACCCGCATGCCGGCGAAAACGGCATCTTCGGCAGCGAAGACGCCGACATCCTGGCGCCCGCCGTGGCCGAGGCCAACGCCGAAGGCATCCTGGCCGCCGGCCCGATCCCCGCCGACGCCCTGTTCCCGCAGGCCGTGCGCGGCAAATGGAAGTTCGTGATCGCCTGTTACCACGACCAGGGCCACGCGCCCTTCAAGGCGGTCTACGGCGACGACGGCGTGAACATCACCGTCGGCCTGCCGGTGGTGCGCGTCTCGGTCGACCACGGCACCGCCTTCGACATCGCCGGCCGCGGCATCGCCCGCGAAGACAGCCTGGTCCTGGCCGCCGAGCGCGCCGCGCACCTGGCCCCGGGCTGGACGCATGTATGGGAAACTGCGCGGGCACAAACCGGAGGTTGATTCCCCTATGTCCACGGCGCCCGCCACGCACGATGCCTTGCCCGCACTAGACCGCTCCGGCGATACGCCGCTGCATGCCCAGGTGGCCACCCTGCTGCGCGGATACATCCGCACCAACCGCCTGGCGGCCGGCACCGCGCTGCCCAGCGAGGCGGGGCTGTGCGAGCGTTTCGGCGTGGCGCGCAGCGTGGTGCGCCAGGCCCTGGCGGCGCTGGCTTCCGAAGGCCTGATCCAGCGCGAAAGCGGCCGCCCGGCCACCGTGGCCGCGCCGCAGGAGCATCGCCGGCTGGTGCAGCGCTCCACCGGCCTGTACGAGCAGTTCGCCCAGTCCGGCGTCGCGCTGCAGACCCGCGTGCTGGCTCTCGCCCGCGCCGAGCCGCCCGCGGAAGTCGCCGAATTCTTCGGCACGACCCGGCTGCTGATGCTGGAACGCCTGCGCCACGTGGCCGACGCGCCGCTGGCCTATGTGCGCACCTGGCTGCCGGCCGACGCCGTGCCCGGGCTGCGCACCGAAGACCTGACCGACGCCTCGCTGCACGGCGTGCTGACGCGGCGTTTCGGCCTGCGTCCCGGCGCCGGGCGCAATCAGATCCGGGCCGTGGCCGCCGACGCCACCCTGGGCCGCCTGCTGGACACGCCCGCCGGCACGCCGCTATTGATGCTGCAGGGCCGCGGCATGGATCAGCTGGACCGGCCGCTGGAATGGTTCACCACCTGGCACCGCGCCGAACAACTGGTGTTCGACGTGGACGTCAGCGTGGGCCACGAAAGCTTGCAGCCGCGGCTGCAGACCGGCGCCGCGGCGTCCGAGGCCGCGCCCGAAGCGCACGACCCGCTGGCGCGCGCCCAGGCCCTGGTGGCCGAGCTTTCCGCCGAACTGGCGAGGCTGCGCGCGCAGCCCTGAAGTCCTCTTGCGGGGTCCGCGCCGGGCCCGCTCACAGGCGCGCGGCCGCGGGCGCCAGTTGCCGCGCCAGCGCCTTGCGATCGACCTTGCCCACCGAGTTCTCCGGCAGGCGCTCCATCCAGCGCACCTCGCGCGGCACGTAGATCCGGCCCAGGCGCGCCAGCACCGCGGCCTGTATGCCGGCCTCGTCCGGCGCGGCGTCGCCGGCGCGCTGCACGAAGATCACGGGCACTTCGCCCAGATCCTCGTCGGGCGCGCCCACCGCGCAGCAGGCCGCCACCCCGGGCAGCCCGGTCACTACCCCTTCTATCAGCGCCGGCGAAATGTTCTCGCCGCCCCGGATGATCACGTCCTTGATGCGGCCGGTGATGCTCAGATAGCCCTGCTCGTCGAAACGCCCCAGATCGCCCGTGCGCAGCAGCCGCGGCGCATCGGCGTCGGCGCCGTCCACGCCCAGATACCCCAGCATCAGGCTGTCGCCCTCGATGCAAATCTCGCCTTCGCCGCCCGGCGCGGCCTGCGTGCCGTCGGGCAGGCGCAGGCTCACGCGCTGGCCGGCCAGCACCGTGCCCACGGAACCCACGCGGCGCGCCGCGGGCGGATTCATGGTCGAGGTGCAGGTGGCTTCCGACAGCCCGTACGACACCACCAGCGGACAACCCAGGAAGGCCTCGATGCGCCGGTGCAGGGCTTCGGTGATGGGCGCCGAGCCGCACCGGGCGAAGCGCAGCGCCGCGAGACTGGCCGGATCGAATTCCAGCTCCAGCATGCGCGCATACATGGTGGGCACGCCGGTGATGATGGTGGGCCGGAACGCCGCGAGCAATCCCGGCATGTCCTCGGCCCGGAAGCGGCCGGCCAGCGCCACGCACGCGCCCGCCAGCAGCGGCGTGAAAATCTGGTTGTTGAGCGCATTGGTGTGATGCAGCGGCATGACGTGCAGCAGCCGGTCGCCGGGCGTCAGCCCGGTATGCGCCAGCACGCCGCGCGCGTTGTTGGCCAGCCCGCGATGGCTGAGCAGCACGCCCTTGGGATTGCCGGTGCTGCCCGACGTGAACAGCAGCAGGCCGGCCTCGCCGGGCGCGGCGTCGCTGGCGCCGCGCCAATCCAGCGGTCCTTGCGCGACCGCGCCCGCCTCCAGCAGGCGTTGCGGCGCCAGGCCGCTGGCCCGGGCCGTCGCGGCGTTGGCCTCGTCGTGCAGCATCCAGCCCAGTCCCACCGCCGCCACGCGCCGGGCGGTCTCCGCGTCCGACAGGCGCGGCTCCAGCGGACACGGGCATGCGCCCGCCGCCATCACGCCCAGAATGGCCAGCACCTGGGCCTGCGAACGTTCCATCGCGATCGCCACCAGGCTGCCGCGCGCCACGCCGGCGGCGCGCAGGCCGCCGGCGATGCGTCCGACCTCATGGTGCAGACCGGCATAGGTCAGCACGCCGTCCGCGGTCGCGATGGCGGGCCGGCCGGCCCATTGCGGCTGGCTCCACAGGCGCGCGAAAGCGGCCACCAGGGTGGCGTCGGCGATCGTCATGGCGGTCTCCTAACGCAGTGCGACGGCGGCGTCGCGCTCGAACTGCCCGTCGGGGTCCAGTTCGCGCAGCGCGCGCGCCTCCGCCGCCGTGGGCGGCGCGGACGGCTCGGCGCCCGAGGCGTCGAACTCGAACCCCGTGCGCTCGCGCACTTCGGACAGGCTGGATTCCGGATGCCAGGACTGCAGCGCCAGGCGCCCGTCGCGCTTGACGAACACGGCGATGGGCGTGACCACGCCATGGAATCCGCCCCAGGAAGTCATGAAGTCCAGCCTGGGCACGAAGGTGCGGCGCGAGTGCTCGGTGCGCCAGGTGCAGGCGCGCCTGGCGGTGGGCAGCATCACCGCGCCGCCGCCGCCGCCCGGCAGCCGCACCTTGGGTTCGTGCCAGTCGCCGATGCAGGAATTGTTGGCGCAGCCTTCCCCGTCGATCTGCGCGGCGCCCAGGAAGGTCAGGTCCATGCGGCCGCGCGTGCACAGGTCGTAGAAGTCCTCGTTCGAGAAAATCGAGGCCGTGTGCTCGGCCAGCACCGGGTCGGAGCTGGAGATCGGAACGTGCGAGGGCCGCGGATTCACGCCGCCGGCCACGTTGATGTAGACGAAGTCCCAGTCGTAGGCGCGCTTGGCCAGCAGGCAGGCCAGCATGGGCAGGGTGGAATTCACGCCGCTGAAGGTGATTTCGTCCGGCCGGATGAAACGCGCCAGGTTGGTGACGATGTACGAAAAGCCCGACCATTGCTCAGCCATGCTGCACCTCCCGCGCTTCAGGCGCCGCGGCCATGTGCGCCGCGAGATCGCCCTGCTTGTCCATGTATGCCTCCACCGCCGGGTAGTCGATGGCGTAGTCCGGCCAGCAGGACCCCGGCCAGGCGCTGCCCGGCGCCACGGCATACGCCTGCACCATGAAGAACGGCACCAGCGTGGATTCGGGATTGGCTTCGAACACCGCGCTGTCCACCATCTTCTCGGCCACCACCAGCACGCTGCCGGCGGCGCGCGACATGATCCGGTCCCAGTGCGCGGTGCCGTGCACGCGCACGTTGCCCAACGCGTCCACCTCCGACGCCTGGATCACGGCGAAGTCGGGGCGGATAGCCGGCACCACCCAGGTCTGCTGGCCGCTGCCATAGGGATCGTCCAGGCATTTCCAGCCGTTGAGTTCGGGCAGGCCGCTGCCGTGCAGGCCGCCGCAAGGCTGGAACGGCACGCCGAAGGCGGCCGCCCGCAGGCCGGCCGTCAGGCTGGCGCAGGCGTGTTCCTCCAGTTCGATCTCGCGACGCTCCACCGCCTTGCGATACCACGGCGCCAGGCCGAAGTTGCCTTCCATGGCGACGATGCCCGCGCGCACGCGGCGCAGCGCGCCGGCGCGGCACAGGATGTCCACGTCGTAGCCCGGCGACTGCTTGATCAGTTCCAGGTCGCGCCGCCCCTGCCGGATCAGTTCGCGCACGAAGGCGAACGGTCCGCGGTGCAGGAAGCTGCCGCCCAGCGCGATCGATGCGCCGTTGGGCACCAGCGCGGCCAGCTCGGCCAGCGTGCGCTGCTTGTCCTTCTGATTGAAACCCGATGCCATGATGTCTCCTTGCCTGCTCGTTCTTTTGCGTCTAGCGCGCCTGCAGATACGCCGCCACCCGGTCCTTCAGGCCCGGCTGGGCGGCGGAGCGCACCAGGCGGGCAAGATCCGTGTCCGGCGTTTCCGCCGACAGCGCCGCGTACAGCTGGACGCGGCTCGCGCAGCTCAGCGCGGACGCGGCGTCCAGCGCCTCGCGTTCAATGTCGGGCCAGTCCGGCGCGGCGGCGAGGCGGCTGGCGAAGCCGTCCCGCAACGCCTCTTGCGCGCCGAACGTGGCCGCCTGCTCCAGCACCGCGCGCGCCCGTTCCGCGCCCACCAGGGCCGCGTAACGGCGCGTGCCCAGCACCAGGCCGAACTTCAGCCCGGGCATGCGGAACGTGGCGTCCGGCGCGCTGACGCGCCATTTGCAGGCGCCGAACAGGTCCACGCCCGCGCCGAAGTTGCGGCCGTGGGCCAGGCCCAGCGTCAGGCACGGCGACGCCGCCAGCCGCTGCAGCAGCATCTCGATGCGCACAAAGCGCAGCAGCAGATCGCCCTCGCTCTGTTCCTGCCAGCCGCCGAAGTCGAAGCCCGCGCTGAAGTTCCTGCCCTCGCCCTTGAGCACGACGAGCCTGGCGCCCGCGGCCTCGGCCTCGTCCAGCGCGGCGATCAGCGCTTCCACCAGTGCGGCCGACAGGGCGTTCATCTTGTCGGGCCGCGCCAGCGTCAGCACATGCGCCGCTCCCTGCCTGTCGATGCGCAGGACGTCGTTCATTGCGCCGTCTCCTTGCGGGCCGCGCGCAGCGGGCCCAGCACCTCGTCGTTGTGTTCGCCCAGCGCCGGCGGACGGCGGCGCAAGGCGGTGGTCTGGCCGTCGAAACGCACGGGCAGTCCGAACGTGCGGGTGCGCACGCCGTTGGGCAGGTCCACGGGCTGCACCCAGCCCATGTGTTCCACCTGCGGGTCCGCCAGCACTTCGGAATAGGTGTTGATGGGCGCGCACGGCACCCCGGCCGCGCGGAAACGCGCCAGCCAGGTCTGGGCGTCCTCGGTTTCGAAGATCGCCTCCAGGATCTCGCGCAGCGCCGTCTGGTTGCGCGCGCGGGCGCTGGTATCGGTGAAACGCGGATCGGCCAGCAGATCCTCCCTGCCCACCGTGGCGCACACACCCTTCCACAAGGCCTGGTTGCCCGCCGCCATGCCGAAGTAGCCGCCCTTGCAGCGGAAGGCCTGGTACGGCGCATTGCGCGGATGCGCCGATCCCAGCTTGACCGGGTCCCTGCCGCTGCCGAAGAACTCCGACGTCTGCAGGGCCGCGATGCCCAGCGTGGCGCCCAGCATGGGCACGTCGATATGCGTGCCCTGCCCGCTGGCCTGGGCCGCGCGCAGCGCCGACGCGATGGCGAATGCGCCGTACAGGCCGGCCGAAAAATCGGCCACGGGAACGCCGCATTTCACGGGTTCGCCGCCGGCCTCGCCGGTCACGCTCATGATGCCGCTCATCGCCTGGATGGTCAGGTCGAACCCGCCTTCCTGCGAACGCGGCCCCGACTGGCCGTAGGCCGAGATCGAGCAATAGACCAGCCGGGGATTGGCCTCGCGCAGTTGCGCGTATCCCAATCCCAGGCGCTCCATCACGCCGGGCCGGTTGTTCTCGATCAGCACGTCGGCGGACAGCGCGAGCTCGCGCGCCAGGGCCAGGTCGCCGGGGTCCTTCAGGTTCAGCGTCACCGAACGCTTGTTGCGGTTCAGCGACGCGAAGTTCTCGCTATAGCCGTCGGAAATGGGCGGCCAGCTGCGCAGCGTGTCGCCGCCTTCGGGGTTTTCGACCTTGATCACATCGGCGCCCATGTCAGCCAACAACATGCCGCAAAAAGGCCCCGCCGCGACATTGCAAATCTCCAGCACTGTGATGCCGGCCAGCGCCGAACTGGGTGTCATGCCTTACCTCTCGTTATGAAAATTCAATATTTGGGACTAGCAAATCATTATAAAAGCACGCCGCGAAACCGGGCATCATTCAACGCACGCCAGATGCAAGGCCATGAATTTCAGCATGAATCCTAGTGCATTCCCTAAGCCACGTGCTTATTTGTTGACCAGAATATCACCGTGTGGAATTCTAAGTAAACCATTTTTTGGAATTCATATCCTATATTTTAGGACTTATGAAGAATCGAGGCCCCGCCCCGACACCAAGGAGACTTCCATGAAGAACACGTGGCGCATCGCCCTGGCGGGCATGGCGCTGGCTTTGGCGGGCGGCGCGGCCGCCGCCGCCTGGCCGACCAAACCCATCCGCATGGTGGTTCCCTTCCCGCCCGGCGGGGCGACCGATGCCGCCGCGCGCATCTATGCGCAGCATCTGGGCGACTACCTGGGACAGGGCGTGGTCGTGGAAAACAAGGCGGGCGCGGGAGGCGAGATCGGCGCGGAGTACGTCGCCAAATCCCCGGCCGACGGCTACACCCTGCTGATGGGCGCCGTGGGCAGCCACGCGATCCATGCCGCCATGCCGGACAAGCCCGGCTATGACTTCGGCACCGCCTTCGTGGGCGTGTCGATGGCCACCAGCATGCCCATGGCCGTGGCCGTGAACAGCGGCAAGATCCCCGCGAAGAACATCCGGGAACTGATCGATCTGGCCAAGAGCCGGCCGGGTTCCATCACCTTCGGTTCGGCCGGTCCCGGCACGTCCCAGCACATGGCGGGCGAACTCTTCCAGGTCGTGACGGGCACCCGGCTCATGCACGTGCCCTACCGCGGCAGCGGCCCGGCCATCACGGACCTGCTCGGCGGCCAGATCGACATGGTGATCGAAACGCTGCCGGCGCTGCTGCCGCACATCGCAACCGGCAAGATCCGCCTGCTCGGCGTCACCACGGCCACGCGCGCCACCGCGCTGCCGGACCTGCCCACGCTGGCCGAGCAGGGGGTGAAGGATTATTCCGTCGCCACCACCTACGCGCTGCTGGCGCCTGCCGGCACGCCGCCCGCCGTGGTGGACAAGCTCTCGGCCGGCATGCAGAAGGCCGCCGCCATGCCGTCCGTGCAGCAGGCCGCGCAGAAACTGGGCGCGGACGCCGTGGCCACCTCGCCGGCCGACACCGGCCGGGTGCTCAAGCAGGAAGTGGCGCGCTGGGCCGACGTGGTGCGCTTGTCGGCGGCGAAATGATCAACAGCGGAAACGCAGGGGGCTATTGATCCAGATAGCCGCGCCGATAGCCCATCCCCTGCGAAATGGACTGCGCGCAGGCCGCCACGTCCGGCGCCAGCTGCTTCATCCTGGTCGCGCTCAGGCGGTCCAGCGGACCCGAGATGCCCACCGCGGCCACCGGCTGGTCCAGGCTGTTGAACAAGGTCACGGCCAGCCCGCCCACGCCTTCGCGCCATTCGCCCCGGTTGATCGCATAACCGCTGCGGGCGATTTTGCGCAGCTCGTCCTTCAGCAGCGGCATCGACACGATGGTCGACGGCGTATGGCGCGCGAGCTGGTCGGCGTAGCGCTCGACGTAGCCCTCGGGCTGGTAGGCCAGCAGGGCCTTGCCGGTGGCGACGGCATAGGCCGGGGCGCGGCCGCCCACCATGGAGTAGGCGCGTATGGGCTGGGGGCTGTCGATCTTGTCCACGTAGACCACGTCGAAGCCGTCGAGCACGGACAGGTGCACGGTTTCGCCCGTCTGGTCGGCCAGCGTGCGCATGAAGGGAGCGGCCAGCTTGCGCAGGTCCAGCTGGGCAAGCTGGCGCGCGGCCAGCTCGAACAGCCTGACCGAACCGCGGTACCCTCCGCCGTCGTCATCCTTGATCACGTAGCCCGCATGCATGAGCGTCTGCAAGGTGCGGTGCGTATTGCTGCGGGTCAGCCCCACGCGGGCGGCCAGCGCATCGATGCTGCGCGGCGGATCGTCCACGTCGGTGACCGCTTCCAACACCATCAAGCCTTTGAGCAGCGTCTTGTCCATCACATATTTCCTAATATTTAGGACAAAATAGCACGAGACGCCGGGCCCGGCCAGGATCTAGCGCACGCCGTCCGCGATCGCGGCCCGCACGGCTTGCGAGCGGTCCCAGAGGTTGGGCTGGCTGGCCGAGGAATAGCCCGACACGAACGGCTTGGCCTGGCCGCTGGCCGGGTCATAGACGTGGCGCGACACCGCGCCGATATTGCCGCCGTACAGATGCACGCTGATGGAGACCTGGTCCGCGTGCGCGTTCGAAACCCGGTGGATGTCGCCTTCTTCGGGCGACAGGCGCGCCACGTCGCCGGGGCGCAGGGTCGTGGCCGGGCCGGCTGGCGCCAGGCGGCCCTGGGCGTCGCGCGCGTAGCGCTGGTCGACCTCGGCGCCGCGCAGCATGCCCACATAGCCCCAGACTTCGTGGTCGTGCACCGGCGTGGACTGCCCCGGCCCCCAGACGAAACTCACCAGCGAAAAGCGCTCCAGCGGATCGCAATGCAACAGGTACTGCTGGTAGTACTGCGGATGCGGCGCGGTGCAGGACTCGGGCAGCCAGTCGTCATGGCGCACCAGGCCGGCGAACGCCGCCTCCAGCGCCGCGCTCTGCCGCAGCCCGTCGGCCGACGCCATGCGCGTGGCCGTGGCAATGAAACCGCGCAGCCGGTCCAGGCCGGTTCGAGAGTCAGGCATTCGTATCTCCAGGTCAGGGATAAATCCCAGATGAGAAATCCAGTATCCATCATTCGGGAAAAATGCGCATCCCGCGGCTCGCCCGCCCCGCCGCCGGCGACCGTTTTTTTCTTGACAGGCCCATGCCCGCGCGTGCAGCGTATCGGACTGCCTGCAAGATAGAAAATGAATCCTACGCATCTACAAATTCCCGCCACGCTGGCGCATGCCCTGCGGGCGGCGCGCCGCGTGCTGGTATTCACCGGCGCGGGCGTTTCCGCCGAAAGCGGCATCGCCACCTTCCGCGACGCGCTCACCGGCCTGTGGTCCCGCTTCGACGCGCAGGCGCTGGCCACGCCCGAGGCCTTCAGGGCGCATCCCGACATCGTCTGGGGCTGGTACGAATGGCGCCGCGCCCAGGTGCTGCGCGCCACGCCCAACGCCGCCCACCGCGCCATCGCCGAACTGGCCCGGCACGTGCCGGAACTATGCGTCGTCACGCAGAACGTGGACGACCTGCACGAACGCGCCGGCAGCCTCGGCGTCGCGCACCTGCACGGCAGCCTGCACGCGCCGCGCTGCTCGGGCTGCGGCGCGCCCCAGGCCTGCGCCGATGACGCGCCCCAGGAGCCCGAAGAAGGCAGGCGCATCGCGCCCCCGGCCTGCACGCGCTGCGGCGCGCCGGTGCGGCCCGGCGTCGTCTGGTTCGGCGAAAGCCTGCCCGTCGACGCGTGGAACACCGCCATCCGCGCCGCCGAGCAATGCGACCTGCTGCTGAGCATCGGCACCTCGGCGCTGGTCTACCCGGCCGCCGAGCTGCCGCAGCGCGCGCTGGCCGCCGGCGCCATCGTGGCCCAGATCAATCCGGCCGCCACGCCGCTGGACGCGCGCGCGCACCACAACCTGCGCGGCCCGGCCGCCGAGCTCATGCCCAGGCTGCTCGACAGCGCCGGATTCGACGCGGGCGGCGGCGATTGAATCGCCTGGCGACGTAAAGATTCGTGAGGATGTTCGGCCCAGGGGAAACCCCAAATCCCACCCCGCCCAGCGCGGGATACAGTGGCGCAATAGGTTTCGGCAGTGGAGATCATCATTCCATTTTCCTGGAGACTTCCCGACGTGTTCGTGCGCTCGCCAGACGGTGTCCTGCACCGCGTGGTGCGCCACGCCACGACCGCTGAAACCATCGCCAAGCTCGAAAGCATGCCCAGCAGCTACCATCTGGACTGCGAATGCAAACTCGACAACGGCGAGACCCTCTGCTGGATCGGCAATGACCGCTACCGCCAATTGAACGGCGGCCAGATCTTCACTGCCGAACCCGCGGTCGCCGCGCCCCATTTCAACGCCCGCAAGAGCGGCTTCGCGGCAGGCGGCGAGCACACACCCGGTAGCAAACCCGACCCGCGCAAGAAGCTTGCCGCGGGCCAGGACCATGTACCATTGGCTGTCGTCAATCTGAAAACCGGCAACGACTGGAGCCTGATACGCGCATGGCGCGAGCATCTCAATATCAGCACCGCTGATATGGCTGCCCGGCTGGGCGTGGATCACTCCATTTACATCGAACTGGAACGGCCGCGACCGCGGCCCCGGCAGGCCATCCTGGACCGCGTATCTGCGGCCCTGGGCGTGTCTCCCGACCAGCTCGACGATTCCTTGTTAGGAGGACATTTCCACTGAAATGTCCGAATGATTCTGGCGTCGCATACCAATGACCCGCGCATGGAGGTGTAAATATGCTCGGCACGGCAAGACGGCTTACCGATGTCCTCGCCACCGCTCCGGATGGCACGCTGTACCGTATCGAACGCTTCGTTTCGGGCCACGATGCGTGCTCCGCAATGGGCACGTCCCGTTTCGATCCGAAGACCCACTGCGTATGCCGCACCAGCGCCGGCGACCAGGTCGCCTGGCTGGGCGGACAGGCCTACCAGCTGCTGAAAAGCGGCACGGCCTTGACGGCGGTGGACCGACGACGGCAACAGTGAACACCGCGTAAAAACAGAAAGCGGCTTGATGATTGCTCATCAAGCCGCTTTTTGTATTGTCCGGATCTTGCCTCGCACATCGCCACGATGCGTGTCGGCATGAAATTGAATTGGCGCGCCCGGCAGGATTCGAACCTACGACCCCCTGGTTCGTAGCCAGGTACTCTATCCAGCTGAGCTACGGGCGCCCCGAAAGAGGCGTGTTTATACCATGAATCAAATAGGCTGCGCAAATCGGCACGGGCCCGCCCATACTTGACCCAGGTCAAGGAAATAGGCGGGCGCCGCGCAGTACGCTGGTTGGGTACGCGACGGACCCGCGCCTCGCCGCGGTTTTCATTCCACTTCGACGCGGACCGGACAGCAGGTATCGTCATGGCCAAGAAGTTTCCGCTGCATCCCAAGCACCCCGAACGCATCTGCTGGGGCTGCGACCGCTACTGTTCCACCGATTCCATGGCCTGCGGCAACGGGTCGGGGCGCACCATGCATCCCGCCGAAACGCTGGGCGAGGACTGGTACACGGTGGGCGACTGGGGATTCGACGAAGAAGAAACGCCGGCGCAGAAAACCGTCGCGATGCTCCAGCCCTCGCCCTGAAGACGGCGCCGGACGGATTAAAACCTCCGGCCACATCCCCGCATACCGCGAAACTAGTCCAAATAAACCGGTTCATGCGTGCACCGTTGCGCGGCTGCACAGTTTAAAAAATAATTGGATTTTTTTCGGAGTCGGGCAGATTATCTCGCCAGCGGGAAAAAATACCGTCGCGCCAGCGCGGCCCATCAATTCGACCTACGGAGATCCGCCGCCACGCCTGAATCAATGCGGTCCAACTAGCTTGAAAACAAATCGTTTTTCTGTTTGAAGCCTCACCGAACTTCACAGCCAATTCTTATTGGAGCGATAAAAATGAAGCTGAGCCGTCGCAAATTCAATGCAGGTGGTCTTACCTTACTCGCAGCCGGCACGCTGGCTGGGCCGGCCCGGGCCGCCGACGGGCTGATCGCCGATCTGCCCGAGGGCGATGAACAATTCGGACTGGCGACCGACGCCTATATTTACGCCTACCCGCTGGTGACCATGGAAATGACCCGAAGAGTCATGACCAACGTCGCCGAACCGGAGGGAACCCGGGCGCCGATGGGGCACCTCATCAAGCTGCGCCACTATCCGGACGCCAAATTCCGGGACGTCACGGCGCCGAACGCCGACACCCTCTACACCACGGCCTTTATCGACGTGGGCGACGAACCCTGGGTGGTCAGCCTGCCCGACCTGCACGGCCGCTACGCCCTGTTTCCCATGCTCGACGGCTGGACCACGGTATTCGACGTCCCCGGCAAGCGGACCACGGGCACGGGGGCGCAGACCTTCATCGTGACCGGCCCCGGATGGCAAGGCGCCGTGCCCGAGGGCATGACGCATTACAAATCCCCCACCAGCATCGTCTGGCTGCTCGGCCGCATCTACTGTTCCGGCACGTCCCAGGACTACGCCGAGGTGCACAAGGTCCAGGACGAGGTCAAGCTCAGCCCGCTGAGCGCCTGGGGCAAAAACTGGACCCCGCCCAAGGGCAAGGTCGATCCGTCCATAGACATGAAGACCCCGGTGCGCGACCTGGTCAACAATATGGACGCGATCGCCTACTTCACGCTGTTCGCCGAACTCCTGAAGCGCAATCCTCCCAACGCGGCCGACGCTCCCATGGTGGCGAGACTGGCCTCGATCGGCATCGTGCCGGGGCAGGACTTCGACCGCAGCAAATTCAATCCCGAGTTCTCCAAGCGCGTGCCGCAGGTCGGTTTCGGGCGCATCATGACGCATTTCAAATCCAGCGGCGGCGATATCCAGGAAATCGACGGCTGGGGTTTTACGACCAAGACCGGCATTTACGGCACCAATTATCTGCAGCGCGCCCTGGTGGCCGCGATCGGCCTGGGCGCCAACCGTCCGCAGGACGCGATCTACCCCACTTCGCTGCAGTCGGACACCGGAGCGATCAAACGGGCCTATAACGGTTCGGAAAAATACGTCCTGACCTTCAAGAAAGGCATGACCCCGCCGGTCTCCGGATTCTGGTCATTGACCATGTACGACGATAAATATTTCTTCGTCGACAACCCGCTCAACCGCTATTCCATCAGCGCGCGCCAGGCGCTGAAAACCAAGCCCGACGGCTCGATCGACCTGCTCATCCAGCATGAATCCCCCGGCCCCGAACTGGAGTCGAACTGGCTGCCGGCGCCCAAGGGCAGGTTCATCCTGATGATGCGCCTGTACTGGCCCAACGAAAGCGACCCGTCGATCATCAACGGCACCTGGACCATACCCCCCGTCAGGCGGGTGAGCTGATCCCCGCAGCGCGGGAGGGTTTGCGATGAAAAACAAGCTCAGCGGCGGCCTGCTTTGCGGGCTGCTCCATGGCGCGTCCGCCCTGGCGGCGGGCGCGGACGCGCCCGCGCAGCAGGCCGGGCCTTCGGATCAATGGGAGTTTGCGGTCACGCCCTACTTCTGGGCGGCCGGATTCTCCGGCAAGGTATCCCAGCCGCGCCTGCCGGTCATCGACGTGGACGCGGATTTCGGCAAGCTGTTCGACAACCTGGATTTCGGCGCCATGCTGATCGGCGAAGCGCGCAAGGGCCGCTACAGCATCTTCGGCGACCTGATCTACACCAAGATCGGCACCCAGGGAGACACGCCGCACGGCCTGCTGGCCACCAGCGCCGACGTCAAGACCTCGACCTTCGCCGGACTCATCGGCGCCGGCTATTCCGTGCTGGAAAACTCGCCGCACCAGCTGGACGTGGTCGCGGGCCTGCGGGTGTGGTCGGTCGACACCGACATCACGCTCAAGGGCGCACACCTCAACGGCAGGAAACGCAGCGACGGCGACACCTGGGTCGACGGCCTGGTGGGCGTGCGCGGAAACTATGCGATCAACCCGAAGCTCTACGTCACGGGCTGGGGCCTGATCGGCGCCGGCGGGGCGCAAGCCGATTGGGACCTGGGGCTGGGGCTGGGCTACCGCGTCAGCAAAAACGTCTCGGCGGCCATCGGCTACCGCGCCATAGGCGTGGACTACAGCCGGGGGGATTTCAAATTCGACGCCGTGCTGCAAGGCCCCATGGCGGGACTGACGATCCGGTTCTAGCCTCGCCACGCAAAACAAAAAGGCCTTCGATCGAGATCAAAGGCCTTTCCATTTTCTTTGCTGTATTGGCCAAATCCAGATTTGGCGCGCCCGGCAGGATTCGAACCTACGACCCCCTGGTTCGTAGCCAGGTACTCTATCCAGCTGAGCTACGGGCGCTCCGGCAAAGAGGCAAAATTATATCAGAAAATCTTGCCGTGCTTTTACTGCTTTTTACTGCTTCTACTTCTACTGCGTTTTTGCTTGAACCATCATTCCGATGGCGCGCCCGGCAGGATTCGAACCTACGACCCCCTGGTTCGTAGCCAGGTACTCTATCCAGCTGAGCTACGGGCGCGTGTCAGAGCAAGCCTTGAATAATAGCGTTATTTCAGAAGGCGCGCAAGTCAGGAAGATTGCGCATCGATATCCAGCCTTGTCATCAATGCCCTCGCCTGCTCGACCACGTCGGCGTCGTTGGGCCGGAAGTCCATGCGCAGCGCCTGTGGCAATCGGGAGAAATGGGCGTGGCAGCTGTGGGCATAGGCCGGATCGTAATGCTCGTCTATCAGCTCGCGCGCCAGCTCGCGCCGCGCGCCCAGGTCCACCAGCGCCTGCCAGCCGCTGACCCGCTCGCGGCTGTGCAGGCCGACCAGCCGCTGCAGCTGCGCCTTCAGCGACGCGGGATCGTCGAACAGTTGCGCGTAGTCCTGCTGCAGGAACGCGGCCCGGTCCTCGCGGCTGGAGCGCACATCCACGCAAGGGCTGTCATGCATGGCGGCCAGCAGCGCCGCCGGCAAGGCCACCGCGCCGATCTTGCGGCTCTCGGCCTCGACGAACACCGGGCGCGACGGATCGAGCTGGCGCAGCGCCTGCGCCAGCCGCGTATCGAAGCCTTTTTGCGTGGGCTGCGGCACCCCGGCCCACGCCCCCAGCAGGGAACCGCGATGCGCGGCCAGTTGCTCCAGGTCCAGCGTCTGCGCGCCCGCCCCGGCCAGCGCGTTCAGCAGCCGCGTCTTGCCGCTGCCGGTCGGCCCGGTCAGCACGATGTAGCGCAGCGTGCCCGGCAACTGCTCCAGCGCTTCCAGCGTCGCGCGGCGATAGGCCTTGTACCCGCCATCGAGCTGGCGCGCGCGCCAGCCGATCATGTTGAACATGGTCGTCATGGAGCCCGAGCGCGTGCCGCCTCGCCAGCAATAGACCAGCGGGCGCCAGCCCTGCGGCCGGTCCACGAAAAGGCTCTCCAGATGCGCGGCGATATTGCGCGCCACCAGCGCCGCGCCGACCCGAGAGGCCTCGAACGGCGAGACCTGCTTGTAGAGCGTGCCGACCACGACGCGCTCCTCGTTGCTCAGCACCGGCGCGTTGATCGCGCCCGGAATATGGTCATCGGCGAATTCGAGCGGCGTGCGCACATCGATGATCTCATCGAAGTCGTCGACCCGGTCGAGCGTGGCGAGCAGGTGTTTCAAGGTGGCGGCGCGAAAGAGGGAAAGCTCGATTCTCTCATGCCGGAAAGAAGGCGGGCCCGCATCGAGGCATGGCGGCTTGCCTTCACAGGAACAATTTGACGATGCCCCCGATCAGGACCACTACGGAGATACCCAGCCCGAACGGGTACCAGAATGCCTCGCGGGTGAGCTTATGTCCCTCCGCATAGAACTTGATCTGTTCCGCAAAGAGCTTGCCGGCTTCAGCGTTGAGCTTGCTGATCTCGGCACGGATTTTTTCCAGTTCGGCGTCTTCCATGTCGGCAACCTTTGCTGTGCTCATCACGGCGGTTCCTTGTTAGAAAAACAGCTTGGCAAAAGCCACCCCCGCGCCGAACATGGCAATGGCGACCGTCACCGGATACCAGAATGTCTCGCGCGTAATCTTGCCGGCCTCGGCGCCTATGCGGAGCGATTCCGCCATCAGCTTGCTGATCTCTGCACGAATTTTCTCCAGTTCAGCTTCTTGCATGTTGGCGACCCCTGTTGTGCCTGTCGTGGCGTTTGCCTGCGAGCGTACGCGGCCGCACGCCGTGCGCCGCCTCCGAAAAAAATTATAGGTATGGCCTGGCGATTCCGAAACCTTCCTCCGGTCCTAGGGAACTGCGTATTTGCCGAGGGAGGCAAGAAAAAACCCGCAGAGCTTACGCTTCTGCGGGTTTTTGGGACATCGCGACGGATCGCGGCGTCCATGTCTGGCGGAGATGGTGGGATTCGAACCCACGATGCAGTTTTTAGCCACATACTCCCTTAGCAGGGGAGCCCCTTCAGCCTCTCGGGCACATCTCCGAAGAGAACGAGATTCTAGCACGACTTTTTTGACTCATGCCGCCGAGGGGGCGGCTAGCGCGAAAAAAATCGTGCCGTAGCGCTTGTTCAGGCCTTCTCGGCGGGCGCCTGGTCCAGGCCGAAGGCCTTGTGCAGCGCGCGCACGCCCAGCTCCATGTACTTGTCGTCGATGATGACCGAGGTCTTGATTTCGCTGGTGCTGATCATCTGGATGTTGATGCCTTCCTGCGACAGCGTCTGGAACATCAGGCTGGCCACGCCCACGTGCGAGCGCATGCCGATGCCGACGATGGAGACCTTGGCGACCTTTTCGTCGGTGGACAGTTCGCGCGCGCCCACGGCGGGGATGACTTCGCGCTTGAGCAGGTCCACGGCGCGCGCGAATTCATTGCGGTTCACGGTGAACGAGAAGTCGGTCGTGCCGGCCACGGACTGGTTCTGCACGATCATGTCGACGTCGATGTTGGCGGCGGCGACCGGACCCAGGATGGAGAAGGCGATACCGGGTTTGTCCGGAACGGCCAGCAGGGTGATTTTGGCTTCGTCGCGGCTGAAGGCGATGCCGGAGACAACGGCGGCTTCCATTTTTTCGTCTTCCTCAAAAGTAATCAGCGTGCCCGAGACCATTTCTTCTTCGAGCGGGATGAGCGGGTCGGTCAGCGAGGACAGGACCCGCACCGGCACACGGTATTTGCCGGCGAATTCGACCGAGCGGATCTGCAGGACCTTGGAGCCCAGCGAGGCCATTTCCAGCATTTCCTCGAAGGAAACGACGGCCATGCGGCGCGCTTCGGGCACCACGCGCGGATCGGTCGTGTAGACCCCGTCGACGTCGGTGTAGATCAGGCATTCGTCGGCCTTGATGGCGGCCGCCACGGCCACGGCCGAGGTATCGGAGCCGCCGCGGCCCAGCGTGGTGATGTGGCCTTCGGGATCGACGCCCTGGAAGCCCGTGACGATGACCACGCGGCCGGCGTCCAGATCGCCGCGGATGCGCGCGTCGTCGATGGCGCTGATGCGCGCCTTGGTGAACGACGAATCCGTGCGCACGGGCACCTGCCAGCCGGCATAGCTGCGCGCCGGCACGCCTTCGGCCTGCAGCGCGATGGCCAGCAGGCCGCTGCTGGCCTGCTCGCCGGTGGCGGCGATCATGTCGAGCTCGCGCGTGTCGGGCTGGGGCGAAATCTCGCGCGCCAGGCCGAGCAGGCGATTGGTTTCGCCCGCCATCGCCGACGGGACTACGACAACCTGGTGGCCGGCGGCGTGCCACTTCGCGACGCGGCGCGCCACGTTCTTGATGCGCTCGACCGAGCCCATCGAAGTACCGCCATATTTGTGAACGATCAGGGACATCTCGTACTCTGGCTGGGAACCCGCCGCAAAAGGTTGACGGGCAAAGCCGTATATTCTAGCGCGACGGTAAAAATTTGCGCAGTTTGTGCAATTTTCCGTCCATGGCGCGGCTATTTCAGGGATTTTCCCGGGGTTCGACCCAGACCCTGCCCCGATGGCAGCGGATGACGTGGCCGGCCTGCTCCACCCGCAGCTGGCGGTCGTGGCCCAGGCTGTGCAGCCCGCGCAGCTGGCGCAGCAGGTCCTGCATGCGGGCCTCGGTCGGCATGCGGGCGCCGTTGCGCTGCAGCCAGTGGCGCAGCACGTGCGCCTGGCGCGCATGCGACAACTCGCGCCAGGCGCGCAGCGAAAAGCTGGCGCCGTCCGGGCCGGGCTCCAGCGACGCGAAATCGGCCTGCGCCACTTCGTCCAGGATTTCGGCCGCCTGCGCCATGTGGCGCGCATGCCGGGCGACGATGGCCCGCCATCCCGGCCAGCGGGCGTCCAGCACGGGCGCCAGCAGTTCGCGCACGGCCGCGCGCGTGTAGCGGGGATCGGCGTTGGTCGGGTCCTGCACCGGGCGCCAGCCGCAGGCCCGCTCGACGGCCTGCGCCGCGCTCAGGATGAGGTCGCGGTCCAGCTCCAGCCACGGCCGCACATAGGCCACGCCGTCGCGCCGCGCGACGGGCGCCATGGCCGCCATGCCCTCGAGCCCGGTGCCGCGCAGCAGGCGCAGCAGCACGGTTTCGGCCTGGTCGTTGCGATGATGCGCCAGCAGCACGTGCGCCGCCCCGGCCTCCCGGACCAGCCGCGCCAGGGCGGCGTAGCGGGCGTCGCGCGCGGCGGCCTCGATGCCCTTGCCGGCGGCCGCGTCGACCTCGACGCGGGCCTGCGCCAGCGGCAGCGCCAGCAGGTCCGCCAGCGCGCGCGTCTGCCGTTCCCATGCGTCGGCGTCGGCCTGCAGGCCGTGGTGCACGTGGATGAGGATCACGTCCATGCCCAGCTGCGGCGCCACGGCGGCCGCATGCACGGCCAGCATGGCCGAGTCCGCGCCGCCGCTCAGCGCCACGGCGACGCGCGCCGGCCGCTCGGGCAAGGCCAGCAGCGCGCGGCGCAGGGCCGCGGCGAGATCGTCGGACAGGGGCAGCGGATGAACTGCGCCCGCCGCGCCCCGAGAGCTGTCTTCGGGAGTCGGGCGGGCGTTCATGATGGGGAACGGCGCGTGGCGCGCGGCGCCGGCGCGAAGCCGGCGCCCGGGCCTCAGGCGCGCACTTCCTGGAAGTTGCCGTAGGACAGCAGGCGCTGCACGCGCTGCTCGACCAGCTGCTCGGGCGTCATGTCCTGCAGCTGGCGCAGCGCATCGCCCAGCGCACGGCGCAGCAGGCGCGCCATGACGCGGGGATCGCGGTGGGCGCCGCCCACGGGTTCGTTGACCACGCGGTCCACCAGGCCCAGGTCCTTCAGGCGCGGCGCGATGATGGCCAGGGCCTCGGCGGCCTCGGGCGCCTTGTCGGCGCTGCGCCACAGGATGGAGGCGCAGCCTTCCGGCGAGATCACGGCGTAGGTGGCGTACTGCAGCATCAGCACGGCGTTGCCCACGGCGATGGCCAGGGCGCCGCCCGAGCCGCCTTCGCCGATGATGGTGCAGATCACGGGCACCTTGAGCTCGGCCATGGCGTAGAGGTTGCGGCCGATGGCCTCGGACTGGCCGCGCTCTTCGGCGCCGATGCCCGGATAGGCGCCCGGCGTGTCCACGAAGGTGAACACGGGAATGCCGAACTTCTCGGCCAGGCGCATCAGGCGCAGGGCCTTGCGGTAGCCCTCGGGACGCGGCATGCCGAAATTGCGCGCGGCGCGTTCCTTGGTGTCGCGGCCCTTCTGGTGGCCGATGACCATGCAGGGGGTGCCGTTGAAGCGCGCCAGGCCGCCGACGATGGACTGGTCGTCGGCGTACATGCGGTCGCCGTGCAGTTCATGGAAGTCGGTGAATATTTCGCGCACGTAGTCCAGCGTGTAGGGACGCTGGGGATGGCGGGCGACCAGGGCCGTCTGCCAAGGCGTGAGCTTGGCGTAGATTTCCTTGGCCAGGGTCTGGCTCTTCTGCTGCAGACGTCCGATTTCGTCGGAGATGTCCACCGCCGAATCGGCCTGCACGTAGCGCAGCTGCTCGATCTTGTTCTCAAGCTCGGCTAGCGGTTGTTCGAATTCCAGAAATGTATTGCGCATGTAGTGTGGTTCCGTAGATGGGCTGCCCGGGGTGCGTCAGTACTGGACCGGAGCCGGTTCCAGACTGCGCCACAAATACCAGGTCGCCACGGTACGCCAGGGTTGCCACGCCAACGAGACTTCGCGAGCCTCGAAGCGAGAGACAGGCTCGCCGCTGAAATAGTGTAGCGAGATTGCCTTGAGCAACCCGGGATCATCCAGCGGCAAGACGTCGGGCCGCTGCAGATTGAAAATCAAAAACATCTCCGCCGTCCAGCGTCCGATGCCGCGGATGGCGACCAGCTCGGAAATGACGGCTTCATCGTCCATGGCCGCCCATTTCTCGGGATGCACCCGGCGTTCGCCGAAATGCACGGCCAGGTCCAGCACGTATTCGGCCTTGCGCTGCGACAGCCCGGCGGCGCGCAGGCCGTCGAGGCCGACGCGCAGCACCGCGACCGGCGTGGGGCGCTTGCCCGCCGCGTCGATGAACCGGGTCCAGGCGGTGTCGGCCGCCTTGGGCGAGACCTGCTGCCCGATGATGGCGCGCGCCAGCGTCACGAATGGCGTGCCGCGCGAAGTCAGCCATACCTCCGGGTGCTGGGGGATGATCTTCTTCAGGATGCGGTCGCGCCGCATCAGGTGGGCTACGGCGGCTTCCCAATACTCGGGCTTGGGAATCTCGAGGTCGGCGGTGGACATGGCGGGCGGTTCCTGGCGGCTCACGCGCGACGCCATTGCGTCAGGCCGCCCGGCTTGTCGTCCAGCTCGATGCCGGCCTCGCGCAGTTCCGCGCGGATGCGGTCGGCCTCGGCGTAGTTGCGGGCGGCCTTGGCCGCCGCGCGCGCCTCGATCAGCGATTCGATCGCCTGGGCGTCGAGCGCGCGGCGCTCGCCCTGCTCCATGGCGGCCGCCGAGTAGCGGGTGGGCGACTGGAAGTAGGCCGCCGGCTCCTGCTGCAGCAGGCCCAGCAGGGCGCCCAGCGCCTTCATCTGGCCGGCGCTGCGCGCGCTTTTTTCGCGGTTGGCTTCGGAAGCCAGCTCGAACAGCGCCGCCACGGCGCCGGAGCTGTTGAAGTCGTCGTCCATGGCGGCCTTGAAGGCCTGGGCCTGGGGCTCGTTCCAGTCGACGCCCTGGTCGTCGGCGGCCACGTTCTGCAGAGCCTGGTACAGGCGGTCGAGCGCGTTCTGGGCGTCGACCAGGTTGTCCGGCGTGTAGTTCTGCGGGCTGCGGTAGTGGTTGCGCACGATGAAGAAGCGCACCATCTCGGCCTCGCGCGGATTGACGCGGTAGCTGGATTGGTCGGCCGCCGGTTCGTCCTGCGCGATGGTCTGGCGGATGGTGCGGAAGTTGCCCAGCGACTTGGACATCTTGTCCGAGTCGACCATGAGCGGGCCGCAGTGCATCCAGATATTGGCCAGCGTACCGCCGAAGGCGCCCTCGGTCTGGGCGATTTCGTTTTCGTGGTGCGGGAATTTCAGGTCCGGCCCGCCGCCGTGGATGTCCAGCGGCAGCCCCAGCAGGGCCTTGCTCATGGCCGAGCATTCGATGTGCCAGCCCGGCCGGCCCAGGCCGTAGGGCGACTCCCATTTGGTGTCGGCCGGCTCGTCTTCCTTGGCCGATTTCCAGAGCACGAAGTCGAGCGGGTCGCGCTTGGCCGAGCCCACCGCCACGCGCTCGCCGGCGCGCAGGTCGTCCAGCGTCTTGCCGGAGAGCTTGCCGTAGCCGGGGAAGCCGCGCACGGCGTAGTTCACGTCGCCGTCGTCGGCCTGGTAGGCCAGGCCGTTGCGTTCCAGCTTGCCGATGATGTCCAGCATCTCGCCCACGTACTGCGTGGCGCGCGGCTCGCGGTCCGGCGTGGCCACGCCCAGCGCGCGCTCGTCGGCGTGCATGGCGTCGATATAGAACTCGGTCACTTCGCCGATGCGGCGGCCGGTCTCGACCGCGCGGCGGATGATCTTGTCGTCGATGTCGGTGATGTTGCGCACGTAGTCGACGGCCAGCCCGCTGGCGCGCAGCCAGCGCTGCACCACGTCGAACGACACCAGCATGCGGGCATGGCCCAGGTGGCAGAAGTCGTAGACGGTCATGCCGCACACGTACATGCGCACCTGGCCGGCCTGGGCCGGCTTGAACGGTTCTTTGGTACGCGATAAGGTGTTGTAGATTTGCAGCATGGCGCGTGGTTCGGCTTTGTTGTTCGGCTCAGCAGTTCGGCTTTGTTGTTCGGATGAGTTTTCCGTGGCGGACGCGGAAAAAAGATGCCATCGAAGGACGATACCCCCGACGCCAGCATCCGGGTTGGACGAGAGTCAAAACCCAACCGGGGCTAAAATGGTGGTCGTCAAGTATAGCAAGCGGCCCGGTCGCGCGCGTAAGCGCCGGCCAGCCACGACTTTTAACGGATGACCACGTGACTATCAAGCCGCGCCTACGCGTCGCCCTGCTCGCCCTGGCCCTGGCGGGCGTTCCCGCTGGAGCCTCTCTTGCACAGTCCATGGCCGGCGGCGGGGGCGCGAACCCCAACGCCAACCGGACCACCCTGGACCCCATCCCGCCCGAGGGCGGCTGGGACAGCCTGGCCAACATGCTGGAAGCGATCAAGCCCGGCGTCGACACGCGGCTGACGCCTTCGCCCTCGCAGATCACCACGCACATCGAACGCCTGCTGAACCACGGCGACAACGAAGAGGCGCTCGCGCTGATCGAGAAACGCCAGGCCGAGATCAAGGGCCAGCGCGGCACCGACGTGCAGCTGATGTTCCAGCACGCGCGCGCCCTGGCCGCCCTGAATCGCACCAACGAGGCCATCGACGTCTACACCGAGATGACCACCGAATTCCCCGAGCTTCCGGAACCCTGGAACAATCTGGCCGCTCTATATGCAAGCCGCGGCGAGCTCGATCGTGCGCAGGACGCCCTGCAAATGGCGCTGCGCGCCGATCCCGGCTATGCCGCCGCGCGCGCCAATCTGGGCGACCTGCAGCTGCTGCAGGCGCTGAGCACCTATAGAAAGGCCGCCCGCGAAGGCGTGCCGGGCGCGCAGCAAAAGGCCCAGGAAGTCGAAACCATGTTGAAGGATAAACAAGGCAAATGATGTCCCGTTTTTCTCCTCTGCACCTGCTGCGCCTGACGGCGTGCTCGTTCGCGCTGGCCGCTTTCGCGCCGGCGCTCGTCAGCGCCGCTCCGGCGGCCAATTCCTCCACCTCCACCTCTGAAGGCACAAAAGCCATGAGCACCAACCCCCGCGTCAAGCTTCAAACGAACCAAGGCGACATGGTCATCACCCTGGATGCCGCCAAGGCTCCCAAGACCGTCGAGAACTTCCTGACCTACGTCAAGGAAGGCTTCTACAACGGCACGGTGTTCCACCGCGTGATCGATGGCTTCATGATCCAGGGCGGCGGCTTCGAACCGGGCATGAAGCAGAAGCAGACCCACGCCCCCATCGAGAACGAAGCCAACAACGGCCTGAAGAACGACAAGTACACCCTGGCGATGGCCCGCACCAGCGATCCGCACTCGGCCACGGCGCAGTTCTTCATCAACGTGTCCAACAACGACTTCCTGAACTTCACCGCCCCCACGCCCAACGGCTGGGGCTATGCCGTGTTCGGCAGCGTGACCGAAGGCACCGACGTGGTCGACAAGATCAAGGGCGTGAAGACCGGCAACAAGGGCTTCCACCAGAACGTCCCCAACGAGGACGTCATCATCGAGAAGGCCGAAGTTCTTGAATAAGATCAGCCTGCCCGGCCCCATCTGGCTGGCGTCCGACCTGCACCTGGGCCCGGCCACGCCGGCCACCCTGGAGGCCTTCACGGCCTTTCTGCAGGCGGCGCGCGAAGAAGCCGCCGCCCTGCTGCTGCCGGGCGACATCTTCGACGCCTGGATCGGCGACGACGTGATCCGCGCCGCGCCGCCGTGGCTGGCCACGGCGCTGACGGCGCTGCGCGAGACCGCCGCGCGCATCCCGGTGTGGCTGGGCCGCGGCAACCGCGACTTCCTCATCGGCGAAGAGCTGGCCCGGGCGCTGGGCGCCCACCTGCTGCCCGAGCCCGCCCTGCTGGAAACGGATTTCGGCCCCATCCTGCTGACCCACGGCGACGAGTTCTGTACGGACGACGCCGCCTATCAGCAGTTCCGCCAGATGGTCCGCAATCCGCGCTGGCAGGCCGAGTTCCTGGGCAAGACCATTCCCGAACGGCTGGCGATGGCGCAGCAGGCCCGCGGCGAAAGCCAGGCGGCCAACCAGGCCAAGTCGATGGAGATCATGGACGTCAACCCCGGCGCCATCGAAAAGGTCCTGCGCGACACGGGCGTGCGCGTGCTGGTGCACGGCCACACCCACCGCCCGGCCCGCCACGTGCTGGACGTCGACGGCCGCAAGTGCGAACGCTGGGTGCTGCCCGACTGGGACTGCGACCACGTCAACCCGCCTCGCGGCGGCTGGCTGGTCATCACGTCCGACGGCCCGGAGTTCTACGACCTGGAACCGTAAGCCCCATCGGCCGGTCCGAGCCGGCATCCGTCCATGGGACGGATGCCGGCTTTTTTCATTTGCGCGAAGCGGACCTCAGCGCGTGAATATCCACGCGGCCACCACGCCGCCGAACACGATCCGGTACCAGGCGAACACGCGGTACGTATGGTTGGCGACGAAACGCAGCACGGCTCGCACCACCACCATCGCGCTCAGGAACGCCGCGACGAAGCCCACCGCGATGCCCGACAGGTCCTGCTGGGTCAGCAGGTCCATGTTCTTGTACATGTCGTAGACCGCCGCGCCCAGCATGGTCGGCATGGCCAGGAAGAACGAGAATTCGGTCGCCGTCTTGCGCTGGATGCCGGCGATCATGCCGCCGATGATGGTCGCGCCCGAGCGCGAGGTGCCCGGGATCATGGCCAGGCACTGCGCCACGCCCACGCCCAGCGCCTGCTTCCAGGAAATCTGCTCCAGCGTGCGGGCCGTGGCGCGCTCGTCGGAGGCGGTGTCGTCGGCCGCGCCCGGCTGGTCGCCCGGCGTGTGATGGGTCTTGCGCTCCACGTACAGCATGATGAGCCCGCCCAGCACCAGGGTCACGACCACCACCGCCGGGTGGTAGAAGATGCTCTTGATCGACTTGATGAAGATCGCCCCGATCACGGCGGCCGGCAGGAAGGCGATGATCAGGTTGCGGGTGAAGGCCACCTCGCTGGGCACGCCGGTCAGCGTGCCGCGCGCCAGCCGCAGCAGGCGCGCGCGGAACACCCACATCACCGCCAGGATGGAGCCCAGCTGGATCACCACCTCGAAGACCTTGCCCTGGCTGGACTCGAAATTGATCCAGTCGCCCACCAGGATGAGGTGGCCGGTGCTGGACACCGGGATGAATTCCGTCAGGCCCTCGATGACGCCCAGGACGAATGCTTTGATCAGGTATAGCGCGTTGTCGGTCACGATACAGGTTCTGTCCGGTTAGTCGTTGGCGGGAGAGGCTTCGTCGGCATGCAGCTCTTGCGGCCGCTTCTCGACGCGCACCAGGGCGATGCGGCGGCCGTCCATTTCGAGGACTTCGAAGCGGAAATGGTCGTGGTGGATCTCGTACTCGCAGGCGTCGCCCGGCTTGGGCAGGTGGCCGAAGCGCGACAGCAGGTAGCCGGCCAGGGTCGAGAAGTCCTGGGCGTCGTCGACCAGGCCTTCGGTTTCGAGCACCTGCTCGACGTGGTGCAAGTCGGCCGCGCCGTCGATCTTCCAGGTGTTCTCGCCGTCGGCGACGATGTCGGGCAGTTCGTCCTCGTCGGGGAATTCGCCGGCGATGGCCTCGAAGACGTCGATGGGCGTCACCAGCCCCTCGATCGCGCCGAATTCGTCGGCCACCAGCACGAGCTGGCCGCGCGAGCGCTTGAGCGTATCCATCAGGCGCAGGATGCCGATGGATTCGTGCACGATGATGGGATCGCGCAGGCGGTTGCGGCGCACGCGGCCCTCGGTGATCAGGTCGGCCACCAGGTCCTTGGCGCGGCCGATGCCCAGCACCTCGTCGAGCGACCCGCGACAGACCGGGAAGAAGCTGTGCGGCGCCTCGGTCAGCTGGTTGCGGATGGTCTGCGGATCGTCGTCGATATTGATCCAGGAGACGTCCGTGCGCGGCGTCATGATGGAGCGGATCGAGCGCTCGGCTAGGGTCAGCACGCCGCTGACCATGTTGCGCTCTTCGACGCCGAAGGCCGGCACGGTCGGGCCGTCGACGCTGGGCAGGTCGGGTTCGTCGGCCGGCGGCCGCTTGCCCAGCATGCGCAGCACGGCCGAGGCGGTGCGCTCGCGCATGGGACGGCGCGCGTCCAGCTTGAGCAGGTTGCGGCGCGCCACCTGGTTCAGCGCCTCGATGGCGACCGAGAAGCCGATGGCCGCGTACAGGTAGCCCTTGGGCACCTTGAAGCCGAACGCCTCGGCCAGCAGCGAGAAGCCGATCATGAGCAGGAAGCCCAGGCACAGCACCACCACCGTGGGGTGGGCGTTGACGAAGCGCGTCAGCGGCTTGGACGCCAGCAGCATGATGCCGATGGCGATGACGACGGCGATCATCATGATCGCCAGGTGGTCCACCATGCCGACGGCGGTGATCACCGAATCCAGCGAGAACACCGCGTCCAGCACCACGATCTGCGTCACGATCACCCAGAAGCTGGCGTAGACGCGCGGCCCGGACGAGCCGCCGTGCTGGCTGCCTTCGAGGCGCTCGTGCAGCTCCATGGTGCCCTTGAACAGCAGGAACAGGCCGCCGATCATCAGGATCAGGTCGCGTCCCGAGAAGGAAAGCGGGCCGACGGAAAACAGGGGGGTGGTCAGCGTGACCAGCCATGACATGACCGACAACAGCCCCAGGCGCATGACGAGCGCCAGGCTCAGGCCCATGATGCGCGCGCGGTCGCGTTGCGCAGGGGGCAGCTTGTCCGCCAGGATGGCGATGAAAATCAGGTTATCGATTCCCAGGACGATCTCGAGGACGACCAGGGTAAGCAAGCCGACCCACGCAGTGGGGTCCAGCAGCCACTCCATCAGGAGCTCCAAAAGTTACACGACCGATAATCGTACATGGAAAATCCGTGACACGCCGGTGACGCCGCCCCTCCGTAAGCCTGATGTACAGGCGGTTTAGGCCATAGGAACCAGCCGCCGGACAGAAAAAAACCGGCCTGGGGCCGGTCTGTTCCTGGCGCGCGAGCCGCTTAGTTGCTGAGCTTGAGCGTGCCCTTCATGACGGCCCAGTGGCCGGGGAACGAGCAGAAGAACGCATAGGCTTCGCCCGCGGTCAGCTTGGACACGTCGAAGGTGACCGAATCCGATTCGCCGCCGCCGATGACCTTGGTGTGCGCGATGACGCGGCTGTCGCCCTGCTTGACGTAGTCCTGGGCGGCGCCGGCGTTCATGCCGTCGGTGGCCACGCCCTGGCGGTCGGCTTCCTTGGTGAGCACCCAGTTATGGCCCATCGCGACCTTGGGCATCTTGCCCACGTGCTTGAGCGTCACGGTGAATTGCTTGCAGCTTTTGTCGACCACCATTTCCTTCAGGTTGAACTGCATGGCGTCGTTGCCTTCGATGGTGGCTTCGCATTGCGCGGCCAGCGCGGGCAGGCTGGCGGCGGACAGGACGATGGCGAGGGTGGCTTTTGCCAGCATGGGAATTCTCCGTAGACAGGGGCGGCGTTTGGATTCTCCGCAAGCCACATGCCTGCGTCGCTGCCGCTAGGCACAAGTCTAGGACACCGAAAAAAACACGCTATTGACGGACATCAAGTCCGTCCGGATCGCATGCCGCAAAACCGGGAAACCCCCAGGTTTTGTAGGGGTATTGAGGTTCCGGCGAGAAGGAAACGGAGGCCGTTGATAAACCGCAATACCACCCGTCCTGGATCTTCTTAGGATGCGTCAAACCTTTGCAAATAGAACCAGAAGAGTACAGGCATGCAGGGCAGCACAGCGGGGCGGGAGTTCATGCGGATCGTCGGATTCATGCGGGCAGCGTTCATTGCGCTGCTGCTCTATATATTGGGCGCCGGCCTGGCGCAGGCGCAGCGGCTGCCCGACTTCCTGGCCACTACCCCGATCGGCGAGATCTTCCCCGGCGCGGACCGCGTCGACGCCCCCGCCGGCAAGCCGCTGGCCGCCAAGGCCTATGCCGGCTCGCGCCCGCTCGGCGTCGTGTACCTGACTTCCGACGTGGTCAACACGCGCGGCTATTCCAGCAAGCCCATCGATGTGCTGGTCGGGCTGGCCAACGACGGCCGCATCGTCGGGGCCAAGCTGGTCGAGCACCACGAACCCATCGTCCTCATCGGCATCCCCCAGGCCAAGGTGGACCATTTCATCAGCGGCTACGTCGGCCTCAATTTCGTCGACTCCCCTCCCCGCCACGGCGCGCCGCCGCCGGTGGACATCATCAGCGGCGCGACCGTCACGCTGATGGTGATCGGCGACAGCATCACGCGCTCGGCCATCGCCGTGGCGCGCGCCCACGGCATCGACAAGACCGCCGCGCCCGCCCAGCAGGCCGCGCCGGCCGCCGCGCGCGCCGTCGACGAATCGCGCGACACGCCGCAGAGCTGGCAGGCCCTGCTCGACGCCGGCGCGGTGCGCAACCTGAGGCTCACGCCCGAGGACGTCAACCAGGCCTTCCGCGCATCCGGGCGCGACGACGCCGCCGCGGTCGCCGACGGCAGCGGCAATGCCGACACCTTCATCGACCTGTACGCCGCGCTGGTGAGCGTGCCGGCCATCGGCCGCAGCCTGCTGGGCGACACCGAATGGCAGCGCCTGAAGGAAAGACTCAAGCCCGGCCAGCAGGCCATGCTGGTGGCGGGCAACGGCGCGTATTCGTTCAAGGGCTCGGGCTACGTGCGCGGCGGCATCTTCGACCGCATCGAGGTGATCCAGGACGAAAGCAGCTTCCGCTTTCGCGACCGCAACCACCAGCGGCTGGCCGACGTGGCCGCCGAAGGCGCGCCGGCGTTTCGCGAAGTGGCGCTGTTCATCGTGCCCGACGACGCCGCGCTCGACCCGGTCGCGCCCTGGCGCCTGCAGCTCATGGTGCAGCGCGTGCTCAGCGTGAAGGACAAGGCGTTCGTCACCTTCGACCTGCCCTACGAACTGCCGCAGGCCTACACCAGGCCCGTCGCCGGCGCGCAAGCCGCGGCGGCGGCGCCGGCCGCTCCCGTCCCGGCCGCGCAGGCCGCCGAAGAAGAACCCGCGCCCGCGCTGTGGAAGCAGATCTGGCGCGGCAAGTCCGGCCAGGTGGCCGTGCTGACGGTGGCGCTGGTGGTGCTGGTGGGCATCTTCTTCTTCCAGGACCAGCTCACCAGCCGGCCGCTGCTGCACGACCGCCTGCGGCTGGCGTTCCTGGCGTTCGCGCTGTTCTGGATCGGCTGGTACGGCCAGGCCCAGCTGTCCATCGTGAACGTGCTGACCTTTTTCTCGGCGCTGCGCACCGACTTCCGCTGGGAGTACTTCCTGATGGACCCGCTGGTGTTCATCCTGTGGTGCGCCACCGCGATCTCGATGGTGTTCTGGAACCGCGGCGCGTTCTGCGGCTGGCTGTGCCCGTTCGGCGCGCTGCAGGAGCTGGCCAACCGCGCGGCCAAGCGCCTGGGCGTGCGCCAGCTGAAGATCAGCCACGGCGTCAACCAGCGCCTGTCGACGCTGAAGTACGTGATCTTCCTGCTGCTGTTCGGCTTCTCGCTGTACGACCTGGCGCTGGCCGAGCAGCTCTCCGAGATCGAGCCCTTCAAGACCGCCATCATCCTGCGCTTCGTGCGCTACTGGCCCTTCGTGCTCTTCGCCGTGGCGGTGCTGGCGGCCGGCCTCTTCGTGGAACGCTTCTTCTGCCGCTACCTCTGTCCGCTGGGCGCGGCGCTGGCGATTCCCGCCCGCCTGCGCATCTTCAACTGGCTGCGCCGTTACCGCGACTGCGGCAACCCCTGTCAGCGCTGCAATCTCGAATGCCCGGTACAGGCCATCGACCCCACCGGCGAGATCAACCCGAACGAGTGCATCCAGTGCCTGCACTGCCAGATGCTCTACCACCATGACCAGAAGTGTCCGCACCTGATCCAGAAAAAGGCCAAGCGCGAGCGCCGCCGGCCCCAGGCCGAGCCCGCCGAGCAGCCCATCGTGATCCACCGCCTGCCGAGCCAGAAACCCGAAGCCGAAGCCTGAATCCAGTTCTTGCCGTTGCGCCATCCCGGGGCGGAAACGCCGCCCCGGACGGCGGGCAGCGGATGGAACTTTCTTACCCCACGGCGCGAGCCGCCGTTCCTACCAAGGAGTTATCCATGTCCGACAAGAATCCCGAAAAGGGCGGCCTTTCTCGCCGCAGCTTCCTCGGCACCGCAGCCATCACCGGCGCCGCCGGCCTGGTGGCGGGCGCGCAGATCCCCACCGCGCATGGCAAGGACGCCAAGGGCGCCAACGGCGTGCTGGGCCACGTCGCGCCGGGCGATCTGGACGAATACTATGCGTTCAACTCCAGCGGCCAGTCGGGCGAAGTGCGGGTGCTGGGCCTGCCGTCCATGCGCGAGCTGGTGCGCATCCCCGTCTTCAACCACTGCAGCGCGACCGGCTGGGGCCGCACCAACGAAAGCCGCAAGATCCTCACCGAAGGCCTGACGCCCGAGACCCGCGCCTACCTCAAGGACAAGGGCGGCGTGTTCGCCAACGGCGACGCCCACCACCCTCACCTGTCGTTCACCGACCGCACCTACGACGGCCGCTACCTGTTCATCAACGACAAGGCCAACAACCGCGTCGCGCGCATCCGCCTGGACGTGATGAAGACCGACAAGATCACCGAGCTGCCCAACGTATCGGGCGTGCACGGCCTGCGGCCGCAGCGCTATCCGCGCACCGGCTATGTGTTCGCCAACGGCGAGCACATCGTGCCGCTGCCCAACGACGGCAAGGTGATCGACGATCCCAAGAAGAACTTCTTCGCCATCTACACCGCGATCGACGGCGACACCATGAAGGTCGCCTGGCAGGTGCTGGTCGACGGCAACCTGGACAACGGCGACGCCGACTACCAGGGCAAGTACTCCTTCTCCACCTGCTACAACTCGGAGAAGGGCGTGACGGTGGAAGAGATGTCGGCCAACGAGCAGGACTGGGTCGTGGTGTTCAACATCAAGCGCATCGAGGAAGCCGTCAAGAAGGGCGACTACAAGATGATGGGCGGGGTGCCGGTGATCGACGGGCGCCACGGTTCCAAGTACACGCGCTACATCCCGGTGCCGAACTCGCCGCACGGCTGCAACGCCGCGCCCGACGGCATCCACATCGTGCTCAACGGCAAGCTCTCGCCCACCGTCACGGTGCTGGACGTGCGCACGCTGGACGACCTGTTCGACGACAAAATCAAGCCGCGCGACTGCGTGGTGGCCGAACCGCAGCTGGGCCTGGGCCCGCTGCACACGGCCTTCGACGGCCGCGGCAACGCCTACACCACGCTGTTCATCGACAGCCAGATGGTCAAGTGGAACCTCGACCTGGCCAAGCGCGCCTTCAAGGGCGAGAAGGTCGACCCCATCATCCAGAAGCTGGACGTGCACTACCAGCCCGGCCATAACCACACCACCATGGGCGAGACCCGCGAGGCCGACGGCAAGTGGCTGGTGTCGCTGAACAAGTTCTCGAAGGACCGCTTCCTCAACGTGGGTCCGCTCAAGCCCGAGAACGACCAGCTCATCGACATCTCCGGCGACGAGATGAAGCTGGTGCACGACGGCCCCAGCTTCGCCGAGCCGCACGACATGTGCCTGGTGCACCGCTCCAAGGTCCACCCGCTCAGCGTCTGGAAACGCGACGACCCCATGTGGGAGGACGCCCGCCAGATGGCCAAGAAGGACGGCGTCACGCTGGAGGACGCCGCCAAGGTGGTGCGCGACGGCAACAAGGTGCGCGTGTACATGATGGCGGTCGCGCCCATGTTCAGCATCAAGAAGTTCGAGGTCAACCAGGGCGACGAAGTCACCGTGGTGGTGACCAACATGGAGGTGATCGAGGACCTGACGCACGGCTTCACGCTGGAAGGCCACGGCATCGCCATGGAGATCGGACCGCAGGCCACTTCGTCGGTCACGTTCACCGCCGACCGCCCGGGCGTGTACTGGTACTACTGCCAGTGGTTCTGCCACGCGCTGCACATGGAGATGTCCGGCCAGATGATCGTCCATCCCAAGAAGACCGCGTAGCGTCCATGACAGTCATCGCAATGCCGAAGGGCGGCAGGAGGACCGCCCGCGCCGCGCTGGCGGCCTTCGCCCTGGCGCTGTCCGGCGCCGCGGCGGCGGCCGTGCACACGCTCGCCCCCGGCGCCGACCTGGCGCAGGCCGTCGCCGCGGCGCAGGACGGCGACGTGCTGCGCCTGGCCCCCGGCACCTATTCCGGCGGCATCGTCATCGACAAGCCGCTGACGCTGGAAGGGCCGGCCGACCGCTCGGCGGTCATCGCCGGCACGCGCCAGGGCCGCACGCTGTGGATCAAGGCCGCCGACGTGTCGCTGCGCAGCCTGACCGTGACCCGCTCCGGGTTGAGCCTGTCGGACATGGACGCCGGCGTCTTCCTCGACCGCACGGCGCACCGCGCCCGGGTGGAAGGCAACGACATCCTCGACAATCTCGTGGGCGTGCACGTCTGGGGGCCGCGCGACGCCCTGGTGCGCGGCAACCGCATCGTCGGCAACCGGGAACTGCGCGTGGCCGAACGGGGCAACGGCGTCACGCTCTGGAACACGCCCGGCACCCGCGTGCTGGACAACGACATCTCGGCCGGGCGCGACGGCATCTTCGTCAACACCAGCCGGCTGAACACCTTCAGCGGCAACCGTTTCCACGACCTGCGCTACGCGGTGCACTACATGTACACCAACGAAAGCGAAATCAGCGGCAACGTCGCCACCGGCACCGACGTGGCCTACGCCATCATGTTCTCGCACCAGCTGATCGTGCGCGACAACGTCGCCGTCGACAGCCGCGAGCAAGGGCTGATGCTGAACTACGCCAACCAGTCCCGCATCACCGGCAACTCGGTGGACCGCGCGGGCAAGTGCGTGTTCATCTACAACGCCAACTACAACGAATTCCAGGACAACCGCTTCGCCAACTGCGACATCGGCGTGCACTTCACCGCCGGCTCCGAAGGCAACCAGGTATCCGGCAACGCCTTCATCAACAACCGCAACCAGGTCAAGTACGTCAGCACCCGGACGCTGGACTGGTCGGTCGCGGGCCGCGGCAATTACTGGAGCGACAACACCGCCTTCGACCTGGACGGCGACGGCATCGCCGATACCGCCTACCGGCCCAACGACGTGGTCGACCAGCTGCTGTGGCGCGCGCCGGCCGCGCGCATCCTGCTCAACAGCCCGTCGATCGCCATCGTGCGCTGGGCGCAATCGCAGTTCCCCGCCATCCTGCCCGGCGGCGTGATCGACAGCGCGCCGCTGATGCAGCCGCCGCCGCTGCCGGCCCGGCTGCCCAAGGAGTCTCCATGAATACCGACCTCGTGACGCTGTCCGGCGTCAGCAAGCACTACGGCGCGCAGCGGGCCATCGACGGCCTGGACCTGCAGCTGCGCGAGGGCGAATGCGTCGCGCTGGCCGGCCACAACGGCGCCGGCAAGAGCACGCTCATCAAGCTCATCCTGGGCCTGATCCGCCCCACCCAGGGCCGCGTCGCGCTGTTCGGGCACGACGCCCACAGCCCGGCCGCGGCGCGGCTGCGCAACCGTATCGGCTACCTGCCCGAAACCGTGGCGCTGCATCCGTCCATGACCGGCGAGGAAACGCTGGCGTTCTACGCCCGGCTCAAGCGCCAGCCGCTGTCGGGCAACGCCGCGCTGCTGGAGAGGGTCGGCATCTCGGGCGCGGCGCGCCGGCGCGTGGGCGGCTATTCCAAGGGCATGCGCCAGCGCCTGGCGCTGGCCCAGGCCCTGCTGGGCCAGCCGCGCGTGCTGCTGTTCGACGAGCCCACCACCGGCCTGGACCCGGCCTCGCGCCTGATGTTCTACGACATCGTGCACGAGCTGCGCGCCGCCGGCGCCACCATCCTGCTCAGCACGCACGCGCTGTCCGAACTGGCCGGCCACGCCGATCGCATCGTGGTGATGAAGGCCGGCAGGAAGATCGCCGACGGCGCCATGTCGGCGCTGCGGCGCTCCACCGGCCTGCCCATCCGCATCCGCCTGACCCTGGCGCACGCCGACGCGCCGCCGGCCGGCGCCTGGCGCCGCATCGAGGCGGGCCGCTACGAGCTGGCCTGCCTGGAACACGACAAGATCGCGGCGATCCGCAGCATCGGCGCGCTGTCGTCCGACATCCACGACCTGGACATCCAGGTGCCGAGCCTGGACGACATCTATGCACATCTGCTTGAACGGGAAGACGTATGAACGCGGTAGGCACCATCATCGGCAAGGAAATCCGCGACGGGCTGCGCAACCGCTGGGTGCTGGCCACCGCCCTGCTGCTGGCCGCGCTGGCGCTGGCCCTGGGCCTGCTGGGCAGCTCGCCCAGCGGCACGGTCAAGGCCGAGCCGCTGACCGTCACCGTGGTCAGCCTGTCCAGCCTGTCCATCTTCCTGGTCCCGCTGATCGCCATGCTGCTGGCCTATGACGCCGTGGTCGGCGAAGTCGACCGCGGCACCATGGCGCTGCTGCTCAGCTATCCGGTCTCGCGCTGGCAGGTGCTGGTGGGCAAGTTCATCGGCCACCTCGCCATCCTGGCGCTGGCCACGGGCGCGGGCTACGGCTCGGCCGGGCTGGCGCTGCAATGGGCCTACGGCGGCCTGGACATCGGCGCCTGGCAGCCGTTCGCGCTGCTGATCGGCGCCAGCGTGCTGCTGGGCGCCAGCTTTCTCGCAATGGGCTATCTGATCAGCACGCTGGTGCGCGAGCGCGCCACGGCCGCCGGCATCGCCCTGGGCGTCTGGCTGTTCTTCGTCGTCATCTACGACATGGCGCTCCTGGGCGTGCTGGCCGCCGACCAGGGCCGCCACGTCAGTCCCGGCCTGCTCAACGCGCTGCTGCTGCTCAACCCCTCGGACGTGTACCGGCTGCTGAACCTGACCGGCTTCGAGAACATTTCGCTGTACGCCGGCATGGCGGGCGTGAGCGACCAGGCCAGCCTGCCGACGTCGGCGCTGATCGCCGCGCTGCTGCTGTGGGTCGCCGTGCCGTTCCTGCTGGCGGCGGCGGCATTCAGGAGGAAACAACTATGAGACGCCTGCGGCTCGCCCTGGCCCTCGCGGCCCTGCTGAGCGCCGCCGCCTGCGGCAGCGGCGCCGATTCCGAGGCCCCGCCCCCGCCGCCCCAGGCCGTGACGCTGGAATCGGTCGGCCACTACTGCGGCATGGCCTTGAACGAACATGGCGGCCCCAAGGGCCAGATCTTCATCAAGGGGCGCGCGGCGCCGGTGTGGTTCTCGTCGATCAAGCAGGTCTTCGCCTATACCCTGCTGCCGGAAGAACCCAAGGCCATCAGCGCCATCTACGTCAACGACATGGGCACGGCCGGCCCGGACGGCGCGCCCGATCCGTCGGTGTGGATCGACGCGCGCCAGGCCTACTACGTCATCGAAGGCCGTTTCATCGGCGGCATGGGCGTCGAAGACGCGATGCCGTTCTCGCAGCGCGAACGCGCCGAAGCCTTCGCCCGCGCCCACGGCGGCCGCGTCGCCGCCTTCGCCGACGTGCCGGAAGCCTATGTCTTCGCCCAATAGTCCCGCCCCACTCCGCAGGCCTGTCGCCATGAATCCTACCCGCCGCCGTTTCATCGGCATCGCCGCCGCCGCATCCGCGCTGGCGCTCGCCCCCCTGCCCGCGCGCCGCGCCGCGGCTTCCATCGCGCCCACCGTGTGGCGCGGCGTCGCCCTGGGCGCCGACGCCGAACTGCGCCTGTACCATCCCGAACCGCAGGCGGCGCAGCGCCTGATCGCGCAGGCGCTGCAGGAATTGCGTCGGCTCGAAGGCATCTTCAGCCTGTACCGCGAAGACAGCGCCCTGTCGCGCCTAAACCGCCAGGGTTATCTGGACGATCCGCCCGCCGACCTGCTGCAGCTGCTCAGCGTGAGCCTGCGCTACGGCAGGCTCACCGGCGGCGCCTTCGACCCCACGGTGCAGCCGCTGTGGCAGCTGTACGCCGGGCACTTCTCGCAGCCGGGCGCCGATCCCGCCGGGCCGTCCGCGCAGGCGGTGGCGCGGGCGCTGGCTCGCGTGTCGCGTGAAGACGTGGCGCTGGACAGCGGCCGCATCGCGCTGGGCCGCCCGGGGATGGGGATCACGCTCAACGGGATCGCCCAGGGCTACATCACCGACCGCGTCACCGAGCTGCTGAAACTGGGCGGGCTGGAGCGGGCGCTGGTGGACATGGGCGAAATCCAGGGCATGGACAGCCGCGCCGCGGCCGCCGACTGGCAGGTCGGCCTGGCCGACCCGCAGGACCCCGCGCGCCTGCTGGCCACCGCCAGCCTGCGCAACCAGGCCCTGGCCACCTCCGGCGGCTACGGCACCGCGCTGGACGCCGAGGGCCGCTACACCCATCTCTTCGACCCGCGCACCGGCCGCGCGCGTCCGCTATACCGCAGCGTGTCCGTCATGGCGCCCAACGCCACCCTGGCCGACGCCCTGTCCACGGCGTTCTCGCACATGCCGCTGGACGCCGCGCGGCCCATCGTGCGCGAACACGGGCTGCGGGCATGGTTCGCGTTGCCGGATGGGGGGCTGAAGGTGTTGGAAGCGGGGGGCTGAAAGGGGTTGTTGATGGCGGCTGGCGCCGCCCGATGGGTTTCGCGCGTTTGGCGGTGCGTTGCTTGTGTCGGATGGGGCGCGTTGCACCCATCCTACGTTCGAGGCACCCATCGCAGGATGGGTGCAGCGCGAGATTCATTGGGCGGCGCCAGCCGCCCGGCCATCACGCCGCCGAAGGCGGGTTCAGCGAAGACAGCATCTGCGTGAAGATCTTGGGGCTGGCGGCCAGCACGTTGCCGCTGTCCATCCAGCCCTGCTCGCCGTCGAAGTCGGCGACCAGGCCGCCGGCTTCCAGCACCATCAGGCTGCCCGCGGCCAAATCCCAGGGCTTGAGGCCCACGCCGCAGAAGCCGTCCAGGCGGCCGCAGGCCACGTAGGCCAGGTCCAGCACGGTCGAGCCCAGGCGGCGCACGCCCGTGCTGCCTTCGGCCATCTGGCGGAAACGCGCCGAGCCCTGTTCCGGGTCGCCCGAGTTGGGCCAGTGCGCGCCCAGCAGCGCGTCGTGGTAGCGGGTGCGGCCCGAGACGCGCACGCGGCGGTCGTTCAGGAACGTGCCGCTGCCGCGGCTGGCGGTGAACAGTTCATTGCGCGACGGATCGTAGATCACCGCCTGGGTGACCTGGCCGCGCTGCGTCAGCGCGATGGAGACCGCGTAGTTGGGCAGGCCGTGGATGAAGTTCGTGGTGCCGTCCAGGGGATCGATGATCCACTGGAATTCGGCCTGGTCCGGACCTTGCAGGCCGAATTCCTCGCCCAGGACGGCATGCTCCGGATAGGCCGCGCGCAGCGTCTCGACGATGGACTCCTCGGCGGCGCGATCGACTTCCGTGACATAATCCCGCGGCCCCTTGCGAGCCACGCTGAGTCGTTCCAAATCCATGCTGGCACGGTTGATAATGGTGCCGGCACGCCGGGCCGCCTTGATGGCGATGTTGAGCATCGGGTGCATAAAATTCCGTACGAATGCGATGAGTTGGCTTGATGATAGGCCGCTTGCCGCCCCCTGCGGCCGGGGGAAATCGACCCAGAAAACCAGGAAGGCACTAAGCCAAACGTGCCATTTTAAATGACTCAAGCATTTTCACGCGTTCGCTTCATCATGGTGAACCCCAGCCACCCCGGAAACGTCGGTTCGGCGGCCCGCGCCATCAAGACGATGGGCTTTTCCGAACTGGTGCTGGTGGCCCCCAAGTTTCCGGATGTAACCAGTCAGCCCGAGGCCGTGGCGCTGGCCAGCGGCGCACTGGACGTGCTGGAAGGCGCCCAGGTCTACGGTTCGCTCGAAGCGGCGCTGGCGCCGGTGACGCTGGCCTTCGCGCTGACCGCCCGGGTGCGCGACCTCGGCCCCCCGCCCTGCGACATCCGGCAGGCCGCCGAACTGGCGCGCGGCCACCTGGCGGACACGGCCGAGGGCGTGGCTGCGGTGGTGCTGGGCACCGAGCGCGCGGGCCTGACCAACGCCCAGATCGCGCTGTGCCATCGCATCTGCCACATCCCCGCCAACCCCGAATACAGCTCGCTGAACGTGGCCCAGGCCTTGCAGCTGGCCGCCTGGGAACTGCGCTACGCGCTGCTGGCGGCCGCCGGCGCCCCGCTGCTGCCGGCCTCGACCGCGCAAGAACCCGCGCGCGGCGCCGCGCCGGCCTCCGGCGAGGCGGTGCAGGCTTTCCTGACGCACTGGGAAGAAGCGCTCGTGGGCGTCGGCTTCCTGGCCCCCGCCCATCCCAAGAAGCTGATGCCGCGCATGCGCCATCTTTTCACCCGCCTGGAGTTGAGCCGCGACGAGGTGGACATGATGCGCGGCGTCTGCACGGCCATGCTGAAGAAAAGCCGGAGCGGGCAGTAGGCCGCGCAAAAAAATAGGGATGGGCCATGGCCCATCCCCACGCATCGGTCGCCGGGCGGCGCGCCGCCCGCGACACGAAGATCAATCCACTTTGGCGCCCGAGGCCTTGACCACCGGGGCCCAGCCTTCCACTTCGGACTTGATGAACTGGCCGAATTCGGCCGGCGTGGTCTTCACGCCCACCGCGCCCAGGCTCTCGAAGCTCTTCTGCACTTCCGGCTTGTCCAGCGCCTTGACCATGGCGGCGTTCAGCGTGTTGACGACTTCCGGCGGCGTGCCGGCCGGGGCGATCAGGCCGAACCACGACGACACGTCGAAATCCTTGTAGCCCGATTCCTGCATCGTCGGCAGGTCCGGCGCGCTCTTGGAGCGTTCCTTGGTCGTCACGGCCAGGGCGCGCAGCTTGCCCGACTGCACGTGCGGCCACGACGAGGGCATGTTGTCGAACATGAACTGCACCTGGCCGCCGACCAGGTCGGTCACGGCCGGGGCGCTGCCCTTGTACGGCACGTGCAGCACGTCGATGCCGGTCTTCATCTTGAACAGCTCGCCCGCCATGTGGATGGAGGTGCCGCTGCCCGAGGACGCGAACGCCAGCTTGCCCGGGTTCTTCTTGGCGTAGTCGACCAGTTCCTGCACCGACTTCACCGGCACCTGGGGATTGACCACCAGGATGTTCGGCACCTTGGCGCCCAGCGCCACCGGCGTGAAGTCCTTGGTCAGGTCGAAATTGACGTTCTTGTACAGGGTCTGGTTGATGGCGCTGGTCACGGCCACGAACAGCAGCGTGTAGCCGTCGGGCGTGGCGCGCTTGACCTGGTCGGTGGCGATGTTGCTGCCGGCGCCCGGCTTGTTCTCGACCACGAACGACTGGCCGAGGCTTTCGGTCAGTTCCTTGGCCATGATGCGGGCGATCACGTCGGTGGTGCCGCCGGCGGAAAAGCCCACCACGATGCGTACGGGCTTGTCGGGATAGGCGGCGTGGGCGGACCCCATGGCGAATGCGCTCGCGGCGGTGGCCAGAACGGTGGCGGCAAGACGCCGCAGGGCAGGCTTTTGACCCTTAGTCATAGTGTCTCCGTGCAGGTACTGTCCATAAAATGGACGATTTGAATTGTTGGATGAGGCATTCTCAGCTATACACGGCCGCTGCATCAAGGTAGAGTCCACGGTACGGACAATGGTTTTCCCTTGACCGTTCCGGAATAACCCTTAGTTTTCAGAGAATTCCATGCAAGACAGCGACGCCGCGGCCGCAGGCCCGCGCACTTTGCGGCGCGGGCTGGCCGTACTGGCCGCCCTGCGAGATCAAGGCCCGGACGGCCTGAGCGTGACCGACATCGCGCGCCTGACCGGCATCCAGCGCCCCACTATTTATCGCCTGCTGGCCGCCCTGCTCGACGCCGGGCTGGTGCTGCCCGTGGCCGGCACCAAGAAATACCGCGCCCAGCTGGCGGTGGACCCGGACACGCGCTCGCGCGATCCGCGGGTGCGCCAGCTGCTGCCCGTGCTGCGCCGGCTGGCCGACCGCACCGGCGACGCGGTGTTCCTGGTGGTGCGTGACGAGGACGATTCCATCAGCCTGCACCGTGAGATCGGCAGCTATCCGGTGCAGATCCTGGCCACCTACGCCGGCAAGCGCCAGCCGCTGGGCGTGGGCTCGGGCGGCATGGCCCTGCTGGCCGCGCTGCCCGACGATACGGCGCGCGGCATCGTCGAGCGCAATTCCGGGCGCCTGGACGAATACGGCGGCATGACGCCGCAGGAAATGTTCCGCCTGATCGAAAACACCCGCGCCCGCGGCTATTCCGTGGTCGGCAACCACGCGGTGCGCGGCGCGCTGGGCGTGGGCTGCGCCCTGCTCGACGCCCAGGGCGCGCCGCTGCTGGCGGTCAGCGTCACGGCCATCATCGACCGCATGCCCGCCCAGCGCCAGCGCGAAATCGCCGGCTGGATCAAGGCGGAACTGGCGCGGCTCGCCGTGCAGGCCTGAACGGCCGAAAAAAAACGGGCGCCGGGCGCCCGTTCGTACTGCCGCGTCGCGTCCGCGTTCAGGCGGGCGCGCCGGTCTTGGGGTTCTGGATCTCGCGCAGCGGGATCGGCGGCTGGAAGCCGGCCCGCTCCAGTTCGGTGCGGATCTGCTGGTAAAGGCCCCAGCGCAGGTCCCAGTACTTGGCGGCATCGGCCCACACGCGCACGTTGACGATGACGCCGTTCTCCTTGTAGTCGAACACCTTGACCTGCGGTTCCGGGTCTTTCAGCGCATCTTCGCGCGCGTCGACCAGCGCCTGCAGCTTGGACAGCACCTGCTCCAGGTCGTCGCCGTAGCGCACCGGCACCGGGATATCCAGGCGGCGCGTCTTGTTGCGGCTGTAGTTGGTGATGGTCGCGTTCCAGACGGTGCTGTTGGGCAGGGTCAGGTGGATGCCGTCGACCTGGACCAGCCGCGTCAGGAACAGGCCCACCTCTTCGACCGTGCCGTCGGCGCCCGAGCTCAGCGCCACGTATTCGCCGGCGCGGATGGGACGCAGGATGAGCAGCATGATGCCGGCCGCGATGTTCTGCAGCGTGCCCTGCAAGGCCAGGCCCACGGCCAGGCCGGCGGCGCCCAGCACCGCGATCAGGCTGGCCGTCTGCACGCCGAAGCGCGCCAGCACCGCGATCACGGTGAAGATGCGCACCGTCCAGACCACCGTGCTGTAGAACATCGGCACGATCGTGGGATCGATCTTGCTGGAGCGGGCCGCGGCCCTGCGCACCCAGCCGCCCAGCAGCGACGACACCCACCAGCCGATGACGAGGATCAGCAGCGCCACGAGCAGATTGCCGCCCAGCTCCATGAGCTTGGGAGCCCAGGCATTAAATTCTTTCAAGGCTTCTTCCATGGAATCTCCTGTAATTGCCGGTTGCCGGAAAAAACGACCAGGGACTTTATCAGATGCGGCTTGCGCCTGGCGCCGCGGCGCGGTCCCGTCGTGTCAAGGTTTGTAAGGATACGGCCGATACGGCTCAGGCGCCGGCCGCGACCTTGCGGAAATGATTGTCCCAGGCGAGTTCGCGCGCAGGCGGCAGGACGCGGTCCTGTTCCTGGCCGGCGGCGTCGACGCGCAGCATCGCGCCCGTGCCGCTGCTGACCAGAAAGCCCCCGGGCGCGGCGGGCGCCACGCCGCAGCCGTCGGCCAGCGCGGTCGTGCCCAGGCAGCGGCCGCTGGCCGCCTCCCAGTAGATCACCTGCCCGCCCACAGGGCTGGACGTGGCGACGACGGCGCCGACCGCGTCGACCGAGACCGAGCCGACGTAGTTGCGCATCTGGCGCAGCACCGGTTCGGGGCCTGCGAACAATTCCAGCCGGCCGCCGCGCCGGTGGCGGCCCACCAGCGGCGGCCGGTCGGCCGCCGGCCCCATGTACTGGCAGCCGAACCAGACGCTGCCGTCGGCGGCCAGCGCAAGATGGCGGATCGACAGGCGATGCAGTTCGGGCGCGAGCTCGTGGCGCTCCAGCAGCTCGCCGCTGGCCGCGTCGATATAGGCCAGCGACGGCCGCATCGTGTCCAGGTTGAGTTCCAGCTTGCCGTAGTCGGGATGCGTCAGGATGCCGCCGTTGGCCACGCACAGCGTCTTGCCGTCGGGCATCAGCACCACTTCGTGCGGGCCGATGCCGCCGGTGTCGAACTCGCCGACGCGGCGGTACGCGCCGCCGGCGCTGGCGTCGTACAGACCGAGCACGCCGCGCCCGGCCTCGAAATCGTTTTCGGTGGCGGCCAGCAGCCGGCCGCCGTCCAGGTAGGCCCCGTGGCCGAAGAAATGCCGCTCGTCGTGCATGGGCAGCGCCTGCGGGCCGCCCTCGCCGCGCAGCGAGAACGCCAGCGCGAAAAAGCCGGGCTGGCGCCCGAACACGACCGCGCGCCCGCCGGCCGGATCGATGGCGAAGCTGTGCCCGCGCGCCGGCATCGGCACCACCAGCCGGTCGCGTCCGGTCTCATCCAGCAGCACCGCTTCGTCGCGGCCCCCGCGCTTGCGCGCGCTGAGATACAGGACCGCGCCGTCCGCGGGCGCGGCGGCCAGCGCCGCGCCGGGCGCCAGGCCCAGCGCGGCCGCCAGCGAGAGGAAGCGGCGCCGGTCAATCGCCATCGAGCGCATTGAATCCGATCATGACGCCCAGGGCGGGCGCCAGGTCCTGGTCGACGATGGCCTTGGCGTTCTGCAGCGTCAGCGACGCCAGCGTCAGCAGCCGTCGCCCTTCTTCGCCGGCCAGCGCCTGCTCCAGCGGGACCGGCACGGCGCGCAGGGTGCGCGCGGCGCTGGCCAGCTCGCCGGTCACCGACGCGGCCATCCACTCCTCGCCCGCCGGCAGCGGATAGGCGCCGGCCCGGTAGAACGCATCGAGCGCCTCGGCGTTGGCGGCCACCAGTTTCATCGACAGCTTGCTGCGCCAGAACGCCGCGCGCTTGGGACGCGCCTGGCCGGCGTTCTCGCCCAGCACGGGCACGATCTTCACGTCGCGCGCGAACTGCAGGCCGGTCGACAAGGCCTTCATGGCCTCGGCCGCCACTTCCTGCGAATCGCGGTAGAGGTCGTTGCCGGGCTGCGGACGCGCGAACTGGCGTCCGAAGCCGCCGTCGGCGCTCCAGGCCTGGGCCACGTCGCGCGAGATCGTGGCGACGTTGGCGGCCACGGCCCGCGCATAGCCGCAGGCGTAGGCAAAGCCCGGCGTGCCGTGCTTGTCCAACAGGGCCGGCTCGCCGTAGAGCACGTATTCCAGCGCCGGCAGGCCCTGCACCGCCACGCTGCGCCCGGCCAGCGCGCCGGGCGCAAGCAGCGCCTGGTCTTCGGCCGCGAGCAGCGCCTGCACCTGCCTGGGCATCACGCCGCGGGTGTCGGGCCAGAACGCCAGGCGCTCATAGCGGTTGGCCTGCACCAGCGGCCCGAAGCGCAGGATCTCCACGCCGGACCAGGCCAGCGCCAGCCGCTCGAAGCTCTCTTCGATCCGGGCCGCGCCGGCCGCGCCGGGCTGGGCGCACCACTTGCCCAGTTCGCCCTCCAGGGCCGAGGCGGCGTCCGCCATCGTGGCCACGGCCGGACGGGCGTAGTCGCGCGCCAGCCGTTCGCCCAGGTCGGCCGGCAGCCCGGCGGCCGCGGCCCACGGCGCGGCCGCCGCCAAGGCCGCCGCGGCGGCCAGTTTCAGTACGTGCTTGGCGTATCCCGCCATTACAGAGACTCCAGGAAACGGATCAGATCGGCGCGTTCTTCGGGCGTCATCGCGACCACCCGATCGCGCGCCGGCTTGGCCTCGCCGCCATGCCACAGCACCGCCTCCAGCAGGCTGCGCGCGCGCCCGTCGTGCAGCCAGGTGGCGTTGGGATTGACGGTCTTGGTCAGGCCGATGCCCCACAGCGGCGGCGTGCGCCATTCGCGGCCGGTGGCCTCGCCGTCGGACACGCCGTCGGCCAGCTCGTCGCCCATGTCGTGCACCAGCATGTCGGTGTAAGGCCAGATCAGCTGAAAGCGGTGCTCGGGCTGCCTGGCGTTGCGGCTGGTCACGTACTTGGGCACGTGGCACGCGATGCAATTGGATTCGTAGAACAGCTTCTTGCCGGCCAGCACGCGCGCGTCGTCGGCCTCGCGGCGCTGCGGCACCGCCAGGTTGGTGGAATAGATGGTGACGAAATCCATCAGCTTGCCCGGCACTTCCTCGTCGCCGAAGCGCGGCTGCGCGCCGTGCGGCATGTCCAGGCACTGCGACTGCGCGGCGGTGCAGTCGCCGGAATGCCTGGGGAACAGCGGCGTGGACAGGCCCATGTCGTTGGAGAACGCGGCCGCGCTCTGCTGCTCCACCGTGGGTTGGCCGGCCTTCAGGTTGAAGCGTCCCAGCACGCGCGCGCCGGTGCGGGCGTCGATCACCCAGTTGGCCTTGCCGACGATGCCGTCGCGCCGGTCCGAACCCACGTTGGCCAGGATATCGGCCTCGTGGATGGCTTCGAGCAGGCCCAGCCCGATCATGGGCGGGGCCAGGCGCGGCGAGATCTGCGTATCGGCGCGCAGCGGACCGTAGCCGGGGTTCTCGATGCGGTAGGTCGGCTTCATCAGCGTGGCGGTCTCGCCGCCGTTGAGCGCCACCGTGACCGGCTCGTACTCGATCTCCATGCGGCCTTCGGCCGGCAACCCCGCCACCGCGAAGTTCTGCAGCTGCACGCCGTAGACCGGCTCGGGCAGCGAGGCGATCTCGTCGGCGGCCAGCCTGGGATGGCCGCGGTCGGGACCTTGCGGCACCGCCAGGCGCAGCAGCAGCGCCACGGCGTCGGTGCGTTCAAGCGGATCGAAGCCCGGCACGGTGCCGCGTCCGTCCTTGGTATGGCAGGCCTGGCAGGAACGCGCGTTGAACAGCGGTCCCAATCCGTCGGAGGCCTGCGTCGAGGCCGGCGCCGACACCCAGTCCTTGCGGAACAGCCCGTTGCCGACCAGGAACTGCTGGCGCCCTTCGAAGCTCATGTTGGCCGACGGGTGCGAAAAAATGTCGGCGTTGATCAGCTTGTTGATGGTGGCGGCCCCGGCCTGCATGGTCTCGAAGCTCTCGACCTTGGAGAAGTCGCGCGTGGGCGCGGTGATGGCCGTGACGCGCTTGCGGTCCTCGGCGCTCAGGTCGTCGCGCCCGGCGGGCAGGTCGGGCGCGGCGGCGGCGACGGCGTGCGCCGACGCCGCCAATACGGCGGCTAATGCGAATTTCACTGGAATACGGCGTCGGGTTTGTCCAGGCTGTCGGAACCTTCGATGGAGACCTTGCCCAGCTCCAGCAGCGCGATCACGCGCTCCAGGCTGCGCGTCTGGTCGACCAGGCGGTCGATGGCGGCCTGCACCACGGCGTTGCCTTCCTTGTTGCCGTCGGCAATCATCTGGTCGTAGGTTTCCACCATTTCGGCGCGGGTCTTCATGGCCTGCATGGCGGCGACCGTGGCGTCCAGCTTGGCACGCACTTCGGCGTCGAGCTTGGGGTCCTTGGCGCGGACCAGGTCGGACAGGCTGGCGCCCGAGACCGTCTTGCCGTCGATGCGGGTGTACGCGCCGAGGTAGACGTTGCGGATGCCGATCTGGTCGTAATAGTGGGAGTTGTGCGTGTTGTCCGAGAAGCAGTCGTGCTCTTCCTCGGGATCGTGCAGCATCAGGCCCAGCTTCATGCGCTCGCCGGCCAGTTCGCCGTAGGACAGGCTGCCCAGGCCCGTCAGCATGGCGATCAGGCCCGCCTTGGGGTCTTCCTCGACGGCCTTGCGCGCGGCGCCGTCCTTCTTCCAGTTGCCGACCATCTCTTCCAGGTCGGACACCAGCAGGTCGGTCACGGCCTTCAGGAATTCGACCCGGCGCTCGCAATGGCCGCCGGTGCATTGCCTGGGATCGAAATCCGTATGCGGGCGGTTCCCCGAATGGCGCTCCTGCGGCGTGCCCTTGCGGTCGGCCGGCGCCGGGCCGGTGCCATTCAGATCCTGGCCCCACAGCAGGAATTCGATGGCGTGATAGCCCGTGGCCACGTTGGCCTCGTTGCCATCGGCCTCGTGCAGCACTTCGGACAGCAGCTCGGGCGTGATCTTGCTGACGTCCACCGTCTTACCGCCGACCGAGATCTTCGAATTGGCGATGACGTTGACCGCGTAGTAGGCGTTCTCGTCGTTCTCGGTGCCGTACGAGGCGTCGACGTAGTCGATCAGGCCTTCGTCCAGCGGCCAGGCGTTCACGCGGCCTTCCCAGTCGTCGACGATGGGGTTGCCGAAGCGGTAGGCCTCGGTCTGCTGGTACGGCACGCGGGCCGCCAGCCAGGCCGCGCGCGCGGCCGCGAGCGTCTCTGCGCTGGGCTTGGCGATCAAGGCGTCGACGGCCTTGCGCAGCGTCCGGGCGGAAGCCAGCGAATCTTCGTAGCCGGCCAGCGCCAGGTCCGAATACGTGGCGACCACGGCCTTGGGTTCGACGGCCGCCTGGGCCACGCCTCCGAATACCGTGGCGGCCAACACCGCTCCCAACAACAACTTGCGCATCGACGTTCTCCCGTATCTGGACAGGGCCCCGCCCCCGCGGCGGTTCCCTGGTCTTTGGATTTTGAGGATGCGAGTGTAAACAATTTTCGTTTGTTGTTCAGAATACCGTCAGATACCGGGCTTTTTGTTAGCCCCTGCGGTGGTGCGCCATGCACCAACACGGCCCATGCGGCGCACCAGCCGAACGCCGCCTCTGCCTTGCGCCGCCGTTGCGGCAGGCCGGATGCGGCCTGGCATGGCTCTTGCTTGATGTCCTCCATATGCACGCGTGTTCACAAGCGCCATATCCATTGCCGACCAGGAGAGCCTCGCATGATCGACCGAAACAAGCCCTTTGCCTTCAACGCCAGCCGCCGCCGGCTGATCCGGGGCGCCGCGCTGGGCGCCGCGGCAATGGCGGCGCCCGCGCTCGTGCGGGCGCAATCGGGCCCGGTCATCCGCATCGGCTTCTGGCCCGTCGCGGCCGGCCTGCCCTTCTACGCGGCCCTGGAAAAGGGCTACTTCAAGGAGGCTGGCCTCAACGTCGAGGCGCTGAAGTTCGCCGGCCCGCAGCAAGTCATGGAAGCCATGCTGGCCGGCCGCGCGGACGGCAGCGCCAACGGCACCGGATCGGCCAACCTGGCCATCGGCGAGATAGCCTCGCCCGGCCTGTTCAAGATTTTCGCGTCCAATCCCAGCAACGCGCGCAACGTGCTGGATGAATTCATCGTCGCGAAAGACAGCCCCATCCAATCCATGGCGGACCTCAAGGGGAAAAGGGTGGGAACCGGGCCCGGCATCCAGAATTCCACGCTGGCCAAGGCGGTGCTGGAGCGCGCCGGCGTGACCGGGGCGACCGTGGTCGAACTGGCGATCAGCCAGCACGTCGCCGCGGTCGCCGCCGGCCAGCTCGATGCCTGCTACACGCTCGAGCCCACCGGCACCGTGGGCCGGCTCAACGGCACCACCCGCGTGCTGGAGGCGGGCGTCATCGCCAAGTATGTGCTGGGCGATCCGATGGCTCCGTGGTTCGGCGGATCGGCCTCGCTGACCACCGCCTTCCTCGAAAAGCATCCCGAGGAAAGCCGGAAATTCATCGCCGCGTATGCCCGCGGCATCGAGCTGATCCGCGGCAAGCCCGACGAGGCGCGCCCCTACATGAAGGGCTACACCGCGATCGACGGCCCGATGACGCAGGCCGTGCCGCTCGCGGCCTACACGCTCTACGACGAATTCACGCCAAGCGACATCCAGTACTTCCAGAAGTACTTCGACCTCTTCGCCGAAAAAGGCGTCTTCGCGCAGAAGGTCGACGTCTCCACGATGCTTTACAAGGGCTGAGCCATGACCGCGACCGCATTGACCGCCGCCACGCCCGAGGCGAAACGGCCCCCGCGCAGGTTCCGCGCCGCCCGCCTGCTGCCGCTGATCGGGCCGCTGGCATTGTTCATCGTGTGGGATCTGGTGCTGCGGCTGCAGCTGGTCAGCCCCGTCCTGCTCCCCACCCCGGGCGCCGCCCTCGCGGCGCTGGCCAGGGGCATGGCGGGAGGACCGCTGCTGGGCGACTTCCTGTCGTCGCTGAACCGGACCCTGCAGGCCTTCCTGATCGCCGGCGTGATCGGCGTGCCCCTGGGCGTGCTGCTGGGCAGCAGCGAAAAGGCCTACCGCAGCGTCGAGTTCCTGGTCGACTTCTTCCGCTCCACGCCGTCCTCGGCGCTGATCCCGCTGTTTCTGATGATCTTCGGCGTCACCGACATGAACAAGATCGCCATCGCCGCCTTCGCGGCGGTGCTGGTGATCCTGTTCAACAGCGCCTATGGCGTGATCAATGCGCGCAAACAGCGCGTCATGGCGGCGCGCGTGATGGGCGCGTCGCGCTGGCGCATCTTCAAGGACGTGCTGATTTGGGAAAGCCTGCAGCCCACGTTCGTGGGGCTGCGCAGCGGCGTATCGATGGCGCTGGTCATCGTCATCGTGGCGGAGATGTTCATCGGTTCCGACAGCGGGCTGGGCAATCGCATCATCAACTCGCAGCAGGTGCTGAACGTGCGCGAAATGTACGCCTCGATCCTGGCGGCCGGCGCGCTCGGCTATGCGCTGAACATTCTTTTTCTCGTGCTTGAAAAGCGCGTCGTCCATTGGAGCGGCCGGTAAATGTCCACCGTCATCAATCCCGTCATCGCCCCGGCCCCCGCGGCCGCCCCCTTCACCCCGGGCCCGCTGGGCACGCACATCACGATACGCGGGCTGACCAAATACTTCGCCGGCTGGCCGTTGTACGAGAACTTCGACCTCGACATCCCCAAAGGCAAGATCGTGTCCGTCTTCGGCCCCAACGGCTGCGGCAAATCCACCCTGATCAACATGATCGCCGGCCTGATCCCGGTCGATTCGGGCGAGATCCTGTTCGACGGGAAGTCGCTCGCGCAGACCAAGATCGGCTATGTCTTCCAGAACTACCGCGAAGCCTTGTTCCCCTGGCTGCGCACCATCGACAACATCGCCTATCCCCTGCTCCTCGAAGGCCGCAGCAAGGCCCAGGTCGATGCGCGCGTGGAAGAGCTGGTGGCGTCGTTCGACGTCAAGTTCGACCTGAAGCGCTATCCGTACGAGCTGTCCGGCGGGCAGCAACAGACCGCATCCATCATGCGCGCGCTGGCTCCGGGGCCCGAGGTGCTGTTCCTGGACGAGCCCTTTTCCGCCCTGGACTTCGAGATGACCCTGTTCATCCGCGAGAAGCTGCAAGAGGTTTTCATGCAGACCGGCACCACCATGCTGCTGGTGTCGCACGATCTGGAAGAAGCCGTGTACCTGGCCGACCAGGTCCTGCTGCTGACCAGGCGCCCGACCCGGGTCGCCGAGATCCTGGAGTATCGCGACGCCCGCCCCCGCACCGTGGAAACGCTGTCCGAACCCAGCTTCATCCGGACGAAGAAACTCAGCCTGGAGATTTTCCAGCGCGAAGTGCGCAGACCGTCCGCAGGCTCTCTTTCCGAATAAGAAAATGCGTAATCCGCATTGAGCCGGCTCCAGGACAGGTCTACACTGACCGTTCCTCTACCGCCTGGAGCATGCGCCTCATGAGCACCTACAAGATCGCCGTATTCGTCGGTAGCCTGCGCGCCGCGTCGTTCAATCTGCGGCTGGCGCGCGCACTCGAGAAGCTGATGCCCGCGGACTTCAAGTTCGACTACGTCAGCCTGGGAGACGTGCCGCTCTACAACCAGGACAACGAAAACAACATGCCCGCGCCCGCCGCCAAGCTCAAGCAGCAGGTCGCCGACGCCCAGGGCGTCCTGTTCGTGTCCCCCGAGCACAACCGCTCGCTGCCGGCCGCCCTCAAGAACGCCATCGACTGGGGCACGCGCCCCTACGGCACGAATTGTTGGGCGGGCAAGGCCGCCGGCATCGTCGGCACCTCGCCCAGCGCCGCCGGCACCGCGCTGATGCAGCAGCACCTGCGCAACATCCTGGCCGCCGAAGGGGCCAACGTCCTGACCACGCCCGAGGTGTTCCTGCAGTTCCACGAAGACCTCATCGACGACCAGTACAACATCACCAACGAAGGCACGCGCAAGTTCCTGCAAGGCTGGATCGACCGCTACGTGGACTGGATCAAGAAGTTCAACGCCTGATCGCCGCCGTTGCCGGCCGCGAGCCACGCTCCAGCCGGCAGAGATCGCCTGCCCTACCTCCAGGCGATCGAGCCCTCCGATGCGTCGGAGGGCTTTTTTTTCGCCGGGGCGGATACCCCCTTGCCGGTTATCCCCGCCGACTGTGGAGAAACTTGAGGAAAGCCTTGGGGTAGAACCGAAATCCCCTGTCGCGCCAAGCACTTGCAAGCGGCGATCAAAAACTGCGCAATCCGTCTTTTGGATGATTTCGGGCGGGTTTATCCACCGGAAAGCGCCCGGCGCGCGCTCGCCGGACCGCCGGTGTGGATTTGTCCCCGCATTCTGTGGAAAAGCATGAGGACAGCATGAGGGCAGCTTGGGATTCCCCTTGCACATCAATGACCTGCAGACGGTGGTCAAGAATGGCCCAGCCACCTCGCCGCGGCCCGCCGGTTGTCCCCGGGAAATGTGGATAAGCCTGAGGACAGTCTCTGCGCAGCTGCAAAATTCCCTTGCCCGACAAAGACTTGGGGGAGCCGGGCAAGAAACGCGCAGCGCCCCGCACCGGTCCGCGCATCGGCGGCGCGGCCTCGCGCACGCCATCGGCGTCCCGAGCTTGTCCCCACCGGATGTGGACAAACCTCTGAACAGTCGCATGACAAGCTGAAAAAACGCTTATCCGACAGTCACTTGGAAGCCGTGCTCAAGAAAGAAGCAGCCCGCGGGCTCAGTTGTCCCCTTCCAGGCGCATGCCGATCTTCAAGCCGACCTGCCAGTACGCCACCTTGCCGTCCTTGATGTGGCCGCGCACTTCGGTGACCTCGAACCAATCCAGATTGCGCAGGGTTTCGGATGCGCGCGCGATGGCCTGGGTGATGGCGTCGTCGGTGGACTTGGTGGAGGAACCCACCAGTTCGATTTGCTTGTAGACATGATTCGACATAGCTCGTCTCCGCGTAGGGGTGTGAGTCGTGAATCGCAGGTCCGGCGGCGATGTTCCGGCGCTTACGACCGGCAATCCATTCGAACACACAGCATACGCCCACGGCGCTAGAGTGGTGTTACGAGTTCCGTCGCGCCGGACTCGGCGCACGCGGACCCGCATCCGCAACGCAAGCAAGGAGGTATCGTCATGCCTGAACGAAAAACCCTGGAACGAGCGGCGCGCGACAAACGTCAAGGCAAATCCGCATCCACGCAGGCCGGAGAATTCGTGCGCGAGGAAATCGAGCACGTGCGCGAAGGCAAGCACGGGGTGCGCTCCACCAAGCAGGCGATCGCCATCGGGCTGTCCAAGGCCCGCCGCGCCGGCATCAAGCTGCCGGCGCCCAAGAAGGCCAGCACGGCCACCAAGCGCAAGGCCGAGCAGGACAGCCACGCGGGCGCCGACGGCCATGCCAAGTCCGCCACGCGCGCCCGCGCCACCACCAAGGCCCTGAAGCGCGAGAGCGCCAAGCCGGCGTCGCGCTCCGCGCTGTCGCGCCATGCCAGCGCGTCGGCCTCCAAGCGCAGCGCAGCCGCGCGTTCGGCCGCCGCCAAAAAGGCCGCCGCCACCAAGGGCGCCGCGGGACGCTCGGCCGCCGCCAAGAAAGCCGCCCGCACGCGCGCGGCCAACCGGGCCAGCCACGCGCACCATTGAGCGCGCGGCGTGTCAGCTAGCCTGCCTCGAATTGCCGGAAGCGTTCCTGGAGGAATTCGCGCAGGCGCCGCACGGCCGGCGACAGCAGCATGCGGTGCACGCAAAGCAGATACAGCGGCGAGGATTCGCCGGTGTAATCGGGCAAGGCTTCGACGAGCCGGCCGGCGCGCAGGTCCGACAGCACGTCGTAGCGCGACTTGTAGGCCACGCCGTGGCCCGCAAGCGCCCACCGGCGCACGAGCTCGCCGTCGTCGCCCACGCGGTCGCCCTTGACCGGCACCGTCAGGGCGGAGCCGTCGGCGCGCAGAAACGTCCAGCGGTCGTGCAGCGTTTCGCCCAGCACGAACGACAGGCAGTTGTGGCGGCGCAGGTCCGCCGGCGCCTGGGGCATGCCGTGGCGCGCGAAATAGGCCGGCGATGCGCAGACCGTGCGGCGGTTGTGCTCTGACAGCGGCAAGGCCACCAGCCCCGAATCGGCGGGTTGGCCGTAGCGCACCGCGAGGTCGACCGGCTGGCGGTAAAGATCGGCGAGGCGGTCGCTGATCCGCACCTGGAAACTGACGCGCGGGTGCTGCTGCTGGAACTCGTCGAGCCAGGGCAGCAGCACGTGCCGGCCCAGGTCCGACGGGATCGACACCGACAAGGCGCCCGAGATCTCCGTCTTGCTGCGCGCGACCGCGTTCTTGCCCGCCTCCAGCGTGGAAATGGCGGAACGGGCGTACTCCAGGTAGCGCTCGCCGTCGCCGGTCAGCCGCAGGCTGCGGGTGGAGCGCACGAACAGGCGCGCGTCCAGCGCCTGCTCCAGGCGCTTGAGCGCGGCGCTGGCCGCCGCCGGCGTCAGGTCCAGCTCGCGCGCGGCGGCCGAGAAACTGCCCTGGTCGGCCGCGGCCAGAAAGATCCTGAGGTCCTCGAAGCGCACCATGTCCGCTCTCATTTTCAACGGATGTTTGAAACTGACTGCGATGCTAGCCCGTTTTTCATTGTTGCGGGCTGGGTAATCATGCTTGTGTTCCTAACCAGCGTCGTCCGCGCCACCCTCTGACCCGAAGCGAGCCCCATCCATGAAAGCCATCGCCTACTTCAAGAACCTGCCCGCCGACCACCCCGAGTCCCTGCAGGACATCACCGCCGCCGATCCCGTGCCCGGCGACCGCGACCTGCTGGTCGAAGTCCGCGCCATTTCCGTCAATCCGGTGGACGTGAAAATCCGCGCCAACCGCAAGCCCAAGGACGGCCAGCCCGAGATCATCGGCTGGGACGCCGCCGGCGTCGTGCGGGCCGTCGGCCCCAAGACCAGCCTGTTCAAGCCCGGCGACCGGGTCTGGTACGCGGGCGCGCTGACCCGCCCCGGCGCCAACAGCGAACTGCATGCCGTCGACGAACGCATCGTCGGCGCGATGCCGGCCAGCCTGGACTACGCCCAGGCCGCCGCCTTGCCGCTGACCACCATCACCGCGTGGGAATTGCTGTTCGACAGGCTGCGCGTGCTGGACAACCGCGCGCCCAGCCAGCGCAGCCTGCTCGTCATCGGCGCGGCCGGCGGCGTGGGCTCGATACTCGTGCAGCTGGCCCGCCAGCTCACGGGCCTGACCGTGATCGGCACCGCGTCCCGTCCGGAAACCCAGGCCTGGGTGCGCGAGCTGGGCGCGCATCACGTCATCGACCACACCCGGCCCCTGACCGGGGAACTCAAGCGCATCGGCTTCGAGCACGTCAGCGACATTGCCGCGCTGACCCACACCGACCAGCACTTCCCGCAGATCGCCGAGGCCATCGCGCCGCAAGGCAGGGTCGCCCTGATCGACGATCCCGCCGCCATCGACGTGCGGCTGCTGAAAGCCAAGTCCGCCTCGCTGCACTGGGAATTCATGTTCGCCCGGCCCCTGCACGGCACGCCCGACCTGATCGCCCAGCACGAATTGCTGAACCAGGCGGCCCGGCTGATCGACGACGGCACCCTGCGCACCACGCTGGGCGAACACTACGGCAGGATCAACGCCGAAAACCTGCGCCGCGCCCACGCTTTCATCGAAAGCGGCAAGGCGCGCGGCAAGGTCGTGCTGGAGGGGTTCTAGCCCTACCCCTGCGCCTGGCGCCTGGCGCGGGCGTGGGGGTCCTTGATCTCGGCCTCCAGTTCGGCGATCAGCCATTCGAACCAGCCGTTCTCGGTGCGCGCGTAGACCGCGGCGGCCGGAATCTTGCCTTCGCGCCAGCCCGGCTGGTGCGCGTCCATCCAGGCCGACAGGCTCTTGTGCGGCGCCAGCAGGCCGGACATCCATGCCCACAGATAGTCCGGCATGCTGCGCCGAAAGCCCTTGGCACAGGCGTAGAGCGTGGGCTCCAGCGGCAGGTTGCCGCTGCGGGCCAGCCTGGCCTGAACCCTGCGCAGGATCTCGGCTGCGGCCTGCAATTGTTCGGTGCTGAGCTTTTTCACGACGCGACTCCCTGGACTTGGTTTGCCCGGATTATCGCCGCAGCCGGGGGCGCTTTCAAAACGCCGGTTCCAGGCCCAGCAAGGCGGTCGCGCTGAAACGCGCGCCCGGCTCCAGCACCCGCATGCCGGTGCGCGCATCGCCGCCGGCCGCCAGGTTGAAAGCGTCCGCCACGTTGGTCACCGGTTCCACGCAAAGAAAGTCCGACCCCGGCGCCGAGTACACCACCAGGTGCGCGAAAGCCGGATCGGCGTGCATGGACAACCGGTGGCCCTGCGGCCAGTGCAGCGTGGCGCGCCCCTCCCATTGCGACAGATAGGTATCGCAGCCCTCGGCCGAAAGCCGCAGCTCGCGCACATGCCCCACCCGGCTGCCCGTCGGCAGCCCCTCGGCGTCCGCCGGCCAAAGGCGCCGGGCATGCAGCGTCACCCGCTGCGCCGTGAAATAAGGATGCAGCCCCAACCCGAACGGCATCGGCGTCTCGCCCTGGTTGACGACGGACAGCGCCACGCTCAGCCCGCGCGCATCCAGCCGGTAGCGCTGCACGCACTCGAAGGCCCAGGGCCAGCCCAGCACGCCGGCCGGCTGCTCCAGCACCAGATCGACGCTGTCCGCGGCATGGTTGCGCACGCGCCAGGGCAGGTACAGCCCGGCGCCGTGGATCGCGTGCGGCCGCCCCGGCAGCGATTGCAGCGCGTGGCGCGCGCCGTCGAACACGAACACCCCGTCACGGATGCGGTTGGCGTAAGGCGCCAGCGGATAACTGCCCGCGCGCGGCCAACGCGCCGCCGGCCAGGCGGTATCGGTCAGCGGCACGATCCAGTCGTGCCCGCCCGTGGCCAGCCGCGTCAGCCGCCCGCCGCCGTCGGGCGCGAACTCGGCCATATGCGCTCCGCCGGCGATGGTGATGCGGGCGCTGGCGTCCAGCGTTTCGGCAATGGTGAGGGTCTGCATAAGTGAGTACGGTCTATCGAGGCTTGCAGCCTAGCGTACTTGAGGCGTCATGGCTGCCACAACGGATGCTTGCGCCAGTCGGACGGAAATCCCATGTCTGCAAGCGACAGGCGCGAGCCCGCCGGAAAACTCTCCAGATGCTGCCGCAGACGGACCGGCCAGCTCGAATTCGGGCTTGCCATCCGGACGAAATGCAGCAGGATGCAAAGCACGATGAACAAGCGCGAACCCACGGCCGGCCGCCCCAGCAGAACATCGAAAGCACGAACCTGTCTCGGCGCGGGCAACTTGGGCTGATCGATCAGATTCTTGTTCCAGAGCCGGCTATGGTGAGCCGCCACATTCCGAACGAAATTCACCGACCGCAGCCAGCTTTGCATCAACTGCCATCCGGGCAGCCCGTACTTCGCCGCGATTGCGCTTGCATCGTCCACCTTCATGCCCTGATAAAAGGTCGACAGCATTCCGAACTCCCACAGCTCGACGGCCACCCAGATCGGCAACGGCTCGCCGTACTTCTGCTGGTAGTGCCTGACAAAGTCCTCTTTCGAACGCGACACCACGTTCCGGTACCGCTCCAGCCAGACCTGGTGACGGGTGCGCCCGCTGGCGGGAATGACCTTCCTGGCGAAGTTGCCATGCAGCAGCGCGGGATTCGAGTGCGCAAACGGGTCCCTGGCCCCCAGCAGGTAGGACACATCCACCCGCAAGGCAACTTCGATACGTTCGACGGCATCGAGCACCAGCAGGCGCAGCCGTTTGTCGAAAACGTACAGCGACAAGACCTGCTCGAAGCTGCTGTCCGGTTGAAACTCATCGAGCCGCCGTAACGGCCGTCCGCCGGTGCCGGCGGACTTCCCGATCCGGCGCAGCGGATACCAGTAGGCGCTCAAGCGGTAATACCCTATCCGCTGCAGGCAGGACGGCGCCGCGGCGTCATCGGTGACGATCAAGCCCCGCGTTTTCAGCAAGGCCAGCTGCTGTTCGAAGCTCAGATAGGGCTTGTCATAGGCGTACATTGCTGGCCCCAAAACGAGACTGGCCCAAAAACGAGAAAACCCGCCCGTACATCTTTCGACGCAGAGGGGCGGGCCGTGTTGCCGTCGATTGTAGCCGGCCCCGAATGGCGGGTTCAATCCTGCTTGCGGCAAGTCCGTATACGCTTGGCCGGCCGTGGGATGGGCATCGTGCGCCGCCCCCATCCCACGCGCCGCCCGATACAATCACGGGCATGAATTCTGCAACGCCCCACTCCGCCGCCGACGCCCTCGCGGGCCACACTCCCATGATGCAGCAATACCTCCGCCTGAAGGCGGAGGCCGGTCCTTTGCTGCTGTTCTACCGCATGGGCGATTTCTATGAAATGTTCTACGAAGATGCGGAGCGCGGCGCGCGGCTGCTCAATCTGACGCTGACCAAGCGCGGCTCTTCCAACGGCACGCCGATCCCGATGGCGGGCCTGCCGGTGCACGCCATGGAGCAGTACCTGGCCCGCCTGGTCGCGATGGGCGAGTCGGTCGCCATCTGCGAGCAGATCGGCGATCCGGCCGCTTCCAAGGGGCCGGTCGAGCGCCGCATCGTGCGCATCGTGACGCCCGGCACGCTGACCGATGACGCGCTGCTGCCGGCCAAGGCCGACCGCGCGCTGGCCGCCGCCTTCGTCACCGGCCCGGCGCGCGCGCCGCGCGCCGGCCTGGCCTGGCTGAACCTGGCCAGCGGCGAGTTCCGCGTGACCGAATGCGCGCCGGCCCAGCTGGAATCGGAACTGCACCGGGTGGCGCCGGCCGAGGTGATCTGCGCGGACAGCGCGGAGTTCGATTTCCCGTTCGAATGCGCGCGCACGCGCGTGCCGGACTGGCACTTCGAGGCCGACAGCGCGCGCGCGCACCTGCTGTCGCATTTCAAGACCGACACGCTGGCCGGTTTCGACGTCGAGGACATGCCGGCCGGCGTCTGCGCCGCCGGCGCCCTGCTGCGCTACGCGGCCCGCACGCAGTCGCAGGCCCTGGCCCACGTGCAAAGCCTGTCGGCCGAACGCGCCGGGCAGTACGTGCTGCTGGACCCGGTCACGCGGCGCAACCTGGAGCTGACGCAGACCTTGTCCGGCGAAGATTCGCCCACGCTGTTCTCGCTGCTGGACGGCTGCCGCACGCCGATGGGCAGCCGCCTGCTGCGCCGCTGGCTGCATCACCCCTTGCGCGAGAACCAGCAGGCGCAGGCGCGCCAGCAGGCGATTTCCGCGCTGCTGGCCGGCCGCATGGACGTGGAGCAGACCTTCGGTGCGGCCGGCTTTGGCTCGGCCGGGCTGCTGGAATCGCTGCGCGGCGCGCTCAACGCCTTTCCGGACATCGAGCGCATCGCCACGCGCCTGGCGCTGCGTTCGGTGCGCCCGCGCGAGCTGGCCAGCCTGCGCGACGCGCTGCAGGCCCTGCCGGCGCTGCGCGACCTGGTCGAACCCATGGCCGACTCGCCGCGGCTGGGCGAATTGATCTCGCACCTGTCGGTCGACCCGGCGCTGGCCGCGCTGCTGGCGCGCGCCATTGCGGCCGAGCCCGCCGTCGCCATCCGCGACGGCGGCGTGCTGGCCGCGGGCTTCGACGCCGAGCTGGACGAATTGCGCGCGCTGGCGGCCGACGGCGGCGACTTCCTGGTCCAGCTCGAAGCGCGCGAGCGCGAGCGCACCGGCATCGGCAACCTGCGCGTGGAGTTCAACCGCGTGCACGGCTTCTATATCGAAGTCACCAAGGGCCAGACCGCCAAGGTGCCCGAGGACTACCGCCGCCGCCAGACGCTGAAGAACGCCGAGCGCTACATCACGCCCGAACTCAAGACCTGGGAAGACAAGGTGCTGTCGGCCCAGGACCGTTCGCTGGCGCGCGAGAAATGGCTGTTCGAGCAGTTGCTGGACGTGCTCGCCGAACACGTGCGCCCGCTGTCGGACTGCGCCGCCGCGCTGGCCGAGCTGGACACGCTGGCGGCGCTGGCCGAGCATGCGCGCCGCCACGACTGGGTCGCGCCCGAGCTGTCCGAGCAGGCCGACATCGACATCGAGGCCGGCCGCCATCCGGTGGTCGAGCACGCCATCGAACGCTTCACGCCCAACGGCTGCCGGCTGGAGCCGGCGCGCCGCATGCTGCTGATCACCGGCCCGAACATGGGCGGTAAATCGACCTATATGCGGCAGGTGGCGCTGATCGTGCTGCTGGCGCGCATCGGCAGCTTCGTGCCGGCGGCGCGCGCGCGCATCGGCCGGATCGACCGCATCTTCACCCGCATCGGCGCGGCCGACGACCTGGCCGGCGGGCGCTCGACCTTCATGATGGAGATGACCGAGGCCGCCGCCATCCTCTCGGCCAGCACACCCAACAGCCTGGTGCTGATGGACGAGATCGGCCGCGGCACCTCGACCTACGACGGCCTGGCGCTGGCCTGGGCCATCGCCTGCCGGCTGCTGGCGCACAACCGCGCGCTGACGCTGTTCGCCACCCACTACTTCGAACTGACCCGCCTGCCGGCCGAACAGCCGGCCTCGGCCAACGTGCACCTGGCCGCGGCCGAATCCGCCGGCGGCATCGTGTTCCTGCACGAAGTGCGCGAAGGCCCCGCCAGCCGCAGCTACGGTATCCAGGTGGCCCAGCGCGCCGGCGTGCCGCCGGCGGTGATCCGCCAGGCCACGCGCGAACTGGAACGCCTGGAAGCCCAGGGCGCGCCCACGCCGCAGCTCGGCCTGTTCGCGGCCGCCGCCGAGGCCGACGCCCAGGCCGACGCCGCGGCCGAGCGCTCCGATGCCTTCGAGGTCCTGGACGCCCTGCGCGAGGAGCTCGCCGCCATCGACCCCGACAGCCTCACCCCGCGCGAAGCGCTGGACGCCCTTTACCGCTTGAAGAAGCACCTCCAATGAACCTCGACCGACCCTTGACGCTGCTGGGCGACCAGAGCCCCAACGACTTCATGCGCCGCTACTGGCAGCGCAAGCCGCTCCTGATCCGCCAGGCCATCCCGGGCTTCAAGCCGCCGGTCACCATCGCCGCCATCAAGAAGCTGGCGCGCCGCGACGACGTGGAGTCGCGCCTGATCTGGCGCGAGAACGGCGAATGGCAGATGGAGAACGGCCCCTTCGCACGCCTGCCCAAAGACAACGAAGGCGACTGGACGCTGCTGGTGCAAAGCGTGGACCTGCACAGCGACGCCGCGTCGGAACTGATGCAGCTGTTCCGCTTCATACCCGACGCCCGCCTTGACGACGTGATGATCAGCATCGCCAGCCACGGCGGCGGCGTGGGCCCGCATTTCGACAGCTACGACGTGTTCCTGCTGCAGGCCGCCGGCGAGCGCGAATGGCGCTACGGACGCCAGAAGGACCTGTCGCTCACGCCCGCCCTGCCGCTGAAGATACTGAGCCGCTTCGAGCCCGAGGAAAAGGCGGTGCTCGCCCCCGGCGACATGCTGTACCTGCCGCCGCAGGCCGCGCACGACGGCGTCGCGGTGGGCGACGGCTGCATGACCATCTCCATCGGCTTTCGCGCGCCCACGCAGGCCACGCTGGCGCGCGGCCTGCTGGAGGCGGCCGCCGACCAGGTCATGGCGCGCGTCGGCCTCCTGGGCGGCCCTTACGGCGAACCCGCCCTGCCCGGCCCGAAGCTGTCCGCAGTCTACCGCGACCCCGGCCAGCCGGCCGTGGACACGCCGGCCGCGCTGCCCGACGCGCTGGTCGCCGCGACGCTGCAAACCGTCGAGAAGCTGCGTTTCGACGACGCCCTGGCCTCGCGCTTTCTGGGCTGCTGGCTGACCGAGCCGAACAACCTCAGCGTGTTCGACGCCCCGGAAGGCATGGACGTGGATCTGGAAGAGGACTGGCCCGCCGGCGGCCGCCTGGTGCTGGACCGCCGCAGCCGCATGCTGTATCGCGGCAAGCAGCTTTTCATCAACGGCGAGACGGCCATGGCGCCGGCCGAAACCGCGCTGCGCGCGCTGGCCGATGCGCGCAGCCTGGACTGCGCCGATCCGTCCTGCGCGCGGCTGTCCGACGAGGCGCGGTCGTGCCTGGCGGACTGGCTGGATTCGGGCTGGATCCACTACCTGGCGGCGTAGCATCTGGAAACGGGTACGTATCCGTCCTGCACAGAACGAAATCAGGTCTGTGCGCGGCGTCACATCAAGAAAGACATAACACGAAGCTGAAAGGTTTGTTGCCGTTGGGAAGCCACCTTTTTAACTTTCACACGTGATCGGCCTGCGTGTTCCTGTAGCCTGAATACTGGTTTCCCCTAACGGGGTTTCAAGAGTCGTCATCTACAGGAGTCTAAAAATGATGAGCAAAACCTTGATTATTGCGTCGGTGCTGGCTGTTGCGCTCAGCGCCTGCAACAAGAAGGAAGATGCTTCGGCGCCCGCGACCAACCCCGCTCCGGGCGCCAGCACGCCTGCCCCCACCACGCCGGCTCCGGCCCCCACCCCGGGCACCACGCCGGGCGGCGGCACGACCACGCCGGGCGGATCCACCACGCCCGCTTCCTGATTCCACTCAGCGACGAACCCCCGCTCGGAGAGGAAGCAGGCAGGCCCCGACAGTGCGAACTGTCGGGGCCTGCTTGCGTCGGCGTCCACGCGCAGGCAGGACGCAAAAAAAAGAGGCCCCGTCATGACGACGGGGCCTCTTTGCTCGATCCGGGCGGCGCGCGAGCGCCGCGCCGTACCGATTACATCTTGTCCTTCAGCACGCTCAGCAGGCGCTGGGCGGTGGCGCTGTTGTCGCGCGCGCCGTTGGCGTCGAGCACCGTCACCAGGGTCTGGTCGCCGGAGCCGGCCAGGTGGATGCGGTATTGCGGCGCCTCGGCCTTCTTGTCGCCGGAGAACATGCGGCTGAAGAAGCCGGGCTGCTCGATCTTCTCGCCGGTGTCGGTGTCGACGTAGCGGACGAAGTAGTCGCCGGCCGAACGGTCGCGATCGTCCACGGCGAAGCCGCCGCCGTCCAGCGCGACGCCGACGCGGCGCCAGGCGCGGTCGAACGATTCGCTGACGACGAGCGAGGTGCCCTGCGCGCGCACGTCCTGCTGCACGGCCGGCTTCTGCGGCGAGGCCTCGGCCTGCTGCACCAGCTTGCGGGCGTTGTCGACGTCGGAGCCCAGGTACACCATCATGCGCGCCAGCATGGCGGCGTTCAGGCCCGGATCTTCCTTGCCGTTCTGCCATTGCACCTGGCCGCCGTCGACGCCGACGCGCTTTTCCAGCATCTGGCGATGGCTGACGTAGACTTCGGTGTGGCCGTTGACGCGTTCGACGCGCGTGCGGAATTTCTCGCGCTCGCCGCTATCCCAGGCCGATTCCAGGATCATGCCCAGGGCCTGGCGCAGCCAGCTTTCGGGGATCTTGGCGCGGTTTTCCGCCCAGTCGGTTTCGATCAGGCCGGCGCTCGGGTTGTTGCTGGCGACGGTGAAGCCGTTTTCGGTCCAGAAGTCCACCAGGCGCGGGAACACGTCCTCGGGCGGACGGTCCACGACCAGCCAGCGCAGGTCGCCGTCGCGCTCGACGCGCATGTCGTTGCGCGCGGGCAGCACGTTGCTGGTCTTGGGCGCGCTGGCCTGGGCCTGGCCCTGCTGCTGGAATTGCGAATAGGTGGTCGAGCCCGAGGCGGGCGCGCGGTAGCGCGGATCGCTGTTGGCCTGGGTCAGATCGGGCGGAATGCTGAGGGGCTCTCCGCGCTGCGTGACTGCGCTCTTGTAATTGACGGACTCTTCATTGCCCAGGAGCTGGTTGACCTCGCTGCAGCCGGCCAACAACACCAGAGACATCAATGCCGACAAACCGGCATGACGTTTGTTCATACGTATCCTCACGATATTTAGAGCAGGCCCGCATCCTGAAGCGCTGCGCGCACCGTCGCGTGGTGCTGCGCCCCCAGTTCCACCAGCGGCAGCCGGTAGCCCAGTGCGGTGCGGCCCAGTTCGGACAGCGCCCACTTGACGGGGATGGGATTGGCTTCAACGAACAAAGCCTTGTTCAGACGCGCCAGGCGTGCATTAAGTTCACGCACCTTGGGCACATCGCCGGCCAGGGCGGCGGCACAGAGCTCGCGCATGAGCCTGGGCGCCACGTTGGCCGTGACGGAGATGTTGCCGCGCGCGCCCAGCAGGATCAGGGCGGCCGCGGTGGGGTCATCGCCGCTGAAGACCTGGAAGCCGGCCGGGGCCTCGCGCAGCAGCAGGCCGCCGCGCGCGATGTCGCCGGTGGCGTCCTTAATGCCGATGATGCCCGGCACCTCGGCCAGGCGCAGGATCGTGTCGTTGCTCATGTCGGCAACGGTACGGCCCGGCACGTTGTACAGGATGGTGGGCAGGTCCACCGCTTCCGAAACGGCGCGGAAGTGGCGGTACAGGCCTTCCTGCGAAGGCTTGTTGTAGTACGGAACCACCGACAGGCCGGCCTGCGCGCCCACGGCCTTGGCGTGGCGGCTCAGGTGGATGGCTTCGTCGGTGGAGTTGGCGCCGACCCCGGCGATGACCGGGATGCGGCCCGCCGCGTGTTCGACGGCGACGCGGATCAGCTCCGCGTGTTCTTCCATGGAGACCGTGGGCGACTCCCCGGTGGTGCCCACCACCACCAGCGCGTCGGTTCCTTCCTGGACATGCCAGTCGATCAACGACCGGTAGGCAGCGTAGTCGAGGCTGCCGTCGGGCTGCATTGGGGTGACCAGGGCCACCATGCTGCCCTGGAAATTAACGCCTGCGGCGGTTGCAGGGGATGCCATAAATGTAGGGCTCCAAGGCCCCGCGGCAGGATGCCTCAAGGCCAGAATCAGTGAAACAGCTGAGTTTAACGGATATTGGCCAAAATCTTATAGAAACCACTGAACGATTGTCGTTCCCAACGCCAGCACCGGCCGCATGAAAAGCCAGAGCACATCCGTCACCAGCAGCACGATGACGATCACCAGCCCGTAGGGTTCGATTTTCGAGTACTGCCAGGCCATGCGGTTGGGCAGTAGGCTGAACAGAATGCGTCCCCCGTCCAGCGGCAGGATCGGCAGCAGGTTCAGCGCCATCAGCACCAGGTTGACATTGACGCCGGCCACGGCCATCTCGAACCAGAACGATTCCTGCAGGCCCGAATCCAGGAACAGGCGCAGCGAGAACGCCCACAGGATCGCCATCAGCAGGTTGGCGGCCGGCCCGGCCAGCGCCACCCACAGCATGTCCTGCTTGGGTCGGCGCAGCCGGCCGAAGTCCACCGGCACCGGCTTGGCCCAGCCGAACAGCAGGCCCGGGCTGCCCATCAGCTTGGACGCCAGCAGTATCGCCACCGGCACCAGCAGCGTGCCGACGGGGTCGATGTGGCGCGCGGGATTCAGGCTGATGCGGCCGGCCTCATGGGCGGTCGGGTCGCCGAACATGCGCGCCACGAAGCCGTGCGCGGCCTCGTGCAGCGTGATGGCGAAAATGACCGGAATCGCGTAGACCGCAATGGTTTGGATGATGTCGTTCATGGCGAACCGGATTGTAGATGAGCCGCGGGCCGGCGCGCGCCGGTCCGCAAGACGGCGTTGCCGCTGCGGTCAGGCAAGGCCCAGCGTCGCCGGATCGCCGCGCCCGACGCGCACCACCACCGGCTCGTCGCCGGTGAGGTCGATGACGGTGGTCGGCGATTGCGGGCAGGCGCCCGCGTCGATGATGGCCGCCAGGGAGTGTTCGTAGCGCTCGCGGATGACTTCCGCGTCGTTCAGCGCTTCGGTTTCGTCCTTGGGGATGAGGGTGGTGGAAAGCAGGGGCGCCCCGACCTGCTCCAAAAGGCCGAGCATGACGGGATGGTCCGGCACGCGGATGCCTATGGTCTTGCGCGAGGGATGCGACACGCGCCGCGGCACTTCCTTGGTGGCTTCAAGGATGAAGGTCCAGGGGCCGGGCGTGGCGGCCTTGAGCAGGCGGTACTGGCGGTTGTCCACGCGCGCGAAGTGGCCGATTTCGGCCAGGTCGCGGCACAGCAGCGTGAGGTGATGACGTTCGTCCAGGCCCCGCAGGCGGCGCAATCCGTCGGCGGCGTTCTTGTCGTCCAGGCGGGCGACGACCGCGTAGCTGGAGTCGGTGGGCACCGCCACCAGGCCGCCCTGGCTGAGCCATTGGGCCGCCTGCTTGAGCAGGCGCGGTTGGGGATTCGCAGGATGGATGGAGAAATACAGGGCCATGGGTTTATCCTAACACTCTTGAAGGTCGCCCAGTAAAGCCCAATAAAGCCCAAGGCTGAAGCGCGGCGATGCAAAACGCGGGAGCGCCGCCCCGCCCGGAGAATCAGAATGCGCCTAGACAACTCGCGCCAGAGCGACAACGTAGAAGACCGCCGCGCCAGCGGCCCGCGGATCGGAGGACGGGGCACCATCGGCATCGGCACGATCGTGCTGGCCCTGGTCGCCATGTATTTCGGCGTGGACCCCAGCGTGGTGCTGCAGATGGCCGAAGGCCCGCCCACGCAGCAGCAGGCGCCGGCCTCGGGGCCGCCGGCCAACGATCCCCAGGCGGTCTTCGTGTCCAAGGTGCTGGGCGAAACCGAAGACACCTGGGAAGCCATTTTCCAGAAGGACCTGAACCGCCAGTACGTGGCGCCCAAGCTGGTGCTGTTTCGCGGCGCCACGCCCACGGCCTGTGGCACGGGCCAGTCGGCGATGGGGCCGTTCTACTGTCCGGGCGACAGCAAGGTCTACATCGACCTGTCCTTCTTCGACGAGCTGCAGAACCGCTTCAAGGCGCCGGGCGACTTCGCCCAGGCCTACGTGATCGCGCACGAAGTCGGCCACCACGTGCAGCACCTGCTCGGCATTTCGGAACAGGTCGACAACCTGCGCCGGCGCAATCCCGCGCAGGCCAACGCGCTGTCGGTGCGCATGGAACTGCAGGCCGACTGCTTCGCGGGCCTGTGGGCCCAGCGCGCCGACGCGGCGCGCAACATTCTTGAAGGCGGCGACGTCGAAGAGGCGCTGGGCGCGGCCACCGCGATCGGCGACGACCGGCTGCAGAAGCAGAGCCAGGGCTATGTGGTGCCCGACGCATTCACGCACGGCTCGTCGGCCCAGCGGGTGCGCTGGTTCAAGCGCGGCCTGGAAAGCGGCAGCCTCAAGCAGTGCGACACCTTCTCCGCCAGTTCGCTGTAGCGCCGGCCGCGGCTGTATATCCATACAGCCCGCGCATGGTCGCTGTCGCGATCTTGTAAGATTACGCCCCCTCGCCGTGTCGCGCGCGCAGCTGCGCGCCGCACCCGGCTGGCGCGCGCATTTTCCAGACCCTAGATCCGTTCCATGGCCAAGAAGTTCGAACCGTTAATCACCGTCGATGAGGTGCAAGAGATCCTTGCCGAACCCAAGGAAACCGTAAAACCGATCGCCTGGATCGCCAAGCCCGCCGCCAACGAAATCCGCTGGATGGAATTCGCCAGCCCCTGCCGGATCAAGGGGGAAGTGCGCGAAGACGTGATTTTCCGCACGACCTACCGCGGCGCGCGCACCGCGGTGCACGGGCAGGCCACCATCTTCCTGCCCGAGGCCTTCTGCGCCAGCCTCTTCGTGGGCCCGCACCGCGTGTACGGCGTGGACACCGATGACTCCTTCCACACCAGCCTGGTGGGCGAAGGCCGGCCGCAGTTCCGCAAGCCGCTTGCCGAGCGCAGCCACGAACACATCTGGGTGGACGAGGGCGAAGGCTATGCCGAACCGGTCGTGCCCGCGCTGCACACCATCGCCGCGCTGATGCAGCACTTCCTGCCGCGGGCGAACCTGACGCTGACCGGCGGTTTCGCGCATCCCCTCAAAGGCCGCCAAATCGAACTGATTCTATGAGCAATTTTCTGGAAGCCTCCGGCTGGACAGTCCTGCCGGCCGGCGAGCACGCCATCCGCGCCGTATCGCCCATGACGCTGGGCCTGGACGGACAGCATGCGGCGTTCTTCATCGCGCATCCCGACGAGTCCTCGTTCTACCTGACCGATGCCTGTGAGACCGCGATGCACGCGTCCAGCTACGGCATCGAGCTGGCGGCCAAGCGCATCGACCTGCTGAACGAAACGCCCGGCGTCAGCCTGGCGCATTTCGACGACAGCGGCGCCATCGTCGCGTCCGGTCCCAACGAGCAGCTGCAGGAAGCCTTGTGGGACGCGGTGAAGCTGGCCATGGCGCTGTCGTTCCAGTGCGCCAAATGGATGCCCAAGTTCAGCCAGCTGCGCTTTCGCGCGCAGGTGGGCCGGACGCTGGCGCAGGCGCTGGGCGCGAACCGGCTGGTCAAGGGCGCGCGCGCCAAGGGCAGCAGCGGCCATCCCGCGGATTTCGCCTTCGGGGTGCGGGCCCCTGGCAGCACGGCGCTGACGTACATCGAGCCGATCGCGCTGAAGGCCGGCAAGAAAATGGATTGGACGCAGGTCTACCAGACCCACGGCAAGATGTCTGACGTGAAGATGGCCGACGCCCGCAACTCGCGCATGGTGATTCTGGAGGACGGCGCTTCGGCCGACGAGTTCAAGAAGGCGGTGACCATACTCGAACAATCGGCCACGGTGCACACCCTGGCCAAGACGCGCGACTGGCGCGAGGTCTTTTCCAGCTAGGACGGCGTGCCGGTCAGGCCGTCGACGATTTCGCGGCCATGCAGAATGGCCGCATGCACGGCTTCGCGCGGACTGAAGACGAAACCGCCGTCGGCGAAACACGGAACCGGATATTCGTCGCCGCCTTCGAGCACGGCGCCTGCCTGGACCACCGTCACCGACGCAATGAATACGGGGCTGTTGGGCGGCGCTTCGACCTCTGCGCCGGCGCCCCGGGACACTTTGGCCGTCAGCCGGTATCCCTTGTAGATCAAGTTGTTCTGATGCACTTCGGATCCCTCTATCTGCGATCCAGCATACTCCGGCTGTCCATGACAGTTCAGATATGTTTTGTAACTCCGGCAGAAAATTGAAACACTGTTGCGCCACGGAACCTGGCGCCCGGCCGTGAAAAGCCGGCTTGCATGAGCGCCGCGTCGGACCTAGGACCAGTCCTGACGCGGGCTGCGCGCCGATGCGCGGGCGCGCTGGCGCACGCCCGGAAGCCGCGGCACGGGGATTTCCCTAAACCTGTTGCATATCCACACCAATACACGAGGCCATGCCCGTCGCGCGCATGTAATCCGGCAGCGTCCAGCCCCTGCCCAGCAGCACCATGCGGGTATGCAGGTCCTGCAGCACGGCCTCGGGCACCTGCCTGCCCAGGTAGCTCAGGCGCTTGCGCCGCAGGTCCACGTAGCCCAGTTCGTAGTCGCGCGCCAGGCGCATCCACAGCCGGTGGGCGCCGGTGGACTGGCGCGCCCCGCTCATGATGCACAGGCCGGCGTCCAGCCCCCAGCGATAGACCGCCGTGGCCAGCCCCATGCCCTGGTAGGGCTCGGCGTACTTGGAGTGCGGCGCCCGCACGTAGGGGTCGGCGCGCCGGCCCACTTCGATCAGGCGGTTGAACACCGTGTAGCCGGCCACCCGGTCGCGCTGCAGGTCCACCACATACACGTAGTACTCGCCGTCGGCTTCGCGATAGCGAAGCACGATGCCAGGGATGTCGGTCTTGACCTCCGGCAAGGCATGCAGGCGATCCAAAGGACGATTCATCCGGTTGTGTATGGCATCGAGTTCGTTGTCCACCTCGCGGGGGGAATGGTTAACGTCGATGCGCAGCTCCGTCACGATGTTCATGGCATGACGAAGCGCGTGCAGCGCCAGCGTAGGCAAGGCCACCTCCTGTACAGATCAAAGTCGGGGTTGACGAAAAAAAAGCCGCATTCGCGGCTTGGAATGGTTGTGTTCAATGCGCCGCCTGAAACGGGCGGCGGAATGTGCGGCGGACCGGACGCGGCTACGCGGCGACATCGCGCGTTCCCTGCGTCCATGCGCCGCCATCGGCCTCGGGCTTGCCGAAGAAAGCGGGGAACTGGCGTTCGCCCTTTTTCGTGACGCCCAGTGCCCGGGAATCCAGGTCCTTGTCGATCCAGCCGCGCCGCAGCAGCGCGTCCAGCAGGGCCGCGCCCAGCGCGCCGCCCAGGTGCGAGCGGCGTTCGCTCCAGTCCAGGCAGGGGCAGGCGAAACGGCGGCGGCGCTGGCGCGCCTGCGCCACGTCCACGCCGATCTGCGCCAGCGCGGCCTCGCCCAGCGGCGTGAGCGCGTAGTCGCGGCCGTCGGCCTCCAGCCAGCGCCGCGCCAGCATCGCGTCGTGGATGCGCACGGCCAGCGTGCCGGCCATATGGTCATAGCAGGTGCGCGCCTCGCGCAGCGCCGAAGGCGTGTTGGGCTTGAACGGCGCGCGCTCCGCGCCGGCCACCACCAGCAGCGCTTCCAGCGCGTGGCCGACCTCGCCGCTTGCCAGGCGGAAATAGCGGTGCTTGCCCTGCACCGCCATTTCCACCAGCCCCTGCTCGCGCAGGCGCTGAAAATGGCTGCTGGCGGTGGACGCGCCGATGTCGGCCAGCGCCGCCAGCTCGGTCGCCGTGCGGGCGCGGCCGTCGAGCAGCGCGCACAGCATGCGCGCGCGCGCCGGGTCGGCGATGGCGCCGGCCACCGCGGAGAGATTGATGTCGGCGAACGTGGATTCCATGATTCGCTATAGGCCAAAGTATCGTGTGCAGGCTCAAGCATACTGCGAGTTCCTTCAACAAGACAGCCGGCCTCGCCGGATACCCATGAGCAAACCCAAGGCATTCTTCGGCTGGACCGTTCTTTGCGCCACGTTCGTGCTGGCGGTCTTCGGCTGGGGCGTCGGCTTCTACGGCCCGCCCGTGTTCCTGCATGCCGTGGCGCAGCGCACCGGATGGGGCGTCGCGCTCGTGTCCGGCGCGGTGACCCTGCACTTTCTTTGCGGCACGCTGGTGGTGGCCAACCTGCCGCGCCTGTACAAGCGCCATGGCGTGCCGGCGGTGACGCTGGGCGGCGCCGTGCTGCTGGCCCTGGGCGTGGCCGGCTGGGCGGTCGCGGCGCGGCCGTGGCAGCTGTATGCGTCGGCCTTGTTCAGCGGCATGGGCTGGGTGACGCTGGGCGCCGCCGCGGTCAATGCGCTGATCGCGCCCTGGTTCGTCCGGCGCCGGCCCGCGGCGCTGGGCATGGCCTACAACGGCGCCAGCGTCGGCGGCATCGTGTTCTCTCCCTTGTGGGTCTACCTGATCGCCCATGCCGGTTTCGCGCAGGCCGCCTTGTGGGTGGGCCTGGCGATGGTGGCCATCATCGCGGTGCTGTCGCGCAAAGTGTTCGCCGTCACGCCGCAGCAACTCGGCCAGCAGCCCGATGGCGCCGCATCGCAGGGCCAGGCGCAGGCCGCAGCCGCGCCGATCGCGCCGGTGCCCGACCTGTGGCGCGACCGCGCGTTCCTGACGCTGGCCGCGGGCATGGCGCTGGGCCTGTTCGCGCAGATCGGGCTGATCGCGCACCTGCTGTCGCTGCTGGCGCCCTTGCTGGGCGCGCAGACGGCCGGCGTGGCGATGGGCCTGGCCACGGCCGCCGCGATCGCGGGACGCACGCTGGTGGGATGGCTGATGCCCGCCGGCGCCGACCGCCGCAAGGTGGCCTGCCTGGCCTACGCCATCCAGATCTGCGGTTCGCTGATCCTGATGCTGGCCGGCCAGCACCTGTGGGCCGTGTGGCTGGGCGTGCTGCTGTTCGGCTCGGGCATCGGCAACGCCACGTCGCTGCCGCCCTTGATCGCCCAGGCCGAATTCTCGCGCGAGGACGCGCAGCGCGTGGTGCCGCTGATCGTGGCGATGGCGCAAGGCGCCTATGCATTCGCGCCTGCGCTGTTCGGCGTGCTGCGCGCGCTTTCGGCGCAGGCCGCCTATCCGCTGGTCTGGTTCCTGGCCGTGGCGGCCTGCCTGCAGGCCGCGGCCATCGCCTGCTTCGCGCTCGGGCGGCTCAGTCCGGCCGGCCGGCGCGCGCAACCAGTCCGGCCATGAGTTCCAGGCCGTCCTGCGCCAGGCCTTGCGCCACGCCCTGGCGGTCGGCCGGCGTGCGGTTCTGGCTGAGCTTCCACTTGCCTTCGGTGCGCGAAAGGCGGATCTCCACGCCGACGATGGCGCGCATCTGCGCGGCGATGAAATCCGCCGGCGCGTCGTCCACGCGCCAGGGCTGCGCGCGGCCCCGCTCCTGGCTGTCGGTGAGCGCGTCGAGCTGGGCCCGCAGCCAGGCCGGATCGTCCTGGATGACCGGCGTGCCCCAGGCATGCACGGCGACGAAATTCCAGGTCGGCACGACCTTGTGCGTCTCGGCCTTGCTGGGATACCAGGACGGCGAAACATAGGCCTGCGGGCCATGGAACACGACCATGCATTCGCGCGCCGCGGCCAGGTCGGACAGCTGCGGATTGGCGCGCGCCATATGCAGGCGCAACACGCCGCAAGGCCCTTCGGAATAGAGCAGACAGGGAATGTGGTTGGCCATCAAGCCGCCCTCGCCCGCCGTGGTCAGCACGCCCAGCGGATGGGCGCGGATGAAATCGTGCTGGACGTCGAGCGACGTTTCCTTGAAGGCGGACGGCAGGTACATGGTGCGCTCAGTAGGAGGAATGGGGGAAACGGCAACATAGCACCATCGTGGCCCCACATCTAACGCCACAAAAGTGTTTTGCAATGGAGCCACGCCTGTTTTTGCGCTAAGGCAAGTAATAATTGCCCGCCCACTACGCAATAAAGACGCAGCCAAGCGTCCCTTTGCGCACCAGGCATTTGTCTATTCTGGAAAAAAAGAAACATGAATATCCGCCTTACCATTGCCGCCTGTTGCACGGCCGTCGGGCTGGCCGGCTGCACCAACCTGCCTGACGCCCAGGACTATTCCACCTCGCTGGGCGCCAGCCAGCAGCAAATGCGCGAGGATCCCGAATGGAGCGCCGGCCGGGTCTGGGTGCGTCCGGGTCCGGCGCTGAGCAGCCAGTACGACAAGAAACTCATTCTTGAAAAAGTGGAATACATCCAGGGCGACCGGCCCGACGATCTGAAGCTGAGCAGCGACCCGGCCCTGCGCGAGCGCGCGCTGGCTTATGTGAACGAAGCGCTGCGGCGCGAATTCTCGCAGGCCGGCTATCGACTGCTGGATACGCCCGCGCCGCGCGCGATGCGCGTGCGCGCGGCCATTACCGGCACCTTCAGGAACGATCGCGATCCGCGCGCCATGGAGTACATCCCCATCGGCTTTCTGATCGGCCAGGGCGTCAAGGCGGCCGGATTCCGCGACCAATCGGTGCGCCTGCTGGTCGAGGCCACGGTACGCGACGCCGGCAGCAACGAACTGCTGATCGCTTCGGTGGGAACGGTGACCGGCGCCAATCTGCCGGCCGACCACGAGCCGACCGTGGACGACATGCGCAGCGCCGTCGATGAGTGGGCGCGCCGGGTGCGCGAACAGTTCGAACGCATCCGCCAGGAAGGACTGCCCGAGGACGCCGCGTAAGCCGGCAGGCGCCGGGAACAATCGCATGCGGGATAGGGTCGAATCGATCGTATTTTTTCCTTCCCGCATCGCGATGTAATGAATATTGACGTCAACCCTCAGTTACCCATGGCCGCGGCTAATGCTACTGTTCCGCCTGTGCAAGGAGTACATGCAATGGTTCAGAAAACCAAGCCCTGGGCTTTTCCCAAACCCCATCCCGAAAACACCCCGCGCGGCGAACGCAACAAACAGGAATTCGACGCCCCGGATCAACCCGCCAAAACCGCGTCCAAGCCGCGCGCCAAGAAAGAGGCCGCCGTCCGCCGGGCCCGTTCCTGACGCGCCGGCGCGCCCAGCCAAGGAGATGCCATGCGCCCCAGCATCAGCGTCATCACTCTCGGCGTCGACGATCTCGACGCCGCCCTGCGCTTCTACCGCGACGGGCTGGGCCTGCCCACGCCGGGCATCATCGGACAGGAGTTCGAGCACGGCGCGGTCGTGTTCATCGACATGCAGCCCGGCCTGCGGCTGGCGCTGTGGCCGCGCAGCAGCATCGCGCACGACACCGGCCTGCCTCGCAGCGCGGCGGCGCCGACCGATCTGACGCTGGGCCACAACGTAGGCTCGCGCGAGGAAGTCGATCGCGTCATGGCCCGGGCGCGGGCCGCCGGCGCCCATATCCTCAAAGCCGCCCAGGACACCTTCTGGGGCGGCTACGCCGGCTACTTCCAGGACCCCGACGGCCACGTCTGGGAAGTCGTCTGGAATCCGGCCTGGGAAGCGCAAGCGCCCGCATGAACCCTCGCCTGGACCTGTATTCCCTGCAGGTGTTCCTGGCCGTGCTGGAAGAAGGCAGCATCGCGGCCGCCGCGGCGCGCGAGCATATCGCGCCGTCTGCCCTGTCCAAGCGCCTTTCCGAACTCGAACGCACACTCGACGTGCCGCTGTTCCAGCGCCATGCGCGCGGCGTCGCGCCCACCAGCGCCGCGCATGCGCTGGCGCGGCGGGCGCGCATGCTGCTGCACCAGACACAGGACCTGGCCGACGAAATCCGCGATTACTCGGCCGGCCTGCGCGGCCGGGTGCGGGTGGCGGCCAACCTGTCTTCCATCGCCCAGTTCCTGCCCATGGAGCTGCGCCGCTTCATGCTGCGGCATCCCCAGGTGCAGATCGACCTGGAGGAATCCATCAGCGCCGGCGTGACGCGCGCCGTCGCCGAGAACGCCGCCGACATCGGCGTCTACACACAGTCCGACGACGAAAGCGGCCTGGACATCTACCCCTACCACCGCGACGTCATGGCGCTGGTGGCGCCCGCCGGGCACCCGCTGGCGCGGCACGAGCGGGTCGCGTTCGCCGACACGCTGGATTACGACCACGTCGGCATGCACCGCGGCAGCGCGGCCAACTACCTGTTCACGCGCGAGGCCGCCGCCATCAACCGCAGGCTGCGGCTGCGCTTCCAGGTCACGTCCTACGACGCGCTGGTGTCCATGGTGCGCGCCGAACTCGGCATCGGCATCGTGCCCGTCAAGGCGCTGTCCGCATACGCCTGCGACGAACTGCGCATGATTACGCTGACCGACGCCTGGGCGCGGCGCCAGCTGAAGCTGTGCGTGCGCAGCAATGAATCGCTGTCCGGCGCCGCCCGCCTGCTGCTCGACCACCTGATCGCCGAAGCCGCGGCGCGGCGGTAGCGCCCCGGCCCGAGCCATCGCGTTGCGCGATGGCCCGCTGAATATTCGCGAATTGTCCGGCGCCCGCCCATCCCTGAATATGGGCGGCAATCAATGGAACGGATACCAGGAGACAAACGCCGTGAGCCTTCCAGACCGGGTTGAAATCGTCGAAGTCGGCATGCGCGACGGGCTGCAGATCGAGCCCGAATTCGTGCCCACCGAAACCAAGGCGGAGATACTGAACGCGCTGATCGACGCGGGCGTCAGGCACTTCGAGGCGACCTCTTTCGTCTCGCCGCGCGCGGTCCCGCAACTGCGCGACGCCCGCGAACTGCTGGCGCAGGTCCGCAAGCGCCCGGGCGTGGTGCTGGGCGCGCTGGCGCCCAATCTCAAGGGCGTGCAGAACGCGCTGCAATCGCAGGCCGACGAGATCGTCGTGTTCGTGTCGGCCACCGAAAGCCACAACACCAAGAACCTGAACCGCCCCATCGCGCAGTCGCTGCGCGACATCGAGGAAATCGCCGAAGCCCTGCAGGACCGGCCGATCCGCCGCAAGGGCGCCATCGCCGTGGCCTTCGGCTGTCCGTTCGAAGGCGACGTGGACCTGGCGCGCGTCAAGAGCATCTTCGGCCACTTCGCCCGGCTGGGCTTCGATGCGGTCACCCTGGGCGACACCACCGGCATGGCCACGCCCCGGCTGGTGCGCCGCACGGTCGAGGCGTTGCGCGACGCGCATCCCGACGTGGCGATCTCGCTGCACTTCCACAACACGCGCGGCATCGGCCTGGTTAACGTGGCCGAAGGGCTGCGCGCGGGCGTGACGTCGTATGAGTCCTCGCTGGGCGGCCTGGGCGGCTGCCCGTTCGCGCCCGGCGCCACGGGCAACATCTGCACCGAAGACCTGGTCTACCTGCTCGACGAAATGGGCGTGGACAGCGGCATCGACCTGCGCGCGCTGATCGAGGTGGCGCGGCGGCTGGAACGGGTGGTCGGGCGGCAACTGCCCGGGCAGCTCATGAAGGCCGGTCCGCGGCTGCATCTGCACGACTACGGCGCCGCGGCCGGCGCCATCGGTTGAGGAGCCCGCATGCCGCTGACCGGAATCCGCGTCCTGGACCTGACGCGCATCATCTCGGGTCCCTACTGCACCTCCATCCTGGCCGACATGGGGGCCGAAGTCATCAAGATCGAATCGCCCGGCGGAGGCGATCCGGTGCGCGCCCAGGGCGTGATCCGCGACGGCCTGAGCTGGTACTTCGCCAACTACAACCGCAACAAGAAATCGGTCACCCTCAACCTGTACACCGAGGAAGGCAAGAGCATCCTGCGCCGGCTGATCCCGAGCTGCGACGTACTGGTCGAAAACTACCGCCCCGGCATCATGGAGAAAATGGGCTTCGGCGCCGCCGCCCTGCAGGCGCTGCGTCCCGACCTCATCCATTGCAGCATCAACGGCTTCGGCACGTCCGGCCCCTACCGCGACCGCCCCGCCTTCGACTTCATCGCCCAGGCGATGAGCGGCTTCATGAGCCTGAACGGCGGCGAAAACGATCCACCCATGCGCGCCGGCCCGCCGGTCAGCGACCTGGTCGCGGGCATGAACGGCGCGCTGGGCGTGCTGGCCGCGCTGCTGCGCCGCGAGCGCACCGGCCGCGGCGACGCCATCAGCGTCAGCCTGATGTCCAGCATGATCGGCCTGCTCAGCTTCCAGGCGGCCAACTACTTCGCCAGCGGCGAACTGCCGCCGCGCACCGGCAACGACCATGGCATCGTCGCGCCCTACGGCCTGTTCGAGACCGCCGATGGCCAGGTCGCGATCGCGCCGTCCAACGACGCCATGTACGAGAAGTTCCTGGACGCGCTGGAGCTGCAGTCGCTGCGCTCGCGCCCCGAGTTCCGGACCAACGCCGACCGCATGCGGAACCGCGCCTCCATCAAGGCCGCGATCGAGGCCCGCACCCGCCAGCAAAGCAGCCGCTACTGGATAGAACGCCTCAACCAGTACGGCGTGCCCTGCGGGCAGGTGCTGAACCTGCGCGAAGTCTTCGACGATCCGCAGGTCGCCGACCAGGAAATGGCCATCGACGTCCCGCACCCGGACGGCCAGCAGGTGCGCATGCTGGGCTTTCCGATCAAGTTCGCGCAGGCGCCGTGCCGGGCGCGCAGCCCCGCGCCGCCATTGGGCGCGGACACCGACGAGGTGCTGCGCGGGCTGGGCCTGCCCGAATCCCGGATTCAGGAGTTGCGCGCCGCCGGCGCCATCTAGCGACGTCCGGCGATCACGACCGGACGCGTCCCACCAAGAGGTAATGGAGACTAGAACCATGATGCTACGAGCCTTGATGTTCTCGGCCTGCACGCTCGCCGCCTGCGCCCCCGCCGCCGCGGCGGACCCGTATCCCAGCCAGCCCATACGGATCATCGTGCCGTTCACGCCCGGCGGAGGCACCGACTTCCTGTCGCGCACCGTGGCCGCCAAGCTGTCGGATTCGGTCAAATGGAACGTCGTCGCCGAGAACCGTCCGGGCGCAGGCGGCACCATCGGCATCGGCACCGCCGCCCGCGCCAAGCCCGACGGCTACGAGATCGTCATGGGCCAGGTCGACAACCTGGCGGTGGCGCCTTCGCTCTACAGCAAGCTGTCCTACGATCCGCTCAAGGATTTCGCGCCCATCGGCATCGTGGGCGAAGCGCCGCTGGTGGTGGTGGCGGCCAAAAACGGCCCCTACCAGTCCCTCAAGCAGCTCATCGAAGCCGCGCGGAAGGCGCCCAACACCATCAATTACGGATCGCCCGGCGCCGGCACCATCACCCACCTGGCCGCCGAACTGCTGCAACTGGACGCTGGCATCAAGCTGGTCCACGTGCCCTACAAAGGGTCCGGCCCGGCGATGGCCGACCTGCTGGGCGGCCAGGTGCCCGTGATCTTCACCTCCATTCCCTCGGCCGCGCCGCAGATCAAGGCCGGCTCGGCCGTGCCGCTGGCCGTGACTTCGCTCAAGCGCAGCGCCGCCATGCCCGACGTGCCCACCGTGGCCGAGCTCGGCTATCCCGACTTCGACGTGCGCGTCTGGTATGGCCTGCTCGCGCCGGCCAATACGCCCGCCCCCATCATCCAGACGCTGAACAAGGAGCTGAACAATATTCTTGCGCTGCAGGATGTGCAGAACGCCCTGGCGGCGCAGGGCGCCACCGCCATGCCGACCACGCCGGCGCAGTTCTCGCAGACCATCGCCGCCGACCACAAGAAATGGCGCGCGGTCGTCGAAGCCGCCAAAGTGAAACTGGAATAGGCCGCGCCGGTTTTCAAGCGCGAATCCGGGCTAGAAACGCCCTAGCCCAGATGCATGCCCCGGCTCGTGCGTATGCACGAAGCTCCCTGGGAAGGCCCGCCGCAAGCCCGTTGGAATGCGGGATTGCGGCATTGACAGCACCGGACCCTGTTGTGACGATGACTCCGGCGCCATCGGTTTCAAGATGGCGCGAGGGAGGGTCATCATGTCAATATCGTGCAGACGATTGGAGGATGTGATCGCGGTCTCCGCAGCGGGAGTCCAGTATCGGATCGAGAGGCATCTCGTTCAGCAGCCCACGACAGGTCCCGACGCCGATGCATCCACCGTCCTGGTCTGCCGCCTGTCCACCGGCGGCGCAGTGGCCATGGAAGGTGACGGCGTGTACCGGCTCGAATCAGGAGAAATACTCCGAGCCGCCAACCGACGCAGGAAGAAAAGCAGGCACGAAGGCTAGCAGCACCAGACCCGCTGAAACCCAGCGGGTTTTTGTTTCGCGCGCTAGTCGTCCTGCCCCTGCGCCGCGTCGATAAAGCTGTGCATGAAAGAGTGCGCGGTGGCGATGGCCTCGTCGCTGCTCGCGAAGCTGCCGCCCACGTCGGCCATGTCCTGGCGCGGATCGCCGGCAGGGTCGGCGATGCCCTCGATGTACACCGTCCACTCGGCCTGGGCGCCGGACCGCGTGGCGCAGATCACGTAGGACCAGCCCCGGTAATTGCCGTCCGCCAGCACGTCGTCCATGTCCGGCTCCTGTGGCGCGCTCAGCGGCCCATGCGCCGCAGCCGTTCGACTTCGGCCAGGTTCAGGCGCCTGGCTTCGTCTTCCGCATAATCGCGCTCGCCGGATTCGTAGGCGCCCTCGTACAGGCATTTTTTGCGGTTCGCCTTGCACTCGGCGGTGACCTTGGACGCGCTGGAGGTCTGCCGCTGCGACTGCGCCTGCGGCTTGTCCGAACCGAACATCGAACACCCGGAAACCAGCATGGCCAGGCACAGCGCGGCGCCGTAGCGGCCCATGGATTGAACTGACATTGGACTACCCCTGCAAAAATCCTGCAGCCGTCTTTATAGCAAGCCCGCCGAGGCAGCTCCAAATACCGGCCGGCCCGGGCGGCGAGCTGGCAGCTGGCTAGCCCTTGACCGCGCCCGCCGTCAGCCCGGTGATGATCTGGCGCGCGGCCACGAACGTGAAAATGAGCGGCGGGATGGCGATCAGCCCGCCCATGGCCATGACCCGTCCCCAGTCCACCCCGATGTCGGTAATGTAGAGCGAGGCGGCCACCGGCAGCGTGCGCGTCTGCCGGCCGCTGAGCACCAAAGCCAGGATGAACTCGTTCCAGGCGATCCGGAACGTGAAGATGGAGGCCGCGGCCAGCCCCGGCGCCATCAGCGGCAGGATCACCTTGACGAACACGCGGACCGGGCCGCAGCCGTCGATGGCGGCGGCCTCCTCCAGCTCCACCGGCACCTGCAGCACGAACCCGTACAGCAGCCAGATGGTGAAAGGCAGGTTGACCGCCACGTACAGCAGCACCAGTCCGGCCAGACTGTCCACCAGATGCCAGGCGTTCCAGATCATGAATACCGGAATCGCCAGCACCGCCAGCGGCACCGTGCGCAGCAGCAAGGTGACATAAGCCACCGTGGCGCGGCCGCGGAAGCGAAGACGCGCCAGCCCATAAGCCGCCATACAGCCCAGCAGCAGCGTGATGGAGGTCGACGCCAGGCCCACGATCAGGCTGTTGGCCAGGTAGCGGGAAAAGCGCTCTTCCTCCAGCACGGCGCGGTAGTTCTCCAGCGTGGGCGCGAAAATGAAGTTCAGCGGTTCGGCGAAGATGTCCACCTGCTGGCGCAGGCTGGTGGCGAAGATGATGGCGATCGGCGCCACGCACAGCGCCGCCAGCACGACGAGCGTCGCATAGTGCAGACAGCGCGGGAATACGGATCGGTTCATGGCGGGCGTCAGCGGTCCGCTTTCAAGGGATTGGACAGGCGCAGCGCGCACCAGGACAGCACGGCCACCACCACGAGCAGCAGCACGGAAATGGCCGCGGCCACGCCCAGCTGCTGCCCGACGAAGGCCGTCTTGTAGATGTGCAGCGCAAGAATCTCGGTGGAGTCCCCCGGGCCGCCGAAGGTCAGCACGTACACCACTTCCAGCACCCGGAAGGCGTCGATCAGCCGCATCATCAGGGTGATGGCGATCACGTGTGAAATCATGGGCAGCTTGACCCGGAAGGTCATCTGCCACCAGCGCGCCCCGTCCAGGCGCGCGGCCTCGATGACGGCGGCGTCCACGTTGGCCACCGCCGCGACCATCATGATGAAAACGAACGGCGTCCATTGCCAGATGTCGGCCACCACGATGGCGATGAAGGCCAGCGCCGGCTCGGCCAGCCACGCCACGGGCGCGATCCGCAGCAGCGCCAGCGCCGCGTTGACCGGGCCGAACTGCGCGTCGAAGATGTAGCGCCACACCAGCCCCACCGCCACCGGCGCGATCATCATGGGCAGGATGAAAAGCGTGCGGAACACGGCCGTGCCCCGCACCGGCCGCTCCAGCGCCAGGGCCAGCGCGATGCCCAGCGCCATTTCGGCGCTGACGCATACCGCCGCGAACAGCAGCGTGGTCCACAGCGAAGACCACACCCGGGCGTTGGAAAACGCCGAAACGAAATTGTCCAGGCCGGTCCAGCGCGCCTCGCTCCAGGGCGTGCCCATGCTCCAGTCGTGCAACCCCAGCTGAAACGCCGAGATCACCGGATACAGGCAGGCCGCCGCCATCACCGCGACCGCCGGCCCCAGGTACAGGACAGGCGCCCAGGAGGAAGTGCGCATGCGGGCCTCAGACCTTGTAGCCGGCTTCGCGCATGATCTGCGTGACCTGCGGCACCATGTCGTCCAGCGCGGCCTGCGCGGTCTTCTTGCCCGTCAGGGCCTCGGATATGCCCACGCCCAGCGCCTGCACGTTGATCTTGTCCCAGACCGCGATGATGGGCCGCCAGTCCGGGTTCGAGTACTTGAGCGCCTCCTTGAAGATGACGAACTCCGGATACTTGCGCATCAGTTCCGCGTCGCCCAGGGTCGAATTGCGGATGGGCACGCCGCCGGCGGCCGTGACCGCCTTGTCCTGTGCCTTGGAAGTCAGCCACTGCATGAGCAGGAAGGCGGCGTCGGCATTCCTGGCGTTTTTGGCCACGGCCAGGCCCAGGCCGCCGGACTGCGAGGCGCGGCGCGTGCCCATGGGATGCAGCGCCCAGCCCACCTTGCCGGCCACGCGGGACTTGGCCGGGTCGTTGACCAGGCCGGCCAGCAGCGTGGAATCCAGGTACATGGCCGCCTGGCCCTGCAGGAAGGCGGTGTTGCTTTCGCCCTGGCCATAGCCGGGAATGCCCGCCGGGCCGGTGGCCACGACTTCCTGCAGGAACTTCAGCGCTGCCAGGCCCGCTTCGTCGTTGAAGCGTGGATGCCATTCGTCGTCGAACACGCTGCCGCCCAGCGGGTTCAGGTGCAGCAGCCATGCGTGCACCGCCTGGTGGCCCGCCTGCCCGCGCGAGGCCAGCGCGCCGATGCCGGTCTTTTGCCTGACCAGCGGCAGCAAGGCGCGGAACTCGTCGTAATTGGCCGGCGGCTTGAGGTCATGCTTGGAGAAAAGATCGCGGCGGTAGGCCAGCACCGACGTCTCCGCGCCATAGGGCAGGCCATAGAGCTTGGCGCCCGGCCCGGCCAGATAGCCCTTGGGGCCGCCCACCAGGCCCAGGTTCTCCAGGTAGATCGGGACGATGTCATGAATGTCGTAGGCGGGATCGACCAGCGCCGCGTTCTGGAAGAACGGGTCCAGCGGATGGATCAGGTCCTTGGACACGTACTCGCCCTTCCACATCACCACATAGCAGCCCAGGTCGTAGTCGCCCTGGGCCTTGGCCATCTCCAGCAGCTGCTTTTCCTTCATGCGGCCCATGGCCAGCCGGTCGGTCTCGACCTTGATGCCCGTCTCCTTGGTGAACCGCGGCAGGATCTTGAGCATGGCGTCATAGTGCGGGTGCGCCGGAATGCTGAACACCACCGTCTGCCCCGCGTACTTGGCGTAACGGTTCTGCGCCATCGCGCCGCTCAACGGCAGGCTGGCGCCGAATACGGCAATGGCGCTGCTTTTCATGAAATCGCGTCGCTTCATGCTTGTCTCCTGATAGGTGGAAAGAAATGCAATGGGCCCTTTCTAGCCGCGCAGGCTGAGGCCGCTGTCGGTATCGAATACGTGCAGGTCTTCGTCGCTGAATTGCAGCGCCAGCGCCTGCTGCAACTGCGCTTTCGCGTTGCCGGGCAAGACTGCCGACACGCGCTGCCCGCCCGGGGTATTCATGTGCCCGGTCACCAGGCTCTCGGTGCCCAGGTACTCGACCACGTCGACCAGCACGTTCAGCGGCGCCGGTCCGCCGGCCGCGGCGCGCAGACTTTGCGGCCGCAGTCCCAGGGTCAGCGCCTGGTCCGGCCGCGGCGCGGCCGCCGCCAGCCATTGCGGCGCGGGCCAGGCGAAGCCTTCGCCGCGCAACAGCATCCGGCCGTCTTCGACACTGGCGCGCGCGTTGAAGAAATTCATGGTGGGCATGCCGATGAAACCCGCGACGAACAGATTCGCCGGCCGGGAAAACACCTCGGCCGGCGTATCCACCTGCCGTATCTGGCCGCGGTCGAATATCGCGATGCGCGTGGCCAGGGTCATGGCCTCGGTCTGGTCGTGGGTCACGTACACGGTGGTCTTGCCCAGTCGCCGGTGCAGGATGGCCAGTTCCGCCCGCATGTGCCCGCGCAGCTTGGCGTCCAGGTTGGACAGCGGTTCGTCGAACAGGAACACCTGCGGCTCGCGCACGATGGCCCGGCCGATGGCCACGCGCTGGCGCTGGCCGCCCGACAGCGCCTTGGGCTTGCGGTCGAGCAGATGCTCGATGTTCAGGATCCTGGCGGCCTCCTGCACCCGGACCTGGACCTCCGCCGCGGGCTGGCGGGCCAGGCGCAGCGAGAACGACATGTTCTCGCCCGCGCTCATGTGCGGATACAGCGCATAGTTCTGGAACACCATCGCGATGTCCCGGTCGCGGGGCGCCAGATGGGTCACCGCGCGCCCGCCTATGCGGATCTCGCCTTCGGAGACCTCCTCCAGGCCGGCGATCATCCTCAGCGTCGTGCTCTTGCCGCAGCCCGACTCGCCCAGCAGCACCATGAACTCGCCCTCATGGACCGACAGATTCATCTGCTGCACGACGGTCACGTCGCCATAACGCTTGACCACATTGTTCAGTTCGAGCCCAGGCATGCCGCCACCTCGCCGTCAGTGTTTCTTGCAGCGGCCCGGCCGCTCCAGCCAGGATTGCGCCGAGTAGCGCCGCACGCCCCAGCCCACGGGCGCGATCCGGTTGCCGGGATGGCGCTCGTCCGGCCCCCAGATGGCCTGGTAAGTGTCCATGCAGCGCCCCTGCCGCTGCATCCGGCAGAACCAGACGACCAGCGCGGCCCACCAGCACGCCAGCACCAGCGCCATCCAGCGCGGCGCGTCCGCCACCGCCAGCCCGATCGCGATGGTCGGCACCGCGACCACGATGGCCAGCCAGCCGCCCGCCTTGTGCAGGCGTTCGAAGCCAAGCCGCCAGCGGCTCATGTCGTAGTGGTCGCCGCGCATCCGGACGTCGGTAGGCCCGCCCTTGCTGCCGCGCAACAGGCCGGCCGCCACCTGCAGCCACCCCGCCGCGCACAGCAGCCAACCGAGCCAGCCGTGCACCGCCGCGGCCGCGCTCTCGCCCCGGCCCGAACCGGAGGCCAGGAGCAGACCCGCCGTCATGGTCGCCACGGCAAGGCTCTGGATCGCGCGATGCGCCAGCCACCAGGCTTTGTTGTCCAGCTGCCTGGGCCAGTCCTGATGCGCCGATACCTTGTAGAAGCGCGCCGCGAAAGCGCCCACCGGAAACAGGATGCCCCAGGCCAGCACCATCAGCCGCGCATGCCAGGCGGCCCAATCCGCGATGCTGTGCGTGGCCGACCCGGACAGCGGCATCATCAGCCAGGCCCAAATAGACTTGGTCATCGCGACACGCTCCTCCCGGGTCCCGCCGCCCCCTACAGGTACACGACCCTGGACACGTCGGGTTCGCGCTGCGTGGCGATATAGCTTTCGAACGCGCGGGTTTCCAGGTTGAAGAGCCCCACCCTGTCGTCGTCCAGCGAGACATAGGCCAGCGGCCTGGACGGATGAAAGGACAAGGCGATGGCGCGCGCTTCGGTCGGCACGTGCGCCAGTTCCTGCAAGGTGTCCGGATCGACGATGGACAGGCTGCGCTCGCCGTAGTTGGTGACGAGCATGCGGCCGTCGCGATAGCGGTACAGGCGTGTGGGATCGTTCCTGGACGGCGCCTCGCGCTTGACCGTCATCGAGGCGGTGTCGATCGCCGCCAGCGTATTGCTCCAGCGGTTCGTCACATAGAGCGTCTGCTCGTCCGCGCTGAGACAGCAGCCCTCGGGCTTTTCGCCGGGCTGGCACAGCACCGGCGCGGCCAGCGGGTCCCAGGGACGCACCTTGGCGACCGTATGCGACAGCAGGTTCATGCAATAGGCCGTCTGCCCGTCGCGGGACAGCGCCAGCAGATGGCTCTTGACCCCGCCGCTGCCCACCGCCCGCCTGGGCGCGGCGTCCGTCTGCGGCGTGTCCAGCACCAAGAGCGTGGAGCGTTCCTCGCTGAGCGCGTACAGGCGGTCCTGCGCGTCGATCTGCAGGCCGTGCAGCCGGTTGTAGGGAGATAGATCGATGGTGCGCACCAGTTCGGACGCGCGGATGTCGATCTGGAACACCGAATGCCCGCCAGGGCCGGCCACGCCGGAATGCTCCACCCCATAGTGGCCGACATAGGCGTAGCGGCAATGGCTGTCGATGACGAATTCGTGCGGATAGTCGGGCAGCGCGACGGAGGCGATGCGCTCGCCCGTGGCCAGGTCATAGGTGCTGAAGCAGTGGCTGCATTTCTCGACCAGCAGCAGGACCTCCCGCCCAACGGCCCGATGTTCCGCCCCGCCGTGTTTGCGCTTCGTCTTCATGGAATTCCCTTGGTGTTCAGGGTGATGCGATACAACGAAGTACTGGCGCAAATGAACAGCTGGTTCATCCCCGCCCCGCCAAACGCCACGTTGCCGACCTTCTCCGGCACCGGAATCTTTGCCAGCCGCCTTCCGTCGGCGCCGTAGACCTGGACGCTGTCGCCGCTGCTGGTGTAGACCCATCCCTGCATGTCGACCCGCAAACCATCGGGCACGCCCGGGTCGACCTGCGCGAACACCCTGGGGTTTTGCAGGCGGCGGCCACCGGCGACGTCGAAGGCCACGATGTGATGATTGCCGCCGCCATCGGTGCGCAGCGCAGCCGAGGTGTCGGACACATAGAGCACCGACTCGTCCGGCGAAAAAGCCAGGCCATTGGGTTCCTCGACGAAGTCGCTGACGACTTCCAGAATGGCGCTTGCCGGATCGAACCGGAACACGAAGTTGTCTCCCAACTCGGAATCTGCTTTGTATCCCTCATGGTTGGAGAGAATGCCGTAGGGGGGATCCGTGAACCAGATGGTTCCGTCCGATTTGACCACCACGTCGTTGGGCGAATTGAGCCGCTTTCCTTCGTAGCGGTCGACCACGATTTCATTACCCAGCGGCGCCAGGTCGGGCCCGAAGCGCGTACGCAGAACGGCGCGCCGGCCGTGCGAACAATGCAGCAGCGACCCGCCCGCCTCACGCGTATGGCCATTGACGAAATCCGCCGGCTGGCGCCACACGCGCCCGCCGCCGTCGGGATGCCAGCGCATCATGCGGTTCTTCGGAATATCGCTCCACAGCACGCTGCCATCCTCCTGCATCCAGACCGGCCCCTCGCTCCAGGTGCAGCCTGTGGCCAGGACTTCAAGCACGGCGTCGGGAGGCACCAGCGCCAGCGCGCGGTGGTCGTAGATTTCCAGTTTGGTCATGGCGATTCCCCGGTCCGTTTAGGTCGGGAATCACTCTAGAGCCCGCGGTGCGGCGTCCGGTCGGAAATCAGAAGTATTGAGGCGGGGATTTTGCGCAGCGCGCCGGAAATCAGATCAGATCGCCTACGTCGATAACGTCCGCGCTGCGAGGGGATGGCAGAGCCGCACGAGACCAGCGCCACAATCAATACAGGCCGCCCTAGGGCGGCCCGTTGCATTGGCGGACGTTGTGGGGGTTAGTGCGCATCAGTCACAGCGTCCAGCGCCGCTTGTACGCCGTGGATCGGTCGGCACTTGCTTCTCATCAATTCCACAGACTCAGCCATCCATGGATGAGCGTACGCCACGACATCAAAGCCTTGGGCATACGCTTCATCCGCCGCTTGCGCACATGCCGCCATGCATGCTGCTGTTTCGCCTTCTTGGTAGAGCGCCCAGGCGTTGGGTATCAAGCGAACAGTCACACTAGCGCCGGTGGCAGCCGCATGGAGCTCGAAGAGCGCTCGGTTCGGCGCAACGCTCGATTCGACCGCACAGAGCACGACGAGGTTTCTGCCGGCGCGCGACGCCGCTTTGGCCAGGGCCGCATCTGCCCGGATGATGGGAACGGAGGTTTCTCCCATCGTGTCGATTGCGGGGCCGAGCGTCGCGCACGTCACGATTACCGCGTCGGCCTCGGCCATCAAACTCCGCACCGCTTCGTGGACCCGGCCGTGCGCGCCACAGTTTGGCGCCGACTGTTGCGCCAATGCCTGCCGCAGATCCTCGCGAGTCGCATGACGAATTTGATCCGATGACCAACCGGCTTTCATCGCCGCGAGTCCGAAGACGGCTTCGCTAGTGTCGATGGTGTGCAAAAACGAGATTCTCATACGGCCTATCCATTCGAAGTAAAGTTCGAAGTGGATTGTTCTATTGGCTCCGTCCTATAACAAGGCCATAGGTAATACTGGTATCGGCAGTTCTCCCCCTCTATGGATCTCGTACAGGACGAAATAGCCCAAGGCGCCTTGCGGGACCGACTGGGCGCGATAAACCCCAATTATCAGCACCGCTACCGCCGCCTCCATAATTAGAAACGACCGCCCGAAGGCGGACATATATGTCGGAAAGAAGCGTTTGTGTTGGTGAGGATCAGCGAGCGACGATGCCGCCGACTCCAGAGCTACGCGCGCCTCTGCGCCGGCCCGGCGCAGTAACCTGCCCCTATTCATCCCGCCATCGAAGGAGTGACGAGCACATGAGTATTCCCGCCAAATGGGGCGAAAAGTTCCGGGGAGCGCCAATCGAACGCCAGTCGATTGGAGAGTCGGGCGCCGACGTGTTCCGAGTTCGCCTCGGCGGCGGACGGGATCTGTTCCTGAAGTCGGAGCCGGTCGGCGCGCTAAGCGAGCTTCCCGACGAGATCGCTCGCCTCCGCTGGCTGAACCAGCGTGGCCTGCCCGCCCCTCTGGTTCTGGACACGATGGAGGAGAACAATCGTCACTGGCTGCTCATGAGCGCGCTGCCCGGACTGGATCTGGCCAGCGCCGGCGAGCTTTCGCCGGCGCAAATCATAGGCATTGTCTCGATGGCATTGCGCGCTTTGCATCAGGAGCCCGTCGCAGAATGCCCCTTCGACCATCGTCTGGAGCGGCGCATGGCCGCCGCAAAGGATCGCATTAGCGCCGGCCTCGTCGACGAAACGGATTTCGATCAGAAACGGCTGGGGCGAACCGCCACGGATCTGTTTGAAGAGCTTTTGTCGTTGAAGCCCCGGGGCACGCCAGACTTGGTCGTGACCCACGGCGATGCCTGCCTGCCGAACTTCATGGCCGAAGCCGGCCGGTTCACAGGTTTTCTCGACTGCGGCCGCCTCGGGTTCAGCGACCGTTTTCAGGACCTGGCGCTTGCGGCACGCAGCATCGAGCGCAATCTGGGATCGGAATGGGTCAGCCCATTCTTTCAGCTGTACGGCGCCGAGCGCGACGAGCGGCGCCTCGAGTTTTACGCCTTGCTGGATGAATTCTTCTGACCGGTGTCCATCCGTGGGATCCTCTCGCCGCCTTTCCGGGCGCCGCCACGGAATGCACGTCTGTTTCGCGCCGACGCCACCGACATACCCGACAATTAATGTTACAAAATCGTTGTGCGAATATTGCACCGTGATGATGTAGTAACAAAATTCGCAGGGCTTGTGGTCCGCCGGCGGCAGCGGGCAAGCCGGCTTCCTTTCGGAGAACCCCGAGGCCATGTCGACCTTTATGGAAGCGTTCCTGAGCGGCATTGCCCTCCTGCTTTTCGCCGCCATACTGGTCTTGCTGCATTTCCTGCGGAAGATGCTGGCCGAAGCCCGGCGCCTGCGCCTCGACGCGCGGGAAGCCCGGGCGTCTCGCGAGATGCAGACCCGTCTGCTGGACGCCACCCCCACGCTCGTCGCAGCGCTCGACGGCATGAACCGATACCTGACCGTGAACCGGGCTTTCGAAAACATGGTGGGGCTGGACCGCAGCCGGCTGATTGGGGCGAAGGCCGGCTCGCTGCATGGCGCGGCCGGGTCGCTGGGGGCTCAGTTGGAAGCCTTCGCCGCCCAATGCGCCGTGGCGGACAGGGCGATCGCCGAAGTCATCGAAGTACACGCCGCCGACGGCCGGGCCATCGAAGGAATGTTGATCGTGCAGCCCTTTCGCGGCGATGACGACGCGCCTCGCGGCGCCCTGGTGGCGCTTGTCGATGCCAGCGCGCGCCTGTCGGCCGAACGCGAGGCCCGCGAAATCCGGGACACCGTAGAAGACCTGACGCGAACCCTGCCCATGGCATTTTTCCGGATCCGCGAGGAGCCCGGCGGCCATCGCTGGATCCCGTATTTGGTGGGCCAAACCGAGAGGTTCCTGCGTATGTCGTCGCGCGAGATCCGCCAGCAGTCCGGCAGGGGAAATCTGCCCAACATCCTGGAAGACTACTGGCCTGCCGCCGACGCGGCAGTGGACGCATCCCGTGACGGCGGCAAGCCGATACAGATCGACCTGGCAACGCACCGCGCGGGCGATGACGGATGGGTGAGAGTCGGCACTGCCCTGCCCCGGCGTCTCGCCGACGGCTCGGTCCTCTGGAACGGCTACCTGCTGGATGTCACGCAGGAGCACCGTGATGCAGAGGCGCTCAGCCGCGCCAAGGCTGAGGCCGACGCAAATGCCCAGGCGAAGTCCCGCTTTCTGGCTGCGATGAGTCACGAAATCCGCACGCCGCTGGCGACGACGCTGGGCGCGCTCGAGTTGTTGCGCGATACGCCCATGGACGACTATCAGCGCCAGCAGGTCGACCTGGCGGACAGCGCCTCCCGGCTTCTGATCGAAATCCTGGGCGATATCCTGGATTTCTCCCGCCTGGAGGACGGTCCGGTGCCGGTCGAATCGATACCGTACAGCCTGCGCGAGGTGCTGGACCAGGTGACGCATATCTTCTCGGCCAAGGCCCGGGAGAAGGGATTGACGCTGGACGCATGCGTCGCACCCGAGATCGCGGCGCAATATCGGGGCGACCCGGTGCGGGTGAAGCAGATTCTCCTGAACCTGATCGGCAACGCCATCAAGTTCACCGTGGCCGGCGGAATCAGCATCCTGGTCAGGACGGCGCCCGCCGGGTCCGCGGCAGCCGCATCCGTTCAGACGGTCCTGATCTCGGTTTCGGATACCGGCATCGGGATTTCGGCCGAAGCGCAGAGCCGGTTGTTCCGCCCTTTTTCGCAGGCCGATGCGTCGACCGTGCGCCAATACGGAGGCAGCGGCCTGGGGCTGGCGATCTGCATGCGCCTGAGCCGCCTGATGGGGGGAAGCATTCAAGTGCAGAGCACCGAAGGCGTCGGCAGCCGGTTCGACGTCACCTTGCCCCTGCACATCCTGCAGCTGGATCCGCCCGACTCCATACTGGCCGGCAAGCGTATCCGCATCGAGGTCCACCGCGCAGCGGACGACGCCGCCCTTCAGGCATATGCGCGCGCATTGGGCATGCGGCCGGTCGAGCCTCCCGGCGCCGCCGACCTGCATATCGTCGAATTGCCGCAACCGGGGCCCTCGCCGCTGCCAGCCACGCTTTACTTCGCGCCGGGCGGATATGCGCCGGAGACCTTGCCGCCAGGGACGTCCCCGGCGCAGATGCTGGCCGGCGGGCCGGTGTTGTTTGGCGAACTGGCGCGCGCCTGTCTCAGTGCGTTGCAGACGGAGCATCCTGTTACCAAATCCCCGGCGGCGCTACGGGAAAATGGCGCCGTTCTTGAAACGCGCCGAATACTGATCGTGGAAGACCATTTGCCTTATCAGATCGTGATTCGAAATATGGTGGACAAGCTGGGGTGGCAGGCGGATGTGGTCTCGGACGGCAGGCAGGCGTTGAACCAACTGGAACGGGCGCCATACGCGTTGATGCTAACGGATTGCCACATGCCCGACATGGACGGCTTCGAATTGACGCGTCGGGTTCGCGCGCACGACGATGCCCGCATACGGACCCTCCCCGTGGTGGGGCTGAGCGCCGACGTCCAGAGCGAATACGTTGAGCGCCTTCGGCAAGCCGGCCTCAATGACTTCCTGGTCAAACCCGTCAGCCTTTCCACGCTGCGCAAGTGCATAGGGAGATGGACCGATGAATCCCATTGACGCAAACCGGACGATCCGGCCTTCCCGCCCCGCGCCCGCCTTTCCGCCCCTTACAGAACGGAGTCGCACTTGACCACAGTACTCGTCGTAGACGACCACCCTTCGTTGCGCCTGGTCCTGAAGACGCACCTGAGTCAGGTGTTGGGCGTAACAGGCATACTGGAAGCCGACAACGGCCAGTCCACCATACAGACCGTCAAGGACAACCACCCTGGTTTGGTCATTCTGGATATCGACATTCCGAAGATCAACGGGTTGGACGTGATTCCGCGGATCAAGTCCATCCAACCGGACATCCGCATCCTGGTGGTATCAGGACAGGACCAGTCGGTTTTTGCGCCGCGCGTAAAACTCGCCGGGGCCAACGGCTACGTCAGCAAGTCGCAGGAAATATCCGAAATCCTTCGCTGCGTCGAAGCCGTCCTGGCCGGCTACACCGTCTTTCCCAACACCGAGGGCCCGCACTCCGCGCGGCAGGCCGGTACGGCCGACAACGTGGATCGGCTGAGCCGTCTCTCGGACAAGGAGATTGTCATCATGCAGATGCTGGCCCGCGGCATGTCAAACAAAGAAATCGGCGAAGCGCTTTTCATCAGCAACAAAACGGTCAGCACGCACAAGACGCGCATTATGGAAAAACTGAACGTACAGACGCTGCTTGAACTGATCGACTTTGCGCGCCAGTGCGGAATCGCCCGGTAGTCGTCATGCCCGCCTCTCGGAGAACCAGATGAATCTCGCGCTCGTCATCGGATCCGATCCTGGGCGGATGCGCGAATTGTGCGCCCGCCTGGAGAACCTCGGTCTCGTGGTGGAAAGCTGCCCGGATGTCGCCGCCATGTCGGGCTATTCGGCCACCCCCCGAGTTGTCGTGTGGGACGGAAAATCGCCGCAGGCTTCAGCGGCGTTGCCGCCCGCCGCGGTCGGGGAGGCGCCGATACGCCTGTGGATCGCGCCCTCGGGCAGCGCCATTGCTGACGATGAGGCGTATCGCGCCCGGCCCATCGCCGATTCGGAGCTGCTGCCAGCCCTATTGAGCGCCGGCTACTGTCTGCCGGACGACCGCGAATGCGCCGCCATCCCCGCGGTGCTCCACGGCCTGGTCGACGGGGACGCCGCCGTCGTGGCCGAACTCGTCGACAGCCTGGCCGACACCGGGCTCAATGACCTGGCGGGCTATCGGGCCTGCTGCGCAAGTCGGGACTGGCATGGGGCCGGCGCGCTGGCGCATCGCATCAAAGGCACGGCGCGGCTGGCCGGATGCGCATCGCTGACGCGGCTATGCGAACACATCGAGGCCGTCACCCGCAGCGGCGACGACGCCGAGGTCGAACGGCTGAACACCTTGTTCGTGCCTGCGCTGGAACGACTCTGCGCCGAGCTGCATCGCCTGCGGCAGGGGCGCTGACTTCTCGCCAGGGCCCGGGCGGGCGTCGCCAGCCCTGCGGATGGCAAGCCAGGTGCGGCATGGCTTCGCTCAGTCCCCTAACCCGGCGTTACTGCATACGCCGGCGCCAACGCCATCGGCCTGGCCCCGCGCGCTCCGATGCGCCACCTCATCGATGGCTCTTCCCAGCGAACTCAGGTTCACGGGCTTGATCAGAATCCGGTCCATGCCCGCTGCCCTGGCGCGCTCGACTTCCGCTTCGTGCGCGCCCGCGGTATAGCCCAGGATGGGCAAGGCGGCGCTCGCGTCGCCACGTTGCCGCAGGATGCGCGCGAAGGTGTAGCCGTCCATCACGGGCATCGCGCAGTCGCACACCACGACGTCGAACCGCTGTTCGCCCACCATCTCGAGCGCCTGCGCTCCGTTGCGGGCGCAGCAAACGCGATGGCCCAGCTTCTGCAACTGGCGCTGCAATAGCAGGACATTGGACGGCTGGTCGTCGACGACCAGCACATTCAGCGGCACGCACGCCGGCGCGACCGGCTCGAACGCTGCAATGCGCGCGGGCGAAGCAGGCTGCGCCGGCGCCTCACGCAGCGGCAGGCGGGCGGAGATGCTCGTGCCGACGCCCAGTTCGCTTTCTATCGCGATCGCGCCCCCCATCTTCCGCACCAGCCTGTCGCAAATGGATAGCCCGAGCCCGGTGCCCCGGTCCGATGCGGGCAGCGTTTCTGCAACCTGCACGAAGGGTTGCAGCAAGGATTCAATCGCCTGCGCGGGAATGCCCACGCCGGTGTCGACGACCTTCAATGAGATCCATTGAAGGTCTCCCTCCCGGACATCGGCGCCCACGAATACCCGCACCGTGCCGCGCCGCGTGAAGCGAATCGCATTGGACACGAAATTGTTCAAGACCTGTTTCAGCCGCAAGGGATCCACGTGGTAGGCGCCAGCGCCGCCCTCGGGCATATCGACCTCCAGGACCAGCTCCAAACCCTTGCCTTCGGCAATGGGACGGAACACGTTCACCACCTCCTCGACCAGCTCTACGAGCGCCGTAGGCCGAGGCGACAACTGGAATTTCCCGGCCTCCATCTTGGAAAGGTCGAGCAGATCGTCTATCAGCGACAACAGCGACTTGGACGCGTCGTATGCGGTGCTCAGCTGTCTCCGGTCCTGACTTGGCAAGCCCGGATGCGACAGCGTCAGTTCCAGCACGCCCATGATCGCGTTCATGGGCGTGCGAATTTCATGGCTCACAGACGCCAGAAAGGTGGTCTTGGCCCTGTCCGCGCCCTCCGCGCGGTCCTTGGCAACCGCCAGTTCCTTAAGAACGCGCTGGCGGTGCGTGATGTCCATCCAGCCACCGACCACGCCCGTCACCGCGCCGCGGGCATTGCGCAAGGGCTCCATCCAGTGCCGGACCGTCATCTCCCGGCCGTGCACGTGAAATTCGCGGTCTTTGCTCAGTGCGACGCCCGTCGCCATGACTTCGCGGTAATCCTTTTCTATCTGGGCCAGCTCCACGTCACAGACCAACATCTGCAAGGCCCGGTCGACCGACGTGTTTCTCAGCGCCCCCCGCGACCGCTGCAGCAGCTTCTCGTATGCGCTGTTGCACGCCAGCAGATTCAGGTCCTTGTCCCGCAGCACGATGGGATCCGGAATGGCGTCCAGAACCGCGGTCTGGAACGCCAGCAGATCCTTCAGGCGCGTTTCGGAGCGCAGATGCTGCCGGCTCTTGCGGACCAGCAGAATCAAGACCACCAGCGCGGCGACGAACCCTGTGACGCAGACCAGCGATGTCAGCTCCAGCCAGAGCGCGGTCATGGGTTCGGTGAAACCGGGAAACGCGGCGACCGCGCCGCCGAACGCCATGGCGGCGCGCGACGTCGTGGAACGGCTCAAGCGCGATCGTACGCAGGAAGGGGGATGACAGGGACGAAGAAGTGAGGCCGGATCCATGACAGGACACCAAAGAATGACTGTCGCACGGATGCAATCTACGTGTTCCTCAGTATCCCGGGCTGACGAAATTTCGGAACCTTCTGCGGAAATTTCCTACAGCAGCGGCTGGCTCCGAATGTGAAATTTCCTACCCCTGCCGCAAGGCGGAGTTGCTAGCCTTGTAGGCATGTTGTCTCGACCATAACCGGGAAGCACGCCATGTGGTGCCAGGAAAATTCGGCTCGACTCATTCAGTTCCATGAGCACGAAGTCATCGAAATGCTGCGGGATCCTTCGCAGCTCCAACTCGTGTTCCAGCCCCAGGTAAATCTGAAGACCGGACGCATCGAGTCCGCCGAAGCGCTCGCGCGCTGGAATCACCCCGTCTGGGGCGTGTTGCCCGCGGGCCGCTTCATCGGCGCGATTCAGGGCATGAATATGCAAGCCCCGCTATTCAGACGCGTGACAGAGCTTGCGCTGGCGGCCAGCGCCGCATTGAACCTCGCGTCCAGGCCATTGCCGCTGGCCGTCAATGCCTGCGCCGCCACCTTGTCTACGCACGACAATGTCGACTTTCTGAGGTCGACCGCATTGCGCAGACGCGTGGATCCCGCCCTTATCAGGGTGGAGCTGACCGAAGACACCCCCGCCGCCGACGCCAAGGCGCTTAAGGCTGCGCTGACCCGCCTGCGGCAATACGGGTTCCAAGTCAGCATTGACGACTTCGGCGTCGGTTATGCAAATCTGGACCGGCTTCTGGACCTGCCCATAGACGAACTCAAGCTCGATCGCGTGTTCGCCGCTCAGGTCGGCGACAGTCCGATTGCCCGGCAGTCGGTCAGATTCGCGCTGGGCCTCGCCAAGGAAATGGGTTGGCGGGTCGTCGCGGAGGGCATTTCGACGGTTGCGGAACTTCGGGCGCTCTACCAGCTCGGCTGTCGCCATGGGCAGGGCTACCTGCTCGGCCGCCCCATGGCCCTGGAGGCGCTGATGACCCTTCCGCGGGATCGACGCGGCCAACGATGCCCTCTTGCCGGCGAAGGATTGAACGCCGCGACGGGGTCAGTCTGAACCTTGGATGCGGTAGATGATGTTTCCCGCCATCATCGAATCTATCAGCATAGACATCGCGTGTCTGCTGTGATAGGTATAGCCGTCGATGATGCCATGGGCGCCCGCCTGCAGAATTAGCGGCAGGTACCGCTCCCATAGCGCGAGCGCCCTGACGGCGATCTTCGCCTTGGGGAACAAGGCTCGCACCCTGGCCGTCGCGGCCAGGCACTTGGTGGGACTGGCCAATACATCCAGAATGACCAACTCGGGCGTTTCCGCGTTGTCTTCCAGCTCGAAAAAACGCAGGTCCGATGCATCCAGCACCCATACCGAAAGCTCGGGATACTGGTTCAACGTCCGCCGAAAGTCCTCATAAGTGGACAGCCTGTCCGAGATTATCAATGCACGCGCCATCATCTGATCAGCTCCTCCCACCACCGCCTGCCTGGCTGCCACAGCGCAACCGGCCCCGCTAAAGTCTGCAACAGTTCCCGGCGTCCCCTGCTGTGGAAATTTCCTCATGTTTTGCGGAAAGTTCTTAGTCGCCGCCCCGTTGCCGGCGAGACGAGAACCATGTTCGGAAATTTCCCCGGCGGATTGCGGAATTTTCCCGGTCCGGAAGTGCTGCGACCCATGCATTCTTGCGCGGACATGAAGACACAACAGCCATGACCGGCGGCTCCCTCCGCCGGGCGTCTCTTGTGGCCGTGCCCGATGCCTCTTCCGAGACCATGAAGCAATTCACGCCAGTCCGGCCGATCCGACGCGCCCAGAGCACCTATGTCGCGCCGCAACCCACGCGTCAGCTCAACGTCCTGACATCCGAGACGCCCCACCCCTGGCCGCGACACCGAGAGGGCCTTCCAGGGCCGGTACAGGCGCTGATAGAAGCCCGAGGCTTCAGCGCAATGCGCGCCTGGCGTACCCATCGTGGTCTGTCCATGGCCTCGACTCAGGCGCGCACCAATCTGTGCCTTCCCACCTTGCTGGCATTGGACAGCGGCGACGTGGCCTTGTGCGAATGGACGGTCGATCTCCTGGCCAAGGCGCTGCGCGTGGATCCAGACCTGCTGCTGAAGGCGGAGATGCTTGCCGCCGCATATCGCTGTAAAGGCGAATAGGCGTTTCGCCGCAATAGCGGAATCGGGTACGTTCGGAATTTTCCGCAGCCCCATTCATCGGTTTCCCAACCTCAGAAATCCTGGACCGCTCCATCCTTGTATCAAGGCGCGAAAGGCCGTGCATTAGCGCCCCAAGCGAGACGAGAGCACGCATGTTTGTTTTGCTGGTTCACTGTACTGAGAGTTGATCATGAACAAGGTCTACAAGTGCATACTTAACGAGGCCACCGGAAAATGGGTCGTGGCGTCCGAATTGGCGAAGGGAAAAAAGAAACGCTCGTCGCGTGCCTTGATCGCCATCGCGGGCGCGCTGGTCGCCTCGGCGACGTCTGCCGAAACGCATTACTACAGCGTCAATGACGGCGGAACGCCGGCGGCCAACTATGCGAACGACGGCGCCACCGGCGCCGACGCGCTGGCCGCAGGCATCGGCGCGACCGCATCCGGCGAGGGCAGCACCGCCATCGGAACCGAGACGCGGGCTTCGGGTTACGGCAGCACGGCATTGGGATTCAAGAGCGTCGCCGAACTCGCCTATGACGTCGCCGTCGGGAATGGCGCACGCGCTGTCGGAGGCCAATCCTCCGCATTCGGCCCAAGCGCCTATGCTTCCGGTACGAGTTCGACCGCCATCGGCTCCGCGGCGCAGGCCACCAACGCGTCCTCCGTGGCGATAGGCGACAGTTCGCTCGGTTCTGGATTCTGGAGTACCGCCATCGGTTCCCATGCCACCGCCTCGGGCTACAGGTCCCTCGCGGCTGGGCCTGAAGCCAGCGCCACGGTGGCTGGCGGCGTCGCCCTGGGCAGCAACTCCGTATCGAGTACGGCGGCTGGAGTCGCGCCATTTATTCCGCCTCGCACGACCGCAGCTCAAGCCAGTGCCATCGCCGCGACGACGAGCACGAGCGGCGCCGTTTCGGTAGGCGATTCCACAAACGGCCTGTATCGCCAGATCACCGGCGTAGCCGGGGGCACGGCGGACAGCGACGCGGTGAACGTCGCCCAATTGAAAGGCGCTTTCGCCAGCTCGCAGACGCATTACTACAGTGTGAACGACGCGGGCGTGGCCGGCGGAAACTACAACAACGACGGCGCGACGGGCATCAACGCGCTGGCCGGCGGAGTCGGTGCGACCGCGGGCGGGCGAAGCGGGCTGGCGATGGGCGAGTCGTCGAAGGCTTCGAACAACGACACGGTGGCCATCGGTCATAACGCGACCGCTGCGAGCGCCAACGCCGCCCATACCGACATGATCGCCATTGGATTGAATGCCAACGCTTCCAACGATCATGCGCTGGCCATCGGATTTGCTTCCGTAGCGAAGAGCGCCAATTCCGCGGCGGTTGGCGCCAACGCCACGGCAAGCGGCGACGCCGCTTCGGCATTCGGCCACAATGCCACGGCTAGCGGCTCGTCGAGCACGGCTTTGGGTCTGGGCGCCAGCGCGTCAAAGGGCAGCGCGGTAGCGTTGGGCAACTCCGCCAACGCGGCCGCCGACAACTCCACGGCGATCGGCTACCAAGCGGCGACCTCGGCCGTCGGCACCATCGCGATGGGCCAGGGAGCGAAAGCGCAGACAGGGGCAGCGAACGCCATTGCCATCGGCAGCGGTGCGATCGCTTCCGCCTCCGCCGTCAATTCGCTTGCGCTAGGTAGCGCCGCCGTAGCCTCGGTCGGCGACGGCGTCGCATTGGGCTCAGGCTCGCTGGCGACCACGGGCGCTTCCGTCCAGGCCTACAATCCTCGCACCGGAATGGCCTCGACCGACGCGGGCGCCGCCTGGAAAAGCACGCTGGGCGCCGTGAGCGTCGGCAATGCCGCCACTGGCAAGACCCGCCAGATCAATGGCCTGGCCGGCGGCACGCAGGACACCGACGCCGTCAACGTCGCACAGTTGAAAGCGTCGACGGCCGACGCGGTAATGTACGACGGCAGCACGCACAACACCGTGACGCTGACCGGCGATGCCTACGACTCGAGCGCCAAGACTGGCGGCACCCGCATCCGCAACGTCGCGCGCGGCGTGGGCGACAGCGACGCCGTCAACATGTCGCAACTGAACGAGGCCAACACTCAGATCTCGAACGTGGACAACCGCGTCACCAACGTCGACAACCGCGTCATCGGGCTGGAGAATGACGCCCTGCTGTGGGACCCGGCGGTCAATGGCGGCGCGGGCGCCTATAGCGCCAACCACGGCGGCGTCGGCCCCAGCAAGATCACCAACGTCGCCGCCGCCGAGCTCACGGACGCCAGCACCGACGCCGTCAACGGTAGCCAGTTGAAGGCCACCAACGAGCAGGTGGCCTCTGTCGACAACCGCGTCACCACGGTGGAAGGCGACGTGACCACCATCGGCGACCGCATCGAGAACGTCTACAACACCGGCACCAAGTACTTCCACGCCAACTCCACCGGCATCGACTCCCAGGCCATCGGCCAGGATTCGGTCGCCATCGGCATGGGCGCGGTCGCCAGCCATGACGGCAGTGTCGCCCTGGGCGCGGGTTCCAATGCTTCCGGCGCCACCCTGGGCAACCAGGCCTATCTGGTGGGCGGCACCGCCAGCGGCGAGGTCAACGTGGGCAATCGCCGCATCACCGGCCTGTCGGCCGGCGCCGATGATTCCGACGCCGTCAACGTCGCGCAGTTGAAGCAGGCAGCCGCCGACTCCACGGCCGATGTCGTCAAGTACGACAACAGCGCGCATAACACCGTGACGCTGACCGGCGACGCCTACGACTCGGGCGCCAAGACCGGCGGCACCCGAATCACCAACGTCGCGCGCGGCGTGGGCGACAGCGACGCCGTCAACATGTCGCAACTGAACGAGACCAACACTCAGATCTCGAACGTGGACAACCGCGTCACCAACGTCGACAACCGCGTCATCGGGCTGGAGAATGACGCCCTGCTGTGGGACCCGGCGATCAATGGCGGCGCGGGCGCCTATAGTGCCAACCACGGCGGCGTCGGCCCCAGCAAGATCACCAACGTCGCCGCCGCCGAGCTCACGGACGCCAGCACCGACGCCGTCAACGGTAGCCAGTTGAAGGCCACCAACGAGCAGGTGGCCTCTATCGACAACCGCGTCACCACGGTGGAAGGCGACGTGACCACCATCGGCGACCGCATCGAGAACGTCTACAACACCGGCACCAAGTACTTCCACGCCAACTCCACCGGCATCGACTCCCAGGCCATCGGCCAGGATTCGGTCGCCATCGGCATGGGCGCGGTCGCCAGCCATGACGGCAGCGTCGCCCTGGGCGCGGGTTCCAATGCTTCCGGCGCCACCCTGGGCAACCAGGCCTATCTGGTGGGCGGCACCGCCAGCGGCGAGGTCAACGTGGGCAATCGCCGCATCACCGGCCTGTCGGCCGGCGCCGATGATTCCGACGCCGTCAACGTCGCGCAGTTGAAGCAGGCAGCCGCCGACTCCACGGCCGATGTCGTCAAGTACGACAACAGCACGCATAACACCGTGACGCTGACCGGCGACGCCTACGACTCGAGCGCCAAGACCGGCGGCACCCGCATCCGCAACGTCGCGCGCGGCGTGGGCGACAGTGACGCCGTCAACATGTCGCAACTGAACGAGACCAACACCCAGATCTCGAACGTGGACAATCGCGTCACCGCGGTGGAAGGCGATGTGACTACCATCGGCGACCGCATCGAGAACGTCTACAACACCGGCACCAAGTATTTCCACGCCAATTCCACCGGCGCCGACTCCCAGGCCATCGGCCAGGATTCGGTCGCCATCGGCATGGGCGCGGTCGCCAGCCATGACGGCAGTGTCGCCCTGGGCGCAGGTTCCAATGCTTCCGGCGCCACCCTGGGCAACCAGGCCTATCTGGTGGGCGGCACCGCCAGCGGCGAGGTCAACGTGGGCAATCGCCGCATCACCGGCCTGTCGGCCGGCGCCGATGATTCCGACGCCGTCAACGTCGCGCAGTTGAAGCAGGCAGCCGCCGACTCCACGGCCGATGTCGTCAAGTACGACAACAGCACGCATAGCACCATCACGCTGACCGGCAACACGTACAGTTCGGTCACCAAAACCGGCGGCACGCGGATCACCAACGTCGCAGCGGGCGTCGATGGCGGCGACGCCGTCAATCTCGACCAACTGGAGGCGGCGAAAACCCGCTACTACAGCGTCAATGACGGTGGCGTGATCGGCGCCAACTATGCAAACGATGGCGCCACCGGCGGCAACTCGCTGGCCGCCGGCGTCGCCGCGCAAAGCAGCGCCACGCAAAGCGTCGCTCTCGGCTACAACGCGAAGGCCTATTCTGCGCAAAGCGTGGCGCTGGGCGCCAACAGCATCGCGAACGCCAGCCTGACCGCGAGCGCCTACAACCCCACCGCGCTCTACACCCTGGCGGGCCTGACCCCGATCGGTGAGGTCTCAGTAGGCTCGGCCGGCAAGGAACGCCGCATCACCAATGTCGCGGCCGGCGCCGCCGACACCGACGCCGTGAACGTCAGCCAATTGAAGTCGGCGGTCAGCGCAATCTCCGCCAACCCGCCGGGCAACGACCGAGCGGTGACCTACGATGGCGCGGCCGGCGCCCCCAAGGACAAGGTGACCCTGCAAGGCACGCCATCGACCGACGGCGGCAAGACCGGCGGCACGATCATCACCAACGTCAAGCAGGGCGAGGTCTCCAAGACCAGCACGGACGCCGTCAATGGCAGCCAACTGTATGAGACCAACCAGCGCGTCGAGAATATCGATGCCCGCGTAAGCAACGTCGAGAACAAGTTCGTCGAAACGTTCAGCAGCCTGGATAACGGCTCACGCTACTTCAAGGCCGACGGCACGAACACGGACGCCGACAAGGCGACCGTGCAAACCGGCACCAGCGGTGTCGCATCCGGGTCCAATGCGGCCGTCTCCGGGAAGAACGGCGTGGCCATCGGGAGCAACGCGGTTTCTGCCGCGGAAGAGACCGTGGCAGTCGGCGCCGGCGCCACGGCATCGGCTTCCGGCGCGACCGCCACCGGCAGCGGCGCGCGAGCGTCCGGCAAGAGAAGCTCCGCGGTCGGCCAGAAGGCAAGCGCCAGCGGCAACAACTCCGTCGCGGTGGGCGCCGGCGCCAAGGCCTCGTATACCAATAGCGTGGCGCTGGGCGCGGATTCGGCGACCGACCGCGACAACTCGGTTTCGGTGGGCTATGCCGGTGGCGAGCGGCAAATCACGAACATGGCCGCGGGTACCGCTCCGACCGACGGCGTCAACGTGTCCCAGTTGAATGACACCAAGAACGACATCGTGAACTACACGAACGGGAAACTGCGCAACCTGCGCAACGATGCCAACGCCGGAACGGCGTCGGCCATGGCCATGGCTGCGCTGCCGCAGGCGACGCTTCCCGGCAAGGGTATGTTCGCGCTTGGCGGCGGCACTTACGGCGGCCAGAGCAGCCTGGCTGTCGGAATATCCAGCATGTCCGAAAGCGGCAAGTGGGTAGTCAAGGCAAACGCGACCACGAACACCCGGGGCAATGTCGGCGCCGCGGTGGGAGTCGGTTTTCACTGGTAAACCGCTGGTGACTCACGGGTCCCGCGGCCGCCACCGCCGCGGGACCTGAATGATTTCGTTTCAGAGCGGATTTCGCAGCTCCGTCCGACGACCCGCGGTTTCTCTCAGCCCGCGCCAATGAGGGAACGGCTTTCCTTTCCATCATCCGCCGCCGGTTCGTCAGATGGGAACGGATCGAGCGAGACCCGCTCCTGGGCATGAGTCGGAACAACGTATTCCTACCAGCCGGGCTATCGCGCCTCGAACCCAAAAGAAAACAGCCGCTGTAAGCGGCTGTTTTCTAAGGAAATTTTGGGGTGGCTGATGGGACTCGAACCCACGACAACCGGAATCACAATCCGGGACTCTACCAACTGAGCTACAGCCACCACTGGTACTGCTTGCTTCGCTGCGCGGCCTTGAAAAAAGGTGCTCATCAACGAAGAGGCCGAATTCTAGCACGTTTTTTTGAATGGTGTGCGAGGCCGTGGCGAAAATGGACTTGCCTGGGCGTGGGGCCTTGATATGCTTGCGCATTGACCGCCCCCGGAGACCGTGGTTTACCCCCTCGTCATGGACCGCATACACGCTATTTTGATCGATTACTGGCCTCATCTGGTATTTGCCATCAGCGTCGTGGCCGGGACGGGCGCGGCGGTGCATGCCGCGATGACGAAGCAGGACGTGCGGGCGGCCATCGGCTGGGTGGGGGTGGCGCTGTTTTCGCCGCTGTTCGGGGCGCTGTTCTATTTCGTGGCGGGGATCAACCGGATCCGCAAGACGCGGCTGTCGCAGCAGCGCGACGAGGCGATGGTGGTGGACGCCGAGCAGGTGGAGACGGCGCCGGTGGACGTGGTGCAGGTCTCGGGGCCGCAGTTCGCGTCGCTGAAGGTGCTGGGCGACCGCGTCAGCCGGTTCCGGCTGTTGGGCGGCAACGCGGTGCAGCCGCTGGCCGGCGGCGACGAGGCGTATCCGGCCATGCTGCAGGCGATCCGCGAAGCGCGCCATGCGGTGGCGATGCAGAGTTATATCTTCGACAACGATCCGATCGGGCGCGAGATGGCGCAGGCGCTGATCGAGGCGCGGGCGCGCGGGGTCGAGGTGCGGGTGCTGATCGACGCCATCGGGTCCAAGTATTCGCGTCCGCCCATCGTGCGCATGCTGGCGCGCGGCGGCGTGCCGGTGGCGCGCTTCATGACCAATCCGCTGGGGGTGCTGCGCATGCCCTACGCCAATCTGCGCAGCCACCGCAAGGTGCTGGTGATCGACGGGCGGGTGGGTTTCACCGGCGGGATGAACGTGCGCGCGGCCTTCGTCAGCGCGCTGGCCGGGCCGGCGACCAACCGCGACACGCATTTCCGGGTCGAGGGGCCGATCGTGACGCAGCTGATGTCGGTGTTCGCGCATGATTGGAATTTCACGACGCACGAGTCGCTGCCGGCCAGGCCGTGGTTCGATCCCAGCGCGCAGCCGCGCAGCGGCCGGGTGCCGATGCGCTGCGTGCCGTCCGGCCCGGACCGCGCGCTGGGCAGTTCGCACAATATGCTGCTGGGCGCGCTGGCGGTGGCGCAGCGCCACGTGCGCATCCAGTCGCCCTACTTCCTGCCCGACCAGACGCTGATCGGCGCGTTGGCCACGGCCGCGCGCCGCGGGGTGACGGTGGACATCGTGATTCCCGGCAAGAACAATCTGCGGCTGGTGGACTACGCGATGACTGCGCAGCTGGACCAGGTGGTGCGCACCGGCTGCCGGGTGTGGCGCTCGCGCGGGGCGTTCGACCATTCCAAGCTGATGACGGTGGACGACGCCTGGGCCTATGTGGGCTCGTCCAACCTGGACCCGCGCAGCCTGCGGCTGAATTTCGAGCTGGATACGGAGATCTACGATCCCGAGGTGGCGCGCTGGATCGCGGCCCGGGTCGATGCGCTGATCGGCCAGGCCAAGCGCGAGACGCTGGAGAGCCTGCACCAGGCGCCGTTCGCCAAGCGGCTGCGCAACAAGGTGATCTGGCTGGCGACGCCTTACCTGTGACGCCGCCGCGCGGGCTGGGGTAATCTTGCGCGATGCGCTATGAACTGACCGATCTCCGCCTGTTTCTTGCGATCGCCGAGGCCGGAAGCCTGTCCGGCGGCGCCAACGCGGTGCACCTGACCGCCTCTTCCGCCAGCTACCGCCTGAAGAACCTGGAGTTCGCGATGGGCGTGCCGCTATTCAAGCGCGAGGCGCGCGGCATGGAGCTGACCGTCGAGGGCGCGTTCGTGCTCAAGCACGTGCGCTTGCTGCTGGCCGGGGTCGAGCGCATGCACGGAGAGGTCAGCGGCTTCGCCAGCGGCTTGAAGGGCAGCGTCAAGCTGTTCGCCAACAGCAGCTCGCTCAACGGTTTCATCGTGCCCAGCCTGGGCCGCTTCCTGTCGGCCAATCCCAACGTCAATATCCTGCTCGAAGAGCGCTCCAGCACCACCATCGAGGCCGCGATCGCGGGCCAGGAGGCCGATATCGGCATCTTCGCCGGCCGCGCGCAGTCGGCCGGCGTCAATGCCACGCGCTATGCGGTCGACGAGCTGATCATCGCAGCGCCGCTGAACCATCCGGTGGTGGACAGTTCGCCGGTGCGTTTTCCGGCGGTGCTGGACCTGGATTTCGTGTGCATGAACCGCAGCACCAGCAATTTCATGTTCCTGCGCGACATGGCCAAGCTGGCCGGCAAGACGCCCAAGGTGCGCATCCACGTGCATACCTTCGACGCGGCGCTGTCCATGGTGGAGGCCGGCGTGGGGGTGTCGCTGGTGCCGCGCAGCGTCGCGGCCGGCGCGCTGCGCGAAGGCCGGATCGCGGCCGTGGGGCTGCGCGAACCCTGGGCGCGGCGCGAGCTGACGCTGGTCACTGCGGCCGGCTCGCCGCCCTCGCCTTTCGTCGAGCAGGTGGCCGGCTACCTGCTCGACGATCCCATCGTGGCGGCCACGCGCGAGCAGGACTGACGGCGCCCGGCGCGCGCCGGCTCAGGATTTCGCGCGGCGCTTGCTTTCCAGGAACTCGTTCATGAATTTCTGGGGCTCGCCGGTGTTGAAGGCGGCGCCGAATTCCGCGACGCTGTCCTCGATCGCTTCGTCCACCGACATCGTCTCCCAGCGGCGCAGCAGCTTTTTCTGCTGGCGCAGCGCGGCCGGCCCGAGCGCGGCGAAGCCTTCGGCCAGCTTGCGCACGGCGCCGTCCAGTTCGGCCTCGGGCACGGCGGCGTTGACCAGGCCCCAGTCGAGCGCGCGGCGGGCGTCGATCAGTTCGCCGGTCAGCAGCATCCAGGCGCTGTTGGCCGCGCCGATCAACGGCGGCATGAGCGCGGCGTGGATCACGGACGGGATGCCCACCTTGACTTCGGGCATGCCGAACTGCGCGTGGTCGGCGCAGATGCGCAGGTCGCAGGCCAGCGCGAATTCCAGGCCGCCGCCCAGGCACCAGCCCGGAATGCGGGCGATGACGGGAACCGGGAAATGGCGCACGGCGTTGCACAGGTCGCGCAGGTTCGAGATGAAGCGCCGCGCCTTCGCCTCGTCCAGCGCCGCCATTTCGGCGATGTCGGCGCCGGCCACGAAGGCGCGGTCGCTGGCGCCGCGCAGCACCAGCACGCGCACCGAGTCGTCTTCGCGCAGCCGCGCCAGCGCTTCGCGCAGGCCGTCGATGACCGGGGTGCTCAGGATGTTCAGGACGCCGGCGTCCTGCATGGTCAGGGTGGCGATGCCGCCGGCCTCGATCTCGGCGCGGGCATGGGCGACTTCAAAGGTTCTGGTGTTCATGGGATCTCCTCTTACTGCATTTTCTCGAATTTGATGTCGGCCACCACGCTTTGCCAATGCTGGTTGGACTTGGCGATCAGCGCGCCGAACTCCTCGCGCGACATGGGGCTGGGCACGGCGCCCTGGCGTTCGATGGCGGCGACCGTGTCGGGGTCGGCCAGCGCCGCGCGCACGGCCTGGTTCAGCTTGTCCAGCACGGGCTCGGGCACGCCCGCCGGCGCGGCCAGGCCGAACCAGGACGGGTTGTTCATGGCAGGCAAACCGGCCTCGGCGTAGGTCGGCACGTCCGGCAGCACCTTGAGCCGCTGCCTGGCGGCCACGGCCAGCGGGCGCAGGCGCTCGCCCTGGATCAGCGGGTAGGACGACGGAATATTGTCGAACACGACCTGCACTTGTCCAGCCACCAGGTCGTTGAGCGCCGGACCCAGGCCCTTGTAGGGCACGTGCAGCATGCGGGTGCCGGTGGTCTTGAGGAACAGTTCGCCGTTCATATGGCTCAGGCCGCCGTTGCCCGAGGAGCCGAAGGCGTACTTGTCCGGGTTGGCCTTGAGCAGCTGCAGGAAGGAAGCCAGGTCCCGGGCCGGCAGCGTCGGGTTCACGACCAGCACGTTGGGCACGTCGGCCAGGTTGCTGATCGGGGCGAAATCCTTGACGGGGTCGTAGGAACTCCTGGCGTAGACGTTGGGATTGACGGCGTGCGAGCTTTCCACCGCCATCACCAGGGTGTAGCCGTCGGCCGGCTGCTTGGCCGCGTAGGCCGAGCCGATGTTGCCGCCGGCGCCCGGACGGTTCTCGATGATGACGGATTGGCCGAGCCGCTCGCCCAGCTTGTTGCCGACCACCCGCGCGATGATGTCGGTGGTGCCGCCCACCGCGTAGGGCACGACCAGCCGGATCGGCCGGTCGGGGTATTCGGCGGCGGCCATTGCGGGCGCGGCCAGGCAGGCGCACAGCGCCGCCACGTGGAATTTTATGGATTTCATGGTTGTCTCCTCGGTTGAATCATCTGGTGGGGGAATCCGGCAGCACGCTTGCGGTGTGCTCGCCCAGCAGCGGCGGCGCCGCGCCCAGGGCCTCGGGCGGGGAGCCGGCAAGCAGCGGATTGCGCACCAGGCGCAGCTCGCCCAGCCTGGGATGCACGGCGGTCTGCACCAGGCCCCGGTGCTGCACCTGCGGATGCGCGAACACTTCGTCCAGCGTGTGGATCGGTCCCCAGGGCACGCCGGCCGCGTCGAAGGCGTCGGTCCAGCGCTTGCGCGGGGCGGCGGCCAGGGTCTGCGCGATCAGCGGGCGCAGGCCGTCCATGTGCGCCAGGCGCGCGCTGTTGGTGGCGTAGCGCGCATCGGCCGCCCATTCGGGATGGCCGGCCACGCCGCAAAAGCGCGCGAACTGGCCGTCGTTGCCGATGGCCAGGATGAGGTGGCCGTCGGCGCAGGCGAACACTTCGTACGGGGCGCAGTTGGGATGGGCGTTGCCGCTGCGCTGCGGGGCCACGCCGGACACCAGGTAGTTGGCGCCCTGGTTGGCGTTGAGCGCCACCGCCACGTCCAGCAGGCAGATGTCCAGCGGCATGCCGCGGCCGGTCCGGTCGCGCTGGCGCAGCGCCGCCAGCACGGCGGAGGTGGCGTACATGCCGGTCATCAGGTCCACCACCGCCACGCCGGTGCGCAACGGCCCGGCGCCCGGCGTTCCGTCGGGTTGTCCGGTGTAGCTCATGAGGCCGCCCATGCCCTGGAACACGTAGTCGTAGCCGGGCTTGCCGGCCAGCGGACCGGACTGGCCGTAGCCGGTGATGGACAGGTAGATGAGACGCGGATTGATGCGCGCCAGCGAGTCGTAGTCCAGGCCGTACTTGCGCAGCCCGCCCGCCTTGTAGTTCTCGACCAGCACGTCGGCGCCGGCGGCCAGTTCGCGCACGCGGGCCGCGCCCGCTTCGGTGGCGAAGTCGATGGCCACCGATTGCTTGCCGCGGTTGCAGGCCATGAAATAGGCCGACATCGACGCCTGGCCGTCGGCCGAGCGCAGGTCGGGCGGGCCCCAGCCGCGGGTATCGTCGCCGCGCTCCGGGTGTTCCACCTTGATGACCTCGGCGCCCATATCCGCCAGGTTCTGCGTGCACCAGGGGCCCGCGAGTATGCGGGAGAGGTCCACGACTTTCACGCCCCGCAAGGCCGTGTGCAGCATAGTGTCTCCGTGATTGAAACGATCCGGAAAATTATGCTGGCCCGCTCGCGCGGCGAGGAGTCGAATGTTTCGAACGCTGCGTTCGTCGGCGTTCAAACGGCGCGTCCGGCCCTATGGGACGGCGCGCCGCCTTGGTCCGGCGCGAACGCCGGCTTCGAATCTTTCGTATGGCGTCTCAGCCGTCCGAGGCCGGCGTCTTGGCGGCGCGCACCGCGAACACCGCGTTGGCCTTGAGCATGACGCGGCCTTCGACCTGCAGCCGGCAGGTGGCGTAGATCAGGCGCTTGCCCTGCTTGTCGATCTGCACGTGGGCCTCGAGCCAATCGCCGGGCCTGACCGGATTCAGGTACTCGACCGACATCTGCACCGTGACCACCGACACCTGCCCCTGCTGCGCGATGGTGTAGCCCAGCGCGCTGTCGGCCAGGGTGGCCAGCAGCCCGCCGTGGGCGATGCTGTGCATGTTGGTGTGCGCCTCGTCCAGCCGCAGGGCCAGCACGCAGTCGGCGTCGCGCTTGTACAGCGCGCCGAGCTCGGCCAGGTGGGTCATGAAGGGACTGCTCGGGCGCCAGGGCTCGAAACCGGAAGGAACTTGGGCTGTCATGTGAAGGCGGGGTCTGAGTGGGAGTCGGAGTAAGATTTACACGATAACCAACACCCTAACAAGGCAGGAGCAGTAAAGATGGCGAAAGTCGGCATGGTTGGAATCGGCCTCATGGGCCATGGCATCGCGAGCAATCTGGTCAAGCACGGTCATGCGCTGACGGTGCTGGAGCACCCGGGCAACCAGCCGCTGGACGCGCTCAAGGCCGCCGGCGCCGCCAGCGTCACCGACGGCGCCACGCTGGCGGCGCAGTCCGACGTGATCATCCTGTGCGTCACCGGCAGCCCGCAGGTCGAGGCCGTGCTGCTGTCGCCCGGCGGCGTGCTCGAAGGCCTGCGGCCCGGCACGGTGATCATCGACTGCTCCACCGCCATCCCCTCCTCCACCGAAAAAGTGGCGCAGGCCGTGGTCCAGGCCGGCGGCCGCTTCCTGGACGCGCCCATGACCCGCACCCCCAAGGAAGCCGCCGAAGGCCGGCTCAACCTGCTGGTGGGCGGCGACGCCGCGCTGTTCGAGGAGTGCAGGCCGCTGCTGGCCTGCTTCGCCGAGAACATCACGCACGCCGGCCCGGTCGGGGCCGGCCACCGCATGAAGCTGCTGCACAACTATGTGTCGCTGGGCGTGGTGGCGCTGCTGTCGGAAGCGGCCGCCTGCGCGCTGCGCGCCGACATCGATCCGGCCGTGTTCGCCGACGTGCTGGCCAAGGGCGGCGGCGGCGGCGTGGCGCTGGAGCGCATCAAGCCCTACCTGCTGGAGCAGGACCCGTCCTCGCTGCGCTTTTTCATGTCGAACGCGCAGAAAGACCTGTCCTACTACAACACCATGGCCGCCGAGACGGGCGCGGTGCGCGAGATCGGCGCGGCCGTGCAGCACACCTTCGACCAGGCCGTGACGCAGGGCGGCGGCGAGCGCTACGTGCCCGAACTGGTTTCGCTGCTGAAAGACCGCTAGCCGCGCTTCAGCGCCCGCCGGCCGCGGCAGCCTGCCCGGCCAGCAGGCCGCGGGCGGGCAGGCGCAGCGAGATCAGCGCCGCCGCCAGCAGCAGCGCGCCGGCCGAGCCGAAGGCCACCCAGTGCGTGCCGAAGGTTTCATAGGCCCAGCCGCCCAGCCATGAACTGATCATGCCGCCGACCTGGTGGCCCAGGTAGGTCAGCCCGTACAGCACGCCCACCAGGCGGATGCCGTAGACGTCGGCCAGGATGGCCGAGGACAGCGCGATGCTGCCGGCCCACGCGATGCCGCCGATGGTGGCCGCCCCGTACAGTTCCCAGTCCGCGCCCACCATGACCAGCGCGAAGAAGCCCAGCCCGCGCACCAGGTAGATGGTGGCCAGGATGTTGCGCCGTTCCACCTGGTCCGACAGCCGGCCCAGCACCAGCGTGCTGAAGATCGCCACCAGGCCGATCAGGCCGATGCCCAGGGAGCTGGTGGTGGCGTCGAAGCCGTGGTCCATCAGCATGGGCACGCCGTGCGTGCCCAGCAGGTTCATGCTGAAACCACAGGCGAACAGGCCCAGCGCCACCTGCCAGAAAGGCAGCGTGCGCAGCGCGCCGCGCACGTCGGGCGCGGCGCGTGCGGGCGCGGGCTTGGCGGCAGCCGCCTTGTCGACGATCTGGTGAGGCAGCAGGTCGGCGTGCTCGGGCGCCTCGTCGCGCATGATGAAAAGCGTCATCGGCACCGTCATCAGCGCGAACAGGACCGCGAAGCCCAGCATGGTTTCCTTCCAGCCCACGACGGAGATGGCGAAAGTCAGGGCCGGCGTCATCAGCGCGATGCCGGCCATCGAACCGGTGGACAGGAAGAACAGGGCCATGCCGCGCTGGCGCGTGAACCAGCGGCTGATCACCGGCGTCAGCGCCACCGGGCTGGTGAAGGCCAGGCCGATGGACAGGGCCACGCCGAAGGACAGCAGGAATTCGATGGGCCCGCCGGCGAACACCGTCCAGATGCACGAGGCCACCACGATCGCGGTTCCGGTCAGCAGCACGAAGCGCGTGCCGCGCGTGCTGACCAGGTAGCCGGCCAGCGGCATGCCCAGTCCATAACAGAGCATGCCGACGGCTACGATGCCGGACAGCATGCTGCGCGTGAATCCCAGGCTCTCGGCCATGGGCAGGAAGAACGGCCCGATCGCCATGCGCAGCCCGACGGTCAGCAGGGTGAGTACCGCAGCGGCGCCAACGATGTTCCAGCCGAAATACCAGCCGCGCGGCTGTTGCTTGTCCACGTGTGTCTCCTCGTCATCTTCTTATGGCCGCCCGCGCAAGGCGGCTTGGGCCGGCGGATGCCGGCCCGCGTCATATTACTCCCGGAGATATGCGCCGGCGGCGCGGGGGCTGGAAAAGCTGTCCGGTGACCGGCCGCGCCTATTCCCGGCGGGCCGCGTCCGCCAGTTCCAGCTCCTCGGCGTCGTTCCTGTGCGCCAGGCGGTACAGCGCCGGCAGCACCAGCAGCGTCAGGATGGTGGAGGAGATGATGCCGCCGATCACCACCGTGGCCAGCGGGCGCTGGACTTCGGCGCCGGTGCCGGTGGCGATGGCCATGGGCACGAAGCCCAGCGAGGCCACCAGCGCCGTCATCAGCACCGGGCGCAAACGCGTCAGGGCGCCGATGCGCACGGCCTGGCCGACGGATTTGCCTTCTTCGCGCAGGCCGCTGATGAACGACAGCATGACCAGGCCGTTGAGCACCGCCACGCCGCACAGCGCGATAAAGCCCACCGCCGCGGTGATGGACAGGGGGATGCCGCGCAGCCACAGCGCGATCACGCCGCCGGTCAGGGCGAACGGAATGCCGGTGAAGACCAGCAGGCCGTCCTTGACGTTGCCGAACATGGCGAACAGCAGCGCGAACACCAGCAGCAGCGCCGCCGGCACCACGATCTGCAGGCGCTCGGCCGCGGACTGCAGCTGCTCGAAGGTGCCGCCCCACGAGGTCCAGTAGCCGGCCGGGATCTTGACCCGCTCGCCGATGGCCGCAGTGGCCTCGGACACGAACGAGCCCAGATCGCGGCCACGCACGTTGGCGCTGACCACGATGCGGCGCTTGCCGTCCTCGCGCGAGATCTGGTTGGGTCCCGGCGCCAGGTCGAAGCTGGCCACCTCGCTCAACGGAATGTAGCTTGCCTGGGCCTGCCCTTCCTGCCTGGGCAGCGCCACCGGCAGCTTGCGCAGCGCCGCCAGGTTCTCGCGCACCGATTCGGGCAGGCGCACTACGATGTCGAAGCGCCGGTCGCCCTGGAAGTAGGTGCCCGCGTCGCGCCCGCCCACGGCGATGGCCAGGGTGTCCTGCACGTCCGCCAGGCTCAGCCCGTAGCGCGCCGCGCGGGCGCGGTCGATGTTGACCGTCAGCATGGGCAGGCCGGTGGTCTGCTCGACCTTGACCTCGGACGCGCCCGGAATGCCTTGCAGCACTTCCGCGATCTCGGCGGCGGTCGCGTTCAGCACCTCGTTGTCGTCGCCGAACACTTTGACCGCCACGTCGCTGCGCACGCCCGAGATCAGTTCGTTGAAGCGCAGCTGGATGGGCTGGGAGAATTCGTAGTTGTTGCCCGGCACCTGGGCCGCCGCCTCCTGGATGGCCGCCAGCAGCTCGGCCCGGGTCTTCTTGGGGCTGGGCCACTGGTCCATGGGCTTGAGCATGATGTAGCCGTCCGAGATGTTGGGCGGCATGGCGTCGGAGGCGATCTCGGCCGTGCCGGTGCGCGCGAACACGCGCTCGATCTCGGGGAACTGGTGCTTGAGCCGCTTTTCCAGCTGCTTTTGCATTTCGACCGACTGCGTCAGGCTGGTGCCCGGGATGCGCAGCGCCTGGATGGCCATGTCGCCCTCGTTCAGGCTGGGCACGAACTCGCTGCCCATGCGGGCCGCCAGCACGCCGCACAGCGCCACGAACACGGTCGCGCCGGCCAGCACGGCCGGGGTGCGGCGCAGCGCGGCTTCGAGCAGCGGCTCGTAGCGCCGCCTGGCCCAGGCCATCAGGCGGTTTTCCTTTTCCGCGACGTGCCTGCCCATGAACAGCGCCACCGCCGCCGGCACGAAGGTGACCGACAGGATCATCGCGCCCAGCAGCGCCAGCACCACGGTCAGCGCCATGGGATGGAACATGCGCCCTTCCACTCCGCTCAGGGCGAAGATCGGCAGGTACACGACCATGATGATCAGCTGGCCGAAAAGCAGCGGGCGGCGCGCCTCGCGCGCGGCGGCGAAGACCTCGTGGAAGCGTTCGCCGCGCGTCAGCGGCCTGCCGTGGTGCGCCTGCGCGTGGCTCAGGCGCCGCACGCAGTTCTCCACGATGACCACCGCGCCGTCGACGATGATGCCGAAGTCCAGCGCGCCCAGGCTCATCAGGTTGGCGCTGACCTTGTAGCTCACCATGCCGGTGAAGGTGAACAGCATGGACAGCGGGATGATCATGGCCGTGATCAGCGCCGCGCGGATGTTGCCCAGGAACAGGAACAGGATGACGATGACCAGCGCCGCGCCTTCCAGCAGGTTCTTCTTGACCGTGGCGATGGCCTTGTCGATCAGGTTGGTGCGGTCGTAGACCGTCACCGCCTGCACGCCGGCCGGCAGCGACTTGTTGATGGCTTCGAGCTTGGCGGCGACGGCCTGCGACACGGCGCGGCTGTTCTCCCCGATCAGCATGAAGACCGTGCCCAGCACCACTTCCTCGCCGTTGCTGGTGGCCGCCCCGGTGCGCAGTTCGCGCCCGATGGATACCTCGGCCACGTCGCGGATGCGGATGGCCTGGCCCTGCACGGTCGCGAGCACCACGTCTTCGATGTCCTGCATCGAGCGCACCTGGCCCGGCGCGCGGATCAGGTACTGCTCGCCCTTGCGTTCGATGTAGCCGGCCCCGATGTTGGCGTTGTTGCGGTCCAGCGCGGTCATGATGTCGGTCAGCGCCAGGCCGTAGGAGGCGAGCTTTTCGGTGCTGGGCGCGACCTGGTACTCCTTGGCGAAGCCGCCGATGGCGTTGATCTCGGTGACGCCGGCAATGTTGCGCAGCTGCGGCTTGATGACCCAATCCTGGATCTCGCGCAGGTCCATGGGGGTGTAGGGCGTGCCGTCGGGCTTGCGCGCGTCGTCGGCCGCCTCCACCGTCCACAGGTAGATCTCGCCCAGCCCGGAGGAGATCGGCCCCATGGTGGGCGTGATGCCTGCGGGCAGGTTTTCCCTGGCCTCCTGCAGACGCTGGTTGACCAGCTGGCGGGCGAAATAGATGTCGGTGCCGTCCTCGAAAATGACGGTCACCTGGGACAGCCCGTAGCGCGACAGCGAGCGCGTCTGCTGCAGGCCCGGCAGGCCCGCCATGACGGTCTCGATCGGATAGGTCACGCGCTGCTCGGTCTCCAGCGGCGAGTAGCCCGGCGCGCCGGCGTTGATCTGCACCTGCACGTTGGTGATGTCGGGCACGGCGTCGATGGCCAGCCGCGAGTAGTTGTACACCCCGATGGCGGCCATGCCCAGGGTGACGAAGAGCACCAGCCATCGCTGCTCGATGGCGAAGCGGATCAGGCGTTCGAACATGTTCCGCCCCCGCCTCAGTGCGCGTGCTCGGCGCTGGCCTTGCCCAGCTCCGACTTGAGGACGAAGGTGTTCCTGGCGGCGTAGCGCGCGCCCGGCGCAAGGCCCGACAGCACCTCGACGCGCTTGTCGGAAGCCTTGCCCAGCGCCACGGGCTGGACCAGGAAGCCGCCCGGCACTTCGACGAACACGACCGGCTCGTTGTCTACCGTCTGCACCGCGTCGGCGTCCACCGTGACGGCGGCGTCCGCGGTCCTGGTCACCACGTCGACGGACACGAACAGCCCCGGCCGCCAGGCCATGTCGGGGTTCTCCAGCGTGACCCGCGCCGTGGCGGTGCGGGTCTGCTGTCCCAGCAGCGAGCCGATGTACGACACCGTGCCGGCCGCCTTGCCGTCGAAGGCGGCCGACGACACCGTGGCCGCTTCTCCCACGCGCACGTCGTGCAGGTCCTTGGGCGCGATCACGAATTCGGCCCACACGGTGCGCAGGTCCGACAAGGTGAAGATATTGGCGTTCTCCGGCAGGGCCTCGCCCAGCGCGATGTGCTTTTCCACCACCACGCCGTCGAACGGCGCACGGATCTCCAGGCTGCCCAGGTCCTTCGAGCGCGTCGCCGCGCCCACCGTGCGCAGCTTCTGCTCGGCGTTCTGCACCGCGATCTCGGCCTCCTGCAGCGCGGTGCGCGCGGCCTGGTAGTCCTGCTCGGCGGACACCTTCTCCTGCCACAGGCGCTGCTCGCGCCTGTGGGTCTGCGCGGCCAGGTCGCGGCGCTTGACCGCCGCCAGCCATTCGCTGCGCAGCTCCGACAGGGCCGTGCTGGACAGCACCGCCAGCAGCTGGCCCTTGGCGACCTGCTCGCCCAGGTCGGCCGACACGCTTTGCACCACGCCGGCCATGCGCGGCACGACGTGGGCGGTGCGGTCCGCGTTGAACTTGATCTCGCCCGGGAACTGCACCGACGAGGCCAGGGCCGCCGGCTCGGCGACCGCCGTCCCGATGCCGGCGATCGCGATCTGCTCGGCCGACAGCGGGATTTTTCCTTCTTCCTTGTCGAGCACCGCGCGCACCGCGCCGCCGCCCGCCCAGGACACCGTGGCTTCGATTTCAAAGAAATGCGGCTCCCCGATAGGCTGCTCGCTCACCAGCGCGTCCGCCTCCCGGGTGAAGCTCAGCCGCTCGGGCGCGGCGTACGGACGGCGCAATTCCGCCGTGACGGCGAGGTCGGCCGCGGCAACCGGCTTGTCCTTCTGGTAGCCGCGCAGCTTCAGGCGCGCGCGCCCGCCCCGTTCCTCCAGCAGCAGCTCGACGCTGCGCTCGCCGTCGCGGGTCAGCTCGCCGCCCTGGGGCCCGGCTTCGGCCTTTGCGTGTCCGTGGCCGGCCTCGCCGTCTTCCGCCGCGGCCTGCGCCAGCGGGGCCAGCAGCAGGGCCGCATACAGGCTGGCCGCCGCCGCCGCGGCCCGCATCGGGAAGATTCGTTTGTTTTTCTGCTGTGCCATCTCTTTAGTACTCGTTTCAACGTCCCAGAATGCGGTCGATGTCCGCGGAGGCCTGATATACGGAGGCCAGCACCGTCAGGTAGGCGATGTTTCCGTCCGACAAGGTCCGCTGCGCGTCCAGCACCTCCAGAAAGCCGAACTTGCCCGCCTCGAATCCTTTGCGCGCGGCGTCATACGCCTGCGCCGCGCCCGGCAGCACCGCCGAGCGGTAATCGCGCGCGGCGCCGACCGCCAGGTCGAAGCGCGTCACGGCCTGCAGCAGTTCGGCGGTCAGCGAGGCCTGCAGCTCGCGGTACAGGTCCTGCGCCTTGTACGACTGCATGGTGGCGGCGTAGACGTTGCCCTGGTTGCGGTCGAACAGCGGCAGCGGAATGGAGACGCCCAGCTGGGCCTTGTTGCGGCCGGCCTCGTTGTCGCGCGCCACGCCCGCGCTCAGCGTGATGTCGGGATAGCGCTTGCTTTTTTCGACTTCGAGCTGGGCGCGGCCCAGGTCCACGGCCAGCTTGCCGCCGGCCAGCTTGGGCGAAGCCGCGAGCGCGGCGCGCAATTCGTCCAGCGACGCGCGCTCGGGCAGCGTGTCCAGGTTCCCGCCCACGCTGGTGAATGCCGGTTCGGCTTCGCCCCACAGCAGGGCCAGCTTGCGGCGCGCGCCCAGCAAGGCGGCCTGCGCCTCGCGCGCCTCGATCCGCGCGCTGGCCAGCGCCACCTGCGCCTTGGAGCCCTCCAGCGGCGGCGCCTTGCCCGCCGCCACGCGCCTTTCGGCCAGGCGCAGCGCGTCGCTGGCGATGTCCACGCTGCCGCGCGTGACGCGTACGGACTCCTGCGCCACCGCCACGTCGAAGAAGGCCGCGATCACCGCGGCCCGCAGGCTTGCGCGCGAGTCCGCCAGGTCCTGCTCCGCGATGTCCCGCGACAGGCCGGCCGCCTTGATCCGGGCGGCGCGCTTGCCGCCGGTCTCGACCGGCACGTTGAGCATGGCGGTGGTGGTGCGCGTGGCCTTTTGCGTGTCGTCCACGCTCACGTCGATGGACGGGTTGGGCAGCACGCCGGCCTGGGTCAGCAGGCCGCTGCTGGCGGCGGCCTCGTTGCGGGCCGCGGACAGGCCGGGATTGCGCTCCAGCGCATAGGCCAGGGCGCGCTCCAGCGTCAGCGCGGCGCCTTCGTCGGCCGCGGTTGCAGCAATGGGGTTTCGGGCGCCGCCCGTTTCCTGCCCCGACGCCGGGGCGGTGATCATCAGCGCCGCCAACGTCAGCGGCAATACGGATAAGCGCATGGATTCAAGGAAGAGAGCTTTCGGAACGAGGAAATTACGATCCGGCAATGTATCCAAGCGTCCTCGTCAATCGACCGACAGAAAAATGACATTTCTGTCAGCTTCGCGCGCCTTACGAAAACGTAATCAGGGCGTCTGCCAATTGACAGGCTGGACTCCGTAGAGTGTCACCGTCGATTAACAAATCGCGTGTATAGGCCGGCCGGGCAGAACCCGGGCAGGCCACCGCCTCAACCAAGGAGCTACTCATGAGAATCCACGCCCTGTCCGCCATCGCCGCCCTGGGTGCGGCGCTTGCCCTGCCGCTGGCCGCCAACGCGTCCGGCGTCTGGCATCAGACCGATACCGAAATCGGCTACGCCATCGCCCCCGAGCACGCCCCGGGCGACAAGACCCGCGCGCAGGTGCAGAGCGAACTGGCCGCGGCCAAGGCCGACAAGGCGCAGTGGTATCTTGCCAACCTGAACGCCGCCAAGCCGGGCTGGGCCAGGCAAGGCACCTCCCGCACCCGCGAGGACGCATTGGCCGAACTGCGCGCCGTCACGCCGGCCGAGCGCGCGCGCCTGGCCGAGATCTACACCCCCGGCTGATCCCCGGGGACGGGCGGCATGGCCGCCCGCCTTTTTTCCGGCCGCCGCGCCCGATGCGGGCGCGGCGCGCTTTTCAGTGTCGACAGGCCCTAGAATAAGGGCAGAGAATTCGGGGACTTCCACGCACCTTTTTTCCAGCCGATATGAAAGTACTCGTAATCGAAGACGAAAAAAAACTCGCCGAGTACCTGCGGCGCGCGCTGAGCGAACATAACTATGTGGTCGACGTGGCCCAGGACGGGGTCACCGGGCTGCACCTGGTCCGCGAAGGCCAATACGACCTGGTGTTGCTGGACGTGATGCTGCCGGCGATGGACGGCTTCACCGTGCTCGCCGAGATCCGCAAGACCAGCCGCGTGCCGGTCCTGATGCTGACCGCCCGCGACAAGCTCGAAGACCGCGTCAAGGGCCTGCGCGACGGCGCCGACGATTACCTGGCCAAGCCCTTCGCCCTGTCGGAACTGCTGGCGCGCGTGCTGGCCCTGGGCCGGCGCAGCGGCCACGCCCAGGCCGAGACCGTCGGCCAGAACGTGCTGCGCATCGAGGGCCTGGAGCTGGATCTGCTACGCCGGCGCGCCACGCGCGACGGCGTGCGGCTGGACCTGACCGCAAAAGAGTTCACGCTGCTGGCGCTGCTGATGCGCAAGCAGGGCGAAGTCCTGTCGCGCCTGGAACTGGCCGAGCAGGTGTGGGACATCAATTTCAACAGCAACACCAACGTGGTCGAAGTCGCGATCCGGCGGCTGCGCGGCAAGGTCGACGAACCCTTCGACAAGAAGCTGCTCCATACCGTGCGCGGCATGGGGTACGTGCTGGAACCGCGGAGCGATTGATGCCCGGGTGGCGTCCCAAGTCGCTGCGCCGCTGGCTGTCGCGCTGGCTGGCGGTCCAGACCTTCGTCGCGCTCGGGCTGGTATGCGCGGCGGTCTACTACGCGACCAACGTCAATCTGATCAACCGGCAGGACGCGCTGCTCGAGCAGAAGGTGGCGGTCGTGCGCCATCTGGTCGAGGAAAACGCCGCCAGCCAGGACACCACCCGTCTGCGGCACAAGCTGAGCGACTTCTTCTACGGCCGGCCGGACTTTTCCCTGGTGCTGGAGATCGAAGGCGAAAAGGTCTACTACGGCAGTCCGATAGCCGGCAACGGCGACGGCACGCACGAGCGCCGCATCGCGTTCTCGCTGCCCCACCCGGGCGCGCCCGGCGACGCCCTGAACGCGGAGCTGGTGCTGGACATCAGTTCCGACCTGCGCCTGCGCCACGCCCTGGCCTGGACGCTGTTCGCCTGCGCGCTGGCCGGCGCGATCGTGGTGGCGGCGGTGGGCACGCTGCTGGTGCGCAAGGGCCTGGCGCCGCTGGACGAACTGGCGCGGCAGGCCGCGCAGCTGTCGCCCGACCGCATCGGCGAGCGCCTGGACGAAAGCGGGCAGCCCCGCGAGATCCAGCCGCTGGTGCGCCAGTTCAACGCCGTGCTGCAGCGCCTGGAGCGCGCCTACGTGCAGATGGAAGGCTTCAACGCGGACGTCGCCCACGAGATGCGCACGCCGCTGGCGACGCTGATCGGCGAGACCGAGCTGGCGCTCAGCACCCGGCCTTCCGTGCAGGCCCTGCGCGAGACGCTGGGGTCCAACCTCGAAGAACTGCAGCGCATCGCCAGCATCGTCAACGACATGCTGTTCCTGTCGCAGGCCGACCGCGGCGCGCAGGCCCGGGGCGCGTGGCAGCGCAGCCTGGCCGAGATCGTGCGCGAAGTGACCCAGTACCACGAAGCCGAGGCGCTGGACGCCGGCGTCGAGCTGTCCGTCACGGGCGACGCCTCGGCCCTGGTCGACCGCAAGCTGTTCCAGCGGGCGGTGTCCAACCTGGTGTCCAACGCGGTGCGCTACGCCGACCGCGGCAGCGTCATCGAAGTCGAGATCTCGCGCGGCGCGCCCGCCGACGGCGCTCCCGGCGAAGTGCTGATCGCCGTGCGCAACACCGGCGAGCCCATCGCGCAGGAACATCTGCCGCGGCTGTTCTACCGCTTCTACCGCAGCGACTCGGCGCGCGAGTTCGACGCCAACCATCATGGCCTGGGCCTGGCCATCGTCGCGGCCATCGCCCGCATGCACGGCGGACGCAGCTACGCCAGCTCGTCGCAGCGGCTCACCACCATAGGCTTCAGCATCGTGATGGCGCCGCCCGCCGGCGCCGCGTAGCCGCCCATGGCAAGATCCGGAGTCCCAGGCGCGCGCGCCGGATCTACACTGGCCGCATGTATCCGACATCCCGCGACAGACCATGACCGGCAGCCTGGAAGCCCTCCACGGCGCGCTTGCGCAACAGGATTGGCAGGCCGCCACCTGCTCGCTCGACCGCCACGGCAACGCGGTGCTGCCGCGGCTGCTGGACCCGCAACAATGCCGGGCGCTGGCGGCGCTGTATCCGCGCGCCGACGGCTACCGCTCGCGCGTCGTCATGGCCCGCCACGGCTTCGGCCGCGGCGAATACAAATACTTTTCCTATCCGCTGCCGCCGCTGGTCGAGGCCTTGCGCCATGCGCTTTATGCGCGGCTGGCGCCCGTCGCCAACCGCTGGAACCGCGAGCTGGGCATCGGCGTGCAGTATCCGCCCACGCTCGATGAATTCCTGGCGCGCTGCCACGACGCCGGCCAGCGCCTGCCCACGCCGCTGATCCTGCAGTACCGCGCCGGCGACTACAACTGCCTGCACCAGGACCTGTATGGCGAACACGTGTTTCCGCTGCAGGCCGCCATCCTGCTGTCCGAGCCGGGCGCAGACTTCAACGGCGGCGAATTCGTGATGACGGAAACCTGCGCCGGCCGCCAGGTGGCGCAGGTGGTGCCGCTGCGCCAGGGCGACGCGCTGGTGTTCACGGTCAACCAGCGGCCCGTGCCCGGCCGGCGCGGCGGCGCCCGCCGCGCCGCCATGCGCCACGGCGTCAGCCAGCTGCTGGACGGACGCCGGCATACGCTGGGAGTGATCTTCCATGACGCGCGCTGACGCCGTGCAGGCCGAACTGCCGCTGCATGCGGCGGACGGCCCGGCCCCGCGGATCGAACTGGCCGGCGCAGCGCCGGCCATCGACGCGCTGGACTGGGACGCCATCGCCGCGCAGCTCGACGCGCAAGGCTATGCCCTGCTGCCGGGATGGCTGGCGCCGCCGCAGGCGCGCGCGCTGCGCGCGGCGACGGCCGGCCTGCGGCGCACGGACTTGGCCCGCGAGGACCTGGGCCTGGGCGAACGCTACGTATTCGCGGCGGAGCCGCCGGCGCCGCTGGCGGCGTGGCGCGAGGCGCTGTACCGCCACCTGGTCCCCATCGCCAACCGCTGGAACGCGCGCATGGATTGCGCGCAGCGCTACCCGAACGAGCTGGCGCAATTCCTGCATCGCGGGCGGCGGGCGGGGCAGAGCCGCGCGCTGTCCTGCCTGAACCTGCTGCGCACGGACGGCTACATGGCGCTGCAGCGGCACGACGCCGGCGCGCACGTGTTTCCGCTGCAATGCATCGCGCTGCTGTCCGAACCGGACGAGGAATTCACCGGCGGCGAGTTCGTCATGACGGAGCAGCGCCCACGCATGCAGACGCGGCCCATGGTGCTGCCGCTGCGCCTGGGCGACGCGGCGCTGATCGCCACGGCGCAGCGGCCGGTCAGCGGCGCGCGCGGCGACTACCGGGTCAGCCTCAAGCACGCCATCAGCCGCGTTCGCAGCGGCGAGCGCGCCGGGCTGGAACTGTTGTTCCACGACGCGCCCTGACCCGCCGCCGGCGCGTCAATCCTCTTCGACGAAGGCCTCTTGGCGCTTCTTGCGGATGTTGGGCAGCGCCACCAGCACCACCAGCACCACCGCCGCTCCCAGCAGCGACGCCGAAAGCGGCCGTTCCACGAAGGTCAGGAAATCCCCGCGCGACAGCAGCAGCGCGCGGCGGAAGTTCTCTTCCATCATGGGCCCCAGCACCAGGCCCAGCAGCAGCGGCGCGCCTTCGCACTTCAGCTTGCTCCAGACATAGCCCACCACGCCGAAGACCGCCGTCATGTAGAGATCGAAGGTGTTGTAGTTCAGCGAGTACACGCCGATGGTGCAGAACACCAGGATGGCCGGAAACAGAATGCGGTAAGGCACTTTCAGCAGCTTGACCCACAGCCCCACCAGCGGCAGGTTCAGCACCACCAGCATCAGGTTGCCGATCCACATCGAGGCGATCAGCCCCCAGAACAGGTCCGGATGGCTGGTCATGACCTGCGGACCGGGCTGGATGTTGTGGATGGTCATGGCCCCGACCATCAGCGCCATGACCGCATTGCCGGGAATGCCCAGCGTCAGCAGCGGAATGAAGGAGGTCTGGGCGCCCGCGTTATTGGCCGACTCCGGTCCCGCCAGGCCGGCCGGATGGCCCTTGCCGAAGCGCTCCGGCTCGCGCGAGAGCTTTTTCTCCAGCGTGTAGGACGCGAAGGCCGACAGCACCGAGCCGCCGCCCGGCAGGATGCCCAGCATCGAGCCGACCGCCGTGCCGCGCACGATGGCCGGCGCGGCTTCGCGCATTTCCTGCTTGTTCGGATACAGCGAGCCGACCTTGTCGGTGATCTCGACGCGCTTGTCCTTGAGCTCCAGGTTGTTCATGATTTCCGCGAAACCGAACACCCCCATGGCGACGATGGCGAAGTTGATGCCGTCCTGCAGTTCCGGGATGCCGAAATCGTAGCGGGCGACGCCGGAGTTCACATCCGTGCCCACCAGGCCCAGCAGCAGGCCCAGCAGGATCATGCAGATCGCCTTGATCAGCGCGCCGGAGGCCAGCACCACGGCGCCGACCAGGCCCAGGCACATCAGCGAGAAGTACTCGGCCGGGCCGAACTTGAACGCGACCTCGGCCAGCGGCGGCGCGAACGCCGCGATCAGCATGGTGGCCACGGTGCCGGCGAAGAAGGAGCCGACGGCGGCCAGCGACAGCGCCGCCCCGCCGCGCCCGTTGCGCGCCATCTGGTGGCCGTCCAGCACGGTGACCACCGCCGATGTCTCGCCTGGCAGGTTGACCAGGATGGCGGTGGTGGACCCGCCATACTGCGTGCCGTAGTAGATGCCGGCCAGCATGATCAGGCCGGCGACCGGCGGCAGCACGTAAGTGATCGGCAGCAGCATGGCGATCGTGGGCACCGGCCCCAGCCCGGGCAGCACGCCCACCAGCGTGCCCAGCACGCAGCCCAGCAGCGCATACAGCAGGTTCTCCGGCGTAAACGCCACGGAGAACCCCTGCATGAGGTGTTCTAGCAATTCCATCCCCGCTCCTTCATTCGCTTAAATCAAGCTGAAAAGATCGTAATACGATATAAAAACCAGAGGAATCCGGGTTTTTCCCAGGCGGCGCCAGGCCACGGGTATGCGAGTTGCTCGCCAGGCGGGCGACGGCAATACGGCCGTCCCTGCACTAAGGAGCGTCACTCATGGTCAGATCATCCCTACTCCAAGGCCTGGGCGCGGCAATGCTGGCCCTGGCGCTGGGCGGCTGCGCGGCCCAGGACGGGCAGCGCAGCACCGGCCAATACACCGACGACGTCGCCACCACCGCGCGCGTGCGCGAGGCGCTGGTGAAAACGCCCAACCTGAGGTCGAACACCATCCAGGTGGAGACCTACCGCGGCGTGGTCCAGCTCAGCGGCTTCGCCGACAACGAAGACAGCGCGGCCTCCGCCGTGGGCGCGGCGCGCGGCGTGGCGGGCGTGAAGGAGATCCGCAACAACATCCAGATACGCAATCCCCAATAGCGCGGCACGGCGCTTGCTGCTTGCGCGATGGACCCAGCCTATCCGGAGACCCGCCATGCCCCGAACGCCCGCCCCCTCCCTGCCAGACCCCGAGATCGAAGAATCCGGCCGGCCCGACCTGGGGCCCAGCGATTCGTCGGACTCGGCCAGCGACCTGCCGCGCGAGCTGGTCCATACCGACAGCGACGCGCAAGGCACGGGCGACCGCGAAAGCGCCAATCCGCGCGACCGCGGCCATGACGGCGCGGACATCGAGACCGACCACGTCACCGACGCGGAGCGCGCCGGCGTGTCGCGCCGCCCGCCCGATCCGGTGCGCAACGGCGGCTAGCGCGGCCGCCATGGATACGATCGAACGCGTCGCCGTCTTCATGCGCGAGCACGCGCTGACGCTGGTTACCGCCGAGTCGTGCACCGCCGGGCTGATCGCGGCCACGCTGGCCGACGTGCCCGGGGCCGGCTCGCTGCTCGATTGCGCGTTCGTGGTCTATACGCCCGAGGCCAAGATGCGCTGCCTGGGCGTATCGGCGCGCACGCTGGCGCGGCACAACCTGACCAGCGAGGCGGTGGCCAGGGAAATGGCGCTGGGCGCCGCGCAGCGCAGCCCGGCGCGGGTGGCCATCTCGAACACCGGCGTCACCGACGGCATAGATGGCGAGATCCCCGCCGGCACGCAGTGCTTCGCGTGGGTATTCAAGGCTGGCGGGGCCGACGCGGCGCCGGCCGTGCGCACCGAAACCCGGCGCTTCGACGGCGGCCGCAACGCCATCCGCGAGGCCAGCGCCCGCTACGCCCTGGTCCGGCTGGCCGAGCACTACGCCGAACTGGTTGGAGCCGCCCCGCCGCGCTGAAGCGCGGACGCCTCCAGGCACAGCGATTGCTGGCCTATCGGCGGCACTCCTGTTCCAACGGCGCACTGCGCCCTCATATGGAGGTTCACATGAAAACCCGCCACCTGACAGCCACTCTTCTCGCCTCGCTGACGCTGGCCGCGGCCCACGCGGCGCAGGCGCAGACCGCGCCCACGGCCCCGCCGACGGCGCCGGAAGCCAGGCTGGACAGCGCCGACCGCGATTTCCTGGAAAACGCGGCCCAGGCCGGCAACCTGGAAATCGCCGGCAGCAAGCTTGCCCTCGAAAAAGCCCGCGACCCGGACGTCAAGGCGTTCGCCCAGAAGATGATCGATGAGCATGGCAAGGCCGGCCAGGAACTGGCCACCCTGGCCAAGAGCAAGGGCTACGACGCCCCGACCGAACCGTCGCTGGTGCAGCAGGCCAAGCTGAAGGCGCTGGGCCTGCGCGACGACAGCTTCGACAAGGCTTACGTCGATGAAATCGGCGTCTCCGCGCACCAGGACGCGGTCAAGGAGTTCGAGGAGGCCTCCAACGAGGCGAAGGACCCGGACGTCAAGCAGTTCGCCACGCAGACCCTGCCGGTCCTCCAGCAGCACCTCGAAGCCGCGCAAGCCCTGCAGCAGCGCTTCAACGCCGCCAAGAAGTAAGCGCCGGTCCGGCCGGACCGCTTCCATGGGGAAGCGCCGGCGCGCGGACAGCGGGCGTGAATGACAACGGGCTAGCCGCGGGACACGTATATGGATCGTGAGGAACTACTGGCACAGATGATCGCCACCCCAGCGGCCGATCGGAGCTTTCATGAATGGCCCGAGGTGCTGGCCAATTACGCCCAGTGCCTGGCGCAGCTCGCCCCCAGGCTGCGGCCCGAGGAGCTGGACAGCCTGGTGCAGGCCGGCGCGGACTTCTATCGCACGCTGGCCCGCGCCGAACAATACCGGCGCACCTCCGTATGGGATGAACCGCCCGGCTGACCGCGGCCTAGAACCTGCGGCGGTAGGCCTGCTGCACATATTGCCTCAGCTCCGCCTCGGTCGAGGACGCTTCAGCCGCCTGCTCCTCCGGGACCAGCAGGCGGCGGGCGGCTTTGAGCGTGCGCTGCGCCCTGCGTTCGCCCTCGCTCAGGTCGACGGCGTCGGCGGCGGGCGGGGCCGTCGCATTGTGCTCGAGTGGGTTCATGGCCATGCTCCGAACGGCGGGAATGCCGCTTTCGTGCGCAACAGCAAGCCGCATGCCCGCCCGCGCCCCGCCCCGGCGGCACGGCGCTTGCTGCGCCGACGGGCATGTACGCAGACTGGCTTTCCGGCATCCCGGCATTTTCCGATCATCCCCTGTTGCGCTGGGCCTTCGCTCTCACGCTGGGCGCGGCGCTGTTCTTCGCGATCGGCGCGGCGCTGCGCCTGCTGCGCGCCCGCCTGCAGCGGCCCGCCGCCAGGCCGCTGATGCGCGCCGTGGCCCAGATTCTGCAGCGCACCAGCCATTTCGTGCTGCTGGTGATGGCGATACTGATCAGCGCCGAAATCGCCGCCGCGCCCATGCCCTGGAGCGGCCGCAACGCCCAGCACCTGTGGTTCGTGGTGCTGGCCCTGCAGCTCGCGCTGTGGCTGGACCGGGCGGTGGACGTGGGGCTGGAGCAGGCGCTGGCCTCGCGCGGACAGGTCAATACCGTCACGGCCACGCTGTTCCGCTTTCTGCTGCGCACGCTGGTGTGGATCGTCGCCCTGCTGGCCATGCTGGACAACCTCGGGGTCAACATCACGGCGCTGGTGGCCAGCCTGGGCATAGGCGGCGTGGCGGTCGCGCTGGCCGTGCAGACCATACTGAGCGACCTGTTCGCGTCGATTTCGATCGGGCTGGACAAGCCCTTCGAGGCGGGCGACTTCATCGTGTTCGGCCAGGTCGCCGGCAGCATCGAGCACGTCGGCCTGAAGACCACCCGCATCCGCAGCCTGGGCGGCGAGCAGATCGTCTGCTCCAACACCGAGCTGCTCAAGCAGACGATCCAGAATTACAAACGCATGCAGCAACGGCGCATCGTCTTTACCGTGCGCGTCACCTACCAGACGGACGTGGAGCGCGCGGCCGCGGTGCCCGGCCTGATACGCGCGCAGATCGAGCGCCAGCCGGACACCCGCTTCGACCGCGCGCACCTGGCGCGCTTCGGCGACAACGCGCTGGAGTACGAAGCCGTCTATTACGTGATGACGGCCGACTACAACCGCTACATGGATATCCAGCAGGAGATCAACCTGGGCATCATGCGCGAGCTGGAGGCCGCGGACATCGCACTGGCGCTGCCCGAGCGCCTGATACACATAACGAGGCGGGGCGGCCCCGCCGCCCCGCCGCAACCGCCTGCCTACCAATAGGGGTCCTGCTTGTAGTACTGGTGCAGGTCGCGCGCCCAGCTTTCGTCGGCCATCCTGGGCCAGTTGTCCTTGTCGAAACCCGGCGCGTTCTTCAGCACTTCCTTGTCGACATTGAGGATGAAGCACTTGCGGTCCGTATCCAGCGTCAAGGCGGACCATGGAATGGCGTACAGCTTGTCGCCCATGCCCAGCACCCCGCCGCGCGACAGCACCGCGTAGGCGACGCGGCCGCGCGGCACGTCGATCATGATGTCCTTGATCGAACCCAGCTCTTCGCCGGCGGCGTTGTACACGTCATTGCCTTCCAGCGTGTCGGCCGCCATGATTTCGGGGCCCGGACCGGTGGCCGATTGCTTGGGACCGCCGACGATATTGGTTTGTTGCTCCATTGCCTTTCTCCTATGCGGGGCCTATCCCCAGGTTGCACTACGCCATCTTTTCGCAAGCCTGCGCGCACTGGCGGCAGGCCTGCTCGCATTCGTCCATGCCGTCCAGGCCGGCGCAGCTCTCGGCGCAGGCCTTGCACAGCTGCGCGCAGGCCGCGCAGACGCGGCCGTGCTGCTCGACGCCGATCAGCATGGTGTGGGCGGCCGCGCGGCAGATTTCCGCGCAGGCCATCATCAGCCGGAAGTGATCCGGCTCGACATGGGCGCCGCCGGCCTCCAGGCAGTGCTGCGAGGCCGTCTGCAGACAACTTCGATAGCACTCCAGGCAGCGGCTGATGCACTGCTCCATGTCTACATCGGTACTGGTCATTACGTCCTCCTTGCGATGCGATCGGGTTGCGGACTGCCCCATCCAGCAAACCGCGTGCCCGCGTGCGCGACCGTCGTCGCGAGGTTGCGCAACGCCGCCTGGACGCTAGCCTCCCAGCCGGGGAAAGGCATGCACCAGCGCCAGGGCCAGCAAACCCTGGGCCACGGTGTACAGCCACATGATGGCCGTGTTGTCCAGGCAGGCGGGCCGTTCGGCGCTCAGCCGGCCGGCCCGCGCGCGCGCCAGCGTAAACGCGCCCATCGCCAGCGAAACGATCGCGAACGCCGCCTGCAGGCCGGCCACCGCGTAGACCGACGCGGCGTAGGCCGAGGCCTGCGGCCGCAGGCCGGCGCCCCAATGCGCGTACAGGTCCAGCCCGGCCGAGGCCGCCAGCAGGACGCCGGCAAGCGGCAGGCTCCAGCCCAGTTGCGCCAGCCTTCCCTTGCGCAGTCCGCGCCGGGCCAGCGCCACGAATGCGCCGGAGCCCGCCAGCAGCATGGCCGCCAGCCATGCCGAAGTGGCGTCGGGCGGCCTGCCTGCCGGCCCCCACGCTTCGCGGGCGGCCGCCCACAGGAACAGGTAGGCGAAGACCAGTGAAGCGAAGATGCTGGCGCTGACCATGACCAGCATGACCATGGCCCACCACGAATGCGAGGCGCTGCCGGGGCAGCCCAGCGGCAGCCGCAGGCCGGCGCCCACGTCCACCTCCAGCGGCGCGCCGGTGTCGGCATCCCACAGCCAGCGCCATAGCGCGGCCACGGCCAGCACGCCGAAGGCCGTGGCCAGCAGCGGCAGCTTGAATGTCAGCAACAGGAAGAAACCGGCCGTGCCCAGCGCGGCCAGCAGCGGCGACCAGGCCGGCCCGGGCAGCGCCAGCACATAGTCGGGCCGCGCGTCCAGCGCGGTGGTCACCAGGGTCGAGCGCAGGCCGGCCGGCGCGTTGGGCAGGAAGTGGTGGCCGGCTTCGACCTCGCGCGCCAGGCCGGGCTGGTCCCACAAGGGTTCGCGGCTGCTGACCAGCGGCACGCTGCGCATGCCGTAGGCCGCGCTGGGCAGCCATTCCAGCGTGCCCGCGCCCCATATGTTGCCGGCGGCCGCCCCCAGCGAGGGCCGGCAGTTGCGCGCCACGTCGACCAGGAACACCAGCACGCCGGCGGCAATCAGGTAGGCGCCCACGGTCGAGGCCAGGTTCAGCGACTCCCATCCCTGACTCTGGGCATAGGTGTAGACGCGCCGCGGCATGCCCGCCAGGCCGGTGAAGTGCATGGGGAAAAACGCCAGGTTGAAGCCGACGAACATGAGCCAGAAGGCCCAGCGCCCCAGGCGTTCCGACAGCGGCCGGACGCTGACGAAAGGCATCCAGTAATAGAACGCCGCGAACAGCGGGAACACCATGCCGCCGAACAGCACGTAGTGCAGATGGGCGACGACGAAATAGGTGTCGTGCACCTGCAGGTCGAACGGGATCACGGCCACCATCACTCCGGTCAGCCCGCCCAGCACGAAGGTGAAGAAAAAGCCCAGGATGAACAGCATGGGCGTCCTGAGCGGCCGCAGGCGCACCGCGGCGGCTATAGTGGCGATCCAGGCGAACACCTGTATGGCGGTCGGCACCGACACCGCCATGCTGGCCGCCGACGCGACGTCGAGCAGCAGCTCGGGAATGCCGGTGGCGTACATATGGTGCACCCACAGCCCGAAGCTGAGGAATCCCGTGCCCAGCACGGCCGCCACCACCAGCGGATAGCCCACCAGCCGCGCGCCGGTCATGGCGGGCACGATCATCGACACCATGCCGGAAGCCGGCAGGAAAATGATGTAGACCTCGGGATGGCCGAAGAACCAGAACAGGTGCTGCCACAGCAACGGCTCGCCGCCGCGCTGCGCGATGAAGAACGGCAGGTCGAACGCGCGCTCCAGCTCCAGCAGCGCGGTGGCCACGATCACCGCCGGGAACGCGACGATCACCATGCCGCAGAACACCAGCATCACCCAGGCGTACACCGGCATCTTGTCCAGCGTCATGCCGGGCGCGCGGGTGCGCAGAATGCCCACCGCCAGCTCGATGGCGCCGGCGATCGCCGAGATCTCGATGAAGCCTATGCCCAGCAGCCACAGGTCGGCGTTGAGCGCCGGCGAATACGCCGTGCTGGTCAAGGGCGGATACATGAACCAGCCGCCGTCCGGGGCCAGCCCCACGAATATGCTGCAAAAGAACACCAGGCCGCCAATGGCGTAAGCCCAGTACGCGTAGGCCGACAGGCGCGGAAACGGCAGGTCGCGCGCGCCCAGCATGTTGGGCAGCAGCAGCACCGCCACGGCCTCGACCGCCGGCACCGCGAACAGGAACATCATCACGGTGCCGTGCATGGTGAACAGCTGGTTGTAGAGCGCGTGTCCAATCAGCGCGTTGTCCGGCACGGCGAGCTGGGTGCGCATCAGCAGGGCCAGCACGCCGGCCAGCAGGAAGAACAGCAGGGCCGTGGCGATATACAGCAGGCCGATGGAAGTGTTGTTCACCACCGTCAGCGCGCGCCAGCCGGTCGGACGCCGCCAGGCGCGCTCCAGCCCCTGCAGTTCGCCGTCCGGGCGCGGCAGCGGATTGGGCGGCGGCCTCATTTCAGGCCGTCCAGGTAGCCGGCCACGGCGCGCAGTTCCGGCCCGCTCAAATGGTCGAAGGCCGGCATGCGGTTGCCGGGCTTGATGTGCTGGCCGCCGGCGATCCAGCCCGCCAGCGCGCCCACGTTATTGGACAGCGCGCCGGCCGCCAGCATGGGCCGGCTGCCCACGTGGGTCAGGTCCGGCCCCAGCGTCCCGGCCGCCGCCGTGCCGCGCACCGCGTGGCACTGGGCGCAATCGCGCTGGAACACGCGCTCGCCCAGGCGCAGCGCCGGCGCGGCCGCGGCCGCCGGGCGGCGCTGCGCCTGCATCCATTGCTCGAAACGCGCCGGCTCCAGCGCCTGCACCTCGAACCGCATATTGGCGTGCTGGGCGCCGCAGTACTCCGCGCAGAAACCGCGGAACACGCCGGGCTCGGGCGCCAGCACGCGCAGCCGGTTGACGCGCCCGGGCACCAGATCCAGCTTGCCGGCGAGGCTGGGCGCCCAGAAGCTGTGGATCACGTTGTCGGAACGCAGCAGGAACTCCACCGGCACGCCGGCCGGAATCCGGATCTCGTTGGCGGTTTCGAACAGCAGGCCGCCGCCCGCGTCCCGGTAGCGCACGCGCCACCACCACAGTTCGCCCGCCACTTCGATGCGCAGGGCCGGCTCGGGTCCGCGCGCCATGGCGGCGGCCGCCTGCAAGGCGTAGACCAGCAGGGCCGTCAGCGCCGCCGTCGGAAACGCGACGCCGGCGGCCACGATCAGCGCCGGGCGGCCCAACAGACGGCGCGCCCGCGCCGGACCGTACATCGCCAGCCCCAGCAGCAGCGCCGCCGCCACGAAGATCGCCGCGGCGCCCAGGTACAGCACCCAGCCGATTTCGGCGATGCGGGCCGCGTCCTCGCCCTGCGGCTGCAGCACGGAATGGGTCTGCGCCCGGGACGCGGCCGGCAGCGCGACGGCAAGCAGGAAGGCAATGATGGGCGCCATATGAGAAAGCGGAAGTCCGGCCAAGACGCGAGCAGCCGCAGGCGGACGCCGCGCCGGCCGTGCCCAGCACGCGGCGTGCCCGCCGCACGGGGCATAAGACTTGCTGGACGCGCCAGCCAGGAGGCCCGCCGTGCAAGCTCATGCCCGCCCCATCGCCGCGCTCTTGGGCGCCGCCGCCCTCGCGCTGCTGGCCGGGTGCGAGGACGGACGTCCGCCGCTGGCGCCGGCCGGCCCCGCCGCGGCGCAGGCCGACCCGGCGCGCGGCCGCGGCCTGGTGGCCGCGCGCGGCTGCGTCGCCTGCCACACGGTCCCTGGCGTGCGCGGGCCGCGCTCGAACGTCGGGCCGCCGCTGGAGGACCTGGCGCGGCGCGCCTATCTGGGCGGCGCGCTGCCCAACACGCCGGCCAATCTGGCGCGCTGGCTGCTGGACCCGCCCGCCTTCAACCCGGGCACCGCCATGCCCGACATGGATCTGACGCCGGCCGAGGCCGCGGACATCGCCGCGTTTCTGCTGGCCCCCGCCTCATCCGGGGGACGCGCGCCATGAAAAACTGGAAAGTCGCCGCCCTGACCGTGCTGGCCGGCGCCGCCGGCGGGGCCGGTCTGGGCGCGGCCGCCGTCTATTGGGGCTGGTACGACGTCAGCGCCACCGCCTCGCACACCATCGCCGTGCACCGCCTGCTCGACGTTGCCCAGGTACAGGCGGTGCGGCGGCGCGCGGCGGACATCGAAGTCCCCGATCTGGACGATCCGGTCCGCGCGCGCAACGGCCTGGCGCTTTACCAGGCCCATTGCGTGCAGTGCCACGGCGCGCCGGGCGTCGCGCCCGAGCCCTATGCGCTGGGACTGAACCCGGCTCCCGCCGCGCTGGTCGGCAGCGCGCGCGAGCGCCCGGCCGCCGACATTTACTGGATCGTGCGCGAAGGCATCCGGATGACCGGCATGCCGGCCTGGCGCTACCGCCTGACGGATGCCGAAATCTGGGACGTGGTGGCGTTCATGCGCGTGCTGCCGGCGCTGTCGCCGCGCGACTACCGGGCGCAGGCCGACGCCGCCGGTCCGACGGCGCGCCCGCAAGCGGTCGCGCCGCGCGTGGGCGACGCCGCGGCCGGGCGCGACGCATTGCAGCAATACCTATGCGCCACCTGCCACGCCATACCCGGCGTGGCGGGCGCCAACCATCACGTGGGACCGCCGCTGGCCGGCATCGCCGGCCGCCCCTACATCGCCGGGACCCTGCCCAACACGCAGGCCAATATGCAGCGCTGGCTGCTTGCGCCGGACAGCATCAAGCCCGGGTCGGCCATGCCGGACCTGGGCCTGAGCGAGCAGGACGCGCGCGATATCGCGGCGTTTCTCGATACGCTGCGCTAGCTTCTGCTGCGCGCGCCGCCGCCGCGGTTGCGCTGGCTCTGCTGGTCCTGGCCGGTGCCGACCTGGCTGACGTGACCTTCCTTCTTGGTCCGGTTCTGCACGTCGCGGTGGCTGGCCTGGGTTTCGCGCGCGGTGTCGTCGGCCGACGGATTGGGCTTGCTGTCTTTGGGTTTCATGGCGGACTTCCTCGGATATGCCGGATGGTGTCCAGGCAGCAAGCCCCATGCCCGCAAGCCCCGTCCGGCACGGCGCTTGCTTGGGCTGCGCCATGGACAAGTTCATCGAAATCTTCGCGCTGCAGGCCGGCTTCGCCGAAATGCTGATACGCGGCACCACGATGTACTGGGTGCTTTACGCCTTGTTGCGCATTTCCGGCAGGCGCGACCTGGGTTCTCTGGGCATGGCCGACATGCTGGTGCTGGTGCTGGTGGCCGACGCCGCCGGCAACGCCATGTCGGGAGATTCCTACTCCATGGGCGACGGCATCATCGTGGTCGCCACCATCGTGGGCTGGAGCTATCTGCTGGACCGTCTCAGCTATTACATCCCACCGTTGCGCCGCCTGCTCGAACCGCAGCGGGTCTGCCTGGTGAAATCCGGCCGCGTGCTGGCCAGCGGCCTGAAGCGCGAACACGTCACGCGCAGCGAACTGATGGAGCAATTGCGCCTCAAGGGCGTGGCCAGCCTGTCGGAGGTCCACCGGGCGTATCTGGAGACCACCGGCGAATTCAGCGTGATCCGCGCGTCCGACGCCAACAAGGGAGGCGCCTCCACGCTGGAGGAGGACGACTGAGCGGCGCAGATATTCCACCCTGTCGGTACTTTTTTCCGAATGCCGCGGATTTCCGCCGGACCGGACGCTAGCCGCCGGCCAGCTTCCTGGCGCGGACCAGCGCGTCCACGATGGTCCGGTACACGGCCTGGCGGCCCTGCTCGTCCGGATTGCGCAACGCGTACGAGGGATGGTAGGACGCCAGCACCGGTATGCCATCGCGCGCCAGCGTGCGGCCCAGCGCCGCCGCCAGGGTCTGGCCGCGGTCGCGCACCACGGCGCCCAGCGCGGTCGCCCCCAGGGCCACGATGACGCGCGGCCGGACGGTTTCGAGTTCCTTGTCCAGCCAGTAGGCGCAGGCCTGGATCTCGGCCTGCGCCGGCGTTTTGTGCATGCGGCGCTTGCCGCGCAGTTGCCATTTGAAATGCTTGACCGCGTTGGTCAGGTAGATCGCTTCGCGCGCCACGCCCGCCTGTTCCAGGGCCCGGTCCAGCAACGCGCCGGCCGGTCCGACAAACGGCAGGCCGGCCAGGTCTTCCTTGTCGCCCGGCTGTTCGCCCACCAGCATGATGGCGGCGCGGCGCGCGCCGGCCCCGGGCACGGGCTGGGTGGCGTTGCGCCACAGCCCGCAGCGCCGGCAGGCCTTCAGCGTTCTGGGGCGCTGCTGCGGGTCGACGTCGTCGGGCCCGGGTTCGGGCGGCGGTCTGGAAGCGGCCATGCGCCTGCCCCTAGCGGCGCGCCAGGGAACCAGGCGCGTACAGCTGCCGCCACGCCGCCGTGTCCGGCGGCCGGCGGCGCGCGCGCGCCGTCAGCTCCCGTTCCGCGCTGAAGTACGCCACCGTGCGCGCGATGCCCTCGGCCGGGTCGACGCGCGGCCACCAGCCCAGGCAGCGCCGCGCCAGCGAAATGTCCGGGCAGCGCTGGGTCGGATCGTCCACCGGCAGGTTGCGGTGCACCAGCGGCACCTGCGCGCCGGTCAGCACGCGCACCATGTCCGCCATCTGCAGCATGGTCAGTTCGGCCGGATTGCCCAGGTTGACCGGCCGCGCCATCTCGGCCGGACTTTCCATCAGCCGCACCAGGCCGTCGATCAGGTCGTCCACATAGCAGAAGGAGCGCGTCTGCGTGCCGTCGCCATAGATGGTCAGCGGCTGGCCGGCCAGCGCCTGCATGATGAAGTTGGACACCACGCGGCCGTCGTCGGGCGCCATGCGTGGACCGTAGGTGTTGAAGATGCGCGCGATCTTCACGACCACGCCTTCGTGGCGCGCGTACTCCATGAAAATGGTCTCGGCGCAGCGCTTGCCCTCGTCGTAGCAGGAACGCGGCCCGATCGGGTTGACGTGGCCCCAGTAGCCCTCGCGCTGCGGATGCTCCAGCGGGTCGCCATAGACCTCGCTGGTCGAGGCCTGCAGCACGCGGGCGCCGCAGCGCCGCGCCAGCTCCAGCAGCTGCATGGAGCCCAGCACGCAGGTACGCAGCGTTTTCAGCGGATCGGCCTGGTAGTGGACCGGCGAGGCCGGGCATGCGAGGTTGTAGATCCGGTCGACTTCGATGCCGGCCAGCGGTTCGACCACGTCATGCCGCAGGCACGAAAAGCGCGGCTGGTCGGCGAAGCCGGCCAGGTTGCGCGCCCGCCCCGTCTGGAAATTGTCCACGCACACCACTTCCCAGCCGTCGGCAAGCAGGCGGGCGCAAAGGTTCGAGCCCAGAAAGCCGGCTCCGCCGGCGACCAGCGCGCGGCCGGTCCGTACAGTATCGTCCATCATGCAGCCTCCAGGATCGTATCGAAGACGTTCACCCAGTCGGACACGAATCGTTCCATGCCGAATCGCGCCAGCGCGGTCTCGCGGCCCCGGGCGCCCCACTGCCGCGCCAGCTCGGGCTGCTCCAGCAGCGCGCGCGCCGCCTGCGCCAGCCGCTCGGGACGGGTGTCCACGTAGCCGTTCTCCCCGCTTCTGATGACGGTGGGCAGTTCCGTCGCGGCGAAGCCCACCACCGGCACGCCGCAAAGCATGGCTTCCACCAGCGACAGCCCCAGGCTGGCGTAGCGGATCGGGCTGAAGAAATACCGGTAGCGCGCCATGAAGGCGCCGACTTCCATATTCGGCACCTCGCCCAGGCCGCCCAGTTCCTCCGCCCCCATGCCGATCAGGTCCAGCGGCGTGCGCGCGCGCATGTCCTCGAACAGGTCCAGCCCGATGCGCCTGCCGCGCCGCGCCAGATGGTTGATGGCGACGACGCCGCGCGCCAGCGAACCGTCGTAGTGCGCCGCGGGCGGCGGCACGCCGTGCTCGACCACGCGCACCGGCATGTCGCCGCAGTCCCACATCGCCGCGTTGTACGGGGTGACGTGCACGGTCAGGCCGCGCGCATGGCGAAACGGATGCACGCTGTCGGTGGGATGCGGGGCCGGCGGATTGTGCTCCAGATACGCGCAGGGCAAGGCGCGCTGCTCGTCGTCCAGCAGCAGCCGGGCGTCGTCCAGGTTCTGGCGCGACTGGTACAGCACGCAGTCGAAGCGCAGCGAGCGCAGGTCCTGCGCGGGCACCTGGACCACGTTGCCGGTCCACGGGATGCGCCGGCCCAGTTCGCCATAGCCCGGCGGGCCGCCGGGTAGCCCCGGCACGATGAAATCGTGCGGCACGTGGCCCAGCGCATACAGGTAATTGCCATGCACGTGCCAGGTCAGGATGCGCAGGCGGCGCGCGGCGCGCGGCGTTGTTGTCGGCATCATGGTTCAACCCTCCCCAGTTGCGCCCGCGCGCAGGCCAGCACCTGCGGCACGCTCACGGCCAGGGCGCAGGGATGGCCGATCGGACAGGTTTCGTAGGCGCACGGCCGGCAAGGCGCGTCGGCCGCCAGCACCGCGTGGCGGCGCCGGTCCAGCGGCGCCCAGCGCGCCGCGTCGCTGCCGCAGGCGATCACCACGCTGCGCGCGCCGACCGCGGCGGCCACGTGCGAGATGCCGGTGTCGTTGCACACCAGCAGGCGGCAGCCGGCCACCAGCGCGGCCAGGCCGCCCAGCGCGGTCGCGCCGCAAAGATCGGCCAGCGGCACGCCCGCCCGCCGCCGCAGTTCGGCGGTCATGCCGCGTTCGGCCTCGGTTCCGGTCAGCGCGACCTGCCAGCCCTGCCCGGCCAGCGCCTGCGCGACCTGCGCATAGCGCTCCAGCGGCCAGCGCCGCGACGGCAGGCGCGCGCCCACGTGCATCAGCACCAGCCTGGCCGGGTCCAGCGCGTGCTCGCGCAGCAGGCGCCGCGCCTCGTTCCGGTCGGCTTCGCCGATGGGAAACTCCAGGCCGTCGTCCTCGGCCGGCAGGCCCAGATGGCGCAGCAGCGCCAGATAGCGCCGCGGCTCGGGCAGGCCGTCGGGCCAGGCCAGACGCTGGCCGGGGATCTCGGCGGCGGCCTCGGCCACGAAGCCGCCCCAGCGGCGCGCGCCCAGGCGTTCGACCAGCGGATTGGAGCGCGCGCCGCTGCCATGCATCTGCAGGGCCACGTCGTAGCCGCTGCGGCTCATGCGGCGAAAGAACGCCGGCAGCGCCTGCGGCCGCGCCGGCTGCTCGGGAAACGCCGGGATGCCGGGGAACTCGATCAGTTCGTCCACATAGGCGTGGAAGCGCGCGCAGAAGTCGCGCGCGCCGGGCAGCCCCACCAGCGCGACGTGCGCCTGCGGAAATGCGCGCCGCAGCGCGCGCAGGGCGGGCACCGCGCACAGCATGTCGCCCAGCTGCAGCGCGCGGAACACCGCGATGCTGGCCGGCGGAGAGGCGGGATCGAGCAGCGGCGTCATGCGCGCCTCCCGGCGCTGCGCACGCCCGCGTAGCGCACCCAGCCCACGCAGCGCCACCAGATCGACAAGAGCGGAATGCAGGCCGACGTCACGGCCAGGTCGATCACCTCGCGCACGCCGCGGCGCGTGCCGCGCAGGCGGCGGACAAAGAAATTCACGCTCAGCCCGGCCCACAGCACCGCCGCCGCCAGCGCGGCCTGCGCATGGCCCAGCGCGGCCAGCGCCACGGCCGAAACAAAGGCCGCCGCCACCACCAGGTAATAGCGCCAGGCCGTGGAACGGATGCGGCGCCGGTACAGCGACGGATACTTGCGGCGCAGCAGCATGTCGTACATGGCCTTCTTCTGCATGCCCAGCCCGGCCGCGAAACGCTGGCCGCGCAGCGGATGCAGCACCCGCGCGCGCGGCTCGCGCCGCACCTTCAGGCCGTGGTCCAGCAAGGCGAAATGCAGGTCGGAGTCTTCGCGCCAGGCCATGGCGTAGCGCGGATCGAAGCCGCCCACGGCCAGCAGCGCCGAACGCCGCACGAAGCAATTGGCGGTGATGAATTCGGAACGGGTCAGGCCGGCCGCGTCGCGTTCGTAGTCGCTGGGCGGGTCGGGGATGGGCATCTCGGTGGCGCCGGCCACGGCCGCCAGCTGCGGCGCCAGCGCGCGCACGCCGTTGCCCAGCCATTCCGGCTCGGGGATGGTGTCGTCGTCGGTGAACGCGATGATCTCCGCCTTGGCGCTGCGCCAGCCCAGGTTGCGCGCGCCGGCCGGGCCGCGCGTGCCGGTCACGGGCAGGTAGCGCAGCGCCGGCCGGTTGCCCCAGGCCTGGCGCAGTTCGCCGACCTGGCGCTCGGTGGCGCTGCTGGCCGCGTCGTCGCACACCAGCACTTCGTAGTCGTCGAGGGCGTAGCATTGGCGCGCCAGGGCCTCCAGGCAGCGCGCCAGCAGGTCCGGCCGCTTGTACGTGGGCACGACGACCGATACCTGGGGCTGGGCGGGGACGCGGCTCATCGGGGTTTCTCGATCAGGTAGGGGCCGATGACCAGCGCGTCCAGCGGCGAGGTCCAGAAGCATTCGACGGCGTCGCGCGGCGTGCAGACCACGGGCTCGCCGCGGGTGTTGAACGAGGTGTTGACCAGCACCGGCACGCCGGTCAGCCGCTCGAACGCGGCCAGCAGGTCGTAGTAGCGCGGGTTCTGGTCGCGCCGCACCGTCTGCACCCGCGCCGTGCCGTCTATGTGCCGCACCGCCGGAATCTGCTGCGCCCGGTGCGCCAGCACGTCATAGACGAACAGCATGAACGGCGCGCAGATCGAGCCGCCGCGGCCGTCGAACCACTCGGCCGCGCGCTCTTCCATCACCACCGGGGCGACCGGGCGGAAGTCCTCGCGGTCCTTCAGCCCGTTGAGCCGCGCCTGCATGGCGCCGTCCAGCGGCGAGGCCAGGATGGAGCGCGCGCCCAGCGCGCGCGGCCCGAATTCCATGCGCCCCTGGAACCACCCCAGGATCTTCTCCTGCGCGAGCAGGGCCGCGGCCTCGCCGGCCACGTCGTCCAGCCGCCGGAAATCCAGGCGCGACGCATACAGGAAGCGCTCGATCTCCTCGTCCGGATAGGACGGCCCCAGGTACGCGTGCTCCATCGTCCATTCACGCTTGCCGCCGCGCCGGTGGTAGTCCACGTACAGGGCCGCGCCCAGCGCGGTGCCGGCGTCTCCCGCGGCCGGCTGCACCCAGACGCTGTCGAACGGGCCGTCGCGCGCGATGCGCGCGTTCATGACGCAGTTCAGCGCCACCCCGCCCGCCATGCTCAGGTTGGCCGCGCCGGTCTTTTCGTGCAGCCACTGGACCATGTGCAGCGCGGTTTCCTCCAGCACGTACTGCAGCGAACTGGCGATGTTCTTGTGGCGCTCTTCGAAGGGCGCGCCGCGCCGCCGCGGCGGGCCGAAGCGCTCGGCCAGGCGCGCCGGATGCAGCGAGTAGCCGCCCTCTTCCTCCAGCTGCAGGATCTCGCGGAACTCCTTGCGCAGCGTCGGCTTGCCGAAAGAGGCCAGCGCCATCACCTTGTACTCGTCGCTGGAGTGCAGAAAGCCGAGATAGCTGGTGACCTCTTCGTACAGCAGGCCGAGCGAATGCGGCAGGTCGATCTGCTTGAGCCGCGCGTACTCGCCGTTGCTGAAATTGCCGTAGCTGGTGGTCGTGCGCTCGCCGCGGCCATCCATGGTCAGCACCGCGGACTCGGCGCAGGGCGCGGCCAGGAAGGCGCTGGCCTCATGCGACAGGTGATGGTCCAGATAGACCCAGCGGTCCATGATGTGCTGCAGCGTCAGGCCGTCGAAGCGAGGCGATTTCAGGTGATGGGGCGCGCCGTCGAGCAGCTGGCGCGGCGCGTTCACCAGGTACGACAGGAATAGCGGGTCCCAGGGCGATCTGCCTTCCTCGCCCGCGCCGGCGCGCGACGGCTCCAGCGGCAGGCTGATGTCCGCGCCGGGCGGCAGGCCTTCGGCCAGCAGCGCCGGATCGTAGGAATACACGATGTGATCCACGTCGCGCAGGTTGATGTGGGCCGCCGACAGGCAGTAGTCGATGGCGTAGTACGGCAGCTGCCAGGTGGTGAAGGGAACCGGGCGCTTGCCGTGCTTGACCCGGGTGAAGCGCTCTTCCTCGGCCGCCGCCAGCACGACGCCGTCGGCGACCAGCGCCGCGGCGCAATCGTGGTAGGCCGCGTTGATGCCTAAAGTGAACATGGGAATTCCTCCTGGGCGGCGCGCGCCCTGCCGGTTGCGGCCATCAGTTCGCGCGCCGCCTCGGCGACGCTGGACGGCTCGACGCCCGCCAGGCAGGCCTGGTGGCCTTCGGGGCAGACGCTGCGATAGCAGTACTTGCAAGGCACGTCACGGTTGAGCACCCGGGCGGGGGTCTGCCAGGGCGTGTGCTGCGGATTGGTCAGGGCGTACAGGTCCACCACCGGCACGCCCAGCGCGGCCGCGACGTGCGCCGGACCGCTGTTGTTGCAGATCAGCACGGCGGCCGCCTCCAGCGCCGCGCCCAGTTCGCCCAGCGTGAGGCGGCCGGACAGGTCGATCAGGCCGGGCAGCAGGCGGCGCGCGTGCGCCAGCGCATCCTCCAGCGCCGGGTCCTCGTGCCCGCCCAGCAGCAGCACGCGGCGGCCTTCGGCGCGCAGGCCGACCAGCGCCTGCATCATCAGCTGCGCGGGGTAGCGCCGCGATGCGGCGCTGGCCCCGGCATGCGCGCAGATCCAGCCGCCGGTCTCGGTCACGCCTTCGTGGTCGAGCTTGTGCCGCAGCGATTCGCGATCCTCGGCGCGGACCTGGAACGACATGCGCTGGTCCGCGCAGCGCGCGCCTATGCTGGCGACCAGGTCGAGCTGGCGCCGAACTTCGTGGCGGATGCCGGCCTGCGGCTCGGTCTCGCGCACCCATTCCGTGATCAGGCGGTAGGGATTCTCGCGGCTGTGGGCCAGCACGCGCGGCACGCCGGCCAGATGGCACAGCAGCGCGGCCGGCAGCGCGCTCTGGCTGTAGGCGGAGAAGATCACCGCCGCGTCCGGACGCAGCGCGCGCAGCCGCGCGATCATGCGCTCGTCCTGCTCGCGTCCCTGCGTGTCGTTCTTGATCCAGGCCGCGTCGTAGGCCAGCACGGTGTCCACGTCGGGCAGGTGCGGCTGCAGCCGCGCCCCCGCCGTGGAAGTCAGCAGCGACAGGCGGCGCGCGCCGCTTTGCTTGAGCGCGCGCAGCGCGGGGCTGCACATCAGCACGTCGCCCATATTGTCCAGCCGCACGCACAGCACGTGCGGACATTCGCGCCAGTCCCAGGCCATCTCAGGCCTCCCCGGCCGCGGCGGCCAGCACGATGCGGGCGGCGGCATCCAGGTCGGGCGCGCGGCCGAACGGCACACGCTGCGGGCCGGCGCGCCATTCGGTCTCGTGCCCCACGTCCAGCAGGATGCTGCGGCAGCCGGCCAGATTGCCGGCTTCGACGTCGTCGAGTATGTCGCCGATCAGCCAGGACGCCCGCAGGTCCAGGCCGAGTTCGCGCGCGGCGCGCAGCAGCAGCCCGGGCCGCGGCTTGCGGCAATCGCAGGCCCCGGCATAGCCCTCGACCACGCCGTCGGGATGGTGCGGACACCAATAGAACCCGTCCAGGTGCGCGCCGGCCGCGCGGAACATGGCGGCCAGCCGGGTGTGCACCGGCTCCAGCGCCGAGGCCGGAAACAGGCCCTTGGCCACGCCCGGCTGGTTGCTCACCACGACCAGCACGGCGCCGGCCGCGCCCAGGCGCGCCAGGCCCGCGAACGCCTGCGGCGCGTACGCCATGCGGCCGGGATCGACGTTGTAGGGCTCGTCGGCCAGCACCGTGCCGTCCTTGTCCAGGAATACGGCGGGCCTCAGGGCCATGACGTTTCCTTCATAGGCAGCACCATCACCTCCGGCACCACGGTCTCGCCCGGCTGCGTGAGCACGAAGCGCACGGCGCGCGCCACGTTGGCCGGGTCCTGCAAGGTGCCGGTGTCGATGTCCGGAAAGCGGTCTAGCAGGAACGGCGTGCGCATGCCGCCGGCGATCACCGCGCTGACCTTCAGCCCGGCGCCGCGCAATTCGGCGTGCAGCGCATGCGACAGGCCCATCAAGCCCCACTTGCTGGCGTGATAGGCGCTGGCGTTGGGCCAGGCGCGGCGCGCCGCCGTGGACGCGATATTCACGATATGGCCGCCCGGCGTCAGCCGGTCCTTGCCCAGCTTGGCCATCAGGAACGGGCCGGTCAGGTTGGTGCGCAGCACGCGCTCCCAGACGTCCGCGTCGAGCTGATCGATGGGCGCCGTCACGTCCACGCCGGCGCTGTTGACGATGGCGTCGAGCTTGCCGAACTGGCGCACCACGGCGTCCAGGCCGTCGCGCACGTCGGCCACCACGCCCACGTCCATGATGCAGGCCATCGCGTCGGCGCCGTCCTGCTTGAGCCGGGAAGCCAGCGCGTGCGCGCGCTGCTCGTCGATGTCGGCCACCGCCACGCGCGCGCCTTCGCGCGCCAGCATCTCGCACAGGGCCGCGCCCAGTCCGCTGCCGCCGCCGGTCACCAGCACCACGCGTCCGTCCAGGGTTTCGTATTCATGCATGTCGGCCTCCTTCAGGCGGCGATGCGCGCGGCGTGGCGCAGCGCCTGCGTCGCGCCCGGCTCCATCTGCCGGTAGATGGCGAGCAGATCCTCGCCCACGCGCTTCCAGGTATACAGACGGCGCGCGCGCAGCCTGCCGGCCTCGCCCATGCGCGCCCTCAGCGTCGAGTCCATGGCCAGCTCGGCCAGCCGGCGGGCCAGGCTGTCGGGGTCGCGCGGCGGCACCAGAAAGCCGGTCTTGCCATGCACCACCGTGCTGCGGATGCCGCCCGTGTCCGAGCCCACCACCGGACGGCCGCAGGCCATCGCCTCGACCGGCGTGATGCCGAAAGGCTCGTACCACGGCGTGGTCACGAACACGTCGCTGGCGCTGTAGTAAGTGGCCAGGTCTTCGCGATGGCGGCGGCCGGTGAATTCCACCCACGGCGCCACCTGTTCCTCTTCGGCGATGCGGCGCAGCCGGCCGATTTCCGGCGTCGCGGTTTCGTCGGCGTCGTCGGTATTGCCGCCCACCACGCACAGCCGCGCGTCCACGCCGTGGCGACGGCGCAGCCGGCCGAGCGCGCGGATTACGTTGTCCACGCCCTTGCGCGGCACCATGCGGCCCAGCTGCAGCAGCGTAAACGCGCCGTCGTCCCAGCCCAGCGCCGCGCGCGCGCTGGCGCGGGTCTGCGGCATCATCTCGGCGGCGTCGTAGCCGCAGGGCACGATGGCGATGCGGCGCGGGTCGGCGCCGTAGAGTTCCATCAGGTCGCGGCGGTCCTGCGGGCACTCCGCGATGATGCGGTCGGCGCGGCGGATGATCTCTTCCTCGATGTCGAAGCGGCTGTCGGGAAACAGGTCCGCCTCCTGCTGGTGCTGGCGGCGCACCTTGCCCAGCGCATGGAAGGTCACCGCCAGCGGGATGCCGTAGCGCTGCGAAACCGGCAGCGCGGCCATCGCCGACATGAAGAAATTGGCGTGGATGGCGTCGTAGCTGCGGGCCTGGGCGCCGAAGTAGTGCATCAGATAGTCGGAGAACGCGTCCATGTGCGGCAGCAGTTGCTCCTTGGGCAGATAGGTGTCGGGCCCGGCCGGCACATGGATCACGCGCACATTGCGCAGCCAGGCATGTTCGGGCTCCAGCGCCGGATTGTCCTTGCGGGTGAACACGTCGACCTGCACGCCGGCGCGCGCCAGTTCGCGGGCCACGTGCGCCACATAGACGTTCTGGCCGCCGCTGTCCACGCTGCCGGCGACCGCCAGCGGCGATGCGTGTTCGCTGATGAGGGCGATTTTCTTCATGATGCGGCTCCTGGGCTGGCGATCCGGATGCGGTTGTCGACGTCGCGCACGCCGGGGCAGGCGTCCACGCTGTCTTCGATGCGATGCTTGGTGCGGCGGTCGGGCGCGGTGCCTTCCAGCGTCACGCAGCCTTCGGACACGCTGACCGAAACGTCGCTGACGTCCAGGCCGCTGTGGGCCAGGTACTCGCACACGATTTCGCGCACGCGTTCGTCGGTGCGCACATAGCCCTTGGGGTCGATACGCCGCGAACCGCGGTCGCGCCAGGCCTGCAGGCCGCGGTCATAGCCGCCGCGCTCGGCGGTCTCGAACGACAGATCGGGCTCGTCTTCCCATACGGGACGGTCCCCGTAATAACCGCCTTCCTCGTCGCCGTAGGAAGTCGGCCCGCTATAGGACGGCTCGCGCGCACCGTAGACCTGCTGGCGCTGGAACGAGGGATCTTCGCGGCTGAAGCCGCCGTAGCTGCTCTGCCCCGGATCGGCGCTGCGGCTGCGCAGGCCGCCGCGGGTCATGCGGGCGCCGGGGCTGCGCGTGCCTTCGCCCTGGTAGCCGTAGGACGGTGCCGGATCGCGCCACGGCTCGCGGCGTCCGGCGGGACCGGACCGGTCGCGGTCGCGGTCAGGGTCCGGCTCGCTTGGCCGCCATCCGCGCTGCGAAGCCGGCCGATAGGGGCCGCCGCGGGACGCTTCCCGGCCGGGGTCCCTGTCGTAGTCGTCGGCGTCGTGCCACGGCGCTTGCCTTGGATCTTGCTTCATCGTCTTCTCCCTGTTGCGAAATCGCGAGCCGCCGGGCGGCTGGCAGGCTTACGCATCGGAGAGAAGCAAGTGATGTGCCGAAACGGTTCTGTGCGGGCGCGATGGACGGCCGCGCGATGTACCCGGCACTTCTTACCCGCGCGTGTAAGAAGTGCCCGACCGCCTCGCGGGCAGCAGCGATCCGACCGTGGCCAGCAATTCATTGGGGTCCACCGGCTTGGACAGATGCACCTGGAATCCCGCCAGCAGGCTGCGCAGCCGCGCTTCCTGGCTGACGTGGCCGGACAGCGCGATGGCCGGCAGCCGGTGGGCCAGCGCCGCGCCGCGTTCGGCCTCCATCGCGCGGATGCGGCCCACGACTTCGTAGCCGTCGATGTCGCCCAGCGTCAGGTCGCAGATCAGCACCTGCGGCCACTGCTCCACCGGCAAGGCCTCGAAGGCCGCCAGCGCCTGCTCGCCATCCTTGTGCTCGGCCACCCGCGCGCCGTTGTCGCGCAGTATTTCGGCCAGCATCTCGCGCGCTTCGGGCTGGTCGTCCACCACCATGACGTAGGCGTCCTGCAAGGTCGGCAGATGCATGTCGGGGCGGATCTCCGCGGGCTCCACGGCGCGCACCGGAAAGTCCACGGAATACGTCAACCCGCCGGTGGCGGCGGACACGCTATGGAAGACCCCGCCCTGGCGCTGCACGCGCGCGGCCAGCTGTGCGGGGTCCAGCGCGGCCGCGGCGCGGATGGAATCGGGAACGTTCAGCGCAACGTCAGTTTCGGCGGGCGGTTCTTCGTCCGCGCGCGCGGTGCGGCCGTCGGTCACGGCCAGCCGCGTCATCGGTCCTTCGCGGTGCAGGCGGATTTCTATCCGCCCGCCCGGCGGCGTGACCGCGATGGCGTGCAGGCACAGGTCCCACACCACTTGCTGCAAGGAGCTGGGATCGCCCGTGATGCGCGCGGCCTCGCTGCCGATCAGCGTGTACAGGTTGACGCCCTTCTGCTGCGCGGCGTCGCGCAGCGCGTCCAGCACCCCGGCCACCACGGCCATCAGGTTGACCGGCTGGCGCGTCTCGCGGTCGCGCGCTTCATCCAGCGCGGACTGCTGGCGCTGCAGCGCCCACATCTGCGCATACATGCCCTGCCGCGCCAGCAGATCGTCGTGGCGGCCCTGCTCGACGATGCGGCCGCGGTCCAGCACCACGATGTTGTGCGCATGCACGATGGTGGACAGACGGTGCGCGATGATGAGCGTGGTGCGCCCCCGCGACAGCCGTTCCAGTTCGGCCTGGATGGCGCGTTCGGTGCGCGTGTCCAGCGCCGACGTGGCCTCGTCGAACACCAGGATGGAAGGGTTCTTCAGGATCGCCCGCGCGATGGCGATGCGCTGGCGCTCGCCGCCCGACAGCTTCACGCCGCGCTCGCCCACCGGCGTCTCGTAGCCGTCGGGCAGGCTTTCGATGAAATCGTGCACCCGCGCCCCGCGCGCGGCCTGCACGATCTGGTCGCGCGTGGCCTCGGGCCGGCTGTAGGCGATGTTGTAGGCGATGGTCTCGTTGAACAGCAGCGTGTCCTGCGGCACGATGCCCAGCGCCCGCCGCAGGCTGCGCACGTTCACGGTGCGCAGGTCCTGGCCGTTGATCAGGATGCGGCCGCTGTCGGCGTCATAGAAGCGCAGCAGCAGGCGCGCCAGCGTCGACTTGCCCGAACCGCTGCCGCCCACCACCGCCAGCGTGGTGCCCGCCGGTACCGCCAGGTCGATGTCCCACAGGATCTGGCGTCCGGGCTGGTAGCCGAAGCCCACGTTCTCGAAGCGGATCTCGCCCGCGCCCGGCTCCAGCGCCGGCAGGCGCGCATCGTCGCCGGTCTCGGGCGGATAGCGCAGCAGGTCGCATACGCGCTCGGCGTTGACGAAGGCCTCCTTGGCCTGGCGGAAAATCAGCCCCAGCGTGTTCAGCGGCAGGCAGATCTGGATGATGTAGGCGTTCACCAGCACCAGGTCGCCCACGCTCATCTGCGTGCTGACGACCTGCTGGCCCGCCAGCAGCATCACCGCCGCCACGCCGCAGGCGATGATCCCGCTCTGGCCGACGTGCAGGCGCGACAGGGAACGCTGGTTGCGGATGCCGACGTCGGTCCATTCGCGCAGCACCTTCGACAGGCGCTCGGACTCCAGCGCTTCGTTGGCGTTGACCTTGACCGCCTCGTAATTGAGCAGGCTGTCCACCATCCTGCCGCTGGCGCGCGAGTCCAGCTCGTTGAGCCGCCGCTGGTAGACGACGCGCTTGCGCACCAGCACCGTGGTGTAGCTGAAATACGCCACGAACGTGACCGTGACGATGAGCGCGAACCAGACGCTGTATCCCATCACCAGGATCAGCACCACCGACACGATCTCGATCAGCGTGGGCAGCAGCGTGAACAGCCCCGTGCCCAGCAGGAAACCCACGCCCGCGGTGCCGCGCTCCACGTCGCGCGCCAGGCCGCCGGTCTGGCGCGCCCCGTGAAAGCGCGCCCCCAGCCGCTGCAGCTGCTCGAACACGCGCACGGTGAAATCGGCCACGGTGCGCTGCGCCACCCGCACGAAGACCACGTCGCGCAGCTCCGTGAACACGCTGCCGCCGAAGCGGATCAGCGCGTAGCCCAGCAGCAGGAACACGGGCAGCGTCAGCGCGCCGGGCGCGCCGAGCGTATCCACGATCAGCTTGAGCACCACTGGCACCAGCACCATCAGCAGCTTGGCCGCCACCAGCAGCCCCACCGCCGCGGCCGTGCGGCGGCGGTACTTCCACAGCGCGCGCGCAATACTGCGCGTGACCTCTTTGCGGGCGAAGTCTGGGTCGTTGTTCTCGGGTGGGTTCATGGCGCGGCCTCCAGGGCGATCCGCGCCGGGCCAGCAAACGCCATTCCGCGGGCAGGATCAGCCCTGCTCCTGGCGCCCCTGGACCACCGCCTTGAACAAGTGCGCGACCGCCGCCGCGAACGCCTCGTCGAACCACGGATTGGCGCCGCTGACCGCGACCACGATGCCGTCCATCGCCACGCTGCCCCAGACCCGCGTGTCCTTGGCGTGCAGCAGGTGCGGCCGCAGCGCCAGGACCTCATGGCTGGACAGGCCGGTGCGCCAGCTCAGGCGCGCCTTGCCGCGCGCATAGGCGCCGTAGTCGGCGTCCCATTGTTCAGGATCGCCGATGCTTTCCTGGTACAGGATGGCGTCGGCGAAATCGCAGGCGCCGGGGCGCGCCAGCGGATTCATGATCACCACATGGAAAAAACCGCTCTCGCCGACCCGCGGGTCGGCGCGCGCGGCCTCCAGCATGGGCAGCGCCAGGCGCACGGCCTGGGCGGCCGCGTCGCGCTCCCAGTAGGCGGCCAGGGGTATGGGGTTCATGGGCATCCTCCGTTTGGCAGGCGCTAGCGCCGCGTGGCGCGAGCCGCGCGCAAGTCGCGTTCCCGGGGAAACCGTCCCCGCCAGACCTGTTCGAGCCGCTCGCAGACGGCCGCGTCCAGCGGCCGGCGACGGGCGCGGATCAGCCGCCAGCCCGCCAGCGCGTCGCGGCAGGCCCGCGCCCTGGCGGCCCAGCCCGGCAGCGCGCGCAGGGCCGCCACGCTGCGCGCCAGCGCCAGCCTCGCGGGCAGGCGCAGCCATGCCGTCCACAGCGCGTTGCGCGCCAGCATCCGGCGGCGCAATGGCCGGTCCCGCGCCGCCGAAGGCCAATGATGCACGCGCAGCTGCGGCGCGTAGGCGATCCGACCGCCCCGCGCCATGATGTCCATGGCCAGCAGCTCTTCCTCGCCGCCGATGAACAGCGCCTCCCAATAGCCGCCCGCCTGCACAAAGGCGGCGGTCCGCATGACGCAGGCGCCCGCCATGAAGCCCGTCAGCTCCGGCCCGACCCCGGCGATGGCCGGCGGCGGGCTGTCGGCCATCGCCGCGCAGGCCGGGTCGGTTCTTTCTTCCGGCCCCACCGCGATGCCGGCATTGAGCACCGCCACCTCGGGATGCGCGTCCAGCAGGTCCGCGGCCAGTTCCAGCGCGCCGGCGGCCCACCAGGTATCGTCGTCGCAGAACGCCACATAAGGGGTCGCGACCCGCGCCACGCCCAGGTTGCGCCCGGCCGCGCCCAGATTGGCGCCGGCCTGGATCAGCACCGCATGGGGAAACGCCTGCGCCACGCGCGCCGCGGTCCCGTCGGTGCTGCCGTTGTCGACCACGAACAGCGGATGATGGCCGGGCAGCCGGCGCAGGCTGCGGCACAGCTCCTCGCAGCGGTTATGGGTCAGCACCACGACGGATACGCGGGGCGATACGGCCGGGTCGCTCACGCCCGCGGCTCCTCGCCGCCGGCTACCCGCCAGTAGCTCTCGGCCTGTGCGCCGGCGTCGGGCAGGCCGCCCAGGCCGCGCAGTTGCGACGCATAGGCCGACACCGCGTCGGCCTTGCCGGCCAGATCGGTCTTCAGCGGCGCGGGCGTCGCCACCACGCCGCGGGCGCGCAGCTGCGCCAGCCGCGCCTGCACCGCGCCCGGCCGCTTACGGTAAGGCACATCCTCGTAAAAAAAACAGGACAGGCCCGGACAGGCCCGCGAGGCGTCCAGCCCCGCGTCGCTGACCCGGACGTGATCGTCATGGAACAGGCCCAGCGGCAGCGCCACCCGATCCGCGCCCAGCCCCGCCAACACGCGCACCAGGCTGTCGGCCAACTGCGCCTGGCCGTCCGGCGGCTGCTCGCCATACTGGGAATCCACGAAACCCAGGCCCAACCCCATGCAGCCGACCTGCGCCAACGCCAAGCGGTCCTCGGCCAGGCGCGCCGCCATCGCATCGGCCGCGGTCGGGAATCCGCAACGGCGGTCCCAGTCGGTGGACATGTCCGCGGCTTGCGGCAAGCCTGTGTAAGCGGTGATCACGACGCTGCCCGGGTGCGCGCGCAGCAGGCCGGCGCAGCTGAAGACCGCATCGTCCAGGTGCGGCGAAACCACGACGAAGGCGCCGGGCAGGCAGCGCGGCTCGCCAACGGCGGGATGGACGGCAGGCGTTTCCATGGGATTGCGCGACGGATCGAAGATGGGCAGCGCACCAGCAACCGCCGTGCCGCGCATGGCGCGCATCAAAAAACGCTGCGCCGCTGGCGCGGCCAGGCATGGCGCTTGCGGAACTTCGCCGACCATTCCCACGCAAGGAGCGTACACATGAAGATCCGAGTTCTCACCCATGCACTGGCCCTGGCCGTCGGACTGGCCTCGAGCGTGGCCCTGGCCCAGTCCGCCACGCCCACCTCGCCGTCCAACACGCCGAACGACAGCACCGCCGTGCCGCCCAACCAGCCGGTGCCGCCGGGACAGAAGGCGCCCGCGCCCAACGCCGGCTCGACCACGCCGACCAACCCGCCCAACCTGGACAGGCATGACCAGATGAAGTCCGACAAGCACATGAAAAATGGCAAATCGGAGCGCCGCCGGGAGCCCAACGAGAACGTGCCCGCCACGCCGGGCAGCGGCGCCACGCCGCCTCCGGGCTACCCCAACACCGGCGGCTCGAAGTAAGCCGCGGCAGCGGCCCCGGGGCGGCTCCTACGTGCCGCCCCGCCCGCTTCAGCGCGCCGGCTGCGACGGCTGCGACACCTCGGCCAGCGTATTGCCCGCCGCCCCGGCCTTGGCCGCTATGTCCCCCAGCGAGACCACGCCGACCAGCTGCTTGTTGCGGTCGAGCACCAGCACGCGCCTGACCTGTTCGCTCTCCATCAGCCCCTTGGCCGTCTCGACGGTGTCGTCGTCATAGCACCATATCGGCCGTTCCGACATTGCGTCGTTCACACTGGCGGTATCCGGGGCGACCCCGCGCGCCGTGCAGCGCACGGTGATGTCCCGGTCGGTAATGACCCCGACCAGGCGCCGGCCGTCGCAGATGGGCAGCTCGCCCACGTCCAGGTCGGCCATGAGTTCGGCGGCGCGCCTCACGGTCTCTCCTTCGGTGAGATAGGCCGGTTCGGCGGTCATGATTTCTGAAAGGCGTGTCATGGCAATCTCCGGTAAGCCCGGCCGCCCGGAACGGCGGCCGGCGACATGAGATTGCCTGTCAGCAACCGCCGTACCGCCGGCGGCTTACTGCAGCCACTGCACCAGCACGCCGACGAAGAACAGCACCGCCACGGCGGCCAGCCAGAACGCCAGCATGGCCCAGGGGCCGCGCGCCTTGCGGGTCCGGGCGCGCTTGCGGGATTCGCTTGAAGGAACCTGCGGATCGGGGGTAGACATATCGGCCGCTCCTGAAAGGAGATATTGCAGTTTCAGCATGGCCTGTGCCCAAGGCCTAGGCGCCGAGCCAGCGCCACGCGGCCACCGCCAGCCCGATCCACAGCGCCACGACCAGCGCCGCACCGGCCTTGCTGGCCGGTTTGGCGCCGCGGGCCTGCATCCATTCCTCAGCCTGGCGCCGGCAGTCCGCCAGCACCGGCGGCGGCAGCAAGCGGATGGCCAGCCAGATCAGCGCCGGCAGCAGCAACACGTCGTCCAGATAGCCCAGCACCGGTATGAAATCCGGGATCAGGTCGATGGGGCTGAGCGCATAGGCCACCACGAAAATCCCCAGCGCCTTCGCATACCAGGGCGTATCCGGATGCCTGCCCGCGAACCACAGCGTCACGCCATCCCGCTTGATCCGCCTGGCCCAGGCCTTCAGGGTACTGTTGAAACTCATGATTCGGGCGCCGTTTTCCTTCTAGGACCGATAGGCCGCTGAGCCGCCCATTTCTTGATATCGGTCAACTGACAGGCGGCGGCAATGCAACTACGCTCGACTCTAACCGATACGCGAGTACGAAGGGAGCAACCCTGCCAAGGGTCTGAGGAAGCGCGAATCGGCCAGAAGCCCCGGTCTGTCCATCTCCGGATCCGGGGCTTCGCTCTGTCTGGAGGACGGAAAAAGGGAAAACCCGATCAGCCCGGCTTCCATCCTTCCGGAACGCGCGCCCGGTCGATATGGGCCAACTGGCACAGCGCATCGGCAATACACGAAAAATCCTGCCCGCCGAATTCCGCCGCCCGCGCCAGGCTGAACGACTCGTGCACCGCGGCCGCCACCGGCATGGGAACCCTGGACGCATGCGCGGCGGCCAGCACCAGGGACATATCCTTGTGGGCCAGGTCTATCGTAAAGCCCGGCTCGGTCCGCCCGATCAGCACCTTGTTGGGAAAGTTCATTCGGAGCTGGCCGTTGGTGGCCGACGTCCCGTACAGCACTTGCAGCGTCTTGGTGATGTCCAGCCCGAAACGCTGCGACAGGGCCAGCGCCTCGCCATTGATCTGGCACAGCGAAACGGCCACGAAATTATTGACCAGCTTGGTCCGCCCGCCCGAACCGACCGGGCCGCAGCGATAAATCGTGGTGCCCATCGCTTCCAGCAGCGGCTTGACGCGCTGAAACTGCGCATCGCCGGCCCCCACCATGAACAGGGACTCGCCGCGGTCGGCATGCTCGGCCAGCCGGCCGACCGGCGCATCGACCCAGTGCAGGTCCTGCGCCGTCGCCAGCGCATGCAGCCTGTCGGTCGCCAGCGGATCGATCGTGCTCATGTCCATGATCAGCGCGCCGGCCCTGGCGTGCGCCAGCACGCCGTCCTCGCCCAGCACCACGGCCTCCACTTCCTTGGACGAAGGCAGCATCGTGATGACGATGCCGCACGCACGCGCCAGCTCCGCCACGTCCCGGGCCTGGACGGCCCCGGCGGCGACCAGTTCCTGCGCGGCCTGGGGGTTGATATCCAGCACGAGCAGGTCGAACCCGGCCTTGCGCAGATTCAACGCCATCGACTTGCCCATGCGGCCAAGGCCGATAAAGCCTATCTTCTCCATTGCCTCTCTCCTCGTTGCGAAATCCGGACAGCGCGCTTTCAGCTCTTGTTCTTGAGGTAGGGACACTCGCTTTCCGAAATCGGCGCGAAGGCGTCCTTGCCCGATATCACCTTGATGACCTTGGCGATATCCCATTCGCTCTTCGACTCAGACGGCCGCTTGACCTGCGCCATGTACATGTCATGCACCAGCAGGCCGTCGTCTCGCAGGGTCGCGTTGCGCGCGAACATATCGTCGACCGGCGTCTCGCGCAGCTTCGCCATCACCTTGTCGCGATCGAAACCGCCCACCGCCTTGGCCGCCTTCAGATAATTCAAGGTCGCCGAATACGTGGCCGCCTGCACCATGCTGGCCTGCGCGTTGTGCTTGGCGAAGAAGCGCTTGGACCATTCACGCGTGCGGTCGTCGAAATCCCAGTAGAAGCCGGTGGTGTACTTCACGCCCTGCACGGCATCCAGCCCCAGGGCCTTGATGTCCGAGTCGAAAATCAGCAGGGGCACCACCTTCTGCCCGGCGTCGATGACGCCGAACTCCTTGGCCTGCCTGAGCGCGTTGGTGGCGTCCCCGCCCGTATTGGCCAGCACGATCACCTTGGCGCCCGAGGCCTGGGCCTGCAGGATGTAGGAAGAAAAATCGCCGCTGTTCAAAGGGTGCTTCACCGTGCCCACGACCTTGCCGCCGCCCTTGAGCAGCACCTTCGTGGAATCGGCCTGCAGCATGTGGCCGAACGCATAATCGGCCGTGATGAAATACCAGCTGTCGCCCTGCTCGGCCAGCGTCGCCGTGGCGCTGGACGCGGCGATCGCCTGCGTATCGTACGACCAGTGCGTGCTGTAGGGCGAACAGTTCTTGTTGGTAATGGCGGAGGTCGCCGTGCCCGTGTTCATGATGACGAAGTCCTTCTCCGCCAGCAGATTCTGGACCGCCAGCCCCGTCGCCGAGCCCAGCACATCCGTCATCATGACCACGCCGTCGCGGTCCACCCACTCCCGCGCCCGCGCCGCGGCCACATCGGGCTTGTTCAGGTGGTCCGCCGACAACACCTTGATGGGACGCCCGAATATCTCGCCGCCGAAGTCGTCCACCGCCATCTGCGCCGCCACCACCGACCCGCGCCCTCCGATCTGCGAGTACAGCCCGGACATGTCGGTCATCACGCCTATGTTCACCGGCTTGGGCGACTGCGCCTGCGATACCCCCGCCATCGACAAACCCGCGGCCAGCGCAATCACCTTCACTTTGTTGCTAAAGCCCATCTTCGTCTCCCCGCTTTGTTGGCAGTCATGAGTGCTTTGCTACATCGGCAATCTATTGCGGCCGCCTGACGCATCACTGCGCAATGGCGGCGAGGTAACTCAGCGCGCATTCTGCGAACAACGGGGAGCTTTGTCTAATACAGAAACAACGGGGTGGCGATAGCGGAACGGTATCGTGGGAAAGGGGTTTTCAGCTAACCGCGATACGGCCGCTCCCCGATCAAGGCGGAAAATCGCAGCAGATAACCGTCGGGATCCTGCACCAGGAACTCGCGCACACCCGATTCCGTGCCGCCGCTGCGATACCACCGTTCCGAAATTCCTTCGAACAGCGGCCAGCGCGCGGCCGCCAAGGCCTCGAGCACGGGCTCCACCGCAGGCACCTTGATTTCGAGATTCATGCCGCGCCCGCGCGGCGCCTCCAGCGGCGCGACCACCCAATAGCCGTCGCCGCGCACTTCGACCAGCATGACCTGGGCCCCGCCCAGATCCAGATAGACGAATCCTTCCGCGTCGCGGCTGTAGGCGACGGAAAATCCGCAGAGGTCGATCCAGAATTTCTTGCTTGCTTCCAGGTTGGAGACGAGCAACTCGGGCACGAGCTGCGCGCGGCGCAATTCCATGGTGCTTTCCTTTTTCAGGCTGGCGGCAGCCCTGCTGCCCCCCTGGCGTCCGCGCAGATGATAGCGGCATTTCCTGCCCGGATTCGAATAGAAACCGCAATCCTCCCCCGTCGTACGGTGTGGCGGAACGGCAACAAACCTGCGAATACCCGACTCTTTGCCGCCGCCCAATCGATGAGTCAGACCCTGCTGCGGTAAAAATTGAGATCTCCCATCAAGTGTGCAAGGCCCGTTCGACGAGGACAACTTGAAATCATCGCGTGTGACCTTGCTGGCGCTAATCCTGACCTTGGCGGCCTTGACCAGCGGCGCAACCTTCCTGAATGCGCTGATCGTCGGCCATATGGTGCAGAAAGAGCAATTGACGCACACCGAGTACGAGGCCAACCGTGCCTACGCCGTCAAGCTCGCCGCCTCGATCGATGAATACCTGCTGTCGATCCAGCGCCAGTTGCAGGTGAGCGCGAAGCTGGCGCCCGCGTTGCTCCATTCGCCTGCAGCGCTGGAGAACGAAGCGAAGCGTCTGGTCAGCCAATCGGATGGGATCACCGCCGCCTTGATCGTGGATGCGGATAACGGCTTGATGGCCTTTGCCTCGGCCGCGCCGGAACTCACCGATCGGTTGGACACGCTCAACCGCCTGGACGCCACGAGCACGCGGCAGTCGGGCAATGTACTTGCCTACCGTTTGGCCAACGGGCAGCTGGTGGTCGCGTTCTCGGAGCCGATCGCCCAGGCCGATGGAAAGTTTTCCGGCCTGGTCGGCGCGGTCATACTCCTGCAGCGCAAGAGCGCGTTCGACCGTCTTCTCAGCGACCACTTCCATTCCGACGGCTCTTCCATTTATGTCGTGGACGATACCGGCCTGGTGCTTGCTCATCAGGACACCAGCCGGATCGGCACCCGCAACCTCGCTGGCGAGGCCGTCCAGGCGCTGGCCCGCGGGGAGACCGGCGCCATGGACATCACCAACTATCGGGGCGAGCGCTTCTTCGCCGGCTATGCCCCCATGACCGTGGGGAAATGGGGAGTGGTCGTCCAGACGCCGATCGAAGTGCTGGAAGCGCCGCAGCGCCTGCTGCTCAAACGCACTTTGCTCTATTCGATTCCCACTGCCCTGCTCGGCCTGGCGTTGGTGGTGGCGTCGGCGATGTGGATTTCCAGGCCCCTGGCCCAATTGGCCGCCCGCATGCGGGGCAACACGACCGACGCCGGCGATCTGGATCGCATCGATTGCCGCTACGCGGAAGCCCAGCTGCTCAAGGAGGCCGTGAAGATTGCGCAGGCGCAGCACGAACAGAAAATCGAGGCACTCAGCGCCGAGACCATGACCGATGCGATGACGCAGCTGATGAACCGCCGCGGCCTGGCGCAGGAATTGCAGCGCCTGCCCAAAACGCGGCAGCCGTTCTCGGTGCTGGCCCTGGACCTGGATCATTTCAAGCGGGTCAATGACAAGTTCGGCCACGCCACCGGCGACAAAGTGCTCATCGCCCTGGCCTCGATCATCCGCCAGTCCATCCGGGGAGGAGATCTGCCGTTTCGTGCGGGCGGCGAGGAATTTCTGGTGCTGATGCCGGGCGCCGACCGGGCCATTGCCGCCGTCGTGGCCGAGCGGATACGCGCCACGGTCGAGAGCACCGAAATGCCGGACGGGGTGGGCCACATTACGCTTTCGATCGGCGTCGCCTTCTGGCCGGAGGATGCCGCGGAGGTGGATACAGTGCTGGATTGCGCCGATCAGGCGTTGTACGCGGCCAAGCGCAACGGGCGAAACCGGATCGAGGTGTATGCGGCGGCGGCCCGCCAGTAGGAGAGGTGCGCTGTTGCCCTAGCCAACTGAGCTACCGGAAGAAACCACCCTGATCGCGCTATAGGACTATTCTGGCGCGGCAGGAGGGGCTCGAACCCCCGACCTCAGGCTTAGAAGGCCCGTGCTCTATCCAGCTGAGCTACTGCCGCGCGACCCCGGAACCGGTCCGGGCGCCGCATTTTACCTTGTTGCGGACGGTTTGGGCGGCGGGCGGCCGGCGGCCGGGTTGGCGTCCACTTCTTCCCCTATGTCCGCGTGCGTGGAGACCCACAACACGACCGCATCTTTCTTGCTCAGGCTGATCACCCGGTGGCCCATGCGGCTGTCGATGTAGAAGCTCTCGCCGGCCTTCAGGCGGGCCGGCTCGTAGAACTCGGTGTAGAGCTCGACCTCGCCTTCCAGGACATAGACGAATTCCTCGCCCTGGTGGCGGCTCCAGTCGTGGAATTCCTCGAAGGCGCGGGCCTTGACGCGGGTGTGGAACGGCATCATGCGCTTGTGCGACAGCGCCGTGCAGAGCAGGCGATGGTCGTAGTACGGGGTTTCGTACTGGCGGCCCTCGCCCTGGCGGCTGAGGCTGCGCCGGCCGGTGCCCATGTGGGCGTCGGGCGCGGTGAACAGCTCGGCCACGTCCAGTTCCAGGCCGGCCGCGATCTTGATCAGGTTGTCATAGGTGGGCGACAGCAGGCCGTTCTCGATCTTGGACAGGGTGGAGGCGGACACGCCGGTGGCCGCGGCCGCCTGCTTGAGGGTCCACTCCCGCGCCTGGCGCAGGGCCCGCAGCCGTAGCGCCAACGCGCTTTGTTTGTTGCCTTCCATCTATGCACCCTGTCATGCCCGCGACCGCCGTTCCCGCCACCAGTCGCGCGCCTGGTAAGACCAATAAGTAAGTTGAACCGCCGCCGTGCCGAAGCCGCCGCCGTTCCAGGCCAGGCCGAAGGGTGCGAATAGCTTGTAGCGCTGGGTATCGCCCGCGATCGCCTCGGCCACGACGCGCCCGCCGATCGCGGTGGTGTTCATGCCGTGTCCGCCGAACGCCGTGCAATACCAGACGTCGGGGGCCAGCCGGCCGATCTGCGGCATCAGGTGGCGCGCGTAGGCCATGCGTCCGGACCACGCCGCTTCCACCTTTACCCCCTTCAACTGAGGATAGACGGAGAGCAGTTCGCGGCGCAGCGACTCGGCCAGGTCGGGCGGATCGTCGACACGGGTGGTGATTCTACTGCCCCAGCCGATACGCCCGCCGTCCAGCACGCGATAGTAGTTGCCCGCGCGGCGGTCGTCGCCGATGGCCGCGGTGCTGCGGATGGCCTCCCGGACCCGTTCTCCCAGCGGCTCGGTCAGCATGATGTAGGTGGCGATCGGCAGCATCGCCCGGCGCAGCGCCGGCACCACGCCATCGGTGTAGCCGCCGGTGGCCAGCACCACGCTGCGGGCGTCGACCTGCCCCTGGCCGGTGCGCAGGCGCTTGACCGCGCCGTCGAGCCGGGCCTCGACCACGGCGGAGTCTTCATGGATGCGCACGCCCAGCCGGACGCATTCTCGCGCCAGCGCGCGCGCGTAGTTCAGGGGATGGAAGTGAAACGAGGTGGCGTCCTCGATGCCCTGGAAGTAGACGTTCGACAGCAGCCGCTCGCGGACCTGGGCGCGGGTCAGGAAGCGCACGTCGCGGCCGAACTCGCGCTGCTGCTCGTCGCACCATTGCCGCAGCGCGTCGGTGGCTTCGTAGCGCACCACCCGCAGGCGCCCGTCGACCTTGCGGGCGTCTTCGATGCCCAGTTCGCGGATGTTGGCGCGGATGATCTCCACGCCCTCCATGGACAACCGGTAGAGCTGGCGGTAATGGTCTTCGTCGACGTGGCGGCGGATGGCGTCGGCGCCCGCCGAGAAAGCCGGCGACACCGAACCGCCGTTGCGGCCCGAGGCGCCCCAGGCGATGCGCCGCCCTTCCAGCAGGGTGACACCGCGCCCGCGCCGCGCCAGTTCCAGCGCCGTCGACAGGCCGGCCAGCCCGCCTCCCACCACGCACACGTCGGCGCTGTCCGCCCCCGTCAGCGGCGGATAGTAGGTGCCGGCGTCGGCCAGCGTGCGCCGATAGTAGGTGTCGATGTACTCGGATGCCATGATGCTCCGTGTCAGTGCAGGCCCGCGCCCTGCAGGCCGCCGGTCAGGCGTTTCTCCAGCCAGTTGGCCAGGCGCAGCAGCGGATAGCAGTAGATGAAATAGATCGCCGCGATCATGCCGTAGATGAAAAGCGACTTGGCCGGAAAGGTGATGATGAAGACCTCGCCCTGGCGCGTCAGTTCGGTGATGCCCACCACCGACAGGATGGCGGTGCTTTTGATCAGCATGACGTAGACGCCGCTCATGGGCTGCACGATCAGGCGCATGGCCTGCGGCAGCACCACCAATCTGAGGATCTGGAAGGGCTTGAGGCCCAGCGTCATCGCGCCTTCGGTCTGGCCGCGCGGCACGGCCTGGATCGCGCCCATGACGATTTCCGCGACGTAGCACGAGGTGTAGACCGACAGCGACACGAAGGCGGCGGTGGCCGAATCCCAGTGCAGCAGCGCGATGCCGGAACTGGGCAGCACGAAGTAGAAGATATAGAGCTGCACCAGGAACGGCGTGCCGCGCAGGATGTGGATGTACAGCCCCAGCAGCTGATGCACGCCGCGGATGCGGTAGCTGCGGATCACGCCGATGACGAAGCCCAGCAGCGAGCCGGCGATGATGGCCACGAAGGAGATCTTGAGCGTTTCCCAGAACCCCTTGAGCAGGAAGGGCAGCACGACGCCGGCGGTGGAAAGATAGGACTCCAGCATGCTTACCTCGTGTTCCAGGCGGGCCCCGCCAGCCACAGGCTCACGCCGCGCGACAAGAGCAGCATGCAGCCGTAGATCAGCAGGTAGCCGGCCGCGATGGTGAGGAAACTTTCGTTGGGCACGATGCGGTCGCTGTTCATCTGCACGCCGGCGGCGACCAGTTCGAACACCGTGATCAGGGACAGCAGCGAGGTGTCCTTGATCAGCACGGCGGTCTGGCCCAAGAGCGGCGGCAGCGTGTTGGCGAAGGCCTGCGGCAGCACCACGTAGCGCAGCCGCTGCTGGTAATTCATGCCGCAGGCCTTGGCGCCTTCGATCTGGCCGCGCGGCACAGATTCGATGCCGACGCGGATGATTTCGCTCATGTAGGCGGCGTGGTGCAGGGTCATGGCGATGATGCCCAGCGCCATCTCGCTCCACCCCTTGGCTCCCGGCACCAGCGCGGGCACGGCGTAATAGACCAGGTAGATCTGCACCAGCAGCGGGGTCGAGCGGATGAACTGCACATAGGCCGCCACGGGGCGCCAGACGGCGCCGCGCGGCGACATGTGGGCCAGCGCGATCGGAATGCCGGCCAGCACCGACAGCACCAGGCTGGCGCCCGCGGCGATGAGGGTGTTGGCCAGTCCGGTGGCGAACTGGCCCGCGTACTGGCTGACGATGCGCCAGTTGTAGAAGTCGATCAGCCAGTCCATGGGGCTAGTGGTCTTTCTTCCAGTCGGTGGAGTACCAGTACTTGACCTGTTCCGGCAAGGTGTTGTCGGCCGTCTTCAGGGTCTGCCAGTTATCCAGCCAGAACTTCAGGCGGAAGGCGTTGGGGCCGACGGCGAAGGCCAGCGGCTCGCGCACCATGATGCCGTCGAGCACCCGCAGGTTGCCGAAGTCCACCAGGAACTGGTTGGCGGTCGACATCGACATGATGCCGGCGTCCAGCCGTCCGCTGGACAGGGCCTGCCCCACCGGCGCGCTGCCGCCGGAGTATTCCTTCATGGTGGCCTTGGGCAGCATCTTCTTGCCCACTTCCGCATAGGTGCTGGCGCCCAGCACGCCCACGGTCACGCCTTCCTTGTCGAGTTCGGCGTACGACTTGTAGGGAGAATCCTTGGGCACCACGGCCACGGTCTCGGCGTAGAACATCGGGGCCGAGAACAGCACCTGGGCCGCGCGCTGCGGCGTGGGCGTCATGTCGGCGGCCACCATGTCGGCCTTGCCCGAGAGCAGCGCCGGAATCAGGCCCTTCCATTCGTAGTCCTGCAGCACCAGCTTTACGCCCAGGTCGTCGGCCATGCGCTTGGCCACTTCCACGGCCAGGCCGGTGCGCTTGCCGCTTTTGTCCATGAAGCTCATGAGCGGGCCCGAGGTCTGCACGGCGACGCGCAGCTCGCCGCGCTTGAGGATGTCGGCCAGCTCGTCGGCCTGCGCCGGCGCGGCGGCCGCGGCGGCGGCCAGGGCAAAGCCCGCCACGCCCAGCCATTGTTTGATTTTCAGCATGTCTAACCCCTTGTGGTGAATGGACCTGGTGAATCCGGGCGCGGCGCCCGGCCCTACAGAATCCGCTCCAGGAAGGCGCGGGTGCGCGCCTGCCTGGGACGGCAAAACACCTCTTCGGGCGTGCCCGCCTCGACGATGCGCCCGGCGTCCATGAACAGCGCACGGTCGGCCACGTCGCGGGCGAAGCCCATTTCGTGGGTCACCACGGCCATGGTCATGCCGTCGCGCGCCAGCGCACGCATCAGTTCCAGGATGCCGCCAACGGTTTCGGGATCGAGCGCGGACGTGGCTTCGTCGAACAACATCAGTTTGGGGTCCATGGCCAGCGCGCGGGCGATGGCCACGCGCTGCTGCTGGCCGCCGGACAGCTGGCTGGGATAGCGCTCGCCGTAGTCGGCCATGCCGACCCTGCCCAGCAGTTCGCGGGCATAGCTTTCGGCCTGCGCGCGGCCGCGGCCGCGCACCACGCGCTGAGGCAGCGCCACATTGTCCAGCGCCGTGCGGTGCTGGAACAGATTGAAGTGCTGGAACACCATGCCGACCTCGGTGCGCCAGCGGTTGAGGTCGGTGCCCGGGTCCGTGAGCGACACGCCGTCCACGCGGATGGCGCCGCTGTCTATGCTTTCCAGGCCGTTCAGGGTGCGCAGCAGCGTGCTCTTGCCGGAGCCGGAAGGCCCCACCACCACCATGACCTCGCCGCGCCCGAGCTGGCAATCGATGCCGTCGAGCGCGCGATGCGGGGCCTGCCCATCGCGCTGATAGGTCTTGGTGACTGCCTGGACAACCAGCAAGGGTTCTGCCACGGTTTCACCTATGCAAAGTGCGGCCGGCGAGCGCGGCCAAAAAGGTTTCGCATTTCAGGCTGGAGTTTCGTATAGTAAATTTTTTTCCAGCGTCGCCAGCTAGGCATAACCCTTAAGCGAAGGAACCAGCATGGACAATCCCCAAGACATCTTGCGCGCGCTCGGGCTGAAGCCGGAGGCGCTCGCAGGCGGCACGCTGAGCGCGCGCAGCCCGATAGACGGCGCCGAACTGGCGCAGGTCCACGAGCACACGGTGGCGCAGGCGCATTCGGCCATCACGCGCGCGCGCCAGGCCAGCCTGGCGTGGCGCGACGTGCCGGCGCCGCGTCGCGGCGAACTGGTGCGCCTGTTCGGCGACATCCTGCGCCAGCACAAGCGCGAACTGGGCCGCCTGGTCAGCCTGGAGGCCGGCAAGATCCTGGCCGAAGGCGAAGGCGAGGTGCAGGAAATGATCGATATCTGCGACTTCGCCGTCGGCCTGTCGCGCCAGCTCTACGGGCTGACCATCGCGTCCGAGCGCCCCGGCCACCGCATGATGGAGACCTGGCATCCGCTGGGCGTGGTGGGCGTGATCAGCGCGTTCAACTTCCCGGTCGCGGTGTGGTCCTGGAACGCCGCGCTGGCGCTGGTCTGCGGCAATGCCGTGGTCTGGAAGCCTTCGGAGAAAACGCCGCTGACCGCGCTGGCCTGCCAGGCGCTTTTCGCCCAGGCCGCGCAGCGCTTCGGCGACGCGCCGGCCGGCCTGTCCGAAGTGCTCATCGGCGGGCGCGACATCGGCGAGGCGCTGGTGGATTCGCACGCGGTGGCGCTGGTGTCGGCCACGGGCTCGACCCGCATGGGCCGCCAGGTCGGCCCGCGCGTGGCGCAGCGTTTCGGCCGCGTGCTGCTGGAGCTGGGCGGCAACAACGCCATCATCGTCGGCCCCACGGCCGACCTGGACATGGCCGCGCGCGGCATCGTGTTCGGCGCCATCGGCACGGCCGGCCAGCGCTGCACCACCACGCGCCGCCTGATCGTGCACGCCAGCGTGGCCGACGAGCTGCTGCGCCGCCTGAAAAAGGCCTACGCCAGCGCGACCATCGGCAGCCCGCTGGAGGCGTCCACGCTGGTGGGGCCGCTGATCGACCGCGCTTCGTTCGACGCCATGCAGGCCGCGCTCAAGGCGGCGCGCGAACAGGGCGGCCAGGTAACCGGCGGCGAACGCGTGCTGGCCGAGCAGTACCCCGACGCCTGGTACGTGCGCCCGGCCATCGCCGAAATGCCCGGCCAGACCGACGTGGTGTGCCACGAAACCTTCGCGCCCATTCTCTACGTCATGCGCTACACCGAGTTCAACGAGGCGCTGGCCCTGCACAACGGCGTGCCGCAGGGGCTGTCCTCGGCCATCTTCACCAACGACCTGCGCGAGGCCGAGACCTTTCTGTCGTCGGCCGGCTCGGACTGCGGCATCGCCAACGTGAACATCGGCACCTCGGGCGCGGAGATCGGCGGCGCGTTCGGCGGCGAGAAAGAAACCGGCGGCGGCCGCGAATCGGGCTCGGACGCGTGGCGCAACTACATGCGCCGGGCCACCAACACCATCAATTATTCGCGCCAGCTGCCGCTGGCCCAGGGCATCAAGTTCGGCGAATAAGCCGCGTTCGCGCCCTGCCCGCCCGCCCCCGCGCGTCGTCCCCGACGCGCGGGGGCTTACGCTTTCTACATACGCTTGGTCAGCCTTACAAACTGTTTCGGGGGTCGGTGCTACATTTCCTCGTCACAAAACCAAGTCATGTCCCTATGCATACAAGCCGTTCCGCACGCCCCGTCCCGTTCCTGCGCGCCCTGACCGCCGCCCTGGCCCTGGGCGTGGCCGGCAGCGCCGCCGCGGGCGTGTCATACCGGCTGGACCGCCCCTCGGCCGCCCCCGGCGAGACCGTCACCATCGAAGCGGTTTACTTCAACGAAGACACGGCCCGCGTCACCTGGGAAGCCCCGCCCGAGCTGGTGCTGCAATGGCGCGGCCAGGACGGCCAGATCGTGCGCAGCCTGGCCAGGCTGCGCGGCGGCCCGGCCAGTTTCAGCGTGCCGGTCAACAGTTTCGCGCGCATCGCCTGGACGGCCGAGGTGCCGTCCAGCGCGCACGGCCTGCAGGCCGTGTCCATCGAGGGCCAGCCCGCCATGATGGCGCTGGACGCCACCGGCCGCGACAGCGGCACGCTGGCCAGCACGCCCGCGCAAGGCCCGGTGGTGGACGCGCGCAGCGGCGAACCGGTGCCGCCGGCGGCGGTGGCCGCGGTCGGCGCGGCGCCCGAAGGCGGCCCCTCGCCCGACGCCAGCGCGGTGCCCACGGTGCAGCAGCAGACCGCGTTCGACCGTTTCCGCAGCTCGGTTTCCGAATACAAGCCGGTGTATTTCGACATCGGCACGCGCGGGCAGACCACCGCCCGCTTCCAGATCAGCGCCAAGTACCGCCTCTTCAGCCCCCAGGGCGGACGGCCGGCGACCTGGGACGAGAATTTCTACCTGGCCTATACCCAGACCTCGCTGTGGGACCTGGAGGGAGACTCCATGCCCTTCATCGACACCACCTTCAACCCCAGCGCGTTCTGGCTGTCCGACAACATCTGGTCCTCCGCCAGCCAGAACTGGCGCTTCGGCATGAACACCGGCGTCGAGCACAGCTCCAACGGCAAGGACGGCGAGGACTCCCGGTCGGTGAACGACGGCTACATCGAACCGCGCCTGCACTACCGCTTCGACGGCGGCAGCACGCTGACCTTCGCGCCGCGGGTCAAGGCCTACTTCGGCGTGGCCGAAGAAAACAGCGATTACTCCGACTACGCCGGCCACGTCGACTGGCAGTTGCGCTGGGCCCAGGACAACGGCGCCGTGGTCTCCGCCCTGTACCGCCAGGGCGACCAGAAGCGCCGCACCACGCAGCTGGATTTCGCCTGGCCGCTGCAGCGCACCTGGCTGAACATGAACGGCTACCTGCACCTGCAGTACTTCAACGGCTACGGCGAAACGCTGCTGGGCTACAACCAGCGCAACGAATCGCAGTTCCGGATCGGGTTGTCGCTGGTGCCGTAGGGGGATGGTGGGTTGAGGTGCCTGATGGGTGTAGCGCGAAAAATCCTTGGCAAGAACACGAATATCGAACGCGCGAAACCCATCAGACGCCGCAACCCACCATATCCCCCCAACAAACACCTACCCCTCCACCGCCAACTCCTCCCACCCCAGTTCACGCGTGCGCTGCAGCGCCGCGGTGACCTGCCCGGCCGCAAGGCGCACGGCCTGCACCAGCTCCGCGCCCTTCAGCAGCCCGGCCGTAACCGCAGCCATGAACACGTCGCCGGTGCCGTGCACCGACGGCGGGATGGCGATCTCCGGATGGGTCACGACGCTGACGGCGTCGCGCGTGACCACCGCCAACTGCAGCGTGCCGGGCTCGGCCGCCATCGGCGCGGCGCTGGTCACCACGATCCACTGCGGACCGAGCGCGATGAGTTCGCGCGCCGCGGCCACCACTTCGTCCATGGACGACAGCGTGCGGCCGGCCATCTGCTCCAGCTCGAAATGGTTCGGCGTCATGCCGTCAGCCAGCGGCACCAGCAGGTCGCGGTATTGCGCCACCAGCCCCGCGTCCACGTACAGGCCGTCGTTGCGGTCGCCCATGACCGGGTCGATGTACACGCGGACCCCGGGCCGCGCGGCGCGCAGCGCCGGCAGCCAGGCGGCCAGCAGACCGGCCTGCCCCGGCTGGCCCAGATAGCCGCAGACCACGGCGCGCGCCACCTTGGTCACGCCGCGCTCGTCCAGCCCCTGCAACAACCCCTGGAACCAGTCCAGCGGCGTGGCCCCGCCATGCAGCGTGGGGTAATGCGGCGTATTGCTGAGAATGACGGTAGGCAGCGCGATCGCGCGCAGGCCCGCCTTGCGGAACACCGGCATGGCGGCGTTGTTGCCGACATATCCGTAGACGACCTGGGACTGGATCGAAACAACGTCCACCTGCACGGTGACGGCGGGCAGCTCGGCCCCCGGTTGCGGGCCAGCGGCGATGGCGGTCATGGGGCTTGCTCTCCTGACAGGGCGTTACGCCATGCGGGTGACGAAATAGATCTTCTTGACGAACTGGTCCACTTCCCAGCGGCCGGTATAGCCTTCCGGCATCACGAAAGCCTCGCCCACGGTGAGTTCGTGCACCGTGCCGTCCGGATCGACCAGCCGGGCCGAGCCCTCGACGATGTAGCCGAACTCGATATAGCCGGTGGTGTTGGACTGGAACACGCCCGCCGTGCTTTCCCACACGCCGGCCTCGGCCTTGCCGGCGTTGCCTTCGAAGGCCGTCACGGTGCGGAAGGCGGCGTCGCCCGAGATCGGGCGACGCGGCTTGCCGGGCACCGGGTTTCTCATGGGGCCGGCATCGATGCGGACCAGCCGCGATTGATCGTTTTTCATGGCATTTCCTGTGTCTGCTGTATCTGTATCAGCATTATGCGGCAGACCGGAACGCTTCAGTGCGCCGCCACCACCAGCACCTCGGCCATTGCCCGGCTGACGGTGCGCATGCGGTGCGGCAATTCCGAGTCGAAATACACGGAATCGCCGGTTTCCAGGCGGAACTGGCGTTCGCCCACGCGCACTTCGACGGCGCCCTTGAGCACCAGCAGGAATTCCTCGCCGGGATGCGGAAACACCGCGGCGTCGTCCGGGAACTCGCGCGGCGGATGCACCACGAAAGGCTCCATCGCCTTGACCTTGCGGCGCCCGGCCAGCGATTCGTAGTGGTAGGCGCTGCCCAGGCCGCGGCGCTGCAGCGCCTCGCGGTCGGCCACCCGCACCACGCTGACCACCTCGTCCTGCGCGGCCTCCTCCGACCCCACCAGCTGGGACACGCCCACGCCATAGGCCTCGGCCAGCCTCAGCACGGTCGAAATGGACGGCTCGCTCAGGCCCCGCTCCAGCTTCGAGAGGTAGCTCTTGGTCAATCCGGTGCGCTGCGCCAGCTGTTCCAGGGACAGGGACTGCTGGCGCCGCAGGGCGCGCAGGCGATGCGGCAGGTCGATCATGGACAAAAGGGTTGGGAAAATCCAACCGCAAAGAATGCCCTAAACCGGCCCGCCCGTCGAGCCGCCGCGTCGCTTTCAGGCGAGCGCGTCGGGGTGCGCGCGCAGCGCGCGCCGCGCGAAATACGAAAACCCCACCTGCGAACGCTTGGGCGTCAGGATCCAGTCGTGGGCCTCGCGGCCCAGCGCCGGCGGAATCGGCTGGATCTTGCCGGCGGCCATGGCCAGCAGCTGCATGCGCGCCGCGCGCTCGAACTGCAGCGCCAGCACGCAGGCCTCTTCCACCGACCCGGCCGCCACCAGCATGCCGTGGTGCGACAGCAGAATGGCGCGCTTGGCGCCCAGCGCGGCCGAGATGATCTCGCCCTCTTCATTGCCCACCGGCACGCCCGGCCAGTCCTTCAGGAAGGCCACGTCGTCGTACAGCGGGCAATTGTCCATGTGCGAAATCTCCAGCGGCACCTCCAGCATCGACAGCGACGCGGCATGCAGCGGATGCGTATGGATGATGCAGTTCACGTCCGGACGGGCGCGGTAGATCCACGAGTGGAAGCGGTTGGCCGGATTCGGCATGCCCCCGCCCTCCTGGACGCGCAGGTCCTCATCGACCAGCAGCAGATTGCTGGCGGTGATCTCGTCGAACCCCAGGCCCAGCCGCTGCGTGAAATAGCGGTCCGGCTCCGGCGCACGCGCGGTGATCTGCCCGGCCAGGCCCGAGTCGTGGCCGCCGTCGAACAGAATGCGGCACGTCAGCGCCAGCTTCTCGCGCAGGCTCCAGTCGGGCGTCTCGAACTGGCGCTGCATCTCGGCTTGCGCGCGCGCGATCAGTTCATCTTTTCCCAAGTGCATCGTATCGGCCATCATTGCTCCATCGGATTGAGTCGTCATGCCGCTTCGATCAACGGCGTAAAGCCCGGCAAGGCGCGCATGCGCGCCAGCCAGGCGTCGATATGGGTGAAGGCGGACAGGTCGTAGCCGCCCTCCGCCGCCATGCTGGTATAGGGAAACAGCGCGATGTCGGCGATGGTGGGCGCGCTCCCGACCAGATAGTCCCGGCCCGCCAGGTGCGCGTCCATCCAGGCCGCCGCCTTCATGCCGATCTCGCGCCATGCCCGCATGGCGGGATCGTCCACCTGCGCCGTGCGGCGCAGATGGATCAGCAGCCGCGGCTGCGCGAAGGCATGCATGTGCTGGGTCTGCTCGAAACTCAGCCAGCTGCTGACCTGCGCCTGCGCCAGCCGCCCGGCCGGCAGCCAGGGCGTGCCCTGCCCCAGATACCAGAGTATGGCCTGCGACTCGGCCAGCCACTGGCCCTCCGGCGTAAGCAGCACCGGCACCTGGCGCCACGGATTGAGCCGCGCGAAGGCCTCGGTCTCCAGGTCTCCCTGCACGATGTCGAACGTGCGCCGCACGATGGGCAGCCCCATGTAGCCACAGGCCAGCCGTATCTTCCAGGCGTTGCCGGAACGCAATGTGTCGGCCAGCTCCAGCGGCTTGCCCGCCAGGGGATGAGGAGTCGGGTTCATCGGTCAGTCCATCCTGATGTCGGCGCGCTTGACGATCTCGGCCCACTTGGCCTTCTCCCCGGCGATGAAGCGCCGGTACTCGTCCGGCGTGCCGGTATACAGCTGCGTGCCCTGCGCAGCCAGCCGCTGCCGCAGCTCGGGCGAAGCCAGGGTCTTTTGCAATGCCGCGTTCAAGGTTTCCAGCACGGCGGGCGGCGTGCCCGCCGGCGCGAAAAACGCGTTCCACGAACTGATCTGCAGCCCCGGATCGCCCACCTCGGCCGCCGTCGGCACGTCGGGCGCGGACGGCAGGCGCTGGTCGGCGGCCACCGCCAGCGCGCGCAGCCTGCCCGAAGCCGCATGCGGCATGATCACCGGGCTGGCGTCCATCACCACGTCCACCTGCCCGCCGATCGCCGCGTTCACCGCCTCGCTGCCGCTCTTGAACGGCACGTGCATCACGTCCACGTTCGCCGTCAGCTTCAGCAGCTCCAGGCCCAGATGGGGCGAACTGGCGTTGCCCGCCGAGCCGAAATTCAGCTTGGCCGGATTGGCCCGCGCGTAGGCCACGAATTCGCCGAACGTCGCCGCCGGCAGCCCGGCCCGCATCGCCAGCAGGTACGGCGAGCCGGACACCATGCCCACGGGTACGAACTTGTCCGCATCGTAGCCGAGCTTGCGGTAGATCAGCGGATTCACCACCTGCGTGCCCACCGTGCCCATGAAGATCGTATAGCCGTCGGCCGGCGCCGTGGCCGCCAATTGCGCCGCGATCACCCCGCCCGCGCCCGGCCGGTTCTCGACCACCACGCCCTGCCCCAGCGCTTCGCCCATCCCCTGGCCGACCTGCCGCGCGACGATATCCGTGATCCCGCCCGCGCCGAACGGCACCACCAGCCGTATCGGCCGCTCCGGATACGCCGCCGCCTGCGCGCCGCTTCCGCCCGCCACTGCCGCCGCCAGCGCCAGCGCGCTGGCCATGCTCTTGAACCCCATGTCGACCCCCTTTATGCCGCAATCATGTTTGCGATGACACAAAGTGTCCTATAGAACATTGATTTTCCGCAAGGGAAACGATGCAGGGGAAATCCCTGAGGGGTGGGGATAGGGGTCGGTTATTCGTTGGAGTCCGTTTTTGGCTTTGGCGGGGAAGACGCGCCAATGGGGAGGACGACGATTTGTTCTGTTCTGCGCGGACGGACGAGCCGCAGGCTGAAGGAAGGCGACCTTCTTGGCGAGCGCGATGAACGGGCGTAACGGTCTTGGCCCGCGGAATTGGGGTACGTGGCACGGAGAAGCTTATGATCGGTAGCCGTTTCCGGCCCCGGGGCGGGGCCCCGCTCCCACATACGCCGATGAGTACCGCTAAAACTTGCCTATGCGACACCCACTACCGAAGCCTGAACTCCACGACAGCGCCCCCGCTCCCATATAGCGGCGCATATTCATGCACGACAGCCTGCCTGAAACCGCCGCCCATCGCGCCCAGCAGCCAGTGAAAGTGCTTCAGGCCCATGTCCGGGTGTGCCTGCTCGGCGTATTCGGGCAGGATGGCGCGTACCGCATCCACATCGCCGCCTTCGATCAGCGCGAGCAGCCGGCGATTCCACGCGTCGTCGTTTTCGGACACGTAGCGGTCTTTCCGGAGATCGATGTTTTCCCGGAACATGCTGTTGGACAAACCGCCGATACCCACGACAGCGACACGCTTGTCGTGCAAGGCGGCGGCGGCGATGGCGCCCAGTTGCTCGGTCTGCTCGCCACTGTGGTAAAGATTGTTCGCGGCGGCGACCATGGGAAGCGCAGATGTTCCGAAGCCCATCAGCGTGGCGGCGGTTATCGTGCCGGTATCGATCGGAAACTGGTCGTAGTCTACGCCGCGCGTCTTGATTCCCGCACCGTTGCAGGCATCGATACAGCGCTGCGCCAGTGCGGGCTCCGAATGGATGTCGAACGGTTGCTCGCCAAACTCGTGCCAGTTTTCATCGACGTGCAGGCCCGTGCTGCGCGGCCGGGTAATCCACAATTGGTCCAGCACCGCGAACCACTGAGTGGAGTAGACCAGCACGCAATCGGGTCTGGATGCGGCAAGCGATTCGCCGACTGTGGCCAAGGCGTCTCGAAGGCGTCCCCAAGGCGCGATGTCGGGCCGCAACTGCGGCAGCGGGCTGCCCGGAACCAGGAATGCCGATACGATGGACATGAGATCTCCCCTTTTCTTTGCGTGCCGTCAGGCGGCCTGCCCCGCGGGCTGCAGGCTTGAAAGACCCGCTGCCTGAAGATCCCACTCGATGACCGCATTGCCGGTGCCGATGACGGTTCCGTATCCGTGCAGCCTTCCGGCCAGCTCCGGATACCCCATCGCCGCGTGCATCCACGTGAAGGCGCCCGATTTCACCTCCGCGAAAGCTTCGTCGATGAACTGGGGCAGCAACTGGAAGGTTTCCTTCATGCGGCCCTGGCGCATGAGGTCGATCATGCGCACATCCCATTTGTAGCCGTCGTAGCGCTCCGGATGCTCCTTGGTCATGTCTTCGGGCAGTTCCGGCTCTTCATGAAAATGCCAGTGGGACAAGGTGTTGCTGGCCAGGAGGACGGCCCGGCGTCCCGTCTTGCGAATGGCCTCGCGCGTGGCGCGGCCAAGTACGTCCATCTCACCCAGGCCCTCCTTGGTGTTGAGGTAGTACGGCGTGTTATTGGCGGAGATTCCCACCACCGGGATGTCCCATTGCGGCCGGATCATGTGCAGCGTGGTGATGGTTCCGTAATCCGGCCGGAACTTCGGATTGCGCATCATCTTGCTGACCAGGCCGGCCTTGGCGGCCTCGTCGCAGCATGCTTCGGCCAACTCCACATCGACGTCCATGCCGAAGTCATAGCGGAAGATGTTGGGAAAGATGGGATCGACCGAGCGGCCGGCAAGCCGGGGAACCCCCAGGAAATGATGGCCAACCTGGGTGATCCAGTGCGGCGAATGGACCAGCAGCACATCCGGCTTCAGACGCTCGATACTCTCGCGTGCCTGCGCATAGGCCCATCGCAACGGTTCCCAGCCTCCCTGCGAACGCGGCTCGTTCTGCGGCGGGTTTTCGCCATACACCAAGTGGGGCGGATGCGGCGCCAGGAAGCCGGCGACAATCACTCCTTCGCTCATGGCGAATCTCCTTGAATTGATGGCTGGAACTCGATGGCTTCCTGACGCTACCGCCATTTAAGATGTGTACGTACTATCTTATCGAAAGAGAAATTTCCTCGGAACATGGTAGTTACCCTTTAGTCGATTGCGGCAACAATGCTGGGTCCCAGCGTAATATGGCTCACCACCCTGGAAACAAGCCCAGCACGATGCCTCCCAAACATCCAGTCCGTCCCGCTCGCGCGGGTTCTTCGCTTCCGATGATCACGCCGGAAGTGCAGGTCCTATTGCAGAACTTCCGGCTCGAAAATGTGCCGTCCCATCTGCTGCGGCGCGCGCATTTCAAGGCCGAAGAGATCTTCGCCAACACCTTTTCCCGCGAAAGCGTCACGCCAAGACAGAAAGCGGCCTTGATCCTGCTCCATCAAGATCCCGGACTCAGCCAGAACGCATTGGCCGAACGGCTCGCCATGGACCGCAACACCGTCGCCGAGATGATCAAGCGCATGCACCGCGGCGGGCTCATAGAGCGCAGGCCGTCGCCCACGGACGCGCGCGCCTATCAGCTTTACATTGCGCCGGCCGGCGTGGAGCTGCTGTGCCGAGTCATGCCGCGAGACGCCACGGTGGAAGACCAATTACTTGCCCGGCTGCCCGAGGAATACCGGAGTCTCTTCGTGAAATGCCTGCGCCTGATCGCGGACGACGAAGCCCCCGGCAAGAACGACGGCCGCTCGGCCGCCTAGCGCGGCTGGACGTTGCGCGTCGGCGTTATGCGCCAGAACGTGTTCGAGAGATCGTCGGCGACGATCAGCGCGCCTTTCGGATCGACCGTCACGCCTACCGGACGACCGCGGGCCGTCCGCCCTGGTATGGCCCGGCCGGTAGGCGAACCGCAGAACGGCGTCCTGGTTGGCGACATAGCGCCGTTTTTGGCAGGGCGGCCTTACGGCGCCGCGACGCGCTGACTGATCCTGCCCGAATCGATCAGCAGTTTCAGATAGGCCGTTCCCTCCTGGATGGCGCTAGCCGGCGTATCGCGGGGCGTAAGCGGGCACGGAATGCACCAATCCACGAGAACCAAGGTGGAGTGCGTGACCTGGACGAGCGGCAGAAAGCCCTCGGGAAGCGTGCCGCGCTGTTCCAGGCAGCGTAACGGCACGGCGCGCACGCCCAGGCGGAATCCTTTGTGTTCGGTAAGGACAAGGTCGTTCATGGAGCGGCTCCGGCGCGCCGCGGCGGTGCAGAGCCGCCGCGGCGCGCGCAATGCATCACGCCATCGTCACCGGAATCTGGCGCGGCTGCGCTTCGCGAATGCGCGGCACTCGCAGCGTCAGCACGCCTTGCCGCAGGCTGGCTTGGATCGCCTCCTTGTCAAACTCCGGCCCCAGCCTGAAGGAGCGGCGAAACAGCGGTTCGCGCAGTTCGCCATGGATCAGCCGGACACCGGCGGGAACCGGAACCGCGGCTTCGCCTTCGATGACCAGCACCTCCGATTCCACCTTGACGCTCAACCTGTCCTTCGTGACGCCAGGCAGGTCCGCCAGGACGGTGACGCCCGCAGCGTCTTCAAAGATGTCGACCGCGGGCAGATTGGCGGGACGTTGCTCATTGGAACGGCCGCCCTGTTCAACAAGTTCGTTACGCTCGTTCATGATCGTTCCTCCTGAGTAGGATGAAGGGAAGCTTGCATCACTGGATTGCAACAAGCCGCGGCTTCGACGACTCTTTCTTCTTGATGGATATCAGCAGGCAGCCGTCGATGTACCGCGCCTCGACCTTGTCCGGATCGACGTCGCCGGGCAACTCGATGACGCGCGTGAAACTCCCCTCGGCGCGTTCCCGAGCGTAGTAGCGGCCGTTATCCGGCAGGGGCGGCATGCTCCGCGTGCCGCTGATGGTGAGCAGCCCCTTCTCTATGGATACTTTCAAGGCGTCGGGTTCGATGCCGGGGACGAAGCCGACGACCACAGCGGCGTCATCCGAAACCCCGATGTTGACGGGCGGGAAGCGTCCGCGTGGCAACGACCGCAATGTGGCCGGCGAGCCCGCGCTGCGAAAGATCCGGTCCATCTGCTCCTGGACCGCGTCAAAGAGAGAATCGAAACCGCTGTCGCTAAAAGGGTAGTTGGCCATAATTACCTCCCAAGTTCGTCTGGAAGGATCGAGACCGCGCCACGTCGCCGCAAGAGCGACCGGCACTCGATCGCTTCAATGCGGATATAGGATTCAACCGCGCGGATTCAAGAGTCCGGGTCCTTTGATTTAAAAAATGGCGGTCCCGGGCGCTATAGATTTTTTCTGCGGCCCGTTGCAACGACAAAAAAGGGCATCGCGCCGCCGGCGCGATGCCCTCAGAGCAGACTGGATGGCTTGGCAGTTATTCCGCCGTCAGAAGTCCATCGCCTCGGCCGCGGCGGCCTGCGGCTTGGTTTCTTCCGGAACCTGCGCGATGGTGGCGGCGGTGGTCAGGATGAGCCCCGCGATCGAAGCCGCGTTCTGCAATGCGGTGCGCGTGACCTTCGTCGGATCGACGACGCCGATATCGACCAGGTCGCCATAGTCGCCGGTGGCGGCGTTATAGCCATAGTTTCCTTTGGCTTCCATCACCTTCGCCACGACCACCGAAGGCTCTTCGCCTGCGTTGGCGACGATGGCGCGCAGCGGAGCCTCGAGCGCCCGCAGGATGATGCGAATGCCCGCATCCTGATCGGCATTGGCGCCTTTCATATCCTGTATCGCCGCCCGGGCCCGCAGCAGCGCAACGCCGCCGCCGGGCACGATGCCTTCCTCGACCGCCGCGCGGGTCGCATGCAGCGCATCATCGACGCGATCCTTCTTCTCCTTCATTTCGACTTCGGTTGCGGCGCCCACCCGGATGACGGCAACGCCGCCCGCCAGCTTGGCGACACGCTCCTGCAGCTTTTCGCGGTCGTAGTCGCTGGTGGCGTCGTCGATCTGCTTGCGGATCGACTTGACGCGCGCATCGATGGCCTCCTGCTTGCCGCCGCCATCGATGATGATGGTCTCTTCCTTGCGAACTTCGATCCGCTTGGCGCTTCCGAGGTCTTGCAGCGTGGCCTTGTCCAACTGCTTGCCCGTTTCTTCCGAGATCACGGTGGCGCCGGTGAGGATCGCAATGTCCTCCAGCATGGCCTTGCGGCGATCGCCGAAGCCTGGCGCCTTCACCGCGGTGACCTTCAGCACCCCGCGCATGGAGTTGACCACCAGGGTCGCAAGCGCCTCGCCTTCCACGTCCTCGGCAACGATAAGCAGCGGCTTGCCCGCCTTGGCGGCGCTTTCCAGCACCGGCAGAAGCTCGCGAACGTTGGAGATCTTCTTGTCGTACAGCAGGATCAACGGATCATCGAGCTGAGCGATCTGCTTTTCCGGGTCCGTGATGAAGTATGGGCTCAGGTAGCCGCGATCGAACTGCATGCCTTCCACGATATCCAGTTCGTTGTCCAGCGACTTGCCATCTTCCACCGTGATCACGCCCTCGCGCCCGACCTTGTCCATCGCGTCGGCAATGATCTTGCCGATCGCCTCGTCGGCGTTGGCCGACAGCGCCGCGACTTGCGCCGTCTCTTTGCTGGTGGAGATGGGCTTGGACATCTTGCGCAGCGCCTCCACCACACCGGAGACGGCCTGGTCGATGCCCCGCTTCAGATCCATGGGGTTCATGCCGGAGGCCACGTACTTCATGCCTTCCTGGACGACCGCCTGCGCCAGCACCGTGGCGGTGGTCGTGCCATCGCCCGCGACGTCGGCCGTCTTCGATGCGACCTGCTTGACGATCTGTGCGCCCATGTTCTCGAACTTGTCCTTCAGTTCGATCTCCTTGGCCACCGAGACGCCGTCCTTGGTAATGACCGGCGCGCCGAAGCTGCGTTCGAGCAGCACATTCCGGCCCTTCGGGCCGAGCGTCACCTTTACGGCATCGGCCAGGATATTGACGCCCTTGACTACGCGGCTGCGGGCGCCGTCGTGGAACTTAACGTCCTTCGCACTCATTTCTAGCTCCTCAATCCATAGGCCGGCGGCGTCAGGCCGCCTTCTTCAGTTGAGCGTCTTGCGACGTGAGCACGGCGAAAACATCCTCTTCGCGCATGACCAGCAGTTCTTCGCCGTCGACCTTGACGGTCTGGCCGGCATACTTGCCAAAGAGAACGTGGTCGCCGACCTTGAGTTCGGGCGCCTGCAGCGAGCCATCTGCGTTGCGCTTGCCCTGGCCGACCGCGAGGACCTCTCCCTGTTCGGACTTTTCCGCCGCCGAGTCGGGGATGACGATGCCGGATGCTGTCTTGCGCTGCTGTTCGATTCGCTTGACGATAATCCGGTCGTAAAGGGGACGGATCTTCATGACTCTATCTCCTGAAGTCTTGATCATCAAAAAGTGAATGCCGGCGCACTGCAGCGACATGACGAGGCGGCGTGCGCCGTACAGCCCGGGATGGGTGCGGAAAAAAATTATGGGCGCCGCCAAGCCGCTTCAAGAGCGGAAAATGATTCAAAATGAAACTTAACGAATCAAAATGCCCTTTCCCCGTCCCAGGCGGTACACGACCTTTCGACGCAGCTCGCGTCCGTCCGGCAGCAGCGCAACGGGACAAGGCGCGGAACGTCCGCCATCGGCATCCAGCGTGCGGTCGTCGCCGTCCATTTGACTCCACAGGCCACCCTTGCGAGGCCGGAACAGCCAGCGGACGTAGCCGCGGCGAGCGGCAAGGTCGAGCAGGGCCTGCTGGTCCGGAGCCTCGACGACGACCGCCCCGTTCGCCTCGCGCGCGTCGGAATAATCCGCGAACGCCCTACGGCAGGCGAGCGCTTCGGACACCGGCGCATTGAGGCGCCACCATCCGGGACTCGCCACACGCTCCACATCCCAGGCGCCGAGTCTCCATGCCGCCTCCAGCATTGCGCGGTCGATGACGGCATAGTCGCGCCAGCGCAGGTTGATCTGCAGCGCAGAACCCGCGACGGAGTGCAAAGCGCCGGCCGCCCTTTCATCACGGTGGAATCCGTGCCAGTGCAGGACCAGGATGATCGGCGTGTCCGATTTCTGTGTAGCGGTCGCGCTGACGGCGTACAGCGGAAGCCTCAGCGCAGCTATGTGCGAAGTGATGGTCTCGAGGATATCCATTCGCTGACTCCAACGACTTGCAGCCCTTTCTCACAGGCCAAAGCGACAATATCGTTTCGCCGAATTTATCGCAGGTGCTTTGCCCGGGCAACGTCAGTTGGGGTACAAGTAGCGCCAACCCCGCGCTTTCGCCCGGGCCACAAGCCATGAAGAACCGCTTTATGACGCAGCCCCGCTCTCTTGCCGGCCAACCGCGGCGTTTCCAGACGCCCGACTTCGAGGCGCTGATCGAAGCCGCAGGCGATCTCATCTACACCCTGGACTTCGAAGGACGCTTCACCTACATGAACCGGGCGTTCGAACAGGTGCTGGGCTATGAGCCCTGCGCCCTGCTGGGCCGTCACTTTACGGAGATCCTGACCGAGGAGTCCGCAAAAGTGGCGACGCGCCATTACCAGCAAGGCCTGCTCGGCCAGGAACGGACGCCCTTCTTCGAAGTGGAGGCGCGCCGGCCCGACGGCGGCGTCGTGCACTTGGAAGTGCGCGCCGGCGCGCTGATCCGCGATGGCGAGATGGTGGGCAGGCAGGGCATCGCCCGGGACATCAATGCGATCAAGGCGCTGCAGACGCTGGTGACGGAGAAGTCGCAGCGCGTGACGCTGCTGGAAGAGCGCACGCGCATCGCGATGGCGATGTACGCGCGCATCGCCGAACTCGTCTACGCCGACCCCGGCGCTGGGTCGGCGGGCGGCGAGATGCTGCAGGAAGTGCAGCATGCGTTCGACCGGCTCGCCGCCCAGAAGCACGGCCTTTCCGTGGCCGACCTGCGCATCCTGGGACTGCTGGCGCAAGGGCATTCGAACGGCGAGATCGCGGACATCATCTGCCGCAGCCCGCATACGGTCAAGGACAGCGTCAAGAAGATCATGCAGCGGCTGAACGCAAGGCGGCGTGCCGAGGCGGTCGCCTGCGCCATCAAGCTCGGCCTGATCGCGCCGCCCTCCTGAACGGCGCGGAACTTGTGATTCCCGCTTTCGGGGGGGCAATACCCCTCCTTGGAGGTCTGCCCCCGACAGCCGGCGGCGGGAATAATCGGCTTGTGCGCCCTCGACGGCGCGCCAGCGAAAACAACACGAGACAACGGAGACACGCATGCTCTACGCACCAGGGCAGCCTTGGCGCCTGCGCCGCGCGGCGGGCGCGGCCTTGTTGATTGCCGGCCTGACGGCCTGCGCCGCACGTCAGGAATCCCGCGCGCCGGCGGGCGCGCTGCCGCCGCAAGCGGCGGTCGAGGTGGACCGGACGCAGTTTTATCCGGAAGCCCGTCTGCGCGCATGGCAGGAAGACCTGGACCGTCGCGGGCTGCGCGACACGGGCTCGCCCGCGCATGAGGCCTACGTCGACGCGCTGTACGAACGCCTGCGCGAGGCCGGCGTGGCGGATCTGTACTTCGAACCGGTGGCCATGACCCGGTGGGCGGCGCGGCGCTGGTCGCTGGAGCTGGCCGACGGCGCCGACCGGATTCCGACGGCTGGCTATATCCCCTACTCCGGCAGCACCGGCGCGCAGGGGCTGGTGGCGCCGATACGCTATCTGCCGGTCGGCCGGCGACCGGACCGCAGCGTGGCGGGCAGCATCGTGGTGGTGGAACTGCCCAGGCCGTCGCTGACCAGCGATTTCTTCCATGCCATGGCGCTGTACAAACACGATCCCGACAACACGCTGCCACCGGGCGCGCCCTATGCGCGTCCTTACCAGATAATCGACGCGCTGGTGCAGACACTGGAAGCGCTGCAGGCCGCGGGCGCCGCCGGCGTGGTCGCGGTCCTGGACGAACCCGCCGATATCGCCGCGGGCCTGTACGCCCCGTACGACCGCCAACTGCGCAAACTGCCAGGCGTTTACGTGGACCGGGCGGCCGGCGCCCGCCTGAAGGCGCTGGCGCGCGCCGGCGCCCGGCTGCGCCTGGTGCTGGATGCCGATACCGAGGCTGTCGTCACGCGCAACCTGATCGGCATCATTCCCGGCGCCAGCAGCGAGCTGACCGTCATCAACAGCCATACCGACGGCACCAACGGCATCGAGGACAACGGTCCCAACGCCATCGTCGACATCGCCCAGTACCTGGCGCGCCTGCCACGCGAGGCGCTGCCGCGCAGCATCATGATCATGCTCTCCAGCGGCCATTTCGCCGGCGGCGTGGGCATACAGGACTTTCTGGCGCGGCATCGCCAGGACGGCCTGCGCGGCCGCATCGCCAGCATCGTCACGATAGAACACCTGGGCGCCACGGAATGGCTGCCCGGACCCGACGGCCGCCTGGCGCCGACGGGCCGCGACGAGCCCGCCGCGATCTTCCTGCCGCGCGTCCCGGCATTGGTGCGCGCCGCGTCGGCCATGCTGCGCAATGCACAGGCTGCGCCCGCGTTCGTCATGCCTCCGCTCAATCCGGACGGCGACGGCGGCCCCAACACGGCCACGTGGCCGGGCGAGGGCCAGTATTTCTGGGGTGGCGCCCGCCTGCCCACGCTCAACTACATCACCGGGCCGGACTACCTGCTGAATTACGACGTCACCACTGCCGACAAGGTGGACTACGGCCGCATGCGACGGGAGACGGCCGCGATCACGCAAATGCTGCTGGACCTCTCGCGCGAGCCCTACGAGGCGCTGCGCGCCGAACAGCCGCCCCCTCCCTGAAAGCGCGGCCCCGCCGCGTCCGCCCTCCTTTGCCAAGCCGGCGCCGGCCCGGATGCCGCCGGCCCAGGCGCGCCTGCGCGCCGCCTCACGATATGGAGCTCTAGATGACCCGGAATCCCCCGCCCGCGCTCGCCGGCCTGATGATGCGCCAGCCTCTGCTCGTCTCCCAATTGCTACGCCACGCCGCCCGCCACTTCGGCACGGTCGAAATCGTGTCGCGCCGCGTCGAGGGAGACGTGCACCGCTACACCTACGCCGACTGCCATCGGCGCAGCCAGCGCCTGGCCCGCGCGCTCGCGGCGCTGGAGGTGCGCCCGGGCCAGCGTGTGGCCACCCTGGCCTGGAACGGCTACCGGCATCTGGAGCTCTATTACGCCGTGTCCGGCGCCGGTTCCGTGATCCATACCGTCAACCCCAGGCTGCACGCCGACCAGGTGGCCTACCTGCTCAACCACGCGGACGACCAGTACGTGTTCTTCGACGTGGGCTTTCTGCCGCTCCTAGAATCGGTGGCGGCGCGATGCCCCGGCGTGCGGGGCTATGTCGCCCTTTGCAGCCGGGAATACATGCCTTCGTCCGCCGCCCTGCCGGGGCTGCTGTGCTACGAGGACCTGCTGGCGGCCCAGCCCGAAAGCTACGACTGGCCCGAACTGAACGAGGAATCGGCCTGCGGACTGTGCTACACGTCCGGCACCACGGGCCAGCCCAAGGGCGTGCTGTACTCGCACCGGTCCACGGTACTGCACGCCTATGCGGTCGCGCTGCCCGACGCGCTCAACCTTTCTTCGCGCACGGCGGTGCTGCCTGCAGTGCCCATGTTTCACGTCAATGCCTGGGGCATTCCCTATGCCGCCCCGCTCGCCGGCTGCAAGCTGGTGCTGCCCGGTCCCGCGCTGGACGGCGCCTCGCTGCATGCGCTGATAAAGGACGAAGGCGTAACGTCGGCGGCCGGCGTGCCGACCGTGTGGCTGGGGCTGCTGGGCCATGCGGAACGCAACGGCCTGAGCCTGTCGGGCCTGCGCCACGCGGTCATCGGCGGCGCCGCCTGCCCGCCTGCGCTGTTGCGCAGCCTGCGCGACGGCTACGGCGTCGAAGTGCTGCACGCGTGGGGCATGACGGAACTGTCGCCGCTGGGCACGACCGCCGTGCTGCAGCGCCGGCACCTCGCGCTGTCGGAGGACGAACGGCTGGCCGTTCTGGGCAAGCAGGGGCACACCGTCTTCGGCGTGGACATGAAGATCGTGGACGGCGGCGGCGGCGAACTGCCCTGGGACGGCAAGAGCCGGGGCGAGCTGCTGGTGCGAGGTCCGTGGGTGATGGAGCGCTACTTCGGCGACGACGACAGCGCCGCCGCGACCGGGGCGGACTGGTTCGCCACCGGCGACGTAGCCACGATCGACGCCGACGGCTACATGCAGATCGTCGATCGCAGCAAGGACGTGATCAAGTCCGGAGGGGAGTGGATCAGCTCGGTCGAGATCGAGCACGCCGCCATGGAACACCCTGGCGTGCAGCAGGCCGCATGCATCGCCATCGCGCATCCCAAATGGGACGAACGTCCCCTGCTTCTGGTGGTGCCGCGCGAAGGCGCCGACGTCGGCAAGCAGGAACTGCTGCGCTTCATCGAAGGGCGCATCGCCCAGTGGTGGATGCCCGATGACGTGCTGTTCCTGCCCTCTCTGCCGCTGGGCGCGACAGGCAAGGTGCTCAAGAAGCAGTTGCGCGAACAGTACGGCGGCTACCGGCCCGCGGCGGCCTGATGCCGGCCGCCAGCAAAACGGGCGCCAGGCCATGAAACGGCGCGTCCTGAGAATCGCGGCGCTCGCCTTCGCAGCCGCCGGCGCGGCCAGCCATGCGGAACCCGGGCTGGCCTTGTACGGCGTCGTGGACGCGGGCCTGAACCTGATCGACAACGGATCGGCGAGGTCCGCCTCCATGAAGTCCGGCATCATCAGCGGATCGCAGTTCGGCCTGCGCGGCACGGAACATCTGGGCGGTTCGCTACGCGCGGTGTTCCAGCTCGAGGCCAGCTTCGAATCCAATTCCGGCGCCTACAAGCCCTACTTCGGCGATCCGTCGAGCGCCACTGCGCAAGCGCCCAATGGCGCACCCGGCAAGGGATTCAACCGCCGCGCGTTCGTCGGCCTGGAAGGCCGCTACGGCATGCTGCAACTGGGCCGCGACTACACGCCGCTGTACTGGGCGGTGCTGGATAGCGACCCGCTGAAGCTCGGGTCCTACGGCAACATGCAGCAGATCGTGCTTTTGTCCGGCACGGGCTCGGACCGGTTCGGGCGCGCCAGCAACGCCGTCTTCTACACCTCGCCCCGCGTCGCCGGACTGCGGGGCCGGCTGATGGCGAGCCTGGGCCCCGCTGCCGCGCGCAGCGCGTCGGACGGCCCGCCCCGCAGCGCGAGCCGCATGATCGGCGCATCCGTGGACTACACGCAGGATGGGCTGACGCTCAACGGCGCCTATCAGCTGCTGCGCCTGCCCGAGATCGCGGGCTCGCCGGCCGCCTACACCGGCGCCACGGGACTGCGCCGCGACATGCTGGTCGGGCTCAAGTACGCCAGCGGCGACTACACCGTGGCGGGTGGCTACTTCCGGGTGCGCCATCCGGGGCGCCGCGGCGACGGCAGCGACATCTGGGCAGGCGCGTCCTTGCGGTTGGGAGCGGGCGTGCTGGCGTTCAACGTCCAGCGCATGCGGCAGGACGTGCCAGGAAGAAGCCGGCCTGGCGAGGCCACGGTGTTGGGCCTGAGCTATATCCACGCGCTTTCGCGGCGCTTTTCCCTGTACGCGTCCTACGGCATGGTCAACAACGGCGCAAACGCCGCCTTCTCGCTGCTGTCGAGCGATACCGCGGTCGCGCCGGCGGCGCGCGGCGATGACATCCGGGCGCTCGGGGTTGGCATGCGCTACGTGTTCTGAGCCGGACCGCGGTCTTGCCCGCCATATGCTTCAAGCCTAAAATACCGTCACGTCATCGACGGCAAGGCGCCGCCCGGCAGTTCCACGGCGCGCCGCTCTCCTCCTGCCGCAAGACCGCCAGCCAGAGGGCCGTCCGCACAGGCCGGCCCCATCGTCCCGCCGCGTGGCCGCAAGGCCTGCGCGGGTTTCTGCACGTTCTTGACCACGAGGAAAACCATGGCCTTCGATTCTCGTCCGGCGCCTGCGCGCGCCAATTTTCCCGGCGGCGACGCCTACGCCGCGGAAGTATTCGAGCGCTCCCGCCGCGCCGCCGCGGACCGCGGTCTGCACTACCACCCCGACATCCCCTACGACGACGCCACAGGCTGCCGCCTGGATCTCTACGCGCCGGCGCGCGCGCCGGCAGACCTGCCCTGCCTGATCTTCGTGCACGGCGGCGCGTTTTCGCTGGGCTGCAAGGAATGGATGGGATTCATGGCGCCGGCCGTGACGGCGACGCCGGCCTTGTTCATCTCGGTGTCGTACCGGCTGGCGCCCGGCCATGTCTATCCTGCCGCGGTGCGCGATGTCGCCGCCGCCGTGGACTGGGCCTGGCGCAATGTCGGCGCATACGGCGGCGATCCCGCGCGCCTGTTCCTGGGCGGCCACTCGGCGGGCGGCCACCTGGCCAGCCTGGTGGCGCTGGACCGCCGCTGGCTGGATGAACGCGGCCTGCCCGCGCGCGTCATCAGGGGCGCGCTGCCGATCAGCGGCCTGTACGATCTGGACTACGACGGCGGCGACGCGGTGGGCGCCGCGGCGCTCGCCATACGCCGGCGCTTCATACCGGACGACTCCCACGTGCCGGCGGCCAGTCCGATGCATCATGTCGGACCGCAGGCGCCGCCGTTCTATCTCGGAGCGGGCGAACACGACCTGGGCAGGCTCGCGGCCGAGGCGCTGGCCATGCGGGACCTGCTGAGCCAGGCCGGCGTGCCGGCGGCGGCGGAGATCTACCCGGATCACGATCACTACGCCGCCAGCAGCCGCTGCGTGGACGACAGGCACCCGTGGATCACCCGGGCGCGCGCCTTCCTGCGCAGCGGCAGTCCGATATAACGGCGCGCCCGCTCAGGCCGGCGCCGCGCCCTCCTGGCGACCGATCATCTGCGCGGCCGCCGAACAGAGGACCTGTCGCACCAGGTCGGCCTGCCGACGCGCGCCGGCCTTGCCCAGCACCTGGTTCAACTGGTAGCGCGCGGTGCCCACCGTAATGCCGCGGCCGCGCGCGTATTCCTCGACCGTCCAGCCCGCCACCAACGCGCTCGCGAGCCTCGCCTCGGCCTCGGTGAGGCCGAACAGCGCGCGCAGGGCCGCCACGGGGAAGCGGGCACCAGCCTGCGACTCTTGCACCAGCGACACCAGCACCAGGGCGCCGCCGTCCGGCTGAGAGGCTTGCAGCCGCTGCAGCGCCAGCTGCGTGCGGCCCTGTCCGTTTTCCAGGGTCAGGAATACCGGCTCGGCCTCCAGCGACGCCTGCGCCAGCGCGTGCGCGAACCGGTACTGACCAGCGGCGTCGGCGCAGATCCGGCCGCTGCGCAATCGCAGGCCCGCGCGGCCGTCCAGCCCTTCCCGGGCGCGGCGGTTCGACCAGACGAGTCCGCCAGACTCGTCGCACAACGCCAGCGCGCAGGGCCAGGCTTCCAGGTAGCGGTCGACCAGCGCGGACACGCTGCGGTCGAGCCCCACGGATTGCGCCAGCGTAGCCGCCTGCAGCAGATGCGGCGTGAGCTTGCGCAGCCGCTCCAGGCGGCGCGGAGAAAAACCGCCGTCATCGCGCGGATCCTGGTGCACCGCGATGGCCACCCAGCGCGTGCCGCCCATGGGCGCCATGGCCCCCATGAAGCGCCCCAGGCCGGCGCGGCGCAACTGCAGATGGAGTCGGTCGCGTAACGGCGCCTCTTCCGGCAGAAAGAGTTCTCCGTCGGTGGCCATGCGGCCCGGCCGTCGCGCGACCCGCTGCAGGCGCCAGGCTTCCAGTCGGGGATTGCGGGCGTCGGACACCTCCGCCCGATAGGCCTCCATGTCAATGCGCGTGTCGTACGCCGCCCAATAGGGAACGGCGCGCGCGCCCTCCAGATCCAGGCACTGCAGCACGGCTGAATGCGCGCCGACATCGCTGCACAGCCGGTCCAGCACGCCGGCCCAGCGGCTCGGGTCCGTGCAACAGGCATACAGGTCCAGCAGGAAAGAATCAGATGCTGCGCCGAGAGCCATGAAGACACCCACACTATCTGAACGAAAAGCGCTCATCGTCCGGCAAGCCCGCCGGCGCGGCAACTGGGGTTTGCCATGAAACGGGTCCGGCATCTCCCATTTGAGAGATGACGGCCGCGCGGGGGAAATCCCATACTGCCTCGCGTGCTCATCCGGCGCACTGCTGCCGCGCCGGATTCCGCGCCGCTCGAGGAGGAGCGGGCGGCGCGGAAAGCACGCCCACTCACCGCCCTTCGCAGGCAGAACAGGAACCGCCATGAAAGACAACACGGACACGCCGATAGTCGCCGCATTCGCGATGACGCACACGCCGGGGCTGGGCAACCAGACCGGACTTGCGCAGCCGGAAACGCTGCGCCGCCTCCTGGACGGCTTCGACGTGGTGCGCCGCCAGATCGAAACCGCCCGGCCCGACGTAATCGTCGCCTTCGTCAACGACCATTTCGACATGTATACGCTGCATGCCATGCCGGGCATGGCCATCGCGCTCGGCGACACGCACTGGGGGCCGACCGAGGCGACGCAGGACTGGATCGGCATGCCGCGCGCGCCCCGCCCCGGCCACGCGGCGCTGGCCGGGGACATCTACCGCAGCGTCATGGAAGACGGCTTCGAGCTGTTCCGCAGCGAGTCGGCCGAACTCGTGCACAACGTGCTGATGCCGGCCAAGTACCTGTGGCCCAGCGCCAGCATTCCAGTCGTGCCGATCTTCCTCAACTGCTTCGCGCCGCCGCTGCCGACGTGGCGCCGCGCGTACGAACTGGGCGTCAGCGTGCGCAAAGTCCTGGACCGGCGGCCCGAGCGCATCGCGCTCATGGCCAGCGGCGGCCTGTCGCACTGGCCGCCCATCACCATCGACGAGGACGCGGCGGACGATCCGCTGATGCAGCGCGTGCAGCGCTGGCAGATCCTCGGCGCGGCCGCGCTGCGCGAGGACCCGGAGCTGCCACTGGCCATCCTGCGGCGCGAAGCCGAAATGGCCGCGTCCGGCCGCGACTTGGTCAATGCCGAATGGGACCACCGCATCCTGCAGAAACTGGCCGCCGGCGACCGCGAGTTCATGTTGTCGCTCACCCACGAGACGGTCAGGGCCCAGGCGGGTCCGGGCGGCGCGGAAATGCTGATGTGGACCGCGCTCATGGGCGCGATGCGCGACGCGCCGGCCGACATCGTCGCCTACGAAGCCGTGCCCGAGTGGATGGGCGGCGTCGGTGTGCTGAGCTACGCGCGCAGCCTGGGCCGCGCCTGAACGCGGCCGCGAGCCATGCGCAAAGAACCAGGGGAGTGGACACCATGAACATGCAAGCCATCATTAGCGGCGGCGGGATCGGCGGACTGGCCGCGGCGGCGGCGCTTGCCCGGCGCGGCTGGGACGTGACCGTCTATGAAAGCAGGCCCGAGCTGCGCGTCTCGGGCTCAGGCATCTATCTGTGGTCGAACGGGCTGGCGGTGCTATCGGAGATAGGCGCCTATGAACGCGCCATGCGCAATGCCTTCCTGCCCGAGGGCATCGAACAGCGCGACCATGCCGGGCAGGTACTGGTTCCCGCGCTGCTGCCCCCGGGATTGCGGGTGGTCGCGATCGCGCGCAGCGAGCTGCACGCAGGCCTGGAGGCGGCCGCGCGCGCCGCCGGCGCTCGCATCGTCACAGGCGCGGAGGTCGTCGACGCCGGCACCGACGGCACCCTGACATTCGCCAACGGCGATCGCGCAAAAGCCGATCTCGCCATCGGCTGCGACGGCGTCTGGTCGCCCGTGCGCCGCGCCCTGGGCCTTGAACAGGTGCACCAGCGGGCCGAGGAAGGCGCGCTGCGGACCATCGTGCAGGCGACCCAGGAGGAACTGCCCGCCGCCGCGCGCGGCAAGTGCATCGAAATCTGGAACGGTACGCGGCGCATGCTGATCACCCCCATCAACGCCCGCGAAATCTACCTGGCGCTGACCTGCCGCGAGGACGACGATTCGGCGCGAGATACGCGCGTGCTGCCATGCTGGCGGGAAGCCTTTCCTGAATGGGCGTTCCTGCTCGACCGGATCGCGCATGGCAGCGTGCTCTGGAACGTCTACACCGTGGTGCGCTGCAAGCGCTGGTCCGCAGGCCATGCCTGCGTGCTCGGCGACGCCGCCCATGCCCAGCCGCCCAACCTGGGCCAGGGCGGCGGCATGGCCATGCAGAACGGCCTGGCGCTGGCCGCCTACATGGAGCGGGTGAGGGACCGGCGGGACATACCCGAGGCGCTGGGCGCATGGGAAGCCGCGACACGTCCGCTGACCGAGGAATGCCAGCGCTGGTCCTGTCTCTGGGGCGAACTCGCCAACATACCCGACGAGGTGCGTCCGCGCATCGTGCGGGGCGTGTTCAGCGAGCCCTGGGTGTTGTCCAAAGTGACGGTCGCGTCCGCGTCCGCTCCCATCCGCGCCACGGACTGGCGACCGGCCGCCGCCCGCTGAAACCCGCTCCCGCGTCGGGCCCTGCCTATTCCAGCCCGGGCGGCGCCATGTACGCCGTCCGGGCACAAGGGGAATTCCATGAACATCCGCAATGCAATGCCGGCTGTCGCGGCGCCGCTGGTCCTGGCTGCCCTCGGTCTGGCCGGAAACGCGGCCGCCACCGAGAACGGCATACCCACCACGGTCAACGGCTTCTATGACTTCGGCGCCGGCATGTCGCCGCCGCCGACGCCGTTCGGGACGATCTCGCTGCGTTCCTCGTACAACCATGCCACCGTTCGGAAGAACCAGTATGGCGAGACGCTCGACGACGACTTTTCTCTCAGCGTCTTCACCGTGAGCGCGGCCTATCTGCGCATGACCCGCGCCACGCTGCTGGGGGCAAGCTACGGCTTCGGCATCGTGCAGCCGTTCTTCAGGATGGACGCGGCCTTCGACGTGCCGACGGCCGCTGGGCCGCTGCGGCTGCGCGGCGAAACGTTCCGGATCGCCGACACCCTGCTGCTGCCTCTGATCCTGCAATGGAACCCGTCGCCCAACCTGCATCTGAATGCGCAGTTCCAGGTGCTGGCTCCCACGGGGGACTATGACAAGCGGCGGCTCGTGAACCCGGGACTGAATCACTGGGCGTTCTCTCCCATCTTCAATTTCACCTACATCACCGACGGCGGCTTCGAGGTGTCCTCGAGCTTTGAGGTCGACATCAGCACGCGCAACCACGCCACCGGCTACCGCAATGGCATCGAATACCGCCACGAGTTCGCGCTGGGCCAGCACGTGGGACCGTGGACCCTGGGAGTGGGCGGCTACTACAGCCGCCAGTTCACCGACGACGACGCGCCCGGCCTGCAAGGCGGCAACCGTTCCCGGGTGATCGCCCTGGGGCCGGCCGTCCATTTCTACAAACCGGGCCTGCCGCCCGTCTGGCTGCACGTCTACAAGGAATTCGGCGCGCGCAACCGCGCCGAAGGCTACACGGCCGCGCTGCGCCTCGCGGCCAGCTTCTGACCAACCAGGCGGCGCGGCCAGAACAGTATTGTCGTCACATCACCCGCACGCCCAGCGATTCGATCAACTGTCCCGCCTGTTCGGCAGAAATCACCGCCCCCTTCAGCGAGCCGGTCAGGTCGTACACCGTGATGCCGCCGAGCTCGGCCGCCCGCAGATCCGCGCCCTGGAACCTCGCCCCTTTCAGGCTGGCGCCGCGCAGGCTGCCGCCGTTGAACACCGCGTCGCGGAAATCGCAGCCGCCCAGATCGGCGTCAGAGAAATCCAGCTGATCCAGCACCTGCTTCCTGAACGACATGCCGCGCAGTTGGGCGCCCACCAGGCGGCAGCTGCGCAGGCTCAGGCCCAGGGCGTGGACTTCGGAGAAACCGGCCCCGTTCAGTTTCGAATCGGAAATCGTCGCCGACGACAGCCGGGAACGCGCCCACTTGGTCATGTGGAGATCGCAGGCCGTGAAGCTGGCGTCCGTCAGGTCCGCCAGCTCGAAGTCGCCCAGGCCGATCCTGCACCGCTCCCATATCGTTTCGCTCAAGGTCGCGCGCGCCAGCCGGGCCTCGGCCAGCGAGCAGGCCGTAAAGCGGATGTTCCGGAGATCCAGCGAACCAAGGTCCTGCCCGTCGAAGGAGCAGCGATCGAACCCGGTGACGGGTTGGGGTTGCGCGAGAAGCCGGACCAGATCCGCACGCGTGAGGGTACTGTCGCTGACGATGTTCATTTATCGGTATCCATGCAAAAAACGGGCACGCCCGGATGATATGATAAATCCATACATATGGATTGTTTATGAACATACGACGAGCAAAGCAACCCGCCGCCGTGCGGGTCCAGATTCTCGAAGCCGCAAGACAGGTGCTGGCCGATGAGGGCGCGGGCGCGCTCACCTTCGACAGCGTGCTTGCCAGGACCGACCTGTCCAAAGGCGGCATCCAGTACCACTTCCGCACCAAGCAGGCCTTGATGGACGGCCTGTTCGATCACCTCATGCAGGAGTTTTCCGACAATTTGCATGAGGCGCTGGCGGCCGAGCCGGCCGGCGCGGATCAACGCATCCGCACCTACATCCGGGTCGTGAGCCTGGCCGCCGAATCGGCGCTGGCGGCGCGCGAAGCCATGGCCCTGTTGATGGCCGATCCGAAGTACCAGGCCATACACACCGCATTGGTGGACGACTTCTGCCGCCCCGACGAAGTCGCGGCCGACCTGTCATTGACCTGCCGGTTCGCGGTCGAGGGACTCTGGCAGGCGCAGGTGCTGTTGCGCGCGCCGCAGCCGGAAACGGTCGCCAGCGTGCGGGACTGCCTGCTGGGGCTGCTGGACCGGACCGCGAAGCCGGCCATCGTCCCGGGCGGCAAGCGCGCCCTGCCCCGTAGAAAGGAGAAGCCCGATGGCCATTGAACTGGAAAAGCAGGTTCGAGCCGCCGCGATCGCGTCGATACAGCGGTACTTCGATGAACACATGGAAGAGCCCATCGGTAATATCGCGGCGGCCGCGCTGCTGGGATTCTTCCTGGAGGAAATCGGGCCGGTCGTATACAACCAGGCCGTCGCCGACGCGCAGGAGCGGCTGCAGCTGCGCGTCTCCGAACTGGACCTGGAGGTCCACGAGGACGAGTTCGGCTATTGGCGCAAGCATGCGGCCGGGCAAAGAAACCGGCGCACGTGACGCGGCTCGGCCCCGGGCCGCCGGCAGGGATCCACGCGTCGGGCACGGCGCTTGCCGAACTGCTCCGGCACCAAGAACCGGGAGCCGTCCATGGACCCTGCCTCTATCCCTGACCCGTCCGGGCGCCGCATGCGCCGCGCCGGCGGCCTGCTGGGTTTTGCGATGGGCGGCTTTTTCGACGGCATCCTGTTGCACCAGATCCTGCAGTGGCACCACCTGCTGTCGGCCATCCAGACCGGCATTCTGGGAGATCTGCGCATGCAGGTGGCGGTGGACGGCCTGTTCCATGCGCTCATGTACATCCTGGCCGCGGCGGGCCTGTGGACGCTGTACCGGGCGCGCGCCGCCGCGCCGGCGGGCTCGACGCGGCCGTTGTGGCCGGCGTTCTGGATGGGGTTCGGCGCCTGGCATATCGTCGACGCGCTGTTCTCGCACTGGATCACCGGCATCCACCGCATCCGCATGGATACGGACGTGCCGTTGTTCTGGGACCTGGCATGGCTGGCGGTCTTCGGGCTGCTGCCGTTTTTCCTGGGCTGGCGCGGGCGCTCGGCTGGCGGCGGTCCGCCGATGCCGCGGCGCAATATCGCCGCCGGCCTGCTGGTCCTGGCGCTGGGCGGCGCGACGTTGGCCAACCTGTTTCCGCTGCGCGGCGATACCGGCACGACGGTGGTGGCGATGCGTCCCGACGCGCCCGCCGGGGAGCTGCTGCGCGCGCTGGACGGCACCGATGCCCGCATCATCTGGACCGATCGCGCCGGCGGCGTCTGGGTGGTGCAGAATCTGTCATGGCAGGACGGGCTTGCGCTCTACGGATCGGGCGCGCTCTATGTCAGCGGCACGACCTCGCCGGCGGGCTGCGCGGCCTGGATGCAATCGGGGCGATAACCGGGAGAACACGAATGACACCAGCCATGCAGGCGGAAATCGAAGCGCGCCGGGCCGCAATCGCCCGCAGCCTGGGGGTTCGCCCGGACTGCGATATCGACGAAGAGCTGGAACGCAGAATTGTTTTTCTCGCCGACTATCTGCTTGCCGCGCGCATGGACGCCTACGTGATCGGCATCAGCGGAGGCGTGGATTCCCTGGTCGCGGGGCGTATCGCGCAACTTGCGGTATCGCGGCTGCGCTCCTCGGGCCACGTCTGCGCGCTGGTGGCGGCGCGCCTGCCCTACGGGACGCAGAGCGACGAGCAGGACGCGCGGCGCGCGATGGATTTCGTGGCGCCGGACAAGCGCATGACGCTCAATATCCAGCCCGCCGTGGACGCGCAACGCGTTGCGCTGGAGGCGGCCGGCATCGACTATGCGGACGCGCATGCCGAGGACTTCATCGCCGGCAACATCAAGGCGCGCCAGCGCATGATCGCGCTCTACGCGATCGCCGGCGCCCATAAGGGCCTGGTGGTGGGCACCGATAACGCCGCGGAAGCGCTGACGGGCTTTTTCACCAAGCATGGCGACGGCGCGGCCGACGTCATGCCGCTCAGCGGACTGACCAAGCGTTGCGTTCGGGAAATCGGCGCGGCGCTGGGCGCGCCGCCGGACCTCGTCGCCAAGGTTCCGACCGCGGACCTGGAGACGCTGCGTCCGCAGCATCCTGATGAAGCGGCGCTGGGCTTTACTTATCGAGAGATCGACGATTTCCTCGAAGGCCGGCCCGTGCCCCCGGAAGTCGCACAGCGCCTGGTCTCCCGCTACGACGCCACGGAACACAAGCGCCGTCCGGCCGCGACGCCGCCGTACCTGCGCCATTAGGCCAGGGGGCCGCTTATTCCTGCGCCGGCGGGCGGCTTTCGTAGTAGCGGGACAACTGGCCGATTTCCTCGGGGGTCAGGCGCTGCGCGAAGGCGCGCATGGCGCCCACGTCGTCGTTCTGCCGCTGGCCGGAGCGAAACGCATTCATCTGGTCCACGAAGTACGGCGCGGGCTGCCCCGCCAGCCGGGGCAGCAGCGCGCCCTCGCCGCGGCCTTGCAGGCCATGGCAATTGGCGCAGGCCGGCAGCGCGCGCGGACCGTCGCCCACCGTGTCCAGGCGGATGGCGGCCTCGTGCCCGCCCGTGTCCTTGCCGGCCGCCGGGGCGCCTGGCGGCAGGCCGCCGTAATAGCGCGCCAGATGCGCGATTTCTTCATCCGACAGCCCCTTGGCGATCCCGCTCATGACCGGATGCTGGCGGCTGCCGTCGCGGAAGTCCCACAACTGCTTGGCGAGGTAGTCCTGGGTCAGTCCCGCCAGATTGGGAAAGGCCCCGCCCAGCGGCGTGACGCCCGCCTGCCCGTGGCAGGCCACGCAGGCCTGCACTCCCGCCTTGCCCGCCTGCGCCAGTTGCTTGCCGGCGTCGACGTCGGCGCGCTGCAATGCGGCTTCCCAGGCGGGACGATAGGCCGCGAAGTCCACCGCGCTGCGGCCCGGGACCGGCGCGGCCGGGCGGGGTTGCGCCACCTCGGGCAAAGCCGCGCCCGGCGCCGCCGCGGGAGCTGCGGCTGCGCGCGGCGCCGCAGCGGGCGCGGCGGGCTGCGCGACGATGGACGGCGCGATCAGGCCGTCGCCGCCCTTGCCATACATCTGATAGAAGGCCGCGGCCAGCGTGATCAGCGGCGCGGCCGCGATCAGGCCCAAGGCCACATAGCTGCGTAAAGGCATGCCCATGATGTCACCCCGGCTGCGTCGCTCACGTCACCAGGGGGCCTGGCGACTTCAGGTAATCGGACTTGATCTTTTCCACGATCCAATAGGCCGTGGCGCCGACCGTGCCCGTGGGGTTGTAGCCGGAGTTCTGCGGAAACAGCGCCGCGCCCGTCACGAACACGTTGGGCACGTCCCATACCTGGCCGTAACGGTTCACCACGCTGGTGCGGGGATCGGCGCCCATGGCCGCCCCGCCGGTGAGATGCGTGGACTGGTACGCCGCGGCCGTGAAGGGCCGCTTGCGCGGTCCCGGCTCGGTGCGCTGCACGCCTTTCATGGCGCGGCCGATTTCGTCGCCCCGTTCGGTCAGGAAGGCCGACATGCGGATATCGTTGTCGGGCAGGTCGTAGGTGATGCGCAGCAGCGGCAGGCCCCAGGCGTCCTTGTAGGTAGGGTCCAGGCTCAGGTAGCCGCCGCGCGTGGGTTGCGCCGCGCCGGTGATGGTGATCGAGGCCGAGTGGTTGTAGTAGCGCCGCAGCGCCTGTTTCCAGGCGCTGCCCCAGGCGGCCGTGCCCTTGGGCACCGGGTGATAGCCTATCGGCGCGCCGCTGACCACCTGGATCTGCAGATAGCCGCCGCCCACGAATCCCAGCGGCCCATGATCGAAATTGTCGGCGCTGAAGTCGTCCATGGTCACCGCCACCGCGCCCGCGCCCATGAAGGGATTGATATTGAAGGATTCGTCGAAGAAGAGATTGACGCCCGATGTGGTCTGGTGCGTGTAGTTGCGCCCCACCACGCCGGTGTTGCGTACCGGGTCGTAAGGCTCGCCGATGCCGGAAAGCAGCAGCAGGCGCACGTTGTTGATGCCGAACGCGCACAGCACCACCGCCTCGGCCGGCTGGAACACCTCGGCGCCCGCGCCGTCCACGTAGGTCACGCCGCGCGCCCGCTTGCGGTCCGCGGTCAGCTCCACCCGCAGCACGTGGGCGCCGGTGCGCAGCTCGAAGTTCTCCAGCTTCAGCGCCACCGGCAGCACGCAGACCTGCGGCGAGGCCTTGGCGTAGTGCTCGCAGCCGAAGTTGGAACAGAATCCGCAGTACACGCAGGCGCTCATCTGCAGCCCCTCGCTGTTCACGTAGGGCCGCGTACACAGCGCGGACGGCTGCACATAAGGGTGGTAGCCCAGGCCGCGCGCCGCCTCGCCGAACAGGGCCGGCGCGTACGGCACTTTCATGGGGGGATTGGGATAGGGACGCGAGCGCCACGGCTCGAAGGGATTGCCGCCCTCTTGCTTGCGGCCCTTGATGTTGCCCGCCTGGCCCGAGGCGCCTATCAGGTAGTCGAAGCGGTCGAAGTACGGTTCCAGCTCTTCGTAGCTCAGCGGCCAGTCCTGGCAGGTCAGGTCCTCGTCGAAGATGCCGGCGCCGTAGCGCTCGGTATAGTGGCTGCGCATATTGAAGTCGGTCGGATCGAAGCGGTAGTACGCCCCCGACCAATGATTGCCCGCGCCGCCCAGGTGCGTTCCGGGATAGGCAAACTGCCAGCGCCGCATGGGCAGGGCGATCTGCCCGCCGTGGTTGCGGAAGGTGAACGTTTCGCTGGCGGTGTTCTGGTGCAGCGCATGCCTGCGCGTGTACTTGAGCTCGTCGTGGACGTTGGGCCCCTGGAAATCCGGCGACGGCCAGCGCGGCTCGCCGCGCTCCAGCACCACCACCCGCTGGCCGGCCGCGGCCAGCTCCTTGCCGATGATGGAGCCAGTCCAGCCGGCCCCGATGATGGCCACGTCCACCGCCGGCATGGTCTTAGCCATGGCCGCCTCCCGGTTTGTGTGGGGTTTCGCCGGCCGGCGCGGCATGGTGCCCGCGGGCCTGCGCAATGGAAACCGGCGTGCCGCGCCAGGCCACGCCATGCCGCTCGATGTCGTTGGAGAAACTTGCGTACGCGCCCGGAAAACCCACCAGCTTCCAGCCGATCATGTTCCTGTTGCCGCCATAAAGCGGGTCGCTGAAGAAACCCTCCGTCGTGCCTTCCAGCAAAGCCTGGAAGAACACCTGCGCCGGCAGCGGATCGAAATCGAGTTCGCCTTTCTGCATGGCCGCGAGCCAGGCGTCCTGCCGCTCGGCGCCGAGCTCGTCGTAGCCCTTGCCCTCCTTTTTGCGCACCGCGGCGTCGAACGCGGCGAGGCCGCGGCGGTACATCTCGGCGGGCGTGAAGGAAAGCTGATAGCCCTGCTCCGGCGTGCCTTCCTGGAACGGCCCCTGCCGGTACAAATGATCGCCCGCGCCCCACGCGCCGGCCAATTGGCCGTCCAGGAATACGGTTACGCCCGCCTCCTTGGCGCCCGGGCCCAGGTCGTCGGCCGGAATCAGGCGGGCGGCGATGGCGTCCATGAGCGCTGCTTCCTGCGCGTTGAAAAACCGCAGGGGCGCCGGCTGCGCGGCATCGGCCGCCTGCTCGGGCTGTCCCGCCTGCGCGACGGTCTGCGCCCCCGACACGGCCAGCGCGCCGGGCACCCCCAGCGCAAGCGCCTTCAGGACGCTGCGGCGTCCCGGCGCGGCGGGATTGTCGTCGGCGGCTACGCCGGCGGAAGGAACGACAGGCTGATCACCGTTCATACCGTGCTCCTGCTTGGACTCGCGACGGCTACAGCAAGCGTCGGGCCCGGCACGGCATTTGCACTGGCAACACGCAATACCCGCGCAGGAGATCCCATGTCAGCCAGATCCGCCACTTTATTCGCGACAGCCATGCTCGTGCTGGGAGGATCGGCCGCGCTGGCCGCCCCCGCGGGCCCCCCGCCGAAGGAACGGCCGCCCTCCTTCGCCGACGGCGATACCGGCAAGCGCCAGCGCGGCGAAGGGAAAACCGAGCAGGAACGGAAAAAATTACCTCCCGCGCGATCCTCCGAGCAATCCACGCGCGGGCGCGACCGCGCCGAGCAAGGCGGCACGGACGCGCGCGGCAGCCAGGGTTCCTCCGGCGCGACCACGGGTTCGACCGGCCAGGGCGGCTCGCCCGGCTCCGGCGCATCCTCGGGCTCGGGCGGCACGGCGGACCAGCGTTGAGCGCCGCCAGCCGCCGGCCGGGTACGTCGATTGCTATCGGCGTGCGCGTCGCCCTCTCAGTCAGGGCAACCAACAAAAAAGGGGCATTGCATGCATCCGATCAGAAAAGCCGTATTCCCTGTTGCGGGGCTGGGCACCCGTTTTCTACCCGCCACCAAAGCCATGCCGAAAGAGATGCTGCCCATCGTGGACCGGCCTCTCATCCAGTACGCGGTCGAAGAAGCGATCGCGTCCGGCATCAATGAACTGATCTTCGTCACCGGCCGCAACAAGCGCGCCATCGAGGACCATTTCGACCGCGTGCCCGAACTGGAACGCGACCTGGAACTGAAAAACAAGAATGCCTTGCTCCAAAGCGTGCGCAACGTCGTCCCCGACAGCGTCAAATGCGTCTATACACGCCAGCCCGCCGCCCTGGGCCTGGGCCACGCCGTGCTCTGCGCGGCGTCGCTGGTGGGCGCGGAGCCGTTCGCGGTGCTCCTGGCCGACGACATGATCGACGCCGACGCCCCCGTCATCGGCGAAATGACGAAGGTGGCGCGGGAATACGGCGGCAGCGTCGTGGCGGTCCAGCAGATCCCCAAGGCCAATTCGGCCCAGTACGGAATCGTGTCCGGCAGCCCGAAAGCGCAGGGCGTGATGCGGCTGAGCGGCGTCGTCGAAAAACCCAGCCCCGAAGACGCCCCGACCGACCTGGCGGTGGTCGGGCGCTACATTCTCGAGCCCGAGATCTTCGGCATTCTCGAAGCCACGCAGGCCGGCGTCGGCGGCGAGATCCAGCTCACGGACGCCATCGCCGCGCTGCTGCGGTCGCGCAAGGTCTTCGGCTACGAATACGAGGGCACGCGCTACGACTGCGGCAGCAAGGAAGGCTTTTACCGGGCCACCATGGAGATCGGGCGCAAGTACCACGGGCTGGGCTGACGCCGCGGACGGCGGCCGGGTGGAAGAGCAGGCCCAAGCGAGGCTACGTCTTGAACATGTCCATCATCTGGCGCAACACGAGCCTGGCATCTCCCAGCGGGGCGAAGTCCAGCGGGTAGTCCTTGTTCAAGTCGAAGCGCGTTCCGCAAGATTTTGGGCGCATAGTCCAGTAGACTCTCTAGCAGACTCGGAAAATACACACTGGCTTGCCCGACAATGGCGGCGAATCCCGCACCACGCAAATCTCCCCGCAAAAAACCCTCCCCCGCACGCCAGCCTGGCGTTGCACGGGCAAACGCCCGGCGCGACGGCGATGAGACGCGCGAGCGCATGCTGGACGCAGCGGAAGCACTGTTTGCCGCCCATGGATTCCACGGGACGTCCATGCGCGATGTGGCCGTGGCCATGGGCTGCGGGATTGCGCTGGTGACCTACCACTTCGGCACCAAGGACGTGCTGTTCAGCACAGTCATCAAGCGGCGCGCGGCCTATATGGCGCAAGAACGCATCCAGGCCCTGGACGCGGCCCGGGCCCGAGCCGCGGCCCGGGGCAAGCCGGTGCCCGTGGAAGACATCGTCTCGGGCTATGTGTGGCCGTTCGTGGAGCGCAGCGCGGCGGGCGGCAAGGGCTGGAAGAACTATTCGCTGTTCATCGCACGGCACGCGAACTCGCCGGAGTTCGCCCAAGTCATCGACCAGCACTACGACCCGGTCGCGCGGCAGTACCTGGACGAGCTGGAGCGCACCTTCCCCACCATGCCGCAGAAGGACCTTTACTACGCGTTCAGCCTCATGGTGGGCGGCATGGTCTCCATCGTCGCGGAACCGGGCCGCGTGGAGAACCTGTCGGCCGGCCTGATCAAGGCCAGCGACGTAGAGGCCGCGTTCAAGAGAATGCTGCCTTTCTTCAGCGCGGGGTTCAAGGCGCTGGTTCCACCTTCGCCCTGACCGGCCTCGACGGTCGCTTGAGGCCGCGCTACGCCAGGCCGGCCGCCCGTTGCGCGCAACGGATGACGGCCGCGTAGTCCGCGTCCGCATCTCCGTGCGCCGCCGCCGACTGCAGGGACTGCAACGTCATCGCGGTCTGCGGCAGCGCCACCTGCAGGCGCTCGGCCTCGGCCAGGATCAGCTTTACGTCCTTGGCCATCTGGGACACGGTGAAGGTGGGGCTGTAGTCCCGCGTCACCAATTGGGCGGACTTCGCCTTGAGAATGGGAGACGCCACCGCGCTGTGGGTCAGCACTTCCCACATGTCTTCCCAGCGCAGGCCGCCCTTGGCGCCCAGGGCGAGCGACTCGGCCAGCATGGCGCTGGTCTGCGCGATCATCAGGTTGACCACCAGCTTCATGAGCCGCGCCTCTTCGGCCTCTCCCAGCCAGTATTGGCCTGGGCCGAACAGCTTGAAGAGCGGCAGCATGCGCTCGTAGGCGTCCCGCGGGCCCGACACCAGCAGCGTCAACTGCGCAGCCTCGGCCATGACGTTGTTGCCGGACACGGCGGCGCGCAAATAGACGATCTGGCTTTCGCGCAGCAGCCCGGCCACGCGGGCGGACATCTCGGGCGAGACCGTGCTGGTGTCGATGTATAGGGCTCCGGGCCGGGCAAGGCGCGCCACGTCCTGCGCCACCTGCCAAAAGGCGCCGTCATGCGGCAGCGATGACAGCAGCACCTCGGCCCCCGCCATCGCCGCCGCCCCCTGCGCCGCCGTCATGCCCAGCGCGACGGCCGCTTGCAGTCGGCTGGCGTCCAGGTCCTCGACGCTCAGGGCATGGCCCGCCGCCGCCAGATGTTTGCCCATCGGCAGGCCCATTTTTCCGGCCCCGATCAGATGAATCTTCATGGCGCGCGTCTCCCTCACTCGGCTTCGATGCCCAGCTCGGGCAGCACCTTGCGGAAGCGCGCGACGTCGGCTTCCAGGGCCTTGGCGAACTGCTCCGGCGTCATCAGCACCAGTTGGGCCTGGCTCAGCTTGAGGTAGTCCTGGAACACGGGTTGTCTGGCCGCTTCGGAAAATTGCTTGTACAGGGCCTGCGCCTGCTCGGGCGGCATGCCGCGCGGGGCCAGCACGCCGGACCATGCCGGCACGTCCACGTCCTCGTAGCCCAGTTCGCGAAAGGTGGGAACCCCGGGGAAGTTGGGGTCCGGCGCTTCCGACGAGATCGCCAGGGCGCGCACGCGCCCATCCTTGATCAGGGGCAGCGCCGTGGACGCGCCCATGAAGACCATGTTCACGTGACCGCCCAGGAAGTCGGATACGGGCGATTTGTACGGCACATGCAACAGCTTCAGATCGGCCGCGCGGGCGAACAGCGCGCCGATCACATGGGTGGTGTTGCCTATGCCGAACGAGCCGTAGCTGATCTGGTTGGGCCGCGCCTTGGCCGCGGCGATCAGGTCCTGGACGGTCTTGTAAGGCGAGTCCGCCTGAACCAGCAGGACGAAGCCGGACGACTTGCTCACGATGGTGATGGGCGTGAAGTCCTTGACCGGGTCGTACGGCAGGTTCTTGTACAGGCCCGCGTTGGTGGCATGGCCGGCCGTGGTGAACAGCAGGGTCGCGCCGTCCGGCGCGGCGCGGGCCACTTCGGTGGTGGCGATGCGTCCGCCGGCGCCGGCCTTGTTCTCGACGATCACGCTCTTGCCGCTGACCTTGGCCATGCCTTCGGCCAGCGCGCGGGCCGACGAATCGAATGGATTACCCGCGCCCACCGGCACGATGATCCGGGTGAGATTGGACTCGGCGTGCGCCGCTGCGGGCAGTATCGCTGCGGCCAGCGCCGCCAGCGCGAACATGCGGGAAATGATTTTCAACATGGTGGGTCTCCTCTCATCGATCACGGATTTATTTCAGGACGCGGGCAATCCAGTCGGCCATGGCGTTCGTCGCCAGGCTCATGTTGCCGATGCTGCAATGCTGTTCGCCGCCCTCTTCGGCCGAGAAAATGCGCAGTTCGCGCTCGGGCGCGTTCACGCACTCGTCGTAGGTCCGGATGGCGTCGGCCACGGGAATCTGGCGGTCGTCGGCGCCGTGGGTGATGTAGACGGGCACGCGGACCCGGTCCAGCACGCCTTCCAATGTGAAGCGGTCGGTGATCGCCAGGCAGTCCTCGATGCGCTGCTGTCCCAGCACCCACTTCACGTGTTCGAAGTAGTGCGGCACCGACTTCTGCGCCGAGTACGTGCCCTCGATACGGGCACGGAAGCGCTTGCCCCAGTCGTAATTCGCACCCCAGGCCACGCAGCATGCGAAGCGCGGCTCGAACGCGGCGGCACGCGGAGCATGGTAGCCGCCCAGGCTCAAGGCCATCATGCCGATGCGGCGCTTGTCCACGTCGGGCCGGGTTTCCAGAAAGTCGACGCAGGCGCCGGCGGGCAGCTCGGCCTCCGGCGCGTTGTAGAGCCTGTTCTTGCGCAGCGCCTCGCCCACCCCGGGGTTGTCGACCAGCAGGATGGACACGCCGCGCTGCGCCAGCATGGCGGGCAGGCCGCACAGATACAGGTACTCCTTTACGCCGTCCAGGCCGTTGAAATGCACGATGCACGGCGCCGGCGACCGGTCGCTTCCCACCGAGACCATCAGGGCGGGCAGGAACGAATCGCCGTAGGGCACCTTGACTTTCTCGCACGTGACGCCTGCGCACTCGATGTACTTGGCGAACGTGCGCAGCAGTTCGTCGTAGGCCGCCAGGCGCGGGGCGTAGTCATGGGCGGGGATGCGTTCGCCCGTGATGTACATGACGCAGGCGCGACGGTACTTTTCTCCCGCCGACAGCAGGTTGCCCGCCGCTTCGTCGGCGGCCGCCGCGCGCGCCAGCTTCGCGCCGCCATCGGCCCAGGCCTGGAAGAAGTCGTTGGCGTGCTGCTGATCGTCATCGACGTGCCGCAATGCGCGGCAGGCGCGATCGACCTCGTCCATGTTCGCGCCCGCATCGAGCGCCATGGAGAGCGCCAGATTCCACGAGTAAACCTTGAAGTATTCGAGCATTGGAAAGTCCTTATGAATGAATCGCGGACGGCGCATAGGCCGCCTCTTCCAGCCCGATGCGCTCGGCGGCCATTTCGGCCAGCATCAGCGTGGGCAGGTTGGTGTTGGCGCTGGGGATGCGGGGCATGACCGAGGCATCGGCGACGTAAAGATTGCCAATCCCGTGCACGCGGAAGTTCGGATCCACGACCGCCATCGGGTCCGTCTCCCTTCCCATGGCGCAAGTGCCGACGGGATGCCCCATCGGAGAGATGGACGACAGGATCTCGGCGTCCGCGATCTGGCGTCCGCCGCCGGCATAAGCCACCGGCGCGCCGCTGCCGAATGCCCTGCTGAAGATCATGCGCCGCAACGGCCCGGGCGCGCTGGCCGCCGCTTGCGCCGCCAGCGACAACGCGCGGCCGGCCAGGCCCGGACGGTTGAACTGCTTCACGGCCAGGGCCCCGGGCAGCAGGAATGCTTCGTGGTAGTGCGCGGCGACTTCGGGCGCGCGCAGCAAGCGTTCGGCCCGGCGCGCGGCCTGCACCAGGCGCGGAGGATCGGCCGGATCGGACAGAAAACGGAAGTTCACGTCGGGCTGCGCAAGCGGATCGGCGCTCTTGAGCCGGACGAATCCGCGCGACCGCGGCCCGTACAGTGCGCTGCCCACCAACGCGAAACCGGGCCCGAACGCCGCGCCGCTGACCCGCCCGATCACGAAGTTGAAAAGGTCGCCGCCGTCCACGCCCGGCATGCCGGACGACGCGCGCAGCCCGGCGACGGCGAAGCGCCTGACGTCCGCCGCCATGCGCTTGCCCCTGGGCAGGCTCAGCGCGAAGAACAAGTATGGGTGGTTCTGCAGATTGCGCCCGACGCCCGGACGATCCAGCGCCACCGGCACGCCCAGGCGCTCCAGCTCGACCGCCGGTCCAATCCCCGAGCGCAACAGGATCGCCGGCGCATGGATGCCCCCCGCAGCCACGATCACCTTGCGCGCCGTCAGTTCCAGCGGCTGGCCGCCATGCCGCGCATCCACGCCGGTCACCTGCCCCTGGCTCAGGCGCAACCTGGCCACCTGCGTGTCCGGCATGATCTTCAGGTTGGGCCGGGCGCGTACCGCCTCGGACAGATAGCAGCCGGCCACACCGACCCGCTCCTCCCGATCGATGGCGTTCGGCATGGCGAAGAAGCCGTCGCCCGGCTGCGCATTGATGTCGGAGACGAAGGGCAAGCCCTCGCCTTGTGCGGCCTGCGCCATGGCGCGGGCGAACGCCGGCCACTTCGTCATGGGAGTACGCTCGATGGCGTGCGGGCCGCATTGCGGGCCCGGACGGTCGCGGTCGTTTTCAATACGGCGGAAATAAGGCAGCACCGCGTCCCAGGAAAAATCACCCGCGCCGGCCCGCGCCCAGTGCGCGTAGTCCGAAGGCACGCCGCGCAGCGCGAACATGCCGTTGATGCTGGAGCCGCCGCCCAGCACGCGGGCCTGCGGGTAGGGCGCGGGGGGTCCGTCCTGCGTGTTCGCCGCGTTCAGGCCGGCCCAGAAGTAATCCGGATTGAGCGTGGCGGTCGGAAACGGGTCTCGAATATCGTCCGGAACCCGCCCCGGCGCGACATCGGGCCCGGCCTCGACCAGCAGCACTCGATGCCGGGGGTTTTCCGACAAGCGCGCGGCCAGGACCGCCCCCGCCGAACCGCCTCCGACGATCAGGAAGTCGTAGTCCATATCTGCGCTCGCCATGGTTTTCAGGCCGGGGGAAAGCCCGTCTTCTGCGGCCACAGGTTGACGAAGGGCAGCACCGACGCCGTCGCATACAGACCGGCCTTGGTGAACGGTTCTTCGGCCATCCAGCGCTCGGCCGCGGCCCGGTCCTCGAAGTCGATCACGAGCAGGCTGCCCAGCATGGTCTGGCCATCGTCTTTGGTCAGGGGGCCGGCAAACGCGATCCGGTCGGCCACCGCCGCCAGATAGGTCTTGTGTTCGGGACGCACGCGCTGGCGCAGTTCGGCGGAACCCGGGCGGTCGATCAAGTGGAATGCGAAGATCAAGAAGCTCTCCTGGTTTGGGTGGATGTCCGCGGCGGCGCGTTCACGCGGCCGGCGCCGGATTCAGCACAAAGCGGAAATCCAGCGTGTAGAACGGCACTTCGCTACGCGAACCGTCCGGGGCCGGGCCGGGCGGGTGTTCGATCCAGTCCGCGATGAGCGAGGACCGCACGCCGAAGACGGCATCCGAGTCCAGGTAACGGTCGCCATTGCGGAACACATGGGTGATCAGCCGTTCGTAGCCGGGCGCGGTGATCATGAAATGCAGGTGCGCCGGCCGCCACGGGTGGCGTCCCAGCGCCTCCAGCAACCTGCCCACCGGGCCGTCGTGCGGGATCGGATAGGCCTCGGCGCGGATGGTCTTGAAGTGAAATCCCCCCTGCTCGTCCGCCTGCAACGTGGCGCGGGCGCGCTGCGGCGCGCCGTCTCCGTATTGCACGTCGTAAAAGCCGGCCTCGTCGGCCTGCCAGACTTGCAACTCGGCGTTCGGCACCGGACGGCCATCCAGGCCCACGACCGTGCCGCGCACGTAACAGGGCTCGCCAGGCGCGCCATTGGCCACGTCGCCGCCAAGCTCGACGCGCGGGGAATCCTCGACATGGAAAGGACCGAACACGGTCGCCTCGGTGCAGCCCTTGGGCTTCTTGTTGTTCAGCGCGGTCACCAGCATGGACAGGCCCAGCGTGTCCGACAACAGGATGAACTCCTGACGCGTCCCGTTGGTGATATGGCCGACTTCGGTCAGAAAGCGGATACCCTCGAACCATTCGTCTTCGGTCAGCGCCACGTCGCGGGCGAAGGCATGCAGATGCTGCACGAGGCCGGTCATGATTTCGCGCAGCCGCGGGTTGGCCGCGTCGGCGTGCATGCCGATGACTGCCCGCGTGATGTTGTCTTCGTCGAGATTTCTCACTCTCGTCTCCGTTGAGTCCTGGCGTCAATTTTGTACACTTGACCAAATTAACGCAATCGAATTGCCGTAAATGCGTTTTCCGCTCACCGGAAAAATCAGGGTTTCCCCTAGGGCACGCATCAGCAACGCCGCCATACGAGCGGCGACTTGGAGACGCTAATGGATCGTTGGACTGAAATGGAACTGCTGGTGCAGGCCTCCGAACGTGGCAGCCTGTCGCGCGCCGCGGAATCGTTGAACATGTCGAACGCGGCGGCAAGCCGGCACCTGGCGTCGCTGGAGGCCAGAATCGGCGCCCGGCTGATGCGGCGCGGCACGCGCGGTCTCTGCCTGACGGAGGCCGGCGAACGCTTCTACCAAAGCTGCAAGAGCGTGCTGGCCGACATCAAGGACGCCGAGGCGGCGGCCAGCGCCACGGTGCTCAACCCCACGGGCACTTTGCGCGTCACGGCCTCGCTATCGTTTTCGGTGCAGCACATCGCGCCGCTGCTCAAGGAGTACACCGCCCGCTATCCGAACGTGCGGGTGGTCGTCGAAGTGTCCAACCGGTACCACGACCTGATCGACAACAACATCGACGTCGCGATCCGCACCCGCGAGTTCGAACGCGATTCCAGCGTCACCATCCGGCGTCTGGCGGCCACGCGCCGCATTCTTGCGGCGTCGCCCGGGTACCTCGACGCTTACGGCGCGCCCGGAGCTATCGAGGATCTGGCGAGCCGCCCGCTCCTGCTCTACACCTATGCCAACAGCCCTAACGAGCTCAACTTTCGCCGGGGCGAGGAAACGCGCAGCCTGCGCGTGCAAGGCCTGCTTGAATCGAACGACGGCCAGGTGCTGCGCGCCGCGGCGCTCAGCGGTATGGGCATCCTGGTGCAACCCAAGTACATCCTCTACGAGGACCTGGTGGCGGGGCGGCTTGTCTCGGTGCTGGACGATTGGGATCTGCCGCAGCTGGCCGTCAACATCGCGTTCCAGAGCCGGCGGCACATGTCAGCCAAGGTGCGGACCTTTATCGACTTCCTGGTCGCCCACTTCGAGCGCATGGACTACCAGCGCAAATGGACGGCGTTCGACCACGGCGCGGGGACCCGCCGACCGATCCTGCCCGAATCCATCTGCGCAAAGTCTCATACCTACGCCAAGGGCCCGCTCAATATACGCTCATAGTGACGCAGGTCTTCCTGCGAAAAGCAGCAGAACACGACCTCCTGTATGGACGAATCCCGCGCCAGGCTATCACGGACGCTCTGGACGGCGATCTCCGACGCCGGCTCGATGGGATAGCCGTATACGCCGGTGCTGATGCAGGGAAACGCGATCGAAGCGATGGCGCGTGCCTGCGCCAGTTCGATGCAGCGGCGATAGCAGCTGGCCAGCAATGCCGGTTCCCCGCCATCTCCGCCTCGCCATACCGGGCCGACCGTGTGAATGATGCATCGCGCGGGAAGGCGATAGGCTTGGGTGACCTTCGCATCGCCGGTCTTGCAACCGCCGAGCTTTCTACACTCCTCCAGCAAATCCGGCCCCGCGGCGCGATGTATCGCGCCATCGACCCCGCCGCCACCAAGCAATGAAGTGTTGGCGGCGTTGACGATGGCTTCCACGTGGAGCTTCGTGATATCCGCCAGGATGGCACGCAGGCTTGTGCTCATGTGCTTGCTCCTGATCCGATACGCGGGGCCTGGACCGCGGGGCCCTTCAGCTCGATTTGATTCCCGTCGGGATCGAGGCAATAGATCGAAAGCCCGTCTCCTTCCGCGCCGTATCGCATCACCGCCTTGTCCGCGGCGATTCCGAAAGCGTGCAGATGCGCCAGGATGGCGGTTTCGTCGAACGGATCGACCCGCAGGCAGAAGTGGTCGACATTGCGTCCTTCTTTCCCCGGGGCGGCGCCGCCGGCGGCCCCCAGGGGGCCTTGCGCGTCGACCAGATCGATCATGGACCCGCCGGCGCCCAGATGGATCATGGCGTATTTATCGTTCCTCTTCTTGATGGAACAGCCCAGCACCTTCGTATAGAAGTCCACGCTGCGCGCCAGGTCCCGAACCCTGAGGACGACGTGGTCCAGGCGCTTGATCTGAAATACCGGCATGATTGTTCTCCTGGGGCAACGCACCCCAGGAATGAAAATACCATCCCGGACAGACGACCGGCGCAAGCGATGCTACGGGGCTTCCTGCGACAAGGCCTTTTCCTCGGCCGTCATGATTTCCAGAACGGCCGGGCGTCCCGTGTCGGCCACTCTCGCGGCCTCCCTGAGCGTTTCGATCAGAGTGGCCGGGTCCTCGATGCGCGCCGTCCAGGCGCCCAGGCCCCGCGCGATCATTTCGTAGTCGCCTGACAGGTAGCGGGTGCGGTGCGTCTCGCTCGAAAGCGGCATGTGCTTGTCATAACCGCCCATGCAGCCGTTGTTCATGAGCAGCGTCACCGTGCCGATCCGGTTGCGCACGGCCGTTTCCAGGTCCATGGCGCATTCGCCGAAGGCGGCGTCGCCCAGCAGGTGCGCCACCAGCGCGTCGGGCCGCGCCATCTTGGCCCCGAGCGCAAGCGGCAGGCTGTAGCCCAGGTGGGTCGAGCGCCCCCAGCCCATGTATTCTCCCGGCCGGCGGCTGCGGTAGAACGGACTCAGCTGGTCGCGCGGGCTGCCCGCGTCGTGGGTGATGATGACGTCGCGCTCGGCCCACGCGATCTGAAGATCGTGCACCACGCGGTACGGATTGATCGGCGTCGAGTCCGAGGTCAGCTTGTCATGCCAGTTCCGCAGCCATGCCTGGCGGACGGCCTCGAGCTCGGCGCCTATCCTGGCCGTCCGGTCCGTGTCCGGCCGCACGCCGAACTTGGTCTTGAGCATGTCTATCATCTGGCGCAACACGAGCCTGGCATCTCCGAGCAGGGCGCAGTCCAGCGGATAGTCCTTGTTCAGGTCGGACTCGTCGATCGCCAGCTGGATGGCCCGCCTTCCCGCCGGCAGCGGCGCCGCGAAAACCGATTTGGTCAGGCTCGCGCCGATGCCAAAAAGCAGGTCCGCGTGGCACAGCGCATGCGTGACCGTCGCCGGCCAGGCCATGCCGCCGCTGCCCAGCGCCAGGGGATGGGTCTCCGGAAAGCCGCTTTTGCCGGACAGCGTCGTCATCGTGGGAATCGACAGCAGTTCGGCCAGTTCCACGAGTTCGGGCGTGGCCTGCGATTGCAGCACGCCGGCGCCCGCATGCAGTACCGGCCGTTCGGCGGCCAGCAGCTGGCGGCAGGCCTCGCGCACCAGGTCCGGGTCGCACAGCGTGCGTACGGCCCGGACCGGCGCATGCCGCGACGCCGACGCGCCGATGGGCTGTTCCATCACGTCCATGGGCAACTCCAGCGCCACCGGGCCGCGCCGGCCGTTGCGCAGGCCGGTATAGGCGCGCCGCAGCATTTCGCCCACGCGGTCCGGACGGTTGACGCGCGCCACCCACTTGGTGATGTTCTGGTAGTGCTTGACCGTTTCGAAATTGGGGCGCACGTCCGTGCGCGCCTCGTTCACCCCGCCCGGCAGCATCAGCACCGGCGATGAGTCGGAATAGGCCTGAGCCATCGCGCCGAAGGCGTTTTCGCATCCCGGCCCGTACTGCACCGCGCACACCCCCACCCGCTCGCCCAGGCTGGCCCGGGCGTATCCGTCGGCCATACCGACCACGGCGCGCTCGGTCCGCGCGACGACCGGGCGTATGCCCGCCGCGGCGGCGGCGTCGATGAGCGAATTGATCGGAAAGCAGAACAGCAGTTCGGTGTTTTCCGCCTTCAGTATGCGGGCCACCTCATCGACTGCCTTGCGGTCGGAAGGAGGACGGGTATCGGTCGTCTGGGATGCCGCTGCGGGCAGGGAAGCGTTCATGTTGTCTCTGTCTCTTGTTGAAATGCCCGGCAGTAGTCCAGGAATCGGGATGCCAGGATGGAAAGCGGCTGAGAGCTCGAATACAGCGCCCCAACCTCGACGATGACCTCCGGATGGAAAGGCCGGATAACGACGTTCGCGTCGCGCACCGCCCCCAGGGTGAAGGCATCGACTACGAAAGCCCCGGCGCCGGCCTCCACCAGCGCCATGGCGGCGAGCATGGTGCCCGCCTCCACGCGCACCCGCGGCCGCACCCCATGGGCGTCCAGAATGCGCGTGATCCGGTCATGCACCCGCGTGATGCGATCGTTGAAGCGCTTGCGCGGCACATTGATGAAATCGACCCCCTGCAAGTCGGCCGGCCCTATCGTGTCCAGCGCCGCCAGCGGATGGCCGGCCGGCAGCAGGCACACCGCCGGGGTGCGCGCGATCGGCAACGACTCGATGTCCGGATGGTCCACCGGCAGCGTCGCGAAACCGATTTCGGCGCTGCCGCGCGATACCGCATACACCACGTCGTAATGCCGCTGCACGTCGAACATCACCGTAATGTCCGGATACTCGCGCATGAACGCCGTGACCAGTTTGGGCAAGGCGCCCTGCTGCAGCGAGTTCATGACGCAGATCTTCAAGGTGCCGCTGCCGATCTGCGCGATGCGCTGCGCCGCGAGCTGGATGTCCTTCAATCCGATGAACGAACGCATGGCCTCGACGTGCAGCGCCCGGGCTTCGGCCGTCGGCACCATCACGCCCTGGCGCCGGTCGAACAACTGGAATCCCACCTCCCGCTCAAGGCGGGCGAGCAGCCGGCTCACGGCCGACTGCGTCACGTACATGGACTCGGCCGCGCGCGTGACCGTGCCCAGGTCGACTACCGCCAGAAACGCTTCGATCTGCCTGAGATTCATTTTGTCTTTCTCCTCCTGTAGGTAGAGAAAGCTCTATCAGAGGCTCAGGCCTTATACAAGTTGAAATGCACGGCGGGATGGTGCTGCACCGCATCAAGCAGGCCCACTTCCCACCCCAGGTAGGCGCGCATCGCAGCCTCGCGGTCCTTGGCCTCGAACGGCTTCACGAACGCGTCGTCGGGTTCATGCAAGGGACGGCCATCGCCCTCTTCCAGCGGCAGGCCCTCCATCCGCCAACGCGTCATGCCGCCCTGCAGCACATGGACGTCCCGGTCGGTCTGGCCGGCCACGTCGGCATAGCCGAGCTCCGCCAGCACCCCGTCCGGCGATACCAGCAGCAGCGGGCGGCCCGGCGGCAGCGGCCGCAGGGCATCGGCCAGCCTGGAGCGGGTCAGCCAGCGCGCGCCCGGCAGATGCCCGGCCCGGTAATCCCGGTAGCTGCCCAGGTCGATGATTTCGTATTCACCCAGGCCGCGCGCTGCCTCGGCGGGAGTCAGCCAGCGAGGCTGGACGCCGTCCAGCCCCACGACGATCTGCGCCTGCGGACCGCGGACCAGGCCTGCGGCGTCCACAGTGTCGGCGCGCAGGGTGAGCACATCGTCGTGCCCCATCTGGCGCAGCCAGGACGCCGTCATCACGTCGCGCACGCCGTGGGGGTCGTACAGCACGATGCGGGCGTTGCGCACCGCCACATAGGTGTCGGTTGCCTGCACCAGCTGGCCGCCGGGCGCATGGACCGCCTGCGGCAGATGCCCGGCCTCGAATTCTTCCTGCGACCGCACGTCGAACAGGTAGACGGACCGCTGGCCGCCGTCGCGCTGGCGCTGGTAGGCGGCCGCGTCGATCTCGCCGATGCGAAAGCGCTCGCGTATGGCCGCGGCCCGCCGGCGCGCCACGTCCAGCGTTCCGGCGCCCGGCTCCGGCGCGCGGCGCGACGATTGCGTCTCGACCTGATGGCCGGCCAGCGACCAGCCCATCGTGCCGTTGCGCAGGGCGTAAACCGGGTTGGGCACGCCCGCGTTGATCAGCGACTGCGCGCCGATGATGCTGCGCGTGCGGCCGGCGCAATTGACCACCAGCGTCGTCTCCGTGTCCTGCGCCAGTTCCGCGTAGCGCAGCACCAGCTCCGCGCCCGGCGTGCTCACCGAACCCGGTATGGTGGCGCGCCGGTGCTCGGCGGGCGTGCGGCTGTCCATGATCACCACCCGGCGCCCGGCCGCCAGCATGGCGCGCAGCTCGTCGGCCGAAATCGACGGCGTGCCGCAGCCATGCTCGACATACTCGCCGAACGCCTTGCTGGCCGTGTTGAAGCCGGTGAACAGCGGCAGCCCCAATTCGCCCCAGGCCGGCGAGCCGCCTTCGAGCAACACCGCCCCCGTATAGCCGAGCTCGCGCAGCCGTCGCTGCGCGCGCCGGTCCAGCTCGTCGCCGCCGCCGGCCACGACGATGGGCACGTCGCGGCGGGGGAACAACCTGGGCGCGCGCAGTTCCAGCTGCGACAGCGGAAGATTCACCGCGTGGAACAAATGCGGCGACACCGAATGCGCCCCCTCCTCTCTCGGATCGATCACGGCGCACTCCGCGCCGCTCTCCAGGCACTGCTTCAGCCACGCAGCGCTGACGGATTCCTCAACCATTCCATTCCCCTTGCCCACTTGTCTCGTTGACGGCCGGCGGTCAGTCGATCGACGCGCCGGCCCGCTTCACCAGATCCGCCCAGAACGCCACCTGCTCGCGCACGAAGGGATCGAACTTCCCCTCCGACTTCGGATCGGCCGGCTGGTATCCCGCCTGCTCCAGTTGCTCGCGAATGCGGGCGGAGGCCAGGGTGCGGACCGACGCCTGCTCCAGCACCTGCACCGCGTCCTTGGGCGTGCTGGACGGAACCACCAGCCCGAACCACACCTCGGTGCGTTCGAAGCCCGGCAGTCCCTGCTCGGCCAGCGGCTGCGCATCGGGCAGGCTGGAAGGCGCCTTGAGCGACGTGCAGCCCAGCACCCGCAGCCGTCCCGCCTTGATCTGGGCCAGGGCCGAAGGCAGCGACGCCATCGAAAAATCGACCTCGCCCGAGACCACCGCCATCACGGATTCCGCCGGGCCGCGGTAAGGGATGTGCTCCGTGGCGAGCTTGGCCTCGCTGCTGAACATCACGCCGGCCAGATGCTGGGTCGTGCCGTTGCCGGGCGAACTGAACATCAGCGATTTGCCGCCGCGCGGCTTCAGGTCCTTCACCGTCTTTACCGGGCTGGCGGCCGGAACCACCAGCACGTTCGGCGTGGAGGCGAACTTCACCACCGACTCGAAGTCGCGCAGCGGGTCATAGGGCAGATTCTTGTAGAGCGCGCGGTTGATCGCCATGGTGGCGGTCGATCCCAGTCCGAGCGTGTAGCCGTCGGGCCGGGCCTGGGCCACCGCCGCCATGCCTATGCTGCCCCCCGCGCCCGGCTTGTTGTCCACGATGATGCTCTGCCCGAGCTGCTGGCCGAGCTCCGGGGCCAGAATTCGCACCAGGATGTCGTTGGCCGAGCCCGGCGTGTACGCCACGATGTAGGTGAGCGCCTTCGCGGGGAAACGACGCTGGGCTAGCAAGATCCCCGGCAGGCCGGCGCAGCCTAATGCAATCGCGGATTTACCACAGAGACTCAAGAGTTCACGTCGTTTCATTTTTTGTCCCCTTCCAGCGGTTTTTATTGTCAGGTCGGCTTCACGTTCGGATTCGGCGGGAAGATCTGCCGTTTTCCGGTGCTGGGATCGAACTGCTCCCGGTCCACCTGGTCTTCCAGCGGGCGCTCGTAAAAGCGCAGTTGCCATACCGGCTCGTCGCCCACGCCCTGCACGTGGATGCTGTGAATGTCCTCGCCCATCAGGGCGACGCCCACGCCCGGCCCCACCATGATGGATTCCTTTTGCCGGAACCCGCCGGAACCGTCGACTTCATACAGCCGGTTTTCTTCGGCGCCCACCATGCCGGCCAGCACCGCCCAGTTCTTGTGGTTATGCGGAGGGCTGGATTTTCCGGGCAGCGCCAGCGACAGATATAAGGCGCGGCCGCTGCCGTTTTCCTCGTTCAGGCGGTAGGCGACAAAATCCTTGAACGTGCCGCGCTTGGCGGGCTTGAACTCCGTGGTCACGAAGACGTCGCTTTCCTTGGCCAGCGAAATCAATTCGTTCTTGATTGCCTCCAGCGCCTGGCGCGTCTGTCCATGTTCCTTTTCTATGGCGTTGACGCGGGCCATGGTTTCTGCGACCAGTTTGCGGCGGCGCGCCACCAATTCGGGCGTGGGTTCACGCATGGTTGTCTCCTTTGGGAGCAGTGAAAAATCAATGCATTACGAAAACTCCATGGATTGAAGATTGATATTGCACAGGTATTCTGTCAATTTCCGATTTGCTTAAGCACTATTCCGTCAAGTCATACTATTCAAAACAATTCAGACGGGTCATGCGCAATTGAAAGCGGGATTCGATGCGGCCTCGGGCACGGCGCTTGCCGGACTGATCCGGCCAAAAGAACCTGGAGCGATCCATGGACACTGCCCATACCCCGAACGCATCCGCGCGCCGCATGCGCCGCGCCGGCGGTCTGCTGGTGCTGGCGTTGGCGCTGGGCGGCGCGGCCCTGGCCAATCTGTTCACCCTGCGCGATGACGCCGGCGCGACGGCTGCGGCGATGCTGCCCGATGCGCCGGCCGGCGGCCCGCTGCGCGCGCTGGACGGCACCGACGCCCGCATCATCTGGACGGACCGCGCCGGCGGCGTCTGGGTCGTGCAGAATCTGTCGTGGCGAGAAGGTCCGGTCCTCAGCGGATCGGGCGCGTGGCAACGGCCTCGCCTGCGGACAGCGAGGCCTGAGCGCCAGCCCTGACTGTGTTCTCCGTCCACCCTCCCCCCAGCGCCTTGTACAGGTCGATGAGATTGGTCAGCCGCGTCAGGCGCGTACGCACCAGGACCTGCTGGGCGCCGTACAGGGTGCGGTGGATTTCGAGCAGGGCCAGATAGTCGTCCTGGCCCTCCCTGAAACGTTGCTCGGCCAGTGCGTAGGCGTCGCGGCTGGCGGCCACCGACAGCTGTTCGGAGCGGATCTGCTCGTCCAGCGTGCGCTTGCCCGCGAGCGCGTCGGCTACTTCCCGGAAGGCCGCCTGGATGGCTTTTTCGTAGTTGGCGATCTCGATGCGCTTCTGCACGTGCGCCACGTCGAGATTGGCCAGCAGCGCGCCGCCGCGGAAGATGGGCAGCGTGATGCGCGGCAGGAAGCTCCAGGCGCGCGTGCCCGAATCGAACAGGCCGTCCAGTGTGGCGCTGGCCGTGCCGGCCGAACCGGTCAGGCTGATGGCCGGCAGGAAAGCGGCGCGCGCCGCGCCGATATTGGCGTTGGCGCCGCGCAGCATCTGCTCGGCGGCGCGGATGTCGGGCCGGCGCGTCAGCAGCGCCGACGGCAGCCCTGCGGGCAGGTCGGTGGGCACGATGCCGTCGGGCAGCGCGGCGGCCTCGTCCAGCTGGCGCGACAGCTCGGGCGTCAGGGGCTGGCCCAGCAGCAGCACCAGGGCGTTGCGGTCGCGGGCGGCCTGGCGGGTATAGGCGGCGTGGTTGGCCTCGGCGTTGCGCAGGGCGATCTCGGCCATGCGCAGGTCGAGCCGGGTGGAGTTGCCGGCCTCCACCAATTGCGCGGTCAGATCGAAGGAGCGCTGCTGCGTGGCCAGGGTGTCGTTGGTCAGGCGCAGCAGTTCCTGGTCGGCGCGCAGCGTGAGGTAGGCGCTGGCGACTTCGGACACCAGGCTCATCTGGGTGGCGATGCGCGTTTCGTCCAGCGCCAGGTAGGTGGCCAGGGCCTGGTCGCTGAGGCTGCGGATACGGCCCCACAGGTCGATTTCCCAGGCGGCCGTGACGCCGGCCACGTCGTAGCGCCGGGACACGTAGGCGGAATCGGTGGAGCTGAGTCCGGCCGGCACGCGCTCCGAAGCGCCGCTGGCGGCGACGTCCAGGCCGGGCAGCATTTCGGCGCGCTGGATGCGGTAGAGCGCCTGCGCCGCCTCGACGTTGAGGGCCGCGCGCCGCAGGTCGCGGTTGTTGTCCAGCGAGATCTCGATCAGCCGGTGCAGCAGCGGGTCGCGGAAGAAATCGCGCCAGCCCATGTCGGCGACGGCCGCATCGAAGGGCTGTCCGGCCTCGGGCGCGGGATGCGCGGGGTCCGACGGATAGGCCGTGCCAATGGGCGCGGCCGGGCGTTCGTAGCGCGGCGCGAGGGTGCAGCCGGCCAGCGCCGCCGCCAGCGTCAGCGAGGCCAGCATGCGGGCCGGGCGCAAAGGGGCGAAAGTCGTGTTCATGGTTCGTATGTCCTGGTGACCGTTATGCATGCTGGCTTGCGGCGGCGGCGCGGCGCGCTTCGCGGCGCAGCGCCAGCTTGCGCACGACGACGTAGAACACCGGCGTGAGCAGCAGGCCGAACAGCGTCACGCCCAGCATGCCGGCGAATACCGCGATGCCCATGGCGTGGCGCATTTCGGCGCCGGCGCCGCTGGCCAGCACCAGCGGCACCACGCCGGCGATGAAGGCCAGCGAGGTCATCAGGATGGGACGCAGGCGCAGCCGCGCGGCTTCCAGCACCGCGGCCAGCGGGTCGGCGCCCGCTTCTTCCTGCGTGCGCGCGAACTCCACGATCAGGATGGCGTTCTTGGCGGCCAGGCCCACCAGCACCACGAAGCCGATCTGGGTGAAGATGTTGTTGTCTCCGCCCGAGATCCACACGCCGCCGATGGCCGACAGCAGCGCCATCGGCGCGATCAGCAGCACGGCGAAAGGCAGCGACCAGCTGTTGTACTGGGCCGCCAGGATCAGGAAGGCCAGCAGCACCGCCAGCGGGAAGATGTACAGCGCCGAATTGCCGGCCTGCTTCTCCTGGTAGACCAGGTCGGTCCACTCGTAGATCATCCCTTCGGGCAGGGTCTCGCGCACGATGCGTTCGATCGCGTCGGTGGCCTGGCCCGAGGAGTAGCCCGGCGCCGGCCCGCCGCTGATGTCGGCCGACGGAAAGCCGTTGTAGCGAATGACGCGGTCCGGCCCGGAGCCGCGCGTCAGCGTCACGAAGGCGCTGAGCGGGATCATGTCGCCGGCGGCGTTGCGCACCTTGAGCAGGCCGATGTCGTCGGCCTGCATCCGGAACGGCGCGTCGGCCTGCGCCATGACGCGGTAGGTCCGCCCGAAACGGTTGAAGTCGTTGACGTAGAGCGAACCCAGGTTGATCTGCAGGGTTTCGAACACGTCGGTCAGCGATACGCCCAGGGACTTGGCCTTGACCCGGTCGATGTCCACCTGCAGTTGCGGCGCGTTGGTCTGGAAGCTGGCCAGCATGTTGGCCAGCTCGGGCGTCTGCATGGCCTTGGCCATGATCTCTCCCTGCGCCTTCACCAGCGCCTCGAAGCCCAGGCCGGCGCGGTCCTCGATCTGCAGCTTGAAGCCGCCCATCGCGCCCAGTCCCGGCACCGGCGGCGGCGGGAAGATGCCGACGAAGCCGTCGGGGATCTGGCTGAACTTGCCCATCAGCTTGCCGGCGATGGCATTGGCCGACAGCGACGCGTCCGTGCGCTCGGCGAAGGGCTTGAGCATGGCGAACATCAGCGCCGAGTTGGGCACGTTGACCGGGCCGTTGACCGACAGGCCCGGGAACGCCACCACGCTTTCCACGCCGGGCTCGGCCAGCGCGATCTCCGACATCTGCCTGACCACGGCCTCGGTGCGGTCCAGCGAGGCGCCGCTGGGCAACTGGGCGATGCCGACCAGGAAGTACTTGTCCTGGGCCGGCACGAAGCCGTTGGGCACCTGGTGAAAGCCCAGCCAGGTCAGGCCGACGAAGCCGCCGTACAGCATCAGCACGATGGCGCTGCCGCGCACCGCCCGGCGCACGGCGCCGACGTAGCCGTTGGACGCGCGGTCGAAAAAGCGGTTGAAGCGCCGGAAAAAGCCGCCCAGCAGCCGGTCCATGACGCGCGTGAGCGCGTCGGACCGGGCCGCCTCGTGGTGCGGCTTGAGCAGGATGGCGGCCAGCGCCGGCGACAGCGTCAGCGAATTGATGGCCGACAGGATGGTGGAAATGGCGATGGTCAGCGCGAACTGGCGGTAGAACTCGCCTTGCAGCCCCGACAGGAAGGCCGAGGGAATGAACACCGCCGCCAGCACCGAGGTGATGGCGATGATGGGGCCGGTGACCTCGTCCATGGCCTTGATCGCGGCCTGCCTGGGCGGCTCGCCCAGGGCCATGTGACGCTCCACGTTCTCGACCACCACGATGGCGTCGTCCACCACGATGCCTATGGACAGCACCAGGCCGAACAGCGACAGCGTGTTCAGCGAGAAGCCAAAGAGGTGCATCAGCGCGAAGGTGCCCACCAGCGACACCGGCACCGCCACCAGCGGAATGATGGACGCGCGCCAGGTCTGCAGGAACAGCACCACCACCACCACGACCAGGACGATGGCTTCCAGCAGCGTGATGGCCACCGATTGCAGCGAGGCCCGCACGAACACCGTGGGGTCGTAGGCGATGCGGTATTCCACGTCCTGCGGAAAACCCTGCTGCAGCTCCTGCATCTTGGCGCGCACCGCGTTCGAGACGTCGATGGCGTTGGCGCCGGGACTCTGGATGATCTGCAGAGCCGGGGCCGATTCGCCGTTGAGCAGGCTGCGCAGCGTATAGGCGTCGGCGCCCAGCGATACGCGGGCCACGTCGCGCAGGCGGGTGACCTGGCCGTCGGCGCCGGTCTTGACCACGATGTCGCCGAACTGTTCGGCGCTGGCCAGCCGGCCCAGCGTGTTGACGGTGACCTGGAAGGCGGACGAGGTGTCGGGCTGCTGCCCCACCGAACCGGCCGCCACCTGCACGTTCTGTTCGCGCAGCGCCGCGACCACGTCGCTGGCGGTCAGCCCGCGCGTGGCGACGCGCGACGGGTCCAGCCAGACGCGCATGGAATATTCCCCGGCGCCCCAGACCAGCACGTCGTTCACGCCGGGCAGGCGCGCCAGTTCGTCGCGCACCTGGCGGATGGCGAAGTTCGACAGGTAGAGCGAGTCGTAGCGCTTTTCCGGCGAGACCAGGTGCACCACCATCAGCACGTCGGGCGAGGTCTTTTGCGTCACCACGCCGATGCGCTGCACTTCCTCCGGCAGGCGCGGCAAGGCGCGCGAGACCCGGTTCTGCACCTGGATCTGCGCCATGTCGGGGTCGGTGCCCTGCTTGAATGCGATGGTCAGCACCATCTGGCCGTCGGTCGCCATCTGCGAGTTCATGTACAGCATGCCCTCGACCCCGTTGATCACCTGCTCCAGCGGGGCGGCGACGGTGTCGGCGATCACCTGCGGATTTGCGCCGGGATAGCTGGCCGTGACCTGCACCGTGGGCGGCGTGACCGCCGGGTATTCGCTCAGCGGCAATTGCCAGAAGGCGATGGCGCCGGCCAGCAGCATGAGCAGCGACAGGACGATGGCGAAGATCGGCCTTGCGATGAAGAAGTGGGGAAACTTCATGGACGCGCCTCCGCGACGGCGACCGTCTGCATCGGCACCAGGCGCGGCGTGACGGTCATGCCGGGACGCACCAGCCCTTTGATGATGATTTTTTCGCCTGCCTGCAGGCCGGTCTCGATGACGCGCAGACCGTCCACCACGCGGCCCAGCTCGACCGCGCGGTACTGCGCCTGGTTGTTCTCGCCCACGACGAGCACGTAGTTCTTGCCCTGGTCGGTGCCCACGGCCAGATCGTCGACCAGGATGGCCGGCCGCTCCTCGCCGGTGGCCAGCCGCGCACGCGCGAACAGGCCCGGCGCCAGCTGGCCGTCCGGGTTCGGCACCACGGCGCGCGCGCGTATCGTGCCGGTGCCGCGGTCGACCTGGTTGCCCACGAAGTCCAGCATGCCCTGGTAGGGGAAGCCCTTGTCCGTGGTCAGGCCGACAGCGACGGGCAGCGTAGGCTTGCCGCCGGCGGCGTCGGGCCGGGCCTGCCTGACGGCGGTGAGATAGGTCGCCTCGTCGATGTCGAAATACACGTGCACCGGGTCGATCGACACGATGGTGGTCAACAGCGTGGCGCCGCCGGCCCCGCCGCCGCTGACCAGGTTGCCCGCGGTCACCAGCACCCGATCTATGCGCCCGGAAATCGGCGCGGTGATGTGCGCGTAGGACAGGTCGAGCCGCGCCGCGGCGACGGCGGCCTTGGCCACCTGCACCTGGGCCAGCCGGGCGCTGCGCGCCGAGACGGCGTCGTCATAGGTCTTGCGCGACACCGCGCCGGTGGACACCAGGCGCTGGGCGCGGTCCAGATCGGCCTTGGCCTGCGTGGCCAGCACCTCGGCCTGGCGCAATTGCGCGGTGGCGGTATCCAGCGCGACCTGGAACGGACGCGGGTCGATCTGGAACAGCATCTGGCCCTTGCGCACCATGCTGCCTTCGGGGACGCTCACCGCCTCCACCGTGCCGCCCACGCGCGAACGCAGTTCGACCGTCTCGGGCGCGGCCAGGAATCCGGTGAACTCGGTCGAGGGCGTAATGATGCGCTCGATGACCTCGGCCACCGGCACCTGCGGGCCCGCGGGCGCGGCGGCCGGCGGCGTTTCGCCGGAAACGTCGCGAGCCGCGAACGCGGCGGCCCCGGCCGCGGCGATCACGCCCGCCATCACAGCAATCTTGAATTTTCGACGCATGGAGTGCCCCTTCTATGCAGCAGGACTTCGGCCCTTCCGAAGCAGCTCTGCAAAAAATTTGAGGCAAGGCTAGGCATTACAACGACGGGAAGGTCAAGCCTGGCCCCTACGAACTGAAGGGGCTTGTTTGACCTTGCGATCGTTGGAAGGAATAGATTGGGCCGCACCATACGACACCAACCCGAAGCACAGGGAGCAGCCCGGGCATGAGCATCAAGACCATAGATATCCGGCAGGCGCGCATCCGCCTGCCGGCCCAGGAAGGACAGACCATACTCGAGGCCGCCTTGCAGCATGGCGTGTGCTATCCGCACGGCTGCCGCTCGGGCCGCTGCGGCAGCTGCAAGACCCGCCTGATCGAAGGCGAGGTCGACATGCTGCAGCACACGCGCTTTGCGCTGACCGACGAGGAACGGGCCGGCGGCTTCATCCTGGCGTGCCGGGCAGTGCCGAGGACCGACGTGGCCGTGGCCTGGCTCGGAGACGATGACGAGGCCGCGGCCGCGCCGGCGCAGGCGTTCGAGGCGACCATCGTCGCGCTCGACGACCTGACGCACGACATCAAGCGCCTGCGCGTGCGGCCCGATGGCGCCGCGCCCGATTTCGCCGCCGGGCAATATGCCGACATCCGGTTCGGGCAACTGCCCGCGCGCAGCTATTCGATGGCCAACCGGCCGGGCGAGCCGGAGCTGGAATTCCACATACGCCGGGTCCCCGGCGGCGTGGTATCGAGCCACCTGCATACCGCCGTCAGGGCCGGCGACCGCGTCGCGCTCCAGGCGCCGCGCGGCGCGTCGCATCTGCGCGCCTGCCATCGCGGCCCGATGCTGTGCATCGCCGGCGGTTCGGGGCTGGCGCCCATCAAGTCCATCGTCGAGACCGCGCTGGCGCACGGCATGCAGCAGGCCATCCACGTCTACTTCGGCGCGCGCGCGCAACAGGACCTGTACCTGCTGGACCACTTCGAGGCGCTGGTTCGCCGGCACCGCAACCTGGTCTTCATTCCCGTGCTGTCCGAGGCGCGCTCGGACACGCATCGCGTCGGTTTCGTGACGCGGGCCGCGGCCGACGACCTGCCGGACCTGCGCGGCTGGAAAGCCTATGTGGCCGGTCCGCCGACGATGGTGGAGGCGGCGATGCAGATGGCCTGCTCGCGCGGGCTGGGCGCGCAGGACATGCACGCCGACGTGTTCTACACGCCCGAAACCTCGGCGGCTTGACCTTCCCACAATGGCAAGCCTTAGGCTGGGTCCACCTTACACAGATCGAGGAAGACAGCCATGAATATCGGCGCAGCATCCAAGGCATCCAAGGTGTCGGCCAAGATGATCCGCTATTACGAGCAGATCGGCCTGATCCCCGCGGTGGGCCGGACCGACTCCGGCTACCGCGCCTATACCCCGGCCGACGTCGACCGGCTGCACTTCATCCGCCGCGCCCGCGACCTGGGCTTCTCGGTGGCGGAAACCAGCAACCTGCTGGACCTGTGGCACGACCAGTCGCGCCAGAGCGCCGATGTCAAGCGCCTGGCCCAGCAGCACCTGGCCGAACTGGACCGGCGCATCGAGAGCATGCGGCAGATCGCCGAAACGCTGAAGGCGCTGATCCGCTGCTGCGCCGGCGACGAGCGGCCCAACTGCCCCATCCTGCACACGCTCCAGCAACCCGACGACAAAGAGCGCGAGCCCGAGGCGCGCACCGGCGCCGTGCGGCGCCGCGTCGGCGGCAATGCGCCGGCCAGGCGCGCATCCTAGTACCGAGCTTCCCGGAACACGATATGCCCAAGATCACCGTTCTACCCCATGCCGACCTGGCGCCCGAGGGCGCCGTGCTGGAGGCGCCGGCCGGCACTTCGGTCTGCGAGGCCCTGCTGGCGAACGGCATAGAAATAGAACATGCCTGCGACATGAGCTGCGCCTGCACGACCTGCCACTGCATCGTGCGCAAAGGCTACGACACCCTCAACGAGGTCGAGGATTGCGAGGACGACCTGCTCGACCGCGCCTGGGGGCTGGAGGCGCACTCGCGCCTGAGCTGCCAGGCCATCCTGGCCCATGAGGACCTGACCGTGGAAATTCCCAAGTACACGATCAACCACGCCAAAGAGAACCACTGACGCACGGGCACGGCGCTTGCTGAGCGCGACGGATCGGCCCCGATCGCCGCCAGCCCCGAGGTGTCATCATGCCCAACGCCGCCCCCCGTCCCCTACCCCGCTTCGCGCGCGCCAGCGGCCGCGCCCAGGACCACGAGGTGCCGGACGAGGACATCGAACCCGCCGACGCCACCGACGAGGACACGGGCGCGGGGCGCGCATCGCCGCGCCTGCTGCGCCGCATCAAGGAGATCGACGACGCCCGTCCCGGCCTGCCCGGCGAGCACCTTGCCGTGCTGGCCCTGGGCGCATGGCTGATGCTGGCCGGCATGCGCGGGCGCACGCCGCTGCGCCGCGTGCTGTACACGCTGGCCGGCACCGCGCTGGTGGGCCGCGCGGCCAGCGGCACCGGCGGCATCGCGCGCGTGGCGCGCATCCTCAAGCGCCTGGGATAGCGCGGCGCGCCAGACCATGCCGTGCGCCGACCCCGGCAGCGACATACCCGCGCGGCTCGACCGCCTGCCGTGGTCGCGCTGGCACTGGCGCATGGTCGGCGCGCTCGGCGCGGCCTGGGTGTTCGACGGCCTGGAGGTCACGCTGGCCGGCTCGCTGGGGGCCGTGCTGACGCGGCCCGGCACGCTGGGCCTCACCGCCGCGCAGATCGGCGCGGCCGGTTCGCTCTACATCGCCGGCGCCGTGCTCGGCGCGCTGCTGTTCGGGCGCACGGCGGACCGCCTGGGACGCAAGCGCCTGTTCCTCGCGACGCTGGCCATCTACATGACGGCCACGCTGGCGACGGCCTTCTCGCCCAACTTCATTTACTTCGCGGCCTGCCGATGGGCCACCGGCCTGGGCATCGGCGGCGAGTACGCGGCCATCAATTCCGCCATCGATGAACTGGTGCCGGCGCGCGTGCGCGGCCGCGTCAATCTCGCGGTCAACGGCTGCTTCTGGCTGGGCGCCGCGCTGGGCGCGGGGCTGAGCCTGCCGTTACTGGACGAGCGGCTGCTGCCGCCCGACCTGGGCTGGCGGCTGGCGTTCGGGGCCGGCGCCATCCTGGCCCTGGTGATCCTGCGGGTGCGCCGCGACGTGCCGGAAAGCCCGCGCTGGCTGCTGGCGCGAGGCCGCGCGGCGCAGGCCGAGCGCATCGTGCAGGACATCGAGGCGCAGGTGCGGCGCGAACGCCGCAGCCTGCCGCCCGCCGCCGCCGGGCGCATCGCCTACCGCAGCGCGCGAACGCCGGGCTTGCGCGAGGTGGCCCACGTGCTGGTGCGTACCTACCCGGCGCGCAGCGGCGTCTGCCTGGCGCTGATGCTGTCGCAGGCGTTTTTCTACAACGCCATCTTCTTCACCTACGCCCTGGTGCTGACGCGCTTCTACGGCGTGCCGGACGCAGAAGCGGGCTGGTACATCCTGCCCTTCGCGCTCGGCAACGTGCTGGGGCCCTGGCTGCTGGGGCCGCTGTTCGACCTGGTGGGACGGCGCAAGATGATCTGCGCGACCTATCTGTCGGCCGGCATCGGGCTGGCGCTGACGGCCGCGGCGTTCCAGGCCGGCTGGCTGGACGCGCGCACGCAGACCCTGTGCTGGTCCGCCATATTCTTCGTGGCCTCGGCGGCCGCCAGCTCGGCCTATCTGACGGTCAGCGAAGTGTTTCCGATCGAGATGCGCGGGGTGGCCATCGCGCTGTTCTACGCGGCCGGCACCGGCATCGGCGGCTTCGCCGGCCCGGCGCTGTATGGCTGGCTGATAGACAGCGGCCAGCGCGACGGGCTGGCGCTGGGCTATGCGCTGGCCGCCGCGCTCATGGCCGGCGCGGGCCTGGTGGCGCTGCGCCTGCCGGTCAACGCCGAGCGGCGCGCCTTGGAAGCGGTGGCGCCGCCGCTCAACGCGGACGGACGGTAAGGCGCTGGCGGCCTTTCTCGCCATCTTCTGGCTTCTTATGGTGTTCAAGCCCGCCTGAGCGCCGTCCGCGCCTCAACGCCGGCCGCGCGCCAGCCACAGCGCCGCGCCGCCGGCCAGCGCCACCGTCGTCAGCAGCGTGGCGCGCTGGTGCATCGCCACATGGGTATAGACGCTATGCCTGCGCCCGGTCCGCTGCACCGCCGGATGCTCGCCGCCCGCCTCGTAAAGCGAGTCCGTGCCCTGTTGCGTGCGGGCCGGGCCGCGCTGGCGCCGGAACAGCCACCCGGCCATGCGGTCGGCCAGCCCCGGCATGTTCTGGCCCAGCGCCCCGATGGCGCGGGAAGCGCTGCCCACGTACAGGTCGCGCACCGGATGGCAGGCCGCGTGCAGGATGGCTTCGGCGACCATCTCCGGCGCGTATACGGGCGGCGGAAGGTCGGGCTGCGCGTCCATATAGTTGCGGGCATGGACGGTAAAACCGGTCGAGATCGAAGCCGGCTTGATCAGGGTGACCGAAATCGGCGCGCCCTGCTGCCTCAGTTCCATCCGCAGCGCGTCGGTATATCCCTTGACCGCGTGCTTGGCCGCCGAATAGGCGCCTTGCAGGGGCACGGCGCGATCGGACACTTCGCTGCCCACGTTGATGATCGCGCCGCCGGACGATTTCATGTGCCGCACCGCCGTCAAGGAGCCGTACACCACGCCCCAGTAGTCGGTCTCGAACAGCTTGCGCTGGTCCTCGATGGGCACTTCCTCCAGGGTTCCGTAGATCGACACCCCGGCATTGTTCACCCAGGTATCGACACGGCCGAAGCGTTCCACGGCCTGGGCCAGAATACGCTCGTGATCGTCCTGCACGCCCACGTCCGCGGCCACGCATATGGCGGTTCCGCCATCCTGCCCGATTTCTTGGGCCACCTGCTGCAGCGCCTCTTCCTGGCGTCCGGCCAGCACCACTTTGGCGCCCCGGCTCGCTGCCATGCGCGCGGTAGCGGCGCCGATGCCGCTGCCGGCGCCCGTGATGACGATGACCTGGTCGCGCAACGGTTTCAGATTCGGTTTCATTGAAGCCTCCTGGTTCCAACGCTCGATTGCGTAAGATCCGGAGGCCAGCAAGCCACATTCCCGCGCGGCTCAGGCCCGGTCGCGGCGGCCGATGCGCCGCGCCGCCGCGCCCAGCACCACGACCGCAAGCGCCAGCGGCGCGAACGACACCCACAGCACCGTGTCCCAGTCGTACGCGGCCAGCAGCCCGCCCGAGGCGAACGAGCCCAGCGCCATGGTGCCGAACACCACGAAATCGTTGAGCGACTGCACCCGCGTCTTTTCTTCCGGGCGATGGCATTCCAACACCAGCGCGGACGCGCCCACGAAGCCGAAGTTCCAGCCCACCCCCAGCAGGATCAGCGTGAGCCAGAAGTGGGCCACGTCGATGCCGTTCAGGCCGGCGGCCGCGGCCAGCCCGGTCAGCAGCAGGCCCGCCGCCACCACGCGCCCGGCGCCGAAGCGCACGATCAGCCGGCCGGTGAAGAAGCTGGGCGCGTACATCGCGATGACGTGCCATTGCAGGCCGAGGTTGGCGTTCTCCTGGCTGTGGCCGCACAGGTGCATGGCCAGCGGGGCAGCCGTCATGAGGAAGTTCATCAGCATGTAGGACACCGCGCCGCAGATCACGGCCGTGATGAAGAGCGGCTGGCGCGCGATGACCGACAGCGGCCGTCCCTGCGCCACTTCCGCCGCGCTCGGCGTCGGCAGCCGCACGCCCAGCAGCACCAGCGCCGACAGCGCCGCGACCGCGGCCTGCACCAGGAAGGTGGCGGCGAACATATGCGGCTGCCACAGGTACATGGTGTGGGTGACCAGCTGCGGCCCCACCACGCCCGCCACCACGCCGCCGCCCATCACGAAGGACAGCGCGCGCGGCCGCAGCGCGGGCGAGACGCCGTCGGCCGCCGCGAAGCGGAACGACAGCACCACGGCGGCGTACGCGCCGCCGAAGAAAGTCGCCAGGCAGAACAGCCAGAACGAACTCAGCACGATGGCCGCGGCCGCCAGCAGGCCCACCAGCATCCCGCAGCCGGTGCCGGCCAGGAACGCGGCCCGCCGGCCGTGACGCCGCGCGATGGCGCCGGCGGGCATGATGCAGGCCGCCATGCCCACCACGAAAACGGAAATCGGCAAGGTGGCCAGCGACTTGTCCGGCGCCAGCATGTCGCCGACGATGGCCCCGGTGGCGTAGACCACGACGGAGTTCGCGCCGGCCAGCGCCTGGGCGACGGTCAGTCTTGCGATGTTGCCGCGCTGCTCGCGCGGCGAGAGTTCATAGGAGGTGCTGCTGGGAGCGACGGCTGCGGCGGCGGACAAAATCTTCCTCGGTTATATGCAAATAATCGTACGTTATAACGCCATACGATAACCGCTGCCTCGCGCCCCTCAGTTTCCGGGGATGCCGAACGCCTCCAGTTCTTCGGCATCCAGCCAGTCCTTCAAGGCCGCCGGGTCCGGGGGCTGCGGCGCGGTGGGCCGGGCGCTGGGCGTCCTGCTGAAGCGCGGCGCCGGCGCCGGCTGCGTGATGCCGTCGATCTCCACCAGCGTGCCGCGCGCCCGCACCTGCGGGTGCTGCGCCGCGTCGCGCAGCGTCTGCACCGGCGCCACGCAGACATCCAGCAGCGCCAGCCGGGCGCACCAGTCGTCGCGGTCGCGTTGGGCGAACGCCTCGCGCAGCACCGCGCGCAGGCGCGGCCAGGTGTCCCGGTCCTGGTGGTCGCCAAGTTCGCGGGCCGCCTCGTCGTCCAGGCCCAGCTCGCGCAGCAGCAGTTCGTGAAAGCGCTTTTCTATCGGGCCGACCGACAGCCACAGGCCGTCGGCGCACTGGTAGACGTCGTAGAACGGCGCGCCGGAATCCAGGATGTTGGCGCCGCGCTCGGGCCGCCACGCGCCGGACGCGGCCAGGCCGAAGAACGCGGTGGCCATCGAGGCCGCGCCGTCCATCACGGCGGCGTCCACCACCTGCCCCTGCCCGGACTGGCGCGCCTCGATGATGGCGGCCAGGACGCCCAGCGCCAGGTACGGGCCGCCGCCGCCGAAATCGCCCACCAGCGCCAGCGGCGGCGTGGGCGGCTGGCCGGCGCGGCCGATGGCGTCGAGCACGCCGGTGACGGCGATGTAGTTGATGTCGTGCCCGGCCACCTGCGCCAGCGGCCCGTCCTGGCCCCAGCCGGTGATGCGGCCATAGACCAGCCGGGGATTCTCGGCCAGGCAGGCCTGCGGCCCCAGGCCCAGGCGTTCGGTCACGCCGGGCCGGAATCCCTCGATCAGCGCGTCGGCCTTGCGCAGCAGCCGCAGCACCAGCGCGACGGCGCGCGGGTCTTTCAGGTCCAGCGCGATGGCGCGCCGGTTGCGCAACAGCAGGTTGTACTTGAGCTCGCGCTTCACGCCCAGGTCGGCCGGCTCCTTGCGCTCGATCCGCAGCACGGTGGCGCCCATGTCGGCCAGCAGCATGGCCGCCATGGGCCCGGGGCCGATCCCGGCCAGTTCGATGATGCGGATTCCAGCCAGAGGTCCCATGTGTGCGTCTCCGTTGCGATGGCGGCGCGCCGCCGGATCAAAGCGTTTCGATGGCGATGGCCGTGGCCTCGCCGCCGCCCAGGCACAGGCAGGCCACGCCGCGGCGCAGTCCGCGCCGCTGCAGCGAATGCAGCAGCGTGACGATGATGCGCGCGCCGGTCGCGCCCACCGGATGGCCCAGCGCGCAGGCGCCGCCTTCGACGTTGACGCGTTCGGCCGCCAGGCCCAGTTCGCGCAGCGCGATCAGCGTGACCACGGCGAAGGCCTCGTTGATTTCGTACAGGTCGACCGAGTCGCGGCTCCAGCCGACGCGGTCGAGCAGACGCGAGATCGCGTGCACCGGCGCCGCCGGAAACTGCCCCGGCGGCAAGGCCGCCGCCGCATGGCCGACGATGCGCGCGCGCGGCGCGAGGCCCAGGGTCTGCGCGTGGCTCTGGCGGGTCAGCACCAGCGCGGCCGCGCCGTCCGATATGGACGAGGCGTTGCCGGCCGTGACCGTGCCGTCGGCGGTGAACACGGGCTTGAGGCTGGCCAGCCGCGACACGTCGCACTGGCCCGGGGTTTCGTCCTCGGCCACCGGTTCGCCCTGCGGCGCCCCGCGGCGCGGGCGCGCCGCCATCGGCGCGATCTCGGCGGCGAACGCGCCATGCGCGACGCTGTGCTGGGCGCGCAGCACGCTGCGCTCGGCATAGGCGTCCTGCTCGGCGCGGGTGAAGCCGTGCTCGCGCGCGGCCAGGTCGGCGTAATAGCCCATCAGGTGGCCTTCGTAGGCGTCTTGCAGGCCGTCGCGGTACATGTGGTCCAGCAGTTGCCCGTCGCCCAGGCGGTATCCCTGGCGCGCGCGCGGTATCAGGTGCGGCGCGTTGCTCATCGATTCCATGCCGCCGGCCAGCACCAGCTCGGCCGAACCGGCGCAAAGCATGTCATGGGCCAGCGTCACGGCCTTCATCCCCGAGCCGCACATCTTGCTGAGCGTGGTGGCCTGCACGGTGGTCGGCAGCCCCGCGCCCAGCACCGCCTGGCGCGCCGGCGCCTGGCCCAGGCCGGCGAACAGGCAGCAGCCCATCAGCGCCTCCTGGGCCGCATCCGCGGCCAGCCCGGCCTGGCGCATCGCGGCGGCCAGCGCATGGGCGCCGAGCTGGGGCGCGGTGTAGTGCGACAGCGCGCCCTGGAATGCGCCGATGGGAGTGCGCTGCGCGGCGACGATGACGACGGGATTGGGATGGGACATGGATGGGAACCTCGGTGTTGAAAGAATCAGGCGGCGATCGCGGCCATCATGCCGCGCACGAATTCCAGCAGGGTCCGGCTGTCGCTGGCCATCAGCCGGCGGCCGACCAGCTCGGCGCAATCGTCTTCGCTCATGCCGGCGGCGCGCCATTCGTGCAAGCGGGTGGTGTAGAGCCCCAGCGCGAGCTCTTCGGTGATGCCGATGGCGCCATGCACGGCGTGGGCGATGGCGCAGGCGACGGGAATCGCTTCGCATGCCCGCAGCCGGGCGCTGGCCGCGAGCGCGGCGTCAGGCAGCATGGCGCCGCTGGCGCAGGCCATGCGCGCCGCCATGGCGGCCGCGGCCGCCTGTTCGGCCAGCACGCTGATTTCCTGCTGGATGGCCTGGAAGCGTCCCAAAGGCCGGCCGAACTGCTGGCGCTCGCCCACGAAGGCGACGCAGCGGTCCAGCACCGCCCGCAGCGCGCCGGCGATGCCGGCCGCGTCGGCGGCGTTGCGCCAGGCCTGCACCGCCTCGTCCGGCAAGGCCACGCGGCCCAGGACGGCCGGCGACTCGCTCCAGGCGGGCGCGGCGCTGGCCCGCGGACGAAACAGTCCGGGCGCGGACACCGCCGGCGCGGCCACCAGCAGCAGTCCGCCGTCGCGCTGCACCAGCACGCTGCGCGCCAGCCCGGCGCCCGGCGTCTGGGCGCAGCGCAGGCCGCTGGGACCGGGCAGCGCCCGGGCCAGCGCGATCGGCCCTTCGGGCACGCGCTGGCCGGCGCTGCGCAACAGGGCGCGCGCCAGCATGGTGTCGGACAGCGGATACGGCAGCGCCGCCGCGCCCGCCGCCCGCCACAGGCCCTCGGCGTCGGCCAGCGACAGCCCCGCCCCGCCCAGGTCGGCCGGCGTCAGCGCGTCCACGTAGCCGAGCGCGTCGATCTCGCGCCAGGTGCGCGCGGCCACGCCTTGCGGGTCTGCCGCGTCGGCTGCGGCCTCGATCTCGCGCACGCGCTCCAGCGGGCACAGCCCGGCCAGTGCGCGCGAGAATTCGTCATACAGGTCTTGCTGGAGGGATTGCGGCATGCCATGTCCTCAGGGTCCGGGGCGGCGCGCTAGCGCAGGCCGAGTTCGCGCGCGATGATGCCGCGCAGGATGTGACGGGTGCCGCCGCGCAGCGAAAACGTCGGGTTGATGAGCGTCAGGTAGGCCAGCGTGCGCGCCAGCACCTCGTCCGGCGCCGGACCGGCGCGCAGGGCCTGCCCTATCCATTCGGGTACGGCCTGCTCGAAGCCGGTGCCCAGGTCCTTGACCAGCACCGCCGCCAGGCTGGCGTCGGCGCCTTCGTTCAGGCGCCGCGTCACGGCCAGCGACATGGCGCGCAGCACCGCCAGGTTGGCGGCCAGGCGGCCCGCCAGGCGCACCTGCGCGGGCTCGGGCGCGCCGTTCGCGCGCAGGTGGGCGAGCCAGCCGTCTATCAGCACCATGCTGGAGTAAATGCGTTCGGGGCCGCTGCGCTCCAGCGCCAGTTCCGCCGTGACCTGCGCCCAGCCGCTGCCTTCCTCGCCCACCAGCGCATCGGCCGGCAGGCGCACGTTGTCGAACAGGACTTCGCAGAAATGCGTGTCGCCGGTGATGTCGCGGATCGGGCGGATCTCGATGCCGGGCAGCGTCAGGTCGAAGATCATCTGCGACAGCCCGCGATGGCGGTCTTCGGGCGCGCCCGAGGTGCGCACCAGCGCGCACATGTAGTGCGAGCGATGGGCGTTGGTGGTCCAGATCTTGCGCCCGTTCAGCAGCCAGCCGCCGTCCTGCGGCGTGGCGCGGGTGCGCACGCTGGCCAGGTCCGAGCCGGTGTCGGGTTCGCTCATGCCGATGGCGAAAAAGGCTTCGCCCCGGATGATGCGCGGCAGATAGAAATCGCGCTGCGCCTGCGAGCCGTAGCGCAGGATCAGCGGCGCCGTCTGGCGGTCGGCGATCCAGTGCGCCGATACCGGCGCGCCGGCCGCCAGCAGTTCCTCGCTCAGCACGAAGCGCGCGTAGTTGCTGCGTTCGCCGCCGCCGTATGCGGCCGGCAGCGTCAGGCCCAGCCAGCCCTGGCGCGCCAGCGCGCGGCTGAACTCGGCGTCGTAGCCCATCCACGAGCGCGCGCGGCGGTCGGCCGGCATGTCGTGCAGCGCCTCGCGCAGGAAGGCGCGCACGCTGGCGCGCAGGGCCTCGTCCTGCGCGGGTATCGCGGCCAGTTGCAGTGCTTCGTCGATAGCGCCCAATGTGGTCCCCGCAGCGCGCGCCGCACGGCGCCGGCGCGCGCATTACCGTGATCGTAAAGTGCCGTGCAAGCCCGCTGCGCGCGGGCTTCATGGCAATCTACACGGGGCCTGCATCCCGGTCTAATATTAGATGTGGACCGGGCAATACATCATAAATATCGCGAGCCCGGCGCATCAGGAGACGCCCGTGGAGCTACGCCAGCTCAAGCAGTTGCTGGTCCTGTCCGAGACCCTCAATTTCCATCGCGCCGCCGAGCGCCTGCACATGGCGCAGCCGCCGCTGTCGACCGCCATCAAGAAGCTGGAGCAGGAACTCGGCGTGCAATTGTTCGAAAGGCTGCCGGCCGGCCTGCGGCCCACGCCGGCCGCCGAGGTCGTGCTGCGCTACGCGCGCACCACGCTCTACTACGCCGAGGAGATCCGGCGCGCGGCCAAGGAAGGCGCGAGCGGCGAACAGGGCGTGCTCAAGGTGGGCTTCGTCGGCTCGTCCACCTATTCGCTGATGCCGCAGCTGCTGTCGGCGTTCCGCAAGGAATTCCCGCGCGTGGACCTGATCATCGAGGAGTCCACCACCATCGATCTGCTGCGCCGGCTGGACGCGCACACGCTGGACGTGGCGCTGGTGCGCTTTCCGGTGCTCGAACCCACCGCGGCCCGCATCACGCTCTTGCAGCCGGACCATCTGATGCTGGCCGTGCCGGCCGACAGCCGCCATGCCGCCAGCGAGGACGTGGCGCTGCGCGACCTGGCCGACGAGCCCTTCATCGGCTATTCGCGCACGCACGTGCCCGGCATGCACGCGCTGGTCATGTATGCGTTCCAGCAGGCCGGCGTGGTGCCGCGCATCGCCCAGGAGGCGATCCAGGTGCAGACCATACTGAGCCTGGTGGAAAGCGGGCTGGGCGTGGCCATCGTGCCGGCGGTGGCCCGCCGCCAGGCCGGCAGCAAGGTGCGGCTGGTGCCGGTTTCGCAACTGGCCGACACCATCAAGGTGGGCATCGCGCTGGCCGTGCACCCGGACAACGCCACCGCGACCAGCGCCAATTTCGTGGACATGGCCTGCCGGCTGATGCGTGCCGGGCCGCCCGCCGCGGCGGCGGCCTGAGCCGGTCCGGCTATTCCTGCTGGATGTTGGCCAGCTTGGCGATGCGCCGCATGGATTCGAGTTCTTCCTTCTGGAAGCTCGCCAGCGTCTCGGGGCCGCCGACGAACGACTCGCCGCCCAGGCCGGCCATGAAGGCCCGGCCCGCGTCGCTGCGCACCAGCGCCTGGACCGCCTCGGACATGCGCGCCACGATGGCGGGATCGACCTTGGCGGGAAAGAACACGGCCGTCCAGGCGTAGGCTTCGTAGCCCTTGGTGCCGGCCTCCTGCATGGTGGGCACGTCGGGCAGGTCCTTGATGCGCTGCGCGCTGGTCACGGCCAGCGGCCTGAGCTTGCCGCCGCGGATCAGCGGCAGGGCCGCGCTGACGTCGGCAAGGCTGTACTGCACCACGCCGCCGGCCAGGTCGGCCAGCGCGGCGGAGGTGCCCTTGTACGGCACGTGCGTGGCCTTGATGCCGTTCTGCTCGTGGAAAAGTTCCAGCACCACCTGATAGGTGGCGGTGCCGCTGGCGAAGTTGAGCTGCCCCGGCGCCTTCCTGGCGGCGGCCACCAGTTCGGCCACGCTGCGGTACGGCGAATTGGCCGGCACCACCAGCACCATCGGAAAGCGCGCGATCGGCGCCACCGGCGAGAAGTCCTTGATCGCGTCGTACGGCAGGCTCTTGAATACGGCCGCGTTGGTGGTCATGGGCGAGTTGCTGGCCACGAACATGGTGTAGCCGTCGGGAGCCGCGCCCGCCACCGCCTGGGCGGCGATGAAACTGTTGGCGCCCGGCCGGTTCTCGACGATGAAGGGCTGGCCGAACTTGTCGGCCAGATGCTTGGACAGGAAGCGCGCGGTGGTGTCGGCGCCGCTGCCCGGCGGCAGCGAGACGACGATCTTCACCGGATGCGAGGGGTAATCGGCTGCGGCGCGGGCGTTGCCGCCCAGCGCCAGCGCGGCGCCGAGCAATCCCGAAATGGCCAGGGTCCTGATGTTCATGCTTGTCTCCGCAAGGCTGTTCTATTGGCGAACCCGGCGCGCGCCGGGCCGACATATTCATTCGGGCTGTATGCCCGCCATTCTGACCGCGTCGCCCCAGCGCCGCACCTCCTGCCCCAGATACGCCTGGAACTCGGCCGGCGAGGAACTGCGCAGGTCCACGCCCTGGGCCGTGAACGGGCCGGCGATGGCGGGGTCGCGCACGGCCTCGGCCAGCGCCTGGTTCAGGCGCAGGATCGCGGGCTGCGGCGTGGCGGCCGGCGCCAGCACGCCCTGCCAGGTGTTCATGGTCAGGTCCTTCAGGCCCGCTTCCCGCAGCGTCGGCACTTGCGGCAGCGCCGCCGAGCGCTGCGCGCCGGTCACGGCCAGCGCCTTGACGCGGCCGTCGCGGATATAGGGCAGCGCCGAGCTTATCGCGTCCACCATGAACTGCACCTGCCCGCCCAGCATCGCCACCATGGCCGGATTGGTACCCTTGAACGGAATCCCGACGGCGCGCGTGCCGGTGGCGTGCAGGAACAGCGCCACGCTCAGATGGGTGATGTTGCCGACCCCGCCCGTGCCATAGCTGAGTGCATCCGGCCTGGCCTTGAGGTAGGCGATGAACTCGGCCGTATTCGCCGCAGGCAGATCCCGCGTCGTCATCAGCACCAGGGGGATCGAGGCCGTCAGCCCTACGGGCGCGAAATCGCGCAGCGGATCGTAGGGCAGCTGGCGGTACAGCGCCGGGCTGATCGCCAGGCCGGACGAGTGGTACAGCAAGGTGTAGCCGTCGGGCCTGGCGCGCGCCACGCTTTCGCCGGCGATATTGCCGCTGGCCCCGGTCTTGTTCTCCACGATCACGGGCTGGCCGAGCTGGCGCGCCACATGCTGCGCGACCGCCCGGGCCAGCACGTCGGTCGGTCCGCCCGCGGCGTAAGGCAGGATCAGGCGCAGCGGCTGCGCCGGCCAGGACGAATCGGCGGCGCGGACGGCGCGCGCCAGCGGCAGGCCGGCCAGCGCGCCCATGGCCGCCAGCAGTCTTCTTCTCCTCGTGTGCATCGGTTTTCTCCTTGTCTCCTGGTTGTCGTCATCGGCTTCAGGCGCGCGCCTTGTCCAGGTATCCGTCCAACGCGCGCGCATGCTCCTGCGTATGGTGGGCCAGCGCCTGGAAGCCGGCCGACAATTCCAGCAACGTATCCAGCCGCGTGTGCTGCCCCTCGCGCAACAGGCGCTTGGTCAGCCGCAGCGCGTGGCCCGAGTGCTGCGCGATCTCCTGCGCCAGCGCCATCGCGGCCGGCAGCAGCGCTTCCCCGGCCAGCACTTGCGACACCAGCCCCATCTGCAAAGCCTGCGCGGCGTCGACGCTGCGGCCGGTGAAGGCCATTTCGCAGGCGCGCGACATGCCGACGGCGCGCGGCAGCAGCCACGCCCCGCCGTCGCCCGGCGTCAGGCCGAGCTTGACGAAGCTCTCGGCGAAGCGCGCCTGCTCCGCGGCCAGGCGGATATCGCACATGCAGGCCAGGTCGCAGCCGGCGCCGATGGCCGGCCCGTTGACCGCCGCGATGGTCGGCACTTCCAGGTTGCACAGCGCCAGCGGCACGCGCTGTATGCCGTCGCGGTAGGCCTGGCGGCTGCGCACCGGCTCGCCCAGGCCGGCGCCGACCGTGGCGTCCAGGGTCTTGAGATTGCCGCCCGAGGAAAACACGCCGTGCGATCCGGTAAGCACCACGGCGCGCACCGACATGTCGGCGTTGACCTCGGCGCACACGTCCACCAGCGCGTCCACCGCGTCGGCGTCGGACAGCGCGTTGCGCGTGGCCTGCCGGTCCATGGTCAGCAGCAGCACCGCGCCGTGCCGTTCGCGTTTCAGGAAATCACTCATGTTCCGCTCCCGCCTCCACGGTCACGCCGTCGCGCAGCAGCGCGTCTATGTCTTCGTCCCGGTAGCCCGCCTCCTTCAGCACTTCCACGCTGTGCTCGCCCAGCCGCGGCGCCGGCCGCGACGGATCGGGCGGCGTGCCGGACCAGCGCGAGGGCACCGCCATCATGCGCAGCTTGCCCTCGCTGGGATGGTCGACCGTGTTGAAGAAGCCGATCGCCTCCAGCTGCGGATCGCGCAGCAGCGACTCCACGCTGTGCATGGGCATGGCCGGAATGTCCGCGGCCTCGAACGCCGCCAGCCAGTCCGCGGTGCTGCGGGTGGCGATCGCGTCCGCCACCAGCCGGTAGAGTTCGTGGATGTGCTGGGTGCGAGCGCCGATGTCGCGCAGCCGCGGATCGGTCTCCATGCGGCCCGGCTGGCCGATCAGCTCGAAGAAGGCCGCCCACTGCTTGTCGGCGTACAGCAGCACGCAGATGTGGCCGTCCAGCGTGGCGTAGGGCCGGCGTTCGGCGTTCAGTATCCGCGGATAGCCTGGCGGCCCCAGCGGCGGCTCGAAGGAATGGCCCGCCATGTGGTCGCCCAGGATCAGCTGCGCCATGGTTTCGAACATGGGCACGTCGATGGCCTGGCCGCGCCCGGTGCGCGCGCGATGGTAGAGCCCGGCGCTTACCGCGTTGGCCGCGCTGATGCCGACGATGCGGTCGGCGATGGCGCTGGGCGCGTAGCGCGGCGTTTCGCTGCCGGCCTGCACCGACAGCGCGGGTATGCCCACCGCGCCCTGGATCAAATCGTCGTAGGCGCCGCGCGCCGCGTACGGGCCGCGCTGGTCGTAGCCGTAGACGCCCACGTACAGGATGGCGGGATTGGCGCGCGCCACCGCTTCGTACGACAGCCCGAGGCGCGCCATGGCCTGCGGCCGCACGTTGTAGATCAGCACGTCGCAGGTCGCCGCCAGCCTGAGCAGCGCCTCGCGGCCCGCCGGGCGCTTGAGGTCCAGCACGATGCTGCGCTTGCTGCGGTTGGCGTGCAGGAAAATCCCGCCCATGCCGCGGTGGCGCGCCGGGCCGATGCCGCGCACGCTGTCGCCGCCCGGCGCCTCGACCTTGATCACGTCCGCGCCCAGGTCCCCCAGTATCTGCGTGGCGTAAGGCCCCATCAGCACCGCGGTGACGTCGAGGATGCGGACTCCTTGCAGCGGCCCGTTCATACGCCGCTCCCGCGGCGCCCTGGCGCCCGGCCCATCCCTGCTACCCACATGGCCCCTCCCTTTTCAGAATGCCTTGCCGGACATCCTAGGGAAGAACCACACACGCCGGAAATACTATATTTGGGTCGGCCGATACATCGAAGATATTGGCTGCGCGCTCAGCGCGGCACGGCGCCGATCTGGCGCGCCAGATCGGCGTAGCGCACGCCCTCGGCGCGGATCAGTTCGGCGAAGGCCTTGCTGCCCGTGCCCACCACCTCGCCGCCGCTTTGCTGCGCCAGCTGCGCGCGCAGCGCCGGGTCGTCCATCACCCGCAGCATCATGTCCTCCAGCTTGCTCGCCACGGGCGCCGGCGTGCCGGCGCGGATCGCGAAACCGATGAACACATAGAGCGAATAGCCCGGATAGCCGGCTTCCTGCACGGTGGCCACGTCCGGCAGCAATGGATGGCGCCGATCGCCGGCCACCGCCAGCGCCCGTATCTTGCCCGAGGCCACCAGCGGCGCGGCCCCGGCGATGTCTATCAGCGCCAGGTCCACCGAACCGCCCACCACGTCGGCCACCGCCTGCGCCGCGCCCTTGTACGGCACCTGGTTGAAGTCCACCCCGGCCCGCCTGGCGAGGTCCAGCGCGCCCAGGCGATAGGTGTTGCCGTAGGTGCCCAGGCTGACACCGCCCTTGTCGCGTCTGGCCGCCTCGACCACGTCGCCCAGCGTCTTGTACGGCGAAGCCGCCGACGCCACCAGCACGGCGACGTGGCGGGTCACGTTGAGCACGGGATACAGGTCCTGCGGACGATACGGCAGGTCTTTCACGAACAGCGGATTGATCACCGTGGCGCTGGGGCTGATCAGCACCACGGTATAGCCGTCGGCGGGCTCGTTGAGCGCCACCTGGGTTCCCAGCGACAGTTCCGCGCCGGGCCGGTTCTCGACCAGGATGGCCTGGCCCGCGGTCTTGCGCAGGTATTCGGCGAAGGTGCGCGTCATGGTGTCGCCGCTGCTGCCGGGACCGATCGGCACGATGAAGCGGACCGGACGCGACGGATAGGCGTCCGCCTCGGCCGCGGCGGCGGGCGTCGAAGCAAACAGCGCGAGGCAGGCGAGCACGGCGGCGCGCCACGCGGTTCTGGCAACGGACATGGTTGGGTCTCCTCGGGTTCTTGGAGCCTGTCACGATAGCCACAAGCATCCCGCCGTGCCATGCCGGAACCGGGGATCAGCTATGCATGGTCTGAACAGCCGTCTGCCAGGCCGCGGCCCAGCGCGCCTCGCGCCGCTGCGCGGCCTGCTGCAGCCGCACGAAGTGTTCTTCCAGCACCGTCACCAGGCAGCGCTCGACCGCCAGGCTGGCGCGGTTGATGCGGTGCTTGGCGCCGGTGGCGCAGAAGGTGTGCAGCGTCAGCGCCGGCTCGACGATGCGCGAGATGGCGAGGTCGCCCTCGTCCAGATAGTCTTCGATGCGATGCACCTGCGTGATGGCGTAGCGGTGGCAGCGGCGCACCACCTCGCGGATCATGGCGCCCGAGTTGATCTCCAGTTCGGCGCTGAGATCCAGCTGCATGTCGCGGGTGCGTTCGCGCACCACCGCCTCGACGGGATTGGGCGAAGGCGGCATCACGATGGACAGCCCGTTCAGCGCGGCCAGCGGCACGGTGGGCGCGCGCAGCAGCGGAGAATCGCGCCGGCCCAGCAGCACAAGGTCGGACGAGAACAGGCGCCGCGCCTGTCCGGGCGGCTCGGCGTGGGCGCTGTTGAAGACGCCGATGTCCAGCTTGCCGGCGGCCAGCCGGTCCATCACGTCGCGGCTGTAGCTTTCGTGTATGACCAGATGGATGCGCGGGTACTGCGTGGATATCCGGTTGACCAGCATCGACACCGGGCCTTCGGCGGCCCAGCGCGGCAGCGCGATCTCGACGGTGCCGGAGGGCTGCTCGTTGGTGGAGGCCGCCAGTTCCAGGAAACCGGTGGCGCCGTCCAGCAGTTCCTGCGCCACCGGCAGCAGGGCCACGCCCAGTTCGGTCAGCAGCACGCCGCGGCCGGTGCGGTTGAACAGGCGCGCGCCCAGTTGCTCCTCCAGCTCCAGCACCCGGCGGCTGAGCATGGACTGCGAGCAGCCCCGCAACACCGCCGCCTGCGAAAAGCTGCCCGACTCCGCGGTGGCCACGAAAGCGGACACGTTCTCGATCTTCAGCTCATCGGCTGCACGGACTACCAGCTTCACTTTCTGTCTCCTGTACGGACGGAAAAGCCTGCGTCGTGTTTTTTTTCCGATCATATCAGGGCGTATCCGGCGCGCCGCGCCTGCTGCGTTGCGGCATGCGCGCGGCCATGGCGGCGCGCGGCTATGGCGGATCGGGGTCAACCCGCAGGGCTGCGCAATCCCCGCTTGCTGCCGCGCAGCACGGCCGCGCGGGCCGAGCATTGCCGATCCTGCATACCTGCCATCCGCTGCGCGTGGTTACCCGGCCGCCATGCCGTGCCTACAGTTCTCGCATCCCGTTTCTGCTTGAACGGTTCAACCTGCCGAGGAGACAAAATGGCTGGAGTACTTGAAGGAAAAGTCGTGCTGGTGACCGGCGCCGGTCGCGGCGTGGGCCGGGAGATCGCCTTGCTGGCGGCGCGCCAGGGCGCCGCGGTGGTGGTCAACGATCTGGGCGGCAGCCCCAATGGCGACGGCGAGGGCACGCTCGACCCGGCCGCCGAAGTGGTGGCGGCGATCCGCGAGCAGGGCGGACGCGCCGTGGCCAACGGCGAAAGCGTGTCCGATCCGGACGCCGCGCAGCGCATGGTGCAGGCGGCCATCGACAACTTCGGCAGGCTCGACGGCGTGGTCAACAACGCCGGCATCCTGCGCGACCGCATGTTCCACAAGATGAGCCACGTCGACTGGCAGCAGGTGCTGGACGTGCACCTGCAGGGCACCTACAACGTCAGCCGCGCGGCGGCCGCGATGTTCCGCGAACAGCAGTCCGGCGCCTATGTGCACATGACCTCGGCCGCCGGCCTGGTGGGCAATATCGGCCAGGCCAATTACTCGGCGGCCAAGCTGGGCATCGTCGGCATCTCGCGCTCGATCGCGCTGGAGATGGCGCGCTGCAACGTGCGCTCGAACTGCGTGTCGCCGTGGGCCTGGAGCCGGCTGATCGGCACCCTGCCCGACGAGACCGAAGAACAGAAGCGGCGGCTGGAGCGCTTCAAGCAGATGACCGCCGACAAGATCGCGCCCATGGTCGTCTACCTGCTGTCGGACCTTGCCAAGGACGTGAGCGGCCAGATCTTCGGCGTGCGCAAGAACGAAATCATGCTGTTCAGCCAGCCGCGTCCGCTGCGCAGCGTGCATCGCTCCGAAGGCTGGACGGTGGAGGCCATCGCCGAGCATGCGATTCCCGCCATGCAGACCAGCCTGGTGCCGCTGGAAAGCGCGCGCGAGGCGTTCGCCTGGACTCCGGTATGAGGCCCGCCATGACATTCGATCCCGACAAGCTGCTGCATCGCCATTTCGAACCGGTGCGGCAGACCTATACCTCCAAGGACTCGATCCTGTACGCGCTGGGCCTGGGCCTGGGGCGCGACCCGTTGGACGCGCGCGAACTGCCTTTCGTCTATGAAGAGCGGCAGCTCGCCGTGCCGACGCAGGCCGCGGTGCTGGGCTATCCCGGCTTCTGGATGAAGGAGCCCGACACCGGCATCGACTGGCGCAAGGTGCTGCACGCCAGCCAGTCGGTGCAGCTGCACCGCCCGCTGGCGCCGGCCGGCACCGTCATCGGCCGCACCCGGGTCCGGAACATTCTGGACAAGGGGCCGGACGTGGGCGCGCTGTTCTTCGTCGAGCGCACCCTGGAGACGCCGGACGGCGACCTGCTGGCCACCGTGGAACAGGCGGTGATGGCGCGCGGCAACGGCGGCTTCGGCGGCCAGAGCGGGCCCTCGCCGGCCGCGGTCCGGCTGCCCGACGGCGCGCCCGACCATGTCTGCGAGCTGCCCACGCTGGCCGGGCAGGCCTTGCTGTACCGCCTGTCGGGCGACCTGAATCCGCTGCATGCGGACCCCGAGGTGGCGCGCAGCGGCGGCTTCGACCGTCCCATCCTGCACGGCCTGTGCACCTACGGCATCGCCTGCCATGCGCTGTTGCGCATGCTGTGCGGCTACGACCCAGCGCGGCTCAAGCGCATCGACGTGCGCTTCAGCGCGCCGGTCTATCCCGGCGAGACCATCCGCGTCGAGGCCTGGGGAAGCAGCGGCGAGGTGCGCTTCCGGGCCATCGCGCTGGAGCGCGAAAAAGTGGTGCTCAACAACGGACTGGCCGTGATCGACGCGGCCGGGGGGGCCGGCGCATGAGAGGCATACTTTCCTTCGGCGCCTATGTCCCGCGGCTGCGCCTGCAGCGCGCGGCCATCGTGCGCAGCCACGCCTGGTACGACGCCTCGCTGGCGGCGCATCGCGACGGCGCCCGGGCCATGTGCAATTTCGACGAGGACGCCGTCACCATGGCGGTGGAAGCCGCGCGCGACTGCCTGGCGGGACTGGACGCGCGCTCGGTGGACGACCTGATGCTGGCCTCGACCTCGCTGCCCTACGCCAGCCGGCTGAACGCCAGCATCGTCGCGCAGGCCTTGAACCTGGACGAGGACATCGGCGCCGTCGACATCGCCGCTTCGCAGCGCGGCGCCACCTCGGCCCTGATGCAGGCGCTGCGCGGCGGCGCCGGACGGCGCACGCTGGTGACGGCGAGCGACCGCCGCAAGTCCAAGGCGGCCAGCGCGCAGGAGCTGCTGTACGGCGACGCCGCGGGCGCGGTGCTGGTGGGCGAAGGCGAGGTCGTCGCCGAACCGCTGGCGCTGGTGAGCCGCACCGTTGACATGGCCGACCACTACCGCGGCGCCGGCTCGGCCACCGACACCTATTGGGAAGAACGCTGGATACGCGAGCAGGGCCACGCCGCGCAGATTCCGCAGGCGATCTCCGCGGCGCTGCGCCAGGCCGGGCTCGAACCCGGCCAGGTCGACAAGCTGTGCGTGGCCCTGCCGCAGAAAGGCGCGGCCCAGCGCATCGCCAGGCAGGCGGGCATCGCCGCCGATCGCGTGCACGACACGCTGGGCGCGACCGTCGGCAACGCCGGCTGCGCCCACCCGCTGCTGATGCTGGCGCATGCGCTGGGCGCGGCCGCGCCCGGACAGGTGCTGGTGCTGGCGGCGTTCGGACAGGGGGTGGACGTGCTGGTGCTGCGCACCACCGCCGCGCTCGCGGCCCTGCCCCCGCGCCTGGGCGCGCAGGGCTGGCTGGCGCGCGGCAAGGCCGAGGACAACTACATGAAGTTCCTGGTCTTCAACGACCTGCTGACGCTGGAGCGCGGCATGCGCGCCGAGCAGGACAAGCTGACGCCGCTGTCCGTGGAATACCGCAACCGCAAGGCCGTGCACGGCTTTCTGGGCGGGCGCTGCGCAGCCTGCGGCACGGCGCAGTGGCCGCGTTCGGAGGTCTGCGTCAATCCGGCCTGCGGCGCGACCGGCGCACAGCAGGAACTGCCGTTCGCCGACACGCCGGCCCGCATCATGAGCTATACGGCGGACCGCCTGGCCTACACGCCCAATCCCCCGGCCTGCTACGGCATGGTGCAGTTCGAAGGCGGCGGCCGCCTGATGATGGACTTCACCGACGTGGACGAAGACGAACTGGCCGTCGGCCTGCCGATGCGCATGAGCTTTCGCATCAAGGCCTGCGACGCCGCGCGCGGCTACACCCGCTATTTCTGGAAGGCGACGCTCGCCGCTCCGATGGAGAACATGCATGGCAACGGGAATTCGTGACAAGGTGGTGATCCTGGGCATGGGCTGCTCGCGCTTCGGCGAGCGCTGGGACTGCGGCGCCGAGGACCTGGCGGTAGAGGCCTTCGGCGAATGCCTGCGGGACGCCGGCATCGACAAGTCGCAGATCCAGGCCGCATGGCTGGGAACCGGCATCGAGACCCAGCATCTGGGCAACGGCGGCGTGCCGCTGGGCGTGGCGCTGCGCCTGCCCAACATACCCGTGTCGCGGGTGGAGAATTTCTGCGCCTCGGGCTCGGAAGCGCTGCGCGGCGCCGCCTACGCGGTGGCCTCGGGCGCCTGCGATTTCGCTTTGGCCTTCGGCGTGGAGAAACTGAAGGACACCGGTTACGGCGGCCTGCCGCAGCGTCCACGCGGCCCGCTCAATGACATCGTCTGGCCCAACATCAGCGCGCCCGGTTCCTTCGCTCAACTGGCCAGCGCCTACCGCGCCAAGCACGGCATCGACGCGCGCGACCTCAAGCGCGCCATCGCCCACGTGTCGGTCAAGAGCCATGCCAACGCCGGCCGAAATCCCAAGGCGCACCTGCGCAATCCGATCAGCATGGACGACGTGATCAACGCGCCGATGATCGCCGAGCCGCTGGGCCTGTACGACTGCTGCGGCGTCTCCGACGGCGCCGCCTGCGCCATCCTGACCACGCCCGACATCGCGCGCGGCCTGGGCAAGCGCGACCTGGTCGCCATCAAGGCCCTGCAGCTGGCGGTGTCCAGCGGCAGCGAGGCCGGCCACGACAGCTGGGACGGCAGCTACTTCCAGACCACGCGGGTGGCCTCGGCGCGCGCCTATGAAGAGGCCGGCATCGCGCGGCCGCGCGAGCAGATCGACCTGCTGGAGGTGCACGACTGCTTTTCCATCACCGAGCTGGTGACGATGGAGGACATGCACATCTCGCCCGAGGGCCGCGGTCCGCACGACGTGCTCGACGGCTTCTACGACGCCGACGGCGTCATTCCCTGCCAGATAGACGGCGGCCTGAAGTGCTTCGGCCACCCCATCGGCGCGACCGGGCTGCGCATGGCCTACGAGATGTACCTGCAGATGCAGGGACGCGCCGGCGAGCGCCAGCGCGCCGACGACCCCGCCATCGGCGTGATCCACAACCTGGGCGGCTTTCCGTGGCAGAACGTGTGCAGCGTTTCCGTGCTGGGCAGGTACGGCGCCTGAAGCGCGCCCCCAAACGAGTCGGAGAGGAGAAAACAACGTGTTGATGGATGAATACCAATCGCCGTGGCGCACGCACGAGGTCGCGCAGTTCCAGGAGACCGCGCGCCGCTACTGGAACGCCGAACTGCTGCCGCGCGTGCCGGCCTGGGAAGCGCAGGGCCATATCGACCGCGAGGTCTGGAACCGCCTGGGAGAGATGGGCTTCCTGCTGGCCGACCTGCCGTCGGAATACGGCGGCGGCGACGGCGACTACGCGCACCTGGCGGCGCTGGTGGAGGTCAGCGCCGAATGCGGTTTCGGCCCCGGCTTCGGGCCGCACTACATCGTCGGCCACTATCTGCATCATTACGGCAGCGAAGAGCAGAAGCGCCGCTGGCTGCCGGGCATGGCCAGCGGCGAGATCGTCGCCTCCATCGGCATGACCGAACCCGGCGCCGGCTCCGACCTGCAGGGCATCAAGACGCGCGCGCGGCGCGACGGCGACAGCTACGTGGTCAATGGTTCCAAGACCTTCAACACCAACGGCCATCATGCCGACCTGGTGATGCTGGCGGCCAAGACCGACGCCAGCCTGGGCGCCAAGGGGGTGTCGCTGCTGATGGTGGAGACGCGCGGCCTGGCGGGCTTTCGCCGCGGCGAACCGCTGGACAAGGTCGGGCTCAAGGCGCAGGACACGGTGGAACTGTTCTTCGACGAGGTCCGGGTGCCCGCGGCCAACCTGCTGGGCGCCGGCGAGGGCCAGGGCTTCGCGCAGATGATGGCGCAGCTGCCTTACGAGCGCCTGCTCATCGGCATACGCGCGGTCGGCAGCATCGAACGCGCGCTGCGCCTGACGCTGGAGCACGTGCAGCAGCGCCAGGCCTTCGGCCAGCCGCTGTTCAAGCTGCAGAACACCCGCTTCGAGCTGGCGGAGATGAAGACCGAGGCGGCGCTGGCGCGCGTGTTCATCGACCAGTGCATCGCCTGGCAGCAGGAGGGACGGCTGGACGCCGCCACCGCCGCCATGGCGAAATGGTGGGGCACGCAGAAGGAATGCGAGACGGTCGACCGCTGCCTGCAGCTTTTCGGCGGCTACGGCTTCATGCGCGAATACCCGATCGCGCGCATGTACATGGATTCGCGCGGCCAGAAGATCTACGGCGGCGCCAACGAGGTGATGAAGGAAATCATCGCCCGCCAGCTGGCCCCGCGATGAGGGAGGACACCGCCATGACAGGTCCCCTGGCCGGGCTCAAGGTGCTGGACATCGCCACCGTCCTCGCCGGCCCTTTCGCCGCCACGCTGCTGGCCGACTACGGCGCCGACGTGCTCAAGCTGGAACTGCCGCGCAAGGGCGACGGCATGCGCGCGTTTCCGCCGTTCAAGGACGGCAGGAGCATCTGGTGGAAAACCGCCCAGCGCGGCAAGCGCTTCGGCACGCTGGACTTGCGCGTGCCCGACGGCGTGGCGCTGTTCAAGCAGCTGCTGCCGCAGTTCGACGTGCTGATCGAGAATTTCCGCCCCGGCACGCTGGACCGCTGGGGCCTGACCAAGGAAGTGCTGTGGTCGCTCAGGCCCAACCTGGTCATCCTGCGCGTGACCGGCTTCGGCCAGTCCGGCCCCTACTCGGAGCGCCCCGGCTTCGCCCGGATCTTCGAGGCCATGGGCGGCCTGACCACCGTGACCGGGCATCCCGAGGACGAGCCCATGCACGCGGGCGTGCCGCTGGGCGACTCCATCGGCGGGCTGTTCGGCGCCATCGGCATACTGACCGCCCTGTGGCCGCGCGCGCGCGATCCCGGCCGCCCGGGCGAGGAGATCGACCTCTCGCTCACCGAATGCATCACGCGGCTGCTGGACTTCATGCCCGGCGTGTACCAGCAGCTGGGCACGGTGCCGACCCGCAACGGCAACCGCAGCCCCTACTCCGCGCCCTCGGCCGTCTACCGCACGCGCGACGGCCACTGGGTGTCGATGGCGGGTTCCATCGACTCCATGTTCGCCAACAACTGCCGCGCCATCGGCCGTCCCGAACTGGCGCTGGACCCGCGCTTCGCCGACAACGCCAGCCGGGTGGTGCACGAACAGGAACTCAACCGCGTCTTCATCGAATGGTGCGCGGCCCACGACCTGCAGGACGTGCTGGCCGCCTTCGACCGGGCCAACGGCACGCTGGCGCCGATCTACACCATAGACCAGGTCGTCAAGGACCCCCACGTGGTGGCGCGCCGCTCCATCGTGGAGGTGCCGGACCGCGACTTCGGCATGCTGCAGATGCCCAGCGTGGTGCCGCGCTTCACACGCGATCCGACCGAGCCCACGCACGCCGGCGCGGGGCTGGGGCAGGACAACGACGCCATCTACGGCGAGCTGCTGGGCCTGGCGCCGGACCGCATCGCGCAGCTGCGCACCGACGGCGTGATCTGAACGCGCGCCGCGCACAAGGAGACATGACATGCATCATGCAATCCGCCACACCGCGTTGACGATGGCCGCCGCGGCGGCGCTGGGCCTTGCCGGCGCCGCCGCGGCCGGCGCCTATCCCGAACAGCCGGTGCGGCTGATCGTGGCCTACCCCGCGGGCGGCGCGGTGGACGGCGCCGCCCGCATCCTGGCCGAACGGCTGGGCGCCGTGTGGGACCAGCCCGTCATCGTGGAGAACCGGCCCGGCGCGTCCGGGCGCATCGGCGTGGCGCTGGCCGCCAAAAGCCCGCCCAGCTACACGCTGGTGGCCGTCACCAACTCCACCATCAACGAACAGCTGGGCCGCGAGACGGCCGGCGCGCCGTCGTCGGCGGCCGGCCTGCTGCCGGTCTCCACGCTATTCACCACGCCGGTGGCGCTGCTGGTCAACCGCCAGGCGGTTCCGGCCGACACGCTGGCGCAGTACGTCGCGATGGCGCGCGACAAGCCGGGCGCGATCAGCTTCGGCTCCAGCGGGGAAGGCACCACCACGCATTTCTTCGGCGAACTGCTCAAGCGCGACAAGCAGATCGACATCACCCACGTGCCCTTCGCCGGCGAAGGCCCGAACCTCACCGGGCTGCTGGGCGGCCACGTGGGCAGCGCCTTTCTCAGCGCCTCGGGCGCCACCAAGGCTGCCCAGACCGGCAAGACGCAGGTGCTGGCCGTGACCACGCCGGGCGGCTCGCCGCTGCTGCCCGGCGTGCCCAGCTTCGCGCAGCTGGGCGTCGCCGGGCTGGACCGCGACACCTGGGTCGGCCTGTATGCGCCCGCGGGCACGCCGCAGCCGGTGCTGGACCGCGTCGCCCAGGCGGTATCGGACGCGCTGTCCTCGCCGGCGGTGCGCGAGCGCTATGCGCAGCTGGGCCTGATCGCGGAAGGCGGCAGTCCGCAGGACCTCGCGCGGCGCATGGAAGACGACCGCCAGTACTGGACGCAGGCGGTGCAGCGCACGGGGATCACCTTGCGCTAGTCTCTGAATCGCGTAGTGGAAGTGGTACTCTGGACACAGCCGGCCGGGCGCCGCGCCGCCCGCCCCTCGGAGCAACCAGGAGGAATCCGCCATGGCCTCCCCGATCCAGAGCCTGATCTGCGCAACACGCAGGCTGTGCGGCCTCGCCGCGCTGCTGGCGGCGGCCGTGCTCGGCGCCACGGCCGCGATCGCCGCGCCCTCCACCGACTCGCGCAGCGCCGTGGTGCTGACCCTGGACGGCATCGTCGGCCCCGCCACGGCGGACTACCTGGTCCGCGGACTGGCCGCCGCGCGCGAACAGAACGCGGCCGCGGTAGTGCTGCGCATCGACACCCCCGGCGGGCTGGACGCCTCGATGCGCGACATCATCCGCGCGATCCTGGCCTCGCCGGTTCCCGTGATCGCCTACGTGGCGCCCAACGGCGCGCGCGCCGCCAGCGCCGGCACCTACATTCTTTACGCCAGCCATCTGGCGGCGATGGCGCCGGCCACCAACCTGGGCGCGGCCACGCCGATCTCGCTGGGCGGCAGCCCGCCGCGTCCGGCCGAGCCGCCCGCCGGCAAGCCTGAGGCGGGCGCCGACAAGGCCCCGCCCCAGCCCGCCCGTGACGCCAGCGAATCCAAGGCCATCAATGACGCCGTGGCCTACATACGCGCGCTGGCCGCGCTGCGAGGACGCAATGCCGACTGGGCCGAGCAGGCGGTGCGTTCGGCCGCCAGCCTGTCGGCCGGCGAGGCCCGCGCGCAGAACGTGGTGGACCTGATCGCCGACGACCTGCCCGACCTGCTGGACAAGGCCGACGGGCGCAGCGTGCGGGTCGGCAACAACGAAGTCACGCTGCACACCCGCGGGCTGGCGCTACAGGAGCGCGAACCCGACTGGCGCACCCGGATACTGAGCGCGATCACCAATCCCAACCTGGCGCTGATGCTGTTGATGGTGGGCGTCTACGGGCTGATCTTCGAATTCATGAGCCCAGGCGCGCTCTACCCCGGCGTGGTCGGCGCGATCTGCCTGCTGGTGGGCCTGTACGCGCTGTCGGCGCTGCCGCTGAGCTACGCCGGCGCGGCCCTGGCGCTGCTGGGCATCGTGCTGATGGTGGCCGAGATCTTCACGCCCTCGCTGGGCGCGCTCGGCATCGGCGGCGCGGTCTCGTTCGTGCTGGGCGCGCTGCTGCTGGTCGACACCGATACGCCGGCCTACGAGGTCTCGCTGCCGCTGGTGGCCGGCGTGGCCGTCGCCAGCCTGGGCATGACCTTTCTGATCGGCCGGCTGGCGCTGCGCTCGCGCCGCGCGCCGGTGGTCAGCGGCGTGGACGCGCTGATCGGCCGGCGCGTGCAGGTCCTGAGCTGGAACGGCGCGCAGGGCTATGTCATGGCCGAGGGCGAACGCTGGCGCGCGCAGGGACCCGCCGGCCTGGCCGCCGGCGATCCGGTGGTGATCGAATCCGCGCAGGGGCTGACCCTGCGCGTGCGGGCCGATGCCGGCGCGCCGCATTGACGACAGGAGTCTGCCATGTTGATGAACCTTGCTTTCTACGGTCCCATTCTGGTACTGGCGCTGGCGCTGTTCGCTGCGTCCGTGCGCATCCTGCGCGAGTACGAGCGCGGCGTGATCTTCACGCTGGGCCGCTTCACCGGCGTCAAAGGGCCCGGGCTGATCCTGATGATCCCCGTGGTCCAGCAGATGGTGCGGGTGGACCAGCGCGTGGCGGTGTTCGACGTGCCCACCCAGGACGTGATCTCGCGCGACAACGTCTCGGTCAAGGTCAACGCCGTCATCTACTTCCGCGTCATCGATCCGGAGCGCTCCGTGATCCAGGTGGAGAACTTCCGCCAGGCCACCAGCGAACTGGCGCAGACCACGCTGCGCTCGGTGCTGGGCAAGCATGACCTGGACGAAATGCTGTCCGAGCGCGACAAGCTCAACAACGACGTACAGGAAATCCTGGATTCGCAGACCGACGCCTGGGGCATCAAGGTGGCCAACGTGGAGATCAAGCACATCGACCTGAACGAAGGCATGGTGCGGGTCATCGCGCGCCAGGCCGAAGCCGAGCGCGAGCGGCGCGCCAAGGTCATCCACGCCGAGGGCGAAGAGCAGGCCGCGCAGATGCTGCTCAACGCCGCGCGCACGCTGGCGCAGCAGCCGGAGGCCATGCAGCTGCGCTACCTGAGCACGCTGGCCATGATAGGCGCGCAGAACAATTCGACCATCGTGTTTCCCTTCCCCACCGAGCTGGGGCAGGCGCTCAAGGGCCTGGTCCAACAGGCGCAGGATCGGCAGCCGCCCGCCTGAATCGGCTAGCATCGGGGCGGCCGGCCGCCCGCGCCGGCCAACTTCCACCCAACCAGGAGACCTTCGATGACACGCCGCGCATTTTCCAGTGACCGCACACCGCCGCCGGCCGGCACCTACAGCGTCGCCGTCCAGGCCCAGGGCCTGGTCTTTCTTTCGGGCCAGACCCCGCGCGACGTCCACAACGTGCGCCACGGCGACAAGCCCTTCGCCGAGCAGGCGCGCATGGCGCTGGATAATCTCCAGGCGGCGGCCGAGGCGGCCGGCCTGTCGCTGCACGACGCGGTCAAGGTCAACGTGTTCCTGAAGAACCCGGCCGACGCCAAGGAATTCGACGCGATCTACGCCGGCTACGTCGGCGATCCTGCGCCGGCCCGCACGCTGACCCAGTCCAACTTCGCCGGCTTCGACATCGAGGTCGACGCCATCCTGGCGGCCCGCCAGGGCTGACCCGCGCCCGCCGCCTCAGGCGGCGAGCGCCAGCATGCTGTCGCGCAGCCGCAGCACGGCGGCGCACGAGGTGTCTCGGTGCGTCACCAGCGACAGCGACAGCGCGCCGCGCGCATCGGCATCGGCCAGCGGCACGAAGGCCACGTGCGGCGTGGAATACGCCCGCGTCACCCCGGGCACCAGCGCCAGGCCCAGGCCGCTGGCCACCAGGCTGACCAGCGTCTGCACCTGGATCGCCACCTGGCTGACGCGCGGCGAAAAGCCGGCCTTGCGGCACAGCGCCAGCGCCACGCCGTGCAGGCCAGGCACCTTGAGCGGCGAATACAGCACGAAGTTTTCGGCGCGCGCCCGCTCCAGGCGCACCGGCCCGCCGGCGGCCAGCGGATGCCCGGCGGGCACCGCCAGGATCAGGTCGTCGCGCTCCACCACCCACGAGTCCAGCGACTCGTCCTCCTCCAGCGGCCCGCGCACCAGGCCGGCGTCGATGTCGTTGGCGCGCAGCATGCCCACCAGCCCGATGGTGCTGTCCTCGCGCAGGTCCAGCTGCAGGTCCGGATACTGGGCGCGGAACTGCGGCAGGCAGCGCGGCAGCAGCATGTAGGTGGCCGATCCCACGAAACCCAGCCGCAGCAGGCCCCATTCGCCCAGCGCCACGCGGCGCGCAGCCTGGCGCGCCTGTTCGGAGTGGAACAGCGCCCGGCGCGCGTCGGCCATCAGGGCCTGGCCGGCCGGCGTCGGGGTCACGCCCTTGGCGCCGCGCACCAGCAGCGGCACGCCCACCGCGTGTTCCAGCTTCTGGATCGAGACCGACAGCGCCGGCTGCGCGATGTGCAGCACGTCGGCGGCGCGCCGGTAGCTGCCCAGCTCCGCGATGGTCACGAACTGCCGCAGCTGGCGTAGATCGATAGCCATAACAAATTCCATATCACCCAATACCTAAGCCATATTAGACGCGTATGCGCGGGGCCGATAGCATTTCCCTCATGACTGCTACCCCCCTCTCCCAAACCCGCGCGCTGGGCGGCGTGCGCATCCTGGACCTCAGTTCCGTGGTGTTCGGCCCCTATGCCTCGCAGATACTGGCCGACTACGGCGCCGACGTGGTCAAGGTCGAGGCCCCGGCCGGCGACTCCACGCGCCGCACCGGCCCGGCGCAGGAGCCGGGACTGGCCGCCATTTTCCTGGGCCTGAACCGCAACAAGCGCAGCATCGTGCTGGACCTGAAGCAGCCGTCGGCGCGCGAGGCGCTGCTGGCGCTGGCGGACCAGGCCGACGTGCTGATGCACAGCATGCGTCCCGCCAAGATGGAGGCGCTGGGGCTGGGCCCCGAAACCTTGTGCGCGCGCAACCCGCGGCTGGTGTATGCGGGGCTGTACGGCTTCGGCGCAGGCGGCGCCTATGACGGGCGCCCGGCGTATGACGACATCATCCAGGGGCTGTCGGGCCTGGCCGACCTGGTCGACCGCCAGACCGGCACGCCGCGCTACCTGCCCACGGTGGCGGCCGACAAGACCTGCGGCCTGGTCGCCGCGCACGCCATCCTGGCCGCCCTTTTCCAACGCGAGCGCACCGGCCGGGGCCAGCAGCTGGAAGTGCCCATGTTCGAAAGCATGGCCTCGTTCGCGCTGGTCGAGCACTACTACGGCAGGCATCTGGGCGACGAGCCCGGCGAGGCCGGCTATCCGCGCGCGCTGACGCCCAACCGCCGGCCCTGCCGCACGGCCGACGGCCATATCTGCCTGATGCCCTACACCGACGCGCACTGGCGCGGCTTCCTCATCGCCGCCGGCCGCCCGGACCTGGCCGAAGACCCGCGCTTCGCCGACATCTCGGCCCGCACCCGGAACATCGAGGCGCTGTACGAACTGCAGGCCGGGATCGTGGCCGCGCACGACACGGCCTACTGGCTGGCGCTGTGCGAGCGCCTGGAGATCCCGGCCGCGCGCATCAACCGGCTGCAGGACCTGGAGCACGATCCGCACCTGCAAAGCGTGGATTTCTTCGTGCCGCTGGAAAGCGCCTGCGGCAGCCGCTACCGCTTTGTGCGCAATCCCGTGCGCATGCAGCGTTCCCAGGTGCCGCCGGCGATGCCGCCGCGCCTGGGCGAACACACGCGCGAGGTGCTGCGCCAGGCCGGCCTGGACGACGCCCGCATCGACGCGCTCCTGGAAACCGGCGCCGCCCGCGACGCGCTTTCCGCAACCCTCGACGACAGCAAGGAACCCGCATGACCGCTGACCAAAACCGCGCCGCCCCCGGGCAGCTCGGACTGGGCTATTACTGGCAGGACCTGGCCGTGGGCCAGCGCTTCCATACCTTCCGCCGCACGGTGACCGAAACCGACATCGTGAACTTCATCAGCGCGACCGGCATGCTGGAAACCATCTTCATCGACGCGACCTACGCGCAGGGCGCCATCCAGGGCCGCCCCGCCCCCGGCGCGCTGACCTACGCCCTGATCGAAGGGCTGATCCTGCAGGGCATGGTGCAGGGCACCGGGCTGGCGCTGCTGGAAGTGCACAAGAAAATGCTGGCCCCCGTGGTGGCGGGCGACACCATCTGGGCGGAGGTCGAAGTGACCGAGGTGCGGCCCACGTCCAAGCACAACCGCGCCATCGTCACGTCCGCCATCGAGGTCCGCAACCAGCACGGCAAGCCGGTCATGAGCTACACCGCCACCCGCATGCTGGCGGGCCGGCCCGCCGCCTGATCCCCCGTAATCCACAGCGCCCCGCAGAGGGCGCGGCCCGGCGCCATTCTCATAAGCACAAGGAGACAAGACATGAAAAAAGCATTGCTGGCGGGCGGCCTCGCCCTGTTGGCGCTGACCGGCGCGGGCAGCGCCCAGGCCGCCTGGCCCGAACGGCCCGTCACCATGGTGGTGCCCTTCCCGCCCGGCGGCCCCACCGACCTGGTCGCGCGCGTGCTGGCCAAGCAGCTCACCGACCAGCTGGGCCAGACCGTCGTGGTCGAGAACAAGGGCGGCGCCAACGGCAATATCGGCATGCAGTACGCGGCCGCCGCCAAGCCCGACGGCTATACGGTGCTGTACAACACCTCGTCCATCGCGCTCAGCCCCAACCTCTACCGCTCGCTGGCCTTCGACCCGGTCAAGGACTTCACGCCGGTCTCGTCCACCGCGGTCATCCCGCTGGTGCTGCTGGTGCATCCCTCGGTGCCGGTGAAGAACACGCAGGACTTCGTGCAATACGCGCGCCAGCATCCGGGCAAGCTGTCTTACGGCTCGGCGGGCGCGGGCAACGTGACCCACCTGGGCGCGCTGTTGCTGCTGCGTTCGCTGGACATCGACGCGGTGCACGTGCCCTACCGCGGCAGCGCGCCCGCCATGACCGACCTGGTCGGCGGGCAGGTGCAGTTGATGACGAATACGCTGAACGATTCGCTGGGCTTCGTCCGCGAGGGCAAGCTGCGCGCCCTGGCCGTGACCAGCAGCGCACGCAGCGACCAGCTGCCGGACGTGCCCACCGTGGCGGAGACGGTGGCGCCGGGATTCTCGATGGGCGCCTGGCAGGGCGTGGTGGTGCCGGCCGGCACGCCGGCGCCGGTGGTGGAAAAGCTGAACGCCGAAATCCGCCGCGCGCTGCAATCGCCCGAAATGCAGAAGCAGCTCAAGGCGCAGGGCGCGCAGACGCTGGGCTCCACGCCCGAGGAATATGCCGCTTACATCAAAAGCGAGATCGCGCGGTGGGGCGAGGTGGTCAAGGCGGCCAACGTGAAGCTGGATTGACGGGGATCAGAAAGTACGCCCCGCCGCCGGGCCGCCCCAAGGCGGGGCAGCCCCCCCTTACCGGCCTGCAGCTTTGGCGCTGATGCCGTTGGCGACGCCCATGTCGACCTTCGGCACATCGCGGATCACCACGCGCACCTCGTCGCCCGACATGTCCACGGTCGAGCAGACTGCCTGGTTCAGCGCGGCCATCAGAGCGGCCTTCTTGGCCTCGTCGCGGCCCTCGATCATGTCCACGTCCACGCGCGCCATGCGCTTGCCGATCTCGCCGGCCACGATCACGTGTTCCGCGGGCACTTCCTGCAGCACGATGCGCACGCTGGTCTCGGGCGCGGCCAGGCTTTCGGCGACGGCGCGCGACGCGGCCTTCAGCAGCGCGGTTTTCTGGGAGGCCGAATGGCCTTGCATGATCTGGACATTCAAAAAGGGCATGATGGTTTCCGAAGTTCCGAATGAGGACGGGCCGGAAAGTCCGGCCCGTCGCTCATGATATCCGGACTTTGCCCGCGTCGCGGCCGCGATCCGGATACGGGTCTACCCTGATTCAGGCGGCCTGGTCGCGGCGCTCCGGCTCGGGTTCGGCCTGCGGTGCGGCCTCGGCGTCGGCCGGCACCGGGGTATCGGCCAGGGCCGGCGTGACCAGCTCCACGACCTTCTTGCGCGACAGCATGCCGATGAACTCGTCGTCCTCGCCGGTCACGGCCACGGGCTGGTCGCTGTGGACCAGCTGGGCCAGCACTTCGCCCAGGCCCGCGGTGGCGGGCACGGAGGCCAGGTCCTCGACGTAGCGCGAGACGTCGCGCACGCCGTCGGCGATGGCGCGCTCGGCGGCCTCGGCCGTCAGCACGCCCGCCAGGCGCTTGCCGTCCAGCACCGGCGCGTACTCGTAGTCCAGCGCGCGCATGCGGTCCATGGCGTGCGCGGGGCGCGAACGCATGGTCAGGGTCAGGCGCGCCGGGTTCACGGCGTGCGTGGCGTTCAGCACCTTGGTGCGGTTCACGTCCTGCAGGAACGACTGCACGTAATCGTTGGCCGGGTTCAGCAGAATGTCCTCGGGCGTGCCTTCCTGCACCAACTCGCCGTCCTTGAGGATGGCGATGCGGTTGCCCAGGCGCAGGGCCTCGTCCAGGTCGTGCGTGATGAACACGATGGTCTTGTTGAGCTTTGCCTGCAACTGCAAGAGCTGGTCCTGCATTTCGCGGCGGATCAGCGGGTCCAGCGCCGAGAAGGCTTCGTCCATCAGCAGGATTTCGGCGTCGGTGGCCAGCGCCCGGGCCAGGCCCACGCGCTGCTGCATGCCGCCTGACAGCTGGTGCGGATACTGGTTCTCGAAGCCCGACAGGCCCACCTGGTCCAGCCATTCGCGGGCGCGCTGCTCGCGCTCGGCGCGGCCCACGCCCTGCACGGTCAGGCCGTAGGCGGCGTTGTCCAGCACGGTGCGGTGCGGGAACAGGCCGAAGCGCTGGAACACCATGCTCATCTTCTTCTGGCGGAAGACTTCAAGGTCGCGCTTGTTCAGGCTCACCACGTCCACGCCGTCGACCAGGATGTGGCCGGCGCTGGGCTCGATCAGGCGGTTGAAGTGGCGGATCAGCGTGGACTTGCCGGAACCCGACAGGCCCATGATGACGTAGATGCTGCCTTCTTCGATGGACAGGCTGATGTCGCGCAGGCCCAGCGTATGGCCGCTTTCGGCCAGCAGCTGTTCCTTGCTCATGCCGTTCTGGGCGGCCTGCAGCCATTTCTTCGGGTGCGGCCCGAAAATCTTGTAGATGTTCTTGACCTCGATCTTGCTCATCGCTGGCCTCCCTTGCGCATGCGCTGTCCATACGATTGCGTGATCCGGTCGAACAGCACGGCCAGCACCACGATGCCCAGGCCCGCGAGCAGGCCGCGGCCCACTTCCAGGCGGTTGATCCCGAGCAGCACTTCATAACCCAGGCCGCGCGCGCCGATCATCGAGGCGATCACCACCATGGACAGCGCCATCATCGTCGTCTGGTTGATGCCCGCCATGATGTTGGGCAGCGCCAGCGGCAATTGCACGCCGAACAGTTGCTGGCGCGGATTGGCGCCGAAGGCGCGCGAGGCCTCCAGCACTTCGCGGTCGACCAGGCGGATGCCCAGGTCGGTCAGGCGGATCAGCGGCGGCACGGCGTAGATGACGGTGGCGATGATGGCGGGGATCTTGCCCAGGCCGAACAGCATCACCACGGGAATAAGGTACACGAAGCTGGGCATGGTCTGCATCACGTCCAGCACCGGCAGCATGCCGGAACGCAGCCAGTTGACGCGCGCCATCAGCACGCCCAGCGGGATGCCGATAAGCACGGACAGGCCGGCGGCCATGATCATCAGCGCCAGCGTCTGCATGCCGGCGTCCCACAGGCCCAGCACGCCGATCACGCACAGCAGCAGGCCCATCGCCAGGCTCAGGCCGATGCGGCGGCTCACGCCCCAGGCGATGGCCACGGTGACCAAGACCACGGCCCACCACGGCGAGCTGCGCAGCAGCTGCTCCAGCCACACCAGCGCGTGCAGGACGGGCTGGGACATTTTTTCCAGCGTATCCGCGTAGTTGGTGACCAAATGATCGACGAAACCGTCGATCGCCCCCCGGACCTGCCGGGCGGGAATAATTTCAGGAAACATTCGTTCTACTCCATTCTGGCGCGCTCGCCGCCCGCATCGAAGCCGCGCATGGCGGCGGCAGACGGGGCGAAGACACCAAGAGGCCCGCGGGGCGGGAGCCGTCCGCCAGGCCGGCGGCACGGCAGACCGGCCCGGGAGCGGGCCGGTGCGCGCCTCGGCGGCGCGCAGCCAGGGTGTTTACAGCGCGCTTTGGACGCGCCCGGCAACGTCGGCAGGCACCCATTTGGTCCAGACGTCGGGCTTGTTCTTCAGGAACCACTTGGCCACGGCGCCGGACTCGTCGCCGGACTCTTCCATGTGGGCCAGGGTCTCGTTGATCACGGGCAGCGGCACCGACACCTTGGACAGGAATTCGGTGAGCTTGGGGGCCTCCTCCGAGAACTTGGTGTTTACGGCCGTGAAAACGGGATTGTCGGGATAGGCGCTGGGCTGGGGATTGGCGCACTTGGGCGCGGTCAGGCACTTGTGCTTTTCCGCGTCATAAGGCGGCAGCTCCAGTTTGACCAGGTCCATGGAGCCGACCAGCGGCGTGGGCGACCAGTAGTAGAAAACGACGTTCTGCTTGCGCTTGTAGGCCGACATCAGGGCCGCCTTCTGCGCCGCGCCCGTGCCGGGCGAATACAGGGTGTAGGTGTCGTCCAGCTTGAGCGCATGGAACAGGTTGGTGCTGGTCACTTCGCAGCCCCAGCCCGCCGGGCAGCCGTAGAAGCGACCCTTGCCGGGCTCTTCCGGGTCCTTGAACTCGTCCTTGAACTTCGGCAGGTCGGCCGCGGACTTCAGTTCCGGCAGGCGCTCGGCCGTGTAGCGCGGGATGTACCAGCCTTCGGCGCCCATGTAGAGCTCGCCGACGCGCTTGACCTTGCCGGTCTTCTCGGCGCGCTCCCAGGGAGCGGCCACGCTGTTCAGCCAGATTTCGGTGTTGATGTCCAGGTCGCCGCGCTCGAGCGCGGCCAGGGCGGGCAGGGTCTCGGTGGGCAGGGTTTCGGTCTTGCAACCGTAGCCCTTTTCCATGATGAATCGTTCGACGTCGACCAGGACCAGGTTGGATTCCCAGTTCATGGCGCCGAAGTTGACGGGGCGCTTGAGTTCGCACTGAGGCGCGTCGGCGGCCTGGGCCGAACCGGCGAATGCAAAGAACACGGCCGCGGCGACCAGAGTCTTGACAGGGGTGAAACGCATTGGCTTTTGCCTCCATAGGTTCAGGGACACACGCCGGGCCAGGCCCGTGGGTGCCATGGAGCTAAGGGGGTTGTGCGGAAGACGGGCAGAACCGCCAATACAAACCGACACTAGCAACAAGACCGTCCGCGAGGGTGCGGGATCTTGCAAGACAGGAGCTTCAAAAACGCGGTTTTTGAAAACCCACAGAAAGTGAACAAACTGAACGAAGAAGCGAGCATCTTAAACGAAATTGCCGCTCAACCCAAGCCCCGCCCCGAACAAAACAGATACATTTCAGGAAAAATGCCCCCGGGATAACCCGGAGTCCGCAGGGGTAAGCCGCCGGTTTTCCCTGGGAAATTCTGTCCGAAGTGTAAGGTTTCATTTAGTAATGAATATATTCCTATTAATACATTCAAGTCTTTTCCGGAGCGGCCAAAACGCCGTTTGCGCGCCGCTCAACGTTCCTGGTACATGTAATCGCGGCGCCACGGATAGGCCAGGTCGGCCGGATCGTCGAGTTCGTCGGCGCGTCCGCCGGCCGGCGGCTGGGCCAGCACCTGGTGCAGCGCGATCCAGCCGTGCTCGAAGCCCATGGCGCAGCCCGCCAGGTAGAGCCGGTAGGCCCGCAGCGAGCGTTCGCCCTGCGGCCCCGACAGTATCTGCGCGGCTTCGGGCAGGCGCGCCTCCAGTGCGTCGCTCCAGGCCCACAGGGTGCGCGCGTAGTGCGGGCGCAGGTTTTCGACGTCCACCTCTTCCAGCCCGCCGTTGGTCAGGGTTTCCAGCACCACGCTGATGTGGGTCAGCTCGCCGCCGGGGAAGATGTACTTCTCGATGAATTCGCCCATGCCGTTGCCGAGTTCGGCGTTGTAGACCCCGGCCGCGGTGATGCCGTGGTTCATGATCAGCCCGCCGGGCTTGAGCAGGCGGCGCAGCTTGGCGAAATAGGACTCCAGTTGCGCCCGGCCGACGTGCTCGAACATGCCGACCGACGCGATCTTGTCGTAGGGGACGGATTCGTCCAGCTTGCGGTAGTCGAGCAGTTCCATGCGCACCCGCCCGCCCAGGCCTTTTTCCTCGATCAGGCGGCTGACATGGGCGTGCTGGTTGCGCGACAGCGTGATGCCGGTGGCGTCCACGCCATAGTTTTCGGCGGCCCACAACAGCAGGCCGCCCCAGCCCGCGCCCACGTCCAGGAAACGCTCGCCCGGCCGCAGGCGCAGCTTGCGGCAGATATGGTCGAGCTTGGCTTCCTGGGCCTGGGCCAGCGTCATGTCGGGACGGCGGTAATAGGCGCAGGAATACACCCGGCGCGGGTCCAGCCACAGCGCGTAGAACTCGTCGGACAGGTCGTAGTGGAATTCGATCTGCTTGGCGTCGCGCTCCACCGAGTGGCGCCACACCGACATGACCTTGCGCACCAACTCGGTCAGCCAGCCGCCGCGGGCCGCGTCCACCGGCGACCCCGGCAGCAGCGCCGCGGCCGCGGCCATGACGTCGCGCATATTGCCTTCGATGTCGATGCGGCCTTCGACGTAGTCCTGTCCAAGAATGCCGACGGCGCCTTCGGCCAGGTGGGCCAGCGCCGCCTTGTCGTGGGCCACGAAACGGACCCGCGGCTCGGGGGCCCCCAGCACGGCGCCGTCGGGCAACACCAGCTGGACGGTCACGGGCAAGGCCTGCAGCTTGCGTTCCACTACAGACAACAAAGGATTCACGGCTACTCCCCTGGATGCGTACGGACCTCGACGACTTTATCGGAAAAAAGCTGACACTTGAGTGTAAGGTGGCCCGTGATACAGTCTGTGATTTGGTCCAAAACGCGCAACAAACCGCATCGGTGCCCTCTCCCGCGCGTAGAAGTGATCCCCCATGCCCCCATCTGACTCTTTCCGCAGCGGCCTGCCCGGCTGGCTAATCCTCATGGGCGCGCTGACGGCCATCGGCCCGTTCGCCATCGACATGTACCTGCCCGCGTTCCCCACGATCGCGGCCAACCTGGGCGTGCCCCGCGGCGACGTCGAGCGCACGCTGGCGGCCTACCTGATCGGACTGGCGATGGCCCAGGTCTTCTACGGCCCGATGGCCGACCGCTACGGCCGCAAGCCGCCGCTGCTGGTGGGCCTGGCGCTGTTCATGGTGGCCTCGCTGGGCTGCGCGCTGTCCGGGTCGGTCGAGGCGCTGACCGGCTGGCGCGTGGTGCAGGCCATGGGCGGCGCCGCCGGCATCGTGATCCCGCGCGCGGTCATCCGCGACCACTACGACACCCATGAGGCCGCCCGCGCGCTGTCGCTGCTGATGCTCATCATGGGCCTGGCCCCCATACTGGCGCCGCTGGTCGGCGGCCAGCTGCTGGCCATCGCCAGCTGGCGCAGCCTGTTCTGGGTGATGCTGGCCGGCGGGGCCATGCTGATGTTCGCGGTCCTCAAGATCATGAAGGAATCGCTGGCGCCCGAACGCGCCGTGCCGCTGCGCTGGAGCACCATCCTGCGCAATTACCGCGACCTGTTCGCGCATCGCGGCTTCATGGCCCACAGCCTGGCCGGCGGCTTCGGCCAGGCCGGCATGTTCGCCTACATCATCGGCTCGCCGCGCGTGTTCATCGAACTCTACGGCGTGCCGCCCCAGTACTACGGCCTGCTGTTCGGCACCAACGCGCTCTCGCTCATCGTCTGCTCGCAGATCAGCGCCCGCCTGCTGCGCAGCTACACGCCGCGGCAGCTGCAGCGCCGCGCCCTGACCTCGCTGGCCTGCGCCAGCCTGGCGGCGGTGGCGCTGACGCTGGCCGGCTGGATGACGCTGCCGCTGCTGATGCTGTGCCTGATCACCTATATGGGCAGCCAGGGCTTCGTCAATCCCAATTCGGCCGCGCTGGCGCTGGCCGACCAGGGCAAGCGCCTGGGCGCCGCCTCGGCGATGCTGGGCACGCTGCAATTGTCCTGCGGCGCGCTGGCCGGCTTCGCGGTCAGCGCCTGGCAGGCCGACAGCGCCCTGCCCCTGACCGCCACGCTGGCGGCCTGCGCCTGCCTGTCCTGGTTGTCCGGCCGCGTGGCGCAAATGCACACCCGCTAAGCTGGCTGCTTGATTTATTTGGGTTTTTCGTATTAGAATCTTTGTCTTCATACGAAGTTTCCCGTGCAGGACTACTATGCTTTGTAGTTCAGCACTCTGACCCCAACCGCGTAGCGCCAGACTGGAATTTGGAAAACCCCGAAAGCCAGTCCCCGCGGGTGGCAGGCAGCGGGTATAAGCACAGGGCCAGGCCGCAAGGCTGGTTCTCATCCACTAAGACTGGGTGGCCGGCAATTCAGCCCGGCGGCGAAACCCACGTCAGCCTCCCTCGAGCGATACGCGCCAAGAACGACACTAAGAGGTGCATCCATGGCACGCGTATGCCAAGTGACCGGCAAAGGCCCGATGGTGGGCAACAATGTTTCGCACGCGAACAACAAGACCAAGCGTCGCTTCCTGCCCAACCTGCAATCGCGCCGGTTCTGGGTTGAAAGCGAAAACCGCTGGGTCCGCCTGCGTGTTTCGGCCAAGGCCATCCGCACGATCGACAAGAACGGCATCGACGCCGTCCTGGCCGAAATGCGTGCCCGCGGCGAAATCGCCTAATCGGCCCTCCCGCCAATCTACATACTAGGAGCACGACATGGCCAAAGGTATCCGCGAAAAGATCAAGCTCGAGTCGACCGCCGGCACGGGTCATTTCTACACGACCACCAAGAACAAGCGCAACATGCCCGAGAAGATGCTGATCAAGAAGTTCGATCCCGTCGCTCGCAAGCACGTCGACTACAAGGAAACCAAGCTGAAGTAATTCAGCCGGTATCCCGGAAGACCCCGAAAGGCCCTGCAATGCAGGGCCTTTTTTTCCATCCGGCGACCGCGTTGTTGCGGCACGGCGAAAACACATGCTTCAATTGGGCCGCCGCCCCCGCCCGCGGGGCCCGATCCCTCGAACGCGATATCTGCCATGCTCCGTCCCTGCCTTACCCTGTTGCGCCGCGCGCTGGCGCCGGCCCTGCTGGCCCTGGCGCTGACCCCGATCGCCAGCGCCAAAGACAAGGAGCCCCCGATCCGCATCGGCGAGATCAACAGCTACAAGGCGATCCCGGCTTTCCTCGGCCCCTACAAGAAAGGCTGGCAGCTGGCGCTGGAGCAGGTCAATGCCGGCGGCGGCGTGCTGGGCCGCAAGCTGGAAGTCATCTCGCGCGACGACAACGGCAATCCCGGCGATTCGGTGCGCGCCGCGCAGGAACTGCTGGCGCGAGAGAAGGTGGAGCTGCTGTTCGGCGGCTTCCTGTCCAACACCGGCCTGGCGCTGACCGACTTCGCCAAGCAGCGCCAGGTGTTCTTCCTGGCGGCCGAGCCGCTCACCGACAAGATCACCTGGCAGGACGGCAACCGCTACACCTACCGGCTGCGCCCCTCCACGTGGATGCACGTGGCGGCGCTGGCCCCCAAGGCGCTGGCGCTGCGCAAGAAGCGCTGGGCCATCGTCTATCCCAACTATGAATACGGGCAGTCGGCCGTGGCCACGTTCAAGGCCATGATGAAGGCCTTCCAGTCCGACGTGGAATTCGTGGCCGAGCAGGCCGTGCCGCTGGGCAAGGTCGACGCCGGCGCCGTGGTGCAGGCGCTGGCCGACGCCAAGCCGGACGCGATCTTCAACGTGCTGTTCGCGGCCGACCTCACCCGCTTCGTGCGCGAAGGCAATACGCGCGGCCTGTTCGAGAACCGCGCCGTGGTGTCGGTGCTGTCGGGCGAGCCCGAGTACCTGGAGCCGCTGGGCGCCGACGCCCCGACCAGCTGGATCGTCACCGGCTATCCCTGGTATGCCATCGACACCCCGGCCAACACGGCCTTCGTCGAGGCCTACAAGAAGCGCTACAACGAAACGCCCAAGGTGGGCTCGGTCGTGGGCTACGCCTCGCTGATGTCCATCGCCGAAGGCCTGAAGGCCGCCGGCAGCGTGGACACCGAAAAGCTCGTGGACGCGTTCGCCGGCCTCAAGGTCGACACGCCCTACGGCCAGATCCACTACCGCAAGATCGACCATCAATCGACCATGGGCGTCTACGTGGGCACGACCGCGGTGGAGGACGGCAAGGGCGTCATGAAGGACTTCGCCTACATCGACGGCGCCCGCCTGCAGCCGCCCGACGAGCAGGTCCGCAAGATGCGCCCGGCGCCCTGATGAGCCTTTCCGGACTGCTGCTGCAGCTGCTCAACGGCCTGGCCGACGCCAGCGCGCTGTTCCTGGTGGCGGCCGGGCTGTCGCTGATCTTCGGCGTGACCCGGGTGGTGAATTTCGCGCACGGCTCGTTCTACATGCTGGGCATCTACCTGGCCTGGACCTTCACCGGCTATTTCGGCGACGGCGCCGGCTACTGGGCCGGCCTGCTGCTGGCCGCGCTGGCCACGGGCCTGATCGGCGCGGCCGCCGAATGGCTGGTGCTCAAGCGCCTGTACCAGGCCCCCGAACTGTTCCAGCTGCTGGCCACCTTCGCGCTGGTGCTCATCATCGGCGACGCCGCGCTGGCGATCTGGGGCCCGGAGGATCTGTTCTCGGCCCGCGCGCCGGGCCTGTCCGGCGCGGTGCAGATCCTGGGGCGCCGCTATCCCGAATACGACCTGCTGCTGATCGCCGCCGGCCCGGTGGTGCTGGGCCTGCTGTGGCTGCTGCTGATGCGCACGCGCTGGGGCCGGCTGCTGCGCGCGGCGGCGGAAAACCGCCGCATGCTGGCCGCGCTGGGGGTGAACCAGGCGTGGCTGTTCACCTCGGCCTTCACGCTGGGCGCCTTCCTGGCCGGCCTGGGCGGCGCGCTGGCCGCGCCGCGCGTGCCCGCCACGCTGGGGCTGGACCTGGAGATCATCGCCAGCGCCTTCGTGGTCGTGGTGGTGGGCGGCCTGGGTTCGATACCCGGCGCCTTCCTGGCGGCGCTGCTGATCTGTTCGGTCAAGGCCGTGTTCGTGTTCCTGGGCCAGGTGCAGATCGGCCCGTGGGTCTTCAACCTGTCCAAGCTCACGCTGCTGGCCGAGTTCGCCGTGATGGCGGTGGTGCTGGTGGCGCGGCCCTGGGGCCTGCTGGGCCAGCCGCCCGCGCCCTCGTCGCAGGCCGCCGCCCCCGAGCGCCCGATCGCGCCGGCCGGCCGCCGGCTGCGGCTGGCCTACGGCCTGCTGCTGGTCCTGCTGGCGCTGGCGCCGGTGGCCGCCCTGCAATGGCCGTACTTCGGCATTCTGCTGACCGAGATCCTGATCGCCGCGCTATTCGCCGCCAGCCTGCATTTCCTGACGGGGCTGGCCGGCATGACGTCCTTCGGCCACGCGGCCTGGTTCGGCCTGGGCGCCTACGGCGCGGCGCTGCTGCTGAAGCTGGCGGCCGTGCCGATGGAGGCGGCGCTGCTGCTCGGCCCCTTCGCCGCGGCCTTCGGCGCGCTGCTGTTCGGCTGGTTCTGCGTGCGCTTGTCGGGCGTGTACCTGGCGATGCTGACGCTGGCGGTGGCGCAGATCCTGTGGGCGCTGGCCTATCAATGGGACGACGTGACCGGCGGCAGCAACGGGCTGATCGGCCTGTGGCCGTCGGCCTGGCTGTCGCAGGGCCCGTGGTTCTATTACCTGACGCTGGCGCTGTGCGCCGGTGGCATCTGGTGGCTGCGCCGGCTGGCGTTCTCGCCGCTGGGCTATGCGCTGCGCGGCGTGCGTGATTCGTCGCTGCGCGCCGAGGCGCTCGGCATGGACGCGCGGCGCCTGCAATGGGCGGGCTTCGTGGCGGCCTCGCTCGCCGCCGGCATGGCCGGCTCGCTCTATGCGTTTTCCAAGGGCAGCATCGCCCCCGACGTGCTGGCCGTGAGCCGTTCGGTGGACGGCCTGGTGATGGTGTTGCTGGGCGGTCTGCACACGCTGGCCGGCCCGCTGGTGGGCGCGGCGTCCTACACCTGGCTGCAGGACGCCGCCGCGCGCAGCACCGAGTACTGGCACGCGGTGCTGGGCCTGGCCATCCTGGTGCTGGTGCTGGCCTTCCCCGAAGGCCTGGCGGGCGCGGCGACGCGCCTGCGCGGGAGGCGCGCATGAGTTCGGCTCCGCTGCTCCAGGTGCGCGGGCTGCGCAAATCGTTCGGCGGCATCGAGGCGCTGGCGGACGTGTCCTTCACGCTGGAAGCCGGCCGCATGCTGGCCCTGATCGGCCCCAACGGCGCCGGCAAGTCCACCTGCTTCAACGTGCTGGGCGGCCAGTTGCGGCCGGACGCCGGCTCGGTCCTGCTCGACGGCCGCGAGCTGGTGGGCCTGTCGGCCCGCCGGATCTGCCGGCTGGGCGTGGGCCGCAGCTTCCAGACGGCCGAGACCTTCCGCTCCATGACCGTGCTGGAAAACGTGCAGACGGCGCTGCTGTCGCGCGACCGGCTGCTCTTCAACCCCTGGCGCCGCGCCGGCCGCCACGCGGTCGACGAAGCCCTGACGCTGCTGTCGCAGGTGCAGATGGCCGACAAGGCGGCCGCGCCCTGCGGCACGCTGGCCTATGGCGAGGTCAAGCGGGTCGAGCTGGCGATGGCGCTGGCGCACCGGCCGCGCCTGCTGCTGATGGACGAGCCCACCGCCGGCATGGCCGCCAACGAGCGCCACGCGCTGATGCGCCTGACCCGCCAGCTGGCCGACACCCGGCGCATCGCGGTGCTGTTCACCGAGCACAGCCTGGACGTGGTGTTCAAGCATGCCGACCGCATCGCCGTGCTGGTGCGCGGCGGCCTGCTGGCCGAAGGCGCGCCGGCCGACATCGCGGCCGACGAACGGGTCAAGGCCGCGTATCTTGGGACGGAGGCGCCCCAGCCGGGCTAGCGTCGGGCTGCTGGCATTCCCAGAAGATCCGGGCCTTGCAGCCGGCGCAGACGGAACGGTCGAGCCTGGCGTAGATGCTGCTCAGCGCGGTGGCCTTGTCGGGAAACACGTGGTCCTCGCCCAGGCGCTCCAGAAAGCCGGTGCGCCGCCACATGGCCAGCACCTCGGGACGCGGCCGATGGAAATACAGGTCGCCCCCCATCGCCCGGCGCGCGGCCAGCTCGTCTTCCCAGACCTGGGCGCCGGCCATGTCGATGAAGTTCATGCTCTTGGCCATCACCAGCAGGTGGCGCGGCGCGTCGGGCGCGGCGCGCAGCTCGTGCAGGCGCTGCGCCACGTGCGTGGCCGCGCCGAAGTACACCGAGCCCTCCATGCGCAGCAGCTTGAGCTGCGGGCATTCGGGCAGCGCGTCCTCGGCATGTTCCAGCACCACGAAGCGGCGCTGCGGCCCGCGCGAGTCGAAGCCCATGGAACGCATCGCCGGGCGCGAGGTGCGGTGCAGGTAGACCATCAGCGACAGCACCGTGCCCAGCAGGATCGCCACTTCCATGCGGATGGTGATGGTGGCCGCCAGGGTCGCGGCGGCGATGATGCATTCATTGCGCTGCGTGCGGATCAGCAGGCGCCACCGCGGAATGTCCAGCAGGGTCCAGGCCACCAGCAGCAGCAGCCCCGAAATGGCCGCATGGGGGATGCGGGCCAGCAGCGGCGCCGACACGGCCACCAGTGCCATCAGCAGCAGCGCCGAGAACACCGAGGCCAGCGGCGTCTTGGCGCCGGCCTCGTAGTTGGGCACCGAACGGTTCAGGGAACCGCAGGACAGATAGCAGGAAAAGAATCCGCCCGCGATATTGGAAAGCCCCTGCCCCACGAATTCGCGGTTCGCGTCGATGCGCTGGCCCGAGCGCGTGGCCACGGCCTTGGCGATGGAGATCGATTGCGCCAGGGCCACGATGGTCAGCGCGAAGGCCAGGCTCAGCAGGTCGGGCAGCACGCGCCAGTCCACGCTGGGCACGTGAAACGGCGGCCAGGGCTGGGCGATGGCGCCCAGCACGGATACCGGCTGGCCTTCGGTCAGCGCATTGAACGCCGCGGCCGCCAGCGTGCCCGCCGCCAGGCCGGCCAGCATGAAGGGTTTGCGCTTATCCAGCTTGCGCACCAGCATGGCCACCGCCAGCGTCACCAGCGTCACCAGCACCGCGCCCACATGCGCCTGTCCGATATTGGCGCCCAGGCTGGCCAGCAGCGCGCCGGTGCCGTGCGAATCGGGCGCGGGCAGCCCCAGCGCGTCTTTCAGCGCGTGCACCGCGATCAGCAAGGCCGCGCCGCTGGTGAAGCCGAACAGCGCCGACGGCGAAATGAAGTGCGCCAGCGACCCCAGCCTTAGCGTGCCCACCAGCCACTGCATCACGCCGACCAGCACCGTCACGGCCAGCGCCAGCTCGATGTAGCCCGGACTGCCGGCCGCGGCCAGCGGCGTCAGCACCGCGAACAGCGCCAGCGAATTGGCGTTGGTGGGACCGGACATGACGTGGCGGCTGGAACCGAAGAGCGCGGCCACGATACAGGGCACGATGGCCGAATACAGGCCGTATTCGGGAGGCAGGCCGGCCAGCATGGCGAACGCCACGCCCTGCGGCAGCACCAGCAGCGCGCCCAGCAGGCCCGCCGCCGCATCCGCGCGCAAGGTTTGCGCGTCCACCTCATCCACCCACGAACCGAACAACCGGCGCGCGGCTTGCTTGCCCCCCTGCATCATTCTTTGTCTACCCTCGGACATCGTTTTTGCCGCGGGCGATCATCCGTCTCCCCCGAGGCAGCTAGCGTAAACCCTCGCGCCCGCTGGCGCAATGCAGCATCGGACACACGGCAACGATACTCCCATGCCAGAGTCCGGCGGGCCCGCGCAAGCAGGAGTTTCACACCGCGAAACACCGGCGTCGGCCGGTTGACCGGCGCATACGCGCGCCCGATCATGGCCGCTGGAACGCGGCTGCGGCCGCCTGCTCACCGCCGGGAAGCCCTCATGACCCTCCCTCTTCCGCCGCTATGCCGCCGCCTGGGCATGCGCTATCCCATCTTCGGTTTTTCCCATTCTCCCGCCGTGGTCGTGGCGCTTGCGCGCGCCGGCGGCTTCGGCGTGCTGGGCCTGGCCCGCGAAATGCCCGATGACGTGCCCGCGCTGCTCAGCCGCCTGGAAGACGAGCTGCAGGGCCTGCCCTACGGCGTCGACCTGATGCTGCCGCAGAACGTGCCGGCCGCCGGCGGCCTGGAAGCGCTGCGCGAGGCGGTGCCGCAGGGCCACAAGGATTTCGTGCGCGACCTGACCGGGCGCTATGCGCTGCCGCCGCCGCGGCAACCCAGTTTCTTCACCACCCAGGTGCGCAGCGAGGCCCTGTTCAACCGCCAGATCGAGCAGGTGCTGGCGTGCAAGGCCAGCGTGGTCGCCACCGCCATCGGCGTGCGCCCGGAACTGATTTCGCGCGCCCGCGCGGCCGGCAAGGTCACGCTGTCGCTGGTGGGATCGGTACGGCATGCGCGCAAAGCGCTGGACCTGGGCGTGGACGGCCTGGTGGCGCAGGGCTACGACGCCGGCGGCCACACCGGCCCGGTCGGCACGTTTTCGCTGCTGCCGCAGATCGTCGCGCTGGCGCCCGGCGTGCCGGTGCTGGCGGCCGGCGGCATCGCCACCGGCGGACAGGTGATGGCCTCGCTGGCGATGGGCGCGCAGGGCGCGTGGCTGGGCACCCTGTGGATGGCGGCGGCGGAAAACCATACGCCGCAGGCGCTGCTGCAAAAGCTGATCGACGGGCAGAGCGAAGACACCGTCATCACCCGCGCCCACAGCGGCAAGCCCTGCCGCGTGATCCGCAGCGAATGGATCGACGCCTGGAGCGCGCCGCAGGCCCCCGAGCCGCTGGGCATGCCGATGCAGCAGGCCCTGACGGGCGACGCCTTCACCGCCATGCACGAAAACGACGATCCCCGGCTGATCTACGAGGCGGCCGGGCAGAGCGTGTTCGGCATTACCGGCCCCACCACCGTGGCGCGCCAGATGGCGCAGCTGGTGGACGAGGCCGAACGTGCGCTGGCGGCGCTGCGCGGCTGAGCGGCCGCGCGCCTATTTCAGGTAGCGGCGTTCCAGCTCGCGCATGGCGGCGTCGCCCTGCAGGGCGATGATTTCCTTGACCGACGGCAGGCCGGCGTCGACCTCGTGGATGCCGCCGTCGCGCCGGATGCGGGCGAAAACCTCGCGCATCGCGCCCACCGCGGCGCGGATGGCATGGTTGCCGTAGATCACCAGCCCCACCTTGCCCAGCGCCTGGATGTCGGATTCGCGCAATTGCGGATAGGAGGTGGGCACCAGCACCAGCGGCGCGCGCCCCTGCCACGCGGCCACGAAAGACAGGATTTCGTCGGGCGCGCTTTGCTTGGAATGGATCAGGATGGCGTCGGCGCCGGCGGCCTCGTAGGCCGCGGCCCGGGCCAGCGCCTCGCGCTCGCCCGCCCCCGCGATCAGGGCCTCGGTGCGGGCGATCACGCAGAAATCCGCGTCGCGGCGCGCCGCGCAGGCGGCTTCGACCTTGCCCTGGAATTCCTCGATGCGCACCAGTTCCTGGCGGCCGCCGGCGCGCAGGCTGGTGTCCTTGGGAAAGGTCTTGTCTTCCATCACCACGGCCGAACAGCCGGCCGCCTCGTACTGCGGCACGATGTAGGACACGTTGATGGCGTTGCCGAAGCCGGTGTCGATGTCGGCGATGACCGGCACGTCCACCGCGGCGGCGATCGCGCGCATCATGTCCAGGTGCTGCGACGGCGAAAGAATGTTGGCGTCCGGCACCGCGTGGCTGGCCGAGAGCTCGAAGCCGCTGCCCCATATGGCGTCGAATCCGGCCTGCGCGGCGAGCCGGGCCGACAGCGGGTTGTGCGCCGACATGGCGTGCGCCAGGGCCGGGGCCTGCAGTTTCTGGCGGAAACGGGCGTTGCGCTTCATGGTTCAGCCCGCCTCGCCGCCGCGCCGCGATTTCATGGCCTGGCCGATCGCGGCCAGCGCGTCGTCGGCGATCAGCCGCGCGGCCATGGGCAGCAGTTCTTCTTCCTCACGGCGGATGTGCGTGGCGTAGGCCTCGGTGAACGCCTGGACCTCGCCGGCCGGGAGCTCGGCGCGCCGGCCCTGGGAAATGTCGGCCAGCGCCTGGCGCAGCGGCTCCCAGCGCCGGGCCAGCTGCCGGTGTTCGGCGACCAGGCCGTCGACCAGCTCATGCAGGCACACCGCGTCGGAGCCGGCCATGGAATCGATCAGGGCGGGGAACAGGTCTTCTTCCTCGTCCTCGTGGTGATGGACGGCCGCGGTCTCGAAGTAGCGCAGCACGCTGGCCGCGGCGGTCTGGGCCGCCGCGTCGCTGCCATGCGCCGGCAGGTGCGCGGCCAGCCGTCCCAGCGTGGCGCACTGGCGGGCGATGCGCCCGTGGCAGGCCGACAGCAGGGCCAGCGGATCGTCCGCCGTCGGCGCGGGCGCCGGACCTCCAGGAAAACTCACCGCCATTTCACACCTCCGTTTATCCCGCCTGGCCGCGCCACCACAAGCGGATGGAATCCCATGCCCTGCCCGCGAAACCCGCCTCGGCCACCGGCTCCAGCGCCACCACGGGGAACTGCAGGGCGGGCTTGCCGTCGACCAGCACGCGCATCTCGCCCACCGTGGCCTGCGACGCGATCGGCGCGATCAGCGGCTCCTGCGGCGTCCAGACCCGCTCCACCTTGGCGCCGGCCGGCACGGTGACGTAGGCGTCGCGCGCGAATCCAGCCTTCAGGCTGTCGCTCGCGCCCTTCCAGACCTCGGGCGTGGCCACCGACTCGCCGCGCGCGTAGAGCTTGATGGTATTGAACCCCCGAAAGCCCCACTCCAGCAACTCGCGGCTTTCCTGCGTGCGCAGCTTATCGGACGCGGTCCCCACGACCACCGTGATCAGCCGCCGCTCGTCGGCGCCGTTGGGCCGCTTGGCGCTGGCCACGATGCAGTAGCCGGCCGACTCCGTATGCCCGGTTTTCAGGCCATCGACGCTGGGGTCCAGCCACAGCAGCCGGTTGCGGTTGGGCTGCGTGATCTTGTTGTAGGTGAACTGCTTGGCCGAATCGTAGGTCCGGTAAAGCGCGGGATAGTCGCGGATGAAGCGCGTGGCCAGCACCGACAGGTCGCTCGCGGTCGAGTAGGTGCCCGGGTCCGGCAGGCCGTGCGGGCTGGCGAAATGCGTGGCGTGCAGGCCCATTTTCACGGCGGTGTCGTTCATCCGCGCGACGAAGGCCTCGACGCTGCCCGAGACCGCCTCGGCCAGCGCGATGGCCGCGTCGTTGCCGGACTGGATCATCAGGCCGCGCAGCAGGTCGTCCACCGAGACCTTGGAGCCCGGCTCCAGGAACATCTTGGAGCTGCCCGCCGGCACTTTCCACGCGCGCGTGGACACGGTGACCATCTGGCCGGCCGACAATTCCTTCTTGCTCAGGGCCTCGAACACGACATAGGCCGTCATGATCTTGGTCAGCGACGCGGGCTCGATCCGCTCGCTCGCGGCATGCGAGGCGATCACCTGGCCGCTGGTCTCATCCAGCAAAAGCCAGGCCTTGGCCGTCAGGGCCGGCGCGGCCATGGACTGCGCCGCTGCGCCCGAAACGCACGCGGCCGCGACGATCAGGCTCGCCGCCAACTTCTTCATCAACATATCGCTGCTTCACTTCCATGCATGGTTTTTCTTGCGCGGCGAAACCGCGCGCCCGCCATTGGAACATGCGCAGCGCCATTGGTTCATCGGCCGCGGCATCGCGCCGGAGCCCTTGTAGAAGGCACTTTCTGCGCCGAAAACAACAAACAGCGGCAGAAAACCCGCTGGAAAACCGCATCAACCGGCGCTCTTCCGCTATCATCGGGCGCGTGGCGTCTATTGCCGATACCCGGCACGCGCTGCTCCATGTCCTCAACAAACGGATTTTGACCATGGCCACGAAAGCAAAAGCTCCTGCCAAGAAAGTCACCAAACCCGCCGCCAAGGCGCCCGCCAAAAAGGCTACGGCCGCCAAGACCGCTGTGAAACCCGCAGCCAAGAAGGCCGCTCCCGCCAAGAAGGTCGTCGCCGCCAAGAAGGTCGCCGCCGCCCCCAAGGCCATCAAGGCTGCCCTGAACAAGACCCAGCTCATCGCCTACATCGTTGAGCAATCCGGCGTCGAAGCCAAGTCCGTCAAGGCCGTGCTGGCCAGCCTGGAAACCTCGGTGCTGGGCTCCGTGGACAAGAAGGGCGCCGGCGAATTCACGCTGCCGGGCCTGTTCAAGGTCTCCGTGCAGAAGGTTCCGGCCAAGGCCAAGCGCTTCGGCAAGGACCCGTTCACCGGCGAAGAGCGCTGGTTCCCCGCCAAGCCGGCTTCGGTCAAGGTGAAGGTTCGCCCGCTCAAGAAGCTGAAGGACGCCGCGCAGTAATTCCGCGCTAATCCGGTCAAGCCGGAAGGGCCCGCCTCGCAAGAGGCGGGCCCTTCTTTTTTGCCGCCGCGATTGCGCGCCGCGCGGCCGGCCTGCTAGAATTTATCTTCACGTAAAGATACTTTACTTCAAAACAAATGCAAGCCACGACCGATTTCGTCGACCGGATCATCGCGCAATGGAGCCGGGAATGCCCGGGCCAGGACTTCGCGCCCATGGCCGTGATCACCCGGCTGTTCCGCCTCAACGCGCTGGCCACGCGCAACGTCAACCACGGCTTTCGCCGCCATACCCTGCACCAGGGCGAGTTCGACGTGCTGGCCACGCTGTACCGCAGCGGCGCGCCCTACGCGCTCAATCCGCAGAAGCTGGTCGAGGCCCTGCTGCTGACCTCCGGCGCGATGACCAACCGCCTCGACCGCCTTGAAGAGGCCGGGCTGCTGGCGCGCAGCCCGAATCCCGAGGACCGCCGCGGCGTGATCGTCTCGCTCACTTCGGAAGGCCTGCGCCTGATCAAGACGGTGTTGAAGGACTACCTGAAAGACATGAACGAACTGCTGGAGCCGCTGTCGGCCGCGGAACGCAAGCAGCTGGCCGGCCTGCTCAGGAAAATGCTGATCCGGCTCGACCAGGAAACCCCCGGCGGCATAGACGCCTGAGCGCCAGACCCATGAATTCCGCATCACGCTCCCCCCAGACCCCGGCGCTGACCGCGCCCATCATCCTGCTGATGTCCGTGGCCACCGGCCTGGCGGTCGCCAGCAACTATTACGCGCAGCCGCTGCTGCACACCATCGGCGAGCAGTTCTCGCTGTCGACCGCCGCGGCCGGCGCCATCGTCACCACGGCGCAGCTGAGCTACGCGGTGGGCCTGATGCTGCTGGTGCCGCTGGGCGACATGTTCGAGCGCCGCAGCCTGATCGTGCTGATGAGCCTGCTGTCCTCGGCCACCCTGCTGATCTCGGCCTTCGCCCCCAGCATCACGGTGCTGATCGTCGGCACGGCGCTGACCGGCATGCTGTCGGTGGTGGCGCAGATCCTGGTGCCGTTCGCCGCCACGCTGGCCGCGCCCCATGAACGCGGCAAGGCCGTGGGCACGGTCATGAGCGGCCTGCTGCTGGGCATCCTGCTGGCCCGCACGGTCGCCGGCGCCCTGGCCGACCTGGGCAGCTGGCGCACGGTGTACTGGGTGGCCGCCATCCTGATGCTGGCCATGTCGGCCGCGCTGTGGCGCCTGCTGCCCCGCTACCAGAGCCCGGCCGGCCTGAGCTACCCGCGCCTGCTGGCCTCCATCCTGAAGATGTTCGCCGAAGAGCCGCTGTTTCGCGCCCGCTCGCTGCTGGGCGGGCTGCTGTTCGCCTCGTTCAGCATGCTCTGGACGCCCCTGACCTTTCTGCTGGCCAGCCCGCCCTATGAATACAACAACACCACGATCGGCCTGTTCGGGCTGGCCGGCGCGGCCGGCGCCTACGCCGCCAACCGCTTCGGCCGCCTGGCCGACCGCGGCCTGGGCAACCTGGCCACCCGGGCCGGCCTGCTGCTGCTGCTCGGTTCGTGGGGACTGATCGCATTCGGGCAGGCGTCAGTGATCGCCCTGCTGGTCGGGATTCTGATCCAGGACCTGGCGATACAGGGCGTACATGTCACCAATAGCAGCGCCCTCTACCGGCTGCGCCCCGAGGCCCGCAGCCGCCTGACCGCCGGCTACATGACCAGCTACTTCATCGGCGGAGCCAGCGGTTCGCTGGTATCGTCCTGGCTGTACGCCCATTTTGGCTGGCCCGGCGTGGTCACGGCGGGCGCCGTTCTCGGGGGGATTACGCTGCTGTACGGCGCCCTGTCGCCCAGCGCGCGCATCCCGGAAACGGCCTCGCGCCCAGCCCGCGCCTAGCACCTCCTATAATCAGGGGTTTTGGCCGCCTCCGCGCTCCGCGCGGCCGGGCGGCTCACCCTTTTTTGCCATCGTGCACGAGCCCATGCAGGAACGTTACCTCCCCAATACCGTCGAAGCAGCCGCCCACCAAGACTGGCAGGCCCGCGACGCTTACCTGGTCCACGAACACGCGACGAACGCGGACGGCTCCGAAAAGCCGAAGTTCTACGCCTGCTCGATGCTGCCCTACCCCAGCGGCAAGCTGCACATGGGCCACGTGCGCAACTACACCATCAACGACATGATGGCGCGCCAGCTGCGCATGCGCGGCTATAACGTCCTGATGCCCATGGGCTGGGACGCCTTCGGCATGCCGGCCGAGAACGCCGCCATCAAGTCCAAGGTGCCGCCGGCCAAGTGGACCTACGACAACATCGCCTACATGAAGAAGCAGATGAAGGCGATGGGCCTGGCGATCGACTGGTCGCGCGAGATGTGCGCCTGCGATCCGCAGTATTACAAGTGGAACCAGTGGCTGTTCCTCAAGATGCTGGAAAAGGGCGTGGCCTACCGCAAGACCCAGGTGGTCAACTGGGACCCGGTGGACCAGACCGTGCTGGCCAACGAGCAGGTCATCGACGGACGCGGCTGGCGTTCGGGCGCACTGGTCGAAAAGCGCGAGATCCCGGGCTACTACCTGCGCATCACCGATTACGCCGACGAGCTGCTGGGCGCCGTCCAGAACGACCTGCCCGGCTGGCCCGAGCGCGTGCGCCTGATGCAGGAAAACTGGATCGGCAAGTCCGAGGGCCTGCGCTTCGCCTTCCCCCACAAGATCGCCGGCCCGGACGGCCAGCTGATCCAGGACGGCAAGCTGTACGTCTTCACCACCCGCGCCGACACCATCATGGGCGTGACCTTCTGCGCCGTGGCGCCGGAGCACCCCCTGGCCACGCAGGCCGCGCTGTCCAACCCGCAGCTGGCGGCGTTCGTCGAGCAATGCAAGCTGGGCGGCACGACCGAGGCCGAAATGGCCACGCGCGAAAAGGAAGGCATGCCCACGGGCCTGTACGTCACGCACCCGATCACCGGCGCCGACGTCGAAGTCTGGGTCGGCAACTACGTGCTCATGAGCTACGGCGACGGCGCCGTCATGGGCGTGCCGGCGCACGACGAGCGCGACTTCGCCTTCGCCCGGAAATACGGGCTGCCGATCAAGCAGGTCGTGGACGTGGCCGGCAAGCAGTACTCCGCCGACGCCTGGCAGGAATGGTACGGCGACAAGCAGGCCGGCCGCACCATCAACTCCGGCAAGTACGACGGCCTCTCGCACAAGGAAGCGGTCGACGCCATCGCCGCCGACCTGGGCGCCCAGGGCCTGGGCGAAAAGCAGACCACCTGGCGCCTGCGCGACTGGGGCATTTCGCGCCAGCGCTACTGGGGCACCCCGATCCCCATCATCCATTGCGCCGATTGCGGCCCGGTCCCGGTTCCCGAGAAGGACCTGCCGGTGGTGCTGCCCGACGACCTCATCCCCGACGGCAGCGGCAACCCGCTGGCCAAGAACGAGGCCTTCCTGTCCTGCGCCTGCCCCAAGTGCGGCAAGCCGGCGCGCCGCGAAACCGACACCATGGACACCTTCGTGGACTCGTCCTGGTACTTCATGCGCTATACCTCGCCGGGCAACGACAACGCCATGGTCGACGCGCGCAACGATTACTGGATGCCGATGGACCAGTACATCGGCGGCATCGAGCACGCGGTGCTGCACCTGCTGTACGCGCGCTTCTGGACCAAGGTCATGCGCGACATGGGCCTGCTCAATTTCGACGAGCCCTTCACCAAGCTGCTGTGCCAGGGCATGGTGCTCAACCATATCTATTCGCGCAAGACGCCCCAGGGCGGCATCGAATACTTCTGGCCGGAAGACGTCGAGAACGTCTATGACGCGCGCGGCGCGATCGTGGGCGCCAAGCTCAAGGCCGACGGCTCCGAGATCAGCTACGGCGGCGTGGGCACGATGTCCAAGTCCAAGAACAACGGCGTCGATCCGCAATCCCTGATCGACACCATGGGCGCCGACACGGCCCGCCTGTTCGTCATGTTCGCCAGCCCGCCCGAGCAGACCCTCGAATGGTCCGACTCCGGCGTCGAAGGCTCCAACCGCTTCCTGCGCCGCCTCTGGTCGATCAGCTACGCCAAGCGCGAGGCCGTGGCCCGCGGCCTGGCCCACGGCGCCGACTGGGCCCAGGCGCCGGCCCCCGTGAAGGACCTGCGCCGCGAAGTCTATGCGCTGCTCAAGCAGGCCGACTACGATTACCAGCGCATCCAGTACAACACCGTCGTGTCGGCCTGCATGAAGATGCTGAACGCCATCGACGACGCCAAGCTGCCCGAGGGCGCCCACGCGGACGCCGCCTACGCCGAAACGCTGGGCGTGCTGCTGCGCGTGCTGTACCCGGTGGTGCCGCACATCACCTGGCACCTGTGGCGCGACCTGGGCTACGCGCAAGAGCTGGGCGACCTGCTCGACGCGCCGTGGCCGCACGTCGACGAGGCGGCGCTGGTGGCCGACGAGATCGAACTGATGCTCCAGGTCAACGGCAAGCTGCGCGGCTCGATCCGCGTGGCCGCCAAGGCGCCCAAGGAAGACATCGAGAAGCTCGCGGCCGCCCAGGAAGAGGTCGCCCGCTTCCTGGAAGGCCGCCCGCCCAAGCGCGTCATCGTGGTCCCGGGCAAACTGGTCAACGTCGTAGGCTGATGAGGTCAAGCATGCACTTCGCCGGGCAACAAACGCACTCCCCCCGCCTACCCTGGCTGCTGCGCGGCGCCTGCCTGGCGCTGTTCATGCTGCTCTCCGCCTGCGGTTTCGCGTTGCGGGGAGTCACCCCCATGCCGTTCGAGACGCTGTACGTCGGCATCCCCGACAACACGCAGTTCGGCGCCGACGTGCGCCGCTCGCTGCGCGCGGCCTCGCCCGACACCAAGCTGGTCGCCACGCCCAAGGAGGCCCAGGCCATCCTGCAGCAGGTCTCGGATTCGCGCACGCTGCGCGAGGTGTCGCTCAACGCGCAGGGCCGCGTCGAGGAATACGAACTCGGCATCAACTACACGTTCCGCCTGATCGACGCCAAGGGCCGCGCGCTGATTCCCGACACCACGCTGTCGATCTACCGCGAAATGCCCTACGACGACCAGGTCGTGCAGGCCAAGCAGGGCCAGATCGAAACGCTGTACAAGTCCATGCAGCGCGATCTCGTTTCGCGGCTGCTGCGCCGCATGACGGCCCCGGACGTGCGCGAGGCCTTCGAGAACGCCGAGCGGCGCGGCGAGAGCGGCGAAACCCCGCTGTACGACCCGACCGCGCCGCAGCCGCAGCGTACGCCCACGCCCTGGCAGACGCCGTCCACCACCGATCCGGCCAACGTGCGCTGATGGCACAGCCCCTGGACGCGGACCGCCTGGCCGAACAGCTGCAACGGCCGGGCAACCGGCTGGCGCCGCTGTACACGGTGTCGGGCGACGAGCCGCTGCTGGTGACCGAGGCGGTGGACGCGCTGCGCGCCGCGGCGCGCGGCGCCGGCTATACCGAGCGGCTGTCCATGGTGATGGACGCGCGCAGCGACTGGAGCGCGGTCATCGCCGCCACGCAAAGCGTGTCGCTGTTCGGCGACCGCCGCATCCTCGAACTCAAGATCCCCACGGGCAAGCCCGGCAAGCCCGGCGCCGACACGCTGGCGCGGCTGGCCGAGCAGGCCGAGAAACAGCCCGACGCCGACACGCTGGTCCTGATCTCCCTGCCGCGCCTGGACAAGGCCACCCGCGAAAGCCGCTGGATGCAGGCGCTGGCCCGCGGCGGCGCGATGGTCGATATCGCCAGCATCGAGCGCGGCCGCCTGCCGGCCTGGATCGGCCAGCGCCTGGCGCGCCAGAACCAGCGCGCCGACAACGCCACGCTGCAGTGGATGGCCGACAAGGTGGAAGGCAACCTGCTGGCCGCCCACCAGGAAATCCAGAAGCTGGGCCTGCTCTACCCAGAAGGCCAGCTGGCCGCCGAGGACGTCGAACGCGCGGTGCTGAACGTGGCGCGCTACGACGTTTTCGGGCTGCGCGACGCCATGCTGGCCGGCGACACCGCCCGCACCATCCGCATGCTCGACGGCCTGCGCGCCGAAGGCGAGGCGCTGCCCCTGGTGCTGTGGGCCGTGGGCGAGGAAATCCGCCTGCTGGCCCGCGTGGCCCAGGCCCGCGCCCTGGGGCAGGACGTCAACGGCCTGATGCGCCGCCTGCGCATTTTCGGCGCGCACGAACGCCTGGCGCTGCAGGCCCTGAGCCGGGTGCAGCCCGGCGTCTGGCCGGCCGCCGTGCAGCATGCGCACGAGGTCGACCGCCTGATCAAGGGCCTGTCCGTGCCGGGCCGCCTGTCCGACCCCTGGGAAGAAATGACCCGTCTCGCGCTGCGCGTGGCCGCCGCCGGCGCGCGACCGTGAAGGCGGCATCGCCGCCACGCCCGCCCGGCCCGACGGCCGGATATACACTGATTCTTCGAGCGGTTTCCATGCCGCCCCATACTTCATGATCGACGCCGCCATGTCCTCGTCCTCCATCGAACAAGCCATGCTCACCCTGGGCGAAAACGCCCGCCGCGCCTCGCGCGCCATGATGCGCGCCAGCGGCGCCGCCAAGAACCAGGCGCTCCTGGCCATGGCCGACGCGCTCGCCGCCAGCCACGAAGAACTCAAGGCCGCCAACGAGAAAGACGTGGCCGCCGCGCGCGCCAACGGGCTGGAGCCGGCTCTGCTGGACCGCCTGAGCCTGTCGGACAAGACGCTGGCGCACATGGCCGAAGGCCTGCGCCAGATCGCCGCCCTGCCCGACCCGATCGGCAGCATCACCGCCACCACCGTGCGCCCCAACGGCATGCGCGTGGCCCAGATGCGCGTGCCGCTGGGCGTGATCGGCATCATTTACGAATCCCGGCCCAACGTGACGATCGACGCCGCGGCGCTGTGCCTGAAGTCGGGCAACGCCGCCATCCTGCGCGGCGGCAGCGAAGCGCTGCATTCCAACATCGCGCTCGGCCGCATCGTGCAGAAGGGCCTGGCCGCCGCCGGCCTGCCGCAGGACGCGGTGCAGGTGGTGGCCACCGCCGACCGCGCCGCGGTGGGCAAGCTCATCACCATGACCGAGCACATCGACGTCATCGTGCCGCGCGGCGGCAAGGGCCTGATCGCGCGCCTGTCGCAAGAGGCCCGCGTGCCGCTGATCAAGCACCTGGACGGCAACTGCCACGTCTATATCGACGCGGCCGCCGACCCGGACAAGGCGCACGCCATCGCGGTCAACGCCAAGACCTACCGCTACGGCATCTGCGGCGCCATGGAGACGCTGCTGATCGACGCGGTGGCCGCCGTCTCCATCCTGCCCAGCCTGGCCGCCGACCTCGGCGAACGCGGCGTCGAACTGCGCGGCTGCCCGCGCACACTGGCCCTGCTGCCGCACGCCAAGCCCGCCACCGACGAGGACTGGGCCACCGAATACCTGGGCCCCATCCTGGCGGTGCGCATCGTCGACTCGCTGGACGACGCGATCGAGCACATCGCGCGCTGGGGTTCCGGCCACACCGACGCCATCGTCACCGAAGACCTGTCGGCCGCGCAGCGCTTCCAGCGCGAAGTCGATTCCAGCTCGGTCTATGTCAACCTGCCCACCTGCTTCGCCGACGGGTTCGAGTACGGCCTGGGCGCCGAGATCGGCATCTCGACCAACCGCCTGCACGCGCGCGGCCCGGTCGGCCTGGAAGGCCTGACCACGCTGAAGTGGGTGCTCAACGGCGAAGGCCAGGTGCGCGGCTGACCCGCGCGCCACGGCTGACGCGGCCCTGAACACGGGGCCGCGCCAGGGCTTCTACAATACGGCTCCAGGCAATCCACCCGCTTTTCATCATCCAGACGCGGCCTACCGCGCAACGCAGAGACTCCCCATGCATTCAGCCGCCATCTCCATGGCCTTCAGCCTCTTCGTGCTGTGTTTCATCACCTGCTCCATCAGCGGAATCGTCCTGTTCTTCGTCAAGAGCAAACAGATCAACGCCGCGCTCAAGCACCCCTACCTGCAGCACCGCACGTTCGCCCAGTATCCGCTGGCGGTGCGGGCGGCGATCACGCTCGATTATTTCTTCCGCCTGATGTTCCCCGGCACGCGGTTTTGGCTGGTCGGCAACGCCAACGATCTGCTCGGCCACGTCGAGCCCAAGAAGATTCCGCTTTCGCTGAAATGGCCGATCGTCGGCTTCTGGGGCTCGTGCTGGCTGGGCCTGATCGCCATGGTCGCGCTGTGGATCATGATTTACCTGGGAGTCTGACCATGCAGATCGGCATCGAAGACTATCCCGGCTGCCTGGAGGCGGCGCGCCTGCTCATCGCCGCGCGCGAATCCGGCGTCGCCGGCCCGCGCCTGCCCGCCGGCTGCCGCCCGCAATCGCTGGACCAGGCCTTCGCCGTGCAGCAGCGCACCGCGCAATTGCTGCGCGAGGAGCGCCACGACGACATCGCCGCCTGGAAGAGCGCGCTGCCCTCGCCCGAAAAAGCCGTGGTCGCGCCCATCTACGCATCCACCGTGGCCCACGCCGAGGCCGGCCCGATCGCCGCGCGCACCGACGTGCTGCGCATCGAACCGGAAATCGCCTTCGAGCTCGCGCAGAACCTGCCGGCCCGCGCCGAGCCCTATACCGAAGCCGAGATCGACGCCGCCATCGGCGGCGCGCGCCTGGCCCTGGAAATCCTGGGCTGCCGCTACGCCAGCCCCGAGCACGCCAGCGTGCCGGAGCTGCTGGCCGACCACATGTTCAACCTGGGGCTGGTGCTGGGTCCGCGCATCGCCTCGCCGCACACCGTGCCCGCCAGCATGGCCATCACGCTGTCCATGGACGGCGTGCAGGCCGAGCAGCACGCGGGCGTACATCCGAACGACCGCCCCAAGGCCGGGCTGTACTGGCTGGCCAATTTCCTGCGCGGCCAGGGCCTGGGCCTGCGTGCCGGCCAGCACGTGATCACCGGCTCGTACGCCGGTTTCCTGGACGTGCCCGCCGGCCGCGAGCTGGAACTGGCCTACGGCGATCTCGGCGTGCTGCGGCTGCGTTTCGCCGGGCCGGCGGCGCAACCGTCCGCCTAGGCGCGGACCGCGGGCTCGGCGATGCGCACGGCCTCGCCGCCCGCCTCGATGATTTCACCGACCGCCAGGCACAGGTCTTCGCGGTAGCGGCCCGCCACCACCTGCACCCCGACCGGGCTCGGCCCGGCCTCGCTCATGGCGCTGCCCATGGCGACCGACAGGCCCGGCAGGCCCATGAACGGCACCCCGATCTGCGTCATCTGCGCGCGCCACACGCGGGCGTAGGCCGCGTCGCCCTGCAGGTCGAGCCTGTCCGGAAACGGCAGCTCGGCCGACACCGGCAGCAGCAGCGCCGAATACTCGGCGAAAAACAGCGCCCACAGCCGCGTCAGCGTGGCGCGGCGCGTCAGCACCGCGGAAAACCCCGCCAGGTCGATGCCGGCCGCTTTCTCGCGCTGGCCCGCCAGCGCCGCCAGCGCGCCCGGGTCGCCTTCTTTCTCGGCCGCCGCCACCATGGCGTCGTAGCCGTCGGCCAGCCACATGCGGATCTGCAGGTCCGCCGCCTCCTGCATGGGCGGCAGGCTGTCCAGCGTGTCCACCGTCCAGCCAGCCTCGCTCAGGCGGTGCGCCGCCTCCTGCAGCGCCTTGACCACCGCCGGCGCGGTGTCCATGCCGTCGGGGTTCAGGCACAGCGCCGCCCTGCGCGGCGCCTCGGGGCCCTGCAAGGGCGCCGGCACCCACCACGGATCGCGCAGGTCCGGCGCGGCCAGCGCCGCCAGCCCCAGCCGCAGGTCCGCGATGCTGCGCGCCAGTGGCCCCGACACCGCCGTCAGCTGCCCGCCGATGGAGCGTTCCGGCAATGCCGCGTTGTACGCCGCCACGCGCCCCAGGGTCGGCCGCAGGCCGTGCACGCCGCAGGCATAGGCCGGATAGCGGATCGAACCCGCGATGTCGGTGCCGTGCGCCAGCTGGCCGATGCCGGCCGCCACCGCCGAGGCCGCGCCGCCCGAAGAGCCTCCCGGCGTCAGCGCCGGATTGCGCGGGTTCAGCGTGTCGCCGTGCAGCCGGTTGCCGGTGAACCAGCGCAGCGAGAACGCCGGCGTGTTGGTGCGGCCCAGGATGACCGCGCCCGCGCGCCGCAGATTGTCCACCACCGGGCTGTTCTCGGCGGCGATCAGATCCTTCTGCAGGCCCACCCCGTTGGTGGTGGCGAAGCCCGCCTGGTCCACGTTGACCTTGACGGTGACGGGCACGCCCGCCAGCGGGCCCGGCGCCTCGCCGCGCGCCAGCGCCGCGTCGATTTCGGCCGCCTGTTCCAGCACCGACTCGGGACGATGGTCGACCACGGCATTGATGGCGGGATTGACGGCTTCCAGCCGTCCCAGCGCGCTCAGCGCGGCTTCGCGGGCGGACACTTCACGCTTGCGGATGCGGGCGGCAAGCTCAACTGCGGACAAACGCCAAAGATCGGACACGCGCGACTCCTGATTGGTGGTTGTGCAAGGCCCGTCCACCTTAGCGCCTGGCGCCGGCTCCCACAAGCCGCGCGGGCGGCGCGGCGCCGCTACCCGTCCTGTTCGAAAACCTCGACGATGGCGTCGGCCACCGCGCGCACGCGGGCGGTGCGGTTCAGGTCGCCATGCATCACCAGCCACAGATCGTAGGACTCGCTGCGGTGCGGCCAGATCCGGACCAGGTCCGGATAGTCCGGCGCTATGTGCGTGGGCAGCTCGCCTATGCCCAGGCCGGCCGCCACGGCCTCGATGATCATCAGCCCCGAATTCAGCTCCAGGCCGATGCGGCCGTTGCCCGTGGGTTCGCCGCAGAACGTGTCGGACCAGCCCGGCAGCACCGACTGCTGGTAGGTCACCAGCGTGTGCCCGGCGAACGCCGTGCCCGGGCGCGGCTCGCCATGCGCGGCCAGGTACGAGCGCGACGCGTACAGCCCGACCTCCTTGCGCGCCAGGTGGCGGTGGATCAGGTCGGGATTGTCCGGCCTGAGATTGCGTATCGCCAGGTCCGCCTCGCGGCGCGTCAGGTTGCTCAGCTGGATCGCCGTGGACAGCGTCACCCGGATGTCGGGATGCTGGGCGTGCACGCGCCGCACGGCCTCCATGACGAAATACCGGGCCACGGTTTCCGAGGTCGCCACGCGCACCACGCCGGACAGCCTGTTGTCCATGCCCTGCATCTGGCGCTGCAGCTGGTCGGCGGCCTGCTCCATGCGCTCGGCCGCGGCGAACGCCAGCTCGCCGGCGGCCGTCGGCACATAGCCGCCCGGCGTGCGCAGGAACAGCCGCGCGTCCAGCGACGATTCCAGCGCCGCCAGCCGCCGCCCGGCCGTGGCCTGGTCGATCTGCAGCAGCGCGGCGGCCCCGCGCAGCGTGCCTATGCGGTAGATGGCCAGGAAAATCCTGGCGTTGTCCCAATCCATGCTTCACCTGACAGATGCATTTCTGCATCACTATAAAGCAGTTATACGGCTTTTTTGCATCAATGAAAGCGCCTACGCTTCTCTCCTCCAAAGCCGTCGAACCTCGCACCATCATGAATTCCGCCTGCCCCCACGCCAGCGCCCTGGACGCCAAACCCGCCGCCGCCGGACTGCTGCCGCTCGTCACGCTGGCGATCGGCTTCGTCATGGCCATGCTCGACGTCACCGTCGTCAACGTCGCCCTGCCCAGCATCGCGCTGCAATTCACCGTGCCGCTGACCGACCTGGTCTGGATCGTCGACGGCTACACGCTCACCTTCGCGGCCCTGCTGCTGGTGGCCGGCGCGCTGGCCGACCGCTACGGGGCCAAGACCATCTATCTGGCCGGGCTGGGCGTCTTCACCCTGGCCTCGCTGCTGTGCGGGCTGGCCTCCGGCGCCGATATGCTGATCCTGGCGCGCATGCTGCAAGGCCTGGGCGCGGCCCTGTTCATGCCCAGCTCGCTCAGCCTGCTGACCCACGCCTACGACGACGAGCAGACGCGCAACCGCATGCTGGCCGCCTGGTCGGCGATCGTGGCGGTCGCCGGCGCCGCCGGCCCCTTGATGGGCGGCGTGCTGATCCACCAGTTCGGCTGGCGCGGGATCTTCCTCATCAACATCCCGCTGGGACTGGCGGGCCTGTGGCTGGCGCGCCGGCGCATCCAGCCCGCGCCGCGCCGGCCGCGCGCGCTCAATCCGCTCAGCCACCTGCTCGGCGTGGCCGCGCTGTCCTCGCTGTGCTTCGCGCTGATCCAGGGCAACGCCTATGGCTGGACGTCCGCGCGCATCGCGCTGGCCGCAGCCCTCTTCCTGGGCAGCGCGGCGCTGCTGCTGCGGCGCGAACGCCGCCACGCCGAGCCCATCGTCCCGCGCGCGCTGTTCGCCACGCCGCAGTTCGCGGCGGCCAACGGCATCGGCTTCCTGATCAACCTCGCGTCCTACGGACAGCTCTTTCTGCTCAGCCTGTTCCTGCAGCAGGCGCGCGGCGCCGACGCCTTGCAGACCGGCATCGAGCTGGTGCCGATGCTGGCGGTGTTCTCCATCGGCAACCTGATCTCGGCGCGGATCTCGGCGCGCTGGAACGTATCGGCCTCGCTGCTGGGCGGCATGGCGCTGGCCGCGGCGCTGAGCAGCGTCGCGATCTACGCCGTCACGCCCGGCCTCGCCTACTGGCCGTTCGCCGCCATCGTCGCGCTGGCCAACCTGGGCGTGGGCATCGCCGTGCCCGCGATGACCAGCGTGGTCATGCAGGTATCCGGCAAAAGCCATGCGAACAGCGCGGCCGCGGCGTTGAACGCCAACCGGCAATCGGGCGCGCTGGTCGGCGTCGCCCTGATGGGCACCATCCTGCATCTGCTGCCGCAATGGCGCGACGCGCTGCCCGTGGCCTACGGCGTGATCGCCGCGAGCTACCTGCTGGCCGTGGCGCTCGGCTGGCGTTATCTGCGCCGCGCCCGCAACGCCTGACCGCGTGGCAAGGGTCCGGTGTTTGCTTCACAATGCTCCTATCCGTCCCAACAGGAGCCTTGCATGCCGGAAGCCCTTACGCCCCGTTCGTCCACGCCTCTTCCCGCCATCCGCAGAGTCGCCATCGTGGGCGCCGGCACCATCGGCGCCAGCTGGGCCGCGCTGTTCCTGGCCCGCGGCCTGGAGGTCGTGGTCAGCGATCCAGCCCCCGACGCCGAAGCGCAGACGTGCGCCCGCGTGCAGGCCGCCTGGCCGGTGCTGACCGAACTGGGCCGCGTGGTCCCGGGCGCCACGGCCGAGGCGCTCAGCTTCGAGCCGGACCTGGAGCGCGCCCTGGCCGGCGTGGACTTCGTCCAGGAAAACGGTCCCGAACGCGAAGACTTCAAGACCGAGCTCTTCGCGCGCATGGACGCGCTGCTGCCGCCCCACGTCATCGTCGCCTCCAGTTCCTCCGGCCTCATCATGAGCCGGCTGCAATCGCGCTGCCGCCATGCCTCGCGCTTCGTGATCGGCCACCCCTTCAATCCGCCGCATCTGATCCCGCTGGTCGAGGTGGTGGGCGGCGAGCAGACCTCGGCCGACACCATGGACCGCAGCATCGCGTTCTACCGCAGCATGGGCAAGTACCCGATCCGGCTGAACAAGGAAGTGCCCGGCCACATCGCCAACCGCCTGCAGGCCGCGCTCTGGCGCGAGGCCATCCACCTGGCGGCGGAGAACGTCGCCAGCGTCGCCGACATCGACGCCGCCGTGTCCCAGGGTCCCGGCCTGCGCTGGGCGCTGTTCGGCCCGCACATGACCTTCAATCTCGGCGGCGGCCCGGGCGGCCTGGCGAATTTCATGCACCATCTGCTCGGCCCGGTGCAGACCTGGTGGGACGATCTCGGCACGCCCGAGATGACGCCCGAGCTGCAGCAGCGCCTGATCGAAGGCGTCCAGGCCGAGGCCGGCGCGCGCAGCATGGCGGATCTGGTGCAGGCCCGCGACGCCGATCTCACCGCGCTGCTCAAGGCCCTGCAGCGCTGAACCGCTCACCCGAACCCAGGAACCATACGCATGATTTCCGTGACGCAAGACACCGAACGCTCCCGCTACACCGCCACCGTCGACGGCGTGCTGTGCGTGCTCGACTACCACCTGCAAGACCACGTCATGACCATCACCCACACCGGCGTGCCCAGCCAGGTCGGCGGACGCGGCATCGCCGCCGAACTGACCCGCCACGCGCTGGAGGCGGCGCGCGCCCAAGGCTGGAAAGTGCGGCCTTCGTGTTCGTACGCGGACGCCTATATGCGCCGCCATCCCGAATACGCGGACCTGCGGGCCTGAGCGCGGCGCAAGCATCGTGGCGAAACCCTCGCGCAACACGGCCGCGGCCTGCCCCTGCGGCAGTTCCCAGGCCTATCCCGAATGCTGCGGCCGCTGGCACGACGGCCCGCTCGCCCTGCAGGCGCCCAGCGCCGAAGCGCTGATGCGCTCGCGCTACAGCGCCTTCGTGCTCGACAAGCTGCCGTACCTGCTGGCCACCTGGCATCCCAGCACCCGACCCGCCGCGCTGGAACCGAATCCGCCGGATCTCAAATGGCTGGGCCTGACGGTCAAGCAGGCGCGCGACCAGGACGCCGACCACGCCACCGTGGAGTTCGTCGCGCGCAGCCGCCAGGCCGGCCGCGCCCATCGCCTGCACGAGCTGAGCCGCTTCGTGCGCGAAGACGGCAAGTGGTATTACGTGGACGGCGACCTGAGCTGATCGTGACGGACACGCACCCTCAACCTCCCCCGAAAAGGCAGCCATGAACCACGAACCCCGCTACGCCGATACGCTCTTTCACGCCGAACCCGTCGCCGCGCTGCGCGCCGACCTGGCGCTCGCGCTGCGGGCGGCCGCCTTCCACGGGCTGGGCGAAGGCGTGTGCAACCATTTCAGCGTCGCGCTGCCCGGCGATCCCGACCATTTCCTGCTCAACCCGCGCGGCCTGATGTGGAACGAGGTCCAGGCCGAGGACATCGTCCTGGTCGACGCCCACGGCAACAAGCTGGCCGGCCGCCATGAGGTCGAGCCGACCGCCATGTTCATCCATGCCGCCATCCACCGCATCGCCGGCAAGGCCTGCGTCCTGCATACGCACATGCCCTACGCCACCGCGCTGACGCTCACCGCCGACCGCGCGCTCGACACCACGCTGTCGCAGAACGCCATGCGCTTCCACGGGCGCCTGGCCATCGACGCGGACTACAACGGCCTGGCGCTGGACGTCGGCGAAGGCGAGCGCATCGCCCGCGCCATGCAGGGCGCGGACGTGGTCTTCCTGGGCAACCACGGCGTGGTCGTCTGCGGCGAACGCATCGACTACGCCTACGACGATCTTTTCTTCCTTGAGCGCGCCTGTACGGCCCAGGTGCTGGCGCAATCCACCGGGCGGCCGCTGATGCCGGTCGATCCCGGACTCTCCGCCAAGGTGGCCGCCCAGGTGCAGGGCGAACGCCTGCAATCCGAACTGTTCTTCGAGGCGCTGCGCCGCCAGTTGCCCTAGCCCGTCGGCAAAAAACGTTGCGCCAAAAACAAAACCCCACAGGATTTACCTGTGGGGTTTTGAGGAATAAAAGCCTGACGATGACCTACTTTCACAGACGTCCGTCCACTATCATCGGCGCAAAGTCGTTTCACTGTCCTGTTCGGGATGGGAAGGAGTGGGACCAACTCGCTATGGTCGTCAGGCGTAACTGGTTGAGCGGCTGCGGCTGGCGCAACAGCTCCAATCTGGGAAGAAACACAACGCGTGGCGATCAGAGTCGAACTCGATGATCACGCACGATGGGATGTGATGTTGGCTGGCTGCCGACGGTGCAGCCAGATTTTGTATTGAACGACACTTGGAACGCTATAACCAGGTCAATAACCATCAGTGTTATAGGATCAAGCCTCACGGGCAATTAGTATCGGTTAGCTTAACGCATTACTGCGCTTCCACACCCGACCTATCAACGTCCTGGTCTCGAACGACCCTTCAGGGGGATCAAGTCCCCGGGATACCTAATCTTCAGACGAGTTTCCCGCTTAGATGCCTTCAGCGGTTATCTCTTCCGTACTTAGCTACCCGGCAATGCCATTGGCATGACAACCGGTACACCAGAGGTACGTCCACTCCGGTCCTCTCGTACTAGGAGCAGGCTCCGTCAAGTATCCAACGCCCACGGCAGATAGGGACCAAACTGTCTCACGACGTTTTAAACCCAGCTCACGTACCTCTTTAAATGGCGAACAGCCATACCCTTGGGACCGGCTACAGCCCCAGGATGAGATGAGCCGACATCGAGGTGCCAAACACCGCCGTCGATATGAACTCTTGGGCGGTATCAGCCTGTTATCCCCAGAGTACCTTTTATCCGTTGAGCGATGGCCCTTCCATTCAGAACCACCGGATCACTATGTCCTGCTTTCGCACCTGTTCGACTTGTCAGTCTCACAGTCAAGCACGCTTATGCCATTGCACTATCAGCACGATTTCCGACCGTACCTAGCGTACCTTCGAACTCCTCCGTTACACTTTGGGAGGAGACCGCCCCAGTCAAACTGCCCACCATGCACTGTCCCCGATCCGGATAACGGACCAAGGTTAGAACCGCAAACAAACCAGGGTGGTATTTCAAGGATGGCTCCACGTAATCTGGCGACTACGCTTCAAAGCCTCCCACCTATCCTACACAGGCCGGTTCACAGATCAATGCAAAGCTACAGTAAAGGTTCATGGGGTCTTTCCGTCTAGCCGCGGGTAGATTGCATCATCACAAACACTTCAACTTCGCTGAGTCTCAGGAGGAGACAGTGTGGCCATCGTTACGCCATTCGTGCAGGTCGGAACTTACCCGACAAGGAATTTCGCTACCTTAGGACCGTTATAGTTACGGCCGCCGTTTACCGGGGCTTCGATCAAGAGCTTGCACCCCATCACTTAACCTTCCGGCACCGGGCAGGCGTCACACCCTATACGTCGACTTTCGTCTTTGCAGAGTGCTGTGTTTTTAATAAACAGTCGCAGCCACCGATTCTCTGCGACCCCATCATGCTAAGCGCGCAGGCGCTTCACACTACCGGGGTATACCTTCTCCCGAAGTTACGGTATCAATTTGCCGAGTTCCTTCTCCTGAGTTCTCTCAAGCGCCTTGGAATATTCATCCCGTCCACCTGTGTCGGTTTGCGGTACGGTCTCGTACAGCTGAAGCTTAGAGGCTTTTCTTGGAACCACTTCCAATCACTTCGCAAGCAATGCTCGCTCGTGCCGCACCCTTGATTTACGCGCCCGGATTTGCCTAAGCGCCATCTTCGATGCGTCAACAGGGACATCCAACACCCTGATGATCTTCCGCAATCCGTCCCCCCATCGCACTGTACGACGGTGCTGGAATATTAACCAGCTTCCCATCAGCTACGCATCTCTGCCTCGCCTTAGGGGCCGACTCACCCTGCGCCGATGAACGTTGCGCAGGAAACCTTGGACTTACGGCGAGAGGGCTTTTCACCCTCTTTATCGCTACTCATGTCAGCATTCGCACTTCTGATACCTCCAGCAGCCTTTACAAGCCACCTTCGCAGGCTTACAGAACGCTCTCCTACCGCGTGCACTAAAAGTGCACACCCGCAGCTTCGGTTTATCGCTTAGCCCCGTTACATCTTCCGCGCAGGACGACTCGATCAGTGAGCTATTACGCTTTCTTTAAAGGATGGCTGCTTCTAAGCCAACCTCCTGACTGTCTATGCCTTCCCACTTCGTTTCCCACTTAGCGATAATTTGGGACCTTAGCTGGCGGTCTGGGTTGTTTCCCTCTTGAGTCCGGACGTTAGCACCCGGTGCTCTGTCTCCCAAGCTGTACTTGCGGGTATTCGGAGTTTGCCATAGTTTGGTAAGTCGCCATGACCCCCTAGCTATAACAGTGCTCTACCCCCCGCAGTAATACTTGAGGCACTACCTAAATAGTTTTCGGAGAGAACCAGCTATTTCCAGATTTGTTTAGCCTTTCACCCCTATCCACAGCTCATCCCCTAATTTTTCAACATTAGTGGGTTCGGTCCTCCAGCACGTGTTACCGTGCCTTCAACCTGGCCATGGATAGATCATCTGGTTTCGGGTCTACACCCAGCGACTGAATCGCCCTATTCGGACTCGCTTTCGCTACGGCTTCCCTATTCGGTTAACCTCGCCACTGAATGTAAGTCGCTGACCCATTATACAAAAGGTACGCAGTCACCCCACAAGGAGGCTCCTACTGTTTGTATGCATACGGTTTCAGGATCTATTTCACTCCCCTTCCGGGGTTCTTTTCGCCTTTCCCTCACGGTACTGGTTCACTATCGGTCGATCACGAGTATTTAGCCTTGGAGGATGGTCCCCCCATCTTCAAACAGGATTTCACGTGTCCCGCCCTACTTTTCTTACGCTTAGTTCCACACTCAGAATTTCGTCTACAGGGCTATCACCTGCTACGGCCGGGCTTTCCATCCCGTTCGACTATCCTGAATGCTAAAACGTAAAGGCTTTTCCGATTTCGCTCGCCACTACTTTCGGAATCTCGGTTGATTTCTTTTCCTCGAGCTACTGAGATGTTTCAGTTCACCCGGTTCGCCTCCACTGGCCTATGTATTCAGCCAGGGATACTGCTTGCGCAGTGGGTTTCCCCATTCGGACATCTGCGGATCAAAGCTTGTTTGCCAGCTCCCCGCAGCTTTTCGCAGGCTACTACGTCCTTCATCGCCTGTGATCGCCAAGGCATCCACCATATGCACTTAGTCGCTTGATCCTATAACGCTGTAGGCTATAGGACCTGAGTATTCGCGTTTGTGCCGTTCATAAGTTTCAAAGCAGTCTGAGGCTTGCACCCCAGTCTTGAGAACTTGGAACAAAATTAATGCAATCACAACCCGTACCCATCTTCATCAGCAAACGCTGATTACTTGATGAGCACATTTCGTTGTGCTTCTTCCAGATTGTTAAAGAACAAAATATAGCTGTTGGGTAAAACCCAACTGATAAGGCTGCAAGCAGCGCTATCAGTTAGCTTCTACGCTGGACCGGAAAAACCCGATCCCAGCCACATCAAACAACCGATAAGAGTGGACGCTTAACACGAGCGCTAAGCTCTGAAAGGAGGTGATCCAGCCGCACCTTCCGATACGGCTACCTTGTTACGACTTCACCCCAGTCATGAATCCTACCGTGGTAATCGCCCTCCTTGCGGTTAGGCTAACTACTTCTGGTAAAACCCACTCCCATGGTGTGACGGGCGGTGTGTACAAGACCCGGGAACGTATTCACCGCGACATGCTGATCCGCGATTACTAGCGATTCCGACTTCACGCAGTCGAGTTGCAGACTGCGATCCGGACTACGATCGGGTTTCTGGGATTAGCTCCCCCTCGCGGGTTGGCGACCCTCTGTCCCGACCATTGTATGACGTGTGAAGCCCTACCCATAAGGGCCATGAGGACTTGACGTCATCCCCACCTTCCTCCGGTTTGTCACCGGCAGTCTCATTAGAGTGCCCTTTCGTAGCAACTAATGACAAGGGTTGCGCTCGTTGCGGGACTTAACCCAACATCTCACGACACGAGCTGACGACAGCCATGCAGCACCTGTGTTCCGGTTCTCTTGCGAGCACTGCCAAATCTCTTCGGCATTCCAGACATGTCAAGGGTAGGTAAGGTTTTTCGCGTTGCATCGAATTAATCCACATCATCCACCGCTTGTGCGGGTCCCCGTCAATTCCTTTGAGTTTTAATCTTGCGACCGTACTCCCCAGGCGGTCAACTTCACGCGTTAGCTGCGCTACCAAGGTCCGAAGACCCCAACAGCTAGTTGACATCGTTTAGGGCGTGGACTACCAGGGTATCTAATCCTGTTTGCTCCCCACGCTTTCGTGCATGAGCGTCAGTGTTATCCCAGGAGGCTGCCTTCGCCATCGGTGTTCCTCCGCATATCTACGCATTTCACTGCTACACGCGGAATTCCACCTCCCTCTGACACACTCTAGCCCGGTAGTTAAAAATGCAGTTCCAAAGTTAAGCTCTGGGATTTCACATCTTTCTTTCCGAACCGCCTGCGCACGCTTTACGCCCAGTAATTCCGATTAACGCTTGCACCCTACGTATTACCGCGGCTGCTGGCACGTAGTTAGCCGGTGCTTATTCTGCAGGTACCGTCAGTTTCGCGAGGTATTAGCCCGCGACGTTTCTTTCCTGCCAAAAGTGCTTTACAACCCGAAGGCCTTCATCGCACACGCGGGATGGCTGGATCAGGGTTTCCCCCATTGTCCAAAATTCCCCACTGCTGCCTCCCGTAGGAGTCTGGGCCGTGTCTCAGTCCCAGTGTGGCTGGTCGTCCTCTCAAACCAGCTACGGATCGTCGCCTTGGTAGGCCGTTACCCCACCAACTAGCTAATCCGATATCGGCCGCTCCAATAGTGCAAGGTCCGAAGATCCCCTGCTTTCCCCCGTAGGGCGTATGCGGTATTAGCTACGCTTTCGCGTAGTTATCCCCCGCTACTGGGCACGTTCCGATACATTACTCACCCGTTCGCCACTCGCCACCAGACCGAAGTCCGTGCTGCCGTTCGACTTGCATGTGTAAGGCATCCCGCTAGCGTTCAATCTGAGCCAGGATCAAACTCTTCAGTTCAATCTCTGTGTTTTGTTTCGTATTTCCTTGGTTCCGGAGAACCGAGTCATACGTCGCTGCTCAAAGGAAGTGAGGTATGTGCTTAGACTTGACATCTAAGGTACTTCACTTCTAGTGAGCACTTGATTTCTTGTGCTTGTGGCCAGATTTAAAACCTGACCACTGCGCACTCACATCAAGCGCCCACACTTATCGGTTGTTCAATTGTTAAAGAGCGGTACTGCTATTTACTGCCTGCCTCTCAGCAACTTCGCTTTCGCGCCGGTCGCTGTGTCAGCAGAGAAACGAGATTATGAAGAAGTTTTTATCGCTTGTCAAGTCAGCGTCGCTTATCGCTTTGCTTTCCTGCCGCGGCCTCTTCAGCCTCTTTCCTCTTTGGCAGCTATCGAAATATCAGGGTAAACCCTAGTGTTTCGGTAACTGCCAAGCCCAAGACTATAGCACATTATTTTCGAATTGCGCAACTGACTTCTGCCTGATTTGCGCGATCCATGCAATGATGCTTGCCTGGCTCCGCGGTTCGAAAAACTGTCCGAACTGCGAAGGAGCGAGACTATAGCACAAGTTTTCGGCAAAGGTGGCGGCCGCGCGCCATTCTCTTCATTCTCTATATATAGAGAGCGAAAACAGCGGCACGGCCGGCTTGCTTACCAGCGCAGATAGTTCGCATCGCGCAGGCGGGCCAGCTCCCGGTTGACCGTGGCTTCGCTGACCAGCCAGTCGGGCGCCCCCACATCCTGCAGCATGTGTTCATCCAGATCCACGGCCAGCTTGCGCAGGCGATTCTTGGCGCGGTACTTGAGATAGAAGGACCATAGCCATCCGACAGGGTTGCCGGATGCATGGGTCGCTGTGGCGCGGGAAACCGCGACGGCAGAGGTAGAGCAGGTATGCGCAGACATGGCGGACTCCATAGGGACTAGGCATTTGGTAAGCGTAATAGCCCAACAAGCGTCAGAAAATCGAATTGTTTGACGGTTATCGGTAAGCTAAGATGACCAATCAATCTCCCGCTCTTGGTGCGCCATGCGTCTGCCCCTGAATACCCTGCCCGCCTTCCGCGCGGTCGCCGAATTGCAGAATCTGCGCGCGGCCGCCGAGCGCCTGCACCTGACCCACAGCGCCGTCAGCCAACAGATCAAGGGCCTGGAAGAGCAGCTGGGCTTTCCGCTGTTCGAGCGCAGCGGGCGCGGGATCGTGCTCAATAGCGCGGGCGCCGCCTTGCTGTGCGCCGTGCAGGGCGCGCTGACGCAACTGGACGAAGGTGTGCTGGCGGCTTCCGCCGCCGCCACGGGCGACGAGCAACGCTTGCGGGTGTCGGTATTGCCGTCATTCGCGCAGCGCTGGCTGCTGCCGCGCATGGCGCGCTGGCGCAGCCGCCATCCGGGGCTGGCGCTGGAGATCGATTCTTCCCAGCAGGTCGCCGACCTGCTGCGCGACGGTTTTCATGCCGCGCTGCGCTATGGGCGCGGCCCCTGGCCGGGCGTGGAATCGGAACCGCTGTTCGATGTGCCCCTGCCGCTGATCGTGCTGGCCTCGCCGGAGACGGCGGCGGCGCTGCCGGATTGCAGCCCGCAGACCCTGGCGCGCCAGCCCCTGCTGGGCGAACGCGAGATGTGGCAGCACTGGTTCAATGCGGCCGGTCTGCGCACGCCGGTGACGCCGGTAGCTTCGTTCAATGATGCCGGCATGATGCTGCAGGCGGCCGAGCAGGGCTTGGGCGTCACGCTGGGGCGCGAGCTGCTCGCGGCCGACGCGCTATGCGCCGGACGGCTGGTGCAGGTTTCGCCCGTCAGCGTCCATTACGAGCAGGAGCAGACCTATCACCTGGTCTATCGCCCCAGCCTGCGCGACTGGGGGCCGCTGGTGGCGCTGAAGCAGTGGCTGCGCGACGAGCTGGAGATGTCGCGCCGCAGCCTGGCCGGCCCCGCGGCGAAATAACGCCGCCCCGCCTCAGGCGACCTTGCGCGCCGTGGGCGCAGCGGGCTGCATCGAGTCCGTTTCATTGAAGCGCTGATGCCAGGAGAACGCTTCCTCGAGCAGGTGCGGGGTCTGGCCGCCGCGTTCGCAGGCGCGGTCGAAGTAGTCCTGCAGGGCGTCGCGGTACGAAGGATGCACGCAGTTGCGGATGATGGCGCGGGCGCGTTCGCGCGGGGCCAGGCCGCGCAGGTCGGCCAGTCCGCATTCGGTGACCAGCACGTCCACGTCATGTTCGGTGTGGTCGACGTGGGACACCATGGGCACGACGCTGGAGATGTCGCCGTTCTTGGCCATGGACTTGGACACGAAGATGGCCAGGTGCGCGTTGCGCGCGAAGTCGCCCGAACCGCCGATGCCGTTCATCATGTGCGTGCCGCCCACGTGGGTCGAATTCACGTTGCCGTAGATGTCGAACTCCAGCGCGGTGTTGATCGCGATGATGCCCAGGCGGCGCACGATTTCCGGCGCGTTGCTGATTTCCTGCGGCCGCAGCACGATGCGTTCGCGGTAATGCTCGATGTTGGCCAGGATTTTTTCGTACACGGGCTTGGACACCGTGATCGACGAAGCCGAGGCGAAGGCCAGCTTGCCCTGGTCCAGCAGTTCGATGGCGCTGTCCTGCAGCACCTCCGAGTACATGGTCAGCCGTTCGAAGCCGGACGATTCGAATCCGTGCAGCACGGCGTTGGCGATGGTGCCGATGCCGGCCTGCAGCGGCAGGAGCGAATTGTCCAGGCGGCCGGCCTCGACTTCGCCGCGCAGGAAGGCGTTGATGTGGCCGGCGATGGCGTTGGTCTCGGCATCGGGCGGCAAGGCGTTCGAGGGACTGTCCGGCTCGCTCGTGATGACGATGGCGGCGATCTTGTCCGGGTCGACCTCGATACAGGTCTGGCCGATGCGCTGCTCCGGCGACACCAGGCCGATGGGCTGGCGCTGCGGCCTGTCGGCGGGCACGTAGATGTCGTGCAGCCCTTCGATGGCGGCGGGCACGCTCAGGTTCAGTTCGATGATGATGCGGTCGGCCTGCTGCGCGAACGAGGCGGAGTTGCCCACCGACATCGTCGGCACGATGGCGCCGCTCTCGGTAATGGCGGCGGCCTCGATGATGGCCACGTTGATGGGACCGATATGGCCGGCGCGCAGCTGTTCGACGGTTTCGGACAGGTGCTGGTCGATGAAGGCGATCTCGCCCTGGTTGATCTTGCGGCGCAGCGTGGTGTCGACCTGGAACGGCATGCGGCGCGCCAGGGCGTTGGCCTGCGCCAGCAGCTTGTCCGTATCGTGGCCGAGCGAGGCGCCGGTGATCAGGGTGATGGACAGCGGCTCGCGCTCGGCGCGGGCCGCCAGCGCCGCCGGCACAGACTTGCAGTCGCCGGCGCGGGTGAAGCCGCTCATTCCGACGGTCATGCCGTCCTGAACCAGCAAAGCCGCCTGTTCGGCGGACGTGATCTTGGCGCGCAGCCCAGGGTGGCGGATACGGTCGAGATGCATGGTGTCTCCAGATTCAAGGGCCAACGGCTGGCGGCGGGGCGCGGCGAAGCCTGGCGCCCAGGCGCCGTCTGACGCGGCGTTTCCCGAGATCCCACGGCCGGATCGTGGCGGCCCAGGGACGATTTTCCGGCAGTATAGGAAGGCCGGCCCAAATCTCGTAATGACTTAAAATCATCCAATCCAGTCGTTTTTTTCATCGTTTGCTCATAGCCGCGCATGGCGCGCAAGGGAGGGCCGCGGACCATGGACGTGCGCGCATTGCGGTATTTCGTCGAAACCGTCAGGCATGCCAGCTTCACGCAGGCCGCGAAGGCGCTGTTCGTGACGCAATCGACGGTCAGCAAGATGATTCGCCAGCTGGAGGACGAGGCCGGCACGCCGCTGCTGATCCGTGACGGCCACACCGCACGCCCCACCGATACCGGCCGGGTCATGTACCAGCGCGGGCTGCAGGTGCTGGAGACCATGCGCCAGCTCGCCGACGAGCTGCGCCAGACCACGGACCTGCGCCGCGGCGCGCTGGAGGTCGGCATTCCGCCCATGATCAACCTGCTGTTCACGCCGGTGGTCAAGCGCTTTCGCGAGCGCCATCCCGGCATCCACCTGACCCTGCGCGAAGGCACCGGGCAGGCGGTCGAGGGCCTGGTCGCAAGCGGCGAACTTGAAGTGGGCGCCACCATCCTGCCGATCGCGCCCGACGGCGGGCTGGCCGCCCAGCCCTTCGGCCGCTATCCCATCTGGGCGATCGGGCCGCCGGACGCGCCGTGGGCGGGCAAGACCTCGCTGCCGCTGGGCGCGCTGCGCGAGGCGCGGCTATTGATACCCACGGACGATTTCGCCATCACGCGGCGCCTGCGCCAGGCCTGCGCCGAGGCCGGCTTCCAGCCCGGCATCGCGGCGCAGAGCGCGCATTGGGATTTCCTGGTGGCCATGGCTTCCGCGGGCCTGGGCGTGGCGCTCCTGCCCGAGCCGCTGATGCAGCGGATCAAGACGCGCGGCCTGAGCACGGCCAAACTGGCCAAGTCCGGCATCCAGTGGGAAGTCGGCCATATCTGGCAGCAATCGGTTTATCTGTCGCACGCGGCGCGCGCCTGGCTGGAGGTGTGCGACGAAGTGCTGGGCAAGCCGAAAATCGCGCCGGCGCGCCGGGCGAGTTGAATCCAAACGTTGGCCACGTAAACTTGGATTGCGGGCGCCGGCGCCGGCCGCCGCTCCCGTCAATCCGCCCCTTTTTTCAATAGCCGCGCAGCCGGCCCGCTGGCGACGATCGCGGCCGGGTTAAAAATGGGGCCATAGCACCAGTTTTTGTTGCAATGGGCAGGACTGCGGCTTGTTATGCTGCCGCCTCGATGCGAGCCACTCGCCCTGAAACATGATTCCTATTCCCTCTACCCTGCCCCTGCGGACCGGCCGCGCCCGGCCGTCCTCGCTCATGGCGCTGGTCGCGGCCCTGCTGCTGGCGCTGTTCCTGTTTCCCGCCGTCGCGGCCTCGCCGCCCACCCCGGCCGATACCGAAGCCATGCTGGGCTCGGCGCGCAAGCAGATCGACGAGATCCGCAAGCGCGTGGCCGACGAAACCGACGACGCCAGCCTGGTGAAGCAGCGCGGCGAGGCCCTGGACATCCAGTCCAAGGCGGACGCCGCGGCCGAGGCGCTGGCGCCGCAACTGGCCAGCGTGGCGGCCAAGCTGAGCGAACTGGGCACGCCGCCCGAAGGCGCCAAGGAAGCGCCGGACGTGGCCGCGCAGCGCGCGCAGCTGGAAAAGAGCAATCGCGCGCTGGACGCGCAGATCAAGCTGGCGCGGCTGCTGTCGGTGGACGCCGGGCAGACCGCGGAACAGATTTCGGCGCAGCGCCGCACCCAGTTCCAGGCGCGCCTGGGAGAGCGGCGCGACTCCTTTCTCTCCGACCCGTTCTGGACCGAGTTCCGCGCGGAATTCCCGCGCGACCTGGAACGCCTGGAGGACTTGGGCGATAACCTGTCGACCGCGGTCGGGCAGACCCCGAAAAGAGGCTGGCTGCTGCTGGCCGCCGCGGCCGCGCTGACGATCGCCCTGCGCATCTGGATCGGCCGCCTGCTGCTGCGCCTGACCGCCACCCGCGTGCCGCCGGGCCGGCTGCGGCGCTCGTTCCTGGCGCTGACCCACGTGGCCATGGCGGTGGCCACGCCGGGCATCATCGCGCTGCTGATCCACGTCGGCCTGGACTGGAATTCGCAGTTGAGCGACAACACGTCGTCGCTGCTGGCCAACCTGGTGGCGACGGTCTGTTTCGGCGGATACGTGTCCGGCCTGGGCTATGCGCTGCTGTCCTCGAACCGGCCCTCGTGGCGCCTGCCGCCGATCAGCGACCTCGTGGCGACGCGGCTGCGCTGGGTGCCCGGCGTGGTGGGCGTGCTGGTGGTGATGATCTGGCTGGCCGAGCGCCTGCCCGTGCTGCTCAACGCCAGCCTGACGACGACGATCACGCTGACCGGCATCGTCGCCGTCATGACCATGGCCCTGATCGGCGCGGTGCTGGCCATCGGCCGCCGGCTGCGCCGCCGCGCGATGCAGGAAAGCGATGCGCCCATTCCTTTCTGGGTGTCGCTGCTGCTGAGCGCCATCTGGACCGTGCTGATACTGAGCCTGGCCAGCCTGCTGGCCGGCTATGTGGCGTTCGGCAGCTTCCTGGTCAAGCAGACGCTGTGGACGCTCATCGTGCTGGCCTCGGCCTATCTGGCCTCGACCCTGATCGAAGACGGTTTCGGCACGCTGCTGGGCACTTCGCACCGCGACAGCGAGCGCGAAGCCCCCAGCATCCGCGACCAGGCCGCGGTGCTGCTGTCCGGCGTCGGCCGGGTGGCCGTCGGGCTGCTCGCCATCACGCTGCTGCTGGCGCCGTTCGGCGAAGCGCCCACCGACCTGCTGCAGCGCTTCGACCAGTTGCGCAAGGGCCTGGCCATCGGCGAGGCGCAGATCCGCCCGGGTGCGGTGCTGCAGGCGCTGCTGGTGCTGGGGCTGTCGCTGCTGGGCGTGAAGATGCTCAAGCGCTGGCTGTCCAACCGCTATCTGCCCACCACTGAGCTGGACCCCGGCATGCAGTTGTCGGCCGCCACGCTGTTCGGCTATGCCGGCGTGGTGACCGCCGTGGCGCTGGCGCTGTCGGCCGCCGGCATCGGCCTGGAACGGGTGGCGTGGATCGCCAGCGCGCTGTCGGTGGGTATCGGTTTCGGCCTGCAGGCGGTGGTCCAGAACTTCGTGTCGGGCCTGATCCTGCTGGCCGAACGTCCGGTCAAGGTGGGCGACTGGGTCTCGCTGGGCGGCGTGGAGGGCGACATCCTGCGCATCAACGTGCGCGCCACCGAGATCCAGATGGGCGACCGCTCGACGGTGATCGTGCCGAACTCGGAGTTCGTCACCAAGACCGTGCGCAACGTGACCCGCTCCAACCCGCTGGGCCTGGTCCAGATCAAGCTGCCGCTGCCCCTGTCCACCGACGCCGAACAGGTGCACGACCTGATCCTGCAGGCCTTCGCCGACCACGAGGACGTGCTGGAGACGCCGGCGCCGAACGTGTTCCTGGACGGCATCGAAGGCGGCCACCTGATCTTCAACGCCAAGGGCTACGTGTCCTCGCCGCGAGCCGCGTACGGGGTGCGCAGCGCCCTGCTGTTCACCGTGCTCAAGCGGCTGCACGATGCGGGGCTGGAGGTCTCTTCGCCGCCCACCATGCTGCTGGCCTCGGCCCCGGAACTGCCGCCCATGCAGGCGGCCGCGCCGGCGCCGGGCGCGCATCCCGCGCCCTGAGCGGCCGGCGGGCTCAGCCCGGCGTGTAGAGGTCCGCGAAGGCCTGCTGGTCCAGCCTGGGATTGCGCAGCGGCGGCGAGGCCAGCGCGGCGCTGCGCACCGAGCGCACGGGATAGGCCTGGGCCGCCGGCGGCAGCGGCTGGCCCAGGGGCGGGCGTTCGGCCAGCACCGGCGCCGACGGCGCGACCTGCGCCACGGCGGCGCCGTCGAATCGGTGATCCGCCGTGGTCAGCGCGGGATTGGTGCAAAGCCCCTGCGCCACCAGCGCGGCCTTGGTGCGGTCATCGGTCTGGCACAGGATGTCGATGGCGGCCGTCTCCAGGCGCCGCGCCCGGTCGGCGTCCTTGGTGGACGCGGCCGCCTGCATGGTGCGTTCGAAGTTGCGCCGCAGGCTGCACTTCTGGTCCTCGATCGGGATCGCCACGTTCATGCCGAAGCCGACCACGGAACCGCCTCCTCCGGCGGAAACCATGCAGCTGTCCGACGAAAACGAGCCGTAGAAACTCTGGCCGCCCACCGGCGGCGCGCTGCGCAGCGTGCTGGAGCCGCCGTTGCTGGAATTGAAGGTGATGCCCTGGTTGTTGCCGGCATTGGTCGAGCCCGAGGTCGCCGACGTCGTGGCACTGGAACTGCTGGTCTGGGCCGCGGCGGAGAACGCGGCCAGCGACAGCGTCATGGCAAGCGCTATGGTCTTCATGATGTCTCCTCTACCGGACGGCCGCAGCCGTCCGGTCAGGGGTCAGTGATTGAACCCTGCGACATGGCCTACCGCGCCGATGCCGTGTATTGCCCCGAACGCCCCCACGTTCGCCGCGTGGAACGTCCCGGTGGCCGAGGCGCTGGTCTCGGTCTGCCCGAACGAGGCCCCGCCGTTGGCGATGCTGTCGCCCACCATGATGGGCGCGTTGCCCGACACGCTGCCGTACGACTCGCTGGTGGCGTATTGGCGCGTGCTGGTGACGACTTGCGTTCCGTCCGCACCGAAGCTGCCTCCTGCCTGGGCCACGCCGCCGGTTTCACCGAACGAGGTCTGGCTGGACGAACCGTAGCCGTTGATCTGGGTGGCCACCACGGAACTGCCGGTGGAGATGGATGACACGGTGCCGTTGATGGCGCCGGAATGGACCGTCACCGAACCGCCGGGGCCGGTGGCGTAGGCGGTGGCGGCGAACAGGGACAACGCGGCGACTGCTGCGAGCTTTTTCATTTGAGCTCCTCCCGATCCGTGCTTGCACGGATGCATGGCTGCCGGCGACCGACCGGCGCGGACCGTTACCCTCCCAGCCCTCCGGACAATGACGAAAGGCCTGGGACTTTCGTATTGGTACGGAATGATTGCGCCGTCCTAGATCCGTCGATATCGGCTGAACGGGCGACCGACTCCCGCCGGACGATCCGGGCCGGTAACACATCCGGCCAAATGTGCGAACACGTCGCGCGCGGACCATACGTATGGACGAAACGCAAAGGGCTGCGACGGCCGCGCCGCGCGCCGCACTCGGCCCGATGGATGGGAAGGCCGGCGCGCGCCTGCGGCAACTGCACTAGGACGCGCGGGCGACGGGGCCGTCCCTGCATTTCCCGCAAGCGCCGTCAAGCTGTCGTACGGCTGAATACCGCCTTTTTCGGCCATACTATCTGCGCCGCCGGCCGCTGCCGGCTTCATCCATCACAGGGAGACAAGACCATGATCCAGGAGATTGCCAGCATCCACGTGCGCGAGGGGCAGGAAGCACTGTTCGAGGCCGGCGTGGCGCAGGCCAAGCCGCTGTTCCTGCGGGCCCGCGGCTGCCACGGCATGGAGCTGTACCGCAGCATCGAACTGCCGCAGCGCTACACGCTGGTGGTGGAGTGGGAGACCGTTGAAAACCACATGGTCGATTTCCGCGAATCCAGCGATTTCCAGGAATGGCGCAAGCTGGTGGCGGGCTTTTTCGTCGAGCCGCCGCAGGTGCATCACGAGCAGAAGGTGATCTGAGGGGGGTGGAGCGATGGGTTACGCGCGTTCCGCAGCGGTTTTTTATATCGAATGTCTCGCGCTGCACCCATCCTACGGCCTCACGATCGTAGATTCTATGGTTTCGCGCAAGCCTGATTGACGTTGAAGCGCGTCGGATCGAAGGGTTTGCGTGATTTCCATACGCCGAAGGCGATGCGCAAGAGCTTTCTGGCGATGATGTTCAAGGCCTGGGTGGTAGCCCAGCCTTTGGCGCGCAATGCCTGATACAAGGGTTTGAAGACCTCCGATCTGGAGGCTGCGCTGGCGGCGTTGTAGGCCAGGCTACGCAGGATGGCATCGCCTTGCTTGCTAAGCACACGCAGGCCTTTATAGGTGCCAGACTCTTTGGGCCTGGGGTCCAGACCCGCATAGGCCACCACGGCATCGGAGCTGGCGAACGGTATGCGAGCGAAGGTGGTCGCCAGGGCCGTACCGGTCAGCTTACCTACACCGGTGATGCTGGTAAGCAACTTAAAGTCTTGCTCCAGTTCCGGCTCCGCTTCGATCTGGACAATCATCTGGTCTTCGAGAGAGTCAGCCAGCTCGGTCAGGGCATCGAGTACCTTCTGCACCTGGGCCTGGGCGCACGCCTGCTGGTGACGCTCGCTGGACAGCCGCAGTTGGGTCCGGGTGTTCACGGTCATTTTGCGTAAGTGCAGCATCTGGCGCAGACGCAGGATGTGGTGCGGAGTCGGCTGATACGGGTGCAGGCGATGGTGTTCTGAGGCGATAAATCGGGCGATCATGACGGCATCAAGCTGGTCTGTCTTGCCGCGTTGGCCCAGGGATTTGGCGTAATGGAACAAAACCTTGGGATTGACCACGTAGACCCGCAGCCCCCGCTCGTAGGCCAGATCAGCCAGCAGGCGTTCGTAACCACCGGTCGATTCCATGGCCAGTACGCTGCCCTCGGGCAAGCTTTGCAGCCAAGGCGTCAGGCCGCTGAGGGTGTTCTTGAGGGTTTTGGTGACGGGCTTGGTGTGGCGATAGTCGGCCACCACGATTTCGGCCTTGCCGACATCCGCACCGAAGAAAGAGCATGCGATTTGCATCTGTAGACCCCTTGCGCTAGCGTTAAGCCTGCTGGGGAAGCCTCGCCCGATGCGTTACCTTGCGATCAATCGGCGGTCCTGGCCGCTAGATTCTTAATCGACGTGTTTGGGCGGGGTGGGATATCTACCGACGTCAGTCCGCACGAACGGCTGATGGATGGGTGTGTCCCTATCCCCAGCTCCCACCGAACACATTTCGGTGAGGGCTATAGAACCATACAAGGATGGGTGCAGCGCGAGAGTCTTTAGGCCGGAACGCGACCATCGAACGCGCGAAACCCATCAGCCGGCGCCCCCCCCAACAACGACCCGGCCGCCAGCGCCACCGCCACGGTGGTGCGCACGTCGGCCAGCGCCCGGTGCGTGGGGTTGGACGCGCCGACGTGGCGGGCCAGGATCTCCAGCTTGTGCGAAGGCAGTTCGGGCCAGGCGCGCCGGGCCAGCGCCAGCGTGCAGTGGGTGGGGTTGGAAAACGGCATGCCGGTCTGGTCCGCTGCCGCGCCCAGGAAGCGCCGGTCGAAGGACGCGTTGTGGAAGAACACCGGCAGGTCTTCGACGAAGTCCAGGAAAGACGAGAACGCCTGCGTCACCGGCACGCCGTGGCGGTCCACCTCGGCCTGCGTGATGCCGGTCAGGCGGGTGATGAACGACGGCACCGGGCCGCGCGTGCGCACCACCTGCGAGTACTCGCGCTCCAGCGCGCCGGCCGCGCCCACGCGCACGGCGGCGAATTCCAGGATCTCGCAGGTGGCGGTGGACAGGCCGGTCGTTTCCAGGTCGGCCACGATGAAGGGGCCGCGCAATGCCTGCAGCGCGTCGCTCAGGGCCTCGGCCTTGCGGCCCGCCGCCGCGCCGGCCGCGCGCGGCCGTCGGTAGAAATAGCTCATGGCTTCACTGCGCCGAAGCCAGCGGCGCGAAACGCGGCCTGCCGTCGTCCAGCTTCCCGAAGAACATCTCCGCCGGACGCACCCACAGCCCGCGTTCGTGCGGCCACAGGTGTTCGTACACGACCAGGGATTCTTCGGTTTCGGAATGGCGGGCGGTGCCCACGTAGCGGTACAGGCCGCCCTTGTAGTGGCGGTGCGAGGCGAGAGCCAGGGCTTCGGATTCGGTCATGGAGGACTGCGGCAGCAATATGGCCCGGGCATGGCGGTGCATGACCGGGCCTGAAGGTTCGGACGATACCGAGTTTATAGCGCACCGGCGCGGATCAGGCCGCGTCCAGCTCGCGGTAACGGCGGAAAATGCCGTCGCCGTAGGGCAGGCGCCTGCCGCTCTGGAAATACGGCTGCAGCTCCGGCAGCGCCGCCACGCGCGCATGCAGCGCCATGACCTTGGGATAGGACGCGGCCAGCGTCGCCATGCGCTTCGGGAAGGCATAGAGCAGGCCGTCGACCAGCTGGAACAAGGACAGGTCCGCATAGGTCCAGCGCTCGCCGCCGGCCAGCCAGGCCTGCTGCCCTTCCAGCACCCGCTCGAAATACCCCAGGAACTTGGGCATGCGTTCCTCGCGGAAGCTGCGCGCGCGCCGCGCCGCCTCGGCCTTCTGGTCTTCGTAGTAGTCGCTCGACGAGATGGGATGGTGGGTGTCGTGGGCTTCGGCCACCATGTCGGCGATGGTCAGCTGCAACTGGTTGACCCACAGCCGCCCTTCCACGGACTTGGGCGCCAGCCCGTGCTTTTCTCCCAGGAACAGCAGGATGTTGGCGGTCTGCGCCAGCGTCATTTTCCCGGCCACCAGATACGGCGGCGCGAAGGGCGGATATTCGCGCCGCGCGGCCATGTCGGCGGCCAGCGTGGCGCCGTCGGCGCCGGGTTCGCGCGCGCGCTCGCGGTAGGCGATGCCGCCCGCCTCCAGCGCCAGGCGCACGAACTCCCCGCGTCCGGGGATGCCGTCCCAATACCAAAGGTCGTATGTCATGCCAGCTCCTTTTCCGGTTATTGCGCGTCCTCCAGGATCATCTCCGCGCCCCGCTCGGCCACCATCATGACGGCCGCCTGGGTATTGCCGGACACCATCCTGGGCATCACCGAGGCGTCCACCACCCGCAGGCCCGACACGCCGTTGACCCGCAGGCGCGCGTCGGTGACGGCGCCGTCATCCGAGCCCATGCGGCAGGTGCCGATGGGATGGTAGATGGTCTGGCCGTTGCGGCGCGCGAAGTCCAGCCATTCATCGTAGCGCTGCACGTCCGCGCCCGGGCTCATTTCCGCGGCCACATAGGGACGCAGGGCCGGCTGGCCGACGATGCGCCGCGCCGCCATCATGCCGCCCACCAGGCTGTCGCGGTCCACCTGGGCCGACAGGAAGTTGGGGCGGATGGCCGGCCCGGCCAGCGGGTCCGCGGACTTGATGTGGATGGAACCCGTCGATTCGGGGCGCAGCTGGGCCACGCCTATCGTCATGCCGGGTTCGCGGTCCAGGATGCGTTCGGCCGCGTTCGCGTAGCTGGCGTGCACGAAGAAATACTGCACGTCGGGCGCCGACAGGTCCGGCGCGCTTTTGACGAAGCCGTGCACCAGCCCCGTGCCCAGCGTCAGAATGCCCTTGCGGCTGGCGTAGTAGCGCGCCACCTGCCGCGCCAGCCGCCAGCCGCGCGACATTTCGTTCAGCGTCACCGCGCCCTTGACGCGCCAGTTCATGCGCGTGGCGTAGTGGTCGATATAGTTTTCGCCCACCTGCGGCAGCGCATGCACCAGCGGGATTCCCAGCGATTGCAGCAGCGCCGGGCTCCCCACGCCGGACAGTTCCAGCAGTTGCGGCGACTGCACCGCCCCCAGGCACAGCAGCGTCTCGCGCGCGGCCTGCACGGTGTGCTCGCGCCCGTCCTGCCGATAGACCACACCCGTGCAGCGCCTGCCCTCGAACAGCAGCCGCGTCACGTGCGCCCCGCATTCGACGGTCAGGTTCCTGCGGCCGGCCGCGGGCCGCAGATAGCCGTCCACCACGCTCCAGCGGCGGCCCCGGTGCTGCAGCACCTGGTAGTAGCCCACGCCCTCCTGGTCGCCGCTGTTGTAGTCCGGGTTCAGGCGCTGGCCGTCTTCCTGCGCGGCGCGCAGAAAGGCGTCGGACACAGGATAGCGTTCAGCGACCTCTTCCAGGCGCATGGGGCCGTCCGTGCCGCGGCCCTCGCCTCCCCGCTCGTAGCGCTCGATCTTGCGGAACAGGCGCGCGGCCTGCGTCCAGTTCCAGCCGGCGGCGCCGGCGGCTTCCCAGCCGTCGTAATCGCCGGGCTGGCCGCGCACGTAGATCATGCCGTTGATCAGCGTCGAGCCGCCCACGCCCTTGCCCCGGGGCACGGCGATGGTCCGCCCGTATACGTTGTCTTCCGGCTCGGTGGCGAAGCGCCAGTTGTAATCCGGATCGACCAGCAGACGCGAAAAGCCCGCGGGTATCGAGATCCACATGCTGCGCGGCTGCTGCCCGGCCTCCAGCATCAGCACGCGGTGCCTGCCGTCGGCGCTCAGGCGGTTGGCCAGGATGCAGCCGGCGGTGCCGCCGCCGGCGATGATGAAATCGTATTCGCCCATGGTCGTTGCGGGTCGGGCCTCAGGCGGCGTCCGGCACGCCCAGCATCTGCGCCATCAGTTCGATCTGGCAGGCCAGCATGGGCGCGCCGTAGTGCACCTTGCAGCCGCGGGCCTGGGCGGCCAGCAGCAGCGCGGTATCGCGCGGCTGCATGATGACTTCGCAGACCAGCTGGTCCGGCGTCAGCCGCTGCGTGTCCAGCGGCAGCGCATCGTCGGGCTTCATGCCCAGCGAAGTGCCGTTGACGACCAGGTCATGCCCCGAGGGATCGGGCGTGCCGATGGCAATGTCGGCGCCGGGATGCAGCGACAGGATGCGCTGCTTCAGGTCTTCGGCCTTGGCCACGGTGCGGTTGGCGATGGTCAGCCTGGATACGCCGGCCTGCACCAGCGCGAAACCGATGGCGTTCGCGGCACCGCCGGCGCCCGCCAGGTAGGCGCTTTTTCCTTGCGGGGCGACGCCGGCCTCGATCAGGCCGCGGACGAAGCCCTCGCCGTCCAGCATGTGCGCGACCAGCCGGCCGTCGGGGTCGCGGCGCACCACGTTGGCCGCGCCTATCGCGCGCGCCACGGGGCTGGCCTCGTCGACCAGTTCCAGGATGGCGGTCTTGTGCGGCATGGTGACGATGACGCCGCCCAGGTTGTTCAAGCGCCGCAGCGCCGCCACCGCGTCGGCCAGGCCGTCGGGCCGCACGTGGAAAGGCACGCACACGCCGTCGAAGCCGATGCGGGCGAAATGCTCGTTCATGCGCTGCGGCGTCTTCACATGGTGGATGGGATCGGCCAGGATGCCGAACAGGCGGGTGTTGCCGCTGATTTCCTTCATTGGGTTCTCCGTGGTTCAAGCTTTGAGCAGTTCGCGCGCGACCTCGCCGATGCCGGCGGCGTCGAGCCTGTAGTGCGCGTACAGGGTCGCGGGCGGCGCGATCAGGCTGTATTGGTCGTAAATGCCGTGGCGGCGCAGGCGGACGCCGCAGCCGGCGTCGGCCAGCACTTCGGCCACGGCCGAGCCCAGCCCGCCCAGCACGTTGTGTTCTTCCACCGTCATCAGCGCGGAGGAGCGGCCGGCGGCGGCCAGCACAGCCTCGCGGTCCAGCGGCTTGATGGTGGCCATGTCGATCACGCCCACGGACCAGCCCTCGGCGCCCAGCTGCGCGGCGGCGGCCAGCGCGGCGTGCACGGTGATGCCGCAGGCGATGATGTTGAGGTCGCTGCCGTGGGAATGGACGATGGCGCGGCCGAATTCGAACGGCGCGCCGTCTTCGTAGACCTGCGGGTCGCGGCCGCGCCCGATGCGGAAATAGATGGGCTGCGGCCAGTCCACCGAGGCCTTGATGGCGCTGGCCAGCTGCGGCCCGTCGGCCGGCGACACCACGGTCAGGCCGGCCAGGGCGCGCATCGTGGAAATGTCTTCCGTGGCGTGGTGCGAAGTGCCGTAGAACCCCAGGCTGATGCCGGTGTGATGGCCGATGAGGCGCACGGGCAGCCCGGTATAGGCCACGTCCATGCGGATCTGTTCGCAGCACAGCAGGCCCAGGAACGAGGCGAAGGTCGCGACGAAGGGCATCATCCCGGTGGTGGCCAGGCCGGCCGCCGCCGACACCATGTTCTGCTCGGATATGCCGAACTGTACGTAGCGGTCCGGATAGGCCTGCGCGAAACGATGCAGGCCGTTGGAATATTGCAGGTCGGCCGACCCGGCCACCACGGGGTGGCCTTGCGCGGCCAGCGCGATCAGGGCGTCGGCAAGATAGGAAAGCCCGGGGTTCACCGCGTTCAGCGCGCGGTACTGCCAGGAGTCGGGGGAGAGCGGGTTTGCTTGTGCCATTCAGATCTCGCGGAACATGATTTCGTCGATAGCGGCCTGCGCGTCCTGCGGCGCCAGATAGCCCAGGTGCCAGCCGGGCTCGGTCTCCATGAAAGAGACGCCCTTGCCCTTGACGGTCCGGGCGATCACGCAGGCCGGCCGGTCGCGCGCCTCGTCGGCGCGCAGGCGGCGCAGCAGCGCGGTCAGGGCCGCCGGATCGTGGCCGTCGACCTCGTGCACCTCCCAGCCGAACGCCTGCCATTTCTCGCGCAGCGATTCCACGCCGATCACGTCGTCGACCTTGCCGTCGAGCTGGTAACCGTTGCGGTCGACGATGGCGATCAGCCGAGACAGGCGGTGGTGCGCGGCGAACAGGGCCGCTTCCCAGACCTGCCCTTCCTGCATCTCGCCGTCGCCCAGCATCACGAACACGCTGAAGTCGCGCCGGTTCATCCGGCCGCCCAGCGCCATGCCCACGCCGTTGGACAAGGCATGGCCGATGGAGCCGGAACTGAAATCGACGCCCGGCACCTTGCTCATGTCGGGGTGGTCGCCCAGCGGGCTGCCCAGCCGGGTGTAGCCGTCCAGCAGCGCCGGATCGAAAAAGCCCTGATCGGCCAGCACGGGAAAGAGGCCCACCGCCGCATGCCCCTTGCCCATCAGGAAACGGTCGCGGTCCGGCCAGCGCGGGTCGCCGCGGCGCAGGCGCATGACGCCGTAGTACAGCGCGGCAAAAATCTCGGCGCACGAGAACACCGAGCTGTAGTGGCCGACCTTGGCGATTTCGATCAGCCGGATGGTCTCCAGCCGGATGTGGCGGGCCTTTTCCCGCAGCAGCCGGACCTCCGCCTCCGAGGGGATTGCGCAGCGCTGTTCCATGCCGTCTCCTGCTTTCAACAGAATATATGATATATAATATACTAGCTTAGCGCGTATTGGTCATTGCGGGATAGAATGCATCCCGCGCCCCGCCGCTCCATCGATACAGCCGATCCGCAACCGTTATGTCGAGCCTCAAACCCGTAAAAAAAGAGAACCTCTCCGTCAAGGTCTACAACGAGATCCGCAACGCCTTGATCAACGGGCAGTACGAACCGGGAGAGCGCCTCATCATTGGCGAACTGGCCCAGGAAATGGGGGTTTCCATCACGCCCGTACGCGAGGCCATCTTCCGGCTCATCAGCGAACAGGGGCTGGAAATGCAGGCGGCCACCGCGGTCTACGTGCCGTACGTCAATTCCGAAAAGCTGCGCGAGATCCAGCAGATCCGTTTTCACCTGGAAGGCATGGGCGCGGCCGAGGCCGCGCAGAACATCACGCGCAAGCAGCTGGACAACCTGGTCGCGCTGCAGCGCGAATTCATTTCCCACACCGCCACCGATCCCAAGCGCGCCAGCTACCTGAACCGCAAGTTCCACTTCGCCATCCTGGAAGCCAGCGGCAAGCCGATACTGCGCAACACGGTGGAGTCGTTCTGGGTGATCACCGGCCCCATCCTCAAGGTCTTCCACGTCAAGACCTCGGGGCTGGACTATTCGCAGAACGAGCACCGCCACGAAGCGGTGCTGCAGGCCCTGGCCGCGCGCGACTCCGAAGCCGCCCGCAAAGCCATCCAGGCCGACCTGGTCTGGGGCGGCAAGATCATGATCGATTGGCTGGTGGAACGTGAAAAGGAGCTCGACTACCGTGGCCCTCCTCCCCGCAAATAGGCGCATGCCATGCTGAAGATTTTCGGCGCTCCGAGCCGCTACATCCAGGGAGCCGGCGCGCTGGACGCGCTGGGCCGCTACGCCGCGCTGTTCGGCGGCCGCGCGGCGCTGGTCATCGACAGCCACGTGCGCGCCCTGCTGGGGCCGCGGATCGAGGCGCTGTGCGCCGCCCATCAGGTCGAACTGGCCGCGCTCACGGTCGACGGCGACCTGACGCCCGACGCCGTCGCCGGCCTGCGCGCGCAGGCGGCGGCCAGCGGCGCCGGCATGGTGATCGCGGTGGGCGGCGGCAAGGCGCTGGACGCCGGCAAGGCGGTGGCCCGATCGCTGCACTGCCATCTCATCACCGTGCCCACCGTGGCCTCCAACGACGCGCCCACCAGCAAGAACTACGTGCTGTACGACAGCCATCACCAGCTCCTGGCGGTGGAGCACATGCTGTTCAACCCCACCATCGTGCTGGTCGACACCGCCGTGATCGCCTCCGCGCCCGCGCACTTCTTCCGCGCGGGCCTGGGAGACGCGGTCTCGAAGAAGTTCGAAGCCGAACAATGCCGGCGCAACGGCGGCATGAACATGTACGACGGCGCGCCGCCGCTGGCGGCGCAATTCCTGGCCGACGGCTGCCTGCGCACGCTGCTGGCCGACGGCGCCGACGCCATGGCCGCGGCCGGCAGCGGCCAGCCCACGCCCGCGTTCGAGCGCGTGGTGGAAGCGATGATCCTCATGAGCGGTCTCGGTTTCGAAAGCGGCGGCCTGTCCATCGCCCATGCGCTCACGCGCGGGCTGCCCCGCATCGGCGGGCTGGCCGGCGCGCCGCACGGCCTGCAGGTGGCGCTGGGCCTGCTGGTGCAGCTGGACCTGGAACAGCGCGCCGACGGCATGCTGGCCGATCTGCGGCAGTGGTACGCCCAGGTGGGCCTGCCCGCCACGCTGCGCGAGCTGGGCGCGGCCGACCCCAGCGACGCGGAACTGGCGCTGGCCGCCGAGCTGACCCTGAAGGCCCGCCACGCCGCCAACTTCGACCGCGCGCTGGACGCCGGCGCGCTGGCCGCGGCCCTGCGCCGCCACGCCTGAGCCGGCGGCGGCCGCGGCCTCAGAACGCGACCTGGTCCTTGCCCTTGAGGCCCAGCTTGGCACGGGCTTCTTCCGGCGTGGCGATCTCCAGGTTCAGCGCTTCCAGTATGGTGCGGATGCGCTCGACCTGCTCGCGGTTGGACTGGGCCATGCGGCCCGGCCCGATCCACAGGGAATCCTCCAGCCCCACGCGCACGTTCGACCCCATGGCCGCGCCTATGGTGGCCAGCGGCATCTGCGCGCGGCCGGCGCCGAGAATGGACCACTCGTACTCGTCGCCGAACAGGCGATCGGCGGTGCGCTTCATGTGCATCAGGTCTTCGGGATGCGGCCCGATGCCGCCCAGGATGCCGAACACCGACTGGATGAAGGGCGGCGACTTCACCAGGCCGCGGTCGACGAAATGCGCCAGGTTGTACAGGTGGCTGATGTCGTAGCACTCGAACTCGAAGCGCGTGCCGTTGGCGTCGCCCAGCCTCAGGATGGTTTCGATGTCCTGGTAGGTATTGCGAAACACCAGCGAGCGGCTGTTCTCCAGATGCTCGCGTTCCCAGTCGTGCCTGAATTCAGTGAAGCGGCCCAGCATGGGAAAGAGGCCGAAGTTCATCGACCCCATGTTCAGCGAGCACAGCTCCGGCTTGAAGGCCACGGCCGGCTTCATGCGTTCTTCCACCGTCATATGCGGGCTGCCGCCGGTGGTGATGTTGACGATGGCGTCGGTCGCGCCCTTGATCCGTTCGAGGAACGGCTTGAACAGCGCCGGGTCCTGCGAGGGCTTGCCGGTCTGCGGATCGCGGGCGTGCAGGTGCAGCACCGCCGCGCCCGCCTCGGCCGCGCCGATGGCCGCCTGCGCGATCTCGTCGGCCGTCACCGGCAAGTGCGGCGACATGCTGGGCGTGTGGATGGCGCCGGTCACGGCGCAGGTGATGATGACTTTCTGTCTGGGCTTGGCCATGCTGTTCTCCGTTGGATTCCTGGCGTTTCGGTTCAATAGAGCTTCTGCGTGAAGCCGTCGACCACGATGGCCTGCCCCGTCACGCTGCCGGCGGCCTCGCTGGCGTTGAACAGCACCATGTTGGCGATGTCGCGCGCCGTGACCATGCGGCCCAGCGCGGCCTGGCTTTCGTACTGCGCGGCGATTTCCTCGACCGGACGGCCCAGCGTCTGCGCCTTGGCCGCGATCACGGCGCGTATGCGCGGCCCTTCGACGGCGCCCGGCAGGATCGCGTTGACGCGGATGCCGTAGCCGCCCAGCTCGATGGCGAGCGACTTGGTAAAGCCGATCACCGCCCACTTCGACGCCGAATACACCGAACGGCCGGCAAAGCCCAGATGGCCCGCGGCCGATGACATATTGATCATCACGCCCGCGGGCGACTCCTTGAGCAGACCGATGGCCTGCCGCGCGCACAGGAACTGCCCGGTGATGTTGACGGCCAGCGTGCGGTCCCAGTCGGCCTTCGACAGGGTTTCCACATAGCCGGTGGGGCCGGCCACGCCGGCGTTGTTGACCAGGATGTCGAGCCCGCCGAGCTGCCGGCGGACCGCGGCGAACAAGGCCGCCACGCTGGCTTCGTCGGCGACGTCGGCCAGGGCGGTGTGCACGCCGGGAAGTTCGGCCGGCAGCGCCGCCAGGCGGGCTTCGTTCACGTCACACACGAATACCTCGGCGCCCGCGCCGCGGAACACCCGCGCCATCTCCAGCCCCAGCCCGTCGGCGCCGGCGGTGATCAGCACCCGTTTGCCGGCGAAAGTCACTTCATCAAACATATCCCTGTCTCCCTGGCCCTGTGAGCGGGCCTTTTTAGGATATACGATATATGAACAAATTCAGATCCACCTGATTTTTCAGGCATCTGAAATGGCGTGTGTCCATTCCGTTGCCGCAGGCCGAAAATACGGCATATAGCCGCATTAATCGTCAACTAAGCGTGTATTTACAATGCTTTAGGGAATTCCCCGATTCGTCGGGTTCAGGCCCCCACTAGAATCCAAAGCGGGAAACGTCACCCCGACGACGGATATATCATATATTCAAAAAAAGACGGGAACAGAAAAATCCCGCATCCCATACCGACAAAGGAGCGTAGCGTGATCAAGTTCAAGAAGACTGTTTTGGCGCTGGGGGTATGCGGCGCATTGGCGACGGGAACCGCGATGGCGGACATGAAGGTGGGGGCCTTGTTTCCGTTCAGCGGCGCGCTCGCCCTGCTGGGCCAGGAAAGCTATCGCGGCCTGGAACTGGCGGTCGCGGAAATCAATGCGGCCGGCGGCGTCAACGGCGAGAAGATCGAAATCATCAAGGCCGACGCGGTCGATCCGACCCAGGCGGTGTCGGAAACCAAGCGCCTGATCTCTTCCAATGTCGTCGGGGTGTTCGGCAGCTATGCCTCCGGCATCTCGTACGCGGCCTCGCCGGTCGCGGAACTGGCCGGCGTGCCGTATTTCGAACTGGGCGCCACCGCCCACAAAATCACCACGCGCAACTACCAATACCTGTTCCGCAGCAACCCCAACACGGCGCTGTACGGCGTTGCGGTGATCAACGCGCTGCACGAGATCGTCGCGCCCGGCATGGGCCTCGATCCCAAGCAGGTCAAGATCGGCATCATCCACGAAGACGGCCCCTACGGCACCGACGTGGCGGCGACCGAGAAAAAGCGCGCGCAGGAACTGGGCTACACGGTGGCCGAGGTTCTGCCCTACTCCGCCAAGACCGTCGACCTGTCGTCGCTGATCCTGCGCCTGAAGGGCGCCAAGGTCGACGTGGTGCTGCACACGGCCTACCAGAACGACGCCATCCTGTTCTTCAGCCAGGCGCGGGCGGCCGGGTTCAAGCCCAAGGTCGTGATCGGCGCGGGCGGCGGCTATTCCCTGACCGACACGGCCAAGGCCGTGGGCGCCGACATGAACGGCGTGTTCGACCTGGACTTCCCGCAGGCGTCCATCGATCCGGCCGGCGCGCCGGGGCTGGACAAGTTCCTGCAGGCCTACCGCAGCGCCTACAAGAGCGACCCGCAATCGGGCCACAGCCTGACCAACTACGTCGGCGCCAAAGCCTTCTTCGAAGCCATCGGCAACGCCAAGTCCACCGACAAGGACAAGATCCGGGCCGCGGTCCTGGCCTACAAGAAGCCGGCCGGCCAGACGGCCAACGGCTGGGCCTTCGATTTCGGCGAAGACGGCCAGAACAACGCATCCACGTTCTACGTGATGCAGTGGCAGGACGGCAAGCTCGTCACCATCGCGCCCGACAGCCTCGCGCTCGGCAAGCCGATCTTCAAGAAGTAAGCCCGGGCGCCCCGCGCACCTGACGTATCCCCCGGGGCCCGCGCGCCCCGGCCCGGACCGCTCCCCGGCCGGGCCGGGTCCGCTGCCCGCTCTCTGAGGTTGTCATATGGATCTTTTCGTTCAACTGGTCATCAACGGCCTGTTGCTGGGCGGCGCCTACACCATCATCAGCCTGGGGCTGACGCTGATCTTCGGCGTGGTGCGCGTCATCAACTTCGCGCACGGCGAGTTCCTGATGGTGGGCATGTACATGGTCTACCTGATCGCCGCGCAACTCGGCGTGCATCCCTACGCCGGCCTGGTGCCGGTCGCCATCGTCCTGTTCGCGCTGGGCGCGCTGACGCAGAAAGCCATCATTCAGCCGCTGCTCAACGCCGACCAGCACATCCAGATCTTCGCCATGGTGGGCGTGTCCACCATCCTGCTGAATCTCGCGCTGGTGATATTCGGCGCCAACGTCTACCGCGCGCCGGTCGAACTGGGCACCGACGCCATCGGCGTGGGCGCGTATTCCATGGTGACCGGGCAGCTCGTCACCTTCGTGATCGGGCTGGGCCTGGCCGTGCTGCTGCATGTCTTCATGCACCGCACCTACCTGGGCCGCGCGCTGCGGGCCGTGGCGCAGCACCGCTACGCCGCCACGCTGATGGGCGTGAACGTCAACACCGTCTACGCCATCGCCTTCGGCCTGGGCACGGCCTTCGTCGGCATCGCCGCGGGCCTGCTGGCGCCGCAGTATCCGGTCTTCCCCACCGTGGGCACGTATTTCGTGCTGACGGCGTTCGTGATCGTCGTGCTGGGCGGACTGGGCAGCCTGTACGGCGCGGTGGCGGGGTCCATGATCATCGGCATCGTGGACACGCTGGCCGGCTTCTATATCGCCCCCGACCTGAAAGAGGTCGTGTACTTCGGGATCTTCCTCTTGATCCTGGTGCTGCGCCCGAACGGACTGTTCGGCGTCGGTACCGAGTGACCCGCAAAACCAGGAGCGAAAAACGTGTTTCCCGATATCCGGCATCCCAAAGCCTACGTCAGCCTCATCCTGCTGGCCGCGATGTTCATTGCGCCCGTCGTCCTGGCCACGCCGCTGTGGACCAATCTTTTCGTGCTGCTGTTCGTGTTCTCGGCGCTGTCGGTGGCCTGGAACATCGTCGGCGGCTACGCCGGCCAGCTCTCGCTGGGCCACGCGGTGTTCTACGGCATCGGCGGCTACACCGCCACGCTGCTGACGCAGAACTGGGGCATTTCGCCCTGGATCGGCATGCTGGCCGGCGCCCTCATCTCGGCGGGCGTCGCCGTGCTGATCAGCTACCCCACCCTGCGGCTGCGCGGCCCGTTCTTCGCGCTCGCCACCATCGCCATCCTCGAAGTGGTTCGCCTGCTGGTGATCCACGAAGAAAGCTGGACCGGCGGCTCCAGCGGCATCAGCCTGCCGCTGAACATAGGCTGGAAGTGGATCGTTTTCCGCGAAAAGATCAACTACGTGATCATCGCGTTCGGCCTGTTCCTGCTGGTGCTGTGGGTGTCCTGGTACGTCCGCAAATCGCGCGTCGGCCACTACCTGATCGCCATCCGCGAACGCGAGGACGCGGCGCTGGCCGTCGGCATCCACGCGGTGCGCATGAAGATCCTGGCGGCCGTGATCTCGGCCATGCTGACCAGCATCATCGGCACCTTCCACATCACCTACCTGACCTTCGTCGATCCCAGTTCGGCGTTCTCGCTGGAGCTGTCCATCCAGATCGCCATGTTCGCCCTGATCGGCGGGCTGGGCACGGTGATTGGACCGATCGCCGGCACCTTCCTGGTGCTGCCCATCGCCGAACTGGCGCGCGGCTGGCTCAGCAGCGTGGGCAACGGCATGCACGGGCTGATCTACGGCCTGATCCTGGTGGCCGTGGTGCTGACCATCCCGCACGGCCTGGCCGGCGCCTTCGGCCCCACGGTCGAGCGCTGGCTGTCGCGCCTGCCCTACCTGGGCACGCCGCGGGCCGGGCGCAAGCTGGCCGACGAACTGCGCCTGCACGACGCCGTGCGCACCGAGCAGCCGGTGCTCAAGGCCGAGAATCTGTTCAAGAGCTTCGGCGGCCTGCGCGCCACCAACGACGTGTCGCTGACGCTGAACCGGAACGAGATCCTGGGCATGATCGGACCCAACGGCGCGGGCAAGACCACGGTGTTCAACCTGCTGTCGGGCTTTCTGGCGCCGGACAAGGGCAGCGTCTCGATGCTGGACGCCCACGGCAACTGGGTCTCCTGCAAGACGCCCGACGAGTTCGCGCACCAGGGCCTGGGCCGCACCTTCCAGATCGCCAAGCCGTTCACCGGCCTGACCGTGCTGGAGAACATCATGCTGGGCGCCTTCATCCGCACCGCCGACCGCGACGAGGCCGAGCAGATCGCGCTGAAAATCGCCGAGCAGACCGACCTGGTCAAGTACCTGGGCGCCGAGGCCCGCAGCCTGACCGTGGGCGGCATGAAGCGCCTGGAGATCGCCCGCGCGCTGGCGATCAACCCGCGCATCCTGCTGCTGGACGAAGTGATGGCGGGCCTGAACCCCACCGACATCGAGAAGTCGATCCGGATGATCCGGCGCATCCGCGATTCGGGCGTGTCGGTGCTGCTGATCGAACACATGATGCAGGCCACCATGGCGCTGTCCGACCGCATCGTGGTGCTCAACGAAGGCGCGGTGCTGGTCAGCGGCGCGCCGCAGGACGTGGTCGAGAATCCCGCAGTCATCGAAGCCTATCTGGGCAAGGAGTATCAGGATGCTTAAGGTCTCGAACCTGTCCGCCGGCTACGGCAAGAGCCAGGTGCTCAACGGCCTGAATTTCGAAGTCCGCGCCGGCGAGATCGTGACCCTGATCGGCGCCAACGGCGCCGGCAAGACCACCACGCTCAAGACCCTGTGCGGCGTGATCGCGGCCCAGGAAGGCCGGGTCGAATTCGAGGGCCGCGACCTCACCAACCACAAGCCCTACGACATCGTCGACGCCGGCATCACCATGGTGCCCGAGGGCCGCCAGCTGTTTCCGCACTTCACCGTGCGCGACAACCTGCTGATGGGCTCGTACAAGCGCGCAGCCCGCCCCATCGTGCAGCGCAAGCTGGACGAAGTGCTGGCCATCTTCCCGCGCGTCAAGGAACGCCTGGGCCAGTACGCCGGCTCCCTGTCCGGCGGCGAGCAGCAGATGGTGGCGATCGCGCGCGGCATGATGGCCGATCCCAAGCTGCTGGTGTTCGACGAGCCTTCGCTGGGCCTGTCGCCGCTGCTGGTGCAGCAGATGTTCGACATCATCCGCGACGTGACCGCGCACGGCATGACCGTGCTGCTGGTGGAACAGAACGTGTTCCGCACGCTGCGGCTGGCCGACCGCGGCTACGTGCTGGAAAACGGCGTCATCGTGCGCTCGGGCACCGGCGCCGAACTGCTCGGCGACCCGCACGTGAAAAAAGCCTATCTCGGCCACTGACTCCAGGAAACGCCATGCCTTATGGAAAGCCGCAAGCAAGCCGGCCGCGCCGCGATCCCGGCGCGCGCTTCAGCAACCAGACCGCCATCGTGACCGGCGCCGTGGGCGGCATCGGCTCGGCCATCGTCGAAGGCTTCCTGGCCGAAGGCGCTCGCGTGGGCCTGATCGACTTCAATTCGCAGGCCGGCCAGGCCTACGAAAAAGCGCTGCGCCAGCGCGGCCACGAAGTCTGTTTCGTGCATGCGGACGTGGCGCGCTACGAAGACTGCCAGGCCGCCTACGACCGTCTCGCGCGCGAGCTGGGCGCGGCGGACATCCTGGTCAACAACGTCGGGATCTCGCCCAAGACCGACGGGCGCGCGCTCAAGGTCTGGGAAATGCCGCCGCAGGAATGGGAAGCGGTGGTGGCGGTGAACTTGAACAGCGTGTTCTACATGACCCGGCTGGCCGCGCCGCACATGGTCGGGCAGCGGCGCGGGCGCGTCATCAACATGTCGTCGGTGGCCGGCAAGGCGTACTGCGACATCGTGGCCGCCCACTATGCGGCGACCAAGGCCGCGCTGATCGGACTGACCCGGCATTGGGCCGCCGAACTGGGCGAGCACCAGGTCACGGTCAACGCCCTGGCGCCCGGCCGCATCGACACCCCCTTGCTGCGCACCGTGCCCAGGGAAATCAACGACGCCGTGGCGCAGGCCACGGCGCTGCGCCGCCTGGGCACGCCGCAGGAAGTGGCCGACGCCTGCCTGTTCTTCGCCTCGGACCAGGCGCGCTTCGTCACCGGCCAGGTGCTGGACGTGGCCGGCGGATGGCTGATGACCTGAGGCCGCTCAGCCCTGCGCGCCCAGGTGGTACACCACCGTGTCGAGCCGGCTCACGCCCGCCGCCTGGAACTTGGGGTCCTTATCCAGGATGTCGCGGCGGTCGATGATCCGGGCCGGCGACACGGTCTCGAACAGCGCCTGCACCTCGCTGTCGACCACCGAGAACGGCGGCCCGGCCATCTCGTCCTGCGGATAGTCCAGCGTGATGAGCAGGCCCTGGTAGGCGGGCGACAGCTGGCCGTACACGTGGCGCACGTAATCGGCCCGCATGGTCTCGGGCAGCGCCACCAGCGCCGCGCGGTCGTAGGCGCCGACGCAATGCGACAGGATCTGCGCGTCCAGCTTGAAGATGTCGCCGCAGATGATTTCGATGTTGCCGGCGACGTAATGCTTGCCGTAGATGGACTGGTGCGTGAGCGGCTTGAGTTCGTTCTCATCGAAGAACTGCTCGACCGCCAGTTGCGACAGCTCCACGCCCAGCACCGGATTGCCCTGCGCCGCCAGCCAGATCATGTCCAGCGACTTGCCGCAAAGCGGCACCAGCACCCGGCCCTGTTTGGGCACGCCCAGGGCCGGCCAGTATTTCTGCAAAAGCGGCGTGACCCGCGATTGATGAAAGTGCGTGCGCCCTTCGCGCCACCGCTGCAGCCAGAATTCCGCTTCCATACCGAGTCTGCTCCTCCTGTGAGTCGGCGCGGACCCGGCCGGGACCGGCACACCGGGCGCCTGCGTCCCGCGCCTGCGGCCCGCGCTTATGGGTGTGGAGCATTGTAGTTCGGCGCGGCCGAATCGATGAGCTGCTGGCGCCGGTACTCGCCCTGGCGCACGTGCATCCAGCCGGGATACTCGGACGGCAGCGCGCTGACCTGGTCCAGCGCGGCCAGTTCTTCCTCGTCGAGCCGGATGCCGCAGGCGGCGAGGTTGTCGTCGAGCTGGTCCAGGCGCCTGGCGCCGATGATGACGCTGGTGACCACGCGCTGGTGCAGCAGCCAGGCCAGGGCCACCTGCGCCACGGACACGCCGCGCGCCTCGGCGATGCGCCGCAGCACGTCGATGCAGTCGTAGGCCCGCTCTCGGTCCACCGGCGGGAAATCGAACACGGCGCGGCGGCTGCCGGCCTCGGCCTGGCCGTCGCGGCCGACCTTGCCGCTGAGCAGGCCGCCGGCCAGCGGGCTCCACACCATCAGCCCCACGCCCTCGCTTTGCAGCATGGGCGCGATCTCGCGCTCCAGGTCGCGGCCCGCGATCGTGTAGTACGCCTGCAGCGACTCGAAGCGCGCCAGCCCCAGGCGCTCGGCGATGCCCAGCGCCTTCATGATCTGCCAGGCCGCCCAGTTGGATACGCCCACGTAGCGCACGTGGCCCTGCTGCACCAGATTGTCCAGCGCCCTGACGGTTTCCTCCACCGGCGTGGCCGGATCGAAGCCGTGGATCTGGTAGAGGTCGATGTGGTCGAGCTGCAGGCGCGCCAGGCTTTTCTTGACGCCGTCCATGATGTGCGCGCGCGAATTGCCGCGGGCGTTGACGCCGGCCCCGGTCTGGCCGAAGACCTTGGTGGCGATGACCACGTCGTCGCGCGCCACCTTCAGGTCGCGCAGCGCCTGGCCGGTGATGATTTCGGAGCGGCCCTCGGAATAGACGTCGGCCGTGTCGATGAAATTGACGCCGGCCTCCAGGGCCCGGCCGACCAGCCGGTTGGCGTCTTCCTGCTGCAGGCGGCCGATCTTGCTCCACAGTTCGCCCTCGCCGCCGAAGGTCATGGTTCCCAGGCACAGCTCCGAGACGAACAGGCCGGTGCTGCCGAATTTCTTGTACCGCATGGTGCGCTCCTTTCAGGACAGGGCGGACGGCTTGCCCGCCGCGACCCGGACAGTATGCGTCCGACGGCGCGCGCCGGCGCTGCTCGATACTGTCCGCTTTTTGCCTGATTCTCCGGCATGGGTCCGCGGGCCGGGCCGGCGTATCCATTCCTCCGGTTTTTTTGCCCATTTCTCCATCGCGCGCGGCAGCCATTACCGCAACGGCCAGCTTGGGCCTACACTGGCATGACCCGATTCTCTGCCTCCGCCGCCGCCCGGCGCGCTTCCGGAGCCTCCCCCATGCCGCTGACCACCGCCCTGGCCGCCGATCGCGCCGGCCTCCCGCCCGCCGTCGAATACGAGCCCGCCCGCCGCGAGCTGCTCTGCACGCTGGACCGCATGACCGGCGACCTGGAAGGCTCGCTGGACACGCCCATCGAGGGCCTGTACCTGCACCGCCTGTCGCAGCCCACCGGCGCCAAGCCCGGCTTGCAGCGCGCCGCGCTGGCCGTGATCGCCCAGGGCTCCAAGCGGCTGCTGATCGGCGACGAGAGCTACGAGTACGACCCCTTCCATTACCTGATTTCCTCGGTCGACCTGCCGGTGGTGGCCAAGGTGTCGGTGGCCAGCCCGGCCCTGCCCTATCTGGGGCTGCGCCTGGACCTGAACCCCGAGGAAATCACCGAGCTGATCAGCGACGAGAACCTGCCCGCGCTGGCGCCGGCCGAGGCGGCGCGCGCGCTCAGCGTGAACCCGCTGGGCGGTTCGCTGCTCGACGCGGTGCTGCGGCTGCTGCGCCTCCTGGACACGCCGCGCGACATTCCCATCCTGGCGCCCATGGTCAAGCGCGAGCTGCTGTACCGCCTGCTGATGAACGGCCAGGGCGTGGTGCTGCGCCAGTCGGTGCTGCAGGACAGCCAGCTCAACCGCGTGGCCAAGGCCATCCGCATCCTGCGCGACAACTTCGCGCAGCCGCTGCGAGTGGAAGAAATCGCGCGCGACGTGCACATGAGCGTGTCGTCGCTGCACCATCATTTCAAGCAGGCCACCGCCATGAGCCCGCTGCAATACCAGAAGCAGCTGCGCCTGCAGGAGGCGCGCCGGCTCATGCTGACCGACGACGCCGGGGTGGCGCTGGCGGCGCACGCCGTGGGCTACGAGAGTTCGTCCCAATTCAGCCGGGAATACAGCCGCCTGTTCGGCACGCCACCCCTGCGCGACAAGCAGCGCTGGAAGGACGAAGCCGCTTCCGCCGGCGCCTGAGCGCGCCGCACCGGGCTAGGGATAGCCCTAATTCTTGATTTGACAACGTTACCATTAGACTGCCGCCTGGCGAATGACAACGTTGTCATTCGTCCTCTTTTTTTCTTTGTTTTCCGACACTCGGCGACCGCATGAATCCCTTCCTGGACACCCTGCTCGACACCCCACTGGACGACACCTACCGCGGCGTACCGCCCGGCGAGCCGGCCGTCGCGCTGCGCGCCGTGGCCTCGCGCGGCTGGCAGCCCAGGACCGGCAACATGGCCCTGCCGGTCCTGACCATGGACGAGGCCGCCTTCGACCACAACGTCGAACGGATTTTCGGCTATGCCCGCAGCCACGGCGCGGCGCTGGCGCCGCACGCCAAGACGCCGATGTCGCCGCAGATCGTGCAGCGCCTGCTGGACGCCGGCGCCTGGGGCGCCACCGTCGCCAACCTGCAGCAGGCCGCCGTGCTGCTGCGCGCCGGCGTGCGCCGCCTGATGCTGGGCAACGAGATCGGCGGCGCCGCCAGCGGCGCCCGCCTGGGCAAGCTGCTGGTGGCCTATCCGGATGCGCGCATGCTGATGTTCGCGGATTCGGCCGCCACGGTCGCGGCGCTGGCCGCCGCCGCCGCACAGGCCGGGCGCGCGGTGGAGGTGCTGGTGGAGATCGGCGGCGGGCGCGCCGGCGCGCGCGACGATGCGGCCGTCGCCGCCATCCTCGACGCCGTCGCGACCCACGGCGACAAGCTCGCCCTGGCCGGCGTGGCCACCTATGAAGGCGCCGTCGCCACCTCGGACCCGGCCGCCACGGCGCAGAACATCGCCGCGCTGATGCAGCGCGCCGCGCGCGCCTTCAGCCAGGTGCGCGCGCTGGCGCCGCAGGCGCCGCTGGTGTTCACGGCCGGCGGCTCCGCCTTCTTCGACCACGTCGTGCAGGCCGCCGCCCCGCTGCTGGCGCAGGACGGCAACGCCCAGCTGGTGCTGCGCAGCGGCGCCATTTTCTTCCACGACCACGGCGCCTACGAACGCGCGCTCAAGGCCATGGACGCGCGCGCCGGCTTCCAGGTCGACGGCCAGGCCCGCCAGGCCGCCGCCGACTTCCGGCCGGCCCTGCGCCTGTGGGGCGAGGTCCTGTCGCGTCCCGAACCGGGGCTGGCGATCTGCGGCTTCGGCATGCGCGACGTGTCCTACGACCAGGACCTGCCCGTGCCGCTGGCGGCCTACCGCGACGGCGCGCCCCTGGCCGGCTGGGACCCCGCCGGTCGCGTCACCCGGCTCAACGACCAGCACGCCTTCCTGGCCGTCGCGCCCGACAGCGCGCTGGCGCCAGGCGACGTGATCGAGTTCGGCATCTCGCACCCCTGCACCTGTCTGGACCGCTGGCGCGTCTTCTTCGGCCTGGACGCCGACGGCCGGGTGCAATCCGCCTACCGCACGTTCTTCGGGTAAGCCATGCAGCAACTGAATTTCCAACAGATCTGGCGCTACCGCGAACAGCTCTGGCAAGGCATGCAGGTCACGCTGGAGCTGACGGCCATCGCCGTCGTCGCCGGACTGGCGATCGGCCTGGCCGGCGCCCTGCTCACGCGCCACGGCCCCCGGCCCGTCAAGCTGTTCCTGCGGGCCTATGTCGAGGTGTTCCGCAACACGCCCTCGCTGATCCAGCTTTTCGTGGTGTTCTTCGTGCTGCCCGGCCTGGGCCTGCGCATGCCGCCCTTCGTGGCCGCGGCGGTGGCGCTGAGCCTGTATTTCGGCGCCTACGCCATCGAGATCCTGCGCGCCGGGCTGGACTCGATTCCGCGCAGCCAGGTCGAGGCCGGCCACTGCCTGGGCCTGACGAGCTGGCAGGTCTACCGCCACATCGTGCTGGCGCCGGCGCTGCGCAACGTCTATCCGGCGCTGGGCACGCAACTGGTCATCCTGCTGCTGGGCACCTCGCTGGCCTCGCAGGTTTCCGCCGAAGACCTGTTCCACGCCGGCAGCTTCATCGAAAGCCGCACCTATCGCAGCTTCGAGGTCTATGCGGTGATCTGCGGCATTTACTTCACGCTGGTGCTGATCACCAAGGCCGTGCTGGCCCTGGCCGGCAGCCTGGCCTTCACCTGGCCCGTGCGCCGCTAGGAGCCTTGAGCATGCGTACGTTTTCCTGGAGCGATTTCGCCTCCCTGCTGAGCGCCCTGCAATGGACGGTGGCGCTGGTGCTGATCGCGCTGGCCATCGGCGCGCCGCTGGGCCTGGGGCTGGCGCTGCTGCGCAGCCATCGCGCCGCGCCGCTGCGCTGGCTGGCCGCCGTCCTGCAGCAACTGGTGCAGGGCGTGCCGCTGCTGGGCCTGCTGATGTTCTTCTACTTCGGCATGCCGGTATTCCTGGGCGTCGAGGTGCCGGCGCTGACCGCCGTCAGCGTGGCCTTCATCATCTACACGGCCGCCTTCCTGGGCCAGATCTGGTATGGCGGCATCCAGGCGGTCAAGCACGAACAATGGGAAGCCGCCGCCTGCCTGGGCCTGTCCAAATGGCATCAGTTCCGCCACGTGATCGCGCCGCAGGCGCTGCGCCTGTCGCTGCCGCCCACCGTGGGCTTTCTGGTGCAGCTCATCAAGGGCACCTCGCTGGCCTCGGTGGTGGGCTTCGTGGAACTGGCCCGCGCCGGGCAGATCGCCAGCGCCGCCACCTTCCAGCCCCTGCTGGTGTATTCCTGCGTCGCGTTGCTGTACTTCGCGGCGTGCCTGCCCCTGACGATGTGGGCGCGTAACCTGGAGGGCCGCATCCATGGCGCTCGTTGAAGTCTCCAATGTCCACAAACGTTTCGGCGCCAACGCGGTGCTCAACGGCGTCTCGCTAGAAGTCGACGAAGGCGAGATCGTCACCATCATCGGCCGCTCCGGCTCGGGCAAGTCCACCCTGCTGCGCTGCCTGAACGCGCTGGAGACCGTCGACGACGGCGACATCCGCATCGGCGGCGAACGCGTGCACGCCGCCATGCCCGGCCTGCGCCAGTTCCGCCAGCGCGTTGGCATCGTGTTCCAGCAGTTCAACCTGTTTCCCCACCTGAACGTGGAGCGCAACATCACGCTGGCGCCCACGCTCAACGGCAAGATCGCCAAGTCCGAGGGCCGCGCACTGGCGCTGGACGTGCTGCGCCGCGTCGGCCTGGCCGAAAAGATCGACGCCTATCCCGCCCTGCTGTCGGGCGGCCAGCAGCAGCGCGTGGCGATCGCCCGCTGCCTGGCGATGGCGCCGCAGCTGATGCTGTTCGACGAGGTCACCTCGGCGCTCGATCCCGAACTCGTGGGCGAGGTGCTGAAGGTCATGGAAGACATGGCGCGCCAGGGCATGACCATGGTGCTGGTGACCCACGAAATGGCCTTCGCCCGCAACGTCGCGTCCAAGGTCGTGTTCATGCACCAGGGCCGCGTGTGGGAACAGGGCCCGCCCGCCCGGCTCTTCGCCGATCCCCAGACCCCCGAGCTGCGTCAGTTCATCGGCACGGCCGCGCCGACCGCCCATTAAGGCATACACCACCGGAGTCATCCCATGAAACTCTTCGCCAAGCTGGCCGCCGCCGCGGCCGTCTGCCTCTCCCTGGCCGCGCCCGCCGCGGCCGCCGACAAACTGCAGGACGTGCTGGACGCGGGCAAGCTGCGCGTCGGCGTCCTGATGGACGCCGCCCCCTGGGGCTTCAAGAACGCCAAGGGCGAGGCCGACGGCCTGGACATCGACATGGCCAAGCTCATGGCCGCCGACCTGGGCGTCAAGCTCGAACTGGTGCAGCTCACCGGCGCCAGCCGCATCCCCAGCCTGCTCGCCGGCAAGGTCGACGTGCTCATCGCCGCGGCGGGCGCCACGCCCGAACGCGCCCAGCAGGTGATGTTCTCGCAGCCCTACGCGGCCGTGAACCTGGGCGTCTACGGCGGCGAAGGCCTGCCGCAGGCCAAGACGGCGGCCGACCTCAAGGGCCGCAGCATCGCCGTCGCCAAGGGCTCCACGCTGGACATCTGGCTGACCGACAACGCCCCCGAGGCCAGGCTGGTGCGCTTCGAGGACACGCCTTCGGCGGTGGCCGCCTACCTGGCCGGCCAGGCCGAGTCGTTCGCCGAGAACAGCGCCATCGCGCTCAAGGTGGCCGAGGACAATCCGGCCAAGGCGCCCCAGCTCAAGTTCCTGATCCGCCAATCGCCGGCGCATGCCGCGGTCCAGCAGGGGCAGCAGAACCTGCTGAACTGGATCAACACCTTTCTCTTCTCCAACCGCATGAACGGCAAGCTCGCGACGCTTCAGGAAAAGTGGTTCAAGGAAGCCCAGACCCTGCCGCAGATGTAATCCGGGCGCGCCCGACTACCGAGGATACGCATGATCAAACGCTACAAATCCGGCTCGCGCATGAGCCAGGCCGTGTCGTACAACGGCTTCGTGTTCATCGCCGGCCAGGTGGCCGACAACCGCCAGGGTTCGCTGGAATCCCAGACCCGCGAAGTGCTGGCCAAGATCGAGGCCCTGCTGGCCGAGGCCGGCAGCGACAAATCGCGCCTGCTGGCGGTGGACGTGTTCCTGCCGGCCATCGGCGACTTCGACGCCATGAACCGCGTCTACGACGCCTGGATCGATCCGGCCAATCCGCCCGCCCGCGCCTGCGTCGAAGCGCGGCTGGCAGATCCCGACCTGCGGGTCGAAATGACGGCCGTCGCCGCGCTGCACTGACACGCCGCGCCCCCACTCGACACTCCACTCCACTTCGCGCCGCCGCTGGCGGCGCCGCAGCTCCCTCCATGCATACCGGCCTGTTTCACGAGATCGATTTCGACGCCGACGGCAAGGCGCTCAGCTTCCTGGGCACCCCCTATTCGGTGGACCGCTCGCCCTACTACCAGATCAAGACGCCCGTCTGCCGCATCCGCAACGGCAGCGGTCCGCGGGTGCTGCTCATGGCCGGCAACCACGGCGACGAATACGAGGGCGAAGTCGCGCTCGGCCGGCTGATACGCCGCCTGTCGCCGCAGCAGATCCGCGGCGAGGTCACCATCCTGCCGCTGGCCAACCTGCCCGCGGTGATGGCTGCGCGCAGACGCTCGCCGCTGGACGACGGCAACCTCAACCGCGCCTTTCCCGGCGCGCCGGGCGGCACCCCGACCGAACGGCTGGCGCACTTCCTGGAGCACGAACTCTTTCCGCGCCATGACGTGGTGTTCGACATCCATTCCGGCGGCACCTCGATGGCCCACCTGCCCACCGCCCTGATCGAACGCCAGGACGACCCCGGGCGCATGGCCCGGGCGCTGGACCTGATGGGCTCGCTGGGCATGGCCCATGCCTTCGTGGCGGCCAACGGCCGCGAGGCCCCGACTTCGATGGCCGCAGCGGCGCGCGCCGGAGCCATCGGCATCAGCGGCGAATTCGGCGGCGGCGGCACGCTGACGCCGGCCAGCCTGGCCGCCACCCAGCGCGCCATCGACAACCTGCTGCAGAAGCTGGGCGTGACCGACGCGCCGGTGCTCGGCCCCCACGCGCCCGCCGCCCCCGGCATGCAGCTGCTGGAGCTCGACAGCCACGAGCAGAATATTTTCGCCACCCGCCGGGGCTGGTTCGAACCGGCCGTGGACATCGGCGCCCATGTGCGCGCCGGCGACGTCGCCGGCTACTACCACGACTTCAACCGGCTCGACGCCGACGAGCAGGTGCTGCGCTTCCGGGCCTCGGGCATCGTCATCTCCAGGCGGCTGCATACCGACTGCGAGTCGGGCGACAGCCTGATCCAGGTCGCGCGTCCGATCGCCCGGGCTGATATCCTGACGGATGCCGCCTGATTCAGGAACCCGCCATAGACACCGCATGACCCAACGGCCCGCGTCCCTCTCCGCTCCCACCTACGACGACGTGCTGCGCGTGCAGCCCCACGGCCGCGCCGCGCCGGCGCGCCCGGCCCTGCCCGCCAGACCGCCGCGGATCGAAGAGGTGGCCAGGCTGGCCGGCGTCTCGCCCATCACCGTATCGCGCGCGCTGCGCCAGCCGGACAAGGTCGCCAAGGAAAAGCGCGAGCGTATCCTGGAAGTTGTCGCGCAGACCGGCTATGCGTCCAACCCGCACGCCCGCGCCCTGCGCTCCGGCCAGTCCAGCGTGGTGGCCGCCTTCGTCTCCAACATCCTGAGCCAGCAGTTCGCGCTGGCGGTGCAGGGCTGCGCCGAAGTGCTCGAACCCCAGGGCTACCAGCTCATGGTGGGGCAGACCTCGTACTCCTACGCCAAGGAAACCAGCATGATCGCGTCGCTGCGTGCCCTGCGCCCGGCCGCGGTGCTGTTCACCGGCGTGATCGAGCTGGAAGAAAACCGCCAGTCGCTGCACGAGCTGGGCATTCCCATCATGGAAACCTGGGCCTATCCGCGCGATCCCATAGACATGCTGGTGGGCTTCTCCAACTACGACGGCGGCGTAATGGCGGCGCGCCACCTGGCCGAACGCGGCCACCGCCGGGTCGCCTTCGTCGCGCGCCAGGGCGGTCGCGGCGAACTGCGCCGCCAGGGCTTTCGCGCCGCGGCCGCCGAGTGCGGCCTGGAAGTCGTGGCCGAGCTGGCCGTGGACCATGCCCAGACCATCGCCGACGGGCGGGCCGCGTTCGCGCGCCTGGCCGCGCAGGGCCAGCCGTTCGACGCCGTGTTCTGCGCCAACGACCTGCTGGCGGTGGGCGCGCTGTTCGAAGCGCGCGACCGCGGCCTCGCCATTCCGGGCGAGATCGCCATTCTCGGCTTCGGCGACACCGACATCGCCGGCGAGATCGAGCCCGGCCTCACCACCATCGGCGTGGACAGCCGCCGGCTCGGCGTGCGCGCCGGCGAATTGCTGCTGCAGCGCCTGAACGGCCAGATGCCGGCCTCGCGCCAGGAAGTCTTTCCGCTGACGCTCAACGTGCGCGCCAGCACCTAGCCCCGGCGCATCCCGCATCGCGGAACCGGGGCGCCTATGCGTCACGCCCGCCGCCGTTATATGCTCGACCCGACGTCCTATTCTCAGAACGATCGGGAGCCTGCATGCATGATCTGAATGACCTTTTCTATTTCGTGCAGGTCGTCAAGAACGGCGGGTTCGCCCCGGCCGGCCGCGCGCTGAACATCCCCAAGTCCCGCCTCAGCCGCCGCATCGCCCTGCTGGAAGACCGACTGGGGGTGCGTCTCATACAGCGTTCCACGCGCAGCTTCGCCGTCACGGACCTGGGTCAGGAATACTTCGAGCAATGCCTGTCCATGCTGGCGGGCGCCGAGGCCGCCCAGGAGGTCATCGACCGCACCCGCGCCGAGCCGCAGGGCACCATCCGCATGGCGGCGCCGCCCGCGCTGATCTACTACTTCCTCGGCGATCTGGTCGCCCGCTTCATGGTGCAGTGCCCCAAGGTCCATGTGTACCTGAAGAGCTTCAGCCGCCCCGTGGACGTGCTGCGCGAAGGCTTCGACATCGCCGTGCGAGTGCGCTTCGGCCCCATCGAAAGCAGCGACCTGGTCATGAAGCCGCTGGGCATGAGCTGCCAGAGCCTGGTGGCCAGCCCCGAGCTGGCCCGCCGCATCAATCTGCCGGCCGACCCTCATAGCCTGAACCAATACCCCACGCTGGCGCTGGGCACCGAGCAGCGCGAATCGCACTGGCATCTGGACGGCCCCGACGGCGCGCGCCTGGTCGTGCCGTTCAGCCCGCGCCTGGTGACCGACGACATGCTGGCCCTGAAGCGGGCGGCGCTGCGCGGCGTGGGCATCGTGTCCCTGCCGCTATTGATGATCTGCGAAGAGATCGAAGCCGGCACGCTGGTGGACGTGGGCGCGCCCTGGCAACCGGAACCGGGCAGCGTCCACGCCATCTTCCCATCGCGCCGCGGCCTGCTGCCCGGCGTGCGGGACCTGCTGGATTTCATGAGCGCCGAATACCAGGAAGTGGTCAGGCGGGAACACAGCGCGAGGCAACTGCGCGACGGGCCCGCCGCGAAGTCATCCGGACGCATATCGTCCGATGAGTGAAACGCAGAAACTCAAATTCACGCCTTCCGGACAGCCCGCGTTGCCCCTAGGATAGTTAACTCCGCCTTCCACTTCCCCTAGGAGCATGCCATGACCAAACCCTATGTGAAACTCGACAAGTCCCAGGCCGCCGTGCTGCTGGTGGACCACCAGGTGGGCCTGCTGTCGCTGGTCCGGGACTTCCAGCCCGACCAGTTCAAGAACAACGTCCTGGCGCTGGCCGACCTGGCCGAATACTTCAAGCTGCCCACCATCCTGACCACCAGTTTCGAAGATGGCCCCAACGGCCCGCTGGTGCAGGAATTGAAGGACCAGTTCCCGAAGGCCCCCTACATCGCCCGTCCGGGCAACATCAACGCCTGGGACAACGAAGACTTCGTCAAGGCCGTCAAGGACACCGGCAGGAAACAACTGATCATCGCCGGCGTGGTCACCGAGGTCTGCGTCGCCTTCCCCGCGCTGTCGGCGCTGGAAGAAGGCTTCGACGTGTTCGTGGTGACCGACGCCTCGGGCACCTTCAACGAAGTGACGCGCGACGCGGCATGGCGCCGCATGGAAGCGGCCGGCGCGCAGATGATGAGCTGGTTCGGCGTCGCCTGCGAACTGCACCGCGACTGGCGCAACGACATCGAGGGGCTGGGCCGCCTGTTCTCGAACCACATCCCCGACTACCGCAACCTGATGGCGGCCTATTCCACCGTCAAGGGCAGCAAATAAGGCGGCGCTACGGCGTATATAGGGCAGCGGCGCGCCGCTGCCCTATTTTTTGCGCGCGAACGGATAGGCCTGCTGCGCCAGGAAGGTGCCCGGCATGTCGTTGTCCAGGATGCCGTAGTTCTCGGGCAGGCGATGGCGCACGCCGCGCACCGCGGTGCCGAACAGGTAGTCGATGAACGACAGGTGGGCGGCGTAGTTGCGGTCGATCGCCTCGGTGTCCGACGAATGGTGCCAATGGTGGAAGTCCGGCGTCACAATCACGTAACGCAGCCAGCCCCAGGGCAGCTTCACGTTGGAGTGGATCAGCACCGCCTGGAAGCCCACGATGATGATGTAGGCGTCCAGCACCGATTTGGAAAAGCCCAGCGCGAACAGCACGCCCAGCACCGCGACGCGGGTGATCAGCAGCTCGACCACGTGCAGCCTGGAACCGGCCAGCCAGTCCAGCGTGCGGGTGCTGTGGTGCACGGCATGGATGCGCCACAGGAACGGCACCTCGTGATAGGCGCGGTGCGCGGCGTATTGCACCAGGTCCGCCACCAGCACCGCCAGGAACAGCTCGACTGCATAGGGCAGCGCGACGATCGCCTGCTGCAGCGGCTCGTAGGCGGCCCACGAAAACAGCCGGTGCACGAAGAAATTGATGCACAGCAGCACCGCCCCCACCGACAGGTGGTTGAACAGGAAGTGCTTCATGTCCACCTGCCATTCCCCGCGGAACACCGGCTGGCCGGGATACAGCGGAAACAGCTTCTCGAAAATAATGAACACGGTGCTGGACGCCAGCAGATCCAGGATGAACCAGTCCAGGCCCAGATAAGGGTGGTTGCCGGTATTGGAGCTGGTCACCACCACATTGCTGCCGCCCGCCGCGACGGCGACGCACACCAGCACGAAGGCGGAGATATTGAGCCAGCGCTGGCGCCCCAGCACGGTATTGGCCAGCGCGATCGAGCCCGCCACCAGCAGCGCGCCGAACAGCAAGGCGCGCATCGCGTCCACCGAATAAAAACTGCGCAGCTCCGGCGTGGTCAGATAGGCTGGAAAATGAAACGCCAGCACGCCCAGCACGGCAAGAATCGCCAGAAACAGCGCGATGACTCCGCTCATCATTCCCGTGCCCGGGTGGATCCGGCCGTCCCGCTTGAATAACTCGTAGACCTGCCGATAAATGGGCGCGCTCTGTTTCATTTCATTTTTATGATGACCACGGGGAGGCGAGTGTATCCCCGAGCCGCCGGCATCATGTAATCACACGTGACCAAATCGCACAGATTTCCCCTGCCTCCCCTTACGGCGGCGCCAGGCGGTTGCGGCCGATCAAGCGGCGCTTCCCGGACGGTTGACAAGCGCCTGGCGTTGGCGTGTCATGGGACCCACAACACAAGGCTCATCAGGCTCCCCAGCTCTATGCTGTACCCCTCGAACCGGTTCTTCCATGAGGCCCTTATGTTCCCTGAATACCGCCAACTCATTACCCAGTTGAAATCCGAGAACGCGCATTTCTCCGCGCTGTTCCAGCGCCACAACGATCTGGACCAGGAAATCCAGAATATAGAGGCCGGCATCAAGCCGGCCTCGGGCAATCAGGTCGAAGTGCTCAAGAAAGAGAAGCTGCAGCTCAAGGACAAGCTATACGGCATTCTGCGCGCGGCCGAACAGGGCGGTAGCTGACCGCCGCGCAATTTCGCTGCCACCAGGCATGGCCGTCGCGTATTGCCGGTTTTTCGCGCAATACGCCGCGGCCGTTATTTGCTATTTCCGGCCGCCCTTGCCGCCGGACTCCGGCACCGAGGCGTTCACGTAGTCCCGCACCGTGCGGTCCTTGTTGAAAACCACCGTCAGTTTCTGCTGGTCGTCCATGGCGCCGTAGTCGCCATCGTAAAAATAGAACCAGGTCGCGGTCAGCAGCCCTTCGCGGTCGAAATGCTGCGCGCTCGGCGGACCATAATCGCGGACCATCTCGTCGTAGGTCGTGACGTTCAGCTGGATCGACCGCAGCCTGGCTTCGGTGATCAGATTGCTGGAACCCGTGGCGCAGCCCGCCGCCAGGGCGGCCACGCAAAGCAACGACATTCTCATTCGATTCCCTCGATATTGTTATAGCCGCGCTGCCCGGTCGGCGCGGATGCGCAAATTCTCTACTTGCCGAGGGGAAAGCTCAAGCGATATCCGTGCCCGGACGGAACGACGCTACGGTTCCACGGCCACGAAGGCCTCGCTGCCCGCCAGCCGCGACATGGCGTCGACGATGCGGCGCGACAGTTCCAGCACCAGCGGATGGCGCGGCTGGCTGGCAAGCGTGATCACGTCCAGGCTGCAGCCGATCCGCGGGACAAACGGCCTGCACACGATTTCGGGCCCGTGGCACAGGCGGGCGTACAGGCCGTTGACGATGGACACACCGACGCCGCAGGCGACCAGCCGGCACGCCAGCTCCATCGTGTGCGCCTCCGCCCGTATTCTCGGCACCGTGCGCCCCTGGCGCAGAACCTGGTCGACCTGCTGGCGCAGCGCGCGCTGGCGCCCCAGCAGCACCATATCGACGTCGATCAGATCGCCCGGCTCCACCTGCGGCAAGGCCTCCAGCGCGTGGCCGGCCGGCATGATGCACACGGCGTCGGTGTCCAGCCGCAATATCGTCTGCAGGCCGGCATGCTGCGTCGGCGAACGGACCAGCGCCAGATCGGCTTCGCGCCCCAGCACTGCGGCCTCGCCCGCCTCGCTGTTGCCCACTTGCATTTCCAGCGCCACGCCGCCGTGGTCGTTCAGGAAAGGCTCCACCACCGATGGCATCACGCATTGGGCCACCGAGCCGGGCAACAGCACGCGCAGCAGGCTGCGCCGCACGCCGCCCCGGCGCAATTGCCCGACGTGACGCTGCAGCGATTCCGCGTCGAGCAGCATGTTGCGCACGTCCGGCAGCAAAGCCGCGGCCTCGTTGCTCGGCAGCAGGCGTCCCTTGCGCCGCACGAACAGCGGCAGCCCCAGATCGGATTCGAACTGGCTCAACAGGCGGCTGACGGCGGGTTGCGACGCGCCCAGCCGCTGCGCCGCCGCGATGGTCGATCCGGTGGCCATGAAGGCCAGAAACGCCTCCAGCTGCTTGAAGTTCATGTCTTTCCCGGCGCGCTGGCTGAGTGCGCGCGTCCTCTTCGGATGAGCACCGGATTCTGCGGGATGTGCATAGGCTCATGCCAGACGTACATACCGTTGCCAAGCATCTGGCTTGGCTTGAACATGCCGGCACACCTAAGCGCTGTACCCCCCGCAAACCAACATTCAATGCATGAGCGCCGAGACCAAGGAACCCACATGCCCGCTGCTTTCCCGTCGATAGTGTTGGCCGGATTTCCTGTCCTCGGCGACGCGATAGAGATGCTAGTTCCTGCGCCCGCGTGCAAGGCTGCGGCCCTGCAAGCCAGTAAGTCACCGGGCCGTCCACAAGCGCAATATCAGCTGCGTCCTAGGCAGCACGCCCACGCAGCGCGCGCATCGCCCGTCACTCGCAGCGTGACGCAAGGCATCGCCGCAGCGATGCCCCCGCCGACCCGCTAACCCGTCCTCCGTTTCCTTTCCTCTCTCCTCCCGCGCAACACGCGGGCGGCAGGGAGACCTTTTGTCCATTGCAGCACCACACCCAAGGGGAATTCATCGTGAGAAGCAAGCAGACGCAACGCCGGTTCCTGGGCGCCGCCCTGGTCCTTTCCTCCCTTTCCTGCGTCGGCCCGCTCCAGGCCGCGGCAGCCAGCTCGGTCACGCTTTTCGGCGTCGTCGACCAGGGCCTCGTCTACGAACACAAGAACGGCCAATCCAGCCTGAAACAGAAAAGCTCGAACCAGGCCGGCTCGCGCTGGGGCCTGCGCGGCAGCGAAGACCTGGGCGACGGCTACAAGGCCACCTTTCTCCTCGAAAGCGGCTTCAATCTCACTGACGGCACCCAGGGACAAGGCCGGCTGTTCGGCCGCGGCACCCATATCGGCCTGTCCGGCGACTTCGGCGAAATCAAGATGGGCCGCATGTCCGTCTTCGGCTCGGACTGGGGCGGCGTGGGTTCGCCCTTCGGCGGCGGCTGGGGCCAAAGCGGCAACGGCACCGTGCTGGGCAATGGCAAGGGCGACTTCGGCGAGGGCGGCCGCGTCAACAACGCCTTCTTCTATACCTCGCCCCGCATGGACGGCTGGCAGGGCGGCGTGGGCTACAGCCTCGAGGCCACGAACGGCGACGCATTCGCCACCTCCGCCCATGATCGCGTGCTGACCACCGGCCTGCGCTACGACAACGGCCCCGTCGCCCTCGCGCTGACCTATGACCGCTCCATTCCCAATCTGCAAGAGCCGAAAGAAAAGAAAGAGCAGAAGGACGAAGAGAAGAAAAAGTTCATCAGAAAGAAGGCCTCGTCCAATATCCAGATCGCCGCGGCCTACGACTTCGAAATGTTCAAGGTCCACGCCAGCTATGGCAACCTGCGCAGGTCCAACAGCGATGAATACGGCAAGTACAAGAGCGTCCATGCCGTCATCGCCGGCGTAACGGTGCCCACCGGCAGGACCGGAAAGCTCATGGCCGTCTACCAGCATTCATCCGCGAAAATCGAGGGCTGGGCGCTGGGCTACCAGTACGATCTGTCCAAGCGCACCAACCTCTACGCTTTCCTCAACCGCGTGGACACGGCCGGGGCCCACAAGCTGCAAAGCGCGCTGGGCGTTCGCCACACCTTCTGATGCAGTCACCGCGCGTCCGGGGTATCCCCCGGGCGCGCCCGAGCCCGGCCAGGGCTTGAAACCGGGCCTTCCGATACGGCCCCCACACCAGGACACGGTATGATGGCGCCCCTCGATGATCTCCGGGCCCCCTATCGTGACGAAGTCCGCAGTGCTGCTTGCTCTGGCCGTTCTCCTGACCGGCTGCTCCCAGGAAGAACAGACGCCCTGGATGCGTCTGCAGGCCGCCGTGCCGCAATTGAAAGTCACCGCCGACACCCCCGAGGCGGCGGTGAAATCCTGGTGGCTGGTCCGCGACCAGCAGGAGCAGTACTCGTCCACGGTCTGCAAGGAACTCGGCGGGCTGTACGGTCCCATCCGCTCCGCCCGTGACGGCCTGGCCGCCGGCGAACTGCTGGCCATGCAGGCCGGCCGCGACGCCTGCGATCCGCCCAGCTATGCGCGCGACATCGTGAACGTGGAAGTCGAGTCCGCCACACGCGCGCACGTCATCGCCCAGATCCGCAATACCGACCCCCCCACCCCCGGCTATGTGCTGGACAACGACGAGCGCGGCAAGAAAGAGCGCGGCGTCCGCATGCAATACCTGCTGGAACGCGCCGACCAGGGCCAGCCCTGGAAAATCGCGCAGATCTACAGTTCGGACCGCTACTGCACCGTGGCCCCGGTGGACGGCTGGTGCCCGCTGTACGACAGCAAGAAAGGCTCGGGCAACAGCTACGTCTTCGAACTCGCTCAATAGGCGGCGCCGCGCGCCGGTCAATTCACGCTGACGCCGGCCTCGCGCACCACCTTGCGCCAGATCGAGATTTCATTGACGATCTGCTCGCGAAATGCCGCCGGCGTGCCGGGCGCCGCTTCTTCTCCCGTGGTCTGGAGCCGCTCGACCATGTCGGCCCGCACCACCGCCGCGTTGACCGCGGCGTTGAGCCTGGCCTGGATGGCCGGCGCCACGCCCTTGGGCGCGATCAGCCCGTACCACACCGTCACGTCATACGGCACGCCCGCTTCCCGCACCGTGGGCACGTCCGGCGCTGACGATACGCGTTCGGGCAGTGTCACCGCCAACACCTTCAGGCGCTGGTCCTTGCGATAAGGCAGCGTGGACCCCGCGGTCGTCAGCATCGCATCGACCTGCCCCGAAACCGTATCGGTCAATGCCGGCGCCGAGCCCTTGTACGGGACGTGGGTCATGGAAATGCCCGCGGCCTTCAGAAAGGCCTCCATCGCCAGATGCGAAATCCCGCCCGTGCCGGACGAGGCGTAAGTCAGCTCGCCGGGCTTGCTCCTGGCCAGCTCGACCAGCTCGGACAGCGTGTTCGCCGGCACACCCGGATGCACGGACACGAAGAACGGCGCGCGCGCAATCATGCCTATCGGCGTCATGTCCGCCACCGGGTCGAACGGCAACTGGTACAGGCTGGGATTGACCGAATAACTGTTGGAGATCAGCGTCAGCGTGTAGCCGTCCGGCTCCGCGCGCAGCCCCTGCTCCACCCCTAGCTTGCCGCCGGCGCCGGGGCGGTTCTCGACCACGACCGGCTGCTTCAGGTCATCGGAAAGCAACTGGCCCAGCAAACGCGCGATCCCGTCGTTGCCCCCGCCGGCCGCGAACGGCACGATCAGCTTGATCGGCTTGCTGGGGAAATCCTCGGCCTGCGCGGCCTGCAATGGGCCTGCCATCGCGGCCACCGCCAATGCGGCGCACAGCAGTTTCCTGCGCGACAAGCCGTGCCGGGCACGGATCGTGGATTGCTGGGTCATGCCTGTCTCTTCCTTGTATATGCCGCGCCTTGGAACGGGCGCCGGTCGGCGCATGAAGTATGCCCCAACCGCGTAAACCCCTATAGGCTTCTGGTGCACAACAGCACTACATTGAATACCTGAACTGATATTTGTATACAAAACGATGACTGGCATACAAAAAAAGGCAGGCTCGCAGTCCGTGTACGAGGACGTCAGCGCCCTGCTGCGGGACATGATGAAAGACATCACCGAGCCGGTGCGGGTGCGCGAGGAAGACCTGGCGAACCAGCTGGGGGTCAGCCGCACGCCCGTGCGCGAGGCGCTGATCCGCCTGGAAAGCACCGGCATGGTCCATCTGCGCCCCGGCCGCGGCGCCCTGCTGACGCCGGTGACGGACGAGGAATACATCGAGTGGCTGCAGCTGCGCGAGCAGCTGGAAGGCTTCGCCACGCGCGAGGCCGCGCTCAACGCTTCGCAGCGCGACGTGCAGCGGCTGCGCGCCCTGTTCGCGCCCTTCATCGGGCTGGAGGAAGACACGTTCGCGCCGGTGCCCTATGGCCAGGCCAATGTCGCGTTCCACAAGGAAATCATCGCGCTTGCCAACAACCGCCTGCTCGAGCGCGTCTGGGCCGCGTTCGGCCACAGGCAGACCACGTACCGGCGCCAGACCATCAAGCGCCTGCACCGCTTCAGCACTTCGCTGCGCGAGCACCTGGCCATCATCGACGCGATCGAGCGCCGCGACGCCGAGCTGGCGGAAAAGCTGGCCCGCCAGCACGTGCGCACGCTCTATGACGACTTCGTCAAGGCCTTGCAGGCCGGCGCCTAGCCCCCGCGCGCATCCAACCTTGCCTACAACCCGACCCGATTCCGAGATGAAATTTCTGACTTACGCCGTACAAGACCAACCCCGTCTGGGCATGCTGCTGGACGACGACCGCGTGCTGGACCTGACCGCGCTGCTGGCCTCGCGTCCTGACTTGGGGCTGCCCGGACCGGTGCGCAACGTCAACGACTTGATCGCCCTGGGCGACGACACCGTGGCGCGCGTGTGCGGCGCCGGCCTGCTCGACGGCGTGGACGCCGCCGCGCTGCCGAGGCTGGCCGACGTGCGCGTGCTGCCGCCGCTGGCGATGGCCCGCAACGTGTTCTGCGTGGGCCGCAATTACCGCGAGCACATCATCGAGGGCAACCTGGCGCGCGGCCGCCCGGCCGACGCCTTTCCCGAAGCCATCGAGTTCTTTACCAAGGCGCCCACCGCCGTGGTCGGCCACGGCGCGGACGTCAAGCGCCACGCCGGCCTGACCGACAGCCTGGACTACGAAGTCGAGCTGGCCATCGTGATCGGCCGCGCCGGCGCCGACATCCCGCGCGAGCGGGCCCTGGACCACGTGTTCGGATACACCATCGTCAACGACGTCACCGCGCGCGACCTGCAGGCGCGCCACGGCCAGTGGTTCAAGGGCAAGAGCCTGGACACCAGCTGTCCCATGGGGCCGGTCGTGGCGCATCGCTCGGCGATTCCCGACGCCAACAATCTGACGGTGTCGCTGTCGGTCAATGGCGAAGTCCGCCAGCACGACAACACCTCGGACATGATCTTCGACGTGGCGGCCATCATCGAACAGCTGTCGGCCGGCATGACGCTGCTGCCGGGCGACGTGATCGCCACGGGCACGCCCAAGGGCGTGGGATTCGCGCTGAACCCGCCGCGCTGCCTGCAAGCCGGCGACGTGGTGTCGGCCAGCGTCGAACACATCGGCACCTTGACCAACCGCATCGCCGCTTGATTGCCGGGCGCCCGAGCGTCCGTTTGGAGGAGAGACCCATGAACATCCCTGACACCCTGAAGCCCTATGCCACGGGCGACCTGGCCTCGCGCTACGTCAACGTCGACGAGCTGCCCTGGAAGCCCACGCCGACGCCGGGCATCGACATGAAAGTGCTGCTCGACGTGCCGGAAACCGGCTTGCTGACCGCGCTCTTTCGCTGGGCGCCGGGCACTTCCCTGCCGCTGCACGAACACGTCGAAATCGAACAGACCTATGTGCTCAGCGGCAGCATCGTCGACGACGAGGGCGAAGTGCGCGAAGGCAATTACGTCTGGCGCCCCAAAGGCAACCGCCATATCGCGCGCTCGCCGAACGGCGCGCTGGTGCTGTCGTTCTTCCTGAAACCGAACAAGTTCCTGGAAGGCGACCTGGCGGGCAAAGAACTCAAGTAATCAGACAAGACAGCCGTCCAAGGACGGGACAGGAGACACAATGAAGTTCCACTACAAGCACATTGCGGCGGGCCTGACCGCCGCCGTCATGGCCGGCCTGTCGGTGCAGGCCGCCGCCGCCGACATCCAGGAGCGCCGCGTCAAGTTCAGCTATCCGGTCAGCCGGACCAACCCGGTCGGCATGGCCACCGAGAAATTCATCGAACTGGTCGGCCAGAAGACCAATGGCAAGATCAAGGTCACCGGCTATGCCGACGCCCAGCTCGGCAACGAGATCCAGGCCATGTCCTCGGCGCAGGGCGGCATCATCGAAATGACCGTGGTCTCGACCGCGGGCGCGGCCAACAACGTGAAGGAACTGGGCATCTTCGACCTGCCCTTCCTGTTCCAGTCCGTGGAAGAGGCCGATGCCGTCATCGACGGTCCGGTCGGCAAGGAACTGCTGAACAAGTTCGCCGCCAAGAACCTCGTCGGCCTGTGCTACTGGGACTACGGTTTCCGCCAGGTGTCCAACAGCAAGCATCCCATCAACAAGGTCGAGGACTTCCAGGGCCTGAAGCTGCGCGTGCTGCAGAACCGCATCTACATCGACACCTTCAAGGCGCTGGGCGCCAATCCCCTGCCGCTGCCCTATCCGGAAACCTATACGGCGCTGGAGACCAAGGCCATCGACGGCCAGGAAAGCGCGTACCTGGTGACCAAGAGCAGCGGTTACCAGGAGATCCAGAAGTACATGACGGAAACCAACCACGTGTTCCTGCCCGCGGTGGTCATGGCCAGCAAGCGCTTCTGGGACCGCCTGAGCAAGGATGAGCGGGCCGTCATCCAGCAGTCCTGCGACGAGTCCGTCACCTACTTCCGCCAGGTCAGCCGCGACCAGGAAAAGAAAGTCGTGGGCGAACTGTCGGCGGCGGGCATGTCGATGAACAAGATCGACCCCGCCGAGAAGCAGCGCATGGTGCAGGCCACCGCCGCGGTCACCGAAAAGTACAAGACGGAGCTGGGCGCCGAACTGGTCGATCGCACCGTCGCCACGATCAACCAGACCCGCAAATAAAAACAGCGCTTGCCCGTGCAAGGAGGCGGCCGCAACGGCCGCCCTATCTCTTCAAGGACGTCGACGATGTCAAGAATCGTGCACGCCTATTTCACCCTGCTCAAAGCCGTCATCGTCATCTGCCTGGTGGCCATGGTGGTGATGGTGTTCAGCAATGTGGTGATGCGGTTTATTTTCAACTCCGGCATTCCGGTCTCCGAGGAACTGTCGCGCTGGTGTTTCGTGTGGCTGACCTTCCTGGGCGCCATCCTGGTGCTGCATGACCGTTCCCACCTGGGCGTGGACGTGGTGCTGCAGGCGCTTCCGTCCGCCGCGCGCCGGGCTTGCCTGATCGTGGCCAACCTGCTGATGCTGTATGCGACCTGGCTGATCCTGGTGGGCAGCATCGAACAGACTTCGCTGAACATGGGCGCCAGCGCGCCGGCCAGCGGCCTGTCCCAGGCCTGGTTCTTCGGCGTGGGCGTGGTGTTCGCCGCCTCGACCGGGCTGATCCTGGTGTATCAGCTCTATCAAGTCTGCACGGCGCCCGCCGCCGAGCTGGGCAAGTTCATTTCCCCCCACGAGTCGGGAGCCGAATAATGACATTGGCAATTTTCGTCGCCGTGCTGCTCGTGGGCCTGGCCATCGGCCTGCCGGTGGCCTACGCGCTGATCCTCACCGGCGTGGCGCTGATGTACCAGCTGGACTTCTACGATGCGCAGATCGTGGCCCAGAACCTGCTCAACGGCGCGGACAGCTTCCCGCTGATGGCGGTGCCGTTCTTCATGCTGGCCGGCGCCGTGATGAACGCGGGCGGCCTGTCGGCCCGGATCGTGGACCTGGCGCTGGCGCTGGTGGGCCACATCAAGGGCGGCCTGGGCTATGTCACGATCCTGGCCGCCTCCATCCTGGCCAGTCTGTCGGGCTCGGCCGCGGCCGACGCCGCCGCCCTGTCGGCCCTGCTGGTGCCCATGATGATGAAAGCCGGCCACAGCCGCGCGCGCTCCAGCGGCCTGGTGGCCTCGTCCGGCATCATCGCCCTGGTCATCCCGCCTTCCATCGGCCTGGTGCTGATCGGCGTCACCGGCAACATCAGCATCACCGGCCTGTTCATGGCCGGCATCGTGCCCGGGATCATGATGGGGCTGTCGCTGTGCGTGGCCTGGTGGCTGCTGTCGCGCAAGGAACAGATCCAGCCCCTGCCGCGGGTCGACCGCAAGGTGGTCGGCAAGACCCTGGTCGAGAGCTTCTGGGCGCTGCTGCTTCCGGTCATCATCATCGTCGGCCTGCGCTTCGGCATCTTCACCCCGACCGAAGCCGGCGTGGTCGCCGCCGTCTACGCCATCTTCGTGGCCGCCTGCATCTACCGCGAACTGAGCATGCGCCAGCTGTACGAAGTGTTCCTGACTTCGGCCAAGATGACCGCCATGGTGATGTTCCTGGTGGCCGGCGCGCTGGTCTCGGGCTGGATGATCACCATCGCCGGCCTGCCCGCGCAGGTCTCCGAGATCATCAGCCCGTTCAGCGGCAGCCCCACGCTGCTGATGCTGGTCATCATCGGCCTGGTGATCGTGATCGGCATGGCGATGGACATGATCCCCATCGTGCTGATCCTGATCCCCGTGCTGCTGCCCTCGGTCACGGCCGCCGGCATCGACCCCGTCTACTTCGGCGTCGTGTTCATGCTGGCCTGCGCCATCGGCCTGATCACGCCGCCGGTCGGCGCCGTGCTCAACGTCGTGGCCGGCGTGACGGGCGTGCGCATGGTCGAACTCATCAAGGGCGTCTGGCCTTTCCTCCTGGCGCAATGCGCGACCCTGCTGCTGCTGATCCTGTTCCCGCAGCTGGTGCTGGTCCCGTATCGCTGGATCATGCACTGACACACCGAGGAGCGACGACATGGAACGCCTGGACGACTTCAACGGCTGCCGCGTCATGGTGTCGGCCGGCGCCTCGGGCATCGGGCTGGCCATCGCCCGGGCCTTCCACGAGCGCGGCGCGCGCGTACACGTCTGCGACGTCTCGGAGCTGGCGCTCGCGGCGGCCGGCGCCGAACTGCCGGGCCTGGGCGTGTTTCGCGCCGACGTGGCCGCGGAAGCCGATGTCGACGCCTGGTTCGCGCACGCCCTGGCCGACCTGGGCGGACTGGACGTGCTGGTCAACAACGCCGGCATCGCCGGGCCGACCTCGGCGGTGGGCGAACTGAGCGTCGAAGACTGGGACCGCACCATGGCGGTCAACGTGCGCGGCCAGTTCCTGTGCCTGCGGCGCGCCCTCGCGCCGCTGCGGCAATCCGACAGGGCCGCCATCATCAACCTCAGCTCGGTGGCGGGACGCCTGGGATATCCCATGCGCGCGCCCTACGCCGCGTCCAAGTGGGCCGTGGTCGGGCTGACCCAAAGCCTGGCCATCGAGCTGGGCGACGACGACATCACCGTCAACGCCATCCTGCCCGGCATCGTCGAAAGCGAACGCGTCAACCAGGTGGTGGCGGCGAAAGCCGGGCTGCGCGGCATCCCGGAAGCCGACATGCGCGCCGAAATCCTGCAGCACGTGTCGCTGCACCGCACCGTGCCCATGGACGACATCGCCCGCACCGCCCTGTTCCTGGCCGGCGCCGCCGGCCGCAGCATCACCGGGCAATGCATGAACATCTGCGCCGGCGTGCAGACGCTGCGCTGAACTTCGGCCCGCATGGGCCTGGGAGAACCGAGTGGACCAACAATTCCTGACCTCGACGTTCGGCCTGCAAGGCCGGACCATGCTGATCACCGGCGGCGCCTCCGGCCTGGGCCTGAACATGGCCGAAGCCGCCGGCAAGGCGGGCGCGCGCATCGTCGTCAACGACGTGCGCGAGGAGGCCTGCGACCAGGCCGTGGCCGGCTTGCGCGCACTGGGCATAGACGCCCGCGGCGCGGTATTCGACGTATCCCGCGCCGCCGCGGTCGCCGACGCCGTGGCCGCGCTGGCCGCCGACGGCTGGTCGCCCGACGTGCTGGTCAGCAACGCCGGCAACCAGAACCGCGCCCCCGTGATCGAACAGGACCCCGAAGTCTGGCAATCCATCCTCAACGTCCACGTCAACGGCGCCTTCAACTGCGCACGCGCCGTGCTGCCCGCCATGATCGCCCAGGGCGGCGGACGCATCATCATCACCTCCTCGGTAGCGGCGCTGGCATGCATGCCCGGCATCGCCGCCTACTCGGCGGCCAAGGGCGCGCTGGCGGCCTTCACCCGCGCCCTGGCCGTCGAATACGGCGGCCAGGGGGTCACCTGCAACGCGCTGGCCCCCGGCTTCGTGCGCACCGGCTTCACCACCGCCCTGCAGGAACGCGAACAGTTCAACGACTTCCTGAAAAGCCAGGTCCCGCTGGGCCGCTGGGCCGACCCCGAAGACATCTCCCCGGCCGTCATCTACCTGGCTTCGCAGGCCGGCCGCTTCGTCAACGGCCACGTGCTCGCCATCGACGGCGGGCTGCTGGCGCACCTGTGATCCCCGGCAGCAAGGAGTCGCAGCAATGTTTCTGCATATCGTGATGATGGAATTCGACGACCGCGTCGACGCCGAATTCTTCCGCACCGTCGATGAATACGTGGCCCGCATGAAGCGGGAATGCGAGGGCCTGCTGCTCTACCACTTCGGCGCCAACGTCGCGGCCCGCTCCCAGGGCTACACCCACGCCACCAGCTCGGCCTTCGTCGACGCAACCGCCCACGACGCCTACCAGACCTGTCCGGCGCACGTGGCCATGAAGAAGTACATGGGGCCGCATATCAAGCGGGTGGTGGTGTATGACGGGGAGATGGGGGGTATCGGCTGAGCTTGGATGGAAGCAAAGCCAGGGTTAGGCCTTGGATTCCTGTGCGGATATTGATTCTGCCCCGCTGCGGGAGCCGCCAGTCGCGCCATAACGCAAAGGCCCCATTGCGGGGGCCTTGCGCCCTAGCGTCGAAATACTAGGGAAATCAGAGTGCAGGGAGTCTTTCGGCTCCCGCACCAGCAGCCGAAGCCGTTGGGGAGATATTCTTGAGTTTTACGGTAGGTGTTCGGTCGCATCCACCATGCATACCAATATGGAGCAGCAAACGGCCGGATTTCGGACCCATTCCAATGGACGTCCCCCGTATCACGTCTTGGGTGCCACGTGAATGCTACGGCGTCTATGTCCCTATTCACGCAAAGGAGACTGAGATGCGAAATCTCGAAAAGCGGCAGATCGAAAACATCGTGCTCGATTGGGCCCGGGCCGTCAGCGCCGGCGACCGCGATGGCATTCTTGCCCGCCATGCGGATGATCTCTTGATGTTCGACTTCCCGAACACCGTGCGAGGAATAGCGGCGTACGACAAGACCTGGGACTTCTTTTACGCGAATCCCAGGGGAACGATCACCTACGCCCCGAGAGACCTGGCTATTACCGCCGGGCAGGACGTCGCCTTCGCCTGCTGTGAAGTCCATTGCGACGGAACCTCGGCCGGCCCTCTGGATTTCCGTTTGACCGTTGGACTCGAGCGGCGCAACGGCGAATGGATCATCACGCACGAACATCATTCGATGGTGACGACCGAGGAACGGTTTATTGAGCAATGAGGCGACGGCCTGGCGTCAAATGCCATCGCAGCCGTCTTGCAAAAAGGCAAAGGGTTAGCTCGCCGATGCTGAGCTAACCCTTTGATTTTATTGGTCGGGGCGGCGGGATTCGAACTCGCGACCCTCTGCTCCCAAAGCAGATGCGCTACCAGGCTGCGCTACGCCCCGAAGGGTGGCAACTATACCAGATACTGAGGGGCCGGCCCATGACGGCGGCCGGTCCGTGATCCTCCATTTCCTGATTGACACCTATATATTTGAAGCCTAAATTAAATACGGCTTCCGACGCCGTGGGACGACCGCGTGCGCCGCTGGCGCGATTCTATAAACACGCATCGGGAAACACATGGCAAACGCCTCCGCTCCATCCGCCTGGGCCACGCCCGCGCGGACCACTCATACCGTCCTCTTCGTCTGCTGGCTGGCCATTCTGTTCGAAGGCTACGACGTGGGCGTGATGGGGGCCGTGCTGCCGGCCTTGGCCGAGGACAAGAACTGGGCGCTCAGCCCGATGCAGTTGGGGGTGCTGGGCAGCTACGCGCTGGCCGGGATGTTCGTGGGGTCGTTCGCGGTGGGCACGCTGAGCGATCTGCTGGGCCGCCGGCGCATGCTGCTGGCCTGCGTGACGCTGTTTTCGCTGACGATGATAGGCGCGGCATGGGCGCCCACGCCGGGCTGGTTCGGGCTGTTCCGTTTCATCGGCGGGCTGGGGCTGGGCGGGGTGATTCCCGCCGCGGCGGCGCTGACCATCGAGTATTCGCCGCCGGCCAAACGCGGCTTCAATTACGGCGTGATGTATTCGGGCTATTCGCTGGGCATTCTGTGTTCGGCGGCGGTGGCGATGGCGCTGCTCAGCCACTGGGGCTGGCGCGCGGTGATCGCGGTGGGCGCCCTGCCCCTGCTGCTGGTGCCGCTGCTGGCGCGGCTGTTGCCGGAGTCGCTGGAGTACCTGCTGGCCAAGGGCGACGAGGCCGGCGCGCGGGCGCAGGCGCAGCGCCTGGGCATCGCGTCGCTGGACGCGTTCCGTCCGCAGGCGGCCGGTTCGAAGGCCACGTGGCGCGACGTGATGACGGCGGTGTTCGCGCCGCGCCAGCTGCGCGCCACGCTGTGCTTCTGGGTGGCGCTGTTCCTGGGCATGATGCTGGTGTATGGCTTGAACACGTGGCTGCCGCAGATCATGCGCAAGAACGGGTATGACCTGGGGTCCAGCATTTCCTTCCTGCTGGTGTTCAGCCTGGCCTCGGCCATCGGCGGCCTGGTGCTCGGGCAGTTCGCCGACAAGACCGAGCCGCGCCGGATCGTGGCGCTGTTCTATCTGGCCGGCGCCGCCGGCATTTATTGCCTGACCTACAACAATCCGCTGACGGTGAATTATCTGTGGGTGGCGCTGGCCGGCGTGGGCAGCATTTCCTCGTCGCTGATCCTGACCGGTTATCTGGCGGGTTACTACCCCGCCCATGCGCGCGGCGCCGCCACCGGCTGGGCGCTGTCGTTCGCCCGCATCGGCGCCATGAGCGGCCCCATCGTGGGCGGCTATCTGGCCGCGCTGCAGCTGCCGCTGGCCTGGAATTTCATCGCGTTCTCCAGCGCGGCCGTGCTGGCGGCGGTGTGCGTGATCCTGATCCCGCGCCGCCATGCCGAAGCGCCCCGGGAACAGGCCGCGGGCGGCGCCGCGCGGGCGCTGCAGCGGCAGTAGGACGCGAAAAGCAAAACGGCGCGCCAGCGGCGCGCCGTATGCGGACTGCTGCGCCGCTCAGCCGAAACGGCCGGTGATGTAGTCTTCGGTTTCCTTGCGCGCGGGCTTGACGAAGATCTGGTCGGTCTGGCCGAATTCCATCAGCTCGCCCAGGTACATGTAGGCGGTGAAGTCCGAGCAGCGGGCCGCCTGCTGCATGTTGTGGGTGACGATGACGACGGTGTAGTCGTTCTTGAGTTCGGCGATCAGCTCTTCGATCTTGGCGGTGGAAATCGGGTCCAGCGCCGAGCACGGCTCGTCGAGCAGCAGCACTTCGGGCTTGATGGCCACGCCGCGCGCGATACACAGACGCTGCTGCTGGCCGCCCGACAGGCTGTTGCCGTTCTGGTGCAGCTTGTCCTTGACTTCGTTCCACAGCGCGGCCTTGCTCAGGGCCCATTCCACGCGCTCGTCCATCTCGCCCTTGGACAGGCGCTCGAACAGGCGCACGCCGAAAGCGATGTTGTCGTAGATGCTCATGGGGAACGGCGTGGGCTTCTGGAACACCATGCCGACCTTGGCGCGGATCAGCGAGATGTCGGTCTTGGCGGTCAGCAGGTTCTCGCCGTCGAGGATGATCTCGCCCTCGGCGCGCTGGCCGGGGTAGAGCTCGAACATGCGGTTGAAGGTGCGCAGCAGCGTGGACTTGCCGCAGCCCGAGGGACCGATGAAGGCGGTGACCTTCTTCTCCTGGATCGACATGTTCACATTGCGGATCGCATGGAACTTGCCGTAGTAGAAGTTCAGGTTCTTGACCTCGATCTTGTTCTTGACGGCGGTAGCGGTGTTTTCCATTTGGTTTCCCTTGCCGCCGGCGCGCGCCGCGCGCCGGCATGGCGATCTTTACTTGCGGAACATGTTGCGGGCAATGATGTTGATGCCCAGCACCAGCAGCGTGATCAGCGTGGCCCCGGCCCAGGCCAGGTCGTTCCAGTCCTTGAAGGGGCTGGCGGCGTATTGGTAGATGACGACCGGCAGGTTGGCCATCGGCCCGTTCATGTTGAAGGACATGAACTGGTTGGACAGCGCGGTGAACAGCAGCGGCGCGGTCTCGCCCGAGATGCGGGCGATGGCCAGCAGCACGCCTGTGATGATGCCGGTCTTGGCGGCGCGATAGCACACCAGGGTGATCATGCGCCACTTGGGACAGCCAAGCGCGGCCGCGGCCTCGCGCAGGCTGTTGGGCACCAGCAGCAGCATGTTGTCGGTGGTGCGCACCACCACCGGAATCACCAGGATGGACAGCGCCAGCGAGCCGGCCCAGCCGGAGTAATGGCCCACCTGCGCCACGTACACGGCGTAGATGAAGAGACCGATGATGATGGACGGGGCCGACAGCAGCACGTCGTTCAGGAAGCGCGTGGCCGGCGCCAGCCAGCCGCGCTGGCCGTATTCGGCCAGGTAGGTGCCGGCCAGGATGCCGACGGGCGTGCCGATCAGCGTGCCCACGCCGGCCATGGCGATGCTGCCGAAGATGGCGTTGACCAGGCCGCCGGCCTGTCCGGGCGGCGGCGTGATTTCGGTGAAGAGCGCCAGCGACAGCGCAGGCGCGCCCTTGGTCAGCAGGGTCAGAATGATCCAGAACAGCCAGAACAGCCCGAAGGTCAGCGTGCCCAGCGAGATGGTGAGCATCACGCGATTGACCACGCGGCGCCGGCGATAGATGCCGTTCTGCATGTTGAGTACGGATACAGCCATGATGTTTTCCTTGTGCTCGCGGCGCGTCAGGTTTTCTTGCCTTCGTTGGCCGACAGGCGCACCAGCAGCATCTTAGCCAGGGCCAGCACGATCGTCGTGATCAGGAACAGGATCAGGCCCAGTTCCAGCAGCGCGGACTTCTGGATGCCCCCGGCTTCGTTGAATTCATTGGCCAGGGCCGAGGCGATGGAGTTGCCGGGGGAGAACAGCGAGCCGGACCACTTGAATGCATTGCCGATGACGAAGGTCACGGCCATGGTCTCGCCGAGCGCGCGTCCCAGGCCCAGCATGATGCCGCCGATGACGCCGGATTTGGTGAAAGGCAGCACGACGCGCCACATGACTTCCCAGGTGGTGCTGCCCAGGCCGTAGGCCGATTCCTTGAGCATGGTGGGCACCAGTTCGAACACGTCGCGCATGACCGCGGCGATGAACGGGATGATCATGATCGAGAGGATCAGGCCTGCCGTGAAGATGCCGATGCCGAACGGCGGGCCGGCGAAGATGCCGCCGATCACGGGCAGTTCGCCCAGGGTGGCGATAAGAAACGGCTGCACGTACTGCTGAAAAACAGGGACAAATACGAACAGGCCCCACATGCCATAGATGATGGAGGGGATGGCCGCCAGCATTTCGACCGCGGTGCCCAGCGGGCGGCGCAGCCAGGTCGGCGACAGTTCGGTCAGGAAGATGGCGATGCCGAACGACACGGGCACGGCGATGATGAGCGCGATGGCCGAGGTCAGCAGCGTGCCGATGATGGGCACCACGGCGCCGTAGTTCTGGTTGACGGGGTCCCAGTCGTTGAGCCACAGGAACGACAGGCCGTACTTGGCCAGCGACTCGCGGCTGCCGTAGATCAGGGAGACCATGATCGCCGCCAGCAGGATGAACACCAGAAAGGCGAACAGGCGCGTCAGGTTCTTGAATAGCGCATCCATCAGCGCGTTGTTGTTTTGCTTCATAGGCGAAGGCGTGCCGGTAGTCACGGAGTCCGCCACGCTGGGCGGAAGCGGCACACTATTATCCATTACCGCGCTCATGGATGGACTTTCCTTGGAAAGCTGAGGGAGAAACTAGGGGTTTACGGCGGACCGCCCCGGGATTCCTGTTGGGGAATTTCGGGGCGGTCCTGATGGCTTACGCGCGGCGGGGAGCGGAGTTCTTGATTACGGGATCTCGCGCTACACCCATCCTGCGGTCGCCCGTTTACTTCCAGACGGGCTTGCCGTCGGCGGTCTTGACTTCGCCCCAGGCGGCGCGGATTTCCTTGGTGACGGCTTCCGGCAGCGGCACGTAGTCCATCGCTTCGGCCGACTTGGCGCCGTTCTTGAAGGCCCAGTCGAAGAAGTCCAGCACGGCCTTGCCCTGCACCGGCTTGTCCTGGGTCTTGTGGACCAGGATGAAGGTGGCGGCGGTGACGGGCCACGATTCGGCGCCCGGCTCGTCGGTCAGCACCACGCCCATGCCCGGCGCGCTCTTCCAGTCGGCGTTGGCGGCCGCGGCGGCGAAGGCTTTTTGCTCGGGCTGGACGAACTTGCCGTCCTTGTTCTGCAGCTGGGTCCAGGCCAGCTTGTTCTGCTTGGCGTAGGCGTATTCGACGTAGCCGATCGAGTTCTTCAGCTGGCCGACGTAGGCGGCGACGCCTTCGTTGCCCTTGCCGCCCTGGCCCACCGGCCACTTGACGGCCTTGCCCTCGCCGACCTGCGACTTCCAGTCAGGCGACACCTTGGACAGGTAGTTGGTCCAGCCGAAGGTGGTGCCCGAGCCGTCCGAACGGTGCACGACGATGATGTCGGCCGACGGCAGCTTGAGGTCGGGGTTCAGCGCCTTGATGGCGGCGTCGTCCCACTTCTTGACCTTGCCCAGGAAGATGTCGGCCAGGACCTTGCCCGACAGCTTCAGTTCGCCCGGCTTCACGCCGTCGATGTTGACCACGGCCACGGTGCCGCCGATGACGGCCGGGAACTGCAGCAGGCCGTTCTTTTCCAGGTCGGCCGCCTTCATGGGGTCGTCCGAGGCGCCGAAGTCCACGGTCTTGGCGATGATCTGCTGCTGGCCGCCGCCGGAACCGATGGACTGGTAGTTGACCGCGTTGTTGGTGGCGGCCTTGTAGTCGGACGCCCACTTGGCGTAGATCGGGTACGGGAACGATGCGCCGGCGCCGGTCACGTCGGCGGCCTGGACGGCGAAGACGGCGGCGCTCAGCGCGACGCCCAGGGAAACTTGCTTGAAGACACGTTTGAACATCTGGGTTCCTTCTGTGCTCGTTGGAGGAGTCTGGCAGGCTTGTTACTGCCCGTCTTTCAGCGACCCCCGCATCTTAGAAGCCCAACATGACAGGATAGTGACAGTCATGATCCCCCCCCGAGGCGCTGCGCGCCTCCCCCCCAGGGGGGCGCCGGAGCGGACCGGCGGAGCCGGATCCGCCCGGCCTGGGTTGGCGTTGACGGGGGTGCCTCGAGATAGAGCCGTGCGCAGGGAGGGGGCGTGGGGATTAGCCCGGGTTTGGCGCGGCGCGCTGGGGGTTACACACCCAGTTTCTGCATCAGGTACTGATGCAGATTGAAGGGCTCGCGGCGGCTTTTGACTCGGGCGTAGTCGCCGTCGGCTTGCTGCTGCCAGGCCAGCTGGTTGTCGCGCAGGGCGTAGGTGAAGGCCTCGTCGATGACGCGCTTTTTCAGGGCCTTGTCGTAGATCGGGAACGCGATTTCCACGCGGCGGAAGAAATTGCGGTCCATCCAGTCGGCCGAGGACAGGTAGACCGTTTCCTGGCCTTCGGCGAAGAAATAGAAAACCCGCGAGTGTTCGAGGAATCGGCCGACGATGGAGCGCACCCGGATGTTCTCGGACAGGCCGGGCACGCCGGCGCGCAGCGCGCATACGCCGCGCACGATGAGGTCGATCTTCACGCCGGCCTGGCCCGCCTTGTAGAGTTCCTCGATGATCTGCTCTTCCAGCAGCGAGTTCATCTTGGCCATGATGCGGGCGCGCTTGCCGGCCTTGGCGGCGCGCGCCTCGGCGCGGATCAGGGCGACCATGCCGTCGTGCATGGTGAAGGGCGACTGCATCAGCGCCTTGAGCGCGCGGCGCGCGCCCAGGCCGGTCAGCTGCGCGAAGACCTTGTCCATGTCCTCGCACAGGCGCGGATCGGCGGTCAGCAGGCCGAAATCGGTGTACAGGCGGGCGGTGCGCGGATGGTAGTTGCCGGTGCCCAGGTGGGCGTAGCGGCGCAGCCGCCCTTTCTCGCGGCGCAGGACCACGGCCATCTTGGCGTGGGTCTTGTGCGCCACCACGCCGTAGACCACGTGGGCGCCCACCTCTTCGAGCTTGGAGGCCCAGTTGATGTTGGTCTGCTCGTCGAAGCGCGCCATCAGCTCCACCACCACCGTCACTTCCTTGCCGGCGCGGGCGGCGGCCAGCAGGATCTTCATCAGCTCGGAGTCCTCGCCGGTGCGGTAGATGGTCTGCTTGATGGCCATCACGTCGGGGTCGAGCGCGGCGGCGGTGAGGAAGTCGATGACCGGCTGGAACGACTGGTAGGGATGGTGCAGGAGCCGGTCCTGCTGGGCGACGGCCTCGAACAGTTCGGCGGGCTTGTCGCCGACCCGGTCGAACGGCGCCGGCACGGGCGCGCGGTATTCCGGAAACAGCAGGTCGGGCCGCGAGTCGGAGTTGCACAGCTGCATCAGGCGCGACAGGTTGACCGGGCCGGGCACGCGGTAGGTGTCCTCGGGTTTGAGCGAGAACTCGCGCTGCAGAAAGGTTTCGAGCTCGACCGGGGTGAGCTTGTCGATCTCCAGGCGCACGGCGGCGCCGAAATTGCGCTGCGACAGTTCGCCCTGCAGGGCATGGCGCAGGTTGGTGACTTCTTCCTCGTCGACGAACAGGTCGCTGTTGCGCGTGACCCGCCACTGGTAGCAGCCCAGCATCTCCAGGCCCGGGAACAGCTCGCCGACGAAGGCCCGCAGCAGCGAGGTCAGCAGGATGTAGCCTTCCGGATAGCCGGACAGCTCCTGCGGCATCTTGATCAGGCGTGGCAGCGCCCTCGGGGCCTGCACCACGGCGATGGAGGCCTGGCGCCCGAAGGCGTCCGCGCCCGAGAGCGAGACGATGAAATTCAGGCTTTTGTTGTAGACGCGCGGAAACGGGTGCGCCGGGTCCAGCCCGATGGGGGTCAGAAGCGGCATCACGTCGCGGTTGAACACCTCGCGCGCCCACTCCTGCTGCTGCGCGTTCCATTCGGAGGCATGGTGCAGCGTGATCCCCTCGGCGTGCATGGCGGGCAGGATCTGGTCATTGAGCAGGTTGTACTGGCGGCCGACCAGCTCGTGGACGGCCTGCTGCACGTGCTCGAAGGCCTCGTCCGGCGTCATGCCGTCCGGCCCCACCAAGTTCGGCGACTGGCGCTGCTGCTCTTTGAGGCTGGAAATCCGGATTTCGAAGAACTCGTCCAGGTTGGAACTGACGATGCAGACGTAGCGCAACCGTTCCAGCAGGGGCGTCTTGGGGTCCTCCGCCATCGCCAGCACGCGTTCGTTGAACTTCAGCAGCGACAGCTCGCGGTTCATGAGCAGGGGCTCGGCGGGAGGGCGTGAGGGCATACCGGATTCCATACGTAGGGGGGGACGTGGAGTTTTACTGCAAAAAAGTGACGGTTCCATGACACCACGCTAAAAGCGTAGCGTACGCCAAAACCGGGACACATAGATAAGCCGCCGACACGTCCAAGCCCCTGTTCCGTAAGAAAAAATCCGCGCCGCGGGGCGCTGTCATATGGGGTCTCTATAATCGGACCACCTCACAGCCTATATTTCACGAGCCGCATGGATCAACTTCTGGCCGCGGTGGACCTCGGGTCCAACAGTTTCCGCCTCTCAATCGGGCGCATCGTTCAGCAGGACGGTACGCTCCAGATCTATCAGATCGATCGCCTCAAGGAAACCGTCCGGCTCGCGGCCGGCCTGGACGCCGAAAAGCGGCTCGGCGACGACGCCATCGACCGGGCCATCGCCGTGCTGGAGCGCTTCGGCGACCGCCTGCGCAGCTTCCACCCCAACCGCGTGCGCGCCGTCGCCACCAACACCTTCCGCGTGGCGCGCAATACCCGCGACTTCCTGCCCAGGGCCGAGGCCGCGCTGGGCTTTCCCATCGAAGTCATCGCCGGGCGCGAAGAGGCCCGCCTGATCTTCTCCGGGGTGGTCCACACCCTGCCCCCCTCGCCCAACAAGCGCCTGGTCATCGACATCGGCGGCGGCTCCACCGAGGTCATCATCGGCAAGGGGCACGAACCCTCGCTGATGTCCTCGCTCTATATGGGCTGCGTCAGCTACAGCCGGCAGTTCTTTTCGGACGGCGTGGTCGACGCGCACCAGATGAAGCAGGCCGAGCTGGCCGCGCGGCGCGAGATCGAGGTCATCGCCAAGCAGTACCGCAAGATGGGCTGGAAAGAGGCCTACGGGTCCTCGGGCACGGCCAAGGCGCTGTTCGCCATCCTGACCGAAAGCCGTTTTTCCGACCGAGGCATCACGCGCGCGGGGCTGACCAAGCTGAAAGACCGCATCGTGCGCTCGGGTCGGGTGATTCCGTCCGAGTTGCCGGGCATCAAGATCGAGCGCGCCGACGTGCTGCCGGGCGGCCTGGCCATCATGAGCGCGCTGTTCGACGAACTGGGCATCGAAGTCATGCACACCGGCGACGGCGCGCTGCGCCTGGGCGTGCTGTACGACCTGCTGGGCCGCGACGACGAGCACGACAAGCGCGACGAGTCGGTGCGCCAGTTCATGAAGCGCTACCACGTGGACCTGAACCAGGCCCGCCGGGTGCGCCAGGCGGCGCTGACCCTGTTCGACGCGCTGTTCCCGGACGGCCAGGAGCGCGCCGAATTGCGCCCGGCGCTGGGCTGGGCGGCCGACCTGCACGAAGTGGGCCTGTCGATCGCCCACAACGCGTATCACAAACACACCGCCTACGTGCTGGAAAACGCCGACATGCCGGGCTTTTCGCGCGCCGACCAGCAGTTGCTGGCGCTGTTGGCGCTGGGCCACCAGGGCAAGCTGACCAAGCTGGAGCCGCTGGTGCGCTCGCGGCCGCAATGGAAGGCCATCCTGAGCCTGCGCCTGGCGGTGCTGCTGTTCCGCCGCCGCAACGAGATCGAGCCGCTGCCGCTGACGGCGTCGGTGCGCGACAACTCCATCGTGGTGCGGGTCAACCGCGAATGGCTGGCCCAGCACCCCTTGAGCGACTTCACGCTGCGCGCCGAAGAGGCCGAATGGAACAAGGTGGGGTTTTCGTTCGAGCTGCTGGAGTTCTAGGCAGCCCGTGTCCTGCCCGCGGTTGGGCAGGACACTAGAACGGGGACAGGTTGGTTTCGCGCTCCAGCCGTTTCAATTCCATGCGCAGGGGCCGCGTCACCCGCCTTACCAGCCTGATCGTCATTCGGCGGAAAAGGCGGCGGACGCGGTGCATGGCGATCAGCGCTCGGTGGCGAGGGCCGGCTGGTCCAGGCCGAAATGGCGGCGGTAGCGCTCGTCCATGCGGCCCATCTTGAGCAGGACCGGGAAGTCGGCCGCGTTGAAATCCGGGTCCCAGGCGGGTTCACCGCAGACCTTGGCGCCCAGCTTCAGGTAGCCCTTGATCAGCGGCGGCACGCGCGCCGGCAAGGTGCTGTTGAGCTTTTCGACGGGGTAGCGGTGCAGCGGCTTGACGCGCGGCTCGCCGTCTTGCGGCAGGTGCTTGGCGATGGTGCGCCAGACCTCGGCGGCGGTGACGCCGTCATCGCGCAGGCTGACGCTGGCGCAGCCCAGCACGTATTCGTAACCACCGCGGCGCAGATATTCCGCCAGGCCGGACCACAGCAGCATGATGACGCCGCCGCCGCGGTAGTCGGCATGGGTGCAAGAGCGGCCGACTTCGACCAGTTCATCGCGGATCGGGCCCAGGCCGGAGAGGTCGAACTCGGACTCCGAGTAGTAACCGCCCGCCTCGCGCGCCTTTTCGGGCGTCATGATGCGGTAGGTGCCCACCACCCGGCCCGTATCCAGCTCGCGGACCATGAGGTGTTCGCAATAGGGGTCGAAACGGTCGTGCTCGACGCCGTCCTGGGCGTCGGGGAACACCGCGCCCATGTCTTCGGTGAAGACGTCGTAGCGCAGGCGTTGAATCTGCTCGATTTCTTCAGCGGTGCGCGCCAAGCCCACCACCAGCACCTTGGCGGCGGCACCGGTCCAAGGCTCTGCAGCATTACGGGTCGGGTTGATGCGTGCTAATTCCAGCATTGCGGGAAGCTCCTAGAGAGTCCAGCCAGTGTGGACGCCCTGTATGTCAAAGACTTGACCAATATGTTACGTGACTATGAAGTTTAGTTCGCTGCAGATCCATACACTTTAGGCAGATCTCGACAATTCTTTACAAATATATGCCGTTTGAGTATGGCAAAGGCCACCCGCCATATGCCGGGTGGCCTTGGTTTTCGTCTGAATTGATCCGGATCAGGAAAGCGCTTATCCCAGACTGGCGGCAAGTTTCTCGGCGCAGGAGACGGCCAGCGCCTCGTCCTCGGCCTCGACCATCAGGCGCAGCTTGGGCTCGGTGCCCGAGGCGCGGATGAGGATGCGGCCGCGGCCGTTCAGTTCCGCCTCGACCGCCTTGCGCGCCGCGCTCAGGCCGGCGTGGGTTTTCCAGTCCAGGCCGGGCGCCAGCGGCACGTTGATCATTTTCTGGGGATACATGCGCAGGTCGCTGACCCACTGCGCCAGCCCGACCGAGTTGCGGCGCAGCGCGGTCAGGACCTGGAGCGCGGCGACGATGCCGTCGCCGGTGGAATGGCAGTCCAGGCACAGCAGGTGGCCGGAGCTTTCGCCGCCGTAGAGCCAGCCGCGCGCCTGCATCTGCTCCAGGACGTAGCGGTCGCCCACGTTGGCGCGCTCGAAGCCCACGCCCAGGCGCTGCATTTCGCGCTCGAAGCCGAAGTTGGTCATCAGCGTGCCGACCACGCCGTCGACCTTGCCGCGCTGCATGCGCTCGCGGACGATGGCGTACATGAGCTCGTCGCCGTTATAGATGCGGCCGTCGCCGTCGACCATCTGCAGGCGGTCGGCGTCGCCGTCGAGCGCGATGCCCAGGTGGGCGCCGCGCGCCTTGACTTCCTTGGCCAGCAGTTCGGGATGCAGCGCGCCCACGCCCTTGTTGATGTTGAAGCCGTCGGGGTGCACGCCGATGGCGTGGACCTCGGCGCCCAGCTCGCGGAACACGTGGGGAGCGATGTTGTAGGCGGCGCCGTGGGCGGCGTCGACCACGATGGTCATCCCGTTGAGATCCAGGTCGTTGGGGAAGGTGCTCTTGCAGAATTCGATGTAGCGGCCCTGCGCGTCGCCCATGCGGCGCGCGCGTCCCAGCGCTTCGGAGGCCACACAGCCCAGCGGCTCGTCGAGCGCGGCCTCGATGTCGGCCTCGATGTCGTCGGGCAGCTTCATGCCCTGGGCCGAGAAGAACTTGATGCCGTTGTCGTGGTAGGGGTTGTGCGAGGCGCTGATGACGATGCCGGCCACCAGGCGCAGAGCGCGGGTCAGGTACGCCACGGCCGGCGTCGGCACCGGGCCGGCCAGCAGCACGTCGATGCCCGCGGCCGACAGGCCGGCTTCGAGCGCGGATTCCAGCATGTAGCCGGAGATCCGGGTGTCCTTGCCGATCACGACCTGCGGGCGGCTGCCGCCGCGCACGGCGTGCTCGCGCGCTAGCACCCGGCCTGCCGCGTAGCCCAGGCGCAGCGCGAATTCCGCGTTGACCACCGGGCCGCCTACCTCGCCGCGCACGCCGTCGGTGCCGAAATATTTGCGTCGAATCATGAAGTGAGTGCTCCTTGTTCTGCCGCGTGCCATACCTTGAGCGCGTCCACGGTGGCGGCCACATCGTGCACCCGCACGATGGAAGCGCCCCGCGCCACGCAGGCCAGCGCCGCAGCGATGCTGCCGGGCAACCTGTCGTCCACCGGCCGGCCAGTGGCCTGGCCGATCATGGATTTGCGCGACAGGCCGATCAGCAATGGATAGCCGATGCTGCGCAGACCGGAGAGCCGGCGCAGCAGTTGAAAGTTCTGGTCGCCGGTCTTGCCGAAGCCGAAGCCGGGATCGAGCACGATGCGGCGGGGGTCGACCCAGGCCGCGCGCAGCTTGTGTGCGCGCGCCCCCAGAAAAATCCCGATTTCGCCGATCAGGTCGGAGTATTCGGGCGGGCTTGCCTGCATGGTGCGGGGTTCGCCCTTCATGTGCATCACGCACAGCCCGCAGCGCGATTGCGCCACCGCCTCGACGGCGCCGGGCTGGCGAAAGCCATAGATGTCGTTGATCATGTCCGCGCCCGCGTCCAGCACCGCGCGCATGACTTCGGGCTTGAACGTGTCGATCGACAGCGGCACGCCGCAGTCGCGCAGCGCCTCGATCACCGGCAGCAGCCGGGCCAGTTCGTCGTCGGCCGAGACCGGATCGGCCCCGGGGCGCGTGGATTCGCCGCCCAGGTCCAGGATCTGGGCGCCTTCTGCGATCAGCTGGCGCGCGTGCGCCACCGCGGAATCGGTATCGTCGTGCTGGCCGCCGTCGGAAAAGGAGTCCGGCGTGACGTTGACGATACCCATGACAAGCGGGCGCTCGAGATCGAACTCGAAGCGCCCGCAAAGGAAGTTATTTGCCATAACTCAGGACGAAAGCCCTCAGACGGCAGCTGCCGTGTTGCCGCCGGCGGCCAGGCCGGTGGGAGGCGTGTCGGAGGTGTCCGACGGCCCCGAGGGGGTCTTCGGGGGACGCGGAGGACGGCCCTCGATGATGTCGTCGATCTGGTCGGCGTCGATGGTTTCCCATTCGAGCAGCGCGGCGGTCATGGCCTCGACCTTGTCACGGTTGTCTTCCAGGATCTTGCGCGCGACGCCGTACTGCTCGTCGATGATGCGGCGGATCTCGGTGTCCACCTTCTGCATGGTGGCTTCGGACATGTGGGTGGTCTTGGTGACGCTGCGGCCCAAGAAGACCTCGCCTTCGTTCTCGGCATAGACCATGGGGCCCAGCTCGTCGGTCATGCCGTAGCGCGTGACGATGTCGCGGGCGATGGCGGTGGCGCGTTCGAAGTCGTTCGAGGCGCCCGTCGTCATCTGGTCCATGAAGAGTTCTTCGGCGATGCGGCCGCCGAACAGCACGGCGATGGTCGAGAGCAGGCGGCCCTTGTCCATGCTGTAGCGGTCGGTCTCGGGCAGCTGCATGGTCACGCCCAGCGCGCGGCCGCGCGGGATGATGGTGACCTTGTGGACCGGGTCGGTCTTGGGCAGCATGCGCGCGACGATGGCGTGGCCGGACTCGTGGTACGCGGTGTTCTTGCGCTCCTCTTCGGGCATGACGATGGAGCGGCGCTCGGCGCCCATGATGATCTTGTCCTTGGCCTTTTCGAAGTCGGACATGTCCACCGTGCGGCCATTGCGGCGGGCGGCGAACAGCGCGGCCTCGTTGACCAGGTTGGCCAGGTCGGCGCCCGAGAAGCCCGGCGTGCCGCGCGCCAGGACGGTGGCGTCGACGTTGGGCGACAGCGGGACCTTGCGCATGTGGACCTTGAGGATCTGCTCGCGGCCGCGGATGTCGGGCAGCGGCACCACGACCTGGCGGTCGAAGCGGCCCGGACGCAGCAGCGCCGGGTCGAGCACGTCCGGACGGTTGGTGGCGGCGATCACGATGACGCCCTGGCCGGATTCGAAGCCGTCCATTTCCACCAGCATCTGGTTCAGGGTCTGTTCGCGTTCGTCGTTGCCGCCGCCCAGGCCGGCGCCGCGCTGGCGGCCCACCGCATCGATTTCGTCGATGAAGATGATGCAGGGCGCGTGCTTCTTGGCGTTCTCGAACATGTCGCGCACGCGGGCCGCGCCCACGCCGACGAACATTTCAACGAAGTCCGAACCCGAGATGCTGAAGAACGGCACCTTGGCTTCGCCGGCGATGGCCTTGGCCAGCAGCGTCTTGCCGGTGCCGGGCGAGCCGACCATCAGCACGCCGCGCGGGATGCGTCCGCCCAGCTTCTGGAACTTGCTGGGGTCGCGCAGAAAGTCGACCAGTTCCTGGACGTCTTCCTTGGCCTCGTCGCAGCCGGCGACGTCCGCGAAGGTGATCTGGTTGGTGTTTTCGTCGAGCATGCGGGCGCGCGATTTGCCGAAGCTGAATGCCCCGCCCCGGCCGCCGCCCTGCATCTGCCGCATGAAGAACACCCATACGCCGATCAGCAGCAGCATGGGGAACCACGAGACGAAGATGCTCATCAGCAGCGATTGCTCTTCGCGCGGCTTGCCGGAGACCTGCACGCCGTACTTCAGCAGATCGGAGACCATCCAGAGGTCGCCGGGCGAAGTCAGGGTGTAGGCGCGGCCCGCGTCGGGCGTGACGTACAGCACGTCGCCCTGGACGTCGACCTTGCGGATGCGTCCCGCCTTGGCGTCGTCCATGAACTGCGTGTAGGTCACGCCATCCTGTGTCTGTGTGCGTCCGTCGAACTGTTTGAAGACGGTGAACAGCACCAGGGCTATCACCATCCAGACAGCGACTTTCGAAAATGAATTATTCAAGGTCGATCTCCTGCATTCGATTCCGACCGGCGACCGCGCACCCGCATATGGCACAGTCACAAGTATGTCAATGGCCCATTCTAACCTGTCAGGCATTTTGCGTCCTGACGTGGCGCGGGACTCTGTTGGTTTCGTCTGATTAGTGGATTTTCTCGGTCGTAGTCTCGGCGGGCGATGGGTTTTCCGGGGCCCGGCCAGGCCGGGTTATTTCAGATCGCGCGCAACCAGAAAGGTTTCAGAGGACTTGTCCCGGGACGCCTTCGGCTTGCGTTCGACCACCCGCTTGAAGCGCTGCTTGTAGGACTGCACGATCTGCGAAAAGCCGCTGCCGTGGAAGGCCTTGACGATCAGCGCCCCGTTGGGCTTGAGATGGGCGCAGGCGAATTCCATCGCCAGTTCGCACACGTGCTGGATACGCGCCGAATCGGCGCTCCCCACGCCTGACAAGTTGGGGGCCATGTCGGAAATAACAAGGTCCACCGCGTGCGGTCCGACCAGGTCTTCCAATTGTTTCAAAACGTCATCCTCGCGGAAGTCGCCCTGGATGAATTCGACCCCCGCCACCGGCTCCATCGGCAACAGGTCCAGCGCGATGATGCGCCCGTCGACCACGCCGCCCGGCCCCGCCAGGCGCTCGCGCGCCACCTGCGACCAGCTGCCCGGGGCCGAACCCAGGTCCACGACCAGGTCGCCGCGGCGCATCAGTTTTTCGGTTTCCAGGATCTCGATCAATTTGAAGGCGGCGCGGGCCCGGTAGCCCTTCTGTTGCGCCAGCTTCACATAGGGATCGTTGATGTGCTGGTGAATCCAGTCTTTGGAGAATTTATTCTTGGCCATTACCGTACAATTCCACGCATGCCTATATTAGAACTTACCTCTCGTGAGCGCAGCGACCTTCGGTCCGCCGCTCACCCTCTGCGCCCCGTCGTCCTGATCGGCGACAATGGCCTGACCGAAGCCGTGCTCAAGGAAATCGACCTCGCGCTGACTTCGCACGGCCTCATCAAGGTGCGCGCCGGCGGCGAGGACCGCGAGGCCCGCGACGCCATGCTGTCGACCATCTGCGACACGCTGTCGTGCGCCCCGGTCCACCACCTCGGCAAGACCCTGATCCTGTTCCGCCCGCTGGCCGGCAATATCAAGCCCGCCGCCCTGGCCGCCCAGGAACCCGAACGTCCCGCCAAGCGCCGCGCCTCCGAGCCGCATACGCCCAAGAAGCTGGCCGCCGAAGGCAAGACCCTGGCCAAGCGCCCGCGCCGCAGCGAATCCGAGGAACCCAAGCCTAAGACGCGCTTCGTTCCGGCCGATCAGCTCAACAAGAACGGCAAACCCATGCGTCCCAGCACCAAGAAGGCCTCGGCCAGCGGCCACGGCATTCCGCGCCGCGCCGGCAGCGCGCTCAGCCTGCGGGCCGGAGCCCGTAGCGGCACCAGCCGCCGTACGGCGAAACGCTGAACGCAGGCACAAAAACGGGCGCTTTACGCGCCCGGCCCACCATAGCTGCCCGCATCGAACCGCGGAATCCATGCGTACAGCACGGCGCTGACTATGGTGTTTTGATGGTTTCCTGCTAACTACTGCGGCGTCAGATGTAACGCACGCCCAACACTTCATACTCGCGAACGCCAGCCGGGGCCTTGACCTCGACCACGTCGCCTTCGCTCTTGCCGATCAGCGCGCGGGCCACCGGGCTCGACACGGAGATCAGGTTCGCCTTGATGTCGGCTTCGACGTCGCCGACGATCTGGTACGTCACGCGATCGCCCGAATCCAGGTCCTCGATCTCGACGGTTGCGCCGAATACGGCGCGACCTTCGGCCTCGAGGGCGGTGGGGTCGATCAGATGGGCATTGGAAAGCGTGCCTTCAAGCTCAGCAATCCGGCCCTCGATAAAGCCTTGGCGCTCGCGAGCTGCGTCGTACTCGGCGTTTTCCGACAGATCGCCCTGGGCACGCGCCTCGGCGATAGCGTTAATCACAGCGGGACGTTCCACGGTTTTCAGCCGCTGGAGCTCTTCTTGCAAGCGCTCGGCCCCGCGCACGGTCAAAGGAATGGCAGACATGTCGTTTCCCAAACAAAAGAAGAAAACGCCCCGAAGGAGCGTTCTCGGTGAAGGCCGCAAAACGCGCGCCCGTGCCGTCGGGACTTCTTGACGGCGGCGCGGCAAACGACCAAAACAAAACCCCGGCTCGGGTCGGAACCGGGGCAATCAAGGTCATATTGTGGGCAAAGTCCACCGGAATTGCAAGCCACCGGAGAAACCGTCGTTTTCGGCGGATTTCGATGCCGTAACCGTCCGAAAACGTGATTTTTTTCCAATGTCCTTGCGCAAACGCAAACCGGCCGCGCATGCCGGCCCAAAACATGGCGGATGCGGCGGCCGACGGGAAAAACGACTGGAAAAAGACAGCTGAATCGGTTTAAAAATACAAATTGTCGAATTATTAACAAATTCATACATATGGGTCCGGATCGGTTCTTTTTCTGTGCGCCCACCTCGGCCGGCCGCAGCCATCCCTGTCACTTCCGATGTAGGTAGCGGCGGGCGCCATGCGCGGCCCGCCCGCCCCGCCGTCGCGGACGGCCCGGCCCGCTGCCGGGCGCCGCGCAATGCACTGAGGAAGGAGAAACACCCATGCTTGAAAATTTGACGGTCCGCACCGGAATGCTGCTGGTGCTGGGCAGCTTCGTGATCGTCCTGACCCTGGCCAATGGCCTGGGCTGGACCAACGCCCAGCGCAGCGTCGCCGAGATCCGGGACTTGAACCATGTCGCGGTCGACCAGGTCGACCCGTTGTATCAGGCCGAGGCCGCCCTGCTGCGCACGCGGCTCGCGCTGAGCAGCGCCATGACAGCCCAACGGGTGGGCGCCGAGGACCAGGCCGGGCAGGCCGAGCAGCAGGCCATGGAGCACCTGGCGCTGGCGCGCGAGCGCTTCGCCCGCTATATCGACGTGCCCAGGAGCGGGCGCGACCAGGCCCTGGCGCAGGCGGTGCAGGCCAGCTTCTCGGAGTATGGCGCGGCGCTCGACGCGCTGAGGGCGGACGTGCGCGAACGCCTGCCCGCCAAGTACCAGGAAGACAAGGCATGGGCGCAGCGGGCCGACACCGGCTTCGCCCAGGACATGCAGGCGTTCCTGGCATGGACCGCCGAACGCAGCGGCGGCGTGCTGGCCAGTTCCCAGCGCACCTACTCCACCGCGCAGATATCGGCCACCGCGCTGGTCGCCATCGGGGTGCTGCTGACGGTGCTGTGCTGGCTCTTCATCCGCTTTTCGGTGCTGCGGCCGCTGCGGCAGGCCAGCGGCTACTTCGACCGCATCGCGGCCGGCGACCTGACGACGCGCGTGCACAGCCGTTCCGACAACGAGATCGGTTGCCTCTACGCCGCGCTCAGGCGCATGCAGGAAGGCCTGACCCGCACGGTGACCGCGGTGCGCAAGGGAGTCGAGGAAATCAACGCGCGCGCCGCCGAGATCGCGGCCGGCAATGCCCACCTGTCGGTGCGCACCGAGCAGCAGGCGTCGGCGCTGCAGGAAACCGCCACCACCATGGAAGAGCTGGCGGCGACCGTCAAGCAGAACGCGCAGAGCGCCGCCCAGGCCAACCAGCTGGTGATGGACAGCATGGACGTGGCCGAACGCGGCGGCCAGAGCGTGGACCGAGTGGTATCCACCATGCAGGACATCTCGGCCAGCTCGCGCAAGATCTCCGACATCGTCTCGGTGATAGACGGCATCGCGTTCCAGACCAACATCCTGGCGCTGAACGCGGCGGTGGAGGCGGCCCGCGCCGGCGAGCAGGGCAAGGGTTTCGCGGTGGTCGCCGGCGAGGTCCGCACGCTGGCCCAGCGCGCCGCGCTGGCGGCCAAGGAGATCAAGGCCCTGATCGAGGCCTCGGTGGCCACGGTGACCGCCGGCTCGGCCCAGGTCGAGGCCGCCGGACGGACCATGCAGGAAATCGTGGGTTCGGTGCAGCGGGTGGCCTGCCTCATGGGCGAGATCTCCGCCGCCTCGGCCCAGCAGGCCAGCGGCATCGACCAGGTCGGCCTGGCGATCGCGCAGATGGACGAGGTCACCCACCAGAACGCGGCGCTGGTGCAGGAAGCCTCCGCCGCCGCCGCGGCGATGGAGGACCAGGCGCGGCGCCTGGCCGAGGCCACCGCGGTGTTCAAGACATTGTCGGGCCAGGCGATCGACGTGACGCCGACCGCCCGGCTGGTGCCCGTCTAGGTCTTCCGGCGGCGCAGCAGCGCGTACAGGATGATGGCGCCGAAGGTGGCGGTGCCGATGCCGCCCAGGGTGAAGGTGCCCAGCTTGACGGTGAAGTCGCCCGCCCCCAGCACCAGCGTGACCGCGGCCACGATGAGGTTGCGGTTGTCGCTGAAGTCCACCTGGTTGACCACCCAGATGCGGGCGCCGGCGATGGCGATCAGGCCGAACACCACCACCGACATGCCGCCCAGCACCGGCGCGGGGATGGTCTGGATCAGCGCGCCGAACTTGGGCGAGAAGCCCAGCACGATGGCGATCAGGGCGGCCACCACGAAGACCAGGGTGGAATAGATGCGGGTCACGGCCATGACGCCGATGTTCTCGGCGTAGGTGGTGACGCCGGTGCCGCCCACCGCGCCCGACACCATGGTGGCGACCCCGTCGCCCACGAAGGCGCGGCCCAGGTAGCGGTCCAGGTCCTGTCCGGTCATGGCGCTGACCGCCTTCACGTGGCCGAGGTTTTCCGCCACCAGGATGATGGCGACCGGCACGATCAGGCCCATGGCCTCGGCCTTGAACACGGGCGCGGCGAACTGCGGCAGGCCGAACCAGGCGGCCGCGGACACCGCCGAAAAGTCTATCGGCTTGCCCAGGCCCAGGCCGTTGGCGAAGACACCGTACACCACGCAGGCCAGGATCATGCCCACCAGGATGAGCAGGCGCTGCACCATGCCCTTGGTATAGACCGCGATGCCGCCGACGCAGAGGACGGTGACCAGCGCCATCGCGGTGTCGAAGCCCGAGGCCCCCATCGCGCCCTTGGCGGCGATGGGCGCCAGATTCAGGCCGATCACGGCGACCACCGCGCCCGTGACCACCGGCGGCATCAGCGTGTCGATCCAGTTCGCGCCCGCGCCCGCGCGCGAGTTGGCGATCCAGACCAGCAGGCCGATCAGCGTATAGGCCAGGCCGCAGGCGATGATGGCGCCCAGCGCCACGCCGATATTGGCGTTGGGGCCGGCCCCGGCGTAGCCGGTGACCGCGATCACGCCGCCGATGAAGGCGAAGCTGGAACCCAGGTAGCTCGGCACCCGGCCGCCGACGAACAGGAAGAAGATCAGCGTTCCGATGCCCGACATCAGGATGGCGACGTTGGGATCGAAGCCCATCAGCAGCGGCGCCAGCACGGTGGACCCGAACATGGCGACGACGTGCTGGGCGCCCATGGCCACGTTCTTGGGCCAGGACAGCCTTTCGTCGGGCGCGATGATGACGCCGGGCTCGGCGTCGTCGGCCAGGCGCCAGCGCGGAAAGTAGGAATTGGACATGGATGCCCCGGGAAAGTGGTTCGAAGGGAGGATGGAGACTGCGAGCGGGCGCCAGTGTAAATGGGGCCGCGAACCACCCGCAACGTTTAAGTTCCTCGCGGCGATGCCGTATTGGTGGAAACCCCCAAATCCCGACTGGCGACAGGAGCAATCATGGCGATCGATTCCATCCAAGGCACCTCCCGGCTCAAGAGCCTGACCGACCTGTGGGCCGAGCGCATCCAGGCCAGCCGGACCCGCCAGGACGCGCCCGCCGCGGTGTCGGCGCAGGACGGCAAGATCCGCGTCAGCCAGCCGGGCGCGATGGCGGTGGGCGGCGCGCAGGCCTCCGAGGAAACCGACAACGAGGACGAATACACCCGCCAGATCAAGGAATTGCAGAAACAGCTGCAGCGCGTCATGGAGCAGATCGCCCGGGTCAAGGCCAGCGCCATGTCGGCCGAAATGAAGGCAAGCCAGGTGCAGGCGCTCAACGCGCAGGCGCTGCAGATCCAGGCGCAGATCTCGCAGGTGATGACGCAGCAGGCCCGCGCGATGCAGGGCGGCGTGTCGGCCACCGCATAATCCGCAAGCGGGCGCGGCCGCCCGCGCTGATGGGCCGCATCAAAATTTCTGATTGGACTCGCCGCAGGGCTGACATTACTGTCTCCGGACAAATCTAAAACCACGGAGACAAACCATGCACGCAATGCGCACAGCCCTCGCAGGGGCGCTGCTGGCCGCCTGTGCCGCGCCGGCCCTGGCAGGCACGGTGACGGTGATCACTTCGTTCCCCAAGGACCTGACCCAGGCCTATAAGGCGGCGTTCGAGAAGGCCAACCCCGGCATCACGCTGGAAATCCTGAACAAGAACACGGTATCTGGCATCGCCTACGTGCGCGAAACGCCCGCGGGCCAGCGCCCCGAAGTGTTCTGGGCCAGCGCGCCCGACGCGTTCGAAGTGCTGGGGCGCGACAAGCTGCTGGCCAAGTCGTCCGACGTGGCGAACAAGGATGTGCCGGACAAGATCGGCAGCTACCCCATCAACGATCCCGCCGGCATGTACCTGGGCCAGGCGCTGGCCGGCTACGGCATCATCTACAACACGCGCTACATCGCCGCGCACAAGCTGCCCGCGCCGGTCGAATGGAAGGACCTGCTCGCGCCGCAGTGGTTCGGCCACGTCGGCATCACCTCGCCGTCGCGCTCGGGCACCATGCACCTGACGGTCGAGACCATTCTGCAGGGCGAAGGCTGGGACGAAGGCTGGCGCACGCTGCTGCGCATGTCGGGCAACAGCAGCGCCATCACCGAGCGCTCGTTCGGCGTGCCCGACGGCGTGAACAACGGGCAGTTCGGCGCCGGCCCGGTGATCGACTTCTTCGGACTGTCCAGCAAGTACTCCAAGTTCCCGGTCGACTTCGTCTACCCGTCGGAGACCGCCATCGTGCCGGCCAACATCGCCTTGATCGAGGGCGCCAAGAACACCGAGGAAGGCAAGAAGTTCATCGCCTTCACGCTCAGCCAGGCGGGCCAGGAGCTGCTGCTGCAGCCCAAGATCTCGCGCCTGCCGGTGCTGCCCTACTCCGCGCTGGCCGGCAAGATCCCGCCCGGCTATCCCGATCCGGCCGAAATCGCCAAGCGCAGCAAGGTGCAGTTCAACGCCGACCTGTCGCAGACGCGCTACTACGTGGTGCAGTCGCTGTACGACCAGACCGTCACGTTCCGCCTGAAGGAACTGCAGGCGGCCACCAAGGCCATTTACGACGCGGAGGCCAAGCTGGGCGACAAGGCCAGGAGCGGCAAGGCCGCCGAGCTGCTGGAGCAGGCCCGCAAGCTGACCTGGGCGCCGCTGGTCGACGGCAAGAAGGCATCGGACCCGGCCTTCCTGGCCATCTTCGCCGGCAACAAGAAAGACGCCGCCGTCAACCAGCAGATCACGCAGCTCGAAGGCGAGTGGAACGGGCAGGCCCGCGCCAACTACGAAGAAGCCGTGAAGCTGGCCCGGCAGGCCGCCGCGCTGTAGCGGCGTAGCGGTATCCGCGGCCGGCGGCGGGCGGCAGCGCCCGGCCCGCCGGCCGATTTCCGGCGCCCCGTCCGCGCGGACGGGGCATTAGCAACGATTGCGGGATTCTCGATGGATTATTCGGGCCATTCGCGCCTGCACGCCGGCCCTGTGCTGACGGCGCTCCTGGTGTTCGGCTTTTTGCTGCTGTTTTTGGCCATTCCGGTCGGCACGGTGTTCTACAGCGCCTTCGTGAACGCCGACGGCAGCTTCACGATGGGCCATTTCGGCGCCTTCTTCAATCAGCCCCTGATGCAGGAGGCGTTCTTCAACAGCCTGTACGTGGCGGGCTGGTCGGCCCTGCTGGCCTCGCTCATCGCGGTGCCGCTGGCCTACCTGACGGTGCGCTTCGAATTCCGCGGCGCGCTGCTGATCCAGACGCTGGGCGTGCTGCCGCTGATCATGCCGCCCTTCGTCGGCGCGGTCGCCATGCAGCTGATCTTCGGCCGCTCGGGCAGCGTCAACCTGCTGCTGCAGGACTGGTTCGGCTTCACGCTGCCCTTCATGGAAGGGCTGAACGGCGTGATCTTCGTGGAGGCGCTGCACTACTTCCCGTTCATCCTGATGAACCTGGTGGTGGCGCTGCGCAACATCGACGGCGCGATGGAAGAAGCCGCGCTCAACCTGGGATCGCGCGGCTTCCGGCTGTTTCGGCGCGTGATCTTCCCGCTGGCGCTGCCCGGCTACGTGGCCGGCGCCTCGCTGGTGTTCGTGAAAGTCTTCGACGATCTGGGCACGCCGCTGGTGCTGGGCACCACCAACATGCTGGCGCCGCAGGCCTATCTGCGCATCACCCAGGTGGGCCTGGAAGATCCGCTGGGCTACGTCATCAGCGTCATCATGGTCGGCTTCTCGATCCTGGCGCTGTGGCTGTCGGCGCGGGTGCTCAAGGGCAAGGACTACTCCACTCTGCAAAAGGGCGGCAACTCGCTGCACAAGCGCAAGCTGCGCCCCGCGGAAAGCGTGCTGGCCTATGGCTGGATACTGCTGGTGCTGCTGCTGGTGCTGTCGCCGCACATGGGCGTGCTGCTGCTGTCGCTGGCCAGCGTCTGGAGCTTCGCGCCGCTGCCCGACGGATATACGCTGGCGCACTATTCGGCGGTGTTCTCCGAATCCCAGGGCATGATCGCCAACACCCTGCTCTATTGCGGCCTGGCCGCCGGCGTGGACGTGATCCTGGGCACCGCCATCGCCTACCTGATGCTGCGCACCCGGCTGCCGGCGCGCCAGTGGCTGGACTTCCTGGCCTCGGCGGCGCTGGCGATTCCCGGCATCGTGCTGGCCATCGGCTTTCTGCGCACCTTCCGCGGCATCGAGCTGCCGGGCACCGGCACCTTGCTGACCTCGTCGTGGATCATCATCATGATCGCGTACTCGGTGCGCCGGCTGCCCTACGCGCTGCGTTCCTGCGTGGCCTCGCTGCAGCAGATCAACATCTCGCTGGAAGAAGCCGCGCAGTCGCTGGGCGCCACGCGCATGAGCACGATACGCCGCGTGGTGGTGCCGCTGATGGCCGGCGGCATGCTGGCGGGCTTCGTCACCAGCTTCGTGACGGCGGCCGTCGAACTGTCGGCCACCATCATGCTGGTGACCAAAGACAGCCAGGCGCCCATGAGCTACGGTATCTATCTTTACATGCAGAGCGCCGCGGGCCGCGGCCCGGGCGCCGCGCTCGGCGTCCTGGCCGTCGCCGCGGTCGCCATCGGCACCTATATCTCGCACCTGCTGGTCGAGCGCGCGCAGACGCGCCAGCGGCCGGCGCGCCACGAAGGGGAAACGGAATGAAGAAGGTCAGCGTCGAATGCCGCAATATCCGGCTGTCCTATGGCAAGACCGAAGTGCTCAAGGACGTCAACATCAGCATCGAGCCGGGCGAGTTCTTCGCCCTGCTGGGCCCGTCGGGCTCGGGCAAGTCCACGCTGCTGCGCCTGATCGCCGGCTTCAACCGCCATAACGCGGGGCAGCTGCTGGTCGACGGCAAGGACATCAGCGCCACGCCGCCGTGGAACCGCAACATCGGCATGGTGTTCCAGAACTACGCGCTGTGGCCGCACATGACGGTGTGGGACAACGTGGCCTTCGGCCTGGTCGAGCGCAAGCTGCCGCGCGCCGAGATCCAGGCCAAGGTGGAGGCGGCCCTGGACCTGGTGGGCCTGTCGCAGTACGCCAAGCGCCGCCCCAACCAGCTCTCCGGCGGGCAGCAGCAGCGCGTGGCGCTGGCCCGCACCATCGTCATCGAACCGCAGGTGCTGCTGCTGGACGAGCCGCTGTCCAACCTGGACAAGAAGCTGCGGGTGCAGATGCGCCAGGACCTGCTCAGCCTGCAGCGGCGGCTGGGCATCACCACCATCTTCGTCACCCACGACCAGGAAGAGGCCATGACCACCGCCGACCGCATGGCGGTGCTGGACCACGGCGTGGTGCAGCAGATCGGCGCGCCCAGCACGCTGTTCGACTATCCGGTGAACCGCTTCGTGGCCAACTTCGTCGGCACCATGAACGTGCTCGAAGGCCAGGTGCGCGAGCGCACCAGCGCCAGCGTGGTGCTGGCCGTCGAAGGCGTGGGCGACCTGCACCTGCCGCTGTCCGGCGAAGCGCCGGCGGCCTCGCGGCTGGCGGCCAGCTTCCGGCCGCACACGGTGCAGATCGAAATGGCCGACGGCCTGGGCGACGCGCGCTACGTGTGGCTGCCCGGCATCGTGGAAAGCAGCGAATTCCTGGGCGAATTCACCCGCTACCAGGTGCAGATCGGCGAGCAGCGCCTGACCGCCGACCAGTCCCACCTGGCCGGGCTGTCGCCCTTCCCCGTCGGCGCGCCCGTATCGATAGGGCTGGAACCCACCCAGGTACGCTTGCTGGCGGCGTGAGTCCGCCGCCATGGAAATCTATCAGATACGCGCTTTCGTCACGGTCGCGCGGCTGGGCAACCTGACCAAGGCGGCCGAGGCGCTGTCGCTGACCCAGCCCGCCGTCACCGCCCAGATCAAGGCGCTGGAACAAAGCCTGGGCGTGGCGCTGTTCGACCGCAGCGGCGGCCGGCTGGCGCTGGCCAAGGCCGGCGAAGTGCTGCTGCCCACGGCGGAATCGCTGCTGGTGCTGGGCGCCCAGTTCAAGTCCGAGGCCCAGCAGCTGCAAGGCAGCCTGCACGGCGCGATCGAACTGGGCGTGCCCAGCGAACGGCCCGACTTCCTGCGCCTGGGGGAACTGGCCTCGGCGGTCACCCAGCGCCTGCCGCTGGTCGAGCTCAAGACCCAGACCCTGCCCGCCGCCGCCCTGGCCGAGCAGGTCAGCACCGGCCGCCTGCCGGCCGCGCTGACCATCGCCGCCAACCCGCCGCGCGGCGTGCTGTGGCAGCCGCTGCGCAGCGTGCGCTACCGCATCGCCCTGCCCCAGGAACACGCCGCCGCCCTCAAGCGCGGCGGCTGGAAGGAAGTGGCGCAGCTGCCCTGGCTGGACGGCCCGGCCGGCAGCCACACCCACCTGCTGCTGCGCGACATGTTCGAACGCCACGGCCTGTCGCCGCGCGTCGTGATGCAGCACGACGACCAGGCCAACCTCGACACCCTGGTGCGCGCCGGCGCCGGCTGCGCGCTGCTGCGCGAGGAGAACGCCCTGGCCGGCGCGGCCTCCAGCGACTTCATCGTCTGGGGCCAGGCGCGGGTCGACGCGGTCCTGGCTTTCATCCTGCCGCACGAGCGCGCTAGCGAGCCCGCGCTGGTCGCGTTAAGCTCGATCATTCAAACCATCTGGAAACCGCGCACGCAGATCGCGCCGCCCCAGGTCCAGGCCTCATCCCCCGATCAATACCGTAATGACTGAAATCTGGTTCATCCGCCACGGCGAAACCGACTGGAACCGCCAGCGCCGCCTGCAAGGCTGGCAAGACATCCCCCTCAACGAATTCGGCCGCAACCAGGCCAGCCTGCTCGCCGCCCGCATGCGCGAGGAGGCCCGCCGCACCCCGATCCACGCCATCTACAGCAGCGACCTGCAGCGCGCCCACGCCACGGCGGCGCCCGTATCCGAACAGCTGGGCCTGCGCGTGCGCATCGAGCCCGGCATCCGCGAACGCGGCTTCGGCGTGCTCGAAGGCCTGGACCACGACCGCATCGACGTGCAGGCCCCGGAAGCGGCCGCCGCCTGGAAAAGCCGCGACCCGCTGCGTCCGCTGGACGGCGGCGAAACCCTGGGCCAGTTCCAGTCCCGCGTCATCTCCACCGTCGACGACATCGCCAGCCGCCACGACGACGAACGCATCCTCATGTTCACCCACGGCGGCGTGCTCGACATCATCTGGCGCCACGCCAGCGGCGTGCCCCTGAACGCCCCGCGCGACGCCGCGCTGCTGAACGTCAGCATCAACCGCGTCGGCGTCGCCGGCCGCAAATGGCAGGTCCTGGACTGGGGCGACGTCGGTCACGTGACCGACGAGGTGGGCGACGACGTGGTGCCCTGAGGCGCCGTCAACGTGGCTGACGCGGCTTGCGCGGCGCATTGCGCGCCAGCCGGTCATATAGCGCATTGGGCAGCAGCCGCATCAGCTTGGCCACCACCCCCATCTGCCACGGAATCACGGTATAGGACGTGCCCCGGTCGATCGCCGCCCGCGCCCGCCGCGCAAACGCATCGGCCTCCATCAGAAACGGCATGGAATAGGGATTGTGGGCGGTCATCGCCGTCTTGACATAGCCCGGCGCAATCGTCACCACCCGCACGCCCTCGCCCGCCAGCTCCAGGCGCAGACTTTCGCAGTACGTCACCACCGCCGATTTGGACGCGCTGTAGGCGCCCGCTCCCGGCAGTCCGCGCACGCCCGCCACGCTGGCGATACCCACCAGCCGGCCCGATCCGGCCTGGCGCATCGGCCCGATGAAGGGCTCGAAAGTCGCCACCGTGGCCAGCAGATTGGTGTCCACGATGGCCTTGAACACGTCGTAATCCTCGCCGTGCTCGGTCAGCGTGCCCGCGCTGATGCCCGCGCTGGCGATCACCACGTCCACCCGCCCCTGGCAGAACGCGATGAAATCCTGCGCCGCCGCGTGCAGCGCCTGGCGGTCGCGCACGTCCACCGCGTAACAGCGGTGCGCGCCCGGCAGGCTGGCGGCCAGCTCCTGCAACGCCGCTTCTCGCCGCCCGAGCAGCCCGAGCGTGGCGCCCGAGGCGGCATACTGTTGCGCCAGGGCGCGGCCCAGGCCGCTGCTTGCGCCCGTAATGAATACTGTGGTCATGGATAGGTTCGCCGCAGGATGGAAAAGCGGGGGCTGCCCGCCCCCGCATCCTACAGGAAGATCAGCGCCAGAATCGCCGCCACCAGCGCCCACTTGGACAGGTAGTACAGCGGCTTGCTGCGCTTTTTCAGCGCCTTGCCGTAGCGGCGCACCGCGTACACCGCGCCGAAGATCCGGTTGATCCCGCCGGTGGCGTCGCCCGCCTGGTTCGGCGCCGCGGCCGCGCGTAGCAGAAAGCCGCCCACCTTGCGGTTGATCGCCTGCGCCCAGCGGTAGCGCATCGGGCGCTCCACGTCGGCGAACAGGATGATGCGGTTCTGCTGGGTCTTGTTCTCGGCGTAGTGGATGAACGTCTCGTCGAACACCACGGCTTCGCCGTCGCGCCAGTAATACGGCTGGCCGTCGACGTTGATGTAGCAGTCGGGATCGTTCGGCGTGATCAGGCCCATGTGAAAGCGCAGCGAACCCGCGTAGGGATCGCGGTGGCGCGGCAACCGGCTGCCCGGCGGCAGCGACGCGAACATGGCGGCCTTGATGGAGGGGATGCCGGCCAGCAGTTGCGTGGTGACCGGGCACAGGGCCGAAGCCGAGGGATGGTCGGCGTCATACCACTTCAGGTAGAAACGCTTCCAGCCGCTTTTGAAGAAGGAATTGAAACCGGCGTCGTTGTACTTGTCCGAGGCCTTGATATGGCCTTCGCCGAACAGTTCCAGCGCCTCGGCCCGGATGTCGTCGCAACGGTCCAGCAGGACCTTGAGTTCCGGAAACCGGTCCAGATCGATGTAGGGCTGGTTAGGTACGCTGGAGAACGCGTACATGAAACAGTTCAGCGGCGCGGTGAAGGTGGAGTGATCCAGCGCCTGCCGCGAGAACCTGTGTCTGACTCGGCCACGGTAATGCACTACCGTAGCGCAAACGATGAACACCGCCAGAATGAACCACTTCATCCTTCCTCCTACCGCTTCCGGACGCGGTTGCACGCGTCCGGAAGATCTTGCGTACTCGCTTACTTACCCGACAACGATGCGTGCAGCTCCTGCAACGGATAGACCTGCAGGCCCAGGCCCTGGCGCAGGTACTGCATGCCCTCGACCGCGGCGCGGGCGCCGGCGATCGTCGTGAAGAACGTAACACGCGCGGCCAGCGCCTGGGTACGGATGGTGCGCGAGTCGGCGATGGCGTTGCGGCGCTCTTCGACGGTGTTGATGACCAGCGAGATCTCGCCGTTCTTCACCATGTCGACGATGTGCGGACGGCCCTCGGTGACCTTGTTGACCACCTGCACCGGAATGCCGGCGGCCTCGATCTCGGTGGCGGTGCCGCGCGTGGCGACCAGCTTGAAGCCCAGCACGTGCAGGCCGCGCGCCACTTCCACGGCGGCCGGCTTGTCCTGGTTCTTCACGCTGATGAACACCGTGCCGGATTCCGGCAGGCGCACGCCCGCGGCCAGCTGCGACTTCACGAAGGCTTCGCCGAAGCTCGTGCCCACGCCCATCACTTCGCCGGTCGACTTCATTTCCGGGCCCAGGATGGTGTCCACGCCCGGGAACTTCACGAACGGGAACACGGCTTCCTTGACCGAGAAGTAAGGCGGCACGACTTCACGGGTGATGCCTTGCGCGGCCAGGGTCTGGCCGGCCATGGCGCGCGCGGCGATCTTGGCCAGCTGCAGGCCGGTGGCCTTGGACACGTAGGGCACCGTGCGCGAGGCGCGCGGATTCACTTCCAGCACGTAGACGTCGCCGCCCTGGATCGCGAACTGCACGTTCATCAGGCCGCTGACGTTCAGCGCCTTGGCCATCATGCTGGTCTGGCGCTTGATCTCGGCGATCACGTCGGCCGACAGCGAGTACGGCGGCAGGCTGCAGGCGGAGTCGCCCGAGTGCACGCCGGCCTGTTCGATGTGCTCCATGACGCCGCCGATGAAGACGGTTTCGCCGTCGGCCAGGCAGTCCACGTCCACTTCGGTGGCGTTGTTCAGGAAGCGGTCCAGCAGCACCGGCGAGTCATTGCTGACCTTCACGGCCTCGCGCATGTAGCGTTCGAGGTCCTGCTGCTCGTGCACGATTTCCATGGCGCGCCCGCCCAGCACGTAGCTGGGACGCACGACCAGCGGATAGCCGATGTCGGCGGCGTGCGCCAGGGCCTCGGCTTCGGTGCGCGCGGTGCGGTTGGGCGGCTGGCGCAGGCCGAGCTTGTTCAGCAGCTTCTGGAAGCGCTCGCGGTCCTCGGCGATGTCGATGGATTCCGGGCTGGTGCCGATGATGGGCACGCCGTTGGCTTCCAGCGCGCGCGCCAGCTTCAGCGGGGTCTGGCCGCCGTACTGCACGATCATGCCGACCGGGTTTTCCTTGTGGACGATCTCCAGCACATCCTCGAGCGTCAGCGGCTCGAAGTACAGGCGGTCGGAGGTGTCGTAGTCGGTGGACACGGTTTCCGGGTTGCAGTTGACCATGATGGTCTCGTACCCGTCGTCGCGCAGCGCCAGCGCGGCGTGCACGCAGCAGTAGTCGAACTCGATGCCCTGGCCGATGCGGTTCGGACCGCCGCCCAGCACCACGATCTTCTTGCGGTCGGTGGGCGCGGCTTCGCACTCTTCCTCGTACGTGGAGTACATGTAGGCGGTGCGGGTGGCGAACTCGGCGGCGCAGGTGTCGACGCGCTTGTAGACCGGGCGCACATTCAGCTGGTGGCGCAGCTTGCGCACTTCGGATTCCACCGTGTCGAGCAGGAAGGCCAGGCGGCGGTCGGAGAAGCCGCGGCGCTTCAGTTCCCACAGCGTGGCGTAGTCCAGGTCGGACAGCGTCTTCTGTTCGAGCGCCAGCTCGATGTCGACGATTTCCTTGATCTGCGACAGGAACCACGGGTCGATGTGCGTGATGTTGTGCACTTCGTCCAGCGTGAAGCCCTGCGCGAAGGCGTCGCCCACGTACCAGATGCGTTCCGGACCGGGTTCGCCCAGCTCGACCTGCAGCTTTTCGCGGTCGGTGGTCTTCTGGTTCAGGCCGTCAACGCCTACTTCCAGGCCGCGCAGCGCCTTCTGGAACGACTCCTGGAAGGTGCGGCCGATGGCCATGACTTCGCCCACGGACTTCATCTGGGTGGTCAGGCGCGCGTCGGCGGTGGGGAATTTCTCGAACGCGAAACGCGGCACCTTGGTGACGACGTAGTCGATCGAGGGTTCGAACGAGGCCGGGGTGGCGCCGCCGGTGATTTCGTTCTTGAGCTCGTCCAGCGTGTAGCCCACGGCCAGGCGCGCGGCGACCTTGGCGATGGGGAAGCCCGTGGCCTTGGAGGCCAGCGCCGACGAACGCGACACGCGCGGGTTCATCTCGATGACGATCATGCGGCCGTTCTTGGGATTGACGGCGAACTGCACGTTCGAGCCGCCCGTATCCACGCCGATCTCGCGCAACACCGCGATCGATGCGTTACGCATGATCTGGTATTCCTTGTCGGTCAGCGTCTGGGCCGGGGCCACCGTGATCGAGTCGCCGGTGTGCACGCCCATGGGGTCCAGGTTCTCGATGGAGCAGACGATGATGCAGTTGTCCGCCTTGTCGCGGACCACTTCCATCTCGAATTCCTTCCAGCCCAGCAGCGACTCTTCGATCAGCAGCTCGCTGGTGGGCGAGGCTTCCAGGCCGCGGCGGCAGATGGTTTCGAATTCTTCGGCGTTGTAGGCGATGCCGCCGCCCGAGCCGCCCATCGTGAAGCTGGGGCGGATCACGGCCGGGAAGCCCGAGGTGCCGACTTCGGCCGCGATGCGGCGCTGCACTTCCCAGGCTTCTTCCATGCTGTGGGCCACGCCCGACTTGGCCGATTCCAGGCCGATGTCGGTCATGGCCTGCTTGAACTTCTGGCGGTCCTCGGCCTTCTCGATGGCGTGCTCGTTGGCGCCGATGAGTTCCACGTTGTGCTTGGCCAGCACGCCGTGGTGGGCCAGGTCCAGCGCGCAGTTCAGCGCGGTCTGCCCGCCCATGGTGGGCAGGAGCGCATCGGGCTTTTCACGCTCGATGATCTTCTCGACGGCCTGCCAGGTGATGGGCTCGATGTAGGTGACGTCGGCCGTTTCCGGGTCCGTCATGATCGTGGCCGGATTGCTGTTGACCAGGATGGTGCGGTAGCCCTCGGCCTTGAGCGCCTTGCACGCCTGCGCGCCGGAATAGTCGAATTCGCAGGCCTGCCCGATGATGATGGGGCCGGCGCCGATGATGAGTATGCTTTTTAGGTCTGTACGCTTGGGCATGATGCAATCTTTACTTTTGGCCGGACATCAGGCTGATGAACTTGTCGAACAGTTCGATGATGTCGTGCGGGCCGGGGCTGGCTTCGGGGTGGCCCTGGAAGCAGAAGGCCGGACGGTCGGTGAGCTCGAAGCCCTGCAGCGTGCCGTCGAACAGCGAGACGTGCGTGGCTCGCGCGTTGGCCGGCAGGCTGGCGGCGTCGACCGCGAAGCCGTGGTTCTGGCTGGTGATGAACACGCGCTTGGAGGCCAGGTCCTGCACCGGATGGTTGGCGCCGTGGTGGCCGGTCTTCATCTTGAGCGTCTTGCCGCCCAGCGCCAGGCCCATGATCTGGTGGCCCAGGCAGATGCCGAACACCGGCAGCTTCTTGTCCAGGAAGGCGCGGGTGGCTTCGATGGCGTAGTCGCAGGGCTCGGGGTCGCCGGGGCCGTTGGACAGGAACACGCCGTCCGGATCGAGCTTGAAGACTTCCTCGGCGCTGGTCTGGGCCGGCACCAGCGTGATGCGGCAGCCGCGGTCGGCAAGCAGGCGCAGGATGTTGCTCTTGATGCCGAAGTCGTAGGCCACGACGTGGAACCTGGACTGGTCGGGCTTGGAGAAGCCCGCGCCCAGGCGCCAGGTGCCTTCGGTCCAGTCGGTGCTGTTCTTGATGGAGACGACGCGGGCCAGGTCCTGGCCGGTCATGCCGGCGAAGCCGCGGGCCAGTTCGACGGCGCGCTCGGCGTCGGTGCCGACGAAGATGCAGGCGCCCTGGGCGCCCTTGTCGCGCAGGATGCGGGTGAGCTTGCGGGTATCCACGCCGGAAATGGCGACGATGCCCTGCTCGGAGAGGTACTCAGGCAACGATTGCGTGGAACGGAAGTTCGACACGCGGGCGGGACAGTCGCGGACCACCAGGCCGGCGGCATAGACGCGGTTCGCTTCCACGTCCTCGGCGTTGACGCCGGTATTGCCGATGTGCGGATAGGTCAGCGTGACGATCTGGCCGCTGTAGCTGGGATCGGTGAGAATTTCCTGGTACCCGGTCATCGCGGTGTTGAACACCACTTCGGCAACGGTATGCCCAGGCGCACCGATCGACACGCCTCGAAAAATGGTACCGTCCGCCAGAGCCAGAATTGCAGGAGGGAAGCGGTTGATCCCCTCGGGAAAAAGTTGCGGCAGCACAGTAAACCCCGGTTTTAGAATCGATAATCAAACCTTCGAATTATACCTTGCGCGGCCGTTTTTCCTGGAGAACCGCGCCAAATAAGGCCGGGATAGGGATTTTGGGCCAGGCCATGGGACATACGGCCGGTTTTGCCCGCCCCGGCTCGGTGATACGCTTAGGACACCTTCAACCCTACCCAGCTGCGAGCCGTACCGCCCATGTCCAGTCAACTTGACGCCTTGCGCAACCACACCACCGTCGTCGCCGACACGGGGGACTTCGAAGCCATGAAGGCGCTGCGTCCCACCGACGCGACCACCAATCCGTCCCTTATTCTGAAGGCCGTCCAGCAGGACGCCTACCGCCCCCTGCTGGAGAAAACCGCGCGCGACCACCGCGGCGCCTCCACGGCCGAGCTCATGGACCGCCTGCTGGTGGCCTTCGGCCGCGCCATCCTGGACATCGTGCCGGGCCGCGTCTCGACCGAGGTCGACGCCCGCCTGTCCTTCGACACCCGCGCCACCATCGAACGCGCCCGCAGCCTGATCGCCCTGTACGAGGCCGCCGGCGTGCCGCGCGAGCGCGTGCTGATCAAGATCGCCTCGACCTGGGAAGGCATCCAGGCCGCCCGCGCGCTGCAATCCGAAGGGGTGCGCTGCAACCTGACGCTGCTGTTCTCGCTGCCCCAGGCCGTGGCCTGCGCCGACGCGCACGTGCAGCTCATTTCGCCCTTCGTCGGCCGCATCTACGACTGGCACAAGAAAGCCGCCGGCGCGGCCTGGGTGGAGGCGGACCATGCGGGCGGCAACGATCCCGGCGTGCAGTCGGTGACGCGCATCTACCACTACTACAAGCATTTCGGCATCGCCACCGAGATCATGGGCGCGAGCTTTCGCAACGTGGGCCAGATTCTGGCCCTGTCGGGCTGCGACCTGCTGACGATCAGCCCCGACCTGCTGACCAAGCTGGCCTCCACCGAGGGCGACGCCCCGCCCCAGCTGCGCGCCAGCGACGCCGCCGCCGGCATCGCCCGCATCGGCGCCGACGAGGTCACGTTCCGCACCCTGCTCAACGAGGACGCGATGGCCAGCGAAAAACTGTCCGAAGGCATCCGTTCGTTCGTGGCCGACGCGGTCAAGCTGGATGCGCTGATCGAGGGACAGCGGGGGTGATTGGCGGGTGATGGGTTTCGCGCGTTCGGCCGTCGTTTTCCTGGGACGATGGCGGCGCGCTACACCCATCCTACGGGTCGAGAGATCGCCGAACGCGCGCGCCCCATCGGACCGCCCCTACCGATGATCGTGCGAATGCACCTGCAGCGCTTCCAGGAAGCGCGACACCATGTTGTAGGCCGCCACCGTCGCGGTCAGTTCGACCATGAGCTTGTCGGTTCCCATCGCGGCGCGGGCGGCCTGGAATACCGGCTCGGGCACTTGCACGTTGCGCGTCATGGCGTCGGTATAGGCCAGCACCGCGCGTTCGCGCTCGCTGAACAGATCCGAGCCCTCCCAGGCGGGCAGCGCGTCCAGCTGGGCCTGCGACACGCCCTCTTTCAGGGCGATCGGGGCGTGCTGGTCGGCTTCGTAGGGCGCGCCGTTGATCGCCGCCACGCGCATGATGACCAGTTCGCGCAGATCGCCCGGCAAGGTGCTGAGCTGGCGGATGGAGGTCAGGTAATTGAGCCAGCCGCCGGCCACGGCGGGGCTGTGCAGCAGCATCTGGTACAGGTGCAGCACGCTGCCCCGTTCGGCGACGATGCGGTCGACCAGCGGCCGGGCTTCGGGATGGGTCAGGTCGGCATAAGGCAGGCGGGCCATGGCAACTCCGTATGGATGGAGACGGCGGATCAGATCTTCTCGGTTTCGCCGGAACGGGGCTGCCATTTCATCAGGCGCTTTTCGCCCGCGCCGACGATGCCGTCCAGGATCAGCGCGAAGGCCGTCAGCACGATGATGCCGGCGAACACGGTGTTCACGTCGAACGTGCCTTCGGCCTGCAGGATCAGGTAGCCCACGCCGCTGGCCGAGCCCAGGTATTCGCCCACCACGGCGCCCACGAAGGCCAGGCCCACGGAGGTGTGCAGGCTGGAGAACACCCAGCTGGTGGCCGAGGGCAGGTACACGTGGCGCAGCAGCTGGCGCTTGCGCGCGCCCAGCATGCGCGCGTTGTCCAGCAGCGTCGGGCTGACTTCGCGCACGCCCTGGTAGACGTTGAAGAAGACGATGAAGAACACCAGCGTCACCGCCAGCGCCACCTTGGACCAGATGCCCAGGCCGAACCACATGCCGAAGATGGGCGCCAGGATCACGCGCGGCATGGAGTTGGCGGCCGTGATGTACGGGTCCAGGATCGCGCTGGCCTGCGGCGACAGGCCCAGCCACAGGCCGAAGCCCAGGCCGGCGACCGTGCCGATGAAAAACGCCAGCACGGTTTCGGTGAGCGTCACGCCCAGGTGCGCGTAGATGTCCGCGTTGGTGACGAACCAGGCCCAGATGCGGCCCCACACCTTCAGCGGCTCGCCGAAAAAGAACGCCACCTTGGGATCGCGCGAGGCGAAATGCCACACCAGCAGGATCGCCACCAACAGCAGCAGCTGCCAGAAGCGCAGGCTGGCCGAACCGGGTTTGATCAGAGACTTCGACATGGCTCAGGCTCGCTTTTGTTGGGCATAGCCCTTGAGTACCTCTTCGCGCAGCACGCCCCAGATCGCGGCGTGCAGTTCCACGAAACGCGGATGGGTGCGCACTTCGGCCACGTCGCGCGGACGCGGCAGGTCGATGGCGAATTCGCCGATGGGATGGGTGCCCGGCCCGGCCGACAGCACCACCACGCGGTCGCTCATGGCGATGGCCTCGTCCAGGTCGTGCGTGATGAACAGCACGGCCTTGCGCTTGGCCATCCACAGGTCCAGCACCTCGTTTTCCATGAGCTGGCGGGTCTGGATGTCGAGCGCCGAGAACGGCTCGTCCATCAGGATGATGTCGGGGTCGCGGATCAGGGTCTGCGCCAGCATGGCGCGCTTGCGCATGCCGCCCGACATCTGGTGCGGATAGCGGCCCTCGAAGCCGCCCAGGCCGACCCGGCGCATCCATACGCGGCCCTGCTCCAGCGCCTCCTGGCGCGGCACGCCGGCGAATTCCAGCCCGGCCACCACGTTGTCCAGCGCGCTGCGCCAGGGCAGCAGCGCCTCGCCCTGGAACATGTAGCCGGCGCGTTCGTTGATGCCCTGCAGGGGCTGCCCGAACACCTTCACCTGCCCGGCCGACGGCGCCAGCAGGCCGGCGCCGACGTTGAGCAGGGTGGACTTGCCGCAGCCCGTGGGCCCCACCACCGATACGAACTCCCCGGGCGCGATCGCCAGGGAAGTGTCGGCCACGGCGGTGTAGCGCTGGCTGCGGTCGTCACGCGAGACAAAGGTGCAACTGATGTTGTCCAGCGACAGCGCGGCTTCAGCCATTGGGATACTTCTCGTTGGCGCGGCGCGCGAAATCGTTGGTCCAGACCTTGGAGGCGTCGATCTTCGAGCCGTCGAAGTCCGGCTGGTAGGCGGCCAGCGCCTTGAGCGCGGTGGCCGCGCCGTCCTCGGGGATCATGCCGTCGGGCGACAGGCCTTCCATGCTCTTGCCGATGGCGGCCTTGTACACCGCCGGATCGCCCAGCAGATAGGTTTCGGGCACGACCTTGGCGATTTCTTCCGGGCCGGCCTTCTGGATCCACTTGTCGGCGCGCACCAGCGCGTTGGCCAGCGCCTGCGCGGTGTTGGGATTGGCGTCGAGGAACGCCTGGGGCGCGTACAGGCAGCCCGCCGGCATGTTGCCGCCGAAGATGTCGCGCGTGTCCTTGAGGGTGCGCGTATCGACGATGACCTGGATGTCGCCGGGCATCTCCAGCATGGACACCACGGGGTCGGTGTTGGAGATGGCGTCGATCTGGCCGCTGCGCAGCGCGGTCACCGCGCCGGCGCCGGCGCCCACGCCGATGAAGGACACGTCGGAGGCCTTCAGGCCGTGCTTGGCCAGGAAGAAGCTGACCACCATGTTGGTCGAGGAGCCCGGCGCGGTCACGCCGATCTTCTTGCCCTTCAGGTCGGCCGCGCCCTTGTAGCCGGGCAGGTTCTTCTTGGACACGCCCACGCCTATCATCGGCGCGCGCCCTTGCAGCACGAAGGCGCGGTAGGCCTGGCCCTTGGACTGCATGGACAGCGTGTGCTCGAACGCGCCCGAGACGATGTCGGCGCTGCCGCCCACCACGGCCTGCAGGGCCTTGGAACCGCCCGCGAAGTCGGCGATGCTGACGTCCAGGCCTTCGTCCTTGAAATAGCCGCGGACTTCCGCGATGGACAGTGGGAGGTAGTAGATCAGCGGTTTGCCGCCGACTGCGATCTGGACCTTGGTCTTTTCGAGCTTCTGCGCGCGCACGATGGCGGGCGCCATGCCCATGACGCCGGCGGCGCCGGCCATCTTGAGCAGATCACGGCGAGTGACTGACATTGCTTGTCTCCTGGTTGTCGGGTGTACCGATAGCGCCGGTCTGCGCCAGCTCGTCGATAGCCGCTGAATCATACCCCAGCGATTTCAGGACTTCCTCGGTATGTTCCCCTAATCTCGGCCCCACCCAGCGCGTGCCGCCCGGCGTTTCCGACAGCTTGGGCACCACCGCCGGCAGCTTGACCGGCGTGCCGTCGGCGAAGCGGTGCTGCTCTATCATGCCGCGCGCCAGGAACTGCGGATCGCCGAACATGTCGGCCACGCTGTAGATCTTGCCCACCGGCACGTCGGCGGCCTTCAGCACGCCCAGCGCCTCTTCGATGCCGCGGCCGTCGCACCATTGCTGGATGGCGCCGTCGATCTCCTCGACGCGCCTGGCGCGGCCGTCGTTGCGCACCAGGTCGGGGTCCGTGGCCAGGTCGTCGCGGCCGATGGCGCGCATCAGCCGATGGAAGATCGCGTCGCCGTTGCCGGCGATGACGATGTTCTGGCCGTCGCGCGTGGTGTAGGTGTTGGAGGGCACGATGCCGGGCAGCGCGCCGCCGGTGCGCTCGCGCACCACGCCGGCCACGTCGTACTCGGGCACCAGGCTCTCCATCATGTTGAACACGGCCTCGTACAGCGCCACGTCCACCATCTGCCCCTGCCCGGCCCGGCACTCGGCGCCCGTCTTGCCGTTCCAGCGCCCGCCGGTGGCGTCGCGGTGGCGCAGCGCCATCATCGCGCCGATCACGCCGTGCAGCGCGGCGATCGAATCGCCGATGGAAATGCCCACCCGCAGCGGCGGGCGGTCTGGGTGGCCCGACACGTAGCGCAGGCCGCCCATGGATTCGCCGATCGCGCCGAAGCCGGGCTGGTCCTTCATGGGGCCGGTCTGCCCGTAGCCGGACAGGCGCACCATGATGAGCGCCGGATTGGCCGCGCGCAGCTGTTCGTAGCCCAGCCCCCACTTCTCCAGCACGCCGGGCCGGTAGTTCTCGACCACCACGTCGGCCTCCAGCGCCAGGCGGCGGGCGATTTCCTGCGCGCGCGGGTCTTTCAGGTTGAGCGCGATCGAGCGCTTGTTGCGGGCCTGCACGGTCCACCACAGGGAATTGCCTTCGTGCAGGTGGCGCCAGCTGCGGATGGGATCGCCGCCGCCGCTGCCGTCGGGCCCGTGCGGCGTCTCGACCTTGATGACGTCGGCGCCGAATTCGCCGAAGATGCGCGCGGCGAACGGGCCGGCAATGAGCGTGCCGAGTTCCAGGACTTTCAGTCCGGTCAGCGCTGACATTGTTTGTCTCCTCGCGGAATTTTCCAGGCGGCCTTCGATGCGTTGCCGAAGGCTCGTGATTTGATGTTTGGTACGGCACCTTACCTCCCGCGATAGCGGGTAGGGAGTGGGTCCCACTCAGGTGGTCTTGCGTTCCATCAGGGCCCAGGCGATGGTGCCTGCATCTACATACTCCAGCTCGCTGCCCGCCGGCACGCCGCGCGCCAGCCTGGTCACGCGCAGGCCGCGTTCGCTCAGGGCCTCGCCCAGGAAGTGCGCGGTGGTCTCGCCCTCGGCGGTGAAGTTGGTGGCCAGGATGACCTCCTGCACCTCGCCGTCGGTGGCGCGCTGGATCACGCGGTCGAAATCCAGCTCGCGCGGGCCTATGCCTTCCAGCGGCGCCACCCGGCCCATCAGCACGTAGTACAGGCCGCGGTAGCCGTGGCTGGACTCGATCATGTTCTGGTCGGCCGGAGTTTCGACGATGCACAGCAGGCTGCGGTCGCGCTTGGGATTGCTGCAGGTGCCGCAGACCTCTTCTTCCGAAAAGCTGTTGCAGCGGGCGCAGTGCTTCAGGTCCCGCACCGCGCTGGCCAGCGCCCGGCCAAGCATGTCCGCGCCTTGCGGATCATGCTGCAGCAGGTGATAGGCCATGCGCCTGGCGGAGCGCACGCCCACGCCGGGCAGGCGCCGCAGCGCCTCGATCAGCGACACCAGCGGTTCGGGTTCGGGCAGTAAAGGGTCCATCGGGGTCCATCGTGGTCCGTCGCGGCCGGGGCCGGAATCAGAACGGCAGCTTCATGCCCGGGGGCAGCGGCATGCCGGCGGTGACCGACGCCATTTTTTCCTGGGAAGTGGCCTCGGCCTTGCGCAGCGCGTCGTTGAACGCGGCGGCGACCAGGTCTTCCAGCATGTCCTTGTCGTCGCCCAGCAGCGACGGGTCGATGGCGACGCGCTTGACGTCGTGGCGGCAGGTCATGGTGACCTTGACCAGGCCGCCGCCGGAGGCGCCTTCGACCAGGATCTCGGCCAGCGCGTCCTGCGCCTTCTTCATGTTTTCCTGCATCTGCTGCGCCTGGCGCATCAGGCCGGCGAGTTGTCCTTTCATCATGATCGGTGCTTCCTTGAACTAGGGGAATGGGAGATTGCCGCCGCCTCAGGCGGCGGCCGGGGAATCGACGTGGCGGATGGAGCCGGCGACGACCTGTCCGCCGAAATCGGCCACCAGCGCCTGCACGAAGGGATCTGCCGCGACCGCGTCCTCGGCGGCCTGCTGGCGGGCGGCGCGTTCGGCCTGGGCCACGGCGTGCGCCGTGGCGTCGCCGGTCACGCCGACTTCCACGTCCAATCGTATGCCCTGGCCGAAATGCTCGCACAGCACCGTCTGCAGGCGGATGCGGCTTTCGCTTTCGGCCAGCGTCTTGACGGCCACGCGCAGGACGATGGCGTCGCCCTGCACGCCGGCCCATTCGCTCTGGCGCGCCAGTTCGGCGGCCAGGCCGGTGACCGGCAGGCGCGCGGCCAGCTCGGGCCAGCCCGCCGCGGTCATGTCGGCGATGCGCGCGCGCGAGCCGCGCTTGCGGGCAGGCGCCGGGCCTTCGCGCCGCACGGGCGCGGCCGCGGCCGGCGCGGCGCCCGGCGGAGCCAGGGTTTCGAATTCGTCATCGTCCGGGTCCGCCGTGAAACCGTTGTCCGGGGCGAAACCGGCTTCGGCGTCGTACGGGATTTCCTCGTCGACCCAGGACGGCGGGCCGTCGACGGCCTCGGGCGCGGCCGGCGCGGCGGCGACCGCTGCGGCCGGCGTGACCGCCAGGGCGGCGGCGGACGCGGGCGCGCGGTCGGACGCGTCGGGAGAGGCTGCTGCCGGCTCGGCCGGCAGCTCTTCCCAGGGCGGCACGCTCTGCGCTTCGGCGGCGGGCTCCGGGCTTGCCGGTTCGGGTGCGGCGGCAGCGGCGGGTGCGGGCGTAGGCGCGGGAGTCGGCGCCGGTGCGGGCGCCGGCTGCGGCTGCGCTGCAGGCGCGGGCTGCGGCGCGGCGACGGGCGCGGGCGCGGCGACCGGGTCTGCCGTCTGGCGGGCCGGGACGGCGGGCGCCTCCACCGCGGTCTGCGGGCCGGCATCGCCGTTGAGCGCCAGCATGCGCAGGCAGGCCATGATGAAGCCCGCGTATTCGTCGGGCGCCAGCGTCAGCTCGCCGCGGCTGTGCACGGCGACGGAATAGAACAGCTGCACCGCGTCGGGATGCAGCGACAGCGCCAGGCGCGCGATGTCCGCCGCCAGCGGGTCCTCGGCCGGCGTCACGCCGCTGACGCGCTGCTCGATGGCCACGCGCGACAGCAGCACGGCCAGATCGGCCAGCGCGCCGGTATAGGACAGGCCGCGCACCGCCAGTTCGTCGGCCACCGCCAGCACGCCCTTGGCGTCGCCGGTGGACAGCGCGTCCAGCAGGCGCACCAGGTGGCGCTGGTCGATGGTGCCGAGCATGCCGCGCACGGCTTCTTCGGTGAGGTTGCCGGCGCTATAGGCGATGGCCTGGTCGGTCAGCGACAGCGCGTCGCGCATGGAGCCCGCGGCCGCCTGCCCGATCAGCCGCAGCGCCGGCACTTCGAAGCCCACCTCTTCCTGGCCGAGCACGGCCTGCAGGTGGCCGACGATGGAGTCGGCCGGCATCTGCTTGAGGTTGAACTGCAGGCAGCGCGACAGCACCGTCACCGGAATCTTCTGCGGGTCGGTGGTGGCCAGGATGAACTTGACGTGCGGCGGCGGCTCTTCGAGCGTCTTGAGCATGGCGTTGAACGCATGCCCGGTCAGCATGTGGACTTCGTCGATCATGTAGACCTTGAAGCGTCCCGCGCCGGGCGCGTACACGGCCTGCTCCAGCAGCTGCGTCATTTCCTCGACGCCGCGGTTCGAGGCCGCGTCCAGTTCGAGGTAGTCGACGAAGCGCCCTGCGTCGATTTCCGTGCAGGCCTGGCACACGCCGCAAGGCTTGGACGTGATGCCGGTCACGCAGTTGAGCGATTTGGCCAGGATGCGCGAAAGCGTGGTCTTGCCCACCCCGCGGGTCCCGGTGAACAGCCATGCGTGGTGCAGGCGTTGCGTGTCGAGCGCATGCGTCAATGCGCGCACCACGTGATCCTGTCCCACGAGGGTATCGAACGATCGCGGCCGCCACTTGCGGGCCAGTACCAGATAAGTCATGGGTGGATTGTAGAGCCTGTTTCGCGAGCTGGCTCGAAAAGACGCCGGCTGCAATGCAAAGGGGACGGGCTTATTTTCGTGGGCGTATCCCTGGAAAATAACCCCGTCCCCTCAGGAAAACAAAGGGTCATGCATATGTCATGACCCCCTGCTTTGAAGAATCCGGATGGCGAGCCTTACTCCGGCACTGACCCTAAACGACTATGGCTGCTTCGTTCCCGACCTGACCAGGTTCACCGTCGAACCATGCGAAGGGGCCCGCCACTTGGAATTCTAGCAGAGCTGCGCTTCGCTTGCTCGCTCGAATTCCAAGTGGCGGGCCCCTGGGGGCAATATGTGGGCTCCCTCCCCGGCCCTCCCTCCAGGAGGGAGGGGGTGGGGACTTCGCTGCGCTTGTCCCCTTCGGCTCGCTTCGCTTTGCCTTGCTTGCTTGTTTGTGAGGGCGGCTTTTTTAAGGCTGCAGATCTATCCAGGTTTTTGCTCTTGGGAAATAGAGAGCGGCTCTGGCTTTGCGGCCGTCCAGGGCGGTTACCTGGGTGCAGTAGCGTTGCAGTTGTTCGCCGTGGCGTTGGCGCATGCGTTGGGCGAAGGCGGTGGCGGATTCGCCGGGATGGGGGCGGCCGGTTTTGTAGTCGACGATGAGCCAGCCGTCTTCGGTGCTCAGGGCCAGGTCGATGACGGAGACCTTGCCGGCGGCGTCGATGAGGGGCCATTCCCGGCGGGCGCCGGATTGCGAGAGCAGCCACAGGCCGCGTTCGTCGGCCAGGGTGGCTTGCAGGGTGTCCAGCACGGCTTCGGCGGCGGCGTCGGCCTGGCTGGCGGGGATGCCGGCGCGGGTGAGTTGGCGGCGCATGGCGGGCAGGCGGTCGGCCAGGGCCTGGGCGGGCCAGGCTTGGGCGCCGTCCTGGCCGATGCGGGCCAGCCAGGCGTGGGCCAGGGTGCCGATGGCGGCGTCGTAGCCGGCTTCGAGCTGCCAGGCGGGATGTTCGGCGCCCTCGCCCCAGGCGCCGCGCGCGGGAGCGGCGAAGCCGGGGCTGGCGACTTCGTCGGCCAGGCGCGCCAGTTGCGCCAGGCCCGCGCTGTCCACGCGCCGCAGCGGTTCGCCCTGCAGTTCGGGGCCGTCCTCGGCCTGCGGCGCGGTCTCGCCGTCCAGCGAGGGCGGCGTCGGCGCGGCCAGGCAGGGCCACAGGCGGCCCAGCAGGCTGGCCGGCGGCGGCGGCTTGACCTGGCCGCTGGCCTCGTCCACCGACAGGTGGCCCACCAGATGCAGGCGCTTGCGCGCACGCGTGGCGGCCACGTACAGCAGGCGGTCGACTTCATACGACGCACGGCGCGCTTCGCGCGCGCCGAGGTAGCGCGACACCGGGTCGGCTTCGGTTTCGGCGCGCGGCTTGACCGGGCCGAACAGCACGCGGCCGCCGCTGTGTTCGAAACGCACCAGCGGCGCCTGGTCGCCGCGCGGGGCGCGGTGCAGGCCGTACAGGATGACCGTCTCGAATTGCAGGCCCTTGGACTTGTGCATGGTCATGATCTCGACCGCGCCCGCGTCCTCGTCGGCCGCGTCCGGGGCGGCGAACAGGCGCGCGATGCCGGCGTCCAGCGCCGCGGCGTCGATGGCGCCGTGCGGCGCCAGCCGCTCGACTAGCTGGAACAGGCTTTCCGCGTCGTTGGCCACCGACACGCCGGCGTACAAGGACGGGCCGCCCAGGCGGCGCCACAGCGATTCGACCCAGGCGGCGAACGGCATCGCGCCCGAGGCGTTGCGCGTGTCCAGCAAGATGCCCGCCACCTGCCGCAGGCGCGCGAACTCGTCGGCGCCGAGCACGGCTTGCGCGGACGGCGTTTCCGGCGCGACGGGCGCCGCGTCGAACAACGAACCTTGCGGCCCGGCGCTGGCGGCCGCGGGCGCGGTCTGCGGCGTGATGCGCAGCGCGCGCTCCAGCAGCACCGGCACCGGCGTGATGTGGTCGTCGCCGAACAGCCGCTGCAGCGAAGTCAGCGTCAGGCCGCAGTACGGCGCGCGCAGCACCGACAGCCAGGCCAGGCGGTCGCCGGGATGCGACAAGGCGCGCACCAGCTGCACCAGGTCGGCCACCACCGGCCGCAGCGCCAGCGGCACCAGGTCCACCGCGCGGCAGCGTATGCCTTCCTGCGCCAGCCTGCGGGTCAGGTTGCCCAGGTGGCTGCGCGCGCGCACCAGCACCGCGACGGGATGCCTGGCGCCCTTGTGCTCGATCAGCGCCTGGCGCACCAGGTCCACCGCGATGTCCTCGGCCTGTTCCTCGGCGGCGGCCATTCCCTCGCGCGACCACGCGGGATGGAAGCGCACCGCCGGCTCCGGCAATGCCTCGTGAAACGCGGTCGACGGGCTGTAGGCGATGGCGCCGGCGGCCGCGTCGCTGCGCCGCGGCAGCAGTTGCGCGAACGACTGGTTGACCCATTCGACGATGCCGGCCTGCGAGCGGAAGTTGTCGGTGAGGTTGAGGAAGTCGGGCTTCAGCTCGCCCACGCCGATGTCCGCCACTTCCAGGAACAGGCCCACTTCGGCCTTGCGGAAGCGGTAGATCGATTGCATCGGATCGCCCACCAGGAACAGGCTGCGGCCGTCGCCGGCCTGCCAGCCCGAGGTCAGCGTGCGCAGCAGGTCCAGCTGCGTCTGGCTGGTGTCCTGGAATTCGTCGATGAGCAGATGGCGGATCGAGGCGTCGAGCTTCAGCAGCAGTTCGCCGGGATCGTCGGCGCTGCCCAGCGCGGCGGCGGCGCGCTGCGCGATCTCGATGAAATCCACTTCGCCCGTGTCGGCAAAGCGCAGCCGCAGCTGCGCCACCGCCAGCGCCAGCGTCATCAGCTGCGCGCCCAGCACTTCCCATTGCTCGTCGCTGAAATGCGGCGCGGGCACGTCGCGGATCGCGTGCAGGCGGCGCACCCATGGCGCGTCCGGGTCGGCGGCGTCCAGCCAGGCCACGAACGGTTCCTTGTGCGCGCATTTGGGCGGAAAGCCCAGGGTCTTGGTGACGGTCTTGCGCAAGGTGCCGGTGCCCGTCAGCAGCAGATGCGCCACGGCCTGCCATTGGTCCAGCATGTCGGCGTCGGGCAGCAGTTCTTCGGTCCAGTCCAGAAGCGCCTGCAGCTTGTTCTCGGCTTCGCCGTCCTGCAGGCAGGCGGCGGCCAGCCGCGCCGGGCTGCAAAGCGCCTCGGCCCAGCCATAAGGCATGGCCGCGCAAAGCGAGTCCAGGTCCTCGCCGATGGCCTCGGCCAGCATGGTTTCCAGCGCCTCGCGGTCGGAGCCGTGGCGCAGCAGCGGCAGCCATTGGTCGCGCTGGCCCAGCATGTCGGCGATGGCTTCCTTGGCCGCCTGCACGTCCACGTCCAGGTGCTTGAGCAGGATGCGCACGGCCTCGTAGTCGTCGGCCAGTTCCAGCGTGGCGCGGGCCGCGGCCTCGTAGTGCGCGCGCGCGTCGTCGGTGATCTCGGGCATGCCGCCCAGCTCCGACAGCCACGGCATGCTGCGCACCAGGCCGGCGCAGAACGAGTCGATGGTGCGGATGGCCAGCCGCGCCGGATGCTCCAGCAGGTGCCAGCCCAGCTCGTCGTTGCGCGCCAGGGCGGCGCGCGCGAGCTCCCAGCTGCGGCGTTCGTGCATGGCCTCGGGCGGGCCGTCCTGCCCGCGACGCAATTTGCTGAGCACGCGCGCGTGCATCTCGGAGGCGGCCTTGCGCGTGAAGGTGATGGCGACGATTTCTTCCGGACGGTTGACCGTGGCCAGCAGCGCCAGGATGCGGTCGGTCAGCAACTCGGTCTTGCCCGAGCCGGCGGGCGCCTGCACCAGGAAGGATCGCGTCGGGTCCAGCGCGGCGGCGCGCGCGGCGTGGTCGTGCGGCAGTCGTTCTTGTTCAGCCATGGATCAAGCGTCCTCGTCGTCCAGATGCAAACGCAGGAACGGCAATGCATCGCAGTATTTCAAGTCGTCGCGGCGGTAGGCCACGTTGGCCGCATGGCCCGCGACGTATTCATCGGCCAGCGCTTCGATGGCGGCGCGCCAGCGCTCGCGTATCTGCGGCCACGACAGGCCTTCGAAGAATTTGCTGTCGCTGGCCAGGGTCACGCCCTCCATGCCCAGGTCCTCGTCGGCCAGGCCGGCCACGGCGACCTGGCGCGCGTGGATCTGCGCCAGCACCAGGCCGGCCACGTCGCCGCCGGCGGCCTCGGCCAGCACCGAAGCGTAGAACGGCAGCTGCAGGTTCACGGGGCGGCTGCGCGACCAGTCCGGCTCGGGCCGGGCCGGGGCCGCGCCGGTCTTGTAGTCCACGATGACGTTGCGGCCGTCCTGCAGGCTGTCGATGCGGTCCAGCCGCAGCTTCAGCACCAGCGCGCCGCGCTGCCACTGATGGTTTTTTTCAACCTGGGCCACGGCGAACGGCAGGCGCTGCGCTTCCTTGTCGAGCCAGGCCGCCAGCACGGTCTGCGCGCGCTGGCACTCCAGCGTGCGCAAGGCCGGCGCGTAGTCTTTCAGTTCCTCGTCGGCGGCCTGCGCCACGGCCTGCGCCACCAGGTCCGGCAGGCGACGTTCAGCCATCAGCTCGTGCAGTTTTTCCTGGTCGGGCATCATGCCCCACAGCAGTTCCAGGGCCTTGTGCAGGAACTGGCCGCGCACGTTCACCCCGGCCGCATCGGCGTAGGAGGCCAGTTCGCGCCCGCCCAGGCGATGGCGCACGAAGGCCCACAGCGGGTTGCGCGCCTGCGTGTCCAGCACGTCCAGGCCGCCGCCGCCGCGATTGCCCGCCGCCAGCGGCGGGCCTTGCGTGTCGTCCAGCGATTCCTGCGGCAAGGCCGCCGGCGCCGGTTGCGCCGCGGGCGTCCAGTCGGTCAGGGGCGCGGCGGCGATCAGCGGCGACGGACGCAATTCGCGCTCGCCGTCCATGTGCGCGTGGCTGACGATGATCTCCGGCGCGCAGCGGCACAGCGCGGCGTACATGCCTTCGGCCCATTCGCGCTCGCGCTCCGGCGTGGCGCGCGGCGCCTTGGCCTGGCGCAGCACCGCCAGCGGCAGCAGCGGATTGGGCTTGGGCGAAGCGGGCAGCACGTCGTCGGTCAGGCCCAGTATCCAGACGCCGTCCCAGTAGCCGCCCTCGGCTTCCAGCAGGCCCAGCACGTCCAGGCGCGCCAGCGGATCGCGCTGCGGCTGGAACGAGGCGGACCGCGCCACACTCTCCAGCAGGTTGACGGCGGCCAGCCCGCCCAGGCGGCCCGCCGCCGGCGCCAGCGCGGAAAAACTGCCCAGCGCATCGCCCAGCGCGCCCATCACCTGGTAGCCCACGCTGTCGAGCACGGCTTCGCCCGGAAAGCCCAGCGCCGTCAGCGCGGCCTTCATGCGCAGCATCCAGACGTCGCAGGTGGCCTGCTTGCCGCCGCGCGTCCAGACTTCCATGGCCTGGTCCCAGGCCTGCGCCAGCGACGGCAGATCGGCCAGCAGCTTGCGCCAGTCCTGCGGGCTGACGTGCAGCTGCGCCTGGCGCCGCCAGCGCGCGTCGATCGAGGCCAGCCGCGCGCGGTCGCGCACGTCGCCGGCGCAATGCCCGCCCAGCAGCGCAGCGCCCAGCACTTCGACGCCGCAGCCCTTGCCCGGCGCGCATTCGGCCAGGGCGCGCAGCCAGGCGAGCGCGGCGCGCGCCATCGGCCATTCGTTCAGCGGCCGGCCCACCGCCACGTTGAAGGCATATGCGGCCTGGCCGCCGCGTCCGGCCAGGGCCTGGCTCAATACCCGCCGCGCGAAAGGCGATTCCGCCTCAAGCTGCGGCGACACGATGGCGTAGCGGCCATGCGGATTCTGCTTCAGGCGTTCGGCCGCCCAGGCCGCGGCGGCGCGCCATTGCGCCCCCTGGTCCGCGGCCTCGTAGCGGCGCGCCGCGGTTTCCACGCGCTGCGCATCGCGCCACTGCGCGACGGCCGCGCCCTGCGCTTCGAAGGCGCGCAGCAGGCGCCGGAACCGCGGCGACAGGTCGGTGAAACCGGCCAGCACCAGCTGCCGCGGGATGGGCAGCCGTCCATCCTCCAGCGCGCGCAGCACGCGCGCATAACCCTGGTTCGCGTCCTCGGCGTCGATGCCGGCCAGCACCTGGCGATAACGCTCGCGCCATCTGGCGAAGCCGCGGTATTCGTCGGTGTCCGCGCCCGAGGGCACATGGAGGTCCCACTCGTCCATGAGCAGGTCCGCGTCCATGGCCAGGCGCGCGGCCTGGCTGGCGTCGAGCAGTACGCGCTCGGCTTCTTCCGCCCGGATCGCCTCGGTCCACACCAGCTGCGTGGCGAAGCTGTCCAGCCGGTAGGCCGGCACGCCCTCATCGGCCTCGAATGCGAGCTCGTTGGCGGATTCGGCCAGCCAGGCCGACAGCGGCAGGATGCGCGGCAGTTCGCTGACCTGGCGCTCCTGGCGCAGCAGGCCGGCCAGCTCCAGCGTCAGGCGGCGCGACAGGCGGTTGTTGACGGTCAGCACCAAGGTGCCGGCGGCCGGCATGGCGCCGATTTCCGGCAGAGACAGATCGGGATGGATAGGCGAGGAGTCCTGCATGGGCACCCGGGACGCGCGCCCGCGGCGCGCGCCGATGAAGGAGAAAAATATCGCCGTAGGATACCGCGAGCCGGCGGCGCGGAACGCGCCGCCCGGGCACTGGAAACTAGAAGCCGCAAAGCGCGGCCAGGTTTTCCCAGTGGATCTGCATCTCGGGCGTGCTGTAGCCCCAGAAGGCCAGGCCGAGCAAGGCCGCCAGCGCCAGCCCGCCGGCCACGCGCCAGCCGCGGCGGCGGGACGAGGACGGCTGGACGGGTCTGGACGTCATGGCGGCTCCGGGTCAGGCGGGAACGGGCTGGGCCACCGGCTGCTCGCGCACCGGCAGGCACAGCAGCGCGGCGATGACGGCCAGCGCCACGCCCAGCCACCACACCAGGTCGTAGCTGCCGGTCCTGGCGTAGGCGTATCCGCCCAGCCAGACGCCGATGAAGCTGCCGATCTGGTGGCCCAGGAACACGATGCCCGACAGCGTGGCCGCATAGCGCAGGCCGTAGATCTGCCCGATCAGGCCCTGCGTGAGCGGCACCGTTCCCAGCCAGAACAGGCCCATCCAGGCGGCGAAGGCATACAGCACCCAGGGCGACAGCGGCAGCCACAGCAACAGCAGGATGCCGAAGGCGCGCATGCCGTACACCGCGGCCAGCAGGCGCTTCTTGCTGTACTTGCCGCCCAGCTTGCCGGCATAGAACGAACCCAGCACGTTGAACAGCCCGATCAGCGCGATGGCGGTGGCGCCGTGCCCCGCCGTCAGGCCGCCATCGGTAACGTAGGCCGGCAGGTGCAGCGTGATGAACGCCGTGTGGAAGCCGCAGACGAAGTAGCTCCAGAACAGGAAATGGAACGACGGATGGCGCACGGCCTGCTTGACCGCGGCGGCCAGCGACTGCTGCGGACCCGAATGGGCCTGCGGCCGGCCGCGCAGGAAATAGGCCAGCGGCGCGCCGCAGGCGACGAACAGCGACAGCACCCACAGCGCGCCCGGCCAGTCCAGCCCGCTGATCAGCAGCTGGCCGGTGGGCACCACGGCGAACTGCCCCATCGAGCCGCCCGCGCTGGCGATGCCCATGGCGGTGCTGCGATAGGCCGGCGGCACCGAACGGGCCACCACCGGCAGGATCACCGGAAACGTCGTGCCCGCCTGCCCCAGCCCGACCAGCACGCCGGCGGTCAGGTACAGCGTGGTCTCGTCGGTGGCGAAGCGCGTGCCGATCATGCCCAGCATGTACAGCAGCGCCCCCAGGGCGATGGTGCGGCCCGAACCGTATCGGTCGGCCAGGATGCCCATGAAAATACAGGCCACGCCCCACACCAGGTTCTGCAGCGCGAACGCCATGGAAAACACTTCGCGGCCCCAGCCGTGGGCCAGCCCCATCGGTTGCATGAACAGGCCGAAGGTGGCGCGCACGCCCATGGCAAGCAGCACGACCAGCGTGCCCAGCGCAATGGTGCGCATGGAAATCGTATCGGATGGGTTGGACATGAAATCCGTGTCTCGTTGTTTTTGGTTTTCCGCCCCCTCCTCGGAGCGGTCCGGCGCAGCGGGCCGGATCAAACATCATATACAACTTCCGGCGCCGGCTTCGCAGCGCCGCGGCGGTTCGGATCGGGGATGGGGAAGGAGGCGGGGCTGAAGCGCCCGGGGCAATGATGGGAGGTGGCGTCTCCGACAGGAATCGAACCTGTATCTAGGACTTAGGAGGTCCTTGTTCTATCCATTGAACTACGGAGACACACCAAGCGCGGCATTGTATCGCTTTTATCGCGCGGCAATGGAAAAGCCCTGCGGACGCTACGGCCTGAGGGCGCGGACGGGCCGGCGCGCAAGCCTGGTCTTGAAATCCTGCCGCGTATCGCAGATCAGATGGATGTAGACGGTATCGCCCAGCACTTCATAGATCACGCGGTTCCTGGCGACGATGATTTCCAGGAAATGCATGGCCGGCAGTTCGGCCGGGGCATGGCTGGCGTGGGGAAACCGCTCAAGATTCAAAATGGCTTTTTTGATCCTGGCGTACGCATCCAGCCATACGGCCTGGGAGAAGCGCTTTCTGATGTAGCGGCGGATTTCATGGAGATCATCGACGGCGGACTGGAGAAAGACCACCTTGCCACTCATTGCCCGTCGTCCTGATCCATGGCCTCGATTCGGGCGAAGACGTCCTCCGCGGCAACGATCTTTCCTTCCTCGATCTGCGCGCGGCCCTGGGCCAGGAGCTGCAGCAGCGCCATGGCCTGCTCCTGCTCTTCGTAGCTCTGGACGTCCATGACGACCAGCTTGGCTTCGCCATTTTGCGTGATGAGCATCGGCTCGCGGCTCTCGGAGATGTCCTTCACGATCTGGGCGGTATGGCTTTTCAGGTAACTGATTGGCTTGACCTGGGTGGAGTACTTCATGGGCTGCTCCGGCGGATTCGGCAAGACCAATCATAGTCTTAATTCAGTCTTTCCCGTCTGACGCGGCCCGCGTTCAGCCAAATGAGGGTTAATCCGGGCTACGCTCACGCGCCGTACGCCGTTAGCGTCTCGTGACGCGTCTTGTGACGATTCCGGGCATGCGTCAATACGTCACTATTATTTTTTTCATCGATGATAGCGAATCGTCTTGCGCATCACTTGAAATTGCTGTTTAAATTCGACGCGTAAGCCACTAATTCATTTCGACTTTTCCTGAACCGACGGAACGCCGGCTTAAGAAATATTTGTTCACACACTGACAAGCCTGCTCAGACCATGGCATTTTCCTGGAAACGTGCGATTGCGAACGCGATAGCGCCGATGGCGCTGGCGATGTGCGCGCTCCTGCCCTCCGCGGCGCTGGCCGCCAAGAACACCGATCCCTGCAAGACCAACGCGAAGTCGTCGGCCTGCAAGGCGCAGCAGGCCAAGAAGGCGCCTGCCGCCAAGAAAACCCCTCCCAAGACCTCCTCGGCCAAGGCCGCGCCCAAGAGCTCGTCGGCCAAGAAGGCCGCCGCGTCCAAGAGCGGCAAGCAGGTCGCCTCCAAGAGTCCGCCCAAAAAACGCGGCGCAGCCAGCAAGGGCGGCAAGTCCAACAAGCCGTCGCGGGCGCAACGCGCGGCGGTGGCGGCCAGCTCGGCCGCCATGCCGCCGCCGGCCGCCTCCACGCGCGCCGAAGTGGCCGCCCTGCGTTCCAGCACCGCCTATGTGCAGGACCTGGAGACGTCCACGGTCATCTTCGCCAAGAACGAAAACGTGGTGCGTCCCATCGCTTCCATCTCCAAGCTGATGACCGCCGTGGTGGTGGTCGACGCCAACCTGCCGATGGACGAGATGCTGGAGATCACCGACGAAGACATCGACGGCCTCAAGCACACCACCTCGCGGCTGCGCGTGGGCACCAAGCTGTCGCGCGGCGACATGCTGCACCTGGCGCTGATGTCCTCGGAAAACCGCGCCGCCAACGCGCTGGGCCGCAACTACCCGGGCGGCCTGCCGGCCTTCGTGGCCGCCATGAACGCCAAGGCGCAGGCGCTGGGCATGACCAGCACGCGCTTCATCGAACCCACCGGCCTGTCCAGCGACAACGTGTCCTCGCCGCACGACCTGGCCCGGCTGCTGCGCGCCGCCGCCCAGCGTCCGCTGATCCACCGCTACTCCACCGACACCGAGTACGAGGTCGAGGTCAACAACCGCACGCAGACGTTCCGCAACACCAATCTGCTGGTGCGCAAGCCCGACTGGGACATCAAGGTGTCCAAGACCGGCTACATCAACGAAGCCGGCGAATGCCTGGTGATGCTGGCCCGCATCAACGGCCGCGATCTGGCCATCGTGCTGCTGGATTCGCAGGGCAAGCTCTCGCGCATCGGCGACGCCGTGCGCATCCGCCGCATCGTGCAGAACGAAGTGGCGCTGGCTTCGATACAGTCGGGCGGTTGAAGCCGGCCGATGGGTGGCGCGCGTTGAGCGCCTGAGTTCTTGTTCGGGCCATCGGGCGCGACACCCATCACACCGCCAGCCCCTCCAGCACCGCGCGGGCGTCGAGCGAGCCGATCGGCACCGCCCGGTCGCGCGGAATCCTGCCTTCGGCCTGCAAGAGCTGGTAGCGCAGGCAGCACACCCTCAGAAACGAAGTGAAGTTGGCGGCCTCGCCCCGGTAGGCGATGAGCTCGTCGTACAGGCGTTCGATCAGCTGCGTCACGCGCATGCCGTCGCGGCTCGCGATTTCTTCCAGCACGTCCCAGAACAGCTGTTCGAGCCGCAGGCTGGTGGCCACGCCGTGCAGGCGCAGCGAGCGGGACGCGGGAGTGTAGGACTGCTCGCTGGCGCGGATGAAGATTTCACACATGGGAGATCCTTGGCTCGGGGCGAGTCGTACGCCCGGGGCCACTGTAAGCGGTTTGTCGGCAGGCCGGCAAGACGCGGCCAAAGCTGATATAAATCATTGCAGGCAAAACGCACGCGTTCGAGGATAACGATACTGATCGGACTTCGGAGGTAGTGATGGACAAGACCATGAAAGCGGCGGTGGCCCGGGCGTTCGGCCAGCCCCTGGCGATCGAGGAAGTCGCGGTGCCGCGCCCCGGCCCGGGCGAGCTGCTGGTGAAGATCGAGGCCTGCGGCGTCTGCCACACCGACCTGCACGCCGTCGAGGGCGACTGGCCCGTCAAACCCAATCCCCCCTTCATTCCCGGCCACGAAGGCGTGGGCCACGTGGTGGCGGTGGGCGCCGGCGTCACCCACGTGAAGGAAGGCGACCGCGTCGGCATCCCCTGGCTGTATTCCGCCTGCGGGCACTGCGAACATTGCCTGGGCGGCTGGGAAACCCTGTGCGAACAGCAGCAGAACACGGGCTATTCGGTCAACGGCGGCTTCGCCGAATACGCGCTGGCGGCCGCCGACTACGTCGGGCTGCTGCCCGGCAACGTGGGCTTCGTCGAGATCGCGCCGGTGCTGTGCGCCGGCGTCACGGTGTACAAGGGACTGAAGATGACGGACACGCGGCCGGGCAACTGGGTCGTGATCTCCGGCATCGGCGGGCTGGGCCACATGGCGGTGCAATACGCCAAGGCCATGGGGCTGAACGTCGCGGCGGTGGACATCGACGACGCCAAGCTGGACTTCGCGCGCCGCCTGGGCGCCGAGGTCGCGGTCAACGCCAGCACCACCGATCCGGCCGCCTATCTCAAGCGCGAAATCGGCGGCGCGCACGGCGCGCTCATCACGGCGGTCTCGCCCAAGGCGTTCGAGCAGGCGCTGGGCATGGTGCGCCGCGGCGGAACCGTGTCGCTCAACGGGCTGCCCCCGGGCGACTTCCCGCTGTCGATCTTCGACATGGTGCTCAACGGCGTGACGGTGCGCGGCTCCATCGTGGGATCGCGCCTGGATCTGCAGGAATCGCTGCAGTTCGCCGCCGAAGGCAAGGTGCACGCCACGGTCGCCACCGAGCGGCTGGAGAACGTCAATGAGGTGTTCGACCGCATGCGCCGCGGCCAGATCGAAGGCCGCATCGTGCTCGACTTCGCCTGAAGCCGTCCGCACCGCGGCCAAGGCGCCCCGAAGCGGGCGCCTTTTTCATGCGCGTCAGGGAACGATCTTGGTGCCCAGCAGCGCCAGGAACTGGGACAGCCAGGCCGGATGCGCGGGCCAGGCGGGCGCGGTCACCAGGTTGCCGTCGGTATAGGCCTGGTCGATCCCGATTTCGGCATAGGTGCCCCCGGCCAGGCGCACTTCCGGCGCGCAGGCCGGGTAGGCCGAGCAGGTGCGTCCCTTCAGGATGCCGGCGGCGGCCAGCAGCTGCGCGCCGTGGCACACGGCGGCGATGGGCTTGCCGGCCTGGTCGAAGACGCGCACGATCTCCAGCACTTTTTCGTTCAGCCGCAGGTATTCCGGCGCGCGCCCGCCCGGGATGACCAGGCCGTCGTACGACGCGGCCTCGACCCGGTCGAAATCGAAATTGAGCGTGAAATTGTGACCGCGCTTTTCGCTATAGGTCTGGTCGCCCTCGAAATCGTGGATGGCCGTGGCGACGGTGTCGCCGGCCTTCTTGTCCGGGCATACCGCATGCACCATGTGCCCCACCGCCAGCAGGGTCTGGAACGGCACCATGGTTTCGTAGTCCTCGGCGTAGTCGCCGACCAGCATCAACAGTCGCTTGCTCATGAGGGTCTCCTGGGTTTGGGCGCCCGGTGGTCCGGGTTCCGGTTTGAAGCCCTATTGTGGCCCCGCGGCTGGCCCGGCTGGTGGTAAAGGAATACCACGGGCTGCCGCGCGCGACCCGCCCTACTGCTCCAGCGCGACCGACACCGCGCGGGCGCCCAGCAGGCTGACCAGCACCTTGGGATCGATGCCTATCAGGTAGCCGCGCCGTCCGCCGTTGATGTAGACCACCGGATACTCCAGCACCTGCGCCTCGACCCAGACCGGCATCTTCTTGCGCGTGCCGAACGGCGAGGTGCCGCCGACCTGGTAGCCGGAATGGCGCTGCGCGACCTCGGGCTTGCAGGGCTCGACTTTCTTCAGGCCCGCCTGCCGCGCCAGGTTCTTGGTGGAGACTTCGCGGTCGCCGTGCATGACGATGACCAGCGGCCTGGCGGACTCGTCTTCCATGATCAGGGTCTTGACCACCGCATGCGGGTCCAGGCCCAGCTGGCGCGCGGCCTCGCCGGCGCCGCCGTGGTCCACGTAATCGTAGGTGTGCTCGGTGTAGGCCACTTTGTGTTGCTTGAGGAGCTGGGTGGCGGGGGTTTCGGAAACGTGGCGGGCTTTGCTCATGGAGGGGCGCAACAGCGGTATCGGAAGGCACGGACTAGCCGCGGGGATGGTGGGCCGCATGCAGCGCCTTCAGGCGCTCGCGGGCGACGTGGGTATAGATCTGCGTGGTGGAGATGTCGGCATGGCCCAGCAGCATCTGCACCACGCGCAGGTCCGCGCCGTGGTTCAGCAGGTGCGTGGCGAAGGCGTGGCGCAGCACGTGCGGCGACAGCGGAGCGCGGATGTCGGCCAGCAGGGCGTACTTCTTGACCAGCTGCCAGAACGCCTGGCGCGACATCGGCTCGGCGCGGCCGGTGATGAAAAGCGCATCGTTCACGCGGCCGGCCGCCAGTTCCGGCCGCCCGCTCTGGAGGTAGCGGTCGATCCAGTGCGCGGCTTCGGCGCCCAGCGGCACCAGGCGGTCCTTGCCGCCCTTGCCCAGCACCACGCGCACCACGCCCTCGTTGAGGCTCACGTCCAGGGTGCGCACGCCCACCAGTTCGGACACGCGCAGGCCGGTGGCGTACAGGGTTTCCAGCATGGCGCGGTCGCGCAGGCCGCGGGCCTGTTGCAGGTCGGGCGCGCGCAGCAAGGCGTCCACCTGCTGCTCGGACAGCGTCTTGGGCATGCGCGGCGGCTGCTTGGCCGCCACCAGGGTCAGGCAGGGATCGCGCTGGCAGCGGTGTTCGCGCAGCGCCCAGGCATAGAAGCGGCGCAGCGCCGCCAGCCTGCGGTTGGCGGTGGTGGCCCGGGTTTCCTCGTGGCGGAAGGCGAACCAGGCCTCGATGTCGGCCTTGTCCGCGTCGCGCAGCGGCTTGGCCGGCCCCGCCGGCGGCGCCTGGATCTGCTCGGCCTGGCCGTGGCGGTCGGCCATTTCGCGGGCATAGGCCTCGGGGTCTTCGAGCCAGCGGGCGAAGCCCGTCAGGTCGCGCCGGTAGGCGGCCAGGGTGTTGGCCGACAGGCCGTCCTCGAGCCAGACGGCGTCGATGAAAGCGTCGATGTCGGCCTGCGAGGCCAGCGGCGGTCGGGTGTCGGGCATGATGGGAGGATTCTACGGCTCAGCGCTGGTCGGCGGCGGCGGACTTCAGCCAGTTTTCGAAGAGCCTGAGCGCCTCGGACCGCTCGCTGCGCTGCGGATAGCCGAAGTAATAGCCCTGGCTGACCGCCAGCGCCTGCGCCACCGGCATCGCCAGCGCGCCCCGGTCCAGCGCCGGCTGGGCCAGGAAGCGCGGCATCAGGCCCACGCCCAGGCCGGCCTGCACCGCCGCCATCACCATGGTGAACAGTTCGTAGCGGGGGCCGCCGGCGGCCTGCGGGCCATAGAGATAACCATTGGCGCCATACCACTGGCGCCACGCCTCCGGACGCGACGCCAGGTGCAGGTGGGTCATGCCGGCCAGCGCGCTGGCCCCGGCTTCGGCCGCGCGCGCGGCCAGTTCGGGCGCGCATACCGGAATCAGCTCGCGCTCGGGAAACAGCAGCACGCCCTGGGTGCCCGGCCACAGGCCGTCGCCGTGGTAGAGCGCGCCGTCGAAGGGCTGGTCCTTGAACTGGAAAGGCAGCGTGCGCACCGACAGGCTGACGGTGATGTCGCCATGCGCGCGCTGGAAATCGGCCAGCCGCGGAATCAGCCAGGTGGTCGCCAGGGTGGGCACCACGGCGATGTGGATGCTGCGGCCCATACCGGTGCGGCTGACCAGGCCGAAGGTGTCTTTTTCGATCTGGTCCAGGTGGTGGCGGATGCGGCCCGCGTATTCCGCGCCATGATCGGTCAGCACGATGCGCCGGCGCACCCGGGTAAAGAGCTGCACCCCCAGGCGCGCCTCCAGGCTGGCCACCTGCCGGTAGACGGCGCTGTGCGTCAGGGACAGTTCCTCGGCCGCGCGCGAAAAGCTGCCCAGGCGGGCCGAGGCTTCGAACGCCTGCAGGGCGCTCAGGTTGGGAATGCCGTTTCTCATGGGGCAGGAAGCATGCCGCGGCGCAACATCGGGATGTCGTGCCCGTGGGTCAATAGATTGTGCAATTTTATCAATTGCATTGTGCGATCAAGGAACATTATGCTCGGATGTCCCAACCTAGGCTTTTCATGACCCCCACCCCTATGTCCCAGCAAAAATCCCGCCTCGGCGGACACATCCTGGTCGACCAGCTGGTTGCACAGGGCGTCAAGCACGTTTTCTGCGTCCCTGGCGAAAGCTATCTTGCGGTGCTCGATGGCCTGCACGACGCGGACATCTCGGTCACCGTGTGCCGCCAGGAAGGCGGCGCGGCCATGATGGCCGACGCGCACGGCAAGCTGACCGGCGAGCCCGGCATCTGCATGGTGACGCGCGGCCCCGGCGCCTCCAACGCGCTGGCCGGCGTGCACATCGCCAAGCAGGATTCCACGCCGCTGATCCTCTTCGTGGGCCAGATCGAGCGCGGCATGCGCGAGCGCGAAGCCTTCCAGGAAATGGACTACCGCGCCGTGTTCGGAACGCAGGCCAAGTGGGTCACCGAGATCGACCAGGTCGAACGCATCCCCGAGCTGGTTTCCCGCGCCTTCCACGTGGCGACCTCGGGCCGTCCGGGCCCGGTGGTGATCGCCCTGCCCGAAGACATGCTGGTCGAAGCCGCCACGGTCGCCGACGCGCCGCGCTACGAGATCATCGATTCCGCGCCCACCGCCGGCCAGCTGGCCGACCTGGAAAAGCTGCTGGCCGAGGCCAGGAACCCGGTCGCCATCCTGGGCGGCACGCGCTGGGACGCGCGCGCGGTGCAGCAGTTCGCCGATTTCGCGCAGCGCCACGCGCTGCCCACGGCCGTGTCGTTCCGCCGCCAGATGCTGTTCCCGGCCGATCACCCATGCTTCATCGGCGACGTGGGCCTGGGCATCAACCCGGCGCTGCTCAAGCGCGTGGCCGACGCCGACCTGGTGCTGCTGGTGGGCGGGCGCATGTCGGAAAACCCCAGCCAGGCCTATACGCTGCTGGACATCCCGGTGCCCCGCCAGAAGCTGGTGCACGTGCATCCCGATTCCGCCGAGCTGGCGCGCGTCTACCGCCCCACGCTGGCCATCAATACCTCGCCGGCGGCTTTCGCGCAGGCGCTGGCCGGCCTGAAGGCGCCCGCCGCGCCGGCCTGGGCCGAAGGCACGCAGGCCATGCGCGAGTCGTACCTGAAATGGAGCGACCCGTCGGCCATCGCCACGCCCGGCGCGCTGCAGATGGGCCAGGTCATGGCCTACCTGGAAAAGACCCTGCCGGCCGACGCCATCATGACCAACGGCGCCGGCAACTACGCCACCTGGCTGCACCGCTTCCACCGCTTTACGCGCTACGGCACGCAGCTGGCGCCGACCTCGGGCTCGATGGGCTACGGCCTGCCGGCGGCCGTGGGCGCCAAGCGCATCTGGCCCGACAAGACGGTGGTGTGCTTCGCCGGCGACGGCTGCTTCCTGATGCACGGCCAGGAATTCGCCACCGCCGTGCAGTACGACCTGCCCATCGTGGTGGTGCTGGTGGACAACGGCATGTACGGCACCATCCGCATGCACCAGGAAAAACACTACCCCGGCCGCATCTCGGCCACCGCGCTCAAGAACCCGGACTTCGCCGAATACGCGCGCGCCTTCGGCGGCCACGGCGAACGGGTCGAGACCACGGAGCAGTTCGGGCCCGCCTTCGAGCGCGCCCTGGCCAGCGGCAAGCCGGCCATCCTGCACTGCTTCATCGATCCGGAAACCATCACGCCGGGCACCACGCTGGAGAAGATCCGCGAGGCGGCCCTCAAGGCCCGGCACTGACACGGCGGCAAGGCCCGACTGGCGCCGGCGGCGCGCGTAAAGCGCGCCGCGCCACCGGCGGCTTGCCGTCCCAATTATTTTAGGTTTAAACTTTTTAGCATTCCGAACACGGAAATCCATAGCGGAGACCCAGCATGTCCTCGAATCCCTCGTTTCACTGGCAAGACCCCCTGTTGCTGGACCAGCAACTGACCGAAGAAGAGCGCATGGTGCGCGACGCCGCCCAGGCCTATGCGCAGGACAAGCTCGCTCCGCGCGTGCTCAACGCATTCCGCAACGAACAGACCGACCCGGCCATCTTCTCCGAAATGGGCGAACTGGGCCTGCTGGGCGCCACCATCCCCACCGAATACGGCGGCGCCGGCCTGAACTACGTCAGCTACGGCCTGATCGCCCGCGAAGTCGAGCGCATCGACTCCGGCTACCGCTCCATGATGAGCGTGCAGTCGTCGCTGGTGATGGTGCCGATCAATGAATTCGGCAGCGAAGCGCAAAAGCAGAAGTACCTGCCCAAGCTGGCCCGCGGCGAATGGATCGGCTGCTTCGGCCTGACCGAGCCCAACCACGGCTCCGACCCCGGCGGCATGGAAACCCGCGCCGTCAAGACGGCCGACGGCTACAAGCTCACCGGCAACAAGATGTGGATCACCAACTCGCCCATCGCCGACGTCTTCGTGGTGTGGGCCAAGTGCGTGGGCGGCGACTTCGACGGCAAGATCCGCGGCTTCATCCTGGAAAAGGGCATGAAGGGCCTGTCGGCCCCGGCCATCCACGGCAAGGTCGGCCTGCGCGCCTCGATCACCGGCGAAATCGTCATGGACGAAGTGGAAGTTTCCGCCGACCAGATGATGCCCGGCGTGTCCGGCCTGAAGGGCCCGTTCACCTGCCTGAACTCGGCCCGCTACGGCATCGCCTGGGGCGCCGTGGGCGCCGCCGAAGCCTGCTGGCACACCGCCCGCCAGTACACCCTGGACCGCAAGCAGTTCGGCCGCCCGCTGGCCGCCAACCAGCTGATCCAGAAGAAGCTGGCCGACATGCAGACCGAAATCACGCTGGCGCTGCAAGGCTGCCTGCGCCTGGGCCGCATGAAGGACGAAGGCACCGCCGCGGTGGAAATCACCTCGATCATGAAGCGCAATTCCTGCGGCAAGGCCCTGGACATCGCCCGCCTGGCGCGCGACATGCTCGGCGGCAACGGCATCTCCGATGAATTCGGCGTGGCCCGCCACCTGGTGAACCTCGAAGTGGTCAACACCTACGAAGGCACCCACGACGTGCACGCCCTGATCCTGGGCCGCGCGCAGACCGGCATCCAGGCGTTCTATTGATCGCCGGCCGCGTCTCGCGGTGAGCAGAGGCCGTCCTTCGGGACGGCCTTTTCCTTTTTTTGGAGGAGAGGAAAGCCCGGATAGCCGCGCCCTTGCGCAAGCCTTACGCTTTGTGGGATCGGCCAGATCCCAACCGGCCAGGAGTCGTGCATGCAAGGCTATTCCTTTCTCCGCCTGACGGCGGGCTTCGCCATGGCTTTCATGGCCCACGGCGCCTACGCCGTCACCACCTTGACGATGACCACCGAGTATCCGGCCACGTCCATGCCCGGCCAGGGCCTGGCGACCTTCGCCGACCTGGTGCGCGCCAAGAGCGCCGGCAAGGTGCTCATAGACGTCAGCTACGACGCGGCCAGGGAGATCAAGTCGGGCGAAATGATCGAGGCGGTGCAGGCCCGCAGAGTCGACGCCGGCGATGCGTTCGCCGGCGCCCTGGCCACCAAATATCCCTTGTTCGGGGTCTCGTCCCTGCCCTTCCTGGCGGATTCGCTGTCCAAGGCCCGCAACCTGAACAAGGCGGCCCGTCCGGCCTATGAAAAGCTGCTGGCCGCGCATGGCCAGAAGCTGCTCTACACCACGCCGTGGCCGGCCTCGGGCATCTGGTCCAAGCAGAAGATAGACAGCGTCGCGACGCTGAAGAAGCTGAGCATCCGCACCTACGACGCGACGTCGCAGAACGTGATGCAGAAGGCCGGCGCCCAGGCGCAGAACATCTCGTTCTCCGACGCCATGCCGCGGATCGCCTCGGGCGAGATCAACGCGGTGCTGTCATCCGGCGACGGCGGCGCGGGCCGCAAGCTGTGGCAATACCTGCCGCATTTCGCCGAGATCAACTACGCCATGCCGATCTCCATCGCGACGATGAACCTGCGGGCCTACCAGGAGCTGGACGCGCGCGGACGCCGCGCCATCGACCAGGCGGCGGCGCAGACCGAGACCGAGCAATGGAAGCGGATCGAGGGCCGCCTGCAGCAGAACTACGCCAACATGCGCAAGAACGGCGTAACCATCAATACCGCGGTGCCGCTGCCGGTGCGCAAGGCCTTGAAGGACGCGGCGGCGGATTCGGTGAAGACGTGGCAGGCCGAGGCCGGACCGGAGGGCGCGGCGATTTTGAAGCAGGGCGGGAAGAAGCGTTAATCCTCGCCCGACAGATCGAACAAGCTGGTCGCATCCAGCTCCAGCACGGCTTCGTCGTGCTGGTTGTAGACCGTCCAGGCCCAGGTGATGATGCCCAGGTCGGGGCGCGACGAGGAGGTGCGCGCGCCCTGCACCCGCGCTTCCAGGCGCAGCGTGTCGCCGGGGCGCACGGGGGTGCGCCAGCGCACTTCGCCCAGGCCCGGCGAACCGAACGATTCGGAGTCGTGCAGCGCCGCGTCCACGGCCATGCGCATGGTCAGCGCGCAGGTGTGCCAGCCGCTCGCGATCAGGCCGCCCCAGCGCCCGGCCGAGGCGCGCTGGGGATCGGTGTGGAACCATTGCGGATCGTATTTGCGCGCGAACTCCAGGATCTCCGCTTCCGTCACGGTGACCGGACCGGCCTTGATGAGCATGCCGTCTTTGAAATCGGCGAATTTCATGTTCTGTTTATCCCCCGAAAAAGCCAACGGCGCGCCAGCGCGCGCCGTTGCCTGTTTGCATGTCGACCCGCGGGCGGCCATGCACAGGGCCGCGGCCGTTCAATAGGTCTCGAAATGCAGCCGCCCCTCGCGGCGCAACGCATCATGCAGGATAGACCAATCCTGGCCCGCTTGCACTGTCACGTCGCGCAATGCGTCCAGCACGCCGACTTCCATGCCTTTCAGGCCGCAGACGTAGATGCAGGTGTTGCGGTCGGCCAGCAGCTCCAGCACCTTGTCGGCGCGCTCGCGGATCAGGTCCTGCACGTAGCGCTTGGGCTGGCCGGCCTCGCGCGACAGCGCCAGGTTGATGTCGATGAAGTCGGAGGGCAGTTTCATCAAGGGGCCGAAGTACGGCAGTTCGCGCTCGGTGCGCGCGCCGAAGAACAGCATGAGCCTGCCGTTCTCGCCGGAGTCGATGCGCCGGCGGCAGCGTTCGGTCATGGCGCGCATGGGGGCCGAACCGGTGCCGGTGCAGATCATGATGAGATTGGCGCGCGGGTGGTTGGGCATCAGGAAGGTGTTGCCGAACGGCCCTATCACCTGCACCTTGTCGTTTTTGACCAGGTCGCACAGGTAGTTGGAGCAGACGCCGTGGGCGGGCGCGCCGGCATGGTCCTCGGTGACGCGCTTGACCGTCAGCGAGAGGTTGTTGTAGCCGGCCCGCTCGCCGTCGCGCGGGCTGGCCAGCGAGTATTGGCGCGCGTGGTGCGGCCGGCCCTGGGCGTCCAGGCCCGGCGGCAGGATGCCGATGGACTGCCCTTCCAGCACGGGAAACGGCAGCTCGCCAAAATCCAGCACGATATGGTGGATGTCGCTGTCGGTATCGGCGCCGGTGACCCGGTAATTGCCGACCACGGTGGCCGTCATCGGGGTCTTGTGCGTGTACAGGTTGACGTACGGATGGGCCGCGGACCACGGCGGCACCGCCGCGCCCGGCGTGACATAGGCCGGCTGCGGCGCGTCCGCGGCGGGTTCGGCCGCACCCGCCGCGTCGGCCTGGCCGGCGGCCGCCCCGGCCGCCTCCAGCGCCTGCTGCTGGGGCAGCTCTTCCCAGCCCAGCTGGTCGCGCACGGAATAGGCCTCGGCCCGCAGCACCAGGTGCCAGTTGTCGATGGCGCCGGTGGGGCACGGCGGCACGCAGGCCATGCAGCCGTTGCAGATGTCCGGGTCCACCACGTAGTTGTTGGCGTCGTGCGTGATCGCGTCGATCGGACAGGTTTCCTCGCAGGTATTGCAGCGGATGCAGATCTCGGGATCGATGAGATGCTGCTTCAGGACTTCTGCAGGTAAGGGCGCGTTCATCGTGGTCTTCCCCATGCTCCGGCAGGCGGCCGCCGGCGCGGCCGCCGCCCCGTCTTAGTTGAAACGGACGTACTCGAAATTCACCGGCTGGCGGTTGATGCCCATGACCGGCGGCGCGATCCAGTTGGCGAACTTGCCCGGCTCGGTGACGCGCCCCATCAGCGAGGCGACGAAGGCGCGGTCCTCGGCGCTGGGCAGCCACTTGTGGCTGTGGGCCTGCCACTGGGCCTCGGACAGCAGTTCGCCTTCGGGCGACATGCGGATGCCGGCCAGCGTGCCGATCTGGCGGTTGAAGGCCTTGTGCGGCACCTGCAGACGGAACGGGATGCCGCTTTTCTCGATGACCTTGTTCCAGCGTCCGATGCCGGCCACGGAATCGCGGATGAAGTCGTCGCGCAGCACTTCGTTCAGCGCATTGAGCATGGGCACTTCGACTTCCTGCAGTTTGCCGTTGTCCACGGTCAGCACGCGGTAGGTGTCGTTCTTGAGCTGGTGGTCGTCGGTGCGCTTGCTTTCTTCGTAGCGGCCCTTCAGGCCCGAGCTGTAGAAGATGGCGGCATTGGAGGACTGGTCCGCGCCGAACAGGTCGATGGTGACGCTGTAGTGGAAGTTCAGGTAGCGCTGGATGGTGGGCAGGTCGATCACGCCGGCCGCGCGCACGCTGGCGGGGTCGTCGGTCTTCAACTGGTTCATCACTTCGCAGGTGCGCTGGATGACGCGCGAGATGCCCGATTCACCCACGAACATATGGTGGGCCTCTTCGGTCAGCATGAACTTGGTGGTGCGCGCCAGCGGGTCGAAGCCGGATTCGGCCAGCGCGCACAGCTGGAACTTGCCGTCGCGGTCGGTGAAGTAGGTGAACATGTAGAACGCCAGCCAGTCCGGCGTCTTTTCGTTGAACGCGCCCAGGATGCGCGGATTGTCGGCGTCGCCCGAGCTGCGCTGCAGCAGCGCGTCGGCCTCTTCGCGGCCGTCGCGGCCGAAGTAGCGATGCAGCAGGTAGACCATGGCCCACAGGTGGCGGCCTTCCTCGACGTTGATCTGGAACAGGTTGCGCAGGTCGTACTGCGACGGAGCGGTCAGCCCCAGGTGGCGCTGCTGCTCGATCGAGGCCGGCTCGGTGTCGCCCTGCGTGACGATGATGCGGCGCAGGTTGGCGCGGTGTTCGCCGGGCACGTCCTGCCAGGCGTCGCGCCCCATGTTCTCGCCGAAATGGATCTTGCGCTGGCCGTCCTGCGGCGTCAGGAAGATGCCCCAGCGGTAGTCCGGCATGCGCACGTGGTCGAAATGGGCCCAGCCGTCGGGCTGCACGCTGACCGCCGTGCGCAGGTAGACGTCGAAACCGTGCGAGCCGTCCGGGCCCATGTCCTGCCACCATTGCAGGTAATTGGGCTGCCAGTGTTCCAGCGCGCGCTGCAGCGTGCGGTCGCCGGACAGATTGACGTTGTTGGGGATCTTATCGGTGTAGTTGATGCCGGACATGTCTCGCTCCTGTTCTTGAAGTGGGGGCCGCGCGGCGCGGCGTCGCCGGGCCGTTCAGACCCGGTTCCAGTCGAAGGCGGCCTGCTCGCCCTTGCCGTACAGCTTGAGCGCGCCTTTCTCGCCGGCTGCATTCGGACGGTTGAAGATCCAGTTCTGCCACGCCGTCAGGCGGCCGAAGATCCGGGTTTCCATGGTTTCGTTGGCGCCGAAGCGCAGGTTGGCTTCCAGGCCGGTCAGCGCGTCGGGCGACAGGGCGCGGCGCTCTTCCAGCATCATCCGCACTTCGTCGTCCCAGTCGATGCTGTCGGGCGCGTAGGTCACCAGGCCCAGTTTCAGCGCGTCGGCGGCCGCCAGCGGCTGGCCCGCGCGCTCGCGCACCGCCTCCAGCGGGGCGGCTTCCTCGTGGAAGCGCCGCTGCAGGCGGCTTTGCCCGCTGACCATGGGATAGGCGCCGAAATTGCCGGCGCCCACCACGATGCGCGCCGGCGCGGCCGCATCCTCGTCGTCCAGCATGTAGCTGCGGTCCGCGGCCAGCGCCAGCTCCAGCAGCGTGCCGGCAAAGCACGAGCCGGGCTCGATCAGCGCGAACAGGCTGCGCGAGGTCACGTCCAGGCGCGCCAGCGTGCGGCGCAGCATGCCGGCGGTTTCGCGCACGAACCAGTGGTCCGCATGGCGTTCCAGCGCGGCGTCGGCGGCCAGGACGCGGTCGGCGTCGCCCTCGGTCTTGAAGACCCAGGTGCCGATGTCCAGTTCGTTGGTGCGCATGGACAGGATGGCGTCGTCCAGTTCGCGCGCCATCTGCAGCGGCCACCAGGCCGCGCCGGCCGCCAGGATATCGGCGATTTCCACGGGCGCGTCGCCCTCGGGCGCGCGCACGGTCCAGACGGCCAGGCGCTTGTCGCGGTCGATGCGCACGTCGACGTAGCGGTAGGACAGGCCATCGGCGCTTTCCTCGCGGTGCAGCGGCGTCAGCGCGACGCCCTGCGCATCGGCCGGGCGGTCGCTGCCCTGCGCCAGGGCTTGCGCGCGTTCGCGCACGGCCTGCTCGAAACGGGCGGGCTTGACCACCTCGTCCACCAGCCGCCAGTCCTTGGCGCGCTGGCCGCGCACGCCTTCGACCAGGGTGCAGAAAATGTCGGCATGGTCGTGGCGCACCTTGCGCTTGTCGGTCACGCGGGTCAGTCCGCCGGTGCCGGGCAGCACGCCCAGCAGCGGCACTTCGGGCAGCGCCACGGAAGAGGAGCGGTCGTCGACCAGCATGATTTCGTCGCAGGCCAGCGCCAGCTCGTAGCCGCCGCCGGCGCAGGCGCCGTTGAGCGCGGCGATGAACTTCAGGCCGCTGTGACGGCTGGAGTCCTCGATGCCGTTGCGGGTTTCGTTGGTGAACTTGCAGAAGTTCACCTTCCAGGCATGCGAGGACAGGCCCAGCATGAAGATGTTGGCGCCCGAACAGAAGATGCGTTCCTTCATGCTAGTGACCACCACGCTGCGCACTTCGGGGTGCTCGAAGCGGATGCGCTGCAGCGCGTCGTGCAGTTCGATGTCGACGCCCAGGTCGTAGGAATTCAGCTTGAGCTTGTAGCCGGGGCGCAGGCCGCCGTCTTCGGCCACGTCCATGGCCAGCGTGGCAACCGGGCCGTCGTAGCTCAGGCGCCAATGACGGTACTGGCCGGGATCGGTCCGGAAATCTACCCAGTTGAGAGTGCTGCTCATCGTGTGTCTCCTTGCACGCCTAGACAGGAAAAATACTGCACAACATGAATTATTATGCAGATTAAGGGCAAAAAAAATCCCCGTCAAGCGGGGACATGCAAAAAAATTCCGGTTCCGGGCGCGCCCACCCGCCCCCGGGCCTACAACGGCAGACCGCAGGCCTTGCGCACCTGCGTGCGCAGCCCCGCGAAGCTCTCCTTCACGTCCAGGTTGCTGGTGACCCAGGTGAGATCGGCCTTGGCGTAGAAGGCCTCGCGCCCGGCCAGGATGCGCTTGAGGTCGGCCATGGCCTCGTTGTTGCCGGACATGGGCCGGAAGTCGCCCTGCGCCATGACGCGGCCCATGTGTTCCTCGGGCGTGGCGCGCAGCCACACCGTATAACAGTGCGCCAGCAGCAGGTTCAGGGTGGCCGGCTCCGAGACCAGCCCGCCCGGCGTGGCCAGCACCATTTCGGGATAGATCTGCACCGCCTCTTCCAGCGCCCGCCGTTCGTAGCGGCGGTAGGCGTTGGGGCCGTACAGGTTGTGGATCTCCAGGATGCTGCAGCCGGCCACGCGTTCGATCTCGCGGTTCAGCTCGACGAAGGGATAGCCCAGGTCGTCGGCCAGCATCTGGCCCAGCGTGGACTTGCCCGCGCCGCGCAGCCCGATCAGCGCCACGCGCTGGGTGCGATTGGGGCGCTGCGCGCCCGCGCCCACGCCGAACAGCTGCGTCAGCGCCTCGCGCGCGCGCTGCAGGTCGGATTCGGTGCGGCCGCTGAGCAGCTCCCGGATCAGCAGCCAGTCCGGCGATTCCGTGGTCACGTCGCCGACCAGCTCGGCCAGCGCGCAGTTGAAGGCCCGCGCGATCTGCAGCAGCACCAGGATGGAGGCGTTGCCCACCCCGTGCTCCAGATTGGCCAGGTGGCGCTCGGACACGCCCGTGACCTGCGACAGGCTCTTGCGGGTCATCCCGCGTATGGCCCGCAGTCGGCGCACCCGCTCTCCCAGCGCCACGAGAAAAGCCTCGCGCCGGGGTTCGGATGGCGCCGCGTCTAGCGCTTGATTCATGTTCTGGCTGGCTCCGCAAAAACCCTGATAGTCATTGTTTTGTGCACTATAGTGCTTGACCATTATCAATGGAAGCACTATTTTTCACTCAAGTGAATTCAACTGCCGGTCAGATGCAAAAAAACAGCAGTGGAATTCATCCGCTTCGAAAAGCGCCGATAAGTGTAAAGGAGGAGCCCCGGTGACCACGCCAGATCGATTCCATGCCCTGATGCGCGACGTCGCGCGGCTGGCCGCCGGCCAGCAACTGGACGCCGGGCTGCAGGCCCGGCTGAACCGCGAGGCCGGCCCCCACAGCGCGCTGTACCAGGACATCTTCGCGGCCTGCCGGCAAGGCGTGGCCGACGGCTGGATGTGCTCGCGCGAGGGCGGCGGCATCCGCTACGGCCGCGTGATCAAGCCCGCCCCCGACCTGGCCGACTGCTCGGTCGACGTGGTGGACATGGACGACCTGGCCGGTCCCCACCATGCGCATCCCAACGGCGAGATCGACATGATCATGCCGCTGACCGAAGGCGCCCGCTTCGACGGCCACGGCGCCGGCTGGCTGGTCTACGGCCCCGGGAGCGCGCACAGCCCTACCGTGACGGGCGGGCGCGCCCTGGTGCTGTACCTGCTGCCGGGCGGCGCCATCGAGTTCTCGCGCGGCTAGCGCCGCCCTTCCCGACCAATAAACAGACAAGAGCGCGGCATCCGCCCACCAGGACACCAGGAGACAACCGTGAACACCTGTCCCGCCGAACTGAATTTCGCCAGCCACCTGGCGGCATTGAACGCTGCGCGCGCCGCCAAGCCCGCCTATATCGACGACCACCGCCAGCTCAGCTACGGCGAGCTGGCCGAGCGCGTGGCGCGCCTGGGCGGCGCCCTGCGCGGCCTGGGCCTGCGCCGCGAGGAACGCGTCCTGCTGCTGATGCAGGACACGGCGGACTGGCCCGTGGTGTTCCTGGGCGCGCTGCACGCCGGCGTGGTGCCGGTGGCGGTCAACACCCTGCTGACCGCGGACGACTACGCCTACATCATCGGCCACAGCCGGGTGCGCGCGGTGTTCGTCTCCGGCGCGCTGCTGCCCACCGTGCAGGCCGCGATCAAGCAGGCCGGCGCCGACGTGGAACACGTGGTGGTGTCGCAGCCGGCCGGCCCCTTGCCCGCCGGCGCGCATGAATTCGAGGCGCTGCTGGCGGCCGCGCCGCTGGCGCCGGCCGTGCGCACGCTGTCCGACGAGATCGCGTTCTGGCTGTATTCGTCCGGCTCCACCGGCAAGCCCAAGGGCGTGGTCCACACCCACGGCAACCTGTGGCATACGGCCGAGCTCTACGCCAAGCCGGTGCTCGGCATCCGCGAAGACGACGTGGTGTTCTCGGCGGCCAAGCTGTTCTTCGCCTACGGCCTGGGCAATGGCCTGACCTTCCCGCTGTCGGTGGGCGCGACCGTCATCCTGATGAGCGAACGCCCCACGCCGCAGGCGGTGTTCCAGCGCCTGACGCGCCACCGCCCCACCGTGTTCTACGGCGTGCCCACGCTCTACGCCAGCATGCTGGCCGCGCCGGACCTGCCGGCGCGCGAACAGGTCGCGCTGCGCATCTGTACCTCGGCGGGCGAAGCGCTGCCGCGCGATATCGGCGAGCGCTTCACGCGCCATTTCGGCTGCGACATCCTGGACGGCATCGGCTCGACGGAAATGCTGCACATCTTCATTTCCAACCAGGCCGGGCAGCTGCGCTACGGCACCACCGGCAAGCCAGTGCCCGGCTATGAAGTACAGCTGCGCGACGACAGCGGCGCGCCGGTGCCTGCCGGCGCCATCGGCGACCTGTACATCAAGGGTCCCAGCGCGGCCCTGATGTACTGGAACAACCGCGACAAGACGCGCCAGTGCTTCCTGGGCGACTGGCTCAAGAGCGGCGACAAATACACCTGCGACGCCGACGGCTACTACACCTATGCCGGGCGCAGCGACGACATGATCAAGGTCAGCGGCCAGTACGTCTCGCCGGTGGAGGTGGAGAACATCCTGGTGCAGCACGAGGCCGTGCTGGAGGCCGCGGTGATCGGCGTGCCGGACCACGACGGGCTGGTCAAGACGCGCGCCTACGTGGTGCTGCGCCCCGGCTTTCAGCCCGACGCCAGCACCGGCGCCGCGCTGCAGACCTACGTCAAGCAGCACCTGGCGCCCTTCAAGTACCCGCGCCGCATCGACTTCACCGACGAGCTGCCCAAGACCGCCACCGGCAAGATCCAGCGCTTCCGCCTGCGGCAGCTGGCCGAGGCGTCGCTATGAATCCCGACGCAATCGCCTGCGCCGACATCCACGCGCTGGGCCGCGACCTGCGCCTGGAATACCAGTGGATCGCCGCCGCCCGCCCGGACGCGCCGCTGCTGGTCTTCCTGCACGAAGGCCTGGGGTCGGTCTCCATGTGGAAGGACTGGCCGCGCCAGCTGTGCGAAGCCTGCGGCTGCCGCGGGCTGGTGTATTCGCGTCCGGGCTATGGGCGCTCCACGCCGCGGCCCGCGCAGGAAAAATGGCCGGTGGAATTCATGCACGACCAGGCGCGCGAGGTGCTGCCCGCCCTGCTCCGCGCGCTGGACGTGGACGCGCGGCGCGACCGGCCGGTGCTTTACGGCCATAGCGACGGCGGCTCGATCGCGCTGCTGTACGCGGCCATGCACCCGGACGCCGTGGCCGGCGTGGTGGCGGCCGCCCCGCACATCTTCGTCGAGGACGTCTCGGTGGCCAGCATCGCGCAGGCGCGCCGCGCCTATCTGGAGACGGACCTGCCGGCCCGGCTGGGCCGCCATCACGCGCACGCCGATTCGGCGTTCTGGGGCTGGAACGACATCTGGCTCGATCCCGCCTTCCGCGCCTGGAACCTGGAACCCTACCTGTCGCGCATCGCCTGTCCGGTGCTGGCCATCCAGGGCCTGGACGACGAGTACGGCACGCTCGCGCAGATCCGCGGCATCCGCCGCCTCGCGCCCCAGACCGAACTGCTGGAGATACCGGACTGCGGCCACTCGCCGCACAAGGACCAGCCCGCCCGCGTCACCCAGGCCGTCGCCGGTTTCGTCGGCGGACTGGAACAACCCCGCTGACCCCGCGTCGGCCCATAACAAAGCACGGAGACTCACCATGAACCACGCCCTGACCCGGACCGCGCTCGCCGCGGCCCTGATGCTCGCAGCCGGCGGCGCCCAGGCGGCCGACAAGATCAAGGTCGGCTTCATGCTGCCCTACAGCGGCACCTACGCCGCGCTTGGCAACGCCATCGAGAACGGCTTCAGGCTGTACGTCGGCGAACAAGGGGGCAAGCTGGGCGGACGCGAGATCGAGTATTTCAAGGTGGACGACGAGTCCAATCCGGCCAAGGCCGCCGAGAACGCCAACCGCCTGATCAAGCGCGACAAGGTCGACGTGCTGATCGGCACCGTGCACTCGGGCGTGGCGATGGCGCTGGCCAAGGCCGCCAAGGACAGCGACACCACGCTGATCGTCACCAACGCCGGGGCCAACGCCATCACCGGCCCGCTGTGCAGTCCGGGCATTTTCCGCACCTCGTTCACCAACTGGCAGCCGGCCTACGCGATGGGGCCGGTGGCCTACGCCAAGGGCCACAAGACGGCCGTCACCATCACCTGGAAATACGCGGCCGGCGACGAGGCCATCGGCGGCTTCAAGGAAGGCTTCGAGAAGGCCGGCGGCAAGGTGGTCAAGGAACTGAGCCTGCCGTTTCCCAACGTCGAGTTCCAGCCGCTCCTGACCGAGATCGCGGCGCTCAAGCCCGACATGGTGTTCACCTTCTTCGCCGGCGGCGGCGCGGTGAAGTTCGTGCAGGACTACCATGCCGCGGGCCTGGGCAAGACCATCCCGCTGTACGGTTCGGGCTTTCTCACCGACGGCACGCTGCAGGCCCAGGGCGAGTCCGCCCAGGGCCTGCTCACCACGCTGCACTATGCCGACGGCCTGAACACGCCGCGCGACAACGCCTTCCGCGCCGACTACGCCAAGGCCTACAAGATGCAGCCCGACGTCTATGCCGTACAGGGCTACGACGCGGCCCAGCTGATGCAGTCGGGCCTGGCCGCGGTGAACGGCGATTTCGGCAAGAAAGAAGCCTTCCGCAAGGCCATGCGCGGGGCCACCGTGGACAGCCCGCGCGGCGCCTTCACGCTGTCGGCGGCCGGCAACCCGGTGCAGGACATCTACCTACGCCGCGTCGACGGGATGGAGAACAAGGTCGTGGAGGTCGCCGTGCCCAAGCTGGCCGACCCGGCCCGCGGCTGCAAGCTCTGATCCCGCAACGCGCACCGGCCACAGGGAGGCCCCATGGACATCGGCATCCTGCTCATCCAGAGCCTGAACGCGTTCCAGTACGGCTTGCTGCTGTTCCTGGTGGCCAGCGGCCTGACGCTGATCTTCGGCATCATGGGCATCATCAATCTGGCCCACGGCAGCTTCTACATGATCGGCGCCTACATGGCGTTCGCGCTCGGGCCGGCGGTCGACCGCTGGCTGGGCGGCGGCTTCCTGGCCACGCTGGCGGTCTGCGTCGTGGCCGCCGCCGTGCTGGGCTACCTGCTGGAAGCCGCCTTCTTCAGCTATCTGTACCGGCGCAACCACCTGCAGCAGGTGCTGATGACCTACGGCCTGATCCTGGTCTTCGAGGAGCTGCGCAGCATCCTGGTGGGCAACGACGTGCACGGCGTGCCGCTGCCCGCCTGGCTGCAGGGCAGCATCCCGCTGGGCGGCGTCATGACGTATCCGGTGTACCGGCTGTTCATCTCGGCGGTCGGCATCGCGGTGGCGCTGCTGCTGTACTGGGTGATCGCGCGCACCCGGCTGGGCATGATGCTGCGCGCCGGCTCCAGCAATCGTGAAATGACCGCCTCGCTGGGCATCGACGTCAACCGCCTGTACCGGCTGGTGTTCGCGGCCGGCGTGGCGCTGGCGGCGCTGGCCGGCAGCATCGCCGCGCCGGTCTCTTCCGTCTATCCCGGCATGGGCAACGGCGTGCTGATCGTGTGCTTCGTGGTCGTGGTGATCGGCGGCATCGGCTCGGTGCGCGGCGCCTTCCTGGCCGCGATGCTGGTCGGGGTGGTCGAGACCTTCGGGCAGGTGCTGTTCCCGTCCGCGGCCGGCGTGCTGGTGTACCTGCTGATGGCGTTCATTCTTCTATGCAAGCCCGAAGGGCTGTTCAAGCAGGGCTGAATATGTTGAACCGATTCCTACCCGCCCTGACCCTGCTGGCGCTGGCGGCCTTCGCCTGGAGCGGCAGCGACTACTACACCGGCCTGGCGGTCAAGCTCATGATCTACGCCATCTTCGCGCTCAGCCTGCAGCTGCTGGTGGGCGGCGCGGGACTGGTCAGCCTGGGGCACGCCGCCTTCTTCGGCATCGGCGCGTACACCGCGGCGCTGCTGTCGCCCGAGTCGGAGGCGGCCAGCCTGTGGTGGCTGCTGCCGGCCGCGGTGCTGGCGGCCGCAAGCTATGCCGCGGTCACCGGCGCGCTGGCGCTGCGCACGCGCGGCGTGTACTTCATCATGGTCACGCTGGCGTTCTCGCAGATGGCCTACTACGTGTTCCACGATACCGACGTGGGCGGCGGCAGCGACGGCATCTATCTGTACTTCCGGCCCGAACTGTCGGTGGCCGGCTGGATGCCCTTCGACCTGGGAGAGGCCCGCACGTTCTACTTCTTCGTGCTGGCCTGCCTGGCGCTGGTCTGGGGCTTTCTGGCCCTGCTGCGGCGCTCGGCCTTCGGCGCCGCGCTGGCCGGCATCCGCATCAACGAGCAACGCATGCGCGCGGCCGGCTATTCGACCTATCCGTACAAACTCACCGCCTATGTGGTGGGCGCGGCGCTGGCCAGCCTGGCCGGCTTTCTGTTCGCGCTCAAGGACGGCTTCGTCACGCCCGAGCTGCTGGCCTGGGAGCAGTCCGGGCTGGTGCTGCTGATGGTGATCCTGGGCGGCATGGCCAGCCTGGGCGGCGCGGTGCTGGGCACCGTGGCGCTGGTGCTGCTGCAGGAACTGTTCCAGTCCCAGGCGATCTTCGGCGACTACGCCAGCCACTGGCACCTGCCGCTGGGCCTGGCCATCATCGCGCTGGTGGCGCTGCTGCCCGACGGGCTGGCCGGCCTGCCGGCGCAATTGCGCCGACGCCGCCAGGCGCGCGCCGCCGGCGCCGCTCCCAGACCGGAAGCCGCCACGCCCGGCCGCCCGGCGCCGCCGACGCGCCTGCCCATACAGGGAGAGCCCCATGTCTGAAGTCCTGCTCGCCGCCAGCGCCGTCACGCGCCGCTTCGGCGGCCTCACCGCGGTCAACGGCGTCTCGCTGGGCCTGCGGCGCGGCCAGGTCCATGCCGTCATCGGCACCAACGGCGCCGGCAAGTCCACGCTGATCAACATCCTGTCGGGCGAACTGGCGCCCAGCAGCGGCCAGGTCATGCTGGACGGGCGCGACGTCACCGCCTGGCGCCAGCCCGAGCGGGCGCGCGCCGGCCTGGGCCGCAGCTACCAGCGCTCGACCATCTTCCCGGAGCTGAGCGTGCTGGAGAACTGCCGGCTCGCCGCGCAGGCGCGCCGGCAGCGGTTCTGGCGCTGGTGGCGGCCGGCTTCCGACTGCCGCCGCAGCGCCGAACTGGCGCGCCACGCGCTCGATTGCACCGGGCTGGCCGACGACGCGCCGCGCGCGGCCGGGCTGCTGCCGCACGGCCGCAAGCGCCAGCTCGAAATCGCCATGTGCCTGGCGGGCGAGCCCCAGGTGCTGCTGCTGGACGAGCCGCTGGCCGGCATGGGGCCGGAGGAAACCGACCGCATCCTGGCGCTGTTGCAGACGCTCAAGTCCGGCCACGCCATCCTGCTGGTCGAGCACGACATGGACGCGGTCTTCCGCGTGGCCGAGACCATTACCGTGATGGTCAACGGCAGCGCCATCGCCAGCGGCACGCCGCAGGAGATCCGCGCCAACCCCGAAGTGCGCACCGCCTACCTGGGCGAGGACGCCGACGCCGGAGCCGGACGATGAACACGCTGATCGAAGCCGGCGGCCTGCACGTCTACTACGGCGCCAGCCACGTGCTGCGCGGGGTCGACATGCATATCGCGCCCGGCGAGTCCGTCGGGCTGGTGGGCCGCAACGGCATGGGCAAGACCACTCTGATACGCAGCCTGGTCGGGCAGGTCAGATGCGCGCAGGGCAGCGTGCGCGTCGACGGCCGCGACTGCACCCGCGCCCAGCCGCACGCCATCGCCCGGCTGGGCGTGGCCTACGTGCCGGAAGGACGCGGCATCTTCCCCAACCTCAACGTGCGCGAAAACCTGCAGGTCGCGGCGCGCCCCGGCAGGCGCGGCCGCCAGGACTGGAACTACGCGCGCGTGCTAGACACTTTTCCGCGGCTGCAGGAGCGCCTCGGACACGGCGGGCAGCAGTTGTCGGGCGGCGAGCAGCAGATGCTGGCCATCGGCCGCGCGTTGATGACCAATCCCGAACTGCTGATCCTGGACGAAGCCACCGAGGGCCTGGCGCCGCTGATCGTGGCCGAGATCTGGAAGATCATCCGCCAGATCCGCGCCAGCGGCATGTCCACGCTGATCGTGGACCGCAACTACCGCGCGGTGCTGGCGCACACCGACCGCTGCCTGGTCATGGAAAAAGGCCTGATCGTGCGCGACGGCGACAGCGCCGCGCTGGCGCGCGAGCCGGAGCAGCTCACCCGCCACCTGGGCGTCTAGATCACCGCTTCGATCAGGAACGGGCCGCGGCGCTTCAGGCCTTCCTGCAGCGCGCGCGCGAAGCCTTCCACGGTGTCCACGCTCACCGCCTCCACGCCCATGCCGCGCGCCAGGTGCGTCCAGTCCAGGTGGGGCTCCTGCAGGTCCAGCATGCGGCGGGCGTTGCGGCCGGGCTCCTCCACGCCGACCTTCTTCATTTCGCCATGCAGCGTGGCGTAGGAGCGGTTGGCCAGGATCACCGTCAGGCAATCGAGGTTCTCGCGCGCCTGGGTCCACAGGGCCTGCAGCGTGTACATGCCGCTGCCGTCGGCCTGCAGCGTGACGACCTTGCGGTCGGGGCAGGCCACGCCCGCGCCGGTCGCCAGCGGCAGCCCAATGCCGATGGCCCCGCCGGTCAGCACGAGCCAGTCGTGCGGCGCGCTGCTGGCGCTGTAGATCGGGAATTCGCGGCCCTGCGTGATGGACTCGTCGCACACGATGGCCTGTTCCGGCAAGCTGTGCGCGATGAGGATGTTCACCGCCGCCCCGGTCAGGCGGCCGGACTGCGGCACCTCGTAGGCCGCGGCCGGCGGCGCCAGGCGCGGCGCGTCGGCGGCGATGCCGAGTTCGTCGGCCAGCCATTCCAGCGCGTGCGCCAGGTCCTGTTCGGCCGAAGCCAGCACCACCTGGTTGCAGTCGGCCGGCGCCAGCAGGCTGGGCTTGCCCGGATAGGCGAAAAAGCCCACCGGCGCCCGCGCGCCGACCAGCACCAGATGCCGCACGTCCTTGAGCTTGGACACCGCCAGGTCGATCACATAGGGCAGGCGCTCGACCGGCGTGCGCGAACCGCCGCGCTCGACGCGGCGGTTCGAGGTTTCCGACATCAGGCGCACGCCGGTGGCGCGCGCGATACGGCCGGCGGCGTTCAACGCGCGTTCGCGCAGCGCGGCCCCGCCCAGCATCAGCGTCACGTTTTCGCCCGAGCGGATCGCGGCGGCGGCCGCGCGCACCGCCTGCGCCGACGTCTGCGCCGGCGCCGTGCGCGGCGCCAGCACCGGCGGCGTGTTTTCCGGCAGCTCGGTCCAGGCCGTATCGGCCGGCAGGATCAGCGTGGCCACGTTGCCCGGCGCCTGGCGCGCCACGCCCACGGCCTCGGCCGCGTCGGCCGACAGCGCGCCGGCCGTCAGCGTGCGCTTGACCCAATGCGACATCGGACGCGCCACGCCCTCGACGTCGCTGGTCAGCGGCGCGTCGTACTGGACGTGATAGGTGGCGTGGTCGCCCACGATGTTCACCATCGGCGTGCGCGCGCGCTTGGCGTTGTGCAGGTTGGCCAGGCCGTTGCCCAGCCCCGGCCCCAGGTGCAGCAGGGTCGCGGCCGGCTTGTCGGCCATGCGCGCGTAGCCGTCGGCCGCGCCGGTCACCACGCCCTCGAACAGGCCCAGCACGCAGCGCATCCGGGGCTTGCGGTCCAGCGCCGCCACGAAGTGCATCTCCGAGGTGCCCGGGTTGGCGAAGCAAACGTCCACGTCGTTCGCAAGCAAGGTGTCGCAAAGGCTGTCAGCGCCGTTCATCGTGTCTCCTGATAATTTCTGGGCGGTGCGGGCGCGGCGGCGCGCCCGGATAGTTGGCATGATAGGAAGCCTGGCCCGAACGCGATAGGGCCATCTCGGCGCGAACGGATGGAACCATTCCCGGTTCGGCGGTCAATTTCCGCTGTCCGGAATCACGTGCCGGCCGGCGGCCTGGCCAGCAGGCCGTTGAGCACGACTTCGTAGAACTCGGCGAAGGCCGCGCCGATCGTCAGGCCGGTTTCCTCCAGAAACCGCTGGTTCCTCAGGCGGTGCGCCGCGCCCAGGATGGCTTCCGACAGCACGCGCGGATTGTGCGGCGCCAGCAGTCCCTGGCGCACGCCCTCTTCGATCATGGACTCCAGCCCGCGCACCCGCGCCAATTGATAGGCGTCGAACACCGCGCGGCCGCTCTCGGTCGCGTCCAGGTCGGTCAGGGCCGCCTTGCTCAGGCCGGATGCGTTCAGCGTCGCGTGCAGATAGGCCGCGATCGCCCTGGCGCCGTCGGCCTGCTCGCGCGCGGCGGCAAACCCTTTCTCCAGGTTGCCCTGCAGCACCTGCCGGCAAATATTGACGAACAGCTCTTCCTTGGTGGGCGCGATTTCGTAGAGACGCCGGCGCGAGCACTGCATGCGCTGCGCAATGTCGGCAATGGTCAGCGCGGACACGCCCTCGACGATCAGCAACGCGGTCAGTTCCTTGATGAAAACCTCGTCGGTACGTCGTTTCGCCATGTATCGCCGCTTGCCTGTGGATGAGAGGGGGCATTCTACGACGCCTAGGTAAAACACCTAGTCCGGGAGCCCCCTGTTTTGGCACCAACAATATTGACACAGTACCGTTTGTCATTTCAAATCGGTACTGAAACATAGATTTCAGTACCAAAAGAACAACGGAGACCCGATGCGCCTTCCCCACGATTCCCTGCATGAAGGCGCCACGGTCGCCGCCCTGTACCGTACGTCGTTCAGGGCGTTTCCCGATGCCCCGGCCATCGTCTCCGACGAGGCCGCGCTTTCCTACGCCGAGCTGGAGGCGATGTGCCATCGCTACGCGCGGCTGCTGCGCGCCAAAGGCCTGCAACGGCAGGACGCCATTGCCTTTCTCGTCGGCAACCGCGCCGAGGCCATCGCCGCCATCATCGCGGCGCAGTTCATCGGCTTGAAGTCGGTCGCGCTGCACCCGATGGCCTCCGAGGAGGACCACGTCTTCGTGCTGCAGGACGCGCAGGTGCGGGCCCTGGTGGTCGACGACAGCAAGTACGCGCAACGCGCCCAGGCCATCGAGGCGCGCGGCGCGGTGCCCATGGTGCTGCCGCTGGACGGCGGCATGGTCCGGGAAGCGGCGGCGATGGACGGCGGCGAGCTGCCGCTGGACGCCCGGCCCGGAGACATCACCAAGCTGTCCTACACCGGCGGCACCACCGGCCGTTCCAAGGGCATTCTGCAGACTCATCGCACCGCCGTCACCATGACGCTGCAAATGCTGGGCTCGTACGAGTGGCCGCGGCATGTGCGGTATCTGGTGACCACGCCGATCTCGCACGCGGCGGGCGGCCTGATCCTGCCGACCTTTCTGCGCGGCGGCGCCGTCTACCTGAGCGACAAGTACACGCCGGCCGGCTTTCTGGAGCGCGTGCAGCGCCACCGCATCAATTTCACCTTCCTGGTTCCGACGCAGATCTACGGCCTGCTGGACCATCCGGCGCTGGCCGCCAGCGACTGCTCCAGCCTCGAACTGGTTCTTTATGGCGCGGCCCCCATGGCGCCGTCCAGGCTGCTGGACGCGCTGCGCAGGATCGGCCCGGTATTCGGCCAGGTGTACGGCCAGGCCGAAGCGCCGATGACCATCTGCTACCTGCGCCGCCAGGACCACGACCCCGGGCGTCCCGAACTGCTGCGCTCCTGCGGCCAGGCCATCGCCGGCAACCAGGTGAAGCTGCTGGACGAGAACCTGCAGGAAGTGCCCACGGGCGAGATAGGCGAACTCTGCGTGCGCAGCCCGCTGGTGATGGAGGGCTATCTGAACCGGCCGGAAGAAAACGACAAGGTCTTCGCGGGCGACTGGCTGCACACCGGCGACATGGCGCGCATGGACGCCGCGGGCTATCTGTACATCGTCGACCGGGTGAAGGACATGATCATCTCCGGCGGCTTCAACGTCTATCCCAGCGAAGTCGAGAACTGCCTGGCGCAGCATCCCGACGTCGCGCTGTCCGCCGTCATCGGCGTGCCCGACGAGAAGTGGGGCGAGGCCGTCACGGCGATCGTGGTGCTCAAGGACGGCGCGCGCGCCGACGCCGCCGCGATCATCGAATACGTGACCCGGCACAAAGGCGTGGTGAATGCGCCGAAGACCGTGGTGTTCGAAGACCGGCTGCCGCTCACGGCGCTGGGCAAGATCGACCGCAAGACCATCAGAAGCCGGTACTGGACCGGCCGCGACCGCCAGGTCGGCTGAGCGAAACCACCCTGAATAAACAAGCCGGCCTACGGGCAACCAAGGAGACAACGATGCGCATCAGACACCGCATTTTCAAAGCATGCCTTTTGGCCCTGGGCATGGCGAGCGCCCCGCTTCACGCGCAGGAGCCCTACCCGGCCCGGCCCATCAAGCTGATCGTCCCCTTCGCGCCGGGCGGCGTCACCGACCTGACCGGCAGAACCTTCGCGAAATACATGTCGGATGCGCTCAAGCAGCCGATCGTCACCGAGAACAAGCCGGGCGCGGGCGCGCTCATCGGCGCGAACTACGTGGCGCGCTCCGCCTCCGACGGCTACACGCTGCTGCTGGGCACCAACGTCACCCACGCCATCAATCCGCAGTTGATGACGTCTACGCCCTATGACCCGCTCAAGGACTTCCGGCCGGTGGCGATGTTCGGCCTGAACGGAAACGTGCTCGTGGTCAACGCCTCATTTCCGGCGAACACCTTCGACGAATTCATCAAGTACATCAAGGCCAAGCCCGGCGACATCAATTACGCCTCGGGCAGCATCGGCAGCTCCGCCCACCTCGCCGCCGAATTGCTGAAGCAGGAGGTCAAGGGCCTGGAATACATGCACGTGCCCTACAGCGGCCCGTCCGAAGCCATGTCGGCGCTGATCGGCGGCCACGTGGACTTCATGTTCGCCAACATCGGCGCGGCCATCAGCCAGATCAAGTCCGGCAAGATCAAGGCGATTGCCGTCACCACGGCCAAGCGCGAAGCGCAATTGCCGGACGTGCCCACCATCGCCGAATCGGGCGTGTCGGGTTTCGAGGTGGTCGGCTGGATGGCGGCGTTCCTGCCCAAGGGCGCACCGGACGACGTGACGGCCCGCCTGAATCAGGCGGTCAACGACGCGCAGTCCGATCCCGACCTGCGCAAGACCCTGGATGCCGCAGCGCTGATTCCCGTGGTGGCGACGCCGGACCAGACCGCGAAATTCGTGCAGGACGAGTATGCGAAGTGGGGCCGCGTCATCCGCGACGGCAACATTCCAAAACAATGACCGGTGGAAAGCTCATGACACTCAAAGGCAAGGCCTACATCGCGGGCGCATACGAGCATCCCACGCGCTACGCGCCCGATAAATCGGTCACGCAGCTCCACGCCGAATGCGCGCTCGGCGCGCTGCGCGACGCCGGGCTGGACATCAAGGACGTGGACGGCTATTTCTGCGCCGGCGACGCGCCGGGCGGCAGCCCCCTGTCCATGGCGGAATACCTGAACCTGGACCTGAAGTGGGTGGACGGCACCGAGCTGGGCGGCTGTTCCTACATGGTGCACGTGCGCCATGCCGCGCTCGCCATCGCGCAAGGCAAATGCTCGGTGGCCCTGGTCACCCTGGCCGGCAAGCCCAAGAGCAGCGGCATGGCCACGGGCACGGCGCCGCGCGAGCTGGGTCCGGAGCGCCCCGAAACGCCCTGGGACCGCCCGTACCGGTCCACCATCACGGGCATATACGGCATGCTGACGCAGCGCCACATGCACGAGTACGGCACCACCTCGGCGCAGCTGGCCGCCGTCAAGGTCGCGGCCGCGCACCATGCGCAATACAACGAGCACGCGGCGCTGCGCACGCCGGTGAGCGTCGAGGACGTGCTGGCCTCGCCCATCATCGCCAGCCCCCTGCATCGCATGGATTGCTGCGTCATCACGGACGGCGGCGGGGCGCTGGTGCTGACCAGCCCGGAAATCGCCAGGCGGCTCGCGCGTCCGCTCGTCAAGATCATCGGCGCGGGCGAAAGCATCAAGACTGCGCGTGGCGGCTACATCGACCCGGTCACTTCCGGCGCCGTCGCCAGCGGCAAGCTGGCTTTCGCCGAGGCGGGCATCGCGGTCGACGACGTGAAATACGCGTCGATCTACGACAACTTCACCATCATGGTGCTGATGCAGCTCGAAGACCTGGGGTTCTGCAAGAAGGGGCAGGCCGGCGCCTATGCGGCCGAAGGCAATCTCATCTCCGGACGCGGCAAGCTGCCTTTCAACACCGACGGCGGCGGGCTGTGCAATAACCACCCGTCGAACCGCGGCGGCATGACGAAAGTGATCGAAGCGGTGCGCCAGCTGCGCGGCGAAGCGCATCCGGCCGTGCAGGTGCCCGGCTGCAACCTGGCGCTGGCATCGGGTCCGGGCCTGGTCATGGGCGTGGCCCATGCGCATTCCACCTTGATCTTCGAACGGGAGTAAGGCGTGAACCAGCCTATCGACGCAACCGCCCATCAGAACGACCCTTACGCCCAGGCGTATCCCGAGACCGCGCCATTCTGGGCCGCCGCGCAGCAGGGGCAATTGCTGCTGAAGACCTGCAACCGATGCCGGCGCGCCCACTGGTATCCGCGCGTCGTGTGCCCGCTGTGCGGCGGCGACGATACCGGCTGGGAACCGGCGAGCGGCCAAGGCAGCCTGTACGCGTTCAGCATCATCGAGCGCGCCGATCCGCCCTATGCCCTGGCCTACGTCGAACTCGACGAAGGCCCGATCCTGCTGAGCAATATGGTCGATTGCGACCTGCGCGCGCTGCGGATCGGGCAGCGCGTATCCGCCGTGTTCCGACAGACGCCGGACGGGCGCTACGCGCCTTACTTCACCCTCGCACCGTAGGACGGCCGCGCGGGGCGGCCGTCCATGCACATTCCGGTCAGCGGATCGGCCAGGGATACATGGCGCCGCCCTTGCTCCACAGGGCGTTGGTGCCGCGCTCCAGGCCGAGCTTGCTGCCCTTGCCTACGTTGCGTTCGAAGATCTCGCCGTAGTTGCCCACCGCCTTGATGGCGTTGTAGGCCCATTTTTCATCCAGGCCCATGTTCTTGCCGGCGCCCGGTGTCACGCCCAGGATGCGCGAAACGTTGGGGTTCTTGCTCTTGAGCATTTCGTCCACGTTCTTCTGCGTGATGCCGTATTCCTCGGCTTCCATCAGGGCGAACAGGGTCCAGCGCACGATGCCGAGCCAGTTCTCGTCGCCCTGGCGCACCATCGGGCCCAGCGGCTCCTTGGAGAAGCGCTCCGGCAGGATTTCGTAGTCGTCGGGGTTGGCGACCTGGGTGGCGCGCACGGCGGCCAGCTGCGAGGAGTCGTCGGTGAAGGCGTCGCAGCGTCCCGATTCGAAGGCCCGCACGACTTCGGTGACCTTGTCGATCACGACCGGCTTGAATTCGATGTTGTTGGCGCGGAACCAGTCGGCCAGGTTGAGTTCGGTGGTGGTGCCGGGCTGCACGCAGACCGTGGCGCCGTTGAGTTCCTTGGCGCTCTTGACCCCGAGTTTCTTGTTCACCAGGATGCCCTGGCCGTCGTAGAAGCTGGCGGCCACGGCCGACAGGCCCAGCGAGGTATCGCGGGTCTGGGTCAGCGTGACGGTGCGCAGCAGCACGTCGACCTCGCCCGATTGCAGCGCGGTGAAGCGCTGCTGGGTCGACAGCGCCGTGCCCTTGAATTTGGTCGAATCACCGAACACGGCCGCGGCCACCGCGCGGCAGATGTCCACGTCCAGGCCTTCCCATTCGCCTTTGCTGTTGGTCGCCGAAAAGCCCGACACGCCGTCGGTCAGGCCGCACTGCACGAATCCTTTTTTCTTCACCGCATCCAGCGTGGGACCCGCCACCGCCGCCTGGGATGCGCAAGCCAGGGCGAGCGCGCCGGCAGCAAACAAGATGGACCGCTTCATTTTTGCCTCTCCTGAGATGGACGCCGTGCCTGCCTGCGGGCGCGGCCGCGGCGCAAACCGAGCCAGATTAAGCGATGTCCACGGTGCGAACAACGGAACGCATCCTAGTGGAAACCCGGGGTCCGCGCCCCGCGGGCCCGGCGTTTACAGGCTGTCCGGTGATCGAACTTTATCGGCCCGCGCGGCGTCTCGGCGGCCCGCGCTTGCATGCAATACTTTTTTCGCGCCGCGGCCGATCGCCGCGGCGCGCCACAAGAAAAGGCGCGCCACATGCGCCCCCCAGTCCGCCGACTCATGGAGGAGACAAAGTTCCATGGCCCTTGCAAGCAACGCGCGGCTACGCCGCCATACCCTCAAGACCCTGATGTGCGCCGCCCTGGCCGCCGCCGGCCTGGCGGCCGGCCCGGCACAGGCGGCCGACGACTGGCCCAGCAAGCCCATCAAGATCATCGTGCCCTACACGCCGGGCGGCTCGACCGACATCGTGACCCGCATCGTGATGGAAAAGCTGGGCCCGCGCCTGAACCAGACCATCGTGGTCGAGAACCGGCCCGGGGCCAACAGCAGCCTGGGCTCGGCCATCGCCGCCAAGGCCGAGCCGGACGGCTATACCTTCCTGTCCATGCTGCCGGCCTACATCATCAATTTCCACCTGTACAAGCTGAACTACGGCCCGGCCGACCTGACGCCCGTGGTGCAGATGGCGGACCTGCCGCTGTTCCTGTTCGTGGCCCAGGACGTGCCGGCCAAGAGCGTGGCGGAGCTGGTGGAGTACGCCCGCAAGAATCCGGACAAGCTCACCTACGCCTCCAGCGGCAACGGCTCCAGCGCGCACCTGACCGGCGCCGATTTCGCGTTGCAGAGCAAGATCACCATGACCCACGTGGCCTACAAGGGCAGCGCCCCCATCCTGGCCGACCTGCTGGCCGGACGCGTGTCCATGGTGTTCGACCCCATCCTGGTGCCGATGCAGTACGTCAAGCAGAACCGCCTGAAGGCGCTGGCCTTCACGGGCAAGGAGCGCTGGCCGACCGAGCCCGGCGTCCCCACCATGGAAGAAGCCGGCCTGCCCGGTTTCGTGACCGGCTCCTGGGCCGGGCTGATGGCGCCCGCCAACACGCCCAAGCCCATCATCGAGCGCATGGCGCGCGAGATCAGCGAGATCGTCAAGGAGCCCGACGTCAGGCAGAAATTCCTGGACGCGGGCTTCCTGCCCGTGGGCGGCACCACCGAGCAGTTCGCGGCCCTGATGAAGAAGGACTCGGAACGCTACGCCGAGATCATCAAGCAGGCGCACATCACCGTGAACTAAAGGCGGCGGGCGCGCCCGCCGCGCCCTGCCCCGACGGGAGTTCTCCATGATCGACAAGTTCTACGACAGCCCCGAGGCGGCGGTCTCGGACATCCATGACGGCGCCACGGTGCTGATCGGCGGCTTCGGCGGAGCCGGCATGCCGACCGAACTGATCCATGCGCTGATCGCGCAGGGCGCGCGCGAGCTGACCGTGGTCAGCAACAACGCCGGCAACCACGAAACCGGCCTGGCCGCGCTGATCAAGGCCGGCCGCGTGCGCAAGGTGATCTGTTCGTTTCCCAAGGCCTCGCATTCCTGGGTCTTCGACGATCTGTACCGCCAGGGCCGCATCGAACTGGAATGCGTGCCGCAGGGCACCATCGCCGAACGCCTGCGCGCGGCCGGCGCCGGCCTGGGCGGCTTCTACACGCCCACAGCCTACGGCACCGAACTGGCGCGCGGCAAGGAGACGCGCATCATCAACGGCCGCGGCCACGTGTTCGAGGAACCGCTGCACGGCGACTTCGCCCTGGTCAAGGCCGACCGCGCCGACCGCTGGGGCAACCTGACCTACAACAAGAGCGCGCGCAACTTCGGGCCGGTGATGTGCATGGCGGCGCGCACCGCCATCGTGCAGGTGCGCGCCAAGGCGGCGCTGGGCGAGCTGCCGCCGGAAGCCGTGGTCACGCCCGGCATCTTCGTCAAGCGCGTGACGCAGGTGGCCGACGCCGCCTTCTCGAGCTGAAGGAGTCCGCATGTTCCAACCCCTGAGCCGCGAGGCCATGGCGCGCCGCCTGGCCCGCGACATTCCCGAAGGCAGCTATGTGAACCTGGGCATCGGCATGCCGGTGCTGGTGGCCGCGCACCTGCCGCCCGGCCGCGAAATCGTGCTGCACAGCGAGAACGGCATCCTGGGCATGGGCCCGCCGCCGGCCGAGGGCGAGGCCGACCTGGACCTGATCAACGCCGGCAAGCAGCCGGTGACGCTGCAGGCCGGCGGCTCGTACTTCCATCACGCGGATTCGTTCGCGATGATGCGCGGCGGCCATCTGGACATCTGCGTCATGGGCGGCATGCAGGTGGCGGCCAACGGCGACCTGGCCAACTGGTCGCTCGGCCGCCCGGGCGAGCCGCCCGCGGTGGGCGGCGCGATGGACCTGGCGGTGGGCGCGCGCAGCGTCTACATCATGATGGAGCACACCACCAAGAGCGGCGAGCCCAAGATCGTCGAACGCTGCACCTATCCGCTGACCGGCGCGGGCGTGGTGGACCGCATCTACACCGACCTCGCGGTCATCGACGTCACGCCCGAGGGGCTGCGGGTCCGGGATATGATCGACGGCATGACCCTGAAAACGCTGCAGGAACGCACCGGCGCGCCGCTGCGCGCAGACTGATGCCGCCCAACCTGCCCCCTCCCGGTTACGCCGCGCCGCTGGCGGCGGAGGATCACCCCGACCTGCTGCGTGGCGATCCGGACTACATGCTGACGCTGGCGCGCGGCCTGCACGTGATCCGCGCCTTCGGCACGCGCCGCCAGCCGCAGACCGCGGCCGAACTGAGCCGCCGCGCCGGCCTGCCCCGCGCCGTGGTGCAGCGCTGCCTGCATACGCTGACCCTGCTGGGCATGGCCGAGCAGCACGGCCGGCTCTATGTGCTTACGCCGCGCATCCTCGGGCTGGGCTATGCCTATTTCTCATCCACGCCCTTCGTCTCGCTGGCCCAGCCGGTGCTGGAGGAACTGAGCGCCACGGTCAACGAAACCTGCGCGCTGGCCATCATGGAAGGCCACGAGATGCTGTACCTCGCGCGCTCCGAGGTCCATCGCCTGCTGGCCACGTCGATGGGGCTGGGCAGCCGGCTGCCGGCCTATTGCACCTCCATCGGCCGCGTGCTGCTGGCGCAATTGCCGCCGCCCGCGCTGGCCCGCTACTTCGCGGCGACCGAACTGCAGCCCTATACCGAATTCACCGTGGTGTCGGAGGACCGGCTGCGCGCCGAACTCGCGCGCATCCGCGAACAGGACTATGCGGTCGTCGACCAGGAACTGGAGCTGAACGTGCGCGCCATCTCGGTGCCCGTGCGCTCGGCCAGCGGCAAGGCCTGCGGCGCGGTCAACGTCAGCGTCAAGGCCGCCAGGGTGCCGCTGCAACGGCTGACCGAGGAGTTCCTGCCGCCGCTGCGCCAGGCGGTGGAGCGGATTGGGGAGTTTCTGGCGGCGTGATGGGTTTCGCGCGTTCGATGTCCGGTTTTTCTTCAGGTTTTCTCGCGCTGCACCCATCCTACGTTCGACCGATTGCATCGAACCGTCGAACGTAGGATGGGTGCAGCGCGAGAGTCCTTGAGCAAGAACTCATATCTCCAACGCGCGAAACCCATCAGGCGGCGCCAGCCGCCCCTGAACCATCACAAATCCGTCGTATCCAGCGTGAACGCCGCGGCCGCGCGCCCGATGCGGTCGTTGACGGCGTGCCAGGCTTCGGTGGCGGGCGGGGCCTGCACGATGATGCGGGCATAGCCCTGTTGGTCCAGGTCGCGCAGCAGGCCGTAGAGGGCCTGGGCGTAGCGCGCCGGGTCGGCGGGCACGGACTGCCATTGCACCCGGGGGTCCAGCGCGGCGGGCGGTTCGCCATAGGCGACGGCGACCACGCGCCCGGCCGGCAGGTCGCGGCCCTGGATCACGTCGCGCAGACGGGCGTCGGAAGCCAGTTCCAGCGCCGTGCGCGGCGCGTAGTGGGCCTTGAGCGTGCCCGAGGCGCGCGGCGCGGCCGCGTCCGGGGCGAACACCTGCACGCCCAGCACGGCTTCGATCTGGGCGGCGCTGATGTGGCCCGGGCGCAGCAGCACGGGGCCGGCGCCGCGGTCCAGGCGCGACAGGTCGAGTATGGTGGATTCGATGCCGACGTCCGAGGCGCCGCCTTCGAGCACCGGCATGCCGGCGGCCACTTCCCCGGGGAATTCGCTGCGCACGTGCTCGGCGCGCGTGGGCGAGACCTGGCCGAACTTGTTGGCCGAGGGCGCGGCCACGCCGCCCTGCCCGTTCGGCTTGCCGGCCGCGAAGGCCGCCAGCAGCGCCTGCGCCACCGGATGCGAGGGGCAGCGGATGCCGATGCTGTCCTGGCCGCCGCTGACGGTGTCGGCGATGTGCGCGGCGCGCTTGAGGATCAGGGTCAGGGGACCGGGCCAGAACGCGTCGATCAGCAGGCGCGCTTCCGGCGGCACTTCGGCCGCCCAATAAGACACGTCGCCTTGCGGCGCGATGTGCACGATGACCGGATGGTTGGACGGGCGGCCCTTGGCCGCGTAGATCCGCGCCACCGCCTGCGCGTTCTCGGCGTCCGCTCCCAGGCCGTAGACGGTCTCGGTGGGAAAGGCGACCAGGCCGCCTTCGAGCAGGCGGCGGGCGGCCAGGGCGATCTCCGCATCGCCGGCGCAGGCAGTGGGCAAGGCGTTCATGGCGTCGCTTATTCCGGAGCCTGCATGCCCAGCGCCGCCGCCACGCGGGCGGCGTCGTCGCGGGCCTGCTGCAAGGTGGGCGCCACGATGTTGATGTGGCCCATCTTGCGGCCGCGGCGCGCTTCGCGCTTGCCGTACAGGTGCAGCTTGGCGGTGGGCACGGCCAGCGCGGCGGCCCAGTCGGGCTCGCGCTGCGTGGTGGCGGTGGCCGACGGATACCAGATGTCGCCCAGGATGTTCAGCATGACCGCGGGCGCCAGCAGGTCGGTGCCGCCCAGCGGCAGGCCGGCCATGGCGCGCGCCTGTTGCTCGAACTGGCTGGTGAGGCAGGCGTCCATGGTGTAGTGGCCGCTGTTGTGCGGGCGCGGCGCGATTTCGTTGACGATCAGGCTGCCGTCCTGGAGCACGAAGAATTCCACGCACAGCACGCCGTGGTAGCCCAGGCCCTGCGCGATGGCCTGCGCCGCCTCGGTGGCGCGGGCCTGGCGTTCGGCATGGGCCGCGTCCTGCTGGACCGGCGCGGCGGTGGAGACCGCCAGGATGCCGTCGCGGTGCACGTTGCGCGCCACCGGAAACACCATGCTGGCGCCGTCGAAGCCGCGCGCCAGGACCACCGAGATTTCGTAGTCCAGCGGCATCAGCGCTTCCAGCACGCAGGCCACGCCGCCGAATTCGGCGAAGGCGGCCAGCGCCTCGTCGCGCGTGGCGATGCGGGCCTGGCCCTTGCCGTCATAGCCCAGCCGGGCCACCTTGAGGATGCCCGGGAACAGGCTGTCCGGCGCGGCGCGCAGATCGGCTTCGCTGCGGATGGCGGCGTGCGGCGCCACGGCGATGCCCTGGGCGGCGATGAAGGTTTTTTCGGCAATGCGGTCCTGCACGATGGCCACGGCGTCGCCGGCCGGGCTGACGCGGCAGCGGGTGGCCAGCGTGCGCAGGCTGTCGGCCGGCACGTTCTCGAATTCGGTGGTCACGGCCTGACAGGTGGCGGCCAGGCGGGCCAGGCCGTCCTCGTCGTCGTAGGCGGCCTGGATGTGCAGGTCGGCGACCATGCCGGCCGGGCACTCGGCGGCGGGGTCCAGCACCGCGACCTTGTAGCCCAGGCTTTGCGCCGCGTGGCAGAACATGCGGCCCAGCTGGCCGCCTCCCAGCAGACCCAGCCAGCCGCCGGGGGCAATCGTGTAAGCAGTGGATAGCGTCATTCTGATCAGGCCTCGGGCGGAACCTTCATGGCGCGCGCGGCCTCGGTCTGGCGGGCGCGGAACGCCACCAGCTGCTGGTGCAGGCCGGCGTCGGTAGCGGCCAGGGTGGCGATGACGTGCAGCGCCGCGTTGGCGGCGCCGGCTTCGCCGATGGCGAAGGTGGCCACCGGCACGCCCTTGGGCATCTGCACGATGGACAGCAGCGAGTCTTCGCCGCGCAGGTACTTGGACGGCACCGGCACGCCGAACACCGGCACTTCGGTCAGCGCCGCCATCATGCCCGGCAGGTGCGCCGCGCCGCCGGCGCCGGCGATGATGCCGCGCAGCCCGCGGGCGTGGGCGGCGGCGCCGTACTCGGCCATGTCCTGGGGCATGCGGTGCGCGGAAATCACGCGCGCCTCGCAGGGCACGCCGAAGTCCTCCAGCATGGCGACCGCGTGTTTCATGACCTCCCAATCGCTGGAAGAACCCATAATCACGCCCACCACGGGGGTGGCCTCTGCGGAAGTCTTGGCTGTCATAACCGGTGTCTGAAAGTTGAGACCGCGGCGCCAGGGCCGCGGCAAGGTCGGAAGGACCGCGGAACCAGGCCGCGAAACCGGCTATTTTACCCGTCCGGGGCGGGACGCTAGCGGGGCGAGCCGGAATCCAGCAACAGATAGGTGGTGGGGTCGTCCGGGCAGGGTCCGAAGCCGCATTCCAGCGTGGTGGCCCCGACGTTGGCCAGCACCGCGATGAAGAACAGGGCCATGACCACGATGCCGATGGCCGGCAGCGGCTTTTTCAGCATGCTGTCGCCCCACTTGCGGTCCACCGACAGCATCACCGCGCAGAACACGATGATGGCCACGAAGGCGATGAAGGCCCAGGTGTAGAAATGCAGGCCCATGAAGGGCTCGCCGTAGCCCGGGTCGCCCGGCATGATGTGCAGCAGCACCTGGCGGCCCGAGGCCAGCATGCCGCCCAGCGCGCCGGCGATGCTCATCGCGTAGTGCATCGGCGACGGGCCCATGCGCAGGTTCAGCAGAAAACCCACGCCGGCCATGACCAGGGCCACGCGCTGCAACAGGCACAGCGGACACGGCAGCTCGCCATAGGCGAACTGCCAGAAGAAGGCCACGCCCAGCACGCCGGTGACGCCCAGCAGGGCCAGGCCGTTCAGGATGCGCGAGCCGCGCGCGGGATTGAGGGAGAAGATCATGCGCCCGCCCTCAGAACGACAGCGCCAGCGGGCTGGTCATGTGGTACTGGCACCAGGCGGCGTAGATCGCGAGGGTGAGCAGCCAGAAGGTCACGCAGGGGCGGCGCTTTCCTAGCATCCCGAACCACACTGCGACCAGGCCGGTCAGGAAAGGCAGCATCATTACCATACGTAGCGCTCCTGTCTGGGTCGCGGTGAAGTATAGCGTAACAATGCGCAATAAATGTTATCGGAATTCAGACCGAATCCGGTCCGTCACTCGGCACGCCCAGGCGGCGCACCACGCGCTCCAGCACCTGGTACAGCAGCTCCACGTCTTCGGCGCCCACCAGGCTCTCGATTTCCGCGTAGGTGGATTCCGAATGCGGCGCGATCTCGGCCACGATCATGCAGCCCGCCTCCGTCAGGCCGAACTCCGCGCCGCGCAGGTCGTCGTTCAGGCGGCTCCTGTGTATCAGTTCCTTGGCCTCCAGCGTCTTCAACAGGCGCGACAGGCTGGGCATGCTGATGAAGGTCATCTGCGCCATTTCCATGGGCCGCAGGCTGCGTCCGGCCGCCGACATGGCGCGCAGCACCCGCCACTGCTGCTCCGTCAGTCCGTGCTCGCGCAGCATGGGGCGAAAGCGCACCATGACCGACTCGCGGGCCTGGAGCAAGGCCATCGGCAGGGAGCGGGAAAACGAGCGCAGGGGTCGGGATGCGGCGGGGGTCTGGGGTTCTGTCATGGCAATGGCGCAAGGGAGCGCCAAATTGTATACAAGCGGACCATGACATGGGCCCGGGCGGCCGGGCGGCGCGATTCCGGTCAATACGCGCCCCCCTGCGGCGCCGGCTGCGCGCGCTTGTAGCGGCCGGCCAGGGCGCTGGTGGCCTGCACCAGCAGGCGGGTATCCAGGCCCACGGCCACGAAGCTGCAGCCCAGGTCCAGGTAATGGCGGGCCTGCGCTTCGTCGGCGGTCAGGATGCCGGCGGCCTTGCCGGCCCGCTGGATGCGCGCGATCGCGTCGCCGATCGCGGCCTGCACCTCGGCATGGCCGGGATCGCCCACGTGGCCCATGGCCGCGGACAGGTCGGCCGGGCCGATGAACACGCCGTCCACGCCGTCGGTCGCGGCAATGGCGTCCAGGTTCCGCAGGCCTTCGAGCGTCTCCACCTGCACCAGCACGCAGACCTGGGCGTTGGCTTCGTGGTAGTAGGCCGCGCGGCGCCCCCAGGCCGACGCGCGCGCGCCGCCCATGCCGCGTATGCCGCCCTGGCCGTCGTTCTGCGGGTAGCGCGCCGCGCGCACGATGCGCGCGGCCTGCTGCGCCGTGTCGACCATGGGCACCAGCAGCGTCTGCGCGCCCACGTCCAGGTACTGCTTGATCAGCATTTCGCCGACCTCGCCGTGCCCCATGGGCACGCGGGCGATGGGATGGACGCCGGGATAGGCGGCGATGGCCTGCAGCTGCGACAGCAGGGTCAGCGTGTCGTTGGGGCCGTGCTCGCCGTCGATCAGCAGCCAGTCGAAACCGGCGCCGGCGCAGATCTCCGCCGAGTACGGGCTGCCCAGGCCCAGCCACAGCCCGATCTGGGCCTGTTTCTGCGCGATGGCCGCCTTGAAGCGGTTGACGGGGGTTTGGGTAGGCGTGGTCATCGTCATGCTTTCATCCTGAAGCGCAGCGCGCCCAGCGGGCCGTAGTCGGCTTCGAACAGGTCGCCGGGCCGGGCGGCCACCGGCCGCGTGAACGATCCCGCCAGCACGAGCTGGCCGGGCTGCAGCGATTCGCCCCAGGGCGCCAGCTTGTTGGCCAGCCAGGCCACGCCGATCGCCGGATGGCCCTGCACGCCGGCGGCCAGGCCGGTTTCCTCCACCGCCCCGTTCTGGCGCAGCACGGCGCCGCACCAGGGCAGGTCCAGCGAGGCCGGCGCGGCGCGGCGCGCGCCGACCACGATGCCGGCATTGGCCGCGTTATCGCTGATGGTGTCGTACACCTTGCGCATCGCCTTGGTGTGGCGGTCGAACTGCTCGATGCGCGCATCGATGATCTCGATGGCCGGCGTCACGTATTCGGTGGCGGCCAGCACGTCGTCCAGCGTCACTTCCTTGCCGCCGGGCAGGCCGGGGCCGGCCAGCGGCGCCTTGAGCACGAAGGCCAGCTCCACTTCCACGCGCGGGGCGATGAAGTTGCCGAACGGAATGTCCAGCACCTGCCCTTCGGTGCAGGTGTAGAGCATGGAGTCCAGCAGCGTGCCGTAATCGGGCTCGTCGATCTGGCTGGCGATCTGCATGGCGCGCGAGGTCAGGCCGATCTTGTGGCCGATGACCTTGCGGCCCGCGGCGGTCTGCATGCGCACCCATTCGCGCGACACGCGGTAGCCGTCCTCGACCGTCATGTCGGGAAAGCGCTTGGAGAAATGTTCGATCTGCTGGCGCGATTTCTGGCTCTGGTCGAGTTCCTGCGCGAGCCGGGTCAGGAGTTCTGCGGAAAACATGGATTATTTCTTCGTGAACAAGGGATGCAGGGTGCTGTGCTTGGCGTCGTAGACCTGGCCCGGCGCTTCGTCGACCTGCACCGTCAGGCCCAGGTGCTTGCGCGGATCGGAGAACAGCGGCGCCAGGTGCTTTCGGGCGCTGCCCGCGATCGCGTCGCCGGCGGCCTGCCTGACGGCGTCGGAGCGGCCCGCGCCCATGCGCAGGTTGACGTAGACGAAACCGTAGTCGCCGTCGCCGCCGGCGGCCCGGCCCGCGGCGCCGCCGTCGGCCACGGCGTAATGCGGCGCCGGATAGGCGTAGACGCGCGTGCCGCCGGTGGGAAAGACCTGGCTGCCGTCTTCGGCGCGCACGGTGAGCATGGCGTCGGCGACGGCCCGGCACAGGCCGCCCATGTCGGCCTGCGCTTCGAGGTTGCCGGTATAGAGGATGACGACGTGAGGCATGGCGTCAGAGCCTCCCCGCCGGCGCGGCGCCGGCCGTGGCCTGCGCCGCGGGAATGGCGGCGCCGTCCTGCGGCGTCACCGGAAAGACCGCGTTGACCTGCCCCGTGCCCGAGGCTGCGAAGTACGGCGTGACGAGGTCGGCCCGGCCGTCGTAGTCCGACCAGCCCAGCGCGCCCAGCAGCATGGCCGTGTCGTGCATGAAGCCTTCGCCGTGGCCCTTGGCCGCGTACTCGGGCAGCATGCCGCAGAAGGCCTTCCATTCGCCGGCCTGCCACATGCGCAGCACTTCGCGGTCCAGCTGTTCCAGGAACGGACTCCAGATCCTGAACGCGAAATCGGGCGCCTGCCCGTTCTGCGCGAAGCGGTGCGAAAGCGAGCCGCTGGCCAGGACGGCCACCGTGCCGTCGTACTTGTCCTCAATGGCGCGCCGGATCGCCCAGCCCAGGCGGGCGCTGTCGTTCAGGTAATGGACCGTGCACATGGCGGAGACCGAGACCACCTTGAACTGCCGGTCCGCGTTCATGTAGCGCATGGGCACCAGCGTTCCGTACTCGGGATCGAGCGTGGTGGCGTCGTGCGCCAGCGTCTCCACGCCGAACGCGTTGGCCGTCTCGGCCAGCAGCTTGCCCAGCGCCGGGTTGCCGGGAAACTCGAAGCCCATGTTGCTGATGAAGTGCGGCAGCTCGTTGCTGGTGTACAGGCCCTTGAAATTCGGCGCGCAGTTGATGTGGTAGCCGGCGTTGACCAGCCAGTGCGTGTCGAACACCACGATGGTGTCGACGCCGGCCTCGCGGCAGCGCCGGCCGATCTCCGTCAGGCCGTCGATGGCGTCCTGGCGCGTGCCCTTGCGCGGGCCGTCCTGTTCGCTCAGATAGATGGATGGAACATGCGTGACCTTGGCTGCGAGTGCTAGCTTACCCATGATGGTTCCCTTGAAAACGATGGCGCGTCAGCCCGTGGTGATGTTGGCGCGCCGTATGATCTCACCGTATTTGCCGATCTCGCTGTGGACGAACTGCTCGAACTGCGCCACCGAGCCGGCCCGCGAGACCACGCCGCTCTTGGCGAAAACCTCCACCACGCCGGGCGCGGCCAGCGCCTTGTTGACTTCGGCGTTGACGCGCTGGACCACGGCGTCGGGCGTGCCCGCCGGCGCCAGCAGGCCCTGCCAGGAGTTGGACTCCAGGTCCACGCCCTGCTCGGCCAGCGTCGGCACGTCGGGCGCGAAGCGCGAACGCTGGCGCGTGGCCATGCCCAGGGCGACCAGCTTGCCGCTTTCGACGTGGCTGCGGAATTCCGACCAGTTGCCGAACATCACGCTGACCTGCCCGCCCAGCAGGTCGGTGAGCGCCGGGCCCTGGCCCTTGTAGGGCACGTGCACCATGTCCACGCCCATCATCTGGCACAGCAGCGCGCCGGCCAGGTGCGCCGAGGTGCCGTTGCCGAACGAGGCGTAGGTCAGCGTGTCGGGCTTGGCCAGCGCCGCCTGCTTGAGGTCGGCCAGGGTCTTCAGGCCGCTGGACGGATGGGTGGCCAGCACGTGCTCGGACAGGCCCATCAGCGCCACGGGCTGCAGATCCTTGTCGGTGTCGTAGGGCAGTTTCTTGACCAGCGTCTTGTTGGCCGTGAAGCTGTTGGCCACGCAGACGAAGGTGTAGCCGTCGGCCGGCTGCTTGGCCACGTAGTCCACGCCGATCACCGTGCCCGCGCCGGGCTTGTTCTCCACGACGACGCTCTGGCCCAGCTGCTTGCCCAGCTCGGCGCCGATCAGGCGCGCCACCATGTCGGTGGTGCCGCCCGGCGGAAACGGCACGACGACGCGCAGGGGCCTGGCCGGCCAGTCGCCGGACTGGGCGCGGCCCGGCCCGGCGGTAGCGGCCAGCGCGGCGGCGGAACAAAGCTGCAGAAAGTGGCGGCGTTGCATGGTTGTCTCCTTTATCGTGCTATCGGGATTTCAGACGCTCACGCGCCCCAGTGCGGAATAGGGTGCGAGCCGGTGGCGACGGCCACGTTCTTCGGTTCACAGAACACTTCGTAGCTCCAGGTGCCGCCTTCGCGGCCGGTGCCCGAGGCCTTGGTGCCGCCGAAAGGCTGGCGCAGGTCGCGCACGTTCTGGCTGTTGACGAAGCACATGCCGGCCTCGATGGCCGCGGCCACGCGGTGCGCACGGCCGACGTTCTCGGTCCAGACATAGCTGGACAGGCCATAGGCGGTGTCGTTGGCGATGCGGATGGCGTCGGCCTCGTCCTTGAACGGAATCAGGCAGGCGACCGGCCCGAAGATCTCGTCCTGGGCGATCTTCATGCGGTTGTCCACGTCGGCGAAGACGGTGGGCGCGACGAAGTTGCCGTGCCTGACGCGGTCGGGCACCGCCGGGGCGTCCAGGCCGCCGCACAGCATGGAGGCGCCCTCTTTCTGCCCGAGTTCGATATAGCTGCGCACCTTGGCCAGGTGGCCGCGGGAAATCATGGGGCCGATGATGGTCTGCTCGTCCAGCGGATCGCCCACGCTCACGCGCCGGGCGCGGGCCACGAACTTCTCGACGAAGCCGGCGTAGACGCCCTGCTGCACCAGGATGCGGCTGCCGGCGGTGCAGCGCTCCCCGTTGTTGGAGAAGATCATGAACACGGCGGCGTCCAGCGCGCGGTCCAGGTCGGCGTCGTCGAAGATCACGAAGGGGCTCTTGCCGCCCAGCTCCATGCTGTATTTCTTCAGGCCGGCGGCCTGCACGATGCGATTGCCCGTGGCGGTCGAGCCGGTGAACGAAATGGCGCGCACGCCCGGATGCACGCACAGCGGCTCGCCCGCTTCCTTGCCGTAGCCGTGGACCACGTTGAGCACGCCGGCCGGGATGCCGGCTTCCAGCGCCAGCTCGCCCAGGCGCGCCGCGGTCAGCGGCGAAAGCTCGCTCATCTTGAGCACCGCGGTATTGCCGAAAGCCAGGCAGGGCGCGACCTTCCAGGTGGACGTCATGAACGGCACGTTCCACGGCGAGATCAGCGCGCACACGCCCACCGGATGGAACAGCGTGTAGTTCAGGTGCGTGGACGTGGGATAGGTGTGGCCGTCCACCCGCGTGCACATCTCGGCGAAGTAATGGAAGTTGTCGGCCGCGCGCGGCACCAGCTGCTTGCCGGTCTGGCTGATCGTCTGGCCGGTGTCGTTGGTCTCGGTCTGCGAGATCTCCGGCACGTGCCGGGTGATCAGCTCGCCCAGCTTGTGCATGAGCCTGGCGCGCTCGGCCGCGGGCCTGGCCGCCCAGGCGGGAAAGGCTTCCTGCGCAGCCCGCACGGCGGCGTCGACTTCGGCCTCGCCGCCGGCGGCGACTTCCGCCAGCACGTCCTGGGTGGCGGGATTGACGGTTTCGAAATAATCCTTGCCGGCAACGATCTTGCCGTTGATCAGGTGATCGATTTTCATGGCTTCTCTTGCGTGATACGGACGATATTCAATCCAGACTGATATTGCGGCTCTTGATGAGCGCGCGCCATTTCTGCCTTTCGTCCGCGACGTAGGCGTTCATGTCCGCGGCGTTGGTGGGACGCGCTTCCCAGCCGGCGTCGTAGAGTTTCTGGCGCACGTCGGCATCGCCCATGGCCTTCTGCAGTTCGGCGCTCAGGCGTTCCTGCACGTCGCGCGGCGTGGCCGCGGGCACGGCCAGGCCCTGCCAGGTATAGGCTTCGACGCCGGCAAAGCCCAGCTCTTTCGCCGTGGGTACGTCGGGAAGCTGCGGGATGCGCTCGGCCGACATGGCCAGCAGCGGCACGACCTTGCCGGATTTCACCGCGCTGACGCCGCTGGGCAGGTCCAGCATCATCAGCGGCACCTGCCCGCCCATCAGGTCGCGCAGCGCCTGGGCGCCGCCCTTGTAGGGCACGTGCAGCACCGATACCTGGGCCTCGCGCTGGAACAGTTCCAGCGCCAGGTGGTGCGGACTGCCGACGCCGGCGGTGGCGATGCCGTACTTGCCCGGCGCGCCCTTGAGCGCGGCCAGCAGGCTCTTGGCGTCGGTAAAGCCGGAATTGGGCGCCGCGGTGATGACCAGCGGCGAGCGGCCCATCATGCCCAGCAGCGCGAAATCCCTTTGCGGCTCGTAGTTGAGCTGCTTGTAGAGCGCGCTGTTGTAGATCAGCACGCCGTTGTCGGCCGACAGCACGGTGTAGCCGTCGCCGGGCGCGCGCGCCACGAATTCCGAGGCGATGATGGCGCCCGCGCCGGGGCGGTTTTCCACCACCACGGGCTGGCCCAGCTGCCGCGACAGCTGCGCGCCGGTGGTGCGCGCCAGGAAGTCGGTGCCGCCGCCCGCGGGGTAGCCCACTACCCAGCGCAGGGGCTGATTGGGATAGTTCTGGGCTGACGCGCCGAAACCGGTCAGCGAGGCGGCCGCGGCCAGCATGGCGGCGGCAAGACGGATATTGCAGCGCATGGCGCTTTCTCCTGGATGTCGTTGCGCAACAAGAAACGATGGAATCAGGCCTCGGCCAAGGTGTTGGTCAGCGTGCCGATGCCGTCGATTTCGGTATCGACCACGTCGCCGGCCTGCACGTTGACCACGCCGTCGGGCGTGCCGGTGAGGATCACGTCGCCGGGCATGAGCGTCATGAACCCGCTCAGGTACTCGATCAGTTCGGGAATGCGGTGGATCATGTCGCCGGTGTTGCCGCTTTGCGTGACCTGGCCGTTGACGCGGGTGCGCAGGCCCAGCGCGTGCGGGTCCGGCACGTCGGCCGCGTCGACCAGCCAGGGACCGATCGCGGTCGAGGCGTCGCGGTTCTTGACCCGCAGATTGGGGCGGTAGTAGTTCTCCAGGTAGTCGCGCACGGCATAGTCGTTGCTCACCGTGTAGTCGGCCACGCAGGCCATCGCGTCGGCGGCGCGCACGCGTTTGGCCTGGCGGCCGATCACCACGGCCAGCTCGCATTCGTAATGCATGAAGGCGGCGTCGCGCGGACGCGGCGTGCGGCCGCGATGGCCGACCAGCGAGTTCGGCCCCTTCAGGAATACCAGCGGCGCGTCCTTGGCCGTGACCGTGAGTTCGCGCGACAGTTCCTTGACGTGGTCGGCGTAGTTCAGGCCCAGCGCGATGATGGTGCCGAATTCGATCGGGGGCAGCCATTGCACGTCGGCCTGGGCCAGCAGGCGGCCGTCGGGCAGCCTGACCGTCCCGCCCTCGCCTTCGGTGACGTCCCAGGTCCGGTTCTCGTAAACAATGCGTCCGCGCTTCATGCCTGCTTCTCCTCTGCCAGGCTGTGGCTCAATTCGCCCAGACGGGGCACGGTGATCGTGACGCGGTCGCCGGCGCGCCCCACGGGCGAGCCTTCGCCGGGGCCGAGCAGCAGCACGTCGCCCTCGGCCAGGGTCATGAATTCGGTCACGTCGGCGATCAGCTGCGCGGCGGGACGCAGCAGCGTGGCGAAGCTGCGCTCGTAGGCCTGCTGGCCGTTGACGCGCACGCCCAGCGCGGCCTGGTCGAGATCGAAGCCGGGCTGGCCCTGGAGCACCTCGCTCATGGGGCAGAAGCCGTCGCGGTTGCGCTGCACGACGGCGGGACGGTAGTAGTTCTCGTGCGGCAGGGTCAGGTCGCTGACGATCACCAGGCCGGCCACGTGGCTCATGGCCTGGGCCGCCGGTACCTGCCTGGCGGGCCGCCCGATCACCAGGCCGATGGTCGCGTCGATGCGCACCACGCCCGGATCGGCGGGGATCTCCACCACGGCGCCGTCGGCGGCGTAAGTGTTGCGCGACTTGATGTAGAGCACCGGCGCCTTGGGCGCGGCCTTGTAGGGCGCGCCGTCGAACTGGGGCGCCAGGCGTTCGAGGGTGGCGCGGTCGTTGAGCAATGCCCCGTAGACGGTGCCGTCGCGCCGGATGGAGTGCGGAGTCTGCATGATCGGGATCTAATTAACGAGGTAACAATTACCATGTTAACTAAAATCCCGATAACGCAAACTCAGGATTACCCCTAGGCGAAAAAAAAGCCGCTCGTGGCGAGCGGCTTTTCGTGCGCCTGTGACCGGTCAGGCGATCAGGCGGTCCAGGGCCTCGCGGTACTTGGCGGCGGTCTTTTCCAGCACGTCCTGCGGCAGGCGCGGCGCCGGCGGCGTCTTGTCCCAGGTCTGGGTTTCCAGCCAGTCGCGCACGAACTGCTTGTCGAAGGAAGGCGGGCTGATGCCGACGCGGTAGCCGTCGGCCGGCCAGAAGCGCGAGGAATCGGGCGTCAGCACTTCGTCCATCAGGTAGAGCGTGCCGTCGTCGTCCAGGCCGAATTCGAACTTGGTGTCGGCGATGATGATGCCCTTGGTGGCGGCGTAGCGCGCGGCCTCGGCGTACAGCTTGAGGGTCACGTCGCGGATGCGCTCGGCCATTTCCTGGCCGACTTCCTTGACCACGTGGGCGAAGTCGACGTTTTCGTCGTGCATGCCGAATTCGGCCTTGGCCGCCGGCGTGAAGATGGGTTCGGGCAGCTGGCTGGCCTGCTGCAGGCCGGCCGGCAGCGCGATGCCGCACACCGAGCCGGTGGCCTGGTAGTCCTTCCAGCCCGAGCCGATCAGGTAGCCGCGGGCGACGGCCTCGACCAGGATGGGCTTCAAGCGCTTGACCACCACGGCGCGTCCGCGCACCTGGTCCACCTCGTCCGGCGCGACCACGTCCTCGGGCTTGATGCCGGTGGAGTGGTTGGGCAGGATATGGGCCAGCTTCTGCAGCCAGAATTCGGTCAGCTCGGTCAGCACCTGCCCCTTGCCGGGGATGGGGTCGTCGAGGATCACGTCGAACGCGGAGATGCGATCCGACGCGACGATCAGCAACTTGTCGTCGCCTACCGCGTACATATCGCGCACCTTACCGCGGCCCAGCAGCGGCAAGGACTTGATGCTGGATTGATGCAAAGCAGAAGTCACGGGAAATGGCCTATGGCAATAATGAAGATTCCCGCCTCGGGCAGCGCCAGGGCGGGAAAGTCGAACCTGCAAGGCGCATAGGTTACTGCAAAACGGCCCGGCGCTGCCGACGGCGCCCGGCCGCCCTCCCCTCGACGCCGCCCGGCGCAGGCGTTAGGCTGTGGTCTCTTACCATGCGCGCCGACCGCCGCAGGCGTCACGGCGCACCCCTTCCACCCGGAGACCAAGCCGTATGCAGGATGCTTCCCTCAAACGCAGGCCCGCCGCCGACGCGCAAGTGCACCTGACCGGCGGCTGCCAGTGCGGCGCGGTCCGCTACGCCGTCACCGACGAGCCCCTGACCGCCGCCACCTGCCATTGCCGGGACTGCCAGTATTCCAGCGGCGGCGCCCCGGCCCACGCGCTGATCTTTCCGGCCGGCTCGGTCACGCTGCTGCGCGGCCAGGCCAAGGAGCACCGCTACAAGGGCGACTCCGGCCACACCGTCATGCGCAGCTTCTGCGCGGCCTGCGGCACGCCGCTGTTCGGCGGCTCCGAAGGCATGGACTACGAAATCGTGCGGGCCGGCTCGCTGGACGATCCCGAGGCCTTCCACGCCCGCGCCAGCCTGTGGACCGGTTCCGCGCCGTCCTGGCACCACGTGGACCGCAGCATCCCGCACTACGCCGGCAACGGGCCCGCCGCCTAGACCATAAAAAAAACGGGCCCGCATGAATACGGGCCCGTTCTTCCGCACTGCCGAGCGTGCTTACTGCACCACTTGCGCCAGCTTGCCCGAGGCGTACTGGGCGGCGATTTCGGTCAGCGGCAGGGCCTTGATCTTGCTGGCGTTGCCGGCGGTGCCGAACTGGGTGTAGCGGGCCACACAGATGGCCTTGGCGGCGGCGCGGGCCGGCTTCAGGTATTCGCGCGGGTCGAACTTCTCGGGGTTCTCGGCGAAGAAGCGGCGGATCGCGCCGGTCATGGCCAGACGGATATCGGTGTCGATATTGATCTTGCGCACGCCGTACTTGATGGCTTCCTGGATTTCCTCGACGGGCACGCCGTAGGTTTCCTTCATGTTGCCGCCGAATTCGCGGATCTCGGCCAGCAGTTCCTGCGGCACGCTGGAGCTGCCGTGCATCACCAGGTGGGTGTTGGGCAGGCGGGCGTGGATTTCCTTGATGCGGGAGATCGACAGGATGTCGCCGGTGGGCTTGCGCGTGAACTTGTAGGCGCCGTGGCTGGTGCCGATGGCGATGGCCAGGGCGTCGAGCTGGGTCTTGCGCACGAAGTCGGCGGCCTGTTCCGGGTCGGTCAGCAGCTGGTCCATGGTGAGCTTGCCGTCGGCGCCGTGGCCGTCTTCCTTGTCGCCCTGCATGGTTTCCAGCGAGCCCAGGCAGCCGAGTTCGCCTTCGACCGTCACGCCCAGCTTGTGGGCCACGTCGACGACCTTCTTGGTCACTTCGACGTTGTAGTCGTAGTCGGCGATGGTCTTGCCGTCTTCCTTCAGCGAGCCGTCCATCATGACGCTGGAGAAGCCGAGGTCGATGGCGCCCTGGCAGACCTTGGGCGACTGGCCGTGGTCCTGGTGCATGACCACGGGAATGTGCGGATAGGATTCCACGGCGGCCTGGATCAGGTGCTTCAGGAAGCCTTCGCCCGCGTATTTGCGCGCGCCGGCCGAGGCCTGCATGATCACGGGGCTGTCGGTCTCCGCAGCGGCTTCCATGATGGCCTGGACCTGCTCCAGGTTGTTGACGTTGAAAGCGGGAATGCCGTAGCCGTGCTCGGCGGCGTGGTCGAGCAACTGGCGCATGGAGACTAGGGCCATGAGTGGTCCTCCTTAGGTACTGTCTATTGAAAGATGGTTGAAGTCTTGCTGAATGGGGTGATTTTACGGGGGATTCGCCGAAAGGTCTTGCAACCGGCGGTATCCAGGCCATTCGGGCTGCGCCGAACGGCGTAAGCCGTCCCGGCGCCCCCGCCGCAAGCACGAGGGCGCCGGTGCGGGGGCCCTACGGCCGGCCCGCGTGCGGCACGTCGACCCGCGTCACCAGGATGCGCCCCTCGGGCCTGGCGCGGCGGTTGGCCTCGATGAAATCGGGCGCCGCGGCCATGAACAGGCTGCGGCCGTCCGGCCCGCCCAGGGCGGCGGCGAAGATGCCGAACTCGCCGGTGTCGATCTGCTCCAGTATCCGGCCGCCGCGCGCCAGGCGGACGATGCGCTTGCCGATGGCGTCGGCCACCCACAGCGCCCCCTCGGCGTCCAGCGCGCCGCCGTCCGGCCCGATGGCCGAGGCGGCGATCAGCACGCCCAGGTCGTCGCTGGCGGGCAGCGGGCCGAAATCGGCCCAGTCGCGGCGCGGCCCCAGGCCGCCGTCGGGCAGGATGTCGAATTCGGAAATACGGTTGCCGAAGGTCTCGTTGACGATCATGACGGCGCCGTCCGGGGTGATGAAGGAGCCGTTGGGAAAGCACAGCCCGTCGGCCACCACCCGGCAGGAGCCGTCGGGGTCCGCGCGCACGATGGTGGTGTTGCGCACCGGCGCGCCGTTCATCAGGTCGAAGCCGAAATTGCCCACGTAGGCCCTGCCCTGCGCGTCGACCACCATGTCGTTGATGTGCCCGCCGGTCAGCGCCGACAGGTCGGCATGCTCGACCAGGCTGCCGTCGGCTTCGCGGCGCAGCAGCTTGCGGTCTTTCATGGAGGCGATGAGCAGCCGGCCGTCCGGCAGCCAGCCCAGGCCGGACGGCTGCTGCGGCACCTCGCAGATGCGCTCGACCCGGCCGTCCAGGTCCACCGCGATGACCTGGCCGGTGTAGAAGTCCGACGCCCACAGGCGGCCCTCGTGCCAGCGCAGGCCCTCCAGGTAGGTGTATCCGGACGCCAGCACCGACAGTTCTCGTTTCTGCATTTTCCAGTCTCCTTTTTTGTCGCGGGACGCCGCCTTGGCGGCCGGCCAGGCATTCTGGCATGGCGGCGCGGGGCCGTGGCGCCGTTCCAATTTGATACAAATCCGCTCCACTGGAGGCGACAACTGGCTGTCAGCTTGGCGGCGTTAACATCGCGGCCCAAGGGTAAACCCGCAAGCCTCGGGATCGCCCTGGCATGTCTGTCATCCGACCGCTCGCCCGCCCCATGCCGGCGGACCCGGCACCCGCGGGGCCTGGCGCACGGTCGCCGTTTTTCCGTTTTGATCATGAACACTAAGAAGCTGACGCGTTACATCGGCATCGCCATGGTGCTGGGCATCGTGGTGGGCTACTTCTGCCACCGATACGCGCAAACTCCCGAGGAGGCCGCCCGCATCGCCGCCTACTTCAGCCTGGTCACCGACATCTTCCTGCGCATGATCAAGATGATCATCGCACCGCTGGTGTTCGCCACGCTGGTGACGGGGCTGGCCAGCATGAGCGACGCCAGCGCCGTGGGCCGCATCGGCATGCGCGCGATGATCTGGTTCGTCGCCGCCTCGCTGGTTTCGCTGCTGCTGGGCCTGGCGCTGGTCAATCTGTTCGAACCGGGCGCGCACATGAACATGACGCTGCCCGACGCCGGCGCCAGCTCCGGCCTGAAGACGGGCGATTTCACGCTCAAGGCCTTCATCGCGCACGTCTTCCCCAGCAGCATCGCGCAGGCCATGTCCAACAACGAGATCCTGCAGATCCTGGTGTTCTCGCTGTTCTTCGGCACGGCGCTGTCCTTCGTGCGCAGCAAGGGCCACCACACCCTCTACAACATGATCGACGAGCTGGCCAAGATCATGTTCCGGGTGACCGACTACGTCATGCGCTTCGCGCCCCTGGGCGTGTTCGCCGCGATGGCCGCCGCCATCACCACCGAAGGCCTGGGCGTGCTGGTCAGCTACGGCAAGCTGATAGGCGAGTTCTACCTGGGCCTGGCGCTGCTGTGGGGCGTGCTGTTTTTGATCGGCTACCTGTTCCTGGGCAAGTCCGTGCGCCGGCTGGGCGGGCTGATCAAGGAACCCACGCTGCTGGCGTTCTCCACGGCCAGCAGCGAATCGGCCTACCCCAAGACGATCGAGGCGCTCTCGCGCTTCGGGGTGCCCAAGCGCATCTCGGGCTTCGTGCTGCCGCTGGGCTATTCCTTCAATCTGGACGGCTCGATGATGTACCAGTCCTTCGCGGTGCTGTTCATCGCGCAGGCCTACCGCATCCCGATGAGCTTCACCCAGCAGCTGACGCTGCTGCTGGTGCTGATGGTGACCAGCAAGGGCATGGCCGGCGTGGCGCGCGCCTCGCTGGTGGTGGTGGCCGCCACGCTGCCGATGTTCAACCTGCCCGAGGCCGGCCTGCTGCTGATCATGGGCATCGACCAGTTCTTCGACATGGGCCGCACCGCCACCAACGTGGTCGGCAACAGCCTGGCCACCGCCGTCATCGCCAAGCTGGAAGGCCGCCAGCCCGCCGATGAGGAAGCGCCGGCCAAAGAGGCCGCGGGCGGGGTCGCGGCGTCTTGACCGTCGCCATCGCCGGGAGCAACATATAAGCCCCCGGCAAGCCCTGCCCGATCCAGCCATGATTTCCCTACGCCTGCGCTGCACCGTGGCGGCCGTCGCCCTGATGGCCGCAGCCCCCGCCTCGCACGCCTGGACGCGCATATCCTGCAACCTGGGCGGCACCGCCGCCAGCCCGCCCATGCAGATGCGCCAGTTCCGCATCGACGGCACCGAAATCAGCCAATTGATGTTCAGGCTCAGGGTCCGCAGCGCCGAGATCCCCGAAGGCGCGCGCGCCGACACCGACTGCACCGAATTCATGGGCCGGGAAATCGACGTGGTGCTCGACGGCGCCGGCGCCACGGCGGTGCGCAAGGGGCAATCTGTAAAGCTGCGCTACCGCTATGACGATTCGCTGGGCGAGGCGCGGGCCAGCCGGTTCGAGCTGGTCCGTTAGGTTTCGGTCATTCAGTCATTGACCGAGCAAGACACCGGCGCCCCGTCCTCGAATTCCACGTCGTAGGTGTGCACCGGGTCCCAGGGCAGCGTGAACCACAGTTCATAGCCGTCGCCGTCCTCGTCGAACAGCCACAGCGCGCGCAGCACTGCCTTCTCGGCCATGGCCTCGGCGGTTTCCTCGGGCAGCAGCTGGGCGTCTTCGATGCCCAGTTTTTTGTAGTGTTCGTAGGAATAGTTGTCGAGCAGGAAATCGGCGGCGGCCAGGATCTGCTCGTCGAGGGTGTCCAGGATGTTCTTGACCGCCTTGGACGCGCCGCTGCCGGGTTCCTCGCCGTCGGTCTGGATCATGACGTGGATCGGCGGGCGATCCGCGCCCACGGCGACGTTTTCGGCCGCCCACAGATCGGGTTCTTCGGGATCCTGGGTGAAATTGAATCGTGCCATCGCGCGCTCCGGAAAAAAGGCGCGCCGCCGGCGGAAAATGCGGCAGCGCTCCAGTTCCCATTTAACCAGATGCGCGGGCCCGCGTCCGGGGCCGCGCAGGATATTTCAAACACGTTCCAGCGCCAGGTGCGGCAAGGCCGGCAGCGTCACGCGAATAGCATCGCCGGCCCGGACCTCGCCGCCTTCGAGCACGATGCCCATGACCCCGGCCCGGCGCATCAGGCTGCCGTCCGGATGGCGACCCAGCACCGCGGCGGTCAGGCCCTGCTGGTAGTGGTCCAGCTGCGCACAGGGATTGCGCAGGCCGGTGATCTCCACCACCGCGCCGGCGCCCAGGTGTAGCCAGGCGCCGCGCGGCAGCGCCAGCAGGTCGATGCCGCGGGTGGTGATGTTCTCGCCCATCGTGCCTTCGGCCACGTTGAAGCCGGCCAACTGCAATTCGTCGTGCAATTCGGCGTGGATCAGGTGCACCTGGCGCAGATTGGGCTGGCTGGGGTCGGCCTTGACGCGCGAGCGGTGCCTGACGGTGACGCCGAGGTGGGCGTCGCCCTCCACGCCCAGCCCTTTGAGCAACATGATTTCAGGCACCACGGGCTTGCTGAACGTGTGCGCGGCGCTGCGCGCCACGGCGGTCACGATGGGGTCCATCGGCTTGCTCCTGCTGTCTCAGGCCGCCAGGCCCTGGGCCTCGGGTTCGAGCGCCGCGCCGGCGCGCAAGGGCGGGTAGTGGGTGGAGAATACCAGCCGGCCCGCCGACCAGGTGTGGCTGATCAACGGCTGGCCGCCCACCTGCGCCACCGCCACCAGGTCGGCGCGCATGCCGGGCGCGATGCGGCCGCGGTCCGACAGGCCGCAGGCCTGCGCGGGATTCAGCGTGACCAGCGCGGCCGCCTGCGCCAGCGTCAGCTCGGTCTGCGCCGCCACCGCGAAGACGGCGGCGATCAGCGTGGAAGGCTGGTAGTCCGAGCACAGGCAGCTCGCCACGCCGGCCCGCACCGCGTCGATGGCCCGCATCGAGCCGCTCTGGCTCTGGCCGCGCAGCACGTTGGGCGCGCCCAGGATGGTGGGCAGGCCGCAAGACACCGCGGCGCGCGCGGTATCCAGGTTGATGGGGAACTCGCTCATGGCCACGCCCAGGTTGCGCATGGTGGCGATGCGGTGGATGGAGTCGTCGTCGTGGCTGGCCGTGGGGATGCCCAGGCCCTGCGCATGCGCCAGCAAGGTCTCGACCCGCGCCACCGCGCCGTCGCGCGCGCGGCTCTTGGCCTGCGCCGCTTCCTCGGCCTGCTCGCGGCTCATGGCGTGGTTGCCCATCATGTATTGCAGATAGGACTCCAGCGTCTTGAACTGCCCCTGCCCCGGCGAATGGTCCATGACCGACAGCAGGTCCACCGCGCCCTCGTCCATCAGCGCGCGCAGCACGTCCACCGAGGTGGCGTCGGTGACCTCGTAGCGGCAGTGGATGCGGTTGTCGACCAGGCTGTGGCCACGGAACGCGCGCACCGTGCGCACCACTTCGGCGGCCGTCTGGTTGTTGCGCACGCCCCATTCGCTGTTGGCGAAGGACAGCGCGTGATAAGGCGTGGTGATGCCCGCCGCGGCGTTGCGGCGGTCCACCTGCGCCACCGCGAAGTCCAGCGGGAACAGCACGCGCGAGCGCGGCTCGGCCTCTTTTTCGATGGCGTCGCAATGCAGGTCGATCAGGCCCGGCAGCAGGACCTGGCCCTGCAGGTCGACTTCGCGGCCGGCGCGCGCGCCGGCCGGCTCGACGGCCACGATGCGGCCGTCATCGATCAGCACCGCGCTGTCCTCCAGCACGCGGTCGGCCAGCACGACGCGGGCATGGGTGAGATAAGTGCTGTGCATGGTCAGGCCTCCATCGCGGCGGCGGTCACGGCCGGGCGCAGTTCCAGCGTCTGGGTGGCCACTGCGTCGCGCACCTCGGCGTCGTGGAATATGCCCAGCAAGCAGCGGCCCTGGGCGCGGGCTTCGAGGATCAGGTCGATCACCACCTGGCGGTTGTCGGCGTCCAGCGAGGCGGTGGGCTCGTCCAGCAGCAGGATCGGATGGCGGGCGATGAAACCGCGCGCGATGTTCACGCGCTGCTGCTCGCCGCCGGAGAAAGTGGCCGGGGCCAGGCCCCACAGGCGTTCGGGCACGTTCAGGCGCCGCAGCAGCGCGGCGGCGCGGGCGCGCGCCTCGTCGGCCGGCACGCCGGCCGCGCGCAGCGGCTCGGCCACCACGTCCAGCGCGGCCACGCGCGGAATCACCCGCAGGAACTGGCTGACGTAGCCGATCACGTCGCGCCGCAGCGCCAGGATGCGCTGCTCCGGCGCGCCCACCAGCTCGACCCAGCCGTCTTCGACGCGCACGCGGATGCTGCCCTCGGTGGCCAGATAGTTGCCGTAGAGGCAGCGCAGCAGCGTGCTCTTGCCGGTGCCGGACGGCCCGGCCAGCACCAGGCAGTCGCCGGCCGCGGCGTCGAAGTCGACCGCCTCCAGCACCGGCAGCCGCATGCCGCCCTGGTTGTGCAGGGTAAACATTTTTCCGAGGCCCCGCACCTCGATCATCGGAGTGGTTGCGCGCATGCTCAGCTCTGCAAAATGGAGGACACCAGCAATTGGGTATAGGGGTGCTGCGGATCGTCGAGGATCTGGTCGGTGAGCCCGCTTTCGACCACCTCGCCGCCGCGCATGACCAGGGTCCGGTGCGCCAGCAGGCGCGCCACGGCCAGGTCGTGCGTGACCACGATGGCCGCCAGGCCCAGGTCGGTCACCAGCTGGCGCAGCAGGTCCAGCAGGCGCGCCTGCACCGACACGTCGAGCGAGGCCGTGGGTTCGTCCATGAACACCAGGCGCGGATGGGTCACCAGGTTGCGGGCGATCTGCAGGCGCTGCTGCATGCCGCCCGAAAACGATACCGGCGCGTCGTCCAGGCGGCCGACGTCGATCTCCATCTTGTGCAGCCAGTTGCCGGCCACGCGGCGCAGCTCGCCGTAATGGCGCTCGCCCACGGCCATCAGGCGTTCGGCGATGTTGGCGCCGGCGCTGACCTGCATGCGCAGGCCGTCGCGAGCGTTCTGGCGCACGAAGCCCCAGTCGGTGCGCGCCAGCAGGCGCAGGCGCGCGGCAGGCAGCGCGGCCAGGTCGGTGAAGCCCTGGTCGCGGGTGTCGTACCAGACGCTGCCGGCCTGCGGCCGGGTCTGGTGGGACACCGCCGACAGCAGCGTGCTCTTGCCCGAGCCGGACTCGCCGACCACGCACAGCACCTCGCCGGGATAAAGATCGAAGCTGACGTCGCGGCAGCCGTGCACGCCGTCCCAGGTGCGCGTCATGCCGCGCACGGACAGCAGGGGATTCGCTTGGGGATTCATACCGCGGCCTCGTCCGGGTTGGCGTCCGGGCGCTGGCGCGCCTGGCGATCGTTGCAGTATTCGGTGTCCGAGCAGACGTAGCGGCGCGTGCCGGCGTCGTCCAGGATGATTTCGTCCAGGAAGCTCTCGCGCGAGCCGCACAGGTCGCAGTGCTCGCTCCAGCTTTGCACTTCGAAGGGGTGGTCCTCGAAGTCCAGGCTCTTGACCCGGGTGTATGGCGGCACGGCGTAGACGCGCTTTTCGCGGCCCGCGCCGAACAGCATCAGCGCCGGGCTGCCGTCCAGCTTGGGATTGTCGAACTTGGGGATGGGCGAAGGCCGCATCATGTAGCGGTCGTTGACGATCACGGGGTAGTCGTAGGTGGTGGCGATGCGGCCGTGCTGCGCGATGTCCTCGTACAGCTTGACGTGCATGCCGCCGTATTCGGCCAGCGCATGCATGGTGCGGGTCTCGGTTTCGCTGGGTTCGAGCCAGCGCAGCGGCTCGGGAATGGGCACCTGGAACACCATGATCTGGCCGGCGGCCAGCGGCGTCTCGGGAATGCGATGGCGCGTCTGCACGATGGTGGCCGCCGGCGTGGACTGCGTGGTGGCCACGCCCGTGACGCGGCCGAAGAAGCGCCGGATGTTGATCGCGTTGGTGGTGTCGTCCGAGCCCTGGTCTATCACCTTGAGCACGTCGCCGCGCCCGATGATGGCGGCCGTGACCTGGATGCCGCCCGTGCCCCAGCCGTAGGGCAGCGGCATCTCGCGGCTGCCGAACGGCACCTGGTAGCCGGGAATCGCCACCGCCTTGAGCAGCGCGCGGCGCAGCATGCGCTTGGTGGATTCGTCCAGGTAGCCGAAGTTGTAGTGGTCGTCGCGCGCGACCGCGGCCTGTTGTTGCGTCGTCATGGGGAAACCGCCTCGTCCATCAGTTGTTTGTCCGCGGCCTGCGGCGCGTCGCGCTCGGCGCGCATGCGGCGCAGCAGTTCCAGGTTGGCCTGGAAGTCCACGTAGTGCGGCAGCTTCAGGTGCTGCACGAAGCCCGAGGCCTCGACGTTGTCGCTGTGGTAGAGCACGAACTCGTGGTCGTTGGCCGGAGAATCGGCCAGCTCGCCCAGCTCGGCGGCCTTGAGCGCGCGGTCCACCAGCGCCATCGACATGGACTTGCGTTCGCCGTAGCCGAACGTCAGCCCGTAGCCGCGCGTGAACTTCGGCCCTTCCTCGGCGTTGCCCGCGAACTGGCTGACCATCTGGCATTCGGTCACTTCGATCTCGCCCACGGTGACGGCGTAGCCGAGTTCCTCGATGTGCATTTCCACTTCCAGCGCGCCGTAGCGGATCTCGGCCGCGAAGGGATGGGTGTTGCCGTAGCCGCGCTGCGTGGAATAGCCCATCGACAGCAGAAAGCCTTCGTCGGCGCGCGCCAGGTTCTGCAGCCGCGCGGCGCGCGAGGCCGGGAAATCCAGCGGCTGGCGGGTCAGGTCGAAGGGTTCGGGATCGCCGGGCGGAACCGGCTCGGCGTCGATCAGGTCGTCCTGCGCCAGCAGGTCGGTCACGCGCGGCATGGCGCTGTCCAGGGCTTCGTCGCCGGCGGGCAGCGAGTCGGCCTCGCGTCCGGCCAGCAGCGAGAAGTCCAGCAGCCGCTGGGTGTAGTCATAGGTGGGGCCCAGGATCTGGCCGCCGGGCAGGTCCTTGAAGGTGGACGAGATGCGGCGCTGCAGGCGCATGCGGCCGGTGTCTATCGGCTGCGTGTAGCCGTAGCGCGACAGCGTCGTGCGATAGGCGCGCAGCAGGAAAACGGCCTCGATCACGTCGCCGGCGGCCTGCTTGAGCGCCAGCGCGGCCAGCTGCGGATCGTAGAGCGAGCCTTCGGCCATCACGCGCGACACGGCCAGCGGCATCTGTTCGCGGATCTGCGCCAGGCTCAGTTCGGGCACCTCGCGGTCGCCGCGACGGTAGTCGTCCAGCATGCGGTAGGAATTGAGGATGGCGCGCTCGCCCCCTTTCACGGCTACGTACATGTCAGTTCTCCAGGCGCGTGCTGCGCGGCAGGCCGCAGATCCGCCGGCCCTGCGTCAGCAGCACGTCGACGCCCAGCGGAAAGCGTTGGTGATTGAGGCGCCATTCGCGCCAGAAGCCTTCCGGCAGCCCGGCCGCGGCCAGGGCCTGGCGGCTCTGGATGCCCGGGCCGCTCAGCATGGCCTGCGGTCCGGCATCCAGCGACGCGACTTCGATCAGCAGCGTGGTGGACTGATCGGGATAGGCCGGGTCGCCCGGATGGCAGGCCGACAGCGCCGGGGCCTCGAAGCCGGCCGGCGCCGCGGCGAAGCGCGCCAGCGCGGGCGAGGGCACGATGGGGCAGCCGCAATGAAAGCGCAGGAAGGCCAGCGTATCGGCGCTCGCGCCTTGCGGCAGCCACAGCGGCGTGTCGACGTCGACCAGCGTCAGCAGCAGGGCCGTCATGGCGGGCGACAGGCCCGCCGGCACGCCGCTTTCGGCCGTGATTTCGTGGATGCGCCCGGGATGGGCCAGCGCGTCCAGCGCGGCGCGGAAGGTGGCCTGCGCGTCGTCCACCGGATCGGCGAAACCGGGCAACAGCGTGCGGCCCGGGGCCGCGGCGGCGGCCAGTATCGGTTGTTGCATGTCAGTCCTCGCCTCGCACCATCGTGAAGAATTCCACCTTGGTCTGCGCCGCCACGCGGGCCTGGCGCTCGACCTTTTCGGCATGCTGGCGCGCCAGCGGCGCGATGAGCTGCGCCTGCACGGTTTCATGCCATTCGGGCAGCTGAAGCAGGGCGTCGGCCACGGCGGCCTGTTCCGCATGGCGCAGCGAGCGGCCCTGCACGTAGGCCACGCCGACCACGCCCTCGCCCATCGTCACCGCGCAGCGTGTCACGGTCATTTCGCCCAGGTTGAAGCGGGCGCCGGTGCCGCCGCTGCGGGCGCGCACCATGGCCATGCCGGTCTGGGCCGGGCGCAGCGTGCGATGCTCGGGCAGCCGGCCCAGCGCACTGAACGCGCCGTCCAGCGCGCCGGCGTCGGCTAGCGCCAGCACGCGCATCCAGGCCGCGCGCCGGGCGTCGGTTGCCGGTTGTCCTGTCTGTGGGTGTTCCAAGATTCCTCCATACGTCTAGACGACTGGATGAAGTATGATCGGTTCGAAATCCAAGTTCAACAGCCGGGCGTGAATTTTTGATGACAGTTGCTGCGCCTTTGCGGCGGCCGCGGCATCGGGCACAATCGTGGCCATTCTTGAAGAGCGGATATGACAGTACGAGCGCACTCCATGGTTGAAAGAGGTTCCGGCATCGCCGTCTGGCGGCAAATCGGCGAATCGCTTGCGGACGACATCCGCAACAAGCTCTATGCGGCGGGCGAACAGCTGCCCTCCGAACCCGAGCTGGCCGCCAAGTTCTCGGTCAACCGCCACACGATACGGCGCGCCATGGGCGAGCTGGAGCAAAGCGGCCTGGTCCGGATCGAACAGGGCCGCGGCACCTTCGTGCAGGAACACGCCATCGATTACGCCATCGGCAAGCGCACGCGCTTTTCCGAGAACCTGCGCAGCCAGGGCATGCTGGGCCACCAGGAGGTGCTGGGCAGCCAGTCGCTGCGCGCCGCCGAGATCGCCAAGCACCTGGGGCTGGCCCGCAGCGCGGCGCTGCTGCGCGTGCAGATCGTGGGCAAGGCGGAAAACCGCCCCATCAGCGTCTCGGAACACTACTTCGACGAAAAGCGCTTCCCCGATTTCGCGCAGCGCCTCGCGTCCCAGCGTTCGATCTCCAAGGTCTATGCGCACTACGGCATCGGCGACTACACCCGCAAGTGGTCGCGCATCACCGCGGCGCTGCCCTCGCCCGAAATCGCCCGCCTGCTGGGCCAGCCCAAGACCCGCCCCATCCTCCAGGTCGAGGCGCTGAACGTGGACCAGCAGGGCGCGCCGCTGCAGTACAGCGTGGCCCGCTTCGTCGGCGACCTGGTGCAGCTGATGGTCACGGACGAAGGCTGAACCGGCACCGCGGCGCCCCCGGAATCCGGCGGGCCGGCCCCACTCATCTAGACATCTGGTTGTAATGCAAGCCCGCTAACTTGGCGCCATGAACTCACGCACCCCTGCCCCCTCGCCCCTGGCCGGCATCACCGGACAGCGCATCCTGACGCCGCGCGGCGTCCAACAGGCCAGCCTGCGTTTCCACGGCGGGCTGATCGACGATTCGGCGGCTCCCGCCGCGCGCGGCGCCGCCTGGTTCGACGCTGGCGACCTGCTGGTGCTGCCCGGCATCGTGGACCTGCACGGCGACGCCTTCGAGCGCGCCATCATGCCGCGCCCCAGCGTGACCTTCCCCTATCAGGGCGCGCTGTTCGACGTGGACCGCCAGCTGCTGGCCAATGGCATCACCACCGAATTCCACGGCGTCACGCTGTCCTGGGAAGGCGGCCTGCGCGGCGAGAGCTACGCCGAGCGCATGTTCGACGCGCTCGAAGGCATGCGGGCCCTGATGGGCGCGCGGCACTACGTGCACCTGCGCTTCGAGACCCATCACGTGGGCGGGCTGGACATCGCCCAGCAATGGATACGCGACGGCCGCGTGCGCTTCCTGGCGCTCAACGACCACCTGCCCAGTATGGCGCGGCGGCTGGGCGACGAGCGCAAGCTGCTGCAGTACGCGCACCGCGCGGAATGCGACCTCGACGTGTTCCAGGACCGCATCCGCGCCGCCATGGCCGCCGCCGATTCCGTGGCCGACGCCATGCGCGAACTGACCGCCTGCGCACGCGAGGCCGGCCTGAAGGTGGCCTCGCACGACGATCCCGACGCCGCCACGCGCCGCTACTACCACCAGTTGGGCTGCAGCGTGGCGGAATTCCCGCTGACCCGCGAGGCCGCCGGCGTGGCGCGCGACCTGGGCAACGCCGTGGTGTTCGGCGCGCCCAACGTGGTGCGCGGCGGCAGCCACACCGGTGCGCCCAGCGCCACGGAGATGGTGCGCGCCGGCCTGTGCGACGTGCTGACCTCCGACTACTACTATCCCGCGCCGCTGGCGGCCGCGCTGCGGCTGGCCGACGACGGCGTGCTGCCGCTGGCCCAGGCCTGGAACCTGGTGTCGCTGAATCCCGCTCGCGCCGCCGGCCTGAAAGACCGCGGCGCGCTGGCGCCGGGCCTGATCGCCGACGCCATCGTGGTCGACGACCGCATGCCGGGCCTGCCGCGCGTGTGCGCCGCCATCGTCGGCGGCGAACTGCGCTACGCCAGCCGCGCCTTCGGCGACGGCCAGCCCCAGCGCATGGCGGCCTGACCATGCCGCAGGCCCATCGCTACGCCCTGTACCTGGCTCCCACCGGCCCCTGGCGCGAATACGGCAGCCGCTGGCTGGGCCGCTGCGCCGACACCGGCAAGGCGCTGGCCGCGCTGCCCGGGCAGGCCGATTTTCCGCGCGCATGGACCGAGGCCCCGCGCCACTACGGCCTGCACGCCACGCTGAAGCCGCCCTTCCGCCTGCGCTCCGGCGCCAGCCCTCACGAGGTCGACGCCGCCGCCCGCCGGCTGGCCGACGGCCGCAGCCCGTTCTCGCTGCAGCTGGACTGCGAACCGCTGCGCGGTTTCCTGGCCTGGCGCATCGCCGACGCCGATGCGCCGGGCCGGGCCCGCATCCAGGAACTGGCCGACGCGGCCGTGCGCGACCTGGACCCGCTGCGCGCCCCGCCCACGCCCGAGGAGACCGCCAGGCGCCAGCCGCAATCGCTCACGCCCGCGCAGCAGGCCATGCTGGCGCGCTGGGGCTACCCCTATGTGTTCGATACCTATACCTTCCACATCACGCTGACCGGCAAGCTCGACGGCGACGCGCTGGCGCGGGCGCGGGCCGGCATCGCGGCCTTCGCCGATCCGCTGCGCGGCCAGGCCATGCCGGTGCCGGGCGTCAGCGTCTATGTGCAGCCCGAGCCCGGCGCCGACTTCGTCGCGGCCAGGCACTACGGTTTCGACGGCAGCTGCACCGACGCCGCCGGCGCGGCGTATCTGCAAGGCCCGGCCGCGCAATGAACGTCTCCTACGCCCCGGCCGACGGCACGCGCCTGATCTACCTGATGGGCGCCTCGGGCAGCGGCAAGGACACGCTGCTGCGCCTGCTGCGCACGCACCTGCGCGGCGACGAGCCGGTGCTGGTGGCGCACCGCTACATCACCCGCGAAAGCGGCGACAGCGAAGACTCGCTCAGCCTCACCGAAGACGAATTCGGCCGCCGCGCGGCGCTGGGCTGCTTCGCGCTGCGCTGGAGCAGCCACGGCCTGCATTACGGCATCGGCGTGGAGATCGACGCCTGGCTGGCCTGCGGCGCGGCCGTCATCATCAATGGCTCGCGCGCGCACCTGCCGCAGGCCCATGCGCGCTATCCGACGCTGACCGCGGTGGAGGTCACGGTGGACCCGGCGCTCCTGGCCCGCAGGCTGGCCGGCCGCGGCCGCGAAAACGCCCAGCAGATCGCGCAGCGGCTGGCGCGCGCCACCCAGGCATACACGGTGCCGCCGCGCTGCCGGCTGCTGCGGGTCAACAACGACGCCGCGCCGGAATCGGCGGCCGCTGAATTGCTGGATATTGCGCGCGGCAAACTGGCTGCGTAGGGATGGCGGCGGTTGCCGCCCGATGGGTTTCGCGCGCTTGATGTATGGATTCTTGCATAAGGAATCTCGCGCTGCACCCATCCTACGATTCCCTATCGCCGTGTGATTCTCAACCACCGTACGATGCCCGACCGTCGCACGATGCGCGACCGTCGTACGATGCCCGACCGCCGTACCATGCCCGACTGTCGTACGATGCGCGACCGCCGTAGGATGGGTGCAGCGCGAGACATCCGACACAAGGAATCAACCGCCCAACGCGCGGAACCCATCGCCCCCCCGGTTCAGCCCGCCATCTCGCCACAAAGATCCAGCAAGATATCGGAAAAATACGTTTCGGCCGCCAGCGGCTGCTGGCGCTTGCGCCGGATCAGGTTGATCGGCGGCAGCTCCCAGCCGAAGTCCCAGGGCACCATTCCCAGCTTGCCGCGCTGGCACAGCTCGCGCGCGATGTCCTCGGGCACGACCGAGACGAAGGTTTCGTTCATGGCCAGCAGGCCTTCGATCACGTCGGTCGAATAGGCTTCCAGCACCGGGCTGGGCGGGCTCAGCTCCGCGCGGATGAAGTGCTCCACGATGAGTTGCCGCGTCGGCGTATTGGCCGCAGGCAGCACCCAGTCCAGCGCCGCCACCGCCGCCCAGTCCGGCCGGCGCCGCGCCAGCCGTTGGGCCAGCCGGCCGTGCGCGATCAGGCGCGGACGCTGGCGGTAGAGCGCGCGGTGTATCAGGTCGTCCTGCGCCACCGACGAGGTGGCGCGGCCGATGATGCAGTCGAGTTCGTGCTGGCGCAGCATCGGGACCAGATGATCGGTGGTCGCGCGGTGCAGGCTGAGCGTCACGCCGTGGCGCTGGTGCAGCAGGCCGATGGCCTGGGTCAGCAGCGCGCTCGATACGTACGGCACGACGCCGACCTGCAGATGCGCCGAGCGGCCCGCGTGCAGGGCTTCCACTTCGCGCGCCCACAGGTCCAGGTCGCTGAGCATGTGGCGCGCGCGCACCAGGGCCAGGCTGCCCAGCGCGGTGGGCTGCAGGCCTCGCCCGGTGCGCATGAACAGCCGCGCGCCGAAGATGTCTTCGAGTTCGGCCAGCGCCTTGGTGACCGCCGGCTGGCTGACGCCCGCCGCCGCCGCGACCCGCGTCAGCGAGCCGTGCCTGGCGATGTCGAGCAGCAGCACCAGATGGCGGTGCTTGAGGCGGTTGGCCAGACGGGCCGCGTCCCAGTTCACGATTTTTCCTATAACCAGTTGGTTATTCAATTATGCCAACAAAGGTAAATCCAGTTATTTCATGATCCTATACTGCGGACATCTTCCCGCCAGGAACCGCCCATGAACGCCTCCTTCACGACCCGCCCCGAAATCCGCGGCACGTTCGGCGTGGTCTCGTCCACCCACTGGCTCGCCACGCAAGTCGCGATGGGCGTGCTGGAGCGCGGCGGCAACGCCTATGACGCGGCGGCGGCCGGCGGCTTCACCTTGCAGATCGTCGAACCGCACCTGAACGGGCCGGGCGGCGAGGTGCCCATCCTGCTCTGGAGCGAACGCGAGCGGCGCATGCGCGCGCTGTGCGGCCAGGGACCGGCGCCGGCCCTGGCCACGCCCGCCCATTTCCGCGGATTGGGCCTGGACCTGGTGCCCGGCATCGGGCTGCTGCCGGCCACGGTGCCCGGCGCGTTCGGCGCGTGGCTGACGCTGCTGCGCGACTACGGCACCTGGGAGCTGGCCGAGGTGCTGCGCCCGGCCATCGACTACGCGCGCAACGGCTTTCCGCTGGTGCCGCGCATCTCCCAGGCCATCCTGGCGGTGCAGGCGCTGTTTCGCGACGAATGGACCAGCTCGCGCGAGGTCTGGCTGCCCGACGGCCGGGTGCCCGCGCCCGACACCCTGTTCCGCACGCCCGCGATCGCGGCCACCTATACCCGTATCCTGGACCATGCGCATGCCGCCGGCGCCGACCGGCGCGGGCGCATCGACGCGGCGCTGGACGCCTGGTATCGCGGCTTCGTCGCCGACGCGATCGACGCCTTCTACAGCGGCGAACCGGTGCGCGACACGACCGGCCAGCGCAATCGCGGCCTGCTGCGCAAGTCCGACCTGGCCGACTGGCGCGCCACTTACGACGAGCCGCTGACCGTGGACTACGGCCGCTACACCGTGGCCAAATGCGGCGTCTGGTCGCAAGGCCCCGTGCATCTGCAACAGCTGGCCATGCTGCGCCACCTGGGCATGGAAGGCCTGGACCCGCAGTCGCCGGAATTCGTGCATCGCGTGGCCGAGGCGGCCAAGCTGGCCTTCGCCGACCGCTGCGCCTGGTACGGCGATCCCGATTTCGCGCAGGTGCCGCTGGCCGATCTGCTGAGCGACGACTACGCGCGGACCCGCGCCGCCGTCATCGGCGCGCAGGCCTCGCGCGCATTCCAGCCGGGCAGCCCCGGTGCACGCGCGCCGCGCCTGCCGGATCTGGAGGCGGCCGCGCGCACGCTGGCGGCCTCCGACACCCGCTTCGGCGTGGGCGAACCGACCTTCGCGGCGCTGCCGCCCGTGTCCGAGTGGGCCGCGCGCGAACTGTTCGTGGGCGACACCTGCCAGATCGACGTCATCGACCGCGACGGCAATATGGTGGCCGCCACGCCGTCGGGCGGCTGGCTGTCGTCCAGCCCGGTCGTGCCGGGCCTGGGCTTTCCGCTGACCACGCGCCTGCAAATGACCTGGCTGGACGATGGCGTGCCCGGCCAGCTGCAGCCCGGCAAGCGCCCCTGCACCACGCTGTCGCCGGGCCTGGCGCTGCGCGACGGCCAGCCCTATATGGCCTTCGGCACGCCCGGCGGCGACCAGCAGGACCAATGGACGGTGGCCTTCTTCCTGCGCCATGCCATGGGCATGAATCTGCAGGAGGCCATCGACGCGCCGTCCTGGCACATCGACCATTTTCCCGGCTCTTTCTGGCCGCGCACGCTGACGCTCAATCGGCTGACGGTGGAGTCGCGCATGCCCGCGGCCACGCTGGACGCGCTGCGCGCCGCCGGCCACGAGGTCAAGGTCGGCCCGGACTGGTCGGAAGGACGCATCAGCGCCTGCACCCGCGAACCCGCCCCCGGCGGCGGACTGCTGCTGCGCGCCGGCGCCAATCCGCGCGGCATGCAGGGCTACGCCGCCGGACGCTGAACCTGTTTCTTTCCAGCCGGCGCACAGACCGGCCTTTGCACAAGGGGTATTAACCATGACACTGCGATTCAAGAAACTATTGCGCGCCTGCGCGCTGGGCCTGGCGCTGGCCGCGCCGGCCGCCGCCCACGCCGCCTGGCCGGAAAAGCCCATCACGCTGATCGTGCCGTGGGCCGCCGGCGGCTCCACCGACATCCTGGCGCGCATGCTGTCCGAAGGGCTGACGCAATCGCTCGGCCAGTCCGTCATCGTCGAGAACCGCTCGGGCGCCTCGGGCAACATCGGCACCGCCTTCGTGGCCCGCGCCAAGCCCGACGGCTACACGCTGCTGGTGGGCTCCATGAGCACGCACACGATGAACCAGGCGCTCTACGCCAACATGCCGTTCGACGGCGTCAAGGACTTCACGCCCATCGCCGAACTCGCGCTGGTCACCAACACCATGGTGGTGAATCCGTCGGTGCCGGCGACGAACGTGAAGGAATTCATCGCCTACCTGAAGGCGCATCCGGACACCGTGACCTACGCCTCGGCGGGCCAGGGCTCCACCAACCACCTGAGCGCGGTGCTGTTCGAGAAGGCCGCCGGCGTGAAGATGACCCACATCCCCTATCGCGGCGGCGCGCCCGCGGTGCTGGACACCGTGGCTGGACGCACCCAGGTGCTGTTCAGCGCCGGCACGCAGACCCTGCCGCACGTGCAGAACGGCAAGCTCAAGCTGCTGGCGGTGACCGAGGAAACGCGCTCGCCGCTGCTGCCCGACGTGCCCACGGTGGCCGAAACGCTGCCCGGCTATGAACTGGCGGTCTGGTACGGGGCCTTCGGCCCGGCCGGCATGCCGCCGGAACTCACGGCCCGGCTCAACCGCGAGATCAACCTGATCCTCAAGCGCCCGGAAGTGGTCAAGAAGATGGCCGACATGGGCGTGCTGCTGACCGAGACCACGCCCGAGCAGTTCGGCCAGATCCTGGCGCGCGACGCCGACAAGTACGGCAAGCTCATCAAAGAGCTGGGAATCACCGCAGAATGAACGCCGCCCCGACCCTGGCCGCGGTGCAGGCCATCGAACTGGCCTATGCCGCCGCCGACGCCACGGCCGCCCTGCGCGCCATCGACGCCTATGCGCACGCCACGCTGGCGCACACCTTGTGCACGGTGAACCGATACGACGCCGACGCGATCCGCGTGGTGCGCCTGTACAGCTCGAATCCGCAGGCCTATCCGCCCGGCGGCAGCAAGGACAAGGCCGGCACCGCATGGGGCCGGCACGTGCTGCACGAGCGCCGCGTCTTCGTCGGCGAAGGCGAGGACGCCATCCGCGAGTTCTTCGACGACCACGGCGCCATCCGCGAACTGGGCCTGCAATCGGTCATCAACGTGCCGGTGGTGTATGGGCAGGCCTGCCTGGGCACGGTGAATTTCCTGATGCCGCGTCCGCGCGTGTCGGACGCCGACGTCCACGCCGCGCGGCTGGCCGGCCTGCTGGCCTTGCCGGCCCTGCAGGCGCCCGGCCGGCCCTGATGGTCGGCGCCGGCGCGCGCCGCGCTCAGATCAGCGCGGCGCGGATGCGCGCGGACACCATATCGATCACCACCACGAAGCCGACGATGATGATCATGACCGCGCAGGTTTCCGCGTAGCGGAAGCTGCGGATGATTTCCCACAGCACGGTGCCGATGCCGCCGGCGCCCACGATGCCCACGACGGACGCCGAGCGCACGTTGGACTCGAAGCGGTACAGCGAATACGAGATCCACAGCGGCAGCACCTGCGGGATCACGCCGTAGACGACCTCCTCCAGCGCGTTGGCGCCGGTGGCGCGCACCCCTTCGACCGGGCGCGGATCGATCGCCTCGACGGCTTCGGAGAACAGCTTGGCCAGCACGCCCGTGGTGTGCACCCACAGCGCCAGCACGCCGGCGAACGGCCCCAGGCCCACGGCCACGATGAACAGCATGGCGAACACCATTTCGTTGATGGCGCGGCAGGCGTCCATCAGGCGGCGCATCGGCTGGTAGACCCAGGCCGGCACCATGTTCGACGAGCACAGCAGGCCCAGCGGCACCGCCACCACGATGGCGAGGAACGTGCCCCATACCGCGATCTGCACCGTCACGATCATCTCGTCGAGGTACATGCGCCAGTCGCGGAAATTGGGCGGGAAGAAGTCGGCCGCGAACTGAGCCATGTTGCCCGAATCGCGCAGCAGGTCCAGGGGCCGCATGTCCGCGCCCCGCCACGACATGACGAGCAGCGCCAGCACGATGGCCCAGACGAGAAGAACCGGCAGCGACGAGCGCGGCGCGGCGGGAAGGCGGGAGGTATGCGTGGCGAGATTCATGGGGATGAGCGGCTGGCAAAAGAAATGTTCGGCTGCGCGTACGCCGGCCGCGTCGGATGACGGGCCGGCGGCCGGCGGTTGCGCTTACTGCTGTGCGGCGGGCTGGCCCAGGCTGGCCAGCTTCTTGTCGAGCTCGGCCAGCTGCTTCTGCTTTTCGGCCTGGCCCAGCGTGGTGTCGCCTTCGACCCGGGCCTTCTGGCGCGCCAGTTCGATCTGGCGGATGGGCACCAGCTGCTGGTTGTCGGAGGCGCGGAAGCCCTTGTAGGTCAGCGCCTTCAGGTTGGCCATTTCGCGCTCGGCGTCCTTGCCCTTGCCGTAGTTGACGAAGAAGTCGCGGATCTTGGTCTTCATGTCGGCCGGCAGGTCGCTGCGCATGACCAGCGGGTCGGCCGGGATCAGCGGCGACTTCCACAGCACGCGCACGCTTTCGCTGGCGTCCTTGCCGGTGTTCAGGCGGTAGCGCTCCAGCGACTCGGTGTTGTTGACCGCCACGTCGACCTGCTTGTTGATGACCGACAGCAGATTGGTTTCGTGGTTGCTGGCGCGCACCGACTTGAAGAAGGTCTTGGGTTCGATCTTGTTGGCGGCCCACAGGTAGTAGCCCGGCACGGCGGTGCCCGAGGTGGAGTTGGGGTCGCCCGCGCCGTAGCTCAGCTTGGCGCCGCGCTTGAGCACGTCGTCCAGCGTCTTCAGGTCGCTGTCCTTGTTGACGATCAGCACCGACCAGTAGCCGGGATTGCCGTCCTTGTCGATGACCGAGGCGAATACCTCGCCCTGGGCGCGGTCCACGGCCTCGATCGCGGACTTGTTGCCGTACCAGGCGATCTGCACCTTGTTGAAGCGCATGCCTTCGATGATGCCGGCGTAGTCGGAGGCGAAGAACGGCTTGACCGGCACGCCGATGGCGCGGCTCAGGTCGTCGATGACGGGCTGCCACACGGACTTCAGGTTGGTCGACGACTCCGTCGAGATGATGCCGAAGTTCAGCGCCTTGGCCTCTTCGGCATGGACTTGCGTGGACAGTGCCGCGGCGGCGATCAGGGTGACGAAGGTTCTGCGTAGCATGGGGGGCTCCGGGGTCGAAAGGGGGAGTGGAAATCCGGGAATCGGGGTGGGAATCAGGCGGCGTGCGCCAGTTGCGTCAGGGCCGCGGGCGCGGGCGTCGCGCTTTCGGGCAGCAGTTCGCCCAGCTCGGCGCCGTAGAGTTCGCGCAGCATGGCGGGCGTGAGCGCCGCCGACGGGCCGTCGTACACCACCTTGCCGTGGCGCAGCGCGACCACGCGCGGGCAGTAGCGCAGCGCCACGTCGACCTGGTGCAGCGACACCACCACCGCCACCTTGCGGCTGCGGTTGATCTGCGCCAGCGTGTCCATCACGCGGCGCGACGATTCCGGGTCGAGCGAGGCGATGGGCTCGTCGGCCAGGATGACGCGGGCGTTCTGCACCAGCGTGCGGGCGATGGCCGCGCGCTGCTGCTGGCCGCCGGACAGCGTGGAGGCGCGCTGAAATGCGTAGTCGTCTATACCAACCTGGGCAAGCGCATCGAGGCCCTGGCGCACTTCGGCGCGCAGGAAGCAGCGCGTCAGGCTGCGCCACAGCGGCACGCGCGGCAGCAGGCCGGTCAGGACGTTTGTGATGACGGGCAGGCGGCCCACCAGGTTGAACTGCTGGAACACGAAGCCGATGCCGGCGCGCGCGCCGCGCACGTTGCGGCTGAGGCGGCCGTCCTGCTGGATCGGCTGGCCGTTGACGGCCACGCTGCCCGCGTCGCCGGCGACGAAGCCGGCCAGATGGCGCAGCAGCGTGGACTTGCCCGAGCCGGAGGCGCCCAGCAAGGCGACCATTTCTCCGTCGGCCACTTGCAGGTCCACGCCGTCGAGCGCCTTGGCGCCCGCGTGGAAGCTCTTGCTCAGCCCTTGCACTTCGATGGCGTAAGTCATGGTCGAATTCCCCTTGATTGGTTCATGGGCGCATTCTGTTTTCGCGGCATGACAGCACGATGACCTGGGGATCGAATGATTTGGCGGAATTTAGGGACACCGCAATGGCCTGAAAGATCTCCGTCATAAACGCAGGCGCGCCAGCGCCGCGCGCCGCGGGTATATTCAAAACATCCCCACCACCTGCCGGGCGTTCATCATGATCAAGGGTTCCTGCCTGTGCGGCCGCATTGCGTACGAGATCACCGGCCCGCTCACCGACGTCCTCAACTGCCACTGCACGATGTGCCGCAAGTCGCACGGCGCGGCCTTCCGCAGCCGCGCCACGGTGCGGGTCACGGACTTCGCCTGGACGCGCGGCGAAAACCACGTCACCTGGTACTGCTCGTCGCCGGGCAGCTACCGCGGCTTCTGCGAAGCCTGCGGCACGCCGCTGCTCAGCCGCTTCGACCAGCGGCCCGATTTCTACGGACTGCCGCTGGGTGCGCTGGACGACGACCCGGGCGTCAAGCCCGCCGCGCACTGCCACGTCTCCAGCAAGGCGCCGTGGTTCGACATCACCGACAACCTGCCCCAGTACCCCGAGGGCTGCGGCTCGTTCGAAGAAGCCGATCCGCAGGCGGTTACATAAAAGCTCAACCAAACAGTTGAATCTCCGGGCTGGGCGGCGTTATATTCAACCGCATGGTTGAATCAACTTCCTCTCCCGCCCTGGATGCCGTGTTCCGCGCGCTGGCCGACCCCACGCGCCGCGACATGCTGCGCAGCCTGGCGCAAGGCGATCTGACCATCGGCGAACTGGCCGCCCCCTTGAGCATGAGTTTTGCGGGCGCCTCCAAACACGTGCAGGCCCTGGAGCGCGCCGGCCTGGTCCGGCGCTCCATCCGCGGCCGCACGCACGTATGCAGCCTCGATCCCGGACCCATGGCCGAGGCCATGCAGTGGCTGCGCTTTTATGAACGATTCTGGTCGGGCAGGCTGGGCGCGCTGGAAGCCGCGATCGCCGCCAGCCGCGCCCCGGCCGAGCCTTCTGGAGATCAGCATGAGTGATTACGGCGTCGTCCTTGACCCCACCTCCATCCGCTTCATCCGCATCCTGCCGGCCAGCGTCGAAGAGGTCTGGGCATTCCTGACCGAATCGGAGAAACGCGGCCGCTGGCTGGCCAGCGGCGACATGGAACTGCGCGAAGGCGGCGGCGTGACGCTGCGTTTCGTGCACGCGGACCTGTCCTCGGTGGCCGAGCCCGTGCCCGAAGCCTACAAACCCTATGCCGACGGCGTCACCACGCAGGGCGTCATCACCCGCTGCGAGCCGCCGCGGCTGCTGGCCTTCACCTGGGGCGGTTCGCCCGGCCATCCGTCCGAGGTCACGTTCGAGCTGTCGCCGCAGGACCAGGGCACCCGCCTGGTCCTGACGCACCGCAAGCTGGGCTCGCGCGGCGACATGGTGGACGTGGCCGGCGGCTGGCACGTGCACCTGGGCGTGCTGTCGGCCCGGATCGCCGGGCGCGAACCCGGACCTTTCTGGTCCGTGCTCGGGCGGGTCGAGGCGGAATACCGGCAGCGCATCCCGGCGGCCTGAAGTCGTTCAGCCGCAACTATCACAGGTCTGCAACAGATAAAAACTGGCTAATCATTGCGCTTTGCAGTAACATAAGTCCGTGATTTTTCCGCGAAAACCGGGCTTCGGTCATTCTGCGTCGCGAACCTGTAACGCCTCAGGGCAGTATTGCGAGGCCCCTTCTGGACGCGCCCGGCACTTCAGGATCAAGCCCGTCGCCGCCAGAGGCGCCGCCGCACCGGGTGCAGTGCCTGCCGGCGCTGCACCAAACGTTCCAACCCGCTTCTTCCGGCAACGCGCGCATGGCGCGGCGCCGCGACCAAGCCGCGCATCGCGCGCACCTCGCCTGACCAGGCGCGAGTATCCGTCATTTCAGACATCCGCCAGGATGCCGTGGCCCCTACCGCGCCTGCCCGGACGTTTTACGTTCAAACCGCTGGACCTGCTAATTTGAGTCCAACGCGCTTGCCGCCCCGCGGCGAGCCATGCCGCCGGCATGGCTGCGCGTATTGATAGGAGTAGAAAATGGCTAAAGAAGAACTCATCGAACTGGATGGCATCGTTGACGAAGTGCTGCCCGATAGCCGCTATCGCGTCACGCTGGACAACGGCATCGAAGTCGGCGCCTACGCCTCCGGCCGCATCCGCAAGCACCGCATCCGCATCCTGGCCGGCGACCGCGTCACCCTGGAAATGTCGCCGTACGACCTGACCAAGGGCCGCATCAACTTCCGCCACAAGGACGAGCGCGCCCCCGCCACGGCCCAGCGCCGCCCGCAGCAGTTTCGCCGCTGAGCCGGATGCCAGGGCCGGCGGCTTCCAGCCGCCCCCGGCCTTTCCGGCGCCAGCCTTAAGCCGGCCCGCCGGCATGCCGTAATGCGGGCAGCGCCGCACCCTGAAAGAATGGCGATCCCGCCAGGCGCCACCTGGGGCGGGACGCGCACGACGCAAGATGGATCTGAAAGAACAGTTGCAGGCAGCCGCTGACGAGCTTGCCCTGGCGCGCCGGCGATACGCCAAGGGCGAGGAAGGCCTGCGCCTGCTGAACCAGTCGCGCGAGGCGTTCATCAACAGCCTGCGCAACACCGGCCTGACCTACGCCGAGGCCAAGACCAAATTCGACAACTGCCTGGACGAGCAACAGGCCCAGCAGCTGCACGTGCGCCAGCAGATGGAGTATGCCGAGCGCATGCACCAGCACGTGCTCGGCCAGATCGCGCTGCAGGCCGCGCCCGCCTGAGGCGCGCGCCCGCTCAGGGCTTGAACGCCCCGATGAAGATGGCGGGGTCCACGCGGGCGTCGTTCAGGCTGACGTTCCAGTGCAGATGCGGGCCGGTCGCCCGCCCCGTCGATCCCACCTTGCCCACCAGCCCGCCGCGCGGCAGCTCGTCGCCGACCTTCACGTCGATGGCGGACATGTGGCAGAACATGCTGACGAAACCCTGGCCGTGGTCCAGGAACACCGTCTTGCCATTGAAGAAGTAATCCCCCACCAACACGACCACGCCGGCCGCCGGCGCCTTGATGGGCGTGCCCGCCGGCACGGCGAAATCCAGGCCCGAGTGCGGATTGCGCTCCTGGCCGTTGAAGAAACGCCGCAGGCCGAAGGGGCTGGACAGGCGGCCGCCATCGACCGGGCGGTCCAGCAGCAGGTTGCTGGGCATGACCCCGGCGCGGTAGCCGCGATTGGCCGCGCTCTGCTCGGCCAGTTCGCGTTCGATGCGCTTGAGGTCGTCCGGGTTGGGCTCGACCTGGCGCTGGTTCTTCAGCGTGATGCGCTGGGCCGCGTATTCCTTGGTGCGGACCTTGAAGGACAGCGTGCGCTGGCCCTGCGCGTCGGACACGGAAACCTGGTGCTCGCCCGGCTTGACGCTGAGCGCGATGCCGACCACGGCGATCCAGCGCCGGCCCTCCTCGCGCACGACAAGCACGCGCCGCCCCTGGAACGTGACTTCGGGGGCCTGATCGGCGTCGCCCAGACCCAGCACGGCGACGCCGCCGGGCACCGGGAAGTCGAGCTTGCGGGTGAGATAGCCGGCCGGCACGGCGTGCGCGGGCCAGCCCAGGCCGGCGGCGGCCGCGGCCAGCCCCAGCTTCAGAAGGTCGCGGCGTCGGAACATGGCGCTTACAGGCACAGGTTCGCCGGCTCGATGATGCTCTGGTCGCGCCGCGCGATGCGCGTGGACAGGCGGGCCTCGGTCTTGCCGCGCCAGTGGGTGGTGGTCAGCACCGCCTCGACGCCGAAGCTGTCCTGCTGGACCAGCTCGAAGCCATTGCGCACGGCCTTGCGCTCGAATTCGATGCCCAGGTTCTTCCAGGCCTCGGCCACGCAGTTCGTGTAGTCCTCCGCCGTGCGCTGGGTCGAACCGTAGAACACGGGGTCGCGCTCGCGCACGTCTTTGACGTTGGCGCAGGCGGTCAGGGCGGCCAGGGCGGTAAGGGACAGGACGGTACGGACCTTCATGGCAATGGAACTCTCGTGCGGATGAAAATGGGATCGGGCGCGGCCAACTATAGCGCAGCGCCGGCGCGGTATCAGCGGCGGGCCGATTTGGGGCGGAAGGCCGCGACGACCTCGGGGCGGGTCTCGGCATACGGGCCGCCGATCAGGTCGATGCAGTACGGAATGGCCGCGAAGATGCCCGGCACCTGCGCGGCGCCGTCCTCGCCCTTCAGGCCTTCCAGCGTTTCTCGGATGGATTTGGGCTGGCCGGGCAGGTTCACGATGAGGGCGGCGTGGTCGGCGGTTTCCCGGATCACGGCCACCTGCCGCGACAGGATCGCCGTGGGCACGAAGCGCAGGCTGATCTGGCGCATCTGTTCGCCGAAGCCCGGCATTTCCTTGGTGGCCACGGCCAGCGTCGCCTCCGGCGTGACGTCGCGGCGCGCCGGGCCGGTACCGCCGGTGGTCAGCACCAGGTCGCAGCCGCAGCCGTCCACCAGTTCGATCAGCGTCTCGGAAATGCGGGCCGGCTCGTCGGGGATCAGGCGGTCGACCGCCTGCCACGGCGAGGCCAGCGCGCCGCCCAGCCACTCGCGCAGCGCGGGCAATCCCTGGTCCTGATAGGCGCCGCTGGAGGCGCGATCGGAAACGGATACCAGGCCGATGATCAGTTCATCGGGATGGCTGCGGGCGATACGGGTAGCGGTCATGGCGAAATCGTCGTATGGGCAGAATGGGCGCCGCGGATGCGGCTCGTGGCGCGGTCAATCATGGAAATCCACGAGCACCGCGCAGCAACGATGCTATCGCATTCTTTCCCGGGGCTGGCTAACATCCGCCTACCCTCCGATCGGCGATCTTCCATGACTAAACGCACCTTGCGGCAGCACGCGCTGGCGGCGGCGCTGGCACTGGCCGCCGCCGCGGCCGCCGGATGGATCGCGCTGCACGCGCTGGCGCTGCGCACCGAGGCCGTGCCGCCCGCCGCCCCCGGCCTCCACATCCCCAACCTGGGCAACACGCTGGAGGAACAGACCCGCAACCTGTCGCGCCTGAGCCAGGCCCTGCGCACCGGGGACCGCCTGGTCATCCTGGGTTCGTCGGAGCTGACCAGCAACGACCTGCGCTTCGTGCCCTACCGCTATCTGCCCGACGAGCTGCAGATGCCGGTGCTGGCCTACGGCCATTCGGGCTTCCAGTCCCTGGGCATGCAGCTGGTGCTGGCGGCGCTGGCCGACGATCTCTCGCCCGCGTCGCGCGTGGTGGTGATGCTGTCGCCCGGCTGGTTCGACGGCGACGGCGGACTGGGTCCGGACGAATTCAAGGAACACGTCAATCCGCTGCTGCCGCGCCTGCTGCGCCAGCCCGAGGGCCGGGCCGAGCTGCTGCGCTGGCTGCGGGCCAAGGGCGACGCGGGCGTGGCCTGGTCGATGGCGGCCGAACAGGCCTACGTGCTGCGCCAGCGCCTGGCCGGGCTGTGGACGCCGGCCCATGCCGCGCCCGCCCCGCAGCCGGAAATCGCGGGGCCGGCCGCCGCCGCCCGGGTGGTGGACTGGGACGCCCTGGCCAGCCAGGCGCAGGACGCCGAACAGGCCCGGATGGCAGGCAATCCCTATGCGGTGCGCGACGAGTTCTTCGGCAAGTACCTGCGGACGGTGCCGGCCGGCGGCAAGACGGCCTGGCTGCCCCAGCCGCTGACCGGCCGCGACGAGCTGCGCGAGCTGGACGCGCTGATGGCGCTGCTGCGCGGGCGCGGCGTGGACGCGCTGTTCGTGATGCAGCCGCTGCATCCGCTGGTGTTCAAGGACCTGGACCGCTTCGAGCCGGTGCGGCGCGAGGTCGCGGCGCTTTGCGGCCGCTACGCCATGCGCTGCATGGACATGTACGGCGCGCCCTTCGAAGTGGGCACGCTGCGCGACGTGCAGCACCTGGGCGAGCTGGGCTGGCTGCGCGTGAACCAGAAAATCGCCGAAACCTTTCGCCCCTGAAGACGGAGTCGCCCATGAAAAGAACCTTGTGGCTGTGCCTGCTGTACCTGGGGCTGCTGGCGGTCATGCTGATCCAGGCCGATACCTCTGCCAATCTGGGCAAGCCGATAGAAATCGAATTCCAATATTCAAAGTTCTGAGCCAGCCCGACGGTGCGTCCCGATTTTTCGGGCCGGAATGTGACAAGAAACAGGTCACAAATCTGCAATAATCAGCGTCTCGCCGGAACCTCTCCCCTCCTCCATGTTCGACCTCTTCCACGGCCTAGACTTCTGGGTTGGCCTCAGTCTCGTGCTGGCCCTGACATTCGTCCTGGCCTTCGAATTCATCAACGGATTTCATGACACGGCCAATGCCGTGGCCACCGTCATCTACACCAAGGCCATGCCGCCGCACCTGGCGGTCGTGCTTTCCGGCATTTTCAATTTCTTCGGCGTGCTGCTGGGCGGCGTGGGCGTGGCCTACGCCATCGTGCACCTGCTGCCGGTGGAGCTGCTGATCAACGTGGACACCGGCCGCGGGCTGGCCATGGTGTTCGCCATGCTGGCCGCGGCCATCGCCTGGAACCTGGGCACCTGGTACTTCGGCATCCCCGCCTCCAGTTCGCACACGCTGATCGGCTCGATCCTGGGCGTGGGCCTGGCCAATGCGCTGATCACCGACCTGCCGCTGGCCGAGGGCGTGAACTGGGGCAAGGCCATCGACATCGGCCTGTCGCTGGTGGTGTCGCCGGTGGCCGGCTTCCTGGTGGCCGGCGGCCTGTTGCTCGCGCTCAAGCGCTGGCTGCCGCTGTCGAAAATGCACAAGACGCCGGAACAGCGCCGCGCCATCGACAACAAAAAGCACCCCCCGTTCTGGAACCGCCTGGTGCTGGTGCTGTCGGCGATGGGCGTGAGCTTCGTGCACGGCTCCAACGACGGGCAGAAAGGCATCGGCCTGATCATGCTGGTGCTGATCGGCATCGTGCCGGCCAATTTCGTGCTGGACACCAACAGCACCACCTACCAGATCGAGCGCACCCGCGACGCGGCCAATCACCTGCAAATGTTCTACCAGCGCAACGAGGCGATGCTGGGCGATTACCTGGCGCTCAAGCGCCACGACGCCACCACCGAGCTGCCGCCCAACTTCCGCTGCGATCCCGAACTGACCCTGCCGACCATCGCCGCCCTGCAGACCGATCTGCACGGCGTGGCCAACTACGTCGACCTGCCGGCCGACAAGCGCATCTCCGTGCGCCGCTACCTGCTGTGCCTGGACGACACGGCCAAGAAGGTGGCGCGCATCGAAGGCCTGCCGGCGCGCGAACGCTCGGACTTGCAGCGCCTGCGCGCCGACCTCACGGCCACCACCGAGTACGCCCCGTTCTGGGTCATCGTGGCGGTGGCCCTGGCCCTGGGCGCGGGCACCATGGTCGGCTGGCGCCGCGTGGTGCTGACGGTGGGCGAGAAGATCGGCAAGCAGGGCATGACGTATGCGCAAGGCATGTCCGCGCAGCTGACCGCGATGGGCGCCATCGGCCTGGCCAACGTGTTCAGCCTGCCGGTGTCGACCACCCACGTCCTGTCCTCGGGCGTGGCCGGCACCATGGTCGCCAACCGCACCGGCCTGCACGGCAGCACGGTGCGCAACATCCTGATGGCCTGGGTGCTGACCCTGCCGGCCTCGATGCTGCTGGCCGCCGGCCTGTTCTGGGTCGGCGTGCAGATCGCGGGCTGACCGCGCGTTCGCGGACGAACGCCCAACGCGCGGCGCCCATCAGCCAGCCAACGCCAGCAAAACCCCATACCCCGCCATGCCCAGCAGCACGGCCGCGCCCGTGTTGCTGACCAGCCGCGCCGCCACGGCCGTGACGACCAGCCCGCCGGCATAAGGCCCGATAGTTGCGGCCTGCTCGCCGGCGGCAAGCAGGTCGGGCACGATCACCGCGGCGGCGATGCCCGCCAGCAGCGACGGTCCCAGCGCGGCCAGCGCCGAGCCTTCGCGCGACAGGTGGCGCAGCAGCCGGCTGCGCTCCGACAGCATGAAGGGCAACGCCCGGGTCAGATAAGTGATCACGGCCATGGCGGCCACCGCCGCCCAGAAACCCAGTCCGTCGGCGTTCATGCCGTTCTCCTCAGGCGGTATGCGATGCAGCCCACGACGGCGCCGACCAGAATGGCCGTGCTGGTGTATCCCAGCGCGGCGACCGCGCCGGCGGCGGCCACCGCGGCCATCACCGGCAGGCCCATGCCGCGCCGGGCGCTCTGACACACCAGGGCCATGAACAGCGCCGGCAGCGCGAATCGCATCACCTGCGACAGCATCGGGTAATGGCGTTCCAGCCCGTCGCCGGCATAGACGCCGACGGCGGTGCCGGCGATCCAGGTCAGCCAGGCCCCCAGCCCCAGGGCCGTCATCCAAGCCTGGCGGCTTGCCGGGCTGACGCCCTGCAGGCGGTTGAAGGCGGTGGCGAAGACCTCGTCGGTCAGCAGAAAGGCGATTTTCAGGCGGTCGCGCAGCGCCGCCGGCAGAAAGCGCGACAGCAGCGGGCCGTACAGCAGGTGGCGGGCGTTGAGCAGCGAGCACAGCGCCACCACCCACAGCCAGGGCGTGCCGGCCTTGATGGACGCGAGCAGCAGGAACTGGCTGGCGCCGGCATACACCAGCACCGAAATCAGCACGACCTGCAGCGGCGCCAGGCCGGCCGCCATGCCGGCGATGCCGAAGGTCACGGCGACCGGAAAGTAGCCGATCATGACCGGCAGGCAGGATTTCAGGCCATCGAGGCGCGCGCCCGCGGGAGCGGGCGCCGGGGCGGATGAAGTCTCCAAGTTTTTTCGCTTTTATGGGTTGCGGCAGGCGCGTAGTTTACCGAGCCTCGTTACCCGGCCCCGCTAGACGTCGTCGGCCCCCAGCACCCGCAACTGGGCTTTCAGGCGCCGCACCTCCTGGCTCAGGTCCAGGATCAGCGCCGCGGCGTCCAGGCTGGCGCCGAAATCGCGCTCCAGCCGCCGTGCGTCCAGCGCGCGCTGCAGGTCCACGCTGTAGAAACGCCATTCCGCGGGCCGGCGTCCGCTGGCGTTGACGATGCCGACCTCGACCAGCCGGGCTATCCATTCCACTTCCTGGCCACAGGCGCGAGCGAGGTCGTCGGCGCTCAGCGGCTGCGACTTGCCCACGACGGTGGCGCTGGTGATGACGAGCTTCTTCATGATCAGACCCCCATGTGGCGCCGCGGGTTGAAAGGCAGCTCCTGTTCCAGCCTGCGGTAGGCCGCCTTGGCCGCCTCGCTGTCGGCCGGCGGCAGCACCAGGTCCAGCACCAGGTACAGGTCTCCCGGCGGATCGCCCGGAATGCCGCGTCCGCGCAGGCGCAGCTTGCGGCCGTTGCCGGAACCCGGCGGAATCGTGACCTCGACCGCGCCGCCCGGCGTGGGCGCCGTGACGGCGGCGCCCAGCGCGGCCTCCCAGGGCGCCACCGGCAGCGTCATGTAGAGATCGCGGCCGTCGGCGCGGTAGCGCGGGTGCGGCTTGAAGCGGATCTCCAGGTACAGGTCGCCGTTTTCGCCCCCGCCATAGCCGGGCATGCCCTGGCCGGCCAGCCGGATGTACTGGCCTTCGCGCACGCCCGCGGGAATCCGCACGCTCAGCGTGCGGGTCTGCATCTGCGGATGGCCTTCGTCGTCGATCTTCATGGAACGCAGGCTGATGTCGCGCGTGGCGCCCTTGATCGCATCCTCCAGGTCCACCTCGATGGCGGCGTGATGGTCTTCGCCGCGCGCGCGGAATTCCTGCTGCTGCGGGCCGCCGCGGCGGGCGCGGCCGCCGAACAGCGACGAGAAGAATTCGCTGAACTGGGCTTCCTCGCCGGGCGCCGCGCCGCGGTGGAATTCGAAGCCCTCGTCCCAGCCGGGCGGCGGCTGGAAGCCGCCTCCGGGCGACACGCCCGCGGCCAGATTGTCGTAGGCCAGCCGTTTTTCCTGGTCGCGCAGCACGTCGTAGGCCTCGTTGACGTCGCGCATCTTGGTCTCGGCGTCTTTTTCCTTGCTGACGTCGGGATGGTACTTGCGGGCGAGCTTGCGGTAGGCGCGCCGGATCTCGTCCTCGGACGCGCCGCGCTCCACTCCTAAAATACCGTAGTAATCCTTGAACTCCATGGTCCGCCCTTTGCGAGGGTTGCGGCCGCCTTCGGATCGCGCCGGAATCCGGCCTTGAATATCAAGAAGATAGGGGCTGCGTACCGATTTTTCAATGCGTCCGGTCAGCCATCGTGCGCGGCGGCCGGGACGGCGATTAGCGTAGTATTTATGTTTTACCGGGTGAAACCGTCCTATCGCAACGCAGGATCGACCATGAAAATGAGCAATATCCCCTTCGGCACCACAGACTGGTCCGAGGTGGAACGCACCGAACACGCCGGCGAGACCGGCATGGCCTTCTGGCGCACGCGGCACTTCGGCGACCTGCGCGTGCGCATGGTCGAATACACGCCCGGCTACCTGGCCGACCACTGGTGCAGCAAGGGCCACATCCTGTTCTGCCTGGAAGGCGAACTGCACACCGAACTCGAGGACGGCCGGCAATTCGTGCTGACGCCCGGCATGAGCTACCAGGTCGCGGACCAGGCCGAGCCGCACCGTTCCTCGACCGCCACCGGGGCCCGGCTCTTCATCGTGGACTGAGCCGGCCCGCATCAGTTTGGATATCACCGGAGACCGCACTTGGGCGCCCCGCTTACGCTATTCGTCGATTCCCTGTTCCTCAGCCCCTACGCCATGTCGGCCTATGTGGCGCTGACCGAGAAACGGCTGCCGTTCGAAATCCGCCCCATCGACCTGGAGGCGGGCGAGCAGCGCATGCAGCCCTACCAGGCGCGCGCCCTGACTTCGCGGGTGCCCGCCCTGACCCACGAGGGCTTTCACCTGACCGAATCGAGCGCCATCGCCGAATACCTGGACGAAGCCTTCCCGGCGCCGGCGCATGCCGCGCTCTATCCGAAGGAGCTGCGGGCCCGCGCCCGCGCCCGCCAGCTGCAGGCCTGGCTGCGCAGCGACCTGGCCGCGCTGCGCCAGGAGCGCCCCACCGAAACCGTGTTCTACGGCGCCGCCGGCCAGCCGCTGTCCGACGCCGCCCATGCCGCGGCCGCCAAGCTCATCCAGGTGGCGAGCTGTCTGCTGGAAGGCGGCCGGTCCTGTCTGTTCGATGAATGGTGCATCGCGGACACCGACCTGGCGGTGACGCTCAAGCGCCTGTCCCAGGACGACCTGCCCGACGCGCTGCGCGCCTACGCCGACGGGCAATGGCAGCGGCCCTCGGTGCAGACCTGGCTGGAGCACAACGCCGCGGCGCGGGGCTGATCGGGCGCGCCGGCCGCGGCGGGATATAAAGGGACGGGTAATTCCGGCCTGTTTGACGGCGATCAGCCTTGCTCATGTTGCGACGCAACATCCGTTGCGGTGTAATGGGGGAGTCAATCTGGCCGGTTCCACTCGGAACCGGCCTGGCGGCGACCGTCGCCGCCGATATCAAAGGAGATCGCCCATGGCCGGTTCCGACACCAATCGCTCCCCCGCCCCGCTCTTGAATCCCTGGGCCGCGGCCTACGAATACGCCGTGGACGCCTGGCAGCGCGGCGTGCTCTACGCCGACGTGATGCGCCAGCGCGGCAACCAGTATCACGAACACATGGCCAAGCGCGCCCCCAACGTGCTGAGCATGGAATCCGAGCTGGTGCTGGACGGCCGCTGCCTGCCGCGTCCCGTCAACTACGGCCTGCTGCGCATCAAGCCGCCGGCCGGCGTCGAAACCGACCCCATCAAGCGCCCCTTCCTGGTGGTGGACCCGCGCGCCGGGCATGGCCCGGGCATCGGCGGCTTCAAGCCCCAGAGCGAAATCGGCGTGGCGGTGCGCGCCGGGCATCCCTGCTATTTCGCTACCTTCCTGCCGCAGCCCATGCCCAGCCAGACCGTCGAAGACGTGATGATGGCCGAGGCCCGCTTCCTGGAAGAAATCATCGCGCTGCACCCCGACGCCGAGGGCAAGCCGGTGGTGGTCGCCAATTGCCAGGCGGGCTGGCAGATCATGATGACCGCGGCGGTGCGTCCCGAGCTATTCGGCCCCATCATCGTGGCCGGCGCGCCGCTGTCGTACTGGGCCGGCTGGCGCGGCATGAATCCCATGCGCTACGCCGGCGGCCTGCTGGGCGGCAGCTGGCTCACCGCGCTGACCAGCGACCTGGGCAACGGCATGTTCGACGGCGCCTGGCTGGTGCAGAACTTCGAGAACCTGAATCCGGCCAACACGCTGTGGTCCAAGCAGTACAACCTGTACTCCAAGGTGGACACCGAGTCCCCGCGCTACCTCAGCTTCGAGAAATGGTGGGGCGGCCACGTCTTCCTGAACGGCCCCGAGATCCAGTACATCGTCGACAACCTGTTCGTCGGCAACCGGCTGGCCACCGCCGGCCTGGTGACTTCCGACGGCATCCGCATCGACCTGCGCAACATCCGTTCGCCCATCGTGGTGTTCTGCTCCAAGGGCGACAACATCACGCCCCCGCCGCAGGCGCTGGGCTGGATTCCCGACCTGTACCAGAACGAGGCCGAGGTGCTGGCCCACGGCCAGACCATCGTCTACGCCGTGCATGAAAGCATCGGCCACCTGGGCATCTTCGTGTCCGGCAGCGTGGCCTGCAAGGAGCACCTGGAGTTCACCTCCAACATCGACATGATCGACGTGCTGCCGCCGGGCATCTACCAGGCCGAAATCGCCGACAAGACGCCCGACACGCCCAACGCCGACCTGGCCTATGGCAACTACGTGCTGTCGTTCGAGCAGCGCACGCTGGACGACGTGCGCGCCATCGTCGACCGCAAGGAAGAAGACGACCGCCGCTTCGCCGCCGTCGCCCGCATCTCCGACATCAACCTGGGCATGTACCGCAGCTTCGTGCAGCCCTGGGTGCGCGCCATGGTCACGCCGCAATCGGCCGAATGGGCGCAGCGCCTGCATCCGCTGCGCCTGCCCTACGAACTGATCTCCGACCGCAACCCGCTGGTCGCGCCGGTCGCCCAGGTGGCCGAGCAGGTGCGCGAACACCGCCAGCCGGTCTCGCCCAACAACCCCTTCCTGCAGGCCCAGGAAATGTTCTCGAAACTGATCGAGACCAGCCTGAACATCTGGCAGGAGCTGCGCGACTCGGCCGACGAGCGCACCTTCATGAGCGTGTACGGCTCGCCCCTGGTGCAGGACCTGGCGGGGCTGGGCGCGCGCTCCGGCCCGCCGCGCAAGCACCCCGGCGTTTCGCCCGAACACCTGCAGTTCATGGAGCAGCGCGCCGCCGAGCTGTGCTCGCTGCTGCAGGAAGGCGGCCTGCGCGTGGCCGCCATCCGCATGCTGCTGTACGTCTCGGGCGCCGAGGGCGGCCTGGACGAGCGCAGCTTCGCACTCATTCGCAAGATGCGCGCCGAGTCCGACACCGCGCTGACCCTGCAGGAATTCAAGGACATCACCCGCGACCAGGCCCTGATGATGACGCTAGATTCGGCCGCCGCGGTCCAGGCCATGCCGCGTCTGCTCGACGGCGCGCCGGCTGCCGCGATCCGCGAAACGCTGGACACCATGAAGCACGTGCTGGAGGCGGCCGAGCCCCTCAGCGAGGCCGCGCGCGCCAGCCTGGGCGAGATGGAACGCATCTTCGAGGCCGCCGAAGAACGCGCCAGGAAGCGCGAACAGGCCCTGCTCGAAGCCTCGCCTGCGGTCAAGCCCGCGGCGCGCGTGGCCTCGGCCCGCAGCGCCGCGCCGGCCGCCGCGGTCAAGCCCGCCAAGGCGGTGAAGGCCGTGAAAGCCGTGAAGACCGCCGCCAAGGCCGCCCCGCCGGCCAAGCGCGCCGCCAAGACCCCCGCACGCAAATCCGCCAAGGCCAACACACGATGACCCTGCCCGCCGCCACCCACTACGACAAGCTCATCGCCCGCGCGCAGACGCTGGCGCCGGCCCCGTGCGCCATCGCCCATCCCTGCGACGAACCGTCGCTGTCGGCCGCGCTGATGGCGCGCGACCTGGGCCTGCTGCAGCCCATCCTGGTGGGGCCGGAACTGAAGATCCGCTCCACCGCCACCGAGCACGGGCTGGACCTGGGCAACGCCCGCATCGTCGACGCGCCGCACAGCCACGCGGCCGCCGAAACGGCGGTCGCGCTGGTGCGCAGCGCCGAGGCCACGCTGCTGATGAAGGGCAGCCTGCACACCGACGAGCTCATGCACGAGGTCGTGGCCCGCAACACCGGGCTGCGCAGCGGCCGGCGCATCAGCCATGCGTTCATCATGGAGGTGCCCACCTACGCCGAGCCGCTGTTCATCACCGACGCGGCCATCAACATCTTCCCCGACCTCGAAACCAAGGCCGACATCATCCGCAACGTGATCGACCTGCACCACGGCCTGGGCCTGGGCGAGCCGCGCGTGGCCATCCTGTCGGCGGTCGAGCAGGTCACGCCCAGCATCCCCGGCACCATCGACGCGGCGGCGCTGTGCAAGATGGCCGACCGCGGCCAGATCACCGGCGGCCTGCTCGACGGCCCGCTGGCGCTGGACAACGCCATCAATCCCGAGGCGGCCCGCATCAAGGGCATCCGCTCCCCCGTCGCCGGCATCGCGCAGGTGCTGGTGGTGCCGGACCTGGAAGCCGGCAACATGCTGGCCAAGAACCTGACCTTCCTGGCCAACGCCGAGGCGGCCGGCATCGTGCTGGGCGCGCGCGTGCCCATCATCCTGACCAGCCGCGCCGACAGCCCGCGCTCGCGCCTGGCTTCCTGTGCGGTGGCGGCCATCTACGCGCACCACCTGAGCCAGCAGCAGGCCCGCCCGCTGGCGTAAAGGTAAAACCCGGCAAAGAACCCGCCGCCCCTACTCTCCCGGAGTCACAGCGCCATGAGCGACACGCCCCGCGACACCATTCTCGTCATCAACGCCGGCAGTTCCAGCATCAAGTTCTACCTGTACGACATCGGGGGCGAGCAGGACCTGACCCCGCGGCTGGGCGGCCAGATCGAGGGCATCGGCACGCTGCGCCCCAGGCTGCGCGTGCGCGACGCGGCCGGCCAGCCGCTGGTCGAGCGCGACATCGCGCCGGGCCACGCGTCCGACGTGCCCAATGCGCAGGAAGTGGTGGGCACCTGGCTGAGCGGCCATCTGGGCGGCGCGCCGCTGGCGGTGGGCCATCGGGTGGTGCATGGCGGCCCCGACCTCTCCGAGCCCGTGCTGGTCGACGACGAGATCCTGGCGCAGCTGGAGACCTATGCGCCGCTGGCGCCGCTGCACCAGCCGAACAACCTGGCCCCGATCCGCGTGATCCGCGAGCGCCGCCCGGCGATCGCGCAGGTGGCCTGCTTCGACACGGCCTTCCACCGCAGCCATTCCGACGTGGCCGACCGCTATGCGGTGCCGGAAAAGCTGTACCGCGAAGGCGTGCGCCGCTACGGGTTTCATGGCCTGTCCTACGAATACATCGCGCAGCGCCTGCGCCAGGCCCTGCCCGACATCGCCACGGGCAGGATCATCGCCGCGCACCTGGGCTCGGGCGTGTCGGCCTGCGCCATGCACCACGGCAAAAGCGTGGACAGCACCATGGGCTTCACCGCGCTCGAAGGGCTGCCCATGGGCACGCGTCCGGGCCGGCTGGACGCCGGCGTGGTGCTGTGGATGATGGAACAAGGCATGAGCCACGACGAGATCGAGCACATGCTGTACTACGACTGCGGCATGAAGGGGCTGTCCGGCATCAGCAACGACATGCGCGAACTGCTGGCCAGCGAAGCGCCGTCGGCCAGGATGGCGCTGCAGTATTTCGCATGGCGCGTGGCCGAAGGCATGATCGGCCTGGCCTGCGCCATGAACGGCGTGGACGCCATCGTCTTCACCGCCGGCGTGGGCGAGAACTCCGCCGAGATCCGCCAGGCGATCAGCGCGCACTGGGGCTGGCTGGGCATCAGGCTGGACCCCGAACGCAACGCCCGCCACGGCCCGCGCATCTCCAGCGACGACAGCCCCATCGGCGTCTACGTCGTGCGCACCAACGAAGAACTGATCATTGCCCAGCACACGCTGGCGCTGCTGCGCCAGCGTTAGGCGCCGGCCGGCGCCAGCGCTCGATCGCGTCGACCGCCTGCTCGGGGCTGCCGAAGATCTTGTCGCGGCCGATCTTCCTGACCAGGCCGGAACGCTCCAGCGCCGTGCGGAACTGGCCGTGTCCGCCGGCGATCAGCAGCGTCATGCCGCGCGCGTCCAGCTCGCGCTTGAGTTCGTACAGCGCCTCGACCGCGTCGGCGTCGGCCTGGGTCATCGCCTCGGCGTCCAGCACGAACCACTGCGCGCCGGCGGCCTGGTCCATCACTTCGCGGGCGCGCCGGCGGAACGCGTCGGCGTTGAAGAACCACACGGACGATTCGAACAGCCACACCACCGTGCCCGGCACCGGCTGGGCGTCGGGGTTCAGGTGCAGCTTGCCCAGCACCGATTCGCCGGGCAGCCGCCCCAGCAGCGCGTCGCGGGGATTGCCCGACACGTACATGGCGTACAGCAGCGTGGCGCCCACCGAGACCGCCACGCCCTGCAGCACGCCGAAGCCGATCACGCCCACGGCCGCCAGGATGCCGAAGGCCAGCTCGATGCGCGAAATGTGCGCCAGGCGCATGAAGGCCTGGCCGTCGAACAGGCTGACCGCGGCCAGCAGCAGGATGGCCGACAGCACCGCCTGCGGCAGCCAGTACAGCGGCGCGCTCAACAGCCCCACCACCACCGCCAGCGCCGCCGCGGCGCTGATGCTGACCAGCGGCGACGAGCCGCCGGCCACCAGCCCGACCGCGGTGCGCGAGTCGGCGCCGGTCACCACGAAGCCCTGGAACAGGCCGGCGGCCACGTTGGCCGCGCCAAAGCCCACCAGCTCGCGGTTGGGGTCGATGTGTTCGCCGGTGCGCGCGGCGAAGCTGCGGGCCGTGACGATGCCGCTGGAAAAGCTCACCACCAGCACCCCGGCCGCGCCCATCAGGATGCCGTCCACGCCCTCCAGCCGCAGCGGCAGGCTGAGCGCCGGCAGACCGGCGGGCACGTCGCCGACCACGGCGATGCCCAGCGAGGGAAAGTCGAACAGCCAGGACAGCAGGCAGGAGCCCGCCACCAGCATGATGGGGCCGGGCCAGCCCGGCCGCCAGCGCTTGAGCGCCACCAGCAGCACGCATGAAAGCACGCCCAGGACGAGCGTGGGAATCCGGACCTCCGGCAGGCGCCGCGACAGCTCCAGGAAAGGATGCACCAGGCCGCTGTTGCGCAGGCCCACGCCCGTCAGGCCGCTGAGCTGCGAAAGGGCCAGCGTGACCGCCACGCCCGCCATATAGCCGATCAGCACCGGCCGCGACAGCAGGTTGGCCAGCACGCCCAGGCGCAGCACGCGCGCGATCAGGCAGCCCACGCCCACCGTCAGCGCGATGCCGGTGGCGGCCACCAGGCGATCTTCGGGGGTGCTGAGCGCCATGCCGGTAAGCGTGGCGGCGATCAGCGTGCAGGTGGCGGTGTCGGGCCCGACGATGAGCGTGCGCGACGATCCGAAGACCGCGTAGCCCAGCATGCCCGCGATGGCGGCCCACAGGCCGGCCACGGGCGGCACGCCCATCATGGCCGCGTAGGCCAGCCCCACCGGCAGCGCCACCGCCGCCACGCTCAGGCCGGCCATGGCGTCGCGCCGCGCCGATTCCCGGGTGAGGCCGCGGAGGTTGTTCAGGCCGGGAAACAGGCGGAGGATCATGGCGGCGCAATGACGGCAATGGCGGCAGCGGGGCCGGGGAAAACCGGCGGCTCGCGCCGCCGGATGGGTTACGCGCCGGCGTCCGTCGAGGCGCGGGCTTCCAGCACCGCGACGGCGGGCAGGGTCTTGCCTTCCAGGAACTCCAGGAACGCGCCGCCGCCGGTCGAGATGTAGCCGACCTGCTCGCCGATGCCGTACTTGGCGATGGCGGCCAGCGTGTCGCCGCCGCCGGCGATGGAAAAGCCGGCCGAGTCGGCGATGGCGCGGGCCACCACTTCGGTGCCGTGGGCGAACTGGTCGAACTCGAACACGCCCACCGGGCCGTTCCAGACGATGGTGCCGGCCTGCTTCAGGATGCCGGCCAGCTGCGCCGCGGTCTGCGGGCCGATGTCCAGGATCATGTCGTCCTCGGCCACGTCGGCCGCGGCCTTGACCGTGGCTTCGGCGTCGGCGCCGAAGGACTTGGCGCAGACCACGTCCACCGGGATCGGCACGGCCGCGCCGCGCTGTTTCATCATGTCGATGACGGCGCGGGCCTGCTCGACCTGGTCGGGCTCGGCCAGCGATTTGCCGATGGGCAGGCCGGCGGCCAGCATGAAGGTGTTGGCGATGCCGCCGCCCACCACCAGCTGGTCGACCTTGTCGGCCAGCGATTGCAGGATGGACAGCTTGGTCGAGACCTTGGAGCCGCCGACGATGGCGACCAGCGGACGCTTGGGCTCGTGCAGCGCGCGGCCCAGGGCTTCGAGTTCGGCGGCCAGCAGCGGGCCGGCGCAGGCCACGGGCGCGAAGCGCGCGATGCCGTGGGTGGTGGCCTCGGCGCGGTGCGCGGTGCCGAAGGCGTCGTTGACATAGACGTCGCAAAGCGCGGCCATCTTGCGCGCGAGGGTTTCGTCGTCTTTCTTCTCGCCGACGTTGACGCGGCAGTTCTCCAGCAGCACGACCTGGCCGTGGTCGACCTTGACGCCGTCGACCCAGTCGCGCACCAGCTGCACGGGCATGCCCAGCAGCTCGGACAGGCGCTGGCCGACCTTGGCCAGCGAATCGGCCTCGGTCAGCACGCCTTCCTTGGGGCGGCCCAGGTGGGACGTGACCATCACGGCGGCGCCGGCGTCCAGCGCCATGCGGATGCCGGGCACCGAGGCGCGGATGCGGGTGTCTTCGCTGATGCGGCCGGCGTCGTCGAACGGCACGTTCAGATCGGCGCGGATGAACACGCGCTTGCCGGACAGGGCGCCGGACTTGGCCAGCGCGGACAGGGTATTGACCTTGGGCATGAGTATGGATTCCTACGATTGGCGTACAAAGGGGACGAACCCATTTTCCGCGCCGGCGGAAAACAAATCCGTCCCCTGTGGACTGACTGCGTGGCTTACTTGGCCGTCATCAGCGCGACGGTGGTGTCGAGCATGCGGTTCGAGAAGCCCCACTCGTTGTCGTACCAGGACGAGACCTTGACCAGGCGGCCCGAGACCTTGGTCAGCGACGCGTCGACGGTGCTGGAGGCCGGGTTGTGGTTGTAGTCCACCGAGACCAGGGGTTCGGTGTTGTAGTCCAGGATGCCCTTGAGCTCGCCTTCCGAGGCGGCCTTCAGGATGCCGTTGACTTCTTCGACGGTGGTGTCGCGCTTGGCCACGAAGGACAGGTCGACGATGGACACGTTGATGGTCGGGACGCGGATGGCGTAGCCGTCCAGCTTGCCGTTCAGTTCAGGCAGCACCAGGCCCACGGCGGCGGCGGCGCCGGTCTTGGTGGGAATCATGCTCATGGTGGCCGAACGGGCGCGGCGCAGGTCTTCGTGGTAGACGTCGGTCAGGACCTGGTCGTTGGTGTAGGCGTGGACCGTGGTCATCAGGCCGTTTTCCAGGCCCAGCTTGTCGTTCAGCGGCTTGACCAGCGGGGCCAGGCAGTTGGTGGTGCACGACGCGTTGGAGATGACGGTGTCCGAGGCCTTCAGCACGCCGTGGTTCACGCCGTACACGACGGTGGCGTCGACGTCCTTGCCGCCGGGAGCCGAGATGATGACCTTCTTGGCGCCGCCCTTGATGTGCGCGCCGGCCTTTTCCTTGGTGGTGAAAAAGCCCGTGCATTCCAGCACCACGTCGACCTTCAGCTCGCCCCAGGGCAGCTCGGCCGGGTTGCGGTTGGCCAGCACGCGGATCTTGTCGCCGTTGACGACCATGTATTCGCCGTCGACCTCGACCGTGCCCGGGAACTTGCCGTGGGCGGTGTCGTAGCGCGTCAGGTGCGCGTTGGTCTTGGGATCGCCCAGGTCGTTGATGGCGACGATTTCGATGTCGTGCTTCTTGCCACCTTCGTAGTGGGCACGCAGGATGTTGCGGCCGATGCGGCCGTAACCGTTGATGGCGACGCGAATGGTCATGACTAAGCTCCTTTTTACAAAACTTGGCGGACGGTCTCGGCCACCTTGTCGGCGGTCAGCCCGAAGAACTTGAACAGAGCGCCGGCCGGCGCGGATTCGCCGTAGCGGTCGATGCCGACGACGGCGCCTTCCAGGCCCACGTACTTGTGCCAGAAGGCGGTGATGCCGGCCTCGACGGCCACGCGCGGCAGGCCCTTGGGCAGCACCGACTGCTTCCAGGCGGCGTCCTGGCGGTCGAACACATCGGTGCTGGGCATGGAGACCACGCGCACCGCGATGCCTTCCTTGGCCAGCTGGGCCTGCGCGTCCAGCGCGATGGCGACTTCCGAGCCGGTGGCGATGATGACGGCGCGGGCGCCCTCGGCGTCGCGCAGCACGTAGCCGCCGCGGGCGATGGCGTCCACGGTGGCGGCGTCACGCTGCACGAACGGCAGGTTCTGGCGCGACAGCAGCAGCGCCGTGGGGCCGCCGTCGTGCACGTCCATGCCGATGCTGGCCGGGCGCGTCACGGCCGCGTTCCAGGCCACGGCGGTTTCCGTGGTATCGCAGGGGCGCCACAGCGACAGGTTGGGGATCAGGCGCAGGCTGGAGGCGTGTTCGATGGACTGGTGGGTCGGGCCGTCTTCGCCCAGGCCGATCGAGTCGTGGGTGAACACGTGCACCACGCGCTGCTTCATCAGCGCCGCCATGCGGATGGCGTTGCGCGAGTAGTCGGAGAAGGTCAGGAAGGTGCCGCCGAACGGCAGGTAGCCGCCGTGCAGGGCCACGCCGTTCATGATGGCGGCCATGCCGAATTCGCGCACGCCGTAGTTGATATGGCGGCCGAACTGGATGCCCTGCTCGCCGGCGCGCACGGGCGCGACGCCCTTCCAGTCGGTGAAGTTGGAGCCGGTCAGGTCGGCCGAGCCGCCCAGCATTTCCGGCAGCGCGGCGGCCAGCGCCGCGATCGCGAACTGCGACGCCTTGCGGGTGGCCACGGTCTCGGCCTTTTCCAGCGTGGCGTTCAGGAAGGCCTGGAACTGCTCGGCGTAGCCGGCGGGCAGCTCGCCCTTCATGCGGCGGGTGAATTCGGCGGCTTCGGCCGGGAATTCGGCGGCGTAGGCGTCGAAGGCGGACTGCCATTCGGCCTGGGCCGCGGCGCCGCGCTTGCGGCCGTCCCAGCCGTCGTAGATTTCCTGCGGGATCTGGAACGGCTCCGACGACCAGCCCAGCGCGGCGCGGGTGGCGGCGATCTCGTCCTTGCCCAGCGGCGCGCCGTGCACGTTGTGGGTGCCGGCCATGTTGGGCGAACCCTTGCCGATGACGGTGCGGCAGACGATCAGGGTGGGCTTTTCCGATTGCGAGCGCGCGGCCTTGATGGCGGCGTCCACGGCGGCGACGTCGTGGCCGTCCACGCCGCGGATCACGTTCCAGCCGTAGCCTTCGAAGCGCTTGGCGGTGTCGTCGGCGAACCAGTGCTCGACGTGGCCGTCGATGGAAATGCCGTTGTCGTCATACAGCACCACCAGCTTGCCCAGCTTGAGCGTGCCGGCCAGCGAGCAGACTTCGTGCGAGATGCCTTCCATCAGGCAGCCGTCGCCGGTGAAGGCGTAGGTGTGGTGGTCGACGATGGTGTGGCCGGGCTTGTTGAATTCGGCGGCCAGCAGGGCTTCGGCCAGCGCCATGCCCACGGCGTTGCCCAGGCCCTGGCCCAGCGGGCCGGTGGTCGTTTCCACGCCCGGGGTGATGCCCACTTCGGGGTGGCCCGGGGTCTTGGAATGCAGCTGGCGGAAGTTCTTGAGTTCTTCGATCGGCAGATCGTAGCCGGTCAGGTGCAGCAGGGCGTAGATCAGCATGGAGCCGTGGCCGTTGGACAGCACGAAGCGGTCGCGGTTGGCCCAGGCGGGATCTTTGGGGTTGTGACGCAGGTTGCCGGCCCACAAGGCTTGGGCGATTTCCGCCATGCCCATGGGAGCACCCGGGTGCCCGGAGTTCGCTTGTTGCACGGCGTCCATCGCGAGGGCGCGGATGGCATCCGCCAAGGCAAGTTTAGGGGCGGTCGGATTGCTCATTCGGAAGGCTCTTTGAAGCTGGTCACCTGGAACACGGCAGGGCCAGTTAAGTAGGTTGCGAAGCAGGGGATTTTAGCACCCGGGGGTTTCCCTCAGGCCATCGGCCATAAGCCGTCCCCCATGCTAGGCTACGCGGCTGACGCAAATGCCCCGCGCCGGCTCCGCCGCCGGGGCCGGCCGCCCCCCGGAGGGGCTGTTTTTCCCCCGATCCGCCACGTTTCGTTTCATGTCCGCCCCCCGCTTCTTCTGCGACCTCCCTCTGACCGCCGGCGTCCGAGTCGCCCTGCCGGACGCCCTGGCCCACCACGCGCTGCGGGTGCTGCGGCTGCGCCACGGCGAGGCCATCGTCCTGTTCAACGGCCAGGGCGGCGAATTCCCCGCCGTACTGGAGGCCGAGGGCAAGGCCGGGTTCGCCCGGCTGGGGCCGTTTTCGCCGCGCGAGGCCGAGCTGGCCGGGCGCATCACCCTGGTCCAGGGCCTGCCTTCCGGCGACAAGATGGACTGGGTGGTGGAAAAAGCGGTGGAACTGGGGGTGGCCCGGGTCTGCCCGGTGGCGGCGCAGCGCAGCGTGCTGCAATTGTCGGGGCCGCGGCTGGACAAGCGCGTGGCGCACTGGCGGCGCATCGCCCAAGCCGCCAGCGAGCAATGCGGACGCAACCGGCTGATGGCGGTGGACGCGCCCCTGGCGCTGGCCGAATGGCTGGCGCAGCCCGCCGACGGCCTGCGCCTGATGTGCCATCCGGAAGCGGCCGACGATCTGGCCGCCCGGCTGCGCGCTGATCCCGGTCTGCAGGCGCTGACGCTGCTGGTCGGCCCCGAGGGCGGATGGTCGGACAAGGAACTGGAACAGGCGCGGCAGGCGGGGGTCCAGGCGGTGCGCTTCGGCCCGCGGGTGCTGCGCACCGAGACGGCGGGCCTGGCGCTGGCCTCGGCCGCCGGGGCGCTGCTGGGCTGGTAGCCCGGCCAGGGCTTCAGTGGTTTTCGCCGTAGGGCGCGGCCGCCACGCCCGGCTCGGGATCGGGGTGCCTGCCGGCGTGTTCGATCACGTACGAAAACACGCGCCCGTTTTCGCGGGCGAAATCGGACGCATCGGAACATACGGTTTCGATCAGGCCGGCGTCTTCCTCGAGCGCCGGATCGCCCGAGTGCAGCCGGTACAGCCACAGCACCACGCCGGTCTTGTGGTCCAGCACGGTGTCGCACAGACAGTCGTAGAGCGCGTCGAGATTGCCGCCGAAGTACTCGGGAAAGTCGACCGCCTTGACGATGGCGCGCAGCACCGCCGAACGGCTGCGGGCGGGATCGCAATTGGCGACGAACAAGGCCAGGCCGAGCTCATGGGCGGCGTCTACCACGGCCTTCTTGTCCAGCCCCTCGTGGGCCAGCGCACCGCCGCGCAGCAGCTGCCGCTGCAAAGTAGATTGGCCATTGCGCGTCATGCCCGAGCCTCCTTGAAAAAGGCGATCACTTCATCGCTACGCTGCATCGTATCGGCATAACCCAGTTCAATCAATCGCTTGGTGTAGCTGGATTCAAACAGGAGGTAGGACATCAGCGACCCGCCTCCCGGACGGCCTGGATCGGACGATACACCGAGCACGCGGAAAAGGGCACGGGCCTGGGTCGGCATGTCCTTCAAATGCTCCAGCGCCATCAGGTCCAGCGACTGGCTGGGCGTGATGGTCAGCACCTCCACGCGGCGCACGCCGCCGCGGACGCCCTCCTCGCCGGCCAGCTCTGTCAGGAAGTTCATGCGCTGCAGGCGCTCGACGTCGGCCGACAGCCCGTCCAGGAAGATGCTGGCCAGCGCATGGCCGCCCACCTGCGCCAGGGACGGGTACGGCGGCGAGTCTTCGCGGTTCTCGGGGTGGGTGTCGTCGCGGAATCCGGTGCCGATCACCAGCACGCGGCTGGCGCCCAGGTGGATGGCCGGGCTGATCGGCGCCAGCTGGCGCATCGAGCCGTCGCCGCACCATTCGCCCTTGCCGTGCACCTGTACCTGGCGGGCCGGGAAGACGAAGGGAATGGCCGACGAGGCCATCAGGTGGTCGATGCCGATCGGGGTCGGGATGGCCAGGCGCAGATAGCGGTGCCAGGGCTCGATCGGCGTATGCGCCTGGTAGAAGGTCAGGTGCTCGCCGCTGGTGTAGCCCGAGGCCGTGATGGCCAGCGCCGACAGGGCGCCGCTTTCGAGGTTGGCGCGCAGGTGCTGGAAGTCCAGCACCCGGCCCAGCAAGGCCTCCATGGGGCTGTTGTCCAGCAGCGAGGTGGGCCGCTTGCGCGCCAGGCCCGAGAACATCCAGCCCAGCGACAGCAGGCCCAGCCAGCGGCCGCCCGTGCGGATGATGCCGGGCGTGTCGGCCCGGTAGATCATGTCGGTGTTGAGCGAAGACCACAGGCGCCGGATGCGGCGCACGCCCAGGTGCGGACGGTCGGCGCGGCAGGCCAGCGCGGCGGCGTTGATGGCGCCGGCGGACGTGCCGCAGATGATGTGAAACGGGTTCTGGAAGCGCGAATGCCAGTCCGGGTCCAGCAGCTCCATGATGGCGCTGAGCACGCCGACCTGGTAGGCGGCGCGGGCGCCGCCTCCGGTCAGGACCAGGCCGGTCTGCGTGCGCGGGCACGCAGGGCCGGCCGGGCGGACTTCAACGCGGGGTGTTGGCATCGACGACCGTCATGGCGGTCATGTTGACGATGCGGCGCACGGTCGAGCTGGAAGTCAGGATGTGCACCGGCGCGTTCGCGCCCAGCAGGAACGGACCCACCGCCACGTTGCTGCCCGCGGTGGTCTTGAGCAGGTTGTAGGCGATGTTGCCGGCGTCCACGTTCGGGCACACCAGCAGGTTGGCCTCGCCCTTGAGCGAGGACGAAGGCAGGATGCGCATGCGCAGCGCCTCGTCCAGCGCGCAGTCGCCGTGCATCTCGCCGTCGATCTCCAGCTCCGGGTCGATCTCGCGCACCAGCTCCAGCGCGCGGCGCATCTTGGCGCCCGAGGCCGAGCTGCCCGAGCCGAAGTTGGAACGCGACAGCAGCGCCGCCTTGGGCGCCAGGAACATGCGGCGCATCTCGTGGGCGGCCGCGACGGTGAACTCGGCGATCTGCTCGGCCGTGGGCTCGTCGTTGACGTGGGTGTCGACCAGCACCACCGTGCGCTCGTTGAGCAGCAGGATGTTCATGGCCGCGTACACGTTGTGGCCGGGGCGGCGGCCGATCACCTCGTCCACGAAACGCAGGTGGTCGTGGTAGGCGCCGACCGAACCGCAGACCATGCCGTCGGCGTCGCCCAGGCGCACCATCATCGCGCCGATCAGCGTCATGCGGCGGCGCATCTCCACCCGCGCCATTTCCTTGGTGATGCCGCGGCGGCACATCAGCTCCCAGTACGTGGTCCAGTACTGGTGGAAGCGCTCGTCGTATTCCGGGTTGGTGACTTCCACGTCCTGGCCCAGGCGCAGGCGCAGGCCCAGTTTTTCGATGCGGGCCAGCAGCACCGACGGGCGGCCCACCAGGATGGGGCGGGCCAGGCCTTCGTCGACCACCACCTGCACCGCGCGCAGCACGCGCTCGTCCTCGCCTTCGGCGAACACGATGCGAGCCTTGCCACCCTCGCGCACGATGCGCTTGGACGCCGCGAACAGCGGCTTCATGAACGCGCCCGAGTGGTACACGAACTGCTGCAGCTGCGCCTCGTAGGCCTCCAGGTCGGCCAGCGGGCGCGTGGCCACGCCGTCTTCCATCGCCGCCTTGGCCACCGCCGGCGCGATGCGCACGATCAGCCGCGGATCGAACGGCTTGGGAATCAGGTAGTCCGGGCCGAACGAAATGTCATAGGTGCCGTAGGCGGCCGCCACCACTTCGTTCTGCTCTTCCTCGGCCAGCTCGGCGATGGCGTACACCGCCGCCTTTTCCATCTCGCGCGTGATGGTGGTGGCGCCCACGTCCAGCGCGCCGCGGAAAATGTACGGAAAGCACAGCACGTTGTTGACCTGGTTCGGGTAGTCCGAACGGCCCGTGGCCATCACCACGTCGTCGCGCACGCCGTGCGCCACTTCCGGCAGGATCTCCGGCGTCGGGTTGGCCAGCGCCAGGATCAGCGGACGCGGACCCATCGCCGCCACCATCTCCGGCTTGAGCACGCCGCCGGCCGACAGGCCCAGGAACACGTCGGCGCCCTGGATCACCTCGGCCAGCTTGCGCGCGTCGGTCTTTTGCGCGAAGCGCGCCTTGTCCGGGTCCATCAGCGCCGTGCGGCCTTCGTAGACCACGCCTTCGATGTCGGTGACCCAGACGTTCTCCAGCGGCAGCCCCAGGTCCACCATCAGGTCCAGGCAGGCCAGGGCGGCCGCGCCGGCGCCCGAGGTCACCACCTTGACCTGCTTGATGTCCTTGCCTACCACTTTCAGGCCGTTGATGAAGGCCGCCGACACACAGATCGCGGTGCCGTGCTGGTCGTCGTGGAAAACCGGGATCTTCATGCGGTCGCGCAGCTTGCGCTCGACGACGAAGCATTCGGGGGCCTTGATGTCTTCGAGGTTGATGCCGCCGAAGGTGGCTTCCAGGCCGGCGATGATCTCGACCAGCTTGTCCGGGTCGGTCTCGTTGATTTCGATGTCGAACACGTCCAGGCCGGCGAACTTCTTGAACAGCACCGCCTTGCCTTCCATCACCGGCTTGGACGCCAGCGCACCGATATTGCCCAGCCCCAGCACCGCGGTGCCGTTGGTGATCACGCCCACCAGGTTGCCGCGCGCCGTGTAGCGGAACACGTTGGCCGGGTCGGCCACGATTTCCTCGCAGGCCGCCGCCACGCCGGGCGAATAGGCCAGCGCCAGGTCGCGCTGGTTGGTGAGCTGCTTGGTCGGCATGACCGAGACTTTGCCGGGGCGTCCGTGCTCGTGGTATTCAAGGGCGGCTTTGCGGAGATTGGCATCCATAGGGGCGGGCTACTTGCTAGAGTGTGAGACACGGAAAGGGGGGAATTCTATTCCGATGGCGCCGGCCGCGATACCTCCGCGCCCCTTGCCAGGCTTGCGTTTCCATCTTAACGCGAGCTTACAAATTGTCGCTATTGCGGCGCCGACAACAAGGGGAAACGGCCGTCCGGATCGAACAGCGCCTTCACCCGCGAATCCAGCCGGGTCGTGGCCAGCCCGGGCGGCTCGGCCGGCGGCGGCAGTTGCGGCGCCGGCGGCGCGTCGGCCAGCGTGACGCCAGACACCCACGCCAGCGTGCCGCCGTGGCCCAGCAGCAGCTGCCCCAGGTTGACGGTGGCCGGCGCCTCGGGCTTGAGCGCGTCCAGGCGGTAGCGTCCCAGCCAGCGTTCGCCGTCGCGCGTGGCGAAGGCGTCCCCGCCCGAGGCCAGCTGGAACAGCGACGGCACCAGGCGCTGCACGGTGGCGGAACGCAGCGGCTGCACGTCGGCCTCGCCGAAGGCCCCCAGCGTTTCCTCCACCCCATCGGCCAGCATCACGTCCACCGCCAGCACGCCCGAACCGGCGCAGCGCCCGGCCTCCCAGCGCGCCGGCGCGGCCAGCCAGGCGGCCAGCGTCAACTCGCCCGGCAGCCCGGCGAACTGGCGCAGCCCGGCGCGCGCCAGCGCGGCCAGCGGCACCCCGGGCCGGGCATGCCAGCGCGCGGGCTCGCCGGGCAGGCGCAGCAATTCCGTCAGGGCCGACGGGTCCACCCGCAGCAACGGCCCGTAATGGGTTTCGAACGGGCCTTCGGCCCCTTCCAGCGCCAGCGTGACGCGGTACTCGGCGCACAGGGCGCGGGCGTGCGCCACGTCGGCCTCGCGCGCCGGGATCAAAACGGCCCGCGGGCCGGCCTCGCCGCTCTCGCCCAGGTCGCGCACGGCGCCCTGGCACAGCAGCCCCAGGCGCTGCAGGAATGCCGCCCAGGGGCTCTGGGCCGGACGTCGGCCCAGGAGGAAAGCGCGGCGCGATGGCTGCATGACTACAATTCCTTTTTTGCTACGAGACGCCTTCGAGAATCCCATGCCCCGCCTTGCCGCCCGCACCCACGATTTCCTGACCTTCCAGGTAATGGAGCTTTTCAAGCAGGCGCAAGCGCTGCAGGCGGCCGGCAAGGACATTATCAGCCTGGGCATCGGCGAACCGGACTTTACCGCGCCGCCCCAGGTCGTGGAAGCGCTGGAACGCGCGGCCCGCGCCGGGCTCAGCGGCTACAGTCCCTCGGCCGGCCTGACCCCGCTGCGCGAAGCCATCGCCCGGTTCTACCACGAACAGTTCGGCGCCAGCATCGATCCGTCGCGCGTCATCGTCACCGCGGGCGCCTCGGGCGCGCTGACGCTGGCCTGCGCGGCCCTGGTCAACGGCGGCGGCGAAGTGCTGATGCCCGACCCCTCCTACCCCGCCAACAGCAATTTCGTGCTGGCCGCCGGCGGCGTGCCGCGGCTGATTTCCAGCACGGCGCAGAAGCGTTTCCAGCTGTCGGCCCAGGACGTGGCCGACAACTGGACGCCGGCCACCCAGGGCGTGCTGATCGCTTCGCCCAGCAACCCCACCGGCACCTCCATCGCCCACGGCGAACTGGCCGAGCTGCTGGCGCAGGTCCGCGCGCGCGACGGCTTCGCCATCGTCGACGAGATCTACCTGGGCCTGTCCTACGAGGGCCAGCCGCGTTCGGCGCTGACGCTGGACGACGACGTCATCGTCATCAACAGCTTCTCGAAGTATTTCCACATGACCGGCTGGCGCCTGGGCTGGATGATCGTGCCGCAGGACATGGTGGCGCCGGTGGAGAAGATCGCCGCCAGCCTGGCGATCTGCGCGCCCACGCTGGCCCAGCATGCCGCGCTGGCCTGCTTCACGCCGGGCGCGATGAAAACCTTCGAGCACCGCCGCGAGGCGTTCAGGCAGCGCCGCGACTACCTGCTGCCGGAATTCGAGCGCCTGGGCATCCAGGTGCCGGTCAAGCCGGACGGCGCCTTCTATATTTATGCCGACATCTCCAACCTGGGCATGGACAGCGCCGCGTTCTCGCAGCGCCTGCTGCTGGAGGCCGGCGTGGCCGCCGTGCCCGGGCTGGACTTCGGCCCGGCCCACGGCGGGCACACCATGCGCTTTTCCTATGCCACGGGACTGGACCGCCTGGAAGAGGCGGTGGCCCGAATGGGGCGGTTGCTGCAGGGGTGAGGGGCGGCGGCGGCTGGGGCCGCCGTTTTCGGGCGCTCAGTCGCGCGCCAGCGCGATGCCCGAGGCCAGCGCCAGGCGGCGCCGTTCGGCCTGCACCTTGGCGCCGTAGCCGTTGTCGTCCGGCCCCGTAGCGCCCACGTAACAGGCCAGGCCGCCGTCCACCGATCCGCGGCGGTTGATGCAATCGCGCAGGATCGTGGTGCCCACGCCGATGTTGGCGGCCGGGTCCAGCGGGTTCTTGCCGACGGCGTCGAACTTGTCCTGGTGCACGCTGGTCATCACCTGCATCAGGCCCTGGGCGCCCACGTGGCTTTCGGCCAGCGGGTTGTAGCGGGACTCGATGGCGATCACGGCCAGCACCAGCAGCGGGTCCAGCTTCTTTTCGCGGCTGACCTTGTATACCGTGTTCAGCAGCGGGCCGGTCGCGTCATACGCGACCTTGTACTTGCGCGAGATATAGTTGCGCAAGGCTTCGGCCTGCGGGCCGCTCGCGATGCTGGCGACCGGCTTCACCGGCGGCGGAGCGACACGCGCCGGCCCCAGCATGCCGGTGGCGTTGCTGGCGGGCGCGTCGGGGATGGCCATGGCGATGGCCGACGACATGTCCGTGCCGAGTTCGGAACCCGTATCGAGATCGGTGCCGGCTTGCATGGACGTGGGCGCTAGGGCGGTCAACAAGGCTTTGTGCACCTGCAATGCCTGGTCGCGCAATCCAGGCAGGGCGAATCCCATGCTTACCGTCACGATCACCGCGATGCCCAGGTAGACGGAGCAGATGCGCAGCGATTCGGCAAGATATTGGTGCACTCCTTGGGCCATGCTCCTGAAGAGCGAGGCCACTGACGCATCGGGCATATAACCTCCTGCGTAAAAAAGAGGGAGTCAATGTTAACCTCTCTTTCTCTCCAAAATGTAACCAAATCGCCGGGATCTGTAGTGAAATACCGCGACCTTAGAGACTTCCTCGCTCAACTCGAACGCATGGGCGAGCTCAAACGCATCGCCCCGCCGGTGTCCACCCGGCTGGAAATGACCGAGATTTCCGACCGCGTGCTGCGGGCCGAAGGCCCCGCCCTGCTGTTCGAAAACGCCATGCACGACGGCCGTCCGGCGCAGATGCCGGTGCTGACCAACCTGTTCGGCACGCCGGCCCGCGTGGCCCGCGGCATGGGCGCCGACGACGTCAGCGCGCTGCGCGACATCGGCGAGCTGCTGGCATCGCTGCGCGAGCCCGAAGCGCCCCGCGGTCTGCGCGACGCGCTGGCCAAGGTGTCGATGCTGAAATCGGCGCTATGGGACATGAGCCCCAAGAACGTCAAGAGCCCCGCCTGCCAGGAGATCGTCTGGGAAGGCAAGGACGTGGACCTGACCCGCCTGCCGATCCAGACCTGCTGGCCGGGCGACGTGGCGCCGCTGCTGACCTGGGGCCTGGTGATCACGCGCGGCCCGAACGCGCGCCGCCAGAACCTGGGCATCTACCGCCAGCAGCTGCTCGGCCCCAACAAGCTGATCATGCGCTGGCTGTCGCATCGCGGCGGCGCGCTGGATTTCCGCGACCACGCCCTGGCCCATCCCGGCACGCCCTTCCCGGTCGCCGTCGCCCTGGGCGCGGACCCCGCCACCACGCTGGGCGCGGTCACGCCGGTGCCGGACAGCCTGTCCGAATACCAGTTCGCCGGCCTGCTGCGCGGCTCGCGCACCGAAACGGCGCAGGCGCTGGGCAGCAACCTGTCGGTGCCGGCCTGGGCCGAGATCGTGCTGGAAGGCCACCTGCTGCCCTCGTCGGACCCGCGCGCCGTCGCGCCCCGGGTGCCCGAGGGCGTCAATCCGCCGGCCAACACCGACTACGAGATGGCGCTGGAAGGCCCCTACGGCGACCACACCGGCTACTACAACGAGCAGGACTGGTTCCCCGTCTTCACGGTGGAGCGGATCACGATGCGGCGCAATCCCATCTACCACTCCACCTATACCGGCAAGCCGCCGGACGAGCCCGCCGTGCTGGGCGTGGCGCTCAACGAGGTGTTCGTGCCGCTGCTGCGCCGCCAGCTGCCGGAGATCGTGGACTTCTACCTGCCGCCCGAGGGCTGCAGCTACCGCCTGGCGGTGGTGTCCATCCGCAAGCAGTATGCCGGCCACGCCAAGCGCGTGATGTTCGGCCTGTGGAGCATTCTGCGGCAGTTCATGTACACCAAGTTCATCGTCGTGGTGGACGAGGACATCAACCCGCGCGACTGGAAGGAAGTGGTGTGGGCGATGACCACGCGCATGGACCCGGTGCGCGACACCCTGCTGGTGGAGAACACGCCCATCGACTATCTGGATTTCGCCTCGCCGGTGTCCGGCCTGGGCGGCAAGATGGGCATGGACGCCACCAATAAATGGCCGGGCGAAACCCAGCGCGAATGGGGCACGCCCATCACGATGGACGCCGACGTCAAGCAGCGCGTGGATGCGCTGTGGGGCCAGCTCGGCCTGTAGGCCGGGCCGCCCGGCTCAGCGCGGTTCGCCGTCGCGCCCGCCGTCCTGGCGGGCGCCGCGCCAGGCCTTGAACAGCTGCCAGCCGACGAACGCGCCGCCGGCGATCTTCAAGAGCCTGGAACGCTTGCCCCCGCGCATGACCATGGCCGAGAGCGAGGAACTGACGAGAGGATAGCGGCGCGCCAGGCTGATCGCCTGCAGCGCCCAGCGCGATGCGCTGCTGGAGGCCAGGCTGGGCAGCAGGCCGCGCAGAAGCGCGGACGGCTCCAGCCTGCGGCCCGCGGACGCGATGCTTTGCGCCAGCGATTCGCGCTCGATCGCGGCGCGGGCGCGCAGCAGTTCGATGCGCACGGCGCGGTCGACGGAAGGAGATCTTTTCGCCATCGCTCAGGCCTCCTCGCGGCGGGGCGCCTGCGGCGCTTCGTCTTCGTCCTGCGCGTCGCGGATGCGGTCGAGCAGCTCCGCGTCGCGCCCCAGCTCTTCGAGCGTGGCGGAGAACGGCGGCGCGCCGTAAACCAGCCCGTGCCGGACCATCAGCAGCAGCACCACGCCGACGATGCCGTAGAAGGCCGCCAGCAGGCCCAGGGCCAGATAACGGTCTTCGGTGGGCCAGAAGGCCACCGCCACCGTGACGGTAAAGACCAGCACCGCCAGCGTCAGGAAGAGCAAGGCAGCAAACGCCATGCCCAGCAGCTTGAGCAAGCGCGCCTTTTCGTCCGAGGCCTCCAGGGCCAGGAGTTCCAGGCGCGTGCGCAGCAGCCCGACCAGGCTGGACGCGACGCCAAATACAGATTTACGCAGACCCATGGCGTGATGGACGCCGGGCGGCAGACGGCTGGCGTCGCCCGCCCGGATGCCCGGCCCCGTCAGCGGCGGCTGATCAGCAAGCCGAGCAGCAGGCCAGTCACGCCTGCGATGCCGATGGCTTGCCAGGGATTGTCATGCACGTAGTCGTCGGTCGCGCGGGCAGCCTTGCGGCCCCGTTCGAGCACGGCGTCCTGGGCCTCGTACAGGGCCTCGCGCGTGCGCTTGAGCGAAGTCAGCGCGCGGTCGCGCAGTTCGTTGGCCTTGTCGCCCGTGCTGCTGGCGGCTTCGCGCAGCAGGCTTTCGGCGTCGTTGAGGCTGGACTTGACACTGTCGATGAGTTTTTCTTTTGCGACGTCTTCGGATTTTCTCGTGGCCATTTTCTTGAGCTCCTGTTGTGTGTCCATGACGCAAACATAATACCAGCCGCCATCGCCGCGGCGCGGCGCGCTTGCTACGGTGTGCTACTTGATCTGCGTAATCTCAACGGCCGACTTCACGCCGCCCTGGTCGATGTCCTGTTTCATTACCAGATTGACGGCCGGACAGTACCAGTCCGTCACGGTGGTGTTCATGCCGGGAATGGGCAGGGTGAGGCCCTGGAAGGTGGCCATGGTGGGGGTGGTGTCGCGGCTGTAGGTGATCGGATGGCAGGACTGCTTGCCCAGGGCGGTGTCCAGGGCCGTCTTTTTGCCCACTGTTTTTTCGCCGATGCGCACCGTGGTGGTGGGCTGGCCGCCCACCGGCGCCTCCTTGCCGATCTTCAGGCGAAACGAGGAGCCGGGCAGCTTCTGGCCCGGGCTGAGCTGGCCGTCGTAGGCGAACAGGCCCAGCATGCGCAGGTCGAACTGGCCCTCGGACGGCCGCGGCGCTTCGCCGGCGGTGGCGTAGCGCACGAAGGTGGCCTGCCCGCTCTTGACGGTCATCAGGTAATCGAGCCTGGACTTGCCCGGCGGCAGGCCGGCGTAGCTGAACGTGGCCACGCCGCGCACCCGCGCGCGGCAGTTGTCGCCGTTGGTCTTGGAGACTTCGGCGAAATTGAGGTCGGCGCCCAGCGCCAGGTTGCCCGTGCCGGTCAGCTGCACCGCGCCGCCGTCGTGCATGAACTGCGCGTCGCACACGCCGGCCTGCGTCGCCTGCGCCGCCGCCAGCGCGCCCGCCGCGAAAACAAAGGATGCCATTTTCCGCATCGTCACAAGCCACTCCATGAATCCGTAAAAAACCGTCCGCCGGACCTGCGGCGTAGGGGTGGCTCGATACTACACCGGGTTCGTCCCGGGGCGTATGTCGGAACGTGTCGGCGGCGGCGCGGCGCGGGCCATCATGGCCAGGATCTCGGGCACGCACGAACCGCAGCCCGTGCCGCAGCCCAGTCCGGATTTCAGCGCGGCCAGGTCGCAGCCCTGCCCGATGCCGGCCTGGATGGCCGCTACGCTTACGCCATTGCACACGCACACGGTGCGCGAGCGCGCCGCGCCGGCGATGCGGCCGGTCAGCAGCGCCGCCACGCCGCGCGGCGCCTCGCCGCCGGCGGCCCATGACAGCAGCGCTTCCTGGGCCCGCAGATCGCCGGTCAGCAGAAAGCCGCGCAGGGCGCCCTGCTCCACCCTGACCCGCCGCATCAGGCCGCGCGCCGGATCGTCGAAGGCCACGTCGGGCCGGCGCAGATCCAGCGCGTCCGCCAGGGCGTCCAGCATGGCGGACGGCGGCGCGGCGGGCGCGGCCAGCCGCAGGCGCACGCCGCCCGCGCCCGCCGGCAGCGCCACGGCGTAGTCGAATCGGCGCAGCCACGGCGCCAGGCGCAGCCGCAGCGCGGCGGCGTCGCCCTGCAGCCACGCCGCCGCCTGCCATGGCAGGCCGGCGGGTTCGGCCGACACGGCGCAGTGCTTGAGTTCGGGCTGGCGCGACAGCGGATCGGCCGCCGGATTGGTCAGCGCGTTCACGCCCAGGCCCGCCATGAACGCGCTGCCCCAGTGCATCGGCAGGAACGCGCAGCCCGGCCTCAAGCCCTCGTCCGGCTGCGCCGGCGCGACCACGCTGCCCCGGCGCGACGTCAGCCTGGCCAGCGCGCCGGGCTCCAGGCCCAGGCGCCGCATGTCCTCGGGATGCAGCGACACCCAGGGTTCCTCGACGTGCCGCGTCAGCGCGCGCGCCAGCGAGGTGCGCGCCATCGTGTGCCAGTGGTCGCGCAGCCGCCCGGTGGTCAGCTGCAGCGGAAACGCCGGGCTGGCGGCTTCGGCCGTGGGCCGATACGCCAGGTCGATGAAGCGGGCCCGCCCGCCGGGCGTGGCGTACACGCCGTCGCCATACAGGCGCGCCGCGCCCCGCCCCTGCCGGTACGGCCATTGCTGCGGCCCGCCGGCTTCCAGCGCGGCGTAGTCCAGCGCGCTGTAGTCCAGGTCTCGGCCGGCCGTCATGCGGGCGTGCTCGGCGAAGACCTCGGCCTCGTCGCGGTAGCCGAACAGCGCCGCCTTGCCCGGCGCCCGCCTGGCGGCCAGGCGCTGCGCGACGGCCTGCGCCAGCCGCCAGTCGGGCCGGGCGTCTCCGGGCGGCGGGACGGCCGCGCGCACCCGGCTGATGCGCCGCTCCGAATTGGTCACCGTGCCGGACTTCTCCGGCCAGGTGGCCGCCGGCAGCACCAGGTCGGCATAAGCCAGGGTCTCGGTGCCCGCGTACGCTTCCTGCACGATCACGAATTCCGCGCGCTCCAGCGCCGCGCGCACGCGGGCCTGGTCCGGCAGCGACTGCGCGGGATTGGTGGCCGCGATCCACAGCAGCTTGATGCGTCCGTCCAGCGCGGCGTCGAACATCTCCAGCGCGGTTGCGCCCGGCGCCTGCGGCAAGGCGTCCACGCCCCACAGCGCGGCCGTCTCGCGGCGGTCCCCGGCCGAGGCCGGATCGCGGTGCCCCGGCAGCAGCGTCGCCATGCCGCCGGCCTCGCGCCCGCCCATGGCGTTGGGCTGGCCGGTCAGCGAAAACGGTCCGGCTCCCGGCCTGCCGATCTGGCCGGTGGCCAGGTGCAGATGGATCAGCGCGGCATTCTTGTCGGTGCCGCTGGTCGACTGGTTCAGGCCCATGGTGTAGAGCGACAGCGCCGCCCCGGCCTGGCCGAACCAGCGCGCCGCCTGCGCGATGTCGGCCGCCGGCACGCCGCAGATCTCCTGCGCGGCCGCCGGCGTGCAGGATCGCACCCGCTCCCGCAGCGCCTCGAAGCCCTCGGTGTGGCGGCGGATGTAGCCGCGGTCGATCAGGTCCTCGTTCACCATGACGTGCAGCATGGCGTGGAACAGCGCCACGTCGGTGCCGGGCGCCAGCTGCAGGTGCAGGTCGGCGCAGGCCGCGGTATCGGTGCGCCGCGGATCGGCCACGATCAGCTTCATGCCGGGACGGCGCGCGCGCGCCGCCTCCAGCCGCCGGAACAGCACCGGGTGGGCGTAGGCCATGTTGGAGCCGGCGATCAGCACCGTGTCCGCCAGCTCCAGGTCTTCATAGCAGGCCGGCGGCGCGTCGGCGCCCAGGGTGCGCTTGTAGCCCGACACCGCGCTCGACATGCACAGGCGCGAATTGGTGTCGATATTGTTGGTGCCGACCAGCGCCCGCGCCAGCTTGTTGAAGACCGCATAGTCCTCGGTCAGCAGCTGGCCCGACAGATAAAAGCCCACCGAGTCGGGACCGTGGCGCGCGACGCAGTCGGCCAGCCGCCCGGCCGCGATGTCCAGGGCCTGGTCCAATGCGATGTCGGCCAGCGGCTGGCCGCGGGCCGCGCGCCATTGCGCCGACAGCACGCGCGCGCCGTCGCGCCGCACCGTGTCGGCCAGCGCCAGTCCCTTGCTGCACAGCCTGCCGCGGTTGGCGGGATGCGCGTCGTCGCCCCGCACGCCCACCACGGCGCCGTCCCGCACCTGCACGCGCACGCCGCAGCCGGTGCCGCAATAGCAGCACACCGACGGCACTTCGGCGACGCCATCGGCCGCGGCGGGCCGGATCATGATCGTGTCCATGCGCTACCCGCCCGCCGCGCTTTCGCCGCCCATGAGCCGGTCGCGCAGCGCGCCTATGCCCCGCCCTTCCCGGATCAGCCGCAAGTACCAGGCGCCGTCGGCGGTGTCGCCGTACAGGCAGACGCCCACCAGCCTGTCGCCGCGGATGACCAGCTTCTTGTAGACGCCGTCCAGCGAGTCGGCCAGCGTGATGGCTTCGGTCTGCCCGCCGCCGGCGAATTCGCCGGCGGAGAACAGCTCGATGCCGCTGACCTTGAGTTTGGCCGACGCGACGCTGCCCTGGTAACGGCCGATGCCGTGCAGCGCCAGATGATTGGCCGCCACCCGGGCCTGCTCGAACAGCGGCGCCACCAGCCCGTAGGCCGTGCCCCGATGGTTGGCGCATTCGCCCACCGCGTAGACGCGCGGATCGTAGGTCTGCAAGGTGTCGCTGACCACCACGCCGCGGTTCACGTACAGGCCGCAGCGCTCGGCCAGCTCGGTGTTCGGCCTGACGCCGGCCGCCATCACGACCAGGTCCGCCGGGATCTCCTCGCCGTCGGCGAAACGCAGCGCGCGCACGCGCCCGTCCGCGCCGCCCAGGATGGCCTGGGTCTGGCGCCGCAGCAGGAATTTCAACCCGCGAGCCTCCAGGCTGGCGCGCAGCAGCGCCGCGGCCGCGCCGTCCAGCTGCCGGTCCAGCAGCGACGCGCCCAGGTGCACCACCGACACATCCATGCCGCGCGCGGCCAGGCCGTTCGCGGCCTCCAGGCCCAGCAGTCCGCCGCCGACCACGACCGCGTGCCGGTAGCGCGCGGAAGCGTCGATCATCTCGTTCACGTCGCCGATCCCGCGAAAGGCGACCACGCCCCGGAGATCCTTGCCCGGCACCGGCGGCATGTAAGGCGTCGAGCCGGTGGCCAGCAGCAGCCGGTCGTAGGGCGCGCAGCCGCCCTCGTCGTCCAGCACCCGGCGGCGCGCGCGGTCCACCTCCACCACCTTGCGCCCCATCAGCAGGCGGATGCCGTGGCGCGCGTACCAGTCCTCGTCGTTCAGCACGATGTCCTGCAGGCTTTGTTCGCCGGCCAGCACGGGCGAGAGCAGGATGCGGTTGTAGTTGGTGTAGGGCTCGGCGCCGTACACCGTGATGTCGTACAGGTCGGGCGCCAGCTTCAGCAGTTCTTCGAGCGTGCGTATGCCCGCCATGCCGTTGCCCACCACCACCAGTTTCTGTTTCGCTCCCATGATGCCGCTAGGCCGCGGCGCGCGCGGCGCCGGCCTCCTCCAGCGCGACCGGGGCAGCGGCCGCGTCCGCCTGCGCGGCGGCCGGCGCGCGCTCCGGATTGCCGTAGCGCCGGTGCAGGAAGTCCACCACGGCGGCGCGGCATTGCAGATAGACGGCGTCGTTGGCCAGCCCGACCCGGTCGCGCGGCCGCGCCAGGGGCACGGGCAGGATGTCGCCGATGGTCGCGGCGGGGCCGTTGGTCAGCATCACGATGCGGTCCGACAGCAGCACCGCCTCGTCCACGTCGTGCGTGACCATGATGGTGGTGGTGCGCGTCTGGGCCACGATCTTCAGCAGCTCGTCCTGCAGGTGCGCGCGGGTCAGCGCGTCCAGCGCGCCGAAGGGTTCGTCCATCAGCAGCACGCGCGGCTCGATCGCCAGCGCCCGCGCGATGCCCACGCGCTGCTTCATGCCGCCGGAGATTTCGCGCGGCAGCTTGTTCTGCGCGGGCAGCAGCCCCACCAGGTCCAGCGCGGCCCGCGTGCGCTGCGCCAGCTGCGGGCGTTTCTCGACGCCGCCGTACACCCGCTCCACCGCCAGATACACGTTCTGGAAGCAGTTCAGCCAAGGCAGCAGCGAATGGTTCTGGAACACCACGGCGCGGTCCGGCCCGGGACCGGCGATCTCGCGTTCCGCACACAGCAGCACGCCGCGGGTCGGGCGCGTCAGGCCCGCGATCAGGTTCAGCAGGGTCGACTTGCCGCAGCCGGAATGGCCGATCAGGGTGATGAATTCGCCCTGCGCCACGGTAAGGTCGATGTCGCGCAGCGCCACGAACGGGCCGCGGCCGGTGTTGAACGTCTGCCCGACGCCTTCGATGCGTACGAATTTCTTCATGGCCTCATTCCTCGGTGTAGGTGTAGCGGCGCGCCAGCGCGATCAGCATGGTCTCCAGCAGCAGCCCGACGATGCCGATCACGAAGATCGCGATGACGATGTGGTCGACCTTCAGGTTGTTCCATTCGTCCCACAGCCAGAAGCCGATGCCGGTGCCGCCGGTCAGCATTTCGGCGGCCACGATCACCAGCCAGGCGGTGCCGATGGACAGCCGCACGCCGGTCAGCACGTGCGGCAGCACGGCCGGCAGCAGCACCTTGGTGATGACCTTCCATTCGGACAGGTTCAGGACCCGCGCCACGTTCAGGTAGTCCTGCGGCACCCGCGCCACGCCGGCCGCGGTGTTGACGATCATGGGCCAGATCGAACAGATGAAGATCGCCCAGATGGCGGCCGGGTCGGCCGCCTTGAAGAGCAGCAGCCCCAGCGGCAGCCAGGCCAGCGGCGAGACCGGGCGCAGCAGGCTGACGATGGGCGAGAACATCGCGCGCACCGCCGCGTAGCGGCCGATGACGAAGCCGGCGGGTATGCCGACCAGCGCGGCCAGCCCGAAGCCGATGGCCACGCGCTGCAGCGAGGCCAGCACGTTCCAGCCGATGCCGCGGTCATTGGGCCCGTTGTCGTAGAACGGATCGGCGAACAGCTGCACGGCCGAATGCCAGGTGGCGCCCGGCGTGGGGATTTCCGGTATGCGCATCGCCACCGCCTGCCACAGCAGCACGAACAGCGCGAAGCCGGCCGCCGGCCCCACGATGGCGCGCAGCGCGGACTCCAGGCGCACGCGCCACAGGATGGCGGCTTCGCCGCCGCCGGACACATTCGTCAAGGTGGACATGGCCACTCCTTTTTTCGTATCGGCGCTCAGGCGCGGACCTTGAACCCGTCGGCGTAGGCCGCGGGGTTGCTGCCATCCCAGGCCACGCCGTCGATGAGCCTGGAGCTGCGCATCTCGCCGGCCGGCAGCGCCGCGCCGGCGGCCTGCGCGGCCTGCTTGTAGATATCGATGCGGTTGACCTGGCGGGCCACCGCCAGGTAATCGGGATGTTCCTTCAGCAGCCCCCAGCGCTTGTGCTGGGTCAGGAACCACATGCCGTCGCTCAGGTAGGGGAAATTGGCCGAACCGTCGGCGTAGAAGCGCATGGCGTGATCGTCGGTCCAGCGCTTGCCCGCGCCGTCGTCGTAACGGCCCTGCATGCGGTCCACGATGGTCGCGGCGTCGGTGTTGACGTAGGACTTGGCGGCGATGGTCTCGGCGGTCTTCTGGCGGTTGGCGGGCGAGGCGTCTATCCATTTGCCGGCTTCGAGTATGGCGGCGGTGACCGCGCGCGCCGTATTCGGATGGCGCGCGACGAAGTCCGCGCTGGCGCCCAGCACCTTCTCGGGGTGCTCGGGCCAGATGGCCTGCGAGGTGACCGCGGTGAAGCCGATGCGGTCCTGGATGGCGCGCGCGCCCCAGGGTTCGCCCACGCAGTAGCCGTCCATATTGCCCACGCGCATGTTCGCGACCATCTGCGGCGGCGGCACCGTGATGACCCTGGCGTCCTTCATCGGATCGACGCCGTAGGCCGCCAGCCAGTAGTACAGCCACATGGCGTGCGTGCCGGTGGGAAAGGTGTGCGCGTAGGAGTAGGTGCGCTTCTCGGAAGCCATCAGCCGGGCCAGCGATTCGCCGTCGCGCGCGCCTGCCTCCAGCAGCTTGTTCGACAGCGTGATCGCCTGGCCGTTCTGGCTCAGGCCCATCAGCACCGCCATGTCCTTGCGCGGCCCGCCTATGCCCACGTGCACTCCGTAGACCAGGCCGTAGAGCACGTGCGCCATGTCCAGCTCGCCGTTCATGAGCTTGTCGCGCACCGCCGCCCAGGAGGCTTCCTTCGACGGCTGGATGGTGACGCCGTATTTCTTGTCGATGCCCAGCACCGAGGCCATCACCACCGACGCGCAGTCGGTCAGCGGGATGAAGCCGATCTTCACCTCGGTTTTCTCGGGCGCGTCGGTGCCGGCGGCCCAGGCGCCGGCGCGCACCAGCGGATCGACCAGCGACAGCAGGCCGGCGCCGGCGACCGCGCGCGCCGTGCCGCCCAGCCACTTGCGGCGCCCCAGGTCGGCGCCGGCGTCTGCGCGGGCCGCGGTGTCGGTGGAATGGCTGGCGATGGTTGGCTTCATGCGTGGCTCCTGGCGAAAAAAAACGTCCCGCGCGCCACGGCGACCAGGCCGGTGGCGATGCGGAACGTCGTTGTCCCTTGCCGCGGATCGCGGCGCTTTGCGTGGGCAGCCGCCGTTGGCCGCCCGTTTTCACTCAAGCAAAGACCGTGCCAATCGCGAAAAGACCCTGCCGCGCAGGGCGCGCGCCGCCGGACGCCGCGGCGCGAACCGACTTGGTGCGCAGTCCGATGCGGCGCCGCACCATTCCTGTGCGGACGCCGCCCCCTCGCCGGGCGCGCCCAGGGCGGGACGCGATGGCATGGAACTTGCATGACCGTCTCCATCAGGAGGAAGCGTCATGCTCAAGGTCATGCTGCTCAACGATGGCGAAGGACGCGCGGCGTCGCTGCGGCAGGTGCTGGCCGCGGCGGGCGTGCGCGTGGTGGCGGAAGCGGCGACCGGCATGGATCTCGCCGCCCGCATCGCCCGCGCGGCGCCGGACGTGGTGCTGATCGACAGCGATGCGCCCGGCCGCGACACGCTAGAGGACGTCTGCGTGGCCAGCGAGCACAGCGACCGCCCGGTGGTGATGTTCACCGGCGACGGCGACCGCGCAACCATACGCGCGGCCCTGCGCGCCGGCGTCGCGGCCTATGTGGTGGGCGAGGTGCCAGCGGCGCGCATCGAGCCCTTGCTGACCGTGGCCATCGAACGCTTCGCCATGGAAAAGTCGCGCCGCGACGAGCTGCGCGAGACGCGCGAGCGCCTGGCCGAGCGCCAGGTGGTGGAAAAGGCCAAGGGCATTCTGATGAAGGCCCGCGCGGTCCCGGAAGACCAGGCCCACCGCCTGCTGCGCGAGTACGCCATGCAGAACCAGAAACGGCTGGGCGAGGCCGCCCGCGAAATCGTGGAGATGAGCCAGTGGCTCAATCGCGCCTAGGCGCGGCGAGCTAATAAGTTATGGCTATATGGAATGAAGAAATCAAAAGTTGTGGGGATGAAACCCCGTCCCTATGATCGAAAGACATTTACCCGGGTTCGCCCGAGGCGGGCATTCATGAAGCTTTTCCCGATTTTTGCCGATCTGAAAGACAGGCGGGTCGTCGTGGTGGGCGGCGGCGCGGTGGCCGAGCGCAAGACGCTGGCGCTGCTGGAGGCCTCGGCCGACGTGGTCGTGGGCGCGCCGGAACTGACCCCGGCCCTGGCGGCGCTGGCGGCCGAAGGCCGCATCCGCCATCTCGCCGGCCGCTTCGACCCGGCCTGGCTGGACGACGCCTGGCTGACGGTCGCCGCCACCGACGACCGCGAGGCCAACGCCGCGGTGTCGCAGGCCGCCGGCGAGCGGCGCCTGTTCTGCAACGTGGTGGACGACCCGGAACTGTCGTCGTTCCAGGTGCCGTCCATCGTCGACCGTTCGCCGCTGATCGTGGCGATTTCGTCCTCGGGCGTGGCGCCGGTGCTGGCCCGGCGGCTGCGCGAACGCATCGAATCCCTGTTCGACCACACGCTGGGCCAGCTGGCCGCGCTGGCAGCCCGCTACCGCAAGCCCATCCGCGCCAGCCATCCGGACCTGGGCGCGCGCCGCCGCTTCTATGACTGGCTGCTGGACGGCCCGGTGGCCGGCCTGCTGCGCCAGCAACAGCCGGTGCAGGCCGAGGCGGCGCTGACCGCGGCGCTGGCGGCCCCGATCGCGCCGGCCGCCGGCAGCGTGGCGCTGGTCGGCGCCGGCCCCGGCGACCCCGGGCTGCTGACGCTGAAGGCCTTGCGCGCGCTGAACGAGGCCGACGTCATCCTGTACGACCGCCTGGTCAGCGACGAGGTCATGTCGCTGGCGCGACGCGACGCCGAACGCGTGGCGGTCGGCAAGCAGCCGGGCGAAGACCACCACGCCACGCAGGCGCGCATCCACGCGCTGCTGGTCGAGCACGCGCGCGCCGGGCGGCGCGTGGTGCGGCTCAAGGGCGGCGACGCCTTCATCTTCGGCCGCGGCGGCGAGGAACTGGAATACCTGCGCGCGCACGGCGTGCGCTACGAGGTGGTGCCGGGCATTACCGCCGCGCTGGCCTGTGCGGCCTACGCCGGCATCCCGCTGACGCACCGCGACCATGCCCAGTCGGTGCGCCTGGTCACCGCGCACTGCCGCGAGGACGAGGACAACCTGGACTGGGCCGCGCTGGCGCAGGAAAGGCAGACCGTGGCGTTCTATATGGGCGTGGGCCAGCTGGACCTGCTGACGCAGCGCCTGCTGCGCCACGGCCGCGCGCCGGACACGCCGTTCGCGCTGATCGAAAACGGCAGCCGGCCCGGGCAGCGGGTGCTGTCGGGCACGCTGCAACGGCTGCCGGCCCTGGCCGCCGAACACGCGATACGTTCGCCTGCCCTGCTGCTGGTGGGCGAGGTCGCGGGGCTGGCGCCGCGGCTGCGGTGGTTCGGGGAGTATGTCGAGGGGAATCTGGAGAGGATGGCGGCTTGAAGGGGGGATTGGCGGCTGGCGCCGCCTGATGGGTGTCGCGCGTTCGACGGTTGATTGCTTGCGCGAACCGGTTCGCGCTTTACCCATCCTACCCGATGCGTGATCGCGCGCATTGGGTCATCCCGCGCGTTGCGGCCATCCCGGGCATGCCGGGCATTCCGCAACCATCGTAGGATGGGTAAAGCGCGAGACGGTTCGCGTAAAAACCCCGCCGTCCAACGCGCGGCACCCATCACCCCGCCCGCCTATTCCGTCTTCTGCGTGGTGCCGAAGATCCGGTCGCCGGCGTCGCCCAGGCCCGGCATGATGTAGCCGTTTTCGTTCAGGCCGTCGTCGATGGACGCGGTGTAGATGTGCACGTCGGGGTGCTTGGCCAGCACGGTGTCGATGCCGACCGGGGCGGCCACCAGCACCAGGGCGCGGATTTCCTTACAGCCGGCGCGCTTGAGGAGGTCGATCGCGGCCACCATCGAGCCGCCGGTGGCCAGCATCGGGTCGACGATCAGCGCCAGGCGCTGGTCCAGTTCGCCGACCAGGCGCTCCAGATAGGTGTGGGCCTCCAGCGTCTCTTCGTTGCGGGCCACGCCCACCACGCTGACCTTGGCGCCCGGAATCAGGCTGAGCACGCCGTCCAGCATGCCGATGCCCGCGCGCAGGATCGGCACCACGGTCACTTTCTTGCCGGCGATCTTCTCCACCTCGACCGGGCCGCACCAGCCCTCGACGGTGGCCGGGGCCAGCGGCAGGTCCTTGGACGCCTCATAGGTCAGCAGCGCGCCGACTTCCTGGGACAACTCGCGGAAGCTCTTGGTGCTGAGGTCGGCGCGGCGCATGATCCCGAGCTTGTGGCGGATCAGCGGATGGCGGATTTCGTGCACGGGCATGTGCGTAACACTCCAGAATATTGATCAAGGGGTTGGTCGCCCCGGACGCAACCGCGGCAGCGCGGCGCTGCGCGCCGCCCGCGTCGAGCCGCTTCCGGGGATCGTAATCGGGTTTGGGGCCGGTGCGAAGTTCCTTTTTCTCTGTACAGGCCCCGGGGCACCGTTCGCTATTGTTCGGCGAGCCAGGCGATCAGCGCGTCGTCGAAGGCACGCACGGCGCCGGCCTGCTCGTGGTTGACGATGCTGACCACCACGTAGCGCTTGCCGCTGGCGCCCAGCACGTAGCCGGCGATCGCGCGCACGTCGCGCAGCGACCCGGTCTTGAGGTGGGCCATGCCCTGGGCGCCGTTGCCCTTGAGGCGGCGGCGCACGGTGCCGTCCACCCCGGCGATCGCGAAAGACGAAATGTACTCCGGCATCAGGGGAGAACTCCAGGCCAGGGTCAGCATCGAGGCCAGGCTGTCGGCCGAGACCCGGGCCTCGCGCGACAGGCCGGCGCCGTTGTCGATGACGAGTTCCGGCATGTCCAGGCCCTGCCTGGCCAGCAGGTCCTTGGCCACGGCCTCGCTGCTGGGCACGGTGGCCGGCCGCCGGCCGCGCTCGGCGCCCAGCGTCAGCAGCAGGGTGCGGGCCATGACGTTATTGCTGCGCTTGTTGATCTGGCGGATCGCCTCGGACAGCGTGGGCGAATCGTGCGAGGCCAGCACCACCGCGTCGGGCGGCACCACACCGGCGCGCACCTGGCCCTTGAACGTGCCGCCCAGCTCCTTCCACAGCATGCGGAACACTTCGGTGGCGTAGTCCGGCTGCGACAGCGCCAGCCGGTACAGGCTGAATTCGCCGCAGGAGCCGGCCACCTTGCCGTTGACGCGGATGGTCACGCCCTGCTGGGTGATCACCGGATCGGTGGTCACCACCGGCGGGCCGGGGCAGCGCACGTCGCTCCATTCGACGCGGCCCTCGATCTTCAGGCCCGGCAGCGGCGGATCGATCAGCGGCACCCACTTGTTGGCCACCGGATCAGGCGTGAACAGCAGGCGCAGCGCGCCGAAGCCCACCATCAGGGCGTCCGGGCTGGCGTTGTAGGCGCGGTCCGGAGCGCCGTCGAAAGCGCCGGGGTCGGTCGCGACCTGGCCGAAGATGCTGCGGTCTATGACCAGGTCGTTGATCTGCTTGACGCCCTTCAGGCGCAGCTCGCGCAGCAGCACCCACAGGTCCTGCAGCAGGAACTGCGGATCGCCGCCGGCCTTCAGGTACAGGGGGCCGGCCAGCGCGCCCTTGGCGTCGGGCCGCGCGCCGGGCGCCGTCATGAATTCGGTGCGCCAGACGTAGTTCGGCCCCAGCTCGGACAGCGCGGCCCAGGTCGTCACCAGCTTCATGACCGAGGCCGGATTGCGCGCTTCCTTGGCGTTCAGGGCCGCCAGGCGCGGACCGTTCACTTCCTGGACCACCAGCGACAGGGAACTGTCGGGCAGCTTGGTGGCTTTCCAGGCGCGGACCACGTCGGCCGGCAGGCCGGGAACCTGGGCGCAGGCGGCGCCCGCGGCGAGGGCCAGCAGCCCTCCCGCCAGCCACCGCTTCAGCCCGCCCCTACGCTTGTACCCTAGTCCCGTCATGCCACGCCCGTCCGGTTGCTCATCCAGCAAAAACGAGAGCATACAAAATCGGCAGGGCTTGCGGGCGCGGCGCGACGGCCGCTACTTCTTTTCAAGCTTCCATTTGCCGGCGGCGATGGTCGCCATCACCAGCGCGCGTTCGTCCAGGCCGTTATGGTCGGTCGGGCTCATCGTGACCACGCCGGTCGCGGTGGGCAGGTTCCTGACGTTCTCCAGCGCGTCGCGCAGCGCCGCCCGGAATTCGGCCGTGCCGGGCTTGGCCTGCTTCAGCGCCACCGGAATCGCCTGCTGCAACAGCAGGCCGACGTCCCAGGCATAGGCGGCGAACAGCGAGACGCTGCCCGCGCCGTTGGCGGCCTCGTATTTCCGGGCGAAGGCGCTGGCCGTGGCCTTGACCGGGTTGTCGTCGGGCAGCAGGTCCGCCACCATCACCGGGCCGACCGGCACCCAGGCGCCGTCGCAGGCGGCGCCGCAGACGCGCAGGAAATCGTTGTTGGCCACGCCGTGGTTGAAGTAGATCCTGCCCTGGTAGCCGCGCTCGCGCAGCGCCCGGGCCGGCATGGCGGCGGGCGTGCCCGAGGCCCCCACCACCACCGCGTCCGGCGCCGCGCCGACCAGCTTGAGCGTCTGGGCCACGGCCGAAGTGTCGGTGGGCGCGAAGCTCTCCTTGCCCACCACTTCGATGCCATGCTTCTTGGCCGCCTTCTCGACCTCCACCCAGAAGGTCTCGCCCAGCGCATTGTTGAAGCCGATGAAGGCCAGCTTCTTCACGCCGTTGGCGGCCGCGTGGCGCGCGATGCCCTCGGCCATCAGCGAATCGGAGTGCGGGGTCTTGAACACCCAGCGCCGCTTGTCGTCGACCGGCTCGATCAGGCGCGCCGACGAGGCCAGCGTGATCACCGGCGTGGCGCCGCTGGCCACCGTGTCCAGCATGGCCATCGTGTTGGGCGTGGTGCTGGACCCGACGATCAGGTCCACCTTGTTCTCCGAGATCAGCTTGTGCGAATTGCTGACCGCGCGGGTGGTGTCGGAGGCGTCGTCCAGCACCACGTACTCGACCTTGACGCCGCCGATCTCGGCGGGCAGCAGGCTGATGGTGTTGCGTTCGGGAATGCCCAGCGAAGCCTGCGGGCCGGTGGTCGACAGGGTGGCACCTATCTTCACCTGGGCCAGCGCGGGCGACGCGCCTAGGGCCAGCAGGGCCGCCAGCGCGGCGGCGGTCAGGGTATGGCGGGGAATCATGCGCGGTCTCCAGTGGTGGACGTACGTCGGTGGGCGGATGTCTGGTTATGCATGGCGCCGATCCGCTACGGCGTGAAACGGCGGTCAGGCGGCGCGCACGCCCGCAAGCGGCATGGCCTGCTCCATCAGGCGCTGCATGGAGTCCAGCACCAGGTCCTGCGGCATCAGCCCGAAGTTGTGCAGGCCGAGCACGTGGTCCAGGCCCATGTCGGCCAGCCGCGCCAGCTTGGCGGCCACGGTGGCCGGGGAGCCGAACAGCGACAGGCCGCTGGCGATGATGTCGTCGTAGACCTGCTTGCGGGCGTACAGCCGGGTATCCACGTACAGGTCGAAGGCGCGCGCGGCGCGCCGGCGCGCCTCCTCGTCGGTGGCGGCCACGTGCGTATGCAGCGCGACCGCCGCCATGCCGGCGGCGTCCCCGATGCCGGCCTCGGCCAGCCCGCGGCGGTAGTCCTGCATCATCTGGCCGATTTCCTCGAAATCGTCCACCGCCGCGTAGGGCACGAACAGCATGCGCCGGCCCTGGCGGCCCACGTGGTAGGCGGCCTCGCGCCGCAGGATGGCCACGTACAGCGGCACCGGGTCCTGCACCGGCTGCACGTTCAGGCGCACCTCGTGCAGGGTGTTGAACCTGCCCTCGTGGGTCACGCGTTCGCCGTGCAGCAGCCGCTCGACCAGCATCAGGTTCTCGTCGAAGCGCTCGCGCTTGGTCGCGGGGTCGATGCCGTAGCCGTCGAACTCATGCTTCAGGTAGCCCGAGCCCACGCCCAGCGCCAGCCGCCCTTGCGACAGCTGGTCCACCAGGGCATAGTTTTCCGCCACCGTCAGCGGGTTGTGGAAGGTCAGGATGGAGATGGCGGTGCCCAGCCGCAGCCGGCTGGTCTGCTGCGACAGCGCCGCCAGGAACACGGCGGGGTTGGGCACCGCGCCGTATTCGTGGAAATGGTGCTCGGCCACCCAGAAGGTGTCGTAGCCCAGCTGTTCGGCGCGCCGCGCCTGCTCCAGCACCTGGCTGTAGAGCTGGCCCAGCGTGCGCGGCTGGGACGGATAGTGGTCCTGGACCGAGAAGATGGACATCTTCATGGCTGGCTTGTCTCCGCGATTGTCCGCCGCTTGCGGCTGATGTATTTTTTAGTGATACACGTATTCTAATAAGCGACGACCCCATGTCAACAAACAGCAGTACCGGCATCCAGTCCGCCGAAATCGCGCTGGACGTGCTGACCCGGCTGGCCGAGCTGGGCGGTGCGCTGTCGGTGTCGGAGCTGGGCCGCAGCCTGGACATGCCGCGCGCCAAGGTGCACCGTTATCTGGTCTCGCTGGAGCGGCGCGGCTACGTCGAGCAGGACCCCGCCAGCGCCCGCTACCGGCTGGGCCCGCAGGCGCTGCATACGGGCCTGGCGGCGCTGGCCGAAGTGGATTTCGTGAAGCTGGCGGCCGGCTGCCTGGACGGCCTGAGCGCGGCCATCGGCCAGACGGTGTTCATTTCGGTGTGGGGCCAGCACGGCCCGACCATCGTGCAGTGGCGCGACGCGCGGCTGCCGGTGACCGTCAACGTGCGGGTGGGTTCGGTGCTGCCGCTGCTCAACAGCGCCACGGGCCGCGTCTACGCCGCCTGGCTGCCTGAAACCCTGGTCCTGCCGCGCGCGCTGTCCGAATGGGACGCGCTGCTGGCCCAGCACGCCGACGCCGCCCGCGCCCTGGACGCGCCCGAACCGCCGGCCGACCCCGCCGCCCTGCTGCGCCGGCAATGGCAGGCCACGCGCGAGCGCGGCTACGCCAGCGTCAGCGGCAACCTGCTGCATGGCATCGATTCGGCCGCCGTGCCGGTCATGGACGCCCAGGGCCGGCTGGCGGGCGCCATCACCGGCCTGGGGCTGCACGGCGGCTTCGACCTGGCGCCGCAGGGCCTGCCGGTGCGGGCCCTGGTCGCGGCGGCGGCCGACTGCTCGCGCCGTCTGGGCTGGAATCCGTCCCCCTGAACAAAACCCGCGCGCGGCGGCCGCTTTACAATACCGGGTTGCGCCGGGCTTGCCCGGCCCGTCCGTGCCATCAACGGCCGCCCTTTTCTGCCGTCCTGTCCGGGCGGATACCCGCGTGACCCAGTCCCTTACCGTTTCCGATTTCGATTACGACCTGCCGCCTGAGCTCATCGCCCAGACGCCCGCCGCCGAGCGCACCGGCAGCCGCCTGCTGCACCTGGATCGCGCCGGCCAGCTGCACGACCGGCAGTTCGCCGACCTGGCCGCGCTGCTGCGCCCCGACGACCTGCTGGTCTTCAACGACACCCGCGTCATCAAGGCGCGCCTGACCGGCCACAAGATCACCGGCGGCAAGGTCGAGGTGCTGGTCGAGCGCATCACCGAGCCCGACCGCGTGCTGGCCCATGTGCGCGCCAGCAAGTCGCCCGGCGCCGGCATGGTGCTGCGCCTGGCCGAGGCCTTCGACGCCACCGTGCTGGGCCGGGACGGCGAACTGTTCGACATCCGCTTCCCCGGCCCGGTGCTGGAACTGCTGGACGCCCACGGCGCGACGCCGCTGCCGCCCTACATCACGCACCAGGCCGACGCCGGCGACGACGAACGCTACCAGACGGTCTATGCGCGCGAACCGGGCGCGGTGGCCGCGCCCACCGCCGGCCTGCATTTCGACCAGCCCACCCTGGACCGCCTGCAGGCGCTGGGCGTGGCGCGCGCCTTCGTCACGCTGCACGTGGGCGCGGGCACCTTCCAGCCCGTGCGGGTCGACAACCTGGCCGACCACGTCATGCATGCCGAGTGGTACACCGTGCCGCAGGCCACGGTCGACGCCATCGCCGCGGCCCGCGGCCGCGGCGGCCGCGTCATCGCCGTGGGCACCACCAGCGTGCGCGCGCTGGAATCGGCCGCCGCCCAGACCGAGGGCCGCGCCGCCCCCGGCCTGCCGCTGGCGCCCGCCCAGGGCGACACCCGCCTGTTCATCACGCCCGGATACCAGTACCGTGTCATCGACGCGCTGGTCACCAACTTCCACCTGCCCCAGTCGACCCTGCTGATGCTGGTGTCGGCGCTGGCCGGCGTCGAACCGATACGCCGCGCCTACGCCCACGCCGTCGCCGAGCGCTACCGCTTCTTCAGCTACGGCGACGCCATGTTCATCGAATCCCCTGCCCCATGACCGGACTGAACTTCGAACTGCTCGCCACCGACGGCGGCGCCCGCCGCGGCCGCATCACGCTGAACCACGGCGTGGTCGAGACGCCCATCTTCATGCCCGTGGGCACCTATGGCAGCGTCAAGGCCATGCTGCCGCACGAACTGAAAGAGATCGGCTCCCAGATCGTGCTGGGCAACACCTTCCACCTGTGGCTGCGTCCCGGCACGCAGATCATGGAAAAGCACGGCGGCCTGCACGGCTTCATGCAATGGGACAAGCCCATCCTGACCGACTCGGGCGGCTTCCAGGTGTTCAGCCTGCAGGGCATGCGCAAAATCACCGAGGAAGGCGTCAAGTTCGCCTCCCCCATCGACGGCGCGCGCCTGTTCCTGACGCCCGAAGAGTCCATGCGCATCCAGCGTTCGCTGAACTCGGACATCGTGATGGTGTTCGACGAATGCACGCCCTATGAAATCGACGGCCGCCCCGCCACCGTCGAGGAAGCCGCCCGCTCGATGCGCATGTCGCTGCGCTGGGCGCGCCGCTCGCGCGACGAATTCGACCGCCTGGGCAACCCCAACGCCCTGTTCGGCATCGTCCAGGGCGGCATGTACGAGTCGCTGCGCGACGAATCGCTGGCCGGGCTGCAGGATATCGGCTTTCACGGCTACGCCATCGGCGGCCTGTCGGTGGGCGAGCCCAAGGAAGACATGATGCGCATCCTGGCGCACGTCACGCCCCGGCTGCCGCAGCACGCGCCGCGCTACCTGATGGGCGTGGGCACGCCGGAAGACCTGGTCGAGGGCGTGGCCCGCGGCGTGGACATGTTCGACTGCGTCATGCCCACCCGCAACGCCCGCAACGGCTGGCTGTTCACCCGCTACGGCGACGTCAAGATCCGCAACGCCAAGTACCGCGACGACACCCGCCCGCTGGACCCGAGCTGCGGCTGCCACACCTGCGCGAATTTCTCGCGCGCCTATCTGCACCACCTGCAGCGCGCCAACGAAATCACCGGCGCGCGCCTGAACACCCTGCACAACCTGCATTTCTACCTGATCATCATGCAGGAGATGCGCGAGGCCATCGCCGAGGGCCGCTTCGAGGCCTGGCGCGCCCGCTTCGCCGCCGACCGCGCGCGGGGGGTGGATTAGAATTTGAACAGGCCGCCGGCCCCTATATACAATAGTCGGCTTGCCCTATCCATGGCTCGCGCGGGGATGGGTGCAGAAAAATACAAACATGACCCTCCAAACATACTAAACGCAGGAGAATTCAATGTCCGTTATCGATACCGCCAGCCTCGTCGTGGCCCAGGCCGCCGCTCCCGAAGGCAATGCGCTGATGGGCATGCTGCCCATCATCCTGATGTTCGTGATCCTCTACTTCCTGATGATCCGTCCCCAGATGAAGCGCCAAAAGGAACACCGCAACCTGCTCGCCGCCCTGGCCAAGGGCGACGAAGTCGTCACCGCCGGCGGCCTGCTCGGCAAGGTCACCAAGGTCAACGACAGCTACGTCACCGTGGAAGTCTCGGAACTGGCCGACAAGCCGGTCGAAGTCATCATGCAGAAGTCCTCGGTCTCGACCGTGCTGCCCAAGGGAACCATCAAGGCCCTGTAAGCGTCCCACAGGGGCCCGCCGGGCTCCTGCGCCCGATGGTCCCCGCCGCCCGCCGCGCCCGCCGCCCGGGCGGCCCTTCTATCACTCTCTCATGAAGTAGCCGGCAATGAACCGCTATCCTCTCTGGAAGTACATTACGGTCCTGATCGCGGTCCTCATCGGCCTGCTGTACACGCTTCCCAATTTCTACGGCGAGTCGCCCGCCGTCCAGGTCTCCAGCGCCAAGGCCACCGTGAAGGTGGACAACGCCATGCTGAGCCGGGTCGAACAGGTGCTGACCGACGCCAAGATCCCTAACGAAGGGGTCTACTACGAACAGAACGGCACGCTGGGCACCGTGCGCGCCCGCTTCGCGTCCACCGACCTGCAGCTGCAGGCCCGCGACCTGCTCGACCGTTCCCTCAACACCGTCGCCGACGATCCCCACTACACGGTCGCGCTGAACCTGCTGCCGGCCTCGCCGGCCTGGATGCGCTCGCTGGGCTGGTTCGCGCCCAAGCCCATGTACCTGGGCCTGGACCTGCGCGGCGGCGTGCACTTCCTGCTGCAGGTCGACATGCAGGGCGCGCTGACCGCCCGCTACGACTCGCTGGCCGCCGACGTGCGCTCGGTGCTGCGCGACCAGAAGGTCAACGTGGCCGGCGTCGAACGCTCCGGCCTGGGCATCGCCGCCACCTTCGCCAACAACGATGACCGCGACCGCGCCATCTCCACGCTGCGCAGCCGCCTGCCCGACCTGGAATTCACCGAGCGCGAGGAAAACGGCAAGCCCCTGCTGATGGGCGCCCTGAATCCGGCCGCCGTCACCCGCGTGCAGGACTCCGCGCTCAAGCAGAACATCAACACCCTGCACAACCGCATCAACGAACTGGGCGTGGCCGAGCCGGTCATCCAGCAGCAAGGCGGCGACCGCATCGTGGTCCAGTTGCCCGGCGTGCAGGACGTGGCCAAGGCCAAGGAACTGCTGGGCCGCACCGCCACGCTGGAAATCCGCATGGTCGACGACACCCCGGCCGCGCAGGCCGCCCTGCTGGGCGGCACCGTGCCCTTCGGCCTGGAACGCTACAACGACCGCGACGGCCGTCCCATCCTGGTGCGCCGCCAGGTCATCCTGACCGGCGAAAACCTGCAGGACGCCCAGCCCGGCCGCGATTCGCAGACCCAGCAGGCCGCCGTGCACCTGACGCTGGACTCCAAGGGCGCGCGCATCTTCCGCGACGTGACCCGCGACAACGTCGGCAAGCGCATGGCCATCCTGCTGTTCGAGAACGGCAAGGGCGAAGTGGTCACGGCCCCGGTCATCCGCAGCGAAATCGCCGGCGGCCAGGTCCAGATCTCCGGCAGCATGACCTCCGAAGAGGCCGCCGACACCGCGCTGCTGCTGCGCGCCGGCGCGCTGGCCGCGCCCATGTCCATCATCGAGGAACGCACCATCGGCCCGAGCCTGGGCGCCGACAACATCGCCAAGGGTTTCCACTCGACGCTGTACGGCTTCCTGGCCATCGCCGTGTTCATCATCCTGTACTACCACCTGTTCGGGGTGTTCTCGACCATCGGCCTGACGCTGAACGTGCTGCTGCTGCTGGCGCTGCTGTCCATGCTGCAGGCCACCCTGACCCTGCCGGGCATCGCGGCCATCGCGCTGACGCTGGGCATGGCCATCGACTCGAACGTGCTCATCAACGAGCGCATCCGGGAAGAACTGCGCGGCGGCGCCTCGCCGCAGCAGGCCATCCACCACGGTTTCGAGCGCGCATGGGGCACCATTCTCGACTCCAACCTGACCACGCTGATCGTCGGCCTGGCGCTGTTGGCGTTCGGTTCCGGCCCGATCCGCGGTTTCGCGGTGGTCCATTGCCTGGGCATCCTGACCTCGATGTTCTCGTCGGTCGTGGGCGTGCGCGCGCTGGCCAACCTCTGGTACGGCCGCAAGAAGAAGCTCGCGTCCATCTCCATCGGCGAAGTCTGGAAGCCGAAGACCAACTGAACATGCTTGCGGGCGGCCATGCCGCCCGCCACCGAATAGCCAGGGCTAAAAATGGAATTTTTCCGGATTCACCGCACCATCCCGTTCATGCGCCACGCGCTGGTGCTGAACATCATCAGCCTCGTCACCTTCGTGGCGGCGGTCTTCTTCATCGCCACCCGCGGCTTCCACCTGTCGATCGAATTCACCGGCGGCACGGTCATGGAAGTCAGCTACGCCCAGACCGCGCAGCTGGAGAACGTGCGCGGCGTGGTCTCCAAGCTGGGCTACACCGACTTCCAGGTGCAGAACTTCGGCACCTCGCGCGACGTCATGATCCGCCTGCCCCTGCAGGAAGGCCAGACCTCGGCGACCCAGAGCGAAACCGTCATGGCCGCGCTCAAGGCCGCCGATTCCGGCGTCGAACTGCGGCGGGTGGAATTCGTCGGCCCGCAGGTCGGCCAGGAGCTGCTGCACAACGGCCTGATGGCGCTGCTGGTCGTGGTCATCGGCATCATGGTGTACCTGGGCTTTCGCTTCGAATGGAAGTTCGCCGTCGCCGGCGTGATCGCCAACCTGCACGACGTGGTCATCATCCTGGGCTTCTTCGCCTTCTTCCAGTGGGAATTCTCGCTGTCGGTGCTGGCGGGCGTGCTGGCGGTGCTGGGCTACTCCGTGAACGAATCCGTGGTCATCATGGACCGTATCCGCGAGAACTTCCGCAAGTACCGCAAGGCCGACGTGCACGAGGTCATCAACAGCGCCATCACGCAGACCATCTCGCGCACCATCATCACCCACGGCTCGACCCAGATGATGGTGCTGGCCATGCTGTTCTTCGGCGGCCCCAGCCTGCACTACTTCGCCATGGCCCTGACCATCGGCATCTGGTTCGGCATCTACTCGTCGGTGTTCGTCGCCGCCGCGCTGGCCATGTGGATGGGCGTCAAGCGCGAAGACCTGGTCAAGCCGGTCAAGAAGGAAGGCGAGGAAGCCGCCTGAGCGCGCCGCGTTCCTTCCCCAACCGACGACCCGCCCGCGTGGCGGGTTTTTTATTGCGCGCCGCGTGACATTTCCGTCCCTGGAAATGAAATCCCCGGCTCAAGGCCGGGGTGAAATCAGGTCTTACATGATGGGTCGTAGGCGCCTTGCGCACCCATTGGAAGCCATCACCAACCTGTACTGGATCGTACGCGCGCCTGTCCGTCCGGGTCAAGCCTGATCCAGGACAGGCTGGAGCACACTGGAGACCGCCCGGCCATGCCTCACACCCTGCAATACCGTCCCGTACTGATCGACGCGCTGATCAGCAATGAACGCATCGCCAGCTACGCCCGCGTCTTCCGGCCTTCCAATGACGTGGAGCTGATCGGCGCCTACCTCTGGAATGTCCATGTATGCAGCGCCTTGTATCCGCTGGTCAGCTCAGTGGAGATCGCCCTGCGTAACGCCATCGACCAGGCACTGGTCGCGGACATGGGCGCCTTCTGGTGGTCGGCCTCGAAGCTGAAATATCGTAGCTACAAGGCGGACGCGCCGCCGCCTCGTGCGGTGCAGGCGGTGCATGAAAATTTTGTCAAAGCCACCCGCAAGACCATCAATGAAATGCGCGGCCGCCATCATGTGCGTGGGCGGATCACTCCCCGCCACGCCGACGTTCTGGCGAAGGCGGAATTCTCGACGTGGGGCTACCTGCTCGATGCGGAATTCATGGGGCGTGGGCTGATCTGGCCCAAGCATTTGTCAGCCGTGTTTCGTGGCCCTTGGCCAGTACGCCGCGCCGGCGCCACGCTGGCTCAGGCTCACGATCTGGTAGCCACGGTCCGCGAGTTCCGCAATCGGCTCTTCCACCACGAACCAGCCTGGAAACGATATGGAGTCCATACCGAGGCGGACGCACTTCTGCATCTGCATGAAAAGCTCGATGTGGTCGAAAAGCTGCTGGGCTTGATACACCCGGAGAATCTACGGCTGTTGCAAGTCTACGGACTGCTGCTGGCGGCGCGCCGCAGCTGCACGGTCGAAGAAATTCGACGGTTCCAGCACCTGGCGCAGGTACACCGCGTTGAATCCATGGATGTCCTGGCCGGACTGGTGGCGCGGTGCCATGCGCGCAACGAAACCTTGGCGGCGCGATTGGGCCACAGCCCGTCAGCGCCGTTTCTGATTTCCCTGCCCTGAAAGACCGCTTGCTCAATACATAAGTATCCGCTAATGTATAGACATGATCGAGAACGACATCTTCAAGGCCCTGGCCGATCCGACGCGGCGCGCGATATTCGAGAAGCTGGCCGCGGGCGGCATGAACGCCAGCGCGCTGCGCGCGGGCATGGACATCAGCCAGCCCGCCATGTCGCAGCATCTTGCCGTGCTGCGCAAGGCCCGGCTGGTGCGGGAAAGCCGGCAGGGCCGCTACGTCAACTACCAGGTCGACCCCGACGGCCTGGCGCTCATCGCCGGATGGCTGGCGAAGTACCGCGCCTACTGGCCGGCCCGCGTCGACGCCCTGAAGGCCCTGCTCAAGGACATGGACCAATGAATCCGACCGCTCCCGAAGACCCGTCCCAGGACATCGTGCTCGAGTACGAGCTGGACGCGCCGCCCGAGAAGGTCTGGCGCGCCATCAGCATCCCCGAATTCCGCGAGCAGTGGCTGCCCGGCCAGGCGCTGGCCAGCCCCGAGCCGGTCGATGCGACGCCCGCCGAGGAACTGCGCTTGCGCCTGCGCGAGAACGAGCCGCCCTTTCTCGAAAGCCTGGTGACCTTCCAGCTGCAGCCGACCGGCGACGGACGCACCGTGCTGCGGATCATCCATGCGCTGGAGGACGTCCGCGGACGCATCGCCGCGAACGACGCCGCGCCGTTCATGTGCGCGGCCTGAAAACGAAAACCCACGCAACACAGGAGACAGTCCATGCAGGGCGTCATGCAATACGTGCCGATGGTGGTCGAGCAGTCGGGCCGCGGCGAACGGGCCTTCGACATCTATTCCCGGATGCTGCGCGAGCGCATCATTTTCCTGAACGGCGAGGTCAACGACTCGGTGGCCGCGCTGGTCTGCGCCCAGCTGCTGTTCCTGGAATCCGAGAACCCCACCAAGCCGATCCACCTGTACATCAACTCGCCCGGCGGCGTCATCACCAGCGGCCTGGCCATGTACGACACCATGCAGTACATCACCGCCCCGGTGCATACGCTGTGCATGGGCACCGCCCGTTCCATGGGCTCGTTCCTGCTCATGGCCGGCCAGCCCGGCGAGCGCTGCGCGCTGGCCAATTCCAGCCTGCACGTGCACCAGCCGCTGGGCGGCTTCCAGGGCCAGGCCTCGGACGTGCTGATCCACGCCGAGGAAATGCAGCGCACCAAGGACCGCGTGATCCGCGTCTACGCGCAGCACTGCGGGCGCAGCTACGAAGAGGTCGAGCGCACCCTGGACCGCGACCGCTACATGAGCGCGGAGGAAGCGCTGGAGTGGGGACTGATAGACCGTATCCTGACGCGGCGCGAAATCGGCTGAGGCGCGATGCTGGGCTACCATAGCCCATCATGAAACTCGCCATCGATCACCTCGTCATCGCCGCCGCGGACCTCGACAGCGGCACGCGCTACGTCGCCGAGCGTCTCGGCATCTCGCCGGCCGGCGGCGGCGCCCATCCGCGCATGGGCACCCACAACCGGGTCCTGGGCATGGCCGAGGGCATCTACCTGGAAGTCATCGCCATCGACCCGCGGGCCGAGCCGCCGGCGCGGCCGCGCTGGTTCGGGCTGGACCAGGACGCCGTGCGCGCCCGGCTGGCCCAGGGCCCATACCTGGCCCACTGGGCCGCCCGGGTCGAGGCGCCGCTGGACCTGAGCCGCATGCAGGCCGAGCACCCCGACCGCCTCGCCCCCGCCATCGCCATGACGCGCGGCGCGCTGCGCTGGCGGCTGACGGTGCCGGACGACGGCAGCCTGCCGGCCTGGCGCGAGGCCGGCGTTGCCGCGGGCGACGGCCTGCTGCCCACGCTGATCCAATGGGACGTGCCGGACTACCCCGGCGTGAGCCTGCCGCGCCAGGACCTGGCGCTGCTGCGGCTGAGCGGCAGCCATCCGCAGGCCGGGCTGCTGCGCCAGGGCCTGGCCTGGATGGGCGCGGACCACCTCATCGAACTGGAACAGGCCGACGGCCCGCCCCGCCTCAGCGCGCAGATCGCAACGGCGCAAGGCCTGCGGACCCTGTCCTGAGCGCCTCTTGCGCATCCCTTTGACACCCTATCCGGAGGAGATCCATCCATGCCCGCCCCGCGCAAGCGATTCGACGAAGACCCCTACCTGGACCGGTGCGAGGCCACCGTGGTCGCGGTCGGTCCCGAAGGCATCGAACTCGACGAGACCGTCTGCTATGCGCGCAGCGGCGGACAGGCCGGCGACAGCGGCACGCTGACCCTGGCCGACGGCCGCGTGCTGGCGCTGGCCGATACGCTGTACGCGGACGACCGCCAGCGCATCCTGCACGTGCCGCAAGGCGACGCGCTGCCCCAGGTGGGCGAGCGGGTGACGGTGGCCATAGACTGGCCGCGGCGCCACCGGCTCATGCGCCTGCATACCTGTCTGCACTTGCTGGGATCGCTGGTGCCGGCGCCGGTGACCGGCTGCAATATCTCGCCCGATTCGGCGCGCATCGATTTCGACCTGCCCGAGTCCACGCTGGACAAGGCCGACCTGACCGAGCGCCTGAACGCGCTGGTCGGCGCCGCCATCGGCGTCAGCGTCGACACCATCACGCCGGAACAGCTGGCGGCCGAGCCGGACCTGGTGCGCACCGTGGGCGCGGCGCCGCCGGCCGGCACCGCCAGCATCCGCATCGTCGAGATTCCGGGCGTGGACCGCCAGCCCTGCGGCGGCACGCACGTGGCCAATACGGCCGAAATCGGCGCCGTGGCCGTGACCAAGATCGAAAAGAAAAGCCGCAGCAACCGGCGCGTGGTGGTGAACTTCGCCTGAGCCGGGGCGCCCGGGCCTCAGGCTTGCGGGCCGGGGCTCTTGCGCCACCAGCGCCACGGCGCGCGCAGCGGCCATTGGTAGCGCCCGTCCAGCACACGCGGCGCCAGCATGTGGCCCACCAGCACCGCGATGCCGGCGGCGGTCATGACGTCGGACAGATAGTGGTCCAGGTTGACCAGCCGGCTGACGGCCACCAGCGCGGCCAGCAGCAGGAAGACCCAGCGCCAGCGCGGCGCCAGGATGCCCAGCACCACGGCCACGGCGAACGCCGCGTAGGTGTGGCTGGACGGGAAGGAGTTGAACAGCTGCGAGCGCGAGAACGATTCGCCCAGCCCGTAGACGCCTTGCTCGAAATAGAGCTCGGGGCGCGCGCGCGCCACCGAACGCTTGAGCACCAGCACCACCAGCCCGCCCACCGCCATGGTGGAGAGCATCAGCAGGCTGCCGCGGGCCATGCTGGCATAGCTCATGCGCATGGGATTGCGCCAGCCGCGCGCCAGGCCGATCAGGCCGATCACGTAGAACGCCAGCGCCACGCCGATGTAGCGGCCGCTTTCGCCCAGTTCGCCCACCCATTCGAACGATTCGTTCACGTTCTCGGTCACCGACTGCTTGATCCACACGGCCAGGGGCAGGTCTATCCACAGGGCGCTGGCGCCGGCGGCCAGCGCCAGCGCGCAGCCCAGCAGCACCCAGGTCAGCGGCGAAAACGGATTACGCCAGCTGCCAGTCGCGGGCGCGCCGGCGGCGCTTTCGGCCCCGGCGACGGATACCGGAGGAATCGGGGGATTGGGGGTCATCGGCACCGCTATCGGGGGGAATGAGATTGGTTACAACCGCCTGAATGGCGGCGGGCACGCTATCGTAACGGCCCTTGCGCCGCATTCCAAGAAACAAATTTCACGCAAGGGTTAAAATTCCGCGTTTCCCCTCTTTCTGCCCCCGGGATCTACACCCGTCACGGCGACCACCATGCAAGAAATCTCCATCAAGCGCGCGAACGCCGCGCACGACGGCGCGGCCGACGCGCCCATGACCGCAGGCAGCGGCTCCCCCCGCAAGCTGTACATCCGCACTTTCGGGTGCCAGATGAACGAGTACGACTCCGACAAGATGGCCGACGTGCTGCGCGGCGACCAGGGGCTGGAGCTGACCGACGACCCGGAAGAAGCCGACGTCATCCTGTTCAACACCTGTTCGGTGCGCGAAAAGGCGCAGGAGAAAGTGTTCTCCGACCTGGGCCGCGTGCAGCACCTGAAGAAGATCAACCCGGATCTGGTGATCGGCGTGGGCGGCTGCGTGGCCAGCCAGGAAGGCGAGGCCATCGTCAAGCGCGCGCCCTACGTGGATGTGGTGTTCGGTCCGCAGACGCTGCACCGCCTGCCCGAGCTGATCCAGCGCCGCCGCGCCGAGGGCCGCTCGCAGGTGGACATCAGCTTCCCGGAGATCGAGAAGTTCGACAACATGCCGCCGCCGCGCGTCGAGGGCGCCACGGCCTTCGTGTCCATCATGGAAGGCTGCAGCAAGTACTGCAGCTTCTGTGTGGTGCCCTACACCCGCGGCGAGGAAGTCTCGCGTCCCTTCGAGGACGTGCTGGTCGAGGTGGCCGACCTGGCCGACCAGGGCGTCAAGGAAGTGACGCTGCTGGGCCAGAACGTCAACGCCTACCGCGGGCGCATGGCCGACAGCGGCGAAATCGCCGACTTCGCCATGCTGCTGGAATACGTGCACGAGATTCCCGGCATCGAACGAATCCGCTACACCACCTCGCACCCCAAGGAAATGACCCAGCGCATGGTGGACGCCTACGCCCGCCTGCCCAAGCTGGTGTCGTTCCTGCACCTGCCGGTGCAGGCCGGCAGCGACCGCGTGCTGGCCGCGATGAAGCGCGGCTACACCACGCTGGAGTTCAAGTCCGTGGTGCGCCGCCTGCGCGCCGCCCGTCCGAACCTGACGCTGTCCTCGGACTTCATCGTCGGCTTCCCGGGCGAGACCGAGGAAGACTTCGAAAAGACCATGAAGCTGATCGAGGACGTCGGTTTCGACACCTCGTTCTCGTTCGTGTATTCGCGCCGTCCGGGCACGCCCGCGGCCGACCTGCACGACGACACCCCGCAGGACGTCAAGCTGCGCCGCCTGCAGCGCCTGCAGGCGCTGATCAACCAGCAGGCCGCCGAAATCGCCCGCAACATGATCGGCACCCGCCAGCGCCTGCTGGTCGAGGGCCCGTCGCGGCGCGACCCCAACGAACTGATGGGCCGCACCGAGAACAACCGCATCGTCAACTTCGCCGCTCCCGCGCGGCTCATCGGACAAATGGTCGACGTCATCATCACCGAAGCGCACACCAATTCGCTGCGCGCGCGGGTGGCCGACGTGGACCGCGATTCCCCAGAGGCCGAATGACCACACCCCGCTCCCGCGCCCGTCGCAGCATGCCCGCCGTCGTCGTCCTGGACGGCGACAACACCCATCTGGCCAACCTCTGCGGCCCGCTGGACGAAAACCTGCGGCAGCTGGCCGACGGCATGAACGTCAAGCTGTCGCGCCGCGGCAGCCGCGTCACGATAGAAGGCGAACTGGCCGAGCTGGCCGCCCGCGTCCTGCGCCGCTTCCATGAACAGGCCGTGCACCGCGCGCTGTCGGTCGACGACATCCAGCTGGGGCTGGTCGAGATCGGCGTCGGCCGCCAGGAAGCGCAGCTGAAGGAAGAGCAGGCCCAGGCGCTGGACCCGCTGCCGCCGCTGGACGACGAAAGCGACGGCATCGCGCTGCGCACCAAGCGCAGCGACCTGCGTCCGCGCACGCCGCGCCAGCGCGACTACCTCAACAACATCCTCAAGCACGACATCACCTTCGGCGTCGGCCCGGCCGGCACCGGCAAGACCTGGCTGGCGGTGGCCTGCGCCATCGACGCGATGGAGCGCGACACCGTGCAGCGCCTGGTGCTGACGCGCCCGGCGGTCGAGGCCGGCGAGCGCCTGGGCTTTCTGCCCGGCGACCTGGCGCAGAAGGTCGATCCGTACCTGCGGCCGCTGTATGACGCGCTCTACGACCTGATGGGCTTCGAGAAGGTGCAGCGCCTGTTCGAAAAGCAGACCATCGAAATCGCGCCGCTGGCCTATATGCGCGGACGCACGCTGAACCACGCCTTCGTCATCCTGGACGAGGCGCAGAACACCACGCCGGAACAGATGAAGATGTTCCTGACCCGCATCGGTTTCGGCAGCAAGGCCGTCATCACCGGCGATCCGTCCCAGGTGGACCTGCCGCGCGGCCAGGACAGCGGCCTGGCGCACGCGGTCAAGGTGCTGCACGACGTGCAGGGCATCGCCACCACCCGCTTCACCAGCCGGGACGTGGTGCGCCATCCGCTGGTCGCGCGCATCGTCGACGCCTACGACCGCGCGGCGGAAAGCGAGGAGTGACCCGTGCACAGTGATCCCGCGAAGCCCGGACTGTCGCTGTCGGTGCAGTACGGCGTGCAGGAAGACCGGCTGCCGCGCTGGCGCCTGCGCCGCTGGGCCGAACGCGCGCTGGCCGGCGCGGCCGGCGACGGCCTGGTGGAATTCTCGGCCGCCGAGCTCAGCCTGCGCCTGGTCGGCGCGGCCGAGGGCCGGCGCCTGAACCGCGATTTCCGCGGGCGCGACTACGCCACCAACGTGCTCACCTTCGAGTACGGCGTGGACCCGCTGGGCGTGGCCCGCGGCGACATCGTCATGTGCGTGCCGGTGCTGGTGCGCGAGGCCCGCGAACAGCGCAAGCAGCTGCTGGACCACGCCGCCCACCTGACCGTCCACGGCGTGCTGCACGCGCTGGGCTACGACCACATCAAGGCCCGCGAGGCCAAGCGCATGGAAGCGCTGGAAACCGCCACGCTGGCCGCCATGGGCATCGCCGACCCCTACCTTGAGTCCTGAAAACGGCCCCTCGGGACAACCCTGAGAAATTGCCGAAAAATGGCGTGCAGCAAGGCGCAGATGGCGGGGGTTCCGCGCATTTCGGACCACCGCGTTACAAATTGGAAGCCAGTTTCGGTTATGCTGGCCGTTCCGCAACCTGTCCTCCCGGACGATGTCTGACCCTTACCCTGCTCCTGAAGCGACGCCTGCTCGCTCTACCAAACCCGCCACCAAATCCCTTCTAGACCGCCTGCTTTCCCTCGTGCGCCGCGAGCCCGAGGACCGCGAAGGCATCAAGGCCGTCCTGGAAGCCGCGCACGAGCGTGAACTGCTCGATGCCGAGTCCTACAAAATGATCAAGGGCGCGCTGGCCGTGTCCGAAGGCACCGTCGGCGACATCATGGTCCCGCGCTCGCGCATGGACCTGCTCGACGTCACCCAGCCCCTCGCCCATCTGGTCGCCTCGGTCATCGAGACCGCGCACTCGCGCTTCCCCGTCTACGAAGGCGACCGCGACAACATCATCGGCATCCTGCTGGCCAAGGACCTGCTGCGCTGCATGCTGGAACCCGGCATCGAAGTGCGCACGCTGGTGCGCCCGGCCGTGTTCATTCCGGAATCCAAGCGCCTGAACGTGCTGCTGCACGAGTTCCGCGCCAGCCGCAACCACCAGGCCATCGTCATCGACGAGCACGGCGGCATCTCCGGCCTGGTCACGATGGAAGACGTGCTGGAACAGATCGTCGGCGACATCGAAGACGAATTCGACGAAACCGAGGAAGACTCCATCTTCCCGGAAGGCGAGAACCAGTGGCGCGTCCTGGCCGCCACCGATATCTCGCATTTCAACGAAGTGTTCGGCTGCCAGCTGCCCGACGACGAGTACGACAGCGTCGGCGGCTGGATGGGCGGCCAGCTCGGCCGCATCCCGCGCCGCGGCGACACCGCCGAATTCGACGGCCTGCGCCTGGAAGTGGCGCGCGGCGACGCGCGCCGCGCCATCTGGCTGCGCGTCAAGCGCAACGCTCCCCCCTCAGCCTCCCTGCCCTCTACCGACGCATGACGAGTCCCACTCGCGGCCGCATCCTGCGCGGCGCCGCCGGCCTGCTATTGGCCGGCGCCGTGCACGCCCTGACTTTCTCGCCCGGCCCCCTGCCCGACTGGGCGCTGGCCGGCATCCAGATCCTGATGCTGGCCATCGCCGCGCGCGTGACGCTGTACGCGCCCTCGGCCCGCCAGGCCTGGGGCCGCGGCTGGCTGTTCGGCTTCGGCACTTACGCGCTGGGGCTGTACTGGATCTTCATCAGCCTGCACCGCTACGGCGACCTGTCGGCGCCGCTGTCGGTGGCGGCGGTGCTGGCGCTGTCGGCTTTCCTGGCGCTGTTTCCGGCCACCGCCGGCGCGCTGGCGCGCCGCTACGCGCCGCTGGCGCCGGACGCCGCGCCCGCGCGCATCCTGTCGGCGACCCTGGCCTGGGCCGCGATGTGGGCGGCGTTCGAATGGCTGCGCGCCGTGCTGCTGACGGGCTTTCCGTGGCTGAACATCGGCTACGCCCAGGTCGACGGCCCCATCGCCGGCTGGGCGCCGCTGCTGGGCGTGCACGGCATGGCGTTCATTTCCGCCTTCGCCGCCGCCGCGCTCGCCAGCCTGTGGCAGCCCTCGAAAAAATCGCGGCAGGGCTCGCGCCACGCGCTGGCCGCCGGCATCGCGCTGGCGCTGGCCGCGGCCGGCTGGCCGCTGTCGCGCATCGACTGGTCGGCGCCCGCGGGCGAGCCGCTCAACGTGCGGCTGGTCCAGGGCAATATCGAGCAATCGCAGAAATTCGACCCGGCGCTGCTGGAACAAAGCCTGGCGCGCCACCTGGACCTGGCGGCCATGCCGCCGGCGCCCGGCGTGCCCGATCCGCAGCTGGTCATCCTGCCGGAGACCGTGCTGCCCGTTTTCCAGGACCAGCTCGATCCGCGCGTCTGGGACGCCTGGCGCGGCGTGGCCGCGCAGCGCAATACCGTCATCGCCATGGGCGTGCCGCTGCACGACCGCGTGGACGGGCGCGACCGCTACACCAACAGCGTCATGGGCTTCGACGGCAATACGCCGGTGGAGCACCTGGTGGCCGGCGCCACCGCGATGCGCTACGACAAGCGCCATCTGGTGCCCTGGGGCGAATACGTGCCGCCGGGCTTTCACTGGTTCGTCGACATGCTGAACATTCCGCTGGGCGACTTCGACCGCGGCGCGCGGCGCCAGGCGCCGTTCGCCGTGGGCGGCCAGCACATCGCGTTCAACATCTGCTACGAAGACCTGTTCGGCCCCGACCTGCTGCCCGCGCTGCAGCCCGGCCCCAACGGCGAACCGGGCGCCACCATCCTGGTGAACGTCAGCAACCTGGGCTGGTTCGGCGACACCTGGGCGCTGCGCCAGCACCTGCAGATCGGCCGCCTGCGCACCATCGAAACGGCGCGGCCCATGCTGACCTCGACCAATACCGGCATCACCGCCGCCATCGACGCCAAGGGCCGCGTGGCGGCGCAGCTTGCGCCGCTGCAGGCCGGCGTGCTGCCGGTGTCCGTGCAGGGCATGACGGGCCTGACGCCCTACGCCCGCTTCGGCGACAAGACCGCGCTGGCCCTGATCGGGCTGGCGCTGATCGCGGCCGTGGGCAGCGGCCGCAAGAGCCGCCGCGCGTAAACGTACGCGCGCTCAGGCGAACAGATAATCCGGCAGCGCGCCGTTCTCTTCGGGCGGGCGCAGCGGGCCGAAGCCCGCGCCGCTGCGCTCGATCGCCTCGGCGATGGCGTCCATGTCCTCGCTGTCCAGTTCCAGCTCCGCGGCACCCAGCAGCCCGTCCACCTGCGCCGCGCTGCGCGCGCCCACGATGGCCCCGGTCACGCCCGGCCAGGCCAGCGTCCAGCCCGCCGCCACCGCGGCGACGGTCGCGCCGTGGCGCTCGGCGACCGGCTTGAAGGCCTCGGCCAGCGCCAGGTTGCGCTCGATGTTGGGCGTGGCGAATTCCGCGTTGCGCGCGCGCCAGTCGTCGGCCGGCAGCGCGCGGGCGCGCTCCAGGCTGAAGCGCCCGGTCAGCAGGCCGGACTGCATCGGGCTGTAGACGATGACGCCGGTGCCGTTGCGCGCGCACCAGGGAATCAGGTCGCCGCCGGCGCCGCGCTGGATGGCCGAGAACGGCGGCTGCAGCGTGTCCACGTGGCCCAGCGCCTCGGCGTGCTGCAGTTGCGCGAGATTGTGGTTCGACAGTCCCACCGCCCGCACCTTGCCCTCGCGCTTGAGGTCCAGCAGCTCCTGCCAGTACGCCTCCAGCGGCGTGCCGTCGCCCGCCGGCCAGTGCATCTGGTAGAGGTCGATGCGCTCCACCCCCAGACGGCGCAGCGAGTCCTCCAGTTCGCGCCGGATGCTGGCCGGCGCGCCGGTGCGCCGCGGCATGGCCTGCGGCTGCTCGGCGGACCAGGTCAGGCCGCACTTGGTGAATACGTACGGCCGTTCCGCTGCCGGCATCTGCGCCAGCGCGCGGCGCACGATTTCTTCGGAATGGCCCAGGCCGTACACCGCCGCGGTGTCGATCCAGTTGATGCCGCGCTCCACGGCCCTGCGGATCGCGGCGATGGAATCGGCATCGTCCTGCGGGCCCCAGCCCACCGCCCAGCCGTTGCCGCCGATGGCCCAGGCGCCCAGGCCGATGCGGGTGATCGCCATGCCGGTGCTGCCCAGCGGGCGCGTGGGAAAAGAAGTCCTGCTCATCGCGTTCCGTCCTGATCGATGCCGTCGGCCAAGTGTGGCAAAACGGCAAAATTTTCGCTATTGCGATGATATTCCCGCAAGCCCTTGATTTTCCTGGACTTGGCTTGGAAAAGACTTTCCCGGGCTGCCCAACAAATACGCAACCGTCACTCGACGGTCCGCCGCCGCCCCCACTTTTTCACAACTTTTTTGTTTTTTGCCGCAAACCGACTTGCACGCAAAATTTAGTTCGTGCATAATCTCGTTTCTTCGCCAACGGCACTAAACAAAACCGGTGACGAGCAGAAAAGTGAAGCAGACGCAACACTTAAAAGCCAGTCGGAATTGATTAGAAAACGGGGGTATAGCTCAGCTGGGAGAGCGCTTGCATGGCATGCAAGAGGTCAGCGGTTCGATCCCGCTTACCTCCACCAGTCCAAAGCGAAGAAAGCAGTCCAAGTCCCCTTCGTCTAGAGGCCTAGGACATCACCCTTTCACGGTGAGTACAGGGGTTCGAATCCCCTAGGGGACGCCAGTTCGCTGGTAGTAAATGCAGTACCTAGATGCAGTTGAAGTGATCTAGTTTGAGTAAGCCGCTGCGGAGCGGTAGTTCAGTTGGTTAGAATACCGGCCTGTCACGCCGGGGGTCGCGGGTTCGAGTCCCGTCCGCTCCGCCAAAAGCTCCTTGAACGGGATCTTTCAAAAGCTCCGTATTCGGGGCTTTTTGCTTTTTAGGGTGTAAGGCCTGGTTGCCGGCAGTCTGTGGCAACAAGGTAACCTGGGGGGTATAGCTCAGCTGGGAGAGCGCTTGCATGGCATGCAAGAGGTCAGCGGTTCGATCCCGCTTACCTCCACCAGTAAGTAGTACGGTAGTAATATCGCAGCAGTTCGTGCGATACGCAGTCCAAGTCCCCTTCGTCTAGAGGCCTAGGACATCACCCTTTCACGGTGAGTACAGGGGTTCGAATCCCCTAGGGGACGCCAGTTCGCTGGCCCTATTTTGCAGTACCGCTGCCTTGACACCGCAGCGATGAAAGTCGTCAAGCACACCGCTGCGGAGCGGTAGTTCAGTTGGTTAGAATACCGGCCTGTCACGCCGGGGGTCGCGGGTTCGAGCCCCGTCCGCTCCGCCAAGAATTCAGGAAAGCCCTGTAAGCCCTTGCTTACAGGGCTTTTGTCATTTCGGCGCCAGCCTGATTGCGCCCTTCCCCTCCCCCCTTCCCCTGCCTGCCTGCGACGCCAGCCGCCTAGGACTTACCCTTAAATATGTTGTTGATATATTTAATGGATATTAGACTGTGCCGCAAATCACCGCTCCGATTTCCACATCCACAAGGGGAAACCATGAAAACACTGACCCGCGCCCTGGCCGCCGCCGTCATTTCGGCATGCGCCGCCGGTTCCGCCGCCGCGGCGGACGTCACCTGGCGAGTGCCGACCTCGGTTCCGGAAGGCTCGCCCTTCTACAAGAATTTCCTGGAACGTTTCGCCGCCAACGCCAAGACCCTGACCGGCGGGCGCGTGGAGATCCAGCCCTTCGGCGCGGGCGTGATCGTGCCGGCGCTGAAAGTGTTCGACGCGGTGCAGGACGGCGTGGTCGAGGCCGGCCATTCCACCTCCAGCTACCTGGTCAACCAGAATCCGGAAAACGCCATCTTCTCGGGCTTTCCGGGCGGCATGGGCCCCGACGCCTACAAGGCCTGGCTGTACGAGGGCGGCGGCAAGCAGCGGCTGGAAAAGCTGCGCGCCGGCCAGGGCCTGAAGACCATGATCGTGGGCATCGGCTCCTCCGAGATCATGGCGCACGCCAACAAGCCCATCCGCAACGCCGAGGACCTGAAGAACCTGAAGTACCGCACCTCCGGCCCCTGGGCCGAAGTGATGCGCGACTACTTCGGCGCGGTACCGACCGTGGTGCCGCCGGGCGAGACCTATACGCTGCTGCAGCGCAAGGGCGTGGACGCCGTGGAGTGGGCGCCGCCGTCGGCCAACATGCCCGAGGGCTTTCACCAGGCCGCCAAGTACATCGTGGTGCCGGGCGTGCACCAGCCCACTTTCATGTGGGAAGTGGTGGTGAAGAAGGAAACCTGGGACAAGGTGCCGGCCGACCTCAAGCCGCTGATCGAGGCGGCCGCCGAACTCACCACGCAGCAGAGCCTGGACTACTTCTACGACGCCGACATGAAGGCCATGGCGAAATACCGCAGCGGCCGCAACGAGATCATCACGCTGGCCCCCGAATTCGTGAAGCAGCTGTCCGACGCCGGCAACGACTGGATGCGCAAGACGGCCGAGGCCCGCAAGGCCGCCGGCAAGCCTGAGATGGCCGAGGTGCTGGCCGACTACCAGGCCTATCACGAGCGCTGGAAGGCCGAGAGCGGCTATCTGGTCCGCAACTGACGCACGGTGAGGAAGGCGATCATGCTCGATGTCCTGGCCCGGTTCGCCAATGGCGTATCCCGGTTCGCGTCCCTGCTGGCCAGCCTGGCGGCGGCGGTGCTGACCCTGTCGATGGTTTACGAAGTCTTCGCGCGCTACGTGTTCGACGCGCCCACCGCGTGGGCGTTCGACATCGCTTACATGAGCAACGGCGCGGTGTTCCTGCTGGGCATGGCCTATGTGCTGCGCGAAGACGGCCACATCCGCATCGACGTGCTGCGCAACCGCCTGCCGGCGCGCGTCAACGACGCGGTCCAGGGCGTCGCCTACCTGCTGATCCTGGCGCCGTTTTTCGGCGTGCTGTCCTGGATCGCGCTGTCGCACTCCTGGCGCGCCTGGGTGCGCCAGGAGGTCGAGACGGTCAGCCCCTGGGCGCCGTTGATGTGGCCTTTCTATCTGCTGATCGCGATCGGCCTGATCGCGATGACCCTGCAACTCGCGGCCGAAGGACTGCGCGCCTTCGCGGGCCAGCGCGCATCGGCCACGAAGGAACATTGATGAATCCGACTGTCGCCGCCCTGATGTTCCCCGGGATGTTCCTGCTGATTTTCCTGGGCATCCCGGTTTCCCTCGCGCTGTTCATTCCCGCCATCGTCGGCGGCTGGTTCGCCTTTGGCGGAAACGTTTTCAACCAGCTCTACGGCGGGCTGTATTCCGCCGCCACCAACTACGTCCTGTCGGCGATTCCGATGTTCGTGCTGATGGGCGCGATCCTGGAACGCTCGGGGATCGCCGCGCGCCTGTTCCGCACCATGCAGCTGTGGCTGGGACGCCTGCCCGGCGGCCTGGCCGTGGCCACCATCGCCATGGGCGCGACCTTCGCGGCCGCGGCCGGCGTGGTCGGCGCGGTCGAGGTCATGGTGGGCCTGATGGCGATTCCGGCGATGCAGCGCTTTCGCTATGACAACTCGCTGATCGCCGGCACGATCTGCGCCGGCGGCTCGCTGGGCACCATGATTCCGCCCTCGGTGGTGGCCGTGGTGTACGCCTCGCTGGCCCAGATCTCGGTGGGCGAACTGTTCGCGGCCATGCTGTTTCCCGGCCTCATCATGGTGGGCCTATTCATCCTGTACATCATCGGCGTGTGCGTGCTCAATCCGAAGAAAGGCCCGCCCGCCGACGCCGAGGACATGCGCCTGCCGCTGGCCGACAAGCTGCGCATCACGCTGAGCGGGCTGGTGCCCACGATGCTGCTGATCTTCGCGGTGCTGGGCTCGCTGATGGCCGGCATCGCCTCGCCGACCGAGGCCGCCGCCGTCGGCGCGATCGGCGCCCTGGTCCTGTGCATCTGCTACGGCCAGTTCAGCATCCCGATGCTGCGCGAGTCACTGGCGATCACGGTGCGGATCTCGGCCATGATCCTGCTGATCGTGGCCGGCGGCATCATGTTCACCGGCATCTTCGCGGCCAACGGCGGCTCGCGCCTGATCCAGGGCCTGACCGCGGACCTGGGCCTGGGCGTGAACGGCACGCTGGTGCTGTTCCTGGTCATCGTGTTCCTGCTGGGCTTCGTGCTGGACTGGACCGCCAACGTGCTGATCTGCGTGCCGCTGTTCCTGCCGGTGCTGACGGCCGCGGGCGTGGACCCGATCTGGTTCGGCACGCTGGTGATCATCGTGATCCAGACCAGCTACCTGACGCCGCCTATGGCCTCGTCGATCTTCTACCTGCTGTCGATCGCCCCGCCCGACATGAAGTACGGCCAGGTATGCCGGGGGGTGATCCCCTTCATCCTGGTGCAGTTCTTGACGCTGGCCCTGGTGGCGCTGTTCCCGGTCCTGGCGACCTGGCTGCCGCAGCGCATCGTGGGGTTCTGAACCATCTGGCTGACGGGCCCGCGCGGCCCGGCTTTCTCCCGCTAATACGGGTCCTTTTTTGCATTAGGAAGAGTTATGAATATCGAAGGAGTCCTGGTACCCATCGTGACGCCGTTCGGCGCGGACGGCGGCGTCAACGCCGACGCCCTGCGGCAGCTGGTGGATCGCTTCGTGGAAGCGGGCGTGGCCGGCATCGTGGCCTGCGGCACGACCGGCGAGTTCTACGCGCTGGAAGACGCCGAGCGCGAGCTGGTGCTGCGCACCGTCGCCGAGGCCGCGCGCGGGCGCATCACCCTCATCGCCGGCATCAACGCGCTGTCCACGCCGCAGGCCATCCGCAACGCTCGGCAGGCGCAGGAACTGGGCTACCAGGGCCTGATGCTGACCGCGCCGCCGTACAGCCTGCCCGAACAGGCCGGCATCCTGGCGCACTTCCGCACGGTGGCCGCCGCCACGCCGCTGCCCATCATCCTGTACGACTTCCCGGCGCGCATCGGCGTGCAGATCGCGGTCGAAACCATCACCGAGCTGGCCCGCATCCCCAACATCGTCGGCATCAAGGAAAGCAGCGGCAACTTCAACCGCGCGCTGGCCCTGATCCAGGCCCGCATCCCGGACTTCCAGATCGTCAGCGGGTCCGACGACATGGCCGCCGACTTCCTGTTCTGGGGCGTGCGCAGCTGGATCAGCGGCGGCGCCAACGTGTTCCCGGCCGAGCAGGCCGCCATGGTCAAGGCCGCCGGCGAACAGCGCTGGGACGAAGTGCGCCGCCTGATGAGCGGCATGTACCCCGTGATCCAGGCCATGGAATCGGGCGACTACAACCAGAAGGCCAAGCTCGGCTGCCGCCGCCACGGCGTGGACGCCGGCACGGTGCGCCTGCCGCTGGCGCCGCTGTCGGCCGAGGACGAGCGCGCGTTCATCGCGATGCTCGACGCCTACCAGGGATAAGGAGCGAGCCATGCCTCAAACCAAAGAGCGGATATTCGAGCAGGCCCGCGCCGGCCAGCTTTGGGCGGGCCACCTGATTCCCGGCCACGCCGCCCCCGGCGCCCGCCTGGAGAACACCACGCCCATCGACAACAGCGTGATCGGCGCGATCGAGGCCGGAACCGCGGCCGACGTGGACCTGGCCGTGCGCGCCGCGCGCGCCAGCTTCAAGTCCGGCGAATGGTCGGGCCTGGCGCCGGCCGAGCGCAAGCGCGTCATGCTGGCCTGGGCCGACCTGCTGACCGAGCACGCCGAAGAGCTGGCGGCGCTGGACTGCATCGACGCCGGCAAGCCCATCACCGAATGCCTGAACACCGACCTGCCGGCCACGCTGGACACGTTCCGCTGGTACGCCGAAGCCGTGGACAAGTGCTACGGCCGCATCTCGCCGACCGGCTCCGAGGCGCTGGGCCTGATCGTGAAAGAACCCATCGGCGTGGTGGGCGCGGTGCTGCCGTGGAACTTCCCGGCGCAGATGTACGCCTGGAAAGTGGCGCCGGCGCTGGCCGCCGGCAACTCGGTGATCGTCAAGCCGGCCGAGCTGACTTCGCTGAGCGCCTACCGCATGACCCAGCTGGCCCACCAGGCCGGCATTCCGGCCGGCGCGCTGATCCTGGTCACCGGCCTGGGCGAAGAGGTGGGCCAGGCGCTCGGCCGCCACATGGACGTGGACGTGGTCTCGTTCACGGGCTCCACGGAGGTGGGGCGCTACTTCCTCAAGTACTCGGCCGAGAGCAACCTGAAGGAAATTGTGCTGGAGTGCGGCGGCAAAAGCCCGCAGGTGATTTTCGAGGACGCCGACCTTGACGGCCTGGCCGACCACGTGCTGGCGGCCGCCTTCTGGAACATGGGCGAGAACTGCAGCTGCGGCTCGCGCCTGATCGTCCAGGCCGGCATCAAGGACGCCCTGCTCGAACGGCTGCGCCAGCGCCTGTCGGAATGGAAGGTGGGCCTGCCCACCGATCCCGAGGTCAAGATCGGCCCCATGATCGAGCGCGCGCATTTCGACAAGGTGCGCGGTTTCCTCGAAGGCGCCGCGGCGCAGGGCGCGCGCCTGGCGCACGGCGGGCGCATCCACGCGGAACTGGGCAGCGGCTGGTACATCGAGCCGACGGTGTTCGACGCCGTGGCGGCGGACTCGCGGCTGTTCCAGGAAGAGGTGTTCGGCCCCATCCTGGCCGTCACGACCTTCGAGACCGAGGCCGAGGCCATCGAGCTGGCCAACGACAGCCACTACGGCCTGGCGGCCTCGCTCTACACCCGCGACGTGCGCCGCGCGCAACGCGTGGCGCGGGCCATCCAGGCCGGCACGGTGTCCATCAACGGCTTCTCCGAAGGCGACATCACCACGCCCTTCGGCGGCTACAAGCAGTCCGGCTTCGGCGGCCGCGACAACGGCCTGGAAGCGCTGGACCAGTACCAGCAGGTCAAGACCATCTGGTACGTCAACTGAGCGGCGCCGGGGGCCCCGGTGGCCGCCCGGCTTTCTCACCCTTCGATCACCGTGTGGGTGAATTCCATCAGGTAGCTCATCAGCGCGTCGGCCCCGGCCATGGCGCGCTCGGGGTCGTTGGCGTAGATGCCCTCGGCCTCCATCAGGTGGCATTGGGCGCCGCGCTCCAGGTCGCCTTCGTGCTGGAAGGCGTACCAGAACCGCCGGCACTGGATGATCATGGGAATGATGGCCTGCACCGCGTAGGGGTTGCGGCTGGCTTCGTGGTTGACCCGGTCCAGGGCCTGGTCGGCGTGCATGTAGCCGGCCAGGTCGCCGCGGCTGGCGGCGTCGACCATGTCATGCGCATGCTGCAGCAGCTTGGCGCGCTGCTCCGGCGTGGCGCGGCGCGCCGAGGACATGGCGATCAGCCGCTCCAGCACGCGGCGCGTTTCGATCAGGATCAGGTGCTCGGCGATGCGGATTTCGCTCACGCGCAGGCCGCGGCGCGGCTGCTGCTCGATCAGGCCGCTGGCCACCAGGCGCATCAGCGCCTCGCGGATGGGCGTGCGGCCCAGGCCGGTCATCTGGATCAGGTCGCTTTCGACGATGGGCTGGTTGGGTTCGAGCTTGAGCGTCGCGATCATCTGTTCGATCGCATCGTAGGCGGCTTCGGTCGCGCGGGTTTTGACGACGGGCGGGGCTTGTTTCATGGCGATGATGACCAGAATCCCTGCAACAGCCGCGGCCGCGCCGCGCCGGCCGGCAAGCTCGCTGCACGGATCGTTAATATTTTTTGAGTATATTAGATTCGGGACCGCGCCGCACGGGCCTATCCGAAAAGCCTGCCGGGTCTGCGCCCGGTACGCGCAGACTCGTCCGTTTCGCCATCTGGACAGCAGCGGGCCGCGCCGTCATCCTTTACGTTCGTGCCCTGCGAAATGAAGAGGACTACGTGACCGCGAAAGCCGCCGCGCCCCATGCGCACCGACAGCATCTGCAGGACATCATCGCCGGCCTGAACGAAGGCATCATTCTGCTGGAATCCAATGGCGCCATCGCCTGGGCCAATGACAGCGCCCTGGCCCTGCACGGCGCCGGAAAGCTCGAAGAGCTGGGCGAAACGCCCGCCGGCTACCGCAAGCGCTACACCCTCACCTACCGCAACCATCACCGCCTGCCTGCCCGCCAGTATCCGCTGGACCGCCTGGCCGCCGCCGAGCCGTTCGAGGAACTGATGCTGGACCTGCGGCGCAAGGACGACGAGGAATTCCTGCGCAACGTGCGCGCGCGCGGCCTGAACCTGGAAAACGGCGACGGCGCGGGCTTTCGCGTGCTGATCCTGCACGACCAGACCGAACAGATCAACGCCGAGGAGCGCTTCGAGCGCACCTTCAACGCCAATCCCGCTCCCGCCCTGATCTGCCGGCTGGCCGATCTGCGCTACGTGAAGGTCAACCAGGGCTTTCTGGAAATGACCGGCCATACGCGCGATACCGTGCTGGGCAAGTCCACTTATGAGCTCGACGTGCTGGACGGCGGCGAGGACAAGGAAGCCGCGGTCGCCCGGCTCGACGAGGGCCGGACCATCCCCCAGCGCGAAGGCGTGGTCAAACTGGCCGACGGCGGCGAGAAGTTCGTGATCGTGGCCGGCCAGCCCATCGACATGAACGGCGAGCCCTGCATGCTGTTCACCTTCATCGACCTGGAGGCCCGCAAGCGCACCGAACTGGCCCTGCGCGAAAGCGAGGAGCGCTTCTCCAAGGCCTTCCGCCTGGCGCCGGTGCCCATGGCGCTGTGCGAGGCCGACGACCTGAGCGTGCTGGACGTCAACGACGCCTGCGTGGCGGCCACCGGGGTGCCCGCGGAAAAAAGCGTCGGCCAGGCGCTGACCGAGCTGGGCCTGCAGTCCTACGACGGCCTGGCCGCCAGCCTGCGCGGCGGCGAAAGCCTGCGCAACCGCGAGGCCGCGCTGCTCACGCATGACGGCGGGCAGCTGGACTGCCTGGTCTCGGCCGAGCCCGTCATGATCGGCGGCCAGCGGCGCCTGCTGGTGGTGATGCACGACATCACCGAGCGCAAGCGCTCCGAGACCGAACTGCTGACCGCCATCGAGGCCGTCATGCAGGACACCTCCTGGTTCAGCCGCGGCATCATCGAGAAACTGGCGCAGCTGCGCCAACCCGCTCCCGCCACGCGCGACGTCGCCGAACTGGCGCAGCTGACCTCGCGCGAGCGCGAGGTGCTGGGGCTGATGTGCCAGGGCCATGACGACGACGGCATCGCCAAGACCCTGAAGCTGTCGCGCAACACGGTGCGCAACCACGTGGCCACCATCTACAGCAAGATCGGCGTGCACCGCCGCAGCGCCGCCATCGTCTGGGCGCGCGACCGCGGCATCACCGGGCATGAATCGGCCCGCAAGGCCGACAGGCGGCGCCCGGAATGAGGTCCGGGTTATTTACAATTAGATGCAAAATAATCGGCCCGGGCGCGTCGCCGAAGATGCGGCCGAGTTAACGGAAGCGGCAAGCCAAAATCCGCTAATTTCCGCCAAAAATACATCAATCAGCAGCTAATTTCTTCCATACCAGGCCGATTGCGCAAACCCTGCGCGGCTTCTTACGATCCGCCGGACCTGCCCTTGCCCAGCAAGCGGCTCGATTCCGCCAGACCGACAGGAGCCCGTTCATGCAGACCGCCTATATTCCCGTCCCGACTCCCGCCCGGCCCGCCGCCCCCGCCGCCTGGAGCGCCGCCGACATCCTGGCGCTCTACGAGCTGCCGTTCATGGACCTGGTGTTCCGCGCCCAGCAGACGCACCGCGCCCATTTCGACCCCAACGTCATCCAGCTCTCCAGCCTGCTGTCGATCAAGACCGGCGGGTGCCCCGAGGATTGCGCCTACTGCCCGCAGTCGGCGCACTACGACACCGGCCTGGACGCCGACAAGCTGATGCCGCTGGCCGACGTGGTGGCCGCGGCGCGCCAGGCCCAGGCCGGCGGCGCGCAGCGCTTCTGCATGGGCGCGGCCTGGCGCAGCCCCAAGCCGCACCACCTGGACGCGGTGGCCGAGATGGTCAGCGCGGTCAAGGCGCTGGGCCTGGAGACCTGTGTCACGCTGGGCATGCTGCGCGAGGGCCAGGCCGAACAGCTCAAAGAGGCCGGCCTGGACTACTACAACCACAACCTGGACACTTCGCCGGAGTTCTACGGCAAGATCATCTCCACCCGCACCTACCAGGACCGCCTGGACACGCTGGAGCGGGTGCGCGAGGCCGGCATCAGCGTGTGCTGCGGCGGCATCGTCGGCCTGGGCGAATCGCGGCGCGAGCGCGCCGGCCTGATCGCCCAGCTGGCCAGCATGGACCCCTACCCCGAATCCGTGCCCATCAACAACCTGGTCCAGGTGGAAGGCACGCCGCTGGCCGGCGTGGACGCGCTGGACCCGTTCGAGTTCGTGCGCACCATCGCGGTGGCGCGCATCGCCATGCCGCGCGCCGCGGTGCGCCTGTCGGCCGGGCGCGAGACCATGGACGACGCGCTGCAGGCGCTGTGCTTCATGGCCGGGGCCAATTCCATGTTCTACGGCGACGCGCTGCTGACCACCGCCAACCCGCAGATGGAAGCCGACCAGCGCCTGCTGGCGCGCCTGGGCATGCGCGTGGACGCGGCCGGCCACGACGGGGAGCCCTCGGCGTGCCGCTGACGCCCGGCCTGCTGTACCTGCTGGCCAGCGTCGCATGCAGCGTGACGGTGGCCGTGCTGCTCAAGCTGGCCCGGCGCTGGCGGATCGACGTGGGCCAGGCCATCGCCATGAATTACCTGGTCGCCGCCCTGCTCTGCTGGGCCGTGCTGCGCCCGGACGCCGCCGGGCTGCTGGCTCCGCGCACGCCGTGGCTGGTGCTGGCCGCGCTGGGCGTGCTCCTGCCCAGCGTGTTCCTGGCCATGGCGCAGGCGGTGCGCCATGCCGGCATCGTGCGCAGCGACGCCGCGCAGCGGCTGTCGCTGTTCATTCCGTTGCTGGCCGCTTTCCTGCTGTTCGGCGAACCGCCCAGCGCCCGCAAGCTGGGCGCGACGCTGCTGGCCGCCGGGGCGCTGTACTGCCTGCTGCGCCGCGCCCCGCCCGCGGCCGAGGACGGCCCCGGCGGTGGCCGCGCGGCCTGGCTGTGGCCGCTGGCGGTATGGCTGGGCTATGGCGTCATCGACATTCTGTTCAAGCAGATGGCGCGCGCCGGCACCGCGTTCGCGGGCGGCCTGCTGCTGGCCTTCGTCATCGCCGGCCTGCTGATGCTGGCCTACCATCTGCTGCGGCGGACGCGCTGGGAGGCCCGCCACCTGGCCGCCGGCGTAGCGCTGGGGCTGGCGAACTTCGGCAACATCCTGACCTATATCCGCGCGCACCAGGCGCTGCCCGAGCACCCCGCGCTGGTGTTCGCGTCGATGAACATGGGGGTCGTCACGCTGGGCACGCTGGTCGGCGCGCTGGCGTTTCGCGAGCCGCTGTCGCGCCTGAACCTGCTGGGCATCGCCCTGGCCCTGGCCGCCATCGTGCTGATGGCGCCCTGGTGACCCTGGGCAGGATTCAGGTGCCGGTGCGGATCTCGCGTTCGTCGCCGGGCTCGGCCGTTTCGTCCGAAGCGGCTTCGGCGGCATCCGCCGCAGCCGGTTCCGCGGGCGGAACGGCCGCCGACGGATCGGGCTGCACCATCTCCATGGCGATGTCGTTCTCGGGATCGACGCGCGGGTCCAGCACCGCCGCCGCCGGCGAGCTCTGCAGCGTGTCGGGCATGGGCACGAAGTGCGTGGGCGCCTCTTCCACCTGGTGCGCGCCGGTGACGCGCGTGGGACGCACCTGCCAGACCAGGATCACGGCGCAGGCCGATATGAACACGTAGTACATGCTGGGGCCGGCCATCGACATCATCACGCCGGCGATCATGGGGCCGACACAGGCCCCCACCCCGTAGGTCATGAGCAGCACGGCCGACAGGCTGACCCGGCGTTCGGACTCGACGTGGTCGTTGGCGAAGGCCGCGCCCAGCGGGTACAGCGTGAACTGCAGCACGCCGAAGATGCAGGACATGGCGACCAGCGCCCAGTACGGCAGCGCGATCCAGCCCCACATGACGATGGGCAGCAGCACCAGCAGCAAGGCGTTGAAACGGATCATGCCGGCGCGGTTGATGCGGTCGGACAGCCAGCCCATGGGCCATTGGGACAGCAGGCCGGCGGTCACGGCGGCGGCCACGAAGATGGCCGCCTGCGAGGTGGACAGCCCGTGCTTGGCGGCGTAGACCGCCGCCAGGCCGTAGAAGGCCCCGGACAGGTTGCCCGCCACGAACAGCACCGTCATCGACAGCGGCACGCGCTGCATGAAGAAACGGATGTCCAGCGGCGCGGGCAGCGGCGTGGGCGGGTGGGAGCGGGCCGTGACGGCGATGGGCACCAGGCACAGCACCAGGCACATCGCCACCAGGGTCAGCGGGCGCAGGTCCAGCGTGGCGTAGGCGGTCAGGGCCAGCTGGCCCAGCACCGTGCCCAGGCCGGACACCACCATGTAGACGGAGAACACGCGGCCGCGCTGGTGGTTTTCGGTCTGCTCGTTGAGCCAGCTCTCGATGACCATGAATTCGGTCACCATGACGATGCCGGAGATGACGCGGAACACCAGCCACAGCGGCATGGATTCGACCAGCGTCTGGGCCAGGATCATGCTGGTGGCGATGGCGGCGCAGGCGACGAAGGCCCGGATGTGGCCGACGCGGATGATGAGGCGGTGGCCCAGGCGGGCCCCGCACACCAGGCCCAGGTAGTAGCCGGCGATCAGGGCGCCGATCCATACCTCGCTGACCGATTGCGCGGTCAGCCGAAGGCCCATGTAGGTGTTGAACAGACCTGTGCCGATCAGCATCAGCAAGGTCGCGAAATACAGCGACGAGAATGAGGAAAGGGTGGCGAGCATGGCGTCGGCGACCGCTGCTGTCGGTAGCGCCGCGGGCCGCAAAGGCGGCCCGCGGCGTCGAGCGGTAAAACGGAAACGGCTGGGGGGTCAGACCTGCGACAGCATGGTGGCGGCGTCGCTGACTTCGAACTTGCCGGGCGCCTCGACGTTCAGCTGCTTGACCACGCCGTCGACGATCAGCGCCGAGTAGCGCTGCGAGCGCACGCCCATGCCGCGCTGGACCAGGTCCAGCTCCAGGCCCAGGGCCTGGGTCCACAGCGCCGAGCCGTCGGCCAGCATGCGGACCTTGCCGTCGGTTTTCTGCTCGCGGCCCCAGGCGCCCATGACGAAGGCGTCGTTGACCGCCACGCACCAGATTTCATCGACGCCCTTGGCCTTGAGCGCGTCGGCCTGCTCCACGTAGCCGGGCAGGTGCTTGGCCGAGCAGGTGGGCGTGAACGCGCCCGGCACGGCGAACAGCGCGATGGTCTTGCCGCGGACCAGGTCGGCGACCTGGAACGCGTTGGGGCCCAGCGAGCAGCCGGCGGTTTCGGTCTCGATGAATTCGGTCAGGGTGCCGTCGGGCACGCGGTCGCCGACTTTGATCGTCATGGGGAATCTCCAGGGGTAAAGGGATACGGCTTCGGGGGCGGAATCGCCCCGCAGGCTCCATCATAGTTCTTGCGCGGCCCGGGCGCTGCAAAGCCCGGCCGGGGAAAAGAAGATGCACAGTCTGATACGACTCTATACCGCCCCTACATGGCCTCGAAACGGCTGATTGTCATAATATGCGGGATATTTTCGTGTGACAGACACCCACGCCCGCGGAGATTCACCGATGCGCAAGATCCTGACCCGCCTGGCCTGGGCGCTGGGCGCCGCCGCTCCCCTATGGACCGCCCCCGCCTGGGCGGCCCCCGACGCCAGCGAACAGATCCAGTACGACTCCTTCGTCATGGCCGCCGGCGCCTCCAACGGCGCGGCCCGCGCCTGCGGCGCCTCCGAGCCCGACCTGGCCCAGCACCAGTCCAACTCCCGCAAGAACCTGCTCCAGTACGCCCAGGAATACGGCTTTTCGGCGGCCGCGTACGACGCCGAATTCCAGAAGGGGCAGGCCCAGGGCAAGACCATGATGGACGACATGAAGCGTTCCGGCGTCGACGGCTGCCGCGGCGTGCTGGGCGGCTTCCAGAACGAACGCGTCATGAGCTACGAGGACATGAAGAACGCCCTGGCCGAGGTCAACGACGGCCTGCCGGGAGAAGACGCCAAGTAGGCGGGCGATATGATGTGCCATCCCCATCGATGGCACTTCCTATGCTCCGCCTGCTCTGCGCCTCGTTCCTGGGCCTTGCCGCCCTCTTCCATTCCGGCGTGCAGGCCGGCGCCGAACTGCTGCACAGCGAACGCTCGCGCTTCGGCGCGGTCCTGGTGTTCGAGGAAAACGGCGAGCGCTGCATGAACTTCAACACCATGGTGGACTTCGGCCGCCAGACCTGCATGGACCTGGCCGACCCCGAAAAGCTGGTGTTCTCCTACACCCGCATGATGATGAGCGCGCTGTACGCCAAGCCGGCGCCGGCCAGCATACTGATCGTCGGCCTGGGCGGCGCATCCTTGCAGAACACCCTGGCCAGGCTGCTGCCCGAGGCGGTCATCGACACCGTGGAAATCGACCCCGCGGTCGGCAAGGTCGCCGCCGCCTACTTCGGCTACCGCGAAGGTCCGCGCCAGCGCCTGCACATCGAGGACGGCCGCGCCTACATCGAACGCGCGCATCGCGAGAACCGGCTGTACGACATGGTGATGCTGGACGCCTTCGACGTCGACTACATCCCCGAACACCTGATGACGGTGGAATTCCTGGAGCACGTCAAGGCGATCCTGACGGACGACGGCGTCGTGGTCGCCAACACCTTCACCAACAGCCGGCTGTACGAACGGGAATCGGCCACGTACGCGGCCGTGTTCGGGACCTTCTTCAACCTGCGCGAATCGAACCGGGTGATCGTGGCGGCGCGCGGGCCGCTGCCGGGGCGCGATGTCCTGGCCGCGAACGCGGCGCGATGGCGTGGCGCGCTGGGCCGCATCGGGGTCGAGCCGGAGCGGGCGCTGGACCGGTATGGCTCGACCCTGGTGGCGGTGGAAGGGGTGGAGTTGTTGCGGGATTGAGCGGGGCGTAGGATGGGTGCAGCGCGAGAATTCTTAAGCAAGCACTCAAGTATCCAGCGCGCGTGTTCTTGTCTGGAGCGTCTCGCGCTGCACCCATCCTACAGCCCCTTCTGCTTGAACCAGTCCAGCATGCGGGTCCAGGCCTGTTCGGCTTCGGCCTTGCGGTAGGACGGGCGGTAATCCGCGTGGAAGGCGTGCGGCGCGTCGGGGTAGACGTCGATGCGCGAGGCCTTGGCCGGCGTGGGGCCTTCGGCCAGGGCGAGCCGCATGCGGTCCACGTCGGTCTGCGGGATGCCGGCGTCCTTGCCGCCGTAGGCGCCCAGCACCGGCGCCTTCAGGTCCTTGACCAGGCTCAGCACCGAGCGGGGCTTGAGCTCGCTGGGTTCGCCGCCAAGCTGGCCGTACCACGCGGCGCCGGCCTTCAGCCTGGGGTTGTGGGCGGCGTAGAGCCAGACCTGGCGTCCGCCCCAGCAGAACCCCAGTATGCCTAGGCGGTCCGGGTCGCCGCCGTTGGCGGCGGCCCAGGCGGCCGCGGCATCCAGGTCGGCCTGGGCCTGGGCGTCCGGCACCTTGCTGATCACTTCGGCCTGCAGCTTCGGAATGTCGGTGTACTTGGACGGGTCGCCCTGGCGCGCGAACAATTCCGGCGCGACGGCCAGGTAGCCCTGGTGGGCCAGCCGGCGGCAGACGTCCTGTATGTACTCGTGCACGCCGAAAATCTCCGACACCACCAGCAGCGTGGGCAGGTTTTTCTTGCCCTGCGGCGCCGCGCGGTAGGCCGGCATGCGGCCGTCCTTCACCGGGACGTCGATCCTGCCGGCGGTCAGGCCGGAGGCGTCGGTGGAAATCGCGGTCTGGGCCACGGCCTGGCCGGCCGCAAGCGAGAATCCCGCCGCCACCGACGTGGCGATGAATCCCCGCCGGTCCAGCCGCAGGGGCGGAAGCAGGCTGTCGAACTGCGCGTCCTGGTCTTTCATCGAGCATCTCCTGGCAAAGGCCGGCCCGGGGCGCAGGCGCGCCCCTCGCGGCCAGCCGGGTTCACTTCAGAGAGAAGTCCACGCGCGAGGGCAGGCCCTCGTCCTTGATGCCGTCGGCGTCCAGTTGCGGCGCAACGATGAACACCCGATCCGCGAGTCCTTCCTGGGCTTGCAACTTCTCGTAGACTGCCTGCGCGCGCGCGTCGGCCAGCTGGCGCAACTGCTCTTCGCCCACCGGCGCCGCCTTGCGCAGCATTGCTTCCATCTGTTCGGCCGGCACCGACTTGGCGATGCCGATGAAATTACGCGGCTTGTCCTCGATGTCCGTGTCGTCGTAGATCTCTTCCAGGTACTTGGCGCGCTCGGCGGCCGACACCTGCACGCCGGCCGGATTCGGCTTCTTGCCGCGCGGGGCCGTGTCGGCGGCCTTGGCGGCGCGGATCTGGCCGTCGACCCAGGCCTGGCGCAGGCCTTCCATGTCGGTCTTGGGATCGGCGCGGCCGCTGATGTCCATCTTCAGCGCGGGGCGGTCGGCCAGCGCCTTGGTCAGCGTGTCGATGCGCTGCACGCTGTCCTCGGTCAGCGCCGCGCTGCCGGGCGCGAACTCCACGTAGGACAGCTCCTCGCCGCCGCCGAAGGCCGAGGCCAGCAGGCTGAAGGGCGAGGTCACGGCCTTGACCACCAGGTTCATCAGCACGCGCACCACGATGCCGCCCACCGAGAACTGCGGATCGTCCAGCGAGCCGGACACCGGCAGGTTGATGTCGATATTGCCGCGCGCGTCCTTCAGCAGCGCCACCGCCAGCAGCACCGGCAGCTTGGTGGCGTCGGGGCTGTTGGTCTTGTCGCCGAAGGTCAGCTGGTTGAGGATGACGTGATTGGTGGCCTGCAGCGCGCGGTCCTTGATCTTGTATTCCAGGTCGACCGAGAGCTTGCCGCGCTTGATCGGGTAGCCCACGTACTTGGCCGAATAGGTGTTGAAGCGCGGCAGGTCCACGCCCTTGGCCGTGGCCTTGAGGTCCAGCGTCAGGTACTTGGCGAAGGGCTGCACGATGCCGCTGATCGACAGCGGCGCCGTGGTGTAGACGCGGCCGGTGACCTTGACCTTGGCGGGCTGCGGATTGGTGGAGGACACCGCCGTGATCGAGCCTTCGATGCTGGACAGCTCGGCCACGTAGTTGGGCTTGACGAAGCGGTCGGTGAAGGTCATGCGGCCGCGGTTCAGCGTGACGCTGTTGACCGCGATGTCGGGCATGGCGCTGGCGCCGCCCTTGGCCGGCGCCGCCGCCGGCGGGGCCTTGTTGCGGCCCGGCGTCTGCGTGTCCTGGGTGATCGAGCCGCCGGCCTGGCCGGGCGCGGCCACCAGGTCCATGACGTTCAGCCGTCCCTGCGCATTGAGCAGCACCCGGCCGTAGAAATCCTCCAGCGCGATGTCGCCCAGCCTGGCGCCGATCTTGTCGCCCGCCACCGAGATGTCCATGCCCGAGAAACCCAGCCGCTTCCAGTTCAGGAAGTCGTCGTTGTTGACGCGGTCCTGCAGGTCCACGTCGGTGATTTCCACCCCGCCCTTCCAGCCGGCCTTCATGGGCGCGTTGCCGGCCGCGGCGGCGAATTCCGCATTGCCCTTGGCGCCCAGCGTGATGGCGCGCACCGTGGCGTTCAGGCTGGAGGCCGCGTACGGCGCGAAGGTGGCGACGTTCAGGCCCGACAGGTCCACCGCGGTCTTCACCGTCAGCGGCTGCGGCGTGAAGACGCCCTTCAGGTCCAGCTTGCCGTTGCCCTGGACGCCGGCCGCGGCCAGCGTGAAATTGCTCTGGCCCGGTCCCATGGCCAGGCGGTCGGCGGTGACACGCAGGCTCTGCAGCGCCAGGTCCAGCGCCGGCTTGAGCGATTCGTCGCGCGCCTTGAAGCCGGTCAGGTCGGCCTGCACGCCAGTCGCCGACGCATCGACCGCGCCGTTTTGCTCGCGCACGTGCACCTGCGCGGCCGCGGCCAGCCGGCCGTCGAGCAGCGCGATCGGCGCGGCGTTGCGCACGGCCGGCGCCAGCGGCGCCAGCGCGACGTTGCCCAGCCGCACGCCCAGCTCCAGCGACAGCGGCTTGATGACCAGCGGCCCCTTGGCGCGCAGCCAGCCGCCGTCGGTGCTGTTGTCCATGGTCAGCCACAGGTTGATGGGCTCGCCCTCGACCTGCGGCAGCGCCACGCCTTCGACGGTGGCGGCCAGGCCGGTCATGACGTAGTCCAGCTTGCTGACCGCGTCGTTGACGTACAGCTCGCCCTCGTGCAGGTTGAAGGCGTCCAGATTGACTTTCCAGTCCGCGGGTTCGGGCGGCGCGGCGGGGGCGGCGGGCGGCGCCGCCGCGCCGGCATCGGCGGGCGTGGCCGCCGGCGCCGCAACGGCTGCCGCGGCGGGCGCTGCCGGATGCTCGGCCGGCTTCAGGCCGCTGGCCTTGCGCAGCTTGTCGGCCACCGGCGTGGCGGTGGGCTCGACGCCGCCGAGCTGCTTGAGTTTGGCCACCACGTCCAGCCAGTTCAGCTGCGCATTGGCCTGGCGCCGCACGTGGATCTGCGGCGCCCACAGGCCCACCTCGCCCACGTAGACGCGGCGTTCGATGGGCTCGAGTTCGAGGCGGCTGACCGTCAGCGCGCTCCAGGCCGCCAGGCCCTGGCCGGCGGTGTCGCGCAGGTCCAGCCGGCGCAGCCCCAGGTCGCCCATGACGCGGATCTTGGGCGGCGCGTCCTTGGGTTGCTCGAACACGACCTGCAGATTGGAATCGAGCAGCGCGCTTTCCAGCTTGAACGGCAGCGGCATGGGCCAGACGTCGGCCCACTTCTCCAGCTGCAGGCCGTCGAACGCCACGCGCAGCGTGGACGAGGGCACCACGTCGAAGGGCCGCGCCACGCCGGTCAGGTCGAAGGGGCTGCCGTTGATGCGCAGGTGCAGGCGCGGCTGCACGTCGATGTCGGTGGCGTAGCCGAAGGTGGAGATGAAAGGCACGCCCACGCCCAGTTCGTCGACCACCTGCTTGCGGCCGGTGACCTTGTCGTCCAGCGTGATGGAGCCGTTCTCGATGACCATGTTGTTCAGCGAGAAACGGGGCAGCCCGGCGTCGGGCTCGGGCGGCGCTTCGGGCTGGGCGGCCGCCATTTCGGCCACGCGTTGCTGAATGTCAGAGAAATTGAAGCGCGTGACGTCCTCGCGCACGATGGCGATGTTAGGCTCGCGCAGCGTCATGCGGTCGACCACGGGCGCGAACCAGAACAGCGAGGTCCAGGCCGCGCTGGCGTCGAGTTCGGCCAGCGTGAGCAGCGGCGTTTGCGAGCCGGGCTGGGCCACGGCCAGGTCGCGCGCGCGAACGGTCAGCGTGAAGGGATTGAAGCTGATCTTGCCGACGGAGACGTCGCGGCCGATCATCTTGGAGACGTCCTGCGTGAGCACGTCGGCCAGGACCTTGGGAACTTGCCAGGCGGCGACGCCGAAGAGGATGAGTATGAATGCCGCAATGCCTAGAAGAATTTTGCCGACCCGGCCTGACAACCGAAGTTTTGGCATCCGCAAGGGCATTGCGCGTCTCCTGATACGAATTGAAGGCCGTGCGATTCCGTCCTTCTAATGACTACAGGCGCGATTATCGCGCCCCCTTCACCGCTCGTCTATCATAGGCGCAACAGCGGCCTTGTCCGGCCCGCCGGGGCCGCCCTTTTCAATCATTAACAATTCTCGCTTCCGATACCCATGTCCACGTCCACCCCAACCTTGAGCCACCTGGACGAAGCCGGCCAGGTCCGCATGGTCGACGTCATCGCAAAGACGGACACCGAGCGCGTGGCCGTCGCCGCCGCCTCCGTGCGCATGAACGCCGTGGCCTACGGCCTGCTGACCCAGCCGGGCCAGGGCAAAGGCGAGGTGCTCAACACCGCGCGCGTGGCCGCCATCCTGGCCGCCAAGCGCTGCGCCGAGCTGATCCCGCTGTGCCACAGCCTGCCGCTGTCCTTCGTCGGCGTGGAGTTCGCGCTGGACGACTCGGCGCACCGCATCGACATCCTGGCCACCTGCCGCACCAGCTACAAGACCGGCGTCGAAATGGAGGCCATGACGGCCTGCAGCGTGGCCGCGCTGACCATCTACGATATGTGCAAGGCTGCCGACAAGGGCATCGTGATCGAACAAGTTCGCCTCAAGTACAAGGCGGGAGGAAAAAGCGGTGAGTGGCGCAACGATTAATCTTCTGTACTTCGCGCGCGTGGCCGAACTGGTCGGCAAGCGCGCCGAAGCCTGGCCCCTGGAGGGCGAATCCACCGGCGCGCAGCTGCTCGCCGCGCTGGGCGAACGCTATCCCCAGCTGGCGCCGGCCGCGCGCCTGAAGCTGGCCATCAACCAGACCCACTCCAAGCCCACGGCGGTCATACGCGCGGGCGACGAGGTCGCCGTATTCGAACCCGTGACCGGAGGTTGAACGCCATGATCAGCGTCCAGGAAGCCGACTTCGACGGCGCCGCGCTTACGGCCGCCCTGCGCGCAAGCGCCGGGCCGGGCGTGGGCGGCATCGTCACTTTCGTGGGCTACGTGCGCGACTACGCGCCCGACACGCCCACCGACACGCTCTTTCTCGAACACTATCCCGGCATGTGCGAGCGCGAGCTCGAAGAGATCGCCGCCACCGCCCGCGCGCGCTGGAACCTCGCCGGCACGGTGATCGTGCACCGCGTGGGCGCGCTCGCGCGCAACGCGCAGATCGTCTTCGTGGCGGCCGCCAGCGCCCACCGCGGCGACGCCTTCCGGGGCTGCGAATACATCATCGACGCGCTCAAGACCCGCGCGCCTTTCTGGAAGCGCGAGACCCTCGCGGGCGGCGACAGCTTCTGGGTGGAACAACGACAATCCGACCAGGACCGCACGCAGTCCTGGGATGAAGAAAGCCCCGCCACGAAGGAGCATCCATGAACGAAGAACGCCCTGTTTCGCTGGCCTGCGCCGTGCTCACGGTCAGCGACACCCGCAGCGCCGGCGACGACACCTCCGGCAACCTGCTGGCGCAGAGCCTGGCCCGCGAGGGCCACCAGTGCGTGCGGCGCGACATCGTCAGGCACGACCGCTACCAGATCCGTCGCATCCTGAGCGAATGGATCGCCGATCCGGAAGTGCAGGTCATCATCACCAGCGGCGGCACCGGCTTCGCCCCGCGCGACCAGACCCAGGCGGCGGTGCAGCCGCTGCTGGACCGCGAGGTGCCCGGCTTCGGCGAACTGTTCCGCCAGCTCTCGCACGGCCAGATCGGCAGCTCGGCGGTCCAGTCCGGCGCCTTCGCCGGCCTCGCCAACCAGACCCTGATCTTCTGCCTGCCCGGCTCGAACAACGCCTGCGAAACCGCCTGGGAGCACATCCTGCGCGAGCAGCTCGACAGCCGCCACCGGCCCTGCAATTTCGCCACGCAATTCAAGAAACGCGAAGAAGAAGACTGACCCATGCTCGATTTCGATCAAGCCCAGACCCTGCTGGCCCACGCCGCGCAGCCGCTGCAGCGCAGCAGCGAAGTCGACCTGGCCGAGGCCGCCGGCCGCGTGCTGGCCGTGGCGCTGGACGCCACCGTGGACATTCCGCCGGCCGACAACAGCGCCATGGACGGCTACGCATTGCGCGAGGCCGACTGGACGCCCGAGGCGCGCCTGCCGGTCCAGCAGCGCTGCTACGCCGGCGACGTGCCCGAACCGCTCAAGCCCGGCCACGCCATCCGCCTGTTCACCGGCAGCCTGATTCCGGCCGGCGCCGACAGCGTGGTCATGCAGGAAGACGCGGCCGAGGCCGACGGCAGCGTGCAGATCTCGCGCCGCCCCACGCCGGGCGAACACATCCGCCGCCGCGGCGAGGACACCCTGGCCGGCGCGCCGCTGCTGCCCGCGGGCACGCTGCTGGAAGCCGCGCACGTGGCGCTGATGGCCTCGCAGGGCCTGGCCCGCGTGCGGGTCTACGACCGCCTGCGCATCGGCATCCTGACCACCGGCGACGAACTCGTCCAGCCCGGCCAGCCGCGCGCCGCGCAGCAAATCTACAACTCCAACGGTCCCATGCTGGCCGCGCTGGCGCGCGGCATGGGCGCCGAGCCGGTGCACGTGCTGCATGCGCGCGACACCGAGGCGGACCTGCTGGCGGCGTTCAAGACCCTGCTGGCCGACTGCGACCTGGTGCTGACGGTGGGCGGCGTGTCGGTGGGCGAGCGCGACCTGGTCAAGCCGGCCCTGGCCACCCTGGGCGGCGAACTGGCGCTGTGGAAAGTGCGCATGAAGCCGGGCAAGCCGGTGGCGCTGGCCACCATAGACGGCAAGCCCGTGGTGAGCCTGCCCGGCAATCCGGTGTCGTCGTATGCGGTGTTCGCCATGCTGGTCTCGCCGCTGGTGCGCCGCATGCAGGGCCGCGAAACCCTGTTCCCGCCGGTCAGCCGGCTGCCGCTGCGCACCGAAGCGCCGCGCCAGGACGCGCGCGAGGAATTCCTGCGGGTGCAGCGCCGCCCGGCCGAGGACGGCGGCGCCGAACTGATCCCGTACCGCCACCAGGGCTCGGGCGTGATCAGCTCCATGCCCTGGTCCACCGGCCTGGCCCGGCTGCCCGCGGACGTGCCGGTGCACGACCGCGACCGGGTAGTCTATTACGACCTACGCCACTGGCTGGCGTAGCGCGGCGGCGGCGTCAGCCGCCGATATAGCTCATTTCGATCTTGCGCGACGGGTCCGCCATGTTGCGGCCGCGCTGCTCCGAGTAGTTGTCGGCGCGGCCGGCCCAGATGCCGGCCAGGATGCGCGCCAGCTCCTCGTCGCTGGCGCCGTCGCGCAGCGGCGCGCGCAGGTCGTAGCCTTCGTGCGCGAACAGGCACAGGAACAGCTTGCCTTCCGGCGACAGGCGCGCGCGCGTACAGCCGCCGCAGAAGGCGTGCGTGACGCTGGAGATAACCCCGATTTCGCCGCCGCCGTCCAGGTAGCGCCAGCGTTCGGCCACGCGGCCCATCTCGCCGTCGCTGATCGGCTCGATCGGGTGGACCGCGGCGATGCGGTCCAGCACTTCGCGGCTGGGCACCACTTCGGCCAGGTTCCAGCCGTTGGTGTTGCCCACGTCCATGTATTCGATGAAGCGCAGGATGTGGCCGCTGTTGCGAAAGCGCTCGGCCATCGGCAGGATCTGGCCGTCGTTCAGGCCGCGCCGCACCACCATGTTGACCTTGACCGGGGCCAGCCCGGCCGCAGCCGCGGCGTCGATGCCGCGCAGCACGTCGTCCGGCGTGAAGCCGCTGTCGCTCATGTCCTGGAACATGGCCGGGTCCAGCGCGTCCAGGCTGACCGTCACCCGCGTGAGCCCGGCGCGCTTGAGATCGGCGGCCTTGCGCGCCAGCACGCTGCCGTTGGTGGTGAGGGTCAGGTCCAGCGGACGGCCTTGCGGCGTGCGCAGCCCGGCCAGCAGCCCCACCAGGTTTTCCAGGTGCTTGCGCAGCAGCGGCTCGCCGCCGGTCAGGCGGATCTTTTCCACGCCCAGCTGCGTGAAGATGCCGGCCAGCCGCGTGATTTCCTCGAACGACAGCAGCGCCGAATGCGGCATGAAGGTATAGCTGCTGTCGAACACCTCGCGCGGCATGCAGTAGGTACAGCGGAAATTGCAGCGGTCGGTGACCGAGATCCGCAGGTCGCGCAGCGGCCGCGCGCGCCGGTCGAGCGCGGGCTGGCCGTCGGGCGGCAGTTCTCCGGGGACGAGGCCGGCCGGACGGCCGTTGCGATGATCGGCAAGGAGTATCACTTTGCTCATGGATGCATCATATCCCGGCGCCCGGCCCCGATGGAAAGGCTTCTTGCAGGGTCTGCAGCCGTCCCGTGTCGCGCGCGTCATAACCAGCCAGCTGGCCGACATAGCCGATGTAGTCGGGGCTGCGCATGATGGAAAGCAGGCCTTGCATGGCCGCCGTCTCCAGCGCCGACTTGCGGATGGCGAAGAAGTAGCGCTCGCGCACCAGCGGAATGAAGTCCAGGCCGAAGCGGCAGGCCGCGGTCTCCACCCCCATGCCGGTATCGGCCATGCCGCTGGCGATGTGCGCGGCGATGGCCATGTGGGTGAATTCGTTGGTGTCATAGCCCTGCACCTGGCCGGTCGTCACCCCCGCGCGCTGCAGCATCAGCTCCACCAGGTGGCGGGTGCTGGAGCCGATCTGGCGGTTGACGAAACGCACGTCGGGACGCGCCAGGTCGGCCATGCCGCGTATGCCCTTGGGGTTGCCGGCCGTGACGAACAGGCCGGCGTTGCGCACCGCCAGGTGGATCAGCAGGCAGTCGTCGGCGTGCAGCCACTGCGCATAGCGCGCCATGATGGGCGCCTCGAACTCGCCCTGCGGCACCTGGAAACCCGCTAGGTCGCATTCGTGGCGCTCCAGCGAGGCCAGCGCCTCGATCGCCGTGCGGTAGCGCAGCTCCAGGCCGGGCTTGCGCCCGCTCATGTGCTGCATCAGCGACTCGACCGCGAAGCCGTGGCTGGCATGCAGCCGCAGGTGCGGCCCGCTCTCGGGCAGCAGGCGCTCCAGTTCCTCCTGGAGTTCCGAGGCCATGCTTTCCAGCGTGGGCATGAGGCGCGCCTCGATGCGCCGGTTGGCCCACAGCAGGCGCTGCGCGAACGGCGCCAGTTGCGTGCCCTGGCGGCGGGCGGTGATGAGCAGCTGGGTCCCGAATATGTCCTCGAACCGCCGCAGCACGCCCCAGGCATGCCGGTACGACAGCCCGCAGGCGCGGCAGGCGCCGGCGATGTTGCCCGTGGCGTCGATGGCCGCCAGCAGCGCCAGCATGTCCTGCAGGGGCACCGCCGCCGATCCGTCCTCGCCGCCCAGCGTCCATTGCGGGCGCAGGCCGATGCGAAACTTATATGTCATTTATTTCTTATTGATGAGCCAGGTTTAGGTGGCTAGAGTACACAAATAACGCGGGCGGCTGGTGTTTTATATGCTTTTAACAACATATAAATCTCAAAAACAGGCCCCCACACCACAGCAATACAGGAGGAGACCGACGTGCAAGCGCGCGAGGCAACATCCGATCTGGCGTCCAGCGGCGGCGCCCGCGGCGGCCAGATGGCCCTGGACGCGGCCCAGGCGTCCCCCACCCCGGCCATCGCGGCCACCGCCCGCATACTGGCCCGGCTGAAAGACCGGCCCGGCCCGCTGCTGCCCGTGCTGCACGCGGTGCAGCACGAACTGGGCTGTATTCCGGCCGAGGCGGTGCAGACCATCGCCGAGGCCCTGAACCTGTCGCGCGCCGAGGTCCACGGCGTCATCACCTTCTATCCGCATTTCCGCAGCGAACCGCCGGCGCGCCACAGGCTGGAAGTCTGCCGCGCCGAAGCCTGCCAGGCCATGGGCGGCGAACGCCTGGCCGAACACGCGCGCGCCGCGCTGGGCTGCGATTTCCACGCCCGCTCGGCCGACGGCGCCGTGTCGCTGGAGCCGGTGTACTGCCTGGGGCTGTGCGCGCAGTCGCCGGCGGTCATGCTGGACGGCCGGCCCCGGGCCCGCGTCACCCCCGAAAAGCTGGACCGGCTGCTGGCCGGCCTGCGGGAGGCCGACGCATGAACGCCCCCATCCTCATCTATGTGCCGCGCGACGCCGCGGCCCTGGCCCTGGACGCCGACGCCGTGGCCCTGGACATCGAACGCGCCGCGGCGCAACGCGGCCAGGACGTGCGGATCGTGCGCAACGGTTCGCGCGGCATGCTGTGGCTGGAGCCGCTGGTCGAAATCGCCACGCCGCAGGGCCGCATCGCCTACGGCCCGGTGCAGCCCGAGGACGTGGCCGGACTGTTCGACGCCGGCTGGCTGGCCGGCGGCGCGCACGCGCTGCGCCTGGGTCTGACCGAGGAAATTCCCTATCTCAAGCAACAGGAGCGCCTGACCTTCGCCCGCGTCGGCGTGACCGATCCGCTGTCGCTCGAGGACTATGCCGCGCACGGCGGCCTGCAGGGCCTGCAGCGCGCGCTGGCCATGGCGCCGGCGCAGATCGTCGAGGAAGTGGTGGAGTCCGGACTGCGCGGGCGCGGCGGCGCGGCGTTCCCGACCGGCATCAAGTGGCGCACCGTGGCCGCGGCCCCGGCCGGCCAGAAATACATCGTCTGCAACGCCGACGAAGGCGATTCGGGCACCTTCGCCGACCGCCTGCTGATGGAAGGCGACCCCTACGTGCTGATCGAAGGCATGACCATCGCCGGCCTGGCGGTGGGCGCCACGCAGGGCTACATCTATGTGCGCTCGGAGTATCCGCAGGCCATCGCCACGCTGCAGGCCGCCATCGAACGCGCCCGCGAAGCCGGCTGGCTGGGCGGGGACGTGCACGGCAGCGGACGCCGCTACGACCTGGAGGTCCGGGTGGGCGCGGGCGCCTATATCTGCGGCGAGGAAACCTCGCTGCTCGAAAGCATCGAAGGCAAGCGCGGCGTGGTGCGCGCCAAGCCGCCGCTGCCCGCCGTCTCCGGCCTGTTCGGCCGGCCCACGGTCATCAACAACGTGATCTCGCTGGCCACCGTGCCCATCATCCTGGCGCGCGGCGCGGCCTACTACCGCGACTACGGCGTGGGCCGCTCGCACGGCACGCTGCCGTTCCAGCTGGCCGGCAATCTCAAGCACGGCGGGCTGGTGGAAAAGGCCTTCGGCCTGACCCTGCGCGACCTGCTGTACGGCTTCGGCGGCGGCAGCGCCTCGGGCCGCCCCTTGCGCGCGGTGCAGGTGGGCGGGCCGCTGGGCGCCTACCTGCCGGAATCGCAATGGGACGTGCCGCTGGACTACGAGGCCTATGCGCAGATCTCGGCCATGATCGGCCACGGCGGCCTGGTGGCCTTCGACGACACTGTCGACATGGCGCGCATGGCGCGCTATGCGATGGCGTTCTGCGCCATCGAATCCTGCGGCAAGTGCACGCCCTGCCGCATCGGTTCGACGCGCGGCGTCGAAACCCTGGACCGGATCGCCGCCGGCGGCCCCGGGCGCGAACAGCAGGTGCACCTGTTGCGCGACCTCTGCGACACGATGCTGGCCGGTTCGCTGTGCGCGCTGGGGGGCATGGCGCCCTACCCCGTGCTGTCCGCGCTGAACCACTTCCCGCAGGACTTCGGCATCGAATCCTCCCAGCCCGCCGCTCACACGGCCTGAACCCGAGACCGCCATGCTAGAAACCGTCATCAAGCGCGATCGCGACCTGGGCACGCCGGCGCGCGAATCCGCCGTCACCGTCACCCTCACCATCGACGGCCAGGCCGTCACCGTGCCCGAGGGCACGTCGCTGATGCGCGCGGCCGCCGAGGCCGGCATCAACATCCCCAAGCTGTGCGCCACCGACAGCCTGGAGCCGTTCGGCTCCTGCCGGCTGTGCCTGGTGCAGATCGAAGGCCGCCGCGGCTATCCCGCGTCCTGCACCACGCCGGCCGAGAACGGCATGGTGGTCCATACCGAAACGCCCAAGCTGCACGACCTGCGCCGCGGCGTGATGGAGCTGTACATCTCCGATCACCCGCTGGATTGCCTGACCTGTCCGGCCAACGGCGACTGCGAACTGCAGGACATGGCCGGCGTGGTGGGCCTGCGCAACGTGCGCTACGGCTACGAGGGCGCCAACCACCTGAAAGACGCCAAGGACGAATCGAACCCGTACTTCACCTACGACCCGTCCAAGTGCATCGTCTGCAACCGCTGCGTGCGCGCCTGCGAGGAAACCCAGGGCACTTACGCGCTGACGATCTCCGGCAAGGGTTTCGAATCGCGCGTGGCGGCCGGCCAGGACCAGCCGTTCCTGGACAGCGAATGCGTGTCCTGCGGCGCCTGCGTGCAGGCCTGCCCGACCTCCACGCTGCAGGAAAAGACCGTCATCATGATGGGCCAGGCCGAGCATTCGGTGGTCACCACCTGCGCCTATTGCGGTGTGGGCTGCGGCTTCAAGGCCGAGATGAAGGGCCAGGAAGTGGTGCGCATGGTGCCCTGGAAGGACGGCCAGGCCAACCGTGGCCATTCCTGCGTGAAGGGCCGCTTCGCCTGGGGCTACGCGACCCACAAGGAGCGCGTGCTCAAGCCCATGATCCGCCAGCGCATCACCGACCCGTGGAAGGAAGTGTCGTGGGAAGAGGCGATCGCCTACGCGGCCTCGGAATTCCGCCGCATCCAGGGCCGCTATGGCCGCGACGCGGTCGGCGGCATCACCTCGTCGCGCTGCACCAACGAAGAAACCTGGCTGGTCCAGAAGCTGGTGCGCGCCGCCTTCGGCACCAATAACGTCGACACCTGCGCGCGCGTCTGCCACTCGCCCACCGGCTACGGCCTGAAGCAGACGCTGGGCGAATCGGCCGGCACCCAGACCTTCGATTCGATCATGCACAGCGACGTGGTGATCGTCATGGGCGCCAACCCCAGCAGCGGCCACCCGGTGTTCGCCTCGCGCCTCAAGCGCCGCCTGCGCCAGGGCGCGCGCCTGATCGTGATCGACCCGCGCCGCATCGAGCTGGTGAGTTCGCCGCACATCAAGGCCGATTTCCATCTGCAGGTGCGCCCGGGCACCAATACCGCGCTGCTGTCGTCCATGGCCCACGTGATCGCCACCGAAGGCCTGATCGACGAAGCCTTCGTGGCCGCGCGCTGCGAGGCCAAGTCCTTCCAGCAGTGGCGCGATTTCGTGTCGCTGCCCGAGAACTCGCCCGAGGCGATGGAGGCCATCACCGGCGTGCCCGCGCAGGCCGTGCGCGGCGCGGCGCGCCTGTACGCCACCGGCGGCAACGGCTCCATCTATTACGGCCTGGGCGTGACCGAACACAGCCAGGGCTCGACCACCGTGATGGCGATCGCCAACCTGGCCATGGCCACGGCCAACATCGGCCGCGAAGGCGTGGGCGTCAATCCGCTGCGCGGGCAGAATAACGTGCAGGGCTCGTGCGACATGGGTTCGTTCCCGCACGAACTGCCGGGCTACCGCCATATCTCCGACGACGCGGTGCGCAGCCAGTTCGAACAGGACTGGGGCGTGACCCTGCAGCCCGAGCCCGGGCTGCGCATCCCCAACATGTTCGAGGCGGCGCTGGCCGGCTCGTTCAAGGGCCTGTACTGCCAGGGCGAGGACATCGTGCAGTCCGATCCCAACACCCAGCACGTCGCGGCCTCGCTGGCGGCGATGGAGTGCATCGTGGTGCAGGACCTGTTCCTGAACGAGACCGCCAAGTACGCGCACGTGTTCCTGCCGGGCTCGTCCTTCCTGGAGAAGGACGGCACCTTCACCAACGCCGAGCGCCGCATTTCGCGCGTGCGCAAAGTGATGCAGCCCAGGAACGGCAAGTCCGACTGGGAAGTCACCGTGGCGCTGTCGAACGCGCTGGGCTACCCCATGAACTACAGCCATCCCGGCGAGATCATGGACGAGATCGCGCGGCTGACGCCGACCTTCGCCGGCGTCACCTACGAGAAGCTGGACCGCCTGGGCAGCCTGCAATGGCCGTGCAACGACGAGGCGCCCGACGGCACGCCCACCATGCACGTGGACGAGTTCGTGCGCGGCAAGGGCCGCTTCATGATCACCAAGTACGTGCCCACCGACGAGCGCAGCACGCGCCGCTACCCGCTGCTGCTGACCACCGGCCGCATCCTGTCGCAGTACAACGTGGGCGCCCAGACCCGCCGCACGCCCAACGTGGCCTGGCACAGCGAGGACCTGCTGGAACTGCATCCGCAGGACGCCGAGGACCGCGGCGTGCGCGACGGCGACTGGGTCGGCGTGCAGAGCCGCGCCGGTGAGACCGTGCTGCGCGCCACGATCACCGACCGGGTGCAGCCGGGCGTGGTGTACACCACCTTCCACTTCCCCGAATCGGGCGCCAACGTGGTCACCACCGACAGCTCCGACTGGGCCACCAACTGCCCCGAGTACAAGGTCACCGCCGTGCAGGTCACGCGCGTGTCCCAGCCCTCGGAATGGCAGCGCGAGTGGTCGCGCTTCGCCGACATCCAGCACAAGCTGCTGCGCGAACGCGAACGCGAAGACGCCGCCGCGCTGGCCGGCAAATAAGGCCGCGAACCGCCATGATGTCCCTGCCCTTCCCCGCTCCCGCCGCCCGCGCCGACTGCGCGCGGGTGCCCATCACCCGCCTGCGCGCGGGCGCCTTCGGCGCCGGCGCCGAGGACTACGTGGCCGAGGAAACCCCGGTGGCCCTGGAGTTCAACGGCATCAGCCACGCCACCATGCTGGCGACGCCGGCCGACCTGGAGGACTTCGCGCTGGGCTTCGCGCTGTCCGAAGGCATCGTCGCCGGCGTCCATGACGTGCGCGGCATGGAACTGCTGCCGCGGCCCGACGGCATCGTGGTGCAGGTGGAAATCTCCAGCGCCTGCGAGGCGCGTCTCAAGGCCCGCCGGCGCGCGCTGGCGGGGCGCACCGGCTGCGGGCTGTGCGGCGTGGAAACGCTGCCCGAAGTACTGCGTCCCGTCGCGCCCCTGACCCGCGCCGCGCCGGTGCGCGTGCAGGCGGTGCTGGCCGCCATGCGCGCCATGCGCGCGCGCCAGGCGCTGCATGAATTGACCGGCGCCACCCACGCCGCGGGCTGGGCCGGCGCCGACGGCTCGCTGGCGCTGGTGCGCGAGGACGTGGGCCGCCACAACGCCCTGGACAAGCTCATCGGCGCCCTGGCGCGCCAGGGCATGCGCGGCGACGCCGGCATCGCCGCGGTGACCAGCCGCGCCAGCTTCGAAATGGTGCAGAAGACGGCGGCGGCCGGCATCGGCGTGCTGGCGGCCGTGTCCGCGCCCACCTCGCTGGCCATCCGCCTGGCGCAGGACGCCAACCTGACCCTGCTGGGATTCCTGCGCGGCGACGACGCCACGCTGTACTCCCATCCCGAGCGCATCGTCACCTGAACCGGACTACACCACGCATGGAAATCGGCAACCTCATCCGCATGGCCAACCGCATCGGCCAGTTCTTCGAAGCCATGCCCGACCGCCACGAGGCGCTCGAGGGCGTGGCCAACCACATCCATAAATTCTGGGAGCCGCGCATGCGCAACGAGCTCCTGGACTTCCTGGCCCGCAGCCCCGACGGCGACGCCGGCGACACCCGCCTGCACGGCCTGGTGCTGGAGGCGGTCACGCAGAACCGCCAGCGCCTGACGCCGGCCGCCCGCGCGCAATAGCCGGCGGCGGGGCGCGAAGCTGCTACATTGGCAGCCCGCGCCCTTTTCTTTTGCATCCCGAATGACTGCCCTGTCCCGCGCGCGCCGGCCCGCCGGAGCGACGCCTTGAACCCGCCCGAAATCCACTGGGAAGAAAACCAGCTTGCCCGCGCCGCGCGTTGGCGTTCCGAAAGCGGCGCCGCGCCGCCCCGGCGCGTGGTGCTGGCCGATGACACGCTCGGCGCGGACCAGGCCTACCGCCAGGCCTGCGAGGGCGTCGGCCTGCTGTGGCGCGGCGACTTCCACAACGCGCGCCAGCTGCTGCAGGCCATGGCGCGGCGCGTCGACAAGCGTCCGCGCAAGCCCGCGGCCACGCTGCGCGACGCCTTCAACCAGCACCGCCAGTTCCAGTCGCAGCGCGCCCGCATCCTGGGCATGCTGCTGATCGGCTTCGACGCCGGCCACGGCATCGCCCTGCGCCGCGCGCCCGACGCGCGCCAGGCCTGCGAAGCCGCCTACGGCCCGGCCGACGAGCCCTACGTGGCCTCGCTGCGCGAGCTGCTGGGGCTGATCGGCGCCTACGAATGGCGCAAGAAAGGCGTGGAGATCGCGGCCCTGGGCGCGCGCATCCATCCGCACTACGGCGTGTTCTCGCCGCTGCGCGGCGAATACGTGGACCTGGTGGCGCAGGCGCCGCTGCCGCCCGGCGACGCCGCCTTCGACATCGGCACCGGCAGCGGCGTGCTGGCCGCCGTGCTGGCGCGCCGCGGCTTCAGGCGCGTGGTCGGCACCGACCAGGACCCGCGCGCCCTGGCCTGCGCCCGCGAAAACCTGCAAAGGCTGGGACTGGAAGACCGGGTGGAACTGGCGCAGGCCGACCTCTATCCCGAGGGCCGCGCGGCGCTGGTCGTGTGCAACCCGCCCTGGGTGCCGGCGCGCCCCAGCTCGCCGGTGGAATACGCCGTGTACGATCCCGACAGCCGCATGCTGCGCGGCTTCCTGGACGGCCTGGCCGCGCACCTGGCGCCAGGCGGCGAAGGCTGGCTGATCCTGTCGGACCTGGCCGAGCACCTCGGCCTGCGCAGCCGCGAACAGCTGCTGGAATGGATCGCCCAGGCCGGGCTGCGCGTGGCGGGCCGGCTCGACACCCGGCCCACCCACGGCCGCGCAGCCGACACGGCCGACCCGCTGCATGCGGCGCGCTCGCGCGAGGTGACCTCGCTGTGGCGGCTGGCGGCGGCCTAGGGCCTGTTCACACTAAAAGGAGCCACGCACAGGCCCTAGACGCGCCCGGCCGCCACGTTCACGCTGATGGCGATGATGAACACGTTGAAGAAAAACGCGATGACGCTGTGCGTCAGCGCGGTGCGGCGCAGCCGCCGGTTCACGATCTGCACGTCCGACACCTGGAAGGTCATGCCCAGCACCAGCGCGAAATACGCGAAGTCCCAGTAGTCCGGATCTTCCGTGCCGGGAAAGTCCAGGCCCTTGTGCATGGCGTTGCGGTGGCCGTAATAGCCGTGGGCGTAATGCAGCGCGAAGATCATGTTCATGTAGAGCCACGACAGGATGATGGTCGCGGCGGCGGCCAGCATGGCCAGCACGCTGCTGGCGCCTTCCTCGATGCGCAGCTCCACCCACAGCGCCGTCATCACCATGCAGGACAGCGCCACGCTGCTCCACAGCACGCCCGTGCGGCCCACGTCCTGCTCCTGCGCGTGGCGGCGCATGGCCTGGGCGCTGGTGCGGCCGAACACGCGGGCCGTCAGGATCAGGAAGACCAGCGCCCCCAGGTCGAACCCCAGCAGCAGCGCCAGCACCAGCGGCAGGCCCGCGGCGTACAGCACGCCGGCGCCGGCCAGCAGCAGCGCGGCGCACAGCACCAGGCGCCGGTGCGCATGGAAGAACGGCAGGCTGGCGGCGGCGGTCTCGGGCTCGAAATCCTTGAGCGGGGGCATGGCGGGCTCCTGCGCGTGGCGAGGCAAGCCCCTACCCTAACCGATGCCGAGCAAACCGGCCAGCGCCCCGCCGAACAGCAGCCACAGCGGATGGATGCGGGTCACGCTGCCCAGCAGCGCCACCAGCGCGGCGATCGCGCCCAGCAGCCAGCTGTGCACCGAGGCCTCGGTGATCAGGGCCGCGCTGGCGGCCACCAGACCCACCGTCATGGGAAAGATGCCGGCCTGGATCACGCCGCGCCACGGGCGGTCCTTGAAGCGTTCCCACAGGCCCAGCGCGATCACGGTGATCACCGAGGACGGGCCGAACTTGGCGATGGTGGTGACCAGCACGCCCAGGCCGCCGGCCACGTGCCAGCCCACCAGCGTGACCACCATCAGGTTGGGACCCGGCGCGGCCTGCCCCAGCGCGAACAGGGCCGAAAAGTCCGCCGCGCTCATCCAGCCATGCACTTGCACGACCTGGCGCTGCATCTCGGGCAGGATGGTGTTGCCGCCGCCGAAGGCCAGCACCGACAGCTCGGCGAAGATCAGGCCCAGCGCGATAAGGGTATGGATCATCGACGCTGCCTCCACACCATCAGGATGCTCAGCGGCGTCAGCACCGCCATGGTCGGCAGCAGCGGAATGCGCAGCACGGCGATGGCGATGAAACACACCGTGGCGACCGCGCCGGCCAGCCAGTCGCGGCGCTTGAAAACCGGGGTGCCGATCTTCACCGCCATCGAGATCAGCAGGCCCGCGGCGGCGGCGGCCAGCCCGGCGAACAGGTGCTGGATGTGCGGATCGTCCTGGAACCGGTCGTACACCATGCCCAGCATGATCACGATGATCGACGGCGCCAGGATCAGGCCCATCAGCGCCGCGAAGGCGCCGCGCGGGCCGCGGAATTTCATGCCCAGCGCGACCGAAAGATTGATGATGTTGCCGCCCGGCAGGAACTGGCACAGGCCCAGCAGATCGGTGAACTCGGGGCCGCTCAGCCAGCGGTGCTTTTCGACCACCATGCGGCGCGCCAGCGGCAGCGCGCCGCCGAAGGCCGTCAGGCCGAGCATCAGGAATCCGTAGAACAGTTGCCCACAGGTGGGCGGGGGCCGCAAGGCGGCCTCGGTGGTGGAGGGTGCTGCTGCGTTCATTTTTATGTGACCAGTAAAGAGTTTGCAGCCTACTCTCCCCACTAGATAATGTCTAATATATGGAAATCTACTGACTCATATCGGGTACATATGGCGTCCATCGACTTGCGGCTGCTGCGCTACTTCGTGGCGGTGGCGGAAGAATCCCACCTGACCAAGGCCGCGGCGCGGCTCGGCATCCGCCAGCCGCCGCTCAGCCAGCAGATCCGCGTGCTGGAAGAGGAGCTGGGCGTCACGCTGTTCCACCGCCTGCCGCGCGGCATGGAACTCACCGAAAGCGGCCGCGCGCTGCTGGAGGACGCGCACAAGATCCTGGCGCTCACCGAGCAGGCGGTCGAAGGCGTGCGCCGCGTGTCGCAGGGCGAGGCCGGCCGCCTGACCGTCGGCTTCACCGGATCGGCCGCCTTCCACCCGTTCGTGCCCTCGGTGATCCGGCGCTTTCGCGAACTGGCGCCGAATGTGCGGCTGGTGCTGGAGGAAAGCAGCACCGGCGAACTGATGGACGACGTGTGCGGCGGCCGGGTGGACGTGGCGTTCGTGCGCGGCCCCTATGGCCCGGACCGCGGCGTGGTGGTGGAAAAAGTGCTGGACGAAACCATGCTGGCCGCGTTTCCCGCCGACCATCCGGCGGTGCGGCGGCGCCCGCGCCAGCGCATCGCGCTGTCCGAACTTGCCGACGAATCCCTGATCCTGTACCGCCGCCACAGCGGGCCGGGCCTGTACGACGCCATCCTGGCGGCCTGCGCTGCCGCCGGTTTCAGCCCGCGCATCGCGCAGGAAGCGCCGCGCATGCTGTCCACGCTGAGCCTGGTGGCCGCCGGACTGGGCGTCTCGCTGGTGCCGGCGTCGCTGCGCCGCGTCAACATCGAGGGCGTGGTCTACGTCAGCGTCAGCCGGCCCGCCTCGCTGCGCGCGCCGCTGAACCTGATCTGGCGCGACGCGCCGCTGTCGGGCGCGGCCCGCAGGCTGATCGAAGAGGTCCGCCGCCACCGCCAGGAATCGCCGTGAGCGCCGCGGCGCTACACTGCCGCACACCCCAATCCGCTTTTCTTTCATGCTTTCCGAATCCCCCATCGGCATCTACGACTCCGGCGTCGGCGGGCTGAGCGTGCTGCGCGCGATCCGCGACGCGCTGCCGCAGGAATCCCTGCTGTACGTGGCCGATTCCGCGCACGTGCCCTATGGCGAAAAAACGCCGCAGTTCGTGGCGCAGCGCGCCGCCACGCTGGCCGATTACTTCGTCTCCTGCGGCGCCAAGGCCATGGTGGTGGCCTGCAACACCGCCACCGCGGCCGCCATCGCGCAGCTGCGCCAGCGCCATCCCGGGCTGGTCATCATCGGCGTGGAGCCGGCGATCAAACCGGCCGCCCACCTGACCCAGAGCGGCGTGGTCGGCGTGTTCGCCACCACCGGCACGCTGGCCAGCGCCAAGTTCGCCGCCCTGGTGCGGCGCGAGGCGCCCGAGGTGCGCATCCTGCTGCAGCCCTGCCCCGAATGGGTGCGGCTGGTGGAGCAAGGCGTGCTGCACGGGCCGCAGGCCGAGGCCGCGGTGCGCGGCCCGGTGGCGCAGCTGCGCGAGGCCGGCGCGGACGTGCTGGTGCTGGGTTGCACCCATTTCCCGTTCCTGCGCGAGGCCATCGAGGCGGCCGCCGGCCCCGGCGTGCCGCTGCTGGAAACCGGCGCCCCGGTGGCGCGCAGGCTGCGCCACCAGTTGCAGGAACGCGGCCTGCTGAGCGCGGGCGGCCCGGGCGCGCTGCGGCTACAGACCAGCGGCGCGGCCGGCGCGCTCGCTGCGCAGGCCAGCCGCCTGCTGGGCCAGGCGCTGGCCGCCGACGCGCTGGCCGAACGCTGGCGCTGAATGCCGGCGGCTTGATCCGGCGCATTCCGCGGCGGCGCGATTCGGCCAATAATGGGCGTACAGCGCACGCCGGCGCTCATCCGGAGACACCCGTGAAACGCATCCTGATCCCCGTGGACGGTTCGCAGCCGTCCCTCCACGCCGTCCAGGCCCTGATCGACGCCCGCCGCTACGCCCCGGTCGAACGGGTCGAACTCCTCAACGTCCAGATTCCGCTGCAGGCCGGCAAGATCGGCCGCGGCCTGTCGCAGGCCGAGATCGACGCCTACCACCAGGAGGAAGGCGAGGCCGCCCTGCAGGCCGCCCGCGCGCTGCTGAGCAAGGCCGGCGTGCCGTTCGAGGAACGCATCGAAATCGGCGCGGCGGCCGACACCATCGTGCGCGTCGCCCAGGAAACCGACGCCGACGAGATCTACATGGGCTCGCGCGGCCTGGGCTCGGTTTCGTCGTGGTTCCTGGGTTCGGTCGCAACCCGCGTCCTGCACCTGGCGGAACTGCCCGTCACGCTGGCCAAGTAAGGCCCGGAGGAACAACCATGCTGAACATCCTGGTCCCCGTCGACGGCTCCGACTACGCCAACCGCGCCGTCCTGTACGCCCGCGAGCTCGCCCAGGGCGCGGGCGCCGCCCACATCCACCTGCTCAATGTCCAGACGCCCGTGCAGGGCCGCGCCGGCCTGTCGCGGCTCATCACCCGGGACATGATCGACGAGTTCTACGCCCGCGAAGGCGAAGAGGCGATGGAAGAGGCGCGCAAGCTGCTCGACGTGACCGGCACCGCCTACACGCGGCACGTCGCCTTCGGCCACGTGGCCAGCGAAATCGCCGGCTACGCGCGCGACCACCGCTGCGAGCGCATCGTCATGGGCACGCGCGGCAACGGCGCGCTGGCCAACATCCTGATCGGCTCGGCCGCCAACCAGGTGCTGCAGCTGGCCGACGCGCCGGTCACCCTGATCAAGTAGCCGCGCCCGCGGTTCAGGCGGCCGGCAGCCGCAGCGACACGCGCAGCCCGCCCAGCGGCGAGCGCGCCGCGCTCACCTCGCCGCCGTAGGTGGCGGCCAGGTCGCGCACGATGTCCAGGCCCAGGCCCGAGCCGGGTCGCTGTTCGTCCATGCGCACGCCGCGCAGGAAGATGCGCTCGCGCTCGTGGTCCTCGATGCCCGGGCCGTCGTCGTCGACGTGGATCGACAGGCGCCCCGGCCCGTCCTCCTGCGCCGTGAGCCGCACCCGGCCGGCCGCCCACTTGCAGGCGTTGTCCAGCAGGTTGCCCAGCATTTCCTGCAGGTCCTGCTGTTCGCCGCGAAACGCCAGGCCGGGCGCGGCCTGGGCGTCCTCGATCTGCAGGCCGCGCTGCGCGTACAGGCGCCGCACCACGCGCAGCAGGCCCTGCGCCGTTTCCGCCAGCGGCGTGCGTCCGTCGGCCGCGCCCGAGGCCGCCGCGGCCCGGGCCCGCGCCAGGTGGTAGTCGATCTGCCGGTTCGCCATGCCGACCTGCTCGCGCACCAGCGCCGCCAGCGGCCCTTGCTCGCGCGCGGCGGCGTTGGCCAGAATGGCCAGCGGCGTCTTGACCGCGTGCGCCAGGTTGCCGGCCTGGGTGCGCGCGCGCTGCACGATCTCGGCGTTCATCGCCAGCACCTGGTTGAAATCGTCGACCAGCGGCTGGATCTCGCTGGGAAAACTTCCCTCGATGCGGCGGCTGTCGCCCGCGTCCTGCGCCGCCAGCTCGCGCCGCAGCCGCGCCAGCGGCCGCAGGCCGACCAGCACCTGCACCACCGCGGCCACGGTCAGCCCGGCGGCCAGCGCGCCCAGCGCGATCGCCAGCATGTGGTTGAAGCGTTCGATGGGTTCGGCCAGCGCGGCGCGGTCCGCCGCCACCAGCAGCCGCAGCGGCGCCGCGCCGTCCTCGGCCGGCGTGACCACGCGCCCCAGCGCGGCCAGTTCGCGCCCGCCGGGGCCAGCCACGTCGTAGGCGCGGTCGCCCTCGCCCGGCGCCTCGGGCGGCGCCTGCAGGGTCTGGTCCCACAACGAACGCGAACGCGCCACGCCGGCGGCGGCCGGCTGCCCGTTCGCGGCCAGCCGGTCGATCTGCCAGTACAGGCCCGACAGCGGCTGCTCCAGGCGCGGATCGCTCAGCGGCGGGGCCACCGCCGGCCGGCCGTCCGCGCCGACGTTGAGGGCGGCCGTCAGCTGGTTCAGGTGCAGCGTCAGTTCGGCTCGCAATTGCTGGGTGATGTGCTGGCGGAACAGGCTGGCCAGGCCCCAGCCCGCCAGCGCCACCGAGGCCAGTATCCAGGCCAGCGTGCCGGCCAGCAGCCGCAGCCGCAGCGAGCGCGCCGCGGGCCGCGTCATTGCGGGGCCGCCAGGCGGTAGCCCAGCCCGCGCACGGTTTCGATGGTGTCGGGCGGCAGCTTCTTGCGCAGCCGGCCGACGAAGACCTCGATGGTGTTGGAATCGCGGTCGAGGTCCTGCGCGTAGACGTGCTCGGTCAGTTCGCTGCGCGAGACCACTTCGCCGGCGCGCTGCATCAGCACCGACAGCACCTTGAATTCGTGGCTGGTCAGCGTCAGCGGACGGCCGTCCACGCTGGCCCGCGCCTGACGCGTGTCCAGCAGCAGCGGGCCGCAACGCCATTGCGCGCTGGCGTGCGCGGTGCTGCGCCGCAGCAGCGCGCGCACCCGCGCCAGCAGCTCTTCCATGTGGAACGGCTTGGTCAGGTAATCGTCGGCGCCGGCGTCTATGCCGGCCACTTTTTCATGCCAGTTGTCGCGCGCGGTCAGGATCAGCACCGGCATGTTGCGACCGCCGGCGCGCCAGGCCTTCAGCACGGTCAGGCCGTCCACCACGGGCAGGCCCAGGTCCAGCACCACCGCGTCGAACGCCTCCACGTCGCCCAGGTAGCGCGCCGATTCGCCGTCGGCGGCGGCATCCACGGTATGGCCGGCGGCGCGCAGCGCCTCGGCGAGCTGGCCGGCCAGCGTGGGTTCGTCTTCGACCACCAGTATCCGCATCAGGGTTCGCCTTTGAACTTGATGTCGCGGCCCTTGATCCCCAGCAGCGTGCCGTCGCGCGCGTCGAGCTTCAGTTTGAGGATGCCACCGCCGCTTTGCAGCACCCGGATCTCGTAGATGAATTCGTCGTCGTCCTCCTCGAACTCGACCTTGACCACCTGCCCCGGGAAATCGCGCTCCACGATGTCCAGCACCGCGCCCAGCGGCAGCACCTTTCCGGCCTGCAGCGCCTGGCGCGCGCGCTCGTGGTCGCTCTCGTCGGCCAGGCCGGCCACCGGCCCCGCGATCAGCGCGAGCGCGAGCGCGCAGGCCGGCAGCATGCCTGCGGGCCTGAATCCGGTTCTAGGGTCGCGCAACGCCGGGCCTCTCTGTGGAAATGGGGGATTCAAAAGGGGATGGATCAGGCGTCTTTTATACCGCGGCGCGGATGAACCGGGCATGAACGGCGTCTTCAGAACCGGTTCATGCGCCAACCCGAATAATGCCGGCAGGCCGTGAGGACGGCCCCATCCATCCAGTCCAAACCTTAGGAGAATTCCATGATGACGCGCATTCAGAAAACCCTGGCAGCCCTGGCGATCGGCGGCTCGGTCCTGGCGGCGGGCGCCGCCGTCCATGCCCAGGCCGCGCCGCAGCAGGCGCCGGCCCCCGCGGCCACCGCGCCCGCGGCCCCGATGCTGACGATCCGCCAGGTCTACGACAAGATGGAGGCGGCCGGCTACCGCAACATCTCCGAGATCGAGCGTTCCCGCAAGCACGGCTACGAGGTCAAGGCCGACGACCCGCAGGGCCAGCGCGTCAAGCTCCACGTCGATCCGCAGACCGGCGCCGTGACCCCCAGCCGCTTCGACGACTGAAGGCCGAAGGGCGCGCCAGCGCCCGAGTATGATGGGACATCGTCCGGGAGTCGCATCATGCAGATCCTACGTACCGCGGCGGCGGCCGGCCTGGCGCTGGCCACGCTCAGCGCCTGCGGCGAAATGGCCACGCTGCCCGTCGAGGCGGGCATGGGGCCGGCGCCGCAGCTGCCCGCCCCCAATCCCACCCTGATCCCCACCGTCAAGACCGCCAAGGCCGTAGGCTGGCCCGCCGGCGCGCATCCGCGGGCCGCGGACGGCCTGGCCGTGACCGGCTTCGCCGCCGGCCTGGACCATCCGCGCTGGCTGTACGTGCTGCCCAACGGCGACGTGCTGGTGGCCGAGACCAACGCGCCACCCAAGCCGGAATCGGCCTCGGGCGGGCTGAAGGGCTGGATCGCCGGCCTAGTGATGAAGCGGGCCGGGGCCCGCACGCCCAGCGCCAACCGCATCACGCTGCTGCGCGACGCCGACGGCGACGGCGTGGCCGAAACCCGCGGCGTGCTGCTCGCAGGCCTGAACTCGCCGTTCGGCATGGCGCTCATCGGCCGGCACCTGTACGTGGCCAACGCGGACGCGGTGCTGCGCTTTCCGTACGAGTCCGGGCAGACCCGCATCGACGCGCCGGGCGAAAAAGTCACCGACCTGCCCGCCGGCATCAACCACCACTGGACCAAGAACCTGCTGGCCAGCCCCGACGGCGCCCGGCTGTACGTCTCGGTCGGCTCCAACAGCAACGTGGCCGAGAACGGCATGGACGCCGAAACCGGCCGCGCGGCCATCTGGGAGATCGACGTGGCCAGCGGCGCCAAGCGCCTGTACGCCACCGGGCTGCGCAATCCGGTGGGCATGGCCTGGGGGCCCGACGGCAAGACGCTGTGGACCGCGGTCAACGAACGCGACGAACTCGGCAGCGACCTGGTGCCCGACTACATGACCTCGGTGCGCGACGGCGGCTTCTACGGCTGGCCCTACAGCTACTTCGGCCAGCACGTCGACACCCGCGTCGCGCCGCAGCGGCCCGACCTGGTGGCGCGCGCCATCGTGCCCGACTACGCGCTGGGACCGCACACCGCCTCGCTGGGCCTGGCCTGGTCCGGCGGCGCCAGGCTGCCCTACGGCGAGGGCATGTTCGTGGGCCAGCACGGCTCCTGGAACCGCAATCCGCCCAGCGGCTACAAGGTCATCTTCGTGCCGTTCGCCGGCGGCCGGCCCGGCGGGCCGCCGCAAGACGTGCTGACCGGTTTCCTGGACGAAAGCGGCCAGGCGCAGGGCCGGCCGGTCGGCGTGGCCGTCGACCGCCGCGGCGGCCTGCTGGTGGCCGACGACGTCGGCAACGCGGTCTGGCGGGTCGGCGCCGCGCCCTGAGCCGCCCCTACAATGTCCGCTCCGAATATTCGACACAGGAGCGAACATGAGCACGGATAAAGTGGCGGTCGTTACCGCGGGCGGCAGCGGCATGGGCGCGGCGGCGGCGCGCAAGCTGGCGGCCGACGGCTTTCGCGTGGCCATACTGTCGTCCTCCGGCAAGGGCGAGGCCCTGGCCCGGGAACTGGGCGGCCTGGGCGTCACGGGCTCGAACCGTTCGCCCGAGGATCTGGCGCGGCTGGTGGACACCGTCGTGCAGAAGTGGGGCCGCGTGGATGCGGTGGTCAACAGCGCCGGCCACGGCCCCAAGGGCCCGCTGCTCGAAATCAGCGATGAGGACTGGCGCCTGGGCATGGAGTTCTACCTGCTGAACGTGGTGCGCATCACGCGCCTGGTCGCGCCCATCATGAAGCAGCAGAAGTCCGGCGCCATCATCAACATCTCCACCTACGCCACCTTCGAGCCCGAGGCCTTGTTCCCCACCTCCGGCGTGTTCCGCGCCGGGCTGGCCGCCTTCACCAAAGTGTTCGCCGACGAATACGCAGGACACAATGTGCGCATGAACAACGTGCTGCCAGGCTTCATCGACAGCCTGCCGGAAAAGGAAGACCGGCGCGTGCGCATCCCGATGGGCCGCTACGGCACGGCCGAAGAAGTCGCCGACCTGATCGCCTTCCTGGCGTCGGACGCCTCGTCCTACATCACCGGCCAGAACATCCGCATCGACGGCGGTATCACGCGCTCGGTCTGAGCCTCCCGCTTTAGTCGTAGTCCCTCATCCGAATGACGGTATTGAAGCCCGCCCGGGGCTTCAGTACCGTAGGTTTTCGCATTCGACGAGGTGCCTGCGCATGTCCGCTACGCCGTCAGCGGCTGCGCCGCAGTCCGCTGCCCCTACGCTACCCCGCCCCACGCCGGGCCAGGCCTCGCGCTTCCTGGCGCAGGCGACGTTCGGCCCCACGCCGGCCGACATAGAAGCCGTGGTGCGCGACGGCTACGCCGCCTGGCTCGACAGGCAGCTGGCCATGCCGCCGTCGCAGACGCATTTCGACTGGCTGCTGCAACAGGGCAAGAACACCGAGGAATTCAAGGGCAACGGCATCAACGGCCCCCTCGAATCCACGCTCTGGCGCAAGTTCATCAGCGCCCCCGACCAGGTGCGCACGCGGGTGGCGTTTTCGCTGTCCGAGATCTTCGTGGTGGGCGTGTCGTCCATCACCGCGTCCTGGCCCTTGTTCGGCGCGGCCGGCTTCATGGACCTGCTGGCCGAGCACGCGCTGGGCAATTACCGCGACCTGCTGGCCGCGGTCAGCCAGAACCTGTCCATGGGCTGCATGCTGACCTACCGCGGCAACCGCAAGGAAGATCCCAAGACCGGCCGTCATCCCGACGAGAACTACGCCCGCGAAATCATGCAGCTCTTCAGCATCGGCCTGCTGGAGCTGGAGCCGGACGGCTCGCTCAAGATGGTCGACGGCAAGCCGGTGGAAACCTATACCAACGCCGACGTGCAGGGGCTGGCCAAGGTATTCACCGGCTGGGACATCAACGGTCCGGAGACCGACGTGGAATTCCACCGCCGGCCGATGGCGCTGAACAACGCGCTGCACTCGCTGGCCGAAAAACGCTTCCTGGGCGCCGTCATCCCGCCGGGCACCGACGGCCACCTGTCGCTCAAGCGCGCCATCGACGTCATCAGCGCCCATCCCAACGTGGGACCGTTCATCGGCACCCAGCTGATCCAGCGCCTGGTCACCAGCAATCCCAGCCGCGCCTACGTCAGGCGCGTATCCGCCGCCTTCGCCGACGACGGCACGGGCGCGCGCGGCAATCTCAAGGCCGTGGTGCGCGCCATCCTGCTGGACCCGGAGGCGCGCAACCCCGACCTGAACGCGCCCGACTGGGGCAAGGTGCGCGAACCCATCCTGCGCTTTTCCGGCTGGGCGCGGGCCTTCGGCGCGGACTCCACCAACGGCGTATGGGCCATGCCCGACACCACCGACAACACCATACGGCTGGCGCAAAGCCCGATGCGCTCGGCCAGCGTGTTCAACTTCTTCCGCCCGCGCTACGTGCCGCCGGTCACCGAACTGGCGCGCCGCCACCTGGTGGCGCCGGAGCTGCAGATCACCGACGAAACCAGCGTCGCCGGCTACCTGAACTTCCTGGCCATCTACGTGGACCGCGGCTGGGAAGACCTGCAGACCTCCTACGCCGCCGAGATCGCGCTGGCGCCCGACCCCGCCGCGCTGGTGGCGCGGGTGGCGCTGCTGCTGGCGGGCGACGCCTTCTCCGACCGGACCGCCGCGGCGATCGCCCAGGCCGTCTCCAGCATCCCGCCCGACCGCCCGCGCGACCGGGTGCGGGCCGCGATCACGCTGGTGGCGGCCACCCCGGAATACCTGGTACAGAAATGAAAGCCCGCAGATGAAAAACGCCAGCCGCCGTGAATTCCTGCTCCGCGCCTGCGCGCTGGGCGCCTCCCATGCCGCCGCCCCGCTGGCGCTGAACCTGGCGGCGCTGGGCGCGGCGGCCGCGCAGTCCGCCCCCAATGACTACAAGGCGCTGGTCTGCGTCTTCCTGTATGGCGGCAACGACCCGTACAACTCGCTGGTGCCGTTCGACGCGCCCGCATACCGGGCCTACGCCCAGGCGCGCACCGACATCGCGCTGCCGCGAGACGCCTTGCAGGCGACCGCGCTGCGCGGCAGGCAGGCCGCGCCCGGCGGTGCGCAATTCGCGCTGGCGCCGTCGCTGGCGCCGCTCAAGCCGCTGTACGAAAGCGGCGACATGGCCGTGCTGCTGAACATCGGCCCCCTGGTCGTGCCGACCACCAAGGCCGAATACATCGGCGCGCGCGTGCCGCTGCCGCCCAAGCTGTTCTCCCACAACGACCAGCAGTCGTACTGGCAGGCGCTGGCCCCCGAAGGCGCGTCCTCGGGCTGGGCCGGGCGGCTCACCGACCTGTTCGCCGACGCCAACGCGCAGCGCACGTTCACCGGCATCACCGCCGGCGGCAGCACCGTGCTGCTGGCCGGCCGCCAGGTCGCGGGATATCGCGTCGGCATCCACGGCTCGACCCCCATCGACCTGCTCGGCCGCGACATGTACGGCTCCAGCGATTGCACCGCGCTGCTGCGCCAGCTCATCACCCAGCCGCGCGAACATCTGATGGAACGCGAACTGTCGCGCATCGCGGCCCAGTCCATCGACGCCGACGCCCGCCTGCGCGCCGCGCTCGCCGGCGTCGCGGTGCCCGGGGATTTTTCCACGCCCCTGGCCCAGCAGCTGAAGATCGTCGCCCGCATCATCGGCGCGCGCCAGGCGCTGGGCGCGCGGCGCCAGGTGTTCTTCGTGTCCCAGAACGGCTATGACAACCACGCCGGCCTGAACGACACCCACCCGGCGCTGCTGCGCGAACTGGGCCAGGCCCTGGCCGCGTTCCAGCAGGCGCTGGCGGCCACCGGCGTGGCCGACCAGGTCACCACCTTCACCGCATCCGAATTCGGCCGCACCCTGGGCTCCAATGGCAACGGCTCCGACCACGGCTGGGGCTCGCACCATTTCGTGCTCGGCGGCGCGGTCAAGGGCGGCCGCTACTACGGCCAGCACCCCGAGATCGCGCGCGACGGCCCGGGCTTCGTCGACAACGGCCGGCTGCTGCCTACCCTGGCGGTGGACCAGCTCGGCGCCTCGCTGGGGAAATGGTTCGGGGCCAGCCCGGAGGACCTGAAGCTGGTGTTTCCGAACCTGCGGCATTTCGATGCCGATGCGTTGGGGTTGTTTGAGGGTTCTGGCGGGGTCTGATGGGTGTCGCGCGCTGGGCATTCGTGTTCTTGCCCGGTGAATCTCGCGCTATACCCATCCTACGGATCGACGCAGGTCGGGGAACCGTAGGATGGGTATAGCGCGAGACGACTTCCACTAGAAGCCAATCATCGAACGCGCGACACCCATCACGCGCCAACCTCACGGCCACCCGCGATGGACCGATATGACACTCCCGCCCTCGGCCACGGCCGCGCCGGCCTATGCTTGACCGGCTTATCGAGGAGCCGGGATGACCGACTACAGACGCCATTACGTTCCAGGCGGCACCTACTTTTTCACCGTGGCCGCGCGACGGCGCGGAACCTGGCTGCTGGTGCAGCGCGCCGAACTGCTCAAAGCCTGCATCCGCGCGGAACAGCGGCTGGCGCCATTCGCGATTCTTGCCGCGGTCATCATGCCGGACCATCTGCACATGGTCTGGCGGCTGCCGCAGGGCGACAGCGACTATCCGAACCGTTGGCGCCGGATCAAGACCCGCTTTTCGCGCGCGCTGCCGGGCGCGACGCGCACTTCCACATCGGCGCGCGGCGAGCGCGGCATATGGCAGCGGCGCTACTGGGAACACACGGTGCGCGACGAGTCGGATCTGACCGCCTGCATCGGCTACGTCCATGCCAATCCGGTCAAACACGGCGACGTGGCGCGGCCGGAACTGTGGCCGCATTCCACCCTGCTCGCCTGGCAGGAACGCCGCCGCCTGCGCTTGGCAACACCGCCCCGGCGGTTCTATAAACTGGATCTGCGGGCCGATGGCGCCCGCGCCCCTGCCACCTGCCGCCCGCCCATGACCGCCTCCCCTGCCCTGACGCTGGCGCCCGCCACCGAAGCCGACCTGCCCTTTCTGCTGGCCCTGCGCAAGTCCACCATGACCGAGCACCTGCGGCGCGCCGGCGCGCCCAGCGACGACGCCTACCACCTGGTCCGTATCCGCCACCGCTTCGAGGACGCCCGGATCGTCTGGGCCGACGGCCGCAAGGCGGGGCTGTTCAAGGCTACGCGCGACGGCGCGGCCTGGCGCGTGGTGCAGATCCAGATCGCTCCCGAGTTCCAGGGGCGGGGCCTGGGCCGGCGCCTGCTGGCCGGCCTGCTGCAAGAGGCCGACTCCCGGGCGGCGACGGTCGACCTGGGCGTGCTGCATGGCAATCCCGCCCGGCGTCTCTACGAATCGCTGGGCTTCACCCCCGTCGAGGAGCATCCGCTGGAAACCGAAATGCGCTACTTCCCCCGGAAGGCCGGCTGATATTTTTTCGTGTAGCGGGAATAAGCCGGGGGCCGGCAGCGTCTGTGTCAGGCAGTCCCCACTTTTTCTATCCGCGAGGCACACCATGCGCAAACACTACGTCGCAATCCTGGCCCTGGCTTCCGCCGCCCTGTTCTCGGCCGGCGCCCAGGCCCAGGCCGTCAAGACCCAGAACGGCATGCTGGTCAACAGCGCCGGCATGACGCTTTACACCTTCGACAAGGACTCGGGCGGCAAGAGCGCCTGCAATGACCAGTGCGCCAAGATCTGGCCGCCCGTCATGGCCGCCGCCGACGCCAAGCCCAGCGGCGACCTGACCGTCATCACCCGTGACGACGGCAGCAAGCAATGGGCCAGCAAGGGCAAGCCGCTGTACACCTACGCCAAGGATGCGAAGGCCGGCGACAAGACCGGCGACAACTTCAAGGAAGTCTGGCACGTGGCCAAGCCCTGATCCCGCGCCGCCGCTCCATGCGCCCCGACGACGAAGCCTTGATCCTGGCCTGCATCCCCAGCCTGCGGCGCTACGCCCGCGGGCTGACGGGCGACCCGCAGCGGGCCGACGACCTGGTCCAGGACACGCTCGAGCGCGCATGGAGCCGCTATTCGCGCTGGCAGCGGCGCGGAGAGCTGCGCGCCTGGATGTTCGGCATCATGCACAACCATTTCATCGACGGGGTGCGCGCCAACAGCCGGCGCGTGGACCAGACCGCCGCCGGCGACCTGCCCGACGCGCCGGTGCGCGCCACCCAGACCGACCGCCTGGAAGTACGCGACCTCGAGCGCTGCCTCCAGGCCCTGCCCGCCGAGCAGCGCGAAGTCCTGCTGCTGGTATGCGTGGAAGATCTTTCCTATCAGGAAACCGCACAGATACTGGACGTGCCCTTGGGCACGGTCATGTCGCGCCTGTCGCGCGCCCGCGAAAAACTGAGCGCGCTGATGCAGGGCCGCGATACCTCCAACCGGCTCCACCGCGTGAAATAACATGAACGACAAACGCCTGCACCCGGTGCCCGGCCCGGGCGCCCCCATCACCGAGGCCGATCTGCATGCCTATGCCGACGGCCAGCTGCCGCCGGCGCGCCATGCGGAGGTCGAGGCCTTCCTGGGCGCGCATCCGCACGACCAGGCGCGGGTGGACGACTGGAAGGCGCAGCGCCGCGCGCTGCACGCGCTGCTGGACCCCGTGCTCGACGAACCGCTGCCGCTGCGCCTGCCGCTGGCGCCGCCGGCGCGCCACTGGCCCTGGCGCGCGCTGGCCGCCGGCGTGGCGGTGGCCGCGATCAGCGCCAGCGCGGCCTGGATGGCGCGCGGCGCGATGGACGCCCGCCACCTGCAGACGGTGCTGGCCGCCGCCGCCCCCGAACGCGCCGCCGGCGGCTATGCGCAGCGCGCCGCCATCGCCCACGCGGTCTACGCGTCCGACATGGGCCGCCCGGTGGAAGTTGGCGTGGACAACGAAGCGGGCCTGGTCAAGTGGCTGACCAAGCGCATGGGCGCGCCGGTGCGCGCGCCCTCGCTGTCGCAGGCCGGCTACGAGCTGATGGGCGGACGCCTGCTGCCCGGCGGCGCCGGCCCGGTCGCGCTCTTCATGTACGGCTCCCCCGACGGGCAGCGCCTGACGCTGTACGTCACGCGCGAGGCGACCGGAGAAAAAACCGCCTTCCAGTTCACGCAGGAAGGCGCCGTGCGGGTGTTCTACTGGGTCGAGGGCCAGTTCGGCTACGCGCTGTCCGGCGCGGTCAGCCGCGAGGAACTGCAGCGCGTGTCGCAGGAGGTCTACCGCCAGCTGCAGGGCTAGCCCGCTGCGCGGCCGCCGCACGCCTGTTGCAGCATGTGCAGCGTGATCTTGCGCACTTCGGCCTTGCTCGCGCCGATATGCTCGCGCAGCATTTGCGCCGCCTCGTCGGCGCGCCGCGCCAGCACCGCGCGCAGGATGGCCGCATGCTCGTCGTAGGTGGCGTCCACCCGGCGGTCCTGGGTGAAGTCCAGGCGCCGGACGATGCGTATCTTTTCCGTCACTTCGCGGTGGATCTGCGTCATCTCGGGGTTGCCGGCGGCGGCCACCAGCGCGCAATGGAAAGCCTCGTCCAGCTGGGCCACCTGCCGGCCGTCGGCGATGCGCTGGCGCGGCGGCGCCAGCCATACCTCCCGCAGCGCGTCCAGCATGCCGGCCTGGTCCACGCGCTCGCGCGCGCACAGCCGTTGCACCGCCGCCTGCTCCAGCACCACGCGCACGTCGTACAGCGCTTCGAACCGCTCGAAGTCGAAGGGCCGCACCTGCCAGCCGCTGCGCGGACGCGGCAGCACGTAGCCCTCGCGTTCCAGGCGCGCCAGGCTCAGGCGCACCGGCGTGCGGCTCACGCCCAGGCGCGCCGCCAGATCCGCCTCGGTAAAGCGTTCGCCCGGCAGCAGACGGAAGTCGAACAGGTCGGCCTTGAGCCTTTGATAGACCTGCTCGGCCAGCGATCGGGCCAGGGCCGGCGCCTGCCGCAGCGCCGAGCCGGGCGTCATGAGTTCCCCGCGCATGGTCAGTTCACCGGGCAGGAAACGTCTTCGGCCAGGACGATGAGCGGATCGCCGGCATTGACCGGTTTGCCGGGCGCGCAGCGGATGGCGGCGACGGTGCCGGCGGCGGGCGCGACGACGGACAGCTCCATCTTCATGGCCTCGACCACCACCAGCGTGTCGCCGGCCGACACGCTCTGGCCCACCTGAACCGGAATCTTCCAGACGTTGCCGCACATATCGGCGCTGACCAGGCGCTCGCCTTCGGACAGCGCCGCCTGCGGTTCGAGGTCTGGCTCGGTCTCGGCGGCGTGCTGCGCCGCCTCGGCCTCGCCGGCCTTCCACAAGGCCACCTCGGCGTCGAACGCGCGTTTCTGGCGCGCCTGGAACGCGGCGATGCTGTCGGCCTGCTGCGCCAGAAAGCGCTGGTGCGCGGCGAAGTCGAACACTTCCTCTTCGATGCGGACGGCGGCCCGGCCTTCCCGGAAATCGGCGCGCAGCGCGTCCAGTTCGGCCTCGGTCACCGGATAGAAGCGCACCTGATCGAAAAATCGCAACAGCCACGGCTTGCCGTCCTGGAACACCGGGTTCTTCAGGAACTTGTTCCATATGGGCAGGGTGCGGCCGACCAGCTGATAGCCGCCGGGCGAGTCCATGCCGTAGATGCACATGTACACGCCGCCGATGCCCACGGTGCCTTCGGCGGTAAAGGTGCGGGCGGGGTTGTACTTCGACGTCAGCAGGCGGTGGCGCGGATCGATCGGCACCGCGCAGGGCGCGCCCAGGTACACGTCGCCCAGGCCCATGACCAGGTAGCTGGCGCCGAACACGATGTCGCGGACCTGCTCGCGGCTTTCCAGGCCGTTGATGCGCTGGATGAAATCCACGTTGTTGGGCAGCCACGGCGCCTCGGCGCGCACGGTTTCCTGGTAACGCCGCACGGCGCCCAGCGTGGCCGAGTCCTCGAACGCCATCGGCAGATGGACGACGCGGGTGGGCACCTTGAGCGTGGCCACGTCGGCCAGGCCGGCTTCGATCTCCAGCAGGCGCGCGATCAGCGCGTCCTGCGCGATCGTGTGGCTGTCGTAGCGGATCTGCAGCGAGCGCACGCCCGGCGACAGTTCCCGCACGCCGGCGACGGGATCGGCGTCGAGCGCCTGCATCAGCAGGTGCACGCGCATGCGCAGCGCCAGGTCCAGCACGTTGTCGCCGTATTCCAGCAGCAGGTAGCCGTCGCCGGCCTGGCGGTAGGTCACCGACGGGCGCGAGCCCCGGGCCGGCAGCGCCGCCACGATGGCCTCGGACGCCGCCGCCGGCGCGCGCGCCGCGGCCTCGGGCGCGGCCGCCAGTTCGGCCACGCGCCTGTCCTGCGCCGCTTCCAGCGCCACGGCCCGGGCGTAGTCCATGCGCACGAAGCGGATGCGGTCGCCCGGCTTGACCTGGCCGACCTTCCAGAGCTCGGCGCGGGCGATGGTGGCGGGGCAGACGAAGCCGCCCAGGCTGGGGCCGTCGCGCGTCAGGATGACCGGGCTGTCGCCGGTGAAATTGATGCTGCCGATGGCGTATTCGCAATCGTGGATGTTCGACGGATGCAGGCCGGCCTCGCCGCCGTTCTCGCGCGCCCAGGCCGGCTTGGGACCGATCAGGCGCACGCCCAGCCGGTTGGAGTTGTAGTGCACTTCCCAATCGGCGGCGAAGAAGGCTTCGATGGCCTCGGGCCGGAAGAAATCGGGCGCGCCGTGGGGACCGTAGAGCACGCCGATTTCCCAGGTGTCGCCATAGGCCGGGATCAGTTCGGCCGGCGCGGCCTGCGGCGCGGACAGGGCCGGCGCGGCGTCCGCCAGTTCCGGGCGCACCAGGGGCAGCACGTCGCCCACGCGCAGCGTGCGCCCGGCGTGGCCGCCGAACTGGCCCAATGCGAACGTCGAACGGCTGCCCAGATAGACCGGCACGTCCAGGCCGTTGCGCACGGCCAGGTAGCCGCGGCAGCCCGACAGCGCCCGGCCGATGGACAGCACCTGGCCGCTGCGCACCGCCACCGGCCGCCACATGGGCAGCGGCTCGCCGTCCAGCGTGGCGGCGCACGCCGCGCCCGTCAGCGCCACGATGGCGTCGCCATGGAATCGCAGGGTCGGACCGACCAGCGTGGTTTCCAGCCCGGCCGCGTCGGGCGCGTTGCCGACGATGCGATTAGCCATGCGGAACGCATAGTCGTCCATCGGCCCCGACGGCGGCACGCCGATGTTCCAATACCCCTCGCGCCCCGGATAGTCCTGCACGCTGGTGTAGGTGCCCGCCTCCAGCACCTCGATCGCGGCCGGCCGGTAGACGAAGCCGTCCAGAAAGCGCGTGGAAAGCTCGCCGGCGCGAAAGCGCGCGTCGTCCACGATCTGCCGCAGGTAGTCGAGGTTGGTGGCGATGCCATGCAGCCGGGTCCGCGCCAGCGCCTCGGCCAGCCGGTCCAGCGCCTGCTCGCGCGTCGGCGCATGGACGATCAGCTTGGCCAGCATGGGGTCGTAGAATGCCGGCACCTCCGTGCCGGTCGAGACCCAGCCATCGACCCGCACCCCGGGCGGAAACGACACCTCGGTCAACACGCCGGGCGCGGGCTGGAACTGGCGCAGCGGATCCTCGGCGTACAGGCGCACCTCGATCGCCGCGCCGCGGGGCGCGCGCGACATGGCGTCGAAGTCCAGCGCCTCGCCGGCGGCCACGCGCAGCATGCATTCGATCAGATCCAGGCCGGTCACCTCTTCGGTCACGGGATGCTCGACCTGCAGCCGCGTGTTCACCTCCAGGAAATAGAAGCTGTCGCGCGCCGGATCGTAGATGAACTCCACCGTGCCCGCCGAGCGGTAGCAGACCGACTCGCCCAGCCGCAGCGCGGCCGCGTGCAGCGCGGCCCGGGTGGCCTGCGGCAGCCGCGGCGCCGGGGTTTCCTCGATGACCTTCTGGTTGCGGCGCTGCACCGAGCAGTCGCGCTCTCCCAGCGCCAGCACCCGGCCGCAGCCGTCGCCGAAGATCTGCACCTCGATGTGGCGGGCGTTATCCACGTAGCGTTCGATGAACGCGCCGCCATCCTTGAAGAAATGCTCGCCCATGCGCTGCACGCCATCGAAGGCCGCGGTCAGTTCGGCCTCGTTGGCGCAACGCGACAGTCCGATGCCGCCGCCGCCCGCGGTGCTCTTGAGCATGACCGGGTAGCCGATGCGCTCGGCCTGCGACAGCGCTTCGCCCAGGCTGCCCAGCAGGCCCGTGCCCGGCGTCATCGGCACCCCTGCCGCGGCCGCCAGTTCGCGGGCGCGGTGCTTCAGGCCGAACTCGCGGATCTGCGTGGGCGTGGGGCCGACGAACGCGATGCCGGCGTCCTCGCACGCCTGCGCGAACTCGGCGCTCTCGGACAGGAATCCGTAGCCCGGATAAATCGCCTGCGCGCCATGCTCGCGCGCGGCCGCCAGCAGCAGGTCCATGCGCAGGTAGCTGTCGGCGGCCTTCTCGCCGCCCAGCGCCACGGCCACGTCGGCCTCGCGCACGTGCGCGGCGTTGCGGTCCGGATCGGAGTACACGGCCACGCTGCGGATGCCCAGCCGCTTGAGGCTGCGGATGGCGCGGACGGCGATTTCGCCTCGGTTGGCGATCAGAACGGTATCGAACACGTTGCGGCTCCCAGAAGTCTGTCGGGTGTTAGCGAAGCGGGGCGGGGCTGGCGTCGAGGCTGGCCAGGTAGGCGCGCCAGCCGCCATAAGCGGTGATGTCGCGCGCGCCCTCCAGGCCGCGCGGTTCGCAGATGAATCCCTTGACCTGGCGGCCGTCTTCCAGCTCCAGCGTGCCGATGCCCAGCGGCGCGGGAATCTCCGCCACGAAGGCGCCGAAGGCCGCCAGCGGCACGTCCCAGAGCTCCACCTCGATGGGCGCGCCGCTGTCGCGCTTCACCAGGCCCGGTTTGGGCGGCGACGTGTTGGCCAGCGCGTACAGGCGGTAATCGGCCGCCGTGCGCGTACGTTCGACGAACACGGCGCCGCGCGAGGTCAGCTGATGGTTCAGCGGCATGCCGCGCAGATGCGCGCCCACGACGGACACGCGCACCGCGTCGGCGGCCGGCTCTCGGGCAGGGCCGGGCGCCGGCAGCGGCGCGCCGGTGGCGCCCAGCGGCAGCCCCAGGCGCGCCTGCCACTGGCGGCCGAAGCGCGCCAGCGCGCGGTCGTGCCAGGCGGGGGCGATCAGCGTGATGCCGGCGGGCAGGCCATCGGCGCGCATCCCCGCCGGCAATGCCAGCGCCGACAAATCGGCCAGATTGACGAAGTTGGTATAGATGCCGAGGCGCGAATTGAGCGTCACCGGGTCGGCCTCCAGCTCGGCGATGGTGTAGATCGCCGGCGAGGTCGGCACGACCAGCGCGTCGAAGCCCGCCAGCGACCGGTGGATGCGCCGCGCCAGCGCCGCGCGCCGGTACTCCGCCTTGAACGCATCCAGCGCGCTGTAGCCGGCGGCCTGCTCGACGATGCCGCGCACCACCTGATGGATGGCGTCCGGGGTTGCATTCCACAGCGCTTCCACGGCGGCGAAACGCTCGGCCACCCAAGGCCCTTGATAGAGCAGCGCCGCCAGTTCGCTGCAGGGCGTGAAGTCGATCGCCTCGACCGCCGCCCCGCCGTCCCTCAACCGGCGCACGGCCTCTTCGAAGGCGGCGGCCGCCTGCGCGTCGCCGAAGAATTCCAGCTGCGCGGGAATGGCCAGCCTGGGCCGCTCGGGCCAGGCCGGCGCGGCTTGCGTGGGCTGCTCGCGCGAATAGGGATCGCGCTCGTCGAAGCCGGCCGCGATGTCGGCCACGAGTTCGGCATCGTCCACCGTCAATGCGAACACCGACACGCAGTCCAGGGTGCGGCACGCCGGCACCACGCCGGCGGTGCTGAGCCGGCCTTTGGTGGGTTTGAGGCCGACGATGTTGTTAAAGCCCGCCGGCACCCGGCCCGAGCCCGCGGTGTCCGTGCCCAGCGCGAACGCGACCAGGCCGCGCGCCACCACCGAGGCCGAGCCCGAGCTGGAACCGCCGCTCACATAGGCCGGATCGAAGGCGTTGGGTACGGCGCCGTGGGGCGAGCGGGTGCCCACCAGCCCGGTGGCGAACTGGTCCAGGTTGGTCTTGCCCACCAGAATGGCGCCGGCCGCGCGCAGGCGGGCGACCACGCCGGCGTCCTCGTCCGGCACATAGGCGAACTCGGGGCAGGCGGCCGTGGTCGGCCAGCCGGCGGCGTCGATATTGTCCTTGACCGCGAACGGCACGCCATACAGCGGCAGACGCGCGAGGTCGCCGCCGGCAGCTTCCAGCAGGCCGCGCAGCGCGTGGAGCTGGCGGGCCAGCATGGCGCCATCCACGCGCGCGATCCAGGCATTGTCCGCGGGGCCGCCGCAAGTCGCCCACGGCGCCAGCAGCGTCTCGGGCACGGCGCCGCCGTCGCGGTAGGCGGCCTGCCACTGCGCGATCGTCCAGGCCAGCGGCCCGTCATGGACTGCCTGATTGCGGATAGGGCCTTTCTGCGTTGCTGCGGCATTCATGCTGGGATCCTCGTTGGTATTCACGTATGGATTCCCAAGCAATAGGTATGCCATGTCGGCCTGCTCCCCGGCGCCATCCTCGGTTCGGCCCGGAAGCGCCGCGGGCGGCCCGCCGCGCGCGCACCGGAACGGGCCGTTTTCGCACCCTTGTTGTGCGTGCGGCACCACATCGACCCACGCCCACCGCCCTGCCCGCCCGTGCGCCTCATGGCGCGCCACGGACCCTCACCGACCTGGCATGGGCTTTGCTTTGAAGTCATGGCGGGCATGCATATCGAGCAAGCCGCCGTTCCAGCCGGCCAGGCCGGCGCCTTCCCTTTCAGGAGTCACCATGAAACGCAGACTAGCCCTTAAGCAACTGACCGCCGTGAGCCTGTTGGCCCTGTCGGGATGGATGCCGCAGTCGTACGCCGCCGAGGACACCATCAAGGTGGGCATCCTGCATTCGCTCTCGGGCACCATGGCGATCTCGGAAACCTCGCTCAAGGACGTGGCCCTGATGGCCATCGCCGAGATCAACGCCAACGGCGGCGTGCTGGGCAGGAAGCTCGAACCCGTGGTGGTGGACCCCGCGTCGAACTGGCCGCTGTTCGCCGAGAAAGCGCGCCAGCTGCTGTCGCAGGACAAGGTGGCGGCGGTCTTCGGCTGCTGGACTTCGGTGTCGCGCAAGTCCGTGCTGCCGGTGTTCAAGGAACTGAACGGGCTGCTTTTCTATCCCGTGCAGTACGAAGGCGAGGAACTCGAGAAGAACGTGTTCTACACCGGCGCCGCGCCCAACCAGCAGGCCATTCCCGCGGTGGAGTACCTGATGAGCGAAGACGGCGGCGGGGCCAAGCGCTTCGTGCTGCTGGGCACCGACTACGTCTATCCGCGCACCACCAACAAGATCCTGCGCGCCTTCCTGCATTCCAAGGGCGTCAAGGACAGCGACATCGACGAGATCTACACGCCGTTCGGCCACTCGGACTACCAGACCATCGTGGCCAACATCAAGAAGTTCGCCGCCGGCGGCAAGACCGCCGTGATCTCCACCATCAACGGCGATTCCAACGTGCCCTTCTACAAGGAGCTGGGCAACGCGGGCCTGAAGGCCACCGACGTGCCGGTGGTGGCCTTTTCGGTGGGCGAGGAAGAGCTGCGCGGCGTGGACACCAGGCCGCTGGTCGGCCACCTGGCCGCGTGGAACTACTTCCAGTCGATCCGCAACCCGGTCAACGCGGCCTTCATCGAGAAATGGAAGGCCTACGCCAAGGCGAACAAGCTGCCCAACGCCGACACGGTCGTGACCAACGATCCGATGGAGGCCACCTACATCGGCATCCACATGTGGAAGCAGGCGGTCGAGCAGGCCAAGACCACGGACGTGGACAAGGTGATCGCGGCCATGGGCGGCCAGAAGTTCGACGCGCCCGACGGCTACACCATCGAGATGGACAAGACCAACCATCACCTGCACAAGCCGGTCTACATCGGCGAGATCAAGGCGGACGGCCAGTTCAACGTGGTGTGGAAGAGCAAGGGACCGATCCGCGCCCAGCCCTGGAGTCCGTACATCCCGGGCAATGAAGCCAAGCAAGGCCTATGACGCACACCGGAACCGCAGCCATGCGCATCGCTGTCATCGCTCTCTACTTGCGTCGTTTTCTTCTGGCGTGGCTGGCGTCCCTGCCGCTGCAGGCGGCGGCCGGCGTGGACCCGGCCCTGCTCGCGCCGCTGTCCGGCGACGACACGGACGCCAGGCTGCAAGCGATCGCCGCGCTGGGCGAGCTGCCCGACCCCGGCGCGACGGCCGTACTGGAGGCGCTGGGCGAAGGCCGGCTCTACGCGGGCGGCGACGGCCGCCTGCTGATCGGCGACGGCGGCCCGCGCGCCGCCGACGCCGCGACGGGCGCCGCCGCCGAGCTGCCCGCGGACGCGGAAGCCGTGATGGTCAACAACCGCCTGCGCCGCGCCATCGAGGCCGCGCTGGCCGGCGCGCGCCTGTACGCCGACCAGCCCGCCGTGCGCCTGGCGGCGGCCCGCCGGCTTCAGCAGACCGGCGACCCCGCGCGCCTGCCCATGCTTGCGAAGGCGCTGGCCGCCGAGCGGGACCCGGCCGTACGCGATGCGCTGGAGATCGCGCAGGCCAATCTGGAATTGAAAAGCGACGATCCCGCTAAGCGGCGCCATGCGGTGCAGGTGCTGGGCGAAACCGGCAACGCGGTGTTCCGCCCCACCCTGGCCGCCCTGACCCTGGAGCGCGATGGGGCCTATGCGGAACCCGACGCCGGCGTGCGCCAGGCCGCCGCGCGCGCGCTCAAGCAGATCGACCGCCGCCTGGCCACGATCGAATGGGCCGGCAATCTCTACTACGGCGTCAGCCTGGGCAGCGTGCTGCTGCTGGCGGCGCTGGGCCTGGCCATCACCTTCGGCCTGATGGGCGTCATCAATATGGCGCACGGCGAGCTGCTGATGATAGGCGCCTACGTGACCTATGTGGTGCAGACGGCGTTCCGCGCCTGGCTGCCGGGCTGGCTGGACTGGTACGTGCTGGCGGCGCTGCCGCTGGCCTTCGTCGTGACCGCGCTGGTGGGCATGGCGCTGGAACGCACCGTGATCCGCTGGCTTTACGGCCGGCCGCTGGAAACGCTGCTGGCCACCTGGGGCATCAGCCTGATCCTGATGCAGGGCGTGCGCACCCTGTTCGGCGCGCAGAACGTGGAAGTGAGCAATCCCGCCTGGATGTCCGGCGGCCTCACGGTACTGGGCGGGCTGGTGCTGACCTACAACCGGCTGGTCATCATCGGCTTCGCCTTCTTCGTGGTGTTCCTGGTGTGGGCGCTGCTGAACCACACCCGCCTGGGCCTGTTCGTGCGCGCCATCACCCAGAACCGGCGCATGGCCGACTGTGTCGGCGTGCCCACCGGCCGCGTGGACATGCTGGCCTTCGGCCTGGGCTCGGGCATCGCCGGGCTGGCCGGCGTGGCCCTGTCCCAGCTGGGCAACGTCGGACCGGACCTGGGCCGCGGCTACATCGTGGATTCGTTCATGGTGGTGGTGCTGGGCGGCGTGGGCCAGCTGGCCGGCACCGTCGTCGCCGCGCTGGGCCTGGGCGGGGTCAATAAATTCCTGGAACCTTACGCAGGAGCCGTCATGGCCAAGATCATCATCCTGGCGCTCATCGTGCTGTTCGTCCAAAAGCGGCCGCAAGGCCTGTTCGCCCCGCGCGGCCGGAGCGTCGAATGAAATCGAGTTTCCCGATCGATCCGACCCTGCCCGTCCGCGCCCCGCTGTACTCGCGCCGCGCCTGGGCGGCGCTGGCCGCGGCCGCCGCCGCGCTGGCGCTGCTGCCGCTGCTGAACCTGGCGTTCCCGCCCGGCCATCCGCTGCACGTATCGGCCTATGCCGTGGCGCTGCTGGGCAAGTTCATGTGCTACGCCATGGCCGCGCTGGCGCTGGACCTGGTGTGGGGCTACGCCGGCATCCTGTCGCTGGGCCACGGACTGTTCTTCGCGCTGGGCGGCTATGCGCACGGCATGTACCTGATGCGCGCCATCGGCCGCGACGGCGTCTACCAGAGCGACCTGCCCGACTTCATGGTGTTCCTGGACTGGAAGGACTACCCCTGGTACTGGTCCTTCACCGAGCATTTCTGGTACGCCATGCTGCTGGTGGTGCTGGCGCCCGGCGTGCTGGCCTTCGTGTTCGGCTACTTCGCCTTCCGCTCGCGCATCAAGGGCGTGTACTTCTCCATCATCACGCAGGCCCTGACCTTCGCCGCCATGCTGCTGTTCTTTCGCAACGACACGGGGTTCGGCGGCAACAACGGCTTTACCGACTTCAAGCGCATCCTGGGCTTCGACATCACCGCTCCGGGCACCCGCGCCGCGCTGTACTGGATCACGCTGGCGGCGCTGGCCGGCGCGCTGATCGCGGCGCGCCTGGTCACCCGCAGCAAGCTGGGCCGCGTGCTGACGGCGGTGCGCGACGGCGAAAGCCGGCTGCGCTTTCTCGGCTACGACCCGCTGGGCTTCAAGCTGTTCGTCTGGACCCTGTCGGCCGTGCTGTGCGGCATCGCCGGCGCGCTCTACGTGCCGCAGGTCGGCATCATCAATCCCAGCGAAATGTCCACGGAAACTTCCATCGAGATGGTGATCTGGGTCGCCACCGGCGGACGCGGCACGCTGATCGGCCCCATCGTCGGCGCGGGCGCGGTCAACGGCCTGAAGACCTGGTTCACCAGCGTGCTGCCTGAATTCTGGCTGTATGCGCTGGGCCTGATTTTCGTGCTGGTGACGCTGTTCCTGCCCACCGGCCTGGTCGGCCTGGCGCGCCGCGCCGCGCAGCGCATCCAAGGGAGAAAGGCATGAACGCGCCCCGCATCGACTCCGCCGCGCTGGACGGCGGCCCCAGCGGCGAGGCCGGCTACGGCCGGGTCAGCCCCAAGGGCCTGGACACCAGCCACGGCGCCATCCTGTACCTGGAAGGCATCACGGTCAGCTTCGACGGCTTCAAGGCCCTCAACGACCTGACGCTGGACATCGGCGTGGGCGAACTGCGCTGCATCATCGGCCCCAACGGCGCGGGCAAGACCACCATGATGGACGTCATCACCGGCAAGACCCGTCCCACCGCGGGCAGCGCCTACTTCGGCCAGAGCATCGACCTGAGCACGCTGAACGAAGCGCAGATCGCGCACGCGGGCATAGGCCGGAAATTCCAGCGGCCCACCGTGTTCGAACAGCACACGGTCTTCGAAAACCTGGAACTGGCCATGAAGACCGACAAGCGCGTGCGGCCCACGCTGTTCGCCCGCCTCAGCGGCGAGCAGGCCGACAGGATAGGCGAAACGCTGGACCTGATCCGGCTGCGGCCCGAGGCGGCGCGGCCGGCCGGGCTGTTGTCGCATGGCCAGAAGCAATGGCTGGAAATCGGCATGCTGCTGATGCAGGAGCCGAAGCTGCTGCTGCTGGACGAGCCGGTGGCCGGCATGACCGACGCCGAAACCGAGCGCACCGGCGAACTGCTCAACGAACTGCGCGGGCGCCATTCGCTGATGGTGGTCGAGCACGACATGGATTTCGTCAATCAGATCGCGGACGGCGGCAAGGTCACGGTGCTGCACGAGGGCTCGGTGCTGGCCGAAGGGCCGATGAGCAAGGTGCAGGCCGATCCGCGCGTGATCGAAGTTTATCTGGGGCGCTGAAATGCTGGACGTGAACGCGATCGACCAATACTACGGCGGCAGCCATACCCTGCGCGGCGTCTCGCTGTCGCTGCGGCAGGGCGAATGCCTGACGCTGCTGGGGCGCAACGGCGTGGGCAAGACCACGCTGCTCAAATGCGTGATGGGCGTGCTGCCGGTGGCCCGCGGCAGCATCGTGTTCGACGGCGCCGACATCACCCGCCTGGCCCCGCACCAGCGCGCCGCGCGCGGCATCGCCTACGTGCCGCAGGGCCGCGACATCTTCGCCCGCCTGACGGTCGAAGAGAACATCCTGATGGGCATGGCGGTCAGGCCGGCGGCGCGCGCGCGCCGCATCAAGGAAGAGGTGTTCGAACTGTTTCCGGTGCTGGCCACCATGCTGTCGCGCCGCGGCGGCGACCTGTCCGGCGGGCAGCAGCAACAGCTGGCGATCGCGCGCGCCCTGGTGGCCGAACCCAGGCTCATCATCCTGGACGAGCCCACCGAGGGCATCCAGCCTTCGATCATCAAGGACATCGCCCGCGTCATCCACATGCTGCGCCGGCGCGGCGACATCGCCATCCTTCTGTGCGAACAGTATTTCGATTTCGCCCGCGAGCTGGCGGACCGGTTCGTCGTGCTGTCGCGCGGCGAAGTGGTGGCCAGCGGCGAGCGCGAGGCGATCGACGGCGACGACGTGCGACGGCATTTGTCCGTATAGAAAGAAACGTGGCGCCCTCCGATATAATTTCGCGCCATGAGCTTCGCATCGTTCCTGACCCGCCCCGCAACATGGATCGCACTCGCCGCGATCCTGTGGGCGTCGTTGGCGCCATCGCTGGCTCATGCGCTGGGCCTGCCCTCGGACGCCCACGGCGCGCATCGCAGCATCAGCGTCGATTACTGCGTCGGCGGCGACCAGGCGCCGGCCTCCCTGACCCTGGACGTGCCGCCGGCCGGCGACGGCACCGCGACCGACACGCACGGCGACAGCCACCACTGCCCGCTCTGCCGCAATCCCCATGCCGACGTGGGCATCCTGCCCGCGCCGGTGCCGGTGGTGCCCGCTCCGGTCGGGCGCGCCGTCACCTACCCGCCGCTGTTCTTCCTGGCGGCGCACCCGCTTCATGCCTGGAGCGCGGCCCAGCCGCGCGCCCCGCCCGCGAACTGAGCCCGCGCCGCCGCGCCGCCTGAAGGCGGACCGCGCGCGCCCGTCCGCTCGTTTCCCCGTCGCCACGTTCCCGCCGCGCGCCCTGCGCCGGCGGCGGCGCGCCGTCATCCCGGCCCTCGCGATCCGACCCGCCCTGCCCGTTTTCGGCAGCGCAGCCGGGCGCGCGGGACGGACCACCGGTTCCAGACATGAAGAAAACCACCCGCTATACCCTGCTGCTCGGCGCGCTCGCCGGCGGCAACGCCTGCGCCCAGGGCGCCGAACCCGCCGTGCAGACGCTGGCCCCGACCACCGTGGTCGGCGCCGCCCACGAGGCGCCCGCGCCCAACGGCCCGATCGACCTGGACGTGCAGGACAGCACCGGCAGCCGCCTGGGCCTGACCCTGCGCGAGACGCCGGCCAGCGTCACCGTGATCACGCGCGACCAGATCGAGGCGCGCGGGTCGCTGAACACCCAGGAAATCGCCCGCGGCATCGCGGGCGTGGACAACGCCTCGCCGCCGGGCAACCCCGGCGCGGTGAGCTACCGCGGCTTCTCCGGCGGCCAGGTCGGGCAGCTGTTCAACGGCATCTCGGTGCAGTACGACGCCGTCGCGGGCCGGCCGGTGGACAGCTGGATCTATGACCGCGTCGAGGCGATCGGCGGGCCGTCCACCTTTCTGTTCGGCGCGGGCGCGGTCGGCGGCGCCATCAACTACGTCACCAAGCTGCCGCAGCGCGATACCTTCTACGAAGGCCAGCTGCGGATCGGTTCGTTCGACAGCCGCCAGGCTTCGGTCGGCCTGAACCAGCAGCTGGCCGGCGAGCCGGGCGGGCGCGGCCATTACCTGCGCCTGGACGCCAACACCGGCTCCAGCCACGGCTGGATCGACGGCAACCACAGCCGCGCCAGCCAGGTGGCGGTGTCGCTGCTATCGGACCTGGGCGCCGACGTGACCCAGACCTTCGCCTTCGAATACCAGCGCGAGCAGGTGGACCGCCCCTACTGGGGCACGCCGCTCAAGACCGGCCCCGACGGCGTGGTGCGCGGCACCGGCCACATCCTGGACGGCACCCGGTTCAAGAACTACAACGTCAACGACGGCCTGTACGAGCAGTCCGTGCTGTGGGCGCGCTCGCTGACGGAATGGCGCGCCGGCGCCAACCTGACGCTGAAGAACACGCTGTACTACTACCGCGCCGAACGCGACTACCGCAACCTGGAGAATTACCGCCTCAATGCCGGCAACAGCCTGGTGCTGCGCTCCGGCGCGCTGTTGCAGCGCCACGAGCAAAGCCTGCTGGGCAACCGTGTCGAAGGCCTGTACCGCTCCACGCTGGCCGGCCTGCCCAGCGACTGGTCGTTCGGCGCCGATTTCAGCGAGAACAAGGTCACGCGCTATCCCACCAGCCTGCCCGCGCAGGTGGACGCGGTCGATCCCTACGACTTCGCGGCCGGGGACTTCTACGACATACCCGGCATGACGCGCGGCCACGTCGCCGACCGCGACAACCGCATCCGCACCCTGGCGCTGACGCTGGAAAACCGCACCGAAGTGCTGCCCGGCGTGGCCATCGTGTCGGCGCTGCGCAAGGACTTCATCGACCTGGACCTGACCAACCGCCGCGCCGTCACCGCCGCCTCGCCGGCCAGCGCGCAGCGCAGCTATTCGCCCCTGACCGGCAGGCTGGGCGTGAACTGGGAGCTGAGCCCCGAGGCCTCGCTGTACGCGCAGTACGCCACCGCGGCCGATCCTCCCTCGGGCCTGCTGGCCACGGCCTCGTTCGCCGACGTGCTGAACAACGACAAGCTCACCACCGGCTGGCAGGCCGAGGCCGGCGCCAAGTTCAATTTCTGGGACGGCCGCGGGTCGGCCACCCTGGCCGTGTACGAGATCAGGCGCAAGAACATGGCCACCTCCGACCCGGACAATCCCGGCGTCAGCGTGCCGGTGGGCGCGCAGTCGGCGCGCGGCATCGAACTGGCCGGCGGCCTGCAGCTGAGCTCCAGCCTGTCCCTGCAGGCCAACGCCGCCTTCGTCGATCCGCAGTACGACGATTTCTCGCAGGCGGTGGGCGGCGTGCCGGTCTCGCGCAACGGCAACGTGCCGGCCAACACGCCGCGGCGCCTGGCCAACGTCTGGCTGGACTACGCCTTCGCGCCCGACTGGAGCGCCAGCCTGGCCGCGCGCTACGTGGGCCGCATGTACGCGGACGCCGCCAACACGGTGCAGACGCCGTCCTACACCGTGTTCGACGCGGCGCTGTCGCACCGCATCAACCGCAGCCTCAGCGTCACGGCGCGCGTGCGCAACCTGACCGACAAGGTCTATGCCGCGTACGCGACCCCGACCATGTACTACCTGGGCGCGCCGCGCTCGGTGGAACTGAGCCTGCAGGCCCGTTTCTGACCAGGCGCGCCCATCATGAAAGCCTCCTCTTCCGCGCCGCCCGCCGCCCGCGTCAAGCGCTGGCTCTACCTGACCCACCGCTGGGCCGGCATCGTGCTGTGCCTGTTCTTCGCCATGTGGTTCGTTTCGGGCGTGGTGATGATGTACGTCGGCTATCCCAAGCTGACGCCGCAGGAGCGGCTGGCCCACCTGCCCGCGCTGGACGCCGCCGCCATCGCCGTGACGCCGGCCCAGGCGCTGGCGGCCGCGGGCGCGGCCGACGCGCCCGGACTGACCCTGGCCGCCGCGCGCGGCGGCGCCCCGGTCTATTTGGTGCCCGGCGGCCGGCGCGAAGCGCCCAAGGTGGTGGACGCGGCGACCGGCGCGCTGCTGCCCCGCGCCGACGCCGCGGTCGCGCAGGCCACGGCCGCGGCCTGGTCCGGCGGCCGTTACGCCGCGCGCTACGACGGCCTGGTCGACGAGGACGCCCATACCCATTCCCGCGCGCTCGACCCCGACCGCCCGCTGCACCGGCTGGAGCTGGACGATCCGGCGGGCACGCGCCTGTACGTGTCCTCGGCCACCGGCATGGTGGTGCGCGACGCCACGCGCGCCGAACGCATGTGGAACTACGCGGGCGCCTGGATCCACTGGCTCTATCCGCTGCGCGGCAACGCCCTGGACCCGTGGTGGCACGACGCCGTCGTGTGGCTGTCCGTAGCCGGCGTGCTGCTGGCGCTGACCGGCACCGTGGTGGGCCTGCTGCGTTGGCGCTTCTCGCGGCCCTACGCCAGCGGCAGCCGCTCGCCCTACCGCGAGTCCATGATGCGCTGGCACCACCTGAGCGGGCTGCTGTTCGCCGTCATCACCATCACCTGGATCTTCAGCGGGCTGATGTCCATGAATCCATGGAAGATCTTCTCGGGCCACCAGGCGCCGCTGGCGACGGCGGCCTACGCCGGCCAGCCCGAGGCAGGGCCGCCGCTGGCCGCGCCGGAGGCGCTGATCGCCGCCCTGCCCGCGCCCCCGCGCGAATTGACCTGGGCCCGCGCGCAGGGCCGCGACCTGGCGCTGGCGCGCAGCGGGCCGGGCGCGCCGCAAGTGCTGTCGGCGCGCGCCGCCGCGCCAATCAGCCTGGACCCGGCGGCGCTGCGCGACGCGGCCGCCCGGCTGCTGCCCGGCGCGCCGCTGCTGCGCATCGAAGAACTGGACGCCTACGACTTCTACTACTACGCGCGCGATGCGCACGCGATGCTGGGTCACGTCGAAAAACCGCTGCCGGCCTGGCGCGCGGTGTTCGGCGACGCGCGCGCGACCTGGGTCTACCTGGACCCGCGCACCGGCCAGATCCTGGCACGCCAGGACAGCGGCGCGCGCGCCAGCCGCTGGCTGTTCGCCTTCCTGCACAGCTGGGACTGGACCGGCCTGCTGGCCCGCCGCCCGCTGTGGGACGCGCTGCTGATCTTCCTGAGCCTGGGCGGCGCGGCGCTGAGTCTGACGGGCGCGGTCATCGGCTGGCGCCGCCTGGGCAGGAAGCTGCGTGCCTGAAGCCCGGGCGCGAATGCACTATGCTCACTGCCTCGCATGACGATTCACCGGAAAGAGGAGCCTGACATGTCCGACGTAACCATCTATCACAACCCCAAGTGCGGCACCTCCCGCAATACCCTGGCCATGATCCGTAACGCCGGCATCGAACCCGAGGTCGTGCTGTACCTGGAAACCCCGCCCTCGCGCGACACCCTGAAGGCCCTGTTCAAGCGGGCCGGCATCGGCGTGCGCGACGCCCTGCGGGAAAAAGGCACGCCCTACCACGAACTGGGCCTGGACGACGCTTCCCTCTCTGACGAGGCGCTGCTGGACGCCATCGAGCAGCACCCGATCCTGCTCAACCGCCCCTTCGTCTCCACGCCGCTGGGCGCGCGCCTGTGCCGCCCGTCGGAACTGGTGCTGGACATCCTGCCGGCCCCGCAAAAAGGCGCTTTCGCCAAGGAAGACGGCGAGCCGGTGATCGACGCGCAGGGCAATCGCATCCAGAAGTAAAACCACGGGATTCGGCGCATTTTGTAAGCAGACTGACGGGAATCCTCACTACCATCGTGGCTATTCATTTATTACGCTGCGATGACGTGTCATGAATTCCCTGGAAAACCTTAACCAGTCCCTGTTCCTGCTGCTCAACGCCGACCCGGCCACGCCGGCATGGCAGCTGCACGCCGCCATGCTGGTGGCCAACCGCTTGATCCTGCTGGTCCCGGCCGGATTGGCCGCGGCCTGGCTGTGGGGCGGCGCGGCCCAGCGCGACCTGGCGCTCAAGGCCCTGGCCAGCGTGGCCCTGGGGCTGTTCGCCAGCTATCTGTGCGGCGCGCTGTGGCCGCACCCCCGCCCCTTCGTCATCGGGCTGGGCCATGCGTTTTTCTCGCATGCCGCGACTTCGTCGTTTCCCAGCAACCACACCATCATCATCGCCACCCTGGCCTGGGCGCTGATCTTCGACCGGCGCTGGGCGGGCCTGGGCTGGGCCGCGCTGGCGCTGGCCGTGGCGGTCGGCGTCTCGCGGGTGTACCTGGGCGTGCATTTCCCGCTGGACATCGCCGGCGGCCTGGCCCTGGCTCCGCTGGCCGCGGCGGCGGCCGTGCCGCTGTGGAACCGCGCGGGCGCGCCGCTGACCGACTTCGCCCAGGCCGTGTACCGCAAGCTGCTGGCCCTGCCCATCGCGCGCGGCTGGATCCGCGCCTGACGTCAGTTGATCGCGACCTTGGCTTCCTTGACCAGCTTGGCGTAATTCGCGGTGTCGGTCCCGATGCGGGCCTGCATTTCGGCCGGGCTGTCGCCGATGGGCACGGCGCCGATCTCCGCCATGCGGCGCGAGAAATCCGGCGAGCGGATGATCTTCACCATCTCCGCATTCAGCCGCTGCACCACCTCCTTGGGCACGGCCGCCGGCGCCAGCACGCCGAACCACGTGCCCATGTCGAAGGGCTTGAGGCCGGCCTCCTCCATCGTGGGCACGTCGGGCAGGGCCGCCGAACGCTTGTTCGTGGTCACGGCCAGCGCGCGCAGCTTGCCGCTCTGGATGTGCGCCAGCACCGGCGTGATGGTGTCGAACGACATGTCGATCTGCCCGCCCAGCAAGTCCGTGGTCAGCGGGCCGCTGCCCTTGTAGGGCACGTGCAGCAGCTTCACGTGGCCTTCTTTCTCGAACTGCGCGCCGATCAGGTGCTGGCCGGTGCCCATGCCGTTCGATCCGAAGGTCAGCTTGCCGGGCGCGGCCCGCGCCATCGTCAGCAGGCCCTGGACGTCCCTGGCCTCCAGCCTGGGATTGACCACCAGCACGTTGGGCACCAGGGCCACCGTCGTGACCGGCGCGAAATCCTTCTGGAAGTCGTAATGCAGGCTCTTGTAGACGCTGGTGGCGATGGTGTGGTGCACCGCCCCCATCAGCAGCGTGTAGCCGTCGGGCGCGGCCTTAGCCACGTAGTCGGCACCCAGCGTGGAGCCGGCGCCCGGCTTGTTCTCCACCACCACCGGCTGGCCCAGGCTCTTGCTCAGTTCCTGGCCCAGCGCGCGGGCCAGCACGTCGGTGGTGCCGCCGGCCGGGAACGGCACCACCAGGTTGATCGGCCGCGCCGGATAGGTTTGCGCCGACGCGGCGCCGGCGAAAGACAGGCCCAACAGACAGGCGAACGCCAGGGCGCGCGCGCGAACGGCTTTCTTGTGCATGGTTGTCTCCTCGTTATGGGTATGGCCGTGTCGCCGGCGCCTCAGGCCGCGCGGGCCGGCGCCAGCGCGGCCAGCTTGGCGCAGACCGCCGCAGTGACCTGCTCCGTGGTCGCGCTGCCGCCCAGATCGCCGGTGTGCAGCGCCGGATCGGCGGTGACGCTTTCGATGGCCTGCATGAGCCGCGCGGCCGCCTGGGTTTCGCCCAGGTGCTCCAGCAGCATGACCACCGACCAGAACGTGCCCACCGGATTGGCCAGGCCCTTGCCCATGATGTCGAAGGCCGATCCGTGGATGGGCTCGAACATGGACGGATAGCGGCGCTCGGGATCGATGTTGCCGGTGGGCGCGATGCCCAGGCTGCCGGCCAGCGCCGCCGCCAGGTCGCTCAGGATGTCGGCGTGCAGATTGGTGGCGACGATGGTGTCCAGCGACGCCGGGCGGTTGACCATGCGGGCGGTGGCGGCGTCGACCAGTTCCTTGTCCCAGGTCACGTCCGGAAATTCGCGGCTGACCTGCAGCGCGATCTCGTCCCACATCACCATGGCGTGGCGCTGCGCGTTGGATTTGGTGATGACGGTCAGCAGCTTGCGCGGGCGCGACTGCGCCAGCCGGAACGCGAAGCGCAGGATACGCTCGACGCCGGCGCGGGTCATGATGGACACGTCGGTCGCCGCTTCGATGGGATGGCCCTGGTGCACGCGGCCGCCCACGCCCGAATATTCGCCTTCGGAGTTCTCGCGCACGATCACCCAATCCAGCTGCGCCGGCGCGCAGCGCTTGAGCGGGGCGTCGATGCCGGGCAGGATGCGCGTGGGGCGCACGTTGGCGTACTGGTCGAAGCCCTGGCAGATCTTCAGCCTCAGGCCCCACAGCGTGATGTGGTCGGCGATGTGCGGATCGCCGGCGGAACCGAACAGGATCGCGTCCTTGTCGCGCAGCGCGTCCAGGCCGTCGGCCGGCATCATGACGCCGTGCTTGCGGTAGTAGTCGCCGCCCCAGTCGAAATCCTCGAACTCGAAACGCAGGCCGCCCTGTCCGGCCAGTTCCTGCATGACCCGGCGGCCGGCCGGAATCACTTCCTTGCCGATGCCGTCGCCGGGAATGGTTGCGATGCGGTAAGTCTTCATATGCCGACAGGGCTCCTTGCAGGTGAGGGTCTGTCGGCACTGTACCGAGGCGCTTTGTTCGCGGCCGCCCCGGAATTCAAAACAACTTTAACTTCAGGTTGAAGATCGCGGGCACCAGCGCGCCTCGTGCTCCAGCAGCCAGCGCTTGCGGTGCAGGCCGCCGCCATAGCCGGTCAGCGACGCGTCCGCGCCCACGACGCGATGGCAGGGCACGACGATGCCCACCGGATTGGCGCCGTTGGCCAGCCCCACCGCGCGCACGGCCGTGGGCCGCGCGATGCGCTGCGCGAGCGCGCCATACGTGATCGGCGCGCCGACGGCGATGCCGCGCAGGGCCTGCCAGACCTGGCGCTGGAAAGCGGTGCCGCCGGTGGCCACGTCCAGCGCGTCGATGGCGCGCACCGCGCCGTCGAAGTACGCCTCCAGCGCGCGGCGCGCGGGCGAGGCCTGTGCGGCGTCGCGCAGCGCGATGGGCTGCCGGCGGTACTGCGTGCGCAGCAGCCTGTGCATACGCGGCTCGTAGTCCTCCCAGTCCACCGCGCGCAGCTGCCCGCGCTCGTCGCCGAGGATCAGCATGCGGCCGATGGGCGTGGGCGCCCGTTCGAGAAAAAAGATCTGCGGCTGCACGGACATGCGGGCTCCGGTTATGCGATGGACATGGGCAGAATATAGAACCGGCCGCGGACCGGCGCTCGCGGTTTTCGGACAGCAATGCCGCGTGCACAACAATGTCCGAAAACCGCTAGATCGGAGCCGCGCGGCGGCGTTAGCATGGCCGCATGGACTTGAACCACGACGCCTGCTACAGCGCCATCCAGGTGCGCGACGCCCGTTACGACGGCCGCTTCTTCACGGCCGTCAAGACCACGGGCATTTATTGCCGCCCGGTCTGCCCGGCGCGCACCCCGCTGTCGAAGAACGTGACGTTCTACGCCACGGCGGCCGCGGCGCAGGAGGCCGGCTACCATCCCTGCCTGCGCTGCCGGCCCGAAACCGCGCCGGAGCTGGGCCCGGGGCACGAACTGCCCGACAGCGTGTCGCGCGCGCTGCAGTTGATCGAACTCGGCGCGCTGGACGAGGACGGCGTGGACGCGCTGGCCCGGCGGCTGGGCGTGGGCGAACGCCAGCTGCGGCGCCAGTTCCGCCAGCACCTGGGCGCTTCGCCGGTGGCCGTCGCCCAGACGCGGCGCGTGCTGCTGGCCAAGCAGCTGATCCACGAAACCCGGCTGCCGATGGCCGAGATCGCCTTCGCCTCGGGCTTCGGCAGCATCCGCCGCTTCAACGAGATATTCCACGATCTGTTCGGCCGCGCGCCGGGCGAGCTGCGGCGCTCCGGCAAACCCGAGGTCTCCGCGCAGCAGGACGGCGAGATCAGGCTGCTGCTGCGCTACCGCCCGCCCTACGACTGGGACGCGATGCTGGACTTCCTGCGGTTGCGCGCCATCCCCGGCGTCGAGCGGGTCGAGGGCGACACCTACGCGCGCACCATCTGCCTGGACGGCAGCCAGGGCACGGTGAGCGTGCGGCCCGGCGCCGGCAATGCCTTGCAGGCCGTGGTGCGTTTTCCGCGGCTGCAGGCCCTGCCCGCCATCATCGCGCGGCTGCGCCGCGTGTTCGACCTGGCCAGCGACCCGGTGGCCATCGCCGCGCAGTTTGCGCGCGACCCGGTCCTGACCGCGCTGATCCAGGCCAGGCCGGGGCTGCGCGTGCCCGGCGCCTGGGACGGCTTCGAGCTGGCGATGCGCGCCGTGCTGGGGCAGCAGATCACGGTCGCCGCCGCGATCCGGCTGGCCGGCAAGCTGGTGGCCGCGCACGGCGCGCCCATGGCGCAGCCCGACGGCGCGCTCACGCACGTGTTTCCGCTGCCCGAAGCCGTGGCCGGCGCCGAGCTCGCGTCGCTGGGCATGCCGCGCAGCCGCGCCGCCACCCTGTCGGCGGTGGCCGCCGCGGCGGTCGCCGACAGGCATTTGTTCGAAGCCGGCGGCAGCCTGGCCGAGTCCGTGCTGCGGCTGCGCGAGATCCGCGGCATCGGCGAATGGACGGCGCAATACATCGCGCTGCGCCAGCTGCGCGAGCCCGATGCGTTTCCGTCGGCCGACATCGGCCTGATACGCGCGCTGGAACGGCTGGAATCGCGCGCCTACACGCCGGCGCAGCTGCTGGCGCGCGCCGAGGCGTGGCGGCCGTGGCGCGCCTACGCGGCGCAGCACCTGTGGGCGGCCTGAATTACCACTGCCCTTCGGCGCCTTTCTGGAAGTACCCCACCAGGAAGTCCACGAACACCCGCACCTTGGTGGACAGGTGGTGCCTCTCGGGAAACACGGCGTAGATGTCCGCCTGCGGCAAGGCGTAGTCTTTGAGCACCTGCACCAGCCGGCCGCTGCGCAGGTAGCGCGCCAGATCCCATTCGGCGCGCTGCAGAATGCCCAGGCCCGCCAAGCCCCATGTGAGGGTGACTTCGCCGTCGTTGCTGCTGAGGTTGCCGCGCACCTTCACGGTTTCGCTGCGGCGTCCCTTGGTGAAGCGCCACAGGCCGTAGGCCGCTTCGTTCTGGCGCAGCACGATGCACTGGTGCCGCGTCAGGTCATGCGGCGCGGCGGGCACGCCGTGGGCTTTCAGGTAGCCGGGCGATGCGCACACCAGGCGGCGGTTGGGCGCGATCTTGCGGGCGATCAGGCGCGTGTCGGGCAGGTCGCCGAAGCGCACCGCCACGTCGAAGGCGTCCTGCACGAAATCGGCCGGGCTGTCGGTCAGCTGCAGTTGCAGCGACACCTCGGGATATTTCTGCGCGAACTCGGCGATGGCCGGCGCGATATAGCTGCGGCCGAACCCCAGCGGCGCGTTGACCTTGAGCAGGCCGCGCGGACGGTCCTGGCGGCTGGCGATCAGCTGGTCCAGGTCTTCGATCTCGCCCAGGATGCGGCGGGCGTTTTCCAGGTAGAGCTCGCCTTCGGCCGTCAGGCTCAGGCGCCGCGTGCTGCGGTTGACCAGCCGCACGCCCAGGCGCGCCTCGATCTGGGCCAGCCGCTTGCTGACCGCCGCCGGCGTGACGCCCAGCTCGCGCGCCGCGGCCGACATGCCGCCGGCGCGCGCCAGTTCGACGATCAGCAGCAACTCACTGGAATGTCCCATCGGCCGCGTCCCGGAGCCGGGCTTCAGTCGCGGAAGTTCTCGAACTGCAGCGGCAGGTCGACGTCGGTCTTTTTCAGCAGCGCGATGGCGGTTTGCAGGTCGTCGCGCTTCTTGCCGCTGATGCGCAGCTTGTCGCCGTTGATCTGCGATTCCACCTTGAGCTTGGCGTTCTTGATGGCCGCGATGAGCTTCTTGGCCACCGGCTGTTCGATGCCCTGCTTGATGGTGACCTTCTGGCGCGCGCCGCCCAGGTTCTCCAGCGGATCGGCCACGTCCAGGCAGCGCACGTCGATGCCGCGCGCCGACAGGCGGCCGCGCAGGATGTCGAGCATCTGCTTGAGCTGGAATGCGCTGGAGGCGACCTGCGTCACGACGAAGCCTTCCAGTTCGAACTTGGCGTCCGTGCCCTTGAAATCGAAGCGGGTGGACAGTTCGCGGTTGGCCTGGTCGACGGCGTTGGTGAGTTCGTGTTTGTCGACTTCGGAGACGACGTCAAAAGTAGGCATGACACGGGTCCTGTGCAATGGTGGGTGAAATGGGATTCAGCGCCATTTTACCGGCGCCCGGCCCCGCGTCACGCCGTCACCACCAGCAGGCGCCCGGCCTGCAGCGGATGCGCGATCACCTGCGCGTCGATGCCGTAGGCCAGGCGCAGATTGGCCGGCGTCAGCACCTCGGCCGGCGCGCCGGCGGCGATGGCGCGCCCCGCGCAAAGCAGCAGCAGGCGGTCGCACCAGCGCGCGGCCAGGTTCATGTCGTGCAGGATCACCAGTACGCCGGTATGGCCCGCGTGCGCCAGTTCCGCCGCCGCCCGCAGCAGTTCGCCCTGGTGCCTGGGGTCCAGGCTGGCGGTGGGTTCGTCCAGCAGCAGATAGCGCGCCTCGCCGGGCACGCGCGCGGCCTCGCACTGCGCCAGCACGCGGGCGAACTGCACGCGCTGCTGTTCGCCCCCGGACAGTTCGGGATAACGCCGGGCGCGCAGATGGCCGGCGTCGGCCCGCCGGAGCGCCTGCTCCACCAGCGCGTCCACGGCCGCCGGCGGCAGCTCGGGAAACGGGTAGGCGCCCATCGCCACCACCTCGCGCACGTCCAGGTCGAAGCTCAGCCCGGGCTTTTGCGGCAGCACGGCGCGCCGGCGGGCCTGCAGCCGCTGCGGCAGCCGCGCCAGGGAGGTCCCGTCCAGCCCCACCCGGCCGCCGTCGGGCGGCAGTTCGCACGACAGCGCGGCCAAGAGCGAGGACTTGCCCGCGCCGTTGGCGCCCAGCAGGCCCACGACCTCGCCGGGCCGCAGCGCCAGCGACACCCGGTCCAGGATGCGGCTGCCGCCGCGCGACAGCGTGAGGTTTTCGGCCGCCAGCATCAGCCCCGCCGCCTGCCGCGCGCCAGCAGCCACAGGAAGAACGGACCGCCCACCAGGCTGGTGACCAGGCCGATCGGCAGCTCGGCGGGCGCCACGGCCACGCGCGACAGCCAGTCGGCCAGCGCCAGCACCAGCGCGCCGCCCAGCACGCAGGCCGGCAGCAGCCAGCGGTGGTTGGCGCCCAGCGTCATGCGCACCAGGTGCGGCACCACCAGGCCGACGAACGCGATGCCGCCCGTGGCCGCCACCAGCGGGCCGACGATCAGCGCGCAGGCCAGCACCAGCCCGGCCCGCACGCGCCTGAGCGCATAGCCCAGGTGCTGGGCCTCGCGCTCGCCCAGCAGCAAGGCGTTCATCACGCGCCATTGGCGCATGAGCCACAGCGACACCAGCAGCACCCACGGCCCCAGGAATGCCAGCAGCGTCCAGTTGGCGCCCGCCAGGCTGCCCATGCTCCAGAACGTCAGGTCGCGCAGCTGGGTATCGTTGGCGACGTAGGTGAACAGGCCGATCGCCGCGCCGGCCACCGCGTTGATCGCGATGCCGGCCAGCAGCAATCCGGCCACGCCCGGCACGCGCCGGCCCAGCGCATAGGCGCAGAACGTCGCCAGCAGGCTGCCGGCGAACGCGGCCGGCGCCAGAATCCAGAAGCCGCCGGAGGTCAGCACGATGGCCCCGACCGCCCCCAGCGCGCCGCCGGCCGACACGCCGATCAGGCCCGGCTCGGCCAGGGGATTGCGGAACAGCGCCTGTATGGCGGCGCCGGACACGGCCAGCGCGGCGCCGGCCACCAGCGCGAACAGCACGCGCGGCAGGCGGATGTCGATCAGCACCTTGCGCCAGAGTTCGCCGCCGGGCGCCGGCGTTCCCCACAGCAGCGCGGGCAGTTCGGTCAACGGAATGCGGACCGCGCCGCTGCTGCTGGCCGCCAGCGCCGCCACGATCACGGCCAGGGCCAGCAGCAGCAGGGCCAGCGGCGGCGTGATCCGGTCGGCGCTAGCGCGCCATCGCACCGGCGACCTCGCGCTTGAGTTCGGTCAGGGCCTGCGGCAGCCGCGGCCCCATGCCGAGCAGCAGCGGATCGTCCATGACGATCAGGCGCTGGCGCGCGGCGGCCGGCGTGGACGCGATGCCGGGCGTGGCAAGCAGCCCGGCCTTGCCGCCGCTGGCCGCCAGCGAGGATTTCGTGACCACGATCACGTCCGGCGCCAGCGCGCTGACCGCCTCGGCGGAGATCGGCTTGTAGCCTTGCTGGTCATGCAGCACGTTGACCAGGCCCGCCATCGTCATGACCTTGTTGGCGGCGGTGCCGTTTCCGGCGCCGCGCAGCACCCCGCCCAGCTTGAACAGCAGGATGGCGCGGGCGCGCGAAGCCGGAACCGCCTCGGCCCGTTCGAGTTCGCGCGCGACGCGCTCGACCATGCGCTCGCCCTGCGGGGCCGCGTCCAGCGCGGCCGCGACGTTGCGAATGCGCGCCTGCAGCGAATCCACCGAGGGCCGGTCGGGCACGGTGACCACGCGCACGCCGACCTCGGCCAGGCGCCGCAGCGCCTCGGGCGGGCCGGCCTGTTCGGACGCCAGCACCAGGTCGGGTTCCAGCGCCAGCACGCCTTCCACCGGCACCGCGCGGTAGTAGCCGACATGCGGCAGCCGCGTGGCCGCCTCGGGGTAAAGGCTGGAGAGGTCGTCGCCCACCAGCCGCCCCTCCTGCCCCAGCCCGTAGACGATTTCGGTCACGCTGCCGCCCAGCGTCACCACCCGCTCGGGCGCCCCCGCATGCGCGGCCACGGCCATCGTCCATCCGGCCGCCAGCGCCAGCCAGGTCTGCATCGCGCGGCTCACGCGGCCAGCGGCACGCTGCACAGGCTTTCCACCAGCGTGCGCCACTGCGTCAGTTGCCGACGGCCGGGCCGGCGTTCGCCGAAGAACTGCGCGATCAGTTCTCCGGAGCCGGAGTACAGCTCCAGCGAAGTGATCCAGCCATCGACGGTGGGCCTGTGCACCACCCAGGCCGCCGCGATCGCCTCGGTGTCCAGGTGCAGGTTGAAGGTGGCGTCCAGCACGTTGAACCAGGCGCCGGTGCGGCGCAGCTGCCGCATCGGACCGGTATGGATCTGGACCATGCCCCGGTTGCCCACGAAGCACATGATGGACAGCCCCGACTGCGCCGCCGATTCCAGGATGCGCACGACTGATTGCGCGGGCACGGGCTGCGCCAGGTCGGGGCCGGCGGCGGCCAGCCCGGCCAGGCGCGACACCTTGAACTTGCGCAGCAGCGGAAAGAATTCGTGTATATCCTGCATGGCCAGCCAGTCTGCGCGCCATTGCGCCTCGTCCGCCACGCTGTCGGCGTTGGCCGCCGGCGCGTAAGGCTCGGGTTCGGGCCATTGCGGCGCGCCCGCAAAGCGGGCGACCAGCGCGTCATAGGCCGCCGCCGAATCTTCATCGGTGTACACCTTGTGCACGGCCACGCCCTCGCCGTCGAAGAACTGCAGGCTGCGCCTGCCGTCGCGTTCGACCGCCCAGGCCGACTTCCAGCGCCTGAAGAACATGCGCAGGTCGATGTCAGGCCCCAGCACCATCCCCACCATGTTCTCGGCATGGATGTCCTGGTAGACGCCGTGGCGTTCGTGCACGCACCACTCGTTGCGCGTCAGCGCCATGACCCTGCCCAGCGTGCCGAGCTGCCGGAAGATTTCCTGGGGCACGCCCTGCAGGGCCGTGGCCTTCAGGCCGCCGCAGCCGGCGGCCACCCACTCGGCTTCGGAGACGCCCAGCTCCCGGGCCTGGTCGCGGGCGCGCAGGCCCGGCCTTGCGGCGGCCAGCGCCTCGTCGCGCGCTCTGAGCGCCTGCGCGCGGGACGTGAAATCGGTATGGCTCATGGTGGTCCTCCGACCGATGCAACAGGTTGCGCAAGCCGCCGCCGACGGCTCGGGATCAGTACTGGTATATCAGCGAAACACGGGCGCTGCGACCCGATTCGGTCTGCCAATCGATCGGCCGCGACGACATCCAGGGCGCGCCAGGGCTTTGCACGGTAAGGGCGTCCCAGTACTTCTTGTCGAACAGATTGAAGACGCCCGCCCGCAGCAGCAGCCCCTTCACCGCCCCGGGCCGCCAGTACGCCGTCAGGTCGGCCACGCCATAGCCCGGCGCGTAGAAAACCGGCGGCGGGGGCTGCCTGGGCCGGGCCCGGCGGACCGCGGGCTGTTTGGCGCGCAACACCGCGGTCAACAGCGCCTCCAGGCCCCAGGCGTCGCGACGGTAGCCCACGCCCAGCACCGCCTTCAGCGGCGCCACAGAGGGCAGCAACGTGCCCGTGTCGGTTTCCTTGCCCACGGCCCAGGCCAGCGAGCCCCAGGCGCGCCAGCCCGGCGCGAACTGCCAGTGGGCGCTGGCGTCCGCGCCGTAGATGCGCACCCTGGCCCGGTTCTGGGTCGCGTAGATGCCCCATGGGAACGCGCCCGCCCATTCCGGCTTCCACAACGCCGAACCCGGGGTCACCACCGCGCTGGCGTCGATGAAGTCGCGGTAGCGGTTGTCGAACCACGACAGCGAGGCGCCCAGCGCGTCGGACCCGAGCCTGGCGCCCAGCTCCCAGCCCCTGCTGGTCTCGGGTTTCAGGTAGGGGTTGCTCGCGCGCAGCAACGATTCGGGGCCGCCGTAGTTGATGAAGAGCTGCGTGGCGTCGGGCGCCTTGAAGCCGTGCGCGTACTGCGCGTAGAAGCGCAGATGGCGCGCGGCCTTCCAGGTGGCCAGCAGCTTGGGCGAAAGCCGGCCGCCACGGTTGCGCGGCGGCAAGGGGGACGCGACCGGATTGTGCTGGTAGTCGGTAGTGGACAGCGGCCGCTGCTCGTAACCGTCGTAGCGCAGGGCGGCCAGGATCGTGTAGCGGCCGTCGACGAAGCTGAATTCGTCCTGCGCCCACACGGCCCATTGCCTGCCCCGAGAGCGGGGCCGATCGGCCTGGTTGGTATGCAGCAGTTCGCAGGATCGCGGGCCGTACCTCCTCGGCAGGTCCGGAAGCATTGTCGGGCAGTTGTCGTAGCCGCTGGAATTCTGGCTGGACTGGCTGCTGCGCCATTCGGCGCCCAGCGTCCACAACTGCGCCACGGCGTCGTGGGTAATGCGCGCGGTGGCTTCGGCGCTGGCCCCGAATTGCGCCAGCCAGGTGGCATTGCGACGGCCATAAGGGCCGTTGGGGAATCCGTAGCCTATCGGGTCGCCCGGCTTGAGGTAGGCGCGGCGATCGACGCTGCGCAAGCCGTCGGCCGAGTGCACCAGGTGCTGGCGCTGCCAGTAGACGAGGACGCTTGCGGTATCGACCAGGCCGCCGGCCGCCGGCGCCTGATAGGAATAATCGAACGACACGCGCTGGCGCTGCGTCTGCCTGCGGTTGCGTTTTTCGCCGAGTTCGTACTTGGTGCCGGGTCCCTGGTCCGAGCGGCTGTCGATGTCGGTGTTGCGCTTGAAGAATTCGCCCGTCAGGCCGACCCTGTGCCCGCCTTCGAAGCGCTGCTGCAGCTTGAGCAGGAGACTGCGCTGCCGGTGATTCGCGGGGTCGGGTCTGTCGCGATCGGGGCCGTAGCCGCCGACTTCGCCACGGTTATCGCGTTCGTGGCTTTCGCGCTGCCGCGCCAGCACGAGCCACAAGGTGTTGCTGCGGATGCGGCCGGCCAGCGCCGCGCTGCCTATCCAGCCGGTGTCGGCGGAATCGTGGCCCGCCCCGGCCTGCGCGCCGAAGTCCCTGCCGCCGCGCAGCAGGTCGGAGGGATCGAGCGTGTACATATTGACGACGCCGCCAAATGCGCCGGAACCGCCGCCACTGGCGTCGGCGCCGCGCGCGACGTCCAGCCGCGCAAGGCTGTTGAAATCCACCGCTTCCAGTCCGCCCTTCACTTCGCGCACGCCGTCGTCCAGCCATGGCAGGCGGATGCCGTCCACCCGCGTCAGCACGCGGTCCTGGTCCAGGCCGCGGATATTGATGCTGTGGTTCTGGCGATTGAAGCTCACGCCCGGCTCGGCGCGCCTGCCCAGATCGGTCCAGTCCTGGATTTGCAGATCGTCCAGGCGCTCGCGGCTGCTGCGGGTTTCCCAGGCGGGCGCGGCTTCTACGCCCTCGCCCTCCACGATGACGGGCGCGAACTGCCGCAAGGCGTCCGCGTTCTGGGCCAATGCGCCGGCGCTTGCGGCCGACAGCAGCGCCGTAGCGGCGAGTCGGAAGCCGCTTGCGCGGCCTGCGGGAAAGTAAGCCATGGTCGTCCTCTTGATCCACGAGGCAAAAACATGCCTCTAGAGACCATGACCGTCGGCAGGCCCGAACCGGCCACGGCGGCCCAGCGTCGCCATGCCCACAGCAGGCGGAATCAGTCCGAAACGCGCGTACACGCGCTGCGCGCGCTGCCAGGCATGTTCGTGCTCGGCCCTGCTGGCCCGCCACCGGCAGCAGGCCAGCCAGTCGGCCTGCGTGGCCCGCGGCGAGCTCAGGCGCAGCAGCCAGCGCGCGGCCTGGCGCGCCACGCGGCGCGGCACCGCCGGCAGTTCGCCCGCGGTTTCGCGCAGTGCGTTCAGGCCGCCGCCATGATGCATTGTTCGAGCCCCTTGGCCACGTAGCGGCGCACCGAACGCAGGGACACATTGAGCCTGGCCGCGATTTCGTGGTGGCTGCGGCCTTCGAGCTGCGCCATCAGAAAAGCCTGGCGCACCGGCGCGGACAGGCCCGCCAGCATGTCGTCGATGTCCTGCAGCGCCTGCAGCACGATCGCGCGCTGCTCGGCGGACGGAGCCGCCTGATCGGGCAGCAGCGCCAGGGCCTCGAAATAGGCCTGCTCCACCGAGCGGCGCCGGTGATGGTTGATGAGCAGGCGGCCGGCGACCGTGGTCAGGTAGGCGCGCGGCTCGCGCAGCGCGCCCACCTCGTGGCGGTGCCGCAGCACGCGCACAAAGGTGTCCTGCGCCAGATCGGCGGCGTCGCAAGCATTGCCCAGCCGGCTCCCCAGCCAACCGCGCAACCAGCCATGATGCGCGCGATACAGGAGGTGGACGGCGTCGCTCGGGCCGGGTACGGGATTCAGCACGTCAGGCTCCTTGAGGCTTGATTTACGAATAACAATCAATCTCATTCTAGAGCCGCCGAGCCGAGCCGCGCGCCGCATCGGTCGGAGATATGATGGGGACAGATTTCGCCGTCCCGACGGCCTCATGCAAAGGCGGGTTCCATGCTTTACAGCGCGCTCAAGTTCGTCCATGTCATGGCCGTGATTCTCTGGGTCGGCGGCATGCTGTTCGCCCACTGTTTCCTGCGTCCCGCCGTCGCCCGGCTGGAGCCGCCCGTGCGCCTGCCGCTGATGGCCTCGGTGCTCGGGCCCTTCCTGAACGCCGTGCTGGGGGCCATCGTGCTGATCCTGCTGTCGGGCGTCGCCATGATCGGCCAGGAGGCGTCCCAGGCGGCGCAGACGGGCGGCGCCTTCTTCATGCCGCGCAGCTGGACGGCGATGGCCGCGGGCGGCCTGGTCATGATGGCCATCTATGCCTACATCCGGGCTGCCCTGTACCCGCGGCTGAACGCGGCCGTGGCGCGCTCGGACTGGCCCGCCGCCGGCGCGGCCCTGGGCGGCGTGCGCCGCTGGGTGGGCGTGAACCTGCTGCTGGGCATCGCCATCGTCGCCATCGTCTTTCTGGGCTAGTGCGCTGGCATCGGCCTAGCGGGGGCTGGCATCGGGATTCTTTTGTTTGCTGCAATATGCATTACATCCGCGCGCCGCACACTGCGGATGCCTCTCACGGCCTGCCGCCCAAAGGAATCCCCATGATCAAGCGCGTGTTCTTCAAGCTGGCCGCTTTCGGCCTGTTCGCCTCCACGTCCGCCGCGCACGCCGCGGCGCCCATCGACAACAGCGCGCTGGACCAGCCCGGGTTCCGCGAACACCAGGCCACCTACGGCGTGGTCTACCGCCTGCCCCAGGACGTCAATGCGGTACTGGACGCCAAGATCCGGCCCACGCTCAAGGCCGATCTACTCAAGCTGGGCCTGAAGACCGAAGCCGACACGCCCAACATGCCGCACGTGACCGTGGTGCACATCCACAGCGCCGATCCGGCCACGCCGGCCCGCATGCTCAAGGCCCTGCCCAAGCCGCCGGCGCCGCTGCAGGTGACGCTGAAGAACTTCTATCCCACCGAAGCCGCCAAGGGCGCCGGCCATCCGTGGTGGCTGGACCTGGGCGTGGTCAAGAGCGGCCAGGGCTTCGAGGACATGATGCGCTACAACACCGTGGCCACCGCCGCGTTGGCGCCGCTGCGCGACGGCCCGCTGCCGCGCGTCACCGGCCCGGTCTACGCCAAGATGGGCGACGCCGGCAAGGAACTGGTCAAGTCCGTGGGCGTGAGCGGCGTGAACGTCATGAAGGACGGCCAGGAGGTGCGCGCGCACAACCCGCACACCACGCTGGTCTACAGCATGGCGCAGTACGACGCCCGGCTGCAGGAGGCCATGGCGCAGGAGGCCGCCAAGTTCAACGCCGTGCTGCCCGAGGGCATCCCCGCCACGTTCAAGGACGTGTCCATCGTCGAGATCGGCTTCGCCGGCAACGTGGTGCGCGAGATCTACCGCATCAGCCTGGAAGACGCCTCGGTGCTGGACGTGGCCAGCGGCAAGCCGGCAAGCCGCTGAAACGCCGGGGCGGCGCGGCCCCGGATGCTGCCATTTCGTGGCAGCATTACGTAATTCCGGCCCGTCCGCCCGCCCCATGTCCCGCACCGCCCGACTCCTCGATCTGCTGCAGACGCTGCGCTGCCATCGCCGCCCCGTCAGCGGCCGCCAGCTGGCCGCCGACCTGGGCGTCAGCATCCGCACCCTGTACCGCGACATCGCCACGCTGCAATCGCAGGGCGCCGAGATCGAGGGCGAGCCGGGCGTGGGCTACGTGCTGCGGCCCGGCTTCATGCTGCCGCCGCTGATGTTCAGCACCGAGGAAATCGAGGCCCTGGTGCTGGGCACCCGCTGGGTCGCGGGCCGCGCCGACCCCCGGCTGGCGCAGGCCGCCAGCAACGCGCTGGCCAAGATCGGCGCGGTGCTGCCGGCGGAACTGCGCGACGGGCTGGACGCCATCCCGCTGCTGGTCGGACCCAGCATGATGACCGTGGTCGACCGCGTGGACCTGTCGCTGATCCGCCAGGCCATCCGCGACGAGCGCAAGATCGACATCAGCTACCGCGACGACAAGGGCGCGGATTCGGCGCGCGTGATCTGGCCGTTCGCGCTGGGCTTTTTCGACAGCGTGCGCATCGTCATGGCCTGGTGCGAGCTGCGCCAGGATTTCCGCCATTTCCGCACCGACCGCATCGCCGCGCTGACGCCCGGCCCGCGCTATCCCAAGCGCCGCCATGCGCTGCTCAAGGAGTGGCGCGCGATCGAGCGCGGCCGCAGCCGGGCGGCTTGAACACTACTGCCAAAAACTGACAGTACCGCTGTCTAAGATGAGCGCGTCACTCACCTGGAGCGCATCATGTCCGACACCAATTTCGTCATCCTCTATGTGGACAAGCCGGCCGCCAGCGCCGCGTTCTACAGCGCGCTGCTGCAGCGCCCGCCGATCGAAAGCTCGCCCACCTTCGCGCTGTTCGCGCTGGATTCCGGCCTGATGCTGGGCCTGTGGTCGCGCCACACCGTGGAGCCCGCCGCCGCCGGGCGCGGCGGCGCCTCGGAACTGGCGTTCACCGTGCCGGACGCCGACACGCTGGACCGCCGCCACCTGGACTGGAGCCTGCGCGGCCTGCCCATCCTGCAGCCGCCCACCGACATGGACTTCGGCCGCACCTTCGTCGCGCTGGACCCCGACGGCCACCGGCTGCGGGTGTTCGCGCCGGCGCCGCAGGAACCGGCCGCCGCCGCGCCGGCGGGCGGCGCAGACCGCCTGGCGCACGCCTGAAGCGGCCCGTCCCGTCAGGCGCCCGGCTGGCGCGAGGGCAGCGCCGCCGGCGCGGCGCGCTTGCGCAGCAACAGCCCGTAGGCCCCCGCCAGAATCAGCAGGAACGGCACGCCGAACACCAGCGTCATCTTGAATACGCCGGTGAAGTACGTGGTGCCCAGAATGGCCAGCATGGCGGCCGCGCCCAGCAGCGTCAGCACCGGAAAGCCCGGCATGCGGAACGACAGCGGCGCGCCGCCGTCGCGGGCCCAGCGCCGCCGGAAGAAGTAATGCGTCACGAAGATCATCATCCACGTGAACAAGGCGCCGAACATCGAAATCGCCATCATCAGCGTGAACGCGGTTTCGGGATACAGCACGTTCAGCACCGCCGCGATGGCGATGCCGCTGGTCGACACCAGCAGCGCATTGAGCGGCGTGCCGCTGCGCGACAGCCGCCCCAGCGCCGCCGGCGCATGGCCGGCGCGCGACAAACTGAACATCATGCGCGTGGTGATGTAGAGCTGGCTGTTCATGGCCGACAGCGCCGCCACCAGCACGATGAAATTGATGACGTCGGCCGCGCCCGGAATGCCCAGCGACTGCATCACCTTCACGAAGGGGCTGCCGCCCTTGCCGGCCTCGTCCCAGGGCACGATGGCCAGGATCAGCGCCAGCGTCAGCAGGTAGAACACCACCAGGCGCGCGATGGTGGCGCGAAAGGCCTGCTTGACCGCGCGTTCGGGGTCCTCGGCCTCGCCCGCGGCCACCGCGATCATCTCCACGCTCAGGTAGCTGAAGATCGAAATCACCACCGCGATCCACATGCCCCAGACGCCGTTCGGGAAGAAGCCGCCATGCGAGGTGTACAGCGCCGCGCCGTACTGGGGCTCGCCCCAGACCACGTAGGCGCCCAGGATGATGAAGGCCACGATGGCGCTGACCTTGACGGTCGAGAACCAGTACTCCACGGTGCCGAACGCCTTGACGCTCATGGCGTTCACGCAGATCAGCAGCGCCGAGAACAGGCAGACCCACTGCCAGCCGGGCACGCCCGGGAACCAGAGCTTCATGTATTCGGCCACGGCGGTGACCTCGGTGCCCACCGCCAGCACCACGCAGGACCAGTACGCGTAGCGCACCAGGAAACCGGCCAGCGGGCCGATGTAGTGTTCGGCATAGGCCCCGAAGGACCCCGAGGTGGAATGCGCCACCGTCATTTCCGCCAGGCAGCCCATCAGCAGCAGCGTGATCACCCCGCCGATGGCGTAGCTGAGGATCACGCTGGGACCGGCGAAGCCGATGGCGAACTTGCTGCCCAGAAACAGCCCCGTGCCGATCGCGCCCCCGATGGCGATCATGCTCATCTGCCCCGAGGTCAAGCGCCGCTTGAGCCCCTGTTCGCGTTCGGCGATGCGGCCGAATCCCTGTTGTTGCGGCATAGTCTCCTCCTTGTACTGCGCTCTCTATCTGGATACAGGGCCTTTGCGGCCCGCGCTCGGATCTGTCGCTGCCGTGTCCCGGTTCAGGTCACGGCGGCGCGCAGCTTGAACTCGGGCCGGTCCCAGGCGCGGCTGTCCAGCACGTCCTTCAGGATGTCGACCGCATCCCATACGTCGGCATAGCCGAAGTACAGCGGCGTGAGGCCGAAGCGCAGCACCTCGGGCTCGCGGTAGTCGCCGATGACGCCGCGCGCGATCAGGGCCTGCATCACCTCGAAGCCGTTGGGATGGCGGAAACTGACGTGGCTGCCGCGCTCGGCGTGGTTGCGCGGCGTCACCAGCGTCAGCGGATGGTCCGCGCAGCGCGCCTCGACCAGCGCGATGAACAGGTCGCCCAGCGCCAGCGACTTCCTGCGCACCTCGGCCATGTCGGCCGCCAGCGCCACGTCCAGGCCGCACTCCACCAGCGACAGCGAGACGATGGGCTGGGTGCCGCACAGGTAGCGCCGGATGCCGCCGGCCGGCTCGTAGGCCACCGCCATGTCGAAGGGACGCGTATGGCCCCACCAGCCGGACAGCGGCTGCCGGAAGTCCTTGGTGTGGCGCGGCGCCACCCAGATGAAGGCCGGCGATCCGGGGCCGCCGTTCAGGTACTTATAGGTGCAGCCCACGGCGAAGTCGGCGTCGGCGCCGTTCAGGTCCACCGGCACCGCGCCCGCGGCGTGCGCCAGGTCCCAGATCGCCAGCGCGCCGCGCTCGTGCGCCAGCGCGGTCACGGCGGCCATGTCGTGCATCTGGCCGCTGCGGTAGTTCACATGCGAGAGCAGCATCACCGCCACGGAATCGTCCAGCGCGGCCTCCAGCGGCAGCTGCTCGTCGATCAGGCGCATTTCGTAGCCCTGCTGCAGCAGGTCGATCATGCCCTGGATCATGTACAGATCGGTGGGGAAGTTGTCGCGCTCGGACAGGATCACGCGGCGCGCCGGCTGCTTCTGCTGCTGGATGCGCAGCGCGGCGGCCAGCGCCTTGAAAATGTTCAGCGAGGTCGTGTCGGTGACCACCAGCTCGCCTTCGCGCGCGCCCAGCAGGCCGCCCAGCTTGTCGCCCAGGCGCGCGGGCAGCTCGAACCAGCCGGCGGTGTTCCAGCTGCGGATCAGGCCCGCGCCCCATTCCTGGCCGATCACGGCGGCCGCGCGGCCGGCGGCGGCCTTGGGCAGCACGCCCAGCGAATTGCCGTCCATGTACAGCACGCCCGGCGGCAGGTCGAAACGGTCTTTGAGGGGTGCCAGGGGGTCCTGGCGGTCGGCGTTCACGCAATCTTCGCGGGTATTCATCACGGCTCCATCTCGGGCATATTTCCCGATAAATACTATCAGCGCCGGCAGGCTGATATATTGCAAATCCGGGCGCGGAATACCCTAGGTTTCCGCAGCCAATTGCACGAAACCGCCTTTTTCAGAATTTGATTGCGCCATGCAGATAGACGCCATAGACAAGCGGATTCTTTACCGCCTGCAGGAAGACGCCCACCTCAGCAACCAGGACCTGGCCGAGCAGGTGGCGCTGTCGCCCTCGGCCTGCCTGCGGCGCGTGCGCGCGCTGGAAGAAGCCGGCCTGATACGCGGCTACCGCGCCGTGCTCGACGGCGAAAAGCTGGGCTTCGAACTGGAGGCCGTGGTGCACGTGTCGCTGGACCAGTCCCGCCCCGGCTGGCACGAGGAATTCCTGGCCGGCATCGCGCTGCACGACGAAATCACCGAGGCCTCCATCGTGACGGGCGCGTCCAACTACATCCTGACCGTGCGCACCCGCAATCTTGCGGCGTTTTCGCAGTTCGTGGAGGACAAGCTCAGCAAGATCCCGGGCGTGCGGGATCTTTGCTCGCATATCGTCATGCGCAAGGTGAAGAGCCGCGGCGGGATGTTGCCGTTGGGAGGGTGGCGGTGAGTTAGGGTGGGTTTGGGGCTGATGGGTTTCGCGCGCTCACTTGGGTTCTTGCGTCGGGGTTCTCGCGCTGCACCCATCCTACGAGTCGTCGAACATTCGCCGTTCGGGGATCGTAGGATGGGTGCAGCGCGAAATTCCTTGCGCAAAAACTCAGATATCGAGCGCGCGAAACCCGTCAGGCGGCGAAAGCCGCCCCCGCATGCAGAAACCCGAACACCGTCACGAAATGGCAGGCCGTACCGCCCATGACGCACAGATGCCAGATGCCATGCGCATGGCGCCAGCGCTTGTCGTTGACGTAGAACAGCGTGCCCGCGGTATAGATGGCCGCGCCGGCCAGCAGCCAGGCCAGCCCGGCCGACGATAGCGAGCCCGCGATGGGCGCGGCGAACGCCACGCCCAGCCAGCCCATCGTCAGGTAGAGCGGCAGCGCCGGCGGCGCCCCGCGCGCCCACCAGAGTTCGCGGCCGATGCCCAGCGCGGCCAGCAGCCAGATGGCCACGCCCATGGCCGCGCCCCAGCCGTGCTGGACCGGGCCGAACGCCAGCGGCGTGTAGGTGCCGGCGATCAGCAGGTAGATGGCGCTGTGGTCGGCCTTGGCCCACAGCGCCTTGCGCCGGCCGCGCGACCAGTGGAACAGCACCGACGAGGCGTAGACCGCGATCATGGAGGCGGCGAACACGGCGCAGCCGACGATCTGGCGGGTATTCACGTTGAGTTCGGCGGCGCGCGAAATGAGCGCGCCCGACGCGGCCACCGCCAGCGCCAGGCCCGCCAGATGCGTCGCGCCGTTGAGTCGTTCGCCTTGGTACATGCGCCCCTCCACGCCGGCCATGCGCCGGACCTTGAATCATGAGCCGATTCTGTGACAAAGGCGGGTCAGGCGGACGAACGAACCCGCAATATCAGACGATGAAATCCACCGCGGCCGGATAGCCCTCCAGCGCGCGCGCCGACAGGATGGCGCGCTGCACCGCGATGGCCATGGCCTCGGCCGCCATCACGCCCAGCAGCGTGACGTTGGCGGTCTTGCCGGAAGCCCCCGTGCCCAACGCAAAGATCGTGTCGCCGTCGAGCATGGTGTGGATCGGGTTGATGGTCCGGGCCAGACCATCGTGCGCCATGGCGGCGATCTTCTGCGCCTGCGCCTTGGTGAGCCTGGCGTCGGTGGCGACCGCGCCGATGGTGGTGGCCGCGCCCGGGCGCATCGACTTGGGCAGGTCGCCGGCCAGGATGGCGGCGCGGGTGTCCAGCAGCATCTTGCCGTCGGCGGTGCGCGCGCCGGCCAGGATGCGTCCGGTCGACGGGTCCAGCACGTCGCCCACCGCGTTGACCGCCACGATGGCGCCCACGGTCACGCCGGCCACGCGCAGCGAGGCGCTGCCCAGCCCGCCCTTCATGGCGCGCTTGGGACCGTACAGCTTGCCCACCGTCGCGCCCGCCCCCGCGCCGACGTTGCCCTCTTCGGAGGCCTGCTCGCTGGCCGTCTTGCAGGCCTGGTAGCCGGCGGCCGCGTCCGGGCGGATCGAGGCGTCGCCCACCCCCAGGTCGAACAGAATGGCCGCCGGCACGATGGGCACGTGCGCCACGCCCACGTCGAAACCGATCTTCTTTTCCTCCAGGTAGCGCATGACGCCGGAGGCCGCGTCCAGGCCGAACGCGCTGCCGCCGGCCAGCAGGACGGCGTGCACCTGCTCCACCATGTTCATCGGATTAAGCAGGTCGGTTTCACGGGTGCCGGGCGCCGCGCCGCGCACGTCGACCCCGCCCGTGGCGCCGGCCTCGGCGATGATGACCGTGCAGCCTGTCGGGCGGCGCGTATCGGTGTAGTGGCCCACGCGCAGGCCGGCCACGTCCGTGATGCTGCCTCCGCCCGGCATGCGCCGCGCGCCGTCGGCGCCCCTGGCCGGCATCGCCCCGGCCGCCGCGGCGCCCGCGGCCGCCATCATGAAAGCCCGCCTGTTCCATCGCTGTTCCACACCGATCTCCATCAAGGTCCCGCATGAAAGAGCCCGGCGGCTGGGCGCCGGGGCTTGGGTAACACCATATGACTTGCCGCTATATTTTTACTATTCCTTATGCTTTGTGGAAAAATAGGCCAGTTGTTAGAGTGCGGCTACGCCGGAGGGCATCGCAGCCCCGCATGCTCTCCACAGTGATACCCACCATCCGTGGAGCACCGCCATGAAACTCTTCCGTACCCTGCTGGCCGCCGGCCTGGTCCAGTTCGCCGCCCTGTCCGCCGCCCATGCCCAGTCCGGCCTGGACCAGATCAAGGCCGCGGGCGTCTTCAAGATCGGCACCGAAGGCACCTACGCTCCCTTCACTTTCCACGACGCATCCGGCGAGCTTACCGGTTTCGACGTGGACATCGGCCGTGCCATCGCCCAGCGCCTGGGCGTGAAGGCCCAATTCGTCGAAGGCAAGTGGGACGGCCTCATCGCCGGCCTGGACGCCAAGCGCTACGACGCCGTGATCAACCAGGTGGGCATCACCGACGCGCGCCGCGCCAAGTACGACTTTTCCGATCCGTACATCTCCTCGGCCGCCGTGCTGATCGTGCGCGACGACAATACCAGCATCAAGTCCTTCGCCGATCTCAAGGGCAAGAAGTCGGCCAACACGCTGACCAGCAATTTCGGCAAGCTCGCGCAGAGCCACGGCGCGCAGGTCATCGCGGTGCAGGGCTTCAACGAGGCCATCGACCTGCTGACCTCGGGCCGGGTCGAAGCCACGGTCAACGACAACCTGTCGTTCCTGGATTTCAAGAAGCAAAAGCCGAACGCGCGCGTCAAGATCGCCGCCACCGACAAGACCGCCGAATTCAGCAACTCGGGCGTGCTGATCCGCAAGGGCAACCCCGAGCTGCAGGCCGCCATCAACAAGGCGCTGGCCGACATGAAGGCCGACGGCACCTACAAGACCATCTCGGTCAAATACTTCGGCACCGACCTGTCGGCCCAATAAGCCGCTGGAGCCTACATGACGCCACCTGCCTGGCTGCAAGCGGTGATGCCCGACTGGCTGCTGGCCCAGGTCGCGGCGTGGACGATGCCGGCCTGGATCCAGCTCATGGCCGATTCGTTCTGGCCGCTGCTCATGGCCGGGCTGACGTTCACGGTGCCGCTGACGCTGCTGTCTTTCGTGCTGGGCCTGGCGCTGGCCTTCGTGGTCGCGCTGATCCGGCTGTTCGGCCCGGCGCCGCTGGTGGCGGTGGCGCGTTTCTACGTGTGGCTGATCCGCGGCACGCCGCTGCTGGTGCAGCTCTTCGTGATCTTCTACGGGCTGCCCAAGGCGGGCCTGGTGCTGGACCCGCTGCCGGCCGCGCTGATCGGCTTCACGCTCAACGTGGGCGCCTACAACTCGGAAGTCATCCGCGGCGCCATCGAATCCATCGGCAAGGGCCAATGGGAGGCCGCCTATTCGCTGAGCATGACGCGCGCGCAGGCGCTGCGCCGCACCGTGCTGCCGCAGGCGGCCCGCGTGGCCGTGCCGCCGCTGTCGAATTCCTTCATCGCGCTGGTCAAGGACACCTCGCTGGCCGCGGCGATCACCGTGCCCGAGATTTTCCAGGCCGCGCAGCGCATCGCCGCGGTCACCTATGAACCGCTGATCCTCTACACCGAGACCGCGCTGATCTACCTGGCGTTCAGTTCCGTCCTGTCGGCCGCCCAGGTCCGGCTGGAAAGGCGCTTCGGCCAGCACGCGGTGTTTGCGGAGAAGAACCGATGATCCGCCTGGAAAAGATAGAGAAAGCGTTCGGCGGCAACCCGGTGCTCAAGCAGGTCGACGTGAGCATCGCCGAAGGCAGCGTCACCGCCCTGATCGGCCCGTCCGGCAGCGGCAAGAGCACGCTGCTGCGCTGCGTGAACCTGCTCGAAGTGCCCGACCGCGGCCGGCTCGTGATCGGCCCGGAAAGCGTGGATTTCGAACCCGGCCGCAAGCTGCCGCGCGAGCAGGTGCAGCGCGTGCGCATGCAGACCGGCATGGTGTTCCAGAACTTCCAGCTGTTTCCGCACCAGACCGTGATCGGCAATGTCATGGAAGGCCTGGTGACGGTGCAGAAGTGGCCGGCCGACCGGGCCCGCGCCCGCGCCGAGGAACTGCTGCAAAAGGTCGGCATGCTGCCGAAGGCCGACGCCTGGCCCGCCAACCTGTCGGGCGGCCAGCAGCAGCGTGTGGCCATCGCCCGCGCGCTGGCGCCGGCCCCGCGCGTGCTGCTGTGCGACGAGCCGACCTCGGCGCTCGATCCCGGCCTGGCGGCCGAGGTGGTGGACGTGCTGCGCCAGCTGGCGGCCGAGGGCATGACCATGCTGATGGCCACGCACGACCTGCGGCTGGCGGCCAGCGTATCGCGCGAGGTGGTGTTCCTGCTGGACGGCGCCGTGGTCGAATCCGGCGATTCGGGCCAGCTGTTCAGCCGGCCCGCGGACCCGCGCACCGCGGCGTTCATCTCCACCCTGACGCAGGAGGCGGCGCACGCCGCCCCGGGCGTCTGAGGGCGGCGCGGCTTACTTCGGCGGCAGCGAGCCGGCCGGATCGACGGCCTGGCCGTCGTAGCGCAGCTCGAAATACAGGCCCACCTGCTTGCTGTCGCTATTGCCCATTTCCGCGATCTTCTGCCCCTGGCTGACGCGCTGGCCTTCAGTGACCAGCAGCTTGCGGTTATGGGCGTAGATGCTCAGGAAGCTGGCGTTGTGCTTGACGATGACCAGATGGCCGTAGCCGCGCAGCCCGCTGCCCGAATAAGCCACCGTGCCCGGCGCCGCCGCCACCACCGGCGTGCCGGCGGAATTGCTGATGACGATGCCGTTGGACCCCGAGCCGTCGTAGCCGCGCGTGACCTTGCCCTGCGCCGGCCAGATCAGCGAGATCGCGCCCGGCGGCGCCGTGCGCCGCCGCGCCGACGAGGTGGCCGCCGGCTTGCGCGTGGTCTGCGCGCGCGTCTTGGCCTTGGTGGGCGTGGACGTGCGCGCCTGGCCGGCGGGCGGTTCGACGCGCAGCACCTGGCCGACCTCGATGGCGTTGGCGTTGGACAGGCGGTTCCAGCGCACCAGGTCGCTGACGCTGGCGCCCTGCTTGCGCGCGATCTGGTAGAGCGTGTCGCCCGACTGCACGCGGTAATAGCCGGGCTGGACCTTGGTGGAACCGCAGGCCGACAGCAGCACCAGCAGCGCGATGCCGGCCAGCCCCAGCCAGCGGCGCAGGATGGACCGGTGCCGCGACGGCCGGGGCCGGCTGGCGCCGGCATGCGGCGCGCCTATGAGTGGGACAGGGGACGAGGAAAGCGCTGAAACCTGGGGCACTGAAAATCGGTGGTCGGGACGAAGTGCGTTCAAGGGTACCAAGATTTTCGCGCGGCGGCGCGGGTAGAATGGCCGTCATGCCAGCCACGTCCCGCCAGCTCCGTCGCCAGCCCGCCGCACGCGCCGCGCGCGCCACGGCCCTGCTGTGGCTGGCGCTGATGGCGCTGGCGCTGCGCGCGCTGGTGCCGGCCGGCTATATGCCCGACGTGGGCGCGCTGCACGACGGCCGGCTCGAAGTCACCTTCTGCTCGGCCGCCGGCGCCCCGCCGGCGCTGGCCCTGCAGCTGGCCGCCAAGTCCCGGTCGGGCAAGAACGCCGGCCACGATAACGCCGGCTCCGGCGCGCAGTGCCCCTTCGGCCTGCTTGCGCATCTCACGCCCGCGCCAGCCGCCGCGCCCGCCGTCCTCGTTCCCCCCGCCGCGCGGCATGCGCCGCCGCGGCCCGCCGCCCGCGCCCTGCCCACGCAAGGCGCCCAGGGCCCGCCGCTGGGCTCGCGCGCTCCGCCTTTCCTCGCCTGACGCCGCATAACCGCGCGGCCGCGCCGCGCGCCCTGCCCGAACGTCAACCGACGAGGTAAACATGTTTTCCCGCTTCCTGCGCGCCCCCGCCGGCGCGCCCTCGCACGCGCCCGATCCGCGGCGCCGCGTGCTGCTGTCCTCGCTCGCGCTGCTGGCCCTGAGCGGCTGCGGCCCCGATGCCCCGAAACTGCACGGCATGGATCTCTCCGAAATGCCGGCCGGCGATTTCCAGCTGCAGGACACCGACGGCAAGCCCCGCACGCTGGCCGACTACCGCGGCCATCCGGTCATGCTGTTCTTCGGCTTCACCCAATGCCCGGACATCTGCCCCACCGCGCTCACGCGCGCCGTGGAAATCAAGAACTTGCTGGGCGCGGACGCAGAACGGCTGCGCGTGCTCTTCATCAGCGTGGACCCCGAGCGCGACACGCCCGAGATCCTGCGCGCCTATACCCAGGCCTTCGATCCGGGCTTCATCGGCCTGCGCGGCGACGCCGAGCAGACCCGCGCCGCCGCCCAGTCGTTCAAGGTCTATTACCAGAAGGTCGCCACGGGCTCGTCCTACACCATGGACCACACCGCCCTGACCTACGTCATCGACGCCCAGGGCAAGCTGCGCCTGGCCCTGCGCCACCAGCAAAGCGCGCAGGAATGCGTCGAAGACCTGCGCACCGTGCTCTGACCCGCCCGCTACTAATAGAGATAGGAACAAGCCATGCAAGCAACCGCATTCAAATCCCTGGCCGCCGCCTTCGCCCTGTGCGCCCTGGCCGCCGCCCCGACCGCCTACGCCCAGGACGCCTCGCTCTCGGTGCAGGAACCCTGGGTCCGCGCCAGCGTGCCCAACCAGCACGCCACCGGCGCCTTCATGCGCCTGACCTCCACCGCGCCGGCGCGCCTGGTCGCGGTGGAGTCGCCGGCCGCCCGGAACGTGGAGATCCACGAAATGGCGATGCAGGACAACGTCATGAAAATGCGGCAGGTGGCCGGCATCGACCTGCCCGCCGGACAGGCGGTCGAGCTCAAGCCCGGCGGCTACCACGTCATGCTGATCGACCTGGTCAGCCAGATCAACGCGGGCCAGCACGTGCCGCTGACGCTGGTGATCGAGGACGCCCAGCGCCAGCAGCGCCGCATCACGGTGGACGCCGAGGCGCGGCCGCTGGGCGCGGCGGCCAAGCCCGCGGCCGGCCACGCGCATTGAAGCGGGACGCCGGCGTCCGAATAATTGGGGACATAATAAATCCCCCTGGCGCCGGAGTCCGCCGCCGATTCGCCATACAATGCCTGCACATCCGCGCCGGCGCCCCCGCCGCGCCCCGGATGCCAGCGTCGCGCACAGCCGGACGCTGGCCCCGCCGGCCCGCTGGCCGGCCCTCTGTGTCTGGATATGCCCGGTAGTTCCGCCTTTTCCTTCCTGCGTACCCTCTGCAGTCTGCGCTGGCTCGCCATCGCGGGCCAGGCCGCGACCATCCTGCTGGCCAGCGGCGTGCTGGGCCTGGCCCTGCCGCTGGAGCCGCTATGGCTGGGCGTGGGCGCGCTGATCGGGTTCAACGTCTACGCCAGCCTGCGGCTGCGCCAGCGCCGCGACCTGTCGCACGCGACCGCGTTCGGCCATCTGCTGGTGGACATGGCCGTGCTGGCCTGGATGGTGGGCTGGAGCGGCGGCATCAACAATCCGTTCGGCATGATGTTCCTGATCCTGACCGCGCTGGCGGCCCTGGCGCTGCCGCGCAACTGGGCGCTGGCCGCGGCGGTGGCGGGGATCTCCGGCTACGCGGCGGCCGCCATCTTCGGCCAGCCGCTGCGCGGCGAGGTGGATTCGCACAACCTGCTGCTGTGGGGCATCGGCGCCAACTTCCTGATCTCGGTGGTGGTGGTGCTGGTGTTCTCCACCCGCCTGGCCTCGGACCTGCGCGCCCGCGAGCGCGAACTGGCCCGGCTGCGCGAGCGCTTCACCCGCAACGAGGGCATCGTGGCGCTGGCCACCCACGCCGCGGCCATGGCGCACGAGCTGAACACGCCGCTGGCGACCATGACGCTGCTGGCCGACGAGATCGCCGCCGAGGTCAAGGACGAAGATCTGCGCGCCGACGTGTCCACGCTCAGCCAGCTTCTGGCCCTGTGCCGGGAACGTATCCGCAATCTGGCGGTCCCAACCGCCGTGGACCTGGTGCGCGTGGTGGGACAATGGCGCCTGATCCGGCCGACCATCGATCTGCAGCGCTCGGGTGCCCTGCCCGGCAGCCTGCGGGTCGATCCGGCCATCGCCCATCTGCTGCAGGCGCTCCTGAACAACGCGGCCGACGCCGGCGAAGCCGTCAACGTGCCGCGCGTGGACCTGCATCTGGAGTACGGCTATGGCGCCTTGCGCGGCGAAGTGCGGGACTACGGCCAGGGTTTCGACCCCGACCACACCGTGCTGCCGGCCACCAGCCTGTTCAACAGCGGCAAGCCGGGAGGGTTGGGCGTGGGCCTGGCGCTGTCGCACGCCACGGTCGAGCAGCTCGGAGGAGAAATGACCATGACCGCCGCCGAAGGGGGAGGCACGCGCATCCGCTTTTACCTGCCGCTGGGCCAGACCCAGGGCAGTCCAGGGACTTGAATGTGATGAATCCAACCGATCTTGGCCTGTTGATCGACGACGACGAGCTTTACGTCCGGACGCTGCAGCGCAGCCTGTCGCGGCGCGGCCTGGAAACCCGCACCGCCACCGGCATCGCGGAAGCGCTGCGCGTGGCCGAAGAGATCCGCCCCGCCTTCGCCCTGGTGGACCTGCGCCTGGGCGAGGACTCCGGCCTGACCCTGATCCGCCCGCTGCGCGCGCTGCGCGCGGACATGCGCATCCTGCTGGTCACCGGCTACGCCAGCGTGGCCACCGCCGTGGAGGCCATCAAGCGCGGCGCCGACGATTACCTGCCCAAGCCGGCCACCGCGCCCATGATCCTGCGCACGCTGGGGCTGGTGAAGCCCGAGTCCGTGGCCATCGAAACCACCATGACCCCGCTGCACCGCCTGGAATGGGAGCACATCCACCAGGCCCTGCACGAAACCGGCGGCAACGTCTCGGCCGCCGCCCGCCTGCTCGGCATGCACCGCCGCTCCCTGCAGCGCAAGCTGGCGAAAAAACCGGGGCCGGAACGCGAAGTGCTGGTGGACTGATTTGTGCAGGTGCGACATAAAGTCGCACCCCGGCTTTGTGCAGGTGCGACATATCGTCGCACCCCGCCCCCGGCGCTAAACCCTTCTCCCGCCAGGGAAAACCCCTAAGCCCGGACAATGGGGCCGGCGCCGCGCCAGGCAATGCGACCATTCGTCGCAGGCTTGACCCAGATCAAACCGATAGGATGGACGTTGCTGCCTAGCAGCATTCCAGTCTGCTGCTACGCAGCATTTCCCATCATCCATCCAAGGCTGTACGTGAAACACCCCCTCCTTGCGACCCTTACGCGCATCATTGGCGTCGGCGCGGTCATGCTGCTTGGCGGCTGCAACATGGAAATCCTCTCCCCCAAGGGAGACATCGGCATGCAGGAAAGGACGCTGCTGTTCACGACGACCGGGCTCATGCTCATCGTCGTGATTCCGGTCATCGTCATGATCCTGGCATTCGCCTGGAAATACCGCGCATCCAATACCAAAGCCGATTACCAGCCCAAGTGGGCCCACTCCACCGCGATCGAAGTCGTGGTCTGGAGCGTGCCCTGCATCATCGTGGCGATCCTCGCCGTGATCACCTGGCGCTCCACGCATGCGCTGGACCCCTACAAGCCGCTCGTCTCCGAGCACAAGCCGGTGACCATCGAGGTGGTTTCGCTGGATTGGAAGTGGCTGTTCATCTACCCCGAGTACGACATCGCCACGGTCAACGAGATCGCCTTCCCGGTGGACGTTCCGGTCAATTTCCGGATCACCTCGGCCACGGTCATGAACTCGTTCTTCATCCCGCAGCTGGGCAGCCAGATCTACTCGATGGCCGGCATGGAGACCAAGCTGCACCTGAACGCGCGCGAAATCGGCACCTACGCCGGCATTTCGGCCAACTACAGCGGCGGCGGTTTCTCGGGCATGCGCTTCAAGGCGCACGCCATGTCGCAAGAAGGGTTCGACAACTGGATCAAGGAAGCCAAGGCCGCTCCCGGCGCGCTGACCCCCGAGGTCTACGCCGAGCTGACCAAGCGCAGCGAACACAATCCGGTAGTCAAGTATTCGTCGGTGCCGCCCTCCATGTTCGAGTACATCCTGGGCAGCACGATGACCAAGATGGCCGGCGTGGACTCCGCCACGTGCACTCCCACGTCGAATAATCTGATCGCAGGAATCAACTAACAATGCTCGGGAAACTTACCCTCGAGGCCATTCCGTTCCATGAACCCATCGTCATGGTTACGCTGGCCGCCGTGTGCCTGGGAGGCGTAGCGCTCCTGGGCGCCATCACCTACTTCCGCAAGTGGAAGTACCTCTGGACGGAATGGCTGACCTCCGTCGACCACAAGCGCATCGGCGTGATGTACATCATCGTCGCGCTGATCATGCTGCTGCGCGGCTTCGCCGACGCCATCATGATGCGCACCCAGCTGGCGGTCGCCTCCGCCGACTCGGCCGGCTTCCTGCCGCCGCACCACTACGACCAGATCTTCACCGCCCACGGCGTCATCATGATTTTCTTCATGGCGATGCCCTTCATCACCGGGCTGATGAACCTGGTGGTGCCGCTGCAGATCGGCGCCCGCGACGTGGCCTACCCGTTCCTGAACTCGCTGAGCTTCTGGCTGTTCGGCGCCGGCGTCGCGCTCATGATGATCTCGCTGTTCGTCGGTGAATTCGCCGCGACCGGCTGGCTGGCCTATCCGCCGCTCTCGGGGCTCGACTACAGCCCGAGCGTCGGGGTGGACTACTACATCTGGGCGCTGCAGATATCCGGGCTCGGGACCACGCTTTCCGGCATCAACTTCATCGTGACCATCCTGCGCATGCGCGCGCCGGGCATGAGCCTGATGAAGATGCCGATCTTCACGTGGACCTCGCTGGTCACCAACGTCCTGATCGTCGCCGCCTTCCCCGTGCTGGCCGCCACGCTCGCGCTGCTGACCATGGACCGCTACCTGGGCACGCACTTCTTCACGAACGACATGGGCGGCAACGTCATGATGTACGTGAACCTGATCTGGATCTGGGGCCACCCCGAGGTCTACATCCTGGTGCTGCCCGCTTTCGGCGTGTACTCGGAGATCGTCGCCACCTTCGCCCGCAAGACCCTGTTCGGCTACAAGTCCATGGTCTACGCCACGGCCGCCATCGGCGTGCTGTCGTTCCTGGTCTGGCTGCACCACTTCTTCACCATGGGCGCGGGAGCCAACGTCAATGCCTTCTTCGGCATAGCGACAATGATCATCTCGATCCCGACGGGCGCGAAGATCTTCAACTGGCTGTTCACCATCTACCGCGGCCGCCTGCGCATCACCACGCCGGTGCTGTGGACGCTGGGCTTCATGATCGTGTTCGTCATCGGCGGCATGACCGGCGTGATGCTGGCCATCCCGGGCGTGTCGTTCGTGCTGCACAACAGCCTGTTCCTGATCGCGCACTTCCACAACACCATCATCGGCGGCGTGGTCTTCGGCTGCATCGCGGGCATGACCTACTGGTTCCCCAAGGCGTTCGGCTTCAAGCTGAACGAGCGCCTGGGCCGCTATTCGTTCTACTGCTGGTTCGTCGGCTTCTTCCTGGCCTTCATGCCCCTGTACATCCTGGGCTTCAAGGGCATGACGCGCCGCCTGAACCACTACGACAACCCCGAATGGCAACCGTACCTGCTGGTCGCCCTGGTCGGCGCCGCGCTGATCATGCTGGGCATCTGGTTCCTGCTGCAGCAAGTGTTCGTCTCGATCTACCAGCGCAAGCAGAACCAGGACCTCACCGGCGATCCCTGGGATGGCCGCACGCTGGAATGGTCGATCGCCTCGCCGGCTCCTTTCTACAACTTCGCCCACGTTCCTCACGTCGATGAACTGGACCAGTTCTGGGAAGACAAGCAGAACGGCAAGGCGTACAAGCGTCCCGCCAAGTACGAGGACATCCACATGCCGAAGAACACCGCCGCCGGCGTCTTCATCGGCGCGTTCGGCCTGGTCATGTGCTTCGCCCTGATCTGGCACATCTGGTGGCTGTCCATCGTCGGTTTCGTCGGCATGATCGGTTCGTTCATCGTCCGCGCCTATGACCGCGACGTCGACTACTGGGTCCCGGCCAAGGAAGTCGAACGCATCGAAAACGCTCACTTTGACAAAATGCAGAAGGCCGCCTGAGCCATGATTCAAGCCGTAGCCACTCTCCCCCACGCGGGTCACGACGATCACGCGCATCATGACGATGGATCCAAGACCGTATTCGGTTTCTGGGTCTATCTGATGAGCGACCTGCTGATCTTCTCGGTCCTGTTCGCCACGTTCGCGGTGCTGTTCAACGCCACCGCGGGCGGCCCCACGGGCAAGGAACTGTTCGACCTGAAGTTCGTGCTGGTCGAAACGCTGTTGCTGCTGTTCTCCAGCTTCACCTTCGGCATGGCCAACCTGAACGTGCACGCCGGCAACAAGAGCCGAGCCATGGGCTGGCTCATGGTGACGTTCCTGTTCGGCGCGGGCTTCATCGCGATGGAAGTCTATGAATTCCATCACCTGATCTCGATCGGCGCCGGCCCGGGCCGCAGCGCGTACCTGTCGGCGTTCTTCACGCTGATCGGCACGCACGGCCTGCACGTCACGTTCGGCCTGATCTGGATCATCGTCATGCTCGACATGATCCGCCGCCACGGCCTGGACTCGATCAACAAGCGTCGTCTGGCGTGCCTGAGCCTGTTCTGGCACTTCCTGGACATCGTCTGGATCTGCGTCTTCACCTTCGTCTATCTCATGGGAGCCATCTGATGTCGCACTCCGCTGCGGCCGCACACGGCCACGACGATCACGCCGCCGACCACGGCACCGTGAAGTCCTACATCATCGGTTTCGTGCTTTCGCTGCTTCTCACCTTCGGCTCCTTCGGCCTGGTGATGAACGGCGCGCTGTCCCATACCGCCACGATCATCGGCGTGGTGGCGCTGTGCGTGCTCCAGCTGCTGGTGCAGCTGGTGTACTTCCTGCACATGGGCGCATCGAAGTCGGCCCGCGACAACCTGGCCACGTTCGTCTTCACCGTGCTGATCATCGCCATCATCGTCGGCGGTTCGGCATGGGTGCTGTACAACATGAACGTCAACATGGGCCACCCCATGTAATGGCGGCCAGCCGTTGAAGCAGAAAAACAGGCGCTCCGGCGCCTGTTTTTTTTCGCCTGCGCGGTTTCGTTATATATTCACATACATAACGAAACCGCGCATCCGCCATGCAAACTCCCGCACTTGCCGACACCGATCGGGCCGAACGGCTCGCCCAGACGCTGCTGCGCCACGCGCCGCCGTGCCATCCCGACGCCGGCTTCTTCGCGGCGGTACTGGGCAAGCGCCTGGCGCTCGGCGACCTGGGCGGCTGCGGCCTGACGCCGCAGGAACTGGATGGCCTGCTGGCGCGGCTGTTCCCGGGCGCCGCGCCGGCCGAACTGCGCGCACAGCGCGCCACCCTCGCCGCGCCGGTCCTGGACGCGGAGCAGGCGGCGTTCAAGCGGATGCTGCGCGGGTTGCTGCAGGCCTGGAGCGTGCCGGCGGCCGACATCACGGCCTGGGTCACCGGCGCGCTGGCCCATGCCTGCCTGCGCCCCGACCACCTGTGGCGCGACCTGGGCCTGTCCGGCCGCGAAGACGTGACCGCGCTGCTGGCGCGCCACTATCCCGGCCTGGTGGCGCGCAACGTGGGCAACCTGCGCTGGAAGCAGTTCCTGGCCTATGCGGCCTACGAACGGGCGGGCCTCGCGCCGGCGCAGGCGCCGGGCTGCCCGGCCTGCGAGGACTACGGCGTCTGTTATCCGCAGCCGCTTCAGTAGCGGTAGGTGGCGCCGACGCCGGCGCCCAGGCTGCGGGCCGCGGCCGGTTCGTAATAGCGGCCGTTGACCTCGTTGACGATCACCGAGCCGGCGTAGCGGCGGTCGAACAGATTGTCCACGCGGGCATAGGCGTTCAGCTCCCACGGCCCCAGTTGCTTCACGTAGCCCAGGCTCAGCGCCGCCACGAAATAGCCGGGCGCGTCGCCGTCGTTGGCGTCGTCGACGTAGACCTGGCTCAACAGGCGCGCCTCCACCGAGGCCTGCCATCCCTCGGGCGGCGCCCAGGCCAGCGACGCATAGGCCGCCTGGCGCGCAATGCCCGGTATGCGGTTGCCGGCGCGGATCGCGCCGGGCCCGTCGTCGACGTAGCGCGCGTCCAGCCAGGTATAGGCAAACCGGGTGCGGCCGTGGCGCGCGAACTCGCCGGACCAGCCCAGCTCCACGCCGTCGCGCCGCGTGCGCCCGGCGTTCTGGTAACTGGTGCGACCGCCCGCGCTGCCGGCCGCGACGATCTCGTCGTCGGTGCCGGTATGGAACACCGCCACGGTCAGCAGGCCGCCGGCGAGCTGCGCCTTCACCCCTGCTTCCAGATTGTCGCTGACGGCCGGCGCCAGCCCGAAATTCAGGCCGGGCGCGCCGCCGGGCCGGTACGAAAGCTCGTTCAGCGTCGGCGTCTCGAAGCCGCGCCCGTACGAGGCGTAGAGGCTGAGCGCCGGATCGGGCGCATAGCGCAGCGCCGCCACCGGCAGCGCCTTGCGGTAGCGCGCCGCGCCGCTGTCGTCGGCGTTGCCGGGCGCGACGTAGCGGTCGTCGGAATCGAACTTGACCGTGCTGTAGCGCAGGCCCGCGTCCAGCGTCCAGCGTTCGGCGAACTGCCAGGACGCCTGCACGTAGGGATCGGCGTTGTAGACGGTATTGGTTTCGTCGCGCCGCAGCGCGCCGCGCACGCCCAGCTGGCGATTCGCCCCGTCGCCGGTGTAGTTCTGGTAACCCTTGCGGTCCTCGCTCAGCGTGTCGTAGGAAAAGCCGCCGATCAGCGTCAACGGCCGGCCCGCCAGCGAGACATCCGAGGTCCAGCGCAGGTCGGCCCCGCCGTAGCGGCGCTTCAGCTCGATGACGCCGCCGGCCTGCGACGGCGCCATCTGCGCGGCCGGCGGGATGGACTGGTACTGCGTGGTGTCGCGCTGGCCGTAATAGACCATCAGGCGCAGGCTGTTGCGCCCGTCGATGGCGCGCTCGTAGACCGCGCCGCCCTGGGTCTGCCTGACGCTTTTGCGCGTGTCGTACAGCTCGGCCAGCGGCGCGGCCCTGGGATCGTCCTGGAACTGGCGATATGTCAGGCCCAATGGGTCCTGCGCCTTCAGGTCCACGCTGTTGGCCACCAGCGTCAGCCGGCTGGCGTCGTCCAGCTGCAGGCCCAGCTTGGCGTTGCCCAGGTTCTTGCGCGCGGCGCTGTGGTCGCGGTAGCCGTCGGTGGTGAACCGGGTCAGGTCCAGCACGTAGTCCAGCCCGCCGGAGGCCCCGTTGGCGCGCAGGCCGTAGCGCCAGGTGGCGTAGCTGCCGCCCCAGCCGCTGGCGGACAGCGAGGGCGGCTCGACCCCGTCTTCGGTGTTCACCAGGATCACGCCGCCGGATGAATTTCCGTACAGCGCGGAGAACGGGCCGCGCAGCACCTCGACCTGGCCGATCGAGCCGATGTCGACGTTCGAGGTCTGGCCCTGCCCGTCCGGCATGGTGGCCGGTATGCCGTCCACGTACAGGCGCACGCCGCGCACGCCGAAGCTGGCGCGCGCGCCGAAGCCGCGGCTGGAAATCTGCAGATCCTGGGCGTAGTTCTGGCGGTTCTGGATCTGCAGCCCGGGCACGCCGGCCAGCCCTTCGGACAGGTTGATCCCGGGCTGGCCGCGGCGCATCTGCGCGCCCTCGACCACGTCCACCGAGGCCGGCGTCTGCATCACCGGACTGCCCAGACGGGTGCCGGTGACCACGACGGCCGGGAGTTCGGCGGAGCCGGGGCCGGGCGCGGCCGGCTGCGCCCAGGCCGCGGCCGCCGGCGCCGAGGCCAGCAATCCCTGCAGCACCCGGCGCCGCGCGCCGCGGTCCAACCATCCTGCCAAATCCGCCTCCTCGATTCCGGGAATCGGTTCTAATGGCGCCCATGGATAACATGCAAGACATCGAACGCCGCCTGCTGGAGCTGGAAGTCAAGGCCAGCTTCGCCGACGACCTGCTGGACCAGCTCAACCAGATCATCGTCCGCCAGCAACAGCAGATAGACCGCCTGATGCGCGAAGTCGCCGAGCTGCGCCAGCAGGCGCCCGAGGGCGCCGCGCCCTTTCGCAGCCTGCGCGACGAGCTGCCGCCGCACTACTGAGACGCCCGCCAATCGATCCCATTAATGGAAACTATAGCCTTAAAATAGGCCGTTCTTTCCATCTATGGAATTATCTTTTACCGATACCAGGGTTTATCCCTACTCCGATTCCGCGCAATATTGAGCCATCGGGAAACAGCAACGAAGCACGACGGATAGGCCGCCGAATTCGCTCCCAAGCTCTTGAAATCGGAGATTTATCATGAAGACCACGAAGACCCTTGCTACCGCCCTGGTGATGTCCCTGGCCGCGCTGAGCGCCGGCGCCTATGCCGCCTCGCCCAACATCGAACCCAACAACGTCCCGTTCCAGGGCGTCTACGGCACCCCGTACGAAGGCCCGACCCGCGCCCAGGTGCAAGCCGAACTGGCTGCCGCCAAGGCCGCCGGCCAGGTCAGCGATGTCGAACCCAACGACATGCCCTTCGCCGGCGTCTACGGCGCCCCCCAATCGGGCAAGACCCGCGCCGAAGTGCGCGCCGAACTGGCCGCCGCCAAGGCTGCCGGCCTGGTCAGCGGCGTCGAACCCAACGACATGCCGTTCGCCGGCGTCTACGGCGAATAAAGCCCGCACGAATCCACCCTTCCCCTTGTTGTACCTTGGCCGCCGGCAGTTCGGGCGGCCTTTTTTGTCGCCGGGCCGCCCCAAGACAAAAACGCCCCCTCGGGGGGCAGCAAGCACGCGTAGCGTGCGCGGCGTAGGGGCCTTTTTTGTCGCCGGGCCGCCCCAAGACAAAAACGCCCCCTCGGGGGGCAGCAAGCACGCGTAGCGTGCGCGGCGTGGGGGCCTTTTTTTCGTTCATCGAGGCGCGCTGCGGTACTATCGCCCCGAGATCCGGCATCACATAACGACTTTACGAATCAGGGAGCCACATCTTGAAAACCACCCGCGTTCTTGCCTCTTTGCTCGTGGCATGCGGCGTCTCGACCACGGCGACCGCTGCGCCGCCGGTCATGCTGAACAATGCCATCATCACCCAGATCCCCAAGGCCGACCGCAGCTCGTTCCACGAGGCCGTCGCGCAGGCGCTGAACAATTCAGCCGACGGCCAGCGCACCGAATGGACCAGCACGCACCAGCCCAAGAAAGCCGCGCCGATCACGGTGCAGCTCACGCCCACCCAAACCACGACGGTCAAGAACGACCAGACCTGTCGCTTCCTGGTGGGCGATTTCGCCCGCGCCGCCACCACGGAAAAATGGCAGTTCTGGTTCTGCAAGCAGCCCGACGGCACCTGGAAGGCCAGCAGCCACTAAGCGCGCCGGCTCGCCAGAAAAAAGCGCGCTGCGCCCATCCTGCGATGGGGCAGCGCGCTTTTTTTGCAGGCTACGCGGGCGATCAGGCCTGGGGCTCGATCCGGTTGGCGTCCAGCACCGTCATCGCCGCCATGTTGATGATGCGGCGCACGGTCGAGCTTGAGGTCAGGATGTGCACCGGCGCGTTCGCGCCCAGCAGGAACGGACCCACCGCCACGTTGCTGCCCGCGGTGGTCTTGAGCAGGTTGTAGGCGATGTTGCCGGCGTCCACGTTCGGGCACACCAGCAGGTTGGCCTCGCCCTTGAGCGAGGACGAAGGCAGGATGCGCATGCGCAGCGCCTCGTCCAGCGCGCAGTCGCCGTGCATCTCGCCGTCGATCTCCAGCTCCGGATCGATCTCGCGCACCAGCTCCAGCGCGCGGCGCATCTTCGCGCCCGAGGCCGAGCTGCCGGTGCCGAAGTTCGAGCGCGACAGCAGCGCCACCTTGGGCGCCAGGTTCATGCGCGCCATTTCCTGCGCCGCCATCACCGTGAACTCGGCGATCTGTTCGGCCGTGGGCTCGTCGTTGACGTGGGTGTCGACCAGCACCACCGTGCGCTCGTTGAGCAGCAGGATGTTCATGGCCGCGTACACGTTGTGGCCCGGACGGCGGCCGATCACCTCGTCCACGAAACGCAGGTGATCGTGGTAGGCGCCGACCGTGCCGCAGACCATGCCGTCGGCGTCGCCCAGGCGCACCATCATCGCGCCGATCAGCGTCAGGCGGCGGCGCATCTCCACCCGCGCCATTTCCTTGGTGATGCCGCGGCGGCACATCAGCTCCCAGTACGTGGTCCAGTACTGATGGAAGCGCTCGTCGTATTCCGGGTTGGTGACTTCCACGTCCTCGCCCAGGCGCAGGCGCAGGCCGAATTTCTCGATGCGGGCCAGCAGCACCGACGGGCGGCCCACCAGGATGGGGCGGGCCAGACCTTCGTCGACCACCACCTGCACCGCGCGCAGCACGCGCTCGTCCTCGCCTTCGGTGAACACGATGCGAGCCTTGCCGCCCTCGCGCACGATGTTTTTGGCCGCCGCGAACAGCGGCTTCATGAACGCGCCCGAGTGGTACACGAACTGCTGCAGCTGCGCCTCGTAGGCCTCCAGGTCGGCCAGCGGGCGCGTGGCCACGCCGTCTTCCATCGCCGCCTTGGCCACCGCCGGCGCGATGCGCACGATCAGGCGCGGATCGAACGGCTTGGGAATCAGGTAGTCCGGGCCGAACGAAATGTCATAGGTGCCGTAGGCCGCCGCCACCACTTCGTTCTGCTCTTCCTCGGCCAGCTCGGCGATGGCGTACACCGCCGCCTTTTCCATCTCGCGCGTGATGGTGGTGGCGCCCACGTCCAGCGCGCCGCGGAAAATGTACGGAAAGCACAGCACGTTGTTGACCTGGTTCGGGTAGTCCGAACGGCCCGTGGCCATCACCACGTCGTCGCGCACGCCGTGCGCCACTTCCGGCAGGATCTCCGGCGTCGGGTTGGCCAGCGCCAGGATCAGCGGACGCGGACCCATCGCCGCCACCATCTCCGGCTTGAGCACGCCGCCGGCCGACAGGCCCAGGAATACGTCGGCGCCCTGGATCACCTCGGCCAGCTTGCGCGCGTCGGTCTTTTGCGCGAAGCGCGCCTTGTCCGGGTCCATCAGCGCCGTGCGGCCTTCGTAGACCACGCCTTCGATGTCGGTGACCCAGACGTTCTCCAGCGGCAGCCCCAGGTCCACCATCAGGTCCAGGCAGGCCAGCGCGGCCGCGCCGGCGCCCGAGGTCACCACCTTGACCTGCTTGATGTCCTTGCCCACCACCTTCAGGCCGTTGATGAAGGCCGCCGACACGGTAATGGCGGTGCCGTGCTGGTCGTCATGGAAAACCGGGATCTTCATGCGGTCGCGCAGCTTGCGCTCGACGATGAAGCATTCGGGGGCCTTGATGTCTTCGAGGTTGATGCCGCCGAAAGTGGCTTCCAGGCCGGCGATGATCTCGACCAGCTTGTCCGGGTCGGTCTCGTTGATCTCGATGTCGAACACGTCCAGGCCGGCGAACTTCTTGAACAGCACCGCCTTGCCTTCCATCACCGGCTTGGACGCCAGCGCGCCGATATTGCCCAGGCCCAGCACCGCGGTGCCGTTGGTGATCACGCCCACCAGGTTGCCGCGGCCGGTGTAGCGGAACACGTTGGCCGGGTCGGCCACGATTTCCTCGCAGGCCGCCGCCACGCCGGGCGAATAGGCCAGCGCCAGGTCGCGCTGGTTGACCAGCGGCTTGGAAGCCACGACCGAGACTTTCCCCGGGGTGGGATATTCGTGATAGTCCAATGCCGCCTGGCGGTCCGACTGGTCATTCATGGAGCTGTGCCTCCTGGTTGAGATAGAAAAATTCTAGGCTCCAAGACATAAGTAGATCATTCGGATTTAATATCGTCCCATTACGTTTACCTTATGTATCCCCTATGACCGCCTTCGATCCGGACCTGGTGGTCCGGAAACTGACCTCGCGGCTGAAGATGCGCCACCTGATGCTGCTGTTGCAGATCGAGCAGCACGGCTCGCTGACCCGGGTGGCCGAGCACATGGCCACCAGCCAGCCGGCGGTCACCAACGCCCTGGCCGAGCTGGAAAACATGTTCGGCGTGCCGCTGTTCGACCGCTCCGTGCGCGGCATGACGCCCACCGCCCTGGGCGCCGTAGTGCTGGCCCGGGCCCGCGCCCTGGTCCACGACCTGGGCCATCTGGTCCAGGAAATGGAGGCGGTGGCCGCCGGCCACGCGGCCCATCTGCATATCGGCGTCATCCCCTTCGTGTCGGGCCAGATGCTGTCGGCGGCCATCGGCCGCACCCTCCCGCAGGGCCGCCACATCACCGCCACCATCCACGAAGGCCAGGGTCCGGCCCTGCTGCGCCAGCTGCGCGACCACAGCCTGGACCTGGTGGTGGGCTGGGCCACCCCGTCGGTGGACATGACCAACATCGCCTTCGAGGTGCTTTACCGCCAGCAGCCGCGCCTGATCGCCAGCCGCCGGCTGGCCGCGCGGCTCGCCCGGTCGCGGCTGGAATGGAACCGGCTGGCCGACCTGGACTGGATACTCGGCACGCCCGGCAGCCCGATCCGCGAACAGGTGGCCGACATCTTCCTGCGCGCCGGGCTCGCGCCCCCGCCGCCCTCGGTGCAGAGCGATTCCTCCAAGCTGATCGGGGAAATGGTGGTCGCCAGCGACCGCGCGGTCACCATCCTGCCGGCCGACATCGCCGACGAACTGGTGCGCATCGCCGGCGCGGCCATCGTGCCGTATTCGTTCGACTGGACCCTGCCGCCGATCTCGCTCTTCACGCGCTCCGACGGCCTGCGCCGCAACGTCGACGCACTGTTCGCCGCCGCGTTGCGCGAGGTCTACACCAAGGGCGCGCGCGTCTAGTGTGCTGTCCCGTAGATACGCCCGCAAAATTGCCAACAAATGCAAATCCGCTACCGGCGCGCAGGCGCGCGCTCCTATACTTGCCGCGCCAGGCATCACGCAGGAGGGCAGGTAGTTTGTCGTACATTTTTTCGCCCGGCGCCGCGGTCCGCGGCGCGCTCGCCCTCGCCGCGCTCATGGCGCTGTCGGGCTGCAGTTCGCTGCTGAGCGAGGGCACCGGCGCGGCCGCCGGCATCGCCGGCACCGCCATCGCCAACAAGGTCACGGACAACCCCACGGTGGCCACCGGCATCGGCCTGGGCGTGCAGGCCGGCGCGCAGGCCGCCCTGGCCTATGCGCAGCGCAAGACCCGCGGCGAGGAGCAGGACGCGATCGCCGCCGCCGCCGGCCCGCTGGCCGTGGGCAAGGTGGCCAGCTGGCAGGTCAGGCACCAGCTTCCCATCGAAAGCGACGCGCAGGGCCAGGTCACCGTCAGCCGGCTGATCGGCGGCGTGGACCTGGAATGCAAGGAAGTGGTGTTCTCCATCGACACCCCGGCCGAACAGCGCGGCGCACCGCCCGCGCGCGAGTTCTACGTCACCACCGTGTGCCGCGACGGCGCGCGCTGGCGCTGGGCCAGCGCCGAGCCGGCCACCGCGCGCTGGGGCTCGCTGCAGTGATGCGCGCCGCAAGCCTGCTGGCGGCCGCCAGCCTGGGACTGGCCGGCTGCCAGAGCTCGTCCATCGGCGGCGCGGCCGGCGCCGTGGTCGGCACGGTCAGCGGCGCGGCCACCGCCAATCCGGTGGCGGGCTACGCCATCGGCGTGACCGTGCAGGCCGCGGTCGACGCCAGCGTGAAATACGTGCTGCGCGAATGGAAGAACGACCAGCAGAACGTCATGGCCAACGCCGCCGGCGAACTCGCCATCGGGCACGTGCGGCAGTGGCAGATCCGCCATGCGCTGCCGGTGGGCAACGAGCGCGGCGCCATCCAGGTGGTGCGCGACATCGACACCCCGCTGACGCGCTGCCGCGAAGTGCTGTTCACGGTCGAGCAGGACCAGGCGCCGGCGCCCGCCTACACCAGCCTGATCTGCCGCCAGCCCGGCGGCCAATGGAAATGGGCCGCGGCCGAACCCGCCGTGGCCCGCTGGAACGGCCTGCAATAGCTTGATCGCGCCGGCCCGGGCGGGCGATACTGCCTGGGGTCCGACTACGGAGGCCGACCGCTCCCATGAACCCAGGCCAGTTCCTCATGCAGCGCAGCGCGCTCGCCGGCGTGCAGGCCGTGGCCGCGCACAGCCGGCACCGGTTCGCGCGTCATACGCACGAGCAGTACGGCATCGGCGTCATGCGCCTGGGCGCCCAGGTTTCCCATAGCGGCCGCGGCCAGGTCGAGGCCGGCCCGGGCCACGTCATCACCGTCAATCCGGGCGAAGTGCACGACGGCGCGCCGCTGGGCGACGGCCTGCGCGCCTGGCAGATGCTGTACCTGGACCCGCAGGTGGTGGCCGAAGCCGCCGCCGGACTGCCCGCCGCCCTGCGCGGCTACGAATTCGAACACCCCGCGCAGGACCGCCCCGAACTGGCCCGCGACGTGCTGGCGCTGTACGCGCAGGCGACGGCCGGCGCCGCGCCGCTGGCTTGCGACGTGCTGCTGCTGCGCATCCTGGCGCGGGCGGGCGCGGCGCCGGCGCGCGGCCGCGACCGGCCGCGCGGCGCGCCCGACGCGATCCGCCACGCGCGCAGCCTGATCGACGACGATCCGGCCGCCGCGCTGTCGCTGGCCGACCTGGCCGCGGCCAGCGGCCTGAGCCGCTATCAGGTGCTGCGGGCCTTTTCCCAGGCCACCGGCCTGACGCCGCATGCCTACCAGATGCAGCGCCGGCTGCTGCTGGCGCGCAGCCTGATCCGCCAGGGCACGGCGCTGGCCGAGGCCGCGGCGGCCGGCGGTTTCGCCGACCAGAGCCACATGACCCGGCTGTTCGTGCGCGCCTACGGCGTCTCGCCGGCGCGCTACGCCCGGGCCGCCGGCTGAGCGCGGGCCGGGCTGCAATTTCGTTCAAGACCTCGCGCGGCCGCCGCGCCTACGCTGCAGTTTTCCTGACTTCACGCGTATCGAGACATGAACAGCCGGATGCAAGGCTATTGCTGCCTGGCGGCCGCCATGGCGCTGGTGGGCAGCACCGTGGTGGCCAGCAAGATCATCGCCACAGGCCTGCCGCCCTTTACCGCCACCGCGCTGCGGTTCGCCCTGGCCCTGCCCTGTTTCGCCCTGCTGATGGCGCTGTCCGGCGCGCGGCTGCCGCGGCTGGACCGCCGCGACTGGCTGCTGCTGGCGGCGCAGGCCATCGCCGGCAGCGTGGGCTACACCGCGCTGCTGATCGCCGGGCTGCAACGGACCTCGGCCGTGGACGGCGGCATCATCCTGGGCACGCTGCCGCTGGTGTCGGCCGCCATCGCCGTCGTGCTGCTGGGCGAGCGCCCGGGCAAGGCCACGCTGGCGGCCATCGCCGCCGCCGCTTTCGGCGTGTGGCTGATGACGCGCCACGCCGCCGATGACGGCGGCGGCTCCTCGCTCGCGGGCAACGCGCTGATCCTGGGCGCGGTGCTGTGCGAAGGCCTGTTCATCCTGCTCAACAAGCGGCTGCGCGTGCCGGTGGCGCCATTGGCGCTGTCGACCATCATGGCGGCCTGCGGCCTTGCCTTCTCGGCGCTGGCCAGCCTGGCCGAGGCGCCGTGGACCCTGTCCCTGCCCGGCCCGGCGCTGGCGGCCACGGCCTATTACGCCCTGGTGCCCACGGTGGGCGGCTTTCTGCTCTGGTATGCGGGAGCGGCCCGCGTGAAGGGCGCCGAGGCCGCGCTCTTCACGGCGCTGGCCCCGGTGGCCGCGGTGGCGCTGGCCGCCGGCCTGCTGGGCGAGACGCTGGCCGGGCAGCAACTGGCCGGCATGGCCTGCGTGCTGGGCGCCGTCGCGATGCTGGGCATCGGAGCAAGGCGGACCAGGGCCGGTTCACCCTGACTGGAGCCACGCACAGGCCCTAGCCGCGGCTGAAGGCCAGCGCGAACTCCTCGGAGAAGATCTCTGCCAGCGCGCGCCGCAGGGCGGCCGCGCGCTCGGCGCCATAGGCGGCCTCGAAGCGGCGCTGCGCCTCGCGCCACAGGCGCCGGGCCTGCGCCAGCTTGGCGCGCCCGGACTCGGTCAGCGCCACGCGGCGGCTGCGGCCGTCCAGCGGATCGCGCGAGGTCTGCACGTAGCCGTCGCGCTCCAGCGGCTTGAGGTTGTGGGCCAGCGCGGAGCGGTCCAGCACCATGGCCCGCGCCAGATCGGTCAGCGAGGGCGTGCCCGCCCGCGCGATGTGCAGCAGGATCGAATGCTGCGACACCTTCAGCCCGCAGGGCGCCAGCACCGAGTCGTACAGCTGCGATACGCGCCGCGTCGCCTTGCGCAGCGCGGCGCCGTTGCAGAGCTGCGGATCGGGCGCATGGAACGGGACGGCGGCGGGGGACGGATCGTCGGGCATGGCGGGCGCGAAAGAAAACCGGGGAGCGGAAGCCGGCCGCGGAGGCCGGCAAGGCCTTAACGCTAACGCCGGCTGGCGTCCGCGTCCAGCCGGGCGGCATTCAGCCGGCCCGCGCGCCAGGCGCGTCGCGCAGCGCGTATTCCACCAGCTCGGCGGCATAGGCCGGCAGCGCGTCGCGCGTGCACAGCACCAGATCGCGCGCGGCCCAGCCGTCGGCCAGCGCCACGCGCCGCACGCCGGCCGCGCGCCCGTAGCGCGCCGCCGCCACGCGCGGGACGATGCCTATGCCCACGCCCTGCCCCACCATCCGGCACACGGCGTCGAAGCTGCGCAGCCGCACGCGGTAGGACAAGGCCTTGCCGCCGCGCCGCGCGTGATGCGCGATATGCTCCTGCAGCGCGCTGCCTTCCACCAGGCCCACGAACTCCTGATCCGCCACCTCCGCCAGCGTGAGCGAGGCGCGCGCGGCCAGCGGATGGCCGGCAGGCACGATGAGGGCCAGCGGATCGTGGCGGAAGGTGACCGTGCGCAGGCCATGCAGGTCGGCCGAGTCCGCCAGCACGCCGATATCGCAGGCGCCGGCGCGCAGCGCGTCGGCGATCTCGTGGCTCAGGCGCTCTTCCAGGTCGACCGACACGCGCGGATGGTCTTTGAGGAAAGCGCCCAGCACCGGCGGCAGGTACTCGCTCATCGCGCTGGTGTTGCACAGCATCCGGACGTGGCCCTTGAGGCCCTGGCCGTAGTGGTCGAGTTCGCCGCGCATGCGGTCCATCTGCGCCAGCACCACCCGCGCATGGTGCGCCAGCGTGCGCCCGGCCGGCGTCGGCTCGACGCCGCGCGGGCCGCGCAGCAGTAGGGGCACGCCCAGCGTGTCCTCCATGCCGCGGATGCGCTCGCTGGCCGAGGCCAGCGTCATGTGCGTGCGCCGCGCGCCGGCCGTGATGGAGCCGGTCTCCTGTACGTTGAGGAAAAGCCGCAGGTCGGTCAGGTCGAATCGCATGCAAAAAGCGTAGCACGCCAGCCTCAGGCCAACCCATAGGCTTGCTACGCGAGATCCCGATTCCGGCCCGGCGATCTCCGACGGACAATGAAGTCCCTGCCACTCGAATGGCCCCGCCCGACGCCCATCGCCTCAGGCGCGGGCATAGCCTCATGACGACCTACGATCTGCTGCCCGGCGCCACGCCCGCCCTGTTCGCCGCCACCCTGTCCATCTTCATCCTGGCCGGCGTGGTCAAGGGCGTGGTGGGACTGGGACTGCCCACGATTTCCATGGCGCTGCTGGCGCTGCTGATGGCGCCGGCCCAGGCCGCCGCCCTGCTCATCGTGCCTTCGCTCATCACCAACCTGTGGCAGGCCCGGCCGTGGCCGTCGCTGCCGGCCGTGCTGCGCCGCGTCGCCGGCATGCAGGCGGGCATCTGCGTCGGCACGATAGGCGCGGCGCTTTGGCTGGGCGCGCCTTCCGGCCGCTGGGCCGGCGTCGGCCTGGGGCTGGCGCTGGTGGCCTATGCCGCCTGGGGCCTGTTCGGATCGCCGCCCAGCGTGCCGGCGCGGCGCCAGGGCTGGCTGGGCGCGGCGGTCGGCGCCGTCACCGGCGTGATCACCGCGGCCACCGGCGTGTTCGTGATTCCGGCCGTGCCCTACCTGCAGGCGCTGAACCTGGGCAAGGACGGCCTGATCCAGGCCATGGGGATTTCGTTCACGGTCTCGACCGTGGCGCTGGCCGCGGGGCTGGCGATCAACGGCGGCTACACGCCCGAGGCGGCCGGCGCGTCGGTGCTGATGCTCGCGCCCGCGCTGGCCGGCATGGCGCTGGGCCAGTGGCTGCGCGCCCGGCTCTCGGCGCGCGCCTTCAAGCTGGTCTTCATGATCAGCCTGGCGCTGCTGGGCGCGTACCAGGCCGCGCGCGGGCTGGCGGGCTAGCGTCCCGTCCCATCCCGTTTCAGGCGGCGATCCGCCTTTCGTCGGCCAGGCCGATGGACACCGACATCTCGCGCCAGCGCGCCAGTTCCTGCTGCACCGCGTGGATCTTGGCGCGCGCCTGGTCGAAGGCGTCGCGCCCCAGGAACAGATGCAGCGGCGCGTACTGCGCCTGGGCCGCGTCGATCAGCACCTGCGCCATCTTGGCCGGATCGCTGCCCTGCCCATGGGGCGCATCGGCCGCGCGCATCGCGCCCGGATACACCAGCGTCACGCGCAAGCCGTCGGGCGCGGCCTGCGCCGCCAGCGCCTCGGTCAGGCCGCTGACCGCGAACTTGGCCGCGCTGTAGGCGCCCCAGTCCGGATGGCCGCCGTCGAAGCCCAGGATCGACGAAATATTGAACACATGCCCGCCGCGCCGCGCGCGCAGGCGCGGCAGGGCCGCCCTGAGCACGTTCAGCATGCCGAACACGTTGACGTCGAAACTGCCGCGCAGCTCCCGGTCCGACAGGCCGTCCAGCGCGCCCTGCAGGCCGCAGCCGGCGTTATTGACCACGACGTCCAGGCCGCCGAAGGCGACCGCCGTGGCTTGCACCGCCCGCCGCACGCCGCGCTCGTCTGCCAGGTCCACCGTCAGCGGCAGAAAGCGGCCTTCCAGCTTTGCGCCCACCGCGTCCAGCAACGCGTCGCCGTCGCGCGAGGTCGCCGCCACTTTGTGTCCCTGCTCCAGCAGCAGCCGGACCAGGCTCAGGCCCAGCCCCTTCGACGCGCCCGTCACCAACCAGATTTTCTCGGTATTCATGCAACCCCCTGCGTTTGCGGGCCCCGCCGGCCACATGCCGCGGGGCTGACGGACCGGGAGTCCCGATTCCGTACAGGGATGGTAAGAATCGCGAGCCGGGGCGTACAGGCTCGTTCTTGCTTGAAATCTGCCTATTCCTGCGCCGTTGCGGCGCAGGTTCCATCAGCCCAGCGCGCTGCGGTAATGCTCGCGATCGAAGCTGGGCGCGGTGCCCGGCCCCTGCGCCTCGGGCGCGGCGGCGGGTTCGTCGACGACGGGCGCGGCGACGCCGAAAAGAGTCAGTTCCGCGCTCACCAGCGCCAGGATCAGATTCGACATGACAGCTCCTTGTCCAGGGTTTCGAGGTGTCATGGTGCGCGCCACGGCGCGACGCGTCCATTTGGTTTGTTCAATGGCGGCGATTGGCGCAGGGCAAGCGCGCGGAATGGCGGATAATTCGGACTGAAACCAGATTTTGGAGCAACGCCATGTATCGCGGCATCGAGGCGATCGAACATTTCATGGAATCCATCGGCCTGCAATGGCGTCCGGGCGCGACCGAGCGCGCCGAGCTGAAGGCCAGCTACCGCATCGGCAATACGCGGCCGCTGGGCATAGACCGCACGCTGGTGGAGTTCCACTGCGATCCCAAGCGGCCCAAGGTCTGGGTGCCCGAGTTCTCGCGCACCAGCTTCCACCAATGGTTCGAAGTGCCCTACCAGGAATTCGAATTCACGCCCGGCGGCTCGATGCTGAAGATCAAGGCCGCCGCGCGCGGCAACGCGCCGCCCTACAGCGTGGGCATCAAGCCCCTGGCCTGAGCGTCACAGCTGCTTGTACATGACCGTGGTGGCGTCCAGCCTGGACGGGTCGCGCGGATCGCGGCTGAATCCCGGGATCCTGCCCGCCGTCCGGTAGCCCGCGGAAGCGTACAGCGGCTCCGCCTTGTCGCCGGTGCGCGTATCCAGCGTGATCAGGCTGCGGCCGCGCCGCGCCGCCATGGCCTCGGCCTCGCGCAGCAGCGCGCGCGCCAGGCCGCGGCGGCGGAAATCCGGATGCACCAGCAGCTTGCGCAGTTCGGCGCGGTGGGGCTGGTTGGGCGGCATGTCGCAATCGAGCTGCACCGATCCGGCGACCCGCCCGTCCAGGCGCGCCACCCACAGCGCCAGCGTGCCGGCGGCGACGCCCGGCAGCACCTTGGCGCGCCAATAGGCCTGCGCATCGGCCGGCGCGTAGGGCAGCACGAAGCCGACGCTGGCGCCGTCCTGCACGCAGGCGCGTAGCAGCTCGGCCAGATCGGCCAGCAGGGTCTCGGCGGCGTCGGCCGGCAGCAGCGTCAAGTCATATGTCGATTCGGGCATGGCGGCCTCAGACGATGAAAAGCAGATAGCGGGCGCCGGCGTCCGGCGGGGTGGAGAATTCGCTGGCGCCGAACAGCTGGTAGCGCAGGCAGTCGCCGGGAGCCAGGCGGTAAGCCTGGCCGTCCACGGTCAGGTGCAGCCGGCCCTCCAGCATCAGCAGATGGTGCTCCAGGCCCGGGCGCGGCGAGCGCTCGTAGGCGATGCGCGCGCCGGCCTGCAGCTCGCAGGCCAGCACTTCGCCGGCCAGCTGCTGCGCGGGCGGCGACACCGAGCGCCGGCGAAAACCGGCGCTCTCGTCCGTCCACACGGCCTGCGCCTGCTGCGGCACCAGCGGCGCGAAATCGTCCTCGACCATCAGCATCAGCCGCGACATGGTCAGGCCGTAGGCCGCGCACAGCTTGCCCAGCACGCTGGCGGTGGCGCTGACCTCGGCGTTCTCCAGCCGCGACAGCGTGGCGCGGCTGACGCCGGCGCGGCCAGCGAGTTCGTCCAGCGACCAGCCGCGCTCCTGGCGCAGCGTCTTGAGCCGGGCGGCGATGCGCCGGTCCAGCCCGGCGTCGGCAATCGGTGAATTTTCCATATTAGGGAATTTCTCTCAAATCAGGAATTCCGTCAAGAACCGGAGCGGGCCCGCCGCGCGATTTCGGCACAATACGGGGCATGCACCTGGCCAAACCCCTGATCATGACCGCCCTCTGCCTGAGCTTTCTGAGCGGCTGCGGCCTGCCCTCCCTGGACAAACGCAGCGAATCCCGCGCCCTGACGCCCGAGGCGTCGCAAGACACCGCGCTGGGCCGCGGCATCGCGCCGCTGGCCGCCGCCCATCCCGGCAAGTCCGGCATCCATCCGCTGGCCGACGCGCACGACGCCTTCGCCGCGCGCATGATGCTGGCGCGCGCGGCCCAGCGCAGCCTGGACGTGCAGTACTACATCTGGCACAAGGACATGACGGGCACCATGCTGCTGCAGGCCCTGCACGAGGCCGCCGGCCGCGGCGTGCGGGTGCGGCTGCTGCTCGACGACAACGGCACCTCGGGGCTGGACGAGGAGCTGGCCGCGCTGGACGCCCACCCCAACATCGAGGTGCGGCTGTACAACCCCTTCGTGCTGCGCTGGCCCAAGCCGCTGGGCTACGTGACGGAATTCCGCCGTCTGAACCGCCGCATGCACAACAAGTCCTTCACCGCCGACAACCAGGCCACCATCGTCGGCGGGCGCAACGTCGGCGACGAATACTTCGGCGCGACCAGCGACGTGCTGTTCACCGACCTGGACGTGCTGGCCATCGGCGCGGCGGTCAACGACGTCTCCACGGATTTCGACCGCTACTGGGCCAGCGAATCGGCCTATCCGGTGGACCGCCTGCTCAAGCGGCCGGAGCCCGGCAGGCTGGAGGAACTGGCGCAGGCCGCCGCAAGCGTCGAACGCTCGCCCCAGGCCGCCGCCTACGCCCAGGCCATGCGCGAGCTGCCCTTCATCCAGGATCTGCTGCAAGGCCGGCTGGAACTGGAATGGGCCGACACGCGCATGGTCAGCGACGATCCCCGCAAGACCCTGGGAACCGCGCCGCCCGAAGCCATGCTGCCGCATCAGCTGCACGAGATCCTCGGCGCGCCGGCCACCGACATGGAACTGGTGTCGCCCTATTTCGTGCCCACGGCCAGCGGCACGGAGGCGTTCGCGCAGATGGCGCAGGGCGGCGTCAAGGTCAGGGTGCTGACCAACGCGCTCGAAGCCACCGACGTGGCGGTGGTGCATTCCGGCTACGCCAAGCGCCGCAAGGACCTGCTGGCCAGCGGCGTGGAACTGTTCGAAATGAAGCGCATGGCCGGCGACGTGGAGCGCAGCAAGGGCGTGGGGCCGTTCGGCAGTTCCGGCTCCAGCCTGCACGCCAAGACCTTCGCCGTCGACGGCCGCCGTATCTTCGTGGGCTCGTTCAACTTCGACCCGCGCTCGGCCAGACTGAACACCGAGCTGGGCTTCGTCATCGACAGCCCCACGCTGGCGCGGCGCATCGCCGAATCCTTCGACCGCGACATGGCCAAGGTGGCCTACCGGGTCTGCCTGGACGACCGGGGCGGCCTGTACTGGCTGGAACAGCGCGACGGCCAGACCGTGCGGCACGATACCGAACCGGGCACCACGCTGTGGCAGCGCGTGTCGGTGTGGTTCGTGTCGCTGCTGCCGCTGGAGCCGCTGCTGTAGGCGCGCGCATGGCCCCGAACCTGGACCTCTTCGCCGACGACGCGCCCGCGCAGGGCGGCCGCGTCGTGCTGGGCCCGCAGTCGGTGGTGCTGCGCGGCTATGCGCTGGCGCGGGCCGAGGCCCTGCTCGCCGGCGTCGACGCCGTGACGGCCGAGGCGCCGTTCCGGCAGATGCAGACGCCGGGCGGCTACACCATGTCGGTGGCGCTGACCAACTGCGGCAGCCTGGGCTGGACCAGCGACGCCCACGGCTACCGCTACACCCGCCGCGATCCGCTGTCGGGCCGGCCCTGGCCCGACATGCCCGCGGCCTTCGCCGAACTGGCCCGCGACGCGGCCGCCGAAGCCGGTTTTCCCGGTTTCGCGCCGGACGCCTGCCTGGTGAACCGCTACGAACCCGGCTCGCGCCTGTCGCTGCACCAGGACCGCAACGAGCGCGACTACGGCGCGCCCATCGTGTCGGTATCGCTGGGCATGCCGGCCGTGTTCCTGTTCGGCGGCCTGGCGCGCGGCGACAAAACCTCGCGCACCACGCTGTTCCACGGCGACGTGGTGGTCTGGGGCGGCGTCGACCGGCTGCGCTACCACGGCGTCATGCCCATGCAGGACCTGCCGCACCCGCGGCTGGGCAGCCTCCGCATCAACTTCACCATCCGCAAGGCGGGCTGAGCCCGCCGGCGCGGCATGAGGGTTGTCCGCGGCTGGCCGGCGCGCCGCGGCCGCTCTACCATTGCGCACCTCCCCGCCGAGCCCCACGCCCATGCGATCCCTACTGGCCCTGCTTTGCACCCTGATCCCCGCCTGCGCCTGGGCCGCCGCCCCGCCCGCGGCGCAGGTCGAGAACTCGCTGGGCATGACGTTCGTGCGCATCCCGGCAGGCAGCTTCCAGATGGGCAGCGACGAAACGCCCGAGGCGCTGGCGCGCGCCTATCCGCAGTACCCGCCCGACCGCTACGCCCAGCTGTCCGACGAGGCGCCGGTGCACACCGTGCGCATCACGCGCCCGTTCTACCTGCAGCGCACCGAGGTCACGGTGGGGCAGTTCCGCCGCTTCATCGAGGCCTCGGGCTACGTGGCGGAATCCGAGGCCGACGGCACCGGCGGCTACGGCTACAACCCGCAATACGATCCCGCCCGCTCGGAAAGCGGCGACGCCTTCGAAGGCCGCGACCGCCGCTATTCCTGGCGCAATCCTGGCTTCGCGCAGGGCGACGACCATCCGGTCGTGAACATCAGCTGGAACGACGCCGTGGCGCTGGCCCGCTGGCTCACCCAGCAGGAAGGCCGGACCTACCGCCTGCCCACCGAGGCCGAATGGGAATACGCCTGCCGCGCCGGCGCGCGCACGCGCTACCAGAACGGCGACGATCCCGCCGCCATGCCCGAGATCGGCAACGGCTTCGACGCGCAGGCCGCGCCGCGCTGGCCGCAATGGGCCGCGTTCGCCTCGGTCCGCGGCGACGGCCACGCCTTCACCGCGCCGGCGGCCAGCTACGCGCCCAACGCCTTCGGCCTGTACGACATGCACGGCAACGCCTGGGAATGGGTGGCGGACTGGTATGGCGAGGACTACTACGCGCTATCCCCGACGGACGATCCGCAAGGCCCGGACAGCGGCAACGTGCGCGTGCGGCGCGGCGGCTCGTGGCACACCTGGGCGCTGTACACGCGCGCCTCGTTCCGCAACTGGAATACGCAGCAGACCCGCTACCCGCTGGTCGGCGTGCGGCTGCTGCGCGAGGCCGACTGAACTTGCGGTTAGCATAGCCGCAGCACCGGATACGACCAGGAGAAAGCCATGTCCAAAGTCATGCTCGTCACCGGCGGCAGCCGCGGTATCGGCGCCGCCATCGCCAGACTGGCCGCGCGCCGCGGCTACGCGGTGGGCGTCAACTACCATGCCCAGGCCGGCGCGGCCCAGGCGGTGGTGGACGCCATCCGCGCCGAGGGCGGACGCGCCGTCGCGCTGCAGGCCGACGTCTCGCAGGAGGCGCAGGTGCTGCGCATGTTCCAGGCGCTGGACGACGAACTCGGCCGCATCGACGCGCTGGTGAACAACGCCGGCATCCTGGAGCAGCAGATGCGCGTGGAGGCCATGAGCGCCGAGCGCCTGCAGCGCGTGCTGGCCACCAACGTGATCGGCGCCTTCCTGTGCGCGCGCGAGGCCGTGCGCCGCATGTCCACACGCCACGGCGGCCCGGGCGGCGCCATCGTCAACGTGTCCTCGGCCGCCGCGCGCCTGGGCTCGCCCAACGAATACGTGGACTACGCCGCGTCCAAGGGCGCGCTGGACACCATGACGATAGGCCTGTCCAAGGAAGTCGCGCCCGAGGGCATACGCGTCAACGGCGTGCGCCCCGGCACCATCTACACCGACATGCACGCCAGCGGCGGCGAGCCGGGCCGGGTCGACCGGCTCAAGAGCGCGATCCCGCTGCGCCGCGGCGGCACGGTGGAGGAAGTCGCCGGCGCGGTGATGTGGCTGTTCTCCGACGAAGCCGGCTACACCAGCGGCTCGTTCATCGAAGTGTCCGGCGGCAACTGAGGCGCGCCTATTCGGAGCCCGAGGAGATCACGCGCTTCTCGTGCCTGGACGAGATGCGCGCTTCGACCCGGCGCAGCACCGCCAGCACGAACAGGGCCAGCAGCGTGCTGAGCACGGCGGTGGCCTCGCGCCCCATGCCCGCGGCCACGCCGATGGCGGCCGTCATCCAGATGCCGGCCGACGTGGTCAGGCCGTGGATTTCGCGCTCCGAGCCGAGCTTGATGATGGCGCCCGCGCCCAGAAAGCCGATGCCGGCGATCACGCCTTGCAGCACGCGGCTGAGGTCGCCCACCGCCATGCCGCCCTGCAGCGGCACCAGCACGAAAATGGCGGCGCCCAGCGCCACCAGCATGTGGGTGCGCAGGCCCGCCGCCTTGCCGCTGCGCTCGCGCTCGTAGCCCAGCAGGCCGCCCAGCAGCACCGCCATGCCCAGCCGCAGCACGATGCGCGTGGCCTCGGTCACATCCGGGATGTCGGAGAATTCGCTGCGCGCCGCGGACCAGATTTCCAGCCAGACTTCAGACATCGCCGCCTCCTCGTGGGCCTCGATGCAGGCAGCATAGCAGGCGGCGCGCGCGCTGGCATGCCCGGCCCAACTGGTTTACAACCGACAGGTGTCCCGCAATGCCGCGGGCGCGTATCGGGCGGAGGACTACATGGATCTGCAGCTGGGCGGTAAACGCGTGCTCATCACGGGCGCTTCCAAGGGCATCGGGCTGGCCTGCGCCATCGCGTTCGCGCGCGAAGGCGCGCAACCCATACTGGTGGCACGCGACGACGCCGCGCTGCGCGCCGCCTCCGAGGCCATCGGCGAGCACACCGGCAAGCCGGTGCAGGCGCACACGCTGGACCTGGCGCAGACGGGCGCGGCGCAGCGCCTGACCGAGATGGCCGGAGACGTCGACATCCTGGTGAACAACGCCGGCGCGGTGCCGGGCGGCGCGCTGGAACAGGTGCAGGACGAGCGCTGGCGCGCCGGCTGGGACCTGAAAGTGCACGGCTACATCGACCTGGCGCGCCACTACTATCCGCGCATGCGCGCGGCCGGCGCGGGCGTCATCGCCAACATCATCGGCATGGCCGGCTCGGCCCCCCGCGCCGACTACATCTGCGGCGCGGCGGCCAATGCCTCGCTGATCGCCTTCACCCGCGCGCTGGGCGGCGAGGCGCCGCGCCACGGCGTGCGGGTCTTCGGCGTGAATCCCTCGCGCACCCGCACCGACCGCGTGCTGACGCTGGCGCAGCAGCGCGCGCAGGCCCGCTGGGGCGATGAAAGCCGCTGGCAGGAAACGCTGACGGACCTGCCCTTCGGCCGTCTGATGGAGCCCGCGGAAGTGGCCGACATGATCGTCTTCGGGGCCTCGCCCCGCGCCGGCTACCTGAGCGGCACGGTGATCGACCTGGACGGCGGCGGGCAGTACGCCAACCAGGCGCGCTGAGCGCTCAGGCCGCGCGCCGGCCCCAGTCGGCCAGCAGCGCCGGCAGCTGCGCCATGTCGGTGAACACCTGCGCCACGCCCACGCCGCGCAGCGCCTCGGCGCCGCTATGGCCGTTGGCGCTCGGGCTGTAGCCGAACACCGTGGCGCCGGCGGCCACCCCGGCGGTCGCGCCGGTCACCGTGTCTTCCACGACCGCGCAGCGCCGCGGGTCCACGCCGAGCGCCTCGGCGGCGGCCAGGTACACGTCCGGATGCGGCTTGCTGCGCGGCATTTCGTGGCCGCTGAACACGCGTCCGTCGAAGCAGTCGGCGATGCCCACCTTGGCCAGCTGCAGCTCCACCTTGCGGCGGTCGGCGCCCGAGGCGACCGCGATGCGTCCGCCCAGCGCCCCGTGCAGGGCGCGCACGGCGTCCGGCGCGCCGGGGATTTCCAGCAATTCCAGGTCCAGCGCGTCGTTGCGCCGCTGGCGGAATTCGGCGAACCATTCCGGGCCGAGCGCGGCGCCGGTGCGCGCCTGGATCAGCGGCAGTTCGTCCTTCACGGCCTTGCCGGTGAAGATGCGCATGGTTTCGTCGTGCGCGATGTCCCAGCCCAGCTCGTTGAGCATCTGGGTCAGCACGCGGCAGGTAATGGGTTCGGAATCGACCAGGACGCCGTCGCAGTCGAACAGCACGGCGTCAAAGGGAAAATCAGTCATCGGGGCCAGCCGGAAATAAGCGGAACAAGCGCGTAAGCATACTTCAGCCGCGGCGCGCGGCCGGCCCTAGTAGTCCATCGGCACGTGGCATTGCGCGGCCCGCAACGCCTCGATGTGCCTTTCGGCCTCCTGCCGCTCGGCCTCCGGCGGCAGCGCGCGCCAGCTGATCATGGTGCCGCTGGCCTTGGCCGGCATCCAGCCCAGCACGCTGTACAGCGTGATCGCGGTGTATCCGGTGTCGAACCGCGTTTCGTAATAGCCGTGACGGTCCGGCAGCGTATCGCCGGGCGTCCATTCCATTTGAGACATCCCCGTCTCCTTGTTGCTGAAGCTTATCGACCCCGCGGGATCGTGGCTATCGTATCGCCGCCCACGGCGGCTCGTGACACCACGATGCGCCGGCTTTGCCATTCTTGACAGAGGGATATCCCCTAGCTTGGGGACGGCCGCGGGAGAACCCCGCGGCCGGTGTGGCGAAAATCGGACGGAAACGCCCGACGCCGATGCTTACTTGATGCCGATGAACGGCAGGGCCGCGCCCGGAACCTGCGTGGCCGGCAGCACGCCGTCCCACTTTTCCACGGCGTTCAGGCTCACCAGATTGGTGTTGGCGGCCAGCGCCTCGGCCTTGGCGCGGATCGCGGCGGCCTCGGCCTCGCCGCGCATGCGGATGCCGTCGGCCTCGGCGGTGAACTGCTGGCGGCGCGCGTCGGCCTCGGCCTTGGCCTTGACCACCTGGATCTCGGCGTTGATGGTCGCCGTTTCCTTTTGCTGGCGGGTCGTCTCGATCTGCACCTGGGCCAGCATGCGCTGCTCGATGGAATGTTCATAGGCCTGCGAAAAGCCCACTTCCTCGATCTGCACGCCCACCACCTGCACCGGCGCGCCTTCCATGGTCTTGCGCACGGACTCGTTCACGTCCAGGCCCAGCTTCTGGCGTTCCTGGATGGCGCGCACGGCCGTGTACTGGCCGAACACGTTCTTCACCGAGTCCGGCGTCTTGCGTTCCAGCACCCGCATCTGCAGATTGCTGATGGTGCCGTACTCCGAATACAGCTCGGCCACGTGCTCGGGCGGCACGCGATAGGTCACCGACACCCGCAGCGTCGCCGGCTGCTGGTCATAGCTGTAGGCCTCCAGCTTTTCGAACACGAACGTGTGGTCGCGCACCGACACCATCATCACGTTGTCGATGAACGGCGTCTTGAAATCCAGGCCGGGCTCGGAAACGCGCACCAGCTTGCCGTTGCGCAGCACCACGCCGCGCTCGCCCTGGTCCACCTGGAACCACGAATCGAAGGCCAGGAACAGGATCAGCAGGAACAGCACCGCCGCGATCGCCGCCACCTTGAGGCTGCGCGGCTTGACCGCGCCTATCGATTTGACCACTTGCATGTCTGTCGGCTTCACTTCGAATCCCTTTCTGTTTTTGAACGTTTACGGTCCGAGAGCACGGCGGCTATGCCCCGCGCCAGCAAGTAAGCGACGACAGCCGCTCCCACCAAGATCAGGAAATACCTCATCGAGCGTCCCCCCCGGAAAAGAAGCACCGGATTCTAGCGGAAGTCCGCGCCGCGCCGAATTGTGACGATTGTTGCGCCGCGCCCCTTCTACGCCCGGTAAAGTTCCTAGCATCAGGCCGCAACCTGTTACGTCCCTGCGGCCGGCCCATCTGCTACCGTTGTCTGGCTTAGACCCTGACCTACGCGCCGCGGCCCCGGTCCGGCGCTCAAGACGGAGACCGCGCATGCCACGACCTTCCCAGTCCGCGCCCCTGATCGGTGTGATTCCCCCCTTCATGCTGGACCGCCTGGCGCAGCACGCCGACGCCCGGGTCAGCATGCCCGCCGTGAAGACGCTGATCATCGACCAGCAACAGCGCAGCCTGCGCGAAATGGCGGTGCAGCCGCCCCGCGCCAAGCCGGCGCCGGGCGCGCGCGCGGGTCCCGCCGGCAAGCCGCAGCGGTCCGTGCACGACGCCGGCAACAGCACCACCCTGCCCGGCAAGCTGGTGCGCGCCGAGGGCCGCCCCGCCACCGGCGACGCGGCGGTGGACGAAGCCTACGAGTACCTGGGCGCGACCTACAAATTCTTCTGGGAGGTCTACCAGCGCCATTCCATCGACGGCCAGGGGCTGCCGCTGATCGGCACCGTGCATTACGGCGAAGACTACGACAACGCCTTCTGGAACGGCGCGCAAATGGTGTTCGGCGACGGCGACGGCGAAGTGTTCAACCGCTTCACGCTGGCGCCCGACATCATCGGCCACGAACTCACCCATGGCGTGATCGACGCCGAGGCCGCCCTGCTCTACCAGGGCCAGTCGGGCGCGCTGAACGAATCGCTGTGCGACGTCTTCGGTTCGCTGGTCAAGCAATACGCCCTGGGCCAGGACGCGCGCCAGGCCGACTGGCTGATCGGCGCCGGCCTCTTCACCGACAAGGTGCGCGCAAAAGCGCTGCGCTCCATGGCCGAGCCCGGCAGCGCCTACGACGATCCGGCGCTGGGCAAGGACCCGCAGCCCGCCCACATGGACAACTACGTGGACACGCCCGACGACAACGGCGGCGTGCACATCAATTCCGGCATCCCGAATCGCGCCTTTTACCTCGCCGCCACGGCCCTGGACGGCCCCGCCTGGGCCGGCGCGGGCCGCGTCTGGTACGACGCGCTGCGCGACGAGCGGCTGCGCCACGACGCCGACTTCAAGCAGTTCGCCGCGCTGACGCTGCAGGTCGCGCAGAACCACGACGCCGCGGTGCGCAATGCCGTCGCTCAGGCCTGGCAGGCCGTGGGAGTGCAGACATGATCGAACTGCCGCCGCTGGACCTTGCCCACCTGGTGCGCCTCACGCGCCAGGGCGGCCTGGCATATCTGCCGGGCCTGGCGCGGCCGCGCACCATAGACCTCGCCACCTGCCCGCCCGACGTGCGCCAGGAAGCCTGCGACGCGCTGGAACGCGCCGCGCCCGTGGCCGTCGCGCGCGACGCCGGCGGTGGCGGCGACCAGCGCTATTTCCATGTGGAAGTGCTTTACCGCGGCGCCGAGGTCGCGGACGTCAGCTTCGACGTGCCGGAAAGCGAGGCGCCCGACACGCTGGTGCGGCTGTGGAAGGACAAGGCGCGCCAGGAATGAAGGGCCGGCCCGCGCTCAGCCTTCGCGCGCCGTCGCCACGATGAACAGCCGCGGGAACGGCAGCAGCACCGTGCCGTCGGCCAGCGCCGGGTAGGCCTCTTCGATCAGCGATTGATAGCGGGCCAGGAAGCCGGCCTGCCCGGCGTCGTCCAGCCTGTCCAGGTAGGGGCGCAGCGCCGTGCCCTTGAACCACTCCACCACGGCCGCCGCGCCCGCCAGCGGGTGGTGGTAGGTGGTGCGCCACACGTCCAGCCGGCCGCAATGCGGCTTGAGCAGTTCGTAGTACCAGGCCGCGCTATGCCGCGGGGGATGCTTGAAGCCTCCGATGCTGGCCGCCCACGGAGCTTCGCCGGCGACCTGGCGCGCCAGGCGATGGGCCGGCTCTTCCATGTTGTCCGGCGTCTGCACCGCCAGGCTGCCGCCCGGGGCCAGCTTGCCGAGCAGGCGCGGATACAGCGTGGCGTGGTCCGGCACCCACTGCAGCGAAGCGTTGGCCAGGATCACGTCGTAGGCCTGCGGCGGGTCCCAGGTGGCGATATCGGCCAGTTCGAACTGCAGCGCGGGCAGGCGCTTGCGGGCGGCCTGCAGCATGTCCTCGGAATTGTCCATGCCGCTCAGCTCGGCGTCGGGGTAGCGCGCGGCCAGCACCTCGGTGGAGTTGCCCGGGCCGCAGCCCAGGTCCACCGCCCGCTGCGCCTGCAGGTTGGGCAAGGCGGCGACCAGGTCGCGCACCGGACGGGTGCGCTCGTTCTCGAAGGCGGAGTATTGCTTTGCTGACCAGGTGTTCATGGCGGTTCCCGACGGTGGAAAGACTCCTGGCCACTCTACGCCTGCCGCCTGCCGCCGACAAATCCCGGATGGGCGAGGCCGCCATATCCGGCGGATATGGCGGCCTCGCCGCGCCCGGGTTTACTCGGCCGCCAGTTCGGCCTTGCCGCGTTCGCCGCGCGTCTTCCACAGCGAGAACAGCACGCCGCCCGCGATCAGGCCGAAGGTCACCGACAGGGACACCACGGCCGGCACCTTGCCGATGAAGCCGACCAGGAAGATCTTGGTCCCGATGAACACCAGCACCAGGGCCAGCGCGTACTTCAGGTAGTGGAAGCGGTGGATCATCGCCGCCAGCGCGAAGTACAGCGCGCGCAGGCCCAGGATGGCGAAGATGTTGCTGGTGTACACGATGAACGGATCGGTCGTGATCGCGAAGATCGCCGGCACCGAGTCCACCGCGAACAGCAGGTCCACGAACTCGATCAGCACCAGCGCCAGCAGGAGCGGCGTGGCCCAGCGCACCGGCCTGGAAGTCGCCGGGTCCACTTCGCGCACCCAGAACGCGTTGCCGCGCAGGCCGTCGGTCACGCGCATGTGGCGCTTGAGGAACTTGAGGATGGGATTGGACGCGATGTCCGGCGTCTGGTCGGCGATCATCCACATCTTGATGCCGGTGAACACCAGGAAAGCGCCGAACAGGTACAGCAGCCAGCCGAAATTGCTGACCAGCGCGGCGCCCAGGCCGATCATGGTGGCGCGCAGCACGATCACGCCCAGGATGCCCCAGAACAGCACGCGATGCTGGTACTGGCGCGGGATCGCGAAAAAGCTGAAGATCAGCGCGATGACGAAGACGTTGTCCATGGACAGCGACTTCTCGATCATGAAGCCGGTGTAGTAGGCCATGCCGCTGGCCGCGCCCATCTGCCACCAGACCCAGGCGCCGAAAAGCAGCGCCGCGCTGATGTAGCCGGCCGACAGCAGCAGGCTCTCGCGCACGCCGATCTCGCGGTCTTCCTTGTGCAGCACGCCGAGGTCGAAGGCCAGGAGCGACACCACGATGCCGATGAAGAGCAGCCAGCTCCAGGTGGGGGTGCCGAGGAAATCGGCGGCCAGAAAGGTCAGTAGGGTTTCCATAATGTCCCGCTCGTGTTCGAAGGCCCTCATGATCCGGATCGCGCGCTTCCGTAAAAATCAGCCTGAAAGTGAGTTATGGTTCGAAAAAACCGAAGCGATCCCGACCCCATGCTGAACTACCGCCACCTTTATTACTTCTGGATGGTCGCCAAGGAAGGCGGCTTTTCGCGCGCGGCCGAAAGGCTGGACATGGCCATACAGACCATCAGCGCGCAGGTCCGGGAACTGGAGAAAAGCCTGGGCCACCAGCTGCTCAAGCCGGCCGGGCGCGGCGTGGCGCTGACCGACGCCGGCCAGGCCGCCTTCGCGCGCGCCGAAGAGATCTTCCAGATCGGCCACGCCCTGCCTCAGGAAGTGCGCGCCGCCGCCACCAAGCCGGTGATGCGGCTGGCGGTCGGCCTGTCGGACGGCATTTCCAAGCTGGCCGCCCATGCGCTGCTGGGACCGGTGCTGCACACGCCGGACCTGCGCCTGACCTGCCACGAGGGCGAGGTCCAGGAATTGCTGGGAGAACTGGCCCAGCACCACCTGGACCTGGTGCTGGCGGGCCAGGGTGCGCCGGCCAACCCCAACCTGCGCCTGACCAGCGACCGGCTGGTGTCCTCGCCGGTGGACTGGTATGGACCGGCCAAATGGGTACGCAAGGCCGATGCGCGCGATTTCCCGCGCTGCCTGGAGCGCCTGCCGGTGCTGCTGCCGACCGGTCATTCGGTGCTGCGCCAGACGCTGGACCGCTGGTTCGGCGAACAGGGCGTCCACCCCAACGTGGTCGGGGAGTTCGAGGACAGCGCGCTCATGTCGGTATTCGCCGCCCGCGGCCTGGGGGTGTTTCCGCTCAGCCGGCTGGGCGGCGGCGATATCGGACTGCTGCGCGGCCTGCGGCCGCTGGCCCGCTGCGACGACGTGCACGAGGAAATCCACGCCATCCGCAACCGCCGGGGCCAGCACCATCCGCTGGTGCAGGCCGTGCTGACGCATGCCCGGACTTCGGTTTTTTCTTAACGTTTGTCACATAGGCGCTGGTTTTTTAGAAATAGAATCGGCTTTATCGTGGCTTTCCCTTGAAATATCGGAGTACCACTTCAATGAAAAAAATCATCTGGCTCGCCTTTGCCGTGCTCGCCGCACTCTGGACCGGGCTGGTGGCGCTGACCCTGCAGCTGACCGACTGGGTGCTGGCCTCGGTGGCCTCGGCGCAGGTGCCGGGCGCCGCGCTCGACACCTCGCAGTGGGTCGCGCCCGCGTGGGCGGCCGCCTGGGTCGACCCGGCCTGGCTGCAAGGCCTGCAATCCGCGCTGGTCTGGGCCGCGCAGGGCCTGAACCAGGTGCTGCCCATGGCCGGCAGCCTGGGCACGCTGATCTCGGTCCTGGGCTGGATCTTCTGGGGCTTCATCATGGCCGGCCTGCTGGTGGTGGCGCTGATCCTGCATTGGCTGGCGGGCAAGCGCGAACAGGCCGCGCCCGCCGGCCGTCAAGTGGTGTAATAGGGCAGGCAACGCGGCCGCCCCGGCGCGCTGCCCCGCAAAGGAGCCCGCCGTGTTCGCAGTCCGCACCCCCACCCTGTTCCCGTTTCTGGCGGCGCTGTGCGCCGTCGCCGCGGCCGGCGCCGCCCGGGCCGCGCCGGCCTACGGCGTGGCGGTGTGCACGGTGGCCGGCGTCGCCGGGGAATACAGCGTGCGGGTGCGCAACACGGGCAGCGCCGCGCTGCCGCGCGCCGACGTCGCCGGCGTGCGCCTGAACGCCAGCGGACAGGCCAGCGACACCATCGGCGCCACGCTCGATGACATCCCGGCCGGCAAATACAAGACCGCCGTGCTGGGCCGCCGCGGGGATTCCGTCGCGCTGGCCAGCATCTCGACCTATGTTTCCGAACAGGGCGCCGAAACGCGCCGCGAAACCCTGTACGCGGGCAAGGTGGCGCACGTTTCCCCCGGCTCCGCCCTGCCCTATACGCTGGCGCCGCTGGCCGTGCGCGGCTGGACCGTGGCCTATGGCGCCAAGTCCGGCCCCGCGCTGGAGGCGGGCAGCGCCGTCCTGCTGGTCTATCCCGCGCGGCCGGGCAAGAAGCCCGATCCCTTGCAGCCCGAAGCCGGCCGCGCGCCGGCGGAGGTGGTGCCGCTGGAGGTGTGCAGGTAGCGGGGAAGATGGCGGCCCTGGCCGCCCCTCAAGTACCGTGCAGCAGGTCGCGCTCGTTCAGCAGCGCATAAACGATTTCAGGACGGGTGTCGAAGCTGCGGCGGATGGCCGCCGGGATGGCGGCGCGCGTCTTGCGGCACAGGCCCGGCTGGTCGTCGAGCTGGATGGCGATGCCGCGCGAGGTGCGCACTTCGTTGTCGCTGGGGATGATCGTGACCACGATGCCCAGCTGCGCCTGCATGCGTCCCTGCATGGCCCGCAGGTCCTCCAGGCTGGCCAGGTTTTCCAGTCGCGCCACCAGGCGCTTTTCCTCTTCCCGGGTCAGGCGCAGCACGCGGATGTCCGCGACCGGATCGGCCAGCAGCCGCTCGCGGTCGCACACACAGGCGCCCGGCGGGCATTCTTGGCGGATGGGAAACGGAAAATTCATGGCGCGGGCGCGCTCCGTGTCTGGCCTTTCCGGAATTCTACCCACGATCGCGCGCGGCTCGTAAACCCTCGGCCGCCTGCGGCATAATGCCCGGCACGCCTGCCGGCGCCGAGGATAGCCACATGAAAACCATATTGCTGGGAGCCGTGCTGGCCGCGATCGCCCAGAACGCCTGCGCCCGCGACTACCCGTACGAGATCGCCCCCGGCCTGCCCGCGGTGGTGAGCATCGCCGACCTGCCGCGGCAGCAACTGAGCGTGCGCGCCGGCAAGGGTCCGCGGCAGGCACTGGCGGACTTCGGCGGCGACGAGGAAGTCGACCAGTTCCAGGACGTGGACGTGGACCACGACGGCTACCGCGATTTCGTCGTCGGCCAGAGCGGCGGCAGCGGCCAGGTCCACGCCCGCATCTTCCTGTACCGGCCCGGCGAGGGAAGATTCCGCGAGCTGCGGCATCCCGACAGCGCCGCCAGCCCCTGCCGCGGCTTCGTCAATCCGGTTTTCGACCCGGCCCGCCCCGCCTTCGCCGTGGCCTGCCGCTACGCCGCGGACAATTTCGGTATCGAGGAATACACGGTGTGCTCCGACGGCACGGCGCGCGCGACCTCGTGGTCGCGGCGCAGCGGCGAGGACGAAACGCCTCTGCCGCTGCCGCCCGGGCACGGCGCCCGCTATAGTGGCGCATCGCCATCGAACAGGACCGCCTCGCCGTGCTGATTTTCCATAACCCCGTCCATCACAAACATGCCGGCCGCCACGAAATGTTCCGCGGCAGGCTGGTGCCCTGCCATGAAACCCCGGCGCGCCAGGAGTACGTGCTGCAGGCGCTGCGCCAGCGGGGCATCGGCGAGCTGCGCGCGCCGTCGGCGCCGGACATGGACCTGATCGGGCGCGTGCACGCCCCGCGCTACCTGGATTTCCTGGCCGGCGCCTGGCAGGAATGGATTGCGCTGGACCCGGCCAACGCCGAATTCGACGTGCTGCCGTCGATCTGGCCGGTGCGGGGTTTCCGCCACGATGTGTCGCCCACCAACTTCGCGGCCCGGGTCGGCCTGTTTTCGTTCGACAGCGGCTGTCCGCTGACCGCCGGCACCTGGGAGGCCGCGCTGGCCGGCGCCGCCTGCGCCATCGACGCCGCGCGCGCGGTGACGGCCGCCGGCGGACCGCGCGCGGCCATGGCGCTCACGCGGCCGCCCGGCCACCACGCCGGCCCGGATTTCTTCGGCGGCTACTGCTTCCTGAACAACGCGGCGCTGGCCGCGCAGGCGCTGCGCGAGGCCGGCGCCGCGCGCGTCGCCGTGGTGGACGTGGACTACCACCACGGCAACGGCACCCAGACCATTTTCTACGAACGCGGCGACGTGCTGACCGTGTCGGTGCATGGCGATCCGACCACGGAATATCCGTTCTACCTGGGCTACGCCGACGAGCGCGGCCAGGGCGCGGGCGCGCAATGCAACCTGAACCTGCCGCTGCCCGCCGGCACCGGCTTCGCCGGCTGGACGCAGGCGCTGCAACAGGGCCTGGACGCGGTCCGCGCCTTCGGGGCGGACGCGCTGGTGGTGGCCCTGGGCGTGGACACCTATGAAGGCGACCCGATCTCGCGCTTCAAGCTGCGCAGCGAGGACTACCTGGAAGTCGGCCGCCTGCTGGCCGGACTGGGCCTGCCGGCCGTGTTCACGCTGGAAGGCGGCTACGCCGTGGCCGAAGTGGGCGTGAACGTGGCCAACGTGCTGCAGGGCTACGCCGGCTGAGCCGAGGCCCGCATGCGGTCCCATAGCTGCTGCGCCGCCGCGCGCGTGTCGGCGCGGTCCTTGTAGGCCAGGATGGACACCTCGATGTCCCAGCCGCGGTTGGGCAGGGGCACGAGGTCGGCGCCGGCCAGGCGCTGCAGCGCGCTGTCGGCCAGCCAGGCCACGCCCAGCTCCTGGGCGGCCATGTCGCCCAGCACGTCCGACATCTCGGCCTCGAACACCCGCACGCCGTGCAGCGGCTGCGCGGCCGCCTCGATGGCGGCATCGATCAGGCGCGCGAAATACACATTGGCCGAATACATCAGCAGCGGCACCGGACTGGCCGCGGCGCCGGGCAAGTCCAGCCCGGTGCGCTCGACCAGCGCGCGGGCGGCGTACGGCCGGATCAGCTCGCGGCCCAGCGTCAGGCAGTCGTAGCGCGCCGGGTCCAGCGGCAGCGGCTGGGCCACCTGGTGAAAGCAGATGAGGAAGTCCGCCGCGCCCGAGGTGAAGGCGGAGACGGTGTCGTGCACGTTGCCGGTCTGCAGGCTGCAGCTGAGCACGCGGCCGTCGCTCCAGGCACGCCACCATTTCGGCAGGTGGGTGGTGGCCAGCGCGTAGGAAGTCGCCAGCCGCAGCTGGTTCTGGGCCGGCACGCCGGCGATGCCGGCGCGGGCCTCGGCCAGCTGGTTGACCAGCTCTATCGCCGCGTCGCGAAAGCGCTCGCCGGCCTCGGTGAGCTGGGTCGGGAAGGCGGAGCGGTCGATCAGGCGCGCGCCCACCCAGTTCTCCAGGCTCTGGATGCGGCGGCTGAACGCGGCCTGCGAAAGATTGCGCGCCTCCGCGGCGCGCGTGAAATTGCGCACCTCGGAAAGCGTGATGAAGTCCTGCAGCCATCGGGTGTCCATGAGGCTCCTTGCATATCGCACATGGGCCATGCGCGCGACGCATCGCCGCGCATGCTTACTTCGCATTGGACGGTCTGGGCGTCCTGCCGGACACTGCCTCCGTCGGTTCCGCATTGGAGCCCACCCGCCACGGAGTGTAAACATGGATAAAACCCTGCGCGACGCCGCCCGCGAGTACCTGGTCCGGTACGGCGGCGACACCTTCCCCAACCTGTTCACCTCGGCCAAGGGCACGGTGGTGCGCGACGATACCGGGCGCGAGATCCTGGATTTCACATCGGGCCAGATGTGCGCCACCATCGGCCACAACCACCCCGACATCGTCGCCGCCGTGCACCGCGCGGGCGAAACCGCCTTCCATTTCTTCAGCGGCATGATTCCGGAAACCGTGGCCCGGCTGGCCGCCACGGTGGCGCGCGACTGGATGCCCGCCGGGCTGACCAAGTCCATCTTCGTCAACACCGGTTCGGAGAGCAATGAAATCGCCTTGCGCATGGCCAAGATGCACAAGAACGGCTTCGAGATCCTGGCCATCGGCGGGTCGTGGCACGGCGTGACCAGCGGCGCGGGCTCGGTGTCGTACGCCAGCGACCGCAAGGGCTACGGCGTGCCGCCGGCCGGCGTGTTCGTCATGCCCGAGCCCAACGCCTACCGTCCGTACATCGCGGGCATGGACCCGGAGCAGTCGGCGCTGGCCTGCCTGGAGATCGGCCTGAAAATGTTCGACATGGCTTCGGCCGGCAGGCCCGCGGCCATCATCGTCGAGCCGGTCATCAGCGCCGGCGGCGTGCTGGTTCCGCCCAAGTCCTACATGCAGGCGCTGCGCCAGGCCGCCGACGCGCGCGGCATGCTGCTGATCTTCGACGAGGCGCAGACCGCGTTCGGACGCATCGGCTACCGCAGCGGCGCGGAATACTTCGGCGTCACGCCGGACATCATGAGCGTGTCCAAGACGCTGGGCGGAGGCCTGCCGCTGGCGGCCACCATCACCACGCCCGCCATCGAGCAGGACGTGCACGAAAAGGGTTTCACCTTCTACACCAGCCACGTATCGGACCCGCTGCCGGCCACCGTGGGCCTGGCGGTGCTGGAGGTCATCCAGCGCGAAAACCTGATCGAACGCGCCCGCGCGCAGGGCGACTACCTGCGCCGCGGCCTGCTGGAGCTGCAACAGCGCCACGAGGCCATCGGCGACGTGCGCGGCCTGGGCCTGCTGCTGGGCGTGGAGCTGGTGCAGGACCGCGGCACGCGCCAGCCCTTCCACGAACTGGGCGCGCTGACCACCCAGCGCTGTTTCGAGCTGGGCCTGTCCATGAACATCCGGCGCCGCCCCGAACGCGGCTCGGTCTGGCGCATCGCCCCGCCCCTGACGGTGAGCAACGCGGAAATCGACCGCGCCATCGCCATCCTGGACCAGGCGCTGACCGAGAGCCTGAAAAAAGTGTCCCGGCCCGCGGCCCGCGCCGCCTGAGGCGCGCTTTTCCAACCCCCCGGCGCCGGGCCGGTCCCGGCAGGAGAACGACATGTCGCAACGCAAACTCGCCGCCTGCGCCCTGGCGCTGGCCGCCGTGTCCGGCCAGGCCCTCGCCGGCCCCACGCTCGACGCCGTCAAGAAACGGGGATACCTGCAATGCGGGGTATCGACCGGCATCCAGGGCTTTTCCGCCCCGGACAGCAAGGGCGTCTGGCATGGGCTGGACGTGGACATGTGCCGCGCCATCGCGGCCACCGTGTTCAACGATGCGTCCAAGTTCCGCCTGACGCCGCTCACCACCCAGGCCCGCTTCACCGCGCTGCAGTCCGGCGAGGTGGACGTGCTGACCCGCAACGTCACGCCCACCATGGCGCGCGACAACACGCTGGGCCTGTTGAGCGTGGCCGTCAATTTCTACGACAGCCAGGGCGTGATGGTGTCGCGCAAGCTGGGCGTCAAGAAGCTGACGGAACTGGAAGGCGCCACAATCTGCGTGCAGCCGGGCACCGTGACCGAGCTGGACCTGGCCGACTGGTTCCGTTCGCGCTCGCTGAGCTTCAGGCCCGTGGTGATCGAAAAGTACGATGAAATCGTGCGCGCGTTCGCGGCCGGGCGCTGCGACGCCTTCACCTCCGACAAGTCGCAGCTGGCCGCCACCCGCATGACGCTGGAGAACCCCGACGGCTACGAGATCCTGCAGGAGAACATCTCGAAAAGCCCGCTGGGCCCGATGGTGCGCCAGGGCGACGACAACTGGGTCAACGTGGTGCGCTGGTCGTTCTACGCCATGCTGGAAGCCGAGGAGTTCGGCATTTCGTCGGCCAACGTGGAAGCGCAGCTCAAGGCCGTCAACCCCAACGTGCAGCGCATCCTGGGCGTGACGCCCGGCATGGGCCGCAACATGGGCGTGGACGACCGCTGGGCCTACAACATCATCAAGCAGGTGGGCAATTACGGCGAGAGCTACGAGCGCAACCTGGGGATGAGCAGCCCGATGAAACTGCCGCGCGGCCTGAACGCGCAGTGGCGCGACGGCGGGTTGATGTATGGGTGGCCGGTGCGGTGATGGCGCGCGGCCGATGGGTGCAGCGCGAGACATTCGACGCGGGAAATCAGCGGTAAAGCGCGCGAAACCCATCGGGCGGCCCCGGCCGCCACATTTCAATCCCGCGTTTCCAGCACCCGGTTGATGCGCAGCGCCAGCAGCGTGCAGGCCGACCCCGACAGCAGATAGATGCTGACCGCCACCAGCCCGAAGCGCGCCGACAGCCCCAGGGCCACCAGCGGCGCGAAGGCCGCGCCGATCAGCCAGGCCATGTCGGAGGTCAGCGCCGCGCCGGTATAGCGGAAGCGCCGCGCGAAGTTGGCCGTGACCGTGCCCGAGGCCTGGCCATACGACAGCCCCAGCAGCGCGAAACCCACCAGGATGAAGGCGTCCTGCGCCTTCGGCCCGCCGCCCAGCAGCCACGGCGTGAACAGCGCGAACACCGCGATCAGCGCGGCCAGCAGGCCCAGCGTGGTGCGCCGGCCGATGCGGTCGGCCAGCCAGCCGGAGGCGATGGTGCCCAGGATCGCGAGCGCCGCGCCGGCGATCTGCACCACCAGCACGTCGGGAATCTGCTGCGTGGCGCTGACTGCGATCCATGACAGCGGAAACACCGTGACCAGGTGGAACAAGGCATAGCTGGCCAGCGCGGCGAACGCGCCGATGAACAGGTTGTAGCCCTGCTCGCGCACCATCTGGGCGGTGCTGATGGGTTCGAGCTCGCCCTCTTCGAGCAGCTGGGTGTATTCCTCGGTGACCACCAGGCGCAGCCGCGCGAACAGCGCCACCACGTTGATGGCGAAGGCCACGAAGAACGGATAGCGCCAGCCCCATTCGAGGAAGTCGGCCTGGGTCAGCGTGACCAGCAGGAACAGGAACAGCGCGCTGGCCACCATGAAGCCGACCGGCGCGCCGAGCTGGCCCAGCATCGAATACCAGCCGCGCCGGTGCGGCGGCGCGTTCAGCGCCAACAGCGACGGCAGCCCGTCCCACGAACCGCCCAGCGCCAGGCCCTGCAGGCATCGGAACACCGCCAGCAGCACGATGGCATGCCCGCCGATGGCGTTATAGCCCGGCAGAAACGCCATGCCCACCGTGGCCGTGCCCAGCAGGAACAGCGCGATGGTCAGTTTCGTTGCGCGGCCCCAACGCCGCTGCGCGGCCATCGACAGCGCGGTGCCGATGGGCCGCATGATGAACGCGAAGGAGAAGATGACGAAGGACCACAGCATGCCTTCGAGCGGCGCTTCGAACGGGAAGAAAACCTGCGGAAACACCAGCACGCAGGCGATGCCGAAGACGAAGAAATCGAAGTACTCGGAGGCGCGTCCCACCACCACGCCCACCGCGATTTCGCCTGGCGCCACCTTGGCGTGGCTGCCTGCGCCGGCGGGCGCGGCCGGCTGCGGAAACGGGGATGCGTGGCCCGGATATTGCGTGGTGCTCGCCATGTGACTGCTCGCTGAAAGGAGGTTTGGAATACGCCTTGTCTACGATCCTGCATCACACCCGGATGCGGCTTGCGCGCCGCGTTCAGCGCTGCTTCCATACCAGAATGCAGCCCTTTCCCGCATGCGCTTTCCGCATACTTTTGTTCTTTTTACCCTAGATTTTTCGCGCCTTCCAGCGTAGTGTTGCGTTTACTTCCCACGGTTACGTTTCGGGGTGTGGTCATGCCGTTCTTCCAAAGGCTGCGCGGATTGATCCTGGTTCCTGCCCTGCTATTGCTCGCCGGATGCAATGCAGTGCTGCTGTCGCCATCGGGCGACGTGGCCTTGCAGCAGCGGAACCTGATCCTGATCTCGACGGGCTTGATGCTGCTCATCATCGTCCCGGTCATCATCCTCACACTGCTGTTCGCGTGGCGCTACCGCGCCAGCAACAAGACCGCCCGCTACGACCCGGAATGGAACCACTCCACGGTGCTGGAGCTTCTGATCTGGGCCGCGCCGCTGCTCATCATCATCGCGCTGGGCGCGCTGACCTGGGTGAGCACGCACCAGCTCGACCCCTACCGTCCGCTGGCGCGCCTGTCCGAAGGCCGCGAAGTGCCGCCTGACACCAAGCCGCTGGTGGTCGAGGTCGTGGCGCTGGACTGGAAATGGCTGTTCGTCTATCCGGAGCAGGGGGTGGCGGCGGTCAACGAAATGGCCGCGCCGGTGGACCGCCCGATCCAGTTCAGGATCACCTCGTCGACGGTGATGAACTCCTTCTTCGTCCCGGCGCTGGCCGGGCAGATCTACGCCATGCCGGGCATGCAGACGACGCTGCACGCCGTCATCAACCATCCCGGCGAATACGAAGGCCTGTCGGCCAACTACAGCGGCTCGGGGTTCTCCGGCATGCGCTTCAAGTTCCACGGCGTGGACCAGCAGGGCTTCGACAAGTGGATTGCCGAGGCGCGCGCCGCCGGCGCCACGCTGAGCCGCGAGACCTATCTGCAGCTGGAGCAGCCCAGCGAACGCAATCCGGTGCAGCGCTACGCCTCGGTCGCGCCCGGCCTGTTCGAGGCCATCGTCAACCGCTGCGTGGAGCCCAACCGCATGTGCATGCGCGACGCGATGGCCATCGACGCGCAGGGCGGCATGGGCATACCGGGCGCGCTCAACGTCACGACCCTGGACCCGCAGACGCGGGAGCGCCTGGGGCTGACCGGCACGCCGCCGCGCAAGTACGTGGGCGCGATGTGCACGGCCACGCAGGGGCTGGTGCTGTAGCGCCGCGGCGCGGAATTCATGAACTCCGGTCTTTATGGTGGAATCGAGATGCCCGATCAAGCTGAGCTCACCAAACTGATCTTCGGTCGACTGACCTGGGAAGCCATTCCGTACCACGAGCCGATCCTGCTGGCCACCTTCGTCGTGGTGGCCATCATCGGCATCGCGCTGCTGGGCGCAATCACGTACTACGGCAAGTGGGGCTATCTGTGGCGCGAGTGGTTCACCAGCATCGACCACAAGAAGATCGGCATCATGTACGTGATCCTGGGCATCGTGATGCTGCTGCGCGGCTTCGCCGACGCCATCATGATGCGCCTGCAGCAGGCGGTGGCCTTCGGCGACTCCGCCGGCTACCTGCCGCCCCACCACTACGACCAGATCTTCACCGCGCACGGCGTGATCATGATCTTCTTCGTGGCCATGCCGCTGGTCACGGGCCTGATGAACTACATCGTGCCGCTGCAGATCGGCGCGCGCGACGTGGCTTTCCCGTTTCTGAACAACTTCAGCTTCTGGATGACCACCGGCGGCGTGATCCTGGTGATGATGTCGCTGTTCGTGGGCGAATTCGCGCGCACCGGCTGGCTGGCCTACCCACCGCTTTCAGGTATCGCGCACAGTCCGGACGTGGGGGTCGACTACTACATATGGGCCTTGCAGATAGCGGGGGTGGGAACGCTGCTTTCAGGCGTCAACCTGCTGGTCACCATCGTCAAGATGCGCGCCCCCGGCATGAGCATGATGCGCATGCCCATCTTCACCTGGACCGCGCTGTGCACCAACGTGCTGATCGTGGCGGCCTTTCCGGTGCTGACCGCGGTGCTGGCCCTGTTGTCGATGGACCGCTACGTGGGCACCAACTTCTTCACCGCGGACTTCGGCGGCAACGCCATGATGTACGTGAACCTGATCTGGATCTGGGGCCACCCCGAGGTCTACATCCTGATCCTGCCGGCCTTCGGCATCTTTTCCGAAGTGGTCGCCACGTTCTGCCGCAAGCGCCTGTTCGGCTACGCCTCGATGGTGTACGCCACCGTCGTGATCACGGTGCTGTCCTACCTGGTGTGGCTGCACCACTTCTTCACCATGGGATCGGGAGCCAGCGTGAACTCGTTCTTCGGGATCACGACCATGATCATCTCGATCCCGACCGGCGCCAAGATCTTCAACTGGCTGTTCACCATGTACCGCGGCCGCATCCGCTTCGAGGTCCCGATGCTGTGGACGGTGGGCTTCATGGTCACCTTCGTGATAGGCGGCATGACCGGCGTGCTGCTGGCCGTGCCGCCGGCCGATTTCGCGCTGCACAACAGCCTGTTCCTGATCGCGCACTTCCACAACGTGATCATCGGCGGCGTGCTGTTCGGCCTGATGGCCGGCATCACCTACTGGTTCCCCAAGGCCTTCGGCTACAAGCTCGATCCGTTCTGGGGCAAGTGCTCGTTCTGGTTCTGGCTGGTGGGCTTTTACGTCGCCTTCATGCCGCTGTACGTGCTGGGCCTGATGGGCGTGACCCGCCGGGTCAACCACTTCGAGGACATGTCGCTGCAGATCTGGTTCCAGGTGGCGGCCTTCGGCGCGCTGCTGATCGCCTGCGGCATCGCCAGCTTCCTGATCCAGCTGGTGGTGAGCTACCGGCGCCGCGAATCGCTGCGCGACGACACCGGCGACCCCTGGGACGGGCGCACGCTGGAATGGTCCACCTCGTCCCCGCCGCCCAACTACAACTTCGCCTTCACCCCGCGCGTGCATGACCAGGACGCGTGGTGGCAGATGAAGCAGCACGGCTACGAGCGGCCGCGCCAGGGCTTCATTCCCATCCACATGCCGAAGAACACCTGGGCCGGCATCGTGCTGGCCGGCATCAGCGTGGTGATGGGCTTTGCGCTGATCTGGCACATGTGGCCGCTGACGGTGCTGTCGTTCGCGGCGCTGATCCTGGTATCCATCGTTCACACCTTCAACTACAAGCGCGACTACTACGTGCCGGCCGACGAGGTCGTGCGCACGGAGGATGCGCGCACGCAATTGCTGGCGAAAAACCATGTCTGATACCGTCGCTACCTCCCTGCCCGGCGGCGCCGCGCCGCCCGCGCAGCCCGTGTTCTACGTCCCGGTCGAACACCATCCCAAGAACGGCACGCTGCTGGGCTTCTGGGTCTACCTGATGAGCGACTGCCTCATCTTCGCCTGCCTGTTCGCCACCTACGGCGTGCTCGGCCGAAGCTATGCGGCGGGCCCCTCGGGCGCGGACCTGTTCGACCTGCCGCTGGTGGCGGTCAACACCTCGCTGCTGCTGCTGTCGTCCATCACCTACGGCTTCGCCATGCTGGAGATGCGGCGCAACCGCATCGGCGGCACGCAGCTGTGGCTGGCCGTCACCGGCATTCTCGGCCTGGGCTTCCTGTCGCTGGAACTCTACGAATTCGCGCATCTTATCCACCAGGGCGCGGGACCGCAGCGCAGCGCCTTCCTGTCGTCCTTCTTCACCCTGGTCGGCACCCACGGCCTGCACGTGACCTTCGGCATCGTGTGGCTGGTGACCATGATGATCCAGGTGCAGATGCACGGCCTGATCCCCGATAACCGCCGGCGCCTGATGTGCCTGTCCATGTTCTGGCACTTCCTGGACCTGATCTGGGTGGGCGTCTTCACCTTTGTCTATCTCATGGGAGTGCTGCCATGACCGCGCATACGGACCACCTGGCCCATCCGGGCGGCGACCACGGGCACCATGACGACGACGACGGCGCCGCCCACGGCACGCTAAAAAGTTACGCCACCGGCTTCGTGCTGGCCGCCATCCTGACCGCCATTCCGTTCTGGCTGGTCATGGACCGGGTGTTCGAAGATTCGCGCACCACCGCGCTCATCATCCTGGGCTTCGCCGTGGTGCAGATCGTGGTGCACATCGTGTACTTCCTGCACATGGACACCAAGTCCGAAAGCGGCTGGAACATGTTGGCGTTAATATTCACGCTGGTGCTGGTCGTCATCACGCTCAGCGGATCCATCTGGATCATGTATCACCTGAACTCCAATATGATGCCCATGTCGACGCACGACATGCGCAAAATGCCCTGATGCCCGCAGTAACAGACTCTTCTTCCGGCGACACCCCCCGTAATCCGCGCAGCGCAACCACCCTGGTCATCCTGGGGCTGGTTGCCGCCGCCATTTTCGCGGGCCTGTGCGCGCTGGGCACCTGGCAGGTGCACCGCCTGGCCTGGAAACGCGCCCTGATCTCCCAGGTCGAATCGCGCGCCCACGCGCCCGCCGCGCCTGCCCCGGGCCGCGCCGAATGGCCCGCGCTGACTTCCGACAACGCCGAATACCGCCGCGTCTTTGCTTCCGGCACGTTCCAGTACGACCGCCAGACGCTGGTGCAGGCCGCCACCGAGCTGGGCAGCGGCTACTGGGTCATGACGCCGCTGCAGCTGGACGGCGGCGGCACCGTGCTGGTCAACCGCGGCTTCGTGCTGCCCGAATGGCGCAAGGCCCAGGCGGGCGCGGCGCAGCCGCCGGCGCAGGCCAGGGTCAGCGGCTTGCTGCGCATGGGCGAACCGGGCAGCGGCTTTCTGCGCAACAACGATCCCGCGGCCAATCTCTGGTATTCGCGCGACCTGCCCGCCATCGCCGCCGCGCGCGGCCTGACCGACGTGGCGCCGTATTTCATCGACGCCGACGCCGCGGGCGGCGCGGCCGATGCCCGCAAGGCGCCGGTGGGCGGCCTGACGGTGCTGTCCTTCCCCAACAACCACCTCATGTACGCCATCACCTGGTACGCGCTGGCGGCCATGGTGCTGGTCGGGGTGTTCATCTTCGTGCGCGAAGAAAAGCGCGCGCGCCGCAAGGGCTGAACCCCGCGCCGCACCGCGATCACCACCGGGAACACCGTCGGGCGCCTGCGCCGCGTGGTGTTCCCTTTGTTTTTTCCAACCCCCAAAAAGGAGTCCCCAAGGATGAAAAAGACGCTGCTCGCAGCCGCAATGCTCACTACTTTTGCAGGCCTCGCTCAGGCAGAAACGTCGGTAACTCTCTATGGTGTCATCGACACCGGCATCGGCTACAACAAGATCAAGGGCGATGGATACGACGGCAGCAAGCTCGGCATGATCAACGGCATCCAGGCCGGCTCGCGCTGGGGCCTGCGCGGCTCCGACGACCTGGGCGACGGGCTGCGCGCCGTGTTCACGCTTGAAAGCGGCTTCGATTCCGCCAACGGGCAGCGCGGGCAGTCCGGCCGCCTGTTCGGCCGCCAGGCCACCATCGGGCTGGCCAACGACGCCTGGGGCAAGCTGGAATTCGGCCGCCAGGCCACGGTCGGCTCGAACTACCTCGCCGACATCGACCCCTTCTACACCAGCTACACCCAATCCAACCTGGGCCTGGGCTTCAGCGCCGCCAACACCATGCGCTGGGACAACATGGTCATGTACCGCACGCCCTCGGTGAACGGCTTCGAGCTGGGCGTGGGCTATTCCTTCAACGTCGACGACACCGACGCCGGCCAGAGCGGCTTTCGCACCGCCGACAACGCGCGCGGCATCACCGCCGGCCTGCGCTACGTGCAGGGCCCGCTGAACGTCGCGCTGACCTACGACCAGCTCAACGGCTCGAACCGCGCCGCCATCGACCACGACGCCACCCCGCGCCAGTACGCGCTGGGCGTGTCCTACGACCTGCAGATCGTCAAGCTGGCGGCCGCCTACGGCCGCACCACCGACGGCTGGTTCGTGGGCCAGGACCTGCCCGCGGGCACCCCGTTCAGCGACGAGTTCGGCACCTACCGCTACGTCGACGGCTTCAAGGCCAACGCCTACATGCTGGGCGCCACCGTGCCCGTCGGCGCCACCGGCAGCCTGTTCACCTCATGGCAGCACGTCTCTCCCAACAACGACAGCCTGACCGGCGGCGACGCCAACATGAACGTCTGGAGCGTGGGCTACACCTACGACCTGTCCAAGCGCACCAACCTGTACGCCTATGCCTCCTACGGCAAGGACTATGCCTTCATCGACGGCCTGAAGAGCACGGCCGCCGGGGTGGGCGTGCGGCATACGTTCTAAGCGTCTCCGCGTCCCGACCGGTCGCGGCCGGGACGCGGCGCATGGGCGGTGCAATCTGCGCGCAACAAGCGTCGGCCATCATCGGCTACCTTTGAACGCACGGACCCGTAACCGCCACCATGCACTCGACCTTCCCGACTTCGCCGCCCCCCACTCTGCTGCGCCTGCTGGCCGCGGCCCTGCTGCCGCTGGCCCTGGCTGCCTGCAACGGCGGCGACGACGATGATGGCGACGCAGGCGGCGGCGAGCCTCCCGCGGTGATCGCGCCGCTTCCCACCGAACCGGAGACGCCCGAACCCGAAACGCCTGCGCGCAACAGCGCCTACCTCGACACCAGGCCCGGCCAGGTGATCCAGGTGCGCATCGAAGAATTGCGCCCGACCCAGGCCGCCGTCGGCTACGACAAGATCTACTACAAGCTGGGCCGCTGGCAGGGCGACTTCGACCGTCCCACCTGGGCGGCCGATCCCACGCGCCAGCTCGACTACCTGAACCGCACCGTCGGCAAGAAGTTCGACGACTACTGCGAGGACATGGGCGGCGCCGAACGCGCCCGGGATTTCCAGAGCATCGCCGAGGCGCGCGCCGCCCGCCTCGACCAGCCCGACACCTACGCCTGCAAGGACGCCCCCGGCACGCATACCGCCAACCTCAAGACCGTGGTGGTGGGCTGGGACGGCAACCTCTACCTGACCGACGGCCACCATACCTTCTCCTCGCTGCGCGAGATCGCCGACGGCGGCCCCAAGCTGCCGGTGTGGGTCAAGGTGGACGCCAACTACAGCGACGTGCCCAACGCCGCGGCCTTCTGGCAGCGCATGATCGACGAGCGGCGCACCTGGCTACGCGACGGCGCCAACCAGCCCATCACCGTCGACCAGCTGCCCACGCGCCTGGGACTGGCCAGCGCCGACGAAGCCGGCGGCATGCAGGAAGACCGCTACCGCTCGCTGGTGTACTTCACCCGCGACATCGCCTACCAGAACGGCGGCCTGCCTGAATTCGCGGAATTCCTGTGGGGCGACTGGCTGCGCCGCGAGGCCGCCGGCGGCCGTCTTCCGGGTCTGGACGCCTACCGCATGGCCCCGCCCGCGGCTACGACGCAGATTCTTGCGCCCAGCACCCTGGGCAAGGACCTGGCGCCGGCCGGCGCCGACGACAGCTACGCCGCCGCGGTGCGCGACGCCGCGCTGAAGATGAGCGCGCTGGCCGACACCGACATCGTGTACGGCGACCGCGACGCCGCCAACCTGGGCCGCATCGCGCTGGTGCCCGACGCGGCCGGCGACTCGCCCACCAAGAAGGCGCGCGACACGCTGGAAGAGCTGACGCGCGACGACGTGAAGAAGGACGGCAGCCCGCGCGGAGCGGGCAAGCTGTGGTTCGCTGTCAATTACCGCAGTTGCGGCCGGCCGGCGGCGGGAAGCTGCTGGGGGTGGTAGTTGTTGCTTGCTGTCTGATGGGTTGCGCGCGTCGAGCGGTCGATTTCTTTTATCGAGTCTCTCGCGCTGCACCCATCCTACGCGCCGCAACCGCCATCACCCCGGCCGCCTGAACCCGGCCCGGGCGCGCTCGACCTCGCCGCGGCACGCGCAGCCGTGCAGATGGTCGTTGACCATGCCCACCGCCTGCATGAAGGCGTACAGGGTGGTCGGCCCGACGAAGGTCCAGCCGCGCTGCTTCAGCGCGCGCGACAAGGCCTTGGACGCGGCCGAGCTGGGATTGTTGTTCCAGTAGTCCAGGTCCACCGTGGCCGGGCGCTCGCGCGGCGGCGGTTCGTGGCGCCACAGCCAGCCCGCCAGCGTGCCGGTTTCGTCGGCCAGGTCGCGCGCGCGGCGCGCATTATTGATGGCCGACACGATCTTGCTGCGGTTGCGCACGATGCCCGGATTGCCCATCAGCCGCTCCACGTCGCGTTCGGTATAGCGCGCCACGCGCTCGAAATCGAAGTCGTCGAACGCTTCGCGGAACGCCTCGCGCTTGCGCAGGATGGTGATCCAGGCCATGCCGGCCTGGAAGCCTTCCAGGCAGATTTTCTCGTACAGCCGGCGGTCGTCGGCCACCGGGCGGCCCCATTCGCGGTCGTGGTAGTCCGGCATGGACGGCTGCCAGAAGCAGCGCGCCACGCCGGCGGCGTCCGTGATCAGGCCCGATGCCTTGTCGTCCATGCCCCGGCCGCCGTCACGGTCTGCCCGGCACCGGGCAGGTCAGGTCGCCCTCTTCGCATTCGAGGTAGGCGCGCAGTTCCTTGGTGCGGGCCTGGGTCAGCTTGTCCAGGCAGGCGCTCTGCGCCATCGGGTAGGCGCTGCTGCCCGAGGTGCCGCCCGCCGCGAACGCGCATTCGGCGTCGCGGAAAGACAGCCAGGCGCGCTGCGCGGCATGGAACTGGGTGGCGGCGGTCTTGTCGTCCTTCAGGCGCGCGTTGATTTCCTTGTAGGCGGCGTTCAGGTCCGCATCGGACTTGCGGTAGGCCTGGTCGGCGCACATGCTCATGTCGGTTTGCGTGGCCGCCTTGCTGCAGTCGAGCGGGCGCGACTGCGGCTGCGGCTGCGCATGGGCGCCGGCCGCCAGCGCCAGAATGGCCGCCGCCGTGATCGCGATACGCATGGGGTTTCTCCTGTTGGTTCTATGCGGTCGGGGCGCGCGTGCGCGCGTCCCGGCTCATAGGAGAAAGTGTCTCATGGAACGACAGGCCCCGCCGCACTCGCCTAAGATTACGGGTATGAAAATCCAACTGCTGTCCGACCTGCACCTGGAAACCGACCCCGACTTCGTGGAACGGCCCGCGCCCGGCGCCGAACTGCTGGTGCTGGCCGGGGACATCGGCTCGTACCAGCGCGGCTCCCGGCTGGAGCGCGACGACTTCGGGCTGGGCAGTTATTCGCCGCGCAACGGCTGGCCCACGCCGGTGGTGTACGTGCCGGGCAACCACGAATACGACAACCTGGATTTCGACGAGACCCACGAACGCCTGCGCGGCCTGTGCCGGGAACTGGACATCCACTGGCTGGAGCGCGAGACGCTGGTGATCGGCGGCATGCGCCTGGTCGGCACCACGCTCTGGAGCGATTTCGACGCGCTGGCCAGCGACGCCGACACCCTGGGCGCGGCGCTGAAAAAGCGCGCCAAGGCATTCCGGGCCGCCGACTTCTACCTGGAAAAAGCGGCCATGCGCCGCCACGGCGAGCCCTTCCTGGCCGAGCAGATGCGCGAGCAGGGGCTGCTCTGCCAGCAGTGGCTGGAAGCCGCGCTGCGCGTACCGTTCGACGGCCCGACGGTGGCCATCACCCATTTCGCGCCCACCCTGGCCAGCGCCGATCCGCGCTACGGCATCACCCCCGGCACCGCGGGCTTCTGCAACGCGCTCGACCGCCTGCTGCCGCTGGCCGACTACTGGCTGCACGGCCACCTGCACTGTCCGCAGGACTACGTCAAGGACGGCTGCCGCGTGATCGCCAACCCGCTGGGCTACGCGCGCAAGGGCGAACAGCAGGGTTTCGAGCCGGCGCGCGTGTGGGACCTGGGCGCGCCCGCCGGCTGACAATCCGCGCCGGCGCCGCGCTCATGCTGCGCCGCATCAGGGCGCGGGCTTGCCCGCCATCTGTTCGCGCAGCCGCTCCTCCTGCTCGCGCAGTTCGGGGGTGAACGCTGCACCGAAATCGTCCGCCTCGAAAATCTGGCGGATTTCTATCTCGGAGTCGCCCGGCATCGGGTTGGGGCAGCGCTTGACCCAGGCGATCGCCTCGTCCAGGGACGCGCACTGCCAGATCCAGAAACCCGCGACCAGCTCCTTGGTCTCGGCGAACGGCCCGTCGATCACGCGCCGGCCGCTGCCCGAAAACGCCACGCGCACGCCCTTCGAGCTGGGATGCAGGCCTTCGCCGGCCAGCATCACCCCCGCCTTCACCAGTTCCTCGTTGTACCGGCCCATGTCCGCCAGCAGCTGCTCGCTGGGCATGAGCCCCGCCTCGCTGTCGGCCGTCGCCTTCACTAGCACCATGAATCGCATATCCGTCTCCTTGGGTGTTTGTCGGAACATTCTCGCTCCAACAGGACGACGAACGACAGGGCGCCGGATCGACAACGGCCTTCAAACAAAATGTATCGGCGAACGGCGCTCAGGGCGCCGGGTTGGGCTGGCGCGCGTGGATGCGCTCGATCTCCTCCAGCACCTCGGCCGGCAGCGCCACGTCCACGCTGTCGATGTTTTCCTTCAGCTGTTCCAGCGTGGTGGCCCCGATCAGGTTGCTGGTGACGAAGGGACGCTGGTTGACCCAGGCCAGGGCCAGGTGGGTCGGCGGGATGCCGTGCGCGCGCGCCAGCTCCACGTACGCCCGGGTGGCGGCCTCGGCCTGCGGGTTGCTGTAGCGGGTGAAGCGCGTATAGAGCGTCAGGCGGGCGCCGGCCGGGCGCGCGCCGTCCAGATACTTGCCGCACAGCATGCCCATCGCCAGCGGCGAATAGGCCAGCAGCCCCACGTCTTCGCGGTGGGCGAATTCGGACAGCCCGCTCTCGAAGACCCGGTTCAGCAGGCTGTACGGGTTCTGGATGGAGGCGATGCGCGGCAGGTCCCGGCTCTCGGCATGGCGCAGGAACTGCGCCACGCCCCACGGGGTTTCGTTGGAGACGCCGACGTGGCGCACCTTGCCGGCGCGCACGAAGTCCTGCAGCACTTCCAGCGTTTCTTCGATGGGCACGGTGTGCTCGTCCTGCACCCAGGGATAGGCCAGCTTGCCGAAGGTGGCCGTGCTGCGGTCCGGCCAGTGCAGCTGGTACAGGTCCAGGTAGTCGGTCTGCAGGCGCTTGAGGCTGGCGTCCAGCGCTTCGGTCAGGTTCTTGCGGTCCAGGAAGGTCTTGCCGTCGCGGATGTGGCCCGGGCGCTTGGCGTCGCGCACGGGGCCGGCCACCTTGCTGGCCAGCACGATCTCGTGGCGGCGCTTGCTGCGCGCCAGCCAGGTGCCGATGTAGGTCTCGGTCAGGCCCTGCGTTTCCGGCTTGGGCGGCACCGGGTACATCTCGGCGGTGTCGACCAGGTTGACGCCGCGCTCCAGGGCGTAGTCCAGCTGCTCGTGGGCCTGGGCTTCGGTGTTCTGCTCGCCCCAGGTCATGGTGCCCAGGCCGATCAGGCTGACGTCCAGGCCGGTGCGGCCGAGTTTGCGGTATTTCAAATTCTGCTCCGTTCGGGGTCGCTTACAGGAAAGACGAACCTTACTCCCGGGCGGCCCGCGGGTAAATCGCTCTTGCCCGCGGCGTCCGAATCGGCATACGCTTGATGCCCCACCGACAGCCAAGAACAACGACGTGCTCCAGCAAATCGATGAGGTCTACATCTTTTTCATTTGCGTGGCCGTCTTCCTGACGGTCATCGAGCTGGGATATCGCCTGGGGCGCAAGCTGCGCCGCGCTTCCGACGAGTCGGCCAAGGCCCATATCGGCGCGCTGCAGACCGCCCTGCTGGGCCTGCTGGCGCTGCTGCTGGGCTTTACCTTCGCAATGTCGGTCACCCGCTTCGAGACGCGCAAGAACCTGGTGCCCGAAGAGGCCAACGCCATCGGCAACGCCTACTGGCGCTCGCAGCTGCTGCCGCCCGCGGCGCGCGAGCCGATCGCGGCGCTGCTGCGGGAATACGCCGACACCGCGCTGGAGTTCCACGACGCCGACAACGACAGCGCACGGCTGGCGCTGGCCGGCGCCACCTCGCGGCGCATCGAACGCCAGATCCGCTCCACCGCGGCCGGCGTGCTGGAATCGCCGCCGTCCATGGCTTCGGTCCTGTTCATCCAGGCCATCAACGACATGGCGCAGGTCAACGAAAAACGCCGCGTCGCGCTGGAGAACCACGTGCCCGAGCCGGTGTTCTACCTGCTCTTCATCGTGACCACCGGCGCGATGGCGTTCATCGCCTATGGAACCGGCCTGCAGAAACGCAGGCGGCTCATCTCGACCGGCCTGTTCGCCACCTTGATATCGCTGGTCCTGACCTTCATCCTGGACATAGATCAGCCGGCCTCCGGTCTCATTCAGGTCAACCAGGACAGCATGCTGCGGATCAAGGCGACGCTGGAGCAGGAGCGCTAGGGGCGGCGGCCTCGCTGGCGGCCGGGGCGCGCTCGGCCAGCGCTTCCAGCAGGTCGGCCGACGGCACGAAGAACAGCCCGCCCGTGACCGCGTGGCTGAAATCCAGCAGGCGGTCGTAGTTGCCGACGGGCCGTCCGACGAACATGTTCTCCAGCATCTGCTCGATGGGCGCCGGCGAGCGCGCGTAGCCGATGAAGTAGGTGCCGAACTCGCCCGAGCCGGCCCGGCCGAAAGGCATGTTGTCGCGCAGGATCTTCACTTCCTGGCCGTTCTCTTCGAGGGTGGTCAGGGAACTGTGCGACGAAGACGGCTTGATGTCGTCGTCCAGCTCCACGTTGGACAGCTTGTGGCGGCCGATGATGCCTTCCTGGTTTTCCACCGTCAGCGCGTTCCAGCCGTCCATGTCGTGCAGGTATTTCTGCACCAGCACATAGCTGCCGCCGGCGAACTCCGGGTCCTCGTCGCCGATCACCGTGAAGTCCACCGCCTCGCGTCCTTGCGGATTCTCGGTGCCGTCGACGAAGCCGATGATGGCGCGCCGGTCGAAATAGCGGAAACCGTGGACTTCGTCGACGACCGTCACGGCATCGCCCAGGTCGTTGAGCAGCAGGGTCGCGAGCTCGAAGCACAGGTCCATGGAATCGGCGCGGATGTGCAGCAGCAGGTCGCCGGGGGTCGCGACGGCGACGCGTCCGGGCGGCCCGAATTCGCGGAACGGATGCAGGGCCGCCGGGCGCGGCGCGCCGAAGACGCGGTCCCAGACGGCGGAGCCGAACGCACAGACACAGGAGAGGTTTTGTTGCGGCGCGCGGGTCGCCACGGTGCGCACGCGGGCGGCGACGTCTTCGCACCAGCCCCGCAGCGTTTCGGCGGAGCCGGCGCCCTCGTTCAGGGTGGCGACCAGGAAGATCGCGTGGCGGGTGGCCGGGTCGTGGACGGCTTGGGGAAGAGGCGGAATTTCGGGCATGGGATCGGACACCTGGTAAACGGACATGGCCCGGAAACGCCGGGCCAGTCCGATTCTAAGCACGGATCGCGGCGCTGTGAACCGCGCCGCCGCCCTTTACGAGCCCGGATTGAAGCGGGTGCGGCCGATATCGCTCTTGAGCTTGTCGGTCTGGCCGGCGATGAAGGCGGAGAACTGCGCCAGGGTCTGGGGCGGCGCGACCTCCACGCCCATCTTGCGGTAGCCCTCGATCACTTCCGGCGATTGCAGGATGGCCTGGATCTCCTGGTGCAGGCGCTGGCGCACCGGCTCCGGCGTGCCCTTGGGCGCGAACACGCCGGTCCAGATGTCGTAGTCGATGCCTTCCAGGCCCGCGGTTTCCGAGGCCGACGGAATGTTCTTGTCGCCCACGTCCCGGTTCCTGCTCATCACGGCCAGCGCCTTCATTTTGTGATTGGCGATGTGCGGCAGCATGGCCGGCAGCCCCAGCAGGGCCAGGTCGATCTGCCCGCCCATCAGATCGATGCTGGCCTGCCCCGCGCCCTTGTACGGCACGGCCACGATATCGGTTCCCGTGTCGGACTTGAGCGCCTCCATCGCCAGATGATAGAGCGAGCCCGTGCCCGGAATGCCGTAGGACAGGCTGCCGGGTTTCTGCCTGGCCAGCGCCAGCGCGCCCGCCAGGTCCGAGACCGGCAGGTCGGGCCGGGCCACCAGCACCAGGCCGCTGGTGCCGACCATGGAGATCGCGTCGAAATCCGCGGCCTGGTATTGCGCCTGCGGCGTGACCAGCGGCGCCAGCGACACGTTGGAGGTGATGCCGATCAGCAGCGTGTAGCCGTCGGGATTGGCCTTGGCCACGCGGTTGGCGCCCAGCATGCCGCTCGCCCCGGCCACGTTCTCCACCACCACCGGCTGCTGCAGGCGGCGCGACAGTTCCTCGCCCAGCACGCGCCCGATCGGATCGAGCGAGCCGCCCGGCGCGTAAGGGATGATCATGCGGATCGGACGGTCGGGATAGGCGGCTTCGGCGTGCGCGGCGGCGGCGCCGGCCAGCAGGGCGGCCGCGGCCATCAGCCTGGCGATTGCGGAAATTTTCATGGTGGGTCTCCTGTTCATATGGAATCGTTGTGGGTGCCCTGGATCCACGCGTCCAGCATGGCGGCGAGTTCGGCGTTGTTGCGGTCCATCATCGGCAGGTGCGAATTGCCGGCGATGCCCAGGGCCGGCAGGTCCATCCGGGTGACGCTGCCGCCGGCCCGCGCCAGGCCGTCGAGCCAGGCGTCGGTCTGCTCGCGGTAGCGCCGCCACAGCGGGCTGCGGTCGAAGTAGTCGCCCCACAGCACGCATACCGGCACCGCCGCCATGCGCGCGAACGCCGCGGCGTCGGCCTGCACGCCGCCGGCCGGCTCCACCAGCACCAGCGCCTTGATGCGGTCCGGCACGGCCTGCAGCACGCTTTGCGCGAGCCGCCCGCCCTCGCTGTGGGCGATCACCACGCCCGGCCCGGCGCGGCCCAGCAGCTCGGCATACGCGGCGATGGCGCGCTCGCGGTTGCTCACCCAGCGGCCGACGAACTGGCGCGCCAGCTGCGGCATGCAATCGGCCGGAAACTGCTGGCCCGGATAGCCCTGCGTCGCGCCGGGTTCGCCGATGCGGAACAGATCCCAGGCCTGCTCGATGCTGCGGTGCTCGGCCTGCCCGCCGGCCACGAGCTCCGGCGCCGGCCAGGAAGCGCGCCCGCGCTCGACCGCGTCGCTGACGTAGGTGTCGTAGCCCGCGCGCATGAAGTAGTCGTGCCAGCCGGGGCGGCCGTCCGGCGTCTGCTCCCAGGTGCAGCCGGTCATGCCGCCGCCGTGCCACAGGAACACCGGATAGGGATGGGCCGGCCGCGCCAGCGCGAAATGCTGCACGTACAGCTGGCCGACCGCGTGGCGGCCGTTGGGGTCGGAGGCGCGCGCCTCCAGGCCGGGCACGGATTGCAGCGTCCTCGCGGGCGCGTCGCTCAGTTCGACGATGGACCCGCCGACATGGAAGCCGCGTATCGACTTGAGCGGCGGCAGTTCGGCCCCGGACTGCGGGGCCAGGCTTGCTTGGGACATGGGGATTTCTTCCGGGCAACAACGTATCGGACCGCAGTTTGCCGCCGCGCCCCCTATCCGTAAAATATCTTTACCCTATACCGCCATATTGCTGAATTATGGCCATCCTCCACCCTGCCGCCCCATGCACAATGCCCGCCAGCTCGACATCCCCCGCCTGATCGCCTTTATCGCGGTCTGCGAAGAAGGCAGCATCTCGGCCGCCTCGCGCCGGCTGCACATCGCGCAGCCGGCCCTGACCGTGACCATGGCGAAGCTGGAGGCGGCGCTGGACGCGCAACTGCTGGAACGCGACATACGCGGGGTCGCGCCCACGCCGGCCGGCGTCGAGCTGCTGGCGCGCGCCTACGACATCGTGGGCCGCACGCAGGCCGCGTTCGAGGACATCCGCGGCAGCGCCCAGGAACCGCAGGGCGAAGTCTCCATCGGGCTGCCGGCTTCCGCGGCGGCGGTGCTGGCCCTGCCGCTGATCGCGCGGCTGTCGCAGGACTATCCGCGCATCCGGCTGCGGGTGGTGGACGGGTTCTCGGGCTATCTCTGGAGCTGGCTGCTGGCCGGCGAGCTGGACCTGGCGCTGGTGTTCGACCGGCCTTCCACGTCCGGCGTGCACAGCGAGCCCATCGCACACGAGGACATGCACCTGGTGGGCGTGCCGCAGCGCCTGAAGGCCGGCAAGACCGTGTCCGTGGCGGCGCTGGCGGACTATCCGCTGGCCATCTCGTCGCGCCGCCACGGCATCCGCGCCGCGCTCGACGACTACGCGCTGCGCCACGGAACCGCGCTCAACGTGGGCATAGAAATCGACGCCGGCGCCTACCTGATCCAGCTGCTCAGGACCGGCGCCTGGTTCAGCCTGCTGGCGCCCTGCGCCGTGGCCCGCGAGGTGCGCGAAGGCGCGCTGGCCACGCGCCGGCTGTCGCCCACCTTCACCCGCTCAATCTGCCTGGCGCAGCGCCGCAGCGTGCTGGGCGACGCCGCCGCGCGCAGCGTGGCCGGCACGCTGCGGCAGGTGGTGCGCGGCCTGATCGACGACCGGACCTGGGACGCGCGGCCGGCCTAGGCCTTCAGCCACTGGCCGACCAGGTCCAGCACGATGCGGCTCTGTTCGCGGTGCGGCACGTGGCCGCAGTTCTCCAGCAGCACGCTGCGCCCGCCGGTCAGTTCCGCGATGCGCTCGGGGTGCCGGCGCGAGCCGTATTCGTCCAGCTCGCCATGCAGCGCCAGCACCGGGCAGCGGACCTGGCGCAGGCGCGCGTCGAGATTCCAGTCGGCGAACGCCGGCGACAGCCAGGTATCGACCCAGGCGCGCAGCACCCAGGCGGCCTTTTCGCCGTGGTACTTCTTCAGGCGGTCCAGCTGGCCGGGTTCGGCGAAGTTGCGGCTGGCGGCGCTGATGCCGGACAGCGTGAGGTCTTCGGCGAAGGTCTGCGCCGACTCGGTGATCAGGGCCCGGCAATCGGCGGCGTACTCGCCCGCGCTGCAGATCGCCATGCCGCCGCCCACGCTGTGGCCGAAGGCCACGAACGGCCTGATGCCCAGCGCCTCGCGCAGCAGGCGGAAACCGTCGCGCGCCTCGGCCTCGACGAAGCCGGGGTCGAAGACGGCGTCGTTCGGGTCCGAGCGGCCGAAGCCGAGCCGGTCGTAGGCGATGACGCTGCGCCCGGTCTCCTGCGCCAGCTGTTCGGGAAAGTCGCGCCACAGCTCCACGCAGCCCAGCGAGTCGTGCATCAGCACGATGGGCGCGCCGGCGTCCTGCGCGCCGGCCGGGTCCCAGCGCCGCGCAAACAGGCGGCCCTGGCTGGTGGGCACGTAGACATCCTGGGGGGTGATGGAATGCATGTATCCGTCCTGGAAGGAAAAAGGCGCCCGGGGATTATAGGAAAACCGGCCGCGCCGGCCTTCAGCGCAGGCCGAACAGCACGCCGGCCGCGATGATGAGCAGCACCAGCGCGGAGATCGCGCTGTAGGCGTAATCGCGCTCGCGCAGGAAGATCGCCAGCATCAGCGCCACCCGCGCCACCGGCAGCAGGATGAAGAGCGCCACGCCGGCCTGCACCAGCCGGTAACCGCCGGCCGGCAGCAGCAGGTCCAGCGCCATGCCGATGGCGATGCAGGCCGAGGCCGCCCAGGTGCCGTACCAGAGCAGCGCCGCGATGCGGCGGTCGCGCCGCGCCTGAAGGTCCGTCGCAGCGCTCATGCCGCGCCTCCCGGAAAAGACACGCCCAACGCGCTCAGCAGCATCTGCACCGCCAGCAGCGCCAGCACGATGACGAAGAACAGGCGCAGCTTGTCCGCCGGCAGCCCGAGCAGCACGCGCGCGCCCGCCAGCGCGCCGGCCACCGAGCCCAGCGCCACCGGGCCGGCGATGCCGATGTCGATGTCGCCGCGCACGAAATACGCGCCCGCGCTGGCCGCGGCGGTCACCCCTATCATGAAGTTCGACGTGGCCGAGGACACCTTGATGGGCAGCCGCAGCGCGGCGTCCATCGCCGGAATCTTGAGCACGCCCGAGCCGATGCCCAGCAGCGCCGAGACCAGCCCGGCCGCGTACATCAGCGACAGCCCCAGCGGCACGCGGCCGACCTGGTAATGCACCTCGCGGCCCAGCGCCCTGTCGGGGAAGCTGGAATGCAGGCGCAGCGCGGTGGCCCAGCTCGCGGCCCCGGGCGCGGCGACCGCGGCGACCTCGCGGCGGCGCGCCAGCATCTGCTGCGCCGACAGCGCCAGGATGACGGCGAACAGGCCGTACAGGAACGCCGTGGGCACGATGCCGATCAGGAACACGCCGGTCAGCGCGCCCAGCGTGGTCGCGGTTTCGAGCACGATGGCCAGCCGCACGTTGGTCAGCCTTCCCTTCAGAAACGGCGCGGCGCTGCCGCAGGAACAGGCGATCACCGAGACGATGCTGGCGCCGATGGCCACGTGGATGTCCACGCCGAACAGCAGCGTCAGGATGGGCACGATGAAAATGCCGCTGGCCATGCCCAGCACGCCGCCCAGCGCGCTGGCGCCGAAGGCCGCGGCGAACAGCCAGAGGATCTGCGCGCTGTCCGTCATGGCCGGCGGGGCGCGCGCGCCAGGCGGGTGGAGAACCGGATCAGGTCGCCGCGGTAATAGAGTTTTTCGTAGTCGACGGGCCGCTGGCCCTCGGTGTAGGACGTGCGCTCGATCAGGAAGATCGGGCTGCCGGGCGGCACGCCCAGCGCCTGCGCCACGTGCGCGTCGGCGGTGACGGCTTCGAGCTGGTACTGCGCCTCGATCAGCGGCAGCGCGTAGCGCAGCTCCAGCAGGTCGAAAATCGGCTCGGCTTCCAGGTCGTTGCTGGCCACCTGCTCGCCGATCTCCAGCGGCAGATAGGTTTCGTCGAACGACATGGCCACGCCGTCGGCCAGGCGCACGCGCTCGATGCGGTAGACCTGCGTGCCCTGCGCCACGCCGAGCTGGCGGGCGACGGCCTCGGAGGCCGGCACCGGCCGCTTGTCCAGCAGGCGCGCGGTGGCGTGGCGGCCCAGCGCCGCCATGTCCTCCACGAAGCCGCTCAGCCCCGTCAGCGGCTGGGTCAGCTTGGGTTCGGCCACGAACGTGCCCCTGCCCCGCCGGATCTCGACCAGCCCGCGGGCCACCAGGTGTTCGATCGCCTTGCGCACCGTGGTGCGGCTGACGCCGAAGCGGGCGATCAGGCCGTCTTCGGGTGGAAGCTGGCTGCCGGGCGGCAGGCCGCCGGCCGCGATTTCCGCGGCCAGCGCGTTCTCGACCCGGGCGTAGAGCGGGGCGTAGTCGGTTTCATTGGGCATGCCGGCATCATAACATCAAGACATCATGATGTCGTGATGTCGTAATGACGTCCCGCCGCTCTACTCCGCGTAGCCGGGGTTGCGGCGGTCCAGCCGGCGCAGCAGCCCGGGCCAGGCCAGCGCCGCCTTGTGGGCGCGGTCGGCCGGCGATTCGACCGCGGCGCGCGCCAGCACCTCGGGCGGAATGTGGGTCAGTTCGCCGCCGCCGGCCTGGGCCCGCACCTGGACCATGCAGGCCGCTTCCAGGCGGTGCATGGCCTGGAACGCCTCCGCCATGCTCTGCCCCACGGTCAGCAGGCCGTGGTTGCGCAGGATGAGGTAGTTGTTGCTGCCCAGATCGCGCACCAGGCGCGGCTGCTCGTCGGGGTTGAGCGCCAGGCCCTCGTAATCGTGATAGCTGAGCGAGCGCAGCACGATGAAGGCGAACTGCGACAGCGGCAGCAGCCCTTCTTTCTGCGCCGAGACCGCCACGCCGTTGATCGAGTGCGTGTGCAGCACGCACATCGCGTCCTTGCGGGCCGCGTGGATACAGCTGTGGATGGTGAAGCCGGCGGGATTGATGTCGTACTCCGACTCCATCACCTTGCGGCCGTGCAGGTCGATCTTGACCAGGCTGGACGCCGTGATCTCGTCGAACATCATGCCGTAGGGATTGATGAGAAAGTGCTCGGTGCCGGGCACCTTGGCGGTGATGTGCGTGAAGATCAGGTCGTCCCAGCCGAACAGCGCCACCAGCCGGTACAGCGCCGCCAGATCCTTGCGCACCTGCCATTCCGCCTCGCCGACGCGCTCGCGCACGCTGTTTGTCTTGCCTACCGTATCCATGCCGTCTCCTGATCTGTGCTGTGAAATGCCGCCCGCGGCAACCGCGCCCGGGCCTGCCCAGCACTGTATTCGGTTTGCGCGCAAACGGCGCGCCCGGCGTCCGCCGGCCGGTCATCGCTGCCGCCGCGGCCAGGCAATGCTATGGTTGGCCGCTGCCACCTCCCCATCGCTCCCCATGAACCGCGCCCCCGACTCCCTCGCCGTCCATTACCTGAGCGGCGCAGCCATGCGCAGCCGCAGCGTGGCCGCCGCAGCGCTGACGGCCGCGCTGGACGTGCCGCCCGCGCCGGCGCGGACGGCGGCGGACTGGGAGCGCGAGATCGCGACGCGGCTGTGCCTGGAGCCCGGCGACGTCGAGCAGATGCCGCTGGCCCGCACGCGGGCGCGCTGGCCCGGCTTCGGGCTGTGCCTGGATGCGATGCGCGGCTGGACCGGCGCGCTGGGACTGGCGGCGGCGCTGGACGAGGCCGACATGGCGCTGATGGCGTGCCGCGGCGCACGCTTTCATCACGACGCCGGGCAGTACGGCGACGCGGTCTTCTGCAATCTGTTCCTGAGCGAGGACAAGGGGCTGGACGTGGTCTTTCCGGGCAGCGGCCAGCGGATCGCGCTGGCGCGCGGCACGGCCATGATTTTCGACACCGCGCAGCCGCACGCCGTGGTGCCGCGCGGCCGCGACCGGTTCCGCGAGTCGGACTTCGCCGGCGGCGCGGACCTGTCGCAGCTGTTCCTGACCTGGGAGCTGCCGGTCGAGGCGCCCGGCGTCGCGCAGGCGCTGGGCATTGTTTTCGACGTCGATGCGCCGCAGGACGAGGAACAGGTGCGCCGGGGCGGCGCGCGCGTGGAAGTCGACCCGGCATCGGGGCGCTGGCGCGCCCCGGCCTGAACGCTTACTGCCTTTCCGTGTTCTGCACGAAGTAGGCCGGCATTTCCGGCCCCCACATGTAGAGCGCGTCTTCCGGCGGGTAATCGCCCGCGGGCCAGTCGAAACCTGCCGGCACGTAGTCGATGTGGGCCGAGTACTCCCAGAACGAGCCCCAGGGATCGCGCACGTAATAGAAGTAGTTCGAGCCCAGCGTATGACGGGCCACGCCCCAGCCTTCCTTGTAGCCCGCGTCGCGCATCTGCTCGGCGCCGCAGCCCACGTCCTCCAGGCCGGGCACGTCCCAGGCGCTGTGGTGCCAGCCGCGGGCCGCGTCCTTGACGAAGGCGACCAGGTGATGGTCCGAGCCGTGGCGCGCGTGCATGAAGGCCACGATGTCGCGCGAGCGGTCGGACAGGTACAGCCCCAGCGCGTCGCTGTAGAAGCGCAGCGAGCGCTCCATGTCGGTGGTGAACATCAGCACGTGCGACAGGCGCGCCGGCCGCGCGCGCGGCCGCTTGCCGCGCCCGGCCGAGCCGCGCTGGCCCGGCGCCACCTGCACGCTGGCATTGCGGCTCTTGGTGTCCGGGCTGGTCTTGGGGCCGGGCTTGAGCTGCAGCAGGTTGCCGTCCGGGTCCAGGAACCAGAATCCCCCGGACTCGCCATGCGCGCCGGGCGCGGCGGGACGCGCGCCGGCGGCCAGCGCCTGCTCGCGGATGGCGTCGAACTCGTCCTCATAGCAGTTCAGGCTCAGATAGGCCAGCTGCTTGGGGCCGCCGCCGACGATGCGCGACCAGCAATGGTCGTCGCCCGCGCAGCGCAGCTCCAGCGCGCCGCCGGCGTGCGCGACCTCCAGGCCGAAGGCGCGCAGGAAGCGTTCGGCCTGCTCCAGGTCGGGGACCTGGAGCGCGAAATGATCGATCGAGTGCACGCCGTAGCGGGCTGAGTCAGGCTTGTTGAACGACATTCTTGTCTCCTCGGGACCGACTGGTTTCGATTATGCGAGCGCCGGCTGCGGGACGGAAGCCCGGTCCACGACGCGCGCGAACACCTCCAGCAATTGCGCGCGGGCGACTTCGGCCGTGGGCGCGGAATCGGCGCGCCAGGCGACGTGGCGGTCCGGGCGGACCAGCACGCAACCCGACTCGGAGACTTCGCGCAGGCGCGCCCAGGCGCCGTAGACGTCGGCCACTTCGCAGCCGGCGCCGATGGTGTGGACCGCGAGGTCCAGCCCCAGGGTTTGCCGGACCGCCTCGGCGGCTTCGCGCCACACGGCGTCGGAACGGCCCAGCAGCAGGGTGAAGCGGCCGTGGCCGACCAGGTCCAGGGTGGAGACGCGGCGCCGGTCCAGCTCGACCCAGGCATGCGGCAGCGAGGCGCCGGGGTAGGTGGTGGGCTGGTGGTACAGCTCGGCGTCGCGCTCGAAGGGCTTGCGCTTGCTGCCGTCGGCCACCACCGCGGACGAGGCGTAGACCTGGCCCAGTTCGACGCCGTGGCAATTGAACTGGTAGTTCTGCAATTCCACCGCCGCATCCAGCTGGGCGCGGCGTTCGCGCCCGCGCGGCGTGTCGCCGAACAGTTCGTCGATATTGGCCCAGCCCTCTTGCGCGCTCTGGCCGGGAATGAAGCCCAGCGCGTCGGCGATGGCCTTCATGTCCTGCACCGATTTCATGGCGCGGTCGACCACGCCGCGCGCCACCGGCTGGCGTTCCTGGGAATAGGTTTCCAGCAGTTGCGGGCCGGCCTGGCCCTTGAGCACCATCGCCAGTTTCCAGGCCAGGTTAAAGCCGTCCTGGATCGAGGTATTGGTGCCCAGCCCGTTGGCCGGCGGATGGCGATGCGCCGCGTCGCCGGCCAGGAACACCCGGCCCTTGCTCATCTGGCGCGCGGCGATATGGTTGATCTGCCACTTGTTGGCCGACTTGACCCTGACCTGGATGTCGGGCACGCCGATCACGCTGCGGGCATGGGCGATGATGGCCGCTTCGCTCAGGTCCGGCTCGCCCTTTTCCTTGTCGTACATGTAGAGCATGATCCATTCGTTCCACGGCTTGACGCAGACGAAGGTGCCGCTGCCGAACCAGTAGGTGTTGCCGGGTTCGGTCATCCAGTACAGCACGCCGGGGCGGTGCTGCACGTAGGGCGTGAGGTCCACCTCCAGCCAGCAGCTGACTGCCGCGCCCAGGCCCATCTGGCCGTCGAACTCGAAGCCCAGCTGCCGGGCCACGATGCTGTTGCCGCCGTCGGCGCCCACCGCGTATTGCGCGATCACGCGGATTTCCTCGCCGCTGAGCTTGTCGACCAGGTGCGCCACGACTTCGTCGCCCTGCTGCGCGATCGAGGTCAGTTCGGTGTTGAACAGGAAATGCGCGCCATGCTCGCGCGCCGCGCCCAGGATGATGGGCTCCAGAATGTGCTGCGGGATGTTGCACATCTCGCAGGGGCTCGCTTTTTCGTAGTCCGCCTTGCGCTCCCCGCCCGTGCCCCAGGTCTGCAGGCGGGCCAGTTCCTTGCCGGCGAAACTGGTGGCCCAGACGTTGTTCGACATCTGGAAGTTGGGCGTGGCCTGGGCGCGCACGCGGTCCTCGATGCCGAGGTCGCGCATCACTTCGATGGTGCGCTGGTTGGTGATGTGCGCGCGCGGCGAATTGGCGGTGCCGGGATAGCGCGTGACCGTCAGCGTTTCAATGCCGTACTTGGCCAGCAGCGCCGTCACGCTCAGGCCCGCCGGACCTGCGCCCACGACCAGCACGGGGGTTCTGAGTTCTTTCATTGGAATGTCTCCGTCCTTTTTTCGTCGGCCCGGCGCGCCGGGCCCGCGCGCGGCTCAGCGCTCCAGCCGAACCGGATTGGTCAGCGTGCCGATGCCTTCGATGGACACCTCGCACACATCGCCGTCCTGCATCAGCAGGCGCGGTTGGCGCGCCCAGCCCACGCCCGAGGGCGTGCCCGAGACGATCACGTCGCCGGCTTCCAGCGAGAACGATTCGCTCAGGACCGAGATCAGCGTGGCCACGTCGAACACCATGTCGCGGGTGTTGGCCGACTGCACCACCTTGCCGTTGAGGCGGGTCTCCAGCGCCAGGCCGCTGCCGCCGGCGGGCAGTTCGTCGGGCGTGACCAGCACGGGGCCGAAGCCGCCGGTGCCGTCGAAGTTCTTGCCCACGGTCCATTGCGGCGACTTGAACTGGTATTCGCGCACCGAGCCGTCGTTGAAGACCGAGTAGCCGGCCACGTACTTCAGCGCCTCGGCCTTGGAAATGTAGCGGCCGCCGCCGTTCAGCACCACCGCCATCTCGCCTTCGTAGTCCAGCGAGTCCGAGGCCTTGGGCCGGATCATGGGGTCGCCGTGCGCGATCAGGCTGCTGTTGAAGCGGTTGAACACGGTCGGATAGTCGGGCTGCTCGAACTTGCTTTCGGCCGTGTGGTCGCGGTAGTTCAGGCCGATGCAGATGATCTTGCCGGCGTTGTCCAGCGGCGGCAGGTAGCCGATTTCGGCCAGCGGGATCGGACGCCCGCCCGCGGCGCGTTCCTTGGCGAAGGCGGCCAGGTCCACGCCCTGGCGCAGCAGGTCCAGCACCTCGTGCCGGCCCAGGCTGACCACTTCGTCGCCCCGCAGGATGCCGAGGTGACGCTCGTTGTTGTGGGTAAAGCGTATGAGTTTCATGATGTCCTTGATGACCGCAAGAGCGCCGCGCAAAAAGCGCCGCGGCAGGGCGGCGCCGCACGGGATGGGCTACGCAGCGTCGGGCTCCATCCTTGCAGGCCAGTATAGGCAGTTTTATCTACAAAGCAAGAAAAATATATATTTTTTCGTTTGTCTACTTTCATGGCCGAGCGTAGAATCCCCCTAACCCAATCCGGATACCCCTAACCAATGAGCCACCCGACAGGCGGCGAGCCCGCCCGTGCCGCAACCCAGCAGCGTACGCAGGCCTCGCTGCTGACCGATACCGTCCTCGACGACATCATCGCCGGGCGCCTGCTGCCCGGCGCCAAGCTCAAGCTCAAAGAGCTCGCCGAACGCTACGACACCGGCGTCAATCCGCTGCGCGAGGCGCTGTCGCGCCTGGCGACCAGCGGCTTCGTCAACGCCGAAGACCAGCGCGGCTTCAGCGTGGCCAAGACCTCGCGCGAGGAACTGCTGGACATCACGCAGACGCGCCAGCGCATCGAATGCGATGCGCTGCGGGCCTCCATCGCGCACGGCGACATCGAATGGGAAGGCCGCGTCATGGCGGCGCTGCACCGCCTCAAGCGCCAGTCCATGATGGCGGCCAGCGGCGTGGGACTGGACCCGCAATGGGAAGCCGAGCACGACGCCTTCCACGAGGCGCTGCTGTCGGCCTGCCCGTCCAAATGGAGCCTGCGGTTCTCGCTCATCCTGCGCGACCAGACCTCGCGCTACCGCAACCTGTCCGTCATGGGACAGAACGAAGCCGGCGCGCGCGACGTGCATGCCGAGCACGAGGCCATCGCCAAGGCGGCGCTGGCCAAGAACGCCGACCTGGCCTGCGCGCTCCTGGCCGAGCACCTGCGCATCACCACCGCGCTGGTGCTGGAACACAGCCGGTTCGGCCGCGGCGCGGCCTGATCCGCGGCCTACCGGCCGCCCCGCCACTGGCCCGCGCTCAGCGCCAGCCGGAAGCCGACGTTGGCGGCGCTGCTGTACGGGTCCTGCCCCTGCCGCGCGCTGACGCGGTAGCCTTCGCAATAGGTTTCGCTGCACAGGAACGATCCCCCACGGATGACGCGCTGCGGCGCGTCCGGCCGGACCAGGGTGGCGTCGAACGAGGCCTGCGGACCGGCAGGGTCGAAAATCGCCCCGCCCTTGGCCGCCTGGCGCGCGAACGCATCGGGGCGGTACCAGTCGGCCACCCACTGCCAGGCGTTGCCGGCCATGTCCTGGATGTTGTAGCCATTGGGCGGATACGCGCCCACCCGCTCGGTGCCCGACATGACCTTCGGCGATTGCATTGGGAAAGGCTGGGCCGAATCCCAGGTGCGGGCCATGCTTTTGCCCTCGGGCTGCAGCACCCCGCCCCAGGCGTAGCTGGCCTGGTCCAGCCCGCCGCGCGCCGCATATTCCCATTCCGCTTCGGTCGGCAGGCGCTTGCCGGCCCAGGCCGCGTAGGCCTGGGCGTCCTCGTACGAAACCTGCACCACCGGGTGGTCTTCCTTGCCCGTGAGATCGGACGCGGGGCCTTGCGGATGGCGCCAGCTCGCGCCCGGCGCGTAACGCCACCAGCGCGCATATTCGCGCAGATCCACCGGCTTGTCGGCGCCGACGAACACCAGCGCGCCCGGCACCAGCGCCGAAGCCGGCGGACGCGGCGTGCCGGGCGGCAGCTGGGCGCGTAGCGTCTCCCAGTCGGGCGCCCGCTCCGCGGTGGTGACGTAGCCGGTGGCCGCCACGAAGCGGGCGAAGTCGCGGTTGGTGACGTGGTGGCGGTCGATCCAGTATCCCGGCAGCCGCACCTTGTGGGCCGGCCGCTCGTTGGCCTGCGCGCGGCTGCTGTCCGAACCCATCAGGAATTCGCCCGGCGGCACCCACACCATGTCGGGCGGGGCGTTGCGCCCGTCGCCGGGCTGCCCGGGCTGGGGGCCGGCCGCGATGGCCAGCCAGCCCGCCGCCACCGCCGCCGCGCCGATCGCGCCGGCCGCCGCCAGGCGCATGGACATCTTCATCGCGTGGCTCCGTCTAGCGCTCGGCGGGAATGACGACCTGCCGGGGCATGTTCTTGCGCCAGTCGAAGTAGCCGAACAGCTCCCTGTCCAGGTAATCGGTATCCCAGCGGATCACCCTGTTGGCCTGGGCCCAGGCCTCGTACTTGGCGGCCATTTCCTTGACGCGCTGCGGCTGCCGCGAGGCAAGGTCCGTGGTTTCGCCGCGATCGGCCTCGGTATCGAAAAGCTGCCACTGGCCGGCGCCGAACGGCTTGGGTATCCAGCTCAGCTTCCACTTGCCCTGGCGGTATTCCTTGTTGCCGAACAGCTCGCCGCCGCGTTCGAAATCCGCAGGCCGGGCCGACGTGGCCGTGCCTTCGAGCACATCCAGGAACGACACCCCCTTGAGCGGCGCCAGCGGCACCCCGTCGCGCTCCTGTCCGCGCGCCGCGCCGGTGATGGCCGTGATGGTGGGGAAGATGTCCTCGACCGCCAGGTAGCCGTCGTTGATCGAACCGCGCTTGGCCACCATCGAGCCCTTCACGATCAGCGGAGAAATCGTCCCGCCTTCGCTCATGAACAGCTTGAACAGCCGGAACGGCGCCGAACTCGCATAGGCCCATCCCGGTCCGAGGCCGGCGAACGAACCCGGCGCGCCCATGTTGTCGAACGAGGTGTCGAACTCCTTCGCGATCCAGCTGCCGTCCTTGTTGCCCGGATAGAAATCCATGTAGGCGCCGGAAGGCCCGTTGTCGGAGAAGAAGATGATCACGGTATTGTCGTACTGGCCGCTGCGCTTTAACTGGTCGATCACGCGGCCGATGTTGCTGTCCAGGTTGCTCACCATGCCCGCGTAGATCTCCATCAGGTGCTCCTGGTGCGCCCGCTCCTGCGCCGTCAGCTGGTCCCAGGGCTTGAAGAGCGGCGTGGTCTCGGACATCTTGGTGCCCGCGGGCACCACGCCCGCGCGCAGCATGTTCTTGTACATGGTCTCGCGGTGCTCGTCATAGCCGCGGGCGAACTTGCCGCGGTACTTGGCCACGTCGGCCGCCGGCGCGTGCAGCGGATCGTGCACGGCCTGGAACGCCAGATAGCCGAAGAAAGGCTTGCCCGCATCCTCGGCCGACTTCATGTAGCCCAGGAATTTGTCGGTATAGAGATTGGAGGAAAACTCCCCCGTGTCGCGCGGCACCGTCTTCTCGTTCTCGACGAAGCGCGTGCGCGGCTGGACCGCGAGCAGGCCCTTGTTGTCCCAATGGCTGCCGCCCGGGTTGATCAGCGCGAACGAATTCTCGAAACCGCGCGCCGCCGGCAGTTGTTCCGGCTTGCCGCCCAGATGCCACTTGCCGGCCATGAAGGTCGCATAACCCCGGTCCTTGAGCACTTCGGCGATGGTCTTGACCCGGTCATTGAGCGAACCGATGTAGTTGCCCGGGTACTTGTCCATCTCGGGTGCGTAGTACTCGCCCATCGAGCCCATGCCGGCCAGGTGGTTGTCCACGCCGGTCAGCAGCTGGGCGCGGGTCGGCGAGCAGGTGGGATTGACGTGGTAGTTGGTGAAGCGCATGCCCTCGGCGGCCAGCTGGTTCAGCGCCGGGGTCTGGATGATGTCCTGCCCAAAGGGCTGGATGTCGTTGTAGCCCAGGTCGTCGGCCAGGATGACGAGCACGTTGGGCGGGCGCTGCGGGGCGGCCTGGGCGAACGGCGCGACTGCCAGCGACGCGGCCATGGCCATGATGGAAAGGCATTTCACATTCATCTCCTCGATGTACGGGCGACGGCCGGTCGCCATCAGGGATCGTCTGCGCGATCATTGCAGCGGCAGCATAGCAAATATATATATTTTTAAAAAGAAAATATTTTATTTGCCGATCGGACAGCAGACGGGCGGACGCGCGCCGCCGCGCGCGGGGCTCGGCCCGGGCGCGGCAAGCGAGGAGGACGGGGAGACGAGAAGGAGGATCAGGAGCCCGGCAGCGCCGCGCCCATCGCGGCGAACAGGCCGCCGCAGACCTTGTTGAAGCGCCGGCCGGCGCGTTCCAGCCAGGGGCGCACACGGTGCGCCAGGCGCGCCAGCACGTATTCGACCAGGAACTCCACCAGCGCGAAGGTGGCCGCCATGATGGCGAACTGCGTCAGCAGGCTGCGGGCCGGGTCGATGAACTGCGGCAGGAAGGCGCCGTAGAACAGCAGCGCCTTGGGATTGGAGATGGCCGACAGGAAGCCCTGGCCGAACATGCGCGCGCCGCGGGCCTTCGGCATGTCGGGCGGCGGCTGCAATTGCACGCCGGGCGAGCGCCACAGCTGGATGCCGAGCCAGATCAGGTAGGCCCCGCCGCCCCACTTCAGCACGGTGAGCGCCGGGCCCCAGGCCTTGAGCAGGGCGCTGATGCCCAGCATCGACAGCGCGATCAGCGCCACGAAGCCGACCGCGCCGCCGGCGATGGTGCACAGCGCCTTGCGGTGGCCGTGCAGCGCGCCGTGGGTGAGCGCGAGCAGCGTGTTGGGCCCGGGCGTCACCGACAGGCCGATGACCGCAACCAGATAGATGAGCCAGCTATGCAGGGCCATGGCGTAAGGCAGGAAAGAAATGGGGAAGCAGGCAGTCTAGCGCCCGGCGCGGGCGCGGCGCAAACGGCCGCCCCCGCGCGCAGGAGCGTGTCTCAGCGGCGGAACCCGCCGCGGAATCCGCCGAAGCCGCCGCCCCAGCCGCCGCGTCCGCCCATGCGGTCGCGCCAGCCGCCGCCGCCTTCCATGCCCCGGTCGCGCCAGCCGCCGCCGGAATCGCCGCCGCCCATGCGGTCCTGCCAGCCGCCGCCCTGGAAATCGCTGCGCTGGCTGGAATAGTCCCGCGCCTGGCGCTGGCCGTTTAGGTAGCTGGAGTCGCCGCCTTGCACCGGCTGCCAGCCCGACGAGGTGTGCTGCTGCCAGCCGTTGTCGTTGTGCTCGTAGACGTTGCCGTTGTGGTCGGCGTAGACGTTGCCGTTGTTCCAGGCCATGCCGCTGTTGGTGTTGCGGTTGTAGGTCGCGCCGCGCCGGTCCACGTTGTCCACGCCCTGCCCGGCCGTGCCGGAGGCGGTGGCCGAGGACACCGTCGTGCGGCCGGTGCGGGCGTTGGTGCGGGCGTCCTGGCGGCCTGCGGCCCATTGGCCGTCGTCGTTCTCCACCACGCCGGCGCGCCCCGCGCCGGACGCGCCGGTGACCGGATTGGTGTAGGCGCCGCGCCGGCCGGCGGCGGCATTGCCGGTGTATTGGTTATAGGCCGCGCCGCGCGTGCCCTCGAACGCGGCGCCGGTCTGCGGGTTGTAGCCCTCGGCGTGCGCGCCCTGCCATTGCGTGCCGGTCCAGCCGTTCCAGCCGGCCGCGTGCGTGACCACGCCGGACCCGCCCCAGGCGCCATAGACGTCGACCCGGTTGACGTCCACGCCGCGCCAGTACGGCGCGCAGCAATAGGGTCCCCAGTACGGCGCGGCGCCGCCCCAGGCTTCGGCCGCGGCGAATCCGAAGGCGAAGCCGGCCGCGGTGTCGAAGGCCGCGTCGTAGCCGTAGCTGGGCGGATAGCCGACCCAGGTGTCCTGCACGATCACAGGCGGATATGCGTAGCCGGTGCCGTAGACCACCGTGCCGTCGGGCGCGACCACCACGCCCATGTAGCCGGGCGTGTAGCCGAACACCACGTTTTGCGCCGTGGAGCCGTAGACCTGCACGTAGGTCACGTAATGCAGCGGCGAATTGGCGGGAATGGCATAGATGGCCGCCGGCACGCGGTCGGCCACGCGCCACGGGCCGAAGGCCGAGTCGGACACGAACCAGACCGCGTGCGACAGCGCGTAGTAACGCCCTTCGGCCTGGATCACCGGCACCTGCGAATTGGCGGCGTAGTACAGCGCGGTGCCGGCGATGGGGCGCAGGGTCGGCGAGCCGCCGCCGTACTCGACCTTCAGGGTCGCGCCGCGCGATACGGTCGCGGTCTGGGGAATGGTGGAAGCGATGACCGCCTCCTTGGCCTGCGGCGTGCCCGGCACCGAGGCCAGCACGCCGGATTGCGGGTCCCGCGCCGGAATGCGCGCGAAATCGCGCGGCAGGCTCTTGCCCGGCACGTAGGTCCAGGGCCCTTCCAGCCCCGCCCCGCGGAACCAGCGTCCCGACACCAGCAGGTAATAGCGGTTGTCGCCGGGGTTCATGAACAGGGCGTGGTCGGCGTTGGCCACCGACAGCAGCGAGGTGCCCGGCACCGGCCGCAGTTCGGGCTGGCCCACGGTCACCAGCAGCTCGGCCGGGACGGTGGACACCACGATGGCCGGCGCGCGGTACGGCGCCTTGCCGTCATGCGGCAGCAGCGGGTCGGGCGCGGCCTTGCGCCGCGCCGCGTCGGCGGCGGCCTGCAGCGCGGCGGCGGGATGCTCGACCGCGGTCCAGGGGCCGTCGATGCCGCCGGCCTCGTACCAGTGCCCCGCGGCCTGCAGGAAATGGCGGCCGGCGCCGTCGCGCAGGATCAGCGCGCGCGTGTTGACCACGCGACGCCAGCCCGAGGCTTCAGGCACGTCGGCCCATGCCGGCGCGCCGTCGACCAGCACCAGCACGGTCGGCACGGTGCGGTAGACGATGCGCGGCGGCGCGTTGTCCACGGCCACCGGCCTGGCGGCCGGGTTGTCGCGCGACAGCGTGTAGCTGAGCTGCAGCGCGTCAAGCGGCGTGACCACGCCCTCGGCCGGCAGCCGCGCCTGCAGCGCGGCGCGCAGCCTGTCGGCCTCTTGCGGCGCGGTCGGCACCTGCACTTTTTCGATCCGGATGTCCGACAGATGCACCAGCCCCGCCGGCTTGTTGACCTCGGCGCGCGCCGAGAAATCCACCGTGCCGTAGGTCGGGTTGCCCTTGGCGGGGCCGACCGCCACCGCCATGCGCCCGCCCAGGCGGTCCGCCGTCCAGGTGTCGACCTGCGGCTGGTAAAGCTCGATGCGCGAGCCGTCGGGCGCATCGAAACTGCGCGGCCATTGCAGCGCGCGCGCCGCGTCGGCATGCGCCGCCTGCGGCGCCGATGCGCCAGGGTCCTGCGCCTGCGCCGCGCCGGCCAGCGCCAGGCTGGCGCCGATCGCCAGGGCCAACGGCCGGGAACGAAGACGCCACCATCCGAACAAGCCTTCCATCATGTCGAGCTCCTTAAGGGATGCGCCGGCCGGACGGGTGTCGGATGGGCGTCGCTACGCTTTATACGCCAGCTGCCCTGGCGATTCAATCGCGCGTGCGGCCGGGGGGCTGGGCGTGCAGATCGCGGGCCGCGCCGCCGCCGTACGGCGCCAGCGGGCGCGGCGTGGGCGGCGAGGTGGAAATCTGGCGGGCGGTTTCCTGCATCATCGGAATGAAGCGCGACAGCGCGCGCTTGACCGTCCACTTGGCCGCGGACACCGAAAGCTGCAGGCCGGCCACCACGCGCCCGTTCAGGTCGTGGACCGGCACGGCCAGCGCCAGGTCGCCGCGGTAGTACTCCTCCTTGCAATAGGCGTAGCCCTGCTCGCGCGCTTCGCGCACCTGCGCCATCAGCGCATCCACGTCGGTCAGCGTGTTGGCGGTGTACTTCACGCGGTCGCTGGCCGCCAGCGCCTCGTAGGCCTCGTCGTCGCTCAGGCCGGCCAGGTAAACGCGCCCGGTGGACGAGCAGTACATGGGAATGCGCCGGCCCACCGGCATGTGCACCAGCAGCCGCAAGGGGCTGGGAAAACGGCCGATGTAGATCATGTCCTGCCCCGCCGGCTCGGCCAGGTTGACGGTTTCGCCGGCGTTGCGGTTGAGCTCGAGCAGGAAGGGATTGGCGCGGTCCAGCAGCGCGTGCGACTCCAGGTAGCGGCAGCCGCTGTCCAGCGTGCGCGAGGACAGCGAGTAGCGCTTGCTGACCGGGTCCTTGTTGAGCAGGCCCAGCGCCTCCAGCGTGAAGGCGAAACGCTGGGCGGCGCTGCGCGTGATGCCGGCGGCCGCGGCGATCTCCGGCAGGCTCATGGAGGCGCGCTCGGCGGTGAAGGCGTCGAGCACGGCGATGCCGGTCGCAAGCGACTGGACGTACAGGGTGGAGGATTCCGGGTTCATGGTCGGTCGGGCGGGGCTGGCCGCCCCGCATTCTTATTCGATACGCACAGATTGCATTCCAATGGAAATGAATGCAAGAAAAAGTACGTGATTCTTCGGGATATGCCTGCGTAATCGCAAACATGCATTTCGGGAAAACCCCTAATTAAAAAAGCACTTAGGAGACAAGCCTGCTTGTTGACAGGTTTTCCTGGGCCAGATTATAAAATCTACCTGCGATATAAGCATATCGCTATTCGATACGATAATGCACGCCAGGGCGGGACGAAATTGCACGTCCGCCAGCCATCCAGGCGCGCGATTCTGGCCTCCCAGGGGATTCCGATGCTGCATAAAACCGTGAAATCGTTGTTGGCTGCGGCGCTGTGCGCCGCCGCGCTGTCGGGCGCGCACGCCCAGACCGTGAAGGTCGGCTCCACGCCGACCGCGGTGCCGTTCAACTTCCTGGACCCGAAGACCAACACCCTGCAGGGCGTGATGATCGACATCGCCAACGCCGTGGGCAAGCAGGCAGGCTTCGCGGTCGAAGTCACGCCGATTCCGTTCGCCTCGCTGGTGCCGGCGCTGCAGACCGGCAAGATCGACATCATCGCCTCGGCCTTCGCCAAGACGCCGCAGCGCGCCGAGGTGGTGGACTTCACCCAGCTGGTGGTGGAGTACGGCGAGGCGCTGATCGTGCCCGCCAAGGACCAGACCGACTACAAGAGCATCGCCGACCTCAAGGGCAAGACCGTCGGGGTCCAGATCGGCACGCTGTACGTGGAGCCGCTGAAGTCCGCGCCCGGCCTGAAGGAAGTGAAGATGTACGAAACCATGTCCGACCTGGTGCGCGACGTGGCGCTGGGACGGCTGGACGCCGCCTTCGGCGACGGCCCGGTGATTTCGTACCAGGTGCGCACCCAGGGCGTGCGCAACGTGCGCTACGTCGAAAGCTACCAGCCGTCCATGCCGACCAACATCGCGCTGGCCGTGCGCAAGGGCGACGCCGAACGCGCCCGCCAGCTCGACGCCGCCATCGACGCGCTGCGCCAGGGCGGCACCATCGCCGCCATCATGAAGAAATGGGGCGTTTCGCGCTGAGCGCCATGGATCCGCGCGCCGCGCGCCGGCGCGCCCTAACGGATAAGCAAGATGTTCCAGTCTTTTTTCAGTGACGCCTCGGAGTTCTTCCCTGTGCTGATGCAGGGGGTGCTGACCACCGTCTCCATCACCGCCGCGGCCCTGGTGATCGCCACCGTGCTCGGGCTGTTCTGGGCGCTGCTGCGGGTCAGCGGCATCGCGCCGCTCTCGCACGCCAGCCGCATCCTGACCAACATCATCCGCGGCGTGCCCATCATCGTCGTGCTGTTCTACATGTACTTCGTGCTGCCCGAGATCGGCGTCGGCCTGACGGCCTTCCAGGCCGGCGCGCTGGGACTGGGCGTGGCGTATTCCTCGTATATGTCGGAGGTGTTCCGCTCGGGCATCGATGCGGTCGATCCCGGCCAGTTCGAGGCCGCCCAGTCGCTGGGCATGTCGCGCGCCAAGCTGATGCGCCGCGTGGTGCTGCCGCAGGCCTTCAAGGTGGCCCTGCCGCCCTACGGCAACAACGTGGTCATGATGCTCAAGGACTCGTCGCAGACCGCGGTGATCACCGTGGTCGAACTGTCCATGCAGAGCAAGCTGATCGCCTCGTCCACCTTCAAGAGCGCCACCATCTACACGCTGGTCGCCCTGATGTACCTGGCCATGAGCCTGCCCATGATGTATTGCATCGGCAAACTTGAACGCCGCCTGGGACGCCGCCAATGATCAAGATCGAAAACCTCAGCAAGTCGTTCGGCGCGCACCGCGTGCTCGATGGCATAGACGCCGAAGTGCGGCCGGGCGAAGTGGTCTGCCTGATCGGGCCGTCCGGCTCGGGCAAGTCCACGCTGCTGCGCTGCATCAACGGGCTCGAACGCTACGACGGCGGACGCATCACGGTGGACGGCGTGACCGTGGACGCGAGCAGCAAGGAGATCCAGGCGATCCGCCAGCGCGTGGCCATGGTGTTCCAGCGCTTCAATCTGTTCCCGCACCGCAGCGCGCTGGAAAACGTCATCGAAGGCCCGGTGCACGTCAAGGGCGAAAGCGTGGCGTCGGCCACCGAGCGCGCCCGCGAAATCCTGGCCTCGGTGGGCCTGGCCGAGAAAATGAACCACTATCCGCAGCAGCTTTCCGGCGGGCAGCAGCAGCGCGTGGCCATCGCCCGCGCGCTGGCCATGGAGCCCGAGGCCATCCTGTTCGACGAGCCCACCTCCGCGCTCGATCCCGAACTGGTGGGCGAGGTGCTGTCGGTGATGCGCACGCTGGCCGAGAAAGGCATGACGATGGTGACCGTCACGCACGAAATGGACTTCGCCCGCAACGTGTCCGACCGCGTGCTGTTCCTGGAAGGCGGCCGCATCGCCGAACAGGGGCCGTCGCGCGAAGTGCTTACCTCTCCCCGCAACGAACGCATGCGCGATTTCCTCAAGCGCGTCACGCACGCCCAATAACGCCCCGCCATGAACAACCCTGTGTTTACGCCCGCAGCCACGCTGTGGGCCGCGACCGCGCCTGCGCGCGCGGCCGCGCCGGCGCTTGCCGCGCCGCTGGAGATCGAGGCCGCCGTGGTCGGCGGCGGTTTCACCGGCCTGTCGGCCGCGCTGCACCTGGCCGAGGCCGGCCTGCGCGTGGCGCTGTTCGAGACCCATGAAGTCGCCCACCGCGCCTCCGGCCGCAACGGCGGCCAGGTGGTGCCCGGCTTCAAGCCCGGCCCCGCCGCGCTTGCGCGCCGCTTCGGCGCCGAGACGGCCGCGCGCATGACGCGCTTCGCCTACGGCAACGCGGACTACCTGTTCGAGCTGGTGGAACGCCTGCGCATCGATTGCGCCCCCACCCGCAACGGCTGGATACAGGGCGCCTTCTCGGCCGCGTCCGCCGATTATCTGCAACGGCGCGCGCAGGAACTGAACGCGCACGGCGGCGACGTGGAATACCTGGACGCCGAGGCCATGCGGGCCGCCACCGGTTCGTCGTTCTGGCCTGCCGGGCTGCGCGAGAAACGTGCCGGCGCGGTGCAGCCGCTGGCCCTGGCGCGCGGCCTGGCGCGCGCGGCCACGCAGGCCGGCGCCACGCTGTACGAGCGCTCGCCGGTGGCCGCCATCGCCCCGCGCGACGGCGGCGGCGCCACGCTCAGCGTCAACGGCCATGCCGTGCAGGCGCGCCACGTGGTGCTGGCCACCGACGCCTACACCGACCGGCTGTGGCCCGCGGTGGCGCAGTCCTACGTCAACGTGGCCAGCGCCCAGATCGCCACCGAGCCCCTGCCCCCCGCGCTGCAGGCGCGCCTGATGCCGCTGCGCGCCGGCATTTCCGAAACCCGCAAGATCACCTACTACTGCCGCATCGACCCCGAAGGCCGCTTCGTGATCGGCGGGCGCGGACATTCCAGCGAACAGCTCGATCCGTCCACGCGCGAGCAGTTGCGGCGCGCGGCGGTGGCGCGCTTTCCCGAACTGGCCGACGCCGCCTGGCGTTACGGCTGGGCCTGCCGGGTAGGCATGACGCTGGACGACCTGCCGCGCCTGCATCGATTGGCGCCTGGCGTCTGGACCGCCTACGGCTATTGCGGGCGCGGCGTGGCCATGGGCACGGCCCTGGGGCGCGTGCTGCGCGACGCGATCCGCGGCGTGCCGGCGGAAAGGCTCGATTTCCCGGTCACGCCGATTTCCCGCATGCCCGGCTATCCGGCCCGGCAGTTCGGCGCTACGCTGGCCATCAACTGGTACCGCCTGCGCGACGCGCTGGGCTTTCCCGCCTGAACACCGCCGTCCGGCCGACACGCACTTATCGTCATGAACACTCAAACGCAGTTTCCCGCCACCGTGGACGTGGCGATCATCGGCGGCGGCATCATCGGCGCGAGCACCGCGCTCGCGCTGGCGCGCGCCGGCGTGCGCACCGCCCTGTTCGAAAAAGGCACGCTGGGCTGCGAACAGTCCTCGCGCAACTGGGGCTGGGTGCGCACCCTGGGCCGCGACCAGCCCGAAGTGCCGCTGGCGCTGCGCGCCAACCAGTTGTGGAGCGAGATCCAGGCCCAGGTCGACGTCGGCTACCGCCGCAACGGCCTGGTCTACCTGCAGGAAAACGAGGCCGACGCCGCCGGCCACGAGACCTGGCTGCGCGAGGCCCGCGCCCACGGCGTGCGCGCCGAGATGCTGGGACGCGAGGCGGCGCTGCGCCTGCTGCCGCGCACCGAACGCCCCTGGACCGGGGCGCTGTACAGCGCGGCCGACGGCGTGGCCGAACCGCAGCTCGCGACCCTCGGCGTCGCGTCGCTGGCGCGCCAGGCCGGCGCGCAGATCTTCGAACACTGCGCCGTGCGCGGCCTGGAGACCAGCGCCGGCCGCGTCGACACCGTCGTCACCGAGCGCGGCGCGCTGCGCGCGCAGGCCGTGCTGGTGGCCGCCGGCGGCTGGTCGCGGCTGTTCTGCGGCAACCTGGGCGTGGAATTCCCGCAGCTCAAGGTGCGCGGCTCGGTGCTGCGCACCGAGCCCTTCGACGCCGGCATGGCGCTGGCCGTCAACGGCAAGGACTTCACCTGCCGCAAGCGCGCCGACGGCGGCTATACCGTGTCGCAGTTCTCCGCCTCGCTGGCCGAGATCGTGCCCGACAGCTTCCGCCTGATGGGCAAGTTCATGCGCGCCTGGATCGAGAACAACGCGCTGGTGCGCGTGCGCTTCGGCAAACGCTTTTTCGAGGAACTGGCCACGCCGCGCCGCTTCCCGGCCGACCGCCCGACGCCGTACGAACGCTGCCGCGTGCTCGACCCCGCGCCCTACGCGCGCGGCATAGACCAGGCCTGGACGCGCCTGCTGCACGCATTCCCGGCCTTCCGCCAGGCCCGCATCGCGCAATCCTGGGGCGGCTATATCGACGTGACGCCGGACGCGATGCCCGTCATCGCGCCGTTGGCGCAGGCGCCCGGCCTCTACCTGGCCTCGGGATTCTCCGGCCACGGCTTCGGCATCGGCCCGGCCGTGGGCGAAACCGTGGCCGCCCTCATCCGGGGCGCGCCCACGCCGGTGGACATCCGCCCCTTCCGGCTCGAACGCTACGCCTGAGCCGCGGGCCGGCGCAGCGCGGCCGCCAGCCCGCGCACTTCTTCCAGCGCGGCCTTCACGCCGCCTTGCGCCAGCACCTCGGCCAGCCGCGAGCCCACCGCCACCAGGTCCGCGTGGCGGCCGATGCGCCGCGCGTCTTCCGGGGAGCGCACGCCGAAGCCGGCGGCCACCGGCAGCCGCGTATGCGCGCGCACCCGCGCCAGGTCCTGCGCGATGCGGCGCTCGTCGGGCAGCGACGCGCCCGTGGTGCCGGCCAGCATGACGTGATAGACGAAGCCGCTGGCCTCGCGCAGCGCCCGCGCCAGCCGCTCCTCGTCGGTGGTGGGCGCGGACATGCGGATCAGGTCGATGCCGTGCGCGCGCGCGTGCCGCTCCAGCTCGCCGGCGTGTTCCGGCGGCAGGTCGACCACGATCAGCCCGTCCACGCCCGCGGCCGCGGCATCCGCCGCGAAGGCCGCCGCGCCGTAGCGGAGTATGGGATTCAGGTAGCCCATCAGCACCACCGGCGTGGCCTCGTGGCCGGATCGGAATTCCCGCAGCAACGCCAGCGTGCCCGCCAGCGTCTGGCCGGCCGCCAGCGCGCGGCGGTTGGCCTGCTGCAGCACGGGGCCGTCGGCGACCGGGTCGCTGAACGGCATGCCCAGTTCGATCACGTCGGCGCCCGCGGCCGGCAGGCCGCACAGCAGTTCCAGGCATGCGCCGGGGTCGGGGTCGCCCGCCGCGAAGTAGGTCGCCAGGCCGCAGCGGCCCGACCGGCGCAGCGCCGCGAAAGTGTGTTGCAGCCGTGTCATGTCGTCGCCTCGTCGAATTGCGTCACCGTGTCCATGTCCTTGTCGCCGCGTCCGCTCAGGCACACGACGAGGATCTCGCCGCGCCCCATGCGCGGCGCGAGTTCGCGCGCCCAGGCCAGCGCGTGCGCGCTTTCCAGCGCCGGCAAGATGCCTTCGGCCCGCGTCAGCCAATGAAAGGCGGACACCGCCTGCGCGTCCGTCACGGACACATAGGCCACCCGCCCGCTGTCGTGCAGCAACGCATGCTCCGGTCCCACGCCGGGATAGTCGAGCCCGGCCGAGATGGAGTGCGCGTCCAGGATCTGCCCGTCGCCGTCCTGCAGGTAGTAGCTGCGGCAGCCATGCAGCACGCCGGCCCGGCCCGCGCCGAGGCTGGCGGCGTGCGCGCCGCTGGCCAGCCCGCGCCCGCCGGCCTCCACGCCATAGAGGCGCACGCCGGGCTGGTCCAGGAACGGGTGGAAGAACCCCATCGCGTTGGAGCCGCCGCCGACGCAGGCGACCATCGCGTCCGGCATGCGTCCGGCCTTGGCGGCGATCTGCTGGCGCGTCTCCATGCCTATCACCTTCTGGAACTCGCGCACCAGCCAGGGATAGGGATGCGGACCGGCGCAGGTGCCCAGCAGGTAATAGGTGTCGGCCGGATGCGCGATCCAGTCGCGCAAGGCCTGGTTCATCGCGTCCTTCAGCGTGCCGGTTCCGTCCGTCACGGCGCGCACCTCGGCCCCCAGCATGCGCATGCGGCGCACGTTGACCGACTGGCGCGCCATGTCCTGCGCCCCCATGTAGACCACGCAGTCCAGGCCCTGCTGCGCGCAGACCGTGGCGGTGGCCACGCCGTGCTGCCCGGCGCCGGTCTCGGCGATCACGCGGCGCTTGCCCATGCGCCGGGCCAGCAGCGCCTGGCCCAGGCAGTTGTTGATCTTGTGCGCGCCGGTGTGGTTGAGGTCTTCACGCTTGAGGTAGATCTGCGCGCCGCCCAGTTCCCCGGTGATGCCGCGCGCCAGGAACAGCGGGCTGGGGCGGCCGACGTAGTCGGCCAGCAGGCCGCGGAAGTCCTGCCAGAAGCCCTTATCCGACAGCAGCGCCCTGAAGGCGCGCTCCAGCTCGTCCAGCGCGGGGATGAGCGTTTCGGGCATGTAGCGCCCGCCGTAAGGGCCGAACTGGCCCAGGCTGTCGGGCGTGGCCGGATGGATGGCGGATGGCATGGCTGGCGGTTTCCGTATTGCAGTGTATCGGGATGTTTTGCTTATGCTATCTTCGATAAAAACTTATTTGAATCAATGATTTGTTTAGCACTAATGTAAGTACAGCTAACATCCAGCCATGCGACGACTCCCCTCCCTCAATGCGCTGCGCTTTTTCGACAGCGCCGCCCGCCACGCCAGTTTCAGCCTGGCGGCCAGGGAGCTGTGCGTGACGCACAGCGCCGTCAGCCAGCAGGTGCGCCAGCTGGAAGACTGGCTGGGCTGCGCGCTGTTCGAACGCCGCGCCGGCGGCGTGCGCCTGACCGCGGCGGGCCTGGACCTGCAGCGCGCCGCCCAGGAGGCATTCGACACGCTGGAGCGCCGCTGCGACGAATTGCGGCGTAGCACGCAGCCGGCGGAACTGACGCTGGGCGCGCCCGCCAGCTTTCTGTCCAACTGGCTCATCGCGCGGCTCGAACGCTTCGAGGCCCTGTATCCGGATATCCGCATCCGGCTGCAGACGGCCGCCGACGCGTCCCTGCTGGACACGCAGCGCGTGGACGCGCTGATTCTTGCCGGCCGCGACTGGCCGCGGGACTGGGACGTCACCCCGTTGTTCGCCGAAACCATCGGCCCGGTCTGCGCCCCGGCCCATGCCGCGCAGATCCGCGCGCCGGCCGACGTGGCCGGCGCGCCGCTGCTGCACACCAGTTCCAGGCCCGATGCGTGGCGCGATTGGGCGGCGCGCCAGGGCATTGCGCTGGCCCCGCGCCTGCCCGGCCGTGAGTTCGACCACCTGGGCCACATGCTGGAAGCCGCGGCGGCCGGCCTGGGCGTGGCCATCGCGCCCGCGGTGCTGGTCGAATCCGAACTGCACCGCGCCCGCCTGGCCGCGCCGCTGGGTTTCGTCGCCAGCGGCGCCTCGTTCTGCCTGTGCACGCGCAAGGACGCCAGGCGCGCCGACGAGGCGCTGTCGCATCTGCGCGACTGGCTGCTGGCGAGCGCGGCCTAATCCGGCCCTATATCTTGCCGACAACGCGCGGCGGCTCGCCGCTATACTTTTCGCACTCTTCAACCCCTGCCGTGCGACGCCTTTTCTGCCGCGCCCCGCTATGTTCGTTCCGACGGCCTTGTTGCGCCCCCTAGGCCAGGCGCTATTGTTCGCGTTCGCCGCGCTCTTCTCCCTCCAGGCCCACGCCGCCCCGCCCACGCTGGCGCAGTGCCACGGTATCAAGGATCTCGCCTTCGTCGCCCACCTGGACGACGACCTGCTGTTCATGAATCCGGACATCGCCTCCAACATCGAGGCCGGCGGCTGCGTGCGCGTGGTCTACCTGACCGCCAGCGACGCCGGCGAAGGCGAAGGCTACATGCTCGGCCGCGAGCGCGGCGTGCGCGCCGCCTACGCCTACATGGCGCACCAGCCCGACGTGTGGAAAGAAGACGCCGGCACCGCCGGCGGCCGCCATTTCGCGCGCTTCACGCTGCAGGGCAACCCGCGCGTGCAGCTCTGGCACATGCGGCTGAAGGACCCGTGGCTGGGCAAGGGCTGGGGCAGCCTGACGCCGCTCAGCCGCACCGAGTCCGAGCCGGGCCAGAGCGTGGACACGCTGGGCCAGTACGCCGAGGTCTACACCCGCGAGCAGCTGATCGACACGCTGGCCGACGTGATCCGCCAGTACGCCCCGACCACCGTGCGCCACCTGGACGACACCATCGCCGTGCCCTACACGCAGCTGTGCTGGCGCTGCGCCGGCCACGGGCACCCGGACCACATCGCCAGCGCGCGGCTGGTGCGCGAGGCCATGGTGCGCGTGCCCGGCAATTACGCCGAAACCGGCTATATCGACTATCCCAGCCAGGAGCGCGCCAGCAACCTGACCGAAGCCGAGATCGCCAGCAAGTCGGTGATCTTCCAGCACTACGCCTGGAACGACTACCACTACTGCGCCGGCCCCACCGGCTGCAAGGAGCCCGCCGGCCCCGCCGCGGCCTGGGTGCAGCGCGCCTATTACGTGTCGCGCCAGGACATGGCGCCGCAGCTGTACCCCGACGGGCGCGGCGGGCTGGTGGTGTTCGCCGCCGGCGAAACCAACGCCGCCGTCAACCGCTGGGACTCCGGCCATCGCAAATGGCAGAGCCTGGGCGGACGCACCAGCGGCCCGCTGGTTTCCTTCACCCATGCGGACGGCACCGCCGGCCTGATGGCGCGCGATCCGCTGGGCGGCGTATGGGCCAACAAGCAGCGCCACGACGGCACCTGGCAGGGCTGGCAGGCGCTGGGCGGCGTGCGCGTGACGCAGATTCCGGCGGTGGCGCCGCGCGGCGAAGCGGCCGCCGTGGCGCTGGGCTACGACGGCCGGCTGCACTGGATCGCGCCGACCGGCATCGACGGCGGCTGGAGCACCTGGCAGGAACTTCCCATGCTGGAAGACGCCACCGGCGCGCCCGCCGCCGCGCGCGGCGCCGACGGACGCTACGTGGTGTTCGCCCTCACCTCGGCGGGCAAGCTTTTCTATACGCGCCAGCTGCCGGCCGCCCAGGGCCATCGCCCCGAATGGCAGGGCTGGCGCCCGGTGCCGGCGCCCACCGCCGCCGGCGGCCTGGCCGCCATCCGCAACCGCGACGACCGCATCGAACTCTATTTCCGCCAGCGCGGCGACAACCACCTGACCCGCCTGCTGGAAACCGGCGACACCACCGACCTGAACATCGACTGGAGCGCGCCGGACGACCTGGGCGTGCCCTACATCGGGCGTCCGGCGGTCCACGCCGACGCGCAGGGCAAGGTGGTGCTCGCCATCCTGGAACGCGCCGGCGGAAAACTATGGCTGGTCGAAGACGGCAAACCCGCGCGCCTGGACGCCGCGGCGGCCTCGCCGCCGGCCATCAACATCATCGACGGCACGCTGTATGTGGTCGCGCGCGCCGCCGGCGGCCCGCAGCGCTACGAAGTGCTGTCGCGCCGCGACGGCGTGTGGGCCGCCAACCTGACGCTGGACGGCGTGCCGGCCATCGGCGGCAGCGCATTCACGGCGGTGGCCGCGCGTCCATCTGACCTGCCCAACCTGGGCGCCAACAGCGCCAACACGGCCGCCGTCGTGCGCCCTTCGGCCGAACAGCCGGGCAAGCTGAGCGTGGGCCGCATGCCGGCCCAGGCAACGCAGACGGCCGCGCCGACTGCGTTGCAGTAAGCGGCGCGCGACGGCGGACGGCCTGCCCGGCCGTGGTTTAATCTCGACGCCATGAAACCGTTTGACCGACTCGTCGCCGAAGCCGAAGCCGCCGACGTCACCGGCTGGGGATTCGGCTGGCTGGCCGGACGCGCCACCGAGGAACGCCCGCCCTGGGGCTATGCGCGCCTGCTGGCGCAGCGCCTGGCCCAGGCGCGCTCCGCGCTCGACCTGGACACGGGCGGCGGCGAAGTCCTGGCCGAAGCGCCGCGCTTTCCGCCGCGCATGTGCGCGACCGAAGCCTGGCCTCCCAATGCGCGCCAGGCGCATGCGCGGCTCGCGCCGCGCGGCGTCGACGTCGTGCAGGTGGCCGCGGGCGCGCCGCTGCCGTTTGCCGACGCCTCGTTCGACCTCGTCAGCGCGCGGCACCCGGTAAGTCCCGACTGGCGCGAGATCCATCGCGTGCTGGCGCCGGGCGGCCGCTATTTCGCGCAGCACGTGGGCCCGGCCTCGGCGTTCGAGCTGATCGAATATTTCCTCGGGCCGCTGCCGCGCGAACGCGCGCTGCGCGAGCCCGCGGACGAAGCGGCCGCCGCGCGGGAGGCCGGGCTGTCCATCGTCGAGCTGCGCAGCGCGCGTTGCCGCATGGCGTTCCACGACGTGGGCGCGGTCATCTGGATCCTGCGCAAATGCGTGTGGTGGGTGCCCGATTTTTCGGTGGCCAAATACCTCGACCGGCTGCGCGAAATGGACCGCCGCATGCGCCGGGGCGCGCCGTTCGTCGCCCATTCCACGCGCCATCTGATCGAAGCCGCGCGCGTGCAGGGAAAACCCTAGGGAAGCGTCGCGCCGCGGCGCTTGGACTTGCCTGGCTTGAGCGGCATCATGCAGGGATGCGGCGCGTCGCTGCACACTGCGCCCTCTGCTAAGATGGGTCGTCCAGGTCACCCTTTATATATATAGAAGCCCGATGGTTGCCTCAGATATCCTGCTCAATACGCTGCAAGCCTGCCTGGACCCCAATACCCGCAAGGACTTCGGTTCGTCGCGCGCGATCAAGAACCTCGAGATCGGCGCCGACGGCGATGTCTCGTTCGACGTGGAATTGGGCTACCCGGCCAAGAGCCAGATCCCGGCGCTGCGCCGCGAACTGATCGGCGCGGCCAAGTCGGTGCCCGGCGTGCAGAACGTCTCGGTCAACGTTCATAGCGTGATCGAAGCGCACGCGGTGCAGCGCGGCGTCGCGCTGCTGCCCAACGTGAAGAACGTGATCGCCGTGGCCTCCGGCAAGGGCGGCGTGGGCAAGAGCACCACGGCCGTCAACCTGACGCTGGCGCTGGCCGCCGAGGGCGCGCGGGTCGGCCTGCTGGACGCCGACATCTACGGCCCCAGCCAGTCCCTCATGATGGGCATCGAAGGCCGCCCCCAGAGCGAAGACGGCGACACCATGGAGCCGCTGGAGAACTACGGCGTGCAGGTCATGTCGATCGGCTTTCTGGTCGACCCCGACGAAGCCATGATCTGGCGCGGTCCGATGGCGGTGCAGGCGCTGGAACAGCTGCTGCGCAAGACCAACTGGAAGAACCTCGATTACCTGGTCGTCGACCTGCCGCCCGGCACCGGCGACATCCACCTCACGCTGAGCCAGAAAGTGCCGGTCACTGGCGCGGTGGTGGTCACCACCCCGCAGGACATCGCGCTGCTGGACGCGCGCAAGGGCGTGAAGATGTTCGAGAAGGTCGGCGTGCCCATCCTGGGCGTGGTCGAGAACATGGCGGTGCACGTCTGTAGCCAGTGCGGCCACGTCGAGCACGTGTTCGGCTCGGGCGGCGGCCAGAAAATGGCGGCCGACTACGATCTGGCCTACCTGGGCGCGCTGCCGCTGGACATCAACATCCGGCTGCAGGCCGACAGCGGGCGGCCCTCGGTGGTGTTCGATCCCGACGGCGAGGTGGCCGGGCTGTACAAATCGCTGGCGCGGCAGGTGGCCGTCGCCGTGGCCGGCATGGACAAGGACTATTCCTCCAGGTTCTCGTCCATCGCCATCAAGCGGGCCTGAGGCGGGGCGCGCCATGGAAACCGACTCCCTGCCCCTGACGCTGGAGACCGCCGTGGTGATGCGCAAGGAACGCATCACCGGCGCCATGAGCCGCTGGCAGGATTGGCGCTGGGTGCTCGAAGACGTGGTCGCCAACGAGCCGGGCTTCGGCGCGGCGCCGCGCCTGCTGTACCGCGACGAAACCCAGGAACGCTGGCTGCATCCCGGCTTCACCGTCCGCCTGTTCAAGGACGACGCCGAGGGCTATCTGCTCAACGCGTCGGCGCCCGCGCCGTGCTGGTTCGTGCTGTGGCGCATGGAGGAAAGCCCCAGCGTGGCCGCGGAGCCGCTGGCGCGCCCCGAAATCGTCACCCTGAGCTACCACGACGCCGGGCGCTGGCTGGACGCGCAGGAAACCGTGGAGCAGGTGCCGGCGCCGCCGGCCATCGTGGCCTGGCTGCAGGCCTTCGTGGCCGCCCATTACGTGCCGGAGCCCAAGCGCCGCCGCCGCCCCGTCAGTTTCCAGTCCCTGCAGGACCGCTTCGGCAATCCTGCCTCCGTGAGCACCGTCAAGAAATTCGGCGGCGATCCGTCATGAGCGAAACGCGTCATCAGGGCTTTCTGCAGCGCTGGTCGCGCCGCAAGATCGAGGCTCGCGAAGGCGGCCCCGAGGAACCCGCGCCCGCCGCTGAAGCGCCCGTCCCGGCGCAGGAAGCCGCGACGCCGCCGGCCGGACTTCCCGAGGCCGCGCCGGCCGAGCCGGAACTGCCCACCATGGACGACGTGCTGAAGCTCACCGCCGATTCCGATTTCAGCCGTTTCGTCACGCAGGGCGTGGCGCCCGACGTCAAGAACGCGGCGCTGAAGAAGCTGTTCGCCGATCCGCACTACAACGTGATGGACGGGCTGGACGTGTACATAGACGACTATTCGCAGCTGGCGCCGCTGCCGCAATCCGCGCTGCGCAAGATGGCGGTCTCGCGGGTGCTGGGCTTTTTCGAGGAAGAAGCGCGCTGCGCCGCCTCGGCCCTGACCGACGCCGTCACTGAAAACCCCGCGCCCGAAGCCGCGCCCGCGCCCGCCCTGCCCGCCGATTCCGGCGCCGCCGATCCCACCGCCGAAGCGCCGGCCGCCGTGCCGGCGCCGGCCGCAGGAACCAAGCCATGACGACACTCATCTGCGACTGCAACCGCACCATGCCGCTGGCCACCGATGCGCTCGGCCAGGCGCTGGGCGAGAACCTGCACCTGCATTCCACGCTGTGCCGCCGCGAGGCCGGCGCCTTCCAGCAAGCCATTCGCGGCGGCGACGACGTGGTGGTGGCCTGTACCCAGGAACAGCGCCTGTTCGGCGAACTGGGCGCGGCCACCGAAGGCGCCGTCGCGCCCGTGAAGTTCGTCAACATCCGCGAGACCGGCGGCTGGAGCCGCGACGCCGCCCAGGCCATGCCCAAGCTGGCCGCGCTGCTGGCGGCCGCGCACCTGCCCGATCCCGATCCGGTGCCGACCGTCACCTACAAAAGCGCGGGCCGGCTGCTGATCGTCGGGCCGCTGGACCGGGCCGAACAGGCCGGCGCCCTGCTCGACGACGTGCTGAACGTCACCATATTCGCCCAGGGCCAGGGCGAACGCGGCGGCGCGCAGGGCCGGCGCTTTCCGGTCCTGTCGGGCCGGCTGGACGCGGTGAACGGCTGGCTGGGCGCGTTCGAAGTGCAATGGACGCAGCACAACCCCATCGACCTGGATCTCTGCACCCGCTGCAACGCCTGCCTGGCCTCCTGTCCGGAAGGCGCGATCGGGCTGGACTACCAGATCGACGCCGGCCTGTGCCGCTCGCACCGCGATTGCGTGGCGGCCTGTACGGTGGCGGGCGCGATCGACTTCGACCGCCCGCCCCAGACCGGCGCCGAGACCTTCGACCTGGTGCTGAACCTGGGCACGCAGCCCCTGTTCACGCGCCATGCCCCGCCCCAGGGCTATTTCACCTGGGACGGCGCCGACCCCTCGGTGCTGCTGCGGCTGCGCGACATGGTCGGCGAATTCGAAAAGCCCAAGTTCTTCGACTACAAGCAGAAGCTCTGCGCCCACAGCCGCAACGCCACCGTGGGCTGCGACGCCTGCGTGCAGATCTGTTCGGCCGAGGCCATCTCCAGCGACATCCGCAACCAGCAGGTCAAGGTCAATCCCAACCTCTGCGTGGGCTGCGGCGCCTGCACCACCGTCTGTCCCACCGGCGCGATGAGCTACAGCTATCCGCGCATCACCGACCAGGGCGCGCGCCTGCGCACCCTGCTGTCGACCTACGCGCAGGCCGGCGGACGCGACGCCATCGTGCTGCTGCACAGCCAGGACCGCGGCCAGGCCATGATCGAGCGCCTGGGCCGCGCAGCCGGCCTGGGGCTGGCCCACGGCGTGCCGGCCAACGTGATTCCGCTGGCGCTGTGGCACACCGCCAGCCTGGGCCTGGACCTGTGGCTGTCGGCCGTGGCCTACGGCGCCAGCCAGATCGCCGTGATGACCACCGGCGAAGAGGCGCCGCAATACCTGGACGGGCTGGAGGCGCAGATGGAAACGGCCCAGGCCCTGCTCAACGGCCTGGGCTACGAAGGCCGGCACCTGCACCTGCTGCGCGTGTCCGAGGCCGCCGAACCGGCCGACCTGGACCGCAGCCTGCAGGCCCTGGCCGCGGGCAAGCCCGCCGCGCCGGCCGCGCGCGCCCGCCACGCGCTCGCGCCCGAAAAACGCAGCACCCTGGACCTGGCGCTGGACCACCTGATCGCGCACGCCCCCGCGCCGCTGCCGCAGGCCATCGCCCTGCCGGCCGGCGCGCCCGGCGCGGGCGCCCCGCTGGGCGGGCTGGAGGTCGACAGCGCGCGCTGCACGCTGTGCATGAGCTGCGTCAGCGCCTGTCCGTCCAGCGCGCTGATGGACAATCCGCAGGCGCCGCAGCTGCGCTTCCTGGAAAAGAACTGCGTGCAGTGCGGGCTGTGCGTCACCACCTGTCCCGAGCAGGCCATCACGCTGACGCCGCGCCTGCTGCTGACCCCGCAGCGCAAGGAAGCCGTGGTGGTCAACGAGACCCAGCCCTTCCATTGCGTGCGCTGCAACAAGCCCTTCGGCACGCTCAAGGGGGTCGAGACCATGATAGGCAGGCTGGCGGGCCACGCCATGTTCCAGGGCGCGGCGCTGGAACGCCTGAAGATGTGCGGCGACTGCCGCGTCATCGAGCTGTACTCGTCCGAAAACGAAACCAAGATCACCCAACTATGACCGCTCCCGCATCCGCCGCCATCATGCCCCCGTCGGATTTCGACGAGGAAGTCGCCCGCGCCGAACTGTACGGCCTGCTGGCCCAGCTGTTCTACGCGCCCCCGCCGCCCGAACTGCTGCAGGCGCTGCGCCAAGCCGAAACGCACGCGCCGGACGCCGGCGGTTTCCTGGAGGCGCCGTGGCAGGAACTGGTGGCCGAGGCCCGCGCGATGGGCGACGACGCCATCGCGGCCGAGTACGACGCCTTGTTCGGCGGCATGGGCAAACCCGAGGTCTATCTGTTCGGCTCGCATTACCTGACCGGCTTTCTCAACGAAAAGCCGCTGGTCGGCCTGCGCAACGACCTGCAGGCGCTGGGCCTGGCGCGCGGCTCGGCGGTGTCCGAAACCGAGGACCACGTCGCCGTGCTGTTCGAGGTCATGCGCTACCTGATCGCCGGCGAGGACGCCGGCGTGTCGAACCTGAGCCGCCAGCGCGAGTTCTTCGCCGCGCACGTGCAGCCCTGGATCGACGATATGTGCGCCGCCATCGCCGCGCATCCGGCGGCGCGCTTCTATGCACGGGCGGCCGCCTTTTGCCAGGCCTACGCCAGCGTCGAGGCCCAGGGTTTCGACATGCTGGGCTAGCCGCGCACGCAACATAGGAAGCGCCGATGCTGCGGCGCAAACAGGCCCGGGTCGTACGGCGGTTGTCCTGCCTGGGGTCACGGGGTACATTATGCAAAGAATTTCATACCTAGAAGCCAGGAGACGAGCCATGTCGCAAAGCCCGACCAATCGTTCGCGCCGCAAATTCTTCGCGGGTTCGGCGACGCTAGGCGCCGCCGCAGTCGGCGTCGCCGTTCTCCCCGGCGCACAGGCCAAACCCGCCGCCGCGCAGCCCCAGGCCGCGCCCGAGAAGGGCGGCGGCTACAGGCTGAGCGAACACGTCAAGCGTTACTACAAGACCACCCTCGTTTGATAGGGAGCCCGGCATGTTGCTGACCAAGAAAACCAGCGGAGCCGCCGGCGGCTCCGAGTCCAGATTCGTCCAGAGCCTGCGCCGCGGCATGGCCCAGGCCCTGCCCACCATGGACCGGCGCGCCTTCCTGCGCCGTTCCGGCCTGGGCGTGGGCGCCGGCCTGGCCGCCGGCCAGTTGACGCTGCTCACGCGCGCGCAGGCCGCCGAGGGCAAGAACGGCGTGGCCGTCGGCAACACCAAGATCGAAGTGCGCCGCACCGTCTGTACCCACTGTTCGGTCGGCTGCGCGGTCGACGCCGTGGTCGAGAACGGCGTCTGGGTGCGCCAGGAGCCGGTGTTCGATTCGCCCATCAACCTGGGCGCGCACTGCGCCAAGGGCGCCTCGGTGCGCGAGCACGGGCACGGCGAGCACCGCCTGCGCTACCCCATGAAGCTGGTCAACGGCAAGTACCAGCGCATCAGCTGGGACACCGCCTACCAGGAAATCACCGCCAAGCTGATGCAGCTGCGCAAGGAAAGCGGCCCGGATTCGGTGTACTGGATCGGCTCTTCCAAGCACAACAACGAGCAGTCGTACCTGCTGCGCAAGTTCGTCAGCTTCTGGGGCAGCAACAACTGCGACCACCAGGCGCGCATCTGCCACTCGACCACCGTGGCCGGCGTTGCGAATACATGGGGCTACGGCGCCATGACCAATTCGTACAACGACATGCAGAACGCCAAGGTGGCGCTGTACATCGGCTCGAACGCGGCCGAGGCCCACCCGGTGTCGATGCTGCACATGCTGCACGCCAAGGAAACCGGCTGCAAGATGATCGTGGTCGATCCGCGCTTCACCCGCACCGCGGCCAAGGCCGACCAGTACGTGCGCATCCGCTCGGGCACCGACATCCCCTTCCTGTTCGGCCTGCTGTACCACATCTTCAAGAATGGCTGGGAAGACCAGGCCTACATCGATGCGCGCGTCTACGGCATGGACAAGGTCAAGGCCGAAGTCCTGGCCAAATGGACGCCCGACAAGGTCCAGGACGCCTGCGGCGTGGACGAGGCGACCATGTACCAGGTGGCCAAGACCATGCACGAGAACCGCCCCGGCACGCTGGTGTGGTGCATGGGCCAGACCCAGCACTCGATCGGCAACGCCATGGTGCGCGCCTCCTGTATCGTGCAGCTGGCGCTGGGCAACGTCGGCAAGTCCGGCGGCGGCGCCAACATCTTCCGCGGCCACGACAACGTGCAGGGCGCCACCGACGTGGGCCCCAACCCGGATTCGCTGCCGGGCTACTACGGCCTGGCCGAAGGCTCCTGGAAGCACTTCGCCCATACCTGGGGCGTGGATTACGACTGGATCAAGAGCCGCTACGCCTCGCCGGGCATGATGACCAAGCCCGGCATCACCGTGTCGCGCTGGATCGACGGGGTGCTCGAAAACCCCGACCTGATCGACCAGGAAACCAACCTGCGCGCGGTGTTCTACTGGGGCCACGCGCCCAACTCGCAGACCCGCGGGCTGGAAATGAAGCGCGCCATGGACAAGCTCGACCTGCTGGTGGTGGTCGATCCCTATCCGTCGGCCACCGCCGCCATGGCCGCCATGCCCGGCAAGCCGGAAGACCTCAACCCCAACCGCGCCGTGTACCTGCTGCCGGCGGCGACCCAGTTCGAGACCAACGGCAGCTGCACCGCCTCGAACCGCTCGCTGCAATGGCGCGAGAAAGTCATCGAGCCGCTGTGGGAGAGCCGCACCGACCACATGATCATGTACCAGCTTGCCGAGAAACTCGGGTTCGGCAAGGAACTCTGCAAGAACTACAAGATGCAGAAGGTCAAGGACATGGACGAGCCGGTGGTCGAGGACATCCTGCGCGAGATCAACGCCACCTGCTGGACCATCGGCTACACCGGCCAGAGCCCCGAACGCCTGAAGGCGCACATGCGCAACATGCAGATGTTCGACGTGAAGACGCTGCGCGCCAAGGGCGGCAAGGACGCCGAGACCGGCTACGACCTGACCGGCGATTACTTCGGCCTGCCCTGGCCCTGCTGGGGCAATCCCAGCCTGAAGCACCCGGGCACGGCCAACCTGTACGACACCAGCCTGCACGTCATGAACGGCGGCGGCAACTTCCGCGCCAACTTCGGCGTGGAGCGCGACGGCGTGAACCTGCTGGCCGAGGACGGCTCGCACTCCAAGGGCGCGGAGCTGACCACCGGCTATCCGGAATTCGACCACGTGCTGCTCAAGAAGCTGGGCTGGTGGGACGACCTCACCGCCGAGGAAAAAACCGCGGCCGAAGGCAAGAACTGGAAGACCGACCCGTCCGGCGGCATCATCCGCGTGGTCATGCAGGTGCACGGCTGCTATCCGTTCGGCAACGCCAAGGCGCGCGCCGTGGTCTGGAACTTCCCCGACGCCATCCCGCAGCACCGCGAGCCCATCTACGGCACGCGGCCCGACCTGGTCGAGAAATACCCGGCCCAGGCCGACCTCAAGACCTTCTGGCGCCTGCCCACGCTGTACACCTCGCTGCAGCAGAAGAACGTGGCCGAGAAGCTGTACGAGAAATTCCCGCTCATCCTCACCTCGGGCCGCCTGGTCGAATACGAGGGCGGCGGCGAGGAAACGCGTTCCAACCCGTGGCTGGCCGAGCTGCAGCAGGAAATGTTCGTCGAGCTCAACCCCAAGGCGGCCGCCGACCGCGGCATCCGCAACGGCGACCGCTGCTGGGTCCACACGCCCACCGGCGCGCGCCTGAACGTGCAGGCCCTGGTCACCGAGCGCGTGGGCCCCGACACCGCCTTCATGCCGTTCCACTTCTCGGGCCGCTGGCAGGGCCAGGACATGCTGGCCCACTACCCGGAAGGCGCCGCGCCCATCGTGCGCGGCGAGGCGGTCAATACCGGCACCACCTACGGCTACGACTCCGTGACGATGATGCAGGAAACCAAGACCACCATCTGCAACATAGAAAAGGCTTAAGGAGAGCGCCATGGCCCGTATGAAATTCGTCTGTGATGCGGAACGGTGTATCGAGTGCAACAGCTGCGTCACCGCCTGCAAGAACGAGCATGAAGTGCCCTGGGGGGTCAACCGGCGCCGCGTGGTCACGCTCAACGACGGCGTGCCCGGCGAGAAGTCGATCTCGGTGGCCTGCATGCACTGCAGCGACGCGCCCTGTATGGCGGTGTGCCCGGTGAACTGCTTCTACCGCACCGACGAAGGCGTGGTGCTGCACAACAAGGACACCTGTATCGGCTGCGGCTACTGCTCCTACGCCTGTCCTTTCGGCGCGCCGCAGTTCCCTTCCGAGGGCAATTTCGGCGTGCGCGGCAAGATGGACAAGTGCACCTTCTGCGCCGGCGGCCCGGAAGAACACGGCAGCGCGGCCGAGTTCGAGAAGTACGGGCGCAACCGCCTGGCCGAAGGCAAGCTGCCGGCCTGCGCCGAAATGTGCTCGACCAAGGCGCTGCTGGCCGGCGACGGCGACGTGGTGGCCGACATCTTCCGCAACCGCGTGGTGCAGCGCGGCAAGGGCGCCGAAGTCTGGGGCTGGGGCACCGCCTACGGCTCGCAGCAGGCCGGCCAGCCGTCGCAGCAACAGCAGCAGCAACCTGCAAAGGCCAAGCCATGATGATTGCGCGCATATCCCTGCTGGCCGCCGTCGCGCTGCTCGCGGCCTGTAGCGAGCCGTCGCAGGCGCTGATGACCGGCAAGAACAATAACGCCGGCAAGCCCTACTACGACGGCACGGGCAGCAATTTCGTGGCTTCCGGCTGGAAGCCCGGCGACAAGAACAGTTGGCAGCAAGAGCTGAAGACCCGCACGCAGCGTGGCCAGAACGAATACCCGCGCGTGCATTGATCGGGAGCTTGCCATGATACGGTCCCTACTTGCGGCACTGGTGATAGGCCTGGCGGCACTGGCGCCGGCGGCCGCCCAGAATGCGGCACCCGCCGGCGGCGGCCTGGGCAACATCCAGAGCGCCAACATCTTCGAGGTCAAGCCCGACGCCAACGAGTTGCCGGGCTATGCCGAGCAGACCAACGCCGAACGCGCCAAGGTGCAGCCGGGCAACAACGCGCCGATGTGGCGCCAGGTCAATTCCGGCGAACCCGGCTATTCCAGCCTGCCGCGCAGCCAGGCGCCCGAGGCCGGCGTGCTGATCCAGCGCTTCGTGCAGTACCCCGGTTCGGACTACACCACCGCCGGCGAGGCCTGGCGCCAGGTGCGCAACAACTGGATCATTCCGTACGGCGGCGGCCTGCTGCTCATCATGCTGGTCGCCATCGTGCTGTTCTACCTGGCCAAGGGCAGCATCAAGGTGCACGAGGCCCCCACCGGCCGGCGCATCGAACGCTTCACGTATTTCGAGCGCGCCGCGCACTGGGTCAACGCCACCGCCTTCGTGATACTGGCGCTGTCCGGCATCGTGATGGCCTTCGGCAAGTTCTTCCTGCTGCCCATCATGGGCAGCGCGCTGTACGGCTGGATGACCTGGGTGCTGAAGACCGTCCACAACTTCGTCGGGCCGGTGTTCGCGGTGTCGCTGGTGGTGGTGCTGCTGACCTTCATCAAGGACAACATCCCGCGCCGCTACGACCTAATCTGGCTCAAGAAGGGCGGCGGCCTGCTGCGCGCCACGCACGTGCCTTCGCACCGCTTCAACGCCGGCGAGAAGATCATGTTCTGGGGCGGCATGCTGTTCCTGGGTCTGATCGCGGTGGTGTCGGGCCTGTTCCTGGACAAGGTGGTGCCCGACCTGGACTATTCGCGCGGCAACATGCAGATCGCCCACATGGTCCATGCGGTGTCCGTCGTCCTCATGACCTGCATGATCATGGGCCATATCTACCTCGGCACCATAGGCATGCAGGGCGCGTTCAAGGCCATGAAGACCGGCTACGTCGACGAAACCTGGGCGCGCGAGCACCATCAGCTCTGGTACGACGACATCGAGGCCGGCAAGATCCCCGCGCAGCGCACGCCGGACAAAGGCGCCAAGACGCGCCCCACCCGCCCGGCCGGCGTCTGACGGCCCGCCACCAGGAGCCCGCATGAAAAAGCTCGCTGCAATACTGATCGCGCTGGCCGCCGTGCCGGCGGCCTACGCCAAGCTGCCTCCGCCCAGCGCCGAGGCCAAGGCCCGCGCCTACGAGACCGCTGCCAAGGCCGCCTGGTCGGCCAAGATGGACGCCTACCGGCTTTGCCAGGCGCAGGACCGCGTGGCCGCCGCGTATTACGCGCAGGCCAAGGCCGCCGGCAAGACTCCGCGTCCGCCCGTGGCCACCGCCGGCTGCCAGGACCCGGGGCCTTTCGCCTACGTGCGCCCCGAGGAAAAACCGCGCGAGACCTCCGGCGCGCATTCGCCCGCCGGCACGGCCACCCAGCCGCCCAGCACCGCCACGCCCGCCGCCGACAGCAAGCCCAAGCCTTGATTCCGTACCGATGACCGCGCCGTTGCCCCGCATGACCGCCGCCCGCGCCCCGCTGACCCGCGAGGTGTGGGCGATAGATGAACACGGCCGGCGCGAGGCGCTGTCGATCCCGGCCGAACGGCCGCTGACCGTCTACGTGGACCGCCGCGAAATCGTCACCCTGATGACGCTGGGCGCCCTGCCCGAGCTGCTGGTGCTGGGCTACCTGCGCAACCAGCGCCTGGTGCGCGGGCTGGACGAAGTCGTCAGCGTGACCGTGGACTGGGAGGTCAACGCGGCCGCCGTCGAAACCCGCAACGGCATCGCCGACATCGAGGCCCGCACCAAAAAGCGCGTGGTCACCACCGGCTGCGGCCAGGGCAGCGTGTTCGGCGACCTGATGGAAGAGATCGACAGCATCCGCCTGGCGCCCGAGGCGCGCCTGGGCCAGGACGAGCTCTACGGCCTGCTCAACGCCATCCGGCTGCAGGAGACCACCTACAAATCGGCCGGCTCGGTGCATGGCTGCGCGCTGTTTCGCGGCGCCGACATGCTGATGTTCGTCGAGGACGTCGGCCGCCACAACGCCATCGACACCATCGCCGGCTGGATGTGGCTGCAGGGCGCGCAGGGCCAGGACGGCGCCGACAAGGTGTTCTACACCACCGGGCGGCTGACGAGCGAAATGGTGATGAAGTCCGCGCAGATGGGCGTGCCCATCGTGGTCTCGCGCAGCGGCATCACCCAGATGGGTTATGAAATCGCCCAGCAGCTGGGGCTGTGCGCGATCGGACGGGCGATCAACAAGCGCTTCATCTGCTATACGGCCCCGGAGCGGCTGCGGTTGCAGCCGGAATTGGCGGGGGAGCGGGTCGGGGTTGTATGATGGGTTTCGCGCGCTCATCTCGCGCTGCACCCATCCTACGAGTCGATGGCCGTAGGATGGGTGCAGCGCGAAATCTCTTGTGCAAGAACCCGAATCTCGAGCGCGCGAAACCCATCACACCCCCCCACCAAATCACCGCCGCTTCGGCTTCCCCCCGAAATCCCACCAAGGCAGGCTCCGCCGCAGCGACAACACCTGCCCGCTATCCGTAGGCGTATACCCCGGCATTCCCGCCAGCAGCGCCTGCCACTGCGCGCTGCGCAGGATTTCCATCAAGGCCAGCGTGGACGGCTGCTCCAGCGTGGACTTCAGGCACACCAGGAAATAGTTCTCCCGCACCAGCGGCACGAAATCCAGCCGTTCGCGCACGGCGGCCGAGGCGATGCCCAGGCCGGCGTCGGCGCTGCCCGAGGCCACCGCATGCGCCACCGCCTTGTGCGAAGGCTCGGTGCGCTGGTAGCCGTCGACGGCGCGGGGGTCTATTCCGGCCTCTTCGAGCAGCTCGTCGAACAGCACCCGGGTGCCCGTGCCCAGCGCCCGGTTCACGTAGCGCAGGCCCGGCTGCGCCAGGTCCGCGACGCCGCGCAGCCGGCGCGGATTGCCGCGCGGCACCATCAGGCCCTGGTCGCGCTGGGCGAAACCGATGATCTTGTGCAGCCCCGGCCGCAGCAGCGGCTTGTAGGCCCGCTCGCTGCGCGAGCCGGGCGGCGGCTGCTGGCGGGCATGGAAGCCGGCCATCACGCAGCGCCCCTCGTTGAGCGCGCTGATCGCGTCCAGGCTGCCGGCGTAGCGCACGTCCAGGTGCAGCTTGGCCGACGCGACCGCGTATTCCTGCAGCGCCGCCAGCGCGTCGTCGTGGCTGGCGTACAGCGGCACCACGTGGGCGGCGTTGTCGAAGGCCACCGCGAAGGTGCGCTCCAGCTCGGCGCGCAGCGCGCTGATCTGCGGCGCCAGCCTGGCCTGCGCCTGGCGCTCGGCCCATAGCAGCTTTTCGCCGAATTCGTTCAGGCGCGCGGGCTGGCCCTTGTCCCAGACGATGAGGGTGCGGCCCAGCGTCTGCTCCCAGCGCTTCAGTTCGCCCCAGACGTGACGGTACGACAGGCCCAGGGCCTTGGCCGCGGCCGAGATCGACCCGTGCTCGCGCACCGCGAACAACAGGTCCATGAGGGCGTTGCGGATCTGGGCTGGTTGCGCGCCTTGGGCGCCCAGCAGATAGGTGAGTTCTATGCTGTGCACGGCGGCGTAGTATGCCTTAAAACTACCTCGAAAACCCGGGAACGGGTTGCAGGAAAGCGTAGCGCAAAGCCGCGTGCGGCGCTATGCAATTCCCTTCATATGGCTCGCCGCCTAGGCATGCGATACCCTCGTCCGGGGAGACAGGGACAACACGCATGAATACTCTTACGGAGAGCGTGCAGACTGCGCTGCGGCTCATCGTTTCGCTCGACGCTACGCTGCTGGCCATCGTCGGGCGCTCGCTCGCCGTCAGCGTGACGGCCTGTATCCTGGCCTGTACGCTGGGCATGGCCGCCGGCGCGTGGCTGAGCGTGGTGAACTTCCGCGCCAAGCCGGCCGTGCTGACCCTGCTCAACACCTCGCTGGCCCTGCCCTCGGTGGTGGTCGGCCTGATCGTCTACCTGCTGCTGTCGCACTCCGGCCCGCTGGGTTTCCTGGGCTGGCTGTTTTCCTTCAAGGCCATGGTGCTGGCCCAGACCATACTCGTGCTGCCCTTCGTCACCGCGCTGGTGCGCCAGACCGTGGGCGACGCCGAAGCCGACCACGGCGAACAGCTGCGTTCGCTGGGCGCGCCGCCGCTGCTGCGCGGCCTGCTGCTGCTGTGGGACGAACGCTTCGCCCTGGTCACCATCGTGATCGCGGCCTTCGGGCGCGCGATCTCCGAGGTCGGCGCGGTCATGGTGGTGGGCGGCAATATCGACGGCTATACCCGCGTCATGACCACCGCCATCGCGCTGGAAACCAGCAAGGGCGACCTGCCGATGGCGATGGCGCTGGGCCTGGTGCTGCTGGCCGTGGTGCTCGCGCTCAACGTCCTGGGCGCCATGGCGCGGCGCTGGCACGAGCAGCGCGACGCCGGCGTCGCCGCCGCGCTGGCGCGCGAGGCGCTATGAACGCGCTGTTCGACCTGGACGGCGTGGACCTGCGCTACGGCGCCGTGCAGGCCCTGCGCGGCGTGCGCCTGAGCATCGCCGCCGGCGAACGCGTGGCGCTGGTCGGAGCCAACGGCAGCGGCAAGAGCACGCTGCTGCGCGTGCTGCACGGCCTGGCCCGCCCCAGCGCCGGAAGCGCGCGCTGCCTGCCCACGACGCGCCAGGCCATGCTGTTCCAGCACCCCTACATGCTGCGCGCCTCGGCCCTGAACAACGTCGCGCTCGGGCTGTGGCTGCGCGGTACGCGCTGGGGCCAGGCGCGCGAGCGCGCCGCCCAGGCGCTGCGCCAGGTCGAGATGAGCGAGCTGGCCGAGCGAAACGCGCGCAGCCTGTCCGGCGGGCAGAAGCAGCGCCTGGCGCTGGCGCGCGCCTGGGCACAAGCCCCCGAAGCCCTGCTGCTGGACGAACCCACCGCCAGCCTGGACCCGCACTCCAAGCGCGAGGTCGAGAACCTGATGCAGCGGTTCAGCGCCGGCGAATCGGCCACCGGAAAAGCAGCCACCATGATCTTCGCCAGCCACAACCTGGGCCAGGTGCAGCGCCTGGCCGACCGCGTCATCTACCTGGACCACGGCCGGGTGCTCGTCGATCTGCCCGTGCACGATTTCTTCAACGGCCCCCTGCCCGAAACCGCAAGCCTGTTCCTCAAAGGAGAACGCATCCTATGAATCCGCTCACACCCTTGCGCTGCGGCGTCGCCCTCACCGGCCTGGCGGCCGCGCTCGCGGTGCTTCCCGTGCGGGCCGAGACCATCACCATGGCCTCGACCACCTCGACCGAACAGTCGGGCCTGTTCGGGCAGCTGCTGCCGGCGTTCAAAAAGGCCAGCGGCATCGACGTCAAGGTGGTGGCGCAAGGCACCGGCCAGGCCCTGGACACCGCGCGCCGCGGCGACGCCGACGTGGTGTTCGTGCACGACCAGGCGGCCGAAGAGAAATTCGTGGCCGACGGCTACGCGGTCAAGCGCTATCCGGTGATGTACAACGACTTCGTGCTGATCGGCCCCGCGCCGGACCCGGCGGGCGCCAGGGGCAAGGACATCGTCGCCGCGCTCGGCAAGCTGGCGACCGCCAACGCGCCCTTCATCTCACGCGGCGACAAGAGCGGCACGCACGCGGCCGAACTGCGCTACTGGAAACAGGCCGGCCTGGACGACAAGGGCGGCGGCTACAAGGAATGCGGCTGCGGCATGGGCCCGGCCCTGAACATGGCCTCGTCGATGAACGCCTATGTGCTGTCCGACCGCGGCACCTGGCTCAGCTTCAAGAACCCCGGCGACCTCAAGGTGCTGGTCGAGGGCGACAAACGGCTCTTCAACCAGTACGGCGTGATGGTGGTGAACCCGGCCAGGCATGCGCACGTGAAGGCGGCGGCGGCCCAGAAGTTCGCCGACTGGGTCACCTCCAAGGCCGGCCAGGACACCATCGCCAGCTACAAGATCAACGGCCAGCAGCTGTTCTTCCCCAACGCGAATCAATAGGCGCCGGCGGTGGCCGCCAGCACCTTTTCCAGGGGCCAGGCATGCGCCTGGACCAGGTCGGCCACGGCTTCGTAGTCGTCCAGGCCGACCCAGGGCAAGCCGGTTTCGGCAGGCGGCGGCGCATCGCTGGCGATGGCGCCGATGCTGGGGTCGTCCAGATACAGCCAGGGCTTGGCGTTGGCGGCCCGGTGCACTTCGATCTTCAGGTGCGGGCTGCGCTTGAAGCCCTCGACCAGCACCAGGTCCACCGCGCGCATATGGCCCAGCAGCTCGCCCAGCCCCGGCTCGGGCGCTCCGCGCAATTCGTGCATCAGCGCCCAGCGCGTCGAAGACGCCACCAGCACCTCGCAGGCGCCCGCCTCGCGATGCTGGTAGGAGTCCTTGCCCGGGTGGTCGATATCGAAGGCGTGATGGGCATGCTTGAGCGTGGATACGCTCAGGCCGCGCGCCTTCAGCACGGGAATCAGGCGCGTGAGCAGCTGGGTCTTGCCCGCGCCGCTCCATCCGGCGAAACCTATCACTCGGGTCATGCGGCGCCTCAGATCAAGCCGTCGAAAGGCAGCACGTCCACGTAGGCGCCCGCGGCGATGTCGCCCTGCTCGTGCCCCAGCACCAGCAGGCCGTTGGCCTGGCTCATGCTGCGCAGAATGCCCGAGCCCTGCGAACCGGTGATGTGCGCCTGCCAGCCGCCGTCCTCGGCGCGCGTGACGATGGCGCGCTGGTATTCGGTGCGGCCGGGCTTTTTGCGGATGGCCTTGGGCGTCACGCAGCGCAGCAGCGGCAGGGCCTGCGGCGCGGCCCCGCCCATGGCCAGGATCGCGTCGCGCACCAGGGCGTAGAAAGTGACCATCACGGCCACCGGATTGCCCGGCAGGCCGAACAGGATCGCCTGCCCGATGCGGCCGATGGCCAGCGGCCGCCCCGGTCGCATGGCGATGCGCCAGAACAGCACGTCGCCCAGGCGCGCCATGACTTTCTTGGTGTAGTCGGCCTCGCCCACGCTCACGCCGCCGGACGTGATGACCACGTCCGCGTTGGCGGCCGCGGCGGCGAAGGCGGCTTCGAGCGAGGCCTCGTCGTCGCGCACCACGCCCATGTCCAGCACTTCCACGCCCAGGCGCTGCAGCATGCACCACAGCGTGTAGCGGTTGCTGTCGTAGACGCAGCCTTCGTCCAGCGGCTGGCCGACGGAGCGCAGTTCGCTGCCCGTGGAAAAGAACGCCACGCGCACGCGGCGGCGCACGGCCACCTCGCCGCGGCCCAGCGAGGCCAGCATGCCGATGTCGGCGGGCCGCAATATGCGCCCTGCCGCCAGCGCCGGCTCGCCGCGCGCCAGGTCCTCGCCGGCCAGGCGGCGGTTGTCGCCGGCGCGCAGCATGCCCGCGGGCACGACGATGGCGCCGTCTTGCACCTGCACGAATTCCTGCGGCACCACGGTGTCCAGCCCGGCGGGCATCACCGCGCCGGTCATGATGCGCACGCATTCGCCCGGCCCGGCCTGGCCCGTGAAATTCTCGCCCGCGCGTCCGCTGCCGGCGATGCGCAGCACGGTGTCGCCGTCGGCGCGCAGGTCGGCGCCGCGCAGCGCGTAACCGTCCATGGCGGAGTTGTCGTGCGCCGGCACGTCGATGTCGGAGATGATGTCGGCGGCCAGTGTGCGGCCCAGCGCGGCGCGCAGCGGCAGCACCTCGGTGGCGCTCAGGCGCGGCACCAGCCGGTCGATGAATTCGCGCGCCTGCCCGATGGGCAGGGCGTTCGGGTCATAGCCATCGACACAGGAAGCGATGGCCGCGAGGGTCGCGGGACGATCGGTGCTCATGATTGAAGCTGCTGCAGTTCGGTTAGGGTGTTGGCGCCGGCGAACGCATGCGCGTCCTCGAACAGCACCTCGACACAGACATGGCTGGCGGTCCAGACGTCGATCTTGCGCTGGCCGCTATCGAGAAACGCCAGCAGGCTGCCCAGCAGCGAGGTCTTGAGCAGGCAGAACACCGGCTGCGCGCGGACCGCTCCGCCCTCGCGCGTGGCCACCATGGCGATGTCGGCCCCGGCGTGCTCGAGCCCGGCCGCCAGCCGCTCCACCATGTCCGGCGGAAACAGCGGCGAATCGCAGGGCACGGTGACCAGGTATTCGGTTTCGCAGCGCTCCAGCCCGGCGGCGAAGCCCGCCAGCGGCCCGGCGAAATCGGCGCTGGCGTCGGGCCATACCGGCGCGCCCAGCGATTCGTAGGCCGCCAGGTTGCGGTTCGCGTTGATCATGATCTCGCCGACCTGCGGCCCCAGGCGCAGCAGGGCGTGCATGGCCAGGGGGATGCCCTGGAAATTCTGCAAGCCCTTGTCCACGCCTCCCATGCGGCTGCCTCGTCCGCCGGCCAGGATCAACCCAGTGATTTGGCTTTTATTTATCATCGTACTCACGAGTTCCGGCCGCTGAGCGAGCGGCCTTGCGGTCATGGCGCCAGTATAGCGGCTGGCGTCCGTCTACAGGCGCAGCCAGCCGCGCCGCACCGCGTAGTGCAGCGCACAGCCCAGCAGGAAGCCGGCGGCCACGTTCCAGATGCAGACGGCGGCGCCGGCCAGCACCACGGCGCGTTCCTCGCGCGCCTCGGGCAGCGCGCCGTTGCCCACCGCCAGCTGCAGGCCGGTGATGAACAGCAGCACCCCAAGCACCGCCGGCGGAAACAGCTCGAACAGGGTCGCCACCGCGCCGCTGAAAAACAGCGCCAGCGCCAGCAGCAGCCCGCCCAGTATCACCACCGAGCCGCCGGTGCGCGCGCCGAACGCGACGTGGCCGGCCATGCCGCCGGCGCCGTGGCACATCGGCACGCCGCCGCTCAGGCCGGAAAACAAGTTCATCAGCCCCGTGGAAAAAGCCATCGTGCCCTCGGACACCGGGCGTTCGGGAAAAAGCCGGTTGTTCTCGTGGCTGATGGCCAGGATGGCGTTGCCCAGCGTCAGCGGAATCTGCGGCAGGACCAGCAGCACGATGGCCACGAACACCTGATCCCAGCCCACCTCCGACAGCGTCCATTGCGGCAGGCGCAGGGCCGGCGGCGTCGCCAGCAGGCGGTCCAGCAGCTCGGGCTGGCGCCACAGCCCCAGCGCCGCGCCGAACAGCAGCAGACAGAACATGGCGGGCATGCGCCGGCTGCGCAGCAGCGCCAGCGCCATCGCCCCCGCGGCCAGGGCCACCAGCAGGTCGCCGTGCATCATCTTCACGCCCTGCAGCATGAAGCCCACGCCCAGCCCCATCAGGATCGCGTAGACCACCGTGGCCGGCACCCAGCGCGCCACGTGGCGCATGACGCCGCTGAGCGCCAGCGCCAGCCACACCAGCCCGGTCACCAGCGCGGCCACCTGCACCGCGCCCGGCGTGACCACCGCCGTCTGCACCGCCTGAATCGAGGCCGCGGCGCCGATGGCCTTCATGGGCTGCACCGGAATGGGCGTGCGGTAATACAGGCCGCAAACCAGCATCGACACCCCGAAGGCGAACAGAATGCCGAACGGGTCCATGCCCAGCACGCCGATATAGGCCGCGATGAACGGAATCAGGGTGCCCAGGTCGCCGAAGGCGCCCGCCCACTCCATCTTGTCGTAGCGATTGGACGGCGAAACCGCCCGCGTAGCATCTGAATCGGTCATGTGAACAGGTTACGGCAGATTTTCCGGCCCGTCTGCGCGTCCGATCTGCGCGTAATGATGCAGCGCGTCGCGGTCCAGGATGGTCAGCCCGCCGTAACGCGTCTGCAGCACGCCGGCGCGCGCCAGGCGCGTCAGGGCGGCGTTGCAGCGCTGGCGCGACACGCCGCACAGGCTGGCGATTTCTTCCTGCGAGATCTTCAGGCGCCCGCCGGTGTCGGAGTGCGATTCCGCCGCGAGCTGCGCCGCCACCGCGCGCGCCACCATCGTGTCCACGTCCAGCAGCACATTGCCGCAATAGCTGGCCATCAGCCAGTCCACGCGCTGCGCCAGATGCAGCATCAGCGCCTGGGTGAACGCGATGTTCTGCTTCCACAGCCGTTCGCACAGGTCGCGCGGCAGCACCACCACGCGGCTCGGCCGCAAGGCCATCACTTCGTACTCGAAGCGCGCGCCGCGGATCATGGTGGCCTCGCCGAACCAGCTTCCGGTGCTGAAGCCAGCCAGCGACAGCGTCTTTCCCTGCGCGCCGCTGGACGACCACTTCACCAGGCCGTCCACCACACCGTACCAGCCCGGCGAGCGCGAACCCGCGCGAAACAGGTATTCGCCCTTCCTTAGCGACACCACGCGCAGCGCGGCGCGGATCTCCTGGCGCTCGGCCGGCGGCAGGCCGTTATACCAGGGCACCACCTCCAGCATCCTGTCCACCGCCGCCTGCGCCTGACGTGGCCCGTTGCGCAACGGCTGGTCCCTCTTGTCCGCAGACGCCATGCCCATTGTTTCCTCATCAGGCTGTGGCGCCCGCCCAGGTAAACCCTAGGCTTCTTTGTCACCATGGTGACTGTCCGCGCGGCGGGTCCGACCACAGAATAAGAATGCTCATCGGCCAAAAAACATAAGAGGAGACATGAATGTTGTCAATGTCGCACGCGATGTCCGCCGCAGCCGCCTGCGGCGCCCTCCTGCTGGCCGCGCCCGGCGGCGCGCAGGCGCAGTTCTCGGATGACGTCATCCGCATCGGCTTCATCACCGATCTTTCCGGCGTGTATTCGGGCCCGGACGGCCCCGGCGGCGCCCAGGCCATCAGGATGGCCATAGAGGAAATGGGCGGCGCGATCGACGGCAAGAAAATAGAGCTGCTGGTGGCCGACCACCAGAACAAGCCCGACATCGCCTCGGCCAAGGCGCGCGAATGGTTCGACCAGCGCGGCCTGGACATGCTGATAGGCGGCACGAATTCCAGCACGGCGCTGGCCATGTCCAAGGTCGCCGCCGACAAGAAAAAGCCTATCATCGTGGTGGGAGCGGGCTCGCCCGCGCTGACCAACGAGCAGTGCACGCCCTACACCCTGAACTACGCCTACGACACCGTCGCCCAGGCGCGCGGCACCGGCGGCGCGGTGGTCAAGGCCGGCGGCAAGTCCTGGTACTTCCTGACTGCGGACTACGCCTTCGGCCACGCGCTGCAGGCCGATACCACCACCGTGATCGAGGCCGGCGGCGGCACCGTGCTGGGCGCGGTCAAGCATCCGCTGTCGTCGGCCGACTTCTCCTCGTTCCTGCTGCAGGCGCAAAGCAGCAAGGCCGAAATCCTGGCCCTGGCCAACGCCGGCGCCGACACCATCAACGCGATCAAGGCGGCCAACGAATTCGGCGTCACCCAGACGATGAAACTCGCCGGCATGATGATGTTCATCAACGACGTCCACGCCATGGGCCTGCCCACCGCCCAGGGCATGTACCTGACCGACAGCTGGTACTGGAACGCCTCGGACGACGCCCGCGCCTGGGGCCGGGAGTTCTACAAGCGCCAGCAGGCCATGCCCTCCTCGCTGCAGGCGGCCGACTACTCGGCCGCGCTGCAGTACCTGCGCGCGGTCAAGGCCACCGGCACCGACGACGCGGACAAGGTGCTTGCCCACCTGCGCGCGAACAAGCTGAACGACATGTACATCAAAAACGGCGTGGTGCGGCCCGACGGCCGTGTCGTGCACGACATGTATCTGTTGCAGGTCAAGACGCCGGAACAGTCCAAGGAACCCTGGGACTATTTCAAGGTCGTACGCACCATCGACGGCAACGAAGCCTTCACCAAGCAGTCGGAAAGCCGCTGCGCCCTGTGGAAATAGCGAGCACGCCATGGCAAAACGCAAAGTGATCGTGACCATCGCCCCGACCGGCGGCATGGCGTTCAAGAGCCAGAATCCCCATCTTCCCACCCAGCCCCGCGAAATCGCCGAGGACGTCTACCGCTGCTACAACGCCGGCGCCAGCGTGGCGGCCCTGCACGCCCGCCGGCCCGACGACCAGGCCACCTGCGACGCCTCGATCTACCGCGAGATGAACCGGCTCATCCGCGACCGCTGCGATATCGTGCTGAACAACTCCACCGGCGGCGGCGTGCACGGCGACATGGTCAGGGAGACCACGCCCGGCACCTGGGAGATCCTCTGGGAGGAGCGGCTCAAGGGCATGGACGCGGGCGCGGAAATGTGCACGCTGGACGCCACCACGCTGAACCTGGCCTTCGACGGCCGCGAGTACCTGATGAACACGCCGCTGAGCCGTGCGCGCGAACTGGCCGCCGGCATGAAGGCGCGCGGCATCAAGCCGGAATGGGAGGTCTTCAGCCCCACGCACATCATCCAGGACGCCGCCACGCTGATCGGCGAAGGCCTGGACGACGGCCCGCCTTTCATCAATCTGGTCATGAACGTGCACCGCAACTTCCAGAACGCCATGCCGTTCTCGCCGCGCCACCTGCAGATGATGGTGGACCTGCTGCCCAAAAACAGCGTGTTCTGCGTCAGCGGCATCGGCCCCTCGCAGCTGGAGGCCAACATCAGCGCGCTGCTGCTGGGCGGCCATGCGCGGGTCGGGCTGGAAGACAACCTGTACTACCGCCACGGCGAGCTGGCCACCAACGTACAGCTGACCGAGAGAATCGTGCGCATCATCCGCGAACTCGACATGGAGCCGGCCACGCCCGCCGAAGCGCGGGAGATCATGGGACTGCCGCGCGCCGGCGGCGTGCGGCCCGAGTTCGCGGCATGACGGAGACCCCCACCATGAATGCATCGCTCAAGGGCAAGCGCGTCCTGGTCACCGCGGGCGCGAACGGCATCGGGCTGGCGATCGCGCGCCGGTTCCTGCAGGCCGGCGCCGAGGTGCACGCCTGCGACGTGGACGAGGCCGCCTGCCGCGCCGCCGCCGACGGCCATCCTGGGCTGGGCATGAGCGTGACGGACGTGTCTTCCGAAGCGCAGGTCCAGGCCCTGTTCGGCGTGCTGAAGGACAAGTGGGACGGGCTCGACGTGCTGGTCAACAACGCCGGCGTCTCCGGCCCCACCAGCCGGCTCGAAGACACCACGCTGGAGGCCTGGCGCAACACGCTGGACGTGAATCTGACCGGCACCTTCCTGTGCGCGCGCAGCGCGGTGCCGATGCTGCGCGCGGCCGGCGGCGGTTCCATCGTCAACATCTCTTCGGTGGCCGGCCGTCTTGGATTTTCGCTGCGCACGCCCTACAGCGCCAGCAAGTTCGGGCTGGCCGGCCTGACCCAGACCTGGGCCATGGAGCTCGGCCCGTCCAACATCCGCGTCAATTCGGTGCTGCCCGGCGTGGTGGCGGGCGAACGGGTCGAACGCATCATCGCCGCGCGCGCCGCCGCCGGCGGCGTCAGCAACGACGAGATGCGCGCGCAGCTGCTGTCCGGCGTATCGCTGCGGCGCATGACCCGTCCCGAGGACATCGCGAACCAGGTAGCCTTCCTGTGCTCGGACGAAGGCGCGATGATCAGCGGCCAGAGCATATCGGTCTGCGGCAACGTCGAGCACCTGGGCTGAAGCCGGAGCCTCATCGTTATCTAGGACAAATCCTGTCATTGGCGCGTCACTCCGCACGAATATAAATGCGGCCTTTCACGTGCACTCAGGATTTGCGATGTCCACCTTCGATGAAGAAACCGGCCTGCCGGCGCCCACGCGCCGCAACTTCCTCCGCGGCGGCCTGGCCGCGGCGCTGATCCCCGGCGCGGGGCTGCTGACCGCTTGCGGCGGCGACGACGACGATGACGATCCCGCCGCCGGCGGCGGCGAGAGCGGCGGCGAAACGCCGCAGCCCCAGCCCGAACCCGGCCCCGACGCCACCCAGGGTTCGCGCTTCGCGCTGGCGGTGCTGCCCGACACCCAGTTCTACGCCCGCTACGCCACGCTGGCGGAAAGCAGCCAGTACAGCCGCAAGTTCGGCAGCGAACCCTACATGGCGCAGACCTACTGGATCGCCGCCAACGCGGCGGCGCTGAACATTCCCTTCGTGACCCATCTGGGCGACGTGGTGGACCAGGCCGGCAAGCCCGACCAGTGGAAAGTGGCCGACCAGGCCATGCGGGTGCTGGAAACGGCCAAGGTTCCGTACTCGGTGCTGGCCGGCAACCACGACGTGCTCCGTTCGCTGGAATACGTGGACGCCTCCAGCCAGGCCAGCGGCACCGACGCCCAGCGCGTGCTGGCCGACGAGCCCTATCTGCAATGGTTCAACCCCGCCCGCGCCAAGCGCATGAGCACCTTCCGCGGCCGCGACGCCAGCGGCTTCCACGAATACCACGTGTTCGAAGCCGAGGGGCAGCAGTTCATGGTGCTGTCGCTGTCGTGGCGCATCTCGGACGACGGCATCGCGTGGGCGCGCCGCGTCATCCAGGAAAATCCCGGCCTGCCCGTCATCCTGGTCAACCACCAGCTGCTGAACATCGACCGCGACGGCGTCAGCCCGCTGGAGACGGCCTACGGCAACATGCTGTGGGAGCGCCTGATCCGCGACAACGACCAGATCTTCATGACGCTCAACGGCCACCATCACGGCGCGGCGCACCAGACCCGCGTCAACGATTTCGGCAACAAGGTCGAAATCATGGTGGTCGACTACCAGATGGCCTACCAGGGCGGCAACGGCCTGATGCGCCTGTATGAATTCGACCTGACCCACAACCAGATCCACGTGCTGTCGTTCTCGCCGTGGGTGGTGCAGAAGCCGCGCGACACCCTGACGCAGTTCGACCAGGCCGTGCTGAAGACGGCCAACGAGCAGTTCACCATCGAGATGGACTTCGCCGCCCGCTTCTCCGGATTCAACAAGCAGTTCAAGCCCGGCGCGCAGCTGCGCGGCTCGCTGGTGGAGGCCGCCAGCGCGATGATACTGGCCGGCTACACCGAGCCCGAGGTCGAGGTCGCCCGCGCCCCGGCCGATCCCGAGGACTATCCCAAGGTGGCCAGCACCGTGGCGCACTGGCGCTTCACCGGCGGCGCGGCCGGACAGGCCGTGGCGGCCGGCCAGGTCATCGAGGACCGCGCCGGCCAGAACCCGCTGCGGCGCGCGGCCCTGAACGCCGAACCCGGCGTGCGCACGGCGCAGCTCGAAGACGTGCGCTGGAGCGACGACAAGCACTTCCTGTCCGCCGCCCCCGGCTCGGTGCAATTCGCCAACACCGACAAGAACGCCCAGCGCCTGAGCTACTTCCTGACCGACGCCGCCGCGCCGCTCAACGCCATGGACTTCGCCGCCACCGGCTACACGGTCGAAGCGTTCGTGAAGATCGACAAGAACTGGCGTTCCGACCTGCACGCATGGATGAACATCATGACCCGCGACGGCCGGCGCGACGCGGTGCCGGGCTTCTCCGGCGGCGACGGCGAATCGCCGCCGCTGCTGTTCGCGGTCTCCAGCCTGCGCGAAATCCAGTGGGAAGTGGTCACGCCGCAGGCGGGCGCGCGCGCCCCGCAGGCCAGCTGGTCCGGCGAGATCATGGCCGACAGCTGGGTGCACATCGCCGTGGTGGCCGACCCGGCCGCGAAGGAAAGCATCATGTACATCGAAGGCGCGCCGGCGCTGCGCAACTCCGGCAACGCCACCGGCCTGGCCCCGGTGTCGGCCGCCATGCCGTGGGTGGTGGGCGCCGGCTCCTGGGACGGCGAACGCAGCGACGGCTTTTTCGGCAGCATCGGTGAAATCCGCATCGCCGCCGAGCCGCTGCCCTCGCAGCAGTGGCTGACCGCAAGACGCGGCTAGACCACGGCGCGATCATGCGCAAGGCCGGCGCGGTGGCGCCGGCCTTTCTGCTTTTAAGGGCCACATCGACCGCAGTAGCATGAAAAACGTCGACAGGAGGCACCATGGAACAAGCAAAGTGGGATTTCCAGATCGAACATCCGGTCAACCAGGACGGCGCCTGGAGCATAGGCTACATGCTGATTCCGCCGCCCGGCGCGGCCGCCGAAGAGCGGATCGCCATCGACGAGCGCTTTCCGTCCGCGCAGATCGCGATCGAAGAGGCGACGCGGCTCGCGCAGATCCACGTCGCCGACCTCAACGGCGATACCGCCACCTTCGAAAAACCGACGGACGACGAGGTCCCGTTCGGCAAGAATCCGCGTTTCTAGCGCGCCCGCGGCCGCCCGCCTAGGCCGGCAACAACCTGGCTCGCAGCCGCGCCGGCGCGTCCTGCTGGCCGCGGCCGGCGTCGTCCGTCAGCCGGAACACTCCCACCGCGCCCACCAGTTCGCGCGCCTGGTCCTGCATCGACCCGGCCGCCGCCGCGGCCTGCTCGACTAGCGCGGCGTTCTGCTGCGTGACTTCGTCCATCTGCGCGACGGCGCGGTTCACCTGCTCGATGCCGCTGGCCTGTTCGCGCGAAGCCGCCGCGATCTCTCCCATGATGTCGGTCACGCGCTGCACCGAAGCCACCACTTCCTGCATCGTGGCGCCGGCCTCCTGCGCCTGGCGCGAGCCGTCGGCGACCTTGCCGGCGGAATCCTCGATCAGCGCCTTGACTTCGCGCGCGGCCTGCGCGCTGCGCTGCGCCAGCGAACGCACCTCGCCCGCCACCACCGCGAAGCCCTTGCCCTGCTCGCCCGCGCGCGCGGCCTCGACCGCGGCGTTGAGCGCCAGGATGTTGGTCTGGAACGCGATCGCGTCGATCACCGACACGATCTCGGAGATCTTGCGCGAACTGGCGGAAATCTCTTGCATGGTGCCGACCACCGCCGACACGGCGCTGCCGCCGCGCTCGGCAATGGCGCAGGCGCCGGCCGCGAGGCGGTCGGCCTGGCTGGCGTTGTTGGCGTTCTGCTTGACGGTCGAGGCCAGCTCCTCCATCGATGCGGCGGTCTCTTCCAGCGAAGCCGCCTGCTCCTCGGTGCGGCTGGACAGGTCGGCATTGCCCGCCGCGATCTGGCCCGAGGCGCTGGAGATGGTTTCCGCCCCGCCGCGGATGGCGCGCACGGCGCCGGCCAGTCTGTCCTGCATGTCCTGCAGCGCGTGCAGCAGGCGTCCGGTTTCGTCGCCCGCGCCCGCTTCGATGCGCTGGCTCAGGTCGCCGCCCGCCACCGACTCGGCCGCCTTGACGGCGCGCGCCAGCGGCCGCGTGACGGACCGCGCGACCCGCCATGCGAAAAGCGCGCCCAGCGCCAGCGCGATGCCGGCCAGGGCCAGGTTCAGCCGCTCCGCCTGCCGCGTGATCTCCTGGCTGGCCTCGCCGGCCTGCCGCATCTCGGCGGCCTGCAGCCGCGACAGTTCGACGATGTGGTTCTGCAGGCTGTCGAGCAGGGGCAGCGTTTCTTCCAGCAACCGCTGCCGGGCCGCATCGCGCTCGCCATTCTTCAATTGCGCGCCCACCGCCTGGAACGACCGCACGTAGCGCCCGCGCACCTCTTCCAGCGCGCGCAGCCGCGCGCTGTCCTGCGCCGACGCGTACAAGGGCCGCAACGCGGCCAGCGCCTGGTCTATGGTGCGGCGGTTCTGGTCGATCTGGACAAAGCGCTTTTCAGAAGCGGCCGGATCGGCGTCGACGATCAATTCCAGATTGGCGCGCGCGTTGGCGCGCGTCGTGACGTCGATGACCGATACCGCGCTGGCGCCCGCCCAGGTCTGCTGGATGATCGCCTGATTGATGCGCTCGATCTGCGCGAGCTTGTACTGCGCCGTGCCGGCCAGGGCCAGCAGCAGGGCGAGCACCGCGCCAAAGCCCAGGGCCAGGCGGGCGCCGATGGAGAGATTGCCGAAATTGATGCGAAAAACAGTCATGGGGTTCCAAGGTTGAACCAAGGGAAAACCCCAGTCTAAGTTTTGTGAAATATTTCACAATGTTTTTATCGCGTGGATTTGCGCGTCATCAAGGACGGCCGATACGACTCGGAATGCTTCAATACCGCAACGCCGCGTCGCGCCCGGCGCTGGCGGCCTGCGCCAGCGCGCGCGTGATGATGCTGGTCGACACATTGGCGAAATAGCGCGCGCCGAGCGCCCCGTATTTTTCCTCGTCGGCCGGCGTCAGCGCGATGATGCCGGCGCACTTGCCGGCCGCCGCGATGGCCCGCAGCCCCTGCTCGATGGCGCGCTGCACCGGCTCGGCGTTCCAGTCGCTGCCGTGGCCCATCGCGTGCGCCAGGTCGTTGGGGCCGATGAACACAGCGTCCACGCCGTCGACCGCCGCGATCTCCGCCGCCGCGGCGATCGCCTCGGGAGTTTCGATCATGGCGATGAAGGCTATGCCCTCGTTGCTGCGCTGCGTATGCCCGGCGCCGCCGAACGCGCCGTAGCCGGCCGCGCGCGTGCTGAAGGCGCTGCCGCGCCGGCCCAGCGGCGGATAGTGGATCAGGTCCGCCAGGCGGCGCGCCTGCGCGGCGCTTTCCACCATGGGCACCTGCACCGCGCTGGCGCCCATGTCGAGCACGCGCGGCAGGTCGTGTTCGAAGCAGCGCACCACCGGCACGATGCCGGCGGCCCGCGCCGCGCGCAGCATGTGCTCGGTGGTCCCGAAATCGGCGCTGCCGTGCTCGTTGTCCAGGATGATGAAATCGAATCCCGCATACGCGCACATTTCGACGATGGCCGGGCTGGGCAGGCCGTTGAACAGGCCGCGCAAGGGCTTGCCGCTGCGCAGCATGGCCGGCAGGCGGCCATCCAGAGGGTATCGGGGTTCGTTCATGTCAGTCTCCTGGATGCGGTTGGGGAATCAATCGGCCTGGATGCCGGCGTCCTTGATCACTTTGCCCCATTTTTCGATTTCGCTGCGCTGGAACTGCGCGAACGCGGCCGAGCCGCGGCCGTCCGGCGCCACGCCCAGCATCAGCAGCTTGGCGCGGACCTCCGGCGTTTCGACCACGGCCGCGATCTCGCGCGCCAGCCGGTCCACCACCGGCGCCGGCGTGCCGGCCGGCGCGAAGATGCCCTGCCACGACTGCATCTGGAACCCCGGCAGCCCCAGCTCGGCCAGCGGCCTGGCCTGCGGCAGGTCGGCCAGCGGCGCGGCCGACGTCACGCCCAGCACCTTGACCCGCCTCGAATCGATCATCGGGCGCGCCGCGGCCACGGTTTCGAACACCATGTCGATCTGTCCGCCGATCAGGTCCACCATGGACTGCGAACCGCCCTTGTAGACGATCTGGCGCAGCCGCGTGCCGGAGATCGACTGGAACAGCTGGCCCGACAGATGCTGCGAGGTGCCCGCGCCGGCGGTGCCGTAGGTCAGGCCGTCCGGCTGCGCGCGCGCCGCGTCTATCACCTGCTGCACCGTGTCGAACGGGCTGTCGGCGCGCACCACCAGGGCGTTGCTGACCATGCCCACCAGCGCCACCGGCGTGAAATCCTTGACCGGGTCGTAGCCCAGCGACTTGATGAAGAACGGGTTGACGGCGTGCGTGGTGATGGTGCCGCCGACCACCGTATAGCCGTCCGGCTCGGCGCGCGCCACCTGCTGGGTGCCGATGATGCCGGAGACGCCCGGCTTGTTCTCGACCACGACGGGCTGGCCCAGGCGGGCCGACAACTGCTCGGCCATCAGGCGCGCCACGCCGTCGGACACCCCGCCCGGCGAGAACGGCACGATGTAGCGGATGGTCTTGGCCGGCCAGCCGGGCGCGGCCTGCTGGGCGTGGGCCAGCGTGGCCGTCAAACCGAACGCCGCGGCGGCGGCCAGGGTGCGTATGAAGGTGCTGCGCATTCGAAAGTCTCCTGTCGATGATGTCTGGACGGAATCTGCGTCCGCCTTGCTGAGTTGCCGGTATGAAAGAAATTCAGGGGCCGGCGCGGACGGTGCCGCGCTCGACCAGGGTGCAGGGCACGACGATGTCGCGCGGCCGCAGTTCGGAATGCATCTGTTCGCGCAGCAGGCTCACGGTGGCCTCGACCATGGGTTCGACCTGCTGGCGCACCGTGGTCAGGCGATAGGCGCCCCAGGCGGCCTGCGGCACGTCGTCGAAGCCCACCACGGCCACGTCCTGCGGCACGCGCAGGCCCAGCTCCAGGCGCAGCACGTCCAGCGCCGCGATCGCCATATGGTCGTTGCCGGCGAACAGCGCATCCGGCGCATCGCGCTCGAACATCCGCCGCACCGCCTCCTGGGCCTGGTCGAAGTTGTAATGGCCCACCGCGCGGCTGTGCAGCGCGTGGCCCAGCTCGTCCAGCGCGTCGCGGTAGCCGCGTTCGCGCTCGATGCTGGTGGACGAATCCTCCAGGCCCGCCAGGTAGCCGAAGCGCCGGTAGCCGCGCTGCGCCAGCAACTGCGCCACCAGCCGGCCGCCCTCGTAATTGTCGGAAGTGACAGAGCTGCTGGCATGGCGCGCCAGCCCGCCCAGGATGGACACGCGGTTGAACTGCACCACCGGCACGCCCACTTCGGCGCAGCTGCGCGCCACGTTGGACGACAGCATGGCCGAGGCCATGACGATGCCGTCCACCTGGTATTGCAGGATCTCGGCCAGCACGCCGTCGGCCGCCTCGTCCACCTCGGCGATGAACATCAGCACGTGGTAGCCCTCTTTCTGCAGCTTCTGCGACAGCCGCTCTATCACCAGCGGATAGAACTGGTTTTCCAGATAGCTCATCACCAGCGCCACGATGCGGCTGCGGCGGGTGATCAGGCTGCGGGCCAGCGCGTTGGGCCGATAGCCCAGCTTCTGCGCCGCGGCCAGCACCTTGCGCCGGGTCTGCTCCGACACGCTGGCGCCGGGCGTGAAGGTGCGGCTGACGGCGGACTGCGAGACCTCCGCCAGATCCGCCACGTCCTGGGCGCGCGGCGTGGTTCTCATGCGGCGGTCCATCCCGCGTCCAGCATCAGCGCGCTGCCGGTCACCAGGCTGGAGGCGTCGCTGGCCAGGAACACGATGGCGCCCATGATCTCCTCGACCTGCCCGACCCGGCCCAGCGCGTTGCGCGCACAGACCCAGGCGCGGAATTCCGGGTCGGCCAGCATGCCGGCCGTCATGGGCGTTTCGATGAAGGTGGGGCACACGGTATTGACGCGGATGCCGGCCGCGCCCAGCTCCCAGGCCAGCGCCTTGGTCATGCCTTCGAGCGCATGCTTGCTGGCGCAGTACAGGGTGCGGCGCAGGCCGCCCACGTGGCCCATCTGCGACGACACGTTGATGATGGACCCGCCCTGCCCGGCCTGCAGCAGCCGGCGCGCGACCGCGCGGCAGACGTAGAAAGCCGCCTTCACGTTCAGGTCCATCACCGCGTCGATGTCCTCGTCGGACTGCTCCACCAGCGGCTTGGGGCGGTTCATCCCGGCGTTGTTCACCAGAATGTCAAAGGGCGCGCCTTGCGCCAGCGCGGCGTCGACGGCGGCCGAGTCCGTCACGTCCAGCACCAGCGCCGCGCACTGCACGCCCTCGGCCCGCAGGGCCTTGCAGGCCTGTTCCAGTTCGGGCGCGCGGCGCGCGGCCAGCGTCACGTGCGCGCCGGCGCGGCCCAGCGCCGTCGCCGCCGCCAGCCCGATGCCGCCGGAGCCGCCGGTCACCAGCGCGCGGCGCCCGTCCAGCCGAAAATCCGGTCCCTTGGGCAGCGCGATCATGACCGGGCCTCCACCGGCTGGTACCAGGGCAGTTCGGGCCGGCCGCCGTAGCGGCGCACGCGGATATTGGCCTGCTCGCCGTGGCCGGCGAAGTTCTCCATGTGGCACAGGCGCGAGCAATATTCGCCCATGGTCGCGCTGGCGGCGTCGGTCAGCACGCGCTGGTAGGTGCAGGTCTTGAGGAACTTGCCCACCCACAGCCCGCCCGTGTAGCGCGCATTGCGGTTGGTCGGCAGCGTGTGGTTGGTGCCGATCACCTTGTCGCCGAAGCTGACGTTGGTGCGCGGCCCCAGGAACAGCGCGCCGTAGTTCGTCATGTTGTTCAGAAAGTAGTCGGGATCGCGGGTCATGACCTGCACGTGCTCGAACGCCAGTTCGTCGGCCACCTGCAGCATTTCCTCCAGGCTGTCGCAGACGATGACCTCGCCGCAATCGGCCCAGGCCTGGGCCGCGATGGCGGCGGTCGGCAGGATGGCGAGCTGGCGCTCGACCTCGGCCAGCGTGTCGCGCGCCAACTGTTCGCTATTGGTCAGCAGCACCGCGGGCGAGGTCGGGCCGTGCTCGGCCTGGCCCAGCAGATCGACGGCGCACAGTTCGCCGTCCACGCTGTCGTCGGCGATCACCAGGGTTTCCGTGGGACCGGCGAACAGGTCGATGCCGACCCGGCCGTACAGTTGCCGCTTGGCTTCGGCCACGTACATATTGCCCGGGCCCACCAGCATGTCCACGGGCGCCACGCTGGGCGTGCCCACGGCCATCGCCACCACCGCCTGCACGCCGCCCAGCACCAGGATCTCGTCGGCGCCGGCCATGTCCATCGCGGTCACGATGGCCGGATGCGGCTTGCCCTGATAAGGCGGCGCCGTCGACACGATGCGCTTGACGCCCGCCACCTTGGCCGTCAGCACGCTCATGTGCGCCGAGGCCAGCAGCGGATACTTGCCGCCCGGGATATAGCAGCCCACCGCGTTCATGGGCACGTGGCGGTGGCCCAGCACCACGCCGGGATAGGTTTCCACCTCGACCTCGCGCATGGAATCGCGCTGGATCTGCGCGAAATTGCGCACCTGGCTCTGCGCGAACGCGATGTCCTCGATCTCGCGTGCCGACAGCTGCTTGCGGGCGGCTTCGATCTCCGCGCGCGACAGCCGGAAGTCCTGCGGGTCCCAGTTGTCGAACTTGCGGCTGTAGTCGCGCACCGCCGCGTCGCCGCGCGTCTCGATGTCGCGGATGATGTCTTCGACGGTGGCGCGCACCTTGGCGTCGTGGTCGGTTTTAACGGCGGCCGTGCGGCCGCGCTTCAGATACCGGATCATGGTTTTTCCTGCCCTGCAAACGTAGGTGAGTCGATGAAGTGCAGCCACTTTCAAGCGCTTGCATACGTATGCAAATCAGGGAAAACCCGTGGAATCCGGACTGGGAGGTGCCGGCCGTCGATCCGGGACCGGCCCTCGCCGACGCTCACTTCGGCCGCGGCTGCTCGATCCCCCGGTCCAGCCCGGCCATCTCGCCGCGCCGCAGCCGCGGCAGCACATTGAGCACGGCCCGCGCCACGTTGCGCACCTCCTGCTGCACGGCCGTGTCGCGGTCCAGCTCGTCGTGGCTGGTGGCATAGGGGCGGTAATAGCCGATGTAGCGGTCCAGCCGCGAGGCCGCGCCGGCGTCGATCAGGCCCATCCAGTCCAGCCAGTCGCTCAGCGCGCGCCGCTGCGCCTCGATGCCGGCCACGTCGCCATGCACCACCAGCCCATAGGCGCGGCCGGCCAGGTGCTTGGGATACGGCCAGCCGGCAAGTTCAACCTGCTTGGCCTTGAGCGGGTCCTTGCCGCCGGTCAGCGTCGGATCGGGGTTGCCGCCGTCGGCGCACACTAGCCGGTCTATCATCAGCTTCAGCGGGCAGGGCGATTGATACCAGTAGGTGGGCGCCACCAGGATCACGGCGTGGGCCGCGACCCATTGCTCGTAAATGCCGGCCATGGCGTCGTTGACCTGCCCCAGCGCATGGTTCGGATAACAGCTGCAGGGCCAGTGGCACAAGGGCATGGCGGTCGAAACACAGCCCTTGCACGGATGGATCTGGTACTGGTATTCGGAGGCCAGGCGGCTGAGGTCCAGCATGTCGGTCTGCACGCCGCCGACGCGCAGCTCGTCCAGCACGATGCGCGCCAGCCGCCAGGTCTTGGAGACTTCGCCCGGACAGGTGCCGTCGTTGCGCGACGCGCCGGCGATCACCAGCACGCGCGAGGGCGTGCCCGGATCGCGCTGCACTTTTTCGGCGACGGCCAGCCGGTCGCGCGTCTGCTTCCACTCGGCCGCCAGCTCGTAATCGGGATCGGCGAACTCGGGGCCGGCCTTGACGGTCACGGGCGACTTGCGGCCCGCCTCGTAGGCCTGCCAGGCGATGGTCTCCAGCCGCTCCAGAGCGTCGTTTTCGGCCTGGAAAGCTGGATCGTAGAAGCGCTGCATGAAGCGTTCACGGAACGCCTCGCGCGCCAGCGCACCGGGATACTGTCCCTTGCGCACGGTGGGTTTGGGATGGTTCATTGCCGCCTCCGGCTGCGTGCGCGCTGGCGGTGTTGCTTCCTGGCGCGCGCCGTGCAGGCCGCCGCCAGCGCCAGCAGCTTGTCCTCGTCCAGGCTCTCGGCGTCGACCAGGCCTTCGTCGGCGCCCTTGAGCGCGATCAGCAGTTCATCGAGCTTCAGGTGCAGCGCCTCGCTGTCCTTGTTCTGGCTTTGCTGGATCAGGAACACCATGAGAAAGGTCACGATGGTGGTGCCGGTATTGATCACCAGTTGCCAGGTTTCGGAGTAACCGAACACCGGGCCGGTCAGCCCCCAGGCGAGCACCGCCATCAGCGCCAGGCCGAACGTCACCGGCGATGCAGTCCATCGCTTCACGCGCGCGGCGAAACGGTCGAAGGCCCGGAACAGCGCGCCGCCGCGCTCGGCTTGTTCCTTGGACGGCGATCGCTTCGGGCGCGGACGCCGCGCCGGTATGCTGGTGCTCGGCATGACTTCTTCCTGTCCTGCGCGCGCGCTCATAACCCTGCCCGCCCGACTCCCATGCGCGCGCCCATGACCATTTCGGTCACCCAGTTCACCAGGATCGAGGTGTAGGCGCGCTGCGCCGGCTTCTCGGTCAGGGCGTGGTCGGCGCCGTCGATGATGCGGTGCGTCAGGGAATGCGAGCGTCGAAACGCCCCCCGGTAGCTCATGATGGTGGAATGCGGGATGTAGATATCGTGCTCGGCCTCCACCAGCAGCACGTCGCCGGCGAAGTCGGTGCACGCCTGCAGCGCGCGGTTCTCCTCGGCCGGCACATAGGCGCTGCGGTAGGCGCGCAGCGTGTCGCGGTTGAGCTGGTTCTTGGGCACCAGCCACTCGTCGTCGCGGTACAGCGCCGGCACGTGCAGCGCCAGCCAGCGCACCGGCCGCAGCGTGCACAGCAAGGCCGCCAGATAACCGCCGTAGCTGCTGCCCACCACCGCGACCGAGCCGGAATCCAGGGAGGGATGGGCGGCCAGCCTGTCATAGGCCGCCACCACGTCGCGCAGATTGTCTTCGCGCGTCACCTCGCGCTGCCGTTGCAGGGTGGCGGCATGGCCGCGCAGGTCGAACGTCAAGCAGACGCAGCCCAGCGCGGCGATGCCCTTGGCGCGCGACAGGTCGAACTCCTGGCTGCCGCCCCAACCGTGGATGAAAAGTACGCCAGGCACTTTGTCCTCCGGGGTAAGAAAGGTCGCGTCCAGCGAGACGTCGTCCACTTCCAGCGCAAACGGTTTGCTATGCGCCGCCATCGTCCGCCTCCACGATTCCTCCCGATTTGCTGATCGGGCCGACCGCCCGGTCGTGCCCGTGGAACACCAGCCGCTGGGCGATCGGCACCGGCTCGTCGGCGCCGTAGCGCTCGCGCGTCTCGGCGCGCACCTCGCACAGCGCGGGCGACAGTGCGAGCGCCTGCATGGCGGCAAGCTCGGCGATGCTGGCGCCGCCGGCGCGCCACGACTGTTCCAGCACGCCGGCGCGCGCGCCCCCGTCGGCCCCGCGCCCGAACGCCACGTCGTAATTGCGACGCGAGGCGATCAGGTCCGGATATGCCGTGGAAATCGCCGTGTCGTAATGGCAGGCCATGTCGATGGCATGGCGCTCTTTCGCGCCCAGGCGCAGGGCGCGCAAGGCGTCGAAGCCGCCGCGCACCACGCGCAGCTCGGAGCCGCCGTACACCTGGCTGCCGTCGTTGGACGGGGTCAGCGACTGGGTGCCGACATAGGAGATCTCCAGCTTGCCCACCTTCGACCAGCCCACGCTGTAGGTCTCGACGTCTTCCAGGTCTTCCTCCAGCACCAGGCCCAGGCGCGCCATCGCCGCCGGCGACTGCGCGGCCAGCGCGGCGCGCAGCGCGTCCAGGTCGCGCACCACCTGCTGCCCGCGCCCGCCGGTTCCGTCCGCCGGCTTCAGCCGCAGCGGACCGCGGGCCAGCAGCAGCCGGCCCGCGACCAGCGCGTCTTCGCGGCAGAAAGCCGTATAGCCCGACAGCACCACCGCGCGCAGCGCGGCCGGCAGCGACGCGACCCAGCCCGCCGGCGCGCGGGCCTGCGGCCCGGCGAGCTGGTGGCTGATGGATTTCGTCGCCACGAAGGCATGGGGCACCACGCCGCCGTACAAGTCCGCCGCCCTGCTGATGCCGAGCACGGCGGCGCGCGCCATGCCGGTGATGGTGCGATCCGGCACGTAATACGGCGCGGGGCTGCCGCGATGGCGGCTGGGCCGGTAATCCGGCACATACGTCCGGCCCAGCAGCGCGGCCAGGCGCAGGGCCAGCGCTTCCTGGGAGGCCGCTTCGTGCTCGGACGCCTGCAGGCGCCGCGGATAGGCCGCCACGATGCCGTCGGAGTGATTCGGTGTGGATGTCATAGCCGCCGAAAGCAGCAAGCGGCGTTCCCGGCTCGCGCGCCATGGGGCTTTATCATTCAGGCAGAAGAGGCGACGCCGCCCGCGCGGCCCGCTTTCCATGTCACGCCTTGCTCGCAGAGGAGATTTACCAGTGGTTCGATCCGCGACGACAGCACCCATCGCCCCCCTGCCCCGCAAACCAGCCGCCCATCCCTGGCGGCGCCTGACGCACTGGCTGCTGGCGGCGATGCTGTGCTGGCTGTCGCTGGCCTGGCAATCCGCGGCCCAGGCCGCCAGCCCGCTGCTGCCGCAGCAACCGGCCGCCGCCTCCACCGAACTGACCCCGGCCGCCCTGGCCGACCTGCTGGAAAACGCCGAGGCACGCAAAGCCCTGGTGGACCAGTTGCGCGCGCAGGCGTCCGGCGCCAAGCCCGCCGCGCCCGCCGCCGCCGAGGCGCCGGCGGAGCCCGGCCTGCGGGAACGCATGGCCGACGGGGTGCAGCGCTTCCTGACCGGCCTGGCCGCCGATATGGGACAGGGCGTGGACGACATGCGCAGCCTGGCCTCGGGGCGCAGCCTGCGCATGGACGGCGACGCGGCCAGCAGCGCGCTGCTGCCGCTGGCGCTGGCCGCCGCGGCCACGATCATCGCCTTTCTGCTGCTGCGCGCGATCGCCATGCTCGTCTACACGCGCATCGACCGCTGGGTGGCCGAACACGGCTGCGAGGCCGAGGCCTCGCGCAAGCCGGGCGCGCCGCTGACCATGCGGGTGCTGTCGCGGCGCGCCGGCGCCATCGTGGGCGCGGTGGCCATAGACGCGGCGGTGGTGCTGCTGGCGGCGATGGCCGGCGCGGCCGCCGCCCTGTGGAGCACGCCCGGCCGCGGCACGCTGGACCCGCTGGCGACCGTGTTCCTGCAGGCCTTCGTCTACGTGGAGATCGTCAAGGTGCTGGTGCGCACGGTGTTCGCGGTGCGCCATCCGCACCTGCGCCTGCTGCCCATGACCGATGAGCTGGCCCGGTACTGGGCCGCGTGGCTGCAGCGCATCGTCACGGCGGCCGGCTACGGCACGCTGCTGATCGACCCGGTGATGTCGGCCGCGCTGTCGCCCGCGCTGGGCCGGCTGGCCAGCATGGTCATCATGCTGGCCGTGTACGTCTACGCGGTGCGCGTGATCTGGCAGAACCGCCAGCCGGTGCGCGAACGCCTGGAACGCCGCGCCGCCAACGCCGCCACCTTCATGGGCTCGCGCCTGCGCATCCTGGCGCGCGTGTGGCACGTGCTGGGCATCGGCTACTTCACCATCCTGCTGGTGGTCAGCCAGATCGACCCGATCAACGCCCTGCCCTTCATGGCGCACGCCACCGCCCAGACCCTGCTGGTCATCGGCGTGGGCAGCCTGCTGATCCTGCTGCTGAACACCATGCTGGCCAAGCCCATCCGGCTGGCCGACGACCTGCGCCGGCGCCTGCCGCTGCTGGAGGCGCGGGTCAACGCCTACGTGCCGGCGGCCCTGAAACTGCTGGGCTGGATCATCCGCATCGTGATCCTGCTGCTGATCCTGGACGCGTGGCACGCATTCGACCTGTCGCGCTGGCTGGCCTCGGACGCCGGCGCCGCCGCCATCAAGGTGGTGCTCAACATCGTCATCGTTCTGCTGATCGCGGCGCTGGCCTGGACCGTGATCGCCAGCATCATCGAGCACCGTCTCAGCCAGCGCGAGGGGCGCGGCATGCCCAGCGCGCGCGAGCGCACGCTGCTGGCGCTGTTTCGCAACGCCGCGCTGATCGTGATCGTGGCCATGACGCTGATGGTGCTGCTGTCGCAGATCGGCATCGACGTGGGGCCGCTGATCGCCGGCGCCGGCGTGGTGGGCCTGGCCATCGGCTTCGGCGCGCAGAAGCTGGTGCAGGACATCATCACCGGGGTTTTCATCCAGCTTGAAAACGGCATGAACGAGAACGACGTGGTGCAGGTGGCCGGCGTGTTCGGCACGGTCGAGAAAATGACCATACGCTCGGTCGGCATCCGCACGCTGGACGGCGGCTACCACCTGGTGCCGTTCTCCTCGGTGGACGTGGTGGCCAACCACATGCGCGACTTCTCCTACCACCTGGGCGAATACACCATCGCCCACCGCGAAAGCGTGGACGACGCCATCGAGCATCTGCGCGCGGCCTTCGCCGAACTGATGACCGACACCGTGCTGGGGCCGGAAATCCTGGAGGAAATGACCGTGGCCGGCGTCACCGCCGTGAACGAAAAGGGCGTGACCATCCGCATCCTGATCAAGACCACCCCGGGCATGCAATGGGCGGTGCAGCGCGGCTACAACCGGCTGCTGAAAAAGCATTTCGACGCCGCCGGCATCGAGCTGCCCTACCCGCACACCGTGGTGTACTTCGGCCAGGACAAGCGCGGCTACGCGCCCCCGGCCAACGTGTTCATGCAGACCGAACGCCCCGACGAGGGCGACAACGCCCGCGCCGCCGGCCACACGCGCCGCCGCCTGGAACCGGAAACCCCGGGCGGGGACGCGGCCGAGGTGCTGGGCAACGAACTGGAGGCCCGCGCCGAACCCGAGGACGACACGCCGCGCGCCTAGCGGCGGCCGGGCGGGCCCGTCAGCCCGACAGGCCCGAGACCCAGGCCTTGAACACGTTGTCGGCCATGGCCTGGTTGCGCTCGCCCAGGCGATGCGCGCGGGCGCCGGACAGCGCGTCGGCCCGCAGCTCGCTGGGCGAGCAGCCGAAGCGCTGCTTGAACGCGCGGCTGAAATAGGCGTCGCTGGAGAAGCCGCAGCAATGGGCCGTCATGGCGATGGTCGAGGTGTTCGACGGGTTCGACAGCATGGCGAACGCGCGCACCAGCCGCCTTTCCTGCACATATCCGGCCACGCCGCCGTGGTCGGCGAAAAGCCGGTACAGGCTGGAACGCGAGATCGAGCACGCCCCCGCGATCCCTTCGGGATTCAGCGCCGGGTCGGCCAGATGCGCCTCGACATGGCGCCGCGCCCGCATCAAGGCCGTGGCCTTGCCCGCCGCGCGGGTCTTGGCCGGGCCGCCTTGCAGGCCGCCCACGCAGGCCGCGATCAGGCCCTCGGTCGCCGACAGGATGCCGCGCACCTGGCCGGCGTCGATCGAGCCAATGGAAGTAGACAGCGCGCGCAGGTATTCGTACAGCAGCGTGATGCTGCCGCCCTCCACGAACTGGCCATGCAGCCGTTCGGGCTGGCGGACCAGCCCGGCCATCGCGGCGCGCGGCAGGATGACCGATAGATTGCGCGTGGAGATGGGCGCGCGTTCCAGCGGCTGGCCCAGGTCCATGGTCAGCATCCGGGGCTTCTGGCCGGCGTGCGCGGGCGCATCGAACCGCAGCATCACGTGGTCCAGCATGTCGGCCCGGACCTTGCGGGCGGAGCGCTCGAACACGAAGGGGTCCACCTCCATGTTGCTGAAGATCATGCCGCCCAGATTGAAGCTGCGGACGTCGACGCGGAGATCCCGCCGGCCGTCGATCGTATCGATGTCGAACATCGCGCCCATGCGATCGCGCCAGATCTCGAACCTGGCCTCTACGGGCAGTGCCGAGGTCTGAAAATGCCGCTGAGGAATGCCCACCACGCTCCTCCGTTTCATTTTGTATCAGACGGAATGTAGCACGCAGGGTTGCGCCCGCATGGCATTTTGGGACGCCGGGACAACAACCCGGCCGTCGATTGGGATGGACGTGCTAACGGCCCGCTTTTCATCCGGCCTAGACTCGTCCCGCCTGCTCGACCTACGCGCCGGCGACGCCCGGCTTTCGCCTTCCTGTCCGATTCCGCTTATGTCCCGCACATCCAGATTCACCCGCCCCCTGCTTGCCGCCTCGATCGCCGCCCTGCCGCTGTCCGGCCACGCGCTCGACATCGTTCCCATCAAGAACAAGAACGGGCAGACCGCCTTCGAAGCCCGCTTCTTCGGGCCGGGCGACGGCCCCTTCGCCGTATTCGACGAAGGCCCGGGCGAATACTCCACCTTCACGCTGTCGCCCGAACAGAAACGCAAGATCGTCTCCGGCCTGGAGTTGTGGGCCGAGATCGTCACGCTGCGGCCCGGCCACGTGCCGCCGGTCCTGCACATCGGCACCTACGACGAAGCCAACGCCGGCGCGATGAGCCCCGACGCGCCGGTCGCCGGCCGCGATACGCTCACGACCAGGCTGCTTGCCGCCATGGCGCGCGACGGCGGCCCCGAACCCAACGGCCATGCCAACATCGCCGTGGGCCGCCTCGACTTCGACGAGCTGGAACACGTGCCTTCGCAGCTGCCGCGCGACCCGTCCCGGCTCGATTTCTCCGGCGTCATGTTCCATGAGCTCGGGCATGCCCTGGGCATCCACAGCGGCGTGCAGGACGACCTCGAAGGCTCGCCCACGCCGCGTTTCGGCGAGCGCCTGAACCAATGGTCCGAGCACCTGCGCGACGACAATGGCAACCCGGCGCGCGCGGGCCAGGCCATCATGTGCAGCCAGTGCGACCACCCCTACAGCGCCGACGCCTTCGACGTGCGCAAGGACCAGGGGTATTTCTCGGGCCGGCACGTCGACGACGTGCTGGCCGGCGCCATGCCGGGCCTGCCGGTGCGCATGCTGTCGGCCGGCGTACTGGACGAGGACTACATGAGCCACATCGAGCTGCGCAACAGCCTGATGAGCCACCAGGACTACCGCAACTACACGAACTTCATGGAGGCCGAACTGGCCGCCATGCAGGACATGGGGCTGCAGCTGGACCGCCGCAACTTCTTCGGGTTCTCGATCTACGGCGACGGCCTGACGCTGGACAACCGCAACCCCTACGCCGCCCGCAACGCGGCCGGCACCGCGTACGTTCCCGGCGCGTACAACACCGCCACGCTCGGCCTGGGCCTGCACATCTACGGCGAACGCAACCGCGTGACCCAGTCGGCCGACCTGCTCAGCGCCGGCGACGGCGGCGCCGGCATCCGCGTGGACGGCAGCGCCAACACGCTGGCCATCGCGCCCGGCGTCCGCGTGCACGGCAACGGCTGGAACGGGCGCGGCATCATGTTCAGCTACGGCAGGGACCAGGTGCTGATCCAGCGCGGCGACGTGCAGGCGCTGGGCCGCGACGGCATCGCGCTGGCCTTCGACTTCGGCAACAACAGCATGGGCTCGGCGTCGGAATACCGCGGCTCCTACATCCGCGAAACCGAGGACGGGCCGCTGCCCCTGCTGCCCGAACTGGAAGGCCCGCTGGCCAGGCGGGTCGACATCAGCGGATCGGTCGCCGGCCGCCGCGCCGCCATCTACATGTCCGACAACGCCCTGGTCGGCGAAATCAACGTGCTGCGCGGCGCCTCCATCCAGGGCGACATCGTTTCCCTGTACGGGCGCGTCGACGAACAGGGCCGACAACGCCTGACCTCGCTCAACTTCGGCAGGCAGGCCGACCCGCAGGGCCGCGCGCTGGACGCGCCGGACGCCGGCTTCACGTTCCGCTACGACGGCAATATCCAGGGCATCCGCAACCTGCGCGTCGGGCTCGTCGGCGGCCAGACTTCCCTGAACGGCGAACACCGGCTTTATTCGCTGGACATCGCGCCGGGCGCCACGCTGTCCGGCAACAGCCGCTACACCATGAACGACGCCGGCGCGTTCCGCAACCGCGGCACGCTCAGCCCCGGCAACTCGTTCGGCAGCATCGCCATCGCCGGCAACTACGTGCAGGAATCCACCGGCCGGCTGGTGCTGGAAACCAACGCCAGCGGCGGGCGCGACACGCTTACCGTCAGCGGCCTGGCCTCCGTCGCGGGCGAACTGCACGTGGCCTTGCAGCCCGACTGGTACGCCGACGGCTGGACGGTCCGCTCCGCCGAGCTGTTCCAGCCCGCGCGCCAGGAAGGCGATTTCGACGTGCTGGTCGCCAGCATCGCGTCGCCCACGCTGCTGGTCGACACCCGCGACGACGCCGGCTCGCCGCAAGGCTACGCCTGGTCAGTCATGCGCGGCAGCGACGCCTACTCGCAATTCGCCCGCTCCGGCAACGGCGCGGCGCTGGGCCGGGCCCTGGGCCAGGCCTCCTCCGGACAACAGCTGCCCCTGCGCGGCCTGTACCGCTCGCTGGACTTCTCCCGCATGGACGGCGCCGACGTCGCCACCGCGCTGGAACAGCTCGGCCCCGGTGCCTATGGCGCGGTGACGGCCGACGCCATCCAGCGCGACCACCGCGTGGGCGCGTTGCTGGGCACGCGCGGCCTGTTCACCGCCTTGCCGGCCACGCGCCCGTCCGGCTGGCAGGCCTTCGTGCAGCCCTACGGATACCACGCCACGCAGGACCGTCGCGAGGGCCTAGCCAGCCATCGCACCAGCGAAACCGGCGTGCTCGTCGGGCTCGAACACAACACGCGCCAGGACTGGACCTACGGCCTGAACCTCAGCATCTCCGAACTCGACAGCACCAGCCGCTCGCCCCACAACGGCAAGGGTTCCAGCACGGCCTTCCAGCTGGGCGTGCACACGCGCTACCAGGCCGCGCAAGATCCGCGCCTGCATTTCGCCGCCTACGCCAGGGCGGGCGCCGAACAGGGCAGGATGAAACGCGGCGTCGGCTTCTCCGACTACCAGGCCAGCCACGATAGCGACTGGAACGGCGCCAGCTTCAACGCCGGCCTGGCCACCGCCTACGCCTGGCCGCTGAACCGGGCCGTTTCCGTCGGTCCCGTGCTGGGCCTGGACTACGTGCACGCCTATCGCCCGGGCGTGGACGAATCGGGTCCCGCGGCCAGCAGGCTGAACCTGTCCTCGCTCAAGGCCGACAGCCTGCAAAGCAGCCTGGGCCTCATGGCGCGCAGCGACTGGCAGCTGAAAAACGCCCGGCGCCTGCAAGGCTACATGGCCGTCACCTGGGAGCATGAATGGCTCTCCCGCTACGCCACACAACAGGCCCGCTTCGCGGCCTCGCCCGGCATCGCCTTCGGGCAGCGGATCGCCGTCGGCGCGCCGGACGCCATGGGCCTGCGCGCCGGCCTGGATTTCGCGCCGCAGCCCAACGTCGCGGTGCGCGCCAGCGTGGCGACCCGGCTGTTCAGCCCGGGCCAGCAGGACGTCGGGGCGGATGTGTCGGTGTCGTGGGCGTTTTGAAGCGGCGCGGCAAAGGCAGGCGCAGCGTCGGGCTACGCCTGCCCTTGCGCTGCCTTTGGGCCGGCCGCTGCCCACTCAATTGGCCAGCAGCCTCACCGTCTGCGGGTTGTAGCCAGCATACGCGCCCCCGCAAGCCGAATACGGCTGCACCGCCGCGGGCATGCCCGTGGCGCGGATCGCCAGGTCTTTGCCGCCGGCTCGGATTTCCTTGTAGCGCTCGGCGGCCACGGCCCCGTCGGGCAGGAAATAAAGAAGCACGCGGGTCAGGCCGCCGTCCGGATCGTTCCTGCCGGCGGCGCCGAAGGCCGGCACCGACACCGCCGCCTCGCGCCAGGCCTGCGGCGCTTCCTGGGTCTGCCAGCGCACGCGCAGCGGCTGCTCCAGGTCGAGCAGCACCGGGCTGCCGCCGCGCCCCGGGTCGCATGGCTGCGACAACAGGCTGCGCGCGGCATACGGCCCCATGTCGTAGGCCAGGCCATTGATCTCCACCCGGGCGATGGTCTCGGGCGTGTAGTTCTCCATCCCGACGATCGCCAGGCCCGGAATGCGAGCCGCCGCCATCCGGTCCTCGGTCATGCCCGAAAAGCGCGCCAGGGTCGGCGCCACCTCGACATGGTCGGCATAGTGGTAGTACTGGTACACCAGCAGCCCGGCCTCGCCGTATCCGTACGCGGGCAGCAGCTTGTCCAGTTGCGGATACGGCAGGCGGCGCAGCGGCAGCGAGGCAGCGCGCTTGCCGTCCGCGTCGGCGTATTGGTAGCGCTCGACTGTCTGCTTCAGGCGCGAGCCCTCATACGGAAACGCCGCGCCGGAGGACGGCCCCGGATAACGGCGGAAACTGGAAAACGCCCGGTTCCCGGCCGAGGCCGGCTCCAGGTACGGCGAGGCGCCCATCGACGTCGAAGCCTGGCGCATATCCAGCCAGACCGTGTCCCCGCTCAGATTCACGTGCGTCTCGGCGATCGCGGGATGCGCCTCGCTGAAGCGGTCGCGCCGGCCCTGCTCGATGGCGTCGCCGACCGGCACGATCAGGAGCGCCAGCAGCGTCGGCAGGAAAAGCAGCGCGTGCACGCGCCCGGGCACATGGCCCCGGCCGCGCACCATGTACACGATCCAGGTCAGCGCCAGCACCAGCGCCAGGGGACCGCCGAACAACACGCCATAGCTGAGCAACGCCGCCATGCCCCAGCCCAGGTTGTCGCTGGACACGGCCACCACGCCCAGGAAGGCCACCAGGCCCGCCAGGAGCAAGGAAACCGCGATGCCAAACCAATAGCCCCGAATGTTCTTCAACTGGACAGTCCTCTTCAATAGGCCCGGCCGCGCGCCATCGCGCCAACCCTTCGTTTCCAGGCTTTGGGGGACAGTTTAAACTCGGGCGGCGGCCGCCGAAGGCATTCATCAGGGTTCGCATCCCCCACGCCGGTAGGCCGGTTTTCATCGCGGCAAGCACTATTCATCCGGTGCATATTGCCGATGCAGAAGTTTCAGTTTTTTCACGTAATGCGCTCGGCTAAATTGGCCACCACGCTATCCCAGAATAGCCAAGGTCAAAACAGCAAGGAGACATACGTGGACAGTTCTATCGGGAACTATGCGGGGCGCGGCGCGGCCGACGTTGCGGCCCAGCGCGTGCAGAACCGGCGCAGCGTCGCCCTGGTCGCCGCGACGTCGCTGGGCCTCGCGGGCGGCTACACCGCCCTGTTCGCCGGCACCACCGGCGTGTTTCTACTGCCTATCGCGCAGTCGCTGGACGTGGGACGCGGCACGGCCGCGAGCTGCATGGCGCTGGCTTCGCTGGGCCTGGCCGCCAGTTCGCCGGTGGCCGGCAGGCTGATGGACCGTTATGGCTATCAGCGCGTCATCGGCGTTTCCATCATCTGTTTCGTGTTGGGCCTGCTGCTGCTGGCCGCCGGCCCGCTGACCACGACGGCGCTGGGCATCAAGACCTTCCTGCTGGGCCTGCTCGGCGTGGCCACGTCGCCGGTCGGCTATCTGCCCATTCTGGCCTACGCCTTCGAACGCCGCGTCGGGCTGGCCTTCGGCATCGCCTCGATTGGCGCCGGGATCGGCGCGGCGCTCGCGCCGCTATTCACAGGCTGGATGATCCGCCATTACGACTGGCAGACGGCATACCTGCTGCTGGCAGCCGTCGCGGCCGTCATCGGCTTCATCGCCCATTCCATGCTGCGGCGCATTCCGGCCCAGGCGCAGACAGCCGGCGCGAAACCGGCAGACGGCCTGACGGGCGACGCGCCCAAGACCGCCTTCACCAACCCGCGCTTCTGGCTGATCGGCCTGTGCGTGGCGCTGATCGCGGCCGTGGGCCTGGGCAGCATCGTGCACGTGCCGGCGCTGCTCTCGGACAACGGCATATCGCCGGAGATGGCGGCGGCCGGAGCCGCTTTCTCCGCGATCGGCCTGACGATGGGACGCTTCCTGGTCGGCGTGCTGCTGGACCTTATCCAGGCTCGGGTGCTGGCCAGCGCGGTGTTCCTGCTTGGTGGTGTGGGCGTGGCCCTGCTGGGCACCGCCACGCACGACACGCCCTACATGCAGCTTGCGCTGGGCGCGATGCTGACCGGCATGCTCATCGGCGCCGAGGGCGACCTGGTTCCCTTCTTCGTGAAGCGCTACTTCGGACTCAAGAATTTCGGCGCCATCTACGGCGTGCTGATTTCACTGTTCTGCCTGGGAACGATGTTCGGCCCCGCCCTGTACGGCCTGGCCTTCGACCGGTTCAACAGTTACGACATCGTGATGGTGACCGCCGGCATCGTATGCGCCGCCTGCGCGCTCGCCATCCTGACTATCGGCGCCTACCGCTATCCCGATCCGCACCAGGCGGCCCGCGCCTGAGGCGCCATAGCCGAGCCGCCCCGCCGGGGCGGTCTCCGCTTTCCCCGGTCATGCCCATCCGGCGCAGGCTTACGCCCGCGTCCAGGGCGGAGCATTCCCGACAGAACCGTTTTCCGTACAGGAGGCAACAACCATGAAAATCGCAAGGCTGGAACACGATGGCCGCGCCGTCTGGGGCATCGTCGGCGAGCAATCCGTCGAACTCCTGCCCGGCGCCCACGACTACGCCGAGGCGCTGGCCGCCGCGGCGTCCGCCGCCGGACGCACCGCGCTGCCGCACACCGACGTACGCTGGCTGCCTCCCGTGCTGCCCGGCGCCAAGATCATCTGCGCCGGCCTGAACTACGGCAGGCACGCGCAGGAAATGGACCGCGGCCCGGGCTCGTATCCCTCGGTGTTTCCGCGCTACGCGGACTCGTTCGTCGGCCACGGCGACGAAGTCGTGTGCCCGATGAACTCCGAACAACTGGACTACGAGGCCGAGCTGGCGGTGGTGATCGGCAAGACCGCGCGCCACGTCCCCGTGGAGCGCGCCATGGAGTACGTGGGCGGCTACACCTGCATGGCCGAAAACTCCGTGCGCGACTTCCAGATGCACAACCGCCAGGCCACGCCGGGCAAGAATTTCGAACGCTCCGGCGCACTGGGCCCGTGGATCGTGCCGGCCGATGCGCTGAAAGATCCGCGCGAGGTGCGCGTCATCGGCCGCCTGAACGGCGACGAAGTGCAGAACGGCGGTCTGGACGACCTGATCTTCTCCATTCCGGTGCTGGTCTCCTACCTGAGCGCCTTCACCACGCTGCGCGCGGGCGACATCATCGCCACCGGCACACCCGAAGGCGTGGGCATGACGCGCAAGCCGCCCCGCTACCTGCGTCCCGGCGACCGCTTCGAGGTCGAGGTGACAGGCGTGGGCGTGTTGCGCCACGGCGCGCGCCAGGAGGATCGGGCATGACCGCGGCGCAGCAGCTCGATTGTCTGAAGGTGGTGTACGAGTTCTTCGATGCGCTGGACATGCACGACCACGCCCGCGCGCTGGCCCTGTTCGCCAAGGACGGCGTATGGGAACGGCAAGGCAGCGCCCTCACGGGCCAGGCCACCATCGGCGCGGCGCTGGAACAGCGCTCGCCGCAACGCCGCACCTTCCATGCCGTGTGCAACCCGGTCGTCACGCTGCATGCCGCCGACCAGGCCACCGTGCGGTTCTACCTGATGGCCTGCGAAGCGCGCCTGGACCAGGACGGTGCGCAGCCGTTCGCGCCCGCCGGGGTGCGCCGCTGCGAAGACCGGCTGGTCCACGACGGCCGGGCATGGCGCATCGCGCGCAAATCCAGCCAGCCGCACCTGCCGCCGGCCGCCCCCCATTCCCCTACTTGAGATGACTACGATGAAAAATGCCGCTCTCTGGCTGACCGAAGCCGAAGTCGCCGGGCTCGTGCCCATGGACGACGCCATCGACGCGCTGGAACGCAATCTGATCGAGATCGCAGACGGCGCCGCCTTCAACGTGCCCAAGGCGCTGGGTTCCCTGGGCAACGGCGGCGCAATGCACGCACTGGCCTCCGCCTCGCCGCGCCTGGGCGTGTGCGGGTTCAAGACCTGGGTGCACACGCCCGATGGCGCCAAGGCCGTGTTCGCGCTGTTCGACAGCAACGACGGCAGCCTGCTGGCCATGATGGAGGCGAACACGCTGGGCCAGATCCGCACCGCGGCCATGACCGCGCTGGGCACCCGCTGGCTGGCCCCGGCCGCGGCCGACGATCTGGCCATCGTGGGCGCCGGCAGGCAGGCCATTGCCCAGGTCTGCGCCATCGACGCCGTGCGGCCCTTGCGCCGCGTACGCGTCTGGAGCCGCGACGCCGGGCGCCGCCAGGCCTTCGCCGAGCGCGTGCGCGCCGAACTGCCCCAGGCCGAAGTGACGGCGGCGGACAGCCTGGAAGCGGCCGCCGACGGCGCCTCGCTGGTCACGCTGGTGACCCGCGCCGCCGAGCCTTTTTTCGGGGCGGACCTGCTGGCCCCGCATGCGCACCTGAACGCCGTGGGCGCCATCCTGCCGGCCAATGCCGAATTCTTCCCCGACGTGTTCGACCGCGCCCGTGCCGTGGTGGTGGACGACCTGGACAACGCCCGCCGCGGCTCGCGCGAACTGCGCGAACGCTATGGCGCGCAGGCGGCGCAATGGCCCGAGGTGCAGTCCCTGTCCGACGTCATCAAGCGCGGCGGCCTGCCCCCCGGAGGCGGCGGCGACATCACGCTGTTCAAGGCCATGGGCATGGGGCTGTCCGACCTCGCCATCGCCGCGCTGGCCTATCGGCGCGCCTCGGCCGCCGACGGTGCGCCGCGGACCGTGCCGCTGACCGCGGCCGCGCCGATCCGCTGGTCCAGGAGCGCCGCATGATGCTGACCGATGCCCAGATTGCCGCCCTTGCCGCCGAACTGGACCAGGCCGAGCGGACCCGCACGCAGGTGCGCCACTTCTCGCGCCGCTTTCCGGACATGACCGTGGCCGACGGCTATGCGATCGCGCGCGCCTGGTGCGGCCTGAAACGCGCGCGCGGCCAGCAGGTGCGCGGGCACAAGATCGGGCTGACCTCGCGCGCCATGCAGCAGGCCAGCCAGATCGACGAGCCGGACTACGGCACGCTGTTCGATTCGATGTTCTTCGACAGCGGCCGCGACATCGCCTTCGAAACGTTCATCGCGCCGCGCATCGAGGTCGAACTGGCCTTTATTCTCGCCCGCCCGCTGCGGGGGCCCGGCGTGACCCTGTTCGACGTGCTGCGGGCCACCGAGTTCGTCACGCCGGCGGTGGAAATCATCGACGCGCGCATCGAACAGTTCGATCGCGAAACGCGCGCGATCCGCCGCGTCACCGACACCATCTCGGACAACGCCGCCAACGCCGGCGTCGTGCTGGGCGGCAGGCCGGTGCGCGCCGACGCGGTCGACCTGCGCTGGACCGGCGCGCTGCTCTACCGCAACGGCGTCATCGAAGAATCCGGCCTGGCCGCGGCGGTGCTGGACCACCCCGCCCACGGCGTGGCCTGGCTGGCGAACCGCCTGGCCCAATGGGACGAGGGCCTGGAAGCAGGCGAGGTGGTGCTTGCCGGCTCGTTCACGCGCCCGGTGGCGGGCGCGCGCGGCGACGGCTTCCACGTGGACTACGGCCCGCTGGGCGCCATCAGCTTCCGGCTGGCTTGAACCGGCCTATCCAGAAATTCCATCTGTACAGCGGAGAATCGAATGTCCGAGACCAATTATCGTCTGGTGAACGTCAGCGGCGCCGCGCCGGTCCCCATCACCCACTGGGCGCCGGTGCTGGTGCCGCGCGCCGCCATCGAAGCCGAGATCCAGCGCCTGGCCGACGAGCCGGCGCCCCATGACGGACGGCGCGCCGCCGCCATCGTCCACCCCGAATGCGCGGACGGCACCCAGGGCTTCGCGCCGGGCGTGGACGTCACCATCGAAGTGCTCAGGCCCGGCGAGCAGACGCGCCCCATGCTGCGCAACTCCAACCAGATCCACTTCGGCGTTCGGGGCTCGGGCGAGATCCTGGTCGGCAACGAAACCCTGGCCTCGGGCCAGTGGGACGTCGCCTCGATCCCGTCCATGCAGCCCTACAGCTTCAGGAACACGGGCAAGGAGCTGTGGGTGCGCCTGGTCTACTCGAACGCGCCGCTGCTGCGCAAGCTGGGCGTGCACTGGTCGGACTATGCGCAGGCCGGCTGGGACGCCAAGGCCGTCGCCTCGACGGCGGGCGTGAACGTGAACATCAACCGCGCCAATGCGCCGGACATCCAGATCTCGCCCGAAGGCGCGCGCCTGCGCGGCTATGAGTTCCTGACCGATATCGAGGTGGTGGAAAACCGTCCGCTGGTCTGGCCCTGGGAAGCGGCCGCGCCGCTGCTCTCGCGCGAGCGCGGCGACGGCCTGCGCAACATCATCCTGCTCTACAACCCGGCCACCGAGCGCCGCAACGGCACCACGCACTCCTTCTTCGCCACCCTGTTCTCGATTCCCGAAGGCGTGCCGTCCCGGCCCGTGACGCGCGGCCACAAGCACAGTTCCGTCGCGATCAACTACCACTTCGCCGGACGGGGCAAGAGCGTGGTCGACGACGAGACCATCCACTGGGAGGCCGGCGACCTGCTGCTGTCCGGCCCTGCATGGTCCGAGCATGCCCATTACTACGACGGCCATGGCGCCCACGTGCTGACGATCCAGGATCATCCCCTGCACATCGGCATGGAGTCGCTGATCTGGCAGGAACGCATGGACGGCCCGATCCTGAACCTGGGCTCGGAGGCCGGCCAGAAAGGCTACGTCGGCCCGCGCCAGGCCGGCTGAAGCCCAGGAGAACCTCGATGCAGATACCGCGCAACACCTTTCGCGACGCATTGCGCGCCGGCGAATCCCGCATCGGCTTGTGGGTCGGCCTGGCCGACGCCAACGCCGCCGAACTGCTGGCCGGCTGCGGCTTCGACTGGCTGCTGCTGGACGCCGAACATGCGCCCAACGACGTGCGGACCGTGCTGGACCAGCTGCGCGCCGTCGCGCCGTATCCCGTCCACCCCGTGGTGCGGCCGGTGCGCGGCGACACGGCGCTGGTCAAGCAGTACCTGGACGTCGGCGCGCAGACCCTGCTGGTGCCCATGATAGACACGGCGGAACAGGCCGAATGCATGGTCCGCGCCATGCGCTATCCGCCGGACGGCGTGCGCGGCATGGGCGCCGCGCTGGCGCGCGCTTCGCGCTGGAACCAGGTGCCGGACTACGCGAACCAGGCCGACGCGCAGATGTGCCTGCTGGTGCAGGCCGAGACCACGCAGGCCCTGGAGAACCTCGACCGCATCGCCGACGTGCCGGGCGTGGACGGCGTGTTCTTCGGCCCGGCCGACCTGTCCGCGTCCATGGGCTACCGCGGCCAGGCCGACCACCCCGAGGTGCGCCGGGCGATCCTGGACGGCATCGCGCGCGTACGCGCCGCCGGCCGCGCGGCCGGCGTGCTGATGGCCAACCCCGAGGTGGCGCGCGTCTACCTGGCGGCCGGCGCGCAGTTCGTCGCCGTCGGCGTGGACACCACGCTGCTGGCGCAATCGGGCCGCGAGCTGGCGAGGCGCTTCAAACAGATGCCGGCCGCGGCGCCCGTTAGCGGCGGCGATGCCTATGGCGCGGCTTCATAGCGCGGCGACTGGAACAGGTCCAGGAATATGCCGCGCAGCCAGGTGTGCGCCGGGTCGTCGTCATGGCGCATGTGCCAGTACATCTGCACGTCGAACACGGGCGCCGGAAACGGCACCGGGTGGATCTCCAGCGAGGCCCGGCTACCGAGGTGGCGGCCGATGCGCGAGGGCACGGTAGCCAGCAGATCGGAGCTGCCGATGACTTCCGGCAAGGCGAAATAATTGGGGATGCGCAGCATGATCTTGCGCGACACGTTCAGATCGGCCAGGCCATCCTCCACCGGATCGTCCGGCGGCATGATCATCGCGTGGTAGCTCTGCTCGAACGCTTCGCGGGTCAGGGCCTTGCGGCGTCCGGGCTGCTTGCGCCGCAGCACCACGCAGCCGTCCTGGAACAGGGACTGCTTGCGCAGCGTCTGCCGCTGCATGTTGAGGTGCCCGACCGCGATGTCCACTTCGCGGTCCCGCAGCATCCGCTCGTACAGCGCGCGCGGCGCCTGGAAGATCGCCAGCTTGACCTGTGGCGCGTCCTCGCGCAGCCGGCTCATCAGCGCCGGCGCAAGCAGCATCTCGCCCACGTCGGAAAGCAGCAGGCGGAATTCCCGGGTGCAGTCCTCGGGCCGGAAATTCGACGAATCGATCAGGGAGTCCTTGATCGTTTCAAGCGCCGCCCGCACCGGCGGGGCCAGCCGCTCGCAGCGCGCGGTCGGTTCAAGCCCGCCGGGCGTGCGCACGAACAGCCTGTCGGACAGGGCCTCGCGCAAGCGGCCCAGCGCGTGGCTGACCGCCGGCTGGCTGAGGTTGACCTCTTTGGCCACCTCGGTGAGGTTTCTCAGCCGATACACGGAATCGAAAATTTTCAGGAGATTCAGATCCAGCCTGTTGATGTCCATCGGCGTCCCCTCTGTTTTTTCGCTTGCATCGCCGTCTCGCCGGGCGCGGCCGCGCGGCAAGCATAACCCGCGGCGTCCCGCCCGCATATGGAGTCCATCATGGCCGCAGTATCCCCTCAACGGCAAGACCTGTTCGTCATCACCGGCGCCAGCCGCGGCATCGGCGCGCAGATCGCGCGGCAGGCCGCGCGCACGCATTCCGTGGTCATGCTGTACCGGCACGCCGGCGATGCCGCCGAGCGCCTGGTCCGGGAAATCGCGGACGGCGGCGGCCGCGCCTGGGCGCTGCAGGCCGACGTCGGCGACGAGGCCGCGCTGTGCGAGGCATTCCAGCGCATCGATGCGCTGGGCCGCCTGGCGGTGCTGGTCAACAACGCCGGCGTAACCGGCGGCGTCTCGCGCGTGGCCGACCTGCGCGGCGAGACGCTGGCCCAGGTCCTGCAAGTGAACGTATTCGGCGCCTTCGTGGCCGCGCGCGAGGCCGTACGGCGCATGTCCCTGCGCAAGGGCGGCGCGGGCGGGGCCATCGTCAACATCTCTTCAGGCGCTTCCGTGCTGGGTGCGCCCGGCGCCTGGGTGCACTACGCCGCCTCCAAGGGCGCCGTGGATACGCTGACCATAGGCCTGGCCAAGGAGGTCGCGGCCGAAGGCATACGCGTGAACGCGGTGCGGCCCGGCGTGATCGACACGGACATACACCGGCAGCGCACACCGCAGGCGCTGGACGCGCTGGTCGGCGCCATTCCCATGGGCAGGATGGGTACGGCGGCCGAGGTGGCCGAGGCCGTGCTATGGCTGGCCTCGCCCGCCGCCGCCTACGTCACGGGCTGCCTGATGGACGTGCGCGGCGGGCTGTGACTCCCGCCGGCGTTCACGCCGCCGCCGATGCCCGGAGACGATGCACGACCTGAGGGTCCTTGCCCTGGTCCAGCGCGTTCAACACGAAGTCGAACGACGATAGCCGCGAGCTGAAGCAGTTTCTGGCGCTGGTGGACGAAGCGCAGGAAGACACAAACGCGTTCCGGGCCCGCTCAGGCGCAACCGGCTTCAAAAGTCCATTGAAGCGGACAGCATGAACGTGCGCGGCGCGCCGAGCGCCAGGCTCGACAGCTGAGGCATCGCCCAATAGGCCCTGTTCGTCAGATTGGTAATGCTGGCTCGCAGCGTGACGGGATGGTCGGCCACCCTGGTCGCGTAACGCGCGCCCACGTCGTAGGTCGTGTGCCCGGCGACCGACAGGGAATTGTCGGCGCTGATGTATTGCTTGGACACGGACGTCGCATTGGCCGTCAATGTCAGGCCCTGCACCGCCGGCACGTCCCACTCCACGCCCAGCTTGCCCTGAAGCCTGGGAATGCCTGTGGCCTGCCTGCCTTCGTTGGCGGCAATAGCGGCTTTCGTGACCTTGGCGTCGATGTACGCGACGCCGCCCATGAGGCGCACGCCCGGCATCGGCTCGCCGAGGAAGCCCCATTCCACGCCTTGATTGCGTTGTTTGCCGCCGAACGAAAATACGCTGGTGACGGGGTCCACATAGCTGTTCGGCCTGTTTATCTCGAACAGCGCCAGCGTATGGGTGAAGTCGCCCAGGTCGACCTTGAGGCCGACTTCCTTCTGCTTGGTCTTGTACGGCGGAAAGAGCTGCCCCGCATTGGCGGCGGTTATCGGCGCGGTCTGGCCCTTGCTCAGGCCCTCGATATAGTTCGCGTAGAAGGAGACATTGTCCGTCGCCCTGATCAGCAGCGCGGCGGCCGGCGAGTTGGCGCCCGCGTCATAGCGGCCGGTCAACGCCCCGGTCGTCGGATTCAGGGTATCGCTGCGGACTTCCTGCCGACGCACGCCCAGGGTGAGCTGCACGCGGTCTTCGGCGAAGGACAGGGTGTCGGCCAGGCCGTAGCTGACCAGGCGCGTCTTGCTGCGCAATATCGGCGGCCAGAAGCCGGCGGGAGCCGGCCCCCAGTCCGGGTCATAGATATTGGTGACCCAATCCGCCCCGGGCACCGAGCGGCGGCCATAGTCCCGCTGGTCGTCAGAGTAGTACGTGGCGTTTAGAACCCACTGGTGCCCGATCGCGCCGGTCTGCAGCTTGCCGCGCAACCCGGCTTCGCCCGACGTCTTTTTCAGGTTCATGTTCAACTGGCCCATCGAAGTGCGCAAGTCGCCCGCGTCGTTGAACGCCTGCGCCGACATGGCGCCGCTGTAGGTGTACTCCGTTCTGCTGGTGCCGATCGCCGCGTAGGCCATCAGGTTGTCGCCGACGTCGAACTCGCCGCGGATCATGGCCCCCCTGTCCTGGTTCTTCGCGTAACCCCAGTTTGGATTCAGCAGGGTGTCGGCCTTGGGCGGCCTGGGCACGCCGATGCCGGGCGCCAGGTTGATGCCGCGCGTCACGCCGTCTATGCGCTCATCGCTGTCGTACAGGTCGGCGGAAACGCGCACGCGCTCGCCGCGCCAGTCCAGCCCCAGCGCCGCCAACTGCGCGCGTCTCTTTTGATGGTCGATGGGGCCGTCTCCATTCCGGTACACGCCGTTAAAGCGCAGGCCGAACTGCTGGTTCTCGCCGAAGCGCCGGCCCAGGTCCACGTGTCCGCCGAACTGCGCGTCCGACATATAGGTCGCGCTCAGGCGCGTCAGCGGCTCCACGCCGGCGCGCTTGGGCACCAGGTTGACGGTCCCGCCCACCGAGCCCCCGGGAGGCATGCCGTTCAGCAGGGCGGACGGCCCCTTCAGGACCTCGATGCGTTCGAACATGTCGGGCATGGTCCGGTAGTACGGGGCCATGCCGAACAGCCCATTGAACGACGTATCCGTCGTGCTGGCGTTGAAGCCGCGTATCGAGTAGGCCTCGCTCCATGCGCCCGCCACGCCATTGGTGAAAACCGACGGATCGGTCCTGGCGATTACGTCGGTGATGTCCCTGGCCTGCAGGTCCTCGATGTATTTTTCCGTATAGCTGATGACGGAAAACGGCGTCTCCATGAAATCCTTGTCGCCGAGAAAGCCCACGCGGCCGCCATACGTGACCTGTCCGCCCGCGTATGGCGTCGCCGACGCCTCGGCCTGCCCCGAGACCGTCACCGCCGGAAGCGTCTTCACCCCGGTCTCGGCGGCCTCCTGGGCCAGCGTCGCCGGCGCGACGGCGCCCAGCATCAGGCCGGACAGGGCCGCGGTGAGACGGTTGAAGAAAAGTACGGGGACTGCCCGCCGTGCTTGCGGCGAAGGCAGTGCGACGCGGCCGCTATGGCGACGTTTGCTCATGGAATGCTCCGTTCGGTTGAGCTTGGATCGCCTGGAAACATCAGGCGACTGGGAATCATTTACATCTGGACCGGCAAAGACGCGCGCGGCGTCGAACGAATCAGTTCCGGTAGGCCTGCATCACGTCGTCGATCATGAGTTCGAGCGATTTCACGCTGGCGGCCGTGACGTACCACGCCTGCGCGTCCGCAAAGACCACGCGGCCGTTGCGCCACGCGGCGGTGTGGCGCAGCAACGGATTGCCCAGCGTCTCGGCGTCCATGACCGGACGGCGCTCCATCACGGCGCTGCGATCGACCACATAGACGATGCCGGGGTTCGCCTGCTGGATGAATTCGCTGGATATCGGCTGGCCATGCAGGCCGGCCTCGGCCGACGGGCTGGCGGGCTTGACGCCCAGCGCCTTGAAGATGAAGCCATAGCGCGACTGCGTCCCGAACGAACTGAACGCGCCGTTGTTGTGCAGCACGATCAGCGCCGTCTCCGGCCGGCCGCGGATGAGGTTTCTCGCCTGCTCGACCTTGGCGTCGAGTTCGGCGGCCCGCTGGCGCGCGAGGCCTTCCTTCTGGAAGATCCGACCCAGGGTCACGAGGTGATTCTTGACGATCTCGATGTGATCGGCCTGGCTGTCGCGATAATCCACGTCGAAATGGATGGTCGGCGCGATCTGGCTCAGCTCTTTGTAGTGGTTCGCCTGCAATGACGTGATCAGGATCAGGTCCGGCTTGGCCGCATGCACGCGCTCCAGGTTGGGCTGGACGATCGCGCCCATGTCCTGCACCTGCGCATTCTTGTAGCGGGCAAGAAAGTGCGGCACGAAGTCCTTCGGCATGCCGGCGACCGGCACGCCCAGTTCGTCCAGAAAGTCGACCTCGTTCATATCCAGGGCGACCACGCGCTGCGGCAGCTTTTCGATGACGGTCGTGCCCAGCTTGTGCTGGACCGTGATGCTTGCGTAGGCCGGGGACGCCGGCTGGCCGGCGGCGGCCGGCGGCTGCGCCTGGGTCGACCCCGAGGCCTCCTGGCCGCAACCCTGCAGCGCGGCCATCGCGCTCATCGATAGGGCGAGCGATACGGCCAGCGCCCGCGGCCTTTGCGTGAGGATCATGTCAATTCTCCCGGTGGATTGAAGTAGTTGCACAGGCGTCCCCGTTCGCCCTGCGCGATCTCGAAATCCAGTCCATACAGCTCGCGCAGGCGGTCCTCGGTCACCACCTCGGGGACCGGGCCGGCGCAATGCACCGCGCCATGCTTCATCGCCACGATGTGATCGGAGTAGCTGGCCGCGAAATTGATGTCATGCACCACGAGAATCACGGTGCGGCCCTCCTCATCGCACAGCCGGCGCAGCGCTCGCATGATCTGAACGGCGTGCCTGATGTCGAGGTTGTTCAGCGGTTCGTCGAGCAGCAGGCAATCCGTCTGCTGCGCGATGGTCATGGCCAGGAAGGCCATCTGGCGCTGGCCGCCGCTCAGTTCGTCGAGATACGAGCCTCGCAGGCGATCCAGCGAGAGAAACGCGATGGCCTCGTCGATCTCCCGCAGATCGAGTGGCGTCAGTGCCCCGCGGCTGTAGGGAAAGCGGCCGAAGGCGACAAGTTCTTCCACCGTCAGGCGCAGATTGAATTCCGGAGCCTGGCGCAAGGTGGCGACACGCCTGGCGTATTCCGCGTTGCTCATGCCCGCGACGCTGGCGCCATCCAGCAGGATGTCGCCGCCGGTCGGCTCCAGCAACCGGGCGATCATCATCAGCAACGTGGTCTTGCCCGCGCCGTTCGGACCGATAAGCGAAGTCAGCGCGCCCGCGGGAAACTGCAGGTTCACATCGCGCAGGACGGACTTCGCGCCGTAGGTTTTCGAGAGGTGTCGGGTGGTGATCATGCCGTGCCCCGCGTGCGCGCCATCAGCGCGAGAAACCATCCGCCGCATACCAGGTTGACCAGGATGCCGACGGTGGTCTTGTAGTTGAAGAGATGCTCGACCGCGAGCTGGGCCAGGATGAAGATGCCCACGGCGATGGCGCAGCCCGTGGGCAGGGTGATCCGGTGCCTGCGCGTGCGCGCCAGCGCATAAGCGGTATTGGCGACGAAGATTCCCATGAAGGCGGTGGGCCCGAGCAGGCTGGTCGAGACAGCGACCAGCACGGCGATCAATGCGAGATGCAGGCGGACGCTGCGGTAGTGGTCCACCCCGAGCGAAATTGCCTGGTCGCGCCCCAGCGAAATCACGTCCAGCGTCGGCAGGTGTCTTTGGCCCGCCAGGCACACCGCCGCGACGACGGCGGCGGACACGAGCAGCAGCCCGGGCTCCGCCCGGCCGAACGACGCCTGGGTGAACCCGAGCAGAATCGAGAACTCGCCGGGGCTGGTTTTAAGCTGCACGAACTGCGTGAACGTGCCGATCACCATCGTCAGCACGAGCCCCACCAGCAGCAGGAAGTACACGTTCTGGCCGCGGCGGCGGAACAGCCAGCGATGGAGAGCCCACGAGTAGCCCAGCATCAGCAGCACGGACAGGAAAAAATTGCCGTTCGCGCCCAGCGCCACCAGGCTCTGCGTTCCCATGGTCAGGATCATCAGGGACTGCAGGAACAGGTAGACCGCCTCATAGCCCATGATGGCCGGCGTGAGGATCCGATTGCCGGTAAGCGTCTGGAACACGATCGACGACCACGCGATGCAGACGCCGCCGATGATCATCGCCGCCAGCCGGCCGAGCCGCTTCGGGATGACGTAATCGAAGTCCAGGCCGGAGCGGAAGAACAGAAAAGCCGCCGCCAGCGCGAGGACCGCGGGCCAGATCATTTTCAGGGAAACGGCGCGCATCATCTGCGCTTCCACAAGATGAGCCCGAGAAACAGGGCTCCGCCGATGCCGCCGGCCGTCAGGCCGATGGGCACTTCGAACGGATGCATCAGCACGCGGCCGAGGATGTCGCACAAGAGCAGCAGCGACGCCCCCGCCAGGGCCACGACGGGCAAGGTCCGGCCGAGGTTGTCGCCATAATGGAGCGCGACCAGATTGGGAACGACCAGCCCGACGAACGGAATCGCCCCCACGGTGATGACGGTGACCGACACGGTGACCGCCACCAGCATCAAGCCCAGCGCGACGGTGGCCGCATAGTTCAGCCCCAGGCTGGACGCCATGCCCTCGCCCATGCCGGCCACGGTGAAGCGGTGGGCATACAGATAGGCCAGCGCGACGACCGGCAGAATCAGGTAGATGACTTCGTAGTTGCCCTGCACGATCCTGGAGAAGTCGCCCAGCAGCCAGCCCTGCATGCTCTGCAGGATGTTGTGGCGATAGGCGTGGAATTCCGCCAGCGCGCTCAGCACGCCGCCGTACATCAGGCCGATGACGGGGATGAGAATCGTGTTCTTGAATCTCACGCGGCGCACGATCGCCACGAAGCCCAGGCTGGCCGCGAAGCAGAAGCCCAGGGCGAACAGCATCCGCCCCGGCGTTCCGGTGGACGGCGCCAGCGTCATCGCCGCCAGGATGCCGAGCTTGGCGGCGTCCAGCCCGCCCGACGTGGCCGGTTCGACGAATTTGTTGCGGACGATGTGCTGCAGGATCACCCCGCAGACCGACAGCCCGATGCCGGTGAGCACCAGCGCCGCCAGCCGCGGCAGCCGGCTCGCGGTCAGCGTCAGCCACGCGTCGCCGGACAGCGAGAACAGATGCGACCAGGCCATCTGCCGGGCGCCGACCAGCAGCGATATGCCGCAGAGCGCGACGAACAGCGCCGACAGCCCTGCACGCATCAAACGCGCTCCCCGGCGATGCGCCAGCCCTTGGCGGCCTGCCGCTGGCTGAGGAAGCGCGCATACCGCCCCTGGCTCTCGCGCAGCGCCGCGGGCGCGCCCTCTTCCACGATCCGGCCGCGCTCCATCACCGCGATGCGATCGGCCATCGCCACCGTGGAAAGCTGGTGCGCGATCACCACCAGCGTACGCCTGCCGCGCAGGCGCGCCAACGTATCGGCGATGACGGCCTGGTTCTCCGCGTCCAGGGCCGCGGTGGCCTCGTCCACCAGCAGGATGGGCGCATCGCTGAGCAGCGCCCGCGCGATGGCGACGCGCTGCCGCTCGCCGCCGGACAGGCTTGCGCCGCCCTCGCCCACGGGCGTGTCGAGGCCCTGCGGCAGGCGCGAGGCGATTTCGGCCAGGCCAGCCTGGCGCGCGGCCTGCAGGAGTTCGGCTTCGCTGCAAGCGGGTTTGCCGGCGCGGATGTTGTCGGCGATGGTCCCGGTGAACAGATAGTTGTCCTGGAAAATCTGGCTGATCTGACCGACCAGCCGCGCGCTGGAGATCTGCCGCACGTCCACGCCGCCGACCCGCACGCTGCCTTCGTCCGCATCGAAAAAGCGCGCGATCAGCCGCGCCAGCGTGGTCTTGCCGGAGCCCGATTCGCCGATCAGGGCGATCATGCTGCCCGGTTCGACGCGCAGGTTCACGCCATCCAGCACATAGGGTTCGTCCGGGGCATAGCGGAAACGAACATCGCGCAGTTCGACCGACGCATCGCGGGGCGCCTGCGGCGCATCCGGCTCCGGCAGGGGAGCGACCGCAAGCAATGCCGCTATCGCATCGAGCTGGGCGCGCGCGCCGCGCAGGACCTCGCCATAGCCCGCCACCTCCAGCAGCGCGTCGACGTAACGGCTTGCCAGCAGCATCGCGACGACGGCCGCCACCAGTTCCGCGGCCCCCGCGCCGCCGCCCAGCAACGCGTTGATCCACCAGGCCGCCGCGATCAGCAACGCGGCGAAGGCGGCCTGGACGGCCCAGACGTTCACGACGGCTGCGCCCGCCGACAGCCAGATCAGCCGCGCGCCCGAGCGGCGCTGCCGTTCGACGGCCTGCTCGAAGTGGCGCATCGCGCCGCCCTCCGCGCTGAAGGCGCGCAGCACCGATTGCGCCTGGGCGAACTCCACCACCCGCTGGCTGGCGTCGGCAAAGTGTTGGTGAAAAGCGTTGTCGGCGCGCCGCGCCAGCCGCGCCGTAAGCAGCAGGACGCCCGCCAGCAGCGGCAGCGCCGCCAGGGCGATGGCGCCCAGAACCCAATGCTGCGCGAACAAGGCGAACGCCAGCGCCACGGGCGTCGTGACGCCGGCGATGACGGGCGTGAACACGTGCGCGGGAAGCTGGGCCACGGACATCATGCCCTGCGTGACGATATGCCCGAGGCGGGCCGTGTTCCGCGGCGTGAACCAGCCCACGGGCAGGCGCGCCACATGGTCGCCGAGCCGGTGGCGGCCGCCTTGCAGAAGGGCCACGCCCACGCGCACGCCGGCGCGCTCGACGCGGCCTCGCAGCGCCCAGCACAGCCCCGTCCCGGCCAGCAGCGCGGCCAGCCACGGAGCGGCCGCCCCTGCATTTCCCCCCAGCAGGTGGGTGAGCGCCGGCGCGACGCAGGCGATCGTCAGGCCGCACAGCACGCCATAGGCAACGGCCAGCCAGGCGTAGCGGCGCAGGACAGCGGCGTTTCCGCCCAGCAACGATATCAAGGACTTCAGCATGACGGCTCCTTCTGCGCCACGGCGTTTTCATGGCCGCCCAGCTTCCAAAGCCGCGCGTAGCTGCCGCCCTGCGCCAGCAGATGCTCATGCCGGCCTTGCTCGGAGATGACGCCGTCGTCCAGGACGAGGATGCGGTCGGCGTGCATCACCGTGTCCAGCCGGTGCGCGATCACCATCAGCGTGCGTCCCTGGGCGAAGCGCGACAACGCGGCCTGGATCGCCGCCTCGTTGCCGGCGTCGGCCGATGCCGTGGCTTCGTCCAGCACCAGCACGGGCGGGTCCAGCAGCACGGCGCGCGCGATGCTCAGGCGCTGCCGCTCGCCGCCGGACAGCTGCGCGTCCTCGCCGATCACCGAGTCATAGCCGCGCGGCAGGGCCAGGATGCGCTCATGGATGTTGGCCGCGCGCGCGGCGGCCTCGATCTCATGCTGGCTTGCGCCGGGCCGGCCCAGCGCGATGTTGTCGCGCACGCTGGCATGGATCAGGCGCACTTCCTGCAGTACGAAGCCCACCCGCCGGTAGAGCTGCGCGCTTTCGATCTGGCGCAAGTCGGCGCCGCCGAGCGTGATGCGGCCCTCGTCCGGATCGAAGAATCTGAGCAGCAGCCGCGCCAGCGTGGATTTTCCCGCGCCGGACGGGCCGACGATGGCGGTAACGGTGCCGGGCTCCAGGGTGAAACTGATATTCGACAGGGCCGCGCGCCCGGCGTCGTAGGAGTAGCTCACGTTCTCGAATCGGACTTCATGCCCCGTGGGCGTCTGCTGGCGTCCAGGCGCCGGCGCTTCCAGCACCGGGGTTTCCAGCAACGCCAGCACGCGCTGCGCGGCTCCCGTGGCGCTGCCCAGGTCGTGCACCAGCGTGTGCAGCAGCAGCAGCGGGCCGCAAATGCCCGGGGCCACCAGGGCGAATGCCAGCACGTCCACCGGCGCCATCCATTCCAGGCCCACGAACAGCGCGCCGAACCCCAGCACCACGCCCAGCACGGTGACCGGCGAAATCATTGCGTGGGCATGGGCCATGGCCGCGACCAGCGGACGCGTGAACTCGGCGAAAGCCTCGGCGAATCCGTCGACCGCCTCGCGGTAGCCGCGATGCGCCCGGCCGGGGTCGCCGAACGCCTTGGCCACGGCGATCCCGTTGACGAACTCGACCGTCGCGCCATTGAGGCGCCCAAGCTGGGCGACGAAGGCCTGCATATTCGTTCCGCTGGCCTTCATCGCCCGGCGCAGGAACAGGAAGAAGCCGGAGAACGGCGCCAGCACCACGAGGGCGAGGCGCCAGTCCTGCCAGAACAGGTAGATGGCGGAGACCCCGATGACGCCGGCCGCGCGCGCCACCGCCGTGAAGAAGTGCGCCGTCAGACTGTGCAGGGTTCCCATATCGTCCTGCAGTGCCTGCTTCACCTCGCCGGACGCCTTGCCCGTGAACCAGCCCAGCGGCGCCAGCGCCAGCCGCCGCGCGCCGGCCAGCCGAAGGCGATGGGTGATGCGGTTGTCGGCCAGGTGGACCGTCAATTCACCGGCGGAAATCAACAGCATGCCGGCGAACATGGCGGCGACGCCGACGACGAGGGTCCGCCAGATCTCGGGCCAGGCGTCGGCCGCGCTGCCGGCGCTGGCAAGAACGATGCGCGCGATGTGCGCGATGACCGCCAGTGGCGCCAGCGTAAGCATGGCGCCCGCCGCGGCCAGCATGCACGCGACGATGAGTTGCCCGCGGATGGGGGTCAACACCAGACTGAGCGGGCCGGCATGGCGAGGGGCGGCCGGCGCGGCTCCGGAAGTACTCATGAACGAAATACCAAGACGTTGGTGATAATTATTTGCATTACTATAAACTAAATTCTCGAATTAGTTTCATGACTACAAACTAAATATTCGCCAGGCAGGTTAAAGTGCCGGGTACGCGACATCACGAACCGGGAACAGACATGCAGCAGCCAGCGCGCCGCGCCACGCGGGGACGCCCTCCCACCATCACCCGCGAGCGGATCGCCGATGCCGGCATCGCGCTGGGCCTGCCCAACATCACCTTCGTCGGCCTGGCGGCGGCCATGGGCGTGAGCCACATGGCGCTCTACAAGCACGTGGCCGGTCTCGAGGAGCTCAAGCGCCTGGTGGCCGACGAGATCTTCCGCCGCTGGCAGATCCCGCAAGCCTGTAGCAACGACGTCGGCGAGCTGAAGCAATACCTGACCCTGTTCGCCGCGTCGGTGCGGGAGTTCGTGAAGTCCCACCCGGGCGTAACGCCCTACGTGATCCGCAGATTGGCGGCGACGCCGGCCATGGTCGCGAAAATCGAGGGACACCAGCGCCATATCGCCGGCGCGTACGGAATTTCGATGGAACAGTCCCGGATTCTGCTGGCGACCGTGGCCTTCCACGGCATGGCGGTAGCCGATACCGTGTATTCCGTCGCGGGCCGGGAACCTGCCGTGGAGGCCGCGCGCGCGGCTGAAGAATCAGAGATGGAAACGGAACTCGATCAAGGCATGCAGGCCCTGATCATCGGTTTGCTCGATATGCTGGAGAACGACTTGCCACGAAAGGCGGCGGCCCGCCGAAAGACGGAATCGAGCGAAACGGACTCCGACCGCCGTGACGAGGCCGCGCTCGACGGCTAGCCGCCGGAGGCCTTGGCGGGACGCGCGGCCCCGCACTGCCAGCAGGTAGAGAACTGCGGCTCCAGCCATTCGCCGCAGGCATCGCAGTACCAGTGCGGCAGGTCGCGCGCCGCGGCGCCGTACCCCTCGATGAGACGCATGGCGGCGGCGCGATCGTCCTCGCTCTCGATCCACAGGTCGGGGCCGCACTGGTCGACCGGGATCTCCCCCGCCGCCCCCTGCAGGTAGCGGCCGCTCACGTGGCAGGCGATGCCCGCCTGCTGCAACAGGTTGGCCCAATGCTGGCCGAGGAGCAAGTCTGGCGCGCGGATCAATCGGATCATGAGTGCCACCACTGGAAGAAGGACTACTTGCATCATAAAAGCAGATGTAAGCTGGTGTCCCGCGCTGGCGCCGCCGGCCTTCCAACTCTCTTCAGATCGAATCTGCATGTCCGCTGGGAAGAATTTCGCTGGAATCATCGCGTTCATGAAGGTCGCCACCCATGGCGGTTTCAACGCGGCGGCCCGCGAGCTGGGCATTTCGGCGCCGGCGGTCAGCCGTAGCGTGGCCCGGCTTGAGTCCCGCCTCAACGTGCGCCTGCTGGATCGCTCCACGCATCACGTTTCACTGACGCCCGAGGGGCTGCAGTTCTTCGAAGAATGCCTGCCCAGCGTCGACCACCTGACGCGCGCGGTGGAAAACATGAAGGACGCCGGCGACGTGCCGGCGGGGCTGCTGCGCGTCAGCGCAACCGTCGGATTCGGACGCAAGTGCGTGGCGCCGCTGTTGCCGGCCTTCTGCCAGCGGTACCCCCGGATCCGCCTCGAATTCGACCTGGACGATCGCCACACGAATTTCGCCGGCGATCAGGTGGACGTGGCCATACGCAACGGGCGCATCCAGGAGGCGGACATCGTCGCGAAGAAAATCGCGCCGATGCGGCTGATCGTATGCGCGGCGCCCGGCTACCTGGAGCAGGCCGGCGCGCCTGCCGCCATCGACGACCTGAAATCGCACCGGATCATCGCCTTCCGGCTGAAGGACTCCGGCAAGCCGCACGAATGGGAGTTCAAGGTCGACGGCAAGCTGGTCAAACTGGCGCTGCCCGGGCACCAGGTCTTCAATGACCCGGAACTGGTGGCGCAAGCGGCGCTGGCAGGCAACGGCCTGGCCCAGCTCGCCAACTACCAGGCCGATCCGCATATTGCCAGCGGACGCTTGATCCCCCTTCTGGCCGACCTCGTGGCCGATGGGCGCGGGCATTACGCGTGCTATCGCAACCGCAGGCAAATGCCGTTGCGGATCAGGCTGTTCATCGATTACCTGCAAACGGCGCTGGGCGGCGCGACGCCGGCGTGATCCGATGGACAGCGCGGTAATAACCCGATGGCAGCTTCCGCCAGGCAGCCCGGTGCGCCAACATGCGGTACCGCATCCCATCGAGGTTCACCATGCAGGAAATCATCACCCCTCCGCTGCCGGCCCGGGCGCCGCTGCCCGCCGGGCGCGCCCAGGCGTCCACGGCCAGGCTTGAATGGCTATGGCTGCTGCCGTTCGCCGCGGCGCTCTATTACCCCTGGGCGCTACGGTGGGCCCATGCGGGATTCGTGGCCCGGGACGGCTCGGGCGTCGCGCCCCTGCTCAGCCTGTTGACCGCCTACCTGGTGCCGCTGGCCGGATTCCTCGCCCTGTACGCCTTGGGACGGCAGGCGGCGCTGACCGATCGCCTGGTGCTGGCAAGACGGTTGGCCCATTTGGCTGTCGCCGCGCCGCCCGCCTATACCTTGCTGGGCGTGCTGCTCTACCTGATGAAAATCGACGGTCATGATATCGCCGTATGGACCGGGCTGTGGATCGCGCTGGCGGCCCTGTCGGCCATGACGATGCGCACCACGTTGCCGCGTCCGGCCGTGCTTGACGACCCCGCTGTCTATTCCAGGCTGAGAGTCGGTCACGGCATCGCATCGCTGGCGCTTCTGCTCGCCTTTCTTGCGCCGCACCTTTTCAACCACATGCTGGGCGTCTTGGGCAACGACGTGCATATGGCGGCCATGGACGTGTTGCGGGCCGTCTACCGCCACGGCGCCGTCGAGCCCGTTCTCATCACGCTGTTCTTCCTGCAGATTCTCAGCGGGCTGGTGCTGCTCAAGCCGAAAACCGCGCGGCGCGCCGACATGCTGGATTCCCTGCAGACCGCCTCGGGCATCTACCTGGCGTTCTTCATTGCTTCGCACATCAACTCGGTATTCGTCCTGGCGCGCTACTTCGGCACCGACACCAACTACGCATGGGCCATCGGCGAGCCCGTCGGGCTGGTCGGAGACGCCTGGAACATCCGGCTGCTACCCCACTATTCGATCGCAGTCTGGCTGCTCATCGTCCATCTCGCCTGCGGGCTGCGGGTCGTCATGCGCGGCCATGGCGCATCCGAATCACGGTCGGCCGCGGCGGCCTGGGGCGTCATCGGCGTGGGCAGCCTGGCGACCATGGTCATCACGGCCGGCATGACCGGCCTGCGCCTGGCATAGGCCGGCCGCGCGCCGCGTGCTTGCAACGGGCGCGCTTCAAGCCGTTTTCACTATTTGCGCGTCCGCGGCCTCGAAAAAATCCAGCCCTGGAGCGATTTTTATGGACCGGCGTCGGCCCGCACCACGGTCGCCGCCTCGCGCAACGCGTTCAGGAACAACGTAGCGGCCGCCGCGGCGCGGGCATCGCGCCGGGTCATGATGCCGACCGGATGCAATCGCGCCTGCAATGCCAGCGGCAGGATCGCCACCTGCCCGTTCTCGGCGAGCGCCCGCGCCACGCGCAGCGGAATGGCCGACAGCAGCGAGGTCCGCTGCAGCAGCGAGACGATGGTCAGAATGGCGCTGGATTCGATGGCGACTTGCGGGAAGCCGGCGCCGCGCGCCGAAACGGCGGCGGCGACCATGCTGTACAGCGCGGCATTGCGTGACGGCAGCACCCAGCGGCAAGCGTCCAGGGCGGCGCCGCTCAGCCGGCTGCGCGAGGCCAGGGGATGCGCCGGTCCGCAGACGACGGCGGTCGCCTCGTCATACAGGATCTCGCACTGCAGGTCCGCGTCCGCGCCCTCCACGCCCAGCCGCCCGACGACGCAATCCAGTTCGCCCGCGCGCAAGGCCGGCAGCAGCTGCTGCTCCAGGCCTTCGAACAATTCGATGCGCAAAGCGGGGTGGGCCGCCTGCAGGCGCTCGACCGCCAAAGGCACCAGCAGATGCGCCACCACCGGGAAAATACCCGCCCGCACCTTGCCCGTCGCGCCGTTGGCCGCGGCGGCGAGCTCGGCATGGGTCGCGTCCAGTTCATTCAGCAGCAGGCGAGCCCGGTCGATCATCAGCAGCCCCAGCGCCGTTGGCGCGACGCCGTGATGCGAACGTTCGAATAGGGCCTGCCCGGCCAGCGCCTCGGCCTCGCCAAGCAGCTTGCTCAGCGCCGGCTGGCTGAGGTGCATCGCTTCGGCCGCGCGGTGCAAATTCCCCACTCGCCCCAGTTCATCCAGCAACACCAGGTGGCGAATGCGCAAGCGCGACCGCAATTGCTGCAAAGTGGGAATTTCCGACATGGGCCGCACCCGCAAACTGGTTATCGAACGATAAGGAATCGCAATTATCCAGTTATCGCCGACCCGCCCATACTAGGGTCATCCCGCTAGCCGGGCCATATCCAGAAAAGGGGAATAGCCATGTATCGTCGTCTTGCCACGCTGGCGCTGGCCTGCGCCCTGGCGCCCAGCGCCGCCCTCGCTGACATCCGCATCGGCGTGATCGCCAGCAGCACCGGGCCCGGCGCTTCCATGGGCTCGCTGTACCGCAGCACCGTGCCGCTCCTGCCCAAGACGCTGGGCGGCAGGGCCGTGGAGTACATCGCCCTGGACGATGCGACCGACCCCTCTTCCGCGGTCAAGACGGCGCGCAAGCTCGTCACCGAGAACAAGGTGGACGCCATCATCGGCCCGAGCAATGTGCCGACCTCGATGGCGGTCACGGAAGTCGCTCGCGAAGCGCGCACCCCGCAGCTGTCGCTGGCGCCCATCGTGGTCAGCCCTGACCGCGCCGAATGGATATTCGTGGTGGCGCACGGCATCGACCTGATGGTGGATTCGCTGACCGCCGACATGGTCAAGCGCGGCGTGAAGACGGTGGCGTACATCGGCTTCTCGGACGCCTGGGGCGACGCCGTGTACCGCGCGTTGCAGGAATCGGCGGCCAAGCGCGGCATCAAGGTGCTCAGCAACGAGCGCTATGCGCGCACCGACAATTCGGTCACCGCCCAGGTGCTGAAGATCGTGTCGCTGGCGCCGGACGCGGTGCTCGTCGGCGGCTCGGGCACGCCAGGCGCCCTGCCCCATCTGTCGCTGCGCGAGCGCGGCTACCGGGGGGTCCAGTACAACACCCATGGCGTCATCAACAAGGACTTCCTGAAGCTCGGCGGCAAGGGCGTGGATGGCGTGATCGTGCCCAGCGGCCCGGTGCAGGTGGTGGAACAACTGCCTGCCGACAGCCCGATCAAACCGGTGGCCAGCCGTTACGCCCAGCAGTACGAATCGACCTACGGCGCCGATTCGCGCAATGCCTTCGCGCCCTATACCTACGACGCCTACCTGCTGCTGGACGCCGCCGTCGCCAAGATCCCCGCCGACGCCCCCGCCGGCACGCCGGCCTTCCGCCAGGCTTTGCGCGACGCGCTGGAAAGCCTGCAAGGCACGGTGGGCACTCAGGGCATCTACATGATGTCGCCCACCAACCACAACGGCCTGGACGAGCGCGGCGTCGTGCTGATGCAAGCCCGTTCCGGCGCCTGGCAGTTCCTGCCCTGAACCGCCTCTTTGCATCAGGAGTCCGCATGACCGGCGTACACATTCCCTATGGCGTGTATTGGAGCACCCCGTTTTCGCGTTGGCAGGGCAGCCTGTCACGCCTGCATAGCCTGCGCTTCGCGGCCTGGACCGCGCGCCGCGAACTGGAACGCCGGGGCATCGCGCCCACGGCGCTGCAAAGCGCGGTGCTGGGCTGCTCGGTGCCGCAGCAGGGGTCGTTCTACGGCCTGCCCTGGGTGGCCGGCATGCTGGACGCGCCTCAACTGGCGGGGCCGGTGGTGTCGCAGGCCTGCGCCACTTCCGTGCGCGGCCTGGCGACGGCCGCAGCCGAACTCATGCTCGGCCACGCCGAGACCTCCCTGGTACTGATGGCCGACCGCGTTTCCAACGGCCCGCAGCTCTACTATCCCGATCCTGCCGGCCCCGGCGGTTCCGGCTCGCATGAAAACTGGGTGCTGGACAATTTTTCGCACGACCCGTGGAGCGGGCTGTCCATGCTGCAGACCGGCGAGCGCGTGGCCGAACGCCACGGCATCTCCACCGAAGAGCAAAATGCGGTCACGCTGCGCCGCTATGAGCAGTACGCGCAGGCCTGCGCCGATGGACGCCGGTTCCAGCAGCGTTACATGACGCTGCCCTTCGAAGTGCCCGATGCGCGCTACGCCAGGATCGCGTCGGTGATGGAAGGCGACGAAGGCGTCCACGCCACGACGGCGGACGGCCTGGCTCGCCTGGCCCCGGTGCTGCCCGGCGGCACCATCACCTACGGCGGCCAGACGCATCCGGCCGACGGCAACGCCGGCATGATTCTGGCGACCGCCGGGCGGGCCCGCGAGCTGTCTCGCCGTCCCGAGATCGGCATCGAAATCCTGGCCTTCGGCCAGTCGCGTACCGAAAAGGGCTACATGCCGCAGGCGCCCATCGAGGCCGCCAGCCGCGCGCTGGCGCGCGCCGGCCTTGCGGTCGCGGACCTGCATGCCGTGAAGACGCACAATCCCTTCGTGGTCTCGGACATCGCGTTGGCGCGCGCCACGGGCTTCGATGTCATGGCCATGAACAACAACGGCTGCTCGCTGGTGTGGGGCCACCCCCAAAGCCCGACCGGCCTGCGGTCCGTCATTGAACTCATCGAGGAACTGGCCGAGCGCGGCGGCGGCCTGGGCCTGTTTACCGGCTGCGCGGCCGGCGACAGCGCCATGGCGGTGGTGTTGCGGGTGGACGCCGCCGGAGGCGCACGATGAGCAACGCCGCCCTGGAAAACGCGCCGCGCATTCCCGCGCTGCTGGCGCGCGCGACCCGCGACTATCCCGAGCGCACGGCGCTGGTCTACGGCGCGCTGCGCCTCGACTACCGGCGCTATGCGGCCCGGACCTGGGCAGCGGCCAGCCGCCTGTGCGAGGCCACGCGCCCGGGTGACCGGGTCGCCACCCTGCTGGGCAACTCCGACCTGGCCTGCGTGATGACGCTGGCGCTGCAATGCGCCGGCAACCAGCACGTCCCCCTCAATCCGCTCTATACGGCCCGCGAACTCGAATTCATCCTGCGCGACGCGCAACCCGCGCTGCTCATCGCCGATGGCGCTTGCGCCGCCGTGGCCGCCCCGCTGGCGACGGCGCTAGGCATCCGGCTAGTCATGGAAAACGAGGCCCGCGCCTGGATGGAGCGTGCGCCAGGCATGGCGGACGTGTCCGTGGACGACGCCGACGCCCAGGCGCCCGCCCTGCTGCAGTACACCGGCGGCACGACCGGGCAGCCCAAGGGCGTCATTCTCGGGCGCGACGCCATCGCCACCAATGTGCTGCAGCGGGAACTGGCCCTGCCTACCCGTTACGGCGCCGACAGCGTGCTTTGCGCCATGCCGCTGTTCCATTCCTATGGCATGGCCATGGGCCTGTTCCTGGCCGCCAGCGCGGCGGCGACGCTGGTGGTGCTGCCGCGCTACCGGCCCGACGATGTCTGCGACGCCGTCGAACGCGAGCGCATTACCCTGTTTCCCGGTAGCCCCACCATCTATACCGGCCTGCTGGGGCACGCCCGCTTCGCGCTCACCGACTGGTCCAGCGTGCGCGTCTGCTATTCGGGCTCCGCGCCGCTGGCCGAAGAGGTGCACCGGCGCTGGGAGGCCGCGGTGGGCGCGCCCATATACGAAGGCTACGGCCAGACCGAAGCGGGACCGATCCTCACCTACAACGGCCCGGCGGGAACGCGTCACGGATCGGTGGGCACGCCGGTGGCGTGCACCGAGGTGCAAGTGGTCGATCTGGAATCGGGAACGATGGTGCTGCCGCCCGGCCAGCGCGGCGAAATCCGCGCGCGCGGGCCGCAGATCATGCAGGGTTACCTGGCCAGGCCCGACGCCACCGCCGAATCCCTGCGCGACGGCTGGCTGTACACCGGCGACATCGGCGAATTCGCCGAGGACGGCTTTCTGTACATCCGCGACCGCAAGAAGGACCTGGTGATTTCAGGGGGCTACAACATCTACCCGCGCGAAGTCGACGAGGTGCTGTATCTGCACCCGGACGTGGCCGAAGCGGCGGCGGTGGGCTGGCCGGACAGCTATCGCGGCGAAGTCATCCGCGCCTTCGTGGTCCTGCGGCCGGGCGCGGCCATCGACGAGGCCGGCCTGATCGCGCACTGCCAGTCCAATCTGGCGCGCTACAAGGTGCCGGCGGTCATCAGCATTCTCGACGCCCTGCCCTACACCGGCGCCAACAAGGTCGACAAGAAGGCGCTGCGCGCCACGTAGGGTTCTCGTGGCGGGCGCCGAGCCGGCGGCCCAAACCTCGCGCCGCATAACCGACTAAGTCACGGAACTGGCGACGCGGGGCTGGGACGGCCGCTGTTTCGGCCCTTGCGCCAGCCGAAGCGCGTTGAGACAGACCGAGGCGCTGCTCAACAGCATCGCGACGGCGGCGGCGAGAGGCGTCGCTCCGCTTGCAAACAGGGCAATTACCACGACCGCGTTGTACGAAATCGAAAACACCAGGTTCTGCTGCATGATTCTGTACGTCCGCCGGGCCCAGGACCTGGCGCTTGCAATCTGTTCCGCGCCGCCCTGAGTGATGACGATGCCGGCCGCGGACGTGGCGACAGCCGCGGCGGACGACACTGCAACCCCGCACTGGGCGCTGGCAAGCGCAAGCACGTCATTGACGCCGTCCCCGACGAAGGTGACGCCGCCTCGCGCCTGACCCAGCGCGTCCGCCTTCTCATCCGGCCCACATCCGCTCAACACCCGCGAGAATGGAACGCGCATGCCAGCTGTCAGCTTTTCAGTCGCGGCGGCGGAATCTCCGGTGAGCAGCCACAGTTCTACGCCCTCGTCCGCCAGGACTTTCAACGCGGATCGGACCCCGGCGCGGAGGGTATCCTGGAAGCGTATGGAACCGATCCACACGCCGTTGCGAGCAATATGGACCACGCCCGGACGATCCTCACCTGCCGGCAGAAATTGGACCTCAAGCCGTTGCAGCCACGAGCGGGCGCCGACCAGGACTTGCCCCTCGTCCGTCTCGAAGCTCACGCCACGGGGGTGCCTTTGCGCCGCCAATGAAGCACCCGCCGCTTCGGCACGCCAGCCATTGCGATCCGCGTGGCGGCGAAGCGCGTCCGCGATGGGATGGACAATGCCATACTCCGCCTGCCAGGCCAGACGAACCACGCCGGCTGGATGGCCGCCCTGCGCAACCTCGACGCCCGCGATTTCCAGTTGTCCGGTCGTGAGCGTGCCAGTCTTGTCGAACGCAATCGTGCTCGACTTTGCCAGCGCTTCGACGCTGGCCGGATCGCGCCACAGCGTCCCGCTCTGTGCGGCTCGTTTGGCTCCAAGCGCATATGCCAGCGGCATGGACAACCCGACCGCGCAGGGGCATGCGGCGACGAACAGGCTCAGCGCCGAGATCAATGCATTGCTGATCGGGTGCCCCGTGCTCAGGTAGTAAAGAAAGGAAAACGCGGCGACCAGGCTCACAATCGGGAACAGCCACCGGACGAATCGTTCGGCCGCCATGGAAAGGGACGGCCGGGCGCCGAACAACTCCAGCATGCGCAGGCCGAGCAGGTCAATGCGCCTGGCGCCGTGACTGGCCACCACCTTTACCTGCAAGGGGGAACCGAGATTGACCGTCCCCGCCATCACATTGTCTGCCGGTCCCACTCTGCCGGGCATGGACTCCCCGGTGAGCAGCGACAGGTCCACATCCGAGTGTCCGCTCACGACGACGCCATCGACCGGAACTCTCTCGCCGGCACGCACCAGGACGAGGTCTCCCGCGCCGACCTGCGAAATCGGCCGCGGTTCAGCGGCGCCCCGCTCGTCCACCACGCTCGCAATCTCGGGCGCCAGTCGCGCCAGGGCACGCATCGTGACGCCGCTTTCCTGGCGGGCGTGGATCTCGATCAACCGGCCCGCAAGCAGGAAGGTGATGAGCATAGTGGCCGCGTCCATGTAGATTTCGGTGCTTCCCGCCAGAAGATTCCACACGGAAACGAGTAGCGCGCCCAATGCGCCGATACTGACGAGCGCGTCCATGCCGGCAAAGCCCGCGCGCAGCGTGTTGAACGCAGCACGAAAGAAGTCCTGGCCGGAATAGAGCATGACGGGCAGCCCGGCGGCCACGCTCAGCCATGCGATCACATTGCCTTCGGCACTGCCGTTGAGCCCGGGATCGAGGTAAAGCACCCAGGCGCCCAACATGCTCCACATGCCGAAGACGACCGCTACGACAAGCTGAAAACGTATGCGCTGCGCCTGCGCGCCGAGCGCCTCGTCGGCGCTCTCATCGTCGCGCATGAACGAAAGCTCGTAGCCCAGCTTATCCGCTCGGCTGGAAATCTCGTCCAGCCTTGCCGACGCGGGGTCCCAGCGCAGAAGGGCTGACCCCGAGATGAAGTTCACGGCGACGTCCCGAACGCCGGGGACCCGCGCAAGCGAGCGCTGCAGCGCCATCGCGCAGCTCGTGCACCACATCCCCCTGACGGCCAGCACCGCCCTGCCGGCCAAGCGTATGGGTTCCAGATCGATAGCAGCCATCGGTTCCCCCGGTTAATCGCGGCTGGCCCCCACGCCCGAGCCCAACAAGTGTCCTTCCAGTGTTTTTCCATAGAAGGACTCGCCGCCGTGAAACGCTTTGGCAGCCTGCGCAACCGTGCCGGTCTGTCGCGGGTCCTTGGGCCTCTCGTGGCTATTGATGAACGCGGCCACGTCCCAGGCCTCCTGATCCGTCAGGGAAAAGGGCTTGCCGTAAGGCATGTTCGCCTTGATGAACCCCGCGGCCGTATTGATCCGGGCCATGCCCGCCCCCCAGTTGTACGAGTCCGGCCCCCACAAGGGCGGAAAACGTACTTTTCCCTCCGGGTCCGTCGTGCCCTGGCCATCTCCGCCATGGCACAGCGCGCAGTTCTGCTGGTAAACGGCCAGGCCGCGCATCAAGTCGTATCCTTGCTCGGGTTTGGGCACCTTGGGGTACAGCGCGCCCGGCAGCTTTTGACCTGCGGGCGCGCCATCGGACAACCAGGCCATGTAGGTGATGAGATCCCGGTAGACGTCGCTGCCGGCTTCCGGCGGCTTGCCGGATGGGGACCCCTGAGCGTTCATGGAATAGGTGAAGCACCCCATTATTCGATCCTCCAGGGTGCTGATTGATTTCGTCTTGCTTCGATAGGCGGGATAGGCGCCGTATGCCGCCCACATCGGCGCCGCGTTTTCCCGCCGGCCGGCGTCCAGGTGGCAGTTCACGCACGCCATTGCATTTCCGACGTGGTCCTTTACATGCGTCCCGGTCTCCGTAAAGATGGCTCGCCCGCGTCGTACCGCATCGCCATACGGGTTGTCCGGAATGGCGCTTTCCGGCGGCGGCGCGTAGTAGCCGTCAGCGTCGACAGGCATCCTGGGCAGTTCCGCAGCCCGGTCTGCTTTATAGGCTTTCCGGTCGGCCTCCATATGCGCCCGCTCGTATGCGGACGAAAGCGCCCTGGTCTCGGGCTTTCCACCGAGCGCCTGATAGACGTGGCCGATTCCTCCGCTCTGGTAGACGGCGTACCCGATGCCGAAAAGCACCAACCCGAGCACGCCGGCATAGACGATCCTGCTTCTCGCCGAGTTCTTCGACCGGCTGGAATTTTGCATAGTCATTGCTGTCCGCTTCCTTCTTATTTCGAGTGCGCTGTCCGCAGAGAACCGAAGTACTGCGCTGCGGCCCACATGTCTTCTTCGCTCATGCGGGAGGCGATATCCTCCATCAGCGACTGCGGCGAGTTGTGGCGTCTGCCGCCCTTCCACGCGGTCAGCTGGCTGAACAGATATTCGGGCTGCTGGCCCGCCAGGCGGGGAAATGTGGCGCCCAGGCCCTCTCCGGCCTCGCCGTGGCACGTCGCGCATGCCGGCACATCCCTATTCCAGTCTCCGCGCAGGTTGAGCTCGCGCCCTCGGTTGAAGCGGCCATCTCCCGAGGGCGAAGGCGCGGCGGGTATCGATAGCGCCGAGTAGTACTCGGCGACTTCATTCATCTCGGACGGGCTGAGCTGCGAGGCGACGTATCGCATCGACTCATTGGTGCGAGCGCCCGAGACGAAATCCTGAAGCTGCTTGACGATGTAAGCGCTGTTCAAGCCCGCGAGCCGGGGCGTCTGTCCCGCTCCTTGTCCGGCGGCGCCGTGGCACGACGCACAGCTCCACACCTCGGCCGAGCCGCCATGAATCAAACGGGGAGCATCGTTCGCGGCGCCGGCAGGCTGATTCACCGTGCTCGCCGCAGGCGTGACCGTATCGCCGGCCGCCACGCGTTCCGGCACGAGGTCACCGACATAGCTGAACCCACCCCAGACGGCCAGGGCGATGAAAATCCCTAGAACAAATATGGGGATAGGCCGGGATGGCTCCCATGGATCGAATGCGGGGTCGACGTCCTCAACACGCTCGACAGAGCGCTTTTCACGAGTTGGCATTTGGCTGATTCCCTAGTGCTGTACGCCGCGACCCGACTGAGCGCCGTTCTGTTTATCGACAGTCCGGTCGTATCCCCTGTCTCGCATTGCCGCTTCACGGTCACTGACCGAATAGGAGCGGTTCAAGCTGAGGAGATATGCAACCAGATCCAGTGCCTCCTTGCGCGCAACAACGACTTTTCCGTCAGCCGGCTGATAGTCCTTGGGCAGCTTGACCACGACGTCGCCCGCCTGCGCCTTGTCCTTGGTCTCGAAAAGATACAGGTAGGAAGGCATGATGCTCCAGTCGAATATTGCGCGCGGCTGATAAAGATGGGTCAGATGCCAATCCCTGCTCGGAAGCCTGCCGCCCACGTTCAGCAAGTCCGGACCCGTACGCATGGTGCCCAACAGATGCGGCTCGTCGTATGCGTAGTCGCCCGGCGTCGACGCCCTCCCCCAGCCTCGCGCCAGGTCCGCGAAGGTCTGGCCCGTCGAGCGTGGCTGCTGGCTATGGCAGTACACGCAACCATTGGCGATGTACTGCTGGCGGCCGCTCAGTTGTTCCAGCGTGTATGGGCTTAGCGCTTTCGGCGGCTCGATGGTGCGCACCTGCCAGCCAGGCAGAATCACCAGCATCAGCGTCGCAAACGCGAGGATGCCGGTCGCCACCAGCAGAAGCGGGGTGATTCTATTCATGCTTGCCCCCTACCAAGGGACGTTTGGCGATCAACAGGCCAAAGAAGTGAATGCCGAAAACGATGTGCCCCAATGTCATCAACGCCCCTCCCAGAGACCGCCCCTCCAAGTAGGGAATGATGTGCCGTGTGATATCCGCGAATGCAACGTCGGGGTCGAGTAGCTCGACACCCTGAAAAAAGCCGCCGATGGTCAAGGCCAAGAAATAAATGAGGAAGCCCGCGACGGTCAGCCAGTAGTGCAAGGCGATGAGCCTCGGCCACGGCCATCGCTTTCCGGTCAGATGGGGCATCATGTAATAGAAGGCGCCGAACAGCACGACCGACACGAACGCATAGGCGCCCAGATGCGCGTGGCCCACCGTGTAATGCGTGAAATGGGTGATCGAGTTGACCGCCCGGATCGCCTCCAGCGAGCCCTGAAAGGACGCCGCCGTATACATCAGGGCGCCGGTCCATACGAACCGCAGCGCCATGGACTGCTTGAAAGCCCAGATGTTTTGAGCGACGGTTACGTGCTGGTTTACCGCCACCGCGATGACCGGGATGAACATCATCACGCTGTGAACGATGGACAGCGTCACCACCCACGTGGGGATGGGGCCACCGATCAGGTGGTGAATGCCAACCTGGCTATAGAACAGCGCCAGCCCCCAGAATCCCAGCAGCGAGACGCTATAGGAATAGACCGGCTTGCCGATGATCTTCGGAATCAAGTAGTAGGCGGTTCCGACGCCGAGGGGCGTCAGCCACAACCCGAGCACGTTGTGCGCGAACCACCAGTTCATGGTCGCCTGCTGCACCCCCAGATGAAGGCCCGGTATGTTCGCGATGAAAAACAGTATCGGAAACCAGGCCAGCCCCGCCAGGAAGTACCACCCGGATACGTAGAGATGGTGGACGGTGCGATGCAAGGCCGTATCGATCGCGGACCACGCCATCAGTGCTCCGCCTAGGGCCAAGAGCAGATCGACCTGCCATGGAATTTCAAGCCATTCCAGTCCGTCGGACCACCCGCCGCCAATCGCAATCACACCGCACACAACGCCGATCGACCACAGCACCGCGCCGGCGCGGGCAAATGCCGGACGTCTGAGCGGGGTGTGGAAGATGCGAGGCAGGATCCACAAGGCGACTCCGATGCCGGCAGCCGACAGCCAACCATAGGCCACCATGTTGAGGTGTATCGTTCGCGCCCGCCCAAACGTCGTGAAGGCGACCTCCGCGAGCCAGTCAGGCATGTGCAGCTTGAGGGACGCGACGAGGCCGAATAGGGAGCCGACGATCAGAAACAGGATCGAAACCGTGGAGAGCAGCAGCACCACGCCCGATCCAGGCGCGTCGATTCCGGCGCGTTCGACGTCGAATCGATGCGCGGCCTCGGCAGCTTCGCCGCTGGTGGAAGAGGGGTCGTCAAGAACGCCCGCTTCCCCGCCGAGAAAAATGGAGGACGCTTCCTTTTTCCCCGCGCTGATCTGCTTGTTCGCAATGGCCCAGATGAGCGCGCCCAGCGCGACCAGGGACACGACGAAACTGAGCGCCAGCAAGAACCCGAGTGTTGAGGACATGCTATTTTTTTCCGATAACCCAAGGGGTGCCGGCTTCGACGGCGTTGCGCGCCCGGAAAGGCGCCCCTATGAGTTCGGACGGTGTCACGTGTGTCTGCTTGCGCCTCACGGCTCCCACTCCCTGCAGTTGTTCTTGTAAGAAAAATGGGCGTATGTTTGCCGACGACGATTAAGTGAGAATTAAGAACGCCCCTGCAGGGAGCTTTGCCCGTTGCGCGCGGCAATGGGTCGCGGCAAGCGCGCAAACCGCCGCCACACCGGGCGCGCGGTTCGCACTTTCTGTTGGAATTTCGTGGTCCCGCCCGGCGCGCGCAGAACGCGCGCCCCTACGGTCTTAACGCGGTTTTTCCCGCGAGTCGTCGACGCATAGCGGGACCGAGATTTCGGCGATGAGCCCGCCGCCCGGCCGTGGGCCCAGTTTCAGTCGGGCGCCGAACCGGTCGGAAATCGCGCGTACGATTGAAATACCGAGTCCCGATCCATCGCCCTGCTTGCGGCCCTGGTCACCGCGCCAGAACCGTCGTCCGACCTGGGCGATCTGCTCCTGGCCCAACCCAGGGCCGCGATCGGCCACGGTAATCCGGCAACGGGCGGCTTCCTGGTCGAAGACGACGGCGACATCGACGCGCCGTTCCCGCGGAGAATAAAGAACGGCATTCTCGGCGAGGTTGCGCACGGCCGTTTCCAGCATCGATTTCGGCATCGCCGCCCGCCGGTCGTCGCCCTCTATGGTCAGGTCCACGCGATCGCACGCGCCGTCGCCAAGGCGGCCCAGTGCGGTTTGGACCGCTGACACGATGGAAGTGCAATTTCCTTCGACTTGGGTGACGTCCGCCTCGGTGCGGGCCAGGATCATCATCTGGTCCAGCGTTCGCCGCAAGCGCCGCACGCCCTCCTCTGCGCTCCGAAGTGAAAACTCCGCGTCTTCGCGGTCGGTGATCCGAATCACCTGCAGGTGCGTGTCGATCACGGTCAGCGGCGTTCGCAGTTCGTGCGCGGCCGCGTCCGTAAATGCCCGCTGACTGGAGAGCGCGGACGCAAGCCGCCCCAGCAGCCCGTTCATGGCGTCGAGCACCGGCCGCAGCTCAGAAGGCGAGCGATGGACCGCAATCGGAGACGTGTCCTCGGTCTGCCTCGCCCTGAGTTGATGCCGCAAGTTCTTTAGCGGAGCGAGCCCCCTGCCGATGCCTATCCATAGCGCGCCGAGCCCGCCAAGCACCGCGATGAGAAACGGGATGCCAGCGGCCCGCAAGAGATCCTCGATCAACAGATTCCGTTGATCGATGCGGTCGGCGGTGGTGATCTGGTAACCGTTAGCGTTCAGCACGTAGACGCGCCATTTCTGCCCGCGCTCCTCGTGCACGCTGTATCCGGTGGCGACACTGTCTATGCCTGTCGGGCTGTCGTTGGTCCGCGCCAGCACCTCTCCATGCAGCCCTCGGATCAGGCAGCTGATTCCTTCTCCGCCATCTACGCGCACCGCCTCGGCCAGGTCGCCGTCCGGCTTCGCGGGCTCCAGGGCGCCGCGCTCCAGCAGCCCGGCGACCATCCGGGCGGACATCGCGAGGCGGCCATCGAGCGTACGATCGAGATCGGCGCGCACGCCCTGCATCATCCAGGCGGCCGCCGCGGCCCAAAGCACCGCGATGGAAATCCCGGCGATCAGGACCGCGCGAAACCTCAAGCTCATGATTCCGATCTCCAGCCCAACCGATATCCCAGGCCGCGAGCCGTCTCTATCGCAGCGGCTCCCAGCTTGCGCCGTATGTTGTGAATATGCACGTTCAAGGCGTTGCTGTTGATCTCCTCGCACCCTCCGTACAGTCTTTCGTTGAGGACATCCGGCATCACCCATCGGCCGTCTGCAGCCGCCAGGTGCGTCAGCAGATCGACTTCCCGGCGCGAAAGCAGAATCGGAGCGCCGTCGAACCACGCAAGCCCGCTATCCGGCTCAAGCCGCAACGGGCCGGCGTTGATGACCTGGGTCGTCCGGCCCTGCGTGCGCCGCACGAGCGCATGCAGGCGGGCGGCCAGCTCACGCAGGTCGAAGGGCTTCGTCATGTAATCGTCCGCCCCGCCATGCAGGCCCGCAAGCCGATGCTCCATGGCGTCTCGCGCCGTCAGAACCAGGACGGGCATGTTTGGATCCACGGCCCTGGCAATAGACAGCAACTCCATGCCGTCGCGATCGGGAAGGCCCAGGTCCAGTATCAGGGCATGGTAGGCGGCCTCCGCCTGCGCGGCCTCCGCTTCGGCGGCCGTGCATACGTGATGCGCGGTAATGCCGTGCGGCCTGAGGCCGGCCACAATTCCTTTACCGATCAGATCATCGTCCTCGACCAAAAGTACCCGCACAGCAGTCTCGATTCCTGTAAACAACAGGGAATATGTTAGGCGAGTTTCCCGACACACATGGCGCATGGCTGCAACCCGCCAGCCGCCTTGCGCGCCCTTTAGTCTCGCTTAATCGGGATGTTGCAACATGGCGGGATAGCGGTTGAAGGAGCGGGATTTGATTCGGTTTGGGCGGCTCATTGCAGTTTTCCTGGTGTGCTGGTTCGCCATCGGTGGCGCACGGGCGGACAGCGGCTGGCTGTCATCGTCGGAAGACGTGGAATTCCTGGAGCCGGACGAGGTCTTCAAGCTCGAGCCGGTTTATCGGGAAGGGGACTTCTTGTCGGTTCAAGGCCACATCGCGAAAGGCTACTACGTCTATCGGCAGTCGCTGAAGATCGTCGGCGGCGATGGCAGCGAAGCCGCCGTCACCCTACCTGAAGGCGTCACCCAGCACGACGAATTTTTCGGCGAAACAGAGGTCTACACCGGAGACGCCCTGCGTCTGCGCTGGCAGGGCGCCGGCGCGCAGGCCACGCTGCACTGGCAAGGTTGTGCCGAGGCGGGCATTTGCTACCCTCCCCAGACGGTGGCGCTGAGCTTGCCAGCCGCCAGCGCCGATGCCACGGCAAAGGGCGGATCGCCGGCAGCGGCAGGCACTTCCGCCGCGCAGGACCAGAGCGCCGCCCAGCGCCTGGCGGACCTCGGACCGATTTGGGGACCCGTGCTGTTTTTTGGATTTGGCCTGCTACTGGCGTTCACGCCCTGCACGCTCCCCATGATCCCGATCGTTTCCTCTATCGTCGTAGGCAGCCAGGCGAAGTCGAGGGGCGCCTTCGCCCTGTCCGTGTCGTATGTCCTGGCGATGGCCGCAACGTACGCCGTCGTCGGCGTGGCGGCCGGGCTCGCCGGCGCCAATGTGCAGGCCACGCTGCAGTCCCCCTTGCTGCTTGGGGCATTTGCCGTCCTGTTCCTCGTTCTCGCCAGTTCCTTGTTCGGCATGTTCGAACTGCGCCTGCCTTCAGCGCTGGTCAGCCGCGTCGAGTCCGCAGGCAGAAAAAGCGGCGGCGGCAGCCTGCCCGGGGCCGCAGCCCTGGGGTTCCTGTCGGCGCTGCTCGTCGGGCCTTGCATGACGGCTCCATTGGCCGGGGCGCTGCTGTACATCGGACAGACAGGCAGCGCGCTGCAGGGAGGAATCGCCTTGTTCGCCCTGGGAATGGGCATGGGCCTGCCCCTGTTGGCGATCGCGGTGTTCGGCGCCCGCGTGCTCCCCAAGCCCGGAGCATGGATGGACCGCGTCAAAGTGGCATTCGGCTATGTCATGCTGGGAATGGCCGCGCTGATGCTGGACCGCTTCGTGCCGGCCACCATCGGTCTCGTGATCTGGGCAATTTGGGGGCTGTCCGTCACCCTCGGTCTATTGGCGTGGGCGAACGCCGTGGCGGCCCGGCACCGCCTGCTGTGGACCCTCCGGACCACGGCGGCGGTATCCGGTCTGTGGTCGATTCTCATGCTGGTCGGCGGCGCGTCCGGCGGAACCTCAACCCTTCAGCCGCTGAATCATTTACGCGGCCTGCCGGAGAATTCCGCCGCCGGAAATTCCAGGCCAGCATACGTTGCCGCCAAGTCGGTCGCCGATGTGGACAGGCTGTTGGCCCAGGCCGGCGAGCAAGGCAAATGGACCTTGATCGACTTCTATGCCGACTGGTGCATCAGTTGCCACGTGATCGAGCGCAACGTCTTCGGCGACCCGACCGTGGCGGCCAGGCTCGGGCGCATGCAGGTCGTACGCCCGGACGTCACGCATAACGACGCAACCGACCAGGCATTGCTCAAGCATTGGAAAGTGCTGGGGCCGCCCACGCTCATTCTCATAGGGCCCGACGGCAACGAGCGTCGGGAACTGCGCATGATCGGCGAGATCGACGCGGATCGGTTCCTGGCCCACTTGGACCGGGCGGGCGCGCCATGATCGGCCTGGGACCGTTTTCGATTCACCTGGTGGCGATCGCCATTGGCGCGATCGTTTCCCTGGGGGTAGCAAGCGCCCTGGCGCGCAGGCTTGCGCAGCACCCGTCCGCATCGGCAGGCTGGGCGCTGCTGGATGCGTTTTTCTGGGGGCTGCTCGCGGCGCGATTCGGATACATCGTCCGAAACTGGGAGGACTACGCAACGACGCCCAAGGCCGTTCTGGCCGTCGGGGATGGCGGATTCACCTGGTGGGTTGGCTTGTTCGCCGCGGCGATTGCCCTGTGGTTGAAAACCCGTTCGGCGCCCGCGCTGCGCAAGCCGGCATTTGGCGGCATGCTGGCCGGGATAGCCATCTGGCTGGCTGCGATGGGCGCGGTGGATTCGATGTATCGCTACGCCCCGCCCCTGCCCGATTCCTCGCTGATGACGATGGCAAACGAACCCATTTCTCTGAAGGCGTATACGGGCCGGCCTGTCGTTCTCAACCTGTGGGCCAGCTGGTGTCCTCCGTGCAGGCGCGAAATGCCCGTTTTCGAGATGGCGCAAAAGACCTACCCCGACATTGCCTTCGTCGCCGTCAACCAGGGCGAGTCCCAGCAACAGGTGAAAGCGTTCATCGAACATAACGGCCTGACGCTGGACCACGTCCTCCTGGACCCGTTCTCGACAATCACGCGAACCATGAGCGCCCGCGGCCTTCCCACCACCTTGTTCTTCGATCCCGAGGGAAGGATGGTGGACTCGCACGTCGGCGAACTGACATCCGCGACGCTCAGAGACAAGCTATCCCGCCATGACTTCATTAACAGAAAGGAGGACTGATATGCGCACCAAGCCTTTGGCGCGTCCGCTCGTCGCCGCGGCCTGTGCCGCACTGCTGGCCGCGCCGGTCCATGCCGGGGAACCGGCCCGGCCGCCCGTGCTCAAGGCCTTGGAAACCCAGGGACTTACCGTTATTCAGGAATTCAAAGTGGCGGACGGACTGCGCGGTTTCGCCGGCGCCATCCAGGAACGCCCCGTCGCCATTTATGTCACCCCGGATGGCACGGCGATCGTCGGCACGCGAGTGGACGTGGAGGGCCGCCCCATTGACGCAGCCACGCTCCAAGACCTGGTGGCCAAGCCAATGGGAAAGAAAGTCTGGTCGCAGCTGAGCGAATCCTCCTGGGTGCTGGACGGCCGCTCCGAAGCGCCGCGCATCGTCTACACGTTTTCAGACGCCAACTGCCCCTATTGCCATCAGTTCTGGGAAGCGTCGCGCCCCTGGGTTGAGGCCGGCAAAGTGCAGCTCCGGCACATACTCGTGGGGGTCATCCGCGACGACAGCCCCGCCAAGGCGGCAGCGATATTGCGGGCTCCGGACCCCTCGGCCGCCCTGCAGAAGAATGAGCAGCGCTTCGACCAGGGCGGCATCGAACCCGCCTCCGAAGTTTCTGATGACGTACTGGAAGTGCTGGCGCGCAACCAGATGCTGATGGTGTCGACGGGCTTCCGGGGAACGCCGGGAATCGTCGTACGCGAGGAGGACGGCACCGTGAAAAAGTTCAGGGGCATGCCCCAGGGCGATCAGTTGAACGAAGTACTGGGGCCTCGTTGACCTGCTGACAAATAGACCCATAGCGAGACCCATATGGAACCGGAACTGAAAGTCATCCTGCACGCCCCCTCGCCGGCTGCCCTTCAACGGGCACGAAACAACGCACTGAACTTGAGAAATGGCATGCCTGCCGCCGAAGTGCGCATCATCGCCAATGCGCAGGCTGTCGAAGCCGCGTTGGACGTGGCGCATGAGCGCCTGGATGCCTCGACGTGGATCTGCCCCGTCAGTCTGGAACGACTGGGCAGGGGCAACAGGGAACCACTGCAAGTCCTGGGTGGCCCGGCTGTTCTTGAGATCGCAAGAATGCAAGTGGCGGGATGGGTGTACATACGCGCTTGAATACGCCTGCGGCCCGGAGGAGACATCCGGCCACAGCTTTCGCTTACGCTGCATTTGACCGGCTTGGAACGGTCTCGAATTGAACGGGCTGCGGCGCCCGCCCCCTTCGCCCAAAATGTAACAACCGCCCCCGCCCCCCTTGAAGCCCCGGACATCATCCCTATAATTAGCACTCGACACCGGTGAGTGCTAACAACATTCCCGGGCTCAACTGAACATTCTCTTCTTCTTTTTGTAACAGGAGTTCCACATGGCCTTGCGTCCCCTGGGCGATCGCGTGATCGTCAAACGCCTCGAAAACGAGCGCAAGACTGCCTCGGGCATCGTCATCCCCGACAGCGCCGCCGAAAAGCCTGACCAAGGTGAAGTCGTGGCCGTCGGCCCCGGCAAGAAGACCGAAGACGGCAAGATCCTGCCCGTCGACCTGAAGGCTGGCGACAAGGTTCTGTTCGGCAAGTACGCCGGCCAGTCCGTGAAGGTTGACGGCGAAGAGCTGCTCGTCATCCGCGAGGACGAAATCCTCGCCGTGGTCCAGTAAACCCTGCCTCAAACGAATTTTCGAAGGAAGCTAAGAAATGGCTGCCAAGCAAGTATTGTTCGGTGACGACGCCCGCGTGCGCATCGTCCGCGGCGTGAATGTTCTCGCCAACGCTGTTAAAACCACCCTCGGCCCCAAGGGTCGCAACGTCGTGCTGGAGCGCTCGTTCGGCGCCCCGACGGTGACCAAGGACGGCGTGTCCGTGGCCAAGGAAATCGAACTGAAGGACAAGTTCGAGAACATCGGCGCCCAGCTGGTCAAGGACGTCGCCTCGAAGACCTCCGACAACGCCGGTGACGGCACCACCACCGCCACCGTGCTGGCCCAGGCCATCGTTCAGGAAGGCCTGAAGTACGTTGCCGCCGGTTTCAACCCGATCGACCTGAAGCGCGGCATCGACAAGGCCGTCGCCGCCGCCGTCGCCGAACTGAAGAAGCAATCCAAGCCGGTCACGACCAGCAAGGAAATCGCCCAGGTCGGCTCGATCTCGGCCAACAGCGACACCTCCATCGGCCAGATCATCGCTGACGCGATGGACAAGGTCGGCAAGGAAGGCGTCATCACCGTCGAAGACGGCAAGTCGCTGGAAAACGAGCTGGACGTCGTCGAAGGCATGCAATTCGACCGCGGCTACCTGTCGCCCTACTTCATCAACAACCCGGACAAGCAAGTCGCCGCTCTGGAAGATCCGTTCGTTCTGATTTTCGACAAGAAGATCAGCAACATCCGTGACCTGCTGCCGGTGCTGGAACAAGTCGCCAAGTCGAGCCGTCCGCTGCTGATCATCGCCGAAGACGTCGAAGGCGAAGCCCTGGCCACCCTGGTCGTGAACAACATCCGTGGCATCCTGAAGACCACCGCCGTCAAGGCGCCGGGCTTCGGCGACCGCCGCAAGGCCATGCTGGAAGACATCGCCATCCTGACGGGCGGCACGGTGATCTCCGAAGAAACCGGCATGTCGCTGGAAAAGGCCACGCTGGCCGAGCTGGGCCAGGCCAAGCGCATCGAAGTGGGCAAGGAAAACACGACCATCATCGACGGCGCTGGCGACAGCAAGTCGATCGAAGCTCGCGTCAAGCAGATCCGCGTCCAGATCGAAGAAGCCACGTCCGACTACGACCGTGAAAAGCTGCAGGAACGCGTGGCCAAGCTGGCCGGCGGCGTTGCCGTGATTCGCGTTGGCGCTGCCACCGAAGTCGAAATGAAGGAAAAGAAGGCCCGCGTCGAAGACGCCCTGCACGCCACCCGCGCTGCAGTGGAAGAAGGCGTGGTGGCTGGCGGCGGCGTTGCGCTGCTGCGCGCCAAGCAGGCCATCGCCGACCTGAAGGGCGACACCGCTGACCAGAACGCCGGCATCAAGCTGATCCTGCGCGCCGTCGAAGAGCCGCTGCGCACGATCGTCACCAACGCCGGCGAAGAAGCCAGCGTGGTGGTCAACACCGTGCTCAACGGCAAGGGCAACTACGGCTACAACGCCGCGACCGGCGAGTACACCGACCTGGTCGAGCAAGGCGTGCTGGATCCCACCAAGGTGACCCGCACCGCCCTGCAGAACGCCGCCTCCGTCGCCAGCCTGTTGCTGACGGCCGAAGCCGCCGTGGTCGAACTGGCCGAAGACAAGCCCGCTGCTCCGGCCATGCCCGGCGGCATGGGCGGCATGGGCGGCATGGACTTCTAAGTCCCGCCATCCGGCCTCCCCGGCTTCGGCCGGGGATTGCAGTACCCCGAAAACCCCCCGGTCCTTCGCCCCGGGGGTTTTTCTTTTTTGCGCGCGCCCCAGGCGCGGACACGTTTGCCAACAGTCTGGCGGTTTGCCCGCCGCGCATGCGTCCCTACAATAAGGGTTCCCCAGAAAGAGCCCTGCCCATGCGTTTCACGAAGACCCTGCTGCGAGCCCTGCGCCCGTCCGAGATCTACGGACTGCTGGTCGATTCGGCCAAGCAATGGTCCACCCACCGCGCCTCGAGCAAGGGCGCGGCGCTGGCGCTGTACATGGTGTTTTCGCTGGCGCCCATGCTGATCCTGGTGATCGCGGTGGCGGGCGCTTTTTTCGGCGAGGAGGCGGTGCGTTCGGAGCTGTTTTCGCAGCTGACCGACCTGACCGGCGAACGCGGCGCCGAGGTGATACAGACGGTGCTGGCCAGCGCGCACGAGTCCGGCGGCGGCTGGATCGCGGCGCTGATTTCGATATTCGTGCTGATTTTCAGCGCCACCACGGCCTTCGCGGAGCTGAAGGCCAGCCTGGACGATCTGTGGGAAGTGTCGGCCAACAAGGGCGGGCTGCACGGCATGGTGCGCAGCCGCATGCTGTCGTTCGGGCTGGTGCTGGTGCTGGCGCTGTTCCTGCTGATTTCGCTGACGGTGAACGCGGCGCTGGGCGCGGCCCGCGGCTATTACGGCGAACTGTGGACGGCCTCGTCGTTCGCGCTGGTGGCCGAGTGGATTTCCAGCCTGTTTTCGTTTTCGGTGGTGGCGGCGCTGTTCGCGGTGATTTTCAAGCTGCTGCCCAGCGCCAGGATTTCCTGGCCGGACGTGATTCCCGGCGCCATCGTGACGGCGGCGCTGTTCCTGGTGGGCAAGTGGGGCATCGGGCTGTACCTGAGCCGCGGCGCGGCGGTGTCGGCCTATGGCGCCGCCGGCTCGCTGATCGCGCTGCTGCTGTGGATCTACTATTCGGCGCAGATCTTCTTTTTCGGCGCCGTGTTCACGCGCCAGTTCGCCCTGCGCTTCGGACGCGAGCAGGCGGCTGACGCCCCCGCCGAATCCGATACCTGAGCCCGGCGCGGCTCAGGCCGCTTCCTTCTCCAGCCCGGCCATCAGGCGCAGGCATTTCAGGAACACCGGCCGCAGGTCCTCGGGTATCGGGGCCAGCACCTGCGCCTCCACCTCGGCATCGCCGGGCAGGATGCGCGCCAGCACCGCGACGCCCTCTTCCGTGATTTCCAAGGCATAGGCGCGGCCGTCCGCGGCCGAGCGCGTGCGCCGCACGTAGCCCTTGCGGGTCATGCGCGCGATCATTTCGGCGAATGAATTGCGGTCCAGCGCGATCAGCTCGGCGATGCGGTTCTGGGTGGCGCCCGGGTTCTGGTAGACGGTGATCAGCAGGGCCTTCTGGCGCGGCGTCAGGTCCTCGTCGGGAAAGGCCTGGGCGAACAGGGCCTCGGCCCGGAAGTGGGCGCGGCGCAACAGGTGCGAGGCGACCTGGCTCAGGTCGAATTCCTCCAGGGCGCGCAGCTTGGCCTGGCTGGCGCGGGCAGGTCTGGCTTTGGCGGTCATCGGGCTTCCATGAAGTCGGCCTGGCGATTGTAGGCCTGCATTGACTTGGCGCGTGCGGCTGCCTATGATGCGCCAATATAGTACGTATACGTATTTATTTATCGGCAATTATTCATTGGCGACTACCGGAGACAGGGACATGACGATCCGCCAGCTACGCAATTACATCGACGGCCGTTTCGAGGATGGCGCATCGACTTTCGACAAGCACAGCCCGGTGGACGGGCGCCGGGTGGCTCAGGTCCACGAGGCCGGCCGCGAGCAGGTCGAGCGCGCCCTGCGGGCGGCGCAGCGGGCGCTGCCGGCCTGGGCCGCGCTGCCGGTGGCCGAGCGCACCGACTACCTGCTGGCGCTGGCCGACGGCATCGAGCGGCGCTTCGACGACTTCCTGCAGGCCGAGATCGGCGACACCGGCAAGCCGGTCGGCTGGGCCGGCAAGATCGACATCCCGCGCGGCGCGGCCAATTTCCGGACCTTCGCCGAACTGGCGCGCACGCTGGACATGGAAAGCTACATGACCGATACGCCGGACGGCGGGCAGGCGCTGAACTACGCCTACCGCAAGCCGCTGGGCGTGGTGGGCGTGATCTCGCCCTGGAACCTGCCGCTGCTGCTGCTGACCTGGAAGGTGGCGCCGGCGCTGGCCTTCGGCAATACCGTCATCATGAAGCCTTCCGAGGTCACCCCCTCGACGGCCACGCTGCTGGCGGAGGTGGCGGGCGAGGCCGGGCTGCCGGCCGGCGTGCTGAACCTGGTCCACGGGTTCGGGCCGGGCTCGGCGGGCGAGTTCATCACCACCCATCCGGACATAGACGGCATCACCTTCACCGGCGAGTCGGCCACGGGCGCGGCCATCATGCGGGCGGTGGCGCCGGGGGTGAAGCCGGTGTCGTTCGAGCTGGGCGGCAAGAACGCGGCGCTGGTGTTCGCGGACGCGGACTTCGAGGCCGCGGTCGACGGCGTGACGCTCTCGGTCTTCGCCAATTGCGGGCAGGTCTGCCTGTGCACCGAGCGCGTGTACGTCGAGCGCCCCATCTATGAACGCTTCGTGCAGGCGTTGGCCGAACGCGCGCGCAGCCTGCGCATCGGCTGGCCGCTGGAGCCGGACACCGATATGGGGCCGCTGGTGTCGCGCGAGCATCGCGAGAAGGTGCTGTCCTATTTCGAGCTGGCGCGCCAGGAAGGCGCGACCGTGGTGGCCGGCGGCGGCGTGCCGGAATTCGGCGACGCGCGCGACCAGGGCGCCTATGTGCAGCCCACGATCTGGACCGGCTTGCCCGAGGACGCGCGCTGCATCAAGGAAGAAGTATTCGGGCCGGTCTGCCATATTGCGCCCTTCGACACCGAGGAAGAAGCGATCCGGCTGGCCAACGACACGCGCTACGGCCTGGCGGCGGCCGTGTGGACCCAGAACCTCAGCCGTGGGCACCGGGTGGCGCAGGCCATGAAGGCCGGGCTGGCCTGGGTCAATTGCTGGTTCCTGCGCGACCTGCGCACGCCCTTCGGCGGCAGCGGCCTGTCGGGCATCGGCCGCGAGGGCGGCCGCCATTCGCTGCATTTTTATACCGAACCCACCAATGTTTGCGTCAAACTCTGATTTCCCGCACCAGGAGCCCAAGATGAATTCTTCCCAGACAGGCCAGTCCGCAAGCACCGGCGCCACCGTGGTGGCCGGCAAGGCCACGCCCCGCGGCAAGTATCCGCACATCAAGCGCGCCGGAGACCTGCTGTTCGTCTCCGGCACCAGCTCGCGCCTGCCCGACAACCGCATCGCGGGCGCCGAGGTCGACGCCATGGGCACCACGACGCTGGACATCCGGGTGCAGACGCGCGCGGTCATCGAGAACATCCGCGACATCCTGGCCACCGCCGGCGCCACGCTGGTCGACGTGGTCGAGATCAGTACCTTCCTGGTCAACATGAACGATTTCGGCGGCTACAACCAGGTCTACGGCGAATTCTTCGACGCCGACGGCCCGGCCCGCACCACGGTCGCGGTGCACCAGCTGCCGCATCCCCAGCTGCTGATCGAGATCAAGGCCATCGCCTACAAGCCGCTGGCGCGCTAGGGCATGGCGAACTTCCGCATCACGCCGCACGCGCTCAGCCACAAGCTGAAGCTGCACCAGCTGCAGATTTTCGAGCGCGTGCTGGCGCGCCGTTCGCTGTCGCGCGCGGCCAGCGAACTGCACCTGACCCAGCCCACCGTCACCCGCGCCATCCACGACCTGGAGGCCTTTTTCGGCGCCACGCTGTTCGACCGCTCCAACCGGGGCGTAGCGCCGACCGAGCTGGCCCTGGTGCTGGGCCGGCGCGTGCACGCCATGATGGCCGAGATCCGCTACATGGCCGACGACATCGACGCGGTGCTGGGCGGCGCGAGCGGCCACGTGGTGGTGGGCACGCTGATCGCCGCCTCGGCCAAGCTGCTGCCCGAGGCCATCGCCCGGCTGATGAGCGAACACCCCGGCATCCAGGTCACGGTGCGCGAGGGCCCCACCGCCCAGCTGCTGCCGGCCCTGGCCACGGGCGACCTGGACATCGTGGTCGGCCGCCTGCCCGGCACCGACATGGCCTCGATTTCCGGGGTGGCGGTGGACCACCACAAGCTGTACCGCGAGGAGCTGTGCCTGGTGGCCCGCGCCGGCCATCCGCTGGCCGGCGAGCGCCAGGTGGCGCTGGCCGACCTGACCGACTGCATCTGGATCCTGCCCGCGCCGTCCTCGCCCTTGCGCGCCTCGATCGAGCGCATCTTCTTCGACGCCGGCCTGCGCCTGCCCGTGCGCCACATGGAATCGCTGTCGCTGTTGACCAATATCGGCGTGCTCATGCACAGCGAGGCGCTGGCGCTGATGCCCTACGACGCGGCGGCGCAATTCCTGTCCATGGGCCTGCTGGCGCGCCTGCCCACCGACGCCTTCGGCGCGTTCGGCGACGTGGGCTATTCGGTGCGCGCCGACCGGCCGCTGACGCCGGCCTGCCAGCGCCTGGTGGAGTATCTGAAGCGCAGCGCGGCACAGCGCGAAACGGCGCGATAGCGCCCTCAGGGTTATCCCGCGATAGATGGACGGTATGGCCGGCCGCACAATTTCTATTGTGCAGTCCCTGCCCGAGCCGCCTAGACTCCAGGGGAGAGCGCAGTTCCCCCAAATCCTGGAGGTCTCCATGCTGGCCTACGGCCCCCCCTTCAATTTCCAGCGCTGGATCGACGACAACGCCCACCTGCTCAAGCCGCCGGTGGGCAACAAGCAGATCTGGCAGGACGCGGATTTCATCGTCACCGTGGTCGGCGGCCCCAATGTGCGCACCGACTACCACGACGATCCGCTCGAAGAGTTCTTCTACCAGTTGCGCGGCAACGCCTGGCTGTCGCTGTGGATAGACGGCAAGCCCGAGCGCGTCGACCTCAAGGAGGGCGACGTCTTCCTGATGCCGCCGCACGTGCGCCACTCGCCGCAGCGCCCCGAAGCCGGCAGCGTCTGCCTGGTGATCGAACGCCAGCGCCCGGTCGGGCTGCTCGACGGCTTCGAATGGTATTGCCCGCAATGCCATCACCTGGTGCACCGCGCCGAGGTCCAGCTGCAAAGCATCGTCACCGACCTGCCGCCGCTGTTCCAGGCCTTCTATTCCAGTCCGGAAAAGCGCCGCTGCCCGAGCTGCGGCGCGATCCATCCGGGCAAGGACCCCGTGCCCGCGACCGCCCCCGCCTAGCATCCCCGACAAGCTCCCTGAAGATGATCCAGAAAATCGATATGCACGCGCACTTCTTCCCGCCGATCACGCGGGAGGAAGCGGCAGCGCTAGACCCCGTCAACGCGCCCTGGCTGCGGCCCGAAGGCGACGGCTCCACCGGCCAGATCATGGCCGGCGACCGGCCGTTTCGCCCGGTGGACGCCACGCTCTGGGACCCGGCGCTGCGCCTGCGGCAGATGGACCGCCACGGCGTGGACGTGCAGATCCTGTGCGCCACCCCGATCATGTTCGGCTACAGCTATCCGGCGCGCGCCGCGGCCGACTGGGCGGCGCGCATGAACGACCTCGCGCTGGAGCATTGCGCCCATGCGCCGGCGCGCCTGAAGGCGCTGGCGCAGGTGCCGCTGCAGGACCTGGAGCTGGCCTGCCGCGAGGCGTCGCGCGCCCGCGCCGCCGGCCACCTGGGCGTGCAGATCGGCAACCACGTCGGCGAGCGCGACCTGGACGACGAAACGCTGGTGCAGTTCCTGATCCATTGCGCCGGGAACGACATACCGGTGCTGGTGCATCCGTGGGACATGATGACCGACGGCCGCATGAAGCGCTGGATGCTCCCGTGGCTGGTGTCCATGCCGGCCGAGACCCAGCTCGGCATCCTGTCGCTGATCCTGTCGGGCGCGTTCGAACGCATTCCACGCAGCCTGAAGCTGTGCTTCGCGCATGGCGGCGGCAGCTTCGCCTATCTGCTGGGACGGGTGGACAACGCCTGGCGGCACCGCGACATCATTCGCCAGGACTGCCCGCAGCTGCCCTCTTCCTACACCGACCGCTTCTATACCGACAGCGCGGTGTTCGATCCGGCCGCGCTGCGCCTGCTGATCGACGTGATGGGCGAGGACCGCGTGCTGCTGGGCTCGGACTACCCGTACCCGCTGGGCGAGCAGGAAGTGGGCCGGCTGGTGACTCACGCCGGGCTGTCGCCCGAGGTGCAGCGCAAGATCCTGGCGCGCAACACCATGACGTTCTTCGGCCTGGACCGCTGAACGCGGCGGGGCACATCCCGCCTACACCGCTTCCTGGCGCGTCCTGAACGGCGGCAGGAACAGGCCCAGCCTGCCGCTCCATTCGGCCATCTCGGCCTTCAGCGCCGGCGGCACCGGGACGCCGCCGGCCTCGCGTTCGGCCTGGGCGGCCAGTTCCGGATCGCCCGGCGCGCGCGGCGAACCCGGCTGCGCCGCCAGTTCGGCCGCCATGGCCGCGGCCACCGCGGCCAGCGCCGCCCCGCCGGCGAACCGCGCGGGATCGATGACGATGAAGAAGGCGCCCAGCTCGCGCGCGCGGCCCAGTTCCTCGTACATGGGGCCGATGTGCGGGCCGTAGGGATTGCCGTTGAGCGGCCCGCACAGCAGTTCGACCATCATCGCCAGGCCGTAGCCCTTGTGTCCGTATTCGCCGCCCAGCGGGGCCAATGCGCGCACGCGCGCGGCGTCGGTTTCGCCGCGGCCGTCGGCGTCCAGCGCCACGCCCCCGGGCAGCGCCGCGCCGTCGCGCCGCGCGTTCATGACCCGGTTCCACGGGATGGCCGTGGTCGCCATGTCCAGGCATAGCGGCGCCCCGCCCTGCCGCGGAAAGGCGAAGGATAGCGGGTTGGTGCCGAAGAACGGCCGGCGCCCGCCGAAGGGCGCGGCGATCGCGTCGGAATGCGTGAACGCGATGCCGATCAGTCCCGCGTCGGCGGCCGCGCGCGTGTACAGGCCGATCGCGCCGCAGTGCGAGGAATCGCTGACGCCCACGGCGCCCACGCCGGCTTCGCGCGCCAGTTCCATGGCCACCGCGTTGGCGCGATGCGCCACCACGATGCCGTGGCCGCGCCCGCCGTGCACCCGCGCGGTGGCCGGTCCGCTGCGTTCGACGCGGATGTCCGGACGCGCCAGGATGGAGCCGTGGGCCACGCGGTTCAGGTAGTGCGGCAGCCGGGCGATGCCGTGGGAATCGATGCCCCACAGGCTGGTCTGGGCCAGGCTCGCTGCCACGCAGCGGGCGTCGGCCTGGCTGAATTCCAGGGCTTGCAGGCAGGCTTCGCCCCATTGCCGCCACTGCGCCGCGTCCACGGTTTGCCAACTTGCCATGCTGCGCTCCTCATCTGTCGTGGCGGCGCGCCGCCTTGTTCAGTCCGCGGGCGCGGGCTGTTCCGCCGCGTCCCGCTCCAGTGCCGCCAGCGTCCCCAGCACGCCCAGCGTGCGCAGCCGTTCCAGGTGCTCGGCCAGCGCGTCGACGAAGGCGGGCTGGCCGGCTAGGTTCCCGAACACGGGCTTGTAACCGGCCAGCACCAGGGCGCGCCGTTGCGCCGCCCGGCCCCGAGAAGCCGACGCGGCGGCCGCGTCGGCGCGCGCCAGCAGTTCTTCCAGGGCGCCGGCCAGCGGGTCCTGGATGGCGTAGGCCTGGCCTTGCTCGTCGCGGCCGCGCAGGTAATGCAGCCAGGCGGCCACGGCCAGGGCCAGCCGGCTGAAATCCTCGCCGCGCCGCAGCCGGTCGCGTATGACGGCGAGCAGGCGCTGCGGCACCTTCTGCGAGCCGTCCATGGCGATCTGCTGCGTCAGATGCGGCAGCGCCGGATTGGCCACGCGCGCCAGGAAGCGCTGGCGGTACTCGTCCAGCGCCGCTTGCGGCACACCGCGCAGCGTGGGCGCGACTTCCAGCCGCAGCATGTCGTCGACGTAGCCGCGCAGCGCCGGCGTGGCGGCGGCCTCGCTGTTGGTGCGCAGGCCCAGCATCGCGCCCAGGTACGCAAAGGCGGAATGCGGGCCGTTGACCATGCGCAGCTTGAGGCGCTCGTACGGCGCGGCGCGGCGCACGAAGCTGACGCCGGTGGCGGCGTTCCACGCGGGCCGGCCGGCCGCGAAGCGGTCCTCGATGACCCAGTTCAGGTAGGGCTCGCCCACCACCGGCCAGGCGTCGTCCACGCCCAGCCGCTCGGACACGCGCGCGCGGTCCTCTTCGCGGGTGCGCGGCACGATGCGGTCCACCATGGAATTCGGGAAGGTGCAGTTGCCGTCTATCCAGGCGGCCAGGCCGGCGTCCTGCAGCAGCGCGTAGGCCAGCACCAGGCGGCGCAGCGTGTCGCCGTTGGCGTGCAGGTTGTCGCAGGACAGCAGCGTGAGCGGCCCCAGGCCGCGCTCGCGCCGCAGGGCCAGCCCGCGCGCCAGCATGCCTATGGCGCTGCGCGGACGCGCCGGATGCGCGAGGTCGTGCCTGATGTCGGGATCGTCCCAGCGCAGCTGGCCGGTGGCCGGTTCCAGGCTGTAGCCTTTTTCGGTGACGGTCAGGCTGACGATGCGGGTCTGCGGATGGGCGATGCGCTCCAGCACCGCGCCCGGGTTTTCCGGGGCCACCAGCACTTCCAGCAGCGAACCTATCACCCGCAGCTGCTCGCGCGGCTGCCCGTCGGGGCCGGCGTCGCGCAGCGCCAGCGTGTACAGGCCGTGCTGCGGCGCCAGCGCGTCGCGCGTGTCGGGGCTGCGCAGCGAGACGCCGACGATGCCCCAGCTCAGGTCCCCGCTTACGGCCATGGCCAGGTCCGTCACCGCCGCCTGGTGGGCGCGGTGGAACGCGCCTATGCCCAGGTGCACGATGCCGGGCGTGACGCGGCCGCGCTCATAGGCGGGCCGCGCCACCGCCTCGGGCAGGCGCGGCAGGGATTGCGGGTTCAGGCGCGCGCGCATGGCTCACCAGTGCCAGAGCGTGCCGTCATGCGCCTGCCGGTTGACCGGCAGGTAGGCGCGCTGGTAGGGATAGCGGGCGGCCAGGTCTTCGTCTATGTCCACGCCGTGGCCCGGCGCGTCGCCGGGATACAGCATGCCCTGGTCGAAGGTGTAGGCGTGGGGGAACACCGCGTCGGTCTCGTCGGTGTGCCGCATGTATTCCTGGATGCCGAAGTTCGGCACCCACAAGTCGAAATGCAGGGCCGCGCCCATGCACACCGGCGACAGGTCGGTGGCGCCGTGGCAGCCGGTGCGCACCTGGTAGAGCGCGGCCAGGTCGGCGATGCGGCGCAGGTGCGTGATGCCGCCGGCATGGACCACGGTGGCGCGGATGTAATCGATCAGTTGGTGTTCGATCAGGTCCTTGCAATCCCAGATGGTGTTGAAGATCTCGCCCACGGCCAGCGGCGTGACCGTGTGCTGGCGGATCAGGCGGAACGCCTCCTGGTTTTCGGCCGGAGTGGCGTCCTCCATCCAGAACAGCCGGAACGGCTCCAGCGCCTTGCCCAGCCGGCCGGCCTCGATGGGCGTGAGCCGGTGATGCACGTCATGCAGCAGGTGGGTCTCCCAGCCCACGGCGTCGCGCACGCGCTGGAACAGGCGCGGGGCATGGTCCAGGTATTTTTCGGTGGACCAGTCGTGCTCCGACGGCAGCGAAGCGTCGGCCGGTTCGTAGAACATGCGGCCGCGGCCCACGCCGTACACCGCGTTCAGGCCCGGCACCCCGCTTTGCGCGCGGATCGCCCGGTAGCCCATTTCGCGGTAGCGCAGCACCTCGTCCACGGTTTCGTCGATGTCGCGGCCGTTGGCGTGGCCGTAGACCAGGACGCCCGTGCGGCTCTTGCCGCCCAGCAGCTGGTACAGCGGCATGCCGGCGGCCTTGGCCTTGATGTCCCACAGCGCCGTGTCCACGGCGGCGATGGCCGCCATGGTGACCGGCCCGCGGCGCCAGTACGCGCCGCGATACAGGTATTGCCAGATGTCCTCGATCTGATGCGGGTCGCGGCCGATCAGGCAGGGAATGACGTGCTCGGTCAGGTAGGCGGCCACGGCCAGCTCGCGGCCGTTGAGCGTGGCGTCGCCGATGCCGTGCAGGCCCTCGTCGGTTTCGATCTTGAGGGTGACGAAGTTGCGGCCGGGGCTGCAGACGATAACGCGCGCTTGGGTGATCTTCATGGATGGTCCTGTGGAATGCCGGAAAACCCTGGCCGCGGCCGGGCGCCTACATCACCGCGCCCAGCTGCCAGGGAACGAATTCGTTCTGGCCGTAGCCGTGCTCCTCGCTGCGCGTGCGCCGTCCCGACGCCGTCTCCAGCATCAGGGCGAAGATGCGCTCGCCCATCTGGGCCACGCTTTGCGCGCCGTCGACCACTTCGCCGCAATTGATGTCGATGTCGTCGGACTGCCGCTGCCACAGCGCCGTGTTGGTCGACAGCTTCAGCGAGGGCGCGGGCGCACAGCCGTAGGCCGAGCCGCGGCCCGTGGTGAAACAGATGAGGTTGGCGCCGCCCGCGACCTGGCCGGTGGCCGACACCGGGTCGTAGCCCGGCGTGTCCATGAACACCAGCCCGCGCTCGCGCACGGTCTCGGCGTATTCGTATACGTCGGCCAGGCGCGTGGTGCCGCTCTTGGCGATGGCGCCCAGGGACTTCTCCAGGATGGTGGTGAGCCCGCCGGCCTTGTTGCCGGCCGAGGGGTTGTTGTCCATCTCGGCGTCGTTGCGGGCGCAGTAGTCCTCCCACCAGCGCAGCCGCGCCAGCAGCTTGGCCGCGACCTCGGGCGTGGCCGCGCGCCGCGTCAGCAGGTGTTCGCCGCCGTAGATCTCGGGCGTCTCCGACAGAATGGCGGTGCCGCCGTGGCGCACCAGCAGGTCCACCGCCGCGCCCAGCGCGGGATTGGCGCTGATGCCGGAATAGCCGTCGGAGCCGCCGCACTGCAGGCCCACGATGAGATGGCTGGCCGGCACGGGCTGGCGGCGCACGCGGTCGGCCTGCGCCAGCATGGCGCGCACCAGCTCGATGCCGTGCGCCACCGTCTTGCGCGTGCCGCCGGTTTCCTGGATGTTGAAGGTGTGCAGCAGCCCGCTTTCGCGCAGGCCTTCCTGCTCCATCAGGCCGCCGATCTGGTTGGTCTCGCAGCCCAGCCCCAGCACCAGCAGGCCGGCGAAGTTGGGATGCCTGGCGTAGCCGCCCAGCGTGCGGCGCAGCAGGCGCAGCGGCTCGCCTTCGCTGCCGGTGGCGCAGCCCGCGCCATGCGTCAGCGCCACCACGCCGTCCACGTTGGGATAGGCGGCCAGCGCTTCGGGGTGGATGTCGCGGCGGAAATAGTCGGCGATGGCGCGGGCCGCCGTGGCCGAGCAGTTCACGCTGGTGAGGATGCCGATGTAGTTGCGGGTGGCGACGCGGCCGTCGGCGCGCACGATGCCGTCGAACTGCGCCGGCGCGTCCACGTAGTCGGTGGGCCGCGCGTCGGCGCCCACCGCGTAGTCGCGCTCGAAGTCGGAGAACTCCAGGTTCTGCGTGTGCACGTGCGCGCCGGCGGCGATGTCGCAGCGCGCCACGCCGATGATCTGGTTGTAGCGCCGCACCGGCTCGCCGGCGGCGATGGCCCGCGTGGCGATCTTGTGGCCGGGCGGCACCAGTCCGCGCACGACGATGTTCTCGCCGGCCAACGGCGTGCCGCCGGCCAGCTGGCGGCGGGCGATCACCACGTTGTCGGCCGGGTGGATGCGTATGAACGCGGTATCGGTCTCAGGCATGGATGGCTCCTGGCGGGCGCGACTAGGGCCTAGGCGTCGATCAGCTCGGGGTCCCAGGCATGGACGGACTGTTGCTGCTCGCCCAGGCCGGCGATGCCCAGGCGCATCCGGTCTCCCGCCTTCAGGTACACCGGCGCCGGCTTCTGGCCCATGCCCACGCCCGGCGGCGTGCCGGTGCTGATCAGGTCGCCCGGGTAGAGGGTCATGAAGCGGCTGACGTAGGACACCAGCTGCGCCACGCCGAACACCATGGTGCGGGTGCTGCCGTTCTGGTAGCGCTTGCCGTTGACTTCCAGCCACATGTCCAGCGCCTGCGGGTCGGCGATCTCGTCGGCCGTCACCAGCCAGGGGCCGACCGGGCCGAAGGTGTCGCAGCCCTTGCCCTTGTCCCAGGTGCCGCCGCGCTCGATCTGGTATTCGCGCTCGGACACGTCGTTGACCACGCAGTAGCCGGCCACGTGCTTCATGGCGTCGGCTTCGCTGACGTAGCGGGCGCGCTCGCCGATCACCACGCCCAGCTCGACTTCCCAGTCGGTCTTGACGGATTCCCGGGGCAGCACCACCGGATCGTTGCAGCCGACCACGGCTGAGGTCGGCTTCATGAAGATCACCGGCTCGGCCGGCACCGGCAGCCCGGACTCGGCCGCGTGGTCGGCGTAGTTCAGGCCGATGCAGATGAATTTGCCCATGCCGCTCCAGGGCGGGGCCATCCGGCCCGGGCGGTCGACCCGCGGCAGGCTCTCGGGGTCCAGCGCGCGCAGTTTCGCCAGCCCGGCCGGCGTGAGCGTGGCGGCGGTGATGTCGGGCAGCGTCGCGGACAGGTCCCGCAGCTGTCCGCGGGCGTCGATCATGCCGGGTTTTTCCGCGCCTTTCGCGCCATAGCGCACCAGTTTCATCTTGGTTTCCTTGAAGAGTGTGTGAGAGTTCAGTTGGACCAGCCGCCGTCGATGACCTGGGCGGTGCCGGTGGTAAAGGCGGATTCGTCGCTGGCCAGGTACAGCGCCAGCGCCGCGATTTCGGCGGTGGTGCCGATGCGGCCCATGGGCTGGCGGGCGACGAAGGCGGCCTCGACGGCGGCCAGCGTCTGGCCGCTCGCGGCGGCCTGGGCCTCGATGCGCTGGCGCAGCGAAGGCGATTCCACCGTGCCCGGGCAGATGGCGTTGCAGCGTATGCCCTGGCCGATGTAGTCGACGGCCACGGACTTGGTCAGGCCGATCACCGCCGCCTTGGTCGCGCCGTAGACGCAGCGGTTGGGCGCGCCCTTGATGCTGGAGGCCACCGAGGCCATGTTGACGATGGAGCCGCCGCCGCGCGCCAGCATGCCCGGCAGGCAGGCCCGGATCATGCGGTACATGGTTTTCACGTTCAGCTCGAACGAGAAATCCCAGGCCGGTTCGTCGCAGTCCAGGATCGTGCCGGCGTGCACGAAGCCCGCGCCATTGAAGAGCACGTCCACCGGCCCGGCCTCGGCGGCCAGTTCGGCCGCGGCCGAGGCGCCGGTCAGGTCCAGCGTGCGGCGCCGGCACCCGGCCAGCGTTTCCAGCGCCGCGCCGTTGATGTCCACGGCCAGCACGTCGGCGCCTTCGCGCGCATAGGCCTCGGCCACGGCGCGGCCTATGCCCTGCCCGGCGGCGGTGACGATGGCGGTCTTGCCTTGCAGTCTTCCGGTCATTGCGGGGGTCTCCTTATTTGGCCATGCCCAGGAAGGTGGGCAGCCAGAGCGTGATCTGCGGGATGTAGGTGATGGCGATCAGCGCCACGAAGAGCGGGGCCAGCCACGGCAGGATGGCCATCGTGGTGCGTTCGACCGACAGCCTGGACACGCGCGCCAGCACGAACAGCACCATGCCCAGCGGCGGATGCAGCAGGCCTATCATCAGGTTCAGCGTCATGATGAGCCCGAAGTGGATGGGGTCGATGCCGAGCTTGAGCACGATGGGCAGCAGGATGGGCACGAGGATGGTGATGGCGGCGATGGTGTCGATGAAGCAGCCCACGATCAGGATCAGCACGTTGGCCATCAGCAGGAACACCCACTTGTTCTGCGTCACGCTGAGGATGCCGTCGGTCAGCGCCTGCGCGGCCTGCGAGGTGGTCAGCAGCCACGCGAACACCGACGCGGCGGTGACGATGAACAGCACCGAAGCCGTGGTCTCGATGGTGTCGAAAGTGGCCTTGGCCAGCGTGCGCAAGGTCATGGAGCGGTAGCGCACCAGCCCCAGGAACAGCGCCCAGATCACGGCGGCCACGGCGGCCTCGGTGGGCGTGAACCATCCCAGGGTCATGCCGCCGATCAGGATGACGGGCGCCATCAGCGCCATCACCGCCGAGAAGTTGTAGCGCCAGTCCAGCAGCAGCAAGGCCGCGAAGGCGATGCCGGTGGCCATGTTGGACGACAGGCCGGCCTCGGTCATGGCCCAGATCGCCAGCGGAAAGGCCAGCACCACGGCCACTTCCAGCGTGGCGCCGCCCAGCCGCTTCCAGTCGAACGACACGTCGCCGCCCCAGTTGTTGCGCCGCGCGAAATAGGCCACGGTCAGCATCATCAGCACGATCAGCACGGCGCCGGGGACCAGGCCGGCCAGGAACAGCGAGCCGATGGACACGTTGGCCATCATGCCGTAGATGACGAAGGGCAGCGACGGCGGGATGATGGGGCCGAGCGTGGCCGAGGCGGCGGTCACGCCCACCGCGAACTCGGTGCCGTAGCCGTGGTCCTTCATGGCCTTGATCTCGATAGTGCCCAGGCCCGCGGCGTCGGCGATGGCGGTGCCCGACATGCCGGCGAACACCACCGAGCCGATGATGTTCACCTGCCCCAGCCCGCCGCGCATCCAGCCCACCAGCGCCACGGCGAAGTTGTAGATGCGCCCGGTGATGCCGGCGATGTTCATCAGGTTGCCGGCCAGGATGAAGAACGGCACGGCCAGCAGCGGGAAGGATTCCACGCCCGCGATCATGCGCTGCGCCACCACCACGTCGGGCACGCTGCCCGAGATCAGCACGAACAGCAGCGACGCGCCCGCCATGGCCACCGCCACCGGCAGGCCGAAGATCATCAACAGCAGAAAGGTTCCGATCAGTATGCCCATGTCTCGTTTCCGGTTGTGGTTGTCGGATCAGTCCAGCGACGCGTAGGCCTCGGGGTTTTCGAGGATGGAATAGCCCTGGCGCCAGTTGGCGACGGACACCTGCGCCGAGCGCAGGAACATCAGGGCGAAGCCGGCCAGCGCCACCCAGTAGACATAGGCCTTGTTCCAGAACAGCGTGGTCATGGGCTCGTCGCCCACCAGCGTGATGTAGCGGTAGGTGAGCCATACGGCGTAGCCGAAGAACACGGTGCGCAGCAGGTCGATGACGGTGGCCAGCACGCGGCCCGCGGGGCGCGGCAGGTAGCGGTATAGAAAATCCACCTGGATGTGGCGGCAGGCCCGCACGCACATGGCCGAGCCCAGGAACACCACGCCGATCAGGCAATAGACGGCGAGCTCCTCGGTCCAGGCATAGGAATCGTTGAGCACGTAGCGCGAAAAGAACTGCAGGAAAACCAGCAGCGCCATGATCCAGAATATGGCCAGGCAGATCCAGTCTTCGGGCTGGTAGCCCGCCAGGCTGACTTCATGGTGGTCGGCCTCTTCGAAGCTGTGGACGATTTCTTCGGCGGTGGCCAGCGGCGGCGGCTGCGTGCCGGGCCGGACAGGGTCGTGGCTGGCCGCCGCCATGACGGCGGCCTTGGCATCGGAATGCATGGCGTTCCCCTAGTGCGGAGTCGGGAGGATCGGGACCGCCGGCGGCGGCCCCGCGGGCGCGTTCACTTCACGGCCTGGATCCGTTCCCAATCCGATTTTTCGTAGCCGTACTGCTTGAACGGCACTTTCTCCAGCACGGTGTCGCGGAAGTCCTGGACGTTGACCTCCGCCACGTTCAGGCCGCGCTTGCGGAACACCTCGACCATTTTCTTTTCGCTCTCGGCGACTTCGCCCGAGGCCTTCTCGGCCGCCTGCTGCGCGACCTCGGTGAAGATCTTCTTGTCCTCGTCGGACAGGCTCTTCCAGAGCTTGCCCGAGATCACCGTGTTCAGGTGGTCGACGATGTGGCCGGTGAGGATGATGTTCTTCTGGACTTCATAGAACTTCTTGGCCTCGATGGTGGTGAGCGGGTTCTCCTGCGCCTCGACGGTGCCGTTCTGCAAGGCCAGGTAGACCTCGGCGAAGGCGATCGGCGCGGTATTGGCGCCGCAGGCGCGCGGCATGGCCAGGTAGGCCGCCACGTCCGGCACGCGGATCTTCAGGCCCTTCATTTCGGCGCACTTGGTGAAGGGGCGGTTGGAGGTGGTCTGGCGCGTGCCGTAGTACGTGGTGGCGACGATGTGGTTGCCGCTTTTCTCGTCGTAGCCGCGGGTGAGCTCTTTGTAGATGTCGCTCTTGGTGTAGGCGATCAGGTGCTCGGGGTTGCGGAAAATGTAGGGGTAATAGGTGACGCCGATGCGCGGGAAGGTTTTCGCGGCGAAGCTGGAGCCGGAGATGATGATGTCCACCGTGCCCAGCGTCAGGCCCTGGTTGATGTCGTTTTCCTTGCCCAGCTGCGAGGCCGGATACACGTCGATCTGGTAGCGGCCGTTGGTGCGCTTGCCGATTTCCTGCGCCGCCCAGACGGATGCGGTATGGAAGGGTTCGGACGTCTCGTATACGTGGGCCCACTTGAGCTTGGTCTGCGCCAGCGCGCTGCTGCTGGCGGCCAGCGCCAGGGCGGCGATCAGCGCCTTGAGGGCGTTGCCTGGGTTCATGTCGTCTCCTCGTTGTTTTGAATGATCCGCCTGGCGGCCCTGCTGTGCCGCCCGGAGGTCATGCTTCGACTACAAGTTGCACCTTGGTACTGCGACTGCGATCCGCTGCCAGTTCGAAGGCCTCGAATGCGCGCGACAACGGCAGTTGCGCGCTCATCAGGGGCCGCACGTCCACCTTGCGCGTGCGCAGGTAGGAAACGGCCCAATCGAACTCCACGTCCGCGCGGAACGCGCCGACGTAGTCGAGCTCCCGCGCCATGATGTTGTTGGCCGGGAACGCGATGCCTTCGGCCGGCAGCGTTCCCACTTGCACGATGCGCCCGCCGCGGCGCGTGGCCGCCAGGCAGGTGGCCAGCGCGGCCGGACTGCCGGCCGCCTCGATGCTGACGTCGGCGATGTCGGCCAGGTCGGCGGGCGCGGCCCGGTCGCCGCGCACGGTGTCGTCGGCGCCGACGGCCAGCGCCATTTGCAGCGGGCGGTCGGCGACGTCGGCGACGATCACGCGCGCCGCGCCGGCCAGCCTGGCGGCCAGCACCGTCATGCAGCCGATGGTGCCGCCGCCCGTCACGAGCACGGTACGGCCCATCAGGGGGCCGGCGCGGTTCACGCCGTGCAGGCCGATGGACAGCGGCTCGGCGCAGGCGATCTCGCCCAGCGAGACGTCTTCTTCGGGCACCGGCGTGAGCTGGCGCTCGGCCATGACGAAGCGTTCGCGGAACATGCCCTGCACGTGCGGATACACGCTGGCGCTGCCCAGAAAGCGCATGTTGCGGCACAGATTGGCGCGGCCGGCGCGGCAGTAGTCGCACCTGCCGCAGGGATGCGAGGGATTGATGGCGACCTTCATGCCGGGCGCCACCGAGGCCACGGCCGCGCCGGTGCGCAGCACCACGCCGGAGGCCTCGTGGCCGGGTATGAGGGGTTCGCGGATGACGAAGGCGCCGACGCGGCCATGCTGGAAATAATGCAGGTCGGAACCGCAGATTCCGGCGGCGCCCAGCCTGAGTTCGACTTCGTGCGGCGCCAGCGGCGCGGTTTCGTCGGGTTCGAGGCGCAGGTCGCGCGCGCCGTGGATGCGGCAGGCCAGCGTCATGGTTCGGTCTGCTCCCGGTGGGCGGCCGGCGCGGCCTCGGCATGCAGGCCGGGCGCGTCGGCGCCGGGCCAGCTGGCGGTGAGGCGGTCGTGCGAGCAGGCCAGATGATGGTGCATGGCGGCGCGCGCGCCGCGGTCGTCGCCGGCGCGGATGGCGTCGATCACCTTGCGGTGCTCGGCGATGGCCGAGGCCCAGCTGGCGGGATTCTCGAAGTAGTCGCCCAGCTTCACGGACAGGGGGTTGTGGCGCTCGTCGAAGAGTTCGCTGACCACGCGCACCAGCACCGCGTTGTTCGCCATTTCGGCGATGCGCGTGTGGAACAGGCGGTCGCCGCGGATGGGCACGTGGCCGGCGAGCGCCTCGTCTTCCATGGTTGCCACCGCTTCGACCAGGCCGTCGACCAGCGCGGGCGCGTTGCGCAGCGCGGCCTGCGCGGCCAGTTCGCCTTCGATCACCTGGCGCGCGCGTATGGTTTCCAGCGGGCTTTCCGCCGTGAGGCTGGCGCGCGGCGCGCCGGTCAGGCTTTGCACGTAGACGCCGGAGCCCATCCGGACCTCGACCCAGCCTTCGACCTCCAGCGCGATCAGGGCCTCGCGCACCGAGGGGCGCGACACGCCCAGCTTGAGCGCCAGGTCGCGCTCGGGCGGCAGGCGCGCGCCGACCGGGAACTCGCCCGCCTCGATCAGCAGCCGGAGCTGGTCGGCGATCTGGCGGTACAGGCGGCGGGGTTCGATGGTCTGGATGGGCATGGACTGCGTTGCAGGAGGAAGTGCCGGGGAAATTCGGGCCAGAAGGTAAAGTGGCCTTACCAATTGACCGGAATCTTGCGCCCGCCCCGGATGAGTCACAATTAGGGTTTGCCCGCCGCGGGTAGCCCATATCTGTTAAAAAGCCGCCACCCGGTCCACTATTCACGCCCATGTCCCCGAATCCGCACCACTCGCCCTACAAGAGCACCGGCGGCCTGCGTCGCATCCTGAACGCGCTGCGCTACTCGCTGCAGGGCCTGCAGGCCGCGATCAAGTACGAGGCGGCCTTCCGCCAGGAACTGGCGCTGGCCGTGCTGATGATTCCGGCCGCGTTCTTCCTGGGCCGCACCACGGTGGAGGTGTTCTTCCTGGTGGGCACGGTGATCATGGTGCTGGCCGCGGAGCTGCTGAATTCCGCCATCGAGGCGCTGGCCGACGCGCTGTCGGTCGAATCGCATCCGCTGCTGGGACGGGCCAAGGACCTCGGCAGCGCGGCGGTGATGCTGTTGCTGATCTTCGCCGGCACGGTGTGGGTGGGCGTGGCCATCAGCCGTTTCGTCATGCATTGACACGGCTGGTCATGCCGCCGCCCCGGCGCGGCTATTTATACTGGGAGCCATGATGCCTAGATCGACGTCGGACCCCTCGCAGCGCATCGTCATTGTCGGCGGCGGCGCCGGCGGCCTGGAACTGGCTTCCAAGCTGGGCCGGATCCACGGACGCCAGCACATCACGCTGGTCGACAGCCGCCCTTTCCACATCTGGAAGCCCTCGCTGCACGAGGCCGCGGCCGGCACGCTGGACATCCACCAGGAAGGCCTTTCATACCTGATGCTGGCGCACCTGAACGGGTTTTCGTTCGCGCAGGGCCGCCTCGAACAGGTCGACCGCGAGCACCGCAGCATCACGCTGGACGCGGTCAGCGACGCGCAGGGCATGGAAGTGCTGCCACGCCGCGAACTCGCCTACGACACGCTGGTGCTGGCCCTGGGCAGCACGTCCAACTTCTTCAACACCCCCGGCGCGGCCGAACACGCCGTCACGCTGGACACCACCGAAAACGCGGAACAGTTCCGCCTGACCATGCTCAAGGCCATGGCGCAGGTGGACCTGGCCAAGGTGCGCAATCCTTCGGCGCGGCTGGACCTGGTGATCGTGGGCGGCGGCGCCACCGGCGTCGAACTGGCGGTGGAGCTGGTCGAGGCCAGCCACGTGGTCAGCGCCTACGGCCTGCCGAACTTCCGCGCCGAACGCGACCTGGCGATCACGCTGGTCGAAGGCGCGCCGCGCATCCTGTCGGCGCTGCCCGAGAAGATTTCGGTGGCGGCCACCCGGCGGCTCACCGAACTGGGCATCCGCGTGGAAACCTCGTGCCGGGTGTCCGAAGTCACCGACAGCACCGTGCGCACCGCGGACGACCGCGAAATCCCCGCCCAGCTCTGCATGTGGGCCGCCGGCATCCAGGGTCCCGCCCTGCTGGCCGACCTGGGGCTGCCGCTGAACAAGCTGGGGCAACTGGAGGTCAACGACAGGCTGGAAACCCCGGACCCGCACATCCTGGCGCTGGGCGACTGCTGCGCCGCGCCGTGGCGCGAGGGCCGCACCGTGCCCGCCCGCGCCCAGGCCGCCCACCAGCAGGCCGACTACCTGGCCAGGAAGCTCACCGCCCGCCTGCGCCACGCGGCCGAGCCCGCCGAACCCTATGTCTACCAGGACCACGGCTCGCTGGTCTCGCTGGGCCAGGACGCCGGCGTGGGCAGCCTGATGGGCAAGCTGGCCGGACGCGGCCTGTTCGTAAGCGGTACACTGGCGCGCCTGATGTACATGAGCCTGCACCTGATGCACCACAAAGCCGTGCTGGGCATCTCGCGCACCGCCTCCCTGGCCCTCGCCCGCCTGCTCATGCGGCGCACGCGTCCACGGGTCAAACTGCACTGAATCCCATGAACTTCATCCAAAAACTCGAACACGCCTGGACCGCCAGCAACTCGCTCCTGCAAGTCGGGCTGGACCCCGACCCGCAGCGCTTTCCGCGCGAATTGCAGGGCAAGCCGGACGCCATCTTCCAGTTCTGCCGCGACATCGTCGACGCGACCGCGCCGTACGCATGCAGCTTCAAGCCGCAGATCGCCTACTTCGCCGCCCACCGCGCCGAGGACCAGCTCGAAGCGCTGAGCCAGCACATCCGCGACAAGCATCCCGACCTGCCCATCGTGCTGGACGCCAAGCGCGGCGACATCGGCTCGACCGCCGAGAACTACGCGCGCGAAGCCTATGAGCGCTACCAGGCGCATGCGCTGACCGTCAGCCCCTACATGGGCCTGGACTCGGTCGAGCCCTACCTGGCCTGGCGCGACCGCGGCGTGATCGTGCTGTGCCGCACCTCGAACCCGGGCGGTTCGGACCTGCAATTCCTGAAGATGGATAACGGCGAGCCGCTGTACCTGCATGTCGCGGGCCTGGTGGCCGACAAGTGGAACGCCGACGGCCAGTGCGGCCTGGTGGTGGGCGCCACCTTCCCCAACGAGCTGGCCGCCGTGCGCCAGCGCATCGGCGACGCCCTGCCCCTGCTGGTGCCGGGCATCGGCGCCCAGGGCGGCGACATCACCGCCACCGTCAACGCCGGCGCCAACGCGGCGCGCAGCGGCATGATGATCAATTCCTCGCGCGCCATCATCTACGCCAGCGGCGGCGACGACTGGCGCGAGGCCGCCGGCGCCGCGGCCCAGGGCCTGCGCGACGCGATCAACGCGGTGCGCTGAACGCCGCGCCGGGGTTCAGCCCCGGCCGGCGGGCGCGCCCACGAATTCCAGCAATCCCCGCAGCGCGAATTCCACCGCGGCCTGACGCACCTGCGTCCGGTCGCCGGGGAACACGTGCGTCATCGCGCGGCTGGTGATGCCGTCGCCGGTGCGCATGGCGAAACCGAAGCACACCATTCCCACCGGCTTGCCGGGCGTGGCCCCGCCCGGGCCGGCGATGCCGGTGGTGGACGCCGCCACCCGCGCGGCGCCGGAGGCCAGCAGCACGCCGTTGGCCATTTCCAGCGCGACCGGCTCGCTTACCGCGCCGAAGTGGTGCAAGGCGTCGGGCGAGACGTCCAGCTCGGCCACCTTGGCGTCGTTGCTGTAGGTGACGAAGCCGCGCTCGAACCACTCGCTGGACCCCGCCACCGCCGTGATCGCGCCGGCCAGCAGGCCGCCGGTGCACGATTCGGCCGTGCCCAGCATCCAGCCCTTGCGGCGCAGGGCCTCGCCCAGCGTTGCGGCCAGCGCTTCCGTGCCGGACCCGATATTGCGTTGTGCTTCGCTCATCCCAAGACTCCTGTGCGCACGACCAGCGCCATGACCAGCAAGGCGTATCCGGCCGCCACGATATCGTCCCACATTACGCCGAAACCGCCCTTGATGTGGGCGTCGAAGAACTTGATGGGAGGCGGCTTGACGATGTCGAAGGTGCGAAACAGCACGAACGCCAGCGCCTGCGCCAGCCAGCCCGACGGCGTGAGCCACAGCACCAGCCAGAACGCCACCATCTCGTCCCAGACCATTCCGACATGATCGGGTTGCTGGAGTTCGCGCCCGACGCGATGACAGGCCCAGCAGCCGTACAGGAACGCCAGCGCCAGGAACACGCCGATGGCCAGGTCCGTGGCGGCCGGCGCGGCGGCGACCCAGATTGCCCAGGCCAGCAGCGTGCCCCAGGTGCCGGAGGCCGGCCGGATCAGCCCGCTGCCGAATCCGAAGGCGATCAGCCGGCCGGGATCGCGGCACACCCAGGACAGGGCGGGATAGGCAGCCCGGCTGCGGTCGCGCATGGAAGGGGAGCGGGTGTCGGCGGGAGGCATGGCGTCCAGGAGGATGAGGCAAAAACGCGGCGTTCAGGCCGCGGGAAAGTGGTCGAAGCCGGCGGGCAGCGCGTCCAGCGGCCGGCCCTGCGCGTCCAGCACGTCCAGGCCGGTACGCTCGCGGATCCGGCCGATGCGGGAGGCGCGCGCGCCGGCCTCGCCGGCGGCGGCCAGCACGGCTTCGCGGCGGGACGCCGGGGCGGTGAAACACAGCTGGTAGACGTCGCCCCCGCCCAGCACGGCGCGGCGGCGCCGCGCCGTGTCCAGGCCGGCCAGCGCGGCGGCCACGGGCATTTGCGGGTAATGCAGATCGGCGCCCACGCCGCTGGCGGCCAGGATATGGCCCAGGTCCTGCAACAGGCCGTCGGAGACGTCGATGGCGGCATGGGCCACGCCGCGCAGCGCCAGGCCGAGCGCCACCTGGGGCCGCGGCCATTCCAGGGCCTCGCGGGTCGCGGACAGCAGCGCGGGGTCGGCCGGATACTGGCCGTCGAGCAGCCGGTAGGCCACGTCGGCCGCGCCCAGCTCGCCCGATACCCAGACATCGTCGCCCGGCCGGGCGCCGTTGCGGCGCAGGGCCTGCCCCGGCGCGACCGCGCCGAACACCGTGACGCTGATGGCGAGGTCGTGCGCGCTGCGCGTGGTGTCGCCGCCGATCAACGGGCAGCCGTGGACGGCCGCCAGATCGTGGAAGCCCTCGGCAAAGGCGGCCAGCCACGCCTCGTCCAGCCTCGGCAAGGCCAGGCCCAGCACGCAGCCGATCGGGCGCGCGCCCATCGCGGCCAGGTCCGACAGATTCACCGCCAGGGCCTTGTGCCCCAGCGCCCTGGGGTCCACATCGGGAAAGAAATGGCGCCCTTCCAGCAGCAGATCCGTGCTGGTGGCCACCTGCTCGCCGGGCGGCACCGGAAACAACGCGCAATCGTCGCCCACGCCCAGCAGCCCTGCCGGCGCAGCGCGATTGAAATAGCGCGCGATCAAATCAAATTCGGACGCCAACGCAACTCCGCAATCCGGCAAGAACAAGCGTAAGAAACAAGAAACAGCTGCCCGCACATAAGAGGTGCCCCCCAATCCGGGCCGCACGGATCCGGCTCCGCCGGTCCGTAGCGGCGCCCCCCTGGGGGGGAAGCGCCAAAGGCGCTTCGGGGGGGAGCCTACTTCCGCATTTCGTGCGGACGCACGTCCGCGGCCAGCTTGTCGAGCACGCCGTTGACGAACTTGAAGCCGTCCGTGCCGCCAAACGACTTGGCGAGTTCGACGGCCTCGTTGATGGCGACCTTGTACGGCACTTCGACGTGATGGATCAGTTCGAAGCTGCCGATCAGCAGGATGCCATGCTCGACGGGCGACAGCTCGGCCAGCGGGCGGTCGATGTAGGGCGTGAAACGTTCACGCAACGCGGGCGCTTCGCGCAGCACGCCATGCAGCAAGGTCTTGAACCATTGCGCGTCGGCCTCGGAGAAATCCTCGGTGTCGCGCAGATGGGCGTCGATCTCGCCGGCGTCCTGCGTGCCTTCGCCGCCGCGCAGCAGCCACGCGTACACGCCCTGCAACGCGAATTCGCGTGCACGGCGCCGCGCGCTGCGCGCGTTGGCGCGGGCCTGCGCCGCGCTATCAGCGCTGGTCGTCGTCTTCTTCGTCGTCAAAATCTTCGTCCTCGTCGTCTTCGTCGTCTTCCTCGGGTTCCAGCGCCGCCACCAGGTTGGCCATTTCAACGGCCACCTGGGCGCAGTCGCGGCCCTTGCCGGCGGCGCGGGCCTGGGCCTGCTCGTCGGTGTCCACGGTCAGCACGCCGTTGGCGACGGGGATGCCGGTTTCCAGGGAAATACGGGTGATTGCCGTGGCCATTTCATTGCTGACCACTTCAAAGTGATAGGTTTCGCCGCGGATGACGGCGCCCAGCGCGATCAGTGCGTCGAATTCGAACGTTTCGGCCATGTGGGACAGGGCTACGCCCAGTTCCAGGGCGCCGGGCACGGTGGCGACCATCACGTCGCGCTCGTCCACGCCCAGTTCGGCCAGTTCCTTCAGGCACGCTTCGAGCTCGGCCTGGCCGATTTCTTCATTGAAGCGGGCGCGTACGATGCCGATGTGCAGCCCTTCGCCGTTCAGGTCGGGGGTAAGGATATAAGGGTTCATTTGTCGGCCTTCAGTGTGTTGCGGGAGTGTTCGGAGGGTCGCAATCGTAACCCGTAATGGTGAGCGAGAAGCCCGCCATGCTGGGCATCTTGCGCGGACGGGCCAGCAGCTTCATCTGGCCCACGTTCAGGTCGCGCAGGATCTGGGCGCCGATCCCGTAGGTACGCAGCCCGAAGCGGTCGGCGTTGGCGGGATTGGCGGGGGTTTTCGGATCGGACCAGGCGGCGATCTGGCCGAACAGATGCTCGGTGGAGGACTGGCAGTTCATCAGCACCAGCACGCCGGCCGGGGCGGCCGCGATGGCCGCGAGCGCCTGCGCCACGCCCCAGCTGTGCGGGCTGGCGCCGGTATCGAGCACGTCCAGCACCGAGGCCGGCTCGTGTACGCGCACCAGCGTTTCGGCGTCAGGCCGCACGTCGCCATGCACCAGCGCCAGGTGGGCCGAGCCGGTGGCGGCGTCTTCGTAGGCCACGGCCTCGAACTCGCCCCAGGCGGTCTGCATGGTGCGCTTGCCGACGCGCTTGACGATGGATTCGTGTTCGCTGCGGTACTGGATGAGGTCGGCGATGGTGCCGATCTTCAGGCCGTGCTGGCGGGCGAATTCCACCAGGTCGGGCAGGCGCGCCATGGTCCCGTCGGGCTTGAGGATCTCGCAGATCACCGCGGCCGGCGTCAGCCCGGCCATGGCGGTCAGGTCGCAGCCGGCCTCGGTGTGGCCGGCGCGCACCAGCACGCCGCCGGGCACCGCGCGCACCGGGAAGATGTGGCCGGGCTGGACCAGGTCGGAGGGCTTGGCGTCGCGCGCCACCGCCACCTGGATGGTGCGGGCGCGGTCGGCGGCCGAGATGCCGGTTTCGACGCCTTCGGCGGCCTCGATGGACTGGGTGAAGTTGGTGCCGTAGCGCGTGCCGTTGCGCGCCGCCATCAGGGGCAGGTCGAGCTGGCGGCAGCGGTCCTCGGTCAGCGTCAGGCACACCAGGCCGCGGCCGTGCGTGACCATGAAGTTGATGGCCTCGGGCGTGACGAATTCGGCCGCCATGACCAGGTCGCCTTCGTTTTCACGGTCTTCTTCGTCGACCAGGATGACGATACGGCCGGCGCGCAGCTCGGCGATGATCTCGGAGACCGAAGCGATACCGAAGGATTCCGGCTCGGAGCCGGGCAGGGAGGACAACTGGACGGACATGGCGGACACGCAAACCAGGCAGGAAAGCCCGGATTTTACCGCCCCTGGCGTCCGAATCCCTATCCGGGCCGCCCGGCCCCGCCAAAAGGGGGCCGTCCGGTTAAACTTCCCGCCAAAAACTCCCCCTGGAAACGAGGAAAAGCCCCCATGCAAGCCCTTGCGGCCATGCCCCCGAGCGTCGCGGCTGCCGTCCGCGTCGTGCTGACCGATATCGACGACACGCTGACCACCGAGGGCCGCCTGCCGGCCGACGCCTACGCGGCGCTGGAACGCCTGGAACAGGCCGGCATCCAGGTGGTGCCCATCACCGGCCGCCCGGCCGGCTGGTGCGACCACATCGCCCGCATGTGGCCGGTGCGCGCCGTGGTCGGCGAGAACGGCGCGTTCTATTACGCCTACGACCGCCAGGCCCGCCGTATGCGGACGCATTACTGGACCGACGCCGCCTCGCGCCAGGCCAGCCGCCGCAAGCTCGACGCGATCCGCGACCGCGTGCTGGCCGAAGTGCCGGGCGCGGCGGTGGCCAGCGACCAGGACTACCGCGTGGCCGACCTGGCCATCGATTTCTGCGAGGACGTGCCCGCCCTGCCCGACTCGGCCGTCAGCCGCATCGTCTCGATCTTCGAAGCGGCCGGCGCCCAGGCCAAGGTCAGCTCCATCCACGTCAACGGCTGGTTCGGCGACTACGACAAGCTCACCATGACCCGCACCATGTTCGAACGCGAGTTCGGCGCGGACGTGGCCGGCGCGCTGGACAGCACGCTGTTCATCGGCGACTCGCCCAACGACGAGCCCATGTTCGCGTACTTCCCGGTCTCGGTCGGCGTGGCCAACATCCAGGCCCAGCTGCACCGCCTGACGCACCGTCCGGCCTATGTGGCCGCCTTCCACGGCGGCGCGGGCTTCGTGGAAATGGCCGAGCGGCTGCTGGCCGCGCGCCAGCCCTGAGGAGCCCCGCCGTGGCCACGTCCAAGACCCCCGCCTCCGCCGCCGCCAACGACGGCCGCCGCAGCATCCAGTCCATCGAAGTGGGCGTGCCGCTCCTGGCCGCCCTGGTCGACGCCGCCAAGCCCCTGACCCTGCGCGACCTGGCCGCCGGCGCCGGCATGACCTCGGCCAAGGCCCACCCCTACCTGGTCAGCTTCATCCGCGTCGGCCTGGTGCAGCAGGACGCCATCACCGGCCAGTACGAACTCGGCCCCTTCGCCCTGCAGATGGGGCTGGTCAGCCTGCAGCGGCTGGACCCGGTGCGCATCGCCATGCCGGAGATCGCCCGGCTGCAGTCGGAAATCGGCCATACCCTGGGCATCGCCGTGCTCGGTTCGCACGGCCCCACCATGATCCACATGACCGAGGCCAGCTACCCGGTGCACGTCAACATGCGCAAGGGCACGGTGATGTCCATGCTGCACACGGCCACCGGCCTGGTGTTCGCCGCCTGGCTGCCGCCCAAGGTCAGCGAGCACTACATCGAGCGCGAAGAGGGCGACACGGCCGTGGTGCCCGGCAAGCCGCCGGCGCGCAAGGCCACGCGCGCGCACATCGAGGCCCAGCTGGCCGACATCCGCGTGCATGGCATGGCGCGGGCGCTGGGCAACCCGCTACCCGGCGTGGACGCGCTGTCGGTGCCGGTGTTCGACAACACCGGCAACATCGTGCTGGCCCTGACCAGCCTGGGCCCCACGGGCCTGTTCGACGTGTCCTGGGACGGCGCGATCGCGCGTCCGCTGCTGGCATGCGCGCAAGAAATCTCCCGCAAGCTGGGATACCGCGCCTAGGCGATCGCGCAAAAACGAACACAAAGCGAACATTTCGAACAAAAGGCGAAAAAAAAGACAGGGACTTTCCCGAGGTGTGCCTGCGGCGCTTGTATGTTTGAATTCAGTTACTAGTCATATTCAGACCTACAAGAGGAGACATACGATGCGCGCCTTGCGTCTACTGCAAGCGGCCGCCGTTGCCGCATTCGCATTCGGGGGGGCTTCCGCCCAGGCCGCAGACAGCTGTTCGAACCGGGGCGACCTGGACCAGATGTACTGCGACGCCAACAAGGACCTGGTGGCGGACACGCCCGCCGACGCGTCCAAGCTCAAGACCCCGTCCACGCTGGTGTTCACCTATACCCCGGTGGAAGATCCGGCGGTCTACGAAGACATCTTCAAACCCTTCACCAAGCACCTGTCCGAGTGCACCGGCAAGCGCGTGGTGTTCTACCAGGTGCAGAGCAACGCCGCCGAAATCGAGGCGATGCGCTCGGGCCGCCTGCACGTGGGCGGCTTCTCCACCGGTCCCACCGCCTTCGCGGTGAACATCGCCGGCGCCGTGCCGTTCGCGGTCAAGGGCTACGCCGACGGCTTCCAGGGCTACAACCTGATCGTCATCGTCAAGAAGGACAGCCCCTACCAGAAGCTGACCGACCTGAAGGGCAAGAAGCTGGCGCACACCGCGCCCTCGTCGAACTCCGGCCACATGGCGCCGGTGGCGCTGTTCCCCAAGGAAGGCCTGACGCCGGACAAAGACTACAAGGTCATCTTCTCGGGCAAGCACGACCAGTCCGTGATGGGCGTGAACTCCGGCGACTACGACGCCGCCGCCGTGGCCTCGGACGTCTTCAAGCGCATGGCCGAACGCGGCCAGATCAAGGAATCCGACTTCCGCGTGATCTACCGCAGCGAGAAGTTCCCGACCTCGTCGTTCGCCTACGCCCACGACCTGGAGCCGAAGTTCCGCGACCAGATGCTGAAGTGCTTCTACGACTACCGCTTCCCGGCGGAAATGTCCAAGGCCTTCGACGGCGCCGACCGCTTCTATCCGGTGACCTACCAGAAGGACTGGGCCATCGTCCGCCAGGTCGCCGAATCCGGCGGCGAAAGCTTCAACCGCGCCGCCTACGACCGCGAAACCGCCAAGAGCAAGAAGTAAGTCCAGTATGACGACGTCGCTACGCATTTCCGGCCTGGTGAAGGAATACCGGGCCGGCCAGCCTGTACTCAATGGCATCGACCTGCAGATCGCGGGACAGGGGCTGACCGCCATCATCGGCCCCTCGGGCACCGGCAAGAGCACGCTGCTGCGCTGCATCAACCGGCTGATAGAACCCACCCGCGGCGAGATCGTGCTGCAGTCGCAAGACGGTTCGGTGGACCTGGCGCGGGTGCGCGGCGCGTCGCTGCGCCGCGCGCGCCGCCGCATCGGCATGGTGTTCCAGGAATACAACCTGGTCGAACGCCTGACCGTGATGGAAAACCTGCTGACCGGACGGCTGGGCTATACCTCGGCCGTCAAGGCCTGGATGCGGCGCTTCGAGGCCGAGGACATCGAGCATGCCTACAAGCTGCTCGACACCGTCGGCCTGGCGGGATATGCCGACCAGCGCGCCGACGCGCTGTCGGGCGGCCAGCGCCAGCGCGTGGGCATCGCCCGCGCGCTGATGCAGCGCCCGCAGTTGCTGCTGGCCGACGAGCCCACTTCGTCGCTGGACCCCAAGACCTCGGTCGAGATCATGGAACTGCTGTCGGCGCAGGGCAGCGCCACCGGCATACCGGTGATCGTGAACATCCATGACGTGGATCTGGCGCGCCGCTACGCCAGCCGCATCGTCGGCATGTCCGGCGGGCACGTGGTCTACGACGGCGACGGGCAGGGCCTGGACGCCGCCATGCTCAAGACGATTTACGGAGGCGAGTCTTGGCTGGAATGATTCCCCCCGGCGGCCGCACCCGGCCGTTCGCCATGTCCGGGCGCGCCAAGGCCGGCGTGCTGTTGCTGCTGGCCTACACAATCTACGCCGGCGCGCAGCTGGATTTCAGCTGGGCGCGCTTCGAAAGCGGCATGGGACACGCGTCCACTTTTCTTTCGCGCATGTTTCCGCCCAATTTCGAAAAGCCGGACACCTTGTGGAAAGGCATCGCGGAAAGCCTGGAGATCGCGGTGCTGGCCTCCATGCTGGGCGTGCTGATCGCGCTGCCCATCGGCCTGCTGGGCGCGCGCAATATGATGCCGGCCTGGGTCTCGTGGCCGGCGCGCGCCGTCGTGGCGCTGTGCCGCGCCCTGCACCCGGTCATCGTCGCCATTCTGTTCGTCAAGGCGGTGGGCTTCGGCGCGCTGGCCGGCATCCTGGCGCTGACGGTGGCGTCCATCGGCTTCATCGGCAAACTCTTCACCGAGGCCATCGAGGAGATCTCGCTCAAGCAGGTGGAAGCCGTCAGGGCCTCGGGCGCCTCGTTCGCCAACGTCATCATCTTCGGCGTGCTGCCGCAGGTGTTCGCGCGCTTCATCGGCTTCGCCACCTACCAGTTCGACTCCAACCTGCGCAACTCCACCATGGTGGGGATCGTGGGCGCGGGCGGCGTGGGCGGCACGCTGTTCTCGGCGTTCCAGCGCTTCGACTACGACTTCGTCAGCGCCATCCTGCTGACCCTGATCGCCATCATCATGCTGGGTGAAATCCTGGCCGGCTTCGTGCGCGCCGTGTTCCTGGACAACCTGGGCTTCGAGCGCATCCTGCAGGGCCGCATGGCCGGCGCCCGCGGCGTGGGCTCGACCCGCGCCCCGGTCGCGCGCAAGGCGGAGGTGGAAGAATGAACGCCACCGCTTCCACCCTGAACCCGGCCGGCGCCCCGCGCGTCTGGCAGCGCTACAGCATGGGCCAGCGCCTGCTGCGCTTCGCGCTGTACCTGCTGGTGGTCGCCGCCATCGTGCAGGCCATCCGCGGCGTGGAGATCATTCCGGAGTTCCTGTATGACGCGCCCGAGCAGATGGCCGACCTGTTCCGCCGCATGTGGCCGATCGACTGGGCCTACTACCCGGAAGGCGTGCACGCCGCGCTGATCGAAACCCTGCACATCGCCACCCTCGGCACCATCCTGTCGGTGGTGATGGCGGTGCCGGTGGGCCTGCTGGCGGCCAACAACCTCACGCCCAGCAAGACCGTCAACATGCTGGCCCGGCTGATCCTGGTGTCCAGCCGCTCGGTCAACTCGCTGGTGTGGGCGCTGCTGTTCATCGCCATCTTCGGGCCGGGCGCCCTGGCCGGCACGCTGGCCATCGCGTTCCGCTCCATCGGCTTCGTCGGCAAGCTGGTGGGCGAGGCCATCGAAGAGGCGCAGCGCGGCCCCATCGAAGCCGTCGCCGCCACCGGCGCCAGCAAGGCCTCGGTGATCTGGTACGCCTACTGGCCGCAGATCCGCCCCGCGTTCTGGTCCATCGTGCTGCTGCGCTGGGACATCAACGTGCGCGAATCCGCCGTGCTCGGCCTGGTCGGCGCCGGCGGCATCGGCATGGCCCTGGACACCGCGCTGAACCTGTTCCAGTGGGACCGCGTATCGCTGGTCCTGGCCGCCATCTTCGGCGTCGTGGTGCTGGCCGAGATCATCATCACCCAGGCCCGCAAACGCATACTCTGACCGCGCCTGCGCCGTACCGTGTTCCTTTGCGCCGCCCGGCAACGGGCGGTTTTTTTTGCTTCACGCTAACTCCAGATCGCGCGCCGATGGCGCGGACACTGGCAACTCGGACGTGCCGACCAACGTGGACATGAAGCTCACGGGTCACAAGACGGCGGCGATGTTTATGCACTACGTTCATGCAAAGAGCCGGCGGCAGGCGATCACCGGGGCATCCCGTTCCATGGAGCTAGCAGCATGACAAGGAAGACGCATACAGCAAAAAAATCTGCCGCCTTGCCGGCTGGATATGCCGGCGTCCACGGCGGTATCGTGGACCTACTGAATGCCGCACGTCAGGCAACGGCGCGCAGTGTCAATGCCTTGATGACGGCCAGCTACTGGGACATTGGCCGCCGGATCGTTGAAGCCGAGCAGAAAGGCAGGCGGCGGGCCGGTTACGGCGAGCAGTTGATGGAGCGCTTGTCCGCCGATCTGACGGCTCGATTCGGACGCGGGTTCGGCGTCAACAACCTGGAGAGCATGCGGCGTTTCTTCCTTGCATACCCCCAGCCCAGGATTTCCCAGACAGTGTCTGGGAAATTGAGTCTGTCCGAACTGGCGCAGGTCTTCACCCTGCCATGGTCGGCCTATGTCCGGCTACTGTCGGTCAACGATGAGCATGCCCGCCAGTTCTACGAGGCAGAGGCGCTGCGTGGGGGCTGGAGCGTGCGCCAGCTCCCATGCCGATGTATTGCAACTATGCCAAGGAGCATTGGGCCTATGCGGATGAGAATCCGCCGGTGGGCCTGATCCTGTGTGCCGACAAGGGCTACGCGCTGGCGCGGTATGCACTGGACGGCCTGCCGAACAAGGTGATGGCGGCCAACTACCGGACGGTCTTGCCGGACGCCGACTTGTTGCAAAAAGAGTTGGAAAACGCACGGCGTTTGCTGGAATCCCGCGGCGCGCCATCTCCCCAGGACGACAAGCCATAGCCATGCGCTCCCATCAGAACCGGATATTCAACCCCGCCCTCACCCCGTGGTCCTGCGCCGAACCGGCAAGCTGCCCCTGGTATGACAGGCCGAACGACGCCCTGCGGTTGATCCGCACTTCCAGCCCGGCCTCGACCACCGCGCTGTTCTTCGCGATGGGCACGCCCGCCACGGTGAACGACTCGCCGGCCGAGAACGCCTGGACGGCCACCGGCTTCACGTCGCCGAAGGCGTGGCGCCAGCCCAGCGAGCCGCGCGCCGCGGCCTGCGCGCCGCCCAGCTCGAAATCGGTGGAGGCGCGCGCGCCCAGCGTGGTGTAGGTGGTTTCGTTGGTCTGGCTCTTGCCGCGCAGCGCGGCCGCGCCGCCGCTTTCGCGATAGCCGTCCGTCTTGAGGTTGACGTAGGCCGCGTTGGCGAAAGGCTCGATCGCCGCGGCTGGCGTATCGATGCGGTAGCTCAGGTCGGCGTAGACCTGGGCCGTGCGGCCGTCGTAATCGGCCTCGAGGCGCTCGGACATGCCGGACATGGAAACCGACCGACGGGTCGTGATGTCGTGCCAGCTGTAGGCAAGTCCGCCGCGCAGGCCCAGCTTGCCCCACTGTCCGCCGCCATAGGCGCCCAGGTGGTAGTTGTCGCTGTCGCCCGAGGACGAACGCTGCTGCACGTCGAAGTCGGTGCGGCTGTAGCCGGCCATCAGGCCCAGGCGCCAGGCCTCGGACACCGGCGTATCCACGCCCATCACGAAGCCGCCGCTGGAACTCTTGGCGCGGGCCGCGTTGCCGTCGCCGTCGATATGGCTCCACGACCCCGTGGCCTGCAACCAGGTCGCCGGCCCGCGCGCATCGGCCGGCGCCAGGCGCGCGCCGTCTCCGGCCGAGGCCAGCACCGGCGAGGACACGGCGCCCACGCCGCCGGCCGCCGCGCGCAGGCGCTCGGCCACCGCGTCGCGCACGTAGCGGCTGTCCTGCAGCAGCACCGTCCTGGCCGAGGCATGGATCTCGCCGGACAACTGGTCGAAGGCGCCGCGCAGCAGCGGCGCGTCGTCGGGCAACTGGGCCACCGCGTCGTAGACGCGATGGCCGCCGGCCATGCCGATGCTGTCGATGGCGCCGGCAGCGGCGCGCTGGTTGCGCGTGGCCGCGGCCGAGATCATGGGCGTATCGTTGCGCGCCAGTTCCAGCGACACGCGGCGCGCGTCGTAGTCATAGGCCAGACTGGGCGTGAGGAAAGCGAAATCGGAGGTGACCGCGTCGAACTGGCCGGAAAGCGTGCCGTCCGCCGACAGGATGGTATAGCGCGAGCGCAGCCCGTAATTGCCGTTGGCGCCGATATGGGCCACCGATCCGCCGTCCAGCGCGGCGTTGCCGGTGACGTGCACGAGGTCGGCCTCGGGCCCCGCGGGGTTGGTTTCGACGGCGAAGCGCGCGCCGCGCTGCACCGCCAGATCGCCGTCTATGGTCAGGGCGCCGATGGAGTTGCCCGGCGACAGCACGCCGCCGGCGGCCACCGTAATGGTCGACCCCGCGCCGGAACCGACGGTGCCGTTGCCGCCCAGCACACCGCCCGCGCCGATGCTGATCGAACCGCCCAGCCGGCCCTGCATGGCCAGCCGGCCGCCGTTGACCGTGGTGGTTCCGCGGTAGCCAGAACTGTCGCCGGTCAGGCCCAGCGTGCCCGCGCCGGACTTGACGAACGAGCCGGTCCCCGACATCGCGCCGCCATAGGACGCGTCGGCCGCCTGCTCGAACACCAGCGTCCCGGCGTTGTCGATGTCGCCGCGGATGGTGGCCGCATTGCCGACCAGCGTGCCCGCCAGGATGCGCGTATTGCGATAGGCGTTGCCGGCGTTGTCCAGCCGCAGGATGCCCGCGCCGGACTTGACCAGATCGCCGGCGCCCGCCACCGCGCCGGTCAGGCCCAGTTCGGTGCCGCCGGCCACCTCGAAGCGGCCGGACTGGGCCAGCGTGACCGAACGCGCGATGTCGAACGAGCCCATCGTCGCCAGCGTGCCGCCGCTGAATCCCAGCGCGCCGGCCGCCGCGCCCAGATTCGCGTCGCGGTCGATCTGCAGGGTGCCTCCGGCGATATTCGTGCCGCCGGTATAGCGGTTCTCGCCGCTCAGCACCAGCGTGCCCGCGCCGGCCTTGGTCAGCGTCTTGCCGTTCCAGCCGGTGGCGGCGTTGGGTGCCTGGTCGGCCAGCGCGGTCGCGACGACGAAACGGTCGCCGGCGTTGGCCAGCGTGAACGTGCCATGCGCCAGATTGTTGCCGGCGCTCCATGCCAGGCTGTGGCTGGCAAGGTATTGCCGGCCATCGGCCGACTTGCGGGTCTTGACGGACAAATAGTCCACCGCGCCGGCGAATCCGCCCACGCTGACCGATGCGAAGTCGCCCCTGATGCCGCCAAGCGTATCGATCAGCACCTGGTCGAGCTGGCTGGCGTCCGAGATGCCGCTCAGGTTGAACGCCACGCCCGCGCCCAGCGTGACGCTGCCGGCCGTCAGCGACGGCGCGGCCGCGCCAACCCCGATATCCAGCGCGGTTCCGTCGCCCATGGCGACCTCGCCCGCCACGTCCAGCGTCGCCGGGCCTTGCACCGACAGGCCGCCGCCAGCCACCTTCAGATTGCCGGCCAGGCGGTTGGCCGCGCCCGCCACGCCGTTGCCGTACTGCAGGACGCCGCCGGCCACTTCCGCCAATCCGCCCAGCACGCCCTGCACCACCAGCCGGCCTTGATCGACCGTGGTCTTGCCCGCGAAGCCGGCATGATTGCCGCCCAGGTCCAGCGTGCCCGCGCCGCGCTTGAACAGGTCGCCGCCGCCGGCGATGGAGCCGCCGAAGAGGCCGTCGACCGATTGCTCGAACACCAAGACGCCGGCATTGTCGACGTTGCCCGAGATCGAATTCGCATCGCCGATCAGCGTGCCCGACTGGATCCAGGTGTTGCCATAGGCGTTGCCGGCGTTGCTCAGGCGCAGCGTGCCCGCGCCCGTCTTGAGCAGATCGCCGCTGCCCGTAATACCGCCGGTCAGGCCCAGGGACGTGCCGGCCGCCACGTCGAAACGTCCCGCCTGCGCCAGCGTAATCGTGCGCGACGTATCGAAGCTGCCCGTCGTGGCCAGCGTACCGCCGCCGAACGCCACGCCCCCCGCGATATCGCCCAGGTTGGCGTCGCGTTCGATCCGCAGGACGCCGCCGTCGATGCGCGTGCCGCCGCCATACGTGTTGCCGCCGGCAAGCGCCAGCGTGCCAGCCCCGTCCTTGACGAAGGCGCCGGTTCCGGACACCGCGCCGTTCAGGCCCAGCGTGGTGCCGGTCGCCACGTCGAAGCGGCCCGACTGCGCCAGCGCCACCGCGCGCGACGTGGAGAACGTTCCCGTCGTCGCGAGCGTACCGTCGTTGAAACTCAAGCCGCCCGCCGCATCGCCCAGGTTGGCGTCGCGCGCGACCTGCAAGGCGCCGCGCTCGATGCGCGTGCCGCCGCCATACGTGTTGCTGCCGGCAAGCGCGAGCGTGCCGGCCCCGTCCTTGACGAGGGCGCCGGTCCCGGACACCGTGCCGTTCAGGCCCAGCGCCGTGGCCGCGGCCACGTCGAAACGCCCGGCCTGCGCCAGCGTCACGCCGCGTGCGGTGTCGAACGTGCCTGTGGTGGCCAGCGTGCCGCCGTCGAAGCTCAGGCCGCCAATGGCGTCGCCCAGGTTCGCGTCGCGCGCGACCTGCAGCGTGCCGCCGGCCAGCGTCGTGCCGCCCTCGTAACTGTTGCTGCCGGCAAGCACCAGCGTGCCCGCGCCGTTCTTGACCAGCCCGCCCTCGTATGACACTGTGCCATTCAGGCCCAGCGCGGTATCCGCGGCCACGTCGATGCCGGCCGTCTGCATCAGGATGACAGCGCGCGACATATCGAACGTGGCCGTGGTCGCCAGCGCTCCGCCGAAGAACACCAGCTCGCCCGAGCCCAGGTTGGCGTCGCGGCCGATGCGCAGGACGCCGTTGTCGATATAGGTGCCGCCGTAGTCGTTGGCGCCGCTCAAGGCCAGCGTGCCGCCGCCTTGCTTGAGCAGCACGCCGTTGCCCGACACCCTGCCATTCAGGCCCAGCGTCGTGCCGCCCTGGACGTCGATGATGCCGAATTGCTCCAGCCGGACCGTGCGCGAGGTGTCGAAGGCGCCGGCGGTCGCCAGCGTGCCGCGGTCCAGGGTCAGGCCGCCGGCCGCCGCACCCAGATTGGCGTCGCGCGTGACCCGCAGCGTGCCGTCTGTGACCGTCATGCCGCCGCCGAAGGTATTGGTTCCCGTCAGCTCCAGCGTGCCCCAGCCGCTCTTGACCACCCTGCCGGCGCCGGATATGGCGCCGCCGAAGATGGCGCTCGGACTCTGTTCGAATTCCAGCGTGCCGGCGTTGTCGACATTGCCCGAGATCGAATTCGCATTGCCCGCCAGCGTGCCCGCCAGGATCGAGGTATTGCCGTAGGCGTTGCCGGTATGGCTCAGGCGCAGCGTGCCGGCGCCGGACTTGATCAGATCGCCGCTGCCCGAAACGATGCCGCCCAGCCCCAGCGTGACGCCCGCGGCCACGTCGAAACGCCCTGCCTGGGCCAGCGTGACGGCGCGCGAGGTGTCGAACCTGCCCGTCGCGGCCAGCGCGCCGCCGTCGAGTTTCAGTGCGCCGGACGGATAGCCCAGATTCCGGTCGTGATCGACTTGCAGGACGCCGTCCAGAATCGTCGTGCCGCCGCCATAGTAATTGTCGCCGCGCAGCGCCAGCGTGCCGGCGCCGGCCTTGACCAGCATACCGGCGCCCGAGATCTGGCCGTTCAGGCCCAGCGTCGTACCGCCAGCCACATCGAAGCCCGCCATCGCTGTCGCATCGAGGACGACCCTGCGCGAGATGTCGAAGGTCGACGTGGTCGCCAGCGCGCCGCCGCCGAGCAGCAGGGAGCCGGCTCCCGTGCCGAGGTTGGCGTCCTGATCGATTCGCAGCGTGCCACCGGTAAGCACCAGCAAGCCGGCGTAGCTGTTGACGCCGCGCAGGGCCAGGGTGCCGGCGCCGTTCTTGAAAAACGGGCCGGCGCCCAGCAGCGGACCGTCCAGCCCCAGTGTGGAGCCGGCCGCCACGTCGATGCTGCCGCCAGTATCCATCAGGACGGCGCGCGAGGTGTCGAAGGAACCCGTGGCCGCCAGGGTGCCGCCATTGAATGTCAGCCCGCCCATTGGCGCGCCCAGATTCGCATCGCGGTCCACCTGCAGCGTGCCGCCGTCCAGCACCGTGCCGCCGGTGTAGCGGTTGTCGCCGCTCAGCACCAGCGTGCCGGCGCCGCGCTTGGTCAGCGTCCTGCCGTTCCAGCCCAAGGCGGCGTTGGCCGTCTGGTCGGCCAGCGCCGCGTTCACCTCGAACCTGTCGGCCGCGCCGCTCAGCGTGAACGTACCGTGCGCCAGACTGTTGTTGGCCATCCATCTCAGGCCGTAAGACGCCAGATAACGCCGGCCGTCCTCGGACTTGCCGGCATTAACGCCCAGATAATCCACGCCGCCGCCGTTGCCGCCCACGCTCACCCGGCCGAAGTCGCCACTGATGCCCGAGCGGGTGTCGATCAGCACTTGCTCGGCCGGCCCCGCGCCGTCGATGCCGTTGATGGCAAGCGCCACGTCCGCGCCCAGCGTGACGCTGCCGGCAGTGATGGCGGGTCCGCCCGCGCCCGCCCCGATATCCAGGGTAGTGCGATCGGCCATGCCGATGTCGCCGTCCACCGTCAGGGTCGCGGGGCCCTGCACCGACAGCGAGCCGCTGTAGACCGGCAAATTGCCGGTCAGCTTGCTGGCCGCGCCGCTCGCGCCATTGCCGAACTGCAATACGCCGCCGTTGACTACGGCCGAGCCGCCCAGCGCCCCCAGCACCAGCAGCCGGCCCTCCGACGCCACGGTGCTGCCGGCATACGCGGCGTGGTTGCCGGTCAGGCTCAGCGTGCCGGCGCCGGTCTTGACCATTGTTCCGAATCCGGTGATGGAACCGCCGAAAACCCCGTCGGCGACCTGCTCGAACACCAGGATGCCGCCATTGTCGACGTTGCCGCGGATCGAACTCACGTTGCCGAGCAGCGCGCCCGACTTGATCCAGGTATTGCCATAGGTGTTGCCGGGATTGCTCAGGCTCAGCATGCCCCGGCCGGTCTTGACGAGGTCGCCGCCGCCCGATATCTCGCCGGTCAGGTCCAGCGTCCGGCTTTGCTCCACGTCGACACTGCCGGTCTGCAGCAACGTGATGGCGCGCGAACTCGTAAAGGACTCCAGCGCCCGCAGCGCGCCGCCGTCGAACACCACCTTGCCGTTGGCGTCGCCCAGGTTCGCGTCGCGGCTGACCTGCAGCATGCCCCCCGCGAGCACGGTGCCGCCGGTATAGCTGTTGTTGCCGTCCAGGGTCAGCGTGCCCTCGCCCGCCTTGGTCAGCGTCCTGCCGTTCCAGCCCTTGGCAGGATTGGGCGCCTGGTCGGAAAGCCCCAGGCCCAGGGCGAAGAAATCCTGCGCATTCTCCAGCGTGAACGTGCCGTGGGCCAGGTTGCTGCCGGCCGTCCAGCTCAGGTCGTAGGTGGCGCGGTACTGCCGATTGTCCGCCGACTTGCCGGTATTGACGGTGAGATAATCCACCGGGCCCGAAAACCCACCTACATTCACCGTGGCGAAATCGCCGCTGATGCCGCTGGCAGTGTCGATCAGCAGCGCATTGAGCTGGCTCTCGTCGGCGATGCCGCTGAGCTTGAATGCCACGCCCTGGCCCAGGGTCACGGAATCGGCCCACAAGACGGGGCCGCCTGCGCCGGCCATCACGTCCAGGACGGCGCCGTCGCCCAGGCCGATGTCGCCGCCGACCGCCAGCGTCGCGGGGCCTTGCACCGACAGCGTGCTGCCGGCCCCCGACACTTTCAGATCGCCGCTGAGGCGGCTTGCCGCGCCGGACACGCCGTCGCCGTACTGCAAGGTCCCGCCGGTCACTTCGGCCGAGCCGCCGAGCGATCCCAGCACCAGCAGCTTGCCGCCCGACACCGTGGTCTTGCCATTGAACCCGCCGTTGGCGCCCGTCAGAACGGTCGTACCCGCGATCTGGTTCAGGCGGTGGACGCCCGAGCCGGTGCTCTTCAGGCCCGCGGAAAATGGGTGGAGCGTCTCGGTGTGATTGAAGTTCAGCGTGGCGTCGCCGCCGCCGAAGCGGATTTCGTTCGCAAGCAGGGCGCCGCCGGTCTCGGCCGCGAAGCCGAGCAGCCCGCCGATATTGATCGTGCCCATCCCGCCCGCGACGGGCGCCAGCATGACGGTTCCCGTACCGCCGCCTACCTCGACATACCCGCCATTGACGAGGCTCAGCGTGCCGGCGCCGCCCGCACCGATGGACAGGCCGCCGTGTAACAGCCAGTTAGAACCCGGGTCCTGAACGGTCACCATGCCGAAGCTGCCGGGTGCGTTGCCGATGACGCCCTGCGCATTCTCCATGCCCGAGCCGTCGGTGATGGACAAGGTGCCGGCGCGGGTATTGCCCACGATCAGAGCGGCGACGGGGTCGTTCCAGGCGAGCGGATCGTTCGGAAAGACATCACCGAAGCGGATCCACGCCGCTCGCGATTCGCCAGCCAGCAAGCCTGCCGCCACGGCAAGCGCGGCAACCAGCAGCAAGGGCCGCGCACCGCCCTTGCCCCGCCCTCGGGCATGTTCGCTCGCCACCTGCCACACGCCTGCACTGCGGTTGAAAACGATACGAAACGTACGGTTCATGGGGCTCTTCTAATTTGTAGCGCGGCCTCCGGGCGCGGAGCCGGAAGACGCGGAGATGATCGGCGCCGCGCGCGGGGTCGTCCGGCCGGATTATTACAATTAGAAAAGCTATTCGTAACATTGCATATCACTGAAACTGGGTAATTACCGGGTCCGCGTTGCGCGGCCGTTTGCCCGCCCGGTTGCGGCTCGCGCCGGTTGTTGATGCGCCGCAAACACGTCTATGCTCCGTGTGAAATAAATATGACCGGTCATCAAATCACCGCCCCCGTTTAATTAAGATCTCGGCTTTTGCCGTTGGACAGCCGCCGCCATGTCGGAACAGGAACTGAAACTGCACGTGCCCGCGGCGTCCCGCCCGGCCGTATTGCGAGAGATCAAGCAACGCGAGGCGACCCGCATCCGCCTGCATGCGATGTATTTCGACACGCCCGAGCGCGAACTCGCGCGGGCCCGCATCGCGATCCGGCTGCGCCAGGAAGGCCGCGACTGGGTCCAGACCCTGAAGATGCCCGGCATCAACGCCATCACCCGCATCGAACTCAACCATCCGCGCCCCGGCCCGGTGCTGGACCTGTCGGTGTACGCGGGCACAGAGGTCGAGGCCGCGCTGGCCGCGGTCAAGGGCGAACTGGGCCTGCGCTACGAAACCGACGTGCAGCGCCTGCTGCGCAAGGTGCGCACGCGCTACGGCACGGTCGAGCTGGCCTACGACACCGGCATCCTGCGCGCCGGCGCGCTGGAACTGCCGATCTCCGAACTGGAATTCGAACTGGTTTCGGGCCGCCCCGCGGCCATCTTCGCGGCCGCGCGCGGCTGGCAGCAGCGCCACGCGCTGGTGCTGGACCCGCGCAGCAAGTCCGAACGCGGCGACGCGCTGGCCCAGCTGGCGCAGCGGCTGGCCGACGCCGACGCCATTCCGGGCGATGACCTGGAGACGCGCCGCGCGCAGGCCATCGCCCAGTTCTGGGCGCCGCGCGGCGCGGCTGCGGTCAAGCTGCGCGAGGACATGACGGCCCCGCAGGCCATGGCCCGCATCGCCGCTGAATGCCTGGACCAGATCGCGCGCAATGCCTCGGTCCTGGCCGAGGTGGACACCGAGGACGTCTACCGCGCCGGCAATTCCGAACACGTGCACCAGCTGCGCGTGGGCGTGCGCCGGCTGCGTTCGGCATGGAAACTTTTCGACGGCTGGATCGCGCCGATCCCGGCCTCCCTGCTGGAAGGCGTGCGCACGCATTTCGGCGCCTTCGGCGCCAACCGCGACCAGGACGTGCTGAACGAAACCGTGGCGCCGGCGCTGATGCGGGCGGGCATGCCGGTGATCCCCATGGAAGCCGCGCCGCCCGAGCAGGACGCGCGCAGCATCGCCGGCGGCAAGGCCTTCCAGGGCTGGCTGCTGGATCTGCTGGAATGGAGCCTGGACGTGCCGGCCGCGCCGCCCACCTCGGACGGGCAGCCCGTCGCCAACGGCACGCCCAGCGACGCCGCGCCCGAACCCGCCATCCGCCTCGAAGGCGGCGTGGCCGGTCCCAGCGTGCGTCCCACCATCATCCCCATGCTCGCGCCCGAGCCCGATCCGCAGCGCCTGCGCAAGCAATTGGCGCGGCGCCTGCATCGCTGGCACAGCAAGGTGGCCGACCAGGGCACGCAGTTCGCGGCGCTGGACATTCCCGCCCGCCACGAATTGCGCAAACGCGGCAAGCGCCTGCGCTATAGCCTGGCCTTCGCCGAATCGCTGCTGCCCGCGGCCAGGCTGCGCGGCTATCGCAAGCTGCTGTCGCGGGTCCAGGACATTCTTGGGGAAATCAACGACCTGGCGGTCGCCAAGGACTACTACGAGTCGTGCACCGCCACCCATCCGCAGGCGTGGTTCGCGCTGGGCTGGATCAGCGCCCGGCTGCAGGAGCTGGCCGAGGACGCGCAGCGCGCGTTCGACGACCTGGCCGCGAGCAAGCCGTTCTGGAAGTAGCGGGGCCGCGGGGCCGGAATCACTCCGCCAGCAAGGCGCCGGCGAACTCGTCCGCGACGAAGGGCTGCAGGTCTTCCAGGGCTTCGCCCACGCCGATCCAGTACACCGGAATCGGGCGCACGCCCTGGCTGCCCGCGGCCACCGCCGCCAGCGTGCCGCCCTTGGCGGTGCCGTCCAGCTTGGTCACGACCAGCCCCGTCAGGTTGATGGCCGCGTCGAAGGCGCGGATCTGCGCCAGCGCGTTCTGGCCGGTATTGCCGTCGACCACCAGCAGCACCTCGTGCGGCGCGGCGGCGTCGGCCTTGCCGATCACGCGGCGGATCTTCTTCAGCTCTTCCATCAGGTGCAGCTGCGTCGGCAGGCGGCCGGCGGTGTCCACCATCACCACGCCCATGCCGCGCGCGCGGCCCGCGTTGACGGCGTCGAACGCCACCGCCGCCGGATCGCCGCCGTCCTGGGAAATCACCGTGACGTTGTTGCGGCTACCCCATTCGATCAACTGCTCGCGGGCGGCGGCGCGGAAGGTGTCGCCCGCCGCCAGCAGCACGCTGGCGCCCTGGCGCTGGAAGGTGTGCGCCAGCTTGCCGATGGAAGTGGTCTTGCCCGCGCCGTTGACGCCGGCAATCATGACGACCAGCGGCTGGGTGCGCTTGAGGTCGAACGCCCGCTCCAGCGGACGCAGGTGGTCGGCCAGCAGCTGGCGCAGGGCCACCTTGACCTTGGCGGGGTCCTCGATGCGTTCTTTCTTGACGCGCGCGCGCAGCGCGGTCAGCAGCTTCTCGGTGGCCTCCAGGCCCGCATCGGCCATAATGAGCGCCGATTCGAGTTCCTCGAACAGGTTTTCGTCGACCTTGACGCCGACGAAAATGCCGCCAATGCTTTGGCCGGTGCGCGACAGGCCCTGCTTGAGCCGGGCCAGCCAGGACGCCTTCTTGGGCGCTTCGGCGGCCGGCGCGGGCTCGGCCACGGGCTCGGGTTCAGGCTGGGGCGCGGGCGCGGCGACCGGCGCGGGTTCCAGCACGGGCGCCGCGGCGACCGGCTCGACCGGCGCCGCGGGCGGCGCCGGGATCGGCTCGACCGCGGGCGCGGCAGCCGGTTCGACGGCCGGCGCGGGAGCCGGCGGGGCGACCGGCGCGGGCGCGGATTGCGGCGCCGATGGCGCGGGCGCGGCCGGCTCGGCCGGCGCGGGAACGGGATCTGCAACCTCCGGCGGCGGCGCGGGCTGGGCCGGCGCGGCGGGCGGAGGGGATTTTTTCTTGAAGAAGCGGCTGAACATGGGTAACAAGTATATTCGTATCGTAGGGGGCCAATACCGGCGCACCCCCATCGCCGTGCCCGACGTGGAAACCTTGCGTCCCACGCCCGACCGGGTGCGCGAAACGCTGTTCAACTGGCTCAATCACCTGTGGGGCGGCGAATTCGCCGACAAGCAGGTGCTGGACCTGTTCGCCGGCAGCGGCGCGCTGGGCTTCGAGGCGGCCTCGCGCGGCGTGGCGCACGTGCAGATGGTCGAGCGCGATCGGACCGCAGCGGCCGCCCTGCGGACGCTGCGCGATAAACTCAAAGCCGACATGATACGCATCCACGTGGGCGACGCCATGCAGGTCACCGAAAGAATGGATGCGTCGCGGTTCGACCTCATCCTGTTGGATCCGCCTTTCGGCCAGGGCTGGCTGCCGCGCCTGTGGCCGCTGCTGCCGGGCATCCTGACCGAGCGCGGACTGGTCTACGTGGAAGCGGAAAACCCCATCGAAGCGCCCGAAGGATTCACGATTTTGCGGCAGGACAAGGCCGGCGCCGTCCACTATCACCTGCTGGAATTTGCTGCATTGCGCAAATAGATCAATAATCCGGGATTCGGAGGATGGTGTACACCACTAATAACGGTACGGAGCTCGCATGATCACCGCTGTATATCCCGGCACTTTCGACCCGCTGACCCGAGGCCATGAAGACCTGGTCCGCCGTGCCGCCACGCTTTTCGACAGAGTCGTGGTCGGGATCGCCATTAGCCGCAACAAGAAGCCTTTCTTCAACATCGACGAGCGCGTGGAAATCGCGCGCGAGGTGCTGGGGCACTATCCCAACGTGGAAGTGCAAAGCTTCGGCGGCCTGCTCAAGGACTTCGTGCGCGACCAGGGCGGACGCGTGATCGTGCGCGGCCTGCGCGCGGTGTCCGACTTCGAGTACGAATTCCAGATGGCCGGCATGAACCGCCACCTGCTGCCCGACGTCGAGACCCTGTTCATGACGCCCTCGGACCAGTATCAGTTCATTTCGGGCACCATCGTGCGCGAGATCGCCCAGCTGGGCGGCGACGTGAGCAAGTTCGTGTTCCCGTCGGTCGAGCGCTGGCTGCAGGAAAAGGCCAAGGAACGCCGCGAACAGTCCTGGCCGGGCTGAACCGCCGGTCCGATTTCTTTACCGCAGGGGCGTCCACGGCGCCCCTGCGTCGCGCCGCCCATCCGGGCGGCGGCGGTACAATGACGGTCGCCCCACCGCTCTTACCGTAGCCCGCCATGGCCCTGACCATCACCGAAGAATGCATCAATTGCGACGTTTGCGAGCCCCAGTGCCCGAACGAAGCAATTTCCATGGGCGAAGACTATTACGTGATCGACCCCGACCGCTGCACCGAATGCGTCGGCCATCACGACGAACCGCAATGCAAGGTGGTGTGCCCCGTGGAATGCATCGAACTGCATCCGCAATGGCATGAGGGCCAGGAACAGCTCATGGCCAAGTACCGTCGTCTGACCGGTGCAGCATGAGCAATGCAGCCCAGTCCAGCATAGACCTGCCCCCGCCCCGCCACCGCGCCCGCCGCGACCTTTCCGCCTCCGCCGTCGCGGCAGGCCTGGTCGCCGTGCTGGTCAGCTTCGGCGGCACCGCCGTGCTGATGGTGCAGGCCGGCCACACCGCGGGCCTGGACGCGGCCCGCATCGGTTCCTGGATCGGCTCGCTGAGCCTGGCGTTCGGCCTGGGCGGCGCGCTCTACAGCCTGCGCACCGGCCTGCCCATCGTCATGGCCTGGTCCACGCCCGGGGCCGCCCTGCTGGTGACCGCGCTGGCCGGCGTACCGTTCGACCAGGCCATCGGGGCCTTCGTGCTGGCGACGGCGCTGACGCTGGCCTGCGGCCTGTTCGGCTGGATCGATCCCATTCTGCGCCGCATCCCCGGCGAAATCGCCGCGGCCATGCTGGCCGGCGTGCTGCTCAATTTCGGCATGGGCGTCTTCAGCAGCATCAACCAGCAGCCCGCGCTGGTGCTGGCGATGTGCGCCGCCTACCTGGTGTGCCGGCGCCTGGCGCCGCGCTACGCGGTGCTGGTGGTGATGCTGGTGGCCATCGCCATCGCCTACGCGCTGGACCTGATGCAGCTCGATCTGCTGGACTGGCGCCTCACCGAATTCGTCTGGACCACCCCTGCCTTCAGCGCGCAGGCGGCGGTCAGCCTGGGCATTCCGCTGTTCGTGGTGGCCATGGCTTCGCAGAACCTGCCGGGCCTGGCCATTCTGCAGGCCGCCGGCTACCGCCCGCCCGCGTCCCGCCTGGTGGCGGCCACCGGCCTGCTGGGCCTGCTGGCCGCGCCCTTCGGCGCCCACAGCGTCACCATGGGCGCGATCAGCGCGGCCATCTGCACGGGCCCCGAAGCCCACCCTGACGTTGGCAAGCGCTATATCGCCGCCGCCACCTACGGCCTGGGCTATGTCGCGCTGAGCGTGGTGGCCGGCGCCGTCGCGGTGTTCTTCCAGGCCCTGCCGCCGGCCCTGCTGGCGGCCCTGGCCGGCCTGGCGCTGCTGGGCACCATCATGGGCGGCATGGCCGCGGCCATGGCCAATCCGCAACGCCGCGAAGCGGCGCTCATCACGCTGCTGGCCACGGCGTCGGGCTTCAGTTTCTGGGGTATCGGATCGGCCTTCTGGGGCCTGGTGGCCGGCCTCGCGGCGCACGCGGCGTTCGAATACCGCCGCGCCTCCGCGTCGTAGCACACGCTCAGGCCGGCCAGGCCGCCACCGGCGTGTCGGGGTGCACCTTCATGATGCGGCAGGGCACCTGCACGAAATTCGAGATCCAGGCCGCGGCCAGCTCGCCTTCGTCGACCACGTCCACGACCTGCTCGCCGACCCGCATGCTGTAGCGCACGCTGTCGTCGTCCTCGATCACGTCCAGCGGAATGTCCAAGCGCAGCATGCCGGGCGCCTTCAGCACCAGGTAGCCCATGCGCAGCTCGACGGCGACTTCAGCCAGGCGCGGGCACAGCTCGCGGTTGAGCCACTGCCCGGAATCGTTGGCGACCAGCCATTGGCGATGGTAGCCGGCGGCCTCAGGCTGCGCCGTGACGCCGCATTCGGCGATGGGTTGGAATGATTCCGCGCTCATTTGCCCAGCAGCCCCTTCAGTGCCTTGTCGATGCTTTCGCCGTTCTTGCCCTTGCCGCTGACCGCATCGCGCAGCTTGTTTTCAAGGCTGCGCTTGAGGATGGCGCCGACGGCGTCCTTCCACAGCAGCGTATAGCTCGGCTTGTCGAACGGCCCCTGGATGCGCACCGGAATGGTCACGTCCTTCAGGTCGATCAGTTCCTTGCCTTCGGGATCGGCGGCCGGATTGACCACGCGCGCGCGCGCCACCAGGTCCAGCTCGCTCTTGACGAAGTCTATGGTGGCCGGCTCGCCCTGCGTCACGCGCAGCAGCGGCGACACGACGTTCAGGCGCTTCACGCTGGCCACGCCCTTGGCGAACGCCAGGTCCGCTTCCATTTCGGAGAATTCGGTCTGCTTGCTGGTGTCGGCCGGCACGGTCTCGTCCTGCGACTCCGGCTTGAAGGCCGCCTTCAGTTCGCGCAGCGTCTGCGTCAGGTTGATGCCCTTGACCGCGCCGTCGCGCAGGCGCAGCTGCATGGTGCCGCCCAGGCCCGCCTTCATGGCGTAGGCGTTGGCGCCGGCCGTCTTCAGGTCCAGCGCCAGGCTGCCCGTGCCGCTGAGCATGTTGCGCTTGGCCAGGTCCATCAGGAAGGGTTCGATCGCGATGCCCGCCAGCGACATCTTGCTGGCCAGCTGGTTGCCCTGCGCGGCGTCGACCGTCACGGCGCCGGCCAGCTTGCCGCCGTACAGGCCGGCCGTCAGGCTGGTGATTTCCAGCTTGCCCTTGTCCAGTTTCACCGTGGCGCCGACTTCGTCGGCCTTCAGGCCGCGCACCACCAGCTTGCCGACCTTCAGCGTGCCGTTGACGCTGGGGCCGACCAGCGCCGACAGGTCGATCGTATCGTCGACGGGCGCAGGCGCCGGCGCGGGCTGCGCCGGCTTGCTTTCGTCCTTCTTGCCTTCGGCCGGCTTGGCCGCCGGCGGCGTCACGGGCGGCACCAGCTTGTCCAGGTCCAGGGTGTCCACCACCAGCGCGAAATTGACGCGCGGCGCGTCGCTCAGGCGGGTGATGTCGGCGCTGAGGTCGAACTTGCCGCCCTCCAGCACCGCGTTGATCTTGCTGGTGGCCTGGTCCTTCAGCAGGTCGGCGGTGACGCTGCCGATCACCGGAATCTGCAGGCTGCCCTTGGGCAGGCCCGGATCGGTGATGTTCACGTCGCCGCGCAGCGCCGACAGCGCGCCGCTGCGCATCAGCAGATTCAGCGACAGCGGCGAGGCGAAGTTCAGTTTGACCACCCGTTCGCCGGTCTTGGACGTGCTGTCCAGCTTGGCTTCCTTGATGTCGAGTTCGCCGGCGTTGCCGCTGATGCCGTTCAGGCCGAAGCTGGCGTCCAGGCCGCTGACCCGCACGCGGCCGGTCAGGGCCTCGCCGGTGGCCGAGGCGGGCGAGATATTGAGCGCAGGCGCGTCCACGGCGAATTCGAACGGGCCGTCGGCCACGCCGCCCTTGGCGCGGATGGCGAGCTTCTCGATCTGCAGCTGGCGCTTGTGCGGATCGATGGACAGCTTGGGCATGGCCACGCTGGCGTCCACGTTGGTCGCGGCCGCGGCCGGATCGGTCACGTCGCCCTGGAACACGACTTCCAGGCCGGCCACGTCCAGCGCCGACTTGCGGCCGTCGAACGCCAGGTTGCCGCGCATGGCCAGGCTCTTGGCTTCCGCGCCCGGCAGCTTGCCGTCCATGCGCAGGTCCAGCTTCTGCGCCGCGTAGCGCTTGGCCGAGGGGTCCAGCGTCAACAGGGCCTGGCCGGTCAGGTTGGCGTCGACCCGCGGGTTGCCGCCTTCCACGCGCGCGGTCAGGCGCACGTCGAAAGGCTGGTTGAACGTGACGCGGCCGGTGTTGGCGTTGATCTTGGTGACGGCCACGGCCATGCCGCTGATCGCGTCCTGCAGCTGCACGGAGCCGTCCTTCAGGTCCAGGCCGGCGATGTCGATCTGCATATTGCTGCGCCGCGGCGGCAGGCTGCCGTTGGTGATGGCCTGCGCCGCGGTCTCGGCCGCGCCCACCAGCGCCTCGGCCGGGTTGGCCGGCACTTCGGTGACCGGCGCCGTGCCGCCCACCAGATTGCTGAAATTGAATTGGCCGTCCTTGCCCCGGATCACGCGGGCCTTCAGGCCGCTGATGGCCACGTGGTCCACCACGAAGCTGTTCGATAGCAGCGGCCAGACGGCAACCGCCAGCCGCGTGCTGTCGATGGAGGCGAAGATCTCGGAGCTATTGGGCTCGGACAGCGACACGCCCTGCACCGACAGGCCGATGCGGGGAAAGAGCGACAGCTCGATCTCGCCGTCTATCGTCAGCGTGCGCTGGTAGCGTTGCTGGACAAGCTCTTCGAGCTTGTACTTGTACGCGTTGGGGTCGAATGTCAGCAAAAAGATGGCCAGGCCAACGACGGCCACGACAACCAACACAACCAGGCCTATCAAAATGCGCTTGAACCACGTTTTCATTGCTGCCCCGTCGGTACCTCGACTGGAAATCTTCGAATGCCGCCCGCCGCGCCGCAACGCGGGGATGGTGCTTTACCGGTGGAAAAGGCCTGCCGGCAAGTCGCGCCGCAGGCCTGTCGAGAGGTGAAGACGCTGGCCAGGCCAGCGTACAGATATCGCTATCGTAACAAATCGGACCGCCGGCCGCCCAAAGCTGACGGCTTCCTGTCTGGCGGATTGTAGGGCTAGAATGTTTGATATATCAATCATTGATCCATCCAGTAATGCCCGCCCCCGCCTCATCCCCCCCGCATTCGCCCGGCCAGGTCCTGCCCTTCCGGCAGACCCTGCTCGCCATGCTCGGCATGTGCTTCGTCATGATGATGGTCGCCATCGACCAGACCGTGGTGGGCACGGCGTTGCCGACCATTGTGGCCGAACTGAAGGGATTCGAACTGTATGCATGGGTAGCGACGTCTTACCTGCTGACCTCGGTCATCACCATTCCCATCTTCGGCCGCCTGGGCGACTACTACGGACGCAAGCCCTTCGTCGTGACCGCGATTGTGCTGTTCACGCTGGCCTCGGCGCTGTGCGGCGCGGCCGACAGCATGTTCGCCCTGGTGCTGGCCCGCGCGCTGCAAGGCATAGGCGGCGGCATGCTGGTGGGCACCGCGTTCGCCTCGATTCCCGACCTGTTCCCCGATCCGCACGTGCGGCTGCGCTGGCAGGTCATGGTCAGCGCGGCCTTCGGCATCGCCAACGCCGTGGGTCCGTCGCTGGGCGGCATGCTGACCGAACACTACGGCTGGCGTTCGGTCTTCTACGTCAACCTGCCCATCGGCGTGCTGGGGCTGTGGTTCGTCACACGCTACCTGCCGCGCCTGCGCAGCCACACCGACGGCCCGGTGCGGCTGGACTGGCAGGGCGCGCTGCTCATCGCGCTGGCGCTGGGCTCGCTGCAGCTGCTGGTCGAACTGCTGCCGCAGCAGGGCCTGAGCGCCGGCCTGCTGCTGCTGGGCGCGGTCAGCCTCGCCGCCTTCGCGCTGCTGTACTGGTGGGAAAAGCGCTGCCCGCATCCCCTGCTGCCGCTGGACATGTTCCGCAACCAGGGCCTGGCCATGCTGTTCACGCTGTCCCTGCTGGTAGGCGTGACCATGTATTCGCTGATGTTCTACGCGCCGCTGCTGCTGCAGGGCGGCTTCGGCCTGTCGCCGCAGCTGGCCGGCCTGCTGATCACGCCGATGGTGGTCTTCATCACCGTGGGCAGCATCGTCAACGGCCGCGTCATCGTGCGCATGCGCAATCCCAACTTCATGCTGTATTCGGGTTTCCTGCTGATGGCGCTCTCGTGCCTGGGCATCGTCACCACCCACAACTACACCTCGCATGCGCTCATCGCCGCCTACATGATGCTGGCCGGCGTGGGCATGGGCTTCATCATGCCCAACCTCACCGTCTTCGCGCAGCAGACCGCCGGCCGCAGCCACCTCGGCATCGCCACCGCCCTGCTGCAATCGCTGCGCATGGTGGGCGGCATGCTGGGCACGGCCATCGTCGGCACCATGGTCAGCCACCGCTATTTCAACGGCGTCGAATCCACGCTGCGCGGATCGTCCGCGCAATGGCTGCCCCAGCTGCGCGATCCCCAGATGCTGGTCAACCCCGAAGCGCAGACCCAGTTCCTGGCACAATTGGCGCACCAGGGGCAGGACGGAACCTCGCTGATCGAGATCGCGCGCGTCGCGCTCGTCGGCGCCATCCATGAAGGGCAGCTCATCGCCCTGGTCGTCGCCGTCTTCGCGCTATGGTGCGTGCGGCGCGTGCCCCCGGTTCAATTGGTCCGCCCCGCCAAGGCGGAACCGGCCAGCGTCGGAGATTAGCTTTTGTCCAAACAGCAACAAGGCCTGCAGGTCATCCAGCACATGGGGCAGACCTACCGCGTCATGCAAAGCGCCTTCAGCGGCCGGGTCGGCCACGCCCTGCCGCGCTGGCGCATCCTCCTGGCCCTGCACGAACGCGGCCCGTGCTCGCAGAAGCACCTGGCCGAACGCTGCCGCCTGGACCCCGCCTCGCTCACGCGCCAGCTGCAGGCCATGCAGAAGCTGGGCTGGATCTCGCGCGCCGTGGACCCGCAGGACAACCGCCTGACCAACGCCAGCCTCACCGCGGCGGGCCAGGCGGTGGTGGACGCCGCCCTGCCCAAGCGCGCGGCCTTCTTCGAAGAATCCCTCAAGGGTCTGTCCACAGCCGACATCGACGCGCTCAACCGCGTCCTGAGCCAGCTGGAACAGAACTTCCTGCGCGCCGCGGCCGACAAGCCCGCGCAGCGCTGAACAGGCATCGCGGCTCAGGCCGGCTGCTGCGCCTCTTCCTCAAGCCAGGCCGCGAACGCCGCCGCTTCCGGACGCCGCGCGACATCCGGCAGCATCACCACGTAATACGCGAAGCGCGCCGGCCACGGCCGGTCCAGCGCCAGCGCCAGCCGCCCGGCGGCGATCTCTTCGCGCGCATATGCCTGCGGCACCAGCGCCAGCCCCTGGCCGGCCGCCGCCGCGCGGATCAGCAGATAGTCCTCGCCGAACGCCGTGCCGCGCTCGGCGCGCGGGTCCGCGGCCACGCCGTGCGCGGCCAGCCACAAGCCCCAATCCGCGCGGCAGCCGTCCTGCAATAGCGGATAGGCCAGGCAGTCGGCCGGCTCGCGTATCGGCGGCCCGTCGGCCAGCAACGCCGGACTGGCCACCGGCAGCAGCACCGGCGCCATCAGCGGCCGCGACTGCAGGCCGGGATAGCTGCCCAGGCCGTGGCGGATCGCGATGTCGACCCGGTCCCGATGCAGATCGACCAGATCGGCCACGGCCTCCACGCGGACCTCGATATCCGGATGCCGGCTGGTGAAGCGCCCCAGCCGCGGCACCAGCCACGACGCGGCGAACGAGGCCATGGTGCTGACGGTAAGCGTCTTGCGCGCGCGGGCGGCCTCCAGCGTGCGCAGCGCCGATTCGATCTGGTCGAACGCCGTCAGCAGGCCGGGATGCACGCGCGCCCCGGCCTCGGTCAAGGCCATGCTTTGCCGGCCGCGCGTGAACAGGGGCAACCCGACCCGCTCTTCCAGCAGCCGGACCTGCTGGCTGACGGCGCCCGACGTCACCCCCAGCGCGGCGGCGGCCCGCTTGATGCTGCCGTGGCGGCCGACCTCGGTGAAAGCGCGCAGCGCCAGAAGCGGAAAAACAGGATTCATGATTTAGCCTAGCTAAACACAGCGTGCAGATCAAATCGTTTTATTTCCCGGCATTCCACGTTCAGAATTTCCACCAGGAAATGCCTCCGAGTTTAGCCGAGCTTCTTGCAGAAAGAACCCTCGGCCCCTGAACGGACCCGCCATGATCGATCTCTACACCGATAGCTCCCCCAACGGCTTCAAGGCCACGATCGCCCTCGAGGAACTGGCGCTGCCCTACCGCCTGCACCACGTCCGCATCGGGGCCGGCGAACACCGCAGCCCCGCGTTCCTGGCGCTCAACCCGCATGGCCGCATCCCGGTCATCGCCGACGACGAAACCGGCGTCACCCTGTTCGAGTCCGCCGCGATCCTGCTCTACCTGGCCGAAAAGGCCGGCCGCCTGCTGCCCGCGTCCGCCGCCGCGCGCTGGGAAGCCATCAAGTGGCTGCAATTCCATGCGTCCAGCGTCGGCCCCATCATCGGCCAGCGCGTGCATTTCGAGCGCTTCGCCGACGCCCCCATCCCCGCCGCCATCGAACGCTACCGGCGGCTGACGGAAGACGTATTCGGCGTGCTCGACCGCCGGCTGGCCGAGCATCCCTACCTCGCCGGCGACGACTACTCCATCGCCGACATCGCCCACTTCGGCTGGAGCCACATCGCCCGCATCATCGAGTTCGACTTCAGCCGGCACCGCCACCTGAGCGCCTGGCACGAGCGCATCGCGGCCCGCCCCGCCGTGGCCCGCGGCATCACGCTGCCGGCGCCGGCGACCGACGCCTGAAGGAGCGGACGCCACATGGATAATCCGCTATCCGCGGCGGGCGCCTCGCACGCCGCGTTCCAGTCGCATCCCGGCTACCGCCGCATGTTCGCGCCCGAACGGCTCACGCTGGGCGTGTTCCTGCCGCTGCGCTTCTATGCCGGCGACATGCAGGCGTTGGCCGGGCAGGCCGACCTGGTGGCCGAGATCGACCGGCGCGGCTTCGCCGCCGTCTGGGTGCGCGACGTGCCGCTGTTCGACCCCGCCTTCGGCGACGCCGGCCAACTCTTCGATCCCTTCACCTACCTGGGCTTTCTGGCGGCGCGCACCCGCAGCATCGCGCTGGCCACGGGCAGCGCCATCTTCACGCTGCGCCATCCCATCGACCTGGCCAAGGCCGCGGCCTCGCTCGACCGGCTGTCGGGCGGCCGCCTGGTGCTGGGCATCGCTTCGGGCGACCGTCCCATCGAGTTTCCCGCGTATGGGCTGGAACATGGCGAACGCGCCGAGCGCTTCGCGCAGGCGGTGGCCTACTTCCGCCAGCTCATGCGGCCCGGCCTGCTGGCGGTGGATTCGCCGCTGGGCCGGTTCCAGCGCGCCGCGCTGCTGCCGCAGCCCGCCGCCGGCGCGATCCCCCTGATCGTCACCGGCGCCAGCGGCCAATCGCCGGCCTGGATCGCCGAACATGCGGACGGTTGGCTGACCTACCCCGACGCCACCCACACCCCCGAAGGCCCGCAGCGCCTGGCCAACAAGATCCGCGCCTGGCGCCAGCGCATCGCCGACGGCGGCTTCCGGCCGCACATGACCAACGAATGGCTGGACCTGGCCGACGACCCCGACCACCCGCGCACGCCGCTGCAGGGCGGCTACGTGCTGCGCACCGGACGCAAAGGCCTCATCGACCTGCTGCACGCCTGGCAGGCCGCGGGCGTCAACCATGCCGCGCTCGGCATCCAGTTCTCGCAACGGCCCGCGGCCGAAATCATCCAGGAACTGGCGGAGGACGTGCTGCCGCATTTCCCCTCGCACCCCGGGCCGGCGCCGCTGCCGGCCGCATGGTGATCACAAGGACATCGACATGAATGCCGACGCAATCACCATCCGAAACCTCGACCCGGGCGACGAGGCCCGATGGGCGGTGCTCTACCGCCGCTACGCCGCGTTCTACGAAGTGGACATCGACGACGCGGCGCTGCGGCGCACCTGGTCATGGCTGATGCGCCCCGAACATCCCGAGGAAGGCGTCGTCGCCGAAACCGCCAGCGGCGAACTGGTGGGGCTTGCGCACTACCGCCCCTTCCCCAAGCCGCTGCTGGGGCGCGACGCGGGGTACCTGGACGACTTGTACGTCGCCGCCGGGCACCGTGGCCTGGGCATCGGCCGAGGCCTGATCGCCGCGGTGGCGTCCATCGCGCACGCCCGCGGCTGGCCGCTGCTGCGCTGGATCACCGCGCGCGACAACCACGACGCCCGGCGGCTTTACGACGGCGTGGCGCGGGCGACGGACTGGGTCAGTTATGACTTGAAGCCGGGCGGGTATGGGGGGGTGGCCAGGTCGTAGCGCCACGGCAGCCAGTCGGGGGCTTGCCAGATACGCGGATAATCGCTGCTGTTCATGCGGTGATTATGGACAGATTCGCCGCAGCGGCAACGCCTGGCCCGCAATTCAGGCCTTCTCGTACAAGGTCACCACGCAGGCCCCGCCCAGCCCCAGGTTGTGCTGCAGCGCCAGCCGCGCGTCGGGCGCCTGGCGGGCGTCGGCGGCCTGGCGCAGTTGCTGGACCAGCTCGGCGCATTGCGCCAGGCCCGTCGCCCCCAGCGGATGCCCCTTCGACAGCAGGCCGCCCGAGGGATTCGTGACGACCCTGCCGCCATAGGTGTTGTCGCCGTCCACGACGAACTTCTCGGCCTCGCCCAGGCCGCACAGGCCCAGCGCCTCGTAGCTCACCAGCTCGTTGTGCGCGAAACAGTCGTGCAGCTCGACCACGTCGATATCCTGCGGGCCGACGCCGGCGGCTTCGTACACGCGGTCCGCCGCCTCTTTCGCCATGCTGAAGCCCACCACCTCGCGCATGTCGCGGGCCTCGAAGGTGACGGCCCGGTCGGTGGTCATGGCCTGCGCCCGGATGCGCACGCTGCGGTCCAGCCCGTGCCGCCGCGCGTATTCCCCGGAGCACACGACGGCGGCGGCCGCGCCGCAGGTCGGCGGGCACGCCATCAGCCTCGTCATCACGCCAGGCCACAAGACAGGCGCTGCCATCACCTCTTCCTCCGTCACGACGGTGCGGAACAATGCCATCGGATTATTGGCGGCGTGCCGGCTGGCCTTGGCGCGGATTTTCGCGAAAGTCGACATGCTGGTGCCGTACTGGTCCATGTGCGCCTTGCCCGCGCCGCCGAAATAACGCAAGGCGAACGGAATCCCGTCCTGGCCGACCAGTTCCTGGGTGGCCGCGTCGAAGCGCTCGAACGGACTCGGCCTGTCCTGGAACACCGTGCCCAGCGCGCCGGGATTCATATGCTCGAAACCCAGGGCCAGCGCGCAGTCCGCCGCGCCGCCGGCCACCGCCTGGCGCGCCAGGAACAGCGCCGTGGAGCCGGTGGAGCAGTTGTTGTTCACGTTGAAGACCGGGATGCCGCTCATGCCGACTTCGTACAAGGCCCGCTGCCCCGCCGTGGAATCGCCATAGACGTAGCCCACATAGGCCTGCTGCACCTGCTCATAGGCAAGCCCCGCATCCGTCAGCGCGGCGCGCGCCGCCTGCGCCGCCATCTCGTGGTAAGGCGCATGCCGGCCGGGCTTGGCGAAGGGGACCATGCCCACGCCGACGACGTATACATGACTCATTGCAGTCTCCTCTTATTCGATTCGCAGGCCGTCCCAGATTACTAGGATTGGGGGTACATTAACGCCCGTTACGAATAATCGAGAATAGAAACATGTTGAAAGCCTGCCGCGGACTGCTGTTGCTCGGAATCGTCGCGTCACTTGCCGGATGCGACAAAGGCGTGGACCTGCGGCTGTCCACGCAGAACGCGCAGGCCTACCGCGCATCGCTGGACAAGGCCTGGCCCGACATGACGGCTGCGCAGCAGGACGCGTACAACTGGGCCGTCGGCAGCTGGGTGGCCAACGGCTTCAGCCTGGAACAGCTCGCCGAAAAATATCCCGGCCTCACGCCGCGTTCCGTCATCGTCGGCGAAAGCGAGGAATACATCCGCGGCAAGACCCAGGAGGCGGCCAACGCCCAGGCCGCCATCACGCACAACGCCGACAGGTTCGCCAAGGAAGAAAAACTGGTGCAGCAGGCCGAAGCCGAACTCGCGAAAGTCACCGCCAAAGCCCTGGACCTGAAAACCGACCGGTCGCTCTTCTCCGAAGTCAACTTCAGCTACGAAGTGGCCAACGCCAGCCGCTACAACATCGCATCGGCCGACTGGGACGCGTGGCTGTTCATCAACGACGAACAGACCTCGGACCGGCATTGCCGCGTCCATGGCTACTACCAATCCAAGGGCGGCGTGCCGGCCGGCTCCACCAGGACCGCGAACTTTTCCGCCGGCTTCATGGATTGCCGCAACTGGGCCACCCTGGAAGTGCAGAACGCCAAGGCCAGGTACGTGCAGATCAAGCTGGTCAACGACTCGGTCAAGAACTTCGACGAACGCAAAGTGCTGCCCGTTTTTTCGCCGACCCGCGCGTACTACGAAAAGGTGGCCGCGGATGCGAACAAGGCGATCAAGATCGCGGCCCGGCACAGAAGCGCCATCGAGTGACGGCCACGCGCCGGGCTGCTGCGCCGATCCCGCTACAGGTCCAGCACCAGGCACGAACTCGTCGCGCGCGAGCAGCAGACGGTGAGGCAGTGGTTTTTTTCCTCGTCGCTCAGGATGTAGTCCCTGTGGTCGACTTCCCCTTCCAGGTACTCGACCTTGCAGGCGCCGCACAAGCCGGACAGGCATGAAGTCGGCACGCGGTGGCCGGCCAGTTCGATGGCGCGCACGATCGTCTGGTCCGGCTCGACCATCACGGAAATGCCGGCCCTGGCCAGCCTGACTTCGAAGCCGCCGCTGGGCGGCGCCTCGGACGCGGGACGCTCGGGCGCCTTGAAGTGTTCGCTATGCACCGTGCCGGGCGGCCAATGCTGCGTCGCGTCGGCGCATGCCTGCATGAAACCGCCGGGGCCGCAGTAATAGACGTGGTGGCCTGCGCCGGGATGCGCCAGCAGGGCCTTGATGTCCAATCCGCGCGTGAAGTCGCCGCCATCGAAATGCAGATGCAACGCGCGCTCGGGAACCAGTTGGCGCAGCTCGTCGACGAAGGCCGCGTGCTGCGCGGTGCGCGCGCAATAGTGGAACTCGAACGACCGCCCGGCCCGGGCCAGCACGTGCGCCATGGCCTTGAGCGGCGTCACGCCTATCCCGCCGGCCAGCAGGATAGCGTGGCCCGAATCCGGCGCCAGCGCAAACGCATTGCGCGGCATTCCCACGGGCAGCAGGTCCCCGACCCGCAGCGACTCATGCATGGCCCGCGACCCGCCGCGCCCTTTGGGTTCGCGCAGCACGCCCAGAATCCAGCGCGACCTGTCCTGCGGATCGCCAGCCAGGGAATAGGAACGCATCAGTCCCCCGGCCAGGTGCACGTCGACGTGCGCCCCCGCCTCCACCGCCGGCAGCGGCAGGCCTTCGGGGTGGACCAGCTCGAAGGCGTGGATGCCTTCGGCCTGCATCCGTATTCCGCGGACCCGCAATTGCAGCAGCTCCGTCCCGGCGCGGCCGTCCATCACCACGCCTTGCGGCAGCGGCGCGTTCACGCCTGCCTCCGCGCGAGTACGTCCTGCTGCAATGCCTCCATTTTCTGCATGACGAAGCCGGCCCGTTCATCGCCCTTCATGCCGTCGGCTTCGGTCAGGATCTGCACCACCTGGCGGGCCAGGTGGCGGCGCAGCGTCACTTCCTCCTGCGTCGTGCGTCCCACGGGCAGGTCGAACACATTGCCCGAGCAATAGCTGTTGGGATGCCCCGCGCACTCGCGCAGCCATTGGGCGAATTGCTCGGGACCGGCATTGGGGTTGGATCCCCGGATCGCATCGCGCAGCAGCTTGCGGAATACATACAGGCCCGCGTCGAATTTCGTGGGGTTCTCCAGCGCGTGGATCGCGATGGGCCGCTGGCTGATGATCGCCTCGTAGTCGCCCGGCGCGTACTGGGCGTCCTTGTAGTTTTCCCGGGCGCGGTGATCCGAGGGAATGGGCGGCATGTCCTCCAGCTTGTATTTGCCGAACCGCTCGGGGCGGCGCATCGCCACCTGCCCTTCCAGAAAATCGATCGTCTCGTAGCCGACCAGGCTCTTGTCGCCGATGCCGCGCGTGTCGATGCCCGGCCCCATCACGCGCCAGCCGATCATCTTGCTGTTGTGGTCGTCGACGGGAACGGTCCAGCGGATCATGTGGAAGCGGCTGAACAGCTTTTTCTTCTTGCCGTCTTCCGAGGTGTAGGCGTGCAGGCTGAAGTTGGGCAGCACCTGGTGCTGCACGCGGATGTGCATATGGCCGTCGTCGGCCCGGCGCGCGCCTGCGCAGGCCAGGCCGCGGCCGCCGTGCACGGGCACGAACTGCATGTCGGGCGGCACTTCCATCGTCGCCGCGCCCACTTCGTCGAACGTGGTGCCCTGATAGTGTTCGCCGGTGACCTGACGTTTCGCGTGCAGAGCCATGGTGTGATAGTTGTCGGCCGCGTTGTCCTGGACCTGCAGCCAGTTGCAGTGCTGGAAATTGCTGTAGGGCACCAGTTCGTCGCCCTCGGCGACGGTGAAGTCGCCTTCCCACTGCGGAAACGGCGGTTCCTGTTCGGGCGGGCCCATGTAGGCGAAGACCAGGCCATTGCGCTCGAAGGCCTTGTAGGCGCCCTGCCTGATCGAGCAGCGATAGCGCTCGCCCTCTTCCTCCTCGCCTTCCGGGAACGGCACGCGCAGACAGGTTCCGTCCACGTCGAAGACCATGCCGTGATAGCAGCAGGAAATGCCGTGCTGTTCGATCTTGCCGTATTCCAGCGAAGCGCCGCGATGCACGCAATGCGCATGCAGCACCCCGATGCGGCCGCTGCCGTCGCGGAACGCCACCAGTTCCTCGCCCATGATCTTCAGGAAGCGCGGCGTGTCGGTCAGCTCCATCGACATGCAGATCGGATGCCAGAAGCGGCGCAGGTACTCGCCGGCCGGCGTGCCCGGCCCCACTTCGGTCAGCTCCGGATCATGCCCCGGGATTCTGTTGGTGTAGTACCCGCCGAAAGGGACCAGCTTCTTCTCTGTCGTCCCGCCCGCGCTGGTGTGAGGGTCGCGGCCAAACTGTTCCTGGATCTTGGGGCTCATTTGATGTCTCTCTGGAAAAGCGCGGGAATGCGCATTATTTTTGAACTCTGAACTCTGTATTCAGAGTTCGGTATTCGAAGAATATAGTAAATTGCGGTATGGCAGATCCAGGGTTTTCCCTGCGCCGCGGTGTCCGGATGTAAACCGGCGGCCGCGTCCGCGCCCGGCCCTCTGCCGTTTCAGCCACCCCTTGCAAGGTAGAATCGCCCCCATGCGCCTGCCCCTCGAGAAAATCCCGTCGCGAACCGATTTCGTCGATACCGTCTACCGTGTGCTGCTCGACGCCATCACGGACGGCTCCATCGGCCCGGGCCAGCGGATCACCCAGGAAGAAATCGCCGACCAGCTCCATGTGTCGCGCTCGCCCGTGCTGCAGGCGCTGCTGCTGCTCAAGAAAGACGGCTTCATCGAAGACGCGCCGGGCCGGGGCGTGCAAGTCGCGCAACTGAAGCCCGAATGGGTCGGACACCTCTACCAGGTCCGCGGCGCCCTGGACGCCCTGGCGGTCCGGCTGGCCGCCGAGACCCGCTGGCAACTGGATCCCGAACTGATCGAGGCCGGCCGCCGCGCGGTCCGGAAGCAGGACCTGAAAGCCATCATCGACACGGACCTGGCGTTTCACTCCGCCATTTATGCCGCCTCCGGCAACCCGCTGATCGCGCAAAGCGCCGACCACTACTGGGTGCACCTGCGCCGCGTCATGGGCGCCGTGCACCGGGTATCGCCGCACCGCGACACGATCTGGGACGAACATGCCGCGATCGCGCAGGCCATCGGCCAGGGCGACGCGGCGCGCGCAGTCCAGCTCAGCGACCGGCATATCGAACTCGCCCGCTCCAACCTGCTCGCCAAACTGGACGAGCTCTTTGCGCAAAATCCGGAACCGGAAGCGCGAGCCCGCCCAGGCCTGTCGCCGCTACGCTGAGCGGCGCACGTTCACCAGCTTGGCCGGCACCGCGAACACCAGCAGGCTGCCGAACACCAGGCAGGCCACCAGGGCAAGCACGCCCGCGCCGGTGCTGGCGGTCGCCGTCTGCGCCCAGCCGATCAGGTAAGGGCTGACCACACCCGAGACGCTGCCCACCGAATTGACCAGCGCGATGCCGGCCGCGGCCGCCCCGCCGCTCAGGATGGCCGGCGGCAACACCCAGAACTGCGAAATCGAGGCCATCACGCCGACCGTGCCTATCGTCAGGGCGATCAGCGCGAAGCTCGTGTTATGGGCGTACACCACGCTGCCGTACAGGCCGATCGCGGCAAGCCCGCCCGCCGCAAACAAATGCCAGCGCCGCTCGCCCGTCGCATCGGAACTCCGGCTGAACAGAATCATGCCTATCGTGGCCGCCAGATAAGGCACGGCCGACAGCAATCCGACGTCGAAGTTGTCCGTCACGCCGCTGGCCTTCACCAGGCTGGGCAGCCAGAAGCTGATGCCGTACAGCCCCATCGTGAAGAAAAAGTAGAGACAGCTCAGCAGCAGCACCTTGGGATTGGTCAGCCCGTCGCGGATCGAATGCAGATGCTGGCCCTGCTGTTCGGCCGCCAGGTCGCGCTGGATGCGCGCCTTCTCGGCCTCGGTGAGCCACTTCGCATCGGCGACCTTGTCGTCCAGATAGAACCACGCCATCGCCCCGACCAGCAGCGTGGGCAATCCTTCCAGCAGGAACAGCCACTGCCAGCCGGCCCAGCCGGCCGCGCCATCGAACCGGTGCATGATCCATCCCGACAACGGCCCGCCGATGACGCCGGACATGGGAATACCGGTAAGGAACAGGGCCGTCACCTTGCTGCGGCGCTTGTTCGGGAACCAGTAGGTCAGGTACAGCAGGATCGCGGGAATGAAACCCGCCTCCGCCACGCCCAGCAGGAAGCGCAGGATATAAAAGCTGACCGGCCCCGACACGAACATCATCCCGGCGGAAATAATGCCCCACGTGACCATGATGCGCGCGATCCAGCGCCGCGCGCCGACCTTCAACAGGATGATGTTGCTCGGCACCTCGAACAGCAGATAGCCGACGAAAAAAATCCCCGCGCCCAATCCATAGACGGCGTCGCTGAAACCCAGATCGCTCGACATCTGCAGCTTGGCGAAACTGACGTTGATTCGATCGAGATACGCGCAGACATAGCATAGGAACAGAAACGGAAGCAGCCGCCACGCAACCTTGGAATAGGTCGCGCCTTCGTCATCGGTACGGGCGAGGCTGGGCCCAGCGATATCGCTGTACATAGGTTGTCTCCAAGTATTCTTTTTGAACCGGCGCGAACGAGCGCCGCGCCGGCGTCCGACCGCGGCCTTGCTCAGTCGAACATGTCGGGCTGGGATAGCGCCAGATGGTCGTAAATCGGCTGGAAGTGCAGCCAGCCGATGTATTCGGAGCCCACGTGCTCCCGGCTGTAGCGCGAACGTTCTGCGCTGACCAGCGCCGGCTTGATGCCCGTCGCCTCGACCATCAGCTGCTGGCGGCAGCACCGCTCCAGCGCAATGAACCAGAACGCGGCCGATTCGATGCTGTGCCGGCTGGCCGTCAACAAGCCGTGGTTCTGATGGATGGCCGCTTTCACGCCCTTGAACCAGTCGCAGACCGCCAGTCCGGCGCGCTCTTCCACCGCAACCTGGCCCGCCTCGCTCTTGATGACCACGTGGTCCTCGAAGAACGCCGCGGCATCCTGGGATATGGGTTCCAGCGGCCGGCCCAACGCCGCGAAGGCGGTTCCATATACGGTATGCGCGTGGCACATCGCCACGATGTCCGGATGCGCCTCGTGCACGGCGGCATGCAGCACGAAGCCGGCCCGGTTGATGGCGTGCCTGCCCTCCACGACCTTGCCCTTGTGGTCGGCCAGGATCAGGTTCGACACCTTCACCTGGCTGAAATGCACGCACATGGGATTGGTCCAGTACAGCTCCGGATGCTCGGGATCGCGCACCGTCAGGTGGCCGGCGAAACCGTAATCGAAGCCCTCCAGCGCGAACGCGCGGCACGCCGCCACCAGCCGCTGCTTGAGATGCAGCCGCTCTTCGGCCGCGCTGGAGAACGAGGGCAGCTCAGGGTAGATCAGCCCCTGCTGCTCGGGCTGGTAAATCGAAACACGGCCATCGGCCAGCAGCGGCTGGCTGGATCGAGGCGGCATGGCGCGGTCTGGTATGGCTGACATGATGAATCCTCTTCTGAAGTAAACCCGATGCGGCGCACAAGATGGGCGCGCCCATCCGTCGCCGGACCTCAGAATGTTCGATCAGCGCTAACATGATGACAACCGATAGATGTTCACGTTTGGATGAATGGCATTCACATGAAAATCCGGCTGCCGCCAAAGGCCCCATGAGAAAAATCCCGAACTTCGTCCTGCTGCGCGCGTTCGAAGCCGCCGCCCGGCTGGAGAGCTTCACCCTCGCGGCGCACGAACTGCATCTGACGCCCTCGGCAATCAGCCACCAGATACGTGAGCTGGAAGAAAACTTCGGCACATCCCTGTTCAGGCGCAGCCACCGGCGCGTCGAACCGACGCCCGAAGGGCATCGCCTGCTTCAGAGCCTGACGCGCATCATGGACGCCCTGGAAGCCTGTTGCGCGGAAGTCAGCCTGGCGCCCAGCGGCCAGGTTCTTTCCGTCTATTGCGCCCCCAGCCTCGCGGTGAAATGGCTGGGGCCGCGCCTGCCGGGCTTCATGACCGACAACCCCGACATTACGATCCGCCTGTCCAGCGGCGCCGAACCCATGGACCTGACGCAGGCCCGCGAGCTGGACATCGCAATCTCTTATGGCGTGGCGCTGCAGCGTCCCGGCATCGAAATCACACCCCTCGGATGCGAGACCATCGTGCCGATGTGCGCGCCCTCGCTCAAGGGCCGCAGGCGCAACTGGCGGCAGCTCATGACCGAACTGCCGCTCATCGATTCATCCTTGAGCCAGGTCAGCTGGCACGACTGGTTTTCACTGAACGGACTGAACCTGCCGCAGCGCAACCGCCCGTCCTTCGACCGCGGCGCATTGTCGGTATCCGCAGCGGTGGACGGCATGGGCGTCATCCTGGAGACGACCCGCTTCGCCGAACGCGAACTGGCCCGCGGCGAACTGGTCGAGGCCGGCCGCAACGAGTTCGAGCGGATTCTGCGTGAAACGCATTTTTTCTCGCAACGGATCAACGAGCGCCGTTCGGAGAAGATCGTGCGATTCAAGGATTGGTTGTTTGAAGAGTTGCGGGCTTCGGATAGGGGGTAGGGAAACGGTGGTTTCCGTTGAGGTCCTGGCCCGCAACGTCTGCGTTGGGGATTCGGTCAGACGTTGATCACACGTTTAAACGTTGATCGGTCGGCAAAGGGCCGTGAATGCTAGGTTTCACGGGGAAATCGGGCCATGGCCTTTGCGGGAATTGCTGGAAGTACCCCCAGTTGTACCCCCAAGGGGGTATCGGGATGATAGATCAGTCTGGATGCTGGCGCCAGCGCTGCGCCTGCCGGATAAAACGGGTATAGCGCAGACCGTATTGTTGGCTGACGCATGGAGCGGTACGCGATGAGATGCAGGGGAACGGGCCGCTGTGGCCCAGACCTTGGAGAACTCTCATGGCAGACCACCACACCCGCCACAACCTGCTGAGGCAAGACGCCCTGTTCACCACGCCGGCCTCGCTCATGCTTGATACCCGCCTCACGCCATTGGAGCGCAACGGCTGGCAGGTTCTGCGCATGCTGCGCTCTGCGGAGGGCTTCAGCCCGCTGGCGAATCTGGGGCAGTTGCGCCGCTATCTCACCTCCACCCCGCTGGGGCAGAGAGCCGGGTACGAGACGGCCCGGCGCGTCCTCGTTGTACTTCGGCTGACGGGCTGGATCAGCCTGGTAGGCCAACACCGCGATCCTCTAACCGGCCATGTGCTCAGCGAGCTGTATCAGGTTCACGAAAGCGTCCTGCACTTCCAGCAGGCCTGCGCACTCGATGCCAGTCTGCCCACGCTTTTGCAAGCCTCCATCGGCCACGAAAACAACCAGGTGGATCGGGTGGCCGTCCACATTCAGGCAACGCTGGCGCAGGCACCTGAAGCCGCTTCCATTGCGACCCACGATCAGCGCCACGATGACGATGATTTGCCCCCGATGCCGCCGTCGCAGGCGAACGAGGCAGCCGCCCCACTGCCATTGTCTGGCGATTCCGCTGGCAGCACGCTTGTTCCGCAACAGACCGGGCACGCTCGCCACATGACGGCTAAGCAGGACAGTACGTATAAGACGTATATGTATAAAAAAGAACGTACGTACCGCGCGCGCGAAGGCGACGACCATTCGGCATCGCAATCGGTGAGCTTGCCGCCTTGCCTGAGCAATGCCCAGGCAGATCAGCAAAAGGACGTGCAGGCTGCCTTGCGGCGGCTGCCGCCGCAGCATCGTCAGGAAGTGCTCGATGAGTTGCAGGCGCGCAGCCAGAGCGGCACCGTGCGCAACGTCGTGGCCTACTTCTTCGCCTTGGTGAAGCGCGTATTTTCTGGCGAATTCCGTCTGTGGACTGGACGTAAGGAGATGTCTGCCACCCCACGGACTGCCGAGAATCGGCCTGCAGCTCCGCCGCGTACCGAAGACCGCCCAGAACCGACTGCGCAACCGGCATCGCGTGAAACCGCCCTGGCGCACATCGCCAACATCCGCAAGATGCTGAACACCTCTACGAACGCTGGGGGTATCGCAGCGCAGGCAATGCAGGCCAGGGGATGGCAGCCGCATCCTGCGTAGTAAATGCTGCCGTGAAACGGGGCGTCACTGCACGCCGCAGTGACGCCCCGCGCAACACCGCCAACAATGCGGGCGAAAGCCAGTTCCTATTACGTGCGGCATACATGATGATGGCCGCCCTAAACTGCCCGGGCAGTTGCCAAGACCGATGGGCTTCGTACATCGGCAGCCCCAACAGCGCAGGTTCCTGCAAGCGCTGGCCCGACAGGGCGGAACCACCCCAGGTATGCCCAGGCTCCGACCGCATACCGGCCCTCCCCAGGGCGGAGCCTTCTTCGTCTGTTTGAACTCATCCCTATCGCGCCGCCTGGCGCACTGTCCTTTGCGGCAATTTCCTGTGCGCAACGCACAGGGATGCCGCTGCATTTCTCATCCCACTCACTTCATAGGAGGACTCGTCCACGTTCGCATCACTTTCGTCTTGTAGTACCTCCGTCCGGGCTTCCAGCAGGGAGCAAGACGGACGCCTCATTCGAGGCTCTGGTGTCTCCTGAACACCATGCCCTTGCCCTCACGGGATCTCGCCTTGGCGAGCTGGCACCAACACTAACCATTGAGTTTCAGGACAACGCAGCACGGCGCTTTGCTTGGAGGCCGGAAGATGGACGACTTGACCTACACCCTGCGGCAGCTTTGCCAGCGCAACCGTGACGGCAGCTACACCACGCAGGCCGACCGGATGCGCTCGCTGTCGCTAGCCGCGCGGCAACTGCGCGCGGCCGGTTTTCGGCAGATGAAGGCATCGTCGCTCAAGGGCAAGCACGTCCAGGCGTTGCTGGACCGCTGGCAAGGCGAAGGCTTGTCGTCTGGCACCATCAAGAATCGGCTCTCTCACCTGCGCTGGTGGGCCGAGAAAATCGGCAGGCCCGGCATCTTGCCAGCAGATAACACGCAGCTTGGCGTGGCCGAGCGTCGCTATGTGACCAATATCAGCAAGGCCCAGGAACTGGGCACAGGTCTTGAACAGATCACCGATGCCCACGTGCGCATGAGCCTTCAGCTACAGGCCGCCTTCGGATTGCGTCGGGAGGAAGCGATCAAGTTCCAGCCCAGTTATGCGGATCGGGGTGACCACATTGCCCTCAAAGGATCGTGGACGAAGGGCGGGCGTGAACGCGTTGTGCCCATCACCACCGCAGAGCAGCGTGACGCGCTCCACGCAGCACACCGCCTAGCGGGCACAGGATCACTGATCCCGGCAAACAAAACCTACATCCAGCAGCGGCACGTCTACGATGGTCAGTGCAAGGCGGCGGGGCTGAGCAATATGCATGGGCTGCGGCATCAATATGCACAAATGCGATATGAAACACTGACGGGGTGGAAGTCACCGGCAGCAGGCGGGCCGACCGCAGTCCCTTACTCTGCACAACAACAAACATTAGATCAATGCGTCCGGCAATTGATCAGCTTAGAGTTAGGACACAAAAGAGCATCTATCACTGCCATTTACCTCGGACGCTGCTCCTTCTTATAAATCCAAACTAGCTCCATATCGTCTAAGCCACGCCTTACGTTCCATCCAATCCGGAAGAATCTTGTCAACCTCGTTCCAAAAAGCTTCACTGTGATCACGATGGTGGAAGTGACACAGCTCATGCACCACGATGTAGTCAATGATCTTGGGAGGTGCCATCATGCACTTCCAGTGGAAGTTGAGCGTGCCGCCATGCCCGCAACTGGCCCAGCGATAGCCAGTATCCCGCACCTTGATGACTGTCGCCTCGACGCCCACCTTGGGGGCGAATTGCTCTACCCGGTTTGTGAATCTTTCTTGGCCTTTGTCGATATAGAAACATTCGAAAGCGGACCTGGCTGCATCCGTACCCCCCAGTTCGATCAGCTCACGGCTCAGGTGGAATCGCCCATCCCTCAACTTCAGAACTTCGGTCTGCCCTGATACCAACGCGAGCCGGTAAGCACTGCCCAAGTAGAGAAAGGTTTCACCGCTGACCCACTCCCGTGTCACAGCCGTAGCGTTCAAATCCCGCCATTCGGCCAGGTTGCGGTAGATCCACAGCCGCTTGCTTTCCACCACGGCATCCACTTGCTCGGGCGCGTAATGCACAGGTGGACGAACCACGATCTGGCCATTGCGCTCGATCACGATATCGGTAGTTTTGCGCTGACTGCCGGGTAGCAATTGGTACTCAATGTCTCTAATACGTCGGGACATCATCGCTGCTGCTCCTTGTCCAAACCCTTGAGCAGCTCCTCATGACGGTTTTTGGCCAGCTTCATGATCTCCACAGCCACCCGCTCGCGGTGCTGTTTCAGCGCCGGGATGCCGGTCAGTGTCAATGCCGTTTTGATTTCACTGCGGGTGCGTTTCTGCTTGTCGCTGTTGCTCCAGAAGTCGATGCTGCCGATGCTGTGCTGCAGCGTTTCGACGATCGCCTCCATCAGCAACTTCATCTTAGGCCTCGCTTCCGCCGGAACTTCGCCGCCGAAAGTCTCGTTGGCGATGTGCTCATAAAACGTGGTGGCTTCTCGGCTCATGCCAGCTTCACCCTGCTGCCGCCCTTCCACCGCAACCTTGCGTAGTTTCTCCAGTTCCTCGGCCAACAGATCCCACTGACCTTGGTACCGGTCCAGCAACTGCTCAACCTTCTCCGACAAGCTCCGGTAGAACGCTGGATCCTCGTCATGATGCACGGTGCAGTGCTTGCGGATGGCATGTTCCATTTCGCTGGCCTTGGCCTCCGGATTGCCTCCGGCATGCTCATTCAGCCGCTCCAGAAAGTCCTCGGACAACAATTCCACCGGCGGCACCTTGGGATTGATGCCCAAGCTGATCAGGTGTTCGTTGATCAGATCGCGCACCTTTTGGCCTGCATCGCCCAGATCCAGGCTATCGTCCTTGTAACGTTCCTTGGCAACCTGCTGAAGATAGCCCAGGCGCTTGGCCGGAACCCGGTAGGGCTGCCCCGAAGCGTGCGGCAGAATGATGTCCAGGCTGCTGAGGAATTTCTTCAGATACACGTCGAAATCGGCCCGCAGTTTCTCGTCCTTGAGCAGGCTCACCGCCTCATGAACCACTGCCGCATCGGCTTCCAGCGTTGGCAAGCGGCCTTCCACGAAGTCCTGTACCTGTCGCACCTTGTGCTCGGCGAACAGGTTCAGCAAACGCTGGTAGCGCTCCTGCAGTACCGGCACCTCGGAATTGATGTTCTTGAGGCCGCTCACTAATTCTTGTTGCTCGTCGGTCGCCGCATACAGGGTCAACGCCTCAGTCAGGTGGTGGGTCAAACCGATGTAGTCCACCACATAGCCGCGCTGCTTTCCCTTCTTGACCCGGTTGGTGCGCGCGATAGCCTGCAGCAGTGTGTGCTCGCGGATACGCTTGTCCAGATACATGACCTGCTCGATAGGCGCATCGAATCCGGTAAGCAGCATGTCGCATACCACCAGAAAAGCGATGCCGCTGTAGGGTTGGTCAGGGTCGTCAAAGGCGAAGGGCTTGCAGAAGTTCTCGACCGCGTTCCAAGCACGCGATTGTTTGCGCGCTTCGGTCACATAAGCAGCCTCGTTGGTGCCGTCGCTGGAAATCACCACCGCCGCCTTCAGAAAGGCCACCCTCCTGATCAGCTCCCGGTCCGGCTCTGCCTCGGCCTCCAGAGTTACCACCGTGTCCGCCAGCGCCTGATGGATGGCGCGCTGGTAGCGCACGGCCGCCAACTTGGAATGGCACACTACCTGCGCCTTGAATCCATTGGGAAAGATATGCTCCAGGTAATGCCGGACCATGTCCTTGGCAATTGCCTCGATCCGCCGTTCTGCTTCCAGAATGTCCCCAGTGGCCCCGTACTTCTTGCGAATCGCAAGCAGTTCCTCTTCCGATCGGTCCTTGAACAGATTCTCGAAACGGGTCTCGAACCCTTGCTTGTCGTTCAGAGCAGCATCGGCCGTACGCCCTTCATAAAGAATCTGCAGCGTGGTGCCATCTTCCACCGCGTCCATCAACTTGTACTGGTCAATGTACTCACCGAAGCGTTTGACAGTGCGCTTCTCGCCGTGGCGCTCTGTGATCAGCGGCGTGCCGGTAAAGGCGATCCGGGCGGCGTTAGGAAAGGCCTCGAAAATGTTTTCGCCCAGGTCCGAGCCTTGCGTGCGGTGCGCCTCGTCGATCATAAGCAGGATGCGTGGTGACGCGTTCACCACACCGAAACTGTCCTTGCCCGGCATCGCCAGGTAGGTGCCCAGTGCTTCCGCCACCACCAGGGGCAAGCTTTGCTCAGCCAGCAAAAACTTGTGTGCCATCACCATGTTGATGTCGGAGGCATCGGCAGACAGATCGCGGCGCAATTGTTGACGGTTCTCGATCACATTGACGCGGCCGCCGATTAAAGTGGCGGTTTCGGCCAGTTGATCTTCCAAATCTACCCGGTCGTTGATCAGTACGATCTTGTAATCGTGCAGATCCTTGGATGCACGCAGCATCCGCGCGACAAACACCATGGTCAAGCTCTTGCCCGAGCCTTGGGTATGCCACACCACGCCACTGCGTTCTTCCACCGTGCGTCCGTGGCGCAGGCGCGCCACGATCTTGTTGGCAGCGCGGAACTGCTGGTAGCGGCAAACCACCTTGATGCGCGGCCCACCGTCGGTATCCATGAACACCGAGCACGTGCGCAGGATGCTCAACAGATTGGCCTTGCTCAGCATGCCATTGATCAAATGCTGTTGCGGATTCATCCCCTGAGCTGTGGCATCGTCGGCGGGCCACTGGGTTTTCCAGGGATAGAAATGCTCTTCGCCGGAGGTGATGGTGCCGTAATCTGCCTCGAGGCCGCCAGCACGGATCAGCAGCAGATTGCTATGGAACAGTCGCGGTTCGCCTTCCTTCAGTCCGGCCCGCACAGTCTCCTGACGCCGATTCATGTAGCGCTGGAACTGGACGAACGCCTCGGCCATGGGATTTGCACAGGTGGGGCCGCCCTTCTTGCACTCCACCACGACCAGCGGAATGCCGTTGACGAATAGCACGAGGTCCAGAATGATGAACTGCTTGACGCAACCGGGCGTATCCAGACGGAACTGATTGATGGCCAGAAAATGATTGTTCTCTGGTGTCTGGAAGTCGATCAGCCGCACGACCGGGTCCTGCTCGCCAGTCTGCTCGTTCACATCCACTTGAGCCTTGATCAGTAACTTCTGCACTGCCTCGTTGGCTTCCAGCAGCGTCCTGTTGGGCTGGCGCAGGATCTGCTCCTGCAGTTCGCTCAACTGCTTTTCAGTCAACCAAGTATCACCCTCCGTACCGGGGTTCAGCGCCGCGATCGCCTTGGCGAACACATCAGGCAGCAGCCACTGGCGAAAGCTGGCGCGCAGGCTCCTGGTTGGATCGGCAGGAATGTCCGGCCCTTGGTCGATCACCTCCCAACCCAGCGATTGCAACCGCTGCAGGAAGGGCTGTTCGACCTCCGTGTATTCAGACATCGGTCGGCTCCAACGTGTTGCTGTGCAGTCTGATCTGCGGCCGGATGCCTTTCAGCGGCTCACGCATCGTCTGTTCCAGGCGAGTCATGTGCGTGACCAACCACTGGATCATGTCCGACCAGTTGTCCCTGTTGTAGCCATCCACCGGCTTGCTGTACTGGATGCGGCAGGACTTCTTCTCCGGCAGAGGCAACCACTCCAGCGCCGCACCAAAGCGCGCCTCGATGTCGGCTTTCTGCTGATTGAGCCGGTCAAAGATGAAGCGATTTTCATCGGCGCTACGTCGGCCAATATTCAATTCCACCCGAATCTCCTGCTTGCCGAAGATCAGTGAATACGGCACGGCTGAAATTCCCGAACCGGCTGAGAGCCAGTGATCCCGCGACGGGCTGATGTTGTTGTACAGCGTGCAGGCGCTTTGATTGAACACCTCCAGCGTCTGCTCCCAGAACTCCATGCGCAGGCGGTGACGTTGCTTCTGTTCCTGGTCGGCGCTCTTTTCCTCTGCCTCCTTGGCGGCCATGCCGATCATGAAATCGGACGACTCGGGCGTCGGAATGATCTGTTCCACGTTGAGGAACAATTCGGAGCCGGCCTGATAGGGCGTGACCTTGAAGCATTGGCAGGCGATGCCGAACTGGCTGAGCCACAGCACCGTGCTGGTCACCTCCTTGCGGTAGTGGGCAGCTACCAGCATCAGCCGCTGGCTGCCCATGCGGTTCAGTTGCACCGCATCCAGATCGTCCACCTCAAGAAATTCGATCAACCTGTCCTCGGCGCGCGCCGGCGCCTCGTTTGTCTGCTGCGCCTTCTGATTCAGATAACGCTGATAGATATCCACGACTTGCGGCTTGCTGAGGCTGGCGCAGTAGCTGGCGTATTTCAGCGCCTGCCACACCACGTCCCGGCCAGTATCGTCCAGCTTGTTCTCGATAATCACCAGATTGCCTTCCTTATCGAGGGCAAGAAGATCCAGACGCTCACGGGTGTCGTCGAAGCCGTCGAATTCCTTCTGAATGATCAGTAGCTCCTCGCCTTCGTCCTGGGCCAACGCCTGCGGGCAATGCTCCAGCCATTCCTGCAGGTGCTTGCGTTCAGCAAAACCCAGTTCGCCGAAGCGTTTAGCTTGGATGGGAACAATGCGATTCTGTGCTGGGTCGATCTTAAACATGGGTGGACTCGGGACATGCGTCTGACTCAAGCTTAAATGGAGATTCGCCAGCAAGTAAATCGTGCATTAAACCATACCGTTGTTGGCGTAGATTATCAATATATTTCACCTCTTGATCGATTAATCGTTGGTAATAATTTACAGGTAAATATATTGCTTTCTGTTCATCTAAGGACGGAACAAAACAAACGAAGTTTCGAATATCTCCCTGCGATATATTTCTTTGCCCACTACTTCCGTTCATGGTTTTTCTTATCTGATGTTTAATTCCATTGGAGTGCATCAACATTCCCAAGAACTCCTTAGACATTACTCCTTCATCTGGCACCAACCGAAGCAACTTATCTGACAGCATTAGTTTCTCCTGCGTATCTGTAACCTGAACGCATTCCCCGACAAGCTCAGCCACTCCATTAGCACGTGTCATGATTACGTCGCCTGCCTTAACCTCCAATGCGAATCTAGGATATAACGTATCAGGCAAAGTCTTGGATTGCAGGCAGTCAAAGTACCCTCTAGTTACAGCGCTAACTTTCAGAACCCCCCATTCCCCAACACTAGGTGGTCGCTCAATGCAATCGGGACTCCAACCCGATTCTATTTTTAACAAAATCTCGCCCAATTTCTTGGGCGACCATTCTTTGGGAACCCATCCAACCGGAGTATTTTGATAAAGCTCTGGCGCTTGCTTATAAGAAGGACGCAACTTTTTATTAGGACCGATACCACGAGTAAAGAGATCGCACATCAAGCCTGACTTGATTTTTTGATACTTCTTTATCAATGATGTCGTTTTCTCGATGGCACGATCAGATGCCTTCAATATAGATACAATCCTTTCCTGCACCCTCTCTTCTGTTGGATACGTTAATCGGAGAATCCGGCCAATATCTTTAGGAACATGAGGGACACCAGTACCTGTTCTATGATTCTGAATCCACTCAAAATTCTTCAAAAGCAGATAATAAAGAAGTCGGCTATTGACTATTCCATTTGAGGAGAGCTTCGCAACAGTTGAAGAAACTACACCCGAGAGGCCAGTACCACAAAGACCACTTCTTTCCCCGTCCCAAAGCATTAGTACATCTTTCTCTGTCGCCATAACTGCTAGCGCAGTATCAGCGTAACCGTCTGATGCACCAGACAAAGCGCCAGCGCCCAAGTACTCTTGGTATCCTTGTTCTTGGAATGGACTGGTTTCTACCTTCCTACCCTTGTAGAAAGATACCAGTTCGGACAGTGAGCGCGTATTCCACTCACTCATATCCCAACTCCGCTAGAAATGCCTGCAATTCTCGCGAAGCAGCATCCCGCTGCGCTTTGATCTCGTGTGCCGTCACTGCATACTTGCTCCACAGATTCTCGACTGCCTTTATGCAGGCCCGCTGCTCGGTACGCAGATAGCCTTGGTAAATCGTCATCGACAGATTCTCCAGCCGCCCGATGATGGCCCTACGCGCTTCATCCACCGAGATTTTCTTGCGGGCGCTCTCAACTAACTCATCACGTTTGCCATTGATGGCCTTGAGCGTCTTCTTCAACGCCTTGGCCTCATCCTCCAGCACTTTGTGACGCGCCAATTGCATCTCAATACGCGCGGCTTGTTGCCGATAGTCCTCGGCATTGCCCAGACCAGGATCGCGCTTGCATAGCCGGGCCATGCCCTTAGCTTCTTTAAGCTGTGCCTTGAGCGCCTTGACCTGGTCGGAGCCCATCACGCCAGTGTCGTCACCGTCCTCGAAATCTTCCTCGTCAGCGGTTGCGAACAGCGCATGCAGTTCGGCCAGCCGGACCTGGGCACGCTCCTGTTCCTGTAGCACCTCGGGAAACTGGCTTTGCAGGATATCGTCGTCCGGAATCAGCTCTGGCCCCCAGCCACTGGCGGCAATAGATTTGAAATCAGCCTTCAGCCGATCAACATAAGCAGCAAAAGCGCCACGCACTTGAAAGGGAGTCAACAGATTCTGACCGGCAAATGCCTCCTCGATGCTGCGCATCAGTTCGCTGCGCATCACATACACATTGCGCGGCCGAGCCTGCTGGTTGCCGGCATCGGGCGCCAGGGCTTCGACAATGGGCTGGTTGGCCTGCCACCAGGTTTGCAGCGCCTGCATGAAATGGTAGTTGGCGGTCCGCACGCCATCATGACTATTGATAAATGCGGCGATATCGCGCTTGTCCGTCAATGCCGGGGCGAAGTCCCGATACAGGTCATCCCGGGCGACAAAAAGCGCATCCTTCAAACCAGCATAGTTGTCCCAGTAATGCGCCAGGCTGTCGATTTCCGCCACTGGCACCCCGCCATGCAGATGAGCGCGCACGTCATGGGGCTCGGGTAGCGGCGCATTATCCACATATCGGCGGATATTGCAGTTGTAGTCCTCGCCACGAATCTCGGCCACCGGCACCGGGCGAGCATAGCCGTCAACGGCCTCACCTCGGCGATAGGCATTGATGATTTTGTCGATGTCTTCCGGACGCAGATGATTCTGCGCCTTGCCCTCGCGATACTCCCGGTCGGCATTGATGAACAGCACGCTATCCCGTTGGCCGGCACCCGCTTTGTTGAGCACCAGGATGCAGGCCGGAATACCGGTGCCGTAGAACAGGTTGCTCGGCAGCCCGATGACCGCCTCCAGATAGCCGTGGTCGATGAAGTACTTGCGCGCTTCGCGCTCCTCGCCGCCACGAAACAACACCCCGTGCGGCATCACGGTGGCCAGCCGGCCGTCGTGCTTGAGCACGGCCAGCATGTGTTGCACGAACATCAGATCGGCTTTCTTGCCCTTTTCCGGCATCATCACCGGAAAACGGCCAGGAAACTTGAGGTCCTTGCGGATGTAGTTCTGGCTGAAGGGCGGATTGGCCACCACCCGATTGAAACGCTTGAGTTCGTTGTTCTCGTCCAGGTGCTGGGGTTCGCGGATCGTGTCCTCTTGGCGGATGTCGGCGTGAGAAATGCCGTGCAGCAGCATGTTCATCTTGCAGATGGACCACGTAGTGCCGATCTTCTCCTGGCCGTTGAGCGACAGTTCGCTGGCATCGCCACCTTTCTCACGCAGGTAGTCGCGCATCTGGATTAGCATACCGCCCGAGCCGACGGTGGGATCATAGATACTCATGCCCTCGGCGGGATCGCATATTTCCACGCACAACCGCACCACTTCCGCCGGCGTATAGAACTCGCCGGCTTTCTTGCCAGCGGAATCAGCAAAGTATTTGATCAGCCACTCATAGGCGGCCCCTAGCAGGTCGGGAAACTCGAAATCCTCGTCGCGCAGCGGAATTTTTTCGAAGTTCTGCACGAAATCGGCCAGGGTGTCGTCGTCCAGGGTCCGCTGGCCGATCTTGCGGTTGAAGTTGATGCCACTGAGCACATCCTGCAGGGCGTCCAGATTAGCCTCTTCGATGGCCGCCAGCGCCTTGTTGAGGGTGGTGCCGACGTTTTCCTTGACGTGCTTCAAGGCCGGGCGCTGCACCTGCTTCTTGACCCCGTTCTCTACCACGTCCTCCACCCAGGGCTCATTCCAGCGCGCACGCGGCGGGACATAAAAGTACTTGCCCGAATAGTGATCCGGGTCTTCCAACTCGACGGCGATATCAGTCTCCGCCATGCCTTGGGCCTTGAGCTGCTTACGCAGTTCCTCCCGGCGCTGGTCGAACAGGTCGCTGGCACGCTTGAGAAACAGCATGCCGAAAATGTATTCCTTGTATTCGCTCGCATCCATGCTGCCGCGCAAATCGTCGCAAGCACGCAGGAGCAGGGTTTCCAGATGGGAAAGGGTCAGTTTCATTCAAGTTCTCTTGGGTCTTACGTCCCGGCTTACTCGGCCAGGGACACGCTCATCTTTCAGTTCGTTCTCAATATTCGTCTGGTGTTTTAGACTGTTCAACCCAGCCGGTACCATTTCGCGCCGCGCCCCTTGCCGGTCGGCGCGATCAAGTTCTCTGATTTCATCGCCCGCAACACCAGCCGCACCATGTCCCGGCTCACGCCCGGACAAGCTTCCTCGATTTCCGAGATCGAAAACGGCAAAGTACGACCCAAGGCTTCCGCGCGCACCCGATCACCCTTGCTGCCACGTCCCCGCTCGATGGTGCCGACACGCTCCTCGAACTCACGGTAGGCCCGCAGCAAAGCACCCCAGAAATAGTCGAGCCAGGGTTTGACATCATGCTGCCCCTGATGCCAGCCCCGCGAGCTGGCTTCCAGCGTCTCGTAATAGCCTTCCTTGGTATCTTCGAAGATGCGTTCTAGGCTGATGTAGCGACCCACTGCATAGTCGAAGTGGTAGAGCAGCAGCAGGGTCAACAAGCGGGACATGCGACCGTTGCCATCCGGGAAAGGGTGGCTGCACAGGAAGTCGAGCATCGCCAGCGGCGCCAGCACCAGCGGATCGGCCAGATGCTGGTCCAGCGCGGTCGCGTAGCGCCCTGTTAGATCAGCCATGGCCATCGGCGTGAGATGCGAAGCCACCGGCTGGAAGCGCAGACGCGAAGTGCCATCCGGGTGACGCTCGACGATGTCGTTATTGGTGGCCTTCCAGCGTCCACCCGCCTGCGGCATGTAGCGGTACAGCAGGGTATGTAATTGCAGCACAACACCCTCGCTGAAGGGCATGTGCGCGGCGGACTCGTGGATCAGTGCCAGAGCATCACGGTAGCCGGCGATCTCCTGTTCGGAGCGGCTCTTTGGCGTTGCGTTGCGGATGACCAGAGACTTCAACCGCGAGGGTGCGACGACAACGCCTTCCAGCCGGTTAGACGACTCGGTGGACTCCACCACCGCAATCTGGCGCAGGCCCTTGAGGGCTTCGGGCGACTGCGCGGCGTAGAGTTGCTGCTTACCCTGGTACTCGCCCAGTGTGCGCAACGTGGCGGCCTGAGTGCCATCGAAGCGAAGCGCGGCAAGGTACTCGGGTGTGAGCGAGTGCATGGAAATGTAAGCCCAGGCTGTCTAAATGGAGTAATCATAGCCTTTAAATGGGGCATTGTCTCTAGAAATACCTCATTAATAGTGTTTGACTACCCCATTTCCTGAACGTAGGCCCGGTCGTGAGGGGCCGACAAAGCTGACCAGGAAGGAAACGGGCAGCACAATACCAAAAATAGGGCAATAAATTATAAATTACCCTATTTACTTCATTGTTTACCCCATTCCCGGCCCAACCTGGGGCAAAGGCAAACAGCAAGGGAATGGCACTCAAGGGACAACGGCCCTATCCAGAAAAGGAAAAGGCCGCCCTGTCCATTGGTTCTGCAACACCCAGCCAACTCTTCCCTATGCCGTGCCGCTGCCCTCCGCAGCACTCAGGTAGTCTGCCCAGTCCTGCAACAGCGTCCTTCTCTGATCCAGCAACAACGCCTTGTTGTACGTCGCCCGCACCTTGTTGCTTTCCACGTGAGCAAGCTGCCGCTCAATCGCATCAGGCCGGTACCCGTTCTCGTTGGCCCAGGTTGAAAAGGTCGTCCGCCAGCAATGCGGCGTCGTGCCCCGGCCCAGGTTCATATCGCGCATCGCGTAGGTGAGTCGGTTGGGCGTGGTGAATCCCTTGCCGCTCCGGTGTGGGAACAGATAGCGGCCACCGCCCGTGATGCACTGCAAATCCTTCAGCACGGTAATGGCCTGCACAGACAGCGGACTGACATGGTCGCGCCGCACCTTCATCTTCGCCGCAGGCCGACGCCACAGTGCATCCTCAAAGTCGAACTCGTCCCACTCGGCATCCGCCGCTTCCCCTGGACGGCAGGCGGTCAGAGCAATCAACCGCAGGCACAGCGAAGTCTCCGGATAGCCCCGGTAGCCACGCAACTCCTGATAGAACTTCTGGATTTGCTCTCGCGTCATCGCCGCCTTGCTCTCGCTGAACGGCACGCGCAGCAGCCCACGCAGACTGGGAATCGGGTTTGCCTCGACCAGCCCCCGCACCACTGCGAACTCAAAGATCGCCGACAGATCGCCTTTAACGTGAATCGCCGCCCAGGCTCCGTGGGACTTGCATTCCTCCAGCAGCGGGCGAATCTGCTTGACGCCAATGTCGCTCATCGGCATCCCATCAAACTTGGGCGACAGGTACTTCCTGACGCGGGATTCTTTCGTGCGGTAGGAACTGAGCGCAAAGACAGGCTTGATCTCCGCCAGGTAAGCCTGCGCCACCTTGGCGAACGAGCTTTCCTTTGCGCGCTTGCGTTCCTCTAGCACTTCCAAGTTGCGCTGCTTGACCTGCTGCCGCTCATGCGCAGGGTGGATACCTTGCTTGACCAAGGCACGCGCTTTCTCGCGGGCAGCGCGCGCCTCCGCAAGGCTTACCTTGGGAAAGCCGCCAATGGCAAAGAGGTTCTCCTTGCCTTGCAGGCGGTACTTCCACCGCCAGAGTTTGCCGCCGGCAGGCTTGACCAGAAGGAACAAGCCCCCGCCGTCTGATAGTTTCCAGTCTCGATCAGTCGATTTAGCCGACCTGACCTTGAGGTCGGTGAGTAGGTTTTCGGGCATCGTTGGACTCCACTGCGGGGAGATGTACCCCCACGGTTGAACACGAGTACCCCCAACGCTACCCCCGAATTTTTCAGACCTCGATGAACAATAGGAACGCTCAGTAGACCGTATTGTTTTTGCAACCCATTGATTTCAAATGGGCCAACCCGTCCACCAAGTGCTACTGAGCGCCACCGAGATCCGACAAAAATCGTCAGACGTTAAACAAGAAATTCATCACATCCCCATCCTGGACGATGTATTCCTTGCCTTCCGCGCGCATCTTGCCCGCTTCCTTGGCGCCCTGCTCGCCCTTGTAGGCAATGTAGTCTTCATACGAAATCGTCTGGGCGCGGATGAAGCCGCGTTCGAAGTCCGTGTGGATGACGCCGGCGGCCTGGGGCGCGGTGGCGCCGATCGGCACGGTCCAGGCGCGCACTTCCTTCACGCCGGCGGTGAAGTAGGTTTGCAGGCCCAGCAGCTTGAAGGCGGCGCGGATGAGGCGGTTCAGGCCCGGTTCTTCCATGCCCATGTCGGACAGGAAGGCCTGGCGGTCGGCGTCGTCGAGGTCGACGATTTCGGACTCGATGGCGGCGCAGATGGCGACCACGGGCGCGTTGCGCGCGGCGGCGAATTCGGTCAGGCGGTCGAGCAGCGGGTTGTTCTCGAAGCCGTCGTCGGCGACGTTGCCCACGTACATGGCGCGCTTGGCGGTGATGAAGCAGAGCTGGGCGATGTCGGCCTTTTCTTCGGTGGACAGGTCGAGCGCGCGGATGGGCTTGGCTTCGTTCAGCTGGGCCACGCACTTTTCCAGCACGGCGACGATGCGCTGCGATTCCTTGTCGCCGGAGCGGGCGGTCTTCTGGTGGCGCTGCAGGGCCTTTTCGGCGGTCTGCAGGTCGGCCAGGGCCAGTTCGGTTTCGATGACTTCGATGTCGGCGATGGGGTCGACCTTGCCGGCGACGTGGATCACGTTGGGATCTTCGAAGCAACGCACGACGTTGACGATGGCGTCGGTTTCGCGGATGTGCGAGAGGAACTGGTTGCCCAGGCCCTCGCCCTTGCTGGCGCCGGCGACCAGGCCGGCGATGTCGACGAATTCGACGGTGGCCGACAGGATGCGCTCGGGCTTGACGATTTCAGCCAGCTTCTGCAGGCGCGGATCCGGCACTTCCACCACGCCGACGTTGGGCTCGATGGTGCAGAACGGGTAGTTCTCGGCGGCGATGCCGGCGCGGGTCAGAGCGTTGAAGAGTGTCGATTTGCCGACGTTGGGCAGGCCGACGATGCCGCATTGCAGAGCCATGGGAATCCTGTGTGAGTACGGTATTGATCGTTAACATTCTAGTTTACCCCGTCAGCTTGCCGCCGCCGGGAGCCAGCGCATGATGAGCCAGATCATCAAAATGGGGCCGGCATTGAAGACCGAGTGCAGCAGGATGGCCGCGCCAATGCCGCGGCGCACGCGCATCCAGCCCAGCACCAGGCCGGTCAGCCATTGCGGCAGCACCAGCAGGGGCAGCAGCCAGTACGGCGTCTTGGCGTAGACGAAGTTGGTCAGGTGCACGGCCGCGAAGCTCAGCGCGACCAGGTGGAACACCAGGCCGAAGTGCTTCAGGTAGTAGCGCCGCCAGGTGGTGTCCCAGCCCGCGAGCAGCCCGGGCCGGCGCCGCAGGCGCCAGGCCGCCAGGATCAGGAAGGCGGCGCACAAGAGGCCGGTCCAGACCTTGGGGCCCCACAGCACGACGGGCAGCATGGCGGGAACCAGCCACAAGGCCTGTTTCGGGCGGCGCAGGCCGTAGCGGAACAGCATTTCCTCGACCAGCGGCGCCCACAGGATGGCGGTGAGCCAGGGGATGTTGGCCGGGTCGAGGCGATGGGTCACGCCGCCCAGGCCGGCCGCCGTGACGGCCAGCGGCCCCAGCGCGAAGAGGTTCACGGCCCACAGCAGCGCGGCCCAGGCCAGCAGCCTGCCGGGCGTGATGCCGGGCAGCCAGTCCGCCGCCAGCCCGCTGGCCGCCGCGCGCCCGGGCAGGCGCGACACCGGCTGCGGATGGCGCAGGAAGCGCCAGAAGTCCGCGACTTCGCTGCGAAAGCGCATGCTTTTTGCGCGCGGCGCGCCAGAGCGGGCCATCAGGCGTCGTTGCCGCTGTGAAGCTGGCGCGTGGCCAGCGGGAAGTCGCCGGACAGCATGGCCGGCACCACGGCGCGGCAGCGGTCGATGACGGCTTCGATCTGTGTCTGTTCTTCGCGGCGCGGAGGATGCAGGACGAAGTCCGCGACCTGCTGCGCCAGGCCGAGCGTGCGCGGATGGCCGATGCCGATGCGCAGGCGCCAGAAATTGGGGCTGCCCAGCGCGGCCTGGATGTCTTTCAGGCCGTTGTGGCCGGCGTGGCCGCCTCCCTGCTTCAGTTTCACCTGGCCGGGCATGAGGTCGAGTTCGTCGTGCAGCACCAGCACCTGTTCCGGCGTCAGCTTGTAGAAGCGGGCCAGCGCGCCCACGGCCTGGCCGGAGCGGTTCATGTAGGTGTTGGGCTTGAGCAGCAGCACGTTGTCGGCGCCCAGCCTGGCCTTGGCCACCATGCCGAAGAAGGACTTCTCCAGCGCGAAACTCGCGCGCAGATCGTCCGCCAGATGGTCGGCGAGCCAGAAGCCGGCGTTGTGCCGGGTGGTTTCGTATTCGGGACCGGGATTACCCAATCCCACGATGAGGCGTATGGGAGTAGACATGATGGGGGTGTTTAAACCAAAAAACCCTGCGCATGCAAATGCACACGCAGGGTTTCGCACGCAAACCGGCTGCGGGCCTGTGGGCCCGCGGCGGGCTTAGGCGGCCGGGGCTTCGGCTTCGCCGCCTTCTTCGGCAGCGGCAGCGCCGCCGGCCTTGACCACGGCCGAGGCGATCAGCGGGTTGGCGTCGCCGCCATGGGCGACGTAGGTCACACCCTTGGGCAGCTTGATGTCGGCCAGGTGGACCGACGCGCCGGGCAGCAGGTCCTTCAGGTCGACTTCGATGAACTGGGGCAGCGCGGCCGGCAGGCAGGTCACTTCCAGTTCGGTCAGGACGTGGCTGACGATGGCGCCGCCCAGCTTCACGGCCGGCGAGACTTCAGCGTTGATGAAGTGGAACGGGACCTTGGTGTGCAGGGCCTGGTTGGCGTCCACGCGCTGGAAGTCCACGTGCAGGACTTGCGGCTTGTAGGCGTGCCATTGAACCGAACGCAGCAGGACTTGTTCTTCCTTGGCCGCGCCTTCCAGCGCCATTTGCAGGATCGACGCGTGGAATTCTTCCTTGCGCAGGGCGTGGTAGATCTCGTTGTGGTCGAGTTCGATGTTCAGCGGGGCAGCCGTACCGCCATAAACGATGGCGGGAACGCGGCCCGCGCGGCGCAGGCGGCGGCTCGCACTCGAACCCTGGACGCTACGCGCAGTGGCATTGAATTTCATGGAAAACTCCAAAAACAATAAATGGCGAAGAGGCTTCGCCGTTAAATTCACGGCGCGCAAAACGCGCGCCGTGTCGATTGCGTCTTGCCGCGACCAGCAAGACGCAAAAACGGGGTGCTTAGTCGACGAACAGCGAGCTGACCGATTCCGCGTTGGAAATGCGCAGGATGGTCTCGCCCAGCAGCGCGGCGCACGACAGCTGGCGGATCTTGCCGCTGGCCTGGCCTTGTTCGGACAGCGGGATGGTGTCGGTGACGACCAGTTCGTCCAGTTCCGACGCTTCGATGCGGTCGATGGCGCCGCCCGACAGCACGGGGTGCGTGCAATAGGCGTAGACGGCGCCGGCGCCGCGGTCCTTCAGGGCCTGGGCCGCCTTGCACAGCGTGCCGGCGGTGTCGACCATGTCGTCCATGATGATGCAGGTGCGGCCGTCGACTTCACCGATGATGTTCATCACTTCGGACACGTTGGCGCGCGGACGGCGCTTGTCGATGATGGCCAGGTCGGCTTCGAGCTGCTTGGCCAGCGCGCGGGCCCGCACCACGCCGCCGATGTCCGGGGACACGACGACCAGGTTCGAGAAGTTGCGGCGCCAGATGTCGCCCAGCAGGATCGGGCCCGCGTAGATGTTGTCCACGGGGATGTCGAAGAAGCCCTGGATCTGGTCGGCGTGCAGGTCCATGGTCAGCACGCGGTCGACGCCGGCCACTTGCAGCATGTTGGCCACGACCTTGGCCGAGATGGCCACGCGCGCCGAGCGCGGGCGGCGGTCCTGGCGGGCATAGCCGAAATAGGGAATCGCGGCGGTGATGCGGCCGGCGGAAGCGCGGCGCAGCGCATCGACCATCACCATGATTTCCATCAGGTTGTCATTGGTAGGGGCACAGGTGGGCTGCAGGACGAAGACGTCCTTGCCGCGCACGTTCTCGTTAATCTCGACCATCACCTCGCCGTCCGAGAAGCGACCGACGGTCATCTTGCCCAGGGACATATCGAGATGGTTGACTACGTCCACGGCCAGCCGCGTATTGGCGGTGCCCGTGAAAATCATGAAGCTATCGTTTGCCATGATGGATGATGCGATGGTCGTTTAAGACACTGACGAGTGATGCGGGGTGATACGGAACACCAGCCGATCCGGAAAATAAAAAAGCTGCTGAACCAGGGCCAGTGTCTTACGGGCTTGTTCAACAGCTTTGTTATGTATTCGGTTGGCTGGGGAGGAAGGATTCGAACCTTCGCATGCCGGAATCAAAATCCGGTGCCTTAACCAGCTTGGCGACTCCCCAACTATCTTGCAATCCAATTCCGCAACGGATGTTCAGCCAATCCAGTACATGCCTGCACTAACCGAAACCGTGGATGCGTTTGACTGATTTTTTTATCAGCGCCGCGCATTATAGCGGTAATTTCTGTTTTCGCCAAAACGGCCTGCGGTAGTTCGGAAAACTCGGCGTATAAACACGCGCCAGATCCCGACATGCGAACCGCGATGCCCTGAGGCTTCAGCTGTTCAGCAAGCCACCGCGACGCCCCAAGCACTTCTGGGTAAAGGCGGTAGACCACCTGCTCCAAATCGTTCCTGCCGAAGCAGAAAGTTGGCGAAGCAAGAAAGTCAGCTATTGTGATGTAAGAAGAATCTCTTGTCAAATCCGGTGCTGAAAAAATTTCAGCGGTCGGCACGCTGGCGTCCGGCTGCGCCACCAGATAGGCGCGTTCCGGCAGTTCGACGGCGCTGAGTTCGTCGCCCACGCCTTGCGCGAACGCGGACTGGCCGAACACGAAGACCGGCACGTCGGCGCCCAGCGGCAAGGCCAGCTTCATCAGTTCCTCGCGCGACAGGCCCGTGTTCCACAGGCGGTTCAGCGCGATCAGCACGCTGGCGGCGTCGCTCGAACCGCCGCCCAGGCCGCCGCCCTGCGGTATGCGCTTCTCCAGCGCGATCTGCGCGCCCATGCGGGTGCCGGTCGCCCGTTGCAGCGCATGCGCGGCGCGCAGGGTCAGGTCCTGTTCCGGCGGCACGCCGGGCAGGTCCGCGGCGCGGCTGATGACGCCGTCTGCGCGCACGTCGAAATGCAGCGTGTCGCACAGGTCGATGAAGCGGAAGACGGTCTGCAGCAGGTGATAGCCGTCGGCCCGCCGGCCCACGACATGCAGGAACAGATTGAGCTTGGCGGGTGCGGGTACGTCGTAAAGCGTCACGGCGAAACGGGGCCGTCGGCCCCTAGGAGGATTGGTTGACGACCAGCCGCAGCATGATGCGGCGGCCCGGCTCCTGGCGTTCCAGGACCAGCAGTTGCGGGCCGAGCGCGTCGTAGCGCGACAGGCGCGCGCGCCAGCCGCCCTGTTCGAAGGCCACGGGGCGGCCCAGCTCGTCGCTGGTGACGTCGGAGGCCTGCGGTTGCGCGGCCAGCTTGCCGCGCAGCCAGTCGCGCAGGCCCGACACCGGCACGCTGCTGCCCAGGACTTCCGCGGCCAGGCCGTCGGGATTGTCGGCCACGTACCGCGTGCCGTCGGCCTTGGTGAGCGTGGCCGCGCCGGGGCGGCCTTCGACGCGGGCTTCGGTGGAGCCCAGCGGATTGGTCAGGTCGAGCACGTAGCGGCGGCCGTCGTCGGACCACGAGAAACCGCCCTGCACCGCGTTCTGCTGGCCGCCGGCCTCGTTGACCGTGAGCGCGAAACGGCCGACGCGGGAAAACGCGTCGGCGCCGGCGCCTTCGATGGGCTTGGGCGTGGTGCAGGCGGCAAGCAGGGCCGCCAGCAGCGCCATCAAGGCCCAGCGCAACAGCGCCGCGGCCCGGCGCGCATGCAGGATCGCCGGCGTCACAGTCCGACCCCCAGGCGCTTGATCACGTCCTGGACGGTCTTGTTCTTCGGGTCCTTCTGCTTGGCGGCGCGCAGCAGTTCCACGGCCTGGTCGCGCTTGCCCTGGCTCCAGAGCACTTCGGCCAGGTGGGCCGCGATATCGGCCTCGGGACGCACGCTGTAGGCGCGGCGCAGGTAGTCGGCGGCGGCGGTGGAGTCGCCCATCCGGTACTTGACCCAGCCCATGCTGTCCAGGATGAAGGGATCATTGGGCGCCAGCTCCAGCGCCTGGGTGATCAGGTCCAGGGCCTCGGACAGGCGCTGGTTGTGGTCGGCCAGCGTGTAGCCCAGCGCGTTGTAGGCGTGCGCGTGGTCGGGGTCCAGCGCGATGACCTGGCGCAGCATGCGCTCCAGGTCGGCGAGGCGGTTCTGGCGCTCGTAGAGCATGGCCAGTTCGTATTTGATCTCGACCGTGTCCGGCATGGCCTGGTCGGCCTCTTCGAGCACCGAGACGGCCTGCGATACGCGATCGGCGTCGCGCAGGATCTGGGCCTTGGTCAGCACGCCCAGCGTGCGTTCCTCGTCGTCCTGGGGGCCGGCGGCGTCGATCATGGAGAGCGCGCCGTCGACGTTGCCGCTCTTGGCGCGCAGCACCGCCTGGCGCATGCGCACGGAATAGCGCAGGGTCGGATCGTCGATGCGGCCGAGTTCGGCGATGGCGTCGTCGTACTGGCCCTGGTCCTCGGCGATGCGGGCCAGCAGCACGTGGGCGTCGGCGGCGGCCGCGCCGGCGTCGGTGGCGCCCGGCACGGTGGCGCGCTGGCGCTGGTTCTGCACGTCCAGGTACTGCTGCAGCAGCGATTTGGCCTGCGGCAGCTGGCCGGCCTTGTAGGCGAGCTGGGCCTGCATGAAGAGCAGGTCGAAATCTTCCGGGGCGCGGCGCGACATGGCCTGCAGTTCGGCCAGCGCGCCGTTGTAGTCGCCGCCGTCGGCCAGTTGGCCGGCCAGCATCAGGCGCACCTTGCGGGCGTTGGGATTGCGGGCGATGTAGGCGCGGGCCTCGGCCTGCGCGCGCTGCGGATCGATCTTGGCGCCGTATTCCAGCACGCGCAGCGCGGCTGCCTCGGAGCGGGGCTCGCCTGCCAGCGCGGCGCGCGCCTCCTGGGCGGCGCGCGGGTAGTCGCCGGCGGCGGAGGCCACGTCGGCCAGCGCCAGGTGCGCGGCGGGCAGCTTGCGCACGCTGTCGCTGAAGGATTCGTCGAGGATGCGCAGGGCCAGGCGGCGGTCGTTGAGGCGGCTGAGCACGGCCAGGGCCTGGCCGATGGCGGCGGTCTTGTCGCGCGAGGCGTCGATGCGGTTGCGCAGCGCCTGCGACAGGCCTTTGGTCTGGCCGTTGGCCGCGGCCAGCGCCAGCTCGGTCGAACTGGCCTCCACGTCGTTGGGCGACAGGCGCGCCCAGACCCGCGCGGCTTCAAGCGCGCCGGGCAGGTTGCCGCCGGCGAGCTGGAACTCCAGGGCGCGGCGCGCCAGGCGCGGATCGCTGGTGTCTCGGGCCAGGGACAGCATGGTGGCGGCCGCCGAACCGTACATGCCGCGCTGCGCGGCGATCTCGGAGGCCAGCACGCGATAAAAGATGTCGGCGGTCAGCGATACATAGGGTAACTGGCCTGGGCGCAGGCGGATCACCTCGGTTTCAGGCTGACGGCTCTGGGGCGCCATGCGGGGGCCGGTCGCATCGCGGGTCCGGCTGTCGGCGGCCTGCGCCGGCGGGGTCAGTATTGCTGCCAGCGCAACGGCCAGCGCGGCAATCCCGAGGTTCATTGGTTTGAAAGACGACTTCACGCGGCCCGTCCGGTTGATGGCACAATCTTCGTACACGCAATTGATGATCTTACACTGGCTCATGCCGGAACTGCCTGAAGTCGAAACCACGCGTCGGGGAATCGACGCCGTCATCACCGGCCGCACCCTGCAGCGGCTGGTCATCCATGAATCCCGCATGCGCTGGCCGATACCGCCCGATTTGCCGGCGCAGGTCGGCGGGCGCGCGGTGCTGGAATGCGCGCGCCGCGGCAAGTATCTGCTGCTGCGCTTCGAGCATGGCACCCAGATAGTGCATCTGGGCATGTCGGGGTCGCTGCGCAGCGTGCCCCCGGGGGAATTCCTGCGCAAGCACGACCACGTCGAGTGGGTTTTCGACCAGGCGGTGCTGCGGCTGCACGATCCGCGGCGCTTCGGCGCGGTGCTGTGGCATCCGCAGGCCGACGGCCCCATCGAAGCCCATCCGCTGCTGGCCAAGCTGGGCATCGAACCCTTCGATCCGCGTTTCGACGGCGCCTGGCTGCACCGCCACTTCAAGAACCACGTCGCGGCCGTCAAGCAGGTGCTGCTGGCCGGCATGGCGGTGGTGGGCGTGGGCAATATCTATGCGTCGGAAAGCCTGTTCCGCGCCCGCATCAATCCCAAGACGCCGGCCAACAAGCTGTCGGCGGCCCGCTGCGAGCGGCTGGCCGACATGGTGCGCGCCACCCTGGCCGACGCCCTGACCTCGGGCGGCAGCACGCTGCGCGACTATGTCGGGGCCACCGGCGAGCCGGGCGCCTACTTCCAGATCCACGCCGCGGTCTACGAACGCGAGGGCCAGCCGTGCCGGGTCTGCGCCACGCCGATCCGGCGCTTCGTGCAGGGCCAGCGCGCCACGTACTACTGTCCGAAATGCCAGAGAAACTGAGCCGGCGTCGCCACGCAATCCACGGGAAATCCCTGTAAAACCAAGGGTATTTGTTTATAGCAAACGTATTGCACAAACACTAACGCCGGGCTATAGTCCTTCCACACCCCTATTCCTATAAAAGCGGAAGGAGCCTCCATGAGCAAGCAATTCGCCTCGCACGCCGACCTGGCAGACAAGGTCGTCTCGTTCGAAAAACTGTCCGACAACGCCTATGCCTACACCGCCGAAGGCGACCCCAACACGGGCGTGATCATCGGCGACGAGGCCGTCATGGTGGTCGACACCCAGGCCACGCCGGTCATGGCCCAGGACGTGATCCGCCGCATCCGCGAAGTCACCGACAAGCCCATCAAGTACATCCTGCTGTCGCACTACCACGCGGTGCGCGTGTTCGGCGCGTCGGCCTACAACGCCCAGGAAATCCTGGCCAGCCGCGACACCTACGACCTGATCGCCGAGCGCGGCGAGCAGGACAAGGCCAGCGAGATCGGCCGCTTCCCGCGCCTGTTCCGCAACGCCGAATCGATTCCGCCCGGCCTGGTCTGGCCGACCATGACGTTCAAGGGCGAAATGACCGTCAACCTGGGCAATCTGGAAGTCAAGCTGCTGCAGGTGGGCCGCGGCCACACCAAGGGCGACACCATTGCCTGGCTGCCCGAGCAGAAGATCCTGTTCGCCGGCGACCTGGTCGAATACCAGTCCACGCCCTACTGCGGCGACGCCTATTTCCGCGACTGGCCGACCACGCTGGACACGCTGGCCGGCTTCGAGGCCGAAAAGATGGTGCCCGGCCGCGGCCCGGCGCTGAAGAACGCCACCGAGGTCCGCCAGGGCCTGGCCGGCACGCGCGCCTTCCTGACCGACCTGTACGGCGCGGTCAACCGCGGCGTGGCCGAGGGCAAGGACCTGAAGACGATCTACCGCGAGGTCTACGATTTCATGAAGCCGCGCTACAGCGACTGGGTGATCTTCGACCACTGCATGCCGTTCGACGTGTCGCGCGCCTACGACGAGGCCACCGGCTACAACGATCCGCGCATCTGGACCGACAAGCGCGACCTGGAGATGTGGGCGCAGCTGGAGGGCTGAGCCCGCGGGCCGCGAGCCGCGGCCCCGCCATCGCAGGAACCGGTACAGCGCGCCGCAGCGCGGCGCGCCGATGCCGCGCATAAAAGCAAAACGACCCACACAGGAGACAACCGTGGGAGACATCGATTTCCAGGCGATGGAGTTCGCCTATGAAAAGCACGCCGACCAGGAAGCCAGCGAATTGGCGCGGCACCGGGTCGTCATCGTGGGCGCCGGCCCGGTCGGGCTGACCACGGCGCTGGACCTGGCCCGCCAGGGCGTGCGCGTGGTGCTGCTGGACGACGACTACCGCCTGTCCACCGGCTCGCGCGCCATCTGTTTTTCCAAGCGCACGCTGGAGATCTGGGACCGCCTGGGCGTGGGCCAGCGCATGATGGACAAAGGCGTGTCGTGGAACGTGGGCAAGGTCTTCTTCCGCGAGCAGGAAGTCTGGCGCTTCGACCTGCTGCCCGAACCCGGCCACCGCCGCCCGGCCTTCATCAACCTGCAGCAGTATTACGCCGAAGGCTATCTGTACGAGCAGGCGAGCCAGGAACCGAACATCGAGCTGCGCTGGAAAAACAAGGTCGTGGCCGTGGAACACGGCGAGGACGGCGTGACGCTGAGCGTGGAGACGCCCGACGGCGCCTACCGGCTGCACGCGGACTGGCTGGTGGCCTGCGACGGCGCGCGTTCGCCGGTGCGCAAGCTGATCGGCCAGGAAAGCCACGGCCGCATCTTCCGCGACCGCTTCCTGATCGCCGACGTCAAGATGCAGGCCGACTTCCCGACCGAACGCTGGTTCTGGTTCGACCCGCCCTTCCATCCCAACCAGTCCGTGCTGCTGCACCGCCAGCCCGACAACGTCTGGCGCATCGACTTCCAGCTGGGCTGGAACGCCGACCCGGTCGAGGCCGTCAAGCCGGAGAACGTGCTGCCGCGCATCCGCGCCCTGCTCGGCCCGGACACGGGTTTCGAGCTGGAATGGGTCAGCGTCTACACCTTCGCCTGTGAGCGCATGGACAAGTTCCGCCACGGCCGCATCGTGTTCGCCGGCGACTCGGCGCACCGCGTTTCGCCGTTCGGCGCGCGCGGCGCCAACAGCGGCGTGCAGGACGCGGAAAACCTGGCGTGGAAGCTGAAGCTGGTGCTGGCCGGCCGGGCGCCCGAAACGCTGATCGACAGCTACGCCGTCGAACGCGAATACGCCGCCGACGAGAACATCCTGAACTCCTCGCGCGCCACCGATTTCATCACGCCCAAGAGCGACGTCAGCCGCAGCTTCCGCAACGCCGTGCTGAACCTGGCCAAGACCCATCCCTTCGCGCGCTCGCTGGTCAACAGCGGCCGCCTGTCGCTGCCGGCCACGTACGCCGGCTCGCCGCTGAACACGCCGGACGCCGACGCCTTCTCCGGCCGCATGGTGCCGGGCGCGGTGGCGCTGGACGCGCCGGTCGAGTCGCGCGGCGCGCCGGACTGGTGGCTGGGACAACTGGACGGCGAGTTCGTGCTGGCGCTCTTCTGCGGCGACGCCCTGCCCGGCCGCGACACGCTGCAGGCCCTGCAGGCGCTGCGCCTGGCGCCGGTGCCGGTCAAGGCCGTGCTGGTGGCCGGCCCGCAATGCGACCTGTCGGCGCTGCCCGGCGAGCTGCCGGCGGTGATCGACCGCGAGGGTTGCCTGGGCCAGCGCTACGACGCGCAGCCCGGCACCGCCTACCTGATCCGACCCGACCAGCACATCGCGGCGCGCTGGCGCGCCTTCGATGCCGCCGCCGTCGCCGCGGCCGTCAACCGCGCCACCGGCCGCGCCTGAACTCCTGGGGCCACACATCATGCTGATTACCGAAACCAACCTGCCCGCGCCGGACGACTTCTACGAAGCGCTGATCGACACGCACCGCGACCTCAGCAACGAGCAAAGCCAGGAACTGAACGCCGCGCTGATCCTGCTGCTGGCCAACCACCTGGGCGACATGGCCGTGCTGCGCGAAGCGCTACAACACGCCCGCGCGTCCGTCGCCCCGTAGGATGGGTGCAGCGCGAGAATCCATAGCCAAGAACCCAATCATCGAACGCGCGAAACCCATCAGGCGGCGCCAGCCGCCGCCTTTCGTGGCAAGAGACACCCCCCTCACCGCCCCACCGCGAACGTATCCACGATCACCCCCCTCAGCCACTGGTTGCCGCTGTCCCGGTCCACCCTGCGCTGCCAGTACATATTGGTCTGCAGCGCAGGCACTTTTATCGGCGGCGTCATGAAGCGCAACCCGAAAGGCGGCGCGGCGCTGGCGGCGAGTTTTTCGGGCACGGTGGCCAGCAGGTCGGTGGCGCTGACGATGTACGGCACCGCGGAAAAGTGCGGGACGCTGAAATGCTCGGCCAGGTCCACGCCCGCGCGCTCCATGGACTGGTTGACCTGCCCATAGGGCGCGGCGCGCGAGACGATCAGGTGGCGCTCGGCGCGGAACGCCTTGATGCCCATGCCGGCGTGCGCGGTCGGGTGCGCCTGGCGGAACAGCGTGGCGTAGCCCTGGCGAAACAGCATGCGCTGCAGCGTGCCGGCGCCCATTTCGTCGAAGGCGCCGATTGCCAGGTCGACGCGGCCGGATTCCATTTCGCGCGGCAGGTCCGGACCCTGCACGCGCACCGAGTCGATGCGCACGTGCGGCGCGACCTGCACGCAGACCTCCATCAGCCTGGGCATGAAATGGATCTCGCCCACGTCCGTCATCGCGACCCGGAAGCGGCGCGTGCTGGTGGCGGCGTCGAACACTTCCTGGTCGCGCAGCGCCTGCGACAGCACGGTCAGCGCCTCGCTGACCGGCCCGGCCAGGCGCTGCGCGCGCGGCGTGGGCAGCATGCCCTGTCCGGTACGCACGAACAGGTCGTCGCCAAAGGCTTCGCGCAGGCGCCGCAGGCCGTTGCTGACCGCCGGCTGCGACAGGTCCATGCGGCGCGCCACGGCCGACAGGTTGCGGTCCTCCAGCAGGTGCTGGAACAGCAGCAGCAGGTTCAGATCGACGTCGCGCAGCTCGGCCATGAGGGTTCCTGTTATTCACAAAATTTATAGTCTCTATTTTTACATTCCCGTAGCCGCAAGAGGGTTTTTTTCCGACAATAAGGTATCGCCCCTCGGCCGCGCCGCGGGGCTTGTCTCTGAAACAGGCCGCGCGGCCATGCACCGCGCCGCCGCCCAGGAGGATTCAATGGAACTGCAATACCAGACCGGCTTCGGCAACGATTGCGCCACCGAGGCCCTGCCCGGCGCGCTGCCGCTGGGCCGCAATTCGCCCCAGCAATGCCCTTACGGCCTGTACGCCGAGCAGCTGTCGGGCACCGCCTTCACCGCGCCGCGCAGCGAGAACCGCCGCTCCTGGCTCTACCGCATCCGTCCTGGCGCGCAGCACAAACCCTTCGAGCCCTACGCCGGCGCCGCGGGCTGGCTCAGCGCCTTCGGCCACGGTCCGGTGACGCCGAACCAGCTGCGCTGGAGCCCGATGCCCATTCCCGAAGCCCCCACCGACTTCCTGGAAGGCATCAAGACCTGGGGCGGCAACGGCGGCCCCGACGAACAGGGCGGCGTGGGCATTCACCTGTACGCGGCCAACCGCTCTATGCAGGGCCGCTATTTCTACGACGCCGACGGCGAGCTGCTGCTGGTGCCGCAGCAGGGCCGCCTGCGCCTGGCCACGGAACTCGGCCTGATCGACCTGGAGCCGCTGGAAATCGCGGTCATCCCGCGCGGCGTGCGCTTCCGCGTCGAACTGCTGGACGGCTCGGCGCGCGGCTACATGCTGGAGAACTTCGGCGCGGCGCTGCGCCTGCCCGAACTGGGCCCCATCGGTTCGAACTGCCTGGCCAACTCGCGCGACTTCAAGACGCCGGTGGCCTGGTACGAGGACGTGGAAGGCGATTTCGAGCTGATCGCCAAGTTCACCGGCGGCTTCTGGCGCGCCGCCATCGACCATTCGCCCCTGAACGTGGTGGCCTGGCACGGCACGCATGCGCCGTACAAGTACGACCTGCGCAACTTCAACACCATCGGCTCGATCAGCTACGACCATCCGGACCCGTCGATCTTCACGGTGCTGACCGCGCCCTCGGACACCCCGGGCACGGCCAACATGGACTTCGCGATCTTCCCGCCGCGCATCCTGGCCATGGAGAACACCTTCCGTCCGCCCTGGTTCCACCGCAACGTCGCCAGCGAATTCATGGGCCTGATCCAGGGCGTCTACGACGCCAAGGCCGACGGCTTCGCCCCCGGCGGCGCCAGCCTGCACAATTGCATGAGCGGCCACGGGCCGGACGCGGAAACCTTCGAGAAGGCCTCGCACGCCGACACCGGCAAGGCGCACTACATCCGCGACACGATGGCGTTCATGTTCGAGACGCGCCGCGTGATCCGCCCGACGGAACAGGCGCTGGCCTCGGTAGAATTGCAGGGCGACTATTACCGCTGCTGGCAGGGCCTGGCCAAGCACTTCGACCCCAGCAAGGCGTGACGGGAAAGCTCCGGTTTTCCCCGTATGCGGCGATGCGCGCAAGCGCATCGCCGTTTGGCATTTGTCCGGCCACGGCCACCCCATCACTACACAGAGAGACACGCAGCCATGACTACCCCCATCAATGAAACCCACGACCCGTCCTTGAAGAGCTGGGTCGCCAGCGCCAACACGGGCGTCTCGGATTTCCCGGTGCAGAACCTGCCCTACGCGTCGTTCCGCCGCAAGGGCTCGGCCGAGCCGTTCCGCGTGGGCGTCGCCATCGGCGACCAGATCCTGGACCTGTCGGCGCTGGCCGCCAAGCAGCCCTTCGAAGGCCAGGCCGCGCAAGCGCTGGCCGCCTGCGCCTGCGACAGCCTGAACGGGCTGATGGCGCTGGGCCAGGCCCACTGGAGCGCGCTGCGCCTGGCGCTGTCGCGCGCGCTGCGCGAAGGCGCGGCGCTGCGCGCCACCGTCGAGCCGCTGCTGGTGGCCCAGGCCGACGCGGAATACGCCACGCCGGCGCGCATCGGCGACTACACCGACTTCTACATCTCGGTGCACCACGCCACCGCGGTGGGCAAGCAGTTCCGCCCCGACAATCCCCTGCTGCCGAACTACAAGTGGGTGCCCATCGGCTACCACGGCCGCGCCTCCAGCATCGGCGTGGACCAGAAGTTCCCGCGCCCGGTCGGCCAGACCCGCCCGGCCAACGAAGGCGAAACGCCGCAGTTCGGCCCCTGCGCCCGCCTGGACTACGAGCTGGAGCTGGGCATCTTCGTGGGCACCGGCAATCCCCAGGGCGAGCGTATCGGCCTGGCCGATGCCGAATCGCACGTGTTCGGCCTGTGCATCCTGAACGACTGGTCGGCGCGCGACATCCAGGCCTGGGAATACCAGCCGCTGGGGCCCTTCCTGTCCAAGAACTTCGCCTCCACGATTTCGCCCTGGGTCGTCACCATGGAAGCGCTGGAGCCGTTCCGCACCCAATGGGTGCGCGGCCCGTCCGAACCGCAGCCGCTGCCCTACCTGTCGTCCGACGCCAACCGCGCCAAGGGCGCTTTCGACGTGCAGATGCACGTGCTGATGGCCACCGACAAGTCGCGCGCCGAACAACTGCCGCCCGCCGAACTGTCGAGCAGCAACTTCCGCGACGCCTACTGGAACGTGGCGCAGCTGGTCACGCACCACACGGTCAACGGCTGCAACCTGCAGCCGGGCGACCTGCTGGGCACGGGCACCCTGTCGGGTCCGCAGCCGTCCGAGGCCGGTTCGCTGCTGGAGCTGAGCAACGGCGGCAAGACGCCGATCGAGCTGCCCTGGGGCGAAAAGCGCACCTTCCTGCAGGACGGCGACCAGATCATCATCCGCGCCGAATGCGTGAAGGCGGGCTATCCGCGCATCGGCTTTGGCGAAAGCTCGGGCACCGTGCTGCCGGCGCGCATGTAATCGAAGGCGGCGGCGCGCGCGCTCAGTCGGGGCGGCGCGCCATCAGCCGCTCGATCTCGTCGTCCTTGGCCTGCCACTGCTCCCCCAGCCAATGGTGGAAGGTGGCGCGAAAGGCCTTGTCGCGGGAATAGTCGGCCTCGCAGAAGGCCGGCGGCACCGGCAGCTGCCTCATGCGCACGGCCACGGGGCCGGCGCGGCCGCAGGCGAAATCCCAGAAGCTGGGTATGCCCTCGGGATAAACGATGGTGGCGTCTATCATCGAGCGGAAGCGTGCGCCCATGGCGTTCAGCGCCACCGCCAGCCCGCCCGCCTTGGGTTTGAGCAGATGGCGGTACGGCGAGGACTGCGCGACGCGCTTGGCTTCGCTGAAGCGCGTGCCTTCGGCAAATACCATCACGCTGGTCGGCACCAGCGAAAACTTGGCGCAGGCGCGCCTCGCGGCTTCCTGGTCCTCGCGCCCCAGCGCCGGATTGCGGCGCAGCTCGGCCTTGCCGTGGCGCTTCATGAACGGAAAATCCAGCGCCCACCACGCCAGCCCGATCACCGGCACGTAGATCAGCTGCTGCTTGAGAAAGAACTTCAGAAGCGGAATGCGCCGGTTCAGCGTGCGTTGCAGAACGAAGATGTCGACCCAGGACTGGTGGTTGCAATTGACCAAGTACCAGTCGGCATAGCGCAGCCCGGCGTTGCCGCGCACGTCCCAGGGCGCGTGCTGTATCCAGGCCAGCCAGCCCGCGTTGCACGACACCCAGGCGGTGGCGATGGCGTTGAGCACCGGATCGACCAGCCGCCTGACCGCTGCGAACGGCAGCAGCAGCTTGAGCAGCGCCACCGGAAACAGCAGCAGGCACCAGAACAGCGTGCTGGCGGCCAGCAGCGCCACGCTGACCACGCCGGTCAGCCAGGCCAGCCGGCCGCGCGGCACGGGCAAGGGACGGCGCCGGGACATGCGCCGCGGCAGCGCGTCGGCGAGATCGGCCGTGCGGGCCGGGTCCGCGGAGCGGTCCGCTGAGGAATGGTCTGGAATATGCATGGACGCCAGTGTGCGGCCGGCGCGCGAAAAACGGCTTGCGCGCGATCAAGCCGGCCGGCATGGGGCAGCGCCCCGTCCCGGCCGACCCGGCCTCAGGGCAGGCGGTATTTCTCTTCGCGATAGGCCCAGCTGGCCCACAGCGCGTGCGCCAGGGCTTCCCGCGTGAGCTGCGGGTCCGCCGGCAGCACCGGCTCGTAGACCTCGTCGCGGCCCACCGGCGCGGCCTCGTAGCGGAATTCCTTGGGCGATTTGGACGGCTCCAGCACCAGCAGCTTGTCGCCCTGGAGGTAACCGAAGTTGTCCGCGTACTGCATGATGGCCCGGTTCGGATCGCGCTGCGTCAGGTCCGCCCCCAGCATCGGGTTGACGTTGTCCAGCCCGATCAGCGAGAGCAGCGTGGGCGCCATGTCGATCTGGCTGACCAGGCGCTGGTCCTGGCGCGGCGCGATGCCCGCCCCCAGGATCAGCGCCGGGATCTGGAAATGCCGCACCGGCACCGGAATCGAGCCGTAGACGCGCGAATCGTGATCGGCGATCACCAGGAACACGGTGTTGTTCCAGTACGGCGCCTGCCTGGCCTTGTCGAAGAACTGCCCCAGCGCCCAGTCCGCGTAGCGCACCGTGTTGTCCACCGTGGCGGGATCGCCCACCGGCGCGATGCGCCCGGGGGGGTATTCCCAGGGCGAGTGGTTGGTGACCGAGAACGCCAGCGTGAACACCGGCTTGTCGCCGTCGGCGCGCAGCAGGCGGTCGACCTGGTTGAACATGTCTTCGTCGGACGCGCCCCACGAGCCTTCGAACACCGGGTCCACGAACTTGGAGCGGTCCACGATTTCATCGAAGCCGTTGCCCAGGAAGAAGGCGCGCATGTTGTCGAAGTGCGATTCGCCGCCGTACACGAAGCGCGAGCGGTAGCCGTGCTTGCCCAGCAGCTGCGCCAGCGTGAAGAAGCCGGTCTGCGAACGCGGCAGCTTCACCACCGCGTCGGCCACGCTGGGCGGAAAGCCCGTGGTCACCGCCTCGATCCCGCGCACCGAGCGCGTGCCGGTGGCGTAGGCGCGGTGGAACATCCAGCCCTCCTTGCCCAGCCGGTCGAGGTTCGGCGTCAGGTCGCGCCCGCCCAGGCTGCCCACGTACTGCGCGCCCAGGCTTTCCTGCAGGATGATGACCACGTTCAGGGGCTTGTCGCGGCGCACCGTGGCCTTTTGTTCGTGCAGGCTGGGATAGCGCGGGTCCAGCGGCGCGCCGGCCATGCCGGCCTTCTCGCGCACGATGGCGTTCATTTCGTCGACCGGCATGCTGGGATACATGGCGGCCGACGAGCGTTCGTCGCGCATGCGGTAGGCGGCGTCGAACACGCTGTAAAGCGAATTCAGCGCCAGCGCGTTGACCATCGCGTCGGAGCTGAACGCGACCTTGGCGGGGTTGATCGGCCGGTGCTCCAGCGTGCCGCGCGCGCCCAGGAACACCAGCGCCAGGATCACGAACGAAGCCAGCGGCCGCTTCCACCACGCCATGAAAGGATCGCGGGCGCGGGTCGGGAACAGCCTGACCGCGATCCACGCGGCCAGCACCAGCACCACCAGCGCGGTGAACAGCACGCCCTTGTAGCCCTGCCAAAGCATGGACCCGACTTCCTTCGGGTTGAGCAGGTAGATGAAGTACAGCCGGTTCGGCCGCGTGTCGTATTCGGCGATGAACTGCGGCGTGGAGACTTCCAGCAGCACGTACAGCATCCACCAGACGCGGAACCACCAGGCCGTGATGCGCGCGGCCAGCGGCCGGTGCCCGAACCAGGGCGACAGCACCGCGGGCAGCGCGATCACCATGGACATCAGGCACACGTCGATGCGCAGGCCGCCCAGCAGCAGGGGGCCGAGTCCGCCGGCGGCCTGCACCCGGTCCCACATCCAGAAGGCCAGGCCCAGGCGCGACAGCGTCAGCAGCGCCAGGATGGCAATGATGAAACGTAGCGTCAGGCGGCGCATGCAACCGCCTCCCGGCCCTGGAGAGCCTGCCCGATGAAAACGAACTTGATTGATATGCCGAGCAGAACCATGCGGCCTCGTGGTCGAAAAAAGAAGACGGGCAAGATTAACGCGGTTTGGCGCCGCCCTACTGCGCGCGCCGCAGCCGTTCGCGGCTATTGCTCAGGTGCGTGCGCATGGCCGCGCGCGCGCCTTCGGCGTCCTGGCGCAGGACGGCGTTGTAGATGTCCTCGTGCTCGAGGTTCACCCGCGCCAGGTAGGCGGCCCGGTCCTCGTGCGCGAATTTCGCCGAATTGATGCGGGTGCGCGGGATGATGGCCGCCCCCAGGTGGGACATGAGGTCGGCGAAGTAGCGGTTGTCGGTGGCCTGCGCGATCAGCAGGTGGAACTGGAAATCCGGCGTGACCGTGTCGCCGCCGCCGTCGAGCGCGCCCTTGAACGCATCGAGCGCGCGCCGCATCTCCTGCAGCTGGGCGTCGCTGCGCCGCAGCGCGGCCAGGCTGGCGGCCTCGCTTTCCAGGCAGATGCGCAATTCCAGCAGCACCAGCACGTCGCGCACGGTGGCGATGTCGGCCGGGTCCACCCGGAAATCGCCGCCGCCGCTGGGCTCCAGCGCGTAGGTGCCCACGCCATGATGGGTCTCGACCAGGCCCGAGGCCTGGAGCCGCGACAGGGCTTCGCGCACCACGGTGCGGCTGACGCCGAATTCGCGCATGATTTCGGCTTCGGTCGGCAGCTTGTCGCCCGGCCGGATCTGGCCGCCGCGGATGCGCTGCCCGATGCTTTCGACCAGGCCCTGGGCCAGGTTGCGCGGGCGGCGCCGCGGCAGGACGGGAGGTTCGACGGGAGCGTTCATCAGAAGAATCCGGAAGCGGTTGCACAACGCGAGGCGCTGAAAAAACCGCGCCTGTCGATTATACGGTCGGGGAAATGGTTGTACGACAACCGGGGTCAGGCCTGGCCGCCACCGCGCCGGCCCACGATCAGCGGATAGAAGAACAGCGCCGCCAGCAGCCACAGCAGCGCCGCCGACCAGAGCGTCTGGCTCAGGAAATGGGCGCCCTGCAGGATGCGCACTGCGGAAAACCCCAGCCCGGCGGCGATGCCGACGGCCAGCCCCCACCAGCGCAGGGCCGGCCGGCCCAGCGACCAGCCGGCGAAATACAGCACCAGCATCGAATAGCCCGCGCCCGCATGGCCGCTGGGCAGCGCGCCGCCGGCCTTGGCGCGGGCCCAGGTCCACCAGTGCTGCGGATAGGGGGTGTAGCCGCCCAGCGTGTCCAGGTCGTAGGGACGCGGCAGCGTGGTGTGGTGCTTCAGCGCCTGCACCAGCATCTGCCCCGCCAGGCAGGTGGCGGCCACGGCCAGCGCCGGCGCGCGCCAGCGCCGCCATGCGGGGATACGGTAGCTGGCCGCCGCGACCGCCACCGCGGCCAGCGCCACGCCGATCGGCAGGGCCAGCACCATGCGGTGCCCGATCAGTTCCAGCCAGCGGTTGGCGCGCAGCGGGAAGTCGTCCAGCGCCGGATCGAACAGCGCGGCGGCGATGCGCAGGTCCAGCCCCGAGGCGTTGGCCCACCAGGCCAGGCCGGCCAGCGCCAGCGTCACGGCGATGACGTGGGTAAACAGGTATGAGGCGGCCGTCGGCGCGCGCAGCGCGGGCAACGTCAGGGGCGGCATGGTCGAGGACGGAAGGAGCTTCGGGCAAACGAAAAGCGTAAGCCGCCAAAAGTCGAAATTTCGTCAAATTCGGGGCTGCGCGGCCCCCTCGCCCTCGCCGGTGTCCTCGAAGCGCAACATGAAGCGGGTGCCGCGCGCCTGGCCCTCGCGGGCGGACTCGACGCCGAGCGACCAGCCCTGCATGTCACAGACGCGCTTGGCGATCGCCAGGCCCAGCCCGCGCGCCGTCTCCTCGGCCGCGCCCCCGCCCGCATCCCGCATGCGGCCGCTGTAGTAGCGGCGGAACAGGAACGGCAGGTCGTCGGCGGCGATGCCCTTGCCGTCGTCGGCCAATTCCAGCCCGCCGTCGCCGGCCAGGCGCGCGGTCAGCGTGGCCGGCGCGGCATGCTCCATCGCGTTGCGCACCAGGTTGCGCAGCACCGTCAGCAGCGCGTAGCGGTCCAGCGTGCGGACGTGCCCGGCCGCGATCCGGTTGTCGAACCGCAGCCCGGCCTGCGCCGCCTGGGCCTCGTAGCCGCGCCAGGCGTCCTCCATGCAGGCGGCCAGGTCCACGGGCTCCGGCTCGCGCAGCTGGTCGCGCGCCATCGCGCGGGCGCTTTCCAGGCTGACGATGACGTCGTCCACGTTGTTCACCACGCGCGCCAGGCGCTCGCGCTGGTCCGGGGTCAGCGTCTGGGTCAGCAGCATCAGCTCGCTGTCCGAGCGGATCGCGGCCAGCGGCGTGCGCACTTCGTGGCTCAGGTTGCCGGCGAATTCGCGCTCGCGGGCGATGGAGCGGTCGACCTGGTTCTGCACCCGGTTGAAGGCCTCGATCAGGCGGCCGGCCTCGTCGTCGCGCGTGACGGCCATGTCGGGCGCGCCCGGCGCCCAGGTCGCCAGCCGGTCGGTCAGGTCCAGCAGCGGGCTGACCGCGACCGCGGCCACGCGCCGCGACAGCGCATAGGCGCCCACCACGCAGATGGCGCCCACCCCCAGCACGATCAGGCCGAAGTCGTGGACCCGCTCTTCGTTGTCGGTGGCGTCGTACAGCAGGTAGACCTTGCCGCGGCCGGTGTCGGCCACCATGACGTGCCAGGTGTAGGGGCCGGGCTCGATCAGGTGCAGGCCGCTGTCCAGCGCCAGGATTTCCTCGGGAATGCCTTCGGGGCGGTTGCCGTCCACGCTCATCCAGGCGCGCATGGCGCCGCCCAGCTCGCGCACGCCCGTGCGCGGCAGAAAGCCGTCGCTGACCCGCGCATGCTGGACCAGCCGGTCCATTTCGGTGTTGAGAATGTCGTTGACCAGATCGTCTTCCATCTGGTCGAAGGTCAGGTAGGCCAGCAGCGCCAGCGCGGTCACGAACAGCGCCACCGTGCCGGTCAGCGCCCATACCACCCGCTGGGTCAGGGTGCCGCCGGCGGCCGGCGTCATGGCGCCGCCCCGTTGTCCAGCGACAGGCGCCAGCCGGTGCCGTGTATGGTCTCGATGCCGTCGAAGCCCGCGTCGGCCAGCGCCCGGCGCAGCAGGTGCACCTGGCTGCGCAGCGCGTCGGAGGACGGCGGCTCGTTGCCCCACAGCACCGATTCCAGTTCCTCGCGCGAGACCACCCTGCCCGGATCGCGCAGCAATGCTTCGATGATGAGGCCGGCCTTGCGCGTCAGATGCACCGGCTGGCCATGGACCGACACCTCGCGGCTGCGGGTGTCGTATTGCAGCGGGCCGAAGGTGCGCACCGAATCCACGGTCGAGCCCTGGGCGCGCTGGATCAGCGCAAGCAGGCGCGCCTCGACCTCCAGCAGCGCGAAGGGCTTGGTGAGGTAATCGTCGGCGCCGTGCGAGAAGCCGGCCAGCTTGTCTTCCAGGCTGTCGCGCGCGGTCAGCATCAGCACCGGCAGGGCCAGGCGCCGCTCGTTGCGCAGCGTGTGCAGCACGGCGTTGCCGTCCATGCCGGGCAGGCCGATGTCCAGGATCAGCGCGTCGAAACGCTGTTCCGCCAGCCGCTGCAGCGCCGCCGGCCCGGAATAGGCCGTGTCCGGCAGAAAGCCTCGGGCTTCCAGGAAGGTGTACAGATTGCCGGCGATGACAGGGTCGTCCTCGACGATCAGGACTCTGCAATTCGCGCCCGCTGCGGGACTGGCTGCCATGGTCGGGGTTCTCTTCTAGGCCTGCAGGACCTTGCCTGGATTCATGAGGCCCCGCGGGTCCAGCGCCTGCTTGATCCTGCGCATCAGGGCCAGCTCCACCGGGCTCTTGTAGCGGGGCAGCTCGTCGCGCTTGAGCTGGCCCACGCCGTGCTCGGCGCTGATCGAACCGTGGTGGGCGTGCACGCTGTCGTGCACTACCTCGTAGATCTCGCCCTGCAGGGCCAGCAGTTCGGCTTCGGTCTGGCCCGGCGCATGAGCCACGTTGTAGTGCAGGTTGCCGTCGCCCAGGTGGCCGAAGACCACGTGGCGCACGCCGGGAAAGCGCGCCTGCAGCAGGCCGTTGGTCTTGTGCACGAAGCCGGCGATGGCGGAGATGGGGATGGACACGTCGTGCTTGACCGACTTGCCCAGTTCGGCCTCGGCCAGCGGAATGCTTTCGCGCAGGTGCCACAGCGCCCTGCTCTGCGCCACGTTGGCGGCGATGGCCGCGTCCTTGACCAGCCCGTCCTCGATGGCCGCGCCCAGCACCGCTTCGAAGCGTTCGCGCGCATGCGCCTCGCTTTCGCTGTCGGACAGTTCGAGCAGGGCGAACCACGGCGAGGCCGCGGAATCGCCCTCGAACGGCAGGCGCTGCTGCGGGAACAGGCGCACCACCGCCTGCAGGCAGGCGCCGCTCATGAGCTCGAAGCCGGTCAGCGCGGCGCCGAAGCCGGCACGGGCGCGCGACAGCAGCTCCACGGCGCCGTCTAGGGTGTCCAGCGTCAGCAGCGCGGTGCACGAGGCCACCGGCCGGGGATACAGCTTGAGCGTGGCCGCGGTGATGATGCCCAGCGTGCCCTCGCTGCCGATGTACAGGTCGCGCAGGTCGTAGCCGGTGTTGTCCTTGCGCAGGCCGCGCAGGCCGTTCCAGATCTCACCGTCCGGCGTCACGACTTCCAGGCCCAGCGTGAGCTCGCGCGTGTTGCCGTAGCGCAGCACCTGCGTGCCGCCGGCGTTGGTGGCGAGATTGCCCCCGATGGTGCAGCTGCCTTCGGCGGCCAGGCTCAGCGGAAACAGCCGGTCGGCCGCGGCCGCGGCCTCTTGCACGGCCTGCAGCACGCAGCCGGCCTCCACGGTGATGGTGTCGTTGTCGGTGTCCAGCGCGCGCACGGCGGTCAGGCGGGCGGTGGAAAGGACGATGGCCGTGCCGGAGGCGTCGGGCGTGGCGCCGCCGCACAGCCCGGTATTGCCGCCCTGCGGCACCAGCGGCACGCCATGCCTGGCGCACAGCTTCACCGCCGCCGCCACTTCCCCGGTGGAGCCCGGGCGGATCACCGCCAGCGCCGCGCCCTTGTAGCGGCGGCGCCAGTCCAGCACGTAGGAATCGGCGTCGGCGCCGGTCAGGACGTGGGCAGGGCCCAGCAGGGACTGTAGATCGCTCAGCAAAGTCATACGCGCCGCATGAATGGAATGCGCCATGGAATGCGCCGGCACGGTCCGCCGGTCGCGGGATACGGAAATCTGCGGACTATTGTAGGGGCTGACGCGCCGCGCGACCTAGCCTACCGCCTGGTCCAGCCGCGTGCCCGTGAGGCCGGAGCAGAAGGCGCGCGAGGCGATGCGGTTCATCAGAAAGGCGCGGTCCACGCCCGCGGGGCCGGGCATCTCGGACAGGGCGCGGTAGGCGCGGCGCAGGGCCTCGCCGCGGGTCGCCCCGCAGACCAGCAGCCGCGTGCACGGAAGGCGCCGGTCGACGCAGCCGTCGATGCGCACTTCCAGCGCGTGGGCGGCGACCGGCTCGCAGTCCGCGACCGCCGCGCCGGCATGCGCCCGGGCTTCGGCGTCGATCACGCGGAACACGCCGCTGCGGTCGTCCAGCGCGAAAGCCACCGTGCCCATGCCCTGCCAGCCGCGGTCGCGCGCCACGTCGGCGGCGACCGCGCGCAAGGCGTTCTCGACCGATACGGGCAGGTGCGGCGCGGGGCACTCGGCGATCAGGACGCGGGCCTCGCGCCAGACGCAGCGCTCCCAGGCGCGGCCCGTGGCCAGGGCGCCCGAATCGGCGATGTAGACGTGGACGTCGAGGCGGCGCTCGCGGCCGGGGGCCGGCCCGGCCTGATCCGTGGGAGGGCCCCGCCGGCTGCTGGCGCCTCCCGATGACATGACAGTAGAAACTTTGGCAGCCATGGCCCCTCCCGGTCTTTCTGCTTGCATAGCAAGCGTATCACCTTCGGGCGTCCGGCAATTTCCGCCCCGGACGAACCGGGGGCAAACGCCCTACGGCATTCGTCCGATGAAGGCCGACCTCCAATGGGGGATAATTCGCCCTGGCCAGTCGCCAAGCGCATCTTGCTATACGGGTTTACCATTAACCCATTGAGACTTTGCGCTGTAACCCTATGAAAGGAATCGCCGTGGGCAACAACACGCAATTTCCCGCCGCCGTCTTCAAGGCCTATGACATCCGCGGCACCGTGCCGGACCTGATCGACGCCGGCTTCGCCCGCGCGCTGGGCGCGGCGCTGGCCGCGCGTGCCCGCGAGCAAGGCGTGCAGACCCTGGTCGTCGGCCGCGACGGCCGCCTGAGCAGCGAAATGCTGTCGGTGGCGCTGCAGGAAGGCATGCTGGAAGGCGGCGTGGATACGCTGGATATCGGCATGGTGCCCACGCCGCTGGTGTATTTCGCCGCCAACGTCATGCAGACCGGCTCGGGCGTGGCCATCACCGGCAGCCACAATCCGCCCAAGTACAACGGCTTCAAGATGATGATGGGCGGACGCGCCCTGTACGGCGAAGACGTGCAGGCGCTGGCGGCCAGCATGAACGCCGGCGCGGCCGCGCCCGCCGCGCGCCCCGGCACGCGCCGCCAGCTCGACCTGGTGGCCGCCTACGTCGCGCGCGTGGCCTCGGGCGTCAAGCTCGCCCGCCCCATGAAGATCGCCATCGACTGCGGCAACGGCGTGGCCGGCGCGGTCGCGCCGGCGCTGTTCCGCGCGCTGGGCTGCGAGGTCACCGAGCTGTTCTGCGAGGTCGATGGCAACTTCCCCAACCACCACCCCGACCCGGCCGAACCCAAGAACCTGCAGGACCTGATCAAGTGCGTGGCCGAGACCGACTGCGAACTGGGCCTGGCCTTCGACGGCGACGGCGACCGCCTGGGCGTGGTCACCAAGTCCGGCCAGATCGTCTGGCCCGACCGCCAGCTGGTGCTGTTCGCGCGCGACGTGCTGGAACGCAATCCCGGCGCCACCATCATCTACGACGTGAAGTGCAGCCGCCACGTCGGCCTGTCGGTCGAGGCGGCCGGCGGCGTGCCGCTCATGTGGAAGACCGGCCATTCGCTGGTCAAGGCCAAGCTGGCCGAAACCGGCGCGCCGCTGGCCGGCGAAATGAGCGGCCACATCTTCTTCAAGGAACGCTGGTACGGCTTCGACGACGGGCTCTACACCGGTGCGCGCCTGCTGGAGATCGTGTCGCGCGCCGCCGATCCCTGCGCCATGCTGGAAGCCCTGCCCCAGGACGTCTCCACGCCCGAGCTCAAGCTCGAAATGGAAGAAGGACAGCCTTTCGCGCTGGTCCAGGCGCTGCAGGACCAGGGCCAGTTCCCGGGCGCCAAGCGCGTCATCACCATCGACGGCGTGCGCGCCGAATATCCGGACGGTTTCGGCCTGGCGCGTCCGTCGAACACCACGCCGGTCGTCGTGCTGCGGTTCGAAGCGCAGACGGCCGAGGCGCTGCAACGCATCCAAGCCGACTTCCGCCGCGAATTGAGCAAGCTCGCGCCGCAAGCCCATCTGCCTTTCTAGACTGCTTATGCCGTTATCCCACAGCCCTGCGTGGCAACAGTTCATCGCCGCAACCCGTGCCGCCCCGAAAAGGGGGGAACAGCTGCGGGTGATCAGCGCCCCGGGGCTGCGCCTGGACCTCAGCGCGCAGGCCTATTCGCCGGCGCTGCAGCAGGCCGAGGCCGCGCTGCTGGCGCAGCAGGGCTTCGAGGCCGCGCGCGCGCGCCTGTTCGACGGCGGCAACGCCAACTGGACCGAAGAGCGCGCCGCCTGGCATACCGCGCTGCGCGCCGCCGAGCCGCCGGCCATGGTGGCCAAGGCCGTGCTGGCCGAGCGCGAACGCATGCGCGAATTCGTGCGCAAGGCCGACGCCGCCGACCGCTACGGCTGTGTGCTGCACCTGGGCATAGGCGGCAGCGACTGGGGCCCGCGCATGGTGACGCGGGCCTTGCGCCACGGCGGGGTGCGCCGCGAGGTGCGCTTCGCCTCCAACGTGGACTCGCATTCGGTCGCCGAAGCCATGAGCCACCTGGACCCGCATGACACCCTGGTCATCGTCGCGTCCAAGTCGTTCACCACCACCGAACCGCTGGCCAACGCCGAAGTGGCGATGAACTGGCTGCGCGACGCCGGCGTGGCCGATCCCATCCGGCAGGTCGTGGCCATCACTGCCAACGTCGAGGCCGCGCTCAACCTCGGCATCCTGCCCGACCACATCTTCCAGATCTGGGACTGGGTGGGCGGACGCTATTCGCTGTGGTCGGCCATCGGCCTGCCGATAGCGCTGGCGCTGGGCAACGAGGTGTTCGAACAGTTGCTGGCCGGCGCGGCCGCCATGGACGAGCATTTCCGCAACGCGCCCATCGAGGAAAACGCGCCGGTGCAGCTGGCGTTGGCCGGCGTGGTCAATCGCAGCGTGCTGGGCTACGACTCGCTGGTGATCGCGCCGTACGACTCGCGCCTCTACCACCTGGTGCCCTGGGCCCAGCAGCTGGAAATGGAATCGCTGGGCAAGGTCGCCACCGCCGACGGCAGCCCCGCCGGCGTGCCCACCGGCCCGGCCGTGTGGGGCATGCCGGGCACCGACTGCCAGCACACGTTCTTCCAATGGCTGCACCAGGACACCGCCGGCGCGCCGGTCGATTTCATCCTGTGCGAGCAGCCCGCCCACGCCTATGCGCGGCACCACGAACTGCTGATCGCCAACTGCCTGGCGCAGCGCTCGGCGCTGCTGCGCGGCAAGACCTACGAGGAAGCGCTGGCCGAAACCTCGGCGACCGAGCGCGACCCGGCGCGCGCGCGGCGCCTGGCGCGCCATCGCGTGCATCCGGGCGGGCGCCCGTCGTCGCTCATCGTGCTGCCGCGCCTGGAGGCCTACACGCTGGGCGCGCTGCTGGCCCTGTACGAGCACAAGGTGTTCACGCAGGGCGTGATCTGGGGCATCAATCCCTTCGATCAGTGGGGGGTCGAGTTCGGCAAGGTCCTGGCCAAGGGCATCATGCACGAGCTGGACGCGCCGCAGGCGATCGAGCAGGACCCTTCCACCCGCTACTGGATCGACGCCATCGCGCGCCGCCACTGAGGCGGCAAAGGCCTCAGCCGCCCAGCGCGTCGTAGATGCCGACGTGGATGCGGGCGACCCGCTCGATATCGAATTCGCGTTCGGCCAGCGCCCTGCCCGCCGCGCCCATGGACTGGCGCAGCGCCGCGTCGCCGGCCAGGCGGGCGATGGCGTCGGCCAGCCCCCGGGCATCGCGCACCGGCACCAGCACGCCGGTCTCGCCCGGCTCGATGGCGTCGCGGCAGCCCGGCACGTCGGTGGTCACCACCGCGCGCCCGCAGGCCGCGGCTTCCAGCAGGGACTTGGGCAGCCCCTCGCGGTACGAGGGCAGCACGGCGATGTGCGAGGCCGCGTACAGCCCGGCCACGTCGCTGCGTTCGCCCAGCGCGCGCACGCAGCCTTCACGCTCCCAGGCCTGCACCTCTTCGGGGGTGGCGGAAGTCGGGTTGCCGGCGTCCACGCCGCCCACCAGCTGCATCGTCACCGGCACGCCGCGCTCGCGCAGCAGCCGCGCCGCCTGCACGAATTCCTGCACGCCCTTGTCGCGCAGCAGGCGCGCCACCATCGTCACGACCACGGGCGGGGCCGGCGGCTCGGGCACGGCGCGGTAGGCCTGCAGGTCCACGCCCGCGCCGCGGATCAGCACCACCTGGCCGTCGCGCACCGCGCCCAGCGACTTGAGCAGGTCGCGGTCGCTGGCGTTCTGGAAGATCACGCGGCTGTTCGGATGGCCCAGCGCCAGCCGGTACAGGCGCGCCACCACGGCGCGCACCAGCCGCATCTTGAGCGAATTGGACAGGAACACGAAGCCCAGCCCCGAGATCGCCGCGACCATGCCCGGCACGCGGGTCAGGCGCGCGGCGATGCCGCCGTAGAGCACCGGCTTGATGGTGACCAGGTGCACGATGTCCGGACGCAGTCGCCGGAACAGGCGCACCAGCGCCAGCAGCGTGCCCAGCTCCTGCAAGGGATGCTTGCCGCTGCGCGTCATGGGAATGGCGTGGTGCGCCATACCCAGCGCCTCGATCTCGGCCACGGCCGGGCCGTCCATGGTGGCGACGTGGATCTCGTAGCCGGCGCGCTGCGCCGCCAGCGCCACCGGCACGCGATGCGACATGAAGAAGGCCGGATTGTTGACGACGAACAGCAGGCGGCGCGGCGCGCTCATTCTTGCACTCCAGAAATGCGGCGCCATACGGCGATGTAGCTTTGCACCATGCGGGCGAGATCGAACCGTTCCAGCACCCGGGCGCGGGCCGGCTGGCCGGCGCGCTCGCGGCCGCGCGCGGCCACCTCGCGCAGCGCGGTCTCGATGCCGCGCGCCAGCGCCTCGGGCTGCTCGGGCGGCACCACCACGCCGGTGTCGCCGACGATATAGGCCGCGTCGCCGACGTCGGTCACCACGCAATAGACGCCGCAGGCCATGGCCTCGGCGACCACGTTGGGAAATCCTTCGGCGCAGCTCGACAGCACGTGCAGGTCCAGGCCGTTCATGGCCGCGGGCACGTCGTCGCTGGGGCCGGCCAGCACCAGCCGCTCGCGCAGCCCGAGCCGGTCTATCAAAGCGCCCAGCTCGGGGTTGTCGGCCGCCATGCCACGGCCGATCAGCACGCAGCGCAGGCCGCCGTCGCGGCCGTCGCGCACCAGCGCGGCGATGGCGCGCAGCAGGTTGGCGTGATCCTTGAGCGGGTCCCAGCGCGCCACGCAGCCGATCACCGGCGCGTCGTCGGCCAGCCCCCATTGCGCGCGCACGCGGGCGCGCGCGGCCTCGTCGGGCGTATAGCGCGACAGGTCGTAGCCGTTGGAGACGACCACCAGCCGGTCGCGCCGGTAGCCTTTGTCGGCGTGGCGCTCGGCCGCTTTCTGGGCAGCGCACACGATGGCCCGGGGCACCCAGCCCGACAGCAGCGCGCAGGCGCGCAGCACCAGCCGCGCCGAGCGGCTGCTGCGCTCCAGGTGCTCGCCCGAGTTGCGGATGCCCCAGGCGATGGCGCGCACGCCGGCCAGGCGCGCGGCCAGGCCGCCGATCAGGTCGGCGTGGTACATCCAGGTCTGCACCGCGTCCGGACGCGTGCGCGCGATCAGCGCGCGCAGGGCGAGAAAACCGCCTAGGCTGACCCGCCCGCGCTTCATGCCCAGCGCATGCACGGCCACGCCGGCGGCGCGCAGGCGCTCGCCGTATATGCCCTCATCGGTGAGCGAGACCACGGTGTGCTCCACCGCCGCCTCCGGATAGGTGGCCAGGCGCAGCAGCACGGACTCCGCGCCGCCCTGCCCCAGGCCGGTGATCACGTGCATGACGCGCAGCTTGCGGGCGCTCATCGCCCCTCCCTGACCGCGTCGAACAGCTCGTCCCAATGCGCCAGCACGTTGGCGAGCGCGTAGCGCTGGCGCACCGCGGCCGAGGCGCGCAGGCCCAGCTGCTCGCGCAGCCCGGCATCGCTCATGATCCGGCGCAGCGCTTCACGCAGCGCATCGCGGTCGCCGGCCGGCACCAGCAGCGCGTCCTGGCCGTCGCGCGTCATTTCGCGCGGACCGCTGGGGCAGTCGAACGCCACGCAGGGCAGGCCCAGCGACATGGCTTCCAGCAGCACGTTGGGAAAGCCCTCGACCAGCGAACTCAGCACGAAGGCCTGTCCGCGCGCCAGTTCCTCCCACGGCGCCTCGGTGCGGCCGGGCAGGCTGACGCGCGACTGCAGGCCCAGGCGGGCGACGCGTTCTTCCAGGGCGCCGCGCTCCGGCCCCTCTCCCCAGATGCGCAGGTTCCAGTCCGGGAAATCGGGCGCCAGCTGCGCATAGACGTCGATCAGCAGGTCGAACTGCTTGTCGCTCACCAGCCGTCCCATCGCCAGCAGTTCGCGCGGGCCGGCGTCGCGCTGGCGCACCAGCGGCGCGTCCAGCAGCGGCGCGGGCAAGGGATTGGGAATGACCGCCAGGCGCTTGATGCCGGGCACCTGGCGCGCGAACGGACCCGCGGTGTCTTCGGCCTGCACCGTCACCATGTCGGCGCGCGGATACAGCAGGCGGCGCAGCCTGCGCCACACCTTGCCGGTGGTGGTTTCGGCCACGGGATTGGTGCGCTCGCAGACGATGAGCGGCACGCCCAGGCCGCGCGTGGCCAGAATGGCGGCCACGTTGACGTTGGTCAGGAATGAAACCACGACGTCCGGCCGGGTGTCGCGGATATGCCGGCGCAGCGCCAGCAGGCGCGCGAACGCGGCCTTGGCGCCCCCGGCGCGGGTGCCCGCCAGGTCCGCCAGCCAGGCCAGTTTCACCTTGTCCGACAGCGGATAGAAGCAGCTGCCCTTGGAGGAGAAGGTCGGCGTCAGCGTGACGCTGTCGCCCCGCTCGGCCCAGGCGTTGACCAGCGTCGCGGCGACGCGCTCGGCGCCGCCGGCGTGCATGGAACTGACCAGCATCAGTATTTTCATGCGTCAAAGACTCCCAACCGATCCTCCCTGGTTCCTGCCGTTGCGATAGCGGTCCAGCCAGGCCTGCATCATCAGCACGCCCCACAGATGGCTGTCCCAGTTGCGATGGCCCGAGGTGTGTTCGCGCCACTTGCGCAGAATGGGCTCGGGCTCGAACCAGCCTTCCTGGCGCAGGCGCGCCGGGTCCAGCAGCGTATCGGCCCATTCGCGCAAGGGGCCGCGCAGCCACGCGGCCAGCGGCACGGCGAAGCCGCGCTTGGGCCGGTCGACCAGCGCCTGCGGAACGTGGCGGTACAGGACCTGGCGCAGCAGCCATTTGCCGGTGGCGCCGCGCACCTTGTAGCGGTGCGGCAGGCTCCAGGCGAATTCGTAGACGCGATGGTCGATCAGCGGCACGCGCGTCTCCAGGCTGACGGCCATCGCGGCGCGGTCCACCTTGACCAGGATGTCATCGGGCAGGTAGGTGACCGTGTCCAGCTTCATCATGGATTCGAAGGTCGAGCCCTGCATGGCGCGCGCGAATTCCGACACCGGCTCCACGCCGCCCTTGACCACGCTGGACGGGTCGGCCCAGTACGAAACGAAATGGCGGTAGAACTCGCCGCGCGTGTCGGCGCGCAGCAACTCGCCCAGCTTGCCGACCTTGCCGCGCCAGGCGCCGCGCCCGGGCAGCAGCGCCGAGGCGCTCAGCAGCGCGCCGGCGGGCTTGCGCAGCACCGCGGGCACGCGCTCGCACTTCTGCCACCAGTTGTTCACGCGGAAATAACGCGAATAGCCGCCGAACAGCTCGTCGCCGCCGTCGCCCGACAGCGCCACCGTGACGTGCTGGCGCGCCATGCGCGTGACCAGCGACGTCGGGATCTGCGAGGAATCCGCGAACGGTTCGTCGTACATGTCGGCCAGCGTGGGCACCACGGCCAGCGCGTCCTCCGCCGTCACGTACAGCTCGGTGTGGTCGGTGCCGAGGTGCGCGGCCACGGCCTTGGCGTGCTGCGCCTCGTCGTAGCCTTTCTCATGAAAGCCGATGGCGAAGGTGCGCACCGGCTGCGAACTCTGCGCCTGCATCAGCGCGACGATGGTGGACGAATCGATGCCGCCCGACAGGAACGCGCCCAGGCTCACGTCGGCCAGCATCTGGCCGCCCACCGCCTTGGACAGCACGCCTTCGAGCGCCTGCGCGGCCTGCGCGTCGTTGTCGAACGACAGCGGCGACTGCGCGGCGACGTCGGCCGCCTCGCGCGCCGACCAGTACACGCGCGGCTGCGGCATGCGGCGGCTGCGGGTGTCGTCGGCGGTGAATTCGACCCAGGTGCCCGGCGGCAGCTTGGCGATGCCCTGGAAGATCGATTGCGGCGCCGGGATGTAGTTGTGGCGCATGAACGAGGCCAGGGCATTGCGGTTCAGTTCGCCGCCGAAGCCGGGGATCGGCATCAGGCCCTTGAGTTCGGAGGCGAACACCAGTTCCGCGCCCGAATAGCCGTAGTACAGGGGCTTTTCGCCCATGCGGTCGCGCGCCAGCACCAGCTTGCGCGAGGCGCGGTCCCACAGCGCGATGGCGAACATGCCCACCGCGGCCTGCAAGGTGGCCTCGATGCCCAGCGCGGTGAAGCCCGCCAGCAGGGTCTCGGTGTCGGAATGGCCGCGCCAGGACGGCGCCAGCGCCGATTGCTCCAGCTGCTTGCGGATGTCCAGGTGGTTGTAGATCTCGCCGTTGAACACCATGACGTAGCGGCCGCAGGCCGAGGTCATGGGCTGGTGGCCCGCTTCGGTCAGGTCCAGGATCGCCAGGCGCACGTGCGCCAGCGCCAGCTCGGCCTCGGGATCTTCCCAGAAGCCATTGCTGTCGGGCCCGCGGTGGCGGATGCGGCGGCAGCTTTCCGCCAGCACTTGCGCCTTGTTCCCGATGGGGCCCCAGATACCGACTATTCCACACATGATGTTGTTCTCGTGGTCACCGTAGCAACGGCATGACGCGCCCGGACCCTAGCGGCCCGGCGCGCGCACGCCGTCAAAAAGTTCTTGCCATTTCTGCAGCACGCGCGCGGCCGAAAACCGCTCGCGCACGTCGATCGCCGCCTGCGCCATGCGGGCGCGCCCGGCGTCGTCGCGCATGAGCGCATCCAGCGCCGCCACCAGCGCGGGCACGTCGCCGTTGGGCCGCACCAGCACGCCGTCCACCCCGTCGCGCACGATTTCGCGCGGGCCGGTGTCGCAATCGAAGGCGACGGCGGCCAGGCCGCTGGCCATGGATTCGAGCAGGGTGTTGGACAGGCCCTCGAAGCGCGAGGTCAGCACGTACAGGTCGGCACTTTCGTACCAGTCGCCCACATTGCCCGCGCGTCCCGGCATGAAGACGCGCTCCTGCAATCCGGCTTCGCGCACCTGCGCCTCCAGCGCGCGCCGCTCGTCGCCCTCGCCCAGGATAACCAGATCCCATCCGGGATGCGAGGACGCCAGCCGGGCATAGGCCTGGATCAGCAGGTCGAAACCCTTGTCGGCATGCAGCCGGCCCACGGCCAGCAGGCGCTTGCGGCCCGCGCCGGCAACCGGCGCCAGCACGGGTTCCGCGCGCGGCAGCGGGAAATGCACCGGATTGGGGATGACGGCCAGCCGGCAGCCCGGCACATACCTGTCCAGCCAGTCCGCGGTGCCGCGGGTCAGCGCCACCACGCGCGCGGCGCGCGGATAGGTCAGGCGCCGCAGGCGCTGCCAGAAGCCCGACAGGGTCTGCGACGGCGGATGCGTGTGCTCGGTCGCGATCACCCGGCACGACAGGCCGGCGCAGGCCAGCACCGACAGCACCGAGGCCGTGGTCATCATGCCCAGCACGATGTCGGGCCGAAACGACCGGACCACGCGGCGCAGCGCGCGCACGCGCTGCACGTTGCTCCAGATCCCACGCAGTCCGCCGCCCTCGCCCGCGGTGTCCAGCACCTCGCGGCGCACCTTGGGATGCAGCGCATAGACGTCGCCCGCGGCGCCGGCCTGGGTCACCACCATGACCTCGCGGCCCATCTCGGCCCAGTGCGCGCTCAGGTCGGCGGCGACCCGCTCGGCCCCGCCGCCGCCCAGCGAATGGATGAACAGCAGGACACGCAGGGACCGGCCGGAATCAGTCTCGGACATTCAATCGGCCTCCTTGGTTTCGGCCTTGCGCAGCGCCACCAGCAGGTAGCAGGCGAAGGACAGCAGGTACATGAGGCTGGTGGCCAGCATGATGCCGGCCGCGCCCATGCGGGCCGCCAGCAACGGATTCAGCGCCGCCTTCAGCAGGAAATTGCCCACGGCGATGGCCGACATGATGCGGTAGCGGTTCTGGCTGGCCAGCAACTGCACCAGGATCAGCACGCCGAAATAGAACGGCAGCTGCAGGAGCCCCCAGCGCAGCACGTGCGCCACGGCCTGGGTGTTCTCGGCCGTGAAGGCGCCGCGCTCGAACAGCACCGACACGCCCCACGGCGCCAGCACCCAGCCCAGCACTACCGCGCCGCCGCCGGCGGCCACCATCAGCACGGACCATTTCAGGGCCATGACGCGCGCGCGGCCGGTATCGCCGCGCGCCTGCACGTCGGCCAGCACGGGCAGCGCCGCGCGTCCCACCGATACCGCGCCTATGCCCAGGAGCAGCGACAGCAGCCGGCTGGCGTAGCCCAGCGTGGCGTTGGCGTTGGCGCCGAGGTTGGCGGCGGCGTACTGGTCCAGCGGGCCGACGAAGCTCATGGCCACCTGGCCGATCAGCATCACGCCGGCCGCGCTCATCAGCTCCGGCCAGTGCGGCGAACGCAGCGACAGGCGCGGCGCGCCCCAGAAGCCGCCGTCGGCGCGCGCGGCCAGCCAGGCCAGCCAGACGGTCTGGATGGCGTAGCCCACCAGCGTGCCCCACAGCAGCGGCCCCACGCCGTCGGCGCTGGCCGCCAGCATGACCCAGGCCAGGGTGGCCACGGCAGGCACGCTGTCGAGCAAAGTGTTGACGTGGCGCTCCTGCGCGCGCAGACGGGCGGCGCTGATGCCGGCGACGAGCAGCAGCGCCGCCACCGGGGCGAAGGCCGCCAGCAGCTCGCCGGTCATCTCGCGGACCTGGGCCGACAGGCCCTGGCCCAGCATGCCCAGCACCTGCGGCCAGGCGAACCAGGTCAGCAGCGCCAGCGCCACGCCGGCCGCGGCGACCCAGCCTTGCAGCTCGCCGATGAACAGGCGTCTTTCGGTTTCCTCGGCGCGGCGCAGCCGCACCAGCACCGGGATCAGCACCACCGACAGCACGCCCACGATGGTCACGGGCAACCAGGTGGCCATCGTCATGGTGAATTGATAGGCGTCCACGGCGTCGCTGACGCCGTAGCGGTACGCCACCGCCATCTCCTTGACGGCGCCGGCGGCCTTGCCCAACAGCAGAAACACCGCCACCCGGAACGCGCCCTTGAATATGCGCAGGTGGTCCGGGTGGATGTTGCCGAGTTTTCTGGCTAGTGCTTTCAAATCAACGCAGGAATTGCGTGTACCAGGGCATGGCCACTTCCAGGCCCTGCAGCACCGTGTGGGTGGGCGCGTAGCCCAGCAGGCGGCCGGCCTTGCTGACGTCGGCCTGCGAATGGCGCACGTCGCCGGCGCGGAAATCCGCATACACCGGCTGCTTGGCGTAGTCCACGCCCTGCTTGCCCAGCGCCTGCGCCAGGAAGCCGAACAGCTGGTTCAGGGTGCTGCGGCCGCTGACGGCCACGTTGTAGACCTGGTTGCGGCCTTCGGCCGGCGCCATCGCAGCCAGGATGTTGGCCTGCACCGCGTTGTCCACGAAGCAGAAGTCGCGGCTGGTCTCGCCGTCGCCGTTGATGGTGACGTCGTCGCCCTTGATCATGGCGGCGGTCCACTTGGGGATCACCGCGGCGTAGGCGCCGTCCGGGTCCTGGCGCTTGCCGAACACGTTGAAGTAGCGCAGGCCCACGCTCTCGAAGCCGTAGGAACGGGCGAACACGTCGGCGTACAGCTCGTTGACGTACTTGGTCACGGCGTACGGCGACAGCGGATTGCCGATGTTCTCCTCGACCTTGGGCAGCGCGGGATGGTCGCCGTAGGTGGAGCTGGAGGCCGCGTACACGAAGGACTTGACCTCGGCGTCGCGCGCCGCGACCAGCATGTTCAGGAAGCCGCCGATGTTCACCTCGTTGGTGGTGATCGGGTCCTTCAGCGAGCGCGGCACCGAGCCCAGCGCCGCCTGGTGCAGCACGAAGTCCACGCCCTGCGCGGCGCGGCGGCAGGCTTCCAGGTCGCGGATGTCGCCTTCGATGAAGGTGAAGCGCGCCCATTGCTCGGGGCTGACCGAGGCGCGCACCTCGTCCAGGTTGCGCTGGTGGCCGGTGGCGAAGTTGTCCAGGCCGGTCACGGTCTGGTCCAGCTTCAGCAGGGTTTCCAGCAGGTTCGAGCCGATGAAGCCGGCGCAGCCGGTCACCAGCCACTTGCGCGGCGCGGCCGCCAGTTCTTGCTTGATGGTGTCGAAACGGGTGGTCATGGGCAATCCTCAGAGACGCAGGTCGGAGTCGGCGGGCGACAGCACGTACTTCAGGTCGTACAGGATGTGCTGCGGCTTGCCCAGCTTGCGGATGCCCTCGGCGCCCAGCGCCTTGAACTGGTTGTGCGCCACCGCCAGGATCACGGCGTCGTACTTGCCTTGCTCGGGCTGCGCCACCGGCGTCAGGCCATATTCGTGCACCGCCTCTTCGGGGTCGACCCAGGGATCGTAGACGTCCACGTCCACGTTGTAGTCGCCCAGTTCCTTGACGATGTCGACCACGCGGGTGTTGCGCAGGTCGGGGCAGTTTTCCTTGAAGGCCAGGCCCATCACCAGCACGCGCGCGCCCTGCACGTGGATGCGGCGCTTGGTCATGGCCTTGACCAGCTGCGACACCACATAGCTGCCCATCGAGTCGTTCAGGCGGCGGCCCGCCAGGATGATCTCGGGGTGGTAGCCGATGGACTGCGCCTTGTGGGTCAGGTAGTACGGGTCCACGCCGATGCAGTGGCCGCCCACCAGGCCCGGACGGAACGGCAGGAAGTTCCACTTGGTGCCGGCGGCCTGCAGCACGGCCTCAGTGTCGATGCCCATCTTGTTGAAGATCAGGGCCAGCTCGTTGATCAGCGCGATGTTCACGTCCCGCTGCGTGTTCTCGATGACCTTGGCGGCCTCGGCCACGCGGATGCTGGAAGCCTTGTGCGTGCCGGCGGTGATGATCTCGCGGTACAGCTGGTCGACCAGCTCGGCCACTTCGGGCGTGGAGCCGGAGGTGACCTTCTTGATCGTGTTGACGCGGTGTTCCTTGTCGCCCGGGTTGATGCGCTCGGGGCTGTAGCCCGCGTAGAAATCGACGTTGAACTTCAGGCCCGAGACGCGCTCCAGCACCGGCACGCAGTCTTCTTCGGTGGCGCCCGGATAGACGGTGGATTCGTAGATGACGATGTCGCCGCGCTTGAGCACCGCGCCGATGGTCTCGCTGGCCTTGACCAGCGGCGTCAGGTCGGGCTGCTTGTATTCGTCGATGGGAGTCGGCACGGTCACGATGAACACGTTGGCCTTGCCCAGTTCCGCGCGGTCGGCGGTATAGCTCAGCTGGGCCGCTTCGGCCAGTTCGGCGTCGCTGACTTCCAGCGTATGGTCGTGGCCGGCCTTCAGCGCGTCGATGCGGCGCGCGTTGATATCGAAGCCGATGACCGGGCGCTTCTTGCCGAACTCCACCGCCAGCGGCAGGCCCACATAGCCCAGGCCGACGACCGCGAGCTTCACATCCTGGATTTGCAACATAACTCTCCCTTCACCGTAGAACGATTACGGCATCTTAAATATGGTCGGGTGATAGATAAACCTGGCCCGGCGGCGGCCGCCGCCGGGGCGCTCCACGCTAATCGGTGGTCCGCAGGACCGACGGCAGCAGCAGCCAGCCGGGGCGGCGCCAGGACACGAGGCGCGCGTAGAGCCAGATATAGACGCTGGCGAACACCACCAGACTGGCGCCGAGCGCCCAGGCGTTGTCCCACCAGATGGTGGCCGGCACCAGGCCGATCAGGGCCAGCACCCACATGTAGGGCGACGCCAGCGCGTTGCACAGCGCCGGCACGGCATGGCGGCGGCCGCGGCTGAACGTCACGCGGACCAGGCGGCGGAACACCAGCTGGTGCAGGTGCAGCGCGTCCGGCTGGTCCACCGGCACGCCGCGCTTGAAGCGGCGGCGCCAGATCGAGAAGCCGGTTTCGAATACGGGGTAGAACAGCACGGCCAGGGCGTAGAACGGCGACACCGACGGGTTGCGCACCACCAGCAGCACGGCCAGCTCGGCCAGCATGAAGCCCAGGAAGTACGCGCCGCCGTCGCCCAGGAACACGCGCCCGAACGGGAAATTCCAGACCAGGAAGCCCAGCGTGGCCGAAGCCAGGGCCGCGGCCACCAGGAAGATGGGCACGTCGCCGACCTGCAGCGCCACCAGGCTGATGGAAACCGCCATCAGCGTGGCGACCATGCCGGCCAGGCCGTTCATGCCGTCGACGATATTCAGCGCATGGGTACAGCCGCCCACCGCGAACATGGTGAACAGCAGCGACACCGGCCAGAACGAGAGCACGTAATCCACCGGGGCCATGCCCACGCGGCTGACGCCGCCCAGCAGCCACCACGCGATCGCGGCCGACAGAAACGCGGCCAGCAGGCGCTTGCTGGCGCCGATGTCCTTGGTGATGTCCTCGAGCAGCCCGGCCACGAACACCGGCAGCGCCGCGACGAACAGCGCGGGCCACAGCCAGGTCAGCGTCATGTTGCTGGGGCCGAGCACCAGCAGTCCGGCCAGCGTGCCGGCCAGCACCGCAAGGCCGCCCACGCGGGGCGTGGCCCGCGAATGGTTGGCCTGAGGCTTGTTGAGGTCGCTGTCGCCAGTAAAAGCGCCATGCCAGCGCTCCGACGCCACGATGAGTCCCCCCACCATGAATGCGACCACGCAAATGTACAGCCAGGTCAAAGCATCACCTTTGGTTGGTCTATCGAGACAGGCCCGCCATTATCGGAGGCAGGTGTAACGCCCATATATGGGAGGAATAAGGAAGTGCAATTCCCCGGCACAGAACGTAACGCCCAGCGCCCGGACGCGCGGAAATACGGATTTCATGCAGATGATTGTAGAACTTTCCGCCCGCGTGTACCCGAAATATCCAAGGGAAAACGCGAAGCCCCGGCGGTTGGGTGAATAAACTGGGGACGGAGCTTGCGCAGGCAAAAAAAAGCCCGAGATCGTGAGATCTCGGGCTAAATCCACCAAAGGAGGAGGGTGGAGGAGACAACCTTGGCATGTTGGGAGCTGGCTTTCCGCTCGCTGCGCTGTCGGGGTTTTGCACCGCGCCGACTGCGTTTCAACATCCGATGTATGAATAGTACCGAAGCTTTTTGTGCGATGCAAGATTTTTTTTGATCTGCCGCCACGAATCTTTTTTTCGTTGCGTTTTTGCCTCATGGCCTCGGCCCTCCCCCTGGAAAGGCGCGCCAGACAATGATCTTACCGGAAAAAGGGTTTTTGCTGAATGGGTAAACCCGTTTCGGATTAACCCTAGATCGCATCGGGTAATCCCGCCCTAGCTTTTGCACCGGAATAGTGCGTCGCGCACTGCTTTATTGCTTTTTTGCGCATCGCAACATTTCGCAGCAGGCGCCGAAGCGCCCTCGCTTCAGATCCAGTAGGCCGTGCTGGTCATCACCTTGGACATGGCTTTCATGGCGGCCCGCGCGGGCAGCGGCAGGGGCACGCCCCCGGCCTGTTCGGCGCTGGCGCGGTGCTGCGCCTCGTCGTCCTTCATCTTCTGGACAATCTGGCGCGAGCGCTCGTCCTGCACCGGCAAGGTGCGCAGATGGCCGTCGAGATGCGCCTCGACCTGTTTCTCGGTCTCGGCCATGAAACCCAGGTTGCGCGGCACGCCGGCATAGCTGGCCAGCACGCCGAGCGCGAACGAGCCGGCGTACCAGAACGGATTGAGCAGGCTGGGACGGCTGCCCAGCTCGGTCAGGCGCTGGTTGCACCAGACCAGGTGGTCCACCTCCTCGGCGGCGGCGTTGAGCAGTAGCTCGCGCGGCGCCGGTTCGCGGCACACCGAGGCCTGGCCGCGGTACAGCGCCTGGGCGCACACCTCGCCCACGTGGTTCACCCGCATCAGCCCGGCCGCATGGCGTTTTTCCTGGGCCGACAGGGCCTGCGGCGCTTCCTCGGCGGTGGCGGGATAGGACCGCCCGGCGGTGGCGCTGCCGCTCAGCACCCGCAGCGCGCGGTCGGCTTCGGCCAGGAAGGCGTCCAGCGGGTTGGTGCGGCGCAGGAAGGCAGGGCCGGTTCTGGACAGGGCGGTGGACATAGGCGACTCCTAGGCAAGGCAGGCGCCCCTGCCCCTGATGCGGGGCGGGGCTCTCATGCCTCAAATTGTACGCAACAGGTATCATCGACCATTGACTGCGCTCAAGCTCAAGGACTCGACAACATGGAATGCACGATCGACTGGGGCGGCCCCAACGGCATGCTCTTTACCGCCAGCACCGGCAGCGGCCACGTGGCCGTGATGGACGGCGCGGTGGACGGCGGCGGCCACAACCTGGCGCCCCGCCCGATGGAAATGCTGCTGGCCGGCACCGGCGGCTGCACCGCCTACGACGTGGTGCTGATCCTCAAGCGCGGCCGTCATGCCGTCACCGGCTGCAGCGTCAAGCTGCAGGCCGAGCGCGCCGACGCCGATCCCAAGGTGTTCACGCGCATCCACTTCGCCTTCACGGTCACCGGCCGCAACCTGCCGCGCGCGGCCGTCGAGCGCGCGGTGCAGCTGTCGCACGAGAAATACTGCTCGGCCTCGGCCATGCTGGAAAAAACGGCCGCCCTGACCTTCTCGGTCGACATCGTCGACACCCACGAAGCCCCCGCCGCCGCCTGAACCACGCCCCCGTGGTGTAATCCCGATATTGCCCATCTTCATCCGCGCCGCCGCGATCCGATCGCGGCGGCCAGTCTGCGTCCCGCCATGAAACAATACCTGGACCTCGTTCAAACCATCCTGGACACCGGCGCGTGGCAGGAAAACCGCACCGGAATCCGCACGCTCAGCATGCCGGGCGCCGCGCTGCGCTTCGACCTGCAGCAGGGCTTTCCGGCGGTCACCACCAAGAAACTGGCGTTCAAGTCCGCCATCGGCGAAATGGTGGGCTTCCTGCGCGCCTCGCGCAGCGCCGCCGAATTCCGCGAGCTGGGCTGCAAGGTCTGGGACCAGAACGCCAACGAAAACAGCCAGTGGCTGGCCAACCCGTACCGCGAAGGTCCCGACGACCTGGGCCCGGTGTACGGCGTGCAATGGCGCCAGTGGCCCGCCTACAAGGTGCTGGACGCAGCCCGGGACAGCCAGATCGCCGACGCGCTGGCGCGCGGCTACGCCAAGGTGGCCGACCTGAACGAGGACGGCCGGCCCAAGGTGCTGCTGTACAAGGCGGTGGACCAGCTGCGGCAATGCCTGGACACCATCCACGAGCGCCCGGGCGACCGCCGCATCCTGTTCCACGGCTGGAACTGGGCGCAGATCGAGGAAATGGCGCTGCCGCCCTGCCACCTGCTCTACCAGTTCCTGCCGAACGCGACCACCCGCGAGATCTCGCTGTGCCTGTACATCCGGTCCAACGACGTCGGCCTGGGCACGCCGTTCAACCTGACCGAAGGCGCGGCCCTGCTGCATCTGGTCGGCCGGCTGACCGGCTACACGCCGCGCTGGTTCTCGTACTTCATCGGCGACGCCCACATCTACGAAAACCACCTGCCCATGCTGCGCGAGCAGCTCACGCGCGAGCCTTACGAAGCGCCGCGGCTGGTGCTGTCGGACCGCATCCCCGACTTCGCGGTCACCGGGCGCTACGAACCCGAATGGCTGGAAAAAGTGGAGCCGGGCGACTTTTCCCTGGCCGGCTACCGCCACCATGCTCCCCTGACCGCGGCCATGGCCGTGTAGCCCGTCGCCGCGCCGGGTGCCGGTGAGGATTGGTGAGCATCTGGCAGCGCGATTTCGGTATAACCCAACCCTTGGCCATGGACGCGCGCCAGCGCCCTTGCGCGTCCAACCCTGACCAACCCTGACCCGCCGCCCGGCGGCGCCTGCCGCCGGCCTGGCCCGGCCGTCTTCCCTATCCCGACCTGAGAACACGCGCAGCGCCCGAACGGCAGCCAGGGCCAGCCTGCGATCGAATTGCAACCATTGACTACCAATTGATTTGAGTTGAAGCCCGCGCGGCCGCTGTATGCGCTAAGGACAGGACCCACACATGCTCGTTGGAACGTATAACCCTTCGCTCGTCCTCGTATCCCTGGGAGTCGCCATCCTGGCTTCGTATACGGCGTTGGGAATGGCCAACCGGGTGCGGGCCGCCTGCGGCCAGCCGGCGGCCCGCTACTGGCTGGCGGGCGGGGCCTTCGCGATGGGCGTGGGTATCTGGTCCATGCATTTCATCGGCATGCTGGCGTTCAGCCTGCCGATCCCGATGGGCTACGACCTGCCGCTGACGCTGCTGTCGCTGGCCATCGCGATCGGCTGCTCGGCGTTCGCGCTGCGCACCGTCAGCCGCGACGAGCTGCCCGGCCGCCGGCTGGCGGCCGGCGCGCTGCTGATGGGCGCCGGCATCGCGGCGATGCACTACCTCGGCATGGCCGCGATGCGCATGACGCCGGGCATTATCTACGACGCGAAATGGTTCGCGCTGTCCATCCTGATCGCGGTGGGCGCCTCCGGCGCCGCGCTGTGGATCACGTACCGGCTGCGCCACGGCGGGCCGCGGATGCTGTGGTCGCGCCCGCTGGCGGCCGTGGTCATGGGCATCGCCATCGTGGGCATGCACTACACCGGCATGGCCGCCGCCGGTTTTCCCGAAGGCAGCATCTGCATGGCCGCCAACAGCGGCATCTCGGCCGGCTGGCTGGCCATCGCCGTGACCGCGGTGACCCTGAGCGTGCTGGTCATCGCGCTGCTGGTCGCGGTGCTGGACAACCGGATGGAAGAGCGCACCTCGGCGCTGGCCTCGTCGCTGGCCGAGGCCAACGAGGAACTGGTGCAGCTGGCGCTGCACGACACGCTGACCAAGCTGCCCAACCGCATCCTGCTGGAAGACCGGCTGGAGCAGGCCATGGAAAGCGCCAGCCGGCGCAAGGGCTATTTCGCGGTGCTGTTCTTCGACCTGGACGGCTTCAAGGCGGTCAACGACGCCTATGGCCACCACACGGGCGACGCGCTGCTGATCGACCTGGCCCAGCGCATCCGCCAGACGCTGCGCACGCAGGACACCGTGGCGCGGCTGGGCGGCGATGAATTCATCGTGCTCAGCGAAGTGGTCGAACCCACCGACGCCGCCAACGTGGCCGACCGCCTGATCGACGCCATCGCGCGCCCGGTCACGGTCTACGGGCACGAAGTGCTGGTGACCTCCAGCGTCGGCATCGCCATCTATCCGAACGACGGCGAGGACATCCACGCGCTCCTGACCAACGCCGACGCCGCGATGTACCACGCCAAGCGCCTGGGCGGCACCGGCTACAGCTTCTTCGAGCCGTCCATGAACGCCGACGCCCACCAGCAGATCGAACTGCTGCACGACCTGCGCATGGCCCTGGAGCGCAACCAGTTCGTGCTGCACTACCAGCCCAAGTACCAGGCCCCGTCCGGTCCGCTGGTCGGCGCCGAGGCGCTGCTGCGCTGGAACCACCCCACGCGCGGGCTGGTCGGTCCGGACCAGTTCATCCCCATCGCGGAAAAGACCGGCCTGATCCTGCCCATCGGCGAATGGGTCATCGACGAGGCCTGCCGCCAGATGCGCGCCTGGATCGACGCCGGCCAACGCCACTGGAGCATCGCCGTCAACATCTCGGCCCTGCAGTTCGCCCATGCCGGCCTGGTCGAGACGGTGCGCGCGGCCCTGCAGCGGCACGGCGTGCCGCCGGCCTGCCTGACGCTGGAAGTGACCGAATCCACCGCCATGCGCGACGCCGAGGCCAGCCTGGCCGTGCTCAAACGCCTGTCGGCGCTGGGCGTGGCGATTTCCATCGACGATTTCGGCACGGGCTATTCCAGCCTGCTCTACCTGAAGCGCCTGCCGGCGACCGAACTGAAGATCGACCGCGGCTTCGTCAACCAGCTGGAGAACGACGACGAGGACGCGGCCATCGTGTCGGCCATCGTCGCCCTGGCCCAGCAGCTCAACCTGCGCATCGTGGCCGAGGGCGTGGAAACGGCCGCGCAGCAGAACTTCCTGACCGGGCTGGGCTGCGATTCGCTGCAAGGCTTTCTGCTGGGCAAGCCCATGCCGGCCGAGGATTTCCTGGAGCACGCCGCCGACTAGTGGAATTTGCTACGCTAGGGCATCCATCCGAACCCGTCTTCCCATGTCCGCCAGCCTCACCCTGATCGTCGCCTATTCCACCAATCGCGCCATCGGCCGCGACAACGCCCTGCCCTGGAAACTGCCGGGCGACCTGGCGCACTTCAAGCGCAGCACCCTGGGCCACCCCATCATCATGGGCCGCAAGACCTGGGACTCGCTGGGCCGCCCCCTGCCCGGCCGCAGCAACATCGTGATCAGCCGCAATCCCGACCTGCGCGCCGAGGGCGCCATCGTGGTCGCCACGCTGCAGGCCGCCATCGAAGCCTGCGGCGACGCGGCGCAGGCCTACGTCATCGGCGGCGCCCAGATCTACGCGCAGGCCCTGCCGCTGGCGCAGCGCGTGCTGGCCACCGAAGTCCACGCCCAGGTCGAGGGCGACGCCTTCTTCCCGCTGCTGCCGGCCTTCCAGTGGAAGGAAACCGCGCGCGCCCCGCAGCCGGCCGAAAACGGCTACGAATACGATTTCGTCACGTACGAGCGCGCCGCTTAGGGTCACCCGTCCCACGCCCCCGTATTCCGCATGAACCGCCACAACTCGGGCGCATCCGAATACGCCACGTTGAACCGTATCCACGGGGTATCGGCCTCGTCCACCTCGAAGTAGGACCCCGGCGCCAGCCAGATGCCGTCCTTGAGCGCCAGTTCGGCCAGGCCGCTGGCGCCGCGTTCGCGCCATTGCCCGCCCGGCCGAGCCCACAGGAACAGGCCGCCCTGCGGCCGTCCGTAGACCTCGAAGCCGTGCTGCGCCATCAGCTGCGCCACGCTTGCGTGGGCCTCGGCCAGGCGTTCGCGGGTGCGGGCGATGTGGGCGCGGTAGCGCCCTTCGCGGATGACCTGGTGCACGATGCGTTCCATGATTTCCGGCGAGGTCAGGCCCACCGCCATCTTGGTGCGCGCGATGTCGCGCGCCAGGTCGCGGTGCGCGACCACGTAGCCCACCCGCACCGACGGGCTGATGACCTTGGAATAGCCGCCCAGGTAGACCACCCGGCGCGCCCCGTCCAGCGCGGCCAGCATGGGCGTCACGCCGGGCGCCAGTTCGCGCGAGATGTCGTCCTCGATCACCCATAGCCCGTGGCGCTCGGCCGCCTGCAGGATGCGGAAGGCGTTGGCCATGCCGATGCTGGCGCCCGACGGATTCTGCAGCACGGTATTGATGAACAGCGCGCGCGGCCGGTGGCGCGCCACGGCGGCGTCCAGCGCCTCGCAGTCCAGGCCGTCCAGCGTGCGCGGCACGGCCACCGCGCGCAGCCCCGCCAGCCGCAGCATCTGCAGCAGGTTGGCGTAGGCCGGCTGCTCCACCAGCACGGTGTCGCCCGGACGCAGCAGCGTGCGTATCACCATGTCCAGCCCGTGGGTCACGCCCTGGGTCAGCACCACCTGCGAGGCCTCGACCTCCATGCCCTGCGCGCCCAGGCTGGCGGCGATGGTGTCGCGCAGCGGCGCGTAGCCGTAGGGGTGGCCGTAGTTCGCGATGCGCATGGCCGGCACCCGGCCCATGTGGCGCAGGGCCAGGTGCAGCCCTTCCTCGTTCAGCCATTCGCCGGGCAGCCAGCCGCAGCCGGATTTGATGGGGATGGAGTGGTCGGCGAAGATGTCCGACAGCAGCCAGGCCGCGTTCAGCCGCGGCGGCTCCCATGCCGGGGCCCGGGCCGGACGGGCCGGCGCGTCGGGCGTGGCGACGCGGTAGCCGGCGCCCGGGCGGGCCGCCAGCCAGCCCTGCGACACCAGCCGGCTGTAGGCGCTGGCCACGGTGAACGTGCTGACGCCGTACTGGCGCGCGCACTCGCGCACCGAAGGCAGCGCCATGCCCGGGCGCAGCGTCTGCGCCTCGATGCCTTGCAGGATGGCGGCCGCCAATTGTTCGACCAGGCTCGGGGCCTGGCCGCGGGCGCGGATGGGCTGGAAATCGATCACGGAGATAACTGTACAGTTGTGCCGTTTATAACTATACAGTTAGCGGCAATTGCGCGGATCGTATATTTGCATTCCCCGGCGTACGCACCAGAATCGTCTGCATGCCGCTGGCTGCGCGATCGCCGCGCCGGCCCGGCGTCCACCTATTTCAGGAGCCGCCATGAACGCCCCCGCCCTGCCCGACCTGTCCCATCTCTGGATGCCCTTCACCGCCAACAAACAGTTCAAGGCGCAGCCGCGCCTGCTGGCCAAGGCCAAGGGCATGTACTACACCTCGGCCGACGGGCGCCAGGTGCTGGACGGCACCGCCGGCCTGTGGTGCGTGAACGCCGGCCACGGCCGCGAGGAAATCGTCGCGGCCATCGCCAGCCAGGCGGCCACGATGGACTACGCGCCGGGCTTCCAGCTCGGCCACCCGCTGGCCTTCGAAGCCGCCACCGCCGTCGCCGGCCTGATGCCCGAGGGCCTGGACCGCGTGTTCTTCACCAACTCGGGCTCGGAATCGGTCGACACCTGCCTGAAGATCGCGCTGGCCTACCACCGCGCCCGCGGCGACGGCCAGCGCACCCGTTTGATCGGCCGCGAGCGCGGCTACCACGGCGTGGGCTTCGGCGGCATCTCGGTCGGCGGCATCTCGGCCAACCGCAAGACCTTCTCCGGCGCGCTGCTGCCGGCCGTGGACCACCTGCCCCACACCCACAACCTGGAGCAGAACGCCTACTCCCAGGGCCAGCCCGCCTGGGGCGCCCACCTGGCCGACGAGCTGGAACGCATCATCGCGCTGCACGACGCCTCCACCATCGCCGCCGTGATCGTCGAACCCATGGCAGGCTCGACCGGCGTGCTGATCCCGCCCAAGGGCTACCTGGAAAAGCTGCGCGAAATCACCGCCAAGCACGGCATCCTGCTGATTTTCGACGAGGTCATCACCGCCTACGGCCGCCTGGGCGCGGCCACCGCCTCCGAGTACTTCGGCGTGAAACCCGACCTCATCGCCATGGCCAAGGGCGTGAGCAACGCCTCGGTGCCCGCCGGCGCCGTCGCCGTCAAGCGCGAGGTGCATGACGCCATCGTCAACGGCCCGGCCGGCGGCATCGAGTTCTTCCACGGCTATACGTATTCGGCGCACCCGTTGGCCGCCGCCGCCATCCTGGCCACCCTGGACGTGTACCGCCGCGAGGACCTGTTCGCCCGCGCGCGCAAGCTGTCCGGCGCCTTCCAGGAGGCCGCGCATTCGTTGAAGGGCGCGCCCCACGTGATCGACGTGCGCAACCTGGGCCTGGTGGCCGGCGTCGAGCTGGCGCCGCGCGACGGCGCCCCGGGCGCCCGCGCCGCCGAAGTGTTCCAGCGCTGCTTCGACAGCGGCCTGATGGTGCGCTACACCGGCGACATCATCGCCGTCTCGCCCCCGCTGATCATCGACGAGGCCCAGATCGGCCAGATCTTCGAGCAGATCGGCAAGGTCCTGAAGGAAGTGGCCTAAGCCGCGCGGGGCGGACGGCCGCCCCGCTTTTCATCCGTTTCCCGCCTTGAGCTTTGCACCCATGAAGACGATTCCCCATTTCATCAACGGCCAGCGTTACGACGGCAGCAGCAGCCGCTACGCCGACGGCTTCAACCCCGCCACCGGCGAGGTCACTTCTTCCATCCCGCTGGCCTCCAACGAGGACGTGGCGCTGGCCGTGGCCGCCGCCCGCGCGGCCTTCCCGGCCTGGTCCGAAACCCCGGCGCTCAAGCGCGCCCGCATCCTGTTCAATTTCAAGGCGCTGCTCGACCAGCACCAGGACGAACTGGCCGAACTCATCACGCGCGAGCACGGCAAGGTGTTCTCCGACGCCAAGGGCGAAGTCACCCGCGGCATCGAGATCGTGGAGTTCGCCTGCGGCATTCCGCAGCTGCTCAAGGGCCAGTACACCGACCAGATCGGCGGCGGCATCGACAACTGGAGCATGCGCCAGTCGCTCGGCGTGGTGGCCGGCATCACGCCGTTCAACTTTCCCATGATGGTGCCGTGCTGGATGTTCCCGGTGGCCATCGCCTGCGGCAACACCTTCGTGCTCAAGCCTTCCGAACGCGACCCGTCGGCCTCGCTGCGCCTGGCCGAACTGCTGACCGAGGCCGGCCTGCCTCCCGGCGTGTTCAACGTGGTGCAGGGCGACAAGCAGGCGGTGGACGCGCTCATCGCGCACCCCGACGTCGAGGCCCTGTCCTTCGTCGGCTCCACGCCCATCGCCGAATACATCTACGCCGAAGGCACGCGCCGCGGCAAGCGCGTGCAGGCGCTGGGCGGGGCCAAGAACCACCTCGTGGTCATGCCCGACGCCGACCTCGACCAGGTCACCGACGCGCTGATGGGCGCGGCCTACGGCTCGGCCGGCGAACGCTGCATGGCCATCTCGGTGGCGGTGGCCGTGGGCGACGTGGCCGACGAGCTGGTCGAACGCCTGACGCCGCGCGTCAAGGCGCTGGTGGTCAAGGACGGCATGCAGGCCGACGCCGAAATGGGCCCGCTGGTGACGGCGCAGCACCGCGGCAAGGTGCTGGGCTATATCGAGGACGGCATCGCCGCCGGCGCCGACCTGGTGGTCGACGGCCGCGACCTGAAGGTGGCCGGCAACGAGAAGGGCTTTTTCCTGGGCGGCACGCTGTTCGACAACGTCAAGCCCGCCATGAACATCTACCGCGAAGAGATCTTCGGGCCGGTGCTGTGCATCGTGCGCGTGCCGGACTTCGCCACCGCGGTGGACCTGATCAACGCCCACGAGTTCGGCAACGGCGTGGCCTGCTTCACGTCCGACGGCGGCGTGGCGCGCGCCTTCGCCCGCCAGATCAAGGTCGGCATGGTCGGCATCAACGTGCCGATCCCGGTGCCCATGGCCTGGCATTCCTTCGGCGGCTGGAAGCGCTCGCTGTTCGGCGACCACCACGCCTACGGCGAGGAAGGCATCCGCTTCTATACGCGCTACAAGAGCGTGATGCAGCGCTGGCCGGACAGTATTTCCAAGGGCGCTGAATTCACGATGCCTGTAGCCAAGTGATGGTCCCCCCCGAAGCGCTTACGCGCTTCCCCCCCAGGGGGGCGTCGCTGCGGACCGGCGGAGCCGGATCCGCGCGACCCGGCTTGGGGAGGGCCTGGTGGTTTGGGGCGGTTTGCTTTTTGTGTAGGGGTTCGCAGGGAGGCGCGGGTGATTCCCGCGCCTTCCTGCGTTTGGAGACTGGGGGATTTTGATGCGTATCGGGATCGGCGGTTTTCAGCATGAGACGAATACGTTCGCGCCTTCGCGCGCGGCGTGGGAGGACTTTGCCGAGAAGGGCGGCGGCTGGCCGAAGCTGGTCAGCGGGGCGGCGATGTTCCAGGCGGTGGCGGGGGCCAACATACCGGTGGCCGGGTTCATCGAGGCGATGGGCGGGCATGTGCTGGTGCCGACGACCTGGGCGGCGGCCAGTCCGTCGGGGCCGGTCACCAAGGATGCGTTCGAGCGCATCAGCGCCATGATCCTGCAGGGGCTGTCGCAGGCGGGGCCGCTGGACGGGGTCTATCTGGACCTGCACGGCGCGATGGTCACCGAGCACCTGGACGACGGCGAAGGCGAGCTGCTCAGGCGCGTGCGCGAGCTGGTGGGACCGGACGTGCCGGTGGTGGCCAGCCTGGACCTGCACGCCAACGTGACGCGCGCCATGGTGCGCCACGCGGACGCGCTGGTGTGCTATCGCACTTATCCCCACGTCGACATGGCCGAGACCGGGCAGCGCGCCGCGCAGTTGCTGGCGCGCCGCCTGGCCGGCGAGCCGCGGCCCTGCGCGGCGCTGCGCTCGCTGCCCTACCTGATTTCGCTGTGCTGGCAATCGACCGACATCGAGCCCTCGCGCAGCCTGTACCAGCTGGTGGGCGAGATCGAGGCGCGCGGCGCGCTCAGCCTTTCGTTCGCCACCGGCTTTCCGGCGGCCGACTTTCCCGAATGCGCGCCGACGGTGTGGGCCTATGGCCAGACCCAGGCCGAGGCCGACGCCGCGGCCGACGAGATGACGCGCGCCGTGCTCAACGCGGAACGCGATTTCGGCGGGCGCCTCTACACGCCGGACGAAGCTGTGCAGGAAGCCATGCGCATCGCGCGCGAGGCCGCCAAACCGGTGGTCATCGCCGACGCGCAGGACAACCCCGGCGCCGGCGGCAGCTCGGACACCACCGGGCTGCTGCGCGCGCTGATCCGGCACGACGCGCGCGACGCCGCCATCGGCCTGATCGTCGATCCGGCCGCCGCGCTGGCCGCGCACCGCGCGGGCGTCGGGAAGAAGATCCGGATTGCATTGGGTGGACACTCGGGAATACCCGAGGACGAACCGCTGGACACCGAATTCATAGTCGAGAAAACTTCGGATGGGCGCTTCGATACGCACGGCGCGTTCTACCGCGGATTCCACATGGACCTGGGCCCCAGCGCCTGTCTGCGCATCGGCGGCGTACGCATCGTCGTCGCCTCCAACAAGGTGCAGATGGCGGACCAGGAAATGTTCCGTTTCGCGGGCGTGGAACCGCGGCGTGCGGCGATCCTGGTGGTCAAGAGCTCCGCGCACTTCCGCGCGGATTTCACTTCCATCGCGCAGACGATACTGGTGTGCGCAGCGCCCGGCTCCATGCTGATGGACGCCGCGAAACAACCGTGGACACGGTTGCGTCCGGGCATCAGAATGGCGCCTTGCGGACCGGTCTTCGCGGGCCGGCCCGCTACCGCCTGAACCTCGCACGCCGCCTCTCGCGGGGCGGATCAACGACGCAGCGGCGCGAGAGCGCCGCTCATTGACGCATCAAGGGGAAGATTCATGCTGAAGTTCGTCCGAGCCGCCGCGCTGGCCGGCGCAACCCTCATGGCGGCTCACGGCGCCTATGCCGAGACCGTGATCAAAACGGTAATGCACTCGCCGCTGCGCCTGACCGATCCGCACGCCACCACCGCGTACATCACGACGTGGCATGGCTACATGATCTACGACACCCTGCTGGCGACCGACGCCGACAACAAGATCCAGCCCCAGATGCTCGAAAAATGGGAGGTCTCGCCCGACGGCAAGACCTACACCATGACGCTGCGCGACGGCCAGAAATGGCATGACGGCAAGCCCGTGACCTCCGAGGACTGCGTGGCCTCGATCAAGCGCTGGGCCGCCGGCGACGGCATGGGCCGCACGCTGATGAAGTTCACCGACAAGATCGAGGTGGTCGACGACAAGACCTTCCGCATCGTCATGAAGGAGCCCACCGACCTGGCGCTGCGCGCCCTGTCCAAGCCCACCGGCACCGCGCCCTTCATGATGCCCAAGCGCATCGCCGACCTGGCCATCGGCCAGCCCATCACCGACATGACCGGCTCGGGTCCGTTCAAGGTCGTCGAGTTCAAGCCGGGCGTGAAGACCGTCTACGCCAAGAACACCGACTACGTGCCGCGCAAGGAACCCGCCAGCGGCCTGGCCGGCGGCAAGGTGGTCAACGTCGACAAGGTCGAATGGGACGTCATGCCCGACGCCCTGACCACCGCCAACGCGCTGCTGGGCGGTGAAATCGATTTCGTCGAGCAGTTCCCCTACGACCTGCTGCCGATGATCGAAGGCAACCCCGACCTGAAGGAAGAATCCCTCAGCCCGGTCGGCTACTTCACGATGTACCGCTTCAACTTCAAGTACCCGCCGTTCAACAACAAGAAGATCCGCCAGGCCGCCATGTACGCCATCGGCCAGGAAGACGTGATGAAGGCGCTGGTGGGCAATCCCAAGTACTGGAAGACCTGCGCTTCGCTGTGGGGCTGCGGCACGCCGCTGGAAAGCGACATCGGCAAGGACATGGTGGTGCCGTCCAACATCGAGAAGGCCAAGGCCCTGCTGAAGGAAGCGGGCTACGACAACACGCCGGTGCTGCTGATGCACGCCACCGACGTGGGCACGCTGTCGGCCCAGCCCGTGGTGATGGCCCAGGCTCTGCGCAAGGCCGGCTTCAACGTCAACCTGGCGGCGATGGACTGGCAGAGCGTGGCCACGCGCCGCGCCTCCAAGGCCGCGCCCGCCGAAGGCGGCTGGAACATCCACAACACCAACTGGTACGCCACCGACGTAATGGACCCGGTGCGCTCGGCCCCGGCCGCCGCCAACGGCGACAACGCCTGGTTCGGCTGGCCCGACTTCCCCAAGATCGAGGAACTGCGCACCAAGATGGCGCTGACCTCCGATCCGGCCGAGCAGAAGAAGATCGCCGACGAAGTGCAGCGCATCGGCATCGACGAGGGCCTGTACGTGCCGCTGGGCCAGATGTCCGTGCCCACGGTGTATTCGGCCAAGCTCTCGGGCCTGGTGCACGCGCCGGTGTTCGCGTTCTGGAACGTCAAGAAAGCCCCTTGACGGGCAGCGTTGTTGAAGGGGTATTACATGCTGGCATTCGTCTCGCGCCGGCTCCTCGCGACCATCCCCGTTCTGGTGATGGTCGCGGTGGTGGTCTTCGCGATATTGCGCTTCAGCCCGGGGGACCCGGCCATCATCATGGCCGGCGACGGCGCCACGCCTGAACGTATCGAGCAGATACGGCAGACGATGGGCCTGGACCAGCCGGTCGCAAAACAGTTCTTTCTCTGGGGCGGCAGGCTGCTGCAGGGCGACCTGGGCACCTCGCTCATGTCCGGCGTGCCGGTCACCAAGCTCATCGGCCAGCGCCTGGAGCCTTCGCTCAGCCTGGCGGTGCTGACCCTGGTCTTCACGCTGATCGTCGCCATTCCGCTGGGCATACTCGCGGCCTGGCGCCAGGGCCGGCTGCTGGACCGCGCGGTGATGGGCTTCTCGGTGCTGGGCTTTTCCGTACCGGTGTTCGTCACCGGCTACCTGCTGATCTGGCTGTTCGCCATCAAGCTGGGCTGGTTCAACGTGCAGGGCTATACGCCGCTGGCCAAGGGCTTCTGGCCGTACCTGCACCGGCTGATCCTGCCGTCGCTGGCGCTGTCCACGGTCTACGTGGCGCTGATCGCGCGCATCACGCGCACCAGCGTGATCGAAGTGATGGGCGAGGACTTCATCCGCACGGCCCGCTCCAAGGGCCTGGGCGAGACCGGCGTGCTGCTGGGACACGCGCTGCGCAACGCGGCCGTGCCCATCGCCACGGTGGTGGGCCTGGGCATCGCGCTGCTGATCAGCGGCGTGGTCGTGACCGAATCGGTGTTCAACATCCCCGGCCTGGGCCGGCTGGTGGTGGAGGCCGTGCTCGCGCGCGACTATCCGGTCATCCAGGGCCTGACGCTGTTCTTCGCGTTCGTCTACGTGTTCATCAATCTGGTTGTCGATTGCGCCTACACGGTGTTCGACCCGCGCATCAGATACTAGGTAGGGGTCCGAACCATGCAAACGCCAACCGACGTCGCCGACCTGCCCGGCGGCGGCAATCCTCAGACCACGGCCTGGCGGCAGATCCGCCAGGGCCTCAGAAGCTGGCCCGTCATGCTGGCGCTGGCGGTGCTGGCCGCCATCGTCGTCATCGCGCTGTTCGCCCCGCTGCTGGGCACGGTCGATCCCACACTCATCAATCCGGGCGCGCGCCTGAAGCAGCCCTTCACCGACTACCTGTTCGGCACCGACGCCTTCGGCCGCGACGTCTGGTCGCGCGTGGCCTACGGCGCGCGCGTCTCGCTCATCGCGGGCCTGGGCGCGGCGGTGGTCAGCGTCGCGATCGGGCTGGTCATCGGCGTGATCGCCGGCTGGTTCCGCTCGCTCGACGGGATCATCATGCGCACCATGGACGCCATCATGGCCATCCCCGGCATCCTGCTGGCGATCGCCCTGGTGTCGGTCACGGGCGCCAGCCTGGCCACCGTGCTGGTGGCCATCACCATCCCGGAAATCCCGCGCGTGGTGCGGCTGGTGCGCGGCCAGATCCTGACGGTGCGCGGCGAGCCCTACGTCGAGGCCGCGCTGGCCCTGGGCACGCCGCTGCCGCTGCTGCTGTGGCGCCACATGGTGCCCAGCACCATCGCGCCGCTGACCGTGCAGGGCACCTACGTCTTCGCCTCCGCGATGCTGACCGAGGCCATCCTCAGCTTCCTGGGCGCGGGCATCCCGCCGGAGATCGCCTCGTGGGGCAACATCATGTCCGAAGGCCGCATGTATTTCCGCATGCTGCCCGGGCTGATTCTGTTTCCCGGGCTGTTCCTGTCGCTGACCGTGCTCAGCGTGAACATCCTGGGAGACGCCTTGCGCGACGCGCTGGACCCGAAAATGGTGCGCAGGATCTGATGCCGATGACCTATACCCCCACTCCCCCCGCGGGCGACACCTCGTCCGCCGTGCTGGCCATCCGCAACCTGTCGGTGGAAGTCGCCGGCGCCGGCAACCGCGTGGTGCGCAACCTCAGCCTGGACGTGCACGCCGGCGAAACGGTGTGCGTCGTCGGCGAATCCGGCTCCGGCAAATCGGTCACGTCGCTGGCCGTCATGGGCCTGCTGCCGCCGGGCGTGCTGGCCGTCAGCGCCGGTTCGATCCGGGTCGAGGGCGAAGACGTGGTCGGCGCCACCCAGCGCCGCCTGCGCGAAATGCGCGCCACCCGCATGGCCATGGTGTTCCAGGAACCCATGACCGCGCTCAACCCGGTGCACACGGTCGGCAAGCAGGTCGACGAGGTGCTGCGCCTGCACCGCAAGAACATGTCGGCCGCCGAGCGCCGCGCCAAGGTGCTGGAGATGTTCCAGTCGGTGCACCTGCCGGACGTGGAGCGCATCTACGACTCCTATCCGCACCAGCTGTCGGGCGGCCAGCGCCAGCGCATCGTCATCGCCATGGCGCTGATCCTGGAGCCCAAGCTGCTGATCGCCGACGAGCCCACCACCGCGCTGGACGTCACCACCCAGAAGCAGATCCTGGCGCTCATCAAGGAGCTGCAGGTCAAGCACCGCACGGCCGTGCTGTTCATCACCCACGACTTCGGCGTGGTGGCCGAGATCTCCGACCGCATCGTCGTGATGAACCGCGGCGACCTGGTCGAAAGCGGCACGCGCCACGAGATCCTGGCCGAGCCCAAGCAGTCCTACACGCGGCGCCTGGTGTCGTCGGTGCCCAGCCTGGTGCCGGCGCGCCGCGAGGCCCCCTCCGGCATGCCGGTGCTGCACGTCAAGGGCCTGGGCCGCACCTACGGCGGCAAGCGCGCGCTGCTGTCGCACAAGTCCGCGCGCGACATCGTCGCCGCCGCCGACGTCAACCTGACGCTGCGCAAGGGCGAGATCCTGGGCATCGTGGGCGAATCCGGCTCGGGCAAGTCCACGGTGGCGCGCTGCATCGTGCGCCTGATCGAGCCCAGCGCCGGCCACATGATGATGGGCGGCGAAGACCTCAGCACCCTGTCGGGCGCGGCGCTGCGACCGGTGCGCCGCCGCATCCAGATCGTGTTCCAGGACCCCTACCGTTCGCTCAACCCGCGCCGCACCATCGGCGAGTCCATCATCGAGGGCCTGCTCAATTTCGGCGTGCCGCGCGAACAGGCCCTCAAGCGCGCCGGCGAGACCCTGGCCGTGGTGGGCCTGAGCCCGGACGCGATGCGGCGCTATCCGCACCAGTTCTCGGGCGGGCAGCGCCAGCGCATCTGCATCGCGCGCGCGCTGGTCATGGACCCGGAAATCCTGGTGGCCGACGAGGCCGTGTCGGCGCTGGACGTGTCGGTGCAGGCCCAGGTGCTGGAGCTGCTGGAGCAGGTGCGCCAGCGCACCGGCGTGGGCGTGCTGTTCATCACCCACGACCTGCGCGTGGCCGCGCAGATCTGCGACACCATCATGGTGATGCAGCGCGGCAAGGTGGTAGAGACCGGCACGGCCGAAACCGTGCTGACCGAACCGCGCCACGAATACACCCGCGCCCTGATCGACGCGGCGCCCGGACGAGACTGGGACTTCCGCAATTTCCGGCCGCTGTCGGCCGGCATGGCGCCCGCGCCATGACGCATTGATACGCTACAGGAACCGAAATGCCGCAACCGCATGAACTGTCCGCCGTCGAGCTTATCCAGGCCTATCGCGACAAGACCCTGTCGCCCGTCGAGGCCACGCGCTCCGTGCTCGACCACATCGGGCGCTGGGAGCCGCGCCTGAAAGCCACCTATGCGCTGGACCCCGACGCCGCGCTGGAGGCGGCGCGCGCGTCCGAAGCCCGCTGGATGAAGGGCCAGCCGCTGTCGGCCGGCGGCTACTCGCTGGACGGCGTGCCGTCCACGATCAAGGAAAACATCGCCACCCGCGGCGTGCCGGTGCCGCTGGGCACGGCGGCCACCGACCTGACGCCGGCGGCCGCCGACGCGCCGCCGGCCGCGCGCATGCGCGAGGCCGGCGCCGTGCTGCTGGGCAAGACCACCATGCCCGACTACGGCATGCTGTCCTCGGGGCTGTCCAGCTTCCACGAACTGACGCGCAACCCCTGGGACCTGTCCAAGAACCCGGGCGGCTCCAGCGCCGGCGCGGGCGCGGCGGCGGCGGCCGGCTACGGCCCGCTGCACGTCGGCACCGACATCGGCGGCTCGGTGCGGCTGCCGGCGGCGTGGTGCGGCGTCGCCACGCTCAAGCCCAGCCTGGGCCGCATTCCCATCGACCCGCCGTTCATGGGCCGCTGCGCCGGCCCCATGACCCGCACGGTCGCCGACGCCGCGCTCATGATGGGCGTGCTGTCGCAGCCCGATGCGCGCGACCACATGAGCCTGCCCTACCAGGCCTTCGACTGGCTCGACCTGGAGCGCGACCTGCGCGGCCTGCGCATCGGCCTGCTGCTGGATGCGGGCTGCGGCCTGCCGGTGGACCCCGAGATCCTCGACGCGGTGCAGGCCGCGGCGCGCGCCTTCGAGGCCGCCGGCGCCATCGTCACGCCCATGCAGCCCTGGATGACCCCCGACATGCTGGACGGCGTGGACCGCTTCTGGCGCACCCGTTCGGCGCTGGACCTGGCGGCGCTGCCCGAGGAACGCCGCGCCCGCATCCTGCCTTTCATCCGCGCCTGGGCCGAAAGCGGCGGCGGCCAGTCCGGCGAAGCCGTGTTCCGCAGCTACTACGAGACCCTCAACGTGCGCGCGCGCACCGTCGCGGCCTGCGCGCCATACGACTACGTGATCTCGCCCGTGGCGCCGGTGGTGGCCTACAACGCCGAATGGCCCTCGCCCACCAACGAGGTCGCCACCACCATGCACCACATCGGCTTCACCCTGCCCTACAACATGAGCGAACAGCCCGCGGCCTCGGTCAATTGCGGCTACACCCGCGCCGGCCTGCCCATCGGCCTGCAGATCGCCGGCCCGCGCTTCGACGACCTGGGCGTGCTGCGCATGGCGCGCGCCTGGGAACGGATGCGCCCGGCGCAGCACCCCTGGCCGCAGCCGCCCGAGGCCTGATTCTTTCCCCCCAACCCGACAGGAATCCCCATGCGCTGGCTTTTGGCAATGATCAAGCACGAGACGAACACGTTCTCGCCCGTGCCCACCCCGCTTGAACGCTTCTTCCGCGGCAATCCCGAAATGCTGGCCGGCGAGCGCGCCATCAAGGCCTACGAGAACACCGACAGCGGCCTGGGCGGCTATATCGAAGTGGCGCGCCGCGAAGGCGCCGAAATCGTGGTGCCGGTGGCGGCGGAATCCTGGCCCAGCGGCCCGGCCAGCGCGCAGACGCACGAGCAGCTGTGCCGGCTGGTGCTGGACGAAGTGGCGCGCGGCGGTTTCGACGCGATCCTGCTGGACCTGCACGGCGCCATGGTCGCGCAGGGCGTGGAGGACGCCGAGGGCGACCTGCTGCGCCGGCTGCGCGAGATCGATCCGGTCACGCCGGTGGGCGTCACGCTGGACATGCATGCCAACATCTATGACGACATCGTGCGCAACGCCACGGTCGTCAGCGGCTTCCATACCTATCCGCACGTGGACATCCGCGAGGCCGGCGTGCGCGCCGCCGCCGTGATCGCGCGCACCCTGAAAGGCGAGATCAAGCCCGTCATGGCCTGGGCCAACAAGCCCATGCTGCCGCACATCATGCGCCAGGGCACCCATGCCGCGCCCAACCAGCCGCTGCAGGCGCGCTGCAAGGAGCTGGAAGCCGCCGGCGTGCTGGCCGCCTCGGTCTTCGTCGGCTTTCCGCACGCCGACATCGCGCAGGCCGGCCTGAGCGCCGTGGTCTGTACCGACGGCAAGCTGGACGAAGCCGAACGCCACCGCGACGAGCTGCTCGAACGCGCCTGGGCTGGGCGCGCCGACTGGGTGTTCCACCCCGAGCCGCTGGCGCCCACCATCGCCCGCGCCAAGGCCATCGAACAAGGCCCGGTGGTGCTGCTGGACCATTACGACAACACCGGCTCGGGCGGCACCATGGACACCACCGCGGTGCTGGCCGAAGTGCTGCGCCAGGAGCTGGACAACGTCGTCTTCTACGCGATCTGCGATCCGCAGGCCGCGCAGCAGGCGGCCGCCGCCGGCGTCGGCGGCAACGTCACGCTGCAACTGGGCGGCAAGATGGCCATGCCCGCCATCAAGCAGCCCAGCGAACCGCTGGCGGTCACCGGCCGGGTCAAGCTGGTGTTCGACGGAGTCTATCTGAACCGCGGCCCCATGTACCGCGGCGTGCGCAACGACACCGGCCTGACCGTGGTGATCGACACCGGCCGCGTCGAGATCGTGGTGGTGTCGCGCCACCAGGAACCCTTCGACGTCAACTGCCTGCTGTCGGCCGGCATCGACCCGCTGCAAAAGCGCTACGTGGTGCTCAAGAGCCGCGTGCACTGGCGCGCGGGCTTCTCCGACATGGCCACGGCCGTCATCGAATGCACCGGCGTAGGCGTCACGACCTCGGATTACGGCGAACTCGAATTCAAGAACGTGCGCCGTCCGATCTATCCGCTGGACCCGCTGTAGCCCCCCAAGCTCGCGCTTGAAAGGCCGGCGCCCAGCGCCGGCTTTCATTTTGAAATCTTCTGTAACTGCACGCGCGCTCGGCCGCCCTGCTGCCTCGGTATACTCGCCGCGGGCCTGACAGGCCGATGAATACAACTAGATAATCAACGATATAAGCAGAACGATGAAAAAGAGCGTAGCGATCACCCTCGGCGTGGTCATAGTGGGAGCGGGAAGCTGGGTAGGCGCCACGTGGTACACCGGCAAGCGCATCGAAGAAAGCTCGCAGCGTCATCTGGCCGAGGCCAATGAAAAGCTGGCCAAGATCACGCCGCTGTTCGGCCTGCGCATCGACCAACTGAAGTACGAGCGCGGCCTGTTCTCGACCCAGGCGCGCTACGGCCTGTCCTTCGTCAAGAGCGACAAGGATTCCGACATGCCCGAAGGCATGGTCGAATTCGACACCGCCATCGAGCACGGCCCCTTCCCCAAGAGCGCCGTGGCGCAGGGCGCGATCGCGCCCAAGCTGGCCTTCGTGCGCACCGAAGTGGCCAAGACGGACAACCTCAAGGAACTGTTCGAGCTGACCAAGAACGTGACGCCGGTGGCCGGCGACGCCATCATCAGCTTCGGCGGCCAGGCCACCTCCAGCGCCCGGATCGCGCCGGTGCAGGTCGAGCACGAAGGCACCAAGGCCGAGTTCAGCGGCATGACCATCAACGGCACCTTCGACCGCAAGCTGCAGGCCGTCACCGCCCATGCGCTGATGGAAAAGCTGTCGGTCGACGGCGAGAAGTCCGACGATCCGATCAAGATGACGGTCGCCGGCCTGACCATGGACATCGACAGCCGCATGGGCAAGTTCGGCCTGTCCATCGGCGACTCCAGCCTCAAGGTCAAGCGCCTCGACATCGCCAGGCCCGACGAAGACGTCAAGGTCTCGCTCGACAACCTGGGCTACGGCGTCAAGCTGGCCGAGGACGACAAGACCCTGAGCGCCGAGGCCACCTACCAGACCGGCGACATCGTGCTCAACGACGTGGCGCTGGGCAATGGCCAGGCCGTCATCCGGCTGGCCAAGCTGGACGGCCCGGCCGTCAAGCAGCTGTCGGACACCTATAACCAGATCCTGCGCCAGGTCATGATGGGCGCCAGCGACGAGGGCCTGCAGGACGAGCAGTTCGACGTGCTGCTGGACAACGCCGGCAAGCTGCTCAGCGGCAACCCCTCCTTCAGCATCGACCCGATCAGCTGGAAGACCGCCAAGGGCGAAAGCAAGCTGACCTTCGCGCTGGACCTGGCCAACCCGAAGGACGTGAAGAACCTGACGCCGCAGGAAATCGCGGTCCAGGCCATCAAGAAGATCGACGCCACGCTGGTCATCTCCAAGCCCATGGTGCGCGACCTGATGGTGCAGTACGCCATCAAGCAGGAAGGGCTGGACGAAGTCGCCGCCGGCGGCCAGGCCGACGAGCAGATGCGCTCGGTGTCCGGCATGGCCGAAATGCTCAACGTCGGCAAGAACGACGGCGACAACATCATCGGCAAGTTCACCTTCGCCGACGGCATGGGCGACCTCAACGGCACCAAGATCCCGGCCGAGGAACTGTTCGCCGGCCTGCTGGGCGCCGCCGGCATGAATGGCATGGACGAGGAAGGCGAGCCGGAAGACCCGACGCTGGGCGGCGAGCTGGAGCCCGCCGCGACGGCCAGCCCGGCCGAGCTGATGCAGGACTTCGACCTCGACACCGTCAACGCCATGCTGACCGACATGGCGTACTCGACCCGCAAGGAAGACGGCGAAGAAGGCCCGGTGCTGATCATCGACCCGGCCCAGACGGGCGCCAGCGACCTGCGCATGCAGCTCCTGTGCAACGACTTCACCGAGCAGTGCCAGGACCTGGTCGCCACCGCGACCTTCCGCAGCAAGAAGCCGGTCTCGCTCAAGGCCATCAACGCCTGGAACCAGCAATACCGCTGGACCCGCGCCTACCTGGACGACAAGAACCAGGCCGTGCTGCAGATGGACATGAACGCCGAAGGCGGCATCGGCAAGGAGAACCTGCAGATCATGCTGAACACCTACTTCAGCATCGTGGAGGATTTCTCCGCCACCATCGAGGCGACGCCGGCGCGCTAAGCCAGCGCGTCAGGAATAAAAAATCCCCCATCGTTTTTTCGATGGGGGATTTTTTTGCCGGCGTGCGCCGGCGGGCGGGTTACGCGTAGGCCTCGACCGGCAAGCAGGCGCACACCAGATTACGGTCGCCGTAGGCGTTGTCCACGCGCGCCACCGGCGGCCAGTACTTCGCCTCGCGCAGCGACGCCACCGGATAGGCGGCCTGCTGGCGCGGGTAGTCGTGCAGCCATTCTTCGGCCAGCAGCATCTGCGCGGTGTGCGGCGCGTTCTTCAGGACGTTGTCCTCGCGGTCGCGTTCGCCGCGCTCGATCTGGGCGATTTCCTCGCGGATCGAGATCATGGCGTCGATGAAGCGGTCCAGCTCGGCGCGGCCTTCCGATTCGGTCGGCTCGACCATCAGCGTGCCGGCGACCGGGAAGCTCATGGTCGGCGCATGGAAGCCGTAGTCCATCAGGCGCTTGGCGATGTCCTCGGCGCTGATGCCGCTGGTTTCCTTGAGCGGACGCACGTCCAGGATGCACTCGTGCGCGACGCGGCCGTCGCGGCCCGCGTACAGCACCGGGTAGTGGTCGCGCAGGCGCGTGGCGATGTAGTTGGCGTTCAGGATGGCCACTTCGGTGGCGCGGCGCAGGCCGTCGGCGCCCATCAGCGCGATGTACACGTAGGGGATGGGCAGGATGCCGGCCGAGCCGAAGGGCGCGGCCGAGACCGGGCCGACCTTGTTGTCGCCCGACAGCTTGCCCTGCTCGTTGACCACGCCCGGCAGGTACGGCGCCAGGTGCGCGCGCACCGCCACCGGACCCACGCCCGGGCCGCCGCCGCCGTGCGGGATGCAGAAGGTCTTGTGCAGGTTCAGGTGCGACACGTCGGAACCGAACTTGCCCGGCTTGGCCACGCCGACCATGGCGTTCATGTTGGCGCCGTCCAGGTAGACCTGGCCGCCGGCCTGGTGCACCAGGTCGCAGATTTCGGTGACGGCTTCCTCGAACACGCCGTGGGTCGACGGATAGGTGATCATCAGCGCGGCCAGCTTGTCGCCCACCTGGGCGATCTTGGCGCGCAGGTCGGCCAGGTCCACGTTGCCGTTGGGGTCCGAGGCCACCACCACCACGTCCATGCCGGCCAGCTGGGCCGAGGCGGGGTTGGTGCCGTGCGCCGAGGCCGGGATCAGGCAGATGTTGCGCTGGTGCTGGCCGTTGGCCTGGTGGTAGCCGCGGATCGCCAGCAGGCCGGCGTATTCGCCCTGCGCGCCGGAGTTCGGCTGCAGGCTGATGTTGTCGTAGCCGGTGATTTCGCACAGCGCGGCCGACAGGCGGTCGATCAGGTCGACGTAACCCTTGCTCTGCTCGGCGGGCGCGAACGGATGGATCAGCGCGAATTCGGGCCAGGTGATGGGGATCATCTCGGCCGTGGCGTTGAGCTTCATGGTGCACGAACCCAGCGGGATCATGGTGCGGTCCAGGGCCAGGTCCTTGTCGGCCAGCTTGCGCAGATAGCGCAGCATGTCGGTCTCGGACTGCACGCTGGAGAACACCGGATGCGCCAGGATCGCGCTTTCGCGCGCCAGGCCGGCCGGAATGCCGCCGGCGGCGGCCGCGTCCAGCGCGTCGAGGTCGAGTTCGACGTCGTCGCGCTGCAGGCCGGCGGCGAAGACGTTGACCAGCGCCTGCAGGTCGGCGGCGGTCACGGTTTCATCCAGCGACACGGCCAGGCGCGCGCCGTCGACGCGGCGCAGGTTGATGCGGGCGCAGTCGGCCGCCGTCACGATGGCGGGCGTGGCCGCGCCGGTTTCGAGCAGCAGCGTGTCGAAGAAGGTGTCGTTGGCGACCTTCACGCCCAGCTTGACGAGCTCGGCGCGCAGGATGGCGGTGCTGCGCTGCACGCGCTCGGCGATGCGGCGGATGCCGGCCGGGCCGTGCCAGACGGCGTACATGCCGGCCATCACGGCCAGCAGCACCTGCGCGGTGCAGATGTTGGAAGTGGCTTTCTCGCGGCGGATGTGCTGTTCGCGCGTCTGCAGCGCCAGGCGCATCGCCGGGTTGCCCTGCGCGTCCTTGGACACGCCGACCAGGCGGCCGGCCATGTTGCGCTTGAAGGCGTCCTTGCAGGCCATGAAGCCGGCATGCGGGCCGCCGAAACCGAACGGCACGCCGAAGCGCTGGGCCGAACCGATGGCGATGTCCGCGCCCCACTCGCCCGGCGCGGCCAGCAGGGCCAGCGCCAGCAGGTCGGTGGCCACGGCCACGATCGCGCCCTGCGCGTGCGCGGCCTCGGCCAGCTTGCGGTAGTCGGCCACCGAGCCGGTGCTGTGCGGGTACTGCAGCAGCACGCCGAAGCACTCGGGCAGGCCTTCGGCCTCGTCGCCCACGGCCAGTTCGATGTCCAGGCCCTCGGCGCGCGTGCGCACGACTTCGAGGGTCTGGGGGTGCACATGGCGCGAGACGAAGAATACCTGGCTCTTGGACTTGGCGCTGCGGCGCGCCAGCGTCATGGCTTCGGCCGCGGCCGTGCCTTCGTCCAGCAACGAGGCGTTGGAGATGTCCAGCCCGGTCAGGTCGGCGACCATGGTCTGGTAGTTCAGCAGGGCTTCAAGGCGGCCCTGCGAGATTTCGGGCTGGTACGGCGTGTAGGCCGTGTACCAGGCGGGATTTTCGAGGATGTTGCGCAGCACCACGTTGGGCGTGTGGGTGCCGTAGTACCCCTGGCCGATGTAGCTGCGGTAGACCTGGTTGCGGCCGGCGATCTGCTTGAGCTCGGCCAGCACGTCGGTTTCGCTGCGCGACTGCGGCAGCGCCAGCGGGGCCTGGCTGCGGATCTTGGGCGGCACGACTTCGTCGATCAGGGCGTCCAGGCTGGGGCTGCCGATGACGGCGAGCATGGCGGCCTGGTCGGCGTCGGAAGGGCCGATGTGGCGGGGAATGAAGTCGGTATGGGTGTCTAGGGCGCGCGACATGGGGGGAGATCTCGGGATGGCGGGGACGGACGCGATGGCGGCTTGCGCGGGCGGACGGACCGCCCGCGCAAGAACCGGCTTAGCCGTTGGCGACGGCTTCGTAGCCGGCGGCGTCCAGCAGCTTGTCGGCGTCGGCGGCGTTGACCGGCTTGATCTTGAAGATCCAGGCGGTGAAGGCGGATTCGTTGATCAGGTTGGGGTTGTTTTCGAGTTCTTCGTTGAACGCGACGATTTCGCCGGCCACGGGCGCGTAGATGTCGGAGGCGGCCTTGACCGACTCGACCACGCCGGCGGTCTCGCCGGCCTTCAGCTGGGCGCCGACCTTCACGTCGCCGACGAAAACCAGGTCGCCCAGCTGGTCCTGGGCGGTATCGGTGATGCCGACGACGAACACGTCGCCCTCGGCTTTGACCCATTCATGGGACTCGGTGTACTTGCGATCGGTGGGCAGACTCATGGGAGCTCCTGGGAATACGGGTAGATGAATGGTGTTGCGCGCCTCGCGCGGGCGGCCATGGCGTCCCGCGCGAAGCTTCGAGTTTACGAGTGTTCGACGGCCTTGCCGTTACGCACGAAGGGCAATTTGCAGGCCAGGGCGGGCACCCATTTGCCGCGGATGTCGACCTCGACCGTGTCGCCGGGCTTGACGCTCTGCGGCAGGCGGGCGAAACCGATGGACACGCCCAGCGTGGGCGACATGGTGCCGCTGGTCAGCTCGCCCATGCCGTCCTTGGTGCGCACGGCCATGTGCGCGCGCATGACGCCGCGTTCCTGCAGCTTCAGGCCGAGGAAGGCGGCCGGGGTGGCGAACTGTTCCAGCGCCTCGCGGCCGATGAAGCGGCGCTCGGCGTCCTTCAGCGACACCGTCCAGGTCAGGCCGGCCTGGTTCGGCTGGATCAGTTCGTCCATGTCCTGGCCGTAGAGGTTCATGCCGGCTTCCAGGCGCAGCGTATCGCGCGCGCCCAGGCCGCAGGGACGCACGCCCTGGGCGGCCAGGTCGCGCCACAACTGCACCACTTCGGTGGCGGGCAGCACGATTTCGAAGCCGTCCTCGCCGGTGTAGCCGGTGCGGGCCACCAGCGTGTCATCGCCGACCACGGCGGCCACGAACGGGGTCAGCGGCTCGGTGGCGGCCTGCCAGGCCGGGCGCGCGGCCCACACCTTGGCGCGGGCGTTGGGGCCCTGCACGGCCACCATGGCGAGGTCGCGGCGGGCCGTGATGGCCACGTCGAAACCGCCGGCCTGCTTGACGCGCTGCATCCAGGCGATGTCCTTGTCGGCGGTGCCGGCGTTGACCACCACACGCCATTCGTCGGCGGCGAAGAAATAGATGATGAGATCGTCGATCACGCCGCCCTGCGGGTTCAGCATGCAGCTGTACAGCGCCTTGCCGGGCACGGTCAGCTTGGCCACGTCGTTGGCGACCAGGCGCTGCAGGAAGGCGAATGCGTCCGGGCCGGCAATGTCCACGTTCAGCATGTGCGAGACGTCGAACATGCCCGCGTCCTGGCGCACGGCGTGGTGCTCTTCCAGTTGCGAGCCGTAGGCCAGCGGCATGTCCCAGCCGCCGAAATCGACCATTCGGGCGCCGGCGGCGACGTGTTCTTCGGCTAGCGGGGTGCGTTTGAGGGTTGCGGACATGCGCGGAAACTCCGGGGCGGCTTGGTTGCCAGGGTTACGGAATGCCGGTGGTGCCAGGCGGGCTGCGCCCTGCACTACGGCTGAATCTTCCGCCCCTCTGTCCTTTTGCCTGAGAGTTGCCCCGCTAGGCGGGTTTGCACCTTCGGCGCCTGGGCTGCTCGACATGTCCCTTGTTTCAGGGGCGGCGCCAGGTCTCTCCAGAGTACTGTTTTGCCGTGTCCACGCGGTGATAAACCGGGACGGGGCAAGCATGGGCGGTATGGGTTACCTGAGCGATTCCGGGCGAATTGCGCCTTCGGCGGCGGCCGGATGGACAGGCCGCTCTCTCCCGCAACATGCGTGACAGCGGCGAAAGCATACAACGAAAGCCATCGGCAGGGAATGGGAACCGCGGCCCGTGCTAGCCCAACGCGGTATCCAGCAGCATCATCAGCACGAAGCCCAGCATCAGCCCGCAGGTGGCGTAGACCTCGTGCCCCTTGCGGTGCGACTCGGGGATGATCTCGTGGCTGATGACGAACAGCATGGCGCCGGCGGCGAAGCCCAGGCCCCAGGGCAGCATCGGCGCCGACCAGCCGACCACGGCCGCGCCCAGCACCGCGCCCAGGGGCTCGACCATGCCCGACAGCATGCCCAGCGCCGCCGCGAAGGCCCGCGGATAGCCCGCGGCCAGCAGCGCCACGGCCACCACCAGCCCCTCGGGGATGTCCTGGATCGCGATGCCGGTGGCCAGCGCGGTGCCGCGCAAGGGATCGTTGCCGGCGTAGCCCACGCCGATGGCCAGGCCCTCGGGCAGGTTGTGCAGCGTGATGGCGAACACGAACAGCCAGGTGCGGCGCAGCCGGTGCGCCTCGATGCCTTCGCGTCCCTTGATGAAATGCTCGTGCGGCAGCGTGCGGTCCATGAGCAGCAGCACCGCGGCCCCCAGCAGCACGGCGCCCGCCACCGTAAGCCCTGCCCCCCAGGGGCCGTAGCCCAGCCCGCGCGCCGCGGCGATGCCGGGCGCCACCAGTGAGAAGGCGCTGGCCGCCAGCATCACGCCGGCGCCGAAGCCGAACATGCTGTCCTGCAGTTTCTGCGGAATGCTGCGGGCGAACAGGATGGGCACGGTGCCCAGCGCCGTCGCGGCGGCCGCCACCAGCCCGCCCAGCAAGGCGTCGGCCACGTGCGGCGCGCGCACGTCCAGGTACGCCCACAACTGGTGCAGGGCCAGGCAGGAAACCAGCACGGCCAGCGTCCAGACGCTGATGCTGGTGGCGGCGGGCCGCACACGATGGCGGCTGAAGGTATTCATACGGCGCTGCCCTCCTTCAGAGAGTCGCGTTCAGCGCTGCGCCGCGGCGTAGCGGCGCGCCACTTCAGGCCAGTTGACGACATTGTAGAAGGCCGCGATGTATTCCGGCCTGCGGTTCTGGTACTTCAGGTAATAGGCATGCTCCCAGACGTCCAGCCCCAGGATGGGCGTATTGCCGTGCATCAGCGGGCTGTCCTGGTTGGCGCTGCTCTCGACCGTCAGCCGGCCCTCGGGCGTGACCGAGAGCCAGGCCCAGCCGCTACCGAAACGGGTCAGCGCGGCCTTGGTGAACGCCTCGCGGAACGCGTCCATGCCGCCCAGCTCGGACGCGATGGCGGCGGCCAGCGCGCCGTCGGGCGCGCCGCCGCCGGCCGGCGACATCACGGCCCAGAACAGGCTGTGGTTGGCGTGGCCGCCGCCGTGGTTGCGCACCGCGCCGCGCACGGCCTCGGGCAGCTGCTCCAGGCGCGCCACCAGCGCTTCGACCGGCTCGTCGGCGGCGATGCCGGCCCCTTCCAGCGCGGCGTTCAGGCTGTTGACGTAGGTCTGGTGATGCTTGCTGTAGTGGATCTCCATCGTCATCGCGTCGATGTGCGGCTCCAGCGCGTCGTAGGCGTACGGCAAGGGGGGCAGTGTGTAGGCCATGTGTATCTCCGTGGGTGGCGCGCCCAAAATAGGACGGGCGAACTCAATCCTTGAAATACAAATGATATTTATTTTTATTTAACGCCGCAACGCCGATATTTCCATCCCGGCCATAGCCGCGCGCTATCGGCGCCGCCGTCCTACAGCGCGCGCCCGCAGGCCACGCCCGAGGCCCAGGCCCACTGGAAGTTGTAGCCGCCCAGCCAGCCCGTGACGTCCACGGTTTCGCCGATGAAATAAAGGCCGGGCACGGCCTTGGCCTGCATGGATTTCTGGTCCAGGCCGCGCGTGTCCACGCCGCCGCGCATGACTTCGGCCTTCTTGTAGCCGGCCGTACCGCTGGGCACCAGCGTCCATTGGTGGATGTCCTGGGCCAGCGCGCGCAGGGTCTTGTCGGGCGCGTCGGCCAGGCGCAGCGCCGCCAGCCCGGGCTTGCCGGCCTGCTCGGCCAGGTGCAGCCAGCGGTCGGCCAGGCGCTTGGGCCACAGCCCGCCCAGCACGGTGTGCAGCTGCTGGCGGTTGCCGGACTTCGAGGCCAGCAGCTCGGCGGCTAGGTCGCGGCCCGGCGCCAGGTCCACCACGATGGGTTCGCCCGGCTTCCAGAAACTGGATATCTGCAGGATGGCCGGCCCCGACAGGCCGCGATGGGTGAACAGCAGGTCTTCCAGGAATTCGCCGCGCGCCTTGCCCTGCCCCGTGTGCAGGCCGACTTCCAGCGCCACGCCGGACAGCTCCGACAGCGGCTGCCATTGCGCGGCATCGAAGGTCAGCGGCACCAGGGCGGGCCGCGGCTCGACCACTTTCAGGCCGAACTGGCGCGCGATCTTCAGGCCGAAGTCGGTGGCGCCCAGCTGCGGAATCGCCATGCCGCCGGTGGCCACCACCAGCTTGGCCGCGCGGATCGTTCCCTGGCCGGTGTGCAGCGTGTAGCCCTGTTCGCCGTGGCCGATCTCGGCCACCGGACAGTTCATGCGCCACTGCACCGCGCCGGCGTCGCATTCGGCGCGCAGCATGTCGATAATGGATTCGCTGGAATCGTCGCAGAACAGCTGGCCGCGGTGCTTCTCGTGCCAGGCGATGCGGTGACGCTTGAGCAGCGCCAGGAAGTCCTGCGGCGTGTAGCCCGCCAGGGCCGAGCGGCAGAAATGCGGGTTCTCGGACAGGAAGTTGGCCGGCCCGGCGCCGATGTTGGTGAAGTTGCAGCGTCCGCCACCGGAGATGCGGATTTTTTCGGCCAGGCGCTGCGCGTGGTCGACCAGCACCACGCGCAGGCCGCGCTGGCCGGCCACCGCTGCGCACATCATGCCGGCGGCGCCGGCGCCGATCACGGCTACATCGAACATCGACACGCGCGACCCGTCACTCTTCCTTCAGGCAGTCGACGTAGTAGCGCTTCTCGCCGTCCTCGCCCACTTCGTCGGCCAGGCCGTGGATGTAGGTCTCGAAGCCGGGGAAGCGTTCGTTGAACTCGCGCGCGAACTGCAGGTACTGGACGATGGTGCGGTTGAAGCGCTCGCCCGGAATCAGCAGCGGGATGCCCGGCGGGTACGGCGTCAGCAGCACGCCGGTGACGCGGCCTTCCAGCTTGTCGATCTCGACGCGCTCGACTTCGCGGTGCGCCATGCGGGCGAACGCGTCCGAGGGCTTGAGCGCCGGAACCATGTCGCTCAGGTACATCTCGGTGGTCAGGCGGGCCACGTCGCGCTCGCGGTAGGCCTCGTGGATCTGCTGGCACAGGTCGCGCAGGCCCATGCGCTCGTAGCGGCGATGGTCGCGGCAGAATTCCGGCAGGATGCGCCACAGCGGCTGGTTGCGGTCGTAGTCGTCCTTGAACTGCTGCAGGGCGGTCAGCAGCGTGTTCCAGCGGCCCTTGGTGATGCCGATGGTGAACAGGATGAAGAACGAATACAGGCCGGTCTTCTCGACCACCACGCCGTGCTCGGTCAGGTACTTGGAGACCAGGGCGGCCGGGATGCCGGTTTCGCCGAAGCTGCCGGACATGTCCAGGCCCGGGGTGATGACCGTGGCCTTGATCGGGTCCAGCATGTTGAAGCCTTCGGCCAGGTCGCCGAAGCCGTGCCAGTGGTCGTTGGACTCCAGGATCCATTCGTCGCGGTTGCCGATGCCTTCGGACACCAGGCGGTTCGGGCCCCAGACCTTGAACCACCAGTCGTTCTTGCCGAACTCGGATTCCACCTTGCGCATGGCGCGGCGGAAGTCCATGGCCTCGCGGATGCTTTCCTCGACCAGCGCGGTGCCGCCCGGCGGCTCCATCATGGCCGCGGCCACGTCGCAGGACGCGATGATCGCGTACTGCGGCGAGGTGGACGTGTGCATCAGGTAGGCTTCGTTGAAGACGTTGCGGTCCAGCTTGCGGGTCTCGGATTCCTGCACGATGATCTGCGAGGCCTGCGAGATGCCGGCCAGCAGCTTGTGCGTGGAGTGCGTGGCGAACACCATCGCGTCCTGGCTGCGCGGGCGGTCCTGGCCGATGGCGTGCATGTCCTGGTAGAACTCGTGGAAGGACGCGTGCGGCAGCCAGGCCTCGTCGAAGTGCAGCGTGTCGACGTAGCTGCCGAGCTGCTTCTTGATCATTTCGACGTTGTAGATGACGCCGTCGTAGGTGCTCTGCGTCAGCGTCAGGATGCGCGGGTTCTTGTTCACCGCCTCGCGCGCGAAGGGGTTGGCCTCGATCTTCTTGCGGATGTTGTCCGGGTGGAATTCTTCCAGCGGGATCGGGCCGATGATGCCCAGGTGGTTGCGCGTGGGACGCAGGAACACCGGGATCGCGCCCGTCATCGTGATGGCGTGCAGAATCGACTTGTGGCAGTTGCGGTCCACCACCACCACGTCGCCGGCGGCGACGTTGGCGTGCCACACCACCTTGTTGGAGGTGGAGGTGCCGTTGGTCACGAAGAAGCAGTGGTCGGCGTGGAAGATGCGCGCCGCGTTCAGTTCGGATTCGGCCACGGGACCGGTGTGGTCCAGCAGCTGGCCCAGTTCGTCGACCGCGTTGCAGACGTCGGCGCGCAGCATGTTCTCGCCGAAGAACTGGTGGAACATCTGGCCGACCGGGCTTTTCAGGAAGGCCACGCCGCCGGAGTGGCCGGGGCAGTGCCACGAGTACGAGCCGTCCTGCGCGTACTTGACCAGTTCGCGGAAGAACGGCGGCGGCAGGCCGTCGACGTAGCTGCGCGCTTCGCGGATGATGTGGCGCGCCACGAATTCGGGGGTGTCCTCGAACATGTGGATGAAGCCGTGCAGCTCGCGCAGGATGTCGTTCGGAATGTGCTCCGAGGTGCGGGTCTCGCCGTACAGGTAGATGGGGATGTCGGCGTTGCGGAAGCGCAGCTCGCCGATGAAGGCGCGCAGGTTCTTGATCGCGCTGGCCACGTCCTCGGGCGAGTCCTCGTCGAATTCCTCGTCGTCGATCGACAGGATGAAGGCGCTGGCGCGGCTCTGCTGCTGGGCAAAGGAACTCAGATCGCCATAACTGGTCACCCCGATCACCTCGACGCCCTCGGCCTCGATCGCGGCGGAAAGGGCGCGGATGCCCAGGCCGGACGCGTTCTCGGAACGGTAGTCCTCGTCGATGATGAAGATGGGGAAGCGGAATTTCATGCGGGCGCTCCTGGGGGCAAGGCGGAATCGGTCGCGTACGGCGACACGAATGTACAGCTGGTAAAAATCCGCCTGATGACAGACGGCGCGAGCACCCGCCGGGGCGGCGGGAATGGGCGAATTGTAGGGCGGTTTTTCCTGCAGGCCTAAGGGAAATCCCGAAATGGCCCGAACGCCGTTGTGATCACGCTAAAACCCGCCCCGGCCGCGCCGGCCCGAACGCCCCTGCTCAGCCCCGCAGGCGCCGCCGCACGTCGTCGCGCGGCGCGTAGCCGATGGTCGCGCGCCCGTCCTCCACGTCCCAGGCGCTGCCCTGGTTGGCCGACACCCCGTTGACGATGACGCTGCCGTCGGGCCAGCCCGAAGCGTCCGCGGTCAGGGCGGCGACCAGCAGGCGTTCGAAATCGCCGTTGGACAGCCACATGTCGTGGAACCACGCCAGGGCGCGGCGGGCGGGCTCGTCCAGCGCCTGCGGGTCGGGCGCGCGCCGGTGGGCCACGCCGGAATACGTCATGTCGCGCGGATCGTTGTCGCCCGGCAGGATCCAGCCGATGCGCGCGGCCACGGTGGACAGGCGGCCGCCGGTCATGGCCGAGCACGCGCGGCACAGGCGCTCGCCCATCGCCTTCGAGGTGGCGTAGGCCAGCGCATGCACTTCGCGTTCGCCGTCGAACCAGCGCGTGCCCGGCGCCGGTTCGCAGCGCACGGTGAGCCTGCCCGGCCCCATCGAGGCGGCCAGCGGCTCGTCCTTGTAGCCGCCCATGACGTGGTTGGACGAGGAGAAAAACAGCCGCCGCGCGCCGTGCGTGGCGGCGGCCGTGAGCACGTTCAGGGTCATGCCGTAGGACGCCAGCGCCTCTTCCCAGCTGGCGTCGGGCGTGGAGTGGCGGGCCGCCAGGTGCACCACGGCGTCCACGTCGGCGAAATGGCGGGTCCAGGCCGGGTCGGGACGCTCCAGGTCGGCCGCGACCAGCGTCAGGCGCTCGCGCAGCGCCGGATCGAACGCGCCGGCGTCGACCTGCACGTCGATGCCGGTCAGCTGCGCGCACCAGGGCTGGCGCGCCAGGATGGCCAGGGCCTTGCGGCCGAGATGGCCGGCGGCGCCGGTGACGAGGATGCGGGCGGGCGGTGGGGGCATGTCAGTCTCCTGGTGGCGCATCGCGTTCGGGCAGCGATGCAGGCGACCTGGTAGGAGCTGAGGCCAGGCGTGGGCCGATCCAGTGTCTGGAAAACCGGCGGCGCTGTCAATGCGCCGCCCGCCGGCCGCTAGCGGATGGTGCGGGCCTCGCCCGCCTGCAGCGCCGCCATGAATTGCTCGAAATAAGGCGGAATCGCTTCGGCGGCGCCGTAGCGGATGCGGCGTTCGACCTTGGCGATCGCGCCGAAGCAGACTTCGGTTCCGGGTTCGCCGCAGACCAGCACCACCGGGTCCTCGTCGTCGCACACTTCGTACAGGCCGCCGTGCGCGCGGCGTCCGACCTCGTAGAGGTAGGCGGCGGCGCCGACGGTCTGCATGGGGGTAAGAGGCAGATTGCCCAGGTGGGCGGCCTCCAGCGCTTCATCGAGCGCGTGCACGCTGGATGGTGAGTAGTCCAGCACTGCGCCGGTCTGGCCGGCGGCTTGGACAAAGTCCTGCGCAGCATCCGCCACGCGCGCTACGAATTCTTCCTGGACTTCGTTGCGCTTGGCGTCCTGGTTTATCTTGAGGAAACCGAACATCGATGGCTCCTTTGTGAAAACCGCAAGCGGCATTAAACCCATTATAGGCAACCCGACCCTCTATACTGCCCCAAACGCCCTCAAAACGTTACCTATTCCCAACACTCTCCATGTCTCCTCCCCTGGTCCGTCGCCTGGTTCCCGCCGATGCCGCGGCCCTGCGCCAATTGCGCCTGGACGCGCTGGTCGAAACGCCCGAATCGTTCGGATCGAGTTACGAAGAGGAACACACCCTGACACTGGAAGACATACGCGCCTGGATCGCGCCGGCCAACGACGGCGCGATGTTCGGCGCGTTCGACGGACCGGCGCTGGCGGGCATCGTGGGGGTGGCGCGGCAGGGCAAGCTGAAGATGCGCCACAAGGCGCACATCTGGAGCGTCTACGTCGCGCCCGAGCGGCGCGGCCGCGGCCTGGCGCGGCTGCTGATGCAGGCCGCCATCGCGCACGCCGCGACCATGCGCGGCATCCGCCACGTGCAATTGAGCGTGACCTCCAACAACGCCGCCGCGGCCGCGTTGTATCTCGGCCTGGGCTTCGTCGAATACGGGCGCGAGCGCGAGGCCCTGTGCGTGGACGGCCGCTACTACGACGAAACCCTGATGACGCTGGCGCTGCCGGCCCGCTGAGCGCCCCCGACAACCACAGAAGCGACTCCCATGCGTATCCTCGTCAATATCGACGTGCCCGAGCTGGAACCCGCCATCGATTTCTACCGCCGCGCCTTCGGGCTGCGGCTGCAACGCAGGCTGGGCTCCAAGGTGGCCGAAATGCGCGGCGCCGAAGCGCCCATCTACCTGCTCGAAAAAGCCGCCGGCACGCCCGCCGCGGGCGCCACGCGCCAGCCGCGCGACTATGCGCGGCACTGGACGCCGGTGCATCTGGACGTGGTGGTGGACGACGCCGATCTCGCGGTCGAGCGCGCCGTCGCGGCCGGCGCGCGGCTGGAAGACCCCGCGGTGTCGCATGACTGGGGCCGCATCGCGCACCTGAGCGATCCGTACGGGCACGGCATCTGCATCCTGCAGTTCCTGGGACAGGGCTATGACGCGCTGGCGCGGCCGGCGCTGCGCTACGAGCCGGTCGGCGAAGCCGATTTCGAAGCCCTGCTGGCGCTGCGCATCGAGGCCATGCGGCCCAGCCTGGAGCGCCTGGGGCGCTTCGACCCGCAGCGCGCGCGCTCGCGCCTGCGCGCCACGTTCCGGCCGGAACATACCTGGTCCATCGAGCTGGACGGGCAACGGGTGGGGTTTTATGCGCTGCGCCCGGACGGCGACGGCCTGCGCCTGGACCATCTGTACCTGCGGCCCGACGCCTCGGGCCAGGGCCTGGGAGGCCAGGTGCTGCGGCGGATACTGGACGAGGCCGACCGCCTCGGGCTGCCGGTGCGCGTGGGCGCGCTGCGCGGCAGCGACTCGAACCGCTTCTACCGCCGGCATGGATTCGTCCAGACCGGCGAAGGCGAATGGGATATCGATTACCTGCGGCCGGCGCCCGCACCGGCCGGCTGAGGCCTCAGGTGCGCGGCAGCGTCACGCCGCGCTGGCCCTGGTACTTGCCGCCGCGGTCGCGGTACGAGGTTTCGCAGATCTCGTCGCTTTCCAGGAACAGCATCTGCGCGCAGCCTTCGCCGGCGTAGATCTTGGCCGGCAGCGGCGTGGTGTTGGAGAACTCCAGCGTCACGTGGCCTTCCCATTCGGGTTCCAGCGGCGTGACGTTGACGATGATGCCGCAGCGCGCATAGGTGCTCTTGCCCAGGCAGACCGTCAGGACGCTGCGCGGGATGCGGAAGTACTCGACGGTGCGCGCCAGCGCGAACGAATTGGGCGGGATGATGCAGACATCGCCCTTGAAATCCACGAACGAGCCTTCGTCGAAATTCTTGGGATCGACGATGGTGGAATTGATGTTGGTGAAGATCTTGAACTCGTCGGCGCAACGCACGTCGTAGCCGTAGCTGCTGGTGCCGTAGCTGACGATGCGCCCGCCATTGGCCGTGCGAACCTGCCCCGGCTCGAAGGGTTCGATCATGCCGGCTTCGGCCTGGCGGCGGATCCAGCGGTCGCTTTTGATGCTCATGGTGGCAATGGTGCTAGGGGATGGAATGGCCGTCATTTTATCCCGAGCGGACGGCCCCCGCCCGAGGCGGGGGAACGGCGCCGTCCCCCTCAGTTGCCGAAGAAGGTCCGGTACACCAGTTCGATGCCGTTGACCGAGCCGCCTTTCAGGTCCAGCGACAGGCCGCGCGCCAGGCGGTAGCTGGCCCGCCCGACGGTGTCGCTGCCGGCCAGCGCCTGCTCGACGCTGAGCGTGATGCCGTTGGCGAAGGACTTGCTGGCCACCAGGAATTGCGTGGCCAGCTGGCTGTCGCTGTCGCGGTTGACTTCGCCGGCCACGGTGCGGTCGGGCAGCAGGCTGCCCGAACTGCCGATGTTGCCGGTGCGGATGCTGACGTCGTCCAGCCCGAACTGCTTGTAGAACGGCTGCCCGCCGCCCAGCAGCGCCGTGCCCACCGACATCAGCAGCGCGGCGTCGCCGCCGCTTTCGTCGGGGCCGCGGCCCAGCAGCAGCCAGGACAGCTTCTCGACGTCGCTGACGTCCGGATAGGACACCAGGTCGATGCGCGGGCGCTGGGCCGTGCCCACCACCTTCACGCCGGCCTCGACCTGCTCGCCGGTGCGCAGGGCCTCGATATCCAGCAGCGGATTGTCCAGCCGCCCCTGGAACGTGAGCGTGCCGCGGCTCAGGCGCAGCTTCTGGCCATAGGCCTCGATGCCGCCGCCGCGCGTGCGCAGCTGGCCCCAGCCGGTCAGCCGGCCCTCGTTGAGCCGGATCTGGATGGCGCCCAGCAGGCCGGCGTCCAGCCCCATGCCGGTGATGTAGAAGCGCGGCCCCATGTCGAACTTGAGGTCCATGCTGGTCTGCAGCGGGGTGGACACCGTGTTGGGGTCGTCGCCGGCGCGGCGCACCTTGACGTCATCGTCCAGCGACGGCACGCCCTGCAGGATCTCCAGGCTGAACCAGCCGGCGTCGGCCTTCAGGTCGCCCACGATCTCCAGGCGCGGCATGGCCGCCTTCAGGTCGATGGTGCCCGACACCATGGCGTAGCGGTCCGAGCGCTGCAGCGCCGGGAACCGGTACAGGGTCAGGCGCACGTTGCCGCCGCCGTCGATGAAGTTCCATTGCCCCTTGGCCTCGGCGTAGCCATCCTTGGCGCCGGGGTTGGTGGTGATCCATTCCTTGGTCCGCCATTCCGCCGGCATGACCCGCAGCGAAGCCGGAAAGCGCAGGCTGTCGAGCACCAGCGTGTCGCCGTTCACGCGCGCGGCCAGCGTGCCGTCGATCAGGCGCACGCCGTCGTCGATCCGCACCACCCGCAGCTTGTCGCCGCGGATATTGCCGCTGGCGCTCCATTTGCCGGCCAGCGTGCCCTGCGCCTCCAGGTTGGCCTTGAGCGTGCCGCCGACTTCCATCGTGTCGCCCACGAACAGGCCGAGCCAGCCCAGGTCGGCGATGTCGGCGTCGAGCTTGGCGCGCAGCGGCTGGCGCGCGTCCAGCGCCATGCCGCCCTTGGCGTCGACCAGCAGCACCGCGCTGCCGGTGCCGCTGACCACGCCCATCTTCTCCGTGACCACGTTGAGCTTGGCGTCCAGCCGGCTGGCGTTGGCCGAGATGGGCGTGGCGTTCAGGTCCAGCACCAGCGTGCGCAGGCCCAGCGGCGTGGGCGGATCGCCCGGGATCAGCAGGTCGCCTTCGCGGCGCGACAGCCGCGCGGCGCCGGCCAGCCGGCCGTCGAACTTCAGGTCCCACAACGCGTCCAGCGCGATGCGGCGCTGGCCCTCGGGAATCATGGCGTTCACGCGCCCCGGGCGCTTGCCCAGCCGCGCCGCGGCCTCGGGATCGAGCGCGGCGGCCACCTGGCGCGCCATGGCGGCGGTGATGACCAGATTGTCGGCCTGCCCGGCCGTCTCCCAGCGCTTGCCGCCGCCGCGCGAGCCCTTGTGCGCCAGCGTCAGGCGTTCCTTGCCCGGCAGGGTCAGGCTGAGCGCGGTCTGGCCGACCCGCCATTGCCACTGCGGCGCGACGGCCGCCGGCAGATAGGCGACGGCGACCGGCCGGTCCACCGTCACCGTGAAGCCGGCGGTATCGGCGCTCAGGCGCGAGAACTCGCCGCGCCAGCCGGTCAGGGCGGCGTCGGCCTCGCCCTGGCGCCCCAGCCCCCAGCCGCCCGTGAACGTGACGCTGGCCTGGGCCTTGGACGCGCCCAGCTGCTTGGGGCGCGGCTTGGCGGGCGTGTAGCTGGCGGTGAGATCGCCGCGGTGCGCGGCCGCCGTTCCGCTCAGCTTGCCTTTGAGCTCCGCGCCGCCGGGCACGTCCGGCCAGAAAGCATCGAGCTGCGGCGCCTGGACGTCCAGCGTCAGCGCGCTGTCGGCCGCGCCCAGCTCGCCGCTGGCGCGCACGCGGTTGCGCCCCAGCTTCAGGTCCACGTCCAGGCCGTGGATGCGCAGGCCGGCCAGGGGATCAGCCGCGGCGCCGGAGGCCTCGGCGGGCGCGCCGGAGCCGGTCACGTCCACCTGGGCCTTGAGCGCGCCGGCCAGGGCCTGGCGGTTCCAGCGGCTGCCTTCCTCGAAGCGCAGGTCCACGCCGGCGTGGCGCAGCTGCCTCAGATTTTCGATCTCGGCCTGCACGTCGGCGCGCAGGCTCAGCAGCGCCGGGGGAATGGCCTCGCCCAGCCACGGCGTCAGGTCCAGGCGCTGGGCGCTGAGCGAGCCGGTCAGGCGGTCGCGCCCCTGCCCCGGCTGCAGGTCGAACTGCGCGGCCAGCGCGGACTTGTCCGGCAACGCCACGTTGGCACGGGCGCTGCGCAGCACCAGGGCCGTGCGCGGCGCCAGGTCGGCGACCACGTCCAGCACCAGGCCGGAGCCCGAACCGTCGAGCTTGGCCTGGATGCCGTCCAGCGAACCGGCGGCATCCGCGCGCAGCAAGACCTGACAGGACGGCGCGCCCTCGCCCAGCGCCGGCGGCGGCGCCCCCGGGGCCTGGGTCGCGGCGCGGATCGCGGCCTGTTCCCGGGCCTGCCTGGCGGACACGGGGGGCTTTTTGGGTTGATACCGGTCGCGCAGCCTTTCCGGCTCGCACAGCGGAGAATCGGGGCCGGCGCCGTGCGCCGTGACGTCCAGCCGCGCGGTGAACGGCCAGGGGTCGGCCAGCGCCTGGAGATCGGCCTGGCCGCTCAGGTCGGCCGTGCCAACCTCGTGGCCGACCCGCAGGCTCGCGATGCGCAGCTGCGCGCCGCCGGTGCGCCCAGCGGCGAACGTGGCTTCCAGGCCGCCCAGCGTCGCCGGCAGCGGCTCGCCGTCCTGCCGCAGTTCGAACGCGCCCAGCGCCACCCGGTCGACGGCGATGTCCACCGGCAGTTCGGGCAGCGTGAACGGCGCGTCGTCGCCGGCCTCCGCGGGCGTTTCGGGCGTGGAGGTCAGCGCCACCTGCACCGATTCGGCCGCGATCTCGCGCACGTGCAGCCGCCGGTCGCCCAGCGCGCGCCAATGCACGTTCAGGCTCAGGCCATCGATGCCGATGTGCGTGCCGTCGAAATCCAGCTCCAGCCGGCCCACCGTCAGGCCCCGCAGCAGCGAACCGTTCACGTCCAGCGCCTGGCCGTTCAATTGCTGCGCGGCCGTGGTCAGCAGCAGCCGCGTGCCGTTCTGCGAGCCGGCCAACCAGAATACGAAGCCGCCGGCCAGCACGGCCAGCATCGCCAGGCCCGGCAGCCACCACACCAGCACATGCCGCAGAAACTTGCGCAAGCGCTTCAAAACGCAATCCCCAGGGAAAAATGCAGGCGCAGGTCGCGCTCGCGCTGGCCGTAGGCGACGTCCAGGAACAAGGGGCCGGCCGGCGTGCGCACGCGCGCGCCGACCCCGTAGCCCAGCGCCAGCGACATGTCGCCGAAGGATTCGGCGGCGTCGCCCGCGTCCACGAACACGCCCATGCCCCAGCGCTCATTGAAGTAGTGGTCGTACTCGATGCTGCCGACCAGCAGCGTGGGCGCGCCCACGATCGCGTCGTCGCGCTTCACGCCGATGCTCTGGTACTTGTAGCCGCGGATCGAGCGCGCGCCGCCGGTGCGGAAACCGAAGTCGTCGGGCACCTGCACGTCGCTCTTGGCCCACAGGCGGCCGACCTCGCCGCGCACCGTGAGCACGTCGCGCTTGCCTATCGGCCACCACTTCTGCGCCCGCAGCCGCAGGCGGGTGTAGGGCTCGCCGGTGTCGAGCGTGACGCCGACGCCGCCGCCCACCGCGATCAGGTTGCCTTCGCGCGGATCGTATTTGTTGTCCACGTCGCGGCGCAGCCACTCGGCCGTGCCGGTCAGCGTGGGCAGCGTGTATTCGTCGCCGCCGTCGATCTTGACGCGGTCGTGCGCCAGCAGCATGCCCCAGCGGGTTTCGTATTCGACCCGGCTGTCGCCGGCGCCCTTGCGCAGCTGCGTGCGCGTCGCGCCCAGCGCGTAGCGCGTCACGTCCAGGCCCTCGATGTCGGAGTGGTCGGCCAGCAGGCCGATGGAGTCCTTGTAGCCGCGCTCGGTGGGCGGCATGAAGATGTCCAGGTAGGCGCGCTGGCGCAGGCGGTCCACGCCGAAGCCGGTCTCCATGGTGACCGGCTGGCCGAACACCACGTTCTGGCGGTACAGGCTCTCCAGCCTGGCGCCGGCCGTATCGTCCACGCCCACCGAGACCGACAGCCGCTTGGGCGGCGCCTCGACCACGCGCACCTGCACCGGCAGGGTCACGTCGCCGTCGGAATCGTATTTGGCGGGCGGCGGCGGCACGGCGCCGGACACGGTCGGGTCGCCCGCCGGCGCCGAGGTCGCGGCGTCGGCCGCCCCCGGCGCGCGGGCCCGGTCCGAGACGGGATCGGTGGGCTGGGCGCTCTCGTCGCCGGGCTGCTGCAGCGACACGAAGGCGCCGCGAAAAAACGCGGTGGACTGCAGGTCCTGCTGCCATTGGTCGAGCCGGTCCTGGTCGTAGGCCGAGCCTTCCGAGTAACGCACGTAGCGGTCGATCAGTTTTTCCGGCACGCGCTTCAAGCCCAGGACGGTGAGTTCGCCCATGCGCACCTGCGGCCCGCTGTCTATCGTGACCCGCAGCGCCGCCGTGGCCTCGTCGGCCTGGATCTCGGCCTCGGAGGCGGTCATGCGCGCCAGCAGGAAATCGCGCGTGGACACCGAATCCAGCAGCGTGGCCTTGGCCTTGTTCCAGTCGCTGTTGATGAACGGCTGGCCGACCTTCAGCTGCCAGTCGTCGCGCAGCTTGCGCACGCGGTCGGCGTACTCCGGACGCGTGATGCGGCCGGTGAATTTCAGGTCCACGGAACCGACGGTCGTGCGCTTGCCCGAGACGATGCCGATGTCCCAGGTTTCGCCGCCGATGTCGGTGCCCGCTTCCAGCGTCACCGTGGGCGAGAAATAGCCCTGGGTGGCCAGCGCCGCCAGCGTCGCGTCGCGCGCGCGCCGGCGCAGCCGGTTGATTTCACCGCCGTCCTGGTCTTCGGCCAGGCGCGCGATGGCGTCGACCGCCTCGGTGATGGCCTGCAGCGCGGCCGGCGGCACGCCGCCCGGGTCCACGATGATCTCCGGGCGCTTGGCCAGCGCCTCGCCCGCCATCACACAACATCCTGCCAAGAAGGCGCGCGCTGCCCACCGCATGCTTCAGGTCGGTTGCTGCACGACGATGGACGGGAACTTGCCGGCCATATCGCGGGGAAGCGCGGCCACGCCGGCCGCCAACTTCCTGGCGATGGCGCGGTACAGCCCCGCGGCTTCGCTGCCTGCGTCGGACACCACGGTGGGCGTGCCGGCGTCGGTCTGCTCGCGGATCGCCAGGGTCAGCGGCAGGCTGCCCAGCCACGGCGTCTCGAACTGCTCGGCCATGCGCTGGCCGCCGCCCGCGCCGAAGATGTGCTCGGCGTGCCCGCACTGCGAGCAGATGTGGATGGCCATGTTCTCGACCACGCCCAGGATGGGCACGTCGACCTTCTGGAACATGCGCAGACCCTTGCGCGCGTCGGCCAGCGCCACGTCCTGCGGCGTGGTGACGATGACGGCGCCCACCACCGGCACCTTCTGCGCCAGCGTCAGGGCCACGTCGCCCGTGCCCGGCGGCATGTCCACGATCAGGTAGTCCAGATCGCGCCAGTTGGTCTGGCGCAACAGTTGTTCGAGCGCCTGTGTCACCATCGGGCCGCGCCAGATGGCGGGCGAATCGGCGTCGATCAGGAAGCCGATGGAGTTGGCCTGCACGCCGTGGCCGACCAGCGGCTCCATGGTCTTGTTGTCGCGGCTCTCGGGGCGTCCCGAGACGCCCAGCATGGTCGGCACGCTGGGGCCGTAGATATCGGCGTCCAGCAGCCCGACCTTGGCGCCTTCGGCGGCCAGGGCCAGCGCCAGGTTCACCGCCGTGGTGCTCTTGCCCACGCCGCCCTTGCCTGAGGCCACCGCAATAATGTTGCGTACGTTGGGCAGGGGCTTGAGCGTCTTCTGCACCGCGTGCGCCGCGACCTTCCAGGTCACCGAGACCTGGGCGTCGGGCGCGCCGGCGCCGGCCAGCGCAGCTTGCGCAATGCCGCGCACCTGTTCGAGGGTGGCGGCGTCGGCGGGATAGCCCAGTTCCAGCGCCACGGCGACGCGCCCGCCGTCCAGTTGAATGTCACGATCTTTTACAGAAACGCCCAGATCCAGACCGGTATTCGGGTCTTGCGCGGCGCGCAGCGCGGCGCGGATGTGTTCTATCGTTATACTCATATCACTGTGGTTCCGTAGACAGCACGGCTTGTGCGGGCCGCCATCCCCTAAAGGATAGCGGATACCCGGGAACCTTTCGCTGCGTTTTCCGTCCGAACTTCATGACCAACACACTTATCCGCTTCTTTCGTGCCGTACTGTTCGCCGCCCTGGCCTTGATCGGCATGGCGATGGCGCTGGTCTTCATGCTTTCCACGGCGATCGCCGTGGCGATCCTGTACGTGGTCGCCAAGGTGCGTGGCAAGCCGTTCGGCGTGCGCGCCTACTGGAGCCAGCGCCAGGGCGCCCGCCCCGGCCCGTTCCAGTCGGCCGCCGCCCCGTTCGCCACGCAGCCGCGCGGCGACGTGATCGACGTCGAAGCCCGCGAGATCCGCTGACGGCGCGGTTCCCGATGCCCGCGGCGCAAACCGCGCGCGGGCATGTTGTGTTTTCGTAACGCTGCGCCCGTAGCGCCGGCCTTACCCCTCCCCCGACACCCGATGTCCGCCCGGACCGCCTTGCGCGGCGGGCGGATCGCGCCATTGGGCCGCCCGTCCGGGGCAAGTCTGCGCCGTTGCCCTAAAATGGCCGGCCAACCCCTTTTTCCCCTCAACCTCTATCGACAACCATGTCTCGCACCCTTTTCGTCACCACTGCGCTGCCCTACGCCAACGGATCTTTCCACATCGGCCACATCATGGAGTACATCCAGGCCGATATCTGGGTTCGTTCGATGCGAATGGCGGGCCACACGGTGCACTTCGTGGGTGCGGATGACGCGCACGGCGCGCCCATCATGCTGAAGGCGGAAAAGGAAGGCATCACGCCGCAGGCGCTGGTGGCCCGCTACGCCGCCGAACGCCCCCAGTACCTGAACGGCTTTCACATCCGTTTCGACCACTGGCATTCCACCGACTCGGCCGAGAACGTCGCGCTCTCGCACGACATCTACCGCGCGCTCAAGGCCCAGGACCTGATCGAGACCCGTTCCATCGAGCAGTTCTACGACCCGGTCAAGGGCATGTTCCTGGCCGACCGCTACATCAAGGGCGAATGCCCCAAGTGCCACGCCAAGGACCAGTACGGCGACTCCTGCGAGGTCTGCGGCGCGGTCTACGCGCCCACCGACCTGATCGCGCCGTACTCGGCGCTGACCGGCGCCACGCCGGTGCTGAAGTCTTCCGACCACTTCTTCTTCAAGCTGTCCGATCCGCGCTGCGTCGAGTTCCTGCAGGAATGGACCACCGGCTCGAACGCCGCCGGCGGCAAGCACCTGCAGCCCGAAATGCTGGCCAAGACGCGCGAATGGCTGGGCGCCGACGACGGCGAGGCCAAGCTGGGCGACTGGGACATCTCGCGCGACGCGCCGTACTTCGGCATCGAGATCCCGGACGCGCCGGGCAAGTACTTCTACGTCTGGCTGGACGCGCCGGTGGGCTACCTGGCCTCGCTGAAGTCGTACTGCGCGCTCAAGGGCCTGGACTTCGACGCCCTGCTCGATCCGGCGGGCAACACCGAGCAGGTCCACTTCATCGGCAAGGACATCGTCTACTTCCACGCGCTGTTCTGGCCCGCGATGCTCAAGTTCGCCGGACGCAAGACGCCGGACGCGGTCAACGTGCACGGCTTCATCACCGTCAGCGGCGAAAAAATGTCCAAGAGCCGCGGCACCGGCATCTCGCCGCTGCGCTACCTCGAACTCGGCATGAACGCCGAGTGGATGCGCTACTACATCGCCGCCAAGCTCAACGCGCGCGTCGAAGACGTGGACTTCAACCCCGACGACTTCATCGCGCGCGTCAACAGCGACCTGGTCGGCAAGTACGTCAACATCGCCAGCCGCGCCGCCAGCTTCATCACCAAGCACTTCGACGGCGTCCTGGCCTACAGCGGCGACACCACGGCGCTGGCCGCGGAATACGCCGAGCAGGCGGAATCCATCCGCGCCGCGTTCGAGGCCCGCGAATACAACCGCGCGATCCGCGAGATCATGGCCTACGCCGACCGCATCAACCAGGCGTTCGACACCGCGCAGCCCTGGGTGCTGGCCAAGGGCATCGCCACCGCCGACGACGAACGCAAGGCCGCGCTGCAGGACATCTGCTCGCGCTCGCTGGCGGGCTTCAAGGCCCTGTCGGTGATGCTGGCGCCGGTGCTGCCGGCCCTGGCCGAGCGCGTGGCGCTGGAGCTGTTCGGCGCGCAGGCCCCGTTCACCTGGGCCGACGCCTCGGTGCTGCCGCAGCGCGTGGCGCCGTTCAAGCACCTGATGCAGCGCGTCGAGCCGCAGATGCTGGAAGACCTGTTCGAGCCGCCCGCCGCCCCCGCCGTGGTGCCTGGCGGCGAGCCCATCGCCGAGACCATCTCCATCGACGACTTCGCCCGCGTCGACCTGCGCATCGCGCAGATCGTCAACTGCGAGCACGTGGAAGGCTCGACCAAGCTGCTGCGCCTGACGCTGGACGTGGGCGAAGGCCGCCACCGCAACGTGTTCTCCGGCATCAAGTCGGCCTACCAGCCCGAGGACCTGATCGGCAAGCTGACCGTCATGGTGGCCAACCTGGCCCCGCGCAAGATGAAATTCGGCGTCTCGGAAGGCATGGTGCTGGCCGCCAGCCACGCCGACGAGTCGGTCGACGCCGGCATCTACGTGCTGGAACCGTTCCCCGGCGCCAAGCCGGGCATGCGGGTGCGCTAGGCCGAGGGCGCGAGCGCCGGGTCCAGGGCGATGCGTTCGTCGAAGACGAAGCAATTGCCCTGGTAGCCCGGGCCGCCGGTTTCCTCGAAATACTTCAGAATGCCGCCGTCGAGCTGATAGACGTTCTCGATGCCGGCCTCGGCCATGTAGATGGCCGCTTTTTCGCAGCGGATGCCGCCGGTGCAGAAGCTGACCACGGTCTTGCCTTCGAGCTCGGCGCGATGCGCCTGCACGGCGGCGGGAAACTGCGTGAACCGCTCGATGCGCCAGTCGATGGCGTTTTTGAACGTGCCTTCATCCACCTCGAAGGCATTGCGGGTGTCGAGCATGACCACCGGCCGCCCCGCATCGTCCACCCCCTGCTCCAGCCAGCGCGCCAGCGTATGCGCGTCCACGCCGGGCGCGCGCCCCGCCTCGGGGCGGATGGCCGGGTGGTTCATGCGGATGATCTCGCGCTTGATCTTCACCAGCATCTTGCGAAACGGCACCGAGGCGCTGCGGCTGAACTTCACTTCCAGGTCGGCGAAGCTTGCGTCGGCCCGCAAGAGGCGCAGGAATCCGTCGATGCCGTCGGCCGAGCCGGCCAGAAACAGGTTGATGCCCTCTTCGGCCAGCAGGATCGTGCCCTTGAGCTGCGCCTGGACGGCGGCGTCCAGCAGGCGCTGGCGCAGCTCGGGCAGGCGGTCGAGGGTGACGAACTTGTAGGCGGCGATATTGACGACGGAAGTCATGGAAAAGCGGGCAAAGGCGGTCGGCGAAACCCGTAATAGTAATCGCTGGCCGCCGGCCCGCTTCAGCGCGGCACGATCTCCTGCTCGACCACGGCGTCCAGCACCCAGCGCACCGACGACGCATCGGCCGGCGGATTCGGGTCGCGCACCTCGACCACGCGCAGGCGGTAGCGGATGCCCGGCTGGAAGCGAAAGCCGGTGATGTCGCCATACCAGAGCTGCCAGGGCTGCGCGGCGCTGTCGCGCACCTGGTAGCACATGGCGCGGCCCGCGCCGGCGCTGCATGGCACGCGCTGCGAGTTCACGTAGACCAGCTTGGTCGGCCCCTGCTGGCCGCCGGCGATGGGATCGGTGCGGCGGCCGAAGTCCAGCGTGTCGCCCGAGCTCAGCACCCAGGTCATGCGCTGCGGATTGTTGACGTTGTCCAGCGAGCTGGCGGTGATGCGCGTCATGCCCGCCAGGAAATCCTGCTCCAGCTTCATGCTGTCGGGCGCGCAGGCCATCTCGGTGGCCACGGGCCGGTCGCGCACGATCAGCAGGCCGTTGGCGACCGTGTAGGAAGCGCTGTACTGGTTGCAGCCGGCGTAGCCCGCCATGCGCGGCGCGCCGCGCTCATGGAAGAAGCTGACCGTCAGCGGCCGCGAACGCGTGGACGCATGCGGCACCGGGCGCAGCGCGCCGCCCGGACGGGTCCAGCGCGCCAGCTCCCAGCCGGTCTGCGCCAGCATGTCGGAAGCCGCGGCCGGCTGGAAGCGCGGGTCCTGCCCGCCGACGGCGCGCTCGGGCGTCGACGAGCAGGCCGCGAGGCCCGCCAGCAGCAGGCAGGGCGCCAGCCGGCGCAGGGAAACGGAATACGGCATGCGGTTCTCTTACGGCGTGGGCGGGTCCTGGCGCCGCGCGAACTCCAGCACGTCGCCGCCGCGCAGGTTGAAGGTCAGGTGGCGCGGCGCGCCGCCGCTGTCCAGGGTGAAGGTGTCGATGGCGCCCAGGCCGCGCAGGTAATCGGCCTCCAGGCGCGCGCGCTCGGGCGTGAGGCAGGCCATGCGGGTGCTGGCGGGCGCGTCGATGTAGAGCTTGCCGCCCTGCAGCTTGTACGTGCCCATGTAGCGGTTGCAGCCCGAAAAGCCGTTGACGCGGTACTGCTTGCCCTGCGCCAGGAAGGTCAGGCGCACGGGTTCGCCGTTGTCGCCGTGCGGGATGTCGCGCAGCGCGCCGCCCCGCTCGGTCCAGCGCACCAGTTCCCAGCTGGTCTGCGCCAGCGAATCGGCGCTGCTGGCGGCGTTGGCCGCGGCCGCGCCCTGCGGCCGCGCGCCGCCGGTGTTGCCGGCGCAGCCCGCCAATGCCGCAACCAGGCCCAGATACAGCAGCCGGCTACGCGTAGACATCAAGATAGACATGAACTGGGCTCCCAGAAATTGACTACCCCTAACTGTAACCGCCCGCCGCCCCATCCGCCCAACAGCCGAAGCCGAATGCACCATCGCCCGTCTTGCGGCCATCGCTCCGATGGCGCGGCCGGATGCATCGTATGCCGCATGGCGGGGCGGGTGGCGCGCGCGCAGAATCCGTAAAGGGTCTCCCTCCGGCGGGGCCTGGCAGCTCCAGGCTGTGCGGAACGGGCCGCAGGGCCAGACAACATTCCAGGGGACACGGCGATGGGCTTCTTGAGAACCTTGTTGGCATTATCCGTGGTGCTGGACCACCTGGGCGGCGGCAAGGCCGACCATCTGGTCGGCGGCCGGCTGGCGGTGCAGCTGTTCTACGTGATCTCGGGCTTTCTGATTTCCTACGTGCTGACGGCCACCGACCACTACCAGGGCGCCGTCGGCAAGTTCTACGCCAATCGCTTCCTGCGGCTGTTTCCGATCTACCTGGGCGTGGCCGCCATGACGCTGGCGGCCCATGCGCTGAGCGGCGGCGAGTTTTTCCAGTTCTATGAAGCCCTGCCTTCGAGCGCGGAACTGTTCCTGGTGCTTTCCAATATTTTCATCCTGGGCCAGGACTGGCTGATGTTCTTCGGCATCAAGGACTCGGCGCTGGCCTTCACCGGCAGCTTCGCCAACAGCGAGGTGCCGCTGTACCAGGGGCTGCTGGTGCCGCAGGCCTGGACCCTGGGCGTGGAAATGAGCTTCTACCTGGTCGCGCCCTTCATACTGTCGTCGCCGCGCCGCCTGCTGACGCTGCTGGCGGCCTCGCTGGCGCTGCGCGGCGTGCTGATCGCCACGGGCATCGGCCTGGGCGACCCCTGGACCTACCGCTTTTTTCCCACCGAACTGGCGCTGTTTCTCATCGGTTCGCTGTCGCACCAGGTGCTGCTGCCGCGCTACAAGGCCTGGACCATGAAGGCCGCGCGCCTGCCCGAGCTGGGCACGGCGGTACTGTTCGCGTACTGTCTGCTGCACTTTTCCATCGGCGTCAATCCGACCGTGCGCGACGGCCTGGCGGTGCTGCTGTTCGCCGCGCTGCTGCCGGCGGCGTTCCTGTTCCAGTCGCGCTACCGGCTGGACCGGGCGATCGGCGAACTGAGCTATCCGGTCTACATCTGCCATGCGCTGGTGATCGTGATCCTGGACTGGCTGTTCGACGAGATCGACGTGCACCAGCCCATGCTGTTCGCGATCGTGGTCATCACCAGCTGCATCGCGTTCTCGGCGCTGCTCAACGCCCTGATCGCCGATCCGGTCGAACGCCTGCGCAACCGCCTGCGGACCAATGCCGGCGAGCCCGACGCGCCGGCGCCGGCCGCGGACGCGCGGCGGCGCCCCGCGGCGGCCCGGCCGTTGGGTTCTATTCGCCGCGCGCCTTGATGTAGGCCGCCAGCACCAGCTCGATCTGGCGCTTTTCCTGCGGGCTCAGGCGGTTGTAGGAAGCGTATGACACGGTCTCGAAGGGCCAGGCGGCGGGCGCCGCCTCGCCCGGCTCCGGACTCAGCATCGGCCCCTCTCCGGCGCTCAGCCACATGGGATTGACGCGCAGCGCGCGGGTCAGCTTGATGAGCGCGTCGCTCGACGGCTGCAGGCGATGCCCGCTTTCATAGTTGCCGATGGCGCTTTGCGACAGCTTGCTGGCGGCCGCCAAGTCCTTTTGTGTCCACCCCTGGAGCATTCTCGCGTTGCGCAGACGATGGCTAAACGTGTCCAATCGATCGACCTGGGCCATTATTAATATGAATTTATATTTTCGATTAAAGCACCCGGATACCGGCAGCAAATAACCGGATTGCGCACCAATTCCGGGGCTAATCCGCAAATCGCGGCGCCGCGCCGATGGCCCGCAGCCAGGCTCCGCTCCCGGCGTCGGCGGGCCTCCCCGTCCGGCAAAAAAGCCATACCCATCATCGACTTAGTTCGATACGGACGTGCCGGCGCAGGACCATGCCGGCATGCGTCGGCGCGCCAGTGTAGGCCGGCGATGTATCAAAAATAGAAAATAATGTATCGGCAATACTTAATATGCCGGCGGCCGGATTTTCAAAACAAACAGTATTTCAAGCGTTTCCGGCCAGGCGCGGATGGGCGTCAAGTTACTTCCGGAAACTATAGAAACTTATCTTCACAAAAAAACACGCTCGTGTTCAAATGAAACACGGACGTGGCGGAGCCGCGCGCCCCTTCAAACAACAACGCCGGACGGCGGCGTCCTGGAAGCATTGATGAACAACACGCTGGATGTCATTTTTCTCGGCCATAACGACGCCAGACATGCCAGACTCGCCGAGGCCCTGAGCCACCTGGGTTTCAGCGTCTGCCGCTGCCACGACCTGGCAGAGGTCTACAGGCGGTACTTCGACCGCCCCAGCCCCCTCATCGTGCTGGAAGCGCCGCTGCCCGACATCCAGAACGCCGCGGTGCGGCTGCGCGCGGCCGACAGCGGCCTGGGCATCGTCGCCATTTCCGCATTTCCCGATGCCGAAAGCCGCATCCGCACCCTGCTGTGCGGCGCCGACGCCTGCCTGCCGGCCGACGTCAGCGGGCTGGAACTGGCCGCAGCGCTGCAGGCGCTGGTGCGCCGCTACAGCGCCCACGAAAACGCCGGCGCCGCGCCCGCCGCGCAGCCGCCCGAGCCCGGCCAGGAAACCTGGCGCCTGGCCAACAAGGGCTGGACCCTGATCAGCCCGGCCGGGCAGCTGCTGGGCCTGACCACCGGCGAGCGCGACTTTCTCTCGCGGCTGGTGCACGCGCCCGACCGCAAGGTCAGCCGCGACGCCTTCCTGGCCGACGAACCGGACGAGGCCGGCGCCGGCATGGCGCGGCGCCGTTTCGTGGACGTGATGATCAGCCGGCTGCGGCGCAAGGCGGCCGCCCGGCAAATGGTGCTGCCGATTCGCACCGTGCACGGCTGGGGCTATATGTTCGCGGCGAACATCCGGTTCGATTCGGATTCGGGAGACAACGCCGGGGAAGCGGGCCGGCCGGAGACGGCGGCGGGAGACTGGCGCGACGCGACGGAAAACGCCTGCGTATAGGGCCGGGGCGAAAAAAACGCGGCGCGGCCCCGAAGAGCCAAGACGCCGCGCTAAAACAACACGTGAACCTGGAGTCATCAGCCGGCACTGATGTCTACTACCCGGCACACGCGATTCCAACATTCGTGCCTCAAACACACCTCATGCACGGCCTGGGCCGTGGACTCTTGCGGGGTCTCTAGTCCCCGCGCGAGCCGCGTTGCGGCCGCCACGAGATGCAAGCGAGTTTAGGACCTTGCGCCCGTTTCCAGTAATTCTTTGTTGATAGCGTTCAATACTTATTTGATATAGCGCCGGCATGGACGGCCAGACGCCGGCGGCCGCCCTAAAATGCCGACTAAGGATTCCTCCATGCCCATCATGCCCTCTTCTCTCAAGCACCGCGTCCGCAAGGTGCTGGCGCTGTTTCCCCCCAACTGGTGCCTGGCCATCCTGGTGGCGCTGGACGGCTACGCCTTCATGCATCCGGTGCTGCGCGAAGTGCGCGCCCGCGACTACTCGTTCTGGCTGGCCCTGGACAACTGGCAGGACATGATGAAGGTCGTCGGCCTGCTGGAAATCCCGCGCCTGGTGCTGGGGGTGGGACTGCAAGTCATCGCGCTGGGGCTGATCCTCAAGGCCCGCATCGCCTGGGCGTTTTCGCTGGTGCTGCTGGTCGGCACCGGCACCTTCGCCATACTGGGCGATCACGGCCGCGCCGCGCTGGGCGTCTACACGCTGGTGCTGGTCATCGCGCTGATCGTCTACTGGCGGCGCTTCGACCGCGCCAGCGTCACGGCCGGCTCGCTGTTCGCGGCGGTCAGCATGCTGTCGCTGCTGATCTACGCGGTCTTCGGCGCGCTCTACCTGGGCCAGGAATTCAATCCGCCGATCGAGGACACCGGAACGGCCTTCTATTTCTCCATCGTGTCCATGTCCACGGTGGGCTATGGCGACATCACGCCGCACACCGGCACCGCGCGGCTGTTCACCGCGTCGATTATCATCCTGGGCATCACCATTTTCGCCACCTCCATCAGCGCGATCGCCGGCCCGGTGATCGGCGGCAATCTGAAACGGCTGGTCAAAGGCAGGTTTTCCACCGCCATGCGCAAGAACCACATCATCATCGCGGGCGCGACGCCCCTGGCGCTCAGCGTCTACGACGGCCTGCGCCGCCGCGGCGACGAAGTCACCGTCATCGTGCCCACCGGCGTGGCGCAGGAATACCCGGCCGCCACCGACCTGATCGAAGGCGATCCCTCCAGCGTGGAAGTACTGCGCAGCGCGGGCGTGGCGCGGGCGCGCTACGTGCTGGCGCTGCGCGACGACGACGCGGAGAACGCGTTCATCGTGCTGGCCGCGAAAGAAGCCACCGGCGACTCGGGCGCCAAGACGGTGGCGCTGGTCAACACCAGCAAGCACCTGGAGAAGATCCGCCGCGTGCAGCCCGACCTGGTGTTCTCGGTGCAGCTGCTGGGCGCGGAACTGCTGACGCGCGCCATCAGCGGCGAGCCGCTGGACAGCCAGGCCATCACCGACCTGTTCTTCGCCAAGGCCGCGCCCGGCGCCAAGCCGGCCTGAGGCCCGGCAGGGTCACGCCTGCTGGCCGGCGTACCAGCGCGCGAACTCCGTCGCCGACATGGGACGCGCCAGAAAATACCCCTGCAGGAACGTGACCCCGCGCGCCTTCAGGTAATCGAACTGCAGCTGGGTCTCCACGCCTTCGGCCACGACCGCCAGCCCCAGCCGGTGGGCCAGCGCGATGATCGCGTCCAGGATCGGCGCCTCTTCGCCGGCCGGCCCGATGGCCTGCACGAAGCCCTTGTCGATCTTCAGGTAATCGACCGGAAATCGCTGCAGGTACGAAAACGAACAGTGCCCCGTGCCGAAATCGTCGATGGCGACCAGCACGCCCTCGGCGCGCAAGGCGTCGATGTTGCGCCGCGCCTGGCCGTTGTCGTCCGCGATCAGGCTGCGCTCCGTGATCTCCAGCACGACCTGCGGACGGCCCGCCGCGATGCTGGCGACGAAGGCCCGGATGTCGGACAGCAGCTGGTCGCTGGACACGTGCTCGGCCGCGAGGTTCACGCCGACGTGAAAGCCCGGCGGCATGCTCCAGGCGCCCACGTCGCGCTCGATCAGCGTCAGCAGATGCCGGGTCAGTTCGACGATCATGCCCTCGGCCTCGGCCGCCGCGATGAAAATGTCCGGACGCACCGGTCCGACCCCGGGGCAGTCCCAGCGCATCAACGCCTCCACGCCTTCGCAGCGGCCGCTGGCCTGGCCGTACACCGGCTGGTAGTACACGTGGAACTCGCCGGCCCGCATGGCGCGGCGCAGCTGCTCCCTGAACGAGCGCCGGCTGGCCTGCAGCCGGTAGGCGCCCAGCCCGAGCAGCACGCTGGCCAGCAGCGCCACCGGCAGGTAGGTCAGCATGCATTGCGTCCATGCCCGCGCCAACGCGTCGGGCGGCACCCTGACGCTGATGCCGATCGACGCGCCGCTGGGCGCGCTGACGGTTTCGCGGTACAGCGGCATGGCGGAACTCGCCACGCGCGCCCAGGAATCGCTGCTTATCGGATCGCCGCTGCCGATGATGAGCTTAAGTTGCAGGTCGTCGGCGCTGGCCACGGCATTGAGCAGGTCCTGCAGATAGCGCCCGTCCACCTCGACGATGCCGCCATAGCCGTCCGGCCGGACCTTGCTGAACAGGACCGCGGAACGCTCGGGCGCCAGCGGCGTGCCGGCGACCGTATGCGGCCTGCCTTCGGACGACTCCAGCACGGGCCATCGGCTGAAATCGTCGACCGAGGCGTCCACCTCGCCCAGCGCCGACGAACAGTAAACCAGGCCGTCGCGCACCAGCGCCAGCGAACGGAAATACGGATTGAGCGTGCCCCAGCGCTGCAGCTCGGCCAGCCGTTCGGGACACGGCCCGGTCGCCAGCTCCGCCACGCGGTCCAGCATCTCGCGCGACTGGGCCAGAATGCGCTCGACCTGCACGCGCACGATGCGCGCCGCGGTCGCCGCGTCCTGGCGTTGCGTACTGTTCGCGTACAGCCAGGTCCATCCGACGCAGACCAGGAGGGGGACCACCAGGGCCAGCGCCACCGGCAGATAGCGCCAGGACGGTGCGCCGTCAGTCATTCCCGAAGTAGGCATATCGCCCCGCCGCATTAATTGTCACCGGCTGCAACCGGTCCAGTCTGGATAGGACACTATGACGCCCTTGGCGTCAAGAAGCGGGGCCGGATGAACGTGCGAAAAGTGTGCGCCGCCAACGCGCGCAGCAGGCGGCGCAGCCCCGCCTGCTGTGCTGCTTTTTTTGTAACTTGAAAGCGCAGGACATATTTGCATCCAAGCCGGTTTTCCCTATGAAGACTGCGGAAAATCCGCTCATCCCATGAAACTGATACGCTTTTTTTAATAGATATTGAATCTGTACTGATTTTGCTGCGGGATCTACTGTTCTGGCGTAGGAAACACCCGTCAGGAACACCGCCATGGACAGCGACGCGCTATTGCTAGCCCGAATACAGTTCGGCTTCACCATCTCGTTTCACATCATCTTCCCCGCCATCACCATCGGGCTGGCCAGCTACCTCGCGGTGCTGGAAGGGCTGTGGCTGCGCACGCGCAACACGGTCTACCGCGACCTCTACCACTTCTGGACCAAGATCTTCGCCGTCAACTTCGGCATGGGCGTGGTCTCCGGCCTGGTGATGGCCTACCAGTTCGGCACCAACTGGAGCTTTTTCTCCGACTTCGCCGGCAGCGTGACCGGCCCGCTGCTGGCCTACGAGGTGCTGACCGCCTTCTTCCTGGAGGCCGGCTTCCTGGGCGTGATGCTGTTCGGGTGGTCGCGCGTGGGACCGGGGCTGCATTTCTTCTCGACCGTCATGGTGGCGCTGGGCACGCTGGTCTCGGCCACCTGGATTCTGGCCTCCAACAGCTGGATGCAGACGCCCGCCGGCTACGAAATCCTGGATGGGCGCGTGGTGCCCACGGACTGGCTGGCGGTGATTTTCAACCCCTCGTTTCCCTACCGCCTGGCGCACATGGGCATCGCGGCTTTCCTGGCCACCGCGCTCATGGTGGGCGCCTCCGGCGCCTGGCACCTGCTGCGCGGCGACCGCAGCCCGGCCGTGAAGAAGATGTACGCGATGGCGATGGGCATGCTGCTGCTGGTGGCGCCGCTGCAGGCCGTGGTGGGCGACCTGCACGGACTGAACACGCTGGAACACCAGCCGGCCAAGATCGCCGCGATCGAGGGCCATTGGGAGAACGAGCCGGGCGCCGGCGTGCCGCTGACGCTGTTCGGCATTCCCGACATGGCGCGCGAGGAAACCCGCTATGCGCTGAACGTCCCGCGCCTGGGCAGCCTGATCCTCACGCATAGCTGGGACGGCCAGTTCCCCGGCCTGAAGTCGTATCCGCCCGAGGACCGGCCCAACGCCACGGCCGTGTTCTGGTCGTTCCGCGTCATGGCGGGGCTGGGCATGCTGATGATCGCGCTGGCCGGCTGGGCGCTGTGGTCGCGCTGGCGCGGCCGGCTCTACGAATCGCGCGGGCTGCAGCGCTTCGCGCTGTGGATGGGACCGTCCGGGCTGATCGCCATCCTGGCCGGCTGGTACGTAACCGAGATCGGCCGCCAGCCCTGGGTGGTGTACGGCGTGATGCGCACCGCCGACGCGGCCACGCCGCACGGGCTGGGCGAGCTGACGCTGACCCTGGCGCTGTTCGTGGCGGTGTACCTGCTGGTGTTCGGCGCCGGCGTCTCGTACATGCTCCGGCTGATCCGCATGGGCCCCGGCCCCGCCCCCGGGCACGCGCCGCTGTCCGGCGGCCCGGGCGAGCCGCGCCAGCCGTCGCGGCCGCTGTCGGCCGCCTCCACCCTGGCGGGCGTCGAGCCCGCGCAACACTCGCATTCGGGAGTCTGAGGCCATGGGCATCGACCTTGCACTGGTATGGGCCGTCATCATCCTGTTCGGCGTGATGATGTACGTGATCATGGATGGCTTCGATCTGGGCATCGGCATCCTGTTTCCGCTGATCTCCGACCGCGACGAACGCGACGTGATGGTCAACACCGTGGCGCCCGTGTGGGACGGCAACGAAACCTGGCTGGTGCTGGGCGGCGCCGGCCTGCTGGCGGCGTTCCCGCTGGCCTACTCGGTGATCCTGCACGCGCTGCACCTGCCGCTGGTGTTCATGCTGCTGGGCCTCATCTTCCGCGGCGTGGCGTTCGAGTTCCGCTTCAAGGCCGACGAACACCACCGCCCGCTGTGGGACCGCGCCTTCGTCGCCGGCTCGGTCTGCGCCACCTTCTTCCAGGGCGTGACGCTGGGCGCCTACATCGAAGGCATCCCGGTGACGGACCGCGTCTACAGCGGCGGCCCCTGGGACTGGATCAGCCCGTTTTCGCTGTTCACCGGCGCCGGGTTGGTGGCGGCCTATGCGCTGCTGGGCTGCACCTGGCTCATCATGAAGACCGAGGGCCGCCTGTACCGCCACATGTGCGCCATCGCCCGGCCGCTGACGCTGGCGCTGCTGGCGGTGATCGCCGCGCTCAGCGCCTGGACGCCGCTGGCGCAGCCGCAGATCGCGCAGCGCTGGTTCAGCCTGCCCGGCATGTTCTGGTTCCTGCCCGTGCCGGTGCTGGTCGCGGCCGCCGGCTTCGAGCTGTTGCGCCGCGTGCGCGGCGCGCCCGGCGCCGGCCCCTTCGTGCTGTCGCTGGCCCTGGTGTTCCTGGGCTACAGCGGCCTGGGCATCAGCATCTGGCCCGCCATCATCCCGCCCGACGTGTCCATCTGGACGGCCTCCGCGCCGCCGCAAAGCCAGGGTTTCGCGCTGGTGGGCGCGCTGGCCATCATTCCCGTGATTCTCATGTACACCGCCTGGTCCTACTATGTGTTCCGCGGCAAGGTGCGCACCGGCGAGGAGTTCCATTGATGAACCGTACCCCCGCCACCCTGCCCTCGTGGCGCAGCCGCCTGCTGTGGCTGGCGATAATCTGGACATGCAGCGTCGCGGCGCTGGGCGCGGCCGCCTTTGCGCTGCGCCTGGTCATGAGATCCATCGGCATGTCGACCTGAACCCACGGACCCGCCATGAAACGCTATGAACGGCTGACAGAAGAAATAACCGCCTCGATCCGCTCGGGACTGCTGCAGGCCGGCGACCGCCTGCCCTCGGTGCGGCAGACCAGCGCCAGCCGCGGCGTGAGCCCCTCGACCGTATTCAAGGCCTATTACCTGCTGGAGGCGCGCGGCCTGATCCGCGCGCGCGACCGCTCCGGCTACTACGTGCTGCGCGCGCCGCACGCCGCGCTGCCCGAGCCCGACGGACTGTCCAGCGCCAGCGCCGGCCGCCATCCGGTGGACGTCAGCGACAACGTGCTGCAGGTGCTCAACGCCACCCTGCGCCGCGACATGCTGCCCTTCGGTTCGGCCTTTCCCAGCCCGTCGCTGCTGCCCTACGGACGGCTGGCGAAGTTCATGGCGGCCTCGGCGCAGCGCCTGGACCCCTGGAGTTCCATCGACGACCTCAGCCCCGGCGACGCCGCGCTGCGCCGCGCCATCGCGCTGCGCTACCTGGCCGACGGCATGTCGGTGCCGGTCGACGACATCATCATCACCAACGGCGCGCTGGACGCGCTGAACCTGAGCCTGGCCGCGGTGACCGAGCCGGGCGATGCCGTCATCGTCGAATCGCCCACCTTCTACGCGGCGCTGCAATCGCTGGAGCGCAACCATTTGCACGCCATCGAGGTCGCCACCCACCCGCGCGAAGGCATAGACCTGCAGGCGCTGGAAGCGGCCATCGTGCAACACCGTCCGCGCGCCTGCTGGCTCATGACCACCTTCCAGAATCCGCTGGGCAGCCTGATGCCGGACGAAAAAAAGGAAGCGCTGGTCGCCCTGCTGACCCGCCACGGCGTGGCGCTGATCGAAGACGACGTCTACGGCGAGCTGTACTTCGGCGAGCAACGCCCGCGCCCCGCCAAGGCCTATGACCGCGAAGGCATCGTGATGCACTGCTCGTCGTTCTCCAAGACCCTTGCGCCGGGCTACCGCGTGGGCTGGGTGGCCGCGGGCCGCTACACGCGCCGGATCATGCGCAACAAGCTGACCACCAGTCTGGCGACGGCCGCGCCCACCCAGGCCGCCATCGCCGCCTACCTGGAGAAAGGCGGCTTCGACCGGCATCTGCGCCAGTTCCGCCAGGCGCTGGCCCAGCAGCAGGGCGAACTGCTGCAGGCCATCGCCCGCTACTTCCCCAAAGGCACGCGCGCCACGCGGCCGGCGGGCGGCTACTTCGTGTGGGTGGAGCTGCCGGCGGGCATCGACACGCTCAAGGTCCATCGCGCCGCGCTGGGGCACGGCATCAGCATCGCGCCGGGCCCGCTGTTCTCGGCCTCGGGGGCCTTCGGCAACTTCCTGCGCCTGAACGCCGGCCATCCCTGGAACCCGGAGATGGAGCAAGGCATGGCCACGCTCGGCAAGCTGCTGGCTAGTTCGCCGTCGCGCCCGAATCCTTGACCGCCTTGGCCCAGGCCGCGATCTCGGCCTGGATGAAGGCGCCGAACTCGGCCGTGCTCAGGCCGGAAGCCTGCGCGCCTTCTTCCATCAGACGCTGCTTGACGGCCGGGGAAGCCAGCGCGCCGCCCAGCGCCTGGTTCAGCCTGGCCACGACCGCGTCGGGCGTACCCGCGGGCGCGACGATGCCGTGCCACGAGACCGCCTTGAAGCCCGTCAGACCGGCCTCGGCCATGGTGGGCGTATCCGGCATGGCCGGCGAACGCTGCGGCGAGGTCACCGCCAGCGCGCGCAGCGCGCCCGCCTTGACCTGCGGCAGCACGCCGGGAATGGTGGTGAACATGAAGTCGATCTGGCCGCCGATCAGATCCGTGATGGCGGGGCTGCCGCCCTTGTAAGGCACGTGCGTGAACTGCAGGCCGGCCGCGCTCTTGAACATCTCGCCGGCCAGGTGGCCGGGCGTGCCCGCGCCGGCCGAACCCATGTTGATCCGGTCGCCCTGCGAGCGGATGAAGGCGATCAGCTCCTGCACGTTGGACGCCTGCACCTGCTTGCCGATCACCAGCACGTTGGGCACGGTGGCCAGCAGCGTGACGGGGGTGAAGTCCTTCACCGCGTCGTACGAAATGCGCGAGTACAAGGACGGGTTGATGCCGTGCGTGCTGGCGGTGGCCAGCAGCAGCGTATAGCCGTCCGGCGCGGAAGTGGCCACCTGCTTGGCCGCGATGGTGCCGTTGGCCCCACCCTTGTTCTCGACGACGATGGTCTGCCCCAGGGTCTTGGCGGCCTCGGCCGCCACGGTGCGCGCCAGAATGTCCGAAGTGCCGCCGGCGGAATGCGGCACGACCAGCGTGATCGGCTTTTCGGGAAAGGACTGGGCTTGCGCCGCCGGCAGGGCCGGCAGCAGACAGGCGGCCAGCGCGGCGCGCGCCAGCAAGGAAGTGCGGAACATTGAAGTCTCCTGGTTTCGTTATTGTGGAAAGCGGCGCGGCCGTTCAGTCCGAGCCCAGCTGCAGCTTGTTGGGCTGGCGTTTCTCGATGGCCCACTTCAGCAGCGCCGCCGAGCGGTAGATGCCGTGGGCAAACTTGCCGTAGGGCAGCGTCAGGAACAGCGCCATCACCACGCCCAGATGGATCGCCAGCAGCAGCGCCATCGCCCCGCCGTCGCGGCCGGCCAGCAGCGCCAGCCCGGTGGCGCTGGTCAGGAACAGCAACGCGATGAAGCCGCGGTCCATGGGCTTTTGCGCGGCGTCGCCCTGCTGCGGATGGCGCTTGAGGTTCAGCCACAGCAGGCCGGCCGGCCCGATCAGCAGGCCGATGCCGCCGGCCGTGCCCAGCAGCACCGGCGCGCTCCAGAACGGATACGGCGCCGGCTGCCCCAGCAGGTAGTGGTACAGCGTGGCCACGCCGGTGGCCGCGAAGCACAGCATGAAGCCGTAGAAAGTGCAGTGGTGGAAGCGCCGGCGCCACAGCGTGAAGGCGTCGTCCGCGTTGTTGCAGCCCTTGCCGTGACCGCCGTCCAGGTAGCGCAGGCGCAGCGCGTCATGCGCGGCCTCGGCCACCGCCGCGCCGGACGCCGCCCCCGGGCTGACGTCGCGCCAGAAGCGCGTCACGCCCACGCCCAGCGCCAGCACGGCCAGGCCGAAGACCACGCCGAACATCAGCGCCAGCGTGTTGTGCGGGAACACGGCGTAGAAATCGCCGGCCAGCGGCTCGTGCAGCAGCCCGCCGCCCATCAGCGCCGCCAGGGCCAGGAACAGCGCCAGGCCGGCGGCCGTGGCCAGCGACAGGGCCAGGCCGTTGCGCTTGTACAGCCGGCCCAGCGCCGGCGGCCAGGCATAGTCGGTATAGGTCTGCACCCGCACGCGCGCCATGGCCTGCGGCACGTTCACCGCGAACTCGTGCGGCGGCGCGTACTGGCACGCGTGCAGACAGGCGCCGCAGTTGTGGCACAGATTGGCCAGGTAATTGATGTCTGCCTTGCCGAACTCCAGGCGGCGCGTCATGGCGGGAAACACCGCGCAAAAGCCTTCGCAATAGCGGCAGGCGTTGCAGATCTGCATGACGCGCGCCACTTCGGTTTCGTCGTCCGTCAGCGCGCCGGCCTGCGGCTTGGCGCCGCCATGCCAGTGTATGGTCTGCTCGGTCATGGCCGGCTTCGATCCCGGGAAAGACTGCGCCTCGCGGGCCAGGGCTTCAAGTTGCTTCATGTCGTGCTTTCCGCGTTGTGCCGGGCGCGCGCCGCTGCGGCGGCGGCCCGGGTGCCGGCGATGCGGCCGAAGGCCGTGCCGATGGACATGCCCACCCCGGCCGTATAGCCCTTGCCCAGCACGTTGCCGGCCATCATTTCGCCCGCGACGAAGAGGTTGTCGCTGGGCACGTCGTTGAAACGGACCGCGGCGGTGTCGTCCACCTTCAGGCCCAGATAGGTGAAAGTGATGCCGGGCCGCAGCGCATAGCCGTAGAACGGCGCCGTGTCGATGGGCCGCGCCCAGTGCGTCTTGGCCGGCGTCAGGCCTTCGGTATGGCAGTCGTCCAGCGCCGTGTGGTCGAACTTGCCGACGCGGCAGGCCTCGTTGTACTGGCGGATGGTCTGCTCGAAAGCAACCGGGTCCAGGCCCAGCTTGGCCGCCAGCTCCGGCAGCGTATCGGCCTTCACGCCCGGAAACACCGGCGGCATGAAGCGGCCCACGGCCTTGGCGTCGATGATGGAATACGCGATCTGGCCCGGCTGCATGGCCGTCAGCCGGCCCCAGATGGCGTAGCGCTTGGGCCAGAAATCCTCGCCCTCGTCATAGAAGCGGCGCGCCTCGCGGTTGACCACCACGCCCAGCGACACGCAGTCGATGCGGGTGCAGATGCCGCCGTCATACAGCGGCGCGCGCGCGTCGATGGCCACGCAGTGCGACTGCGACGGATCGCCGATGCCGTCGGCGCCGGCGTCCAGCATGAACTTCAGCAGCACGCCCATGTTGAAGCGCGTGCCGCGGATGAGGAAGTTGTCGGCCGGCCATTCGCCGCGCTCGTTCTGGCCCCAGGCCTCGCGCAGCCATTCGCGGTTGGACTCGAAGCCGCCCGCCGCCAGCACGCAGGCGCGCGCCTCGATACGCTCGGCGCCGATGCGCGCGGCCACGAAACGGCCGCCGTCCAGCTCCAGCGCATCCACGGGCGCCTCGTAGCGGATCCGCACGCCCAGCGCCTCGGCGCTGCGGTAATAGGCATTGACCAGGGCCTTGCCGCCGCCCATGAAAAACGCGTTGGTGCGCGCCACGTGCAGCGCGCCCGACAGCGGCGGCTGGAAATTCACGCCGTGGCGGCGCATCCAGTCCCTGCAGGTCGAGGACTCGCGGATGACCAGCCGCGCCAGGTGTTCGTTGGTCAGCCCGCCCGTCACCTTGAGCAGGTCCTGCCAGTATTCTTCCTCGGGATAGGCGTCGACCAGCACGTCCTGCGGCGCGTCGTGCATGCAGCGCAGGTTGCGCGTGTGCTGCGAATTGCCGCCGCGCCACTCGCGCGGCGCCGCTTCCAGCAGCAGCACGCTGGCGCCGGCCTCGCGCGCCATCAGGGCCGCGCACAGCGCCGCGTTGCCCCCTCCTATCACCAAGACGTCGACCATGCCGTTGTTCCTCTTTCAAGGAACGCACTGTAGCCAGCGCGGCCGCCGGCCGATATCAGCCAGCCGTCAACGGGTCTTCATGAATCGTGAAGGGTCACCACCGGCCATTTGCCCTCGCGCGCCAACGCGCGCGAGACGTCCGCCAGCACCAGCCGCGCGGCCAGCGCCGCGGGCGACAGCTCGTCCTCGGACAGGCTGGCCAGCAGATTCGGGCGGAACAGGTGGGCATCGTCGATGCGCGCCATGTGCAGCTGGCCCGGCGCGATCCGCGCCATGGCCGAACTGGGCTGGATGGTGGCGACGTGGCCCAGCTGCACCACGTCCATGAGCACGGGCAGGCCATCGACCTCCACCGCCACCAGCGGCGCGCGGCCCGACTGCTGGTAGGCGTGGTTGACCAGCGCCCGCAGCCCGTGGCGCCCGCTGGGCAGCACCAGCGGCAGGTGCGCGATGGCCTCGATGCGCGTGGTTTCGCCCGGCGGCAGCCCCGGCATGCCGGGCCGGGCCAGCAGGAACAGCGGCTCGTCCAGCAGCGGCATCACGCTCCAGCGGCGCGCCGACTCGGCCTGGAACACGATGGCCAGGTCCAGCATGCGGCCGTTGAGCATGTCGCTCAGATGGCCGGACAGCGCCTCCACCAGGTGCAGGCGGATATCCGGATAGCGCTGGTTCATGGCCTGCACGAAGGCCGCGCCGAGGATGGCGGCGGTGGTGGACGGCAGGCCCACGCTGACGTGGCCGGCCAGCCGGGCCTGCTGCGCGGCCTGGACCGCGTCGTCGGCATGGCGCAGCGCCAGCTGCGCCTGCCGGAAAAACGCCAGCCCCGCGTCGGTCGGCTCCACCCCGCTGGCGCTGCGCCGCAGCAGCCGCGTGGCCAGCTCGCCCTCCAGCCGGCTGATCTGCTGGCTGAGCGCCGACGTGACCATGCCGATGGACTGGGCCGCGCGGCCGATGCTGCCGGCCTCCACGACCCGTACGAAATAACGCAGCTGGCGCAGTTCCATGAGCGGCTCAGGCCGGTATCGTCAGGCCCCTGGCCACCGCCGCGCGGGCCACGAAGGCTTCCAGCACCCGGCCGACGTTCTTGTAGCGGGAAAACTCCACCAGCTCGCCCGCGCCGTAAAAGCCCACCAGATTGCGCACCCAGGGCAGGATGGCGATGTCGGCGATGGTGTATTCGTCGCCCATCACCCAGTCGCGCCCTTCCAGCCGCTTGTCCAGCACGCCCAGCAGGCGCTTGGACTCTTCCACGTAGCGGTCGCGCGGACGCTTATCCTCGAAGTCCTTGCCGGCGAACTTGTGGAAAAAGCCCAGCTGGCCGAACATCGGCCCGATGCCGCCCATCTGGAACATGACCCACTGCAGCGTCTCGTAGCGCCCCGCCGTATCCGCCGGCAGGAACTTGCCCGTCTTGCCGGCCAGATAGATCAGGATGGCGCCCGACTCGAACAGGCCCAGCGGCTTGCCCTCGGGACCATCGGGATCGAGAATCGCCGGAATCTTGTTGTTCGGGCTGAGCGAAAGGAATTCCGGCGAGAACTGGTCCTTGGTATCGAAACTGACCCGGTGGGCCTCATAGGGCAGCCCGGTTTCCTCCAGCATGATCGACACCTTCACGCCATTGGGCGTGGGCAGCGAATACAGCTGGATGCGGTCGGGATGCCGGGCGGGCCACTTCTTGGTGATGGGAAAGGCGCTGAGGTCGGCCATGCGGGGGGCTCCAGAGAGGACGGCGGGAAATTGCTGCGGCTAATCCTAGCGCAAAACCCCGCCTGCCGGTGGCCGGCCAGCGCCGGCTCCGCTACTTCCAGCGTTGCCGCTGCCGATGCCGTTCGGCCGCGCGCCGGTAGATTGCCCGGTCCCGCGCGAACTCGCCCATGAACGCCGGCTCCGCCAACCGGTACGGATCGCCGGGTTCGATGGCGCAGCCCGCCTCCACCTCGGGCGGCCAGACCGGCGCGCGGCAGCTCTTGAAGGTCAGCCAGCGGCTCACGGTGAGCAGGCCGTAGACCGGGAACAGCAGGAATCTGATCTTGAACAGGCCTGTTCCCAGTGCCAGGCAAACCCACATGTAGGAGTTGATCCAGGTGCCGCGCACAGACAGGGTGATGACACGGTCCTGTTCGTTGTCGAAAGCCTTCTGCGGCCCGTCCTCCATATACCGGCGGATCAGCTCCCATTCCGCGCGCACGTGGTTTTCATGGCGCCAGTAATGGCCCACGGTAAACGTCTGCATCACCCGATCGTTCCTGAGCACGTGGCAACGCAGATCGCGAAGATTGCCGTCCTGAGCGCCGCGCCCGATGTGAAAGAACACGGAGGCATCGCCCCAGGGAACCGTGACCGTGCCGCCAGGCCCGTCATGCACGAAAAAGTGGACTTGCCGGGTATTGCGGTCAAAGCGGACGGGGTAGTGCGTGTAGGTGAAGAGATCCTTGCGCAGATAAATGCGCCAGAAAAAACAGGCAAGCCCGAAAGTCAGCACGGTCATGAAAACCGTCGCCAGGACAGTCTCCTGCAGCGTGTAGGCCCCCATGGCATATGTCTTGTAGGAAGCCACGGCGAGGATCGCATTGAACAGCACGAAGCCGATCACCGCTGCGCCCGACAACAGCGTGGCCGCCATGCCCTTCACCTTGAACGTGCGGTTCACGAACTCCAGGAAGGCCGAATTGAATCGGATCATTCCAATTGCGTCGTCGGGCTCGAACGGCTGCGCGGTTTTATAAGCCAGGTGCAGCTGCTTTTCTTCAGGCTCCAATGGGCGGTCGAGCTTGAACGTCGGATACCAGCCGGTCAGCATGTCAGTATCTGAAATAGCGCAGACCGTAGTCGCGGCCATCGCCCGGTTTTCGCTTCTTTTTGGATATCACGCGCAGATTCAATCTGCCGGGATTGGCCCAGCCGAAACCTCGAAACACGATTTCAGCGAATCGGGCGAACCCTTCCGTCTTGCGTCCGGCAAGCCATGCAAAGAAAACGCTGACACCGAACAGGCCAGGCAGCATGTAGCCGAAGTAGCCGGCATACCCCCAAGCTTGTGCGCTCCAGCTAAAATTGCCCCGGTTCACTGCCTGGATTAGATCGAAGATCAGTATGACGATGAACGTAAACCCCATGATGGCAGCCCAAACGCGAAAGGTCGAAAGATAGTGCGAGCATCGCCCCTCGAAGCAATGCGGATGGACCGCAACCAAACCGTCCGATTCGCGGCGAACTCCCAGCGCTGACCACAGCCCGGTCTGCAACGCCTCGGCCACGACCTCGACCGTATCTCCATCGCTGAAGGGAAACCTCCAGAACCAGCCGCGCAACGGCTTTCCGTCCAGCGTGAATTCCACGTAATCGGCCGTTTCGGTGGTGTCCAGATTCGCGACGGCGACGGCGGCGCCACCCATGCCGGACAGGCTGGCAGCCCATGCAAACCCCTCAGTGCCTGCGCCAATCCGGCTCAGCACGAAATCGCGGCGGCGGCTGGACTTGTTCAGGTCTGTTATCTCTCCGGCCAGCTTTCGGATAGTCACACTGGCTCCCTAACGCAGGTCCTCGGGATTCATCGACGCGTCCCGCACGTATTTGTCGCCAGGCTCGGGCTGCAGCGTGGCCTCGATCTCGGGGGGAAACGCCGGGATCTTGCTGGTCTGCATCACCATCCAGCGCATGATGGCGTGCAGGTAGTTGAACGGAATCAAGGTCAGGTACATGAAGCCGGGGCCGCGCGCGTCGTTGGCGAACACGCGCTCCTTGGAGAAGGCGAAGCTCTCGCGCTTGCCGTCCACCGGCATGCAGTACAGGACCGCGTCCTGCACCGCCTGCGGGCCTTCCTCCATGTAGCGGCGCAGGAATTCCCAGTGGGCATGGGCGTTCTCGATGCGGCCCGTGGCGATGCTGAAGGCGAAAGTCTCCTCGACCGTGACGCCGTCCCGGGCCAGGATCAGGCCGCGGATATCCCAGTTGAACCAGCCCATCGCGCCCTTTCCCCGGCCCAGGGTGAAATAGATCTTGTCCCAGGGCGCGGTCAGGATACTGCCGTCCAGCCGGAATACGTGCACCAGCCGGCGCTTGCGGTCCAGCGCAATGGGGTACCAGGTCCAGCGGAACATCTCCTTGCACGCGACCCACGCCCCCGCCGCGGCCAGCGCCGCGCACATCGCCATGCTGATGAAGATGCCCTCCCACAGGCCGTTTTCGTTGGGCAGGTCGTGCGCCAGCAGGATCCAGGCCAGCATCAGGATGCCGCCCACGCCGAAGGCCACGCCTATGCCGCCGATCAAGGCGATGAAGCCGCGCCAGCCGTACCAGCGGTCCACCGACAGCAGGGCGTTGGAATTCATCCTGACGACGCAAAGCTCGGCATGCGGCGCCACGTCCAGGCGCTTTTTCTGCGACAGGCGGTGTTCGCGGTCGAATTCCGAAAGCGGACGATTGTCGGGAAACCTGGACATCAGGCCCGTGAAATCCATCACGAGCCTCCAAGCGCCACGCGCAGGCTGTTCATTTCTTGCTGCACCCCGTAGTAATAGTCGGCGCCGGGCTGCCCCTGCAGCTTGCCCCACAGGCAGCGCTTGAGCCACTCGTCGATCTTGTTTCCCTTGAACTTCTCGATCAGCACCGCCACGATGATCAGGAACACCGCCGCGATCAGGCCCACCAGCGTGGCCGACATGGCGAAGGCGCTGATGACGATCAGGCTGAGGATACCCGAGGCGACGTACAGGCCGCCCATCAGGCCGTTCTTCTCGATCACGAACTGGTCCGTGGCCGACTTGAAATCGAACACCGCCATGATGACGCCGGTGACGACCCCGACCCGGCTTCCCCAGCGGGCGAGCAATGAGCCGGTGGCGTCCAGAGACACGCCCACGCCCAGGCGCATGCCGCCGGCGGCCCTGGCCTTGAGCGCCGCGCCCAGCACGTCGGCCACCGAGCCGCCGGCCGAAGCGATGCCGACCACGAATTTCCAGCTCGCGTCGCTGCGCTCGTGCGGCATGGCCGATTCCAGGTCGCTCCAGAGCTTGTACACCGCCACCGTCTGGAACACGCAGCCGACCACGCCAAGCCGCACGTCGGTATTGATCGTCGTGCGCCAGCGCGACAACTCCCTGGCCTCGTACTGCTCGATCGTCATGGTCGTCTGCGCCAGCGCCCGGGCCCGGTCGCCGGCCCGCATGTCCGCCGGCACGCTGGCGGCGGCCTGTCTGTCCACGAGCATGAACCAGCGCTTCTTGTCGCTGCCTTCGATCTGTTCGCCGCGCACTTCCAGGCGGCGCAACTCTTCGGCCACCGCGCGCTCCATCTGGCGCAGGTCCACCCTGCCGCCATGCTGGCGCATGATTTCCCGGATCAGCGCGGCGCGGAATGATTTTCGGCCGCCCTCGACCTCGACGATCGCCACGTCCTGGCGCGACAGCAGCCCCATATACATCGCCAGCCTGCGCGCGACGGCGCTATCCACGCCCAGCCTCAGGACGTGCACCAGCGGCCCCATGATCTGTTCAAGCAGGCGTGCGGTCTTGTCCATCTGGCCTTCGCTCAGCACCTTGAGTCCGGTCTTGTAGGCCTCGTGCAGATTGCTCCAGGGAATTCCCTTCCAGTCGACGGCCGCCTCGTGCGCCTCGACGACCTTCTTGACCACGAAGTCCTGGTTGTGGAACATGGCCCGCAGCACGATGTTGCGAGTGTCCTCCGGGTTCCCTTGCAGCCAGTCGGCGTACAACTGGAAGCAGACGCGCTTGTCCTGGGTTCCGTCGATGCACAGGGCGAGAACGGTCTGGTAGACCTCGCCGCTGTCGGCATTGTTGGCGTCGTAATTGCACTGGAACGACTCCAGCGTGTTTTCGCAGGTCATCCACGCCACGTGCGCCTTGGCCATGGGCACGATGATCCCGGCGTCGAACTTCGCCAGGCGGTCGTCGAAACCGCTTTGCCACGCCCTGCGGGCGTTCTCGTCGTAGTTGTCGAAGTATTTGCTCCAGGCGTCCCAGCGCACCTTGCGCCGCTCTTCCTCGGTCGGATGGCGGTAATTGTCGGCCTCGGCCAGGCGGCCCTCGCGGTTCTCCGGCATCAGCCAGTCCAGCAGCAACTGGCCCACCGCCAGGCCCTCGGCCCCGGCGCCGCCCGGGCCGACCGCCATGTGCGGGGTGGTGGTCCCGTAGACGGAATAGTTGGTCGCATCCTGGCCGCGCCGGCGCAGGAAGTCGCTTTCCGCGGACTGCATGACGATCTCGCTGATCGACTCGATGGACTTCGACACGGTCAGCGGCCGCAGGTCCTCTTTGTTCGAGACGAAATCATCGAAACGCATGCGCATCAGCCGCGCGATGTCCTGCAGGATTCCCGTGCCGTCCGGCAAGGCCAGCATCAGCCCGTTGCCCGGCGAGAACGCCTCGGCCGCGTCCTCGATCGGCTCGCCCATCCAACCTTTGACGTTGTAGTAGCCGACGGTGCTCCAGCCCAGCAGCTGCTGCTTGCCGTAAGGGTCCAGTTCGCGCTTGCGGTGGACCACGTAATCGGCCACCGTGTCCTTCAAGGTCTTGATGCTCTTGGCCTGCGGGTGCTTCTTGCCGCTCAGCCAGGCCTGCACGTCGAACTTGAACATGTGCCGCTGGCGCATCTCGGCGCCCTTTCTGCCCTTGTGGGCCTTGCAGACGTCCTTGGTCCATTGCACGTCCGAAAACGCGAGCCAGACGAAGGTCGCGTTCCTGGCGTTGGGAATCGTCAGCAACGACGCCTTGGCCTCATGGTCCTGGGAGGCGCACGTGAACGCCCGGTCGCAATCTTCCACCGGCTTGTCGAGGTCGAAGTTGTACAGGGTGGCGTTCTCGTTGACGTAATAGCCTTTCAGCTCGGAGCGCGCTTCGTCGTAGACGTACAGATAGCCGGTGCGCAGCAGACGCACGCCATAGCGCGCGCCCTCGCCCAGCGGCCGTTCGCGCAGCTCGGGCATGTCCAGGTCGCCATCGAGCGCGGGGAAGATCGCGTCGTTCTTCAGCACCGCATAGCGCAGCGGCATGATGGGCAGGCCGATACGGTGAAACGGGCAATCCTCGCCGCAATCCAGCGACGAACGCCTTCTTTCGCAGTTCTTTACTTCATCGGCCATCGGGCTCTCCAGTTCGTTCCATATCCGCGCGCACGGCGGCCCAGTCTTTGTCCGACAGATCCTGGACCGCGGCCAGATACGGATAATCATCTTCCGGCCGCATGGCCGCCAGGCAGGCGCGCACCCGTTCGTGGCGATGGAAGGCCGGATGCACCTCCAGCCCATGCCGCGCGAACGCCTTGCGCTCCTCGAGCGATTTCAGCCCCAGGTCCCGGGCGGCGCGGAAATGCCCCATCACGGCCTGACCCAGGGCCACGCGCCCGTCCGGCGCCAGCGTTTCCAGGCCGGCCAGCACTTCGTTCAACGCCTGCATATGAATCAGCGCGAACGACTGTTCCGCGCTCAGGCGCAGGCGCGGCGACGGTGCGGCATCCGGCCGGTCCACCGCCTGCCACGCCCCGTCCAGGCGGAACATGCAGCGCTGCACCGGCCCGCAAAGCCAGGCCAGTTGCGCCGCGTCGAGGATCCACGGCAGTTGCGCCAGCACGCGCGGATCGAAGAAACGGAAGAAGCACGGCCCCTGGCCGTCGATGTCGACGATCATGCGCGAACGGCAATGCGCGGCCACGGCGTCGACTTGCCGGTCCGATTGCAGCAACAGGCCCAGCCAGAATTCCTCGTCATCGACAACCGCCTGGTTCAGGCCCGCCAGGACCTGCGCCTTGTGCACGGCCTGCATGGCGGACAGGTCCACCAGCCTCGGCATCAGGCCGGGCATCTTCCGCAGCGCCGGCGGCACCAGGACCTCCGGCTGAACGAACGCCGGCACGCCGCGCGCGCGCTCGTCCTGGATAAGACCGAAGCCGAAAGCGTCGAACGCCTGGTAATCGAGCATGCCGCCCTCCTCTCGCAACGCCCGTTCAACTCAGCGGCACCACGGCGCCGCCGCGCTGGGCCGCGCCGCGCACGCGCGCTTCGCACAAGGGGCCGGCTTCGCTGAAGGCCAGATTCGGCTGGCTGCTTTCCGGCCCCACCCAGCTGTGCACCCCCGCCTTCAATTCCACCTTGCCCGGCGCATGCAGCTGAATGCCGCCGCCCTCGACCCGCAGATAGGCGCCGCCCGCGGTGGCCAGCAGGCGCTGTTTGGCCTCGACCGTGACGCTGGCCGCGGACGACGAGACGGTCACCGCCTTCTCCGCGGACAGCGCCATCTTCGCGTCCTGGCTGTGCAGCCGCAGCCTGCCGCCGGCGGCGTGCAGGCGCAGACCCTGGTCCTTGACCGCGCGCGCGCCCGAAGGCGGGTTGCCCAGCGTGAACAGCACCGCGCCGGCGGCCACGCCCAGCGCCACGTTGGCGCTGCTGACCCAGTTCACGTCCGGCGCCACCTGCGCGAAGGTGCCGCCCGCCGCCAGGAAGGCGTCGGCCGGCGTGTACTGGCCGATGCCGCTGGGCGCGCTGACCTGGACATGGGGTTCGCTGTAGGCCGCCACCGGCTCGCCGGACGAATCGCCCGCGCCTTCCTGCGTCGCTTCCACCACCTCCAGCACGTGTTCGAGCGCGTCCTGCGCCGGCACGGTTTCCGGATCGTCTTCCAGCACGGCCTTCTGCCTGGCCGCCATGTCGGCCAGCTCCCTGGCCGATTCCATGGCGCGTTCGATCTGCCTGGCGGCCTCGGCGCTGTCGAGCAGCGCGCCCTCGGCGTTCTCGCGCAGGTCGGCGCTGATCAGCAGGCCGGCGCCGGCGCGCAGCGCCATGGACTCGCGCGTGGACAGCTCGGCGCCGTGGCCCAGGTCTTCCAGCCGCTCGTTGTCGCGCTGCTGCTTGATGTGCCCCAGGTTCAGGCGCGTATCGGCCTGCGTGGTGGAGGCGGTCAGGCGCGCCTGTCCGGGCGTGTCGTCCTGCACCAGCTGGTTGTAGCCGCCGGTGCCCGCGCCGCTGGCCGGCAGGGCCTGGGTCTTGAAGCCGGACATCACCGCGTTGTGCGCGTGGCCGTCGCTGCCGCCGGCGAACCAGGCCGGCGCATTGCCGGTGGCGTTGGCCGCGCCCGCCTGTACCTGGTTGTGCGGCGCGTCCTCGGCGCCTTCGCCGTTGTAGAGCGCGCCCACCACCACGGGCCGGTCGATGTCGCCATGCAGGAATTCCACCAGCACTTCCTGGCCCACGCGCGGCACGAAATGGCCGCCCCAGTCGCCGCCGGCCACCGGTTCGGCCACGCGCACCCAGGCGCCCAGCTCGTCCGCGGCCGGCGCGTTCTCGTCGCCGGACGGATGCGCCAGCCGGCTGCTGGCGGCCTTGCCGCGCTGCCAATGGAATTGCACCTTGACGCGATGGTCGCGGTCGGTATGCACCGGCTCTTGCGCGCCCACCACCAGCGCGGTCTGCGCGCCGAAGACGGTGGGGCGCGGATGCAGCCGTTCGCCATGGCCGTCCCGCGTGGCCGGGCGGAACTCCGTCTCCATGCCGATGCAGGTGAACGTGTTGCGGTAGAAGTCCGCCCGATCGTGTGCGTCCGCGCCGCCGCCCTGCGCCCGGCCCAGGTCGGCGTCGAAGTTGTTGCGGGCCTGGTGGTCGATGGCGATCACCACATAGGCCGACGGCCCGCCCTGCTGGTAATGGCCGGTCAGCTCGAAGCGCTGCCCCGGCGCCAGCGTGCGCACGGTGCCCGCGCCCTCGTAGCTCTGCTCGCGCACGCGGATGGCGGCCAGCGCGTTGTGCGCCAGCCGTTCGCCCTGCGCGCCGTCTTCGTACGCGTACTGCCCGGGGTAGTCGTTGCAGGCCAGCTCGATGGCGCCCGCTTGCGCATCGGCATGCGCCTCCATCTGCGCCTGCGCCGCCACCGGCCGCGCCTGGACGCTGCGGTAGTCCCAGCTGGCCAGGCGCACCGCATTGGTCTGCCAGCGCTTGCGCTGGCTCCATTGCTGGATGCTGTCCTGTGTCTCGGTGACATCGGCGCGCGCGAAACGCACGCTGGCCTGCGGCCCGGGCTGGAACGCGCCGTTGTGGTCGGCGATGACCAGGGTGTGGCCGTCGGCCTGGTGCTCGACCCAGTAGAACAGGCCTTCTTCGGCCAGCAGGCGCTCCACGAAGGCGTAATCGGTTTCACGGTACTGGATGGTCAGGCTGCGCCTGGCATAGGCGGCGCGGTCCTTCACGTCCCAGCGCCATTGCGGCGCCAGCGTGCCCTGCCCGTTGTAGTCGCCGAAAATGCTCTCGACGATGTCGAACACCGTCTTGTCCTGATAGGCGAAGCTGTCGCGGCGGGCGCGCAGAAAGGCCAGCCAGGGCTCCACGGTCAGGCCGTAGCGCGCCAGGCCGCCGTTGGCGCCGCGGAATTGCGCCGCGGTCACGTGGCCGTGCCAGATGCGCGGCTGCGCGCGGTCCAGCGCGGTCTGCAGGCGCAGCGTCACGGGCTGGCCCAGCAGCGCTTTCAGCGGGATATGGGCGTCGTCGGAGAGCGCCGTGAGGTCCAGCCGGCAGGCGCCCGCGCTCAATTGCTCGCGCGCCGACAGCGTCTCGGCCACCAGGCGGTTTTCGCCCAGTGGCGTGCTCAGGTTCAGGAGACGGTTGGCCTGCTCGATACCGGCGGTCGACAGGCGGGAAAGTCCGGAGGAATCCTGGGGCATGGCGGCGGCTCCGGGTTCAGGTCAGGCGGTAGCGGAAGTCGCCGTTCTTGCCGGCGGTGACGCGGATGCGCGCGATGGCCTCGCCCTGCGCCATACGGCTCAGCACCTGCTCGGCGATCTGCGGCAGCAGCGTGCCGTTCAGGATGTGGTCGACGTTGCGCGCGCCCGTGTCCACCTCGGTGCAGCGGGCCAGCACGGCCTCGACCAGCGCCTCGTCCCATTCGAACACGGCGCGGTGATTGGCCTGCACGCGCTCGGCGATGCGGCCGAGCTTCAGGCCGATGATGCGGGCCAGCGCGTCGTCGTCCACGGGGTAGTAGGCGATGGTCTTCATGCGGCCCAGGAAGGCGGGCTTGAAGGCCTTGTACAGCTGCGGCGCCAGCAGTTCCTGCAGCGCCTCGGGGCCGGGCCGTTCCTCGGCGCTCTTGTTCAGGCAGGCCTGCATGATGGCCGACGAGCCGACGTTGGAGGTCAGGATAATGAGCGTGTTGCGGAAGTCGATCTCGCGGCCCTCGGCGTCGTCCATCACGCCCTTGTCGAACACCTGGAAGAACAGCTCCAGCACGTCCGGATGGGCTTTCTCGATCTCGTCGAGCAGCACCACGCTGTAGGGCTGGCGGCGCACCGCCTCGGTCAGCACCCCGCCCTCGCCGTAGCCCACGTAGCCCGGCGGCGAACCCTTCAGGCCGGAAACGCTGTGGGCCTCCTGGTACTCGCTCATGTTGATGGTGATGAGCTTGCGCTCGCCGCCGTAGAGCACGTCGGCCACCGCCAATGCGGTCTCGGTCTTGCCCACGCCCGAGGGGCCGACGAACAGGAACACGCCCTTGGGCTTGTTGGGATCTTCCAGGCCGGCGCGCGCCGTGCGCACGCGCTGGGCGATGGCGTGCAGGGCGTGGTCCTGGCCGATGACGCGCTCGGCCAGCAGCGGCTGCAGTTCCAGCACGGTGCGGATCTCGTCGTTGACCATCCGGCCCAGCGGTATGCCGGTCCAGGCCGAGACGATCTCGGCGATGACCTGGGCGTCCACATAGGCCGGCACCAGCGGCGTTTCGCCCTGCAGCGCGCGCAGCTCCTGCTGCAGCGCGGCCAGCTGCGCCTGGGCCGGCGTGGGTTCGGGCGCCTTGGCGGCGCGGCGCTTGGCGGCCGGCTCCGGCGCGGCCTCCTCGCCCGCCGTCTCCAGCTCTACGCGCAGCGCGTGGATCTGGCGCACCAGCTCGCTTTCCTGGGCCAGCCGCGCCTCGGATTCCGCCAGCGTCTTGCGCGTGGCGTCCATTTCCTCGTCCAGCTCGCGCAGGCGCGCGCCCTGGGAGCCGCCGGCGGCGGCCTCCCGGCGCAGCGCGGCGCGCTCGGTTTCCAGGCGCGCCAGGCGGTGGCGCGCCTCGTCGATCAGGGCCGGCGTGGCGCTGCGGCCCAGGGCCACGCGCGCGCAGGCGGTATCGAGCACGCTGACCGCCTTGTCCGGCAGCTGGCGGCCGCTGATGTAGCGGTGCGACAGGCGCGCCGCCGCCACGATGGCCTCGTCCAGCACCCGCACGCCGAAGTGCGCTTCCATCAGCGGCGCCATGCCGCGCAGCATGCTGGCGGCCAGCGTCTCGCTGGGTTCTTCCACCTTGACCACCTGGAAGCGCCGCGCCAGCGCGGCGTCTTTCTCGAAGTACTTCTTGTATTCGCTCCAGGTGGTGGCGGCGATGGTGCGCAGTTCGCCGCGCGCCAGCGCCGGCTTGAGCAGGTTGGCCGCGTCGTTCTGGCCCGCCTGCCCGCCCGCGCCTATCATGGTGTGGGCCTCGTCGATAAACAGGATGATGGGCGTGGCGCTTTGCTTGACCTCGTCGATGACGTTCTTCAGACGGTTCTCGAATTCGCCCTTGACGCTGGCGCCGGCCTGCAGCAGGCCCATGTCCAGCGTGCGCAGCGCCACGCCGGCCAGCGCCGGCGGCACGTCGCCGGCCACGATGCGCAGCGCCAGGCCTTCGACCACCGCGGTCTTGCCCACGCCGGCCTCGCCGGTCAGGATGGGGTTGTTCTGGCGCCGGCGGGTCAGGATGTCCATCATCTGGCGGATCTCGGCGTCGCGGCCGATGACCGGGTCGATCCTGCCTTCGCGCGCGCGCTCGGTCAGGTTGGCGGTGTACTGGTCCAGCGCCGGCGTCTTGGACAGGCCGGCGGCCGGCGCCGGCTCTTGCTGCGCGCCCTCGCCCAGCGCCACCGACTGCCCGGCCTCTTCCGAGCCGGCCGTCAGCGCGGCGAAGTCATGTTTCAGCTCTTCCAGCCGGAACGATTCGAACAGGCGCGAGCCGCGCCGCGCGAGCTGGGCCAGGTCGGGCTCGGTCAGCAGCGCCAGCAGCAGATGGCCGGAGCGGATGCGCGTGGTCTGCGTGTCCAGCGACGCGATCAGCCAGGCATGTTCGAACAAGCGCGGCAGGTGCGGCGAGAACACCGGCGTGCGGGTGTTGCCGTTCTTGAACCCGCGGATTTCCGCGTTCAGGTCGGCCTCCAGCGCCGAGGCGTCGATGCCGCTGCGGCGCGCCACGATGCTGAAGTCGCTGGCGGGCTTTTCCAGCAGCGCCAGAAACAGGTGCTCCAGGTCCACTTCGTAATGGCCTTGCGCCATGCACAGGCTGGCGGCGCGCTCGGCGGCCTGGCGGCAGGTCTGGTTCAGTTTCCCGATCAGGGTTTTCAGGGGTGTGGCCATGGTGCTTGTTCTAGTGAATGGTGTGCAGTTCGTAGCTGGCGTCGTCGCGATCCGACGCCGCGGGTTCGGTGCAGAGAAAGGAGTTCCAGCCCAGGCGCGCGCCGGCGCCGCCGTCGCCGCCGAGCATGCTGCCGGCCACGTCCGCCCTGGCCATCACCAGCCGCACCTCGTATTCGAAGCTCATGCCGCCGAACATGGTCAGCAGCTTCTCCAGCGCCTGCGCGCGCGCCCCGCCCGGCAGGAAATCGCCGAACGCGGCCTTGGACAGCGGGCCGATCCACAGCCGGATGCGCATGTCGCGCTGCCAGATGCGATCGCCCGCCATGGCGGACACGCCCAGCACCGCGCCCGGCATGCCCAGGCGCGTGCGATGCTCGGGCGGCACGTGGTACCAGCGGCCGACGAACTGCTCGACCCGGATGTCCACCTGGAAGTAATCGGCCAGCACCCGCTGCAGGTAGGCGGCCGACACCGGGCGCTGGCGCGCCGCGGCGGCGTAATGGGCCAGCGATTCGTCGTACACCTGGCCCTGGCCCGCGTGCAGGCGGTCGCGCAGGGCCGGATGGCCGATGCCGCCCAGCGCCAGCAACAGCGGCAGGTAGTGATGGTCCTGCTCGGTCTCGTGGCGCAGCGGCATGCGGTACTTCTTCCAGGCCGCATAGAAAAGCGCCGCGGCGCGGTTCGAGAAGATGTCGAAGAACGCGCGCGCCCCGCGGTCGCGCCGGGCGCTTTCGCGGTGGCTCAGAATCTCGGAATAATGCAGCGGCAAGGCGCCCTGCGCGCCCAGCAGGCCGAAGAAGGCCGGCTCGATCTCCACCCGCCCCAGCTTGCCTTCGGCCAGCGCCGCCAGGCGCGCCTGCGCGTCGTCCAGCGCCTGGCCGTCCTTGTCGTAGGCCGTCAGGCCGGCGATCTCGCTGGCCGGGAAGCCCAGCGAAGACGAATTCAGGAAGCGCAGGTGGGCCGGCACGGCGTTGCGCGCGCGCGTGCCCTCCTGGCGCGCGAACCACAGCTCCAGCACGCGCACGGCCTGGAAGAACTTGAAGCGCTGCGGCTCGGCCAGCAGCGCCTCGATTACGCTAGGATCGCGTCGCCGTTGCATGGGGGACACCGTAGGATTTCTTCCGAGCCGCGGCGCGACAGCACCACCAGCTGCACGAAGCTGTTGGCGTGCACGTACAGGCCGAAAAAGCGGTTCAGCACCGCGACGAAGGCATGCAGGCTGGTGCCGACGAAATTGTCTTCATTGATCGTGAGCCGGATCTCGATGCCACGCACGAAGGTGGCGAACGGCTCGCCCGGCATCCAGTGCGTGGCGGGCTTGTAGTCCAGCCCCACCAGCCCTTCGATCTGGCGGGCCGCCACCGCGGCGTGCGACAGGTCGTACAGGCGCAGCGTTTCCTTCAGCGCCGGCAGGCCGCTTTGCACCAGCGACAGATGGTTCAGCGCCAGGTGCGAGATCAGGCGCCAGTGCGCCGCGCGGCCCTGCTGGAAGCGATGCGTATGGGTGGGACGGCGCAGCATGCGGATTTCGCGCGCGACCGAGCCGCCCTCCAGGAACAGGTCGCCGCCGGGCTGGCCCACCGCCAGGTGCGAGGGCAGGTCCCGGTTGGTGCAGGTCAGCTCCAGGCTCAGGGTTTCGGTCTGCGGCACGGACGGATCGAAATCGATGTCGACGATGGACAGCTCCATCTCGTAGCCCGGGCTGCGCTCGGCCACCATCGCGTCGCGCCGCGCGGTCCAGTAGTGGCTGGCGCCGTCAGGCGTCTCGCCGTGGTGCAGCGAATAGAAGGGCCGGAATTCGACGACCGAATCGCCCCTGGCGTTCTGGCGCACCTGGCGCACGCGGTCGATGGAATAGACCTCGTAGCCATAGGCGCGGCGCGCGTCGGCCACCACCGGATAAGAGGCCGCGGCGTGCGTGACGCGGATGGGGTCGGCGCGCTGGGCGAACAGGTTGACCACCGGCGTGCAGCCCAGCCGGAAATTGTCGGCGGACGCCGATTCCAGCAGCCGCGCCGTATTGGAGTCGGCGCGCAGGCCGGCGACCGGCAGATGCAGCGTGAATTCGCGGACCGCGCCCAGGGCGGGCCGCAAGGCCGCCAGGTCGATGTCCACGAAATTGAATTTCTCGGCGAAGACGAAATACTCGGCCAGCAGCCGGTAGGCCGGATGCGAGCTGGCGGGAAAATCGATCAGCGCGTCCTCTTCGGCCAGGCCCACCTGCGCCAGCGGCGCCTGCGCCAGGCGGTTCCAGCGGCCGGGCTGCGTCTCCGTGTAGGCGGCCGCCGTGCGCAGGAACAGGCAGTCGCGCAGCGCCGCGACGAAGGACGGTTCGCCGTGCAGATAGACGCGCAGCCTGTCCACGGCCAGCGTGGAGAAGTTCTGCGTCTCGGCCAGGCAGGCCAGGGTCAGCGACAGCCGGCCCGTCACGCCCGGCGGCAGCGAGGTGGACGACGGCGCGTTGGCGGTGGACGCGAAGCCCGCCTGGCGGATCGCCACCGGCGCCAGCGTCACGTCGTAGGCCGTGCGGAAACGGCAGGCCACGCCGCGCACGGCATGGGACTTCAGCTCGGTGCCGCGCGGCAGGCGCACCGGCGCGGTCAACTGGGCGGCCACGCCGCCCATGTCGAACTGCGCCACCGAGCACGCAGGAAACGGGCGCAGGTAATGCGGGTACATCACCTCGAACAATGCTTCCGTGAACTCCGGATAGTCGTCGTCGAGCTTCTTGTTGATGCGCGCGCCCAGCAGGGCGAACGACTCGATCATCCGCTCCACGTGCGGATCTTCGCAGGTCTCGCCCGACAGCCCCAGCCGCCCGGCGATCTTGGGATAGCGCTGCGCGAAATCGCGCGACGAACTGCGCAGGAAACCCAGTTCGCGTTCGTAATATGGCAGCAGTTCTTCCATCTTTCCCTTCTCCGCCGGCGGCGTGGCGCCGGCGCCCGCGTGTTCTGTTGTTGGTTCAGGCGGCGGCCGCGGCCTTGGCCCAGCCCTTGCTCACCGAATACTGCAAAGTGGACGGCTGCAGCGTCGCATCGAAGGTCACCGGCTCATGCGCCGGGCCCACGTCCAGCATCGCGGTGATCGCGAAATACAGCACCGACGTGGCGCGGCCATCGACCTGCAGCATGACCCGCACATGCGTCAGCCGCGGCTCGTGGCGGGCGATCGCCTGTTCCAGCGAGCGGCAGATGAATTCGCGGTCGTAATGGCTGGCCAGGCTCAGGCCGGAAAAATCGGACAGTCCATAGGTGAGGATGGAGCGCTGGCAGTTCGGATAGCGCTTGAGCGATTCCTCGGTGAAGACCATGCGCGTATTGAGCAGGGCCTCGATGTCGCGCGCGACGGTTTCCTTGATTTCCTCCACCGACAGGCGCCGCAGCGCATGCGGCGCTTGCCCGTCGCCGTCGAACAGCTTGTCGAACAGGCTCGGTTCGAATCCTTTCATGCGGACCTCATTCAGGAAAGGCAGCGGCCCGCGGCGGGCCGCTGCCTTTACCGTCTTACGCGGTCAGGTTCAGACCGAATACGTCTTGTCGTTCTTGGTCAGGCTCCAGGCGCCCTGGGAGTTGCCGCCCTGGTTGCCGCCGACCTTCTGCTGCGTGTACTTCCACTGCACGGCGGCGTACTTCAGCGAGAACGATTCATGCGGCAGGCCTTCGCTGACGACCTCGGGGGCCACGCGCGAGATGATCACGTACTTGAGCTTGATTTCCAGGTACTTGACGCGGTTGCCCTCGCCGTCGGCGCGCAGGAAGTCGATGGTGACTTCGTCGAAGGTGGTGCCGCCCGAGGCGTGCTGATACAGCAGCGGGCTGACCACGTCCAGGTCCTTGGTGAAGACCATCTCGCCATGCTCGGTGCGCTCGGCCGTGTGGCCGCCCGAGGTCGAGGCGGTAGCCGAACGCGGCTGAATGATCTCGTGGCGCCACGATCCGACTTCGATCCAGTCAGGGTGGTCCTTGTCCTGGGATTCGCCCTTGAGCGCAGGATTGCCGAATTTGACGTAGATGTCCTTCATTAATAGCCTCTCCAGTAAAAAATCATCGAATCCAGCCTAGGCGCTTACGACTTCTGGGCCTGGGCCGGCAGCTCCGCGACCAAGCGCAGCGAAATCGAAAGCTCGTCGAGCTGGAAATGAGGCCGCAAAAACGCCACGGCCCTGAACACGCCGGGGCTACCCGGCACTTCGGCGACTTGCACCGATGCCTCCCGCAGGGGGAACTGCGCCTTCTGCTCCTGATTGGCGTTGTCGTCCAGCAGCACGTACTGCGAGACCCAGCGGTTCAGGAAGCTTTCGACCGATTGCGCGGAGGCGAAACTGCCGATCTTGTCGCGCATCATGGCCTTCAGGTAGTGGGCCACTCGCGATACCGAGAATATGTATTGCAGCTGCGCCGACAGCACCGCATTGGCGTTGGCGCTGTCGGTGTTGTATTTCTTGGCCTTCTGCACCGACTGCGCGCCGAAAAAGGCCGCGTAGTCCGAGTTCTTGCAGTGCACCAGCGGGATCAGGCCCAAGTCGCTCAGTTCCTTTTCGCGACGATCGGTGATGGCGATCTCCGTGGGGCACTTCAGCGCGATCTCGCCGTCGTCGGTCTTGAAGGTATGGGTGGGCAGGTTCTCCACCAGGCCGCCGCCTTCGACGCCGCGGATCGCCGCGCACCAGCCGAAGTCCGCGAACGCCGCCGTCAGGCGCGCGCCGAAGGCCCAGGCGGCGTTGCACCACAGGTACTTGGCATGATCGGTGCCGTCGACTTCCTCGACGAAGTTGAAGCCCTCGACCGAGGTGCCCTCCTTCGGGTCATAGGGCAGCCGGCCCAGGAAGCGCGGCATGGTCAGGCCCACGTAGCGCGAGTCTTCCGAATCGCGGAAGCTGCGCCACTTGGTGTATTCCACCGTGTCGAACACCTTGGCCAGGTCGCGCGGGCGGCCCAGGTCGGCGAAGCTGTCCAGGCCCAGCAGCTCGGGCGAGGCCGAGGCGATGAACGGGGCGTGCGAGGCCGCGGCCACGTGCGACATCTGCTCGATGAAGTACATGTCCTCGGGCTGGCGCGTGATCTCGAAATTGCCCAGCAGCGCGCCGAAGGGCGAGCCGCCGAAGGTGCCGAACTCTTCTTCGTAGACCTTCTTGAACATCAGGCTCTGGTCGAAGTCGATCGCGGTCTGGAAGTCGCGCACCAAGTCGCGCTTGGTGACGTTGAGCACCTTGATCTTGAGCATGGGGCCGGTGTTGCTCTCCTGGCACAGGTAGTGCAGGCCGCGCCAGGTGCTTTCCAGCTTCTGGAATTCGGCGCCGTGCATCACCTCGCTCAGCTGGGCCGAGATCAGGCGGTCCAGCTCGGCCACCCGGGCGTCCAGCATCGCCGACAGGTTGTCGGAGACGATCACGGTGCCCTTCATGACTTCGCGCGCCAGTTCGCCGATCAGGTCCTTGGCGCGGTCGTGTTCGGCGCTGGACTTGGCGACGCGGCTCTGCTCGACGATCTGGTCCAGCAGGCCCGATTCGGCCTCGGCGGCCGGCGCGGACGCGTTCTGCGCGGCGGCGGAATTACTCATTGCTGCCTCCCTTGCCGTCCTTGCCGGCTTCGCTGGTCAGTTGCTGCAGTTTCTCGGTGCTGCTGAGCACTTCGCCCAGCAGGTCTTCCAGTTTGTCGTTGCCCGCCAGCTTGTTGCGCAGGTCGGCCAGCTTGGTGCGGATCTCCAGCAGCTCCTTGAGCGGCTCGATCTGCTGCACCACGGCCTCGGGACGGAAATCCTCGATGGAGCGGAACTTCAGGTCCACGCCGAAGGTGCCGCCCTCGTCGGTCAGGCGGTTCTTCACGCGGTAGGCGGCGCGCGGCTCCAGCCCGCGCATCACGTCGTCGAAGTTGTCCACGTCGATATTGACGAACTTGCGGTCCTTCAGGCGCGGCAGCTCGGCTTCGGACTGCGCGCTGAAATCGCCCACCACGCCCACGACGAAGGGAAGCTCTTTCTGTTCGATCGCGTCGCCCTTTTCCACGTCGTAGGTCAACTGGACGCGCGGCGGACGGACCTTCTGGAGTCGTTTCTGAACGCTTTCTTTCTTAGCCATGGGGGCTCCAAGCGAAGTGCATAGTGACGGGGCCGGATGCCCGATCAGGGTTTGAGGAGATTGCCGAACGGGTCCGGCGCCCGGCCCGCAGGAGCGGGCGCCGGGGCCGGGGCCGGCGTCGGCGCCGGGCTGGCTGCTGTATTGGTAGCGGGGCTGGCCACCGGCTTGGCGGGCACGGCCGCCGACTGCGCGGCCGCGGGCGCGACGGCGGCGGCCGGCGCGGCGCGCTGCGCGTCATTGCGGCGCGGCTGGCGGCGCGGCGGCTTGTAGCCTTCGGGGAACAACACGTCCTGGCCCAGGGTTTCGCGCATGGCGGCGGCCAGCGCCACCGCGTCGGTCTTGGCGTTGCCGGCCAGCAGTGCGTCGGCGCGCAGGTCGGCCAGCGACTGCATCGCCACCCGCAGCCCGCCCACGGCGCGCACGGTCTTGGCGGTGAAATCCTCGGGTTCCCGGTTCAGCGCCTCGTCGGCCGCGACGATGGCCTCGCCGTAGCGCTGCTCGTCGAAACGGATCTTCGCGATATAGGACCACGGCTCGCCGCGCGACGGATTGCGCAGCGCGATCTCCTGGAATTCGGCGACCGCCTGGTCGTTGCCCTTGTTGGCCAGCGTCTCGGTGGCGTGCGTCATCGACTGTTTGTATTCGGCCTCGGTCGGCGGTTTGGACGAGGTCGCGCAGCCGGTCGCGAAAGCCAACATGGCGCTGATAAGGAGAACCCTGGATATGTGCATTTTTCTGGCTTGTAGGTGGGTGTAACCAAGGCCGCGTATTTCAACAACCTTTTGTTAGCGCCACACTACAGAGAATTACTTCATGTAACTCACAACGAAACGTCGGCTAACGTGCAGCGATCTGTATGTTGTCGCAGGCTTCCGGTATAAAGAGCCATGTCAAAACATCTCTATTTTTCACGGCGCGTGGCGGCGCTGGCCATGATCGTCGCAAGCCCCGTAATCAGCGGCTGTGCAGCGGTTTCAGCGATTGGAGCGGTGGCGGGAATGACCGGCGGCGTAATGGATATGGCGGGCCTGAAAAAAGACCCGAACGCGCCCGTCGAAGTGAAATTGGCGATACACGCCGGAGAAAATTTGAACTCGAGCAGCGGCCAGTCGATGGCCGTGGTTACGAAAATATACTATTTGAAGAACGCAGAGGCATTTCAGCGCGCACCGCTCACGCAATTGGTTGATACTGACGCCGAAAAGTCGGCGCTTGGAGAAAGCGTCATCGCCTCGCGCGAGGTCACTCTGACACCGGGACAGCGTTACGAACACCTCGAAAAGGTGCCGAAAAACGCCACCTATATCGCGGTCGCGGGCCTGTTTTATGCGCCCGCGCCGCAACGCTGGAAATACGTGTTCGAAGTGGAATCCGCCGAGGACACCGGCATCGTCATGGGCGCACATGCCTGCGCGCTGACCGTCGTGACCGGCAAGATGACCCTGCCGCCGGGCGTGCCCGACTTCGACCCGGCGCGGCTGGGCTCGGTGCAATGTCCGGGCTGAGCGCCCCGGTCGGTCCGCCGTCTCCAATAATATGAACAAGAGCCAGAAAACGTGAGCCATTCCGCGAAGATCCTATGGGGTGAGGGGCTGTTCCTGCGGCCCCAGCATTTTCAAAGACAGGACGCCTACCACGAAGCCCGCCTCGCGGAGATGAGCCGCGCGCTGCATCCCTATTCCTGGGGCCTGCGCGCCGCGCGCTTCGACGCCGCGGCGCTGGCCAACGGCATGCTCCGGGCCACCGAGCTCTCGGCCATCTTTCCCGACGGCGAGATCTACAGCGCCCCGCACAACGACGACCTGCCGCCCGCCGTCGCGCTGGACGGCCTGGACGGCGCCAGTTCGGCCGTGTTCTACCTAGCGCTGCATCCGATGAAGGACATCGGCGGCAACTACCGCGATGCGCAGCAGGGCCAGGGCTTCGACGCGCGCTACGCGCACCAGGACAGCCCCGCGCCCGACCTCTACACCAACGCCAGCACCGCCGAGCTGGCGTTCCTGCGCAAGAATGTGCGCCTGCTGTCGGAGCACGAGCCGCGCGACGCGCTGCTGACGATCCCGGTGGCGCGCGTGCGCCGCACCGCCAGCGCCGGCTATGAACTGGACACGGGCTTCATCGCCCCCAGCCTCACGGTCCAGGCCTGCGGCGCGCTCTTCGAGCAGCTGCGCCGCCTGCTGGACGCGCTGCAGGCCAAGGTCAACGCGCTCTACGGCTTTCACCGCGAGCCCAACAAGAACATCATCGAGTTCCGCTCCGGCGACGTGGCCTCTTTCTGGCTGCTGCACACGGCCAACGAAGCCTACGCGGCGCTCTCGCACCTGTTCCACAACCCGCAGCTGCATCCGGAGCGCCTGTTCCAGGAAATGCTGCGCCTGGCCGGCGCGCTGATGACCTTCTCCAAGGTGCACACGCTGGCCGACCTGCCCGCGTACCGCCACGACCAGCCCGGCGCGGCCTTCGCGCGGCTGGACGAAATCCTGCGCGACCTGCTCGACACCGTCATCTCGACCCGCTACTTCTCCATCGTGCTGGAAGAACTGCGCCCGTCGTTCCACGTGGGCCGCCTCGATTCCGACAAGCTCGACGAGACCACCGCGCTCTATCTGTCGGTCTCGGCCGCCACGCCGGCCAGCGAACTGGCCGAAACCGTGCCGCTGCGCTTCAAGGTCGGCGCGCCCGACGACGTGGAAAAGCTGGTGCTCTCGGCCATGCCGGGCGTGCAGCTGGTTTACACGCCGCAGGTGCCGCCTGCCGTGCCGGTCAAGCCGGGCGCCTGCTATTTCACCTTGCAGACGCGCGGCTCGCTGTACGACCGCATGCTGCAGGCGCGCAGCATCGCCATCTACGCCCCGTCCGGCATCCCCGACCTGAAGCTGGACCTGATCGCCGTCACCCGCTAACCGACGCCTACCGCAAGAGCCCGCCATGACCGCCGACTCTCCTTCCCTGATGCCCGGAGCATCGCTGCCCGCCCGAGCCGCCGAGTTCTACGGAACCCGCCCGGCCAAGTCGCTGCTGGACCTGCTGTACGACGGCTTCCTGATGCTGTTCCTGCTCAAGAGCGGGCAGGAGCCGGCCAGCGCCGCGTCGTTCTCGGCGCGGGTGCAGCAGTTCCTGGCCGACTTCGAGCGCAGCGCCAAGAAAATGGACATCCCGGCCGAGGACGTCTACGCGACCAAGTACGCCTTCTGCGCCGCGGTCGACGAGACCGTGCTGAACTCGCGCTTCGCGATCCGCGACGCCTGGATGCTGCAGCCGCTGCAGCTGACCCTGTTCGGCGAACAGCTGGCGGGCGAGAACTTCTTCGCGCGCCTGGAAGACCTGCGCGCCCAGGGCGCGCCGCGCCTGCAATCGCTGGAAGTGTTCTACATGTGCCTGCTGCTGGGCTTCCAGGGCAAGTACATGATCGAAGGCCAGGAGAAACTCGGCTACCTGACCGCGCGCCTGGGCGACGAGATCGCGCTGCTGCGCGGCAAGCGCGCCGGCTTCGCGCCGCACTGGCCGCTGCCCGACAAGATCGCCCACACCCTCAAGCGCGACGTGCCGCTGTGGAGCATCGGCGCCCTGTTCGCGCTGCTGGGCCTGCTGGCCTACCTGGGCATGAGCCACTTCCTGAACGCCGACATGCAAACCGCCATGGCGCCGTATCACGACATCGTCAAGCTGGGACCGCGCGCGGCCCACCTGACCATCTCGCTGCCCTGAAGGTCCGCCATGACCGAACGCTCCTCCACGCCGGCGGGTTTCAGCCGCCTGGATGTCGCCTCGCTGTCGCAGAACGCCCGCATGCTGCAGGTGCGCACGCCGCTGGGCGACGCGCTCACCGTCGAACGCATGCAGCTGCGCGAAGGCGTGTCCGAACTGTACGCCCTGACCCTGGACTGCCTGGCGCCTTCGGCCGAGCTGGACATGGAGCCGCTGCTGGGCAAGGAGATCAGCGTCGGCCTGCTGCTGGCCGACGGCTCGCGGCGCCTGTGGCACGCGGTGGTCGAAGGCGTGGATGCGCTGGGCGCCGACGGCGGCCTGGCGCGCTACCGGCTGCACGCCGCGCCCTGGCTGGCCACGCTGCGGCTGCGCCGCGACAGCTTTCTCTACCAGGACAAGACGGTCACCGACATCCTGAGCGAGATCTTCGCCGACTATCCGCTGGCCTCGTTCGCGTTCGAGATCGCCGATCCGCCGCCCGCGCGCCCGGTGCGCACCCAGTACCGCGAAACCGACCTGGACTTCGTGCTGCGCCTGATGGCCGAGGCCGGCCTGAGTTTTCGCTTCGATCATCAGCAGGAAGAGAAACAGGACGGCGCCGGCGGCGGCGCGCAGCACCGGCTGGTGGTGTTCGACGCGCGCGCCGCGCATCCGGCCAATCCCGCGCCCACGCTGCGCTTTCACCGCAGCGACGCGACCGAAACCCAAGACAGCGTCACGCGCTTCGGCGCGGCGCGCGCCATCCAGCCCAACGCGGTCACGCGCGTGGCCTGGAACGAGCGCAAGTTGGTCGCGCACGGCGCACACGCCCAGTCCGGCCTGGACGCGGGCGCGCTGCCGCCGCTGGAAGACTACGACTATGACGGCCACGGCCGCTACGCCGACGACGCGGGCGTCGAACAGCAGGCCGCCCTCAGCCTGCAGGCCCACGAGGCGCGCATGGTGCGCTTCGACGGCGCCGGCACCGCGCGCCAGATGGCGCCGGGCCACGACTTCACGCTGACGCAGCACGACCGCTACGCCGAGGGCTCGGGCCAGGCCGTGGACGAACTGGGCGGCAACCGCTACACGCTGCTGCACGTGCTGCACGAAGCCGCCAACAACCTGGGCAGCCAGGCCGCCCAGGCGCTGGGCGCGGCCGACCTGGAGCGCGGCACGTATCGCAACAGCTTCAGCGCCCAGCCCGCCGCCGCCGCGCTGGCGCCGCCCTGGATCGCCAAGCCCACCGCCCCCGAAGGCGTGACCGCCATTGTCGTGACGGCCCAGGACGAAGCCATTTCGTCCGGCCGCGACCTGCGCATCAAGGTGCAGTTTCCGTGGCAGCGCGGACGGCGTCCGCTGGCCGGCGGCCTGCCCCACCGCAGCCACGGCGACGAAGCAGGCAACGCGCCGGGCGACCACAGCTCCGGCGCCTGGCTGCGCGTGGCCGGCGCGCAGGCCGGCCCCAACTGGGGCGCGCATCACCTGCCGCGCAAGGGCACCGAAGTGGTGGTGGAATTCCTGGACGGCGACATCGACCAGCCCGTGGTCGCGGCGCAGCTCTACAACGATGCCGACCTGCCGCCCTGGTCCGCCGGCGTGGACGCCGAGGCCAACCACCCCGGCACGATCAGCGGCTGGCACAGCCGGGGCCTGGATGGCCAGGGCCACAACCAGTGGCTGTTCGACGACACCGCGGGGCAAGGCCGCACGCGCCTGTCCAGCTCGACCGCCGCATCGCAGCTGGGCCTGGGCCATCTGGTCGAGCAGGCGCCCGAGGCGTCCAGCCGCGGCGCATGGCGCGGCACCGGCTTCGAACTGCGCTCGGATGCCTGGACCGTGCTGCGCTCCGGCCAGGGCATGCTGCTCTCGGCCACCGCGCGCGAGGACGCCCGCTCCACCCAGGCCGACGCGCGCGAGGCGCTAACCCTGATGCGCGGCGCGCAGCATGCCGCGCAACGCATCAACGATGCCGCCGCGCGGCGCCAGGCGCGCGCGCTGGCGGCCACCGATCAATACGACGCGCAGATCCAGGCCATCGACCCCAAGGCCGACGGCCGCTATCCGGACAGCGTGGGTGGCCAGCAGGCGATCAAGGCCAGCGGCGGCGAACGGACCGGCGCCGAACCGGTGGAACGCATCGACGGCGCGCGCATGCTGATCGACGCGCCGAACTCGCTCAACCTGTCCACGCCCGCCTCCGCCATCCTGCACGCAAGCGAAAACCTGCACGTCACCACGCAGGCCGACGGCCACGTCGCCGCGCGCCAGACCTTCGCCAGCGCCTCGGGCCGGTCGACCAGCCTGTTCGTGCAGGACGGCGGCATCCGCGCCGTCGCGGCCAACGCGCCCGTGTCGCTGCACGCGCACACCGACATGCTGGAAATGCTGGCCGGCCAGGACATCACCGTCACGTCCAGCACCGAAGGCATCGAGATCCTGGCGAACCAGCGCATCACCCTGCAGGCGGCGGGCGCCAGCATCGTCATGGACGGCGGCGACATCGTGTTCAAGGGCCCGGGCATGTTCTCGGTCAAGGGCGCCTCGCACAACCTGATCGGCCCGGCCAGCGACGCGGCCGCGCTGCCGGCGCTGCCGTCGACCCAGGTCGGCGACCCCATGATCGTCAGCGCCGAACTGGTGCACCGGCCCAAGGCCAAGGCGCTGGCGCAGGCGCAGACACCGGCGCAGGCCGGCTCGGCGGCCGCGGATGTCGGCGCGGCGGCCGCCCCCGCCGCGCCGGGCGGCGGCGCGATTCCCGCTTCCGCCGCCGACACCGGGTTGGCGGGCCGGGCGTCCGCGCTTGCCGGGCAGGCCGGCGAACTGGCTTCCGGCGCCGCGCAATCGGCCATGGACGCCGCCAACGCCGCGGCTTCGGCGATCGACGGCGCGAAACAGGCCGGCGCAACGGTGATGACCCGCGCCGCGGAACAGGCCGGCGCGCTGGCGCGTTCGACCGTCGACACCGCCACTCCCTCCTTGATGGCCGGGCCCGGCGCAACGGCCGGCAATAGCGCTTCCGCCGCCGGCGGCGGCATGCTGTCCGGCGCGGCCGGCATGCTGGCGGCCGCCGGCGACGCGGCCGGCCGGATCGGCGATTTCGTCAACCCCGCCATGGCGCAGGCCCTGACCGCCAGCGGCGACCGCAATGCGGCGATAGGCGCCGCGGTCAACGGCCTGCTGGGCTCGACCCGCGCCGGGCAATACGGTCTGCCCGCGGTCGCCGGGGCCATCATGCGCGCGCCCAGTCTGGACACCTCCGCGTTGCCGGCCGTGGCGGCCGCGGTGCTGCAGTCGCCGGCCGTCAGCGGCTCGGGCATGCCGGCGGTGGCCGCCACCGTGCTGCGCACGCCCGGCTTCTCCCCCGACATGCTGCCCTCGCCCGTGGCCAAAGTGCTGCAGATGGCGGGCATGCTGCCGGACGGCGCGGCCCAGGGCGCGGGCACGCCGGGCGCCGCGCCGGCCGGCGTCCCCAGCGGCGCGCCCGCCCAGGACGCCGGCGGCGAACCGGCCGTCTCCAACGCGCTCACCACCTACCGCGGCCGCACCGGCGCGCACCTGCAGTTCGTCAACTTCGCCGAAGAGGACGAATTCTGGAACGACGGCGCCGTGCTCATCAGCGAGGACCGCCAGACCGCCAGGCCCAGGATACGGGTCAAGTTCAGCAAGGCGGACGTGCACAAGTTCAGCATCAAGGTCATCGCCGGCAAGGACAACATCGCCTACACCCAGGCCGAAAAAGGCCGCCACGCCGCCTACCGCGGCCCCGAGGGCAAGACCTTCCAGTACCAGACGGACCCGGACGGCACCAAGGTCGTGGACGACATCGCGCTGCCGGCCGCCGGCCTCAATACCTACACCTTCGAGGTGCGCGACGCGCGCAACCAGCGCATCGCCACCGAAACCGTGGAAACGGCCCGCCGCCTGTACATCCAGGAGCTGGTCCTGCCGGGTCCGGACCCGATGGCGCGGGCGCAGGACAACAGCGCCGCCGTGGCCGAATACCGCCGCCACGGCATCGACGTGGCCCACCTGCCGCCGCGGCAGGGCCGCGGGCAGGCGAACTACGACGTCGACCAGGCCGACGCCGACGTTCTGAAAGGCCACGCCCGGGCGGTCTACGACCAGTCCGAAGGACCGAACCACGAGCCCTACACCATCGTCGTCTGCCACGTCGAACGCCTGGCCTTCAAGGCCCCGCAGCACACCATCTACCGCGACGCCTACGCCGGCCCCGGCGAACTCAAGGTCTACGTGCCGCTGGTCGGCGGCGACGGCGCCGTGCACTACCTCTGGCACGGCATCGACAACGACCCCTGGTTCCTGGACGCCACCTTCGAATACACCGACGCGTCGGGCCAGCGCCGCCGCATTCCCATCCCGCCGGATCGCGTCTTCCCCGTGCCTGAAAAACAGGGCGTGCCCGAGCAATGCCGCGGCGTGGGCGTGATCGTCGACGGCCTGACGCCGCAACGCACGCTGGGCAAGATCCACCTCAACGTGCAGTTGATGGACTCGGCGGCCACCGGCGTGGCCTTCCCCGGCACCAACCTGCTGTGCGTCGCGGCGCGCACCCCGTGGGACCCCGCCGACCCGGCCGGACGCCAGCAGACGCTGGTGCACGAGATCGGCCACCTGCTCTACATGGTGCCCGGCGGACCCGCCTGGGCGCAGGCCAACGGCTACGGCGACGACGACTCGCAACTCGAGCCCGGCCCCTACTTCTATTCCTCCCACGGCCGCCATTGCCACTACGGCCTGCGCAAGCTGGCCAATGTCGAGGACTACGCGTACGAGTCGGGCTCCTGCGTCATGTTCGGCATCAGCGGCGCCCCGATACGTTTCTGCCCGGCCTGCGCCAAGGCCGTGCGCAAAGTAGACTTCTCAGATGGCTGGTATTCCTTCTAACCGCGCGCCGCGCCGGCGCCCGCTGCTGGCCGCGCTGTGCGCGGCCGCCGCCCTCGCGCTCGCGTACGCGCCTTCCGGCGCCGCCTCGCCGCCCCCGCCCATGACTACCGACTGGATCGATCCCCCCGCCTTCGCGACCGCCCCCGTGGGCACGACCCGAGAACATGCCTGCATGCCCGCCAACCGCGACGACAGCGAGCCTCAGCTGCACCTGGCCGGCCCCAGCCGGGTCAGCCTCCGGGCGGCGGACAAGCTCGTCGTGCCGGTCTGCGCCCGCGGCATCATCCCCGTCTCCACCAACATGCCGCCGCCCGCCGTCGTCGCGACCGACAAGGCCACGGGCAAGATCTATCGCGGCATCGCCTACCAGCGCAAGCGGCCCCAGCCGCGCGGCATGGACGTCGACATCGCGCCGGGCTCGGTCCCGCCGCGCGACACGCCCATCGATGCCGGCGTCAGCGTCGGCACGCAGTTCAGCACCGACGTCGCCGCGGCCGCGGGGCTGCCGCAGCGCGAAGCCGTCTACGAGGTCTACGTGGAAGCCAACGGCCTGCGCTCGAACGCCGTCACGATCGAGATCCAGGCCGCCAGGCAGTAAGCGCCTTCAGCCCTGCCCGGCCTTGCCGGGCCGGCCCAGGCGCAGCACGCGGTCGCGGATCGACCGCCCATAGGCCCAGCACGACACCGACAAGGCCAGCATCGCGACCATGAGATAGGCGCGGTACTCCATCGGCACGGGATTGAGCGCCGACAGCGTCAGGAAAGGCTCGAAGCCCATGAAATCGCTGGCGGCCAGCGTGCTGAAGAAGAGGGCCAGGACCGGCCCCGTGAAATGCGGGCGTTCGCCGCGCGCGCCCTTGTCCGCCCACGCGAACCAATGGATGAAACGGATAAGCTGGATCGCCACCGCGCATAGCGGCACCACGACGGCGAGCAACAGGACGAGTAAAGCGACGGCGACTTGAGGAGGAAGCATGGGGAGATTTTAGCGGCTGCGGCCCGCAGCAAGCGCAACCTACACGACGCGCCGGACACGAGCACGCAACACCAGCCCGCACACCGCCATTCCTATGGATGCCATGGAACTTCAGCCATTCTTGTCGCCGGGGGCCGTGCCCGTCGCCTTCAGCCTGGCGATCTTCTCTTCGGACATGGAGCCCACCGCCTTGGCGAAATCACCCGGCTTGCGTTCTGGTTTGGCCAACACCGCCGCGATCTCCGGATCGGCGTCGAAATTCGACGCAACCGTGAAATACAGGTACATGTATTGCCGCATGTCCTGCTTGTCCTCGATGCGGTATTTGATCCAGGCCGTCTTGGCCACCTTGGCCAGGACACGCAGGACTTCGTCAATGTCCCGATAATTCTGCAGAACATCGCGATGCTGTGTATACAGCCAGCGGGTGGTATCGACGATGGGAATGCGAACCTGTCCGAGCAGCTTGCGGCTGAGCGCGATTTCCATGTGCTCGTCCGGGTAAATGTGCAGTTCGAGATAAAGCGGACCGTCTCCGGCTGGGATGGCCGAAGAGGGGAAGTGCACAGGTGTTTCCTTATTGAAAACCACCTCGTCCAACGTGCCATCGTCCAAGTGCCTTATGGCTTCCTCTCCATCCATGCCTCTCCATCGCACCTTGAAATCGGTGCCTTTCAGGCGGTAGCAGCAACTCACCGAGCCCTCTCCGCCACCCACGCCAATCGAGACCGTTACAGCCGAGTTTCCCTCGCTGTCCGTGATCTGGATCCTATCCAAATCCCAGGGCGTGTAGTTGTACGTAATGAAGGACAGTCCTCCGTAGCTGGGCTCGCCGTTGCACGCAACGAGCAATCCCAGGCATGTCAGCCCGGCTATCAGGCGTTTGCGCATCGGCATGCTCCCGGTTCATTTCGTCGATTACGGGCGCACCCACTCGCCGCTGTTCCACACGGACTCCGGCACCGCCATGGGCTCGGGCATTTCGGCGGCGGTGGCGAACCGGGCTTGCACCTGGTCCGGCGCCGTGAAACGCAGCAGCAGCACCGCCGCGTCATTCGGGCGCGGGACTTTCAATTTCGCGCTATGCGGAAAGCCATTCCCCTGGCCGTCCGCCGCCCCCCATCGCAACTCGACCGGCTTGCGGCGGCTGTCCGGCCCATAAAGGCAGCCAGGATCGAGCGGGCCCAGCGGCGCCCCGGAAGCCCTTGCGGTCCAATCGCCCGGAAATGCGCCCGATGCGTCCTCCAGCCGGTAGGCAATGTCGGCATCGGTGTCATTGCGGGCCTCGCACAACAGCAACGGCGGCAACAGCGCCGTGTAGGCCCAGCGGTAGGCCGGCGGACCCAAAAACGCGGCCGCCACGACGGAGATGAGGGCAATCCAGGCCCAGCCACGTTTCAGCGTCATGCAATCCTCAACCGATCGAATAACCAGACCGCGATTCCTGAGGAACCCGTGTCCTGTCCCACAGGCGACTAGGGCCTGTTCACACTAAAAGGAGCCATGCACAGGCCCTAGGGGCGAACCGGGACGGAACCGGCCAGTTTGGCGTTCATTTCGTCGACCCGCGACGCCACCTCCTTCTGCAATTTCAGATCGGCTTCCTCGGCCTTGAAATTGGTCTTGCCGAATATGTCCTTTTCACGCACCCGGAAATACATCGACGTGCTGGCCAGCAGGTGATCGGGCCAGCTGCTCAGCATGGCGTCATGCACGAGGAAATCGAACAGCGCCATGACCTTGGGAGGCAGAGGATTCTTTCCCTCGCTCGCCTCGCGCCAGACCTCGAGCAGGCGCCGCTGCATGGCACGCTTGGCCTTCATTTCGGCGAGGAGATCTTTCGGTGTGTCCGCTTCCGTCGGTTCACCGCCGTTTCGCGTTATCACATCGTTGTGCATCTTCTGCGGGTCCCATCCCCAGTTCTCCAAGGCGTTTGCCCGGACGGGATCGGCTCGCCAGTATTCCTCCCTGCGCCGAGCCTCATCCCGCACCTCTTTATCGAGTTCACGATATTCGTCTTCCAGGCGCTTCCATAGTGGCTTGAAGCGCTGCGGCGGCCGTTCGCCGCGGCTGGCGACCGCGCGGTTCCAGCGCTCTTCCTTCAGCGCCTTCAGTTCATTCAGGCGAGCCGTGTTCTCCGGCTTTTTCCGCTCTTCCGGAGGCAGATCCATGACGCGACGGAACTCTTCGTTGTAGGCTGTCTCAGGTGTAAAGAAGTCCCGGTCCTGTATCCACTTTTCGGCCGGATCGGATAAGTCCTCCTTGAACACCGGATCCTGGTACCGCACCGCGAGCCAGCGCAGGAATACTTCCATGTGCGGCATGAAGTCGACGCCGGGCTCGTACTTCACGACTCCGCGATAGGCCTCGACCAGATCGGTGATGTAGTAGCTTTGTCCTCCGTCCTTGATCTGGGCAGCCAATGAGAACTTGGCGTGAGTTGGGAGACGCTTGTCAAACAACTGCTCCATGCTGTACATGCCCACGCCATTCGACAATGCGGCATTCAGCATGTCCCGCAGCGGCACTCGCGACAGTTCCGTGCGCGAGCCCAGCGAGCCCTCGGGACTGACGCCCATCACGTCGCCGCTGGATCCGGGATAGAGGTATTGTTCCCCACGGGTCTTCTCCAGGCTGTCCAGGCGCTGATTCGCACGCAGTTCGTGCGCGGCGGCGAAATGAATGCATTTCCCGACAGCGCCTGGCACGGTCAGCGTACGGTCCTTATGCGTTTGCTTGAGCAGATCCATAAATGGAACGAACTCGAGGAAGGCGTTCTCGTCCATGATGGACGCCACCGAATCCAGCAGGCCCAGGAAGCGTATCTGGATCTCCGCGCCGCGCGCGCCGTTCTGCCCGGGAAAGACCAGATCCCTGTCATGCCGGCGACGGTACTTCTTGACAACGTCGTTGACGAACTGACGGGCGATGACGCCGCCCCGGTCGCCGCCGAACACCGAAATCTCTATCCGCCGCACATTGTTCATATCGGCGCTTACAGCCTCGTGGGCCGCCTTGAGTTGGCGCAGCGCCGCGTCCACGCGCTCGTCCACACCCGTGCCCAGGTAGTAAGCCACGGTCTCGTTGTCGCGTACGACCGGAACGCCTTCCAGCGCGGTGGACTTGACGATTTCCTTGCCCGCTGTCCACGCGGCCTTCAGGGGATTCTTCTTGAATCCGCTCCAGAATCCCCGGACGGTGCCTTTTGCGCGGTCGGCCATGCGCTCCGGATCCCACGCATTCCAGATCCGGACGACCTTGTCAGGCAGCGTCTTGACGTCTTTCACGACGTCCTTGTAGGCCTTTACCATGGGCTGGAACGAGCCGTCCTTGATCGCTTTCTGCGTGGCGCCTTTCGCCCGCTTCATTACGTCGTGCTCAGGGATCTCGTCGAGCCGCGTAATGTTCATGGCCGCGTTTTTCGCGTGCTTGGCCGTCTCGCTGACCATCTTCCTGCCGGCTACCGTCGCGGCGTAGATGAAATTGTCGCGCTTCGCGTCCTCGTTCAGCTCGGTGCCCAGCCCCGAATAGTAGAAGCGGAACCAATATTGATTCACCGGTATGCCTTCGTCGTCGTGCGCGTAATGCGCCTCCCAGAGCCTGCATATATTGGAATAGAACGTGGGATGCTCACTGTCTAAGTCCCGGTGACGGCCAAACCCATCGAAGAAGAATCCGATGCGCAGCACCGCGCCGCATTCGTTGCAGTCCTGCCTGGGATAAGCGGCTTCGTTCTCCGCCATCTTCTTGAGTACGGAGGCCGGCGTGCGATCAACCGACGGCAATCCGCCGGGTTCCATGTCAGCCATTCTTGTCTCCAGGGGCCGTACCTGTCGCCTTCAGCTTGGCGATTTTTTCTTCGGACATGGACTCCACCGCCTTCGCGAAATCACCCGGCTTGCGTTCTGGCTTCGCCAACACCGCGGCGATCTCCGGATCAGCGTCGAAATTCGATGCAACCGTGAAGTACAGGTACATATATTGCCGCATGTCCTGCTTGTCCTCGATGCGGTACTTGATCCAGGCCGTCTTGGCTACTTTGGCCAAGACACGCCTGACCTCGGCGCTACTCCGGAAATCCTGCAGCGCATCGCGATGCTGTGAATACAGCCAGCGGGTGGCGTCGACGATGGGGATGCGAACCTGGCCGAGCAGCTTCCGGCTAAGCGCGATTTCCATGTGCTCGTCCGGATAGATGTGCAGTTCGAGATAAAGCGGACCGTCTCCGGCCGGGATGGCCGAAGGGGGAAAGTGCACAGGCGTTTCTTTGTTGAACATCACCTCGTCGAACTTGCCATCGTACATGTGCTTTCTGAGTTCCTCCCCGTCACCTCCTGTCCATCGCACCTTGAAATCGGTGCCTTTCAGCTTGTAGCAGCAGCTCACCGATCCCTCCCCACCGCCAGCTCCAATAGAACCCGTTGCAGCAAAGTTCCCCTCGCGGTCCGTGATCCGAATCCAGTCCAAATCCCAAGGCGTGTAGTTGTACGTAATAAAGGACAGCCCTCCATAGCTGGGCTCGCCATTGCAGCCCACCAGCATTCCCAGCCAAAGCAACAAGACAATCACGCTTTTACGCATCTTTCTCCTCCGCCCGCGGCAGGCTGTCCCACACCGCGTCAGGCACGTCCGCCAATGCTTGCGACAGGCCCGGGCCGCGGCCCTTGAACGCGCGCAACGCCGGCTGAATCGCCTCGTGTTCATCGAAACGCGGGGAAATGGTGATTCCCCACGCCACATAGTCCAGCATGTCGCGCTCGGTCTCCACGCCATAGGCGCGCGCCCGCGCCATCTGCTCGAGCACGCGCGCATGCAGCTCATCCTGCCGCATATCGCTGCCCAGCACGCCCAGGTAGATTCGTCGGATCTGCTGGGCCAGCTTGTCCGGATAATCGAGATCGAGCAAGGCTTGATGCTGCGCCAGGCTGAAGGCATGCGGACGCGGCAGGCCGGCCGCGCTTGCGCGGACCGCGCCCGGGCCGCTCCATTGCGCGACGGAGCCATCGCGCCGCAAGTAACGCAAGCGACTCAAGGGCGCCAGGAACCGCTCACGTTCTGCGTCGCTCCACACCAGGAACGCCCTGTCCAGAATGCGGCTGTCGTAGAAGTGCAGGTAATACTCGCGGCCGTCCGGCAGGCTGTAGTCGCCGAAATAGGCGCAATGCGCCATCAGTTCGGGCAGGGGCAGGGGCGACAGGATGTACGTCACCGCGAACTTTCCGCCGTCCGTCTCGTGCAGCCTGCGCAGCAGGCGCAGCAGTTCGGAGCCGCGCGTAGCCTCCGTATCGAGCCTCAGCTCGGAACGCGTCAGATCGTCGACTTCGATCAGCAGGGGCTGGATTTCGCCGTAAACGGCCAGTTCGGTGCCCAGCCAGACCGAACCGTAGCTGAGGTCGGCGCTGGCGCGCACGGGTTCGGCCAACTCCGCGCGGCCACGAAAATCGACCAGCAGGTAGGCGTTGACCATCACGCCCGTTTCGGCCGAGAGCGTTTCGGCCTGGCGCAGCATGCCGCCAAGCAGGGCTTTCCAATCCGTCATGCCTCGACCCGCCTCATGCCTTGTCCGTGATGGACTGCACGCCATCCTGCGCATCCAGCACGCATTGCTTGCAGACGGTGAATTGCGGGAAGGCGTAAGGCATGCGGTCCGGGCCGGCGAACTGCTTGTTCCCCGTCTTCACATCGATCTTCCCCGGCGCCGTCACCGTGATGTTGCCGCCTTCGAGCACGATGCTGGCCCCGGCCGCGGTCGCGATGCGGATGCGCTTGGGCGCGGCCCACTCGACGAAGGTCTGGGCGCTGCCTATCCGGATGTCCTGCTGCGCCTTTACGCTGAGCGTGTCGTGCTGGGCCTGCACCTGCACGTCGCCGGTGGCGGAGATCAGGTCCAGTCCGGAGTCGGCCCCGCCCTGCTGCAGCCCGGCGACGATGCCCAGGCCCTGGCCGGTATGCAGGCGCAGCGCGCCCATCACGGCCAGGTTCTGGTCCTTGCCGGAGGACCAGTGCACGGCTTCGCCGGCGGTGTATTGCAGATGCTGGCCGGCGACCTGCGCCAGCCCGGCGCGGGCCGCCATCAGCACCACGGGATCGGTGGGGTGCGGCACTTTGCCGGCCGCGGCTTCGGTGTGCTTGGCCGCGGCGTCGCCGCGCGCGCCGTCCAGACTGTCGCCGGCGACGGTGCCCGACACGCTGCGGTGCATGGCGGCCAGGGGCGCTTTGCCGTCGTCCAGCGTGCTGGATTCCGGGCCCTTGGTGCCGATCGCGGCCGCCAGGCGCAGGCCCTGGTGGGCGCCGAGCACGCTGTCCAGCGAGCGCGCCATCTGGTCGGTCTGGCCGGCCAGCGCCTGCAGGCCGGCGGCGTCGCCCACCGGGCCGGCGCCGCCGCCCGAAGCGGCGTAGGTGCTGAGCAGCACGCCGGCGCCGCCGCGCACGGCGCCGTAGGCGTCGCTGCGCAGTTCCGCGCCCAGGCCGCGCAGGCCGCCGCGGTAATTGCCGGCCTGGTGGATCAGGTGGCCCAGGTTGAGTTCGCTGGCCGCCTGGCTGCTCTTGATCTGCATGCGCAGCTGGCCGTCGGTGTCGTCGAAGACGATCTGGTTGTAGCCGGAGCCGCCGAATTCCTTGCTCTTGAAGCCCGAGAGCGCCGCGGCGTTGCGATGGTTTTCATCGCCGGCGCCGGCGCCGTGCCAGGCGGGCGCGTTGCCGCCGGCCAGGTTGGCCTGGGCGCTGGGCATGCCGTCGCGCGCGGCGGCATAGACCTGCATGTCGACCTCGCCGCCCTGGCGTCCGCCGGGCGTGGCCGGCGTGCCGCCTTCGCCGCGGCCGTTGTAGAGCGCGCCCACCACGATGGGCTGGTCCACGTCGTCGTCCAGGAAGCGCACCAGCACTTCCTGCCCGATGCGCGGCACGAAGCTGATGCCCATGCCGGCGCCGGACTGGCGCTGCGCCACGCGGACCCAGCGGCTGCGGGCCTCGCCCTCCTTCGCTTCGCCCTGCCAGTGAAAGCGCACGCGCACGTCGCCGCGCTTGTTGCGCAGGATCTCGTCCTGCGCCTTGGGCCGGGCGCCGCCGTCGGCGTCCGTCACCACGGCGGTATGCACGCCATGCACCGAGGGCGCGCCGCTCAGGCGCGCTCCGCGCGCCTGCGGCAGCTCGGGGCGCCACGGACGGTCGCAGCGCACGGCTTCGAAGCGGTTGGCGTAGCCGATCTCGCGCGCCTGGGCCAGGACTTCGGCGCCGGCCGACGACGCGGCGTCCGCCGGCGTCGCGCCGCCCGGCGGCAGCGGCGCGTCTTCGTCCAGCGACAGGTGCGCCTCCAGCCCGCCCAGGCGCTGCGCCAGCGAGGCGCGTGTCTCGGGCGGCAGGTTGTTGATGCCCACGTGTTCGACGCGGTCCAGCGCGAACACCGGCTCGAACCCTTCCTCGTCGGCCGGCCCCAGCGACGACATGGCCTGCAGCGTGAACCGCGTGCCCGAGCGGAAGGTGCGCACGCCGCCGCGGCCGACGAAGGTCTCGGCGCTGGCGCGCACGGCCTCCATGGCCAGGGTGGCCTGGCGCCGGGCCTGGGCCTCGTCGGCGAAGCCGCCGTGGCCCACGGGCTCATACCATTCCAGGCCGGCCGCCTCGTCCGCGCCGCCGGCCGGGTTGACCAGCGCCTCGGCCGCCACGGCGCGCTTGGCGCTGTCGTGCCAGCCCAGGACGGTGATGCGGTCGGGCACTCGGCGGCGCCGGCGCGCCAGCGCCTGCACGGTGTCGCGCGATTCGGTGGCCGCGGCGCGATGGAAGCGCACGCCGCCGCCGGCCGACTCCGCGTCTTCCTGCAGGCCGCGGCTGTCGGCAAATATCAGCAGCGCATGCCTGGCGGGCGCCTCGGCGTCTTCCACCACCGTCCAGCCCAGGCCGGCCTCGGCCAGCAGGCGGCTGAGGAATGCGTAGTCGGTCTCGCGGTATTGCGTCACGTAGGGGCGCGGCGCCAGGTCCGCCAGCGCGGGCGCCACGTCGGGCGCGACGCGGTAGACATAGCCTTCGTATTCCGCCAGCACGTGGCGCACGATGTCCAGCACGGCGGTGGATTCGAAGATGCGGCTGGTGCGCCGCTGCGTGGCCAGCCATAGCCACGGCACCACGGTCAGGCGGTAGCGCGCCAGGCCGGCGTCGCCGGACAGCAGTTCGGCTTCGCGCACCACGCCGCTGCGGCCGGCGCGGCTGCCGTCGGCGCGCGTGGTCCACAACGTGACCGGGCGCGCGATCATGTCCTGCAGGGACAGGCCGGCGTCGTCCGCCAACACCACGATGCGCATCTGCGCCACGCCGGACAGGGCTTCGCGACCGATCCAGCCTTCCACCTGCAGCGACGCGAGCGCGCCCTCGCCTTCCAGGCTGTAGAGGCGGGCGTCGGAACTGAACAGGCCAGCGGTCGCGATCGGATCCATTACGGGTAAAAACCTTTTTCCAGGGGCTCAGGGCTCGATGTTGGCTTGCGGATTGGGGCACTCGGGCGCAGTGCCCCAATGGCCCGCGCAGACCCGCAGCCGGCATTGCTCGCTTTCCAGGAACCCCAGCTTGCGGCATTGCTCCAGGCGCGCCGGCAGCGGCGAACCGGGCAGTTCGCGCACGAAGATGCCGTCGCTCTTGTAGACCTTGGTGCCGGGCGGCGAAGCGGGAGGCAGCCCGTAAGACATCAGCGTGGCCAGCAGCGCCGCGTCGGAATCCTTGCTCTGCGGCTGCTTGGCGCGCGGTGCCGGCTGCGGGCCGGCGGCGTTCGCGGCATGCTGCGCGCGCCGCACCGTGGGCCCGGCATCCTTGGGCGCAGACAGCGCGGCCTGCGGCGGCGGCGGCGCGGCGGTGACCGCCAGCGCCGAAAGCGGGTTTTGCGCAACACGGGCGTCGTCGTCCTGGCGCGTCAACTGCGCCAGGGGATGATCGTCGATGATGGCGGCCGCGGCCGGCGGCGCCTCGGCCTCGGCGGGACTGGCGGCGGGCGCCGCGGGGACATCCGGCGCGACCGGCACGACCCGCGCGCTGGGCGCGTCGGCCAGCGCCACCACGGGCGGCTCGGCCACATCGAACACGGCATACAGGCCTGCGCCCACGGCGCCCGCCACAAGCAGCGACAGCAACAGCAGCGGCGCGCGCGAACGGCGCCTGGGCGCGAGATGCTTGACCTCGGCGTCCGGCACGCGGCCTTCGAGCGCGGCAAGAATGCGCGACGACCCGCCATCATCCGCAGACGATGCGCGCCCTGCAAGCAAACTAGGAACGGAGGTCGGTGATCGCGATCTTTTTTCGTCTTCTGCCATGCGAAGTCCCGTGTTTTCAGGGAAGCCAGCGCCCTCCCGTAACCAAGGCGTTCGAGAATACCCGATGACATGTTTTCGATCATCGATTCTTGTTACGAGTTCTTAGCCACAGACGCGTTTTGCAACGCCCAGGCGCTTGCCTGAATCCCAAATAGAACAAAAGATTACGCCTTCGTAACTGAGGCACCTCTTTGCTGCTCCTACTGCCCCTATATTTCGTGCTGGCCATCGGCGTGTCCGCGCTGCTCGTCTTCCCGCCCCTGCGGGAGGCTGCGACGCGCGGTGCGCGCGCGTTCGCCCAGGGCGTACGCCGCAAAATGGCGCGCGGCGCCGGCCAGGCGGGCGTGGTCGTCGGCGGCTCGGCGCAGGCGGTGCGCGCAGGCTTCGGCAAGGCCGGCGGCGCGTTCTCGGCCTATCGCTGGCATATCGCCATCGGGCTGGCCGTGGTGCTGTTTCCGTCGCTTTTTGCTTTCGTCATGCGACACAATCACACATTTGTTTACGATGATCGGATGGCCGGCCCGGACCCTCGCATCCAGGCCCTGCTGACCGGCGAAAGACTGGTGCCGCCGCCGCCGCTGCCGCCCGAAGCCTTCACCACGCGCGAAGTGGAACTGGTGCGTCCCAATCTGGGCGGCGCCAGCCGCGACTGGAACCTGCTGGACGCCGACTACCGCCAGCGCCTGTTGGCCGCGTACCGCGTCATGCGCGAGGAGCACGGCTACGAGATGGTGCTGATCGAAGGCTATCGCAGCCCCGAGCGCCAGACGCAGCTGGCCGGCATGGGCGCGCACGTGACCAACGCCGGCGCCTACCAGAGCTATCACCAGTTCGGCCTGGCCGCCGACAGCGCTTTCCTGCGCGACGGCAAGGTGGTGGTGTCGGAGAAAGATCCCTGGGCCATGCGTGGCTATGAATTGTTCGGCGAGACCGCCGAGCGCGTCGGCCTGACCTGGGGCGGACGCTGGAAGATGATGGACTTCGGCCACACCGAGCTGCGCCGCCCCGGCGTCATGCGGCGCGGCAACGGAGCCGCGCAATGATCCGGCCGGTCCGCCACGCCTATCCGATAGAACGCCCATGAGCCGCATCCTCAAAACCGGCCTGCTGGCCGCCCTCGTCTTCGGCCTCGTCTGGCTCGCCGTCATCATCTGGTGGCAGGAGTCGCACACGCTGCCCACGGGCGTGGACATCGGCCTGTACCTGTTCGCGCTGCCGCTGGCGCTGCTCGCCGCCGGCTGGGCCGGCGCCCGCGTGGTCCGCGCGCGCCGCGAGGCCAGGGCCGCGCCCGCCCCCGCCGCGGCCGCCGACGAAACGCAGGCTCCGCCGCCTCCCGCGCTTGTGCGCCTGACCGCGCTGGCCGGCACGGCGCGCGCGGCCCCCGGCGCCGATCCGGCCGCCATCCACGCCGCGCTGTCCAGGCAGCAGCGTCCCGAACTGGACCCCGCGCTGAAGAACGCGAAAGGCTTTCCGGTATTCAGCGGCCGCGCCGCCCATCTCGACATCGATGCGCTGCGCGAAGCCGCGAGCGCCGCGGCCGGCCCCGCGGGCAGGCCGGGCGACGACTGCCTGCGCGCCGCCGAGCTGCTGTGCGAAGTGGTCGAAACGCTGTCGCAGGAAGCCCGCGCCCACGTGCTGGACAACGGCACGCCGCAGCGCGACGAAGACTGGCCGCGGCTGCAGCTGGAGCTGCTCCTGCCCGCCGATTGGCCGCAGGCCGCGCGCGCGCATGCGGCGGACCGCGCCCGCGACGCGGCCGTGTGGCCGGCCGGACGCCTCGAAGCGCGCACGCACGAGGCGCAGGACGCGCTGGCCGGCGACGCGCTGCTGCGCCGGCTCGCGCAGGAATCGCCCGACCCGGCGCGCGCCGCGCTGCGCCTGGTGGCCGCGGCGGACTCTTATATAGACGCCGGCGTGGTGCAGGCCTGGGACACCGCGGGCCGGCTGGTCGACACCGCCAATCCGCAAGGCCGCGTGCCGGGCGAAGCGGCCGCCGGCCTGTTGCTGGACCTTGCGCCCGTCGCGCCTGACGCCGCGCCGCCGCGCGAACTGCCGGCCGACGCTTTCACGTTGACGCTGTCGCCGTCGGCGCGCCGCGCCACCGAAGCCGATGCGCGCGGCGCCGCCGCCGAGCCGGCGCTGGCCGAACTGGCCGCCCGCTTCCTGGAACGGCAGGAACAGTCCGCGGACGCGATCGCCGCGCTGGTCAGCGACGCCGACCATCGCGGCAGCCGCCCGCTGGAAACCGCGGGCCTGGCCGGCGCGCTGTTTCCCAGGCTGGACCCGAACCAGGACTGCCTGTCCGTCGGCGCGGCCTGCGGCCATACCGGCGCGGCCGCGCACCTGCTCACGCTGGCCGTGGCCGGCGAAGCCTGCGCGCAGACCGATGCGCCGGTGCTCGCCGTCATGACCCAGGACCCCGCGCTGCGCACGCTGGCGCTGGTGTCCCGCCCCATCCGCCCTTTAGCCTGACCCACAAGAAAACCGTCCAACATCATGCGTAGCCCTTCAGGTTTCTTTTCCAGCATATCCAGCGCCATGAGCGAAGGCCGGCACTGGACGTCGCGCGTGCTGGCCAACCCGCGCACCTTCATGGTGATCGGCCTGATCGCCCTGATGGTGTTCCTGTTCCTGTTCGCCGAAACCGCGGAGATCGGCCTGGCCTGGGCCGGGCTGGCCCTGGGCGCATGCGTGCTGCTGTGGCTGTGCGCCTACCTGTGGCGCCGGCGGCGCACGCGGCGCGCCAACAAGAACCTGGGCGACATGCTGGAGCAGCAGGTGCAGACGGGCGCGGCCGCCAACCGCAACGACGTGGAAGCGCTGCGCTCGCGGCTGACCCAGGCGGTGCGCACCATCAAGACTTCCAAGATCGGGCAGGCCTCGGGCAACGAAGCGCTGTATGAGCTGCCCTGGTACATCGTGATCGGCAACCCGGCGGCGGGCAAGAGCAGCGCGGTCATCAATTCGGGCCTGCAGTTTCCGTTCGCCGACAAGAACGGCGCGGCGGTGCGCGGCGTGGGCGGCACGCGCAACTGCGACTGGTTCTTCACCACCGAAGGCATCCTGCTGGACACCGCGGGCCGCTATTCCGTGCACGAAGAGGACCGCAACGAGTGGATGGGGTTCCTGGACCTGCTCAAGCGCCATCGTCCCAAGGCGCCCATCAACGGCATCATCGTGGCCGCCAGCATCGACGAGCTGACCGGCGCGGGCCCGGAGTTCGCCATCAACCTGGCCAAGAACCTGCGCCAGCGCGTGCAAGAGCTGACCGACCGGCTGGAAGTATTCGCGCCGGTCTACATCATCTTCACCAAGGCCGACCTGATCTCGGGCTTCAGCGAGTTCTTCTCCGACAGCGACCAGCGCGAACGCGACCGGGTGTGGGGCGCCACCCTGCCCTACGGCGCGGAGGAGAACCGCGACGTGCTGGCGCTGTTCGATGAGCGCTTCGACGAGCTGTACGAAGGCCTGAAGGAAATGGGCACGGCGCAGATCTCGCTGCGCGCCAACCGCGAACTGCCGCCCGGCCTTTTGACCTTCCCGCTGGAATTCGCCGGCATCAAGCCGGCCCTGCGCACTTTCCTGTCGACGCTGTTCGAAACCAATCCGTTCCAGTACAAGCCGATGTTCCGCGGCTTCTACTTCACCAGCGCCTTGCAGGAAGGCGTGTCGCAAAGCTCGTCCACCGAGCGCCTGGCCGAGCGTTTCGACCTGCGCCCGGCGCAGCGCGCGCTGTCGCGCAACGTGTCCTCGCACAACGGCTTCTTCCTGCGCGACCTGTTCTCCAGCGTGATCTTCGCCGACAAGAAACTGGTGCGCCAGCATGCCAGCCCGGCCAAGACCCGCATGCGCTACCTGACCTTCTTCGGGCTGGTGCTGGCGCTGGGGCTGGTGCTGGGCGGATGGAGCTGGTCGTACCTGGGCAACCGCCAGCTGGCGCAGAACGTGCAGGCCGACATGGACAAGATCGTGCGCCTGCAAAGCGAGCGCACCGACCTGCAAAGCCGCCTGGAAGCCATGGAAATCCTGCAGGACCGCATCGAGCAGCTGGACCGCTACAGCGCCAGCCGGCCGTGGTCGCTGGGCCTGGGCCTGTACCAGGGCGACGTGCTGAAGGAGCGCCTGCTGGCCGAGTACTACAACGGCGTGCGCCAGTTCATGCTGGCCCCGGTCAAGACCAGCCTGGAAGACTTCCTGGCCAAGGTCGACACGTCGGCGGCGGCCGCCGCCGGCGACGCCGCCCAGCCGGCGCCGCAACAGGTCCGCGCCGCGCATGCCGCCGGCGCCGACACACTGTTCCAGGACGCCTCGCCCACCAACGCCGACGACGCCTACAACGCGCTCAAGACGTACCTGATGATGGCCAATCACCAGCACGTCGACCCCACGCACCTGTCCGACCAGATCACGCGCTTCTGGCGCGGCTGGCTCGAGACCAACCGCGGCGCCATGCCGCGCGACCAGCTGATCCGCAGCGCCGAACGCCTGATCTCGTTCTACGTCGGCCGCGCGCAGGACGCCGGCTGGCCGCAGATCGAAACCAACCTGGCGCTGGTGGAGAAGACCCGCGGCAGCCTGCGCGCGGTGATGCAGGGCATGCCCGCGCGCGAACGCGCCTACGCCACGCTCAAGGCGCGCGCCGCCACGCGCTTCCAGGCCATGACGGTGGCGCGCATCGTCGGCGAGAACGACGCCGGCGTGGTGGCGGGCAGCTACGCCATCCCGGGCACCTTCACCCGCGAGGCCTGGGAGCAGTACATCCAGCCGGCCATCAGCGAAGCCGCCAAGCAGGAAGTCCAGACCAGCGACTGGGTGCTGGGCGTGAACGCGCGCGACGACCTGACGCTGGAAGGCAGCCCCGAGCAGATCCAGAAAAGCCTGGCCACCATGTACAAGACCGAGTACGCGGAGGAATGGCAGAAGTTCCTGCGGGGCGTGACCATCAAGCCCTTCACCAGCTTCCAGCAATCGGTCGGCGCGATGAACCGCCTGGGCGATCCGCAGACGTCGCCCATCGCCAAGCTCATCAACACCACCTACGAGCAGACCTCCTGGGACAACCCCTCGCTGATCAACGCCGGGCTGCAGCAGGCGCAAAGCGGCGTGGTCGGCTGGTTCAAGCGCGTGATCCTGCGCCAGACGCCGCCGCCCGCCCCCGGCGCCGCGACCGCCAACGGCGAGGCGATTCCGATGGGTCCGGTGGGACGCGAGTTCTCCGACGTGGCGCGCCTGGTGGTCACGCGCGACAACCAGTCGCTGCTGGGCAACTACATGGGCGCGCTGTCGAAGATCCGCACGCGCTTCAACCTGCTGAACAACCAGGGCGACCCCGGCCCCGGCGCGCTGGTGCTGATGCGCCAGACGCTGGAAGGCAAGGATTCCGAACTGGCCGACGCACTCAAGCTGGTCGACGAACAGATGCTGGCCGGCATGAGCGCGACCCAGCGCGAAACGCTGCGTCCGCTGCTGGTGCGCCCGCTGATCCAGGCCTACGCCGTCACCATGCAGCCGGCCGAGTCGGAGCTGAACAAGGTCTGGAACGCGCAGGTGTACCAGCCGTTCACGCAGAACCTGGCCGAGAAGTATCCGTTCGCCGGCAGCGCCAGCGTGGAAGCCAGCAGCGCCGAGATCGGCCAGGTCTTCGGCCCGCAAGGCAGCATCGCGCGCTACGTCAACGAAACGCTGGGCCCGCTGACCGTGCGGCGCGGCGACATCCTGACGGCGCGCACCTGGGGCGACATGGGCGTCAGCCTGCAGCCGACCTTCACCGCCAACTTCGCGCAGTGGGTGGCGCCGCTGTCCGGCGGCGCGGCCGGCAGCGGCGCGGCCAGCCAGCCGCAGACGCTGTTCCAGATCCAGCCGCGGCCGGCCGGCGGCGTGACCGAGTACACCATCGAGATCGACGGCCAGCAGCTGCGCTACCGCAACACGCCGCCGCAGTGGGTCAATTTCGTGTGGCCCAACGCGCAGGGCGCGCCGGGCGCGCGCATCACCGCCACCACCTTCGACGGCAGCGTGGTCGAGGTCGTCAACGAGCCGGGCCGCTTCGGCCTGGAGCGCCTGATCTCGACGGCGCAGCGCAGTTCCAACCCCGACGGCAGCTTCAACATGAGCTGGGCCAAGTCCAACGTCACGGTGCCGGTGAAGCTACGCATCATCAGCAACGCCCAGGCGCCGGGCGCCGGCGGCAGCGAGCCCGGCAGCCAGGGCCTGCGCAACCTGCGCCTGCCCACTTCGGTGGTCGGCGCCTCCCCTGAACCCTCCTCCGCCCAGACGCAACCCGGAGCGCCGCGATGAGCAACGTGCAGTCCCCCTTGTTCCGAACGGCCTACTTCGGCAAGATTCCCACCCGCGGCGACTTCGTCAAGAACACCTCGCATCCGCAGCTGATGGCCACGCTGGACGCGTGGGTCGCCAACACCATGGAGATCCTGGCGCAGGAGCCGCACTGGAAGGCGCTCTACGACGAGGCCGAGCCCATGCCCTTCGCCATCCTGGGTTCGCGCGGCAAGCTCGCCATCGCGGGGCATCTGCAACCCAGCCAGGACCAGTCGGGCCGGCGCTTTCCGTTCCTGTCGGCCACGTCGGTCGAGGTACAGCGTCCGCTGGAATTCATCGCCCGCAGCCCCATGGCCTTCAGCCGGCTGTGGAACCGCATGGGCGGCGCGGCCGCCATGCTGATGAGCGACAGCGATCCGGCCGCGGCCCTGCAGGCCCTGAACGAGCTGGAAGGCGAAATCCGCACCGCCGCCGACGACGGCTTCGACGCCTTCGTCGACCTGCAGACCGTCGAGCGGCTGGAAGCGATGCTGCGCGGCAACGGCCACCAGGCGCGCGTGCACGACATCATCCTGGCGCTGGGCATCCTGCTGGAGCCGGTGATGTCCAGCGGCTCGTCGCAGCTGGACAAGGGGCTGTCGCTGCCCCTGCCGGACGATCCGCTCTACATCAATCTGGTGGCCGCGTACTGGATGACGCTGATCGCGCCGTTCCTGGCGCGGGCCGACTTCGAGATCACGCTGTTCGTCGGCCGCATCGGCGGCAAGCACCGCCTGGCGGTGGGATTCCGCGGCGCCTCGCCGCAGACCCTGGCCGGCCTGCTGTCCACGCCGCAGACCTACGCCGAGCAGCACATCGTGCTGGAGGACGCGCCCTGGGTGCGCAACCACGTATCGGCCAGCCACGGGCTGGCCAAGCTCTCCAGCTATCTGGACCAACCGCGGCTGTCCCTGCGCATTGCGCTGGACACCTTCCGCGAAGTATTCACCGGAGCCTGACCATGCGCGTCTCTCTCCTGATCCTGGCGGCGCTGTATTCCTGCGCCGCGGCGGCGCAGGACGCCGCCACCGTCGTTCCCGCCAACGTCATTCCCCAGCCCGGCCAGGTGGTGGCCAGCGGCGCCGTGCCCGACGAGGCCACCAAGGCCAACGTGCTGGCCAGACTGCAGCAGGTCTACGGCGTGGGCAACGTGATCGACCGCATCGACGTGGGCGGCGTGGTCGCGCCGCCCAACTGGTCGGAACACGTGGGCAAGCTGATCGGCCAGCCCCTCAAGCAGATCAACCGCGGCCAGCTGGAGATCGACGGCACCCAGATCCGCCTGCGCGGCGAGGTGCAGAACGAAGCCTCGCGCCAGCAGATCGCCAGCAACTTCGCGACCTCGCTCAACCCGACCTACAAGATCGTCAACGGGCTGCGGGTGGCGGCCGGCAAGGACGAGCAGGGCCTGCTCGACAACCTGCTGGCCAACCGCGTGGTGGAATTCGAGACCGGCAGCGCCACGCTGACCGCGCGCGGCCGCGAACTGCTGGACCAGGTGGCCGACGTGGTGCCCAAACTGCGCAGCGAAAAAGTGCAGATCATCGGCCACACCGACAGCTCCGGCAGCCGCAGCACCAACCTGGCGCTGAGCCAGGCGCGCGCCGACGCGGTGCGCAACTATCTGGTGGACAAGGGCCTGCCCGCGGCCCGTTTCGAGACGCTGGGCGCCGGGCCGGACCAGCCGCTGGCCACCAACTCCACCGCCGAAGGCCGCGCCAAGAACCGCCGCATCGAGTTCCGCGCCAGCCGCTAGCCGTTGCCGTCGGGCTGCTTGGGCACGCCCAGCAGCTCTTCCAGCCCCGCCAGCGCGTCGTCGTTCTTGAGCACGGTGCGCAGCCACAGGTGCAGCGACATCTCGCCCCAGTTGGCGGCCTTGTCGGCCAGATAGGCCACCGGGCTGTGCGGCTCGGTGCGGCGGAAGAATTCCGCCACCTCGCGCAACTGCGCCAGCGCCTGGTCGCGGGTTTGCAGCGGGCCGCGCGCGGCGGCGGGCGCCGCGGGCTGGGGTTCGGCAGGGCTCAAGGTCGGCTCCAGGCGGGTGGCGGCGGGTTGCGCGGGCGCGGCGGCGGCCGGCGCCGCCGGCGTCTCGGCGCGCGGCAGCAGGCCGGCGTCGCGGGCGAAGCGGTGCGCCAGTTCGGCCACGCTCTTCAAGGCTTCGCGCACCGGCGAGAAAGCCGGGCCTTCGTCGCCCAGGCGCTGCGTCAGCGTCGCCTCGAGCATGTCGAGCGCGGCGAAACAGCTCTGCAGGCTGCCCTCCAGCTCCAAATAAAAGGCCGGCGGCGTATCGCGGCGCGCCGCGTCGAACTGCTCCAGCGTCAGCTTGCCGCGGGTGAGCTCGGCCGCGTTCTGCGGCGCGCGCTTGACCGCGTTGGCCAGCTGCGTGGCGCTTTCCCACAGCGCCGCGCCGTAGCGTCCGCCTTCGGACTGCGTCAGCGGCAGCTCGCGGATCAGCTGCTGCGAGCGCGACAGCAGCCAGGCCAGGTTGCCCACGCGCTGCTGCACGTCGCCCTCGTCGGGCACCGGATGCAGGCCGTCCCAGTAGCCGCGGCACAGGCCGTCGACCAGCAGGAACCCGTCGCGCAGGCCGGCGAAGCCGCGCGTCTTGGCCCAGGCCTCGGCCAGCCAGGCCGCCACGCGCACGTCCTTGCTGCGCTCGCGCAGCACGCCGGTGCAGATGGCGATCACCTGCGGCCAGTCGGCTTCCTTGATGTCGATGATCCAGTCGCCCTGGTCCAGGTGCGGATCGTCGTGGCGGCGGGCTTCGCGGATGGCGTCGAACTCGGCCGAAAACACCATGTCCACGCCGCAGGGCGCCTCGCCCGGGATGGGCTGCAGCAGTGTGTCGATATCGCTCATTTTGATTTTGTGGGAAGACGGGTCGGACGGATCTTCCCATATCTGTAACGGCGGGACGTTTGAAGATGACACGTCCTATTACAAAGCGCATCACGCAGCCTCGCTATCATGCGCATTCCCCCCGACCCGGAGTCGAGATGAACAAGTCATTCCACATGCTGCCCGACGGCCGCTTCATCAACGGCAAGCCGCGCCGTTGCCCCGACGGCACCTATGTCGGCGACGGCGGCCCCATCACGCGCGCCCCGGACGGCACCTACGTGGCCGGCAAGCCCCAGCGCGCGCCCGACGGCAGCTACCTGGGCGGCGGCGGTCCGGTGCGCATGGCGCCCGACGGCAGCTTCGTCGTCGGCACGCCCCGCCTGGCGCCGGACGGCACGTATCTGTAAGCAAACACGACATTTCTGACAACGCAACAGGCAGCCATGGCGCAGCTATCGGTGATACGCAAGGGCGACCGCACCTCGCATGGCGGGGTGGTCGTCACGGGCGACGAAACGGTGATGATCTTCGGCCAGCCCATGGCCCGGCTGGGCGACCGCGTCACCTGCCCCAAATGCAGCGGCACCCACACCATCGTCGAAGGCGCGGCCAGCGTCAGCTCCGACCGGCGCACCGCGCTCGAAGGCATGAAGACCTCCTGCGGCGCCACCCTGATCGCCAGCCAGCAGTTCTACCGCCTGGAACACGGCTAAGCCGCGCGGCGTAGAATGAATCAGGCCCGCGAACATGCGCAGGAGACTTCCATGAAATCCGCTCTGATCCGCCAGCTCTGCCTCGTGGCCGCGGCCCTGCTGCTTGCCGGCTGTGCATCGGGGCCAGGCGGCCCGCCCCACCCCGGCGCCGTCAATCCCTACAGCAGCGGCGGCTTCCATGACGCCGGCCCCAACTATCCCGACACCGGCCCCTGAAGGCCGTGGCGCTCAGGCCTGCCGCAAGGCGCCCGATTGCAGCAGCGGCGCCAGGATGCCGGCGCTGTAGACCCGCGCCAGGTTCACCAGGAAGTCGGTGAAATCGCTCTTGGCGGCATGGTCCGCGCGGTCCGAGATCACGCGCAGCAGCGCGAACGGAACGCCGAATTCATAGCAGACCTGCGCCGTGGCGCCGCCTTCCATCTCCAGGCATAACGCCTCGGGCAGCGCCTGGCGCAGCCGCTGCGCGTACTCGTTGTCGTTGACGAACACGTCGCCGGTGGCGATCAGGCCGTGGTGCACCTTCGGCGGCCTGCGCGCAGCGCCGGCCGCGGGCATGGCCGCGGGGCTGCGCGCGAACAGCGCGGCGCTGTCCTGCAACAGCCTGCCCAGCGCCGGGTCCGCGTCGAAGCGCTCGCGTCCCAGCAAGGGAATCTCGTGGCGCCCGAACAGCGGGCGCGCGTCCATGTCGTACTGCATCACGGCGCTGGCCACGACCACGTCGCCCACCTCCACGTCCGCGTGCAGCCCGCCGGCCAGGCCGGTGAAGATCACGCGCGAAGCCTTGAACTCCTGGATCGCGATGCAAGCCGTGGCGGCCGCGGCCACCTTGCCGATGCGGCTCAGCGCGATCACGCAGGGCGTGCCCCACAACGTGCCCACATGAAAATCGCGCATGGCGATGCGGAAGGTGGCGGCGCCCGGGTCCATCGCGGCCAGCAGGTCGGCGATTTCCTCGTGCAGGGCGCCCAGAATGGCTAAACGTCCCATGTCTACTCTTACGGTCATGCGCGGCCCCGGCCGCCCAGCCCGCAACATACCCGAAGGGCCGTCCGGCCGCCACGGGATTGAGATAATTCGACTTAATGCGACATAAAAGCAAGCCTGCGGAAATGTTGGCCTAAACCAATGCAGCCGGCGCCGCATTTCAAGTAATCTGCGGCCAGTCATTGTTCCGAGTCCGTGTCTGCCGCATGTTCCGCAATGTCTTTGCCCTTAAATCGCTGGAAAGGTATTTCCTGATACTGGCGGCCGGCGTGGCGTTGCCCGTGTCCATGCTGACCGTGATCGTGGTGCAGCAGAACTGGCGGTCCCTGGCCTCCACCGACGAAGCCATGAGCGGCTTCGTGGTGGTGCGCAGGACCCTGGAAGCGATGGAAGCGGTATCGGCCGAGCGCGGCCCCATGAACGCGGCGCTGGGCGCCGACCTGCCGGTGCCCGACGAAATGCTCCGCGCCCTGGACGAAGCGCGCCAGCGCACCAACGCCCGCATCGCAGACCTGCTGGCCCTGTACCGCGCCCCGCTCAATCCCGACGGCGCCGCCGAATTCACCAATATCCAGCGCATCCGGCAGGCCCTGCTCGACGCCCGCGCCGGCGCCGACCTCGCGATCGCCGCGCCGCGCGCCACTGTCTCGGGCCTGAACCTGTGGAGCGTGGTCGGCGACATGGTCGCGCTGGTGCCGCAGCTGCGCGCGGCGATGTCCGACGGCATCGGCCGGATCGCGCGCAACCAGGGCGAGGACTTCGACCTGCTGATGCTGGCGCTGCTGGCCGGCGAACTGCGCGAGCAGGCCGGCCTGCTGGGCTCCGCCTTCGCGCCGGCGCTGAGCAAGCGCCGCATGCTGACCACCGGCGACCAGCTCGAAATCGAGCACGTGCTGGGCCGCATCCACGAACTGCGCGCGCTGATCCGCACCAACATCGCCGGCATGCCGCGCCATGCCCGCTCGCATGCCTATCTGGACCTGCAGCAGCAGTACTTCGGCGCCGGCCTGAGCTACCTGGAAAGCGTGCGCGAAGAAGCCGAACGCGGCATCAGCGGCGCCCCGGTCACCATGTACGAACTGGGCCGGAACTACGTGCCCACCATGGCCTCCATCGTGCGGTTCCGCGACGTCATGCTCGACGAGGTCGAACAGTGCATCGGCGAAAGCCGGGCCGCCGCCATCCGCGTGCTGCTGACCACGCTGGCGGCCGCGGCCATGCTCACCGCCGCGCTCATCGTCGGGCTGACCCTGTTCCGCCGGCGGGTCATCCGCCCGTTCGTGCGCGCCACCGACATCATCGGCGCGATCGCCCGGGGCGGCGAGGCCCCGCGCATCCCCACGGACAAATACCGCGGCGAAGTCAACGGCATGTTCAAGGCGCTCAGCGTGCTCAACGACAACGCCACGGCGCTGCGCAAGCTCGAACTGGAGCGCGACCGCCTGATCCGCGACCTGGCCGTCATGGCCGAAACCGATTTCCTCACCGGCCTGCTCAACCGGCGCGCCTTCGAAAAGCGCCTGCAAGCCACGCTGGCGCGCGTGCGCGGCAGCGACGAGGGGCTGGCCTTCATCCTCTTCGACATCGACCACTTCAAGGCCATCAACGACACCCACGGCCATGCCACCGGCGACGAAGCGCTCAAGGCCGTGGCCGAACTGTGCCGGCGCATCTTCCGCCAATCCGACATCGTCGCCCGCGTCGGCGGCGAGGAATTCGCGGTGCTGTGCCACGGCTGCGATCCGCGACGCGCCCATGGCATCGCACAGCGCATGCGCAAGGCCATCGCCGAGACGCTGATCACCGTCAGCGACGGCAGCCGCTTCAGCATGACCGCCAGCTTCGGCGTCACCTACGCCAGGGGCACGGACGCCGCCGCCCTGGCGCGGCTGTCGCGCCGCGCCGACGAATTGCTATACGAAGCCAAGCTGAACGGCCGCAACCGGGTGGAGCTGGAAAGCGCGGCTTGAGAAAAAAAACCCCGGCGGTTTCCCGCCGGGGCCAACGTGCACACAGCACCGATTGCTCAGTTCGAATAAACCTTGATCTGGTCGCTCTTCAGCACGTCCGGCGTCAGGCTTTTCTCGATCCAGCCCATGGACGTATCGGCCACGCCCGGGGTGACCAGTTCGGCCGGCACGATGGTGATGTCGGCCAGCACCTTGAACGGGTACTTGTCGCTCTTTTTGGTCACGCCGAAGAGCTGCGCCTCCAGCCCCTGGCCGTCGGCCCGGTGCAGCTTGACTTCGCGGCCATAGCCCTTGAAGGTCACGTCGTGCATGGCCGCCGCCACTTGCTCCGGAGTGGGCCAGGCGCCGCCGTTGGCCTTGATGGCCTGCTCGTAGCCCGCCTTCAGGCCCTGGATGGCCTGCACCATGTGATAGACGGAATAGATGGGATAGGCGCCGGTCTTTTCATGAAATTTCTTTACGAAGGCCTGGTGCTGCGGATCGTCCTTGGTTTCCGGGTGCAGGAAGTAATGGTCGCCGCGAGCGCCCACGTAAACACCTTCGGGCAGGGCGTTGCCCAGGCGCTCCAGCGAGCTTTCGGCCAGCGACAGCACAAAGGTCGAGTTCTTGAACAGATTGCGCTGCGAGGCCTGGCGCACGAAGTTGTCGAGGTCGCCGCCCCAGGAGGTGGAGACGATGACGTCCGGGCGCAGCGCCTGCAGGCGGCTGATCTCCGTGGAGAAGTCGGCGGCGCCGAACTTGGGGAACATCTCGGCCACGACCTTGACGTCTGGCTTGAACTTCTTCAGCGCAGCCAGAAAGATGTCGCGCGAATCGCGACCCCAGGCGTAGTCCTGGTTGACGATGGCGATCGTCTTGAAATCGGGCTTTACCTTCATCAGGTACAGCACCTGGGCGACCATTTCGGTGGTGGCGTTGGCCTGGGTGCGCACGACGTACTTGTACTTCTTGCCCTCCAGCGCCTTCTCCGTGCCGCAATCCCACAGCACGTTCAACACTTTCAGATCCTCGGCCACGGGCGCGACGATGTTGCAGTGGCCGCTGGAAATGGCCGACAGCATGACCCGCGTTCCGCCTTCGGCCAGGCGGCGATACTCGGACAGCAGCTTCTCGCCCCCGCCGCCCTCGTCAATGTAGCTGGGCACCAGCTTAACGCCGTCGATGCCGCCGTTGGCGTTGATCTCCTGAATCAGAATCTCCGCCGCGTCGCGCGCGGGCACGCCGAACACCGAAGCCGAGCCCGACAGATAGGTAGAAATGCCGATGTTCAGTTCCTTGGGCTTGTCCGCCGCGTTCGCCAGCGCCGCGGCGCCGGCCAGCACGGAGGCGCCCAGCAGCGCCGCCATTCTTGAGAGTTTCATGATGTAGTCTCCAGTGTTGTTATCGGGTCTGCGCCCTTAGAAAACGATGGCGTCGCGCAGGCTGCCGCCGGTGGCGAGGTGATCGAACCCCTCGTTGATCTGGTCCAGCGAAAACGATTTGCCCATCATCCTGTCCACCGGCAGGCGGCCGGCCTTGTACAGATCGATGTAGCGGCCGATGTCGATGGCCGGCACGCCGGAACCCAGATAGCTGCCCCGGATCTCGCGCTCCTCGCCCACCATCTGCGACAGCGACAGCGCGAAGCTGGACTTGGGATTGGGCAGGCCCGAGGTCACCGTCGCGCCGCCGCGGCGCGTCAGCTTGTAGGCGGTTTCAAAGGCCGGCACGGCGCCGGCCATGTCGAAGCCGTAATCCACGCGGCCGCCCGCCAGGTCGATGAGATCGTCGTCAGACTTCACTTGTTTCGGGTTGACTACGTGTGTGGCGCCGAGTTCGCGCGCCAGCGCCAGCTTTTCGTCGCTGAGATCGACCGCGACCACACGCCGCGCGCCAGCCCCGACGGCAGCCAGCAGCGCGCTCAGGCCGACGCCGCCCAGCCCCACGATGGCTGCGGTATCCCCCAGCTTGATGCGGGCGCGGTTGATGACCGCGCCTGCGCCGGTGAGCACGGCGCAGCCGAACAGCGCCGCCTCGCGGTGGCTGAGTTCGACGTGGACCTTGACGCAGGAACGGCGCGAAACCACGGCATACTCCGCAAAACACGACACGCCGGTGTGGTGGTTGATGTACTCGTCGCCGATGTGCAGGCGGCGTTCGCCGCCCAGCAAGGTGCCCTGGGTATTGGCGGCCGCCCCCGGTTCGCACAGCGCTGGCCGGCCTTCCATGCAGGGGTTGCAGCAGCCGCAGCTGGGCACGAACACCATGGCGACGTGATCGCCCGGTCTGAGGTCGTTGACACCGGGGCCGGTCTGCACCACCTCGCCCGAGGACTCATGGCCCAGGACAATGGGCACGCCGCGCGGCCGGTCGCCATTGATGACCGACAAGTCGGAATGGCATAGTCCCGCCGCCTTGATCCACACCAGCACCTCGCCGAAGCCCGGCGGGTCCAGCTCCACCTCGGCAATGCTCAATGGCCGGGTCCGCGCATAAGGGCCTTCCACGCCGGTTTGCCGCAACAGCGCCGCTCTGATTTTCATATGCGTGTCATCCGCAGAAAAGAGAAGTGGCGGCCGGCGCTAGACCGTCCGGCCGCCGTCGACCGGGAATTCCACGCCGGTGATGAACTCGGCCGCATCGCTGGCCAGGAACAGCGCCGCGGCCGCCACGTCGGACGGCTGGCAGAAACGTCCCAGAGGAATGGTCGACACGAACTTCGCGCGGTTTTCCGGGGTATCGGGCAGGCCCATGAAGAGCTCGAACATGCCGGTGATACCCATGACCGGGCAGATGGCGTTGACCCGGATGCCGTCGGCGCCCAGCTCCACCGCCATGGATTTGGACAGCACGTTGACGGCGCCTTTGGACGCGTTGTACCAGCTCAGGCCGGGACGCGGCCGGATACCGGCGGTCGAGCCCACGTTCAGGATCACGCCGCGCTTCTGCTCGCGCATTACCGGCACCACGGCCTGCGCCATGTGGTAGATGGACTTTACGTTGATGTCGAACATGCGGTCGAACATGGCCTCGTCCACGTCCAGCATGGGCTGGTTCTTGTGGGTAATGGCGGCGTTGTTGACCACGATGTCGACCGAGCCGAAGGCCTCGCGGCAGGTGCGCACGACGTTGTCGATGTCGGCGCGGCTGGCGACGTCGGCCTGCACCGCCAGCGCGGCCGGGCCCACTTCGCCGGCCACGCGGTCGGCGGCGGCCTTGTTGATGTCGGCGATGACGACCTTGGCGCCTTCCTTGGCGTAGAGCTTGACAATGCCCTCGCCGAAGCCACTGCCACCACCGGTGACGATGGCGACCTTACCTTGCAACTGACTCATTTCTGTCTCCGTTGGTGTACGCGGCGATCATTCGCCATAGAACTGGATGATGGTTTTGGTCGTGCTCATCTCTTCCAGGGCGATAAAGCCCTTCTCGCGCCCGTGCCCGCTTTTCTTCACGCCGCCGAACGGCAGCTCCACGCCGCCGCCGGCGCCGAAACCGTTGATGTAGACCTGGCCACATTTGATGCCGCGGGCCACGCGTTGCTGGCGCCCGCCGTTCTCGGTCCAGACAGCCCCCAGCAGGCCGTAGTCGGTGGCGTTGGCCAGGCGGATCGCCTCGGCTTCGTCGGCAAAGGGCAGCGCCACCAGCACCGGCCCGAAGATCTCCTGGGACATCAGGTCGCTGTCGTGGTTGGCGGCGGAGAACAGCGTGGGCTTGACGAAGTAGCCGCCGGCGGGCACGCCGTCGGCGATGCCGCCCTGGGCCACAACTTTCAGGCCGTCGGCCAGGCCCTTTTCGATATAGCGGTTGACGCGGTCGAACTGCGCCTTGTTGACCACCGGGCCGCAGGTCAGGTCCATGTCCGGGGTGCCGGCGCGAACCTTGGAGAATTCCTCGGCCAGCGCCTTCATGAAGTCGGCATAGATGCCCTGGTGCACCAGCAGGCGGCTGCCGGCGGTGCAGGTCTGGCCGGCGTTGTGGACGATGCCCTTGACGATGGCCGGAATCGCCAGCCGGTAGTTGGCGTCGTCGAACACAATGTGAGCCGACTTGCCGCCGAGCTCCAGCACGCACTTGACCGCGTTGAGCGCGGCCGCCTGCTGGATCAGCACGCCGACCTCGTTGGAGCCGGTGAAGGTGATGAAGTTGATATCCGGATGGCGCGACAGGCTGGCGCCGGCCTCTTCGCCCAGGCCGGTCACGATGTTCAGCGCGCCGGCGGGAAAGCCGACTTCCAGAGCCAGCTCGGCCACGCGGATGATGGACAGGCAGGCGTCTTCGGCGGGCTTGACCACCGCGGCGTTGCCCATGGCCAGCGCCGGTGCCACGCTGCGGCCGAACATCTGCGCCGGATAGTTCCACGGGATGATATGGGCCGTCACGCCCAGCGGTTCGCGGATCAGCTGTACAGAATAGTCCTGCTGGAACGGGATGGTCTGGCCATGGACCTTGTCGGCGGCCCCGCCATAGAACTCGAAGTAGCGCGCCAGCACCGTGATGTCGGCACGCGCGGTCGACATGGGTTTGCCGGTGTCGCGCGATTCCAGGCGGGCCAGTTCCTCGTGGTGGGCCAGCACGCTCTCTCCCAGGCGCAGCAGCAGCCGGCCGCGCTCGAGCGCGGTCATGCGCCCCCACGCACCATCCAGCGCACCGCGCGCGGCTTGCACCGCGGCGTCGACGTCGGCCTGCTGGCCGCGCGGGATTGTGGTGAAAACCTGGCCGTCGACCGGCGACACCACTTCCAGACTGCGGCCGTCGGCCGCGTCGACCTGGCGGCCGTTGATGATCATTTGCGTCATGCCACTCTCCGGAGTATCAATTCAGGGAAATCGAGCCGCGCTCGATGGTCCAGATCTGGTCTGGGATGTCTCCCAGCAGTTTCACGTTGGATTCGGTTATCACCACGCACAGCTCGGGCTGCAATTCCTTGAGCCGCGCCAGTGCTTCGGTGTAGTCGCGCGCCAGCTTGGGCGCCAGCCCCTGGAAGGGCTCGTCCAGCATCAGCAGGCGGGTTCCCACCATGACGGCGCGCGCCAGCGCGACCATCTTGCCCTGGCCGCCCGACAGCGCTGAGCCCGACCGCTTGAGCATGGGTTCCAGCTGCGGCACCACCTTGAGCACCGCGGCCACGCGCGCCTGGATCTCGTCGCGCGACAGGCCCTGCACCTCGCAGGGCAGGTGCAGGTTCTCCTCCACGGTCATGGTGGGGAAAATCACCCGATCTTCGGGCGAGTAGCCCACCTTCAACGCCGCGCGCCGGTGGCCCGGCAGCGCGGTCAGGTCGGCGCCGTCAAAGGAGATCGTGCCGGACCGGATCCGGGTCAGGCCCATGATGGTGCGCAGCAGCGTGGTCTTGCCCGCGCCGTTGCGGCCGACGATGCCGATGGTCTTGGCGGATTCGAAAGTGGCGCTGACGTCGCGCAGGATGCGGTTGCCCGCCAGGTCGACGTTGACGACCGATAGGTTCAACATGTTTCAGGCCCCCAGCACTTCGCTTTTGATCTGCGCATTGTTCAGGACCTCCTCGGGCGTGCCATCGGCGGCCACCTTGCCGGCAATCCAGGCGGCAACCCGCGTGGCGTACCGCGATACGATGTCCACGTCGTGCTCGACGAACCAGCTGGTCACGCGGCGTTCGTCCAGCGCACTCATGACGGTCTCCATCAGGCCGAACTTGTCTTCCGAGGCCACACCGCTGGTGGGCTCATCCATGATGAGCAGCTTGGGCTGCAGCGCCAGCGCCATCGCCACGTCGAGCAATTTGCGCTTGCCTTCGGGCAGGCCGATGCACGGTTCGTCGGCCTCGGGCAACAGGCCCACCAGGTCCAGCGTGGCGTCGACCGATTTGGCGTCTATGGTGCTTTCCAGCGAACGGAACCAGCTCAGATCCTTGTTGCGCCGGGCGGCGGCGATCTGCACGCACTGGCGCACGCTGTGCTCGGTGAACAGCTGCGGCAGCTGGAACGAACGGCCCAGTCCAAGGCGAACGATGCGGCGCGGCGCCATCGCCGTGACATCGCGGCCGTCGAACCAGACCTTGCCCCGGGATGGCGCCAGGTAACCCGTGCAGATATTGATGAACGTGGTCTTGCCGGCGCCGTTCTGCCCGATCACCGCCAGGCGTTCGCCTTCGTGCAGTTCGAAGTTGATGTTGTCGGCGGCCACCACGCCGCCGAAGGCCAGGTACAGGTCGGTGGTCTTAATGAGGGGTTTCATTTTCAGTTCCTCACCGGGATGCGGACGGTGGACTGATCGCGGGCCTGCGCCCTGCTCTGCTCGCGCTTTTGCGCCGCTGCGCGCTTCATGATCTGGCCGACAAAGCCGGTGGGGAAAATAAAGATCACCAGGATCAGCGTCAGGCCCAGCAGGAACTGCCACAGCCCCGGAAAATAGGCCGCCGAGGCCAGCTTGACGGTTTCGAATCCCACCGCGCCCAGGAATGCGCCCGCAGCGTGGCCGGCGCCGCCCAGGATGGTGATGAACACGAACTCGCCCGAGCGCAGCCACGATCCGATCTCCGGCGTGACCAGGCCCTGCATCAGCGCCAGGATTGCGCCGGAAAAGCCCACCACCACGGCCGACAGCAGGTAGCCTTTCCACATGATCAGGTAGGCGGAAAAGCCCAGGTATTCGAGGCGCGTCTCGTTGGTCTTGATGGCCGAAAGGGCCTGGCCGCTGCCGGAACGAAAGTAGCGCTGCACCCACCAGGCCAGCGCCAGCGACAGCACCAGCGTCAGCACCAGCAGCGCGCGTTCGAAATCGTCGCGTTCCATGACCATGCCGGCCAGCGCCGGGCGCACGATGCGCAGCCCATCGGAACCGCCGGTCAGCGTGTAGAGCTTGCCCAACAGCGCGAACAGCACCATGCTCAGCGCCAGGTTGAGCATGCCGAAGAAGATGCCGCGGTAGCGCACCACGAACAGGCCGATCACCACCGCCGCGAGGAAACTGGCCAGCACGCCGGCCAGGATGAGCACCAGCGCGTCGGCGCCCGGCACGGCGCGGGCCAGAAAGGCCACGGTGTAGGCCGAGATGCAGGCGTACATCGCGTGGCCGAAGGAGACCTGCCCGGCGCGGGCCATGACCGACACGCCCAGCGCGGCAATGGCGTAGGTCAGCCCGATGACGATGGGCGTGATGGTCCAGGAATAGGCGTAGCCGAGCAACAGGGTGGCCAGCGCGGCCAGCAGGCTGAGTACGGGCACTTTCATCAGATCGTCCTCGCCTGGGCCACGGTGAACAGGCCGTGCGGACGGATGATCAGCACCAGCACCATGATGATGTAGGGCACCGCCACTTCCAGCTCGGGCGCCGCGTACACGGCGATGGCGCGGATCACGCCGATCAGCAGCGAGGCGATCAGCGCGCCGGTGATCTGGCCCAGCCCCGCGGTGGCCACCACCGCGAACGAAAGCACCGTCATGTCGGTGCCCGCGCCCGGCACCAGCGAGGTCGTGGGCGCAGCCATGGCGCCGCCCAGCGCGCCCAGCATGGTCGCGATGACGAAGGTGACGTAGCCGATCTTCTTGGCGTTGATGCCCAGCGAAGTGGCGACCTCGCGGTTGTGCGTGGTGGCGACCGTCTGCTTGCCCAGTTTGGTGTGGCGCAGGAAGAACTCCAGACACACGTAGGCCAGTAGCGCCGTCACCGGCACCACCACGAGCTGGTAAGTGGTGTAGGTGATCTCGCCGATCTCGATGTTGCCCAGCCGGTTGACGACCTCACTGGCGCTATAAGGCTGCGCGCCCCACAGCATGCGCTGGATGTCCTCCAGCATGAGAAAGCCGCCGAAGGTCAGCAGCAGTTTCAGGATGGGATCGTAGTTCTGCGCGCGGCGGATCAGCAGGAATTCCATGACGCTGCCCAGCGCCAGCCCGATCACGACCGCGGCCACGAAGAGCGCGGCAAACAGCAGCACGGGGGAGTCCGTTCTGGGCGCCAGGAACATCACGAAGCTGGCGGCCGCGTAGCCGCCGAAGGCATAGAACGCGCCGTGGGCGACGTTCAGAATGCCCATCACGCCGAACACCAGGGTTAACCCCATTGATACCAGGAACAGCAGACTGGCGTAGGCCACGCCGTCCACCAGGGCCAGAGGCAGTAGATCCAAGGTCAAGCGCGTTCTCCCATTGCGCTGGGCACCCGCAGCGCCCGCGCGCCCATGTCTCGTTATCAACCCCGCCGCGTCCGCCCGCGACATGTTGCGCGAGGGATGGCCGGGCACTTATCCGACGTGCGCCGCCGGCAGTGTGGAGCCGCGCGGAACCGGTCTGTTAATGGGATCGAAGTATAGGTACGCCCTTTTGCGCCGACTATTTATCTTTGTGCAAGCCGGGTTTCGCGCGCGATAGAGATGCAGCGCATCAAGGCGCGACGTCCATCGCCATCGCAGCCAATGGCGCGCGCGTCTGGTAGGCGGGGATGATGCGGATCTGCGATTCGCCGGGTATCTGCACATAACGGCCTAGTCCATCCGGCGCAAGCGCGCCCACGTGCAGTCGGGCCAGCGCGGCGCCGGCCGCGTCGAAAACCTCGATGCGCAGCCGCGGCGGCGCCAGTCCGTAGGGCTGGTCGGACTGCGGCCTAAGCATGCGATCACTGCGCGCCTGCGACAGCAGCGCCACGAACGCGGCGGCGTCGAATCCGCGGCCCGCGTCGGGCGGCTCGGCGCTCCAGCCTTCGGCGCCGCGGCTCAGCCGCAAGCTGGCTTCTGACGTGGCCAGCACCACCTGCGCGGCGCTGGCCGCGTCCCAGGCATAAAGCCGCGCCGGCTTGCCGGAGTCGTCGTGCAGATGGGTATGGCCTGCATGGCGCGCAGTTTCCGTGGACGCTTCGCGCCATTGCCATAGCGACAGGCCGATGCCCGCCGCCAGCAGCAGCGACCAGCCGGCGCGCGCGGCGTTCATCGGCGCCTCCACCACAGCACCAAGCCGACCATGAACGCCATCAGGGGCAAGGCGACCGTACTGGTCCAGAAAACCGTGCGCATCTGGCGATTGGTCAGCTCCACGCGCCGGCTTTCATAATGACGCGGGCGTAGCGTCAGCAGCGCGTCCTCGCCGGCCAGCAGCGAGACGGCATTGGCGAACAGCGCGCCATTTCCCAGCGTGGCGAAGTGCCGGTTGGTGGCGAAGTCGCTGTCGCCGGCCACCAGCAGCGAGGGCCGGGCCACGCCGTCTTCGGCGCCGTTCTGCGCACTGCGCGTGGCCAGCACCATCAGCGCATAGCGCGCAGCGGGCCGTCCGGGCAGCAACGCCTGGGCGCTGGTCTGCGCCAGCGGCGTCACCACTACGCCGCGCGGCAGGCTGTCTCCCGCCGGCTCCAGGCCGGCGGCGCCGGGGAAGAAACTCAGCGGCAGTCCACGGGTCATCTTGTGGCGGGTGTAGTCGCTGACGGCCGGGCTCCCGGGATCGTTGCGGTAGTGGCTGGCGGGATCGGCCAGCGCGCCGCCCGGGCGCGCGATGCCGAAGTCGCCTAGCAAGGCGTCCAGGCCGTGCGGCGCGTCCGGTTCCAGCAGCAGCAGGGTCTTGCCGCCAGCCAGGGTCCAGTCGCGCAGCGCCCGCGCGTCGTCCGCGCCGAATGGCGCGCGCGGGCCTGCGGCCACCACCACCGAGCAGTGCGGCAGCGCCGCGGTCAGGCCGCCGGCGTTGACCGCGCGGGTGGCGAAGCCCAGGGTCCGCAGCGCGTTGCGGGCCAAGGCCATGCCATGTTGCTCGTGTACCTCGACGCGGGCAACCAGGTTCTCGTCGCCATCGTGCTCTTCCAGGTCGTCCAGCGAGCTCAGGCTGTCCAGCGCGGCTTCGCGATGACCTTGCGTGAAGCAGACGGTCTGGGCGCCCTGCTGGCCGATGCGGATCAGCGCGTTGGTGAAATCGGTCTCGGTGCCACCGTTGATCGTCATGCGCCGCTCGCCCGAGGCCAGCACAGCGCTTCCGGCGAACTGGATGCCCGCCTCGCGCGCCTCGGCCGGGCGCAGCGCGGGGTCCACCCCGCGCACCTGGATCAGCGGATTGGCGCGCTGGTACTGGCGCAGCAGCTCCAGCGCGTCGACCATGCTTTTGTTGCGCAGGTCGTAGAACCAGGTCACCTCGACCGGCTCGTCGATCCGGCGCGCCACCTCCAGGCTCTCCGGCGCCAGGCTATACAGCCGCTGGGCAGTCAGATCGACACGCCCCAGGTGGCGCGCCGCCCACAGATTCAGCGCCAGCAGCAGCGCCGCCACCGCCATGAACGGCAACCATAGCGCCAGCCGCCGGACGGCGCGACGCATCATCGCAGCCTCCAGCGTTTCAGATTGGCGGCCGCAGCCATGAGTGCCAGCAGCGTCAGGCTTGCGAGCATGAGTGTTGCCGGGCCGGGCAGCACGCCGCGGATGAAGTCCACGTGCTGCGCCGACAACGACAAAGCCTGGAAGAACGGCGACAGCGCCGGAAACGCGTCCAGCGCCGCGGGGTAGTCGATGAACCACAGCAGCACCAGAATGCCCCACGTGGCGCTGGCCGCCACGATCTGATTGGCGCAGGCGCTGGACACGGCGATGCCGATGGCCAGGAACAGCGCGCCATACAGAAACACGCCGATGTAGCCGCCGGCGATGGGGCCATAGTCTGGCTGTCCGTACCAGGCCAGCGGCAGCACCGCCGACGCGGTGCCCGCCAGCATCAGCGCCAGCATGGTCAGCCCGGCCGCGTACTTGGCCGCCACCAGCGTGGCGTCCGACAGCGGCAGGGTCAGCAGCAATTCCAGCGTGCCCTGCCGCGCCTCTTCGGCGAAGGTGCGCATGCTGACCAGCGGCATCACCAGGATCAGCAGAATGGTCATATTGTGAAAAGCGGTCACCATCTGCCCGGTGCTGACGAAGAACAGATTGAAGCTGAACAGGTAGCCCGACAGGGCCCAGAACACCGCCACCACAGCCAGCGCCACCGGCGAGCCGAAATCGCCGCGCAGTTCCTTGCGGTACAGGGCGAAGAATCCTCTCATGCGCGCCTGCGCAACGAAGTGTCGTTGGACGCCAACGCCGACAGCAGCCGGGCCTCGACCGCGTCGTGCATGGACAGCACGGCGCGCAGCTCGCCATGCGCCAGCACGATGCGCAGCACCGCGTCGCAGGTCGAACCCGCGCCGGCGTCCCAGCCGATGCGCCACTTGCTGTGCATGTCGTCCACCGGTTCGGCGTCGACGCCGCGCACGCCCGGGCAAGCGCGTAAGGCCGCGTGAAGCGCCGCATGCCGTGCCTGCGGCAGCGCCAGGCTCAGCTGCAGGGCCGCCGGCGCCGCACCCAGCGCGGCGTCTTCCACCAGCCGGCCTTCGCGCAAAATGGCGATGCGCGTGCACAAGGCTTCCACCTCCTGCATAAGATGGCTGCTGAACACCACGGCGCGGCCTTGGGCGCAACGCCGAATCATCGCCCGCGCCTCGACGATCTGCACCGGATCCAGCCCGTTGGTGGCCTCGTCCAGCAACAGCACCGGGGGATTGTTGAGTACGGCCTGCGCCAGACCCACACGCTGGCGTTGCCCCTTCGATAGCCGACCGACCAGCGTGCGGGCCTGCGCCTGCAGGCCGAAGCCGTCGATGGCCTCTTCGATCGCCCGGCGCCGGGCGGGCGCCCCGCCCTCGACCTTCACCGCGGCAATGAATTCCAGGTACTGGGTCACCGTCAGCGCGTCGTACAGCGGCGCGCGCTCGGGCAGGTAGCCGATGTCGGCATTGCCGCGCCCGGCGGCCGGCTGGCGTCCGCAAATGGAGATGCGGCCGCTGTCCGGCGCGTAAAAGCCGGCCATCAAACGCAGGGTAGTGGTCTTGCCGCTGCCGTTCGGTCCCAGCAGGCCCACGATCTCGCCCGGCGCCACCGACAGGCTCAGCGCATGCAGAACCTGGCGCGGGCCGAACGACTTGCTGACCTCGTGCAGGGCGATGACCGGCCGCATGGCGCCCTCAGTCGAAGACCTTGGTTTTGGCGTTTTGCGCGTGCTGCTGCGCGTCGTGGCTGTACCAGAGCTGCCCCTGAGTGGCGTCGCGAATCTGCTTGAGACGATCGATGGCCTGCATGGAGGCGGCCGTGTTCCAAGTGATGCCCGGAATCACGCCCGCCTCGTTCTCGCCCGTGTAGATGGCGTCGGCCGCCAGCAGCACCGTGCCGGTGTTCTTCAGCTTGACCTGCAGCGACTGGTGACCCTGGGTGTGCCCCTTGGTGTCGAGCAGCACAATGCTGCCGTCGCCGAACAGGTCGAAGTCGCCCTCGACCTGGATGAAGTCGTAGTCGCGCGTGGTATCGAAGTCCTTCATGACATAGGCGGCCCGCTGGAATTTCTCCGGCCACCAGGCGGCACGCAGCTCGGCCTTCTGCACCACGTGGCGCGCCTTGGGGAACATCTTGATGTTGCCCGCGTGATCCAGGTGGAAGTGCGAATAGACCACGTACTTCACGTCGCTGGCGTCGAAGCCGGCCGCCTTCAACTGGCGGTCGATGACCTCGTCGCGCCCCTGGATGGAGTTGAACGCGCCGCACAGGCCCTGTCCCCAATAGTTGGCGCAGTTGCCGTCGGCCGTGGCCTGGTTCATGCCGGTATCGAACAGCACCAGTCCGCGCGGATGCTGGATCACATAGGCCGGCACGGGAATCTTGATCTTGGTGCCCACGTCCACCATGGCGGTCATGAAGCCCTTATCCAGCTCGATCTTGCCGACCGACAGTTGCATCAATTTGATGTCCGGCGGCGCGTCGGCCGCCTGGACCCACCCTCCCGCCGTGATCGCTACCGCGCCCAACAGCGCTTTCCAACGCTTGCTCATGGTTGTCTCCTCGAACCGACATGAAGGCCACAGCCGGACGGCCGCGGCCGGACGGGCGGCGTCCGGTGTCCCCCGGTTCGCCGCCGGCGTGCAATGGGCAGGTTTTCTTCTGTGTGCGGGACTGTCGGCGCCACTCTGACCCAAGCCCCCCGGAATGCCAATTCAGAATTGCTTAAGCTGGGTTTCATTCCACGCAAAGCGCCGGGGAATCCCTAATGCCAGGGTTACGCCCATGGGCGTCCGCCGCCCGCATCAAACCAACCCAGCCCCCTTGCGCCGCGTGAACTGCGCCAGCGACCGCAACGCCAGTTCATGCAAGGCCGCCACCGACGGCAGCAGCGTCTCTTCCTTGCGGGTCAGGACGCCGACGATGCGCTCCACGGTGGGTTCGGCCAGCGGCACGAAGGCCAGGCCGGTGCTGGCCGCGGGGCGCGCCAGCACCGGCAGCACGGTCACGCCCAATCCGCTGACCACGCTGGCCAGCAGCGAGGCGCGGTTGGACACCACCATGAACGGATCTTCGATGGCGCCGCCCAGTTGCCGGTTGCGCAAGGTGTCGAAGGTGGCGTTGCCGATCAGGCGTTCGCCGGCCAGCGCGGACCAGGGCACCGGGCCGCGCCGGCGCGCCAGCGGATGGCTCTTGCGGCAGACCAGGCCGAAGGCGTCGCGCGCCACCGGCGCGAAGGCGACTTCGGCGGTGCGCGGCACCTGCCCCGCCACGCCGACCTGCACTTCGCCGTTCAGCACCAGCCGGTGCACGTCCTGCGAGGGCTCGTCGATGGCGCGGATGCGGATCGCGGGGTGGCCGCGCGCATAGCGTTCCAGCAGCCGAGGCAGCCATTCGTCGGCCAGCGAAGGCATGACGGCCAGCGACACCGGCCCCTGGCTGCCCAGACTGAGCTGGCGCGCGGCGTCCAGCACCCGGTCGTGGGTGGACAGCAGTTCGCGAAACAGCGGCGCGACCGCCGCGCCCAGCGGGGTGAGCTGCGCGCGCTTGCCGGGTTCGAAGAGCGGCGCGCCCAGCTGCTGTTCCAGGTCCTGCATGGCCGCCGAGACGGCGGCCTGCGAGCGGAAGGTGCCTTCGGCCGCCAGGCGGAAGCTACCGTGGTCGGCCGCGAGCAGGAACTGGCGCAGGTGCTGGATCTTGAGGGGCTGCGGCATGAGGCACCAAGCAAATTCGGATTTTCCGAAATTAACTTACGTTAATTTGGATTGTCAAAACCGCGTCGGGCGTCCAACAATGGCCCGTCATTCATCCAACAGGTCGTGGAGCCGCGGTATGTCCCTGCAAGTGCGCAAAGTAGTCAGTTATGTCGAGAAAACCCTGATCGAAGGAGGCCGCGCGGCCGAGCGTCCGCTGGTGATGATCGTGGCCGCCGCCGTGATCCGCAATCCGTGGGCGGGCCTGCCGTTCCAGGAAGACCTGCGCCCGCAGATCCTGGCGGCTGCGCCGCCGCTGGGCGAGCTGCTGGTCGGGGAAATCCTGCGGCAGGCCGGGTCGGCCGACCAGGTCGAGGCCTACGGCAAGGCCGCCGTGGTGGGCACGGCCGGCGAAATCGAGCACGCGTCGGCGCTGATCCACACGCTGCGCTTCGGCAACGCCTACCGCAACGCGGTGGGCGGCACCAGCTACCTGAGCTTCACCAATATGCGCGGCGGCCCGGGCTGCGTGATTTCCGTGCCCTTGATGCACAAGCAGGACGAGGGCTTGCGCTCGCACTATCTGACGGTGCAGACCACGATCAACGACGCGCCCGCGCCGGACGAGATCGTGGTCGCGCTGGGCGCGGCCACTTCGGGCCGTCCGCACCATCGCATCGGCAACCGTTATTCGGACATGCAGGAACTCGAGCGCGAGGCCCAGGCGAAATGAGCGCGCACTATAGCCGCAGCGGCCGCGGCGAGCCGCTGGTGCTGCTGCATGGCGTGGGCCTGGACCACACGTTGTGGGACGACCTGGCGCCGCTGCTGGAGCCGCATTTCGAGGTGCTGCGCTACGACCTGCTGGGCCATGGCAACGCCCCCGCCGTGGACGAGGCCATAACGGTGCAGGACTACATCGCCCAGCTCGACGCCGAGCTGGACCGCGCCGGCTGGCAGAACGCCAACGTGCTGGGCTATTCCATGGGCGGCCTGATCGCGGGGGCTTATGCCGCCGCGCGGCCGCAGCGGGTGCGGCGCCTGACGCTGCTGAGCACGGTGTTCCGGCGCAGCCCCGACGAAGCGCGCGCCGTGCTGGCGCGGCTGGAAGCGGCCGCGACGCAGGACCCCGCGGCGGCGGCCCAGGTATCGCTGGCGCGCTGGTTCACGCCGGACTTCCAGGCGCGGCGGCCGGAACGGGTCGCCAGCATCGGGCAGCGCCTGCTGCGCAACGACCGCGCGAGCTTCCTGGCCGCCTACCGCGTGTTTGCGCTGGGCGATCCGATCCTGGCGCAGGCCGCGCCCGGCATCGCCTGCCCCGCGCTGGCGATGACCGGCGAGGAGGACGTCGGGTCCACGCCGCGCATGACGCGCGAGCTGGCCGCCGCGCTGCCTTGCGGCCAGGCCCGGGTGGTGGCCGGCCAGCGGCATATGCTGCCGGTGGAGGAACCGGCGGTGGTGGCGGCGGCCCTGCAGCGCTTTTTCCTGGCCCAGGGCGAAACCCGGCACTGCGCCTGAACGGCATAAGAACAGAGACATACGCGGAGACATACGACATGAATCGCAGATCCCTCTTGAAGAACCTGGCGGCGCTGGCCCTGGCGCCGGCCGGCGTCATGGCGGGCCGGTCCGCCGGCGCGCGCGCGGCGCCGCTGCGCGTGGTCGTGCCGTTCCCGCCGGGCGGCGGCACGGACGTGCTGGGCCGGGTCGTCGCCGCGGCGATGGAAGGCGCGATGGACCGCCCCGTGGTGGTCGAGAACAAGCCCGGCGCCAGCGGCATGCTGGGCGCCGACTACACCGCCAACGGCGCCAAGGACGGCAGCGTGCTGCTGTTCGCCGGCCTGGTGCCTTCGGTGCGCTACTACGCCCGGCCGCCCGAGGATGTGCTCAAGCAGCTCACGCCGGTCTGCCCGATCGCGCGTTCGCCCTACATGGTGGCGGTCAACGCCGACGTGCCGGCCAAGACGCTGGCCGAACTGGTGGCCCAGGCCAAGCGCGAACCCAAGGGCCTGACGTTCGGCACGCCCGGCAACGCCACGCCCCAGCATCTGGCGACCGAGCTGCTGCAGGCGGCCTGCGGCGTCGAGCTGCTGCACGTGCCGTATCGCGGCACCGGACCGATGATGACGGACCTGCTGGGCGGACAGATACAGCTGGTGGTGGCCACGGTGGCGGCGGTCGAGCCGTACCTGCAGGGCGGACGCCTGCGCGTGCTGGCCGTGACCAGCCCGGAACGCCTGCCCAAGTATCCGGACATCCCCACGGTGGCCGAAAGCGGCTACCCCGGCTTCTCCGCGCAGATCCAGTTCGGCACGTATTGCGCCGCGGGCACGCCGGAGGCCGCCGTCGCCGCGCTCAACCAGGGCGTCAACCGCGCGCTGCAGACGGAGACGGTGCGCACCAAGCTGGCCGAACAGGGCTTCCAGCCCACCGGCGGCACGCCGGCACAGCTGCAGCAGGCGCTGCTGGCGGAAATCCGCGACGTGGCCAGGCTGGTGCAGGCGGGCAAGGTCAAGGTCGACCTGTAGCGCCCGCGCCGCGCCCGATGCTGGATAACCAGCATTTACAGGCGTGTCGTCCTCTGTGCATGCTGTCCGGCTACTCGACGCAGATCGGGCGCTCCATGGAGACGACATGCCTAGTTCCCAGCACTTCGCCCATATCCGCGAGATCGAACAGGTCGGCCTGGGCCGCCCCACGCAGCGCGACGCGCACGTGGTCAGCAGCTGGCTGCGCTGCCTGGACCAGTACCGGCTCGATCCCGCGCACGCCTGCGAGGCCTATATCGTGCCCGACGGGCGGCTGCGCGAGCATCGCCAGCAATCCGAGGCGCTGATCGCCATCGCGCGCTCCGGCCTGGACCACCTGTTCCGCCAGGTCGCCGGACAGAACTATGTGCTGCTGCTGGCCGACAGACAGGGCGTCACCGTGGAGTTCCTGGGCGACGCCCAGCAGACGGCGCAATTGCGCAAGGCCGGCCTCTATCTGGGGTCGGAGTGGTCGGAGCGGCGCGCCGGCACTTGCGCCGTGGGCGCCTGCCTGGAAAGCGGCGAAGCGCTCACCATCCATCAGACCGACCATTTCGACAACACCCACACGCCGCTGTCCTGCACCGCCGCCCCGATCTACAGCGCCGACGGCGAGCTGGCCGCGGTGCTGGACATCTCGCTGCTCAGTTCCCCCGTGCTGAAGGCCAGCCAGAACCTGGCGCTGCACCTGGTCACCGGCACCGCGCGGCGCATCGAGATGGCCAACCTGATGGCGCGCACCAGCAGCGAGTGGGTGCTGCGCTTCGCGCGGTCGCCCGAGTTCCTGGACGTGGACCCCGAGGCCGCCGTCTCGCTGGACGGGTCCGGCCGCATCCTGGGCATGACGCACACGGGCGCCAAGCTGCTGGCGCGCGCCGCCGGCCTGGACTGGCGCAACCCCGCCGGCCTCATCGGCCAGCCCGTCACCCGCTTCTTCGACGTGCAGCTCGACGACCTGCCCCGCTACACCCGCGCCCACGCCCCGCAGGACCGCCTGATCGTCGCGCGCGACGGCAACGCGCTGTTCGCGCACGCCATCGAGCCCAACCGGCGCGCGCGCGGCGCCGCCGTCGCCGTGCGCGGCGCGCCGGCCGCCCTCGGCGGGCTGGACGGCGGCGACGCCCGGATGGCCGCGATGCTGGCGCGCGCCGCCAAGCTGGCCAGGCAGCGCCTGCCCATTCTGCTGCAGGGCGAGACCGGCGCGGGCAAGGAGTACCTGGCCCGCGCCATCCATGACGGCAGCGGGCGCACGGGCCGCTTCGTCGCCGTCAACTGCGCGGCCATTCCCGAATCCCTGATCGAAAGCGAGCTGTTCGGCTATCTGCCCGGCGCCTACACCGGCGCGGCGGCCAAGGGCCGCAAGGGCCTGATCGAGGAGTCCGACGGCGGCACCCTGTTCCTGGACGAGATCGGCGACATGCCGCTGGCCCTGCAAAGCCGCCTGCTGCGCGTGCTGGCCGAATCCGAGGTCACGCCCATCGGCGCCAATGCGCCGCGCGCCGTGCGCCTGAGCCTGCTGTCGGCCTCGCACCGCGACCTGGCGGCGCTGGTGCGCGAGGGCCGTTTCCGCGAAGACCTGTATTACCGCATCAACGCGGCCACGCTGACCATCCCGCCGCTGCGCGAACGCGAAGACCTGGAGTGGCTGATCGAACGCCTGCTGGCGCGCCACCAGGACGAATCGGGCGCGCCCGTGCTGTCGCCGGCCGCGCTGATGGCGCTGAAGTCGCACGCCTGGCCCGGCAATATCCGCGAACTGGCCAACGCCATCGCGGTGGCCGCCGCGCTGTGCGAGAACGGCGTGATCGAAGCCGGCGACCTGCCCGATGCGCTGGCGCCGGTGGCGGCGGCCGCCAGCCCCGGCGAAGCTGCCCTGCGTTCCATGCTGGCGCGCTGCGCCGGCAACGTCTCCGAGGCCGCCCGCCGCATGGGCGTGGACCGCTCCACGGTCCATCGCCAGATGCGGCGCTACGGCCTGTCCCCGCGCCACTGAGGCGCGGCGCCACACCCGCGCGCCACAGCTGTGGCGCGCCGCCACGCCCCTTCCCGCCCGCCTGTCGCGCGCGCCGGGCGCCGCGCGCGGCGCGCCGATATGGCATGGCGATTGCTTGTCTACGGTGGGCGGCCACCGGCCGGCACAGGCCGGAACCGCCCACGGACCGCCCCGGTCCGCCAAGACAACGATCGCCCGCCACGGGCAAGGAGACTAGACATGCAGACCGATCAAGCCGGCGCCGCCCTGGAGGCCCTGCTGGGACGCCTGAACACCGCGCTGGGCAACAAGGACGTCGATGCCGTCGCCGCGCTGTTCCAGGACGAATGCTATTGGCGCGACCTGGTGCTGTTCACCTGGAACCTGCGCACCCTGGAGGGGCGCGACCAGATCCGCGACATGCTGCGGCGCCAGCTGGAACAGGTCGAGCCGGTGCGGTTCAACCTGGACCCGAAGGAGGCCGTGTCGGACGACGACGGCCTGCTGCAGGGCTGGATCGAGATCGAGACCAACCGCGCCCGCGGCTATGGCCACATCCGCGTGCGCGACGGCCGCATCTGGACGCTGCTGACCACCATGTCGGAGCTGAAGGGGCATGAAGAGCCCAGCGGCGTGCGCCGGCCCAAGGGCGCCGAACACGGCAGCAGCCGGACCCGCCAGACCTGGCTGGAGAAGCGCGAGCAGGAGGCCGCCGAGCTCGGCTACCGGACCCAGCCCTACGTGCTCATCATCGGCGGCGGACAGGGCGGCATCGCGCTGGGCGCGCGCCTGCGCCAGCTCGACGTGCCCACCCTCATCATCGAGAAGAACGAGCGCGCCGGCGACAGCTGGAGAAAGCGCTACAAGTCGCTGTGCCTGCACGACCCGGTCTGGTACGACCATCTGCCCTACATCCCCTTCCCCGAGAACTGGCCGATCTTCGCGCCCAAGGACAAGATCGGCGACTGGCTGGAGATGTACACCAGGATCATGGAGCTCAACTACTGGACGTCCAGCACCTGCCAGTCGGCGCGCTACGACGAGGACAAACAGGAATGGGAAGTCACCGTGCTGCGCGACGGCGAGCCCGTGGTGCTGCGGCCCAAGCAGCTGGTGCTGGCCACCGGCATGTCCGGCAAGCCCAATATCCCGCGCTTTCCCGGACAGGATGAGTTCCGGGGCGAACAGCACCATTCCTCGCGCCACCCCGGCCCCGACGCCTACCGCGGCAAGAACGTGGTCGTCATCGGCGCCAACAACTCCGCGCACGATATCTGCGCGGCGTTGTGGGAAGCCGGCGCCCATGTGACGATGGTGCAGCGTTCGTCCACGCACATCGTGCGTTCGGACACGCTGATGGACATCGGCCTGGGCGCGCTTTATTCGGAGCAGGCGCTGGCCAATGGCATGACCACGCGCAAGGCCGACCTGACGTTCGCGTCCCTGCCCTACAAGATCATGGCGCAGTTCCAGATCCCGCTGTATGAGCGGATGCGCGAGCGCGACGCCGAGTTCTACAACAAGCTGGAGGCCGCCGGCTTCATGCTGGACTGGGGCGACGACGGCTCGGGCCTGTTCATGAAGTACCTGCGGCGCGGCTCCGGCTACTACATCGACGTGGGCGCCTGCGACCTGATCATCGACGGCAGCATCAAGCTGCAGTCGCGCACCGACGTCAGCCACCTGACGCGCGACGCCGTGGTGCTGAAGAACGGCGTGAGCCTGCCAGCCGACCTGGTGGTCTACGCCACCGGCTACGGCTCGATGAACGGCTGGGCCGCCGACCTGATCAGCCGCGAGGTCGCGGACAAGGTCGGCAAGTGCTGGGGGCTGGGCTCGGACACGACCAAGGACCCTGGCCCCTGGGAAGGCGAGCAGCGCAACATGTGGAAGCCCACCCAGCAGGAGGCGCTGTGGTTCCACGGCGGCAACCTGCACCAGTCGCGCCACTACTCCCAGTACCTGTCCCTGCAGCTGAAGGCGCGCCAGGCGGGCATTCCCGTGCAGGTCTACGGCCTGCAGGAGGTGCACCACAAGCAGTAGGCGGGGCCCCGGCGGCTTGCGCCCTGCCCGACGCCGGGGTAAATTGTTGACAATCCTGCGCCTAACGGCGCGCCAATCCGATTTTTTTCATTAAATTCGGAAGAATTGTCGACACATGAGCAAAGTGCTGACGCTGCCGGGCGCCGCCCCGGGCGATAGCGAGACCCTGGCGGAACACATCTTCCGCCAGATCCAGTCCGCCATCGTCAAGGGCGAGATCGCCCCCGGCAGCAAGATCTCCGAGCCCGAGCTGGCGCGGATCCACGGCGTCAGCCGCGGGCCGCTGCGCGAGGCGCTGCACCGGCTGGAAGGCCAGCGGCTGCTGGTGCGCGTGCCGCACGCCGGCGCGCGCGTGGTGTCGCTGTCGCAGCAGGAACTCTGCGAACTCTACGAAATCCGCGAATCGCTGGAAGGCACGGCCTGCCGCCTGGCGGCCGAGCGCATGCCGCCGGCCGAGATCGCGGAGCTGCGCGGCGTGCTCGAAGCGCACGAGCGCGACGAGGCCTTCCAGGCCGGCCTCGGCTACTACCAGCAGGAGGGCGACTACGATTTCCACTACCGCATCGTCAAGGGCAGCGGCAACCAGATGCTGTTTCGGATGCTGTGCGACGAGCTCTATCAGCTCGCGCGCATGTACCGCATCCAGTACTCCACCACGCCCAACCGCCCGCGGCAGGCCTATGCCGAACACCACCGCATTCTTGACGCCATCGCCGACCGCGATGGCGAGTTGGCTGAAATCCTGATGCGCCGCCACATCCGCGCATCCCGTCTCAACATCGAACAGCAGATCGCGCAGGGCAACCTGCAGCGCACCGAGGCATGAACCAAAACTACCGCAAGCCCCTGGCCGGCACCCGCCTGGACTACTTCGACACCCGCGCCGCCGTCGAGGCGATTTCGCCCGGGGCCTATGACCGCCTGCCCTACACGTCGCGCGTGCTGGCCGAGAACCTGGTGCGCCGCTGCGACCCGGCGCTCCTGACCGACGCGCTCAAGCAGCTGATCGAACGCCGCCGCGACCTGGACTTCCCGTGGTACCCGGCGCGCGTGGTCTGCCACGACATCCTGGGCCAGACCGCGCTGGTGGACCTGGCCGGCCTGCGCGACGCCATCGCCGAAAAGGGCGGCGACCCCGCCAAGGTCAATCCGGTGGTGCCGGTGCAGCTGATCGTGGACCACTCGCTGGCCGTGGAATACGGCGGCGACGATCCCGACGCCTTCGCCAAGAACCGCGCGGTCGAGGACCGCCGCAACGAAGACCGCTTCCATTTCATCGACTGGACCAAGCAGGCCTTCCGCAACATCGAGGTCGTGCCGCCGGGCAACGGCATCATGCACCAGATCAACCTGGAGCGCATGTCGCCGGTCATCTACACCCAGGACGGCGTGGCCTTCCCCGACACGCTGGTGGGCACCGACAGCCATACTCCGCACGTGGACGCGCTGGGCGTGATCGCCATCGGCGTGGGCGGCCTGGAGGCCGAGAACGTGATGCTGGGCCGCGCCTCCTGGATGCGCCTGCCCGACATCGTCGGCGTGGAGCTCACCGGCCGCGCCCAGCCGGGCATCACCGCCACCGACATCGTGCTGACGCTGACCGAATTCCTGCGCAAGGAAAAAGTGGTGGGCGCCTACCTCGAGTTCTACGGCGAAGGCGCCTCCAGCCTGACGCTGGGCGACCGCGCCACCATCTCCAACATGGCGCCCGAATACGGCGCCACGGCGGCGATGTTCTCGATCGACCAGCAGACCATCGACTACCTGCGCCTGACCGGCCGCGAGGACGAGCAGATCGCGCTGGTGGAAACCTACGCCAAGACCGCCGGCCTGTGGTCCGACAGCCTCAAGACCGCCGAATACGAGCGCGTGCTGCGCTTCGACCTGTCCAGCGTGGTGCGCACGCTGGCCGGCCCGTCCAACCCGCATCGCCGCCTGCCGGTGGCCGACCTGGCCGAGCGCGGCATTTCCGGCGTCGTGGAGAACCAGCCCGGCCTGATGCCGGACGGCGCCGTCATCATCGCCGCCATCACCAGCTGCACCAACACCAGCAACCCGCGCAACGTGATCGCCGCCGGCCTGCTGGCGCGCAACGCCAACCGTGCAGGCCTGACCCGCAAGCCCTGGGTGAAAAGCTCGCTGGCGCCCGGCTCCAAGGCGGTTTCGCTGTACCTGGACGAAGCCGGCCTGACCCGCGAACTGGAAAAGCTGGGCTTCGGCGTGGTGGCCTTCGCCTGTACCACGTGCAACGGCATGTCCGGCGCGCTGGACCCCAAGATTCAGCAGGAAATCATCGACCGCGACCTTTATGCCACCGCCGTGCTGTCGGGCAACCGCAACTTCGACGGCCGCATCCACCCCTACGCCAAGCAGGCTTTCCTGGCTTCGCCGCCGCTGGTCGTGGCCTACGCCATCGCCGGCACCATCCGCTTCGACATCGAGCGCGACGTGCTGGGCCAGGACGCCAGCGGCCGCGACATCCGCCTCAAGGACATCTGGCCCAGCGACGAAGAGATCGACGCCGTGGTCAAGTCCGCGGTCAAGCCCGAGCACTTCCGCAAGGTCTACGCGCCCATGTTCGGCATCCAGGACGAGCGCAGCACCGCCGTCAGCCCGCTGTACGACTGGCGCCCGATGAGCACCTACATCCGCCGCCCGCCGTACTGGGAAGGCGCGCTGGCCGGCGAGCGCACGCTGCGCGGCATGCTGCCGCTGGCCGTGCTGGGCGACAACATCACCACCGACCACCTGTCGCCGTCCAACGCCATCCTGCTCGACAGCGCCGCCGGCGCCTACCTGCACAAGATGGGCCTGCCCGAAGAGGACTTCAACTCCTACGCCACCCACCGCGGCGACCACCTGACGGCGCAGCGCGCCACCTTCGCCAATCCCAAGCTCTTCAACGAAATGGTGAAGAACGAGGACGGCACGGTGAAGCAGGGTTCGCTGGCGCGCGTGGAGCCCGAGGGCAAGGTCATGCGCATGTGGGAAGCGATCGAGACCTACATGGAACGCAAGCAGCCGCTCATCATCGTGGCCGGCGCCGACTACGGCCAGGGTTCGTCGCGCGACTGGGCCGCCAAGGGCGTGCGCCTGGCCGGCGTGGAAGCCATCGTGGCCGAAGGCTTCGAGCGCATCCACCGCACCAATCTGATCGGCATGGGCGTGCTGCCGCTGGAGTTCAAGCCCGGCGTCAACCGCAAGACGCTGAACCTGGACGGCACCGAAAGCTACGACGTCATCGGCGAGCGCAAGCCGCGCGCCGACCTGACGCTGGTGATCCACCGCCGCGACGGCTCCACCGAGCAGGCCACCGTGACCTGCCGCCTGGACACCGCCGAGGAAGTGTCGATCTACGAGGCCGGCGGCGTGCTGCAGCGCTTCGCCCAGGACTTCCTGGAAGCCGAATCCGCCGCCGGCGCCGACAAGAAAGCCGGCTGATCCTCCACCCAGACGGGCGAACGCCGATGGCGTTCGCCCTGCCCCATCCCAGATCTCAGGACTGCCCCATGGCCCATGCTCCCCAGACCAAGATTGCCGCCACCTACATGCGTGGCGGCACCAGCAAAGGCGTGTTCTTCAAACTCGACGACCTGCCCGAATCGGCGCGCGTGGCCGGCCCCGCGCGCGACGCGCTGCTGCTGCGCGTGATCGGCAGCCCCGACCCGTACGGCAAGCAGATCGACGGCATGGGCGCGGCCACGTCCAGCACCAGCAAGACCGTCATCATCGGCAAGAGCAGCCGTCCCGACCATGACGTGGACTACCTGTTCGGCCAGGTCTCCATCGACCAGCCCTTCGTGGACTGGAGCGGCAACTGCGGCAACCTGTCGGCCGCGGTTGGCCCGTTCGCCATCGCCAACGGCCTGGTCGATCCCGCCCGCATTCCGCAGAACGGCGTGGCCGTGGTGCGCATCTGGCAGGCCAACATCGGCAAGACCATCGTCGCCCACGTGCCCATCACCGACGGCGCCGTGCAGGAAACCGGCGACTTCGAACTGGACGGCGTGACCTTCCCGGCCGCCGAACTGCGCCTCGAATTCATGGACCCGGCCGAGGAAGGCGACGGCGGCTCCATGTTCCCCACCGGGCAGCTGGTGGACGACCTGGAAGTGCCGGGCGTCGGCACCTTCAAGGCCACCATGATCAACTCCGGCATTCCCACCATCTTCCTGGACGCCGAGGCGCTGGGCTACAAGGGCACGGAACTGCAGGACGACATCAATGGCGACCCCGCCGCGCTTGCGCGCTTCGAGACCATCCGCGCCCACGGCGCGCTGCGCATGGGCCTGATCGGCAAGCTCGAAGAGGCCGCCAGCCGCCAGCACACGCCCAAGATCGCTTTCGTCGCCCCGCCCCGCGCCTACGTGTCGTCCAGCGGCAAGCAGATCGGCGCCGGCGACATCGACGTGCTGGTGCGCGCGCTGTCCATGGGCAAGCTGCACCACGCCATGATGGGCACGGCGTCGGTGGCCATCGCCACCGCCGCGGCCGTGCCCGGCACGCTGGTCAACCTGGCCGCCGGCGGCGGCGAGCGCGACAACGTGTGCTTCGGCCATCCGTCGGGCACGCTGCGCGTGGGCGCCGAGGCCAAGCTGGTCGACGGCGAGTGGAAGGTCACCAAGGCCATCATGAGCCGCAGCGCGCGCATCCTGATGGAAGGCCGCGTGCACGTGCCGCGCGAGGGCTTCTGAGGGGCGTCAGCCCCGGGCGCCCGCCGCCTCCAGCATGCGCGCGATCTCGGCCTGGCCGCGCTGGCGCGCATGCGCAAGCGGCGTCACGCCCTTGCCGTCGGCAAGATTGACGTCGGCGCCGGCCTCGATCAGGCGCTTGACGATGGCCTGATGGCGCGGGCCGCCATCGCCCAGGATCACGGCCTCCAGCAGGCCGGTCCATCCCAGGTTGTTCACGTAGTCGGCGTCCACGCCGGCGACCAGCAGCATGTCCACCACTTCGACGTGGCCGCGCTCGCAGGCCGGGATCAGCGCCGTTCCGCCGTAGCGGTTGGTGCTTTTCAGGTCCGCGCCGTGCGCCAGCGTCAGCGCCAGGATCTCGCGGTAGCCGCGCGCCCCGGCCAGCAGGTAGGCGCTGTCGTGGATCGCATTCTTGGCATTGACGTCGGCGCCCGCGTCGATCAGCGCGCGCGCGGCCTCGACGTGGTTGCCCTGGGTGGCGCGCAAGAGCGGCGTATTGCCGGAACCGTCGCGCGCCTCCAGCGCGGCGCCCTGCCGCAGCAGCGCCTTGACGTGGGCCGCGTCGCCGTCGCCCGCGGCGGCCAGCAGCGCGGCGTCCGGCGCGGCCGCCGCGGCCCCGCCGCCCATGCTCAACATAAAAGCCGCCAGCCAGATGCGGCACGCTCCGAAAACACGCATATCCGATACTCCCGGGTTCAAGGTCCAGGACGCTAGTATGGCGTCGCGTCCGGGTATTATGAAATTAATTGACCCAATGGTTTTCAGTGGAAAGCGCAATGCTCGATCCCGTCCTGCTGCGCAGTTTCATCACCGTCGTGGACACAGGCAACTTCACCCGCGCGGCCGAATACCTGCACCTGACCCAGTCCACCGTCAGCCAGCACGTGCTGCGCCTGGAGGACCGGCTCGGCTGCCAGCTGCTGGACCGCAGCCAGCGCCATATCCTGCCCACCGAGGAAGGCGAGCGTCTGCTCGGGTATGCGCGCAGCATCCTGCGCCTGGCCGAGGAAGCCTGCGCCAGCGTGGCCGCCGCGCAGGCCAGCGCGGTGCTGCGCCTGGGCGCTCCCGAAGAATTCATGGGCGCGGCCCTGATGCCCACGCTGGCGGCCGTGCAGGCCGCCCATCCGCTGCTGCGCGTGGAGGTCGAAGGCGGCCTTAGCCACGAGCTGCTGCGGCGCTACCGCGAAGGCGACCTGGACCTGCTGCTGGTCAAGCAATGGGAAGTGGACGCGGACTGCCACGCCCAGTGGGCCGAGCCGCTGTGCTGGATCGCGGCGCGCGACGCCGCGGCGCCCGCCGCCGGCACGGCCGTGCCGCTGGTCGCGTTTCCGGCCGGTGCGCTCTACCGCCAGGAAATGACCGCCATGCTGGAGAACTGCGGCCGGCCCTGGCAGGTGCGCTTTTGCAGCCCCAGCCTGCCCAGCCTGACGGCCGCGGTGGCGGCCGGCCTGGGCGTGAGCCTGCTGCCTGCCGCCTGCGTCGGCCCCGAACACCGCGTGCTGACGGCCGCCGAAGGCTACGCTGCGCCGGCCGGCCTGCGCCTGGCGCTGTATGCGCGCGCCCGGCTCAGCGAGGCCGGCCGCGCCCTGCTGCGCGCGCTGACCGGCTATTGCGAGCAGCGCGCCGCCGAGGTCAGCGCGCGGGCCGGCTGAAGGCGGTCGCGGCCTCGCCGACCGGTTCGCCCTTGCGAAACAGCAGGCGCTGCGCCGGCGCCGCTGCCACGGCGGCCGCCGCATTGGGCGCGGGCAGCGCCACGAACGTGGCCTCGTTGCCCGCCAGCAGCCCGTAGCCTTGCAGGCCCAGCACGGCCGCGCCCGCGTGCGAGGCCATGTCCAGCGCCGTCAGCAGCTCGGCGTCGCCGTAAAAGCCCGAGCGGTAGCCGATCAGCATCGCGCGCTGCAGCATGTCGCCGTTGCCGTAAGGCCACCAGCTGTCCTGGATGTTGTCGTTGCCGGCGAACACCCGCACGCCGGCGGCGCGCAGCCGCAGCACCGGCGGAAAAGCGCGGTCGCCGGGCGCGTTGGTCATGATGGCCACGCCGGCGTCCGCGAGCTTGCGCGCCGCCCCGTCCTGCGCGCGCGCATCCACGTCGCCCAGCGCGTAGGCGTGGCTGATCGCGACGCGTCCGGCCAGGCCCAGCGCGCGGGTGCGCGCGGCGATGCGGCCGATCTGCTCGACGCCGGCCATGCCGGGCTCGTGCAAATGGATGTCGAGCCTGGCGCCCAGGCGGTCGGCGATGCCGAAGATGCAATCGAGCTGGCCCTCGGCGTCGCCGTCCAGCGTGGACGGATCGATGCCGCCCACCACCTCCGCGCCCTCGCGCACCGCGGCCTCCAGGAGCTGCGCGGTGCCGGGACAGGACATCACGCCGGCCTGCGGAAACGCCGCCAGCTGGATATCCACGATGCCGCGCCACTTCTCGCGCGCGGCCATCACCGCGTGCAGGTTCTCCAGCCCGGTGCTGGCGTCCACGTCGACGTGGCTGCGCATCGCCACGGTGCCGAACGCGGCCGCCTGCGCGATGAGCGCATCGGCGCGCGCCTCGATGGGCGGCGCGACGGCCAGTTCGCTTTTCTCGATGGCCAGCCGCTCGCGCAGCGTGGCCGCCGGCCGGTGCGGATGCCAGCGGTCGCCGACGAAACTCTTGTCCAGGTGGATGTGGCCGTCGACGAAACCCGGCAGCACCAGGTGGCCGCGCAGGTCCGTCACCTGCGCCTGCGGCAGTTCGGGCGGCTCGGCGCCGATGGCCAGGATGCGTCCGTCGCGCACGGCCAGCGCCAAGGCGTTGCCGTCGGCATCGACGGCGTTGAGGTATATGCGGTCTGTCATGATTCGCGCCAAAGCCTTTACCTTATCGGAGCGCGGCTTTGCCTTCCAATTAAGTGTTGCGATGCGCTCCAATCGGATTCGCGATGGCGCGCGCGGCGCGCGGGCTGGACTCGAAACGGGTATGGTCCTATACTTGCCGTCTGCTGTAGTTCATCACGTTTGCCCGAAAGCGACGCACGTCGCCCACGGCAACCGACACCAAGGCCGCGCACAGCGGTCCGGCGTGCAGCGTAGAACGCCCGCCGAAACACCTTTACCCAGCCGCCAGGCTGCGGAACAAATCCCTGCCCACCAGGCAGGACCATCGCTTACCGCGTTGGGCAACGTCTAAATCAAACCAGCGTTCGTCCCCACGCGGCAGCAAGACACCTACACGGTGTGCCTTGTCGCTGTCCGGCATGGGCTCGCTCGTCGCGCCCGCCCCGGGCAGGCACGCGATCGCGCCTGCGGCCGATCGCGCGGTGTTTCGGCAACGTCACAGGGGTTTGCCGCCCATCGCATCCCGCGGAAACGGCCTCACGCAGCCATGACTGTCCGTCATGACCGAGCTGCCAAGGAGAAAGGACGAAAACGATGCAAGAGACAGAATTCTTTCAGCTATCGGCGACCACCGCCATCCTGCTGCTCGCGGGCTTTTACGGCGCGACATTCCTGATGTCGCTGTTCATCGGCGAAAAGAACGAAAACGTCGACGGCTACATGGTGTCGAACAACGCGGTGGGCTTCGGCCTTTCCACGGCCAGCATGATCGCCACCTGGATCTGGGCCGCATCGTTCTACGCCAGCGCCACCTCGGGCTACAAGTACGGTCTGTCCGGCCCCCTGCACTACGGTTTCTGGGGCGCGCTGATGATTCTGTTCATCTATCCCTTCGGCAAGCGTTTCCGCCAGCTCGCGCCCAAGGCGCACACGCTGGCGGAAGTCATCCACGCGCGCCACGGCACCTCCAGCCAGATGATCATGGCGGTGTCGAACATCGTGGGCAGCTGTATCAGCCTGATGGTCAACTTCACCGCAGCCGGCGCGCTGGTCTCCATCCTCAGCCCGCTGACCTTCATCCAGGGCGTGCTCATCGCCGGCCTGGGCGTGCTGTCCTATACGCTGTGGTCGGGCTTTCGCACTTCGGTGATGACCGACTTCGCGCAGCTCGCGGCCATGATCGTGGCGGCGGTCATCATCATTCCGCTGATCTTCTTCAACGCCGGCGGCCCCGACGTGCTGCAGGCCAATATGTGGCGCCTGAACGCCGAGCAGGCCGACTTCTATTCGACCAAGGCGATTCTTGAACAGGGCGCGCCCTACTTCGTGGCGGTGCTGGCCTACGCCATCGGCAACCAGACCATCGCGCAACGTCTTTTCGCCGTGCGCGAAGACCTGATCAAGCCCACCTTCCTGACCGCCACGGTCGGCTACGGCGCGGTCGTGATCGGCCTGGGCATGCTGGGCCTGCTGGCGCTGTTCGTGGGCCTGGAGCCCGCCAACGGCGACATGAACAACATCATCCCGCAGATGGCCTCGACCTATCTGCCGCCGTTCGGCATCGCGCTGTTCTTCCTGCTGGTGGTGGGCTCGCTGTCCTCGACCGCCGACTCCGACCTGGCCGCCCTGTCGGCCATCGTCATGACCGACATCTACGGCAAGAACGTCGCGCGCGGCCGTCCGGACCCGCAGCGCATGCTGTGGTGGGGCCGCGCCACCATGATCGTGGCCACCATGATCGGCGTCATCTTCGCCAGCCTGCGCCTGGACATCCTGGTCATGCTGGTCTTCGTCGGCGCGCTGTGGGGCGCCATCGTGTTCCCGGTGATCGCCAGCTTCTACTGGGACCGCGTGGACAACCGCGCCTTCGTCTGGTCGGTGCTCAGCGCCGTGGTGCTGTTCACCATCGTGCGCTTCGAACTGATCCCGATCCAGGGCGCGGTGGCGGTGTTCTTCGAAATCTGCTCGGCCGTCGGCGGCGGCGTGGTGCTGGGGCTGATGACGTTCGGCTTCTTCGGCCGCAAGGCCGCGCTGGCCGTGGGCGCGGCGGGCATCGCCATCATGCTGCCCGTCTTCGTCGGCACGCTGCGCGAATACATCGTGCTGATGGGTTCGCTCACCGCCTATGGCGTCAGCGCGGCGGTCTGCACCGCGCTCAGCCTGCGCAACACGCAGCGCTTCGATTTCGGCCTGCTGGCCGACCGCGTGACCTCGTTCCACCGCGAACAGGAAGCGCTGACCCAGGCGCCGGCGCAGCGCCCCGTCGTCCAGCCCGCCAAGGGCTGAACCCCACAACGAACAAGGAGACCGATATGTGGTTGACGTTGTATTTCCTGGTGTGGCCGGCCATCTCGGCCGCGATCCTGGCCATTCTGTGCGTCACGCTGTGGCGCGACATCCGCGCGGCCCGGCGCAGCGGAAAGTCGATGGTCTGACCCCGTTTTAACCCCGCAGGGAGGAACTTTCGTCCGGAACGCTTGACCTTGACATCATTGGAATCTTTATAGTGGTCGCATCCACAGGAAATTCCTAGTTTTCAAGGAGCGGCAATGAGTTCCATCCCTGCAGACAGCATCGCGGTCAGCCTGCCCATCGAGGGCATGACCTGCGCCTCGTGCGTGGGCCGGGTCGAAAAGGCCCTGAAGGCCGTGCCGGGCGTAAGCAAGGCCAGCGTCAACCTGGCGACCGAACGCGCCGACATCTCCTTCGCGGGCGCGCCTGACGTGGCGGCGGCCGTGCAGGCGGTGCAGAAGGCCGGCTACACGGTGGCCGAAACCACCGTGGAACTGTCTGTGACCGGCATGACCTGCGCCTCCTGCGTGGGCCGGGTCGAGAAGGCCTTGAAGGCGGTGCCCGGCGTCAGCGGCGCCACCGTCAACCTGGCGACCGAGCGCGCCAGCGTCACCGCGGCTGGCGGCGTCGCCGCCAGCGCGCTGATCCAGGCCGTGGCCAAGGCCGGCTACGAAGCCCGGCCCATCGCCGAAGCCGCCAGCGACACCGACGCCGTGGCCGAACGCCAGGCCGCCGAGCGCCAGGCGCTCAAGCGCTCGCTGACCATCGCCGCCATCTTCGCGCTGCCCGTGTTCATCCTGGAGATGGGCGGCCACATGGTGCCGGCGTTCCACCATCTGATCGCCGGCACCCTGGGCACGCAAAACAGCTGGTACCTCCAGTTCGCGCTCGCCAGCATCGTGCTGTTCGGCCCCGGGCTGCGCTTTTTCCAGAAAGGCGTTCCGGCGCTGCTGCGCGGCGCGCCCGACATGAACTCGCTGGTGGCGGTGGGCACCTCGGCCGCCTATGCCTATTCGGTCGTCGCCACCTTCGCGCCCGGCCTGCTGCCCGCCGGCACGGTCAACGTCTATTACGAGGCCGCCGCGGTCATCGTGGCGCTGATCCTGCTGGGCCGCTACCTGGAGGCGCGCGCCAAGGGCAATACCTCCGAAGCCATCAAGCGCCTGCTCGGCCTGCAGGCCAAGACGGCGCGCGTGGTGCGCGACGGCGCGGTCCTGGAACTGGCCATCGAGGAAGTGGTCGCCGGCGACCTGGTCGAAGTCCGCCCGGGCGAACGCGTGCCGGTGGACGGCGAGGTCGTGGAGGGCAACAGCTTCATCGACGAATCCATGATCAGCGGCGAGCCCGTGCCGGTCGAGAAGCAGCCCGGCTCCGAAGTGGTGGGCGGCACGGTCAACCAGAACGGCGCGCTGACGCTGCGCGCCACCAAGGTCGGCAACGACACGGTGCTGGCGCAGATCATCCGCATGGTGGAGCAGGCGCAGGGCTCCAAGCTGCCGATCCAGGCGCTGGTCGACCGCATCACCATGTGGTTCGTGCCCGCGGTCATGGCGGCCGCCGTGCTGACCTTCATCGTCTGGCTCGCGTTCGGTCCCGAACCCGCGCTGACCTTCGCCCTGGTCAACGCCGTGGCGGTGCTGATCATCGCCTGCCCCTGCGCCATGGGCCTGGCCACGCCGACCTCCATCATGGTGGGCACCGGCCGCGCCGCGCAGATGGGCGTGCTGTTCCGCAAGGGCGAAGCGCTGCAATCGCTGAAGGACGCCAAGGTCGTGGCCGTGGACAAGACCGGCACGCTGACCAAGGGCCGCCCCGAACTGACCGACCTGGTCGTGGCGCAGGGCTTCAAGCGCGACGCCGTGCTGGGCAAGGTCGCGGCCGTCGAAGCCAAGTCCGAACACCCCATCGCCCAGGCCATCGTCGATGCGGCCAAGGCGCAGAACATCGCGCTGGGCGCGGTCTCGCAGTTCGAGTCCATCACCGGCTTCGGCGTGAGCGCCCGCGTCGACGGCGACCTGGTCCAGATCGGCGCCGACCGCTACATGCGCGAACTGGGCCTGGGCGTCGAGACCTTCGGCGCGCAAGCCGCGCGGCTGGGCGACGAAGGCAAGACCCCGCTCTACGCCGCCGTCAACGGCCGGCTCGCCGCCATGATCGCGGTGGCCGACCCGATCAAGGAAACCACGGCCGCGGCCATCCGCGCGCTGCACGAACTGGGCCTGAAGGTCGCGATGATCACGGGCGACAACCGCCGCACCGGCGAGGCCATCGCCCGCCAGCTCGGCATCGACGAGGTCGTCGCCGAAGTGCTGCCGGACGGCAAGGTCGAGGCGGTGCAGCGCCTGAAGCGCCAGTACGGCCCGATCGCCTACGTGGGCGACGGCATCAACGACGCGCCGGCGCTGGCCGAAGCCGACGTGGGCCTGGCCATCGGCACCGGCACCGACATCGCCATCGAGGCGGCCGACGTGGTGCTGATGTCCGGCGACCTGGGCGGCGTGCCCAACGCCATCGGGCTGTCCCAGGCCACGCTGCGCAACATCAAGCAGAACCTGTTCTGGGCCTTCGCCTACAACGTCGCGCTGATCCCGGTGGCCGCCGGCCTGCTGTATCCGGTCAACGGCAGCCTGCTGTCGCCGGTGTTCGCGGCCGGCGCGATGGCCCTGTCCAGCGTGTTCGTGCTGAGCAACGCGCTGCGGCTGCGCCGCTACGCGCCGCCCTTCGCCCCGGCCTGAATCAGCGGGCCTGCTCCTTCGACGCGCTGGCCACCAGCGCGTCGAAGCGTTTGTCCAGCTCGGCCAGCGCGTCGTCGATATGCGCGCGGCGCGCCTTGATCCAGGCGTCCTGCGACGCAAGCTGATCGCGCGCCTGCCTGAGCATGCGCTCCATCTCGGCCGGCTGCGGCCCGCCCAGCGTGGCGCGGTTCTTCACGATGGCCACCGGGTCCAGCGTGGAACGGAACTCCGCCTCGCTCATCGGCAGCTCCGTGCCGTACTTCGAGTCCTTCATCGCGTCGGCGTAGATGCGGCGCGCCTGCTCGTACGGGAAATCCAGCGGCTTGATGTTGTTGGCCTTGGCGTAGCTCACCACTTCGGAGGCGAAATGGTGGCCATCGCGAAACGGCAGCTTGTACTTGCGCATCAGCACGTCGGCCAGTTCCTGCGAGGCGGTCCAGTCGCTGTTCAGCTCTTCGAGCGCGCGTTCGGGATTGATCACCATGGCCTTGAGCACCCGGTCCCAGCGCTTGAGCGCCGAGATGCCGGCGTCGACCATCGCGGAATTCTGCTTCACGTCCTTGGGATCGCTCATGCCGGGGGTGATGTTGTGGGTCTGCATGACCGGCCCCAGGGCCAGCGTCACGGCGGTCGAGGCGTCGCCGCGGGTGTCGTTGAGCAGGCCGGGATTGCGCTTTTGCGGCATGGCGCTGGACACGTAGGTGTTGCCGCCGCCCTCCTGCAGCAGTATCCAGGGGCGCGGCTGGGCGTACTGCGTCATCACGTCTTCGACGAAGTTGCCCGTGCGCAGCGCGATGCTGGCGACGATGGCGCCCACTTCCACCGGCTGGTCCATGGAGGAAATCTGCGAGGCGTCGTAGGCGTTGTCGACCAGGGCCGTGAAGCCCAGATAGCGCGCCATGCGTTCGCGGTCCAGCGGCCAGCTGGTGCCGTTGAGCACCGTGGTGCCCATCGGCGAGCGGTCGATGCGCGCGTAGGCTTCGCGGATGCGCTGCGCGTCGCGCGCCAGCCCGGCCGCGTGGCCCAGCAGGTAGTGCCCGTAGCTGTTGGGCTGGGCGGCCACGCCGTTGGTGTAGTTCGGCACCACGGTGCCGGCCTGGCGCGCGGCCAGGTCCACCAGCGACGAGGCGGTGGCGTTGAGCTGGCCGGCCAGCTCCAGCAGCTTGTCGCGCAGGATCGCGCTGCGGTAGGTGGCGTGCATGTCCTGGCTGGATCGGCCGGCGTGCAGCAGCGTCACGTCCTCGCCGGCGGCCTTGATCAGGAGCGGCTCGAAAGTGATGACGCTGGCCGGGCGCTTGGCCCCGGGCTGGTTGCCATCGCGGATCACCTGGGCCACGCCCGCGGCCAGGCGCGGCGCCATACTTTTGTCCAGCAGGCCTTCGTCCGTATTGATGACGGCCGTGGCCTTGTTGATCTCGCCCAGCCAGAAGAACGGATCGCGCGGCGGCTGCTGGGCCGGCGCAGCCTGCGCGGCCAGCGACAGCGACAGGGCGGCGCCCAGGGTGGATAGCGGAAGTCTCATGGCGTGCTCGTCGAGGGAAGGGGAAACCCAGTGTATCGGCGCGCCCGGCCGCGGCATATCCCGGATTTCACCGAGCGGCGGGCGATGATGGCGCGCCGGTTTGCCATTAACATACGAGCGAAATCCCTGCCTGACGCCTATGCCCCGTCCAAACCTGGTCAACGCCGAAACCCTGTGCATGATTGCGAAGCTGGGCAGCTTCCGCGCCGCCGCCGAGCGCCTGTACACCTCGCAGCCCGCCGTATCGGCGCGCATGCGCGAGCTGGAGCAGTCGCTGGGCTTCGCCCTGTTCGAGAAGCGCGGCCGCCGCCTGGAGCTGACGGTGCCGGCGCGCCGCTTCGTCGAACGCGTCGAGCCGCTGCTGCTGGCCGTGGAAGACGCCTTCACCGATGCGGAAGCGGTCACCAACGCCGCCGGCACGGTGCGCATCGGCATGGGCGAGATCTCCATGACCTGGTTTTCGCGCGTGGTGCCCGAGCTGCGCCGCGCGCTGCCGCGCGTCTCGTACGAAATCGAGCTGGACCTGGCGGTCAAGCTGCAGGAACACCTTGCCTCCGGCGCGCTCGATATCGCCATCGTGGCCAACCGGCTGCGCGACGATCAGTTCATCTGCACGCCGCTGGGCACCACGCGCATGTCCTGGATGGTGTCCTCGCGCCTGCTGACCGACGCCCAGGGCCAGCCCCGCTCGATGCAGTCGCTGCTGCGCACGGAACCGCTGTGGTGCGTGTCCCGTCCGTCCGGCTTCTTCGGCCCCGCCCAGGACGAACTGCGCGCCATGGGCGCCAACCTGGACAACGTCTGCAGCTGCAACCGGCTCAACAGCCTGATCGAGGTGGTCGAAGCGGGCGGCGGCATCGCCCAGCTTCCGGAGATGATGGTGACCGAGCAGGTCAAGGCCGGCACGCTGGTGCCGGTGGACCCGGACCTGGAGCCGCTGACGCTGGAGTTCACGCTCGCCACGCACCGCAACCAGGGCCAGGCCGTGGTGCGGCAGGTGGTTCAGGCCCTGGCGCGGCTGGGCAAGGCCGCTACCGGCAGGCCGCGGGCGGCGCGGCGGCCGCTCACGCGCCCGACAGCGCCCGCTTGAGCACCTTGCCGCTCGCGTTGCGCGGCAGCTCGGCCATGAATTCCACGTGCTCGGGCACCTTGAAGTAGGCCAGCCGCTCGGCGCAATGCGCCTTGAGCGCCGCGGCGTCTTCGCCGCGGCCGTCGTGCAGCACGATGAACGCCTTGACGGACTGGTCGCGCACCGGGTCCGGCACGCCGACCACCGCCACGTCGCGCACGTCGGGGTGGCCCATCAAGGCCTCTTCCACCTCGGCCGCCGAGATGTTCTCGCCGGCCCGCTTGATCACTTCCTTCTTCCTGCCGAAGAAATAGAAATTGCCCTTGGCGTCCTGGTAGCCGAGGTCGCCGGTATGCAGCCAGCCGCCATCGAACGCGGCCTGCGTCGCGGCCGGGTCGCGGTAATAGCCCAGCGTCAGCGTGCGCCCGGGATGGCCGCGCACCACGATCTCGCCGATCTGGCCCGGCGCGACCGGCCGGTTGTCGTCATCGACCAGGAACACTTCGCGGTCCGGCGTCGGACGCCCGATGGACGGGTAGGTGGACGGCGCGGCGTGCGACTGCAAGGTGATGTAGAGCATGGACTCGGACTGCCCGTAGCCGTTGCGCAGCGGAATGCGAAAACGCGCCACGAAGGCCTCGATCTCGGCCTCCGAAATATTGATGGCGTAGCCCGCATAGCGCACCTGGTGCGCGGTATCGAACGGCGAGGGCGCCTGGTTCAGCAAGGTGCGGCACAGCATGCCTGACAGGCTGCATATGGTGATGCGGTGCTCGATCAACTGGCGCAGGTAGCGCGATGCGCTGTAGCGTTCGCCGATCACGGCGGTGGCGCCCGCGGTCAGGCAGGACAGCACCGTTTCCTGGCAATTGGCATGGAACAGCGGCTTGTTGTTGAACACGCGGTCGGCGCGCGACAGCCCGCTGTTGGCCGCGCCCGCCTGGCCGCACCACAGCAGGTTGGCCTGCGTCAGCATCACCCCCTTCGGCCGCGCCGACGTGCCCGAGGTATAGAGGATCTGCGCCAGGTCGTCGCTGCCCTGCGGCGGCGCGCGGAACGACTCCGGCGGCGCGGCCAGCTCGCACGACAGGTCCTCGGGTTTCAGGCTGCCGCGCGGCACGCAGGCGATGGACGGCGCCTGCGCCATCGTCGCGCAGACCTCGCGCACCAGCGCTTCGTGCGCCGGCTCCACCACCGCCAGCGCGGGCTGGCAATGCTCCAGCTGATAGGCCACTTCGGGAGCCGTCAGGTAGATGTTGCCAGCCACGATGACCGCGCCGGCCAGCATCAACCCCATCCACAGCGGCACGTACTCCGCCGTATTGCCCATGAACACGAACACGCGGTCGCCAGGCCTGACGCCCCGTGCCTGCAGCCCCGCCGCGAAGCGCATGGCGGCCTCGCGCAATTGGATGTAGCTGAGCTGGCTGACGTCGCCATTCTGGTACTCATGCACGACCGCTATCCGATGCCCGTGGCACTGCGCCTGTTCATCGAGCAAATCCATGATCGTGCGATTTCCTACAGCGTCCATCCAGCCTCCGGCATGTTCTGATTTTCAATGGCGCACCCGCGCCGCGTGGGAAGAAAACCAGTATAGGAACCGGCCCATGCGCGCACCAGCTAAACGTTTTTATGCGTTTCGATCAAGGTTTTTCATGCATTGCTTTGCCGCCGACGCATTGATGCGATTTATGCGTTTCCATCAAAACGTTTGCTTAGTCGCGGCAGGCCGGAAAACCTATACTGCGCATCAAAGGCGCCGCCAATGCGCCGTCCAGGCAGCAACCATGGAAACCGGAGGGGCAGTCGTGACAGCAGCATCGATCAAGGATCAGGTATCGGCCGAGGAATGGGCGGTGCGCGTCGACCTGGCCGCGGCCTACAACCTGGCGGTGGCCATGCGCATGACCGACCACATCTATACCCACATATCGGCACGGGTTCCGGGCGACGAGCCGCATTTCCTGATCAACGCCTACGGCCTGACCTTCGACGAAATCACCGCGTCGAACCTGGTCAAGGTGAACATCGACGGCGAGATCCTGCTGGACCGGACCGGGCTGGGCATCAACCCGGCCGGTTTCGTCATCCACAGCGCCATCCACCGCGCGCGGCACGACGCCGCCTGCGTGATGCACACCCACACGGCCGCCGGCATCGCGGTCTCGGCGCAGCAGACGGGCCTGCTGATGATCTCGCAGCACGCGATGCGCTTTCACAAGCGCCTGGCCTACCACGACTACGAAGGCGTGGCGCTGGACATGGACGAGCAGCAGCGCCTGGTGGCGGACCTGGGGCCGCACAACGCGATGATTCTGCGCAACCACGGCCTGCTGGCCTGCGGCGCCAGCGTGCCCGACGCCTTCGACGCCATGTTCTACCTGGAGCGCGCCTGCCAGGCGCAGGTTGCGGCGCTGGCCGGCGGCCTGCCCCTGGTGGTTCCGCCCGAAGCCGTCGCGGAAAAAGTCGGGCGCCAGTTCGACAAGCTCGACCGCCCTTCGCGCCACAAGCACTGGCCTCCCCTGCTCCGGATGCTGGAAGGCATCCGGCCCGCCTACAAACAGTAGCGGCAACCGCGCCGCCTCCCGGGCGGCCCACTTTCGCAGCGTAGCAATGGAAAATTCTCATCAGTGCCGCATCGCGGTATACGGTGCGGGTGCGATCGGCTGTCTGCTGGCCGCGCGCCTGGCCCAGGCGGGATGCCACGTGTCCGTGGTGGCGCGGGGCGAGACCCTGGACGCCCTGCGCCGGCGCGGCGCGGGCCTGGCCGTGGACGGCGCCGTTCACCGCCATCCCGTGCACGCCACGGACGATCCCGCGCAGATACGCGAGGTCGACTATCTGTTCCTGACCGTCAAGCAGCAGGCCCTGCCCGCGATCGCTCCCGGCCTCATGCCCATGCTGGCCGCCGGCGGCGCCATCGTGCCCGCGGTCAACGGCATCCCGTGGTGGTATCTGCCCACGCTGGACTCGCCGCTGGGCGCCGCGCCGCTGGTCTCGGTCGACCCCCAGGGCGTGCTGGCGCGCGCGGTGCCGCTGGAGCGGGTGCTGGGCGCCGTGGTCTATATCGCCGCGCACAGCGCGCAGCCCGGCGTCGCGTCGCAGGACGCGCGCAACAACCTCGCCATCGGCGAGCCGGACGGCGCGCTGTCGCCGCGCGCGCTGCGGCTGGCGCGCCTGCTGACGCAGGCCGGCGTGCAATGCGAGGCCAGCCCGCGCATCCACGAGGCCGTCTGGATCAAGGCGGCAGGCAACGCCACCTTCAACCCGCTGAGCGTGCTGGCCCACGCGCGCATGGACGCGCTGGTGTCGGACCCTTACCTGAGCAGACTGGCCCGCGCCCTGCTGCATGAGTACCTGTCGCTGGGCAAGGCGCTGGGCCTCGCGCTCGACGTGACCGTGGAGCAGCGCATGCAGGCGGCCGCCGGTTCGGGCGCGGCGCAGACCTCGATGCTGCAGGACGCGCTCAAGGGCAAGCCGCTGGAGACCGACGCGCTTATCGGCGCCATGGTCGAGATCGCCGAAAAACTAGACCTGGACATGCCCTGCGCCAACATGGTGTGGGGCCTGATCCGGCATCGGAACCGCAGCGCCGGTTCGCTCTGATACCCCATCGGGACAACAACAGGAGACAAGACATGAAATGGCTATCGCACTGCCTCGCCGCCACCCTGCTGTGCGCGGGCGCGGCCGCCCAGGCGCAGGACTATCCGGCCAGGCCGGTCAACATCGTGGTGCCGTTCACGCCCGGCGGCGTGACGGACGTCATGACCCGCCAGATCGCCGCCAAGCTGCAGGACGACCTGGGCCAGCCCGTGGTGGTGGTCAACAAGCCCGGCGCCGGCACCATGATCGCATCGGCCTACGTGGCCAAGGCGCCCGCCGACGGCTACACCCTGCTGATGGCGGCCTCGTCGCTGGGGATCGCGCCCAGCCTGTACAAGAACACCGCGAACTACGACCCGGTCAAGGACTTCCAGCCCGTGTCGCTGATCGCCAGCGTGCCGCACATCCTGGTGACCGGCAAGCAGGTCCAGGCGAGCAGCGTGAAGGACCTCATCGCCACGCTCAAGAAGGACGGCCGCGCCGCGACGTTCGCGTCCTCGGGCAACGGCACCTCCAACCATCTGGAGGGCGAGCTCTTCGCTGCGCTCACCGGGTTGAAGATGACGCACATCCCGTACAAGGGCAGCGTGCCCGCGCTGACCTCGGTGGCCGGCGGCGAAGTCGACATGCTGTTCGTGGACATCGCGGCCGCCCAGCCCTTCCTCGACAGCGGCAAGGTGCGCCCGCTGGCCGTCACCACCAAGACCCGCTCCGCCGTGCTGCCCGAACTGCCCACGGTGGAAGAGTCCGGGCTGCCCGGCTACGACGCCATGCCCTGGCTGGGCATCGTGGCGCCCGCCGGCACGCCGCCCGCGGTGGTCGAGCGCCTGCAGGCCTCGCTGCAGAAAATGAAGGCGGCGCCCGACATCCAGCAACAGTTCAGGAAGATGGGCCTGGACGGACAGTTCACCCGGCCCGATGCGTTCGGCGCCTTCATCGTCAGCGACAGCGCCAAATGGGCCGAGCTGATCAGGAAGTCCGGCGCCAGCGCCGAATAGCGCTGCCTCGCGGGCGGACGCGGACACACCGCGCCGCCCGCTTCCCCCCAACCATGCCGACGATCCGTGGCCCGCAACGATGCGCCGCCGCGCGGCCCCGGCTTTTCCGTCTACTCCGAAGGACCCCTATGCAACGCGATATGCAACGCGACACCCCGGCCTCCGATATCCCGCCCAGCGCAGACGCATGGGAGGCCCGGCTGAAACGCGCGCTGGCCAGCGCCAACATCCCCACCCTGCTGATGGTGCTGGTGCACCTGACCGGCGACACCGGCTGGCTGTCCGAACGCTTCCAGTGTTCGCGCATCAAGGGGCTGGAAGACAACGATCCCGGCGGCCTGCCCGACGCGGTGCAGGACGAGATACGCGCGGCGGCCCATGCGGCCATCGTGCGCGCCCGGCAAGGCCTGGCGCCCGGACTGCCCGCCCCCACGCACGCGCAGCTGGTGGCCATGCTGCGCACCAGCGTGGGCGAAGAGATCCCCGATTCGTACGGCCCGATGATCGCCGCCTGGCTGGGCCTGGACCCCGACTTCGCGCTCGAACAGCGCGACGCGTTCCCGGTGCCCGAGGGCTATCGGGTGCTGGTCATCGGCGCCGGCGTGGCCGGGCTGTGCGCCGCGATCCGCCTGCAAGGCGCCGGCATTCCCTATGTCGTTATCGAGAAGAACGCCGAGGTCGGCGGCACCTGGTACGAGAACCGCTATCCGGGCGCGGGCGTCGACACGCCCAACCACATCTATTCGTACTCCTTCGCCAAGCACGACTGGTCGCGCTACTTCGCGCTGCAAGGCGAGATCCAGGGCTACTTCGAAGGCGTGGCCGACCAGTACGGCGTGCGCCGGAACATCCGCTTCAACACCAAGGTGGCGTCCGCCCGCTACGACGAGACCGACATGCGCTGGCGCGTGCGCACCGTGGACGGGGACGGCCGCGAGCAGGACTATGTGGCCGACATCCTGATCAGCGCGGTGGGACTGCTGAACGTGCCCAAGCTGCCCGCCATCGCCGGGCTGGACAGCTTCGCCGGCCCTTGCTTTCATACCGCGCACTGGCCGGCGGACATCGATCTGCGCGGCAAGAAGGTGGGCATCATCGGCAATGGCGCAAGTTCGATGCAGGTCGTTCCCGCCATCGCCGACCAGGTCGAATCGCTGACCATTTTCCAACGTTCCAAGCAATGGGCCGCGCCCTTCGAGAAGTTCCAAAAACCGGTGCCGCAGGACGTGCGCTTCCTGTTGCGCGAAGTGCCTTACTACCAGGAGTGGTATCGGCAGCGGCTGGCCTGGATCTTCAACGACAGGGTCCACGCCACCTTGCAGATCGATCCGGACTGGCCGCATCCCGAGCGCTCCATCAACAAGATCAACGACCGGCACCGCGAGCATTTCACCGACTACATCAAGGCCGAACTCGGCGCGCGCCAGGACCTGCTGCCCGACGTACTGCCCGACTACCCGCCGTTCGGCAAGCGCATGCTGATGGACAACGGCTGGTTCCGCACCGTGGCGCGCGATCACGTCAGGCTGGTCACGGGCGGCATCGAGCGCATCACGCCCAGGGCGGTGGTCAGCGACGACGGCACGGCCCATGAGCTGGACGTGCTGGTGGTGGCCACGGGCTTCGACGCGATCAACCTGCTGTCCTCGTTCAAGCTGTACGGCCGCGGCGGCCGCTCCATCCGCGAGGCCTGGGACGAAAAAGGCGCGGAGGCCTTCATGGGCGTGGCCGCGCCGGGCTTTCCCAACCTCTTCATCCTGGCCGGGCCGAATACGGCGCTGGGCCACGGCGGCAGCGTGGTCGCGCTGCTGGAAACCCAGGTCCGCTACGTGATGGGCCTGCTGCAGCAAGGCATGGCGCGCGCCGGCGGCCGCTTCGAGCTGGAGGTCCGCAAGGACCGCCACGACGCCTACAACGCGCGCGTGCAGGCCGCCCATGACCGCATGATCTGGACCCACAAGGGCATGAGCAACTGGTACAGGAACGCGCACGGCAAGGTGGTGGCGCCCACGCCGTTTCGCAACGACGACTACTGGCACATGCTGCGCAAGACCGACATGGGCGACTACCACTACCGCAGCGCGTCGGCGCAGCCCCGGCGCGCCCGCGAGGAGGCGGCCTAAATGGCGCGGCCCGCACATGGACGATGCCTGGTCCTGGGCTGCGGCGGCGTGACCGGGCTGGCATGGGAAATCGGCTTGCTGGCGGGGCTGGAGCGCCAGGGCGTGGACCTGGCCGCGGCCGACCTGTTCATCGGCTGCTCCGCGGGCTCCGTCGTCGGCGCCCAGCTGGCGCGCGGCGTGCCGCTGACGCAGTTGCTGGCGGCGCAACTGAACGGCGACGCGGCCGCCGCCGAACGCGCGCGGCCCTATTCGCAGGAAGCGGCGGATGAAAAGAACCGCGCGCTGTACGAGAAAGTCGGCGGCGACCTGCGCCGGGCGCGCCAGCGCATCGGCGCCTACGCGCTGCGCAGCGCCACGCCGGCGCCGGCCGTGCGGCGCGCCATCATCGCCGCGCGCCTGGGCAGCGCCGGCTGGCCCGCCAAGCCCCTGCGCGTGGTGGCCGTCGACGCGCACACCGGCGAGGCGCGCGGCTTCGGCGCCGGCGATGGCGTGGACTTCATCGACGCCGTCGCCGCCAGCTGCGCGGTGCCGGGAGCCTGGCCCGCCGTGGCCATCGGCGAGTCGGCCTACATAGACGGGGGCATCCGTTCCATGACCAACGCCGACATGGCGGCGGGGTTCCGGCAAGTGGCGGTGCTGGCGCCGCTGGGATACCGCGACGGCAATCCGGTCAGCGGCCATCTGCGCCGCGAACTGCGCGAGCTGCAGGCCGGCGGCAGCGCGGCGCTGGCGCTGCTGCCCGACGAGGCGAGCGCGCAGGCCATCGGCGACAACGTGCTCGATCCCGCCCGCATCGTCGACGCCGCCGCGGCCGGCGTGCGCCAGGCCGCGGCCCTGGCCCGCGCCGTGCGGGCCGTCTGGAATCCGCCCTCAGACGGCTGAGCGGCGCAAAAGCGGTCTGCCCATCCCTGCGAATGTGGCATGAACAGACCTGCCACACCGATCCTAGACTTCGGGTTCGCGCCCGGCTGGCCGTCCAGCCGGGTTTCCAGACGAACGCGGAGTGCTACATGAACGCATCGCCGGCGCGCCTTCGAGCCGCCGATCTCTTTTCCCCCACCGTCGCGGCGCTGATCTCGGTGCTGGTCAACTACGGCGGCACTTTCGTGCTGGTGTTCCAGGCCGCCGAACTGGCCCGGCTCACGCCGGCCCAGACCGCGTCCTGGGTGTGGGCGGTGTCGGTCGGCGTGGGCGTCACCGGCGCGCTCCTGAGCTGGCGCTACAAGGCGCCAATCATCACCGCGTGGTCCACGCCCGGCGTGGCGTTCCTGGCCACCGTGATGCCGTTCACGCCCTACGGCGAAGTCATCGGCGCGTATGTGATCTCGGCGCTGGGCTTCATCGCGCTGGGCCTGTCCGGCGCGTTCGACCGGCTGGTCCGCATGATTCCGGGCGGCATCGCCGCCGGGCTGCTGGCCGGCATACTGCTGCAGTTCGGCGTCAACGCCTTCGGCGGCGCCAGCGCCGACCCGCTGCTGGTGATCGTGCTGGTGATTTCCTATGCGCTGCTCAAGCGCTTCACCTCGCGCTTCGCGGTGGTGGGCATACTGCTGATCGGCGTGGGCCTGCTGATCGCCCAGGGCCGCATCGATTTTTCGGCGATCCATCTCAGCCTGGCCGCGCCGGTCTTCGAAATGCCGCGGTTTTCGCTGCAGGCCCTGCTCGGCGTGGCGCTGCCCTTGTTCATCATCACGCTGACCGGGCAATACATGCCGGGCATGCTGGTGCTGCGCCACGACGGCTACCAGACCAGCGCCAATCCCATCGTGACGGTGACCGGCCTGGGCTCGCTGCTGATGGCGCCGTTCGGCGCGCACGCCTTCAACGTGGCGGCCATTACCGCCGCGATCTGCACCGGCCGCGACGCGCATCCCGATCCGGCCAAGCGCTACGTGGCCGGCCTGGCCTGCGGGCTGTTCTACATCCTGGTCGGCACCTTCGGCGTCACCCTGGCCACGCTGTTCATGGTGCTGCCCAAGGCCTTCATCACGACGCTGGCCGGCCTGGCGCTGCTGGGCGCGATCGGCGGCAGCCTGGCCAACGCCATGGCCGACGCCCGCACCCGCGAAACCGCGCTCATCACCTTTCTGGCCACCGCCGCCAACGTCACGCTGCTGGGCGTGGGCGGCGCGTTCTGGGGCCTGGTGGCCGGCCTGACCGCCCACCTGCTGATCCACGGCGGCCAGCCCCGGCTGGCCGGCAGCCCCGCCAAACCCTGAAACCATCGACACGCGAACCGACATGACCGATCTTTCCATTTCCGAAGGGATGGCGCCGGCCGGCGTCAGCGCCCTGCCCCTGCAACAGGCCGATCCCGAACTGTGGCGCGCCGTCGACGCCGAACGGCTGCGCCAGCGGCGCTCCATCGAGCTGATCGCCTCCGAGAACTTCGTCAGCCGCGCGGTGCTGGAGATCCAGGGCTCGGTGCTGACCAACAAATACGCCGAGGGCTATCCGGGCCGCCGCTACTACGGCGGCTGCGTCAACGTGGACGTGGCCGAACGCCTGGCGATCGAGCGGGCACAGCGCCTATTCGGCGCCCGCCACGCCAACGTCCAGCCGCATTCCGGCAGCCAGGCCAACCAGGCGGTCTATCTGGCGCTGCTCGCGCCCGGCGACAAGATTCTGGGCCTGGACCTCAAGGCCGGTGGACACCTGACGCACGGCGCCCAGGTCAATCTTTCCGGACGCTGGTTCCAGGCCGTGAGCTATGGCGTGGACCCGCACAGCCAGCGGGTGGACATGGACGAGGTCGCGCGCATCGCGCGCCGCGAACGGCCGCGGCTGATCGTCGCCGGCGGGTCGGCCTACGCGCGCACCTATGACTTCGCCCGGTTCCGCGCCATCGCCGACGAAGTGGGCGCGTTCTTCATGGCCGACATGGCGCATTTCGCCGGCCTGGTCGCCGGCGGCGTCTACCCCACGCCCGTGCCCCATGCGCACGTCACCACGACCACCACGCACAAGACGCTGCGCGGCCCGCGCGGCGGCATGATCCTGAGCAACGACGACGAGATCGCCAGAAAGATCGACTCGGCCGTCTTCCCCGGCCTGCAGGGCGGCCCGCTCATGCACGTCGTGGCGGCCAAGGCGGTGGCGTTGGGCGAGGCGCTGCAACCGTCGTTTCGCGCCTACGTGCGCGCCGTGGTCGAGAACGCGCAGGCGCTTTGCGCGCGGCTGTCGCAGGGCGGCCTTTCCATCGTGTCCGGCGGCACCGACTGCCACCTCGGCGTGGTGGACCTGCGTCCGTGGGGGCTGGCGGGCAACGTCGCGGAACAGGCGCTGGAGCGGGTCGGCATCACGCTGAACAAGAACGCCGTGCCGCACGATACGGCCCGGCCGGCCGTGACCTCCGGCATACGCGTGGGCAGCGCGGCCTGCACCTCGCGCGGCATGGGGCCGGACGCGTTCCAGGAGATCGGCGACATGATGCTGGCCCTGTTGGGCGCGCTGCGCGCCGGCGCCGTGGACCGCCGCGGCGAAGACGCGATCCGCGAAGGCGTGGCCGCGCTGGTCGAGCGCTATCCGCTGCCCTATTGAGGCCGCGGCTGGCGCGCGCGCCGGGGCCGGCTGCCCAGCGCGTTGGCCAGGCGCAGCATCGCGGCCTCGATCTCGTAGGTGGTCAGCGAGGCGTAGCCCAGCAGCCAGCCCTGCCTGCGTTCGGGTCCGGCGTACAGCCGGCTCAACCCGGGCAGCCGCAGGCCGACGGCGGCGGCCTGGCGGATGGTTTCCGCTTCGGACAAGCCGCGCGCGAGCAGACAGGGCAGCTGCAGCCCGCCCGCCGGACGCGCGGGCGTGGCGATGCCGTCCAGGTGCCGGCCGATGGCGTCGAGCAAGGCCTGGCGGCGTCCGGCATAGAGCTTGCGCATCGCGCGCACGTGCGAGTTGTAGTGCCCGTCTTCCATGAAGCGCGCCAGCGTCAGCTGCAGGATCTGCGGCGTATGGCCGTCCATGATGCTGCGCGCGCGGGTGAAGGCGTCCACCAGTTCCGGCGGCAGCGCCATGTATCCCAGCCTCAGCCCGGGATACAGCGTCTTGGCGAAGGTGCCCAGATAGAGCGTGCGCTGATGGCGGTCCAGGCCCTGCACGCAGGCGGTCGGCGGGCCGTCGTAGTGGAATTCGCTGTCGTAGTCGTCCTCGATGATCCACTTGCCGCCGGCCGCCGCCCAGTCGATCAATTCCAGCCTGCGCGCCAACGACAGCGTGGCGCCCGTGGGGTACTGGTGCGACGGGGTCACGTATACGCAGTTCGCGCCGCTGCGGTCGGCGCGCAGGAGGTCCGTGCGGATGCCGTGCGCGTCCACGGCTATGGGCGCGATCCAGGCCTGCGCCGCCTCGAACGCCTTTCTGGCCCCAAAGTAGCCGGGGTTCTCCATCAAGATGGGCTTGCCGGCGTCGGCCAGCAGCTGCGCGCACAGGTACAGGGCCTGCCGCGTGCTGCTGAGCACCAGGATCTGCCCGGCGGAGACCTTGGCCCCGCGCTCCAGGTTCAGGTAGGCGGCGATGGCCTTGCGCAGCGGCTCGGCGCCCTGCGGGTCGCCATGCAGCAGCATGCTGGCGCGGTAATCCCTGGACGCCTGCCGCTGCAGGCGCTCCCAGATTTCGAGCGGGAAATTGCGGGTTTCGGGCAGGCCGGTGGCGAAGGCCTTGATCGATTGCTGGTCGACCACGCCGCCGCTGTCCAGTATCGCGCGGCCGCGCCGGCTCAAGCCCGCGCCGGACTCGGCCGCTCGGCCCGCGGCGTCCGGCCTGACGCGCCGGGGTGCCGCCCCGCGCAGCGGGATCGCCACCGAGTCCGACACATAGCTGCCCGATCCCTCGCGCCGCACGATGTAGCCGTCGCGATGCAATTGCACGTAGGCGTTTTCGACGGTGTCGCGGGACACGCCCAGCGACCTGGCCAGCACGCGGGTCGCCGGCAGCTTCACGCCTGGCGCCAGCGCGGTGTCCAGGATCAGCGCGCGCAGCGCGCGCTGGATGCGCTGGTTCAGGTCCAGGCGCAGCAGGTCCGCGTCGTTCAGGCGTATTTTCAGCGTGTCGAGTTCGAACGTCTTGGCCATGCGGTCTGCTCGGGGCTATGGAACCGGGCCGGCCATTCTATCCGTGGCGCCCGCAAGGCGGGCGCTTCAGAATCCGTCCAGCCACAAGCCGAACGCCAGGCCGGCGCAATGCGCCAGCGCCGCGCCGTGCGTGGCGGCGTCGGCCCGGATGGCCGCCGGATCGACGCCGCGCAGGCTCAGTTCGCAGGCATGGCCGATCAGCCATTGCTCGATGCGGCCGGCGTCGGCTTCGAGATGGAATTGCAGGCCGAGTATGTGAGGCCCGAGCGCGAAAGCCTGATTGGGAAACCCCGGCGTCTCGGCGAGCCGGCGGGCGCCGGACGGAATGGCGAACTGGTCGCCGTGCCAGTGCAGCACCGGCACGGACTGGATCTCGCGCAGCGGCGTATCCAGGCCGTCGGCGGTGAGCGTCAGCGGCGCATAGCCGATTTCCGCGCGGCCGGTGGGCGCGACCTCGGCGCCCAGCGCCGCCGCCATGAGCTGCGCGCCCAGGCAGATGCCCAGGGTCGGCCGGTCCTGCCGCAGGCGCTGGCCGATGGCGCGCAATTCGTCCTGCAGGAAGGGATAGCGGCCGGTCTCGTAGACGCCGATGGGACCGCCCAGGATCACGGCCAGGTCGGCCGCGGCCAGCGCGTCGGGGTCTATCGCGTCCACGCCCGCCTCCAGGTATTGCACCGCATAGCCGCGGTCTTGCAGGAGCGGGGCGAGGATGCCCAGGTCTTCGAACGGAACGTGGCGGACGACCAGCGCGTTGCGGTTCATGGCGGCTCTCCGAAAAGACGGCGCTCAGGCCGCGGCGTCCGGGCCGGATTCGGCCGGCCAGTAGTAGGAATCGGGCGTGTTGCGGGCGCCGAAGATGGCTTGCCCGACGCGGACCACGGTGGCTCCTTCCTCGATGGCGATTTCGTAGTCGCCCGACATGCCCATGGACAGCTCGTCCAGGCCCACGCCCTGCGGGCATTCCTGGCGCAGCCGGTCGCGCAGCGTGCGCAGCAGCACGAAGCATTGCCGCACCCGCGCCGCCTCGGCCGAGAACAGCGCCAGCGTCATCAGCCCGCGCACGCGCAGCGACGGAAACGACGGCATCTGGCGCAGAAAGGCCGCCGTCTCGTCGGGCTGCAGGCCGTATTTGCTGGCTTCGCCCGAGGTGTTGACCTGGACGAACACGTCCAGCGAGCGGCCTTCGCCCTGCAGCCGACGGTCCAGCGCCTCGGCCACCCTGAGGCTGTCGAGCGCCTGGAATTCCGCGGCGTAGCGCGCCACCAGCTTGGCCTTGTTGGTTTGCAAATGGCCGATGACAGACCATTTCAGGTCGGTCAGATCGGCCATGGCTTCCCACTTGCGCGAGACTTCCTGCAGCTTGTTTTCGCCGAGACATCGACAACCTGCGGCATAGGCCAGCCGGATGCGGGCCTCGTCCACGGTCTTGCTTACGGGCAGCAGGCGCACGCCGGCGGGATCGCGCCCGGCGCGTTCGCATGCGGCGTCGATGCGCGCATGCACCGCCGCCAGGTTGCGGCGGAAATCCTCGACCGTTTCGGCTTGCGGCCAGCGGCCGTGCTGGTCGTGCTGCGTCTGGGTATCGCTGCCCAGATCCTGGGTATCCTGGTTCATGACTGCCTCGTGCAGGGATGTGGCGCGCGGCGCGCGCGGAACTGCGCGCGCCAGGAAATATGTCATAGGTCAAATACTAGCATGGCCTAACTGCTTCGGCGCACGCCCCGCGCAGGGGCCGCCAGCCACTCGCGCGGGGACGCGCCCATGCGCTGCCGGAACGCCTTGGACAGCGACGAGGCGCTGGCGTAGCCCAGCTCGGCCGCGACCTGCTTCACCGGCCTGCCGCCTCGCATCATCGAAGCCGCGAGGCTCAGGCGCCAGTCGGCCAGATAGGCGGCCGGCGTGGCGCCGGTGGCCGCCTTGAAGGCCGCCGCGAAGGCGCTGCGCGACATGCCCGCGATCTCCGCCATCTTCGCCAGCGGCCATTCGTCGCAGGGAGAACGATGCACCGCCACCAGCGCCCGGGCCAGGCGCGGATCGGCCAGGCCCATCATCAGCCCGCTGTTCACGCCGGCCCGGGCCGGATGGTCCAGTATCCACCTGAGCAGCTGGATCAGCACCACCTCGAACAGGCGGTCGGCCAGCAGCCGCGAACCGCAGCGGACGTGGTCGGCTTCGGCGAACAACAGGTCCAGCGCCGGACGCAGGCCCTCGACCTCGTCCAGCGGCACCCGGATCAGCGGCGGCAGCGACTGCACCAGCGGATGGCGTTCGCCGCCGTCGAAATCGAGCGCGGCGCAGGTGAAGTCCGACCCGTCCACCGGCGGATTCACGAATTCGTGGCGCAGCGCGCGCGGATAGAACAGCAGCGTGGGTTCGTCCAGCCGCAGCCGCGGCGCGAGGCCGCCGCCGGGCCGGTGCCGCAGCTCCATCTCGCCGCGGCGCAGGACGTGCAGGAATCCGCGGCCCGGCACCGCCTCGAACGTCTGGGCGCCGCACAGCGCGCCGGTGTGGAACAGCGTGGCGCGCACGCGGAAACGGTCCAGCAGGGCCGAGAGCCGGTCTACCTGGGAAATGGGGGGATTACGCATAGTTTGGACGTTCGGACATTTTTTATGGACATTACAGCACCATACGTCCAGACATTCTACGTACGATTTGCCTGTCCGCCCCATCGGGATGGCATTTCTTCCACACCAGGAGTCACATCATGTCCAGAGTTCCCCTGATCGACGCCAACGCCACCACCGCCGACCGCCAGGCGCTGCTGGCCCAGATCCACGGCGCTTTCGGCGCCACGCCCAATATGTTCCGCGCGGTGGCCAATTCGCCGGCGGCGCTGCAAAGCATGTGGGGCGCGTTCGGCGCCCTCGGCGCGGGCGTCATCCCGGCCAGGCTGGGCGAGCAGATCGCCGTGGCCGTGGCCGACCGCAATGCTTGCGAGTATTGCCTTGCGGCCCACACCGCGCTGGGCCGCAAGGCCGGCGCCAGCGCCGAGGAAATGTCCGCCGCCCAGGACGGCCGCTCCGCCGATCCCAAGACCGCGGCGGCGCTGCGCTTTGCGCTGCAACTGGTGGAGGCGCGCGGCCAGGTGAGCGAGGCCGACGTGCAGGCCGTGCGCGCGGCCGGCTTCAACGACCAGGAGATCGTCGAGATCCTGGCCCACGTGGCGCTGAACCTGTTCACCAACTACGTCAACGTGGCGTTCGCCGTGCCGGTGGATTTCCCGGCGGTGAAGCTGCGTCGGGCCGCGTAGGGCCTAGCCCAGCCCCAGGCTTGCGCGGATATCGCGGGCCAGGTCCCGGCACTGGCCGGATTCGATGCCGCTGACGGTGACTCGCAGGCCGCTGACCGCTCCCAGGACGCCGAACGCATCGCCATGGCGCACCAGCCAGCCGCGATGCGCCAGGGCCAGGGCGACGGCCTTGTCGTCGACCTCCAGCGGAATCCAGAGGTTGAGGCCGTCGCCCTGCTCCGCACAGGGCACGCCCTCCGCGCGCAGCGCGTCTTCCAGCATGCGCCTGCGCCGGGCGTAGTCCTCGCGGGCCTGCGCCATCTGCGCGGCGACTTCAGGCCGGCCCAGCGTGACTTCGATCATGTCCTGCAGCAAGTGGCTGACCCAGCTGGTGCCGGAGGCCAGCCGCATGCGCAGCCGGCGCGAGGTCGCTGGATCGCTCGCCACCATGGCCACGCGCACGTCCGGGCCCAGCGCCTTGGTCAGCGACCGCACCAGCGCCCAGCGCTGCGCGCCGGCCGGCAGCACCGAGTGGTATTCCTTGTCGGACAGCAGCGCGTAGTGGTCGTCCACGATCACCATGACCTGCGGATATCTCGCCAGCACGCGCGCCAGCGCCCGCGCGCGCCGTTCGCTCAGGCTGCAGCCGGTGGGATTGTGCGCGCGCGGGGTCAGGATCACGGCGCGCGCGCCGCGCTCCAGCGCCGCTTCCAGGGCCTGGACCTGCATGCCTTGCGCATCGACCGGCACGCCGATCGCGCGCAGTCCGGCGATGCGCAACATGTTGATGCTGCTGAGAAAACAGGGGTGCTCGACCGCGACCTTGTCGCCGGCGACCAGGTGCGAATCCAGCAGCCGTTCGACGGCGTCCACCGCGCCGTGGGCCAGGTCGATCTCGAACGGCGCGGGACAGTCCGGCTCGAACCAGGCCCGCGCATAGGCTTGCAGCCCTGCGTTGACGGTGGGTTCGCCGTAAAGACGGTGCTTGTATGGCCGGATGGCGAGCGCGGCGGTAAGGTCCGGCAGCCAGGCCGGATCGGGATTGCCGCTGGCGAGATCCACCAGCGGCGTGTCGGGCTGGGCGCCTTCCTGTTCGCCCGGACCGGAAGCATCGCGGATGACGGTGCCCAGGCGGCCCTGCGTGACGGCGATGCCGGCGCCCGCGAGCCGCTTGTAGGCCGCGGCCACGGTATTGCGGTTGATGTCCAGTTCGGCCGCCAGATCGCGCACCGGCGGCAGGGCCTGGCCCGGCCGCAACTGCCCCGACTGAAGCAGGGCCCGCACGCAGTCGAAGATTTCCGCGGCGGTCTTTCCTTGGATTTTCATATTGCCCCAGGACAATGCGGCCCCTGATGGCGACAGCCTTGAGTCCACATCGAGTCAATACGCAAGTTTGACACGATTGCCCTGGCGAAGAAAGCCGGCCCGCAAGGGGCCGGCCGGAGCGTCAGCGGATCTCCGGATAGCCCCGCGCCGCGGCCGCGCGCGCCATGTCGGCCAGCGCCGCATAGCGCCCGGGTTCGGCCCGCACGAAGCGCGCCACGCGCGCGTTGCGCAGCAGGGGCGCGCATGCCGGATCATGGTGCAGGGCCAGCAGCGCGTCCGACAGCCGGCCGGCGATGGCCGCGTCCACGTCGGGGCCGGCCACCAGCAGCGGGTTCGGCGTCCAGGCGGTGAAAGCCAGCGTGCGCAGTCCGGCCAGGGCGCCCGGGTCATGTTCGCGCAGCAGGTCCAGATACCAGCCGTCCACCGCCGTCAGGTCGATTTCGCGCTCCGCCAGCGCGCACAGCAGGCCGCGCGGATTGCCATAAGGCCCCTTGGACTCGGCGAACAGCGCGCCGCCGGCAGCGGCGGCGAGCTCGGCCAGGGCCGCGCGCGGGGCGTTCCAGCCTGATTGCGAATCGCGCACCATCCAGCCGTAGCGGCTGCCGGCGGCGTCGGCCAGCGACTGCCAGGGGCTGTCCGCCCGCACCAGGAATTCGCTGCGGTAGCGCGGCTGGCCGGCATAGGCGGGCCAGTCCGGCACCACCGAGGCCACCGCCTTGAAGGCGCGCCCCGCCTCCAGCGCCGCCGCATAAGGCCATCCGCACATGAACGCGCCGCACAGGCCGGGACGTTCCCACAGCTCGCCGATCGGATCGGGCCAGGCGTGTTCGATGCAGCGGACGTCCAGGCCGGCGCGCGCGTGCGCTGCCGCCAGCAAGGCGCGCCAGGCCGTTTTCATGGCCGGCGCCACGTCGTACATGCGCGTCGAGGTGATGAGTTCCATGCGGCGCGTCCTAGGCGAACTTCAGCGTCTGGCCCAGACCCATCCTGCGCGCCTTCTCAAGCATGGCGTGGCCCAGCGCGATATCGGTGGTGGACAGGCCGCGATGCCAGAACAATATGGTTTCGTCGTCGCTTTCGCGGCCGGGCCTGAGGCCCGCCACGATCTGGCCGAGTTCGGCGTGCAGGTTCTCTTCGGTCACGCGGTCGCTGTCCACGTGCGCGCGCAGCGCGCCATAAGGCAGGCCCTTGCGGCACTGGCCCCAGTCGTCGACCACGACTTTGCTCATGATGTCGGTCAGGCTCAGCTCCACCGCGCTCATGGTGCCGTAGGGCATGACCAGGGCGCCCGGCTTGATCCATTCCGTCTTCAGCAGCGGCGTGGGCTGCGGCAGGCGCGAGGCCTCCACCACGATGTCGGCGCCGCGCACGCAGGATTCCCAATTGTCGACCACCCGCACCGGCTTGCCCAGGTCGCGCGACAGGCGCTCGCCGAAGGCCTGCCGGCTCTCGGGACGCCGCGAATGCACGCGGATCTCGTCGAAATCGTAGAGGCTGTCGAGCAGGCGTACGTTCCAGTAGGACGTGCCGCGCGCGCCGATGTGGCCCAGCACCTTGCTCTGCCTACGCGCCAGGTGCTTGGCGCCCAGCGCGGTCACGGCGCCGGTCCGCATGTCGGTGATGGCGGTGGCGTCGACCACCGCTAGCGGCTTGCCGTTGACCGGGTCGAACAGGTTCAGCAAGGCCATTTCGGACGGCAGGCCGACCTTGTAGTTTTCGACGAAATCGCTCACCACCTTCACGCCCGCGACGTGCAGCGGCTCGATATATCCGCGCAGCACGTTGAAATGCCCCTTGTCCGAGGATTCCGGCACCAGGTGCACGCGCGGCTCGATGACGGTCTTGCCGCGGCCCTGCGCGTCCAGCGCGCTTTCGACGGCGGCCAGGATCTCGGCGTCGGTGAGCGCCAGCGCGCGCACGTCGGGGCCGTTCAGGTAAGTGATGTCTATGGACTGCATGGTGTCTCCCCGGTCATTGAATCGGTTGGATGCCGGCCCGCTTGACGATGGCCGCCCACTTATCGGTTTCCTGGCGGATCGTGCGCGCGAAGTCGGCGCGGCTGGAGCCGGCCGGCACCACGCCCAGGCCGGCGAATTTCTGCTTCACGCTTTCCTGTTGCAGGACGGCGGCGATGTCGGCCTGCAACTGGTCCAGGATGGCCGCGGGCACCTTGGCCGGGGCCACGATGCCGTACCACGAGGTCACGTCGAAGCCCGGGTAGCCGCTCTCGGCCACCGTGGGCACGTCCTTGAGCTGCGGCAGCCGTTCGGGTCCGGCCACGGCCAGCGCGCGCAGCTTGCCGGCCTGGATCTGCGGCAGCACGGTGGAGATGCCGGCGAACATCATGTCCACGTTGCCCGCCACCACGTCGTTGACCGCCGCGGCCATGGCGTTGTACGGAATGTGCCGCGTGACGATGCCGGCCGACTGGTTGAGCAATTCGCCGGCCAGGTGCGCGCCGCTGCCCGCGCCGGGCGAGGCGTAGTTCAGCTTGTCGGGGTTGCGCCGCGCGTATTCCACCAGATCCTTGAAGGTTCTGGCGGGCACGCGCTCGTTGACCACCAGCACGTTGGGCGAGGTGGCCAGCATCGTCACCGGCGCGAAGTCGCGCGCGGTGTCGAAGGGCAGCCTGGTGTAGAGCAGCGGGTTCACGGTCAGGTTGCCGGTGGGCGCCAGCCCCAGGGTGTAGCCGTCCGGATTGGCGCGCGCGACGTAATCCATGCCGATGTTGCCCGAGGCGCCCACCTTGTTCTCGATGATGACCGGCACGCCCCATTTGGCGTTGAGTTCCTGGCCCACGATGCGCGGCAGCGCATCGGCCACGCCGCCCGCCCCGAAAGGCACGACGATGGTGACCGGCCGGGCGGGGTACTTCTCCTGGGCCGCCGCCGGCGCGGCCAGCATGCCGGCCGCAAGCGCGCCGCCCAGGCACATCGCAAGATACGTGTTCACGGGAATTCCCCTGTGCGGATGAAGTGGGACTAGTCCTTGAGCATCGGCAGGTCCAGGCCCACCGAGCGGGCGCATTCGATGGCGGCCTCGTAGCCCGCGTCGGCGTGGCGCATGACGCCGGTGCCCGGATCGTTGCGCAGCACGCGCGCCAGGCGCCGGTTGGCTTCGGCCGTGCCGTCGCACACGATCACCACGCCCGCATGCTGCGAGAACCCCATGCCCACGCCGCCGCCGTGGTGCAGCGACACCCAGGTCGCGCCCCCGGCCGTATTGAGCAGCGCATTGAGCAGCGGCCAGTCGGACACCGCGTCCGAGCCGTCGCGCATCGCCTCGGTCTCGCGGTTGGGACTGGCCACCGAGCCTGAATCCAGGTGGTCGCGGCCGATCACGATGGGCGCGCTCAGCTCGCCCGTGCGCACCATCTCGTTGAAAGCCAGCGCCAGCCGCGCGCGGTCGCGCACGCCCACCCAGCAGATGCGCGCCGGCAGCCCCTGGAACGCGATGCGCTCGCGCGCCATGTCCAGCCAGTTGTGCAGATGCGGGTCGTCGGGGATCAGCTCCTTGACCTTGGCGTCGGTCTTGTAGATGTCTTCTGGATCGCCCGACAGCGCGGCCCAGCGGAACGGCCCGATGCCTTCGCAGAACAGCGGCCGGATGTACGCGGGCACGAAACCGGGGAAGTCGAAGGCGTTCTCCACGCCCTCTTCCAGTGCGACCTGGCGGATGTTGTTGCCGTAGTCCAGCGTGGCCGCGCCGCGCTGCTTCAGCTCCAGCATGGCGCGCACGTGCGCGGCCATGGACTTGCGCGCGGCGGCCACCACCGCCGCCGGATCGTTGGCGCGCCCGTCGCGCCACTGCTGCATGGTCCAGCCCTGCGGCAGATAGCCGTTCAAGGGATCGTGGGCCGAGGTCTGGTCGGTCAGGCAATCGGGCGTGATGCCACGGCGCACCATTTCCTGGACCACGTCGGCCGCGTTGCCCAGCAGACCCACCGATACGGCGCGGCCTTCGGCCCTGGCCTGGCGCAGCAGCTCCAGCGCCTGGTCCAGCGAGGTCGCCTTCACGTCGATATAGCGGGTGCGCAGGCGGAAGTCGATGCGCGATTCGTCGCACTCCACCGCGATCATGCTGAATCCCGCCATGGTCGCGGCCAGCGGCTGCGCGCCGCCCATGCCGCCCAGCCCCGCCGTCAGTATCCAGCGCCCCTGCGGCCGGCCGTCGAAATGCTGGTTGGCCACCGCGTAGAAGGTCTCGTAGGTGCCCTGCACGATGCCTTGCGAACCGATGTAGATCCAGCTGCCGGCCGTCATCTGGCCGTACATCATGAGCCCCTTGCGGTCGAGCTCATGGAAGTGGTCCCAGGTGGCCCAGTGCGGCACCAGGTTGGAATTCGCCAGCAGCACCCGCGGCGCGTCGGCATGGGTCTTGAACACGCCCACCGGCTTGCCCGACTGGATCAACAGGGTTTCGTCGGCCTCCAGCCGGCGCAAGACCTCCAGGATCTTGTCGAAAGACGCCCAGTCGCGCGCGGCGCGGCCGATGCCGCCGTACACCACCAGGTCCTGCGGATGCTCGGCGACTTCCGCGTCCAGGTTGTTCTGGATCATGCGGTAGGCGGCTTCGATCAGCCAGTTCTTGCAGCTCAGCGTGGCGCCGCGCGGCGCGCGGATCTTGCGCGAGGCGTCGTGGCGGGCGGACGTTTCGGTACTCATGGCGGGCCTCCGTCGTTCGTTCGGGAGCGGCTGACAGCCCGCTCCCGGCAGTCGATTTAACTCGTATATACAAGTATATTCAACTACATTCTGGTCGGAACGATATACCCGGGGAAGACCCTTATGCCAAAAGTTGGGTAAGAAGACCGCGCGGGCGCGCAGCGCGATACGGCCCGCGGGGAATTGCGGAAATGCGGAGTCAGTCCGCCGCCACGGCGGCGCCGCCCAGCAGCCGGTCCACGATCGCCAGGATCTGCTCGGCGGCGTCGCCGATGTGCTGCTCCAGCATGGCCTCGGCCTTGTCGGCCTGGCCGGCGCGGCACAGGGCGATGAGTTCCATGTGTTCGCGATGCGCCTGCTGCCGGATCGGGACGTTCACGACCTGGAAACGGAAATAGCGCTCGGACTTCTCGTGCAGCGCCCGCACCATGCCCAGCGCCGCCGGCCGCTGCGCGGCCCGGTACAGGCTTTCGTGCAGCTCCCAGTTGAGCGCGCCCCAGCGCCCGGGATCGGTCGAATCCATCTCGCGCACCAATTGCTCGGCGCGCTGCAGATCGGCCTCGGAAATGTTCGGGATGGCCTCGCGGATGATCCAGGGCTCCAGGCGCTTGCGTATGTCGAAGAATTCCTGGACTTCCGCCTTGGAAAGCATCGACACAAAAGCGCCCTTGTGCGCGATCGTGTCGACCAGGCCTTCGGCGCTCAGCAGGCGCAGCGCCTCGCGCACGGGAATGCGGCTCACGCCCAGCTCTTCGGCCAGCAATTCCTGCCGCAAGGCCGAGCCCGGCGCAAACTCGCCGGACAGGATGCGGCCGCGCATCGCGTCCAGCACCAGTTCGGTGGTGGTCTTCCTGACGATTCGGGTGGGAGGGCTGGGCTGCATAGATGAGAAGGTCCGCGATACGCTAGGGAAACCCCGGGGAGACACGAAGCACCGGCTTCGCGTAACGTGATTATATTGGATCCATGATCCGCTGACCGCGGCGATCGCGCGTCAAGCGAGCATGAAACAAAGGCACGGCTATCCGCGCCATTTTTTTCTCTTGCTAAATTGGATCCAATATAAAGTACTCTTTATCCGAATATTTGCCCGCAGGCCCGCCCCTGCCACAAGGAAGATCATGACGATTCAATGGAAAGGCGTTTTCCCCGCCGTCACTACCAAGTTCAAGCCCGACTACACGCTGGACGAAGATGCGCTGCGCGCGGGCCTGGAGCGTCTGATCGCCAATGGCGTCAGCGGCGTGGTGATGATGGGCATGGTCGGCGAGAACGCCCAGCTGTCTCCCGAAGAAAAGCTGACGGTATTGCGCATCGCCAAGGAGACCGTGAACGGACGCGTGCCCATCATTTCCGGGGTGGCCGAAACGAGTACGCAAAAGGCGGTCGCCTTCGCGCAACAGGCGGAACGGCTGGGCGTGGACGGCCTGATGCTGTTTCCCGGCCTGACCTATAAATCCGACGTCCGCGAAACCATCGAATTCAACAAGGCCGTGGCGCGCGCCTCCAGGCTCGAGATCCTGCTCTACAACAACCCGCGCGGCTACGGCGTGGATCTCACGCCGGACACGGTGGAGCAGCTGCTGGCCGAACCCACCATCGTCGCGATCAAAGAGGAGTCCTACGACACCACCCGCGTCACGGATCTGATCGCGCGCTTCGGCGACCGCCTGAACGTGGTGTGCGGCGTGGACGACCTGATCCTGGAAAGCGCCGCGCTGGGCGTCACCGCCTGGGTGTCCGGCATGGCCAACGCCCTGCCCCGGGAATCGGTCGATCTGCTGGACCTGGCCATCGCGGGCAAGCTGCCGCAGGCCCGCGCCCTGTATCGCGTCCTGACTCCGCTATTCCATCTGGACACGGTGGTGAAGCTCGTTCAGCACATCAAGCTGGCCGAGAACATCATCACGGGCTCGGCCGAAACCGTGAAGCCGCCGCGCCTGGACCTGGTGGGCGAGGAGCGCGAGCGCACCATCGCCATCGTCCGCAAGACCCTGGCCGACCTGGAAACGCTGCGCCGCTAAGCCTGCCGCAATACAACCTGCGGCCCGACGGCGGGCCGCGCTATCGCACTCGGAACGGCACCCCGGTACGGTCGACACTTTTGGTGCCTTGTGCGGATGAACTTTCCACCATGAACTTCTTACCTAGAATCGTATTGGGCGCCCTGGCATGTCTCACCGCAAGCGTGGCCGCCGCCGCTTCCTACCCCAGCAAGCAGATCGAGCTCGTGGTCGCCTACCAGCCGGGCGGAGGCAGCGACAACACCGCCCGCGCCGTGGCCGACGAAGCCCGCAATCATTTCCCGCAGACCGTCTTCGTGATGAACAAGCCGGGCGCCAGCGGGTCCATAGGCTGGTCCTACGTACTGTCGGGCAAGCCGGATGGCTATAAGGTCCTGCTGATGAATCCCGAGATGCTGTTCGTGCCATTGATGGGCATCGGCAAAGCGACCATCGACGACTTCCAGCCCGTGGCCCGCTTCACGGACGATCCCTCCTCCATCACCGTGCGCGCGGACGCGCCATGGAACACGATCGAAGAGTTCATCGCCTATGCCAAGGCGAATCCCGAAGCCGTCACGATCAGCAATGCCGGCAACGGAACGATTCCCCACCTGGCCGCGGCGGCGCTGGCCGACAGCACCGGCGCCACGTTCACCCACGTCCCCTATCAAGGCTCATCGCCGGCCATCATGGGATTGATGGCCGGCGACGTGAAGGCGACGACGGTGGCCTACGCCGAACTCAGGCAGCACGTGGAAACCGGCAAGCTGAAAACGCTTGCCGTCATGTCCGCGCAACGCCTGCCCGCGATCCCGCAGGTTCCGACATTCAAGGAGCGCGGACACGATCTGCAATTCAGCGTCTGGCGCGGCATCGGCCTGCCCAAGGGCGCGCCCGAAGAAGCGCTGGCGGCGTGGCGGGAAGTCGCGCGCAAGGTCTACGAAACGCCGGCATTCCAGAAATCGCTGGTCTCGCAGAACCTGACGCTGGCCTGGGCGGACACGCCCGAGTTCACCGCGGATATCGCCCGGCAGAACGAAGCGTTCAAGACGCTGATGAAAAAGCTCAATCTCAAGCCGTAGGCGGGGTCTTGCGGGCGGACCGGCAACCCAGCTTTGCAATGCAAATAAAAACCATTATCATGCGTGGCTTGCTTATTTGCCGCCATGCCACCACGTCCTCCCCGCTCGCAAGGCTTTCTGGCCTACTACGAAGAACTGCTTGCGGTCTGGACCCGGAAGCTGGGTTGCCGTGACGCCGCGCGGGATCTTGCGCACGAAGCGCTGGTGAAATGCCTGGAGACCGACGCCGCGCGCGTGGCCCAGCCTCGCGCCTATCTGCATCAGGCGGCCCGCAACGCGGCCGTCGATCAGTTCCGCAAGACCGACGGGCAGGAGTGGGTGGCGCTTGATACCATAGCCGCCCATCCCAGCTCCCTGGGCGATCCCCTGGCCCAGGTCCGCACCGAGCAGTTGAGCCAGGCGCTGGAAGCCGCGCTGGCCGAACTGCCGCTCAAATGCCGCCAGGTCTTCGTCTGGCAGCGCCTCGAAGGCATGACCCAGGCCGAGATCGCGCAGCGCATGGGGCTGAGCAAGAATATGGTCGAAAAATACATGATCCGCACCGCACTGCATCTGCGGGAACGGCTTGGAGCCTATGCCCCGAACTGACTGTTCGCCTCTTGCGGCCTCCGAGGCCCGCGCCGATCCGGTCCGCGCCCAGGCGGCGCGCTGGTTCGCGCGCGCCCGCTCCGGCACATGGACCGAAGCCGCGCAGGCCGAGCTCGACGCCTGGCTCGCGCGGGACCCGCGCCATGCCTCGGAGTACCGGATGCTGGAGGAGATCTGGCTGGCGGCCGGCAGCATTCCCGCGGACCGCCTGCGCGAACTGGCGGAACCGCCGCCGCGTCCGGCCAGCCGGATGCGCAGGCAGGCGCTGGGCTTGGGGCTGTGCGCGCTGGCGGCGGGCGTCGCGGTGGCGATCTGGCGCCCCGGCGACGGCATGGCCGAATACCGCACTGCGGCCGGTGAGCGCCGCAGCGTCACGCTGCCCGACGGGTCCATCGTCGAACTCAACAGCCGCAGCCGCCTTCAGGTCGGTTTCGACGACGCCCGCCGCCGCGTCGTGCTGCAAGCGGGCCAGGCCCTGTTCACGGTGCGGGAAGACATGGCCCGCCCTTTCATCGTCGACGCCGGATTCGGCAGCGCCCGAGTGACCGGCACGCGCTTCGACGTGCGCCGCGATGTGGACCGGATGCAGGTGGTGGTCGAATCGGGTTCGGTGGAAGTGGCCGGCGCGCAGGACGCTGCCGCCGTGGCGGTCGCGGCCGGAAATTCGGTGCTGGTGGACGCCAGCGGCCACGCCGGCCGCGCGCGGCCCGTCGCCGTGGCGGCCGAGCTGGCCTGGCGCAACGGCCAGATCGTGTTCGCCGATGCCGACTTGCGCAGCGCCGTGCGCGAGGTGTCGCGCTACCGGGAGCAGCCCATCGTGCTGGCGTCCGGGCAGGGCCTGGAAGACCTGCGCCTGACCAGCGTGTTCCAGACCGCCGACACCGACGCTTTCCTGACCGCGCTGCCGCACATCCTGCCGGTCGCGGTGCGGCGCCTGCCTGACGGGCGGGCCGAGATCGTCGCGCGCTGACCCGCCGGCCGGCGCTGTTACAAAAAAAGCGGGCGGAGCATTCAGGTATTTTTTGCGTATTGCGTCTTCTTCCTGATTGGCGGGCGGGCATGGTGCCCGCGGGCATGATTCGGGAGCACAGGAAGTGGATCGCAAGAAATGGGGAAAGCACGCGGGAATGCGCGCGTGCCTGGGCGCGGCGCTGGTCGCCGCGGCATTCGTGGCGGGATCGCCGGGCGCACGGGCGCAATCGGCGCCGGTTGCGATAGACATGCCGGCGCAGCCGCTGGACCAGGCGCTGCGCAACCTGGCCCAGGCCCATGGCCTGCAGATCTTCTACGCCCCGCAAACCGTGGCCGGCATGCAGGCGCCGGCCGTCGCGGGCGCCATGACGCCGCAGCAGGCGCTCCTGGCCTTGCTGGACGGCAAGGCGCTGCAGGTCCGCCAGGAAGGCGCCGTGACCATCATCGAGCCGCAAGGCGCCGGCCAGACCCAGGTCATGGCCCCGATCGAAGTGGCCGGCTCGCGCACCGCCAGCAATCTGGTGAACCCGGTGCAGCAGACCATCGTGCTGGAGCGCGACGCCCTGCAGGAATTGCGCACGGGCTCGGGCACCCTCGCCACGATTCTTTCCAAGACGGTGCCGGGCATGGCCGATTCTAGCCGCACCATCACCGACTACGGCCAGACGCTGCGCGGGCGCGGCGTGCTGGTGCTGGTGGACGGCATTCCGCTCAACACCAACCGCGATTCGTCGCGCAACCTGGCCAACATCGACCCGGCCACCATCGAGCGGGTCGAAGTGCTGCGCGGTAGCAGCTCGATCTACGGCGCAGGCGCCACGGGCGGCATCGTCTCGATCACCACGCGGCCGGCCGGCGGCGAGCCGGTGGCCGAGACCACCATCACCGCCGTCAGTCCGCTGACGCGGCTGCGGGCCGACGGCCTGGGCGGGCAGCTCCAGCAGCATTTCGCGGGCAGCAAGGGCATGGTGGACTATGCGCTGGACCTGGGCGCGCGCCACAACGGCGCGTCCTATGACGCGCATGGCCGGCGCATCGCGCCCGAGCCCAGCCAGGGCGACCTGTTCGACTCCAATATCTACAGCCTGGGCGGCAAGCTGGGCCTGCGCATCGACGACAACCAGCGCCTGCAGCTCTCTGCCAACTACTACAACGCCGACCAGGACTCCGACTACACCTCCGACCCTTCGGTCGGCCGGCTGCCTGCCGGGTCGGCACGCGCCCTGCCCATGAGCGGCCTGCAGCTGGCGGACCAGAACCAGATCCGCAACACGCTGGTGAACCTGGAATACCAGCACCTGGACCTGCTGGGCAGCAAGATGACGGCGCAGATGTACTACCGCGACTATTTCACGCGCTTCACGCCCTTCGATGCGCGCGCCGTCGTGACCCGCGGGAACAACATCGACCAGATCACCCAGAACACCAAGGTCTTCGGCAGCCGCCTCACGGTGGACACGCCGCTGGGCGAACAGTCCAGGCTGATGTGGGGCGCGGACTTCAACCACGAACGCAGCGACATGCCGCTCGACATATTCGATCCGGCCGCCTATGACCGCAGCGGCGGGCGCGTGTTCAACAGGATGGGCGGGCTCACCTACATGCCCGAACTCACCACGCGCAGCACCGGCCTCTTCGCCCAGCTCGAACACCGCTTCAATGAGCAGTGGTCCGTGCAGGGCGGCGCGCGCTATGAGTACGCGTCGGCCCGCTTCGGCGACTTCGTGCCCCTGTCCCAGCTGCGTGTGCCCGCCCCCGCCACGGTGCAGGGCGGCACGGTCAACTACGACGCCTTCCTGTTCAATTTCGGCGTGGCCTACGCGCCGGTGCTCGGACAGGAGCTGTACGCGAACTTCAGCCAGGGCTTCCAGCTGCCCGACATCGGCGTCCAGATGCGCAACGCGCGTCCGGGCTTCGACATCGGCTCGTCCGACCTGCAGCCGGTCAAGACCAACAACTACGAGCTGGGCTGGCGCGGCGGAGTCGGCAACACCTCGGCCTCGCTGGCGCTGTTCTACACCACGTCCAAACTGGGCGACGTGCAGAGCTTCAACAACGGGCTGATCCTGACGCGCACGGAAGAACGCATCCACGGCATCGAGGGCACGGTCGACTACGCCACCGACGACGAAACATGGGCCACCGGCGGCACCTTCACGTGGATGAAAGGCCGCGAGCGTCCCGCCGGCCGCAGCTGGCAGGACATGACGGGCTACCGGATCCCGCCGCTCAAGCTCACCGCGTATCTGCAGTACCGCCCCAACGAACGCTGGAGCAACCGCATCCAGGCCAATTACTTCGGCGGCAAGGACTACCGCCTGAATGGCGTGGAGAGCTTCGGCCGGCGGGACGTGAGCAGCTATTTCACGGTGGATCTCATGAGCCGGTATCAGCCGAACCAGAACGACACATTCATTCTCGGCATCGAGAACCTGTTCAATCGCGACTACTACCCGCTCTACAGCCAGCTCATGCGCAGCAACACGAACACCAGCCGGCTTCCCGCCGCCGGGACCGTACTGACGCTGACTTACCAGCACAGGTGGTAAGCGCCTGAGCCGCCGCCGTTTGCCGCAGATCTGGAAAATAGATAATAATAATCGTTCCCATTCAGTATCTGCCGGCACGGACGGCCACAGGCCTTGGAAACTTCGGATTACGCTTTCCCGCCCAGCGTGGAGACGCTTTACCACGATCACCACCCGTGGCTGCAGTCCTGGCTGCGCCGCCGGCTCGGCAACGCGGCGGATGCCGCCGATCTCGCCCAGGACGCCTTCGTGCGGCTGCTGACCACCCCACGCAAGTTCGGCAGCCTGCCGGAAGCGCGCGTCTATCTGCGCACCATGGCGGGCGGCCTGTGCGTGGACTTGTGGCGCCGGCGGCGCATCGAGCAGGCCTGGCTCGACACCCTGGCCGCCCAGCCCGAGGCCCGGGCGCCGTCCGCGGAACACCAGGCCATCGTGCTCGAAGCCCTGCATGAAATCGACCGGCTGCTGCGCGCCCTGCCCGTCAAGGCCGCCCATGCCTTCGTCATGGCGGCCGGCAGCGGCATGAGCGAAAAAGAAGTCGCCGCCGAGTTGGGCGTGAGCACGCGCATGGTGCGCAAGTACGTGGCCCAGGCGATGCTGCATTGCCTGCAGACGCTTTGAGCGCCGCCCTCAGCCATGGCGTGCTGGAACAGGCCGCCGAATGGTTCGCGCTGCTGCAATCCGGCGAGGCCACGCGGGCCGACCGCCAGGCCTGGCGAGCCTGGCATGACAGCGCCGAAGCGCATCGCGCCGCCTGGGCGCAGGTCGAACGGGTCGGCCGGATTTTTCAGCCGATCCGGCAAGCGCCCGATCCGCGCCTGACGGTCGGCGCCTATCGCACCGCCACCGCCGACGCCGGCCGGCGCCGCCTGGTGCTGGGCCTGGCGGCCCTGGCGGGCGCCGGCCTGCTGGGCGGCGCGGCGTGGCGTCCGTCGCTGCTGCCCGGCGCCCTTCTGGCCTGGACGGCCGACCACAGAACCGGCGTCGGCGAAGTGCGCGAGATCGCGCTGCAGGACGGCACGCGCGTCTGGCTGGGCACGGGCAGCGCGTTCGACGAGGATTTCGGCGCGGCGCTGCGCCGCCTCGAACTCGTGGCCGGCGAAATACTAATCAGCACCGCCTCCGATCCCGGCCGCCCCTTCGTGGTCGACACGCCGCGCGGCCGGCTGCGCGCGCTGGGCACCCGGTTCAGCGTGCGGCTGCAGGACGGCGATGCGCGCATCGCGGTCTATGACGGGGCGGTGCGGGCGCAGACTGCCGGCGGCGCGGGCGGCGTCATTCCCAGCGGCATGCAGGCGCGCCTGACGCGGGCAGGGCTGGCGGGCCTGGAACCCGCGGTAGCCTCGGCCGAGGCCTCGACGCGCGGCCTGTACATCGCCCAGGACATACCGCTGGGCGACGTGCTGCGCGAACTCGGCCGGTATCGCGCCGGCTATCTGAGCGTATCGCCGCAGGTGGCGGGGCTGCCGGTTTTCGGCAGCTACCCCATGACCGAGCCGGACCGCGCGCTCGCCATGCTGGAGTCGGTGCTGCCGATCCGCGTCAGCCGTCCGCTGCCCTGGTGGGTGCGCGTCGGGCCGCGGTAGCGCAACTTTTTTTCACCGGGCAGTTCCTGTTTCGGGCGGCTCGTTCGATGAACGGGGTGCAAGGTCATTCGACCATTGAACAACCCGGCTTTCGAGGACTCCATGCCTGTTCACCCGCCCATTCCCGGCCGCATGCCATCGTCTCTGTTTTCCGGCGCCAACCGCAAGGCGCGCGGCGCCTTGCGGTTGGCATGCGCTTGCGGGCTGCTCGCCGCGGCGGCCTGGACGCCCGGCGTCCAGGCGCAGGCCGCGAGCGCCGCCCCGGCCCAGGCCGCCGGCGGCCAGACCCGCCATTACGACATTCCGGCCGGCCCCCTGAACGCGGTGCTGGCCCGCTACGCCGCGGAATCCGGCGTGCTGCTGGCCAGCCCGCCCGGCCTGGTCGACGGCCGCCAGAGCGCCGGCGTGCGCGGCGCGCTGGACCCGCAGGCCGCGCTGGCCGCGGCGCTGGCGGGCACCGGGCTGGAGGCGGTGCAGGACGCGCGCGGGCAATACCGCCTGCGCGCGGCGGCCGGCGGCGGCGTGGCCACGCTGGCGCCGGTCACCGTGCAGGGCCAGGATCTCGCCACCACCGAAGGGACCGGCTCCTATGCCTCCAATGTGGTGACCATCGCCAAAGGCGATCAGTCGCTGCGCGAGATCCCGCAGGCCGTCTCGGTCATCACCCGCCAGCGCATGGACGACCAGAACATCGGCGACATCCGCGACGCATTGAACAATGCGCCCGGCGTGTCCATGGTGGCCAACGATCCGGGCGGGCAGTTCTATTCGCGCGGTTTCTTCATCCAGAGCTACCAGTTCGACGGGGTGCCGCTGGAACGCCAGCTCTACGCGCGCGGCTCGGCCTTCAACTCCGACGCGGCGATCTACGACCGCGTGGAAATCATGCGCGGCCCTCAAGGCCTGTTCGAAGGCGCCGGCGATCCTTCCGGGTCCGTCAACATGGTGCGCAAGCGCGCCACGCAGGAATTCCAGATGACGTTGACCGGCAAGGTGGGGTCGTGGGACCAGTACGGCGCGCTGGTGGACGTGGGCGGGCCGCTGAACGACAAGGGCACGGTGCGCGCGCGCGTGGTGGCCAACTACGAGACCGCCGGCTCGTTTCGCGACTATCTGGATTCCAACGAACGCACCCTCTATGGCGCGCTGGACATCGACCTGGGGCCCGCCACCACCCTGGGCATCGGCTACAGCCGTGAAAAGCCCTACGGCGTCATCGACTGGTCGGGATTGCCCAGCTACGGCGACGGCTCCATGCCCGATTACTCCCGCTCCACCAACCTGAGCGCACCCTGGAACCATGCCTTCAAGACCCAGGACACCTGGTACGCCGACCTGACCCACCGCTTCGCCAACGGCTGGAAGTTCAAGGCCGCCCTGGTGCGCGTGGACGAGGCGAACGACATCAAGTATCTGCTGCGCACCGGCAGGCTGGGGCCGCCCAACACGTTCCGCAGCGACGCCTACGCCTTCGACATGAACTCGCGCAACCTCGGCGGCGACGCCTATCTGACCGGAGGCGCCATGCTGTTCGGCCGCAAGCTCGACCTGACCATGGGCGCCAATTTCTCGCATCAGCGCAGCAACGATATCTGGGGCTGGACCAGGAACGTCCAAAGCCTGAACGCCAGCTACGACCAGCGCTACACCGGCCCCGCCATGAACAGCGATGAAATCATGGCGGCGAACCGCATGGACGACGGCTACCGCTCCGACAAGAAGGGGCTGTACGCCACGGCGCGCTACCAGGTGCTGGACCCGCTTTCCATCGTGCTGGGCGGGCGCTTCTCGTGGTACGAGCAGACCTATGTATCGGACGGCATCTGGGGCTACTCGGAAACCACGGCCAAGGAAGAAGGGGAATTCACGCCGTTCATCGGCACGGTGCTCACGCTCGACGAGCAATGGTCGGCCTACGCGAACTATGCGGACATATTCCGGCCGCAGAGCCAGCGCGACGCCTCCGGCGCCTTCCTCAGCCCGGTCACCGGCAGGAATTATGAACTGGGCCTGAAAGGCGAACTGCTCGACGGCCGCGTAGACGTGGGCTTCGCGCTGTTTCGCACCGAACAGAAGAAGGTCGCCTTCCAGGACGGCAGCGTGCCGCAGGAGGTAGCCAACGCGCGCTGCGGCGGCACCTGCTACCGCCCGACCGCGCAAGTGCGCAGCCAGGGCTTCGAGGCCGAAGTCACCGGCGAAGTGCTGCCCGGCCTGCAGCTGGCCGCCTCCTACACCTATACCCAGACCAAGCACAAAGGCGAGGACGTGCCCGCGGTCGGCTACGACATTTCGTCCAACACCGGCATTCCTCGCCACCTGGCGCGGCTCTGGGCCAACTACCGCCTGCCCGGCCAATGGAGCCGCTACTCCATCGGCGCCGGCCTGACCACGCAAAGCGAGTCCTCCGGCTTCGCCTACTACGGCCGCAAACAGGGCGGCTACACGGTGCTCGATGCGCGCATCGGCTATCGCTTCGACGACCGCTTGTCGGTTGCCCTGAACGTGAGCAACCTCACGGACAAGAAGTACTACTCGTCGATCAGCTACGACCACAACTACTACGGCGCGCCGCGCAACTATCTGCTGACGATGCAATACCGGATGTAGGCGCGCGAGCCGCCCGCCATGGACAGGCCGGGCGCATCCTGGCCACAATAGCGCCATGTCTTCCACGCCCATTCCCCGCCCGGCCATGACGCCAGACCGCGACCCGCCCTCCTGCATCGGCGTGCTGCTGGCCGCCGGCGCGGGCTCGCGCTACCGCCAGGCCGGCGGCGCCGGGAACAAGCTGCACGCCACGCTGGCCGACGGCATGCCGATAGCGGCGCACGCCGCCGCCAGGCTGTGCGCCGCGGTTGCGCGTGTCGTCGCTCTGGTCGCGCCGGACGATGCGTTCCTGACGCGGCGCCTCGCCGACCTGGGCTGCGTGGTCCTGCCGGCGCCGGCCGCGGGCGGCCCGGACGGCGGCATGGGTTCCACGCTGGCCGCGGCCATGCAGTGGCTGCTGGCGCATGGCGACGGCCATACGCATGCATTGGTGGCGCTGGGCGATATGCCGTGGGTGGCGCCCGAGACGCTGCGCGCCGTTGCCGCGCAGCCGTCAGCGCATGCCGTGGCGGCGCCGCTGGTGCAGGGGCGGCGCGGGCACCCGGTGCGGTTTGCGCGCGCGCTATGGCCCGAGCTGGCCGCGCTGCGCGCCGACGTGGGCGGACGCGAGATACTGCGCCGGCATGGGGTGCATGCGGTGCCGCTCGAAGACCCCGGCGCGCTGCGCGACGTGGACGTGCCGCAGGACCTGAACGCGGCGTGAGCCGCCCTCGCGTTCAGCGCAGCGCCGAGAAGTACTGCGCCGGAGGCTGGCCCAGCGCCTTCTTGAACATCGTGATGAACGCCGTCACCGAGTCATAGCCCAGGTTGCCGGCCACGCGCTGTACGCTCGCGCCGGCGGCCAGCTGCCGCAGCGCGACGATCAGGTGCAACTGCTGGCGCCAGCGCCCGAAGGTCAGCCCGGTCTCGCGCCGCACCAGACGCGCCAGCGTGCGGTCGCTCATGGCCAGCCGGTCGCCCCATGCGGCCAGCGTGCTGCGGTCCGACGGGTCGGCGGCCAGCGCGTCCGCGATGCGCCGGATCTTCGGATGCGGCGAGATGGGCAGGTGCAGCTGCGCCAGGGGCGCGGCGCAAAGTTGATCGAGCAGCACAGAGACCAGCCGCGCGGTGGGCCCGTCCATTGGATAGCCGGGGTCCTGTTCGGAGAGATACGTGATCATCTCCCGCAGCAGCGGGGAAATCGCCACGGTGCAGCACTGGTCCGGCATCGGCGCGGCCTGCGGTTCGATGAAGAGGAAATAAATGCGGGCGTTGCCGGTAGCGCGATTGCTATGCGGCATGCCGCCGGGTATCCATACCGCGTGGTGCGGCGGCACCATCCACAAGGCGCGCGGCACTTCGCAGGTCACCCCGCCGTGCAGCGCCATGACGAGCTGCCCCTTGCGGTGCGTGTGCACGGGCTGCTCGGCATCGTTCTGCTCGACCTCGACGCGCAAGGCGGTGGCCGGCCGGTCGCTGGCGTCCGGGTCGTACTGGAACAGCGTCTGGTTCAAAGGCGCGCAGCTTGTCATGATTTAGAGATTCATTGTCATTGCTTCGGTATTACATCACGCGCAGAGCGCGTAGATTAGGGAATCCCCTAAGATTTACCGAGAGACCCATGACCACTTTGACGCAACGGCGGGCAGGCACCTGCACCCTGCTGCTCGTCGGCATTCTTCTGATCGCCGCCAATCTCCGCGCGCCCATCACCGGCCTGCCGCCGCTGCTGGGCGCGATCCGCAGCGACCTGGCGCTGGGCACCACGGCCGCCGGCGCGCTCACCACGCTGCCCTTGCTGGCCTTCGCCCTGCTGTCGCCATTCAGCGCCTGGTTCGCGCGCGCCTGGGGCCTGGAGCGCGCGCTGTTCGGCGCCATGGCGGCAATCGCCGCCGGTATCGCGATCCGTTCCGCGGGGTCGTACTGGTGCCTGTATCTGGGCACCTGGATCATCGGCATGGGCATCGCCGTGGGCAATGTGCTGCTGCCCAGCCTGGTGAAACGCGACTTCCCCCACAACGTCACCGCCGTCACCGGTGCCTACGCCCTGGCGATGGGCGTGGCGGCGACGCTGGGCTCGGCCGCCATGGCGCCGCTGGCGCAGGCCTGGGGCTGGCATGCCGCCCTGCTGGGCTTTCTGGTGCTGCCCGCGGCCGCACTGGCCGCATGGGCGCCGCAGCTGGGCAGCCAGACGCGGCCGGCGGCCGGCGCCGCGGCGGCCCCCAAGGGCGAGCCGGTCTGGCGCAGCGCGCTCGCCTGGCAGGTCACCGGTTTCCTGGGCCTGAACTCGACCATCTATTACGTGGCGATCGGCTGGCTGCCGACGATGCTCACCGACAGCGGCATGTCCGCGACCCGGGCCGGCTTTCTGCATGGGGTGCTGCAACTGGCGACCGCCGTGCCGGGCCTGCTGCTCGGTCCCATCGTGCGCCGCATGCAGGACCAGCGCGCAGCCGCGGCGACGGTGGCGCTGTGCTCGGCCATCGCCCTGGCCGGGCTGGCGTGGGCGCCGCAGCTGGCGCTGCTGTGGTCGATCCTGTTCGGCGTGGGGACCGGCGCGGGGATGATACTGGGCCTGGCCTTCATCGGCCTGCGCACGGCGAACGCGCATCAGGCCGCCGCGCTGTCCGGCATGGCGCAATGCATCGGCTATCTGCTGGCCGCCGCCGGCCCCATGGCCATGGGCGCGCTGCACGACGCGCTCGGCGGCTGGCGCGTGCCGCTGGCCTTGTGCACGGCGCTGGCGCTGCTGGCCGCGCTGATCGGCGCCCGTGCCGGACGCGCGCGGCGCATCGGCGCGAACTAGACCGTACAGCTGGCCGGCAGGAACTCGCCCGCCTGCCCGTTCTTGCCCTGCTCCACCGCCAGCACCTGACCAGCTTGTACGCCGTTCCTGATGGCCGTGATCTCGGCCAGGATGGACAAGGCGATTTCCGGCGGCGTCTTGCTGCCGATATAAAGCCCGGCCGGTCCGTGCAGGCGGGCCACGTCCTGCTCCGTCAGGTCGAACTCCAGCAGGCGCTGCCTGCGGGCGGCGTTGTTCTTCCTGGACCCGATGGCGCCGACGTAGAACGCGGGCGTGCGCAGCGCCTCCATCAGCGCCAGATCGTCCAGCTTGGGATCGTGGGTCAGCGTGACGACCGCGCAGCGCGCGTCCAGCTTCATCTGGATGACCACGTCGTCCGGCATGTCACGCGTCAGGCGCACGCCGGGCACGTCCCAGTGGTCGGCATAGTCGCTGCGCGGATCGCACACGGTCACCTGGTAATCCAGGCCCAGCGCGATGCGGCACAGGTAGCTGGAGAGCTGCCCCGCGCCGATGACCAGCATCCGGTGGCGCGGGCCGTGCACCGTGGTCAGCGTGCGGCCCCGCAGCGCCACGCCGGCCGCCGCCGGCGCGTCCTCCAGCGTGGCGAACCCGGTGTCGATGTTCAGATGCCGGGCCACGACGCGATGCTCCTTCACCGCGGCCAGCAACTGGTCGATCCCGCTGTAGCGGTTCAAGGGCTCCAGCATCAGCCGTATCGTGCCGCCGCAGGGCAGGCCGAAGCGGTGGGCCTCGTCGGCCGACACGCCGTACTCGACCAGCCTGGGTCGCGTCAGGCGGAAGTCCGCCTGCTTGACCTGGTAGATCAGGTCGTCTTCGATACAGCCGCCCGACACCGACCCCACCACGCGGCCGTCGGCGCGGATGGCGAGCATCGCGCCTTCGGGCCGCGGCGAAGACCCCCAGGTTTTCACCACGGTCACCAGCAACACGTGCCATTCCTGCTCCACCCAATGGCAGCAGTGTTCCAGAACGTCGAGGTCTTCACTATTCATGATGGCTCAAGCATCAAACGCGTTGCGGGTTCAGGTTTTCCAGCCCTTTCCGGTCGACGACGGGATCGGCGTGGTTGGGCGATTTCCAGACCAGGCCGACCGCCACGCCCAGCACGCACAGGGCGCCGATGTACCAGGCCGGCGCCATGACCAGGCCCTGCTTGCCGACCAGGAACGAGGCCACCGCCGGCGCGGTGCCGCCGAAGACCGCGTAGGCCACGTTGTACGAGACGGCGAAGCCGGTGAACCGGACCTCGGCGGGAAAGGACTTTACGATAATGTACGGCCCCAGCGTGATGGTCCCGATCAGGAAGCCGCCGATGATGTATAGCGGCCAGACCGCGTCGCTGTTGCGCGTCAGCGACCAGTAAAAGGCCGAGCACACCGCCAGCATGGCCATGCTGCCGATGGCGTAGGCCTTGCCGCCGCCGATCTTGTCGGCCGCCCAGCCGGCGAACGTACTGCCCAGGATGAGCGCGAAGATCGACCAGGAGTTGTTGGTGAACACCTCCTTGGCCGGCAGTTGGAACTGGGATTGCAGATAGGTCGGCGTGAACAGGAAATACAGCACGAAGATGCCCGAGAACACCCAGGTGACCAGCAGGCCCAGCACGACCGCGCGCCCGTGCTTGGTCATCACCACCGACAGCGGCAGCTTGGCGTCCTTCTCGCGCTTTTCGCGCAGCGCCTCGAAGACCGGGGTTTCGTGCAGATAGCGGCGCAGGTACACCGATATCAGGCCGAATACGCCGCCGGCGATGAAAGGCAGGCGCCAGCCCCAGGACTTCAGGCTTTCGGGGTCGAGGTTGGAGACCAGGAACTTCGCGCTCAGCGCGCCCAGCAGGATGCCGGTGCACAGGCCGGACATCAGCAGGCCGCAGGCCAGTCCGACGCGGTGCTTCTGCACGTGTTCGGCACAGAAGATCCAGGCGCCGGGAACCTCGCCGCCGACCGACAGGCCCTGGAGTATTCGGCACAGCAGGAACAGCAGCGGCGCGGCCAGCCCCAGCGTGGCGTAGCTGGGCAGCAGGCCGATGAGCAGCGTGGGCGCGGCCATCAGGAACAGGCTCAGCGCGAACATCTTCTTGCGGCCGATGCGGTCGCCGAAGTGGGCGAAGAAAATGCCGCCGATGGGACGCACCAGGTAGCCGGCGGCGAAGATGCAGAAGACCTGAAGCTGCGCCAGCCAGGCGGGCGTGTCGGGCGGAAAGAAGACCGTGGCCAGCAGCGTGGTGAAGAACACCGCGACGATGAAATCGTAGTATTCCAGGGCGCCGCCCAGCGACGCCAGCATCAGCGTCTTGACTTCATTTCTTGACATCATTTGCCCGCCCGAGGCGGCATCTGACTGAATCGGGGTCGAACTCATTGATAGACTCCAAGCGCTGTAGAAGGTCCAGACAGGCGATTCCTTGCTATTTATCAGTACACTGACAAAATATGCGGGTTAAGGTGTCCGTTAGATCGGGCCTGCATGGATCCGTCGACTTCAAAGAGAGAGGGAAAACAACCTGAGGAATTTCAGGGCGTCAATTCGATTCTTGGGAAAACTTGATTTTCGTCAGTACGCTGACAGATAGGTTTTTATCCTGGATTGGCACTCCTACGCACTAGTGATTGACCCTAATGGGATTGTCCCTAGCGCGCCGCCTGGCGCGGCGCTCATGGGGCTTATGACAACCGAATGCAACAAAGATAAACTTTGGCTACCGCCGCATGGCGTACAGGAATAGACGATGACCAAGGCAGCACCCGAGCAAGCAAAGAGCCGCGACGAAGGCGCTATTGAGACGGGACATCTGTGGCAGCGTCCCGGCTTTCTGATCCGGCGTCTCAATCAGATCCACGTCGCGCTGTTTTTCGAAAGCTGCAAGGATTTCGCGATCACGCCCGTTCAGTACGGCCTGCTGACCACCCTGAGCGAGCACCCCGGCATAGACCAGACTTCGCTCTGCGCCGAGGTGGGCGTGGACCGCACCACCATGGCCGACGTCCTGCGCCGCCTCGAAGAGCGCGGCCTGGTCAAGCGCAAGCCCAGCCCCCACGACGGCCGCCTCAAGATCGCGAGCATTACCGCGCGCGGCCGCAAGACCATGGACGAGATGTACGGCGCCATGCGCGCGTCGCAGGTCAAGTTTCTCGACCCGCTGAACGCCGAGGAACAGGCCACCTTCATCCGGCTGATGATGCAGCTGGTCGAGGGCAACAATCAGTACGGCCGGACGGCGCTGAAGCATTTCGACTGAGCCGGCCGCCTCATTGCGTGATGTCCCGCCTGTAGGTCTCCGGCACGAACAGCGCGCCGACGATGAAGGAAACGGCCGCCACCACGATCGGATACCACAGGCCGAAATAGACGTTGCCGTGGGCCACCGCCATGGCCGACACGACGAAGGGCAGCATCCCGCCGAACCAGCCGGACCCCAGGTGAAACGGCAGCGACAGTGAGGTGTACCGTATCCTGGCCGGGAACAGCTCGACCATGAACGCGGCCATCGGCCCGTAGACCATGGCCAGGTACAGCAGCAGCACCCACATCAGCAGCACCACCATGGGGCCGTTGACCAGCGCCGCGTCCGCCTGTTTCGGCCAGCCGGCGGCCGCCAGCGCCCGCTCCAGCTCGGCGCGGTCGCTGCCCGCCACCTCGATGCTGCCGATGACGGTCCGCGCGCTTTCGCCGGGCCGCGGCGCGCCCTGGTCGTAGGACACGCCCGAACCGGACAGGAACGTCCGTATCCTGTCGCAATCGCTCTTGGGCTCGGCGAACAGGGAAAAGTGGCAGTTATCCGCGTAGACCGTCACGGGCGCATTCTGCTGGAAGGCTTCGAGCTTCGGATTCGCGTAATGCGTTAGCTGGTGGAAGATCGGCTGCGTGGTCAGCGCAAGCAGCGCGCAGGCCAGCAGCATGATCCACTTGCGGCCTATCCTGTCGGACAGCCAGCCGAAGAACACGTAGAACGGAAACACGCATACCAGGGCGAGGGCCAGATACAGGTTCACGCTGACCGGGTCCACCCTGAGCGTGTTCTGCAGGAAATACATGGCATAGAAGTGCCCCGTGCCGAAAATGACGCCCACGCCCGAGGCGGTGCTGAACAGCATGATGAGCACGTATCTCAGGTTGCCCCAGTTGCCGAAGCTCTCGCCGATCGGCGCCTGCGACAGCTTGCCTTCGTGCTTCATGGCCTGGAAGGTGGGCGATTCGGACAGCTTGGTCCGCAGATAGACGGATACGACCAGCAGCACGGCCGACACCAAAAACGGCACGCGCCAGCCCCAGGCCTGAAACGCCTGCAGGTCCATCATCGCCCGGGTCGCGCCCACCACGGTGATGGACAGCAAGAGGCCCAGCGTCGCGGTGGTCTGCAGCGAACTGGTGTAGAAGCCGCGCTTTTTCGGCGGCGAATGCTCGGCCAGGTAGGTCGCCGCGCCGCCGGTTTCCCCGCCCAGCGCGAACCCTTGCAGCAGCCGCAACAGCACCAGGATGACCGGCGCCAGCATGCCGATCTCGGCGTACGGCGGCAGCAGGCCCACCCCCACCGTGGCCACGCCCATCAGCACGATAGTCGCCATGAAGGTGTACTTTCTGCCGATCCGGTCGCCCAGCCGGCCGAAGAACAGCGCGCCGATGGGACGCACCAGAAAGCCCGCGCCGAAGGTCGCCAGGCTGGCCAGGAACGCCGCCGTGTCGTTGCCGCTGGGAAAGAACAGCACGCTGAACACGGCGGCCAGCGCCGCATAAACATAGAAGTCATACCATTCGAGCAGCGCGCCGAACGAGGACGCGAAGATAATGGTGAACTGACTCCGCCCGATAGAACCTCTTGCTGCAATGGTGTTGGCGCGCATCATGGTCGGCCTCGCTGGCTGGGTTTTTGCGGAAATACGCCCCCACGGGCCTGGCGATTTCTCGCGAGGCCCGCAGGCGCTTGCATCGGTATGTCAAAGGCGGCGGCGCAGGTCCGGCTACAGCGCGCCCAGCGCTTTCAGCGCCTCGTCCTTCGGCATGACGGCGGCGTACTTCTGCGCCATGTCGAAGAGGTTGGCCTCGTGCGGTCCGATGGCGCGGTCGCCCACGCAGTCGGACAGCACGAAGGGCCGGAATCCGTACTGCATGGCATCGACCACCGACGCTCGCACGCAGCCGCTGGTCACCGCCCCCGCCACGGCCAGCGTGCGCACGCCGCGCTGCGCCAGCCAGGCGAACAGCGAGGTGCCGAAGAAGGCCGACGGCACAGTCTTGCGCACCACCAGCTCGCCCTCCAGCGGCGTCAGCTCCGGCACGATGGCGCTGTCATTGCCGTTTTCCTTGAGCGTGAGCATGCCCGGCACCTTCTCGGTGAAGATGTTCCGGTCGGCGTCGTCGTCGGCGAACACGATGCGGGTGTGCGCCACCGGCCAGCGCCGCTGCCTGGCGAACTCCAGCACGGGCACGGTGTTCGCGATCGCCTCGGCGATATTGCCGCCGCCGAACACCGCCGGGTTTGCGAAGCTGTTGACGAAATCGATGATGAGCAGGCCCACCGGGGCCTGCGGCGCCAGCGTCTGGCCGAAGCTCTGGCGCCGGTAGACTTCAGTGTCGTTTGTCATGGTGAGCGTCTCTCTACGGTTGCACGACCACGCCGCCCTTGACCACCGGTTCGTCATCCAGGTAGACGTCGCAGTTGCGCAGCGGAATGTCGATGTGGCAGGTGGTGGTGCGGCTGCCGCCGGCCTCGTTGTTGGGACCCAGCGAGAACAGGAAATTGCCCTCGAAGGCGCGCGCGTCCATGCCGATGGTGGCCTCGCGGTCGTACAGGCCCAGCGTCGACCAGTGCGCGCGCGGCTGCAGCCCCCAGCCGATGTGGGAGATTGCGTAAGCCTCGGGGTCCTGGAACGTGCCCATGTACTCGGACAGCAGCTGCGCGTCGATGCCGCCGGAAATACCGGTCGCATAACCGCCCTCCACCGTCAGTTCGATGCGGTCGGACACGTAGCACTTCTGCGGCAGCAGTATGTCGCCGCGGTCGATGACGATGCGGCCGTGCGCCTGGCCGTCGTTGGGAAAGGTCAGCGCGAAGCCGCTGGGCCAGTGGTCCCAGCGGCCCGGCTCGTCGACGAAGCCGTACTCCGCGATCGGCGCGAACTCACCAAGCGGACAATGGAAGTCCGTGCCGGCCGCCGACAACACGCGCATGGTCCGGGCCGCGCCGATGCGCTGCTGGGCGGCGACGACGCGCTCCTTGTCGCGCAGCGTCGGCACCAGCCGGGTCAGCACCTCCGGCGGCTCCACCGCCAGCAGGATCTTGGTGCCCGTCTGCAGGATTTCCAGCTGCTCGGGCGAGAACAGCAACGTCATCAGGTCCAGCACCAGGTCGCTGGCCTTGAGCGCCGCGATCGCGGCCTGGTTGCCGGTCAGCGGGGTGGTGCCCAGGTAGGCCAGCGAATCGCGGCTCAGCGCCTTCTCGCCGTTGACCGGCGGAAGATCGAGCCGGTTCACCACGGCTCCCATAGACTGGGTCGCGATCAGCGCCGTGGCCAGCGTCTGCGGGTGGGTGTTGGCGCTGGTCAGGATGGTGACCGTCTGTCCGGCCTGCAGGCGCGACAGCGTCAGCACCTCTTTCCAGGCCGCGACCATTTGATAGTCGCTTACCGGCATGTCTTCGCTCCCGTGCTGGATTCGTGCGTGTCCGCGGCGCCCGGCTCCAGGCGCGCGCCCAGGAAATCGCCGAAGGCCGTGTAAAAGCCCTCCTCGTTGTCCCAGGGGATCATGTGGCCGGCATCGGCCACCCGCTCGTGCTGCAGGCCCGCGACCAGTTCGCCGATCTCGGCCACGTCCTCGTCCTTGACCACGTCGCCGCGCGCCGCCGTGATCAGGCGCACGGGCAGCTGGAGCAGCGGCAGGTCGGCATGCACGTCGTCCGTGTGAAAACCGTCGAAGCTCTCGCGCACGGCGCGCTCGTCGCAGGTGTGCAGCCACTCGGCCCGCAGCCGCAGCTGTTCCTCGGTCCAGGTCGCGCAGTACTTGCGCATGGCCTGCGCGTCCATGCCCTGGCGGGCCTCGGCCATGGAATCGACGTACCAGGGCAGCTGGGCGGGATAGGCGCGGCGTCCCGGGCCGGACACCGGCGGGTCCACGGCCACCAGCCTGGCCATGCCCGGCGGCCGCTGGCGGGCCGCCCGCAGGCCGATCCGCGCGCCCATGGAATGGCCGACCACGCTGTAGCGCGTCAGGCCGAGCGCCTGGGCGAAAGCGATCAGGTCCGCGGCCTGCGCGTCCAGGCTGTAGTCCAGCGCGTCGCCGGCCGAGGACAGGCCGCGGCCCCTGACGTCCAGGACGTAGGTGTCGAAATGCCGCCCGAAGCGCTCGCCGACGAAGCCCCAGGTGATGGCGGGGCTGGTGATGCCGGGAACGATGATGACCGGATCATGCCTGCCGGCCACGGCCTGGCCGCCGTAGCGCAGGTAGTGCTGGCGGATGCCGTTGGCGGCGACGTTGGCGCCGTACTGGAAAGTGGATGGCTGCGTCATGCCTGTATTCCTCCCGTCTCAGTACGCGCCGGACAGCAGCGCGCCGGCGCCAGGCACCACGCGTTCCAGGTCCAGCGTCTTCAGCATTGCATAGGTGGTCGCGACCGCGGCGGTGATGACCGGCTTGCCCGTCATCGCCTCGACCTTGGCGATCGCCGGCAGCGACGGCATCTGCACGCAGGCCGACAGCACGATGGCGTCGGCGTCCTGGTAGGGCAGCGTCTTGACGATGTCCGGCAGCCGGGCCGGATCGTGACGTCCAACCTCCAGGTTGTCGGGGATCTCCAGCGCGCGGTAGGCGATGACCTCGAAGCCTTCGTTGCGGATGTAGTCCACCACCAGCTCGGTCAGCGGCACCATGTACGGCGCCACCACCACCACGCGCCTGGCGCCGATGACCTTGAGGCCATCGACCAGCGCGCCGGCGCTGGTGATGACCGGCGCCGACCCGCCGTTGGCCGCGGTGTGGGCCGACAGGCGCTCCTGCGAGACGCGGTGGTATCCATGCCCCATCGCCATGATCGCGACCAGGCAGGCGTAGCCCAGCACATCGACGCGGGCGTCGCTCAGCTCCACGGCGCAGCGGTCCGATTCCGCATCCATCGCGGCGAGTTCTTCCTTTACCACTTTCTTCATGCGCATGCGGCTGGAGTGAAAGGTGAAGCGCTCCGGCCGTATGGCCTGGCGGGCCTGCAGCATGGCGGGGATTTCGGTTTCCATCGTGGTGTTCGAACTGGGCACGATCTGGCCGATGCGGAAGGTTTTGTTCATTGCTTGCTCCAAGGGATAGGGAATTCGGGTGACGCGCGTCAGAGCTTCAGCAGCCGCGCCGCGTTGCCATGGCAGACCAGGCCGCGGGTTTCCTCGTCCAGCGGCGCCTCTTCGATGAAGCTGGCGGCCAGCCGGGTCGACTCGTAGGGGTAGTCGACCGAAAACATCACGGCCTCGCGGCCCATCTCGCCGATGGCGCCGATCAGCGACGGCGCCGAGCACACGCCCGAAGTCGTGATCAGCAGATTGCGGCCGAAGTACGCCGAAGGCGGCAACTCCAGACGCACGCCGTGCGAATACACGGCGAAGCGGCTGTCGAAGCGCCAGCGCAGAAACGGCAGGCCCTCGCCCATGTGGCCGACGATGACCTTCACGCCCGGATAGCGGTCGAACACGCCGCCGAACAGCAGCCGCAGCGCGTGGCTGCCGGTCTCCACGCCCCAGCCCCAGGTCGCGCCGGCCAGCTCGGGATGGCCGTCCAACACCTTGGGCAGCGCGTAGGCGTCGATGGGATGCAGGTAGAACGGCACGTCCAGTTCCTGCAGCGTCGCCCAGAATTCGTCGTAGGCCGGATCGTCGTAGTACGTGCCGAACGTATGGCCGTTGACCAGCGCGCCCTTGAAACCCAGTTCCTTCACCGCGCGGGTCAGCTCCCGGGCCGCCTCTTCGGGGCTATGCATGGCCAGCGTGGCGAAGCCGCCAAAGCGCGACGGACGGCGCGCGACCTGCTCGGCCAGGAAGTCGTTGCTTTCGCGGGCGCGGGCCGCCGCCAGGGCCGGTTCGCGTTCGCCCTGCACGCTGGGGCCGGTCTGCGACAGCACGCAGTAATCGATGCCGGCGCGGTCCATTTCTTCCAGCCGCTGCCCGTCGAAATCGGCCAGCCTGCGCCCCAGGTCCTGCAGGATCTCGGGCGCGATGTGCTGCGTGAACGCCTTGGAGTAGTTGGGAAACGTCGGCGTGGCGAAATGTTCTTCCAGCGCGATCTTCCTGATTCGGTCTGCCATGTGGAAATCTCCTTTAATCATCAGCGTACTGACGATAATGTTCAGTAAAAGGGGCTGGCCCGAAGGCCGCCCCTGCTTCTGTCTTCAGTCCTTTTTGCCGAACAGCCTGCGTATCCGGCTCCAGATCACGCTCCACACCAGGCTGCCCGCGTTGAACCGGGAGGCGGCGGCCTCGGGCACGGCCTGCCCGCCCAGCTGCGCCGTGATGCGCGCGCCGAAGTCGGCGATCATCCGGCGCACGAAGTCCTTGACCAGACCGGAGCGCGAGAACTGCGCCAGCGGTCCCTGCAACATGTACTCCAGCGTCACCGCCACGCGCGTCTGGGCGCCGCCGGCCTCGCTGGTCAGCGAGTACGTCACGTCGCCGTTGGCGCGCGAGCGGCTGATGTTGTCCTGCCCCGCGCCGCGCATCACCGCCCGGTGCCGGGCGGCGTCGCGCTCCAGACGCGCGGCGCCGGCGAAATTGGCCGACATCGGACCGAACTTGATGGCGATTTTTCCCTTCACGGTATCGCCCGTGTGCTCGGTGAGTTCGGCGCCCGGCAGGCAGGCGGTCACGGAAGGCAGGTCCTCCATGAAGGCCCAGACGCGTTCGAGGGGAAACGGCACGACGAAGCTGTCGTCGATCGCCGTCCAGCCCTTGCGCTTCGCCTCGGCCGGTTCGTCGGCGGCGGCCACGGCCGCTGGCGACGAGGCGATGGCCTGCTGCTCTCCGCGTTCGGCGGTGAACGTCTCGAACGCGCCCTGGGGCGCGGCCGCGCAAGCCGGCTGCGCGGATGCGCGGGAAACGCCCGCGTCCGCGGCGAGAGGATGAACTTTCAGATCGGCGATGACCGCCTGGATCGCGGCGACGATCCCCATGTAGCCGGTGCAGCGGCACAGATTGCCGGAAAGCTCCAGGCGGATGCGGGCCTCGTCGGCATCCGGATGGCGCAGCACGATATCGCGGGCCGTGATGAGCATGCCGGGCGTGCAATAGCCGCATTGCAGCCCGTGATGGACGGAAAACGAATGACGCAGCCGCCGCATCAGCTCGTCTTCGTCGAACCCCTCTATGGTGGTGACGCTCTGCTGGTCGCAGGCCACGGCGAACGTGATGCACGAGCGCACCGGCGCGCCGTCCACCAGCACGGTACAGGCGCCGCAGACGCCGTGTTCGCAGCCCAGGTGCGTGCCGGTCAGGTTCTGGCTCTCGCGCAGGAAATCGCCCAGGTGCACGCGCGGTTCGGGGCAGCCCTGCACGGACCGCCCGTTAATGGTCATTTGGATTGCTGACATCTGCTTCACCTATTCTTCCAGGGCGGTTCCAAGCGCCTGCCGCAGGCAGCGCTGCAAGGCGGCAAGGTGCATCGAACGGTCTATCGCGTCGGCGCCCGGCATGGCCTGCGCCACCGCCTCTTCCAGAGCCTGGGCGCTGGCCGCGGCCGCGCCGCGCCGCGCGATATCCACCGCCAGGGCTTCCAGCACCCGGGGCGGGCCGTCCAGCGCGCCCAGCACCACCTTGGCCAGGCCGATGGCCGGATCGAAGGCGGCCGCCGCGCTTGCATGCGCGAACTCTCCCGTTTTCCGGCAGAGCTTGTGATAGCCCCAGCGCATCGACGGACCGAGCGGCGGCAGCAGCACCGCCGTGATCAGCTCGCCCTCCTGCAAAAGCGTGGTGAACGCGCCCAGCATGAACTCGCTGTTCCTGACGGTGCGCGTCGCGCCGGCCCGCGACAGTTCCAGCCTGGCGTCTATCGCGGACAGTGCCAGCGGCCAGTCGGCCGCCGGGTCGGCGTGGGCCAGGCTGCCGCCTATGGTGCCGCGGTTGCGGATCGCGCGGTACGCGATGCCGCCGGCCACGTATTGCAGATAGCCATGCCTCAACGCCTCGTGCCTGCCGTCCTCGATCTCGGCGTGCGTCACCGCCGCGCCGATCCGGATGCCTTGCTTGTCGGCCGAGACCGTGCGCAGCGCATCCAGCCGCGACACGTCCACCACGCGCCCGGGGCGCGCCAGGCGCAGGTTCAGCATCGGGCCCATGGACTGGCTTCCGGCGATCGGCTTGGCCGGCGTGGCCCCGTCCTGCAACGCGCTCAGCGCCTGCTCCAGCGTCGCGCACCTGAGATAGTCGAATTTCGCCGCCTTCATGCCGCCTCCGCGATGCGCGCTGCCCGGCCCGCCGACTCGGCGCCGCCGCGGGCGGCCTCGATCGCCGCCAGCAGCCGCCTGGGGGTGAGCGGGGTTTCCGAGACCTGCGCCTTCAAGGGGCGCAATGCGTCGTTCACGGCGTTGAACAGCGCGGCCGGCGGCGCGATCGCGCCGCCCTCGCCCACGCCCTTGGCGCCGAATTCCGTGTAGGGCGAAGGGGTTTCCATGTGGATGATCTTGAGCGCCGGCAGCTCGGTGGGGCCGGGCAGCATATAGTCGGCCAGCGTCGAAGTCAGCGGCTGCGCGTTGTCGTCGTACAGGCTTTCCTCGTAGAAGGCCGTGCCGATTCCCTGCGCGGTGCCGCCGATGGTCTGCCCTTCGACGACCATCGGATTGATCATGCGGCCGCAGTCCTCGACGATCACGTAGTCCAGGATTTCGACGTGGCCGGTTTGCGTGTCCACGGCCACGGCCGCGGCGTGGGTGGCGTAGCTGAACGCGCCCGTGTCCACCTTGGGCTTGAAGCCCTGCGTGGCCTCCAGGCCGGCCAGGTTCACGCCCGCCGGCAGTTTCTCGGGCCGCAGATACCAGGCGGCGGCCACGTCTGCCAGCGCCACGCTGCCGGTCCGGCCGACCACCTGGCCGCGCTCGAACTTCACGTCCTGTTCGGGCCCGCCCAGCAGGTGCGCGCCGATGGCCACGATGCGCGGCACCAGCTCCCTGCAGGTGGCGGCCACCGCGCCTCCGGCCATCACGATGCTGCGCGAGGCGTAGGTGCCGGTCGAGTACGGCGTCAGCCCCGTATCGCCGTGGATCAGCTTGATCTTGGCGATGGGCACGCCCAGGATTTCGTGGGCGATCTGCGGCAGCGTGGTTTCCATGCCCTGCCCGTGGGAATGGATGCCGGCCCGCAGTTCCAGGCCGCCGTCGGCCGTGACCCGCACCGTGGCGAGGTCGTAGCCCGGCACCACCGGCAGCCCCCAGGACGCGAACACCGCCGTGCCGTGCGCCGACTGCTCCGTGAACGTGGCGAAGCCCACGCCCACCAGCCGGCCGTCGGCCTCGCCAGCCTGTTGCCGGCGGCGCCACTTGTCCACGTCGATCTGTTCGACCGCGCGGCGCAGGCTTTCCTGGAAATCGCCGCTGTCGTAGTGCTTCTTGACAACGTTGGTGTACGGCATGTCCGCGCCCTTGACCAGGTTGGCGTGCCGCACTTCCCAGGCCTCGCGGCCCACGGCGCGCGCGATCGCGTCCATGGTCAGCTCGATGGCGAAACAGACGCCGGTGCGGGCCACGCCGCGGTACGGCAGAAAGCCCGGCTTGTTGGTGGCGGCGCACTGGGTGCGGCAGCGATAGCCATGGAAGTCATAAGGCCCGGGCAGGTTGCCCAGCGCCTGCCCGGTCTCCAGCCCTATCGTGAATGGCCACGCGGAATAGGCGCCGCCGTCGATCAGCAGGTTGGCGTCCAGGGCCAGCAGGCGGCCCGTCTCGTCCGCATAGGCCGTGAGTTCGTAGTGATGCTGGCGCGTGTTGGCGCCGGCGATCAGGTGCTCGCGGCGGTCTTCGATGAAGCGGAAGGGCCGCTTGAAGCGCAGCGCCAGCCAGGCGATGCAAAGCTCCTCCTGCTGCAGCACGCACTTGTAGCCGAACGCGCCGCCCACGTCCGGCGAAATGACGCGGACCTGGGCCTGCTCGATCCCCAGGCACTGCGCCAGCACCGTGCGGATCATGTGCGGCACCTGCGTGGAGGTGATGACGACCAGCTGCGATTGCGGGTGGTCCCAGTAGGCCAGCACCGCCTTGCCTTCCATCGGCGCCATGCACTGGCGGGCCAGGTCCACCTTCTGCTTGACGACCACCGCGGCCCGGCCGGCGTGAGCTTCGAAATCCACGTCCGCCTTCAGGTCCAGGAACAGGTTGTCGTCCCAGTGATCGTGTACGCGCACGTCCTGGCGGTCACGGGCCGCGTAGGCATTGGCGAACGCGGGCAGCTCGTCGAGGTCCAGCTCGACCTCTTCCGCGATGTCCTCGGCCTCGGCGCGCGTCGCAGCCACGCACATCGCTATCGGTTCGCCCACGAAGCGCACCTTGCCGCTGGCCAGCGGCGGATGGGCCGAAGACTTGTAGCTCGGCAGGCTGGAGTCGGCGACGATGTCGGCGGCCTCGGGCATGTCGGCCCTGACGAACACGCGGTCGGCCCAGGCCTGCGGCTTGCCCACGCGCGAGATCCGCGCATGGGCGACCGGGCTGCGCAGGAACGCAACCTCCTGCAGGTCGGGGAATTTGTAGTCCGCGACGAAACGGCCCTTGCCGTGCAGATGGCGTTCGTCCTCGCGTCGCCGCACCCGGGCGCCGACGCCGCCGTCTTCGACCGGACCTTCGGTTTCCTCTTTATTGCTCATGTCGTACCCCGGGCCATCCCTATACCGGATAGGCCAAATCGTTTGCGATCACCGCAGTGTCATACACCGCCTGCCGTTCCTTGAGCAACAGGCCCCTGCCCCGGCGGTCGAAGCGGTCGTAGATGCGGCCGGCCTGGTGCAGCGTCGTCGCGCCCTCGACCAGCGTCTGCAGCAGGACGTAATTGCTCTGGCTGACGATCTCGGTCTCGGTGACGTTCAGAATCCGCACGTTGGAGACCATGTGCAGCACCTGGCGCGGCGCGAACATCTGCGTGCGCGCGATGGCCACGGCGCGGTCGCGCAGCATGTTCCTGCCTTCGGCATAGACCAGGCCCACCGGCAGCCCGCAGGCCGCGTTTTCATACTCGGTCACGCGGTACAGGCAATCCTCGGTGAAGAAATCCGGCCAGCGTTCTATCTCTCCGCCGTCCAGCGCGGCGCAGTATTCGGCATGGAAGTCCTCCACTGCCGCGCGGGCGTCCTTGGCCGCACCGTAGGAGACCTCTTGTTTTTCAAAACCCGGCAACATCTCAGAACCCCATCACTTCGCGGTAGTGTTTGTACATGGCGCGGATCGCGGATTCCGAGATCAGGTTGTCGGCCGATCCCACCTTGTCTCCGTCGAGCCGCAGGATGCTGCGGTCGGTCACCGAGCGCCGCACCCCTTCCTGGACGAACTTCATCGCCTCGTTGTCCTCCAGGCCCAGGAAGCCCGACGGCCCCATCAGATTGCCCTGGCGCAGCCGGTGGCGCGTCATTTCCTCGGTATCGTCCTCGTAGCCGAACATGGTCCACAGCATGATCATGCTGTTCGGGCCATTGGGCACGATGTGGCGCACGCCCAGCGTGTTCATTTCGCGCTGGACGATAAGGTTCGGCCAGATCGTCTGCATGGTCACCGACCACTCGGAGTCGAACTCCTTGACGAACTCCAGGAAGCGCTCGTCCTGCAGGCGCATGCCCTCATGGAAGGAGCGCATCTCCTTCTTCTTGTCTTCGTCCACACTGGCGTAGAGCGAATCGCTCTTGGCCGAGGCCATGGTGCCGTGGATGCCGTACTTGCTGTCGGCCACCATCGCCGAGCGATTGCCGGCCACCAGCAGCCCGAACACCACCAGGAACGAATGCAGCAACGTCGCGTGGTACGGATCCTTGAGGTTCTCGTGGTACATCTTCCAGTTGCACGGCAGCTCGTTCTTGTAGAAGCCCAGGATCTTCAGCTTCTTGCCGCTGAACACCGCGTCGAAGTCCTTCAGGATTTCTGGCGTCAGGTAGTCTTCCAGCGGCTCCACGTCCGGCTGGAACGATGCGAACACCACGCCGTTGCGGGTCGTCACGGTCAGCTTGCGTAGCCCGTGGTTCTCGTTGCGGAAGTCCTTGGGCATGCCGCCCAGCTTGTTGACGCCGCGCTTGAACGGAATGCCCTGCAGATTGCCCTTCAGGTCGTAGGACCACTGGTGGTAGGGGCAGACGAACTCCTTGTTGTTGCCGCGGCTGTTGCGGCAGAACTCGGCGCCGCGGTGCGCGCAGCGGTTCTCGAAGACGTGGATGGAGCCGTCCTCGGCGCGCGAGACGACCACGGGCGTCGGCCCCACATAAGACCGCTTGTAGTCGCCGGCGTTGGGCACTTCGGCCTCCAGCGCCACGAAGTTCCAGGTCTTGCCGTGGAAAATGCGCTCGACCTCGCGGGCGTAGACGGCTTCGCTGGTGTAGACCCAGTCGGGCACCGCCTGCAGGCCTTCCTCGGGCCATGCCAGCGCATCGAGCGCCGCGTTCTTGGCGACGGGCGTAGCCGCGCCGATGACAGTTTCACAGGAATACAATCGCGCTCTCCAAATTCAATGACGTATCGGTTCCAATTTGCGCAGCTTCACGCCCATGTCGGCCAGCGCCTCGGGGTCGACCGCGAGCCGCTGCTCGACGAAGCGCTTGAGCGCCCGCAGTTCGCCGCCCTGGTTCAGCGCCAGCGCGTAGACGATCACGCCGCCCTTCAGGCCGATCATCAGCGTCTTGTCCGGCGCCGCCGGCCGCTCCACCCACTGCTCCACCGAGCCGTCGTAAAGCCCCAGCATCTGGATGTTCCAGTCGTGCTGGTCGGTCCAGAACCACGGCAGGGGCTGGTAAGGCAGCGCCTCGCCCAGCATGTTCCTGGCCGCCACGCTGGCCTGATCCTGGGCGTTCTGCCACGACTCCAGCCGGGTGGCGCGCCGCTCCAGGCCCAGCGGAAAGTTGGCGCAATCGCCCGCGGCGTACACGTCGGGCGCGCTGGTGCGGCAGTATTCGTCGACCACGATGCCGTTGCGCACCTCGATGCCTGAAGCGCTAGCCAGTTCTTCATTGGGCAGCTGGCCGACCGCGACGACGCAGAAGTCGTAAACGCGCCGGCCGCCCGCGCCGTCAATCTCCACCTGCTGGCCGCTTTGCGTCACGCGGGTCTGGCCCGCGCCCAGCAGGATCTCCACGCCCATGGCCCGATGCTTTGCCAGCAGGCGCTCGCTGAAAGCCTCGGGCAACGCGCGCGCCAGCAGCCGGGGCGCCGATTCGTACACCGTGGCGCGCACCCCGCGCGCCACCGCGCTGGCGGCGAACTCCAGGCCCAGGAAGCCGCCGCCGATGACGGCGACCGACTCCGCGCCGGCAAGCAGCTGGCGCAGCCGCATCGCGTCGTCCAGCGTGCGCAGCGACACCACTTTCGGCGACGCCGGCAGCGAGGCCATCGGGCGACAGCGCCCGCCCGTCGTCAGCAGGCATTTCGCGTAGGGGATGGTGCGCCCGGACTTCAGATGCGCGATGCGGTTTTCGGTGTCCAGTCGCTCGACCGCGTCATGCACGCGCTCCAGATTGGGCATCTCGTAGAAGTCGGCGTTGTGCAGCCAGCCCTGGTAGCAGTTAGCGTCGTCGGCCGACAGCAGCACGTCCTTGGACAGCGGCGGCCGCTCGTAGGGCCGCCAGGACTCGTCGCCCACCAGCACCACGTGTCCCGTGTAGCCCTGCGCTCGCAGCGTTTCCGCCGCGCGGCCGCCCGCCTGGCCGGCGCCGACGATGAGGTAGGTCTGCGCCATCGCTGCGCCGCTCAGAGGTCGACCATGACCGAGTCGCCTTCCACCTGCACCGGGTAGGTGCGGATCGGCTCGGTGACAGGCGCACAGACCGCCGCGCCGGTGCGGATGTCGAACTTGCCCTGGTGCAGCGGGCATTCGATGCAGCCGTCCTCCATGTAGCCGTCGCTCAGCAGCGCGAACTGATGGGTGCAGACGTTGTGGGTCGCGTAGACCTTTCCATCGAGCAGGTACAGCGCGATGTGCTGGTCTCCCAGTTGGATCGCGAGCGGCTCGTCCTCTTCGATATCGGCGAGTTTCGCGGCAAAAGTCAACGCCATCGTGGTGCTCCAAAAATTAATCAGTATGCTGATGAGTTGATGCTAAGCGCATCTATTTGGAGCGTCAATTTTTTTTGGACTAGGGAAAACCCGCGCGACGGCCATCGCCGCCGGCGTGCAAGGGTTCTAGAGGAGTTGTCCGGCGTCGCCGCGCCGGGCCGGCGTCACGAAAGCTTGGTTTTCAGCTCGGCATACTTGCGCAGCAGGCGCCGCTTGTTGAGCGTCTTGCTCCACGCATACAGCGGCAGCAGCTGCTTGGGGCCGAACCCGTCGACCAGGTACAGCCCCTCGCGCCCGTTGGCGTTGAAACCCACGACGATATTGCGCGCGCTGACGTCGTTGAAGATCACGTGCGCGTCGATCAGGTCCATGAAGAATGTCCGCAGGCGCGCCTGCAGCTCGGGGCCGAATCCCTGCGCCGCCACCAGCTGCTTGAGCGTGGGCGCGGACTCGCCGCGCGCATCGACGATGCGCTCCACCGCCAGGCCCAGCCCGTGCGACGTCAGCACCAGCCCGGCGATGCGCGCCATCAGCGTATTTCCCTGCCTGAGCCGCTGCTGCACGGTGGTGGCGATGTACTCGACCAGTTCGGTGATGAACACGCGATGCGCGTCTTCGCGGTGCAGCCGTTTGTGCCAGGGGCGCTTGCGGCCGGGCTCGTTGATGCGCGCGCGGTTGACGATCTTGATAAGCAGCGACTTGTCGCCAGGGTGCAGATAGACGTCGCGCTCGCTGCCCGAGGCCACCAGCGTCACCTGCGTCAGGTCCAGCACCTCGAACGCCGGACAGGACCATGCGGATGCGGGCACGGCCGGCAGCGCGGCCGGCGCCGACATGAGCGCCGCCTGCAGATCCACGCGCGGCGTGGCCGGGGTTTCAAGCATGGCGGATGGACCAGGTTCCGGCAGCATGGATCACCCCGTGGCCCCGACGCCGACCTGGGCCAGCCAGGTCCGGTACACCTGCTCGGTGCGCTCGGCCAGCCCGGCCAGCGAGAACTTGCCTTCGACCCGCGCCATGCGGGTGCCGGCCGCGCCCATACAGGCGCGCAGATGGCTGTCGTCGATCAGCGTTTCCAGCGCCGCCCGCAATTCAGGGATGTTCCCGGAAGGCACCAGTATGCCGGTCTCGCCGTCGCGCACCATCTCGCTGACGCCGCCCACGTCCACCCCGATGACCGGCAGCCCCGCCGCCGCGGCTTCGACGTACACGGTGCCCGAAGCTTCCTTCTGCGTCGCCAGCGCGAAGATGTCGCTGCCGGCCAGGATATTGGGTACGTCGTGGCGGAACCCCAGCATGTGGATGCGGTCCGCCAGCCCGATCTCCGCGATCAGCGCCTGCAACTGCTCGAACAGCGGCGAGCCGTTGCCCACCAGCACCAGATGCACCTGCGGCCTGTCCTGCATCAAGGGGCGCAGCGCCTCGATCAGCTCGCGATGCCCCTTGGTCGCGCGCAATATCGCCACGCAACAGACCACGATCGCCTCCGGCGGCAGGTTCAGCTCTTCGCGCAGCGTCGAACGAATGCCGGCCGGCGGCAGCGTGATGGGCGAATAAATCGTCTCGACCTTGCCGGCCGGCACGCCGCGCTCGATCAGGTAATCGCGCACGTAATTGCTCACCGCGCTGACGCGATGGGGCACCCATGTGTACGCCAGCATGGAATTGACCCGGTTGGTCAGGTGGCGGGTGCGCACGATCAGCGGCGTGCCCGCCAGGCGCGCGCCCAGCCCGGCCAGCAGCGTGTCGATGCGGCTATGGGTGTTGAGTATGTCGAAGCGGCCTTCCCGCAGGATGCGGCGCACCTTGGGCGCGCCGCGCACCAGGTTCATGAAGCCGCCCATGGGCAGCTTGTGCACCTTGATGCCCGCTTCGCTCGCCGCGGCGGCCAGCTTCGCTTCCGGCCGGCATATCAGTTCCACCCGGTGGCCCCGCTCGCGCATGGCCCGCATCTCCTTGAGGATGCGGCGCTCCTGGCCAGCAAAGCCGAGGGCCGCCTCGGAATGGATGATGCGTAGGGGACGGTCTGTCGTGGAAGGCATGAAAAATGCGCGACGCCCGTCAAGAATCGACGCAGGCGTCATCGTGGTGACTTGTTCTTGTAATTCAGTCTATGTGCAAGCCGGATGTGGCGCAAATCGCAAAACCACGCCGAAATGGATGCCGTTGGCTGGGGAATGGGCGCGGATCCCAGTGGATTCGCGCGGGCGTAAAGCGGCTGCCGTGAGCCGTTTTTCCTCTGAAAAAGCGGCCTGCGGAGGTCGCTGCGGGCGGTCGGTCAACGGTCGCGTCCGGCTACCTTCGAGCGAGGGATCATTATCAAATTTGGAACTCTGTTTCCCGAATATTGGGGGTATTGAGACTCTAGTTGGTTGCCTCTCAACCACACTACGTAGCTAGAACGTGTGAATCTGTGACTAAAGCCCAGGACAGGAGTACGCCTTCGCTTGTTCATCGAGCGCGCTTCATATTTTGGACAAGGCGCTCAGACTATGAATGGTCGACGACGCGATCCGTTTCATACTAATAGATGAGCATTTGCTCACCTTTAACGCTACCGACCAGGCTGGCGGTCATAGATCGTGTCGCTTGACGACGTCGGCTTGACGCTCTGCCGAACTCACACACTACTGTATCTATTACTTTGTTCGCCAGACTGGGCGACCACTAATGCAATTGGGGTAACTTTCGCAACAGCCTCAGCCCTAAGAGCGCGTCGGTTCTAACAATTCGGCGGCCAATCAGCACCAGGCGTTCCCATCCAGCGTGCCTGACCACTCTCTTTCAGTGGAGCCAATCATTGCGCAAAAAATGCGCTCACAGACACTCCCTCGCCGTACAAAACAATCAGGCCGAGGATAGAAAGTGAGCTAACTTGCCATACAGCAGACCCGAGCATCGAGATTTTTTTCTCTCAACAAATTCGCAAAATCCCACAAGCCCATGCTAAGATTCACACATGAACCACCCCCAAGCCAACCTTAGCAAGCTTCTCCAGCAAAAAGAGCACGCTCTTGCTGCGATGGAAAGAGACGCAACCGAACTCCGTAAGCAGATTGAAGCTCTGCGACAGACCATCAAGTTGGTTTCGGAGAGTACCGGCTATGAAAAGTATCTAGCCTCCGCGCAGAGCGACCAATCCACCAATATTTCGGTTCGGGAAACTCCTCCCCAGACAACCCGGCCTGAGACCTCCGAAGCTCAACAGTACAAAACAATTACGGATGCCATTATTCGTACGTTGACCCCAGATCAGGGTAGAACCGTCGAAGAGGTTTTCAACGCGATAAAAGAGTCCTCGTCGATAGAAGTCACTAGGGACTCGGTGGCGAAGACCCTAAGCAGGCTGCGTGCAAACGGAAGAGTGAAGAAAACAGGCTTTGCCACATATTGTTTGGCATAGCCAAAAAAGGCGAAAGCCCCGCGGCAACGGGGCTTTCAGGTTCAACCAACGCCCTAACCCGGGGGCACATTTGATAGGGAGGCGGCCACTATGAGTGGTGTAGCGCTCGCCATCGCATGTATTGCGGTGGTTGCAGCGTTGCTGATAATAAAAAAAGCAGCGCACTGACCGGTCTGCTATGACCGATTAGCCCGTAAAGGCTACCTTGAGGCTTGGCTGAGGTCAAGCCTCATTCTTTTCCACCCCCAAGTCAGCGGCAGAGATACAGCTTGGACCCAAACTGCGGAGTGGGATAAGTTATCAAGCAGAGTGCATGGCCCCATCGATGAAGGTGAACGCTGAGCGCTACATCGCTTCACCGCCGAAAGGCTTTTTGGATAAGATGGGAGCCGAATTTCAACGGCTATCGGCCAGAACTCACGGAAAAAATTCTGAAATTCCGTGAATTTATGGAATTATTCAAGCAACCGGTTGGCATCGAAAGAAATTGGAGCGGGTGATGGGAATCGAACCCACGCTTGAGGCTTGGGAAGCCGCCGTTCTACCATTGAACTACACCCGCCTTGGGTGTCGTGCCCCGGCGCAACACCTGGGCAGAGGCGCGATTATAGCGCGGGTTGATGCCCTTTCGGCGGGCCGTCTGGCCGGGGCCGGGAATCCCGCTTAAAACATGTCCCTAATTTAGTGCATCCGGACGACGCCGGGGCGGCGGGCCTGCCACTACAATTCGGGCTATGAACATGAACACCCCCGCGAACACCCCCGAAAACCCTCCCGCGCCGCCGGAGGCGTCCTCTTCCATGTCGCCCGAAACACAGGCCGCGCTGGCCAGCGCCGCGCGCGCGCCCAACAGCCCGGGCGCCACCCACATCCGCAGTTTCGTGCATCGCCGCGGCCATATCACGCAGGGCCAGCAGGCGGCGCTGGAGCGCCTGATGGGCCAGTGGTCCATCCCCTATGCGCCGCGCCGGCTGGACCCGGCGGCCGCGTTCGGCCGCGAGGCGCCGACGGTGCTGGAGATCGGCTTCGGGATGGGCGAGACCACCGAGAAGATCGCCCTGGCCCGCCCGGACGACAATTTCCTGGGCGTGGAGGTTTTCAACGCCGGCGTCGGCTCGCTGCTGCGCCGTATCGAAGACTCCAGCATCCAGAACCTGCGCATCATCCAGCACGACGCGGTGGAAGTGGTGCGCGACATGATCGCGCCCGATTCGCTGGCCGGCGTGCACGTGTACTTCCCCGATCCGTGGCCGAAGAAGCGGCACCACAAGCGCCGGCTGCTGCAGCCGCCGTTCGTGTCGCTGCTGGCCAGCCGCATCGCGCCGGGCGGCTACATTCACTGCGCGACGGACTGGGAAGACTACGCGGTGCAGATGCTGGAAGTGCTGAGCAACGAGCCGCTGCTTGCCAATACCGTGGACGGCTACGCGCCGCGCCCCGATTACCGCCCCCTGACCAAATTCGAGACGCGCGGCCTGCGGCTGGGCCATGGCGTCTGGGACCTGATCTTCAAGCGAGTCGCCTGATGCTTTATCCGCCGATCGAACCCTACCGCCAAGGCACGCTGGACACCGGCGACGGCCACCAGATCTATTGGGAGCTTTGCGGCAATCCGCAGGGCAAGCCCGCCGTGTTCCTGCACGGCGGCCCCGGCAGCGGCTGCTCGCCCGTGCACCGCCAGCTGTTCGACCCGCAGCGCTACAACGTGCTGCTGTTCGACCAGCGCGGCTGCGGCCGTTCGCAGCCGCACGCCAGCCTGGAGAACAACACCACCTGGCATCTGGTCTCGGACATCGAGCGCCTGCGCACCGAGGTGATGGGCGCGGACAAGTGGCTGGTGTTCGGCGGGTCCTGGGGTTCGACGCTGGCGCTGGCCTATGCCGAGACGCACGTGCCGCACGTCAGCGAGCTGGTGCTGCGCGGGATCTTCGGGCTGCGCCTCGCCGAGATCCAATGGTTCTACCAGGAAGGCGCGTCGTGGCTGTTTCCCGACCGCTGGGAGGAATACCTGGCGCCGATTCCGGAGAGCGAGCGCGGCGACCTGGTGGCGGCCTATCACAAGCGCCTGACGGGCGACGATCCGGCCGAGCAGCTGCGCGCCGCGAAGGCCTGGAGCAAGTGGGAGGACAGCACCATCACGCTGCTGCCCAGCCCGCGCCACCAGCAAAGCCATGCCGCCGACCGCGCGGCGCTGGCGTTTGCGCGCATCGAGAACCACTATTTCGTGAACGGCGGCTTCATGGAAGAAGGCCAGCTGATCCGCGACGCCCACAAGCTGCGCAGCATCCCCGGCACCATCGTCCAGGGCCGCTACGACGTCTGCACGCCCGCCCGCACCGCCTGGGACCTGCACCGCGCCTGGCCCGAGGCGGAATTCCACCTGGTCCCGGACGCGGGCCATGCCTTCGATGAACCCGGCACGCTGGCGCGCCTGCTCGCCGCCACCGACGCCTACGCGCGATAGCCAACTGAAGGAGACCTGCATGCACATCACCCTGAACGGAGACGCCCGCGAGTTCCCGCTGGACACCACCGTGATCGAATTGCTCGAGACCCTGGGCTACGCCGGCAAGCGCGTGGCGGTGGAGCGCAACGGCGAGATCGTGCCCAAGAGCCAGCACGCGCAGACCGCGCTGTCCGACGGCGACCAGATCGAGATCGTGGTGGCCGTGGGCGGCGGCTGAAGCGCCGCCGTCCCCTCCCGCCTGTGACAAGGCAATGACAAGGGCCGCGCGACAGCGGCCCTTGTCATGTCTACGCCTGCCGTCGGACCCGGTTTAGGTCCGCGCCGACGCATTCCCTGCAAAGTGGCGGGCATTCTTGCGTAGTCTGGCAAGAGGCTAGCAACCTGTTACACGTTAACCCCTCTCCCATCCTGGATCTGCGAGTAATAATCGTCCCTGGCATTTTGTTTTCTCAACGCAACACACATAAAGGAAACACTATGGGTCTGCTCAATTTCATCAAGGACGTCGGGGAAAAGCTTTTCGGCGCCAGCGAGGCCAAGGCCGCAACGGCGGACGAATTGAAGAAAGAGCTCGATAAACACGGGCTGAACGCCGATGGCCTGCAGATCTCGGTCGATGGTGACAAGGTCACCGTGGCGGGCGAGGCCCTGAGCACGGAAGAGGCCGAGAAAATCGCGCTGGCCCTGGGCAACACCGTAGGCGTCGCGCAGGTGGACAACCAGTTGAAGGTGCAGCAGGCCACGCCCGAAGCCAAGATGTACACGGTGCAGAAGGGCGACAACCTGTGGAAGATCGCGGAAGCGCAATACGGCAAGGGCCAGGGCGCCAAGAACACGCTGATCTTCGAGGCCAACAAGCCGATGCTGACCAGCCCCGACAAGATCTATCCCGGCCAGGTGCTGCGCATCCCGCCGCTGGCTTGAGGTAAACGGAAAAGGAACAAGCCGGAAGGCACCCATGCGCTTTCCGGCTTGCATCGCGGCAGCGCCCCCTGCTGACCGCGATTACTTGGCCAGATGCAATGTCTGGCCATTTTTTTGGTTGGGCGGCGTGGCGGGGATTACTGGAACAGTCGGGGATCGTAGGATGGGTGCAGCGCGAGAAATTCTTGGCAAAAAGAACGTTGGCGAACGCGCGTAACCCATCAGGCGGCGCCAGCCGCCGCTTTTCGTCGAATGCTGTTGTTGGCCTCTTGCCAAGAAACCCGGCGGCTGGCGCCGCCTGATGGGTTACGCGCGCTGGATACTTGAGTTCTTGCTCAAGAACTCTCGCGCTGCACCCATCCTACTTCATGCCGAAGCGGCCCAGCCCCTTCATGCCGCCCATGGCGCGCATCATCTTGGCCATGCCGCCCTTCTTCATCTGCTTCATCATGCCCTGCATCTGGTCGAACTGCGCCAGCAGGCGGTTGACTTCCTGCACCGGCACGCCGGAGCCGGCGGCGATGCGGCGCTTGCGCGAGGCCTTGATGAGCTCGGGCTTGGCGCGTTCGGCCGGGGTCATGGCATTGAGGATGCCTTCGGTGCGGCGCAGCTGCTTTTCAGCCTGGCCGCCCTGCAGCTGGCCGGCGGCCTGCTGGAACTGGGCCGGCAGCTTTTCCAGAAGCGAACCCATGTCGCCCAGCTTCTTGACCTGGCCGAGCTGATCGCGGAAGTCGTTCAGGTCGAACTTGTTGCCCGACTTGATCTTGGCGGCCAGCTTCTGCGCTTCGGCGATGTCGATGTTCTTCTGGGCCTGCTCGACTAGCGACACGATGTCGCCCATGCCCAGCACGCGCTGCGCCATGCGCTCGGGGTGGAACGGCTCCAGGCCGTCCAGCTTTTCCGAGACGCCGACGAACTTCAGCGGCTTGCCGGTGACGTGGCGCACCGACAGGGCGGCGCCGCCGCGGGCGTCGCCGTCGAGCTTGGTCAGCACCACGCCGGTCAGCGGCAGCGCCTCGGCGAAGGCGCGCGCGGTGTTGACCGCGTCCTGGCCCTGCATGGCGTCCACCACGAACAGCGTTTCCACCGGCTTGACCAGGTCATGCAGCGCGCGGATTTCGCGCATCATGGCCTCGTCGATGCCCAGGCGACCGGCCGTGTCCAGGATCAGCACGTCGTAGTGATGACGGCGCGCGTGGTCGACCGCGTTGCGGGCGATGTCCTCGGGCTTCTGGCTGGGATCGGACGGCAGGAAGTCCACGCCCACCTGCGCCGCCACGCTCTTCAACTGGTCGATAGCCGCCGGACGGTAGACGTCGGCGGACACCACCAGCACTTTCTTCTTGCCGGTCTTGCGGCCATGCTGGGTGTGCTGGCCTTCGGTGAGCCAGCGCGCCAGCTTGCCGGTGGTGGTGGTCTTGCCCGCGCCCTGCAGGCCGGCCATCAGGATGACCGCGGGCGGCTGGACCGCCAGGGACAGCTCGCCGGAGTCCGCGCCCAGGTCGCCGCCCATCAGGGCGGTCAGCTCCTTGTGGACCACGCCCACCAGGGCCTGGCCGGGGCTGAGGCTGCCGGCGACTTCTTCGCCCAGCGCCTTTTCCTTGACCCGCGCGACGAACTCGCGCACGACGGGCAGCGCCACGTCGGCCTCCAGCAGCGCCATGCGCACTTCGCGCAGCATTTCCTGGGTGTTGGCCTCTGTCAGGCGGGCTTCGCCGCGCAGCGTCTTGACGACGCGCGATAGGCGTTGAGTTAGGTTATCGAGCATGAGAGGCGTTTCCGCTTAAACTAGTCGATTGAACGGTGGCTTGCGGGCGCCAATTGCGCGCCTTCGGGCGGCATGCAAGGTAGCATGCTTAGGCTCCCGCATTCCGTAGCCCCATCCAGACAACGGTTTCTATGTCACTAGGCATTGTATTTCACACGGCGGCTGCCCTGGCGTACGCGGTGCTCGGGGTGTCGCTCTGGGCCCGCCTGGCCGGCGCCGGCGGCGTCGAGCAGACGGGCAAGGTCGCCCGTCTGTGCCTGCTGGGAGCCCTGGTCCTCCATGGAATCGGGCTGCAACAATCGATGCTGGGCGCCCAGCACCTGTTCATCGGCTGGGCGCTGGCGCTGTCGGCCGCCATCTGGCTGGGCATGGTGGTGTTCTGGCTGGAAAGCCTGCTGGTGCGCATAGACGGGCTGCAATTGCTGCTGCTGCCGGCCGCGACGCTGGCCAGCGGCCTGGCCGCCGCCTTCCCCCAGGGGCAGTTCGTGCCCCATGCCGACGACGCGTGGCTGCGCGTGCATCTGCTGATTGCGCTGGCGGCCTACGGCCTGATCACCATCGCCGCCCTGCACGCCATGATGATGGCGCTGCTGGACCGCCACCTGCACCGTCCGCTGGACGCGCCGGCCGAGCGCAGCATCGTGGGCCGGGTGCTGGACTCCCAGCCGCCGCTGCTGGTGCAGGAGCAACTTCTTTTCCGCATCATCTGGATCGGTTTCGTGGTGCTGACCCTGGCCGTGGGCACGGGTTCGGTGGCCTCCATGAAGCTGACCGGACAGATCCTGCCGTTCGACCACAAGACCGTCTTCACGCTGCTGTCGTGGGTGACCTTCGGCGTGCTGCTGGCGGGCCGCCACGTCTGGGGCTGGCGCGGCCGCGTCGCGCTGCGCTGGACGCTGACGGGTTTTGGTTTCCTGATTCTGGCCTACACCGGCAGCCGGTTCGTGCTGGAAATGATTTTGCACCGAGGTTGACGTGGGCAAGCTGCTGTTCTGGATTTTTCTGGTCATCGTGGTGCTGTTCGTCGCCCGCATCGCCGGCCGCATGGCGGCGGCCAGGCAGTCAGGCGCGCAGGGCCGCGCGGCCGGCGCAAGGCCGCAACCCAAGTCTGTGGAGTCCATGGTGCGCTGCGCCCATTGCGGCATCCATCTGCCGCGTTCCGAGGCCCTGCTGCAGAACGGGCAGACCTGGTGCAACGCCGAACACGCGAGGCTGGGCGCGCGCCGGCATTGAGGAAGGCATAATGCATGTTGATTCCATCGACATGCTTTGTTCCCATGGCCTTGCTTCTGGATCGTCATGGCTGGCTGGCGCCGGCCCCCGGTGTTTCGCTTTCGCCCTCGCCCAACCGCGACGCGCGGCCGGCGGGCGTCCAGGTTTCGCTGCTGGTGCTGCACAACATCAGCCTGCCTCCCGGGCGCTTCGGCGGACCTGAAGTCGCGGGGCTGTTCCTGAATACGCTGGACTACGGTTCGCATCCCTGGCTGGAACGCCTGCGCGGGCTGCGCGTGTCGGCGCACTTCTTCATCCGCCGCGACGGCCGCATCGTGCAGTTCGTCTCCACCGACGAACGCGCCTGGCACGCCGGCGTGTCGCGCCACGCCGGACGCGAGCGCTGCAACGATTTTTCCATCGGCATCGAGCTGGAAGGCACCGACACCCTGCCCTATGCCGACGAGCAGTACCTGGCCCTGCGCAAGCTCATGCCCGCGCTGCGCGCGCGCCATCCGCTGGCCGCGGTGCGGGGCCACGAACACATCGCCCCCGGGCGCAAGACGGACCCGGGGCCTGCTTTCAACTGGACGCGCTTCGGGCGCGACAGCGGTTTTGCGCGGCGGCAGTTGCCGCCCGTCTGACACCCAAAGGACTGGTTATGTTGAAGATCTGGGGACGCCTGAGTTCCGTCAACGTTCAGAAAGTCATGCTGGCGGTGCGCGAGCTGGCGCTGCCGCATACGTTCACGCAGGCCGGCGGCAAGTTCGGCGTGGTCGGCACGCCGGAATTCGCCGAGCTCAATCCCAACCGCACCGTGCCGGTGATCGACGACGGCGGCTTCGTGCTGTGGGAGTCCAACGCCATCGTGCGCTATCTGGCTTCGCGCTACGGCGTGGGCTCGCTGTGGCCGGAAGACGCGTGCCTGCGCGCCGACGCCGACCGCTGGATGGACTGGCAGACCACCGAATGGCAGGCCGCGATGGGCCCGGCCTTCCTGGGCCTGATCCGCACGCCCGAGGCACAGCGCGACCGCGCCGCCATCGACAAATCGATGCAGCGCTCGAACGAGCGCGCGCTGATCCTGGACCGCGCGCTGCGCGGCCGCGAATTCATCGTCGGCCGCCACCTGACGATGGGCGACGTCGCGCTGGTGTGCTCGGCGCACCGCTGGCTGGCGCTGCCGGCCGAGCGCCCGGACACGCCGGCGCTGTCGGCCTGGTACCGCCGCGTCATGATGCGCCCGGCCCCCCAGGGCGTGCTGACGCTGCCGCTGGAATAGGCCGCGACAGGCCAGGCGCCCGTTATTCGACCCAGGGCGTCTGCGCCCAGATCTGCCGCAGGCGCGCGTCGTCGCCCTTGAGCCGCTCCTGCCATTGCGGCCCGTCCAGGTAGTCCATTTCGGTGAACTGCTGCTTCATCTGGGCCTGGAACGCCGGATCGGCGGCGACCTTGCCCAGCGCCTTGCGCAGTTTGTCCGACACCTCTGCCGGCAGCCCCTTGGGCGCGACGATGCCGCGCTCCGAGGCGAACACCAGATCCACGCCCTGCTCCTTGAAGGTGGGCACGTCCGGCCCCAGCGCCGAGCGCTTTTCGCTGGCCTGCGCCAGCACCCGCATGTTCTTGCCGTGGTAGGGCATGACTTCGCCCAGGTTCAGTCCGCCGATGACGGTATGGCCGCCCAGCACGGCGCTGCGCAGCGGTCCGGCGCCGTTGTAGGGCACGTGGTTCAGCCGGGTTCCCGTGGCCGCCTGGAACAGCACCAGGGCCAGATGGTCGTCCGTGCCCACGCCGGTGGAGCCATAGCTGATGGAGCCCGGCTTTTCCCGGGCCGCCGCGATCAGCGCGTCCAGCGTCTGGTACGGGCTGTCGCTGGCCACGCTGAAGGCGCTGGGGTCGCGCACCAGATTGGCCAGATAGGTGAAGTCGTCGCCGCCAAAGCCCGGCTTGCGCTCGATCGGCAGCGACACCAGCCCGGGCATGTTGGTCATGGCCAGCGTGTACCCGTCGGGCTTGGCCCGCGCCACGTAGGCCAGCGCGATGGCGCTGGAGGCGCCCGGCTTGTTCTGCACCACCACGGTGGCGCCCAGCTCCTTTTCGAGGAAGACGGCCAGCGCGCGGGCCGTCAGATCCGTGCCGCCGCCGGGCGCGAACCCGACGACGAGTTCGATCGGCCGGTCGGGCCAGGCCCAGGCGGGCACGGCGGCGCACAGGCCGGCGATGGAAAGCGCTGCGCGCGCGACGATCTTGCGTGAAAAGAACATGCTGTCTCCTGGTTGTTATCGGTAGTCGGTGGTCAGGGCCGGGCGGCCAGGATCTTTCCCGGGTTCATCAGCCCCTGCGGGTCCAGCGCGGACTTGATCCGGCGCATCAGGGCCAGCTCGACCTCGCTCTTGTAGCGTTGCAGGTCGTGCACGCGCAGCTGGCCTATGCCCTGTTCGGCGCTGATGGAGCCGCCCGCCGCATGCACCCGGTCATGCACCAACGCCTGGATGTCCGCGTGCCGCGCGCCCGCGGGCGGCAGCAGGTTGTAGTGAAGATTGCCGTCGCCCAGATGGCCGAATACGCGCATGGCCACGCCGGGAAACGCCTGGGCCAGGGCCCGGTCGGTGGACTGCACGAAGGCCGGAATGCGCGAGGCCGGCAGCGAAATATCGTGCTTTACGCAGGCGTCGGCCCGGGCCAGCGCCAGCGTGATGCTTTCGCGCAGATGCCAGAAGGCGGCGCTTTGCGCGCCGGACACCGCGACCGCGGCGTCCACGGCCTCGCCGGCCTCCAGCGCGGCCGACAGCACGGCTTCCAGCCGCTCCTGCGCCTGCGCCGGCTCCAGGTTGTCGGAAAGCTCCAGCAGCGCGCACCAGCGATCGCCGGCCAGGTCCGCGAACGGCATGCGCTGTTGCGGAAAAGCGCGCGTCACGTCGCGCAGGCAGGCGGTCGACATCACCTCGAAGGCGGTCAGCCCCGCGCCCAGGCTGGCGCGCGCACGCTGGAGCAGCTGCAGCGCCTGGGGCAGGCCGTCCAGCGCGACCAGCGCCGTGCCCTGCGCGCGCGGCAGCGGATAGAGCTTGAGCACCGCGGCGGTGATGACGCCCAGCGTGCCTTCGCTGCCGATGTAGAGATCGCGCAGGTCGTAGCCGGTGTTGTCCTTGCGCAGGCCGCGCAGACCGTCCCAGATCTCGCCTTGCGGCGTCACGACCTCCAGGCCCAGCGCGAGCTCGCGCGCGTTGCCGTAGCGCAGCACCTGCGTGCCGCCGGCGTTGGTGGCGAGGTTGCCGCCGATGGTACAGCTGCCTTGCGCCCCCAGCGACAGCGGAAACAGCCGGCCGGCGCCGCGGGCCGCCTCCTGCACCGCCTGCAGCACGCAGCCCGCTTCGACGGTGATGGTGTCGTTGTCCAGGTCCAGCGCGCGCACGCGGCTCATGCGCAGCAGCGACAGGACCACGGCCGTTCCGCTCGCATCCGGCGTGGCGGCCGCCACCTGCCCGGTGTTGCCGCCTTGCGGCACCAGCGCCACGCCGGCGGCGGCGCACAGGCGCACGCACTGCGCCACTTCATCCCGGCTGGCCGGGCGCAGCACGGCCAGGGCGCGGCCGGTGACGTTCCTGCGCCAGTCGGTCAGATAGGGCCCGGCATCGGCGCCCGTCAGCACGTGGGCCTCGCCCAGGCAGGCGGCCAGCGCCGCCAGCAGCGCGGACCGCGTCATGCCCGCAACTCCGCGGCGGCCACCGGCGTGAGCAGCTTGCCGGTCTCGATAAAGGCCGTGACGTTGTCCAGGACCAGCTGGGCCATGGCGGCGCGGGTCTCGCGCGTCGCGCTGCCGACGTGCGGCATCAGCGCAACCTGGTCCATGCCGGCGAACTCGGCCGCCGGGGTGGGCTCCTGTTCCAGCACGTCCAGGCCGGCCCCGCCCAGTTCGCCCGCGCGCAGCGCGGCCAGCAGCGCGGCCTGATCCACGACGCTGCCGCGCGCGATGTTGACCAGGATGCCCTGCGGCCCCAGCGCGCGGATGACCTTGGCGTCGACAAGGTGCCGCGTGTGCGCGCCGCCCACGCAAGCCACCACCAGGAAATCGGCCCACGCCGCCAGTTCCGCCAGCGACGGCTCATAGCCGTACGGCGCCTGCGGCCGCGGGCTGTGGTTGTGGTAGCGCACCTCCATGTCGAATCCCGCCGCGCGCCGGGCGACGGCCAAGCCGATGCGGCCCAGCCCCAGGATGCCCAGGCGCTTGCCCGAGACCCTGGTGGTTTCCGGAAACCGGCCCAGCGCCCGCCACTGGCCGCTCTTGACGTAGCGATCGCCCGCGGCCGTGCGGCGCGCCGCCGACAGCAGCAGCGCCCACGCCAGGTCCGCCACGCAGTCGTCCAGCACGTCGGGCGTGACGCTCACGCCGATGCCGCGCGCGGCGGCGGCGCGCAGGTCCAGCGTGTCGTGGCCCACGCCCCAGCTGCACACGGCCCGCAGCGCGGGCAAGGCGTCGAACATGGCCTGGGTGAAACCGTGGCGCACCGAGGTCACCGCCACCGGCAGGTCCTGCAGTTCGGCGCCGAACGCGGCCAGGCCCCGCGGCTCGCGCCAGGCCGGCAGGACCCGGTGCCGGGCCGCCAGCCGCCGGTCGAAATCCTCGCCCAGCGAGGCCACCTGCACCACGTCGTAGCGGGCAGTCACGCCGGGCCTCCCGCGCTGGCCGGAATGTAGTTGGCGGCCGCGGCGGCCTCGGCGAACGACAGGCCGTCGCGTATGCCCTGCTCCACGCGCCCGTCGACGGCCAGCGCCTCTTCGGCCGCGGCCAGCACCTCCTGCAGGCGCGCGCGCGGCACCACCACCAGGCCGGTGTCGTCGCCCACCACCAGATCGCCCTCGGCCACGGGCACGCCGCCTATGGTCACCGGCTCGCCCATGGCCTGCAGCTTCAGCCGCGTCTTGCCGGTCAGCGGCGTGACGTGGCGGCTGGCCAGCCACAGGCCGGTGGCGGCGATTTCATCGACATCGCGGCAGGCCCCGTCGATGACGACGGCCGTGGCCGCGCGCCGCGACGCCGCCATCGAGGCGATGCCGCCGAAGGTGGAAATGCAGGTTCCGCCCGCATCCACCATCAATACCCGTCCCGGGCCGGTGGCGGCGACCAGGCGCCCCACCGCGAAGTCGGCGCGGTCGAAATCGCCCAGCCCGCCCCAGACGTGGCGCGCAGTGACGGCAAAGCCGGCCATGCGGCCCTGTCCGCCGCGGCGCGGGATGCCCTGCACCACGCCGGCGATGCCCAGCGTGTCCATGGCGTCGGACCAGGTGCTGGTTGCGATGGCGGCGCAGCGCGCCAGCAATGCTTGCTCTTGATTGCTCATGTTTTGCGTTCTCCGTCGGTGTGGCCGGTCAGTCGATGCGCGCGCCCGAGAGCTTCACGCCTTCGGCCCAGCGCTGCGCCTCGTCGTTGATGAAGGCCTGGAACTGCTGCGGAGAACTGTTGTTGACGTCACCGCCCATGTCCTGCAGCTTGCGGGTCATTTCGGGCGTGGCCACGATCCTGGAGACGTCCCGGTAGATTTTCTCGCGCAGGTCGGCGGGCATGCTGGACGGCGCGAACAGCCCGAACCACGTCGCGGCCTCAAAGTTCTTCATGCCGGCCTCGGCCATGGTGGGCACCTGTCCGATGGCCTCGACCCGGCGCGGATGGGCCAGCGCGATCGCCTTGAGCTTGCCCGACTGGATGTGCGGCAAGGCGGCCGACAGGGTGACGAACGCCATCTGCACCTGGCCGCCGATCAGGTCGGTCAGCATGGGCGCGTCGCCGCGGTACGGCACGTGGACCAGCTTCAGGCCGGCCTTGGCCTTGAACAGTTCGCCGGTCAAGTGCTGCGGCGTGCCGTTGCCGGTGGAGGCCATGCTCAGGCCCTGCGGCGAGGCCTTGGCGTAGGCGATAAGTTCGGCCAGGCTATTGACGGGCAAGGACGGCGTGGTCACCAGCACCAGCGGTATGGTGGAGGTGAGCGTCAGCGGCGCGAAGTCCTTCAGCGGGTCGTAGTTGAGCTTCTTGTACAGGCTGGCGCTGATGGTGTGCGCGGCCGTGGTCATGTACAGGGTGTAGCCGTCGCCGGGCGAACGCGCCACGGCCTCGGCCGCCACGGTCGTGCCCGCGCCGGGACGGTTGTTGACGATGACCTGCTGGCCCCAGGCGGCAGGCAGTTTTTCCGCGATCAGGCGCGCGATGACGTCGGTCGCGCCCCCCGGCGGATACGGCACGACCAGTGTCACCGGCTTGTCGGGATAGCCGGCCGCCTGCGCCGCGCTCGCGGCCAGGACCATGCCGAGGGCAAGAAATGCCCTGGCGATGCAGTTGCGCTTGCTCATGTCTTGTCTCCTGTGGGTCGGGTCTTACTGCCTGCTCTGCAACCAGCCGCCCCGGCGCTCTGCGGCGCCGTCGGCGGCCTGCTTCAGTCTGTGCTGCGCGCCTGGCCTGCCTCCTGCGCTTCGCGCCAGGCCAGCAGCCGCGCCACGCCTTCGGCCATGCCGACCTCGGGCTGCCAGCCGATGTGCCGGCCCGCGAGATCGTGGGGAATGTGGAACGCGCCGCCCGATGTCAGGCGCACGGTGCCCGGCGGGTCCGGCTTGATTTCGGGCTGCAGGTCGCTCTTGCAGTAGTCGAGCACCAGCCGCACCAGTTCGCCGGTCGTGATGGGCGCGGGGCCGGACACGTTCACCGCCACGTCGGTCGCCTCGCTGCAAAACGCCGCGACGTTGGCGCGCGCCACGTCCGACACGTGCACGAAGTGCTTGGTCTCGGTGCCGTCGCCCGGCAGCACCGGGCGCTCGCCCTTGCGCACCCGGTCATAGGTTTCCATGATGTACAGCGAATTGGCCGCGCGATAGTGCTGGCGCTCGCCGTACACGGTGGAGTAGCGCAGCACCACATAGTCCAGGCCGGACTTCTGGTAGTACTGGCGGCACAGCTGCTCGCCCATGATCTTGGAGGCGCCGTACAGGATCGCCGCCGGCGGCGCGCCCACCGAATGGAACGGCCCGTTCTCCGCCAGCGCGCCGGCGATGCCGCTGCCGTAGCCGTAGACGGCGTTGGACGAGGCGAACACGATCTTCTTCACCTTGTTGACCCGGCAGGCTTCCAGCATGTTCTGCGCGCCGCGCACGTTCACGTCCACCGCCTGCCACGGCGTCTGCGCGAAGCCCAGCGTCATGTAGGCCGCCAGGTGCAGCACGCCGTCCACGCCCTCGGTCGCCGCCAGCAGGTCGGGCAGGCGCATCAGGTCGCCGCGCACCACTTTCACGCGCGGGTCGTCCTGCAGATGGGCGATGGCCTCGGGCGTGCCGAAGGCGAAGTTGTCCAGCAGGATCACTTCGCGCACGCCGGCGGCCAGCAGCGCATCGGCGGTGTGCGAGCCCACCAGGCTGGCGGCGCCGGCGATCAGGATGCGGGAGTCGGCCAGCGACAGCGCCGCGCTTTTCTTTTCAGTCGTCATATTGTTCACAGTCCCAAGGGTTTTTCGTGCATGCCCCAATACAGGCTCTTGACCTGGCTGTAGAGCCGCAGGCCGTGCAGGCCTTTCTCGCGTCCGATGCCGCTGGCCTTGAAGCCGCCGAACGGCGTGGCGATATGCGATTGCTTGTAGGTGTTGATCCAGATGGAGCCGGCCTCGATCTCGCGCGCCACGCGCCATGCGCGGGCGTAGTCGCCGGTCCACATGCCGGCGGCCAGGCCGAAGGCGGTGTCGTTGGCCTGGCGGATCACGTCTTCCTCGTCGTCGAAGGCAAGCGCCACCAGCACCGGGCCGAAGATCTCTTCCTGGCACACGCGGGCCTGGTTGCCCAGGCCATCGATCACGGTGGGCAGGTAGAACCAGCCCTTGGCCAGCTCGGGCTGCGTGGGCGCGGCGCCGCCGACCAGCACTCGGCCGCCCTCGGCGCGGCCGATGTCCACATACGAGGCGACCTTGTCGCGATGGGCGCGCGACACCAGCGGTCCCATCTGCGTGGCGGGATCGTCAGGCAGGCCCACGCGCACCTGCGCGGCGCGCTCCACCAGCGCGTCCATGAAGCGCTTGTAGATGGACTTCTGCACGAACAGGCGCGAACCCGCCACGCAGCTCTGGCCGGCCGAGCCGAAGATGCCGGAGATCACGCCGGCCACGGCGCGGTCCAGGTCGGCGTCCTCGAACACGATATGCGGGGACTTGCCGCCCAGCTCCAGCCCCACCGGAATCAGGCGCTGCCCGGCGATGCCGCCGATGGCGCGTCCGGTCTCGGTGCCGCCGGTGAAGGACACCATGCGCACGCCAGGGTGCCTGACCAGCGCCGCGCCCACGTCCTCGCCATGGCCGGGCAGCACCGTCAGCAGGCCTTCGGGCAGGCCGGCCTCGCCGCAGATCCGGGCCAGTTCCAGCGCCAGCTGCGGCGTTTCCTCGGAGGGCTTGAGCAAGACGGCGTTGCCGGCGGCCAGGGCCGGCGCGGCTTTCTGGGCCTCGTTCATGATGGGCGAGTTCCACGGCGTGATGGCCGCGATCACGCCGAACGGCTCGGCCAGCGCCATCGAAAAGTATTCGCCGCGCGGCGAGGTCATTTCGTTCTGCCAGGTCTCGCACACCGCCGCGTAATAGCGGAAATGCCCGGCCGCGCTGTCGACCATGTTCAGGCATTCCTTCCACGGCTTGCCGCTGTCCTGCATCTGCAGCCGCGCCAGCGGCTCGCGCTCGGCCGCGAGACGGCGTCCGATCTCGTACAGCGTGGCGGCGCGCTGGTCCGGGCGCAGCTTGCGCCACGGCTGGCGGTGAAAGGCCTCCCACGCGATCGCCACGGCGGCGTCCACGTCCTGCGGCAAGGCGCGGGCGACCGTGCCGGCGATGCTGCCGTCGGCCGGGTTGATGGAGGTGATGACGGCGTCGCCGTCTTGGCTGTGGCGCCAGTTGGCGCCCAGCCGGAATGGCTTGTGGCTCGATGCGTCCATAACGTCTCTGGGTCGGGATGACTGCGGTAGACGTCATGATCGGCCGCAAGATTATTAGACACAAATAGATATTTATCTAATATTCTTAACCTATGGCTATCAATATCAAGTACCGGCCGTTAAAGGCCTTTCTGCTGGCCGTCGACAGCGGTTCGTTCACCCATGCGGCCAACCAGCTGGGCGTCACCCAGCCGTCGTTCACGGCCCTGATCCAGGACCTGGAAGACGTGCTGGGGCTGCGGCTGTTCGAGCGCACCACGCGCGCCATCAGCCTGACCTCGGCCGGGCGGGATTTCCATTCGCGGGTGCAGCGTCCCATCGCCGACCTGGAAGAGGCCTACCGCAGTCTTGCCGACCTGGCCGCGGTGCGCCGCGGCAACGTGGCCCTGGGCGCCCTGCCGTCGGCGGCGCTGAGCCTGCTGCCGGCGGCCGTGGGCGAGCTCCGGCGCGCGCATCCCGCGCTGAAGGTACGGGTGGTGGAGGCGCACAACGACGAGCTGCTCGCCATGCTGCGCACCAACCAGATCGAATTCGCGGTGGCCGCGCAGACCGAATCGGCGCCGGACCTGGCCTTCACGCCGCTGGGGCAGGATTGCTTCTGCGCGGTCTATCCCGCCGGGCATCCGCTGGGCGCGGACAGGAAAGTGCTGCACTGGCGCGACGTGCTGCGCTATGACCTGATCCTGCTGTCGCAGGGTTCGCATGCGCGCCAGCAGTTCGACCGCGCGGTGCGCGACGAAACCGGCGCGCCCGCCACCGCGCTGCGCTACGACGTCACCCATATGGGCACCGCCGCCGGCATGGTGCGCCAGGGCCTGGGCGTGAGCGTGCTGCCGCGCCTGGCGCTGCCGGAACTGAACCTGGCCGGCCTGGGCTGCACGCCGCTGGGCGACGCGTCGGCGCGGCGCGACATCGGGCTGCTGCACCGGCGCGACCGCACGCTGTCGCCGGCCGCGCAGGCCCTGGCCGCCCAGCTGAAGAAAGCCATGGCCGAGATCCAGCCGCGGCTGCTTTCCGTGCCCGCCGCCTGAAGCCGCCGGGGATCAGGCGCGCTCTACCTTCCACCCCAGTTCGGCGGAAATCTCCGCCGCCGCGCCCTGCACCACGGCGACCATTTCCCGCATGCGTTCCAGCGACATGTACGGCACCGTGCTGGACACGCTGATGGCGGCCACGATGCCGCTGGACGCGTCACGCACCGGCGCGGCCACGCAGCGGATCGACGGCTCGTTGTCCTCGAGGTCGAACGCGTAGCCGTGGGCCGCGTACTCGCGCATGCGGTCGCGGAAGGCCTCCCAGGTCTGGCGCCCGCCGGGCGCGCGCGAGGACACCGGCGCGCCCACCCGGTACAGCGCCTTCCATTGCGGCTCCTCCGCGTCCAGCAGCAGCGCCTTGCCCACGCCGGTGGCCGCCAGCGGCATGCGATGCCCCACGCGCGAACGCATTTCCAGCCCCTTCTTGCCGGGGATCTTCTCCAGGTACAGCACCTCGTCGTTGTCGCGCACGGCCAGGTGGATGGTGTCGCCCGTCAGGGCCGCCAACTCGTCCAGGTAGGGCCGCGCCAGCGTCGCCATCGGAAAGGCCTCGCGCGCCTGGAAGCCCAGCTCGATCAGCTTGGGGCCCAGCACGTAGCCCACGCCGGGCAGGGACCGCAGATAGCGTTCCTGCACCAGGCAGCTGGCCAGCCGGTGCGTGGTGCTGCGCGCCACCCCGATGCGGGCGCAGATGTCTTTCAGATCGCGCGCGCCGGCCGCCACCGCCTGCACCACGGCCAGGCCGCGCATCAGTGTCTGCGTGCCGGCGGGCGCGACGGCGTCGGGGTCCAGGGCGGGAGCGGGGTCGGGCGAGAACGTGGCGGTCATGACAACTCGGAACAGGGCGGCCGGAAACAGCCGGAAAACACGGTGACAAGCATACCCGGCGCATCCATGCCGGAAAGCGGGGAATAGTCTCAAATTCCCTATATATGGGATTTCATTCTATATTTTGAGATTTTTCAAGCACTGATCTAGAATTTTTCCCATCGCCCGCGCGCCTGCGGCGGGCCCGCACAACCAGGTCCGCGCACGCTTGCCGCCACGACGGCCAGGGCCGCGGCCAGAGCCGAGACCGATTTCTGATGACTACCGGATTGCCCGCCCGCGCGGCGCTCATCGCGCTGGACTGGGGCACCTCCTCGCTGCGCGCCTACCGGCTGGACGCCGCCGGCCGCACGCTCGATACCCGCCACCTGCCCTGGGGCATCATGCGCCTGCCGCAGCCGCTGCAGGACGGCGCGGCCACCGCCACGCTTTCCGGTTTCGAGCTGGCCTTCGAACAGGCCTGCGGCGACTGGCTGCGGGCCGAGCCCGCGCTGCCGGTGATCGCCTGCGGCATGGTCGGCAGCGCCCAGGGCTGGCGCGAAGCCGCCTACCTGGACGTGCCGCTCGACCTCGCGCGCATCGGCACACAGCTCACCGTGGTCGAACGCGGCGGCGCCACGCCCGTGCACATCGTGCCGGGCCTGATCCAGCGCCAGGGCCTGCCCAACGTGATGCGCGGCGAAGAGACCCAGGTGTTCGGCGTGCTGTTCGAGCCGGCGCGCGCCCACGACAACATGCTGATCGGCCTGCCCGGCACCCATTCCAAGTGGGTCGGCGCGCAGCGCGGCCGCGTCACGCACTTCCACACCTTCATGACCGGCGAGATCTACGCCGCGCTGCGCGGCCACACCATCCTGGGCCGCACCATGGCCGACTCCGCCGGCGCCGACATGGCCGCGTTCGGACGCGGCCTGCAGGTCGCCGGCTCGCCCGCCGGCCGCGCCGGCGTGCTGTCCACCGTGTTCAGTACCCGCGCGCTGGGCCTGACCGGCCAGCTGGCGCCTACCTCGCAGGCCGATTACCTGTCGGGCCTGCTCATCGGCCACGAAGTCGCCGCGCTGGCGCAGCTGCTGCGCCAGCAGGGCGAACTGCCCCGCATCGTGCTTTGCGGCGAGCCGGCGCTTTGCGGCCGCTACATACAGGCCCTGCAGCACTACGGCCTGGGCACGCCCGAGGTGGCGCAGGACGCCACCGAACGCGGCCTGTGGCACCTGGCCGTCAGCGCCGGCCTGATCGACTCCTGTCCAACGGCCCATTCCTAGGAAACGAACATGCACCATCCCGGACTGCAAACCGCCATGGCCGAATGCGGCCTGATCGCCATCCTGCGCGGCATCACGCCCGCCGAGGCCGAACCCGTCGGACAGGCGCTCTACGCCGCCGGCTTTCGCCTGATCGAAGTGCCGCTGAACTCCCCCGACCCGCTGGACAGCATCCGCGCCATGCGCGCGGCGCTGCCCACCGACTGCCTGATCGGCGCCGGCACGGTGATCGCTCCCGAGGACTGCGCCCGCGTGCAGCAGGCCGGCGGCGAACTCATCGTCATGCCGCACAGCGACGGCGCCGTGATCCGCGCCGCCAGACAACTGGGCATGGCGGCCTGCCCCGGCGTGGCCACGCCCACCGAGGCCTACGCCGCGCTGGCCGCCGGCGCCGACGTGCTGAAACTGTTCCCCGCCGAACAGCTCGGCCCGGCCGTGCTCAAGGCCTGGCGCGCCGTGCTGCGCCAGCCCCTGGCCCTGGTGCCGGTGGGCGGCATCACGCCGGACAACCTCGCCCCCTACGTCCAGGCCGGCGCCAGCGGTTTCGGCCTGGGCTCGGCCCTGTACAAACCCGGCCTGTCGGTCGCCGCAGTCGAACACAACGCGCGCGCTTTCATCGCCGCCTGGCAGCGCGCCCAATCCGCCAAGGAGACTCAAGCATGAAGATCACCAAGCTCACCACCTACATCGTGCCGCCGCGGTGGTGCTTCCTGAAAATCGAAACCGACGCCGGCATCGTCGGCTGGGGCGAACCCGTGGTCGAGGGCCGCGCGCAGTCGGTGGCCGCGGCCGTCGAGGAACTGTCCGACTACCTGATCGGCAAGGACCCCTGCAACATCGAAGACCACTGGACCGTGCTGTACCGCGGCGGCTTCTACCGCGGCGGCGCCATCCACATGAGCGCGCTGGCCGGCATCGACCAGGCGCTGTGGGACATCAAGGGCAAGCATCTGGGCGTGCCGGTGTCCCAGCTGCTGGGCGGCAACGTGCGCGACCGCATCCGCGTGTATTCGTGGATCGGCGGCGACCGCCCGGCCGACACCGCGGCCGCCGCCAAGGGCGCGGTCGAGCGCGGCTTCACCGCCGTCAAGATGAACGGCACCGAAGAACTGCAGTACATCGATTCCTTCGACAAGGTCGAGAAGTGCCTGGAGAACGTGGCCGCCGTGCGCGACGCGGTCGGCCCCAACGTCGGCATCGGCGTGGACTTCCACGGCCGCGTGCACAAGCCCATGGCCAAGGTGCTGATGAAGGAACTCGAACCGTTCAAGCTCATGTTCATCGAAGAGCCGGTGCTGAGCGAACACTACGAAGCGCTCAAGGAACTGGCTCCGCTCAGCTCCACCCCGATCGCGCTGGGCGAGCGGCTGTTCTCGCGCTGGGACTTCAAGCGGATTCTGGCCGAGGGCTACGTGGACATCATCCAGCCCGATCCCTCCCATGCCGGCGGCATCACCGAAACGCGCAAGATCGCCGCCATGGCCGAGGCCTACGACGTGGCGCTGGCGCTGCACTGCCCGCTCGGGCCCATCGCGCTGGCGACCTGCCTGCAGATCGACGCCGGCTGCTACAACGCCTTCATCCAGGAACAAAGCCTGGGCATCCACTACAACGCCGCCAACGACCTGCTGGACTACGTCAGCAACCGCGAAGCGTTCGCCTACCAGGACGGCATGGTCTCGATTCCGCAGGGTCCGGGCCTGGGCATCGAGGTCAACGAGGAATACGTCAAAGAACGCGCCGCCGTCGGCCACCGCTGGCGCAACCCCATCTGGCGCCACGCCGACGGCAGCTTCGCCGAATGGTAAGCCGATAACGAAAACGAGGAGACGCCCTTGTCCGCCGCCGCCATCCAAGCGGGCCTGCGCCCCACGCGCAGCCGCTACCTCATCATGGTGATGCTGTTCATCACCGTCGTCATCAACTACCTGGACCGCAGCAACCTGTCCATCGCCGCGCCCGCCCTCAAGGACGAGTTCGGCCTGGACACCGTGCACGAAGGCCTGATCCTGTCTGCCTTCGGCTGGACCTACGCCGCCATGCAGATCCCCGGCGGCTGGCTGGTCGACCGCGTGTCGCCGCGGGTGCTGTACGCGGCCGCGCTGATCCTGTGGTCGGCCGCCACCTTCTTCATGGGCTTCGCCGGCAGCTTCGTGATCCTGTTCGTGCTGCGCCTGGCCGTGGGCGCGCTGGAAGCGCCCGCCTATCCCATCAACAACCGCGTCGTCACCACCTGGTTCCCGGAAAAGGAACGCGCCACCGCCATCGCCTTCTACACCTCCGGCCAGTTCGTCGGCCTGGCGTTCCTGACGCCGGTGCTGGCCTGGCTGCAGCATCACTTCGGCTGGCACATGGTGTTCGTCAGCACCGGCCTGGTGGGCATCGTCTGGGGCGTGCTGTGGTTCCTGGTCTACCGCGAACCGCGCCAGTTCAAGGGCGCCAACGCGGCCGAGATCGAACTCATCCAGCAAGGCGGCGGCGTGGTCGACCTGGAAAAGCGCGTCACGGAAAAAAAGGCCCCGTTCCGCTGGAACGACCTGGGCCTGGTGATGAGCAAGCGCAAGCTGTGGGGCGTCTACCTGGGCCAGTTCTGCCTGACCTCCACGCTGTGGTTCTTCCTGACCTGGTTCCCCACCTATCTGGTGAAGTACCGCGGCATGGACTTCATCAAGTCGGGCTTTCTGGCCTCGGTGCCGTTTCTGGCGGCCTTCGTCGGCGTCCTGTGTTCGGGCGTGCTGTCCGATTTCCTGGTGCGCCGCGGCGCCAGCGTGGGGCTGGCGCGCAAGCTGCCCATCATCCTGGGCCTGCTGATCTCCACCGCCATGATCGGCGCCAACTTCACCGACTCCACGCCCTGGGTGATCTTCTTCCTGGCCGTGGCCTTCTTCGGCAACGGGCTGGCCTCGATCACCTGGTCGCTGGTCTCGACCCTGGCGCCGGTGCGGCTGCTGGGCCTGACCAGCGGCGTGTTCAACTTCGTCGGCAACCTGTCGTCCATCTGCACGCCCATCGTGATCGGCCTGCTGGTGTCCAAGGACAGCTTCGCGCCCGCCATCGTCTACGTGTCGTCGCTGGCGCTGCTGGGCGCGCTGGCCTACATCCTGCTGGTGGGCAAGGTAGAACGGATCGAGGCCTGAGCCTTCAGCAGCCCTGCATCGCCAGCCTGCGGCGCGCGTTGCCGGCGCGCTGAAGCAGCACCAGGGCCAGGCCGGCCGCCGCGATGACGGCGCCGGCCACGGGCACGGCGGCATAGCCCAGGCCGGCCGAAATCACCGCGCCGCCCGCAGCCGCGCCCACCGCGTTGCCCAGGTTGAAAGCCCCCACGTTCACCGACGAGGCCAGCCCCGGCGCTTCGGTGGCGGCGCGCATCACGCCCATCTGCAAAGGCGGCACCACCGCGAACGTCGCCACGCCGAAGATCAGCAGCGACACCGCCGCGCCCACCGGCGTGGACGCGACCCACGGAAAGGCCAGCAAGTCCACGATGACCAGCACCAGGAAAGTGATCAGCGTGCCGTCCAGCGAACGGTCGGCCATGCGCCCGCCCAGGCCGTTGCCCAGCGTGAAGCCCAGGCCCACCAGCACCAGCATGCCGGTGATGAAGGCCGGCGACGCGCCCGTGATCTCGGCCAGGGTCGGCGCGATGTAGGTGTACAGCGTGAACATCGCGCCCGCGCCCAGCACCGTGGTCAGCAGGGCCATCAGCACCACCGGGCGCTTGAGCACCGACAGTTCGTGCCGCACGTCGGGGCGGCTGCCGGACGCGCCCGCCGGCAGCGCGCGCCACAGCGCCAGCATGGCGAGCAGGCCCAGCACGGCGGTGGCCGCGAACGACATGCGCCAGCCGATGGCCTGGCCCAGCCAGGTGGCCGCCGGCACCCCGCCCACGTTGGCGATGGTCAGCCCCATGAACATGGTGGCCACGGCGCTGGCCTGCCTGTGGCGCGGCACCACGCTGGCCGCTACCAGCGATCCCAGCCCGAAGAAGGCGCCGTGGTTCAGGCTGGTGACCAGGCGCGCCAGCAGCAGCGTCGTGTAATTGGGCGACAGCGCCGACAACAGATTGCCGATGGTGAAGATCGCCATCAGCAGGATCAGCGCGCGGCGCCGGGACCAGCGCGAAAAAGCCAGGGTCATCAGGGGCGCGCCGACCATCACGCCGATGGCGTAGGCGCTGATCAGCATCCCCGCGCTGGGGATGGATACGTCCACGCCTTCGGCGATGACGGGCAGCAGGCCCATGGGCGAAAACTCGGTCACGCCGATCCCGAAAGCGCCCACGGCAAGCGCGAGCAGCGGTAGGCCGGGCTTGACCGGCCGGGTGTCTGTTGAGTTCATGCGGATTTCCTCGGTTCGATAGCGTCGACCGGGGCTGGGAGCCGCCTGGCGGACAGGCCGGCTGGCGCGTCGCCTGGGCCCGGTCGAAAGACAGGCGCCCAGTATGCCGGCTGCATCCTTGCGGAAACAGTGGGGGACAGGCGAAACACTTTTGACTGGAAGTCACGAATAGCCGAGCAGACGCTCCGTCTCGCGCGCCAGCGCGACCAGGCGCGGGCCGATGTCGGCCGCGCGTTCGCGGTAAGGACCGTCGCCTGCCGGCACGCCGCAATTGAACACGTACAGCAGCGACTGGTGCGGCCGGCTCAGCGGCGCGGCGAAACCGTAGGCGTCGGGACGCCACTGCAGGTTGTTGCCGCAATAGCCCTTGCGCTCCAGGTCGCGGCGGGCCGCGGCCAGCGTGGGGAAATGCGCCTCGTAGTGCGCCGGGTCGGCCACGCGCAGCTGGTTCAGCACCGCCGCGCGCTCCTCGTCGGACACGCGCGCCAGCCAGGCGCGGCCGGCGGCGCTGGACAGCAGCGGCAGCGATGCGCCGATGTCGGGGCGGGTCTGCAGCGCTTCGTTGGAGCGGGCCGTCTCCACATACACCATCTGCAGGCGGTCGCGCACCACCAGCGACACCGCCCCGCGCGCATGGTCGGCGAGCTGCTTCATGAGCGGGCGCGCCAGCTGGCGGATCTGCATGCTGGCCAGCAGCGGATAACTCAGCGCCAGCACCGAGGCGCCCAGGCGGTAGCGCGGCGGCTCGCCCTCGCGCTGCAGAAAGCCCAGTTCGACCAGCGTATGCGTCAGGCGCGCGACGGCGCTGCGCGACAGGCCCGTCTGCGCCGCGAAATCCTTGTTGGCCAGCACCGGGCGGTCAGCGCGGAAACACGCCAGGATGTCGATGCCGCGCGCCAGCGTGGTGGTGAATTCGCGGTCCGGCTCATGCGCCATGTTCACGCTCCAGCATTTTCTCCACGCGTTCGGCCAGCGCCAGCAGGCGCGGCGCGACGCGTGCGCGCAGGTCGCCGGGACGCAGCCGCGCCACCGGCACGCCGCAGTTGAACACCAGCGCCTGGCCGTCGACCCGCGTGCGCATCGGCACCGCCACGGCATGCACGTCCGAATGCCAGTCGCCCTGCCCCACGCAGTATCCATGCTCGGCGTAATCGCGCTGCGCCTGCTCCCAGTCCGGCGCGTAGCGGCGCCAGGCCGCCGGGTCCTGGCGCCGCAGCGTCTCCAGCACGGCCTGGGCCTCGCCGCCGGCGCCCTGGGCCAGCCAGGCGCGGCCCATGGCCGACGGCAACAGCGGCAGCAAGGCGCCGATATCGGGCCTGAAAGACACCGCGTCGTGGCCGCGGCAGGTCTCCAGATACACCATGTTCAGGCCGTGGTGCATGCCCAGCGAAGCCGAGCCGCCGGCCGTGTCGGCCAGGCGCTTCATCAGCGGCCGCGCCAGCTGGCGGACCTTGATGCTGGCCAGCAGCGGATAGCTCAGCGACAGCACCGCCGGCCCCAGCCGGTAGCGCCGCAGGCCGCCGTCGTAGCGCAGCAGGCCGCGCTGCATCAGCGTGGTAGTCAGCCGCGAAATAGTGGCCTTGGACAGGCCGGTGCGGTCGGCCAGCTCCCGGTTGCTCAGCGCCGGCTCCCCGTGGCGGAAGGCCTGCAGCACCGACAGCCCGTGCGCCAGCGTGGTGGCGAAGGCCGGATCGGCGTGGCGCTGGCCGGGGCTGCTGGGCATGGTCGGGGTTCCTGAAAACGCGGGCGGCAGGCGCGGCCCGTCCTGCCGATGATAGAGCAGGCGGGCCGGCGCCCACGCAAGTTGCGTTCAAGATATCGAAACACTTGTCTCAAATCCGGCGGCCTTTTGCTAGCCTGAATCGAACCACCAGACCAGACGGAGACTCACCATGATCCGGGACCGCGACGGCTTCCCCCAGTTCCTCGAATCGCTGCGCCGCTACGTGCGCGAACGGCTGGCGCCGCGCGAGGCCGAGGTCGCCCGCCTGGACGAAGTCCCGCCCGACCTGGTCGCCGACATGGCCGCCCAGGGCCTGTTCGGCTACTCGATTCCCACGCAGTACGGCGGCGCGGGCATGACCACCGAAGAACTGGTCCTGGCCGCCATGGAACTGTCGCAGTGCTCGGTGGCGTTCCGCGCCCGGGTGGGCACCAATACCGGCATCGGCTCCGAGGCGCTGGTGGCCGACGGCACCGATGAACAGAAGGCCCGCTACCTGCCGCGCCTGGCCTCGGGCGAACTGACCGGCTGCTTTGCGCTGACCGAGCCGCAGGCCGGCTCCGACGCCACCGCGCTGACCACCACCGCCGTGCGCGACGGCGACCACTACGTGCTCAACGGCGAAAAGTGCTTCATCACCAACGCGCCGCTGGCGGGCCTGTTCACCGTCATGGCGCGCACCGCCCCCGACGAACCGGGCGCCAGGGGAATCAGCGCCTTCATCGTCGAGCGCGGCACGCCGGGCCTGTCCACCGGGCAGCCCTACGACAAGATGGGCCAGGCCGGTTCGCCCGTCTCCGGCGTGCACTTCCAGGATTGCCGCGTGCCGGCCGCCAACCTCATCGGCGGCCGGCTCGGCATGGGCTTCAAGACCGCCATGAAGGTACTGAACAAGCAGCGCATCCACCTGGCCGCGCTGTGCATCGGCCCGGCCATTCGCATGCTGGACGACACGCTGCGCTTCGTGGCCGAGCGCCAGCAGTTCGGCAAGCCGCTGATGGACTTCCAGCTGATCCAGGCCATGATCGCCGACTGCCAGACCGAGATCCAGGCGGCCCGCGCGCTGGTGCTGCAGACCGCGCGCGAACGCGACGAAGGCCGCGACGTCACGCTGAACGCCTCGATCTGCAAATACTTCTCATCGGAAATGTGCGGCCGCGTGGCCGACCGCTGCGTGCAGATGCACGGCGGCTACGGCTATATCGCCGACCACGGCATCGAACGCTTCTACCGCGACGTGCGCCTGTTCCGCCTGTACGAAGGCACCAGCCAGATCCACCAGTTGACCATCGCCCGCCACACCCTGAACCAGGCGGGTTACACGCCGGGCCGCTAACGCAGCCCCCAAGGGACCGCGGCCGCAAGAAGCCGCCGGCCCGCCCCAACCGAAGGAGACTTCCATGCTGCACAAGCACCTGCCCAAGTGGATCGCGGCCGCGGCCGCCACGTTCGCCTGCGCGGCGCTGCCGCCCCAGGCGGCCGCCGCCTATCCCGACAAGCCCGTCAGGCTGATCGTCCCGTTCGCCCCCGGCGGCTCGACCGACATCCTCGGCCGCCTGCTGGCCGAGACGCTGCACCCCATCCTGGGCCAGCCCGTCATCGTCGAGAACAAGCCGGGCGCCGGCGGCAACATCGGCGGCGACTACGTCGCCCGGGCCGCCCCCGACGGCTACACGCTGCTGCTGGCCGCCGCCGGCCCCACCGTCATCAACCCCAGCCTGTACGCCAACATGCCGTTCAACCCGGCCAAGGACCTGGCGCCCATCAGCTGCCTGGAGCGCGAACACAACCTGATGGTGGTGAACAAATCGCTGCCGGCCAAGAACCTGCAGGAGTTCCTGCAGTACGCGCGCAGCAACCCCGGCAAGCTGTCCTTCGGCTCGCCCGGCAACGGCTCGCCGGCGCAGCTTGCCGGCGAACTGCTCAAGCAGCAGGCCGGCCTGCAGGCGGTGCACGTGCCCTACAAGGGCACCGGCCCCGCCATCACCGACCTGGTGGCCGGACACATCGACTTCATGATCGACAACATGCCGGCGCTGCTGCCGCAGGTCAAGGCCGGCAGCCTGCGCGCGCTGGCCGTGCCCAGCGACCAGCGCGCCACCGCCGCGCCCGACATCCCCACCTTCGACGAAGCCGGCCAGAAGGGCTTCGTGGTGATGGCCTGGAAGGGCCTGATGGCGCCGGCCGGTACCGACCCGGCCGTGATCGAACGCCTGCACGCCGCCGTCGTCAAGGCGCTGCAGGACCCCACGCTGCGCGCGCGCTTCCAGGAACTGGGCGCCGAACCGCTGGGCAGCACCCCCGCCGAGTTCGCCAAGCAGATCGCCGATGAAACCGCCTGGTGGGGCAAGCTGGTGCAGTCCACCGGCACCCGCATCCAGTAAGCCGCAAGGAAGACCGCCATGCATGCCCAGCAGGAGAACCATGACGAACAGGCCGTGCAGGACCTCTGCGACCGCATGCGCCGCTTCGTGGACGATATCGCCATACCCGCCGAATCGCCCGCCATCGCGCGCGACGTGACGGCGCTGGACCGCCGCGTCGCGGAACTGCGCGTGCGCGCCCGCGAGGCCGGCCTCTATGCGCCGCAGCTGCCCGCCGAATGGGGCGGGCTGGGCCTGGGCTGGCGCGCCCTGGCCCGCCTGCTGGAAGAAGCCGGACGCAGCTTCCTGGGACCGGCCGCGCTGAACTGCGCCGCGCCCGACCAGCCCAACATGCTGACGCTGCTGCGCCTGGGCGACCCGACCCAGCAGGAACGCTTCCTGGCGCCGCTGGTGCGCGGCGAACAGCGCGCCTGCTTCGCCATGACCGAGCCCGCGCCCGGCGCCGGCTCCGACCCTTCCATGCTGCAGACGCGCGCCGAGCGGCGCGCCGGCCGCTGGGTACTGAACGGCCACAAGCAATTCATCAGCGGCGGCGTGGGCGCGGACTTCGCGCTGGTGCTGGCGCGCGCCGAAGAAGGCGCGACCCTGTTCCTGGTGCCGGCGGACACGCCGGGCTACCGCGTCGTGCGCGACATCGGCATGGTCACCGGCTACCAGATCGGCGGCCACGCCGAGATCGCGCTGACCGGCTGCGAAGTCGGCGACGACGCGGTGCTGGGCGAACCCGGCCGCGGCCTGGAATACGCGCAGCTGCGCCTCGAACCCGCCCGGCTGTCGCACTGCATGCGCTACATCGGCCGCGCCCGGCGCGCGCTGGAAACCGCGCAGGCGTACGTGGCGCGGCGCGACTCCTTCGGCTCGCGCCTGGCCGACCTGCAGCAGATCCAGGCCATGGTCGCCGATTCGCACATCGACCTGCACGCCAGCCGCCTCATGACCGAGGATTGCGCCGCCCGCATGGACACCGGCCTGTCGGTCAAGCAGCATAGCGCCATGACCAAGGTCTTCGTATCCGAGGCCGTCAACCGCGTGGCCGACCGCGCCGTGCAGATGATGGGGGCCTCGGGGCTGTCCGAGGACACGCCGGTGGCCATGGTCTGGCAGGAAATGCGCCCTTTCCGCATCTACGACGGCGCCAACGAGCTGCACCGCGCCACCCTGGCGCGCCGGCTGCTGGCGCGCGCCTGAACCCGAACCAAGGAGAGCACGATGGATAACCCGAGTTTCCAGGCCTACCGACTGCATGCCGGCACGGACGGCGCGCCGCCCGAGGGCCGCTTCGAGACGCTGTCGGCGGACGCGCTTTCCGCCGGCGACACGCTCATCAAAGTGGCCTACGCGGGCCTGAACTACAAGGACGCGCTGGCCCAGGCCGGGCGCGGCAACATCATTCGCCAGTATCCGCGCATCGGCGGCATCGACCTCTCGGGCACCGTGGTGCATTCGGCCGACCCGGCGCTGGCGCCCGGCCAGGAAGTCGTCGTGCACGGCTTCGGCATCGGCGTGGACTGCGACGGCGGCTACGCCGAATACGCGCGCGTGCCCCACGAGTGGGTGCTGCCCCTGCCCGCCGGCATCAGCCTGCGCGACGCGGCGGTGCTGGGCGCGGCCGGCTATACCGCCGCGCTCTCGCTCCACTGGATGGAACATTGCGGGCTGACGCCCGACCAGGGCGAAGTGCTGGTGACCGGCGCCACCGGCGGCGTCGCCGGCGTGGCCATCGACATCCTCAGCCAGCGCGGCTACCGCGTGTGCGCCATGTCCGGCAAGCCCGACGCCGCCGCCTACCTGCGCTCGCTCGGCGCGCAGGAAGTGATCGCGCCGCCCGACCCGGCGGCCGCCATCAAGCCCCTGATGAGCGCGCGCTGGGCCGGCGTCGTCGATTCCGTCGGCGGCAGCGTGCTGGCCCACGCGCTGGCCAGCACCCGGCCGGACGGCGTGGCCGCCGCCTTCGGCAACGCCGGCGGCGCGGAGCTGCCGACCTCCGTCATCCCCTTCATCCTGCGCGGCGTCAAGCTGCTGGGCATCAACGCCAACAGCCCCATGCCGCTGCGCAGCCAGGTCTGGAACAAGCTCGCCGCCGAGTACCGCCCGGCGCGCCTGGACCTGATCGCCCGCGTCATCGAACCGCGCGAACTGCCGCAGGCGCTGGCCGCCATGCTCGAACGCGGCAGCATCGGCCGCAGCGTGGCGCGCTTTTCCTGAACCCACTGCCCGCATCATGATCCAGCTTCCCGACCCCACCCTGTCCCGCCTCTTCGACCCGCGCAGCATCGCCATCGTGGGCGCCTCGGCCACGCCGGGCAAGATCGGCGCCATGCCGGTCACGCTGCTGCGCCAGCACGGCTACGAAGGCCGCATCATCCCCGTCAACCCGCGCGCCGACACCATCCAGGGCCTGGCCGCGGCGCCCTCGCTGGACGCGCTGGACCAGGACGTCGACCTGGCCATCCTGGCCGTGCCCGCGGCCCACGCGGCGCAGGCGCTGCAAAGCGCCCGCCCCGGCCAGCTCGGCGCCGCCGTGATCTTCACCTCCGGCTACTCCGAAACCGGCGCGGCCGGCGCCGAACAGCAGCAACGCCTTTGCCGCATCGCGCGCGAACGCGGCATCCGGCTGCTGGGCCCCAACTGCCTGGGCTTCATGAACGTGCGGCGCAAGGTCTACGCCACCTTCTCGCCCGCGCCGGCCAACGGCGCGGTGCCCGCCGGCGGCATCGCCATGGTGTCGCAGAGCGGCGCCTTCGGCGCCTATGCCTACAGCATGGCGCGCGAACGCGGCCTGGGCCTGTCGCACTGGATCAGCACCGGCAACGAAGCCGACATCGACGTCGCCGACTGCATCGAATGGCTGGCCCACGACGCCGACACCCGCGTCATCATGGCCTACATGGAAGGCTGCCGCGACGGCGCCAAGCTGCGCCGCGCCCTGGCCGCGGCGCGCGCGGCCGGCAAGCCCGTGGTGGTCACCAAGATCGGCCGCACCCAGGCCGGCGCGCAGGCCGCCGCCTCGCACACCGCCGCGCTGGCCGGCGACGACGCCGTCTACGACGCGCTGTTCCGCCAATACGGCGCCCTGCGCGCGCGCACCATCGAAGAATTCTTCAACCTGGGCTACGCCCTCGACACCTGGCCACGTCCGCCCGCCGGCAGGCGCCTGGGCATCTTCACCATCTCCGGCGGCGTGGGCGCGCTGATGGCCGACGAAGCCCAGGACGCCGGCCTCGCGCTGCCCGAGCCCGCCGCCGCGGCCCAGGCCCGGCTGCTCGCGCAAGTGCCCTTCGCCAGCGCCCGCAACCCCGTCGACGTCACCGGCCAGGCGATCTCCGAACCGGGCCTGCTGCTTGCCACCGCCGACGACATCCTGGCCGACGGCCGCTACGACGCACTGGCCGTATTCCTGGCCGCCGCCGGCTCCTCCGAAGCCCTCTGGCCCACTTTCGAAAATTTCGCCCGCGAAATGCAGGCCCGCCATCCCGGCGTGCCGCTGGCCATCAGCGCGCTCTTCACGCCCGAGCGCCGCCGCCAGCTCGAACGCCTGGGCTGCCTGGTGTTCCCCGATCCCAGCGCCGCCATCCGCACCCTGGGCACGGTGGCCCAACTGGCCGATCACGCCGACGCGGCCGCCGAACCCGCCGCATCCTCGGACGACCCGCCCCCGCTGCTCGACGCCTACAACGAAGTCCAGGCCATGGACCTGCTGCGCCGGGCCGGCCTGCCCGCCACGCCCTGCATCCTGGCCGCCGACGCCGACGCGGCCGTGCGCGCCGCGGCCGAACTGGACGGCCCCGTGGCCCTGAAAATCGTATCGCCCGACATCGTGCACAAAAGCGACGTGGGCGGCGTAAAGCTCAACGTCGCCGGCGAAGACGCCCTGCGCCGCGCCCACGCCGACATCCTGGACGCGGTGCGCCGCCACGCGCCCGAGGCGCGCATCGACGGCGTGCTGGTCGCGCCCATGGCGCCCAAGGGCGTGGAATGCATCGCCGGCGTGCACTGCGATCCGGTGTTCGGCCCGGTGGTCATGTTCGGCCTGGGCGGCGTCTTCGTCGAAGTCCTCAAGGACGTCAGCTTCCGCCTGGCCCCCTTCGGCCGCGACGAAGCCCTGGCCATGATCCGCGCAATCAAGGGCTACGCCCTGCTGCAAGGGGCGCGCGGCACCCCGCCCTGCGACGTCGACGCGCTGGCCGACGCACTGGCGGCCCTGTCGCGCTTCGCCCACGCGCGGCGGGACGACTTCAGTTCGGTGGAGATCAATCCGCTGCTTGCGCTGCCGGCAGGCCAGGGCGCGCTGGCGTTGGATGCCGTGGTGATGCGGGCAGGCGCCTGAGCGCCCTGCGTCACGCCATTGCCTGCCCCCCGTTCACGTCCAGCGATACCCCCGTGATGAACGCCGCATCGTCGGACGCCAGGAACGCGACCACGCCGGCAATGTCGTCGACCGTGGCGTGCCGGCGCAACGGGATCTCGGAGACGATGCGCTCGCGTTCCTCGGCGCTGCGTCGCTCGGCCCATAAACCACTGGTGCGCGGCGTCAGCACGACGCCGGGACAAATGCTGTTCACGGTAATGCCGTCGGGACCATATTCCATCGCCAGCTGGCGCGTGAGCGACGCGATGGCGCCCTTGGCGGCCGCGTAGTTCGGCCCCGCTATCAAACTGCCGTAGCGTCCGGCCTTGGAGCCATAGTTGATGACGCGCCCGCCGCCGCTGCGCTGCATCAACGGCAACGCGGCGCGGCAGGCCCACACCGCCCCCATCAGGTTCAGGTTCACTACCCGGAACCAGTCGTCATCGCTTTGCTGCGCGAACCCATAGGGCGTGTGCAAAGAGCCTCCGGCGTTATTGACCAATACGTCCAGCCGTCCGCTCGCGTCGAATGCGCTTTGAATGGCCTGCGCCATGGCCGCCTCGCTGCAGGAATCGGCCTGCACCGCTTCCACCCGCAGCTGCATATGCTCCGCTTCGCGACACGTCGCGTCCAGGGCGTCCGGATCTCTATCGGATATCCACACTCGCATCCCTTCCTGCGCCAGGCGCAAGGCCGCGGCCTGCCCTATGCCCGCGCCGGCCCCGGTCAGAAATGCCGTTTTTCCCTTCAGGCCTCGCATCATCACTCCACCTTGATGTTCGCAAACCGGATCACCTCGGACCAACGCTGCGTTTCCGTGTTCAGCAGTTCACGGAAGTCCGAGATCGATCCGCCCTTGGGTTGCGCCCCCACGTTCGCCAGACGCTCCTTGAAACTGTCGGTGGCGAGGATCTTGTTCACCTCGGCGTTGATTTTCTCAAGTATGGCCGGCGGCGTGCCTGCCGGCGCCAACAACGAGAACCACCCTTGCGACTCGAATCCGGGCACCCCGGCCTGTTCCATGGTGGGGAGCTCCGGCGCCGCATCGCTGCGCTGTCTGGTGGTGACGGCCAATGCCTTGACGCGTCCGGACTTGATGTTCGGCAGCGCGGCGGGCAGGTTGTCGAACATCATGTCGATCTGCCCGCCCATCAGGTCGGTCAGGGCGGGAGAACTTCCGCGGTACGGGATATGCGTGATCTGCGTCTTGGTCATCGACTTGAACAGTTCCGACGAAAGATGCGGTGTGCCGCCTATGCTCGATGACCCGTAATTGACCTTTCCGGGACGCGCCTTGGCGTAGGCGATCAGTTCCTGCACCGAGGATACCGGCAGCTTCGGATTGATGATCAGCACATTGGGCACGGTCGCGACGACCACGATGGGGTCGAGTTCCTTCTGCGGATTGAACGGGTTGGATTTGAATAGTTGAGGATTGATCGTCAGGGTCTGCGGGGCGCCCACGACCAGCGTGTATCCGTCAGGCGCAGAACGGGCTACCGCTTCCATGCCGATGTTGCCGCTGGCCCCGCTGCGGTTTTCCACGACGAACGGTTGTCCCATGGCGCGCGCCAGCCTTTCGGAAATCTCCCGTCCGACGATATCGGTGGCCCCGCCCGGCGGAAACGGCACGACCACCTTGACGGGACGATCCGGATAAGAAGCGGCGCCCTGCGCCTGGGACGCGCCCGCCATGGCCAGCAGGCAAAGCGCGAGCGGAATGGATCTAAGGAGTTTCATCGATAAGTCTCCTGGCTCATGCTGATGAACCAGCGCTTCAAACCTGCATGCCCCAGCGCTGGATGGTTCTTCGCTCTATCACACGGAAGATCAGGTTCTCGACCACGAGGCCGATGATGATGATCGTCAACAGCCCCGCGAACACGGCCGCGATATTCAACTGGTTCTTGCTTTCGTAGATGAACCATCCCAGGCCGCCGCTGCTGGCGCTCACGCCAAATACCAGCTCCGCCGCGATGAGCGTGCGCCAGGCAAACGCCCAGCCGATTTTCAGGCCGGACAGAATGCTGGGAAACGCCGCCGGAATCAGGATTTGCGCAATGAAGGCGACATGGGACAGGCCGTAGTTGCGCCCCACCATCTTCAGTGTCGAAGAGACGGCCTGGAATCCGGAGTAGGTATTCAAGGTGACCGCCCACAGCACGGAATGAATCAGCACGAAGACCAGGGTCATCTTGCCCAGGCCGAACCAGATCAACGCCAGCGGCAGCAGGGCAATGGCCGGAAGCGGGTTGAACATGGCCGTCATGACCTCCAGGAAATCGGTGCCCAGCCTGGTCGTGATGGCCAGCAGGGTAAGCAGCGCCGCCAGAGCGATGCCCGCGGCATAGCCGGTCATCAGCACGTCGAGCGAGGTGGCGACGCGCCGCGGCAACTGGCCGGTGGCTACGCCGTCGATCAGGGCGCGGCACGTATCGATGAAGGTGGGAAGCAGAAGATCGTTGTCCAGGTATCGCGCATAGGCTTCCCACAGGCATGCCAGGACAACCAGCACCAGCAGCTTGCGCAGCCAGCCCTGGTCCCACAGGCGCGCCATGAATGGCAGGGGATTTTCGACCACGCCCAGGTTCTCCACCGCCGTAGGCGTCTTGTAGATGTTCGCCCGCACGCCGGGGCCCGGCTTGCGCATCGCCTCGTCAAGCATGGCTGTTCTCCTCGATATGCTGCGCAAAGAGAAGATGCTTGATCTCGTCTTCAAGCGCGGCCTGCGCGCCGGCCAGCGCCGGGCCGTCATCCAGGCCGCCCAGTTCGGCCCTGACCTGGCCCGGATGCGGCGACAGGAGCAGGATGCGGTTTCCCAATCGGACCGCCTCGGGTATGGAGTGCGTGACGAACAGCACGGTGAAGCGCGTGTCCTCCCAGAGCTGCATCAGCTCCTCCTGCATCTTGCGGCGCGTCAGGTCGTCCAGCGCCGCGAACGGTTCGTCCATGAGGATGATGTCGGGCTCCATGGCCATGCCGCGCGCGATTGCGACGCGCTGCTTCATGCCGCCCGACAGCATGTGCGGATAGCTGTCGACGAACTTCCCGAGATTGACCTTTTGGATATAGTGCACAGCCCGGTCTTCGGCCTCTTTTCCTCGCAGCCGTCCTGATGCCTGCAGCGCGAACATGACGTTCTGCTTGACCGTCTTCCAGGGCAATAGCTGGTCGAATTCCTGGAACACCATCATGCGGTCGGCGCCCGGCCGCAACACGGGTTTCCCTTGAAGCAATATCTCCCCTTCGGTTGGCCGAAGGTAGCCCCCCACGGCCTTCAGGATCGTCGATTTGCCGCAGCCGGACGGCCCCAGCAGTATGTAGCGGTCCCCCTGCCGCACCGTGAAATCCACCCGGTACGTCGCGGTCACCAGATGCTCTCGCGTCTTGTATTGCAGGGTCACTCCCCTGACTTCCAGCAACGGCGTCGTCATAAGGCCTCCCCTCGTCCGGCAGGCGGCGTTCGGCCCAGCCGGAATCTGACGCTTTCAAAGTCCGCCGCATAGCCGTCGCCGCGCGCCTGCACAAAGCAGGCATGCGGCTCGGCGAAATGCGCCGGCAGCAACAGGGCATCCTCGTCTGCGCAAAGGGCCAACAGGCGGCGGCGGGTCTCGATTCCGAGCGCCGGGTCGTCGTCGAAGCCCGTATAGAGCTCCGGGTGATAGATCTGCAAGGGATGGTGGAAGATGTCGCCGCTGCAATAGGCTCGCTCGCCCCGCGACGAAAGACGTATGCGCACGTGGCCCGCGGTATGGCCTGGCGCCGGCTCGACGGTCAGCACGCCGTCCAGTTCGTCGCCGTCGTCCACCAGTGTCATCTGCCCTGACGCGACCACGGGCAGGATGCTGTCTTCAAACACGTGGTCGTTGATATGCCGATGCGCATAATCCGGCCGGCGCGCATCCCAGCGCGCAAACTCCTTGCGCGAGAACAGATAGCGGGCATTGGGAAAGGTGGGCACCCATCGGCCGTCGACCAGCCGGGTATTCCAGCCCACGTGATCGCAATGCAGGTGCGTGCACATGACATACCCGATGTCTTCCGGTCGCACCCCCGCCCGCGCCAGACGCGACAGCCACGGGGTTTCGCACATATGGAAGCGCGGCACCTGCGGCCGGTTCTTGTGGTTGCCGACGCAGGTGTCCACCAGCACCCAATGATTCGGCGTACGCACAAGCCAGCTGTGGCTGCTGGTCCGGAAACGGTTCTCCCCGGCGTCATAGAACGTCGGTTCCATCCAGTGCCGCAACGGCGCCAGCATGTGCGCATCGAACGCGGGAAAGAGTTCGCGGGGCTGAAAGCCCAAGCCCAGCCTTTCCTCGATGCGCTCCACCACGATGTCGCCTATCCGTATTTTCATGCTCGCGCCCTAGTTCCCGGGCAGGCCATGAACCTGGTCTACGAACAGCTCCTTCCAGGTTGCCGGCTTGGCCTTGATGGTTCCTATCTGGTGCATGAATTCCGCGAAGGCCATCAACCCTTGCGGCGTAAGGTTGTATTCGACCTTGGGGTCGGACAGCATCTGGACCACATCCGCGACAGGATCGGTGTCCTTGGTGATGGCCAGATAGGTCTGCGCCGCCTTCTGCTTGTTTTCGGTGATGTACTTCTGCGCTTCATCCAGCGCGTTCAGCACCGCCTGCGTCAGCTTCGGATTGGCCTTCTGGAACCGCGTCGTCGTATAGAGCACGTTGGTCGAGCTCGGTCCTCCAACCACCTGATAGGTATCGATGACCGAATGGAACCCCGGCTGCTTCAGTTCCCGATACGAAAACGGAGGCACCGTGAAGTCGGCGGTCACCTGCCCCTTCCCCGACAACATGATCGCCATGCTGTCCGATAAAGGCATGGCGATCGTCAAGCGGTCCAGAACATCGTATTTTTCTTTCCCGAAAGCCTGGGCGGCGGCCATCTGCAAGACGACGGCCTGGGTGGAAACCTTGATTCCGGACACCACGATCCTGTCCTTGTCCGTGAAGTCCTTGACCGACTTCACCCCCGGATTCCGGCTTACCAGGTACATGGGCATCGCGTTGAGGGAAGCCAGCCCCATTACGCTGGCCGGCGTGTTGCGGGTACGCGCCCACATCGTGAGAAAGGGCGGCGGCCCGGCCACCGCGAAATCCAGGGCCCCCGCGATGAGCGCATCGTTCATGACCGATCCGCCGGTGAACTGATTCCAGCTCACCTTGACGTCCGCCAGCCCAAGCTCGCGCGCGTGCTTCTCTATCAGCTTCTGTTCCTGCATCACCATCAGGGGCAGGTAGGCGATGCCGTACTGCCTGGCGAGACGCACTTCCTGGACCTCCGCGCGAGCGGGCGCCGCGCCCAGGCACAGCGCCAGACACGCCAGGCCCAGGATACTTTTGAAGTTTTGAACCTTCATTTTTGTCCCCTTCACGAATTGAGCGCTGCGCCATACGGCTCTTGATGCCCGCTTGCACGCCGCGCGTTCCATACCGCTAATCCATCAACGTTCCCCCGTTGACGTCCAGCACATGACCGGTGATGAAACTCGCCGCGGGGCTGGCCAGGAAATACACGGCCTCGGCGATCTCGGCGGCCGTGCCAAGCCGGCCCAGCGGAACTTTCGCGGCGATGTCGGGCCAGCGGTCGCGCGGAATCATTTCCCCCTCGATCGGCCCCGGCGCGACGGCGTTGACGCGTACGTCGGGCGCCAGCTCGGTCGCCAGCGACTTCATCAAGGAGATCACCCCCGCCTTCGACGCGCAGTAGTGGGCCTTGGTGCCGCTTTTACCGGCGTTCAGCGCGGCGAACCCCGTTTTCCCCGCGCGGGACGTCAACAGCGTCATGCTTCCCTTGGCGCGCGACAACGGGCCGATGGCGGCCTGGGCCACCACAAAAGTTCCGGTCAGGTTTACGTCCATGAGCCGCCGCCACTCCTCCAGCGGAATGTCGGCAATGGGCCGGGCGGGCGCCGTAATCGCCGCGGAATGCACCAGCGCCTGCAAAGGGCCGCTCTTTTCGGCGCGGACGAACAGCGCGCCTACCTGCTGCGGATCGCACACGTCCGCGCGGATGTAGTCGCAGCCATCGGGCAACGGCTGCTGCGGCTCGGACAAGTCGGCGATCAGGACGCGATAGTCGACTGCCAGGCGCTGCGCAATGGCCCAGCCGATGTTGCGCGCGCCGCCGGTAACAATGGCTACGGGTTTCATGGGCGGCCTCAATAGTCCGATACGTCCACGTGGCTGGATGCCGGATCGACCGCCACGTCTATGACCGTGGGGACATCCGACCCGCGCGCTTGCGCCAGCGCCGCCGCCAGCTGCTCCGGCGTCGTCACGCTCACGCCGCGGCAACCCATGCCGCGCGCGATCTGGGCAAAGTCGGTCGGCGAAAAATCCACCGCGATGCGGCGGTCTTTCAGGTTGTCGCGCACCATGCCCAGGCCGCTGTTGTTCGCCACCACGACCGTGATCGGCAGCTTCTCCTGCACGCAGGTAGCCATGACGTTCATGGTCATGGCGAATCCGCCGTCGCCCGTCAGGCAGACGACGTTCTTCTCCGGATAAACCAGCTTGACCGCCGCCGCCGCCGGCGCCCCCCACCCCATCCCGCCGATGCCGCCCGGCACCACCAGTTGCCCCGGCGTGCGTATCTTCAGCGTCGTCGTCGCCCAGATTCGATTGGTGCCGGCATCCAGCGTCAACATATCGTCGGGGGTGAGAAAGGCATCCAGCGCCTCGATGACATCCGCGTTATGCAGCATGTTCGGCGCCGCGCGGGCAGGCGTATCGCGCACGGCATGGGCCGCCTGCAACCCCGCGATCCAGTTCAGGCGATCGCCCCTGCGGTGCGCGCCCAGATCGTGCCCGAGCAAGGCTTCGATTGCATCGCCGCCGTCTGCGCATATGGCAAGGTCTACCGGATAGACCCAGCCGGCATTGCGCGGATCGACGTCGATTTGAACGATGCGCTGGACCCCGGGCTTGATGAAGCCAGGGTTGCGGAATTTGATGTAGTCGGCCCCCAGGCTGGCCCCGACGACGATCAGCATGTCGGCGCCCTCCACGGCGGCGTTCGCCGACTTCATGCCCCAGGTGCCGAGCATGCCCACCGAAATCGCGGAGGTTTCGTCCACCAGGCCCTTGGCGTTGTAGCTGGTCGCCACCGCCAGGCCGAACCGGTCCGCCAGATCGGCGACCAACTTCCGGCCCCGGGGATTCTGCATGCCGTTGCCCACGATCAGCACGGGACGCTGGGCGGCCGCCACCATGTCCGCCGCCGCCTTGATGGCCTGCGGATCCGGCAAGGGCATCGCGACTTCCTGGTAGCCGTGCGACGGATAGAGCTGCACGCGCGACTGCTGCGGCATCTCCCGGCGAATGATGGGCGACTTCAGCACCACGGCGGTCGGCCCCTGGCGAGGCAGGCTTGCCTGCTTGTAGGCTTGCTGGATGGCGTACACCGCCTCGTGCGGCTCGGTGGCGTAGAAGGTGGACTTGGTCATGGTTTTCATGACGGCGCGGACGTCGGCCGCGCCATAGTCGCCCGTCATGGTCTGGTAGACGCCGTACATGCCGAAGCCGTCATAGCAGGAGGTATCGGTCAGCACCAGCATGGGCGAGCCAGCGAAATAGGCCTCCAGTATCCCGAACGCGCCCGTCGTGCTCGCGAAGGGTCCCTGGCCCATGTACAGCCCGGGCTTGCCGGTCAACCGCCCCACGACCTGCGCCATGATGGAGGCGACCTGCTCGCCCCTGGTCAGGATCACGCGCAATGCGTCTCTGGCCTGGTGGAACTCGTCCAGCATCCACGTCACCCCCAGGCCCGGCAAAGTGAAGGCGTAGTCCACTTTCAGTTCCACAAGCGTCCTGACGATCGCCTGCTTGGTCGTCACGGGGGCTGCGCTGGCAAGTCCATCCATGTCATTTCCTTGAAAAGGCCTTTTTTTCACAATACAAACGTTTGCATTTTCATGTCAATGGCACTTCACATGGGTGAATTCCCTTAGTGGTGGTATATTTTTGACCAACGTTTGCACGAACAGATTGGAACAGCATGGCAGCCAGCTTGCAGGACGTGGCCCGCATGGTCGGGGTCTCCATCAGCACCGTATCGCGCGCGCTGCACCGCCCGGAAATGGTCGACGCGGAAACCCGGAATCGCATCAACGCCGCGGTGACCGCGCTGGGATATGTGCCGCAGGGAGTGGGCCGCGCACTGGTATCCCGGCGCACGCACAGCATCGGCGCGGTCGTGCCGCGCATCGGCGCATCGGCTTTCGCGCAGACCATAGAGGCGCTGCGGCATGGGCTGGGCAAGCACAACTACACCTTGCTGCTGGCGCAACCGCCGGTCGAGGAACAGGCCGACCTGCGCCCCTTGCGCACGCTCATCGAACGCGGCGTGGACGCCATCGTCCTGCTGGGCAACGACTACCCGCCGCAGTGGCTGGACCTGATTACCAAGAACGGCTTGCCCGTCGCCACGATCTGGGCCGATGCAAGCAACGCCCCGCCCGGCGCCATCGGCTTCGACAACTATGTCGCCGGCCGGCAAGCCGCCGAGCACTTGCTCGGCCTGGGCCACCGCGAGTTCGCGTTCATCAGCGGCCATCTCGCGTCCAATCAGCGGGCCCGGCAGCGCTATCAGGGCGTGCTTGAAACCATTGCGGCGGGAGGCGGCCGCCTGTCGCGCAACTTGATCACCGAAGCCGACTATGAGTTTGCCGACGGCTATCGGGCCGCGCGCCGGCTGTTGGACGAAAAACAGCCCTTTTCCGCCCTGATATGCGGCAACGACTACCTGGCCCTCGGCGCCATGGCCGGCTTGCGCGAGGCCGGCCTGGATATTCCGCGCGATGTCTCGGTCATTGGTTTCAACAACAGCGAATTCGCGGCGTTCGTGGATCCCCCGCTCACCACCGTCCATTTCCCGTCGGTAGAGATCGGGGCCACCGCAGCGGAAACGCTGCTGGCCGCGATAGATTCGGACAATGCCATGCCGCCGCCGCAAATGCTGCCCACCGCGCTGATAAAACGAAACTCGACCGGCCCCGCCAAGACGCCGTAGCCGGGGCTGGATGCAAAAAAAAGGGCGTCCCAAGGACGCCCTCTTCCATCAAACCCGCCAGCCGCTTACTTCAGCAGCAGCGCGTTCAAACGCTTCACGAAAGCCGCCGGGTCGGCGATCTGCGCGCCTTCGGCCAGCAGGGCCTGATCCAGCAGCAGCCGGGCCCACTGGTCGAACTCGCCATCTTCGGCCGCGCGGATGCGCGCCAGCAGCGGATGCTCGGGGTTGATCTCCAGCACCGGCTTGACGTTGGGCGCTTCCTGGCCGGCCGCCTTCAGCATGCGCAGCAGGTGCGGGCTCAGTTCGTTCTGGCCCACCACCACGCAAGCCGGCGAATCCACCAGGCGCAGCGTCACGCGCACTTCCTTGACCTGGTCTTCCAGCGTCTTCTGCAGGCGTTCGACCAGCGGCTTGAAGTCCTCGGCCACTTCGGCCTGGTGCTTCTTTTCTTCCTCGTCGGCCAGCTCGGCCAGGTCCAGGCCGCCCTTGGCCACCGACACCAGCGACTTGCCGTCGAACTCGCGCAGGTAGGACAGCATCCACTCGTCCACGCGGTCGGACAGCAGCAGCACCTCGATGCCCTTCTTGCGGAAGATCTCCAGGTGCGGGCTGTTGCTGGCGGCGGCGAACGTATCGGCCGTCACGTAGTAGATCTTGTCCTGGCCTTCCTTCATGCGCGACACGTAGTCGGCGAAGGACACGGTCTGCGCCTGGTCGCCGGTATGCGTGGACGCGAAGCGCATCAGCTTGGCGATGCGCTCCAGGTTGGCGTGGTCCTCGCCCGCGCCTTCCTTCAGCACCTGGCCGAACTCAGACCAGAACGTCGCGTAGTCTTCCTTCTTGTTCTCGGCCATGTCCTCCAGCAGAGACAGCACGCGCTTGGCCGAGCCCTCGCGGATCGCGCGCACGTCGCGGCTTTCCTGCAGGATCTCGCGCGACACGTTCAGCGGCAGGTCCGCCGAATCGATCACCCCGCGCACGAAGCGCAGATAGGACGGCAGCAGCTGGTCGGCGTCGTCCATGATGAACACGCGCTTGACGTACAGCTTCACGCCGCGGCGGCCGTCGCGGTCCCACAGGTCCATCGGCGCGTGCTTGGGCACGTACAGCAGCTGCGTGTATTCGCTGCGGCCTTCCACGCGGTTGTGCGTCCAGGCCAGCGGATCGTCGTAGTCGTGCGACACCGTCTTGTAGAACTCGCGGTACTGCTCGTCCGTCACCTCGGACTTGCTGCGGGCCCACAGCGCATTGGCCTGGTTCACCGTCTCCAGCGCTTCCGTCTTGACCTGCTCGCCCTTCTCCTGGTCCCACTCTTCCTTGGCCATGCGGATGGGCAGCGAGATGTGATCGGAATAGCGGCGCAGGATCTCGCGCAGCTTCCAGCCGTTGAGCAGCTCGTCCTCGTCGGCGCGCAGGTGCAGCGTCACGTCGGTGCCGCGCGCGGCCTTCTCGGCCGCGGCGATCGTGAACTCGCCCTGGCCGTCCGATTCCCACTGGATCGCTTCCGTGCCGCCGGCGCGGCGGCTCAGCACCGTCACCTTGTCGGCCACGATGAACGAAGAATAAAAGCCCACGCCGAACTGGCCGATCAGCTGCGCATCCTTCTGCTTGTCGCCCGTCAGCTGCGAGAAGAACTCGCGCGTGCCCGAGCGCGCGATCGTGCCCAGATTGGCCACCGCCTCTTCACGCGACAGGCCGATGCCGTTGTCCGAAATCGTGATCGTGCGGGCCGCCTTGTCGTAGGCCACCGTGATCGCCAGCTCGCCGTCGCCCTCGAGCAGCTCGGGACGGTCGATGGCCTCGAAGCGCAGCTTGTCGCAGGCGTCCGATGCGTTCGACACCAGCTCGCGCAGGAAAATTTCCTTGTTGCTGTACAGCGAATGAATCATCAGGTGCAGCAGCTGCTTCACCTCGGCCTGGAACCCCAGGGTTTCGGACGCGGAAGACGTGGCGGTTTGGCTCATGGTTTTACGTAAAGGTCAAAAATATTAGGGACAAATAATCCCGTCACCGGGGCTCGCGCCCGCGCGGTCGCCGGGAAACCCTGCCTATATGAAGGTCTATGTCGCTTTTTCAAGACCCCGGGGCCCCGCCCCAGGGGCATCGCAGGCCCTTACCCGCTAAAATCCCGCACTTTCTTCCCGCATCCCGCCCCGGCCGGCCCTCCGCCATGCAATCCGCCTCCCTTGCCCAGCCCGCATCCCACGGCGCCTCCGACGCCGACGAACCCAGCCACGACCTGGTCTACGGCCCCGACGACCGCCCCGCGCCACCCATAGCCTTTCTCGCGGCCCTGCAGCACCTGCTCGCCATCCTGGTCCCCATCGTCACCCCCGGCCTGCTGATCTGCCAGGCCCTGGACGTCCCCAGCCGCGACACCACCCTGATCGTGTCCATGTCGCTGGTGATCTCCGGCATCGCCACCTACGTCCAGTGCCGCCGCTTCGGCCCGCTGGGCGCCGGCCTGCTCATCGTGCAGGGCACCAGCTTCAACTTCGTCGGCCCGCTGATCGCCGGCGGCTCGGTCATGGTCAAGCAAGGCACCCCGGTCGAAGCCGTCATGGCCGCCATCTTCGGCGTCGTCATCGCCGGCTCCTTCGTCGAAATGGGCATCAGCCGCATCCTGCCCTTCGTCAAGCGCCTCATCACCCCGCTGGTCACCGGCATCGTCGTGCTGCTCATCGGCCTGACCCTCATCAAGGTCGGCCTCATCAGCATGGGCGGCGGCTACAGCGCCATGTCCAACGGCACCTTCGCCAGCGCCGAAAACCTCACCCTGTCCGGCCTGGTCCTGGGCACCATCGTCCTGCTCAACCGCGTGCCCGTCGTCTGGGTCCGCAGCACCGCCCTGGTGCTGGCCCTGGCCGTCGGCTACCTCGCCGCCGCCTACATGGGCCGCCTGGACTTCACCGGCGCGCGCGAAGCCGCCCTGTTCCAGATCCCCACTCCGCTGCACTTCGGCCTGGGCTTCTCGTGGCCGCTGTTCGTGCCCATGCTCATCATCTACCTGGTCACCTCGCTGGAAGCCATCGGCGACGTCACCGCCACCAGCAAGGTCTCCAAGCAGCCCGTCGAAGGCCCGCTGTGGATGCAGCGCATCAAGGGCGGCGTGCTGGTCAACGGCGCCAACTCCCTGCTGGCCGGCATATTCAACACCTTCCCCAGCTCCGTCTTCGCGCAGAACAACGGCGTCATCCAGCTCACCGGCATCGCCAGCCGCCACGTCGGCGTCTGGATCGCCGGCATGCTGATCCTGCTGGGCCTCTTCCCTGCCGTCGCCGGCATCCTGCAAGCCGTGCCCGAACCGGTGCTGGGCGGCGCCGCCATGGTCATGTTCGGCGCGGTCGCGGCCTCCGGCATCAACATCCTGGCCGGCATCCAGCTCGACCGCCGCGCCCTGCTCATCATCGCCGTCTCCCTCGCGCTGGGCCTGGGCGTCTCGCAAGTGCCCGAGATCCTCTCGCACCTGCCCCACGCCGTGAAAAACATCCTCGAATCCGGCGTCGCCACCGGCGGCATCTGCGCCCTGGTGATGAACTGGTTCCTGCCCGAAAAGAAGCCGGCGTAAGCGCCCCGCCAGGCAAGGGGCGCGGCCCCTTGCCTGACAATTTCCCCCAGACCGCATATAATCGCCGTCTTCGCATCTCCCGCGACCGTCATCAGTACGCGTGCGCGACCTCCTAGCCCGGGTGGTGAAATTGGTAGACGCAGGGGACTCAAAATCCCCCGCCGCAAGGCGTGCCGGTTCGATTCCGGCCCCGGGCACCATCCCCAAATCTTCCCCGTATTCAACGGCTTGGAAGATGCAGCAGCCCAAGCCCCGCAGCGGGGAATTTTTCCAGAGTTGTAGTCAGATACAGTTTCGGTACAGTGATGCGGCGCGAGCCACACTTTTGACCGCTCATAACTACGATTGTTAAAACTGGAGACGGGCCTGGCCGAAATTATGTCCACGTCTAACGCTCAAGCGACAAGCATCATCTATCAGGTGCTGGATAACTCGGCGGACAAAGGGCTTAACGTGGCTTACGACATGCTAGGCAAAGTCGCAAAGCGCGAGTTCTACGAACTAGGTCATATGTTCTGGGATGCCCAGAATGCTCTCATGATGGCCATTGCAGTGTTTCTTATTCATTTGCCTGCGGCCACGACCATCATCATGGCAAAGCTCGGTCAAATGGTTTGAGCAGACCCTGGCCTACATCCTTGAAATTGCCATCACAATGGTTGTCGTGTCTGTCGGTGTGGCGCTATTCAACGCACTGTTTGACAGGGTAATAAGTACGACCACGGACAATCCCATCAGTTCGTTTGTGCAGATCATCGTTCTTGCCTTGATCATCTTCTTCGCGCAGAGAAAAATCGAGCGGCTTAGGGGCGAGACTGGCTGGAGGCATCGCCTTTGACGCTGTGACATTCAGGAGCACGGCGCAGGATATTGGCAACGTGGTGAATCCCAAGACGACTCGCCGCGATATGCAGTCGGGCATGATGGTTACTGCTGGCCGAACCAACCACATGATTGCAGGCAACACCATGTGGAACCCAGCCTATCGGCAACACGTCTTGCAGAACATGGGCAAGAACTGGGGACCGGCAACGGGCGGCTCCGTCAACGGTAAGTGATGTGCATGTTGCGTCCGCATCGGCCTCGCCATCAGCGAGGCCTTTTCATTTATGGCCGCACATATCTCCGCGCTACGCTTGGGCAACCCCTTCGGTTGCATCCCGCGTCCGTTCTTGCCGGACTGGCCGCGGGGGCTGGCCCAGGCGGCTTCGCCTTGTTCCTCCCCCCGGCCGACAGGCTGCATGGCTTCCAGAGGCATCAAGGGTGAAGGCTTCGCCCGGGATCCTCACCCGTTCCCTGCGCTGCGCTTCGGGCTGCGGCTTCCGGTCCCGCCCTTGACGCCTCTTCCGGCCAAACGGCGTCAGTAGCGGTGCTATCAAGCGGATGACGGGTCAAGGGGTTGGTGCGGCCCGCAGCTCACAGGGCGAGGACACGGCCCCTTGACGCGGCAGGAGCGCCCCACGCTATGCCCGGGGGCAGGAGTTCCGGGCCAAGGGCCCGCAACCCCTGCTCCCGAGGCTCCCGCCGGCGAGGGTGGAGAGTCCAGAGAGGCAAAGCCTCTTTGGAAACTACGACGCAGGCTAGTACGCGGCCAATACAGGCGATCCATAGCAGGTAAAACAAGACAATTTCAGCGCAGCGCCCTGGAGGTTGCGTGTACCTAAACCAAAATACTCGTACCTCTTGTAAAATCGAGTTACCCACAGCAAGGGGACACCATGGCTGGCGAAGATAAATGCGGGTTACAGCCCCACAAAACCATATCAGATGCCGAACGCGGTCGACGCCAATCGGCTGTTAACTACGCGCGGGCCTCCGTAAGTCTAGAAGGTTTCTCGCTCAGTGAAGCAGATGAGGCCCACGCCCAGCGTTTCATCGATGGTCAGATCAGCCTGCAAGAGTTTGTGCAGCCGCGCGCTGACGCGTTAACGCTCCCAAAGTCTTCGTCATGACGAAGAAATTTAGGATTTGGGGACTAGTGCAGGATAGGCCGTCGCCGGCCGTTGTCACACACATGCTAGAAAACACTGGAACGATGATGCATATTAGTCCTCAGGGCGACAACACTTAGACCCGCATCAGCCCACATTCAAATTCCTTTAACAAAAATAGAGGCAAATCGTGCGCTACAGGAAGACTGATAAATGGAAGAACAGCGCAGCTTCGAGCAATCTTCTATATTTTGCGCAGCTCCTTGATGAACTTCTCTTCGATTTTTCCCTCGACACGTATAAGCCATCGGCCATGAACTCGAGCCTTCTGTGCACAGAAGCTCTAGAAGCTCATTACGAAATTGAGCAGGGAAATATAAAACGCCCAAATTTTCAACACATAGTTGATGAGCTTTGCCTAAACTTAGAAAAAGATCGAGTTGCGGCCTCATTGCTTCAAATTAAGCTGGAATCCATAACTCCAGTTTTGAAAAACCCCAAAGCAGATTTTCATGAGAAACGCGTCATAATTGAACTATTAGCTCGGCAACTAGAACTGAAGAAATACAAAGAGGCCAACAGTCAGCTATTAATTAGCACCATTACCAACGCCGAGGCAACTTGGGCCGAAATACGAGAACTATCCAGAAGCTATGTAACATGCTTAATAAATCTCGGATATTCTTCAAAATATTTAGAGGACAAAGCCCTAACGTTCTTCTACTATGGCGACAATCATATCTATGGCAATGAGGACATACAGATATTCCTGGAACTATTCCCTTCGAAGAGCAGAGATTATTGCGTAATTTATAGAGGGGAAAAAAAACTATCAAAGCTGAAGGAATCGCTTAACAGCTTGGGATTTAAGGTCTACGAAAAAGCATCGGATATAGAATTTGATATCACGCAATCAAATTTTGATATCGAGAAGGACCAAATATACATATCGACCGATGACATTAAAGCCGTAGACGAAATCGGAGCGCACACGCTCGCAACCAGACGCAGCGAACTACTAAACACCTTATACTCTCTGTTCCACCATAAGGAACGGCTTCAACCGCTTCAGTCCAGCTTAATCATCGAGAAAAGCAGCAAGACAATCACTGCATCAAAAAAAATAACGAGTGCTATGCATAAGTGCTCCGACCTCACTCCAGAACGGGCCACGATAAAGTTAAATAAACTTATCTCTGAGTTTTCGCTACATAAGTTATCTTTTAAGAAATTCACTCGCGCAGCGGAGCTCCATGCCCTAGCGCTAGATAGTGACTCAGTAGAAAACCAAATGATTAACTTATGGATAGCACTCGAATCCATTATTCCATCAAAACCGGAAGATAGAGAAATCTCCAACATTGAGCACATTATAAACTCTCTGCTGCCATTTCTCAGTATCGGATATGTAGATCGACTCGTAGCTAAATTCACGCGCGACATTTCAAAATGGAATTCCTTCCTTCTAAGAAAAGCGCTCAAAACTGTGCAGGCTGAAAATCTGACAACAAAAATGGCGGAGTTTATGGCTTTAGATGAACACAGGCCATCTGCTCAAAAGTTCGCGGAAAATTTCCGTGACTTTCATTTATTGAGAGATAGGTTTCAATATTTTTGCAACCTATTATCTTCGCCCAAAAACTTGCACGAACTGCTAGAACGGCACAATCAACGGCTTGCGTGGCAAATAAGAAGAATATATCGCGCAAGAAATTTAATCGTACACAGTGGCAAAACCCCAAGCTATACGGAGATCCTTATCGAGAATACGCATGACTACCTAGATATAGTTATGGGTGTACTGATGAAACTTGCTGTTCACCCAAAACACATTTCAAGCATAGAGCAAGGCTTCGTACACGTTAATTTGACTTACACCACAATGCTGAAATGGCTTGCTGACAAAAATTCGAAATTCGACAAAGATACGCTTTCCTACATCTCGGGAAAGCGCGTCCTTTGACGGAATTTTTCAAAGGCACAGATTCAGGCTCATCACGAAGATTGATGAACGTATTGATCGAGCCTCCAAGGTGCCTCTCATTTAGTCGAATTTGACAAACTTTGCACGGAGATTGAAAAGTATATGTACTACACCAGCTTCCGTATCCGAAACTTCAAAGGCATAAAAGATACAACTATAAAATTTGCCGAGCAATCCAAGGCCGGGGTATTCGCGTTTGTCGGACTAAATGAAAGTGGGAAGACCACTATCCTAGAGGCCATACATAGTTTCTCGCCGGATCTTGCAACTAGCCAGGTGGTCGGTGGAGAAGGAAAGACCGGAGTTCCGTATAAAAATAGGGTTCCGCGCCATCTGATTTCCAATTTCTCAGGTGACGTTTCCGTTACAGCCACGTTGCGGATTTCTGTAGAGGAACGGGAAGACATCGTCAGCGAGCTAAAACGAAAGCATGATTTACTCATTAACGCGGAAACCATTCCTAACGATCTTCCAATAGAACGGCACCAGCGGTTTAAGAATGGCGATTACATTGAGTCTTACTTCTCGATGAGACATGAAGTCCTTGTTAAGTCTGGCCGGCAGAAGAAATGGAGACCGCCGTCTTACAACGAAAAGGAAGCCATCAAACTCGAGATCTACTCCCGGGCACCCGTCATTGCATATTTTCCAACCTTTGTTTTCGATTTTCCAAAAAAAATATTTCTAACCAAGGGTCGCGGAGATAAAGTAAGCAATTTCTACAGGCAAACTTTTCAAGATATTCTTGATTACGATGGCAAAGGCCACACAATTGAAGAATCAATTATTCGACGTGTTCGGAGCGAGGACAAGATAGTATCTTGGCTTGATTTTTTGAATATCTGGAACACAGGCGATGACAAAGAGAAAATTCAACATGTAATGGATCGTGCGAGCGCCACGGTAACAGATGTTGTCTTCGGCCGTTGGAACAAGATTTTTGGAGAAGATGCCAAGGGAAAGGAAGTAAACATCTCGTTCGAAACATCAGAAGGAGAGGTATTAGACAAATCTGGCGTATCGCAGAAAACCAACGAACACGATTTGTTCGTAAAATTCCAGATAAAAGATGGAACGCGAAGATTTGATATCAACGACAGAAGCCTTGGGTTCAGGTGGTTTTTCTCTTTTATGATGTTTACACAATTCCGAGTTGCTCGAGAAGGTGACCGCCCAATTTTATTTTTATTTGACGAGCCGGCTTCTAATCTGCATGCTGCAGCTCAACAAAAGTTGATTGACAGCTTCCCTGAGATTGCAAAAGGCAACCACACCCTCGCATACTCTACGCACAGCCATTACATGATTGAACCAAAATGGCTTGAACAAACATTTATTGTCACCAATCGTGCTGACTCTCCAGCTGAATCGGTCATTGATGGAATATCTTTGTCCGACGAATCTCTTGACATTCAGGCAACGCGTTATAGAGCTTTCGTTGGATTGCATCCTAACCAAACAAACTACTTTCAGCCAATACTTGATCGTCTGCAAGTCGTACCATCAAGATTTGACATAGATAGAGCTTCCATTATTGTCGAGGGCAAGTCTGATTATTACGTTCTTCGATACGCCTTAAAATTACTTAAGCGAAAAGAACTTCCCATTCTCCCTGGCTTAGGTGCCGGCACATTCGGCGCGCTCATCGGCCTACATTTAGGGTGGGGCTTAGGCATGGTGGCGCTTCTGGATGGCGACGAGAAAGGGAAACAGGAAAGGGATAAGTATCAGAGGGAATTTGGGCTGCCTGCCAATTCGATTCTTACACTAGAAGATCTTGTCCCGGGAATCAAAGTCATTGAGGACGTTTTGGATGCTGAAGCAAAAAACAAAATCAGCACCGAATTGGGCTTGTCGGCCTCCCCAACAAAGGCCCAATTCAGACGCTTCTTTCAGGAAAACTTAGCGCAAGATGACATCCCTTCACTCGGAAAGGGTTTTGACCAAAATTTGGGAACGATACTCGACGGCCTCACTCATAGGTTGTCTTTAGTGGAATAGCCTGTATGCCAGGCCGTTGCCCCGCGCGATGGCCCATCTCTTGCAGCCTTTGTACTTGGAGCTTAGTTTTGTACCGTCTATTTACTTTATGTTACAGACCAAAGGTACTGTATCGACATTTCGGTACAGTACAGGTACAACGACCAGTTTTCACTAGCTCAGTTAAAATACGGTAACTTACTGATTTAGATCTAGTTTTATCTATTTCACCCTACGCTAGAATTCGCCCGATTTCCCTGTAGCAACACTGTAAATCACCGACTCAAAATCCCCCGCCGCAAAGCGTGCCGGCTCCATTCCGGCCCCACCACCAAAATACAGTCTGAAGTAGTCCGAGGTAGGCCCCAATCCCCGCAAAAGTCAACGCTCTGCGGTTTTTTTTCGTCCCTGGCGCAATGCCAAACGGTGAAAGCCCTGACAACATGCGTCACCGATTCATCGACGACCAATGACAAGCAAAATGCTCACGGCCGTTCCAGAATGCGAGGTCCCGGACCTTCCGCCCCCAGTGCATCCTGAGGATTACGCAAGGGACATTCTTCCAGCGACAGGCAACCGCAGCCGATACAGCTATCCAGTTCGTCACGAAGCCGCGTCAGCTTCTTGATGCGTTCGTCCAGACTCGCGTGCCAGTGCGAGGACAACTCCTGCCATTGCTCAGCGGTGAGCTTGCTTCCCGCCGGGAAGCGACCAAGGGCCTCCTTGATTTCCTCCAGTGGAATGCCCGTGCGTTGAGCCACCTTGATCACTGCGATATGGCGCAATACGACTGAAGCGAACCGACGCTGGTTGCCGGCATTGCGCGTGCTTGTGATCAGCCCTTTCGTCTCATAGAAATGAATCGTGGAAACCGGCACGCCGGCACGATGGGCCACCTCCCCGACCGTGAGTAAGCGAGAAAAATCGATCGGTTTCTTTATGTTCACGGCTTGACCTCAAGTTTGCTTGAGGTTTTATAGTCCGCGTCGCCCATCCTGGCAAGCTCATCCGATTCTTCTGCAGTGAACACGCATGCAACTCTTTATTTTCAAAATATTGGACAGCCGCTGGCTGTGGATCTTCGCGCGCATTCTGCTGGCGGCAGTATTCATTTCATCCGGGTTAAGCAAGTTGCTTGATTTCCAAGGGGGGCAAGCTGAGATGCGCGCGGCCGGGTTGCAGCCGGATTGGCTGTTCAACATAGCGACCATCTCGGTATTGCTGGGCGGCTCGGTACTACTGTTGATCGACCGTGCGCTCTGGCTGGGAGCCGGGGCGCTGATAGTGTTTCTCCTGCTCACTATTCTGGTCGTACATCGCTTTTGGGCCCTCGAGGAGCCCGCGGCGACGCAAGCCATGTACTGGGCCTTTGAGCACGCATCGCTTGCCGGAGGGTTGCTGGCGGCTGCGATTGCCAGCCGCTCCCGCAGGCGCCTGCATACGGCGCTGGAACTCTATTACGGCGCGACGTCGCGTTGAAGCAGAGGCAGCCAGAAGGCGGGCGATTCTGATTGCAACTACAGCATTGACCGCCACGGTCGGCTGGGTGCGGGTCATGTCCGCCCCCGCCAGGATTGTTGCCATCAAGGCAACACGATGATCCCCCACCCAGGCCTTCTGCCCCCTCCCTCCCCGCCCTACGATGCGTCCGTAGTCAACCAATCGAGGGAATCACCATGAGTCAACGTCTGGATGCCTATGGGCAATCGCCCGAGTTGTTCAAGAAGTTCGTCGAGTTCGGCCTGCTCTTGAAATCCGGCGCGATCGAGCAGTCGATCCTGTCCCTGGTGGAGATCCGCGCCTCGCAGATCAACGGCTGCGCGTTCTGCCTGGATATGCACGTGAAAGAGGCCAAGATCCGCGGCGAGCGCGAGTTGCGGCTGCACCATGTGGCGATCTGGCGGGAATCCACCGAGTTTTCGCCGCGCGAGCGTGCCTGCCTGGCCTGGACCGAGGCGCTGACGACGCTGGGCGCCCATGGAGTGCCCGACGAGGTTTACGAGCGCGTACGCACGCAGTTGTCTGAAAAGGAGATCTCCGACCTGAGCTTCGCGGTCATGGCGATCAATGGCTGGAACCGCCTGAATGTGGCTTTCCGGACGGTGCCCGGCTCGGCGGACAAGGCATACGGCCTGGACAAGGCCAGGTTCAACTGAGGAGTCATCATGAAGATCCTGGTTATAGGCGGGACGGGCCTGATCGGTTCCAAGCTCGTGAAACTGCTCGACGAGCGCGGGCACGAGGCGATTGCCGCGTCGCCCGCGACCGGCGTCAACACGGTTACGGGCGAAGGCCTGGACGCGGCGCTGGCGGGCGTGGATACGGTGGTCGACGTTGCGAATTCGCCGTCGTTCGAAGACCGCGCCGTGCTGGAGTTTTTCCAGGCCTCGGGGCGCAACCTGATGGCGGCGGAGGCCCGGGCCGGCGTGCGGCACCACGTCGCGCTGTCGGTGGTGGGCACGCAGCGCCTGGCGGAAAGCGGTTACTTCCGCGGCAAGATCGCGCAGGAAGCACTGATCGCGGCGGCCGGCATTCCGTACACCATCGTGCACAGCACTCAGTTCTTCGAGTTCCTGGGCGGCATTGTGCAGTCGGGCACGGAGGGCTCGACGGTGCGGCTGTCGCCGGCCTTCGTGCAACCGATCGCGTCCGATGACGTGGCGCTGGCCATGGCCGACGCCACGCTGGCGCCGCCGGTGAACGGCATCTTGGAGATCGCCGGACCGGAGCGGGTGCGCCTGGCCGAGCTGGCGCAGCGCTACATGGCCAGAACGGGCGACACGCGCAGCGTGCAGGCGGACGCCGACGCGCGGTATTTTGGCGCACTGCTGGATGACGAGACGCTGGTGCCGGGACCCGGACCGCGGCTGGGCAGGATCGATTTCGAAACCTGGTTCAGCCGTTCGGGCGCAGGCAGGTAGCGGCGGGCGCAAGGACCTTTATGGGCAAGCTGCGGCCGCCTCCCCCAAGTCTCCTCGTGAAGTACCGGGGCGCGGACTTCCAGCCTCTGTACACGACCAGCGTGACGGTGCGCGGCGGGGAGGCGGCGCACGGCCGGGCCTCCGGCATGGCGATTTCGGACGACGGCGAGCTGATCGTGGAGCTGCGCCTGCCGGTGGAGCTGGGCGGCACGGGCGGGGGCACGAATCCGGAGCAGTTGTTCGCCGCCGGCTATGCCGCGTGCTTCCACGGCGCGCTCAGCATGCTGGCGGCGCGCGCCGGCGTGGCCATCCCGGACGCGTCGGTGACGGCCATGGTCTCGTTCGGGCGCGACCCGGTGGACGGCTTGTTCGCGCTGTCCGCGGATATCAACATCCACCTGCCGGGCGTGCCTACGCCGGTTGCGCAGGAGCTGGTGCGCAATACGGAGCGCCTGTGTCCTTATGCCAAGATGGCGCAGGGCGGAATCGCCAGCGTCGTGGCGCTGAGCCAATAGCGGTCAGGCCTGTTTCAACAGCAGGCTGTCGATGGTTTGCAGGTCGAGCGCGCGTATGCGTTCGGTCATGAAGTCGATGAACACCCGCATGCGCGCCGGCAGATGCTGTCGGCTGAGAAAGCACAGGTAGTGCCCCCGGTCGTCGGGCGCGTATTGCGGCAGGCACTGGACCAGGGTGCCGGCGCGCAGATGTTCGCATACCTGGTAGCCGGCCATCTGGGCCAGGCCGTGGCCGTCGAGCACTGCCTGCAGGACGAGATCGGCATCGTTGAAGGTGAGCATGGCGGGCGGCGCGAACTTGCGCAGCTGGCCGCCGACCTTGAATTCCCACTCGTATACGCGGCCCGACGCCAGCAGGAAATTGACGCAGCCGTGGTCCGGGAGCGCTTCCACGCTGTCCGGCAGCCCGTATCTGGCGGCATAGGCGGGCGAGGCGCACAGCATCATCTGCATCGGAATCACTTTCTTGGCGATCACCTGGCTGTCTTCCATGCGGCCGTTGCGGAACGACACATCGACACGGTCTGTGGTGAAGTCGGTCGGGCCGTCATCCAGCAGCAGCTCCACGGATATGTTGGGGTTGGCCTGGCGGAAGTCTCTCAGCAGCGGGGCGACGACCTTGCGGCCGAAGCCCACGGTGGAGCAGACGCGCAACTGGCCGGTGGGCGGGCCTACACGCAGGTCGCGCATGTCGTCCAGGGCCTGGATGATGCGTGCGACGCCGGGATGGCACTGGTCATAGAAGCGCTTGCCTTCCACGGTCAGCGAGGTGCTGCGCGTGGTGCGCACGAAGAGCCGGGTGCCGAGCTGGTCTTCGAGCTTCTGCACGCTGCGGCTGACCGCCGAGCGGCCGATGCCGAGCCTGTCGCCGGCCTTGGCGAAATTGCCTTCGGCGGCGACGGCCATGAAGGCCACGACGCCTGCGTAGCTGGTCGCGAAACTATCGGCCAGGGAGTCGGGACCGTTTGCACGAGGGGAAACCGGGGGAGCGGGAATGGGAGTGGGCATGGTGGCGGCGCCGCGAGTGGGTTGTTCCTAGCTCCTAAGACGTTGGACTCCCGGATTTTGTGACGCGGGCCCGAAAAAAAACCGGCCAGCCCCGGCACATGACGCCGGGGACTGGCCGGGATGGGGGTTATCGCCGTCCCTTATTCGATGGGGATCAGGGCGGGCGCGCCCTTGTTCTTGATCAGCACGACCACGAACCTGGCGGGCTCGGTCTGGCTGGCGTTGCGGCCCACGGTGTGGATGTCGTCAGGCCCTTCGTAGAAGGTCTGCCCCGGGGTCAGGGTCACTTCCTTGCCGCCCTTGACCTGCATGACGACGCTGCCTTCGAGTACGTATACGAAGGCCGAGGCGTCATGGCGATGCAAGGGGTCGGCCGCGCCAGGCGGGTAGTCGACGAGAAGCATCAGGGCGTTCTTGCCGGGAATGTCCGGCAGGTCCTTGCTCATCAGTTCGGTGACGACGGGGTCGGCCGGCTTGCCGGCGGGCGTGGCATGGTGCGAAGCCGCATAGGCGGGCCGGCCCAGCAGCGCGCCGGCGGCGATCAAGGGCAAAGCGAGTTTGGTGAGTGTCGACATGGCCTGTCCTGGTCGGAATGGAGACTGGCCCATGTTAGGAGCGGCCGCGGCGGCGCGGTAGGCGCGCGCGAGGGATCACCATGTTGCCTGCCGCGCACCAAAACCGGTACGGGGAACGCGTCAGCGCTGCGCCAGGGCCGCCGCGATGCGCGCGAGCTTGTCCGGATTGCGCTGCACCAGTACCCGGGTCAGGCGCCTGCCGTCTGTTTCGTAGGACTGCACGGATTCGAGTTCGCCGTCGATGAAACGCAGCAGCGTCCATTGCCCGTTGACCTGAACCACCTCGGTGCTGAGCGCGTCGCGGTAGCGGCGTTTACCGGCGTAGAACAGCTGGGCCAGCCGCTTGCCGCCCACCAGGCTGGCGAAACTCGTGGCCTTGCCGCCGCCGTCGCCGATGAGTTCGGCGTCGTCGCTCAATAGCGCGTGCAGGCCGTGGAAATCGCTGCGCTGCATCGCGTCGGCGAAGGCCAGCAGCAGCCGTTGCAGCGTGGCGCGCGGCACGGCCTGGCGCGGGGCGCCCTGGCGCAATTGCAGCCTGGCCCGCCTCACCAGCTGGCGGACCGCGGCCTGGGATTTGCCCAGGGTTTCGGCGATGTCCTCGTATTCCGCGTCGAACACCTCGCGCATCAGGAAGGCCGCGCGGGCGTCGGGCGTCAGGCGCTCCAGCATGAACAGAAAGGCCACGGACACGTCGTCGGCAAGTTCGTGGATCTGTTCGGGCGTGGACGGAGCCGCCATCAGCATCGGCTCCGGCAGCCAGACGCCGACGTAGTTCTCGCGTTCGGCCTTGGCGGCGCGCAGGCGGTCGATGGACAAGCGCGTCGTGACGGTGACGAGCCAGGCCTCGGGGTTGTTCAACGCGGCGTGGTCGGCGCCATGCCAGCGCAGCCATGCGTCCTGCACCACGTCTTCGGCTTCGGCCACCGAGCCCAGCATGCGATAGGCGATCGCATACAGGCGCGGACGATGGCGGTCGAACAGGGTCACGGAGCCGGTCATGGAATGGGCCAACGCCAGCAGGCAAGGGAGCGGGAGGCAGGCTATTTTGCCGCAGCGGTCCGGGCGCGACAAGATCATTCCCCAGTTGGCGCTTTGAAGCGCATTGGTGCGCGTCGCACAACAGCGTGCTTCCGGCTGCGTGCCTACCGCGCGGGAAACCCCGCACCTACCATGCCCTCACCGCTTCCTCACGCAACACCCTCTTCCTGGAGATATCGCCATGTTCGCCATAGAAAACACCGAATCCATCGATCTGGTTCCTTCGCGCTACGCGCTGCAGATCGGCGACATCGACGCGCTGGTCGTCAGCGACGGCGTGCTGCCGCTGCCGACCGCGACGATGGCCACCAATGCCGCCCCTTCCGACCTGGCGGCCTGGCTGGAGCATATGTTCATGCCTCCGGATGCCTTCGACTGGCCGCTGAACGTGATGGTGGCCCGCAGCGGCGATCAAACCATTCTTATCGATGCGGGGCTGGGCGGACAATTTGCAGGCTTTCCGCGCGCCGGGCAGTTTCCGCAGCGGCTGGAATCCGCCGGCATCGCGCTGGAATCCGTGACCGACGTGATCGTCACGCACATGCATATGGACCACGTGGGCGGACTGCTGGTGCCCGGCGTCAAGGAACGGCTGCGTCCGGACGTGCGCATCCACGTGTCCGCCACCGAGGTGGCCTTCTGGACCTCGCCGGACTTCTCGCACACCGTCATGCCCAAGCCAGTGCCCGCGGTGCTCAAGTCCACCGCCACCAGCTTCTACAACGAGTACCGCGATCGACTGCGCCTTTTCGAAGACCGGCATGAGGTCGCGCCGGGCGTCATCGTCCGCCTCACCGGCGGACACACGCCGGGGCACAGCGTGGTGGACCTGATCTCCGGCGGCGAACGGCTGACCTTTGCCGGCGACGCCATCTTCCCCGTCGGGTTCGACCATCCCGAATGGCACAACGGCTTCGAACACGACCCCGAGGAATCGGCGCGCGTGCGCATCGGCCTGTTCCAGGAGCTGGCGCAGAACCGCGGGCTGCTGGTCGCCGCGCATCTGCCGTTCCCCTCCGTGGGCCGGGTCGCGGTCGACGGCGATGCGTTTCGCTGGGTGCCGGTTATCTGGGATTTCTGACCGCGTTTATTCAGGTGCGCGCGACGCGGCCGACATCGTGCTGGCCCGAGGGACCGGGGCTCGCCGCCCATACTCCGCGATGAGGGGATAATACGCACCCCGCCACATTACCGAGGCGGGGCTGCAAACGCTTATTCACTCATTTACGGAGGAACCTCACTTTGCCTAGCGCCATGAAAATCGTTGCCATGAGCGGTCTTGCACTTGCCCTCGCGGCGTGCGGTAGCGCCAAGGACGCCAACAAGAGCAACTTTGGCAAGGCCGTCCAGGCCTATCTGGATACGCAGAAGGGCCTGTGCGCCGCCATCCCCGGCAAGGGCATGCCGTTCACCGTGAGCAAGCAGGAACTGTTCGGCCAGCAGAACCTGGTGCGCGCCGACGCGCTGGTCGATGCCGGGTTGCTGACCAAGCGCGACACCGAGGTCAAGGCGATGTTCGGCAACAAGATGGAGCCGGCCACGGAATATCAGATCACCGACATGGGCAAGAAGTACCTGGTGGCCGAAGGCGCCAACACCATGGGCCGGCACGATGCGTTCTGCACCGGCAAGTACTCGGACGTGGAGATCCAGAACTTCACCGAGCCGAGCGACATGATGGGCATGAAGGTGTCGCGCGTGAATTTCCGCTACAAGGTGAAGGACGCGGCCGACTGGACCAAGACGGAAAGCGTGCGCGCGGCCTACAAGAATATTGCGGATCAAACGCAAGGCGATATCGAGGGCAAGGCCGCTCTCGTCCTGACCAATGACGGTTGGATGCACGAGCGGTTGTTCAAGGGTTGAAGCGTTGAATCGGCGTGCGCCGCATCTCTTTCGATGAGGCCCATCCTTTTGCACGCCGTCTCCGGCCTGGAACCGGTCTGAAAAAAACCGGCCAGGCCCATTGCCCGTTCGCGGGGGACATACATTGGCGCCACGCCCACCTGGCCGGCAACGAACTTTGCAGAGTTGCCGGCCATCAGGTGGCGGTTGACCAATCTAACCCCACGTACCGCGAATGGCAGGCGCGAACACTCATATCGGGTGCGGCCTGAACCGCTATGGCGGTCAGCGACAGGAGCAGTTCAAGTGTCCGATATTCGTTCGCCCGGGCGCCGCCCAGCCTGCGGCGGTTGCCGGTTTGTGTGCAGAAGAAAGCATCGCGAGTATTGCCGGAGAGTCAGACATAAGCGGCTGCGCTTATGTGCGCCGCCGAGGATAGGCGATCGCCATGGATGCCCCGGACGGAGTCGGAGAGGCCTTCGGCATCTAGGCCGGCGCTGCACGCCATCGCACTGACGACGCGCTTGCCCTCGAACAGAGCCACCTCCAGGTGGCTCTATCGTTTCTGCGCAGAGATCAATTAGCGCTGATATTCGCCGCCTTCACCACCTTGCCCCAGCGGTCCAGTTCTTCCTTGGTGTAGGCGCCCAGTTCCTTCGGGTCCATGTAGCGGGCTTCGGCGCCTTGCTCGGCGGCCTTTTGGCGGAAGGCCTCGGTGGCCATGATTTTCTTGATTTCGCCGGACAGTTTGTCGACGACGGCGGGCGGGGTGCCGGCCGGCGCGTACATGGCGAACCAGGAGGAGACGATGAGGTCGGGGTAGCCGGCTTCGGCGGCGGTGGGCACGTCGGGCAGGCTGGGCAGGCGCTTGTCGCCGGTGACGGCCAGGGCGCGCAGCTTGCCGGCGGCGATGTGGCCCAGCAGCGGCGGCGGCGTGGTGATGGTGAGGTCGACGGCGCCGCCGAGCAGGTCGTTCAGGGCCGGGCCGGTTCCCTTGTAGGGGATGTGGGTGATCTGGATGCCGGCCATCTGGTTGAGCAGTTCGGTCGCGACCTGCTGCAGCGAGCCGTTGCCCGAGGAGGCGTAGTTGAGTTTGCCGGGGTTGGCCTTGGCGTAGTCGACCAGGTCCTTCAGGGTCTTGATGGGCAGGTCGGGGCGCACGACGATGACCTGCGGGGCCGAGAGCACGTTGGCGACAGGCGCGAAGTCCTTGATGGGGTCCCAGCCCACGTTGGGCGAGACGTGCGGGGTGATGGCCTGGAAGCCCGAGTATTGCAGCAGCAGGGTGTAGCCGTCGGGCTGGGCGCGGGCGACCATCTGGCCGGCGATGCCGCCGGAGGCCCCGGGCTTGTTGTCGACGACGACGGTCTGGCCCAGGGCCTGGCCCAGCGGCTGGGCGATGAGGCGGGCGGCGATGTCGGTGGTGCCGCCGGGCGCGGCGGAGACGATGAGCGAGATGGGGCGCTCGGGATAGCCGGCGGCGTAAGCGGCGGTGGCGCCGAGGACGGCGGCGGTGGCTAGCGCGACGCTTAGCAGACGGTGCTTGGCAAGGTGCATGGTGAGTCTCCTGTTTGTTATGGATGTGTGGATGGCCGCGGCCTCAGGCGGCGGGGAAGCGTTCGGCCAGCCAGGCCGGCGGCTGATGGGTGGCCAGGCGCGGGCCGGCCGTGAGCAAGGGGTTGGTCAGGGCGCGCTGCACCAGGCCGGGCAGACCGCGCACGATGTCGAGCAGCGGGGCCAGCTCGACGCCGGTGGCCACGCCCATGCAGTCGAACATGTGCACGAGCTCTTCGGTGTTGACGTTGCCGCTGGCGCCGGGCGCGTAGGGACAGCCGCCCAGGCCGCCGGCGGCGGCGTCGTAGCGGGTGACGCCGGTCTGCCAGGCGGCGATGGCGTTGGCCAGGGCCATGCCGCGGGTGTTGTGCAGGTGAACGGTGAGCGCGGTGCGCGGCAGTTCGCGCTGGAAGGTCTCGCACAGCTGCGCGACCTGGGTCGGGTAGGCCATGCCGGTGGTGTCGCACAGGGTGAGGCCCTGGGCGCCGGCGTCGGCCAATTGCCGCGCAAGCCGCATGACATCAGCGGCGGGCACGTCGCCGTCGAAGGGGCAGCCGAAGGCGGTGGACAGCGATACGTTGCAGGGCACGCCGGCGTCGCCGGCGCGGCGCAGGATGGCGGCCAGTTCGTCGAAGGACTGGGCGCGTGTCATGCGCAGGTTGGCGCGGTTGTGGGTTTCGCTGCAGGACATGACGAGGTTCATTTCGTCGGTGCCGCATTCCAGCGCGCGTTCCAGGCCGCGGATGTTGGGGATGAGCGCGGTGTAGACGACGCCGGGCCGGCGCGCGATGCGGCGCATGACGTCCTGGGCGTCGGCCAGGGCCGGGATGGCCTTGGGCGAGGTGAAGCTGGTGACTTCGATGCGAGCGAAGCCGCAGGCGGACAGGGCGTCGACGAAGGCGACCTTGTCGTCGGTGGCAACCAGGGCGCGTTCGATCTGCAGGCCGTCGCGCGGGCCGACTTCGTTGATTTCGATGCGTTGCGGGCCGTTCATGCAATCACTCCCCGGGCGCGCAGGCCGGCGCGCTGCTGCTCGTCGAGGCCGGCGGCCTGCAGCACGGCGTCGGTGTGTTCGCCCAGCTGCGGGGCGCGTTCGCGGATGGCGCCGGGGTTGTCCGACAGGCACGGGAAGACGGCGGGCATTTCGACGTCGATGCCGCTGGCGGCGCGCAGGCTGGCGATGGCGCCGCGGGCGCGGTAGTGCGGGTCTTGCGCGATGTCGGCGACGCTGTAGATGCGCCCCGCCGGCACGCCGGCCTCGCGCATGGCGTCGAGCACGCCGTCGATGTCGCGCTGGGCGGTCCAGGCGCCGATGGCGGCGTCCAGTTCGTGGGCGCGGCGCGCGCGTCCGTCGTTGTGGGCGAGGTCCGGGTCGGCGCCGAGGTCGGCGCGCCCGATGCGCTGCATGAGGCGCTGGAAGATGGCGTCGCCGTTACCGGCGATGAGCACGTAGCCGTCGCGGCAGGGATAGGCGTTGGACGGCGCGATGCCGGGCAGCGCGGCGCCGGCGGGTTCGCGCACCGCGCCGAAGACGGAGTACTCCGGCAGCAGGCTTTCGCTGAGGTTGAAGATGCTCTCGTAGAGGGCCGCGTCGATGACCTGGCCCTGGCCGCCGCGCGCGTCGCGCTGGTACAGCGCCAGCAGCACGCCCATGGCGCCGTGCAGGCCGGCGATGGTGTCGCCCAGCGAGAGGCCGGCGCGCACCGGGGCGCGGCCCGGCTCGCCGTTGAGGTAGCGCAGTCCGGCCATGGCCTCGCCGATGGCGGCGAAGCCCGGCTCCTGGGCCTTGGGGCCGGTCTGGCCGTAGCCGGAGATGCGCAGCATGATGAGGCGCGGATTGAGCGCGTGCAGCGTCTCCCACGACAGGCCCCATTTCTCCATGGTGCCGGGGCGGAAGTTCTCGATCAGCACGTCGGCCTGGGCGGCCAGCTGGCGCACCAGGTCCTGGCCTTCGGGCTGGCGCAGGTCGACGCAGACCGATTGCTTGTTGCGCGACTGCGCTTCCCACCAGACCGAGGTGCCCTCGTGCAGCAGGCGCCATTTGCGCAGCGGATCGCCCTGCCCCGGCGGCTCGATCTTGATGACCTGCGCGCCGAAGTCGGCCAGGGTCTTGGCGGCGAAAGGCCCCGCGATCAGTTGCCCGAGTTCCAGCACCCGTATGCCGGCCAGTATCTGCCCCGCCATGTCGTCTCCGTGTCTGTGGCTTGATGTGGAGAGGCAGTTTGCGGGCAATCGCCGCCAGGCGGGTATGGGCGAATGGGCAAGGGGGTTTTCGCGGATGGAGAAAGGGCCGCGGCCTCAGCCCGTCTGCCGGGCCAGGCTGGCGACCAGCAGGCGCGCGGCCACGGGCAGGCTGTCCGGGTCGCGCACGCCCAGCAGCAGGCGGCGGCGCGACCATTCGTCGGTCAGCGCGATGAGTTGCAGCTGCATGGAGCGCGCATGCGGTTCGGCGGCGATGCGCGGCAGGATACCGATGCCGCCGGTGGCCGCCACCATGCGGCAGATGGCGTCGAAGCTGCGCACCTGGATGCGCAGGCGGATGGTTTTTTCGAGGCGCGCGCTTTCGTCGGCCAGGCGGGTGGCCAGCGAGGTGGCCGGCGGCAGCCCGACGTAGTCGTAGTCCAGGGTGTCGGCGAACGCCACCTGGGCGTGCGCGGCCAGCGGGTGGCGCGGCGGCGTGATGAGGACGAGTTCGTCCAGCCGGTACGGCACGGTGGTCAGGCCGGCGGCGGGCGTGCGGTCGGCGAAGATGCCGACGTCGGCGCGGTTCTCGGCCACGGCGGTGACGATGTCGCTGCTGTTCTGCTCTTCGAGCTGGATGCGCACGGCCGGATGGCGCTGCATGAAGGCGGCCAGGTCTTCGGGCAGGAACTGGGTCAGCGAGGAGGTGTTGGCGGCGATTCGTACCTGGCCGCGCACGCCCTGGGCGAAGTCGGACAGCACGCCGGCCATCTGCTCGACTTCCTGCAGCACGCGCTGCGCGTGCGCCAGGCAGGTCTGGCCGGCGTCGGTCAGTTCGACGCCGGCCGCGGTGCGGTACAGCAGCGGCGTGCCAAGGGCGTTTTCCAGGTCGGAAATGCGCTTGCTGGCCGCGCCCACCGCCAGGTGCGACTGGCGCGCGCCGGCCGAGATGCTGCCCTGGCGCGCCACGGCGACGAACAGGGCCAACGTGACCAGGTCGAAGCGGGCTGGATTCATGGTGTGGGCCGTTGAGAGTCAGGCGGCCCGATTTTATAGAAAACTAGCCGGCAAAGCCTCCGGCGGCCAGAAAGGCGCGCTCGGGCGCGGTGGTTTCGCGCAGCAGCAGCGGGTTGCGATGGGGAAACTTGCCGAAGCGCCGGATGATCTCGCGGTGTCCTTCCGCATGGGACCGGGCGGCCGCGCCCAGCCGGGCGTTGAGCTCGACCGACAGTTCCTGGTCGGCCAGGTTTTCCGAATGCGCGAACGGCAGGCAGAAGAACAGCTGCAGGGCCGGCTCGGCCTGTTCCATGTGCCCGCGGGCGATGGCCTGGCGCGCGACGCGCAGCGCCAGGCCGTCGGTGGCGTACATGTGGGCGGTGCCGCGAAACGCATTGCGCGGGAACTGGTCCAGCAGGATCAGCAGCGCCAGCGAGCCGTGGGCGTCGCGGCTCCAGTGTTCGCATTGGCCGCGCGCGGCGGCCAGGTGCAGGTCCAGGAAACGCGCGCGGAAGGTCCGGTCGAATTCGGGATTCTTGTCGAACCAGTGGCCCGCGCGCCCTGCTTCGCGCCAGAAATCCACCACCTCGCGGATTCGCCGGCTGTCGGCGTCTTTCATGGTTCAGCCCCGCGACAACTGCCACGCCGCGGCGACGGCCAGCGCGGCGGGCACCGCGAACACGATCAGCAGGATGGGCAGCTCCTGGCGCACGCTATAGCCGGCGTGCGCCACGCCCACCCACATGTTGACCAGCGCCACCGCCAGCCAGGCCGGCACGAAGGCCTTGGCGGCCAGCGCCATCCCGGCGGCGCTGGCGCCCCAGAGCCAGCCGAACAGCACGAAGACGGCAAGCAGCGCTACGCCGCCCAGGATGACCGCTGCCATGTGCATGGACGCTCTCCTTACTTGGTCGTGTAGCCGCCGTTGATCAGGATGGTCTGGCCGGTGATCCACCAGCCGTCGCTGACCAGGTGGCGGATGAAGGGCACCACGTCCTCGATGTCGGTCAGGCCGGTCTTGCTGAAGGGCGACAGCGCGGCGGCCGACTGGTGATAGGCCACCGCGTCGGCGCCTTCCTGGCCGTAGAAGAACGGCGTGTCCATCGGGCCGGGGCCGACCGCGGTGACCGAAATGCCGCGCGCGCCGAATTCCTTGGCCGCCGCGCGCGTGAAGTGCTCGACCGGGGCCTTGGTGCCCGCGTAGGCCGAATAGAACGGCGTGAACGCGCCCAGCAGCGAAGTCACCAGCGTGCAGATCTTGCCGCCGTCGTTGACGTGCTTGCCCGCCTCTTTCAGGAAGAAAAAGGCCGACTTGCCGTTGACCGCCGCCATCTCGTCGTACTCGGCCTCGGAGATCTCCGAGAACGGCTTCTTGAGCACCTTGCCGACCGTGTTGATGGCGATGTCCGGACGGCCCACCGCGGCCACGGCGTCGGCGAACAGCTTTTCCATCGCGCCGGCCGAGGTCAGGTCGCCCTGCAGCGCCACGGCCTTGGCGCCGGCCTGTTCCACCGCCGCCACGGTGGCGTCGGCCTCGGCCTTGCTCGCGGCGCTGTTGTAGTGGATGGCGATGGCCTTGGCGCCCTGCGCGGCCAGGTCGCGGGCGATCAGGCCGCCCAGGTTTTTGGCGCCGCCGGCGATCAGGACCACTTTGCCTTGGATGCTGTGCTTGGACATGGGATTTCCTTGTCGTGGTGAGGGAGTGCAGCCACTTTATTCGCTGGATTTATCCCAATAAATACGGTAGTTATGTCTACACTATCCAGGATTCATTACCAATCACGCCCATGGACCGCATCGACCAGCTCCGCATCTTCATCCGGGTCGCCGACAGCGGCGGGTTCACCCTGGCCGCCGACCAGCTCGGCCTGCCCCGGCCCACGGTATCGCTGGCGATCCAGCAGCTGGAGGCCAGGCTGGGCACGCGGCTGTTCAACCGCACCACGCGCCGAGTCGGCCTGACGCAGGACGGCGAGGCCCTGCTGGAGCGCGCCGTCGCGCTGGTGGCCGACACCGAGGAACTGGAACAGCGCTTCCGGCCGCAGGCCCAGGCCCTGAGCGGCCGCCTGCGGGTGGACCTGCCCAGCCGCATCGCGCGCCGCCAGGTGGCGCCGGCGCTGCCGACGTTTTTCGAGCAGCACCCGGGCATCGAGCTGGACCTGGGTTCCAGCGACCGGGCCATCGATCTGGTGCATGAAGGCATAGACTGCGCGCTGCGCGTGGGCGAGCTGCCCTCCAGCAGCCTGGTGGCGCAGCCGCTGGGCACGTTCCGGCTGATCAATTGCGCCAGCCCCGCCTACCTGGCGCGCCACGGCGTGCCGCGCACCCCCGCCGACCTGCCGCGGCACCTGGCGGTCAATTACGCCACGCCGAACTATGGCCGCGCCGCCGCCTGGGAATGGGAGGAGCATGGCCGGCTGCAGACGCTGACCATGCGCGCCCAGGTCTCGGCCAACAACGCCGAAACCTATATCGCCTGCTGCCTGGCCGGCCTGGGCCTGATCCAGATCCCCGCCTTCGACGTGCGCGAGCATCTCGAAGCCGGCGAGCTGGTGGAAGTCCTGCCCGGCTGGGCCGCGCCGGCCATGCCGGTGCAGATCGTCTACCCGCACCGGCGCCATCTGTCGCGCCGCGTGCGCGCGTTCAACGGATGGCTGGCGCAGGTGCTGGCGCCTTGCCTGGCGTAGCCGGGCGCGCCGCGTTTCAGAAGCGCTCGGCGCTGGCGCCGGCCGTGCGGTAGACCTCCGTCACGTCGCAAAGATCCGCCTCGTCGACGGAAATGCCCTCTTCCCGCAGCACCCGGCGCACGATGGCGAAGCACGCCGCGCCCGTGGGAATGCCGCAGTAATGGCCGATATGCAGCAGCACTTCGCGCAGTTGCGCCAGCGGTACGCCGGTGCGCAGCAGCGCGTTGCGCACGTGGCGCTCGAATTCCTCCATCTGGCCGGCGCCCGCAAGCATGCCCAGGCTGATCAGGCTGAGCGTGGGGCGGTCGATGACGCCGCGCGACCAGGTCCCCGCCCAGCTGGCGTTGGTCACGTACATATTCCACGCGCGGTCGAGTTCGCTCATCCGGGTGGCCAGCGTTTCCACGTGCTCGTCGCCCAGGACGGCGCGGCGCGCCGCGCAGCCGGTCGGGTCAAAATCGGATTTCATTGCGGTTCCTCCGGCGTTGCGCCGTCCTGTCCAATAGTTGGTTCACGCAGCGCCAGCCGCGCGCGGCGACTGCCGCCGGCGGCTGCGCGCCGTATTCGGCATTGAAAACTTCGACGGCGATGTCGCCGGCATATCCGCGCGCCGCCAGCCCCCGCAGCACCGGTTCCAACGGCGCGCTTCCTTCGCCCGGAAACAGGCGATGGCCCCGGCTGACTTCGCGCGGCGTCATGCCGCCGGCGACGAAGTCGCTGATCTCGACCAAAAACAGCTTGTCCAACGGAATCTCGAACACGTCGGGGATCTCGCCCTGGATAAGCGGATGAAAAACGTCCAGCTGCAATCCCAGCGCGCCGTGGTCCACGGCCGCGATCAGCGCCAGCGCCTGCCGCCAGGACGACACGTGCGGCGCCCAGCAGATGGGCTCGTAGGCCAGGCGCAGCCCGCGCTGCGCCGCCAATTCCGCCGCCTGCCCCAGGTCGTCCGCCAGCCTGCCGCTATCGCCGGAGGCTTGCGCGTCGACATTGGCGGCCAGCGTCACGATGGGGCTGCCCGCCAGGCAAGCGAGGTCCATCATGCGGCAGGCGATGTCGAACTTCAGCTGGCGGACCGGCCCGCGGTAGCCTTCGAGATTGCGGATGGCTTGAAAGGCCGACACGGCCAGGCCCTGGTCGCGCAGCACGCGCAAGGCCACCTCCGGGCCTTCCAGGTGGTCGAACAAATCCCTGGCCCACAGCTCGGTGGCCTCGAAGCCCGCCTGCCGGATGGCCACGGCCTTGTCAGCAAAACTGCCCGCCAGCGTGGCCGTGGTGAATGCGAGCCGGTTCATGCCGTTGCGCCCTCCCCGGGTCCGGCCGGCAGCACGCGCAGCCGGCGGTAGTCCCGCAGTATTTCCAGCATCTTCGCACGGGTATCGACCCGCTCGACGAAACCGTGGCCGCGCAGTTTTTCCAGGGACATGGTCTGGTCCCACTGCAGCGCCAGGGTGGCGTCCATGAAGTTCCAGTCCACCAGCTTGACGATGTCCGGCTGCGCAAGCTGCTGCGATTGCGCGAGCCGGGCCCAGGCCGGCTGGAATTCCGGCATCCGCTGCGCCAGCCTGAGCGGTTCGGGCGGCCCGGCCGTCATGCCGAAGCATGCGGCGATGGCGGGCCAGACGCTCTCCCAGGAAAACGTATCGCCGTTGGCGACGTTGAAGTCGCAGCCCTGGGCCGCCGGCGTGGTCGCGGCCCAGACCATCGCGTCGCTCAGCAGGCCGGCATCGGTGCAATCGATGCGCGCCATGCTGGCCTCGCGGCTGGCCGGAAAGGGCAGCGCGCGCCGCCCCGAAGCCTGCATCGCGGCGGCGTAGACGCCGATGCCCAGCATGAGGTTGCTGGGGCTGCCCACCGCCAGGCCCGTCACGCAATGCGGCCGCAGGGTCGCCCAACCCCAGGCCCGCCCGCGCTGGCGCTGCGCCAGCAGATCGCGCTGTTCGTAATAGAAATGCGGCTTGTCCGGCCGCGGATCGCTCTCGCGGGCCGGGGTCGGAAAAGGCCCGTCCACCGAGCCGTACCACTTCAGGCCGTGCACCAGCTGCACGTGCCGCAGCGAAGGCCAGTCCTGGATGGCGTCCAGCACGCGCGCCAGCGCCGCCACGTTCTGCTCGCGCCCGATCACATAGCCGTCCTGCCACACCCTGGCCAGGAAGAACACGTGGGTCACCTCGCGCAGGTCCGCCAGCGCCGCGACCGAAGCCGGGTCGCAGACGTCCAGCGCCAGCGGCGTGACGCCGGGCTGCGGCGATGCCGGCAGGCGGCGCTGGGTCGAGATCACGCGCCAGTCCCCGTCGCGCAACAGGCGTTGCCGCAGATGCCCGCCCACCAGCCCCGAACCGCCCACGATCAAAGCCGTCTTCATGGCGTCAGCCCGCCCTGGCGCCGGAAGCCTTCACCACCTCGGCCCATCGCAGCGTCTCGCTTTGCACGTACTTGGCGAACTCGCCGCGGGACAGGCTGGCCGCGTTGGTGCCCAGGTCGCGGAACCGCGCGGTCGTGGCCTGCGCGCTGAGTATCTTCTGGAGCGCGGCGGCGTAGGCGTCGAGCGTCTGCGGCGGCGTTCCGGCGGGCGCGAACAGGCCTTGCCACGACGTCGCCACCAGGCCCGGCACGGTTTCGGACATGGTGGGTATGCCGGGCTCTTCGGCCCAGCGGTCGGCCGAACTGACGGCGATGGGCTTCAGGGTGCCGGAACGCACCTGCGCCAGCGCGGTAGGCATGTTGTCGAAGGCCAGTTGCACGCGGCCGGCGACCAGGTCGGTCATCATGGCGCTGCTGCCCTTGTAGGGCACGTGGGTCATTTCGGTTCCGGTCTTCATCTTGAACAGCTCGGCCAGCACGTGCGTGGAGGTCCCCACGCCCGCCGAGCCATAGCTGAGCCGGCCGGGATTCGCCTTCAGGTAGGCGATCAATTCGGCCAGCGTGGAGACCGGCACGCTGGGATGGACCACCAGCAGGTTGGGCCCGGACGCGACCAGCGAAACCGGGTCGAAGTCGCGGATGTTGTCGTAGCGCAGGCCCTGATAGAGCGATGCGTTGATGGCGTGCGAACTGACCGTGCCCATGACCAGGGTGTAGCCGTCGGGCCTGGCCTTGGCCACGTATTCCGCGCCCACGCTGCCGCCCGCGCCGGGACGGTTCTCCACGACGATGGGCGCTTTCCAGACCTGCCCCAGCTGGTTCGCCACGTAGCGGGCGACGATGTCGGTCACGCCTCCGGCGGCCAGCGGCACCACGATGGTGACGGGCCGCTCCGGAAACGCGGCAAAGGACACTCTGGATGCGCAGGCGGTCAGCGCCAGTCCCTGCACGAATTGTCTTCTGGTGATACCCACGGCTGTCTCCTTTCTGGTGTGCGAACGACGCGCGCGCCGGTGGCGACGGCATCGTTGGTGAACTGCCCACCGGGTCTGCGCCCGGATGTGGGTGGATACGGGATACGCCGCCTCAGCCGGGATTCATGGGATCGGGGTCGAAGCTGGGCGCGACGCCGCCCAGCGGCGGCATGTGCCACGCGCCGGCCGTATGGCGCCTGGAATCCGCGTCGACGCGCACGTCCAGCACCGCCGGCCCTCCGCAGGCCAGGGCCGCCTGCAGCTGCGCCGCCAGGTCGCCGGGCCGTTCGACCAGGAACCCCTGCGCGCCCATGCTGCGCGCCAGCATGGCGAAGTCGGTGCTCTTGAGTTCGCCTTCCATGCCGGCATCGCGAAACCGCGTGCCGAACTCGCGCCCGTTGTAGAAGCCCCGCTGCAAGTCGCGGATGGAGACATAGCCGCAGTTGTTCCACACCAGCCATACGATGGGCAGGCGATACTCCACCGCGGTCGCCACCGCGCTGGCGTGCATCAGCATGCCGCCGTCGCCGACCACCGCGACGACCGGCCGCTGCGGCGCGGCGAACTGCGCGCCGATGGCGCCGCCCACGCCGAACCCCATGGTGGCCGAGCCGCCCGACTGCAGGAACCGGCCCTGCCCGTGCACCGGCCACTGCTGCACCATCCAGCTGTGATGCTGGCCTATGTCCGAAAGCACGATCGCGTCTTCGGGCACGGCGCGCGCCAGCTCGCGCACCACCCGGCCGGGATGAATCGGCACCTGGCCGCTGCTGCGCCCTTCTTCCAGCGCCTCGCGCCACGAGGCCTTCCATTGGCCGGTGGCGGCTATCCATTCGCCGTAGCGCGCTTTGCCGCCCTGCGCATCGGCGCGCGCCGCTTCCAGCAGTTGCGCAAGGAACGTCGCGGCGTCGGCGACCAGCCCCAGCTCCGTATCGAAATTGCGCGCCAGCGCGGCGGGGTCGAGATCCACGTGGATGATGCGGGTCGACGCGCTGTGGGTCACGCCTTCTATCCAGCTGCTCGTGCCGCGGTCGCCGAAGCGGGTCCCCAGCGCCAGCAGCACGTCGCAGCCGCGCGCCGCGCGGTTTCCGGGGTAGCCGCCATCGCGGCCCGTGGGTCCCAGGTACAAGGGTTCGTTCTCGTCCAGGATTCCCTTGCCCTGCGGCGTCGTGGCCACCGGGATCTGCAGGGTCCGGGCCACTTCGGCCAGCACGGCAGCCGCGCCGCCGATCAGCGCGCCGTGGCCCGCGAGTATCAGCGGGCGGCGCGCGCCGCGCAGCAGGCTCAGCGCGCGCGCCACGCCATCGGCCGGCGCCGCGCTGCGACAGTCCACGCCCGCGCGCCAGGAGGCGCGGCCCGGCTGGGCGATCGCGGTTTCGTCGAAGACGTTGAACGGAACGTCCAGATGCACCGGCCCGCGGCGGCCCGACATCATCTCGGTGTAGGACTGCTGCATCAGGGCGGGCAGCATGTCGGCGCGCGTCGCCTGGTAGCTGCGCTTGACGTATGGGCGCATGGCCGTGACGAAGTCGGCCTGGTAGTGATGGCCCAGTTCCTGGAACGGCGCCTTGTTGAACTGCTGCGTGGGAATATTGCCGGTGATGGCGTACACGGCCGAGGAATCGAACATCGCATTGGCGATCGCCATCTGGATGTTGATGGAGCCCGGTCCGCAGGAAGTGAACGTCGCGGCGGGCTGGCCGCTGACCCGATAGAACGCGTCGGCCGCGAAGCCGGCGATCTGCTCGTTGTGGACCGAAACGGTCCCGATGCGGTCGCGGCGATCGTACGCGGCGTCCATCAGCCCGATGATGCCGTGGCCGCACAGGCCGAACAGATAAGGAACCCGCTCGGCGATCAGGTGCTCGACGATGATCTCCGACCCTTTCAACTGACTCATTCCATCCTCCCCTCTGGTTTTCTAGAGGCGGCTGGCGGCCGGCGCGAAATCCCGCGCCATCGCGTCCAGCATCGCCTGTATGGTGTCGAACACCTGGGCGCCGGCCTGCTGCAGGCTGGCCCGCTTGGACTCCAGGGACCCGCTCTGGCCCATCACCAGGGCGCCGGCGTGTCCCATGGGAATGCCTTCCTTGGCCTGGGCGCCGGCAATCAGCGCGTACACCGGCTTGCCGCCGCCCAGCGCCTGCCAGACGCCGGCGAACTCCTCTTCCTCGTTGCCGCCGATTTCGCCGATGAGCACGATGGCTTGCGTCTTGCCGTGATGCAGCAGCCCCTGGGCCAGATCGCCGAAACGCGTGCCCTTCACGGGATCGCCGCCCACGCCTATCCACAGGCTCTGGCCCAGCCCTTTTTCCCGCATGCGCCGTCCCACCTCGTACGACAGCGTGCCGCTCTTGGACATGAAGCCGAAGCATCCCGGCGCCAGCGCGGCGTCCGGCAGGAATCCCAGCTTTATCTCGCCCGGCACGCACAGGCCCGGCGTCGAAGGGCCGATCCACGTCACGCCGGCATCGCGCGTCAGCGCCCTCAGCCTGACGGCTTCGTGCACGGGGATGCCTTCGGCGACCGTCACGATCAGTTTGATGCCGGCCGCCACCGCCTCCTGCACCGCGGCCGGCACCGCGGCGGGCGGCACGATGGCGATGCTTGCCTGGGCCCCGGTTCTTTCGACGATCTCGGCGCAGCGCTGCGAGACCGGCAGGGCGTCTTCCTCGCCCTTCTCGACGGAACCCGTGCCGCCAACGATGTTCGTGCCGTATCGGCGCATCAGGTCGGCATGCATCCGGCCCATGCGGCCCGTGATGCCCTGCACGATGACCGGCGTCCTGCGATCCATGTCAAACAGCATGAGCGCTCTCCTTGGCGGCGGCCTGCCGGGCCAACAGGACCTGCACCTGGTCCAGCGCGCGTTCGAGGTCGGGCTCGAAGCACAGCGCGAGATCCGGGTTGGCGTCGATGATGCGCCGCGCGGCCGCTTCGCCGTTGCCCACCAGCCGGGCGACTATCGGCACGCGCCAGTCCGGGCGCGCCCGCAGCGCGGTCACGAGCAATTGCGTGAACTCGGCCAGGTCGGTGATGCCCGCGAATACGTTGACCAGCAGCACGCGCACGCTGCCCGCCGCCCGCAGCCAGTCGAAAATGCGCAGCAGGCGTTCGGGGCTGCCGCGCATCTGCCCCGTGCGGACGTCGCAGAAGTTGTAGGGCGCCAGTCCGCGCCGCACCATTTCATCTATCAGCATCATGGAAAGCCCGGCGCCGGTGGTCACCAGGCCGATCTGCCCGGCGGGATCGATCTCGACGAAATCGAAGTCCTCCGAGTGCTTGCGCCAGCCGTCCGGATAACGGTGTTGCCGGGCGCGCAGCAGCGCCACGATCTCGGGCTGCTGCGCCAGGGTGTTCATGTCGATGACGACCTTGGCGTCGCCGGCCAGCACGCTGCCGTCGGGCAGCGCGAACAGCGGGTTGATCTCGGCGAGCAGCAGTTGCCTGGCCAGGAACAGCTCGGCCAGCGCCAGGCCGGCCGCCAGGATCGCGGCGCGGTGGCTGGCCGGAGCCGTCGCGGCCATCTCGTGCACGGCGCGCGCCAAGGCCGGCGCCTCCAGCGGCGTCACGGCGTTGTAGCCGTCGGCGCCGGCCTGCCGCGATTCGATGTCGATTCCGCCGAACGGCGAATAGATCAAGCGGGCGCCGCCGGCCGCCGCGTCCAGCATGAGCGCAAGATAATGTTCCTCGCCCGCGCACGCCTGCTCGATCAGGATCTCGGGAGTCTCGAAGCCCTTGATCCGCTTGCCGAGCAAGGCGGCGCGCACCGGCGGCAGATCGCCGGCCGACGCCACCGGCAAGACGCCGCCGGCCTTGCCGCGCCCGCCCACGGGGACCTGGGCCTTAGCGATCCACGGCCCCGCGCCGGGCAGGTCCGGCGCGGCGCCGCCTTCGTCCAGCACGCCAGCCGGCACGGCAATGCCCGCCCGCGCCAGCAGCGCCTTGCCATCGACCTCAAGCAACAACATAGGTGTCTCCGGTTTTCATGCGTTGAATACGACGAACCGCTCTTCGGTCATCTCGCGGATGGCGAACTTCGGGCCTTCGCGGCCCATGCCGCTGTCCTTGACGCCGCCATAGGGCGCCTGGTCCGAACGCCAGGTCGACGAGCCGTTGACGATGACCCCGCCCATGCGCAGCCTGCGCACCGCCGTCATCGCAAGCCCGATGGACTGCGTGAAAATACCGGCCTGCAGGCCGAACGGACCGGCGTTTATCTGGCGGAACACCGCCTCGATATCGTCGTAAGGCATCACGTTGACCACCGGCCCGAACACTTCCTGCCGCACGACGCGCGCATCGGCCGGCACGCCGGCCAGCAGCGTGGGCTGCACCAGCGCTCCGGCCCGCGCGCCGCCGCAAACCCGCTGCGCGCCGTCGCGGCGGGCTTCGTCCACCAGCGTCAGGATGCGCGCGGCGGAATGCTCGGAAATCACGGGACCGACATCGGTGGCTTCGTCCAGCGGATTACCCGTCTTCAGCGTGCCGACCGAGGCGGCGATCCGTTCCAGGAAGCCGTCATAGAGGGAGCGGTGCACGCATACGTTCTGTACCGATATGCAGCTTTGCCCGGCCAGGCGCATGCCGTTGATCGCGCACACCGGCGCGCAGTCCTCCAGCACGGCGTCCTGCGCGACGATGGTATGGCCGACGCCGCCCAGCTCCAGCGCGACCCGCTTCAGGCCGCTGCCGGCCTTGATGAGCTCGCCCACGCCGCTCGATCCGGTAAAGGAGATGAAGTCGACCTGCGGCGCGCGCACCAACGCCGCCGCGGCCTGGTCGCCCTGCACCAGTTGCAGCCATTCGGGCGGAATGCCGCCTTCGAGCAGGATTTCGACGTACTTCTGCAGCGTCAGCGCGGCCTGCGCCGAAGGCTTGAGGATGACCGAATTGCCCGCCGCCCAGGCCGGGCCCAGCTTGTGGGCGGTCAGGTTCACCGGCGCGTTGAACGGCGTGATGGCGGCCACCACGCCCACCGGAAACCGCAGGCTCACGCCCAGCTTGCCGGCCCCGATCGCGCTGCTGTCCATCGGTATGTGCCGGCCTTCGATGCGCAGGCCTTCCTGCGCGGCCAGGTCCAGGGTGTCGGCGCTGCGCAGCACCTCGGTGCGGCCGTCGCGCACCGGCTTGCCGGTCTCCACGGCCATCACCAGCGCCAGCTCCTGCGCATGGGCGCGCACGTTGTCCGCCGCCCGGTGCAGTTTGCCGGCTCTTTCGCGCGCCGGCATGGCGGCCGCCAGTTCCGCGCCCCGCCTGGCGGCGGCCAGGGCCAGGTCGAGCAGCTCGGCCGAGCACTCGAACACGCGGCCGATCGATTCGCCGTTGAACGGATTGAACGCCGGCTTCGACACATCGGATGAAATCCATTGATTGTCGATGAAGAGAGAAGCCACCTGCGGCAGAGTCGGATTGAGCATGGGACGCCTGGGCTGCTTGGTTTCGGATGGGGGCTACACGCCTATCAAGGACAGGATGCCATCGGGCGAATCCCCGTCCTTGAGAATGCGCTTGGCGATGAGGTCCTTGAGGGTCTCGCTCGCGCCGCCGCCCAGCGTGCCGTATCTGGCGCCGCGAAACAGCCGCGAAACCAGGTATTCGTCGGTAAAGCCGTAGCCGCCGTGCAGCTGCACCGCGTCGCTGGTGACGTTGATCGCGGTCTCGTTGCAGGTGATCTTGGCCGTGGCGCTGAGGAAGGGATCGGGAAACGGATTGGCCGAAAGACAGGCCTTGTACAGCATGCCGCGCGCCGCCTCGATATTGCGGTACATGTCCGCCAGCTTCCAGCGCACGCCTTGGGAATCTGCGATGGGCTTGCCGAAGATCGTGCGGCCCTTCGTGTATTTCACCGCCTCGTCGAACGCGCCTTCGGCCAGCCCCAGCGAAATGCTGGGGTTCAGGCAGCGCTGCGTGTTGAAGGCCGTCAGCAGCTTGCGAAAGCCGTCTTCCCGGATCACCAGGTTTTCCAGCGGCAGCTCGCAATCGTTGAACTGGACCTCGTGCAGGTTCTCGCCGCCCATGGTGTGATAGGTGCCGGTCACCGCAAAGCCGGGGGTGCTGGGCTCGACCAGCACGCAGCCTATGCCTTCGCGGCCGGGCTGGCCGTTGACGCGGGTGAACACCACGAACATGCCGGCTTCCGGCGCCCGGCTGATGAGCGTCTTGGTTCCGTTCAAGATCAGGCGGTCGTCCTTGACGACGACGTTGGTCCGGTAGTTGGCCACGTCCGTGCCGGCATGAGGCTCGGTCATGCAGATGGCCAGGATGCATTCCCCGCTGCAGACCTTGGGCAGTATCCGCTCGCGGATCTCGCGCGGGGCATAGGTGGAAATCACGCGGGTCTGGACGCCGGCCTCGCCCAGCGCGGCCATCGCCGTCACATAGCAGACCTTGGAAATCTCTTCCAGGATCAGCGCGGTGTCGAACACCGGCAAGCCCAGCCCGCCGTATTCCTCGGGCACCGCCATGCCCAATACGCCGATATCGGCCAGCTGACGGATGTTCTCCCAGGGAAAAGTCCCGTCCAGGTACTCCAGCCCGCGAGGCTTGAATTCCTGCTGCGCCAGCTCGCGCACCGAGGCGAGCATCAGCCTGCGTTGTTCGTTCAATTGGAGATCCACGCTGCCTTCCTCATCGGTGAAAGTGTGAGGAAAGTCTATCTGCGCGCCACAGGCGCCTCAAACGACAATATCTCGGCCGCAGGCTGACTTTTGGTTAGGGCGCGCCGTCCGGTTCGTCCGCCGGCCTTGCCTGGTACGCGGCGAGCCAGTCGAAGAAAGACTTCACTTTGGATTTGGCGGCGCTGCCCTGGCCCGCCAGCGCATAGTAGCCACGGCTGCGCCGCAGCGTGATGGGCGCCGCGATCGCCAGGTCTCCGTGCGCCAGGTTCTCTTCCACGTATGCGCGCTGCACCAGCGCCACGCCCAGGCCGCTGCGCGCCGATTCCAGCACCACGCCCAGGTCCTCGAAAGACTGGAAACCGTTCTTGGGCGGCGCCACTTTGGCCAGTTCGAACCAGTCCAGCCAGTCGTTGCGGCGCGCTTCGAGCTGCAGCAAGGGCATGGCGGCGACCCGCTGCGCGATGTCGGCCGGCGATGCTCCGCCCTGCGCGCGGCCGGCAGGCTGCTCGGCCAGCAGGGCCGGGCTGCCCACGGGCACCAGCTCATCGTTGAACAACAGCATCGCCTGCAGGCCCGGCCAGTCGTTCTCGCCATACAGGATGGCGATATCGGCGTCGGTGCGCGCCGCGCCGGCGGCCGAACTGGTGACCAGCCGCACCTTGATGTGCGGAAAGCGCTTCTGGAAGGCCGGCAGCTTGGGGACGAGCCACTTGACCAGGAACGTGGTGTAGCCGCTGATCGTCAGGATGCTGGAAGCGTGATTGGCGCGGAAATCGTCGGTCGCCGTCGCGATCTGGCGAAACGCCCGCGACAGGTGCGCGGCATACTCGCGCGCTTCCGGCGTCAACTGCACGCCGCCCGGCTCGCGGTCGAAGAATTCGGTGCCGAAATAGTTCTCCAGCATCTTCACCTGGCGGCTGATGGCGGTGGGCGTGACGGAGAGTTCGGCCGCCGCGCGCGCGAAGCTGCCATGCCGGGCGGCGGCCTCGAAGGCAAGCAAGGGATTCAAGGGGGGAATGCTGCGCGCCATTGCGTCGATCTGCTGCAAGCCAGAGCATTGAGGCCCGCGAGGCCCGGGAAGCGCACAGTTTCAATGGCCCCCCTGCGATTGTCAATCAAGGTCTGTACCGACGCCGCCGCCCCGCCTCACAAGGCCGCTTCCACCCGCGCGCGCAACACGCGCGCGGCTTCGCCGACCTGCCGGCGGCGCGCGGTCCAGTCCGTTTCCGCGCCATCCAGATAAGCGGCGCGCGCCAGCGCCAGCACCTGCGCGGTTTGCGTCGGCAGGCGGTCGGCGGCCCAGGCGGCGGCCGCGTCCTTGGCGACGATGTCGCCGCTGACCGCCGTGCGCCACATGCGGGCCAGGGTCAGCAGCACGTTGCGCTCGTCGCCTTCGAGCCCGGCCATGAGCGCCGGCAGCGCGTCGGCCATGGCGCGCCGCAGGTCGTGTTGCGGCACCTCGGGAAGCAGCTGCCGCGGCGCGGGACCGAAAAGCGGCAGCGCGGCCTGGCGCGCCTGGGCCAGGACGATGGTGAGTTCGGGGTCCGCGAGCGGCAGCGGCACGCCGCCGGCCTCGAACCCGGGCCGCAGCCATTCGCCGTACACGAATTCGCTGCGCGCCGGATACGGCAGCGGGTCGAGATCGTGCCGGTCGAACACCAGGATTTCCAGCGGCCTCATCGATTCGGAGCGCGCCGGATAGGCCGACAGCGCCATCAGGTCGCGCGTGAGCGGGCCGCGCGCGTCGGCGGCCAGCGGCCCGTCGGTCACGGCCAGCAGGTCTACGTCGCTTTGCGGCCGCAGGCCGCCGCCGCGCGCGGAGCCGTGCAGGTATACGGCCAGCAGCGCGGGGCCGAGACGGCGTTGCAGGACGGCCAGGGCCTGACCGGCCTGGCGGGGAATGTCGGGAGTCGCGCTCATGGGCCGATGTTAGCGCGGGCGCGCAGGCCGGTTGTGGCTGCGCGCAGCGTTCGTGCGTACACTTGCGGCATGCTACGCATCGACAATCTCAGCAAACGCTACGGCGACTATTCCGTGTTCCAGGGCCTGACTTATACGTTCGGGCCTGGCTGCTACGCGCTGTGCGAAGAAGACAACACCGGCAAGTCCAGCTTGCTGAACATCATCGCCGGCGTCATCGCGCCCGACGGCGGAGAGGTCTGGATCGACGGGCATTCGCTGTCGGGTTCGCCCGAACCGGCCCGCGCCCGGCTGGCCTTCGCACCCGACAATTGCCTCGCGTTTCCCGAGATGACCGGGCGCGCGCTGCTCGAACGGGTCGCCGCCGGCAAGCGGGTGGCGGTCGATGCCGGGGCGCTGGACCTGGCCTGCCGGCTGGGGCTGGAGCCGCATCTGGACAAGCGTTTCGAGCAGATGTCGACCGGCTCGCGCCGCAAGGTCTACCTGGCCGCGGCCGCGCTGGGCGATCCCGCCGTGGTCGTCGCCGACGGACCCAGCAACGGGCTGGACGCCCAGGCCCGGTCGGCGCTGGCCGAGCAGTTCAGGATCTGGTCGCGCGACCGCGTGGTGCTGTTCGCCAGCCACGATGAGGAACTGGTGCAGGCCTGCGGGGCACGCCCGCTGGAGATCGCGGCGCTGCGCGCGTAGCTCGTTGCGCTTCGGCGGCCGGCGCCGCTCAGATCCAGACGTCGTTCGGCGCGGTCCGTTCGCCGCCCTGGTCGCCGGTGTTGGCCACGCCGCGCGGCTCGATCAGCAGCATCCACACTTCTTCGCGCGCATAGGGTTTGTGTTCCACGCCCTTGGGCACGACGTACATTTCGCCCGGATTGACCAGCACGTGGCCGTCGCGGAAGTCGATGCGCAGCTGGCCGTGCAGCACGATGAAGGTTTCGTCGGTGTCGGGATGCGCGTGCATGATGAATTCGCCTTCGATCCTGACCAGCTTGAACTGGTAGTCGTTCATCTCCGCGACGACGCGCGGCTGCCAGCGGTCGGCGATGAGCGCGAGTTTCTGTTCGAAGTTGATGGATTGCGCGGGACGCTGCGCCTGGGATGCTTGCATGATCGGCTCCTGGTGTTTGCGGGATACGGCAGTGTGCCGGCCGGCGCGGCTGCGGTCTTGTACGATCGTGCAGGCTCAGGCGGGCCGCCGGCCGCGCAGCCCGCGCAACCAGCGGCCCGGCGCCATGCCGTAGGCCTGGCGGAAATGCCGGGTCATGTGGCTCTGGTCGGTGAAGCCGGCCCAGACGGCGGCCTGGGCCAGCGGCTGGCCGGCGGCGGCCAGGCGGCGCGCCAGCTCCAGCCGCCGCATCGTCAGGTAGCGGTAGGGGCTGGTGCCGTATAGCGCCCGGAAGTCGCGCGACAGGCTCCAGCGGTCCCGCCCGCTGGCCTGTTCCAGTTCGTCCAGCGTGACGGGATGCGCCAGCCGGTCCAGCAGATAGGTCCGCGCCAATTCGGCGGCGCGATAGTCCACCGCCCGCCGTCCGCGCCGCGCGCCGGCCGCGGCGTCCAGCGCGCTGGCCAGTTCGTAGATCGCGTCGTCCTCTTCCAGCGGGTCGGGGCAGTCCAGCGAGCGCAGCAGCGCGTCGGAAGCCGCGTACAGGCGCGGGTCGGACGACAGGCCGCCGGCGATGAAGGGCAGCGGCCTGCCGCCCAAAACTTCCTGGATCAGCGCCGGCTCGATATAGGCCATGCGGTAGCGAAAGCCCTCTTCGGTGCCGGCCTGCCCGTCGTGCGGCTCGTCGGGGTGCAGCACGATGGTGCCGCCGGGCAGGCTGTGCGCCATGCCGCTGCGGTAGTGAAAGCTCTGCACCCCGGCCAGGGTGCGGCCGATGGCATAGGTGTCATGGCGGTGCATGTCGTAGCCATGCCCGCCGAAATAGGCTTCGATGCGCTCGACCTTGCGCGCGCCCGGGGCGCGCTGCATCCAGTCGCGCCCGGACGCCGCCGGGCCGCCTGCGCGATCCTCTGGCTTTTTCATGTTCGGCGCCGGGAAAATTCCGATCTGCGAATTTAACGGGAATTCCCTGATATTCCCACCCCGGGCCGCTGGCTACCATTGCGCGCACGCTAAGCCGCCGCCCGGCGGTATTTCTTTGCGCGGAGACATCATGAAAGCACTGAAACTGATCGCGGCGGGCTCCGCCCTGTTCCTCACGTCGTGGGCCGCCCATGCCGGCGCGACCTTCGACAGCGTCAAGAGCAAGGGCTTCGTCCAGTGCGGCGTGTCCACCGGCGTGGCGGGCTTTTCGGTGAACGACAGCAAGGGCGGCTGGATCGGCCTGGACGTGGACCTGTGCCGCGCGCTGGCCGTCACCATGTTCGGCGACGCCTCCAAGGCCAAGATCATGGCCGTCAGCGCGCTGCAGCGATTCACCGCGCTGCAGTCGGGCGAAGTCGACGTGCTGCCGCGCAACACCACGCTCTCGCTGACGCGCGACACCACGCTGGGCCTGATCGGCGTGGGCGTGAACTACTACGACAGCCAGGGCATCATGGTGAACAAGTCGCTGAACGTGAAAAGCGCCAAGGAACTCGACGGCGCCACGGTCTGCGTGCAGCCCGGCACCACCACGGAGCTGAACCTGGCCGACTGGTTCCGCTCCCAGAACATCGTGTTCAAGCCGGTGGTGGTCGAACGCCTGGACGAGATCATCCGCGCCTTCGCCGTGGGCCGCTGCGACGCCTTCACCGGCGACAAGTCGCAGCTGGCGGCCGCGCGCAGCAATCTGGAGAACCCGGAAAAGTACGACATCCTGCCGGAGAACTTCTCCAAGGAGCCGCTCGGCCCCATGGTGCGCCAGGGCGACGAGCAGTGGTTCAACGTGGTGCGCTGGACCCTGAACGCCATGCTGGAAGCGGAAGAATACGGCATCACCTCCAAGAACGTGGACGACATGCTCAAGAGCACCAATCCCAACGTGCAGCGCCTGCTGGGCGTGACGCCGGGCATGGGCAAGCACCTGGGCGTGGACGACAAGTGGGCCTACAACGTCATCAAGACCATCGGCAACTATGGCGAGAGCTTCGAGAAGAACCTGGGACCGAGCAGCCCGCTGAAGCTGCCGCGCGGCCTGAACGCCTCGTACCGGGACGGCGGGCTGATGTACGGCTGGCCGGTGCGCTGACGGCGGGCCTGTATTGAAGGGATACGTATTCGTGGCGGGCGCGCGGGCCCTGGCGAGTTACCCTAGGGTTACAGCGCCCGTCCGCTGAATGCGTTACTCTCCCCCTCCCAAAAAACGAGTCAGCAAGGAGCTCAACATGGCACAAGCCTCCGCCCGTCACATCCTGGTCTCCACCGAGGCCAAGGCCAACGAACTCAAGACCGCCATCGAGAACGGCGCCGACTTCGCCCAGCTGGCCAAGGAAAACTCCAGCTGCCCGTCCAGCCGCGACGGCGGCAACCTGGGCACCTTCGGCCCGGGCCAGATGGTCAAGGAATTCGACACCGTGGTGTTCAGCGCCCCGGTCGGCGTGGTCCAGGGTCCGGTCAAGACCCAGTTCGGCTACCACCTCGTGGAAGTGACCAGCCGCAACGACTGAGCCGCAGCCGGTCCGCAGTAGATACGCAAGCCGCCGCCGGGTTTCCGGCGGCGGTTTTTTTGTTTCACGATGACTCCAGTAGCTCACAGGTCACAAGACCGTGGCGATGTTTAGGCACTATGTTCATACCGAGGACAAGCCGGTGCGGGATGCGGCCAAACTGACGGCGAGTCGGCGGCTGGCGAGTACCGGGGCGTCCCGTTCTATGGAGGCAAGAGCATGACAAGGAAGACGCCTGCGGCAACGCGGAAGCCCGCCGCCTTACCGGCTGGCTATGCCGGTATCCAAGGTGGCATCGTGAAGCTGCTGGACGCGGCGCGCCAGGCGGCGGCGCGCAGTGTCAACGCACTGATGACAGCCAGCTATTGGGAGATTGGCCGTCGGATCGTCGAGGCCGAGCAGAAAGGCAGGCGGCGGGCCGGTTACGGCGAGCAGTTGATCGCGCGGTTGTCCGCCGACCTGACGGCCCGATTCGGGCGCGGTTTCAGCCCGGACAACCTGGAGAACATGCGGCGCTTCTTCTTCGCTTACCCCCTTGAGACAATTTCCGAGACACTGTCTCGGAAATCTGGAGACGGATTGCCCATAGAGAATTCCGAGACAGTGTCTCGGAAATTCGACCTCTCCGAACTGGCCCAGGTCTTCACCCTGCCGTGGTCGGCCTATGTCCGCCTGTTGTCGGTCAAGGATGACCATGCCCGCCAGTTCTACGAGGCAGAGGCACTGCGCGGCGGCTGGAGCGTGCGCCAACTCGACCGGCAGATTGGAAGCCAGTTCTACGAACGGACAGCCTTGTCCAAAGACAAGGCTGCGATGCTGGTCAAGGGGGCAGTGGCCAAGCCCGAGGATGTCATCACGCCCAATGATGCGATCAAAGACCCCTATGTGCTGGAGTTCCTCGACCTCAAGGACGAGTATTCGGAATCTGACCTGGAAGCAGCCTTGATCCAGCGGCTGGAAGACTTTCTGCTGGAACTGGGCGAAGGCTTCACCTTCGTTGGGCGGCAACGCCGACTGCGTATCGACCATACCTGGTATCGCGTAGATCTGCTGTTCTTCCATCGCAAGCTGCGCTGCCTGATTATCATTGACCTGAAGCTGGGCAGCCTGACCCATGCCGACGTGGGGCAGATGCATATGTACTGCAACTATGCCAAGGAGCATTGGGCCTACCCGGATGAAAATCCGCCGGTGGGCCTGATCCTGTGCGCCGACAAGGGCCATGCCCTGGCGCGATATGCGTTGGATGGCTTGCCGACCAAGGTGATGGCGGCGAACTACCGGACGGTGCTGCCAGATGCTGAATTGCTGCAAAAAGAGCTGGAGAACACGCGGCGTCTGCTCGAATCTCGTGAAACGCTGATCCCCAAAAGACGCACGAAATAACCGGGTGTCACGTCACTTGCGCTCGCGGTACCGACGACTATCGCGCGGCGTGGGGCTTTTTCGTCTGGGGGGATGGCGCGGCGCAGCACCGGAAAACCTATCAAATGATTATTTCTGTTCAGGTGACAGGGGCCCGGGCCCGCGACAGAATGGGTCAGCCCGGCAAGGACACTGCCGGAAAGCCACAACCCCGAACCGCTCCGGACCCATGAAAAAATCCCCGAACAAGGTCATCATCACCTGCGCCATCACCGGCTCGGTCCATACGCCGTCGATGTCGCCGCACCTGCCCGTCACGCCCGACGAGATCGCTCATTCCGCACTGGACGCCGCGGCCGCGGGCGCGGCCATCGTGCACCTGCATGCGCGCCGGCCCGACACCGGGCAGCCCACCCAGGACCCCGCGCTCTACGCCCAGTTCCTGCCGCGGATCAAGCAGGCCTCGGACGTGGTGATCAACATCACCACGGGCGGCTCGCCGGTGCTGCCGCTGGCCGACCGCATGGCGCCGGCGCTGCAGTTCAAGCCCGAGGTCGCGTCGCTGAACATGGGCTCCATGAACTTCGGCATGTACGAGCTGCTGGAGCGGTTCCGCGAATTCAAGCACGCCTGGGAACGCCCCTATCTCGAAGGCAGCAGCGACCTGATCTTCAAGAACACGTTCAAGGACATCGAGCACATCCTGACCTCCTGCGGCGACAACGGCACGCGCTTCGAGATCGAGTGCTACGACATCGGCCATCTGTACACGGCGGCGCATTTCGTGGACCGCAAGCTGCTCAAGCCGCCGTTCCTGATCCAGTCGGTGTTCGGCATACGTGGCGGCATCGGCACGCATCCCGAAGACGTGATGATGATGAAGCGCACCGCCGACCGCCTGTTCGGCGGCGACTACATCTGGTCGGTGCTGGCCGCCGGCCGCAAGCAGACGCCGCTGGCGACCATGGCCGCGACGATGGGCGGCAACGTGCGCGTGGGGCTGGAGGACTCCCTGTGGGACGGCCCGGGCGAGCTGGCGCGTTCGAACGCGGACCAGGTGCGAAGAATCCGTCGGATTCTGGAGGACCTGTCGCTGCAAGTGGCGACGCCCGACGAAGCGCGTGAGACGCTGCAGCTCAAAGGACGCGACAACGTCGCGTTCTGAATAACGACACCCCGAGGAGACAACCATGAAAAAAACCCTGTGCGCGGCCGCCCTGGCGGCGCTGTTTGCGACGGCCGGCGCGGCCCAGGCCGACGACGGCGTGATCCGCATCGGATTCATCACCGACATGTCGGGGCTGTCGGCGGACGCCGACGGTCCGGGCGGCGCCGAGGCCATCAAGATGGCGGTGGCGGACATGGGCGGCACGGTGGCCGGCAAGAAGGTGGAAGTGCTGGTGGCCGACCACCAGAACCGCGCCGACATCGCGTCGTCGCGCGCCCGCGAATGGCTGGACCAGAAGGGCGTGAACATGCTGGTCGCCGGCGCCAATTCGGCGGCGGCGCTGGCCATGGCGAAAGTGGCCGAGGAAAAGAAGACGCCGTTCTTCGTGGTGAGCGCGGGCGCCTCGGAGCTGACCAACGCGCAGTGCACGCCCTATACCGTGCACTACGCCTACGACACGGTGTCGCTGGCGCGCGGCACCGCCCGCGCCATGATGAAGGAAGGCAACAAGGACTGGTACTTCCTGACGGTGGACCATGCTTTCGGCCATGCGCTGGAGCGCGACGCCTCGGCGGTGGTGCAGGCCGACGGCGGCTCGGTCAAGGGCCGCGTGCGCCATCCGCTGAACGCGGCCGATTTCTCGTCCTTCATCCTGCAGGCGCAGGCGTCCGGCGCGACGGTGCTGGGGCTGGCGAATTCGGCCAGCGACACCAGCAACGCGGTCAAGGCCGCCGCCGAATTCGGCCTGACGCCGGCGATGAAGCTGGCCGGGCTGCTGGTGCTGATTTCCGACGTCCATGCGCTGGGCCTGCAGGCCGCCCAGGACATGTACCTGACCACCGCCTGGTACTGGGACCAGGACGAACCTTCGCGGCAGTGGGCGGCGCGCTTCGAGGAGCGCATGAAGAAAAAGCCCACGATGCTGCAGGCCGGCGACTATTCCGCGGCCACGACCTACCTGAAGGCGGTCGCGGCCACCAACAGCACCGACGGCGACACCGTCATGAAGTGGCTCAGGGCCAATCCGGTGAACGATTTCTTCGCCAAGGACGGCAAGATCCGCGCCGACGGGCTGATGGTGCACGACATGTTCCTGATGCAGGTGAAGAAGCCGTCGGAATCCAAGGGGCCGTGGGACTATTACAAGCTGGTGGCGCGCGTGCCGGGCGACCAGGTCTACACGTCGCCGCAGGAATCCACCTGCCGCCTGATGAAACCCTGAACCCGTACGAGGAAAGCGGCATGAGCATGAAGAACTCCGTTCCCGGCGATATTTCCTCGCTGCCGGTCGACCTTGCCGGCCGGCGCGTCATCGTGACCGCGGGCGCCGCGGGCATCGGCGCGGCCATCGCCGCCGCGTTCGCCGAACGCGGCGCCCGCGTGCATGTGTGCGACGTGGACGCGCAGGCGCTGGCCGCCTGCCCTCACCCCAACGCGCGCGCCGACGTCGGCCGGCGCGAGGAAATCGACCGCTACATGCAGGACGCGCTGGCGCAGCTCGGCGGCCTGGACGTGCTGGTCAACAATGCCGGAATCGCCGGCCCCACGGCCGGCATCGCCGACATCGCACCACAGGAACTGGACGCGACGCTGGGCATCAACCTGGCCTCGCAGTTCCATACCGTGCGCCATGCGCTGCCGGCGCTGCGTTCGGCCGGCGGCGGCAGCATCATCAACGTCAGCTCGGTGGCCGGCCGCATGGGCGTGCCGATGCGCACGCCCTACGCGGCGACCAAATGGGGCGTGGTGGGGCTGACCCGTTCGCTCGCCATGGAACTGGGCGGCTACGGCATCCGCGTCAATGCGCTGCTGCCGGGCCTGGTGGCCGGCCCGCGCATCGAGCGGGTGATCGAGGCGCGCGCCAGGAACATGGGCCTGACGGTCGAGGAGGAAACCCGGCTCGAACTGGCCGGCGTCAGCCTGGGCCAGTTCGTGCGCGCCGCCGACATCGCCAACATGGCGCTGTTTCTGGCCAGCCCCTATGGCGCGATGATCAGCGGCCAGGCCATCAGCATCGACGGCGACCTGCAATCGCTGCCGTGGCAGCCGCCGCAATAAGGCCGGCGGCTCAGCCCGCCAGTTCGATGGCCTGCGCGTAGACGCCGGTGCGGCGCTCCTGGGCGGCGGCGCGCAGGGCGTCCAGCAGCCGCTCGGCCAGTTCCTGGTTCTGCGCCTCCTTGCGCGTGATGAGCAGGAACTCGAACCACTGCCGCGACGCCAGCGGGCGCACCACCAGGTCGGGATAGGCGGCCGCGATGTCCCAGGCCGACAGCGCGTTCACCAGGCTGATGCCCTTCATGGCCCGCACCGTGCCCGGCAGCAGCGACATGTGCGCGCGCATGCCCGAGCGCAGGATCAGCGAATCCGCGATATCGCCCTGCGCCACCACGTAGTCGGACCACAGCGGCTTGACGTAGGTCTCGGCCGGAATGTCCGCCACCGCGATGGTTTCGCGCTGCGCCAGCGCATGGTCGCGGTGCGCGATGGCGACGACGTCGGCGCGCAGAAACGGCGTGAAGCGCAGCCGCGCGCTGTCGCGGTGGACGGCGCCCAGGCCGAAATCGGCGCGCATGGTCTCGACCGCGCTGATCGCCTGCACCGAGGATTCGATGTCGATGGAAAACGGCCGCGTGCCGTTGGCGTCCAGATAGCGCCGCACCGCGTCGGGCGCGTAGCCCAATGCCAGCGCCGGCGACGCCGCGATCCGCAGCCCGCGCCCGCCGAACTGCTCGATGCTGTGCAGGGCCTCGTCGATGCGCACCAGCTCGTCCAGCACGAACTTGGCTTCGCTGTACAGGTATTGCCCGGCCTCCGTGGGCCGCAAGGTCTTGTACGAACGGTCGAAAAGCTGCACGCCGGTGGCGCTCTCCAGGCGCGAGATGGCGTGGCTGACGGCCGGCTGCGTCAGGTGCATGATCTGCGCGGCCTGCCGGGTCGAGCCGGCCATGACCACCGTATAGAAGATGCGCAGATCGTGGATGTTGAAGTTGCGCTTCATGCCGTTATCCCGGCGCCCGCTGGATCTCCGGCTGGGTCCACTTGCCGTCCAGCATCGCCGGCCTGGGCCAGTAGTACCGGAAGGCCAGCATGAACGGTCCCTGCGGCGCCGGCAGCCAGTTGGATTCCCGGGACTTGCCCGGCGATTCCGGCTGGATGTAGAGGGTGATGCCGCCGTCGGCGTCGCGCTTGAGTCGGCTCAACATGGACGCGTTGATCTGGTAGCGGCCGATGGGGTTGGCCACCAGCTGCTGGTCGGGCAGCCGGTACAGGGTCATGGACCAGAAGGCGCGCACCGGCGGCAGGCCGCGAGGCGGAAAGCGCAGCGTGTATTTGTTGCGGCCGTCGAGCTGCTGGCCGTAGCTGTCTTTTTCCAGCGCCGGGGACATGGCCTCCTCGCGTCCGCTGCCGCCCAGGCCGACCTGCGCGCCGGTGGCGCGCGCCAGGTAGTCATTGCCCAGCGACTTGCGGTCGCCGTAAAGCCCGTCGGTCCTGCCCTGCAGGGCTTCGCGCTTTTTGTCGATGTCGTTCTGGCCGTCGTGCATGCCTTCCTGCAGGGCGCGTCGCAGCGCCGGGTTGAGCTTGCCGACGTCGAACGGCTCGCCGGCCGCGAGGCCGATGCTGGCGAAACGCGCGCGCAGCGAGCGCTCCGAGGCATGCTCGGGCGCGAACTGCAGCAGGAAGGCGAACTGGTTGTAGAACTCCAGCGAGCTGCGCAGCTGCGCCGGCGATTCGGCGGCGATCCAGTCCACCGCCGGCGCCGGGGCGGGCGCGCGCTGGCGGCGGTACGCAGACAGCGTCTGCACCTTGTAGCGGGACTGGATGCGCTTGACGTTGGGCACGTCGGCGGCGCTGTAGATCCGCGTGCGTCCCACCAGGTTGGCCAGTTCGGTTTCCGACCGGAACACCTTGGTGATGCCGGCCGGCGTCTTGCCGTTCCAGCCGGGACCGGCCACCAGGAAGCGCCCGCCGCCGTTGCCGGTGCTGCGGCTGCCGATATAGCCGAAATTGTGCGTATACAGGTCCATCAGCTGCAGCGCGTAATAGCGCCCGCCGCCAATCGGCGGCACGGTGACGACCACGGGCTCGGCGCGCAGGTCCAGCGCCGCGTACGAGTAGCCGGTGTCGGAGCTGGGCGCATAGGCCTTGTCCTCGGGCGCATAGACGCGCGCCATGCTGCTGATGGTGTTGAACGGGCCCTTGTACTGCGGACCGTTCCTGTCGATGCTGAAGGCGTACATGGTCTGGTAGCTGGCGACCATGGGCGTGCCGTACAGATAGGCCTCGCGCGCGATGCTGCGCGCCTGCTGCGCCGTGACGCCGTCTATCCCGACCGAACGCGAACCGCTGGCGGCGTCGGGCGAATGGAAACTGCAGCCGGCCAGCGCGCCCGCCAGGAGAGCCGCGGCCGCCAGGCGCAGGCCGCGGCGGGTTGCCAGGAAAAAGCCGGTGCATATCTGACGGTTGCGCATTCAGTGCTCCAACATTTCGAGGGATGGGCCGGGCCGGCCCGCGTATCGCCGCGCGCGGCTGCTCAGGCCTCCTGGACCTGGCTTTCCAGCCGCAAGACCGGAATGGCCTGGATCGCGCTTTCGCTGGCGCTGGCGTCCGTGGTCAGGTGCTGGATCAGGTCCAGCGTGGTGGAACGGCGGGTCAGCATCAGGCAGGTGACTTCGGCCTCGGCCACGCGCGTGGCGTGCCAGCAGCCGGGCCGCATGCACACGCCCTGCCCCTGCGGCACCCGGAAAGCCGCGACCTGGGACAGGTCCGGGCTGCCGTCGGCGGCGCTGGGCGCCACGACCTGGATGATCTCGCCGGTCAGCGGGACGATGGCCTGCTGGGTCAGCAGGTGTTTTTCGAGGCTGTCGATTTCAAGCGAGCGGCTGCGGTAGTTGACCCACAGCAGCTCGGCGTCGCCGCCCGCGCCGGTATTGAACAGGTGCTCCTGCCAGAAATCGGTGGCCGCGTTGGAGTACAGCGGCACGCCGTTGCCGTCCGGGATGGGCTTGCCCAGCATCCAGCCGTAGGGGCGGAAGGCCTCGGGCGTCAGAACATTGATTTCCAGTTGCTCGTTGCTCGTCATGCGGAACCCTGTGTTGGCTTGGCCGCGCGGGCGCGCTTCGGGAATTCGGCATCGTAGTCGAATTCGCCGCGCGCGATGGCCTCGAGTATGGCCGCGCGCCGTTCGGCGGCGCGCTTGAGATTGGCGGCGGTGGGCTTGGCGCGGATGCGCTCGACGCAATGCCGGCCCTGGTGGAAGAAACCGATCTCGATGGAAGACTCCGAGGCGGGCCTGACCCCGTCGAATCCCTGGCGCGCCGCCGTCTCACGCATCGTCCTCTCCCATTGCCGATGAGCGACATGATATCGCTTTACACTGTTCCGACGCCCCTCTCAGGAAGCGCATTATGACCACGGATCTGTCATCGCACTATGTCCTGCTGGACGCCTCGGGCGCCAGCACCACCGTCGAAGGCGGCGACGCGTTCTGGTCGCAGCCGCCCGAGGAACTCGACCGCTACGGCCGAGGCTGGCTGCTGTCGGAGTTCAGCTTCGCCTCGGACTGGCCGCAATGGGAAATGCACCCGCAGGCCGACGAGGTCGTGCGCTTGCTGTCGGGCGCGGCCGAGCTGCAGCTGGAGTGGCCCACCGGCATCCAGAAAATCCACATGCAGGCGGGCGACGCCTACGTGATACCCAAGGGCGCGTGGCACACGGTCAAGGTGCTGGAGCCCTGTCGCATGGTGCACGTGACCATGGGCGGGGGCACCCAGCACCGCCCGCTGTAGCGCGCCGGCCGGCGCGCAGACCGGGCGCTTGTTAACGCTTGGTTTTCGATGGTTACATTTCCCGAGTTATTGCCTGCTACGGGTGGTTACAGTGCTGCCTTCCCATCTTCTTGGCAGGCATACGACCATGCGGCATTGCGCCCGGCCCTTACGTTCCGGCGGTTGCGTCCCGCCCCGCCCCGCGGCGAGGGCCTCGTTCGACTTCAAGCCGCTGGCGCTCGCCCTGGCGCTGGCCAGCCTGGCCGCGGTGCAGGCGCCGGCCCAGGCGCAATCCAGCTGGATCGCGCGCTGCCTCGGCGACTTCTTCGAACCGGGCGCGCGTCCGGAATGCCACCAGCCCTACAGCGAAGGCCTGGCCGCGGTGCTGACCGGCTCGGCCGGCGACGCCGCGGGCCGCTGGGGCTACCTCGACAAGCAGGGCCGCATGGCCATCGCGCCCGCCTATGACGAGGCCGAGCCGTTCCAGAACGGCCTGGCCGCGGTGAACAAGGACGGGCGCTGGGGCTATATCGACCGCGGCGGCCGCTGGGCCATCGAACCCCGTTACGCGCGCGCCAGCGGCTTCAACGCCGAAGGCAGCGCGGTGGTGGAAGCGGACGGCCGCGACGTGCTGATCGACCGCCAGGGCAAGACGCTCAAGACCTTTGCGCTGGGCGCGCGCAGCTGGGGTTTCCGGCCGGGCCAGAAGCTGGCGGCGATGGAAATCCCGCAGCCGCCGCGGCTGTTCAACGTCGCGACCGGCAAGGCGGCCACGCTGCCCGAAGGCGTGATGCGGCTGGCGGCGCCAACCGGCGGCTATCTGCCGGCCCAGTTGCGCGACACGCGCTATGGCGGCTGGTGGGGGCTGCTGGACCAGGCGGGCGGCTGGGCCGTGACGCCGCAGGCCCTGCAGTCGCAGGAGCCGCCGTTGCGCGACGGCGCGCTTCTGGCGGTGCGCCGCGAAGAGCGCTGGCTGTTCGTGGACGCGGCCGGCCAGGCGCTTTCTTCCGAGCGCTACCGGCAATTGCAGTCTGTGGCGCCCGGCCTGTGGCTGGCCCGTCCCGACGACGGCGGGCCGGCCCAGCTGCTGGACGGCCAGCGCCAGGTGCTGCATCGCTTCAAATCTCCTTACGCCGGCGTGCAGGATCGCGAAGGCTGGCGCTTCATGGTCGACGACGACCTCGTGCTGCTGATCGACGCCGCCGACAGGCTGATCCGGGTGCCCGTCGGCCAGGGCCGCGTGGACGTGCGCGAGGGCCAGGCCTGGATTTCCGGCGCCCAGCCCGGCAACGCCCCGCAGGCCCAGGCCGCCGAACAGCCGGGCCAGGACGCCGTGGCCCGGGCCGAGGACGCCGCCGCCCCGGTCGAAGCCGAAGCCGCCGAGGACATCGGCGGCGAACCGGCAGCCGACGACGCGGGCGCGATGATCGCAAGCGACGCCGCCATCCCGGCGGCGGCAGTGCCGGCCGACGCGCCGCCGCCGCCGATGATTCCCATGCCGCCGGTCTCGGCGGCGTCCGAGGCGGGTGCGGCCGCCGATGCCGCCGACGCGGCCGATGCGGCGGCGGCAGCCGCCGAAGCCGCGGCCGCCGCCGCGGCCAGCGGCGCGGAAATCAGCCAGGGCGGGCTGGTGCAGATCTACGCCGCCGACGGCAGGCCGCTGCTGGACGACGCCACCGTCGCGCGGCTGCGGGCCTACGACGTCACCGCCTTCAGCCGCCGCGACGAAAGCAGGCGCGGCGCCGCCGGCACGGCCCCGATGCCGTTGGCGCTGCTGCGTCCGCATGCCTATGGGCAGCCCATCGGCATCCTGACGCCGGCCGGCAAGATCGTGACCAACGCGGACTGGGACGACATCTCGGCCTATGACGTGTCCATGCCCTTGCCGGTGCGCACCCGCGAAGGCAAGGCCGGCGCGATCGACGCGGCGGGCAAGTGGGCGGTCCCGCCGCGCTTCGGCAATCTGCGCCCGTTCCGCGGCGGTTACGCCTGGGCGCGGCCGGCGGGCTCGCAGCGCGGCGAGGAGGTGCTGATCGACGCCCGGGGCAAGACCGTGGCCGTGCCCGACGCGGTGCTCGACGGCGCCGAGGGCCTGGACGGCGACATGCTCCACTACCGCGCGCCGGACGAGAACCGCGAACGCCGCTGGGGCGTCTGGAACCTGCGCGCCGGCGCGCCGATGCTCAAGCCGGTGTACGACGGCATCGAAGCGTTCCGCGACGGCTGGGCCCTGGTGCAGGAACGGGGCCAGTGGGGCGTGATCGACAGCAAGGGGCGATGGGCGCTGCGCCCCGCCTACCAGAGCGCGTACGAACTGGAATACCTGGGCAATGGCCTCATGCTGGTTCCCGACACCGGCCCGCGCGCTTCCGACTCGTCGCGCGGCTACCGGCTCGTCAACCTGCGCAGCGGCAAGTCCAGCCCGGCGCTGGCCAATAAGCCCACCGCCCTGAAGGACGGACGCTACATCGCCGAGCTGGAGGACGCCGGCCTGATGCTGTTCGACGCGGACGGCGCGGGCCTGCGCCTGGCCGACAGCCGGCAGCGCCGCAACGAGGTGTACGGCGACTGGATCTACATGGAGGGCGACGAGCGCGAAGGCGCCATCGACGCCCGCGGCGAGCTGAAGGTGCCCGCCCTGTATGGCGAATTCAATCCCTTCTTCGTGCAGCCCGAAGGCCTGGCGCGCGCCTACGACGGCGCCGGCTACCGCCTGATCGACCAGAACGGCAAGACGCTGCTGGATGGCCGCGGCGACGGCACGCCGCTGGCCGGCATGCAGCGCATCGTGTACCAGGACGACGGCGGCAGCGTCATGACGGACCTGCGCGGCAACGAGGTCGCGCGCGTGCCCGGCAGCTACAGCGTGCGCTATCGCTTCGCCAGCGAAGGCGTGGTGCCCTACAGCGGCGACGGCGGCAACGACCGCTACGGCTTCGTCGACGCCGCCGGCAAGCGCATCGTGGGGCCGCACTTCGACTGGCTGGGACCGCTCAGGAACGGCCTGGCCGTGGCGCAGCGCAAGCAGCGCACCGGCAAGCAGTTCGGCTACATCGACCTGAGCGGGCGCTATGCGATCCCGCCGCTGTTCTCGTGGGCCGGCGACTTCCACGAGGAACGCGCGCTGGTGCGCCAGGACGGATACACGCAGTTCATCGACACAAAGGGAGAACCGCTGGCGACCTTCGTCATGGTGTGCGACACGCTGACCATCCTGGACCGCCTCGGCCGCATCAGCTGGCCGCAGCAGAAGATGAGCTGCCCCGCGGCAGGGAAGTTCGAGCTCGCCCCCGACAACGCCAAAGCGGAACAACAATGAAGTCACGCGCATTCAGCATCACCCGTCTCGCCTGCGCGCTGGCCGCGCTGGGCGCGTCCCTGTCCGCCCACGCGCAGTACGGAGACGCCGGCTGCCTGGAGAACGCCCCGTACGACAGCTACGCCGAACTGGACACGAGCGCCGGCAGCCCCTACGCCAACGGCTGCATCCGCACGCTGTCGGACAAGCGCGCGGCGGTGCTGCTGCCCAGCGCACTGAAAAGCGCCGGCCCGGCGCCCGGCGACCGGTCGCTGCGCCGCCATGCCTGGGGCTTCCTGGACCAGAACGGCAGGCTGGCGATCGACCCGATATTCGAGGCCGTGGGCGACTTCCGCCACGGCCTGGCCGCCGTCAAGTGGCAGGGCCGCTGGGGTTTCATCGACACGCGCGGCCGCATGGCGGTGCGCCCGCAGTTCGACGCCGTGCAGAACTTCACGCAGGCCGGCCTGGCCGTGGCCACGCTGGACGGCCGCCACCATCTGATCGACCGCAAGGGCAATTACGTGGGCGAGCCGCTGGACGAAAGCGTGGCCTCGCTGCGCCTGCAGGATGGCGTGCCGGCCCTGGCCACGCTGGAATACAAGCTGGAGTACCGCTCCGCCAGCGGCGAGCGCCGCTACGGCGACGCCGGCATCCATCTGATCCGCGCCTATGGCAAGCAGCTGTACGTGGCGCGCAACGACGAGGGCCGCTACGGCCTGGTGGACGGCCAGTGGAACTGGGCGCTGGAGCCGGTCTACGACGACATCCTGGAGCCGTCCGAGGAAGGCGCGCTGGCCCTGGCCTACGGGCCGCGCGGCGCGGAATTGCTGGACCCGCAGGGCCGGTCGGTGCTGGACGAGGGCCAGCGCTACCGCGAACTGAGGCAACTGGGCAATGCGTTCTGGAGCGCCGAGCTGGAGCGCGGCAGCTATGCGGTGCTGGACGCCGCGGGCAAGCCCGTGGCCAGGCTCAAGGGCGATCAGGCCTATGGTTCGCAGCGCTTTGGCGACACGCTGCTCTATCCCTCCGGCAACAAGGTGATGGCCTTGATCCCGGGCCGCGGCGAACCGGTGGAGCTGGGCGCGGACCTGGCCGTCGTCGGCGATCTGGACGGCTATGTGCGTTTCACCGACGCGCAAAACACGTCGGCCGGGCTGCTGACGCCCTCCGGCGCCTGGCTGTACGGCGACCGCGCGCCGGCCTGGCTGGGCGAGTTCAGCCGCATGGAGGTGCGCCAGGGCAGGCTGTGGCTGTTCCAGGACACCCGCCTGCTCAACGTGATCGACGCCGAAGGCCGCGCGCTGCTCAAGCCCGAGACGGTCGAGGCCGCGCAGCAGATGGCGCTGCGGCCGCTGGCGCTGGACATGCCCGGCGGCCCGCTGGGCCTGCTCAGCCACGGCTACTGCCACTGCAACACCGAGACCGGCGCCGGCCTGGTGCTGGCCGACGGCAGCATCGTGAGCGACGCCGCCTGGACCGAGGTGACCCCGCTGGACGTCGTCGACCGGTACGACGGCGAGCCGCCCGCAGGACTTGAGGCGCGGCACCTGCGCTACGCCGCCCACACGGCCGACGGCATGCGCCTGCTGGACGCGGCCGGCAAGCCCATCGACCTGCCCGCGCAGCAATACATCGGGGAATTCCGCCACGGCTATGCGCTGGCCTACGGCGGCGGCGCAAGCCGCATGATCGACCGCGACGGCAAGGCCTATGCGCTGCCGGCGGGTTACTTCGACACGGAAATCGTCGCGCCCGGCGTGGTGCGTTTCGTGGAGACCGCGGCCGAGGACGCGCCCTGGGGCCTGTACGACTTCGTGGCCGGCAAGGTCATCGCCGAGGCGCGCTATCGCAGCATCGGCGAATTCGAGCACGGCCAGGCCGTGGCCTCGCTGGGGCCGGACCGCAGCGGCGTCATCGACCTGCAGGGCCGCTGGATCGTGCCGGCCAGCCACCATGCCGCCAGGCGCGTCAACGCGCAGCTGTGGCAGGTGCAGCAGGCCGACCCGCAGCAGGAGGAATACAAACGCCCCTCCGCCCTGTTCAACGCCGAGGGCCGCGCGCTGACCGCCTTCCTGCCCAACCTGCAGGCCCACGCCGACGAGACCGGCGCCATTACCGCCGACGACGGCAAGCGCCGCTGGATCATCTCGCCCGACGGCGCCGACGCGCTGGACATGGAGGATGCGCGCTACACCCGCCTGGGCGACTGGATGGAGATCCGCCGCGCCCCGCGCAGCGGCTATCTGGACGCGCAGGGCCGGTGGCAGATCGCGCCCGCCGCCGTGATCGGCGGCACCTTCCGCGGCGCGCCGGCCCGCGCCCTGGTGAGCGACGACGACGGCGACCGCGTGATCGACGCGCAGGGCAAGACCGTCGCCGCCCTGCCCGATGGCGACTGGAGTTGGCCGGCCGGCTCGCCCACGCTGCTGCGGCGCTACATCGACCAGGGCAGGCAGAAGACCGACTACGTCGGCCTGGACGGCAAGGTCCGCGTGAGCGCCGAGGGCCTTGCGTCGGCCTACTCGGAAGGCTATGCCGTGTCGCAGCTGTCGAGCCGCGCGATGCGCGCGGTCGACGCCCGCGGCGCGCTCACCGGACCCGCGTTCGATGCGCTGGGCCGCCTGAGCGAGGGCCTGGCGCCGGTCTACGCCGACAGCGCCTATGGCTACGTCAACGCCGCCGGCGAGATGGCGCTGCTGCCCGCCTACGAAACCGTCTCGCCGTTCCGGGACGGGCGCGCCGTGGTCTCGACCATGGAATGGTCTTCCATCATCGACCGCACCGGCAGGCCGGTGGCGCGCGTGGCGATGGAATGCGGCGTGCGCACGCTGTACGGCTCGTACGGCCAGCGGCTGTGGCCGCTGACCCTGCCGCGGCGCTGCCCCGGATAGCGCCTCCCGCCGCTATTGCGCGTCCAGCGCCAGGTAGCGGCGGGTCTGCACGATCTCCTCGCGCTCCTTGAAGCTGGTGAGGCGCTCGGCCAGGGCGCTGCTGTCGCCGGTCTGGCGGATGGCCGCCAGCGTGGCCTGCATGGCATGGATGGCGGCGCGCTGCAGGTCCGACGGAATGATGACCAGGCGATAGCCCATTGCCGCCAGTTCGGGCAACGGCACCAGCGGCGTCTTGCCGCCGTAGAACATGTTGATGAGCTTCAGGCCGGGCAGGCGCTCGGCGATGGCCTGGATCTGCTCCCGCGTCTCGGGCGCTTCCACGAACAGCATGTCGGCGCCCGCTTCCACGTAGCGCTGCGCGCGCGCCAGCGCGGCGTCGAAGCCCTCGACCGCGATGGCGTCGGTGCGCGCGATCACCAGCGCGTCGGGGTCGCTCAGGGTCTGGCGCGCGATGTGCACCTTGCGGCACATTTCCTCCACGTCGACCAGGCTCTTGTCGTCCAGGTGGCCGCAGCGCTTGGGAAACGACTGGTCCTCGATGTGGAAGGCGGCCACGCCGGCGCGCTCCATGATGCGCACGGTGCGCTCGACGTTGGCCGACCCGCCGAAGCCGGTGTCGGCATCGGCCACCACCGGCAGCCCGCTGGCGTCGACGATTTTTTCCACGCGGTCCATCACTTCGGTAAAGCTCAGCAGGCCGATGTCGGGGTAGCCCGCGGCGCGCGCGATGGCGCCGCCGCTGGCGTAGACCGCCGGAAAGCCGGCCGCGGCCACCAGGCGGGCCGACATGCCGTCATAGGCGCCGGGCGCCACGACGACGTCGGCGGCCAGGCGCTGGCGCAACAGGGTGCTGGGTTTGACTGGGGCGTTCATGCGGATTCCTTGAAGGACGTATCGGATGCGTCCATGATCGTTCCGCGACACTAGAATGTCCAATATATGGAAAATTGATAATTAATACTTTCTAGATACCGATATGGAACTGCGCCACCTGCGTTATTTCGTCGCCACCGCCGAGGCCGAACACTTCACCCGCGCCGCCGAACAACTGGGCATGGCGCAGCCGCCGCTGTCGCAGCAGATCCGCCAGCTGGAGCAGGAAGTCGGCACGCCGCTGTTCGACCGCAACGGCCGGGGCGTGGCGCTGAACGACGCGGGCCGCGCCTTCCTGGCCTGCGCGCAGGACATCCTGCAGCGCGCCCAGGCGGCCGTGCTGACCGCGCAGCGGGCGGCGCGCGGCGAGGTCGGCGAGCTGACGTTGGGGTTCACGGAATCGGCTTCGTTCAACGGCGTGGTGACCGGGCTGATCCGGCAATACCGCCAGCGCTATCCGGAAGTGGAGATGACGCTGTCGCAAGGCGATAGCGAAACGCTGGTGGCGCAGCTGCGCAGCGGCGCGATAGACGCGGCCTTCGTGCGGCCGCCCTTCGCGCTGGACGGCGGGCTGGCCTTCACGCAGCTGGCGCAGGAGCCGCTGGTGGTGGCGCTGCCGCTGGGCCATCGCCTGGCCGGCGCGGCGCAACTGGCGCCCGCCGACCTGGCGCGCGAGCGCTTCATTCTGTATTCGCGCAAGTCAGGTTACGGACTGAGCGCGGACATCATGGCGGCCTGCCGGCAGCAGGGGCTCAACCCCAGCATCGGCCAGCGCGCGCCGCAGCTGTCTTCGGCGGTGAACCTAGTGGCGGCGGGCATGGGCGTGGCGATCGTGCCGGATTCGCTGCGCCATCTGCGCCCCGACGGCGTGGTGTACCGTCCGTTCGCGCTGGACTGGCCGCGCGCGGTGCTGGGCCTGGCGGTGCGCCAGCCCGGCGCGGGCGCGCGCGTGCGCAACCTGCTGGCGCTGGCCGCGGCCTGAGGCCGCCGTTCAGTCTTCGTGCGACTCGTGCACGGCGGCCGCGCCGCGCTTCCAGTAGCTGGCGGCGCGGATGCGGCGCTTGTCCACGCCATGGCCCGCCACCATGATTTCGCGCAGCGCCCTGGCCACGGCGGACTCGGCCGCGATCCACACATAGCCTTCGCCCGGCGGCAGGCGCAGTTCGCGCGCCGCGTCCAGCAGCGCCGCGCCGTCGCCGGACGCCGCGCCGTCGCGGTGCAGCCAGCGGACCGTCGCGCGCGCGGGGCTGGCCAGCGCGATCTCGTTGGCGGCATGCGGCACTTCGATCAGGGCCAGCGCCTGCGCGGTCTCGGGCAGCTCTTCCAGGCGGCGCGCGATGGCGGGCAAGGCGGTTTCGTCGCCGATCAGCAGGTGCCAGTCAAAGCCCGTGGGCACCACGAAGGAACCGCGCGGCCCGGCTATGCCCAGCCGCTGGCCGGGCGCGGCCTGCTCGGCCCAGGTCGAGGCGGGGCCGTCGCCGTGCAGCACGAAGTCGATCACGAGTTCCCTGCGCGCCGCGTCATAACGGCGCGGGGTGTAGTCGCGCGCGGCTGGCCGGGGCGCACCTTCGGGGAACGTGATGCCGTCCGGGCCGAAGCTGGGCAGGACCGGCGGCAGCGAAGGGTCGGGCGAAAAGAAAAGCTTCACGTGGTCGTCGAACGAGGCGGAGACGAAGTCGTGCAGGTCGTCGCCGGTGAAGGTGACGCGGGCCAGCAGGCCGGCGATGCGCTCGACGTGCGCCACGGTCAGCACGCGCGCCTTCAGTTCGTGGCGGACGCGTTCGACATTGAGGTCGGTGCGGGTCATGGATACTCCAGGAAGGTACGGAATCAGGAACAGGAGCCCGTGATTTCCGCCGTGGCGCGCGCCAGGATGGCCGCGATGCGCCGCTGTTCCTTGGGCGCGGCGTCGGTGCGTTCGAGCAGCGCGCGCTTGAGCGCCTGGCGGGCCTCGACGAATTCCGGCAGCCAGCCGGTGGCGGCGTCCTCGCCCTCCGGGCCGGTACTGCGCGGCTGGCCGCTCCAGGCCTGGCGCATCCAGTCCATCTTGCGCGCCACGTGCTTGAACTTGTTGAACATGAGCGACAGGCGCTCGCGGTTGGCGTCCAGGCGCTCGCGCCCCGCCGGCGCCAGGTGGTAGCGCTTCTTGGCGCCGGCCTGCTCGACCGTGGCGTAGCCCAGCTCTTCCAGATAGGTCAACGCCGGATAGACCATGCCGGGGCTGGGCGTGTAGAAGCCGTTGCTGAGCGCGCCCAGCGCCTTGATGAGTTCATAGCCGTGGCTGGGGTTCTGTTCCAGCAGGCCCAGCAGCATCAGCTGCAGGTCGTCGCCCGAGACCTTGCGGCTGCGGTTCCAGCCGCCGCCGTCGCCGCCCAGGCCGTCCGGCTCGCCGCGCCCGCCGGGCGGGCCGGAGAACCAGTCGCTGCCCGCGCCGGCATGGCGCTGGTGATGGGCGTGGCGGCCGTCGTGGTCTTGCGGCCGCACGGCCTCGTGAGGCTTGTTCCGCGCGCGGCGCGGGCCGCGCGGGAACGCGGTCAGGAATTGGGGTTGACGCATGGGACCTCCTCGGAACGTATCTTACGATATATATCGTACGATATAATTCCGATAGGCCTTCCGTCAAGCCCGGGGCGCGGACGCCCTATCCCGCGGCCAGTTCCCGCGCACGTTGCCGGGCGCAATGCACGGCCCGGGCGATCGCCTCGGCCACGCCGGCTTCGCGCATGTGCGACAGGGCCGCGTGGGTGGTGCCGCCCTTGGAGGTGACGCGGTCCTGCAGCTCGGACAAGGCGGTGTCTTCGGCGGCGGCCAGCGCGGCCGCGCCGCGAAACGCCGATACCGCCAGCCGGCGCGCTTCGGCGGGCGCGAAACCCAGTTCGACCGCGCCCTGCTCCAGCGCGGCCATGAAATGGAAGACGTAGCCCGGCCCGCTGCCGGTCACCGCGGTGACGGCGTCGATCATGGCTTCGCTGGCGGTCCAGATGCGTTCGCCCACCGCCGCGAACAGGGCGTCGGCCAGCGCGCGTTCGCGCGGCCCGCAGGCCGGCGTGGCGTACAGACCCGTCATGCCCAGGCCCACCTTGGCCGGCGTGTTCGGCATGGCGCGCACGATGCGAGCATGGCCGCCCAGCCAGTCCGACAGCGCGGCCAGTTCGACGCCGGCCGCGATGCTGACCACGACGGCCTCGGCCGACAGATGACGCCGGACCTGCGCGCAGGCCTCGCGCAGCACCTGCGGCTTGGTGGCCAGCACGCACAGCGCGGCGTCGCCCAGGCCGGGACCGGGCAGCTCCACGCAGGCCAGGCCGCGCGCGGCCAGGGCCTCGCGCGTGGGCGCGTAGGGCTCCACCACCAGGAAGTCTTCCAACGCCCTGCCCTGGCCGAGCAGGCCGTCGATGATGGCCGAGGCCATGTTGCCGCCGCCGATGAAAACGATTTTTTCGCGCATGGATGTTCCGATGAAGGTTGCAGGCGTGGAGCTCAGCGCCGCCGCACCGCGCCCGCGTTCAGGGCGTCGATGCGGCTGCGGCCCAGCAGCCTGAGGGTGTTTTCGAGTTCGGTGCGCAGAATCGCCAGCACCTCGTGCGCGCCGGCCGGCCCACGGCCCGCCAGGCCGTACAGCGGCGCGCGGCCCAGCAGCACGGCGCGCGCGCCCAGCGCCACCGCCTTGGCGATATCGCTGCCGCGGCGCACGCCGCCGTCGACCATGATTTCCAGCGAGCGTCCCAGTTCGGCCGCCACCTCCGGCAGGATTTCCAGCGGGCATGGCGCGCTTTCGAGCTGGCGGCCGCCGTGGTTGGACAGGACGATGCCGTCGACGCCGCGCGCCCGGGCGCGGCGCGCGTCGGCCAGCCCCTGGATGCCCTTGATGACGATGCGCCCGCGCCAGACGCGGCGCAGCCAGGCGACGTCGTCCCAGCTCAGCGCCAGGTCCATCTGGCGGCTGAGCGCCGAGGCCTGTTCGGTGATGTTCTCGCGCGCGTTGGAGCTGACGGCCAGGTTCTTCAACTGCGGGCCGCCGTGGCGCAGCATGCGCCAGCACCAGCCCGGATGCGCGGCCAGGTCCAGCAGCAGGCGCGGCGACGGCCGCAGCGGCAGCTTGAATCCGTTGCGCTTGTCGTGGTCGCGGTTGCCGTGGACCGGCACATCCACGGTCAGGAACAGCACGGTATAGCCGTTCTGCCAGGCGCGGTCCATCAGGTGCTCGGCGATGCGGCGGTCGCGCTGCACGTAGAGCTGCAGCCAGAGCTCGCCGGAGGTCGCCGCGCGCACGTCTTCCAGCAGGGAAGTGGACGCGGTCGACAGCACGAAAGGCAGGCCGGCCCGGTGCGCGGCGCGCGCCAGGTGGACGTCGGCGTCGGGCCAGAACAGCCCGTTCAGGCCGGTGGGGCCGACGGCGGCCGGCATGGCGGCGGTGGCGCCCAGCAGCGGCGTTTCCAGCCGGCATTCGGAGACGTCGACCAGCACGTCCGGGCGGAATTCCAGCGCGGCGTAGGCCGATGCGTTGCGCGCCATCGTCAGGCCGTCCTCCGCCCCGCCTTCGAGGTAATCGAACGCCAGCCGGGGCAGGCGTTTTTGCGCGTGGCGCCGGTAGTCCATCACGCACGGCAGCATTGCAGTTCCTTGTTTTCCATGGCCTGGCGGTGTTTAAAATAAATCGAATACAGAATAATATAATTGTATTTCGATCATTTTGAGCGCCGCAATCCGGATCGCCACTAATCCGCGGTTACGCCCGGCGCACGGGCCTGGGCGAGCGACGCGCTAGCCTAGGACATACCCTAAAATCAATTGCAATTCGATTACTTAAATCGAAAAGCAATTTAAGTAATCGTATGCTGTGCCCGAACGCGCTGGGACTCCAGCGCCCATCGGGACCACAGACATGACCAACGGCAACACCCTGCTAGACGCGCTGACCCAGGCCCTGGGCGCGGACGCCATCCTCCACAGCGAAGCCGACATGGCCGGCTACACCGAAGACTGGCGCGGCCGCTACAAGGGCCCGGCGCTGTGCGTGGCGCTGCCCGGCAACACGCAGCAGGTGTCCGAGGTGGTGCGCCTGTGCCACGCGCACGGCGCGCCGGTGCTGCCCCAGGGCGGCAACACCAGCCTGTGCGGCGGCGCCGTGCCCGCCGCCAGAGGCCGCCCGCCCGTGATCGTGAACCTGGCGCGCATGCGCCGCGTGCGCCGCGTGGACGCGGCCAACAATTCCATGGAAGTCGAGGCCGGCTGCGTGCTGGCCGCAGTGCAGGAAGCGGCGGCCGCGCAAGGCCGGCTGTACCCGATCAGCCTGGGCGCGGAAGGCTCGTGCCAGATCGGCGGCACCATCGCCACCAACGCGGGCGGCACCGGCGTGCTGCGCTACGGCAACACGCGCGACAACATCCTGGGGCTGGAAGTGGTGCTGCCCGACGGCTCCATCTGGGACGGCCTGACCGCGCTGCGCAAGAACAACACGGGCTATGACCTCAAGCACCTGTTCATCGGCGCCGAAGGCACGATGGGCATCGTCACCGCCGCCGTGCTGAAGCTGCATCCCCTGCCCAGCGCGCACGCCGTGGCCTGGCTGGCGCCGGACAGCCCGCAGGCCGCGCTGGACATCCTGGGCCTGTTCCAGCGGGCCTGCGGCTCGCGCCTGTCGGCCTTCGAAATGATCGACAGCAACCAGCTGGACGTGGTGATGGCGCACGTGCCGGGCCGCAAGAATCCGCTGCCCGGCGCCCATCCCTGGCACGTGCTGGTGGAACTGTCCGACACCGGCGACGACGCCGGATTGCAGGAACTGCTGCAACAGATCCTGGAGCAGGCCGCGTCCCAGGGCCTGTTGCACGACGCCGTGCTGGCCGCCAACGGCGCGCAGCGCGCCGCCCTCTGGGAAGTGCGCCACAGCGTGTCGGAAGGCAACAAGAAGGCCGGCGTGGGCCTGACCACCGACACCGCCGTGCCCGTATCCGCCGTGCCGCGCTTCATCGACGAAGCCACCCGGGCCGTGCGCGAACTGGCGCCGGGACTGCCGGTGCTGATCGTGGCGCACCTGGGCGACGGCAACGTGCACTTCATTCCGTTTTTCACCTTCGATGCCTGGAACGCGCTGCCCGACCGCGACGCGATGGCCGCCGCCGTCCGGCGCGCGGTCAACGACGTGGCCGCGGCGCTGGGCGGCACCTTCAGCGCCGAACACGGCGTGGGCCGCAGCTCGCTCGCCGAAATGGCGCACTACAAGTCGCCGGTGGAGCTGGCGATGATGCGCGCGATGAAACAGGCTTTCGATCCCGCCCAGCTTTTCAACCCCGGCCGCTTGCTGCCTTGAGCCGTTCTCAATCCGTAGGAGCCTTCCATGAAACCGATCTCCCATAACGCCTCGCGCCGCAACGCGCTCAAGACCGTGGCCGCCGGCGCCGCCGCCCTGGCCATGCCCATGATCTGGACGCCGTCGCGCGCGGCCTCCAAGCGCATCGTCGTGCGCGACGACGGCGGCATCTACAGCAAGGCCTACGGCGCCGTGTTCTACCGCCCGTTCACCGAGGCCACCGGCATCCAGGTGGTGGGCGTGCAGGCCAACGCCGAGCCCACCGCCCAGATCCGCAGCATGGTGGAGACCGGCAACTACACCTGGGACATGGCCAAGATCAGCCAGCCCGCCATCCTGATGCTGACCGAAGGCGGCAAGGTCTACCTGGAAAAGCACGGCCTGGAATCCGACCCGGTGGTGGCCAGCATTCCCAAGCAGTACATGTCGCCGTATGGCGTCGGCAACAACGTCTATTCCACCGTGCTGGCCTACCGCAAGGATGCGTTCCAGGGCCGCCGTGCGCCGGCGTCGTGGGCCGACTTCTGGGACGTGAAGAACATCCCGGGCCGCCGCGGCCTGCGCAAGCATCCGTTCGACACCATCGAGGAAGCGCTGATGGCCGACGGCGTGCCGACCGACAAGGTCTACCCCTGCGACATCGACCGCGCCCTGGCCAGCCTGGACAAGATCAAGCCGGCGGTGGAGGTGTGGTGGAACACCGGCGCCCAGGTCGAGCAGATGCTGGGCTCCGGCGAGGTCGACATGATCGCCACCTGGGTGTCGCGCGCGCAATCGGCCATCGCCAACGGCGCGCCGGTGGAGATCGTGTGGGACCAGAACATCTGGGGTTGCGACAACTGGTCGATCCTCAAGGGCACGCCCAACGCCGACGCCTGCCGCGAATTCATCAAGTTCGCCTCGGACCCCAAGCGCCAGGCCGCGCTGGTCGAGTATTTCGCGGCCGGCGTCACGCAGCCCGCCGCCTTCGACCACATCAAGCCCGAGGTGGCGCGCAATTGCCCGACCCACCCCGACAACATCAAGACGGGCCTGCACATCAACGCCGCCTACTGGCTGGAGAAGCAGCGCGACGTCATCGAGCGCTTCAACGGCTGGGTCCTGAAGTAATCCCTACCTCGTCGAACATCATGTCCTCCTCCAATCTGCAAATCTCGGGCCTGGGCAAACGCTATGGCGACTTCGTCGCCCTGGCCCCCACCCACCTGGACGTCGCACGCGGCGAATTCCTGACGCTGCTGGGGCCGTCCGGCTCCGGCAAGACCACCCTGCTGAGCCTGATCGCGGGCCTGGCCCAGCCCGACGAGGGCCAGGTGCTGATCGACGGCGTCGACGTGACCTACGGCGCGCCGTACGAACGCGACATCGGCATGGTGTTCCAGAACTACGCGCTGTTCCCGCACATGAGCATCGAAGAGAACATCGCGTTCCCGCTGAAGATGCGCAAAGTGCCGGCGGCCGAAGCGCGCCGCCGCGCGATGGAGGCGCTGGAGATGGTGCGCCTGCCGCACGTCGCGGCGCGCCTGCCGCGCGAACTGTCCGGCGGCCAGCAGCAGCGCATCGCGCTGGCGCGCTGCATGGTCTACCGCCCCGCCATCATCCTGATGGACGAACCGCTGGGCGCGCTGGACAAGAAGCTGCGCGACCAGATGCAGCTGGAGATCAAGCGCATCCACCGCGAACTGGGCACGACCATCGTCTACGTGACGCACGACCAGGAAGAGGCGATGACCATGTCCGACCGCATCTGCCTGATGAACGGCGGCGCGATCGAACAGCTGGGCACGCCGGCCGACCTGTACTTCCGCCCGCGCACCCTGTTCGTGGCCGACTTCCTGGGCGAATCCAATCTGCTGCGGGGCGTGGTCGAATCGGCGGATGGCGACACCGTCTCGGTCAGGCTGGAACACCAAGGCGTGACCGGCCCCGCGCTGTCCAATGGCGCGCCGCTGCGCGCCGGCCAGAAGGTCACCGTGATGCTGCGCCCGCAGAACCTGCGCGTGAGCGCGGCCGGCGACCAGGGCCCGGCCCTGGACGGCAAGCTGCTGGACGTCATGGTCACCGGCAGCCTGACCAAGCTCTACCTGGACACGGGCGTGGCCGACGCGGCGCCCATCGTCGCCGCCCATCCGACGCAGCGGCAGGCCGAGCAGTACGCCATCGGCCAGCCGTTGTCGGTCAGCTGGCAGGCCGCCGACGCCGTCGCCATCCCGGAGTAAGCCCATGACGACCCTCGCCACTCCCCGCAAGCGCATGGGCCAGGGCCGCCGCCACTTCCTGATGGCGGCGCCGCTGGTCGTGCTGCTGCTGGTGCTGCTCATCTACCCGGTGGGCCAGCTGCTGCTGTTGAGCGTCTACGGCGACCAGGGCTTTTCGCTGACGCAGTACCAGCGGCTCTTCGACTCGTCCGTGTACGTGAACGTGCTGCTGATCACGCTGAAGATCTCGCTGTGGACTACGTTCTTCTCGGTGGTCGCGGGCTACCCCGTGGCCTACCTGATCTCCAGCCTGTCGGCGCGGCGCAAGACCTCGCTGCTGTTCTGGGTGCTGCTGTCCTTCTGGACCAGCTTCCTGGTGCGCACCTTCGCCTGGGTGGTGCTGCTGGGACGCAACGGCGTGGTCAACCAGCTGCTGCAGGCGCTGGGCATCCTGGATGCGCCGGCCAACCTGCTCTACAACTTCGGCAGCGTGCTGGTGGGCATGGTGCACGCGCTGATGCCGCTGGCGGTGCTGACGATGCTGTCCGTCATGGAAAACATCGACCGCAACCTGCCGCGCGCCGCTTCCACGCTGGGCGCGCGTCCCGGCACGGCGTTCTGGAAGATCTACTTCCCCTTGTCCATGCCCGGCGTGGCCGCCGCCGCCATCATGGTGTTCGTGACCGCCATCGGCTTCTTCATCACGCCGGCCCTGCTGGGCGGGCGCAAGGAAACGATGATCACCCAGATCATCATCGACCAGGTCCAGCAGACCATGAACTGGGAATTCGCCGGCGCGGTGTCGGTGCTGCTGCTGGTGGTGGTGCTGGTGGTGTTCGCCATCTACGACAAGGTGCTGGGCCTGTCGACCATGACCGGCGCCGCCTCGACCCGCGTGCGCGCCTCGGGCCGGGCGGGCCTGGGCCGGCGCGCCGGCGACGCGGCGCTGACGCTGCTGGCCGACGTCTCGGACCGCCTGTTCGGCCTCCTGCCCGGACGCCTGCGGCGCTCGGTGTCGGGCACCGGCCAGTCGCGCACGCTATGGTGGATCGTGCTGCTGGTGCTGGCCTTCCTGTCGGCGCCGGCCTTCCTGATGATCCCGCTGTCGTTCGATGCCGGCTCGGGCCTGACCTGGCCGCCCAAGGGCTTCTCGCTGCAATGGTACGAACAGATGTTCACCTCGCCCGTGTGGATGCAGGCGATCACCCGTTCGCTCATCGTCGGCGTGGGCACCGGCCTGCTGGCCATGCTGATCGGCACCCCGGCCGCGTTCCTGCTGGTGCGCGCCAACATGCGCGGCAAGTCGGCCATGCTGGCCTTCGTGCTGTCGCCCATCGTGGTGCCGCGCATGATCATCGCCGTGGGCATGTTCTATTTCTTCGCCCGCGTCGGTCTGGTGGGGTCGGCCGTCGGCCTGATCCTGGCGCACACCGTCGTCGCCGTGCCCTACGTGGTGATCACCATGATGGCCGTGCTGCGCAACTACGACACGCGGCTGGACCTGGCGGCGCAAAGCCTGGGAGCCAGCCCCTGGGCCACGCTGCGCTTCGTCACCTTCCCGATCCTGGGCGCGGGCCTGATGTCGTCGTTCCTGTTCGCCTTCGCCACCTCGTTCGACGAACTGACCATCGCCCTGTTCGCGTCTGGCGGCCTGAACGCCACGCTGCCCAAACAGTTCTGGGACGAAGTGACCCTGCAGATCTCGCCCGTGATCGCCGCGGTCTCGACCTGCCTTTTCATCTTCATTGCCGTGCTGATCTGGCTGGCCGACCGGCTGCGCCGCCGCAGCCTGGCCAACTGATCCGCGCCCGTTTCACCTAACTGGATAGGTTTCATGCTGAACGCAACCCGACTGCGCGGAGTCTTCCCCGCCATCCCCACCCCCGTCAACGCCGACGACACCATCAACGCCGCCGCCGCGCAGGCCCTGATCGCCTACCTGCTCAAGCAGGGCATAGACGGCATCGTGCCGCTGGGCGGCACCGGCGAATACGGCGCGCTGGCCCGCGCCGAACGCATCCGCATGTGCAAGCTGACCGTGGACGCCGTGCAAGGCCGGATTCCGGTGATCCCCGGCGTGCTGGACCCGGGCTTTCACGACGCGCTGCAGGCCGGCCAGGAATTCGCCGACGCCGGCGCCGACGCGCTGATGGTGCTGACTCCCTACTACACCACCCCCACCCAGGCCGGCATCCGCGAGTACTTCCTGCGCTACGCCGACGCCTCGCCGCTGCCGGTGATGATCTACGAGATCCCCTACCGCACCCGCATCGCCATCGCCCCCGAAGTGCTGCACGAACTTTCACGCCACGAGAACATCATCGGCATGAAGGCCTGCAACACCGACATGTACCACTTCCTGCGCACCGTGGCCGGCGTGGACGACTCCTTCGCCGTCTTCAGCGGCGAAGACACCCTGCTCCCCGTCCACCTGGCCGCCGGCGCAAAAGGCGGCATCGTCGTCACCGCCAGCCTGCTGCCCACCGCCTGGCGCAAGGTCTACGAACTCGCCTCCCAGGGCCACACCCGCGAATCGATGGCACTGCACCGCCGCCTGATCCCCCTGATGAACCTGGCCTTCGCCGAAACCAACCCCGGCCCCATGAAGTCGGTCATGGACCTGATCGGCGTAAACGCCCCCGAAGTCCTGGCCCCCCTGGTCCCCCCCGCCGACGGCCTGCAGGCCGCGCTGCGCAAGGAACTGATTCCGCTGCTGAAGGAATTCGAGGGCATCAGCGCCTAATCCCTTACGCCTCCCGCCCAAACCAACCCACCACGGATGCCCATGACAGCCGCCCGCGCGGCAGCCATGGGCGACCTGCGAAGAAAAACCTACCTCGAATAAGCCGAAAACTTGGACTTGGAAATAGAAGTCGCCGCCACCTGCACATGAGGCGCCAACTCGGCCTCCACCCGTGCAACCGTCCACCGAGTCGTAGGCACGGCAATATTGATCGCAGCCACCGCCAACCCCCGATGATCGATCACCGGCGCCGCCACCGAAATATCCCCCAGCACCGTCTCGTTCACGATGATCGCGTACCCCTTCTCGGCCACGCGCCGCACCCGCTCCAGCAGCTTCTCCGGGTCCACCTCGGTATAAGGCGTAATCGGCTCCAGCCTGGTCTGCGCCAGGATCTCCCGCCGCTGCTCTTCCGACAGCCGTGACAGGATCGCCGTCCCCGACGCCGTGAAATAGGCCGGCAGCCGGCTCCCCACCGCGATATCCACATTCACCAGGTGGTGCCCCGGAAACCGCGCCACGAACACGATCTCGTGCCCGTCGAGCTCCTGCAGATTGGTGGTCTCGCCCAGCGTGCGGCTGATGTCCAGCAGATACGGCGAGGCCTTGTCGATCAGTTCGTTGGCGCGCACATAGTTGTACGAAAACTGCAGCACCTTCGGCGTCAGCCCGTAATTGCGCGTGTCGGGAATCCGGCGCAGATAGCCCAGCGTCTCCAGCGTATAGACCAGGCGCTGCGTCGCGCTGCGGTCCAGGCCCGACGCGCGGGCGATGTCGGCCAGCGTCATATGGCGCTTCGGACCGTCGAACGCATGCAGGACCTGGAAGGCCTTTTCGGTGGAGCCCACGAAGAGCGACGACCGGGTCTCGGTCGCCGCCCGCGTTTTTTCCGTATCGGCAGGGGGTTGATTGCGCACAGGAAACAGCCTATTCGAGTTCTAGGGATGCGGCGCGAGAAATCACGCACGGCCGATCGGGCCATGCGCAGTGCGCTAATATTAATTGTAATTCAATTATTAATAGCAGATTCCAATCAGTTTCCCTATCCGGCCGGGTCCTCCAAGGGCACGCCCGGCTGCGACGCCGAACGGGTGCCGGCCACCGGATGACAGGACTGCGGATGGTAGGTGTGCACCACCGACAGCTTCACTTGCTCGCTGCGGTTGCCCTGGGCGGCGTGCAGCGTGCGGCAATGGAAGAACACCACGTCGCCGGCCTGCAGCGCCGGACAGACCGCGCGCGCGATCCACTCGGCGTTGCGCGGCTCGTCGTCGCGGAAGAATTTCTGGGCGTCGAACTGCTCCGGCGCATACGAAGCCGCGTGCGATCCGGGAATGAAGGAAAGCCCGCCGTTCTCGCGGGTTTCCGGCCCCAGCGCCAGCCAGCAGGACACCAGGTCGGTGTCCGAGAACGACCAGTAGCGGATGTCCTGGTGCCAGCCCGTCAGGCTGCCATAGGCCGGATGCTTGGTCATCACGCAATTGTGGTGCACGGTGGACAGCACCGGCGTTTCGCCGAAATAGCGCCCCAGCCATCGTCCGATGCGCGGATCGGTGGCCCAGCGCGCGAACAGCGGATCGCGCGCGTAGGCGCCCAGCAGCCGCCTGACGGTCAGCCCGCCCTCGGCGGCGCGCGATTCGGGCGCGCCCGGATAGCGCAGGTCGGCCTCGTATTCGATGGGCGCGACGTGGTCGCGCAAATGGCGTTCGGCCACGGCGCGCAGCGCCGCCACCTGTTCGGGGCTGGCGAACCCGCGCAGCACCACGAAGCCCTGCTCGCGCAGGACGGCGATCTGATCATCAATCAGTAATCCAGACATGTCGATCCTCAACCCGCATCACGAGCCGCAAGGCGTCTGCGTACCGGACAGGCGCCGGCATGCGCGGGGACGGCTAGATTACCAAAACCGCGTCCTAGGCCGCCGGCGGATTCACCCGGGCCGCGTCGCGCTCCTGCACCTCATGGTGCACCCATTCGCGCCATACGGCCACCAGCAGGGCCATCAGCACCGGGCCGACGAACAGGCCGACGATGCCCATGGTCTTCACGCCCCCCACCAGGCCGAAGAAGGTCGGCAGGAACGGCAGCTTGACCGGCCCGCCCACCAGGCGCGGACGCAGGGTCTTGTCGACGATGAAGAGTTCCACGCTGCCCCACACCATCAGCGCGATGCCCGCCACCACGTGGCCCGAGCCGACCAGGTACAGCGACACCAGCGTGAACGACAGCGGCGCGCCGCCCGGAATCAGGGCCATGAACCCGGTGACCACGCCCAGCAGCACCGGCGAGGGCACGCCCGCGATCCAGTAGGCGATGCCCAGCACCACGCCCTCGCCCAGCGCGATCAGGCCCATGCCGGTGACGGTGGAGTTGATGGTGGCCGGCACCACGCGCGAAAAGCGCAGCCAGCGCGCCGGCAGGATGCGCTCGCCCAGCACGTCGAGCTGCGCCACCATGCGGGTGCCGTCCTTGTAGACGAAGAACAGCGTGATCAGCATGAACAGCACGGTCAGCAGCAGCTGGAACACGTTGCCCGTGGCCGCCAGGATCATGCGGTAGATATTGCCCAGGTGCTCGCCGCTGACGGCCTCGACCAGCGCGCCCAGCGCGTGGGGCTCGCCGATATAGGTCGTCCAGTACTGGCCCAGGCGTTCGCCCACCACCGGCATCGAAGTGATCCAGGCGGGCACCGCCACGCCATGCCGGTTGGCCGCGATGGCCCAGGCGAAGAAGGCGCTGGCTTCCTTGATGGCGTAGGACAGCGCCAGCGACATCGGCACGATCAGCACCACCACCACCATCAGCAGCGCCAGCGAGGCGGCCAGCGTGGTGCGTCCGCCGCAGCGCGCCACCAGCCGCTGGTACAGCGGCCAGCTGGCCAGGCCTATGATCAGCGCCGCCAGCGCCGGCACCAGGAAGCCGCTAAGGAAATACACCCCCGCCAACAACACGAGCAGCAAAAGCCAACGGGCGATCAGGTAGGCGGGAAGTACGGGCTGCATGGAGCGGATCGACAGTAAGTTGTAAGGCTCAGACTGTCGGACTATACAGACGTTTCGTGTGATACGAGGGACACAAGACCTGTATTTACTACGGGGTTACCCGTGCATACCGGGGCGGAACCGGCCTGCGGCGCCGCCCCGCGCCCGCGTTTACAGGGCGTATTCCGCCGCTTCCTCGCGCGCGCTGCGCCGGCGCGCCGGCGTGGCCGGCAGGGGCGCGCCCATAGCGGCGATGGCCTGCGAGGCCTGGCCGCGCGCATAGATGCCGCAGTGGGCGGCGGCGGGATCGTTTTCGTCGCGGCCGCTCAGCAGCGGGCAGCCGGCGAACAGTTCCGCCACCCAGTCGGAAAACGCGCGCACCTTGGGCGAGAGCTGGCGGCTTTGCGGATACAGCACCGAAATCGCCGTGGCGCTGGGTTTCCATTGGGGCAGCACCTCGATCAGTTCGCCCGCCTGCAGGTGCGGCAGCGCCATGAAGCGCGGCACCTGGATCAGGCCGAAGCCCTTGAGCCCGCAATCCAGGTAGGCGCCGGATTCGTTCACGGCCACCACGCCCTTCATGTCGACTTCCTGGTGCTTGCCGTCCACGTTGAAGTCCCAGGCGCAGTTGCGTCCGGTGCGGCTGGAGAAGTAGTGCACCGCCTGGTGGTCGCGCAGGGCTTCGATGGTCTGCGGCAGGCCGTGGCGCGCCACGTAGGCGGGCGCGGCGCAGGTGACGGTCTGCAGCGAACCGATGCGGCGCGCCACCAGGCTGGAGTCTTCCAGCTCGCCGCCGCGGATCACGCAGTCCACGGCCTCCTGCACCATGTCGACCGGACGGTCGCTCAGGCCCAGCACCAGCTCCACGTCGGGGTACTTGTCGTGGAAATCGCACAATGCGGGAATCAGGATGAGCCGCCCGATGGCCGTGGGCACGTCGATGCGCAGCCGGCCCTTCAGGCGCAGCGCCGCTTCCTGGAAACAGGCCTCGGTTTCTTCCACGTCGGCCAGGATGCGCACGCAATGCTGGTAATAACCGGCGCCGTCCGGCGTCAGGCCGATACGGCGCGTGGTGCGGTTGAGCAGGCGCACGCCCAGCAGGCGTTCGAGGTTCTGGATGATGGTGGTGACGGTGGTGCGCGGGAGCGAGAGGCTGTCGGCCGCCCGGGTGAAGCTGTTGGCGTCCACGACGCGCACAAACACCTGCATAGCCTGAAAGCGATCCATGGCGGCGGTGTCCTTGGGATAGACAAAAGGGGGTGCGTGCAGCATAACCCGATTTCGCCGCCGATTAGTCGTTTATGCCGACTAGTGTTGCCGAAACATACGGGTTTATCCGCTGTCGCAAAACACTCAGAATGCAAACCATCTTGAAGTGCCCTTGCCGCCCGGCTCCCCCGCCCGGCACCCCGTAAGGGCATGTCGCTCCTCAGTTTCCGGCCATCGCAATGACCGCCTTTCCCCGGGCGCCACTGCCTGGAAGACGCGACAGCGTCTCATGCTGCACCGCAGCATAGATACCGGCTCCCGAGGGGCGGCATTGCCCAGGGAACGCCGCAAGCCGCCTCCCGTTCCGCAGGCGCCCGGCAGGCACTCCGCCCCGATACCACTTGAGGAAACACCATGCTTTCGCGTCATCGTATTGCTGTGCTCGCCGTTTTCGCAGCCGTCATCGCGGCCGGCGGCGGTTATGCCCTGTTCCGCGCTCCCGCCGGGGCCAACGCCGCCCAGGCCCAGGCCGCTCCCACGGCCACGCCGGTGGAGGTGGCCGAGGTCGTCAACAAGACCATCGTGGACTGGCAGCGCTATTCCGGCCGGCTCGAAGCCATCGACCGCGTCGACATCCGCCCGCTGGTGTCCGGCACGCTGACCGCCGTGCACTTCCAGGACGGCAGCATCGTCAAGAAGGGCGACGTGCTGTTCACGATCGACCCGCGCCCCTACGAGGCCGAAGTCAACCGCGCCGCCGCCGCCCTGACCGCCGCCAAGGCCCGCGTCTCCTACACGGCCAGCGAACTGGCGCGCGGCCAGCGGCTGCTGGCCGACAACGCCATCGCCCGCCGCGACTTCGAGGAAAAGCAGAACGCCGCGCGCGAAGCCGCGGCCAATCTGCAGGGCGCGCAGGCGGCTTTGGACTACGCCAGGCTGAACCTGGGCTACACCCGCATCGAGGCGCCGGTCGACGGGCGCGTGTCGCGCGCCGAAGTGACGGTGGGCAACGTGGTGGCGGCCGGCGCCGCCTCGGTGCCGCTGACCACGCTGGTGTCGGTGTCCAAGATGTACGCCTCCTTCGACGTGGACGAGCAGACCTTCCTGCGCTACGTGAATCCGGTGCGCAACGGCGGCGGCGGCGGCGCCGTGCCCGTGGAGCTGGGCCTGGCCAACGAGGAAGGCTATTCGCGCAGCGGCGTGGTGCATTCGGTGGACAACCGCCTGGACGCCACCTCCGGCACCATCCGCGTGCGCGCCGAGTTCGACAACGCCGACGGCTCGCTGCTGCCGGGGCTGTACGCCCGCGTGCGCCTGGGCGGCAGCGAACCGCGCGAGGCCGTGCTGATCGACGAACGCGCCATCGGCACCGACCAGGACAAGCGCTACGTGCTGGTGCTCGACGACAAGAACCACGCCGTCTACCGCCAGGTCAGGCTGGGCGCCAACCAGGACGGCCTGCGCGTGGTCGATTCCGGCTTGGCCGCCGGCGAGCGCATCGTCGTCAACGGCCTGCAGCGCATCCGCCCGGGCGACGCCGTCACCCCCACCGTCGTCCCCATGAACGTGGCCCAGCGCAAGCCGGTCGCCACCGCCTCGGCCGCCCGCCAGTAAGCGGCCCGAACCATCAGGCGCAACGAGAACGTCCATGAATATCTCGAAATTCTTCATCGACCGGCCGATCTTCGCCGGCGTGCTGTCCGTCCTGGTGCTGCTGGCGGGCCTGCTGGCCATGTTCCAGCTGCCCATCTCCGAGTATCCGGAAGTGGTGCCGCCGTCGGTCGTGGTGCGCGCGCAGTACCCCGGCGCCAACCCCAAGGTCATCGCCGAGACCGTCGCCTCGCCGCTGGAGGAATCCATCAACGGCGTCGAGGACATGCTGTACATGCAGTCGCAGGCCAACAGCGACGGCAACCTGACGCTGACGGTCAACTTCAAGCTGGGCGTCGATCCCGACAAGGCCCAGCAACTGGTGCAGAACCGCGTGTCGCAGGCGCTGCCGCGCCTGCCGCCGGACGTGCAGCGCCTGGGCGTCACCACGGCCAAGAGCTCGCCCACGCTGACGCTGGTGGTGCACCTGATCTCGCCCAACGACCGCTATGACATCACCTATCTGCGCAACTACGCGATCCTGAACGTCAAGGACCGCCTGGCCCGCATCTCGGGCGTGGGCGAAGTGACGGTGTGGGGCTCGGGCAATTACTCCATGCGCGTCTGGCTGGACCCGCAGAAGGTGGCCCAGCGCGGCATGACCGCCGGCGAGGTGGTGGCCGCCATCCGCGAACAGAACGTGCAGGTCGCCGCCGGCGTGATCGGCGCCTCGCCCACGCTGGGCGACGTGCCGCTGCAGCTCAACGTCAATGCGCGCGGCCGCCTGCAGACCGAGGACGAATTCCGCGACATCATCCTGAAGACCTCGCCGGACGGCGCCGTGACCTACCTGTCCGACGTCGCCCGCGTGGAGCTGGACGCCCAGGAATACGGCCTGCGCTCGCTGCTGGACAACAAGCAGGCCGTCGGCATGGGCATCATGCAGTCGCCCGGCGCCAACGCGCTGGACGTCTCCACCAAGGTGCGCGCGGCCATGGCCGAGCTGGCCCAGGACTTCCCGCCGGGCGTGGAATACCGCATCGAATACGACCCCACCCAGTTCGTCAGCGCCAGCATCGAGGCGGTGGTGCACACCCTGCTCGAAGCCATCGCGCTGGTGGTGCTGGTGGTGATCCTGTTCCTGCAGACCTGGCGCGCCTCCATCATCCCGCTGCTGGCCGTGCCGGTCTCCATCGTCGGCACCTTCGCGCTGCTGCTGATCTTCGGCTACTCGATCAACGCGCTGTCGCTGTTCGGCATGGTGCTGGCCATCGGCATCGTGGTCGACGACGCCATCGTGGTGGTCGAGAACGTGGAGCGCAACATCGCGGCCGGGCTCACGCCGCGCGAGGCGACCTACCGCGCCATGCGCGAAGTCAGCGGGCCCATCATCGCCATCGCGCTGACGCTGTGCGCGGTGTTCGTGCCGCTGGCCTTCATGACCGGCCTGACCGGGCAGTTCTACAAGCAGTTCGCCATGACCATCGCCATCTCGACGGTGATCTCGGCCTTCAACTCGCTGACGCTGTCGCCGGCGCTGTCGGCCATCCTGCTCAAGGGCCACCACGAGAAGCCCGACTGGCTGACCCGCGGCATGAACCGCGTGTTCGGCCGCTTCTTCGACTGGTTCAACCGCATGTTCGGCCGCGCCTCCGAATCCTACGGCACCGGCGTGGCCGGCGTGATTCGGCGCAAGGCCGGCGCGATGGGCGTGTACGCCGTGCTGGTGGCCGCCACCATCGGCGTCTCGTACCTGGTGCCGGGCGGCTTCGTGCCCGCGCAGGACAAGCAGTACCTGATCGGCTTCACGCAGCTGCCCAACGGCGCCTCGCTGGACCGCACCGACGCGGTGATCCGGCGCATGAGCGACATCGCCCTGAAAGAGCCCGGCGTGCAGAGCGCGATCGCCTTTCCCGGCCTGTCGATCAACGGCTTCACCAACAGCTCCAGCGCCGGCATCGTGTTCGTGATGCTCAAGCCCTTCAACGAGCGCAAGAGCGCCGCGCTGTCGGGCGACGCGATCGCGGCCTCGCTGAACCAGAAGTTCGCGGCCATCCAGGATTCCTTCATCGCGGTGTTCCCGCCGCCGCCGGTGATGGGCCTGGGCACGCTGGGCGGCTTCAAGTTCCAGATCGAGGACCGCGGCGCCGCCGGCTACGCCGAATTGGACCGCGCCAAGGCCGCCTTCCTGGCCAAGGCGCGCCAGACGCCCGAGCTCGGCCCGGCCTTCTCCAGCTACGAGATCAACGTGCCGCAGCTCGACGTGGACCTGGACCGCGTCAAGGCCAAGCAGCTGGGCGTGCCCGTGACCGAAGTGTTCGACACCATGCAGATCTACCTGGGCTCGATGTACGTCAACGACTTCAACCGCTTCGGGCGCGTGTTCCAGGTGCGCGCGCAGGCCGACGCGCCGTTCCGCGCGCACGCCGACGACATCCTGCAGCTCAAGACCCGCAACAACGCCGGCGACATGGTGCCGCTCTCGTCGCTGGTCACGGTCAAGCAGACCTTCGGCCCCGAAATGGTGGTGCGCTACAACGGCTACACCGCCGCCGACATCAACGGCGGCCCGGCGCCCGGCTACTCGTCCGACCAGGCGCAGGCCGCGGCCGAGCGCGTGGCCGCCGAGACCCTGCCGCGCGGCATGAAGATGGAATGGACCGACCTGACCTACCAGCAGATCCTGGCGGGCAACGCCGGCCTGTGGGTGTTCCCGATCAGCGTGCTGCTGGTGTTCCTGGTGCTGGCCGCGCTGTACGAAAGCCTGACGCTGCCGCTGGCCGTGATCCTGATCGTGCCCATGAGCATCCTGGCCGCGCTGACCGGCGTCTACCTGACCGGCAACGACAACAACATCTTCACGCAGATCGGCCTGATGGTGCTGGTGGGGCTGTCGGCCAAGAACGCGATCCTGATCGTGGAATTCGCGCGCGAACTGGAGATGAACGGCCGCGGTCCGCTGGAAGCCGCCATCGAGGCCAGCCGGCTGCGCCTGCGCCCCATCCTGATGACCTCCATCGCGTTCATCATGGGCGTGGTGCCGCTGGTGCTGTCCTCCGGCGCCGGCTCGGAAATGCGCCACGCCATGGGCGTCGCGGTGTTCTTCGGCATGCTGGGCGTGACGCTGTTCGGCCTGTTCCTGACGCCGGTGTTCTACGTGCTGCTGCGCACGCTGGGCGGCAAGCCGCTGCACTCGGCCGCGCCGCACGAGGCCCCCGTCTGCGTGCCGCACCTGGACCCGCAAGCGCCGCCGGCTCCGCAGCCCCACGCCTGAGTTCTCAAGAGATTAGCCATCATGATCCAAAGACTGACCCGCGGTTCCGCCCTGCTTGCCCTCCTGCTCGCGCTGGCCGGCTGCGCGGTGGGCCCGACCTACGAGCGGCCCTCGGCCGCCGTGCCCGCGGCCTACAAGGAAGCCGCCCTGCCCGCCTCCGAGGCCGGCACCTGGAAACCCGCCGAGCCCTCGGAAGAGGCGCTGCGCGGCGCCTGGTGGAAGGTATTCAACGACGAAGGCCTGAACCAGCTGGAAGAAGAAGCCCAGCGCGCCAACCAGAACCTGCAGGCCGCCGCCGCGCGCCTGACCCAGGCGCGCGCGCTGCAGCGCGAAGCCCGCTCGGGCTTTTTCCCCACGCTGGACGCCGCCTTCGGCCCCAACCGCCAGCGCCCCTCGGCCGTCTCGCAAGGCCTGCCCGACGGCGCCGACACCAGTCCGGTGACCACCTGGCGCGCCCAGGGCATGGTCTCTTACGAGGCCGACCTGTTCGGCCGCGTGGCCTCGACCTACGACGCCGCCAGCGCCGACGCCCAGCAAAGCGAAGCGCTGTACCGCTCGGTGCTGCTGGCGCTGCAGGCCGACGTCGCCACCACCTACTTCCTGGTGCGCGAACAGGACGCCGAATCGCAGCTCTACCGCCAGACCGTCAAGCTGCGCATGGACACGCTGCAACTGATCCAGCGCCGCTACGACGCCGGCGACATCAGCGAACTGGACCTGGCCCGCGCCAAGACCGAACTGGCCAGCGCGCAATCGGAAGCGCTCGGCATCGAACGCCGCCGCGCCGCGTCCGAGCATGCGCTGGCGGTGCTGCTGGGCCGCACGCCGTCGGAATTCACCATGCCGCCGCAGCCGATCCAGAAAGTGGCGCTGTCCATCCCGGCCGGCCTGCCGTCGGCCCTGCTTGAGCGGCGCCCCGACATCGCCGCCGCCGAACGCGCGATGGCGGCCGCCAACGCCCGCGTCGGCGCGGCCAAGTCGGCGTTCTTCCCGCGCCTGGACATCACCGGCGCCTTCGGCTATGAGTCCTCGGAACTGGGCAACCTCTTCCAGTGGTCCAGCCGCACCTTCCTGCTCGGCCCGCTGGTCGGCGCCGCGCTGTCCATGCCGATCTTCGACGGCGGACGCCGCCAGGCCGGCCTGGACCGCGCCCGCGCCGTCTACGAGGAAGACGTCGCCAGCTATCGCCAGACCGTGCTCAACGCCTTCCGCGAAGTGGAAGACAACCTGGCCAACCTGCGCATCCTGGCCGACCAGACCCGCGCCCAGGACGCCGCCGTCGAATCCGCCGCGCGCGCCGCCCGGCTCTCGCACACCCAGTACCGCGAAGGCTCCATCAGCTACCTCGACGTGATCGAAGCCGACCGCAGCGTGCTGCTGCAACAGCGCGTGGCGGTGCAGCTCAGCGGCGAACAGGCGCGCTCGGCGGTAGGCCTGATCCGCGCCATCGGCGGCGGCTGGGACAACCCCGTGCCGCCCGAGCAGGTGGCGGCGAAGTAGGCGCGAGCGGTCGGTCCGGGTCGAAAACCAGCAATCCCTTTTTGGCAAGACGATCCAGGTCTTTTTTAGCAAGCACCTTTATCCGACCGATTCGTCATCGCCTGGCTGTGACCCGGCTAAATATGACCGCCAAACACTGCCCGGCTGAGGCAACATCGGATTTTGCAGACATGGAGAGCGCAGCATGACTGAGACATTCACTGAATTCGACCCCGCCGACTACCTCGCCAGTCCCGAGGCCATCGTGGAGTTCATGACCGACGCCCTGGAAACGGGCGACGCTGGCTATATCGCCAAGGCCATGGGTGTGGTCACGCGCGCCAAAGGCTTGCCGTCATGAAGGCGCTGGGAATCGACATGGCCGTGCGCCCGCAGGGCATTTGAAACCCAGTCCGGGTCGCGCAAACGGCGCCGGGACGGGTTTCTCACAGGAAAGACTCAAGGTAAAATTCTGCACAGAATTCTGTAAACACTGTTCAAGAGGTGGATCATGGCCTTTTCTGCTCGCGATGTGGTGCCATTCACCCAGGCCCGCGCCAATCTGTCCGAGTTGGCTGAGCAGGCCAAGGCGGGCGCCGAGAAAATCATCACCAAGAACGGCGAAAGCTACGTCGCGCTAATCGACTCCAACCGACTGGACTACTACCACCGGTTGGAGCGCGAGCGTATCCACCTGCTAATGATCGAAGATGCCAAGCGCGGTTTGGCGGATATTGAGGCAGGACGCACGCACGAAGCTGACACCGCCATAGCTCGCCTTCAGCAGCGCCGCGCCGAAACCGGCAAAGCGGCTAAAAAGCGTGGCTGAAAAGGCTTACCGGGTCGAACTGACCACCAGCTTCCTGGAGCGGCTGGAAAGCATAGAAGCATTCCTGGTCGATGCAGATGCCGCATTTGCATTCGATCACTTGCTCAACGAACTTCGCACCACGGTCATCCCAAACCTTGCGCGATTTCCGCGCGTCGGTCGGCGTTATTTGGACAATCCACCTCAGTCCGCCGAAGCGCTGGCTCAACTTGCTGCCTTACCGATGGGCGCCGCAGATGCGCTACGCGAATACCTGCATGGCGACTACCTGCTGCTTTACGCATGCGTCGAGGCCGATGCCACGGCGTACCTGCTGTCCATTCGTCACCATCGCCAGCTTTCCTTCGATTTCGCCCGGCTGTGGCCAAGCTCGACCTGACCGCCCGACACGTTCCCGCACTACCCTTACCGCCGCCGCTCCAGATAACGCCGCGCCATCTGGTACCCGACAAACACATAAAAGCCGTTGCAGTTCAGCACCAGCCACGCGCCCAGTCCGCCCAGCAGCGCCACCACCGGGCCGACCGCGTGCATGTCGCCCTGCATCCAGGCGATCACGCCCAGCAGACCGACGACGATCAGGCCCAGGGCCAGCCGCCTGAGCAGCACCAGGCCGTATGCGTAGCCGCCCATGAACGAGACCACGCCGATCGCCAGGGCCAGCGCCATACAGGCACAGACCAGCACCAGCGCGAAGGCCGCCAGCGCCGATCCTGCGCCATGCAGCAGCAGGTCCAGCAGCCCGATCCCCACGCCCAGCCCGCCGGTCATCACCAGCACCGCCAGCGCCAGCGGCGACCACATGCCCGGCGGCGCGCGGTAGGCGTCCATGGCCTCGACGAAGCGGTGCATCGCGGCCGAGGCGGCCGGGTCTTCGCGTCCGGACAAGGCAACCTCCAGCCTGCGGCATTGCGCGATCAGCGCGTTCAGGCCCGCGGCCGGGCGGTCCATCACACCCTCGCCGCGCCCGAAGCGTGTTCCGCGACGGTATTGCGCAGCGCGGCCATGGCCTGCTGCACCGCGAGCGGGCGGAACTGGTCCTCGCGCCAGTACATCGCCACCGAGCCGAAGCCGGACAGCCGCACCGGAATGACGCGCATGGCCCGCATCTGCGTGAACCGCAGCGCGGCGCGATGCGAGGCCACGCCTATCATGTCGCTGTTGTTGATGAGGGTGAGGTTGACGGTCACCGAATTGGATTCCACGTGATCGGGCGGCGGCGCCTGCCCCGCCGCCGCCAGCGCCGCGTCCACGGCGTTGCGGATCGGCGTGCCCTTGGGCCAGAGTATCCAGCGATACGAAAGCAGGTCCTGCCAGGACGGCTGCTCGATCGAGAACAGCGGATGGCGCGGCCGCGCCACCAGGTGGATGGGCTCCAGGTACAGGGCCTCGAAGCGGATGGCGGGGTCGTGGTATTCGGGCGCGGAGCGGCCCACCACGATGTCCAGGTCGCCCTGCGCCAGCTGGCCCAGCAGCAGGTCGGTGGTGCCCTCGACCAGTTTGACGCGCGCCTGCGGCATACGCTCCAGCAGTTTCAGGACCGCCAGCGGCACGGTGTCCGAGGCCGATGCGCCGGACGCGCCGATCACCACCCGGCCGCCGCCGCCTTCGCGCAGCGCCGCCATGTCCGCGCTGGCGCGGTCGAGCTGGGCCTCGACCCGCTGCGCGTGCGCGATCAGCACGTCGCCGTGCGGCGTCGGCCGCAGGCCGCGGGCGTGGCGTTCGAACAGCGGCAGCCCGATGTCGTCTTCCAGATCCTTCAGCCACTTGGACAGGCCCGGCTGCGTGGTGTTGAGCATCGCGGCCGAGTGGCTGATGTTGCGGGTCTGGGCCAGGCTGAGCAGCATTTTCAGATTGCGCAGGCGCAATCGATGGGTCCAGTCCATACAGGCCCTCGTTTGTCTCGGTATGTATATTCTTCTTTGTATGGATAATAAGATAAATTCATTTCAAAACACATAGCTGCCTTGCGCATAATCGTTTCCATATAAGGACACAGCCGCCACACGAGCGGCCCGGCGCCAGCCGGATATTCCGGAGACGAGACATGCAAGACGGCCGCCTTCCCGCCGCCGATCGCGCCGCGTATTACGCGCGCATCGCCAAGAAGAACATGGCTCCCCTGTGGGAGTCGCTGCACAACCTGGTGCCGCGCGAACCCGCGCCGCGCTGCGTGCCGGCGATCTGGAAATACGATGAAGTGCGCGACGACGTCATGGCCTCGGGCTCGCTCATCAGCGCCGAGGAAGCGGTGCGGCGCGTGCTGATCCTGGAAAACCCCGGCCTGCCCGGCCAGGCCAGCATCACGCAAAGCCTGTACGCCGGCCTGCAGCTGATCCTGCCCGGCGAAATCGCGCCCAGCCACCGCCACACGCAATCGGCGCTGCGCTTCATCGTCGAAGGCCGCGGGGCCTACACGGCCGTCAATGGCGAACGCACCACCATGCACCCGGGCGACTTCATCATCACGCCGTCCTGGACCTGGCACGACCACGGCAACGCCGAGACCGCCGAGGGCGGCGAGCCGGTGGTGTGGCTGGACGGCCTGGACATCCCGCTGCTGCGCTTCCTGGACGCGGGCTTCGCCGAGAACTATCCCGCCGCCACCCAGCCCGTGACCCGCCCCGAAGGCGACAGCATGGCGCGCTACGGCCACAACATGATGCCGGTGCGCCACCAGGCCGCCGGCGGCACCTCGCCCATCTTCAACTATCCCTACGAGCGCAGCCGCGAGGCGCTGGACCAGCTCTACCGCCACGGCGAGCTCGACCCCTGGGACGGCGTGAAGCTGCGCTACCTGAACCCGGCCACCGGCGGCTATCCGATGCCGACGATGGCGACCTTCATGCAGCTGCTGCCGGCCGGCTTCCAGGGCAAGCCCTACCGCAGCACCGATTCCACCGTCTATAGCGTGGTCGAGGGCCGCGGCACCGCCCGCATCGGCGAGCAGGAGTTCCACTTCGGTCCGCGCGACGTGTTCGTCGCGCCGTCGTGGGCGCCGGTGGAGCTGGCCGCGCTGGAAGACGCCACGCTCTTCAGCTACTCCGACCGTCCGGTGCAGGACGCGCTGGGCGTCTGGCGCGAAGCCCGCAACGGCTGAGATTTTCCTCGCCGCCGCGCCCGGCGCGCCGGCGGCGGCCTTCCCGTATCCGTATCCATTCCTTGGGTGATCCATGTCTTACGTCTTCGATCCCACCGCTCCCGTCGCCGTGCCCGTGGCCGGCAGCGACCAGCGCTTCCCGGTGCGCCGCGTCTATTGCGTGGGCCGCAACTACGCCGCCCACGCCCGCGAAATGGGCTTCGATCCCGACCGCGAACCGCCGTTCTTCTTCTGCAAGCCGGCCGACGCCGTGGTGCCGGTGGCCGAAGGCAGCACGCTCACGCTGCCCTACCCGCCCGAGACCGCCAACTTCCACTATGAGATCGAACTGGTGGCGGCCATCGGCCGCGGCGGCGCGGACATCCCGGTCGAACAGGCGCTCGAACACGTCTGGGGCTATGCCGTGGGCCTGGACATGACGCGCCGCGACCTGCAGATGAAAATGCGCGAAGCCGGCCGCCCCTGGGAACTGGGCAAGGCCTTCGACCAGAGCGGCCCCATCGGCCCGCTGCACCCCGCCGCCTCGGTGCCCGACATCGGCCGCGCCGCCATCTGGCTGCAGGTCAACGGCGCCGACAAGCAGCGCAGCGACATCGGCAAGCTGATCTGGTCGGTCGCCGAAACGGTCTCCTATCTTTCCCGCTACTTCCGCCTGGAGCCCGGCGACCTGATCTACACGGGCACGCCCGAGGGCGTGGGCCCGGTGGTGCGCGGCGACCGCATGGTCGGCGGCGTCGACGGCCTGGGCACGCTCAGCGTGCAGGTGGCGTAGCCATGAAAACAGATACCGATGTGGTCATCATCGGTGCCGGGGTCGGCGGCCTGGTCCTGGCGCTGAGCCTGCACCAGGCCGGCATCGCCTGCCGCGTCTATGAGGCGGTGCGCGAAATCAGGCCCCTGGGCGTGGGCATCAATCTGCTGCCCCACGCCACGCGCGAGCTGGACGAACTGGGCCTGCTGCCCGTGCTCGACCGCATCGCCGTGCGCACGCGCGAATCGGTGTTCTACACGCGGCACGGGCAATTCATCTACAGCGAGCCCGCCGGCATCGACGCCGGCTACGACTGGCCACAATATTCCATCCACCGCGGCGATCTGCAAATGGCGCTGCTGGGCGCCGTGCGCGAGCGCCTGGGCCACGATAGCGTGGTCGTCGATGCGCGCTGCACCGGCGTGGAACAGGACGCCGATTCCGTCACGGCGCGCTTCCAGGACAACGACGGCAATGCCCTGCCCCCGGTGCGCGGCCGCATCGCGGTGGGTTGCGACGGCATCCACTCGGCCCTGCGCAAGCAGCTTTATCCGCAGGAAGGCGCCCCGCGCTATTCCGGCGTGAACATGTGGCGCGGCACCACGCGCTGCAAGCCCTTTCTGTCCGGCGCCAGCATGGTGCGCGCCGGCTGGCTGTCCACCGGCAAGATGGTGATCTATCCGATCCGCGACAACATCGACGCGGCGGGCAACCAGCTGGTGAACTGGGTGGCCGAGATCGAGGCTGCCGAACCCGCCGTGCGCGACTGGAACCGCAGCGGCCGGCTGGAAGACTTTTTCCCGGCTTTCGCCGACTGGCATTTCGACTGGCTGGACGTCGCGCGCCTGATCCAGGACGCCGACTCGATCCTGGAATATCCGATGGTGGACCAGGACCCGCTGCCCACCTGGACGCGCGGCCGCATGACCCTGCTCGGCGACGCCGCCCACCCCATGGTGCCGCGCGGCTCCAACGGCGCCGGCCAGGCCGTGGTCGACGCCCGCTACCTGACCGGCCAGCTCAAGCGCGTCGGCCTGGAGCCCGAAGCCTTGCAGCACTACGACCGCGTCCGCGTCGAGGCCACCGCCCGGGTCGTGCTGACCAACCGCAGCAACCCGCCCGACGCGATCCTGCGCGAAGTCCACCTGCGTTCGGCGGACCGGCCCTACGCCAGGATCGAAGACGTCATCGGCCGCGAAGAACTGGAAGGAATATCGCGCCGCTACAAGGAGGTGGCGGGCTTCGACCCGGCCGCGCTGAAAGCGCGGCCTCCCTACGTGTAGTACGCGCCCCAAGCCGGCGCCCGACCGGCCGCAAGAATGGAGACGAACCATGCGCAAGCTCATACGCATCCTGGCCACGGCGGCATTCGCTTTCGGCTGCGCCGCCGGCCACGCCGCATCCTGGCCTGAGCGCCCGGTCACGCTGATCGTGCCCTTCACGCCGGGCACCGGCATCGACCTGATCGCCCGCCAGCTGGCCGCCAGCCTGCCGCGGACGCTGGGCCAGCCGGTCGTGGTCGAAAACCTGGCGGGCGCCAGCGGCAACATCGGCACCGAAAAAGCGGCGCGCGCCGCCCCCGACGGCTACACCTTCCTGGTGACGGTGAACACGTTTGTCATGAACAGCAGCCTCTACAAGGGCAAGCTGCGGTTCGACCCGCTGAAGGATTTCGCGCCCGTGGGCCTGACATCCTGGGGCTCCCTGCTGCTGGTGACGCATCCTTCCAATCCCGCCAACACGGTTGCCGACGTGGTCCAGGCAGCCAAGGCCGCGCCCGGCAAGCTCAGCTACGGAACGCCGGGCGTGGGCACGCCCCATCACCTGTCGATGGCGCTGTTCCTGGACCGCACCGGCGCCGCCATGCTGCACGTCCCCTACAAGGGCACCTCGGGCGCGGTCACCGACATGCTCGGCGGCCGGCTGGACTATATGTTCCTGCCGGTGCACGTGGCGCTGCCGCAGGTGCAGGCCGGGAAGCTCAAAGTGATCGCCACCGGCAGCCCCAGGCGCCTGCCGCAGCTGCCCGACACGCCCACCCTGACCGAGGCCGGCCTGCAAGGCGCGGACGTGGACATGTGGTACGGCGTGCTGGCGCCCCGGGGCACGCCGGCGGCCATCCTCGACCGCATGAACCGCGAGATCAACGGCATCCTCAAGACACCGGCCACCGCCGCCGCATTCGATGCGCAGGGCATGGTCCCCGCCACCTCGACCCCGGCCGAGTTCGGCGCCCTGATCGCCCGCGACGCCAAACGCTGGGACGACGTCGTCGCCCGAACCGGAATCACCGCGCAATAGCGGCGCCGGCCCCGATCCTTCCACGGACCACCCACTCGACCCTACCCATCCCATGCAACTCCACAGCTTCTTCAACAGCTCCACCTCCTACCGCGTGCGCATCGCGCTAGCGCTCAAGGGGCTGCCCTATGACTACCTGGCCGTGAACCTGCGCAAGCTGGAACAGCGCGGCGCCGACTACGTGGCCCTGAATCCTTCGGCCGGCGTGCCGCTGCTGGTCGACGGCGAGTTCCGGCTGTCGCAGTCGCTGGCCATCATCGACTACCTGGACGCCACGCATCCCGAGCCGCGCCTGATCCCGGCCGACACCGTGCAGCGCGCGCGCGTGCTGGAGCTGTCCGACGCCATCTCCTGCGACATCCATCCCGTCAACAACATGCGCATCCTGCGCTATCTGAAGGACGTGCTGGGCGCGACCGAGGAGCAGAGGAACGACTGGTACCGGCACTGGATCGCCGAAGGCCTGGGCGCCGTGGAGGCGCTGCTGGCCCGCCACGGCCACGGCGCGTACTGCTTCGGCGATGCGCCGACGCTGGCCGACTGCTGCCTGGTGCCGCAGGTGGCGAACGCCCAGCGCATGGGCTGCGACCTGTCGCCCTACCCGCGCGTGCTGCGCGTCCACGAACACTGCAACGCGCACCCGGCCTTCCAGCAGGCCGCGCCGGCGCGCCAACCGGACTACATCCAGTGACGAACCGGGAACCCGACGCCCAGGGCGCGCCGCTGCGCGCCTACACCGATCCCGCCTACCGGCCGCTGTGCGCCACGCTGGCCGAGGTGCGCGCCAACATCGACCGGCTGGACGAGGAGATCGTGAAGCTGATCGCCGAACGCGCCATGTACGTCAAGGACGCCGCGCGCTTCAAGCGCGACGCCTTCCAGGTCAGCGCGCCGGCCCGCCAGGCCCAGGTCTACGACAAGGCGCGGCGGCTGGCCGTGACGCACAACCGGGGCTTCGCCAATCTGGAACAGGTGGTCGACGCCACCTACCGCGCGATGGTCGCCGCCTTCATCGCCAACGAGCAGACGTACTTCGACACCATGCAAGACCTGGGAGGAGACACCCATGCCTGAGTTCTCGACGCCGGCCGCCCCCGCCATGCCCGTGCGCCGCATCGCCCGCCGTGCGCTGGCGCTTGCGCTTGCCGCCCTGGCGCCGCTGGCCGCGGCGCATGCGCAAACCTGGCCGGCCCAGCCGCTCAAGGCCATCGTGCCGTTCGGCCCGGGCTCCAGCCCCGACCAGGTGGCCCGCATCGTCGGCGAGAAGGCCGGCGCCATTCTGGGCCAGGCCATCGTCATCGAGAACAAGCCGGGCGCCAGCGGCAACATCGGCACCTACGCCATCGCCAACGCCAAGCCCGACGGCTACACCTTCGGCGTGTCCATCACGGGGCCGCTGGTCAACAACACGCTGCTTTTCGACAAACTGCCCTACGCGCCGGCCACCGACCTGTCGCCGCTCACGCTGGCGGTGCACCAGCCCAACGTGCTGGTGGTGCCCGCCGCGGCCGGCATCGGCAGCGTGGGCCAACTGCTGCAGGCGCTCAAGCAGAACCCCGACAAGTACAACTTTCCGTCGCCGGGCGCGGGCACGGTTTCGCACCTGGCCGTGGAACTGATGTTGCAGCAAATCGGCGCGCGCGCCACCCACGTTCCCTATCCGTCCTCGCCGGCCGCGCTCAGTTCGCTGCTGTCGGGCGATACGCAATTCGCCGCGCTGCCGCCCATCGCCGTCATGCCCATGGTGAAGGACGGCCGCCTGAAGGCGCTGGCCGTCACCTCCTCCAAACGCTCGGCCCTGCTGCCCGACATCCCGACGCTGGCCGAGGCCGGCGTGCCGGACATCGAAGGCTCGGCGTGGATCGGTTTCGTGATCTCGTCCAGGACGCCCGCCGACGTGCGCAAGAAGCTGTCCGACGCCCTGATCCAGGCAGTGCGCGACCCCGAAGTCGCCAAGCGGCTGCAGGCCCAGTTCATGGACCCGGTGGGCGACACGCCGGCCGAATTCCGCGCCTATATGGACGATGAGCTCAACCGCTGGGCGCCGCTGATCCGCAAGCTCGGCATCAAGGCGCAGTAAGGCGACGGACGCGCCGCCGGCCCCCGCAAGGAGAACCAGATGGTCATCACCGAACCCGCCCGCCAGACCCCGCTGTACGGCGAATTCGACGTCGTCGTGCTGGGCGGCGGACCGGCCGGCCTGCTGGCCGCCGCCAGCGCGGCGCGCAACGGCGCCCGCGTGCTGCTGGCGGAGCGCTACGGATTTCTCGGCGGCATGGGCACGGCCGCCGGCGTGTCGAATTTCTGCGGGCTGCACGCCAATGTCCGCGGCGACATCCGCCAGGTCGTGCACGGCATGACCGACGAGCTGCTCGACCGCATGCGCGCCTTGGACGGCCTGAACGACCCGCATCTCATCCTCGGCAAGATCCACGCCCAGGCCTACGACATCTCGGCTTTCAAATGCGCCGCCGACGACATGGTCCAGGCCAGCGGCGCGCAGGTGCTGTTCCATGCCCTGGCCACGGGGCTGTCGCGCGGCGAGGACGGGCGGGCCGATGCGCTGTTCCTGGAAACCAAGTCGGGGCGCTGCGCGGTGCGGGCCCGCATCTTCATCGATTGCTCCGGCGACGCCGAGATCGCGCGCTGGGCCGGCCTGCCTTTCGAAAAGGGCGATGAGCGCGGCCGCATGCTTTATCCCACGCTGATGTTCAAGGTCGGCAACGTGGACGGCGCGCGCGCCCAGGAGGCGTGGAAAACCATTCCGCAGCTGATGGACCAGGCCGCCGCCAGCGGCGAGTTCACGTTTCCGCGCCGCGGCGCCATCGTGCGGCCGCAAAAGCACGACTACGAATGGCGCGTCAACGTCACCCAGCTGGCCAACGCCGACGGCAGCGCGGCCGACGGCACCGACGCCGACTCGCTGTCGGCCGGCGAGCTGGAAGGCCGCCGCCAGATCGTGCGGTACCTCGCGTTCCTGCGCGCCAAAGTGCCCGGCTTCGAGCAGGCCTATGTGCTGGACATCGCGCCCCAGCTCGGCATCCGCGAAACGCGCCGGCTCGTGGGCGCCGCGGTGCTGAGCAAGGACGACGTGCTGGGCTGCGCCGACTTCGAGGACAGCATCGGCGTCAACGGCTGGCCGCTGGAAATGCATACCGCCGGCGACGTGCAGTGGCTGTGGCCGCCCATTCCGCAATCGCGCGGCTACAACCAGCTGCCGTTTCGCATGCTGGTGCCGCGCCCCGGCCCGGACGTGGCGGACAACGTGCTGGTGGCCGGGCGCTGCGCGTCCATGACGCACGAAGGCCAATCCGCCGCGCGCGTGAGCGGCAGCTGTTTCGTGATGGGCGAAGCGGCGGGCACCGCCGCGGCGATGGCGCTGCGCGCCGGCGTCGCGCCGGCCGATATATCCATTTCCGCCCTGCAGGCCCAGCTGCGGCAGCAAGGCGCCTTCCTGGGCGGCCAGGACTGAACGGAGCGCAAGCCGAACATGAACGCAAGCAATAACCCTCAAGCCACCGGACAATCCGTCATCGTCGTCGGCGGCGGCATCGGCGGCCTGGCCGCCGCGCTGGCGCTGACCCGCCAGGGCGTCGCGGTGCAGCTGCTGGAGCAGGCCGCCCATATCGGCGAGATCGGAGCCGGCATCCAGCTCGGCCCCAATGCCTTCGCGGCGCTGGACGCGCTGGGCGTGGGCGCGGCGGCGCGCGGACGCGCCGTGTTCACCGACCACATCATCATGATGGACGCGGTCGATGCCCACGAAGTGGTGCGCATCGACACCGGCGAGGCGTTCCGCGAGCGCTTCGGCGGCCCCTACGCCGTCATCCACCGCGCCGACATCCATCTGTCGATACTGGAGGCGGTGCAGCAGAATCCGCTCATCCGCTTTCGCACCTCCACCCAGATCGCCGCGATGTCGCAGGACGGCAAGGGCGTGGAAGTGACGGACACCGAAGGCAACCGCTACCGCGCCGACGCGCTGGTGGGCGCCGACGGCGTGAAGTCCGTGATCCGCGAACACATGGTGGGCGACCCGGCCCGCGTGACCGGCCACGTCGTCTACCGCGCCGTGGTCGAGCGCGAGAACATGCCCGAAGAGCTGCGCATCAACGCGCCGGTGCTGTGGGCCGGCCCGCACTGCCACCTGGTGCACTACCCCTTGCGCGGCGGGCTGCAATACAACCTGGTGGTCACCTTCCACAGCCGCGAACAGGAGCAATGGGGCGTGCGCGAGGGCAGCAAGGAAGAGGTGCTGTCCTACTTCGAGGGCATCCATCCGCGCCCGCGCCAGATGCTGGACCGCCCCACCTCCTGGAAACGCTGGGCCACCGCCGACCGCGAGCCCGTGGAACGCTGGGGCCAGGGACGCGCCACCCTGCTGGGCGACGCCGCCCACCCCATGACCCAGTACATGGCCCAGGGCGCCTGCATGGCGCTGGAGGACGCGGTGACGCTGGGCGAGGCCGTGCGCCGATGCGGCCACGACCTGCAAGCCGCCTTCCGCCTCTACGAGTCGGTCCGCATCCCGCGCAGCGCGCGCGTGGTGTGGTCCACCCGCGAGATGGGCAGGCTCTATCACGCGCGGGGCGTCGAACGCACCGTGCGCAACATGCTGTGGACCGGCCGCAGCCAGTCCCAGTTCTACGACGCGTTGCAGTGGCTGTACGGCTGGAAAGTGGAAAACTGCCTCGCGGGGAATACGGCGCAGTAAACACAAAAACAGACTCAGGAGACAACCATGAAAAAGACCTTAGGCGGCGCGGCCGCCGCCCTCGCCCTCGCGCTGGCGCTGTCCTCGTTCGCCGCCTCCGCGCAGACCAAGCCGGTGGAGATCGGCTTCATCGGCACGCTGTCCACGCCGGCCGGCTACATCGGCGAGGACGAGCGCGACGCCTTCATGCTGGCCATCAAGGAAGGCGGCGGCAAGCTGGGCGGCGTGCCGGTCGACCTGCGCGTGGAGGACGATGCGCTCAAGCCCGCCAACGCCAAGCAGATCGCCGACAAGATGGTGCAAAGCGGCGTGCGCCTGTTCACCGGCATCAATTTCTCGAACGTGATGGCGGCGGTCGGCCCCACCGTGCTGAACGCCGGCGCCTTCTACGTCAGCCTCAACGCCGGCCCGTCGAACTACGCCGGCAAGGCCTGCAACCCGAACTACTTCTCGGTGGCCTTCCAGAACGACTCCTACGCCGACACCGCGGGCATCGCGGCCAATGAGCTGGGCGCCAAGCGGGTGGTCATCATGGCACCCAACTACCAGGCCGGACGCGACGCGGTAGCCGGCTTCAAGCGCACCTACAAGGGCGAGATCGCCGACGAGATCTACACCAAGCTGGAACAGGCCGACTTCTCGGTGGAGCTGGCGCGCATCCGCTCGCTCAAGCCCGACGCCATCTTCCAGTTCCATCCGGGCGGCGCGGGCATCAACCTGACCAAGCAGTTCGCCAATTCCGGACTGGCCGGCCAGATCAAGATGATCACGCCGATCTACTCCATGGACGACCGCATGCTGGCCGCCACCGGCAACGCCGGCGCGGGCTTCTACCTCAGCTCGCTGTGGAGCGCCGACCTGGACAATCCGCAGAACAAGCACTTCGTCGAAGCCTTCACCAAGGCCTACAACCGCGCACCCACGGCCTACGCCGCGCAGGCCTACGACACCGCCAACCTGATCGGCTCGGCGCTGAAGGCCGTGGACGGCGACGTCGCCGGCCGCGCCGACGACTTCCGCGCCGCGCTGCGCCGCGCCGACTTCCCCAGCGTGCGCGGCAAGTTCAAGTTCGGGCCCAACCAGCATCCGGTCCAGGACTGGTATCTGCTGCACATCGAAGCCGGGCCGGACGGCAAGCTGACCTACAAGAACCTCAAGGTCATCGCCCGCGACCACACCGACGTGCACGCGGCGCAATGCAAGATGTAGGCCAGGACGGGGGCCGGCCGCGGCCGCCCCCCGCCCCGCTCCACAAGGAGTTTCCATGCTGATGTTCCTGGAGCAGGTCTTGAACGGCCTGCAATACAGCGCCTTGCTGTTCCTGTTGTCGGCGGGCTTGACGCTGGTGTTCGGCATCATGAACGTCATCAACCTCACGCACGGCTCGTTCTACATGGTGGGCGCGTTCTGCGCGGCCAGCGCCGCGGCCGCCACCGGCTCGTTCGCCGCGGCGCTGCTGGCCGCGCTCGCCGGCGCGGCCCTGTACGGCCTGGTGGTCGAGCTGCTGGTGATCCGCCACCTGTACCGCCGCGACCACCTGGACCAGGTGCTGGCCACGCTGGGCCTGACGCTGTTCACCAACGAGCTGGTCACGGTGCTGTTCGGCCGCAGCCCGCCCTTCATGGACATCCCGCCGTTCCTGTCGGGGTCGGTGGCGCTGCTGCCGGGCCTGAACTATCCGGTGATGCGGCTGGCCTTCATCGGCGCCGGCGTGCTGGTGGCGATCGGGCTGTGGCTGCTGATCTCGCGCACCCGCGTCGGCATGCTGGTGCGCGCCGGCGCCGACGACGGCGAGATGGTCGACGCGCTGGGCGTGAACATCCAGCGCCTGTTCACGCTGATCTTCACGCTGGGCGCCCTGCTGTGCGGCTTCGCCGGCGTCATGGCCGCGCCCCTGCTGGCGGTGGAGATCGGCATGGGCGAACGCATCCTGATCACGACCTTCGTGGTCATCGTGGTGGGCGGCGTGGGCTCGGTGCGCGGCGCGCTGGCGGGCTCGCTCATGATCGGCATGACCGACGCGCTGGGACGCGCCTACATCCCGTTCTGGATGTCGCGGCTGCTGCCGCCCGAGCTGTCCGATTCCGCCAGCTCCAGCCTGGTGTCGGCCAGCATCTACATCCTGATGGCCATCGTGCTGCTGTTCAAGCCGCGCGGGCTGGTGCCCGCCCAGCGTTAGGAACGATACCCATGACTCGAAAAATGATCGTCAACACGATCGGGTTCCTGCTGTTCGCCCTGGTGCCGGCCATCGCGTCGGCCACGGGCGAGACCTTCCTGGTCAACCTGATGACCCGCTTTCTCATCTACGCCATCGCCGCGGTCAGCCTGGACCTGATCCTGGGCTACGGCGCCATGGTCAGCTTCGGCCACGCCGCCTTCTTCGGCCTGGGCGGCTACGTGATCGGCATCGTCGGCTTTCACATGAGCCAGGGCGATACGCTGTTCGGCTGGAGCGGCAGCGAAGCCGCGCTGGTGATGTGGCCGCTGGCCGTCGCGGCCGCGGCGCTGGCCGGGCTGGTGGTGGGATTCCTGTCGCTGCGCACCTCGGGCGTGCAGTTCATCATGATCACGCTGGCGTTCGGGCAGATGCTGTATTTCATCCTCGTGGGCCTGATGGTCTACGGCGGCGACGACGGCCTGTCGATCGACGCGCGCAACACCCTGCCCGGGCTGGACATGAACCATCCCGCCACCTTCTACTACGTCTGCCTGGCGCTCCTGACGGCCTGGGTGCTGGCCTGCCGGCGCATCGTCGATTCGCCTTTCGGCATGGCGCTGCAGAGCATCAGGCAGAACCCGCGGCGCAGCGTCGGCCTGGGCCTGGCGCCGCTGCGCTACCGCCTCACCGCCTTCGTGCTGTCGGCCGCCGGCACCGGCCTGGCCGGCGCGCTGTGGGCCAACTACGCGCTCTTCGTCAGCCCGGACATGGCCGCGTGGCAGAAATCCGGCGAACTGATGGCCATGGTCATCCTGGGCGGCATGGGCTCGATCTTCGGGCCGGTGCTGGGCGTGGCCGTATACCTGGGGCTGGAGCAGGTCGCCACGGCCTGGACCGAGCACTGGATGCTGATCCTCGGCCCGGTGCTGGTGCTGGTGGTGCTGTTCGGCAAGCGCGGCGTGTACGGCTGGCTGGCGGGAGGCAAGCATCATGGCTGAGCAACCCAAACTCGAGATCCGCGACCTGCAGAAGCGCTTCGGCGCCGTGCACGCCACGCAGGGCGTCAACCTGGCCGTGCGGCCGGGCGAACTGCATGCGCTGATCGGCCCCAACGGCGCGGGCAAGACCACGCTGCTGTCGCAGATCAGCGGCGAGATCCTGCCCGACGCCGGCAGCATCCTGCTCGACGGCCACGACATCACCCGCATGCCGGCGCACAAGCGGCCGGCCGCCGGGCTGGCCCGTTCCTTCCAGATCAGCCAGCTCTATCCCGACTTCAGCGCCGAGGACAACGTCGCCATGGCGGTGCAGGCGCACAGCCCGGGCGGCTTCAATCTTTGGAAGAATGCGCGCCGCCTGCCGCAGCTGCGCGAGCCGGCGCGCCAGGCGCTGGCGCGCGTCGGCCTGGACGGACGCGGCGACGTGCGCGTCTCGGCGCTGGCCCATGGCGAGAAACGCCAGCTGGAGCTGGCGATGGCGCTGTCCCTGAACGCGTCGGTGCTGCTCCTGGACGAGCCCATGGCCGGCATGGGCGCGGAGGAATCGCAGCGCATGACCGCGCTGCTGCGGGAACTCAAGGGCCGCTACGCCATCCTGCTGGTGGAGCACGACATGGACGCGGTCTTCGCGCTGGCCGACCGCATCACCGTGCTGGTCTACGGCAAGACGATCTTCACCGGCACGCCGGACGAGGTGCGCCGCCACCCCGACGTGCGCGCCGCCTATCTGGGCGAGGAGGAATGATGCTGCAAATCCAGGCATTGCAGGCCGGCTACGGCGCAAGCAAAGTGCTGTTCGGCGTGGACCTCGAGATCGCGCCGCGCCAGGTCGTGTCCCTGATCGGCCGCAACGGCATGGGCAAGACCACCACGGTCAAGACCCTCATGGGCATGCTGCCGGCCCAGGACGGCGCCATCCTGCTCGACGGCAAGCCCATCGCCGGCCTGCCCCCGCACCGCATCGCGCAGCTGGGCATCGGCCTGGTGCCCGAAGGCCGCCGCGTCTTCGGTTCGCTGTCGGTGGAGGAAAACCTGGTAGCCACCGCCCGCAATACCCGCGCGGGCTGGCACGTGGAGCGCGTATTCGAGCTGTTCCCGCGCCTGAAGGAACGCCGCGCGCAGTCGGCCCGCACCCTGTCCGGCGGCGAACAGCAGATGCTGGCCGTGGGCCGCGCGCTGCTCATCAACCCGCGCCTGCTGGTGCTGGACGAAGCCACCGAGGGGCTGGCGCCGCTGATCCGCCAGGAAATCTGGAACTGCCTGCGCCGCCTGAAAGAGGAAGGCCAGACCATCCTGGTGATCGACAAGAACCTGAAGGAAATGGCCACGCTGGTCGACCGCCACCACGTGCTGGAAAAAGGCCGCGTCGTCTGGCAGGGCAGCCCCGCGGAACTCGCCGCGCAGCCGGAGCTGGCGCAGCGGTATCTGGGGGTGTAGTCGTGGCGGCGCCCGATGGGTTTCGCGCGCTCTGCATTCGGATTCTTGCCCAAGGGATCTCGCGCTACACCCATCCTACGTCAGGGGGCCCGAAGGCGTAGGATGGGTGTAGCGCGGCAAGCCGCCGGCAAAAATGCCGACGCGAATCGCGCGAAACCCATCAGCTCCCCCCCGCGCTCAGTTCAGGCTGGCGCCCGAGATCTTCACGATCTCCTGGTACTTCGCCTTCTCGCTCTTGACGAAGGCGGCGAACGCCTCGGGCGTCATCGGGCCGGCTTCCGAGCCCATCGTCAGCAGGCGCTGCTTGACGTCGGGCTGCTGCATCGCTTCGGCGTAGGCCTGGTTCAGCTTGGCGACCACCGGGGCGGGCGTGCCGCCCGTGGTGAACACGCCGAACCAGGTGCCCAGGTCGAAGCCCTTGACGCCCGATTCCTCCACCGTCGGCACGTCGGCCAGCAGCGAGGAACGCTGGGCCGTGGTGACGGCCAGCGCCTTGACCTTGCCGTCCTTGATCAGCGGCGCCGAGGCCGCCAGGTTGTCGAACATGAAGTCCGACTGGCCCGACAGCAGCGCCAGCTGGGCCGGGGCCGCGCCCTGGTAGGGAATGTGCTCGACCTTGATGCCGGCGCGCGCCTTCAGCAGCTCGCCCGACAGGTGGCCGGCGCTGCCGTTGCCGCCCGAGCCGTAGTTCAGCTTGCCGGGATTCTGCTTGGCGTAGGCGATCAGGTCGGACAGTTTTTCGATCTTGTTCTTCTGGGCGAACTCCAGGTTCATCACCAGCACGTTGGGCACCGAGGCCACGATGGTGACGGGCGCGAAGTCCTTCACCGGGTCGTACGGCAGGTTGGCGAACAGCCAGGGGTTGATCGCGTGGGTCGCGACCGCGCCCATCACCAGCGTATAGCCGTCGGCCGGCGCCTTGGCCACCAGGTCGGCGCCGATATTGCCGCCCGCGCCCGAGCGGTTCTCGACGATGACGGGCTGGCCCAGCGAGCCGCGCACCTTCTCGGCCAGCATGCGGGCCATGGTGTCCAGCGGACCGCCGGGCGGATAGGGCACGACGAAGCGCAGCGGCTTGGTCGGGAAGTCGGCGGCGGCGCCGGCGGGCGCGCAGAAAGGCAGGGTCGCGGCCAGCGCCACGGCGCCTTGCAGCAGGGCGCGGCGCATCGCGCTGCGGGGGGTGGGCTTCATTGATTGTTCTCCTCGCTCTGGAATGATTGCGGTCAGTAGCATACTCCAGGCCGCGGAGATGGTAACAAAGCAATACCGTCGAAAGCGTCAGGAAACCGACGGCGCCGCGTCCCAATCCGGCCGCCGCCTGGCCTTGGCCGCCGCGATTCCCTCGATCGCCTCGCTGCGCAGCTGGCTGGCGAAACACTGCGACGCCGAATCCAGATAGGCGCCCAGTTCTTCCTCGTGCCAGCGCTGCTGGCCGAACAGTCCCCGCAGCATCCGCTTGGTCTGCCCGGCGGCGCGGGGCGCGGCGTCCACGCAGCGCCGCAGCATGCCGGCCACGCCCTCCTCCCAGTCCTGCCCGGCATCGAAAACGTAGTCGAGCAGGCCGATGGCGCGCGCCGCATCGGCGTCGATGCGCTCGCCGGTCAGCATCATCCGGCGGGCCGCCTGCACGCCGATGCGGGCCGCGACGAACGGCAGGATCTGCGCCGGCACCAGGCCGATCGAGACTTCGGGAAAGCCGAAGCGCGCCCCGCGCAAGCCGGCGGCGATATCGGCGGCGCAGACCAGGCCCGCGCCGCCGCCCATGGCCGCCCCCTGCGCCAGCACCACGGTGATCTTGGAGCAGCCGGCGAAGCGTTCCAGGAAGCGTCCATAGCGCCGGTTGCCCAGCGCCACCGGGTCCTGTCCGTCGGCGTCGGGACGCGCAGCGATCCGGTCCGCGACGTTGCCCAGGTTGCCGCCGGCGCTGAACGCCGGCCCCGCCGCGCCGATCGCCACGACCCTCACGGCCGGGTCGGCTTCGGCCTGGCCGAGCGCGTCCTCCAGCCGCTCGACCATTTCGCCGCCCAGCGGATTGCGCGTCTCGGGCCGGTTCAGGGTCAGGTGAAAAACCGCGCCGTCGCGCCGGGTGAGCAGCGGCGCGTCGGCCGCCCCGTTAGATTGCGCCAGGTTCATGTGTACGGCTCCTTCAGTGCGCTGCGGCGGCCTGCGCCGCCGGTTGAATAATCCCCTGCTGCGCCAGCGCGCGGATGTCGGCCGGCGAGTAATCCAGTTCCCGCAGCACGGCCTGCGTGTCCTCGCCCACCGCCGGCACCCGCCCGCCGGCCGAACCGCTCGCGGGATGCACGCCCGGCAGGCCGACGAAGGGCACGTCGCCCAGGCCGGGCTGGCTCAGGGTCTGCACCAGGCCCAGGTGCCGCACCTGCTCGTCTTCCTGGAACTGGTCGTAGTCCTTGACCTCGCCATACAGGATGTCGTTGTCGCGGAAGCACTGGGTCCAGTAGGCGGTGGAACGCGTGCGCAGGATCTGCGCCACCCCCGCGTTGATCTCGTCGCCGACCTGTATGCGGCGCTGCGGCGTGTCCATGCGCGGGTCCGTCAGCCAGTCGTCGCGCCCGATCACGCGGCAGATGGCCGCGAACATGGCGTTGTTCATGGCGAACACCAGCACATAGCCGTCCTGCGTGCTGAAGATCCCCTGGGGATAGGTGACGCTGGTGGCCGGCTCGCCGCGGCGCAATGCGTGGTCGATGAGCGAGCTGTTCTGCAGCGCCGCCATGGTGGCCAGCAGGCTGACGTCGATGTGCCGGCCGGATTGTCCGCGCTCGCGCGCGAACAAGGCGCCCCCGATCGCATTGGCGGTGTAGACGCCGCAGGACAGGTCGCCGATGAACGGCTTGACCCGCTGGGGCAGCCCCGCGCCGTCGCAGTTCGCCGTGGTCAGGCCGGTCAGCGCCTGCACGACGGAATCGGTGCCCGGGCGGTCGGCATACGGTCCCGACAGGCCGAATCCCGAGATCGAGGCATAGACCAGGCGCGGATTGAGGTCGCGCAGCGTCGCATAGCCCAGGCCCAGCCGGTCCGCCACGCCGGGACGGAAGCTCTGCACCACGACGTCGGCGCGCGCCGCCAGCCTGTGCAGCACCTCGCGTCCGGCATCGGTTTGCGCGTCCAGCGCCAGGCTGCGCTTGCCCCGGTTGAAAGCCAGCGCAATGGCGCTGAAGCCGCCGCGCGGCACGCCCATGCTGCGTCCCCAGTCTCCGTGCAAGGGCTCCACTTTCGTCACCTGCGCGCCCATCTGGCCCAGGATCTGCGCGCAATAAGGGCCTGCGATGCCCTGCGACAGGTCGAGCACGTGCAGGCCCTCATAGACCTCGTGCAAAGGATTCGGATCGATGAAGGCATTCACGGCAGTCTCCCTGGATTGGGGGAAAGGCTGGGCTTGTGCCCGACGCCCGGCGCCCCGGATAATCGTCTGCGTACACTGGCACATAAGGAAATCTCATGGCGGTGCGCGATCTGGACATAGGCTTGCTCAGGACCTTCCTGGCGGTGGCCGACCGCGAGAATTTCGCGGGCGCGGCCGACCAGGTATTCCGCACCCAGGCCGCCGTCTCGCAACAGATGCAGCGGCTCGAACGGCTGCTGGACTGCAAGCTGCTGGTGCGCGTGGGACGGCACAAGCGCCTCACCGAACAGGGCGTGCGCCTGCGCGAGTACGCGCGGCGCATGCTGGCGCTGAACGACGAGACCTGCCGCGCGATGAACCAGAGCGTCTTCGCCGCGCCCACGCGCATCGGCGTCTGCGCCGACGCCGTGGACACGATCCTGCCCGACTATCTGGCGCTGTGCGCGCGCACCTACCCCGGCATGCGCATCGAGATTCAGGTCAATCGCAGTCGCTGGCTGGCCTCGGCGCTGCGCCGCGGCGACATCGACCTGCTGCTGGAACTCGAACAGTTCGACGAGTTTCCCCGCATCACGTTTCGGACCTCGCCCGTCGTCTGGATTTCGGGCACGCATTTCCATCATCAACAAAACCTCCCCTTGCCTCTGGTGCTGGTGGACGCGCCCTGCGTCTTCCGTCGCATGGCGCTCAACCGCCTGGAACAGGAGAACCGCCCCTGGCGCAATGCCTTCCAGACGCCCACGCTGGCCGGCGTGCGCGCCGCCTTGCGGGCCGGCCTGGGCATCACGCCGCGCACTATCGAGATGCTCACGCCCGGCCTCAAAGTGGTGGGTGAAGAGCTCGGCCTGCCCGCCCTGCCTTCGGCCAGCTACCACCTCTACATGCGCGCGGGGGACACCTCCGACGGCGCCCGCAAGCTCAGCGAACTCTTCGTCCCGTCCTGACCGGTTGCCTAGCGCTGCTGCATGCCGGCGGCCACGATCACCTTGCCCCACTCCACCGTGTCCCGCCGCTGGATCGCGCGCAGATCCTCGGGCGATCCCGGCTGCGGGACCAGCGCGCGGTCGGTCAGGAAGCGGCGGCCTTCCGGGTTGTCGAGCGCGCCGTTGATCCAGGCCGCCAGGCGCTGCGCGACCGCCGGCGGCGTGGAGGCGGCGGCCCAGATCGCGATCCACGACGACACGTCGAAGCCCGGGTAGCCGAGCTCCGCCACGGTCGGCACGTCCGGAAAGGCGGGCACGCGCTCGGCGGTCGACACCGCCAGGGCGCGGATCTTGCCGGCGCGCAACTGCGGGCTGGCGGTCACGGCGTCGCAAAAATAGAAGTCGTACTGGCCGCCCAGCAGGTCGGTCATGGCCTGCGTGCTGGCGCGATACGGAATGTTCACCGCATTGAGGCCGGCCATCGCGCGAAAGCGCTCGCCGGCGATGCGGCCGCCGACGTTGGCGCTGGCGAAGCTCAGGCTGCCCTTGGAAGCCCGCGCGTCCGCGATGAAGGCCTGCAGGGTCTGCGCCTTGACGCGCTGCGGGTTAACCACCAGGAAGTACGGCGTGGTGGCCAGCGTCGTCAGCGGCGTGAAGTCGCGCTCGGGGTCGTAGGCCAGGGACTTGTAGATGCTGGCGTTGGCCGCGTGCGTGGACGGCCCGGACACCAGCAGGTTGTAGCCGTCGCCGCCCTGCCGCAATACATACTCGGCCGCGATATTGCCGTCGGCCCCGGGCCGGTTCTCGATGATGATGGGGCTGCCCACCTGGTCCCGTATCCTGTCCGCGACGTAGCGGATGATGGTGTCGGTGGCGCCGCCCGCGCCGTAGGCCACGGTCACGTGCACGGTCCGGTCCAGCGCCTGCGCACGCGCGCCGCCGCAAACCGCCAGCAGCGCGCCGGCTCCGGCCAGTTGGATGAATGCCCTGCGGGTCTGTTCCATTTGTAGTCTCCTCCCACTCTCTGGCTCCCGCTATTGCAGGATTTCGCCGGGACAAGGAATCTCCAGGTCCAGCAGCATCTGGGCGTACGACTTGCCCAAGGGGTCCGAGCGCAGGCTGGACGAACCGCCGCCTCCCAGCGCGCGCCGCAGCACGAAGTTCACCGCCCCCGTTCCCGGAAGCTCGAAGCGCGACACTTCGCCCTGGACCAGATGGCTGAAGTACTCGCGCACCCGTTCGGCGGTCAGCTCGCGCAGCAGCACGGGCCAGTAAGCCTCGCGGCGCGCGATCACGCCGATGTTCGAATCGTCGCCCTTGTCGCCGCTGCGGGCGTAGGCGAGCCGGGCCAGCGGCACCCGCACGCTGTTCGCGCCTGCCGGCGCCGGCGCAGCCGCCGGCTGCGTACCGGACGCGGCGACGGGACGGTCCTCGCCGTTGTCCGGCACGGCGACCTCGGCATGCACGTCGCCGCAGTCCAGCCAGATCGGCACGCACTGCTTGGCGATGTAGAACGATCCCGTCTTGATGATGGCCTGGATATCGGCGCGGCCGCCGAAGTGGCTGCGCGTGCCCGGCCCCATCGAGGTGCCGGCCGACGCGGACTCCTTCTGCAGGAATTCCAGGCCTCTGCGCTCGGCGTGCGACGCGGCGATGCGCAAGATCACCTCGCGGCTGTCGTTCTCGCGCGCATTGCCGCCGTACATGGCTTCCGCCCCCAGCAGCTCCACCACGGTCGAGATGTAGTCGGGCATGCCGTTGGCCGCGAGCAGCCTGCGCGTGCGCCGCAGCAGCTCGTCGGCCGTGCGCAGCGCTTTCGCGCGCGCCCGCTGCCCGCGGATCGCCATCATGATGCCGATCTGGTAGCCGGCGTGGCCCGTCGCGGTGATCTTGTACCGGGTGGACGGCGCCCGCCCGCGCGCGCCCTCGACGCGCACGCGGTCCGGCCCTGTCTCGCGGATGCAAACCTGCCGCAGGTCGCAGATCACGTCGGGCAGCTCGTACGCGGACGGATCGCCGATCTCGTACAGCAGCTGCTCGGCGACCGTGGCCCGGCTCACGAGGCCGCCGGTCGCCGGCGGCTTGGTCAGATCGAACCCGCCGTCCCGGTCCAGCACCACTATCGGATAGCCGATATTGGCCCAGTCCGGCACCGTCTCCCAGTCGGTGAAGAGTCCGCCGGTCGCCTGCGGACCGCATTCGATCAGGTGGCCCGCCAGGCTGGCCTGCGCCAGCTTGTCGTAGTCCGAAGCGGTCCAGTCGAACTCGTGTATCGCCACGGCCAGCGCGCAGGCGCTGTCCACGGCGCGGCCCGTGATCACGATGTCCGCGTCCAGGGCCAGCGCCTGGACAATGGGATAGGCGCCCAGATAGGCGTTGGCCGACAGCAGCGGCCCGAAGCCGTCCAGGTCGGGCAGGTGGCGGCCCTGCGCATCGGTGAATTCGGCCTGCAGCGCGGTCACGTCGTCGCCGGTGACGACGGCGATGCGCGGCGCCAGGCCTTGTTCCCGGGCATAGGCCAGGATGGCGTCGCGGCATGCCTCGGGGTTCAGGCCGCCGGCGTTCGACACCAGCCGCACGCCGCGCTCCAGCAGTGTTTTCAGGTGCGGGCGCAGCACGCTGACGAAGTCGGTCGCATAACCCAGCTCGGGACTGCGCATGCGCGCCCGCTGCAGCAGGGACATGGTCGTTTCCGCCAGATAGTCGAAGACGATGTAGTCCAGCTTTTCCGCGGTGAGCAGTTGCGGAATCGCGATCTGGGAGTCGCCCCAGAATCCCGATGCGCACCCGACGTGCACGGGGCTCTTGGGCCGGCGCTGGCCGGCCGGGTTGTGGTTCGCGCTCATTGCTGCACCTCCATCAATACCTGTCCGGTGCTGACCTGGTCGCCCGCGGCGACGGCCACCCTTGCCACGATGCCCGCCGCCCCCGCGGCGATCGACATTTCCATCTTCATGGACTCCAGCACCAGCACGGTCTGCTGCGCCGTCACGCTGTCGCCGTCGCGGACCTCGACGCCGATCACCCTTCCGCTCATCGGCGCGCGCAGCGTCCGCGCCTGCCCGGCCTGCCCGTCGTCGCGGCCGGCGAAGCGCGTGGCCCGCAGGAAGCGCCAGACGCTTGCGCCGTCCTGCACCCAGGCCGCGTCCGCCCCTTCCATGGCCACGCGCAGGCTGCGTCGCAGACCGCCCACGACCAGGGCAAGATCGTCGCCGCGCCGATGCGCGGCCTCGATCCGGACCCGCCTGCATTCGCCTTCGGCGACGTGCCCCTCCCACGCATCCACCGACAGGCCGCCATCGGCCTGCTGCGAAATGCGCAGCAGCCTCGACGCCCCGTCCGAGGCGTCGTCCAGCGCCACCTCGCCCTGCGCCGCAAGATAGGGACGGGCGTGCGCCGCCGGCCATCCGGCCAGCGCCAGCGCCGCGGCGGCCAGCGCATGCTCGGAAGGCTGCGCGCGCCAATGCCCGGACGTCATGTCCTGGCCGGCCAGAAAACCTGTCGTCACGCCGCCGTCGCGGAATTCCGGATGATCGATGGCGCGCGCCAGGAAATGCAGGTTCGACCGGACCCCCAGCAGGCCGCCGGCCTCGCAGGCCCGCATCAGCTTGCGGATGCATTCCTCCCGCGTTTCGCCCCATGCCAGGTACTTGGCCAGCATCGAGTCATAGTGCGGCGTGATCTCCAGCCCGTCCTCCAGCGCCGTATCGACGCGCAGGCCGGGAGGTTCCACCCACCTGAGCACCGTGCCGACCTGCGGCACGAAGCCCGCGGCCGGGTCTTCCGCGCAGACGCGCAGCTCCATCGCGTGGCCGCGGCTGCGCACGTCCTCCTGCCGCAGGCCCAGCGGCTCGCCCTGGGCCACCCTGAGCTGCCATTGCACCAGGTCTATGCCGGTGACCAGTTCGGTCACGCCATGCTCGACCTGCAGCCGGGTGTTCATCTCCATGAAGTAGAAGTCGCCCGCCGCGTCCACCAGGAATTCCAGCGTGCCCGCGCCCACATAGCCGATCGCCTGGCATGCGCGCACCGCCACCGCGCCCATGCGCTCGCGCAGCGCCGGCGACACCGCCGGCGACGGGCTTTCCTCCACCAGCTTCTGGTAGCGCCGCTGCAGCGAGCAATCCCGTTCGCCCAGATGCAGGGCATTGCCGTGTTCGTCGCACAGCACCTGGATCTCGACGTGGCGCGCCCCGAGAATGGCCTTCTCCAGGATCAGCTCGTCCGAGCCGAACGCCCCCAGCGCTTCGGAGCGGGCCAGCGGCAGCGCCTGCGCCAGTTCTGCTTCGTCCCGGGCCAGCCGCATGCCGCGTCCGCCGCCGCCGGCGGCCGCCTTCAGCAGCACCGGATAGCCTATGGCGCGGGCGCGCGCCGCCAGTTCCCTGTCGTCGCTCAGGCCTTGCGCGCCGGGCACGGTCGGCACGTCGGCGTGCCGCAGCGCCTCCTTGGCGCGCGCCTTGTTGCCCATCAGGTCGATGACCTCGGCCGACGGCCCCACGAAGGTCAGGCCGGCTTGCGTCACGGCGCGGGCGAACGCCGCGTTCTCGGACAGAAAACCATAGCCGGGATGCACCGCCTGCGCGCCGCTCAGCGCGCAGGCGCGCAGCAGGGCCTCCACGTTGCGATAGCTGGCGTGGGCCGGCGCCGCGCCGATGTGCACCGCCATGTCGGCCTCGCGCACGTGGCGCGATTCCGCGTCCGCGTCCGAGTACACCGCGACCGTGCGCAGGCCCTGGGCGCGCGCCGCCCGGATCACCCGCAGCGCGATTTCGCCCCGGTTGGCGACGAGCAAGGTATCGAATCTCATCTGTCCACCCCTGCGGCCTCAGGCCGCGCGCGCGGGCAGGATGCCCATGTGCTTGCAAATGATGGTGAGCATGATCTCGTCGGCGCCGCCGCCGATGGAGATCAGGCGCAGGTCGCGCCAGGCGCGCGAGACCGCGTTCTCCCAGGTGAAGCCCATGCCGCCCCAGTACTGCAGGCAGGAGTCCGTGACCTCGCGGCACAGGCGGCCCGCCTTGAGCTTGGCCATCGACGCCAGCTCCGTCATGTCGCCGCCTTCCATGTGCACGCGCGCCGCGCGGTAAACCATGGCGCGCAGCATTTCGACCTCGGTCTTCAGCTCCGCCAGCCGGAAATGCACGGCCTGGTTGTCCAGCAGCGGCTTGCCGAAGACCTGGCGCTGGCGCGTGTAGTCGATCGTGTCGTTGATCACGTCGGTCAGGGCGGTCACGCGCCGCGTCGCGCCGCTCAGGCGCTCTTCCTGGAACTGGCGCATCTGGTAGGTGAAGCCCATGCCCTCTTCGCCGATGCGGTAGCGCTGCGGCACGCGCACTTCATCGAAGAACACCTGCGCGGTGTCCGAGGACCACATGCCCACCTTCTTGATCTTGTTCATGGTGACGCCGGGCACGGGCTTGCCGTTGTCCTGCTTGAGCGGCAGGCAGATCAGCGATTTGTTCCGGTGTGGCTTGTCGTCGCTGGTATTGGCGAGCAGGCACATCCAGTCCGCCTGCGTGGCGTTGGTTATCCACATCTTGGAGCCGCTGATGACGTAGTCGTCGCCGTCCTTGCGCGCGGTGGTCTTCAGCGACGCGACGTCCGAGCCCGCCCCGGTTTCGGACACGCCCAGGCAGGCCACGTAGTCTCCCGCGATGGACGGCTGCAGGAACTGCTCGCGCACCGCATCGTTGCCGAAGCGCGCAAGCGCGGGCGTGGCCATGTCGGTCTGCACGGCGATCGCCATGCCGACGCCGCCGGCGCGCACCGAGCCTATCGCCTCGCAGAACGCGATCTCATAGGAGTAGTCCAGCCCCATCCCGCCGAATTCGACGGGCTTGTTCACGCCCAGGTATCCCGCCTTGCCCAGCTTCTTGAACACTTCATGGGCAGGAAAAATCTCCGCTTCTTCCCACTGGTCCAGATAGGGATTGATCTCTTTGTCGATCAACTGGCGTACGCCGTCCTGCAACGCGATGTGCTCGTGGGTAAACATGGAATCTCCTCGTTAGAATCTGGCGACGCCGAACTGGATCGGATGAACGTCGCGTTTTGCCGACCGCGTGCATGCGGCCAGCGCCACTCCCAGTACGTCCCGGGTGGCGCGCGGGTCGATCACGCCGTCGTCCAGCAGCAGGCTGCTGGTGTGCACGGCGCTGGACTGCAAATCGAAGGTCTGCACGATTTCCCGGCTTTCCGCTTCCAGCGCGGCAAGGTCCGGCTCGGCGCCGGCGCGCCTGGCGCTGTTCTCGGCCACCCGCCGCATGGTCATCGCCGCCTGCTCGCCGCCCATGACGGCGGTGCGCGCGTTCGGCCAGGAAAACAGGAAGTCCGGCTTGAATGCGCGCCCGCACATGCCATAGTTGCCGGCGCCGAACGAGGCGCCGCAGAGCACGGTCAGACGGGGCACGCCGGCGTTGGACAGCGCCTGGATGAGCTTGGCGCCGTGCTTGATCATGCCCGCCTCTTCGTGCGCGCGCCCCACCACGAACCCCGTGATGTTCTGCAGGAACACGATGGGCCTGCCCAGCTGCGAGCACAGTTGTATGAACTGCGCGGCCTTGGCCGAACCGGCCGTGTCGAGCGGACCGTTGTTGGTCAGCAGCCCGATGGGCGTGCCGTGCAGCACGCCATAGCCGCACACCGTGGCCGGCCCGTAGTCGCGCTTGAACTCGTGGAAGTCCGAGCCGTCTGTCAGGCGCGCGATCACTTCGCGCATCTCCACCGGCACCCGGTAGTCGGCCGGCATGATGCCCAGCAGGTCCTGGACGTCGTGCCGGGGCGGAACCTCGGGGCGGTCCTGCTCCGTTTCCGCCCAACCGAAGGCGCGCACGATGTCCCGCACCTGCAGTATGGCCTCGCGGTCGTTCTCGGCCACATAATCGGCCAGGCCCGACACCGACGCATGCATCGCCGCCCCGCCCAGCTCTTCCTCCGTGGCCACCTCTCCGGTCGCGGCCTGCAGCAAGGCCGGGCCGGCCAGGAAGGCATGGGCCTGGTTGCGCACCATGACGACGTAGTCGGACAGGCCGGGCAGATAGGCGCCGCCCGCGGTCGAAGACCCGTGCACCAGCGAGATCACCGGAATCCCGGCGGCCGACAGCTTCGCCAGGTTGTAGAACATGCCGCCGCCGTGAACGAAGCGCTCGGCCCGGTACTTCTTCAGGTTGCCGCCGGCGCTCTCGACCAGCTGGATGAAGGGCAGCCGGTTGGCCAGCGCGATCTCCTGGCAGCGCATCACCTTCTGGGCCGTCATGGCCTGCATGGCGCCGGCGCTGATGCCGGAGTCGTTGACCACGATCATGCACCGCACGCCGCAGACCTCGCCCACGCCGGCGATGATGGCGGCGCCCGGCACGCTGGTGGCGGGGTCCGGATTCTCGATGCCGCAATAGCCCGCCAGCTTCATCAGTTCCAGGAACGGGCGGCCGGCGTCGAGCAACGCCGCCAGGCGCTCCCGCGGCAGCAGCTTGCCGCGCTTGCGGAACGCCGGCGCGGCCTGCGCCGACCGCTCCACCGCCCGCTGCTCCAGTTGCGCCAGTTCTGACAGCAGCGCCAGCATCTGCTCGCGATTGCGCTGGTAGGCGGGGGACTGCCTGTCGAGTCGGGATTCCAGATCGGCCATGGTTGCAGACACCTTATGTCGAGTTCCGGGAGGCTGCGGGCGGACCGGCAGCGTGAACCTATGATGGGCTACACGCGCGGCGCGCACAATCAAGAACTCGTCCGCCGACACTTAAGAATCGCTTATGTGATCCAGGCCGGGGAATAAGGGTCAGGCAAAGAAAAACCCGCCTGGCGGCGGGTCGGTGGACGTCCGGAAAGACGATCAGTGCAGAATCTGGCTCAGGAACAGCTTGGTCCGTTCGTTCTGCGGGTTGTCGAAGAACTCGTCGGGGCTGTTCTGCTCGATGATCTCGCCGCGGTCCATGAAGATGACGCGGTTGGCGACCTTGCGCGCGAAGCCCATTTCGTGGGTCACGCAGATCATGGTCATGCCGCTTTCCTGGGCCAGGCTGACCATCACGTCCAGCACTTCCTTGACCATTTCCGGGTCCAGCGCCGAGGTGGGCTCGTCGAACAGCATGATCTTGGGGTTCATGCACAGCGAGCGCGCGATCGCCACGCGCTGCTGCTGGCCGCCCGAGAGCTGGCCGGGGAACTTGGTGGCCTGTTCCGGGATGCGCACGCGTTCCAGGTACTTCATGGCCGTGGCCTCGGCCTCGGCGCGCGGCTTTTTCAGCACCCACATGGGTCCCAGCGTCAGGTTCTCCAGCACCGTCAGGTGCGGGAACAGGTTGAAGTGCTGGAACACCATGCCGACGTCCTTGCGGATGGTCTCGATGTGCTTGAGGTCGTTGGTGAGCTCCGTGCCGTCCACGATGATGTGGCCCTTCTGGTGCTCTTCCAGGCGGTTGATGCAGCGGATCATGGTGGACTTGCCCGAGCCGGACGGCCCGCAGACCACGATGCGTTCTCCTGGCGCCACTTCCAGGTTGATGTTGCGCAGCACGTGGAACTGGCCGTACCACTTATTCACGTCCTGCAGGCTGATGATGGCATTGGACATGCCTGTACTCCCGTAGATATCGCTGGGCGCGCCCGCCTGCGGCGGACGCGCGGCAAGTTGCTAGCGTGCGTGGCCGGTGGCCAGGCGTTTCTCCAGCGCTTGGCTGTATTTGGACATGGAAAAGCAGAATACGAAGTAGATGAGCGAAATGAACAGGTACGCCTCTACCCCGAAACCGCGCCATGCCGCGTCCGACAGGGCCGCCTTGGCCGCCAGCGTCAGGTCGAAGATGCCGATGATCACCACCAGCGACGTATCCTTGAACAGCGCGATGAAGATGCTGACCAGCGGGGGGATCACGATCTTCAGCGCCTGCGGCAGGATGATCTTGCGCATCTGCTGCCAGTAGCTCAGGCCCAGCGAGTCGGCGCCTTCGTACTGCCCTTTCGGAATCGCCTGCAGGCCGCCGCGCACGGTCTCCGCGATGTAGGCGGCGGCGAACATGATGATGGCGATCTGGGCGCGCAGCAGCTTGTCGATGGAAAAGCCTTCCGGCAGGAACAGCGGCAGCATCACCGAGGACATGAACAGCAGGCTGATCAGCGGCACGCCGCGGATCAGCTCGATGTACACGACGCACAGCGCCTTGATGGCCGGCATCTTCGAGCGCCGGCCCAGGGCCAGCAGCACGCCGATGGGAAACGCGAAGGCGATGCCGAACGTGGACAGGATCAGCGTGAGCGGCAGGCCGCCCCAGCGTGCGTTCTCCACGTAGGTCAGGCCCAGCACCCCGCCCCACATCAGGATGGCCACGGCCGTCAGGCCCACCACCCAGATGACGGCGAGCGTCCAGTTCCAGAAGCGGCGCATGCCGCTGCAGACGATCACCGCCACCAGGATGATGGTCGCGATCAGCGGACGCCACTGTTCGTCGAACGGATAGGTGCCGAACAGGATCAGCCGGTGCTTCTCGACGATGAAGGCCCAGCATGCGCCGCCCGAGGCGCGGCATTCCTGGGCGGTGGCGGCGTTGAAGTCGGCCTTGATGAAGGCCCACTCGACCAGCGCCGGCACCGCCATCAGCAGGAACCACGCCAGCAGCACCGTGATGAGGATGTTCAGCGGCGACGAGAACAGCCGCGTCTTGAGCCAGGCCCAGGGGCCCACGTGCGAGCTGGGCGGCGGCAGGGCGTCGCTGGGGGTATGCGTAGTGCTGCTCATATCAACGCTCCACCAGCGCGATGCGCTTGTTGTACCAGTTCATGAATATCGAGATCGACAGGCTGACCGTGAGGTACGCGGCCATGATGATCAGGATGCCCTCGATGGCCTGCCCGGTCTGGTTCAGCGTGGTGTTGACCACCGACACGATGTCCGGGTAGCCGATGGCCACCGCCAGCGAGCTGTTCTTGGTCAGGTTCAGGTACTGGCTGGTCATCGGCGGAATGATGACGCGCAGCGCCTGCGGCAGCACCACCAGACGCAGCACCTGCTTGCGGCGCAGCCCCAGCGAACCCGCGGCTTCCCACTGGCCGTTGCTCACCGCCTGGATGCCGGAGCGCACCACTTCGGCGATGAAGGCCGAGGTGTAGATCACCAGGCCGGCCAGCAGCGCGGCGAATTCCGGCGACAGCGTCAGGCCGCCCGAGAAGTTAAAGCCCTTGAGCTCCGGCATGTCCAGCGTCAGCGACGCGCCGCTGACCAGCCAGCCGACGATGGGCAGGCCGATCAGCAGGCCGATGGCGGCGCGGCCCAGCGGAAACACGTGGCCGGTGGCCTCCTGGCGCTTTCTGCCCCAGTGGCCCAGCACGATGATGGCGATGATGGCCAGGCCCAGTCCGCCCAGCATCCAGTCCAGCGAGTTGCCTTCCAGCGCCGGCACTTTCAGGCCGCGGTTGGAGATGAACACGCCCGGCAGCGGGCTGTGCGCCTGGCGCGGACCCGGCATGTTTTCCGTGATGAGCGCGTACCAGAAGAACAGCTGCAGCAGCAGCGGAATGTTGCGCATCACCTCGACGTAGACCGAGGTGACCTTGGAGACCAGCCAGTTCTTGGACAGGCGGCCGATGCCGATCAGGGTGCCGAGTATGGTCGCCAGCACGATGCCGATGACGGCCACGCGCAGCGTGTTGAGCAGGCCGACCAGGATGGCGCGGCCATAGGTGTCGGCGGGGCTGTAGTTGATGGGGGTTTCGCCGATGGCGAAGCCGGCTTCGCGGCCCAGGAAGCCGAAACCCGTGGCGATGTTGCGCACCGACAGGTTGTGAAGCGTGTTTGAAACCAGGAACCACACGGCCCAGGCGACCGCGGCCAGCGCCACCACCTGATAGACCACGGAGCGCACGCCGGGGTCGTTCCAGTTCAGGCGCCGCGGCGGAGCCGCCAGCGAGGCGTTTTTTTCGGGAGTCGTCATATGCATCTACAGAAGTCGAACAACTGGCGGCGGGGCCAGACCCCGCCACCCACTCCTGCCACCCGCCCTAGGCGGGCCAGGGCCCGTGCGACGCTCCATCCGGTGTCAACGGGCCCCAGGCAAAACGGAGCGCCAGGCTCCGTTTTAACAGGCAGCCGCGCGTCAGCGCACCGGCCAGCCGTACATCAGGCCCCCTTGCTTGTAGGAGGCGTTCAGACCGCGGTCCAGCTTCATCGCGCTGCTCTTGCCCAGCGTGCTTTCGAAGCTTTCGCCGTAGTTGCCCACCTGCTTGATGATGTTGTAGGCCCACTTGTCATCAACGCCCAGGTTCTTGCCCATGCCCGGGGTCACGCCCAGGATGCGCTGGATGTTGGGGTTGGTGCTCTTGGTCATTTCATCGACGTTGGCCTTGGTGATGCCGTATTCCTCGGCTTCCAGCATGGCGTTGAGCGACCAGCGCACGATGTTGAACCATTGCTCGTCGCCCTGGCGCACCATGGGGCCCAGCGGCTCCTTGGAGAAGTCTTCCGGCAGGATGATGAAGTTGTCGGGCTTTTCCAGCGTGGTGCGGGTCGAGGCCAGCTGCGACTTGTCAGTGGTGAAGGCGTCGCAGCGGCCGGCCGAGAAGGCGCGGATGATTTCGTCGTACTTGTCGATCACGACCGGCTTGAATTCGATCTTCTGGCCGCGGAACCAGTCGGCCAGGTTCAGTTCGGTGGTGGTGCCGGGCTGCACGCAGATGGTGGCGCCGTTGAGTTCCTTGGCGCTCTTGACGCCCAGCTCCTTGGACACCATGACGCCCTGCGAGTCGTAGTAGTTCACGCCCACGCCGATCAGGCCCAGGGTGGTGTCGCGCGTCAGCGTGACGGTGGTGTTGCGGGTCAGCACGTCGATTTCGCCCGACTGCAGCGCGGTGAAGCGCTGCTGCGTGTTCAGGGGCGTGAACTTGACCTTGGTGGAATCGCCGAACATGGTGGTGGCGATGGCGCGGCACAGGTCGACGTCGATGCCCTTGTATTCGCCCTTGCTGTCGGCGATGGAGAACCCCGGAATGCCGGTCGAAACCCCGCACTGGACAAACCCTTTCTTCTTGACGTTGTCGAAGGTCGCGCCTGCGTTGGCTGCGGCGGAAGCAGCAAACAGGGCGGCGCCGACAGCAGCGAGTTTCAATACTTTCATCGTGTTCTCCGTGTGGGATAAGGCGAATTCGCGCGCAGCCGTTTGGGCCTACGCATGGGGCGGATGGTAGCGTCCGCGCCGCGGGCGGCGCATCCGGGAATTCCCTTGAAATATAGGGACACGGGATGAAATGAAACGCTGTACGGGCCGTAAAAAGGGACGTCTACATAGGGCGGCGGAGGAATTTTTCGCATCCGCTCCCCCGCCTGGCTTAGGCCACCTTACTGTCCCCGAGTTACTATTGCGGCTTCATCTGACAGCCGCCATGATCGAATTCCAGCACGTATTCAAATCATATGGTCGCGGCCGCAATATCCTGGCCGACATCAACTTCCGCGTGGACGCGGGAGAGTTCGTTTTCGTGTCGGGGCCATCGGGCGCCGGCAAGTCCACGCTGCTCAAGCTGATCGGCGGGCTGGAGCCCGCCAGCCGGGGCTCCATCCAGGTCAACGGCCAGCGCCTGGACAAGCTGCCCGCGCGCGCCCGGCCCTACCTGCGGCGCGCGGTGGGCGTCATCCTGCAGGACACGCACCTGCTGTTCGACCGCAGCGCGTTCGAAAACGTGATGCTGCCGCTGGCCGTCACCGGCCACGCCTGGAATTCGGCCGCCGCGCGCGCCCGCGCCGCGCTGGACAAGGTGGGCCTGTCGGGCAAGGAAGAGCTCAATCCGATCGAGCTGTCCGGCGGCGAACAGCAGCGCCTGGCGATCGCGCGGGCCATCGTCAACCGGCCGGCCATCCTGATCGCGGACGAGCCCACGGCCAACCTCGACCATGACACCGCGCAACGCATCATGAACGTTTTCCGCGATTTCAACCGGGTCGGCGTCACCACGCTGATCGCCTCGCACGACCAGGAACTCATGGCCCGCTACGCCACCCGCACGCTGCGCATCGAGCCGGGCAAGTTCGCCGACTCCCAGGGCGGCGCCCAACCGGGAGCGACGGCATGAACGCCTGGCTGCGGCAACACCGCTACGCCCTGATGGTGACCCTGCGCCGGCTGGTCAAGCAGCCGTTCTCGTCACTGGCCAACCTGCTGGTCATGGCGCTGGCCCTGGCCCTGCCGCTGTTGGGCAGCGCCATTTTGGTGTCGGCGCAGCCGGTGGCGCGCCAGATCTCCGTCACCCCCGAGGTCACCGTTTTCATGCGGGTGGACGCGCCGGCCGGCGCGGCCGCCGACGTGGCCAGGCGCATCCAGGGCGAATACGCCCATGAGGTGCGCGCCGTGCGCGTGGTCGGGCGCGAGGACGCCCTGGCCGACCTGCGCGCCAACCCGGCCTGGCAGCAGGCGCTGGCCGTGCTGCCGGGCAACCCGCTGCCCGACGCCGTGGTGGTCACGCTGGCCGACGGCGAGGACCTGGCGGGACGGGCCGACAAGCTGGCGGCGTCCTGGAAGCAGTGGAACCACGTCGACCTGGTGCAGCTCGACAGCGCCTGGGTCCAGCGGCTGGAGGCCATCCTGCGCTTCGCCCGCATCGGCCTGGGGTTCCTGGCCGCCTGCGTGGCGGTGGTGGTGCTGGCCACCGTGTTCAACACCGTGCGCATGCAGGCGCTGTCGCAGCGCGAGGAAATCGGCGTGGCGCGGCTGGTCGGCGCCACCGAATCCTTCGTGCGCCGTCCCTTCCTGTACCTGGGCGCGCTGTCGGGCGCGGTGGCGGCGCTGCTGTCCATCGGCGTGGCGGCGGTGGCCCTGGCCCCGCTGAACGACGCCCTGGTCGGGCTGGCCCGCAGCTACGGCGCGGAATTCGCCCTGCATTTGCCCGGCCCCGCGGTGCTGATCGGCGCGGTGGTCGCCGCGGCCGCCCTGGGCGCCCTGTCCGCCCGCTGGTCGGTCACCCGCAGCACCCGCTTCTGACGGCGCCCAAAGGCTCCGACTAGCCCCCCTTCCTCCCCGTGATCCGGGGAACGGCCCGCGCCGGCCTGTGTAGGATGCCAGGCATCCCCCACGGCCGGCGTCCGCGCGCGCCGCCGTTACATGAGATTTCTCCCATCGCACGCCCGGATGTGCAAGAATAAATCGTCATTTTTTTACATTTTTTGACATAACCGCCGTTTCCCCGCCGAACGTCTTGGTGTCCCTCTCGTTGCCCTTGCTCCCTATCCCCTCCCATGGCCGCCCGTCTTGAAGCCCGTGCGACGCGCCACTATTTCGATAGCGCGTTCCAGTGTCAGGCGGTGAAAGTACTGCCCAACGAGTACTACGTCACCGACGAAGACCTGATGATCTCGACCGTGCTGGGGTCGTGCGTGGCTGCGTGCATCCACGATCCCGTGACCGGCGTGGGCGGCATGAACCACTTCATGTTGCCGGAAGGCGACATGCAGTCGCCCGCCTCGGCCACCATGCGCTACGGCGCCTTCGCGATGGAAGTGCTGATCAACGAACTGCTCAAGGCCGGCGCCGCGCGCGACCGGCTCGAGGCCAAGGTGTTCGGCGGCGGGGCGGTGCTGTCGGCCATGCAGCAGATGAACATCGGCGAACGCAACGGCCAGTTCGTGCTTTCCTACCTGCAGACCGAAGGCATCCCGGTCAAGGCGCAGGACCTGGGCGACGTGCATGCGCGCCGCATCAATTACTTCCCGCGCGACGGCCGCGTGATGGTGCGCAAGATGGCGCCGCACCACCAGCGCGCCGAGGAAATCATCGCCCGGCGCGAACAGGCCGCCGCCCAGAGCGTACAGGCCAAGACCGCAAGCCCGCCCCGGGTGGAGCGGTTCACGCGGCCCGGCGTGGAACGCTTCGACCGCCCCGCCCGCCCGGGCGTCGAGCGCTTCGACACCGGCCTGACGCGGCGGCGCGGCAGCGGCACCACGGGCGGTTGAAGCCGGCGGTCGCGCCCCTACAATCACGGCATGTCGACCGTCCGCCTCTTCTACGCGCTATGGCCGTCGCCCCCGCTGGCGGGATCGCTCGCCGCCTGGGCCGAGCATGCCCGGCCGCACTGCGGCGGACGCCTCATGCGCACGGAAACCCTGCACCTGACCCTGGCCTTCCTGGGGCCGGTGGACGCCGCGCTGGCCAACGAGCTGATCGCGGCCACGCCCGAACGGCGGCTGGCGCCGGCCGCGATCGAACTCGACCGCTACGGTGTATTCGCCCGCCAGCGCATCCTGTGGGCCGGTCCCGGCGACACGCCGCCCGCGCTGCAGGCCGCGCACGACGGGCTGTGGCAATGGCTGGCCGGCTTCGGCCTGGGCGCGCCGCAGCACCCGTTCCGCCCCCACGTCACCCTGCTGCGCAATATCGAGCATCCGCAGCCGCCGGCCGAAGCGCCCGCGCCGCTGCACTGGCGCTATGACCGCATGGTGCTGGTCGCCTCCGAATCGCTGACCGGCGGCAGCCGCTACCGCATCGTGGCGCAATCCCGTCCGCAGGCCGATTGAGGCACAATCGGCACGTTGCAACCACCGCGGATCGCCATGATCATCCTGCTGGACCAAGACGGCGTGCTCGCCGATTTCGAACACGCCTTCATCGACGCCTGGCGCGAACGCCATCCCCAGATTCCGCCGGTGGCACTCGAGGACCGCAAATCGTTCTACATCCGCCAGGACTACGCGCCCGAGCTGCGCGGCATGGCCGAAGCCATCTACACCGCGCCGGGCTTCATCCGCAACCTGCCGCCGGTGCCCGGCGCGCTGGAGGCGGTCAAGGAACTGCTGGCGCTGGGCATGGACGTGCGCATCTGCACCTCGCCGCTGTCGCAGTTCGAAAACTGCGTGGCGGAAAAGTACCTGTGGGTGGAAAAACACCTGGGGCGCGAGGCCACCAACCGCCTCATCCTGACCAAGGACAAGACGCTGGTGCACGGCAGCCTGCTGATCGACGACAAGCCCGCCATCGAGGGCGCGGTCAAGCCGCGCTGGAAGCACATTCTGTTCGACGCGCCCTACAACCGGGAGGTCGCCGACCGGCCCCGGATCACCTGGCGGAACTGGCGCAACGTGCTGGCCGGAGAGCTGTACACGGCAGACGAATGACTCCCGTATCGGCAGGCGCGGTTTAAGGCTATTCTGTGTTGCCGTTTCCGCCTGTTGACATCAATCTGGAGGAGTTCGCGTCATGAATCTGCACCGCCTGCTCAAGCAGCGAGAAGCCGATAACAAGCCTTTGCGTGTCGCATTGATCGGCGCCGGGAAGTTTGGCGCCATGTTCCTCAGCCAGGCCCCGCGCACGCCGGGCATCCGGCTGGTGGCGGTGGCGGACCTGGCGCCCGACCGGGCCCGGGCGGCGCTTACCCGGGTGGGCTGGCCGGCCAGCTCGCTCAACGCCGCCAGCACCGCCGACGCGCTCAAGACCGGCAAGGTCTATTTCAGCGACGACGTCCAGGCCATCATCGCCAGCCCCGACATCGACATCGTGATCGACGCCACCGGGCAGGCGGCCGCGGGCATCAGCCACGTGCTGGCCTGCTGCGAACACGGCAAGCACATCATCATGGTCAACGTCGAGGCCGACGCGCTGGCCGGCCCGCTGCTGGCGCGCCGCGCGCGCGAGGCCGGCATCGTCTATTCGCTGGCCTACGGCGACCAGCCGGCCCTGATCTGCGAGATGGTGGACTGGGCGCGCGCCAGCGGCTTCGAAGTCATGGCCGCGGGCAAGGGCACCAAGTACCTGCCCGAATTCCATACCTCCACCCCCGACACCGTGTGGCCGTACTACGGCTTCACCGCCGAGATGGTCGCCGCCGGCGACTTCAACGCGCAGATGTTCAACAGCTTCCTGGACGGCACCAAGAGCGCCATCGAGATGGCCGCGGTGTCCAACGCCACCGGGCTGCTGCCCTCGCCTTCCGGCCTGCACTTCCCGCCTTGCGGCGTGGACGACCTGGCGCGCGTGCTGCGCCCGCGCGAGAACGGCGGCATGCTGCACCACCGCGGCCAGGTGGAAGTGATTTCCTCGCTGGAGCGCGACGGCCGGCCGGTGTTCCGCGACCTGCGCTGGGGCGTCTACGTCACCATCGCGGCCGACAGCGACTACGTGCGCCGCTGCTTCCAGGAATACGGCCTGGTCACCGACCCCAGCGGCAATTTCACGGCCATGTACAAGCCCTATCACCTGATCGGGCTGGAGCTGGGCATCAGCGTGGCCAGCGTGGGCCTGCGGCGCGAGCCCACCGGCGCGCCGGCCGGCTGGCACGGCGACGTCGTGGCCACCGCCAAGCGCGACCTGCCGGCCGGCCAGGTCCTGGACGGCGAAGGCGGCTACACCGTGTACGGCCGGCTGATGCCGGCGCGCGATTCGGTGGCCGACGGCTATCTGCCGCTCGGCCTGGCGCACAAGGTCAGGCTCAAGAACCCCGTGCGCCAGTCGCAGCCGGTGCGCTGGAGCGACGTGGAATACGACGAGCGCTCGCCGGCCGTGCAGTTCCGCCGCGAGATGGAGCAGACCTTCGCCTGAACGCGGCTACACGGGCGCCGGACGTTCGGCCTGGAACAGCCGCAGGCGGTCGGCGGCGTTGCGCAGATGCTGTTCGGCGGCCCGTCCGGCGGCGTCCGGATCGCCGCCGTCGATGGCGGCGAAGATGGCCTGGTGCTCGCTCTGCACCGCGGCCATGCGTTCGGCGTACATGCGCGCCGTGTTGTGGCGCGCGCTGCGGATCACGCGCCGCACGTTGGCTTCCAGGTAGTCGTTCAGCGCCACCAGGTGCGGATTGTGCGTGGCCTGCACGATGGCATGGTGGAACTGGTAGTCCTCTTCGTCGCCCAGCTTGTCGTTGATCAGGGCGTACTCCATGCCCACCAGCGCCTGGCGCATCTTCTTCAGGTCCGCGTCGGTGCGGCGCTGCGCCGCGTAGCGGGCCGCCGTGACCTCGATGGACAGCATCAGCTCCAGGATGTGCTCCAGGTCCTGGTTGTCGCCGGGCGTGGGCGCGGCGATGCGGAACGCGTTCTTCTGGAAATTCGGATCGACGAAGACCCCGCTGCCCTGCTGCGAGGTGACCAGGCCTTCGGACTTCAGGCGCGCCAGCGCCTCGCGCACCACGGCGCGGCTGACCGAATAGGTTTCGGTCAGCTGCTTTTCCGTGGGCAGGCGGTCGCCGGGCGCAAGCACGCCCTGGCGTATCTGTTCGGCCAGCGTGTCGCTCAGCGCCGCGGAAAGCGAACTCTTGGGCGCGGCGCGCGGCGGGTCCTGTTCTTGGGTGGGCTGCATTGGAATGGTGGGTGACTGTCGGGATGCTTCGACTTTACGCGATATGGATGCCGCCGTTGACCTGCATGACCTCGCCGGTGACGAAGCCGGCCAGCGGCGAGCACAGGAACGCGATCGAACCGGCGATCTCCTCGGCCGTGCCGAAACGGCGCAGCGGCGTGCTTTCCAGCAATTGTGCGCCTTTCTGTCCGATCAGATCGTGCGTCATGGAGGTGGCGATGATGCCGGGCGCCACCGCATTGACGCGGATCTGCGGCGCCAGCTCCAGCGCCAGGCTGCGGGTGAAGCTCTGCACCGCGCCCTTGGACGCGGCGTAGGCGGCGTGCGCGTAGCTGCCGCGCTGGGCCGCCAGCGAGGTGAGCAGCACGATGGACCCTTCGTGGCGCAGGTGGCGCTGGGCCGCGCGGCACACGTAGAACGTGCCGTCCAGGTTCACGCGCATCAGGGTGCGCCAGGCCTCGTCGCTGGTGTCCTTGACCAGGCCTTCCGGATAGATGCCGGCGCAATGCACCAGGTGGTCCAGCCCGCCGAAATGCTTGGCGGCGGCCTCGAACGCGCGCTCGCATTCGGCCGCGGCGGACACGTCCAGCGCCCGCGTGTAGACGCGCTGGCCGCTGGGGTCCAGCTCCGCGGCGACTTCCTCCAGCCGCGCGCCGTCGATGTCGGTCAGCACCAGCCGCGCGCCGTGCGCGGCCATCAGCCGGGCCGTGGCCAGGCCGATCCCGTTGCCCGCCCCGGTGATGACGGCAACCTTTCCTTCGAACGAAATCATGGTGTCTCCTGAAACGCTTTTCGAGAGGCGAGCAGGCCTGCCGGCGGCGGCCGCCGCTTCGATTTGACTGCCGGCGCGGCCGCTTGACACGGAAAAATTGCTTGCCCTATGATTTATCTGACAACTTATTAAAGTTGCCTGACAACTATCGTGAAAGCGTAAATCAAGCGCCGCTTTCAGGCAAGCGCGTCAGCAGAACAGGGCCTCGCCGCCCACGCTCCCATTCCACGGAGGAGACACACATGAAGTTGGTTTTCACTTCCGGCCTGCTTTGCCTGGCCGGCATCGCCGCATCGGCGCAAGCCGCCCCCGTCAAGATCGGCCTGATCGAAACGCTTTCCGGCCCGCAGGCCTCGACCGGCCTGATGTTCCGCGCCGCGGTCAAGTACGAGCTGGACCGCATCAACGCCGCCGGCGGCTGGAACGGCCAGCCGCTGGAACTGGTCGAGTTCGACAACCAGGGCGGCCCGGTGGGCGCCTCCGACCGCTTCCGCGCGGCCGCCGCCGCGGGCGTTCAGATCCTGGTGCAGGGTTCCTCGTCGGCCATCTCCGGCCAGCTGACCGAGGACGTGCGCAAGCACAACCTGCGCAATCCGGGCAAGGAAGTCGTGTTCCTGAACGTGGGCGGCGAAGCCCTGGAACTGACCGGGCAGAAATGCCACTTCTATCACTTCCGCTTCACCACCAACGCCGACCTGCGCGTCAAGGCGCTGACCTCGGTCATGTCGGCCGACGGCACGCTGGGCAAGCGCGTCTACGCCATCAACCAGAACTACTCCTGGGGCCAGGACATGGAAGGCGCCACCGAGCGCTTCGCCAAGCAGTACGGCTATGAGGTGGTGGGCAAGACCCTGCACGAAGTCAACAAGATCCAGGACTTCGCGCCCTACGTGGCGCGCATCCGCTCGGCCGATCCCGACACCGTGATCACCGGCAACTGGTCCAATGACCTGCTGCTGTTGATGAAGGCCACGCAGGCCGCCGGCCTGAAGGTCCGCTTCGCCACCGTGTTCCTGGACCAGGTCGGCAACCTCGCCAACGCCGGCGAAGTGGCGCTGGGCCATTACATCGCCCACCCGTACAACATCGAGGCCGCGGGCGAGGAAGGCGCGAAGTTCGCCGAGGACTACAAGGCCAAGACCGGCCATTACCCCAGCTACACCGAGCCGCAGACCGTCATCGGCATCAAGTTCCTGGGCGAAGCGCTCAAGCAGGTCCAGCCGCAGGACGGCAAGCTGTCGGTGCCGGCGCTGGCCAAGGCATTGGAGAAGGTCACCTACACCTCGCCGCTGGGCGCCTACACCATGCGCGCCGAAGACCACCAGGTGCAGCTGCCCATGGTGGTGTCCAAGGTGAGCAAGAACGCCAAGTACAAGGCCGACGGCACCGACATGGGCTTCGAGCCGGTCAAGGTGCTGGCCGCGGCAGACGTGTCCGCGCCGGTGCAGTCCACCTGCAAGATGCAGCGGCCGGACTGAGGCAGGCGTTTACGTAAGACGGACGCGGCGCGCGTCCGTCCCGCGCAACTCGACCCGGTTCGAAAACCTGGAGCGGACATGGAATACTTTACCGTCTCGCTGTTGAACGGCGTGATCTACGGCCTGCTGCTGTTCATGGTGTCGGCAGGCCTGACACTGATTTTCGGGATGATGGGCGTGCTGAACTTCGCGCACGCCTCGTTCTACATGATAGGCGCGTACGCCGCCTATACCCTGACGCCGGTCACCGGCTTCTGGGCGGCCCTGGTGCTGGCCACCGTTATCGCCGGCGTGCTGGGCATGGGCGTGGAGCGCTATTTCCTGCGCCGCGTCCACAAGTTCGGCCATGCGCAGGAGCTGCTGGTGACCTTCGGCCTGGCCTTCATCGTGGCCGAGCTCATCAAGCTGTTCTACGGCGATTTTCCCGTCGACTACCGCGTGCCGCAGTTCCTGAACTTCGCCGCGTTCCGCGTGTTCGACGCCGACTATCCGTTCTACCGCCTGCTGATGGGCGGCGTGTCGCTGGCGATGTTCGCCGTCATCTACCTGCTGCTGTCGCGCACCCGCGTGGGCATCGTGGTGCGCTCGGCGATCTACCGTCCGCGCATGGCCGAAGCGCTGGGCCACAACGTGCCGCTGGTGTTCATGAGCGTGTTCGGCGTGGGCGCGGCCATGGCCGGCCTGGCCGGCGCGGTCGCCGGCGCGTTCTACACCACCAACCCGAACATGGCGCTGGAACTCGGCGTGCTGGTGTTCGTGGTGGTCGTGGTGGGCGGGCTGGGCTCGCTCGAAGGCGCGATGATCGCGTCGCTGCTGATCGGCCTGATCAGCTCGTTTTCGGTCGGCGTCGACGCCAGCCTGGCGACCCTGTTCGGCCTGTTCGGCGCCGGCGAATGGGCCGAGCGCGTGGGCGGCCTGATGACCGTGAAGATTTCCAGCCTGGCGGCCACCCTGCCCTTCCTGCTGATGCTGGTGGTGCTGCTGGTCAAGCCCTCGGGCCTCAAGGGAGAACAGCCATGAGCCAAACCCGCCGCGCTTCCGGGCTGCTGCTGTTGATCCTCTGCGTGGCCGCGCTGTGCGCGCTGCCCTGGCTGCTGCCCGCCGGCCAGCTGGTGGCGGCGGTGCAGATGCTGATCGCCGCGCTGTTCGCCTGCGCCTTCAATCTGCTGGCCGGCCAGGGCGGCATGCTGTCCTTCGGCCACGCCGCCTACTTCGGCGTGGGCACCTTCGCCACCATCCATGCCATGAACGCGCTGGGCGGCGCGGGCCTGCTGCCCACGCCCCTGATGCCGCTGGCCGGCGGCGTGGCCGGCCTGCTGTTCGGCCTGGTCGCGGGCTGGTTCGCCACCATGCGGGCCGGCGTGTATTTCTCGATGATCACGCTGGCGCTGGCCGAGCTGCTGCACGCGCTGGCGCCGCACCTGAAAGGCGTGTTCGGCGGCGAGGCGGGCCTGTCCGCCATGCGCATGCCGGCCTGGGGCTTCACCTTCGGCTCGGACGTCGAGGTGTACTTCCTGGTGCTGGCCTGGGTGCTGGCGTCGCTGGCGGCGCTGTACGGCCTGACCCGCACGCCGCTGGGCCGGCTGACGCTGGGCCTGCGCGAAAACGCCCACCGCCTGCGCTACCTGGGCTACCGCCCGCACACGCTCAAGACCCTGGTGTTCGCGCTGTCGGCCATGTTCGCCGGCATCGCCGGCGGCCTGCAGGCCCTGAACATCGAGGCCGGCAACTACGTGCTGTTCGAGGTCAAGCTGTCCACCGACGCGGTGCTGTTCGCCTACATCGGCGGCGTCAACGCCTTCCTGGGCCCGGTGCTGGGCGCCGCCATCCTGACCTTCCTGTCGCAGACGCTGGCCGACATCACGCGTTCCTGGCTGCTGTACCAGGGCATTCTGTTCGTGCTGGTGATGCTGTTCGTGCCCGACGGCCTGGTGGGACTGGTGCAGCGCGCGGCCCGCTCGCTGCGCGAACGCGGCGCGGCCAGCTGGCTGCCGCGGGCCGCGGTGTCGGCCGCCGCCGGCCTGCTGCTGACCGGCGCCACCGTATTCACGGTGGAGCTGCTGCAGCGCATGTTCGCGCGCGACTACCGCGCGCTGCTGGAGATGAACCCCGAGGCCGGCTGGCCGCCCATCGCGCTGTTCGGCCACGAATGGGCGCCGCTGGCGCCGCTCACCTGGCTGATCCCGCTGGCGCTGTTCGCCGCGGGCCTGGCCGCCTGCCGCTGGGCGCTGGCCCTGTGGCGCGACGACGCCGATGCCCCGCCCGTGCTGGAGGCCGCCCAATGAGCCACGACATCCTGACCCTGACCGACGTGCGCAAGTCTTTCGGCGAAGCGCAGATCATCCGCGGCGTGAACCTGAAAGTGCGGACCGGCGAGCGCCATGCCGTCATCGGCCCCAACGGCGCGGGCAAGTCCACGCTGTTTCACCTGATGTCGGGCTCGTTCGCGCCGACCTCGGGCGACATCAGCCTGCGCGCGCGCCCCATCGGCGGCCTGCCTCCCGAGCGCATCAACCGACTCGGGCTGGCGCGGTCGTTCCAGATCACCAACGTGTTCCCGCGCCTGTCGGTGCGCGAAAACCTGCGGCTCGCGGTGCTGCGCATGCACGGCCTGGTCTACAACTTCTGGCGTCCGATCGCGCGCAACCGCAAGGTCAACGAAGACGTGGACCGCCTGCTGGAGAAGGTGCGGCTGGCGGCCAAGCAGGACACCGCCGCCGGCGACCTCAATTATTCGGAGCAGCGCTCGCTGGAGATCGGCATGACGCTGGCCTCGCGTCCCGAGGTCATCCTGCTGGACGAACCGATGGCGGGCATGTCGCAGCATGAAGTCGACTACACGGTCGAGCTGATCAAGGAAGTCACCCGCGACTGCACCCTGCTGATCGTGGAACACGACATGCAGGTGGTGTTCTCGCTGGCCGACCGCATCAGCGTGCTGGTGTACGGCGAGATCCTGGCCACCGGCACCCCGGCCGAGATCCGCGGCGACGCCCGCGTGCGCGAAGCCTATCTCGGAGAGGAGACGGTATGACGACGCAATCCCCCTTGCTGAGCCTGCAGGGCGTGCATGCGCATTACGGCAAGAGCCACATCCTGCACGGCATCGACCTGGGCATCGGCCGCGGCGAAGTGGTGAGCCTGCTGGGCCGCAACGGCGCCGGGCGCTCCACCACCATGAAAAGCATCATGGGGCTGGTGGACGTGACCGGCGGGCGCATCGCCATCGAAGGCCGCGACATCACCAACAAGCGGCCCTTCGAGATCGCCCGCGCCGGCCTGGGCTTCGTGCCGGAAGAACGCGAGGTGTTCGCCAACCTGACGGTGGACGAGAACCTGCGCATGGGCGAACAGCCCAGGCGCGCCGACGCGCCCTTCTGGACGGCGGACCAGATGTTCGATTACTTCCCGCGCCTGAAGGAGCGCCGCGCCACCCGCGCCGGCAACCTGTCGGGCGGCGAGCAGCAGATGCTGACCATGTGCCGCTCGCTGCTGGGCAACCCCAAGGTCATGCTGATCGACGAGCCCACCGAAGGGCTGGCGCCGAAGATCGTGGAGGTGATCGCCGACGTGATCCGCGACATCCACAAGCGCGGCGTGTCCGTGCTGCTGGTGGAGCAGAAGCTGACCATCGCCCTCAAGGTCTCCACCCGCGTCAGCGTGATGGGCCACGGCCGCATCGTTTTCGAAGGACCGCCCGCGCAGCTGCATGAGCGCCAGGACGTGGTCCAGGAATGGCTGGCGGTGTGAGCGCCGGCGCCCCCTCTTTCTATCAGGCATCTATCGTGGACTATCCCAACGACACCCTCCATCCCGAACTGCGCGGCCAGGCCGTGGTGATCACCGGCGGCGCCCGGGGCATCGGCCTGGCCACGGCGCAGGCCTTCGCCCGCCAGGGCGCGCGCCTCGCGCTGCTGGACATGGACGCCGCCGCGCTGGACGAGGCCGTCGCCGGCCTTTCGGCGCAGGGCGTCCAGGCGCTGGCCTGCCAGGCCTCGGTCACCGACGCCGACGCCGTCGAACGCGCTTTCGCGCAGGTCGAAGCGGCCTACGGCCGCATCGACGTGCTGGTCAACAACGCCGGCGTGTCGGCCAACAAGCCCACGCTGGAAGTCAGCGTGGACGAATGGCGCCGCGCCGTGGACATCAACCTGACCGGCGTGTTCCTGTGCGCCCAGGCCGCCGGGCGGCGCATGGTGCCCGCCGGCTCGGGTTCCATCGTCAACCTGGCCTCCATGTACGGCGTGGTGGCCGCGCCCGACCGCGCGGCCTATTGCGCCACCAAGGGCGCGGTGGTGCTGTTGACCGAGACCCTGGCCGTGGAATGGGGACCGTCCGGCGTGCGCGTGAACGCGCTGGCGCCGGGCTACGTGGAAACGGACCTGGTGCGCGACCTGGCCGCGCGCGGCCGCCTGGACCCCGAGCGCCTCAGGCAGCGCACGCCGCTGCGGCGCCTGGCGCAGCCGGCCGAGATGGCCGACCTGGCGGTGTTCCTGGCCTCGCGCCAGGCCGCCTACATCACCGGACACACCCTGGTGGCCGACGGCGGCTGGAGCCGCTACTGCTACCTCTAACCGCAAGACGCCTACCCCTATTCTGGAGATTCATTCATGGCCACCTACCAACCGCTTGCCTCGCAAGCGCCCTGGCGGCAACTGACGGTCGAAGCCAAGGACTGGCAACAGGCGGACCCCGCCCTGCTGGGCACCATGCTGACCCAGCTGCACTGGATCCGCGCCTTCGAAGAGGCCGTGCTGGAACTGGCCGCCGAAGGCCTGGTGCACGGTCCCGCGCACTCGTCCGTGGGCCAGGAAGGCGGCGCGGTCGGTTCGGTGCTGGCGCTGGGCGCCGGCGACCAGATCAACGGCTCGCACCGCGGCCACCACCAGTTCCTGGCCAAGGCGCTGCAGCACGTCGCGCCGCAAGGCCTGGACCCGCGCGATCCGCTCACGCCCGCCATCGACGAAGTGCTGCAGAAGACGCTGGCCGAGATCATGGGCCTGGCCCAGGGCTATTGCCGCGGACGCGGCGGCAGCATGCACCTGCGCTGGCTGGAAGCCGGCGCGCTGGGCACCAACGCCATCGTCGGCGGCGGCGTGCCCCTGGCCGCCGGCGCGGGCTGGGCCCACAAGCACGCGGGCACCGACCGGGTGGCGGTGACGTATTTCGGCGATGGCGCGGTCAACATCGGCTCCGTGCTGGAAACCATGAACCTGACCGCGGCCTGGAAGACGCCGCTGTGCTTCTTCATCGAGAACAACCGCTACGCCGTCTCCACCACGGTGGAGGAATCCACAGCCGAGCCGCGGCTGTCGGCGCGCGGCCAGGCCTTCAACATTCCGTCGTGGCAGGTCGACGGCATGGACCCGCTGGCGGTGTACCTGGCCATGTCCGAAGCCGTGGCCCACATGCGCGCCGGCAACGGCCCCACCATCGTCGAAGTGGACGTGTACCGCTACTTCCACCAGAACGGCCCCTTCCCCGGCAGCGCCTTCGGCTATCGCAGCAAGGACGAGGAAGCGCAATGGCGCGGCCGCGATCCGCTGGACCGCGTCGCCGCCGAGATGATCGGCCGCGGCCTGATTTCGCAGGCCGAGGTCGACGCGCTGCGCCAGCGCTGCAAGGACACCATGAAAGCGGTGGCCGGCCGCCTGACCGAAGCCGCCGAGGGCGGCAAGCGCCGCGTGCGCGCCGACCTCTGGCCCAGCCCGGATTTCCGCGACGTGGGCCTGCGCGGCGATGGCTCCGAGCTGGCCGGCCTGCGCTACCAGGAAGCCGCCGACCACGCCGGCCGGCGCGTCGAGCGCAAATTCGTCGACGCCGTGGCCGACGTGCTGGATCGCCGCATGGAGACCGACGGCGGCGTGGTGGTGCTGGGCGAGGACGTGCACCGCCTGAAGGGCGGCACCAACGGCGCCACGCGCGGCCTGAAGGACAAGTACCCCGACCGCGTGCTGGGCACGCCCATTTCTGAAAACGCCTTCGCCGGCCTGGGCGGCGGCCTGGCCATGGACGGCCGCTACCGGCCCGTCGTGGAATTCATGTACCCGGACTTCATGTGGGTCGCGGCCGACCAGATCTTCAACCAGATCGGCAAGGCCCGCCATATGTTCGGCGGCGACATCGACGTGCCCTTCGTGCTGCGCACCAAGGTCGCGATGGGCACGGGCTACGGCTCGCAGCACTCGATGGACCCGGCCGGCATCTTCGCCACCGCGCCGGGCTGGCGCATCGTCGCGCCGTCCACGCCCTTCGACTACATCGGCCTGATGAACACCGCGCTGGCCTCCAAGGACCCGGTGCTGGTGATCGAGCACGTGGATCTCTACGCCTCGTCGGGCGAAGTGCCGGCCGACGACCTGGACTACGCGATTCCGTTCGGCAAGGCGTGCGTGCGCCGCGCCGGCGGCAAGGTCACCATCCTGAGCTATCTGTCCATGGTCGGCCGCGCGCTCAAGGCCGCCGAAGCCGCCGGCGTGGACGCCGAAGTCATCGACCTGCGCACCCTGGACCGCGCCAGCCTGGACTGGGACACCATCGGCGCCAGCATCCGGAAAACCAACAACGTGCTGATCGTGGAGCAGGGCGCCCGGGGCACCTCCTACGGCGCCATGCTGGCCGACGAGATCCAGCGCCGCTACTTCGACTGGCTGGACCAGCCGGTCAAGCGCGTGACTGGCGGCGAGGCCTCGCCCAGCATCTCCAAGGTGCTCGAACGCGCGGCGTTCGCCGACACCGAGGAAGTCGTGGCCGGCCTGCAGGACGTGCTGGCCGACCTGGGAGAAAAAGCATGAGCGCCGCCCTGCGCATGACCGTGCCGATGGAAGTCGGCATCTGCTGCGCCGACCTGGACGCGCTGCAGGCCTTCTACACCGACATCATGGGGCTGACGCTCGTCAACCGCGTGAGCGTGCCGGCCGACAAGGCCCAGGCCACCGGCCTGACGCGGCACGGCTACGAGGTGGCGCGCCTGCAGACTTCCTACGGCGAACGCATCAAGCTGCTGCAGCCGGCCGCCGCGCCGCAAGCCGCCGCGCGCGGCGGCGCCATCCTGGACCGCCAGGGCGCGACCTACCTGACCTTCATCGTGCGCGACCTGCCCGGCGTGGTGCGCGGCCTGCAGGCCAGGGGCGTGGCCTTCGACAGCGCGCCGGCGCCGATGGAAGTGCGCCCCGGCACCTGGCTGGCGTTCTTCCGCGATCCCGAAGGCAATGTGCTGGAGCTGGTGGAGTACGACGATCCGGCCGCCTACCGGCCCGATCTGGCCGGCGCCGAACGATAGAACGAACAACGGGACGAACAACGTGGCACACCTCATCAAACTCCCCTCCGTCGCGGCCGACACCTCGGGCGGCACGCTGCACCAGTGGCTCAAGCAGGAAGGCGACACGGTCGCCGTGGGCGATGCGCTGGCGGAAATCGAAACCGAGAAGGCCATCGTCGAGATCAACGCCGAGCATGCCGGCGTGCTCGGCCGCATCGTGGTGCAGGCCGGCGCGGCCTCGGTGCCGGTCAATACCGTGATCGGCGTGCTGCTGGCGCAGGGCGAGGACGCATCGGGCATAGACCGCGCCCTGGCCGAAGCCGGCGCGGCGGCGATCCCCAGCGCCGCGCCCGCCCCCACCGCGGCGCCGGCGCCGGCGCCCGCGCCTGCCGCCGAAACGCCGGCCCCGGCCGCGCGCCTGTTCGCCAGCCCGCTGGCGCGCCGCCTGGCCGCGCAATGGCGGATCGATCTGCAAAGCGTGGCCGGCACCGGCCCGCGCGGGCGCATCGTGCGCCGCGACGTGGAGGCGGCGCGCGAGCGCGCCCCCGCCGCCGCGCCCTCGCCGCTGGCCGTCCGCCCCGCCGCGCGCCGCGTGCCGCACACCGGCATGCGCCGCGCCATCGCCCGCCGCCTGACCGAAAGCAAGCAGAACGTGCCGCACTTCTACCTGACGGTGGATTGCCGCATGGACGCGCTGCTGGCGCTGCGCGCGCAGGCCAACCAGGGCGGCGCGGTGAAGCTGTCGGTCAACGACTTCATCGTGCGCGCCGCCGCGCTGGCCCTGCGCGAAGTGCCCGAGGTCAACGCCAGCTGGCACGAGGATGCCGTCGAATACCACGCCGGCGCCGACATCTCGGTGGCGGTGGCCACCGACGGCGGACTGGTCACGCCCATCGTGCGCGACGCCGACGTGAAGCCGCTGTCGGCCATCGCCGGAGAAATCGTCGAGCTGGCCGCCCGCGCCAAGGTCAACCGCCTGAAGCCCGAGGAATTCACCGGCGGCTCGCTGACGGTGAGCAACCTGGGCATGTACGGCATCGGCCAGTTCGCGGCCATCATCAACCCGCCGCAGGCCGCCATCCTGGCGGTGGGCGCGGCCGAGCGCCGCCCGGTGGTGGACGAGAACGGCGCGCTGGCCGTCGCCTCCGTCATGACCGTGACCCTGTCGGCCGACCACCGGGTGGTGGACGGCGCCGTGGGCGCACGCTGGCTGGCGGCCTTGCGCAAGCTGCTAGAAAACCCCGTGCGCATCCTGCTGTGAGCCCCGCCATGACCAAGACTGCATTCGATCTCATCGTGGTGGGCGGCGGCCCCGGCGGCTACGTCGCCGCCATCCGCGGCGCGCAGCTGGGCATGTCGGTGGCCCTGGTGGAGCGTTCGGAACTGGGCGGCATCTGCCTGAACTGGGGCTGCATCCCCACCAAGGCCCTGCTGCACAGCGCCGCCGTGCTGCGCGCCTGCCGCGAAGCCGCCCGCTACGGCGTGGCGGACGCCGGCCAGGCCCGCCCGGACCTCGCCGCCATGGTGGCGCGCTCGCGCAAGGTGGCGGACCGGCTGGGCCAGGGCGTGGCCCACCTGATGAAGAAAAACGGCGTGACCGTGTTCGCCGCCAGCGCCAGGCTGGCCGGCGCCGGCAGGCTGGCGCTGGACAACGGCGCCATGCTGTCGGCCCCGCACATTATCCTGGCCACCGGCGCGCGCGCCCGCGAACTGCCGGCGCTGCCCCTGGGCGAGCGCATCTGGGCCTACCGCCAGGCCCTGACGCCGGCCGAGATTCCGAAATCGCTATTGGTGGTGGGCGCGGGCGCCATCGGCGCGGAATTCGCCAGCTTCTACCGCGCCGTCGGCGCCGAGGTCACGCTGATCGACATGACGGCCGAAATCCTGCCGCAGGAAGACGCCGAAATCTCGCAGCTGGCCCGCAAGGCCTTCGAAAAACAGGGCATCCGCGTGCTGACGCAATGCGCCGTGCAAAGCGCCTCGCCGACGGCCTCTGGCGTGAAGGTGGCGCTGGACCAGCAGGGCAGGCAAAGCGAACTGGAGGCCGAGCGCGTCATCGTCGCCGCCGGCATCGTGGGCAACGTGGAAAACCTCGGCCTGGAGCAGACCCGCGTCAAGGTGGAAAAAACCCACATCGTCACCGACGCCCTGTGCCGCACCGACGAGCCGGGCGTCTACGCCATCGGCGACGTGGCCGGCGCGCCGTGGCTGGCCCACAAGGCCAGCCACGAAGCCGTGCTGTGCGTGGACGCCATCGCCGGCAAGCCCGCGCATCCCCTCGATGCGCTGCGCATCCCCGCCTGCACCTATTCCTACCCGCAGGTGGCCAGCGTCGGCATGACCGAAGCGCGCGCCCGCGAACACGCCAGACAGCACGGCGGCGACATCCGCGTCGGCCGATTCAGCTTCGCCGGCAACGGCAAGGCCATCGCCATGGGCGAAGACCAGGGTTTGGTGAAGACCGTGTTCGACGCCGCCACCGGCGAACTGCTGGGCGCGCACATCATCCACCCCGAAGCGTCCGAGCTGATCACCGGCTACGGCGTGGCGTCCGCGCTGGAGGCCACCGAGGAAGACCTAATGCACGCCGTGTTCGCGCACCCGACCCTGTCGGAAACCCTGCACGAATCGGTGCTCGCGGCCTTCGGCCGCGCCCTGCACGCCTGAACGGCCCTGGCGGCGCGCCTCACAGGCGCGCCGCGATGAAATCCAGAAAGCACGCGATGCGCCGCGACAGCTGCGTGTTGCGGTGATACACCGCGTGCATGGGCTGCAGATAGTCGGAGTACTCCGACTCCATCAACCGCAGCAGCCTGCCGGCCTTGATGTCGTCGCGCACGACGAAGTCCGACAGACAGGCGATGCCCACGCCGCGCAACGCCAGCTGCCGCTGCGTCTCGCCGCTGGAAGTCGCCAGCGTGGGCACCGCCAGAAAGCTGTTGCCTCCCGCATGCCGCAAGGGCCACACGTTCAGGCTCTCGGGCTGCGTGAACCCCAGCACCTCATGCCCCGCCAGATCCTCCACCCGCTCCGGCGCGCCGCGCCGCGCCACGTAATCCGGACTGGCCATCACCCAGCGCGGCGACGGCCGCAGCGTGCGCGCATGCAGCGAGGAATCGGTCAACGGCCCCATGCGCAACGCCACATCCGTGCGATGCTCCATCAGGTCCACGATGCGGTCATTGCTGGTCAGCTCCAGCGAAATCCCCGGATATTCCCGCCGGAAATCCCCCACATGCGGCACCACGCAATGCAGCATCACCGGCACCGAAGCATCCACCCGCAAGCGCCCCGCAGGCCGCTGATGCACCTTGCGCATGCATTCCTCGGCCTCCTCCAGCGAAGCCACGATCTGCCGCGCCTTGGGAAGAAAATGCTTGCCCTCCTCGGTCAGATCCATCCGCCGCGTGGTCCGGTTCAGCAGCATGACGCCCAGGTCCTCTTCCAGCCGCGACAACCCGCGGCTGACCCCCGAAGCCGTATGCCCCAGCACCTCCGCGGCCGCGCTCAGCGAACCCGCATCCACCACGCCCAGAAACAACCGCAAAGCATCAGAATTCAGAGACATAGGATGGCTCCTTGGTTTTCGAGAGTGGGCATTGAAGGAGGCTTGTAGTTGAATTCTTACGCGCCCGGCACGGCGGCCTCTTCGGGCATACGCGGTATCTTGCGTCCGGCGATCGCGCTGCGCGCCATCGAACAATCGCCAATTTAACCCCGCCGCCGGATGGATGGCGCGCGCGAGACACCGTCCCCAAGAAAAATACCGCCTGCCGCGCGCCATCCATCACCACCCCACACAAGCCGGTGAGCCTACGCAAGCGCGCCAGCGCACACCGTCACGACGCAGGAAACCCTGTATGCCGAGTTTGGCCGCCCGGGCGGCCAAACTCGGCGGGCATTGCAAGAATCGCCACTGAACCCGGCTCCAACAGCGCGGCAAGCCAAGACGGCGGCAGCCCGGCGGCGTGGGTGGCGTGGCTGCGAGCAACCTCGATGCGCCCGAGGGAATCCGTAGGGAGCCGAAGGCGGACGAGGATGACGAAGGGGCAGTCCGGAGCGAACGCTCCGGACCGCAATCGTGGGCGCGAGCAGCCACGCCACCCACGCCGTCGGGCGACCTATAAAGAACCACCCGCCAAATAAAAAAACGGCGCCAAAAAATGGCGCCGAGATCAAGAAACCAGAGCAACGATCAGAAGATCACTTTTTCTGCTTCAACTGGGACAGATCACGAACCGCCCCGCGATCCGCCGAAGTCGCCAACGCCGCATAAGCCTGCAAAGCCTGCGAAACCACGCGCTCCCGCCCCACAGGCTCCCACCCGTCGACCCGCGCGTCCATCTCCGCCCGCCGGCGCGCCAGCGCTTCATCGGACACCGCCAGATGAATCCGGCGATTCGGAATATCGATCTCGATCACGTCGCCTTCTTCCACCAGCCCGATCGTGCCGCCTTCCGCCGCCTCCGGCGAAGCATGCCCGATCACCAGCCCCGAAGAGCCGCCCGAGAAACGCCCGTCCGTGAACAGCGCGCAACTCTTGCCCAGCCCCTTGGACTTCAGATACGAGGTCGGATACAGCATCTCCTGCATCCCCGGCCCGCCCTTCGGACCTTCGTAGCGGATCACCACCACGTCGCCCGGAACCACCTGGTCGCCCAGAATGCCCTCGACCGCCGCGTCCTGGCTTTCGAACACGCGCGCCCGGCCGGTGAAGACCCATTGCGACTCGTCCACGCCGGCCGTCTTCACGATGCAGCCCTTCTCGGCCAGATTGCCGTACAGCACCGCCAGGCCGCCGTCCTTGGAATACGCGTCTTCCTTGCTGCGGATGCAGCCCGTCTTGCGGTCGAGGTCCAGCGTCAGGAACGTCGCGTCCTGGCTGAACGCCACCGTGGTCGGGATGCCGCCGGGCGCCGCGCGGTAGAACTTCTGCGCCTCTTCGCCCGCGCCGCCGTTCACGTCCCACTTGGCGATGGCTGCGCCCAGCGTGCCGCTGTGCACGTTGCCGCAGGACAGGTCCAGCAGGTCGGCGCGCGCCAGCTCGCCCAGGATGCCCAGGATGCCGCCGGCGCGGTGCACGTCCTCGATGTGGTACTTGTCGGTCGCGGGCGCGGCCTTGCACAGGCACGGCACCTTGCGCGAAATGCGGTCGATGTCGGCCATGGTGAAGTCCACGCCGGCTTCCTGCGCCGCGGCCAGCAGGTGCAGCACCGTATTGGTGGAGCCGCCCATCGCCACGTCCAGCGCCATCGCGTTCTGGAACGCGCTCTTGGTGGCGATGCTGCGCGGCAGGACCGAGACGTCCTCTTCCTGGTAATAGCGGCGGCACAGGTCCACGATCAGACGGCCGGCCTGCTCGAACAGGCCGCGGCGCCAGGCGTGCGTGGCCACGATGGTGCCGTTGCCCGGCAGCGCCAGGCCGATGGCCTCGGTCAGGCAGTTCATGGAGTTGGCCGTGAACATGCCGGAACAGGAGCCGCAGGTCGGGCAGGCGCTGCGTTCCACTTCGGCCACGTCCGCGTCCGACACGTTGGGGTCGGCCGCCTTGATCATGGCGTCGATCAGGTCGATCTTGGCGACGACCTTGCCGTCGGTGGGCGACTTGACCTTGCCCGCTTCCATCGGGCCGCCGGACACGAACACGACCGGGATGTTCAGGCGCATCGCGGCCATCAGCATTCCCGGGGTGATCTTGTCGCAGTTGGAGATGCAGACCATGGCGTCGGCGCAATGCGCGTTGACCATGTATTCGACCGAGTCGGCGATCAGTTCGCGCGAGGGCAGCGAATACAGCATGCCGCCGTGGCCCATGGCGATGCCGTCGTCCACGGCGATGGTGTTGAATTCCTTGGCGACGCCGCCCGCGGCCTCGATTTCCTTGGCGACCAGCGCGCCCAGGTCGCGCAGGTGCACGTGGCCCGGCACGAACTGGGTGAACGAATTCACCACGGCGATGATGGGCTTGCCGAAGTCGCCGTCCTTCATGCCGGTGGCGCGCCACAGGGCGCGGGCGCCGGCCATGTTGCGGCCGTGGGTCGAGGTGCGGGAACGGTAGTGCGGCATGATTTGTCTCTGGCGGGTTCTGTTAGCGTAGGCGGCAAAACGTTAAATAATACGCTGGTTCCCGGCCCGCCCGCTCGGCCGGGGCCGCCGCGCGGCCCGCGCGGCCGTCAGGCGGACGGCTTTCTGCGCGCCGCGAAAGCGCTGGGCGGCTCGCCCACGGCCTTGCGGAACATGGCCGCGAACGCGCTGGGGCTTTCGTAGCCCAGGTCCAGCGCCACTTCCAGCACGCGCTCGCCGCGGGCCAGCCGCTCCATCGCCGCCAGCAGGCGCGCCTGCTGGCGCCAGCGCCCGAAGGTCATGCCCGTGTGCCGCAGGAACAGGCGGTGCACGGTCTTGGGGTCCACCCCCAGCTCGCGCGCCCAGTCGGCCGCGCCGTCCTGGCGCTCCGGGTGGCGCACGATGGCGCGGCAGATGCGCGCCAGCCGAGGCTCGGACGGCTGCGGCAGGTGCAGGGGCAACACCGGCTCCTGGCGCAGCTCGTCGAGCAGCAGCATCATCAGGCGGCCGTCGCGCGTGTCCGGCTCCCAGTCCAGCGGCACCTCGGCGGCCGCCGCCATCAGTTCGCGCAGCAGCGGCGAGATCGACAGCACGCAGCACGCCTGCGGCAGGTGCGCGGCCGCGCCCGGCTCGACGAACACGGTGCGCATGCGCGGCTCGCCGCTCATGCGGATGCCGTGCGGCATCCAGGCCGGCACCCAGACCCCGCGCGTGGGCGGCACCACCCAGATCCCGGCCGGCGTATCCACCACCATCACGCCCGAAATCGCGTACACCAGCTGCGCGCGGCGGTGGCGGTGGCGGCGGATGCGGTGGCCGTCCTCGTAGTCCACGGCCAGGCCGGCCACGGGGCGGGACGAGGCCTCGTAGGGAAACAGGTCCAGGTCTGCGGGCTTGCGGGCGGTCGGGGGCATGTCTATTTTGCGATGGTTATGGCCAGAGTGGCGTTAGACGGTCTTTCCCAGTGTACCTACCATCCTCGCATCCCTACACGCGACATGCGCCGCGCCCGCGGCCGGAGGATTCCATGCTCGAACAGCCCCAACACAAGTACCGCCCCGTCCAGCCCTTCACCCGCGACTACGCCGAACGCCGCTGGCCGTCGCGCCGCCTGACGGCGCCGCCGGTCTGGATGAGCACCGACATGCGCGACGGCAACCAGGCCCTGATCGAACCGATGGACGCGGCGCGCAAGCTGCGCTGCTTCGAACAGCTGGTGGCCGTGGGCCTGAAGGAAATCGAAGTGGCGTTTCCGTCGGCCTCGGACACCGACTTCAACTTCGTGCGCCAGCTGATCGAGGAACGCCGCATCCCCGACGACGTCACCATCGAGGTGCTGACCCAGTCGCGCCCCGACCTGATCGAGCGCACCTTCGATTCGCTGCGCGGCGCCAGGCGCGCCATCGTGCACCTGTACGCGCCCATCGCGCCGCAATGGCGCCGCATCGTGTTCGGCATGAGCCGCGCCGAGATCAAGGAGATCGCGCTGGCCGGCACTCGCCAGATCCGCGCGCTGGCCGACGCCCGCCCCGAAACCCATTGGATCTACGAATATTCGCCCGAGACCTTCAGCCTGGCCGAGCTGGATTTCGCGCTGGAGATCTGCGATGCGGTCAGCGCCGAGTGGGGCCCCACGCCCGAACACAAGATGATCGTCAACCTGCCGTCCACGGTGGAATGCACCACGGCCAACGTCTACGCCGACCAGATCGAATGGATGCACCGCCACCTGGCGCGCCGCGACAGCATCGTGCTCAGCGTGCACCCGCACAACGACCGCGGCACCGCCGTGGCCTCGGCCGAACTGGCGGTGCTGGCCGGCGCGCAACGGGTCGAGGGCTGCCTGTTCGGCAACGGCGAACGCACCGGCAACGTGGACCTGGTGACGCTGGCCATGAACCTGGACCTGCATGGCGTGCGCAGCGGGCTGGACTTCTCCGACATGGCCGGGGTGCGCGCCTGCGTCGAGGCCTGCAACCAGCTGCCGGTGGACGTGTTCCACCCCTACGCGTTCACCCACGCAACGCCAGCAGCGACTCCTGCAGATGCCGCAGGCCCCGGCCCAGCGGCTTGTCCCGGCGCAGCACGATAGCCAGGCCGCGCGCCAGGCGCGGCGCCAGCGGCCGGACTTCGAGCGCCGCGCGCCTGCCCGCGCCGGACACCGCCAGCCCGGGCAGGATGGCGCAGCCCAGGCCGGCGCCGACGATCTCCTTCATGGCCTCGGTGCTGCCCAGCTCCATCACGGGCTTGGCGGCCACGCCGGCGGCCTCGAACCAGTCGTCCACCAGCCGCCGGGTGCGCGCGCCCGGCTCGAACAACACCAGCGGCAGCCGCGCCAGCGCCTGCGGCGTGGCGGCGGCCGGGATCATGGCCGGATCGCCGGCGGGAAAAATCGCCACGAACTCGTCCTCCAGCACCGGCGTCACCTGGAACATGCGCCCCGGCGCCGGCAGCGTCACCAACCCGATGTCCAGCGTGTTGGTCTCCAGGCCGCGCAGCATGTCGGCCGTGTTGCCGGTGCTGACCACGATGTCCAGCGCCGGAAAGCGCCGCCGCAGATCGGCCAGCAGCGGCGGCAGCAGATAGGTGCAGGCCGTGGCCCCGGTGCCCAGCCGGATGCGGCCGGCGACCTGGGAGGCGTGCGCCGTCATGGCGAGTTCGGCCTGGGCCAGCGCCGCGTCGATGGTGCGCACGTGCGCCAGCAGCTCCATGCCGGCCGCGGTCGGCCCGGCGCGCCGGCCGACGCGCTCGACCAGCTTCAGGCCGAAGCGCCGTTCCAGCTGGCGGATCTGCAGGCTGACGGCGGGCTGGGTCACGCCGCTGCGTTCGGCGGCGGCGGAAAAACTGCCGGTTTCGATCACCAGCGCGAAGGTGCGCAACTGGTCCAGGTTGAGGCCTCGCATACGCCGCCATCCAAAGTTTTACTTATAAAAATCATAATAGACCAAAGCTTTATTAATGATCAGGCATGCGCGACACTGGCGGCTCGAACCCCCAGCCTTCCCTTTCCATGCCGCCCACCTCCGCCACCGTCCTCATCCGCGACAGCGCGCCCGCCGACCTGCCGGCCATCAAGGCCATCTACGCCCATCACGTGCAGCACGGCACGGCTTCGTTCGAGCTGGAGCCGCCGTCCATCGAGGAAATGCGCCAGCGCCGCGCCGCGGTGCTGGAACAGGGCATGCCCCACCTGGTGGCCGAGATCGCCGGCGAGATCGTGGGCTACGCCTACGCCACGCCCTACCGCCCGCGCCCGGCCTACCGCCACACGGTGGAGGATTCCGTCTACGTGAAAGCAGGCCGCGTCGGCCTGGGCATCGGCGGCAAGCTGCTGGCCGAACTGATCGCCCGCTGCACCGCCGGCGGCTGGCGCCAGATGCTGGCCGTGGTCGGCGACAGCCGCAACGCCGCCTCGCTCGCGCTGCACGCCAGCCAGGGCTTCCACCCGGTCGGCACGCTGCGCGCCGTGGGCCACAAGCACGGGCAATGGCGCGACACCGTGCTGATGCAGCGCGCGCTGGGCGAGGGCGACGCGACGCCGCCGCAGCGGCCGTGATCGCGCCGCGCGCCATCGTCTGCCTGGGCCTGACGCAACTGGTCGGCTGGGGCGTGACGTATTACCTGATAGGCGCCCTGGGCCCGGCCATGCAGGCCGATCTGGGCTGGAGCGCCGCCGTCGTCTACGGCGGCTTCTCGGCCGCCATCGTGACCATGGCGATGCTGTCGCCGCTGGCCGGCATGGCCGTCGACCGCTGGGGCGGGCACCGCGTCATGCCTGCCGGCGCCGTGATCGCCGCGCTGGGCTGCGCGGCGCTGGCGGCCGCGCACGGCCTGGCGCTGTACTACCTGGCCTGGATCGTGCTGGGCGTCGGCATGCGGCTGTGCCTGTACGACGCGGCGTTCGCGTCGCTGGCGCGGGCGGCCGGCCCCACGGCGCGCCGGCCCATGTCGCAGATCACGCTGTTCGGCGGCCTGGCCTCCACCGTGATGTGGCCGGCGGGCCATGCGCTGTCGGGCTGGCTGGGCTGGCGCGGCGCGGTGCTGGCCTACGGCGCGCTGGCCCTGGCCACGCTGCCGCTGTACCTGGCGCTGCCGCGCACGCGCTATGCCGCGCCCGCGGGCGCCAAAGACCGCGCCGCCGCCGGCCTGACGCGCAGCCCGGCCGAGCGCCGCATGGCGGGCGTGCTGTACGCCACCATCGCCATGCTGACCAACTTCCTGGCGGCCGGCAACGCCGCGCATCTGATCGCGCTGCTGTCCGGCCTGGGCCTGGCCGCGGCCGCGGCCGTCAGCGTGGCCGCCTTGTGGGGCGTGGGCCAGTTCGCCGCGCGCCTGGCCGACGTGGCGCTGGGCTCGCGCCTGCATCCGCTGACCCTGACCCTGGCGGTGGGCGCGATGCTGCCCCTGTGTTTTCTGCTGGCGCTGCTGTCCGGCGGCAATCTCTACGCCAGCGCGGCCTACGCCCTGCTGTATGGCGCCTGCAACGGCCTGATGACCATCACGCGCGGCACGCTGCCGCTGGCGCTGTTCGACTTCCGCAGCTACGGCAGCTTGGTGGGCGCGCTGCTCATTCCCAGCTTTCTGCTGACGGCCACCGCGCCGGTGGCCTACGCCTATCTGGTCGCCGGCTACGGCGCGCGCGGCGCGATGGCGATGTCGGTCGGCCTGGCCGCGGCCATCTGCGCGGCCGCGCTGGCCTTGCGCTGGAAGTTCATCGGGCGGGTGCGCGCGGCCGCCGCGTGACCGGGCGCCGCCGGGTTCAGCCTTCGGCGGCGGACGCCACCACCCATTTCTCCCAGCCGATCTTGCGCAGCTTGCAGGCCGGGCAGTCGCCGCAGCCGTAGCCCCAGTCGTGGCGCGCGCCGCGCTCGCCCAGGTAGCAGGTGTGGCTTTGCTCGACGACGATCTCCACCAGCGCGTCGCCGCCCAGCTGGTGCGCCAGCGCCCAGGTCTCGGACTTGTCGATCCACATCAGCGGCGTCTCGATCGTGACCCGCGAACCCAGGCCCAGGCCCAGCGCCACCTGCTGCGCCTTGATGGTGTCGTCGCGGCAATCGGGATAGCCGGAGAAATCCGTTTCGCACATGCCGCCGACCAGCACGTCGAGCTGGCGCCGGTAGCCCAGCGCGGCGGCCAGGGTCAGGAACAGCAGGTTGCGCCCCGGCACGAAGGTGTTGGGCAGGCCGTTGGCCTGCATCTCGATGGCGCGGTCGCTGGTCATGGCCGTGTCGCCCACCTGGCCCAGCACCTTCAGGTCCAGCAGATGGTCCTCGCCCAGCCGCGGCGCCCAGTCGGGAAAGTTCTCGCGGATCTCGCGCAGCACGTTCAGGCGCGCCGACAGCTCGATGTGATGGCGCTGCCCGTAATCGAACGCCACGGTTTCCACATGGGCATAGCGGTCCAGCGCCCAGGCCAGGCAGGTGGTGGAATCCTGGCCGCCCGAAAACAGGACGAGCGCGCGACGTTGGTGGTTTTGCATAAACGAAATGGGGCTTTGGGAATGACTAACGAACCGCAGCGGCTTTTGCCGCAAATCGATTCCGCTTAGCGAACTTTAACGCAGCCGCGGGCGCTTGCCGTAAGCAAAGCCTGCGTAAAATCGACGAGGTTTCATTTTCTGGTTTCACCCGCAACGCCGCTTTCCCCCCTCCTTTCCCTCCAGCAGCCCGACGGATCCCTACCCGATGAATGCCATCCGCCAGCAGTCCGATTCAGCAGAACCCTTGCGTCACGACATCCGGCTGTTAGGCCGATTACTGGGAGCCGTCATCGAGGAGTGCGAAGGCAAGCGCGTCTTCGACACGATCGAAACCCTGCGCCGCACGGCCGTGAAGTTCCGCCGCGAAGGCAACGACGCCGACGGCAAGCTGCTGGAGCAGCGCGTCAAGCGCCTGCAAGGCAGCGACCCGAACTCGGTCGCGCGCGCCTTCAGTTATTTCCTGCACCTGTACAACATCGCCGAAGACCGCGACCAGAACCGCCGCCAGCGCGCCCGCGCCATCGCCGACGACGCGCCGGCGCGCGGCAGCCTGCGCGAAGCGGTGCAGGTGCTGGCCGGCCAGGGCGTGAGCCCGGCGCGCATCCGCCGCCTGCTGGCCGAAGCCTGCGTGATGCCGGTGCTGACGGCGCACCCCACCGAGGTGCAGCGCAAGAGCACGCTGGACGTGCATCGCGAAATCGCCGCCGCGCTGGCGCAGCGCGACGGCACGCTCACCCCCGAAGAGCGCGCCGACCTGGACGCGGCGCTGCTGGGCCGCGTGGCCACGCTGTGGCAGACCCGCATGTTGCGCTATACGCGGCTGACGGTCGCCGACGAAATCGAGAACGCGCTGTCGTACTACCGCAGCACCTTCCTGCAGGTCATCCCGCGTCTGTACGCGGACCTGTCCAAGCTGCTGAACCGCGAACCGGCCAAGCCCTTCGCCGCCCCGCCCGCGCCGCTGGAGCCGTTCCTGCGCATGGGCAGCTGGATCGGCGGCGACCGCGACGGCAATCCGAACGTGGACGCCGGCACGCTGGAGCGCGCGCTGCTGCGCCAGGCCACCGTGCTGTTCGAGCATTACCTGCAGGAAGTGCACGCGCTGGGCGCGGAACTGTCGGCCACCACGCTGCTGATCGCGGCCGACGCCGAGCTGCTGGCGCTGGCCGAGGCCAGCGGCGACGACTCGCCGCACCGCCGCGACGAACCCTACCGCCGCGCGCTGATCGGCGTGTACGCGCGGCTGGCCGCCACCGCGCAGCGCCTGACGGGCCAGGACCTGGCGCGGCGCAGCACCGTGGCCGCGCCCGCCTATGAAACGCCGCAGGAACTGTCCGCCGACCTCGCCGTGATCGCGGCCTCGCTGGCCGCCCACCACGGCGCGCCCATCGGCAAGCTGCGCCTGGCCGGCCTGCAGCAGGCCGTGGAAGTCTTCGGCTTCCACCTGGCCACGGTGGACCTGCGCCAGAGCTCCGACGTGCACGAACGCGTGCTGGCCGAGCTGTTCGCGCGCGCCGGCACGCAGCGCGACGGCAAGCCGCTGGACTACCTGAAGCTGGACGAGGACGAACGCGTGGCGCTGCTGCGCGCCGAACTGGCGCAGGCGCGCCCGCTGGCCTCGCCCTGGATCGCCTACAGCGAAGACTCCACGCGCGAGCTGGCCGTGCTGCGCGCCGCCGCCGCCGGCCGGGCGCGCTACGGCAAGCAGGCCGTGCGCCAGACCATTGTTTCGCACACCGAAACGCTGAGCGACCTGCTCGAAGTGATGGTGCTGCAGAAGGAAGCCGGCCTGATCGCGCCGGCCGGCCAGGACATCGAACCCGAGGACGGCCTGATGGTGGTGCCGCTCTTCGAGACCATACCCGACCTGCAGCGCGGCGCGGCCATCATGGCGGCCTGGCTCGACCTGCCCGAGATCCGCCAGCGCGTGAAACTGGCGCAGAACGGCGCGCAGGAAGTCATGCTGGGCTACTCGGACAGCAACAAGGACGGCGGCTTCCTGACGTCGAACTGGTCGCTCTACCAGGCCGAGCGCGAGCTGGTCGAGGTGTTCTCGGCGCGCAACGTGCGCCTGCGCCTGTTCCACGGCCGCGGCGGCTCGGTGGGACGCGGCGGCGGCTCCAGCTTCGACGCCATCCTGGCGCAGCCGCCGGGCACCGTCGCCGGCCAGATCCGCCTGACCGAACAGGGCGAGGTCATCCAGAGCAAGTACAAGGACGCCGAAGTCGGCCGCTGGCACCTGGAACTGCTGGTCGCCGCCACGCTGGAATCCAGCCTGGCGCCGCGCGCCGAGGCCACCAGCGCCGAGGACGCGCACATGGCGCACTACGGCCCGGCCATGTCGTTCATGTCGGACACCGCGCAGCGCACCTACCGCGGCCTGGTCTACGAAACGCCGGGTTTCGCCGATTACTTCTTCGCCGCCACGCCGGTCAGCGAGATCGCGGGCCTGAACATCGGCTCGCGCCCGGCCTCGCGCAAGAAGGGCCAGCGCATCGACGACCTGCGCGCCATCCCCTGGGGCTTCTCGTGGGCGCAATGCCGCCTGATGCTCACCGGCTGGTACGGCATGGGCTCGGCCATCGAGGCCTATCTGGAAACCGGCGCTCCCGGCGCGCCGCGCTCGCGCCGCAGCCGCCTGGCGCAGCTGCGCGAAATGGCGCAGGACTGGCCGGCGTTTCGCACCATGCTGTCGAACATGGAAATGGTGCTGGCCAAGTCCGACCTGGCGATCGCGGCCCGCTACGCGCAGCTGGTGCCGCAGCGCGGCCGGCGCGAACGCATCTTCGGCGCCATCAGCGCCGAGCATGGCCGCACGCTGGCCATGCTCAAGCTGCTGACCCGGCGCGAGCTGCTGGCCGACAACCCCACGCTGCAGGCTTCGCTGCGCGAGCGCTTCGCCTACATCGACCCGCTGAACTACCTGCAGATCGAGGTGATCCGCCGCCACCGCGCCGCGCAGAAGCACCCGGACGCCGAGGTCGACATCCGGGTGCAGCGCGCCATCCACCTGACCATCAACGGCATCGCCGCCGGGCTGCGCAACTCGGGTTAAGGCGCACGGGCTCAGGCCACCCGCGTGCCGCCGATGGGCACCACGGTGGCGCTGAACTCCTTCAGCAAGGCCTCCCTGCGGGCCGCGGCTTTCTCGGCCGCGGCCTCTTTCACGTGGCCGTAGCCGCGGATCTCCAGCGGCAGGCTGGCCAGCGCCACGGCGCGATCCAGGTTGCCGCGATTGAGCTTGCCCAGGATGGCGGTCAGCGTCTCGCGGTATTCGCGGATCAGCTCGCGTTCGGCGCGGCGCTCGGCGGTGTAGCCGAACGGATCGAACCGGGTCCCGCGCAGCCGGCGCATCGCGGCCAGCAGGCGGAACACCCGCAACATGCCGGGGCCGTAGCTGCGCTTGATCAGATGCCCGGCCGCGTCGCGCCGCGCGAACAGCGGCGGCGCCAGGTGAAAGCGCAGCTTCCAGCCGCCTTCGAACTGCTCGCCCACGCGCTTGAGGAATTCGCCGTCCGTGTACAGCCGCGCCACTTCGTACTCGTCCTTGTAGGCCATGAGCTTGAAATAGCCGCGCGCCACCGCCAGCGCCAGCCGGTTGGTGCCGGTGGCCTCGCGCTCGGCGTGCGCCACCTTGTCCACCAGATCCGTGTACTGCCGGGCGTAGGCCGCGTGCTGGTAGTCGGTCAGGAAGGCCTTGCGCACCGCCACCAGCCGCTCCAGTTCGTCGGCGGGTTTTTTCAGTTCCACCACGGGGCTGGCCTTGCGCGGGCGCTTCAGTTCGATGATGCCTTCGGGCAGCGCCGGGCGCGCGCCGCCTTCGGCCAGCAGGCGGTTCACGCCCGCCGGATCGCGCGCCGCGCGCCGGCCCCAGGCGAAGGCCGCGATATTGTTCGGCACCTGCTGGCCGTTGAGTTCGATGGCCCGCAGCAGCGCTTCCCGCGACAGCGGTATCCAGCCCTTCTGGTAGGCGTAGCCCATCATCAGCGGATTGGCGTAGATGGCGTCGCCCAGCAGGCCCACGGCCAGCGCGGCGGCGTCCACGCGGTCGAGGTTGTCCTTGCCGCAGGCGGCCTGCAGGTCGGCGGTGAGGTTGGCGCCCGGCAGCGTCCAGTCGGGATTGGCGACGAAGGCCGCGGTGGGCGCGGTGTCGCCGTTGAGCAGCACCCGCGTGCGCCCCGGCGCCAGCCGCGCCATGGATTCCATGCTGGTGGCCACCACCAGGTCGCCGGCCAGCAGCAGGTCGGCCTCGCCCATCGCGACCCGCGTGTTGAGCAGATCGTCCGGCGTGCGCGCCAGCACCACGTGCGAATACACCGCGCCGCCCTTTTGCGCCAGGCCGGCCATGTCCAGCACCGAACAGCCCTTGCCCTCGATATGGGCCGCCATGCCCAGCAGCTGGCCGATGGTGACCACGCCGGTGCCGCCCACGCCGGCGATGAACACGCCGTATGGCCGATCGAGCGCATGCGCGGCGGGCGGCGCGATGCCGGCGTCGATATCGCCGTCCTGCGCCAGCGCCTGCGGCCGCTTCAGCCGGCCGCCCTCCACCGTCACGAAGCTGGGACAAAAGCCCTTCAGACAGGAAAAATCCTTGTTGCAGCTGGACTGGTTGATCCGGCGCTTGCGGCCGAACTCGGTTTCCAGCGGCTCCACCGACAGGCAGTGCGACTGCTGCGAACAGTCGCCGCAGCCTTCGCACACGCGCTCGTTGATGACGACGCGGCGCGCCGGGTCGGGATAGGCGTTGCGCTTGCGGCGGCGGCGCTTCTCGGTGGCACAGGTCTGGTCGTAGATCAGCACCGACACGCCCGGATACTCGCGCAGCTCGCGCATCACGGCGTCCAGCTCGTCGCGGTGGCGCACCGGCGCGCCCGGCGCCAGGCCCTGCATGCCGCGATACTTGTCCGTGTCGTCCGTGACGATCACGATTTTCTCGATGCCCTCGGCCGCCACCTGGCGACTGATCATGGGCACGCTGAGCGGGCCGTCGACAGGCTGCCCGCCGGTCATGGCCACGGCGTCGTTGAACAGGATCTTGTAGGTGATGGGCGCCTTGGCCGCCACCGCCGCGCGTATCGCCAGCAGGCCGGAATGGAAATACGTGCCGTCGCCCAGGTTGGCGAACACGTGCTTTTCTTCGGTGAACGGCGCCTGGCCCACCCAGGGCACGCCCTCGCCGCCCATCTGCGTGAACACATCGGTGCTGCGGCCCATCCATCTGACCATGTAGTGGCAGCCTATGCCCGCCATCCCGCGCGAGCCTTCCGGCAGGCGGGTCGAGGTGTTGTGCGGACAGCCCGAACAGAACCAGGGCTTGCGCTCCTCGACCACGCGCGGGCGCGCCAGCGCCCGCTCGCGCTCGGCGATGAAGGCCAGGCGCGCCTCGATGCCGGCGCGCACGTCCGCCGGCAGGTCGAAGCGCAGCAGGCGCGAGGCGATGGCGCGCGCGACCATGGCGGGCGAGAACTCGTAATGCGCCGGCAGCAGCCAGTTGCCCTGCGGCACCGACCATTCGCCGCCGTCCTTGTCGTCGAACTTGCCCACCACGCGCGGAATCTTCTTGCCGCTGCCGAGCCAGCTGAACAGCTCTTCCTTCAGCTGGTATTCCAGCACCTGGCGCTTTTCCTCGATCACCAGGATCTCGTCCAGGCCTTCGGCGAAACGCTGCGTACCGGTGGATTCCAGCGGCCACACCATGCCCACCTTGAAGAGCCGCAGACCGATACGCCGGCACGCGTCTTCGGTCAGGCCCAGGTCGGACAGCGCCTGGCGCGTGTCCAGGTAGGCCTTGCCCGAGGTCATGATGCCGAAGCGCGCGTCGCGCTGCGGCACCTCCCAGAGTTCGCGGTTCAGGCCGTTGGCGCGCGCATAGGCCAGCGCGGCATAGAGCTTGTAGTCCAGCAGGCGCGCCTCCTGCTGCAGCGGCGTGTCGCCCAGCCGGATGTTCAGGCCGTCGGCCGGCAGCCGGAAATCCTCGGGCAGCCTGATCCGCACGCGCTGCGGATCGACGTCCACCGAGGCCGAGACCTCGACGATGTCGGTGATGCATTTCATGCCCACCCACACGCCGGCGTAGCGGCTCATCGCCCAGCCGTGCAGGCCGTAGTCCAGCACCTCCTGGACGCTGGCCGGAAACAGCACCGGAATCATGCAGGCCTTGAGGATGTGGTCGCTCTGGTGCGGCAGCGTCGAGGACTTGGCCGGGTGGTCGTCGCCCGCCACCACCAGCACGCCGCCGTGGCGCGCGGTGCCGGCCGCGTTGGCGTGCTTGAACACGTCGCCGCAGCGATCCACGCCGGGGCCCTTGCCGTACCACATGCCGAAGACGCCGTCGTATTTGGCGCCGGGAAACAGGTTGACCTGCTGCGAGCCCCATACGGCGGTGGCCGCCAGGTCTTCGTTGACGCCGGGCTGGAATTCGATGTGGCGGGCCTTCAGGTGCGCGGCCGCCTTCCACATGTTCTGGTCCACCCCGCCCAGCGGCGAGCCGCGGTAGCCGGACACGAAGCCCGCCGTGTTCAGCCCCGCCTGCTGGTCGCGCATGCGCTGCATCATGGGCAGGCGCACCAGGGCATGGATACCGCTCATCCAGGCACGCCCGGACTCCAGGATGTACTTGTCGTCCAACTGGACCGATTCAAGCGCCGCGCGCAGGTCAGGCGAAACAGGGGCATTCATGTCCACTCCGTGAGCAGTGAAGTCCGGCATTCCCTTCCCGGTTGTAACCGCTCCCCCCACCCCCGGCAATAGGGCGATGCGATAATTGCCGCCATGGACTTCGCCTCACGTATCGTCGCCTGGCAACGCCGGCATGGCCGCCATGATCTGCCCTGGCAGAACACGCGCGACCCTTATCGCATCTGGCTGTCAGAGATCATGCTGCAGCAGACCCAGGTCGCCACCGTGATCCCGTATTACGAGCGCTTCCTGCAGCGCTTTCCGGACGTGGCGGCGCTGGCCGCGGCCGCCCAGGAAGACGTGATGCCTTACTGGGCCGGGCTGGGTTATTACGCCCGCGCCCGCAATCTGCATCGCTGCGCGCAGGAAATCGTGCGCGACTGGAACGGCCGCTTTCCGCCCACCGCCGAAGGCATCGCCACGCTGCCGGGCATCGGCCGCTCCACCGCCGCGGCGATCGCGGCGTTCGCCTACGGCGAGCGCTCGCCCATCCTGGACGGCAACGTCAAGCGCGTATTCACCCGCCACTTCGGCATCGCCGGCGATCCGGCGCGGCGCGAAATCGAGCAGCGCCTGTGGGCGCTGGCCGAGGCCCAGGTCGAGGCCGCGCCCGACCTGGACATGGCCGCCTACACGCAAGGACTGATGGACCTGGGCGCCACGCTCTGCACCCGCGGCAAGCCGGCCTGCGACAAGTGTCCGGTGGCCGACAGCTGCGTGGCCCGGCGCGAAGGCCGCCAGGCCGAACTGCCCACGCCCAAGGCGCGCAAGGCCATTCCCGAACGCGAGACCTGTATGCTGGTGCTGCGCCACCAGGGCGCATTCCTGCTGCAGCAGCGGCCCGAGCCGGGCATCTGGGGCGGGCTGTGGAGCCTGCCCGAATTCGACGCCGCGCAAGACCCCGACAGCGCCTCGCGCGCGCTGGGCCTGGAGCCGGAAGAACGCTTCGAGCTGGCGGCGTTCGCCCATACGTTCACGCACTACCGCCTGCATATCAAGCCGTGGCTGGTGCCGGTGCGCGCGGCCGGCATCCGCGAAGACGCCGCGCCGCAACGCTGGGTGCCCGCGGATCAGCTGGCCACAGTGGCCTTGCCGGCGCCGGTGAAGAAGCTGTTGCTGGGGCTGGTGGAGGCGGGGATGCAGGAGGGGTTGTTCAGGGATGGGTAGCGCGGTCCAGATGGGTTACGCGCGCTTGATGTCTGGGTTCTTGTGCAAAAAATCTCGCGCTGCACCCATCCTACGCATGGGGACCCTGGCACGTAGGATGGGTGCGCGAAACCCATCAGGCAACATCAGCCGCCCCTCCCCCCAGTAACATCACCAGCTTCAGGTCCGGGTGCGTGGCCAGGCGGAACGTGATCTGCTGGTAGGCCAGCTTGCCGCGCCGCGGGTGCTGGAATTCGCGCAGCCCCCCTTCGCGCTCGACCACCGCGTGGCGCGTCCACCAGTGCGCGAACACCGGGCTTTGCCGGCCCAGTTCGTCCAGCAGCCCCAGCACCACCGGCTCGTCCAGGTGCGCGCCCGCGTCGGCGCGGAATTCGGCCACAACGCGCCGGGCGCGCTGGTCCCAGTCCACCACCAGTTCGCGCGCGGCCGGGTCCAGGAAGATGTAGCGCAGCAGATTGGGTTCGGCGTCGCGCCGCGGCCAGTCGTCGAACAGGTCGCGCAGCGGCTCGTTGTAGGCCAGCACGTTCCAGGCGCGGTCCAGCACATAGGCCGGCGCGTTGATGGCGTTGACGCATTCCTGCAAAGGCCCGGGCACGCCGCCGTCGTCGCGCGCGTGCTGGGGGTCGGCGCAGTCGGCCAGGTCGAACAGGTAGGCGCGCTCGGCGCGCGCCAGCTGCAGCACGCCGGCGATGCGCGACCAGACCGAGGGCGATACCGAGACCTCCCGGCCCTGCTCGATCCAGGTGTACCAGGTCACGCTGATGCCGCACAGCTGGGCGACCTCTTCGCGCCGCAGGCCGGGCGTGCGGCGGCGCATGCCTTCGGGCAGGCCGGCCATCTGCGGCGTGATGCGCGAGCGGGCGCTGCGCACGAACTCACCCAGCGCCTGGCGGCGCACGCGGGAACCTTCATGGCCGGCGGTTCCGGCCTGGGGGGAAGTAGTCATACCAGGATCAGCAATGGACTTGTACGTGTATGGGAGCGCGCCTATCTTAGCGCCTGCACCCCATTTCCCACCAAGGACGCCCATGACCGCCAGCACGCACGACGCCGCCGTCGACCGCCAGTTCAGCCCCCGCGCCGCCGCCTACCTCACCAGCGCCGTTCACGCCCAGGGCGAGGACCTGCTGCAGATGGCCGAGATCGCCGCCCGCCACCCCGGCGCCCGGCTGCTGGACCTGGGCTGCGGCGGCGGCCACGTGAGCTTTCACGTCGCGCCGCGGGTCGCCCACGTCACCGCCTACGACCTGTCGCAGCAGATGCTGGACGTGGTCGCCGGCGAAGCCGCCAAACGCGGGCTGGCCAATCTCGCCACCTGTCAGGGCAAGGCCGAGCATTTGCCCTTCGGCGACGGCGAGTTCGACCTGGTGATGTCGCGCTATTCCACCCACCACTGGCAGGACGCCGGACGCGGCCTGCGCGAGGCGCTGCGCGTGCTCAAGCCCGGCGGCACCGCCGTGTTCGCCGACGTGGTCTCGCCGGGCGAGCCGCTGCTCGACACCTGGCTGCAGACCATCGAGGTGCTGCGCGACACCTCGCACGTGCGCGATTACTCGGTGGCCGAGTGGACCCGCATGCTGACCGAAGCCGGCTTCACGCTGCAGGGCCTGACGCCGCGCCGCCTGCCGCTGGAATTCCAGTCCTGGGTGGCGCGCATGCGCACGCCGAACACGCTGGTGGCGGCGCTGCGCCACATGTTCGGCATCGCGCCGGACGTGGTGCGCACGCACTACGAGGTGCAGGAAGACGGGTCTTTCACCAGCGACACCGCCACCATCGTGGTGAAGAAACCGGGCTGAAGCGGGGCCGGCCGCGCGGCGGACTCGACAGCCGCCGCGCCGACCTTGTATAGATACGGATGACCTTTCAATCCGTGCCGCAAGGAAGCCCCATGACCGACTCCTCCAGACAGCCCTCGCCCGACCTGACCGTTGCGCAGGCCGCGGCGCTGATCCGCCAGGGCGCCCTGACCAGCGTGGCGCTGACCCAGTCCTGCCTGGACCGCATCGCCGCCCGCCAGGACCTGAACGCTTTCATCACCGTGGACCGCGAAGGCGCGCTGGCCCAGGCCGCGGCCCGCGACGCGGCGCGCGCCCGGGCTGGCCGGAGCGCCGGCCCGCTGGACGGGGTGCCCATCGCCATCAAGGACAACATCCACGTCGCCGGCCTGCCCAATACGGCGGGCACGCCCGCGCTCAAGGATTTCCGCCCGGCCGAGGACGCGCCGGTGGTGCGCCGGCTGCGCGAGGCCGGCGCGGTGATCGTCGGCAAGACGCATATGCACGAGCTGGCGTTCGGGGTCTCGGGCTACAACCCCGCGTTTCCCGGCGCGCACGGCGCAGGCACGCGCAACGCCTACGACGCCGGCCGCATCGCCGGCGGTTCGTCCTCGGGCAGCGGCGCGGCGGTCGGCGCGCGCCTGGCGCCGGCGGCCCTGGGCACCGACACCGGGGCCTCGGTACGGCTGCCGGCCGCGCTCAACGGCGCCGTCGGGTTCCGGCCCACGGTGGAACGCTACGACGGCGCCGGCATCACGCCGATCTCGCACACCCGCGACACGCCGGGGCCTATCGCCAACAGCATGGAAGACGTGGCGCTGCTGGACGCGGTGCTGGCCGGCGACGACCGGCCGCTGGCCGCGCCGCCCGCCGCCGGGCTGCGGCTGGGCCTGTGCGCGTATTTCTGGAAAGACCTGGAGCCGCCGGTGCAGGCGGTCATGGACGCCGCCCTGGCCCGGCTGCGCGCCGCCGGCGCGCAGCTGGTGGAGCTGGACATGCCGGGCCTGCAGGAAAGCAACGCCGCGGTCGGCATGCCGGTGTGCCTGTACGAACAGAAAACGGACCTGGCGGACTACCTGCGGCGTTATGGCACGGGCCTGAGCATGGAGCAGGTGGTGGCGCAGATCGCCAGCCCCGACGTCAAGGCCATCTTCGACGGCCTGGTCATGCCCGGCGTGCTGCCCACGCCCGCCGGCGAGATGCTGCCGCTGCAGCCGCTGTACGAACGCGCCATGGCCGTGCACCGCGGCGAACTCATCGAGGTCTACCGCCGCGCGTTCCAGCAGCACGCGCTGGACGCGCTGCTGTTTCCGACTTCGCCCGTGCTGCCCATGGCCGCCACGCCCGAGGCCAGCAGCCTGGAGAACTTCAGCCGGCTGGCGCGCAACGTGGACCCCGGCAGCAACGCCGGCCTGCCCGGACTGAGCGTGCCGGCGGGCCTGTCGGCGCAGGGCCTGCCGGTGGGGCTGGAGATCGACGGGCTGCCGGGCGAGGATCGCAAGATATTGGCGATCGGGATGACGCTGGAGGCGGTGTTGGGAAGGCTGGCGGGGCCTGCGCGCTGACCGCGCCGGCCCCAAACCCTCACCCCAGGTTCGGCGCCAGCGTCCGTTTCAGGTCTTCGATGCTGCGCCCGCTGCGCGCCGCGTAATCCTGCAACTGGTCCTCGCCGATCACGCCCACGTTGAAGTACTGCGACTGCGGGTGGCTGAAGTAGAAACCGGACACGCTGGAGGCCGGATACATGGCGTAGCTGTCGGTCAGCGTCATGCCGATGTCGGCGCCGTCGAGCACGCGGAACAGGTCGGTCTTGACCACGTGCTCCGGGCAGGCGGGGTAGCCGGGCGCGGGTCGGATGCCCACGTATTTCTCGGCGATCATGTCCTCGTTGGTCAGGGCCTCGTCGGGCGCGTAGCCCCACAGGTCCTGGCGCACGCGGGCGTGCAGGCATTCGGCGAAGGCTTCGGCCAGGCGGTCGGCCAGGGACTTCAGCATGATGCTGGAGTAGTCGTCCAGCGCCTTCTCGAATTCGGCTTCCTTCTTCTCGATGCCCAGGCCGGCGGTCACGGCGAACATGCCGATGTAGTCGAGCTTGCCGCTGGACCTGGGCGCGATGAAGTCCGACAGCGACTTGTTGCTCACGCCCTCGCGCTTGGCGCCCTGCTGGCGCAGGTTGCGGTAGGTGAACAGCACTTCGCTGCGGGTTTCGTCCTTGTAGACCTCGATGTCCTCGTCGTTGACGCTGTTGGCCGGGTAGAAGCCGACCACGCCGTTGGCGGTCAGCCAGCGGCCTTCGACGATGCGCTTCATCATGGCCTGGCCGTCGGCGTAGACCTTGCGCGCCTGCTCGCCCACGACCTTGTCGTCCAGGATCGCCGGGAACGGGCCGAACAGGCTCCAGGTCTGGAAGAACGGGCCCCAGTCCACGTACTTCGCGATCTCGGCCAGGTCGTAGCTCTTGAAGCTGCGCCGGCCGATGAATTTCGGACGCGGCGGCGTGTAGGCGTCCCAGTCGATCTGCGGGCGCGAGGCGCGCGCCTCGGCCAGCGGCAGGATGGGCGTGGCCTTGCGGTTGGCGTGGCGGCGGCGCACGTCTTCGTATTCCTGGGCCAGCTCGGCCAGGTAGGCTTCCGACTGGTCGGACATCAGGCTGGTGGCCACGCCGACCGAGCGGCTGGCGTCCGGCACGTAGATGACCGGGCCTTCGTAGTTGGGCGCGATCTTCACGGCGGTATGCACGCGGCTGGTGGTGGCCCCGCCTATCATCAGCGGGATCTTGCGGCTGCGGAAGTATTCGTCGCGCTGCATTTCCGAGGCGACGTAGGCCATTTCCTCGAGGCTGGGCGTGATCAGGCCGGACAGGCCGACGATGTCGGCGTTTTCTTCCTTGGCCTTCTCCAGGATCTGCGCGCAGGGCACCATCACGCCCATGTTCACGACCTCGAAGTTATTGCATTGCAGGACCACCGACACGATGTTCTTGCCGATGTCGTGCACGTCGCCCTTGACGGTGGCGATGACGATCTTGCCCTTGGCGCGCACGTCGCCGCCGGCCGCCGCGATCTGGCGCTTTTCTTCCTCGATGAAGGGAATCAGGTGCGCCACGGCCTGCTTCATGACGCGGGCCGACTTGACCACCTGCGGCAGGAACATCTTGCCCGCGCCGAACAGGTCGCCCACGACGTTCATGCCGTCCATCAGCGGGCCCTCGATCACTTCGATCGGACGGCCGCCGCGCGCGGCGATCTTCTGGCGCACTTCTTCCGTGTCTTCCACGATGAAGGCCGTGATGCCGTGCACCAGCGCGTGCGACAGGCGCTGCTCGACCTCCGCATTGCGCCAGCTCAGGTCCTCTTCCTTCTTGGCCCCGGCGCCCTTGACGCTGTCGGCGAACTGCACCAGGCGCTCGGTGGGCGTGCGCTCGTCGTCGGCCTCGGTCTTGCCCACGGGCTCGGGCCGGTCCAGGATCACGTCCTCGACCAGGTCGCGCAGCTTGGGCTCCAGGTCCGCGTACACGCCGAGCTGGCCGGCGTTGACGATGCCCATGGTCATGCCTTCGCGCACCGCGTAGTACAGGAACACGGTGTGGATGGCCTCGCGCATGGGCTCGTTGCCGCGGAACGAGAAGCTCACGTTGGACACGCCGCCCGAAATGCGGGCGTGCGGCAGGTTCTCGCGGATCCAGCGCGTGCCTTCGATGAAGTCCATCGCGTAATGGTTGTGCTCGTCGATGCCGGTGGCGACGGCGAACACGTTCGGATCGAAAATGATGTCCTCGGGCGGGAAGCCCTCTTCCTCGACCAGGATCTTGTAGGCGCGGCCGCAGATTTCCTTGCGCCGTTCCAGCGTGTCGGCCTGGCCCTGCTCGTCGAAGGCCATCACCACCACCGCGGCGCCGTAGCGCCGGCACAGGCGCGCGTGCTCGCGGAAGCTGTCCAGGCCTTCCTTCATGGATATCGAGTTCACCACCGGCTTGCCCTGCACGCACTTCAGGCCGGCCTCGATGACTTCCCACTTGGAGCTGTCGATCATGATCGGCACGCGCGCGATGTCCGGTTCGGAGGCGATCAGGTTCAGGAAGCGGTGCATGCAGGCCACCGAATCCAGCATGGCCTCGTCCATGTTGATGTCGATGATCTGCGCGCCGTTCTCGACCTGCTGGCGGGCCACCGCCAGCGCCTCGTCGTATTTCTCTTCGCGGATCAGGCGGGCGAACATTTTGCTGCCGGTGACGTTGGTGCGCTCGCCGACGTTGACGAACAGCGTCTCTTCGTCGATGTTCAAGGGTTCCAGGCCCGACAGGCGCGTCTTGACCGGAATGTCGGGCACGGCGCGCGGCGTCAGCGCGGCGACCTTCCCGGCGATGGCGCGGATGTGGTCGGGCGTGGTGCCGCAACAGCCGCCGGACATGTTCACCAGCCCGGCGCGCGCGAACTCCTCCAGCAGCGCCGAGGTGTCGGCCGGGGTTTCGTCGAAGCCGGTCTCGGCCATGGGGTTGGGCAGGCCGGCGTTGGGATAGACGCAGACGTAGGTGTCGCAGATCTTGGACAGCTCGGCCACGTAGGGCCGCATCAGCGCCGCGCCCAGCGCGCAGTTCAGGCCGATGGTGATGGGCCGCGCGTGGCGCACCGAGTTCCAGAAGGCCTCCACGGTCTGGCCCGACAGAATGCGCCCGGAGGCGTCGGTCACCGTGCCGGAGATCATCACGGGCAGGCGGATGCCGCGCTCCTCGAACACCTGCTCGGTGGCGTAGATGGCCGCCTTGGCGTTGAGGGTGTCGAAAATGGTTTCGATCAGGACGATGTCGATGCCGCCGTCGAGCAGCCCGTTGAGCTGTTCGACATAGGCGGTGCGCAGCTCGTCGAAGGTGACGTTGCGCGCGCCCGGATCGTTCACATCGGGCGAGATCGAGGCGGTCTTGGGCTGCGGACCCAGCGCGCCGGCCACGAAACGCGGCTTGTCCGGCGTGCTGTAGGCGTCACAGGCCGCGCGCGCCAGTTTTGCCGATTCCAGGTTCAGCTCATAGGCCAGGCCCGGCAGGTCGTAGTCGCCCTGGGCGATGGAGGTGGCGCCGAACGTGTTGGTCTCGATGACGTCGGCCCCGGCCTCCAGGTACTGGCGGTGGATCTCGGCGATCACGTCGGGGCGCACCAGCGACAGCAGTTCGTTGTCGCCCTTGAGGTCCTTGCCGTGGTCCTTGAAGCGCTCGCCGCGGAAATCCGCTTCGCCCAGCTTGTAGCGCTGGATCATGGTGCCCATGGCGCCATCCAGGATCAGGATGCGCTGGCCCAGCAGGCGGGCGAAATCGCCGCCCTGGGTATAGGCTTCGGGCGGGTATGGCAGGCGGGGATACGACACGGGCAGGTCCGGATGGAGTGGGTGGCGACGACGGCGCGGTGTGGCTAAAAAGCGAAAAACGCCGAAAAAACAAGTCTTGATCGTAACAAAATGGGCTGGCCCGCGCCCGCCGGTGATACAGTTTCCGCCCCGAACCGGTGCTTTCGGCGCAATGCGCCTGCAGGAACGCAACACTTGCAGGCCGCGTGCGAAAGGTAAACGGGAAACAGGAAGATGTCCGCAGGACGGCAGGCCCAGGCCCGCCCCCGGCTCCAGCCTGTGCTGCCCCCGCAACGGTCCCCATGCGCGCGCCGCGCCATGGCAGCCCGATACCGGCCTGTTCGCCAGTCAGGACGTTCCCGTCCTCCCATCGTGCATGGCCTGCGGGGTCGCGGGCCGTATCGAGGTTACGTAGATGAAAGCCCGCTCCATCCGGCGTTACGCCGGCGCCCTGCTCTGTTCCGCTCCGGCCATCGCCGCCGCCCAGCAAACCGACGCCTCCGCCCCCGAACTCGACCCGGTCACCGTCACCGCCCAGCGCGTGCCGACCGACGGCCGCACGCTGCCGGTGTCGATCTCGGTCATCAGCGCCCGCGACATCGAGGCCAGCAGCGCCCGCACCATGCAGGACCTGCTGTCGACGCAGGCGGGCATCCATCTGCTCAACACCACGGGATCGAGCGACAACGCCATCGTGGACCTGCGCGGCTTCGGCATCACCGGCGCCAGCAACACCCTGATCCTGATCGACGGGGTCAAGCAGAACACCAACGACCTGTCCGCGCCCAGCCTGGGCGTGGTGCCGCTGGACCAGGTCGAGCGCATCGAGATCGTGCGCGGCAGCGGCTCGGTCCAGTACGGCGGCGGCACCACCGGCGGCGTGATCAACATCATCACCCGCAAGGACTTCGCCGCGGAGCCGGTGACGGCCCGCGCCACCGCCACCCTCGGCAGCTACGGCCTGCGCCAGTACGACGCCGCCGTGGCCCTGAACAACGAGAAGGTCGGCGTCGACGCCTATATGCAGTCGCTGCACACCGACGGCTACCGCGACCACAGCGGCGAACGCCGCGAAGGCGGCGGCGGCGGCATCACGCTGCGCCACGACGGCGGTTCGCTGCGCCTGTACGGACGCACCACCAGCCAGAAGCTGGAGCTGCCCGGCCCGCGCACCATCAACCCGACCACCGGCGTCAACGAATACCAGGACGACCGCCGCGGCGCCAAGAACGACGTCGACTACGTCGACACCACGACCACCACCTTCGGCCTGCAGGCCGAGCAGCGGATCGGCGCCGGCACGCTGTACGCCGACCTGTCGACCCGCGAAAAGAAGCTCGACGGCCTGACCTACGACGGCTTCGGCGACATCCTGCGCGACCAGAAGCTGGAAGAGAACATCGCCAGCGTGCGCTACCAGCTGCCGATCTCGGGCGGCCACAGCCTGGTCTTCGGCGCCGACGCGCAGGAAGCCAAGACCACGGCCAATCAGAACGCCTACTACGACTTCGAACCGTCGAAGTGGCGATCCCGCCAGCACCAGTACGGCCTGTTCGCCGAAGGCCAGATCCGCGCCACCGACAGCACCTACGTGACCGCCGGCGTGCGCCGCCAGTACGCGTCCGACGATCTGGACGTGATCAGCGGCACCGGCACGGCCTCCGACCGCAGCAACCACCTCACCGCCTGGCAGCTGGGCGTGCGCCAGGACCTGGCCGCCGGCTTCGGCGTCTACGGCAAGATCGGCCGCAGCTTCCGCCTGCCCAACGCCGACGAACTGCTGTCGGTGCAAAGCCCGCTGGCGGCGCAGACCTCGACGGACAAGGAAATCGGCATCACCTGGCAGGACGCCCGCAGCAGCGCCCGCCTGTCGTACTTCCGTTCCGACCTGACCAACGAAATCCAGTACAACCCGCTGGCCGACGGCATCTGGGGCCCCGGCACCGGCGCCAACACCAACCTGGACCCGACCCGGCGCCAGGGCGTCGAACTGGAAGGCCATACGGCGCTGACCAGCAGCCTGGCGCTGGACGCCAACGTGACCTGGATGGAAGCGCAATTCCGCTCCGGCACCTACGCCGGCGTGGACCTGTCCGGCAAGACCGTGCCGCTGGCCCCGAAGTGGCTGGCCAACGCCGGCGTCACCTGGCGCCCGACCGACGCCTTCCTGTGGAACGTGACCGCGCAATACGTGGGCAAGTCGCGCATGGACAACGACCAGGCCAACCAGTTCGGCAAGCAGCTCGACGCCTACGTGCTGTTCAATACCAAGCTGGCGTATAAATTCACCCGCAACATCGAAGGCGCCATCGGCGTGAACAACATCTTCGACCGCGAATACGCCACCTACGGCATCCGCGGCGGCAACGCCTCGTTCGAGATGCTGGGCCCGGTCGCCAACTACAGCCTGTACCCCGCCCCGGGCCGCAACTTCTACGCGTCGCTCACGCTGCGCTACTGAGGCCGGCTCCCGGTACCACCGAGGCCCTGGCATGACAGCAAAGCGCGTCCGCATCGCCGCAGGCCTGGCGCTGATCCTGGCGCTGGGCGCCGCGCCCGTCCTGGCGCGGGGCGGCGCGCCGATCCAGGTCACCGACGACCGCGGCCGCGAGGTGGCGTTGTCCGCGCCGGCGCGGCGCGCCGTCACGCTGGCCCCGCACGCCACCGAGCTGGTGTACGCGGCGGGCGCGGGCGACTACATCGCCGCCACCATCCGCGGCAGCGACTATCCGCCAGCCGCCCGCGCGCTGCCGGTGATCGGCGACGGCACCCAACCCGATCCCGAACGGGTGGCGGCCGCCCGCCCCGACCTGCTGATCGCCTGGCAGACGGCCGCCGCCGAGCCGCTGGCGCGGGTCATGGACAAGCTGGGCGTGCCGGTCTTCTACAGCGATCCGCAGCGCCTGGACGCCATCCCCGGCGCGGTCGAGCGCATGGGCGTGCTGTTCGGCACCGAAGCCCGCGCGCGGCCGGCCGCCGACGCGCTGCGCGCTCGGCTCGACGCCCTGAAGGCGCGCTACGCCGGGCGCCGGCCGGTGCGCGTGTTCGTGCAGGCCGGCCTGGAACCGATCTACACCCTGAACGACGCCAGCATCGTCAGCGACGCGCTGCGCGCCTGCGGCGGCGTCAACGTCTTCGGCCAGGCGCCCGTGGTGGCCCCGCAGGTCACGCTGGAAAGCGTGCTGGCGGCCCGGCCCGAGGCCGTGCTGGCCGGCGTCGCCGGGCCGCAGGACACCGCGCGCAATCTCGCCGCCTGGCAGGCGCTGGGCCTGCCCGCCGCCCGCCAGGGCCACGTCTACGGCATCGACGCCGACGCGCTGTACCGCCCCGGCCCGCGCCTGCTGGACGCCGCCGAAACCCTGTGCGCCGACCTGGACCGGCTGCGCCGCTGAGCGGGCCGCGCCGCGATCGCCAAATAGTGGAACGGCGGCGCGCCGCCGGCGGGCGCTTCGTGCTTTATCATTCGGCAACGATATGCCAGTCCCCGCGGGCCCCGCATCGTGCGCGCCCGCTCTTTGAAGCTCCGCCATGACCACTCAAGACACCCTCACCATCGCCGGCCGCGCCTATTCGTCGCGCCTGCTCGTCGGCACCGGCAAATACAAAGACTTCGAACAGACCCGCGCGGCGCTGGACGCCAGCGGCACCGAGATCGTCACGGTCGCGATCCGCCGCACCAACATCGGCCAGAACGCCGGCGAACCGAACCTGCTGGACTACGTCCCGCCCTCGAAATTCACGCTGCTGCCCAACACCGCCGGCTGCTACAGCGCCGACGACGCCGTGCGCACGCTGCGCCTGGCGCGCGAGCTGCTCGACGGCCACGACCTGGTCAAGCTGGAAGTGCTGGGCGACCCGCACACCCTGTTCCCCAACATGCCGGAAACCCTCAAGGCCACCAAGACGCTGGTCGACGAAGGCTTCAAGGTCATGGTGTATTGCACCGACGACCCGATCCAGTGCCGCATGCTGGAAGACCTGGGCGCCGTGGCGGTGATGCCGCTGGCCTCGCTGATCGGCTCGGGCATGGGCATCCTGAACCCCTGGAACCTGCGCCTCATCATCGAACAGGCCCGCGTGCCCATCGTGGTGGACGCCGGCGTGGGCACCGCCTCGGACGCCGCCATCGCCATGGAACTGGGCTGCGACGCCGTGCTCATGAACACCGCCATCGCCGGCGCGCGCGACCCGATCCTGATGGCCAGCGCCATGAAAAAGGGCGTGGAAGCCGGCCGCGAAGCCTTCCTGGCCGGCCGCATGCCCAAGAAGCTGTACAGCGGCGCGCCCAGCTCGCCCACCGAAGGCCTGATCACCGGCGGCGCCAAATGAGCACCCGCCCCATCCCCAACGCGCTGACCATCGCCGGGGTCGATCCCTCCGGCGGCGCCGGCATCCTGGCCGACGTCAAGGCCATGAGCGCGCTGGGCGCCTATGGCTGCTCGGTCATCGCGGCCCTGACCGCCCAGAACACCCGCGGCGTCAGCGGCATTTCGGCGGTGCCGCCGGCCTTCGTGGGCCAGCAGATCGACACGCTGTTCGAGGACGTGCGCATCGACGCGGTCAAGATCGGCATGCTGGGCCAGCAGCCGGTGATCCAGGTCGTGGCCGAGAAGCTCGCCAAATGGACGCCGGCGCACGTGGTGCTGGACCCGGTCATGGTGGCCAAGAGCGGCGACCTGCTGCTGGAGCGCGACGCCGTGGGCGCCATGCGCGAGGCGCTGCTGCCGCAGGCCACCCTGCTCACGCCCAACCTGCCCGAGGCCGGCGTGCTGCTCGAAGAGCGCCCGGTCGAGACGGTCAAGGAAATGCGCCGCGTGGCCGAACGGCTGCGCAACAAGCTGGCGTATGCCGGCGAGCGCTGGGTGCTCGTCAAGGGCGGCCACCTGCCGGGCGACGACACCATCGACCTGCTGCATGACGGCGACCGCATGATCGAGCTGCCCGGCCACCGCATCGCCACGGCCAACACCCACGGCACCGGCTGCACGCTGTCGGCGGCGCTGGCGGCGCTGCTGCCGCAAACCGGGGACGTACCAGAGGCCGCCCGGCGCGCCAAGGCCTACCTGACCGAGGCCATCCGCCACGCGGAGCGCCTGTCGGTGGGTTCCGGCCACGGGCCGGTGCACCACTTCCACGCCTGGTGGTAGGCGCGGGCGCGGGCTGAAACCGTCCCCGGGGGGCCGGGGCGTCACAGTACGCTACGAATCGGTACAATGGTCTGTTGATTCCTCTGTTTTTTCTGACCGTCATGAACGCTTCGACCCTGCCCGACGTAGAACAAGCCCGCTTCAACATGGTGGAACAGCAGATCCGCCCGTGGGACGTTCTGGACGCCAACGTGCTGCAAGCGCTGTTCGACGTGCGCCGCGAACAATTCGTTCCGCCGGCCCTGCGCGCGATGGCGTTTTCCGACCTGGAACTGCCGCTAGAGATCAACGCGGTCAACACGCGCCAGACCATGCTCGCGCCCAAGGTGGAAGCGCGCCTGGCCCAGGAGCTGCAGCTGACCAAGTCCGACTGCGTGCTGGAAATCGGCACCGGCTCCGGCTACCAGGCCGCCCTGCTGGGCTACCTGGCGCAGCAGGTCACCTCGGTCGAGATCGACAGCCGCCTGGTGACCTTCGCGCAGCAGAACCTGCAGATGAACAACGTCACCAACGTCAAGGTCGAAACCGGCGACGCCCGCAACGGCTGGGGCTCCACCGAATACGACGCCATCCTCGTCACCGGCTCCGTGCCGACCGTGCCGGACGCCCTGAAGTACCAGCTGCGCGTCGGCGGCCGCCTGGTCGTCGTGGTGGGCCAGGCGCCCATCATGACCGCCTGTCGCATCACCCGCACCACCGCGGCCAGCTTCGAAACGGTGAACCTGTTCGAAACGGTCATCAAGCCGCTGCGCGGCGTCACGGTCTCCCAGTTCAAGTTCTGAATCCCGACCCCGCCGCCCGGCGCCCCCACGACGGCGGGACGGGCGGCTTTCCGCGCGGCCCTGCTCATCACTGAAAGATCATGCGCGTCCGATTGCTTACGGCTTTACTGGTATTTACCTGCGCCGCAAGCGTCGGCCCGTCGCTGGCGCGCGCCCAGAACCTGATGCAGGTCTGGCAGGCGGCGCTGGGCAATGACCCGATCTACGCCGCGGCGCGCGCCAACTACCGCGCCGGCCTGGAGAAAGAGCCGCAGGCGCGCTCCCTGCTGCTGCCCCTGATTTCCGCCGAGGCCGGCGGCGCCTACCAGGAAACCCGCAGCACCCGCGGCCTGGGCGTGGCCTACAGCGGCGGGCGCGGCGTATGGGACCTGTCCCTGACCCAGCCCCTGTTCGACTGGGGCCGCTGGCAGAACTACGAACAATCCAAGCTCATCGTCGCCGACGTCGAGGTGCAGTTGCAGCAGGCCTACCAGGACCTGCTGCTGCGCGTGGCCGATGCCTACTTCAACGTGCTCTACGCCCAGGACACGCTGACGGCCACCGAGGCCGAAAAAGCCGCCGTCGCCGGGCAGCTGGAATCGGCCAAGCGCAATTTCGAGCTGGGCAACGCCACCATTACCGACACCTACGAGGCCCAGGCCCGCTACGATCTGGTCGTGGCCCAGGAACTGCGCCTGCAGAACGACCTGGAAGTGCGGCGCGAGGAACTGGCCAAGATCATCGGCACCGCCCCGGGCGCGCTGGCCGAACTGCCCTACGGCGTGCAGCTGCCGGCCCCGCAGCCGGCCCGCATGAACGAGTGGAGCAACCAGGCCGAGGCCTCCAGCCTGGAAGTCCTGCGCGCCCAGCTGCTGACCCGCATCGCCGGACGCGAGATCCAGATCGCCAAGAGCGGCCACTATCCCACCCTGAACCTGCGCGCCACCAGCGGCAGCGCCAGCGACGCCGTCATGCGCAACGCCGCGCCCGGCAAGCCCATCGACAACACCGTCGGCGTGGTGCTGTCGATTCCGCTTTACTCGGGCGGCGGGGTTTCCTCGCAGGTGACCGAGAAAGTGCAGCTGGAACAGAAGGCGCGCCACGACTACGAGGCGGCGCGCCGCCAGGCCGTGCAGGCCGCGCGCCAGTACTACACCGGCGTCACCAGCGGCCTGGCGCGCATCGAGGCCCTGGAGGCCGGCGAGAAATCCAGCCGCGCCGCCGTCGAGGCCAACCGCACCGGCTACGAGGTCGGCGTGCGCATCAACCTGGACGTGCTCAACGCCCAGCAGCAGCTCTACGCCACCCAGCGCGACCTGGCGCTGGCCCGCTACAGCACGGTGCTGTCCAGCCTGCGCCTGAAAGCCGTCAGCGGCATCCTGGGCGAGGCCGACCTGGAAGCGATCAACCGGTTGCTGAGGGATGCGCGGTGATGGGTCCGCGGGGCTGCCGATGGTGGTTCGATGGCGGTTCGATGGTGGTTCGTAGGATGGGTGCAGCGCGAGAAGCTTGACGCAAAATCCCAGGTATCAAGCGCGCGAAACCCATCAGGCGGCGCCAGCCGCCGCTTTTCGTGGCAAGAGGCCAGTTCTTTTCACCAAAAAAAATGCCGGCTGCCGCCGGCTGATGGGTTCCGCGCGCTCCGCGCTTGCGTTCTTGCGTCAAGGTTCTCGCGCTGCACCCATCCTACGACTGCGCGACGCTCAATGAAAGGAATGGAGCCGGTGCCCGCCGTTTACCGCTGAACCTCGGCCGCGATCTTGCGCACCAGCGCGGTCGTCGAGCGCTCGAATTCGAACGGGATCGCCACGGCGCGGCCGCCCCAGGTCTTGACCAGGGCGGTCTCGGGCAGCGTTTCCATGTCGTAGTCGCCGCCCTTGACGATCAGGTCAGGCTTGAGCTGAGCGATCAGGGCTTCGGGCGTGTCTTCGTGGAAGGAGGTGACCAGCGTCACGCAGCCCAGCGCGGCCAGCAGCGCGGCGCGGTCTTCCATGCGGTTGAGCGGGCGCTCGGCGCCCTTGCCCAGGCGGCGCACCGACTCGTCGGTGTTGACCGCCACCACCAGCGTCGCGCCCAGCTGGGCGGCCTGGTCGAGGTAGGTTGCATGGCCCCGGTGCAGAATGTCGAACACGCCGTTGGTGAACACCAGCGGCCGCGGATAGCGGCCGGCGGCGATGGCGGCGACGCAGGCGTCGCGGGACAGGACCTTGGATTCGAAACGGGCGGCTGGCATGCGGCGATTGTACAGCCGCCCCCCGGCCTCAGACGGGCTGGATGATCTGCTTTTCCTTGGGCACGACCAGGGCCGCCATTTCCTTGCGGTAGCGGTTCAGGTCCTTGACCGTCTCGAAGCTGCGGTCCATCAGCTTGGAGAGGATATGCAGGATGCGGGTGGCGACCTTCTGTTCCCACACGCCGTCGAAGCGGATCTGCGAGTCCAGCCAGTGTTCGAGCCAGCCCGGCTCCGGCAGGCGCGACTGCACCGTGTCGTTGGGGAACAGGTCCTTGTTCACGTGCAGGTTGGTCGGGTGCAGCGCCTGCTGCGTGCGGCCGGCCGAGGCCATCAGCACGCCGATCTTGGAGAACGCCAGGCGCGCCTGTTCGCTGGTGCTCTGGCCGCGGTCGTGCAGCGCGCGGCGCATGTATTGCAGGTAGGCGCCCGCGTGGCGGGCCTCGTCCTGGGCCACGGTCTTGTAGATGGCCTTGATGACCGGCTCGGTGTGCCATTCGGCGGCGCGGCGATACCAGTGGTTCAGGCGGACCTCGCCGCAGAAATGCAGCATCAGGGTTTCGAGTTCGGGGGCCCGGTCGAATTCGAAGCGCACGTTGTGCAGTTCTTCCTCGGTGGGCACCAGGTCGGGACGGAAGCGGCGCAGGTATTCGATCAGCACCAGGGAGTGCTTCTGCTCTTCGAAGAACCAGACCGACATGAAGGCGCAGAAGTCGCTGTCGCCGCGGTTGTCGCGCAGGAACATCTCGGTGGCCGGCAGCGCGGCCCATTCCGTGATGGCGTTCATCTTGATGGTGTGCGCCTGCTCGTCCGACAGCTTGCTGCGATCGAAGTCGCCCCAGGGGATGTCATGCGCCATGTTCCAGCGCACGGCTTCCATGGTCTTGAAGAGTTCAGGATAAAGCATGTTCTGCCCTTGTATTGATCCCGCTGATGGGGCTATGAAAATTGATGAATGGCACGCACCGCGCGGCACGCACTGCGGTCTTGCGCCGCAGTGCTATTTTTCGCCGTTTCCCGCGAAGCTATGATGACCGCTTCATGAATGAAACATGACAGTAGGCGTCTAAAACATTGCTGCGCCTACCGGGTCAATGCCCATATCGCGACTCCGACTGCCAGCGCGACGACGCCAACCAGCGCTGCAACCAACCGGTTGTTCTGCTCCTGCGCCCGCCGCAACTGAGCCATTTCGGCCAGCAACGCCGGCGAAACATTGGGGCGGCTCAACTGGTCATGGAGCAGCCTGGGCAAGGCGGGCAGCATTTGCGACCACTGCGCCGCCTCTTTTTCCAGGCTTTGCCTCAAGCCCTTGATCCCGACGCGCTGACGCATCCAGCGTTCGAGGTAGGGTTTGGCCGTTTTCCAGAGATCCAGGTTGGGGTCCAGCTGCCGCCCCAGGCCTTCGACGTTCAGCAGGGTCTTTTGCAACAGGACCAGCTGCGGCTGGATCTCTACGTTAAACCGACGCGAGGTTTGAAAGAGCCTCAACAGCACCTGTCCCAGTGAAATCTCGGACAGAGGACGGTCGAAATACGGCTCGCAAACGGCGCGCACGGCGCCTTCGAGTTCTTCCTCGCGCGTATCGGGCGGCACCCAGCCCGACTCGATGTGCAGCTGCGCCACGCGGCGGTAATCGCGGTGGAAGAAGGCCAGGAAGTTCTGCGCCAAGTAGTTCTTGTCGAACTCCGACAGCGAACCGACGATGCCGAAGTCCAGCGCGATGTAGCTGCCCAGCGTCTCGGGGCGGTCGGACACGTAGATGTTGCCCGGGTGCATGTCGGCGTGGAAGAAGCCGTCGGTGAACACCTGCGTGAAGAAGATCTCGACGCCGGTGCGCGCCAGGGTCGGGATGTCGATGCCGGCCTCGCGCATGCGGTCGACCTGCCCCACCGGCATGCCGTACATGCGCTGCATGGTGAACACCGTGGAGGCGGTGTATTCCCAGATCACCTCGGGCACGATCAGCATGTCGCCGCGCCCGGACTCCGGGCCGAAATTGCGCCGCAGCTGGCTGCAGTTGGACGCCTCGCGCACCAGGTCCAGTTCGTCGTGCAGGTACTTGTCGAATTCGGCCACGACTTCGCGCGGCTTCAGGCGGCGGCCGTCGGCGCCCAGGCGCTCGATGATGCGGGCCACCACCTTCAGCAGCGACAGGTCTTTCTCGATGATGTCCAGCATGCCCGGACGCAGCACCTTCACGGCGACCTCGCGGCCGTCGTGCAGCACGGCGAAGTGCACCTGGGCGATCGAGGCCGAGGCCACCGGGTCCACGTCGAACTGCGCGAACAGCTTGTCGGGCGGCGCGCCCAGGGCCGCCTCGATGCAGGCGGCCGCCTGCGCCGACGGGAACGGCGGCACGCGGTCCTGCAGCAAGGCCAGTTCGTTGGCGATGTCGGCGGGGATCAGGTCGCGGCGGGTGGACAGCACCTGCCCGAACTTCACGAAAATGGGGCCCAGCGATTCCAGCGCCAGCCGCAGCCGCAGGCCGCGCGGCTTGCGCGGGCGGGTGCCCAGGCGGATGACGCGCAGCAGGCAGGTGGCCAGCGGATGGTTCAAACTGGACAGGACCAGTTCGTCCAGGCCGTAGCGCAGCGAAACCAGGATGATGCGGATGAGGCGCAGCAGCGGAAACATGGATCAGGCGCCCCGCTTTGCGCCGGCCGCGGCCAGGCGGGTTTGCAGCGCCGCCGCCGAGCGGGCCAGCGACTCGGCGCGGTCGTTGAGTTCGGCCAGGTCCAGGCGCCATTGCTCCAGCGCCGGCCGGCCCGCCAGCACGCCGCTTTCCTCGGACAGGTATTCGGACACGTTGCCGGCCAGGCGCTGGCCGGCCGTGCGTGCGCCCTCGGCCACGGCGCGGGCGCCGCCCACGATGCGCAGCGCCGCGATGTCGCCCACCACCCGGGCCAGCGCGTCCTCGGGGTCCCAGCGCAGCTGCTTGGACAGGTCGGCCACCACCTGGGCCAGGGCGGCGTCGCCCGAGATATGGGTGGCCTCGGCGAAATCCGGCGCGTCGCGCCCGGCGCCCAGGCGCGGCAGCGGCAGTTTCTCGGGCGCCACCGTCAGCGTCACGTCGGGCACCACCGCCGGATCGGCCTGCGAGGCCAGCCCGTCGCTGGCGATCGTCAGGCCCAGGCTGAAGCCGCCCAGCGCGAAGCGCACCGTCTTGCCGGCATGCCGCGCCAGGCGGTCGCGCGCCCAGTCCTCACGCCGCAACAAGGTATTGAGCGCGCTGACGGCCAACCGCGTAGGAGTGGGCAGAAACGAAAAAGGCAGCATGACGGTGTGCAACGGCCCGACGGGCGGGTTGCTGGATTTGATGGGTAAATCGGGAGTGTAACGGGTTAGATGGGAGCGTGTTTTGCGCAGGCACATGGAAAACCGGCCCCTGAAGGGGCCGGTTCAAGCGGATGCCTTGCGGCATCCCCAACGGAGGGCGGGCGCGCCGCCTCAGCTGGCGTAGTCCACCGGGATCTGCTGGATGCCGGCCAGCAGCCAGCCGCCAGTCTGCGGCTTGAAGAGGTTCCAGACTTCCTCGAAGCGGAAGGCCTCGGCGCCCGGGGTCTCGCGCAGCATGCCGGAGAAGCGCACGCTGGCCAGGTGGCCGTCGGACACGGTCTCGATGCCCAGCAGCTCGGCGTTGAGCAGCACGACTTCGGTCTTGTTGGGCGCCGCGCCGCGCTCGGCCAGCTGCGGCTTGAGCTCGGTGATCAGGTCGTCGGTCAGGAACTCGCGCAGGCGGTCGGTGCTGCCGCTGTCCCAGACGGCCTGGATGCGCACGAACTGCTCCTTGGCCTGCTTGAGGAAGTTGGGCGTGTCGAAGTCGCCCGGCACGAACCAGTTGTTGTCGTCGCCCGCCTTGGGCAGGACGGCCGGCGCGGCGGCCGCGGCAGGAGCCGCCGCCGGAGCGGGGGCCGGCTGCAGCGATTCGCGCCACATCGGTTGCTGCTGGCCGTTGGCCGCATTGTTGTTATGGGAGCCGCCGAACGCGCCCTGCGTGGCGGCGCGGGGCGCGGCGCCGCGCAGGCGGCGGACGATGAACATGATGGCGAAGACCACCAGGGCGATCAGCAGCGCCGACGACAGAAACTCGGCGAAGGCGCCGGACAGGCCCATGCTGGAGAGCAGCGCGGCGATGCCCAGGCCGGCGGCGATGCCGGCGATGGGGCCGAGCCAGCGCGACGCGCCGCTCTTGGCGGCCGCGCCCGCGGCGCCGGCCGTGGCCGCGCCGGCGGTGGCCGCGCTGGGCGCGGAGGTGGCGCCGGCCGTGTTGTTGGTGGCCGTCGGCGGCGTGGTGGCCTGGCGCTGCTGGGTCACGTTGGTGGACTGACGGCCGAAGCTCCCGCCGCCGCCGGCACGGCGGGCTTCGGCGTCGAACGACGCCGTCACCAGCGCCGCGCCTGAAACGGCGATGAGCGCCGCCGCGACAAACCGCGAAAGACAGAATTTGGACATGGACATTGCTCCTCGTACTCGCGCCCCCCGCCGCCCCGAGCAGCAGGAATCTCCGCCGGTTGCGGAGCTTGGGTCACGACTTTTCTTACAACAATCTGAATACCGTAAGAATAACGGACAAGACGCCGCCCTACAAGTTCCGCAAACCGGGCGGAAATCGCTGGGCGGCAGGGGGAGATCAGCCCAGCCGCACGCCTTCGTGCAAGGCGGCGATGCCGGCCGTCAGGTTGAAGTACTGCACCCGTTCCAGGCCGGCCGTGCGCAGCATGTCGGCCAGGGTTTCCTGGTCGGGATGCATGCGGATCGATTCGGCCAGGTAGCGGTAGCTGGCCTCGTCCTTGGCGATGGTCTTGCCCAGCCAGGGCAGCACATTGAAGGAATACCAGTCGTAGGCCGGCGCCAGCGGCTTGGCGATGCGGGAGAATTCCAGCACCAGCAGCTTGCCGCCCGGCTTGAGCACCCGGGTCATTTCGGCCAGGGCGCGGTCCTTGTGGGTCATGTTGCGCAGGCCGAAGGCCACGCTGACGCGGTCGAAATAGCCCGAGGGAAACGGCAGGCGCTCGGCGTCGCACACGGCCGCGGGCACCAGCAGGCCGGCGTCGGTCAGGCGGTCGCGGCCCACCCGCAGCATGGAATCGTTGATGTCGGTGAGCCAGACCTCGCCCGTGGGGCCGGCGCGTTTGGCGAAGGCCTTGGCCAGGTCGCCGGTGCCGCCGGCGATGTCCAGCACCTTCATGCCGGGCCGGATGGCGGCGCGGCCGATGGTGAAGGCCTTCCAGACCCGGTGCAGGCCCGCCGACATGAAATCGTTCATGACGTCGTAGCGCTGGGCGACCGAATGGAAGACTTCGGCCACCTTGCGGGCTTTTTCGCTTTCCGGCACCGATTGGAAGCCGAAATGGGTGGAGGGCGAGGCGGAATCCGCGGAATGTTGCGATTCGGAGGGGTTTTGCATGGTGAATTCCCGATATATCGTCCAATGGTAGCCTATTGGCCCCCGATTCCGCCTTCCGGGCCGGCCGGATCGGCAGGCGGAATGGCTTCGGAATGGTCCGACAGCCGGCGCTCGTCACATACCTGAAATATTGCGGCCATACTATCGCAATGTTCGCGCCGCGCCGGCGCTCAGAAGTGTGCCCAATCCGCCATGTCCAGCACTATCCTCGTCGTCGAAGACGAACCCGCCATCCAGGAACTGATCGCCGTCAACCTGTCCTTCGCCGGTCACAAAGTGCTGCGTGCCTTCGACGCCGACCAGGCCCAGACGCTGATCCGCGCCGAACTCCCCGACCTGATCCTGCTCGACTGGATGCTGCCCGGCACCTCGGGCCTGGCCATGGCGCGCAAGCTGCGCAACGACGAGCGCACCCGCGCGGTGCCGGTCATCATGCTGACGGCCAAGGGCTCCGAGCAGGACAAGGTCGACGGCCTGGAAGCCGGCGCTGACGACTACATCACCAAGCCCTTCTCGCCCAAGGAGCTGATGGCCCGCATCAAGGCGGTGCTGCGCCGCCGCGCGCCCCAGCTCACCGACGACGTGATCGACGTGGGCGGCCTCAAGCTCGACCCGGTCACCCACCGCCTCTCGGGCAACAGCCAGTCGCTGCAGATCGGCCCCACCGAATTCCGCCTGCTGCATTTCTTCATGACCCATCCCGAGCGCGTGTTCTCGCGCTCGCAACTGCTGGACCAGGTCTGGGGCGACCACGTGTTCGTGGAAGAACGCACGGTCGACGTGCACATCCGCCGCCTGCGCAAGGCGCTCGAACCCAGCGGGCACGACGCGCACGTGGAAACCGTGCGCGGCAGCGGCTACCGGTTTACTGCCCAGCTTCCGACGCGGTAAAACTCCCGCACGATGATCTGGCTGCGCACCCTTTTCCTGATCGCCCTGTGGGCGATCGCGGCGTTTATCGCCCAATGGCTTATCGGCAACCCGGCGGGCTGGATTCTGTTCAGCGCGGCGCTGTGCGCCATGCTGGTCTGGCGCAGCTGGCGCCTGCACCTGGTTTCGCGCTGGGCCAACAACCCCGACTCCGCCCCGCCCGCCTCGGTCGGCCCGTGGGACGACATCCTCGCGCCGCTGTACCGCTACACCCGGGCCCGCGCCCGCGAGCTGGCCGAAACCCGCAACACCATGCACGGCATGCTGGCCGCGGCCCAGGCGCTGCCCGACGGCGCGGTCACGCTCAATGAAGATTTCCAGATCGACTGGTGCAACCGCATGGCGCGCCAGCACCTGGGCCTGCGCCTGCCGGCCGACCGCGGCCACAATCTGCTGAACCTGCTGCGCGCGCCCGAATTCGTCGAATACGCGCACCGCGCCTCGTGGCCCGATCCCATCCTGGTGCGCCTGGGCCAGAACGGCCAGGAGCGGCTGATGATGATGCAGCTCACGGCCTACGCCAGCAACCAGCGCCTGCTGATCACCCGCGACGTCACCCAGATCGAGCGCCTGGAAACCACGCGCCGCGATTTCGTGGCCAACGTCTCGCACGAACTGCGCACGCCGCTGACGGTGCTGGCGGGCTTTCTGGAAACGCTGCGCGACCTGCCCGCCGAGGCCCTGCCGGCCGAACAGCGCGAGCAGTACGTCGACATGATGCACGAGCAGGCCCAGCGCATGCAGGCCATCGTCGAAGACCTGCTGACCCTGTCCACGCTGGAATCCTCGCCCGGCACCGAGCCGCGCGCGGTCAACATCGGCACCCTGCTGCAGAAGGCGCGCCAGCAGATCGAGGCCCTGTCCGGCGGACGCCACGTGCTGCAATGGCACGTGGACGAAACGCTGGACGTGCTGGGCGCGGAAACCGAGCTGGCCTCGGCCCTGTCCAACCTGCTGACCAACGCCGTGCGCTACACGCCGGACGGCGGCGCCATCACCGTGCGCTGGGAACGCGAAGAAGACGGCGGCGCGCGCTACAGCGTGCAGGACACCGGCATCGGCATTCCGGCGCGCCATCTGCCGCGCCTGACCGAGCGCTTCTACCGCGTGGACCGCGGCCGTTCGCGCGCCGTCGGCGGCACCGGCCTGGGCCTGGCGATCACCAAGCACATCGCCATGCGCCACGACGCCGAACTGCTGATCAGCAGCGAACAGGGCAAGGGCAGCGTGTTTGCGCTGCGCTTCCCGCCGGACCGCGTGGCCGTCGAAGCCTGACCGCTACGCCGACTGCGCCTGGCCGGCCTCGCCGGTGGTACATTTCGGGCCATGCGCATCCTGGTCATCGAAGACGAAACCAAACTGGCCGACTACCTCAAGAAGGGGCTGTCGGAGCAAAGCCACGTCGTGGACCTGGCCCGCGACGGCGTCAACGGCCTGCACCTGGCGCTGGAAGGCGCCTACGACCTGATCGTGCTGGACGTGATGCTGCCCGGCGTGGACGGCTTCGGCATCCTGGCCGCCGTGCGCGCCCAGAAGGACACCCCCATCCTGATGCTGACGGCGCGCGACGCGGTCGAGGACCGGGTCCGCGGCCTCGAAGGCGGCGCCGACGACTACCTGATCAAGCCCTTCGCCTTCTCCGAACTGCTGGCGCGCGTGCAGGCGCTGCTGCGCCGCGGCCGCTCGCAGGAACCCACCGTGCTGCGCCTGGCCGACCTGGAACTGGATCTGGCCCGGCGCCGCGCCCAGCGCGCCGGACGGCGGCTGGACCTGACGGCCAAGGAATTCAGCCTGCTGGCGCTGCTGATGCGCCGCCAGGGCCAGGTGCTGTCGCGCACCACGCTGGCCGAACAGGTCTGGGACATGAACTTCGACAGCGACACCAACGTCATCGACGTGGCGGTGCGGCGGCTGCGCGGCAAACTGGACGATCCCTACGACACCAAACTGCTGCACACGGTGCGCGGCATGGGCTACGTGCTGGAATCGCGCCAAGCATGAGGCCGCTGCGCATGCGCTCGATGCAGGCGCGCCTGACGCTGCTGCTGGGCGCCATCGCGCTGCTGGTCTCCAGCCTGGCCGGCGCCACGCTGTTCTGGGCGCTCAAGCGCGAAGTCGAACGCCAGGAGATCACCGAAGTCAGCGGCAAGCTGGAGCTGATCAACCATCTGATCGACATGCAGAACAGCGCCAGCGGCCTGTCCGACCTGGCCGCCGCCTTCGACGAAATGCGCGCGGGCCAGGGCCAGCTGGGCATCTGGATCATGGAGGCCGGCGGCAAGGTGGTCTATGGCGGCGCCGCGCCGCAGACGCTGGAGACGCGGCCCGACGGGCAGGTGGTGCTGCAGGCCCCGGATGGCGGACGCATGCGCGGCCTGCGCGTGGACATCAACGACCGCATCCTGCCCGGCGCGCAGCTGACCGTGGCCGTCAGCACGCGCACCAGCGCGCAGTTCCTGTACGCCTACGGCACCGCGCTGGTGCTGATCTGCGCGCTGTGGGTGGGCGCCACCGTGGTGCTGGCGGCCTGGGCCGTGCGCCGCAGCATGGCGCCGGCGCGCCGGCTGTCCGAACAGGCGGCCCGCATCCAGCCCGACAATCTGTCGCGCCGCCTGCCGCTGAAAGACACCGACCGCGAACTGCACGAGCTGGTGCGCTCCTTCAACCGCACCCTGGAACGGCTGCAGGAGGCCTACCAGCAGATGGAAGGTTTCAACGCCGACGTGGCGCACGAACTGCGCACGCCGCTGGCCACGCTCATCAACGGCACGCAGGTCATGCTGTCCTCGCCGCGCGAGGCGGGCGAGCTGCGCGACGCGCTGGAATCCAACCTGGAAGAACTGGAAGACCTGAAGACCCTGGTCAACGACATGCTGTTCCTGGCGCGCGCCGACCGCGGCGAGCGCGCGGCCGACCTGGCGCCGGTGTCGCTGGCCGCCGAAGCGCGGCGCGTGGCGGAATACTACGAAGCGATGCTGGAAGCGCACGACGTGCACCTGCGCTGCGCCGGCGACGCCATCGTCGCCGCCAACCCGGGGCTGGTGCGGCGGGCCCTGGCCAATCTGATCTCCAACGCCATCAAGGCCTGCCCGGCCGGCGGCGAAATCGTGCTGGCGTGCTCGGTGTCGGCGGCCGGCGTGCGGGTCGAGGTGCGCAACCCCGGCCCGGCCATCCCCGCCGCCGACCTGCCGCGCATCTTCGACCGCTTCTTCCGCTCCGGGCAGTCGCGCGCGCCGCGCAGCGAAGGCCACGGGCTGGGCCTGGCGATCGTGCGCGCCATCGCCCGCATGCACGGCGGCGAAGTGGACGCCGCCTCGGACGAGCGCCGCACCGTCATCGGCATCACGCTGCGCGGCCCAGTGGGGCATGCCGCGGCCAACATTACAAAAATGTAATCAAGGCGACAGAGTCGGGTCACCGCCGTTTTCCTACAGTGCCATCACCGTCCCCACTACCAAGGATACGCGTGAAAGGCACTCTGCTCCGTACTCACCGGGCCGCCGTCCTGGCCCTGACCCTGACCCTCAGCGCGGGCGCCGCATATGCCGCCGGCGGCCACGGCGGCCATGCCATGCCGGCCGCCTCCGCCCCCATCGGCAAGCCGGGCGATCCGGCCAAGGTCACCCGCAGCATCGACGTGGACATGTCCGACGCCATGCGCTTCACGCCGGCCCGCATCGAGGTCAAGGCCGGCGAGACCGTGCGCCTGAACGTGCGCAACTCCGGCCGCATCCGCCATGAGCTGGTGCTGGGCTCCGACGCCGACCTGAAGGCGCACTACGACATGATGATGAAAGACCCCGGCATGCGCCACGAAGAGGCCAACGCCGTGTCGCTGGAAGGCGGCAAGAGCGGCCAGATCGTGTGGCGCTTCGACAAAGCCGGCACGGTGTCTTTCGGCTGCCTGGAGCCCGGCCACTACAGTGCCGGCATGAAGGGCGCGGTGTCGGTGCTGTAAGCCATGACGAATTCGCATCCTTTTTCCCGCCGCCGTTTCGTCCAGGGCCTGGCCGGCGGCGGCGCGCTGGCCGCGCTGGGCAACTGGCGCGCGGCGCTGGCCACCCCCGCCCCGGCGGCGGCCGCGGAGCTGCGCGGCACCGAGTTCCACCTGGAGATCGGCGAAACCCCGGTCAACTTCACCGGCGCGGCGCGCGTCGGCACCACCGTCAACGGCCAGGTGCCGGCGCCGCTGCTGCGCTGGCGCGAAGGCGACACGGTGACCCTGCACGTCACCAACCGCCTGCGCGAACAGACCTCGATCCACTGGCATGGCATATTGCTGCCCACCGAAATGGACGGCGTGCCCGGCCTGAGCTTTCCCGGCATCGACCCCGGCCAGACCTTCACCTACCGCTTCCAGGTGCGCCAGAGCGGCACATACTGGTATCACAGCCACTCCGGCTTCCAGGAGCAGACCGGCCTGTACGGCGCCATCGTGATCGATCCGCGCCGGCCCGATCCGATCGCCTCCGACCGCGACTACACGGTGCTGCTGTCGGACTGGACGGATGAAGATCCGATGCGGCTGTTCAACAAGCTGAAGATCATGCCGGACTACTACAACCGCATCCAGCCCAGCGTCGAAAGCCTGCGCGCCGAGGCCCGCGACAAGGGCTGGGGCCCGGCGCTGTCGGAGCGGCTGATGTGGGAGCAGATGCGCATGAATCCGTCGGACCTGGCCGACGTGTCCGGCGCCACCTACACCTTCCTGACCAACGGCGTGACGCCGGCCGGCAACTGGACCGGCCTGTTCAAGCCGGGCGAGCGCATCCGCCTGCGCTTCATCAACGGTTCGGCGATGACGTACTTCGACGTCCGCATCCCGGGGCTGAAGATGACGGTGGTCGCGGCCGACGGCCAGGACGTGCGGCCGGTGGACGTGGACGAGTTCCGCATCGGCGTGGCCGAAACCTACGACGTCATCGTCGAGCCGCGGGACGAACGCGCCTACACCATCTTCTCGCAGGCCATGGACCGTTCGGGCTACGCGCGCGCCACGCTGGCGCCGCGCGCCGGCATGCAGGCCGAGATTCCGGAGCTGGACCGGGTGCAGCTGCTGGGCATGATGGACATGGGCATGGCGCACGACATGGGCGGCGGCGGCCACGACATGGGCGGCGGCAGCGGCGCGGGCGGCCACGGCGCGATGCCGGGCATGGACCACGGCGGCCACGGTTCCGGCGCCGGCCAGGGCGGCATGATCGAGGTCAAGCACCCCTATCCCACCGAGCGCGGCGTGAGCAATTCGATGCTGCCCGACGTGGTCTCGACCCGGCTGGACGATCCCGGCGTGGGCCTGCGCGACAACGGCCGGCGCGTGCTGACCTACGCCGACCTGCGCTCCATGCGCGAGCCGCCGGACAACCGGCCGCCGTCGCGCGAGATCGAGCTGCACCTGACCGGCACCATGGAACGCTACATGTGGTCGTTCAACGGCGTGAAGTACACGGACGCCAAGCCCATCGTGCTGCGCTACGGCGAGCGCGTGCGCTTCGTGCTGGTCAACGACACGATGATGACGCACCCCATCCACCTGCACGGGCTGTGGAGCGACCTGGAATCGCCCGACGGCGCTTTCCAGGTGCGCAAGCACACCATTTCCCTCAACCCGGCGCAGCGGCTGAGCTACCGCGTCAGCGCCGATGCGCGCGGCAACTGGGCCTACCACTGCCACCTGCTGTATCACATGGAGGCCGGCATGTTCAGAGCGGTCGTGGTGGAGTAAACGACGATGAAACCGATGAATCGCCACACCCGCGGCCTGCGCGCCTGCGCGCTGGCCGCAGCGCTTGCCGCCCCCGCGGCATGGGCCCAGCCCGCCGCGATGGATCACGGCTCCATGCCCGGCATGGATCACGGCTCGATGAACCACGGCAGCGCGCCCGCGCCGATGGACCACGGTTCCATGCCCGGCATGGACCACGGTTCGATGAGCGACGCCCCGGCCGCGCCGCCGGTCGGCAGCCTGCCTTCCAGCGACGGCGCCGGCGAGCGCAGCTACGACAGCTACGGCATCCATGCGCACATGATGGACAGCACCGCGACATGGCAGGTCCTGTTCGACAAGTTCGGCGTGTCCCGCAACCGCGACGGCGAGTACGCCCGGGAATGGGACGGACGCTTCTGGTTCGGCTCGGCCACCGACCGCCTGCTCATCAAGAGCGAGGGCGAGGCCGAGAACGGCGGCGGATCGAGCGGCAAGGTCGAGGCCTTCTGGAGCCATGCCGTCTCGCCCTTCTGGGACCTGCAGCTGGGCGCGCGCCGCGACATCGGCACGGGCCCCAAGCGCAACTGGGCCGCCATCGGCATCGAGGGCCTGTTGCCCTACAACATCGAACTGGACGCCACCGGCTACGTGGGCTCGTCCGGCCGCACCGCTTTGGCGCTCAAGGCCGAATACGACCTGCTGCTGACGCAGCGCCTGATCTTCACGCCGGAGCTGGAAGCCAGCTTCTACGGCAAGGACGACCCGGACCGCGGCATCGGCTCGGGCCTGGCCGAAGGCGCGCTGTCGCTGCGGCTGCGCTACGAAATCACGCGCGAGTTCGCGCCCTATATTGGCGTATCCTTCGAACGTAAGTTCGGCCAGACCGCCAGCTACGCGTCCGAGGCCGGCGCCAGCCGGTCGCAGACCGCCGTCATCGCGGGCGTGCGGTTCTGGTTCTGAGCCCCATGTCCACATTTCCGTACGGAGCATCATGAACGTTTCCCGACTTGCGCGCCGCCTGGCGCTTGCCGCCGTCCTGAGCGTGCCCCCCTACGCCTACGCCGAGGCCCCCACCAAGGTCGAAGTGTGGAAGACCCCCACCTGCGGCTGTTGCGAAGACTGGGTCAAGCACATGCGCGACAACGGCTTCGAGGTGATCGCGCACGACGTGCAGGACACCGGCCCCATCCGCCGCAACGCCGGCATGGCCGACTACGGCTCCTGCCACACGGCCTCCGTGGGCGGCTACGCCATCGAAGGCCACGTGCCCGCCAGCGACGTGCGCCGGCTGCTGCTGGAAAAGCCCGAGGCGGCCGGCCTGGCCGCCCCGGGCATGCCGCTGGGCTCGCCCGGCATGGACGGCCCCGAGTACGGCGGACGCAAGACGCCGCACGACGTGCTGCTGGTCGACAAGCGCGGCGGCGCCCAGGTGTTCCAGGCCTACCGCTAGCGTCCTGGCCGGGGGGACGGGAGCAGCCACAACGTGCCTGTGGCTACTCCTTGCACTGCAGCAAAAATGCGCCACAATAGGTGAAACGCATTCGTTCCACCCCTACCCCCCAGGCAGTCATGGCACAAATCGTCCTGTTCGAGAACATCCATCCCAGCGCCCGCGCCGTCTTCGAGGCCGCCGGCTACACCGACATCGTCACGCATGCCGCGGCACTGCCGCCGGCGCAACTGCGCGACGCCCTGCGCGGCGCGCAGGTGGCGGGGATCCGTTCTCGCACGCACCTGGACGCGGGCCTGCTGTCCGACAACCCCGACCTGCGCGTCGTGGGCTGCTTCTGCATCGGCACCAACCAGGTCGACCTGGACGCCGCCATGCAGCGCGGCGTGCCGGTGTTCAACGCGCCCTTCTCCAACACCCGCTCGGTCGCCGAGCTGGTGCTGGGCGAAGCCATCCTGCTGCTGCGCCGCATCCCCGAGAAAAACGCGCGCGTGCACCTGGGCCACTGGGACAAGAGCGCCGCCGGCGCCTTCGAGACCCGCGGCAAGACCCTGGGCATCGTGGGCTACGGCAACATCGGCTCGCAGATCAGCACGCTGGCCGAAAGCCTGGGCATGCGCGTCGTCTACCACGACGTCGAGGCCAAGCTGCCGCTGGGCAACGCCCGCCCCGCCGGCTCGCTCGACGAGCTGCTGGAGCAGTCCGACGTCGTCACGCTGCATGTGCCGGGCGGCAAGTCGACCGAAAAAATCATGAACGCGCAGACCATCGCGCGCATGCGGCGCGGCGCAATCCTGATCAACGCCTCGCGCGGCACGGTGGTCGACATCCAGGCCCTGCACGAGGCCCTCAAGTCCGGCCACCTGGCCGGCGCGGCGCTGGACGTGTTCCCCACCGAGCCCAAGGGTCCGGACGAACCGCTGGCCAGCCCGCTGATCGGCATGCCCAACGTCATCCTGACCCCGCACATCGGCGGCAGCACGCAGGAATCCCAGGAAAACATCGGCCGCGAAGTCGCCGAAAAACTGGTGCGCTTCCTGCAGGCGGGCACCACCAAGGGCGCGGTCAACTTCCCCGAACTGCCCTACCTGGAGCCGGCCGGCGGCACGCGCATCCTGCACGTGCACCGCAACGCCCCGGGCGCGCTCGGCACGCTCGACAACCTGATGGCGCAGCACGGCCTGAACATCGTCAGCCAGACCCTGCAGACCAAGGGCCAGATCGGCTACGTCATCACCGACGTCGACGGCCAGGTCGACGACATCGTGATGACGACGCTGCGCGATCATCCCATCACGGTGCGTTGCGACAGGTTGTGAAACGCGCGTAATCCGTCGGCCGGCGGCGCCTCGTTGGCGGCGCTCGCCAGGCACTCCGCCATCTTCTCGCGCACCCCGCCGGCTTCGAACGGCAGGCGGCCGATCAGGCCGATCTCGCGCCATAGCGGCGTCTCGCCCAGCGGCAGCAGCCGCAGGCCGGTCATGTCCAGCCGCCGCAGGCGCGGCAGAAGCGCCACGCCCAGGCCGTGGCGCACCATGTTGGCGATGGCGTCGACTTCGTCCAGCTCCACGGCGTCATGCACCGTGATGCGGTGCTTCTTCAGGAACACGTCCACGGCCCGGCCGCCGAACGAAGCCCGGTCATAGCGGATGAAGGGCTGGCTCGCCAGCAGCTCGCGCCACGGCGCGTCCGGCAGGGCCGCGGGCACGGCCAGCATGACCGGCTCGCGCATCAGCGGCTGCCAGCCCAGCTCCGGCGGCAGGGCGAAGGGCGGGCGGATCAGCATGGCCATGTCCACCTCGCCCGCGTCCACCTGGCCCAGCAGCGCCAGCGACACGCCCGGCACCACCCGCACGCGCACGTCGGGATAGACGGCCCGAAACCGTCCCAGCGCGCGCACCAGCAGGTCCTGCTGCACCGAGGCGATGGCGCCGATGCGCAGCGATCCGCTGACGTGGCCGGCGCCGGCCGTGGTCACCATGCGCTCGGCCATGGCCACGAGCTCCTCGGCCTGCGGCAGCATCTCGCGGCCGTGGGCGTTGAGCGCCGCCGCCCGCGCGCTGCGCTCGAACAGCGTCACGCCCAGGTATTCCTCCAGGCGCTTGATCTGGGCGCTGACCGCCGACTGGGTCAGGCCCAGCTGCGCCCCCGCGCCGGTGAAAGTGCCGTCCCGGGCCACCGCGATAAAGGTCTTGAACTCTTTGATCACAATCAATTTTTTCGATGCTAAGGCACAAAAAATATCGTTTTTGGATCAAAAAAACAATCAATAAAATAGGCCCTGGCAATTCTTCCTCACCGCTTCCGGAGCCCCACATGACCGCTCAAACCCAACTGCCGCCGTTCCATCTGGCCTTCCCGGTCCGCGACCTGGCCGAAGCCCGCGCCTTCTATGGCGAAAAACTGGGCTGTCCCGAGGGCCGCAGCTCGCCCGAATGGGTCGATTTCAACTTCTACGGCCATCAGATCGTGGCCCACCTCGCGCCCGGCGAATGCGGCCACCATGCCACCAGCGCCGTAGACTCGCATAATGTGCCGGTGCGCCATTTCGGCGCCGTGCTTTCCATGGAACAATGGGAAGCCATGGCCAAGCGCCTGACCGACGCGGGCACCGAATTCGTCATCGAGCCCTACATCCGCTTCAAGGGCGAGGTCGGCGAGCAGGCCACCATGTTCTTCCTGGACCCGTCGGGCAACGCGCTGGAGTTCAAGGCGTTCAAGAACATGGATTCGTTGTTCGCCAAGTAATCCGTTCCTACAGGTTTCGTGTCGTTGAACGTACTATCAGAACCCCCTTCTTCGGCCGAAACCGCCTGGCGCATCCTGCCCCAGGGCGACCGCTGCCTGATCGTTTCCTTCGGCGACCGCATCGATGCGTCGATCGGCCGCACCTGTCTGGCCGCGGCCGCCCGGCTGCGCGAGGCGCGGCTGCCCGGCGTGACCGACGTGGTGCCCTCCTTCGTCGCGGTGGCGGTGCATTACCGGCCTGACGCCCGGGGCAACCCCTTGTACGCCCAGCTGGCCGAGCGCATCGGCCAGTTGCTGGAGGCCGGCATAAGCGTCGACGCCTCGGGCGGGCGCGAAGTCGACATTCCCGTCTGCTACGGTGGCGAGCACGGCCCCGACCTGGACGACGTGGCGCGCGCCGCCGGCCTCACGCCCGAAGACGTGATCGCGCTGCACAGCCAGCCGCGCAGCATGGTGTTCATGCTGGGGTTCGCGCCCGGCCACGCCTACCTGGGCGTGCACGACGAAAAACTGAACATTCCCCGCCGTCCCTCGCCGCGCACCGCCGTGCCGATGGGCGCGGTGGCGGTGGCCAACCGCCAGACCGTGATCTACCCGAACCGCCTGCCCGGCGGCTGGAACATCATCGGCGCCACGCCGCTGACCATGTTCGATCCGGCCCGCGAGCCGGCCGCCCTGCTGCAGCCCGGCGATTCCGTGCGCTTCGTGCCCATCGGCCCCGACGAGTTCGACCGCATCCGGGAGGCCGGACGATGAGCCTGACCGTCATCAAGCCCGGCATGCTGTCGAGCTTCCAGGACCGCGGCCGCGAGGGCTACCAGCATCAGGGCATTCCGGCCGCCGGCGCCATGGACGAGCGCGCCCACCGGCTGGCCAACGCGCTGGCCGGCAACGCCGGCGACCCGGCCACCCTGGAAATGACGCTGACCGGCCCGACCCTGCGGTTCGACGCGCCGGCCTGCTTCGCGCTGGCTGGCGCCGACCTGGGCGCCACGCTCAATGGCCGCGAACTGCCGGTGCACCGCCCGCTGGTCGCGCAGGCCGGCGACACGCTGGCCTTCGGCGCCCGCCCGGCCGTGGGCGTGCGCGGCTATCTGGCGGTGCATGGCGGCTTCGCGCTGGAGCCGGTCATGGGCAGCGAAAGCACTTATCTGCGCAGCGGCTTCGGCGGCTTTCATGGCCGCGCGCTGGCCAGGGGCGACCAGCTGCCGCTGCGCAAGCCGCTGGACGGCGGACGCGACATGGACGCGTTGCAGGATGCGCTGTGGCAGCTGCGCGTGTACCTGCCGTCCGCGCTGGGCGCGCCGCGCCGCAGCGCCGTGCGCTTTTTGCCGGGCATGCACTGGCACGAGTTCTCGGAAGCGTCCCGCCGGGCCTTCGCCGAGGCCGAATTCCGCATCAGCCCGCAATCCGACCGCATGGGCTACCGGCTGCTGGGCCCCGCGCTGTCCATGAGCGAGCCGCGCCAGATGCTGTCGGAGGCCGCCTGCTTCGGCACCGTGCAGGTGCCCTCGGGCGGCGAGGCCATCATCCTCATGGCCGACCGCCAGACCACCGGCGGCTATCCCAAGATCGCGCAGATCGCCACGGTGGACCTGCCCATCCTGGCGCAGGCCGCGCCCGGGCAGACGCTGCGCTTCCAGCCCATCGAACTGGAGGCCGCGCAGCGCCTGGACGGCGAGCGCGAGCGCGCCTTCGCGCAATTGCAGGACACGCTGGCGCCGCTGCGCGCACTCCTCGCCTAGAAAGGAAACCGCTATGACCACCCGCATCGACATGAACTGCGACATGGGCGAAAGCTATGGCGCCTGGACCATGGGCAACGACGCGGCGGTGCTGCAATACGTCAGCTCCGCCAATATCGCCTGCGGCTTCCATGGCGGCGACCCGGCCACCATGCGCAAAACCGTGGCCGCCGCCCTCAAGCAGGGCGTGGCGCTGGGCGCGCATCCCAGCCTGCAGGACCTGGCGGGCTTCGGGCGCCGCGCCATGCAGATCAGCCCCGACGAGGCCTACGACATCGTGGTCTACCAGATCGGCGCGCTGGCCGGCGTGGCCGCCTCGCAAGGCGCGCGGCTGCATCACGTCAAGGCGCACGGCGCCCTCTACAACATGGCGGCCAAGGACGAACACCTGGCGCGCGCCATCTGCCAGGCGGTCAAGGACGTGGACGCCACGCTGATCCTGTACGGGCTGGCCGGCAGCAGGCTGATCGAGGCGGCCCGCGACATCGGCCTGGCGGCGGCCAGCGAGGTCTTCGCCGACCGCAGCTACCAGGACGACGGCTCGCTCACGCCGCGCACGCGCGCCGGCGCCATGATCGAGGACGTGGACCAGGCGGTGGCGCAGGTGGTGCGCATGGTGCGCGAAGGCAAGGTGCGCTCGGTCGGCGGCAAGGACGTGCCCGTGCAGGCCGACACCCTCTGTATCCACGGCGACCAGCCCAACGCCCTGGTGTTCGCCAGCGGCATCCGCCAGGCCCTGGAGGCGGCCGGCATCGAGGTGCGCACCCCGCCGCCGCGCCCTCAGGCGCGCGCGACTTCGCGGTAGGCCTCGATCACGGGCGACAGCACGTCGGCCAGGTAGCCGCGCGCCAGCCCGGTCATGCGTTCGACGTCGCGCCCGGCCATCGCGTCGATGATGGCGCGGGTGCAGGACGCAATGGCGCTGGAGGCCATTTCCCGCCGGGCCAGCAGGTAGCGCAGCGGCTCGACCTGTTCATACAGCTTGCTCAGCATGCCCGCCAGCGGCGTGTTGCCGGTGCTGCGGGCCGCGGCCAGGTAGAACTCGCAGGCCGCGGCGATGCAGGCGCGCACCTGGCCGCCGGCCTGGGCCTCGGCGATCGCGCCGTGGTGGCGGCGGAGTTCGGCCACCAGCGGCGACAGGTCCTCGGCCCCGGCCGCCTGGCGCAGGCTGTAGGCCTCCAGCTCGGCGCGCAGCAGGTACAGGTGGCGGATCTGGGTTTCGGTGTACAGCGTGACCCTGAAGCCCTTGCGCTGGACGTGGGTGACCAGGCCGCTGACCTCCAGCAGGCGCAGCGCCTCGCGGATCGGGCTGCGGCTGGTGCCGAAGCGTTGCTCGAGTTCCTGTTCCCGCAGCGGCTGGCCGGGACGGATGGTTCCGTCCACGATCAGTTCACGGATCTGTTCCTGCAGGAAATACGGAATCGTGGCGGGCGCTTTGACGTCCAATCGGCTCCCCTTTGCGGCTTGATGCCTGGTATGCGACGGAGGGGACGATACTAGAAGTTTCTTGAAACACAAATAAGAACTTGGTTGCGTTCGCGGCCGGCGTTCAATCCCAATCGTCGCGATAGACGAATTTCGGCATCTGCCAGTTGAACCGCAGCGCCAGCAGGCGCACCGCCAGGCCGGCGGCCAGCGCGATGGGCACGGCGGCGTTGGCCGACAGGCCCAGCGCCTGCCCGCCCAGGTACAGCCCGCCCGTCACCACCGACACGCTGGCGTAGAGCTCCTTGCGAAACAGCAGCGGCACCTCGTTGCACAGCACGTCGCGCAGCACCCCGCCGGCGCAGCCGGTGATCATGCCGCTGATGAGCACCACCGTGATCGGCAGCTGCATGAGCTGCGCCACCTGGCAGCCGATGACGGTGAACGCCACCAGGCCGAGGGCGTCGGCCAGCAGGAACAGGCTGCGCAGGCGCCGCATGACCGGCGCGATCAATGCCGTGACGATGGCCGCCCCGCCCGTCATCCACAGGTATTCGGGGTGGATCACCCAGGTCAGCGGGTAATGGCCCAGCAGCACGTCGCGCAGCGAGCCACCGCCCAGCGCGGTCACGCAGGCGATGATGCACACGCCCATCCAGTCCATGTCGCGCCGGCCGGCGGACAGGGCCGCGGTCATGGCTTCGGCCACGATGGCGACGAGATACAGCGTATGCAGCAGGACGGGCGAGAGTTCGGAAAACATGGGGAGGACGAAAGGAGGACAGCCCACATTGTATTGAGCCGCCGCGCGGCGGGCCGCCATTGCCTGGATGTGCGCCATCCCTTACGCTGGAAGATGCGTTGATATCGGTCAAACCCCGCCCCGCCTAGCAACGGGACAATGGGGATGTGCCCGCAAGGGCAGTAACGGCAGGGACGCACGGACGCGGGTACCGTCGGCCCGGCCACACCCGGGAGAGAAGATAATGACACAGCAAATCGGCCCCATCCTGCTGGCAACCGACCTGAGCGCCCGTGGCGACCGCGCCCTGGACCGCGCGTTGCAGCTGGCCAAGGAACTCGGCACCAAGCTCATCGTCCTGCACGTCATGGAGTCGCATGCGACGTCCGCGCGCCTGACCACGCCCGTGTGGCGCCGCCACACGTCGGACCACAAGGCCCTGGCCGAGCGCGAGCTGGCCGAAGACCTGGCGGCCGCCGAAGTGCCGACCGAAGTGGTGGTGACCAACGGCGATCCGCTGGCGCGCATCATGGAAACCGCCGACAGCTACGGCTGTTCGCTGATCGTCACCGGCATCGCGCGCGACGAAACCCTGGGCCGGCTGCTGCTGGGAACCACCGTCGAAAAGCTGGCCCGCCAGGCGCGCCACCCGGTGCTGGTGGTCAAGACCCGCCCGCGCCGCCCCTACCGCGACGTGCTGGTGGCCACCGACTTCTCCGACGGCTCGCGCCAGGCCCTGCGCGCCGCGCTGCAGCTGGTGCCCAACGCCGACCTGACGCTGTTCCACGCCTATGACGTGCCGTTCCAGGGCAAGAACGTGCCCGACGAGGCCGTCACGCGCAACTTCTACAAGGCCGCCGAGCAGAGCGCGCGCGAATTCACCGCCGCCACGCCCGAACTGGCCGGCGTCGCCGCGCCCAAGGTGGTGCTGGAATGCGGCCAGCCGGAGACCGTGCTGTCGGAATACTCGTTCAACCACCGCTCCGACCTGGTGGTCACGGGCACCCACGGCCGCACCGGCATCCTGCGCACCGCGATCGGCAGCGTGGCCGAACGGCTGCTCGAATCGCTGCCCAGCGACGTGCTGATCGTCAGGCTGACGGGCGCGGAATAAGCGGAAAACGGGCACGGCGCGGCAATCCCGCGCCGTGCGCATCGCCCGGTCACGCCCCGTTCTTCTCCATCGTCTCTATCGTCCCGCGCAGCATGTGCAGCAGCACCAGGCCGGGCAATGCGATCAGCACCGTCAGCAGGAAGAAGCCGGGCCAGCCCAGGCTGTCGACCAGGGGCGGCGTAAGGGGGCCGGCCAGGTAGGTGCGGCCCACCGCCGACAGCGCCGACAGCAGGGCGAACTGGGTCGCCGAAAAGCGCTGGCGGCACAGCGCCATCAGCAGGCCGACGAAGGACGCCGTGCCCAGGCCGCCGCACAGGTTCTCTATGCCCACCGCCGTGGCCATGAGCCAGATGCTTTTGGGGCTGACGGCGATCATCCAGTACGCCAGGTTCGACACCGCCTGCAGCAGCCCGAAGGCCATCAGCGAGCGGTACAGGCCCCAGCGCGACATGAGCGAACCGCCGGCCAGCGCGCCGACGATGGTGGCGGCCAGCCCCAGCACCTTGTTCACGGTGCCCACCTCGGTCGGGCTGAAGCCCGCGCCGCGGATCAGGAAGGTGGTGGACAGCGCGCCGGCGAACGCATCGCCCAGCTTGTACAGCACGATCAGCAGCAGCACCGCCAGCGCCCCGCGGCGCGTGAAGAATTCGCGCAGCGGCTCGCCCACCGCCTCGCGCAGGCTGCGCGGCGCGGTGGCGACGTGTTCGGGCTCGGGCGCCCACAGCGTGGCCAGCGCGCACAGCAGCATCAGCCCGCCCATCAGCATGTAGGTGTAGCCCCAGCCTATCCACTGGTCGGCCAGGATCAGCGCCAGCCCGCCCGACACGATCATGGCCAGCCGGTAGCCCATGACCTTGATGGCCGCGCCCGCGCCGCGCTCTTCCTTGCGCAGCACGTCGGTGCAATAGGCGTCGAAAGCGATGTCCTGGGTGGCCGACAGGAACGCCACCAGCACCGCCAGCAGCGCCAGCGGCTGCAGCGCCGAGGACGGCGACAGCGCGCCCATCGCCATGATGGCGGCGGCCAGCAGCAGCTGGGTCACCAGCATCCAGCCGCGGCGCCGGCCCAGCAGGGGCGGGACGTAGCGGTCCACGAACGGGGCCCACAGGAACTTGAGGGTGTAGGCCGTGCCCACCAGGGTCAGGAAACCGATCTGCTGCAGCGGCACGCCTTCCACCGTGGCCCAGGCCTGCAAGGTGCCGCTGGTCAGGGCCAGCGGCAATCCGCTGGCGAAGCCCAGGACCAGCAAAGGGGCCACGCGGGGACTGGTGTAGACGTTGGATGCAGCGGTAATGACGGTCTCCGGTAACGCGCCGGCCCGGCGCTGGAGGCCGGCGGCTTGCGGCATTTTAGGGCCTGCGGGCCGCAGCGTCAGGGCGAGGCGAAACGGTACACCGCCAGCGTGCTGCGCCAGCCCGGCAGCAGCTTGATCTCGCGGCCTTCGTTGAAGGTGGCGCGCTCCAGGATGTCCAGGCGCAGTTCGCCGGCCAGCTGCTCGAAGTCGCGCAGCGTGCACAGGTGGATGTTGGGCGTGTTGTACCACTGGTACGGCATCTGGCCGGTGACCGGCATGCGGCCGCGCAGGATGGACCAGCCGTGCGGCCAGTAGCCGAAGTTGGGAAACGACACCACGCCGTAGCGCGCCACCCGCGCCATCTCGCGCAGGATGTGCTGGGTGCGGTGCATGGACTGCAGGGTCTGCGACAGCACCACCGTGTCGAACTGCTTGTCGTCGAACAGGGCCAGGCCGTCTTCCAGGTTCTGCTGGATCACTTCCACGCCGCGCCGCACGCAGGCGATGACGCAGTTGTCGTCCAGCTCCACGCCCGCGCCGCGCACCTGGCGGTGGTCGCGCAGGTGCGCCAGCAGCGCGCCGTCGCCGCAGCCCAGGTCCAGCACGCGGCTGCCGGGCTGGATCCAGCTCGCGATGCGCGCCAGGTCGGGCCGCAGGGCGCCGGGCGCGGGGCGGGGAGTCACGGGGCTCATTCGGAACGTCCTTGGTTCGGGCGCGCGGCGCCCAGGTCCAGCTCGCGCGCGATGCGTTCGTAATAGCCGCGGACCACGGCATGGTAGCGGGCGTCTTCCAGCAGGAAGGCGTCGTGGCCGTGCGGCGCGTCGATCTCGGCGTAGGTCACGGGGCTGCCGTTCTTCAGCAGCGCGCGCACGATTTCGCGCGAGCGCTCCGGCGGAAAGCGCCAGTCGGTCGAGAACGACACCAGCAGGAAATCGGCCTGCGCCGGCGCCAGCGCGCGCGCCAGGTCGCCGCCGGCGTTGCGGGCCGGATCGAAATAATCCAGCGCGCGGGTGATCAGCAGATAGGTGTTGGCGTCGAAGTAGCGGGTGAATTTCTCGCCCTGGTAGCGCAGGTACGACTCCACCTCGAACTCGACGTCGTAGCCGTAGCGGTAGGCGCCGTTCTCGGCCGGGGCGCGCTGGGCGCGGCCGAACTTCTCGGCCATGTCGTCGTCGGACAGATAGGTGATGTGGCCGATCATGCGCGCCACCGACAGGCCGCGGCGCGGCACCGTCTGCTGCGCGTAATAGTCGCCGCCGTGGAAGTCGGGATCGGTGATGATGGCGCGGCGCGCCACTTCGTTGAAGCCGATGTTCTGCGCCGACAGCCGCGGCGTGCTGGCGATGACCACGCAGTTGGCGACCCGCTCGGGCAGCGTGATGGCCCAGCTCAGCGCCTGCATGCCGCCCAGCGATCCGCCCATCACGGCGGCGAAGCGTTCGATGCCGAAGTGGTCCGCCACCCGCGCCTGCGCCCGCACCCAGTCTTCCACGGTCAGCATGGGAAAGGCCGCGCCCCAGGGCTTGCCGGTCTCCGGGTTGATGCTGGCCGGGCCGGTCGAGCCGAAGCACGAGCCCAGGTTGTTGACGCCGATCACGAAAAACACGTCGGTGTCCACCGGCTTGCCCGGTCCGACCATGTTGTCCCACCAGCCCACGTCGGAGGGATTGTCGGCCGCCTGGCCGGCCACGTGATGCGAGGCGTTCAGTGCATGGCAGATGAGCACGGCGTTGCTGCGCTGCGCGTTGAGCGTGCCGTAGGTCTCCACCGCCAGCTCGTAGGCGGCCAGCGACTGGCCGCTGGACAGCGGCAGCGGCTCATCGAAGCGTATGAAAGTGGGAGCGACGAGACCGACGGAGCCGGGATCTGCGGCGGCGGCGGTCGTGATGGCGGCGGGGACGAACCCGCTGGCCGAATCACCGGCCAAATTCTGGGCAGGAGTGGTCATACGGACCTCTTTAGCTGGATTTATTGGAAGGCGCCCGCAAGCGGATCAGGCAAATCGGCGCCGAAAATTGAATACTGCGGCAGGAATTCTAGCACTGCTGGCGCGCGCGGCAGCAACAGGCCTCAGACCCCTTCCCCCCAGGGCTCCTGTCCCAGGTACTCGTAGCGTTCGGTATTGACGCGCGAGATCCGCCACTCGACGGGCTGGCGCTTGTACGAAAACGCGACGCGGCGGATCTCCAGCAAGGGGCTGCCCTCGGCCACGCCCAGCGCCCGCGCCTGCGCGCGTTCTGCCAGGCAGGTGCGCAGGCGCTCGTCGGTGGCGATCACGTTCACGCCGAACACGTCCTGGTACAGCGCGTAGAGGGTGCTTGAGCGCTCGCGCAGGTGCGCTTCGGTCATGCCGGGAAAGCAGGACTCCGGCAGGCACAGCTCGTCCATCATCACGACTTCGCCGTTGAGCGACAGCAGGTTGGTGAACTCGAACACCATCGCGCCCGCCGGCAGGTTCAGCTTCTCGCGCGCGATGGCCGAGGCCCGCTGGCGGCGGAAACGCAGCAGCTCGGTGCTGGGATAGGACTTGTTCCCGTCCTGGCGCACGATGCGGAAGAACTTGAAGAAATGATGGTTGCGGGTATGCACGGCCACATAGGTGCCGCGGCCCTGGTGGCGCACCAGGATGTTTTCGGCGGCCAGGTCGTCGATGGCTTTGCGCAAGGTGCCGATGGACACGCCGAAGCGCTCGGCCAGCTGCTTCTCGGGCGGGATGGCCTCGCCCTGCTTCCACTCGCCCTGGGCCAGCGCGGCCAGCACGGCCTGCTTGACCTGCGCATACAGGGGACTGCCGAGGGGCACGGTCGATGACAGGCTGATATTCATGGGTGCATCGCAATAACCGGGAGGCCACAGTGTAGCGGCGCGGACGAAGCCGGCTCAAGTCATACAATTCATATATATGATTTAGTTGACTTAGAGAAATTGCGGCCATAAGATCTCCTGACCGTAGCGCCTGCCGCGTCCGGCCGGCGTCCCAGCCAGGAGGAAGACAATGATTCACGCCGTATTGCACGATGCGAAGGACACGGTGGCGGTCGCCGTGGTGGAAGGCGTCACCGCCGGAACGGAACTGAACGCCTGGATCATGGATGAGGACAAGATCATCCACGTGCGCGCCTCGCAGGACATACCCATCGGCCACAAGGTGGCGATGAAGGACATGGCCGTCGGCGACACCGTCTACAAGTACGGCGTCGACATCGGCCGGGTGGTGCAGCCCATACAGGCCGGGCAGCACGCCCACGTGCACAACATCAAGACCAAGCGCTGGTAAGCCCCCCACTCGAAAAGGAATCCGCCATGTCCGTCATCTCCGCTTCGACCACCTTCCAGGGCTATCGCCGCGACAACGGCCGCGTCGGCGTGCGCAACCACGTCATCGTGCTGCCCGTGGACGACATCTCCAACGCCGCGGCCGAGGCCGTGGCCAACAACATCAAGGGCACGCTGGCCCTGCCCCACCCCTATGGCCGCCTGCAGTTCGGCGAGGACCTGGAGCTGCACTTCCGCACCCTGATCGGCACCGGCTGCAATCCCAACGTCGCCGCCGTGGTGGTGATAGGCATCGAAGAAGGCTGGACCAAGCGCGTGGTCGACGGCATCGCCGCCACCGGCAAGCCGGTCATGGGCTTCAGCATCGAACTGCACGGCGACCACGACACCATCATGCGCGCCTCGCGCTGCGCCAAGGAGTTCGTGCACTACGCCACCGCGCTGGCGCGCAGCGAATGCCCCATCGCCGACCTGTGGGTCTCGACCAAGTGCGGCGAGTCCGACACCACCTCGGGCTGCGGCGCCAATCCCACCGTCGGCAACGCCTTCGACAAGCTCTACGCGCTGGGGTCCACGCTGGTGTTCGGCGAAACCTCGGAACTGACCGGCGGCGAGCACATCGTGGCCGAGCGCTGCGCCAACGACGCGGTGCGCGAACGCTTCATGTTCATGTTCAACCGCTACCAGGACATGATCGACCGCTGGAAGACCAGCGACCTGTCCGAGTCCCAGCCCACCAAGGGCAACATCGCCGGCGGCCTCACCACCATCGAGGAAAAGGCGCTGGGCAACATCCAGAAGATCGGCAAGCAGTGCCGCGTCGACGGCGTGCTGGACAAGGCCGAAATCCCCGACGGCCCCGGCCTCTGGTTCATGGACTCGTCCTCGGCCGCGGCCGAGATGGTGACCCTGTGCGCGGCCTCGGGCTACGCCGTGCACTTCTTCCCCACCGGCCAGGGCAACGTGATCGGCAATCCCATCCTGCCGGTCATCAAGATCTGCGCCAACCCGCGCACGGTGCGCACCATGTCGGAACACATCGACGTGGACACCAGCGGCCTGCTGCAACGCGAGATCGACCTGAGCCAGGCCGGCGACAAGCTGCTCGAATGCATGCTGGCCACCGCCAACGGCCGCTGGACCGCCGCCGAGGCGCTGGGCCATCGCGAATTCGTCCTGACCCGCATCTTCGAAAGCGCCTGAGCGCGCGCCCTTGCATTCCTACCGGGGCATCCCCCAAGGAGGAAGACAGATGAGCAGCGAACACGATCTCAACCCGGACGCCGCGCTGCGCCGGCGCCTGCTCGGCGCGCTCGGCGCCGCCGGCCTGGGCGCCCTGGCGCCGTGGCAGGGCGCGCTGGCGCAAGCCGGCAAGTGGCCCGAACGGCCCATCAACTACGTGGTGCCCTTCCCGCCCGGCGGGCTGACCGACGTGGCCGCGCGCCAGGTCGGCAAGGCGCTGGGCGACGCCGAGCACTGGAACGTGGTGGTGGAAAACCGCCCCGGCGGCAATGCCAATATCGGCGCGACGCACGTGGCCAACGCCGCGCCCGACGGCTATACCTGGCTGGCCATCACGCTGTCGCACGCGGCCAACGCCACGCTCTTCGCCGGCAAGGCCGGCTACGACCTGACGCGCGACCTGACGCCGCTGGCGGGGCTGGCTTCCTCGCCCATCATGGTGGTGGTCAACGCCAAGAGCGACATCAAGAACATGGCCGACCTGGCCCGCGCGGCGCGCGCCAAGTCGCTGTCGGCCGGCTCCAGCGGCAACGGCACGCCGCCGCACCTGACGCTGGCGCTCTACCAGAAGCTCACCGGCCTGCCGCTGATGCACATTCCCTACAAAGGCGGCGCGCCCTCGCTCACCGACCTGATCGGCGGCCACCTGGACGTGGTGTTCTCCAACTATCCCGAATCGCTGCCGCACGTGAAGAACGGCGCGCTGCGGGCGCTGGCGATCACCACGCGCGAGCGCAGCCCCGACCTGCCGGACGTGCCCACCGTGCAGCAGGCCGGGCTGCCGGACCTGATCGTGGAAAACTTCACCGGGGTGCTCGCGCCCGCGGGCACGCCGGCGGCGCGGGTCCAGCGCATCGGCGACGCCATCGTGCGCCAGGTGTCGCAACCCGCCATGCAGCAGGCGCTGCGGCAGCTGGGCTTCGTGCCCCAGCCGCGCGGCCCGGCGGAGTTCGGCGCCTATCTCAAGTCCGAGGTGGCGCGCTGGGCCAAGATCATCCACGAGGCCAATATCCAGGTCGCCTGAGCCAGGGACTTCCCATGCACATTCTCATCTCCGAGTTCATGGACGCGCCCGCGGTCGAGGCGCTGCGCCGGCGCTTCGACGTGCGCTATGAGCCCGACCTGGTCGAACGCCGCGAGGCCCTGCTGCAGGCCGCGGCGGCGGCCGACGGCCTGATCGTGCGCAACCGCAGCCGCGTCGACGCCGGACTGCTGGCCGCCGCCCCCCGGCTGCGGGCCGTGGGGCGGCTCGGCGTGGGACTGGACAACATCGACCTGGACGGCTGCGCCGCGCGCGGCATCGCGGTGGTGCCGGCCACCGGCGCCAACGCGCGCGCCGTGGCCGAATACGTGATCGGCGCCGTGCTGGCGCTGCTGCGCGGCGCCCACTTCTCCACGCCGGCGGTCGCGGCCGGACAGTGGCCCCGCAACGCGCTCTCGCAAGGCCTGGAAGTCCACGGCCGCACGCTGGGCGTGGTGGGCTTCGGCGGCATCGGCCGGCTGGCCGCGCGCCTGGCGCGCGGGCTGGACATGCAGGTCATCGGCTGCGACGCGGCGCTGCCGCCGGACCATCCCGCCTGGGAAGAAGCGGGCGTCGCCGCCGTGCCGCTGGACGCGCTGCTGGCGCGGGCCGACGCCGTCACGCTGCACCTGCCGCTCACCGCCGGCACGCGCCGGCTGCTGGACGCCGGACGCATCGCCCGCATGCGCCCGGGCGCCGTGCTGGTCAATACCTCGCGCGGCGGCATCGTGGACGAAGCCGCCCTGGCCGAGGCGCTGCGGGCCGGCCGCCTGCGCGGCGCGGCGCTCGACGTGTACGCCGAAGAGCCGCTGCCCGCCGGCAGCGCGCTGGCCGGCGTTCCCAACCTCATCCTCACGCCGCACATCGCCGGCCTGACGCAGGAGGCCAACACCCGCGTTTCCGACATGGTGGCCGCCGGTGTGACAATAGCCCTTACCGGCGGCGCCGCGCAGCACGCCCGCGCCGCCTCCTGACGGAAAGGATATGGCTCACATCTATCTGGACGAACTCCAACTGCTCGCCGCGGCCGCCCTGGCGGCCGCCGGCGCCAACCCGGCGATGGCCGACAGCACCGCGCGCGCGCTGGTCTACGCCGAAAGCCAGGGGCTGGGCTCGCACGGCCTGTCGCGCGTGCCGTTCTACGCCGGCCACCTGCGCGCCGGCCGCGCCATCGGCTCGGCCGTGCCGCGCCTCGTGCACGAACGCGGCGGCGCGGCGCTGGTCGACGCCGGCTCGGGCCTGGCGTTTCCGGCCTGCGCGCTGGCGGTCGAGCAGGCCGCCGCGCGCGCCCGCGAGCACGGCGTGGCCTTCGTGGGCGTGACCAACAGCCATCACTTCGGCGCGGCCGCCTATCACCTCGAAGCCCTGGCCGACGCCGGCCTGGTGGCGCTGGCGCTGAGCAATTCGCCGGCCGCCATGCCCGCCTGGGGCGGCAAGCGCCCGCTGTTCGGCACCAACCCCATCGCCGCGGTGTTCCCGCGGCGCGGCGGCGCCCGCCTGCTGATCGACCTGTCGCTGTCGCAGGTGGCGCGCGGCAAACTCATGATCGCCGCGCGCGACAACCAGCCCATCCCGCTGGGCTGGGCGCTGGACGCCCAGGGGCAGCCCACCACCGATCCCAAGGCCGGCCTGGCCGGCAGCATGCTGCCGGCCGGCGGCGTCAAGGGCGCGATGCTGGCGCTCATCGTCGAACTGCTGGCCTGCGCGCTGACCGGCGCCCATTTCGGTTTCGAGACGGAATCGTTCTTCGTCGACGACGGCGGCCCGGCCCGCCTGGGCCAGGCCTTCCTGGCCATCGACCCGGGCGCGCTGGCCGGCAACGAGGCCTATCTGGAACGCGTCGAAACCCTGGTCGACGCCATGCTGGAAGACGAAGGCGTGCGCCTGCCCGGCGACCGTCGCCACAAACTGCGCGAAGCGGCGCTCAAGCACGGCGTGGACGTGCCCGACGCGTTGATGGCGCAGCTGCGGGAAATGGCCGGGGCGGTTTGAGGGGCGCCTTACCCGCCCCGCGACAGCCACAGCATCACCGGCGCCAGCGCCAGGAACGCGACCGTGGACACCAGCACGGCGCCGGCGGCGGTGTCGCCCAGCGGCGTGTAGCGCTTGACGTACATGTAGCTGACGACGGCGCAGGGCATGGCCATCTGCAGGCTCAGCGCGCCGGCCAGGAGCGGCTCCAGGTCCAGCGCCCACACCACCGCCAGGCCCGCGCCCAGGCCCACGGCCAGGCGGATGACGGCGACCTTGGCGCCGTCGCGCAGGCCGCCTGAAGGAATCAGAGCCAGCGCGTGGCCCAGGCTCAGCAGCATCAGCGGCACGGTCACCGCGCCCAGCATGCGCGAGGTCTCGACGATCCAGGCGGGCACCGGCACGTCCAGCAGGCGCATCGCCACCGCCACCACGGAGGCCAGCAGGATGGGGCTTTTCCAGCTGCCCTTGGTGTTCACGCCCGGCAGCAGCCGCACGGCGACGGTGTGCATGACGAAGGAATTGACCGCGAAAAACGCCACCGCCACCGACAGGCCGGCGTCGCCGAACGCCATCTGCGAAATCGGCAGGCCCAGGTTGCCGGCGTTGGGCAGGAAGGCGGTCGGCAGCAGGGTGCGCACCGGCAGCTTCCACAGCTTCAGCAACAGCGCGCTGACCAGCGCGCACAGCAGCAGCGCCAGCAGCGTCGCCACGGCCACGTCGGCCAGCGCGCGGTCGTCCAGATGGGTGGTGACGAAGGTGTGGAACACCAGCGCGGGCGTGGTCACCGAGGTGACCAGCGTGGTGATGAAGGCGCCGCCGAACGGCAGCTCGCGCCGCGCCCAGTACACCCCGATGCCGACGCAGGAAAGCAGGGGCAGCATCAGCACGATGGCCGAAAAATAGAACTGCACGATGGCAGGCATACGACTATTCCGTCAAAGATAAAGAAATCGATGCGCCAAGGCATCGTTGCTTGCCCGGCGCCCGCGCGCGGCGCAGCATGAGGCGACCCGTCAACCGAAACGCCCCTCGCCTGCCGCCGCCATGTCCGCCATGCCCCGCAACGCTTCCCTGTCGGCGCGCCAGGTCGCCTGCCTGCGATGGGCCGCGCTGGGCAAGACCAGCTGGGAGACCGCCCGCATCCTGGGCGTGAGCGAAAGCACGGTGAATTTCCATTTACGCAACGCCTGCGCCAAGCTCGGCGTGCGCGGCCGGCGCAGCGCGGCGGTCGAGGCCCTGCGCCGCGGCCTGCTCGGCGACATCACGGCTTGACCACGACCGAGCGCAGGAATTCGCGCGCGCGTTCGGCCGGCAGGCTTTCCTGCGTGCCCGCGGCCACCGCCTCGATCAGCATGGTATCGGTCACCCAGACCCGGGCCTGCAGCCAGCCCGGCTTGCCCATGGCCTTGCCGTGGATTTCGATCACGTCGCCGTAGGGCGGCCATTCCAGCGGCGGCACGGCCTGCATGTTGACGTAGAGCGAACGCATCAGCGCCAGCCCCAGCGCGCGCCGCGCCGCCGGGTCCGCGGCGATGTCCGGCGGCAGCGGGGCCGAGCCCACGGCGAAGACCGCCTCGCCCACGTTGGCGCTGGCCAGCGTGAATTTCAGGGTATGGGTGTCGAGCTTGAGGTCGCGCGTGTCCGACGTGACGCGGTCCGGGAACGCCGCCCGCACGTGGCCGTCGGCCACGTCGACTTCGCGCCAGTTGTAGCTGGGCGAGCACGCCGCAACGAGCAGGGCCAGCGCCAGCGCCATGCCGGCTTTCTTGAACATGAAACGAAACAGCGATGAAATCGTCATTACCGAGACCCCGACGGTCTATTCATTTCGAGGAAGCCGGAAATTGTCGCCGATTTCGCTGACCCCCGCGCCCGATGGCACGCCGCTGGCCAACTATGTCTGGCCGGCCGCCCCCAACCTGCCCCCGCCCATCGCCGGGCCGGGCACCCCCAGTATCTACCTGTTGCACGGGCTGAGCGAGCATGCCGGGCGCTATGACCGGCTGGCGCGCTGGCTGGCGGCCCGCGGCTGGGAGGTGGGCGCGCACGACCATCGCGGCCACGGCCATTCGGGCGGGCCGCCGGCCACCCTCAGGCGCCAGGACGACCTGGTGGCCGACGCCGTGGACCGGCTCCAGGCCTGGACCCTGGCCCAGGGGCGCGCGCCCATCGTGCTGGGCCACAGCCTGGGCGCGCTGGTCGCGGTGCGCATCGCGCTGCACGGCCTGGCCGATATCGACGCGCTGGTGCTCAGTTCGCCGCCCTTCGTGGTCAACGTGCCGCTGTGGGTGCGGCGCACGCTGACCTGGATGTCGCTGCACGCGCCCGACCTGCGCGTGCCCCACGGGCTGGCCCCGGCCCGGATTTCGCACGACCGGGCCGTGGTGCGCGCCTATCGGTCCGATCCTCTGGTGCGCCGCCGCATGACGGGCCGGCTGGCGCGTTTCGTCGACGAAGGCGGCCGCGAATCGTTGCGCGAGGCCCCGCTGCTGCCCTGCCGCACCCTGCTGATGGTGGCCGGGGACGACTCCATCGTCGCCGCCGAGGGCAGCCGCCAGTTCGCCCAGCGCGCGCCGGCCGAACTGCTCACGCTGCGCTGGTACGACAGCGCCTGGCACGAGATTTTCAACGAAACCGCGCCCATCGCCGACCCGGTCTATGCCGACCTGGACGAGTGGCTGGCGCGCACGGCGCAGGCATTGTCCCTGTCCCCAGTATTGACACCCTCGGCACAGGAGGCTGGCACCCCGTAAAATCCGACGTCAGACCCAAACGAGAAAAACCCGTGACCGATACTGCCGCCAACCGCCTCTCCCGCCTGGAGGCCAACCGCTCGCTGCTGACCCAGACCCTGCGGGGCATCGAGAAAGAAGGCCTGCGCGTGGACGAGCAAGGCCTGCTGGCCCGCACGCCGCACCCCGCCGGCCTGGGCTCGGCCCTGACCAACGAACACGTCACCACCGACTATTCCGAATCGCTGCTCGAACTCATCACGGGCACGCATACGGACGTGGACGCGTTGCTGGCGGAACTGGACTATACCCATCGCCACGTCTACAGCGTGCTGGACCATGAACTGATCTGGAACCAGTCCATGCCCGCCACGCTGCCGCCCGAAGCCGACATTCCCATCGCCTGGTACGGCACCTCGAACACCGGCATGCTCAAGCACGTCTACCGCCGCGGCCTGGCCGTGCGCTACGGCAAGACCATGCAGTGCATCGCGGGCGTGCACTACAACTATTCGCTGGCCGATGACCTCTGGTCGGTGCTGGACACGCAGCCCGGCACCGCCCAGGACCGCCGCTCGCGCGGCTACATCGGCCTGATCCGCAATTTCACGCGCTATTCCTGGCTGCTGATGTACCTGTTCGGCGCGGCGCCCGCGCTGGCCAGCGACTTCCTGCGCGGCCGCGAACATCCGCTGCACAAGCTGGACGCGGACACGCTGTACCTGCCCTACGCCACCAGCCTGCGCATGAGCGACCTGGGCTACCAGAACAAGGCGCAGTCGCAGCTCAAGCTCTGCTACAACGACCTGGACACGTTCCTGGGCCGCCTGTACGACGCGGTGACCAAGCCCTGGCCCGATTACCAGAAGATCGGCACCCACCGCGACGGCGAATGGATCCAGCTCAACACCAACGTGCTGCAGATCGAAAACGAGTACTACTCCAGCATCCGGCCCAAGCGCGCCACCGGCCGCTGCGAGCGTCCGATCACGGCGCTGGCCGAGCGCGGCGTGCAGTACGTGGAGGTGCGCTGCCTGGACATCGATCCCGAGTCGCCGGTCGGCATCGAAGCCGCCACCGGCCGCTTCGTCGATGCGTTCCTGCTGTTCTGCGCCGCCTCCGACAGCCCCTACTTCCCGGCCAACGGCTACTGCCAGCGCAGCGCCGACAATTTCTCCACCGTGGTCAAGGAAGGCCGCAAGCCCGGCCTGACGCTGGACCGCGACGGCCAGGCCATCGGCCTGGCCCAGTGGGGCCACCAGCTGCTGGACCAGATCGCGCCCTACGCCGCGCTGTACGATTCCGCCCTGGGCGGCAGCGCCTACGCCGAAGCGCTCGACGCGCAGCGCGCCAAGCTGGACCAGCCCGACGCCACGCCCTCGGCCCGCCTGCTGGCGTCCCTGCGGGCAAGCGGGCTGTCGTTCCACGACTACTCGCTGGAACTCAGCCGCAAGCATGCCGACGCGCTGCGCGCGCAGGCCCTGCCCGCGGACCTGGCGCGCGCCTATGAGCAGGCCGCCGCGCAATCCGTTACGGAACAGTTGCGGCTGGAGCAATCGGACACAGAAGATTTCGATACCTATGTGGCCCGTTACCACGAGGCGCTGAAGGCGCCGCGCAAATAAGGCGTATCGTTAGGATTTTCAGGAGGTTCCCTCATGCGCCGCACCGCAGCATTCCTGTTGGCCCTGGCCACCAGCGTGGCGGGGATCGTCCATGCCGCGCCGCCCATGCAGACCGTCGAATCGGTAGACCTGAAACGCTACGCCGGCATGTGGTACGAGATCGCCAATTTCCCCATGTTCTACCAGCGCAATTGCGTGGGGGATACGACGGCCGAGTACACCTTGCACGCCGACGGCACCATGGGCGTGAACAACCGCTGCCGCACCAAGGACGGCGACATCGACTCCGCCTCGGGCACCGCCACGGTGGTCGACGGCAGCGGCAACGCCAAGTTCGAAGTCTCGTTCTTCAAGCCGTTCAAGGGCGATTACTGGGTGATCGGGCTGGACCCGGACTACCGCTGGGCCGTGATCGGCACGCCCGACCGCAAGTACCTGTGGATCCTGTCGCGCTCGCCCCAGCTGCCCCAGGAAGAGCTGGACAAGGCGCTGGCGGCGGCCAAGAGCCAGGGCTACCAGCTCGACGAACTGCGCTACACGCCGCAGCGCTGAAGGTTCAGCCGGCGTAGTCGCGCGCCAGCCGCAGCACCGTCACGCCCGGCTTGAGCTGGCGCAGCGAGGGCATGACCAGCGTGCAGCGGTCGTAAGGGGTGACGATGGGCTGGCCGTCGGCCCAGCCCAGCACCGAACCGGCCGCCTCCAGCGTCTCCAGGCCGCTCCACGGCTGCGAAAAGCGCAGGTCCATCGACGGCGCGACCACCGCGTCGGTCACTTCCAGCACGCGTTGCGCCGCCGCGGCCGGCAGCAGCCAGCCCGCCGGCACGTCGGCCGCGTCGGCCACGCCCGATTCGAGCAGCATGCGCGCCACCATGTCGCGCGCCACCTCGCGCGAGGCCGGATCGCCGTGAAATCCGCATTCGATCAGCAAGGCGCAGGCGTCCTCGCGCGCGGGGTCGCCGAACTGCGCGAAATCGCGCATCCGCACGCCGTCCTTGTGGCCGGCGTCCACGATCACGTGGCGTGGGGCCTGCAGGCGCTTCGCCAGCGCGATATTGCGCGGCAGCACGCCGGTCAGCAGCAGCGGCTCGCCCGGCTCATGCATCGAGTGCAGGTCCAGCAGCCAGTCGGCGCGCTCGACCCAGGGCCGCAGCGCCGCGGCGCGCCGGCGGTCGGCGGTGGACGGATCGTCCAGGCGCTGCGCGCTCCAGACCCGGTTCATGTCCTCCTGCACGAAGCGCGAGGCGTCGTGGCTGGCCGGATCGAAACGGTCGAACGCGTCCAGGTTGCAGAAGGCCAGCGTCAGGCTGCCGCGGCGCGGCCGCAAGCCCGCGGCCAGCAGGTCCTTCAGCGCCCAGGCGCCGCACAGTTCGTTGCCGTGCACCAGCGCCGACACCATCAGCGACCTGCCGGGCACGCCCGAGTCGAAATGCCAGACGCCCGGAGTGTCGGTGTTGCCGGCGCGCTCGGCGCCCAGATCGGGAACGGATAACTTGAATTCCATGAGATGTCCTGCGGTGCTGCGCCCGGTTGGTTACTGGGCTTCGATCTTGGCGGCCTTGACCAGCGCGCCGTACTTCCTGGTTTCATCGGCCTGGTAGGCCACCGGGTCCAGGCCGGGCTGCGCCAGCTGGCCGCCGGCTTCCTGCATCTTGGCGCGGAACTGTTCCGACTTCAGCGTCTCGGCCAGCGCGCCGCGCAGCTTGGCGGCCACCGGCTCGGGCAGGCCAGCGGGGCCGTAGAGCGCGAACCAGACGCTGATGTCGACCGATTCGAAGCCCGGCGTCTCGGCCAGCGCCGGCAGGTCCGGCGCCACCGGCGAGCGCTTTTTCTCGGTCACGCCCAGCGCCACGATCTTGTCGCCGCGCACCTGCGGCAGGCCCGAGGACAGCACCAGCATGCCGTAGTCCAGCTGGCCGCTCATCAGGTCGGTCACCAGCGGCGCCACGCCGCGGTAAGGCACGTGCTCGGCGCGCGTGCCGGTGGACTGGTTGATCATCTCGCCGGCCAGGTGCAGCGTCGTGCCCACGCCCGACGAGCCGTAGTTGTAGCTGCCGGGCGCGGCGCCGCGCAGCTTTTGCAGGTACTCGGCCGCGGTCTTGACGCCGGCGTTCTTGCTGGCAGCCAGCAGCATGGGCTGCGAGGCGATCACGCCCAGCGCCGAAAAATCCTTCACGCTGTCGTACTTCACCGCGCTGTTGATCATGCGCGCGATCACCATTTCATTGGTCGAGCCCAGCAGCAGCGTGTAGCCGTCGGGCGCGGCGCGCGCCACGCGCTGCGCGCCGATGGTGCCGCCGGCGCCGCCCACGTTCTCGATCACCACGCTCTGGCCCAGGCGCTTGGCCAGTTCTTCGCCGAACAGGCGCGCGGTCAGGTCCACGCTGCCGCCGGCCGGATAACCGACCACCAGCGAAATGGCGCGGTCGGGGTATTCGGCGTTGGCAGACGGGGCAACGGCTAGGGCGGCGGCGGCACAGAGCGCGGCAAGCGCGCCGCGCAGCGGATGCTGGACGGATTTCATGGTTTTCTCCCTGGGTGCTGGCGTGGACGGCGGCGCCGTCTCGTTAGGTATGAAAGGGTATTCTCGGGCTCCCGGCGCGTGGCGCCCGTGCCAAGACGGCACATTGGCGTGCCGATTCAGCCTGTGGCCGCGCCCGGCGTCGGCTCAGGCCTTGCGGTTCGCGGTAACCTGCCAGACCGCTTCGGCCAGCTCGGTCAGCCGCGCGCGCGGCCGGTACAGCCGCACCTCGAAAGCGATCTCGTCGCTGCGCCCGCCCAGGGCCGCCAGCGCGCCGCGGCGGCAGTCGGCCGCCACCATGGACCAGGGCAGCCAGGCCACGCCCAGCCCCTTGGCGACCGCGCCGTGCGCGGCGTCCAGCGAGTCGCTGCGCAGGAACGGCGTCAGCGAATAAGGCGTGGTCTCCAGCCGGTCGCCGACGATGCGCTCCATCGCCAGGCCGCCGGCATAAGTGATCAGCGGCGCGGCCTGCCCGCCTTCCTGCAGCGCGTAGCGGGCGCGGCCGCGCGTATCGGCCTGGCTCACCGGCACCAGCTTGTCGGTGCCCAGGGTCATGTAGCGGTAGCGCCCGGGGCTGAGCTGCACCGACAGCGCCGGATGCTCGTAGCAGCACAGCAGGTCGACCCTGCCCTGCTCCAGCCGGGCCGCCATGTCCTGCATCATGCCGGTGGACAGCTCCACCTGGACGCCTTCGGCCAGCACCTTGGGCGCGCGCAGCCGCAGCCGCGCGATCCAGTCGGCCACCAGGGTGCGGGCCAGGCTGCGGCCGGTGGCGATGCGCAGCACCGCCTCGCCGCCCGCGCCCGAGCTGCGGATGCGGTGGCGCACCTGCCCCATCTGCTCGACCACCTGGACCGCCGTTTTCAGCAGCGCCTCGCCTTCGGCCGTCAGGACCACGGGCAGGCGCTGGCGCTCGACCAGCGGCGCGCCGGCCCAGGCCTCCAGCGCGCGGATGCGCCTGCCGAAGGCGGGATGGGTCACGTGGCGCAGTTCGGCGGCGCGCACGAAGCTGCCGGTGCGCGCCAGCGCGATCAGGTCTTCCAGGAGTTTGAGATCGGCCATGGACGGCAAGCTTACGCCATCAGGCGCTGGCCGCCTGCCTGTCGGCCCGCGTCAGCACCTGTTCGATGAAGCGCGCGGTCTCGCGGTAATGCCCGGCCAGCGCCGCGACCGCCCGGTCGGCGTCGCGCGAGAGCGCGGCCTGCAGCAGCAGCTGGTGCTCCTGGTCCACGTCGCGCTGCGGGCCGTAGGCCGTGACGCCGGCGCGCGCCGGCCGGCGGTAGCGCTCGGTCTGCGCGTACAGCTGCGCCGACAGGTCCAGCAGCCAGGGCGAGCGGCAGGCGCCGATGAGCGCGTGGTGGAATTCCTGGTGCCGGGCTTCGAGCGCGTCCTCGCGCTCCGGATCGGGCATGGCCGGCTCGGCCGCGCGCCGCGCGGCCAGCGTCAGCGCATGGTATGCCCCCACCAGGCGCGCCTCCCAGGCGTCGCCGGCATGGGCCAGCGAGCGCCGCAAGGCGTCGCAGTCGATCAGGATGCGGGTCTCGCAGGCGTCCCACAGTTCCTCGACCGACAGCGGCGCGACGCGAAAGCCGCGCGAGGTGGTCGCCACCACCATGCGCTCGCTGCGCAGCCGGTTCAGCGCTTCGCGGATCGGCGAAAAGCTGCTGCCGTAGCGCTGCCTGAGCAAGGCCAGCCGCAGCGACTGGCCGGGCGCGTAGGCCCCGGCCATGATGTCGCGCCGCAATTGGCGATAGACCTGCTCGGACAGCGTGATTTCCTCGACGCCGAAGGTTCCGTCGGGCCCGGGCTCATCCTCGAGGAAGGTTTTGATTCTCGGCTTCAAGATCGGCTCCCGGCGGCGGCGCGGCGCTACACCGCCACCACCGGATGGCGCAGCGTGCCGATGCCTTCCACGCAGGCCTCGACCACGTCGCCCGGCCACAGCCATTCCTGCGGCTTGCGGCCCGCGCCCACGCCTTCCGGCGTGCCGGTGGCGATGATGTCGCCCGGTTCCAGCGTGATGCCGGCGCTGATGTCGGAAATCAGGAACGGCACCTTGAACAGCATGTGGCGGGTATTGGAGCCCTGCTTCTTTTCGCCGTTGACCGTCAGCCACAGGTCCAGCACCTGCGGGTCCGGGATTTCGTCGGCGGTGACGATGCAGGGGCCGAACGGCGCGTAGGTGTCCTGGCCCTTGGAGTAGATCCACTGGCCGGCGCGGCGGCAGTCGCGCGCGCTCATGTCCAGCATCACGCTGTAGCCGAACACGTAGGACAAGGCGTCGGCCTCGGCCACGCGCGAGGCGCGCCGGCCCATGATGACGGCCAGCTCGACTTCCCAGTCCAGCTGCTGCGTGATCCTGGCGTTGTGCTCGATCGCGTCGCCCGGGCCGATGACGGCGGTGGGCGGCTTGGAAAAGATGACCGGCTGCTTGGGCAGGTCGGCCGAGGTGTCCAGCGTGCGGCTGGACTCGGCCACGTGCTCCACGTAGTTCAGGCCGATGCCGAAGATGTTCTTGCGCGGGCGCGGAATCGGCGCCAGCAGCTTGACGTTTTCCTGCGGCAGCGCGGCGCCCACCGGCCATGCGCGGCGATGCGCTTCCAGCAGCTTCGAAGCCTGCGCCACGGCGGCCGGCCCCAGGTCGATGAATTCCAGCATGTCGGCGGGCAGCTCCACGCCCGCATGCCGCCCCAGCAGGGCCAGGTCCACCACATAGCCGTCGGCCAGCGCGCCGAGCCGGGCGGCCGCGGTGGGATGGGCGCGAAACGTTACCAAGCGCATAAATGCTCCAAGAGTCGGGAAGGGAAAATCGAAAGTGCCTAGACCAGCTTCTGCCTGCCGTCGTTGTCGCTCAGCGCTTCCTCGCGGTACAGCGCCAGCGACTTCATCACGGGCAGGTCGTTGAAACAGAACAGGCAGGCGTCGTCGTTGGACGAAAGATTGGCGTGCTCGTGGACGGCCCAGGACGGCACGCAGAAGATGTCGCGCTCGGTCCAGTCGTAGCGCTTGCCGTCGATGACCGAAAAGCCGCTGCCCTTGGCCACCTGGTAGATGAAGCTGCCGGTATGGCGGTGCGCCCTGGTGTGCTCGCCGGGCCGCAGCATCTGCATGCTGGCGCCGATGGTGGGCATGACCGGGCCGCCGGTGGCCGGGTTCACGTATTCCAGCAGGATGCCGTCGTAGGGGCTGCCGGCGGCCGTGCGCGCGTAGCGGCGCAAGGCCTCGTAGGTGGGCTCCCATTCGTACTTGAACAGCGGCGAATAGGGCTTGGTCCAGCCCGACACCTGCGGACGCAGGGCCACGCCGCCCCAGGCGCCGCTGGTGTCGTCCACCGGATGCGTGACGGCCTGGTTCAGGTCGGGATGCACCGCGTAGAAGCCCGCCTCCAGCGCGTTGACCAGCGGAATGTCCAGGCCGTCCTGCCAGATGCAGGTGGTGCCGTCCTCGGCCACGCCGTGCTCGTGCCAGGTGCCGTTGGGTGTGAGCACGAAATCGTTGGCGCCCAGCGTCATCTTGTGGCCGTCGACCACCGTGTACGCGCCGCGGCCTTCCATGATGAAGCGCAGCGCCGAATGCGAATGCGCGTGCGCCGAGGCCAGTTCGCCCGGCTGCATCACCTGCAGGCCGGAATACAGCCAGCCCACCGCCGCCGCCACGTCGCGGCGGCCCGGATTGTTGAGGTAGATCACGCGCCGGCCCGCCTCTTCGGGCGACACTAGCTCGGCCGAACGCAGCACGTGGCCGCGCAGATCGCGATAACGCCACACCACCGGCACCGAGGCCGAGCGCGGCGCCCAGGGTTCGATCTTGTTGGCCACCGTCCACAGCGCGCCCGTCTCCAGGCGCGCCAGTTCGGCGTAATAGGCCAGCCGCTCGGGCGAGTCGGCGACATTGGCGCGCCCGGCCACGTTTTCGCGGTAGGCGTCGTAGCGTTTCGCTTCCATCCCTAGCCTCTTTTATAAAAGAACAGGATTTTCGAAAATATTAGGCAGTTCGATGGAACAGTACAACGCCCGCAGCTAAGGGTTTTCCCACAGCACGCTTGAAAACAGGACGTATCGGCCTAAAAATTACTGTACAAAAAACCAGTATCTCGTGATACATTTCGCTCGCCCGAAAACTGCCGTCCAGGAGAGTCCTGTGTCAGAAGCCGCTCATCTCGTCCAATACATCGTCGTTCCCTATCGCGCCGCCGCCGGCGGCGTGGCGCCGGGAGAAATCCGCCCCGCCAGCAGCGAATTCGGCGCCATCCGGATCGCCAACGCCATGGCCTCCAAATTCGCCGGCGTGGCCGCCTATGAAGTCCTGGTGGACAAGGAAACCGGCGACATGGAATCGCCGCGCATCCTGGCGCAGATCGGCACCGTGCCGGCGCTGGACGACTGAGGCCTCCCGGGGAAAAGCCATCGCGCGCTCCGCTTGTCGCGATATGACAATTCGCCGGTGCAATCCGCATAGCAGCGCGCGCGCAATGAAATCTACAGTTCAACCGTGACGCCTACCAACGCTGGCCGCCACAGCCCATGCCCGGGCCGGCACAGCCCATATGTCGCGAGGAGACTGACGTGAATTTCCTGGATGGCCATCTATTCCCCGAGAACCAGCAACCCCTGATCATCACCGCCGCCCCGTACGCGCCCGGCTGGCTGCCGTCGGACTTTCCGGAAGAAATTCCGGTGACCATGGAAGCGCAGGTGCAGAAGGCGGTCGACGCCTACAACGCCGGCGCCACCGTGCTGCATCTGCACGTGCGCGAGCTGGACGGCAAGGGCTCCAAGCGCCTTTCCAAGTTCAATGAACTGATCGCCGGCGTGCGCAAGGCCGTGCCCGAAATGATCATCCAGGTGGGCGGCTCGATCAGCTTCGCCCCCGAGAACGAGGGTGACGCCGCCAAGTGGCTGTCCGACGACACGCGCCACATGCTGGCCGAACTCGATCCCAAGCCCGACCAGGTCACGGTCACCGTCAACACGTCGCAGATGAACGTGACCGAACAGGCCGAGGACGCCGATTTCAAAGGCACGTCGCGCGAGATTCCGGCGATCTTCGAGGCCTACAGGGAAATGACCGTGCCGGCGCAGCCCGGCTGGGTCGAAGAGCACATCCGGCGCCTGAACAAGGCCGGCATCCAGAGCGCGTTCCAGTGCTACAACATCAACAGCTTCGAATCGGTCGAGCGCCTGATGCGCCGCGGCGTCTACAAGGGCCCGCTGGTCATGAACTGGGTGGCCATCGGCGGCGGCATGGACGCGCCCAGCATCTACAGCCTGTCCAATTTCGTGCGCGCCGTGCCCGACGGCGCGGTGCTGACGGTGGAGAGCAACGTGCGCAACGTGCTGCCGGTCAACATGTTCGGCATCGCCATGGGGCTGCACGTGCGCTGCGGCACCGAAGACTGCCTGTGGAACCAGGACCGCAGCGCCAAGGCCAGCACGGCCTCGCAGATCGAACAGCTGGTGCGCATCGCGCGCGAGTTCGGCCGGCCCATCGCCACCGCCCGCGAGGCGCGCGAGATCAGCAAGATCGGCGTGTTCTACGACAGCGTCGAGGAAAGCCTGGCCGCCAATGGCTTCGCGCCCAACCGCAACGGCGCCAACCAGGGCTTCCTGCGCAAGACCGCCTGAACGCCGCCGGGGCTGGCCTGCCGCCCCGGCCGCTTCAGAACACGTGGCGTATGCCCAGGTCGATCCCGGAGGCGCGGCCTCCGGCCTGCGGGATCGGCCCCAGCTCCGAGCCGGAACTGACCGGCAGGCGCAGCATGCCGCCGTTCGAGATGAACGCATAGGTTCCATACACCACGGTGCGTTTCGACAGCGCATGCACGTATCCCACCGCGAATTTGCGCGCGCTGCTGTCGGCCGTGTCGTTGCGCTTCAGGTAGGTGAAGCTCACCGGGATGTAGTCGGCCCCCAGCGCGATCCAGGCGCCGATCTGGCCGTAGCGCACGCGGTCCGCGTCGCCCATGGACGCGAGGCGTTCGCCGGTCCGGTTCTCGCCGGCCAGCACCATGAGGCGGTGCTCGCCCCACTGGTACGACGCGCCGATGTTGCTCTGCGTATAGTTGCCGACGTTGGCGGTCTTGGTGACCGCGATCGACGCCGCGATATCCCAGCCCTTGCCGCCGTAGCCCACGCGTATGCCCTGCAGGTTGCCGTCGTGCCCGGCGTCGAACTTCTCCTTGTCGCCGAAGGCCTGCATGGCCTGGAGGAACAATCCCTTGCAGCTGAAGGTGGCGCAGCCGGGCGAGGAATAGCCCACGCTATTGGAGGCGCGAAAGCTGGTCGCCCCCGTGCCATGGGTGGACAGGCTGCCGATGCCCACCCCGACCCGGAACGGGTCGTAGGCGAACAGGTTCCAGAAGGCTGGCGTGTAGTCGCGGCCCAGGCGCAGCGTGCCGTAGCGGCCGCCCACATAGACGTACGACTTGCGGTTGAACGCCATGGCGCCCTTGGCGGAGCCGCTGGGCAGATTGTTGGTGTTGGTCGGCTGCCCCTGGCCCGAGTCGATGTTCAGGCCGGCCTCCAGGTCGAAGCCCGCATACATGCCGTCGCCCAGGTCCTCCCTGCCCCTGAAGCCGATGCGGCTGACCTGGTTGCCGCCGGAGGTCAGCGAATTGCGGGTGCCGTTGCCCTGCCCGTAATACGAGGAAAAAGCGACGTCCACCACGCCGTATACCTGCACGTACGTATTCGACGGATTGCCCGCCGCGTGCACGCTTCCTGCGGCGGCGGTGCACAGCACCGCCCACTTCATGTTCTTCATGACGCCACTCCTGGAGTTCGTCAAACATGGAGCCGGCCTGCCGCCAGGCAGGCCGGCCGGCGCGGTGCGACTACTGGGACTGGTAGTCGATGGACTTCAGCACCTGCTGCTGGTGCTGGTAGGAAGCCCGCAGCTCGGCTTGCAGCGCTTCGGGCGTGGCGGAGCCGCCGGGCTCCATGCCCATGTCTCGGATCTTCTGCTGCATCTGCGGCTGCGCCAGGAATTGCAGCGAGATCTCGCGGATGGCCTGCTGCGCCTGGGCCGGCGCGTCCGGATGCGACCACACGCCGAACCAGCCGGCCTCGGCCAGTCCCTGGTAGCCCAGTTCCTTGAAGGTCGGCACGTCCGGCAGCGCCGCGACGCGCGTGGGGTAGTTGACCGCCAGAGCCTTGATGCTGCCGGCCTGGATCAGCGGCAATGAAGTGGTGACGCCGTCCATCATCACCGGGATGTGGCCGCCCATCAGGTCGGTCAGGCCCTGCGGCGATCCCTTGTAGCCCACGTGCCGCATCTGCACGCCCATCTGCTGCCCCAGCACCATCCCCGAGGTATGGCCGCGCATGCCGGTGGCGTAAGAAGCGAACGTCAGTCCGTCGGCCTGCTGCTTGCCATAGGCCGCAAGCTGCTTCACGTCGTTGACCGGCAGGTCCTTGTTGGCCACCAGCACCAGGCCGGTGCGGCTCAGCTGGGCCAGCGGCTTGAGGTCCTCGAAGGGCTGGTAGCTCACCTTGTAGGCCAGCGGCGTCTCGGTGACGATGCCGCCCTGGATGACCAGGAAGGTCGAGCCGTCGCGGCCGTGGCCGATCAGGTCGTTGACCGCCAGCACCCCCGCCGCGCCGGGCTTGGTCTCCACCACCACGGGCTGGCCCAGCTTCTGGTGCAGGCCCTCGGCCAGCAGGCGCGCCAGCACGTCGGCGTTGCCGCCCGCCGTGCCGCCCACCACCAGCCGGATCGGCTTGGAAGTCCAGCCGGCCCCGGCCGAGGCGGTTGCGGCCAGGGCCAAGGTCAGCAGCAGGCCGCCCGCCAGCGCCACGGCCTGGCGCCGTGGTGTGTGTCCATCTCGCATGCGTAGTCTCCTCGGTCTTTTATTTTCAATACGGGCGATCGCCGATGATCGCGGCCCGCTCCATCTTGCGCGGCGCGGGCCAGTAGTCCTGCACGGCGTAATGCTGCGTGCAGCGGTTGTCCCACATGGCGACGCTGTTGGGCCGCCAGCGGAATCGCACCTGGTACTCCGGGATCGCGGCCTGGCTGATCAGGTAGTTCAGCAACAGGCTCGCGCCCGGCGTCTTGTCCTGCCCGTAGCGCACGTTCTCGGGCGTGTGGTAGTTGGCGAAGTGCGTGGAGAAGCCGCAGACATACAGGATCTTCTCGCCGGTCTCGGGATGGGTGCGCACCACGGGGTGCTCCACCATGGGATGCTCCAGCGCCAGCGCGCGGCGCTTTTCTTCCGGCATGGCCGCGCCGAACGAATGCTCGATGCTGCACTTGACCTTCAGCTTGTCGATCCTGGCCTTGATCTCGTCGGGCAGGTTGCGATAGGCCTCGACCATGTTCACCCAGATCGTGTCGCCGCCTTCGGGCGGGCATTCTACGCAGCGCAGCACGCAGCCCATCGGCGGCTGCTCGCGCCACTGGCCGTCGGTGTGATAGCTGTTCTCGTAGTTCTCGCGCTTGTCGCTGCGGTAGATCTGCACCAGGCCGGGATGGTCCGGATCGCTGCCGGCCACCGGGTGGTCTTCGAGTTCGCCGAAATGGCGGGCGAAGCCCACATGCTCGGCCCGGCTGATCTGCTGGTCGCGAAAGAACAGCACCTTGTGCTGCAGCAGCAGCGCCTTGATCTCCTGGGCCAGCGCGGCGCTGCGCGCGGCGTCGCCCAGGCTCACGCCCGACACTTCCGCACCGATGGTGCAGGTCATTTTCTCGACTTTCATGTCTCCTCCGGCTCTATGGCAAATACCGACGCGCCTATGGTCTTGCGCGATTCCAGGTCCCGATGCGCCTGTTGCGCCTCCTCCAGCGCGTAGCGCTTCCGGATCTCGATGCGGATGCGGCCGCTTTGCACGTGGTCGAACAGCTCGGCCAGCAGCGCCTGCTTTTCCGCCGGGTCGGCGATGTAGTCCGCCAGCGCCGGCCGCGTGAGATAGAGCGAGCCCTTGCGCGCCAGGATCTGCGGATCGAACGGTTCGATGGTGCCCGAGGCCGTGCCCACGCAGACCATCAGTCCGCGGCGCTTGAGCGAATCCAGCGAGGCCATGAAGGTATCCCTGCCGACGCTGTCGAACACCACGTCCACGCCAACGCCGCCGGTGAGCTCGCGGACCCGCCCGGCCAGGTCCTCGCCGTAGCCGATGACGTGGTCGCAGCCATGGGCCCGCGCGATCTCCGCCTTCTCCGGCGACGAGGTGGTGCCTATCACCGTCAGGCCCAGCAGCTTGGCCCATTGCGTCACGATCAGCCCGACCCCGCCGGCGGCGGCGTGCAGCAGGATCTGCTGCCCGGCGCGGAACTCATGGATGCGGCGCATCAGGTAGGCCGCGGTCAGGCCGCGCATGGTGATGCAGGCGGCGGTCTCGAAATCGATGCCGTCCGGAATCCGGATCAGCGGCGCGGCCGGCGCGATGCGTTCGGTGCTGTATGCGCCCAGCGTATTGGTGAAGCCGGTATACGTGACCCGGTCGCCCGCCTTGACGTTCGTCACCCCAGCCCCGACCGCCGTGACGACGCCGGCGGCCTCCACGCCGATGCCGCTGGGCAGCGGCACGGGATAGATGCCGGAACGGAAATACGTGTCGGCGTAGTTCAGCCCCACGGCGCGCTGCGCGATGCGCGCTTCGCCGGGGCCGGGCTGGCCGACCTCCACGTCTTTCAGATAGAGCACGTCGGGACCGCCGACGCGGTCGAACTGCACTGCCTTGGCCACCACTGTCTCCTTGAATTCTTCGGCGCGTCACGCGCTGCCTGCCGGAAAAATTCTGGGACAAGGAGCGCCGCCCGCCATTGACGGTTGACGCCAGCCTGTTAGCCAATCGCGACGTCTAAGGTAAACCCCGATGCGACGCGGCGATGCGCAGCCATTACCATGTACCGGCCAAGCGATCCCCCTCCCGTCACCACCGGCCCGCGCGGCCCATAACGCCATGTCCGTCGCCATTCCCCGAGTCCGCAACGCCAGCATCAGGAAGTATTCCCACGTGGTCCGCAGCATGGGCCGCGATCCCTTGCGCATGCTGAACAAGGTGGGGCTGGACCAGCTCTGTCTGCAGGCGGACGACATCCGGGTTCCGGAAGCCTCGTTCGCCACGCTGCTGGAAATCTCGGCCACCGAATTCAGCGACGCGCCCGTGGGCCTGCTGATCGGCGCGGACTGGCGCCTGTCGGACTTCGGCCCCATCAGCCTGGCGCTGCAGCACCAGGCCAGCCTCGCCAGCGCGCTGCGCACGATGCGCGAATACCGGCACCTGCTCAGCAGCACCGTGGCGCTGGAAGTCGTGCGGCACGAGCGCCTGGCCATCGTCCAGCTGAACCTGGACACCGGACGCGACCTGCCCGGCCGGCATCCGACCGAGCTGGGCCTGGCGGCGCTGCTCAGCCTGTGCCGCCACCAGCTGGGCCGGGACTGGCGGCCCGACAGCGTGCACTTCACGCACGCCGCGCCGGCCAGCCTGGGCCGGCACCAGGCCGTCTTCCGCTGCAACGTGGTCTTCAATTCGGATTTCGACGGCATCGTGCTGGCGCGCGACGACCTGCAGCGGCTCAATCCCGACCACGATCCCGCCATGGAACGGTACGCGCGCCACTTCCTGGCGCCGCAGCCCTCCGACGAAGCCGCCGCGGTGTCGCTGGCGCAGCAGGTGCGCAGCGCCATCCAGTCGCTGCTGCCGCACGGCTACCACCAGATCGGCCAGGTCGCCAAGACGCTGGGGCACACCACGCGGTCGCTGCAACGGCAGCTGGAAGAAGAAGGCACCAACTACCAGACCGCGCTCAACGCGGTGCGCGCCGGCACCGCCGTCAGGTCGCTGAAAAACGGCAGCCTGAGCATCGGCGACGTGGCCATGCTGTCCGGATTTTCCGAAGTCAGTTCGTTTTCACGCTGGTTTTTCCAGCACTTCCAGCAAACGCCCAGCAGCTGGCGCGCGCAGAACCTGCGCGGCTAGACCTTTTCAGCAAAGCGCGGCGATCAGTTCCCTGGCCTGCGGCCACTTGCCGTGGCCCGACGCGGGATTGAGATGCCCGACCGCCCCCAGTTCCACCAGCCGGCTGCCCCAGGCGCGGGCGAAGCCGCGCGCGCGTTCCAGCGTGGTCAGCGGATCGTTGCTGCTGGCGGCGACGATGCTGGGAAACGGCAGCTTGGCCATGGGAATGGGCGTCCAGCCGTTTTCCTGCAGCACGTCCAGCGTGGGATAGCCCGCCGGCATGGGCGTTTCCAGGTCGGCGGGCGTGGCCAGCAGCGCGCCCTGAATGGCGCGCGTGGGCTGCTGCGCCCAGTGCGCCACCGTCATGGCGCCCGCGCTGTGGGCCACCATGACGACCGGCCCTTCGATGGCGGCCAGCTCGCGCTCCACCGCCTCGACGCGCGCGGCGCGGCTGAGCTTGCGCGTTTCCAGCGGCGCCACGCTGCGCACCTTGGGCAGCCCGGCCGCCAGCAGCGTCTGCCAGTGGTCCGCGACGTGCTCGCGCAGGCCGGGAACGATCAGAATGGTGGGAGAGTTCGTCGTCTGCATGAGGCGTTCAAAAAGGGGCCTGGCCGATGATGGCGGTGCGCTCCATCTTGCGATGGCAGGGGGGATAGTCCATGACGGCGTAATGCTGGGTGGAGCGGTTGTCCCAGAACGCCACGCTGTTCCTGCGCCAGCGGAACCGCACCTGGTATTCCGGGATCATCGCCTGGCTGACCAGATAGCTCAGCAGCTGGGACGCGCCCGGCGCCTTGTCCAGGCCGAAGCGCACGTTGGCCGGCGTGTTGTAGTTGGTGAAATGCGTGGTGAAGCTGCCGTTGACGAACAGGATCTGCTCGCCCGTCTCCGGATGCGTGCGCACCACCGGATGCTCGGCGTCCGGGTACTGCGCCTTGAGCGCAAGCCGCTTCTCGATGGGCATGGCGGCGCCGAAGCTGGCTTCGATGCTGTGGCGCGCGCGCAGCGGCGCGATCTTGGCCTTGATGTCCTGGGGCAGCTGGCGGTAGGCCTCCGCCATATTGGCCCACATGGTGTCGCCGCCCACCGGCGGACACTCCACGCAGCGCAGCACGCAGCCCATGGGCGGCGCCTCGCGCCAGGTGGCGTCGGTGTGCCAGGAATTCTCGTGGCGCTCCGGCGGGCTGTCCGGCGTCTTGTATATCTGGCACAGGCCGGGATGGTCCGGATGGCTGCCCACCACCGGATGATTCTCCAGTTCGCCGAAACGGCTGGCGAACGCCACGTGCTCGGCACGGCTGATGTCCTGGTCGCGGAAGAACACGACCTTGTGCTGCAGCAGCAGCCGGCGCACCTCCTCCAGCAAGTCATCGTCCTGCGCCACCGCGCCCAGGTGGACGTTGCCCAGCTCCGCGCCTATGGTGCAGCTCAGCGCTTCGACACGGATGGACCGGCTGAGCGATGTCGCGCGCACCACCGCCGGAAAAGCTCGTAGTTCTTGCGTCACTTGCGGTTTGTCCCATATAAGAAGAATCGGGTACGCCAAGTGTGGACGCGATGGGCCATCCGCGCTTGCCATTAGATGACAAACGTTTTGCATTTCCTGCCGATGAGATGAAGCAATGGCGTCCCTAGTCCGCGCCGCCTGCCTGACCGACTACAGCGAAGTCGCCAGCGCCTGCGGCCTGAACCCCTCGCGGATGCTGCTGGATGCGGGCCTGCCCCCCAGCGTGCTGAGCGAACCCGACCTGATGATTCCGGTGGAGTGCGTCGGCCGCCTGCTGCAGGCGTCGGCCCGCGCGTCCGGCAACGAAAGCTTCGGCCTGAGCATGGCGCGCTCGCGCCTGCTGTCGAACATGGGTGCCGTCGGCCTGCTGATACGCGACCAGGAAACCCTGCGCGAGTCGCTCGCCATGCTGATGCGCTACCAGTCGCTGCTCAATGGCTCGCTGACGCTGGCGATAGAAGAAACGGGATCGACAGTGGTGATCCGCGAAGTGCTGATGGCCGGCAACGCCCACCAGTCCACCCGCCAGCGCGTCGAGCTGGCCCTGGGCGTCATGGTCCGCGCCATCCGCCAGCTGCTCGGCGCCGACTGGATGCCGCGCCGCGTCTGTTTCGAGCACGCCGCACCCGCGAACCTGGGCGTGCATGCCCAGCTTTTTGGCCCGCATGTCGAGTTCGACTGCGGCTTCAACGGGATCGTCTGCGCGCAATCCGACCTGGACCGCCGCAACCCGCATGCCGATCCGGCCATGGTGCGCTATGCGCAGCGCCTCATCGACGCGGCCGCGCCCGCCGGCCCCGCCGCCATGCCCGACGAGGTGCGCCGCGCCATCCTGCTGCTGCTGCCCAGCGGACGGTGCAGCATCGAAGTCGTCGCCGCCCACCTGGGCGTGGCGCCGCGCACCATCCAGCGCCGCCTGTCGGACCGCCGCCAGCGCTTCTCCGACCTGGTCAACGACCTGCGCCGGGAACTGGCGATGCGCTACGTGCACGAAAGCAACCGCTCGCTGACCGAAGTGGCGGAAATGCTGGGCTTTAACGCGCCCAGCAGTTTCTCGCGCTGGTACCAGACGCAGTTCGGCATCAGCGCCAAGGAAAGCCGGGCGCAACGCCAGACGGCCGCTCAGCCGGACACGGGCTGACGCAGCCGCCGCAGGAGCTTGCGGTTCTGCTCGATGGTGTCGGCCATCTTCCGCTGCAGCGCTTCGTACGTGCCGGGCTGCGGCGCCTCATAGCCCGCCGACGCCAGCATTTTGCCGAATTCGGCCGACTGCTTGATGCTTTCCACCTCGCCGCGGATGCGGTTGCGCATCGCTTCGGGCATGCTGCTCAGCACGAAAACCCCGACGCTGGCCTCGGGCAGCGCGAATTCCGGATAGCCCAGTTCGGCCAGGCTGGGCACGTCGGGCAGCAGCGTCGAACGGTTGGCCGCCGCCAGCCCCAGCGGCCGCAGCTTGCCGGAGCGCACCTGCGAGGCCACGTTGCCGACCACTTCGAACGTCAGCTGCACCTGGCCGCCCATCACATCCAGCAGCGCGGGCGTGGAGCCCTTGTACGGAACGGTCAGGATGTTGCCGCCGCTTTTCTCGCGCAGCATCTCGCCCAGCATGTCCGAACGCGTGCCCACGCTGAGGTTGGCGATGCTGACCGCCTCGGGGTCCCTGCGCGCCAGGTCCAGCACCTCCTGCACGGATTTCGCCGGCAGGCTGGCGTTGGCGACCAGCACGTGCACCATGCTGGCCACGTCCGCCACGTAGGTGAAGGTCTTGATCGGATCGAACGGCGTCTTGACCGTGAGCGGAAAATCCGTGAGCAGGCTCGACGGCCCGATCATCAGCGTGTAGCCGTCCGCCGGCGCGGCCATCAGCGCGCGCTCGGCCACCACGGCCGAGCCTCCCGGCTTGTTCTCGACGATCACCGGCTGGCCGAGCCGGGCCTGCAGCTGCCCGCCGAGCAGGCGCGCCACGCCGTCCGAAATGCCGCCGGGCGGCGCGGGCACGATGACCCGGATGGGCTGGTCCGGCCAGGGGCCGGCGTGGCTCGCGGACATGCCGGCCCCCAGCGCGGCGAGCGCGGTCAGCCAGGCGCGGAACAGCGGAACGATCTTGGACATGGGCGCATTCCTGATGGCGTGAGGGATCAGAGCACGAAGACCGACGAGCCGGTGGTCCGGCGCGCCTCCAGATCGCGGTGCGCCTGCACCGCGTCCTCCAGCGCGTAGCGTTGATTGATCTCGATGCGGATGCGCCCGGCCGCCACGTGGCCGAACAGCTCCTCGACCAGCTCGGCCTTTTCCACCGGGTCCGCGATGTAGTCCGCCAAACCCGGCCGGGTGATGAAGGCCGAGCCCTTGCGCGCCAGGATCGCCGGATCGAAGGGCGGGATCTTGCCCGAGGCGGTGCCCACGCACACCAGCAGCCCGCGCCGCTTGAGCGAATCCAGCGAGGCCATGAAGGTATCCTTGCCCACGCTGTCGTACACCACCGAGACGCCCGCGCCGCCGGTAATCTCGCGCACCCGCGCGGCCACGTCTGCGCGGCTGTAGTCGATGATGTGATCGCACCCGTACGAGCGGGCGAGTTCGGCCTTGGCCTCGCTGGAGACCGTGCCGATCACCGTCAGCCCCAGCAGCTTGGCCCATTGCAGCACGATGAGCCCCACCCCGCCGGCGGCGGCGTGCAGCAGCACGGTTTCGCCGCCCTGGAATGGATAGATCCTGCGCATCAGGTAAGCCGCCGTCAGGCCGCGCATCGTCATCGAGGCCGCCGTGACGCAGCCGATGGCCTGCGGCAGCCTGATCGCCGCCGCCGCGGGCAGCAGCCGTTCCGTGCTGTAGGCGCCCAGCGTATTGGTGAAGCCGGTATAGGTGATGCGGTCGCCGGCCTTCAGCCCCTCGACGCCCGCGCCCACCGCCTGCACCACGCCCGAGGCCTCGTTGCCGATACCGCTGGGCAGCGGCACGGGATAAATCCCGCTGCGGAAATACGTGTCCGCGAAATTCAGGCCGACCGCCTCATGCCGGACCCGTACCTGGCCCGGCCCCGGGTCGCCGACCTCCGCCCGTTCGAAACGCAGGACTTCCGGCCCCCCGGTCTCATGGAACTTCACGACTGTCGTCACGCTGGTCTCCGCTTGTTGCTGGCCTATGCCGATAGCCGCATCTTGGGCCGTCGCCGCGCCAGGCACTTTGCAGATGCCGTCTGCAACTTGTCTTTCCGCGCCAGGGCGCAGGGGGTCCGGAGAAGACCTACTGAAAATCCCCCGCGCCCAGCATGATGGGGCCGTCGGCCGGCACCGAGCGGGCCTCCCGCGCCGCCTCGCGTATCGCTTCCGCCCCCTGTTCGAAGGCATGCAGGAGTTCGACGGCCGTGTCGTCGCGGGCACCGAAGCGGCGGCGCAGCACGTCGCCCGATATTTCGAACTGCCGGCGCACGCCGGACAGTTCCATGACGAAGACCACGGCGTCGCCCTGGGCCTTGGCTTCGGTGGATTTGGTGAATTTCATGGCGGGACCTCCTGATCGAACCTTGCAGCGCTGGCTCTGCGCAGCATCTGGCGTTCCCGCCCGCCGGCCCGCGCTCAGGGAACCTGGTTGCGCGGGTCGTCCTGCAGCACCAGTTCCCAGGCGGCGCGCCCGATCGGCTGCTTGCGCTCTTCCATCAGGTGGGCTAGCAGGCCCGCCGACCGGCCCACCAGCGCCAGGCCGCGCGCGACCATCGGGTCCAGTTCCATGTCGGCGATGATGGAGGCGATCGCGCCTACGGCATTGACCGGCAGGTTTTTCTTCGATTCCGCGCTCAGCACCTGGCTGACGGCGTCCATCAGCCGCCAATGCACGCCGTAATAGTCATGCGCGCGCGACAGCTCGCGCAGCGTCGCCACGCGCGGGTCGCCGTTGACGTGAATGGGGTGGCCCACTCCGTAGAGGGCGCGTCGTTCCTGCTTGTAGCGGCGTATCAACTCGCGCGCCGCGTCGCGCACCGCCTCGTCGCTGGCGTCCGGGCCAAGTTCGCGCGCCGCCTCGGTAAGCATTTCGGCGGCGTTCTGCATGGTGCCCAGGAACACGCTGCCTGCGCCCAGCAGCCCGGCCGCCACGGCCGCCTGCATGGCTTCGGGCGCGCCGGCGTAGGTCAGGCGCGCCGCCAGCGAACTGGGCGTGATGCCATGGTCGGCCGTGGTCACCAGGATGGCGTTGACCATGATTTTCTCGCGCGCCGTGGGCAGGCGCTCGAATGTGGTGTGGTAGATCATGTCGACGAAATCGAACTTGCCGATGATTTCCTTCGAAAGATCCAGTCCGCGCACCACGATCGAGTCGATCGTGGTGTAGCCGATGTCCGTCTTCACCATGTGCTCTTCTCCGTTGTTTGAAAGCTGAGTACCGCGTCCAGCGCCATCACGCCCTGTCCTTGGGGACGCACGGCCAGCGGGTTGATTTCCAGTTCCTCGATCCGGTGGGCGTGCTCGACCACGAAGTCGCTCAGCTTCACCAAGGTGTCGACCAGCGCGTCGACGTCGCAGGCGGGACGCCCGCGATAGCCGCCCAGCAGTTCGCTGCAGCGCGTCTCGGCGATCATGGCGCGGGCCGACTGCGGCGTGAGCGGCAAAAGCCGCCGGCTGACGTCCTTGAACAGCTCGATGCTGACGCCGCCCAGGCCGAACATGCAGACGTGGCCGAATACGGGATCTCGGTGTATCCCCACCACCACCTCCACGAACGGCCCGGTCAGCATGGCCTCGACCAGCACGCCTTCGACCTGGCCGGCGCCGCAGGCCCGGCCGACCTGCTCGCATATCTGCGCATGGGCGGCGCGCGCCTGTTCGGCCGAGCGTATGCCCAGTTGCACGCCGCCCACGTCCGACTTGTGCGTGATGGTCGCGCTGACGACCTTCATCGCCACGGCCTCGCCGCCCAGTTCCCGAAACGCGCGGGCCGCGTCTTCCGGCGTGGCGGCCATGCGGCTCGCCGGAACGGCCACGCCGGCGCGCTGCAGCAGGAATTTGGCGTCGACCTCGCTCAGCGTGGCGGTGCTGGCGGGCTGCCGGTTGCGTCCCAGCGGGGCCCAGTCCGGGTCGCGCTGCGCCTTCCAGCGGCCGTACTCGATGTAGCGGCGCATGGCCCGCACCGCGTTGCGCACCGAACGCATCGGCATCAGCCCGCCCTCGATCATGTGCCGGTGGCCCTCGCCGGTGCGGTCGCTCATCCAGATCGGCACGATGGGCGTCTTCACGTCGCGCTGCACGCGCACCATGCTCTCGCCCAGCAGCGTGGTGGTCTGGCCGTATTCCACCGGAATCGGCACCATCACGATATCGGTGTTGGGATCTTCGGCCGTGGTCTTCAGCGCCGTGTAGGTCAGCGAGGGATCGACCAGGACCTCGGCCGTCACGTCCACGGGGTTGTCGATCGCGGCGTAGTCCGGCAGCAGCTGGCTCAAGGCGTGGCGCGTCTGCGGCGCGAACTCGGACATCACCAGCCCGCCCAGGCCGATCTGGTCGGAAGCCAGCGCCGCGGTTCCGCCGGAGAAGCAATACACCGCGATGCGCTCGCGCCCGGTCGGCTTGCCGCGCGCCAGCATCGACGCCGTGTCGATCAACTGGTCTACGTCGTCGACCTCGATCACCCCGACCTCCTTGAATACGGCGCTGTTGATTTCGGCGGAGCCGGAGATGGCCGCGGTATGCGACTGGGTCGCCTTGATGCCGTAGTCGGACTTGCCGACCTTGAGCGCCACCACCGGCTTGCCGCGGCGCGCGGCGTGCAGCGCCGCCGCCATGAAGCGCGGGCCGTCGCGCACGCCTTCGAGCACGCTGACGATGACTTCGATGTCGGGCGCGTCGGCCATGTAGTGGATGTAGTCGCTGACCTCCAGGTCGACCTCGTTGCCGCCGGAGAACCACAGGCCCGTGCCCACCCCTCGGTCCATGGCCTGGATGAACGAGCGTCCCAGCCCGCCGCCCTGCGACGCCACGCCGATGGGCCCGGGCCGCTGGTCGGTCTTGAACGCCGGCGAAAAACTCATGCCCAGCCGCCCGTTGACGTTGGTCAGCCCGGGACTGTTGGGCCCGTAGATGCGCAATCCGGTCTCGGCCACGACCTCGCGCATCCGGACTTCCAGCGCGCGCCCGGCCTCGCCCGTCTCGCCGAAGCCCGAGCTGAACACGATGGCATAGCGGATGCCGCGCTCGCCGCATAGGCGCAGGGTTTCCACGACGAGATCGGCGCGCACGGCCAGGATGGCCACGTCGGGCGCGTAATCGAGATCGGCCACCGAAGGCACGCAGGCACGGCCGGCAATGGTCTGGCGGGCCGGATTCACCAGGGCCAGCCGGCCCTGCCAGCCGGAATGCACGGTGAGGTTCTCCAGCGTGCGCTGGCCGATGCTGCCCGGTTTCTCGGATGCGCCGACCAGCACGATGGATTCGGGCAGCACCAGGCGCGTGAGGTCGGCGAATTGGATGTTCGGTGCGTTCATGGGTTCTGGGCCGGCGTACGGCGCTTGAGCAGACAGGTGGCGCCCAGTTCGCAGACCACTTCGCCGCGCTGGTTGATGCCCTTGCGCAGGAAGCCGATCAGTCCGCGGTCGGGGCGGCTGGTGGTTTTCTGTTCGACCACTTCGATCTCGACGTGCAGCGTGTCGCCGATCAGCGTGGGCTTGGGAAACTTGATGCGGTTCTCCAGCACGCCGAACAGCGCCCCCTCCATGAGCTGGTTGGGAATCGAGCGCGAGGTCAGCCCCGCCATGAAGGAGGCCACCAGCATGCCGTGCGCGATACGCTGCCCGAACAAGGTGCTCTTGGCGTATTCGGCGTCGACGTGCACGCGGTTGAAATCGCCCGTGAGCGCGGCGAACGCCGCCACGTCGCCCTCGGTGACGGTGCGCGACGAGGTGCGGTAGCGGGTTCCCACGGGCAGGTCCTCCCAGTAGATCGCCGACTGCGCGATCCTCTCGATGACGTCGGATTCATTCATGCGCGTTCTCCATTGGTAAGCGCCGAGATTCCCAGGATCTCGCGGCCGATGATGAGGGTCTGGATTTCGGTGGTTCCTTCCGGGATCATGCCGCCGCGCGTGTCGCGAAAGATGCGTTCGATCGGGTAGTCGGTCGCATAACCGATGCCGCCGTGCACCTGGAGGGCATGGTTGGCCACCTGATGGGCGGCCTCGGTGGCGTAGAGCTTGGCCACCGATCCTTCGATGCGCGCCGACTTTCCGGCCTGCATGGCGCGCGCGGCGCGATAACCCAGGGCGCGCGCCGCCTGGATCTTCATCGTCATCTCGACGATGTGGCGTTGCACCAGCTGGTAGGCGCCGATGGGCTGCCCGAACTGCTTGCGGGTGCGCGCATAGTCGATGGACAGGTCGAGCGCGCACTGCGCCGCCCCGACCGCGCCCATGGCCACGTTCAGTCGGCCGAAGTTCAGGCCGATGAGGATCTGCCGCAGGCCCTGGCCTTCCTGGCCGAGAAGGTTGGCCGCGGGCACTTCGGCGTCCTCGAACGTGAAGGCGGCGGTTCCGGTGCTGCGCACGAACATGGTGTCGACCGGCCGCACGTCGAACTGCGTGTGCGCCTTTTCCACCAGGAATAGCGACAGCCCGCCCTGGCAGGTGTCGCTGAAGCAGCGCGCCACCACGATGCCGAAATCGGCGAACATGCCGTTGGTCACCCACAGCTTGCCGCCATTGAGCACGTAGCGGTCGCCCCGCTTGTCGGCGCGCGTCTTGACTTCCGCCACGTTCGATCCCACGTCCGGCTCGGAAATCGAGACGAACGTGCGGCGTTCGTTGCGCATCAGGGGATGCAGGAAGCGGTCTTTCTGCTCGTCGGTGCCGTAGGCGTCGATGACGCCGCCGACGATGTTCAGGCCGTTGATCAGCGCGCGCAGCGACAGCCAGCAGTAGCCGGCCTCCTCCATCATCACGGCCCAGGTCAGGTAGTCGATCCCCAGCCCGCCGGACGACTCGGGCAGATAGCCGCCCAGATAGCCGAAGTCGCGCAGCTCGCCCAGCACCTCGAAGGGAAAGGTCTTGTCGGTCTCGTGCTGGAGGATGAGCGGATTGACGCGGTCTTTCAGGAAACGGCGGATGTTGTCGCGCAACAAGGCATGCTCGGCGCCCAGGCCGTCGGCGTCCAGGTCAGCCATAGCGGCCTCCCGTGACGAAGAGCGTGGTGCCGGTGATGTAGCGCGCGTGCTCCGAGGCCATGAACGCGACGGCGCCGGCGATGTCGCCGGGCTGCCCCGGAAACGGCACCTGGTTCTTGGCCTGGGCGTTTTCGAGGATCGTGTCGTAATTGGGCAGGCTCTTGATGTAATCGGTTTCGATGAAGCCGGGCGCGATGGCGTTCACCGTGACGCCCTTGCGGGCCTGCTCGAACGACAGGGCGCGCGTGAAGCCGACGATGCCGGCCTTGGCGCTGGAGTAGTTCGTCTGCCCGGGGTTGCCGAACAAGGCGCGCGAGGCGATGTTGACGATGCGGCCCCAGCCGTTCTCGTGCATATGCGGCAGCGCCGCCCGGCAGCAGTGAAAGGCGCCCTTGAGCGTGACGTCGATCACCAGGTCCCAGTCGGCCTCGTCCATCTTCAGCAGCGTGCGGTCTTTCACCAGGCCGGCGTTGTTGACCAGCACGTCGATGCGGCCGAAGGCTTCGCGTCCGGCCGCCACCATCGCCTGCACCTGGGCCTGGTCGCGCACATCGCAGCGCAGGCCGATGGCGCGCCCGCCCTCGGCCTCGATGGAGCGCGCCATCGCCGCCGCGGCGCCTTCGTCCAGGTCGCTGATCACCACGGCCATGCCCTCGCGGGCCAGGAAGCGGGCGGTTTCGGCGCCGATTCCGCGCGCCGATCCGGTGACGATCGCTACGCGGTCTTGCAGTTTCAAGTCCATGTTTGCTCCTACTTGGATGGGAAAAACGGAGCAGCCGGCTGGCCGTCCAGTATTGCGCCGCGTACGTCGCGCAGCGCCTGCAGATATTCGGCATGGTGTTTGTCGACACGCTCGGTCGGCCCGGCCAGCGACAGCGAGACGGCATGTCCGCCCAGCCAGCCCGAGACGGCCAGCGCGGTCACGCCTTCGGCGCCCTCGCTGCGCGTGTCGTACCAGCCGCGCTTGCGGCCGGCCTCGATATTGGCGATGAGCTTCCCTGGGTCTGTGATCGTGTGCGGCGTCACCGCCTTCAGGTTCAGCCTCGCGACCTCGGCGCGCAATTCCTGCGGCGGCAGCAGCCCCAGCAGGGCCTTGCCGAATGCCGAGGCATGCACCGCGACGCGGTCGCCGACATCCAGGATGTAGCGCAGCGGACGCCGGCTGGGCAGCGCCGCCGCGACCTTCACCGCCAGGCGTTCATGGACGCCGAAGAACGCGGTTTCGTTGGTGCGCTCCACCAGCTGCTCCACCGCTTCCTGCGCCACCGCGGACATCGGATCGTTCTGCCTGAACTGGCACGCCATCTCGAACAGGCGCCCGGTGGGATAGAACTGCCGCGTCTTGGGCGTGCGCATCAGGTATCCCAGCGAATGCAGCGTGTACAGCAGGTCGGAGCAACTGCTGTCGGCGAGCGACAGCAGCCGCGCCATGTCCGAATTCGACAGTTCGCGCTTTTCCCTGGCGAACACCTCGAAAACCGCAAGCGTGCGGCCCGTGGCAGGTATCAGATTGGGCATGGAAAAATCCTGGAAATTACGCTGTGTCGTAGTACTATACGAAATGCCGTAGTTAATTCCAACAGATTTTTTGACCTGGGAGGAGACACCCATGAACATTCAGAATGGCGGCCGCCGGTCGGCTACGGGTCTGGGACGGGTTGCGCTGCTGCTGGCGCTGGGGTGTACGGCGGCCGTCGCGCCCGCGCATGCCGACACCTATCCGGCTCGCGCGATGACCATTGTTTCGGCCGGCCCCGCGGGAGGCATCACCGACCAGGTCAGCCGCCTGATCGGCAGCAAGGTCGCGCAGCGCCTGGGCCAGCCTGTGGTGATCGAGAACCGGCCGGGCGCGGGCGGCAATCCGGCCGCCGAGCACGTCGCCAAGGCCAGGCCCGACGGCTACACCCTGCTGATGGGAACGCAGGGAACCCAGGCCACCAACCAGTACCTCTACAAGTCCCTCAGCTTCGATCCGGCGAAGGACTTCACGGCCGTGCACGCCGTGATCGCGCTGCCCAACGTGCTGGTGGTCAACGCCGATCGTCCGTACCGCACGGTCAAGGAAATGGCGGAGTACGCGGCGCGCAACCCGGGACGCATTACCGTGGCCAATGCGGGCAACGGCACGGGCTCCCATCTGGCGGCGGAACTGTTCCAGACGGTGGCGGGCGTGCAGTTCACGCACGTGCCCTATCGCGGCAGCCCGCCGGCGATCAACGATCTGCTGGGCGGCCAGGTCGACGCCTCGTTCGACTATCCCGCGACCACGCTGGGGCATATCCGCAGCGGCAAGCTGCGCGCCCTGGCCACCACCGGCGCCGCCCGGCTGGCGCTGCTGCCCGACGTTCCGACCATCGCCGAAGCCGGCTACCCCAAGGCCCAGTCGATGTCATGGATAGGCCTGTTCTTCCCCGCCAACACCCCCAAGCCCATCGTCGAGCGCTGGCAGGCCGAAGTGGCGCGCGCGCTCCAGGACCCGGCGGTGATCGACGCGCTGACCCAGATGGGCGGCGCGCCGCTGCCGGTCGGCGGCGAGAAGTTCGAGGAAATGATCCGGACCGAACGCGTCAAGTGGAAATCCATCATCGAACGCACTGGCGCCCGGGCCAGTTGATTCCCGCAGCATCCGGCATGTCCGCCACCCAAGGAGACTCCCTTGCTTGATAAGAACCTGATCGGCCAATCCCTCGGCACGCGCAGCATCGCCGTCGAGCCCGGCCGCCTGCGCTTTTTCGCCAAAGTGATCGGCGAGACCGATCCCGTCTATCTGGACGAAGCCGCCGCGCGGGCGGCGGGACACCCCGCCCTGCCGGTGCCGCCCACCTTTCTGTTCTGCCTGGAGATCGACGCGTTCGACTCCATCGGCACCGCCCGCCTGACGCGGTTGGAGGAAAGCCGCATCCTGCACGGCGAGCAGCGTTTCACCTACCACGCCATGGCTTACGCGGGCGACACCCTGACGTTCGACCTGACGATTGCCGACGTCTACCAGAAGAAAGGCGGCGCGCTCGATTTCCTGGTCAAGGACACGCGGGTGACCAACCAGCACGGCCGGCACATCGCCGACCTGCGCTCCATCGTCGTGCAACGCAACGCCTGAAGGAACGACCATGACTCTTCCCAGCTTCGACAAGCTGGCGGCCGGCGACCGGCTGCCTACCCTGAAACTGCCGCCGATCTCGCGCAAGACGCTGGCCCTGTACGCCGGCGCGTCGGCCGACCATCACCCCATGCATATCGACCTGGACTATGCGCGCAGCGCCGGCGTGGACGATGTCTTCGCGCACGGCATGCTGTCGGCGGCCTATGTGGGCCGCATGCTGACCAACTGGGTGCCGCAGCAGCGCATCCGCAGCCTGGCCTTGCGCTTTACCGGCATCATGCAGCTATATGCCGAGCCGACCTGCACCGGCGAAGTCGTCGAGAAGATGGAGGAAGGCGGAGAACGGCGCGTGCGCCTGGCGCTGCGTTGCGCAGACCAGCACGGCGCCGAGAAAATCGTCGGCGAAGCCGTCATCGCACTGGACTGACGAGGCCGTATGCATATGAACCGAGACAAGCAGAAACCCGTCCGCGGCAATGTGCTGGAGGGCGTGCGGGTGATCGAGATCGCGGGAATCGGGCCCGGCCCGTTCTGCGCCATGCACCTGGCCGACCTGGGCGCGGACGTGATCACCGTGCAGCGGCCCGACGGCCGCGCCGGCAGCCTGGGATACGAAACCAGCATCCAGCGCGGCAAGCGCGCCATCGCGCTGGATCTCAAGACCGACGAGGGCCGCGACACGCTGCTGCGCCTGGTCGAACACGCCGACGTGCTGATCGAGGCCATGCGCCCCGGCGTGGCCGAACGCCTCGGGCTGGGACCGCAAGCGTGCCGCGCGCGCAACCCGCGCCTGGTGTACGGCCGCATGACGGGCTGGGGCCAGAGCGGGCCGATGGCGCAGATGGCCGGACATGACGCCAACTACATCGCCTTGTCCGGCGCGCTCTGGAACGCCGGGCCGGCCGACGCCGTGCCGGTCACGCCGTTCTCGGTGGTGGGCGATATCGCCGGCGGCGCGCTGTACCTGTCCATAGGCATACTTGCCGGCGTGCTCAAGGCCCGCCGCAGCGGCCAGGGCTGCGAGGTGGACGCGGCCATCGTCGACGGATCGGCCCACTCCCAGCAATTGCTGCTGGCCGCCCGGGCCAAGGGCATCATCGCCGCCGAACGCAGCCGGAGCCTGCCGAACGCGGCGCCGTTCTACGCCAGCTATCGCTGCGCGGACGGCGGCTTCATCACGGTCGGCGCCATCGAGCCCCAGTTCTATGCGCTACTGCTCGAACGCCTGGAACTGGCCGGCGACCCGGAGTTCGCCGATCAATGGGACAGGTCTCGATGGCCCCGCCGCAAGGAACGCCTGCAGGCGCTTTTCGAGCGCCGCAGCCGCGCCGAATGGTGGGCCGTGTTCGAGGGCAGCGACGCCTGCGTCGTGCCGGTGCTGGAACCCGGCGAGGCCGCGCTCGACCCGCACAACCGCGCGCGCGACATCTACTTCGAGCGCGACGGCTTCCTGCAGGCCGCGCCCGCGCCGCGCTTCGACGGGGCGCGCGCCGAACCGGGGCCGGTGCCGCGCGCCGGCCAGCACACGCGCGAAATCCTTGCGGTCCTGGACGAGCATGGGTCGGGCGCCGTCTGGCGCGACGCCGCAGGACCGCGCGATTGAGGTCCGCAAAAGGCCGCGGCGCCCCTGCGGACGCCGCGGCCTTTGCTTGCGCGCTGCCGGGCTACTGCGGCTGTATGTTTTCGCGCCGCACGAGTTCGGCCCAGCGGGCCAGCTCGGATTTGACGAAATCGCCGAATTCGGCAGGCCCCATCGGCTGGATTTGCAGTCCCATTTCGGCCAGCCGCGCGGCCACGTCGGGACGCGCCGCCGCGTCCAGCACGCTGGTCCGCAGCTTTTCGATGATGGGCGCGGGCGTCCCGGCCGGGGCCATGATGCCGAACCAGAAGCCCACCTTCTCCACCGAGGGATAGCCCTGCTCGGCCATGGTGGGCACGTCGGGCAGCGCCGCCAGCCGCTTGGGAAAGACCACCGCCAGCGCCTTGGCGCGCTTTTGCTGCACGATGGGCAGCGACGAGGTGATGGACGCGAACAGCAGCTGGATATGCCCGGCCATCAGGTCGGTGACGGCGGGGCCGCCGCCCTTGTACGGCACCGGCGTCATGCGGATGTCGGCGGCGGTCTCCAGCATGCGCGCGGCCATGTGGATCTGGCTGCCCGAGCCGAGCGAACCGTAGTTGATCGAGTTGGGCCGCGCTTTGGCGATGCGCACCACGTCGGCCACGCTGTCGGCCTCGAAGCCGGGATTGGCCAGCAGCACCATGGGCGCGGCGCCCAGGAAGACGACGGGCGCGAAGTCCCGCACCGTGTCGTAGGGCAGCGACTTCACCAGGAAGTTGTTGCTGACGTGCGAGTCCAGCGTGACCAGCAGAGTATAGCCGTCGGCCGGGGCGCGCGCCGCCGCCGTGGTGCCGATCACGCCGTTGGCGCCGGCGCGGTTTTCCACCACGACAGGTTGGCCCCATTGCTCGGACAGCGCATTGCCGATCAGGCGGGACAAGGAATCCGAGAATCCGCCCGCCGCGAACGGCACGATCAGGCGCACCGTCCTGGCCGGATAGTCGGACGCGCCCTGCACGGCCAGGGCTGGGGCGGCGGCGATCAGCCCCGCGGCAAGCAGGGCGCGCATCGCGGCGCGAAGAGTATGGCGTCGGCTGGGTTTCTTGAGCATGATCTTCTCGGACGGACAGGAATGCCTAGCGAAGTGCGGAAAGGCCGAGCGCGCTCTGCGCGATCAGCATGCCGATGATCTGGTTGGTGCCTTCCCCGATGCTCAGGTGGCGCGCATCGCGGTAGTGGCGCTCGACCGGAAACAGCGAGGTGTAGCCGGCGCCGCCATGCACCTGCAGCGCCGTCTCGGCCACGCGCAGCGCCGCGTCGCTGGCATGGCGCTTGGCCATGGCGCACAGGGTGGTGTTGTCGGGCGCGTTGCGGTCCAGCGCGTCGGCCGAGCGGTGCGCCAGCAGCCGCGAGGTCTCGACCATGGTCATCATGTCGGCCACCATCTGCTGCACCAGCTGGAACGAACCGATGGGCCGCCCGAACTGCACGCGGTCGCGGGCGAAGCGCACCGCCGCTTCGAGCGAGGATTCGGCGATGCCCAGCGCCGAGAATGCCACCACCGAGCGGCCGATGTTCAGGTACTTCTTCGCGATCGAGAACGCCTGCCCGGGTTCGCCGATCAGGTTTTCGGCCGGGACCTCGACGTCCTCGAACAGCAGCTCGCCCAGCGGGCAGCAGTGCATGCCCATCTTTCCCAGCGGCGTGCACGAGAAACCCGGCATGGCGCTTTCGAACGCCAGGCACGACACGCCGGCCACGCCGTCGTCCGAGACCGTGCGCACGAACACGATGCCCAGGTCGCAGATGGGTCCGTTGGTGATGTAGATCTTGCGTCCGTTGATGCGCCAGCCGCCGGACGCGGTGCGTTCGGCGCGCGTCTGCACATTGGCCGCGTCGGACCCGATGCCGGGTTCGCTCAAGGCGAAGCAGCAGATCGCCTGGCCTTCCAGGATGCGCGGCAGGTACTTGGCGCGCAGCGCCGGACTGCCGGCGCCGGCCAGCACCGACGCCGCCAGGTTGCTCACGCTGAGCATGCCGCGCAGCGACGGCCACACCCGGGCGACCTCGGCGACCAGCGTGCCATACGTGAGCATCGACAGGCCGAAGCCGCCCTCCTCCTCGGGCAGCAGGCCGCCGATCAGGCCATAGTCGCGCATGGCGGCCACGACGGCGCGCGGCACCGGCGTCTTGGCCGCCTCGTACTCATCCACCAGCGGCGCGACCTCGGATTCGAGATAGCGCCTGAGCGAATCCTGCAGCGCCGTTTGGGTCGGGTCCAGAGCGAAATCCATGACGTGGGTCTCCTATTTGGCTTGTTCGAATTCCGGGGCCGTGACCACCTTCTTCCACTTGGCCACCTCGGCCTGCATGAATGCAGAAACCGCTTGCGCGCCGCCGGTCAGCGGCACGATATGCAGACGCTTCAGAAAGGCCTGTGTCGCTTCTTCCTTAGTGATGTCGTCGACCTCCGCCGCCAGCCTGGCGATGACGTCGGGCGGCGTGCCGGCCGGCGCCATCAGGAAGAACGTGCCCGTGGTTTCGAAACCCTTGAGGCCGGCTTCGCTTATGGTGGGCACTTCGGGCAGGTCGGCGTTGCGCGTGGCGCTGCTGACCGCGATGGGCCGGAACTTGCCCGCCTCGATGAACGCCATTGCGCCCGCCATGTTGTCGAACAGCACGTCGACGTCTCCCGCCAGCAAGGCTTGCTCGGCCGGCGGCGCGCCCCGGTAGGGAACGTGCGTCATCCGCATGCCGGCCATCTGCTTGAACAGTTCGCCGGTCATGTGCATGGACGAGGTCACGCCGGGCGAACCGAAAGTGACGTGCCTGCGCTTGGCCTCGGCGATCAGGTCCGCCACCGAACGGACCGGCGAGCGCTGCGCCACCACCAGCACGTTGCTGGCGTATCCCAGCATGGCGATCGGCGCGAGATCGCGTTCCCATTGATAAGTCGTCTTGCCCAGCGCGGTGTCGACGGCTATGCCGGTGGTGCCTAACATCAGCGTGTAGCCGTCGGGCCGGGCGTTGGCCGTGGCCTGTACCGCGATGGCGCCGCCCGCGCCGGTCTTGTTCTCGACCACGAAAGACTGGCCCAGCTTCTCCGCAAGGCGCTTGGCGTAGTGCCGCGCCAGCAGGTCGGTCCCTCCTCCGGCGGCGAAGCCGACCAGCAGGGTGACCGGCTTGGCGGGATAGGTTTGAGACTGCTGCGCTTGCGCAGGGGCAATGCCGCCCGCGCAGGACCATGCCAGTACGGCGGCCATCAATAGCCTCATGATGCGTCTCCTTTGGTTATGCGCACGATATTCGTACGATATTTCGTACATCACTACGACCTAGTGTAGAATTATTTGCAGAATTTCGTAAATACCTACGACACCACGGAAATCAAATGACTTCAACGACCTGCGAATTTCCCGATCTGGCGAGACTGGTGCGGCCTCGCAATGTGGTTGTGGTACTGGGCTCCCAGCGCCCAAACAGCGAAGGCGCCCGCCTGCTGGAGAACCTGTCCGCGCATTCGCGCCTGGAGGGCGAACTGTTCGTGGTCAATCCGCCCATGCGCGGCGACGGCCCCTTCCGCTGCTGGCCGTCGATCGCCGCCCTGCCGGACGCGGACATCGACGTGGCCTTGATCATCCTGAGGGCGGCCCACGTGATGGACGCCTTGCGCGACTGCGCCGCGCGCGGGATCCCATTCGCCGTGGTCATGTCGTCGGGTTTCGCCGAAGCCGGGCCCGAGGGCCAGGCGCTGCAACAGGAGATCGCGGACCTGTGCAGGCAGACGGGGCTGCGGGTCTACGGCCCGAACTGTCCCGGCCTGTCGAACTTCCGCGATCGCATGGGCATGACGATCTCGCCGGCCTTCAAGTCCGACAGGAACGTCGGCACGATAGGCATCGTCACCCAGGGCGGCGGCGCGGGCCGCAACGTGGTCCAGGGGCTGTCGTACGGAGCCGGCGCGGCAATGTGGCTGTCGGCGGGCAACGAGGTCGACCTGGGCGCGCCGGACTTCATCGCCCACATGGCCAACGACCCCGGCGTGCGCGTGATCGCCGTTCTGCTCGAAGGAATAAAGGACGGCCGCCGCCTAGTCGCCGCGCTGGAACTGGCGCGCTCGCGCGGCAAGCCGGTGGTGATCCTGAAGATCGGCCGGTCGGAGTACGGCATGCGCGCGGCCCAGTCGCATACGGGCTCGATCACCGGCGCGGCCGACGTCAACAGCGCCATGTTCGCGCAGTTCGGCGCGATCGAAGCCCATGACATGGACGAGCTGGTGGCCCTGGCGCGCCTGGCCGACGGCGGCCGCCTCCCGGCCTCGGCAGACCTGGCGGTGGTGACCTTCTCGGGCGGCGCGGCCGCGATGGCCGCGGACCAGATCGGGCTGCAGGGCCTGCGCCTGGCGCAGTTCTCGCCGGCCACCACCGAGCATCTGCGGACCAGCCTGCCCGACTATGCGGCCATCTCCAACCCGGTGGACGTCACCGCCGAAGCCCTCAAGAGCATCGACGGCCTGGCTGCCTGCCTGCGCGCGGTGGCCGACGACCCGGCCGTGGGCGCCGTGGTCGTCCCGATCCCGGCGGACTATGCCGAGCTGACCGATGGAATCGCGCGGGCCATCGTCGATGCGGCCGCCGACGCCGCCAAGCCCATCTTGCCGGTCTGGATGAGCCGGCGCCTGGGCACCGGCTTCGAGCGCCTGGAAAGCCAGGGGCTGGCTCCCTTCCTGTCCTTGACCACGGCCCTGGCGGCCTTGCGCAAGGTCATGCCGCGCGGCCTGCTTTCCGGCCTGGACGCCGCTCCGGCCGGGCCGGCTTGCGCGGAACCCGCGGCGGCGCAAGCCGTGGCCTGCACCGAGAGCGCCGCCAAGGCGATGCTGCGCGAGGCCAGCATCCCAGTGCCGCAGGGCAGGCTGAGCCGCTCGGCCGCCGAAGCGGCCGAGGCGGCGCAGGCCATCGGCTTTCCCGTCGTCCTCAAGATCGCCAGCGCGCAGATCCCGCACAAGACGGAAGTGGGCGGCGTGCGCTTGGGCGTCGGTTCGGCCGGCGACGCTGCCGAAGCCTACGAGGCGCTGGTGCGGCAGGCCGGCGCGCGCCGCCCGGACGCCACGATAGACGGGGTGCTGGTGGAAAAAATGTTCCATGACGGCGGGCGCGAAATGCTGATCACCGTCCGCGCCGATCCCATGTACGGGCATGTCGTCACCGTCGGCCTGGGCGGCATATTCGTCGAACTGCTCAAGGACGTGGCGCACCGGGTGCTGCCGATCCAGGCCGCCGACGTGCGCGACATGCTGGCCGGGCTGAAGCACCGCGCCTATCTGGGCGCGTTCCGCAATCTGCCGCCCATCGACGCCGAAGCCTTCGTGCAGCTGGTGCTGCGCATCTCGGAATTCGTGTCGGGGCGTCCCGAGCTGCGCGAAGCCGAGTTCAACCCCGTCTGGGTCGGCCCGCCCGGCGAAGGCGCCTGGGTGCTCGACGCCCTGATACTGACTTCCCCCGACGTTGAACGTCGTTAACCACGAGGACGAACGCCATGTACGAAGGCCTGCAGTACGAGATGTCGGATGGTGTGGGCACCATCACCCTGGATCGGCCGCAATACAAGAACGCCATCGATATCCCCATGCGCAGTTCCCTGCGCGAGCTGCTGCGCGCGCTGCGCCAGGAACGCGAACTGAAGGTGCTGGTCCTGACGGGCGCCGGCGGCAACTTCTGTTCCGGCGGCGACCTGAACGCCTTGCGCAACAGCGCGGCGGCCGGCGAGGCGACTGCGCCCGGCCGCCGCCAGCGGCTGGTCGACCTGCACGACGTGGTGGCCAGCCTGGTGGAGTTCGACCGGCCGGTGATCGCGGCGGTGGAGGGCGTGGCCTATGGCGCCGGCCTCGGCCTGGCCATGACCGCCGACCTGGTGCTGGCCGCCGACGACGCCCGCTTCTGCATGGCCTTCGGACGCCTGGGCGCGGTGGCGGACTTCGGGACGTTCTACACGCTGCCGCGCCTGGTGGGCGTGCAGCGGGCCAAGGAACTGCTGTTCTCGGCGCGCGAGTTCGGCGCGGCCGAGGCGCGCGCCATGGGGCTGGTGCTGGAAACGCATCCGGCCTCGCAGGTGCAGGAGCGGGCCCGGGCCATCGCGCGCTGCCTGGCCGAGGCCTCGCCGGTGGCGCTGAGCATCACCAAGCGCGCGCTCAACGTCTCGCTGCGCAGCGACCTGCAAACCATGCTGATGCTGGAAAGCGACGGCCAGGGCGTGGCGATGAGCACCGACTACCACACCATGGCGCTGCAGCGCTTCTTCGACAAGAAGGGCCCGCCGTTCCAGTGGCCGGCGCAGCGACCATGAAAGCCGCGTCAGGCCTGCAGCGAGTCGCGCACCTCGAACAAGGCCTGCAGATAGGCCTTGCGATGCTTCTCGACGCGTTCGGCAGGGCCGGCCAGCGACAAGGCCACCGGCTGGTCGCCCAGCGTGCCGGTCACGGCCAGCGCGGTCACGCCTTCGGCGCCTTCCCCGCGGGACTCATACCAGCCCTGCTTGCGCCCCTGGGCCAGGTCGGCCTGCAGTTTCTTGGCGCTGGTGATCGTGTCGGGCGTGAAGGGCTTGAATTTGATCTGCTGGATCTGCGCCTGCATCTCGTCGTCCGGCAATTCGGCCAGCAAGGCCTTGCCGATGGCCGATGCATGCAGCGCGATCCGGTCGCCCACGTTGACGATATAGCGCAGCGGCCGGCGGCTGGGCTGCGCCGCCACCACCTTGACGGCGGAGCGGTCCATCACGCCGAAGAACGCGCTCTCGTTGGTGGTCTCGACCAGTTGCTGGACGGCTTCCTTGGCCGAACGCGTCAGCGGGTCGTTCTCGGCGATCTGGCGGGCAATTTCGTACAGGCGCGCGGTCGGGTAGAAGCGGCGGCTGCGGGGCGCGCGCATCAGATAGCCCAGCGTGTGCAGCGTGTTCATCAGGTCCGAGCAACTGCTTTCGGCCAGCGACAGCATGCGCGCCATCTCCGAGTTGGACAGTTCGCGTTTCTCACGCGCGAAGATCTCAAAGGCGGCCAGCGTGCGAGCAGCGGCTGGAATCAGTGTAGGCATGTCGAAATTCCCAAAGGCGGCCCGTTTGGAAGCAGGGCGCCACATATCATAATGCGCAACCGATGAGGCCTTTCGATGGACGGCTTTTCCCAACTGCAGTTGCACGTGCAGGATCACATCGCCACCCTGACCCTGGACAATCCGCCGGTCAATGCGCTGAGCCGCGACCTCAACGATGAGCTGACCCGGGCGCTGGACATGCTTTCGGATGTCGACGACGTGCGCGTCGTGGTGCTCACCGGCGCGGGCAAGGTATTCTGCGCCGGCGCCGACCTGAAGCGCCGCGCCGAGAACACGGCCGGCCTGGGCGGCCTGATCGCCCACTCCCGACGCACCCGCGAGTGCTTTCATGCGATCCGCGAATGCGCCAAACCCGTCATCGCGGCGATCAACGGACCGGCGCTGGGCGCCGGCCTGGCCATCGCGGCTTCGTGCGACATCCTGCTGGCCTGCGACAACACCGTGCTGGGCCTGCCAGAGATCGACGTCGGCGCGATGGGCGGCGGACGCCATGCCATGCGGCTGTTCGGCCATTCGCGCACGCGCCGCATGATGCTGACCGGCGAACGCGTCCCGGGGCCCGAGCTGTACCGGCTGGGCATCGTCGAGGCCTGCACGGCGCCCGGCGAACTGCTGCCGGCGGCCCTGGCCATGGCCGCCACCATCGCGTCCAAGCGCCCGGCGGCGACCAGGCTCGCCAAGCACACGCTCAATACGATCGAGGATATGAGCCTGCGCGACGGTTATCGGTACGAGCAGGACATGACGGCAGTTCTTGCCAAAGGTGGGGATGTGCGCGCCTGAGAACGGGCCCGGGATGAGGCCCCGGCGCGGGCCTGAAATAAGCTGGCCGCAGATGCTGTGGCGCGCCCGACAGGAATCGAACCTGTATCAAGAGCTTCGGAAACTCTCATTCTATCCATTGAACTACGGGCGCAGCGCAAGGGAGGCGGTATTGTACCCAGTTTTCGCCAGCCTGCATGAAATGGATCAAAGCGGCCGGCAAACTCAGCGAAAACCCGGCGGTTGCGCTGGCCCCGCGTCTATGACACCGTTATATAATCCAGCGTTTGCTTGCACGGCGGGCCGTCATTGCCGCCGACTTTTGTGCAGTACTGATTTTCTGTTGCCGCCGCCAGGCGCCCCCGGTACCCGTTAGCAGGATTTGGTCATGAGCAACGAGCAGGAACACATAGAAGAGCACTCCTCCCCCATCAAGACCCCGAAGCAACTGATCGTCACGGTCGTACTGGCTTTCGTGGTTCCCATCGCCATCATCATCCTCCTGGTGAACATGGTGGCCACAGGCAATAAAGTCGGCGCCGGCTCGGACACGCTGTCCAACGAAGCCGTCGCCAGGCGCATCGCCCCGGTCGCGGGCTTCGAACTGGTCGACGCCAACGCACCCAAGGTCTTCAAGACCGGCGAACAGGTCTTCGCCGCCGTCTGTACGGCCTGCCATACCGCCGGCGTCGCCGGCGCGCCCAAGGTCGGCGACAACGGCGCCTGGGCGCCGTTCATCAAGGCCGGCTACGACGCCATGCTGAACGTGGCCCTGCACGGCAAGGGCGGCATGCCCGCCAAGGGCGGCAACCCGGCCCTCTCCGACTACGAAGTCGCGCGCGCCGTGGTCTACATGGCCAACAAGTCGGGCGGCTCCCTGCCCGAACCCGAAGCGCCGGCCGAGGGCGGCGACAAGAAGGAAGCCGCCGCCGCACCGGCCGCTGCTCCCGCCGCCGCGCCCGCGGCCCCCGCGCCCGCCGCGGCGCCGGCTCCGGCCGCGCAGGCGCCGGCCCCGGCCGCCCCGCAGGCCGCCGCCACCGTCAACCCGGCCGGCGAAAAACTGTACAAGAGCGTCTGCTTCGCCTGCCATGCCACCGGCGTGGCCAATGCCCCCAAGTTCGGCGACAAGGCCGCCTGGGAGCCCTACATCAAGACCGGCATGGACGCCATGGTGAAGGTCGCCATGCAGGGCAAGCCGCCCATGCCGCCCAAGGGCGGCGCGGCCGATGCCTCCGAAGAGGACATCCGCGCGGCCGTGCAGTACATGGTCGACGCCGCCAAGTAAGCGGCGGCCGATACGAAAAAGCCCCTCTCGCGAGGGGCTTTTTTGTGTGTGCCGCGACGGGGTAGACGGGGTAGGATGGGTGCAGCGCGAGGTTCCTTGACCAAGCACCCCGATATCGAGCGCGCGAAACCCATCAGGCGGCGCCAGCCGCCGCCTTTCGTCGCACGCCGCTGTTTGGCCTCTGGCCGCGAAACCCGGCGGCTGGCGCCGCCTGATGGGTTACGCGCGCTTGATACTTGAGTTCTTTCTTAAGGATTCTCGCGCTGCACCCATCCTACGCCTGCGTCAGCGGCATGTTCAGCTGCACGCGGCGCTGCAGCCACAGGCTGGGGCGGTAGCGCGGGTCGCCGGTGACGCGTTGCATGCTCTTGAGGATTTCCAGGATGCGGTCGGCGCCCAGCTTGTCGCCCAGCGCCAGCGGGCCCGTCGGATAGCCCAGGCCCAGCGTCACCGCCAGGTCGATGTCCTGCGGCGTGGCGATTTTCTGCTGCGCGATGTCGCTGGCGATGTTGACGATCATGGCCACGATGCGCTGCGCGATGAAGCCGGGCGAATCCTCGATCACCGTGACCGGCACGCCGTCGGCGGCCAGCAGCGCGTGCGCGGCGTCGCGCCATTTTTCTTCGGTGGCCGGCGAGGCCATGATGGTGCGGCGCTTGGCGCTGTCGAAGGCGTATAGCGTGTCCAGGCCGACGGTGCGCGCGGGGTCCAGGCCCTGGGCCGAGACCGTGGTGGAGACGTCCTCGCCGAACGGCGTGACGACGATCAGCGCGTCGGCGTCGGGCGTGGAGCCGCTCAGCAGGCGGGCGTCCAGTTTTTCCAGCAGCGCGATGGCGCGCGCGTAGCCTTCGGGATGCTTGGGGCTGACCCAGACCTTAAGGTCGGCGGGCAGCGCCGGCACCGGCGGCTCGGCCGGCACCTGCTTCTGGCCGTCGGCGTAGACGTAGAAGCCCTCGCCGGCCTTGCGGCCGATCAGGCCGCCGGCCAGGCGCACGGTGGTGATGGGCGACGGGCGAAAGCGCGGCTCGTCGAAGAACTGGCGGTAGATCGACTCCATGACGGGATGCGACACGTCCAGCGCCGTCAGGTCCAGCAGCTCGAACGGGCCCATGCGGAAACCGGCCTGTTCGCGCATCACGGCGTCGACCTGGGCGAAGGACGCCACCGCCTCCTGCGCCACGCGCAGGCCTTCGGTGTTCATACCGCGCCCGGCGTGGTTGACGATGAAGCCGGGCATGTCCTTGGCGCGCACCGGCGTGTGGCCCATGCGGCGCGCCAGCTCGGCCAGCGTGTCGCCGACTTCGGGCGCGCTGCGCAGGCCGTCGATGACTTCGACCACCTTCATCAGCGCCACCGGGTTGAAGAAGTGGTAGCCGGCCACGCGCCGCGGATGCTTGCAGGCGGCCGCGATGGCGGTGATGGACAGCGACGAGGTGTTCGAGGCCAGGATGCAGTCTTCGGAAACCACGCCTTCGAGCGCGGCGAACAAGTCGCGCTTGACGTCCAGGCGCTCGACGATGGCTTCCACCACCACCTGGCAGCTGGACATGTCGGTCAGGGCGGTGGCCGATTCCACGCGCGCCAGCGCGGCCTGCGCATCGGCGGCGCTCAGCTTGCCCTTCTGGGCCAGTTTTTCCCAGGTCTGGCGCAGCGACTCGCGCGCGTTGGCCACGGCCTCGGCGCTGGTGTCGTACAGGCGCACGCGCAGGCCGGCCTGCGCCGCGATCTGCGCGATGCCGCGCCCCATGGCCCCGGCGCCCACGACGCCGATGGTTTGAATCTCCGTCATCAACTCTCTCCTGCCTGTGGTCTATATGGAATTGGGTTCAGGGCCGGCTCTGCGCCAGCGCCTCGATTTCTTCGGCCGACAGCCCCAGCCGCTCGGACAGCACCTGCGCGGTGTGCTCGCCCAGCATGGGCGGCGGGCGGCGGTATTCGACCGGGCTGCCGGAGAACTTCAGCGGGCTGGCCGCCATCGGCACCTTGCCGGCGGCCGGATGGGGCAGTTCGCGCTTCATGCCGCGCGCCAGCACGTGGGGGTCTTCGTAGACCTGGTCCAGCGTGTTGATCGGGCCGGCCGGCACGCCCACGCTTTCCAGGGCCGCGAGCCAGTGGTCGCGTTCGCCGGTGGCCATGCGCTCGGCCAGAAGCGGCACCAGCTCCTCGCGGTTCTTCACGCGCTGCGGATTGGTGGAGAAGCGCGGGTCGGCCGACAGTTCGGGCAGGCCGATCACGCCGCAGTAGTTGCGGAACTGGCTGTCGTTGCCCACCGCCACGATGAGGTGGCCGTCGCTGGCCGCGAACACCTGGTACGGCACCAGGTTCTGGTGCGCGTTGCCGGCGCGCCGGGGCGCGACGCCCGAGGTCATGTAGTTGAGGTTCTGGTTGGCCAGCATCGCCACCTGGCAGTCCAGCAGCGCCATGTCGATGTGCTGGCCCAGGCCGCTGCGCGCGCGTTCGTGCAGCGCGGCCAGGATGCCCACGGTGGAATACATGCCGGTCATCAGGTCGGCCACGGCCACGCCGGCCTTCTGCGGACCGCCCCCGGGCAGGTCGTCGCGCTCGCCGGTGATGCTCATCAGGCCGCCCATGCCCTGGATCATGAAGTCGTAGCCGGGACGGCTGGCGTACGGGCCGTTCTGGCCGAAGCCGGTGATGGAGCAGTAGATCAGGCGGGGATTGATTTCCTTGAGGCTGGCGTAGTCCAGGCCGTACTTGGAAAGGCCGCCGACCTTGAAGTTTTCCACCAGGATGTCGCACTGCTGCGCCAGTTCGCGCACCAGTTCGGCGCCGCGCGGCGAGGCGATGTCCAGCGCCACCGACAGCTTGTTGCGGTTGGCCGACAGGTAGTAGGCCGCCTCGCTGGTGTCGTTGCCGGCCTCGTCCTTCAGGTAGGGAGGCCCCCAGGCGCGCGTATCGTCGCCCGAGCCGGGCCGTTCGATCTTGATCACCTCGGCGCCGAGGTCGGCGAGATTCTGGGTGCACCAGGGGCCGGCCAGGACGCGCGTCAGGTCGAGCACACGTATGCCGGTAAGGGGAGCGGGACGTTGCGACATCGGTAATCTTTTCGCTAGAAGAGAATGAGGACGCCCGGCTCGCGGCGGCGCGCGAGCCGGGCCGGATCGACGTAGGTCAAGCTGGATATTAGCCCGGACGCAGGCTCAGGAATGCGCCTTGATCGTTTCCCGGGCGATGACCAGCTGCTGGATCTGCGAGGTGCCCTCGAAGATGCGGAACAGCCGCACGTCGCGGTAGAAGCGCTCCACCGCGTATTCGGACATGTAGCCGGAGCCGCCGTGGATCTGCACCGCGCGGTCGGCCACGCGCCCCACCATCTCGGTGGCGTACAGCTTGCAGCAGGCGGCCTGCATGGTGGTGTTCTCGCCGCGGTCGCGCATGCGGGCGGCGTCCAGCACCATGCAGCGGGCGGCATACAGCTCGGCCTGGCTGTCGGCGATCATGGCCTGGATCAGCTGGAATTCGGCGATGGGCTGGCCGAACTGCTTGCGTTCCAGCGCGTACTTGACGGCGTCGCGCAGCAGCCGCTCGGCGATGCCCACGCACAGCGCCGAGATGTGCAGGCGGCCCTTGTCCAGCACCCGCATCGAGGTGTGAAAGCCGTTGCCTTCCTCGCCGCCCAGCAGCGCGCTGGCCGGCACGCGGCAGTTGTCGAACACCACGTCGCTGGTCAGCGCGCCGGCCTGGCCCATTTTCTTGTCGGGCTTGCCGATCGACAGGCCCGGCGCCCCGGCCTCGACCAGGAAGCATGAGATCGAGCCGGCGCGGCGCTCGGGCGCGGTGCGCGCCATGACCGAGAACAGGCCGGCGATGGGCGCGTTGGTGATGAAGCGCTTGGTGCCGTTGAGCACGTACTCGTCGCCGTCGCGCACCGCCGACAGGCGCAGCGCCATCGCGTCGGAGCCCGCGTCCGGCTCGGTCAGCGCGAACGAGCCGATCAGTTCGCCGCTGGCCAGCCGCGGCAGGTAGCGCTGGCGCTGTTCGTCCGTGCCGGCCAGCACGATGGCCTGCGAGCCGATGCCGATGTTGGTGCCGGCCAGCGAGCGGAACGCGGGCGAGGTCTCGCCCAGTTCGAAGACCACGCGCACTTCCTCTTCCATGGTCAGGCCCAGGCCGCCGTAATCCGGCGAGATGGACAGGCCGAACAGGCCCAGGTCGCGCATTTCCGCGACGATGTCGGGCGGCACCTGGCCGCTGGCGGCCAGTTCTTCTTCGGCGGGGATCAGGCGTTCGTGCACGAAGCGGCGCACCGCGTCGAGCAACAGGTTCAGGGTTTCGGTGTCGAGGGCCATGATGGAAGTCTCAAAGGTGTGGCGGGGCTCCGGCGCGCATGCCGCCGATCAGTAAATCGAAATAGCCGGCGGCGATGCCTTCCGCCGTTTCGCCCTGGCCGGGCTTGTACCAGCGCACCATCCAGTTCAGCATCGACAGCACCGCGCGGCCGGCGGCGGGCACGTCCAGCGGCCGGAACGCGCCTTCGGCCACGCCCTGGGCGATGACCTCGCGCAGGCGCTGCTCGTAGCCGTCGCGCAGGCGCGCGGCGTCCTCGCGCTCGGCCAGCGCCATGCCGGAATAGCCGATCAGCATGGTGACGAATTCGGGCTGGTGCTGTTCGAAATAGCGCGCATGGGCCAGCATGAAGGCGCGCAGCCGCTCGCCGGCGCCGTCGGCGCGGGCCAGCGCCTGGCCGACGGCCTGCGTCAGCCCGCTCAGCGCGGCCAGGATGATGGCGTCGTAGATGTCCTGCTTGGTGGTGTAGTAGTGATAGATCGCCGCCTTGGACACGCCCAGCGCGGCGGCCAGGTCGGACACGGAGCTGCCGTCATAGCCGCTGCGGGCGAAGAGCTTGGCGGCTTCTTCCAGGATGCGTTCGCGCGGCGCCGCCAGGGACGGCGGACGGCCGGCGCGGGCGCGTTTCTGGGCGGGAGGGGCGGAGGTCGCCATGGCAGCCTTTTCAGGGCCGCGCCGGCGCTGGCGGAAGCCCGGACCGGGCTCCATTGACAGCGCTTCGGCGCATGCCGTTTAATAAAGATTAATTAATTACCGGACGGTCGGTAGATAATTATAGGCACACCCGCCTGCAATGCTCAAGCCCTCGGAATTCTTTTCGCGACGACGCTTATGCCCCACTCTCTCGTGACTGATTTGTATGGCCAGATGTCCCTGCCGGTGATCTGCGCCCCCATGTTCATCGTGTCCAATCCGAAGCTGGTGGTGGCGCAGTGCACCAGCGGCATCGTGGGCGCGTTTCCGGCGCTCAACGCGCGCCCGCAAAGCCTGCTGACCGACTGGCTGGACGAAGTCCAGGCCGGGCTGGCCTCGTACCGCGAAGCCAATCCGGGCGCCAAGGTGGCGCCGTTCGCGGTCAACCAGATCATCCACCAGTCCAACGACCGGCTGGACCAGGACCTGGCGGTGTGCGCCAGCCACCGGGTGCCGCTCGTGATCACCAGCCTGCGCGCCCCCGGCGACCTGGTCAAGGGCATACACGACTGGGGCGGCAAGGTGTTCCACGACGTGACCACGCTGCGCCATGCCGAAAAGGCGCTGGAGGCCGGCGTGGACGGCCTCATCCTGGTGTGCGCGGGCGCGGGCGGCCATGCCGGCACGCTCAGCCCCTTCGCGCTGGTGTCGGAAGTGCGCCGCTTCTACGACGGCCCGCTGATCCTGTCAGGCGCCATCACCTCGGGCGCGCACGTGCTGGCCGCGCAGGCCATGGGCGCGGACTTCGCCTACATGGGCACGCGCTTCATCGCCAGCGCAGAGGCCAACGCCAGCGACGGCTACAAATCCGCCATCGTCGAGGCCAGCGCCTCGGACATCCTCTACACGCCGTTCTTCACCGGCATCCCGGGCAACTACCTGAAGGCCAGCATCGCCGCCGCCGGCCTGGACCCGGCCAACCTGCCGGCGCCGGAAAGCGGCGCCTCCAACTTCGGCAGCACCCGGGTCAAGCCCTGGAAGGACATCTGGGGCGCCGGCCAGGGCGTGGGCGGCATCGCCAGCGTGCTGCCCACGCGCGAGATCGTGGACACGCTGCGCCGCGAGTACGCCGAGGCCAAGACGCGCCTGGCGGACGGGGATTTCGCATGAGCGCGGGACTCAACGTGGCGCGCGACGGCGCCGTCCTCACGCTGACCATAGACCGTCCCGACCGCCGCAACGCGCTCGACGTCGCCACCTACGCGGCGCTCAGCGAGCAGCTGACGCTGGCGGGCGGCGACCAGACGCTGGCCGCCGTGATCCTGACCGGCGCGGGGGGCAACTTCACGGCCGGCAACGACCTGCGCGACTTCCAGGTCGAACGCGGCGCCGGCGACAGCGCCGGCATGACCTTCCTGCGGGCCCTGATCGGGACCGACGTGCCGGTCATCGCCGCGGTCGAGGGCCATGCCGTCGGTATCGGCGTGACGCTGCTGCAGCATTGCGATTTCGTCTACGTCGGCGAAGGCGCCAGCCTGCGCATGCCGTTCGTGGCGCTGGGCCTGTGCCCGGAAGGCGCCTCCAGCCTGCTGCTGCCGCGGCTGGCGGGCGCGCGCCGCGCCGCCGAATGGCTGCTGCAGGGCAAGGCGTTCTCGGCGCAGGACGCCGCCCAGGCCGGCCTGGCCACCGCGGTCACCCCGTCCGGACAGGCGCTGGCGGCCGCCCAGGCCGCCGCCGCCGACCTGGCGCGCCAGCCCCCGGCCGCCCTGCGCCTGACCAAGGCCATGCTGCGCCGCCCGGACCGCCAGGCCATCGAGGAAACGCTGGATTACGAAGCCCAGCAGTTCCGCGTGCGCCTGCAATCCGAAGAAGCGCAGGCCGCGTTCGCGCGGTTTTTCAAGAAATAGAAGGACTGCCCCCCGCCCTCAAAACGGCGAATCCGGCCGGAAGTTCGGCGCCCGGCGTTCGCGCAGGGACTGGATGCCTTCGCGCACGTCGGGGCCGCCGAAGCCCATGAATTCCAGGGCCAGCGAGGTATCGAAGCTGGGGCCGGCCATGCGCAGCCAGTTGTTCAGCGAGTACTTGGTCCAGCGGATGGCGGTCTGGGAGCCGGCCGCCAGCCGGTTGGCGATCTCGAAGGCGCGGCCGATGAGTTCGGCCTCGTCCACGCACAGCGACACCAGGCCGATGCGCTCGGCCTCTTCGCCGGTGACGGTTTCGCACAGCATCAGGTAGTACTTGGCGCGCGCCATGCCGCACAGCAGCGGCCAGACGATGGCGGCGTGGTCGCCGGCCGTCACGCCCAGGCGGGTATGCCCGTCGATGATGCGCGCGTCGCGCGCGGCGATGGAAATATCGGCCAGCAGCCCCGCCACCAGGCCCGCGCCCACCGCTGCGCCGTGCATGGCGGACACGATGGGCTTGTTGCAGTTGATGATGTTGTAGACCAGGTCGCGCGCCTCGCGCCAGACGCGGGCGCGCACGTCGAAGTCATCGGCCATCTGCTGCACCAGGTCCAGGTCGCCGCCGCCCGAGAAGCCCTTGCCTTCGCCGCGGATCACCACCACGCGGGTGTCCGGATCGGTGTCGATGTCGCGCCAGATGTCGGCCAGTTCGCGGTGCATGCGGTCGTCGGCCGTGGACAGCTTGCCCGGCACGCCGCCGCGCGAGCCCATGATGAGTTCCAGCACGCCGCCCGGGTGGCGGCGCAGCTTCAGGGCCTCGTAGGCCGCATAGTGTTCGAGGGTGATGTCGGTCATTGTCTGCTCCATGTCGTTATTCCCGGGCGCCGGGCCGTCGCGGCGCACTATAGTGGATACCGGCATCTACCTTAAGCCGAATCCGTCCGGAGCCCCAGCCCATGAACACTTCCGCCCCGCCGCCCGGCGGCATGATCGACCCGGCCGCCCTGCCCGCCCTGTTCGCCCCACGCGGCCCGGACACGCACAAAGGCAGTTTCGGCACCGTCGGCGTGGTGGGCGGCGGGCCGGGCATGACCGGCGCGGCGCTGCTGGCCGCGCGCGCCGCGCTGAAAACCGGCGCCGGCAAGGTGCTGGTCGGCTTCGCCCAGGAGGCCGCACCGCTGGCCTGCGACCCGCTGCAGCCCGAACTGATGCTGCGCGACGCCCGCTCGCTGCTGGAAGCGGACCTGGGCGTCACCGCCTGGGTGGCCGGCTGCGGCATCGGCACCGGCCTGCTGGCCGCCAATATCCTGTCCGAACTGTTCGTATTGCGGCGCGAGGCGCCGCTGGTGCTGGACGCCGACGCCCTGAACCTGCTGGCGCGCGGCGAGATCCAGCCCGGCTGGGGCGCCGGCCCGGTGGTGCTCACCCCCCATCCGGCCGAGGCGGCGCGCCTGCTGGGCGCCGGCACCGCCGACGTCCAGGCGGACCGGCCGGGCGCGGCCCGCGAGCTGGCCCGGCGCTACGGCGCGTGGATCGTGCTCAAGGGCGCGGGCACCGTGGTGTGCTCGCCGCAAGGCGCGCTGCGGACCAACCCCAGCGGCAACCCGGGGCTGGCCACCGCCGGCACCGGCGACGTGCTGGCCGGGATGCTGGGCGCGCTGCTCGCGCAGCAGTTGCCGCTGGAGCAGGCCGTGGCCGGCGCCGTCTGGCTGCACGGCGCGGCGGCCGACGCCCTGGTGGCCGCGGGCATCGGGCCCATCGGCCTGACGGCGGGGGAGCTGGCCGACGCCGCCCGCCGCCTGCGCAACGGCGGCCGATAAGGCGCTTTCCCAGGGAAAATGTCCCGTAAGTGCCTGCCGCATAAACATTTTTACAACATACTAGGGGTTTACCCTAAAAGACTCGTTGCTTTTATCCTAGGGTTATCCCTATAATGGTTTACCCCATGACGAAACGGACTGGAGAAAGCCATGAGCGAACTGACCCTGAACCACACTGCCCGCCTGACCGACGCGCTGGAGCGTGACCTGCTCCGCGGCGCTCTCGAAAACCAACCGAATGCCCATCCGCTGACCAGCCTGAAGAAGGCCGGCAAAGCCGTGATCGGAGCCGTTGCCGCCGTGCTGTCCTTCATCGACGAAGTGAACGATTCGATGAACAAGGCCCGCGCCGCCAGCTCGCGCTTCTCCGGCTCGCAGTGGTAAGCCCTGCCGCGCCGGCCTGAATCGCGATCGATCTCCCGCGATCAGTCTGGCGCGCCCCGCCTGCCGGGACATCGGCAGGCGGCCTTCGGCGCCGCGACCCTCACCGCAGCGCCTTCGCGCCGCGCCGGCCCCGTATTCCGGGGCCCCGCGACGCCCTCTCTCCCCTTCCTCTCGGCGTTTTCCCTAGCGCCGCAATCGCCGTTGCAGATTGACAGCGCGCGAAGCCCCTACCGATAATCGGCCCCTTGCCGTCGTGCCTGGCGCCAAAACTCCCTGAGCTCCCCAGCGGGCGGCCCGCCTGCGCGGCCGGCGCAGGCGGTTACGCGCAAGCACGATCCGGTTCGTTCCCCATCCGGAGTTGTCACTATGAAGTTGCGCACCACGCTGGCCCTTGCGGCCGCCGCCATTCCCTTGGCCGCCGCCCAGGCCCAGACGCTGAAGATCGGCCTGTCGGCCGAACCCACCTCGGCGGACCCCCACTATCACAAGATGACGCAGAACGATGCGTTCTCGGCGCACGTCTACAGTTCGCTGGTGGGCCGCAGCGCCGACATGAAGCTGGTGCCGGCGCTGGCCACCTCGTGGAAGACCCTGGACGACAATACCTGGGAATTCAAGCTGCGCGACGACGTCAAGTTCTCCAACGGCAAGCCGTTCACGTCCGAGGACGTGCTGTTCACCATCTGCCGCACGCTGAACAACGAAACCAACGTGTCGCAGTCCTACATGGACATGACCAAGCGCATCACCGACGTGCAGACGCCGGACGCGCACACCGTGATCATCAAGACCGGCGAGCCGTTCCCGCTGATGCCGGCCGAACTGGCCCGCTCGCTGCCCATCATCTGGAACGGCATCGTCGAGCACGGCAAGCTGACGTTCGATCCCAAGAAGGGTTGCGGCGTCACCGGCGCCTGGCCCACGGTGGCCGACTTCAACAACGGCAAGGACGCCATCGGCACCGGCCCGTATACCCTGAAGTCCTACGTCAAGGGCACCGGCATCGAGCTGGTGCGCAACGAGAACTACTGGGGTCCCAAGCCCTACTGGAAGGAAGTGAAGTTCGTGCCGGTGCCCTCGGCCGGCCCGCGCCTGACCGGCCTGCTGTCGGGCGACTTCGACATGATCGAAAACCCGGCCGCGCGCGACCTGCCGCGCCTGAAGGACAATCCGAAGTTCGGCTTCGTGGCCACGCCGTCGACCCGCCTGGTGTTCTTCCAGCCGGACGTCGCCCGCAACCCCAGCCCCTTCGTCAAGAGCGCCGACGGCAAGAACCCGCTGCAGGACCTGCGCGTACGCAAGGCGATTTCGATGGCCATCGACCGCAAGGCCATCACCGCCCGCATCATGGACGGCATGGCCACCCCGGCCTACCAGTACATGCCCGACGGCATGTTCGGCGCCCTGCCCAAGGCCCCGGAAATCAAGTACGACCCCGAGGGCGCGAAGAAGCTGCTGGCCGAGGCCGGCTACCCCAACGGCTTCGAGCTGACCCTGTCCTCGACCAACGACCGCTACGTCAACGACGGCCAGGTGGCGCAGGCCGTGGCCCAGTACCTGGCCCGCGTCGGCATCAAGACCAACGTGGACGCCATGACGGCTTCCATCTATTTCCCCAAGCGCGCCAAACGCGAGTTCAGCTTCTCGATGGGCGGCTGGCCGGCGGAAACGGGTGAGGCCTCGGCGCTGTTCCAGCTGTGGGTGGCCTCGCTGGATTCGCCCAAGAGCCTGGGCACCAGCAACTACGGCGGCTTCAGCAACGCCGAGTTCGACAAGGTCTACAAGCAGGCCATCGTGACGGTGGACGCGCCCAAGCGCGAGCAGCTGCTGCAGCAGTCCACCCAGATCGCGCTGGACAACGTGCCGCTGATCCCGCTGCACTTCGAAAGCAGCATCTGGGCCTTCCGCAAGGGCATCACCTACGAAGGCCGCCGCGACCAGTACACGCTGGCCACCTCGGTCACGCCCGACAAGAAGTAATCGGGTCCGTCCGAACCTGAAAACGGCTGCCCGCGGGCAGCCGTTTTTTATTGGCTAGGCCGCGCTGCCTTGCAGCGCGCGGTCCAGTTCCTGCGACAGCAGCGCCACGAAGGCCTCGGCCGCCGGTGGCAGCACCCGGCCCGGCATGACCTGGATCTGCAGGGTGCGCGACTGCAGTTCGGCGTTGGAGATCGGCACGGCGATCAGTTCGTCGCGCCGCAGGCTCCAGGCCACCGAGATATAGCCGCTGAGCATGATGGCGTCGGAGCCGAACACGAAGCCGTGCAACGGCGAAGAATCATTGCAGGTCAGCGCCGGCTCCAGCTGCACCGACTCCAGCGCGCAGCCCATTTCGAACAGCTGGCGGGTGGTGGTGCCCGGCCCGGTCAGCGCCAGCGGGTATTTGCTCAGGTCCTGCAGGCTGACGCTGGCGCGGCCGGCCAGGGGATGGTCGGCCGCCATGACCGCGTGCACCGGCGCGCGCCGCGAGTAGCGCGCGCTGACCCCGCCGATGCGCTCGGCGATGAAGGCCATGCCCAGCTCGGCGCTGCCTTCGACCACCCGGCGGCTGACCTCGGCGGGCGAGCCCACGTGCAGGTCGAAGCGGATGTCCGGCCAGTCGCGGCGAAACCGCGCCATCACCGAGGGCAGGAAAATGCGCGCCACGCCCTCGACCGAGGCCACGCGGATCTCGTTGCGCGCCACGCCCTTGAGCGCGGCGATCTCCTGCAGCACCGAATCGGCTTCCAGCATGGTGCGCCGCGCGTGCGCCAGCAGCAGTCGCCCCGCCTCGCTCAGCACCATGCCGCGGGCCGCGCGCTCGAACAGCGGCGCCCCCGCCTCCTCCTCCAGCTTGGCGATCTGCCGGCTGATGGCCGACACCGCCACGTGCAGGCGCTCGGAAGCGCCGCTCAGGCTGCCCGCCTGGGCGACCTCCAGAAAGTACTTCAAGGCGATGCCGTGCACGTCCGACCTCCAGGCCCACGGGGAATGGTTGAGCAAGCTTTGCCTTTTCCGCAAAGCTCACGATAAATTTTCTAATTGTAGAGAAAGCAACCAAGCTCCTAGAATTCGGCCAATACTCGAAGGCGGCGCGCCCATGACGCGCCCCATATATAAGGGAAAACCCGTGTTTGCAGCCATTCCAGCGCACCTGACCGTGCGCCGCGCGGCCATTTCCGGCGCCTAGCCGTCAACGTCCGCGCCATCGCCTATACAATCCCGTCGCTTCATCGGAGTCCCCATGCCTACGCCCGCCGCCGCGTCTGTTCCGCGCCCATTTCTACTTGCCTGTCCGGACCTGTCCGCAGAGCGGTCGGGCAACACGGACACGCCGGGCGTCTGGCATTTCGATTCGGGCGCGCCGGGCCGGCATGTGATGCTCAGCGCGCTAATCCACGGCAACGAACTGTGCGGCGCCTGGGCGCTGAAAGAGGCGCTGGCCGCCGGCCTGCGGCCGCGCCGCGGCTCGCTGACGCTGGCGTTCTGCAACCTGGCGGCCTTCGACCGCTTCGATCCCGCCAACTATGCCCCGGCCCGCTTCGTCGACGAAGACATGAACCGGGTCTGGAGCGGCGACAAGCTCGACACGCCCAGCAGCCAGGAACGGCGCCGCGCCGCCGAACTGCGGCCCTGGGTGGAGCGGGCCGACTGGCTGCTGGACTTCCACTCGATGAGCAATTCCGACGTGCCGCTGCAGCTGACCGGCATGCAGCAGCGCAATATCGACCTGGCGCTGGAACTGGGCAATCCGGGCACCATCATCGCCGACGCCGGCCACGCCGCCGGCGTGCGCATGCGCGACTACGGCCGCTTCGGTGCGGCCGGCGAGAACGGCACCCGCTCGCTGCTGATCGAATGCGGCTTTCACGGCGCGCCCGAGGCGCGCGACGTGGCCGTCGACCAGATGGCGCGCTTCCTGGCGGCGGCCGGCGCCGTGGACCGCAGCGACCTGCCCGCCTCCTGGTTCGCCCCCGACGCGCCAGCGCAGCGCGCGCTGCGCGTCACCCACGCCATCGCCGCCAAGAGCGCGGATTTCCGCTTCGCCCAGCCCTGGAAGGGCCTGGAGACGCTGGCCAAGGCCGGCACGCTGATCGGCTGGTCCGAAGGCGAGCCGGTGGTCACGCCCTATGACGATTGCGTGCTGATCATGCCCTCGACCGCCAACCTGCGGCCCGGCGTGACCGTGGTGCGGCTGGCGCAGCCCATCGCCTGACGCGTCCGGCGCGCCGCGCCGCCACATAACATCCGAGACAGCAAAGGGGAAAAAAACCATGCCCGCCCAGACCTACTACCGCAGCCTCATCGCCGCCTGTACGCTGGCCGCCTGTGCGCCGGCGCTGGCCCAGGACGCCGGCGTCCTCAGGATCGGCCTTTCGTCCGAGCCGACCTCGATGGACCCGCACTATCACCAGGCCACGCCGAACGACGCGATGACCTCGCACATGTTCGAGACGCTGGTGGGGCAGGACGCCAAGATGAACCTGATCCCGCGCCTGGCCACGGCCTGGAAGCCGGTGGACGACACGACCTGGGAATTCACGCTGCGCGAGGGCGTCAAGTTCTCCAACGGCCAGCCGTTCACGGCGCAGGACGTGCTCTTCACCTTCTGCCGCGTGGTCAACAACGAGCAGTCCATCAGCAGCTCGTATCCGTCCATCGTGCAGAAGTTCGCCGACGTGCAGGTGCGCGACGGCAATACCCTGGTGATCAGGACGCGCCAGCCCTATCCGCTGCTGCCCAACGACCTGACCCGCATGGGCATGCTGTGGAACGGCATCGCCGAACACGGCCCCATCACCTTCGACCTGAAGAACAAGTGCGGCGTCACCGGCGCCTGGCCCACCGTGGCCGACTTCAATACCGGCCGCTCGGTGATCGGCACCGGGCCGTACACCCTGAAAAGCTACGTCAAGGGCACCGGCATCGAGCTGACGCGCAACGACGCCTACTGGGGCGACAAGCCGGCATGGAAGGACGTGAAGCTGGTGCCGGTGCCGGCCGCCGGCCCGCGCCTGACCGGCCTGCTGGCGGGCGACTTCGACCTGATCGAAAACCCCGCCGCGCGCGACGTGAAGCGCATCTCCGAGACCCCGGGCTTCGGCCACGTCATCACCCCCTCGGTGCGCGTGGTGTACTTCCAGCCCGACGTGGGCCGCGATCCCAGTCCGCTGGTCAAAGCCGCCAACGGCAAGAATCCCCTGCAGGACGTGCGCGTGCGCCGCGCGATTTCGCTGGCCATCGACCGCAAGACCATCGCCGCCCGCATCATGGACGGCGCCGCCACGCCGGCCAACCAGTTCCTGCCCGACGGCATGTTCGGCACGCTGCCCAATCCGCCCGAGCTCAAGTACGACCCGGCCGCCGCCAGGAAGCTGCTGGCCGAGGCCGGCTACCCGGACGGCTTCGAGCTGACCGTCTCGTCCACCAACGACCGCTACATCAACGATGCGCAGGTCACGCAGGCGGTGGCGCAATACCTGTCGCGCGTGGGTATCAAGACCACCGTGGACACCATGACGCGCTCGGTCTACTTCCCCAAGCGCGCCAAGCGCGAGTTCAGCTTCGCCATGGGCGGCTGGTCGTCCGAAACCGGCGAAGCCTCGTCCTTCCTGCAGTACTGGGTCAGCAAGTACGACAAGGAACACGGCCTGGGCACCAGCAACTACGGCGGCTATGACAACCCCGAGTTCGACGGCGTGTTCAAGCGCGCCCTGGTCACCGTGGACCCGGCCGCGCGCGAAAAACTGCTGCAGCAGTCGCTGACCCTGGCGCTGGCCGACCTGCCCAGCATCCCCCTGCATTTCGAAAGCAGCATCTGGGCGTTCCGCAAGGGCCTGACCTACGAAGGCCGGGCCGACCAGTACACGCTGGCCATGTCGGCCAGGCCCGCCAACAAATAAGGTCTACACCCCCAACCCCGAGCCCACCAAGGAAATCATCAAGTGGCCCTCTTCATCCTACGCAGACTGATCCAGAGTCTGTTCGTGCTGCTGGCCGTGTCGGTCGTGGTCTTCTTCGCGGTCTACGCGGTGGGCGATCCGATCGAGCTGCTGGTCAGCCCCGAAGCCAGCCAGGCCGCGCGCGAGGCGATGATCGCCCGTCTCGGCCTGGACCTGCCGGTGTGGCAGCAATACACGGGCTTTCTATGGCGCGCGCTGCACGGCGACCTGGGCACGTCCTTCGTGCACGGCATCCCCGCCATCGAGCTGATCGTGCAGCGCATCCCTGCCACCTTCGAACTGGTGGTCGTGGCCATCCTGCTGACCTGCGTGTTCGGCATTCCGCTGGGCCTGGTCGCGGGCCTGTACCGCGACCAGCCGCTGGGCCGCGGCATCATGGCCTCGTCGGTGCTGGGCTTTTCGCTGCCCAACTTCTGGCAGGGCATGATGCTGATCCTGCTGTTCGCGGTGTGGCTGGGCTGGCTGCCGGCCACGGGCCGCGGCGACACGGTCAGCGTGCTGGGCGTGCCGCTGTCGATTCTGACCGCCGACGGCTGGTCGCACCTGATCATGCCGGCCATCAACCTGGCGCTGGCCAACATCGCGCTGGTGCTGCGCCTGACGGCCTCAGGCGTGGTCGAGGCGCGCAGCCAGGACTACGTGAAGTTCGCCCGCGCCAAGGGCGTCAAGCCCGGCCGCATCGTGCGCCGCCACATCCTGCGCAACATCCTGATCCCCGTGGTCACCGTGATCGGCATGGAGTTCGGCACCCTCATCGCCTACTCCACCATCACCGAGACCGTGTTCGCATGGCCGGGCATGGGCAAGCTGCTCATCGACAGCGTCTACCAGCTCGACCGCCCGGTCGTGGTGGCCTACGTGATGCTGGTCACCCTGATCTTCGTGATCATCAACCTGGTTGTGGACATCCTGTACGCCACGCTCGACCCGCGCGTGCAGCTCGTGACTCCCGCTCAATAATCCGCCATGGCTCAAATTCCCAATCCCGGCCGCACCCGCACCGTCCAGCCCCTGGCCGAGACGCCCCGGCGCGCCGCCATCCTCAAGAAACTGCACGCGCGCCCGACGGTGCGCGGCTCCGTCATCGCGCTGGCCATCCTGATCGTCCTGGTGGTCTTCGCGCCCTACTTCGCGCCGCAGAACCCTTACGACCTGGCCAACCTGTCGCTCATGGACGGCCGCCTGGCGCCGCGCCAGGCGCTGATGGACGGTAGCATCGCCTGGCTCGGCACCGACGACCAGGGCCGCGACATGCTCAGCGCCATCCTGTATGGCCTGCGCATCAGCCTGATGGTGGGCCTGTCCGCCGTGGTGCTGGCCACCGCGGTCGGCGGCGCGGTCGGCCTGGTGGCCGCCTACATCGGCGGCCTGGTCGACACCGTGCTGATGCGCATCGTGGACTTCATCCTGGGCTTTCCCACCATCCTGGTGGCGCTGGTGCTGCTGGTGGTGCTGGGGCGCGGGGTGGACAAGGTGATCCTCGCCCTGGTGCTGGTGCAGTGGGGCCACTACGCGCGCATCATGCGCGGCCGCGCGCTGCAGGAACGCCGCAAGGAATACGTGGAAGCGGCCGCCAACCTGGGCTTTCCGGCCTGGCGCATCATGCTGTTCCATCTGCTGCCCAACTGCCTGGGCCCCGTGATGGTGTTCGCCACCATCCAGATCGCCACCGCCATCGCGCTGGAAGCGACGCTGTCGTTCCTGGGCGTGGGCGTGCCGATCACCGAACCCTCGCTGGGCCTGTTGATCTCCAACGGCTTCCAGTACCTGCTGTCGGGCGACTACTGGATCAGCCTGTTCCCGGGCATCGCCCTGCTGCTGCTGATCCTCTCTATCAACATCGTGGGCGACCGCCTGCGCGAAGCCCTGGACCCGCGACGAGCATGAACGAGATTCTTCTTGATGTGCGCGGCCTGCGCACCGCATTCCATACCGAGGCCGGCGCCTGGCTGGCGGTCGACGGCGTCGACCTGACCGTGCGCCGCGGCGAGATCGTCGGCCTGGTCGGCGAGTCCGGCTCCGGCAAATCCGTCACCGGCTTTTCGCTGCTGGGCCTGATCGACCCGCCCGGCGAAGTGGTGGACGGCGAAGTGAAGTTCAAGGGCACCGACCTGCGCAAGCTCTCCGAAGAACAGATGCGCCAGTTGCGCGGCAACCGCATCGCCATGATCTTCCAGGACCCGCTGATGACGCTCAACCCGGTGCTGCGCATCGGCGAGCAGATGATGGAGGCCATCCTCACGCACGAGAACGTCTCGCGCGCCGAGGCCGAGGAGCGCTGCCGCGAGGCGCTGGCGATGGTGGGCATCCCCTCGCCGGAAAAGCGCCTGAAGAGCTATCCGCACGAATTCTCGGGCGGCATGCGCCAGCGCGTGGCGATCGCCATCGCGATGCTGAACAAGCCCGACCTGATCATCTGCGACGAGCCGACCACGGCGCTGGACGTCACCATCCAGGGCCAGATCCTCTACCGCATGCAGGAGATCTGCCGCGAGCACGACACGGCGCTGATCTGGATCACCCACGACCTGGGCGTGGTGGCCGAGCTCGCCGACCGCGTGGCCGTGATGTATGCCGGCCGCATCGTCGAAAGCGGCCCGGTCGAGCAGGTGCTGGACGCCCCGCGCCACCCCTATACCAAGGGCCTGCTCGACTCCATGCCCGGCGCCACCCGGCCCGGCGCGCGCCTGCACCAGATCGACGGCATGGCCCCCAGCCTGGCCGGCCGCCCCTCGGGCTGTCCGTTCCGTCCGCGCTGCACCAGCGCCGTCACGCGCTGCACCGAGCAAGCGCCCACCGTCACCACCGAAGGCCCGCGCAGCTACCGCTGCTATGCGCCGATTGCCCGCGAGGCCCAGTCCGTATGAGCCAAGCCGATACTCCCGTCATCGAGCTCAAGAACGTCCACAAGCGATTCGAGCAGCGTCCCGACCTGGCCCAGCGCATCCTGGCCGTGGCCGGCCGCCCCATCGACCGCCGCACCGTCTACGCGGTCAACGGCGTGGACCTGTCGATCAGGCGCGGCGAAGTGCTGGGCCTGGTCGGCGAATCCGGTTGCGGCAAGTCCACGCTGGGCCGCGTCGTGGCCGGCCTGCACCGCCAGACCGAAGGCGAACTGCTGTACCAGGGCCGCGACGCCAACCGCTTGCGCGGCGCGGACAAGCTGGCCTATACGCTGGGCGTGCAGATGATCTTCCAGGACCCGCAGGCCTCGCTCAATCCGCGTCAGCGCCTGCGCCAGATCCTGGGCGAAGCGCTCAAGGTCCACAAGCTGGCGCCGGCCGCCGAGATTCCGGCGCGCATCGACCGCGCGCTCGCCGAAGTGGGCCTGGACGCCGAATACCGCGACCGCTTCCCGCACCAGATCTCCGGCGGCCAGCGCCAGCGCATCGGCATCGCCCGCGCGCTGATGGTGGCGCCCAAGTTCCTGGTCTGCGACGAACCGGTGGCCGCGCTGGACGTGTCCATCCAGGCCCAGGTCATCAACCTGTTCATGGACCTGCGCGAACAGCACGGTTTCACGTACCTGTTCATCAGCCATGACCTGGGCGTGGTCAAGCACATCTCCGACCGCGTGGCCATCATGTACCTGGGCAAGATCGTGGAAATCTCCACCTCGGCCGAGATCTTCGCGCGCGCCAACCACCCGTACACCCAGGCCCTGATGGCCGAAGTGCCGGACGTGGGCCGCCGCGGCCGCAAGTTCACCCCGATCAAGGGCGAGATCCCCTCGCCCCTGAATCCGCCGCCGGGCTGCACCTTCAATCCCCGCTGCCCCCACGCCATGCCGCGCTGCCGCGAACAGGCGCCGGAACTGAAAGAAATCTCGGCGGGCCACTGGTCGGCCTGCCACCTGAATGAGGCGCACGCCTGATGAAACCTTCCGAAATGTCCAACGTCGACCGCATCGCCATCGAACTGGGCCATGCCGGCCGCAACGCCATCCAGTACGTGGACGAGGACCGCAACGCCGACCGTCCGTTCAAGCTGCAGACCTACCGCCCCTACGGCTACACGCCGGACCGGCCGGTGGTCATCGTGCAGCACGGCGTGCTGCGCAACGGCGACGAATACCGCGACTTCTGGGTGCCCGCCGCCGACAAGCACAAGCTGCTGATCGTGGCGCCGACCTTCTCCAACGAGATCTGGCCCGGCGTGGAAAGCTACAACAACGGCCGCGTGTTCTCGGCCGGCGGCAATCCGCGCCACGTCGACGGCTGGACCTATGCGCTGGTCGGCAACGTCATCAAGGACCTGATCGCCGCCGAGATCACCGACGGCCAGAACGTCTACCTGTTCGGCCATTCGGCGGGCGGCCAGTTCGTGCACCGCCTGATGAGCAGCCAGTCGCACGCGCCGTTCAAGGCCGTGACCGCCGGCAACCCGGGCTGGTACACCCTGCCCACCTTCGACCATCCCTTCCCCGAAGGCATGGACGGCGTCGGCCTGACCGAAGCGCACCTGGTGAAGCTGCTGGCCTATCCCATGACCATCCTGGCCGGCGACCAGGACATCGCCACCGACGACCCCAACCTGCCCTCAGAGCCGGCCGCCATGCGCCAGGGACCGCACCGTTTCGCGCGCGCGCAGAACTACTACGAGTTCGGCCGCAAGGAAGCCGAGCGCCGCGGCGTGCCGTTCGGCTGGAAGCTGCAGGTCGTGCCCGGCATCGGCCACGACGGCCGCGCCATGTCCGCGGTGTGCGCCAGCCTGTGGTTCGACGGCTGCATGCCCGACGCCGCCGAACTGGCCCGCCTGGCCGGCCAGCAGGTCGCCTGAGCGCCTTCCCTTTCCCTTAGCCCGAATCCGATACCGCCATGTCCACCCCCCCCAGCACCGAACAGATCGTCGCCGGCATCCAGAGCTGGCTGCAATGCGAATCGCCCTCGAATTTTCCCGAAGGCATCGCCGCGATGGGGCGCATCATCGCCGACTACGCCGCGGCCGCCGGCCTGACGGTGGAGCTGTCGTCCCTGGGCCCGGCCACCGGCCCGCTGCTGTACGTCACCAACCGCGCCCCCGGCGACAGCCGCCCCGGCATCCTGATCCTGGCCCACATGGACACCGTCCACCCGGTCGGCACGCTGCTGGAGAACCCGGTGCGCATCGAGGGCGACCGCCTCTACGGCCCCGGCGGCTACGACATGAAGGCCGGCATCTACCTGGCGCTGTCGGCCCTGGCCGGCCTGGCGCAGCCCGACGCGACCCGGCTGCCCGTGGACATGCTGGTGGTGCCGGACGAGGAAACCGGCAGCCATGCCTCGCGCCCGCACATCGAGCGCTTCGCCGCCAACGCCAAGTACGCGCTGGTGTGCGAGCCGGCCCGCGCCAACGGCGGCAAGTGCGTCACGGCGCGCAAGGGCACCGGCATGCTCAACCTGAACGTCAAGGGCCGTCCGGCGCACGCCGGCATGAACCACGACAAGGGCCGCAGCGCCATCCGCGAAATGGCGCACCAGGTGCTGGCGCTGGAAGCCATGACCGATTATGAGCGCGGCATCACCGTCAGCGTGGGCACCATCGCCGGCGGCACCGTGACCAACACCGTGCCGGCGCAGTGCCGCTGCGTGGTGGACTTCCGCGTGCCCGACATGGGCGCCGCCGAGGACGTGCTGCGCCGCATGCGCGAACTGTGCGCGGTGGGCCCGGACGTGGAGCTGGACATCGACGTGGAGCTGAACCGCCCGCCGATGGTCAAGACCGAGGCCGCGGCCCAGCTGCTGGCGCTGGTGCAGGGCTACGCCGAGCGCGCCGGCTTCCTGCTGGAAGACGCCCCCATGACCGGCGGCGGCAGCGACGCCAACTTCACCTCCGCCATGGGCATCCCCACGCTCGACGGCCTGGGCGCCGACGGCGACGGCGCGCATACCCTGAACGAATACGTGCTGGTCTCGACGCTGGAACAACGCCAGAAGTTCTGGCAGCTGCTGCTCAAAGAACTGGTCTGAGAGGGCGCGCGCGGCCTCGGGGGACGCGGGCGTTTTGTCCTAGAATTTACCCCCCGAGACCGCGCCCCGCCCTTCTGATCATGTCCGACTCCCACACGCCCCTCAGCGCCATCGCCTATGGCGTCGCCACGCTGGCCGCCGACGGCAGCATCCTGGACACCTGGTATCCCCGCCCCTCGCTGGCCGAAGGTGCGCCCGCCACCGGCACCCGCCACCTGAGCCCCGAAGAGGCGCGCGCCGCCCTTGGCGAACACGTGCCCACGGCGCTGGTGCGCGACACCCGCCGCAAGGTGGACATCGTGGCCGTGCGCACCGCCATCGCCTCGCTGGACGAGCCGCCGGTCGACGCGCACGACGCCTATCTGCGCCTGCACCTGCTCAGCCACCGGCTGATCCGCCCGCACGACGCCAACCTCGACGGCCTGTTCAACGTGCTGTCCAACGTGGCCTGGACCTCGGCCGGCCCCTGCGCGGTCGACCAGGTCGACGCGCTGCGCTGGCACCTGCGCGCCTCGGGGCAGGTGCTGGAGATCCGCGGCGTGGACAAGATTCCGCGCATGACCGACTACGTCGTGCCCGGCGGCGTGCGCATCGCCGACACCGCGCGCGTGCGGCTGGGCGCGCACCTGTCGCCCGGCACCACGGTGCTGCATGAAGGCTTCTGCAATTTCAACGCCGGCACGCTGGGCGCCTCGATGGTCGAGGGCCGCATCAGCGCCGGCGTCATCGTCGACGACGGCAGCGATATCGGCGGCGGCGCTTCCATCATGGGCACCATGTCCGGCGGCGGCAAACAGGTGGTGTCCATCGGCAAGCGCTGCCTGCTGGGCGCGAATTCGGGCATCGGCATTTCGCTGGGCGACGACTGCGTGGTCGAGGCCGGCTGCTACATCACCGCCGGCACCCGCGTGCTGACGCCGGAAGGCGCGGTGGTCAAGGCCACGTCGCTGGCGGGCCAGCACGGCCTGCTGTTTCGCCGCAACTCGCAGACCGGCGCGGTCGAGTCGCTGGTGCGCACCGCCGCCTGGGGCACGCTGAACCCGGCCCTGCATACCGGCCACTGAGCGGCCCGCCTACCGCCCCGGCGGCACCGGCGCGAACGGATGATGAGTCACGCTGCCGCGGCCGGCGATGATGGCCGTGGCCTCGGGCACTTCTTCCCAGGCGCCGGGCATTTCGGTCAGGGGCTCGGACAGCAGCAGGAAAGCATCGTCGTCCAGGGCCGCGATCTGCGCGTTGTCGGGGTACAGCTCGCGCAGGTGGCGCACGCAGGTGTTGTGGAACAGCGTGCGCGAATCGCCCTCGCTGGAATAGCGCACCGCGATCAGGCGCTGGCCGTCCAGCGCGCAGACCGTCATGTTGATCGGCTGCGCCACGCCGTGCCGCCTGCCGGTCTCTTCCACCGCGCCCACCATGCGCGCCAGGCCCAGTACCGGGTCTTCCTCCAGGCCGAAGCTGAGCGCCAGCAGGAACATCACTTCCGAATCGGTGGAGCCTTCCAGCGAGCCGAAATACGCCGGCGCGATCATCAGCATCAGGTCGCGCCGTAGCAGCGGGTAATCGCGGATGACGCCGTTGTGCACGAACAGCCACTGCCCGTGGCGAAACGGATGGCAGTTGGTTTCCTGGGCCGGGGTGTCGGTGGCCGCGCGGATGTGGGCGACGAACAGCGGCGCATGGATGGCGCGCGCCGCCTCGCGCAGATTGCGGTCGTTCCAGGCCGGATGCACGCTGCGGTAACGGAACGGCGGCTCCGGCGCGCGGCCATACCAGCCCAGGCCGAATCCGTCGCCATTGGTGGTGGTGGCGCCCATGCGCGCATGCAGGCTCTGGTCGATGAGGGAGTGCCGGGCCTTGAACAGCACGCTCTCCATCTGGATGGGACTACCGGTATAGGCTAGCCAACGGCACATGGCGCGCTCCTTGTCTGTGGCGGGCGACCCCGCGCGGTCCAGTGTAGGAGCAGCCGGCGCGCTTGTCCAAGGCGCCCGGACGGCCTATTTCTTCAGCAGCGCCTTGAGCATGGCCATGCGCTCTTTCGGGTTCATGGCGGCCGTGGCCTCGTCCTCCTGGATGCGCACGTCGCCCAGGCCCATCTCCTCGATGAAGCGCGAGGGCTCGCGCACCAGGTCCTCGCGCGCGCGGCGGCGGCGCTTGCACCAGCTCAGGTTCAGGCTGCGCTGCGCGCGCGTGATGCCCACGTACATCAGCCGCCGCTCTTCCTGGATGCGGGTGGCCAGGTTCTCGGCGGCGCGCGCCGGGTCGCCGACCTCGTCGTCCTTGCCCAGGTGCGGCAGCAGGCCTTCTTCGACGCCGGCCAGGTATACGTGCGGATACTCCAGCCCCTTGGAGGCGTGCAGCGTGGACATCTTCACCGCGTCGGGCTCTTCCTCTTCGCCGCGCTCGAGCATGGTGACCAGCGCCACGTGCTGCACCAGGTCGAACAGCGTCATGTCGTCTTCCTCGGCCTTGCGCTTGAGCCAGCCGGTCAGCTCCTGCACGTTCTGCCAGCGCGTCTGCGCGGGCCGTTCCTCGAAGAGTTCGTACAGGTGGCGTTCGTACTGGATCGCCTCCAGCAGGTCATCCAGGATCACGCCGGCGGGCTCGGCCGGCGCGGCGTCCCCGGCCGTGGCCGCGCCGCGCCCGGCGCGCCACTGCATGCGGCGGATGAATTCGGCGAAGGTGCGCAGCGGCTCCAGCTGGCGCGGCGCCAGCAGGCTTTCCAGCCCGGTCTCGGCCACCGCCGCCAGCAGCGACAGTTCGCGGCTGGCGGCGTACTGGCCCAGCACCTGCAAGGTGGCCTGGCCGATGCCCCGCTTGGGCGTGGTGGCCGCGCGGATGAAGGCGGGATCGTCATCGTCGTTGGCCAGCAGCCGCAGATAGGCCAGCACGTCGCGCACTTCGGCCTTGTCGAAAAAGCTCTGGCCGCCGGAGATGGTGTACGGAATCTTCAGGTTGCGCAGCGCCTGCTCCAGGATGCGCGACTGGTGGTTGCTGCGGTACAGGATGGCGAAATCCTTCCACTGCGCCTGGCGCTCGAAGCGCGCCGCCGACACCTTCATCGCGATCGATTCGGCCTCGTGCTCCTCGCCGTCCATGGCCGACACCAGGATCGGCTCGCCCACGCCCAGCTCGGACCACAGCTTTTTTTCGAACAGCTTGGGATTCTTTTCGATCACCTGGTTGGCGGCGGCCAGGATGCGCTGGACCGAGCGGTAGTTCTGCTCCAGCTTGATGAGCTTGATGTTGGGATAGTCGGTCGTCAGCTTGGCCAGGTTCTCGATGGTGGCGCCGCGCCAGGCGTAGATGGCCTGGTCGTCGTCGCCCACCGCCGTGAACATGGCGCGCGGCCCGGTCAGCAGTTGCACCAGGCGGTACTGGCACACGTTGGTGTCCTGGTACTCGTCCACCAGCAGGTAGCGCACGCGGTTCTGCCAGCGGGTGCGCACCTCTTCGTTATTGGCCAGCAGCTGGGCCGGGATGCGGATCAGGTCGTCGAAGTCCACCGCCTGGTAGGCCGCCAGCGTGGCCGCGTAGCTGCGGTACACGTTGGCCGCCTCCACGTCGCCCGGCGTGATGGCCTCGCGCGCGGCGTCGTCCGGCTCCATCAGCGCGTTCTTCCACAGCGAGATGATGCCCTGCACGTGGCGCAGCCGCGCCTTGTCGGTGGTGCCCAGCAGTTCCTGGATGATGGCCATGGCGTCGTCGGCGTCCAGGATGGAGAACGTGGGCTTCAGGCCGGCGTTGCGCGCTTCCTCGCGCAGCATCTTCACGCCCAGCGAGTGGAAGGTGCTGATGATCAGCCCCTTGGAAAGCTTGCGGTCCACCAGCGTCTTGACGCGCTCGTCCATCTCGCGCGCGGCCTTGTTGGTGAAGGTCAGCGCCACCACGTTGCGGCCCATGTAGCCGCATTCGCGCAGCAGGTAGGCGATCTTCTGCGTGATCACCCGGGTCTTGCCGCTGCCGGCGCCGGCCAGCACCAGGCAGGGGCCGTCCAGGTACAGCACCGCCTCCCTCTGGGCGGGATTCATGCCTAGGCCTATGGGTTCGCTTGCGGACATTTGGATCGTGGAGTCGTGCGGCGCGGCGCGGCGACGCCGGCGCGAAAGAGGACAAAGATCATAGAACAATCGGGCGGCGGGCGCTTGGCCCGGCCCTCAGATCTCCAGGGGGTCGACTTCCAGCTGCCAGCGCACGCGCGCCTCGTTGGCGAGATAAGGCAGGTGGTGCGACCAGGATGCCAGGAAGGCCTGCAGGGCCGGACGGCTGCTGCTTTCGACCAGCAGCTGGGCGCGTTCGATATTGGCCACGCGCACCACCCGCAGCGGCACGGGGTCGTACAGCATGATGGCGTCCAGGCCCGGAAAGTCCGCCGCCCATTCGCCTTCGGGCAGGGCGCGCGCGCGTTCCAGGAAATCCTTGGCCACCTTCAGCTCGCGCGCCTCGGCGGTCAGCAGCGCCTGGTAGACGTAGGGCGGCAGGCCGGTGCTTTCGCGCTCGCGCAGCGCGTGGCGGGCGAAACCCGCGTAGTCGTGGCGCAGCAGCGCCTGGTAGACCGGCTGCTCGGGGTAGCCGGTCTGGATCAGCACCTCGCCGTTGCCCTGGTGGCGCCCGGCCCGGCCGGCCACCTGCATCAGCTGCGCGAACAGGCGCTCCGGCGCGCGGAAATCGTGCGCGAACAGCATGGAGTCGGCGTTCAGCACGCCCACCAGCCCCAGCCGCGCGAAATCGTGGCCCTTGGCCACCATCTGCGTGCCCACCAGGATGTCCACCTCGCCGGCGTGGACCGAGGCGAACAGCGCCTCGGCGCTGCCCTTCCTGCGCGTGCTGTCGGCGTCGATGCGCAGGATGCGGGCCTCGGGGAACAGCTCGGCCAGGTGTTCCTCCACGCGCTGGGTGCCGCGCCCCATCGGCGCCAGGTCCTGGTCGCCGCATTCGGGGCAGGCGCGCGGCACCGGGGCCTGATAGCCGCAATGGTGGCATTGCAGGCGGTGGCCGCGGCCCTCGGTGCGGTGCAGCACGGTGAACGCGGTGCAGCGCGGGCAATTGCTGACCCAGGCGCAGGACTGGCAATGCAGCACCGGCGAATAACCGCGACGGTTCAGGAAGATCAGCGACTGCTCTTTGCGCTCCAGGCGCTGGCCGATGGCGTCGAGCAGTTGCGGCGACATGCCTTGCTTGAGCTGCAGCCGCCGCGTGTCCACCAGCCGCACCGTCGGCAGGCTGCTGGCGCGCGCCCGGCCCGGCAGGCTCAGGCGCAGGTAGCGGCCGCGCTCGGCGTGCTGCCAGGTCTCCAGCGACGGCGTGGCCGAGCCCAGCACCACCGGGATGCCGAGGTCGTGGGCGCGCCACACGGCCAGGTCGCGCGCCGAATAGCGCAGGCCGTCCTGCTGCTTGTAGGAGGCGTCGTGCTCTTCGTCCACCACGATCAGGCCCAGCTCGCCCATGGGCGCGAAGACCGACATGCGCGTGCCCAGCAACATGCGCGCCTGGCCGCGCTGGGCGCGGGTCCAGGCCTGCAGGCGCTCGCCGTCGGACAGGCCGCTGTGCATGACGGCCAGCCCGTCCGGCCCCACCAGCGCCTCCAGGCGCGCGCGCAGCGCGCCCTCGAGCTGCGGGGTCAGGTTGATTTCGGGCACCATCAGCAGCACCTGGCGGCCGGCGGCCAGCACGCGCTCGGCGGCGCGCAGGTACACCTCGGTCTTGCCGCTGCCGGTCACGCCGTGCAGCAGCACCGGCTTGAATCCGTCCAGCGCGGCGATGGCCTCGACCGCGCCCTGCTGGGCCTCGTTGAGCGCCGGCGGCTCGTCGGCCGCGGCCGGGGCTCGCACGGCCTTGCGCTTGCGCCCGTCCAGCCTGGCCACCGGCCCGCCGGCCGAGCGCTTGCCCTGGTACGCGGTGGGCTTGCGCAGCGGCGGCGGCAACGTGGGCAGCATCACTTCGCCCAGCGGCCGCTGGTAATAATCCGCGGCGAAGCGCGCCAGCCGCAGCCAGGCCTCGTCGAACGGCGGCAGATCGTCCAGGACCGCCTCGATCGGCCGTATCTGCTTGGGGTCGTAGGACGGCTCGGCCGGGTTGTCCACAACCACGCCGATGAGCTTGCGGCGGCCGAACGGCACGATCACCCGCAGGCCCACCGTCACCGGCGCGTCGCTGCGGTAGTCGAAAGGACCGGGCAGGGGCACGTCCAGCGCCACCCGCACCCAGGCAGGCGGGGAAACCAAGGTGGCCTGCGCTTCAGACATGGAGGATCGGACTGTGCATAAGGGAGGATGACCCCGCCCGACGCGCTCCCGGCCTGTCCCCGCCTGTGGATAACTTTGGGGAAAAGGCTGGAGCAAGGTCGGAAATTGGAAAAAGCCTGGATTTCGTGAACCTGTGAATTCCTGTCAAAAATCCACGATTCACCTGAAAAAACAATGACTTGTACAATATTTCAAGATTGTAAACTAGCTTCTAAAGGGTTTTCCCCGAGAGCAATCTTGCTGTGCACAAGTGCGCGCTGCTCCGGCCCTGAGGGCCGAAGCGTTCACTCACTTACCCCCTCAGCGAGCGGCTGTGGCTGTGGACTTCATCGACCAATTCGGCTACGGCTTCCGGCGGAGTGAAGCGCGAAATGCCGTGGCCCAGGTTGAAGACGTGGCCGCCCTTGCCCACCGGGCCGAAGGCGTCCAGCACGCGGCGCGCTTCGGCGCGGATGGCCTGCGCGCCGCCGAACAGGGCCATCGGGTCCAGGTTGCCCTGGAAGGCGACGGCGTCGCCGGTGCGGCGGCGGGCGGCCGCCAGGTCGACGGTCCAGTCCAGGCCCACGGCGTCGCAGCCACAGGCCGCGATGTCCTCCAGCCACTGGCCGCCGCCCTTGGTGAAGACGATGACCGGCACCCGCCGGCCTTCGTTTTCGCGCTTGAGGCCGGCCACGACCTTGCGCGTGTAGGCCAGCGAGAATTGCTGGAACAGGCCGTCGGCCAGCACCCCGCCCCAGCTGTCGAACAGCATCACGGCCTGCGCGCCGGCGGCGATCTGCGCGTTCAGGTATTGCAGCGTGGCTTCGGCGTTGATCTCGAGGATGCGGTGCAGCAGGTCGGGACGCGCGTACAGCATGGTCTTGATCAGGCGGTAATCGTCGCTGCCCTGGCCTTCGACCATGTAGCAGGCGATGGTCCAGGGGCTGCCGGCAAAGCCGATCAGCGGCACCTTGCCGTCCAGTTCGCGCCGGATCACGCCGACCGCGTCGAACACGTAGCGCAGCCGCTCCATGTCGGGCACGGCCAGGCGCGCCACGTCTTCCTCGGTGCGCACCGGGCGGGCAAAGCGCGGGCCCTCGCCTTCGGCGAAGTCCAGGCCCAGGCCCATGGCGTGCGGCACCGTCAGGATGTCGGAGAACAGGATGGCCGCGTCCAGGTCGAAACGCGCCAGCGGCTGCAGCGTGACCTCGGCGGCATAGTCCGGATTCTGAGCGAGGCCCATGAAGGAACCTGCGCGCGCGCGGGTCTCGCGGTATTCGGGCAGGTAGCGTCCGGCCTGGCGCATCAGCCAGATCGGGGTGTAGGGCACGGGCTCGCGCAGCAGCGAGCGCAAGAACACATCGTTCTTCAAGACGGGAGCAGACACGACTATCCTCGATGATCGGAAGCCGTGATTTTACTTCCCCCCGGGCAGCCGGGCGCCGCCGCCTTCAGCGGCCGGCTTGCCCGCGCGCAAGCGCGCGCGCATGACGCGCCAGGAACTAGTCCCGATGCGCCTGCGCGGCCTGCCGGTAGGGCGCGGCCTCGATGCCGTGCTTGCGCATCAGGGCCCAGAACGCGCGCCGGTGCTTGCTGCACGCGCGCGCCGCCTGCGCCACGTTGCCGCCGTGGCGCGACAGGGCGTGGCGGATGTAGTCGCGCTCGAAGCCGTCCACCACACGCGCCTTGGCGGCGCGGAACGGTTCCAGCGCGCCGCGGTGCGCGTGATGGCGCGCCCCGGCCCAGCCGTGCTCGGCCGGCGCGCCCGACGGCCGCTGGCGGGCTGCGCCCGGCCGGCAGCGGCCCGCGGCGGCGGCAGACGCCGCGCCATAGGCCGCGGCGGGTTCGCGCAGCGCATCGCGCCCCGCCGCCGGCCTGGCCAGGCGGCCCAGGCGCACGCGCAGGCTTTCCAGGCACACCGGCTGGGTCATGAAATCCCAGGCGCCCAGGCTGAGCAGATCTTCGATGGCCGGCGCCTTGACCTCGTGGACCAGCAGGAGCAGCGGCGTATTCAAGGCCGCGCGCGCCTGTTGCAGCGCCATGCGGGTCCAGGCCAGCGTCGCGGGCGCCACCGGCAGGATGCAGACGTCGTAGCGCGTGAGCGCCACCGCCATGCGCGCCAGCGCAAGCACGTCGGGACCTTCGGGAACCGCCACGGCCAGGGCCGGGGGATGAGGATGCGCCGCGACGGGCGCGTAGCGCAGCGCGGTCAGCGACACCGGATGCAGCCGCAGGCGCGTGGCGCGCACCGGATGGCGCTCTACCCAGCCGCGCATCGCGGCCTCGTGGCCTGGGGCCAGCAGCACCCCGCAATCCAGCACGTCCCGCACGCCGCCTCCCTGGTTTGATTCGACTTGACCGAAGGCTACCGAAGCCGGCCGGGCGCGGCTATTCGTATTGAACGCAATGGGGGAGGTGGACGCTGGGGAGAGGACGATTGGGGCGTAGGATGGGTGCAGCGCGAGAATTCTTAAGCAAGAACCCTGATGCTGAACGCGCGAAACCCATCCTACATTCAACACACGCCATCCACCACGCGCCGTTCAACAGGCCCCATTCAACGACGACAACCAACCGAGCGTCGGATAAAAAAAGCGGCCCCGAAGGGCCGCCTTTTACGCGCGGAGCATTACTGCCGCTTAGTGCGAACGGCCGCCTTGGCGCAGCTTGCGCGCCGCGATGGCTTGCGCAGCCAGCATGGCGAGCTCGGCTTCGACGACGGCGATGTCCGCCTTGTCCTTGGCGTTGGCCAGGGCCTCTTCGGCCTTCTGGCGCGCTTCCAGGGCGCGGGCTTCGTCCAGGTCGGCGGCGCGGATGGCCGTATCGGCCAGAACCGTCACGCTGCCCGGTTGCACTTCCAGAATGCCCCCGGCGACGAAGACGTTTTCCTCGCCCTGGTCGGCACGAACGATCTTGACCGTGCCGGGGCGGATGCGCGAAATCAGCGGGGTGTGGCCGGGCAGAATGCCCAGTTCACCCGACTCGCCAGGCAGGACCACGAACTTCGCCTCACCGGAGAAGATCGCTTCCTCTGCGCTGACCACATCGACATGCAGGGTAGCCATAGTGGATCCTTATTGCAGTTTCTTGGCCTTCTCGAAGGCCTCGTCAATCGTGCCGACCATGTAGAAGGCCTGCTCGGGCAGCGAATCGCATTCGCCGTTGACGATCATCTTGAAGCCGCGGATGGTTTCGGCCAGCGGCACGTACTTGCCCGGCGAACCCGTGAACACTTCGGCCACGTGGAACGGCTGCGACAGGAAACGCTGGATCTTACGGGCGCGGGCCACGGCCTGCTTGTCTTCCGGCGACAGTTCGTCCATGCCCAGAATCGCGATGATGTCGCGCAGTTCCTTGTAGCGCTGCAGCGTCTGCTGCACGCCACGGGCCACGGCGTAGTGCTCTTCGCCCACGACTTGCGGGTCGAGCTGGCGGCTGGACGAATCCAGCGGGTCCACGGCCGGGTAGATACCCAGGGCGGCGATGTCACGCGACAGCACGACGGTGGAGTCCAAGTGCTGGAAGGTGGTGGCGGGCGACGGGTCGGTCAAGTCGTCGGCAGGCACGTACACGGCCTGGATCGAGGTGATCGAGCCGGTCTTGGTCGAGGTGATGCGCTCTTGCAGCACGCCCATTTCCTCGGCCAGCGTGGGCTGGTAGCCCACCGCCGACGGCATACGGCCCAGCAGCGCGGACACTTCGGTGCCGGCCAGGGTGTAGCGGTAGATGTTGTCGACGAAGAACAGGATGTCGCGGCCTTCGTCGCGGAACTTCTCGGCCATCGTCAGGCCGGTCAGCGCCACGCGCAGACGGTTGCCCGGCGGTTCGTTCATCTGACCGAACACCATGGCCACCTTGTCCAGAACGTTCGACTCTTCCATTTCGTGGTAGAAGTCGTTGCCTTCGCGGGTACGCTCGCCCACGCCGGCGAACACCGACAAGCCGCTGTGCTGCTTGGCGATGTTGTTGATCAGTTCCATCATGTTGACGGTCTTGCCCACGCCGGCGCCGCCGAACAGGCCGACCTTACCGCCCTTGGCGAACGGGCAGACCAGGTCGATAACCTTGATGCCGGTTTCCAGCAGTTCCACCGAGGGCGACAGTTCGTCGAACTTCGGGGCGGACTGGTGAATGGCGCGCTTTTCGTCGGACTGGATGGGACCGGCTTCGTCGATGGGACGGCCCAGCACGTCCATGATGCGGCCCAGGGTGCCGTGACCGACGGGCACCGAGATCGGCGCGCCGGTGCGGGCCACGGCCATGCCGCGGCGCAGGCCGTCGCTCGAACCCAGGGCGATGGTGCGCACCACGCCGTCGCCGAGCTGCTGTTGCACTTCCAGCGTCAGACCCTTTTCGGCGAACGAGGAACCCTCGTCGGCCAGGGTGAGCGCTTCGTAGATCTTGGGCATTTCATCGCGGGGGAACTGAATGTCCACCACGGCGCCGATGCACTGAACGATGGTTCCGTTGCTCATGTCGATTCCTTGATATTTTGACGGGATACTGCCCGGCTTACACCGCGGCAGCGCCCCCTACGATTTCCGAAATTTCCTTGGTGATCGCGGCCTGGCGGGTCTTGTTGTAGACCAGCTGCAGGTCGCCGATGACCTTCTTCGCGTTGTCCGACGCCGCCTTCATGGCGACCATACGAGCGGACTGTTCCGAGGCCATGTTCTCGGCCACGGCCTGGTACAGAAGGCCTTCGACGTAGCGCTGCAGCAGATCGTCGATCACGCTCTTGGCGTCCGGTTCGTAGATGTAGTCCCAGCTGTAGTCGGACTTGATCTCGGCCGTCGGTTCCAGAGATTGCGCGCCCGACTGGAACGGGTCGTCCAAACCGGAGGCCAGCGGCAGCAGGCGCAGGAACACCGGCTCCTGCTTCATCGTGTTGATGAAGCGCGTGGTCGCCACGTAGAGCGCGTCGATGCGGCCTTCGAGGTAGTCGTCCAGCTGGACCTTGATGGCGCCCAGCAGGCGGTCCAGGTCGGGCTTGTCGCCGAGCTGCACTTCCTGCGACACCAGCTTGGCGCCGATACGGGTCAACAGGCCGAGGCCCTTGTTGCCGAATGCGGTCGCCTGCGCCTTGATGCCCTTGGCCTCGAATTCCTTGAGGCGCGACAGCGTCAGACGGCTGATGTTGGTGTTCAGGCCGCCGCACAGGCCCTTGTCGGTCGTGACCAGCACCACGCCCACCGACTTGACTTCACGTTCCTGAAGGTAGGGGTGGTTGTATTCCGGGTTGGCCTGCATCAGATGCGCGGCGATCTCGCGCACCTTGGTGGCGTACGGACGGCCCGCGCGCATCCGCTCCTGCGCCTTGCGCATCTTGGATGCGGCGACCATTTCCATCGCCTTGGTGATCTTGCGCGTGTTCTGCACGCTCTTGATCTTGGTTCGGATTTCCTTGATTCCGGGCATTGCGCTTTCCTGTTGAGACGGCTGGCGGGCTCGGCTTCACGCCGCTCCCGCCCTACCGTAGGATGGGCTCGCGCCCATCGACTACGCCAGACCTTGCCTTAAAAAGCACCGTGCTTCTTGAAATCCTGGAGCGCGGCGGCCAGTTCGGCGTCGTCGTCCTTGGACAGTTCCTTGGTGTCTTCGATGCGCTGGATCAGGGCGGCATGCTTGGCCTTGAGGTGGTCCTTGAAGGACTTCTCGAAGGACAGCACCTGGGCCACGTCCACGTCGTCGAGGTAGCCGTTGTTCACGGTGTACAGCGACACGGCCAGTTCCCACACCTGCAGCGGCTGGTATTGCGGCTGCTTGAGCAGTTCGACCACGCGCTTGCCGCGCTCGAGCTGGCGACGGGTGGCGTCGTCCAGGTCGGAGGCGAACTGCGCGAAGGCGGCCAGTTCACGGTACTGCGCCAGGTCGGTACGGATACCGCCGGACAGCTTCTTGATGACCTTGGTCTGGGCGGCGCCGCCGACGCGCGACACCGAGATACCGGCGTTGATGGCGGGGCGGATACCGGCGTTGAACAGGTCGGTTTCCAGGAAGATCTGGCCGTCGGTGATCGAGATCACGTTGGTCGGAACGAAGGCGGACACGTCGCCGGCCTGCGTTTCGATGATCGGCAGCGCGGTCAGCGAGCCGGTCTTGCCCTTGACGGCGCCGTTGGTGAACTTCTCGACGTACTCTTCGTTGACGCGAGCGGCGCGCTCCAGCAGGCGCGAGTGCAGGTAGAACACGTCGCCCGGGTAGGCTTCGCGGCCCGGCGGACGGCGCAGCAGCAGCGACACCTGGCGGTAGGCCCAGGCCTGCTTGGTCAGGTCGTCATAGATCACCAGGGCGTCTTCGCCGCGGTCGCGGAAGTATTCGCCCATCGTGCAGCCGGCGTAGGCGGCCAGGTACTGCATGGCGGCCGAGTCGGAAGCCGAGGCGGCCACGACGATGGTGTATTCCATGGCGCCGTGCTCTTCGAGCTTGCGCACCACGTTGTTGATGGTCGACGCCTTCTGGCCGATGGCGACGTACACGCAGGTGACGTTCTTGCCCTTCTGGCTGATGATGGTGTCGACGGCGACGGCGGTCTTGCCGGTCTGGCGGTCGCCGATGATCAGCTCGCGCTGGCCGCGGCCGATCGGCACCATGGCGTCGATAGCCTTGGTGCCGGTCTGCAGCGGCTGCGACACCGAGCGGCGGGCGATAACGCCGGGGGCCACTTTCTCGATGATGTCGGTTTCTTTGGCGTTGATCGGGCCCTTGCCGTCGATCGGCAGACCCAGCGTGTTGACCACGCGGCCGCGCAGCTCGGGGCCGACGGGCACTTCCAGAATGCGGCCGGTCGTCTTGACCTGGTCGCCTTCGGACACGCCGGTGTAGTCGCCCAGAATCACGGCGCCGACGGAGTCGCGCTCGAGGTTCAGTGCCAGACCGAAAACGTTGTTGGGGAACTCGAGCATTTCGCCCTGCATCACGTCGGACAGGCCGTGGATGCGGGTAATACCGTCGGTCACGGAGACGACGGTACCTTGGGTACGAACATCAGTCGAAGCGCCCAGGCCCTCGATGCGGCTCTTGAGCAGTTCGCTGATCTCGGAGGGATTGAGTTGCATATTGACTCCTGGAATCCTGTTAGTTGCCTTAAGCGGCGAGCTGGTCGCGCATGCGGGCCAATTGGGCTTGTACGGAAGTATCGAGCACCTGGTCCCCGACGGCCACGCGCACGCCGCCAATCAACGACGGGTCGACAGTGACGCTGGGCTTGAGCTTGAGGCCAAATTTTTGTTCGAGCGCGGCCACCAGTTCTTGGACCTGGGCGTCGCTCAGCTCGAACGCGCTGGTGATTTCCGCCTGCGCCGTGCCGTCGTGACGATTCCGCAGCGCCGCGAATTGCGTGGCGATGTCGGGCAGCAGCAACAGCCGGTCGTTCTCGACCAGCAGCGCGATGAAATTGCGGGCGGCTTGCGGCAGTTCGGCCTTGATCAGGCCGGTGAACAGCTCGACGCGCTGCTTGTCGCCCAGACGCGGATCGGCCATGGCCTCGCGCACGTCGGGGTTGGAGGCAACCTGCGACATTTCACCGACCAGGTCGGACCAGGCCGGCAAGCCGGCCTTGTCGTCGCACGCCGCGCTGAAGAGCGCCTCGGCGTAGGGCCGGGCAACAGTGGAAAGTTCAGCCATGGCGGTCCCGGATTAAAGCTGCGCGCGAAGCTGGTTGAGCAGCTCGGCGTGCGCGCGGGCGTCAACCTCGCGCTTGAGGATCTGTTCAGCACCCTTCACGGCCAGCGCTGCGACGTCGTCGCGCAGCAGGTCGCGGGCGCGCTGGACTTCCTGCGCGGCGTCCTGGGCAGCCTGGGCCACGATACGGGCGCGTTCGGCTTCCGCTTCGCGGCGGGCCTGCTCGATCAGGGAGGCGGCTTGCTTCTCGGCCTCGATGATGCGGGCGTGGTTTTCGGACTTGGCAGAAGCCTCGATCAGACTGACGCGCGCCTGGGCCTGGGCCAGATCGGCCTTGCCCTTCTCGGCGGCGGCCAGGCCGTCGGCGATTTTTTGGCGGCGCTCGTCCATCGCCTTCGTCAGAGGAGGCCACACGAATTTCATCGTGAACCAGCCCAGAACGAAGAACACGAGCATCTGGAAAATGATCGTCGCGTTCAGATTCACGGTCGTTCCTTTAACACCTTTCGGCTCCGGCTGCGCCCGGGACGGGGCTTACGGAGCACTCGATACTTTGCTGGGCGGCGATGCGCGGTAGTCCTGCACCGCCGCCAGCGTCATGACCCGCCTTTTCGCCGGCGGGCGGTGCCTTAGCCGACGAACGGATTGGCGAAGGCGAACAGCATGGCGATACCCACGCCGATCAGGAATGCCGCGTCGATCAGGCCAGCCAGCAGGAACATCTTCGTTTGCAGAGCGTTCATCAGCTCAGGCTGACGAGCCGAGGCTTCCAGATACTTGCCGCCCATCAGTGCGATGCCGATGCAAGCGCCGATAGCGCCCAGACCGATGATAAGACCGCAAGCGAGGGCAACGAAAGCGACGTTGGTCATGACAACTCCTTGGTTAGAAATCTGAAGTCAAAAAATTGAAAAATAAGGGGTACAGCTCAATGCAAGAAAATCTTGCTATCCCACGCTGGCCGGATGGCCAGCGCGGGAAATCCGGGGGATCAGTGGCCTTCGTGAGCCTGGCCGAGGTAAACCAGCGTCAGCATCATGAAGATGAAGGCCTGCAGCAGGACGATCAGGATGTGGAAGATCGCCCAGATCGAGCCGGCCAGGATATGGCCCAGGCCCAGGCCGATGCTGGCGCCGTTGAAGCCGGTCCAGGCGCCGCCCAGGAGGGCGATCAGCATGAAAATCAGTTCGCCGGCGAACATGTTGCCGAACAACCGCATGCCCAGCGACACGGACTTGGCGGCGTATTCGATCAGGTTCAGCAGCAGGTTGAACGGAGCCAGCAGCAGCGCGCCGATGCCGTGCGCGTGGAACGGCGCGGTGAACAGTTCCTTGACGAAGCCGCCCGGGTGCTTGATCTTGATGCCGTAATAGAACATCAGCAGCAGCACGCCCAGCGACATGCCCATCGGCACGTTCAGGTCGGCGGTCGGCAGAATGCGGTGGTAGTAGAGCGGGTCGCCGTGCTCGGCGCCCAGGCCGGTCAGGCGCCAGATCGAGGGCAGCAGGTCGACCGGCAGCAGGTCCAGCGCGTTCATCAGGACGATCCAGAGGAACACGGTCAGGGCCAGCGGGGCGATGAACAGGCGGCTCTTGGCATTGTGGACGATGCCCTTGGCCTGGTCGTCGACCATGTCGACGATCATTTCCACGAAAGCCTGGAAACGGCCCGGCACGCCGCTGGTGGCGCGGCGCGCGGCGCGCCACAGGAAGAAGACGACGATCAGACCCATCAGGCCGGACCAGAACAACGAGTCGTAATTGATGATGTCGAACTGAGCGATAGCGCTCTGTTTCTCGCCCGTATTGTTCAGATGCACCAGGTGGTGCTGAATATACGCAGACTGAGGCGACACGTCGCTGGCAGCAGCCATTTGAATCCTACCCTATTTGCTGTATGCCCGGCCCTTGCGAACCGGACGATTCCACGATTTCGTTTGCCGCAAACCTGCTCGGCGCTAAGACAACTTGCGGAACATCATAAGCAGGAGATAACCCTTCAATGTGAGTATCAAACCGAGCAGCGCGGCAGGCCATACGAGGCTGTCCTGCGCCACACGCGAAAGCAGCCACAACAGCAGCGCCGTTGCGAACAGCTTGATCAACTCACCAGAGAGAAAGGTAAAGGGACTGGCTTTACCGGCCCGAACGCTGACCGCCAGGCGCAATGCGAACAACGCATTGGGTATGAAATACGCTCCCGCCCCCGCCAGCGCCGACCAACCTGCCGCCGCCCCTCCGACAACCCCCGCAATTACCGCCGCTGCGAGCCCCATGGCGCCCTGCGCAGCCAGTGCCAACAAGAGCCCACGGCTCGCTTGAGCATTCAGCGCCGCGCGGTCCGCGTCGCTAAGTACCAGAACTTTTTCCGTGGCGCCCTGGTCCAACACTTCCATACCGTGGCTCCCAACCGGACCCTGCCGCATATTTTGCTGCATGGAGTTCTGTTGCATCAAACTTCCCCGCGTAAGCCGCAAAGCCCCGTAAGCCTTCTTGCTCCGTAAGCCTTCCTGCTCTCAATCTTGCTCTTGCCAGAACCGGCGCATTCGGCTTTTGGATATCGACGCGTATTTACGCCCAATACCCTCTCAACCAGCCGCCAAGTGTTCTTACCCCGCAAGCGTCAAACTCGCAGAGTATAGCTTGATTCTTTTTACCCGAGCAAATGAACTTTCGGCCGTTTGTAAGGTGTAAACAACGGTCGGCGCCGCCGTGAAAAGCGGGCGCCCGGCGCCCCCAGAGGAGACGCCGGGCGCTGTTCGCGGCCCTGCGCGGACGGGCTCAATCCTCCTTGACCGGCGGCGGCGCCCACTGGCCGTCCAGCGCGGTGTCCTGCGGCCAGTACAGGCGCATGCTGAGGAGGAACGGCGCGTCGGCCGCGGGGCTGGCGAGCCAGTTGGAGCGCTTGCGCTCGCCGGGGTCGCGCTGCTGGATGTAGATGTCCAGCGAGCCGTCGGCGTTGTACTTCAGGGCGTCGGTGCTGCGCAGCACGTAGCGGTTGGCGGGGTTGTCGGCAAAGCCGTGCTTGTCGTCGTAGACGTGCAGCGACCAGTACGCGTTGGCCGGCGGCAGCTGCCCCTTGTCGAAATGCAGCACGTAGTCCTCGTCGGAGTTCAGCGGCCGGCCCTTGGAGTCGACCATCGTCACCGGATACAGCACGTCTTCCGGCGTGGGCGCGCCCAGGCCGGCGTAGGCGATGGCGGCGCGGCGCGTGTAGTCCGTGCCGTAGGTGCCGATGCCCGACAGCACGGTGTTCCAGCCATTGAGCGGCGTGGCCAGGCGCGACACGTTGTCGGCGATGCGGCGCCCCGCCAGCGGCTGGGCGTCGGCCAGCGCCTGCTGCACGGCCGGGCTCAGGCTGCCGTAGGAGAACGGCCGCCGGCTGTCCAGCCCGATGCGGCGCATGCGGTCCAGCATCGGCGTGTCGTTGGCATGCGGCGGGTTGTTGCGCAGCAGGTCGAAGAACAGGCCGAAGAAGGCGGCGGCGTCCATGCTCGCGGCCTGCTCGGCCGGCGTGCCGGCCGGCAGCGCCGGCATGGGCGCGCGCAGCCCGCTGCCGATGGGCGCGGCGCCCACGCCGGGACCGGTCTGCGGATACACGCTGCCGTCGCCGCGCGCGCGGGTAGTGCGCGTCATGGGCACGGCCAGCGGATTGGCGGTCATGCCGGCCTGGATCTGGTTGACCGCCGCGTAGTCCTGCGGGCCGGCCGCCTGGGTCCAGCCGATCAGCCAGCCGGTGGCCGTCGGGCTGCGGATCACGTCCATGCCGGCCGGCGTCGCGCCCTGCCAGTCGGGGCCGACGATGACGAACGATTGCGCGCCGCGGCCGTTGGTGCGCGAGCCGCGCGAGGCGAACACGTCGCTCCACATGTCCAGCGCCGACAGCACCGAATAGCGTTCGCCCGTGGCCGGCAGGTTCACCACCAGCGGCGCCCGCGACACGTCGAACCACAGGCTGGAGTACAGCGCGTCGGCGCTGGGCCACGGCGTGTCCCCGGCGCGCGGGTCGGGATACGAGGCCTTGTGGCCGAACTGGTTCATCGGCGCCTTGCCGTCCAGCGGGCTCTGCACCGCCGTGGCCTGGCGGCGCGCCAGCTCCATCAGCACCATGGGATAGGCGTAGACGTAGGCGTCGATGGCGGTGTCGCGCAGCTCCTGCTCGCTCATCTGCGGCGCGGGCGCGGCCTGCGGGGTTTCGGAGACCAGCCGCAGCGTGGAGCGCGGCGCCTGAGCCTGGACGGCGGTGGCGAGGCCGGCGCTGAGCGCGCCGGCGAGAATTGCGGCGGACCACCGGCGGGTAGCGATAAATGTACGCATGCAAGGCTCCTTCTTGGTGTTGTTCGTTTGAAGGCGAGCCGCCGCGCGTGACAGGGAGCCAGTTCGGTCCAGCCTCCCTGGCGCGGCACCTCGAGATGACGCCCATCCAGGATATGACCGAACCCGGGGCCCAGGTGCTGACCAAGCGTTTCAAGGCGCAACGCTCGGAAAACGCGTGGTTCAAAATGCAAAAACGCGCCCGGGAGGGGCGCGTTTTTGCGTGCCGTTCGTGCGCGCCGCGGGGCGCGGCGCGTAACGGGGCTTAACGGTGCTTGAATTCCGGCTTGCGCTTTTCGGTGAAAGCGGCCATGCCTTCCTTCTGGTCTTCGGTCGAGAACAGCGAATGGAACACGCGGCGCTCGAACAGCAGCCCTTCGTTGAGCGAGCCTTCGAAGGCGCGGTTGACGCACTCCTTGGCCATCATCACCGACGGCAGCGACATGGAGGCAATGACGGTGGCCGCGTCCATGGCTTCTTCCATGAGCTTGTCGGCCGGCACCACGCGCGAGACCAGGCCGGCGCGCTCGGCTTCCTCGGCGCCCATCATGCGGGCGGTCAGCGCCAGGTCCATGGCCTTGGCCTTGCCCACCGCGCGCGGCAGGCGCTGGGTGCCGCCCGCGCCGGGGATCACGCCCAGCTTGATTTCGGGCTGGCCGAACTTGGCGCTGTCGGCGGCGATGATGATGTCGCACATCATGGCCAGTTCGCAGCCGCCGCCCAGGGCGTAGCCGGCCACCGCGGCGATCACCGGCTTGCGGATGCGCTTGAGCGTCTCCCAGTTGCGGGTGATGTATTCGCTGCCGTAGACGTCCATGTACGACCAGCTTTTCATCGCGCCGATGTCCGCGCCCGCGGCGAAGGCCTTTTCGCTGCCGGTGATGACCACCGCGCCGATGCCGGGATCGGCCTCGAAGGCCAGCAGCGCGGCGCCGAGCTCGTCCATCAGTTGATCGTTCAGCGCGTTCAGCGCCTTGGGACGGTTAAGCGTCAGCAGGCCGACGCGGCCCCGGGTTTCGACCAGTACAAACGACTCGCTCATCACATGTCTCCGATATGGTGTGAAAGTAAGGCTATGAAATAAGATGCGGCTATGGAAAAAGACCAAGCTCCGCCGCTACTTTACCGCCTCGCGCCCTTCGACCCCGCCGGACACCGCTACCGGATAACCCTAACCATCCCCGCGCCCTCTCCGGACGGCCAGCGCCTGTCGCTGCCGGCCTGGATTCCGGGCAGCTACCTGATCCGCGATTTCTCGCGCCAGATCGAATCGCTGGCGGCCTATGCCGGCGCGCGCCGGGTGCCGGTCGAGAAAACGGACAACCACACCTGGCGGGCCGCGGCCTGCGACGGCCCGCTGCGCGTGGAGTACGTGGTCTACGCCTGGGACCTGTCGGTGCGCGGCGCGCACCTGGACGAAACCCACGGTTTCTTCAACGGCACCAGCGTGTTCCTGCGCGTCCACGGACACGAGCACCTGCCCTGCCTGGTCGACCTGGCGCCGCCGCGCGGCATCGAAGGCTGGAAGGTCTACACCAGCCTGCCCGAGGCCCGCGGCCACCGCGGCGCGGCCCGCCGCCACGGCTTCGGCCTGTACCTGGCGCCGGACTACGACGCGCTGATCGACCATCCGGTGGAAATGGGCACGCCGCAGGTCGCCAGCTTCACCGCGCACGGCGCCGAGCACGAACTGGTGTTCACCGGCGTCGCCCCCAACCTGGACCTGGACCGCATCGTCGCGGACGTGCGCAAGATCTGCGAAACCCAGATCGCGTTCTTCGAACCCCGCACCCGCCGCGCGCCGTTCCTGGACAGCGCCGAGCGCTACGTCTTCATGACCATGGTCACCGGCGACGGCTACGGCGGCCTGGAACACCGCGCCAGCACCGCGCTGATGACCTCGCGCAAGGACCTGCCGGTGCTGGGCCAGCAGGGCCAGGGCGAAGGCTACCGCGGCTTCCTGGGCCTGGTCAGCCACGAGTACTTCCATACCTGGAACGTCAAGCGCATCAAGCCGCAGGCCTTCGCGCCCTACGACCTGTCGCAGCCCGATCTGACCCGCCTGCTGTGGGTGTTCGAAGGCTTCACTTCCTACTACGACGACCTGCTGCTGCTGCGCTCGGGCGCCATCACCCGGCCCGACTACCTGCGGCTGCTGGCCAAGACCATCTCCAGCGTGGCGCGCACGCCGGGCCGCGGCAAGCAGTCGGTGGCGGAAAGCTCCTTCGACGCCTGGACCCGCTATTACAAGCAGGACGAGAACTCGCCCAACGCGCTGGTCAGCTACTACACCAAGGGCGCGCTGGTGGCGCTGGGGCTGGACCTGCTGATCCGCAACCAGAGCGCCGGCGCGCATTCGCTGGACGACGTCATGCGCCTGCTATGGGAGCGCTATGGCCGCGACTTCTACCGCGGCAAGCCTCAGGGCCTGCCCGAAGACGGCCTGCCCGCGCTCATCGAAGAAGCCACCGGCGTCGACGCGCGCCGCTTCATCGCGCGCCATGCCTACGGCACGGCCGACGTGCCGCTGGCCGAGCTGCTGGCGCCGCAGGGCGTGACGCTGCAATGGAAGGCGGCGGCCAACATCCCGTCGCTGGACGCGCGCACCCGCAAGCAGGGCGACTCGCTGGCGCTGGCCACGGTGCTGGAAGGCGGCGCCGCGCACAAGGGCGGCCTGTCGGCCGGCGACGTGCTGGTGGCCATCGACGGGCTGCGCGTGGACGCGCCGGCCGGGCTGGACCTGCTGCTGGCGCAGTACCGGCCGGGCGAGCGGGTCACGGTGCACGTGTTCCGCCGCGACGAACTGCGGTCGTTCCGCGTCAGGCTGGCCGCGCCGGACGCCTCGGAGTGCGTGCTGACTTGACGGCCTGGCGGCCGGACGCCTGCGGCCCGCCGCGCAGCGCGCGTCGCAGGGCCGGCGCGGCCTGCTGCAGATAGCGCCACAGGCGGTTCGAGACCGGCCCCTGCGCCCGGTCGGCGCGCCGCGCCGCCACCAGTTCCTCGACGCTGCCCGGCAGATGCGGATTGGCGATGGACAGCAGCCGGCCGTCGCGCAATTCCTCTTCGACCAGGAAGCGCGGCAGATGGCCCCAGCCCATGCCCTGCAGGATGATCTCTTTCTTCATGAGCTGGTCCGCGACCGTGCAGCGGCGCGCGCCGGCGATGGTGAAGTAGTCGCGCGGCGGCGTATGCCTGGCGGTATCGCGCATGACGCACTGCGTGTACTCGCGCATCTGCGCCGGGCCGAGGGTGCGCGGCGCGGGTTCGCGCAGCAGGCCGGGCGCCGCCACCGGCACGAAAGCCACCTTGGCCAGGTCGACCCATTCGATGCGGGCGTCGCTCTTGTCCACGCGGTGCAGGATGAGATCGGCCTCGCCGTCCTCCAGGCGTTCCATCGGGCCGGCCACGGCCTCGAAGTGCAGATCCAGCCGCGTGGCGGGGCAGCCCGCGAAGAACCGGCTCAGCAGCCCCAGCACGTATGGGCGCGGGCAGAAATCTCCGATCACCACGCGCAACTCGGTTTCCTCGCCCACGGCCAGCTGTTCGGCGTGCGCGCGCAGGCCGGCAAGCTCGACCAGCAGCGATTGGGCGCGTTCGTGGAAAGAGCGGCCGGCGTCGGTCAGCGCGACGCGGTAGCCGCCGCGGTCCAGCAGGGCAAGGCCGAGCTGCCGTTCCAGTTTCGCCACGGCGGCGAACACCGCCGGATGCGAGCGGTGCAGCGACGCGGCTGCGGCCTGGAAGCCGCCTTCGCGCACCACGGCGTCGAAGCATTGCAGGTCGTGCAGCGTGAATTCGCTCATGTCAGTTTTTCCGACAATGTCTGTGGAAACTTTGTAATTTCTTCTTGATGGCCGCGCAACTAATCTTTGCCTCACCCGAACACCGCGAGGCCATCATGCAAGACGCATTCTTTTTCACCACGGGCGACGGCGCCCGCATCGCCTACCGCTACGACGGCGACGCCGACCAGCCGACGCTTATCCTGTCGAACTCGATCGGCACCACGCTGCATATGTGGGACGCGCAGATCCCGGCGCTATCGCGCCGTTTCCGCGTGCTGCGCTACGACTTCCGCGGCCACGGCGCCTCCAGCGTGCCGGCCGGCCCCTATTCGCTGGACCGCCTGGGCCGCGACGTGCTGGAGCTGATGGACGGCCTGGGGATCGCGCGCGCCCACTTCCTGGGCCTGTCGCTGGGCGGCATCGTCGGGCAATGGCTGGGCGTGCATGCCCCGCAGCGCCTGGACCGCCTGGTGCTGAGCAACACCTCGGCCTATCTCGGGCCGGCACCCCAGTGGGACGAGCGCATCGCCGCCACGCTGCAGGCACCCGACATGAAGGAAACCGCCGAAGGCTTTCTGCGCAACTGGTTTCCGCCCGCCATGCTGCGCGACGGCGAGCCCAACGTGGAGAAATTCCGCGCCATGCTGCTGGCCACCGACAGGCACGGGCTGGCCGGCCTGTTCGCGGCGGTGCGCGACTACGACCTGCGTCGCACCATCGCGCTGATCCCGACTCCCACGCTGGTCATCGCCGGCCAGCACGATACGGTGACGGCCGCCAGCCACAGCGAACGGATCGCCGCGGCGATCCCCGGCGCCAGGCTGCTGGTGCTGCCGGCCGTGCACCTGTCCAACGTCGAGTTCCCGCAGGAGTTCGAACGCGCTGTGCTGGAATTCCTGCCGGCGCCCTGACCGCGCCGGCTAGGCGCGCTCCCAGCGCCGCTGGATGGCCTTGGCCGCGACCACGCCGTCGGCCAGGGACGTGACCACGCAGGGATGCATGCGGTTGGCCACTTCGCCCACGGCGTAGATGTCGGGCACGCTGGTCTCGGCGGTGGCGAAATCGGTGCGGATGTAGCCGCGCGCGTCGCGCGCCAGCTGCAGGCTGTCGGCGAAACCCGCCTGGGGCTCCCAGCCGTAGAACACCAGGATCAGGTCGTAGCGGCGCCCGTCAACGCTGCGCGCGGCCGGATCGACCCGGTACGGGCCGATGCGCACGCCGTCGCGGCCGGCGCGCGTCACCCATTGCTGCTGGGCGCGGACGCTGCGGGCGTAGAGGTGCACGGCGCGCGCGCCGCGGTTGCGCACGTAGACGAAATTCTCGAAAGCGTTGTCGCCCCCGCCCAGCACCGCCACCGACAGGCCCGTGTAGTCCTGCGCCACGATGGGCGAACCCGGCCCGATCAGCACGCCCGGCCAGGTCGCGCCGGGCGGGTGGTCCGGCAGGCCCTTGGCGCGCACGCCCGAGGCGATGACCAGGGTGCGCGCCCGCGCCAGGCTTTCGGCGCCGTCGGGGCCGGCCAGGCGGGCCTCGATGCCGCCCTTGCACGGCCGCACCGCAGTGACGCGGGTCTGCAGGCGCAGCGGCACGCCGGCGGCGCGCACGCTGGCGTCGATGTTGGCGGCCACCTGCTGGCCGGTGACGCCGGGCAGCACGGCGATCCAGTCGTCGGGGAACGGATTGTCGTTGCCCAGGCCGCCGAGGCGGACGCCAGCCTCGACCAGTAACGGGGACAGGCCGAGCCTGGCCAGCCACAGCGCGCAGGAGGCGCCGGCCGGGCCGCCGCCTACAATCACCGTATCGTGCATCTGTTGCATTTCACCCCTTGTTGACCGCGGCGCGCCCGCGCATGGCCGGATTGTAGCCAGCGGGCTGCCCCCTTCCCGCCGCCGCCTTACAATTCCCGGCTACGCCATCCAGGTTTTCATCATGCCCACACGCCGCATCATCCTTTCCGGGCTCGCGCTCGACGCCCGCATCGGCATCCTCGAGCACGAGCGCCGCGCCACCCAGCCCCTGCATGTCGACGCCGAATTCGACGTGGACATCCAGCGCGCGGTCGACGACCACGACATCCACAGCGTGCTCGACTACCGCCGCCTGCGCGAGGCCATCGTGGAGGAATGCACCCAGGCCCACGTGAACCTGATCGAAACCCTGTCCGAGCAGGTGGCCGCCCGCCTGCTGGCCGACTTCCAGGAAATCCGCGCGCTGCGCCTGCGCATCAGCAAGCCCATGGCGTTCTCCGACTGCGCCGCAGTCGGCGTGGAAATCCAGATCACGCGCTGACCATGAACGATATCGCCTCCCCCGGCCTGCGCACCGCGGCCGAAGAAAAGAAACTCCGCCACGAAGGCAACAAGCTGACCAAGCGGCTGGCCCGCGAAACCACGCGCGCCCTGTCCGACTACAACATGATCGAGGCCGGCGACCGCGTGATGGTGTGCCTGTCCGGCGGCAAGGACTCCTACGCGCTGCTCGACATCCTGATGCAGTTGCAAAAGCGCGCGCCGTTTCCGTTCGAGCTGGTCGCGGTCAACCTGGACCAGAAGCAGCCGGGCTTTCCGGCCGACATCCTGCCGCGCTACCTGACCGAACTGGGCGTGCCCTTCCACATCGAGACGCAGGACACCTACTCCATCGTCACGCGCGTGCTGGAAGAAGGCAAGACCATGTGCTCGCTCTGTTCGCGGCTGCGCCGCGGCATCCTGTACCGCGTGGCCTCGGAACTGGGCGCGACCAAGATCGCGCTGGGCCACCACCGCGACGACATCCTGGGCACCTTCTTCCTGAACCTGTTCTACGGCGGCAAGGCCAAGGGCATGCCGCCCAAGCTGGTGTCCGACGACGGCCGCCACACGGTGATCCGTCCGCTGGCCTACGTGCCCGAGACCGACCTGATCGCCTATGCGGAACTCAAGCAGTTCCCCATCATCCCGTGCAATCTGTGCGGCTCGCAGGAGAACCTCAAGCGCAAGGAGGTCGGCCGCATGATCCAGGAATGGGACCGGCAGCATCCGGGCCGCTCGTGGAACGTGTTCAACGCGCTGTCGCGCGTGGTGCCCTCGCACCTGATGGACCGCGACCTGTTCGATTTCGTGGGCCTCAAGCCCACCGGCGTGCCCGACGCCAATGGCGACACCGCGTTCGACGCCGTGGACCCGGAAGCGGACGGCGCCGACGCCTGCGGCGATACCGCGCCGCAGGGCATGGTCGAGAAGAAGGTGACGTTCTCGCGGCCGGGCGGCGCCGGGTGATTCGGGGGGGGTCGAGGTTTGGGATTCGGACGTAGGATGGGTGCAGCGCGAGATTTCTTGGGCAAGAACTCAAATATCGAGCGCGCGTAACCCATCAGGCGGCGCCAGCCGCCGGTTTTCGTGGCAAGAGACAAACAGCCGGCTGCCGCCGGCCGATGGGTTACGCGCGACGAACAATTGAATTCTTGCCCAAGAAATCTCGCGCTACACCCATCCTACGTATCCCCACCATCCGCACGTTTCACGCATTCAGCACCCGCACCGGTTGCCCCGCCTGCCAGGCTTTCACGGCTTCCAGCGCGTTCTGGTAGAACGCCTCGAAATTCTCGCGGCTGACGTAGCCCAGGTGCGGCGTGAGGATCACGTTGTCGAGGTCGCGCACCGTGTCGGTGGGCGACAGCGGCTCTTCGGGATAGACGTCCAGCCCCGCGCCGGCGATGCGGAATTTCACCAGCGCGTCCATCAGCGCTTCCTGGTCCACCAGGCCGGCGCGCGAGGTGTTGACGAGATAGGCGGTGGGTTTCATGGCGGCCAGCGCCGCGGCGTCGACCACGTGGCGGGTGCGCCCGGAAAGAATCAGGTGCAGGCTGACCACGTCGGACGTGGCGAACAGTTCGTGCTTGTCCACCCGCGCCACGCCGGCGGCCGCGGCGCGTTCGTCGGTGAGGTTGGGGCTCCAGGCCACCACGTCCATGCCGAAGGCCTGGCCCACCTTGGCCACCGCCGTGCCCAGCTTGCCCAGGCCCAGCACGCCCAGCCGCTTGCCGGCCAGCGGCTCGGGCATGGCCGTCTGCCACATGCCGCGGCGCATGGCCGCGTCTTCGGCCGGCAGGTGCTTGAACAGTCCGAGGATGTGCGCCCAGGCCAGCTCCGCGGTGGCGGTGGCGGCCTCGGGGCTGCCGGGCGCGCCGCACACCACGATGCCCTGCGCGGCGCAGGCCTGCATGTCGATGGCGTTGTTGCGCATGCCGGTGGTGATCAGCAGGCGCAGCCCGGGCAGCGCGCGGATGCGCTCGGCCGGGAACGGCGTGCGCTCGCGCATGGCGACGATGACGTCGAAGCTCTCGAGCGTGGCCTCGACCTGCTCGGGCGGAATGTAGTTGTTGAAGATCTGCACCTCGGCGTCGCCGCCCAGCGAGGTCCAGTCGGCGTAGCGCCGGGCTACGTCGTGATAATCGTCGAGTATTGCGATTTTCAATGCGGTCTCCGGGTGGCGTGGCGCTTGCGGCGCCAGCCTCCCGGCCGGCGGCGCGCGCCGGTCAGTTCAGTCGGGCCTTGAGCTGCTCCAGGGGCAGCGCGCCGCTGGTGCGCGTGCCGTCGGCGAAGAACAAAGTGGGCGTGCCGCGCACCATCAGGCGCTGGCCCAGGGCCAGCAGTTCGGCCTCGGGCACGTCGCAGCTGGCGGCGGCCGGCTTGCGTCCGCGCAGCATCCAGTCGTCCCAGGCCGCGCCCGGGTCCTTGGCGCACCAGACGTCGCGCACCTTGTCCTTGGAATCGGCCGACAGGATGGGATAGAGGAAGGTGTAGACGGTCAGGTTGTCCACGTCTTCCAGCGTCTTGCGCAGCTGCTTGCAATAGCCGCAGTTGGGGTCTTCGAAAATCGCCACCTTGCGCGAGCCGTCGCCCTTGACCTGCTTGATGGCCAGTTCCAGCGGCAGATCGTCGAACTTCACGGCGCTCAGCCGCTCCAGCGATTCGCGGGTGACGTCGCGGCGCGTCATGGCGTCGATCAGCGGACCTTCCATGACCCAGGTGACTTTCTCGTCCGTGTAGATCATGTCCATGCCCAGCTGCACTTCGAACAAACCGTAGGGCGTGCGCCGCACGGCCGTGACGTCCATGCCGGAGAAACGCTGCTTGAAACGTTCCTTGACCGCGTCCGCCGCGGGATCGGCCGGCGCCGCCTGGGGCGTGGCGTAGCTTTTGGCGTCCTTGCCGGCCTGGCCGACGGACTGCGTGGACACGGACTTGGCGTCCTGGGCCGACACGCCGGCCGACACCGCCAGCAGCGCGGCGGCCAGGACGGCGGAAATGCGGAAATTCATCTGTGCTCCTGTACTCGTATATCGTGTCGTTCGGCCTAGGGCCTAGCGTAACCTAGTTGGTCGAGGCCCCGGCGATCAGGCGGCGCTTGACCAGCGGCGCGCGCTCGACCCAGTGCATGCCGGCGTTGCGCAGCCAGACCAGCGGCGTGGCGCGCGAGGCGAACAGCTTGTGCAGGCCGTCGGTGGCCAGGCGCATGGCCAGCACCGGCTCGGCCCGCGCCCGCTGATAGCGGTGCAGCACGCGCAGGTCGCCGGCCGTGCGGTAGGGCTCGCGCCCGGCGACCGTGCGCACCAGCGCCTCGACGTCGCCCAGGCCCAGGTTCAGGCCCTGCCCGGCCAGCGGGTGCAGCCGGTGCGCGGCGTCGCCCGCCAGCGCGATGCCCGGCGCCACCATCTGCGCGCGCTCCAGGGTCAGGGGAAAGCCATGCAGCCTGCTGCGCACCTTCAGGGTTCCCAGCCGGCCTTCGGCGGCGTCCGCCAGCAAGGCCTCCAGGCGCGCCGTCTGTTCGGCCGGCGGCAAGGCCAGCAAGTCGCGGGCCTGCTCGCTGCGCATGGACCAGACCATCGAGACCTGCGGGCCGTCGGCCGTGTCGGGCAGCGGCAGCAGCGCCAGCACGCCATCGTCGCGGAACCACTGGACGGCCGTGCCCTGGTGCGGACGCTGCGCGTCCAGGTGCACCACCAGGCCGGTGTCGTGATAGGACTGGGACTCGTGCTTCAGGCCGGCCGCCGTGCGCAGCGGCGAGGCCGCGCCGTCGGCGCCCACGAACAGTTCGGCCTCGATGCGCGCGCCGCCTTCCGTCTCGATGGCGCCGTTGCGATAGCCGGTGCAGCGGTCTTCCAGCCAGGCAATGCCGAACATGCGCACGGCCTGGATCAGCACGCGCTCGATTTCGCCGGATTCGACGATCCACGCCAGCTGCGGCAGCGCCGCCTGCCAGGCATTGAGGTTCACCTGCCCGTCGGCGTCGCCGTGGATCTCCATCGCGCTCACCGGCGTGAGCCGGGCCGCGGGCATGGCGTCCCAGACGCCCAACTCGGCCAGGAAACGCTGGCTGGCCGGCGAAATGGCGTAGACGCGCGGATGGTAGTGGTTGGGATCGGCCGCCGGCACGCTGGCGCGCGGGGCCAGCACGGCCACGCGCTGGCCGCGGCGGGCCAGCGCCAGGGCGGTGGACAGGCCGACGATGCCGGCTCCGCAAACGACGATCTGATGGCTCATCTTGCTGTCGGCTCCCCGGCCTGCTTGGGCCACAACACCCACATCTGGCCGCGCTGCTTCATGCGCCCCGCCTGCTGCCCGGCCGCGTCGCCGTAGCCCCAGTAGAAGTCGGCGCGCGCCGCGCCGCGGATGGCGGTGCCGGTGTCCTGGGCGAACACCAGGCGCTGCAGCGGCCGGTCGGACGCCGGATAGGTGGTCGACAGGAACACCGGCGTGCCCAGCGGCACGAAGCTGGCGTCCACCGCCACCGAGCGCATCGGCGCCAGCGGGATCGCGTAGGCGCCCTTGGGACCCAGTTCGGGGTCCACCACGGCCTCTTCGCGGAAGAACACGACGGCCGGATTGGCGTTCAGCATTTCCGGCACGCGCTTGGGATTGCGCTGCGCCCAGGCGCGGATGTTCTGCATCGAGGCCTGGTCGGGCGCGAGTTCGCCGCGGTCGATCAGCCAGCGGCCGATGGACACGTAGGGCTGGCCGTTGTGATCGGCATAGGCCACGCGTATGGTCTTGCCGGCGTCGGGGCCGTCGGTGAGCTGCACCCGGCCCGAGCCCTGCACCTGCAGGAAAAAGTTGTCCACCGGATCGTCCACCCACACCACCACGGGCGGGCGGCGGCCGGCGGTCGATTCGATGGCGGCGCGCGTGTCGTAGGGCACCACGCGCTTGCCGTCGAGCTTGCCGCGCACGCGCTTGCCCGCCAGGTCCGGATAGACCGATCCCAGGTCGATGGTCAGCAGGTCGGCGGGCACGGCGTACAGCGGCCACTGGTAGTTGCCGCCCTGGCGGCGCGAGCCGCGCACCAGCGGCTCGTAGTAGCCGGTGACCGTATTGGTGGCCGGCTTGCCGTCGGCCGCGTTCAGGCGCCACGGCTGCAGATAGGTCTGGAAGAAGCGCCGCACCGCCTCGCCGTCGCCGGCGGCGGGCGCGCGCGCCGGGTCGGTGGCGGCCGCGCAGACCGGCTGCCAGGCCCGCGGCGTGGCGCGCGCCGGCGCGGCCAGGTTGCCGGAAGTGGGCCGCATCAGCCCGCGGCAGTTGCGCAGGAACAGCGGCCACACGCGCGACAGGTCGTCGCTGCTCCAGCCGGGCATTTCCGACCAGTTGCCCGGCTTGAACTTGCCCGCCAGCGCGCGCGGCGGCGTATCGGGCAGCGCCGACAGCGGCGGCACCACCAGGGGGCCTTCGGCCGCGGGCGGACGCGCGCCGGGAAGCGTGCCGGAATCGGGGGGAATGTCGGAGGGCGTGGAGCAGGCCGCCAGCAGTACCGACAGCACGGACAAACTGAAAATGCGCTTCATGAGCAAGGGCAGGACGTACGACGGGGACCGGGCCATTCAGTGCAGCGTGCGCGGCATGGCCAGGACGAATTCGGAGATCGGCACTTCGAACGGAATGCCGTTCTCGCCGACGCAGTGATAGGTGCCGCGCATCGTGCCCACCGGAGTAGGCAGGGGACAGCCGCTGGTGTATTCGAAGGTTTCGCCGGGCGCCAGCAGCGGCTGCTGGCCCACGATGCCCAGCCCGCGCACTTCCTGCACGCGCTGGTTGCCGTCGGTGATGATCCAGTGGCGGCTGATCACCTGGGCGGGGTGTTCGCCCGTGTTGGTGATGCGGACGGTATAGGCGAATACGAACTGCTGTTCGCCGGGATCGGACTGTTCAGGCACGAAGCGTGGAGAGACGGAGACGCTCAGGTCGTAAGGTTTCACAGTCCTTTCCTGTGTAGCAGGCGCGGCCGCCGGACCCGCCGGACCGGGCCACTCCCGGTACCGCGCCTCAAACTGCAATAATGGCACATTATGCCCTCCCCGACTCCGAACATCATGTCTACCCTTTCGGCCTCAACCCGCATCACCCCCAGCATCCTGTCGGCTGACTTCGCCCGCCTGGGCGAGGAAGTCCGCAACGTCGTCGCCGCCGGCGCCGACTGGATCCACGTGGACGTGATGGACAACCACTACGTCCCCAACCTGACCATCGGCCCCATGGTGTGCGCGGCGATCCGTCCCCATGTTTCCGTGCCGATCGACGTGCACCTGATGGTGGAACCGGTGGACGACCTGGTGCCGATGTTCGCCAAGGCCGGCGCCGACTACATCAGCTTCCACCCCGACGCCAGCCGCCACGTGGACCGCACGCTGACGCTGATCCGCGAAAACGGCTGTAAGGCCGGCCTGGTGTTCAACCCCGCCACGCCGCTGTCCTGCCTGGACTACGTGATGGACAAGATCGACCTGGTCCTGATCATGTCGGTCAACCCCGGCTTCGGCGGCCAGAGCTTCATTCCGGCCGCGCTGGACAAGCTGCGCGAGGCGCGCGCCCGCATCGACGCCTGGACCCGCGCCGGCGGCCAGGAAATCGCCCTGCAGGTCGACGGCGGCGTCAAGATCGACAACATCGCCGAGATCCGCCGCGCCGGCGCGGACACCTTCGTGGCCGGTTCGGCCATCTTCGGCAAGCCGGACTACGCCGGCATCATCAAGTCGATGCGCGAGCAGATCGCCGTCGGCGAAACCACCGCCATCTGATACCGGGAATCGATATGACCGCTTTTCGCGCCGCGCTGCTGGACCTGGACGGCACCCTGCTGGACTCCATCCCCGACCTGGCCTTCGCGGCCAACGCCATGCGCGTGGAGCTGGGCATGTCCCCGCTGCGCGAGGACGTGGTGGCGACCTTCGTCGGCAAGGGCGTGGACAACCTGGTGCGCCGCAGCCTGGCCGGCAGCCTGGAGGGCGCCGACCCGGAGCCCGCCGAGTTCGACCGCGCCCGCGCCGCCTTCTACCGCCACTACCACCTGGTCAACGGCGAAAAGGCCCAGGTGTACCCCGGCGTCATCGACGGCCTGAAGCAGCTGCGCGAACAGGGCCTGAAGCTGGCGGTGGTCACCAACAAGCCCACCGAGTTCACGCTGCCGCTTTTGCAGCGCACCGGCCTGGCCGGCTTTTTCGACGCCGTGGTCTGCGGCGACACCTGCGCGCGCCGCAAGCCCGATCCCGACCAGGTGCTGCATGCCTGCGACCTGCTCGGCGTCACGGCGCCGCAGGCCGTGACCATCGGCGACTCCCTGAACGACGCCCAGGCCGGACGCAGCGCCGGCACGCAGGTGCTGGTGGTGCCTTATGGCTACAACGAAGGCAAGGACGTGCGCGAGCTCGATGTCGATGGTATAGTTGACACGCTAGTTGACGCGGCCCAGTGGGTCGCGCTCTGGAACCAGAGCCGCAATACGGCAAACACCGCGGCAAACGCCACGGCAAAAACCGGTTCCTGACCAGCAGGTTTCCATACCAAGTTTCCATAGCAGAATCACCCGATGAACGTTTCCATCCAGAACCAAATGCTCGGCGCCTCGTGGCGCTGGTGGCGTTTGTCTTCCGGGTGGCGATGATCCCTCCCGGCCCTGGACGCGTATGCCGCCTAGTGCCGTAGCTGTGTAACCACAGAGCCAAGCCCGGAACCAGTAACCTGGACCGGGCTTTTTGCTATGTGCCCGGTCCGCAAGCAAATCGAACGCTTACGAGACCCACATGACCGAAATCGAATTCAAGGCCCTCGCCGCGCAAGGCTACAACCGCATCCCGCTGGTGGCCGAAACCTACGCCGACCTGGACACGCCCCTGGGCATCTACCTGAAGCTGGCGCATGCCGGCCCGCAGGCCGGCCGCATGACCTGCCTGATGGAATCGGTGGTGGGCGGCGAGCGCTTCGGCCGCTATTCCTTCATCGGCCTGCCGGCCCGCACCGTGATCCGCGCCAGCGGCACGCGCACCGAGGTGCTGCACGACGGCAAGATCGCCGAGACTCACGACGGCGACCCGCTGGCCTTCATCGAGCAGTACCAGAGCCGCTTCAAGGTGGCCCTGCGCCCGGGCATGCCGCGCTTCTGCGGCGGCCTGGCCGGCTACTTCGGCTACGACACGGTGCGCCACATCGAGCCCTGCCTGGGCCCGGCGGTCAAGCCGTTTCCGGCCGGCATGGAAGGCGGCACGCCCGACCTGATGCTGATGCACGTCGACGAACTGGTCATCGTCGACAACCTGGCCGGCCGCATCTACCTGATGGTCTACGCGGACCCGGCCCAGCCCGAGGCCTACAGCCGCGCCCAGCAGCGCCTGCACGACCTGCGCGTGCGCCTGCGCCGCCCGGTCGAAATCCCGTACAGCCACGCCAGCATGCAGACCGAAGAGCGGCGCGACTTCAAGAAGGAAGACTATCTGGCGGCCGTGCGCCGCGCCAAGGAACACATCGCCGCCGGCGACCTGATGCAGGTGCAGATCGGCCAGGTCATCGCCAAGCCCTTCCGCGACTCCCCCCTCTCCCTCTACCGCGCCCTGCGCTCGCTCAACCCCTCCCCCTACATGTACTTCTGGAATTTCGGCGACTTCCAGGTCGTGGGCGCCTCGCCCGAGATCCTGGTGCGCCAGGAGCGCGTGGTCGAAAACGGCGAGCCCAAGTCGCAGATCACCATCCGCCCGCTGGCCGGCACCCGCAAGCGCGGCGCCACGCCCGAGGAGGACGCCGCGCTGGCCGCCGAACTGAAGGCCGACCCCAAGGAAGTGGCCGAGCACGTGATGCTGATCGACCTGGCGCGCAACGACGTGGGCCGCGTGGCCGAAGTGGGCTCGGTGAAGGTCAGCGACACCATGGTCATCGAACGCTATTCGCACGTCATGCACCTGGTGTCCAACGTAACCGGCAACCTGAACCCCGGCATGAGCAGCATGGACGTGCTGCGCGCCTCGTTCCCGGCCGGCACCCTGACCGGCGCGCCCAAGGTCGAGGCCATGAAGATCATCGACGAACTCGAACCCGTGCGCCGCGGCATCTACGGCGGCGCGGCCGGCTACCTGAGCTATGGCGGCGAAATGGACGTGGCCATCGCGATCCGCACCGGCGTCATCAAGGACGGCACGCTGTACGTGCAGGCCGCCGCCGGCATCGTGGCCGACTCCAGCCCCGAAGCCGAATGGGCCGAGACCGAAGCCAAGGCCCGCGCGGTGCTGCGCGCCGCCGAGCAGGTGCAGCACGGCCTGGACGAACCCATCTGACCCCAGGCCCCGCCCCTACCGAATACCGCCCGCACGGAGAAAACTATGCTGCTGATGATCGACAATTACGATTCGTTTACCTATAACCTGGTGCAATACTTCGGCGAACTGGGCGAGGACGTGCGCGTCGCGCGCAACGACCAGATCACGCTGGACGAAATCGCCGCCATGAACCCCGACCGCATCTGCGTGTCGCCCGGCCCCTGCTCGCCCGCCGAGGCCGGCATCTCGGTGCCCGTCATCGAAGCCTTCGCCGGCAGGAAACCCATACTCGGCGTGTGCCTGGGCCACCAGGCCATCGGCGCGGCCTACGGCGGCAGGATTGTGCGGGCCCAGCAGATCATGCACGGCAAGACCGTGCAGATCTCGCACACCGGCACCGACATCTTCACCGGCCTGCCCACCCCGTACACGGCCATCCGTTACAACTCGCTCACCATCGATCCGGCCACGCTGCCCGACTGCCTGGCGGTCACCGCCACCGCGCCGGACGGCGACATCATGGGCGTGCGCCACAAGACGCTGCCGCTATACGGAGTACAGTTCCATCCCGAGTCCGTGCTCAGCGAGCATGGCCATGCCCTGCTGCGCAATTTCCTGAACCTCGCCTGAGAAGGACGCATCGTGACCATTTCCCCCGCCGAAGCGCTGACGCGCTGTATCGAACACCGCGAAATTTTCCACGACGAAATGCTGCATCTGATGCGCATGCTGATGCGCGGCGAGATGTCGCCCCAGATCGCCAGCGCCCTGCTGATGGGCCTGCGCGTGAAAAAGGAAACCATCGGCGAGATCACCGCCGCCGCGCAGGTCATGCGCGAATTCGCCACGCCCGTGGTCACGCCCAATCCGGAAGACCTGCTGGACATGTGCGGCACCGGCGGCGACGGCAGCCATACCTTCAACATTTCCACCACGGCCATGTTCGTTGCGGCGGCCGCCGGCGTGCCGATCGCCAAGCACGGCAACCGCAGCGCCTCGTCCTCCAGCGGCAGCGCCGACGTGCTCGAAGCCCTGGGCGCCAACCTGGTGCTCACGCCCGAGCAGGTGGCCGAATGCATCCAGGCCACCGGCATCGGCTTCATGTTCGCGCCGGCCCACCACGGCGCCATGAAGAACGTGGCCGCCGTGCGCAAGGAACTGGCCGTGCGCACCATTTTCAACATCCTCGGCCCGCTGACCAACCCGGCCAACGCCGCCAACCAGCTGATGGGCGTGTTCCACCCCGACCTGGTCGGAATCCAGGTGCGCGTGCTGGAACGCCTGGGCTCGCGCCACGTGCTGGTGGTGCACGGCAAGGACGGCATGGACGAAGCCTCGCTGGGCGGGGCCACCATGGTCGGGGAACTCAAGGACGGCAAGGTCCTCGAATATGAAATTCATCCCGAGGACTACGGGCTATCCATGATGTCCAACCGCAGCATCAAGGTGTCCAATCGCGAACAATCGCGCGAGCTGGTCATAGAGGCGCTCGAGAATGTCGAAGGCACGGCCCGCGACATTGTCGCGCTCAATGCCGGGCTCGCGATTTATGCAGGCAATAAAGCCGATTCCATTCCCGCAGCCTTAGCGCTAGCATTCGAACTGATTTCCACCGGCGCGGCGCGAGCCAAGCTGGAAGAATTCTGCGCATATACCCGGAAATTCCTGAAATGAACGATATTCTCGCGAAGATCCTCGCCGTCAAGGTCGAGGAAGTCGCCGCCGCCCGCCAGATGCGCAGCGAAGCCGAAGTCCTGCGCGAAGCGCAGGCGCGCCAGGACGTGCGCGGCTTCGCCCAGGCCATCGAAGACAAGATCGCGCAGGGCAAGGCCGGCGTCATCGCCGAAATCAAGAAAGCCTCGCCTTCCAAGGGCGTGCTGCGCGAGGGCTTCGCCCCCGCCGAAATCGCCGCCTCCTACGCCGTGCACGGCGCGGCCTGCCTGTCGGTGCTGACCGACGTGCAGTTCTTCCAGGGCTCGCACGACCACCTGCGCCAGGCCCGCGCGGCCTGCTCGCTGCCGGTGCTGCGCAAGGACTTCGTGATCGACCCCTACCAGATCATCGCCGCGCGCGCGATGGGCGCCGACTGCGTGCTGCTCATCGTGGCTGCCCTCACCCCGGCGCAGCTGCGCGAGTACGAAACCCTGGCGATCGAACTGGGCATGGACGTGCTGGTCGAAGTGCACGACGCCAAGGAGCTGGACATCGCGCTGGAAATGAAGACGCCGCTGTTGGGCATCAACAACCGCAACCTGCGCACCTTCGAGACCAGCCTGTCGAACACCCTGGACCTGCTGCCGCGCATCCCCGCCGGCAAGCGCGTGGTGACCGAGAGCGGCATCCTGACGCCGGACGACGTGAAGCTGATGCGCAAGAACAAGGTCGACGCCTTCCTGGTGGGCGAAGCCTTCATGCGCGCCAAGGACCCGGGCGCGGAACTGGCGCGGCTGGTGGGTTAGGCATTCATACGCCGATACAGCGTGCTGCGGTGCACCCCCAGCGCGCGCGCCGCGCGGCTGACGTTGCCGCCATGCGCGGCCAGGGCGTCGCGGATCGCGGCGTCGGTCATTGCTTGCAGGTTGACGGAATCGCCGGCGGCGCCAGGCGCGGGCGCCGGCGTTGCGCGGATATCCGCGGGCAGCATGTCGGCATCGACCCGGCCCGCCGGCCCCGCCAGCACGTGCAGCGTGCGCAGCACGGCGGCCATCTGGCGGTAGTTGCCGGGCCATGAGTACGCAAGCAGGACGGCTTCGATGTCGGGCGGCAGGCGCGGCCCCGCGCCTTGCGCCGCCCACAGGCCGCGCAGCAGCTCCAGGCGGTCGGCGCGGGCGCGCAGCGGGGCCAGCGTGACGGTGTACTCGGCAATCCGGAAATACAGGTCGGGCCGCACCGGCGTGTCGACGCCCGGCGCGTCGGCGTCCGCGTGCGCCAGCGGGCGGTGCGTGGCGCACACCAGCGCGAAGTCCACCGGCACCGGGCGCGCCGCGCCCAGCGGCGAGACCTCGCGGGTCTGCAGCACGCGCAGCAGGCGCGACTGCAGCAGCAGCGGCATGTCGCCGATCTCGTCCAGGAACAGCACGCCGCCATGCGCCTGCCGCAGCAGCCCCTTGCTGCCCTGGCGGCGCGCGCCGGTGAAGGCGCCGTCTTCATAGCCGAACAGTTCGGATTCGATCAGGCTTTCGGGCAGCGCGGCGCAATTGACCGCCACGAACGGGCCGGCGGCCCGTTTGCTGCGCGCATGCAGTTCGCGCGCGAACACTTCCTTGCCCGCGCCGGTTTCGCCCTGCAGCAGGATGGACACGCCCGCGTCCGACAGATGCACGGCGCGCGCCAGCGCGCCCAGCGTGGCGGCGTCGAAGTTCGGCGCGGCGGGGCGCGAGGCGGCCGGCGGCGCGACCGGCGCGGCCGGGGCCTGGCGGGCGCGCACCGGCGGGCGGCGCAGGCGCGCATGGTAGGCCGCGCCGGCGCGCGTCAGCACCCGGCCCGCCGTGTCCGGGCCGCGTTCGATATCGCCTTCGAATACGTCGGCGTAGCGGTACACGCCCAGGGCGGTCGCGGCCAGGCCCAGCGCCTGCAGGGCGCAGCGGTTGGCGCCCACCAGCAGGTCGCCCTCGAACGCCAGCAGTCCCTCGCCCGGCAGGCCCAGGCCCGATGGGCTGGTGTGCAGTTGCAGCACCGTGTGCGGATCGAAGGCCTGCTCGAACAACCGGTGCTCGATCAGGTCCACCGCCGCGCGCACCAGCGCCAGCACCTCGGGCCGGATCTCGCGCGCCTGGCTGGACAGGTCCAGCACGCCCACGGTGCGGCCTTCGTTGTCGGTGATGGGAACCGCCGCGCAGGTCAGGATGCGGTTGGGTTCGAAGTAATGTTCCGCGCCGTGCACGGCGATGGGCCGGCCTTCCACCAGCGCGGTGCCGATGGCGTTGGTGCCCGCGGCGGCCTCGTCCCAGGCGGCGCCGGGCATCAGCGCCACGCGCGAGGCGCGCTGGGCGAAATCGACGTCGCCGTCGCTGTCGAGCACCAGCCCCTGGGCGTCGGAGAGAATCACCAGGCTGCCGCTGCCGCCGGCCTGGCGGCGCAGCATGGACATGGCCGGCTCGGACATCCGCCGCAGCGCCTCGTTGCGCTGCTGCGCCTCGCGCAGCTCGCCCTGGGTCATCAGCTCGGTGCGGCGCACGCCGCGCATGTCGAAGCCCAGGTCGGCGCAGCGCCGCCATGAACGCAGGATGGGCTCGGCGACCATGCCGCCGGGCACCGCGCCCTGCTGGTTGAACAGCAGGCGCGCTTGCGTCAGCGTGTGCTGACGGGAATGAGTGGCCATGCGTGTCTCCTGGGACAGGCATTCTGCGACGCCTGTTCCGCAACACTGTCGCATAACGCAACAGCGGGTGGGGGCCGCCAGACGGCTGAGGGCGATCTCCCCGGCGTGTGGAATCCTACTTTCGCACGCGCAATCCCCGCTGTCCAGCGGACCGGCCCCTACTGGCATGGTCCTTGCTTGATACGGAGCAGGCAGCCCACTGCCGCCCCCGACACACAATACCGGAGACAAGCATGGACATCGCGACCCGAGTCACCCCCGACACCTATGGCACGCGCCTGGACCTGAAAACCCAGTACGACAACTTCATCGACGGCAAGTGGCAGAAGCCGGCGGACGGCGAATACTTCGACAACCTGACTCCGGTCACCGGCCAGGTGCTGACCCGCAACGCCCGCTCCAGGGAGCGCGACATCGAGCTGGCGCTGGACGCCGCGCATCGCGCCGCGCCCAAATGGAGCGCCACGTCGGCCGCCGAGCGCGCGCGCATGCTGATGCGCATCGCCGACGTCATGGAGGCCAACCTGGAGCGCCTGGCCACGGCCGAAACCTGGGACAACGGCAAGCCCATCCGCGAGGCCCGCGCCGCCGACATCCCGCTGGCCATCGACCACTTCCGCTATTTCGCCTCGTGCATCCGCAGCCAGGAAGGCGGGCTGTCCGAGATCGACCACGACACCGTGGCCTACCATTTCAACGAGCCGCTGGGCGTGGTGGGCCAGATCATTCCGTGGAACTTCCCCATCCTGATGGCGGCGTGGAAACTGGCGCCCGCGCTGGCCGCCGGCAACTGCGTGGTGCTCAAGCCCGCCGAACAGACGCCGCTGGGCATCCTGCTGCTGATGGAGCTGATCGCGGACATCCTGCCCCCGGGCGTGGTGAACGTGGTCACCGGCTTCGGCCTGGAGGCCGGCAAGCCGCTGGCCTCCAGCAAGCGCATCGCCAAGATCGCCTTCACCGGCGAAACCACCACCGGGCGGCTGATCATGCAGTACGCCTCGCAGAACATCATCCCGGTCACGCTGGAGCTGGGCGGCAAATCGCCCAACATCTTCTTCGCCGACGTGGCCGCGCAGGACGACGATTTCCTGGACAAGGCGGTGGAAGGCTTCGTGATGTTCGCGCTGAACCAGGGCGAGGTCTGCACCTGCCCCAGCCGCGCGCTGATCCAGGAGTCGCTGTACGACAGGTTCATGGAGCGCGCCCTCAAGCGCGTCGGCCAGATCAAGCAGGGCAACCCGCTGGACGGCGACACCATGCTGGGCGCGCAGGCCTCGACCGAGCAGCTGGAAAAGATCCTGTCGTACCTGGACATCGGCAAGCAGGAAGGCGCCGACGTGCTGGCCGGCGGCGCGCGCGCGCAGATGCAGGGCGCGCTGGAAGGCGGCTATTACGTGCAGCCCACGGTGTTCAAGGGCCACAACAAGATGCGCGTGTTCCAGGAGGAGATCTTCGGCCCGGTGGTGGCGGTGACCACGTTCAAGGACGCCGATGACGCGCTGGCCCTGGCCAACGACACGCTCTACGGCCTGGGCGCCGGCGTCTGGTCGCGCGACGCCAATACCTGCTATCGCATGGGACGCGCGATCAAGGCCGGGCGGGTGTGGACCAATTGCTATCACGCCTATCCGGCGCATGCCGCGTTCGGCGGCTACAAGCAATCCGGCATCGGGCGCGAGAACCACAAGATGATGCTCAACCACTACCAGCAGACCAAGAACCTGCTGGTGAGCTACTCGCCCAAGAAGCTGGGCTTCTTCTGACCCGCGACCGGCGGGCGCGCCTGGCCCGGCGGCCGGGCGCGCCCGGGAGGACAACATCATGGCAGAGCATACGCCGCGCGTGGTCGCGACCGACGAGGCGCGCCGCCTGATCGATACGCTGCGCGCCAAGCACGGCCCGCTGATGTTCCACCAGTCGGGCGGCTGCTGCGACGGCAGTTCGCCCATGTGCTATGCGCTGGGGGAATTCATGGTGGGCGGCTCGGACGTGCTGCTGGGCGAACTGGAAGGCTGCCCGTTCTACATGGGCGAGGACCAGTTCGCCTACTGGGAGCACACCCAGCTCATCATCGACGCCGTCCCGGGCCGGGGCGGCGCCTTTTCGCTCGACAGCGCCGAGGGCAAGCGTTTCCTGCTGCGCTCGCGGCTGTATTCGGACGAGGAATGGGCGCGCGTGGCGCCCGTGACGCGCGGAGGATGAGCCGTGCGCTAGGGCCCGTTCTTCGGATCGCGCCTGCCGTCAGGCTGGGCGCGCTCGGCCAGTTTCCAATGGAAGGATACGCGCCGGATGCGGGCGGCGCGGAACTGGGTGAACGAACGGCCGCCCGGCATGGGCGCGCCGCGATAGGCACTGCTGGCGTTCTTCATTGTGTGACGAAGGGTTGACGGAAAACTTGCTCGGGCGGCGGTTCAGGCGCGAGCCGCCGACGGCGCCCAGGCGCCGACGGGCGCGCCGCGGCGGGCCCAGTCCAGCGCATCTTCCAGGCGGTCGTTGCCCCAGAACATCTCGCCGTCCACGAAAAACGTGGGCGCGCCGAACAGCCCCAGGTTGCGGGCGCGGTCGACCTGGCGCCGCAGCGCCTCCTTGGCGGCCTCGGACTTGGCGCGGGCGATCAGGGCGTCGGCGTCCAGCGCCATGCCGGTCAGCAGCCCGTGCACCACGTCCTCGGCCTGGATGTCCTGGTCATGCTGGAAATTGGCGCGGAAAACGGCCAGGCAGAAGTCGCGGCCCCAGGGCTCGTCCTGGCCCAGCAGGGCGATGCGCGCGGGCAGCACGCTCATGCGCGGAAACAGGCGCGGCCGGCGGTAGACCAGGCCGTATTTCTCGGCCAGGCGGGCGATGTCGCGCATCATGTAGGCGCCCTTGCCGGGAAACAGCCGGAACGGCGAATCGTTCCAGCCCTGGGCCTGGAAGATGGGGCCCAGCAGGAAAGGCTTGAGATCGACCCGGACTTCGGCCTCGCGGGCCAGGGCGTCGATGCGCTCGATCGCCAGATAGCTGTACGGGCTGGCGAAATCGAACCACATCTCGATGCGCGGCGCATCGGGCAGGGATACAGTCATCACGAACTCCGTAAGGGTCAGGGAGGCCTCCGAATCCCTATTGAACGCCCTCGGAGTACTATTGCTCAAGCAACATTTCCGTCCGGTACGCATGAGTTTCACGAATGCCATATCCGCTGGCCAAACTGCCGCCGCTTGATCTCGTCCGGGGCTTCGTGGCCGTGGGCCGCCGCATGAGCATTACGCTGGCCGCGCAGGACCTGCATGTGACGCAGTCCGCCGTCAGCCGCCAGATCCGGGCGCTGGAGGCGCACCTGGGCGTGGCGCTGCTGGTGCGGGGCTTTCGCAGCGTGTCGTTCACCTCCGAAGGCGCGCAGCTGTTCCGCATGGCCGACGTGTGGCTGAGCCAGCTGGGCGACCTCACCGAGCAGCTGCGCGCGCCCGAGCGGCGCACGCCCGTCACCATCACCACCACCATCGGCGTGGCCTCGCTGTGGCTGCTGCCGCGCCTGGGCGACTTCCAGGCGGCCCACCCGCAGATCGACGTGCGCGTGGCGGCCGACAACCGGCTCATCGACATCGACCGCGAGAACGTGGACATCGCCATCCGCTACAGCCTGCGCGACGGCGTGCCGGACACGGCGCGGTGGCTGTTCGGGGAATCGGTGGTGCCGGTCGCGCATCCCAGCCTGGGCGCGCGCGAACTGGACGCCCGCGAACTGCAGCGCCACGTGCTGCTGGAGTTCGACGACCCCGGCCGCCCCTGGCTGCAATGGTCGGAATGGCTGAACGCGCGCGGCCTGGGCCGGGCCCAGGCCAAGGGCATGCTGCGCTTCAACCAGTACGACCAGATCGTGCACGCGGCGCTGGCCGGCCACGGCATCGCGCTGGGACGGCTGGCGCTGGTCGCGCCGATGCTGGCGGACAAGCGCCTGGAGGCGGTGGGCGGGCAGGCTGCCAGCGCCACCGAGCTGGCCTACTGGCTGGTGTGCAACCCGCGGCGCAGCTCGCCGGACACGGCGGTGGTCATGCAGTGGCTGGCGGAACAGGCCGCGGCCACCGCCAGCGGCCTGGGCGCGTAGCGGCCCCGCGTTACTCCACCCGCACCAGCGGTTCGCCGGCGCTCATCTCGCCGATCACGGCGGCATCGGCGAAGCCGTGGCCGCGGAACAGGTCCAGCACCGCGTCGGCCGTGTCCGGCGCGCAGGACACCAGCAGGCCGCCAGAGGTCTGGGGGTCGGTCAGCAGGGCGCGCTGCGTGTCGGTGACCGACTCGCCCAGACGGATGGATTCGCCGTAGGAGGCCCAGTTGCGGCCGGACGCGCCGGTGATCACGCCGTCGGCCGCATAGGCCTGCACGCCCGGCAGCCAGGGCAGGCTGTCCAGGCGCAGGCGCGCCGTCAGGCCGGCGCCGCGCGCCATTTCCAGCGCGTGGCCGAGCAGGCCGAAGCCGGTCACGTCGGTCACGGCGTGCACGCCGTCCAGCGCGGCCAGCACCGGCCCGGGGCGGTTCAGCCGGGTGGTGGTGTCTATCATCACGCGGTAGCCGGCTTCGTCCAGCAGGTTCTTTTTCAGCGCCGCCGACAGAATGCCCACGCCCAGCCCCTTGCCCAGGATCAGCACGTCGCCGGCGCGCGCGTCGGCATTGCGCCTGACCCGGTCCGGATGCACCAGGCCCATGGCGGCCAGGCCGTATATGGGTTCGACCGAATCGATGCTGTGGCCGCCGGCCAGCGGGATGCCGGCGTCGGCGCATACCGATTCGCCGCCGCGCAGGATGTCGGCGATGACGCTGTGCGGCAGCACGTTGATCGGCATGCCGACGATGGCCAGCGCCATGATCGGGGTGCCGCCCATGGCGTACACGTCCGACAGCGCGTTGGTGGCCGCGATGCGGCCGAAATCGTAGGGATCGTCCACGATGGGCATGAAGAAGTCCGTGGTGGCGATCAGCGCCTGTTCGTCGTTGAGCCGGTAGACCGCCGCGTCGTCGGCGGTCTCGGTGCCGACCATCAGGTTCGGGAAACTGGCGGCGGGGCCGAAGCGCGCCAGCAGCGCCGACAGCACGCCCGGCGCGATCTTGCAGCCGCAGCCGCCGCCGTGCGAAAGCGAAGTCAACCGCGGCACGGCCGCGCTCGCAACATCCTGGGTCATTTCTATCTCCGGTCGATACGGCGAAGAGGATAGCACCGGCGCGGCGGCGATCCGGGAAACGCAGAAAACCCGCGACCTCGGGACGCGCCAGCCGCTACCATAGGCGTTTTATCCCAGATTCAATGCCGCCATGGACGACGCATTCAGCCACCAATTGTCGATGACCATCCTGATGACGCCGGACATGGCGAATTTCTCGGGCAATGTGCACGGCGGAACCATACTCAAGTACCTGGACCAGGTGGCCTACGCCTGCGCCAGCCGCTATGCCGGCCAGTACGTCGTGACCCTGTCGGTCGACCAGGTCGTCTTCCGCGAGCCCATCCACGTGGGCGAACTCGTGACCTTCCTGGCGGCGGTGAACTACACCGGCCGCACGTCCATGGAAATCGGGATCAAGGTCGTCACCGAAGACATCCGCAGAAAGCTGGTGCGCCACACCAACAGCTGTTACTTCACGATGGTGGCGGTCGACGAGCGCGGCGCGCCCACCGCGGTGCCGCCGCTGGCGCCGCGCACGCTGGAGGAAAAACAGCGCATGGAGGCGGCCAGGCTGCGGCGCGAGCTGCGCCAGGAAATGGAACGCCGGCACGGCGAGATCAAGCGCGAAACCACGCACGACGGCCACGCCGCGCCCTGAAGAACGCCGCGTCCGCCCTCAGGGGCGGCCGGCCAGGCGCTTGAGGCCCAGCCACTGCTGCGACCAGAAGCCGCGTCCGTAGTCGCGGCCGCCGGCTTCGGGCTGCTGGTCATGGATGCCCGTGGGGCCGTAGCCCACGCCGAAGCGCGCGGTGCGAAACAGCATGTCCCAGAACGGAAACAGCGCGCCGAAGTTGTAGCCGCCCGCCGGCCCCGGCGAGGAGGCGTCGTAGGCGATGGAGTGATGGTGCCGGTGAAAGCGCGGGCTGACCAGCAGGCGGTCGCCCAGCGCGCCGAAATGCATGCGCAGGTTGGCGTGCGACAGGCTCTGCGCCAGCTGGGTGATGGCCACCACCATCACGAACTGCGCCGGCGGCACGCCCACCAGCTGCGACACGAACACCACCAGCACGTCGCGCAGCATGTCGTCGAGCAGATGGTTGCGGTCGTCGCTCCAGATGGTCATCTGGCGCTGGCTGTGGTGCACGGCGTGCAGCGCCCAGAGCCAGCCGAAACGGTGCTGGGCCCGGTGGTAGAAGTAGTCCACCGCGTCGAACAGCAGCAGATAGATGATCAGGCTGACCCAGGCGCGGTCGGTCACGCCGGGCCAGTACTGGTCGAGCTGGAACGCGGCGAAGCCCCATACGTGCAGCTGGCCGAACACGCTGTCCCACAGCGGATCGACGGTGAAGAACAGCACCAGGCGGAACGCGCCGAGCCGGTGGATCAGCGTGTACAGCACGTCCACGCCGATCTGGCGGCGGTCGGTGACGGGTTCGACCGGGCGCAGGCGCTGCAAGGGACCGAATACCAGCACCAGCACCGCGATCTGCAGCAGGCCGACCAGCAGCCACATCGTGGCGTCATAGCCGTCCTCGATGAAGTTGCTCAGGCCCAGGTGAAACAGCGCGGGCTGAACCGCCGTCTCGAAGATCCATTGCTGGCATTCTCCGAAAAGTCGACTAAGCGTTTCCATGATCAATGATGCGTGGCGATCCAGCCGCTATAGGCCGGATGCGTGTTCAGGGTGGCGAAACAATAGCCCTTGCGCTGCAAACCTTCAATCAGCGGCTCCAGCACGGCCGGCGCCCACGGGTCCTGGCGCGACCAGATGCCCAGGTGGGCCAGCAGGATGTCGCCCGGCTTGATGTTGCGCAGCGCCTGATCCAGCAGGCGGGCGTTGGGATATTTGTCGCTGGGCAGTTCGTCGCCCAGGAAGCCGGCGGGCGCCCAGCCCACCTGTTCGTAGCCGCAGGCGCGCGCGGCCTGCAGCAGCGCCGGCGAGGTCTTGCCGCCCGGCGCGCGATACAGGGGCAGCATGTCCTGCCCGGTCATTTCGCGAAAGCGCGCGGCCGAACGCTTGATCTCGGCGCAATATTGCGCCGACGTCCATTCGGCGCGCTTGCCGGCGTCCGGGCCGGCGCTGGGCTTGACGCGGAAGCGCCCGCCCGGCAGGTCGCCCTGCCAGTAGACGTGGTCGTAGGTGTGCGAGCCGAAGGCATGGCCTTCGGCGGCGCGCGCCTTCCACCAGGGCGCCCAGACTTCGTCCAGGCTGGCGCCGCCGGTCAGCGTGCGTTCGTTGGCCAGAAAGAACGTGACCTTGACCTGGTGGCGCGCCAGCACCTCCGCCACCAGCGGGGCCACGCCCATGTGGCCGGTGTCGAAGGTCAGGTAGACGGGCTTGTCGCAGGCGGCCGGCCCCGCGGCGCCGGCGTTCGACACGGCCAGCGCCAGCGCGGCGGCGGCCGCCAGGCGCGCCCGGAAAGCGTCAGCGCGTAGGCGCATGGTTGAGCGTCCAGACGCCATGCGGTGACTTGCCCACCGGCACCTGGCTGGAAACCTTCTTCTGCTCCAGGTCCACCACGGTAAGCTTGCGCGCCCAGCGCGAGGTCACCAACAGCGTCTTGCCGTCGGCCAAGACGTCCATGCAGTCGGGGCCGCCCGGCACCGCGAAGGTGTCGGTGACCGTCAGCGTCTGCATGTCGATGCGGCTGATGGAATTGGCCGTGCGGTTGCTGACGAACAGGTGGCGCTGGTCGCCCTGCGCGCGGAAGGCGTGCGCGCCGGCCGCGGTCTTGATGCGCGTCACCAGCCTGGCCGGGCCGTTACTGACGTCGTAGGCTTCCACGTAGGAATCGCCGGTCAGCGCGACCAGCAGCGTCTTCTGGTCGGGCGTCAGGAACACGTCGGCCGGCGTCTTGCCGACCGGCACCGTCCACTTCGGCGTCTGCGTGGCCAGGTCGATGGCGATGAGCTGGTCGCTGTCCTGCAGCGTGACGTAGGCCGTCGTGCTGTTCCTGTCGATCATGATGTGGCTGGGCGTCTTGCCCGCCGGGATGCGCTTGACCAGCGTCAGGTCGAAGCCCTGCTCCAGCGGCTTCCAGGCATAGATGTCGATGTGGTCCAGGCGGTTGGCCGCCGTCACGAACCACTTCATGTCCGGCGAGAACTGCAGCTGGTAGGGATCGACGATGCCGGTCAGCGTGCGCTGCACGTCGCCGGTGCGCGGGTCCATCAGCGTGATGGTGTCGCCGGTGGCGTTGGCCACCATGAGCGATTTTTCGTCCGGCGTCAGGTACAGGTGGTGCGGCTCCTTGCCCGTGGGCACGCGCCGCAATTCCTTGTAGGTGGCCGGGTCGATGATGCTGACGTTGGCGTCCAGAGAATTCAGGACGAAGATCGGGGCGGAAGCCGCCGCGGCGCTAAGCGCCATCCCCACGCCCACCAGGGCGTAGCGGACAAAATGCATGGGGTTCAATTTCTGGATCCGGCAAAGGGAAATCGGTCAGTCTCGCGACTGCTCGCCATTGTAGGCACGGCGGCCTGACAAATGCATATCAGCCCGCCGTTTCGCCACAAACGCACACGCCTGTTGCGGTCCGGCAACAAGCCGGCCGCCGGCCCCCCCTCAGACCGATAAAGTCATTTGGCGCCAACGGGTTGCGCGTCAGCGGAAACCCAGTTGCCGGCCTCGATATCGCGTTCGCGCAGCGCCGCCGCGCGCGCCGCCGACGACGGCCCCAGGTCGGCCTCCAGCACGCCCCCTTCCGGCCCGACGACGAAGGAATCGATGCCGGTCTGCCCGTACCGGGCGGGCCAGGCCACGATGCGGTAGGAGTCGGCGCGCGCGCCCGGAATCACCTTGTAACGGTAGCCGTAATAGGCGTCCTCCGGCGGCACGTCCGGCCCCATGGCCAGCGCGTCCGGTCCGTAGGCCTGCGGCGGCGAGCCGGGCAGTTCGGGCCAGTACAGCCCGTCGCGCTCGCCGGCGCGGCTGACCAGCCGGCCGGCGTAGCGCCCCTGGCCGACGCCGTCGCGGTAGCGGACCTGGGCGGCCTGCAGCTGGCGCAGGGTGTCTATGGCGGCCAGTTCGTTGCGGCCGATGGCGCGGCGCCGGATCTCGGCCGTGCCGGCCGCCGGGTCGAAGCGCCAGCCGCTGCCGGCGCGCACCATGGGCACCGGCAGGGTCCAGCCCGAATCGCCCACCGCCAGCCAGGAACGGCCGCCGTCGGCGACGATTTCGTGCTTGCGCGACCAGGCCGCCAGGAAGCGGTAGATGTCCTCCTGCGCCACGCCGCCGGGCACGATGCGCCGGTGGTTCGGGCCCAGCACCTTGGCCAGGCCGTCGAGGTCGCCGGTGGCGATGGCGTCGACGAAGGCGTCGGCGGCCGCCTGCGGGCTGGGATACAGGCTCTGGGCCGCCGCCGGCACCGCCAGGCCCAGCGCCAGCGCGAGCGCGCCCAGCGCGCGCAGGGAAAAGAAAGTCGGGAAAGCGCTTTTCTGCATGGTGCTTACCTCCGGCCGCCGAAATGTCCGCCACCGCCGCGTCCGCCGCCCATGTGGCCGCCGCCGCCCATATGCCCGCCGCCGCGCTGGATGCCTGCGCCGCCGTGGCTCATCTCGCCGCGATGGCTTTGCTGGCGCATGCGTTCGCCGTTGCCGGCGTCGCTAAGCGCATTGGCGCTATTGGAGGCGCGGCTGCGGTTGCGCGCCGCGGACTCGTCGGCGCGCTGGCGCTGCGCGGCGGCCTGCCGATCCTGCGTGGACACGCTGGAGGCCCGGTTGTGCTGGGCCGGCGCGGCCTGGTGCCCCGCCCCGCGGCTGCCGCCGCCCTGGGCGCGCGCGCCGCCCGGCTGGGCGTGCCCGGCGATGGGCTGGCCGGTGCGGCCTTCGAAGGACTGCGCCGCGCGCTCGCGGGCGGCGTCGCGCGAACCGGGCGCCGGCGTCCGGGCAGCCTGGCCCTGGCGCGCCTGCGGGCGGTTCTGCAGGCCGGCCTGGCGCTGGCCGTCGAAGCGCTGGCGGCTGGCGGCGTCGGCGTACGGCGCGCTGCCGCGGTTGGCCGGATTGTGCTGCCAGGTGGCCCTGTTGTTGTTGAAGTTGCTGCGGTCGATGCGCTGGTTGACGTTGATGTTGTTGTAGCGGTTGATGTCGATATCGACGTCGTTGTGGCCCCAGTCGAAGCCGCCCCACATCGAGTTGACGGCGGCCACGCCCAGGCCGAAGCTGAGCCCGGCCACCAGCGAGGTGGCGAACACCGACCCCGGCGGCGGCGGATAGTAGTAGGGAGGATAGGAGGGATAGGCCCAGGTGCCGTAGACCACGCTGGGGTTGTAGCTGGGCACGTAGACCACCTGCGGGTCGGCCGGCTCGATCACCACCACCGTCTTGTCATTGGTGGTGCTGGAAGTGACCTTCTGCTGCGGCGTGCTCTTGAGGTTGCCGGCCTTCTGGGCCTGCACGCGCAGGCGCTGGACGGAATCCATGACCGCGTCTGGCTGCGCCAGGAAGGCGTCGCCCACGGATTTCACCCATTGCGGCTGCCGGCCCATCATGTCCATGACCGAGGGAAACGCCACCAGCGATTTGACGCTGGGGTCCCAGGCCTCGCCCTCGACCGCCTTGACGGCCTGGTCGCCGGATTCGGAAGTGTGCGCGGCCGACCATTTGGCGGCCGCCGCCACGTCGTCGGGATAGGTGGCGCCCATGAGTATCTGGGACAGCAGCGAATCCGGGTACAGCGCGACCGGCGCCATGAGCTGGTCCAGTTGCGCGTTGTCCAGCTTGGTCTGCGCCACGGCGGGCAGGCAGGCCGCCAGTCCCATGCACAGCCAGCCGATGAACCATTGTTGCAATCGACGCATTTTCCGTTCTCCGTGAATCGCAAAGCATGACGCCACAAGCCAGGAGGGAACTGCCGGATATCGCGCTGACAATATATGCTCAACCGCGGCGCAGGGGAAGCCCGCCGCCTCGTCCTTAGGCGGGACTGGCCGCCCGCCCCCGGCGCGCCTATACTGGTTGCGCGGCTGTTCAGTCCCTTTCCTGAAGGAGAGGCAACATGTACAAGCACTTGCTCATCGCCGTGGACGGCTCGCTGCTGTCCGAATCGGCATTCAAGCGCGCTCTTGTTTTCGCCAAGGAAATGGGAGCCACGATCACGCTCATCCGCTCCATCCCGGAAGACCATCTGCTGATCTACCAGGCCGAGATGCTGGGCACCACGCAGAACCAGCACACCGACCAGGCGCGCAAGAACGCGCAGGCCTATCTGGACGGGCTGGAAACCGAAGCCCGCCACGCGCTGGTGCCCTGCAACGCCATCGTCACGGTCAACGACCACCCGCACCAGGCGATCGTCGAGACCGCGCAAAGCCAGGGCTGCGACCTCATCATCATGGGTTCGCACGGCCGCCACGGAATGACCGGCTTTCTGCTGGGCAGCGAAACCCAGCGCGTGCTGGCGCATACGCGGCTGCCGGTGCTGGTGTATCGGTAGCGTTTATCCCGCCGCCACCAAGGCGTGCTGGAAGGTGAAGCTGTCGGCATACATATGATCGAGGCTGGCGCCGCGCGTGGCCAGCAGCTGCTTGGCCTGCTGGATCATTTCCGGCGCGCCGCACAGATAGATCGCGTGTTCCGACAGGTCGTCATGGTCCTCCATGACGGCCTCCTGCACGTGGCCGCGCCGTCCCTGCCAGCCGGCCCCGGCGCGCGAGAGCACCGGCACGAAATTGAACTCGTACAGGCGCGCGGCCCAGCTTTCGATCTGCTCGCGCAGATAGAGATCGGCCTCGGTGCGCATGCCCCAGTACAGCGTGACGGGCGGGCAGTCGGGGTTGTCCAGCAGCGACTCCAGGATGGCCTTGATCGGCGCGATGCCGGTGCCGGTGGCCATCATGATGAGCGGCCGCCAGTCTTCCTCGTGATAGCTGAACACGCCCAGCGGCGCCTCGATCTCGACGCGGGCGCCGGCCTGCGCCTGGCCCAGCCAATGGTCGGTGTAGCGCCCGCCCGGAATGCGGCGCACGTGGAAATCGACCAGGTTGCCCGAGGGCGCGGAAGCCATGGAGAAGCTGCGCGTCTCGCCGTCGGGCAGCAGCACGTTCATGTACTGCCCCGGCACGTACTCCAGCCCGTCTTGCGGCAGCGCCAGCGTCAGGTGGATGACGTCGTCGCAGTAGCGTTCCAGGCGGTGGATGGTGGCCGGCAGGCGGCGCGGCTCGGGAAACGACTGCCGGCTGGCGGGCACGCTGATGCACAGGTCGCCCAGCGGCCGCGCCTGGCAGGCCAGGGCATAGCCCTCGGCCGCCTCTTCGGGCGTCAGCGCCATCGGGAATTCGTCGTATGAGACCGAGCCGGACTCGAGCCGGATGCGGCAGGTGCCGCAGCCGCCGAACGTGCATTCGTGCGGCAGCTTGACCGCCGAGCGCTCGGCGGCCTGCAGCACCGATTCGCCCTCTTCGACGTGGAACGCCTCGTCCGTTTCCAGGATGTGCACGCGATATGCCATGGCCGGCCTCGACTATTTCTTGATGTCCGCCTCGACCAGCACTTTCATGCCGCGCGGCTCCAGCAGCGCGGCCAGCGCCGCCAGCGCGGCCACGCCGGCCTTGGTGTCCTGCTCGCCGTTGCCGCCGCTCAGGCCGACCCCGCCGATCACCTCGTTATCCACCACGATGGGAAAGCCGCCGACGAACACCGCGAACTTGCCGTCGAAGCTCCACTGGATGCCGAAGGCCTCGTTGCCGGGCAGCGCCGGACCGTTGGGCGGCGTATTGAAAAGGTGCGTGGAGCGCTTGTGGCCGGCGGCCGTGAAGGCCTTGTTCCAGGCGATCTGCGGGCCGGTGATGCGGGCGCCGTCCATGCGCTCCAGCGCGATGGGATAGCCGCCGTCGTCGACGATGCAGATGGTTTCCAGCACGCCGATCTCTTCCGATTTGGCGATGGCGGCGCGCACCATGACGCGCGCTTCTTCCAGTTCCAGGCGATAGACCTGCTTCATGGCGATATCCTTTTTTCCGGTTGCGTATGGGGAAAGGGAGCGCGGCCTCAGCCGGCGCGATAGACGGTCTTGATCTGCGTGTAGAACTCCAGCCCCGCGCGTCCCGATTCGCGGAAGGTCGAGGTGCTGGAATGCTTGAGCCCGCCGAACGGCGCGTTGATCAGGTTGCCGGTGGTGGTCCGGTTGATCTTCACGGTGCCGGCCTGGATGTCGCGGGCGAAGCGGTGCGCGTAGCGGGCGTCGGTGGTGGCGATGGCCGCGGCCAGGCCGTATTCGGTGTCGTTGGCCTTGGCGATGGCGTCTTCATAGCCGTCGACTTCGATCAGCGCGATCACCGGGCCGAAGATTTCCTCGCGCGCGATGCGCATCTGCTGCGTGACCCCGGTGAACAGCGCCGGCGACACGAAATAGCCGCGGTCGAAGCCCTCGCCGGTCAGGCGCTCGCCGCCGTACAGGTGGGTGGCCTCCTTCTTGCCCAGCGCCACGTAGCCCAGCACGTTGTCGAGCTGCCTGGAGGTGGCCAGCGGGCCCAGGTCGAAATTGCCGTCCATGCCGTTGCCGATGGTCAGCGCCTTCATCCGGGCCAGCAGGCGCTCGGTGAATTCCTGGCGCACGCGCTTGTCCACCAGCACCCGGCTGGTGCCGGTGCAGGCCTGGCCGCTGAGCGAAAAACCGCCCTTGACCGCCAGTTCCACGGCCCGATCCAGGTCGGCGTCGGCCAGCACGATCAGCGGATTCTTGCCGCCCAGTTCCATCTGGGTGCGCGTGGTCAGGCCGGCCATGCGATGGATCTGCTCGCCCGCGGCGGTCGAGCCGGTGAACGAAATCGCGCGGACTTCGGGCGCGGCGGTGATGGCCTCGCCCACGGCGGCGGCCGGACCGGTCAGGAAATTCAGCGCGCCGGCCGGCAGCCCGGCGTCGATCAGGGCCTCGGCCAGCCGGTAGCCGGACAGCGGCGCGTCCGACGAAGGCTTGAACACCACCGTGTTGCCGGCGATCAGCGCCGGGGCGATCTTGCGGGCCGGAATCGAGATCGGGAAATTCCACGGCGAGATCACCGTGACCACGCCCAGCGGCTCGCGCTGGCTGTAGACGACCATGTCCGGATCGTCGTTGGGATAGGTTTCGCCGGTGTAGGACTGGCCTTCCACGGCGTAGAAGCGGATGGTCTGCGCCGAACGCAGGACCTCGTCCTTGGCCAGGGACAGGCTTTTGCCCTCTTCCCGCGTCAGTTCGCGGGCGATGTCGGCGGCGCGTTCTTCCAGCAGCTGGGCCGCCTTGGTCAGGATCGCGGCGCGCTTGGAGATCGGCGTATCGCGCCAGCCGGCGAACGCGGCCTGGGCCGCCTCCACGGCCCGGCGCGCGTCGGCCGCGTCCGAGACCTGGAAGCGGCCCACCACGTCGCCGGTGTCCGCCGGATTGATGTTGGGCGCCGTCTTGCCGCTGGCGCTGGGCGTCCAGCTGCCGCCGATGTGGTTCAGGAAAGTTTGCTGCGAGAGATCATCCACGGGAGCGCTTCCTCAAGACTGTGCCGGGGAGCCGCCGGGCGGCGGCGGGTCGGCTTTCTGAACATTGTATACTTTAATCTATATGGGGCGATACGTGAAAACCCCTGGTCGCCCCGCGCGGATCAGCGCCAGATCAGCACCGCGCAGATCGTCGAGGTGAACAACGCCAGGAGTACCGGCAACAGCAGCGCGCGCACCAGCGACAGCACATTGACCCGCGCGAAGCCCGCCACCGCGATCAGCGACGACCAGGCGATCAGCGTGCCGCCCCCGGTCCAGACCGCGCCCATCTGCCCCACCGCGGCCAGCGTGGCGGGGTCCACCCCCACCACCGGGCCCAGGGCGCCGGACAGCGTGCCGGTCAGCGGCAGGCCGGCGAAGCCCGAGCCGTCGATGCCGGTGATCATGCCCACCAGCAGCACGCCGAAGGCCACCAGGAAATGGTTTTCCGGAATCAGGTGCTGGCCGGCGGAAATCACCTCGAACAGCAGTCCCGGCGCCTGGGCCTGGGGCACGCCCAGGATCTGCGCGGCGGTCTCGTTGGCGCCCACGAAGAAGAACCCCGCGATCGGCAGCACCGAGCCCATGGCCTTGAAGGCGAACACGAAGCCGTCGGTGACGTGCTCCGGACAGACGTCCAGCATCCGGCGCGGGCCTTCGGCCGCCAGCGTGACCAGCATCATCACGACCACGGCCACCCCGCCCACCAGGGCCGCCGCATCGCCGCCGCGCAGCGCCGGCAAGGACGGAAACAGGCGCGGCAGCACCATCACGGCGATCACGCCCAGGAACGCCAGCGGCGTGACCACCGCGAAGGTCTTGGACCAGCGCACCCGGCGGCGCTCATCGTCGCTAAGGGCCGGTCCGCGCGGCAGGGCCGGGTCGGCGCCCATGGTGCCGCGCGCCAGCTCGGCCTTGTCGAACGAGCCCGAGTGCTCGATCTCCGCCAGGCTGCCGTCCTGCGCGCGCGCCTGCCAGGCCGTCAGCAGCGCGGCGTCGGCGGGAACGATGTGCTTGCGCACCAGCAGATAGGCGGCGGTCAGCGCCACCGCGCCGGTGATCAGCGACAGCACCAGCGCGCGGTCGGCCACGACGGCGGCGCTGACCGCCGCGCCGGCGGCCTTGGCGCTGATGCTGGGCGCCACCCCGATCACGTAGTCCGACGACAGGGCCATGCCCTGCCCGGCGATGGCGATGGCCATGGCGCCGGCCAGCGGCGGCAGGCCGGCGGCGATGGCCGCCGGCAGCAGGATGGCCGAGACCAGCGGCACCGCGGGCGTGGGCCAGAAGAACAGCGAGATCACATAAGTACAGAGCGCGATGATGAGGAAGGAGGAATGCCCGCCCCGCATCACGCGCCGGAACGGCTGCACCATGCGCACGTCGGCCTGCAGCGTCTTGAGCGCGTTGAGCAGCGCCGTCATGAAGGTGATCACCAGGAAAATATTGAACAGCTCCTTGGCGGCCACGAAGCTGGCCGAGAAGATGCCTATCAGTGCGCTGACCGGGCTGCCGGTGATGGCGAGCACGACCAGAAAAGTACCGATGACCGAGGGCACCACCACATTGGCCCGCAGGATCATCGTCAGGATGATGGCGGCCACGCTGAATAGGTACATCCAATGAGCGGCATTGAGCGCGACGTCCGGTTGCATTGCTTTTCCCCTTGTATGCATGACTGTCGGTTGAGCAGCAACGGTATACTATATTTCGCCTTGATCTATATCAATCAAAATATGTAGGACCTGGGAAAAGCGATAATTCTTAAAAATCGTTGAATATCAAGCAGAAACCAAGGGATTACCCTGGATTTCCGTCCTGGACGGAAAATTCTGCCGAATCACAGATAGACTATCGTATACATAAATACCCCATCCCCGGCATGAGCCCCTCCCTGCCCTATCCCGACCTTCTGCAGTACGCCACCATGGCCGTCGTCGTATTCGGCGCCGCGATCGCGCAGGGCGTGGGCGGCGTGGGCTTCGCCATGTTCGCCGCCCCCGTGGCGGCCATGTTCTTCCCCCAGCTCGCCCCCGGTCCGCTGCTGACCCTGGGCGGCTTCATCTCGCTGCTGACCGCGCTGCGCGAACGCGCGGCCATCGACTGGCCCTCGGTTTCCTATGCCCTGGCCGGGCGGGCGGTGGGCACGCTGATCGCCGTCTACGCCATGACGCGCTTCGCCCCGCAGGCGCTGGGGGTGCTGTTCGCCGTGCTGATCCTGGCCGCCGTGGCGCTCAGCGCGGCCGGCCTGCGCTTCAGCGCGACCCCGCGGCGCGTCTCCGGCGCGGGCGTCGCCTCGGGGCTGATGGGCACCATGACTTCGGTCGGCGCGCCGCCGCTGGCCATCGTCATGCAGCACGCGGCGCCGCCGCGCCTGCGCGCCACGCTGGGCATGGTGCTGTTCCTGGGATCTCTGTTTTCGCTGGCCATGCTGGCGCTGGCCAAGCGCTATACGGGTTACCACGCCGGGCTGGCGCTCAGCCTGGCGCCGTTTCTGCTGGCCGGGTTTGCGGTCTCCAACCGGCTGCGTAACCGGCTGCCGCCGCGCGCGGTGCGCGGCGTGCTGCTGGCGGTGTGCGCCATCGGCGCGCTGGGGGTGCTGGTAAAGGCCTTCTGGGGCGGCTGAGGGCCTGTCGCCCGTCACGTCCGGTAATACAATGGAGACTGTATCCATTACGCAAAACCTGCTCGCCATGACCACTACTCCCGCCACGCAGCATTCCGCTTCGCTGAAGATCGGCGAGCAGCACCCGCAATTGTTCGCCGTCATCCGCGACAAACTGCGCGAACGCATCCTGAGCGGCGAATTCACGCCGGGCGACCGCCTGGTCGAAGGACGCCTGTCCGAGGAAATGGGCGTTTCGCGCATCCCGGTGCGCGAGGCGCTGCGCGCGCTGGCCGCCGAAGGCCTGGTCACCATCGAGCCGCGCCGCGGCGCGTCCGTGTCGGTGCTGTCCGACGCCGTCGCCTACGACATGGTGGAAGTGCGCGCCACGCTGGAAGGGCTGAACGCCAAGCTGGCGGCCCAGCGCCGCGACGAAAAAACCGTCGAGCGCCTGCAGGCCTTTCTGCGCGAAGGCACCGAGGCCGCGCGCAGCGAGCAGCTGGACAAGTTCCTGGCGCTGAATTCGCAGTTCCACGAAATGCTGGCCACCATCGGCGGCAACGTGGTGCTGACCGACCTGATGCGCTCGCTGCGCGACCGCACGGCGCTGCTGTTCGCGCCCAGCAACATGCTGCGCGCCAAGCAGAACTGGGACGAGCACTCGCAGATCCTGAACGCCGTCATCGCCGGCAACGGCGACCTGGCCGCTCTGCTGGCCAGCCAGCACGTGCACAACGCCGCCCGCGCCTACACCGAAGCGCAGCAGGCCCAGCACGCCTCGGTGGCGTAGGCCGGGCCTCGGGGGTTCGTTCAGGCCTGCGCCTGCACCGGGTCGGCGGGCGCGCCCACCACCACGCCCTTGCCGTTCTGGATCACCCAGGACACCTTGATGTCGCCGTTGACGAAGGTCTGGCAGGCCATGCGGTAGCCGGCCTCGAAATCCTCCGGCCGCAGGTGCTTGCGCTCCTTGGGCTTGATGGCGTCGGTATTTTCCAGGCCCTCTTCGATCCGGCACTTGCAGGTGCCGCACAGCCCGCCCCCGCACTTGAACGGGATGCCGCCTTTTTCCTTGAGCGACACCCGCAGCAGGTTGCTGTTCTCGGGCGCCGTGGCGACCTTGCCGCCATTGGAAATGAATGTGATCTGGACCATGGGTTTCATTGCTCCGCAGGGACGGCGCCGCTGCGCAGCGTCAGGGTCGATTGCATGCTGCCGAAGCGCGTGAGGTGCGACAGCTCCTTGCGCGCCGCTTCCACCGACGCAAATTTTTCGAGGAACTTGGAAGGCACGCGGTTGACCACGTACGGCGGGGTCTCTTCGGTCACGGTCAGCCGGGTCTCGCCGCGCAGCCGCGCGATGCGGTACTCGGCCAGCGCGCGGCCGTAGAACCGGTAGTCGTAGGTTTCGATGATCTCCACGTCCTCGCCGGCCTCGGTGCGGAACACGCCGGGCTTGGAGGTCAGGATGACATATGCCGGTTCCATCGCCGCTACGCCTCCACGTCCTGGGTCAGCTCGATGTCGCTGTTGAGCCAGAGCTGGCAGGCCAGCCGGTAGCCCTGCTCGACGCGCTCGCCGAGCTGTTTTTTTTCCTTCCAGTTCACCGGCGGCAGCTGCTCGGCCCCGGCCAGCACGCGGCAGGCGCACTTGGCGCACTTGCCCATGCCGCATTCGTAGCGCAGATGCGGATACGGAAACTGCTTGATGCCGGCCCGCACCACCAGGTTGGTGTTTTCCTTCACCACCTCGGTGTAGGTCTGGCCGCCTTTATGAAACACGACTGTAGGCATGGTGCTCTGATCCCCTGCGCTCTTCTCTCGCCGTCCGGCGCGAAGCCGGACGGCCTGCGTTGCTGTCTCAGGCGGCCAGGCCCAGTTCGGGCAGGGCGATGTCGTTCTGCACGTAGTCCGTGTAGAGCGCCGTGGTGTAGAGCAGCCGCATCTGCGCGCCGATCTCGCAGATCTTCAGGCAGCGCTGCTGCAGCTCCACCGTGTTGGCGTGCTCCAGCACGATCTGGTAGCCGCGCTCGCCGTGGATTTCGTCGGACACGATGTGCAGGTCGAAGAACTCCACTTCCTCGTCGGTGAAGCCGTATTTCTCGCGCAGCGTCGGCGTCTGCTTGCGGTAGATGGAGGGCACCTGCGATTCGAGGCCGACCACCAGCCCGGCCACCGCCACGATGGGGTCTTCGCGCATGGCCACGGCGTAGCACCAGCTTTGCAGCGCGCGGGTGGTGGGCGACATGTTGTCGGGGTCGACCACGCGCTCGCGGGTGGTGCCGCAGGCTTCGGCGAAACGGATCAGCAGGTCCGTGTGGCGGTCTCCGCCGATTTCCTCTTCATACATATTGGCCAGCAGGAAGTCCTTGGCCTCGGTGTACGAGTCCGGCGTGCGCGCGTACAGATAGCCCAGGTAGTCGGCGAACGGCCCCACGTAGTGGTAGTGGTTCTCGGCCCAGCGCTGCAGATGCTGGCGGCTGAGCTTGCCCTCGGCCCAGGCGATAGAAAACGGCGAGGCGTTGGCGCTCTTGCCCTTGATCGCGTTTTCCAACGCGGTGCGGAATTCATCTCGGTTCATCAGTTCAGCCATGGCGCGCTCCAAGGTCCAGTAGGGAGGATTCCAGGCCGGTCCGGCCTGGGCATGATGAACATTGTATACCATCTACTATTTTGAGGGCCTAGGGCAATCCCGAGGTCCATCAGGGATAAACAGGGACAGTCTTATTTAAATCAAGCACTTGGACGCTTGGCGGGGCTGGCGCATCGGGGTCGATGCTGGTACACTGAATACACTTTCAATGCAATACGGAAATACCATGAACACCCGCCATCCTCTGGGAGACGCCCCCATCGGCCAGCAGCTGCTGAGCCACTACGCCCGCCGCGACGCCGTGCGCCATGCCACGCCCCTGTTGCCCTCGTCCTGGGCCGAATGCTTCGCGCCGTTTCGCAACGCCCGCCTGCAGCCGCTGCGCGAAACCGCAAGCCGGCGCGACGGTTCCGCCCGCGGCGACGCGACGGTCTGCCAGGCCGGCTGATCCGTCTTCCCGCAGCCCACGCACAGAGCCCCCTTGCTGGGGGCTTTTTGTTTGGCGGGCCGTCCGAGCGGAAATCCCGGATTTTGAAACGGGCGATGCAACAATTAACGCACTTGTCAGCCCGCCGGGCGTAGTCTCAATCCCTGTACGCCGCCGCGCAGGGCGTCCAATAAGAAAGAGGAGACCAGAAGATGAGCACATTCGATCCGAATGCGCGCCGGCGCTTTCTGCGCCAGGCCTGTACTTTGGGCGCCAGCAGCACGCTGGCCGGCCATACGCTGACCAGCCTGGCGGCGCCCGCCACCGTCACGCTGCCCTTCGCCAACGGCGAGCGCGACTTGATCGCCTACCCGCAAAAGCGCCCCCTGATCCGCCAGACCTCGCGTCCGCCGCAACTGGAAACGCCGTTCTCCGTCTTCGACGAGAACCTCCTCACGCCCAACGATGCGTTCTTCGTGCGCTACCACCTGGGCAACATCCCAACCACGATCGACCTGAACACCTACCGCATCAAGGTCAGCGGGCTGGTGGACAAGCCGCTGGAGCTGTCGCTGTCCGACCTGAAGCAGCACTTCGGCAAGCCGGTGGAGCTGGTGGCCGTGACCCAGTGCTCGGGCAACAGCCGCGGCTTTTTCTCGCCGCGGGTCGGCGGCGGGCAGTCGGGCAACGGCGCCATGGGCAACGCTCGCTGGCTGGGCATCCCGCTCAAGCGCGTGCTCGAAAAAGCCGGCATCCGCGCCGAAGCGCGCCAGGTCACGTTCGAGGGCATGGACCGCCCGGTGCTGCCCGGCACGCCGGAATTCGTGAAGGCGCTGGACACCGCCCATGCGATGGACGGCGAGGTCATGCTGGCCTACTCCATGAACGGCGCCGACCTGCCCATGCTCAACGGCTACCCGGTGCGGCTGGTGGTGCCGGGGTATTACGGCACCTACTGGGTCAAGCACCTGGCCGACATCAAGGTGCTGGACAAAGAGTTCGACGGCTTCTGGATGCAGAAGGCCTACCGCATTCCCGACAACGATTGCGCCTGCACGCCGCCGGGCAAGGCGCCGGAGAAAACGCGTCCCATCGGCCGCTACAACGTGCGCAGCTTCATCACCAGCCTGTCCGAAGGCGCGCGCGTCGTCCGCGGCAAGCGCGTGCAGGTGCGCGGCATCGCCTTCGACGGCGGCAAAGGCATCCGCGAGGTGCAGTTCTCGTCCGACGGCGGCAAGACCTGGCGCGCCGCCACGCTGGGCAAGGACCTGGGCCGCTATTCGTTCCGCGAATGGCATGCCGACTTCACGCCCGAGGCCGCCGGCGACTACGAGCTGAAGGTGCGCGCCACCAACATGGCCGGCGACACGCAGCCGCTGGAGGCGCTGTGGAACCCGGCCGGCTACATGCGCAACGTGGTCGAAACCGTACGCGTCACCGCCGCCTGAGGAGCCCGCCATGATCCGCCAATTCCGTCGTTGCGCGCCGGCGCTTGCGCTGGCCGCCGCCTGCCTGGCCCCTGCCGCCCAGGCCCTGGAAATCAAGCTGCCCCAGGAAACCGCCAAGCTGCATCCCGGCACCGGCGCCGGCGCCCAGGCCGCGTCGCTGTGCCTGATGTGCCATTCCGTGGACTACGTGTCCTCGCAGCCGCCCATGCCGCTGGGCTTCTGGGAGGCCGAGGTCAAGAAGATGGTGGGCACCTACGGCGCCCCGATACCGCCCGACCAGGTGCCGTTGATCGTGGAGTACCTGAACCAGGCTTATCCGCCCGCGGCGGCCAAACCTTGAGGGACGGGCGGGCCGGCCCACCTGCCATCCGCTTCGGCGTACCATTACCCGACCCGGACCGCTCGCCGGGGCGCCCTGAAGGCGCCCCGCCCCCATTCCCATGCTGCAACCCGTTTCAGCCACGAACGATCTGCCCGCTGACGCGCCGCCCGCGCCCGTACTGAAAGTCAGCACGCTTTCCCCCTTCGCCTTTCCGGCGTTCCGCATCATCTGGATCGCCAACCTCTTCGCCAACCTGGGCACCTGGGCGCAGTCCGTCGCCGCGGCCTGGATCATCACCACCGAGCAGAGCAGCCCGCTGATGGTGGCGATGATCCAGGTGGCCGCCGCCTTTCCGCTGGTGGCGCTGTCCATCGTGACCGGCGTGCTGGCCGACAACTACGACCGGCGCAAGGTCATGCTGGCCGGCATGCTGCTGGAGCTGGCCGGCGGCGTGTTCATCACCGTGCTGGCCTTCGCCGGGCTGCTGCATCCCATCACCCTGATCGCGTCGGTCTTCTGCATCGCCATCGGCAGCGCCATCATCACCCCTGCCTGGCAGGCCGCCGTGGGCGAACAGGTGCCGCGCGCCCACGTCGGCAGCGCCGTGCTGCTCAACAGCGTCAACTTCAACGTGGCGCGCGCGGTCGGACCCGCCGTGGGCGGGCTGCTGCTGGGCGCGCTGGGCGCGCCCTGGGTGTTCCTGCTGAACTGCTTCTGTTTCGGCGGGCTGATCTGGGCGATCTGGCGCTGGAAGCGCGACCTGCCCGAACGCCGGCTGCCGCCCGAGGGCATCTTCGAAGGCGTGGTGGCGGCGCTGCGCTATACCCAGCACTCCACCGTGACCCGGGTGGTGATGCTGCGCTCGTTCGCGTTCGGCCTGTCGGCCAGCGCGCTGTGGGCGCTGCTGCCGCTGCTGGCGCACGAACACGAGGGCGGCAGCGCGCTGCTGTACGGCTACATGCTGGGCGCGCTGGGGCTGGGCGCCATTCTCGGCAGCGCCGTGGTGCGGCGCATCCAGGCGGCCTGGGGCGCCAGCGGCCTGGTCAGCGTCGCCGCCGGGCTGCTGGCCGCCTGCCTGCTGGCGCTGGGGCTGGCCGATACGCTGTGGATCGCGTTTCCGGCCCTGCTGCTGTCGGGCAGCTGCTGGATCGGCGTGCTGGCCACCTACAACACCACCGTGCAGATGCTGGTGCCCGACTGGGTCAAGGCGCGCGCGCTGGCGCTGTACCAGACGGCCATCTTCGGCGGGCTGGCTGCGGGCTCGTTCATGTGGGGCCACTTCGCCGAGACCATGGGCGTCTCGGGCGCGCTGGCGGCCGCCGGCATCATGCTGGGCATCACCGTGGCGCTGCTGTACCGGTCGCGCCTGCCCGAGCAGGTCGACGCCCAGACGCTGGTGCGCGCCGACAATACCGAGCCGGCGCTGGCCGCGGCCGGCTTCAACACCCAGCACGGCGCCGTGCTGGTCACGGTTGAATACCAGATCCCGCGCGAGCGGCTGTCGGAGCTGATCCAGGCCGCGCGCCCCTTGCGCCTCATGCGGCTGCGCAACGGCGCGCAGCAATGGCAGCTGTTTCGCGACCTGGAGCGCGACGGCGTCTGGCGCGAGGCGTTCCTGGTGGAAAGCTGGATGCAGTACCTGCGCATGACCGACCGCATGACGCTGGCCGACAAGATGGTGCTGGACAAGGTGCGCGCGCTGCACGCCGGCGACAAGCCGCCGGTGGTGTCGCGCAGCATCAGCTATCTGGCCATGAACGAGGCGCAGGGCTTCTCGCTGCGCCGCGACCCCGAATCCCTGTAGCCGGCACATGCTCACCTTCTCTCGCAACACCGTCTATCCCGCCGGCGTCGGCCTGCCTGCCTCGGAGCGCCTGGGCGCGCTGCTGGCCGTCATGCTGGCGCTGTGCATGACCAGCCTGGACACCGTCATCTCCAATACCGCGCTGCCCACCATCGCCCGCGACCTGGGCGCCAGCGACGCGGCCTCCATCTGGGTGGTCAGCGGCTATCAGCTGGCCATGGTGGCGGGCCTGCTGCCCGCCGCGGCGCTGGGCGAGATCCTGGGCCACCGCCGCGTCTTCATGGTGGGCCTGGCGGTCTACACGCTGACCGCGCTGACCAGCGGGCTGGCGCCGTCGCTGCCGGCCCTGGTGGCCTCGCGCGTGCTGCAGGGCCTGGGCGCGGCCGGCGTGATGAGCGTCAATGGCGCGCTGCTGCGCTTCATCTATCCCTCGCACCTGCTGGGCCGCGGCCTGGGCCTGAACGCCATGGTGGTGGGCCTGTCCTTCGCGGCCGGCCCCACGGTGGCCTCGGCCATCCTGCTGCTGGGCTCCTGGCACTGGCTGTTCCTGATCAGCGTGCCCGTCGGCATCCTGTGCACGGTGCTGGGCCTGCGCGGCCTGCCGGGCACCACCCGCGCGCGCCACGGCTTCGACGGCCTGGCCGCGCTCTTGTGCGCGCTGACGCTCGGCCTGTTCGTGCTGGGCGTCAATGAACTGGCGCAAGGCGCAGCGCCCGCGCGGGTGGCGCTGGAATGGGGCGTCTCGGCCGCCAGCCTGGCCCTGCTAATGTGGCGGCAGGCGGGCCACCCCGCCCCCATCCTGGCCGTGGACCTGCTGCGCCGGCCGCTGTTCGCGCTGTCGGCCGCCACCGCCGTCTGCGCCTTCGCGGCCCAGGCGCTGGCCTTCGTGTCCCTGCCCTTCCTGCTGCAGACCACGCTGGGCTACACCCAGGTGGAGACGGGTTTCCTGATCACGCCCTGGCCGGTGGTGGTGGCCCTGATGGCGCCCATCGCGGGGCGGCTGTCCGACCGCTATCCCGCCGGCGTGCTGGGCGGCGTGGGGCTGGCGCTGATGGCGCCGGGCCTGGCGCTGCTGGCCCTGATGCCGCCCGACCCGCCAGTGTGGGACATCGCCTGGCGCATGGCCTTGTGCGGCGCCGGATTCGGCTTCTTCCAGTCGCCCAACCTGCGCGCCATCATGATGTCGGCGCCGGCGTCGCGGGCCGGCGGCGCCAGCGGCATGATCGGCACCGTGCGCCTGCTGGGCCAGGCCTCGGGCGCGGCGCTGGTGGCGGCCTGTTTCAATATCTCGGGCGCGCGGGGCGCCGTCATCGCGCTCTGGCTGGGCGCCTTGTGCGCCGCGCTGGCCAGCATCGCCAGCTTCTCGCGGCTGCGGTTCAGCGCGCCGGACCTCGATGCCGAATCCGCGCCAAAACACGCTAACTCGCAATAATGTTTCGCGATCTTGCTGCTATTTGCGCATTAAATCGACACATACGTAAATTATGAAACAGCGCCTAAATATCTGATGACGCCTTGCCGTTGCCGGGTCAGCAGCCTCCTTGCCGTACCTGGGAACGACACATGAAAAGGTTTCTGAGAGATATCACGATCCGCCGCATGATCCTGAGCGCCCTGCTCGCGATCAGCGTCCTGCTTGCCGGCCTGTCGGCCATCAGCATCAACGGACTGCGCCACGCCGGACAGGCGCTGGGCGCCAGCAACGCGCTCCTGCAGGACGTCACGGCGCTGTCCCGCATCAACGACCGCATCGCGGCCGCGCGGCTGGGCCTGGCCCATCAGCTGCAGGACCTGGGCGAAGGCGGGTCCGCCCACGCCGACGAAGACGCGCGCCTGGTCGACGCCGCGCTCGGCGAAGCCGGCAGGCAGCAGGCGGCGTTCATGGAACAGGCCAGGACAGACACGCCCGCCGCCCTGCTGACCGCGCTGCAGGCCGGCTACGAAGCCGTGGTCGGCCGCGCCCTCGCCGCGCAACGCCAGCAGCTGGCCGCCGGCGACATCGCGCAGGCCCGCCGCCAGGCCGACGGCGACGTGGCCGCGGCCAGCCGGGCCTATGCCGAGAGCATCGAAACCTATGGCGCCTACGCCAGGGAGCACGAGGCGCAACTGCTGCAGGAAGCCGCGGCCAGGCGCCAGATGGCCTATACCGGCATGGGCGCGGTGCTGGGCGTCTGTCTGCTGCTGCTCGTGCTCGGCGACCGTTATGTGGTGGCCTTCGTCAAGCGGCCGCTGGAAGACATCCGGGCGCACTTCCGCCGCATCGCCGACGGCGACCTGACCGCCCCCATACCGCTGTTCGGCGGCAATTGCGTGGGCCAGATCATTCCGTACATCCGCGACATGCAGGACAGCCTGGCGCGCACCGTGCGCGCGGTCCGCGACGGCGTGGTCGAAATCAATACGGGCTCCAGCGAAATCGCCGCCGGCAACCAGCACCTGTCCAGCCGCACCGAACAGCAGGCGGCCTCGCTGGAGCAGACCGCCGCCAGCATGGAGCAGCTGCTGTCCACCGTCACCAGCAACGCCGACAACGCGCAGCAGGCCAACCGCATGGCCGCCGAGGCCAGCGAGGTGGTCGGGCGCGGCGCGGAGGCGGTGCGGCAGGCGGTGGCGACCATGCGCGAGATCTCCCAGGACGCCGGGCGCATCGAGGACATCGTCGGCGTCATCGACGGCATCGCGTTCCAGACCAACATCCTGGCGCTGAACGCGGCGGTGGAGGCGGCGCGCGCGGGCGCGGAGGGCAAGGGCTTCGCGGTGGTCGCGGCCGAAGTCCGCTCGCTGGCGCAGCGCAGCGCGGGCGCGGCCAAGGAAATCAAGCAGCTGCTCGACGCCTCCGGCGCCACGGTGCAGGCCGGCTCGGCCCAGGTGGAAACGGCGGGCCGCACGATGGAAGACATCCTGCGGACCATCGAACGCCTGACCGTGCTGGTCAGCGACATCGCCGGCGCCTCGCATGAACAGGCGGCCGGCATCGGCCAGGTGAACACGGCGCTGACGCAGATGGACCACGTGACGCAGCAGAACGCGGCGCTGGTCGAACAGGCGGCCGCCGCCGCAGCCTCGCTGGAGGCCCAGGCGCAACGCCTGCAAAGCGCGGTAAGCGCGTTCCGGCTGCCCGTGCAGGTCCCGGCCGCCGGCCAGGCCTACGCGGCGCTGGCGGCCTGAGCCACGTCCACCTCGCGGGCGTGGCGGACGATGCGCTTGGGCAGGTCGCCGCCGATCCAGTAGGCCAGCTCGGCCGGATGCGACACCTCCCAGGCGACGAAGTCCGCCATCTTGCCGGGCTGGAGCGCGCCATGCGTGTCCTGCAGGCCCAGCGCCCTGGCGGCGTGCACGGTGGCGCCGGCCAGCGCCTCCTCGGGCGTCAGGCGGAACAGGGTGCAGGCCATGCTCAGCATCAGCCGCAGCGACAGCGCGGGCGAGGTGCCGGGGTTCAGGTCGCTGGAGATCGCGACGGGCACGCCGTGGCGGCGCAGCAGATCAACCGGCGGCGCCTGCGTTTCCCGCAGCGCATAGAACGCGCCGGGCAGCAGCACCGCCACGGTGCCGGCCTGCGCCATCGCCAGCACGTCGCTCTCGGTCAGGTATTCCAGATGGTCGGCCGACAACGCGCCATAGCGCGCCGCCAGCGCGGCGCCATGCAGCGACGACAGCTGCTCGGCATGCAGCTTGACCGGCAGGCCATGGTCGCGCGCGGCCCGGAATACCCGTTCGACCTGCGCCGGCGAAAAAGCCAGGTGCTCGCAGAACGCGTCCACCGCGTCGGCCAGCCCTTCGGCCGCCAGCGCCGGCAGCATGCGGCGCGACACCTCCTCGATGTAATCGTCGGCGCGCCCGGCGTATTCGGGCGGCAGCGCATGCGCGGCCAGCAGCGTGGCGCGCACGGTGAGCGGCAGGGCCTGCCCCAGGCGCCGCGCGACCCTGAGCATCTTGCGCTCGTTGGGCAGATCCAGCCCGTATCCCGATTTGATTTCCAGCGTGGTCACGCCGTCGCGCAGCAGCTGCAGCGCGCGCCGGCGCGCGCCGGCATACAGTTCGTCCTCGCTGGCCGCCCGCGTGGCGCGCACGGTGCTGGCGATGCCGCCGCCCTGCGCGGCGATGCTGGCGTAGTCCACGCCCTGCAGGCGCTGCTCGAATTCGCGGCTGCGGTCGCCGCCGAACACCAGATGCGTATGGCAGTCGATCAGCCCGGGCGTGACCCAGGCGCCGCGCAGATCGTGGACCGCGGCGCCTTCGGCCGGCGGCAGCGCGGCCTCGGGGCCGATCCATTCGATGCGTTCGCCGCGGGTCACGATGGCGGCGCGCTCGATCGCGCAATAGCTGCCGTCCGCCATCGTCGCCGCGTGGCAATTGCGCCAGACCTGTCTCATCGCGTCCTCCTCTTTCATGCCTGCGCGCATACGCTGGGCAGCAGCCCGGCCGGCATCAGCGCCGTCAGGCCGCGCGCCGCGATGAGTTCGCTGGCCGCGGCGATGTCGGGCGCGAAAAAGCGGTCGCGCTCGTAGTGGGCGACGCGCCCGCGCAGCAAGGCGCGGGCCTGCTCCAGCCGTGGCGACGTCTTCAGGCCCGCGCGGAAATCCAGGCCCTGGCAGGCGCCCAGCCATTCGATCGCCAGGATGTCGCGCACGTTTTCGGCCATGGGCCACAGGCGCTTGCCGGCGTTGGGCGCCATCGAGACATGGTCCTCCTGGTTGGCGGAGGTGGGCAGGCTGTCGACGCTGGCCGGATGCGCCAATGCCTTGTTGTCGCTGGCCAGCGCGGCCGCCGTCACCTGGGCGATCATGAAGCCCGAATTGACGCCGCCATTGCTCACCAGAAAAGGCGGCAGCTGCGACATGTGCATGTCCATCATCAGCGAAATGCGGCGCTCCGACAGCGCGCCGATCTCGGCCAGCGCCAGCGCCAGGTTGTCGGCCGCCAGCGCCACCGGCTCGGCGTGAAAATTGCCGCCCGATATCACCTCGTCGTCTTGCGCGAACACCAGCGGGTTGTCCGACACCGCGTTGGCTTCGATCTCCAGCACCTGCGCCACCTGCCGTATCTGCGTCAGGCAGGCGCCCATGACCTGCGGCTGGCAGCGCAGCGAATAAGGGTCCTGCACCTTGCCGCAATTGGCGTGCGAATGGCCCACCTCGCTGTCCTCGGTCAGCAGCTCACGGTAGACGGCGGCCACGTCGATCTGGCCGGGCTGGCCGCGCGCGTCGTGGATGCGGGCGTCGAACGGCGCGCGCGAGCCCAGCATGGCCTCCACGCTGAGGCTGCCGCAAACCAGCGCCGCGGCCAGCAGGTCTTCGGCCTCGAACAGGCCGCGCAAGGCGTACGCCGTCGACACCTGCGTGCCGTTGAGCAGCGCCAGCCCCTCCTTGGCCGCCAGTGTCAGGGGCTCCAGCCCGGCGCGGGCCAGAGCCTGGCGCGCCGGCAGCCACGCGCCGTCGCAGCGCGCCTTGCTCTCGCCCAGCAGCAGCAGCGACATATGCGCCAGCGGCGCCAGGTCGCCCGAGGCGCCCACCGAGCCCTTGAGCGGAATATGCGGATAGACGCCGGCGTTGACCAGCGCGATAAGATGGTCGATCACCTTGCGCCGGATGCCGGAATAGCCCCGCGCCAGGCTGTTGATCTTCAGCACCATGATGAGCCGCACCATGGCGTCGTCCAGCGCCTCGCCCACGCCGGCCGCATGCGACAGCACCAGCGAACGCTGCAAGGCCTCCAGGTCGTGGGGCGCGATGCGGGTGCTGGCCAGCAGGCCGAAACCGGTGTTGATGCCGTAGGCCGTGCGCCCCTGCGCCACGATGCGCTCGACGCAGGCGACGCTGGCCTCGATGGGCGCGTCGGCCTCGGGATGCAGCGCCACGCGCACCGGCTCCTGGTAGACGCGCCGCAGATCCGCAAGCGTCAGGCAGCCGGGGGGGATTTGCAGGTCCATGCATGAACTCCTGGCGTCGGGGGGATGACTATGATTGTATATACAAGTTGGATGGATGTCGTGGTGTGCTGCAAGATGGGTTACGCGCGCTGGATATTTGAGTTCTTGCTCAAGGACGCTCGCGCTGCACCCATCCTACGGCATTCGTCATGTCCCGTAGGATGGGTGCAGCGCGCCGCCATCATCACAAGAACGCGACTGTCGAACGCGCGTAACCCATCTGCCCCCAAACACTCAGGTCGTGAACTTCCCTTCCAGCCGATGGCGCGACCCCGGATGGATCAGCCGCGCCAGGGTCACCGGGCGCCCGCCCGACCACGTGCGGCGGCGGATCAGCAGGCAGGGTTCGCCGCGCTCGATCTGCAGCAGCTGGCATTCGCGCGGCCGCGCCAGGATGGCCTCGACGATGTGCTCGCCTTCGGTCAGCGGCGCCACGCGGGTCAGGTATTCATAGGGCGTGCTCTGCGTGAAATCCTGCTGCAGGTAGCCGGGCGCGAGCTTGACGCTGACGTAGCGGTCCTCCAGCTGGATCGGCAGGTCGTCCTCGTAGTGCACGATGATGGAATGGAACACCGGCTGTCCCGGACGGATGTCCAGCGCCAGCGCCTGCTCGCCCTCGGCCGGCTCTTCGGCCAGGCGCAGCACCCGGCTGTGGTGCCGGTGGTTGCGGGCGGCGATCTCGTCGGCGATGTTGTTGACCGCGAACAGCGCCGAACGCGCCTTCGGCTGGGCCACGAAAGTCCCCACGCCCTGCATGCGCACCAGCAGGCCTTCCGCGGTCAGTTCGCGCAGCGCCCGGTTGATGGTCATGCGGCTGTAGCCCAGTTCGTCCACCAGCTCGGCCTCCGACGGCACGCGGTGATGGGCCGGCCATGCGCCGCTGCGGATCTGCTGCGCGATCATCTGCTTGACCTGGGCGTAGAGCGGCGCGGGCGGGGCGTCGGCCTGCGCCGGCAGGCTGGGGGGAGAGGAGGCCAAGAGTCGTCCTGTGCGGTTGTTCTGCGGATGGGAATAAAGTATAGACAGGTATAGATGAAATGCCGCCTGCCTGGACGCAGGCGCGCGCCTTGCGTATACTCCCCCCCTGTATTTATCGGAGCCCGCCGTGCCCCATTCCCCGGAAGAAAAGAAACGCGTCGTGACCCGCCTGCGCCGTATCCAGGGGCAGGCGCTGGCGCTCGAGCGCGCCGTCAACGAAGGCACGGAATGCGGCGCGCTGCTGCAGCAGCTGGCCGCCCTGCGCGGCGCCGCCACCGGCCTGATGGCCGAGGTGCTGGAGAGCCACCTCCGGGAAACCTTCCTGCAGTCCGCCCAGGGCGGCCCGCGCCAGGCCCAGGCCGAACCCGAAGCGGAGATCGACCTGTTGATGCGGCTCGTCCGTTCGTATTTGAAATAACGCCGCCAGGCACTCGTGGAGCAAACTATGAAATCACGCGCAGCAGTCGCATTCGGACCCGGCAAGCCGCTGGAAATCGTTGAAATCGACGTCGCGCCCCCGCAGCGCGGCGAGGTGCTGGTGCAGATCACCCACACCGGCGTCTGCCATACCGACGCCTTCACGCTCAGCGGCGACGACCCCGAGGGCCTGTTTCCGGCGGTGCTGGGCCATGAAGGCGCCGGCGTCGTGGTCGAGGTGGGCGAAGGCGTCACGTCGCTCAAGCCCGGCGACCACGTCATCCCGCTCTACACGGCCGAATGCCGCGAGTGCAAGTTCTGCCTGTCGGGCAAGACCAATCTGTGCCAGAAGGTGCGCGCCACCCAAGGCAAGGGCGTGATGCCCGACGGCACCTCGCGCTTCAGCTACGAAGGCAAGCCGCTGTACCACTACATGGGCTGCTCGACCTTCAGCGAATACACCGTGGTCAACGAGATCTCGCTGGCCAAGATCAACCCGGCCGCCCCGCACGAAAAGGTGTGCCTGCTGGGCTGCGGCGTCACCACCGGCCTGGGCGCCGTGCACAACACCGCCAAGGTCAAGGAAGGCGACACCGTGGCCGTGTTCGGCCTGGGCGGCATCGGCCTGGCCGTGATCCAGGGCGCGGTGCAGGCCAAGGCCGGGCGCATCATCGCCGTCGACACCAATCCGAACAAGTTCATCCTGGCCAGCGCCATGGGCGCGACCGACTGCGTCAACCCCAAGGACCACGACAAGCCGATCCAGGACGTCATCGTCGAGATGACGGACGGCGGCGTGGACTTCTCGTTCGAGTGCATCGGCAACGTGCAGGTCATGCGCGCCGCGCTCGAATGCTGCCACAAGGGCTGGGGCGAGAGCATCATCATCGGCGTGGCCGGCGCGGGCCAGGAGATCAGCACCCGCCCGTTCCAGCTGGTGACCGGCCGCGTCTGGCGCGGCTCGGCCTTCGGCGGCGTCAAGGGCCGCACGCAGCTGCCCGGCATGGTGGAAGACGCCATGAGCGGCAAGATCGACCTGGACCCGTTCGTCACCCACACGCTGCCGCTGGAGCGCATCAACGAGGCCTTCGACCTGATGCATGAAGGCAAGTCGATCCGCACGGTGATCCACTACTGATCCGCGTCCTTCCGCCGCACCCGGCGGCACCACGGGCCCGGCACGCATCGCGCCGGGCCCGTGGCGTTTCATGACAGGCCTGTCATTCATTTCGGCGTCATCTTGAGCCGCGACCATGCGCCCTCCGACAACGACAGAGGGATGCACTCGAATGAGCACATGGAAGAGGAACGCCGGGGCCGTCATGCTGAGCACGCTGGCGCTGCTGGCCGGCTGCGGCGGCGACGACGGCGACGACACGCCCGCCCCCGAACAGCCCGCGCCGGAACAGCCCGCACCCGAGCAGCCGGCGCCGGCCCGCCCGATGGAATTGACCATCCTGCACATCAACGACCATCACTCCACGCTGGACGGCAGGAACAAGACGCTCAAGCTCAAGGCGGCCGACGGCGCGCCGGTGTCGGTAAGCGCCGAGGCCGGCGGCTTCGCCCGCGTCACCGGCGCCATGAACGCGCTGGCCGCGCAGTCGGCCAACGTGCTCAAGCTGCACGCCGGCGACGCCACCACCGGCACCCTCTACTTCAACCGCGCCGGCGAGCCGGGCGAGGCCGACGCCGCGCTGATGAACACGGTGTGCTTCGATGCGATGAGCCTGGGCAACCACGAATTCGACAAGGGCGACGCCGGCCTGAAGCGCTTCGTCGAGCTGCTGCACGCGGGCGCCTGCCAGACGCCGGTATTGAGCGCCAACGTCACCTTCGGCGCGGACTCGCCGCTCAACCCCTCGCGCGCGCCGGGCATGGTGCAGCCTTCGGTCGTGCTGCAGCGCGACGGCCAGCCCATCGGGCTGGTCGGCCTGACCATCGCCAACAAGACCCAGCAATCCTCCAGCCCCGATCCCGGCACGCTGTTTTCCGACGAGACCGCCGCCGCCCAGCGGCAGATCGACGCCTTGCGCGCGCAGGGCGTGAACAAGATCGTGGTGCTCAGCCATATCGGCTACGCCTATGACCGGCAGGTCATCGCCCGCCTGAGCGGCGTGGACGTGGTGGTGGGCGGCGACTCCCACACCCTGCTCGGCCCCGACGCCATGGCCGACTACGGCGTGGGCTCGCCCGCCGGCGCCTACCCCACCGTGCTGCAGGACCGCGACGGCAAGCGCGTGTGCCTGGTGCAGGCCTGGGAATACTCGCAGGTGGTCGGCGAACTGAAGGTGAGTTTCGACGCCGACGGCGACGTGACCGCCTGCGCCGGCACGCCGCACGTGCTGGTCGGCGGCGAGTTCAAGGTGGCGGGCGCGACGCCCGACGCCGCCGACGCGGCCGCCATCCAGGCGGACCTGCGGGCCAGCGGCTTCCTGCGCGTGCAGGAACCGGACGCGCAGGCCGCGGCCGTGCTGCAGCCCTTCAAGGCCAAGGTCGACGCCTTCAGCGCCAGCGTGGTCGCCACGGTGCCGCAGGAGCTGTGCTCGCGCCGCGTGCCGGGCGGCCCGGGCTCGCGCGACTACAGCCGTTCCAGCGCCGCCTGCAACGCGCTGGGCAACGTCAGCCTGCGCGGCGGCGACATCCAGCAGCTGGTGGCGCAGGCCTACCTGGAAGTGGCCAACGCCGATTACGGCGGCGCCGACATTACGCTGCAAAGCGGCGGCGGCGTGCGCGTGCCGCTGCTGGGCAGCGTGACCGCGGCCAACGTGATCGAGGTGGTGCCGTTCGGCAATATGCTGTGGCGCCTGGACGTCACCGGCGCCGAGGTCAAGAGCATGCTGGAAGACGGCATGCAGGCGGTATTCGGTCCGGGTGGAACGACCGGCCCGTATCCGTACGCGGGCGGCCTGCGCTGGGACGTGAACGCGGCCCAGGCCCAGGGCAGCCGCGTGACCAACATCGAGGTGCTGGACCGGGCCAGCGGCAACTGGCTGCCGCTGGACGCCGGGCGCAGCTACAAGCTCTTCGTGCTGAGTTTCAACGCCACCGGCGGCGACGGCTACAAGACCCTGGCCGCCGTGCCCGCCGAGCGCCGCCAGGACATCGGCGTGCTCGACGCGGACGTGCTGCAGGCCTACATCGACCGCCAGGCCAAGGACCCCGTCAGCGGCCTGCCGGTGCTGAACCTGCTGCCGGCCGCCCTCTACAGCACCAAGACGTACAGCGAGTAGCGGTCCTCAGGACGGGCGCAGCCGGTAGGCCTGCTGCGTCCGTCCTTCGCGGTAGACGCTCTCGGTCTTGCCGACGAAGGCCGTCAGCGAAAACTCCTTCAAGGCGGTGCTGCGCGCCTCTTCGCCCATCCGGGCGAGCTGCTGCCGGTTCGCCAGAATCCTCGACAGGGCTTGGACCACGCTGGGCACGTCGGCCGGCGGCACCACCCAGCCGTCGCGGCCGTCGGTGACGTTCTCGGTCAGGCCGCCGACCTCGCTGACGATCACCGGCACGCCGGCGGCCATCATCTCGCGGCAGGCGAACGAAATCGTCTCCAGCCGCGACGACAGCACGAAGCCCACGTCCAGCGCCGACAGGAACGGGCGCACGTCGTCCAGCAGGCCGGTGAACACCACCTGCCCGGACATGCCCAGCTCCTCGACGCGCCGCATCTGCTCGGCTTCGGGCAGCTTGCCGGCGATCAGGATCGCCACCTGCTCGCGCTGCACGGCAGGCAGCATGGAAACCGCGGTCACCATGTCCAGCCAGTTCTTGTAGGACGCGGTGCCGGCGTTGCTGCCTATCACCAGCCTGCCCTGCAGGCTGGCGGGCAGCAGGCTGTCGCGCGCCTGCGCCGCCTGGTTGCGCGTGGCGGGCCGGCACTTTTCGGTGTCGACGCCGTTGTGCACCACGCGCAGGTCCTCGTTGCGGAACACCGACTGCTTCATGCGCCGAAACGTATGGCTGCACACGCAGATCACGCGGTTGGTGCCCCACTTGGCGCGGATGCGCGCGCCCAGGCTGTTGGCGCTGCGGTCGTTGTGCTGCGTATAGACGATGAAGGGGCGGCGCGCGCCCATGCCCACGGTCGCCAGCATGCACAGCCGGTGGTCCGCCGACCCGTTGACGTGCACCACGTCGTAGCGCTCGTCGCGCAGCAGCGCGCGCAGGCGGCGCAGCGCGCCGAGCAGCGCCAGCGGCCGGCCCTTGAAATCCAGCGCGATGGCGCGCACGCCGGGCAGCGCGCCGGCCTCGGCCAGCAGGCGGCTGCTGGCCGGCGCGGCCACAGCGACCTGGGATTTATGGCACAGGATGCGCGCCAGCGACATCACGTAGGTCGTATGCCCGCCGCCGTCGCCCTGATGGAAGTTGGTGTAGAGAATCTTCATGGCTGCACGTCCATAAGGGGTTGCGTTTGCGCCGTCCGGGGCAGCAGGCAGCTCCAGTGGCGTTTCTCGAATATGTCCGCGCCCAGCCTGCTGGCGGGCGACAGGTTGTAGACCTTGATCCCGCGCGCGCCGAGCACGCCGGCGGCGCGCCGGAACGCGGGCTCGATGTGTCCGTCGAACTGGCGGTCCAGCGCGGTCGCCAGTTGCGTGGCGGCGCTTTCATAGAAGCGCGGGCCGGCCGCCGCCGTCAGGTCCAGTCCGTGCAGGTATATGGTTTTCGCTCCCAGCCACGCCAGCAGCTGCAGCCCGGTGTAGGCCACGGTGCCGCCGCCGAACAGGCCGCGCGGCGGGTCCAGGCTGAATCCGTGCGCGTGCACCGGATGGCGGGCGTCGAACAGCAGCAGGCCGGCATCGCCGGCCAGCCCGGCCTCCAGGTCCTCGGGACGCGCCCGCGGCTGCATGGCGCGCTGGTGCACTTCCTCGAAAAGCGCGATACGGCAGCGCACGGTCGCTGGGTCGAACAGCAGCGCGATCCAGCGGTAGACCTCGGGCGTGACGAACAGCGTCAGGTCCTGCGCCAGCACCTGCGCCACCAGTTCGCGGCGGCGCCGCACGAAGCCGGCGTCCAGCATCGCGTAATAATCGAAACGCAGTCCGGGCTGCCGCTGGCGCAGCGCGATCGAGCCGTTCACGCCCATGACCGCGCCCAGGCTGCAGCGCGCGTAATCGATGTCGGCCACCGAAGGACCGCTCAGAATCAGGTGCGCATCGCCGTCGATGGCGCGCGCCGCCTGCTCCAGCGGTATCGTGGCCGGGCCTCGCACGCCGCGCAGCCGGCAGCCGCTCAGCCTGCCGTCGGCCGCGCGCTGCACGGCCACGAAAGGCCATAGCGCGGCGTTGTGCCGGCAGGCCCGGGGCTGCGTGCAGCGATACAGATAGCGCAAGCCCTTGGTGACCGGGCGCGAGCGCAAAAGGCGGGGAATGAACCCGGAACTACCCATGAAAAAATGTTGCGTGCATGCCGCAAGTAGCTTGACGAGTGGCGAATTCTACGCAGGCAAGGCCGCGCAAACGCGAAAGAAACCGGCGAGATGTAACGCTTTGGCGTGCCCCGGCGGACCCGCCCGCCCTGCGGGGCGCGCCGGCCCCACACCATCATTTACGTTTTGCCGCAAAGATTAGCGCCCGGCTGCCATCGCCCGGCTTCCGCTACGATGGAGAGGCCGGCGCCCCCCGGTCGCCGGCTGCGACACACCTACTGCAACTCTGGATAGGAAGAATTTCGATGTCTACGACCGCCACCCTGGCAGCCGCCGCGGCAACCGCCAACACGCCCCGCATGAGCGTTCCCGCGTTCCGCGCCCGCAAGGGCCAGGAGCCGCTGGTCATGCTGACGGCCTACACGGCGCGCATGGCCGAACTGCTGGACCCGCACTGCGACGCCCTGCTGGTGGGCGACAGCCTGGCGCAGACCATCTACGGGCTGCCATCCACCGTGCCGGTGACGCTGGACATGATGATCGCCCACGGCACCGCCGTGGTGCGCGGCGCGCGGCGCGCGCTGGTCGTGGTGGACATGCCGTTCGGCAGTTATGAGGAAAGCCCCGAGCAGGCCTTCCGCTCGGCCGCCCGCGTCATGAAGGAAACCGGCGCGGCCGCGGTCAAGCTCGAAGGCGGATCGGGCATGGCGCCCACCGTCGCCTACCTGTCGGCCCGCGGCATCCCGGTCATGGGCCACGTGGGCCTGACCCCGCAGGCCGTGAACATCCTGGGCGGCTACGGCGCGCGCGGGCGCGGCGAGGCGGAATACGCCCGCATCGCAGCCGACGCCGCCGCGGTGGCCGAGGCCGGCGCCTTCGCGCTGGTGATCGAGGGCGTGGTCGAGCCCCTGGCCGCCTCCATCACCGACGCCGTGGCCTGCCCGACCATCGGCATCGGCGCCTCGCCGCGTTGCGACGGCCAGGTGCTGGTGGTGGACGACATGCTGGGCATGTTCGACCGCACGGCGCGCTTCGTGAAGCGCTACGACGACCTGTCCGGCCGCATCCAGCAGGCCGCGCAGGCCTACGCCGCCGAAGTCCGCTCGCGCAGCTTTCCCGAGGCCGCCCACCTGTACGGCGTTCCGGGCGCCGCCTGAGCGCAATCGTGGATAGAATCGCCTCCATGCCCTCCCACGCCGATTCCGCATGAGCATGCCCCAGAACGATCCTCCCCAGCTGCAGGACGCCATCGCCGACGCCATCAGCACGGCGACGCGCGGCGCCGGCCGCGTGAACATCCTGGTCGCCGGAAAGACCGGCGTGGGCAAGAGCACGCTCATCAACGCGGTGTTCCGCGGCGACCTGGCCCGGACCGGGGCGGGCAAGCCGGTCACCCAGACCACCCAGGAATTCACCCGGCCGGGCCATCCGCTCACCATCATCGACACCCGCGGCCTGGAGGTCGGCGACTACGAGCGCTCGCGCCGCGAGCTCGCCGACCTGATCCGCGAGCGCTCCGCCTCCACCGACCAGGACCGGCACCTGCACGTCGCCTGGCTCTGCATCCAGGACAGCAGCCACCGCGTGGAAGACGCCGAGATCGAACTGTGCGGCATGCTGGCCGACGCCGGCATCCCCGTGGTGGCGGTGCTGACCAAGGCGCGCAAGAACAGCGCCTTCGTCGACGAAGCGCGCAAGCTGCTGCCGCGCGCCAGCCAGGTGGTGGCGGTGCGCGCGCTGGCGGAATGGATAGACGAACTCGACGCCGAACTGCCGCCCATGGGCCTGGACCGGCTGATCGAGGTCACCGCGCAGCACATCCCCGAGGCGCAGCAGCGGGCCTACGCCAACGCCCTGTCCACGCGCAACAAACAGGCCCTGGAAGTAAAAAAAAAGCGGGCTGAGATAGAGGTCAACGTGGCTGCGGGCCTGGCCGCCTCGGCCGCCGCCGCCCCCATCCCGTTCTCGGACGCCTTTGCGCTGGTGCCGATCCAGGTCGGCATGATCGCCAAGATCGGCATCACCTTCGGCATGGAGCTGGATACCGCCGCCATCACCACCCTGGTGACCTCCACGCTGGGCGCCTCGGCGGCCACCCTGGTCGGACGCTCGGTCGTCTCGGGCTTGCTGAAATTCATTCCGGGCGCGGGCAGCGCCGCCGGCGGCACCATCGCCGCCACCACCGCCGGCGCCATCACCAAGCTGCTGGGCAATGCCTACGTGGCGGTGCTGTACGACTTCTGCCAGAAGAACCCGGGCAAGGACATCGACATTCCCATGATCGCGGCGGCCCTGAAACAGCGCGTCAGGCTCTGAACCGCCCGCGGCGGATCTATACTTTTTTCATCGTCCCGGCCTCTGCGGCGCGCCACCGGCGGGGACGTCCCGCCCCGCGCGCCGGACACCCCATTGCGCAGGCCTGGCGACCTGCGCGCAGGGAGACTTTCATGACACGCAAATACATCGATTGCCGCGAGTATCCCAGCGAAATGAACTGCTCGGTGGCCCTGGCGGCGGATTCCGAAAGCGAACTGCTGGAAGCGGCCGTGCAGCACGCGGTCGCGGTGCACAAGCATGAGGACTCGCCGGCGCTGCGCACGCAGCTGAAGTCGCTGTTCCATGACGGCACGCCGCCGGCCGAAATGCCGCCGCGCGCCTGACCCTGCCGGCGCAGGCGCGCGGCCGCTCACCAGGCCAGCGCCTGCGCCACCTGTTCGATGCGCGCGTCGGCGGCGGCGTCCGCCGTCAGCGGCGCGCGCAGGATCGAGCGGCTGTCGCCGCGGTCCACGATCCAGAAAGCCATGCGCACCGGTGCGGGCGCATCAGCCCCGACGTCCAGCCGCAGCGTCCTGCCCGCATCCCGCAACGGCGCCACTTCGAAAATCCATTGCCTGCCGCGCAGTTCCCCTTGCGCGCCTTGCCGCGCGCGCGGCGTGAAGGCGGCCGCCTGCATGGCGCCCGCGTCCAGCCCGAGCTTGTCGCGCATGAAGGCGCGCATCGAGCCTTCCAGCGCCCGGTCGTCGGCGCCGGCGCGCTGCTCCACCGACAGCCCCAGTTGCGCGCCCGTGCGCAGGTCCTCGTACTGGAAGCGCTTGGGACCGATCGGCTTGAGGCGGAAGTCGCCCGCGCGCAGCGGCAAGGCCTGGCCGCTTAGCGCGCTCTTGAGTTCGACACCCGCCGCGTCCGGCCGCCAGGCCTGGTCGCGGTCGCCCACCCATTCGATGAACTGGCGGTTCAGCGCGGCCGCCTCGTTCTTGCGGCCCTGGCGGTGCGCGATGTCGGCGGCGTGGTCCAGCGCGGTCTGGTACAGGGTTTCGTCGTGATAGGCCTTGCCCGCGTATGCCCAGGCCGCCAGCGCCGTCTCGTACTGGCGGCGGGCCTGGTCCATCTCGCCGCGCCGGTAGGCCGCGGTGGCCATCACGGTATCGAGCCGCGCGATTTCCAGCGGAAACGCGGCGTCCGGCAACGCCGCCCGCGCCAGCGCGTCGGCCGCGGGCCAGTCCTGCGCCATCACCCACGCGGCCTCGATGGCCCGGGCCTGCTCGGCCATGGTCTGTTCGCGGAACAGCCGGCGTTCGCCCTCCCACGCGATCGCGCCCAGCAGCGACTGCAGATGCCGGCCAGCTCCGTCCTGAGCCGTTTCCGGATACGAGGCCTGCACCTGCAAGCGCCAGTCGCCGCGCACCGCCGCCCATCCCGCCTCGATCACGCCGCGTCCGTGCTCCTCGGAACGCTGCACCTCCTTGGCCTGCGCCACATTCTCGAAGGGCAGGTCCGGCAGCGCCGCCGGGGACATCGCGCTCGGCCCGCCCAGCAGTTCCTGCGCCTGCGCCTGCCGCGCCGCGCCGTCCTGTCCGCGCAGCGCTTCCATGTAGCCGATGCGCAGCTGCACCACCATGCGCCCCTGCCCGTCCAGCCTGCGGATGAACTCCAGCCGCGCGGAGTCCTCGCGCGCATCGGCGGGTTCGAACCTGAGCAGCGTCCAGCCGTCCTGCGCAAGCGGCAGCGACAGCCCGGCCGGGACGTAGCGCAGGCGCTGGCCGGATTCCAGGGTCCATAGCGGCGGATACGGCCGGGCCTGCCCGACCAGCCGGGCCTGCAGCCGGGCGACCTCGGCCGCCTCTGCCGCCGCCGCGCCGGCCTCGATCGCGCGCGACAGCATGATGGCCATGCCGTCCTCGTCGCCCAGGCGCTCGAAATCCCCCACCTGGGTTTCGGCCACGCGGCGGGCTTCGGCATGGCGGCCCTGCTTCTGCAACAGATCGATCAGCAGCACCGCGGCGTCGTAGATCTCGTAGCGGTTGCCGTTCGCGCTCGCCGCCGCCAGCGCCTGGCGCGCCGAGCCGGTGGCGTCGTCCCACGAGGCGGCGCGGATCTGCCGGCGGGCGTCGTCCATGTGCCGCATGAAGGGCGACTGGCCGGCGGCCGGGTCCTGCGCGCCGGCCGGCGCCGCCGCCAGCACCGCGGCCATCAGGACCAGGCCGGCGCGCAGCCGGCGGTAAGCGGATCTCATCTGGCCTCTGCCTTTGCGAAAAGAAAAGGGGGCCAGTATACGTTTCCCCGCCCCCTATAAAACTTTGCAGGCCTGCCATGTCGCGGCGTTATGCGCTGCATCCGTCCGGCAGGGCAAATCCCCCGTGAAATCAGCGCCTTGCGGGCGCGACGGGGCCGCAGGCCGCAGGGCGGTATCGGGCGGCGCGCCGGTTCCGGTTTATCGCCGCCGCATGCATGCTTGCGTCTTTGCATGCCCGTCCGGGCCGACCAGGAGACAAATACCGTGAGCCGAACCGCCCCCGCCCGCAAAATGGGCCTGGCCGTCGCCCAGATGGGCGCCGTCAATCTTGCAGATACCCGCGCGGCGGTCGTGCGCCGCCTGGTCGAGATGCTGCGCGAGGCCGCCGCCCGCCAGGCGGAGTTCGTGGTGTTCCCCGAACTCGCGCTGACGACGTTCTTTCCGCGCTACTGGATGGACGAGGCCGAGGCCGTGGCGCGCTTTTTCGAGAAAAGCATGCCCAACGCCGACGTCCAGCCGCTGTTCGACGCGGCGCGCGAGCTCGGCGTCGGTTTCTACCTGGGCTACGCCGAACTGACGCCCGAGGGCCGCCGCTACAACACCGCCATCCTGGTGGACCGCGGCGCGAACATCGTCGGCAAGTACCGCAAGATCCACCTGCCCGGCCACGCCGACCACAAGACCGAAGCGCCCTTCCAGCACCTGGAGAAGAAATTCTTCGAAGTGGGCGACCTGGGCTTCGGCGTCTGGAACACCGAAGGCGTCAACATCGGCATGTGCCTGTGCAACGACCGCCGCTGGCCCGAGACCTACCGCGTCATGTCGCTGCAAAGCGCCGAACTCATCGTGCTGGGCTACAACACGCCCTCGCTCAACATTCATTGGAACGAGCCGGCCCACCTGCGCACCACCACGCACGAGATCGTGCTGCAGGCCAGCGCCTACCAGAACGCCGTGTGGGTAGGCGCGGCCGCCAAGTGCGGCCACGAGGACGGCCACCACATGATAGGCAGCTCCATGATCGTCGCGCCCTCGGGCGAGATCGTGGCGCGCGCCAGCGGCGAGGAAGACGAAGTGATCGTCGCGCGCATCGACCTGGACATGGGCCGCATGTTCCGCGAACACGTCTTCAATTTCGCCAGGCACCGCAGCCCGCAGCACTACCGCCTGATCGTCGAGCGCACCGGCGCCGGCGATCCGCTGCCCACGCCGCCAGTGCAGGGGTAGCGGCCGGCGGGGCTGCTAGACTGGCCGTAGTCTTCAGCCCGATACCGATTCCATGCGCTTCATCGACACCGAACAGACCCGCGGCGCCCTGTCCTTCGACGCCGTCATCCCCGCCTTGCGCGAGGCCTTCCGCGACGGCGCCACGGTGCCGCCGCGCCACGTCCACGCCATCGAGTCGGGCAACGCCCACGGCACCTCGCTCATCATGCCGGCCTGGAACGAACGCGGCTACTTCGGCGTGAAGATCATCAACATCTTCCCCGAAAACACCCACCAGGGCCTGCCGGGCCTGCACGCCACCTACAACCTGTACAGCGCCACCACCGGCGTGCCCATCGCCCAGGTCGACGGCGACGTCGTCACCGCCTACCGCACCGCGGGCGCGGCCGCGCTGGGCGCGGACTACCTGGCGCGCGCCGACGCGGGCGTGCTGCTGATCGTCGGGTCCGGGCGCATCGCCGCCCTGGTCGCGCAGGCCATGCGCGCCGTGCGGCCGATCCGCCGCATCCTGGTCTGGAACGTCCGGCCGGCCGGCGCCGAGCGCCTGGCGCGGGAGCTGCGCGAACAGGGCTACGACGCCCAGGCCACGGCCGACCTCGAAGGCGCCGCGCGTCAGGCCGACATCATCAGCTGCGCCACCCTGTCGACCCAGCCTCTGATCCGCGGCGCCTGGCTGCGCCCCGGCGTGCACCTGGACCTGATCGGCAGCTTCAAGCCCGAAATGCGCGAAACCGACGCCGCCTGCTTCGACGGCACGGCTGTCTACGTCGACACCGACGAGGCCCCCACCAAGTCCGGCGACCTGATCGAAGCCTTCGCCGCCGGCGCGCTCACGCGCCAGGACATCCGCGGCAACCTGCATCAGCTTGCCGCCGGCCAGGTCGCGGGCCGCCGCGACGACCGGGAAATCACCGTGTTCAAGGCCGTGGGCAGCGCGCTGGAAGACCTGACGCTGGCCACGCTGGTGTATGAGGCGACGCGCGAAGCGTGCTAGAGGAATGGATGGCGTGGGATGGGCAAAGCGCGAGGGCCTGGCCGCCGGCGCTACCTCAGCACCAGCGTGGCCCCGATCACCCGCAGCGTCGGCATCAGCTGGCGCCAGGCGTCCTTGGGGATGGCGGGCGGCCGCGCCAGGGAACTGGCGGCCGGGTCGTCCAGCAGGTCGCCTTTACAGGCGAACACGATGCTGTTGGTCATGTCGTCGTCCACCACTTCGAACATCGACGAGCCGAACGCCGCGCGCACGCGGTCCAGGTATTCGTGGTGGTCGGGGTGGTTGACGTGGAAATTGATCACCAGGATGCCGTCGTCGCGCAGCGCGCGGCGGCAGTCGGCGTAGAACTCCGCCGAGCACAGGGCGGCGGGGATGCCGCCCACGCCGAAGCCGTCCAGGAAGATCACGTCGGCGTGCTGCTCCAGGCCCGCCAGGTGCGCGGCGGCGTCGGCCTGGATCACGCGCAGGCGGGCGTCGTCGGGCGGCACCATGAAAGCGTCGCGCAAGGCGATGACGTCGGGGTCGATCTCGACCACCTCGATCTCGGTGCGGGCCAGGTAGCGGTGGCAGAACTTGGGCAGCGACCCGCCGCCCAGGCCGACCATCAGGATGCGGCCGGGCTGCGGGTTGAACAGCACGAAACCCATCATCATCCGGGTGTACTCGAGGTCGAGCGCATCGGGATTGAGCAGGGACATGCTGCTCTGGATTTCCTTGTCCGTGAAATGCAGGGTCCGCGTGCTGCCGGAATCCCGGAAAAAAGGCCTGGGGCCGCCCGCCGGCGGGCCGGCGGGAATGCTGGAGTCAGACATGGGACGCTGCGCAATGCCGAAAAAGGGATAGACGATACCACCCCGGCCAGGCTTGCCCGCGTCCCGCGGGCCGGCGTCGAGCGCTAGACCAGCAGCACCGGGCACGGCGCGTCGGCGATGATGCGCCCGCACACCGAGCGCAGCACGGCGTCCAGCAGCTGGCCGCGGTGATGCGAACCCATCACGATGGCCTCGGCGCGGGACTTGACCGCATACTCGATGATTTTCTCCGCCGCATGGCCGGTCAGCTCGTGGCATTCGAAGGCCACCTTGCCCGCGGTCAGGATCTCGACGACGGACCGCATCGCCTTGCCGCTTTCCTCGTGGTGCCAGGCGTCGATTTCGGCCTTGCCGACGAAGGCCTGCACGTCGCCCGTCACGTCGGGCGCGCAGTGCACCACGTGCACGGTGAAATCCCGGTTGAGCAGGGAACTTCCGACCAGGTAGCGCGCTGCGGCATCGCTGTAGCTCGACCCATCGGTGGCGAGAATGATGGTGTTCATGGCGGATCTCCGGTTCTGGACGCATCGGCCTTGGAACGCGCGGCGTTTGCCGCAGTCCGTCCGGGCAGTATCGCGCTGGCGCCCACGGATGCCAACAGGATAAGGCCAACTGCCCCGAGCGACCACTGTACCGGCACGTGGAACCACGGCGCGGCCAGCATCTTGCCGCCGATCACGATCAGCACGGCGGCCAGGCCGTGCTTGAGGTAGCGGAAACGTTCCCGCATGTCGGCCAGCAGGAAATACATTGCCCGCAGGCCCATGATGGCGAAAATATTGGACGTAAAAACCAGGAAGGGATCGGTGGTGACGGCGAAGATGGCGGGAATGCTGTCGACGGCGAAGACCGCGTCGCTGGCCTCTATCATCAGCAGCACCACGAACATCGGCGTGGCGTGGCGCAGGCCGCCTATCCGTACGAAAAACGATTCGCCGTGATAGTCCGGCGTGATGCGCATGGACGAGCGCAGCAGGCGCACCAGCGGATTGCGCGCGATGTCGGGCTGGCGATCGGCGTGCGCCAGCATCCTGGCGCCGGTCACCACCAGCAGCGCGCCGAACAGGTAGAACATCCAGGAAAACTGCGCCAGCAGCCAGACCCCGGCCAGGATCATGGACACGCGCATCACGATGGCGCCCAGCACCCCGTACAGCAGCACGCGGCGCTGCAATTCGAGCGGCACCGCGAAGTACCCGAATATCAGCGAAAAAACGAACATATTGTCCACGGACAGGGACAGTTCGATCAGGTAGCCGGTGTAGAACTCCAGCGCCTTGCGGTTCGCGGTGGCGCGGTCCAGCGTGGCGTCCAGGAAGCCCCACAGCAGCGCGCCGAAGAGCGTCGCCAGCGCCACCCAGGCCAGCACCCAGCATAGCGCTTCGCGCGCCGAGACGCGATGCGCGCGCCTGCCGCCCAGCACGTACAGGTCCAGCGCCAGCACGACCAGCACGAAGCCGACGAAGCCGGCCCACATCGCCGGGGTGGCAAAGGTTTCGACCTGGTTCATGGAGGCCTCCCGCTGCGAGGCGTATGCACGAATCCAGTCTAGAGCGGCGCCAGCGGCCGAACAATTCGGCCCAAGCGAAGCGATGGTCAGGTTTTTTCGAATCCGCGCGGGCCAGGGGTAGAATTTTCGTATTGCACCTTCGCGGGAGACTGACCATGGCAGAGAGTTCCCCAGCGTCACAGCAAGTCCGGCCCCTGGAGATCGGCGACATCACCGTCATCGACAACACCAAGCTCAAGAAGGCCGTCACCGCCGCCGCCCTCGGCAACGCCATGGAGTGGTTCGACTTCGGCGTCTACGGCTTCGTGGCCTTTGCGCTGGGCAAGGTGTTCTTTCCCGAGGCCTCGCCTGCGGTCCAGACCATCGCCGCGCTGGGAACCTTCTCCGTGCCTTTCCTGGTGCGGCCGCTGGGCGGCGTGTTCTTCGGCGTCATGGGCGACCGCTACGGCCGCCAGAAGGTGCTGTCGCTGACCATCATCATCATGGCCATCAGCACGTTCTGCATCGGCCTGATCCCCTCCTACGCGTCCATCGGCCTGTGGGCGCCCATCCTGCTGCTGCTGTGCAAGCTGGCCCAGGGCTTCTCGGTGGGCGGCGAGTACACCGGCGCGGCCGTCTTCGTGGCCGAGTACGCGCCGGACCGCCGCCGCGGCTTTCTGGGCAGCTGGCTCGATTTCGGCTCCATCGCCGGCTTCGTGCTGGGCGCCGGCCTGGTCGTGCTGCTGCAGGCCACGCTGGGCGAACGGACCTTCCTGGAATGGGGCTGGCGCGCGCCGTTCTTCGTAGCCGGCCCGCTGGGCCTGCTGGGCCTGTACCTGCGCCATGCGGCCGAGGAAACGCCGGCCTTCACCCAGCAGCTGGAGCAGATGGAGCAGGAGGACCGCGACGCTGTTCAGGAACGGCCCACCGTGTCGTTTCGCGAGATCTTCTCCAAGTACCGCAAGGCGCTGCTGGTCTGCATCGGCGTGGTGCTGGTGACGAACATCACCTACTACATGCTGCTGACCTACATGCCCACCTATCTGTCCAGCAGCCTGGGCTATTCCGAAGAGCATGGCGTGCTGATCATCGTGGTGGTCATGATAGGCATGCTGTTCGTGCAGCCGGTGGTCGGCTTCTTCAGCGACAAGATCGGCCGCAAGCCGTTCCTGCGCGCCGGCAGCATCGGCATACTGGTGATCGCGCTGCCGGCCTTCACGCTGGTGGGCAGCGACAACACCGGCCTGATTTTCCTGGGCCTGCTGTTCATCGCCGTGTTTCTCAACTGCATGACCGGGGTCATGGCCTCCACGCTGCCGGCGCTGTTTCCGACGCGCATCCGCTACAGCGCGCTGGCCAGCTCGTTCAACGTGGCCATCATCGCCGCCGGCCTCACGCCCACGGTGGCGGCCTGGCTGGTGGAGGAAAGCGGCAATCTGATGATGCCGGCCTATTACCTGATGGCCGCCTCGCTGATCGGCATCGTCACGTCCTTCTACCTGCCCGAGACCGCCAACCGACCGCTGCGCGGCGACACGCCCAATGCGGCCAGCCGGCACGAGGCCCACGCCCTGCTGCAGCAGGCCCACGAGCACATCGAGCAAAGCGTGCTGGACATCGAAGCCGAGATCGCCGAGCTGGAAGAGAAGCTCGACGCGCTGCGGCAGCGCCGCCAGCGCCTGGCCGACCGCCATCCCGACCTGGAGTGAAACGCGCGCCAGCCGCTTCCTCTACAATCGGCGCAGTCCGCGGCGGGCTTCCTGCCCAGGCCGAAGGACGTACCGCTCTCTAAAAACAAGGATATGGCAGTAATGGCAACACAACACACTCAGCCTGCGACAGGCGAGCTGATCAAGACTTTCCGCCACGGAAAATTCTTTGTTTATTTCCTGGTGGTGCTGGGCATCGTGTGCCTTGCATTGGCCGGCTTCGTCGTCTACCTGAGCACCATCGCTCCGCAGAAGAATCCCCCGCTTTTCTTCGGCACCGCCGGTTTCCTGGCCTTCTGCGGCGTGTGCGGACTGGCCGCCAGCGTGTGGCAGAAGAAGCTGCGCCAGCCGAGCTACGAGGTCTATGAAAACGGCGTCGCGCAGATCGTCGGCTCGCAGAGGCAGTACACCCCGTTTACCGACATCGAAGACCTGTACCTGTTCAGCTCCGGCCAGACCGTGATGAGCGGCATGGCCACCAACCTGGCCTATCGCCGCAACGCGGGCGAACCGTTCAAGTGGATCAGCCAGCACCTGTCGGGCTACATGGACTTCCAGCAGCTGTTCCGCGAACTCTACCTGCGCGAGCGCCAGCCCGTCGTGCTGGAAACGCTGGCCCGCGGCGGCGCCGTCACCTTCAACTACATCAGCACCGGACAGGTGTGGCGCAAGCGCGTGAGCGGCAAGTTCCTGAACATCACCACGCAGCCCATCGTCATGACGCGCGACGCGCTGGAAGTGCAGGGCCAGAAGGTGCCGCTGTCCAGCCTGCGCAACGTCGACCTCAACGCCTGGAGCGAGAAGGTCGTCATCAAGGACGCGGCCGGCAATACGGTGCTGTCGACCATCGGCCTGGGCATTCTCGGCCTGGACCTGTTCCTCAATACGCTGAGCCTGCTGCTCGAACAGCACCAGGACGCCGCGGCGCGACAGTCCGCCTGACGTAATGGCAAGGTAATAGCAAAGGGGCCGCGGGCCCCTTTTTTTTCGCTTGCGCGATAACCCCGGACCCGCGCCGGGCCTCAGCGCGCCGCGTCGGCGACGGCCTCGACGGTGATGCGCAGCTGGACCTCGTCGCTGACGGCCGGCGCGAACGCGTCCACGCCGAAATCGCTGCGCTTGAGGGTCGTGGTGGCGTCGAAGCCGATGGCCGGGCGCTCCAGCATCGGATGCACGCCCTGCTTGTTCCGGCGCGCCTGCAGCACCACGGGCTTCTCGACGCCCTTCACGCGCAGCACGCCCTTGATCTGCAGCCTGCCGTCGCCCTGGTCGGTCACCGAGGTGCTCTTGAACTGGATGTCGGGATACTTGGCGGCCTCGAAGAATTCGGCGCTCTGGAACATCTCGTCCAGCTTGGCCACGTGCGACGTGAACTGCGGCACCGGCACGCGCAGGTCGACCGAGGAATTCGCCGGCCGGGCCGCGTCGTAGCGGACCACGCCGGTGATGCCGCCGGCATGGGCGGTGGGCTTGGAAAAGCCCAGGTGGTCCCAGGTCACCACAACCTCGGTGTGGGTCGGGTCGATCCGGTAGTCGACCGGGGCGGCCTGGGCGGTCACGCTGCCCAGCGCCACGACGGCGGCGGCAAGACAGGCGGCGTAGGTTTTCTTCATGCGGTTCTCTCTGTGCTTGGCGGCCCGCGGCGGGCCCTCGGTTCGTCATGGGGCGGGCAGGAATCGGCCCCCTCGTGAAACATGCGACAAGCATAGGAAATGCATCAATAACGCGCTAGCCGTCAAAAAACGATCGCACTGTTCTATTCTCGATAACAAGACAACGGGGCCCGGCGGGACGATGCATGAGGCGCAGGCTCAGCTGCTGCCTGAAGGGGTCTGGCGGCAGCCGCCGCGCTGAACACCGCCAACAGCGGCGCCGCCGCCAGCACCGCGAACAGCCACCACGCCGCGCCCGAGGTTCCCGCGATTCCGCCGGGCGAGTTCAAGCCGCCCAGGTTGGCCAGCATGCCGGCCAGCGCCGAGCCCAGCGCGGTGGCGAAAAGCTGCACCGTGGTGATCGACGTGGCGGCGGCGTCCTGGTCGTCGGCGGGCGAGACCTGCAGTATCCGCGTCAGCAGGTGCGGCCATCCCAGGCCGATGCCGAAACCCACCAGCGCCAGGCCCAGGCCGATCCACCCCAGCACCCGCCAATCGCCCTGCGCGTGCAGCGGCAGGCTCAGCGCCAGCGCCACCATGCCCGCCAGCACCAATACCGGGCCGGCGACGATGGCGCGGCGGATGGCGCTGCCCTGCCAGCCCGAACTCCAGATTTCCGACACGGTCCAGCCCGCGGCCATCAGCGCGGCGAGGTAGCCGGACACCAGCGGCGTCTGCGCATGCAGGGTCTGCAGGAAGTACGGCACGAAGGTTTCGCTGGTCATGCCCACCACCAGCAGGCCGATGGTCAGGTACAAGGCCAGCAGCGGCGAGTCCAGGCGCAGCGCGCCCCTGGGCAGCAGCAGCGTCTTGCCGGTGAATTCCCTGCGCACCAGCAGCGCGACCAGCGCCGCCGCCAGCGCCAGGCCGGCGAAGTTCCAGCGCGCGTCCGGCGAGGCGCTGCCGACGCTGACAGCCAGCACCGCCGCAGTCAGCAACAGCAACTGCGCCAGCGGCAGCCTGCCGGCGCGGGCCGCGGCGTCGCGGTTGCGCGCCGGCATCACGCGCCAGACCAGCAGGAGGTACAGCACCGTGGCCGGCGCCAGCATGCCGAACGCCGCCCGCCAGGCGTCCATTTCCGCGAACACGCCGCCCACCGCGGGCCCCAACAGCGTGGCCACGCCCCACATGCCCGAGATCAGCGCCATCGCCCTGGGCCACAGCCGCGGCTCGAACACCGCGTAGATCATGGCGTAGCAGAGCGCGAACAGGAACCCGCCTCCCAGCCCTTGCAGCGTGCGGCCGAACAGCATCAAAGGCATGCTGGGCGCCAGCGCGCAGACCAGGCTGCCCGCGACGAAGCACAGCGCGGCGATCGCATAGGCGCCGCGCGAACCGGCCGCGGCCAGCAGCTTGGCCGTCAGCGCCGAGCCGAGGATCGAGGCCACCACGAACAGCGTCGTGTTCCACGCGTACAGGTCCAGGCCGCCGATTTCGCGCACCACCGACGGCAGCACGGTGGTGGCGATGTAGATGTTGATGGCATGCAGCGCGACGCCGCCCGACAGGGCGACGGAGCGCGCCAGATTCCTGCCGGAGAGCACATCCCCCCAGCTTCCCGCTTGCTCAGGCATGGCGCCCTCCCCAGGCAATGATTAATAAAACAAGAATTGTCTTGTTATATTAAAAAGGGGACGTTTGGATGTCAACGATCCGCGTTCACGCAGGCCCCATGCGCTCGGCCAGGAAGCGGCCCGGCGGCTTGCCCACCGCCTTCTTGAACATCGTCACGAAAGCGCTGGCGCTGTCATAGCCCAGCTCATAGGCCACGGCCTGCACCGACAGCCCCGAGGTCAGGCGCTGCAGTCCCGCGATCACATGCCATTGATGGCGCCAGCGCCCCACGCTCATGCCGGTCTGCTGGCGGAACAGCCGGCTCATGTTGCGTTCGCTCATGCCGATGCGCGCCGCCCATTGCGGCAGCGTGGCGGCGTCGGCGGGATCGGCCAATATGGCGTCGGCCAGCTTCACCAGCCGCGCATCCGAGGGCCGCGGCAAATGCAGCTGCTCCAGCGGCGCGGCCACCAGTTCGTCCAGCAGCACGGCCATGATGCGCCCTTCGGGGCCGTCCGGCAGGTACAGCCGCGGCAGCGCGCAGGCCCGGTCTATCAGGGCCTGCAGCAGCACCGACACCGCGAGGCTGCAGCACGTCTGCGGCAGGCCCGCGACGGCGTCGGGTTCGACGAACAACGCATAGCCGCGGACTTTTCCCGACGGCGTGGCGCGATGGATCATGCCGCCCGGAATCCATACCGCGCAGCCGGGCGGCACCATCCAGACCCCGCGCTCGGTCTCGCACGTGATGACGCCGGAAACGGTGTAGAGCAGCTGCGCCTTGCGATGACTGTGCGAGGGATACTCGCCGCCTTCGGTGACCAGCGAGATGCTGGCCGCGACCACGGGCCGGTCGATCCGGTGCGGCTCGGCGTAGGAGTGGGGAAGTTCTTGCGGTTGCATGGGGCGCGGACAGGTGGCGATAGCGGCCACGATACGGCAGCGGCCCGATGGCGTCATCACTATCAATGGCCAGTTTGTTTATCGATCCAGCCATGCCGACATGGCCGGATTGATAAATACATTGGCCATTTCGTGGAATGACGCCAGCCTAAAAGAGAATGAGAATACTTGCATTCTCCCAACCCCAAGGCGGCCCGCCTGCGCGATCGGCCGCCGCGCTACGTCCGCCCCATGATCCGTTTTTCCCGCACCCGGACGCCCGCCGTCTTCCTCGGCCTGGTACTGACAGGCTGCTCCGTCGGGCCGGCCTTCCAGCCCCCGCCCGATTCCGCCGCCGCCGCGACCCTGCAGCCGCGCGACGCCGGCTCGCTTGCCGCCGCCCTGCGGCGCGAACCGGTGCCGGCCGCCTGGTGGGACCTGCTCGACGATCCCATCCTGTCCAGCCTGCAGCGCCGCGCCGCGCAGGCCAACCTGGATCTGCAGGCCGCCGCGGCGCGCGTGGCCCAGAGCCGGGCCAAGCTCGGCATCGCGGGCGCGGCGCAATTGCCGCGGCTCGGCGTCGGCGGCTCGTATGCGCGGCAGGCCGACAGCGAGAACGGCAAGATGGTGGCGCTGGGCGCGCCGTCAGCGCCCTATGATTACTGGCAGGCCGGCTTCGACGCCTCGTGGGAAATCGACCTGTGGGGACATGCGCGCAAGCTGCGCGAACAGGCCGGCGCCGAGCGCGCCGCCGCCTGGTACGACCAGGAAGCCGTGCGCGTGGCCATGGCCGCCGAGATCGCGCGCAACTACCTGCAGCTGCGCGGCATCCAGGCGCAGATCGATATCGCGCGGCAGAACGAGAAGATCGCCGAGCACGCGCTGCGCCTGGCCGAAAGCCGCGCGCGCAACGGCGTGGCGACGCAGTTCGACACCGCCGCGGCCAGCGCCCAGCTGGCCACGGTGCGCGCGCTGCAGCCCGAGCTGGCCGAGCAGCGCGACGCGCACATGAACGCGCTGGCCTTGCTGCTGGGGCTGGCGCCGCGCGAGCTCGACGCCGAACTCGGACCGGCCCGCAAGCTGCCCGATCCGCCGCAGGCGGTGCCGGTGGGCCTGCCGTCGGAACTGGCGCGCCGCCGCCCCGACATCCAGCGCGCCCAGGCGCGCCTGCAGGCGGCCACGGCCGCGGTCGGCGTGGCCACGGCGGACTTCTATCCACGCCTGACGCTGGGCGGCGGCCTGGGCGTCGAATCCTTCCACGGCAGCGACCTGGGCAACTGGGCTTCGCGCCAGTTCACCGTCGGGCCGACGCTGTACCTGCCCATTTTCGAGGGCGGCAGGCTGCGCAGCACCCTGGCGCTCACCGAGGCGCGCCAGCAGGAAGCCGCCATCGACTTCCAGCGCACGGTGCTGCGCGCCTGGCACGAGGTCGACGACGCGCTCAACGCGTGGGCCGCGCAACAGCGCCGCCACGTCGAACTGCGGCACGCCTACGAACACAATCTGCGCGCCCTGCGCGCGTCCGAGGCCGCCTACAAACAGGGCGCGGCGGACTATCTGCCGGTGCTGGTCGGACAGCGCAACCTGCTCGACAGCCAGCTGGCGCTGACCCATAGCGCGACCCGCTCCACCTTGACGGTGGTGGCCCTGTACAAGGCGCTGGGCGGCGGCTGGGACGCGGCCGCGCAAGACGGCGGGGAGGTCCGGTGAGCGCGCACGCAGCGGCCGCCCCGGCCGTCCCCGAACGCCGCGCGCGCCCGCTGGTCGCGCTGACCGGCATCTTCCTGGCCGCGATGACGGCCGGCCTGAACAACCGCGTCGGCGCGCTGGCCCTGGCCGACATCCGCGGCGCGCTGGGCCAGGGGTTGGACGACGCCTCCTGGCTCCACACGGTCTATGCGGCGGGCGAGCTGGTCGCCATGCCGTTCGCCTCGTGGTTCGCCATCACGCTGTCGCTGCGCCGCTTCCACCTGGGCATGGTGGGCCTGTGCGCGCTGATCGCGCTGGTGCTGCCGTTCGTCCACAGCCTGCCGCTGCTGCTGGCGCTGCGCGGGCTGCAGGGCCTGGCCGGCGGCGCGCTGATCCCCGTGCTGATGATGGCCGCGCTGAAGTTCCTGCCCGCGCCGATCCGGCTGCACGGGCTTGCGCTTTACGCCATGACCGCCACCTTCGCGCCCAATGTCTCGACCTGGCTCACCGGCCTGTGGACCGACAGCCTGACGGACCTGCGCCTGGTCTACTGGCAGGCGATCCCGCTGCTGCTGCTGGCCGGCGCGCTGGTGGGCTGGGGCCTGCCGGACGCCCCGTCGCAGGCCGAGCGCTTCAAGCGCGCCAACTGGCCCGGCATGGCCATGGGCGTGATCGGGCTGATCCTGGTCACGGTGGCGCTGGACCAGGGCGTGCGGCTGGACTGGTTCGAGTCGCGCCTGATCACGGCGGCGCTGGCCGTGGGCCTGGTCTTCACCGCGGCCTATCTGGCGAGCGAATGGCGCCACCCCGAACCCTTCGTCAAGCTGCAGCTGCTGGGCCGGCGCAACCTGGGCCTGGGATTCACGGTGTTCGTGTGCCTGCTGATCGTGATGCTGTCCGGCTCGTCGGTGCCGTCCGCCTATCTCGGCCGCGTCTGGGGCTACCGGGCGCTGCAAAGCGCGCCCATCGGCCTGATCATCGGCCTGCCGCAATTGCTGCTCGGCCCCTGCGTGGCCGCGCTGCTGTACCGCAAGTGGGTCGACGCGCGCGTCGTGTTCGCGCTGGGACTGGCGCTGATCGCCGCGGCCTGCCTGCTCGGATCCCGCCTGACGGCGGACTGGGTCTGGCAGCAGTTCATCGTGGTGCAGACGCTGCAGGCGCTGGGCCAGCCCATGGCGGTGGTGTCCCTGCTGTTCCTGGCCACCAGCGTGGTGCAGCCGCCCGAAGGCCCCTACGTGTCGGGCACCATCAATGCGCTGCGGGTGTTCGGCACCCTGGCCGGCAGCGCGGCCATCGGCCAGCTCACGGTGGTGCGCGAGCGCTTCCACGCGGACATCCTGCTCGACAGCCCGGGCCTGCTGCATGGCGGCTGGACGCAGCTGATCGAGCCGGCCCGCATCGCCTCCGCATTGCACGAGCAGGCCTTCGTGCTGGCCACGTCCGACGCCTACCTGGCGCTGGGCCTGCTGGCCGTTCTGATGATTCCCCTGGTGCTGCGCCTGCAATACATCCCGGCGCCGCAACCCGCTACTACTTCTCATGGATGAACCTATGCCTCAGCTCAAGACCGGCAAGACCGCCGTCGGCGCCCTGCTCGCCGTCACCGTCGTCGCCGCGCTTTTCTACATCAACCGTCCGGAAAGCGCGTCGGACCTGCAATCGACCGACTACGCCTACGTGCGCGCCGACTTCACCCAGGTCGCGCCGCAGGTTTCGGGCCGCGTCGCCGAAGTGCTGGTCGAAGACAACCAGCGCGTGGAGCCGGGACAGCTGCTGGCGGTGATCGATGACCGCGACTTCGCCATCGCGCTGGAACATGCCCGCGCCAGGGTCTCCAGCGCGCAGGCCGTGATCGACAGCCTGGACGCCCAGATCGCCCGCCAGGAAAACGAGATCGAGCGGGCGCAGGCCACCGTCACGGCCGACAGCGCATCCCTGCGCCTGGCCCGGGCCGATCTGGCGCGCTACCGTAATCTGGCAGCGGACGGCGCCGGCACCGTGCAGGCGCTGCAGCGCGCGCAGGCCCAGGCCACCATCCACGGCGCCAATCTGGAAAAGGACCGGGCCGCCCATCAGGCCGCGCTGCGCCAGCTCGACATCCTGCGCGCCGAACTGCGCAAGGCGCGGGCCGCGCTGGCGCAGACGAAGGCCGAAGAGGCCGCCGCGGAACTGAATCTCTCGTATACGCGCATCACCGCCCCGATCGCGGGCACCGTGGGCCAGCGCGCGCTGCGCGTGGGGGCCTTCATCGCCACGGGCAAGCCCGTGGCCGCGATCGTGCCGCTGGACGCGGTCTACATCGAAGCCAATTACCGCGAAACCCAGCTCGCGCGCGTGCGCCCCGGCCAGCCGGTGAAGATCCGCGTGGACGCGTTGCCCGGCGTCACGCTGCGCGGCACCGTCGACAGCCTCGCGCCGGCCAGCAACGCCAGCTATGCCCCGCTGGGCCCGCAGAACGCCACCGGCAACTTCACCAAGATCGTGCAGCGCCTGACCGCCCGCATACGCCTGGACGCGGACCAGCCGCAGGCCGCGCGCCTGCGCGTGGGCATGTCGGTCGAACCCGAGATAGACGTGTCCGCCGAGCCGGCCGCCGGCCGCACAGTCGCCGCGCGCGGCGCTACCTCGTATTCCGACTGATTCGAAGCCCCTGCGGGCCGGATATCGGCGTATCTGTGGCGTGTTCCAAGTACTGGAACCGAAACTTTCACCAAATCATGTGAGGACAATTTTCAGCGTTTTCCCCGCAATCGCCGTAGGCCCCAAGGCCCGCCCATACACAATGTCGGATTTGAAGCGATTTTCTAATAGCGCCTGGTTATTTGCCTGACTAGGCTGGCCCTGAAGCTGCCAAAAAAAGGAAAGAAGAAATGCACAGGGCCAGTGAACAGGAACACGACAAACAGGCGCTCATCATCGGCTGGATTCTGGACGGTCCCAGGCCCGTCTTCACCGATGTGATCAGCGAAGTCCGCAGGTGGATGGACGATGGGCTCGAGGTCTATGAAGTGACCCGGGTCCACGGCAGCAGTGGCAAGCACCTCAGCCCTTTGGAGGCCCGCAGTCCGCGCCGCGCGCGGGCCGGCCTTTGACGGGCGGGGCGCCGTACAGGAGGAAAAACAATGAGAACCGGAGTCATCAGTCTCAACGGTTACCGTCTCGAGTACAAGCTGTGCGAAGTCTCGTTGCGGCCGGGCTGGAACGTGTGGGTGCGCACCTCGCCCCACAAGAGCTGGACGCAGATCGGCACGGGCGATCGCGTGTTCGCCAATGAACATGCCGCCATGAGCGGCGTGAAGCACACGGCCGAGGAACTCAACGCGCGGCGCCTGAAAATATAGCGGCGCGGGGCCTGCCCCGCGCCGCGTCTGCCGCCGGCCTCAGCGGCCGCGCACCTTCACCGCCTGGTCGATGGCGCCGAACAGCGATTGCCTGCCGTCCAGCGCCTCGATGCGGACCCGGTCTCCGTGCCGCAGGTAGGGGCGCAGGCCTTGCTCCGGCGCGCCTTCCAGGATCTGGCGCACGCGGGCCTCGGTGATGCAGGCGCTGCCGGCGGCCGGGTCCTCGTTGCTGATGGTGCCCAGGCCGATGATGCTGCCCGCGCCCAGCGCCCGCGTGCGGGCCAGGTGCGCGATGACCTGCGAGAAGTTGAAGATGGTCTCCACGTTCGAATGGGGCTTGCCGAAGGCCACGCCGTTGATCGAGATGTGGACGCGGAAGTTGGGCATGCTGTCTTTCCACAGCGTGCCCAGCGCCGCCGGCGTGAGCGCGATGGGCGCGAAGCTGGTGGCGGGCTTGCTTTGGTAGAAGCCGAAACCCTTGGACAGTTCGTCGGGAATCAGGCCGCGCAGGGACACGTCGTTGAGCAGCACCACCAGCGCGATGCATTGCTCGGCCTGCTCGACGCTGACGCCCATGGGCACGTCCTTGGTGATGACGGCGACCTCGGCTTCGAGGTCGATCTGGTGCGCCTCGTCGACGGCCTCGATGTCGTCCTGGGCGCCCAGCATGACGTCGGAGCCGCCCTGGTAGACCAGCGGCTCGGTTTCATAGCGCGGCGGAATGGGCTCCTTGCGCCATTGATAGATCAGGCGCGCGTGATTGCGGTAGACGGACGCGTCGGCCCACTGGTAGGCGCGCGGCAGCGGCGCCATGCAGGCGGCCGCCTCGAAGGCCGGCGCGCCGGCCCAGCCGGCCGCGTCCAGCGCCTCGCTTTGCGCGAGCAGCCGCGGCGCGAGCGCGTCGAAATCATCCAGCAGCGCTTGCAGCGTCGGAGCGGCCTGCGCGGCCGTCCAGCGCTGGCCGGCCGCGTCGACCAGCATCAGCTGGCCGTCGCGGGCGCCGTTCTTGCGCGTCGCCAGACGCAAAGGCAGGTTGGACAGCGTCATTGCATTCCTTTGCCGGCGGTCCGGCCGGATTGGGTGTCGGTCCATGCGCGCAGTGTCTGGTGGGCGGTCTTGGCGAAGCCGGCGACGACCTCGGCCGGCGCCACCTCCACCGTCAGCTCCAGGCGGAAGCCGTTGGGATCGAAGAAGTAGACGGATTCGATGTAGCCGTCGTGGTCGGTCACGCCCAGCACCTCGATGCCGTGCGCTTCCAGCCTGGCCTTCATCGCCACCAGGTCCTCCATGCTGTCGACGCGCAGCGCCATGTGGTTGACCCAGGACGGCGTGTTGGGCGAAGGCAGCGCGGCGGTGTCGTCGCCCAGGTCGAAGAAGGCGATGTGCGAGCCGTCGGCCATGCGGAAGAAGATGTGGACGTACGGGCAATAGTCGCCCGTGCTGGGCACGTGGTCCTTCTTGATGACGTGCACCAGCGGCAGGCCCAGGATGTCTTCGTAGAAGTGGCGGGTTTCCTCGGCGTTCTTGCAGCGCCAGGCGAAGTGGTGCAGACCGTGTACGGGACGGGGCGAGTTCATGTCGTACTCCTTTCTGGATCAGTCCAGAACGATGTTGGCCTGGCGGATGACCGCCCCCCATTTGAGGGACTCCGCGCGGGCCAGGGCCTTGAATTTTTCGGGCGTGCTGGGCAGCGGCTCGAAGCCGAAATCGCTGAAGCGCTGCAGCACGTTCGGATCGGCCAGCGCCGCGTTGAGCTGCCGGTTCAGCAGCGCGACGACCTCGGCCGGCATGCCGGCCGGACCCAGCACGCCTTGCAGGGCGAAGACCTCGACGTCGTTGACGCCCTGCTCCGCCAGCGTGGGCACGTCCGGCACGGCGGCCGAACGCTGCGCGGTGCCGATGGCCAGCGCGCGCACCCGTCCGGACTTGATGTAGGAAATGCCGGACGCGAGATCCAGGAACATGACGGGCACGTGGTTGCCCAGCAGGCTCTGTATGGCGGGCGCGGCGCCCGCGAAGGGCACGTGCGTCAGGTCCGTGCCGGTGCGGCTCTTGAACAACTCCATCGCCAGGTGATGCGGCGAGCCGTTGCTGACCGAGGCGAAATCGACCTTGCCCGGGTTGGCGCGCACGTAGGCCAGGAACTCGGTCAGGTTGCGCGCCGGGAAGTCGGGATGGACCACCAGCAGCAGCGGAAAGCGGCCGATGGCGCCGACGTACGTGAAGTCGTTCTCGGGGCTGAACGCAAGCTTCTTGAACAGGTGCTCGTTGAAGAACAGCAGCGCGTTGTCGGCCGACATGATGGTGTAGCCGTCCGGCTTGGACCGGGCCACCAGGTCGGCGCCGATATTGGTCGAGGCGCCCGGCCGGTTGTCGATCATGAGCTGCTGGCCCAGCTTGGGCCGCATGCTTTCGGCCAGCGCGCGCGCCAGGTTGTCGGTGCCGCCGCCGGCCGGATAAGGCACCACCCACTTGATGAGGCGGTCCGGATAGGCGCCCTGGGCGGCGGCGCAGGCCGGCCCCGCCAGGGCGCTGGCGGCGAGCAGCTTGAGTACGTGACGACGGTTCATGAATGGTTCTCCCCCGGTGTTTTTCTTGGACTCAGCCCGCCGACAGCGACGGCTGTCGCAGGTCTTTCAAGGCGGCGTCGATGGCGGCCTTGCAGGCCGCCTCGTCGCCCAGCCGCTCGAACAGCAGCAGGGCCAGCCTGGACAGGAACAGCGACTCGCGCTCCCGGCCGGCCTGGCCGATCGCGTTGCTGCAATAGGTATAGACGCGGTCCTGCGCTGCGGCGTCGAACATCACGACGGACTCCTCTGGATTTGGCATGCTTGGGCAATGGCGGCCTGCACCCTGGCGGCGTCGGCGCGCCGCCAGCGCGCACAGACATGGCCGTCGGGCCGGACGAGATAGGCGGTTCCTTCGGTTGCGCCATAGGCGCGCGCGGCGGGGCTGGAGACCGGCGCCGCCACCGCGCGACAGGGCACGGCGCCGGCGTCCCGCGCCAGCGTCATCGGCTCGGGCCCGAAGCACAGCAGCGTGAACGCGTCGCCGGCCAGCAGGTCCGTGACGAAAACGCCGTCTCGCACCGGCGCGTCATCCAGCGGCGCGCCGGGCGGCGGACCGGCCTCGAACGCATCGCTTGCGGCCGACAACGCCGAGGACTGGTAGTGGATGGCGTGCGTCTGGCGCGGGTTGATCAGCCGCGCGATGCCCGGATGCGCGCCCGCCAGCGACAGCGCGGCCTCGCGCATCAACTCGAAGCCGCGGTGCGGCGGCGACATGAATTCGGTGCTGCGCATGGCGCTGGCCGCGTTGACGTGAAACGCCTCGATGCGCTCCTGGCTATAGCTGTCCAGCAGCGCGTCGCCGGCCTGCCCGCGGATGCGCGCGGCCAGTTTCCAGGCCAGGTTGTCGGCGTCGTCGAAGCCGGAATTCAGGCCGCGCACGCCGAAGATCGGCATGGCGTGGGCCGAGTTGCCGGCGAACAGGATGCTGCCGTGGCGGTAGCTGTCCAGCGTCATGGCGCCGGCGCGGTAGATCGAAGTCCAGACCGGCGTCCACGGCAGGTGGCCTTCGCCGATCGCGTCCAGGTGGTTCTGCACGAACGCCCGGATCTGCGCGGGCTCCATCACCTGGGCCGCGTCCTGCCCGGCGGCCAGCTGGTAATCGACGCGCCAGATGTCGTCCGGCTGGCGGTGCATCAGTATCGTGGTGCCGCGCGCCCAGGGCGGATCGAACCAGGCCCGGCGCTCGGTGGGCGACTTGCTGGGCAGTTCGATGTCGACGATGGCGTAGCGCCCCTGGTATCCCACGCCTTTGAGTTCCAGGCCCAGGCTGTTGCGCACGAAGCTCTGGCCGCCGTCGCAGGCCACCAGCCAGTCCGCCCGGGCGTCGTAGTCGCCCAGGGGGTTGCTGACGGTCACGGCCACCCCGTCCGCCTCCTGCCGCACCGCGGTGATCCTGCTCTGCCAGCGGAAGTCGATGGTGCCCGGCCGCTTCCGGTTCACCGCGGCGATCTCGTCCAGCAGGTACTGTTCGATGTAGTACTGCTGCAGGTTGATCATGGGCGGGAACTTGTCCGCCTCGCCCGTGGGCATGTCGAAGCGGAAGACCTCCCGGTCGCCATAGAAGCTGCGCCCGCGGCTCCAGGCCAGGCCCTTCTCCATGAAGCGCGCGACCACGCCCAGCCGGTCCAGGATCTCCAGGCTGCGCCGGGAGATACAGGCGGCGCGGCTGCCCTCGCAGACGGAATCGTCGGCCTCGATCACCACGCTGCCCACACCCCGGCGGGCCAGCCCGAGGGCGACGGCCATGCCCACCGGGCCGCCGCCCGCGATCAGCACCGGGTGCCGACCGGGCTCGTCGCGCCCGGCCAGGCCGGCAGGCATCCGCGGCGCATAGCGTTGATACGTGAAAGGTCCGATATGTGTAAGCGGCACGATTGGCAAGCCCTGGTTTTTCGTACATTGATGTCGAACAATTATCTGGCTTGCCGCCGCTTAAAATGTCATACAAAAATACGACGTACTAGCCCGAGCATGAAAGTCACCCGCCTGTCCTCGAACGCCGCTTCGGCCAGTCCGCAGCTCGCCCTGCGCCTGATCGAAGCCATCGGCTCGCACGCATTCGCCACGCAGGTGCTGGAATCCCTGGAAGACTTCGTGCCGGCCAGCCACTGCACCATCTTCGGGCTCAAGAGCAACGGCCGCATGGAGGCGCTGTCCAGCGCCAGCGCCATCGGCCAGATCGCCACCATCACGGCGGTGGACTACATGCAGATGGGCTTCGACCAGCTCGACTCGAACACGCTGTGGCTGTCCAAGCGCAAGCCGGGCCGCGAACGCCAGTTCTGGATGGGGCACCAGTTCGCCAGCGACGTGACCCACGCGCGCTACCGCCAGCTTTGCTACGACGTGCCCGGCATCCGCGAGCGCCTGTCGCTGCTGTCGGTCTTTCCCGACGGCTACCGGATCTCGCTCAGCCTGTACCGCAACCATTCATATCCCGACTACAGCGTGGCCGACATGCACTGGCTGTCGCTGCAGGCGCCGATCCTGGCGGCCGCGGTGCTGCGGCACGTGACGCTGTTTCCGCAATCGCTCACGCCCCGCGCCTCGGAACAGGAACTCATTTCCACGCTGTCGTATCGCGAGCGCCAGATGGTCGCCCACATCCTGGACGGCCTGACGACCAAAGAGGCGGCCGCGCGCATCGGCATCGCGCAGACCACGGCGGCCACGTACCGCTACCGGGCTTTCCGGCACCTGGGCGTGGGCACGCTGGGCGAGCTGTTTGCGCTGATGCGCAGCCCGCCTGCGTGCCGCAAGCACTACCGATAGCGGCTATGGCGCCGCCGGCGGCGCGTGCCGGTTCACGTAATCGAGCAGTGCGTCCGGCATCGCCTGCACGGGATCGCGCGGCGGCGCGTCGCTTCGCAAGTCGACGTAAAGCGCGATCGCGGCCAGCAGCGCCGCGCGCACGGACTCGCGCTCATGCGCGGCGACGGTGACCGCCAGCCGCGCGCTGGCCGGCGGCGGCAGCCTCTCGATCTTCCTGACGCCGCGCTGCGGCCCGCCGGCCCGGCGGTGCAGCATGGGCCCCAGCACCTGGTCGCGCAGCAGGCCCAGGATGCCGATGGCTTCGAACAATTCGCCGCGCGCCAGCTTGGCGGCGCCGTAATGCAGCCAGATCCATGCCCTGCGCTCGAACCATTCGGGCGTGGCGGCCGGCCATGCGATCGCCGCGGCCTCCAGCCGCGCCTCGATCCACTGGCGGTCGCGCGCGAACAGCACGGCCGGCCGCTCCACCCGCCGCTGCAGCTCCGCCGCGGTCACGAACTTCAAGTCCACGTGCAGCAGTTCCGGGCCATACAGGCAGATCAGCAGCCTGGGCTCGCCCACGTGCTCGCCGGTAAACGCGGAAAGCAGCCCGCCGATGCGCTCGGCGAACGCCAGGCGCGAGGCCATGACGTCGTCATAGCTGGCGTCGTCGCAGACGATGACGAAGTCCAGGTCCGAATACGGGTCCAGGCCGCCGTGGATATACGAGCCTCCGATCAGCAGCGCGATCATGCGCGGGTCCGCCGCCACCGCCGCGCGGACTTTTTCCAGGAACCCGCCGTGCAGGGCGGGAAGCGTGTCTGCCATGTCGAATCCTCCGAACCGGCAGGCCAGATTACCGAATCCGCCGCCCCGCGGGCAAGCGTCCCCGATAGCGGCGGCGCTGCCCGGCATACCCGTGCGGCAATACTATTGCGGTTTATATCCGTCAATTTCATACTTCCAGCCCGGGCCTGTACTTCCACGGAGGTGCTGCGGTGTATGACGACATCCGAAAGCAAGGGGCGCGGGCCGCCCGCGAGGGGCTGACCCTATGGGACTGCCCCTACTTCCGGGCGGATGCGATGCCCGGACACACGGGCGAATCTCCCGAAAAATGGCGGGCCAAGGTCGAAGCCTGGGAGGCCGGATGGAAAGCCGAGGTCGGCATCCGCCGACCGCCGCCGGCGCGAAGCCGGCCGGCCAGGCGGCGCGGCGCCTAGTGTCCCGTCCCGTCGATACGTCCGCACGCGCGCCCTCGCCGGGGCGCACGCGGCTTTCGGCACGCCGCTTGCTGACTCACGCCGGCACCGCTGTTGAAGAGCCCGCGCCATGATCGAGCACGATGTCGAAGTCGGCGACCTGACGGTCCATTTCTACGATTCCGGAAAAATCGAGGGCGCCACCTTGCTGGCCCTGCACGGATGGCCCCAATCCGCGTGCTGCTGGTTCGAGCTCATGTCGCGCATGAGCGGCCTGCGGGTACTGGCGCCCGATCTGCCCGGTGTCGGCGCCTCTTCGGGACGTCCGCCGCGAGGCGACAAGCGCGCCCTGGCCGCCATACTGCTGCAAGCGCTCGACCGCCTACAGGTCGACCGGTTCTGCGTGGCCGGCCACGACGTGGGCGGGATGATCGCCTACGCGCTGATGCGCATGCAGCCCGCGCGGCTGAGCTGCGGCGCCATCATCGGCGTGTCGGTGCCGGGCGTAGCCCCCTGGACGCGCGTGGCCGCCGATCCGGCGCTATGGCATTTCGGCCTGCACCGGGTGCCACACCTGCCCGAAGTACTGGTGCGCGACCACGTCGCGGAGTATTTCGATTTCTTCTACACGGCGCTGCGCGGCCCGGCGGGCGGCGTGCCGGCGCGCAACCGACAGGCGTATTGCCGCGCCTATGCGCGCCCCGACGCCCTGAGCGCCGGCTTCGACTGGTATCGGGCGTTCGACGAAGACGCCGCCGCCAACGCCGCCGACGCCGGCCCCTGCACCGTGCCCCTGCTTTACGTGCGGGGCGGCGACGACGCCGCCGCGCTCGAAAGCCATGCCAGCGGATTGCGGCAGGCGGGCTTTGCCCGGGTCGAGACGGCGCGCATCGCGCGCGCCGGCCACTTCGTCCCGGACGAGGCGCCGGCCGAACTCGCCGCCCTGCTCACCGGTTTCATCGCCGAATTCGGCTGGAGCGAGCTGGCGTCGCACCCGTAGGCCGCCACCGACGGATACCCCCAGCCATGAAGCACAGCCCAACCGATTCCGCCCACGACAGCCACGCCGGCCGTCCGTACCTGAAGTTCTGGATCAACATGGCGCTCGGCCTGGCCGTCATGTACTTCGTGATGTTCTCGATGATCGACGGCAGCCGCGACTTCCGCAACAACCTGAACATGTTCTACATGGCCGTCACCATGTGGGCGCCCATGGGCATCTTCATGCTGGCGACCATGCCCGGCATGTTTCCGCGCAAGACGCTGAACCTCGTGCTGGGCTGCCTGTTCTTCGTGCTGACGGCCGTGTCGTTCGCCGCCACGCGGCGCCAGGCCGCGATCGACGACCGGCAGTTCATCGCCTCGATGGTCCCGCACCATTCCGGCGCCATCCTCATGTGCCGGCAGGCGTCGCTGACCGACGCCGAACTGATCGAGCTGTGCAGGAACATTGCCGCCGGGCAGCGGCGCGAGATCGAGCAGATGAACGCCATCGCGGCGCGCCTCGATGCGGGCCGTTGAACGCGGCGCCGGCATCGCTGGATACCGATAGAGTGAAATCCTGCTTCAGCGCCGCGCGTCGGCGCAATCCGCGCCGGTGCGCCTAGCGGGCAACGGCGTATCGCCGCCGGTATTGCCCGCGTAGCGCCGGATCTTCTCTGCCAGCTCCGGCGTGGCGCGCTCGTAGCCGTAGCAGTATGGCGGCGTCGGCGCGGCCTCGGGGCGGTAATCCTGCAGCACCGGCTTGGCGTCGCCCAGGTACAGATTGTCCTTCAGCCGCAGAAAGGCCTTGTGGTCCTGCGTGTAGCCGTGTTGCGCCTTGCGCCGCTCGTACGCGCCGCGGTCCGATTCGCCGTTCGGCAGCGCGCTGCGTTCGGAGGCGATGGGGATATAGCGGCAGTAGTTCACGTTGACGCCTTCCACCGTGGGGTAGAACTCGGGCTCCACGCACTTGCGCCGCGTATCGTTGCTGAAGATGTTGCCCTCGATCAGGGCCTTGGCCTCCAGGCTGAAGCTCATGCCATAGAAGTCCCAGTTCTCCAGCAGGTTGTTGTACAGGTGGAAGGTGCCGAACTGCCCGCGCGGATTGCGCTGCACGGTGTTGAAGAAGTAGTTGTGGTGCAGCGTGACCCGCGCGATCGAATCGCGGCCGTAGTTCTGGAACAGGTTCTTGGAGGTGATGTTGTTGAGCAGCATGACCTTGTTGGAATCATGGAACTTGGTCCACGAGATCGTGACGTCGGTCGAGCCGTTCTTCACGTTCAGCAGCCGGTCCGACATGCGCGACAGGTCGAGATGGTCGACCCATACGTCGCGGCTGCCGTTGGCCACGTTCACCGCCTGCGTCAGCCGCTTCAGGCGGCCGTCTATGGTCAGGTGCGTGAGGATGACGTTGCGGCTGCCGTACACGCCCAGCCCGTCGTCGATCAGCGCCACGCGCCTGCCGCGCCCGTCTATGGTGACGTCGGACGGCACGCGCAGCTGCGATTCCAGCACGATGCTCATGTCGGACGCAAAGCGTATCCACGCCGGTCCCTTCTTGGCCTGCGCGAGCGCCGCGCGCAGCGTGCCCGGCCCGGCGTCCCGGTCCGACGTGACCTCGATCCAGCGTCCGCCCTGGCCGCCCGTGGCGCGCGCGCCGTAGCCTTCGCGCTGCGCCAGCAGCCCGGAGACCAGCGGACAGTCCGCGTCCGGCGTCGCGCAGGAATCGGCGGCCTGGGCCGTGCCACCATACAGCAGCGCCAGGACCAGCAGGCCGCGCATTGCGCTCAAGATCGGCTTCAAGGCGTGTCGCTCCCTATCGTTGCGCCGATCGGTCCGCGGCCGCGACGTGGCGCCAGATCCCGCCACTCAGGCGCAGGTCTTCCGGCGGGCCGGCCAGGTGCTCCCTGAGCCGTTCGAAATAGGCCTGCTGCCAGCGCTGCGCGTAAGCCTCGGCGTCCTCGCCGGGCGCGGCCGAAGGCAGCATCTCCAGCGTATAGGCCACGCGCCCGTTCTCCCAGCGCGGCGCGTAGAACACCGAAGGCACGCCCAGGCGGTGCGCGAGGTGCGAGGCGAAACCGGAGTAGGTGACCTGCTGGCCCGCGAAAGCGGTACGCGGGGCGGCCGGATTGGCCGCGCCGTCTATCGCCAGGCACAGCACGTAGCCCGAGCCCAGCGCGCGCATGCAGGCCTTGGCGACCTGGGCCTCGGTCTGGTCGGCGGTGGAGATCAGGGCCGCGGAATAGCTGCTCTGCGCGATGCTGGGCGCGGTCGCCAGCCAGCGCGACGGAATGCCCAGCAGCTCCAGCGCCATGAGACCGGCGTACATCGGCCCCACGTGCGCGGTGGCCACCACCACGCCGCGGCCGGCCGCCAGCAGCGGCGCGAAAAAGCGCTCGCCGGTGTCGAGTTCGCCCAGCAGCTGCATGGCGTCCTCGACGTCGTCCTCGCGGCATTCGAGCCAGTCGAACAGCAGATGGTCCATCAGATGGCCCCAGCGCGCGCGGCGCTCCCATTGCGCGCGGTCCACGCTCTGGTCGCCGCGCAGCGACCAGGCCCAGTCGAGCCGGGCCTGCGGAATCGGCGCGGTGTCGAGCTTCGTCTCCAGCTGCGCCATGGCCTGCTCGAAGGTGGGCGGCAGCTGCAGGTTGCGGCGGGCGACGTAATGCTCGAACAGCGCCTCGGCCTCCTGCTTGCGGCCCGCCTGCGACAGCGCGCCGATGGCCGAGCGCTGCCAGATCTGCTTGTCGGGCGATTTCTCCACCAGATGCAGCATCTGGTCGGCGGCCTCGTCGTACTGCTGCGTGTAGCGCAGGGCGCGGGCGTACAGGGCGCGGGTCTGCTCCAGCTCGGGCGCCAGGTCCAGCGCCTGCTTGAGCGGCGCGACGGCCTCCTTGTAGCGCCCGGCGCGCAGCAGGGTCTCGCCGTACAGCGTCAGCAGCCTGACGTCGGCGGGCGCGGCCTGCAGGCCCGCCTCGAAATGCGCCGGCGCGTGCGTCTTGCGGTCGTCCTCGCCGCCGCGGCGCAGCAGCGCCAGCCCGAGCGAGGTGCGCAGCGGCGCGCTGTCGAGGCCCGCCTTCAGCGCCGCCTCGCCCAGCATGATGGCGGCTTCCACCCGTTCGTCGTCGAGCAGGGCGCGCAGGGCCACGGTGGCCACGCGCTCGTTCGGCAGCTGGTCGGGGTCCAGCGCCGCGGCGATGCGGGCGGCCTCGGCCGCGTCGCCGTTGCGCACGAAAGCCAGCAGCCACCAGTAGGTTTCGTCGGCGTCGCGCTGCGCCAGGCCCACGGTGGCGCGGGCCACCTCGGCGGCCTCGGCCTTGCGGCCGGCCTGCACGCGCAGCTGAATGCGGGCGGCATGCAGCGCCGCGGTGTCGGGTTCGATCGCGGCGGCCGCGTCGGCCTCGGCGATGGCGCGGTCCCATTGCTCGGTGCGCGCCAGCAGGCTGGCCAGCAGGCGGCGGTCGTCGGCGCGCGCCGGATAGGCGGCCGCCAGCCGCTCCAGCGCGGCGATGGCCGGTTCCAGCCGGCGCTCGCGCACCAGCGGCGCGACCAGCAGCCGGCGCACGTCGCGCCAGCCCTCGCCCGTCTGCGCCAGCGCCGGATCGAGCCGGGCCATTTCCTGCGCCGGATCGGGCGCGCCGAGGATTTCCTGGATGACGCCGCGCAGCCGCGCCGTGGCGTCGGCCTGCGCGCGGCGTTGTTCGATAAGCGCTTCAGCCATGACGCAATCCCCTCAGCAAAGCCATCGCGACACGGGCGATGAACATCAATACGAAGCCCAGCGCCAGCGCCTGCAGCAGCAGAATCCCCGTGCGCGGGCTGCTGGGCCGGTCCGTGGGCACCGGCTGGGCGATGATGGACAGATAGCGCTGCAGGCGCAGCGTGTCGGTCATCGCCTGCTGGTACGACTGCTGCGCCAGGGTCAGGTTCGAATCCGCGAAGGCCTGGGTGTTGCGCAGCGCCTCGTACGACTTGAGCTGCTGCGCCTCGGTATTGCCCTGGCCGCTCAGGCGCTGGCGCACCGATTTCAGCCGCTTCTTCAGCGACGCCACCTGGAGTTCGGCCGGCTTGAGCATGAAGTGGTCCTTGTTGCCCAGCGCGCGGATCTTGTCGAGATTGGTCTGCGCGCTGCTCAGCTCGGTTTCGAGCTGGCTGGACAGGTTAAGCAGCATCGACACGGTAGCGGTCGGATCGATATTGCCGTGCGAGGTGCGCCAGGCCGTCAGGGCTTCGCGCGCGGCCAGCGCCTCTTTCTCGGCCAGCCTGACCGACTCTTCGCTGACCTTCAGCTTGTCGGCCACGCCTTTCTCGTTCATGGAGCTGACGAACTCCTCGGCCAGGACGATGAGTTCCTTGGACAGGGTTTCGGCGTGCTGCGGCGAGAACGCGCTCACCCGCAGCACGTCGATCTGCTCCAGCGCGTTGAACGAGACGTGCACCGCGGCCCGGTATGCGCGGTACAGCTCGTCCTCGCTGGAGTCCTCGTCCAGGCGGTTCAGCGGGTCCAGGCCGGAATTGGCCAGGAACTGGCGCAGCCCCACCTTGCGGTCGAGCTGGCGCATGCAGTCGCGCGACTTGAGGAACTCGCTGACCGCCCAGCCGTCGACGAAACCGCCCAGCATGCCGCCCATATTGCCCGTGGTGATCAGGCTGGCGGCCCCGCCGCCGCCCTGCTGGCCGGAGGCGGACTGCACGAAGAAGCGCGACTCCGCCTCGTAGCGCGGCGTGGCGACGAACAGCACGTAGGCCAGCGCCAGCGCCACCGGCGCGACCACGATGGCCGCGTTGATCCAGCGGTGGCGGCGGCGCTCGCGCAGCGCGGACTCGCGCTCGCGGCGGCGGCGCGCGATCTCCGAGCCGCCTTCAGAAGCCGAACTGGCTTTCCTCGAAGTTTCCTGCGAGGAGCTCATCGCCTGCGCCGCCGGAGTCGCCTCTTGATCGCCTCGGCGGGTACTTCTGGAGGCATTGGTCGAGGTCGTCTTCGATGCGGAGGGCGCTTCGTTCATAAATCAAGCCTTTGTAGCAGTAGTCCGCCAGCTGGTTCTGGCGGTAACTGGAGAAAATGAGTGTCCGGCCGACCAGCCGCTCTTCGAACAGCGCCAGCCACAGCCGGGTGAAACGGCAGGGTTCGAAAGGAATGGACCCCTCGATCACGTAGACGTCGAACGCCGGCGCCAGCGCCAGCGCGAACGAAAACTCCTGCCGCGCGTAGAGCGGCCAGTGCTCCATGGGCCTGGCCAGGAACTTCGGGTCGCTGACCAGGTCGGCGACCAGTTCGTAGGTGGCGTCGGCGTCCAGTTCGTACATCTCGCACACGAAGTCGATCATGCTCAGGCCGCTGGCCTTGCCGCGGATGAAGCCCTGGCGGCCTATCGCCCACGAGACGTTGCCGTCGTGCTTGACGAAGCCCTGGCGCGGCGGCCGCAGATTGCACAGCAGGTCCACGAGCTGGCGGTGCATTTCCGGCGCCGGCGACATCAGGGCGTAGCGGCCCACCGGAATGTCGAGCGTGGCGCGCGACAGCAGCGGCTGCCGGCTTCCGTAGGCATAAGGCTCGTCGGTCACGCCATTGAGATGGATCATCGTCTTGCCTCACATCGGCTGGACATTGGGGCGGGCCAGCCGTTCGCCCGCCAGGGCGACCACGAACAGGAACACCAGCGCCGTCAGGAAGTAGCCCAGGCTCGCGTCCTGCGATTCGTAGGCGTCGAAATAGACCGAGCGCAGCAGCTGCATGCCGTGGGCAAACGGAGACCACAGCATCCACGGACGCAGCTGCTCGGGCAGCTGTTCCGACACGAAGAACACGGCCGCGAAGATCTGCAGGAAGCGCTCGATCACCGGCGCCAGCCGCAGATAGAACGGCCAGAAGGTCGCGATCGAGCCGAACAGCAGGCCCATGGCCGAGCCGCAGCATCCCATCAGCACCACGTACAGCACGAAGCCCGCCCAGCTCTGCGGCAGCGTGATCAGCTCCAGCGCATGGCCGGCGCTGATCAGCACCGCGAACACCACCAGGTACACCGATACATAGATCATCGCCTGCACCAGCGCGCACATCAGCGGCGTCACCCCCTGGAAATTCAGCAGCCCGCGGGCCGACACGTAGGCCGCGCTGCTTCTGAAGATGACCTGGCGGAACATGATCCAGGTGGTGGCTCCCAGCAGCGAGAAGGTCTGCACGTCCATGCCCATGATGAAGTGCGTGCCCATCAGGATGTACAGCGACGAAATCAGCGTCAGCAGCACCACGGGCCCGACCAGCGCCCACAGCAGCGCGATGCGGCTCTCGCCGTGCATGACGTGCAGCTGGTAGATGACCATCGCCAGCAGCGTGCGTCCCACCGGCCGGCCGCGCGCGGCCGTCGGCTGCGGCGCTTCGTGCAGCACTTGCAGGCGCTCGCGCAGCGTCGCGAGATCGCCGGCCTCGTCGGGCGACAGCTCGATCTCCATCGCGATGTCGTTGCGCGAGGCATGGCGGCGCGCCTCGCGCGCCTCGTCCTGCTTGCGCCGCTCCACGCGCCGCGCGTGCGCCGCGGCCAGGCGCGCGTCCTCGGCCACCAGCCTGGCCGGCATGTAGCCGGGCGCGAACACCTCCACGCCCTCGCGTATGTCCTGTTCCAGCAGGCGCACGATGATGCGCAGGCGGCGCCGCGAAAAGTCGGCCAGCGTCTCGTCGACCTTGCTGCGCCCGATCTCCGCGTCCAGCTCGGCCTGCACGGCCTCGTACACCGCGCGCCGGGCCGCCACCGAATCGTGCGGCTCGCCCTGCAGCCGCGCCAGCAGCGGCTTGAGCAGCACGTCCGGTTTGGCCTGGGCCTCGAACAACGCGGCCGGGTCCAGGCGCCAGACCGCGGCGCCGGACCCTACTGCGTAGTCGCTGCTTTTACGGCGCGAGCGCCATCCCTTGATCCTGTCCTCGTTGCTCATCGACACGCTATTGGGTGATGGCCGACGAGTTGGAGGAACCCGAATCGCTGTCGATCGCCCGCGTGGCGCTGAAGCCGGCGCTCATGGTGACGCGGAATGCCGACAGGACCTTCTGCACCTGCGTGAACGGCGCGTCCGAAATATAGATGGCCTGGCCTTCGTGCACGGTGAATTCGCGCGCCAGCGCCACCTGCTCGGGCCGGGTCATGTCGAACTGGTAGACCACCGGCAGCTTGTCCGGCTTGCCGTCCACGCCGGCCGTGGCGGGCGTGAACAGGAACACCGAGCGCGGGTCGGCCGTCTTGTCGTCCAGGCCGCGGGCGTCGGCCAGCGCGTCCAGCACGCTGTAGTTGCGCTTGCTGATGGCCACGCGGCCCTGGTTGCCGGCCGCGCCCAGCACGGTCAGGTATTCGCGCGAGTCGTAGGCGGTGATGACGTCGCCCGGACGCAGCAGGATGTCGTTGTTCTGGTTGCGGTAGATGTCCGACAGCCGCACCGAGGCCACCTGGTTGTCGCGGCGCAGGCTGATCACCAGCTGTTCCGGATTGGTCTGCACCGGCGCGCCCTGCGCCAGCGCGCTGCTCAGGCGCTGCGACGTCTGGGTGATGGGATACATGCCGGGCTTGGTCATGTTGCCCTGCAGGGTGACCATCTGGCCGCGCGCGTCGGCCGCGCGCGTCACGCTGACGTCGGCCCCCATGACCAGCTTGCTCAGGCGCGCCACGATGGCGTCGTGCAGCTGCGCGAGCGTCATGCCGGCGGCCTGGAACTTGCCCAGGATAGGGAACTGGACATAGCCCTGCCGATTGATTTCCTGGTTGCCCAGGTCGCTCACGCCGGACGGGTCGGCCGCGAACACGCCCAGCCCGCCGCGCTCCCACACTTTCACGTTGATGCCGTCGCCGGGAACCAGGCGGTCGAACCCGGCCTGCGTGAGATCGCGGTAGCTCACCGGAAAATCGGCCACGTCGGGCACCCTGCTGGCCTGCGCGAGCTCGCGCGAGACGGGCATCACCACGACGTCTTTGTCGTCGTGGGCGCCCGTCATCTCGCTCAGCATCGGCCCGGAACGCGGCAGCTGGCACCCCGCAAGCGTCGCGGTGGCAAGCAGCAGCATGGCCAGGGCCGCCTTTCTACGCGGACCCCAGGCCGGGACGTTCATTTGCATAACTACCTTTATCTCCAGGACATCGGTTGGATCGGTGCGGACTCAGGCCAGCATCCGCTGCATCGGGAAATCGATGCGCTCGTCGTTCTCGGACACCGGCATGACCGGCACGCACAGGCTCAGGAACTTGCGCAGCATGGCGTCGAGCGAAAACACTTTCTGCGCGCGATGGCGGCTCTGTTCCTTGATGGTTGCGTCGCTGCGCGCCAGGTCCACCATGGAGGCGACCTTGTCGCAGGCCTCGTGCATGTCCGGATGCTCGACGTCGCTGAGCAGATGGCCCGTGACGTTCTCCACGAAGCACTCGCCCGCGCCGCCGGCCGGCGTCGACACCACCGGCACGCCCAGCAGCTGGGCCTCGATCAGCACGTTCGGCAGGCCCTCGTAGCGCGAAAGCAGCACGCTGGTGTCCATCTGCGAATACCAGTAGCCCACGTGGTTGGACAGGCCCACCAGCAGCAGCCTGTCGGTCACGCGCAGCTCCTCGGCCAGCGACACGATGTTGTCGTGCAGGCGGCCGTCGCCGACGATGACGAAGCGCGCCTGCGGCCGCCGCTTCAGGTATTGCGCGGCCATCTTGATCCAGAGCTGCGGCCGCTTGTCCGGCTCCAGCCGGAACACCCCGCCGATGGTCTCGGTGGCGTCGGGCGTGCTTTGCTGGAAGGCGCGCCACTTTTCCTCGTCCGTCGCCGAAGCGTCGGTCGCCAGGTCCGGCACGCCGTTGTACAGCACGTGAAAGCGCACGATGGGTATGCCCAGCCATTCCGCATAGGCCTCGGCGGCCTTGCGGCTGTTGCTGACGAAGTACACGCCGGGCACCTGTGCCAGGGCCTGGTACAGCTCGGGATATTCTTCGCGGAATCGGTCCTTGCGGATGTTGGGCGGCAGCCCGCGGAACACCAGGTGGATGGTGGGCGCGCCGGCCAGCAGCGCCGCCAGCGCCCCGAACAGGCAGGTGCCGTCCTGCCACAGGCTGACCACGTCGAAAGGATTGGTGCGCAGCACCGGCGCAAGCCGCGTCACGCCGTAGTGCACCGGCGGCGGCAGCTGCTCCAGCAGGCGGCCCAGGCCGGCGTCCGGCACCTGCTGGTGCGACACCGAGACGGCGGGCAGCTTGTTGATCTCCGTGACCGGAATCTGCGCCTTGGTCAGCACCGGCAGGAAGAAGTCCAGGCCCTGCTTCTTGGGCGAGCCCGCGGGCTCGGTGTGCTGCTTGACCATCACTTCGACTTTCTCAGGCCGCATCACGACCGAGGACGGCCGGCGCTCGGGCGACTCGGCCATGCGGGTCAGCTCGTTGGCCAGCCGCGTCAACTGCCGCTCGGCGCCGCCCGGTCCCAGGCTGCCCGTGACCAGCGCAACCGACACCGGCTTGTCCGGCGACTGCTCGGGAATCTCCCGGCCACGGAAGTGCAGGATCGCATGCTTCATCGAAATGATGCGGACGTCCTTGCCGCTGAGCTCGCGGTCCGGCTCCAGGGCCTGGTAGAAGGCGTAGTCGCTGGCCAGTCCGCTGGCCAGTTCCTCGGCCTTGCTGCCGGGCGCGAGCTGGTCGGCCACGGGCGCGATGGCCTCGAACGCGTCGGCCACCAGGCCGCGCTTGCGCAGGCGCTTGGCGAACTCGATGCGCATGTTGCGATCCGGGTAGTGCGCGATCAGCCGGCGGAACAGCGCGTCGGACTGCTCATGGGCGCGGATGTCGCTGAGCAGCTTGGCGCGCGCGAACAGCCGGGCCGGGCTTTTCGAGGTCTCGGGCAGATGGCGGTCGACCAGCGCCAGCGCGTCGTCCAGGTGCCGTTCCTTCACCAGCCGGGTCGCACAATAGCGCACGATCTCCAGGTCGTCCGGGCATTCGTTCAGCAGCGTGGACCACTGCTCGGACATGCCCTCGTTCAGGCCGGCCGCCTCTTTCAGGCGCAAGAGCAGATAGCGCACCTTCGAGTCGGCCATGTGGCCGCGCGCCAGCGCGTGGGCGCGCACCAGGTTTTCCTGCGCCAGTTGAACCCGCCCCGACGCCGCGACTATTTCCTCGAGCTGCGCCTGGACGTGCTGGAGCTGGGAGGCCTGGTCCTCCTGTTCGGTCATCAATGGTGGGTTCATGCCGCCTTCCTGCGATTGGCCTTTTCGATCCACACCAGGCAACGCTGGATGTAGTGGTCGAACTGCGCCGGGTTGTCGGAACGTTCCTTGAGCAGGCGCCAGTACGGCAGGGCCTGTTCGAAGCGGTGCAGGCGCATGGCGCCGACGGCGGCCAGGCGCAGGCCGACGGGATCGTCCGGAACCAGTTGCAGGATGCGTTCGCCCAGCGCCAGGCGCTCATTGGTGCTGGACGAATCCAGCGCCCGCGCCTCGGCGTACAGCACGGCCAGCACGCGGCGCTTTTCGTGGTCGATTTCCGTCATCTCCGGCCACGAGCGGCCGACCCGGTCCAGCAGGGTCCAGGCGCCCTGGTGGTCGCCGGCAGACAACATTTCGCGGGCGCCGCGGATCGCGCGCGGCCCGAGGCGGCCGAGCTGGCGCTCCGCTTCTTCCTTCGCGCCCTGGTCGGCCGAGGCATGGGCCTGCACCGCCTTGTAGGCGTCGATGGCTTCGCCGAACCAGCCGCCGTTGAACGCCGCCCGCGCGAAGAACAGCTTGGCGCTGAACGGCGCGGATTCGGCGGCCGCGGCGCGCTGGAGATGGCGCATGGCGGTCTGCTTGTCGCCCAGCGCGTCGGCGGCGCGGCCGCGCATGGCGTCGAGCTCGGGGAAATCGGCCTGGGTGTCCAGGGCGATGTCCGTGAGGTCCATGACTTCCTTGTGGTTGCCCGCCAGCAGCGCGGCGCGCACGCCCAGCCGCATGGCGCGCTCGAACGCGCGCTGGGCGCGCACCCCGGTCAGCGCCTCGGGATTGAGCAGGCGATGCGCGCAGATGCGTTCGGCCGCGTCGCGCAGGCGTCCCTCTTCCAGCGCGCGGGCGCCTTCTTCCGCCCAGACCGGCGACTGCGACTGCAGCCAGGACTGGATCTCTTCATTCTCGCTGTCGTTCAAGCCGCAAGAGACCGCCAGCGTGGCCGCCGCCATGATGCTGCCGCGCCACGAGGCTTCCTTGACCAGCTCCAGCGCTTCCATCGGCTCCAGCGCGGGCGTCTCGGACGCCAGGGCGCGCAGGCCCGCGCGGTCGCCGGCCACCAGCCGGTCGCGCCACAGCACCGCGAAACCGCGGCCGTAGGACGGATTGGCTGCGCGCACCTCGTGCACCCAGCGGATCGCGGCCTCCATGTCGCCGCTGGCCTGCAGCAGCGACAGCACCGTGTCGGCCGCCTCCAGCGCCCAGGCGTCCTGCGGCGCGGAGATGCGGAACAGCCGCTTCCAGTTGCTCAGGGCCTCGTCCGCATAGCCCAGCTGGCCGGCGCAGACGGCGGCGGTGCGCACGATCTCGGGGGTTTCGATTTCATCGCCCAGCAGGCCGGCGGCCAGCGGATAGGCCACGTCGTGGCGGCCCAGCTTGAAATGATTGCGCATCAGGATCTGCTCGGCCTTGCTGCCGGAAGCGACCGAGCCGTCGGCGCTGCCCAGCAGCGCCAGCGAGCCTTCGTAATCGCCCAGCTCTTCCTGGATGCGGGCCGACAGCAGCACGTGGTCGGGCAGGCCGGGATGACGGCGCAGCACGTCGCGCAGGCGGCGCGAGGCTTCGCGCAGCTCGCCCGAATCCCACAGCTTCTCGATGCGCTCGGCGCTGTCCTCGGCGCTCAGCTTGGCCACGGCGGGCTGCGAGGTGGACGCGCCCATGCGGGAACGCATGTAGTTCTTGTACCACTCGGCGCCCAGGCGCTCGGCGAAGACCGAGGTGTAGTGCGTCAGGTCCAGCCCGCCCTGCTCCATCGCCTCGGCCTGGCCGATCTTGTTCATCAGCGGCGTCGGATCGTAGCAGGGCACGCCGATGCGTTCGGCGCCAGCGGTCATCGCGGCGATCAGCTGCTGGCGCTGTTCGATCGGCACGTTGTCCGGCGTCAGGGCGTTGACGTGGGTGACGAACACCACCTTGTCCTTGCCCAGCAGGTCGACCAGCTGCTGCATTTCCTGCTCGACCTCTTCGTCGGGCAGGTCGCGCTTGACGATGCGGGCCAGCAGGCTGGCGTCCTCGGCAGACAGGCTCTTGTAGACCGCGTCCTGCTCCAGCTGGGCGCGCCGCTCATCCAGCCGGTCGGGATGGGCCAGCGACCAGAACATGCGGGTGCGCGTGCGATCGGCGAAGAACTCGCTGAAGTAGCGCACCAGGTAGTTGGACTGGATGGGATAGCCGTCGATGGTCAGCAGCTTGCGCGAGGACAGCTCGACCATGTAGAGGTCGGCCGGCTTGTGCGTTCCGTAGCGGGCCTGCTCGCCGTTGGACGGGCGGAAGATCAGGCGCTGGACGTCGGTGGGGATGTCGCGTTCGCCGAACATGAAGCGCGCCTGCTGCAGCGCCTCGGTGCTGGTGTGCACGAAGCCGTAGTTGCGCCCCAGTTGCAGCTTGATCGGGTAACGCCCCACCGCATCGCGCAGCGGCGTGTGGATGCGGCAGGTGCCTATCGGAGCAATGGTAAATGCAGCCATTCAGGGTCTCTCCTGTAGTGATGGATGACGAGCCCGAACTTAAAGAGTCCAGTACAAGAGGTCGGAGGAAAGGCGCTTGCTGTCGAGCACCGAGCGCAGGTCGCAGACCATGCCGCCGCGCTTGACCAGGGTCGGCAGGTCTTCCCAGATGGTTTCCATGGTTTCGCGGTGCGGGACCGCCAGGATCAGCACGTCCATGTCGCGGAACTCCTCGCGCGGCACGAGCTTGATGCCGTACTCGTGCTCCATCTGCTCGACGTCGACCATCGGGTCGCACGCCGTCGGCGTGATGCCGTAGGCGCCCAGGGCGTTGTACAGATCCACCACCTTCGAATTGCGGATGTCGGGCACGTTTTCCTTGAACGTCATGCCCAGGATGCCGACGCGGGTGGAGGCGTCGAGGCGGCCGTTGCGCGCCAGGGTCTGGACCACGCGCGAAGCGACGTGGCTGGCCATGCCGTCGTTGATCCGGCGGCCCGACAGGATGACCTCGGGGTGGTAGCCCATCTCCTGCGCCTTGGAGGTCAGGTAGTACGGGTCCACGCCGATGCAGTGCCCGCCCACCAGGCCGGGGGTGAACTTCAGGAAGTTCCACTTGGTGCCGGCGGCGGCCAGGACTTCCGACGTGCGGATGCCGACCAGGTCGCAGATCTTGGACATCTCGTTCATCAGCGCGATGTTGATGTCGCGCTGCGTGTTCTCCAGCACCTTGGCGGCCTCGGCCACCTTGATGGAGGAAGCGCGGTGCACGCCGGCGTCGATGATCTGTTCGTAGACCCCGGCGATGACTTCCAGCGAGGCCTCGTCCTGGCCGGACACGATCTTGACGATCTTCTCCAGCGGATGTTCGCGGTCGCCCGGGTTGATGCGTTCGGGGCTGTAGCCCAGCTTGAAATCGACGCCGCAGCGCAGGCCCGAGGCGCGTTCCAGCTCGGGACCGCAGATTTCCTCGGTGGCGCCGGGATGGACGGTGGACTCGAAGACCACGATGCATCCGGGGCGCAGCACCGGGCCTATGGACTGGCAGGCGCGCACCAGCAGCGAAAAATCGGGGTTATTGCGTTCGTCGACGGGCGTCGGCACGGCGACCACGAAAAAATCGCAGCCTTCCAGTTCCGAGACCTGGTGGGTGAACTGCATGGGGGAAGCAAGCAATGCATCGCGTTCGATCTCGCCTGTCCAGTCATCACCCTCTTTCAGTCGCGCGATTCGCCGCTTGTCCACATCAAAACCGATGACATCAAAGCGCTTGGAAAATGCCACTGCTACCGGCAGGCCGACATATCCAAGGCCACACACTGCGATTCTCTTTACCACGGGGGACCTCACTGTTTTCGTCGTGTCGTGCGACACTAGAAATTGACATCCAAAGACGAGTAATCGACATGACATCGAAATACGTTCGTGTTTGGACGGGCGTATTGCTTGTAGATTGTTTACATCCAGATACCCGGCTGAGCTTGCCGAGCGACGAGCCCACGAATCGTAGATGGGCCGAACAGCAAATTTCTTTCTAAAAATTTATATTGCTGTGGAAATAAATCGGATCGGTCGCAATAAACCCCGGGAAATCCCTCAAACGATTACATCCATTACATAAATGGCAACATAATCGCGCCCGGATATTGTTAGTAAATATTGAAATTGGTTTTTGTTGATTTTGATTAATCTGGCTGAAACCATGCGCGCGCTGACCTGGAGTTATTTGCTGATTACCCAATGAAATGTCACCGCTTCAAATTCAAGTCACCACCACGGCAATATTTCAGAAATAAAGACGCGGCCGCGCAGGGCCGGCCGGAATGAAAAAGGCCCGCGCGCAGGCGGGCCTTCGGGCAAGCGGATCCGGCAGGACCTAGAAGCGGTATTTCAGGTTGAGCATGGCGTTGCGCGGCGCGCCGTAGTAGCCGGTGTTGAAGGTCGTGTCCAGGCTATCGAGATACTTCTTGTCGAACACGTTGTTCAGATTCAGCGTCGCGGTCAGCGATGGGCTGAACTCGTGGCTGGCCATCAGGTTGACCACGGCGTAGGCCGGCTGGCTCGCCGTGACCGTGCGGCCGAGCTGCCAGGGCGTGGCGGAGTAATGGATCCTGCTCTGCCAGTTCACGCCGGCGCCCACCACCGTGCGGTTCCAGTCGCCCGGCAGGCGGTACGTGGTCCAGACCTTGACCAGATGTTCGGGCATGACGGTCTTGATGCGCTTGCCGTCTGCATCCTCGCTGCGGTTGTAGGCATAGGACGCGGACACCTGCCAGCCGGGACTCAGTTCACCGGTCAGTTCCAGGTCCAGGCCGCGGGTCCTGGCGCCCGGCACGGCGCGGTAGGCCGCCACGTTGTCGGTGCCCGGCACGATCTGGCCGTCGTCGGCGATCGCCAGGTTGTCCTGGCGGATTTCATAGACGGCCGCCGACGCCTCCAGCCGGCCATTGGCGAATTCGCCCTTCCAGCCCAGTTCGATGTTCTCGCCCTGGCGCGGGTCCAGCATGCGGCCGTTGCGGTCGCGGTAGTACTGCGGCTTGTAGATCGACGCATAGCTGGCGTAGATCGTGGAGCTGTCGTCCAGGTCGTAGAGCACGCCGGCATAAGGCGTGACCCGGCCGTTTTCCTCGGCCAGCATGTCCTGGTCGAAGGGCCGGCTGGCGGGCGCGGCGAACAACTGCTGGTAGTGCCATTTGTAGTTGCTGACGCGGGCGCCGGCGATCAGCGAAAGCCTGTCGGTCGGACGCAGCCGCGTGGCCAGGTAGGCGCCGCTTTCCCGCGTATAGGTGTCGTTGTCGTAGTTCTTGACCAGGTCCGGATGCACCGACTGATTGCGCCAGCCGTAGAGATTGAACGGATTGGCCGCGGCCGCCCCGCTGACGTCGCGCATCACGTCCGACTTGGTGTCCGACTCGGTGAACGACACGCCGGCCACCAGTTGGTGTTCGCGCCCGAACAGCGTGTACGGCCCTTCGAGATGCAGGTCCAGGCCGGTCTGCACCTGCCGGCTGTTGCCGCCTTGAATCCAGAGCGGCACGCCGGCGCCGGTGACGGGGTTGGCGAAGCCGGCGGTCAGGGAAGCCATCGCGGTCTGGAAGTCGCGCTGGCTTTCCAGCCGGTTGAAGGAGAGCTTGCCGGTCCAGCCGCCGCCCAGTTCCTGGCGCAGCGACCCGAACACCGTCACGGCTTCGACGTCGAAGAAGTTGTTGCGCGCCGCCACGCTGCGCGACCGGCGCAGGTCCGCCTGTTCTCCCGTGCTGTAGAACAGCGGCGTGCCCAGCCCGCCCAGCGTGCCGGTGGGCTGCTTGCGCTGGTAGTCGATGCCTGCGGTCAGTTGCGTGGTGGCGGTCAGGTCGGCCTCGATCACACCGTAGAGCACGTCCTTTTTTTCGCGGTAGTAATCGATGAAGCTGCCGCCGCGCTGCTGCGCGGCGATGGCGCGACCGCGCACGCTGCCCGATGGGTTCAAGGGGCCGGCCACGTCGGCCTCCAGCCGGAACCGGTCCCAGGAGCCGGCCCCCGCCGAGACATGGCCCTGGAACTGCGTGGTCGGGCGCTTGCGCACGAAATTGAGCGTGCCCGCCGGCTCGCCCACGCCGCTCATCAGGCCGGCGGCGCCGCGCAGGACCTCGACGCGGTCGTAGACCACAGTGTCGGCCAAACTGGGCGCGACGTCCTGCGTGCCAACCTCGACCACCGTGGGCACGCCGTCGAGCTGGTACTGGTCGATGGCATAGCCGCGCGAATAGACGTTGAAGCGCTCGCTGCCCATGTTCTGCACCGAGATGCCGGGCGCCTGCTGCAGCACGTCGCTGACGCTGTTGAGGTTCTGGTCCTCGATGCGCTGGCGCGTCATGACGCTGACGGTCTGCGGCGTTTCGCGCAGCGACAGGTCGAGCTTGGTGGCGGTGGCGGTGGCCGGTATGGCGTAGCCGCCCAGCGCCTCGCTGCTTTCGCCCAGCGAGTAGCCGTCGACGGTGACCGCTTCGAGCTGCGCCGCGCCCGCCGGCTCGCGCACGATGGCGTAGCGGCCGGCGTCGCCTCGGCGCGCCATCAGGCCGGTGTCGCGCAACAGCGCGGCCAGCGCGGCGTCGGGCGGGTAGGAGCCATGCAGCCCGGGGCTGCGCAGGCCACGCATCAGGGCCGGGTCGTAGACCAGCACCAGGCCGGCCTGCGCCGCATAGCGGTTGAGCGCCGCGTCCAGCGGACCGGCCGGAACGTCCAGCGTCGCGGCGGCCTGCGCCAGGGCGGCGGCCGGCAGCGCGGCGGCCGCTGCGCCGCCCAGCGTCAGCGCGCAATGCAGAATGCCGCGGAACGCGTGTCGGCGAGGTAGGTGCTTCATGGTGTGGAACCCTTCAGGTGTGGAACTGAAGGACAGGACGGCCGGGCATCGAGAAGCGCGCAATGCCGTTACAAATCAGCGGAGCGTAATGCGCAGCACGCCGGGCAGCACCCGCTCGACGCGGATCGGCAGCAGCTCCTCCAGGGCCTGCAGCGCCTCGTCGCCCTGCAGCGGCATGACGCCCGACACGCGCAGGCCCTGCAACGCCTGGCGGTCGAACCAGAAATAGGCGCGGCGATGGCGCGCCAGCTGGTCCAGCACGTCGGGCAGCGGCGCATCGCGCACCGAGATGCGCCCATGCGCCCAGGCCTCGGCGCCGTCGGCGTCGATCGCGCGCAAAGGCCCCAGGCCCTGGCGCGTCATGCGCACCGCCTGGCCCGCCGGCACGGCGGCGCACGGTTCGGCCTGCGCCGGGCAGACCTTGACCTGTGATTCGGTCACCAGGACTTCGGTGGCGCCACGCAGTTGCCTGACCACATAGCGCGTGCCCAGGGCCGTGGCCTCGCCCTGTTCGGTGCGGACCACGAAAGGACGGCGCGCCGGGTCCGCGGCCACTTTCACCAGCACTTCGCCCTGGCGCAGCATGATGCGGCGCTCAGTACCGGTGTAGACCACGTCGACCGCGCTGTCGGTGTTCAGGACCAGCGTGCTGCCGTCGGCCAGCCAGAGTTCGCGCAGTTCGCCCACGTGGCTGCGGTGGTCGGCCAGCAGCCAGGCCGGCGGCGCGTAATGCAGCAACAAGGCGGTCAGGGGAGCCAGCAGCGCCAGCGCAAGCAGGGCCCGACGGCCCTTGGTGCGGGATTTCCGGCCAGCGGAAAGTATGGCGCGCGCGCGACCGCCGGGCAGCGCCTGCGCCTGCTGCGCGAAGATCGCCCATACGCGGTCCAGTTCCTGCCAGGCGGCCTCGTGGCGGGCGCTGCGCTCGCGCCATTGGCGGCAGGCTTCGCGGTCTTGCGCGCTGACCTCGCCCGAACTCATGAGGCCGTGCCAGTCGGCGGCCTCTTCGAGCAGTTTGCGCTGGACGCTGTCGTCGTTCACGGCCCCGGGTTCCAGCCCGCCTGCACGAATGCGTCGCGGCAGGCAAGCAAGGCCAGCGCGATATGCCGGCGCACCGTGGCCTCCGACACTTTCAGCGCCAGCGCGATGTCTTTGTGCAGCATGCCGTCGAACACGCTCATCAGGAAGGCCTGGCCAGCCTGCCCGGGCAGCCTGTCGATGGCCAGGCTCAGCGCGGTCAGGGCCTGCACCGCCGCGGCCACGCTTTCCGAGGAGGGCGCGCAGCCCGACGCGTGCAGGGCGGCGTAAGTGTCGAGGTACGCGCGCTCGATGTCCTGGCGGCGGCTTTCGTCGATGATCAGGCGCCTTGCGATGGTGGCCAGCAGGGCGCGCGGTTGCAGCACATCTTCGACGCCGCCCCGCTGCAGCAGGCGCAGGAAGGTGTCCTGGGCCAGGTCTTCCGCCGACGAACGGCAGCCCAGCTTGCGCCGGACCCAGCCGAAAAGCCACGCATGATGCTCGCTGTAGAACAGGTCGAAAGTGCTGCGACGCTTGAGCAAAGACATGGAACGGACTGTGCGATGGCTGCGTGAGTAGAGTGCTCCGAATTCTAAATGATATTGATTCTTTTTGTTAATAGAACGAAAAAGAGCCGCGACGGACCGGACGAAACCGGCCCGCCGCGGCTCGCGGCGCCCGCGCGGATCGGGCGCGCAGGCATTAGAAATGCACGGCCTTAGAAACGCACGGCCAGCCTGAAGATGCCGGACTGCTGGCGATTGCCGCCGCCGAACTGGGCGTCATAGGCGAAGCCGGCCGTGGTGTTGCGCGTGATCGCCACTTCGGCGCCCAGGCCCAGCACCGCGGCGTCGCGCGCGATCGGCACGCCCGTCACCGAGAACGTGCTGCCGCCGTCGAACGCCAGTTCCTGGCGCGGCTTCACGTCGCCCATGGCGTGGCGCCAGCCCAGGGTCGCGGTCAGGCGGCCCGGCGCGCGGTCGGAACCGAACTGCCATGCGCCGCGCAGGCCCAGCGTGGTGCTGGTCACGTCATCGGTGCTGCCCTTGCCGTGCAGCGCCGCGGTGCCGCCCGATTCCTCGAAGTCGCGCGTGCGGACCTGGTTCCAGGCCAGGCCGGCGAACGGCTCGACGGTGTAGGCGTCGCCCAGCGGCAGCTTGTAGCCGAGTTCGGTGAACAGCTGCGTCGAGGACGCGCTGTACGACGATTTGAGCTGCTGGTTCAGGCTGCCGGCCGCGACGTCGCGCTTGGTGTCGATGTCGTGCCAGGTGTAGGCCGCGCCCGCCATGAAGCGGATGTGGCCGGGGCCGGCCGCGAAGTTGCGGCCGCCGAACAGCGTCGCCGTATAGCTGTCGATGCTGGTGCGCGAGGCCACGTCGTCGATCGAGGCATGGCTGCCGGTGTAGCCGACCGCGCCGCCCAGGCGCCAGCCGCCGCCCACCTCGCCATCGCCGCCGACGAACAGGCCGCCGGCCGATTGGCTCAGGCTGGAGGCGTTGCCGTCGCCGCCGAAATGGCTCCAGTTGCCGAAGGCCTGCGCCCAGATCGGCGATGCGCCGCTTTGCGGCATGGCGTCGGACGACGGCGCGCCCAGCTGCGCCGTGGGCCGTCCCGCCAGCATCGGCGCGTCGAGGTTGCCGCGCAGATGCGCCAGCGGCAGCGAGCGCACGGTGTCGGCCTGGCTTTGCAGCACGCTGGCGGTGCTGGCGTAGGCTTCGCCCGACAGCTGCTTCAGGGCCGAGCGCGCCTGCTCCGGCGTCATGGTGAGCACGGCCGTCGCCACCTGGCTGGCGCCCGTGGTCTTGTCCGCGGCGATGCCGCTGCCGACCAGCTGCGATTCGCCGGCGGTCGGCGTGGACGATCCGCTGCCCGTCACGGGGGTCTTGTCGCCGCCGGTGGCGGGCTGGTCACCGCCCGTCGCGGGCTTGTCGCCGCCGGTCGCAGGCTGGTCGCCACCGGTCGCGGGCTTGTCGCCACCGGTCGCAGGCTTGTCGCCGCCGGTCGCGGGCTGGTCGCCGCCGGTCGCGGGTTTGTCGCCGCCCGTCGCCGGCGGTTCTTCCTTGTCCAGCGCGTCGCCCACGCTGCTTTCGTTGTCGGTGCCGCCGATGTCGCCGATCGGCACGTCATTGCGCGCCAGCGTCATGAACGCATTGTTGGCGTCGTAGCTGAGCGTGGGCGTCAGGAACGCATACGAGCTGGTGGCGCCGGTGAAGCGGCCCTGCACGCCGCCGTCGGCGGTCAGAATGTTGTAGGTGGTGCGCGGCGCGTAGTTGCCATTGGGTCCCACGTGCGCCACGGAGCCGTCCAGCCTGGCCACGCCGGTGACGTGGATGCGGTCGCTGGCGTTGCTGGCCGGATCGGCGTGCACGCGATAGATGGTGTTCTCGCCAAAGTCGAGGTTGCCGTTGATGGTCAGCGTGCCGATGGGCGAGCCGTCGTTGCCGGGCGACACGACCGCGGTCGGATACAGCGTGGTGCTGCCCAGCTGGCCGACGCCGGCCAGCACGACTTCGCGGCCGATATCGACCGGGCCGTTGAGCTTGCCGTCGATTTCCAGCGCGCCGTCGGCGATCAGGATGGGGCCGGTCAGGCCGCTGCTGTCGGCGGTCAGGATCACCGAGCCCGGGCCGGTCTTGACGAAGCCCTGCGTGCCTTGCAGCGGGTTGTCGATGATGTCGACGAACTGGCCCGAAGCATAGGTGCCGTCGCCCACGACGATGGCCGGCGGATTGCCGCCGCTGCCCACCAGGGTGATGGGCGCGCCCTGCAGGCGATAGCGGTCGGTGGCGAACTGGATGCCGGACACGCGCACCGGGCCTTCGACGTTCACCACGCCGGTCTGGCCGGCGAAGATGGCGTAGCCCGCATCGGGCAAGGCGCCGGTGGCGTTGGTCGGGCTGCTCCAGTTCGCGCTGCCCGCGTTCCAGGTGCCGCTGCCGCCGCCGGCGCGGGTGGCCGAGGCCAGGCCGTCGCCGTTCCACAGGTTGGTCGTGCTCGGGCCCAGGATCAGGTTGATCTGCTTGTCGCCGGTCAGCGTCTGGATGGTCGCGCCGGGCGTCGAGTCGCCGGTGACTGAACCCAGCGTCAGGCCGTTGCCGCTCAGGGAACCGGTGTACGACATGATCCGGTAGTAGCCGGCGTTCACGCCCAGCGTGTTGACCGAGACGTTCAGCGTCGTGTTGTTGAGCGCCACGTCGCCGCGCACGGTGATGTTGTCGCCGGTGCCGGGCTGCGTGATGGGCAGGCCCGCGTAGCCGGTCTCGAAGTCGAACACCGCGTTGTTCATCGACACATTGCCGTTGACGACCAGATTGCCGTTGGAGACCCCGGTCGGCGTGCCCACGGAATAACCGGGCGCCACGCGCGCATTGCTCACATTGAGATCGCCGTTGATCGAACCGAAGCCCGCGATGGTGCCGTTCGATGTCGCGTTGACGCCGCCGCCCAGCGTGACGCCCGCCCCGCCGCCATTGCCGCCGATCACCAGCGTGCCGCCGCTGACGTCGACCCCACCGGGAAAATTGACCGAACCGTCAAACACCCGCGTATCGCCCGACGTCACGGTCAGGTCCGCAGCGATGACGCTACCTCCGTAGGACGCGCTCAGCGCGAGCGTCGCCGTCAGCCATTTCTTCGTGCCCTGTATCAACGTAGATACTCCCTATCTCGATTAACTGCCGCATTAATTCCGCATTACCGAATTGCTGTAAAAGTGTTTTTACGTAACAATCCGGCCTGCCTGAAATTGAATGGGCTTCCGCGAAAAAAGGACGCAATGTATACCGCTTTTTTGGCAATAAAAAGAATTAGCGGTCAAACAAGGGCTAGATAATTGAAATAGTGCGATTGGATACCAACCGTATGATTTCATTGGCTAAATGGATGGCATCCGGTTTGTTCAGCGCGCATCTGCGGATACCATCTTTATTATCGAAGCGGCGATATTCGGATACCATCCAGACCCACGAATTCCAGGCCGGATCGCAGTTGTTCTGAAGCCATTCAGAAATAACTGGAAATAAAACCCGGCTGGCGTCCCTGCAACCCGATTTCGAGAATCTTCATGCGTTTTCGCTCCGCAACCGTTTCCGATCTGCCCGCGCTGGGCGCGCTTGCGCTGGCTTCCAAGGCTCACTGGGGTTATTCGGCCCGGCAACTGGAGCAATGGCGCGACGACCTGACGCCGCATGCGTCGTGGATCGGCGCGCGGCCGTTCGTGGTGGCCGAAAACGATGACGGCCTGATAGGTTTCTACACGCTGGAGCCTGGCGGCGACGGCATCTGCGCGCTGGACAATCTGTGGATCCGCCCCGGCCTGATCGGACAGGGCTTCGGCCGCCGCCTGTTCGCCCACGCGGCCGATCGGGCGCACGCGCTGGGCGCGACGGAAATGCACATCGACGCCGAGCCCCATGCCGAACCGTTCTACCTGTCGCGCGGCGCCCGCCGCCTGGGCGCGGTGGCCGCGCCCATCGACGGCGACCCGGCCCGCGTCAGGCCGCAGTTGACGCTGCGCCTCGAACCGGCTTGAAGGCGCCGCCGCCCTAAAATCGGGCAAGCATGGCCTGTGCGCTGCAAGCGCATCCTCTTGCCCGGGCATGTCGCTTGCCCGCCGGGATACCGGTACACGCGCCGGTAGCACGGCCGGCGCGGGCGGGCTATTCGCGGTTCGCGGCGAAATGCTCGCGCGTCAGCTTCACCACCAGCGGCGACAACAGCACCAGCGCGATCAGGTTGGGCACCGCCATCAGCCCGTTCAGCGTATCGGCCAGCAACCAGGCGAAATCGAGGTGGGCGATGGCGCCGAACGGCACGGCGATCACCCAGACGATCCGGAACGGCAGGATGGCGCGCACGCCCACCAGGAACTCCCAGCAGCGCTCGCTGAGATAGCTCCAGCCCAGGATGGTGGTGAAGGCGAAGATCGCCAGCGCCACCGCGATGACGTAGCGGCCGATGCCGGGCAGCGCCGCGTCGAACGCGGCGGCCGACAGCACCGCGCCGCTGGCGCCGCTGGTCCACAAGCCCGAGCACACGATGACCAGGCCGGTCATCGTGCAGATGACGATGGTGTCGATGAAGGTGCCGATCATCCCGATCATGCCCGAGCGCACCGGGCTCTTGCTGGTGCCCGCCGCCTGCACGATGCCGGCGGTGCCCAGCCCGGCTTCGTTCGAGAAAATGCCGCGCGCCACGCCGTAGCGCATGGCGGCCATCACCGCCGCCCCGGCAAAGCCGCCGGTGGCCGCGACGGGCGAGAACGCATGCGTGAAGATCAGCGCCAGCGCGGTCGGGATGGCCTCGGCCATGACGATCAGCGCGATCACCGACGCCACGATATAGGCCACGCACATGAACGGCACCAGCGCCTCGGCCACCGCGCCGATGCGGCGGATGCCGCCCAGCACCACCAGCCCGATCAGCGCCATGCAGACCAGGCCGGTCACCCAGTCGGGCACGCCGAACGAAGCGCCCAGCGCGTCGGCCATGCTGTTGACCTGCACCATGTTGCCGATGCCGAATCCGGCCAGGCCGCCGAATAGCGCGAACAAGGCGCCCAGCCAGGCCCACTTCGGGCCCAGGCCGTTGCGGATCGCGTACATCGGCCCGCCGGTGAATTCGCCGCGCGGGTCCTTCTCGCGGAAGTGCACGGCCAGCAGCACTTCGCTGTACTTGGTGGCCATGCCCACCAGGGCCGTCGCCCACATCCAGAACAGCGCGCCCGGACCGCCCAGGAAAATGGCGGTGGCCACGCCGGCGATATTGCCGGTGCCCACCGTGGCGGCCAGGCTGGTCATCAGCGCCTGGAACGGGCTGATCTCCCCGGTGGATTCGTCGCCCTTGGCGCGGCTGCGCCACGCCAGGCGAAAGCCCGCCGCGATCTTGGTCAGCGGCATGAAGCCCAGCCGCAGCATGAGGAACAGGCCCGTGCCCAGAATCAGCACCAGCATCAGCGGCCCCCACACCAGGCCGTTGACGCCGTTCACTATCGAATCGAGAGTCTCCATATGTGTCTCCTCTTGGAACAAGCCTAGATTGTGCACGAGCCCCGCGGCCTGGCCGTTGTCGGGCCGGCCGCGGCTGCGGTATATATGTCCTCGATAGAGCGATAAACGGAGACAGGCATGCGGGACCACAATCTGGCGTTGTTGGCATTCACGGAATCGCCTGCTCCGCAGGTCGTCTGTCGTTCCCGCAAGATATCCGAGTGCAATCACGCGTTCGCGCACCTGTTCGGCTACAAGCGCGAAGAGCTGGTGGGCGAATCGATCCTCAAGCTGTATCCGTCGCGGGCGGACTACCACGAGATCGGCCAGCGCTGCCTGAATCACCTGCAGAGCAATTGCTACTACGAAGACGAACGCTTCATGCAGCATCGCAACCGCGAAATTTTCTGGGCCCGCGCGCGCGGCATCACGCTGACCTCCGACGATCCTTTCGACCTGATGATCTGGAGCTTCGAGCGGATCGCCGACAATCCGGTCAAGACCGCCAACCTGACCCGCCGCGAGCGCGAGATTTCCGGCTACGTCGTCAACGGCCTGAGCTGCAAGGAGATCGCCGCGCGCCTGAAGATTTCGCACCGCACGGTCGAGGTGCACCGCGGCCGCATCATGCGCAAGCTGGAGGTCAAGAACACCGCCGAGCTGGTCTCGCGCATCATCATGGTCGACCGCAAGGCCTGAGGCTTGCGGCCGGCCGTCAGCGCGAGACGCTGCCGGTACGGCTCACGCCGGCCGCCAGGTAGCCGCCGTCGACGGCCAGGATGTGGCCGTTGATGTAGCCCGCGCCCGGCGAGGCCAGAAAGACGATGGCCTCGGCGATCTCCTGCGCGGTGCCCAGGCGGCCCACCGGCAGCATGGCCTCGAACGCGGCGCGGGTTTCCGGCGTATAGGCGTCGGCCGTCATGGCGGTGACCACCGGCCCGGGCGCGACCGCATTGGCGGTGATGCCGAGCGGGCCCAGCTCCATGGCCAGTTGCCGGGTCAGGCCGATGACCGCGGCCTTGGAGGTGCCGTAGGCGGCGCGGCCGATGCCGGCGCGCACGCCGCTGATCGAGGCGAGGTTGACGATGCGGCCGTAGCCGCGCGCGGCCATGCCGGCGGCTGCGCGTTGCGCGCAGCGGAAGGTGCCGGTGACGTTGACGGCGAGAATCCGCTCCCAGTCCGCGATGGGGTAGTCCAGCAGCGGCGCCACGCCCATGATCCCGGCGCTATTGACCAGGACGTCGATCGGGCCGAGCGCGGCCTCGGCTTCCCGGAAGGCCTGCGCCACCGAGGCGTCGTCGGTCACGTCGATGGCCAGCGCCACGGCCTGGCCGCCGGCCGCGACGATCTCCTGCGCACATGCCAGCGCGCCGTCGCGATGGAGGTCGGCCACCGCCACCTTGTCGCCGCGCGCGGCCAGCGCCTGGGCCGCGGCCCGGCCCAGGCCCGAGGCGCCGCCCGTGACCAGCGCGACATGGGTTCGTTCTTGCTGCATGGAAGCTCCCTTGCCGGATGCGCGGCGTCATTTGCCCAGCATCATTTCGGGCAATAGGGTGACAATGGCCGGGAAGGCGAACAGGATGGCGGTGGCGATGAATTCCATGATGACGAACCACCAGGCGCCCTGGAAGATCTTGGTCAGCGGCGTGCTGCGGTCTATGCCCGCGATGACGAAGACGTTCAAGCCCACCGGCGGCGTGATCAGGCCGATTTCGCACATCTTGACCGCCAGGATGCCGAACCAGATCGGGTCGAATCCCAGCGACACGACGGTGGGGAACATGATCGGCAAGGTGATCACCAGCATCGAGAATGCGTCCAGGAACATGCCCATCGGCACATAGGCCAGCAGCAGCAGGATCACGATCAGGGTGGGCGAGACGTCGGATGCGACGATCACTTCGGCGATCTGCTGCGGCACCTGCACCAGGCTCAGGAAGAAGCTGAAGATGCCCGCCCCCAGCATGGTGAAGAGGATCATCACGGTGGTGGTGATGGCGTTGCGGAAGCTCTCGTACAGCTTGCCGCGCAGCGAACCGCGCGCCTGCGCCGCGCACAGCAGCATGATCAGCGCGGCCAGCGCGCCCACGGCGGCCGCCTCGGTGGCCGTCACGATGCCCAGGTAGATGCCGCCCAGCACGATCACGAACAGCATCACCACCTGCCAGCCGTCCTTGAGCGAGGCCAGGCGTTCGCCCCAGCCATGGCGCGGCAGCGGGGCCGCGCCGACGCGGCCGCTGGCCGCGACGACCCAGATGCCCGCCACGAACACCAGCGTGGACAGCAGGCCCGGCAGCACGCCGGCCACCAGCATCTTGCCGGCCGAGACTTCGGTCAGCGCGGCGTAGAAGATCAGCAGCACGCTCGGCGGAATCAGCACGCCCAGCACGCCGCCGGCGGCCACGGCGCCGGCCGACAGCCGCGGGTCGTAGCCCGCGCGCTTCATCTCCGGAATGGCCACCGCCCCGACCGTGGCGGCGGTGGCCACGCTGGAGCCGGACGTGGCGGCGAAGCCGGCGCAGGTCAGCACCGACGACATCGCCAGGCCGCCCGGGAAATGGCCCACCCATTTGCGCGCCACGTTGAACAGGCGCGCGCCCACGCCCGCATGATGCGCAAACGCGCCCATCAGGATGAACAGCGGGATGACGGTCAGCAGGTACGAGGCCGACTGCGCGTACGAAAACGATTTCAGGCGGTTGAGGACGAAGCCGAAGTCCTCGACCATGACGATGCCGGCGACGCCGGCCAGGCCCAGCGCGGCGAACACCGGCGTGCCCAGCAGCATCAGGACGAAGATCAGGCCGGTGGCGATCAGCGTGGCGGTAGTGGTGTCCATGCCGGCTCCTCAGTGCATTGCGGCGGTCGCGGCGTCGGCCGCGCGCCTGGGCGCGCGGCTGCACAGCGCCCGGACGGCGCAGAAAAGCATCTGCAGCGCGCCGAACCACAGGCCGATGGCGACGGCCGCCTTGGCCCACCAGATCGGGACCTCGACATAGCCCCAGCGGAACTCGCGGATCGCCACCGATTCGATCGCCTCGCCGGTGGCCGGATAGGCCAGCACGGCCAGCATCGCGGCCGCCAGCAACCAGGCCAGACAGTCGAGCGCGCGCCCGGCCGCCTCCGGCAGCCATTTCCGGGCCATGGTCACGCGGATGTGCGCGTCATCGAGCTGCGTCCAGCCCAGGCCCATGAAGACGATCATCACCATGCTGAGCTCGGACATCTCGAACAGGCCCGGCAGCGGACTGCCGGCGATGGTGCGAAACGCTGCGTCGATGGTGGTGCCGAGCATCATGAACAGCAGGAAAGCCAGGGCGATCGCGCCCATGATATTGGAGAGGGCAAGCAGCAGCTTGCCGAGCGGGGTTTCTTCATTCATGTGGAGGCCGTTCGAAGAAGAAGGCGGCGCGGCGGCGCCCCGCAGGAGGCGCCTGGCCGCGGCCGCCATGGGTCATGCCTGGGCGGCCAGCTCGTCGAAGCGCTTGAGCGTGCCCTGCGGGTCGTACTTGGCGATGGCGGCGTCGATCAGCGATTGCATGCGCGCGCCGTCGATGCGCGCGGGCTTGGCGACGTTGTCGAGCCAGGCCTGGACTTCGGCGGGCTGCACCAGCGCCTTGGCCTTGCGCTTTTCCTCGTCGGACAGCGAGGAGAACTTCGCGCCTTCGGCCAGCGCCGTCTTGACGTACTGGCGCGCGGCCGCGTCGAAAATCTCGGTGTACTTGCCGCCGTAGATTTCACCCACGATGTCGTTGCACAGCGCCTTGACCGGCTCCGGGAAGGCTTCCCAGGTGCGCATGTTGATGATGGTGGCGGACGGCCCGTGCGGACCGTCGCCGATATCGGTGAAGTAAGGCGCGATCTCGTGCAGCTTGTAGCCGACCGCCGTGATGAAGTCGAACCCGTACACGCCGTCCAGCACGCCGCGTTCGAGCGCGGTGTAGACCTCGGGCGCGGCCATCGGCACGGCGGTGCCGCCCAGCCGCTGGATCACGTCATTGGCCACGCCGTAGCCGCGGATGCGCTTGCCGCGGATGTCCTCCACCGACTTGATCGGCTCGCGCGTGACCAGCGGCGCGTAGTACCAGTTGGTCCAGTACATGACCTTGGCGCGGTAGCGCTTTTCCCATTCATCGCGCAGCGGCTGGAACTGCTCGTAGACGTCGCGGCACACCAGGTGCAGCGCGTCGGCGCGGTTCATGCGGTAGTACCACTCCAGGCCCCGCGTGACCGGCAGCTGCGCCTGGTAGTAGCCCGGCGAGATCAGCGACATCTCGGAGGTGCCGTCGCGCACCGCCGACAGGTGCTCGCCCACTTTATTCAGCGACTGCGCCCAGTAGCGGCGCACCTTGACGGCGCCGTTGCTGCGCGTCTCCAGCTGCTTGAGGAACCAGTCGTCCAGGCGCGAAGGCCCGGCCGTCTCGGCGATGTAGCTGTCGAACTTGATGGATACGGGCTTGTCCGCCGCCAGCAGCCGGGACGGCCAGACCGCGGGGGCCGAGACGCCGGCCAGCAGGCCGGCGGTCTTGATGAAATCGCGTCTTCTCATTGTTGTCTCCTGGTGGTTGATTGGGCCGGCCTGTGCGTCAGGCCGTGCCGGGGCGCGCTGCCGTTTCGGCCTGCAGCGCTTCGCGCAACTCCGTCTTGGGAATCTTGCCGTAGCTGTTCTTGGGCAGCTCCGCGCGAAAGCAATAACGCTTGGGGGTCTTGAACGCGGCGATCTCGGCGCGGCACCAGCGGTCCAGCTCCTCTGCCGGCGCCTGCGCGTCCGGCCTGAACACCACGAAGGCGACCACTTCCTCGCCCCACTGGGCGCTGGGCGCCCCCACGACCGCCACTTCGAGCACGGCCGGATGGCGGGCCAGCACCTCCTCCACTTCGCGCGGATAGATGTTCGAGCCGCCCGAGATGATCACGTCCTTGCTGCGGTCGGTCAGCGTCAGGAAACCTTCCTGGTCCAGCCGGCCGATATCGCCGGTGCGCAGCCAGCCGTCGACCAGCGTAGCGCGCGTGGCCGCTTCGTTGTTCCAGTAGCCCGCCATGACGGCGTCGCCGCGCACGATCACTTCGCCTTCAACGCCGGCCGGCGCGTCCGCCATGGACGCATCGACCACGCGCACTTCCATGCAGCTCTGCGCCACGCCGACCGAGGCCAGGCGCGCCTGCCACCGCGGATGCGCGCGGTCGGCGATGATCTCGCGCGCCAGCGCGGTAATGGTCATGGGGCTTTCGCCCTGGCCGTAGATCTGGGCGAAGCGCGGCCCCAGCACCTGCAGGGCGTCGAGGATGTCGGCCTGGTACATGGGGCCGCCGCCGTAGATGACGGTGTGCAGGCCGCGTCCGTCGCGCCCGTCGCGGCGCGCCTGCTCGACCAGCCGCTTGACCATGGTGGGCGCCGCGAACAAGGACAGCGAACCGCAGGCCTCGGCCGTGTCGAGGATCTCGGCCGGATCGAAGCCGCGGCTGGCGGGCACGATATGGCGCGCGGCGCGGCGCACGTACACGAAGTGGTACAGCCCGGCGCCGTGCGACATGGGCGCGGCATACAGCATGCTGTCGCCGGCCGCCACCGTTTCGACGTCGGCGGCGTAGCACAGCGACATGGCCACCAGGTTGCGATGCGTCAGCATCACCCCCTTGGGACGGCCGGTGGTGCCGGACGTATAGAACAGCCACGCCAGCGCCTGGGGCGCCAGGGCGAGCGGCGCGCGCAGGCCGTCGGCCAGCCCGGCGCGGGCCGCCTCTTCATAGGCAGGGCCGTCGAGTTCCAAATGCAGGCACGCCGCGGGCACGCAATCGCCCGGCAGATCCTGCGCGGTGTCGGTCAGCACGACCCGGGCCTGCGAATCGTCCAGAATCCAGGCCACTTCCTTGGGATGCAGTTTCGGATTGACCGGCACCACCATGGCGCCGATCCACCAGCAGGCGTAGAACAGCTCCAGGTACTCGACCCGGTTCTTCATGAAGAGCGCGACGCGGTCGCCCTCGGTCACGCCGTGTCCGGCCAGCCAGCGCGCCAGGCCGCCGGCGCGCAGCGCGAAGGACCGGTAGTCGGCGTGCAGGCGGTCGCCCTGGAACAGGGCCGGATTGTCGGGATGCAGCAGGGCCGCGGCGTGCAGCCAGTTCGAAATATTCATGATGCGGGAGCGAAAACTCAGGCCCGGGCTGCCTGCAGGATCGAGGCATAGTTGGCCACCGCCGCGCCGCCCATGTTGAACACCAGGCCGAGTTCGGCGCCGGGACGCTGGATGCCGCCGGCGCGGCCGGTGAGCTGGCGGAACGCCAGCGCGTGCATGGACACGCCGGTCGCGCCGACCGGATGCCCCTTGGCCTTCAGGCCGCCGGACAGGTTCACCGGCAGGCTGCCGTCGCGCAGCACGGTGCCGTCGTCCAGGGCCCGCCGCCCCTGTCCCGCCGGGGCCAGTCCCATCGCCTCGTAGATCAGCAGCTCGGCGATCGTGAAGCAGTCGTGCACCTCGGCGAAATCCAGGTCGCCCGCGCCGATTCCGGCGTCGGCATAGGCCTGCGAAATCGCGCGGCGCGGACCTTCGAAGGCCAGCAGGTCGCGGCCGCGCAGCGGCAGGAAATCGTTGACCTGGCAGGCCGCGCGAATACGCACTTCGCGGGCGAACGCCGCCGCATGTTCGGCGGCGGTCAGGACGACCGCCGCCGCGCCGTCGGTGACTAGCGAGCAGTCCGTCAGGCGCAAGGGCGGCGCGATGAGGGGGTTCTTGTCGGACACGGTATTGCAGAAGTCCGCGTCCATGGGCCGGTGCATCTGCGCCAGCGGGTTGTCCATGGCGTTGCCGTGGTTCTTGGCGGCGATCCGGGCCATGGCGGGCAGCGGATCTTCGTAGCGCTCGGCGTACTGGCCGGCCGCCAGGGCGAACAGCTGCGGAAAGCTCAGCCCGGCCTCGGCGGCATCGTTCTTGTAGCCCGCGCCGGCCAGCGCTTGCGTAACCTCGGCCGTGGTGCGCGAGGTCATTTTCTCGGCGCCCACCACCAGCACGGTGCGCGCAGCGCCCGCCTGGATGGCGCGCATGCCGGCATGCAGCGCCGCCGAGCCGGAGGCGCAGGCGTTCTCGCAACGGGTGGCCGGCTTGAAGCGCAGCGCCGGCGCGGCCTGCAGGATCAGCGAGGCGGCGAAGGCGTCAGGCACCAGGCCGGCGTTGAAATTGCCCAGGAACACTGCGTCGATGCTGGCCGGGTCCACGCCGGCATCCTCGATCGCCTCCGTGGCGGCCATGACGATAAGCTGTTCGAGGTTCAGGGCGTCCAGGCGGCCGAAGGGCGTATGGCCGCTGCCCACGATGGATACCGGTATGCCGGGCATCGTCGTCTCCGTTGATTTTTCTGGTTTTTTCAGTATCGGACGACGTACCCCGTATATCCATACGTGCAGCTACGTACAAAAATACGTACAGAAAGATCACACGACGTTGGACACCCGCCTGGCAAGATCGCCCTTGAGCAGCTCCGCCAACCGGGTCAGGCCCTGCGTCAGGCGATTCCGGTCGATGGCTCCGCCCAACGACACACGAAGCGCTGCGGGGCTGTGGGCCTCCGTGGAAAACGACTCCGAGTCGGTGACGCTCACCCCTTGTTGCAGCGCCGTTTGCGTAAGCCGGTAGAGGTCGATATGACGCGGCAACTGGAGCCAGAGATGCAGCCCGTTCGGGTCGGCCTGGATATTTCCTGGCAGGATCGATGCGGCAATGGCCTGCCGATGCCGCAGCTCGTTCTTGACCTGTGCAAGCCATTGAGCGGCAGCCCCCGACGCTATCCAGGCCGAAGCCATTTCAGTCATCCAGGGAGCGGGCATCAGGGCCAGCGAACGCAGGGCATCGAGAACCGGACTCAACGGCTCAGCGGCAGGCACGACCAGGTAAGCCGTTCGCAGCCCTGGCGCCATGCATTTGGATAGCGTCGAGACGTAGTAGACCGGCGCCGCGGACGTGTTGGCGGCCAATGAGAACATCGTGCTCGGCGCACGGTCGCTCAACAGCCAGTAGGGATCGTCCTCGATCACCGGCAACGCGTATTCCTCGGCAACACGCAACAGCGCCGTCCGCCGCTCGTGGGAGAGCGTCAGCGCGGTCGGGTTCTGGATCGTCGGATTCAGGTACAGCATCGCGGGACGATGCTGCTCGCACACGCGCTGGAGGTCGGCGGGGTCCATGCCGAGTTCATCCGACTTCACCCCGACGGCCTGGCGCTGAAGTACGCGTACCGCGGCCAGGAAACCCGGATAAGTCAGCTCATCGCATGCAATGGCGTCTCCGGACTGGCTCCTGGCCAGCAGCAGCGCCGCGATGGCGGTCTGGGCGCCCGGGCAGACCACGATCCGCTCGATCTCCGTGTCGCCTATCATCGGCCGCAGCCATTTCGCCGCTGCTGCCCGATGCCGGCTGGCCCCCGCCCCCACGTGATAGCTCATCAGGTCCATCGAGCTTGCCGCCGCCTGCGTCGCGCCGCCGCCTTGCGCAAGCATGTGCAGAAACTCCGCGCTGCCGAGCAACGGCGGGATATTCATGCCCAGGTCGATCGTCCCCGCCGTTTCGGCGCCCGAATAGGCCACATAGGTCCCGCCCGACCCCTGGGCTTCCAGCAAGCCTTGCTGGCGGACCTCCGTGTACGCACGGGTGACGGTCGTGAGATCGACGCCCAATGCCTGGGCCAGCTCGCGCTGCGGGGGCAGGCGGTCACCCGCCCGAAGCACGCCGTCCTCCACCGCCGTGACGATTTGCGCGGCGATCTGCTGGTACCGGGGGCCCGAGCCCGCGGTCAGGGGCCGCACCCAAGACGTGTTTGCTTTCTTCAGGCGACGTGGGAGAGACATGCCTTATCTTGATGTATGGGGTTTTTGCACCCTGCACAGGCAGGAAAAAGCATACAAACCGAGAAATTCAACAGTTTGTATGGATTTTGACGCTAAAATTCAGCTGGTTTGTAGGGAGTATAGCGTTCACTCCGCGCGTCCGACCTGCGTTCGTTTCGAGGAAATGATGAATTTTTGGATCCCTGTAGTCTTCGGTACGTTCAAGCTCCTCGTGTTGGGCACCGGCATGTATCTCGCCATCAAGTCCCATTACGACGGAGAAAAAGAGGAGAAGAAGAAAAAGCAGGAGATGAAGGCGCCGTAGGGCCGGTCCTTTGTCGCTAAGCTGCGAGTTTGTCGGCAGCCTGTTCCGGCGCCCATGCTCAACCAGTGACAGCGGCGCCGCTGTCTGTCCGGTGCCTACAGCGCGCCGTAGGCGTCGTGGACCAGGCGGTCGATAGCTTCGTACATCAGGCGCAGGCGATCGAAACGCCCGGCGTCCCGGGTGATGGGGTCGGCGCTATTGGCCATTTCGATGATGGGCAGCGCCACCAGTTCCACCGGTGTGTCGGGCTTGAGTTCGCCGGCTTCCACGGCCTGCCTCACGCCCGCCACCACACTGCGCTGCAGGTCGTGCGAATAGCGCGCCAGCGCTTCGCGCGCGGCCGGGGTGATCAGGGCGCTTTCCAGACGCATACGCGCGATCAGGCTCCACGGATTGCTGGTGTTGCCCTGCGGGTTGCGCTTCAGGTAGCGCATTTCGTTGAATTGCATGCTGAGCCGGATTTTCTCGGACAGCGAGGAGGCCGACAGCCAGATCTGGTCGAAATGACCGATCGTGCGCTGACAGTATTCGATGGTGACGTCCTCCACCAGCTCGTGCTTGTGCCGGTAGTGGTAGTGAACGTTGCCCCGGGTGCAATCGAGCGCCTGCGCGATCTGCTGAAAACGGAAGCCGGAGCTTCCATGCTCGATCAGCATATCGGTGGCGACTTCCTTGATGCGCTCCTTCATCGGCACCTGAGTCTGGGTTTCTTTCACCGTATGAATTCCTCCTGCATGCGGGCGCTCCGCCAGGCGCGGACCTGCCGCATTTTAGGGCATCCGATCCGTGTCGCCGGCGCTAGGCGGCGGTCAGGCCGCCGTCCAGCACCAGGGTGCTGCCGGTGGCGAAAGACGCGTCGTCGCTGGCCAGGAAGACGATCGCCCGGGCGACCTCTTCCGGGGTGCCGAGCCGGTTCAGGGGCTGGCGCGCCGCCAGCGTGGCGCGCAAGGCCTCGGGATCGGGGCTGCGCGCGTAGATGTCGCGGAAGTACGGCGACTCGATGGTGCCGGGCGCCACGCAGTTGATGCGTATGCCCTCGGCGGCGTGATCCAGGGCCATCGCGCGGGTCAGCGCGGCCACGGCGCCCTTGGAGGCGCAATAGGCGGCGCGCTCGCGCAGGCCCACAAGCGCGCCCGCGGAGGCGGTGTTCACGATGGCGCCGCCGCCCTGCCGCCGCATGATGGGAATGGCGTACTTGCAGCCATGGAAGACGCCATCGACGTTGACGCGCATGAGCTTCGCCCACTCGTGCTCGTCGGTGTCGACGACGTTGGCGGCGATGCCATAGCCGGCATTGTTGACCAGCACGTCCAGGCGTCCGTGGCGCTGCGCGACCGCCTCTATCATGTGGCGCATGGCGGCGGCGTCGCCCACGTCCACTTCGCGCGCTTCGGCGGCGCCTCCCCGCGTGCAGATGTCGCGGGCCACGGCTTCGGCGGCCGGCGCAAAGCGGTCGGCCAGGATCACGGTGGCGCCTTCGCGCGCCATCAGGCGCGCAGTGGCCTCGCCGATGCCGGAACCCGCGCCCGTCACGATCGCGATCTTGTCCTTCAAGCGTTGAGACATGGATGCTCCGTCAGCCTATGGTGAAAGACGCCAGGTGGCGCCGTATGGTGGACAGGACGCTCTGCGCTACCAGCCAGGAGGTCTTGGGATTGGTTGGCGCCGGCGCGTTGACCAGTTGGATCTGCATGTCGCCTAACGGGCTCGTGACCCGCACGGTGTGCTGGTTGCCGCAAGCCAGGGGATCGACGACGACCTCCACGCGTGTGCGTTCCATGCCAACGCCGGCCAGCGCCAGGGTGGCGGCCACGTTCAGGTTCTTCGGAAAGCGCAGCGCGGCTTCCCGCGCTGGGCCGTTGAACAGTACGCGGCTGGCGTCCAGCGTTTCCGGGTCGATGCCCAGGGCCAGTAATTCGGCTCGCCACGCGGCCACCGGCTTGCGGGATTCGTAGACCACCTGGGCATCGGCCCGGCCCGCCAGCGCCTGCAGGTAGTCCAGGCCCGCCACGGCGCCGGACGGCACGCGGATGCGGGCACGGCCGCGCTCCGCGGCAGCGATCAGGCGCGCCAGCAGCCCGTCGTCGGCCAGTGCGCCGACGGAACAGATCACCATGTCCAGGCCGGCCTCCAGGCAGGCCTCGCCGTACTGCTGGACCGCGGGCTGGCCGGCCATCTCGACGACCAGGTCGGGTCGCCAGGACAGCAGGTCGTCCAGCGTGGCAAGCGGCGCGATCCTTCCGGCCCATGGATCCGGGCCGGAGGCGGCCGGCGTGTGGGTAAGCGCGGCGAGGGTGAAGGCCGAACCGAGATCTGCGAACAGGCCGGCGGCCACGTCCGAGGCGATGGCGCCGAGGCCGATGAATGCGATGCGGTGCGTCATAGGGAATACTGTCCAAGCCAATCCGTGAGCACTGCGGTGTAGTCTGCGGTGCGCACGACGGGGAAAAAGTGGCCGCCGCCGTCGAAGCCGTGCAGCGTCGCGCGGGGCAGCGCCGCGGCCAGCGCCTGCTGCAGCGCGAACGGGACGATCTGGTCGTCGCGCGCGCCCAGCACCAGCGCGGGCGCGGCGAGGCGCGACAGGTCGGCCCGGCGGTCGTAGGCCAGCAGTGCGGCAATGCGTTCGCGCACGACGGCGACGCGCGCCGCTGGCCAGTCTCCCGCCGACGGCTGGATGGCCGCGGGGTGTTCCATCAGCCATCGAGCCGGGTAGGAAAGAAAGGCGCCGGTCTGTTCGTACAAGGCCGGGGAAGCATCCAGCAGGGTCAGGCGCATGGCGAACAGCGCCTGCATATAGGCGTCGGTCCCGCCCCAGGTTCCGCCCAGCACCAGGCCTGCCACGCGGTCGGGCGCCTGCAAGGCCATTTCCTGCGCGATACAGCCCCCGGTGGAGTGGCCTACCAGGTGTGCGCGGAAAATGCCGCGCGCGTCCAGCACAGCCCAGGCGTCACGGGCAAGCTGCGCGATGTCGACGCAAGCCTCGCCGCGGGTCGAAGCCGCAACGCCACGCTGATCGAACACCACGCAACGGCGCCGCGGCAGGGTGGCCACGACGGGCGCCCAGAACCCGCCGGTGCCGCCCAGTCCGCTGACCAAAAGCACTGGCTCGCCTTCGCCCGTCTCGCTCGCCGCCAGCCTGGCCCCGTCCGGCAGGGGCACGATGAAGTCGGTCATGGCCGGGGCCGCCTTACTTCGCCGCCCGGGCGGCCTCGATTTCGGCCAGGAACTGCTCGCCCCCAGGCGCCGCCTTCGCGATCTCCGGCCAGGAGCCGCGCGCGGCAGCGCGGAACGGCGCCAGGTCCGGATACTGCACGTTCACCCCGCGCTGCTTCAGCACATCGAAGGCTTCGGCCAGCTTCTTGTCCTGGAACTGCACGGCCACCTTCATGGATTCACGTCCCGCTTCCACCACCGCCGCGCGCACGTCCTCGGGCAGGCGGTCAAACTTGGATTTGGAAATGATGAACAGGCTGGGCAGTTGGTGCACGGCGGTTGCCGAGTAGTACTTGATCACTTCGGCAAAGCCGTCGGCCACGGTCTGATCGGGGCTCAGTTCGGCGGCGTCCACCACGCCGTTCTGCAGACTCAGGAACAGTTCGGCGTAGGCGGTCGGCGTGGGCTGCGAGCCCAACGCCTTGTAAGCCTCGACGAAGCCGGGAGACTGGATCACGCGCACTTTCAGACCCTTCATTGCGTTCAGGTCCGGGATCGGCTTCATGGAGGCCAGGCTGCGCGCATACACCGCGCCCCAGCCCAGGCCCACCATGTTGTACTTGGGTAGCACGCCCAGCAGGCGGTCACCTACCGGTCCCTGGATGATGCGGTTGGCCTCCTGGTAGTCATTGAACAGGTACGGCAGCGACAGCACACGGTATTCCTTGACCGTGTTCTCCAGCGAGGCCTGCGCGACGATCATCGCATCCACCACCCCGGTACGCGTGCCCTGGACGAGCTTGAGCTCGCCGCCCAGGCCGCCCGAGGGATAGAGGGTGACATTGACCTTGTCGCCGACTTTCTGCTTCATGAGCTCGGCGAAGTGGAGGCCGGCGGCCTGGTACGAACTGGTGTCGCCCAGGGCATGCCCGATGTTGATCTGGATGGGCTGGGCGGCGGCGCCCAGGGAAACACCGGCCAGGGCCAGCGCGGCGAGCAGGGATTTGACGATAGTCATTGAGCACTTCCTCTGGAACTTACGGGTTTAAAAAAAGCGGGCGTAGAGCGTCGGCCCATAGGTGATGATCATCAGGTCCAGCAACAGCACGGCCAGGAACACCGAGAGCGGCCGCATCAGGCGCTCCATCGATACCTTGGCGATGCCGCAAACCAGGAACAGATTCACGCCGACCGGCGGCGTCACCATGCCCACCGCGAGGTTGACGATGACGATCAGGCCGAAATGCACGGGGTCGATTCCCAGACTGACGGCGACCGGCGCCAGGACCGGCGCGAGGATCAGGATCGCGGCGAAGGTCTCCATGAAGAGGCCAACCACCAACAGGGCCACGTTCACCAGCAGCAGGAACACCAGCGGGCTGTCCGACACGCTCAGTAGCGCCTGCGCCACCTGTTGCGGGGCCTGGTAGAGCGACAGCACATAGGCGAACACCGAGGCGAAACCCACGATCAGCAGGACGATGCCCGACGTGACCGCCGATGACCAGAAGATGGCGGGCAGGTCCTTCCACTTGATCTCGCGGTAGATGAAGACGCTGACGATGAAGGTGTAGGCGACGGCCACGACTGCGGCCTCGGTCGCGGTGAAGAAACCGCCGTAGATGCCGCCGAGGATGATGACGGGCATCAAGAGCGAGAGGCTGGCATGGCGCAGCGCGCGCCAGACATTGCCGGCCCATTCGCCGAAGCCGAGCTTTTGCGAGGCGCCGTAGTCGTGCAGGCGCGACATCACCATGATGGTGGCGATGAGCGACAGGCCGATCAGCAGGCCCGCCGGAACGCCGGCCACGAACATGTCCGCCACCGAAACGCCAGTGAGCATGGCGTAGATGATCATCGGCACCGACGGCGGCAGGATCACGCCCAGCTCGCCGCTGGAGGCGATCACCGACGCCGCGAACGGACGCGGATAGCCCCTGCGCTCCATCTCCGGGATCATCACTGAACCGATGGCGGCGGTGGTGGCCGACGAGGAGCCGCAAATGGTCGAGAAGAACATCGTGGTCAGCACCGCGGAGCCTCCCAGCCCGCCCTTGACCCAGCCGATCAACGCCAGCCCCAGGTCCATCAGGCGGCTGGCGATGCCACCCGTCTGCATCAGGCGGCCAGCCAGCACGAAGAAGGGCACCGCCATCAGCGCGAACGAGTCCATCGCTTCGAACATGGTCTGGGGAACCGCCAGCAGCGGGACGTCGCGCGCGAGCAGCGCCGGCAGCGGGGCGATGCCCAGACTCAGCGCCACCGGAATACTGGCGGCGAACAACAGCAACAGCAATACGACGGCAGATAGCATGATTACTCCGCAGCATGGGCCTGACCGGCGTGGCGGATATCGCCACGCTGCAGCAGGCATTCGCCGATCAGCGTCAGGGTGTTGAGGAACATGAGGCCGAATCCGAACGGCATCGCCAGGTAAACCCAGACCTTGGACAGCGACAGCACCGGGCTCGTCTCTATCTCGCCGAACTCCACGAACTGCAGGCCCAGCGCGATCATGAGGACGAAGAACGCCAGGCAGCCTAGCAGCGCGGCATAGCGCAGCAGGCGGCCCAGCGCCGCCGGCAGCCGCGTGACTACGAGTTCGAGCGCGATCAGCTGCGCATGGCGGCAAGCCACACCCGCGCCGAGGAAGATGATCCAGATCATCAGGTAGCGAGCCACCTCTTCGGTCCATGGCGCTGCCACATTCCATCCCAGCCCGGTCAACAGGAAGCGCACGGCCACCTGCCATAACGTGCATAGCGTCATGCCCAGCATCATGGCCGCGAGCAGCCAGCACACCAGGCGGTTGAGTCCGTCCACGGCGCCTATCAATTTCATGGTTTTTCCCCTATGTAATCTCTTAGCGCCACGCGCACGCCGGCGATCGCCCGGTCGCGCCATTGCCGCTTGGCAGCCAGCCCGTCGAGCGGCAGCGCCTGCCGCAGGGCCTGGTCCAGCGCCGTGATCAGCGCTTCGTCCACGGGCGCCGGCAGGCCCTGCCCGGCGGCCATGTCGTTGAAGATGTGGCCGTAGCGCCGCAGATAATCGGCAATGCCGCCAGGGGCGTTCAGGTCCACACCTTCCAGCGGGCCCAGCGTCGCCCAGCGCAGGCCGAGTCCCTGGCTGATCAGCGCATCGGCGTCGGCCGGCGCGATCACGCCGCCCGCGATCATGCGGAACATCTCCATCAGCAGGGCGCCCTGCAGGCGATTCAGCACGAAGCCCGGAATCTCTTTATTGATGCGCACCGGGTGCTGCCCCAGTTCCCGCATGAAAGCGTCGGCCCGGGCCAGGACGTCCGGATCGGTCCAGGGAGCGGGGCACATTTCGACCACGGGCGACAGGTGCGGTGGTGTCATGGGGTGCGCGACCAGGCAGCGTCTTCGCCCGGCCAGGTCGGCGGTGAACTGGCTGGCGCCGTAGGTCGAGGTGGAGCTGGCCAGCACGGCATGCGGCGGCGCCAGCGCGTCCAGGTCGGCGAACAGGCGGCGCTTGAGCTCCAGGTCTTCGGATACGGCTTCCTGCAGGTAGTCGGCCTGGGGAACCGCGGCGGCCAGATCGTCCGTGGCGCCGATGCGCGCGGCGGCGATGGCCGGTGTATCGCCGCCGCACAGCAGGCCCGCGCTGTCTTCCAGCATCCTGACCAGGCGCGCGGACAGGTCCACCAGGCTGGCGGTGTCTCGCTCCACGACGGTCACGCGCCAGCCGGCGCGCGCGAACACGACGGCCCAGGAGGCGCCGATGATGCCTCCCCCCACAACGACTGCATGCTTCATGGTTTGCTGCTCAGCGGATCGGAGAAAACGAGACCGGCTTCAGGATCCGGGTTTGCTGGATGTCGATCAGGTCGGTGACCCGGTCCAGGTACGACTGCCATTCCGGATCGGCCAGCATGCACGTGCGCGCGGCATCTCGCTCGTCCAGGCTGTCGTAGGCCCACCAGGCCACCACGTGGTTCAGCTCGCCGACTTCCGTCATGAAATAGCCCAGGAATTTGCCCAGGTATTTTTTTTGCAGCCCGAGGCCGTATTGCTCATAGGTGGACACGAACAGGCCGGCCTTGCCGGGCTTGATGCGGTAATCGCGTTCTTCGATAAACACTGGGGACATCCGTCGAGGGAAAAGAGGGAGGCGGCAGTCTCAGGACTTGGCGGTCCAGCCGAAAACCGTATTGGCTTCGATGCGTTCGATATCGTCCGGCCTCGGGAAAGGCGCGGGAGCGGATTCGCCCGGTGTGCGCGGCCGGCCGATCTGGCGGAAGAAATCGTCCAGCCCCCCGGGCATCAGCATCCAGAAAAAAGTCAGCGGCTGTTGGCCATCGTTGTGAAAGCGGTGCTTGCGTTGCTTGCCCAGAAACAGGCATGTTCCGGGCGCCATCGGGTATTCCTTACCGTCCACGAACGCGAGGCCTTGACCTTCCGTGACGTAGATCACCTCTTCGCGGTCGTCGTGGAAGTGCTCGCGCACGTGGCAGCCAGGCGCCACCGTCTGCGTGCCAGCGCTGAAGTCGATCGAGGCGCCGGTATTGGCGCGATTGAGCAAGGTGCGCACGAAACCGTTGGCCGGTACGGGCTGCCAATAGCTATCTCCCTCGTCCGGGCCGATCACCACGGCCACGCCGGGCTGATGTTCAGAAACCATCTCGCACTCCGCAAATTACTGACATGATAGTCAGTATATGGGAGCGGCGAGAACGGCATATAGTAGGGAATTCCCCCAATAAAACTGACATGAAAGTCAGTTATGGCGACGGTTCCGTGCCCTATGAAGCGGCTCTAGAATTCCTTTTCGCAGGAAAACGAGTGTGCGTCCGGTTGGCAGGCCGTCGCGAAGCTCAATCCAGCCTGACGTTGGCCGCCTCGATCACGGACGCCCAGCGCTGCATGTCCTGCGCCAGGAAGTCCTTGAACGATCCGCCATCTGAGACCTCCGGCACGAAGCCGGTGGCGCCGATCTTCTCAACCACGCCGGGATCCTTAAAAGCGTTGATCGTGACCGCCGAAATCTTGGCCAGCACCGCCGGCGGTGTGCCGGCCGGTGCGAACAGCGCCGTCCAGGCATCGGCCTCGACATCGGGCACACCTTCCTGCGCCAGCGTGGGCAGACGATCGAGCTGCGGCGCGCGGTCCTTCGAGGCCACGGCCAGTGCCACAATCGAGCCATCATTGATAAAGGGCAGGACGCTGGGCAAAGTGGCGAACGACACATCCACGAACCCGCCCAGCAAGCCCTGGGCGACTTCCCCTGAGCCCTTGTACGGGATATGGGCCATCTTCACGTCCGCGCTGCGCATGAACATCTCTGCAACCAGGTGCGAGGCCGAGCCATTGCCGCTGGAGCCCACGTTCAGGTTCGCGCCGGGCTTGTTGGCCAGCTCGATCAGGCCGCGCACGCTGTCCACGCCCAGGTTTTTGCGCACCACCAGCACGTGCTGCATGCGCGCCAACCCGGCGATGGGCGTGAAATCGCCCAGCGCGTCGTACGGCAGGTTGGAATAGAGCGCAGAGTTCGCGCCGTGCGTCTGGTTCGTGCCCAGCAGCAGGGTGTACCCGTCAGGCTGCGCGCGGGCTACTTCCTGGGTGCCGATGATTCCCGAGCCGCCCGGCTTGTTAATGATGACCGCCGGCTGACCCAGGTTATCGCTGTAGGTTTGCGACACGGTACGCGCCACCGACTCCAATGCGCTGCCCGCCGGATACGGAACCACGACGCGGATCGGCCGCGTTGGATAGACGTCCTGCGCCAGCGCCTGCGGCGTCACCACGACCAGTGCGAGCGTCGCAGCAGAGAGGGTACGGAACAGCGATTTCATGGTGGATCTCCTCCAGTATTTGCCCGTCCTCCTGGACCGGCTTCGTTATCGGCGTGGGCGCCAGTATTCAAACAGCCAGAAATCCTCCATCGACCGCCAGCACGGCGCCGGTGACATAGGCCGACATTGGCGAAGCGAGGAACGTCACTGGACCCACCAGGTCCTGCGGGTTGCCGAACCGGCGCATCGGAATACGCGCCATCAGGGCGCGGCATCGCTCGGGATCGTCTCTGCTGGACTGCGTCATGGCCGTTTCGATCACGCCGGGCGCCACCGCATTGACACGAATGCCGCGCGGCGCCAGCTCAAGCGCCAGCACCTTGGTCAGCATCTGAGCAGCCGCTTTGGACGTTGAATAGGCAATGGACTGCGCCGAGGCACGGCTTGCCGCGATCGAGGTGATGTTGATCACTGCGCCACGCGTGGCCGCCAGGCTCTCCAGGCAGGCAAACGTCATGCTGCGGATGCCGTCTACATTCACATCCATGGCCTGGCGCCAAAGCGCATCGCGCTCGCCGCTATCGAACGCATGCCTCGGACGCACCCCAGCATTGTTCACCAGCACGGAAATCGCCCCCATTTCCTTTTCGATCTGTCGTGCGATCGCGACGCAGCGCGCTGCGTCGCGCACATCCAGTTCATAGGCTATGGCGCGAGCACCTTCGGCACGCAATGCTGCGGCCGTGCGCTGCGCGCCGGCCCGATTGATGTCGCACACGGCGATCATCGCGCCCTGCGCGGCCAGGCCCTGCGCAATCGCTCGACCGTTGCCCTGCGCGGCGCCCGTCACCAAAGCAAGTACATTGTTCAGCAGCATGCCGCCAGCTTTCCTCGTGAAAGCCATCACTCTAGAAGCGAAGCGGACGACAGCCTGTATCGCAGGCTACAAAATCGCCGGGATTTTCACCGCGCCGTCAGAAGAGCTCCAGCCGCTCGCGCAGGCGCTCGACGTCGCGAATTTCCACACCTTTGCCACGTGTGGAAATCAGCCCATCGGCGGCTATGGCTTTCAGCGTACGGGTCACCGTCACCCTGCTCAGGCCGGTCATACTGGCCAACTGCTCGTGCGTTAAGCGCAGCGATCGGGTCTCTTCCGAGCCTGCTGCAATGCGACCGAGCAGGCCTTCCAGCCGCTCACGTGGACTGGCCGATGTAGCCCGCAGCAATTTGCCGATGAGAATACGATGCTTGATGCCCAGCAATTGGATCAACGAGACGGCCAGAGCGGGTTCGGTGGCCAGCACTGGCAATAGCTCGGAGACCCGATACTCAGATACAACGGCGGGCGTCACCGCCCTGGCTGTGACATAGCGCGGCTCACCGACGAAGGCTGAGGCTTCGCCGAAAATCGCGTCCGGCCCGAAGATTTCCAATAGCAGGACTCCGCCATTGGTGCCGTGCACGATCGTATGCAAGAAACCTGACCGCACCAGGAAGAAACTATCATGTACATCGCCTTGCCTGTACAGCGTCTGACCTTCGGCGATCGCGCGCACCCGCCCCAACTCGGTATGCAGCAGCCAGGTTGCGCCGAATTTGCGCGATGTATCCCAGGATGAATAATTGACATCGATAACCACGGCCGCTCCTACGTGCAAGCGCGCCTGACGACGCGCGATCGCAGATTACCTGAAAAGGTGCGCCTATTATCCCAATGCCCTTTTCCAAGCGATGCATCACACCGAGGATGGTATGGAGTCGGTTGCAGCTTCCATTGCAGAAGCTAGCGGGTTGCGTTGTACACGGACGCCGCATGTCTGTTGGGGGGAGGCATCCTCAGCGGTCCCCCTCCTGTAGAGAAAGAGCCTGTTCATCTCACGATGAATTTGCTATCGGCCGAGACAAGCCCTTCTTTCATTCATACACATCCAGTCCTGGACCCAGCCCAAGTCATTTGATGGCATACCGCGTGATGAGCGTGGGGCAACAAAAGAAGGGCCGCCAAGCGGCCCTTCTGCACCCCTTCCCCGCCTCACTCCACCGTCACACTCTTAGCCAAATTACGCGGCTTATCCACATCAGTCCCCCGGGCGCAAGCCGTGTGATACGACAGCAGCTGCAGCGGCACCGTGTGCAGGATGGGCGAGAGCTTGCCGTAGTGTTCGGGCATGCGGATCACGTGCATGCCTTCGGCGCTCTGGATCTTGCTGTCGGCGTCGGCGAAGACGTACAGTTCGCCGCCGCGGGCGCGCACTTCCTGCATGTTGGACTTCAGCTTTTCCAGCAGTTCGTCCTTGGGCGCGATGGTGACCACGGGCATGTGCTCGGTCACCAGGGCCAGCGGGCCGTGCTTGAGTTCGCCGGCCGGATAGGCTTCGGCGTGGATGTAGCTGATTTCCTTGAGCTTGAGCGCGCCTTCCAGGGCGATGGGATAGTGCATGCCGCGGCCCAGGAACAGGGCGTTTTCCTTGGAGGCGAAGCGGTCGGCCCAGGCCATGATCTGGGGTTCGAGCGCCAGCACCGAGCCGATGGCCACCGGCAGGTGGCGCAGGGCCTTCAGGTGTTCGGCCTCCTGCTCGTCGCTCAGGCGCCCGCGCACCTGGGCCAGCGCCAGCGTCAGCAGGAACAGCGCGGTGAGCTGGGTGGTGAAGGCCTTGGTCGAGGCCACGCCGATTTCGACGCCGGCGCGGGTGATGTACGACAGCTTGCACTCGCGCACCATGGCGCTGGTGGACACGTTGCAGATGGTCAGCGTGTTTTCCATGCCGAGCGAGCGGGCGTGCTTGAGCGCGGCCAGCGTGTCGGCGGTTTCGCCGGACTGCGAGATGGTGACGACCAGCGAGCGCGGGTTGGGCACGCTGTCGCGATAGCGGTATTCGCTGGCGATTTCCACGGCCACCGGGATCTTGGCGATCGATTCGATCCAGTACTTGGCGGTCAGGCCGGCGTAGTAGCTGGTGCCGCAGGCCAGGATCAGCAGGGAGTCGATGTCCTTGAAGATCTTGTAGGCGTCGTCGCCGAAGAGTTCGGGCGTAATCGCCTCGATGTCCTGCAGCGTGTCGCCGACGGCGCGCGGCTGCTCGAAGATTTCCTTCTGCATGTAGTGGCGGTAGGGGCCGAGCTCGGCCGCGCCGGTGTGCACGTGCACGGTGTGGACTTCGCGCTGCACGTTCTTGCCGGCGGCGTCGACGATCCAGACGCGCGCCAGCTGCAGGTCGACGACGTCGCCGTCTTCCAGGTAGATGATCTGGTCGGTCGTGCCGGCCAGGGCCAGCGCGTCGGAGGCCAGGAAGTTTTCGTTCTGGCCCACGCCCACCACCAGCGGCGAGCCCTGGCGCGCGCCGACCACGCGGTGCGGTTCGTCGCGGCAGAACACGGCGATGGCGTAGGCGCCATGCAGGCGGCGCACGGCGTTCTGCACGGCTTCGAACAGGTCGCCGGCGTACAGGTGGTTGACCAGGTGGGCGATGACCTCGGTGTCGGTCTGGCTCTCGAACACGTAGCCCACGGCCTGCAGCTCGGCGCGCAGTTCGTCGTGGTTTTCGATGATGCCGTTGTGGACCAGCGCGATGCGCGGCTCGTCGTTACCCAGGTGCGAGAAATGCGGGTGGGCGTTGTGGGTGGCGGGCACGCCGTGGGTGGCCCAGCGGGTGTGGGCGATGCCGGTATAGCCCTGCAGCTTGTCCTGCTCGACCTGGGCGGCCAGCTCGGAGACGCGCTGGGTGCTGCGCGTGCGGCGCAGGTGGCCGTCGGCGTAGACGGCGACGCCGCAGGAGTCATAGCCGCGGTACTCCAGGCGCTTCAGGCCTTCGACCAGGATCGGGGTGATGTCGCGCTGGGCGACGGCGCCAACAATGCCGCACATAGGAGGAGCTCCGGAAAGTTCAGGTACGGACGCATTGTGCTCGCGACGGCAAGAAATTTGATTTCTTTATCTGGCCATATATGTAAGTTAATTCCCTTACATATTTGTGATTAAATTATCTTTCGTATAGACGACGATTTTGAAATTATTCATGCAAAACCCGCCGATTACGCTGCCTGAGCTGGACGATCTGGACCGGCGCATTCTTGAACAGTTACAAGAAGACTGCTCGCTGACCAACCAGGACCTGGCGCTGCGCGTGCATGCCTCGCCGCCGACCTGTCTGCGGCGGGTGCGCCGGCTGGTGGACGAAGGCGTGATCGACCGGCAGGTGGCGATCCTGGCGCCCGAGAAGCTGGGCAGCACGCTGACGGCCATCGTGGAAATCACGCTGGACGTGCAGGCGGCCGAGCGCCTGGACGAGTTCGAACAAAGCCTGCAGGCCGAGCGCGCGGTGCTGCAGTGCTACCGGGTGTCGCCGGGGCCGGATTTCGTGGTGATCGCGCAGGTCCGGGACATGCCGGCCTATCACGCGCTGGCGCACCGGGCGTTCACCGCCCAGGCCAATGTGCGCAACGTGCGCACGTTCTTCTCGGTGCATCGCGCCAAGTTCGAGACGCGCATCGACCTGCGCGCCTGAACGCGGGCTTCAGCGGCGCGCCAGCAGGCGCTCGAACTGCGCCAGGTAGCGGTTGCCCATTTCCTGCACGTCGTGCTCGCTGCGCACGTATTCGTAGGCGCGCTCGGTGACTTCCTGGCGGAAGGCCGCGTCGTCCAGGCAACGCGCCATGCCCTGGGCCATGGCCTTGAAATCGCCCACGGCGACCAGCACGCCGCGGCCGTCGGCCAGGCTTTCCTTCAGGCCGCCGGCGTCGGTGGACACCACCGGCACCCGCTGCAGGAAGGCGTCGAGCACGCTGCTGCCCAGGGCTTCTTCCTCGGAGCTCATGACGAACACGTCGAGGATGCTGTAGAAGTCTTCCACGCCCTTGCGAAAACCCGCGAAGCGGTAGACGTCCTCGATGCCCAGCCTGCGCGCCTCGTCTTTGGCCTGCTGTTCGCGGTCGCCGCCGGCGCCGAAGTGCAGGAACACGAAATCGCGGCGCGTCCTGGCCAATTCGCCCACGGCGCGCACCAGCGTCACCGGGTCCTTGTCGCGGATCAGCGCGGCCGAGGTGGCCATGACCTTCTTGCCGTCCAGATCGAATTCGCGCACCAGGCCGGCGACGTTTTCGGCGTCGATCCGGTGCGGCTCGACGGCGCTGCGGATGATGACGGGTTCGATACCCAGGCGGCGCGGCTCGCCCGCGGCCATTTCGCTGATCGCCACGAACAGATCGGCGTGGCGCCATTTGAAGCCGGTCTTCCATTCGTCGCCGGGCTTGACCGCGAACGAGGTGCGGCGCGAGAACGCCACCGGGCGGCGGTGCAGCCATTTGGTCAGCACCGCCCAGGTGATGGTGTTGGCCGTCTGGGCGTGGACGATGTCGTAGCGCCCGGCCCCGGCCAGAAAGGCCAGCTGCCCCGGCACATTGCGGCAGGTGTGGGCGATGAAGCCTTCCTGGCGGGCGCGCTCGGCCAGCGGCGCGCCCTCGCGGCACATGACTTCGACTTCGTGGCCGGCCTTGCGGAACGCGCGCATGCAGTACAGGGTCTGCCGTTCGCCTCCGCGCCAGCCTTTCTCGAAGTTCAGCTGCAGGATTTTCATGCGCGCCCGATGCCGGAGTACTGGAAGCCCATCGCGCGCACGTCGGCCGGCGTGTACAGGTTGCGGCCGTCGATGATGAGCGGCGTCTTGAGCAGGGATTTCACGCGATCGAAGTCGGGCGCGCGGAACACTTTCCATTCGGTGGCGATGAGCAGTGCGTCGGCGCCGTCCAGCGCGTCGTACATGTCGGTGGCGAAGGTGACGCCGGGCTGGCCGGCCAGCACGCGGGCGGCCTCGTGCATGGCCACCGGGTCGTAGGCGCGCACTTCGGCGCCGCGCCGCGTGAGTTCGGCGATCGCGGTCAGGCTGGGCGCTTCGCGCATGTCGTCGGTATTGGGCTTGAACGACAGGCCCCACAGCGCGATCCTGCGCCCGCGCAGGTCTTCGCCCAGGTGGCTCACCAGCTTCTCGGAGAGGCGGAATTTCTGCGCGTGGTTGGCGGCCTCGGCCGCCTCGATGACGCGCATCGGCAGTGCGTTCTCGGCGGCGGTGTTGACCAGCGCCTGCACGTCCTTGGGAAAGCACGAGCCGCCGTAGCCGGCGCCCGGATACAGGAAGTGGTAGCCGATGCGCGGGTCGGCGCCGATGCCGCGGCGCACCTGCTCGATGTCGGCGCCCAGCGCCTCGGCCAGGTTGGCCATTTCATTCATGAACGAAATGCGGGTGGCCAGCATGGCGTTGGCGGCGTACTTGGTCAGTTCGGCCGAGCGCACGTCCATCACCATCAGGCGGTCGTGGGTGCGCTGGAACGGCTCGTAGATGCGGCGCATCACGCCGATCGTGTATTCGTCGTCGGCGCCGACCACGACGCGGTCGGGGCTCATGAAGTCGTTGATGGCCGCGCCTTCCTTGAGGAATTCCGGGTTGGACGCGACGCTGAACGGAATGTCCACGCCGCGCGCGGCCAGTTCCTGCGCGACCACTTCGCGCACCTTGTCGGCCGTGCCCACCGGCACGGTGGACTTGTCCACGATCAGCTTGCGCGCCGTCATGTGGCGCGCGATGTTGCGGGCGGCGGCCAGCACGTACTTCAGGTCGGCCGAGCCGTCCTCGCCCGGCGGAGTGCCCACGGCGATGAACTGCACGTCGCCGAAGGCCACGCTTTGCGCCACGTCGTCGGTGAAATGCAGCCGGCCGGCCTGCACGTTGCGGCGCACCAGGTCTTCCAGGCCGGGCTCGTAGATGGGGATGCCGCCGCGGCGCAGCAGGGCGATCTTGTCGGCGTCGAGGTCCAGGCACATGACGTCGTTGCCCATATCGGCCAGGCACGCCCCCGACACCAAACCCACGTAACCGGTACCCACGACCGTGATCTTCATGCCTGCACACCTTAAAAATGGACGAGTCCCGCGCCCGGCATCGGCAGCCGGGCGCAGGCCGCCATTATAGAAGCGGCGCGGGGCCGACGCCCTACAGCTTGGCGAAGCGCACCGTATTGACCACCACCGCCAGGCCGGCGCAGATCATGCCCAGCACCAGGGCCAGGGCCGGACCGTGGGCCAGGCTGATGCTGAACGCGATCGCCACCAGCGCGGTGCCGAAGCTCTGGCCGAACACCCGGGTGGTGGCCTGCAGGCCGCCGGCCGCGCCGCTGCGCGAGCGGGGCGCCGACGACAGCAGGGCGCGGTTGTTGGGCGTCTGGAAGAACCCGAAGCCGACGCCGGCCACGAACATCCCGAGGATGACCGGCCAGTTCGAGACGCTGGCCGGCAGCACGGCCAGCCACAGCATGCCGATGACCATGGTGGCCGCGCCCACGCCGCTGAGCGTGGCGGCCGAGTAGCGGTCGGACAGCCGTCCCGCCACGGGAGCGATGATGGCGGTGCCCACCGGCCAGGCGCCCATCAGCATGCCGACCTCCAGGTAGGGCCGGCCCAGCACCTGCTGGAAATAGAACGGCAGCGACACATACGACGCCATCTGCGCCGCGAAGGTACAGGCCGAGGCCGCCACGGCGAAGGCCAGCGGGCGGATGCGCAGCAGGTCCACCGGCACCAGCGGCGCGGGCTGGCGGCTGGCGCGGCGCACCAGCAGCAGGCCGACCACCGTGGCGATGGCCACCAGGCCGATGCCGCGCAGCAGATCCTCGCCCATCATGTCCACGCCGGAAATGAAGACGCCCAGGGTCAGCATGCACAGCAAGGCGCTGATCCAGTCCAGCTTGACGTCGTTGCGCGGCACTTCCGGCAGGTGGCGCAGCCCCAGCATGGCCAGCACGCAGATGGGCAGGTTGACCGCGAAGATCCACGGCCAGGGCGCCACCGAGAGAATGGCCGAGCCGATGGTCGGCCCCAGCACCGACATGATGGCCACCGTGGTGGCGTTGATGCTGATGCCGCGGCCCAGCAGCTTGAGCGGATAGATGTTGCGCACCAGCCCGCCGAACATGCACATCAGCGTGGCCGCGCCTATGCCCTGGAACACCCGCGCCGCCGTCAGCTGCCACAGCGTGCCGGCCAGGGCGCAGCCCAGCGAGGCCAGCGTGAACAGCGCCAGGCCGAAGGAGAACATGCGGCGGAAACCGATGCGCTCGGCCAGCGCCGACAGCGGCAGCAGCATGGTCACCACGGCCAGGTTGTAGGCGTTGACGATCCAGACCGCCTGGGCCGGCGAGGCATTGAGATCGACTGCGATGGTGGGCAGCGCGACGTTGGCGATGGTGGTGTCCAGCACCGACAGGCTGATGCCCGTCATCACCGTTGCCGCGGCCCAATAGCGCCGCGGCGTCGGCAGGCCGTCGGGCGGGGCGGGCTTGGCGCCGCCGCCCGGCGCCCGGTCTTGCTGTTCCATCACGATTTCTTGACCGGGCGCTGCCAACCGTCGATGGTGAGCTGCTTGGGACGCGAGACGGTCAGCTTGTCGGCCGGCGCGTCGCGCGTCAGCGTGGTGCCCGCGCCCAGCGTGGCGCCGCGGCCGACACGCACCGGCGCCACCAGCTGGGTGTCCGAGCCGATGAAGGCGTCGTCCTCGATGACGGTGCGGTGCTTGTTCACGCCGTCGTAGTTGCAGGTGATGGTGCCCGCCCCCACGTTCACGCGCGCGCCGATGTCGGCGTCGCCGATGTAGGCCAGGTGATTGGCCTTGCTGTCCTCGCCCAGCACGCTTTTCTTGATCTCGACGAAGTTGCCCACGTGGCTGCGGTCGCCGAGCTCGGCGCCGGGGCGCAGGCGCGCATACGGGCCGACGCGCGCGTCGCTGCCCACCAGGGCCTGCTGCAGGTGGCTGAAGGCCTCGATCTGGGTGCCCGCGCCGACGCTGACGTCGCGCAGCACGCAGTGCGGGCCCACGCGCACGCCGTCGGCCAGCGTCACGCTGCCTTCGAACACGCAGCCCACGTCGATGAACACGTCGCGCCCGCAGGTGAGCGTGCCGCGCACGTCGAAGCGCGCCGGATCGGCCAGCGTGACGCCGGCTTCGAGCTGGCGGCGGGCCTGCTCAGCCTGCCAGCGGCGCTCCAGTTCGGCCTGCTGGACGCGGCTGTTCACGCCCAGCGTCTCCCAGGCCGCGCCCGGCTGCGCCGCGCCCACCGGCACGCCGTCGGCCACGGCCAGGCCGACCGTGTCGGTCAGGTAGTACTCGCCCTGGGCGTTGTTGTTGTCGATGCGGGACAGCCAGTCCTTGAGCCTGGCGGTGGGCGCGCTGAGGATGCCGGTGTTGACTTCCTTGATGGCAAGCTCGCCTTCGGAGGCGTCCTTGTGCTCGACGATGCGGCACACGTTGCCGGCGGCGTCGCGCACGATGCGGCCGTAGCCGGTGGAGTCCGCCAGCACTTCGGTCAGCACGGCGGCGCCGGTGCCGCGGGCCTGCAGCAGGCGGCGCAGCGTGTCGGGCTGCACCAGCGGCACGTCGCCGTACAGCACCAGCGTCACGTCGTCCTGGCCGCCGCCTTCCAGCAGCAGCGGCACGGCCTGCTGCACCGCGTGGCCGGTGCCCTGCTGCGGCTGCTGCAGCGCGAAGTGCAGGTCGGGCTGGCCTTCGAAAGCCTGCTTGACGCGATCCGCGCCGTGGCCGACCACGACGATGATGCGCGCCGGCTCGAGCGCGCGCGCGCTGTCCAGCACGTGGGCCAGCATGGGCTTGCCCGCCAGCGTGTGCAGCACTTTGGGAAGATCGGACTGCATGCGTTTGCCCAGTCCGGCGGCGAGAATCACTACGTTAAGCATAAGTTCCACGGTGTTGAGACGGCCCGGCGGCCTGGCGGCCGGCCGGGGCATCGATTGAAAGAGAGGGCTAGCTCGCGCCAGGCCCGGTTTTCTTGGCGGCCTTGGCGCCGCGGGCCGCGGGCTTGCGCGCCGCCGGCTTGGCGGCGCCCGCCTCGGGCGCGGGTTCCTGCGGTTTGGCCGGCGCGGGCGCGGCGGCGGGCGCGGCCGGCATGGAAGCGGCGGTGGCGGCCGCGATCTGGTTGAACTGCTGCTGCAGCAGGTCCCACCAGGCCTTGGAGGCCGACTGGGCCGCCGCGCCCATCTGCTCGCTCATGCCCGGCGCGCTGGCGGGCGCCTCGTCGGCCGCCGCCTGCGCCTGCCCGTCCTTGGCGCCGGCGCTCTCCGGCGCCTTGGCCGCTGCCGGCTTGGGCGCGGGCTTCAGCCCCAGCACCACTTCCAGCGGCGAGGCCGCGCCGCTGGCGCGCACGGCCGCCATGTCCATGTTGGCCGCGCTGTCGACGAAGGCGCGCAGCGTGCTGATGGTGGAGCGCTGCACTTCCATGCCCTGGATCGTGCTGGAGAGCATGCTCAGGTTCATGCGCAGCCAGTTTTCCACCGAGCGCAGTTCGGCGATGCGGCGGTCCAGGTCTTCGAGGTTCATCGGGGGAGCCATGGGCAGGCTGCTGGCCAGGCCGCCGGGCCCGGTCAGCCCGGCCCAGGCCTGGCGCATCATTTCCATGCTGGCCAGCAGCGGGTTGCCCGACAAGTCGGAATGCTGGCCCATGCCGGGCAGGACGAACGGGTTGGATTGTTGGTCGCTCATTCCTGGTCTCCCCAAAGACGGATGATTAGGCTCGCGCCGGGCTCATCCCGGCAGCAGCTGATTGTTTTCCACGCGCACGTGGTCGCCCGAAGCGAACGCGAACGGCTGGGCGCTGCGGAACTGGCGCTTGCTGCCGTCGTTCATGCGCACGGTGAGCTCATAGTGCGTCACCGTTTGTTGCTGTCTGATATTACGCTCAACTTCACGGCCTGCCAAAGCGCCGCCGACCGCGCCCAGCACGGTCAGCGCGGTCTTGCCGTTGCCGCCGCCGAACTGGTTGCCGACCACCCCGCCGGCCACGCCGCCGGCGATGGTGCCGACCAGATGGTTGCTATCGTCCTTGGCCGGCACCTGCACCTGGCGGATGGTTTCGACCACGCCGCAGTTGGCGCAGGCCTGCTTGGCGGGCGCGGGAGCGGGCGCCGGGGCGGGGGCAGGACGGGCCTTGGGCGCAGGCGCGGGCTGGGACGGCGTCTGGGCCGCGGCCTGCGCCGATTCGGCCGGCAGCGGGGCCAGGTTGGCGCCTTCCGGGCCGGCCTCGGCCACCGGTTCGTCGGCATGCGGATTGGCCGAAGGCGTGGGCAGCCAGCCCATCACGGCGGCCACGCCGACCGAGCACATGACGATGACGGCGATTGCGGCGGCCGCCACCAGCGGATGCAGGCCGCGGCGCGGAGAGTCGATTCGGGTAGGGGTACTCATGACGATGCTCCATCGTTACTAACCGGCAGTGGTATAGCACCCGCCCGCGGTTTCGGCATGTTGCGATGGTGACGCTTCTTTGCAGCCCGGCGCGCCGGTGGACAGCGCAGGCCAATCGTGGACAATAGGTCCATGGACTCCGTCATCACCCTGCCCCAACTCGAACAGGCGATCAATTACTGGCGCAACGTATCGCCCTCGGTCGGCGACGAATGCCGGCTCTGCCCCGAGGCGGCCGCGCTGGCGGCGCCCTACGCGCTGATGATCATGGCCCACCGCCGCGAGATCGCCACCGCCGAACTCGGCGAGGCGGCGCGCGCCGCGCTGGACGGCTGGGCGGCGACGCTTTAGTTACTGCTTCAGCAGCGCCTGGATGTCGTGGGCCAGCGCGTCCACGCCGATATTGTTGTTGGCCAGCACCCGCGATTCGCCCTTGCCGTCGAACAGGTAGAAGGCGGCGGTGTGGTCCATGGTGTAGCCGCCGTCCTTGGTGGGCGCCTTGGCGTAATAGGCCTTGAACGACGCCGCGGCCTTCTTGACCTGGTCCGGCGTGCCGGTCAGGCCCAGGAAGCGCGGATCGAAGGCGGTCACGTATTGCTTCAGGACCTCGGGCGTGTCGCGCTCGGGATCGACCGAAATCAGCAGCACCTGGACGCGGTCGGCGTCAGGCCCCAGCTTTTTCATGACTTCGCCCAGTTCGGCCAGCGACGTGGGGCACACGTCCGGGCACTGGGTGAAGCCGAAAAACACCACCACGACCTTGCCGGCGAAGTCGGACAACTGGCGCGTCTTGCCGTTGAAATCGGACAGCTCCATGCCACGGCCCAGCTGGGTGCCGCTGATGTCGCTGCCCTTGAAAGTGGGCGCGCTCTCGCCGCAGGCGGCCAGGGCGGCGGCGAAGGCGGCGGCTGCGCCCAGTCGCAGGGCCAGCCTGCGGCTGGCGGAAAACACGGACATCGACAACCTCCAGGACATCAGCGCAGCAGGCCGACCCAGTGGTCCGCCAGCAGGGCGCCGAACAACAGCGCCAGGTAAAGAATCGAAAAACGGAACATGCTGCGCGCCAGCTCGTCGCTGTAGGCGCGGTACAGCCGCCATGCATACGACACGAACATGCCGCCCAGCGCCAGCGCGCTGGCCAGGTAGAGTTCGCCGCTCATGCGGATGGCGTAGGGCAGCAGCGTGGTGGCCATCAGGGCCACGCTGTAGAGCAGGATGTGCAGGCGCGTGAACTGGTTGCCGTGCGTCACCGGCAGCATGGGCAGGCCGGCCTTGGCGTAATCGTGGTTGCGGTACAGCGCCAGCGCCCAGAAATGCGGCGGCGTCCAGATGAAGATGATGAGGACCAGGACCCAGGCCTCGGCCGGCACGGAATCGGCCACCGCGGCCCAGCCCAGGGCCGGCGGCATGGCGCCGGACAGCCCGCCGATGACGATGTTCTGCGGCGTGCGCGGCTTGAGGATGACCGTGTAGATGACGGCGTAGCCGACGAAGGTGGCGAAGGTCAGCCACATGGTCAGCGGGTTGACCAGGTGGTACAGCACGAACATGCCGGCCCCGCCCAGCAGGCCCGACAGGCTCAGCACCTGGAACGCCGAGATCGTGCCGCGCGCGGTGGCGCGGCGCGCCGTGCGCAGCATGCGCGCGTCGACTTCCTGTTCGATCAGGCAGTTGATGGCGAAGGCGGCGGCGGCCAGCAGCCAGATGCCGATGGTGCCGAACAGCACCCGGCGCATGTCGGGAATGCCGGGCGCGGCCAGGAACATGCCGATCACGGCGCAAAACACCGCCAGCTGCGTCACGCGCGGCTTGGTGAGGACGAAATACTGGCGGAGCAATCCGGATTGGGGAGCGGCAATACTGGTCATGATGAGCCCTATTTTAAACGCGCACCAAATCGGGGCCGTAATTCCCCGCCGGCGCACGTCCTGCCGTGGACAAACGCACCATCAATACGACCGCGGCCAGCGTCAGGCCGGCGGCGCCGCCGTTGTGCAGCACCGCGATCAGCAGCGGCCACTGGAAGAAGATCGTGGTCAGGCCGGTCAGCAGCTGCGCCGCCAGCAGCGCCAGCATCAGCGTGGCGGGGCCGCGCAGGCCGGGCTCGGCGCGCAGCCGCCAGGCCAGCGTGCCGAGGTACAGGAACACCACGAAGGCGAAATTGCGGTGGACCCAGTGGATCGCGGTGAGCGCCGGCTGCGAAATCATCTCGCCCGAGGGCAGCTCGCCCAGCGCGCGGATCACCGAATAGCCGCCGCGGAAGTCCATTTCGGGCACCCACTGGCCGTGGCACATGGGAAAGTCCATGCAGGCCAGCGCGGCGTAGTTGGTGCTGACCCAGCCGCCCAGCGTCACCTGCACCAGCAGCAGGGCGAAGCCCCCGGCCACCCACGGCCTCCAGCGCGCGGCGGCCGCCGACAGGGCCAGGTGCGGACGCTCGCGCGCCGACAGCCAGGTCATCAGCGCCAGCACCGACAGGCCGAACACCAGATGCGCGGTGACGACGGCGGGCATGAGCTTGTGGGTCACGGTCCAGGCGCCGAACGCGCCCTGCACGCAGACGGCCACCAGCGTGGTCACGGCCAGGGCCGGCGAACGGCCCAGTTCGCGGCGGTAGCGCCAGGCCATGTAGACGATGCCGATGATGAGCATGCCCAGGATGGAACCGACATAGCGGTGGATCATCTCGATCCAGGCCTTGGACAGCGTGACGGGACCGAAAGGCATGGCCTGCGACGCTTCATGGATATCGCCCATGGCGCCCAGCGGCGTCACGCTGCCGTAGCAGCCCGGCCAGTCGGGACAGCCCAGTCCCGAATCGGTCAGGCGCACGAAAGCGCCGAACATGATGAGGTCCAGCGTCAGGAACCAGGTGAAAAAAACCAGCTTGCGATAACGCGTCCGAAGGCGTTCGATATCCATAAAAAACAATAAAAAACGGCAAAAAAACAAATTACGCCCCACGCACACAGGCGCAACGCATCAAACCAACGCCCCACAAGCCAGGCCGCACGGATCCGGCTCCGCCGGTCCGTAGCGGCGCCCCCCTGGGGGGGAAGCGCCAAAGGCGCTTCGGGGGGGGACCTACCCTACTCTTGAGTTATAGACCAGTTTGCTGATGTCCTTGCGGACCTTCACCCCGTCGGCCTCGGCCGGGAACTGCATCATCAGGTTGCCCAGCGGATCGATCACCCAGATCGGGTCCTGCAGGCCGGGCTGGCCGGCGGCGCGCTCGCGCGCCAGCAGGAAGCGCGCCAGCTGGTCGGGGTCGGCGCGCACCATCACCGTGCCCTTGTAGGCCTCCAGCACTTTTTCCGGCACCGGCGCGTCGTCGGTGATGAACCAGATGCGCGCCAGGCGCTCCACGTTCTTGCCCTGGCTGGCGTGGCTGTTGCGCGTGATGAAGAGCTTGCGCGCGCAGCTGTCGGGGCAGGCGCCGCCGTCGGCGGCCACCAGCAGCCATTTGCCTTTCAGGCTCTGCAGGTCGAAGGGCCGGCCGTCCAGCGTGGTCAGGCGCAGTTCGCCGGCCGCGGGCATGGGCCGCTGCGGCTCGATGAGCGCGCCGTAGTTGCTGGATTCGGCGGGCCACCACTGCGGGTTCATGTACACCACGACGGCGCCGACGATGGGCGCCAAAGAGCACAGGAACACCAGCAGCATGGGCAGCAGCGAACGCTTGCCTGCGGGCCGGTTGGAAGAAATGTCGCGAGCCACTTTTTATCCTGTGTTGCGGGTTGCGGATGAGCGCCTCATGCGGCGGATGGCGCCCCCCAGCACCACCAGCCACGCGATGGCGGCGATCGAGGCGAAAGCGAACCACTGTACGGCATAAGAGGTGTTCTGCTGGAAATCCACCGAGGGCTGCGGCCAGTCGCGCACCAGGCCGTCGCCGGCGCCGTCGTCCGACTGCATCAGCACCGTGGGCAGCAAGGCCAGGCCGGTCGCCTTTGCGTATTCCTCCAGCGGCAGGTTCTGCACCTGCGGCGCCGCGCCGCCCGCCGCCGGCAGCGCGGCCGGCAGGGCCGACTCGTCGGACCCGCCCAGCGACCAGATCTCGAACAGCCGCGGCACGCGCGGCGAAAGTTCGCCCGCCACGGTCTGCGGCCCGGCGGGCGCGGCGGGCAGGTCGGGCTGCGCCGGCCCCTGTCCGGGCGCGGCCATGACGCGCGGCAGCCAGCCGCGCAACACCAGCACGGCGCGGCCTTCGGGTCCGTCGAGCCGCAGCGGCGTGGCCAGCCAGTAGCCGGGCTTGCCGTCCTGGCTGCGGTTGTCCAGCAGTACACTGAATTGCGGCAGCCACACGCCCGTGGCCCGCGCGGCGCGCCATGCCGTCATGGCGGCGGGGTCGGTGGCCGGCGTCAAGGGCAGCGGCGCTTGCTTGCGGCCGGCCTCGATAGCCGCCAGAATGGCGCGTCGCTCGTCGCCGCGGCGCAGCTGCCATTGCCCGAGCGACGCCAGAACCACCACGGCGGCGCCGAGCAGCAGCAGGGCAGCTACCGTGTTGCGGGTTGAATGCGGTCGGGCCATCTTTCTTCAATAACTCTGATTTGTCCGGAGACCACCATGCGCGTTTTCGTCGTCCTGGCCTTTATCGGTATTCTGGCCAGTCTGGCATCCGCCCTGGTCTACCTGATGCGGGACAAAGGCACCACCAACCGCACGGTGAACGCGCTGACGGTACGCATCGGGCTGTCCGTGGCCCTTTTCCTGTTCGTGCTGTTCGCCCACCACATGGGCTGGATCGAGAGCACAGGCCTTAGATAGGCCTGGCCTGGCGAGGTTCCCCGCCGCCGGGCGGCCGTCGACATGACGGCATGACGACACGACGGCGTAGGATGGGCGCAGCGCGAGAATTCTTAAGCAAGAACTCACCCCCCCCAACGCGCGCAACCCATCAGCCGGCGCCAGCCGCCATCTCCCGCGGCCAGCGCACTCCCCACCTCAGAACCAATACACAAACAAGTACAGGCCCAGCCACACCACGTCCACGAAGTGCCAGTACCACGCCGCCCCTTCGAACCCGAAGTGGTGGTCGGCGGTGAAGTGGCCGCGGATCAGGCGCACCAGGATCACGGTCAGCATGGTCGCGCCCAGCAGCACATGGAAGCCGTGGAAGCCGGTAAGCATGTAGAACAGCGAGCCGTAGGCGCCGGAGTTGAACTTGAGGTTCAGCTCGGTGTAGGCATGGTGGTATTCATAGGCCTGGCAGGCGACGAAGACGAAGCCCAGCACGACCGTGGCCAGCAGCCAGAAAATGGCCTTGCCGCGGTGGTTTTCGCGCAGCGCGTGGTGGGCGATGGTCAGCGTGACGCCGGAGCTCAGCAGCAGCGCGGTGTTGATCGTGGGCAGCCAGAAGGGGCCGACGGTCTGGAACTGCTCGACCACGCCGGCCGGGCCGAAGTTCGGCCACACGGCCTGGAAGTCGGGCCACAGCATCAGCCGGTGGTCCATGTCGCCCAGCCACGGCGTGGTGACGGTGCGGGTGTACCAGAGGGCGCCGAAGAACGCCGCGAAGAACATGACTTCGGAGAAGATGAACCAGCTCATGCCCCAGCGGTACGAACCGTCGATGCGCTTGCTGTTCAGGCCGGACTCGGATTCCTGGATGGCGTCGCCGAACCAGAAGTACAGCACCGAGATCAGGCCCACGAAGCCCACCAGCAGGGTCCATTTGGCCCAGCCCACGCCGTTGAACCAGGCCGTGGCGCTCAGGGCCATCACGAGCAGCGTCACGGCCGTGCGCACGGGGTGACCCGAGTCGGCGGGCACAAAGTAGTACGGTGCCTCTTTACCTTGAACCGAGTGGCTTGCACTCATGGCTTTCTCCCTGGTACAGATTTATAGAATCAAGTGAGTCAAGTCAGGCTGGAAACGGCCCAACGCACAATTAATACCAGCACAGTAACGAAGATGGCCGCTGCCAGCAGCCCGCCCAGGATCACGTGGACCGGGTTGAGCTTGGCGATGTCCTCCCGGTGGCCCGCCCCCTTGCGGACCCCGAAGAATCCCCATGCCACCGCCTTCATGGTTTGCAGGAAGCTCAGCTTGCGCTGGGCGGTCTCGCGCAGGTCGTCGCTCATGGCCGGGCCTATTTGAGCGCGATGCCGGACATCAGGGCCGAGCCGCGCAGCACGGTCCAGGCGAACACGGCGATGACGAAAGCCAGCAGGACCAATCCTGCGATCTTGTTGCGGCGGCGCTGCTCGGGTGTCATGGCTGTGCTACCTGGAACGTGAAAGCGGTTTACTTCACTTCGGGCGGAGTCTCGAAGGTGTGGAAGGGCGCGGGCGAGGGCACCGTCCATTCCAGGCCTTCGGCGCCGTCCCACGGCTTGGCGGCGGCGACTTCGCCCTTGCCGCGGTAGCAGCGCAGGATCGCCCACAGGAAGATCAGCTGCGACAGGCCGAACCAGAACGCGCCGATGGTGGCCATCTGGTGGAAGGTCGTGAACTGCCCTGCGTAGTCGGCGTAGCGGCGCGGCATGCCGGCCAGGCCCAGGAAGTGCATCGGGAAGAAGGTCACGTTGAACGAGATCAGCGTGGACCAGAAGTGCAGCTTGCCCAGCTTTTCGCTGTACATGCGGCCGGTCCATTTGGGCACCCAGTAGTAGGCGCCGGCGAACAGCGCGAACAGCGAGCCGGCCACCAGCACGTAGTGGAAGTGGGCCACCACGTAGTAGGTGTCGTGCACCTGGATGTCGATCGGGGCCACCGACAGGATCAGGCCGGTGAAGCCGCCCATGGTGAACACGAAGATGAAGCCGATCGAGAACAGCATCGGGGTCTCGAACGTCATGGAGCCGCGCCACATGGTGGCCACCCAGTTGAACACCTTCACCCCGGTCGGGATGGAGATGAGCATGGTGGCGTACATGAAGTAGAGCTGGCCGGTCACCGGCATGCCGGTGGTGAACATGTGGTGCGCCCACACGATGAAGGACAGCACGGCGATGGAGGCGGTGGCGTACACCATGGAGGCGTAGCCGAACAGCTTCTTGCGGGCGAAGGCGGGAACGATGGCCGACACGATGCCGAACGCCGGCAGGATCATGATGTAGACCTCGGGGTGCCCGAAGAACCAGAACACGTGCTGGTACAGCACCGGGTCGCCGCCGGCGGCGGCGTTGAAGAAGCCCGTGCCGAAATGGCGGTCGGTCAGCACCATGGTGATGGCGGCGGCCAGCACCGGCATCACGGCCAGCAGCAGGAAGGCGGTGATCAGCCAGGTCCAGCAGAACAGCGGCATCTTCATCAGCGTCAGGCCGGGCGCGCGCATGTTCAGGATGGTGACGATGATGTTGATCGCGCCCATGATGGACGAGGCGCCCATGATGTGCAGCGCGAAGATCGCCAGGTCCATGCCGGGGCCCATCTGCAGCGACAGCGGCGCGTACAGGGTCCAGCCGGCCGCCGTGGCGCCGCCGGGCACGAAGAACGAGGCCGTCAGCATGATGGCGGCCATGGGCAGCAGCCAGAAGCTGAAGTTGTTCATGCGCGCGAAGGCCATGTCGGAAGCGCCGATCTGCATCGGGATCATCCAGTTCGCGAAGCCCACGAAGGCCGGCATGATGGCGCCGAACACCATCACCAGGCCGTGCATGGTGGTGAACTGGTTGAAAAGCTCGGGGCGGAAGAACTGCAGGCCCGGCTCGAACAGCTCGGTGCGCAGCAGCAAGGCCAGCGTGCCGCCTTCCAGCAGCATGACGAACGAGAAGATGAGGTACATCGTCCCGATGTCTTTGTGGTTGGTGGCGAAAAGCCAGCGGCGCCAGCCGGTGGGGATGGCGTGGTGGTGGTCATCGTGACCGTGGCCGTGGCCCGGCGACACGTGGTCTACAGTGACGCTGCTCATGATGGACTCCTTCCTGCTGAGTGCCGGGCCCGATCCACGGGGCCGGCAGGGTATCTCTAACTAAACGGAACCGGTTCTGCGTAGGCGTGGCTGGGCGCGCGCGATCAGCGCGCAGCCGTCACGTCCTTCGGCTGAACCGTCGGGTCCTGCCCCTTGCCTGCATTGCTCCAGGCATGGCGCGTATAGCTGATGACCGCCGCGATCTCGACATCGTTGAGCTGGCCGCCGAACGGCGCCATCGCGGTGCCGGGCTTGCCCTTCAGCACGGTGTTGATCTGTTCGGCCTTCGGCCCCAGAACAACCTTGTCTCCGTCGAGCGGGGGGAAGCTGCCCGGGATGCCCTTGCCGTTGGCCTGGTGACAGGCCACGCAATTCGCCGCGAAAACCTTCTCGCCGCGGGCAACCAGTTCGGCTTCCGTCCACTCCTTGTTGGGATCGTCGGCGTTCGCCGCCATCTTCTTCTTTTGGTCTTCGACCCACTTATCGTAGTCGGCTTGCGCCATAACTTCCACGACGATGGGCATGAAAGCGTGATCCTTGCCGCAGAGTTCCGCGCACTGGCCGCGGTAAATGCCGGGTTTGTCGGCATTGAACCAGGCATCGCGCAGGAAGCCGGGGATGGCGTCCTGCTTGACGCCGAAGTCCGGAATCATCCAGGAGTGGATGACGTCGGCGGCGGTCAGGACGATGCGGACCTTTTTATTCACCGGCACCACCAGGTGATTGTCCACTTCCATCAGGTAGAACTCGCCCTTGGGCTCGCGGTTCTCGATCTGCGCGCGCGGGGTCGACAGGGTGGACAGGAACTTGACGCCGGCGGCCGGGCCGTCGAGGTACTCGTAGCCCCACTTCCATTGATAGCCGGTGACCTTGACGGTGAGATCGGCGCTGGAGGTGTCCTTCATGGCGACCACGGTCTTGGTGGCCGGCAGCGCCATGGCGATGACGATGATGAACGGGATGACCGTCCAGGCGACTTCGACGCCGAGGTGTTCGTGGAAGGTGGCGGCCTTGTGGCCGCGCGACTTGCGGTGCGCCCAGATGGAATAGAACATCACCCCGAACACACCGATGAAGATCACGATACAGATCGTGAGCAGCATCCAGTGCAGCCACATGATGTCGCGCGAAATCGACGTCACGCCCTCATGCAGGTTCAGCTGGTTGACCTTCGGGCCGCCGGGCATGTCTTGCACCTGAGCACTCGCCACGCTGGCCATCAGCATCGCACAAGTCCCCAGTATCCCTCTCCACTTCTTCATGCTTACCTCGAAACACGGCGCGTAGGTCCGTTCTCTAGTGGCGGAAGTCACCGGAAACGGGCAACACGCAATTATTAGATGGCAGGGGCGAGGCAGGGAGATAGAGCGGCCCCTGTCGTTCCCACTCGAAATCACAAAGAAACTGCCGGATTATAGCGGACGCGCAAACAGATGTAAGTTAGCGCCCTTGAATTCGTAGGCGCCGCCCCCATTTGGCCTCGCCCTCTTGACCTGGGGCTGAAAACAGGCTGGCATAAAATCGTCGGTAACATCAACACCACGATTCCCCGATGCCACAACAGTTGCCCGATCTGTACGCCGCCCTTTGCGCACGCGCCCAGGAGCCCGCTCCCGACGGCGCGCGCGCTTTATATATAGCGGGGCGCCGCTGCGGCTGGGCCACGCACGCGGCGTGCGACGCGCTGCGCGGCGCGGCCGATATCGACGCCGACGGCGAGACCCTGCGCATCGGCGCGGGCCTGGAGCCGGGCGCGCAACTGGATGGCGTGCTCGAACGGGCCGCGCAACTGTTGCGCCAAGCCAACTGCCTGCGCGGCTGGCGCGACGAATTGCTGGACGTCATGGACGGCGACACTGCCCTGGGCGTGATCGAACGCGCCGCGGTGCGCCCCCTGGGCCTGCTCACCAAGGCCGTGCACCTGAACGCGTGGACGCCCGACGGCCGCCTGTGGGTCGCGCGCCGCTCGCTCAGCAAGTCCACCGATCCCGGCATGTGGGATACGTTGGTGGGCGGCCTGGCCGGCAGCCGCGAGGACCTGGAACTGGCGCTGGTGCGCGAATGCGGCGAGGAAGCCGGGCTGGACGAGCCCGACCTGGCGCGTCGCACGCCGCTGCGCACCATCTTGCGCATCCATCGGCGCCTGCCCGAGGGCTATCAGGTCGAGGACGTGCTGACCAGCACCTGCGTGCTGGAAGCCGACGCCCGGCCCGCCAACCGCGACGGCGAAGTCATGGAGATCGCCACGCTGGACGTGGCCACGGTGCTGCGCCGCATCGCCGAGGGCGAATTCACGCTGGAAGCGGCGCTGGTGATCGTCGAAGACATCATGCAGCGCCGCGCGGCCGGCGAAATCCCGGCCTGAGGCCCGTCAGCCCGGACGCGCCGCGTCCAGCATGCCCGCGGGCGGCGGATCGGCTTGCGGCGCCTCGCCGGCAGGCGGGGTTGCGCCCGCGGCCTCGGCGGCTTCCGCGGCCTGGGCCGGGCTGGGCGCGGAGGCCGGCGCGGGCGCCGGTGCGGCCGCGGCATTGGCCTGCGAGAACTGCTTCCACACCTCGATGGCGCGCAGGCGCTGCTTGGCCACCAGCTGGATGCGCTCGCGCAGGTTCTCGTCGCGCGCCAGCAGCGCGTGGAAATCCCGCGACGACAGCATGAGCAGCTTGCTGTAGCCCAGCGAGGTCACGTCGGGCTCGATCTGCTGCTCGCCCAGCAGCCCCAGTTCGCCGAAGAATTCGCCGCTGCCCAGTTCGATCAGGGTGTTGTCCGGCAGATGCACGGCCACGGCCCCGGAGGCCACGAAGCACATTTCGCCGCCGTGCCGGCCCTTGGTGAGCACGCGCTGGTCCGGCAGCGACAGCCGCGGCTTGAGCAGCTTGCTGATGGCGCGCAGCGAATCGGCCGACAGGCCCTCGAACAGCGGCACGCGCTTGATCAGCTCGGCCGCGCTCATTTCGATGTCCAGCGGCGGATGGCGGTCGATATGGGCCCAGCGGCTCTTCAACTGCGCCATCAGGTCGGCGTACACCTCGCCGCTGATCAGGAACTGCTCCAGCATGTCGCGGTAGCGGATGCGCTCCATTTCGCGCGCCACGCGGCCCAGATAGCTTTCCTGCAGCCACTGCGCGTAGGACGGATATTGCAGATTCAGCGCCTGTATGGCGTTTTCGATCAGGTCCAGGCGGCGCTGGTGCAGGGACACGATGCGCGCGGTGGCCTCTTCGCCCAGCAGCGGCGTGATCTGTTCGCGCGCGAACGCGATCAGGCGCTGCGCGACCGACCGCTTGCTCATCAGATTGGCGAAACGCTGGGCCAGTTCGCGCGCCAGCCAGCTCTGGAAGCCGAACACGTAGTGCAGCCGCAGCGCCAGCCGGAAACCGGGCGAATAGCGCACGTCGTCGACGATCCCGCGCTCGAAGCCCGCGACGCCGCCCTGCCGGATCGCGTCCTCCAGCCGCTCGGCCCGCGCCAGCAGCGCCTCGGCCATGCGCCAGTCCACGATCTGCGCCTTCAGGATGTCGAAGAACATTTCCTCTTCGCGCTGCGCCACGATGGCCAGGCCCACCGCCACGCGCTGCTCGTCGCTCATCTGGCCGACCTGGCCGTCGTGCACGCTGGTCAGGCTGGCGTCGAACACCGCGCGGATGCGGTCGCGCACCTCGGCGCCGATGTGCTCGCTGCGCGCGACCTCTTCCGTCTTGCCCTGCAGGTCTTCCAGCGCCACGGCCAGGGCCTGGTTGCGGATGGTGCGCTCCACCGGCGAAAGCTGGTTCAGGCCCAGCGCGCGGATCAGCGGACGCAGGCTGATGCCGTTGACGAACAGCGTGAGCAGCACGAAGCTGGTGGTGGCGACCGCGATGAACTGGCGCGCCTCTTCGGGCACGCCGGTCTGTTCGGTGACGGCCAGCGCCAGCGCCAGCGAGACGGCGCCGCGCAGGCCGCCCCACAGCATCACCACCTTGTACGGCCTGCTGACCTTGGTGCCCAGCCGGGTCAGGCCCAGCAACGGCAGCAGGCCGAACACCACGATGGCGCGCGCCGCCAGCGTGGTCACGAACAGCACCACCACCAGCAGCAGTTCCTGCCAGTCGGCCGCCGCCATCAGCTTCGGGATCAGCATGGCCGCGAACAGGAAGATCAGCGAATTGGCCCAGAACCCGAACTGTCCCCAGGCGCTGGACAGGTATTCGAACGTGGTGGGCGACATGCGGGTGCGGCCGGTGGAGCCGACCACCAGGCCGGCGATCACCGTGGCGACCACGCCCGAGACGTTCAGGTAGTGCTCGGAAATGAAGAAGGACAGATAGGCCAGCGTCAGCGTCAGCGTGATTTCGGCGGTGGGAAAGCCGCGCAGCCACGCGAACAGGAAGCAGGCCAGCCGCCCCATCGCGTAGCCGGCCAGGCCGCCGCCCAGGAAGTGCACGATGAAGTCGTTGAAAATGCCGCTCACGGTCAGTTCGCCGTGGCCGCCCAGCACCGCCAGCAGCACCGAGTACAAGGCGATGGAGGCCGCGTCGTTGAACAGGCTTTCGCCCTCGACCAGCGTGGTCAGGCGCTTGGGCGCGCCCACTTCGCGGAAAATGCCCACCACCGCCACCGGGTCAGTCGTGGCCACGATGGCGCCCAGCAGCAGGCAGACCACCAGGCCATAGGACGACACGGCGTCCAGCGCCACCCCGACGGCCACGGTGCACACCACCACGGCCACGATGGCCATCATCAGGATGGGGCCGATGTCGTCCATCAGGCGCCGCACGTTCATCGACAGCGCGGTCTCGAACAGCAGCACCGGCAGGAACACCATCAGGAAGGTTTCCGACGAGATCTCGAAGCGTTCCAGCGAATCCAGAAAATCGCCGATCCAGCGCGGCGCCCAGCCGTGCAGGTGCACGATGATGCCCAGCAGACAGCCGACGATGGCCAGCAGCACCGAGTACGGCAGCTTGAGGCGGCCGGCCAAAGGCGGCATGAAGCAGACCAGCGTGAGCAAACCGGCCAGGCCGAATACGAGAAAACCGACATCCATGGATAGCGCCGCGTCTGAGGCTAGGGAGAAATTTCACAAGAATAGCGGCTTTTTCCCCCAAGTCCGGGCGGCGAACTGTAGAGAATCGTAGAGAATGCACGTTTGGTTACCCCAATACGCAAGCGCGATACGCGTGGCGACGCGTTTTTTGGGTAATGTGGAATCGCTTCAACTTTTCAGGAGCGGCACTTGGCCCGCATCCATGCCCTGACCCGGCGCGACGACGCGCCCGCCATGCTGGTCCAGCTCACCGACAGCCACCTGTTCGGCGAGCCCGGCACCGTGATGCTGGGCGTCGACACCGACGCCAGCCTGCGCGCCGTGCTGCGCCAGATCGAGGCCGACGGCCGCCATCCCGACCTGCTGCTGGCCACCGGCGACCTGTCCCAGGACGGCGCGGCGGCGGCCTACCGCCGCTTTGCCTCCATCCTTTCCGAGGCGCCGGCGCTGGACCGCGCCACCATCCGCTGCCTGCCGGGCAACCATGACCTGCCTGCCGTGATGCGCGAGGAGCTGGCGCAGTGGTCCGAGCCGGTCACCGACGTGGGCGCCTGGCGCGTCGTGACGCTGGACACCACGGTGCCCGGCTCCGACGCGGGCCACCTGCCCGCCAGCCAGCTGGATCTGCTGGAGGCCGCCCTGGCCGAAGCGCCCGGGCGCCACACGCTGGTCGCGATGCACCACAACCCCATGCAGATCGACAGCCACTGGCACGACACGATGATGATCGACAACCCGCAGGCGCTGTTCAAGCTGCTGGCCCGCTGGCCGCAGGCCCGCGTGCTGCTGTGGGGACACGTGCACCACGACTTCGACCGCCGCCGCCACAACCTGCGCATGCTGGCCACGCCGTCCACGTGCTTCCAGTTCAGCATCCGCGACGGGCAGCACGTGGTGGACAACATGGCGCCGGGGTATCGCTGGATCAAGCTGTACCAGGACGGATCGCTGGCGACCGGCGTGCGGCGGGTGCAGGACGCGTTGTGGCGCCCGGCGCTGGCGGCGTCGGACAAGGTGCAGGCGGCCTAGGCATAAAAAACGGGGCACCAATTTGCTTTGGTGCCCCGCAAACATCCGTCTCATAGGGGAGGGGAAAGAGGAGAAGCCGAGACGGACGACTAGACAGCCAACCGGAGTTCGCGGTCTACATGAAGTTAGTCGGCGCGGCCCGCATTAAGTTTCTGGCGCGGCGCAAAAATTCCGGGTGAATTTGTATCAATTCATGTAACGGCCGCCAGGCGCGCCGCAAAAGACAAAGGCCGCTCGAAAGCGGCCTTTTGCATGGGCGGGCGGCAGGCGTGTCAGGCCTGGAGATTGCCGCGCATTTTCTTGAGAGCGGCGGCCTCGATCTGGCGGATGCGTTCGGCCGAGACGCCGAATTCCTGGGCCAGTTCGTGCAGCGTGGCGCCGCCGTCGTCCTGCAGCCAGCGCGCCTCGACGATGCGGCGCGAACGCGGGTCCAGCGCTTCCAGCGCGTCGCTCAGCCCGCTGCCCTGCAGCCGGTCGCGCGCGGCGCGCTCCAGCACCCGCGTGGGTTCCTGGCGGCCGTCGTCGGACAGATAGGCGATGGGCGCGTAGCTCTCATCGTCGTCGTCCTGGTTTTCCAGCGACATGTCGCGCCCGGACAGGCGCACTTCCATTTCGCTCACGTCTTCGCGGCGCACGTTCAGCTCGCGCGCGATGTGGTCGACCTGCTCGGGGTCCAGCGTCTGGCCGTCGGGCCGCATGCTGCGCAGGTTGAAGAACAGCTTGCGCTGGGCCTTGGTGGTGGCCACCTTGACCAGGCGCCAGTTGCGGATGATGTATTCGTGGATTTCCGCCTTGATCCAGTGCACGGCGAACGACACCAGGCGCACGCCGCGCTCGGGGTCGAAACGCTTGACGGCCTTCATCAGGCCGACGTTGCCTTCCTGGATCAGGTCGGCGTGGGGCAGGCCGTAGCCCAGGTACTGGCGGGCCACGGACACCACCAGGCGCAGGTGCGACAGGATCAACTCGCGCGCCGCGCCCAGGTCTTCCTGGTCGCGCAGGCGGCGTCCCAGCTCGGTTTCTCGTTCAGCCGACAGCACCGGCAGGCGATTCACCGCGGAAATGTATGCGTCGATCGTGCCGAGCGCGCCCGGATTGCCGATGGCCAACGCCAGGGCGTTGCCGGAAGTGGCCAACGAGGTACTGGGTTGTTTCATAACGGGAGTCTCCGGAAGGCTTAAGGATGACGACATGAATTCGATGTTAGCACTCTAGTAAAGGGAGTGCTAATTCGACTATTGCGGCGCATCAAAGTTCCACCACACATGATTCGCCCCCAATTTTTTTCGGCCCGAGAAGTTCGAGCCAGCGCAAGAATGGCCGCGCCGCAGCCGGGCCGCCCCAAGGCGGCGCAGCGTGGGTGTTCACACTACCAGCCCAGGCGCTTGAGGCCGTCGACCGTAGCCTGGCCGTCGGGGCGGATGAACAGCGCCCCGCGCGGGTCCAGGAAGACCTGGTAGCGGGCGCCGTCGAACAGGGGCATGTAGGCGCCGCTGCCGAATTGGACATCGACGAAGGGGAACCAGTTCGGGAAGTTTTTCTTCAGCGAACCGAGGTCGGGCGCGGGCCAGTCGTCCAGCGGATGCACCGAACGGGTGGCCGAGGCCTCGCGGGCCGCGTCGCTGTAGCGGCCGGACAGCCGCTCCAGGCGGTACAGCGGCGGCACGCCCGCCATCAGCGCCGGCACCTTCCAGCGCACCACCCGCGCGTCGATCTGCCACTGGTCGCCGTACAGCACGTACTGGCGGCTGCCGATGGCCGGCGCGCTGGCGTCCACCTGGAACTGGCCCTCGGCCAGCTGGCGGATCTCGACGCGGGCCACCGGCTCGTCGGTGGTCAGGCGGAAGAACTGCACCAGCGACAGGGCCAGCAGGCCGGACACGCAGCCCAGCAGCACCAGCATCAGCCCGAACAGGCGGCGCACCGGCCGGAGCTGGAACATTTTGCGGCCGCGCTCGTCGCGCGGGCCGCCCTTGCCCAGCAGCATGACGATGCCCGGCAGCAGGACGACGATGGCGCCCAGCAGTATCCAGACGAAAGGAGCGATTCCGTTGATCAAATCAGCCGTTCCCGATTAGGTAAGAACCGCCGCGGGCGGTGGCCGGCCAGTATAGAAGCGGCCTCAGGCCGCGGGTTTTCCAAGCCGCTCGACGTGAAACCGGATGTGATCCTCGATAAACGTCGAGATGAAGTAATAGCCGTGGTCGTAGCCCTCGTGGCGACGCAGGGTCAACGGCTGGCCGGCGGTGGCGCAGGCCTGCTCGAATACCTCGGGATACAACTGTTCCGCCAGAAACTGGTCCGATTCTCCCTGGTCGATCAGGATGCCCCCGGGAAACGGCTGGCGGGCCTGGCGCATCAGCGCCGACGCGTCGTAGGCGGCCCAGCCCTGGACGTCGGCGCCCAGGTAGGCGCCGAAGGCCTTCTTGCCCCACGGACACTGGCTGGGCGCGGCGATGGGCGCGAAGGCCGACACCGAGTGGAACTTGGCGGGGTTGCGCAGCGCCAGCACCAGCGCGCCGTGGCCGCCCATGGAATGGCCGAAGATCCCGGTGCGCGACGCGTCGCCCGGCAGCGCGCCGCCGGTGACGATGGCATGCAGTTCTTCGGTCACGTAGCTGTACATGCGGTAGTGCGTGCGCCAGGCCGGCGTGGTGGCGTCCACGTAAAAGCCCGCGCCGGTGCCCAGGTCCCAGTTTTCGTCCTCGCCCGGCACGTTGGCCCCGCGCGGGCTGGTGTCCGGGGCCACCAGCATGACGCCCAGCTCCGCAGCCAGGCGCTGGGCGCCGGCCTTGATCATGAAAGTCTCTTCGGTGCAGGTCAGCCCGGCCAGATAGAACAGGACGGGTACCGGGCCTTGCTCGGCCTGGGGCGGCAGATAGACCGAGAACCGCATGGGCAGGCCGATCTGCGCGGATTCGTGGCGGTAATAGCGCTGCCAGCCGCCGAAACAGCGGTGCTGCGAGATGAGTTCGAGGGCCACGGCCATAGGTCTGCTCCAGTCGTAGGGGATGAAAAAACGCCCGCGGGTTAGGGTATATCCACGGTACGACGTTCCGTCGCCGAATGTTAACCTGCACGTATTCGGGTACGGACGACGAAAAAAATGACGGATCCTTGCCCATATCGCGATCACGGGACTTGACCGCCGCCTACCGTGGCACTATTTATATACCGTGAGAGAAGACAACCCGTTCTTCCGGATACGCAAGTCCTGACACTATGGCCCGTCTGCCCCGTCTGTACGCCCCTGGGCTGCCCCAATTGGTGCAGGCCAATTTCATCCAGCCGCTGGCGGCGCCGTCTCAACCCGCGCCGGCCGACATCCTGAACCAGCTGGCCACGTGGCTGGGCGAATCCGCCCAGCGCCATCGGGTCTCGGTTCATGGCTGGCTGCTCGCCAACGACCGCATCCTGCTGCTGGCCACGCCGGCCGACGAAGAAGGCCTGCCGCGGCTGATGCAGACGCTGGGCCGCAACCTGGCGGCGCGGCTGCGCGGCGGGCGCGTATTCGCCGGCCGCTACCGCTCGGCCCTGCTGGAGCCGGGCGCCTGGGTGCTGCCGGCCCTGGTCTGGCTGGAAACCTATCCCGTGCGCAGCGGCGCCTCGCAGGACCCGGACTCCTGGCCCTGGTCCTCGGCCTCCAGCCACACCGGCAACACCACGGCCGCCCCCGCCCAATGGCAGTCGGACCACGCCGATTACTGGGCCTGCGGCAATACGCCTTTCGACCGCCAGGCCAATTACCGCAAGCGCCTGCAGGACGGCCTGTCGCGCGAGGAAAGCCAGCGCATCGACCAGGCGGTTTCCGGCCAGTGGGCGCTGGGCGGCCCCGCCTTCATCGCCAGCCTGGCCCACACCGCCAGCCGGCGCGTGGCCCCGGGCCAGCGCGGACGCCCGCGCAAGAAGCCGGCCGCAGCCGCGCCGGCCGACGCCGAACCTTCCTCTTCCACGTCCAATTCCTGATCCGCCCCGTCCCGGGCGGATTCCTTTCCCCGTTTTCCTGCATGCATGCATGACGCGCCCTGGGCGCGTCGCGGCGCTCGCCATTGCGATTGCGCAACACCGGATTGCGGATACGAGCGGCCTCGACATCCAAAATTATCGGGGACGTATAACCAAAAAAACGGCCGAATCCCGGTCAAGCATCGCTTCTCCGTCTGCACCCCTGTCTGGAAACCCGCGCCAGACAACGATCTAGATACGTCACCAAATAATCATCCCATGAGCGACCATAAATATAATTAGGGACATACCCTGTTTATTCCTATTGCACCCTGCTCCTGTCAGGGGTATTGTCCGTCTCCTGCACTGCAACATCACGACGCAGGCCTACTGCGGAGCGCGCCATGCCCCAAAACACCCAGATCGAATCCTGTCTCCCGCCCAAGGCGACCCCCATCGATGCGAGCCGCATCGGTCTGCCTCCCGCCCAGGGCCTGTACCACCCCAAGAACGAACATGACGCCTGCGGCGTCGGTTTCGTCGCCCACATCAAGGGCAAGAAAAGCCACGCCATCATCCAGCAGGGCCTGAAGATCCTGGAGAACCTGGACCATCGCGGCGCGGTGGGCGCGGACAAGCTGATGGGCGACGGCGCCGGCATCCTGATCCAGATCCCCGACGCGCTGTACCGCGACGAGCTGAGCCAGCAGGGCATCGTCCTGCCGCCGCCCGGCGAATACGGCGTGGCCATGGTGTTCCTGCCCAAGGAAACCGCCTCGCGCCTGGCCTGCGAGCAAGAGCTGGAGCGTTCGGTGCGCGCCGAGGGCCAGGTCGTGCTGGGCTGGCGCAATGTGCCGGTGGACGTGGACATGCCCATGTCGCCCGCCGTGCGCGCCTGCGAGCCGGTGATCCGCCAGCTGTTCATCGGCCGCGGCGCCGACGTGATGGTGCCGGACGCGCTGGAACGCAAGCTGTACGTGATCCGCAAGACCGCCAGCCACGCCATCCAGAACATGCATCTGGCGCATGGCAAGGAATACTTCGTGCCCTCGGCCTCGGTGCGCACCGTGGTCTACAAGGGCCTGCTGCTGGCCGACCAAGTCGGCCGCTACTACCGCGACCTGGCCGACACCCGCACCGTCTCGGCCCTGGCCCTGGTGCACCAGCGCTTCTCCACCAACACCTTCCCGGCCTGGCCGCTGGCCCACCCGTACCGCATGATCGCCCACAACGGCGAAATCAACACGGTCAAGGGCAACTTCAACTGGCTGCGCGCGCGCGAAGGCATGATGCAGTCGGCCGTGCTGGGCGACGACCTGAAGAAGCTGTACCCCATCGTCTACGAAGGCCAGTCCGACACCGCGACCTTCGACAACTGCCTGGAACTGCTGGTGAACTCGGGCTACTCGCTGGCCCACGCCATGATGATGATGATCCCGGAAGCCTGGGAGCAGCACACGCAGATGGACGAAAGCCGCCGCGCTTTCTACGAGTACCACGCCGCCATGATGGAGCCGTGGGACGGCCCGGCCGCGGTCGCGTTCACCGACGGCCGCCAGATCGGCGCCACGCTGGACCGCAACGGCCTGCGCCCGGCGCGCTACCTGGTCACCGACGACGACATGGTGATCCTGGCCTCCGAGGCCGGCACGCTGTCCATCCCCGAGAACCGCATCGTCAAGAAGTGGCGCCTGCAGCCGGGCAAGATGTTCCTGATCGACCTGGAGCAGGGCCGCATCATCGACGACGCCGAGATCAAGCTGCAGCTGTCCAACAGCCGCCCCTACCGCCAGTGGATCGAGCGCCTGCAGATCAAGCTGGAATCGCTGCCGGCGCCGCGCCAGGCCGCCACGGCCACGCAATCGCCGGTCTCGCTGCTGGACCGCCAGCAGGCTTTCGGCTGGACCCAGGAAGACTACAAGTTCATCCTCGAGCCCATGGCCGCCAGCGGCGAGGAAGTGATCGGCTCGATGGGCAACGACGCCCCGCTGGCCGTGCTGTCGGACCGCGCCAAGCCGTTCTACAACTATTTCCGCCAGCTGTTCGCGCAGGTCACCAACCCGCCGATCGACCCGATCCGCGAGCAGCTGGTGATGTCGCTGGTATCGTTCATCGGCCCCAAGCCCAACCTGCTGGACATCAACAACGTCAACCCGCCGCTGCGCCTGGAAGTGTCGCAGCCGGTGCTGGACTTCGCCGCCATGGCGCAGATCCGCGACATCGAGCAGGTGACGGGCAAGAAGTTCCGCAGCTTCGAGCTGGACATCACCTATCCGGCCGCCTGGGGTCCCGAGGGCATCGAAGCCCGCGTGGCCGCGCTGTGCGCGCGCGCCGTGGACGCGGTGCGCAGCGGCTACAACATCCTGATCGTGTCCGACCGCCTGGTCGACAGCGAACGCGTGGCCATCCCCGCGCTGCTGGCCACCTCGGCGGTGCACCAGCACCTGATCCGCGCCGGCCTGCGCACCAACACCGGCCTGGTCGTGGAGACCGGCTCGGCGCGCGAGGTGCACCATTTCGCGCTGCTGGGCGGCTATGGCGCCGAAGCCATCCACCCCTACCTGGCGCTGGAATCGCTGGGCAAGATGAATGACCCCGAAAAGGCGGTCAAGAACTACATCAAGGCGATCGGCAAGGGCCTGAACAAGGTCATGTCCAAGATGGGCATTTCCACCTATATGTCCTACACCGGCGCGCAGATCTTCGAAGCCGTGGGCCTGCAAAGCGCCCTGGTGAACAAGTACTTCACCGGCACCGCCTCCAATATCGAAGGCATCGGCATCTTCCAGGTCGCCGAGGAAGCGCTGCGCCAGCACCGCGCCGCCTTCGGCACCGATCCGGTCCTGGCCAACGACCTGGACGCGGGCGGCGAATACGCCTATCGCGTGCGCGGCGAAGAGCACATGTGGACGCCGGACTCCATCGCCAAGCTGCAGCACGCCTCGCGCGCCAACAACTACCGCACGTACAAGGAGTACGCGCAGATCATCAACGACCAGAGCCGCCGCCACATGACGCTGCGCGGCCTGTTCGAGTTCCGCTTCGATCCGTCGCGCGCCATCCCGCTGGACGACGTCGAGCCGGCCAAGGAGATCGTCAAGCGCTTCGCCACCGGCGCCATGTCGCTGGGCTCGATCTCGACCGAGGCGCACTCGGTGCTGGCCGTGGCCATGAACCGCATCGGCGGCAAGTCCAACACCGGCGAAGGCGGCGAGGACGAACTGCGCTACCGCGCCGAGATGCGCGAAGGCAAGAGCCTCATCAAGGACGGCGACACGCTGGCCTCGGTGCTGGGCTCCGAGCGCATCGAAGCCGACGTCGCGCTGAAGAAGGGCGACTCGCTGCGCTCGAAGATCAAGCAGGTGGCCTCGGGCCGTTTCGGCGTGACCGCCGAATACCTGTCCTCGGCCGACCAGATCCAGATCAAGATGGCCCAGGGCGCCAAGCCCGGCGAGGGCGGCCAGCTGCCCGGCCACAAGGTGTCGGAATACATCGCCAAGCTGCGCTATTCGGTGCCGGGCGTGGGCCTGATCTCGCCCCCGCCGCACCACGACATCTATTCCATCGAAGACCTGGCCCAGCTGATCCACGACCTGAAGAACGTCAATTCCAAGGCCTCGATCTCGGTCAAGCTGGTGTCCGAAGTGGGCGTGGGCACAGTGGCCGCGGGCGTGGCCAAGGCCAAGGCCGACCACGTCGTGATCGCCGGCCATGACGGCGGCACGGGCGCCTCGCCGGTGTCGTCCATCAAGCACGTCGGCACGCCCTGGGAGCTGGGCCTGGCCGAGACGCAGCAGACGCTGGTGCTCAACCGCCTGCGCAGCCGCATCCGCGTGCAGGCCGACGGCCAGATGAAGACCGGCCGCGACGTGGTCATCGGCGCGCTGCTGGGCGCCGACGAATTCGGCTTCGCCACCGCGCCGCTGGTCGTCGAAGGCTGCATCATGATGCGCAAGTGCCACCTGAACACCTGCCCGGTGGGCGTGGCCACGCAGGACCCGGTGCTGCGCAAGAAATTCCAGGGCAAGCCGGAGCACGTCGTCAACTTCTTCTTCTTCATCGCCGAGGAAGTGCGCGAAATCATGGCCCAGCTGGGCATCCGCAAGTTCGACGACCTGATCGGCCGCGCCGACCTGCTCGACATGCGTTCGGGCGTGGAGCACTGGAAGGCCCAGGGCCTGGACTTCACCCGCGTGTTCCACCAGACCCTGTCCGACGCCGAAGTGCGCCAGACCGAAGAGCAGGACCACGGCCTGGCCGGCGCGCTGGACCACCAGCTGATCGAGCGCAGCAAGCCGGCGCTGGAGCGCGGCGAGAAGGTCTCGTTCATCGTGCCGGTGCGCAACCGCAACCGCACCATCGGCGCCATGCTGTCGGGCGCGGTGGCCGCGCGCTACGGCCACGAGGGCCTGCCGGACGACACCATCCACATCCAGTGCAATGGCACCGCCGGCCAGAGCTTCGGCGCCTTCCTGGCCCATGGCATCACCATGGACCTGGTGGGCGAAGGCAACGACTACGTCGGCAAGGGCCTGTCGGGCGGCCGCATCATCGTGCGCTCGCCCAACGATTTCCGCGGCTTCGGCCCGGATCACATCATCGCCGGCAACACCGTGCTGTACGGCGCGCTGGCGGGCGAGGCGTTCTTCAACGGCGTGGCCGGCGAACGCTTCGCGGTGCGCAACTCGGGCGCGGCCACCGTCGTGGAAGGCACCGGCGACCACGGCTGCGAATACATGACCGGCGGCACCGTCGTGGTGCTGGGCGCCACCGGCCGCAACTTCGCGGCCGGCATGTCCGGCGGCGTGGCCTATGTGTGGGACCCGGAGCGCACGCTCAAGCACCGCGCCAACCTGTCCATGGTCGAACTGGAACCCGTGGTCCCGCACGCCGAACAGGCCGCGCAGGACAACATGGACACCTGGCACAGCGCCCAGCGCGGCGGCGAACGCGAGACGGACGAAACCATCCTGCGCCGCCTGGTGGAAGACCACTTCCGCTACACCGGCAGCTTCCGCGCCCGCGAAATCCTGGGCGACTGGGAAGCCTCGCGCGGCAAATTCGTAAAGGTCATGCCGACGGACTACCGCCGCGCATTGGGTGAAATGTGGCGTGCAGCCAACCCGCAACAACTGGCTGCGTGAGGGAAATCATGGGAAAGATCACCGGATTCATGGAATACCAGCGCCTGCAGGAGGCCTCCGAGGCCCCGCAGAAGCGCCTGAAGAACTGGCGCGAGTTCGTGCTGCACCTGACCGACGAGCAGGCCAAGCAGCAGGCGGCGCGCTGCATGGACTGCGGCATTCCGTTCTGCAACAACGGCTGCCCGGTCAACAACATCATCCCGGACTGGAACGACCTGGTGTACCGCCAGGACTGGAAGCGCGCGCTGGACGTGCTGCACTCCACCAACAACTTCCCGGAGTTCACCGGCCGCATCTGCCCGGCGCCGTGCGAAGCCGCCTGTACCTTGAACATCAACAGCGAGGCCGTGGGCATCAAGTCCATCGAGCACGCCATCATCGACAAGGGCTGGGCCGAAGGCTGGGTCACGCCGCAGGTGCCGGCGCGCAAGACTGGCAAAAAGGTCGCGGTGGTGGGCTCCGGCCCGGCGGGCATGGCGTGCTCGCAGCAGCTGGCGCGCGCCGGCCATTCCGTGACCCTGTTCGAAAAGAGCGACCGCATCGGCGGGCTGCTGCGCTACGGCATCCCCGACTTCAAGCTGGAAAAGCACCAGATCGACCGCCGCATCTCGCAGATGGAGGCCGAAGGCGTGGAGTTCGCGCCCTCGACCTATATCGGCAACCCCAGCGACCCGGTGGCCGACGGCCTCACGGTGCGCACGCCTGAATCGCTGCTGGCCGAGTTCGACGCCGTGGTGATGAGCGGCGGCTCGGAAACCCCGCGCGACCTGCCGGTGCCGGGCCGCGAGCTGTCCGGCGTGTACTTCGCCATGGACTTCCTGCGCCAGCAGAACAAGGCCGTGGCCGGCGACCGCCTGGCCAACCAGACGCTGGCCAAGGGCAAGCACGTGGTGGTGATCGGCGGCGGCGACACGGGTTCGGACTGCGTCGGCACCAGCAACCGCCACGGCGCGGCCTCGGTCACGCAATTCGAGCTGATGCCCCAGCCGCCCGAGTCGGAAAACAAGGCCATGACCTGGCCCTACTGGCCGCTCAAGCTGCGCACCTCGTCCTCGCACGAGGAAGGCTGCGAGCGCGACTGGTCGGTGACCACCAAGCTGCTCAAGGGCAGCAACGGCCGCGTCGAGAAACTGGTCGGCGCGCGCGTCGAATGGTTCAAGGACGAAGCCACCGGCCAGATGAAGATGCGCGAAGTCGAAGGCTCGGAGTTCGAGATCAAGGCCGACCTGGTGCTGCTGGCCATGGGCTTCGTGTCGCCGGTGCAGACCGTGCTCGACGCCTTCGGCGTGGACCGCGACGCGCGCGGCAACGTGCGCGCCAACACCGACGACTACCGCACCAACGTGGAAAAGGTCTTCGCCGCCGGCGACATGCGCCGCGGCCAGTCGCTGGTGGTCTGGGCCATCCGCGAAGGCCGCCAGTGCGCGCGCGCCGTGGACGCCTACCTGATGGGGTCGAGCGAGCTGCCGCGCTGAGCCTGGGCGCAGCATGCGACGCCGCCGGCGCGAAAGCGCGCGGCGGCGTTTTTCATGGGTCGTGCTACGACTTGTTGCAACATAACCACTTTTTCCTTGCGGTCTTTTCACGGTTTGACACGCGTCAACCGGGGTCCGGAGCAGGTTTGAGAACCTATCTGCTCAACCCCAGAAAAGATCGGAGAGGAAAATGTTTTCGCTGCACAGCCACGTCCGCGCCACCGCCATCGCCGGCCTGATCGCCGCCGCCTCGCTCGCCGCCCCCGCGCATGCGCACGAGGCCGGGGACGTGCTGGTCAAGGTTGGCGCCACCAGCGTCATGCCGGCCTCCAACAACGGCAGCGTGCTCGACGGCAGCGTCAAGCTCGACGTCAACAACAACGTCCGCCCCAGCTTCACGCTCACCTACATGGCCACGCGCAACATCGGCATCGAACTGCTCGGCGCCTGGCCCTTCCAGCACGACATCCGCGGCAGCGGCCTGGGCAAGATCGGCACCACCAAGCACCTGCCGCCCACGCTGAGCCTGCAATGGCACATCCTGCCCGACAGCATGATCCAGCCCTACATCGGCGTCGGCATCAACTACACCACCTTCTTCGACACCCAGACCACGGGCGCGCTGAGCGGCTCGGACCTGAAGCTGAAGGATTCGTGGGGCGTGGCCGCGCAGCTCGGCGCGGACATCAAGATCAATGACCGCTGGTTCATGAACGCGGACATCCGCTATATCGACATCTCGTCCAAGGTGAAGCTGGACGGCCAGCACATCGGCACCGCCCGCATCAACCCGTGGGTCGCCACGGTGGGCGTGGGCTACCGCTTCTGAGCGGCCTGTTGCAAGGCCTGGCGCAACGCCTGCAGCGCCGGCGTGTCGTCGTCGGCGCGCCAGACCAGCTGGGTCAGGGCGCGCGCATGGGAGCCGGGCAGGGCGCCGATGCGCACCGAATGCGCCGGCCCCAGCACCTCCAGCACCGAACGCGGCACGATGGCCACGCCCGATCCGGCCGCCACGCAGGCCACGATGGCGTGATACGACGCGAACTCCATCACGTTGGCCGGCGTCACGCCTTCCTGGTTCAGCCATGACTCCAGGATGCGGCGGTACGAACACCCCGCCGCGAACGCGATGACGCTGCGCCCGCTCAATTCCTGCGCCCGCCCGACCGGCCCCCAGGCCGCGGGCGAGATCAGCGCCAGCTCTTCGCGAAACGCGTCCATCGCCGCCAGCCCCTGCGCCGGAAACGGCCGGGCCACGAAAGCGGCTTCGATGGCGTAGCCGCGCACCTGCTCGGCCAGCGCCGCCGAAGTGCCCGTCACCAGCTCGATGCGCACCTGCGGCCAGGCCGCGTGATAGGCCGCCAGAATGGGCGGCAGGCGCGCTGCCGCGGTGCTTTCCATGGTGCCGATGCGCAGCACGCCGCGCGGCGCGCCCTCGCGCACCGCGGCCTGGGCCTCGTCCGACAGGCGCAGCAGGCGGTCGGCGTAGGACAGCAGCACGCGGCCCTGGTCCGACAGCACCAGGCGGCGGTTCTGGCGCCGAAAGAGCGGCGTCTGCAGCTCGGCTTCGAGTTGCTTGAGGCGGGTCGACACATTGGACTGCACGCGGTTCAGGTGCGCGGCGGCGCGCGCCACGCCGCCCTGGTCGGCCACCGCCTTGAATATCTGCAGCGCGTCGAGGTCCAAGTTTCTCATTTCAAGAACTCGTGTTCTGAATAATTCACTATTAAAGATATTAGTACAGCCTTAGAGTAGGGGGCATGTCAACGCCTGCTTCGCCCCTCCCGCCGCCCCGCGGCGCCGCCGCGCTGGCCTGGCCCGCGGCGCTGGCCCTGGCCGCCGCCATGGGCATCGGCCGGTTCGCCTTCACGCCGGTCTGGCCCGCCATGGCGCAGGAAGCCGGGCTGTCGCTGGCGCAGGGCAGCTGGCTGGCCTCGGCCAATTACGCCGGCTACCTGCTGGGCGCCCTGGCCGCCGTCGCCTGGCCGCCGCGGCGCCTGCGCGGCATGCTGGCCGCCAGCCTGCTGGCCGTGGCGGCGCTGACCCTGGCCATGCCCCTGTGGCCCGGAATGGCGGCCTGGTGCGCGCTGCGGCTGGCCGCGGGCTACGCCAGCGCCAGCGCCTTCATCTGCGTGGCGGCCTGGCGGCCCGTGCCGGCCGGCGACCCGCGCGAGGCGGGCGCTTCGGCCGTGGCCTATGCCGGCGTGGGCGCGGGCATCGCGCTCACCGGCCTGGCCTGCCTGGCCCTGACCGCGCTCGGCGCGGACGCGGACATGCTGTGGATCGCCCTGGGCGCCCTGGCGCTGGCGCTGTCGGCGGCGGCCTGGTCCGGCATGCGCCGCCGCGCCGCGCCCGTGGCGCCCACGCCCGCCGCCGCGGACGCCGCGCTGCCTGCCGGCATACCGGGGCTGGCCCTGCATTACGGCGTGTTCGGCGTGGGCTACATCATCCCCGCCACCTTCCTGCCCGTGATGGCCAAGCAGGCCATTGCGGACCCGGCCGTCTTCGGCTGGGCCTGGCCGCTGTTCGGGCTGGCCGCGGCGGCCTCCTGCCTGCTGGTCCCGCGGATGGGGCGTGGGCGCGACCACAGGCAGGTCTGGCGCGCCGCGCAGGCGCTGATGGCCCTGGGCATGCTGGCCGCGGCGCTGTGGCAGCACATCGCCGCCGTGATCCTGGCCGCGCTGCTGGTGGGCGGCACCTTCATGGTCATCACGCAGGCCGGCATGCTGGCCGCGCGGCGTGGCGCCGGCGCGGCCGCCCCGCGCGCGGCGGCCCTCATGACCGCCGCCTTCGCCGCCGGCCAGATACTGGGTCCGCTGCTGGCCGCGGCGGCCGCGCACTGGGGCGCGGGCCTGCCGCAAGTGCTGGGCGGCAGCGCGGCGCTGCTGGGCCTGTCGGCCTGGCGCCTGGGAAAAATCACGACAGACGACGGAAGTGCTGGGCATAATGCGGTCGGCCCGCAGGGCTGTTCCACAAGAAAGCATAAAGAGGAGTTCCCAGCATGAAACCGTTGCGTCCCCTTATCGCCGCCATCGCCGCCGTCGCCGCCCTGGGCAGCGCCGCCCAGGCCCAGCCGGCCGACTGGCCGAGCAAACCCATCACCATGATCGTGCCCTACGCGCCGGGCGGCTTCGCCGACACCCGCGTGCGCCTGCTGGCGCGCAAGCTCGGCGACTCGCTGGGCCAGCCCGTCGTGGTCGAGAACAAGGCGGGCGCGGGCGGCGTGGTCGGCACCAACCTGATCGCGCGCGCCGCCGCGGACGGCTACACCATCGGCACCGGCAACCTGGCGCCCATGGCCGTCAACCCGACCCTGATGAAGGACATGCCCTACGATCCGCAAAAGGACCTGGCGCCCATCGTCCTGATCGAAAACAGCCCGCTGGTGCTGAGCGTGAACAACGACCTGCCGGTCAAGACGCTGGCCGACCTGATCGCGCTGGCCAAGAAAGAGCCCGGCAAGCTGACCTTCGGCTCGTCCGGCGTGGGCGGCGCCCACCACCTGTCCGGCGAGATGTTCCGCGAGCAGGCCGGCATCGACATCATCCACGTGCCCTACAAGGGCGGCAGCCTGGCCGCCACCGACCTCATGGGCGGGCATATCTCGATGATGTTCGAAATGGGCTATTCGGCGCTGCCGGCCATCCAGGGCAAGAAGATCCACCCGATCGCCGTGACCTCGGCCAAGCGCCTGGCCGTGCTGCCCGACGTGCCCACCATGGCCGAATCGGGCCTGCCCGGCTTCGAGTCGTACAACTGGCAGGGCATCGTCGCCCCGGCCGGCACCCCGGCGCCCATCATCGCCAGGCTCAACGCCGAGTTCAACCGCATCCTGAAGGACGCCGAGGTGCAGAAGGCCATCGCCGACACCGGCAGCCAGGCCGGCGGCGGCACGCCCGAGGAATTCGGCGCCTTCATCAAGAGCGAAACCGAGAAGTGGGCGAAAGTCATCAAGGCCGGAAACATCCAGCTTCAATAACCTTCCAGGAGTCCCCCCATGGCATCCCGACTGATTGATCTGCTCAAGCTGCTCCACCCCATCGTCCAGGCCCCCATGGCCGGCGGCGCCACCACGGTGGAGCTGGTGTCCGCGGCATCGGCGGCGGGAGCCCTGGGTTCGCTCGGAGCGGCCTACATGACGCCGGCCCAGATCGAGGCCGCGGCGCAGGCGATCCGCGCCCGCACGCCGCGGCCGTTCGCCATCAACCTGTTCGCCTCGGTGCCCGAGCAGCCCATGCGCGGCGACGCCGCCCGCATGCTGGCGCTGATGGCGCGCTACCACCAGCAGCTGGGCCTGGACGCGCCGGCCGCGCCCGATCCCCAGCCCGATCCGCTGGCCGAACAGATCCAGGCGGTGCTGCGGGCCCGCCCGGCGGTCTTCAGCTTCACCTTCGGCCGCATGCCGGCGGCGGCGCTGGCGCGCTGCCGCGAGCTCGGCATCCTGACCGTCGGCACCGCGACCACGGTGGCCGAAGCGGTGGCGCTGGAGCAGGACGGCGTGGACGCCGTGGTGGCCCAGGGCGCCGAGGCCGGCGGCCATCGCGGCACCTTCCTGGGCGGCTTCGAGGAATCGCTGATCGGCACCATGGCGCTGGTGCCGCAGGTGGCCGACGCCGTCTCGGTGCCGGTGATCGCCTCCGGCGGCATCATGGACGGACGCGGCATCGCCGCCGCGCTGGCGCTGGGCGCCGACCTAGCGCAAATGGGGACGGCCTTCCTGACCACCGAGGAATCCGGCATCGGCGAGGCCTACAAGGCGGCCCTGCCGGTGTCGCGCTCGGAACAGTCGCGCGTGACCCGGGCGTTTTCCGGGCGGCCGGCGCGCGGCATCGAGAACGCCTTCATGCGCGACGCCGAGGCCATCGCCGCCGACATCCTGCCGTATCCGCTGCAGAACGCGCTGACCCGGCCCATGCGCACGGCCGGCGGCAAGGCGGGCAACCTCGACGTGCTGTCCCTGTGGGCCGGCCAGGGCGCGCCGCTGGCCCGCCGCGAAAGCACGGCGGACCTGATCGCCCGCCTGTCCCGGGAGACGGCGGCCGCCCAGGCGCGGCGCTAGGCAGGGATTGTTCCCCGAGTCGAAAACACTGTTCCACGAACAGCCTGTCGCGTTGTGATTGCTATGCGTCGGGCTACAATGGCGCCTCGCCGTCGGGAGCCAGGGCCTCGCTTTGTCTCCCGGTATCTGAGTAACAGGGCGCTTCCCGACGCCGCCTGTCTTGTCCGCGCCGGCCCCATGCTTCGCCAGACGTGTCGAACAGACAGCAGGGCAAGCTCCGCCGCCGAAATACGCTTTCGTTGCCCATGCCCGCTCAAACCAGCAGCACCCCGGAATTCGCCCTGCGCCTGGAAGGCGTGGCGCTCGGCTATGGCGACTTCACCGTGCTGCGCGACATTTCCATGGACGTGCGCGCCGGCCAGGTGGTCGCCATCATGGGCGGCTCGGGCTCGGGCAAGACCACGCTGCTGCGCGCGGCCACCGGCCAGCTCACCGCGCAGCGCGGCCGCGTGCTGGCCTTCGGCCAGGACATGGCCGGCGTCAGCCGCGCCGAACTGCAGTCGCTGCGCACCCGCATGGGCGTGCTGTTCCAGCAGGGCGCGCTTTTCACCGACCTGAACGTCTTCGAGAACGTCGCCTTCCCGCTGCGCGAACACACCCGGCTGGCCGAGGCGGAAGTCACCGAACGCGTGCTGGACAAGCTCGACGCGGTGGGCCTGCGCGCCGCCGCGCACCTCAAGGTTTCCGAAATCTCCGGCGGCATGGCGCGGCGCGTGGCGCTGGCGCGCGCCGTGGTGTTGGAACCCGAACTGATTCTGTACGACGAACCGTTCGCCGGCCTGGACCCGATCTCGATGGGCATCACCGCCCGCCTGATCCGCAACCTGGCCGACCGGCTCGGCTGCGCTTCCGTGCTGATCACGCACGACGTGCAGGAATCCTTCGCCATCGCCGACCAGGTCTACCTGGTGGGCCAGGGCCGGCTGGCCGCCGCCGGCACCCCGCAGACGCTGGCGGCCTCGCAGGACCCCTACGTGCAGCAATTCCTCAAGGGAGAGCCCGACGGCCCGGTCGCTTTCCAGTACCCCGAAACGCCGGCTTTCCAGAAGTGGCTTTCGCAACAACAGAGGCGCAAGGCATGAGCGGATCGCGCAATCCCATCGGCGCGCTGGGCGGCTGGGTGCACGCCCAGGTGACCGGCATCGGCTACTTCACCCGCTTCGTCAATGGCTTGCTGGCGCGCAGCGGCATCGCCCTGTCGCGCCCCCGCCTGGTGTCGCAGCAGGTTCATTTCATCGGCAATTATTCGCTGCTCATCATCGCCGTGTCCGGCATGTTCGTGGGCTTCGTGCTGGGGCTGCAGGGCTATTACACGCTGAACCGGTACGGTTCCGAAGAAGCGCTCGGCCTGCTGGTGGCGCTGTCGCTGGTGCGCGAACTGGGCCCGGTCGTCACCGCGCTGCTGTTCGCCGGCCGCGCCGGCACCTCGCTGACCGCGGAAATCGGCCTCATGAAGGCCGGCGAGCAGCTCGCGGCCATGGAAGTCATGGCGGTGGACCCGATACGCCGGGTGCTGGTGCCGCGCCTGTGGGGCGGCGTCATCGCCATGCCCATCCTGGCCGCGGTGTTCTCCATGGTGGGCATCCTGGGCGGCTGGGTGGTGGGCGTGGTCCTGATCGGCGTGGACGCCGGCGCCTTCTGGTCGCAGATGCAAAACGGCGTGGACGTCCTGAAGGACGTGGCCAACGGCGTCATCAAGAGCCTGGTGTTCGGCGTCGCGGTCACGCTGGTCGCGCTTTACGAAGGCTGGCAGGCCAAGCCGACTCCCGAGGGCGTCGCCCGCGCCACCACGCGCACCGTGGTGGTGGGCTCGCTGGCGGTACTGGGACTGGACTTCCTGCTCACCGCCTTGATGTTTGGAAATTGAAACGGATCGATCATGTCACGCGAAAAAACCGACTTCTGGGTAGGGCTGTTCGTATTGCTGGGCGCGGTCGCGCTGGCTTTCCTGGCGTTGCGCGCCGGCAACTTGAGCACCTTTTCCTTCACCCCGACCTATACGGTCACGGCCAACTTCGATAACGTAGGCGGCCTCAAGGTCCGCGCGCCCGTCAAGAGCGCGGGCGTGGTGGTGGGCCGCGTCGACGGCATTTCGTTCGACGACAAGACCTTCCAGGCGGTCGTATCGGTCAAGCTGGAAACGGCCTACCAGTTCCCCAAGGACTCGTCGGCCTCCATCCTGACCTCCGGCCTGCTGGGCGAGCAGTACCTGGGCCTGACGGCGGGCAGCGACGAGGAGAACTTCGCCGACGGCGGCAAGATCCGCTACACCCAGAGCGCCGTCGTGCTCGAACAGCTGATCAGCCAGTTCCTGTACGGATCGGCCGAGAAGCAGGGCACGAGTTCGCCGGAATCGGCCGCGCCCGCGCCAAATTGAAGACAATGAGAAAGACGCGGTAACAAGCCGCGCCCTAGCACGCAATATCATAAGAAATACCGAAACGGATGCCCTGATCATGAATAAGAAAGCGATTTCCCGGATTGCCACCGTCGCGGCGGCTGGCGCGCTGCTGGCGGGCTGCGCCGCGCCGCAGAACCCGGACCCCCGCGATCCCTGGGAAGGCATGAACCGCGGCATCTACAAGTTCAACGACACGGTCGACCGCGCGGTCTTCAAGCCGGTGGCGCAGGCCTACACCTACGTCACGCCGGAACCGGTGCGCAGCTGTGTGCACAACATCTTCAGCAACGTCGGCGACCTCTGGTCCGGCGCCAACAGTTTCCTGCAGGGCCGCGGCCACGACTTCGTCAACACGCTGGGCCGCTTCCTGTTCAACACCACCATGGGCGTGGGCGGCTGCTTCGACGTGGCCTCGGCCAACGGCGCGCGCCGCATCCCGAACGACTTCGGCACCACGCTGGGCGTCTGGGGCTTCGGCCAGGGCCCGTACCTGGTGCTGCCGTTCTTCGGCTCATCCACCGTGCGCGACGGCGCCGGCCTGATCGGCGACTACGCCGGCACCACCTACGGCTACATGGGCGTGGACGCCATCGACAACGTGCGCCTGCGCAACTCGCTGTGGGGCCTGCGCATCGTCGACACGCGCGCCAGCCTGCTGGACGCCACCGACACGGTCGACCGCGTGGCGCTCGACCCGTACAGCTTCGTGCGCGACGCCTACCTGCAGCGCCGCGCCGCCATGGTGCTGGGCCACAAGGTGGACGACGAGTCCTCGCTGCCCAACTACGAAGACGACGAGGGCGAGGACGCCGCGGCGGCGCCTGCCGCCCCCGCCGCGGCCCCCGCGCCGCAACCCGCGGCCCAGTAAGGCCGCGCAACCGCGCCATCAGTACCTGTAAGGAGTCCCGATGCGAATTTCTTTTGTTTCCCTGCTGCAGCGCCTGGCCTTCGCGAGCCTGCTGGGCCTGGCCGCCGCCGGCGCGCAGGCCAAGCCCGACCCCAACGGCCCGCCCGAGCAGTTCGTGCTGGCCGCCGCCAACGAAACCCTGGACGTGCTCAAGGCCGACGGGGCGGTCAAGGCCGGCAACACGGCCCGCATCAACGAGGTCGTCAACCAGCACATCCTGCCCTACGTCGACTTCCAGAAGACCACCCGCCTGGCCGCCGGCCGCTACTGGCGCCAGGCCACCGCGCAGCAGAAGACCGCCCTGGCCGAAGCCTTCCGCGGCACGCTGGTGCGCACCTACAGCGGCGCGCTGACCCGCGTCACGCCCAGCACCACCGTGCGCACGCTGCCGTTTCGCGGCGACCCCAAGGCCGACGATGTGGTCGTGCGCACGCTCATCAGCCAGGCCAACGGCCAGCCGACCGGCGTCGACTACCGCCTGGAAAAGACCGCCCAGGGCTGGAAGATCTACGACATGAACGTCGAAGGCATCTGGCTGATCGAAAACTACCGCAACCAGTTCGCCCAGCAGATCAACCAGAACGGCATCGACGGCCTGATCCAGGCGCTGAACCAGCGCAACCAGTGATCCCGATGCAGGCTGGTCCGGCCCGGCGCGCCCTCAGGCCCGCCGGGCCGATTATTTCAGGGACAGATAAACCATCCGTCCCCACGCGCGCCGGGGCCATCCCCATATGCCGGGGCAGGGCGCTTATATAATGATCAATTCGCTCTTTTCGGGCCACTCCCTCCCGTCATGTCAGCCGTCTGTCTAGAAAACGTCTCCAAGATCTACTCGCCGCGCGCCAGCGGCTGGCGCAAGCTCCTCGGGCATGCGTCCGGATCGGGCTTCCAGGCCCTGGACAACGTCAGCCTCAACATCGAGCACGGCGAGTTCTTCGGCCTGCTCGGCCCCAACGGCGCCGGCAAGACCACCCTGATCTCCATCCTGGCCGGGCTGGCGCACGCCACCGCCGGGCGCGCCACGGTCTGTGGATACGACGTCGTGGCCGACTACAAGTCGGCACGGCGAGCCCTGGGCGTCGTGCCGCAGGAACTGGTCTACGACCCCTTCTTCACGGTGCGCGAGACCCTGCGCATCCAGTCCGGCTATTTCGGCCTGCGCAAGAACGACGACTGGATCGATGAAATCCTCTTCAACCTGGGGCTGGCGGACAAGGCCGATTCCAACATGCGGGCGCTGTCCGGCGGCATGAAGCGCCGCGTGCTGGTGGCGCAGGCGCTGGTGCACCGCCCCCCCGTGATCGTGCTCGACGAGCCGACCGCGGGCGTGGACGTGGACCTGCGCCGCACGCTGTGGGAATTCATCTCGCGCCTGAACCGCGCCGGCCACACCATCATGCTGACCACCCACTACCTCGAAGAGGCCGAGGCCCTGTGCGGGCGCATCGCCATGCTCAAGGGCGGACGCATCGTGGCGCTGGACACCACCCAGGCCCTGCTGGCCCGCGTGGGCGGCGTGGACCTGGAAGACGCGTTCGTGCGCATCATGCACCAGGACGACCCCGCCGCCGCCCCGCAACCCGAAGAGATCCCGTCATGACCCAGCCCATCGCAAGCGCCGGCCAGCCGCTGGTGCAGCCCCGCCTGGACGCGGGCTCCGGCTTTCCCACCCTGCTGCGCAAGGAACTGCTGCGCTTCTGGAAGGTGAGCTTCCAGACTATCGCCGCGCCCGTCATCACGGCGCTGCTGTACCTGCTGGTGTTCGCCCACGTACTGGAAGGCCGCGTGATGGTGTACGGCAGCGTGCCCTACACCGCATTCCTGATCCCCGGGCTCATGATGATGAGCATGCTGCAGAACGCGTTCGCCAACCCCTCGTCCTCGCTCATCCAGAGCCGCATCACGGGCAACCTGGTGTTCATGCTGCTGCCGCCGCTGTCGCACCGCGACATCTTCGCGGCCTACGTGCTGGCGGCGATCGTGCGCGGCCTGGCCGTGGGCCTGTGCGTGTGGGTGGTGGCGCTGTTCTTCGTGTCGCTGGTGCCGGCCAACCCGCTGTGGCTGATCGTGTTCGCCGTGCTGGCCTGCGGCATCATGGGCGTGCTGGGCCTGATCGCCGGCCTGTGGTCCGAGAAATTCGACCAGCTCGCGGCCTTCCAGAATTTCCTGATCATGCCGGCCACCTTCCTGTCCGGCGTATTCTATTCAATCCATACGCTCCCGGCCTTCTGGCAGGGCGTGTCCCACTGGAACCCCATCTTCTACACCATCGACGGTTTCCGCTACGGATTCTTCTCGGTGTCGGACGTCTCCCCCTGGCGCAGCCTGGCGGTGGTGACGGGGGTGTTCCTCGCGCTTACGCTTTACGCGCTGCGGCTCCTGGCCAGCGGCTACAAACTCAGGAACTGACGTCCATGCTTCCCACTCCCGCGCAAGTCCGCCAATACATCGCGGACGGCCTGCCCTGCGAACATCTCGACGTGCAGGGCGACGGCTCGCATTTCGACGCCGTCATCGTCAGCGCCGCCTTCGAAGGCAAGCGCCTGATCCAGCGCCACCAGCTGGTCTACGCCGCGCTGGGCGACCGCATGAAGGCCGAGATCCACGCGTTGTCGATGCGCACCCTGACGCCCGCCGAATACCAGCAAGCGGGCAAATAATGGACAAGCTACGCATCACCGGCGGCGCGCGCCTGCACGGCGAAGTCGCCGTCTCCGGCGCCAAGAATTCGGCCTTGCCCATCCTGTGCGCCGGCCTGCTGACGGCCGACGCGGTGACGCTGCGCAACGTGCCGCACCTGAACGACACCGGCACCATGCTGCGCCTGCTGGGCCGCATGGGCATGCGCGCCGAGCGCGGCGCCGACGCGACCGTGACGCTGCAGGCCAACCAGGTCGACAATCTCGAAGCGCCCTACGAACTGGTCAAGACCATGCGCGCCTCGATCCTGGTGCTGGGCCCGCTGCTGGCGCGCTTCGGCGAGGCCCGCGTCAGCCTGCCCGGCGGCTGCACCATCGGCCAGCGTCCTGTGGACCAGCACATCAAGGGCCTGGCCGCGCTGGGCGCCGAAATCAGCATCGAACACGGTTTCGTGGTGGCGCGCGCCAAGCGCCTGAAGGGCGCCACCGTGCGCACCGACATGGTCACCGTCACCGGCACCGAAAACCTGCTGATGGCCGCCGTGCTGGCCGAAGGCCGGACCGTGCTGGATAACGCCGCCTGCGAACCCGAAGTGGTCGACCTGGCCGAGCTGCTCATCAAGATGGGCGCGCGCATCCAGGGCCACGGCACCAGCCGCATCGTGATCGACGGCGTGGACCGGCTGCACGGCGCCGAACACCGCGTCATCTCCGACCGCATCGAGGCCGGCACCTTCCTGTGCGCGGTGGGCGCGGCCGGCGGCGACATCGTGCTGCGCAACACCGACCCCGGCATCCTCGGCGCCACGCTGGACAAGCTGGCCGAGGCCGGTCTGGCCATCGAGACCGGCCCCGACTGGATCCGCTGCGCCATGTCCTCGCGCCCGCGCGCCGTGGGCTTTCGCACGCAGGAATACCCCGGCTTCGCCACCGACATGCAGGCCCAGGTCATGGCCCTGAACGCCGTGGCCGAAGGCACCTCGGTCATCGTCGAAACCATCTTCGAGAACCGCTACATGCACGTGCAGGAACTGCGCCGCATGGGCGCCGACATCAGCATCGACGGCCACACCGCCATCGTGCGCGGCGTGCCGCGCCTGTCGGGCGCGACCGTCATGGCCACCGACCTGCGCGCCTCGGCCAGCCTGGTCATCGCCGGCCTGGCGGCCGAAGGCGAAACCCTGGTCGACCGCATCTACCACCTGGATCGCGGCTACGACCAGATGGAAGTGAAACTGCGCGCCCTGGGCGCGAACATCCAACGCGTTACCGGCAAGGAAACGGCATGAAAGAGGCCACGCCCGCCCCCCTGACCCTGGCCCTGTCCAAAGGGCGCATCTTCGAAGAGACCATGCCGCTGCTGGCCGAGGCCGGCATCGACGTGCCCGAGAATCCGGAAAGCTCGCGCAAGCTCATCCTCCCGACCAGCGATCCCGGCCTGCGCCTGATCATCGTGCGGGCCTCGGACGTGCCCACCTACGTGCAATACGGCGCGGCCGACCTGGGCATCGCGGGCAAGGACGTGCTCATCGAGCACGCCAAGGAACAGCCCGGCGGCCTGTACCAGCCGATCGACCTGAACATCGCCAAGTGCCGCCTGGCCGTGGCCGTGCGCAAGGGCTTCGACTACGAAGGCGCGGTGCACCAGGGCGCGCGCCTGCGCGTGGCCACCAAGTACGTGCATTCAGCCCGTGAACACTTTGCGTCCAAGGGCGTGTACGTCGACATCATCAAGCTGTATGGTTCGATGGAGCTGGCGCCGCTGGTCGGCCTGGCCGACTGCATCGTCGACCTGGTGTCCACCGGCGGCACGCTGCGCGCCAACGACCTGGTCGCCGTGGAAGACATTATGCCGATCTCCTCGCGCCTGATCGTGAACCAGGCGGCGCTCAAGACCCGCGGCGCGCGCCTGCAACCGCTGCTGGACGCCTTCGAAAGAGCCTCCGCCCGCAACGCCTGATTTCCGCCCGCCGCGACGCCGCGGCGGCCGCCACCCCGCCTGCCCCATGACGCCATGGCCCTGATCAATCGTCTCGATTCCCGCGATCCCGGATTCCAATCCGCCCTGTCCAAGCTGCTGGCCTTCGAGGCCACCGAGGACGAATCCATCGACCGCGCCGCCGCCGGCATCCTGGCCGACGTGCGCGCCCGCGGCGACGCCGCGCTGGTGGAATACACGCAGCGCTTCGACCGCATGCCCGGCGCGTCCGCCGCCACGCTGGAGATTCCCAAAGCCGACTGGCAGGCCGCGCTGGCCGCGCTGCCGGCCGCCCAGCGCGACGCGCTGCAGGCCGCCGCGGCCCGCGTGCGCAGCTACCACGAGCGCCAGCGCGCCGAGACCTGGACCTACACCGAAGCCGACGGCACCATGCTGGGCCAGCAGGTCACTCCGCTGGACCGCGTGGGCCTGTACGTGCCCGGCGGCAAGGCCGCCTATCCCTCGTCCGTGCTGATGAACGCCATCCCGGCCAAGGTCGCCGGCGTGCAGGAACTGGTCATGGTCACGCCCACGCCCGACGGCGCGCGCAACCCCATCGTGCTGGCCGCCGCCGCCATCGCCGGCGTGGACCGCGTGTTCGCCATCGGCGGCGCGCAGGCCGTGGGCGCGCTGGCCTACGGCACCGCCACCGTGCCGGCCGTAGACAAGATCGTCGGCCCCGGCAACGCCTATGTCGCCGCCGCCAAGCGCCGCGTGTTCGGCGTGGTCGGCATCGACATGATCGCCGGCCCCAGCGAAATCCTGGTCATCTGCGACGGCAAGACGCCGGCCGACTGGATCGCCATGGACCTGTTCTCGCAGGCCGAGCACGACGAACTCGCGCAGTCCATCCTGCTGTGCCCGGACGCCGCCTTCATCGACGAGGTCGAGGCCGCCATCGCGCGCCTGCTGCCCACCATGCCGCGCGCCGACATCCTGCGCGTCAGCCTGGCCAACCGCGGCGCGCTGATCCAGGTCCGCAGCCTCGAAGAGGCCTGCCGCATCGCCAACGACATCGCCCCCGAGCACCTCGAAATCTCCACCGAGCAGCCCGAGCAATGGACCGCGCAGATCCGCCACGCCGGCGCGATCTTCATGGGCCGCTTCAGCTCCGAGGCGCTGGGCGACTACTGCGCCGGCCCCAACCACGTGCTGCCGACCTCGCGCACCGCCCGCTTCTCGTCGCCGCTGGGCGTGTACGACTTCCAGAAGCGCTCCAGCCTGATCCAGGTCTCGCACCAGGGCGCCCAGACGCTGGGCCGCATCGCCGCCGAACTGGCGCTGGGCGAGGGCCTGCAGGCGCACGCCGCCAGCGCCCAGTACCGGATCGACCAGCCATGAGCCCGGCGGCAGGCGTCGCCGGCCGCATCGCCGGCACGGTCCGCGCGGACATCCGCGAACTGGCCGCCTACCCCGTGGCCCACGCCGAAGGCTGCATCAAGCTCGACGCCATGGAGTGCCCGTACGAGCTGCCGCCGCAAGTCCGCGACGACATCGCCCGCGCCGTGCGCGACACGCCGCTGAACCGCTATCCGGCGGCGGACCTGTCGGCCCTGCGGCAGGCCGTGAAAACGGCTTTCGGCGTGCCCGAGGCCGCCGGCCTGCTGTTCGGCAACGGCTCGGACGAGCTCATCCACCTCATCGTGCAGGCCTGCTGCAATCCCGGCGAGGCCGTGCTGTCGCCGTGGCCCTCGTTCGTGTATTTCGACATGGCCGCGCGCTTCGACCACGCCCGTTTCGTCGGCGTGCCGCTGACCGCCGACCTGGAGCTGGACCTGCCCGCCATGCTGGCCGCCATCGAAGCGCACCAGCCCAAGGTGGTGTTTTTGGCCGTGCCCAACAATCCCACCGGCGGCCTGTGGCCCGACGACGCGATCGCCGCCATCGTCGCCGCCGCCCCCGGGCTGGTGGTGCTGGACGAAGCCTACCAGCCGTTCACCGACGCCACCTGGATGCCGCGGGTGCTGGACGCCCCCAACGTGCTCGTCATGCGCACGGTGTCCAAGATCGGCCTGGCCGGCCTGCGCTTCGGCTACCTGGCCGGCCACCCGGACTGGATCGCCGAACTGGACAAGGTCCGCCCGCCCTACAACCTGGACGTGCTGACCCAGGCCGCGCTGACCGCGGTGCTGCGCCACAAGCCGGTGCTCGACGAGCAGGCCGCGCGCCTACGCGCCGACCGCGAACCGCTGGCCGCGGCCCTGGCGGCGCTGCCCGGCGTGCGCGTGTTCCCGTCCGCGGGCAACTTCCTGCTTGTACGCTTTTCCGGCAAGCTGGACGGCAACGCCGTGCATCAAGCCCTGAAAACGCGCAAAATATTGATTCGCAACTTTTCCAACGCCCATCCGCTACTGGCCGACTGCCTGCGCATCTCGGTGGGCGCCCCGGCCGAAAACGCCGCCTTGCTCTGTGCCCTGCAAGAGATTCTGAGTGCTTAACATGCGTACCGCAGAAATCACCCGCAACACCAACGAAACCCGCATCCGCGTGGCCGTCAACCTCGACGGCACCGGCAAGCAGACGATCGACACCGGTGTGCCCTTCCTCGACCACATGCTGGACCAGATCGCGCGCCACGGCCTGATCGACCTCGACATCAAGGCCGAGGGCGACCTGCACATCGATGCGCACCACACGGTGGAAGACGTGGGCATCACGCTGGGCATGGCCATCGCCAAGGCCGCCGGCACCAAGGCCGGCCTGCGCCGCTACGGCCACGCCTACGTGCCGCTGGACGAAGCGCTGTCGCGCGTGGTGGTGGACTTCTCCGGCCGCCCCGGCCTCGAATACCACATCCCGTTCACGCGCGCGCGCATCGGCGACTTCGACGTGGACCTCACCCGCGAATTCTTCCAGGGCCTGGTCAACCACGCCCTGATCACGCTGCACATCGACAACCTGCGCGGCTTCAACGCCCACCACCAGGCCGAAACCGTGTTCAAGGCCTGTGGCCGCGCGCTGCGCATGGCCCTGGAGGTCGATCCCCGCATGGGCGACGCCGTGCCCTCCACCAAGGGCGTGCTGTAACGTTCGCGATCCACCGCTCCAGGCAGAAAGAAGTGACCACTATCGCCATCGTCGACTACGGGATGGGCAATTTCCATTCCGTCGCGCGCGCCCTGAAATACGCCGCCCCCGACGCGGACATCCGCATCTGCAGCCAGCCCCAGGAAATCGCCGCGGCCGACCGCGTCGTGTTCCCCGGGCAAGGCGCCATGGCGGACTGCATGCGCACCCTCAATGAATCCGGCCTGCGCGAGGCCGTCGTGCGCGCCGCGCGCGAAAAGCCCCTGCTGGGCGTGTGCGTGGGCGAGCAGATGCTGTTCGAATCCAGCGAAGAAGGCGGCACGGCCTGCCTGGGGCTGTTTCCCGGCGTGGTGCGCCGCTTCGCCGGCCCGCGCTTCGCCGACCCGCTGCCCGGCGGCGACGAGGCCTGCCTGGCCGACGCCGGCGCCGCCGGCGCGGCCGGCACCGGGGCCGAACGCCTCAAGGTCCCGCACATGGGATGGAACAAAGTGCGCCAGACGCGCTCTCATCCTATCTGGGCCGGCATTCCGGACGAAACGCACTTCTATTTCGTCCATAGCTATTACGCCGACCCGGCGGACGCCGGCCTGACCGTCGGTGAAACCGATTATGGCCTTGCCTTTACCTGCGCAGTGGCGGCAGCTAACATTTTCGCGGTGCAGTTCCATCCCGAAAAGAGCGCCGAGCACGGTTTGCGCCTGTATCGCAATTTTGTAGACTGGCAGCCGTAGGCACTGGCCTGCGTCCGCCCGCCCATTCAACCCCTATATTTTCTCGCTGCCCACCATGCTGCTGATCCCCGCCATCGATCTCAAAGACGGGCGCTGCGTGCGCCTGCGCCAGGGTGACCTGGACGATGCAACGGTGTTCTCCGAAGACCCCGCCGCCATGGCCACCCGCTGGCTGGACCAAGGCGCCCGCCGCCTGCACCTGGTAGACCTGAACGGCGCCGTCGCCGGCAAGCCCAGGAACGAAGCGCCCATCAAGGCCATCCTGAACGCCGTCGGCGACGACATCCCGGTGCAGATCGGCGGCGGCATCCGCGACCTCGACACCATCGAGCGCTACCTCGACGCCGGCATTTCCTACGTCATCATCGGCACGGCCGCCGTCAAGAACCCCGGCTTCCTGCAGGACGCCTGCGGCGCCTTCCCCGGCCAGATCATCGTCGGCCTGGACGCGCGCGACGGCAAGATCGCCACCGACGGCTGGAGCAAGCTGACCCGCCACGACGTGCTCGACCTCGCCAAGAAGTTCGAGGACTACGGCTGCGAGGCCATCATCTACACCGACATCGGCCGTGACGGCATGCTCTCGGGCGTCAACGTCGAAGCCACGGTCCGCCTGGCCCAGCACGTGCGCATCCCCGTCTACGCCTCCGGCGGCATCGCCGGCATCCAGGACATCGAAGCCCTGTGCGCCGTCGAGGAAGAAGGCGTCGAAGGCGCCATCCTGGGCCGCAGCATCTACGAAGGCACGCTCGACTTCCAGTCGGCGCAGGCCCGCGCCGACGAACTGGCAAAATGACCGACTCCAGCAGCACCCCCGCGGGCAGCGCGCTGACCCGCCGCATCATCCCCTGCCTCGACGTCACGGCCGGCCGCGTCGTCAAGGGCGTGAACTTCGTCAACCTGGCCGACGCCGGCGACCCCGTCGAAATCGCGCGCCGCTACAACGAGCAGGGCGCCGACGAGCTCACCTTCCTGGACATCACCGCCACCAGCGACGGCCGCGACCTGATCCTGCCCATCATCGAGCAGGTGGCCTCGCAGGTCTTCATCCCGCTGACCGTGGGCGGCGGCGTGCGCCAGGTCTCCGACATCCAGCGCCTGCTCAATGCCGGCGCCGACAAGATCAGCATCAACAGCGCTGCGGTGGCCAACCCCGAACTGGTGCGCGCCGCGTCCGACTACCACGGCTCGCAATGCGTGGTGGTGGCGATCGACGCGCGCCGCGTGTCGGCGGCCGGCGAACCCGCGCGCTGGGAAGTCTTCACCCATGGCGGACGCAAGGCCACCGGCCTGGACGCCGTGGCCTGGGCCCGCCGCATGGCGGCCTACGGCGCCGGCGAAATCCTGCTGACCAGCATGGACCGCGACGGCACCAAGTCCGGCTTCGACCTGGAACTCACCCGCGCCGTCTCCGACGCCGTGCCGGTGCCGGTGATCGCCTCCGGCGGCGTGGGCTCGCTGCAGCACCTGGCCGACGGCGTCACCGCCGGCCGCGCCAGCGCTGTGCTGGCGGCCAGCATCTTCCATTTCGGCCAGCATACGGTCGGCGAGTGCAAACAGTTCATGGCTGGACTGGGTATCCCAGTCCGGCTGTAAGTACTCCCCCCGGAGCGCCTGCGGCGTTTGCTGGCAGAGGGCGGACGCTCGCGCACCTGCAACAAGGTATTGCCGTAAGATTACAGTTCAGTTGCGCCACGCGCGATTATGGATAGACAGATGAGCAACGAACCCGCCTGGATCGCCGACGTCGTCTTCGACGGCGACGGCCTCATTCCCGCCATTGCGCAGGACGCCGACAACGGCCAGATCATGATGGTGGCCTGGATGAACCGCGAATCGCTGGCCGAGACCGCGGCCACCGGGCGCGCCGTTTACTGGTCGCGCTCGCGCCAGCGCCTGTGGCGCAAGGGCGAGGAATCCGGCCACGTGCAGGAAGTGCGCGAGCTGCGCCTGGACTGCGACGGCGACGTGATCCTGCTCAAGGTGCACCAGAAAGGCGGCATCGCCTGCCACACCGGGCGCGCCAGCTGCTTCTACCGCCGGCTGGAAGGCCAGGGCGTCCAGGCGTCCTGGATCACCGTGGACCCCGTGCTCAAAGACCCCGAACTGATCTACAAATGACCGACCAAGCCGCAAGCGCCGCCGAGATCCTGGCGCGCATCGCCGATACCCTGGCCACCCGCCGTCCCGAAAACGGCGGCGATCCCAAGGCGTCCTACGCCGCCAAGCTGCTGGCCAAGGGCCCCGACGCCTTCCTCAAGAAAATCGGCGAAGAAGCCACGGAGCTGGTCATGGCCGCCAAGGATGGCGTGCCCGACCGCATCGTCAGCGAAACCGCCGACCTGTGGTTCCACTGCCTGGTCGCGCTGACCCACTTCAACCTGCGCCCCGAAGACGTGCTGGCCGAACTGGCCCGCCGCGAAGGGCTGTCGGGCCTGGCGGAGAAGGCAAGCCGCCCGCAAGACTGATCACGGAAACCCGCAAAAATGAGCGATAACTGTATCTTCTGCAAGATCGCCACCGGCGATATCCCGTCCAAGAAAGTCTATGAAGACGAGGATTTCGTCGCCTTCCACGACATCAATCCGGCCGCGCCGGTACATTTATTGCTTATCCCTCGACGTCATGTCATATCCATGCAGGATATTACGGCCGAGGACGCAGGTTGGTTGGGTAGAATGATGTCATTGGCGCCGCGGCTCGCCGCGGAAAACGGTTGCAGTCCAGGCCCCGATGGCGGATTTCGCATCATGATCAACTCCGGCGTCGAAGGCGGCCAGGAAGTCCCGCATCTGCATTTCCACATCATCGGCGGCCCGCGCCCCTGGAAAGGTCGCGTGGCCCCCACCGCGTAATTCGGAGAAACATCATGGGTAGTTTCAGCATTTGGCACTGGTTGGTCGTTCTGGTCATCGTGGCGCTGATCTTCGGCACCAAGAAGCTGCGCAACATCGGCTCGGACCTGGGCGGCGCCGTCAAGGGATTCAAGGAAGGCATGAAGGAAGCCAACGGCGACAAGCCGGCCGAGCCCATCGCTCAGCAGCGCGTCTCCGGCGACACCATCGACGTGCAGGCCAAGGAAAAATCCAACTCCTGAACCTCCGCCTGTCTCCCGGGCCCGTCCTGACCGGGCCGGCCCTCATCGCATCAACTTCCTAGCGGCCGTCGAATGTTTGATGTCAGCCTCACTGAACTGATGGTGATCGGCGTCGTCGCCCTGATCGTCATCGGACCCGAACGCCTGCCCAAGGTGGCCCGCACCGTCGGCCACCTGCTCGGGCGCGCGCAGCGTTACGTCAACGACGTGAAGTCCGATATCCAGCGCGAGATCGAGCTCGACGAGCTGCGCAAGTTCAAAAGCGAAATGGAAGACGCCGCCCAGGGCGTGCAGAAATCCCTGAACGAGACCCAGGCCTCGCTGCAGGAGCCGGTGCAGCAGTTCCGCGCCGAGCTCGACGAAGTCGCCCGCGCCGCCAGCGGCAAGGCCGACGCGCCGGCCGAGCCCGAACGCAGCATCGCCCCGCCCGGCCAGAACCACAGCCTGGACCTGGATCTTCCCCCGGCGGCCGAGCCCGCTCCGGCCGCAGCCCCGCAACCCGCCCCGGCGCCCAGCGCGCCCAAGGCTGACGAGGCCAAGCCCGTCTTGCCCTCCGGAACTCCGACGTGACCCAGGACGCCTCCCAAGAAGAAGGCCAGCAGGAGACCTTCATCTCCCACCTGGTCGAGCTGCGCACCCGGCTGCTGCGCGCCGTGGCCGCCGTGATCTGCGTGTTCATCGTGCTTTTCATCTACCCCGGCGCATCGGCCATCTACGACGTGCTGGCCCAGCCCATGCTGGCCTCGCTGCCGGAAGGCACGCGCATGATCGCCACCGGCGTGATCACGCCGTTCATGGTGCCCGTCAAGGTCACCCTGATGGCCTCGTTCATCCTGGCGCTGCCGGTGGTGCTGTACCAGGCCTGGGCCTTCGTGGCCCCGGGGCTGTACAAGCACGAAAAGCGCCTGGCGCTGCCGCTCATCGTCTCCAGCACCTTCCTGTTCATCGCGGGCATGGCGTTCTGCTATTTCGTGGTGTTCCGCACGGTGTTCCACTTCATCGCCACTTTCGCGCCGCAATCGATCACGCCGGCGCCGGACATCGAGGCCTATCTCAGCTTCGTCATGACCATGTTCATGGCGTTCGGCATCACCTTCGAAGTGCCCGTGGCCGTCGTGCTGCTGGTGAAGATGGGCGTGGTCGAACTATCCAAGCTGAAGTCCGCCCGCGGCTACGTGGTGGTGGGCGCCTTCGTCATCGCCGCGGTGGTCACCCCGCCCGACGTGGTCAGCCAGTTCATGCTGGCCGTGCCGCTGTGCCTGCTTTACGAGGTCGGCCTGATCTGCGCCCGCATGGTCACGCCCAAACCGGACGAGGCCGACGAAGCAGCCTCCGGCTCCCTGACCGAACGCCAATAAGCCGCCCGCACGGTCCCGCAGCCATGCAGGACCGTTTCACGTTGTAGGCCCATGGCTGCAATCCTAGATTGCAGCCATGTCACTTTCCCAACGCCTGTACACCCTGATGCGGTGGCGCGGCATCAAAAGCCAGAGCCAACTGGCGCGCATCTCCGGCGTGCCGCAGTCCTGCATCCACCGCATCCTCACCCGCCGCGACGGTTATTCGCCGTCGCGCGCCACCTTGCTGCGGCTGGCCCGCGCGCTCGATACCTGCGTGCCCTGGCTGACCGACGGCGTAATGCCCGGCGCGGACGCATCCGGCTGCCCCGGCGCGGGGCCGGAAGACCATGCCGACGGCTACGATGCCGAAATCCGCGCGCTGCTGCGCCAGCAGCCGCCCGCCACCAAGAAAGCCGTGCTCATGGCGCTGCGCCTGATGCTCAAGACCCGCGCGTACTAGCGCGGCTTGCCCGGCCGCGTGCCCACCACCAGCGCCAGTTCCGCCGCCTTGCCGCCGCGCAGGATGCCCAGCGTGGCGCGCTGGCCCGGCGGCAGCTGGGCGATCTCGGAGAGCAGGCCGGCGGTGTCGGCCACGCGCTTGCCGTTGACCGACTGCACGATGTCGCCCACCCGCAGCCCGCCGCGCGCGGCCGGCCCGTCGCGCATCACGCCGGCGATGATCACGCCCGTCGTGTCGCGGTCCAGTTCGAACGCGCGCGCCAGCTCCGGCGTCACGTCCTGCGGTTCCACGCCCAGCCAGCCGCGCTTGACCCCGCCGGTCTTGACGATCTCGTCCATGACCTTGCGCGCGATCTCGATGGGCGTGGCGAAGCCGATGCCCATCGAGCCCCCGGACTCGGAATAGATGGCGGTATTGATGCCGACCAGATTGCCCGCCGCGTCGATCAGCGCGCCGCCCGAATTGCCCGGATTGATGGCCGCGTCGGTCTGGATGAAATGCTCGTACGTATTGATTCCCAGGCCGTTGCGGCCCAGCGCCGACACGATGCCCAGCGTGGTGGTCTGCCCCACGCCGAACGGATTGCCGATGGCCAGCACCACGTCGCCCACGCGCAGGCCGCGGTCCGGCGCCAGCGTGGCCGCCGGCAGCGATCGCAGCGTGGCCAGACGCAGCACCGCCAGGTCGGTGTCCGGGTCCGCGCCCACCACCTTGGCGACGTCGCGGCGGCCGTCGCTCAGGGCCACCTCGATCGCGTCGGCCGCCTGCACCACGTGGTAATTGGTCAGCACATAGCCGTCCTGGTTGACGATCACGCCCGAACCCAGGCTGGTCGAGGCCTGCCGCCGGGTCACGCCCGGCATCTGGCCGAACAGCTGGCGCAGCACCGGATCGTCGGGCAGCGGAATCAGCGGCACGTTCACGTGCTTGGTGGTGTATACGTTGACCACGGACGGCGCTGCGCGCGCCACCCCGTCGGCATAGGACGCCACCGCCGGCGCGCGCGCGGCGGGCATGCCGCCCGCGGCGCTGGCCTGCCGCCCTCCCGCGGCCGGCCCGGCAAGCTGCAGCAGGTCGGGCCGCAAGGTCGTGACGACGAATAGAATACCCAGGCAGACCGTGACGGCCTGAGCGAATATCAGCCAATATCGGCGCATGTTTCTGATAGGACTAGCAATGAGTAAAGTGGACTCCCAGGTCCTGGCCAACTGGCTGGACGACACCCTGCAGGCGGCGCGCTTCAAAGACTACTGTCCCAACGGGCTGCAGGTGGAAGGCCGATCCGGAATCGGACACATTATCGCCGGAGTGACGGCCAGCGAAGCCCTGCTGCGCGTCGCCGTCGAACGCGGCGCCGACGCGGTGCTGGTGCATCACGGCTGGATGTGGCGCAACGAGGATCGCCGCGTCATCGGCACGCGCCGCACCCGCATGGCGCTGGCCCTGAAGAACGACCTCAACCTGTACGCCTATCACCTGCCGCTGGACGCGCACCCGACGCTGGGCAACAACGCGCAACTGGCCCGCGTGCTGGGCCTGGCCCCGTCGCTGCGCGACGACGGCTCGCCGCAGACCTGCGGGCCGGACAATCTGGTGTGGCTGGGCGAGGCCGGCGGCCTGAAGACGCTCGGCGAGCTGGGCGAACGCGTCGCCCAACGCCTGGGCCGCCAGCCCTTGGTGGTGGGCGACCCCAAGCAGCCGCTGGCGCGGATCGCCTGGTGCACCGGCGGCGCCCAGGGCATGCTGGCCGACGCGGTGGACGCGGGCGCCAGCGCCTACATCACCGGCGAAGTGTCGGAATCGACCGTGCACCTGGCGCGCGAGACCGGCGTGGGCTTCATCGCCGCCGGCCACCACGCCACCGAACGCTACGGCGTGCAGGCGCTGGGCCAGGCGGTGGCGGAGCGTTTCGGCATCAAAGTCGAATTCGTCGATATCGACAACCCGGCGTAAGACGGCCCCCACGCCGCCGGGCTGTCCCGCCTTGGGACGGCCCGGCGGCGGGGCCAAAAAAAGCGCCCCGCAGGGCGCTTTTTCATTACTTCTTGAGCAGATCGCGGATTTCGCGCAACAGCGCCACGTCCTCCGGCGTCGCAGCCGGTGCGGCCGGCGCTTCCTCGGCCTTGGTGCGGGCCTTGTAGATGGCCTTGACCATCCAGAAGATCACGAAGGCCAGCAACACGAAGTTGATGATGATCGTGACGAAGTTGCCCCACGCGAAAACGTTGGCGCCTGCCTTGGTCAGGTCGGCGTACGTCATCGGGCCGTTGTAGCCATCCGGCATCGACAGGACCAGGAACTTGTTTGAAAAATCGACCGAACCGCCAAGCACGAAATTAACCAGCGGCATGACGATGTCCTTAACCAGCGAGTCGACGATCTTGCCGAACGCCGCACCGATGATGACACCGACCGCCAGGTCTACTGCATTCCCTTTTACCGCGAAATCTCGAAATTCTTTGACGAAACCAGTCGCTTTGCTCATAAAAGCACTCCCTTCGTGATACGCCCCCCAGTGGGCTGGCGCTATAATACGCGGTTGCTATGTTGTTACATATTCCCGCGAAGCCGATGCCGCAGAAGTGATGCTACTCGTAGAGCGGGCGCATCAACAAGGATAGGAAGATGAGTCAGGATACGCTGGTGCATGATGATGACGGTGCGGTTGATCCAAATCTGCCGCCCGATCCTTCGCGACGTTTCTGGGTAACCACCGCCTGTGCTGTGGGTGGCGTAGCAGGTGTCGCTACGGCAATACCGTTGGTAAGCACGTTTTCCCCTTCTGAAAAGGCCCGCGCGGCCGGCGCGCCCGTGGAAGTCGACATCGGCGACATTCCCGTCGGCGCCATGAAAACGGTCGAATGGCGCGGCAAGCCCGTCTGGATCATTCACCGTTCGCCCGAACAGATCGCCGGTCTCAAGAGCCAGGACGCCCTGCTGGCCGATCCTGATTCCAAGCGGCCCGGCTTCACCCCCGCCTACGCCGAAAACGAGGGCCGCTCGCGCAAGCCCGAGATCTTCGTCTGCGTCGGCATCTGCACTCATCTGGGCTGCTCGCCCACCGCGCACTTCGAAACGGGCGGCGGTGGCGGCATGGGCGCCAACTGGCAAGGCGGCTTCCTGTGCCCCTGCCACGGCTCCACGTTCGACCTGGCCGGCCGGGTCTACAAGAACAAGCCCGCCCCCGACAACCTCGAAGTTCCGCCGTACCAATATCTCAGCGACACCCGCATCATCGTGGGCGTCGACGAGGACAACAAGGCCTGACGCTCGCGTCGCGCTTTTTTCATTACGTAAGTAAATCCGCATTACGCCACGTGAGAGAAGGAGCCGTTAGATGGCTGGCGAGAAAACCGTCGAGACGACAGGCCTGTTGGGCTGGCTGGACCGGCGCTTTCCGGTGACCTCCACCTGGAAAGCCCACCTGTCCGAGTACTACGCACCTAAGAACTTCAATTTCTGGTATTTCTTCGGCTCACTGGCCCTGCTGGTGCTGGTGCTGCAGATCGTGACCGGCATTTTCCTGGTCATGCACTACAAGCCGGATGCCGAACGTGCGTTCCAATCCGTCGAATACATCATGCGCGAAGTCCCGTGGGGCTGGCTGGTGCGCTACATGCACTCCACCGGCGCGTCGATGTTCTTCGTCGTCGTTTACCTGCACATGCTGCGCGGGCTGCTCTACGGCTCGTACCGCAAGCCGCGCGAACTGGTGTGGATCTTCGGCGTCGCGATTTTCCTCTGTCTGATGGCCGAAGCCTTCTTCGGCTACCTGCTGCCCTGGGGCCAGATGTCCTACTGGGGCGCCCAGGTGATCGTGAACCTGTTCTCGGCCATTCCCTTCATCGGCCCCGAACTGTCGATCTGGATCCGCGGCGACTACGTCGTCTCCGACGCCACCCTGAACCGCTTCTTCGCCTTCCACGTCATCGCCATTCCGCTGGTGCTGGTGGGGCTGGTCGCCGCCCACCTGGTGGCGCTGCACGAAGTCGGCTCGAACAACCCGGACGGCATCGAGATCAAACAGGGCCCGAAGGACAAGTACGGACGTCCCAAGGACGGCATCCCGTTCCATCCCTTCTATTCCGTGCATGACCTGATGGGCGTGGCCGGCTTCCTGCTGGTGTTCGCGTTCATCGTGTTCTTCGCCCCGGAAATGGGCGGCTACTTCCTCGAGTTCAACAACTTCATCCCCGCCGACTCGCTGAAGACGCCTCCGCACATCGCGCCGGTCTGGTACTTCACGCCGTTCTACTCGATGCTGCGCGCCACCACCGACGAATTCACCTGGGTGCTGGCGGGCGCTTCCGTGCTGGGCGCCATCGCGCTGCTCCTCAAGAGCAACCTGAAGGGCTTCATGCGCATCGCCGTCCCCGGCATCCTGATCGTCGTGGCCGTGCTGCTGCGCGTGATCGACGCCAAGTTCTGGGGCGTGGTCGCCATGGGCGGCACGGTCGTCATCCTGTTCTTCCTGCCGTGGCTGGACCATTCCCCGGTCAAGTCCATCCGCTACCGCCCCACCTGGCACAAGTGGATCTACGGCATCTTCATGGTCAACTTCCTGGTGCTCGGCTACATCGGTACGCAGCCGCCCAGTCCGCCGTTGAACCTCACGTCGCAGATCGGCACGCTGCTGTACCTGGCGTTCTTCTTCCTGATGCCGGTCTGGAGCCGCCTGGGCACATTCAAGAAAGTGCCCGAGCGCGTTACGTTCCACGCCCACTGAGCCCACCAGATAACGGATTAACCATGATCAAGAAGCTGATTGGTGCCGTGGCCTTGATGCTCACGTGTACCGCCACTTTCGCCGCCGAGGGCGGCTACCCGCTGGACAAGGCCCCGTACCGCGTCAACGACATGGCGTCGCTGCAGAACGGAGCCAAGCTGTTCGTCAACTACTGCCTGAACTGCCATAGCGCGTCCTCGATGCGCTACAACAAGCTCAAGGACATCGGGCTGACCGACCAGCAAATCAAGGAAAGCCTGCTGTTCACCGGCGAAAAGGTCGGCGACATGATGACCGTCGCCATGACCGCCAAGGACGCCAAGCAGTGGTTTGGCACGACGCCCCCGGACCTGTCCGTGATCGCCCGCGCCAAGTCCGTGAACGCCGGCCCTTCCGGGTCCGACTACATCTACACCTACCTGCGCACGTTCTACCGCGACACCTCGCGCGCCACTGGCTGGAACAACCTGGTGTTCCCGTCCGTCGGCATGCCGCACGCCCTCTGGGAAGTGCAGGGTCCGCGCGAACTCACCACCGTCGCCATGCACGAGGTCGAAGGCAAGGAAGGCGCCCCCAAGACCTGGGAACGCGTCACCACGGTGTACGATGCACAGGGTTTTTCCACGGTCAAAGCCGAACCGGTAGCCAACTACCAGGGCCATGCCACCTTCGATGCCAAGTTCAAGGCCGCCAACCCGGCCCAAGTCGCAACATACGACAACGACGTCGCCGACCTGACCGCGTTCATGTCCTGGATGGCCGAACCCGTCCAGACATTCCGCGTCCGTCTCGGCGTCGGCGTCATGTTGTTCCTGCTGCTGTTCTTCCTGGTTACCTGGCGCCTCAATGCCTCGTACTGGAAACACGTACGCTAACCGCAACGCCCCGCCAGGTTTTACGCCGTCCCCCGCTGTAATTAGGGACGGACAAGGCGGATAGGGCAGTACGCCTATCCCGCCTGGCAATTGGGGCCAGCGCCTGCTAGATTAAGGCGCTGGCCTTTCGTTTTTCAATAAAGGACTTACCGCCATGATGGTGCTCTATTCCGGAACCACGTGTCCGTTTTCGCAACGCTGCCGCTTCGTGTTGTTCGAAAAAGGCATGGATTTCGAGATCCGCGACATCGACCTGTACAACAAGCCCGAAGACATCGCGGTGATGAACCCGTACGGTCAAGTGCCCATTCTGGTCGAGCGCGACCTGGTCCTGTACGAGTCGAACATCATCAACGAGTACATCGACGAACGCTTCCCGCATCCGCAGCTCATGCCCGCCGATCCGGTCATGCGCGCCCGCACCCGCCTGTTCCTCTACAATTTCGAAAAGGAACTGTTCGTCCACGTCTCGACGCTCGAAGACCGCAGCGCCAAGCCCGACGAAAAGAAGCTGGCCAACGCTCGCCAGAACATCCGCGACCGCCTGGCCCAGCTCGCCCCCATGCTGCTGAAGAACAAGTACATGCTGGGCGAAGAGTTCTCCATGCTGGACGTGGCCGTGGCCCCGCTGCTCTGGCGCCTGGACCACTACGGCATCGAACTGCCGAAGAACGCCGCCCCGCTGCAGAAATACGCCGAACGCATCTTCTCGCGCCCGGCCTATATCGAAGCGCTGACGCCTTCGGAAAAAGTGATGCGTCGCTAAGGTTGTTTTGTAATGGGTGAAACTTCGACCAAACCATATCTGATCCGCGCGCTGCATGAATGGTGCACCGACAACGGCTACACGCCGTACATCACCGTGCAGGTCGACGAGCACACCATGGTGCCCGTCGCCCACGTGCGCGACGGGCAGATCACACTGAACGTCGGCACGCTGGCCACCAACCGCCTGGTGCTGGGCAATGAATTCATCGAATTCCAGGCCCGCTTCAGCGGCGTGACCGAAAACGTCTACGTACCCGTAGGCGCCGTCAGCGCCATCTACGCGCGCGAAACCGGCGCAGGCATGGGCTTCGAAGTGCAGCCCTACGAACCGCCGGAAGCCGGCGCCCAGGGCGCCGCGGCCCCCGCCGCCCCCGAAGGCTCCGACGCCGTCGCCGCCTCCGGCGACGATGGCGGCGACGACGACGAACCCAAGCGCCCGCGCCTGACCATCGTCAAGTAACGCCCTGCGGGCGCCCCACGCGGGGACTGCGTTTTTTCATTACAATGCGGTCCCTGCGCGTGCCCCCGCACGCATCGCCGGTGTAGCTCAGTTGGTAGAGCAGCTCACTTGTAATGAGAAGGTCGAGGGTTCGATTCCTTTCACCGGCACCAATGTTTCCAAGCGCTTGGCCCAGCCGCGAGGTTGGGCTTTTGCTTTTCCGGGCGATGCCGAGCCAGCCATATGCGCCCGGCGGCAACGACAAGTCGCAGTCCTGGACTCGTCCGGTTCTTACCCGCACCAGACGGGAATCCGTGCCATCCCTGCTGCTACGCGACGATACAATCATGTCGGCTCTATGGCTCCAGGAGGCTTGGCCGCATGCGTACAAACCATCTTCCAGGGGCAGGGCAAAAACGCTTTTGGCAAAAAAAATGGCCCCGAGAAGCCTTGTTCAACGGCCCGCCCATTATTGTCGCCGGTTCGGCCGCAGTAAAAAGCTGGCGTGATCCCCAATTCGATCAATGGATGTTCGGGCTTGCCACGGCCGCCTGCGTCTGGCTGGTCTTGTCGGCCATAGTCCGGATTGTGATCGCTCGCGCCGAAGACCAGAAAGATGGCCCGGATGTCGTCCATGAAGGGCTCTATGCAGCGGTGTCAGCAGTGCATACCCTGCTTTCCGAATGGTGCACCAAACGCCGATGCGGCGCTGACATTCGAGCAACCTTCCATCGAGTCGTTCCGCCCATTCATGAGCCGCAGGAGATCGAGCAGATCATCAACTATGCCGGCGCCAATGGCGAAGGCGTTGGCCGGACGTTCTCCATCCATACCGGCATAACCGGCAGAGCCATCCGAAGCAAGAAGCCGCTGGTAATGTCCAGTCAGGATGGGACGGAGGAGCAACTTCGTACCGAACTGGTGCGCGAATGGGGATACACGGAAGCGGAAGCCCGCAAACTGGGTCCCGGCCGCTACTCGGCAATGGCCGTGCCCGTTCTGGACCGATCTGGACAGCATCCCATTGGCGTGATCTACTTTGATTCAAGTGACCGTGCGCTCTTCGAACGCGACGATGTTGTGGAGATTGTCGGTGCTGGCGCCAAGGCCATTAGCGACTTTGTCACGAAAAGGTATTGATATGAACCTTGCCACCAAGAAGTCGTCCGAGACTTTCGTCAAAGAGTCCAAGCTCATTTCGAAACCGGGTGCAGTCATCAAAGTTCGCGAACTGACGCTTACCGAATTCGGAATGCGGGCAATTACGAGCGGAAGCGCCGGCATCAGGCAAGGGGCGCTCGAGGACGCCGGTCCGCCATCGCCGCTAAAGCAGCGGGTTCCCACCTGAATTCAAAAAGGAAGTCCGTGGACTTCCTTTTTTACGCGCGATAGATCTCCCGGCGCAGTCGCATCTGTTCGCCTACGTATCGGCCGCCACGCCAAGTTGATAATTATCATTCGCATTTGAACGCAAAGCACAAAGACTGCGGGTTGGATACCAACCGGAGGGCTTTGCGGCATGCATACTCAACACTCACATCAGGAACTGCCCGTTTCACGCAGCCGGCGCGCCTTGCTGGCGGCGGCGGCCTTGGCGGCGCTGCCGGCCGTGCGCGTGCGCGCCGCGGCCGCTACGGACCGGCTGGTGCTGGCCGGGCCGCCGATCACGGTGTCGTTCCCCCTGATCCACATGGTCGAGTCCGGCGCGCTGGCCGAAGAGGGCGTGACGCCCAAGTTCGCGCTCTGGACCAATCCCGACCAGATGCGCGCCTGGGCGGTGGAAGGCGGCGCCGACTTCATCGCCTCGCCCACCAACGTGGCCGCCAACCTGTACAACCGCGGCGTACCGCTGCGGCTGTTGAACGTGTCCGTGTGGGGAATATTGTGGCTGGTCACGCGCAATGGCGAAACGGGCTCGCTGGCCGACTTCCGCGGCCAGGAAATCGCCGTGCCGTTTCGCGGCGACATGCCCGATATCCTCTTCGGCGTGCTGGCGCGCGCGCAAGGGCTGGACCCGCAGAAGGACTTCTCGCTGCGTTACGTCACCACCCCATTCGATGCGGTCCAGCTGCTGGTCCTGCGCCGCGTGAGCCACGCGGTGCTGCCCGAGCCCGCCGTGTCCATGGCGCTGCGCAAGACGCAGTCCCTGCCCGTGTCCGCCGTGGCGCCCAAACTGCATCGCGGCCTGGACCTGTCCGCGGAATGGGGCAGGGTCCTGAAACGCGAACCGCGCATTCCCCAGGCCGGACTCGCGGCGTTGGGCAAGGCGCTGGGCAATGCCGCACTGTGCCAACGGGTGCGCCGGCAATACGCCGCATCGCAGGCCTGGTGCCTCGAAAACCCCGAGGCCTGCGGCGAACTGGTCGCCAAGCATATCCGCATGCTGACCCCGCAGGCCGTGGCCGACGCCTTGAAGGCCTCGCGCGACAAGCCCATGGCCGCGGCCAGCGTGCGCGCCGAACTGGAGTATTTCTTCGAGCGTGTGCATGAAGTCCAGCCCGGCTTGATCGGCGGCAAGCTGCCCGCCGCGGATTTCTACGGCTGAGGCGGCTCAAAACACGCGGCGCAGCGTCAGCCCCACTTCGTTCTGGGCGTAGTTGTAGGCCCAGTCCGGATTGCTGCGATTGATGCTGCGCCGCAGCCGCAACTCCGGCGTCATGCCCCCTATCTTCCAGCCCTCGGCGCCCAGCGTCACCAGATAGACCTGCAACCGGTCGCCTCGGCGTCCCCCCAGGAATCCGTCGTAGGCGTCATTACGGCCGATGCGGAAAATGCCTTGCGCGTTCAGGTAGAAACCGGGCTTGCCCCTGAAAGCATGAAAGACGCCGGCGCGCAGCACCACTTCCTTGCCGCTGGCCGGCTTGAGCGCAAATGCCTTGCGCACCACGTCCACGCCGGCGGTGATCGAGGTCGAAGCCCGCGGCAGGTAACTGACCGACAACCCGGCCTGGTATTGGCTGTAGTCGCTGTTGATGAACCGCGCCCGCGCGCGATAACGAAAGCGGCGCGCGTCCAGCAGAACGTTCATCTGCCATTTTCTTGCGAGGCTGCGACGCCACTCCCATTGCAGCCCGCCGGCCAGATAATAGGTGTAGCCGTCGCGGAAATAGTGCTCCACATAGGGCAGCAGGCTGATGTTGTTGCGCGCGTCGAGGTACTGGTAGCCCAGATACAGCACCGAGGTGGCGCTGCTGTAGTTGCGGACCAGCGAACTGGCGTCCGCGTCGCCGCGGCGGTAATAGGTTCCGTAGCTGATCGGCCGCAACAGCAGGTTATGGTTGCCGGCCAGATTGTCGCGGCGCTCCAGCACAAGCTCATAGTTCACCAGGCTGGAACCGATGGGGTCCGGCATCTTGCGATCATTGAGGCACAGGCTCAGGAACCGGCTCAAGCAAGTGCGGGCGCCGTTGGCCTGATTGATGTTGCTGTCGTAACCCGTGCCGACCGCCACGCCGCCATGCCAGCCGGCGCGGGCGCCCAGCGCGGACAGGTACTGCTGCGTCTGCATGCGGCCGGAGTCGGGCAGCATGCCGCGCTGCACCTGCTCGAACATGGCGCGCGCCTCGGCATCGCGATTGTCCTCGAACAACAGCCGCGCCAGTTCCAGGCGGATGCGGGCGTCCTCGGGATCGGCGGCGTGCGCGGCCTGCAGCCGGCGCACCGCCAATGCGATAGCGCCAGCCTGGCGGGCCAGCAACCCTTCGGCCATATCGACCAGCGCCGGACGATGGTCGCGCAACAGCCGATAACGGCCGACGAATTCGACCAGCCGTTCCCACTGGCCGGTATTCAAGGCGATATAGATGGCGGGTTCCAGATCCTGCAGGTTCGTCTGCACTTCGTAGATCTTGCCTTCGTGCACCACCGCGCCGGGCGGCGCAACGGGCTCGCCGAATTGCCGTACGCGCTGCTCGGTCGCGCGGCGTGTCCGTTCGAGCAGGTAGCGGGTATCGTCGTCGCTGGCATACGCAGCGGGCAGGCAGGTCAACAGCAGGCACAGCGCGGCGCCGCGACAAAAAAACATGGGCATGGGGTATCGGATCGGGAAGGAATGAGTACGAAGTTCAGCAGGTCGTTCCTGCGTCGCCGCAACCGGCTGTTCCGGCGCTCAGCTGGGGCCTCGGGTCTAGCGGCGCTTGCCCCCGAACGCGACGTGATCGGCGGCCGTCCGGCCCTTATAGATGCCGGCCAGCGCCTCCGCGTTGTTGTAGAAGCGGCCTGCTATCTCTTTGCCCTTGATGAACCTGCCATTGGAAATAATGATGGTGCCGGCGAAGTCGACACGGTCGCGGCCCCGTGCGATGGCGCCGACGATCGTGCCGCGGCTACCGCTGTAGTTGGCGGTGAGCACGCCCTTGTACAGCTTGGGCGCGTACGGCAGGTTGTCGCCCACGCCAGTCTGACGGATGCCGGTCACGTCATACCTGGCGGCGACCAGCGTTGGCATGCGAGTGACGGCGTTGTCGCCCGCGTACCATACGGTGCGGCTGCGGCTGCTCATGTTCAGGTCGGCGCTGTCGCCCCTTTTGGGATGGGAGACGGACTCGGACCATTCGCCGAAGTACACGCCGTTGCCCTTGGTGGTGCCCTTGACCTGGCCTATGACCAGGCCACCGAACTGCGGCCAGTGCGGCGGATACGGGATCATCGTCTGGCGAATGCTGTAGATATTGGCCGTGCGATTGCGGGAGCTGTGCCAGACCTGCGCGACCCTGAGGGACAAAAAGGCAAGATGGTGCACGTAGAAAGGACCCGGACTATTGGCCCACGACACGCTTCCGACGATGTTTACCGGTTCGCCGTGCACATCTATGTAGGCAGATGGCCAGCCATCCGCACGCGTCATGCTCAGCCCGGTATAGCCCCGGTCGGCGACATAAAACGGGAAGTTGGAAGCACCGACGGTCACCATCCTGTAATTCGACGAGCCGCCCTGCACGTTGGCCGCTTGCACGTGCAGCGCCGACAAAGCAGCTATGGCCAGGATGGCGTTAGCAATAAATTTTTTTTTCATGCTGCATCTCCAAAAGTTGGAAGTGCGCTGGTTCCGGAACGAAGGCCCACAAACTTTCCTGCGCCGCCGCAGCCGACTGTTCCCGGTGCGGCGGCGCGAGGCCCGTGCTCGTCCTCCTGTTGCTTCAGCTGCGGGCCTGGGGTTTAACGGCGCGTGCCCCCGAACGCGACGTGATCAGCGGCGGTCCGGCCCTTGTAGATGCCGGCCAGCGCCTCCGCGTTGTTGTAGAAGCGGCCTTCGATCGCATTGCCCTTGGTGAACTTGCCGTTGGAGGCAATGGTGGTGCCGGCGAAGTCGACACGGTCGCGCCCCCGTGCGATGGCGCCGTCGATCGTGCCGCGGCCGCCGCTGTAGTTGGCGGTGAGCACCCCCTTGTACAGCTTGGGCGCGTACGGCATGTTGTCGCCCACGCCGGTCTGACGGATGCCGGTCACGTCATACTTGGCGGCGACCAGCGTCGGCATGCGGGTAACGGCGTTGTCGCCCGCGTACCATACGGTGCGGCTTCCGTTGGCCATGTTCAGATCGGTGCTGTCACCCGGGTTGAGATACGGAACGGACTTGGCCCATTCGCCGAAGTACACGCCGTTGCCCTTGGTGGTGCCCTTGACCTGGCCTACGACCAGGCCGCCGAATTGCGGCCAAAACGGCAAGTAAGGAGTCATCACCTGGCGGATGCTGTAGACATTGGCCGCGCTATCGCGGGTGCTGTGCCAGACCTGGGCGACCTTGATGAACGAAAACACGGGGACGCGCGCGTAGTAGGCACCGGAGCTATTGGCCACCGACTGGCTTCCGACGATGCTTACCGGTCCGCCGTGCACGTCGATGTAGGAGGAGAACCAGCCATCCGTGCGCTTCATGCTCAGCCCGGTGTAGCCGAGGGTGGTGATGAAGAGCGGGAAGTTGGAGTAGCCGACGGTGACCATGTTGCCATTCGATGAGCCGCCCTGCACGTTGGCCGCTTGCGCGTGCATCGCGGACGAGGCGGCCACGGCCAGGATGGCGGTGGCGATAAGGGTTTTCTTCATGATGATTCTCCATAGAGAGGAGTGGGAAGGCGCCGGTTTTCATGAAAGCCGGCAAAAACACGTTCAATAGCGCAGCGCCACGTCCAGCCGTACGGTGCGGCCCGGCCCCGGGGACGCGACCTTGGAAAGCGGGTCGAGGTAGTACAGATCGGTCAGGTTTTCCACGCTCAAGCGCGCGCTGGCACGGCGGCTGAAGTTGTATTCGGCATACAGGTCGAACAGCATTACCGGGTCCCAGTAGTAGGGACGCATGTTCAATATGCCGCTCCCGCTCTGGGAAATACGTTCCAGCTTCTTGTTCTCGGCGCGGCTGTGATAGCGCATGCGCACGCCCAGGTTCAGCTTGCGCTCCAGCAGACGCGTACCCAAGTCCAGGTTGATGGAGTATCGCGGCTGCAGTGCGTAATAGGACATGCTGCCCGGAAATCCGCCAGGCATGCATGTAGAGAAACTGTGGAAGCTGGGGTCGAGTTGCACCGCGAAATCGGCATCGCACATATCCTGGCGCAGCCGCAGGGTGGCGCCCAGATTGCCGAAAAAGCGGCCGCTGTCGAACCGGCTTTGGAATTCCAGCCCGCTCATGACCTTGCGATCGAACTGGATGACGTTCATGCTTTCGGTACGGTCGTAGAAGTTGCGTATGCTGTTGTGGTAGTAGCTAAGCTTGACGTCGGCCTGGGGCACGGCTTGCAGCAGCCCGCCCAGGTTGTAGGCCAGCCCTGTTTCCCAGGCTTGGCTGCGCTCGGGCTTGGTCTTGACGGGGAATTCACCCCACACACCGCGATTGGCGACTTCCAGGATGCTGGGAAAGCGAGCGGTGCTGGCCACCCGGCCATAGAGGCGGGCGCGCTCGGCCAATTGGTACGAGGCCACCAGTTGCGACGACCAGGCGCGGCCGCGCCGTTTGTCCGGGCGCTGCCAGGGATCGGCGGGCATGCGATGGCCGTACATGATGGCGGCGTTTTTCACGGCCTTGTACTTCCGATGCGTGCCGCCTTGCGCTACCGTGGTTGCGTCCAGATCGAGCTGGCCGTTGTAGTAGGGGTTTTCGTAGCGGTCGACCTTGCCGTTCCTAAGGGGGACCGGTGTTTCGACGAGCCAGTATTGCAGCCCGGTATCCAGATCAGGATTGGGATTTGCACCGGCGAATCGATTGGCGGTTCGATATTTTTCCCATTCCTTGTACTCTATCGAATCGTCACCCGCCTCCACTGCTCGGGAGTACCTCGCCAGTTCCTCGTCGCTGGCGAGCTGCTGGTGATAAACGAGCTGGCTCGTAACGATCTGTTTACGGGCCCAGTCTGGGTTCTTCCTGGCCCGGGCCAGGTCGGTTTCGTCGTCGAAGCTCCAATAGTTGCCATAGCGTATCCCGGTGCTGATGCGCAGCTTCTCGGTGGCCTGCCAATCCAGATTGAGGCCTGCCCCGTACTCCTCGCGCCGGCCCGAGGCCGGACCGAGCGCCACAGAGGCCTTAATGGCCAGCATTATTCCGCCTTGATCCACAGGCAGGTATTCCGTCTTGCGTTCGTATTGCCAGTCGGCTGCCGCCGTCAGCGCCAGGCTGTCGGTCAACTGGAAGCGGTTGCTCAGATCCAGCCCGCTACGGATTGAACGGGTGTCCTGCTGATTGCCGATGAAAATGTTGTAGCGGCCATCGATGTTGGGCTCCTTGGCAGGCGGCGCGACATTGCACATTGAACGGGTGGGGTCGAATACACATCCCTTCACCCAAAGATCCCAGGGATCATCGCTGTCAGAAACCCGATAAGTGGTATCACCGTTCTGGTAGCGCGTGCTCTCGTTGACGGTGCGCCAGAGCGACACTTTCAGATCCATCCAGCGCGAGCCTTCGGGTCTGAACGTATAGCCCAACCGATAGATGGTTTGATCGACGCGAGTGGCAGGATAGGGGTATCGGAATTTGATACGGGCGAGATCGAGATCATATGCATCCACCAATCCCATCAAGAAATCCGACGCCAAAGCCGGCAACTCGCCGAACGCCAGCCTGTTGCGGGTGTATGCAAGACTGATTTTCTGGTTGTGAGGCAGATGCCAGTTGTTCTTGAACAGCAAGCTTTCGGCCGCGGTGCTGGTATAGGGAACCTCGCGGCCAGGCGCATACAGCCTGGCCAAATTGGGATACAGGTTCTGCGGCAGGGAAGTACCGCGGGGCACCGGCTTTGAGCGGAAATTTTCAGCGCCTCGCGTGCCTGCAAAGTAGTTGCCACGAACGGCATCGCTATAGGCCAGCATCAGGTCAAATACCGGGTGCCGATAGGCGCCGCTGATGAAGACTTTGCGATCGTGCAGATTGAAACGCGACACTTCGCCACGGTCTCGCAATTCCGATTTCGGCACAGTGAAAGCCACGCCCGCCTGTGCCCCTAGCGGCTTCGCTGAGAAGGCGCCGGTAATGTCGCGGTAGTCCATGCCAACGATATCGAAGGGATCAGACGTATCCTTGACCGATCCGCTGGCGGTGCTGGCCTTGAATTCCAGGCCCCAGTCGCGCCCTTCGGGAATGATGTCCTTGGCTTCGATGGTGCGGATCGCCACCGAGCCGCCAATGCCGCTCTTGATGTCGCGGGTCAGGGACGGGCCTTTTTCCACTGTGATGCTGCGGAACAGGTTGGGGTCCACGTAGTTGCGGTTGTTGATACCGCGCAGCGCCATCCAGACGTCCAGCGACTGCTCGGTGCCGTCCACCGTGACGGGGATGCGGCCGTTGCCGGCCAGGCCGCGTATGTTCGGGAACAACGCCGAGCCGTTGCGGTTGTCGGTGTTGTAGACGCCGTTCATGCCGGCGAACACGTCGCCTACCGAGACGCCCTGATAGCGCTCCATGTACTGGCGGTCCACGTACAGATTCGAGACGTCCTTGTCGTAGACGTCGTCGTGCCCGGTTTCGTCTTCGGTGCGATCGCCCTTGACCACCACTTCCTGCAGCTCGTGCACGTTCTTGTTCTTGCCCGAGTCTGGCTGCGCCTTCGGCTTTTCCTCCGGATGGGCGGGCGCCGGCAGCGCGTGGACGCTGGTTGCGCCCAGCGCGGCAAGCAGCAAGCTCAAGGTCCTGGCGGTGAATCGATGTGGTACGTGCATGGGCCCCCCGGGCTTTCCTGTTTGCGGTGATGGGTAGGGAAGAGCCGCGTGACCCGTTGTGCGTAGGGCTGCGTGGCGAGGCCATTGTGCGAACGCAGCATCGGTAACGATAATGATAATTATCAAGATTGAAAATTCGATGAAGCGGCGCATCGGGTTCGCGAGCCGGGCCGCCCGTTGATGACAATTGTCATTACGGCCGGGCTCCCGGGCCGCAGATACTCGCGGATCGAATTCGCGACCTTCAAGGGAGTGACTTTCCATGCCGGATCTACCGATGCGCCAGACGCGGGTCAGCCATGCGCCGCTTGCTTGACGCGTGCGGCGCGGTGCTGGCATATCTCTGGAGCGGCTGGGGCGCCATCGCCAGCCTGCTGCTGTTCTGCGCCCTGTGGGAATTGGCGGCGCGGCATTACGGCGCGCTGATCCTGCCGGGGCCGGCCGAGACCATGATGAAGCTGGCGGCCATGACGGCCGCGGGCGAGGCCGTGCCGGAGCTGGCCATATCGGCGCGCCGGGGCCTGGCGGGGCTGGGCGGCGCGGTGCTGGCGGGCAGCGTGCTCGGCATGCTGGCGGGCCGTTCGCTGACGGCGGCGATGGTGTCGCGCCCGCTGGCCACGCTGCTGCTGGGCATGCCGCCCATCGCCTGGCTGGTGCTGGCCATGCTGTGGTTCGGCGTGGGCGACGCGACGCCGGTGTTCACCGTGTTCATCGCCTGCCTGCCCATCGTGTTCGCCGGCGCCATGCAGGGCGCGCGCACGCTGGACAACCAGCTCATGGACGTGGCGCGGGTTTACCGCCTGCCGTGGTGGGCGGTGCTGGCCGACGTGCAGTTGCCGCACGTGGCCTCGTATCTGCTGCCGGCCTGGATCACGGCGCTGGGCACTTCCTGGAAAGTGGTGATGATGGCCGAACTGCTGGCGGCGGCCGACGGCACCGGCGCGGCGCTGGGCGCGGCCCGTGGGCAGCTCGACAGCACGGCCGCCATGGCCTGGGTCGTGGCCGTGCTGGGGCTGCTGCTGACGACCGAATACCTGTTGCTGGAACCCTTCAAGCGCATGGCCGAACGCTGGCGCAGCCTCGATTCATGAGCGCGCTGCACATCCGCGAACTGTCGCAGCGCTACGGGCTGTCCGAGGTCCTGGAAGGGATCGCGCTGGATCTGCGCGCGGGCGAGACGCTGGCGCTGATGGGGCCGTCGGGCTGCGGCAAGAGCACCTTGCTGCATATCGTCGCCGGGCTGCTGGCGCCTTCCGAAGGCATGGTGCATATCGGGTTCCGGGGCATAGGCTGCATGTTCCAACAGCCGCGGCTCATGCCGTGGAAGAACGTGGTCGGCAATATCGGCATGGGGCTGAAGGCGCTGGGCCTGCCCGCCGCGGCGCGGCGGCAGCGCGCCATCGAATGGGCCGGCCGCCTCGGGCTGGCCGAAGAGGACCTGCGCAAGTATCCGCACGAGTTGTCCGGCGGCATGCAGAGCCGCGTGGCGCTGGGCCGCGCGCTGGCGCTGGCGCCCGACCTGCTGTTGCTCGACGAGCCTTTCTCGGCCCTGGATATCGGTCTGAAACTCGAGTTCTACGCCATGCTGCGCCGGCAGGTCGAGCACAGCGGCACCGCCGTGCTGATGATTACGCACGACCTGATGGAGGCCGTTCGGCTGGCCGACCGCATCATCATGATGGCGCCGGGGCCCGGACGTATCCAGGACGAGTTCACCCTCGGCCTGCCGCAGTCGCGGCGCGATGAAGCCTGGATCTACCAGACGGCGGCGCAGCTCATCCAGACCCCGGCCATGCGCGCCGGCTTCGGCCTGCCCGACGCATCGCCGCAGGCGCCGGACCTTGCAACCGGGAGCGCGCGCGCATGAACCTGCGGCATCCTCTGTTCAGCTGCGGCTTTCGGCCGTTCTTCGTACTGACCACCGCGAGCGCGGTGCTGTTCCTGGCGATCTGGCTGCTGGCGCTGCAGTCCGCGCTGCCCGGGCTGGACGGCTGGCGGCCGCCCGGCGGCGTCTTGCTCTGGCATGGCCATGAACTGCTGTACGGATTCGGCATGGCGGCGGTAGCTGGGTTTCTGTTGACGGCGGTGCCGGAGTTCACGGGCGCCGCGCCGCCGCGGCCCGGCGTGCTGGCGGCGCTGGCCGGGCTGTGGCTGGCGGCGCGCGTGGCCTACGCGGCCGCGCAATGGCTGCCCGGCGGCAGCGGCGTGGTGCTGGCGGGCGTCTGCAATCTGGCGTTCGTGCTGGCGCTGCTGCTGCGGCTGGCGCCGGCGCTGTGGCGCGATCCGGCGCGCAGCCACCTGGGCTTCGCCTGGGCGCTGGGCGCGCTGGGCGCGGCGCAGGCGGGCTATTTCACGGCCCTGCTGCGGCAGGCGGACGCGCTGGCCTGGCTGCACGTGGGCGTGGACCTGATGATGATTCTGATCGTGCTGGCCGGCAGCCGCGTATCCATGAACGTGGTCAACGGCTATATCGAAGCGGGCCGCCCCGGCGCGCCGCCGCCCGGGCTGGCCGGCTACGTGGCGCGTCCGCCGCGCAGGCATCTGGCGGTGTTCTGCATCGCGGCCTGCAGCGTGGCGCAATGGTTGCTGGGCGGCGGGCCGGTGACCGGCTGGACCGCGCTGGCGGCGGCGGCAGCCATGCTCAACCTGCTCAACGACTGGCATATCGGCAAGGCGCTTTTCACGCGCTGGGCGCTGATGCTGTATGCCAGCTACTGGCTGGTCGCGCTGGGCTACGGCGCGATGGGGCTGGCGTGGCTGACCGGACTGGCGCCGGCGTCGTCGGGACGCCATGTGTTGATGGCCGGCGCGATGGGCTTGTCCATCTTCACCATCATGAGCCTGGCCGGACGCATACACGCCGGACGCTGGCTGGATCGCCGTCCCTGGGTGCCCGTGGCCGCCGCCGTGCTGGCGCTGGCCGCCCTGCTGCGCGCCGCGGCCGGCCTGCCGACGCTGGGCGCGTGGGCGTCATGGCTGCTGCTGGGCGCCGGCCTGGGCTGGACCGGCGTGTTCGCGGCCTATCTGTGGCACGCGTGGCCAGTGCTGTGCGGGCCGCGGACCGACGGGCAGCAGGGCTGCGCAGAACCGCTGGGCAAGCAGCGCAGCCCGATGTCGCGCCACGGGACGCGCTGCTGAAGCGCGGGCCTCAGTGCAGCGAGCAGCAGCGAAACAGCGCGCTGTCCTGCGCGGCCACGCTGTGGCGGCTGGCGAACTTCGGCCCCGGCGGCGGCAGGCGCGCATGGCGGCACATCGCGTCGACGTCGAGCAGCACCAGTTCGCGATTGCGTCCGCCGATCAGCCCGGCGCGCCGGAACGCGCCCAGCGTGCGAGACAGGTTTTCGGGCGTCATGTTGAGCTGGCGCGCCAGCACGGCGTGGCTGGCCGGCAGCGTGATCCATGCGCTGCGGTGTTCGCGGTACAGGTCCAGCAGATAGGTGACCAGGCGCTGAGTGGCGTTGGTGATGGTCAGCAGATCGATGCGGTTGATGGCGTGCACCACGTGGCTGGAGACGATCTGCAGCAGCGTATAGGCGAAGGCCGGCGAATGGCGCGCCATGTCGAGCAGCGGCTCGCGGTCCAGGCGGTAAAGCACGGTGCGCGCGCTGGCCTGCGCAGACAGCGGATAGTCGCGGTTGTCTGAGAACATGACGGTGGCGGCGACCAGGCAGCCGCCTTCCAGCGTCTGCACGACTTTCTCGTCGCCGTTGTAGCTGGGCAGGTACATGATGAGGCCGCCGCGCTCGATCCAGAAGAAGTGTTCCGCGGCCTCGCCCATATGGAACAAGTGCTGTTTGGGTGATAGCACCATGCGCCGCGCGCTCGAGGCGAGCGCCTCCAGGGTGCTCCGGTTGGCCTGCTTGAACGCCGGGAAGCTTAGCAGTGCCTTGTTCAGGAATGAGGAATGCATGGGGGTTCCTGTAGCGAGTAGTAGCACCTCGTCGGCACGCGCCTTATATTAATAAGAACAGTTATCAATCGCAATGATGTAAAAGCGCCTTGCATCGTCCGGCCCGTTTTGCATTCTTTCCATTTTTTGTGCATAATTCGGCCCCTCTACCTGTTCCCCGATAGCTCAGTCGGTAGAGCGACGGACTGTTAATCCGCAGGTCGCTGGTTCGAGCCCAGCTCGGGGAGCCAAAGAATGCAGTACTGAAAGGCCCGCAATTCGTTGCGGGCCTTTTGCATTTGGACGAACGCCGCGCAACCGATAGCATGAGGGTTCCACCGCCTCGCCGGAGCCTTCATGCCCGCCTCCCAGACTGCTTCCCTTCTTACCGACTCCACCCTGGAATCGCTGCGCGCCCGGACGCCGGGCCTGCGAAGCACCGTGCACTTCAACCATGCGGGCGCATCGCTGCCTTCGACCGGCACGCTGGAGGCCATCCACGCGCATCTGCAGCGCGAAGCCACGATGGGGCCGATGGAGGCCGGCGTGGCCGCGCGCGAACAGACCGAGCGCGCCCGCCTGCTGGCGGCGCGTCTGCTCAATGCGCAGCCGGACGAGATCGCGCTGACCGGCGGCAATTCGCCCGGTTGGAGCGCGGCCTTCGCCGCGCTGCCGCCCTGGCGGCCCGGCGACCGCATCCTGGTCGGCCGCCACGAATGGGGCGGCAATCTGGCGGCCATGCGCCTGGCCGCGCAGCGCACGGGCGCCATCGTGGAGACCATTCCTTCCGACGAAAGCGGCTGCGTGGACCCGCAGGCGCTGGAGGCCATGCTGGACGAGCGGGTGCGCCTGATCGCATTGACCTGGCTGCCCGCCAACGGCGGCCTCATCAACCCGGCCGCCGCCATCGGACTGGTGGCGCGGCGCCACGGCATCGCCTACTTCGTGGACGCGGCCCAGGCCGTCGGCCAGTTGCCGGTGGACGTGGCGGAGATCGGCTGCGACGTGCTGTCCGGCGCGGGGCGCAAAGCCTTGCGCGGCCCGCGCGGCACCGGCCTGTTGTACGTGCGGCGGGACTTTCTGGACAAGCTGACCCCGGCCTGCGTCGACACGCATTCGGCGCCGCTGGGCGCCGACGGCCAGCCGGTGCTGCGCCAGGACGCGGCGCGCCTGGAATCCGCCGAGAACTCGCTGGCGCTGCGCTGCGGCCTGGCCAACGCCTTGCAGGAAGCGCTGGATATCGGCGTGGACGCGATCCGCATGCGCATCGACGCGGCGGCCGAGACGCTGCGCGCCCAACTGGAGGACATCGCCGGAATCACGGTGCTGGACCAGGGCCGCGAGCGCTCGGGGCTGGTGTCGTTCAATATGGCGGGGCGCGACGCCGTATCGGTGCAGCGCGCCCTGGCCGGACGCGGCGTGACCATCGGCAGCAACGGCGTGCCCTACACGCCGCTGGACATGCAGGCCCGCGGCCTGACGCAGATCGCGCGGGCGTCGGTCAGCTACCTGACCAGCGGGGAGGAGATCGACCGGCTGTTGGAGGCGTTGCGCAGCATTTAGGACTCAATCCCGACCCAGTTTCTAGGACGCAATCCCGGCGCGGCGCGCGAAGGGCGACCATTTCGTGAACACGAGCAGGTTGCCCAGCATCACCAGGCCCAGGCCGAGCAGCGCCGTCGGCGTCCAGTGATAGCCTTCGGCGTAGGCCGACACGCTCAGCGCCACGACCGGAAACAGCACCGTGCAGTACGCGGCGCGCGCCGGCCCCATGCGCCCGACCAGCGTCAGGTAGGCGGTGAACCCGATCACCGAGCCGGGAATGGCCAGGTACAGCAGGGCGCCCACATACGAGGCCGAGCCGTCGAACTCGAAGGGCAGGCCGGCGGCCAGGCAGCCGGCCAGCAGAATGGCCGCGCCGTACAGCATGCTGTAGGCATTGCCGGTCAGCGGCCGGATGCCGGCGCGCTGCTGCAAAGACGACAGCATGTTGCCGGTGGAGAAGCAGAACGTGCCCAGCAGCGCGAAGCCCAGGCCCAGCAGAGTTTCATGGCTGGCCTCCTGGCCGGCCAGTTCCGGCCAGAACAGCAGCACCAGGCCGCAGCAGCCGAGCGCGCCGGCCACCATCACGCGCGGCGCGATGCGCGTGCCGAACCACAGGCGGGCGTTCAGCGCGTTCCACAGCGTGGCCGCGGAAAACACCACCGACACCAGGCCGCTGGGTATCCATTGCGTGGCGGTGTAGAAGCACAGGAAGTTCAGGCAGAACAGGCACAGCCCCTGGCCGACGCACAGCCAGTGGCCGCGACGGTCCAGCCGCTGCAGCTTGCGGGTCAGCAGCAGGGCGCCGAAGAGGATCAATCCGGCCAGCGCGAAGCGGTAGAAGATCGATACCGGTATGGCGACCACGCCCAGCTGCAGCTTGATGGCGATCCAGGTGGTGCCCCAGATGACGACGGTGAGGAAATACAGGAACAGGTTCACGTTGAGGGCTTGCGGCAGAAACGGACGGCCAGTATGCGCGTCCGGGCGCGCTTTGGATTGCCGTTTCTTGCGGTTTTTTGGCGGTTCGCGCGCGCGCCGCACGCGAGATCGCAGTAGCATTTCAATCCTATGGCTCCCGTCGCATCGGCTCCGACCGACTTCTCCGTTTTCCGCACGCTGTCGCGCTCCACCGCGAGGCTGGCGCGCGCCGTGACGCTGGGCGAGGGCATGGCGATCTCGCAATGGTCGCGCAGCGCCTGCGAGACCATGGGCTACGACGCGCCGGGCCACCACACGCTGTCGCTCTACCTGCGCGGCGGCGACAAGTCCTTCCGCCTGGGCCACGATGCGCTGCACGGCGGCGCCGGCAAGTTCTGTGTGCTGCCGGCCGAGCATTACTCGCGCTGGAGCATGAACGATCCGGTGCATTTCCTGCACCTGTACATCGCGCCCGAACGCCTGGCGCGCGAGGCGGTGCTGCGGCTGGACCGCGAGCCGCGCACGCTGGAGCTGCGCGACCGCACCTATATCCAGGACGCGTCGCTGATCGACGTCTGCCGGCAGCTGCTGGGCACCGACTGGAACCAGCCGGCCGACCGCCTGGCGGCCAGCAGCGCCGCCGAGACCGTGCTGCACCACCTGCTCGACCAGGGCGTGGCGCGCAAGGCCGGCGCGCCGGCCCGGGGCGGCCTGGCGCCCGCCGTGCGCCGCCGGGTCATGGACTACGTCGAGGCCCATCTGGCCGAACCGCTCACGCTGGACCAGCTGGCCGGCGTGGCCGCGCTGTCGACCTATCACTTCGCCCGCATGTTCCATGCCTCTTTCGGCGAACCGCCGCACGCCTGGGTGCGGGCCAGGCGCGTCGCGCGCGCACGCGGGCTGCTGGCGGCCGGCAAGGGCGACCTGGCCGGCATCGCCCAGGCCTGCGGTTTCGGCAATGCCAGCCACCTGGCGCGCGTCTTCCGCGACGCGGTCGGGGCCACGCCCGGCCAGTACCGCAGCGCCCACAGGACGGCGCACTAGTTCCGGCCCTGTTTCCGCGGCCGCGCGGTCTACAATGGGGGACCGCCCGTAGGGCCTGACCGCGCCTGCCCCGACGCGATGCCGTCTTCGACCTCTCGCGACCCTGAATCCGCCGATCCGAGCCGCCTGCGCGCGCACTGGCTGGCCGAACTCGTCCGCCTGCGCGAAGCGCACTGGGGCCCGCTGGAAGACGCCGACGCAGTGCGCCGCGTGCGCCAGCTGGACGCCGGCCTGCCGGCCCGCATCCTGGCCCGCGCGGCGCTGCTGGCGCAACGCGAGCAGCTCGTCCCGCTGGTCGATGCCTGGCGGCGCAGCGCGCTGGCCATCCTGGCCGCGCTGTTCGCGCTGGCCGCGGTTTCCGGCGCCGCCGCCGCGCTCGGCGCGCTGGGAGACGGCACGCGCCCGGTCAACGTGCTGTGGGCGCTGGGCGCCTTGCTCGGCCTGCACGCGCTGACCTTCCTGCTGTGGCTGGCGAGTTTTCTGTTCAAGGCCTCCAGCGCGACCGGGCTGGGCCGACTGTGGCTGTGGGCCACGCGCAAGCTCGCCCGCGGCCCGGACGGCGCGCTGGTGCCGCAAGCCTTCCTGAACCTGCTGGCCCGCGCCGGCGCGCTGCGCGGCCTGTTCGGCGCCGTCAGCCACCTGCTGTGGCTGACCGCCCTGTGCGCGGCCCTGGCCGCGCTGCTGGCGGTGCTGTCCACCGCCAGCTACCGCTTCATCTGGGCCACCACGCTGCTGGCGCCCGACACCTTCGTGACGCTCACGCAGGCCGTGGGATGGCTGCCGGCGCAGCTCGGCTTTCCGCTGCCGGACGCCGCGGTGGTGCGCGCCAGCGACGGCGCCCAGGTCCTGCCCGCCGATGCGCAGGTGCAGTGGTCGGTCTGGCTGATCGGGGTGCTGGTGGTCTACGGCATCGTGCCGCGCCTGCTGGCCGGGACGCTGTGCGCGGCCGCCGCCCTGCGCGCGCTGCGCCGCCTGCGCATCGATCCCGCGCTGCCCGGATTCGCGGCGCTGCGCGACCGGCTGGAGCCGCCCGCCCTGTCCAGCGGCATCGACCGCCCGGTCGATCCGCTGCATGAGCCGCGGGTACGCGCGGCCCCGCCGCCCGCCCTGGACGGCCGCCCCGTGATCCTGGGGCTGGAGCTGCCGCAGGACCTGCAATGGCCGCCCGCGGACGTGCCGGCGGCGGTGCAGCAGGCCGGCAACCTGGACACCCGCGAAGAGCGCAACCGCGTGCTGGACGCGCTGGCCCACGCCACCGCCACGCGCCTGCTGATCGCCTGCGACGCGCGCCAGACGCCCGACCGCGGCACGCTGTCGCTGATCGCGGAACTGGCCGCGCACGCGGCCCAGACCCGCGTCTGGCTGATCCCGCCGGCGGCGCAGGCCCCTGCCGCCAGCCGCGCGCCGCTGTGGCGCGAACGCCTGCTGGCGCTGGGTCTGCCGGCCCAGGCCGTCGTGCAGTCGTCGGCCGCGCCCTATGCCTGGCTGGAGTCCGGCGATGGCTGACGCCCTCATCAAGATCGCGCTGGTCGGCCACACCAACACCGGCAAGACCTCGCTGCTGCGCACGCTGACGCGCGACACCGGCTTCGGCGAGGTCGCCGACGGCCCCGGCACCACGCGCCACGTCGAAGGCGCCCGCCTGCGCCTGGAAGGGCGCGCGGTGCTGGAATGGTTCGACACCCCGGGCATGGAAGACAGCATCTCGCTGCTGGAGTACCTGGAACGGCTGGACCGCCCCGGCGAACGCCTGGACGGCCCGGCGCGCATCCGCCGCTTTCTCGACACGCCCGAGGCGCATGGCCGCTACGAACAGGAAGCGCGGGTGCTGGCCAAGATGCTGGAGTGCGACGCCGCGCTGTACGTGATCGACGCGCGCGATCCGGTGCTGGGCAAGCACCGCGACGAGCTCGCCATCCTGGCCGCCTGCGGCCGGCCGCTGCTGCCGGTGCTGAATTTCGTCAACGCGCCGGCGCACCGCGCCGATGAATGGCGCGACGCCATGGCCCGCCTGGGGCTGCACGCGGTGGTGGAGTTCGATACCGTCGCCCCGCCGCTGGACGGCGAGCAACAGCTGTACGCCAAGCTCGGGGTGCTGCTGGACCGCCACGCCGGCGCGCTGGCGCAACTGGCCGACAGCCTGGCCGCGCAGCGCCGCGCGCGGCGCGCGGCCGCCTACGAAATGCTGGCCGACCTGCTGGTCGACGCGGCCGCGCTGCACCTGGCCAGCGCCAGCGACGAAGCGGCGCTGGCCGCCGCTTCCGAGCGCCTGCGCACGCTGGTGCGCCAGCGCGAGCAGGCCTGCGTCGAAGCCCTGCTGGCGCTCTACAACTTCCGTCGTTCCGATTTTGCGGGCGATGCGCTGCCGCTGGCCGGCGAACGCTGGGGCATGGATCTGTTCCATCCGCAGGCCTTGAAAGACATGGGCGTACAGGTGGGCATGGGCGCGGCCGCCGGCGCGATGGCGGGCGCCGCGGTGGACCTGCTCAGCGCCGGCCTGAGCCTGGGCACCGGCATGCTGATCGGGGCCGCCGCCGGCGGCCTGTGGCAGGGCGTGGAAAAACTGGGCAAGCGCATGGCCGGCAAGCTGCGCGGCTGGCGCGAACTGAGCGTGGACGACGCCGTGCTGCGCCTGCTGGCGCTGCGCCAGCGGCAGTTGATCGAAGCGCTGGAGCGCCGCGGGCACGCCGCGCGCGAACCGCTGCAACTGGACCGCCCGGATGACGAGGCCTGGCGCAAGGGCCCGCTGCCCGAAGCGCTGAAAGAAGCGCGCAGCCGGCCCGAGTGGTCGGCGCTGGGCGAACACTACGAAGACAGCGAACGGCGCAAGCGCATCGTCGGCGAATTGGCGAAAACCCTGGCTTCGCAGCCGCCGCTCCCCGCCTGACCCGCAGGGCCGCGGCACGCACCATTCAAGGCCGGCGGCAAGCGCGTACTAACCCCAATCCAAACCGATTGACGCTTAAACGAATGCGTCTATAAGATTCGTTTTGCATCGGCGGGTCCGTCCCCGTCATGATAATCACAAGGGGTTGGATCGATCGTGAATTCGAAGTCCCACGCAGTGATTCCCGGCCGCGCCATCACCGGCCCGCGCGCGCTTCGCGCTGCATCCCGTTCGACCCCGCTCCGCCTTTCGTCGTAAGCAGCAACGCCATGCCCCGCCCCGATGGGGCCAGGGGCCTATCACTTCTGTCGCGCTATCCGCGCATCACACGGAGCATGAGGGCTATGCGTACTTTTCCCCACCTGAAGCAAGCGGCGCTGGCTGCGGCCGTCGCGGCATCGCTGGCGTTCAGCGCCAGCGCCGTCGCCGCCAAGACCTTCCATTGGTCGTACCAGGGCGACGCCACTTCCATGGACCCGATGGCCCTGAACGAAACGTTCACGCTGGGCTTCCAGGGCAATATCTACGAAACGCTGGCCGGCTACGACGGCAACCTGAAACTGACCCCGCTGCTGGCCGAAAGCTGGGAAAACCCGGAGCCCACGAAGTGGGTGTTCAAGCTGCGCAAGGGCGTGAAGTTCCATGACGGCTCGCCGTTCACGGCAGACGACGTGATCTTCTCGTGGAAGCGCAGCCTGACCCCCGGTTCGGACATGAAGGGCTACGGCGCCAAGGCGTCCGACATCAAGAAGATCGACGACTACACCATCGAGGTCATCACCCCGACGCCCAACCCGATCCTGCCGCGCGAGTGGGTGTTCCTGTACATCATGAGCAAGTCGTGGTCGGAGAAGAACAAGACCACCGAGGCCACCAACGTCAAGGGCGACAACCAGGGCAACTACGCCAACCTGCACGCCAACGGCACCGGCCCCTTCATGCTGGCCGAACGCCAGCCCGACGTGAAGACGGTGCTCAAGCGCTTCGACGGCTACTGGAACAAGAACATCAAGACCAACGTGGACGAAGTCATCTTCCAGCCGATCACGCAGGAAGCGACGCGCGTGGCCGCGCTGATCTCGGGCGAGATGGACCTGGTGCAGCCGGTGCCGGTGCAGGACTGGAAGCGCCTGGAAGACGCCAAGGGTGTCAAGCCGCTGACCGCGCCCGAAGCCCGCGCCATCTTCATCGGTATGGACCAGGACCGCGACGAGCTGCTGTTCTCGGACGTCAAGGGCAAGAACCCGTTCAAGGACCCCAAGGTCCGCGAAGCGGTGGTGCTGGCCGTGGACACCAAGGCCATCAACGAGAAGATCATGCGCGGCGCGGCCAAGCCGCTGGGCTCGCTCATCGCCACGGCGATCAACGGCTATGACGAATCCTTCGGCGCGCCCTACAAGCCGGACCCCGAACGCGCCAAGAAGCTGCTGGCCGAGGCCGGGTATCCCAAGGGCTTCACCGTCACCATGGACTGCCCGAACGACCGCTACGTCAACGACGAAAAGGTCTGCCAGGCGGTGGCCGGCATGCTGGCGCGCGTGGGCATCAAGATCAATCTGCTGGCGCAGACCAAGTCCAAGTACTTCGGCAAGATCCTGCTGCAGGCCGGCAATCAGACCAGCATGTACATGCTGGGCTGGACGCCAAGCTCGACCGACGCGCACAACACGCTGCTGAACCTGACGTCGTGCCGCGACGCCAAGACGGCCGCGGGGCAGTTCAACCTGGGCGGCTACTGCAACAAGAAGGTCGACGAACTCACCGCCAAGATCGGCGTCGAGACCGACCAGGCCAAGCGCAACGCGATGATCAAGGAAGCCTTCGGCATCGTGCGCAGCGACTTCGGCTATCTGCCGCTGCACCAGCAGCCCATGTCCTGGGGCGTGAAGGACAACATCCAGGTCGTGCAGCGCGCCGACGACGTGCTCGACCTGCGCGACGTCGTGATGCCCTGACGGCTTGACGCAAAGGCCCGGTCGGCGCGCGCCGCCCGGGCGCGCCCGGCCCAGCCCCGCTTTGCGCAAGCAGCGAAACGCGGCCCGGCGTTATCCGAACCAGAGGGGCACTCCTAATGCTTTCCTTTATTGCGCAACGGCTTATCCAGTCGGTGCTGGTGATGTTGACGGTGGCGCTGATCGCGTTCGCCATGTTCCGCTACGTGGGCGATCCCATCGCCAGCATGGTCGGCCAGGACACGACGCCCGAACAACGGGCGCAGCTGCGCGAGCAGCTGGGCCTGGACGATCCCTTCGTGGTGCAGTACGCGCACTTCGTGGCCGACGCCGTGCGCGGCGATTTCGGCATCTCGTACCGCCATCGCCGCCCCGTCAGCGAACTGCTCGAAGAACGCATGCCGGCCACGCTGGAACTGTCTTTCGTTTCCGCGGTGATGGCGCTGGTGCTGGGCATCCCGATGGGGATCTACACCGCGCTCAAGCGTCACGGCGTGCTGTCCAAGGCCTTCATGGCGATATCGCTGGCCGGCATCTCGCTGCCCACCTTTTTGATCGGCATATTGCTCATCCTATTCTTCGGCGTGCAGCTGCGCTGGCTGCCCAGCTTCGGCCGCGGCGACGTGGTGAGCCTGGGATGGTGGACCACGGGCTTTCTGACCAAGTCGGGCTGGCAGGCGCTGATCATGCCGGCCATCACACTGGCGCTGTTCCAGATGACGCTGATCATGCGCCTGGTGCGCGCCGAGATGCTGGAGGTGCTGCGCGCCGACTTCATCAAGTTCGCGCGCGCCCGCGGCCTGCCCGAACGGCTGATCAATTTCCGCCACGCGCTCAAGAACACCATGGTGCCGGTCATCACGATCACGGGGCTGCAGCTGGGCTCCATCATCGCCTTCGCCATCATCACGGAAACCGTGTTCCAGTGGCCCGGCATGGGGCTGCTGTTCATCCAGGCCATCAGCATGGTGGACATCCCCGTGATGGCGGCCTACCTGGTGCTGATCGCCTTCATGTTCGTGGTCATCAACCTGATCGTCGACCTGCTGTACTTCGCCGTCGACCCGCGCCTGCGCGTGCAGAGAAAATAAAGGAATCAGCATGATCGCCCGCATCGCCCCTTTCTTTTCGCGCGCCGCCGACAGCGACCTGTGGCACAGCTTCAAGCGCACGCCCGGCGCCATCATCGCCGCCATCGTCACGCTGGCCATCCTGCTGGGCGCGCTGTTCGCGCCCATCGTCGCGCCGCACAACCCCTTCGACCTGGCTTCCCTGAGCATCATGGACGCCAACACCCCGCCGTCCTGGGAAGAGGGCGGCAGCCCGGATTTCCTGCTCGGCACCGACGACCAGGGCCGCGACATCCTGTCGGCCGTGCTGTACGGCTCGCGCGTGTCGCTGCTGGTGGGCTTCGCCTCGGTGCTGTTCTCGATGGTGCTGGGCGTGACGCTGGGCCTGATCAGCGGCTATGCCGGCGGCCGGGTCGACAGCTTCATCATGCGCATCGCCGACGTGCAGCTGTCGTTTCCCGCCATCCTGGTGGCGCTGCTGATCGACGGCGTGGCGCGCGGCCTGCTGCCGCGCGACCTGCATGACCAGCTCGCGCTGTACGTGCTGATCTTCGCCATCGGCATCTCCGGCTGGGTGCAGTATGCGCGCACGGTGCGCGGCTCCACGCTGGTCGAGCGCAACAAGGAATACGTGCAGGCGGCGCGCCTGATCGGCATCGGCCCGATCACCATCCTGCGCCGCCACATCCTGCCCAACGTCATGGGACCGGTGCTGGTCATCGCCACCATCCACCTGGCGATCGCCATCATCACCGAAGCCACGCTGTCGTTCCTGGGCGTGGGCGTGCCGCCGACCGCGCCGTCGCTGGGCACGCTGATCCGCATCGGCAACAGCTACCTGTTCTCGGGCATGTGGTGGATCTCCATCTTCCCCGGCATCGCGCTGGTGGCGCTGGTGCTGTCGGTCAACCTGCTGGGCGACTGGCTGCGCGACGCGCTCAACCCCAAGCTGCGCTGAGGACGCCATGGCCCTGTTGAACATCGAAGACATCCGCATCGAATTCCCCAGCCGCCGCGGCACGCTGGTGGCGGTGGACGGCGTATCGCTGGCGCTGGAAAAAGGCGAAATCCTGGGCGTGGTGGGCGAATCCGGCGCCGGCAAATCGACCATCGGCAACGCCGTGATCGGGCTGCTGGAAGCGCCGGGACGGCTGGCCGGCGGCGAGGTGCTGCTCAACGGCGAACGCATCGACACCCTGAGCCCGGCGCAGCAGCGCCGCGTGCGCGGCCGCCGCATCGGCATGATCTTCCAGGACCCGCTGACTTCGCTGGACCCGTTGCAGACGGTGGAAAGCCAGCTGGTCGAAACCATGCAGGTGCACCTGAACCTGTCGCACGCCGAGGCGCAGAAACGCGCCGTGCAGCTGCTGGAACAGGTCGGCATCGACCAGCCCGAGCTGCGCGTCAAGCAATACCCGCACCAGTTCTCCGGCGGCATGCGCCAGCGCGTGGTGATCGCGCTGGCCCTGTGCTGCGAGCCCGAAGTCATCATCGCCGACGAACCCACCACCGCGCTGGACGTGTCGATCCAGGCGCAGATCCTGGAGCTGCTCAAGCGCCTGTGCCGCGAAGAGCAGGTGGGCATGATCATCATCACCCACGACATGGGCGTGATCGCGGACGTGACCGACCGCGTCGCGGTGCTGTACCACGGCAAGCTGGTCGAGCAGGGCCCCACCGCCAAGATCCTGGGCGACCCCGACCATCCCTACACGCGCAGCCTGATCTCGGCCGTGCCGCGCCCGGACATCAAGCTCAAGCGGTTTCCGCTGGTGACCTACATCGAGGACGTCAAGACGCCGTCGCAGCCGCTGGACCTGGCCACGCACTGGCTGGGGCAGCGGCGCGACTTCGGCGCGCGCACGGACGGCCCGCTGGTGCAGGTGCGCGACCTGAGCATGCGCTTCGTGCTCAAGAGCGCGTTCTTCAAGCGCAACCAGCGCACGCTGGACGCGGTCAAGCGCGTCAATTTTTCCATCGCCGAAGGCGAGGTGTTCGGCCTGGTGGGCGAATCGGGCTCGGGCAAATCCACCGTGGCGCGCCTGATTTCCGGGTTGTACACGCCCAGCGCGGGGTCGGTGAATTTCGGCGGCGTCGAACTGACCGCGCTCAAGGGGGAAAGGCAGCTCAACCCGTTCCGGCGGCAGATCCAGATGATCTTCCAGGACCCGTTCTCCTCGCTCAATCCGCGCATGCGCGTGCTGGACATCGTGGCCGAGCCGATCCGCTTCCACAAGCTGGCCGCCAGCGAGGCCGAGGCGCGCCGCATCGTGGCCGACCTGCTCGAGGTGGTCGGCCTGGGCGGGCGCGCGGCCGAGCGCTTTCCGCACGAGTTCTCGGGCGGGCAGCGCCAGCGCATCTGCATCGCGCGCGCCCTGGCCACGCGCCCCCGCTTCCTGATCTGCGACGAGCCGACCTCGGCCCTGGACGTCTCGATCCAGGCGCAGATTCTCAACCTGCTCAAGGACCTGCAGGAAGAGCTGGGGCTGACCATGCTGTTCATCAGCCACGATCTGCCGGTGATCCGCCAGATGTGCGATCGCGTGGGCGTGATGCGCTACGGCGAACTGCTGGAAGTCGCCGCCACCGAAGACCTGTTCGAGCGGCCCCAGCATCCGTACAGCAAACATCTGCTGGGGCTCATGCCGCGCCTGCAGTCCATGTCCCGGGAGGGGCTGGATGTGGTGGCGGGTTGATGGGTGTCGCGCGCTCGATAACTGAGCTCTTGCTCAGGGGATCTCGCGCTATACCCATCCTACGGCCATGTTGCTCGTAGGATGGGTATAGCGCGAGACCGTACAGATAAGAACCCAAATCCCCAGCGCGCGACACCCATCAGGCAGCCCCAGCCGCCGCGCTCAGCGCCCCCCGCCCATCGCGCCGCTCAGCACCATCATCAGGAACTGCTCGACCGGCATCTTCTTGCCGTTGAAGTCCACCTGGCCGTCGGCGTAGTTCAGGTAGGTCACGATGTTGTCGTTTTCGATCTTGGCCAGGCCCATCGCCGTGGCCATGGTGCCCACCATCTCGGCCTGGCCCTTGGCGGTCTGCAGGGCCTGCTCGGCCGGCACGCCGCGCACCTGCGGCTCGATGGCCATCAGGTCGCTCAGGTTGGCCTTGGACAGCACCAGCCTGGCCGCGAGCTTGCGCACCACATCCTTGGCGGTGTCGGCGAACTCGCCGTCCATCGTGGCGGGCTTGGTCAGGTCCAGGTCCAGCGTGAAGGTCGAGGTGCCGTTGGCGGTGCGCACTTCCAGCGGCGCCACGTTCAGCGTCGGGTTGCCGGCCAGCAGCAGTTCGACGTTGGTCTTGAGCACCTGCTTCTCTTCATCGGTGAACTCGGGCGTCTGCTCTTCGTCATCGCTTTGCAGCATGCGGCGCGAAGCGGCTTCGTAGACGTCGTTGATGGCCTTGAACGCCTTGGCGTCCAGGCGCTGGGCGTCGATGACCAGCTTGGCGCCGGCCATGTCCTTTTCCTGGATGTTGATCATGCCCAGGTCGAGCACCATCTTGGCGCCCACGGTGGCGTCGGCTTCGGTCATGTCGACGGCCATGCTGGTGTCCTTGAGCTGGACCGGCGGCTTTTCCTTGGACGTGATGGTCCAGTTCTTGATGCCCAGCTTCTGGCTGCCCACATACATGTCGTTCTTGCCGGGCGTCATGTCGCTGGTCAGCGTCAGGCCCTGCAGGGCCATGCGCTCGATGTCGCTGTCCTCGGAGGCCGGGCCGGCGGCCACCAGGCTTTCGGCGGCCAGCGCGATGGTGCCGTGCTTGCTGTCGGTGGCGTAGGTGACGTCGCCCTTCATGCCCGAGAACGACAGGCTGGTGTCGTCCTTGGCGAACTCGACCGGCGCCATGTCGAACGTGCCGGCGACGTTCCTGGCGTAGCTGACGCTGTAGGCGCCCGACAGCGGCACGACGCCCTTGGTGGCGGCGAACCAATCCTTGACGGCGGGCGTTTCTTCGAGCTGGAAGCGGCTGGCCACCATGGCCGGGGCGAAGGAGCCGGACTTCAGGTTCGACAGCGGGAACGGGCCGTGGTCCAGGTGCTCGACGAACTGGATTTCATGTTCCTGGGCCGGCTTGCCGTCGGCCGCGGGCTCGGTGATCTTCACGCGGTAGCGCTCGGTCGACGAGAATACGCCGCGCTCGAACGACACCAGCTCGACCACGGCGGCCACGCCCCACTTCTCGCCGAATTTCTGCAGTTCGACGTTGGCCTGCTCGACCGATTGCTTGACGAAGGCCTCGGCCTTCTGGCCCGTGTACCACGCCGTGCCGGTCCAGACCGCGCCCAGCGCGACGACCACGCCCACTACTGCCGATTTCTTCATAACAACCCTTTGTTCTTCAAATATGGAGGAAAGCGCACGGATTATAGGGAGTGGAGCCTAGGGAAAACACTTATTTGGTGCACAGGCGCTGCTATTTGTTACCTGGTGATACGCATCCGCCCCCGTGAACCGGTGCTGCAGCGCCACATCGGCTACAATCGTTGCGTGTGTTTTGCCAATCTGCACACGTCCGCTAGGCCCTTCGCTGCCAAGCCTCGCCCATCAGGGCGCTTCCCTTTTCTCCTTGTTCGTCCGCCTGGATTGGAGTCTCTCAACTTGAGCGACGGGCTGCCGTTGGAGTTGTCTTGACTACCTCTTTCCCTTTCGCCGACCTCGGGCTGGCTGATTCCCTGTTGCGTGCCATCGCCGAGACCGGCTATACCGCGCCCACTCCCATTCAGGCCCAGGCCATTCCGCAGGTGCTCAAAGGCGGCGACCTGCTGGCCGCCGCCCAGACGGGCACCGGCAAGACCGCCGGCTTCACGCTGCCCATCCTGCATCTGCTGATGCAGAAAAAACCCGAACAGAGAAAGCCCGGCCGCCCGCGCTGCCTGATCCTGACCCCGACGCGCGAACTGACCGCGCAGGTCGCGGAATCGGTGCAGACCTACGGCAAGTACACGTCGCTGACGTCCATGGTGATGTTCGGCGGCGTCAATATCAACCCGCAGATCTCCGCGCTGAGAAAGCCGCTGGACATCCTGGTGGCCACGCCCGGCCGCCTGCTGGACCACTGCGGCCAGAAAACCATCGACCTGTCCGGCGTCGAGATCCTGGTGCTGGACGAAGCCGACCGCATGCTGGACATGGGCTTCATCCGCGATATCCGCAAGATCCTCGCGCTGCTGCCCAAGCAGCGCCAGAACCTGCTGTTCTCGGCCACCTTCTCCGACGACATCCGCACCCTGGCGCGCGGCGTGCTGAACAATCCCGGCGAGGTCTCCGTGACCCCGCGCAACACCGCCACCGAGCTGGTCACCCAGACCGTGCACATGGTGGAACAGCACCACAAGCGCGACCTGCTCAGCCACATCATCCGCGAAAGCGGCTGGCACCAGGTGCTGGTGTTCACGCGCACCAAGCACGGCGCCAACCGCCTGGCCGAAAAGCTGGTCAAGGACGGCCTGACCGCCGCCGCCATCCACGGCAACAAGAGCCAGTCGGCCCGCACCCGCGCGCTGGCCGGCTTCAAGGACAGCTCCGTGGCGGTGCTGGTGGCCACCGACATCGCCGCGCGCGGCCTGGACATCGACCAGCTGCCCCAGGTGGTGAACTTCGAGCTGCCCAACGTGCCCGAGGACTACGTGCACCGCATCGGCCGCACCGGCCGCGCCGGCGCCACCGGCGCCGCGGTCTCGCTGGTCGACAATAGCGAAATCAAGCTGCTCAAGGACATCGAGCGCCTGATCAAGAAGACCATCGAGCGCAAGCCGGTCGAAGGCTGGACCCCGCCCGCCACCAGCGCCGCCGCCTACGAGCGCCAGGAGCGCGAGGAAGACAACCGCAGCCCGCGCGGCGGCAATCGCAACGGCCGCGGCGGCAACGCCAATGGCGGGCGCGGACGTCCGGCCCAGGGCCAGCCCCGCTCGGCCGCCGGCGGCCGCGCGCCGGCGCCGGCCCGCGCCGGCGAAGGCCGCGCCAGCCACGCCCCGCGCGACGGCAAGCCCGCCGACCGCCCGGCCCACGCCGGCCGCAACGAAAACCGCCCGCAGCAGAACCATCGCCGTCCGGAAGGCGCCGCCCGTCCGGCCGGCAATGGCGGCGCGGGACGCCCCGCGCGCGCCGCGCTGCTGAGCAAGTAATATCACCGGCAACCCCAGAACCGCGATCACGGACCCGCGCCATGCCCTTATCCACCTGGTTGACGTTTTTCCTGGCCTCCTGGGCCATTTCGTTCTCGCCCGGCGCGGGCGCGATCTCGGCCATGTCTTCCGGGCTGAAGTACGGGTTCGCGCGCGGCTACTGGAACACGGCCGGCCTGATCATGGGCATCCTGTTCCAGTTCGTGGTCGTGGCCGTGGGCCTGGGCGCGGTGCTGGCCACCTCCGAGATGGCCTTCAACGTCGTCAAGTACCTGGGCGTGGCCTACCTGATCTACCTGGGCGTGCGCCAGATCCGCACCGACGCGGCGCCGGTCACGGTCGACGCCGGCGACCCCAAGCTGGCCTCGGTGCGTGAGCTGGTGCTGCGCGGCTTCCTGATCAACACCATGAACCCCAAGGGCACGGTGTTCCTGCTGGCCGTGGTGCCGCAGTTCGTCGACACCGCGCTGCCGCTGACGCCGCAGTACGCGGCGCTGGCGGCCACGCTGGCGTTCACCGACCTGGTGGCGATGGGCGTGTACACGCTGCTGGCGGCGCGCGTGCTGCGCATGCTGCGCGACGCCAAGCACATCCGCTGGATGAACCGAACCTTCGGCTCGCTGTTCATCCTGGCCGGCGTGTTCCTGGCCTCGTTCCGCCGCCATTCCTGAACCCTTGCGCGGGGCATGCGCCGGCGACGGCGCATGCCCCGCGCGCTTTCGTGCCCGATACCGGACCGCGCCGGGCGATGCAACGGCGCTGAGTAAAATCCACCGATCATGAACATCACCCAAGAAGTTGCGCGGCGCCGTACGTTCGCCATCATTTCCCACCCTGACGCAGGCAAGACCACACTGACCGAAAAGCTGCTGCTGTTCGCAGGCGCGATCCAGATCGCCGGCAGCGTCAAGGCGCGCAAGGCCTCGCGCCACGCTTCTTCGGACTGGATGGAGATCGAAAAGCAGCGCGGCATTTCCGTGGCGTCCTCGGTGATGCAGATGGAGTACCGCGACTGCGTCATCAACCTGCTCGACACCCCGGGCCACCAGGACTTCTCCGAAGACACCTACCGCGTGCTGACGGCGGTGGACGCCGCGCTGATGGTGATCGACGCGGCCAACGGCGTCGAGCCGCAGACCATCCGCCTGCTGCAGGTCTGCCGCGCCCGCAACACGCCCATCATCACCTTCATCAACAAGATGGACCGCGAGGTGCGCGAGCCGCTGGAACTGCTGTCCGAGATCGAAGGCCACCTGGGCATGGACGCGGTGCCGTTCTCGTGGCCGGTGGGCATGGGCAAGGCCTTCGGCGGCGTGTTCGACATCCGCCGCGACCGCATGCGCGTGTTCCGCCCCGGCCAGGAGCGCCGCTCGGACAACGACGACTTCATCGAAGGCCTGACCAATCCCGAGATCGCGCGGCGCTTCGGCTCGGCCTTCGAGCAGGCCAGCGGCGAGATCGAACTCATCAACGAAGCCGCGCCGGCCTTCGACCGCGACCAGTTCCTGGCCGGCAAGCAGACCCCGGTGTTCTTCGGCTCGGCCATCAACAACTTCGGCGTGCAGGAAGTGCTGGACGCCCTGGTCGACCAGGCGCCGCCCCCGGGCCCGCGCACGGCCCTGCAGCGCGAGGTGCAGCCCGAAGAACCCAAGTTCACCGGCGTGGTGTTCAAGGTGCAGGCCAACATGGACCCGGCGCACCGCGACCGCGTGGCGTTCGTGCGCGTCAGCTCCGGCCGCTTCGAGCGCGGCATGCGCCTGAAGGTCGCGCGCACCAACAAGGAAATGCGGCCCAACAACGTCGTGTCCTTCCTGTCGCAGCGGCGCGAACTGCTGGACGAGGCCTATGCCGGCGACGTGATCGGCATTCCCAACCACGGCGTGCTGCAGCTGGGCGACGTGCTGACCGAGGGCGAGACGCTGCAGTTCACCGGCCTGCCGTTCTTCGCGCCGGAACTGTTCCAGGCGGTGGAAGTGAAGGACCCGCTGCGCACCAAGCAGCTGCGCACCGGCCTGACGCAGCTGGGCGAGGAAGGCGCCATCCAGGTGTTCCGGCCCGAGGCCGCCGGCGGCGCGCTGCTGCTGGGCGCGGTCGGCCAGCTGCAGTTCGAAGTGGTGGCCCACCGCCTCAAGACCGAGTATGGCGTGGAGGCCCGGATGCTGCCGTCGCGCTACACAATGGCACGTTGGATTACTTCTGAAAACCCCAAGGCGCTGCGCAAGTTCATGGATGCCAATGCAGCCCATATCGCCTATGATGTGGTGGATGCGGCGGCGTTTTTGATCGGTTCTCCCGCGCAATTGCGCGTTGCCGAAGAACTGTATCCCGATGTGAAATTCCACGCCATGCGCGAGCACGGCGGCAAGGTTTTCGGAGACAAAGCGTAGGCCCGTTGGGGTTCCGCATGGCAGATGAGGGTAGCAATGTCTTGGCGTTTTTTATTCGCAACGCTCCTGGTCGCGCTCGGCGCGTCCGCCTGGGGCGGCATACAACTGGGTGACTGGCTGGTGGCGCATGCGCCGACCGCCGCGCCCGCTCCTGGCCAGGACACCCTGGCCTCGCAGCAGCCGGTGCTGGACGCCAATGGCCGTCCCTACGTGGCGCAGCCGCCCCAGCCCCGCATCGACGGCACGCTGGGCGTGCCGGACAAGCCCGCCGACCGGCAGTGGCAGGTCAACACGGTGTCGCTGTTCGACAGCGTGAGCGATCCTTCCGTGAAGATCTCGCGCGAGCGCATCAGCCCCGAACAGGCCCGCGAAATCGCCGCGAACTCGCAGGTGCCGCTGCCCTCGGGTCCGTCGGACGTCAGCACGCTGGACCTGCAGGCCCCCGGCACCTCCGCCGCCATCAACGGCGGCCAGATGCAGGCCGGCGGCTACGGCACGACCCAGATGGTGCAGGCGCCCCCGCCGCCGAATTCCTCGCAGGCGCCCGGCGCGCCGGGCTGGCAGGACGCCCTCAAGCGCGAACTGGCGCACTGCGCCACCCAGGGCTTCTTCGAGCGCCCCTCCTGTTCCTGGGCCGCGCGCAACAAGTACTGCGGACCCAACCGCGCCTGGGGCACCATGGCCGAATGCCCGGCCCGCCCCTGACGGCGCGAACCCGACCCTCCATGAAAAATGGCGCCCACCGGGCGCCATTTTCTTATCCGCGAGCGGCGATCATTCCGGCACGGACATCTGGCTCTGCAGGTAGTTCTGCAGGCCGACCTTGTCGACCAGCTCGATCTGCGTTTCCAGGTAGTCGATGTGCTCTTCGGTGTCGTCCAGGATGTCCTGGAACAGGTCGCGAGAAACGTAGTCGCGAACCGACTCGCAATGGGCGATCGCTTCCTTGACGGTGGCCTGGGCGGCCTGTTCGAGCTTGAGGTCACAGGCCAGCAGCTCGGGCACGTCCTCACCGATCAGCAGCTTGTGCAGGTCTTGCAGATTGGGCAGGCCGTCCAGCATGAAGATGCGTTCGATCAGACGATCGGCATGCTTCATCTCGCCTATGGATTCTTCGTACTCGTGCTTGCCCAGCTTGTCGAAACCCCAGTGGTTCAACATGCGGGCATGCAGGAAATACTGGTTGATGGCCGTCAGCTCGTTGGTGAGTTGCTTGTTCAGAAACTGGATGACGGTTTTATCGCCTTTCATGATGGACTCCTTGCAGTCAGGCGCGACGCGAATGCATCGCGACAAAGGAGCGCACGATGCCGCGCGTACGCAACCCCGGCAGACTACCATTTGTGACGTGGCCAAAGCTACCTTTGCCCTGCATTTGGTAAACCGCTTTAGGAGCACGACCATAAAGCGATAGGCCAATGAGAATGAGTATGCGTGCGGCTTGGCGGCCCGCGGAATACGGGTCGGCCACTGCGGAATTCAGCCGGCGCGCCGCGTCGCCAGCCAGATGCCGAAGGCGATCGGCACGATGCCCAGCAGGTCCAGCCACGACACCGCTTCGCCCAGCACCAGCCAGCCGAACAGCAGGCCCAGCGGCGGCATCAGGAAATGCAGCGCGCTGGCCGAGGTGGCGCTGGCGCGCCCCAATATCATGAACCACAGGTAGTAGCCGCCCATCGACACGGCGACGATCATGTAGGCCATGCTCCAGAAGAGGCTGGCCGTCAGGTGCGCGTCGCCCAGGCTCTCGCTGGCCAGCGCGAACGGCAGCAGCGCGGCCGCGCCGGCCAGCGACTGGATGCCGGTCGAGGTCCACAGACCGGTGGCGGGCGCAAGGCGCTTGTAGAGCAGCGTGCCGGCCACCAGCGCCGCCAGCCCGCCGGTGACCAGTAAAGTGCCGTGCAGGTCCTCCTGCATGCCCGACAGCCGCGAGCGCAGCACCAGCGCCACGCCGGCCAGCCCCAGGCACAGGCCGGCCAGCTTGCGCCAGCCCAGCCGCTCGCCCAGCACCGGCCCGGCCAGCACGCCGATGAGCAGCGGATTGGTGCTGATCAGCACGGCGGTGAAGGCCGAGGACACCGTGGTCATGCCCGACCAGCTCAGCCCCAGGTACAGGGCGTTGTTCAGCACGCCCAGCAGCACCAGGACCGCCAGGTCGCGCGCCGGCGGCAGCCGCCAGCGCCCGCCCGCCGCGGCCAGGCCCAGCATCAGCGCGCCGGCGATCAGGAAGCGCAGGGTCAGCAAGGTCAGCGGCGGACAGTCGCGCACCGCGATCTTGGCGGCCGCGAAGGCCGAGCTCCAGAGCAGGCAGAACGCCGCGATGGGCAGCCAGCTCAGGCCCGGCGCGGCGGGCAGGGCGTTGGAGGACAAGGTGGAGACGGCCTTCATGGGAGATCCGAAATAGCGCGAACGATGGAGCGATTCTGCGCGGCGGCCGATCCATTGACAAACTCTTTATTCGGATCGAAAGTATTTGAAAATCAGATGCTTCGGGTGCGCCAATGGATCTCGATCTGCTCCATAGTTTCGTGTCGGTGGTCGACGCCGGCGGCTTTACCGCGGCCGGCGAGCGCGTGCACCGCAGCCAGTCCACCGTCAGCCAGCAGATCCGCAAGCTGGAGGAATCGCTGGACTGCGCCCTGTTCGTGCGCGAAGGCCGGCAGGTCTCGCTGACCGAGGACGGCGAGCGCCTGCTGGGCTACGCCCGGCGCATGCTGGCGCTATCGACCGAGGTGCGCGAGGCGGTCAGCGGCCGCAAGCGCGTGGACGTGATCCGGCTGGGCATCCCCGACGACTTCGCCGCCGACTCACTGGCCGCCGTGATTTCGGAATTCGCGCGTTCGCAGCCCGGCGTGCGGCTGTCGGTGCGCTGCGACCTGACCGCCGCGCTCGTGCGCGGCCTGGAACGCGGCGACCTGGACGTGGCGCTGGTCAAGCGCGAGCCCGGCGTCGGCCGCGCCGCGGCGGCCTGGACCGAACATCTGCACTGGATCGGCGGGACGCCGCAGGCGCCGGCGACCGACGAGCCGGTGCCGCTGGTGGCTTTCCCGCAGGGCTGCATCTATCGCAACCGGGCGATCCACGCGCTGGAGGCCGCGGGCCGACATTGGCGCATCGCCTACGAAAGCCCGAATCTCCTGGGCCTGCAGGCGGCGCTGAAGGGCGGGCTGGGGATCGCCTTGCTGGAGCGGCGCTGCATCGTGCCGGGCCACCACATCGTCGATGCGGAGCTGCCCGGCGTGCCGCCGACCGAACTGGCGCTGTGCGTGCCCGACGCGGGACGCGCGCCGGTGCGCCGGCTGGCGACGGTGATCGAGGAGTTTTGCGAGAAGGAAATGACGCGGCCCGCCGCAAGCTAGCAGCGAGCCGGGAGAGGAATCCGCCGTTTAAGCCGTGGCGACGAGCGCGATGGGGAAGCTGCTGTTGGCAGCGGGCGCGCCCGGTTCGGCCACGGTGGCCGGCGGATTGACCGGAACGGCAATCGAGCGCACGTCGCACACGCTGGAGCAGCGGCCGCCCGGCAGGTATTCGGCGGCGGTCGCCGCGCAGCAGCCGCAGCACGTGGCCACGCCCAGCTCGAATTGCAGGTCGGAAAGCGTCGTCGCGCCGGCGTCCACGCTGGCGCGGACTTGGCGTTCGGTGATGGCATTACATACGCAAATGTACATGAGAATAATTATCGAAAATTATTCAATAACTGACAAGTCCCAGGCGTAAATAAATTTGCAACCAAAGTGTCACGCAAGTGCTTGAAATCAGGGACGAATTCGAATTTATCCGTCCCTGATTTCAGCGGGCGGCGGCCTGGGCCTTGCGCAGCGCGGCCGGCGCGATCCGCAGCGCCTCGCGGTACTTTGCCACCGTGCGGCGGGCGATGACGATCCCCTGATCGGCCAGTTTTTGGGTGATCTGGCTGTCGGACAAAGGCTTGGCGCGGTTTTCCTCGGCCACCATCTGGCGGATGAAGGTCTGCACCGCGGTGGCCGAGGCGGTGTCCCCGCCCTCGGTGGCCACGCCCGTGCCGAAGAAGCGCTTGAGTTCCAGCGTGCCAAACGGAGTGAGCATGTACTTCTGTGTTGTGGCGCGTGAAATCGTGGATTCATGCAAGCCCAGCTCGCCCGCGATGTCCTTCAGGATGAGCGGCCGCATGGCGCCCGGCCCCTGGCTGAAGAACGCGGTCTGGTGCTCCACGATGGCCTGGGCCACCCGCAGGATGGTGTCGAAGCGCTGCTCCACGTTGCGGATCATCCAGCGGGCCTGCTGCAGCTGGGCCTGCAGGCCGGCGTGCGCCGATTCCTTCTGGTTGCCCAGCATCTGGGCGTACAGCCCGTTGATCTGCAGCCGCGGCACGGCGGCGCTGTTCAGGGTGGCCTGCCAGCCGCGGCGGGTCTTGCGCACGATGACGTCGGGCACCGCGTAGTCGGCGGCGGGCACGGTCCAGGCCCGTCCGGGACGGGGTTCGAGCCGCAGGATCAGGGCATGCGCGGCGCGCACCGTGGCTTCGTCGCAGCCCACGGCGGCGCACAGCCGGGCGGTGTTGCCGGTAGCCAACAGCGCCAGGTGCTGCGCGCAGATTTGCCGCGCACAGTCCAGCACGGCAGCGTCGGCCGCCTCGGGCAGGCAGGCGAGATCGGGGTTGCGCAGTTGCAACAGCAGGCATTCGGCCATGTCGCGCGCACCGATGCCGGGCGGATCGAACGATTGCAGCAGCGACAGCGCGGCCTTCAGCTCGTCGAGGTCGGGCTCCATTTCGACCGGCAGCCAGCCCAGGATCTCCTCCAGCGGCGAGCCCAGATAGCCGTTTTCGTCCAGCTCGTCGATCAGCAGCCCCGCCAGCGCCACGTCGCGGGCCTGCGCCCGGGTCAGGACCAGCTGGCCCAGCAGGTATTCGCGCAGCGTGTCGGGCCGGGCCGCCTCGGGCATGGAGGAGTCCTCGTCCGGATAGACGCCGCCCGAGCCGGGCATTTCCTCGGCCGGCGTTTCGCGTTCGAGCGGCGGCTCTTCGTCCTGCACGGAGGACTCGCGCTCGGACTCGGCCTGCGCTTCGGCCGGCTGGGGGTCCTCGTCGCGTTCCAGCAAGGGGTTTTCCGCGAGCACCTGCGAAATCTCGGCTTCGAGCTCGAGCGTGGACAGCTGCAGCAACCTTATGGATTGCTGCAGCTGTGGCGTCAGCGTCAGATGCTGGCCGGGTCGCAGTTCTAAAATAGGACGGGTCATAGGTACAATATTTTGCATGATGAATCTGACTTCGCCCGCAAGCGTCCGCCAGGACTGCCGCCTGATCGGCCAGACCCTGCTCAAACTGGCGCTACCCCGACTCATAGTGCGTGCGATCGTCATCGCCGTCGCCCTCGTCATCTGGTATCTGGTCGCCCAGTGGATACTGGCATTCGGCCGCAGCATGAACTATGACTTCCTGCACAGCCTGGGCCAGCCGACCGTGGACATGGTGCAGAAGGTCAACCCCTACCTCTGGTGGGCCGTCGCCGCCATCTGGTCTCTGATTGTATTTTTCACCGTCCGCGCCTGGCTGTCCGCCAGCCTGGCCGCCGGCAGCGCCACGCCGGTGGACACCGACGTGCTGGCCGGCCTGGCGCCGCAGCTCTCGGATGAATCCCTGGGCGTGCTGCGCTGGACCTGGGGCGACCGCCAGGAACCGTTCACCGTCGGCGACCTGCGCCGCTCGCTGTCCGAACTGCGCCACCGCCGCATCGACAAGATCGCGATGGTGGCCGACCAGGCCGCTATCCTGGACAATCCGGCGGCGGCCGCCGGCCGCGATCCCGGCGAAATCCGCCGCCAGCCGCGCACCGACCACTACGTCGAACCGCGCATCGGCGGCCCCGCCGACTGAAGCCGCGCAGGCCGCCCACGGGCGGCCTGTTCGTTTCAGGCAGCCGCCAGCCGGCCGCTCCTATACTCGGACTCCAGGCTCGCATAACCGCCGGCCGCCTTCGCATCGACTCCAACCGACCGGCAGCGCAGACCTGCCGGATGCGCGGCCCGCCCCCTGGAGTTTTTTTCATGCATTTCTCTCCCAGCCGGTACGCCGCCGGCCTGCTGCTGGCCTGCTCGGCCGCCTTTGCCTGCGGCGCCGCCGGAGCCGCCGAATGGCCCGACAAACCGATCACTTTCGTCGCCCCGTTCACGGCGGGCGGCGCCAATGACCTGGTCGCGCGCATCATCGCCAAGGCGGTCGGGTCCCAACTGGGCCAGCCCGTGATCGTCGAGAACCGGCCCGGCGCCGGCGGCGTGATCGGGGCGGCGCACGTGGCGCGCAGCCCGGCCGATGGCTACACCTACCTGGTGGGCAGCAACGGCACCGTCACCAACAGCCTGATCCGCTCAGACCAGCCCTACAAGGACGACATGCTGACCCCGGTCGCGCTGCTGTCGATCACGCCCTCGGTCATCGTCGCCAACCCGTCCAATCCGGCCAAGGACCTCAAGGACTTCGTGGCCCGCGCCAAGCAGGCCAGGACCGACCGCATCACGTTCTCGACCGCGGGCAACGGCAGCACGCCGCATTTCGTCGCGGAAATGCTCAAGGAAGCCTCGGGCCTGCCGGTCGAGCCCATCGCCTACAAGAGCGGCTCGGAGGGCGTGACCGCGGTGGTCGGCAACCAGGTCGACGCGACCTCGGAGGCCAGTATCGTCACGCTGCCGCTGATCCAGAGCGGCAAGCTCAAGGCCCTGGCCACCACCTGGGACAAGCGCATGGCCAGCGCGCCGGACATCCCGACGACGGCCGAGCAAGGCTTTCCGGGCGTGCGCATCGGCCACTGGGCCGGCCTGTTCGCCCCGGCCGGCACGCCCGCCGACGTGCTGGACCGCATGAACGCCGCGGTGGACAAATCGCTGCAGACGGCCGAGGTGCGGGACGCGCTGCGCCAGAGCAGCATCGAGCCCGGCGGCGGCTCGCGCGCCAGCTTCGCCGAATTCGCCGCCAACGAACGCGAACGCCTGGGCAAGGTCGTGCAGAACGGCCACATGCAGACGCAATAAACGGCCGCGCAAAAAGCCGGGGAGCCATCCGTCCCCGGCTTTTTCATCGTATTTTGTTTGCGCTGCACGAAAAAATATGTTTGACTAGCAACCTATGGCCGCTTACCGCAACCCCCTCGCGATTGCTATCGGACGCTTTAACGCTCCGGTTGCCGGCCTGCGCGCTCGCACCTCCTCCATCGCGCTATCGCTATACCTACCGATCGGTTGCCGGGCCTAGTGTCCCCGTGGTAGCTCGGCAGCCACGCTTGCCACACGCGATTTTTCCCTTTTATCTCTGAATCCAGCCAGACGACGACGGTGAACCCGTCAAGGCAAACCCGCGCAGCACGCCGCAAACCGGCCGCGCAGCTTCCGGAACGACTCCGGATAGGGATTCAAAAGAAACCGATCGAGGTGTAGTCATGATGCTTGCCAACCCCGCCACCAAGTACGTCCCGTTCACGCCGTTTGCCCGCGATTTCTCGGAGCGCACCTGGCCCAGCCGCCGCATCACCGCCGCGCCGATCTGGATGAGCACGGACCTGCGCGACGGCAACCAGGCCCTGATCGAGCCCATGAGCGTCGAGCGCAAGCTCCGCTTCTTCGAACAGCTGGTGAAGATCGGCTTCAAGGAAATCGAAGTGGGCTTCCCGTCGGCCTCGCAGACCGACTTCGACTTCGTGCGCAAGCTCATCGACGAAAAGCGCATTCCCGACGACGTCACCATCATCGTGCTGACGCAGTCGCGCGAAGACCTGATCAGCCGCACGGTGGAATCGGCCGCCGGCGCCAAGCAGGCCATCGTCCACTTGTACAACGCCTGCGCGCCGGCGTTCCGCAAGGTCGTGTTCAACATGAGCAAGGACGAGATCAAGAACATCGCCACGACCGGCACGCGCCTGGTCAAGCAGTACATGGCCCGGCATCCCGAGACCAAGTGGCGCTACCAGTACTCGCCGGAAGTGTTCAGCACGACCGAACCCGAATTCGCGCTGGAAGTCTCCAACGCCGTGGCCGACGTATGGGAGCCCACGCCGGACTGCAAGATGGTGCTGAACCTGCCGGCCACCATCGAGGCCACCACGCCGAACATGTACGCCGACCAGATCGAGTGGATGCACAAGAACCTGGCGCGCCGCGACAGCATCGTGCTCAGCGTGCACCCGCATAACGACCGCGGCACCGCCGTGGCCGCCGCCGAATTCGCCGTGATGGCCGGCGCCGACCGCATCGAAGGCTGCCTGTTCGGCAGCGGCGAGCGCACCGGCAACGTCGACCTCGTCACGCTGGCGCTGAACCTCTATACCCAGGGCGTGCATCCGGGCCTGGATTTCTCGGACATCGACGAAGTGCGCCGCTGCGCCGAGTACTGCAATCAGCTGCCGGTGCACCCGCGCCATCCGTACGCCGGCGACCTGGTCTTCACCGCGTTCTCCGGCTCGCACCAGGACGCCATCAAGAAGGGCTTCGCCCAGCAGCAGCCCGACGCCGTGTGGGAAGTGCCGTACCTCCCGATCGACCCGGCCGACCTGGGCCGCAGCTACGACGCGGTGATCCGCGTCAACAGCCAGTCGGGCAAGGGCGGCGTGTCGTACCTGCTCGAACAGGAGCACGGCCTGGTGTTGCCGCGCCGCCTGCAGATCGAATTCAGCCGCGCCATCCAGCGCGTGACCGACGAGACCGGCCGCGAGGTCACCGCCGACGACGTGCACACCATCTTCAGCCGCGAATACCTGGAGCAGAAGGCGCCCTGGAAGCTGGTGCGCCACCGCATCGACGGCAACCCGGCCGCCGGCGAAGGCCAGCATTTCAGCATCGAGGCCGAACTGGAATACAACGGCGAACGCCGCGTCGTCACCGGCAAGGGCGACGGCGCCATCTCGGCTTTCGTGGCGGCGCTGGACGTGCCGGTGCGCATCATGGACTACCATGAGCACGCCATCGGCACCGGCACCGACACCCGCGCCGCGTCCTACGTGGAGCTGCGCGTGGGCGATTCCGGCACGGGCTTCGGCGTGGGCATCGACCGCGACATCGTGACGGCCTCGTTCCAGGCCGTGCTGAGCGCCGTCAACCGCCACATCAACGCCGGCGCCGTGACCACCACCGAGCAAGAGACTGCCGAGACCGCGTGATCCGCGACCCGGCATGAAAGCAGCCCGCCGCTACCCGGCGGGCTTTTTGTTTCCGGGCGGCGTCAGCCGCGCGGCCACATGTCGGATGCGCCGATGTCGGGCGAGTTGGCGGCCAGCAGGCGCTGATGCACCCAGGCCGCGATGGCCAGCATGGCGTGGTCGCCGTGGCGCTTGCCGATCAGCTGCAGGCCCACCGGCAGGCCCTGCGGGCCGGTGGCGAACGGCAGGTTCAGGCAGGGCAGGCCGAACAGCGTCCAGGCCCGCGAGAACTGCGGATCGCCCGTGCCCAGGTCCGCGAAGGGCGCTTCGCCGGCCGCGCTGGGCGCGATCAGCACGTCGTACGTGTCGAGCCACGAGTCCACGCGCGCGCGCGGCTCGGCGGCGCGGGCCAGGTTCTGCTGGTGTTCTTCGGCCCCGATGCGCATGCCCGCCTCGATGATGGCCTGCAGCTTGGTGCTGAGCTGGCCCATGTGCTCGATGCGCTCGTAGGCCAGCGCCTGCGACAGCTCGAACGCCATGATGTCCGCGTGCAGCTGCACCAGCGCGCAGTGTTCCTGCGGCTGCGGCACTTCTTCCACCACGGCGCCGGCGCGCGACAGGATGGCCGCCGCCTGCGCGAAGGCCTCCTTGGTCTCGGACTGGGCATGGCGCCACTGCAGGGTGCGGAACATGCCGATGCGCGGCTTGCCGTCGTACGACAGGTCCAGCATGCGCGGGTCGCGCATCAGGACCGAGGCGAACAGCGCCACGTCCGGCACCGAACGCGCGAAGCCGCCGACCGTGTCCAGCGACTCGGCCACGCTCTTGACCCCCGCGCGCGAAATGCTGCCGAAGGTGGGCTTGTAGCCGACCACGCCGCAATAGGAGGCGGGGCGGATGATGGAGCCCGCGGTCTGCGTGCCCAGCGCGAATGGCACCATGTCGTCGGCCACCGCGGCCGCCGAGCCGCTGGAGGAGCCGCCCGGCGTGTAGGCCTCGTTGCGCGGATTGCGCGTGGGGCCGGCATGGTAGGTGGCGAATTCGGTGGTCACGGTCTTGCCGATCACGATCGCGCCGGCCTCGCGGCACTGCGCCACGCTGGCCGCGTCCAGGCCCGGGCGGTGGCGTTCGTAGATGGGCGAGCCGTAGCGGGTGGGCAGGTCCGCGGTGTCGAACAGGTCCTTGACGCCGATGGGCAGGCCATGCAGCGGGCCGCGCAGCGCGCCGCGGTCCAGCGTCTGCGCGCGTTCCAGCGCAGCCTGCTTTTGCAGCGCGGTCCAGGCATGCACGGTGTTCTCGCGCTGCTCGATGCGCGCGAAGCAAGCGCGCACGAGCTGCTCCGCGGTCAGTTCGCGCCGTTGCAGCTTGCGCGCGGCTTCGAGCGCGCCAAGCTTGTTCAAGGCTATAGACATGGTCCTTTCCTCTTTACCGGCGCCGCGCATGGCGCGCGGCGGCTGAGCGACGCACCCGGTCCCCTTGACCGGGGGTTCGCCGGAAGACGCGGCGGGTAAATTCCGCCGCGCATTTCGGACCAACCGACTGCTGCCAATGTCCACCACGCGTCAATTGGGAAAAACACGGAAATCACCGCTTTTCTCCACGGAAACCGCGCGTCGCGCCTTGGCTTTTCTGTTGCGTCGGCACCAGCATAGCGCAAACCCGTGCAATACAAAGGTCATATTTGTCTAGTAAGATGAAATCGTTTTCACGACCCGACAGCAATTCCGCATGGCATCGCGCCCGTCGCCCCGATTCTCCATCATTGAAGTGGCCCGCAAGGCCGGGGTTTCGCCGGCCACGGTGTCGCGCGCCTTCAACCAGCCGGACATCGTGCATCCCGACACGCTGGCCCATATCCGCAGCGTCGCCAAGCGCGCGGGCTTTCGCCCCAACCGCGTGGGCCGCAGCCTGCGCTCGGGCAGCACGCGCACCATCGGGCTGATCCTGCCCACGCTGTCCAACCCGGTGTTCGCAGAATGCTTCGAAGGCGCCGAGCGCCGCGCGCGCGAATCGGGCTACAGCGTGATGCTGACGGCCACCGGCTACGATCCGGCGGTCGAATCGGCCGCGGTCCAGGGCCTGATGGACCACCAGGTCGACGGGCTGATCCTGACGGTCGCCGACGTGGCCAAGAGCGCGACGCTGGACGACCTGGACAGCGCCGGCATTCCCTATGTGCTGGTCTACAACGAATCGGCCGCTCATCCCTATGCCTCGGTGGACAACCGCGCCGCCGCCAGCGACATGGTGGCCCATCTGGCGGCGCTGGGCCATCGCCGCATCGCGCTGGTCACCGGGCCGCTGACCGCCTCCGACCGCGCGCGCCGCCGCCTGACCGGCGCGCGCGCCTGCGCCAAGCGCCTGGGCCTGGATGCCATCCAGCACATCTCCATGAGTTCGCACACCGGCAGCGACGCCGATGCCCTCAAGGCCGCGCTGCGCGGCAAGCAGGCGCCCACCGCCCTGTTCTGCTCGAACGACCTGCTGGCCACGGCGGTGATCGCCGACCTGGTCGGGCTGGGCCTGTCCGTGCCGGCCGACATCTCGGTCTGCGGCTTCGACGGCATGCGTTTCGGCGCCTTGCTGACGCCGCCGCTGACCACGGTGGCGCAGCCCAGCGACGGCATCGGCGTGGCGGCCTGCTCCAATCTGCTGGCGCAGATCCACGGACAACCGCCGCAATCCGACCGCCTGCCGCATTGCATCGTGGTCGGCGGCACCGCGGCGCCGGTGCGGCGCAAGGCCGCCGGCTAGGCGCCGCCACTTCAACGCTTTCGATATCCAAGCATCATGCTCATCGCACAGATTACCGACCTGCACATGCGCACCCCGGGCGACAAGGCCTACGGCATCATCGATCCGGCCGCCTTCCTGGCGCCGGCCGTGCGCGCGCTCAACGCCCTGACGCCGCGGCCCGACTGCGTGCTCATCACCGGCGACCTGACCGACCTGGGCCGGCCCCAGGAATACCAGGCGCTGCGCGAGCACCTGCAGGCGCTGGAGATTCCGTACTTCCTGCTACCCGGCAACCACGACGATCGCGCCCAGCTGCGCGCCGCGTTTCCCGACCACGACTATCTGCAAGGCGACGGGCCGTTCATCCAGTACGCCATCGAAAGCTATCCGCTGCGCCTGCTGGCGCTGGACACCGTGGTGCCGATGAAGAGCCACGGCGAACTGTGCCAGGACCGGCTCGACTGGCTGGCCACGCGCCTGGCCGAACAGCCGCAGCGGCCCACGCTGGTGCTGATGCACCATCCGCCATTCCTGACCGGCATCGAGCACATGGACGCCATCGGCCTGCTGGCCGGCGCGCCCGAGCTCGAGCGCATCGTGGCGCGTTTCCCGAACGTGGAACGCGTGCTCTGCGGCCATCTGCACCGCACGATATTCCAGCGCTTCGGCGGCACCATCGCCTCGACCTGTCCGGGCACCGCGCACCAGCTCGCGCTGGAGATCGGGCCGCGCCCGACGCTGCAATACATCATGGAGCCGCCGGGCTATCAATTGCACTGGTGGCATGGCGGCAACCTGGTCACGCACCACGCCGTCATTGGGGAATACCCCGGACCTTACCCATTCGCCTGAGGCCTGCGGCTAGACTATCGGACCTCGCCTTGCCATACATCCGTCATGTTTGCGCTGCACAATGAAAAGGATTTCATCGCAGGCAACAATGCGGATCCAACTATCGGATCTTCGAGACAGCATGTCATCCATCGTTCTGGATAACCTCACCAAGCAGTACGGCGCCGCCGCCGCGATCCATGGCGTCAGCTTCACCGTTCCCGCCGGCAGCTTCACGGTCCTCCTGGGTCCGTCGGGCTGCGGAAAGTCCACCACCCTGCGCATGATCGCCGGGCTGGACACGCCCACCTCGGGCAGCATCCGCATCGGCGACCGCGACGTGACCCAGCTGCCGCCTTCCAAGCGCCGCATCTCCATGGTGTTCCAGTCGTATGCGCTGTTTCCGCACCTGTCGGTGCGCGAGAACATCCTGTTCGGCCTGAAGGTGCGCAAGGAGCCGGCGCGCGACTACGACCGCCGCCTGCAGCGCGTGGCCGGCCTGCTGGGCCTGAACCACCTGCTCGACCGCAAGCCCTCGCAGCTGTCCGGCGGCCAGCAGCAGCGCGTGGCGCTGGGCCGCGCGGTCATCTCCGAAGCCCCGGTCTGCCTGATGGACGAGCCGCTCTCCAACCTCGACGCGCAGCTGCGCCACGAAATGCGCCGCGAGATCCGCGCGCTGCAGCAGGAGCTGGGCATCACGATGGTGTACGTCACGCACGACCAGACCGAGGCCATGAGCATGGCCGACCAGGTGGTGCTGCTGCGCGGCGGCCAGATCGAACAGCACGACACGCCCGACGGCCTGTACGCGCGCCCGGCCAGCGAATTCGCCGCGCGCTTCATCGGCACGCCGCCCATGAACCTGATCGGCCTGGCCAGCGGCAACGGCGCCACCGTCATCGCCGGCGCCGACGGCCCGGTCATCGCCAGCGCGCCGGCCGGCGCGGCCAAGCTGGGCGTGCGGCCCGAACACATCCGGATCGACGACGGCGGCATCCCCGCCACCGTCGAAAGCGTGGAGTACTTCGGCGCGGACTCCATCGTGGTGTGCCGCGTCGGCGACACCAGCGGCGTGGCCGTGCGCGTCAGCGGGCATCTGCGCGCGCGCGCCGGCGAAGCCCTGCGCCTGTCCTGGCCGCAGGCGCAGCAGCACTTCTTTGCCGCCGATTCGGCGGTCATCAACACCGTCGGGCACTAGATCAAGCCCGCACACAGCACAGGAAAGGAAAACCAACATGCGACGCACCGTACTGAAGACCCTGGCCGCCAGCCTGGCCGCCGCCTGCCTTTCGCTGCCTGCGCAGGCGCAGAACAAGCCCGTCGAGGTCGAGTTCTATTACCCGGTCGCCGTGGGCGGCCCCATCACCAAGATCGTCGACGACATGGTGGCGGACTTCCAGAAGGAAAATCCCAACATCCGGATCAAGCCGATCTACGCCGGCTCCTACCAGGACTCGATCGCCAAGGCGCTGACCGCGCTCAAGGGCGGCACCCCGCCGCAGCTGGCGGTGCTGCTGTCGACCGACATGTTCACGCTGATCGACGAGGACGCCATCGTCCCGATCGACAGCCTGGCCAAGAGCGAGGCCGACAAGAAGTGGCTGGGCGGCTTCTATGACGCCTTCATGCAGAACAGCCGCACCGGCGGCCACACCTGGGGCGTGCCGTTCCAGCGCTCGACCATCGTCATGTACTACAACAAGGACCTGTTCAAGGCCGCCGGGCTGGACCCCGAACGCGCGCCGGCCACCTGGGCCGAACTGGTCGAGTACGGCAAGAAGCTGACCAAGCAGGACGCCGCCGGCAACACCACGCAGTGGGGCATCGAGATCCCCTCGGGCGGCGCGTTCGCCTACTGGCTGTTCCAGGCGCTGACCACGCCGAACGACGCGATCCTGATGAACGAGGCCGGCAACGAGGTCTACCTGGACAAGCCGGCGGTGGTCGAGGCCGCGCAGTTCTGGCACGACCTGTCGGCCAAGCACAAGATCATGCCGGCCGGCACCATCGACTGGGGCACCACGCCCAAGGACTTCCTCGAAAAGAAGGCCGCCATCGTCTGGACCACCACCGGCAACCTGACCAACATCCGCAAGAACGCCGACTTCCCGTTCGGCGTCGCCATGATGCCCAAGCAGAAGCGCGGCGGCAGCCCGACCGGCGGCGGCAACTTCTACATCTTCAAGAGCGGCACGCCGGAGCAGCAGCAGGCCGCGCTCAAGTTCGCGCAGTGGGTCACCACGCCCGAACGCGCCGCCGACTGGAGCATCGCGACCGGCTACGTCGCGGTGACCCCGGCCGCCTGGGAAACCGAGAAGATGAAGAAGTACGCGCAGGAAGTGCCGGCCGCCACGGTCGCGCGCGACCAGCTGGAAGTCAGCGTGGCCGAGTTCTCCACGCATGAAAACCAGCGCGTCACCAAGACGCTCAACGATGCGCTGCAGGCCGCGCTGACGGGCTCCAAGACGCCCCAGCAGGCGCTGACCGACGCCCAGCGCGAGGCCGACCGCATACTGCGTTCCTACAAGTAAACCGACAAGCATGATGAGCCGCTCTTTGAATGCGCTTTATGGCTGGCTGCTTCTGCTGCCAGCCATCGTGCTGCTCGCCGCGTTCACGCACTACCCGGCGCTGGCGACGCTATGGCACAGCTTTTTCTCCACCCCCAAGGGCGCGCGTCCGGCGCGCTACGTGGGGCTGGAGAACTACGCGCTCATGCGCGACGATCCGGTGTTCTGGCAGTCCCTGTGGAACAACCTGTGGTTCGCGCTGGGCACCATTCCCACCTCCATCGGCATCGCGCTGATCATGGCGCTCTGGGTCAACCGCAACCTGCGCGGGCGCGGGTTCCTGCGCATGGCCTACTTCACGCCCACGGTGCTGCCGATGGTGGCGGTGGCCAATATCTGGCTGTTCTTCTACACCCCGCAGTACGGCCTGATCGCGCAGGTGATGCAGCTTTTCGGCACGCCCGGGCCGAACTGGCTGGGCTCGCGCGAAACCGCGCTGCCGGCGCTGATGCTGGTGACCGTGTGGAAGGAAGCGGGCTTTTTCATGATCTTCTACCTGGCCGCCTTGCAGACCGTCTCGCCGTCGCTGCGCGAAGCCGCCATGCTCGAAGGCGCCTCGCGCTGGCAGTACTTCCGCCGCATCCTCTGGCCGCTCTTGATGCCGACCACGCTGTTCGTGCTCATCAACGCGCTGATCAACGCCTTCCGGCTGGTGGACCACGTCGTGGTCATGACGCGCGGCGGGCCGGACAACGCCAGCACGCTGCTGCTGTACTACATCTACCAGGTGGGTTTCAGTTTCTGGGACACGGCTTACGCCGCCACGCTGACCGTCGTGTTGCTGGTGGTGCTGGCGCTGACCGCGCTGGTCAAGTTCCGCTGGCTGGACCGCAGGACGCACTATCAATGAAAGACAAGCTCGATACCCTGGGCGCCTGGGCGCTCGGCCTGCTGTGGATCCTGCCCCTGGCGTACGCCATGTGGGCGGCGTTCCACCCGCCCGCCTACGCCACCCGCTTCGACCTGTTCGCGCCGCTGACGCTGGACAACTTCGTGCGGGCCTGGCATGCCGCGCCGTTCCCGCGCTACTTCCTCAACACCTTCCTGCTCGTCACGATGGTGCTGGCCGCGCAGCTGGTGCTGTCCACCCTGGCGGGCTATGCGTTCGCGCGCCTGGAATTCCGCGGCCGCGACTTCGTCTTCATGCTGGTGCTGCTGCAGCTGATGATCATGCCCGACGTGCTGCTGGTGGAGAACTACCGCTCCATGAGCCAGCTCGGCATCCGCGACACGGTGTTCGCCATCGGCCTGCCGTACTTCGCCTCGGCCTTCGGCATCTTCCTGTTGCGCCAGACCTTCAAGACCGTGCCGCGCGAACTCGAAGAGGCCGCCCGCATGGAGGGCGCCAACGCGCTGCAGATCCTGTGGAAGGTGTACGTGCCGCTGGCCAAGCCGATCTACGTGGCCTATGGGCTGGTGTCGGTCAGCCACCACTGGAACAACTTCCTGTGGCCGCTGATCATCACCAACTCGGTGGAGTCGCGCCCGCTGACGGTGGGGCTGCAGGTGTTCTCGTCCACCGATCAGGGCATCGACTGGTCGGTCATCACCGCCGCCACGCTGATGTCGGCCGCGCCGCTGCTGATCGCGTTCCTGCTGTTCCAGCGCCAGTTCGTGCAGTCGTTCATGCGGGCGGGGATCAGGTAGCGGCGGCCGATGGGTGCAGCGCGACAACTGTCGGGACAAGGGCCCCGGCGCAGAACGCGCGAAACCCATCGGGGCGAACCCCTTCTAATACCCCACCGTCAGCCCCGGCAGGTCCACCGTGATGCGCGGCCGTTCCAGCGCCAGCGCCAGGTTCTCGGCGAATTCGCGGGCTTCTTTTTCGTCGGTGGACAGGGTGTCGTAGCCGAGCGCGTCCGCCACGCCCAGCACCTTGTCCAGCAGCAGCACCTTGCCGCTGGGACGCAGGGGCTCGCAGCCCAGCGTTTCCCAGGCGCCGTCGAACCAGTCGCGGGCCTGGTTCTGGCGCTCGGGAGACGGTTCGACGTCGGCCGCGAGGTCCACGGAACGGCGGGGATCGAAAACGATGGTGATGTCGCTGCGCATGGGGGTTCCTTCAAAAGGCGTCAGCCCAGAAGCGTAGGGAAAAAAGCGCCGCCAGATTGTCGGTCCGGCGACATTGGCCCGCGGGTTACCAGCCGCGCGACACTTCCCAGGTGACTTCCGCGCCGGCCGCCAGCGACTGGCGCATCATGTCCAGCAGCGGGAAGGCGCGCTCCTTCATGCCCACCATGCGGGCCATCGGGGACACCGGCGGCTTGTCTTCGTCCTCGTCCTCGGCGCCTTCGTGGGCGCGCTGGTAGTCCTCGATCGCGCGCTCGATGCCGTCGATGGCGGGCTGCAGCTGTTCCACGGTGAAAACGCCGCGCTCCGGAATCTTGTCTCCGAAGGACTTGCCGGCGGCGTGCAGCAGCGCGCTGGCATGGTCGGTCAGCATCAGGACCTCGGCCACGACCTTGGAGTGAAAGGTGATCAACATATTCCGGTCTCCACAATGATTACTTACATACACTACCGCAACGCCCGGGGGATGCCAACTAGGGTCCCGCCCCGCGGATACGCCCGCGGGCCATCCGTCCCCCGCAGACCCCGCGCGCGCCGGGCCGCCCGCCAAATCAAGCTATGATTCAGGGGATTCCCGTGACAGGAGGGCCTGCGCCGCCCCGAAACCGGGCATGCGCGCGGCCGCCGGCCCACCGGCAGGCAGAGCGCCCCATCCTGTCCGCTCCGCCCCGCGCGGGCGCGTCCGTCACCAACTCAGAACTCTCCAGACGCCCATGCTCCTCGAGCAACAGAAACAGCTTATCTCCCTGATCCAGGCCGCCGTCGCGCAAAGCCTGCCCGACGCCGCCGCCGATGCGGCCCGGGCCAACGTGCTGCTGGAGCGCCCCAAGGTCGCCGCCCACGGCGACGTCGCCACCAACGTGGCCATGCAGCTGGCCAAGCCGGCCCGCCGCAACCCGCGCGAACTGGCCCAGGCCATCGTGGACGCGCTGATGGCGCAGCCCGGCGCGGCCGGCCTGGTCGAAAGCGCCGAGGTCGCCGGCCCCGGCTTCATCAACCTGCGCGTCACCGCCGCGGCCCGCCAGGCCGTCATCGCCGCCGTGGCCGAACAGGGCGCCGACTTCGGCCGCGCGCCCCGCAGCGGCGAGAAGATCCTGGTCGAATTCGTGTCGGCCAACCCCACCGGCCCGCTACACGTGGGCCATGCCCGCCAGGCCGCGCTGGGCGACGCCATCTGCCGCCTGTACGACGCCAGCGGCTGGGACGTGACCCGCGAGTTCTACTACAACGACGCCGGCAACCAGATCAACAACCTGGCCATCAGCGTGCAGGCGCGCGCCCGCGGCCTGAGCACCGATTCCCCCGAATGGCCGGCCGACGGCTACAAGGGCGACTACATCGCCGACATCGCGCGCGACTTCCAGGCCCGCGCCACCGTGCACTCCGACGGCGTGGACGTCACCGCCTCGGGCGACGTCGACAACCTGGACGACATCCGCGTCTTCGCCGTGGCCTACCTGCGCCGCGAGCAGGACCTGGACCTGCAGGCCTTCGGCCTGGCGTTCGACAATTACTACCTGGAAAGCTCGCTCTACACCTCCGGGCGGGTCGAGGCCACCGTGCAGGCGCTGATCGCCGGCGGCCACACCTACGAAGAAGGCGGCGCGCTGTGGCTGCGCACCACCGAGCTGGGCACGGGCGACGACAAAGACCGCGTCATGCGCAAGAGCGAGGGCGGCTACACCTACTTCGTGCCCGACGTGGCCTACCACAAGGCCAAATGGGAGCGCGGCTTCCACCGCGCCGTGAATATCCAGGGCAGCGACCACCACGGCACCGTGGCGCGCGTGCGCGCCGGCCTGCAGGCGCTGGAAGAGGGCATCCCCAAGGACTACCCGTCCTACGTGCTGCACAAGATGGTCAAGGTGATGCGCGGCGGCGAAGAGGTCAAGATCTCCAAGCGCGCCGGCAGCTACGTGACCATGCGCGACCTGATCGACTGGGTCGGCCGCGACGCGGTGCGCTACTTCCTGATCCAGCGCCGCGCCGATACCGAGTTCGTGTTCGACGTGGACCTGGCGCTGTCCAAGAGCGACGAGAACCCGGTCTACTACATCCAGTACGCGCACGCCCGCATCTGCTCGGTGATCGCCAACGCCGCCATGCCGGCCGCCGACGTGGCCCAGGCCGACGCCGCGCTGCTGACCGCCCCGACCGAATTCGCGCTGATGCAGCGCCTGGCCGAATTCCCCAACGTGATCGCGCTGGCCGCGCAGGAGCTGTCGCCGCACCACATCGCCTTCTGGCTGCGCGACTGCGCCTCGGACTTCCACGCCTGGTACAACGCCGAGCGCGTGCTGGTCGACGATACCGCGCTTAAGCTGGCGCGCCTGCGCCTGGCCTCGACCACGCGCCAGGTGCTGGCCAACGGGCTGGCGCTGTTGGGCGTCTCGGCGCCCGAGCGGATGTAACATCGGTTCATGGCAACCAAGCGCAAAACCTCCCGCCGTTCCTCCGGCGAAAGCGGCAGCACCCTGTACGGGGCGCTGGCCGGCCTGCTCCTCGGCCTGATCGTGGCCGCCGTCGTCGCCTTCTACGTCACCAAGGCGCCCGTGCCCTTCGTGGACCGGGCCAGCCGCCAGGGCGACACCGGCAAGCTGCCCGATCCCCGCCTGGCGCCCGACCCCAACGCCGGCCTGTACGGGCGCGACGGCGGCGCGGGCCCGGCCCCGACCGGCCCGACCGCGACGGCCCCCGCGCCGCTGCCCGGCGCAGGCACCGCCGCCCCCAAGACCGATGAGCCGCCCTCCAAGATGGACGACCTGGGTGCGCTGATCGCCACGCTGCCGTCCACCCGCCAGGCCGCCCCGGCCGCGCCCGCGCCCAGCGCCGCGCCGCCCACGCCGATCTCCAAGGCCCCGGCGCCGGCCGCCAAGCCGGCTCCCGCGGCCACCGGCACTTACTACCTGCAGGCCGGCGCATTCCGCGGCGAAAGCGATGCGGAGTCCCTCAAGGCCCGCATCATCCTGCTGGGCCTGCCGGTCGCGGTGCAGAAGGCCGAGGTCGGCGGCAAGCCCATCAACCGCGTCAGGGTGGGGCCGTTCGCCCGCCTGGACGACATGAACCGCGCCCGCGGCCGGCTGGGCGAGAACAAGATCGAAACCGCGGTGGTGCGCCAGTAAGCGGCCGTCCGCGGAGGCGGACGGAACTTATGCGGCCCCGCCCCTGTCTGTAACTTTTTTGCTCAGGAACCTCTCATCCATGCTGTCCCCCAAGATTATTCGCATCCTGGCCGCGGCCGCGTTGACCGCCACCACGTTCCTCAGCCCGGCGAGCCACGCCCAGGGCACGCAGCAATACGTGCCCATCAATCCGCCGCTGCCGTCGGACACCCCGGGCAAGGTGGAAGTGCTGGAGTTCTTCGCCTACACCTGCCCGCACTGCGCGGCGATCGAACCGCTGGTCGAGGACTGGGCCAAGACCAAGCCCGAGGATGTGGTGCTCAAGCAGGTTCCCATCGCCTTCAACGCCGGCATGAAGCCGCTGCAGCAGCTGTACTACACGCTGCTGGCCCTGGACCGCGCCGACCTGCATCCCAAGGTCTTCACCGCCATCCACGGCGAACACAAACGCCTGTTCGACAAGAAGGCCATGGGCGAATGGGTCGCCGCGCAAGGCGTGGACCGCGCCAAGTTCGACTCGGTATTCGATTCGTTCAGCGTGCAGACGCAGGTGCAGCGCGCCACCCAGCTGGCCGAGGCCTACCGCATCGAAGGCACGCCGTCCTTCGCCGTCGGCGGCAAGTTCATGACCTCGCCCGTCATGGCCGGCAACAGCTACGAAGGCGCGCTTAAGGAAGTCGACCGCCTGATCCCGATGGCGCGCAACTGACGCGCCCGGACCCCGGTCCGCAACGCCCCGAGCCTTCACTGGCCGGGGCGTTTTTTTGTGTCCGGGCCGCCGCGGCCACGCTACACTTTTCCCACAATAAATCGCCGCGGCGGCGGCATATCAAGGGGAGGAAGACATGAAACAGCAAATCCTGCGCGGCCGTGCAGCCGGCCTGTGCCTGGCGCTGGCCGCGGGCCTGGCGCATGCCAGCGACGCCGACGGCGTGAAGATCGGCGTGCTCACCGACATGGCGGGCGTGACCGCCGACGCCACCGGCAAGGGCTCGGTCGAGGCGGCCCGGCTGGCCATCGAGGAAATCGGCGGCAGCGTGCTGGGCAAGCCCATCTCGCTGGTGTCGGGCGACCACCAGCACCGCCCCGACATCGGCAGCAGCATGGTGCGCAAGTGGTACGACACCGACGGCGTGGACGTGGTGGTGGACGTGCCCAACTCCTCGGTGGCGCTGGCGGTGCAGGGCATCGCGCGCGAGAAGAAGAAACTGGTGCTGTTCTCCAGCCCCGGCACCACCGCGCTGTCGCAGGCGCAGTGCTCGCCCTACGGCGTGCAATGGACCTACACCACCTATGCGCTGTCGCGCGGCACGGCCACCGCGGTGGTCAACGAGGGCAACAAGCGCTGGTTCATCCTGGCGTCGGACTACGCCTTCGGCAAGCAGCTGGCGGCGGACACGGAAGCCGTGGTCAAGGCCAACGGCGGCGAGGTGGCCGGCACCGTCTACCACCCGCTGAATGCATCGGATTTCGCCTCCTTCCTGCTGCAGGCGCAGGCCTCCAAGGCGCAGATCATCGCCATCGCCAACGCGGGCGGCGACACCATATCGGCCATCAAGCAGGCGGCGGAATTCGGCATCGGCGGCGCGCAGCAACTGGCCGCCATGCTGCTGCTGATTACCGACGTCCACAGCCTGGGGCTGCAGGCCGCGCAGAAAACCTACCTGACCGTGCCGTCCTACTGGGACATGAACGCCGGCACGCGCGCCTTCGCCAAGAAATTCGAAGCCCGCGTGGGACGTCCGCCCACCTTCCTGCAGGCCGGCGTCTACGGCTCGGTGCGCCATTACCTGCAGGCCGTGAAGGCCGCCGGCACGGTCGAGGCCGACGCCGTCATGGCGAAGATGAAATCGCTGCCCATCGACGATCCGTTCAGCCTGAACGCGCGCATCCGCGAAGACGGCCTGGTGGTGCGCGACATGATGCTGGCGCAGGTCAAGACGCCGGCGCAGTCCAAGGCGCCGTGGGACTACTACAACATCGTGCGCACCATCCCGGGCGCCACGCTGGCCTGGCCCCTGTCGGACAGCCAGTGCCCGCTGGTCAAGCCATGACGCGGACGCTGGCGCTGGCCGATTTCGGCAGCTTCTACGCGGGCGGACGGCAGGTGCGCATCGACGGCCTGCCGCGACGCGACATCGCATTCACGCAAAGCGCCTCGCTGGCCTATGACCCCAACGGCCTCTACCACTTCGAGCAGGCCTACGTGCAGTACTTCATTCCGGCCGCGCTGGCGCATCCGCTGCCCATCGTGATGCTGCACGGCGGCGGCATGACCGGCGCGATGTGGGAGCAGACGCCGGACGGGCGGCCCGGCTGGATGCAGCATTTCCTGCGCCAGGGCCATGCGGTGTATGTGGTGGACAACGTCGAGCGCGGCCGCGCGGGCTGGGCGCCGTTCCAGGAAGTCTGGCCGGAGCCGCCCATCATCCGCAACGCCGAGGAAAGCTGGACGCTGTTTCGCTTCGGCCGCGCCGAGGACTACGCGGCGCGCCGGCCATTCGCGGGACAGCGCTTTCCGGTGGCGGCGTTCGACGCCTTCATCCGCCACGCGGTGCCGCGCTGGCTGGGCAACAACGATGCGGCGCTGCGGGGATTCTGCGCGGCGCTGGAGCGCGTGGGGCCGTGCCTGGTGATGGCGCACAGCCACGGCGGCGAGGTCGCCTACCGCGCGCTGCATGCGCGCCCGGACCTGGTGCGCGGCGTCATCGGCATCGAGCCCTCGGGCTTCTCGCCGGAGGTGGCGGCCGCGGCCGTGGCGGACAAGCCCTTTCTGTTCGTCTATGGCGACTACCTGGACGCGACGCCGCTGTGGGAAAAGCTGTGCGCCGCCGGCCAGGCCTATGCCGGCGAACTGGCGCGGCAGGGCGCGCGCGTGCAGACCTGGCGCCTGGCCGACATGGGCGTGGCCGGCAATTCGCACATGCCCATGATGGACGACAACAGCGACGATATCGCCGCGCGCATCGGCGCCTGGATACGCGGCGCGGCCGCCTGAGCGCGCCGCGCCGCCTTACTCGCGCACGGCGGCGGCCTTTTCCAGCGCCTGGGTCAGGTCGGCGATGATGTCCTCGGGCGATTCCAGGCCGATGTGCAGGCGCACCAGCGCGTTGTCGCCGTCGCCCCAGTAGCGGTGCTTGGCCAAGTCCTTGCCCGACACCAGCTGCACCAGGCTTTCGTAGCCGCCCCAGGAAAAGCCGATGCCGAAGAGCGTCAGCGAATCGACGAACACGCGCGCCGCCGCCGGCGACAGGCGCAGCTCGACCGACAGCATGCCGTTGGAGCCGGTGCAGTCGCGCTGCCACAGCGCATGGCCCGGGTCCTGCGGCCAGGCCGGATGGAACAGGCGCACGGTCTCGGGGCGGCTTTTGAAGAACTCGCACACCTGCAGCGCGTGGCGCGCGTGCTGGGCCATGCGGATGGGCATGGTGCGCACGCCGCGCAGCGCCAGCCAGGCGTCGTCGGCGCTGATGGAATAGCCCATCGCGTACTGCGTGCGGTTGAGCTTGCGGGCGATCTGTTCGTCGTTGGTGACCACCGCGCCCAGCATCAGGTCGGAGTGCCCGCCCACGTACTTGGTGCCGGCGATGACCGAGACCTGCGCCCCCAGGGTCAGCGGACGGTAGATATAGCCCGAGCCCCAGGTGTTGTCGGTGGCCAGCACCAGGCCGTGGCGCTGCGCCACGGCGGCCAGCGCGCCCATGTCCAGCATCTCGAACAGCAGCGAGCCCGGCGACTCCACGTACAGCAGGCGGGTGTTGGGACGGACCAGTTCGTCCAGGTCTTCGCCGGCCGCGAAATAGGTGATGTCGATGTTCATGCGCTTGAGCACGGCATCGTCCAGTTCGCGCATCGGCCCGTACACGCAGTCCGAGATCAGGGCGTGGTCGCCGGCCGAGCACAGCGCCAGCATCACCAGCGTCATGGCCGACAGGCCCGAGGGCGCCAGGTAGCAGTGCGTGCCGCCTTCGAGCTGGGTGAAGACCTGTTCGAGCGCGGCGTGCGTGTCCATGCCCATGCGGCCGTAGGTGGCCGCGCGGCCGCCGGCGGCCTTGCTGCGCTGCGCCTGCTCCAGCGCCGCCATGTTCGCGAAGCGCACCGTGCTGGCCCGCATCGGCGGCAGCGGCACCGGCGCGTTGCCGGTTTCGGGGTTGAACGGGGCGGTGCCCGCATGCTGCAAGAGCGTATCGATGTGTTTGGTAGGCATGTTCGTAAGAACGGCTGGCGGGTGGACGGAGGAAAACGGATAGGGTGAACCTTATCAGGCGGCGCGCGGCCTGTCCCGGATCAGCCGACCCAGGTGACGGTTTCGGACTGCGGCGCGCGGCGGGTGCGGTAGCTGTTGGCGGGATGCGCGGTATCGGCGTAGCCGAACGAAATGCCGCACACCACGCGGCGGTCGGCGGGCAGGCCCAGCACCTCGCGCAGCACTTCCGGATACATGGCCAGCGAGGCCTGCGGCACGGTCGCCACGCCGTTGGCCTGGGCCGCCAGCAGGAAATTGGCCACATACCCGCCGCAGTCCATCGCGCCGTATTCGCCCAGCGCCTCGTCGGTGGTGACGATGGCCACGTGCGGCGCGTCGAACAACTGGAAATTGCGCATTTCCTGGCGGCGGTAGGCCTCGCGGTCGCCGCGCGCCACGCCGACGGCCTCGTAGAGCTGGAAGCCGGCCTCGCGCCGCCGCGCCAGATAGGCGCCCTGGTACTCGCGCGGGAACGGAAAGTCCGGCGTGAAGCCGGCCTGCTGCGCGCGGCGCTGCAAGGCCTGGCGCAGGCGCTCGGTGCCCGCGCCCTCGGTGACCGCCACCTGCCAGGGCTGGCAGTTGCACCACGAAGCCGTGCGCTGCGCCAGCGCCAGGATGCGTTCGATGGTGGCGCGCTCCACCGCTTCGGGCAGGAACGCGCGGCAGCTGTGACGGGCGTGCAGCCAGGCTTCGAGCGCGGCGTCGGGGCGCGGATCTTGGGCGTCTTGCGGGCGGGACGTGGCGGCGGCGGGCATGGGTCGGGGTCTCCTGGTTCGGGTCTGGTGGTTCGTCTTTGCCTTTATCATGCCATTTCCGGCCCGCCCCGTAGCGGCCCCTCGCTTGCGGACATCTCCATGCTGCCCCTAGACACCCTGATCGCATTCTTCGGCATCGCCGTCCTGCTGGCCCTGACCCCGGGGCCGGACAACCTGTTCGTGCTGATGCAATCGGCCATCTGGGGCCGCAAGGCGGGCATGCTGGTGGTGTTCGGGCTGTGCACCGGGCTGCTGGTCCATACGGCCGCCGTGGCCGTGGGGCTGGCCGCCGTGTTCGCGGCCTCGCCGGTGGCCTTCACCGTGCTCAAGCTGGCCGGCGCCGCCTACCTGGCCTATCTGGCGTGGCAGATCCTGCGCGCGCCGGTCGGCGGCGAGACGGGCGCCGCCCCGGCGCCCATGAAGCCGGGCGCGCTGTACCGCCGCGGCATCGTGATGAACCTGACCAACCCCAAGGTGCTGCTGTTCTTCTTCGCGTTCCTGCCGCAGTTCACCTCGCCGGCGCAGGGACCGGTGGGCGCGCAGACCATGCAGCTGGGCGCCGTGTTCATGCTGTCCACGCTGCTGGTGTTCGGCGCGATCGCGTTTTTCTCGGGCGCGTTCGGCGAACTGCTGCAGCGCTCGGTCCGCGCCAAGCGCTGGCTCAACCGCATCGCCGCGCTGGTGTTCGTGGGCCTGGCGCTGCGGCTGGCGACGGCGTCGCGCTGAGGCGCGCGACGCCTGCGCTCAGGCGGCCGAAAAGCGGACGATGCCGTCGGTTCCCAGTTCGCGCTTGAGCCTGCCCTCGAAGTACAGCGCATGCAGGTGCGCCAGCGCCTCGCCCATGGCGAAGGTCAGCTGGTGCAGGTCGAGCTTGCGCTTGAACAGCACGGGCACGATGTCCGAGGTGGACTGGGGCTGGCCGGCACAGGCCTCCAGCACTTCCGCCAGGCGGTCGCGATGGTGCTCGTGCTGCTGGGCGATGCGTTCGTGCAGGCCCTTGAAAGGGCGGCCGTGCGCCGGCAGCACCAGCGTGTCGCGCGGCAGGTCGGCGTAGCGGTCCAGCGAGCGCAGGTACAGCGGCAGCGGGTTGGCGTCGGGCTCGTAGTCGAACACGCTGACGTTGGTGGAAATGCGCGGCAGCACCATGTCGCCGGAAATCAGCACCGCCAAGTCCGGCGAGAACAGCGAGGCGTGTTCCGGCGCATGGCCGTAGCCGACGATCACGCGCCAGTCGCGCCCGCCGATGCGGACCTGGTCGCCGTGCATGATGCGGGTGTAGCGCGCGGGCACCGACGGCACCAGGTTGGGGTAGTAATTGGCGCGCTGGCGGATCTGTTCCTGCGCGCCGGGATCGGTCAGGCCGTGGCGCGCGAAGTGGTCGACCGCCGCCTGGCCGCCGGGGCCGGCGCCCGCGTCCGTGCGGCGCGAGGACCACAGCGAGGCCACCATGAAGTCGGTCATGGTCATCCACAGGCGCGCGTTCCAGCGCTCGCACAGCCAGTCGGCCAGGCCGACGTGGTCGGGGTGCATGTGGGTGACCAGCACCCGCAGCACGGGCAGGCCGTCGAGTTCGTTCTCGAAGACCTGCTCCCACAGGGTCTTGACCTCGTCGCGCGCGATGCCGCAATCGACGATGGTCCAGCCCTCGCGGCCGTCGATGTTGTCGCGCAACAGCCAGAGATTGATATGATCCAGCGCGAACGGCAAAGGCATGCGGATCCACTTGACGCCATCGGCCACCACATGCGCGCGGCCCGCTTCCGGCTGGAAGTCGGCCCAGGGGTACTGCAGTTTCTGCTCGTTGGGGTTCATCGCCTCTCTCGCTCCACGCTTGACGTTCCGGTCAAGTCATCATAATTTACGTTTACGTAAACTGCCACAGCTCGCATGTCCTCGTCAACCTGGACCATCTCCGAACTCGCACGCGAATTCGACGTCACGCCCCGCACGATCCGCTTCTATGAAGATCAGGGGATCGTCAGCCCGGCGCGCGAGGGGCGCAACCGCATCTTCGGCCCGCGCGACCGCACGCGGCTGAAGCTGGCCCTGCGCGGCAAGCGGCTGGGCCTGCAGCTGTCGGAGATCCTGACCCTGATCGACATGTACGACGGGCCCGGCGACACCGAGGTCCAGCTGCGCCAGTACCTCAGCGTACTCCAACAGCATCGCGCCACGCTGGAGCAGCAGCGCCGCGACATCGAGGACACCCTGCGGGAAATCGCGCAGCAGGAGCGGCAATGCCGCGAGCTGCTGGCGCAGAAACCCTGAGACGCCGCGGCCGCGCGATCACTGCGCCTTGATGCCGCCAGCCTCGATGACGCGGGCGTTGTTGGCGTATTCCTCCTGCACCTGTTTGGCGAAGGCCGCGCCGGCGGCGGTGCCCGGCTGCAGGTAGGACTTGGCCAGCAGGTCCTTGAATTCCGCGCTGGCCACGGCCCTGGCCAGCGCCGCCTGCAGCGGCTGCGCCACGGCGGGCGGCAGGTTCGCCGGGGCGAACACGCCGAAGTTGGAGTAGTACTGCGCCTGCGGCAGCTTGAGCTCGGCCATGGTCGGCACCTCGGGCCAGGCCGCCAGGCGCTGCGGCGCCATCACGGCCAGCGGCTTGAGCGCGCCGCTGGCGACGTGCGGCAGCACCACGTCGCTATTGACCACCAGCAGCTCCACCACGCCGCCCAGGCCGTCGGTCAGCGCCTGGCTGTTGCCGCGGTAGGGCACGTGCAGCATTCTGGCGCCGGTCCCGGCCGTGACCGCCGCCATGCCGATGTGGGCCACGGTGCCCTGGCCCGGCGTGCCGTAGCGCACGCCATCGGGATGCGCCCTGGCGTATTCGACCAGGCCGGCGAAGTCCCGCACCGGCAGCGCCTTGGTCGCGACGATGGCCACGGGCGCGACCGCCACGCTGGCCAGCGGCGTCAGGTCCTTCATCGGGTCGTAGTTGGTCTTGGACAGGTGCGGATAGATGGTCAGCGGGCTGGTGGAGGCCAGCAGCAGCGTGGCGCCGTCGGGCTGCGCGCGCGCCACGAAGTCGGTGCCCAGCGACGCGCCGGCGCCCGGCTTGTTCTCGACGATGACGGTGGCGTTGGCCTCTTTGCGCAGCACTTCGCCCAGGCGGCGCCCGATCGCGTCGGCGCTGCCGCCGGCGGTGTAGGGCACCACCAGCGTCACCGGCCTGGCCGGCCAGTCCTGCGCCAGCGCGCCGCCGGCCATGATCGCCAGGGCCGCCCCCGCGGCCCCGATCAGCAGAGTCTTCTTTTTCATATCGTCCTGTCGTGGATGTTGCGTGGAAGGGATGCGCTCAGGCCAGGTAGCGCTGGGCCAGGCGGATCCAGTAGGAGGCGCCGGCCGGAATCAGGGCGTCGTTGAAGTCGTAGCTGGCGTTGTGCAGCATGCACGGGCCCAGGCCGTGGCCGGCCATGCGGTGCTCGCCGTCGCCGTTGCCCAGGAACACGTAGCAGCCGGGTTTCTCCTGCAGCAGGAAGGCGAAGTCCTCGGACGCCATGGCCGGCTCGATCACGCGCGCATGGTCCTCGCCCGCGACCTCGCGCATGACTTCCATGCAGAACTCGGTCTCGGCCGCCGTGTTGACCAGGGCCGGGTAGCGGCGCTCGAAGAACACCTCGGCCTCGCAGCCGTGGGCCGCCGCGATGCTGCCCGCGATCTCGTTCATGCGCCGCTCGATCAGGTCGACCACGCCGGTGCTGTAGGCGCGCACCGAGCCGCCCAACCAGGCCGAATCCGGAATCACGTTGATGACGCTGCCGCCGGCCTGCACCTGCGTGATCGACAGCACCGCGGCGTCCAGCGGCCGCTTGCTGCGCGTCAGGATGGTCTGCAGCGACTGGCCGATGGCGAACAGCGCCGGCACCGGATCGCTGCAGTCCTGCGGCGCGGCGGCGTGGCCGCCCTTGCCGCGCACCGTGATCCTGAAGCCGTTGGCGGCCGCCATCATGGGGCCGGCGCAGACGCCGAAGGTGCCCGCCGGCAAGCCCGGCCAGTTGTGCATGCCGAACACCGCCTCGCAGGGGAAGCGCTCGAACAGGCCGTCCTGGATCATGGCGCGCCCGCCCGCGCCGCCTTCCTCGGCCGGCTGGAAGCACAGGTACACCGTGCCGTCGAAACCGCCTGCCGTCTGCAGGTGGCGCGCCGCGGCCAGCAGCATGGCGGTGTGGCCGTCGTGGCCGCAGCCGTGCATCTTGCCGTCATGGCGCGAGCGGTGCTCGAACTGGTTTTCTTCCTGCATGGGCAGCGCGTCCATGTCGGCGCGCAGCATGATGGCGCGCGCCGACGCGCCGCGCCGGATCACGCCGACCACGCCGGTCTTGGCGATGCCGGTATGCACCTCGATGCCCCAGCCGCGCAGCGTGTCCGCCACCACCTGGGCCGTGCGGTGCTCTTCGTAACAGAGCTCCGGATGGGCATGCAGATCGCGCCGCAGCGCCACGATTTCGTCCAGATGGGATAGTTCCAGCACAGCAACTCCGTCACAGTCATTTAGGTTTGAAAGACCTCTGGAATGGTACAGAGGGGCGCCCGCCGGCAAGAATCCGTTTCCCTAGGGATAACCCGTATCCAATTTACGTTTACGTAAACGTAATATTTGCACTGCATCATTGCCTGGCGACTGCCGATCGGCGCATGATGAGCCTCTCGGACAATTCGGCGGCGCCACCGGAGCGCCCATATAAAAGTAAGCACCTACTATCACGGAGAACGCGATGAATCTTCCCGGCCTGAACTTCGACCTGGGCGAAGATCTGGACATGCTGCGCGACGCGGTGCGCACTTTCGCGCAGGCCGAGATCGCGCCGCGCGCTGCAGAAATCGACCGCAACGACCAGTTCCCCATGGACCTCTGGCGCAAGTTCGGCGATCTCGGCGTGCTGGGCATGACGGCCGACGAGGAATACGGCGGCGCCAACCTGGGCTACCTGGCCCACATGGTCGTGATGGAGGAGATTTCCCGCGCCAGCGCCTCGGTCGGCCTGTCCTACGGCGCGCACTCCAACCTGTGCGTCAACCAGATCAACCGCAACGGCACGCCGGCCCAGAAGGCCAAGTACCTGCCCAAGCTGATCTCCGGCGAACACGTGGGCGCGCTGGCCATGAGCGAGCCGGGCGCCGGCTCCGACGTGGTCAGCATGAAGCTGCGCGCCGACAAGAAGGGCGACCGCTACGTGCTCAACGGCAGCAAGATGTGGATCACCAACGGCCCCGACGCCGACACCCTGGTGGTCTACGCCAAGACCGATCCCGAGGCGCACCAGCGCGGCATCACCGCCTTCCTGGTGGAAAAGGGTTTCAAGGGCTTTTCCGTGGCGCAGAAGCTGGACAAGCTGGGCATGCGCGGCAGCCACACCGGCGAACTGGTGTTCCAGGACTGCGAAATCCCCGAGGAAAACGTGCTGGGCCAGGTCAACGGCGGCGTCAAGGTGCTGATGAGCGGCCTGGACTACGAGCGCGCCGTCCTGTCCGGCGGCCCGCTGGGCATCATGCAGGCCGTGATGGACGTGGTCGTGCCCTACATCCACGACCGTAAGCAGTTCGGCCAGGCCATCGGCGAATTCCAGCTGATCCAGGGCAAGGTCGCCGATCTCTACACCACGCTGCAGGCCAGCCGCGCCTTCTGCTACCAGGTCGGCAAGAACCTGGACAAGCTGGGTTCGGAACACGTGCGCCAGGTGCGCAAGGACTGCGCCGCGCTGATCCTGTACACGGCCGAGAAAGCCACCTGGATGGCCGGCGAAGGCGTGCAGATCCTGGGCGGCAACGGCTACATCAACGAGTATCCGGTGGGACGCCTGTGGCGCGACGCCAAGCTGTACGAGATCGGCGCCGGCACCAGCGAGATCCGCCGCATGCTGATCGGCCGCGAGCTGTTCAACGAAACCGCCTGAGCGCCCCGCCATGATCCGCATGTCCGACGTCCAGCACATCGAGCAGGCTCCCGCGCCGGGGCCCTCGCCGCTGGAGGTCGCGCAGCTGATCCTGGCGGGCTTCGACCGCCATTACGCGCTGTTCCGCTACAGCGCCCAGCGCGCCAAGGCGCTGTTCGAATCCGGCGACTGGCACGGCATCCAGCACCTGTCGCGCGAGCGCATCGAGTACTACGACATGCGGGTGCGCGAATGCGCCGCGCAGCTCGAAGGCGCGCTGCGCGGCCGTCCGGGCGGCGCCCATGCGTCCAATGGCTCCAATGGCGCCAACGGGGCGGACGCTCCCGCGCCGCTGGCGCCGGCGCAGACCGCGTTCTGGCAGCAGGTCAAGCACGAATACGTGAGCCTGCTGGGCGACCACCGCCAGCCCGAATGCGCCGAGACCTTCTTCAACTCGGTCTCGTGCCGCATCCTGCACCGCGACTATTTCCACAACGATTTCCTGTTCGTGCGCCCGGCCGTGGCCACCGACTACCTGGACAGCCGCAAGCCTTCGTACCGGGTGTACTACCCCGTGGCCGAAGGCCTGCAGGCCAGCCTGATCCGCATGGTGGCGGACTTCGGGCTGGCGCTGCCCTTCGAAGACCTGCCGCGCGACACGCGCCTGCTGGCGCGCGCAGCCGTCAGGCAGCTGCGCGCCCAGCTGCCGCGCCACGTGGGCCGGCGCATCGCCAGCGACTGCCAGGTCCATGCGCTGGGTTCGCTGTTCTTCCGCAACAAGGGCGCCTATATCGTCGGACGCCTGATCAACCAGTCCACGGTCTATCCGTTCGCCGTGGCGCTGATGCGCAATCCCGCCGGCCAGGTCCGGCTAGATGCGCTGCTGCTGGGCGCCGACGATCTCAGCACGCTGTTCAGCTTCACCCGCGCCTACTTCCTGGTCGACATGGAAACGCCGGCCGCGGTGGTGGATTTCCTGTCCAGCCTGCTGCCGCGCAAGCCCAAGGCCGAGCTCTACACCATGATCGGCCTGCAGAAGCAGGGCAAGACGCTGTTCTACCGCGATTTCCTGCACCACCTGGCCCACTCGCACGATGCGTTCGACATCGCGCCCGGCATCAAGGGCATGGTCATGTGCGTGTTCACGCTGCCGTCCTATCCCTACGTGTTCAAGCTCATCAAGGACCGCATCGACAAGGACGGCATGGACCACGCCACCGTGCGCCGCAAGTACCAGATGGTCAAGCTGCACGACCGCGTGGGCCGCATGGCCGACACCTGGGAGTATTCGCAGGTGGCGCTGCCGCGCAGCCGCTTCGCCCCGGCGCTGCTGGAGGAACTGCGCCGGCTGGTTCCCAGCCTGATCGAGGAATCGGGCGACACCGTGGTCATCCGCCACGTCTACATCGAACGGCGGATGACGCCGCTGAATCTGTACCTGCAGCAGGCCGGCGACGCGCTGCTGGAACCGGCGGTGCGCGAGTACGGCGACGCGATCCGGCAGCTGGCCGCGGCCAACATCTTCCCCGGCGACATGCTGTACAAGAACTTCGGCGTCACGCGCCTGGGCCGCGTGGTCTTCTATGACTACGACGAAATCCAGCGCATGACCGAAATGAATTTCCGACGCATCCCGCCCGCGCCCAACGAAGAGGCGGAAATGGCGTCGGAACCCTGGTACGCCATCGGCCCGAACGACGTTTTTCCGGAAGAATTCGGACGCTTCCTGCTGGGCGATGCGCGCGTGCGCGGCGCGTTCATGCGTCACCATGCCGACCTGCTGGAACCGGAATGGTGGCAGGCCTGCCGGGCCCATGTCGCGCAGGGCCGGATTGAAGAATTTTTCCCTTACGATACGGACAGACGCCTGCGTCCCGCCCGCCTTCAGGGCGCCGACGCGGCCTCGTAACCCGAGCTGTCCCGACCCTCACAGGAGCTAGTCATGTCAGATCCCATCGTCATCGTTTCCGTCGCCCGCACCCCCATGGGCGGCATGCTGGGCGCCTTGTCCGGCCTGGCCGCGCACGAGCTGGGTTCGGTCGCCATCAAGGCCGCCGTCGAACGTGCGGGCATCAAGCCCGAACAGGTCGAAGAAGTCATCATGGGCAACGTGCTGCAGGCCGGCCAGGGCCAGGCGCCGGCGCGCCAGGCCGCGCTGGGCGCGGGCCTGCCCCTGGGCGTGTCTTGCACCACCATCCACAAGGTGTGCGGCTCGGGCCTGAAGGCCGCCATGTTCGGCCACGACCTGCTGGCCGCGGGCACCGCCAACGTGGTCGTCGCCGGCGGCCAGGAAAGCATGAGCAACGCGCCGTACCTGCTGCTCAAGGGCCGCCAGGGCTATCGCTACGGCCACAGCACCGTCTACGACCACATGGCCCTGGACGGCCTGGAAGACGCCTATGACAAGGGCAAGGCCATGGGCGTGTTCGCCGAAGACTGCGCGGCCAAGTATTCCTTCACCCGCGAGCAGCAGGACGCCTTCTCGCTGGAATCGCTGCGCCGCGCCCGCGCCGCGTCCGAGGACGGCAGCTTCAAGTGGGAAATCGCCCCCGTCACCGTCGCCGGCCGCAAGGGCGACACCGTCATCGACACCGACGAGGCGCCCGCCAAGGCCATGCCGGAGAAAATCCCCACGCTCAAGCCCGCCTTCAAGAAGGACGGCACCGTCACCGCCGCCAACTCGTCCTCGATCTCCGACGGCGCGGCCGCCATGGTGCTGATGCGCGCCTCCACCGCCGAGAAGCTCGGCGTCAAGCCGCTGGCCCGCATCGTGGCCCACAGCCAGCACTCGCAGGAACCCAACTGGTTCACCACCGCCCCGGTCGGCGCGCTGAAGAACCTGTTCGCCAAGACCGGCTGGAAGGCCGAGGACGTGGACCTGTACGAGATCAACGAAGCCTTCGCCGTGGTGACCATGGCCGCCATGGCCGACTTCAAGCTGCCGCATGAAAAGGTCAACGTCCACGGCGGCGCGACCGCCCTGGGCCACCCCATCGGCGCCTCGGGCGCGCGCCTGATGGCCACGCTGATCGGCGCGCTGCGCAAGACCGGCGGCAAGCGCGGCGTGGCCACGCTGTGCATCGGCGGCGGCGAAGCCGTGGCCATGGCCATCGAGATGGTCTGAAGCACCGCTACGGTCCGGAGCGCGCCGCGCTTCGGACCGTACCCCTCATCCGCCAAACCAACCGGGTAGCCCCCCTCATGCCCATCATCGAATCCCGCATCAATACGCGGTCGCAGGAATACACCGATAATGCGCGCGCCATGCAGGCGCAGCTGGACGACCTGAACCAGAAACTCGCGCAGACCGCGCTGGGCGGCAGCGAAGCCGCGCGCGCCAAGCACGTGGCGCGCGGCAAGCTGCTGCCGCGCGAGCGCGTCGAGCACCTGATCGATCCGGGCGCTCCGTTCCTGGAACTGTCGCCGATGGCGGCCCACGGCATGTACGGCGGCGACGCGCCGGGCGCCGGCGTCATCACCGGCATCGGCCGCGTGGCGGGCACAGAATGCGTGATCGTGTGCAACGACGCCACGGTCAAGGGCGGCACCTACTACCCCATGACGGTCAAGAAGCACCTGCGGGCGCAGGAAATCGCCGCGCAGAACCACCTGCCCTGCGTCTACCTGGTGGATTCGGGCGGCGCCAACCTGCCGCAGCAGGACGAGGTCTTCCCCGACCGCGAGCACTTCGGCCGCATCTTCTACAACCAGGCGCAGATGTCCTCGCAAGGCATCGCGCAGATCGCCGTGGTGATGGGCTCCTGCACCGCCGGCGGCGCCTACGTGCCCGCCATGAGCGACGAGTCCATCATCGTCAAGAACCAGGGCACCATCTTCCTGGGCGGCCCGCCGCTGGTGAAGGCCGCCACCGGCGAGGAAGTCAGCGCCGAGGACCTGGGCGGCGGCGACGTGCATACGCGCCTGTCCGGCGTGGCCGACCACCTGGCCGCCAACGACATGCACGCGCTGCAGCTGGCGCGCAACGCCGTGGCGCGCCTGAACCGCAAGAAACCCCAGCCGCTGGCCACCGCGCCGGTGCGCGAGCCGCGCTACGACCCGAGCGAGCTCAACGGCATCATTCCGGCCGACACGCGCAAGCCCTACGACGTGCGCGAAGTCATCGCGCGTATCGTCGACGGCTCCGAATTCGACGAATTCAAGGCGCGCTTCGGCCCCACGCTGGTCACCGGCTTCGCCCACATCCACGGCATGCCGGTGGGCATCGTCGCCAACAACGGCATCCTGTTCTCGGAGTCCGCGCAAAAGGGCGCGCACTTCATCGAGCTGTGCGCGCAGCGCAAGATTCCGCTGGTGTTCCTGCAGAACATCACCGGCTTCATGGTGGGCCGCAAATACGAGAACGAAGGCATCGCCCGCCACGGCGCCAAGATGGTGACCGCGGTGGCCACCGCCGCCGTGCCCAAGTTCACCGTGCTGATCGGCGGCTCTTTCGGCGCCGGCAACTACGGCATGTGCGGCCGCGCCTATTCGCCGCGCATGCTGTTCATGTGGCCCAACGCCCGCATCTCCGTCATGGGCGGCGAGCAGGCCGCCAGCGTGCTGGCCACGGTCAAGCGCGACGGCATCGAAGCCCGCGGCGGGCAATGGTCCGCCGAGGAAGAGGCCGCCTTCAAGGCCCCCATCCGCGAGCAATACGAGCATGAAGGGCATCCGTACTACGCCACCGCGCGCCTGTGGGACGACGGCATCATCGCGCCCGCCGACACCCGCCGCGTGCTGGGCCTGGCCTTGTCGGCGGCGCTGAACGCGCCCATCGAAGACACCCGGTTCGGCGTATTCCGCATGTAGGTCGGCGCTGCCGCACTCCAAGAACACTTCAGCCCGGATCACATCCATGTTCGATACTCTGCTGATTGCCAACCGCGGCGAAATCGCCTGCCGCGTGGCCGCCACCGCCCGCCGCATGGGCATCCGCACGGTCGCCGTGTATTCCGACGCCGACGCCAACGCGCGCCACGTCGCCGCCTGCGACCGGGCCGTGCATATCGGCGGCGCCGAGCCGCGCGCCAGCTACCTGCGCGCCGACGCCATCCTGCAGGCCGCGCGCGACACCGGCGCCCAGGCCATCCACCCCGGCTACGGCTTTCTCTCCGAAAACGAAGACTTCGCGCAGGCCGCCGCCGCGGCAGGCATCGCCTTCGTCGGCCCGCCCGCCTCCGCCATCGCCGCCATGGGCAGCAAATCGGCCGCCAAGGCCCTGATGGAAAAGGCCGGCGTGCCGCTGGTGCCGGGCTACCACGGCGAGAACCAGGACCCGCAGTTCCTCAAGACGCAGGCCGACGCCATCGGCTACCCGGTGCTGATCAAGGCCAGCGCCGGCGGCGGCGGCAAGGGCATGCGCGTCGTCGAATCCTCCGGCGCCTTCCTCGACGCGCTCGCCTCGTGCCAGCGCGAAGCCGCCTCCAGCTTCGGCGACGACCGCGTGCTGATCGAGCGCTACCTGCAAAAGCCGCGCCACATCGAAATCCAGGTCTTCGCCGACACGCACGGCAACTGCGTCTACCTGTTCGAGCGCGACTGTTCGGTGCAGCGTCGCCACCAGAAAGTCATCGAGGAAGCCCCGGCGCCCGGCATGACCGAAGAACGCCGCCGCGCCATGGGCGACGCCGCCGTGGCCGCCGCGCGCGCCGTGGGCTACGTCGGCGCCGGCACGGTGGAATTCATCGCCGAACCGGACGGCCGCTTCTACTTCATGGAAATGAACACGCGCCTGCAGGTCGAGCACCCGGTCACCGAAATGATCACGGGCCACGACCTGGTGGAGTGGCAGCTGCGCGTGGCCGCCGGCCAGCCGCTGCCGGCGCGCCAGGAAGACCTGCGCATCGACGGCCACGCCATCGAGGCCCGCATCTACGCCGAGAACCCCGAGAAGGGCTTCCTGCCTTCCATCGGCACGCTGGCCTACCTGGGCCTGCCGGCCCACACCGCATTCGCCAACGGCGACATCCGCGTCGACGGCGGCGTGCGCATGGGCGACACGATCACGCCTTACTACGACCCGATGATCGCCAAGCTCATCGTGCACGGCGCCGACCGCGACCAGGCCCGCGCCCGCATGCTGCAGGCCCTGGCGCAGACCCAGGCCGTGGGCGTGCAGACCAACGTGGCGTTCCTGTCGCGGCTGATGCAGGACAGCGCCTTCGCCGCCGCCGACCTGGACACCGGCCTCATCGAACGCCAGCGCGCCACGCTGCTGCCCGAACCGCAACTGGCCGGCCCGGCCGTGCTGGCCCTGGCCAGCGCCGCGCTGCTGGTGCGCCAGGGACTGGGCGCGCCGGCCAGGACCGCCACCGATCCCTGGGACGCGCGCGACGGCTGGCGACTGGGCGGGCGCTACCACCGCGAGCTGCAATGGGTGGACAACGGCGAAACGCGCAAGGCGCTCATCGCGCGCGACGGCGCGGCCTGGACGCTGGACTGCGGCGACGGCCCGCAGGCCTTCCAGTGGCGCGCCCACGCCAGCGCCAATCCCAACCTGGCCTATGGCCTGCGCATCACGCTGGGCGGCCATGAAAGCGCCGGCACCGTGGTGCTGCACGCCGACCGCGCCCACGTCTTCACCGACGCCGGCTCGCACGCGCTGGAACGCTACGATCCGCTGGCGCATTCGCAGGATACCCAGGGCGAACACGGCGGCGGCCTGACCGCGCCCATGCCGGGCAAGATCATCTCGATCTCGGTGCAGGCCGGCGACACCGTCGAAAAGGGCCAGCCCCTGCTGGTCATGGAAGCCATGAAGATGGAACACACCATCTCCGCCCCGGCCAATGGCAAGGTCGCGGAAGTGTTCTACGCGGTCGGCGACCAGGTGGCCGAAGGCGCGGAACTGGTGGCGATCGGGGAATAGTCGGGCGCCATCGCGGGAAATGGATCGGGGCGGCCCACGGGCCGCCCCGATCCGTTTACGCAACGGACGACGCCTCTGCTATTAGTTTCCCGTCAGCGACTTGTCCCTAGAATGCCTGTTTCCCCGTGCGCCCCGTCCGCTTCCCGATGCCCGCTCCCGACGCCCCCAGCCCCTTGTCCCGCCCCGCGTTCCTGCATTTCCTGTGCGCCCGCGTGGGCGCCTCGCTGGCCTTCCAGATCGTGTCCGTGGCGGTGGGCTGGCAGGTCTATGAACTGTCCGGCAGCGCGCTGGACCTGGGGCTGATCGGGCTGGCGCAGTTCCTGCCCATGGCCGCGCTGACGCTGGTGGTCGGCCACGTGGCCGACCGCTACGACCGGCGCAGGATCGTGGCGATCTGCATGGCGGTCGAGGCGCTGGCCACGCTGACCCTGGCCGCGGCCGCGCTGCATGGCCTGGGCGGGCGGCCGCTGATCTACGCGACCCTCATCGTCATGAGCTCGGCGCGCGCCTTCGAGGCGCCCACGCTCACCACGCTGATTCCCGCCATCGTGCCGCGCCAGTGGCTGCCGCGCGCCACCGCGCTGTCGTCCTCGGGCGGACAGATCGCGCAGATCGCCGGGCCGGCGCTGGGCGGCGTGGGCTACGGCCTGGGCGCGGGCTGGATCTATTGCGTGGCCGCCGCGCTGTACCTGGCGGCCTTCGCCTCCATCGCCAGCATGGCCGTGGACCGCGCGCCGCCGCGCAAGGAACCGACCACCTGGCGCACCCTGTTCGCCGGCATCACCTTCATCTTCCAGCGCCGGCTGCTGCTGGGCACCTTGTCGCTGGACCTCTTCGCCGTGCTGCTGGGCGGGGCCACCGCGCTGCTTCCCATCTTCGCCAAGGACATTCTGCAGGCCGGTCCCTGGGCGCTGGGCGCGCTGCGCGCCGCGCCGGCCTGCGGCGCCATGCTCATGTCCCTGACGCTGGCGCGGCTGAGCCTGGGCGAGCACGTGGGCCGCCTGCTGTTCGGCGCGCTCATCCTGTTCGGCCTGGCCACCACCGTCTTCGGGCTATCCACTTCGATCCCGCTGTCGGTGGGCGCGCTGGCGGTGCTGGGCGCGGCCGACGCCATCAGCGTGGTGGTGCGCTCCTCGCTGGTGCAGCTCAACACGCCCGACCACATGCTGGGCCGGGTCAGCGCGGTCAACACGCTGTTCGTCAGCGCCTCCAACCAGCTCGGCGAATTCGAGTCCGGCATGCTGGCCGCACTGGTCGGCGCCGTGCCGGCCGTGGTGATCGGCGGCGTGGGCACCGTGGCGGTGGCGGGGCTGTGGATGTGGTGGTTCCCGGAACTGCGCAAGCTGCGCTCGCTGGCGCCGGCATGACGCCGCCGCCGGTTCAATCGCCGCCCGCCTGCGCCGGCGCCGCGGCGGGCGCGGGGGCCTGCGCGGTCAGGCGCGCGAACAGCACGAAGCTGAGCGCCACCGCCGCCAGGTTGTAGAGCGTGGCCCAGGCCAGCGCATGGCCGTAGCGCTGCGCGCGCGCCGCCTCCGACAGGTCGGCCGCCCCCAGCGCGGCGTACAGCAGCACGCCGACCACCGCCACGCCCACGGTGGTGCCGGTCAGCTGCATGGTCGACGAAATGCCCGAGCCCATGCCCGCGTCTTCCGTGCGCACCGTGCCCAGCACGGCGTTGAGCGCCAGCGGGATCACGATGCCCTGGCCGGCGCCGTTCAACACCAGCGCCGCCACGATCAGCCTCATGTTGGCCACGTCCAGGATCGCGCCGGCCGCCGAAAGCGCGATGCCGGCGCCGAACACCAGCACGCCCAGCAACAGCGCGCGGCGGCCCAGCCAGCGCGCAAGCCGCGGGCCGCTGACCGAGGCGGCGAAGAACGCCATCGCCGACGGCGTGAACACCGCGCCCGCGGCCAGCGGGCTCAGTTCCAGCCCGAACTGCAGCAGCATGGTCAGCGACAGGAAGAACGAACTGATCGCGGAAAAGAACAGGAACACCGCGCTCACGCCGGCCACGAAGCGGCGGTTGGCGAACAGGGCCATCTCGATCAGCGGCACGCCGCCGCGGCCGGACAAGGCCAGCTCATGGCGCACGAAAACCGCCAGCGCCGGCGCCGCGGCCGCCGGACCGGCGTAGGACCACCACGGCCAGCCGTGCTCGTGGCCCAGCATGATGGGCACCAGCAGCAGGAACAGGCCCAGCGCCGCCAGCAGCGCGCCGGCCACGTCCAGCCGGTTCGAGACGGGCGCGCGCGTCTCGCGGATGCAGAGGCGGGCGGCCAGCATCGCGGCCAGCCCGATGGGCAGATTGATGAGGAAGATGGTGCGCCAGCCCAGGCCGGCATAGTCCTGCTCGATCAGGAAGCCCCCCGCCAGTTGCGAGATGGTCGCCGCCACGCCCTGCACCGCGCCCATCGCGCCGAAGGCCCGCGCGCGGCTGGCGCCGTCGAACATGACGCGGATGGAAGCCAGCACCTGCGGCATCAGCAGGGCGGCCGCGGCGCCCTGGACCACGCGCGCGCCAATTAGAATCCCGGGACCGGGGGCCAGTCCGCAGATCAGCGACGAGGCCGTGAACAGGCCCATCCCCCACAGGAAAATGCGGCGCCGGCCGTACAGGTCGCCCAGTCGCGCGCCGATCACCAGCAGCACGGCCAGCGCGGCGTCGTACGCGACGATGACCAGATGCACCTGCGAGAAACTCGCGCCCAGCCGAGTCTGCAGGCTGGGCAGCGATACATTGACGATGAAGAGGTCGAGAATGATGAGGAAATTCGCCGAAAGCAGGGCGGCCAGGGCGAACCAGCGGTTCGCGCCGGGTGTCGGAGTATCGGTCATGTCGTTGGCCCGAAAAGGATGAAGTATTAATATACGTACGACCGTATATTAAATTGAAGCATCGCATGGTGACAAGCGAGGACGGACTCATGGTTGAAACGGATCGCCGCCGCATCCGGGGCGAAAAAGCGCGCGCCGGCGTGCTGGCCCATTCGGCGCGCATCGCCTCGGTCGAAGGGCTGGAAGGCCTGACTTTCGGCCGCCTGGCCACGGAGGCCGGCGTGGCCAAGGGCAACATCCAGGTGCTGTTCGGCGACAAGGAAGCGCTGCAGCTCGCCACGCTGGAAAGCGCGGTGGACCTGTACCGCGACGCCGTGGTGGCGCCGGCCATGGCGCTGGCCAGTCCCGGCGAACGGCTGCGCGCGCTGGTCACGGGCTGGTTCCAGTTCGTGCAAGACCGCAGCCTGCCCGGCGGCTGCTTTCTTACCGCGGCCAGCAGCGAATACCGCGGCCGGCCCGGCGCGATCCGCGACCGCGTGCGCCAGCACCGGGACGAGGCGCGGCAGCGCTTCGAGACCCTGGCGCGCGAAGCCGTCGCCGCGCAAGAACTGCCGGCCGCCACCGACCCCGCCAGGCTGGCGTTCGACCTGCTGGCCTACCAGGCCATCGCCAACGTCGCCGCGGCCATGGGCGACGACGCCCAGTTCGCGATGGCGCGCGCGCGTTCGCTGGAAAGCATCGCCGCCGCATGACGGCGGGCGCGGCAAGCGCCCGCCATCCGCCGCCCCGCATCGCGCAAAGTTGATACAATAGGAATCATTATCATTCCATTCAACTCATGGCGATGCGCCCGGACCGCCGGCCGCACGGCGGACGGGGACTCAGGGGCATCATGGGGGAGCGTTTCTTCGGCGTCATCGCCGAGGCGTACAAGGCCTGGAACGCGGAGCTGGTCGGTTTCCTGAACCGCCAGCTCAAGCGCTCGCCCGAAGCCGCCCAGGACCTGGCGCAGGAAACCTTCGCCAAATGGCTGGCCGCCGGCAACGGCGCCGAACCGCCGGCCCAGCCCCGCGCCTACCTGTACGAAATCGCCCGCAACCTGCTGCGCGACCACTGGCGCCGCGAGAACGTGCGCGGCGCGCACCTGGCGGCCAGCCTGGACGATCGCGAGTTCGAGTCCGCCGCGGACAGCCTCGCCGCCGATCCCGCCAGCCAGCCCGAGGCGCGCGCCGACGTGAACCAGCGCCTGCGCCGCCTGCAGGCCGCCATCGACGCCATGCCCGCGCGCCAGCGCGAGGCCTTCCTGCTTTATCGGTATGATGAATTGCGTTGCGAGGAGATCGCCCGCCGCATGGGCATTTCGGTGCGGGCGGTGGAAAAGCACCTGCAACTGGCGTTGGCGCACTGCAAGCGCCACGTCCACGGCGAAGCATCATGATCCGGTCCCGTTCCCTATCCGCTGTCGAAGAGGCCGCGAGCGCATGGTTCATGCGCCGCCGCGAACGCGCGTCCGATCCGCAGGCCGAACAGTCGTTTCAGGCCTGGCTGGCCGAATCGCCGCAACACCGCCGCGAATACGACCGCCTGGCGCAGGTCTGGGAAGACATGGCGGCCTTGCCGCGCCCGGCCGCCGCGCGGGCCGGCATGTCGCGGCCGGCCCGCCGGCCCGCGCTGCTGCGCTGGAGCGGGGCGCTGGCCGCCCTGCTGCTGGCGGCGGGCCTGGCCTACCAGTACCTGCCCGTGAACTATGAATCGGTGGCCAATGCGTCCACCCGGACCCGCAGCCTGGTGCTGGCCGACGGCACCCGCGTCCATGCCAACGTGGGCACCCGCGTCAGCGTGCGCTACACGCTGGCGCAGCGCCGCATCGACATCGAAGGCGGCGAGGTCTACATCGACGCCGCGCCCGACCGGCGCCCGCTGGTGGTCCAGGCGGGCGGCGCCGAACTGCGCGACATCGGCACCGAATTCAACGTGCTGCTGCTGCCCGACATGCTGCAGGTGGGCGTGCGCAGCGGCCAGGTAATGCTGGCCGCCGAGGGCGCGGACGAGCACAGGCGGCACACGCTGCGGGCCGGCGACAGCGTGCTGCTGGCGCGCGCCGACGGCCGGCTGCTGGACCGCCAGCGCGTGGCCGCCAGCGAAATCGGCGCCTGGCAGAACGGCGTGGCGGTGGTGCATGACGCGACCCTGCAGCAGCTGGCCGGCTACCTGGCGCTGTACCGCGGCGCCCCGGTGCGCTTCGCCGACGAGCGCGCGCGCGGCCTGCGCCTGTCCGGCACGCTGGACCTGCGCCAGCCCGACGCCTTGCTGGACACGCTGCCCGGCCTGTTGCCCGTCACGCTCGACCGCCGGCCCGATGGCTCGGCGGTCATCGCCAGCCGCTGAAACCCGCGTCCGGATAATTGAGAATTATTTTTCTTCCGGCAGGTACGGGTTTCGACGGCTGGCGCGTCTTCCCCGGTGTAGATCCGCTACTGGATCGGCTTTTTTGACTTGGGGAAAGTCCATGGCGCAACGCCATCTCCGCCGGCTCGCCGCCGGCCGTTACGCGCTGCTGTGCGCGCTGTCCATGCATGCCGCGCTGGCGGTCCAGGCCTTCGCGCCGTCCGTCGCCCACGCGCAGAGCGCGCCGACGCACGCTTTCGACCTGCCCGCCGGCAGCCTGGCCGACGCGCTGGTGGCGCTGGGCCGCCAGGCGCAGGTGCAGGTGCTGTTCAGTCCCGACGCCGTCGCCGGCCTGCAGGCGCCCGCCGTCTCGGGCAACCTGAGCGCGCAGGCCGCGCTGAACCGCCTGCTGATGCGCAGCGGCCTGGTCGCCGTACCCACGGCCACGGGCTTCGTGGTGCGCACGCCGGCCGGGTCCCCGGACGCCGACGCCGCCACCATGGCGCCCGTCACCGTCACCGGCCACGATCCCGCCACCACCGAAGGCACGGGCTCCTACACGACACCCGCCGTCGCCCTGGGCAAGAACGAACAAAGCCTGCGCCAGATCCCGCAATCGGTCTCCGTCGTCACGCGCCAGCTGCTGGACGACCAGAACCTGGTGAACCTGGACGACGCCATGCGCACGGTCACCGGCATCACCGTCGAGGCCGGCAGCATCGGCGGCAACCACGGCAATTTCTACTCGCGCGGCTACGCGCTCGACACCATCCAGGTCGACGGCGTCAACACCCCGGCGAGCACCGGCAACGACCTGAGCTCGGGCTTCGGCCTGGCCATCTACGACCACATCGAAGTGCTGCGCGGCCCGTCCGGCCTGTTCCAGGGCGCGGGCGACCCCGGCGGCACCGTCAACCTGGTGCGCAAGCGCGCGCAAAAGGAATTCGCCTTCGGCGGCCAGCTCATGACCGGCTCGTGGGACCGCTATTACGCCGAAGCCGACCTCACCGGCCCGCTCGACAGCGACGGCCGGCTGCGCGGCCGCGTGGTCGCCTCCTATGACGACCGGCGCTCCTTCGTCGACGGCGTCTACACCGAAAAGCCCCTGTTCTACGGCACGCTGAGCTTCGACCTCACGCCCGACACCGTGCTCAGCGCCGGCGCCACCTACCAGCAATACAAGGGCCGCCCGTTCTTCGGCCTGCCCGGCTACACCGACGGCAGCCTGCTCGACGTGCGCCGCTCGACCAACCTGGACCCCAGCTGGAACCACATCACCGAAGAAATCACCGAATACTTCGCCGACGTGGAACACCGCCTGTCCAATGGCGGACGCATCAAGGTCAGCGGCGTCTACCGCGAACAGGACGAACCCAGCCGCGAATTCGGCTGGTCCGACTGCGCGGTCGATCCGGTCACCGGCGACACCTGCCTGGTTTCGTGGAAGTACCGCAGCCACTGGAAGACCTACGGCCTGGACGCCTTCGTGGCCACGCCGTTCCAGGCCTTCGGCCGCGAACACGAACTGATCGTGGGCGCCGACTACCGCAACATCCACAAGAACTTCCGCTATGGCGGCGGCGACAACGCCGACATCAATCTCTACCACCCCGACAACGACATCCCCAAGCCGGACTACCAGTTCACCAACGGCAACGACGGCAAGACCGAGCAGTACGGCCTGTATGCGCGCACCAACCTGCGCGTGGCCGACGCCGCCACCCTCATCGCCGGCGGGCGCCTGACCTGGTGGCAGAACCGCACCCAGAACCGCAACGCCTACTTCAACCAGTTCACCAACACCACGAGCGACATCGACGGCAAATTCACGCCCTACCTGGGGCTGGTCGTCGACCTCAACGAGCAGGTGTCGGCGTACGCCAGCTACACCAGCATCTTCACACCGCAGACCGTCACCGACGTCAACGGCCAGCTGCTGGACCCGCGCACCGGCAAACAGGTCGAGATCGGCCTCAAGGGCGAATTTCTGGACAAGCGCCTGAACGCGCATGCGGCGCTGTTTCGCATGGAAGACGAAAACCGCGCCATGACCGACCCCGACAACCCGCTGTTCTCGATGGCGGCCGGCAAAATGCGCAGCCAGGGCTTCGAAGCCGAAATCAGCGGCAGCCCCGCGCCGGGCTGGGACATCACCGCCGGCTACGCCTACACCGCCACCAAGACCTTGAAGGGCACCGAGGAACAGAAGTCGCAGCAATACGCCTTCATCACGCCGCGCCACACCTTCAACCTGTGGACCAAGTACACCTTCGCCACCGGCGCGCTCGAAGGCCTGTCGCTGGGCGCGGGCCTGCGCAGCGTCAGCAGCATGTACCGCATGAACGGCCCGGTGAAGTTCGAGCAGCGCCCGTACACCACCGTGTCCGCGCAAGCCGGCTACCGCTTCAACAAGCACCTCGACGCCACGCTGACCGTGAACAACCTGTTCGACAAGGTCTATTACCAGCGCGTGTGGGCGGCGTATGGGTCGAACTACTATGGCGAGCCGCGCAGCGTGATGCTGAATCTGCGCGCGAAGTACTGACGCGAAACACCGACGGTACGGGCGGGGCCTGCGCGCCCCGCGCCTACGTCAGGTTCAAACCGCCGTCGGAAAGCAGCACCTCGCCGGTCAGATAGTCCGACGCCACAAGCAGGGAGACCGCCTGGGCGATATCCTGCGGACCGGCCGCGCGGCGCATCGGCGCCTGGTCGCGCCACAAGGCCTGGGCCTGGGTCCAGTCGGCCGTCAGCGGCGTATCCACCAGGCCGGGCGCGACCGCATTGACCCGGATGTCCGGAGCAAGCGAAAGCGCGAGCAGGCGCGTCACGTGATTGAGCGCCGCCTTGGTCGCCGCATAAGGAATGGATGCGCCTTTGGGCCTGATCCCGGCGTGCGAGCTCACGTTGACCACGCAAGCGGGCCTGCCCCGCGCCGCCGCCTCTCGCAACGCGGCCTGCGCCTCGGCCACCAGCCGGAACGGCGCAACCACATTGACCTCATGCAGTTCATGCCAGATGTCCGGCGTGGCGGCGGCCAGATCCGCGTGAGGAATGACCCGGCTGATGCCCGCGTTATTGACCAGCACGTCCAACCGCCCCCATGCCGCGACGGCCTCGCGGACCAGCCGGACCCTGTCGCCATCGACCGCCAGATCCGCCTGCACATAGACCGCCTCGCCCAGCTCGCGCGCCAGGGCATGGCCGGCCTCGACCGAACGCCGCGAATGCACGACCACGGCGTAGCCGTCCCGCGACAGACGGCGGGCGATGGCCTCGCCTATGCCGGAAGTCGAACCCGTGACGAGCGCGACGGGACGCAAATACTGGGGATTGGACATTGCAGAATCTCTTGGGCGGCGGCCGGCACGGCGTGCCGTGCCGGCGTAACGCTCAGGTATTGTCTTTCACGGTAGGCGTGGCGCCATTCGCCTTGACGGACGCAACGCCTTTGTCCCGCGCGGCCGTGGAGGAATACATCTCGCTGCGCCCGATGGTCTGGCCGTTTGCCCCGGTCAAGGTGAAATAGGGCGAACCATCGGTGGCCGTCTTCAACTGATACCGCGCATCGGCCTGCGAATTCTGGCGGACCGATGCGATGCCATCCTGAGCGCTGGCCTTGGTGGTGTACCGCTCGCTCGTAAGAATGACTTCGTTGTTGCCGGCTTTCAGATTGAACATGTACTGATCGCCGCTGCGCTTCAAATCGTAGTAACCGCTCATAGAAATCTCCAATATCTGGCTTGGTCTAGGAACTGGAAAATACCGCGATGCGCACACTTGAACGCCGGCAGATCATAATGCACGCCGGGCAATCCGGGTACACGGCCCCCGTCCGCCCCTAGGCAGGCCAATAATCCACTTTCGCAACCTTTTATTTCACCTCGCCACCTCCGGACAGCTATCTAAACAACTGCAAAGCGCCACAAAATCCGCAACAGTTATGCGCTAGGATGGTTTCGTGTTCCTCTCAAAGGAAACCCATCATGGCTACCAGCTCGCAAACGCCGCAAGCCTTCACGTCGGTCCGTCCCAACGTCATGGAGGTCGAATACGGCGCATTTCGGGGTTATGTGGACGTCATCGACCATGCTCGGCAGATACCCATGTGCAAGACGCACTTCTGCGGCACGGTCTGGCCATCGCGCGACATGGCCGAACATCAGGCGATGGAACTGGCGCGCAGCCTTCGCGCCGCGGCCGGCGCATCCCGGGCAATGCTGCTCACCGCCAGCCTGAGCGACGCCGCGGCGGGGCGCAAGCCGCTGGAGTTCGTGCCCGTCAGCCTGGTCAAACAGCAACCCACCGTTCCGGTCGTCAAGCGCCATCTGCGGCTGGTCGCCTGAGAACTATCCGAGCGGTTCCGCCGAGTCGACATACACCAGGCCGGCCTCGCGCAGTTTGTCGCGCATGCCGTAGATGTCCAGTCCCAGTTCGCCGGCCGCCAGGCGCGCCCGCGTGAGGTTTTCCTTATGCAGGCGCGCCTCGCTCGCTTCGGCCACATCGGCGGCGCGCTCGCGTTCTACCACGACCACGCCGTCCTCGTCGGCCACGACGACGTCACCCGGACGCACCAGCGCGCCCGCGCACACCACTGGGATGTTGACGCTGCCCGGCGTGGCCTTGACCGTTCCCTTGGCGCAGATCGCGCGCGCCCAGACCGGGAAACGCATGGCCTCGAGCGCAAGCACGTCACGGCAGCCCGCGTCGATGACCAGGCCGCGAACGCCGCGCGCGGCAAACGAGGTCGCGAGCAGTTCGCCGAACATGCCGTCATGGTTGTCGGTGGTGCAGGCCACGACCAGCACGTCGCCGGGCTGGCATAGCTCGGCCGCGACGTGCAGCATCCAGTTGTCCCCCGGCTGCGCCAGCACGGTGACCGCGCTGCCGGCGACGGCCGCGCCGCGCCAGACCGGACGCAGGCTGGGGCGCAGCAGGCCGCTGCGGCCCTGGGCCTCATGGACGGTGGCGACGCCCGCCGCCTGCAGGCGCGCGATGATTGCGGCGTCAGCGCGGGCGATGTTCCGGACGGCGATTGCCTGCGTGCTCATGCGAACGCTCCCGTGACCTGCGGGAAGATGCGCTGGTATCCCTCGGCATGCGTGATCTTCAGATCGGAATTGCGCGAGGCCTGCACGCCGCGCTGCAGCGCCACGCGGGTGTAGTACTCCCACAGGTGTTCCTGCGCCGCCATGGTTTCGAAGGCGCGGCGCTTGACGTCCCAGACTTCGGAGATGTCCAGCAGGACTTCCGGCTTCCATTCGCACTGTTCGGGCTGGTGCGGTTCGAACAGGAACACCGGCGGCGCGCCCAGCACGGGCTGGTCCGGCCGATGCCCGTGCGCCTGGGCGATGATGCGCGCCTCCTGCGCCACGTGGGTCGCCAGCGGATGGTCGAAGTTGTACGGGTCCTTGAGCGAATGCGTGAGCACGAAGGCCGGCCGCAATTCGCGATAGATGTCGGCCAGCTGGAACAGGGCGTCGTCGCTCACCCGCAGCGGATAGTCGCCGCAATCCAGAAAGCGCACCGAGGCGCCGAGTATGCCGGCCGCGCGCGTGGCCTCGTCGCGGCGCGCCGCCTTGACGCGGTCCAGGGTCATGCCCGGCTCGCGCCAGAGTTTGGCGGATTCGCCGCGTTCGCCGAAAGACAGGCACACGACCGTCATGATCCAGCCGCGCCGCGCATAGAGCGCGATGGCGCCGCCGGCGCGCCAGACGAAGTCGGCCGAATGGGCGCTGACGACCAGGCCGTGTTGCGTTGTGCTGCTCATGCTTTCATCCCAGGAAAAAGTAAACCGGCCTTGCCGCCGGGGTCCCGCCCATGCGGGCTCAATCCGCGCTGATGCCCGCCGCGCGGATCACCTTGCCCCACTTCACCGTTTCTTCGGCAACGAAGCGGCCGAAGTCCTCGGCGCTGCCCGGCGTGATCTCGGCGCCCATCTCGCCCATGCGTTGCTTGATGGCGGGATCGGCCAGCGCGGCCTGCAGGGCCTGGTTCAAGCGCTGCACCACGGCCGGCGGCATGCCCGCGGGGCCGACCAGTCCCCACCACACCGTGGCGTCGGCGCCCGGCAGCCCTTGGGCGGCCGCGGTCGGCACGTCGGGCAACAGTTTGGACGGATGCGGATTGAGCACGGCGAGCGCGCGCAACTTGTCGGACTTGATGTGCGAGACAACTTCGAGCGGATTGATCGACATGAACGACAGCCGTCCGCCGAGCAGATCCGTGACGGCGGGCGAGCCGCCCTTGTACGGAATGTGCAGCGCCTTGAAGCCGCCCTCGGCCTTCAGCAGTTCACTGCCCAGGTGGCCCGAACTCCCGTTCCCGGCCGAGCCATAGCTGAGCCTGTCGGGCTGCGCGCGGCCTTCGGCCACCAGATCCTTCAGGCTTTTGGCGGACGCGTCGCTGCGCACCACCACGACCAGCGGCGCGTAGCCGATGGCGCCGATCGGCGCGAAATCCTTGGCGGGATCGAAACTCAGCTTCGGGAACAGGGCGGCGTTGCTGGCCAGCGTGTTCGAGGCGGTCAGCAGGGTGTAGCCGTCGGGAGCAGAGCGCGCGACGTGCTCCATGCCGATATTGGTGGCCGCTCCCGGGCGGTTGTCGACGATGACCGGCTGCTTCAGTTCATCGGACATCTTTTGCGTGATCAACCGGGTCACGATGTCCACGCCGCCGCCGGCGGCATACGGCACCACGATGCGCACCGGCTTGTCCGGAAAGCCGTCGGCCGCGCGGACGCCGAAAGGCGCCACCATCGCGGCGGCCAGCCCCAGGACGGCGCCGAGCCGGCCCAGTTGTCGGGAATAGACCTGCATTGCTGTCTCCTGTGTCGTTGTTCTAGTGTCGACATGGTGCGCGGGTCAGACTAATATCGTCCAATACTTTTGCGATAGCCGATTTATTTGGTTTTCAAATAACCGTGGATTTCCGCCAACTGCGTTACTTCGTTGCCGTCGCCGAGGAACTGAGCTTCAGCGCCGCCGCCCGGCGCCTGCACGTCAGCCAGCCGCCGCTGAGTCTGCAGATCAAGGCCCTGGAGACGGAGCTTGGCGCGGTGCTGCTGGATCGCAACAAGCGCAACGTCGCACTGACCGAGGCGGGCGCCCTGTTTCTCGACCAGGCGCGGCGGGCCCTCGGCAATCTGGACCGGGCCGCCGAAGTCGTGCGCCTGGCGTCCAAGGGCGAAGCGGGCGAGATCCGGATCGCGTTCACGGCCTCGGTGCCCATGGCCGAGGCGTTCCCCCGCGTGGTGCGCTCGTTCCGCGACAATCATCCCGCGGCGCGCGCAGACCTGATTCACATGTCCACCGGACAGCAATTGCAGGCGCTGGCCGACAAGAGCGTCGACGTCGGCTTCCTGCGCCCGTCGCTGCTGTTCTGCCCGCCTCCCAATATCCAGACCCTGAATCTGTGGACCGACCGCCTGGTCGCGGTGCTGCCGGCCTGGCATGCGCTGGCGGCGCGGCCGGACCCCTTGCCGATGGCGGCGCTGGCCGACGAGGCCTTCATCCTGTTTCCCCGGGGGCTGGGCTGCGGGCTGTTCGAGCACGTGACGGTGCTGGCCAGCCGAGCGGGCTTCGCGCCGCGTCTGATGCAGGAAGCGCGCGAAGGCGCGACCATCGTCGGGCTGGTGGCCGCGGGCATGGGAATCTCCGTGCTGCCGGACACCTACGCGCGCACCGGCATTCCGGGCGTGGTGTACCGCGAGCTGGATACGCCCGACGCGACCAGCAGCCTGCTTCTGGCGTACCGGCGCGATGACGCGTCGCCCCTGCTGCGGCGCTTCGTCGACGAGGTCAGGCCCACCGCCGGCGCCGCCGTATGAAGCTGCCGCTATCCTGACCGGCGCGCGGCGGCGGCGCCGTGCCTCATTCGTACGACTTCGCCAGCGCCAGCAACTCGGGCGTGCCGATGGTCTCGTTCAGGCCGTCGAAGTCCATCATGCGATCGCGCCATGGCGCGGTGCTGCCGTGCTCGCGCAAGCTGCCGTAGTAGCCCTTCAGCATGTGCGCGACCGCGCGCGAGGCGCCGCCAGGGAAGATCACGATGCGAAAACCGCGCCTGGCCAGCGCCTGGGCGCTTTCCACGGGCGTCTGGCCGCCCTCGACCATGTTCGCCAGCAGCGGCACGCGGTGCGCGAAACGCGCGCACGCGGCGTCGAGCTGCGCTTCGGTGCGCAGGGCCTCCACGAAGATGGCGTCGACCCCGCATTCGAGATAGCGTTCGGCGCGTTCGAGCGCGGCGTCCAGCCCTTCGACGGCGAGCGCGTCGGTGCGGGCGAGGATCAGCGTGCGGTCGCGGGCGTCCATGGCGGCGCGCAGCTTGCCGCACATCTCGGCCACGGGCACCACGCTCTTGCCGGCGAGGTGGCCGCAGCGCTTCGGAAAACTCTGGTCCTCGATCTGGATCATGGCCGCGCCGGCCCGTTCGAAGCCGCGCACCGTGCGCTGCACGTTGAGCGCGTTGCCGAAACCGGTATCGCCGTCCACGATCACCGGCGTGTCCACGCGTTCGGTAATGCGGGCAAGCGTGTCGGCCACCTCGGTATAGGTGGTGAGTCCGACGTCGGATCGTCCCAGCCGCGCATAGGCGATGGACGCGCCCGACAGGTAAAGCGCCTCGAAGCCGGCCTGCTCCGCGATCAGCGCCGTAAGCGCATCGTAGATTCCCGGCGCCAGCACGGCATGTCCGGCGTCGAGCCGGGACTTCAACACGGATACGGTCATCATGCCCTCAGGGGATGGCGCGCCAGGCTGCCATCGGCGAGCCGGCGCTTCAGTAGATTCATCAAGCCGCCGGCGCGCACCATGTCGAGCAGAAAGCCCGGCACTTCGGCGCACGGCAGCGCATCGCCGTTGGCGCGCAGCACGCGCCGGCCCGGCAGATCGAGCGTGACGGACTCGCCTTCCTGCAATTCGGCGGCGCGCTCGCAGGTCACGAGCATCAGGCCCACGTTGAACGCATTGCGGAAATACAGGCCGTTGAAGTTCGGCGCGATCACCGCGGCCACGCCCAGATGCACGAGCGCGGCCGCCGCCTGCTCGCGCGAGGAGCCGATGCCGAAATGGCTGCCGGCCACCAGCACGTCGCCCGGCCTGACGCTCGATGCGAACTCGGGCCGCACGCCCTGCAGGCAATGGCGCGCGATCTCCTCAATGCCGAATTTCATGTAGGCGCCGGGCGCGAGCTGGTCGGTGTCGACGTCGTCGCCCACGCGCCAGACGCGATGACGGGTAGCGGGCGTCGTCATGCCAGCACCTCCCTGGGATCGATGATGCGGCCGGCAAGCGCGGCGGCCGCCACGGAATAGGGCGAAGCGAGAAACACCCGGGCGGTTTCGGCGCCCATGCGCCCCTTGAAATTGCGCGCCGTGGTCGAGATGACGTTGACGCCTTCGGGTATCGACCCGCCATAGCCGGAGCAGGCGCCGCAGGAATTCGGCAGCACTTGCGCCCCCGCGTCCCGCAGCGCATCCATGACGCCTTCTTCCTGCGCGCGCTGCTGGTCGCGCGCGCTGGCGGGCGCCACCATCAGCGTCACGCCGGCGGCCAGGCGGCGGCCGCGCAGCACCTCGGCGGCGGCGCGCAGGTCCTCAAGCTTGGCGCCGGTACAGGCGCCGATATAGGCCGCCTGTATCGGCGTGGCCGGATAATCGCCCGCCGGCGCGGCGTTGGCGGGGCTGTGCGGCGCCGCCACCTGCGGCGCCAGCGCATCGGCGTCGAACCGGTGCGTTTCCGCTTCCGCGCCGGCGTCGGTGCGCCAGTGCGCCACGTCGATGTCGTGCGCGCGCGGCACGCCGGCGGCGTGCAGATAATCCAGCGTGACCCGGTCGGGCGCGATCAGCCCCACCTGCGAGCCCAGCTCGGCCGACATGTTCGACAGCGTCATGCGCTCCTGCATCGACAGCGCGCGCACGGCCTCGCCGCAGAACTCGACCGCCTGGTAGCGCCCGCCGTTCATGCCGAAACGGCCGATCATGGCAAGCGCCATGTCCTTGGCCGTGACGCCCCTGGCGAGCCGCCCGTCCCATTGCATGGCGATCGTCTGCGGCACCTGCACCCAGATTTCGCCGCTGGCCACCACGCCCAGCATCTCGGTGCTGCCCACGCCGAACATGTATGCGCCGAACGCGCCGCCGGTGGGCGAGTGCGAGTCGCCTCCCACACAGAACATGCCGGGGCGGATGTGGCCGTGCTCGGGCACCACCACGTGGCAGATGCCGATGGAATCGTAGACGTGCGGCAGCGCCTGTTCGCGCGCCCAGTCGCGCGCGATGCGCACGATGCGGCGCGACTCGTCGTCCGACTCCGGCACGTAGTGATCCATCACCAGCACCACCTTGTCGCGGTCCCACAGCCCCGTGCCCAGCGATTCGAGCATGGGTTTGAGGCGGCGCGGACCGCTGGAATCATGGAACATCGCCAGGTCGACCCGGCAGGTGACGATTTCGCCCACCGCGACCGTGTCGCGGCCGCTGGCTGCCGCCAGCAGCTTCTGGGCCAGGGTTTGCTCAGGCATGATTGCTTCCTGGTGTCTGCGTCAGATCCGCGCCGTCCGCGCCCCGGCCTTGGACGCGCGCGGCCGCGCCGGCAGCGGCGCGGGGCCGGGCGCGCCCACGCCGGCCGGCAGCCAGTTCGGCTCGCCCTTGGTCTCGTGCGCCTGCATGTCCATGCGGTATTCGTAGCGATCCGGGCGGTAGCGCGCCAGCAGCCATTCCACCGGCCGGCCGGCGTCGTCGCGCACCAGCCGGCGCAGCGTCAGCAGCGCCGAACCCACCGGCACTTCCAGCGCCGCGGCGATCTGCGGATTCGCCAGTTCGGCCGAAATGGATTGCTGCGCCCGCGCCACGCGCACGCCCAGTTCCCGGAATATCGCCAGCAGCGGCCGGCTGTTCAGATCGGCCTTGCGGATGCGCGCGCCGATGTCGCCGGGCACATAGCTCTCCAGATGCGAGAACGGCGCGTCCTCGTAGCTGCGCACGCGCACCGCGTGCTGCACGGCAGCGCCGGACGGGAGTTCCATGGCCGCCGCCACCGCCGCCGGCGCGGGCATGACGGCAAGCGACACGACCCGCACCTGTGTCTGCATGCCCATGTTCGACAAATGCCGCATCAGCGCTTCCATGCCCGCCCCGGCCTGCGGCGCGTCCACCCAGCCCTTGCTGTCGGCGGCGAAAGTGCCGCGGCCCTGGCGGCGCTCGATCAGGCCGTCGGCCTCCAGCGCCTCCAGCGAGCGCCGGATCGTCAGGCGCGAGACCCCGTATTCCTCGGCCAGGGCATTCTCGCCAGGCATCGGCGCGCCTCCCGCAAAACCGCCGCCCGCCAATCGTTGCTTGAGCAACAGATAGACCTGGTGATACAGAGGAAGCGGATTCTTGGACACGGACATGCTCCGGAAAAGGCGGACCAGGCGACGCTCAGTCGATGGTGGCGCCGGTGAATTTGACGATTTCAGCGTAACGCGCGATGTCCTCGCGCACGAAGGCGTCGAGCTCCTCGGGCGTGCTGCTCACGGCCGTGGCGGCTTCGCCCTCCAGCAGGCGCCGGAACTCCGGCGTATCCACTGCCTTGCGCGCGGCGGCGTTCAGCGACTTTACAACTTCGGGCGACAGCCCGGCCGGGCCGAACATCGCAAACCACGCATTGGATTCGAAGCCCTTGATCGTGTCGCCGATGGGCGGCACGTCGGGGAACTGCGGCAGCGGCTTGGGGCTGGTCACGCCCAGCGCCTTGAGCGCGCCGGACTTCATGTGCGGCAAGGCGTTCAGCGAACTCGCGACCATCATGTCCACCTGGCCGCCGAGCAGGTCCGTGATGGCCGGCGCGGTGCCCTTGTACGGCACGTTCAGGATGTCCAGGCCCGACATCATCTTCATGCGTTCGCCGGCCATGTGCAGCGACGAACCGAGCGCGCCGATCGCCATCGTGTATTTGCCGGGATGCGCCTTCACTTCCTTGACGAACGCGGGCATGTCGTTGGCGGGAAAGTCCTTGCGCGTCACCAGCACGCTGGGCACGTTGGCCAGCATGCTGATGGACTTGAAATCCTTGACCGGATCGAACGGCAGATTGCGATACAGGGAGGCGTTGATCGAGAAACTCGTGAACGTGACCAGCAGCGTGCTGCCGTCGGCCTTGGACTTGGCCACGTAGTCGGCCGCGATGTTGCCGCCGGCGCCGGGACGATTCTCGACCAGCACCGTCCGCTTCAGCTCCTGCGCCATGCGCTGCCCGATGTTGCGCGCGACGGTATCGGTCGTCCCGCCGGGCGGCGCGCCGACGATCAGGCGGATCGGGGCTTCCTGCGACATGGCGGGGAACGCGAAAACAGCTGCGAGCACGCAGCCGGAAATGAAGCGGCGCATGGGTTGTCTCCTGGTATGTTGTATTGATGTTAATACAAGTATACGTGGCTGGTTTTGCGGAGGCAAGCAAGCGTCATCCGTTCCCGCCTCGAAACCTTGTCATTCCTGATCACCACGGCGAAAATTCCCGCGCACGGACGATGCTCGATCCGGCCGCCGGGGGAATCGCAAGTGAAGGATGCTGGCCAGTACACGACGCACGCGGTGACCGTGCTGCAAACCAGTCCGCCATCGGACTGGCCTTATCGCTGCGCGATGAGTCTGCTTCGGCATCCCGTCGACGATGCGATTTCGGAACATCTGGCGTATATGGGCGAGTCTTCGGGCGCGGACCGGGCATGGATGATCGAATACCGTCCCGACCTGCTGCGGCTGCGCAATACGCATGAATGGTGTCGATGCCGGACGCAGCCGTATGTGGCCGAGCTGCAGGACGTGCCGACCACGCTGATCGCGTGGCTGCATCGGTTCATGGTGCAAGGCCAGGCCGTGGCCATCCATGACGTAAACGATATGCCGCGCACGGCGCGGACCATCCAGCTGGAGTTCCAGCGCCAGGGGAACAAGAGCGTGCTCAGCGTGCCGGTTTTCCACGACGGGAAGCTCCACGGGATCATCGGTTTCGATACGACGGTCAGGCACCGGACCTGGTCCGCGGCGGAAATCGGGGCGACGTTCCAGTGCGCCAACCTGATCGGACAAGCCAGATACTCGAACGCGCGCGCTTCCAAAGGGGCGGCGTTGCACGAAGGCGCCGCGCCGGTGGTGTATCTGCGCATGCGCGGCGTGGTGCGGGGCGTGCGGCCCGACGCGATCGTGGGAGTGCGGTCCGCGGGAAACTACAGCGAGATCTGGCTGGAGGACGGGTCGATGGTGCTCGATTCACGGGCGCTGGGCGTATGGTCCAGCCTGTTGCCGCAACAGCGGTTTTTCCGGGTCCACCGTACCGCCATTGCGAATGCGTTGCACGTCATGGACGTGGATCGCCGCAGCGTGGACAAGTGGCTGATCCGGATGCGCGCCGTGGGCGGCGCATGGCCGGTGTCGCGCGCCTACCGCAAGCAGCTGCGTGAGCGCATGGGGATCTGAACGCGGCGATTCGTGTCCGCGCGTCTGCGTGTCCATGCGGTTCGTCATGCCGGCATGTTGGTTCGTCCTTGCGCCGGTGGTGGCTCGACGGATTCTTGGGATGATTTCTCAAGCGACGGCGCGTTCGCACGGTCAGGACGCGCGGCGTTTCCCGCATCGCCCATCCAGCGGAATCCCGATCCCGAGGACATCACCATGAACGGAAAAGCACTCATCGCCGCCGCATGCATGCTTGCGCTGGGCGGCGCCACGGCCGCATGGTCGCAGACGGTGGCCATCGACCGCGCGTCCAGCCCGCCGGCAGACGCCGTCGCCATCCCGGACGGCAGCAGGGAGCGCGCCGTCCGGGAGCTGCCGAAGATCGTTCAGGACATCATGACGCGCAGCCGCGTGCCGGGCATGGCGGTGGCCGTGGTGATCGACGGCGAGACGGTGTTCGCGCAAGGCTACGGCACGCGCGAGTCGGGCAGGAACGCGCCCGTGGACGCGCAGACGGTGTTCCAGATCGCCTCGATCTCGAAGTCCTTGTCGGCGACGGTGGCGGCGATCGAAGTCTCCAGGGGCACGGTCGCGTGGGACGATCCGGTCCTGCGGCATCTGCCGGACTTCCGCCTGAGCGACGCCTATGTGTCCGAGCACGCCACGATAGGCGATTTCTATGCGCACCGCTCCGGGCTGCCCGGCACGGCAGGCGACGACCTGGAAGACCTGGGATTCAAACGCAGCGAGGTCCTGGCCCGGCTGCGCCTGTTGCCGCTGGACGCCTTCCGTGCGTCCTATCACTACGCCAACTTCAGCACCACGATAGGCGCGCAGGCGGTGGCCCGGGCGGCGGGCCGCCCATGGGAAGCACTGGCCGAGGACACGCTGTTCAAGCCCTTGGGCATGCATGCCACCAGCTACCGCTATGGCGATTTCCAAGCACGCGCCAATCGCGCCGTGCTGCACGCCTACCAGAAAGGCGTCTTCGTTCCAGCGGGCCAGCGCGACGCCGACCAGCAGGCGCCCGCCGGCGGCGTATCGTCCACGGTCGTCGATCTGGCGCAGTGGCTGAAACTGCTGCTGGCCGATGGCGTTTATCAGGGCAAGCCGATGATCGCCGCGGGCGCGCTGCTTCCCGCGCTGTCCGCCCAGGCAGTGAGCGCGCCCGCCCACGACCTGGATGCGCGATCGGGCTTTTATGGCTATGGCTTCAACGTCAATACCGAGCCGGGCGGGCGTCCTTCCATGGGGCATTCGGGCGCATTCCTGATGGGCACGGGAACCTCGTTCAGAATCGTGCCCTCGGCCGGGATCGGCATCGTGGTGTTGACCAATGGCGCGCCGGTGGGCGCGGCCGAGTCCGTCGCCGCCACATTCATCGATACAGCCTTGTACGGCCGGTCCACGCGCGACTGGTACGCGGCCTATCATGGCGCCATGCTCGGCTTTTTCGAGCCGCAGGCCGACCTGTCGAGGCAGGCCAGGCCCGTGCCGCCTGCGCCGCCCCAGCCGCTGCGCCAGTACACGGGCCGCTACGACAACGCCTACTACGGCCCCGCCGAGGTCCAGGAGGCCGATGGCGCCCTGACCCTGACGCTGGGACCAAAGGGCATGCGTTTCCCGCTGCGGCACTGGAACGGCGACACTTTCGCCTTCGCCCCCGCCGGCGAGGCCGAGCTGGTCGACTCGCTGGCGTCCATCGAGTTCAAGCTCGTTGCCGGCCAGGCCCCAGGCTTTCAGATCAAGTTCTACGACGACAACGGCTTCGGGCGCTGGACCCGCAAGTAGCCGGCCACGCCGTCCTGTCACCGCCATGCAACGCCCTGGTGCGCTAATACCGGCGCCACCTCCGCCAACCCGGCGCCGCGCGCCGGCGCCGCCTTACCTTGGGCATTGCTCGACATGGACCGTAGAAAATTCCTTAAATGGGGCAGCTTCCTGACCGTCTCCGCCGCCACCGCCGGCCTGGCCGGCTGCAACAGCGATGACGATGACGGCGACGACAGCAACGTAGACAACGGCAACGGCGGCGGCGGCGAGCCGCCGGCGCGGCGCTTCCAGTACCCGCAAGGCGTCGCCTCGGGCGATCCGCGGCCCGACAGCATCGTCCTGTGGACCCGCGTGATCGGCGATGACGGCGCGGCCGTCGCCGTGCGCGTGCAGCTGGCCCGCGACGAGACCTTCACCCAGCTGCTGGTCGATGCCGCCGTCAGCGCCGAGCCCGACTGGGACCACACCGTGCGCCACAAGGTCACGGGCCTGGACGCCGGCAGCAACTACTACTACCGCTTCGTGGCGGGCGCCAGCACCAGCCCCGTCGGCCGCACGCGCACCGCGCCGGCGGAAAACGCCGCGGTGGCGCAACTGAAGTTCGCCTTCATTTCGTGTCAGGACTGGAGCGTGAACCATTGGGCCGCCTTCGACGAGCTGGCCGCGCAAGACCTGGACTTCGTGGTGCACCTGGGCGACTACGTCTACGAAACCGTGAAGGCGGGCTTCCAGGCCGGCGGCGTGGAAAGCGCGCATGCGCCGCTGTCGCTGCCCGACGGCACGGCGCGGGCCGATGGCGCGTTCTACGCGACGACGCTGGCCGACTATCGCAGCCTGTACCGCAGCTACCGTTCGGACCCGCGCCTGCAGGCCCTGCACGCGCGCTTTCCGGTCATCGCCATCTGGGACGATCACGAATTCTCGGATGACTGCTGGCAGGACCGCCAGACCTACGAAACCGTGGACGACGAAACGCCCGGCACCGCGCGCCGCCGCGGCGCCAGCCAGGCCTGGTTCGAGTTCATGCCGGCCGACGTGTCGCTGGACCCGGCCAATCCGTCGTTCCAGAACATCCAGATCTATCGCGCATTCCGCTTCGGCAGCCTGGCCACGCTGCTGATGACGGACGAACGCCTGTACCGCGCCGACCACGTGATCCCCGAGCAGCAGGCAGGCAGCGAGATCGGCAGCCGCTACTTCGTGCCCAAGCGCCTGCTGTCGCAGGTCGAGGCGATGAAGCTGGCGAGCGCCGGCGGCCAGCTGACGCCGGTGTCCATCCTGGGCGACACGCAGCGCAACTGGTGGAAGGCGCAGCTGGCCGCCAGCACCACGTCCTGGAATCTGTGGGGCAACGAAGTTTCGCTGCTGCGCATGCAGTTCAACGGCGCGCAGGCCGTGGCCGGCCTGCTGGCGCAGGGCCTGGCGGCGGCGCAACCGGCGCTGGCGCCGCTGGCGCCGTTCATGGCGGCCGCGCTGGCGCAGGATTTGAAGGATGCCGACCACACCAGCGGCAGCCCCGTCACCGCGTATCCCGCCTTGTCCGCGCTGCTGGACGCGCAGGCGGGCATTCCGCTTGCGGCCTTCGCCGCGCAGATCAAGCCCCTGCTGGACGCGCAGCTGCCGCCTTCGCTGCTGCTCGACGAATACCTGCTGAACGCGGACCAGTGGGATGGCTACAACGCCGAGCGCAAGGACCTGATGGCCTTCGTGCGCGACAAGGGCGTGCGCAACCTGGTGGCGCTGACGGGCGACATCCACGCCTTCTTCGCCGGCCCCGTCATGGACGACTACGACGCCGCGACGCCCAGGCCCGTGATGGTGGACCTGGTGACGGCCGGCATCTCCAGCAATTCCTTCTTCAGCTATTTCAAGAACGTGGTCGACACCGATCCCGCCTTCGCGCCGGCCAGGCCGCTGATCTACGGCGAGGCGGCGGGCGAAATCAGAAACACGTTCAACGACACCTTGAAGCAGTTCAACGCCGACTGGCTGCGCTACATCGACACCGACGCGCAAGGGTTCGCGGTGGTGACGCTGACCGAGACGGAACTGCGCTGCGTGTTCCACAAGCTCAAGCCGCTGGACGGCACGCAGGCGCCGGCCTTGCCCGCCGTCGCGTCGCAGACGGTGCTGACGGTGGCGTCGGGGACGGCGGCTGTGACGGTGGCGGCGTAGGTTGGGGTTTATTCGAATCAGCTCAATTCCGCTCATTGCATGAGCCGATTGCCGCTAAATTGAGTCGATTCGATCCCCCTGGCTCACATCATGACCATCCGCGAAAATATTCTTCGAATCTCCAAGGAATACCGACGCGCATTCGTCGACGACTACGTACCGAACCGGAGTTCCCTGTTGCCGCCATCGCTGGCCCAGGCCTTGGCCGACGAAGGGGGCATGCAAGGCCAGTTTCCGGCCGGCACTTACGCGCGCCGTGTCCTGGAGCCATTGTTGCTGGACCTGTCCTGGTCATCCTCGCGCCTGGAAGGCAACCGCTACTCCTTGTTGGCCACGCAGGAACTCTTCAGGCTCGGCGCGGCGGGAGCGGACCTGGACGCGGTAATGCTGCTCAACCACAAGGCCGCCATCGAGTTCATGATCGATGCTGTGCCCGCGCATGGCTTGACGTCGGCCGTGATCAGCAACCTGCATGCGATTCTGATGCAGGACCTGCTGGCCGACGCCCAGGGCCTGGGCCGTATCCGGCAGGCCGTGGTCAATATCGGCGGAAGCACCTACATGCCGGTGCAGGCGCCGTCGCTGCTACAGGAGATGTTCGACCACATCCTGGAGAAGGCGCGGCTTACCAAGAACCCGGTGGAAGCCGCTTTCTTCCTGTGGGTGAACCTGGCCTATCTGCAGCCTTTCGAAGATGGCAACAAACGCACCAGCCGTTTGTCGTCGAACATCCCGCTGATGCTTTACAACAACGCGCCGCTGTCCTTTCTTGACGTGGAGCCCCACGACTACGCCCACGCCATGATGGGCGTTTACGAACACTGCGACGTAACGCTGGCGGTGGAACTGTTCACCTGGGCTTATCGCCGCTCGATCCGCAAGTACGCAATACTGCTCGATGCGGCGGGCGTGCCCGATCCCGTGCGGCTGCGATTCCGGGAAAAGTTGAACGACGTGATCGGCCAGGTGGTGCGCGAACGGTGGACGGCGGATGCCGCGGTGGCCGCGCTGGCGCTGCCTGAAGAGGAGGTCCGGCTATTGCGCCCGATGCTGGCCCGGGAGCTGCGCATACTGGATCTGCACAACTGCGCGCGTTATCGGCTGCCGATGGCGCAGGTGCAGCGATGGATCGACGCGGGACGGCCGCAATAACGCCCATCGCGCAAAGCACGAGGGCCGCGATGATCGCGGCCCTTGCTGTTTACTGCCTGCAGGTTTGAATCACGCCTTGCGCACCTGCGCAATCAAGCCATCCAGCTGCTTGAGCATGGTGTCGATTTCTTCGGCCGTGACGTTCAGCGCGGGCATGAAGCGCAGCAGGTTGCCGCGCGGGGCGTTCAGCAGCAGGCCGTTGGGCGCCAGGTTGCGGGCGGCTTCGACGATGGCGGGGCCGTCGTCGCGGTCCATGACCAGGGCGCGCAAGAGGCCCAGGCCGCGCTCGCCCTTCATGCCGTACTTGGCCGACAGGGCCAACAGGCCTTCGGACAGCTGCTTGGCGCGGGCGTTGACGGATTCCATGAAGCCCGGGGCGGCCAGCGCGTCGAACACGGCCACGCCGACGGCGGCCATGAGGGGGTTGCCGTTGTAGGTGCCGCCCTGGTCGCCGTGGGCGAAGACGCAGACTTCCTGGCGCGCCAGCAGCGCGGCCAGCGGCACGCCGCCGCCGATGCCCTTGGCCAGCGTCATGATGTCGGGCACCACGTCGGATTGCTGGTAGGCGAACATCGTGCCGGTGCGGCCCATGCCGGTCTGGACTTCGTCGACGATGAAGAGCAGCTTGTGCTCGTCGGCGAACTTGCGCAGGCCCTGCATGAATTCCTTGGTGGCCGGGATGACGCCGGCTTCGCCCTGGACCGGTTCGAGCATGATGGCGACGGTCTGGTCGTCGATCAGCTTGCGCACGGATTCCAGGTCGTTGATTTCGGCCTTGGGGAAGCCTTCGACCTGCGGGGCGAACATCTTGTCCCAGCCCGGCTTGCCCGACGCGGACATGGTCGCCAGCGTGCGGCCGTGGAAGCCGTGATTCATGGTGATGATCTTGTACGCGCCGTTCTTGTTGACCTGGCCCCACTTGCGCGCGAGCTTGATGGCGCCTTCATTGGCCTCGCCGCCGCTGTTGGCGAAGAACACGCGGTCGAACACCGAGGCGCCGGTCAGGCGCTGGGCCAGGGCGATGGACGGCTCGTTGTAGAAGGCCGGCGAGGGGTTCATCAGCAGCTTGGACTGGTCCAGCAAGGCCTTCTGCATTTCCGGGGCGCAGTGGCCCAGGGTGTTGACGGCCCAGCCCTGGACGAAGTCCAGGTATCGCTTGCCCGCGTGATCCTCCAGCCAGGACCCCTGGCCTCGCACGAACACGAGGTCCGGGCGGGCGGTGATCTCCATGAGGGTGTTGACGTTGAACTGGCTGAATTCCATGGCGGTTCCTGCGGAATGAGAGAACAGGGGTGGGGAAACAAGGGAAATGTAGCACCGGCGGGGGAATGCTATCGTGACGAACCCCTGCCGATCCGCCCCAGGGCCGCCTCAAGAGGGCCGCCAGCGCGGGCGCTCTATTTTATGCAACAGGCGCAGACCCCGCGCGCAGCCCTTTGTCGCTTTTTACTGACCAATCATGAAACGTACTCTTTCCAGTCTCGCGGCCTGTCTGATGCTGGCGGCGGCCGGCGCCCCGGCGCAGGCGCAGTATCCCGAACGCCCCATCCGCCTGATCGTGCCGTTCCCGCCGGGCCAGGCCACCGACATCTTCGCGCGCGCGCTGGCCGAAAAGCTGGGCGCGGCGGTCAAGCAGCCCATCGTGGTCGAGAACCGGGCCGGCGCCGGCAGCAATATCGGCATGGAGCAGGCGGCGCGCGCCGCGGCGGACGGCTACACGCTGGTGATCGCGGGCAGCGCCGCGGCCGTGAACCAGACGCTGTACAAGACCATCAACTACAGCCTGACCAAGGATTTCGCGCCGGTGTCGGGCGTGTTTTCGGTGCCGCTGATGTTCCTGGCCACGCCGGCCTCGGGCATCACCTCGCTCAAGCAGCTGGTCGAGCAGGCGCGCGCCAATCCGGGCGAGCTGGCCTACGCCAGCGCCGGCATCGGCGGCACGCAGCATCTGTCGGCCGAGATGTTCAAGGCGGCCGCCGATGTGGACATCCGCCACATTCCGTACAAGGGCAGCGGCCCGGCGCAGGCGGATTTCCTGGGCCATCAGGTGCCGCTGATGGTGGATTCCGTGACCGCCGGCCTGCCGCACGTGCAGAGCAAGAAAGCGGTGGCGCTGGCGGTGACCACCGCCAAGCGGCTGCCGCAGCTGCCCGACGTGCCGACGGTGGCGGAATCGGGTTATCCGGGCTTCGAAGCCATCGGCTGGGCCGCGGTGCTGGCGCCGCGCGACACGCCGCCGGCGGTGACGGGCTATCTGAGCCAGCAGATCGGCCAGGTGCTGAAGGCGCCGGAGATGCAGAAATTCTTCCGCGACCGCGGCGCCGAACCCATGCCGATGACGCCGCAGGACACCGGCGCGTTCATCGCCGGCGAAGTGCAGAAGTGGGGCAAGGCCGTCAAGCAGTCGGGCGCCCAGGTGGACTGAGCGCCCGCTGTCGGCCCGGCGGTCTGCGCCGGGCCGTCCTGCCTCAAAGCGGCTGGGTCACCACGGGCTTGGCCGGATCGCCGGGCTGTCCGGGGTCGCCGGGACGGCCGGGTACGGTGTCATCCTGTCCGGGCCGCGGCGTGGGGCGCTGACCCGGCGCCTGCTTGTCCGGCGCGTCGCCGGGCCGCTGGCCGGGAGGCTGGGTGGGATCGGACGGGTCGTTGGGTTGCTGGTGTGCTTGCATGGCTTTTCTCCTGAAAGGTTCAAGGCTGGCTGCACCGGGGGCAGCGCCGCAACGCGGGCCGCCCGTGCAAGTCCACGATAGGCGCGGCCATCCAGCCTGCACAGATCACGGTGAACGAATTCATCTAGTGTTTTTTCCCTACCGCGCCGCAACGCGCCTGGGGGGCCGCTCGGCAGGTGCAAAAACACTAGTCAATCTGGTGCGCTCACGTCTTACGCATGCGCCGCGCGATTTCTATAGTGGGTCCGTCCGCAGCCGGAGCCGGCCTCGCGCGGCTCCCGGGCCTGCGGTTCATGCAACCTGAAAAGGAGAGACGACATGGACAACGACCGCATCAAGGGCGCCGCCAAGGAAGTCAAGGGCGCCATCAAGGAAACCGCCGGCAAGGTGACCGGCAACCGCCAGACCGAAGCCGAGGGCAAGGCGGAGAAGACCGTCGGCAAGGTGCAGCGCAACGTGGGCGAGGCCAAGGATCAGGCACGCGACTTGCTGGACAAGAAATAGTCGCGGCCGTGTGCCGAAAGGAGAAAAACATGACGCATCGAATCTGGCTTGCGCTGGTGCTGGCAGTCGCCGCCGTCACGGCGGGCTGCAACACGATGGAAGGCGCCGGCAAGGATATTGAACGCGGCGGGGAAAAGATCCAGCAGAAGGCCCAATAGGGCCCCGGACATCCCCGCATCAGGGCCGGCGCGTCGATGGCGCGCCGGCTTTTTGGCGTGCCGCGCCCGGTCAGCGCGAGAATCCGCGCGCCGCGATTTCCCAGATGTCCTGCACCACGCCGTCCTTCACCACCACCAGGCCGTCGTGCAGGTTGAAAGTGGGATCGACGTGCGAAGGCACCAGGCGCAGCACCGCGCCCAGCGCCGGCGCCTGCGCGCCCGGCGCCACGCGCACCACGCCGTGTTCGTCGTTGATGGCGGCGTAGCTCAGCCCCGGTTCGCCATACAGCGCTGGCGGGCCGCATTCGGCGGTGGTGGACTTCAGGCCGGCGTCCAGGATGACGCGGTCGGGAGCCGGCGCGCTCATGACGGTGGAAAGCACGAACAGGCTGTTCTGGAAGGTGAGCGGACCGTTCCATTCGTTGGCGCCGTAATCGCCGTCCATGAAGGCGTAGGAGCCGGCCTGCAGCTCGGTGTAGACGCCGCTGGCCGCGTCGAATTCCGCGCTGCCGGTGCCGCCGCCCGTGATGGTGTCGCAGGCGATGCCGCTTTCGCGCAGCAGCTGCGTGTACGAGGCGGCGATGCCCGCGGCCTGGCGGCAGACCGCGGCGCGCTCTTCGCGCGTGCGCAGATGCTGCACCGAGCCGTGGTAGGCCTGCAGCCCGACGAAATTCAGGCCCGGCAGGGCGCGCGCCTGCTGCGCCAGCGCCAGCACCGCGGCATCGTCGGACGCGCCGCAGCGGCCCTGGCCCACGTCCACCTCCACCAGCACGTCGATTTCGGCGCCGGCCTGCGTCATGGCGGCCGACAGCTGCGCCAGGTTTTCCGCGTTGTCCACGCACACGCTCATCTTGGCGGCGCGCGCCAGCTGGCCCAGCAGCGCCAGCTTGGCCGGCCCGACCACCTCGTTGCTGATATGGATGTCGCGGATGCCGGCGGCCACGAAAGGCAGGGCTTCGCTGACTTTCTGGCAACAGATGCCGCGCGCGCCCAGGGCCAGCTGGCGCAGCGCGATCTCGGGGCATTTGTGCGCCTTGGCGTGCGGCCGCAGGGCCACCTGGTGGCGGTCGGCCCAGGCCTGCATGGCGCGCAGGTTGGCTTCGAAGGGCGCCAGGTCCAGCACCAGGCTGGGCGTATCGATACGGGCCAGGGGATCGCCCGGCTGGGCGGCGGGGGGCAGCGCTATGCCGCGTATGACTTCCAGGGACATCGGTGAACGCTCCGTTATCTGCACCCGCGTCGCAGGCAACCTCACACCATAACCAAATATGGGCCGGTCATAACCAAAATGCCATGCGACCCCCTGGTAAACGATAGCTCCGTAAGCATTGGCTACAAGGTGTCGGCATGACAGAATTTCATCATAAAGAACGCCCCCAGGGGAGGGCGCGTTTTTTGCCGCCGGGCGCAAGATCCGGCGGCACGAAACGACGATATTCAATCATCGCGAAATCACGGAGAAGCCCGCATGAAACTGAAGCACTGGATCACCACCCTGACCCTGGCCGTCGCCGCGGTCGGCGCCGTCGGCAGCGCGCAAGCGCAGCAATTCTTCCGCATCGGCACCGGCGGCACGGCCGGCACCTACTACCCGATCGGCGGCATCATCGCCAACGCGGTGTCGCAGCCCGGCAAGCTGATCGCCACGGCGGTCGCGTCCAACGGGTCGGTGGCCAACATCAACGGCATCCTGGGCGGTTCGTTCGAGGCCGGCTTCACGCAATCCGATGTGGCCTACTGGGCCTATAGCGGCACCGGCACGTTCGAAGGCAAGCCCAAGGCGCAGGATCTGCGGCTGATCGCCACGCTGTACCCGGAAAGCATCCACCTGGTCGCGCGCAAGGGCGCCGGCATCAAGAGCGTGGCCGACCTGAAGGGCAAGCGCGTCTCCATGGACGAGCCGGGCTCGGGCACGCTGGTCGACGTGCGCCTGATCCTGGGCGCCTACGGCATGACCGACAAGGACATCAAGGCCGAATACCTCAAGCCGAACCAGGCGGGCGACAAGCTCAAGGACGGCGGCCTGGACGCCTTCTTCTTCGTGGGCGGCGCCCCGGCCGGCGCCATCGCGGAACTGGCTTCCAGCGGCGCCGGCATCGAGATCGTGCCGCTGGTCGGCCCGGAAATCGACGCGCTGCGCGCCAAGCAGCAGTTCTTCACGCCCGACACCATCGCCGCCAACACCTACCAGAACGTGGGCGAGGTCAAGACCATCTCGGTCAACGCGCAGATGGTCTCCTCGGCCAAGCTGTCCGAGCAGGTGGTCTATGACGTCACCAAGGCGCTGTACAGCGACGCCACCCGCAAGACGCTGGACAACGGCCACGCCAAGGGCAAGCTGATCACGCGCGAAAACGCGGTCAAGGGCGCGGGCATTCCGTTCCACCCGGGCGCCGAGAAGTTCTACAAGGAAATCGGGCTGTTGAAGTGACCCCCCCGGAGCGCCTGCGGCGCTTCCCCCCCAGGGGGGCGCCGCTGTGGACCGGCGGAGCCGGATCCACGCGGCCCCGATTGTGGGGCAGTAGTTTTATGCGGCGGGGGTGCTGCTTGGCTGCGCTATATGTACCTGCAGCGCCCTGCGCGCGCTTGAGCAGGGCCGCCACGAGCGGCCCTGTTTGCTGAATCACCCTGAGAATCACGGCGATGGAAATAGACCACGAAAAAACCCAGCAGCTGGCGGAGAAGTACGACTCGGAAATCCGCTTCCGGCCGCTGGACAAGGCGGCCACATGGATCGTGTCCGGCCTGCTGGTTGCACTCTCGATCTTTCATTACTACACGGCCGGCTTCGGCCTGCTGCGCGAGGCCACGCACCGCGGCGTGCACCTGGCGTTCGTGCTGAGCCTCATCTTCCTGGTGTTCGGCTTTTCGAAGGCGCACTACACGCGCGAGCCGAAGTCCACCTGGTACGCGCCCGGCGGCATTCCGCTGTATGACTGGATCATCGCGATCGCGCTGGCCCTGTCGGTGCTGTACATCCCCTACATTTTCGAGGACCTGGCGTTCCGCGTCGGCAATCCGCTGCCGATCGACGTGTTCATGGGGTCCATCCTGCTGATCGGCCTGCTGGAGGCCACGCGCCGCGCCATGGGCTGGCCGCTGCCCATCATCGCGCTGGTGTTCATGGCCTACGCCATGTTCGGCCCGTATTTCCCCGGGCTGCTGCAGCACGCCGGCAATACCTGGTCCCAGGTCGTCAACCACATGTACCTGACCAGCCAGGGCGTGTACGGCGTGGCCGTGGGCGTGGTGGCCACCTATGTGTTCCACTTCGTGCTGTTCGGGGTGCTGGCCACCCGCATCGGCCTGGGCCAGCTGTTCCTGGACGTGGCCTCCACCGTCGCCGGCCGCTACGCCGGCGGGCCGGCCAAGGTGTCGGTGTTCGGCTCGGCCATGTTCGGCATGCTGTCGGGCTCCTCGGTGGCCAACGCGGTGACGGTGGGCTCGCTCACCATTCCCGCCATGATCCGCATCGGCTATCCGCGGCACTTCGCCGCGGGCGTCGAAGCCGCCAGCAGCACCGGCGGCCAGATCACGCCGCCCATCATGGGCGCGGCCGCGTTCCTGATGATCGAGTTCCTGGGCATTCCGTACCAGCAGATCGCGATCGCGGGGATTTTCCCGGCGTTCCTGTATTTCTTCGGCATGTTCATGCAGGTGCACTTCGAGGCAAAGCGCGAAGGGCTGCGCGGGCTGACCAACGAAGAAATGCCCAAGCTCAAGCAGTCGTTCAAGATGCGCTGGCCGACCCTGATTCCGCTGGCGCTGCTGATCGGCGTGCTGGCCAGCGGCCGCACGCCCTACCTGGCGGCATTCGCCGGGATCACGGGCTGCATCGTGGTGGGCCTGCTCAATCCGTTCCAGCGGCTGCGCCTGCGCGATCTGTACGAAGCCTTCGAAACCGGCGCCAAGTACGCGCTGGCGGTGGGCGCGGCGGCGGGCACGGTGGGCATCGTGATCGGCGTGGTCACGCTGACCGGCGTGGGCTTCAAGATCTCGTACATCGTGATCTCGGCGGCGCAGGCCATCGCCGGCGGCGCGGCCACGGTGATTCCGGAGGCCATCGCCAACACCCAGACGCTGACCCTGATCGCGGCGCTGGTCATGACCGGCATCGTCTGCATCCTGATGGGCTGCGGCATTCCGACCACGGCCAACTACCTGATCATGGTGGCGGTGGCCGCCCCCACGCTGGTGCAGCTGGGCGTGCAGCCGATCGCGGCGCACTTCTTCGTGTTCTATTTCGGCATCCTGGCCGACATCACGCCGCCGGTGGCGCTGGCCGCCTACGCGGCCGCGGGCATGGCGGGCAGCGACCCGTTCAAGACCGGCAACACGGCGTTCCGGCTGGGCATCACCAAGCTCATCGTGCCCTTCGTGTTCGTGTTCTCGCCGTCGCTGCTGATTTCGGTGCAGGGCTTCACCTGGTATGACTTCGCCGTGACGCTGGTCGGCTGCATGATCGGCCTGGTGCTGCTGTCGGCCGCGTTCTCGCGCTACATGCTGGTCGGCATGAAGAGCTGGGAGCGCTGGCTGTGCGTCGTGGGCGCCCTGCTGACGATCCTGCCGGGCCTGACCAGCGGCCTGATCGGGCTGGCGCTGTGCATTCCGGTGTTCATGCGCCAGCTGGCGCAGCTCAAGCTGGAGAACGCCCCCAGGACCACCTGAGGAAAAAAAGGGACGGAATAAAGGGGCGGCCTTTTCGGGGTCCGCCCCTTTTCGTCGAATCATGCAGTTTGGCAGTATTTGGCCGAAAAACGCCGCTTTTCGGACCCGGGGTGACGGCATACAACACTCGCCATCGGGTTGGTTGCCCGGCCCTACAAATCGGCGTACAGTAAAATTCATGTTTGCTGGTCTGCCGATATGCGGGCCGACTGTGCAAACAGGCACAAGACTGCGCCATATGTTCGATATCCTGGTTTATCTGTACGAGAATTACTACACGCCGCAAGCCTGTCCTGCGGCTGACGTGCTGGCCAAGCGGCTTGCCGCCGCGGGGTTCGAGCACGAAGACATCGACGATGCGCTCGGATGGCTCTACGGCCTCGCCGAGACCACCGAACGGTGCGTCGATCTCGCCCAGGCGCCCACCACCGGCACCCGCATCTACACCGATAACGAGTATCAGCAGCTCGGCACCGAGTCCATCGGCTTCATCGCCTTCCTGGAATCGGCCGGCGTGCTGCCCGCGCCCCTGCGCGAAATCGTGATCGACCGCGGGCTGGCCGCGCCCGAATCCCCCGTGCCGCTGTCGAAGATCAAGATCATCGCCCTCATGGTCCTCTGGAGCCAGGAGGCCGAGATCGACAATCTGGTCCTGGAAGAGCTCCTCGACGACGACGGCGCGCGCCGCCTCCATTGAACGCGGCGCGCCGCCGCGGCACCTCCTTGTCTCCATCGTCCCGCGCGCACCGACGCGCGGGCTTCGTCCTGTGAACTACGTAGGCCGTTTCGCCCCCAGTCCCAGCGGCCCGCTGCACGCGGGCTCGCTCGTGGCCGCCCTGACCAGCTGGCTGGACGCGCGCGCCCATGAAGGGCGCTGGCTGCTGCGCATCGAGGACGTGGACACGCCGCGCACCGTGCCCGGCGCGGCCGAGCGCATCATGGCGCAGCTGCAGGCGCTGGGCCTGGTCTGGGACGGCGACATCATGTGGCAGTCGCAGCGCGGCGCGGCCTACCAGGCGGCTTTCGACGCGTTGGCCGCGCGCGGCCTGATCTACGGCTGCGGCTGCACCCGCCGCGAAATCGCCGACTCGGCCCTGCGCGGCCAGACCCAGCCGGGCGCCGACGGCGAACGGCCTTACCCCGGCACCTGCCGCAACGGCCTGCCGCCGGGCCGCCAGGCGCGCGCATGGCGCCTGCGGGTGCCGCCGGGCGTGGAACATTTCGAGGACCGCTGGCTGGGACCGCAGGAGCAGGACGTGGCCCGCGCCGTGGGCGACATGGCGCTGCGCCGCGCCGACGGCCTGTGGGCCTATCAGCTGGCCGTGGTGGTCGACGATGCGGCGCAGGGCGTCACGGACGTGGTGCGCGGCGCCGACCTGCTGGGTTCCACGGCGCGCCAGCGCGTGCTGGGCCGCCTGCTGGGCCTGCCGGCGCTGCGCTATCTGCATGTGCCGCTGATCCTGGACCCCGCCAGCGGACTGAAGCTGTCCAAGCAGAATGGCGCCCCGCCCATCGATACCGACGCGCCGCTGGCGGCGCTGCGGGCCGCCTGGTCGGCGCTGGGCTTCGCCGATTTCCCGGCGCAGGACCGCGACGCATTCCTGCGCGAGGCCGCCGCGCGCTGGGCGCGGCGCTTTCCCTGAATATCCTAGAGCGGCTGCAGGTCCTCGCCCAGCATCCGCACCAATAGCGCCTCGCCGTTGTCGGCCACGCGCAGTTCGCCGTAGCGGGCGACCTCGTAGCGCTTGGCCTGGCCTTCGGGGAAGAAATAGGCGTTGGTCACGATGCGCACGCCGTTGTTGCGCACCCGGTAGCGCAGCGGCACCTCGGCGTCGGTATGCGGATGCACCTCGGGCTGGATGCGCAGCGGCTGCGACACGCCGCGCTCGTCGCGCGCCAGCATCACGTAGCCGTCGGGCTCGTAGCCCAGCAGCGAATCGGGTTCGGGCCGGTTCTCGCCGCCCAGGCGCAGCCGCGTGACCTCGCGGCTGGCGGCGAAATTCAGCGCCATGTAGTCGCCCTGCATCAGCGAGCGCGGGTCCACCGGCGCCAGTTCCAGGATGACCACCTTGCCGGAAGCCAGCAGTTTTTCGCGCTGCCAGATGCCGCCGTTGGCCACCGCCAGCACCAGCGCCAGGCCGCCCAGGATGCCCAGCGTGCGCCAGCGCAGCGCGCCCGACACCGGCGGCAGCGGCCCGCGCGCGGACGGCGCCTGAGTGCGCATCAGGCGCGGCACCAGCCACACCAGGGCCCGCAGCATGAACAGCAGCACCGCCGCGCCGCCCAGCCACAGCGCCTTCTGCAGCAGCGGCACGTCGAGCTGGTAGTAATAGACGCCCAGATAGGCCAGCAGGCTGAGCACGCCGAAGATGGCCAGGCGCGGCTGGTTCAGGCCGAAGCCCAGCAGCAGCCAGGCCAGCGCGAAGCCCACGCCCGGGCTGGGCAGCCAGAACAGCGCCAGCACCAGCAGCGCCAGCGGCACGCCCCAGGTCACGCCCGCGGTCAGCACGCGGCGCCGCGGCCACAGCACCGCCAGGGCCGCCGCCGCCGGCAGCAGCGCGCCGGCCGTCACCAGCACCGCCGTGCGCGGATTGAGCTGCCACATCGCCGGCAGTTGCAGGGCCGATATGCCGCTGGCCAGCCACACCATGCCCTGGACCGACAGCAGGAAGGCCCAGGCCAGCGGCTGCAGCGCGTGGGCGCGCCGCCCGCCCAGGCGCCGGCCCAGGCTGAACAGCACCGCCGTGGCCCAGGCGCCGGTCACCGCGATGGGCAGCCACACGAAGGTGGCCTGCGCCACGTCGAAATCCAGCCAGGCCTCCAGCAGGTCTTCGCGCATCAGCTCCGGCACCAGGCCGCGCCAGATCAGCCCGGCCGAGGCCAGCGCGATCAGCAGGCCGCTCAGGAACCGCAGGATGGCGTCCGGCCCCAGCGCGTAGACGGCCGTGGCCATCAGCAGCACGAACAGGCAGGCGTTGGTGAACGAGGTGGAGCTGGACAGGCCGTAGATGATCAGGATCTGGCCGGTGAAGGCCATGGCCGTGCCGCATTGGCGCCAGAAGGGGCCGGCGTCGCTGCGCAGCACCGCCACGCCGGCGGCGCACAGCACCAGGCCGGTCACCAGCGCGCCTTCCTCGGTGGTGACCACGCCGGAGAAGGCCACGAACACCAGCAGCAGCAGCGTGCCCAGCCAGGCGCTCAGGCCCAGCAGGCATTGCACGTACCAGGGCGGATCGGCCTGGGCCGCGGCCGGCGCCAGCTGCGCCACCGGCGCGCCCGCGTCGGCCGGATCGACCGCATTGCCGGCCGAGGCGGCCGACGGCTCGGCGTCGGCCGCGGTGACCGGCGCGGCGGGTTCGGCGCCCAGCCGGCGCAGCCAGCGGGCAGCCCAGACGGCTTCGGCCATTAGCAGCGCGGCCAGCGGCAATGCGGCCCAGACGCCGGGTTCCAGGCGCAGCAGCCATTCGCCCACCACGCGCAGCGACACGCAGATCACGCCCGCGGCCAGCATGGCCAGTATGACCAGGTCGCGCCGGCCGCGCTGATAATAAAGGCCCAGGCCCAGCGTGACGGCCAGCCAGGCCACGCCGTTGGCGGTGCCCAGCCCGCGCAGGATGTAGTCGCCGAACATCAGCGACACCACCAGCGCGCTGATGGTCAGCGCGGCCAGGATGCGCGGCCCGAACAGCGTGCTGGCGCGCCAGCGGCGCGCGGCCATCTCCCAGGCGAACAGCAGCGCCAGATTCAGGCCCGCGATGATGAGGCTGGCGGCGCCGGGGCCGCCGAACACCATCCACCACTCGAAGGCGCGCTCGCCCAGCCATAGCGCGGTGGCAATGTTCAGCACCAGCACCCATAGCAGCCAGACCGCCTGGCTGGCCGCCGCCAGCGCCCACGGCAGCAGCAGCGCCGCCCACCAGGCGAACAGTTCCCAGGTGTCGGCCCCGGTCTGGTAAGTTTGACCCAGCAGGGCGAGCAGGGCGCCCAGCAGAATGCCGGCCAGCGCCAGCAGCGCGCCGGGTATGCTGCGGCGCACGCCGGGGCTGGCGCGCAGGCGCAGCCCGGCCCAAGCGGCGGCCAGCGCGCAGGCCGCCAGCAGCGCCTGCACGCCGGCGAAGCGCTGTATTTTGGTCATGTCCTGCCAGTTGGCGGCGACCCAGCAGACCGCGGCGCTGCCCAGCAGTAAAACGCCCAGCCAGAGGGTGCTGCGCGCCAGAAATTGGCGCCATGCGTGTAGTTCGGATCCCGCTTGTCTTTCAGTGCCGACTTGCATCTGGCGAATCTCCGATCTTATTATCCGCGCTACTAAGGCGGGACTGCCGCCACTGGATACACATGAATAAAACGCTGATTATTGCCGAGAAGCCCTCGGTAGCCCTCGATATATCACGCGCCTTGGGAGGCTTTGCGCGCGAGGGCGACTATTTTGAAAGCGAACGTTACGTCCTCGCTTCGAGCATAGGCCATTTGCTCAGCTTGGTCGCGCCCAACGATCCGGTCAAGGGGAAGTGGAGCTTCACGCACCTGCCCGTGATCCCGCCTGAATTCGAACTGGGGCCCACCGACAAGAAATCAGCGGAACGCCTGAAACTGCTGGTCCGCCTGGCCAAGCGCAAGGACGTGGACGCCATCATCAACGCCTGTGACGCCGGGCGCGAGGGCGAGCTGATCTTCCGCTACATCATTCAGTACGCGGGCGTGAAAAAGCCGATCCAGCGCCTCTGGCTGCAGTCGATGACCCAGGCCGCCATCCGCGAAGCCTTCGCCAACCTGCGCGACGACGTGCAGCTCAAGCCGCTGGAAGCGGCCGCCCGCTCGCGCGCCGAGGCCGACTGGCTGGTCGGCATCAACGGCACGCGCGCCATGACCGCCTTCAACAGCAAGGACGGCGGCTTCTTCAAGACGCCGGTCGGGCGGGTCCAGACGCCCACGCTGGCCATCGTGGCCGAGCGCGAGGAACGCATCCGCCGCTTCGTGCCGCGCGACTACTGGGAAGTGCGCGCGCAGTTCGTGGCGGCCGCCGGCCTGTACGAAGGCCGCTGGATCGACCCCGACTTCAAGAAAGACGAGCGCGACCCGGAAAAGCGCGAATCGCGACTGTGGTCGCAGGCCGCCGCGCAAAGCGTGGTGGCCGCCTGCCGCGACCAGCCCGGCAGCGTCACCGAGGAATCCAAGCCATCGACCCAGATGTCGCCGGCCCTGTACGACCTGACGTCGCTGCAGCGCGAGGCCAACGGCCGCTTCGGCTTTTCGGCCAAGACCACGCTGGCGCTGGCCCAGACCCTGTACGAACGCCACAAGGCCCTGACCTACCCGCGTACCGATTCGCGCTACCTGCCCGAGGACTACATCGGCACGGTGCAGGAAACCATGCGCGCGCTGGCCAAGGGCGGCTCCAACGCGGTCGGCAGCCTGTCGCGCCACGCCGAGACGGTGGTCGGCCAGCAATGGGTCAAGCCGAACCGCCGCATCTTCGACAACAAGAAGGTGTCGGACCACTTCGCCATCATTCCCACGCTGCAGATCCCGCACGACCTCAGCGAGGCCGAGGGCAAGCTGTACGACCTGGTGCTCAAGCGCTTCCTGGCGGTGTTCTTCCCCGCCGCGGAATACCGCGTCACCACGCGCATGACCGAAGTGCAGGGGCACCGCTTCCGCACCGACGGCAAGGTGCTGGTCAACCCGGGCTGGCTGACCGTCTACGGCAAGGAAGCGCAGGGCGAGGACGCCAACCTGGTGCCGGTGGCCGACGGCGAAACCGTGCGCACCGAGGACGTGGAAGCCGTGGGCCTGTCGACCAAGCCGCCGGCGCGCTTCAACGAAGCCACGCTGCTGTCGGCCATGGAAGGCGCCGGCAAGCTGGTCGATGACGAAGAACTGCGCGAAGCCATGTCCGAGCGCGGCCTGGGCACGCCGGCCACGCGCGCGGCCATCATCGAAGGCCTGCTCAACGAAGCCTATCTGCGCCGCGAGGGCCGCGACCTGGTGCCCACCGCCAAGGCGCGCCAGCTGATGACCCTGCTCTCGGGCCTGGACGTCTCCGAACTCACCTCGCCCGAACTGACCGGCGAATGGGAGCACAAGCTCAAGCAGATCGAGCAGGGCGGCCTGGACCGCGCCGCCTTCATGCGCGAGATCGCCCAGATGACGCAGGTCATCGTCAAGCGCGCCAAGGAATACGAGCGCGACACGGTGCCCGGCGACTACGCCACGCTGCAGACGCCCTGCCCCAAGTGCGGCGGCGTCGTGAAGGAAAACTACCGCCGCTACGCCTGCACCAACTGCGACTTCTCCATCGGCAAGCATCCCGGCGGGCGCACCTTCGAGCTGCCGGAAGTCGAAGAGCTGCTGGCCAAGCGCGAGATCGGGCCGCTGCAGGGCTTCATCAGCAAGATGGGCCGGCCGTTCGCCGCCATCCTGCGCATCAGCGACGAGTACAAGCTGGAATTCGACTTCGGCCAGAACGACGAGGACGACAACGAAGCGGTGGACTTCTCCGGCCACACGCCGGTGGGCGCCTGCCCCAAGTGCCATGCGCGCGTGTTCGAGCACGGCATGAGCTACGTCTGCGAGAAATCCATCGGCCCCGCCAAGACCTGCGATTTCCGGTCCGGCAAGGTCATCCTGCAGCAGGAAATCTCGCGCGCGCAGATGGAGAAGCTGCTGACCGACGGCCGCACCGACCTGCTCGACGGCTTCGTCTCCAGCCGCACCAACCGCAAGTTCAAGGCGTTCCTGGTGCGCCAGCCGGACGGCAAGATCGGCTTCGAGTTCGAGCCGCGTCCCGAGAAGCCCGGCCGCGCCCCGGCCAAGACGGCCAGCAAGACGGCCGCCAAGACCGCGGCCAAGAAAGCCCCCGCCAAGAAGGCCGCGGTGAAGAAGACGGCGACCAAGACCGCCGCCAAAACCGCCACCAAGACCGCGGCCAAGAAGGCCGCGAAAAAGACGGCCGCCTGATGGACGTCCCGCGCCGGCGCGCAGGCGCGCCGGCGTATCGTATGACCTGGCCTAGACGCCGGCGGCCATTGCGGCCGCCGGCGTTTTGCCTATCAGCGGAGCAGGACCGATGACCACACTACCGTATCTGCGCAACTTCGATCTCACGGGCCAGGTGGCCCTGGTGACCGGCTCGGCCCGCGGGCTGGGCTTCTGTATCGCGCGGGCGCTGGCCGGCTGCGGCGCGCGCGTGCTGATCAACGGCCGCAACGCGCAGGCCGCCGCAGCCGCCGCGGGCGAACTGGCCGCCGCCGGCCTGGACGCGCATGCGCTGCCGTTCGACGTGAGCGACGATGACGCCATGGCGCAGGCCTTCGAACGCATCGACCGCGAACATGGCCGGCTGGACATCCTGGTGAACAACGTCGGGGCGCGCAACCGCAAGACGCTGGCCGACACCAGCGTGGCCGAGATCCGCGCGCTGATCGACACCGACCTGGTGGCCGGCATCCTGCTGGCCAAGCTCGCCGCCGAACGCATGGCGCGCCAGGGCAGCGGACGCCTGATCGCCATCACCTCCGTGGTGGGCGAGCTGGCCCGCTCGGGCGATGCCGTCTATCCGGCGGCCAAGCAGGGCCTGACCGGCATGGTGCGCGCGCTGGCGGCCGAATTCGGCGGGCGCGGCATCACCAGCAACGCGATCGCGCCGGGCACCTTCGCCACCGAGACCAATGCGGAAATGATCGCCGACCCCGACGTCGGCCCGCGCGTCGCCGCGCGCAATCCGACGGGCCGCTGGGGCGAACCGGAAGAGATCGCCGGCGCGGCCGTGTTCCTGGCCTCGCCGGCGGCGTCATACGTCAACGGCCACGTGCTGGTGGTGGACGGGGGCTTGTCGATCCAGTTCTGACGGGACGGCCGGGCCGGTTACGACTCGTCCTGGTACCACACGCCTTCGGCCAGCATCATGCGCTGATGGCCGTGGCCGGCCGGCATCATCGGAAAGCAGTTCTCCTGCGCCGCGACCGCCACGTCCAGGAAGTACGGGCCGTCGTGCGCCAGGCATTCGGCCAGCGCCGCGTCCAGCTGCGCCGGATCGTCGACGCGGGCCGCGCCCCAGCCGAAGGCGCGCGCCAGGGCCACGAAATCGGGCAGCGACGCGTTGTAGCTGTGGCTGTAGCGCCCGCCGTGGATCAGTTCCTGCCACTGGCGCACCATGCCCATGTAGCCGTTGTTGCACAGCACGACCTTGACCGGCGTCCGGTGCTGCATGGCGGTGGACAGCTCCTGGATGTTCATCAGCACCGAAGCGTCGCCGCTGACGCAGACCACCGTCTTGTCGGGATGGCCGACCTGCGCGCCGATCGCGGCGGGCACGCCGTAGCCCATGGTGCCGGCCCCGCCCGAGGTCAGCCAGCGGTTGGGCGCGTCGAAGCGCAGGTATTGCGCCGCCCACATCTGGTGCTGGCCCACGTCGGTGGAGACGATGGCGTCGCGGCCGGCCAGCGCCGCGTTCAGGCGCGACATCAGGTGCTGCGGCAGGATGGCGTCGGCGGCCGGCGTATAGCCCAGGCAGTCCTGGGCGCGCCAGCCCGCGATGCGGTCCCACCAGGGCGCCAGCCGCGCGGCCGGCAGCGGCGCATCGCCCAGCTCGGCGCGCAGCGCGCTCACCAGCGGCAGGCAGTCGCCCACCAGCGCGACGTCCACGCGCACCACCTTGTTGATCGAGGCGGGATCGATGTCGATATGGATCTTGCGGGCGTAGGGACAGAATTCCGACAGCTTGCCGGTGATGCGGTCATCGAAGCGCGCGCCGATACAGACCACCAGGTCGGCGTGGTGCATGGCCAGGTTGGCCTCGACCGTGCCGTGCATGCCCAGCATGCCCACGAATTGCGGGCTGGACGCGGGGAAGGCGCCCAGGCCCATCAGCGTCAGCGTGCAGGGCGCGCCGGTATGGCGCACCAGGTCGGCGAAGGCGGCGCAGGCTTCGGGGCCGGCGTTCACCAGTCCGCCGCCGCCGTAGAAGATGGGCCGCCTGGCCTGCGCGATGAGCGCGGCGGCGCGGCGCACGGCCGATTGCGGCAGTTTGGGCGCGAGCTTGCCGGCCTGGCGCCGCGCGCGCAGCGCGGCCAGCTTCTGCTGCGTGGGCGCGGCCGGGATGCCGTCGTCGGCATCGCGCGGCACGGCCAGCTGCACGTCCTTGGGGAAGTCCACCAGCACCGGGCCGGGACGGCCCTGGCGCGTCAGCTCAAAGGCGCGCCCCACCACGCCGGCGACGTCGTCCACCGCGCGGATCTGGGTGTTCCACTTGGTCACCGAGCGCGAGATGCCGATGGCGTCGCACTCCTGGAAGGCGTCGGTGCCGATGGCGGCCGTGGCAACCTGGCCGCTGATGCACAGCACCGGGATCGAGTCGCACATGGCGTCCAGCAGCCCCGAGGTGGTGTTGGCCATGCCCGGGCCCGAAGTGACGAAGACCACGCCGGTGCGGCCGGTGCTGCGGGCGTAGCCCTCGGCGGCGTGCACGGCCGCCTGCTCGTGGCGCACCAGCACGTGCTTGAGGCGCGGTTCGGCGTAGAGCGCGTCGTACAGGGGCAGCACGGCGCCCCCGGGATAGCCGAACACCGTATCCACGCCGTGGGCGATCAGGGTATCGAGCAGAATTTTCGCCCCGTTGTCAGCGGGGCGATCAGAGGCGGCAAGCGCGGCGGCGGCGGTGGGGTGCAGGCGATCGTTCATGCTATCTATCTTATTCGTAGATACGAAGAATATTTATCTTCTTTTCCACCAATAACCGGTAGACGCAGTAAATTTATCTTTGATTTGGAGGAATCAAAGAAAATGAACCTGGACAAGTTTGACCTCGCCATTCTCAAGGTGCTGCAGGAGAATGCGCGCGCCAGCCTGAACGACATCGGCGCGGCCGTGGGGCTGTCGTCCACGCCCTGCTGGAACCGCATCAAGCGCATGGAAAGCGCCGGCGTGATCCGCGGCTACACCGTCGACATCGACCCGGCCAGCCTGGGCTTCATGGACACGGTGATCGTCCACGTCACGCTGGAGAGCCACAGCGAGGAGACCCTGTACGAGTTCGGCCGGGCGCTGGCGCAGATCCCCGAGGTGCTGGAGGCCTTTCTGGTCTCGGGCGACTACGACTACTACATCCGCATCGCCGTGCGCGACACGCGCGACTACGAGCGCCTGCTGCGCGAACAGCTCTACCGGATTCCGGGTATCCGGCACAGCAAATCGTGTTTCGTGCTGCGCCGGCTCAAGGAGACCCAGCTGCCGCTGACCGGGCTGGCGAACTGAACCGGGGCCTAGTGCAGCACGAAGTCCACCGGCCGCGGCGCCTCGGGCAGGGGCCGCACGCCCAGGCCTTCGAGCAGGTCGATCTCTATCGTGCGCGCCAGCGCCGACAGCGGCAGGTCGTTCTCGTCCTTGCCGAAGGGGTCTTCCAGTTCGTCGCCCAGCGCGTCCAGGCCGAAGAAGGTGTAGGCGACGATGGAGACCGCCACCGGCGTCAGGAATTCCAGCGCACCCACCAGCCCGAACGGCAGCAGCAGGCAGAACAGCCAGGCGGTCCGGTGCAGCAGCAGGGAATAGGCGTAGGGCGAGGGCGTGAACTTGATGCGCTCGCAGGACGCCTGGATCGCGGCGCAGGCGGCCACGCGCCCGGTCAGCCCCTGGTACACGATGTCGCTCAGCTCGCCGCGCCGCAGGCAGCCGGCCAGGTCGCGGTTGATGGCCAGCAGCAGCGCGTCCGGCACGTTGCGGCACGCCGCCAGGGCCTCGGCCTCGTCCTGCGGCACCCAGGGGCGAGCGGCGGCGGCCATGTCCTCCTCGCGCAGGCGCGCGGCCAGCGCATAGCCGAAGCCGACGACCCGCCGCACGATGCGCTCCTGCACCGGATTGGCGGTACTGGCCGCCAGCAGCACCGCGCTTTCGCGCGCCAGGCTGCGCGCCTGCACGATCAGCTCGCCCCACTGCTTGCGGGCTTCCCACCAGCGGTCGTAGCAGACGTTGTTGCGAAAGCCCATGAAGACGGACAGGGCCAGGCCGAACAGCGAAAACGGCACCGCCGACAGATGCGCCGGCGAAAACCAGCGCTGGTGGTACATCCACACCACCAGGCACGAAAGCAGTGTGATGACCAGGATGCGGCTGAAGATGCGCGGAACGATGGAGCCGCGCAGGACGAAGAACAGGGCCAGCGCGGAAGGACGCGGACGAACGATCATGATGGTGCGTGTTCGGTCGGAAAGGGAGCGGCGCCCACTATACGCCCGTCCTCGCGGCGCATGGGCGTCTATATAATCCTGTTTCGTCTCACCGCCACTTCCGCCGCTCCATGACCACCGAAGACACCCCGATCAAGCCCTGGCATGTCGTGCGCCGCTCCAAGCTGCACGGCAACGGCGTCTTCGCCGCGCGCAAGATCCCCGCGGGCACGCGCATCATCGAGTACGGCGGCAAGCGCATCAGCGCCAAAGAGGCGGACCGCCGCCATCCGACCAATCCGGACGATCCCTTCCACACGTTTTTCTTCGCGCTCAGTTCCGGCCGCGTGATCGACGGCGGCGACGAAGGCAACGACGCCCGCTGGATCAACCATTCCTGCGAGCCCAACTGCGAAGCCCAGGAAGGCAAGCACGGCAAGCGCGTCTATATCGTGGCGCTGCGCGACATCCCGCGCGGCACCGAACTGTCCTACGACTACGGCCTGGTGCTCGACGGCCGCATCACCAAGAAGCTCAAGGAAGGCTACCGCTGCCTTTGCGGCACGCCGCCGTGCCGCGGCACGATGCTGGCCCTGCCCGAGAAAAAGAAGAAGAAAGCCGCCAAGCCGCAGGCCGACGCCGCCGCAACCTGAACACCGATCCGTCCCCCTCATGACGCCCGGCCCCGGACAGGCGTACAATCGGCCAGGTCGTTAACACGACATGCAGTACGTCTTCAGGGCGGGGTGAAATTCCCCACCGGCGGTATGCCATGCAATGTGGCGAGCCCGCGAGCGCCCGGCGTCCGACACGGACGGCGGGGTCAGCAGATCTGGTGAGATGCCAGGGCCGACGGTCACAGTCCGGATGAGAGAAGATGTGCCGGCACAACTCCGCCCATCCCGGCGCGCCCGCGCCCGGACGACGGTATTGCGTCCGGCTGTCTAGAGCAGCCCTGGAACGTTTTTCGCCCCTTTTCAACTTGCGAGAGCGTTTCCAATGTCCAACGTCATTCCTGCCCAGCAGTCCCCCCTCCCCAGCCTGGCTTCGCAGCCTTTCGCCGCCCGCCTGCAGCGCGCCCTGCATCATCTGCGCCTGGGCCGTCCGGTCATTCTCATGGACGACTTCGACCGCGAGAACGAGGCCGACCTGATCGTCGCCGCCGACAAGCTCACCGTGCCGGTCATGGCCCAGCTGATCCGCGACGGCAGCGGCATCGTGTGCCTGTGCCTGCCCGGCGAAACCCTGGACCGACTGGGCCTGCCGCCCATGGTCCAGCGCAACCAGAGCCGCTACGCCACCGCCTTCACCGTGTCGATCGAGGCGCGCGAAGGCGTCTCCACCGGCGTGTCGGCCGTGGACCGCGTCACCACCATCCGCGCGGCCATCTCGCCGGCGGCGCAAAGCGAGGACATCGTCAGCCCGGGCCACGTGTTTCCGCTGCGCGCCCAGCCGGGCGGCGTGCTGACCCGCCGCGGCCACACCGAAGGCTCGGTGGACCTGGCGGTGCTGGCGGGCCTGCGCCCGGCCGGCGTGCTGTGCGAGCTGATGAACGCCGACGGCACCATGATGCGCGGCGCGGCGCTGGAGCGCTATGCCGCCCAGCACGGCCTGGTCGCGCTGACCATCGCCGAACTGGCCGACCACCTGCGGCAGCAGCGCGACGGCCAGGCGCAAGCCATCGACGACGAAGTGCTGGAGATGGCCGCCACGGTCTGATCTCCGGGGGAGGCGGGTACACGGCGGGCGGACCGGCGATGGCATAATCCGCCCATGCGGGCGGCGCCATCGAGTCGCCCGCCGGAAATTCCATGAGCGATTGCTCATGTTTGATACTCGCCTTTCTCCGCACCCATGACCGCCATCCCCCAGCCCCGGAAATCGCCGCGCCAGCTCCGGTCGCAGCACACCGTGGACACGATTCTGCAAGCGACGGCTCGCGTTCTGGCCACGCATGGCTATGCCGGCACCAACACCAACCTGATCGCCCAGACCGCCGGCGTCAGCGTCGGCTCGCTGTACCAGTACTTTCCCAACAAGAACGCGCTGATCGCGGCGCTGCACGACCGCCACGACAACCAGATGCTGGACGTGATCGACCAGGTCCTGGACAGCAATCCCGCCGCCACGCTGCGCGAGCGCGTCGCGGCCATCGTGCAGGCGATGCTGCACGCGCACCTGCTCGAACCGGCGCTGCACCGCGTGCTGGAAAGGGAATTCCCGCTGTTCGACCAGCCGCACGAACACAGCCGCGCCGACCAGGACATCCATCGCCGCATGCGCCATCTGCTGGAATTCCATCGCAGCGAAATCGCGCAGCAGGACCGCGACCTGGCCACCTACGTGGTGCTGCGCATCATGGAATCGCTGGTGCACGCGGCCGCGCTGGAACCGCCGGCCGGCTTCTCGCCGCAGCAGCTGGAACAGGCGGTGGTCGATGCGGTGATGGGCTACCTGGGCACGCCGGCGCGCGCGCCGCGCAAGACGGCGGCTGCCAGGAAAACCGCGCGCCGCTAGGCGGCCGCGGCCATGCGCGCCAGGCAGTCGGCGGCGTCGCCGTGGACGATGCGGGCGCTGCAGGCCAGCATCAGGTTCAGGCTCAGGCCGAAGTCCTCGACCGTATAGCCCTGCGCGTCGACCATGCGCGAGGCGCCGTCGTCGGCCGCCGCGCCGACGGCCACCTGCTCGATCAGCGATCCGGCCTGCCCGGTATAGCCCCATACCGGCTTGCCGAGGGCGATGGCGTAGCCGACCTCGAAGGCCGTGCCGGAATCGGGCTCGGCGCCGCGAAACGGATTCAGGTTCGCCATCACCATGTCGGCGCGGCGGATCAGCGCCACGTTTTCACGGTAGATCCATTGCGCCAGCGCCTGGCCGGAAAGGTCCGCGGGCGCCTGGTTGTCCAACGGGAACAGCCCCTCGAAGCCGTGGGCCGCGCACAGCGCCTTCAGACGCTCGCCATGCGCGCGGGCGTCGGGCAGGAAGACGTCGAAACCGGCGAGATAGATGCTGCGCGGCGTCATTTCAGAACATGCCGTTCTTGTTGGCCGGATTCTCGGGGATCTCCTGGCTCACGTCCCAGTGCTCGACGATCTTGCCGTTTTCCACGCGGAAAATATCCACCACGGCCTGGCCGCGGTCTTCGGGAGAATCGCGCCACCAGTTGTGGATCATCACCAGGTCGCCCTCGGCGATGACGCGCTTGATCTCGACCACGGATTGCGGGTGCTGCTCGAAATAGGCCGGGAAGAAATCCACCACGGGCTCGACGCCGTCGCGCATGTACGGGTTGTGCTGGCGGTAGCCGGGGCCGATGTACTGGCGCACGGCCTCGTCGAAATTGCGGTCCTGGAACATCATGCGGAAAAATCCCACCACGATGTCCTTGTTGGACTGCGGGCCGGCCGCGCCCGCCGGCGCCCCCGCCAGGACGGCGGCGGCCAGCACGCAAAAGACCAACGATTTCAACTTCATACGCATACGGGGCAACCCAGGTCGTGACGCCGGCAGGCGCGGTTCGCCAGTTTACAAACAAAACTGCGAATACCGGCGCCTTGCCCCCATCGGCCGCGAAGGCCGCCGGCTCAGTAACCGACGGTGTAGCGGCGGCGCGAATGCTTGGGCGTCTCCAGCTCGTCGACCAGCGCGATGGCGTAGTCTTCCATCGAGATCCAGCTCTTGCCCTCTTCGTCGGCCAGCAGCGCGTCGTCGCCCAGCCGGAACTTGCCGGTGCGCTCGCCCGGCTCGAACAGGGCCGACGGCGACAGGAAGGTCCAGTTCAGCACTTTTTCCTGGCGCAGCACGTCCAGGAACACCACGCCGGCGCGCGCTTCGGGCCGGTAGGCGTCCGGGAATTCGGGCGTGTCGATCAGCATCTTGCCGGGCGCGACCTGCAGGCTGCCCGCGCCGCCCACCACCAGCAGTCGCGGCACGCCGGCGTCCTTCACCGCGTGCAGCAGCGGCTTGGCGTCCGAGGACACGAAGCGCGAGGCGCTGATCACGGCGTCGTGGCCGGCCAGGATGGAGGTCAGCGCCTCCGGATCGGTGGCGTCGCCCTGCTTGATGGTCAGGCCGGGCTGGGGGTTCACGTCGGACAGGTTGCGGGCGATGCCCGTGACCTGATGGCCGCGCTTGAGCAATTCATCGGCCACGCGCGAACCCACGCGGCCGGTAATTCCGATCAATGCGACTTTCATGGTCTTGCTCCTTGGTAGGGGAGCCGGTCGGCGCCGCCCCATGCGGCGCTGCGCGTCCGGCTCAGGCAAAGCCATACTATTCGTTCGGATTCCGTCGAAAAACCCCGAAAGGGAAAAGAGTTTTTTGCAGAATATGCACCAATTGCGCGCAGATCGCGCCGGCGCCACGCCTGCCAGTGTGCGCCGCGCGGCCGCGCTTGAACAGGGGCCGCCGGCGGCGCGGCCGGTCAGCTGGCGGCGCGCTGCGCCTGGTAGACCTGCAGGTGGGTGTAGGCGGCGCGCAGGTAGGTCGCGTCCACGCCCAGCGTGCGGGCGCGGCGCACCATGTCGCCCACGATGTGGTCGGCCTCGACCGGCAGGCCCTGGCGCAGGTCGCGGAACATCGAGGCCGTCATGGCCTGGGCCGGGTCGGTCAGGATCTTGCGCGCCGAGGCGTCGGCCTCGGGCCGCACGGCGTGGCCGGAAGCGGCGGCCACGGCCTGCGACTCCTGCAGCAGCGTGGTCAGGATGTCGACGCCGTCGTCGGTGGAAGCGATCTGCCCGACCGAGCCGCGCATCATGCAGGTGGCGGCCGCCAGCGTGGTCAGGAACACGTATTTTTCCCAGATGTCCTGGTAGATCGCGGTGCTCAGGCGGCTGGTGTATTCGCCGCCGGCCAACGCCTGCTCCAGCGCCTCGCAGCGCGCGCTGCGGGCCGGACCGGCGCGTTCGCCGAAGACGATGGCGGCATGCTTGCCCAGGTGCACCACCTCGCCTTCCGGGCCCAGCGTGGCGTTGATCTGGCACAGCCCGCCGAGCACGCGGTGCGGTTCGAACGCCTGGTCCAGCACCTCGTACTGCAGCACGCCGTTCATGATGGGCAGCACCGCCGTGTCCGGCCCGACCGCCGGGCGGATGGCCTCGATGGCGCTGGCCAGGTCATAGGCCTTGCAGCTCAGCACCACCACGTCATAGGCGCCTTCGAGGGTGTCGCGGGTCGCCAGCTTGGGATGCAGCGTGGCGTCGCCCAGCGGGCTCTGGATGCGCAGGCCTTGTTCGCGCAGCCTGGCCGCGCGCGGCTCGCGCACCAGGAACGTCACGTCCGCGCCCGCCTGGGCCGCGCGCCCTCCGAAATACCCGCCGGTGCCGCCGGCGCCCAAGAACAACAAGCGCATATCCGTCTCCTGTCAGTGAGCCCGCCTGCGCGGCGGGCCGATGGCGGAATTATGCGCCTTGCGGCGGCGCGGGACGGTGGCGCTCGGCCCAGGCCTCGTAGCCGCCGCGCAAAGCCCAGGTCTTGGGATAGCCGGCCGCGCGCAGCCGCGAGGCCAGCAGCGCGGCCGAGACTTCGTTGGGGCAGGCGCAATAGACCACGATGTCGGAATCCAGCGCCTCGGCGGAAAGCTGCGGCAGCGGCGCCTTCAGGTCCACGGCGATCGCGCCCGGGATGCGCTGGTCTTCGGGCAGCGACTCGGAGCGCACGTCGATCAGCATCGTGCTGCGGCCGGCCTCCAGCCGCTGCACCAGTTCGTCCACCGAAAGGCGCGGAATCACGCGCAGGCTGCGCAGCAGGATCTTGCGCCGCAGAAAGCGCGCCAGGATGTACAGCGCCAGCACCGCCGCCAGCACGCCCAGGCCCATCGCGCCATAGGTGCCGAGGATCTCCAGCACGTCGTTGACGATGCCGTGGAACAGGCCGCCCAGCAGCAGGGCCGAGCCGACCCAGATCAGCGAGCCCGCCAGGTCGTAGGCCAGGAAGCGCCGGTAGTCCGTGCCCGTCAGGCCGGCCATGACCGTCGACAGCGCCCCCGCGCCCGGCAGGAACTTGCACACCAGCAGCGCGCGCACGCCGATGCGCAGGTACAGGCGCTGGGTCTGGCGGATGCAGGAGTCCTGCGACAGCGACATCTTGCAGATCACGCCCAGCAGGCGCGAGCCGTAGCGCCGGCCGGCCAGATACCAGAGGCTGTCGGCCAGCAGGCAGGCGAAGGTGGCGGCCAGCCAGGGCACGGCCCAGCCGCCCGCCCCGCCCAGGGCGCCGGCGGCGATCAGCATGGGATAGGCGGGCACCGGCAGGCCGGCCTGCTCGACCAGCACGTTGGCGAACACCAGCCAGCCGCCGTACTGTTCGAGCAATAGTTGGATATCTTGCATGGGGTGGTTCCTGCTCGCCGCGCTGCGCGCGGCTCATTGCCCCGATTTTAGGCGCGCGGGCCGGTCCGCGACTGCCCCCCGGCGGCGCAACGGCCTGTCCCAGACAGATGCCGTCCACCCCGTGGGACAACGCGCACCACGCCGGTGCCGCCTATCCCCGCCAGGGTGCCTATAATCCTGCCCGGCCATCAGGTTTCCCCGACTTGCCGCGGGGACGCCGCATGGCATACAACTTGCTTCGCCCGGACTGGCCGCGCAATGACGCGCCGGCCCGCGCTCCCACCCCATGACCGATCCCACGCCCTCGATTCCGACCGCTCGCACCGGCATGCCCGCCGGCGGCCGCCGTTTCGCGCGCGATCGCGTCTGGCCTTCTCCCCGCCTAGGAGTTTCCTGCATGAAAGCCCTGTTTTCCCTGTCCGGCGGCGTCGCCCGCCGCGGCCTGCTCAAGCTGGCCGCCGCCGCCGCCGGCGCGCTGCTGCTGGGCGGCGCCGCCCAAGCCCAGGCGCCCGCCAAGACCAAGGTCGCCGCCATCTACACGGTGCCGGTCGAGCAGCAATGGGTTTCGCGCATCCACAAGGCGCTGACGGCCGCCCGCGACCGCGGCGAGATCGACTACACCTTCTCGGAAAACGTCACCAACGCCGACTACGAGCGCGTGATGCGCCAGTACGCCGAGCAGGGCAACCAGCTGGTGGTGGGCGAGGCCTTCGCGGTCGAGGCCGCCGCCCGCAAGGTGGCCAAGGACTATCCGCAGACCGCCTTCCTGATGGGCTCCTCGGGCAAGCCGCAGCAGCCCAACTTCTCGGTCTTCGACAACTACATCCAGGAACCCGCCTACCTGACCGGCATGATCGCCGCCGGCATGAGCAAGACCGGCAAGATCGGCCTGGTGGGCGGCTATCCCATCCCCGAGGTCAACCGCCTGATGCAGGCCTTCATCGAGGGCGCCAAGGAAGTGAATCCGCAGGCCGAGTTCACCGTGACCTTCATCGGCTCCTGGTTCGATCCTCCGAAGGCCAAGGAAGCCGCCTTCGCCATGATCGACAAGGGCACGGACGTGCTGTATGCCGAGCGCTTCGGCGTGTCCGACGCCGCCAAGGAACGCGGCAAGCTGGCCATCGGCAACGTGATCGACACGCAGCCGCAGTACCCCGAAACCGTGGTGGCCTCGGCCCTGTGGAGCATGGAGCCCACCATCGACGCCGCGCTCAAGCAGGTCAAGGCCGGCGCCTTCAAGGCCGAGGACTACGGCCAGTATTCGCTGATGAAGCACAAGGGTTCGTCGCTGGCGCCGCTGGGCACCTTCGAAAGCAAGATCCCGGCCGAGCTGATCGCGCGCGTGCAGGCCAGGCAGCAGGCCATCCTGGACGGCAGCTTCAGCGTCAAGGTCAACGACAAAGAACCCAAGTCCTCGGCACGATGAAACCTGCGCCTCTCGCCCTGCGCCTGACGGGGATCACCAAACGCTTCGGCAGCCTGACGGCCAACGACGACGTATCGCTCACGCTGGCCCAGGGCGAAGTGCTGGCCCTGCTGGGCGAGAACGGCGCCGGCAAGTCGACGCTGGTGTCCATTCTGTTCGGCCATTACGTGGCCGACGCCGGCAGCATCGAAGTCTTCGGCCAGCCGCTGCCGGCCGGCCGCCCCGACGCCGCGCTCGCGGCCGGCGTGGGCATGGTGCACCAGCACTTCACGCTGGCCGACAACCTGACCGTGCTGGACAACATCATGGTCGGCACCGAGTCGCTGTGGAAGCTGGCCTCCGGCCGCGGCAAGGCGCGCAAGCGCCTGCTGGAGCTGGGCCGGCGCTTCGGCCTGGGCGTGGACCCCGATGCGCGCGTCGGCGCGCTGTCGGTGGGCGAGAAGCAGCGGGTCGAGATCCTCAAGGCGCTGTACCGCGGCGCGCGCGTGCTGATCCTGGACGAACCCACGGCCGTGCTCACGCCACAGGAGGTGCAGGACCTGTTCGCCACCCTGCGCGGCTTCGTCGACGAAGGCCTGGCGGTGATCTTCATTTCGCACAAGCTGGAAGAGGTCATGGCGGTGTCGCGCCGCGTGGCCGTGCTGCGCCAGGGCAGGCTGGTGGCCGAACGCGATACCGCCGGCACCAGCCCCGCCGAGCTGGCCGAGCTGATGGTGGGCCGCAAGGTCGTCATGCCGCACGCCGAGGCCGTGGCGCCCGCCGAGCAGGCCGCCCCCGTCGTCACGCTGTCGCAGGTCAGCGTGCGCGACGGCCGCGATGGCGCGCTGCGCCTGGACAGCCTGGACCTGGTGGTGCACCGGCACGAGATCGTGGCCATCGCCGGCGTGGCCGGCAACGGCCAGCAGGCGCTGGTGTCGGTGCTGACCGGGCTGCGCCAGCCTTCCGATGGCGCGATACGCCTGGGCCCCGAACATGCCGCCGCGCCCACCACGCCGGCCGGCTGGACCGCCGCGCGCGTCGGCCGCATCCCGGAAGACCGCCACGGCGAGGGCATGATAGGCGACAGCCCCTTGTGGGAAAACGCCATCGTCGAAGACCTGAAGGACAGGCGCTTCGCGCGCTACGGCCTGATCCGCGCGCGCGCGGGCAAGGCCTATGCCGCCTCGCTGGCCCGGCAGTTCGACGTGCGCGCGGCCTCGCTGGACGTGCGCACGCGCAGCCTGTCCGGCGGCAATATGCAGAAGCTGATCCTGGGCCGCACCCTGGCGCGCGAGCCGCGCTTCATCGTCGCCGACCAGCCCACCTGGGGCCTGGACATCGGCGCCGTGGCCTATGTGCGCGAGCAGCTGCTGGCGGCCCGCAAGCGCGGCGCGGGCGTGCTGCTGGTGTCCGAGGACCTGGAAGAGATCTTCGCGCTGGCCGACCGCATCGCGGTGCTGTGCGGCGGCAAGCTGGTCGCCGTCAAGCCGGTGGCCGAATGGACGCCCGCCACGGTGGGCCTGGCCATGACGGGCACCCGCGCCTGACGGCGCCGGCGTCCTTACTACTGAGCATCTTTCGCATGAAACTGATCCTGGAACGCCGCCCCGAGCCCAGCCGCCTGGCGCTGGCGCTGGCCCCCGTCGCGGCCATCCTCTTTACGCTGGCCGTCTGTACGGTGCTGGTGGCCTGGGCCGGCGCGCCCGTGGGCCGCACCTACGCGCTGCTGTTCGACGGCGCCTTCGGCTCGCGCTTCGCGCTGTCGGAAACGCTCACGCGCGCCACGCCGCTGATGCTGACCGGCCTGGCCTGCGCCGTGGCCTTTCGCGCCCGCTTCTACAACATCGGCGCCGAAGGCCAGCTGTACCTGGGCGCGCTGGCCGCGGTCGCCGTCGGCGGGCTGCATGACGGCACCGGCTTCGACCTGCCGGCGCCCGTGCTGTTCGGCGGCATGATGCTGGCCGCCGCGCTGGCCGGCGCCTTACTGCTGCTGATACCGGCGCTGCTCAAGACCCGGCTGGGCGTGGACGAAGTGGTCACGACCCTGCTGGGCAATTTCATCGTGCTGCTGTTCGTGTCCATGATGCTGGACGGCCCCATGAAAGACCCCATGGCCATGGGCTGGCCGCAATCCGTGGCGCTCAACGGCGATCTGGAGCTGGGCAAGCTGATCGAGCGCACGCGCGCCCACACCGGCCTGCTGTGGGCCGCCGGGCTGGCGCTCGGGCTGTGGCTCCTGAACCGCTACACCGTGTTCGGCTTCCAGATGCGCGCGGTGGGCGCCAACGCCCACGCCTCGCGCTTTCTGGGCCTGCCGGTCAACCGCGTCATGCTCGGCACCGCCATGCTGTCCGGCGCGCTGGCCGGCCTGGCCGGCGCCATCGAGGTGGCGGGCCGCACCGGCTACGTCACGCTGGACATGTCGCCGGGCTACGGCTACACCGGCGTGGTGGTCGCCATGCTGGCGGGGCTGCACCCGCTGGGCGTGATCCTGGCCAGCCTGTTCGTGGCCGGCATGCTGGTGGGCGCCGACAGCATGAGCCGCGCCATCGCCGTGCCCAACTACATCGCCGACGTCATCGTCGCCACGTCGCTGCTGGCCATGCTGGTCGCGACCCTGTTCGCGCAGTACCGCCTGCGCCGCAACCCCGCCTGAGAAACGCATCATGGAATGGATGGATCTGATGAGTTCCGCGGCCTTCTGGGTCGCCGTGCTGCGCCTGGCCACGCCGCTGATACTGGGCACGCTGGGCGTGCTGCTGTGCGAACGCGCCGGCGTGCTGAACCTGGGCATCGAAGGCATCATGGTGGCCGGGGCCTTCACCGGCTGGCTGGCCGTGTACCTGGGCGCGCCGCTCTACGTGGGGGTGCTGGCCGCGGGGCTGGCCGGCGCCGCGTTCGGCCTGCTGCACGCGGTGCTGACCGTGCCGCTGGGGCTGTCGCAGCACGTCTCGGGCCTGGGCGTGACGCTGCTGGCCACCAGCCTCAGCTACTTCGCCTACCGCGTCACCTTTCCCAGCGTGAACACGCCGCCCACCATCACCCCGTTCGCGGAAATGAAGTTCCTCGACGGCATCCCGCTGATCGGGCCGGTGCTGGCAGGGCAGACGCCCATGACGCTGATCGCGCTGGCCGCCGTGCCGCTGCTGGCCTGGGTGCTGAACCGCAGCCCGGTCGGCCTGGCGATCCGCATGGTGGGCGAGAACCCGGCCGCCGCCGAAGGCCAGGGCCTGTCGGTGACGCGCCTGCGCATGGGCGCCATCGTGGCCGGCTCCGCGCTGATGGGCGTGGCCGGCAGCTTCCTGACGCTGGCCGCCTTCAACGCCTTCTTCTTCAACATGGTCAACGGCCGCGGCTGGGTCTGCGTGGCGCTGGTGGTGTTCGCCTCGTGGCGTCCCGGCAAGGCGCTGCTGGGCGCGCTGATCTTCGCCTTCTTCGACGCGCTGCAGCTGCGCATGCAGCAGGGCGGCGCGGCTTTGCCCGGGCTGCCGGAACTGCCGTATCAGGTCTACCTGATGCTGCCCTATATTCTTTCCATACTCGCCTTGGTGGTGATGGCGCGCCGCGCCGCCTACCCGCAAGCGCTGATGAAGCCCTATCGAAAAGGCGAAAGGTAAGCCCCCCGAGCGCTACGCGCTTCCCCCGGGGGCAGCGCCACGGCGACCGACTGAAATCTTCAGCAAGGAACCTCATGCTCGACCTGATCATCAAGAACTGCACGCTGCCCGACGGCCGCCGGGACATCGACATCGGCATCGCCGATGGCCGCATCGCGGCGCTGGAACCGGCGCTGAAGGCCGCAGCGGCCCGCACGGTGGACGCCGCGGGGCAGCTGGTGACTTCGCCCTTCGTGGACGCCCACTTCCATATGGACTCCACGCTGTCCTTCGGCCTGCCGCGCGTGAACCAGTCGGGCACGCTGCTCGAAGGCATCGCGCTATGGGGCGAGCTCAAGCCGCTGCTGACGCAGGAAGCGCTGGTGGAGCGCGCGCTGGCGTACTGCGATTGGGCCGTGGCCCGCGGCCTGCTGGCCATCCGTTCGCACGTGGACGTGTGCGACCCGCGCCTGCTGGCCGTCGAGGCGCTGCTGCACGTGCGCGAACGGGTCAAGCCCTACCTGGACCTGCAGCTGGTGGCGTTCCCGCAGGACGGCGTGCTGCGCGCCCCCGGCGCGCTCGACAACCTGAAGCGGGCGCTGGACATGGGCGTGGACGTGGTGGGCGGCATTCCCCATTTCGAACGCACCATGCAGGACGGCGCCGAATCGGTGCGCATTCTGTGCGAACTGGCCGCCGAACGCGGCCTGCGCGTGGACATGCATTGCGACGAAAGCGACGACCCCCTGTCGCGCCACATCGAAACCCTGGCCTATCACACGCAGCGCCTCGGCCTGCAAGGCCGCGTCACGGGTTCGCATCTGACGTCCATGCATTCCATGGACAACTATTACGTCTCCAAGCTGATCCCGCTGATGCGCGAAGCCGGCGTGGCGGCGATCGCCAATCCGCTGATCAACATCACGCTGCAGGGCCGCCACGACACCTATCCGAAGCGCCGCGGCATGACCCGCGTGCCGGAACTACTGGCCGCCGGCGTGCCGGTGGCCTTCGGCCACGACTGCGTGATGGACCCCTGGTACAGCCTGGGTTCGGGCGACATGCTGGAGGTCGCCCACATGGGCCTGCACGTGGCCCAGATGACGGGCCAGGATGCGATGCGCGCCTGTTTCCAGGCCGTGACGAGCACGCCCGCCGCCATCCTGGGGCTGGACGACACCGGGCTGGCGGTCGGCAAGCGCGCCGACCTGGTGCTGCTGCAGGCGCGCGATCCCGTCGAAGCGCTGCGCCTGCGCGCCACCCGCCTGATGGTGATGCGCGCCGGCGAGGTCATCGCGACCACGCCGCCGGCCACCGCCACGCTCAACCTGCCCGGCCGCCCCGCCCAGGTCAGCTTTCAGACACCGGACCGCTGACGAAGCCCGGACGCCGCGCCGCCGTCACAATGATCTCCACCAGCAGCTCCGGCGCGGCCAGCTTGGCCTCGCAGGTGGCGCGGGCCGGCATCGCCTGCGACGGCGCCCATTCGGCCCACACCGCGTTCATGCCGGCGAAATCGCGGTCGATGTCCTTCAGCCAGATCTGCACGGACAGCAGGCGCGACTTGTCCGTGCCGGCCTGCGCCAGATAGCCGTCTATCTTGGCCAGCACGTCGCGCGTCTGCTCGGCGATGCCGCCGGCCGCCGACGAGGTCACGCCAGCCAGGTACACCGTCTCGCCGTGGATCACGATGCGGCTCAGGCGCTGGTTGGAATCCTTGCGCACGATATCGGTCATTCTGCTTGCTCCTTTGCGGATGAATGGTCCCCCGATGCGGGGTTGGTAAAGCGTTCGATACTGAACGGCGCGATCGGCATGTCGGTCGCGCCGGTGGTGATCAGGTCGGCCATGATACGGCCCACGATGGGCCCCAGCTCGAAGCCGTGGGCCGAAAAGCCGAAGGCGTGGAAAGCGGTCTCGTGGCGGCTGCTGCGGCCGATCACGGGGATCTCGTCGGGCATGGCGGCCTCGATGCCGGCCCAGCCGCGGTTCACGACCGCGTCGCGCATGTGCGGGAACAGGTCGCAGACCGTGCGCGCGCCCTCGGCCAGCGAGCGGAAATCCAGTTCGGTCCATTCCGCGTCGCGGTCCACCCAGGCGCGCCGCCCGCCGCCGATCAGCACCGTGCCATTGGCGCGCTGCTTGAACGACAAGGCGCGGCCCGTGCCCAGCACCACGGGGTCCAGGAAATGGTCCATGCGCAGCGTCACCAGCATCATGGGGCTGATCGCGGTCAGCGGCACCGGTTCTCCCCATTGCTCGGCGATGCGGTCGGCCCAGGCGCCGGCGCAGTTCAGCACCTGCGGCGCGGTGTAGACGCCGGCATCCGTGTCCACGCGCCACTGGCCGGCCTCGCGCGTCACCCGGCGCACGCACACGCCCTCCAGGTAGCGCGCCCCCAGGCTGGCCGCCTTCATACGGAAGGCCAGCGTGGTGCGGTACGGATCGGCGGCGGCGTCCTCGCGCGCGATCAGCCCGCCCTGCACCGTGGGCGCCAGCGCCGGAATCAGCTCGCGCAGGGCTTCGGGACTTATCCACTGTTCGTGGGTGTAGCCGTGCCCGGTCATGGTCTGCAGCCGGGCGCGCAGCAACGCGGCATCCTCGGCGTTCTCGGCCACGCGCACCTGGCCGTGCTGCTCGAAGCCGCAATCGTCGTCCACCAGTTCGCCGATGCGATACCAGAGCTCGCGCGAGGCCAGCGCCAGCGGCACCTCGGCCAGATGGCGCGACAAGGTGCGCACGCCGCCGGCGTTCACGCCCGAGGCATGCCGGCCCGCATAGTTCTTTTCGATCACCAGGGCCCGCACGCCCGCGCGCGCCAGATGCAGCGCCGCCGAGCTGCCGTGCAGCCCGCCGCCGATGATGATGACTTCCGCAGACGGCGTGGCGCCGGTCATGTCCGTTTCCTATTCAAGTGCGCGCAGCGGTTTACTTTTTTAAACGGACGACGGCCTGCCGGGATTCGTCCGTCTGCGGCAGCGACGCCAGTTCTCCCAGCGTCAGCGGCTTGGTCGGGAAGCGCAGCCGGTAATAGCCCACTTCCGGCGTCGGCACGCCGCGCTCCTCGGCGATGATCTCGGACACCGTCAGGCCGCAGAAGCGGCCCTGGCACGGCCCCATGCCGCAGCGCAGAAAGGCCTTCATCTGGTTCGGTCCGGAACATCCCAGCTTGACGGTCTCGCGCACCTGGGCGGCGGTGACTTCCTCGCAGCGACACACGATGGTGTCGCCGGTGGGCCGCCGGAAGGCCTCGGGCGCCTTGTACAGCGCGTCGAAGAACTCGCGGCCGCGGACCGCGCGGGCCAGGGCCGCGCGTGGCGCCGCGGCTTCGCCGTCGCGCCGGGCGGCGTCGATGCGGCCCAGCAGGTGGGCGGCCTGCAAGGCCGCCAGCCGGCCGCGGTGTTCGGCCGCCAGCGCGCCCGCGATACCCGCGCCGTCGCCGGCCATGCCGATGCCGTCCACCGAGGTCAGGCCCCATTCGTCGACCTTGGGCTCCCAGCAGTCCAGCGCCTCGTTCCAGCGATGCTCCGCGCCCACGGCGCGCGACAGGTTCACGTTGGGCACCACGCCCTGGTGCAGCATCAGCTGCTCGGCGGGCAAGGTCTTGGTGACGCCGCCGGCCGTATAGCGCACGCTTTGCAGCTTGCCCTCGCCCAGCGCCTCCAGCGCCGTCACGCCGCGGACGATGGGCACCGCCGCCTTGACCGCGCGCAGCAGCTTCAGGCCCTTGCCCAGGTAGGGCGAACGCAGAAAGCCCCAGACTTTCGGCAGCGCCTGGCCCATGCGTCCCGGCGGCGTGGTCTCCAGCAGCGCGTCGATCTTCACGCCCGCGTTCAGGTACTGCCAGGCCACCAGGTACAGCAGCGGGCCGCAGCCGGCCAGCACCGTGCGGTCGGCCGGCACCACGCCCGCGGACTTCAGCAGGATCTGCGCCGCGCCGGCGGTGATCACGCCCGGCAGCGTCCAGCCCGGAATGGGGAAAGGGCGCTCCTGCGCGCCGGTGGCCAGCAGCAGCCGGCGCGCGTGCACGATGCGCGCCTCGCCCGCCACCGAATACGCCACCTCGAAACCTTTCTCGGGCTGCGGCGCGGTGTGCTCGGCCACGGCCCACACGGTGGCGCCCGGCACGTAGCGCGCGCCCGACTGCTGGAACGGCGCCACCAGCGAGGCGCCATGCCAGTAGTCCTCGCCCAGGATGCCGCGGTCGGTCACCGGAGTGGTGGTGATGGCGCGGTAGATCTGCCCGCCCGGCGCCGGCTGTTCGTCCAGCAGCACCGTGTCCACGCCCAGCTTCGCGGCCAGCGTGGCCGCCGCCAGTCCGGCCGGCCCCGCGCCCACCACCAGCAAATCGCATTGCGTCGTATCGATCATGCCTGCACCTTGCGCGCGCCCAGCTGGCGCTCGATTTTCATGCCTTCGCGCACGGCCGTCATGCAGCCCTGCTGGTTGGCCTGGCCGTCGATGGTGACCAGGCAGTCGTAGCACACGCCCATCATGCAATAGGGACCGCGCGGCACTTCGTTGACGGCCGTGTCGCGACAGGCCTGCACGCCGCCGGCGAACAACGCCGCGGCGACGCTGTCGCCCTGGCGGCAGCGCAGCTCGGCGCCGTTGACCGTTACGCGCACCGGCGCGTCCTGCGCCTGGCGCTGCGCCTCGTCAAGCCTCTTGAACATGGAACCTCCGGGTCGAGAACGGCGCCATGTCGTCGGCCAGCGAGCCGGCGGCGATCATGGGCGCCAGATTGAGCGCGTGCGCGGCCGCCAGCGTCACGCCGCTGTGGCAGGTGGCGACGAACGCCCCCGGGCACGTTTCGGATTGCTGATAGATCGGGAAACCGTCCTTGGACATCACGCGCAGCGCCGCCCAGCTGCGCACCACGCGCACGTCGCGCAGCGCCGGCAGGGTGCGCACGGCGCGGTCGGCCAGCGTGCCCAGGATGGGCAGGCCCACCTGGTTGTCGGCGTAACCCGCCTCTTCCTGCGAATCGCCGATCAGCCAGGTGCCTTCGTCGGTCTGGCGCAGAGTGGACAGCGGCGTCTCCAGCATGCGGCGCGTGCGCTCCAGCACCACGATCTGGCCGCGCTGCGGGCGGACCGGCACGTCCAGGCCCAGTTGCGCGCCCAGCGCCTTGTTGGACAGGCCCGAGGCCAGCACCAGCTTGCGCGCGCGCACGGCGCCGGCCGGCGTGTCGATCTCGAACACGCCGTCGCGCTGGCGGATGCGCTGCGCCGGACGGCGCGGCAGGTAATCCACAACCCGCTGTGCAAAACTCATGTGCAGCGCGCGCAGCAGCTTGAGCGGGTTGGCGATGCCGTCGACCGGCGTCCAGGTCGCGCCGCGCACTTCCGGGCCGATGCCCGGCACCAGGTCCGCGAGCTCGGCGCGGTCCAGCAGCTTCCAGTCGTAGTTCGCCATGCCGGGCTGCGCCAGCAGGGTCTGCATGAACTTGACGCGGGCCTCCAGCTCCTCTTCGCTCAACAGCGCATGCAGGCCGCCGCGCTGCTCCAGGTGCACGTCCACGCCGGTTTCCTCCAGCAGCTGCGCCGCCAGCCGCGGCCAGCCCGTGGCCGAGGTCATGGTCCACACGCCGTAGCGCGGCAGGCCCATGCCCTTGCTCTGCACCCAGACCAGCCCGAAGTTGCCGCGCGAGGCCCGGTAGGCCACGTCGCCCTCGTCCAGCACGGCCACGTGTTCCAGTTCGCGCCGCAGGCCGTAGGCGATGGCCGAACCGACCAGTCCTCCGCCTATCACCGCCGCGTCGTAGATCCCGCGATGCGCGGGCGCACGCGGCGCCAGTTCCGTTTCTTCCGTCATTAGCGTCCCTTTCCTACAAACAGCTTCTCCAGGCCCACCGCGCGGTCCAGGATGAATATGGCGATGATGGTCACGTAGATCAGCACGGCCGACACCGCGGTCACCAGCGGGTCGATCGTGTCTTCGATGTGCAGGAAGATGCGCACGGGCAGCGTGGTGGTCGACGGCGAGGCGATGAAGATGGACATCGTCAGTTCGTCGAAGCTGGTGATGAAGGCGATCACCCAGCCGCTGACCACGCCCGGCAGCAGCAGCGGCAGCACCACCCGCCGGAACGCCGTCCAGTTGGACGCGCCCAGCGATTGCGCCGCGCGCTCCAGCGCCGGGTCTATGCCGGTGGCCGAGGCCAGCACCAGGCGCAGCGCATAAGGCATGATCAGAATCACGTGCGCCACCACCAGGCCGAAATACGTGCCCGCCAGGTCCACCGTGGTGAAGAACTTCAGGAAGGCCAGGCCCAGCACCACGTGCGGAATCATCAGCGGCGACAGGAAAAACGCCACCAGCGCTTCGCGTCCGCGAAAGCGGTTGCGCGCCAGCGCCAGCGCGCTGGGCACGGCCAGCACGATGGCCAGGCTGGCCGACAGCGCGCCCAGGCCCAGGCTGAACCAGAAGGCGTCGACGAAGCGCGGGTTGTCCAGGATGGCGCGGAACCAGCGCAGCGACAGCCCGCCCGAAGGCAGGGAGATGAAGCCTTCGGACGTGAACGCCACCGCGCACACCATGACGATGGGCGCCAGGATGAAAAGAATGAAGAGCGTATGGAACAGCAGGCCAATGGGACCGTTCTTGAATGGCATCTCAGCCTCCCGCCTGGTTGAAGACCGCGCCGTACTTGCGCTCGATGATGCGGTTGGCCGACAGCAGCACCACCACGGTGGCCAGCAGCAGCACCACCGCCAGCGCCGCGCCCAGCGGCCAGTTCAAGGTGTTCAGGAACTCGTCGTAGGCGGCCGTGGCCACGTTCTTCAGGCGCCGTCCGCCGATGATGGCCGGCGTGGCGAAGGAGCTGGCCGCCATCGCGAACACCATGATCGCGCCCGACAAAATGCCCGGCATGACCTGCGGAATCACCACGCGCCAGATCACGGTGAACTGCGTCGCGCCCAGCGACAGCGCCGCGGCTTCGGTCGACGGATTGATCCGCTGCAGCGAGGCCCACACCGAGATCACCATGAAGGGCACCAGCACGTGGGTGAGCGCGATCGCCACGCCCAGGTTGCTGTACATCAGGTCTATCGGCGTGGAGATCAGCCCTATGCCCATCAGCGCCTGGTTGATCAGGCCGGTGGAGCCGAACAGCAGCGCCCAGCCCAGCGTGCGCACCACCACCGATATCAGCAGCGGCCCCAGCACCACCATCAGGAACAGGCCCTTCCACGGATTGGCCATGCGCGACAGCACGTAGGCCTCGGCCGTGCCCAGCACCAGACAGGCCAGCGTGACCGCGGCGGCCACGCCGAAGGTGCGGGCGTAGATCTCGTAGTAATAGCCGTCGGAAAATATCTCGGCGTAGTTCTTCCAGGTGAACGCGGCCTGCATGCCGCCGTAGAACTGGAAGTCGAAGAAGCTGATCAGGATCACCAGCGCCATCGGCACCACCAGAAAGGTGGCGTACAGCGCAAGCGCCGGCGTGCTCAGCAGCCAGGGATTGGCGCGCGCGCTCATGACGGCCGGCCTTGCGGCGCCGCGTCCACCGCGCACATGTCCTGCGCGCGCCAGCGCAGGTGCACGGCCTCGCCTTCGGCGGGCACCGGCACGCCGTCGTTCTGGCGTATCACCAGCACGTCGCCCACCGAGGTCTCGACCTGGCACAGCCAGTGGTTGCCTTGGAATACGCGGGCCTTCATGCGCCCGGGCAGCGCACAGGCGGCAGGCTCGGAAAACAGGATTTTCTCGGGGCGCACGATCACGGCGCCGCGCGGCACCGGCGCGCCTTCCATGCTCAGGTGCGCCTCGCCGATGCGCGCGCGCGTCTCGCCGCCATAGTCTTCGGCCTGCGGCGTGAACACGTTCGCCTTGCCCAGGAAGCCGCCCACGAACTGGCTGGCCGGGCCTTCGTACGCCTGGAACGGCTCGGCCACCTGTTCCACGCGCCCCTGGTTCATCACCACGACCCGGTCCGACAGCGCCAGCGCCTCGGACTGGTCGTGCGTCACCAGGATGGTGGTGGTACCCACCGTGCGCTGGATGCTGCGCAGTTCAAGCTGCATTTCCTCGCGCAGCTTGGCGTCCAGGTTGGACAGCGGCTCGTCGAGCAGCAGCACGCTGGGCCGGATGACCAACGCGCGCGCCAGCGCCACGCGCTGCTGCTGCCCGCCCGACATACGCGCCGGATGGCGGTCGGCCAGGTGCGACAGGCCCACCAGCTTGAGCGCTTCGGCCACGCGCGCCTCGCGCTCGTCCTTGCGGACCCGCTGCATCTCCAGCCCGAAAGACACGTTCTCGGCCGCCGTCATGTGCGGAAACAGGGCGTAGTTCTGGAACACCATGCCCAGCCCGCGCTTGTTGGCCGGCACCTTGCTGACGTCCTTGCCGTCGAGCACGATGCTGCCGCCGGTGGGCTCGACGAAGCCCGCGATCATCTGCAGCGTGGTGGTCTTGCCGCAGCCGGACGGCCCTAGCAGCGATATGAACTCGCCGCGGTTCACGGACAGGCTCAGGTCCTGCACCGCCACCGTGTCGCCATAGCGCTTGCTCAGGCCGTTCAAAACGAGATAAGTCATGGATGCTCCCGTGGGCTGCGCGGTCTCAGCGCTCGATTTCCCGCGTCCAGCGCTTGTTCCAGTCGTCGCGGTTCTGGTTGACGGTGTCCCAGTCGATCACGATCAGGTCGTCGGCGCGCTTGCCGATGGGCAGCGGCACGCGGGGATCGTCGGTGACCTTGGCCTTCTTGTTGACCGGGCCGTAGCCGTAGGCCGAGGCCAGCTTCTCCTGCACCTCGGGCGAGACCAGGTATTGCACGAAGGTCTGGGCCAGCGGATTGGCGTCGGGCTTGGCCACCGGGCAGACCGACGACAGCAGCGCGTAGGCGCCTTCCTTGGGATACACGAAGCCCACCGGGAAGCCGGTATCGGCGAACGCCTTGACGCGGCCGCTGCCCCAGACCGAGATCACCGCCTGGCCGCTGGAAAACAGTTCCGTCATCTTGCCGGGCGAGGGCTCATAGACCAGCACGTTGGGGCCGACCTCGTTCTTGAAGGTGGCGAAGCCCGGATCGATTTTCTTCTCGCCGCCGCCGCCTTCGCGCGCGTACTCCACCAGCGCGTGCAGGCCGTAGGTGTTGTTCAGCGGCGGGATCACCAGCTGCTTTTTGTACTTGGGGTCCTTCAGGTCCTTCCAGGACTCGGGCGGCGCCCATTTCTTTTCCTCGAAGGCCTTCTTGTTGTACATGATGCCGGTGGCCACGATGCCGATGGCCACCGCCTTGTCGTCCTTGTAGCGGGCCGTGCCGTATAGGTCGTCGGCGGGCAGGCCCTTGATGGGCGCGCAGAAGCCCAGCGCGATGGCCTGGTACATGGGGCCGTCGTCGATGATGGCCACGTCGACCTGCTGGTTGCTCTTCTGCGCCTGCAGGCGCGCCACCGTGTTGGTGGAGTTGCCGGCCACGTAGTTCAGCTCGACGCCGTGCTGCTTGGCGAAAGGCGGGAAGATCTCCTTGCGCATGATGTCTTCGAACGAGCCGCCGTATCCGGCCACCACCAGTTTCTGCGCCTGCGCGTTGGCGCCGAATCCGGCGGCCATCGCCGCCGCCGCGAGCACTGCAAGTACCTTGCTCATGAAAACCCCCGAATATTTGGAAGAAAACTGCAAGAACCGCCGAATGCCGGCCGGAGCGGCGTACAATTTGTCCGGACATGAACATCCGGACAAATGATGGATCTCGCAAGACGCCATTGTCAATGGGTTATTGTCCGTATAAACCCCATATAACGATTGCAGGAGCCTTCCCATGACCCGATCCTCCGAGCGCGCGGCCGGCCCCGGCGGGGCGCGGCAAGCACACGGCAAACCGGAATCTCCGGCGCCGGGCGGCGAGTCCGACGGCCCCCGCTACAAGAGCATTTTCCGCACGCTCTCGCACGACATCCGCACCGGCCGCTACCCCGTCATGACGCTGCTGCCCACCGAACATGAGCTGTGCGAAATGTTCGACGCCAGCCGCCATACCGTGCGCGAAGCCGTGCGCATGCTGACCGTGGCCGGCATGGTGTCGCGCCGCCCCGGCGTGGGCACGCGGGTCGAGACCGCGCGCGCCAGCACCCGCTTCACGCAACGCATTTCGCAGTTTCCCGACCTGCTGCAGTACGCGCGCAACGCCGCGCTGCTGGTGCGCGACGTGCGTACCGTCAAGCTCGGCAAGCGGCTGGCCGAAACGCTGGGCTGCGAAGCCGGCTTGTCCTGGCTGCATATCAACTCCATCAAGACCCTGGACGACCAGGACACGCCCGCGGCCTGCACGCTGATCTATGCCGACCCGGCCCATTCGGACGTCCAGGTCGAGGTCAAGTCGCGCATCTCGCTGCTGCGCCTGATCGAAGACCACTTCGGCGAGCGCATCACCGAAGTCAACCAGGAGTTCTCGGCCACCCCCATCGGCGCGCCGATGGCGCGGCAGCTGCGGGTCGAACCGAAAACGGCGGGCTTCGTCATCACGCGCCGCTACTATGGCGAGGGCGGCGTGCTGCTGCTGGCCACCATCACCACCTTCCCCCACGACAGGATGAAATACTCCATGACGCTCAACGTGGCGTGAACGCCGCGCGCTCGCCGTAGGCGGCGCGCGCGGCCTGCGCGCTGACCTTGCCGTCGGCCAGGTCCCGCTCGATGCGCGCCAGCGGCCGCTCCGAAGGCGGGCCGTAGCCGCCGCCGCCGGGGGTTTCGATGCGCACGCTTTCGCCCGGCGCCAGCGCGATGTTGGCGGTCTTGGAAAACAGCACTTCTTCCTGCGGCGTGCCGAAATTGCGGATCAGGCGCGCACGGCGTCCGTCGCCGCCGCCATCCACGCCGGCCGCCACGCCCACGGTGTGGCTGTCCGAGCGCGCGGAGAACACGATGCCCGGGCCGGCCGCGCGGATCTGCTTGGCGATGGCCAGGCCGCCGCGGGTGCGGCCCGCGCCGCCCGAGTCCGGGATCAGCGCGTACTCGTCCATCAGCAGCGGATACTCGTTTTCCAGCGCTTCCACCGGCAGATTGGAGGTATTGGTCATGTGCACGTGCACCGCGTCCATGCCGTCGGCGTCCAGGCGCGCGCCGGCGCCGCCGCCCAGCGTTTCCAGGTACACGAAATGCCCGGCGCGCTCGCGCCAGCGGCCCGAGAACACGATCGCCGGGCAGCAGTCGTTGCTGGACGCCATGATCTTGTCCGGCGGCAGCAGGCCGCGGAACGCGCCGAAGATCGCGCCCGCCACCTTCTGCGCCGTGATGGAGCGCGCGCCCACGGCGGCCGGATGCTCGGGGTTGGTGATGGTGCCCACCGGGGCGGACAGCGTGATCGGATCGAACAGGCCGGCGTTGGGCGCCAGCTCGGGGTCCAGCAGCGCCTTGACGGCGTAGTACACGCAGGCGCGCAGGGCGTTGAACGGCAGGTTCATCGCGCCGCGCGCCTGTCCGCCGGAGCCCTCGAAATCGAAATGCAGGTTGTCCGGGCCGACGGTCAGCGTCACCTGGATGGGCACGGGATCGCCGCCCATGCCATCGTCGTCCAGGTCGCTGCGGAAGGTGTAGCTGCCCTGGCGCAGTTCGGCGATGCGGTTGAGCAGCCTGCGCCGCGTATAGGCGATCACGTCGTCCACCGAACGCAGCACCGCGTCCAGCCCCATCTGCCGGATCAGGCCCTGCACGGCGGCCGCGCCGCGCCGGTTGGTGGCCATCTGCACCCGCAGGTCCAGCACCCGTTCCTCCGGGTCGCGGGTGTTGGCGCAGATCAGGCGCAGCATGTCCTCGTCGGTTTCGCCATGCCTGGCGATGCGGCAGGCGGGAATGCGTATGCCTTCCTCGAAGATGGATTTCAGGCCGCCCGCGATCGATCCCGGCACCGCGCCGCCCACGTCGGAATGGTGCGCGATATTGGCCGCGAAGAAGCGCAGCGCGCCGTCCCAGAACACCGGAGTGACGACGTTGATGTCCGGCAGGTGGCTGCCGTCGGCCAGATAGGGGTCGTTGCAGATGAAGACGTCGCCTTCGCGGATCCGGTCCAGCGGATAGCTGCGCAGGATCGCGCCCATCGCGCCGTCCAGCGAACCCAGGTGCAGCGGAATCTGCGTGCCCTGCGCCACCAGCCGGCCGCGCGCGTCGAACAGCGCCACGGAGCAGTCCTTGCGCTCCTTGATGTTGGTCGAGAACGAGGCGCGCACCAGCGTGTTGTTCATGTCCTCGGTGATGGACAGCAGGCGGTTGCAGAACACCTCCATGCCGATGGGGTCCGCCAGCGCGGCGGCGCCGGCCTTATCGGTCTTGCTCATGCGTGCCTCCTTGCAGGCGGATGATCAGGTTGCCGTATTCGTCCACGCTGGCCTGGTGGCCCACGCCGACCACGGTGGTGGAGCTCATTTCCTCGAGCAGCGCGGGGCCGGTGAAGCGTGCGCCGGTGGGCACGCGGTCGCGGTCGTAGACCGGCGTGTCCACCCAGCCGTGGCCGGCGCCGAAATAGGCCTGGCGCCGGCCCAGCAGGGCGTCGTCGAGCGCGCCGCCCACGTGGCGCGGCGCCAGCGGCGCCTTGACCACCTGGCCCACGGCCTGCATGCGGCAATTGATGATCTGCACCTTGCGGTCGTCCACCGTGTAGCCGTATTCGCGCTCGTGCGCCTCGGCGAAGCGGCGCGCGAACTCGGCATAGCCGCCGGGACCGGTATCGTCCAGGCCGACCTGCACCTCGAAGTTCTGGCCCTCGTAGCGCGCGTCGATGGCGCTGTGGCAGGCGCGCAAGCCCGGGTCCACGCGCTCTTCGGCCAGCCAGTCCTGGGCCTGCGCGCGCAGCTCCTCGAAGATGGCCGAGATCGCGCTCCAGTTGTCGGGGCTGGCCAGCGAGATTTCGCTGCGCACGAAGTCGAAGGAGATGTCGCTGAGCAGAATGCCGCGCGCGCACATGGTGCCGGGCTCCTGCGGCACGATCACCGTCGGAATGCCGCATTCCTCGGCCACCTCGGCCGCATGCAAGGGACCCGCGCCGCCGTAGGCGTACAGGGCGAAACGCGACAGGTCGTAGCCGCGCTCGGTCGACACCGCGCGGATGGCCCGGCTCATGTTGGCCGCCGCGATGCGCAGAATGCCTTCGGCCGCCGCCTCCATGCCCAGCCCCAGCGGCTCGGCCACGCGCTGCTCGATCACCTGGCGGGCGGCCTGCGCGTGCACCGGCATGCGGCCGTTCAGCAGCGCCACCGGATTCAGGCGCTGCAGCGCGATCTCGGCGTCGGTGATGGTCGGCTCCTGGCCGCCGCGGCCGTAGCCCACCGGCCCCGGCACCGCGCCGGCGCTGTGCGGGCCGACCTTCAGCGCGCCCGCGTCGTCCAGCCAGGCGATGCTGCCGCCGCCGGCGCCGATCACGTGGATGTCGACCATGGGCGTCTTGACCGGATAGCCGGCCACCTGGCGGTGCGAAGTGAACAGCGGACGGCCATCGCATACCAGCGACACGTCGGTGCTGGTGCCGCCCACGTCGAAAGTCACCAGGTCCGGGCTGCCGATGGCGCGGCCCACCGCCGCCGCGCCCACCACGCCCGCGGCCGGGCCAGACAGGCAGGTGCGCACCGGATACTGGCGCACCGTGGCGATGGACATCAGGCCGCCGTTGGAGTGGATGGTGTGCGGTTCGTGGCGGATGTCCAGCTCGCGCACCCGCTGCAGGAAGCGTTCCAGGTAGCGCGCCATCTTCGGCCCCACCGCGGCGTTCAGCACGGTGGTCGACAGGCGCTCGTACTCGCGGAATTCGGGCAGCACGTCGGAAGACAGGCTGATGTAGGCCTGCGGCATGACCTCGGCCACGATCTGCGCGGCGCGGCGCTCGTGCGCGGGATTGCGGTAGGCATGCAGGAAGCAGATGGTCACCGCCTCGATGCCGGCCTGCGCGTAGCGCTCGGCGGTCGCGCGCACCGCGGCTTCGTCCAGCGGCGTCAGCACCTCGCCCGCCGCATTGACGCGCTCGGCGACTTCGATGCGGAATTCGCGCGGCACCGCCACCGGCGGCTTGCCCACGCTGTAGTCGTACAGGTGCGGGCGCGTCTGGCGGCCGATCTCCAGCACGTCGCGAAAGCCCTGCGTGGTGATCAGCCCGACTCGCGCGCCCTTGCGTTCGATGATGAGGTTGGTGGCCACGGTCGTGCCGTGGCCCACGTGCGACACCTGCGCCGGCGAGACGCCGCGCTGCTCCAGCATCTGGCCGATGCCGGCGGCGATGGCCTCGGAGGGATCGTGCGGCGTGGAAGGCACCTTGTGGAAGTGCACCGTGCCGGCGTCCTCGTCGATCATCGTGAAGTCGGTGAACGTGCCTCCGACGTCTATCCCTATGCGATACATGTTCTCTTCCAGATTGAGTCTTGCGGGCCGGGACCCGGCGAAACGCGGGGGTTAGGAATCAGTCCAGGCGGATGCCGGCCTGCTTCACCACCTTGCACCACTTGCTGATTTCGTCCTTGATCATGGCGCCGAACGCCGGCCCGGCCACGTCGGACACCTGCGCGCCCTGCTGTTCCAGATAGGCTTTCATCGCCGGCGCATGCAGGGTCTGCATCAGGCCGTCGGTGAGTTTCTGCCGCAACGGTTCCGGCATGTTGGCCGGCGCCAGCATGCCGAACCACACCATGGCCTCGTAGCCGGGATAGCCGGATTCCGCGACCGTCGGCACGTCGGGCAGCATGGGCGAGCGCTGCGGCGAGGTCACCGCCAGCGCCTTGATCTTGCCGTCCTTGATGTATGGGTAGGACGTCATCACCACGTCCATCATCATGTTGACCTGTCCGCCGACCAGGTCGATCAGCGCCGGCCCGGACCCGCGGTAGGGCACGTGCACGATGGACACGCCGGCGGTGGTCTTGAACAGCTCGGCGGCCAGGTGGTTGGACGTGCCCTGACCGTTGGAGGCGAAGGAATACTTCTCGGGCGCCTGCTTCAGCAGCGCCACGAACTCCTTCAGGTTGCCGGCAGGCACCGACTGGTTCACCGACATCACGTTGGGAATCGTGGCCACCACGGCCAGCGGCGTGAAGTCCTTGACGGCGTCGTAGGGCAGCTTGGAATAGACGCAGGGCGCGCTGCCGTGCGTGCTGACCGATCCCATCAGGATGGTGTAGCCGTCGGCCGGCTGGCGCGCCACGTATTCCGTGCCCACGGTGCCGCCGGCGCCCGGCCGGTTCTCGACGATGACGTTGGCGGACAGGCGCTGGCCCAGCCCTTCGGCGATCTTGCGCGCGATCAGGTCGGTGGAGCCGCCCGCGGCGAACGGCACCACGATGCGGATCACCTTGTCCGGCCAGGCGGCGCTGGCCGAACCGGCCGCCGCGGCCAGCACGGCGCCCGCGGCAATGCGACAGCAATTGCGTAACAGCCCTTTCTTCATGGCTAGGTTTCCCCTTGTTGATAGAACTTCCTGGTGGCCGGTTCATGCGCGTCCGGCGCGTACTCGTTCGCTGCAACAACGGGGTCATGCTAGGCCCGCCGATTCGATGACAGCAGTCCTGCAGGTTTATATTTGTATAAACGCCATTTATGAGGCCGCAGCGTGAAGAATCCGGACCTGAACCTGCTTTTGCATTTCGATGCGCTGATGGCCTGCCGCAATGTGTCGCGCGCGGCCGAGCAGCTCGACATCAGCCAGCCGGCCATGAGCGCGGCCCTGAACCGGCTGCGCCAACTGTTCGGCGACCCCCTACTGGTGCGCGAAGGCGGCGCCTGGCAGCCCACGCCGCGGGCGCATGAACTGCACCAGAACTTCAAGCCGCTGCTGGAAGGCTGGCATCGCGCCACGCGCACGCGCGAGGCGTTCGACCCCGCGCACTCGTCGCGCACGCTGTCGTTCTACGCCACCGATTACGTGCAGTACACCTTGCTGCCCAAGTTGATACCCCGGCTGGCGGTGGACGCGCCGCACTTCCAGCTGCAGATCGTGCCGGCCCGGCCGCAGCACGGCCTGAGCATGCTGGACACCAACCACGTGGAACTGATCGCGGGCTACTTCCCCGATCCGGCGCCCGACCTGCGCACGCGCTTCCTGTACCAGGAGCCGGCGGTGTGCATCGTGCGCGAAGGCCATCCCTGCCTGCGCAAGCGCTGGAACCTGGACGCCTACCTGAGCTACGGGCATCTGGACCTGGCCGCGCACACGCGCTATTTCAGCACCGCGATCGACCGCATCCTGATGGGGCACAACCGCAGCCGCAAGATCGTGGCGACCCTGTCGAGCTACCTGGTGTGCCCGTTCATCGTCGAGGGCTCCGACCTGATCGCGACCATGCCGGTCAGCATCGCGCGCGCCATGTCCGGCAGCGCGCGCATCGTGACGCAGAAGGTCCCGCTGACGCTGCCGCCCATCGCGGTATCGCTCTACTGGCACGAGCGCTACCAGGACGATCCCGCGCACGCCTGGCTGCGCCAGTACCTTGCAGGCGTGCTCGGCTGAAGCGGCCCGCCGCCTACTTCAGCGGCAGGTGGATGCGGGTCAGCAGCTGCGACGGCGGCGTGCTGCGCGGATCGTTCATGTACTGCTCGAACATGGGGAAGTCGGCCGGCACCATGCCGCTGCCCGGCAGCCATTGCGAGAACAGCCAGTTATAGGCCTTGTCCATCTCGTTGTAGGGGCCGGTGTGCGCCAGCACCGCGCAGCGGCCCGCCGGGATCTCGAAGCGCTCGAAACCCTCGCCCGGCGCGACGTCGGCCGCGATGGGCACGCCGGCCAGCGAACGCAGCTCGCGCGCCGGCACCTGTTCGGGGTCGTCGAAATACACGCCGTAGCCGCAGGCGTCGCGCGCGGCCAGGCCGCGGCTGGCGGCCAGCATGAAGGCGCGGTCGAACACGGGGCCGATGTCCTGGTAGCTGCCGCGGTGCGGCAGGGCCGCCAGAATCACGCCGGGAAAGTTCTCGATGGTGATGGGATACATGCCTAGCTCCTGAGGGTCGAAGGGACGGGAGCGGGCGGCGCGATAGCGTCCCGGCGCCATGCCGAAGACCGCGCCGAAGGCCCGGTTGAACGCGGCGTCCGACTCGTAGCCGGCGCGCTGCGCCACCTCGCGCAAGGAAACCTGGGACCCCGCCAGCGCGGCCGCCGCGCGGTGCATGCGGATGCGCTGCACCGTGGCGTTCACCGTTTCCCCCATCATCGCGCGATAGACGCGATGGAAGTGGTACGGCGACAGGCAGGCCAGGTCGGCCAGCCGGTGCAGGTCCGGATCGGCGTCGGGATGGCTTGCCAGCCAGCGCAGGACCGGATCCAGGCGCCGGGCGTAGTGGGTCAGGGTTCCAGGCTTCATGCGAGCTCCTTGGAGTGCAATGTAGTGGAGCGGCGTTTGCAGATTTTGCGAAAAGAGCGGCGTTTGCAGATCTTGCGAAAAAAAAGCCGGACGCACAGGCGTCCGGCATGTTCTCGTTCCTGCGGCGGACAGCTCAGGTCGGATAGGTGCCCGGCAGCAGGATGCTGCGGTCGCCCGGCACGATGGAGCGGCGGCCGCAGAGCGCCATGGTGGTGTCCATTTCCTTGTACAGGATCTCCAGCGCGCGGGTCACGCCCGCCTGGCCGTAGGCGCCCAGGCCGTACAGGAAGGCGCGGCCGATCATGGCGCCGCGCGCGCCCAGCGCCACCGCCTTGAGGATGTCCTGGCCCGAACGGATGCCGCCGTCCATCCACACCTCGATCTTCGAGCCTACGGCATCGGCGATCGAGGGCAGGGCGGCGATGGACGACATGGCGCCGTCGAGCTGGCGTCCGCCATGGTTGCTGACGATCAGCGCGTCGGCGCCGCTGTTGGCGGCCAGCTGCGCGTCCTCGACGTCCAGGATGCCCTTGATGATGAGCTTGCCGCCCCAGCGCTGCTTGATCCATTCGACGTCGTCCCAGCTCAGGCGCGGGTCGAACTGTTCGGCCGTCCACGACGACAGCGAGGACAGGTCGCTCACGCCCTTGGCGTGGCCGACGATATTGCCGAAGGTGCGGCGCTTGGTGCCCAGCATGCCCAGGCACCAGCGCGGCTTGGTCGCCAGGTTGATGAGGTTGCGCAGGGTGGGCTTGGGCGGCGTGGACAGGCCGTTCTTGATGTCCTTGTGGCGCTGGCCCAGGATCTGCAGGTCCAGCGTCAGCACCAGCGCCGAGCAGCCGGCCGCCTTGGCCCGGTCGATCAGGTTGCCGACGAATTCGCGGTCGCGCATCACGTAGAGCTGGAACCAGAACGGCTTGCCGGTGGCCGCCGCCACGTCTTCCAGCGAGCAGATGCTCATGGTCGAGAGCGTGAAAGGCACGCCGAAATCCGCCGCCGCCTTGGCCGCCAGGATCTCCCCGTCGGCGTGCTGCATGCCGGTCAGGCCGGTGGGCGCGATGGCCAGCGGCATGATCGCGTCCTGGCCCGCCAGCGTGGTGCGCAGCGACCGGCCTTCCATGTTCACCGCCACGCGCTGGCGCAGCTTGATCTTCTGGAAGTCGCTTTCGTTGGCGCGGTAAGTGCCTTCGGTCCAGGCGCCGGAATCCGCGTAGTCGTAAAACATGCGCGGCACGCGTTTCTGCGCGACGACGCGCAGATCTTCGATGCAGGTGATCGTAGAAAGGTTAGCGGTCATGGGTGTCTATGGAGTGATGAGGGGCGCGGGCCGGACTCGTTATTGATTTTCTGGTCCCCGGGACCAGCGGCTGCTGGCGCCTCGGGCGGTCCCGCGGGGCTCACGAACCCCGCGGCGCTGCCCAGTATACGCGCCGGGGCCGGCAAGCGTCGCTTGCCGGCCCCGGTCGCCCCCCAAAATCGCAAGGGCCTGCGCGGCCCCTGCGTCCCCTATCGCGGCCAGACCTTGGAGACCGCGCGTATCGTGGCCCAGGCCACCCAGCGCGGACTGGTCAGGCGCGCCGCCGGCAGGCGGCGCATCACGTCGACGGCCAGCCCGCCGCGCTTGTGCCATTGCTTCTTGCGCGTCTGGCTGTCGGTCCAGCGGCCCTCCAGCCACGGAAACTCGCGGCGGCCCGGCTTGTAGACCGGCGGCGTGTTGTAGATCAGGATGTAAGCCAGGCGCGGCGCGGACGAAGTGTTGGGCCCCGTGAAATGCAGGGTGCGGGCGTCGTGCACGGTGATCCCGCCCGGCTCCAGCGGCTCCGGCACGGCCAGCTCGCGCGCGAAATCGCCGCAGCACTCCAGCGGATGCAGGCTCTTGTCGCCGCCCGGCGAACGGTGCTCCAGCACCTCCCATTTGTTCGAGCCGGGAATGAACTGCATGCAGCCGTTCTCGACCGTGGCCGGCTGCAGCGCCAGCCAGATGCTGAGTTCGTTGTAGACGAAATCCGGCGAACGGAAGGCCTCGTCCTGGTGCCAGGGCGTCTCGGGACCGTCGGGGCCGGGCTTGAGCAGGGCGTGCTCGCCGTAGAGCGCGGCGTCCTCGCCCAGCAGCTGGCGGGCCAGTTCCAGCGTGCGCTCGTGGTAGACGGTCTTGAGCAGGCCCGGGGCATAATGGCGCGGATCGTGCAGACTGGGAAACTTGGCGGGCTTGGACGGATCGTCGCGGCTCACGAAGTCGTATTGCGCACCCTCGTTGTAGCCGGTCTTGTTGGCGAACAGATCCATCAGGGTACGGCGGATGTAGCCCACTTCATCCTGCGGGCACATGTCCTTCAGGGCCAGATACCCTTGTTCCCTGTAGCGCGCTGTCTCTACTTCCGACAACAAACTGGTCTCTTCCATAATGGCTTCTCCAAGCTCTGGTAGCGGGTGTTCCCGTTGGCACGTTTTGACATGAGCTCTAACGTATCGCTTCGAAGGCCATCGGGCCTATAGACCATCCGCTGTAGCCAATACCGCCTACGGCGGCGCATCATCCGAAGGAAACCGCATGCAAGACCCTCATTCCCCCCCTCACATCGAAACCGTGCACGTCACGATCAGCGGCATCGTGCAGGGCGTGGGCTACCGCCACGCCACGGTCCGCCGCGCCCATCTGCTGGGCGCGACCGGCTGGGTCCAGAACCTGCCGGACGGCACGGTGGAGGCCGTGGTGCAAGGCACGCCCGACCAGGTCGACCACATGCTGGAATGGCTGCGGCGCGGCCCGCCCGGCGCCGCCGTGAAGGAACTGACCACGCGCCAGGAGTACACCGACAAGCGTTACATCCGCTTTGAACAGCTGTAGAACCGCCCATGGCGCGCACCGGCAGGCAGTAATCCGATAGGGGGAGAAACGGCGGACGATTGCGCCGTAAGGCTCAGCGGGTACGCAACCAGCGCCCGCCCAATTGGTTGAGCACCAGTCCGGCCAGCACGCAGGCCGCCCCCAGCCATTGCAGCGGCAGCAGGCTTTCGTCGAAGGCCATCGAGGCCGCCCAAAGCCCCACCACCGGCACCAGCAGCGAGAACGGCGCGACCTTGGCCGCGGCATGGCGCGTCAGCAGCTGCGTCCACAGGGTATAGGCCAGCAAAGTCGCCAGCCCCGCCAGGTACAGCACCGACAGCGCCTCGCTCCAGCCCATGCCGGCCACCATGGCCAGCGCCGGCTCCCAGCCGTCGATCAGCACGGCCAGCAGCAGGAAAGGCAGCACCGGCGCGGCGCTGCTCCAGGCGATGAAGGCGAACGGGTCGTAGCCGGGCGAGCGGCGGCTGGCCAGGCGCACGATGATGTTGGACACGGCCCACATGAACGCGGCGCCCAGCGTCAGCACGAAGCCCGTCATGGTCATCTGGCCCGGCCCCGCGCCCCGGCCGCCGGCGATGATGGCCAGCCCGGCCGCGGCCACGCACAAGCCCAGCCAATGGTGGCGCTGCGCGCGTTCATGCAGCAACGGCGCGGCCAGCAGCAAGGTGAAAAACGCCTGGGTCTGGATGACCAGCGAGGCCATGCCGGCGGGCATGCCGGACTGCAGCGCGGTAAAGAGCAGGCCGAACTGGCCCAGGCCCTGCACCAGCCCGTAGGCCGCGACCCAGCGCCAGGGCAGGCGCGGCGGGCGCACGAACAGAATCAGCGGAAACGCCGCCAGGGCGAAGCGCAGCGCGCCCAGCATCATGGGCGACAGGCCCTTCATGCCAACCTTCATGACGACGAAGTTCGAGCCCCATATGAGCACGACCGCCAAGGCACAGAGATAGTCTTTCCGGGAAAGGTGGGTCGTGGACATGCGGCATTATCGCACCGGCGCGCGCCGCAGAACGGAGCAGATCGGCGCGTTATCGGCGGTGCGCTTTCAGCACGGCCGCAAAGGCCCCGACCGCCGCGTCGATGTCGGCGTCGCCGATGTGGCGGTGGGTCACGCAGCGCAGCCGCGTGCGGCCCCAGGGGCGCACCAGCAGACCGGCCGCCGCCAGCGCGGCGGTCCATTGCGCGTTGTCCATGCCGCTGGCGGCGGTCTCGACCTGCACGATGTTGGTCTGCGGCACGCTGGCCGACAGCGCCGGCGCCAGCCGGTTGACCCCGTCGCTCAGCCGGCGCGCGCGCGCGTGGTCCTCGGCCAGACGACCGCCCATCGTGCGCACCGCCTCCAGACCGGCGGCCGCCATGATGCCGGCCTGGCGCTGGGTGCCGCCCAGCATGCGCCGCAAGCCGCGCGCGCGTTCCATGACGGGCCGCGCGCCGGCCAGCACCGCGCCCACCGGCGCGCTCAGGCCCTTGGACAGGCACAGCGACACCGTGTCCGCGTGGCGCGCGATCTCGCCGGGGTCCACGCCCAGCGCCGAGGCGGCGTTGAACAGGCGCGCGCCGTCCAGATGCACGGCGGCGCCGGCCGCCTTTGCCATGCCGTGCACGGCCTGCATATGGTCCAGCGGCAGCACCGCGCCGCCGGCATTGTTGTGCGAGGTCTCCATCGCCACCAGCGCCGTCTTCAGGCGGTGTCCGCCGCCCTGCAGCGCCTCTTGCAGCGCGCCCAGGTCCATCGCGCCGCCGGCGCCGGCCACGCCCAGGTAGAAAAGCCCCGTGAACGTGGCAGCGCCGCGCTCCGAGGTATACATGTGGGCCGTGGCCTCCAGCGCCACCTGTTCGTTGCGCTGGGCCTGCGCCAGCACCGCCAGCAGGTTCGCCATGGTGCAGCTGGGCACGAACAGCCCGGCCTGCTTGCCCAGCCGTTGCGCCACGTGCGCCTCCAGCTCGCGCACGCTGGGATCGCCGTCCAGTCCGTCGTCGCCGATCGGCGCGCTGCGCATGCGCTCGTACATGGCCTCGGTGGGACGGGTGACGGTGTCGCTGCGCAAGTCGACGGCAGGGGCGGAATCGGGCGAAGTCATGATGCTCAGTGCTGCAGGATTTTGGAAAGAAACTGGCGAGTGCGCGGGTTGCGCTGCTCGACATTGCCGAAGAACTGCTCCTTGTCGCAATCCTCCACGATGCGGCCGCAGTCCATGAAGATGACGCGGTCGGCGACGCGGCGCGCGAATCCCATTTCATGGGTCACCACCATCATCGTCATGCCGTCGGCGGCCAGGTCGGTCATCACGTCCAGCACCTCGTTGACCATCTCCGGGTCCAGCGCCGAGGTCGGTTCGTCGAACAGCATCACGGCCGGGTCCATGGACAGCGCGCGCGCGATCGCCACGCGCTGCTGCTGGCCGCCCGACAGTTCGCCGGGATGCTTGTCCTGGTGGGCCGACAGGCCCACGCGCTCCAGCAGCGCCAGCGCGCGCCGGCGCGCCTCTTCCTTGCCGCGCCTGAGCACCTTGACCTGGCCCAGGCACAGGTTCTCGGTCACCGACAGATGCGGGAACAGCTCGAAATGCTGGAACACCATGCCGGCCACCGCGCGCAGCCTGGGCAGGTCGGTGCGCGGATCGCCCACCGAGATCCCGTTGACCACCACCTCGCCCTGCTGGAAGGGCTCGAGCGCGTTGACGGTCTTGAGCAGCGTGGACTTGCCGGAGCCGGACGGCCCGCAGACCACCACGACCTCGCCGCGGCCCACCGTGGTGGAGCAGCCGTCCAGCACCTGGAAGTCGCCGTACCACTTGCTGACCTGCTTGATCTCTATCATCGTCGGACCTGTGGATAAAGAGGAAAGACCGCGGCCGCCTAGCGCAGCACGCGCGTGCGCCGTTCCAGCCGCTTGACCAGACGGGACGCCGTGAAGCAGATGATGAAATACACCACCGCCACGAACAGATACAGCTCCACCAGGCGGCCGTCGCGCTGGCCGATCTTGGTGGCCGCGCCCAGGAAGTCGGTCAGCGACAGCACATACACCAGCGAGGTGTCCTGGAACAGGATGATGACGCGCGTCAGCAGCGCCGGCAGCATGTTGCGCAGCGCCTGCGGCAGCACCACGTAGCGCATGCCCTGCCACGGCGTGAGCCCCAGCGCCAGGCTGGCCGACACCTGCCCGCGCGCGATCGACTGGATGCCGGCGCGCATGATTTCGCAGAAGTACGCCGCCTCGAACAGGGTGAACGTGATCACCGCCGAATTGAACGCGCCGACCCGCAGCGGCGTGGACGATCCCACCGCCCAGGCGGCCATGTACGGCATCAGGAAGTAGAACCAGAAGATCACCAGCAGCAGCGGGACCGAGCGCATCACGTTCACGTAGATGCCGGCAGGCACCGACAGTATCCGCAAGCGCGACAGCCGCATCATGGCCAGCACCGTGCCCAGCGCCAGCCCCATCACCGCCGCCAGCGCGGTCAGCGTCAGCGTAAAGGCCATGCCGGTACGGAACAGGTACGGCAGCGCGTTGCCGATGACGCCGAAGTCGAACTGGCCCATGGCGCTAGCGTCCCTTGCCCGCGGCGCCGATCAGGCCGGGCACCGCCGTGCGGCGTTCCAGCCAGCGCATGCCCAGGACCACGATGCCGTTGATGAGCAGGTAGATGACCGTGGCCGCGGAAAAGGCTTCGAAGATATGGAAGCTGAACTCCGCCATCGTGCGCGCCTGGCCGGTCAGCTCCAGCAGGCCGATGGTCAGCGCCACCGACGAATACTTGATGATGCCCATGAACTCGGACGTCAGCGGCGGCAGCACGATGCGAAAGGCCTCGGGCAGGATCACGTAGCGGTAGGCCTGCGCCTCGGTCAGGCCCAGCGCGGTGGCCGCCTGCAGCTGGCCGCGCGGCAGCGACTGGATGCCCGCGCGCAGCTGCTCGGCCACGCGCGCCGCGCCATAGCAGGCCAGGCACAGCGTGGCCGGCACGAACTGGCCCCAGGGTTGCGGCATGCGCTTCATCGCCAGGCCCCAGTCCAGCGGCAGCAGCTCGGGCAGCACGAAGTACCACAGGAACATCTGCACCAGCAGCGGCACGTTGCGAAACAGCTCGACGTAGGCCGCGCCCAGCGCGTTCATCGGGCGCGACCGCTGGGTCCGCATCACCCCCAGGCAAGAGCCCAGCAGCAATGCGAACACCCAGGCGATCAGGGCCAGCGCCAGCGTCCAGCCCACGCCCATCAGTAGCGTCTCCAGGAAGGTATGCACGCCGTCAGGCGCCGTATCCAGGAAGACGTCCCAGCTCCAGTCGTATTTCATGCCCGCGGCCCGAGGGCTTTACTCGTAGGCCTTGGGATCGCCCGAATCGGTGGGATTGGCCAGCGCACGCTTGAGCGCGTCGCTCATCGGGTACTTCAGGTTGATCTGCCTGGGCGGGATGGGCGAATTGAAGTACTTGTCGTAGAGCGCGGCGACCTTGCCGGACTTGATCAGGTCGCGCACGGCGTCGTCCACCACGTGCTTGAAGGCCGGATCGTCCTTGGGCTGCATGATGCCGTAGGGCGCCAGCTCCAGGCCCTTGGTGCCGATGACGAAGGCGTCGGGATTCTTCGAGGAGGCCACCGCGCCATAGGCGATGCCGTCGTCGTTGGCCGAGCCGGCGGCGCGGCCCGATTCCACCATCAGTATGGTTTCGGCCGTGTCCTTGGTGGGCGTCATGGTGATGCCCAGTTCGTGCTTGGCGTTGAGCTGCGAGATCAGCTTGAAGGTCTGGCCGCCCGCCTGCGCGGCGATGGATTTGCCACGGAAGGACGCCAGGTTATTGGGATCGACGCCGCCGTCCTTGCGCGCCACCAGCACCACCTGCGCCACGAAGGTCGTGGGCGCGAACGACACCAGCTTGTGGCGCGCGAGGTTGTTGGTGGTGTTGCCGCATTCCAGGTCTATGGTGCCGTTGGCCAGCAGCGGGATGCGCGTGGCCGAGGTGGTCGGGTTGTAGCGCACCTCCAGCTTGGGCAGCTTGAGCGCGGCCTTGATGTACTGCGCGACTTCCTGGCAGATCTCCACCGTGTAGCCGATCGGCTTCTGGTCGCCGTCGAGATAGGCGAACGGCACCGAGGTCTCGGGATGGCCCAGCGTGATGACGCCGCTTTCGCGGATCTTGTCCAGGCGGCTGGCGCCCTCGGCGTGCACGGTTGCGGCGCTGCCCAGCAGGACCACTGCGGCGGAGATTGCGGCGAATGCTTTCATCGGCTTCCTTTGGCGCCGGATGCGCGGCGCATATTGGCGAAAAGTATCAACTAGCGGTATGGTTTTATCCAGTTCCAATCGAGTATTCCTCCATACGGATTTGATATGGCCATTCCACGCATGAGCCTGCGGCACATCGAGGCGTTCCGGGCCGTCATGATGACCGGTTCGATGACCGCCGCGGCGCGGCGCGTGCATACCTCGCAGCCGCACGTTAGCCGCTTAATCGCGCAATTGGAAGCCATTACCCAGTTTCCCTTGTTCGACCGCAACGGCAGCCGCCTGACCCCCACGCAGGACGGCTCGCGCTTCTTCCAGGAAGTCGAGAAAACCTTCATCGGCCTGGCCGGCCTGGAGTCGGCGGCGGCCAGCATCCGCTCGTTCAGCGCCAGCCGCCTGAGCGTGGCCGCCATGCCGCGGCTGGCCGGCGGCCTGCTGGCGCGCATCGTCGCCGGCTTCAAGACCGAGTACCCCGACGTCATGGTGTCGATCCATTCCGGCAACGCCAGCACGGTGCACAACTGGATCAGTTCGGGCTTTTGCGACACCGGCCTGGCGATGCTGTCGGGCGACTCGCCCGGCATCCAGGTCGAGCCGGTGCTGACGATGAGCTGCGTGGCCGTGGTGCCCAAGGGCCACCGCCTGGCCAGGCTGAAGAAACTCAAACCCGCCGACTTCGCCGGCGAGCCGTTCGTGGCCTTCACCAGCGGCACGCCGCTGCGCGCCATGATCGACGAGGTCTTCAAGGCCGCCCGCATCGAACGCCAGACCGTGGCCGAGGCCGGCCTCGGTTCGTCCATCTGCGCCCTGGTCGGCGCCGGCCTGGGCGTGGCCCTCATCAACCCGCTGGCCGCGCGCGAAGAACTGGCGACCGCCAACGTCGAGGTGCGCCCGTTCAGCCCCGCCGTGCCGGTCACGGTCGCGCTGCTCTACCCGCCGTACCACACCCGCACGCGCCTGGTCAGCGTGTTCTCGCGCTATGCGCGCGAGGTGATGCAGCAGGAGATGGGGGATTTGAAGGCGCGGGCGGGGCGGTGAGGCACATCCGCCTTATTCGACTTCCTTGTCGACGTATTGCAATGGCGCAAAACTAGCAGTTCCATTCTTTAGGCAGCATCCGTTCCGCCTTTGCCGCTCTTGCGCCGGCCACTCAGTTGCTTCTCGACCTGCTCCAACTCACGCATCTCTGCAAGGTCAGCCTCCAACGCTTCTGCCTGACGGCGCACGGCATCAAACCGTTCATAGCGTTCGTGCGCGATGCTCGTCATGGCCTGATGGCTCATGCGGCCCGACCCCTCCAATACGGCCTGCTCGTTGAATACCATAAAACTGTCCACATAGGCCCGCCAGTCGGCCATGCGCAGATCTTTGCGCTGCATGGCACGCAACTCTGCAAAGTCCAAGAACATGCTGACGATGCGGTTGAGCTGGTCCAGCTCTTCTGCGTTCAGGTAATTCTTTGCCACAGTCACATCGCCCTTGCGAACGCGCGCCCCCTTCCAGGACGTGAGCGCCATATTGGGCTGAGTCGGGTCGGCACGCTGCACGATGAGTTCCGCGGCGGTGTGCCGTGTCACCGCGAAGAACATCTTGTTCTGTACTTCGGCGAAAAAAATTCCCGTGGCCTGACCATCATCCGCGTAGTCCACCGAGAGCGCAAACAGGTCGCGCACCTTTTGGTAGAAGCGCTTTTCCGATGCGCGTATATCGCGGATACGCTGAAGCAGCTCATCGAAATAGTCCCAGCGCTCGCTGCCCTTCAAGCGCTCGTCGTCCATGACGAAGCCCTTGATCAGGTATTCCTTGAGATGGGTCGTTGCCCATTGGCGGAACTGGGTGCCGCGTGGAGACTTCACCCGGTAGCCGATGGCCAGGATCATGTCGAGGTTGTAGAACTTGACCGTTCGGCGAACCTGGCGGCTGCCTTCGGCTTGAACTATTAAGTCATCTTTAACAGTTCGAACTTCTACCAACTCTCCTTCATCAAGCACGTTCTTGATGTGAATGTTGATATTTGGGATGGAGGTCTGAAAGAGCTCAGCCAGTTCGGCCTGGCTCAGCCAGACGCTGCCATCCCCGGCGCGTAAGAAGAACTGCGCCGAGCCGTCTTCAGTTGTGTAGAGCACCAACTCGGCGCGGGACGCTGGTTCACTCATAGCCCAGCTCCTTCAGGTACCTGGCCATTTTTTCCCCCAGCGCCACGCCGCCTTTGAACTTATCAGGCGTCGATATTCGCCGCCGACAGCGCATGCGTTTCGATGAAGTTCCGGCGCGGTTCCACATCGTCGCCCATCAGCGTGGTGAAGACTTCGTCGGCCGCGATGGCGTCCTCGATCTGCACGCGCAGCAGGCGGCGCACCTTCGGGTCCATGGTGGTTTCCCACAGCTGGTCCGGGTTCATTTCGCCCAGGCCCTTGTAGCGCTGCTTGGAGATGCCGCGTTCGGCTTCGCTGCGCAGCCACTGCATGGCTTCGCGGAAGTCGGACACGGGCTGTTCCTTGCGCTTGTCGCCTTCGCCGCGGGCGACCAGCGAGCGCGGGCCGACCTTGCCGGAGAAGCTCTTGGCGGCCTTGGACAGGATGGCGTAGTCCGTGCCGTTGACGAAGTCGGCGTCGATGATGCTGACGCGCACGTTGCCGTGATGCATGCGCTGCACCGACAGGCGGTGGCGTTCGGTCGCCTCGTCGAACTGGGGCACGACTTCGACGCCGTTGCCGCTGACCGGATCGCGCATGGCTTCGGTCAGGCGGCGGGCGGATTCGGCGGTGGACTCGGCCGTCTCCAGGTTGATTTCCACGCCTTCGGCCATGGCCGACAGCGCGGCCGTGTCGAACACGCGCGACAGGCGCGCGATCACGCCGTCGGCGGCGACGTACTGGCGCGCCAGTTCATTCAGCTCTTCGCCGCGGATGATCTCGCCGCCCGAGATGATCTCGGCGTCCTTCAGGGCCAGCGACAGCATGAACTGCGCTTCTTCCTGGTCGTCCTTCAGATAGCGCTCTTCGCGGCCGACCTTGACCTTGTACAGCGGCGGCTGGGCGATGTAGACGTAGCCGCGCTGCACCAGCTCGGGCATCTGGCGGTACAGCAGCGTCAGCAGCAGGGTGCGGATGTGCGCGCCGTCGACGTCCGCGTCGGTCATGATGATGAGGCGGTGGTAGCGCAGCTTGTCGATGTTGAAGTCCGGGCCGATGCTGGTGCCCAGCGCGGTGATCAGGGTGGCGATCTGCTCGCTGGCGATGAGGCGGTCGAAGCGGGCCTTTTCCACGTTCAGCACCTTGCCGCGCAGCGGCAGGATGGCCTGGAACTTGCGGTCGCGGCCCTGCTTGGCCGAGCCGCCTGCGGAGTCGCCCTCGACGATGTACAGCTCGCACAGCGCGGGATCTTTTTCCTGGCAGTCGGCCAGCTTGCCGGGCAGGCCGGCGCCTTCCAGCACGCTCTTCCTGCGGGTCATTTCGCGCGCCTTGCGCGCGGCTTCGCGGGCGCGGGCGGCCTCGACGATCTTGGCGCACAGCGCCTTGGCGTCGTTGGGATGCTCCAGCAGCCAGGTTTCCAGCGTGCGGGCCACGGCTTCTTCGACGGCCGGACGCACTTCGCTGGACACCAGCTTGTCCTTGGTCTGGCTGCTGAACTTGGGCTCGGGCACCTTCACCGACAGCACGCAGGCCAGGCCTTCGCGCATGTCGTCGCCGGAGGTCTCGACCTTGGCCTTCTTGGCCAGTTCGTTGTCGGTGATGTACTTGTTGATGATGCGGGTCATCGCCGCGCGCAGCCCGGTCAGGTGCGAGCCGCCGTCGCGCTGCGGGATGTTGTTGGTGAAGCACAGCACGCTTTCGCTGTAGCTGTCGTTCCACTGCATCGCCACTTCCACGCCGACCGCCACGCCGCCTGCCGAGGACTCGGTGGAAACCGAGAACACGTTGGGGTGCAGCACGGTCTTGCTGCGGTTGATGTATTCGACGAAGCCCTTCACGCCGCCCGAGAACGCGAAGTTCTCTTCCTTGCCCTGGCGCTGGTCGATCAGGCGGATCTTCACGCCATTGTTCAGGAACGACAGCTCGCGCAGGCGCTTGGAGAGGATCTCGTAGTGATACTCGATGTTGGTGAAGATGATGGGGTCGGCCAGGAAGCGCACTTCGGTGCCGCGCTTGTCGGTCGTGCCCGTCACCGCCAGCGGCGCGACGCGCTCGCCCTGGCGGAATTCCATCTGGTGCACCTGGCCGTCGCGGCGGATGGTCAGGCGCAGCCATTCGGACAGCGCGTTGACGCAGGACACGCCCACGCCGTGCAGGCCGCCCGAGACCTTGTACGAGTTCTGGTCGAACTTGCCGCCGGCGTGCAGCTCGGTCATGACGATTTCCGCCGCGCTGCGGTGGAATTCGTCGTCCTTGTGGATGGCCGTCGGGATGCCGCGGCCGTTGTCGGTCACGGAGATGGAGTTGTCGGTGTGGATCGTGACGACGATGTCGTCGCAATAGCCGGCCAGGGCTTCGTCGATGGCGTTGTCGACGACTTCGAACACCATGTGGTGCAAGCCGGTGCCGTCGGACGTGTCGCCGATGTACATGCCGGGGCGCTTGCGCACGGCCTCCAGCCCTTTGAGCATCTTGATCGAGTCAGCGCCGTAGCCGCTGTTCTCGGGAGTGGTGTTCTGCTGATCTGACATGTGTGTATCGATAACGCTTTAAAGAACGGCCTGGCGGCCGGACCGCCCGCGGGCCATCCGGCCCGCAGCGGCACAAACCCACGATAGGGCGCGGATCAAATCCGCATGGGCATGACGACGTACTTGAACTGGTCGTCTTCGGGCAGGGTGATGAGCGCCGACGCGTTGGCGTCGGGCATGACCGACCACTGGACGCTGTCGACCTTGACGTTCGACAGCACGTCGAGCAGGTAGCCGACGTTGAAACCCACGTCCAGCGCTTCATGGCCGTAGTCGATGTCGATCTCTTCCTGCGCCTCTTCCTGCTCGGCGTTGGACGAGGAGATCTTCATCTGGTTCTGCGCCAGTTGCAGGCGCACGCCCTTGAACTTGTCGGTGGTCAGGATGGCGGCGCGCTGCAGGCTGCCCTGGAGCGCTTCACGGCCGACCAGGAAGTGGCGCGTGTAGTTGGTGGGGATCACGCGCGTGAAGTCGGGGAACTTGCCTTCGACCAGCTTGGACACCAGCTCCACGTCGCCGAAGCGGAAGCGGATCTGGCCCGGCGCCACGTCGATGGAGACGGGCTCGTCGGAGTCTTCCAGCAGGCGCTGCATTTCCAGCACGGTCTTGCGCGGCACGATCACTTCGTGGCGCTCGCTGATGCCGTCGGCTTCGGTGGAGCAGTGCGCCAGGCGGTGGCCGTCGGTGGCGACGGCGCGCACGCGGCCCGGCTCGAACACCAGCAGCATGCCGTTCAGGTAGTAGCGGATGTCCTGCTGCGCCATGGCGAAGTGCACCATGTTGAACAGGTGGCGCAGCGTGCGCTGCGGCATGGTCAGCGACACGTCCCACTGCTCGGGCTGGGCCACGGTGGGGAATTCGCTGGCGGCCAGCGTCTGCAGCGCGAAGCGGCTCTTGGCCGACTGCACCGACAGCTTGTTGCTGGCCAGCGCCAGGCGCACGTCGCCCGTGTCCGGCAGCGCCTTGAGGATGTCCAGCAGCTTGCGCGCCGCGACCGTGGTGGACTCGTTTTCCTGGCCCACGCCGAAATCGGCGTGCGTGGTGATCTGTACTTCCAGGTCGGTCGCAATGAAGGCGACCTTGTTGCCTTCCTTGCGCATCAGGATGTTCGCCAGAATGGGCAGGGTATGGCGTCTTTCGACGATGCCCGCCACAGTCGACAGCGGTTTCAGCAATGCATCGCGTGTGGTTTGTACGAGTTGCATGTTCATCCTTTTAGAGTTTGTTCCAACACGTGCAGGGTATGGTTGAGCTCCGCCTGCTTGGCGCGGGCGTCGGAAATCTTGCGCACCGCGTGCAGTACGGTGGTGTGATCACGGCCACCGAACAGATCGCCGATTTCCGGCAGGCTTTTCTGGGTCAGCTCCTTGGCCAGGTACATGGCGACCTGGCGCGGCAAGGCGATATTGGCGGGCCGGCGTTTCGAATACATGTCGGCCACTTTGATCTTGTAGAAGTCCGCCACCGTCTTCTGGATGTTTTCCACGGTGATCTGGCCGTTGGACACCGACAGCAGGTCTTTCAGCGCCTCTTTGCAGACGTCCACGGTCAGGACGTCGCGGCCGTGGAAGCGCGCGTAGGCCAGGACCTTGCGCAGCGCGCCTTCCAGTTCGCGCACGTTGCTGCGCAGATGCTTGGCGATGAAGAAGGCCACTTCCTCGGGCATGGGCACGCCTTCGGATTCGGCCTTGCGCAGCAGGATCGCCACGCGCATCTCCAGTTCCGGCGGCTCGATGGCCACCGTCAGGCCCGAGTCGAAGCGCGAGATCAGGCGGCTGTCGATGCCCGACAGTTCCTTCGGATACGTATCGCTGGTGATGATGATCTGCTTGCGCTGGGCCACCATGGCCTCGAACGCGTAGAAGAACTCTTCCTGCGTGCGGTTCTTGCCGGAGAAGAACTGGATATCGTCGATCAGCAGCAGGTCCAGCGAATGGTAGTAGCGCTTGAAGTCGTCGAACGCCTTGCGCTGGTAGGCCTTGACCACGTCGGACACGTACTGGTCGGCATGCACGTAGCGCACGCGCACGCCGGTGCCCGCCGCCACCATCGCGTTGCCGATGGCGTGGATCAGGTGGGTCTTGCCCAGGCCCACGCCGCCGTACAGGAACAGCGGGTTGTACGAGGTGCCCGGATTCTCGGCGACCTGCAGCGCGGCGGCGCGCGCCAGCTGGTTCGCCTTGCCGGTCACGAAGTTCTCGAAGGTCAGGTCGGTGTTCAGGCGCGAGCGCTCGTACACGATGTTGGCGGCGTCGGCGTTGACCGCCTGGGCCGCCGCCGTGGTGGCGGGCGCGGGAGCCGGCGCGGGCGCCGCGGCCGGCGCGCTCACTGGGGGCGCGCCGCCCAGCGGGGCCGCGCCGGACGGGTGCGTCGGCGCCGGCTGCGCGGCCCGCACGGGCGCGACCGGCATGCGCGGCGCGGCGCCCTGGGTCGGCAGCTCGAACAGAACCTGCACCGGCCGCTCGAACCACTCCGCGGCCAACGCTTCGATCTGGTGGGAAAAGTTCTTCCGCACCCAATCCAGCTTGAAGCGGTTGGGCGCGGCCACGCGCAGCACC